>NZ_AUDI01000048.1 GCF_000425385.1 Pseudoduganella violaceinigra DSM 15887 | reverse complement strand
CCCGTCCAGACGTCCAGAAAGGATAGGGTGGATGTTGTCGGGGCGATTTTTCGCGGAAAATCGCTTCGTTCCGAAAGCGTCAGCCCAAATCTGAGATAGCGCATGTCGCAGTTTCTTCCATATCTGCTCAATGAATGAGCATCTTGAACCACCAGGGCGAAGCAAGCCCTGGACGGTTCGTCCGCATCTCCTTCGACTTGGCTGACGCCTGACTAATGGCGCAGCCAGATCCCCTTTAGCAATCCGTCCCACGCATCGAAAAGATAGGCGGCTTTTGGTGGCTGTCGAAACGGATCTACTCCGCGCCAAGCCTCGGCCGGCGTCCGTCCGTCCGTCCAGATGCTGGTGCGGACGGATCGCGTTATACCAGAATCCGAATTCCCGCATCGCTTGCCGTAATCCGATGAGATCCTCAACGGCCAGCCGGTCCAGTTTTTCCTTCAACGTTCCGAACAGCCTTTCGATGCGACCGTTCTGCCACGGCATGCCCGGTTGACTGAATTGCTGTTGGATGCCAAGCAGCCTTAAGCTCGTACGAAACAGCAGTGAGCGAAAGACCGATTCGTTATCTGTCCTGATCACGCGTGGAAGCCCGTATCTTCCGAAGGCGCGCAGCAGGCAGCCCAGGATCGTGACCGATCGCTTGTCCGGCAGCGCTTCCAGGCAAAGGGCTAATCTGCTGCCATGGTCGATCACGCCGAGGATGGCATGCGAGCCGCCGTCCACATCA
Organism: Pseudoduganella violaceinigra DSM 15887; assembly: GCF_000425385.1. Taxonomy (GTDB): domain Bacteria; phylum Pseudomonadota; class Gammaproteobacteria; order Burkholderiales; family Burkholderiaceae_D; genus Rugamonas; species Rugamonas violaceinigra. The sequence goes on along the minus strand of NZ_AUDI01000048.1, from coordinate 314 downwards.
ACTTTACCTGTCAGGTCCACACCCCAGATCTTATTTCGGCCGAGCGGACCTGGCTGTCGCCGCTTCCATTTCCTCCGCATGTCCGCAATCCGGTAGTGGTGGCGTTTGACGGTCAAGGCTACCCAGCTTTTGCTCACCGTCATGCCACGGGGTTGTCCATGCATTCGGTTGAACGTGTCTGCCAACTTCTGGCAGCTCAAATCAGTCAGCGCCTTGAGGCGGATTACTTCATTAACGACCCAAGCGGGTTTGCGGCGGTGATGTTTTGGTGCGGAGGTGACATGGACGCGCCGAAAACGCCGGAATTTGGGCTT
>NZ_AUDI01000047.1 GCF_000425385.1 Pseudoduganella violaceinigra DSM 15887 | reverse complement strand
AGATTTGGGCTGACGCTTTCGGAACGAAGCGATTTTCCGCGAAAAATCGCCCCGACAACATCCACCCTATCCTTTCTGGACGTCTGGACGGGGCAACGTCTGGACGGGGCAGCAACGGGGCAACTGAACGGGGCAGCAACCGGACTATTCAGCTACTGCGGTCCACTCGATGGCTTGCGGCAATGTTCTAGTCGCAAGGAATTCTTTACAAGCAATTAAGGCTTTTGAAACTGGCACAACCATATCATTCGAAATATCCTGCTCTTCGGTAACATTTATATAGAACAAGCTATATCCATCCTCAGATTCGTTCCCCTTCGAATTAAAGCCTGCATGATCTTCGTCCGAAAAATATTGCAGGCACGAAATATCATCCTTGACCAGTACTACTAAATACGGAAACTCATCACCATCATTCGAAATCCAAAATTCATTGGCGTTGTTTTCGTATCGGCTTGCAAAAACAGCCTCTATTTCAACATCACTAATTGCGCTAAAAGCAGTACCATTACCATCCACAATTTTCATCATTTTTGTTTTCTTCCCGGTTGAGTACCATTACCTACGTTAATTGTCGGAACTGCCCTTGCTTGGGCATTTTTTGCTACAGCATTTGTTGGTGGCACAATTTTTAGTTCAACCCCTTCAGGCAGGAGTGCCTTTACTTGAGAATTGCAATAACCGCATGTTCCAGTTGTATTGTTATGATAAACGGTTCCTCCTGAAGAACCATTTTCTCTAATCCATATTGCCGCTTTTCCTTCGACGTGAGACGCGGAAACTGCTTTATAGCCTGTATAAGGCTCTTCCTTGCCGCCACTGCGAAGTTGAATGACCTTACCTTCGTTGGTGACTAAAACGCCATGAGTGGTTTTCCCATCATACTCGGGAAGCTCGCTCGCATAATCTCGCGGCATCCGAACATTCTTGCCGCTGCTACCCGCTGCATTCGTACCTACCGCAGGCGACGCACTTCGTCCATTTCCGTAAGGTTGATTTCGCGCAGAATTCGCAGAGGCTGTCAAATCTCCGCTAGTATTGCGCAGCGACTCATTTGGTGCGAGCTCGGTAGTTACACCGATAGGGCACCTCGAAAAACCTCTGCAGTGATGGCATGATGTCGATGGTCCATTTCTAACGACGCTGCCGATGATGAAACCGAACTTGTTTGCCGCCC
>NZ_AUDI01000046.1 GCF_000425385.1 Pseudoduganella violaceinigra DSM 15887 | reverse complement strand
CCGTCGAAGTGCACTTCTTCGGTTTGGTTGCCGGTTTGCGTCACCCGCATCCAATGCGTGCCATTCAAGCCGTAGGCGCTGCCCGACTGGCTGAAAGTTTGCGTGGTGGACATTGGATTTCAATCCTATCTCAGCCGCGCACAATTCGCCCCTTCAGCCTGATACTTATCATTACACAGCTGCGCAAGTTTCGAAATTTGCATCCTTCGATCTTTCTCATCGAGTGCGTCAAACCATGGGTCGCAAACTAAGCTTTTCCAACATAAATAGCGCACAGTCAGCTCGCCTACAGTATTGCTCTGCGTATGGAAGTATTCCTCGGACGAGACTCCAGGAGCATTCAGGAACAAAACTTCTTTACTTGCCAGTGGCCTTGGATCGTCCACAAACGCAAAGAGTTTTCCATACGCCTTATCCCCATCCATAGAGAGGCGGTCCAACGCCACCTGCTGACGCTGAACAGATTTGGTCATCTCCGACATCAAATCCGAAATCCGTTGCGTTTCTTCTATATCCGGGGCCGCCCCCCTGCATCCACCTAGCAAAAGATATAGTACGGAAACGCACAAAGTGCGACCCAGAGCGGCTTTGTTTTTAATCATTACGCGACTCAACTTTTTCTTTGTTTACGAAAGGACCATTGTTATCAATAATCTCTTTTATATTTTTTTCCTCTACAACACCCCCCTTTGGGCTTGCCATTACGTTACCTTCCCAGCCAGCCTTCGGCTTTCCATTGGAATAATATTTGTCAATGCCAATTCCCATTAAATGGCCAGCCTCGTGAACCATGGCTTCGCTCATCGTTGCACCTGTTGGGTCGCTGGTTCTAAGAGTTGTAAATCTTGAGCCGTTGGTAACTGAGCGTCCCGTCCCTTCTTCGACAGTTACAATGTTGCCGTATTTTGCCTGTTCAGCAGGAATAATTGTCACATTAACGGCGTAATCACCCTTCTTACCAGAGTACGCCTCGAAAATTGCGTGATTGAGTGACCGACCCTGTTCTTCACTGACGGCTCCTCTGTAAGAGATGCCCATAATGATATGAACGTTCTTATTCGAATCGATGGTGATTGAATCTACCGCCCTTCCGTCCGGATCAGTGTATTTATAGGGGTTATCGTTTGCGTAGTTGTAACGATTGAAGCTCGCAGCAGTATTCACATCCGTCAGTACTGGATCAATGCTCAAGAACCGCCCCGCCACAGGATCATAGTAGCGCTGCTGCATCTGCACCAGCCCTGTGTTGGTGTCATTCACGTGGCCGGTGAAC
>NZ_AUDI01000045.1 GCF_000425385.1 Pseudoduganella violaceinigra DSM 15887 | reverse complement strand
CCGTATGAGGGCGACTGGCGCACGCCGCTGTCGCTGCACCATTACTTGTATGCCTACGCTAATCCAGCGCGGTTTGTTGATCTCAACGGATATGACGCAGTCGACACATTAAATGGCGTCGCAACTTCAGTAACAAACCTGCTGTTCGGCGGCGACCTTCATCCGTATGACGACTATAAAGATGTTCAAGCATGGAAAGCCTCTCACCCGAGCCGTAATTGGAATTCGCCAAGGCCAGAAAAGGTCTTCCAGGTCGACTTACGAAACTGGAGTCTGAAGAGAGAAATTGTCGAAGGCAAGACACCGACGGAACAAATTGGAGGAATTCTGACGCTAGGCCTACCTGAGCTGGGCAAAAGCATCGGCACCTTCGCCGGTGCTGCCAATGTGGCGATGGACAAGGACTCAAGTGCGGTTGCTCGCAGCCAAGCGCATTATGACCTTGGCAGCAACGGTGTAGGTGTGGGCATTGCTGTCGCGCAGGTGGCTTTGACCAAGCGTTCTCCGCCTGCTGGAGGTAAGACGCGCGTGCCATCGGCTAATCCAGAATTAGCCAAGGCCCCAGGTAGTCCTGCGACGGTTGCTGCGGAAAGAGCGGAAATCACAACGGTGGAAGCTCATGGACGCGCGGGTAGCAAGGCGGGCGAAAAGGCCGCTAGTTCAAGGACTGCCGAGGCAAAGGTAAGACGAGTAAATTGTGATTCTTGCTTTATCGCGGGAACGCTTGTCGCAGTGAAGGATGGCTTCAAGGCGATTGAGGACGTTCGCGAGGGTGATCTCGTCCTGTCGAAGAGTGATGTAACTGGCGAGATTGCATACAAGCCGGTCACGGCACTAATCGCCACGCGAAATAAGGGTGTCTACGATCTGACCCTGCGAAACAGTGCTGGCGAAACAGAAGTGCTGACGGTAACTGACAATCATCCGTTCTGGGTACTGAACAAGGATCAGTATGTTGGTGGAGCTGTGGGGGCAGGGTGGGTCGAAAGCGGTCAGCTCAAGGCCGGGATGTTAGTTCAATCCAGCCAAGGCGTAGAGTTGGCGGTTGAGTCTCTGATGGATAAGCAGCAGTCGCCGGAAACTTACAATTTAACTGTTGACGGCTTCCATACCTATTTCGTTGGCAAGTTCCGTGTTTGGGTACACAATGTTAATTGCTTTGATGCGGACGGAAATGTTGTTGGCGGAAATCCAAGTTCCGTAACGGAGGCGAAAAGCGCGCTTGGCGAAAATGTGGTAATCCGCGTAAATTCAAATGGCACGGCCACAATTCATGTTGGACCGCATATTGTGGGGCCGTATAGAAAAGTGGACGGAC
>NZ_AUDI01000044.1 GCF_000425385.1 Pseudoduganella violaceinigra DSM 15887 | reverse complement strand
CTGAACGTGGTCGTGCGCGTGCTGGCGCCCTTCTGCTCGGCCAACGTGATGTTGTTGTTGGCGTCGTAGGCGGTGCCGATGTCGGTGAAGCCGTCATCGCTGGCCGAGTAGTGCTTGGTCGTCTCGCGGTTGAGGGCGTCGAAGGTGCGCGTGATCACCGTGCCGTTGCCGTCGGTGTGGCTGCTCATATTGCCGGCAGCTGACCGTTTCGCGGCCTTCCGGGTCGGTGGCCTTGGCCACTTCGCCCATGCTGTCCAGCTCGAAGCGGCAGATGGCGGCCAGCAGGCGGCTTTCCATCGTGCGCAGGTTGCGGTGGTCGTAGTTGAAGGCCGTGGTGTTGTTGTTGGCGTCGGTGGCCAGCAGGACGTTGCCGTTGGCGTCGTATTCCTGCTTGAGCGGCAGCTGGCCATCGCGCGTGGTGCCGGTCAGGCGGTTCAGCTTCTCGTAATTGTGCGTGCTGGCGATGCCGCACTTGTCGGCTTCCTTGGTCTTGTTGCCGTTGGCGTCGTATTCCAACCTGAAGGTCTACAGCGCTATACTTTCGCGATTTTGCCGTCTCCGATGCGAATTCCGTGCTGGCTCTTGCGCTTGTTCGTCCAAATAGTCGCGCGCCTTATTTGGACGACGCCCAAATTCCGGCGTTTTCGACGTGTTCACGAAGCAGCGACACCCACACACCATCGCCGTAAGCCAGCATGGGTCATCAACGAAGTGATCCGCCTCAAGGCCCTGACCGACTTGAGCTGCCAGAAGTTGGCAGACACGTTCAACAGAATGCATGGACACCGTCGCGGCATGACAATCAGCAAAAGCTGGGTAGCCTTGACCGTCAAACGCCACCACTACCGGATTGCGGACATGCGCAGGAAATGGAAGCGACGGCAGCCAGGTCCGCTTGACCGAAATAAGATCTGGGGTGTGGACCTGACAGGCAAACTTGATGTGGACGGCGGCTCGCATGCCATCCTCGGCGTGATCGACCATGGCAGCAGACTGGCCCTTTGCTTGGAAGCGCTGCCGGACAAACGATCGGTCACGATCCTGGGCTGCCTGCTGGTAAGCGTCCAGTCCTACCACTCTAGGCATCCGGATTAGGATTGCGTAGAGTTCGGAAATGGCAGCAACGAATCGATCTGGCTGTTAGGGCACGTCGGGAGACGTTCCAGTACGCTGGCAAGCCAACGCAGCGGATCGAGGCCATTGAGTTTGGCGGTCCCCAGTAAAGTCTGGATGGCGGCAGCGCGTCGGCCGGCGCGCTCCGAACCGGCGAAAAGCCAGTTTTTCTTACCGATGGCAATCGGGCGGATCGCATTCTCGACCGCGTTGTTGTCGATGGGGAGCGTGCCCGAGTCGGCGTAGCGCACCAATGCTGGCCAGCGCTTGAGTGCATGGTCAATGGCTTTGCCAGT
>NZ_AUDI01000043.1 GCF_000425385.1 Pseudoduganella violaceinigra DSM 15887 | reverse complement strand
AGACCAAGTCCATCACGCGCAGCGGCAACGGCAAGAGCGCCACGCGCAGCTATGCCTACGACTGGTACGAACGCCTGTGCAAGACCGTCGAGCCGGAGACCGGGGCCACCCTCCAGACCTACGACAACGCCAACAACGTGCTGACCCGCACGCCGGGCATGCCTGCGGACGCCGACTGCAGCGCCATCCCGCCAGCAGCGAGCACGATCAGCTTCACCTACGATCGCTTGAACCGCCTGAAGACCACGACCTTTGGCGACGGCAGCCCTGGCATCAGTCGCACCTATACCAAGGACAGCCTGCTGGAGACCATCTCCTCCAACGGCGCAGACTGGAGCTACGGCTACAACAAGCGCCGCCTGCCGACCACGGAAAAGCTGGCCTACGGCGGGGCGACCTACCTCCTGACACGCGGCTACAACAGCGACACCACGGTAGCCTCGCTCACGTACCCGGACAATACCATCATCCAGTACGCGCCCAACGCGTTGAACGAACCAAGACAGGTAGGCAGCTACGCCAGCAATATCAGCACCCACCCCAATGGCGCGGTCGCCGCCTTCACCTATGGTAACGGCATCGTGCACAGCCTGAAGCAGAACGCCCGCGGCCTGCCGGAACAGGCGCGTGACAACGGCGTGTTGAGCGACGGGTACAGCTACGACGCCAACGGCAACGTGGACGGCATCACCGACCAGCAGGACGGCATCGCCACACGCGGCATGACGTACGAAGAAGTGGATCGCCTGGCCACCGTCACCGCGCCGAACCTGTGGGGTGTGGCAAGCTACGGTTATGACGCGCTGGACAATCTGACCAGCAGCACGTTGGGCGGCGCCACGGCGCGCAGCACGACGCACAGTTTCGAAAGCACCACCAACCGCCTGATCGGCATCAGCAGCACGGTCGGCGCCTATAACCTGAGCTACGGCTACGACGCGCGCGGCAACGTCACCCAGCGCGGCGCGCAGGCCTATGTGTTCGACCTGGGTAACCGCATGAGCAGCGCCACAGGTAAGGCGACTTATAGTTACGATGGCCATGGCCGCCGCGTGAAGGTGGTGGAAGCCAATGGCGCCAACCGTATCCAGGTCTACGACCAAGCGGGCCAGTTGCTTTATGCGGTGCAGACTGGCGGGCCGAATCCGGCGGTGACAACCAAGTACATCTACCTGAACCGGCACGTGTTGGCGGAAGTGGCTAACGGCACGGTGCAATACGACCACACCGATGCGCTGGGCAGCCCGGTGGCGCGCACCAACACGGCTGGCACCATTGTCAATCGGACGCGTTATGAGCCCTATGGCATGACGGCAGCGGGCGCGAACCCTGATGGCATTGGGTTCACCGGCCACGTGAATGACACCAACACAGGGCTGGTGCAGATGCAGCAGCGCTACTATGATCCTGTGGCGGGGCGGTTCTTGAGCATTGATC
>NZ_AUDI01000042.1 GCF_000425385.1 Pseudoduganella violaceinigra DSM 15887 | reverse complement strand
CGCCGCTAATCATCTGGCTGCTGGTGAAAGTGTTACTGAAACCTACACCGTCAAGGTGGATGACCAGCATGGTTCGTTCACCACTCAGGACGTTGTGATCACGATCACCGGCACGAATGATGTCGTCAGTATCACCAGTGGCGCCCAGTCTGGATCGGTAGTTGAAGATGCCGCTCCCCAGCAAGCCAGCGGCACGATCAGCTTCAATGATGTCGACTTGATCGACGTTCATGCTGCATCGTTCGTAGCGCATGCCGGTGCTCTGGGCGTGTTCACCCTGGCGCCAGTGTCCGAAAGCGCTTCCACCGAGAATGGCCAGGTTGGCTGGACTTACACTATTGATAATGGCGCCGCCAATCACCTGGCTTCTGGTGAAAGCGTTACCGAAACGTACACCGTCAAGGTGGATGATCAGCATGGTTCGTTCACCACCCAGGACGTTGTGATCACGATCACCGGTACCAACGATGTGGTCAGCATCACCGGTGGCGCTCAATCCGGATCGGTAGTCGAAGACGCCGCTCCGCAGCAAGCAAACGGGATGATCAGCTTCAACGATGCCGACTTGATTGACGTCCATATGGCGTCGTTCGAGCCACATGCAGGTGCCTTGGGTGTGTTCGCCCTGGCGGCAGTGGCCGAAAGCGCTTCGACGGAGAATGGCCAGGTTGGCTGGACCTACACCGTTGATAATGGAGCGGCCAATCACCTGGCCGCCGGTGAAAGCGTCACCGAAACCTACACCGTCAAGGTGGATGACCAGCATGGTTCGTTCACCACTCAGGATGTTGTGATCACGATCACGGGCACCAACGATGTCGTCAGCATCACCAGCGGCCCTCAGGCTGGATCGGTGACTGAAGATGCCGCTCCCCAGCAGGCCAGTGGCATGATTAGCTTCAATGACGCCGACTTGATCGACGTTCACGCTGCATCGTTCGTACCGCATGCCGGTGCCCTGGGTGTGTTTGCCCTGGCGCCAGTTGCGGAAAGCGCAGCCACTGAGGGTGGTCAGGTTGGCTGGACCTACACCGTTGATAATGGTGCCGCCAATCACCTGGCTGCTGGTGAAAGCGTTACCGAAATCTACACCGTCAAGGTGGACGATCAGCATGGTTCATTTACCAGCCAGGACGTTACAATCACGATTACCGGCACCAATGATGTCGTCAGCATCACCAGTGGCGCTCAATCCGGATCGGTAGTCGAAGACGTCGCTCCGCAGCAAGAAAACGGCACGATCAGCTTCAACGACGTCGACTTGATCGACATTCACGCTGCATCGTTCGTACCGCATTCGGGGGCCTTGGGTGTGTTTGCACTGGCACCAGTATCGGAAAGCCCATCCACCGAGAATGGCCAGGTTGGCTGGACTTACAACGTTGATAATGGCGCCGCCAATCACCTGGCTGCAGGTGAAAGCGTCACCGAAACCTACACCGTCAAGGTGGATGACCAGCATGGTTCGTTCACCACTCAGGATGTTGTGATCACGATCACGGGAACCAACGATGTCGTCAGC
>NZ_AUDI01000041.1 GCF_000425385.1 Pseudoduganella violaceinigra DSM 15887 | reverse complement strand
TCGATCCGTTTCGACAGCAACCAAAAGCCGCCTATCTTTTCGATGCCTGGGACGGACTGCTAAAGGGAATCTGGCTGCGCCATTAGTCGGGAGTCGGCCGAGTAGAAGGAGATGCGGACGAACCGTCCAGGGCTTGCTTCGCCCTGGTGGTTCAAGATGCTCATTCATTGAGCAGATATGGAAGAAACTGCGACATGCCCGAACTAAAATTCGGGCTGCCGCTTTCGGAATGAGGTGATTTCCCGCGAAAAATCACCCCGCCAACATGCGCCCAAACCTTTCTGGACGTCTGGACGGGGCAGCAGCAGCAATTATCTTGCATACTCCTGAGCAATGAGGATTGCGAGCTCCTCTGATCCCGCTCCGCCAAAATCGCGATCCAAACTGTCAGCAATAACGTTGAGGCTGGCTCGCAGCGAAGGAACATCAACTTCAGCCAACTCAAACTTTACTTCTAAACCAAAACAGTTCGAAATCTGCTCCACCTCCTCAAGAAACAGCTCAATACATTCTCGTGGCAACGAGGCCATCAGATAATCCAGTTTAAGCGAGTTCCAAGCTGTAGAAGATCCCTCCTCAACATCCTCTTCAGTTTCGTAAATCGCGCTGGAATTGAGCCGAATATCCACAGTTACGATAGCGTCGGTCTGCCACGGAGGAATCCGCCCCTTACGCTTTAAGTAGTAAAAGTCATCTTCGCTCTTGTATCCCCGGCGCTTTAACCAAGTATGGAACTCTTTTCGAGAAGCTGGAGCTTCGCGTGCGAGAACCACTGTTAATTTTTCATAATGCTCTTTTTTCATCTTCGATATGGATCAATTTTTCTATGCTGATCAGGTGTAACTTCCCTCAGATTGCGTGGGCCGTTCGATCCATTATTTCGCTGCGGATCGACGTGGTGCAACTCACGGCTTTCCCACTTTCCGGTGTAAATATTATAGTCCTGAGGAGCATTCCCTTGCCGCATGCGTTTCATATTGATTTCAGAGAACTCTAAGGTTTCTTTGTCAGTCACCTCTTTATAGCGGTTCTTCCAATATCGAGACCGAACGGTGTCCCAGTCAGGTTCGGCTCCATCCCGCAAGGGCTTGTCAATCGCATCGCCAGGTTTCCATCGCTTGAATGCGGCGGGGCGCTCTTTGGCTATTACGTTCAATCCCGGGTGCAACTCAATCGGAGTTCCGTTGACGACTTTAGTGTCGGGACGATCACCCGGATTTACGTGGAATCCAGCCTCCTTATCTTTCTCTTCGATTGGCCTGTCGTGCACAAGGGTGGGATTACGTTCATTCCCCGGATTCCAGCGTACACCTACTCCCCACTTTGGTGATTTGATAGGCGTGCCAGTGATGACTGGCGACGTCTCGAGCCTACCGTCTCCGCCCTCATTAACAATCCGAGGGGCCAAAGCACGCTTTGCCCTTTCCGCCGCAATGTCTTCTTCAATCTTCTTGGCAAAATACCTTCTGCCCAACTCTGCTTGATAGTCATTCTCTGTCTTGATCGACGGCTGCTTTACAGTTGCAGGTACTGACTCAGCTTTCGAACTCTTTCCGAATTTGTCAGCGAGCCAGTCGCCAAGCTCGGCGAACGGAGCCGATGGCATCGATGGTGTAGGGACAAACACGACACCACATACCCCCGTCCCTGGTATACAGATTTCGGCAGGCATGAATCCAGCTGGCGCACCAGCTATGCTGCGCGGTGCCAATCCATACGCGTTACGCTCCGCCGGTGACATTGCTTCCTTTACGGCCGGATCTACTGCTTGATAGCCGAACAAGTCCACATACACCGTTGGGTTGGCGTACGCATACAGGTAATGGTGCAGCGACAGCGGCGTGCGCCAGTCGCCCTCATACGGGTCCTGCGTGATGAA
>NZ_AUDI01000040.1 GCF_000425385.1 Pseudoduganella violaceinigra DSM 15887 | reverse complement strand
ACGTGCCCTAACAGCCAGATCGATTCGTTGCTGCCATTTCCGAACTCTACGCAATCCTAATCCGGATGCCTAGAGTGGTAGGACTGGACGCTTACGCCGCAGCGCCAACCGTCAGCGTCACCGCTACGCCAAACAATCCGATAGCCCCTGCAAGTGTCATGCTTGCAGTCGCCGCGACGTCGGACAGTAGCCCAGTCATGGCCACGCAAGTGGAATACTTCAACGGAACCGCTTCGTTAGGCGTCGCTCTGCAAGCCCCATATACGCTGAAGCTCGACAACTTGGCGGTCGGCACCTATCAGGTAACGGCAAAGATCACCACGACCGATCCCAACAACCCGATCCTGCGATCAGTGCCGTTGACTGTGATCGTGGGCACAGCACCAGGTGCTGCCAAAGCCTACTTTATCGACACAGACCAACTCGATACGCCGCGTGCCATCACGAACGCCGCTGGAGATCTGGTTTGGCAATGGGATAGTGATCCATTTGGTAAGGATGCGCCAAACGAGCAGCCAGCCGGACAGCCAGCGTTCACTTTCAATCAACGTTTCCCGGGGCAACAATTTGAACGCGAAAGCATTTTGCATTACAACTACTTCCGGGATTATGATCCGGCGCTGGGGAGGTACATCGAGAGCGATCCGATTGGGCTTCGCGGCGGGATCAATACCTATGGCTATGTCAAAGGGAACCCGCTTTCGCTAACAGATCGACGTGGTCTTGACTTTAAAGAACAGATAGTTGACTTGATTCGCGTAGGCCTTCCTGGCGTTATAGTCGGCCACGATCTTAGTCAGGTAGCGAACGAGACCGCTAGAGGCTCCGGACTGCCAGGGTTCCACAATGGTCCTGCGGATGCATTTAAACATTGCTTGTGGTCATGCCTGATGACCAAGTCCGCAGTATTAGGCCCCAATGAAGCGCAAATGATTGGTGACGAACATGAGGCTAACGGGAATCGCCACGGGCAACCAAAAGAAGAGGAAGGTATGGATCTACATAATAATGCAACTGGACGCCAGTGCGGCCTATTTAATAAAAAACCGTGTCAACAAAGTTGCATGGATGCGCTTAACTCGGGAATGCTTTGGGACACCACAGGACAGTCAAAGCTCCCAAAAGACTTTAAACTTGAATAAGGGCCATCTTGAATGAAAAAAATGGCGACTTCCCTTCTTTTGGTCGCAGCTTCATTCGCTGCCATCTATTTCTCAAATCGTTATTGGTACTTATTTCAGCATGGCATTTCCACTGAACTTTTGAAGGCATCAAAAGATTCGAGTGCATTAGTAGCCATGGATGAAATTGCCAATTTCAATTGGGATAAGGTTGCCTTTTTTGAGCCGTATACCTCTAAAAAGGATGTAGAAGCTTTGCTTGGCATCAAAATCGCGGATCCTCGAATTGAATCTTTAGAAACGTCGGATAATTTCAGCGTTATCATCTTCGTTTTGCGTGATCAAGTCGCTCTCCTAGACTCTATTCCCCGATGCAGTCCGGACTTCGGCCCCGGGGTGACAGGGAAGTCCTTTTCGCGGTCTAAAGCGCATTTTCGAATCGAAATTCGGAACGGCTGCCTAAAATTGATGCCAATTAGTCGGCCCTGAGCAAATACGTACGGCCCGATTCTAAAGGCGAAACGGGCAAAAACACTGCTGAGAATTGCAAGGTTTTGTTGAAATGGTGGTAATTCCTTGCAAATTCTTGAGGGGTGAATATGACCAAAGCCAGTCGGACCACCGAGCAACGACGTGTTTCGCCAGCGTCTGGACGAGCTGGTGAATCCGCAACAGCCTTAGCAGGCTGCTGAAATACTGCTGAATTCGCATTGATCATGCAGCTGTATTTGCGGCGCCACTCATCTTTGTGTCGCAATGTGGGAAATCGGGCCTAATTGCAGAGCGTTTTCCTTGTTTTTGCGGCGCATCCTGCTGGATTTCTTTTATGTCGCT
>NZ_AUDI01000039.1 GCF_000425385.1 Pseudoduganella violaceinigra DSM 15887 | reverse complement strand
CATTGATCATCGGGGATTACGATAGTATCAATTTTTACTTGTGCGGGACTTGCTCAGTAATTGGACTCAAGTGGGCAAAGTAGCTGCGGTTGCCCTGCCCCGTTCAGTGTTCAGTTGGAATTGGGGTGGGGTGCTGGAGGCCGCTTTTTTTAACCAAAAGCAGCTTCCGATGGGTTGGCCGGCGAACCATCGAGCCAATTTTTTCAGCAAATTGTCTGATCGCTCAACACGATATGCCTAATTTTTCCGCAAACCTGAATCGGCAAGCGAGCGCGGTCCTGAACATCTACCGTTCGCCAAGTTCATCGCACTACTGCAAAGCGGCCAGCTAATGCAGCGGCACAAATCCCTTCAACAGCCCGTTCCAGCCTTGGTAGGGAACGAGCACTTTTGGTGGATTCAGATTGCCCCGTCCAGACGTCCAGAAAGGATAGGGTGGATGTTGTCGGGGCGATTTTTCGCGGAAAATCGCTTTGCCCCGTCCAGACGTCCAGAAAGGTTTGGGTGCATGTTGGTTGGGCGATTTTTCGCGAGGAATCGCCCCGTTCCGAAGGCGGCAGCCCGAATTTGAGTTCGGGTATGTCGCAGTTTCTTCCATATCTGCTCAATGAATGAGCATCTTGAGCCGCAAGAGCGAAGCAAGCCCTGGACGGGGTCGTCCACATCTCCTTCTACTCGGCTGACACCGAACTAATGGCGCAGCCAGATCCCCTTTAGTAGACCGTCCCACGCATCGAAAAGATAGGCGGCTTTTGGCGCCTGTCGAAACGGATCGACTCCGCGCCAAGCTTCATCCGGTGTTCGTCCGTCCAGGTGCTGGTGGGGACGGATCGCGTTGTACCAAAAGCCGAACTCCCGCATCGCTTGCCGCAAGCCGATGAAATCCTCAACGGCCAACCGGTCCAGCTTCTCCTTCAATGTTCCGAACAGTCTTTCGATGCGACCGTTCTGCCAAGGCATGCCCGGTTGGCTGAATTGCTGTTGGATGCCAAGCAGCCGCAAGCTCGTACGAAACAGCAGCGAGCGAAAGACCGATTCGTTATCCGTCCTAATCACGCGTGGAAGGCCGTATTTGCCGAAGGCGCGCAGCAGGCAGCCCAGGATCGTGACCGATCGCTTGTCCGGCAGCGCTTCCAAGCAAAGAGCCAGTCGAGTGCCATGGTCGATCGCGCCGAGGATGGCATGCGAGCAGCCGTCCGTATCAACTTTGCCTGTCAGGTCCACACCCCAGATCTTATTGGGGCCGAGTGGAACTGGCTGGCGCCGCTTCCATTTCCTCCGCATGTCCATGATCCTATAGTTGTGGCGTTTGACGGTGACAGCAACCCAGCTTTTGCTGACGCTAACGCCACGTCGCTGCCCATGCATCCGATTAAAAGTGTCAGCCAACTTCTGGCAGCTTAAGTCGGTCAATGCCTTGAGGCGGATCACTTCGTTGATGACCCAGGCTGGCTTACGGCGGTGGTGTGTGTGCGTTGCTGCGATTTGGCCGCGCCGAAAACGCAGGAATTTTGGCTTCGTCCAAATAAGGCGTGCGAATTTCAGGACGAGTAAGCGCAATAGCCAAAGAAAACACTTCATCGAAGACGGCAAATCGCGGAAGTATAGCGCTGCGTACGACGAGAACGGCAATAAGACCAAAGGAATCGACAAGCGCGGCATCGCCACCACCCACGGCCACGACAACCTGAATCGCCTGCTGACCACCGCGCGCGACGGCCAGCTGCTGCTCAAGCGGGAATACGGCGGCGTGGGCAACCGCACGCGCGTGGTCAACCCGCTGGGCAACGCCACAGTGTCGACCTATGACAGCGCGGGCCGCCTGAAAACGGTCAGCGACGCCGTCGCCACCCACACTTACGGTTACGGCAAGGCCGACAACCACGTTTCCTACATCGACGCGCTGAAGAACGAAACGCGCTTCGACTACGATGTGCTGAACCGCCGCACCGGCGTGCGTTACCCGGACGGCGCCAGCGAAAGCTTCGGCTTCGACGCCGCCGGCAATATGACTAGCCACACCGACGGCAACGGCACGGTCATCACGCGCACCTTCGACGCCCTCAACCGCGAGACGAGCAAGCACTACTCGGCCAGCGCCGACGGCTTCACCGACATCGGCACCGCCTACGACGCCAACAACAACATCACG
>NZ_AUDI01000038.1 GCF_000425385.1 Pseudoduganella violaceinigra DSM 15887 | reverse complement strand
CCCGTCCAGACGTCCAGAAAGGATAGGGTGGATGTTGTCGGGGCGATTTTTCGCGGAAAATCGCTTCGTTCCGAAAGCGTCAGCCCAAATCTGAGTTAGCGCATGTCGCAGTTTCTTCCATATCTGCTCAATGAATGAGCATCTTGAACCACCAGGGCGAAGCAAGCCCTGGACGGGTAAGGAGCAATTTTCTAATGGCAAAAATATCTATGTCGGTCGCACAGCCAACAAACGTTATGGGCGCAGTGAAGTTTGTTCGGCAAGTTACTGGGCTTTCCCTGAGTTCTGCATTGACGTGTTTGCAGAAAGGGAGGGTAGGTATCTTTTATAAAGCCGAATTGTTCTTAAACGATCACCTTGATAAAGATAGAGAAATCAGAGAATTGGTTCAGGGATTTAAAATCCTCGGACTTGAGCTCTTTATTATGGAGATTTTGTTTGACGAGGATTGGGCTGGCGTTAGAGATTCTGAGAAGTATCGCATTGACGAAGATGTACTTATGAATATTCTTGATGAAGCAAGGGCGCGGTATCAATTGATGTAGCAGGCTGTTGAAATACTGGTGATACCTGCCGACGCCGTTACCGGATGACGGTGTTAGTTGGTTTTTCCATCGCAAGCAGGGTTTTTCGGGGCTATATCAGGGGTTTCAGGCTGATTTAGAGCGAATTCCGGTCACTGCGCTGGTTGTGGACAGCGGATCCGCACCAAGTTGTACGGGGCTGCCCCGAAGTCCGCCCACATCACTGAAAATGGTGGTGACGGACGAGAAATAGCACTGAGCTGGGGAGCGAGCATGGGGGATTTCCCCACTTACGCCACCTTTTGCACGTCCCCCAAGTCCGAATTGTCGGTTAATCGAGGTTCCCTAAAGGCGAAGACTTTACGCGGAAACAAGTGTCTGAGAAATATCAGCAACGTGTCGAAGTTGAGTGTGTGCCGTACAATGCTTCTGGTGGCGCGCGCATTGGACATGCTCGTAACCAAAAAACGGATGAGTAAAGAATGTTGGAAAAAAGTAGAGTTTCCTTGGGCCTAAGTGCTGGATTAGCTAAGCGCCCTGAAAGGGTTGAGCGATTTCAGCTGGCTCCTGAGTGGGACGTGGATATTATGGAGTTTGAAGATCGCCCGTATAAAGGGGTGAGATCCATAATTACAAATGGGGTAAGCGAAAGATTTCCCGACGTGGCATGCGAATTTGTCATAATTTACGACCCTTCGACAATAACAAAAGATGAAGATTTAAACGCATTTATGGCGACTTATCTTCAGCTCCATTTTGAGAAAAATAGGGAGAGCATCGTCGTTGGCGACTATTTCAAGGTCAAAGGACGCTTGCTTCGGGACTACGATTTTGTCGGGATCTATACTTCACCTCCATGCTACTTCGCGGATGACGTGTTTTCAGAATTGAGGGACATCAATTTCTACTGGCTAATTCCGATTTATGAAGCGGAGTATCAATTTATTGAAGAGGCCGGTGTACATGCATTTGAGGCTTGCTTGGAACGACTTGATCCAGATCTTTCGAGATTCGATAGAGAAGTGTTGGAATTGTTTTGTCCTGATTGTGTTGCGCCTCATGCAGAAGTCCAGAAAGAATAGGGATTTGCTGCCCCGTCCAGACTTCCAGAAAGGTTTGGGGGCATGTTGACAGGGCGATTTTTCGCGAGGAATCGCCACGTTCCGAAAGCGGCACCTTCAATTTGATCTAGTGTATGTCGCAGTTTCTTCCATATTCTGCTCAATGACGATGAATGAGCATCCTGAACCGCCAGGGCAAAGCAAGCCCTGGACGGGTTCGTCCACATCTCCTTGTCCCGTTCAGTGTTCAGTTGGAATTGGGGGGGCTGGAGGGCGCTTTTTTAAACCCAAAGCGGGCGCGCGCAGGCCATGCCGTCTAACTGGAAGCCAACCAAACGCCGCCAGAAGGATACCGATGCACGCTGGACTATCAAGCACGAAAAGGCCTACTACGGCTATAAGCTCTCGGCCAGCGCCGACAAGCGTTATAAGCTAGCGCGCAAAATCAAGGTCAGCACTGCGAGTGAGTACGACACCCTGCATTTCGAAGACGTCATTGATCCGGCCAATACCAGCCGCGACATCTATGCCGAT
>NZ_AUDI01000037.1 GCF_000425385.1 Pseudoduganella violaceinigra DSM 15887 | reverse complement strand
ACCAAGCAGCCGCTGGCGATGACCGGTATCGGCAACGACAAGGCCTTCCGCATCTGGTTCAAGGCCAACACCACCAAGTTCACCGCCTCGACCAACTACGCCGACGCGCGCAACAAGGTGGTGCAGGCAGCGGAAGAACTGTACGGCGTGGGCAGCAAGGAATCGATCGCAGTCAAGCGCGCTTACGCGGCCATCAACGTCGGCACCGACGTCGACGAAGGCGTGCCGACCGGCGTGTCGATCTCGACCCAGCCTAACAACGTCACCGTGAATGCCGGCGGCACCGCCAGCTTCACCGTCGGCGCCAGCGGCGGCACCTCGCCTTACAGCTACCAGTGGTACCGCAACGGCACCCAGATCACGGGCGCCACCTCGGCCACCTACTCGTTCACTGCGCAGAGCGCCGACAACGGCGCCGTGTTCAAGGCCGTGGTCAGCGACGCTTCGTCGCCGGTCAAGACCGCCACCTCGAACAACGCCACCCTGACCGTGGGCGGCACACCGCCACAGTCCGACCTGGTGGTCAACGGCGGCTTCGAGTCCGGCACGTCGCCATGGGCCGGCAGCACCGGCGTGATCGGCAACTACAGCGGCCAGAGCGCATACGAAGGCACCCGCTTCGCATGGCTGGGCGGCAATGGCGCCACCGCCACCGAAAGCCTGTACCAGACCGTGACCATCCCATCCACTGCAACGTCGGCGAACTTCTCCTTCGCGCTGCATATCGACACCGCGGAATCGGGTAGCACCGCCTACGACAAGCTGGTCGTGACCGTGAAGAACTCCGCCGGCACCACCCTGGGCACCCTGGCGACCTACAGCAATGCCAACGCCGCCAGCGGCTACCAGGTGCGCAGCTTCAATCTGCTGCCGTACAAGGGCCAGACCGTGCGCCTGCACTTCAACATGACGGAAGACTCGTCGCTGCAGACTTCCTTCGTGATCGATAAGGTCAGCCTGCAAGTTCAGTAAGCAAGCTAGTCGTCATTCAAGCCGGTATGCGGCTGTCGCCATCCTTGCGATGCGATAGCCGTATTACCGGCTTTTTTGTGGGCAGGATGCGCCTGCCAACGTGACTACAAGCATGTAATCAATTGTCTAAAACTATACAAAAACTGTAAAACTGACTCATTTCACAAGTTTTTTGACTCGCCCAAAAAACAGGCATAACTTCGACTCCCCACCAACCCAAGTTCCAAGAAGGAGTGTCGATGAAACTTCGCAAAAGCCTGTTGGCCGCAGCCGTTGCCGCCTCGTTCGCCCCTGCATTTGCCGGCGTCATGCCCGATTCCCTGATGGCCGCGCCGGCCCAGCCGATGAGTCTGGAAGCCAAAACCAATCTCGTCTCACGCCTGGATGCACGCCGCGCGGCCGCCGGTCTCGACAGCGAGCATGGCTACAAACTGCGTGAACAGCATCCCGGTGTGCAAGGCCAGCGCATCACGCGCGCCGATCACACCTTCCAGGGCTTGCGTGTCTTCGGTTCCGACTCGGTCATCGTGACCGACGAAAACGGCGACATCGTCAGTGAATCCGCCTCCGACCGCCGCAATGGCCTGGACGCTTCGCGCGCCGCCAAAGCCGCCGGCAAAGGCGCGCCTGACACCACCCCAAGCTTCAACGCCGACGAAGCGATCCGCATCGCCGTCTCCCGCACCCCGGCCAGCGAACACCGCATCAAGCCGGAAGCGGAGCTGCTGATCTGGCCGGTCATGAAGACCGTGCGTACCGAAGCCGCCGCCAACAAGGCCGAAAACGCGCTGAATGCGATGGATGTGAAGGACGTGGTCGACCACTACGAGCTGGCCTACCTGGTCAAGACCCGTATGAGCAAGAACAACCGTCCGATCTTCCGCGACACCGTGATCAGCGCCACCTCCGGCGCCGTGCTGAAACAGTGGAACGCGCTGCAGACCGTGGTCGGCGTCGGCCACAGCCAGTACAACGGCGACGTGCCGATCCAGACCACACTGTCCGGCTCGACCTACAAGATGCTGGACGCCACCCGCGGCACCGGCGGCCAATTCGGCGGCATGGCGATCACCAACGCCAACCACTCGTCGGCCAACAATCCTAGCCCTGGCAGCATCTACACCAACACCACCAACACCTGGGGCGACGGCCAGCAATACAACGGCGGCAGCACCACCAACGCCAACGGCCAGACCGCCGCGGTGAACGCGCTGTGGGGCCTGATGAATACCTACGACACGTTGAAAAACGTGATGGGCTGGTCCTCGCTGGACGGCAACAACACCGCGACCTACATCGCCGTCCACGTCGACAACAACTACGACAACGCCTTCTTCGACCCAAGCTGCAAGTGCATGTACATCGGCGACGGCAGCAGCTTCTACAGCCTGGGCTCGATCGACGTGATCGGCCACGAAATGGGCCACGGCGTGACCGACGCCACGTCCAACCTGACCTACTCCGGCGAGTCGGGCGGCCTGAATGAGTCGAACTCCGACATCACCGGCGAAATGGTGGAAGCCTATGCCCGCGCTGGCGGTACTGGCACCAGCGTCCCATCCGGCAACGACTGGATGATGGGCAAGGAAATCGCCCGCAACGGCCAGCCGCTGCGCTGGATGTGGAAGCCTTCCAAGGACGGCGGCTCGGCCGACGCCTGGAGCAGCTCGATCGGCAACCTGGACGTGCACTATTCCTCGGGCGCCAACAACCGCATGTTCTACTTCCTGTCGCAGGGTTCGAACTCCTCGTCCTCGAGCGAAATGTACAGTAAGTACCTGACCAAGCAGCCGCTGGCGATGACCGGTATCGGCAACGACAAGGCCTTCCGCATCTGGTTCAAGGCCAACACCACCAAGTTCACCGCCTC
>NZ_AUDI01000036.1 GCF_000425385.1 Pseudoduganella violaceinigra DSM 15887 | reverse complement strand
GAGGCGGTGAACTTGGTGGTGTTGGCCTTGAACCAGATGCGGAAGGCCTTGTCGTTGCCGATACCGGTCATCGCCAGCGGCTGCTTGGTCAGGTACTTACTGTACATTTCGCTCGAGGACGAGGAGTTCGAACCCTGCGACAGGAAGTAGAACATGCGGTTGTTGGCGCCCGAGGAATAGTGCACGTCCAGGTTGCCGATCGAGCTGCTCCAGGCGTCGGCCGAGCCGCCGTCCTTGGAAGGCTTCCACATCCAGCGCAGCGGCTGGCCGTTGCGGGCGATTTCCTTGCCCATCATCCAGTCGTTGCCGGATGGGACGCTGGTGCCAGTACCGCCAGCGCGGGCATAGGCTTCCACCATTTCGCCGGTGATGTCGGAGTTCGACTCATTCAGGCCGCCCGACTCGCCGGAGTAGGTCAGGTTGGACGTGGCGTCGGTCACGCCGTGGCCCATTTCGTGGCCGATCACGTCGATCGAGCCCAGGCTGTAGAAGCTGCTGCCGTCGCCGATGTACATGCACTTGCAGCTTGGGTCGAAGAAGGCGTTGTCGTAGTTGTTGTCGACGTGGACGGCGATGTAGGTCGCGGTGTTGTTGCCGTCCAGCGAGGACCAGCCCATCACGTTTTTCAACGTGTCGTAGGTATTCATCAGGCCCCACAGCGCGTTCACCGCGGCGGTCTGGCCGTTGGCGTTGGTGGTGCTGCCGCCGTTGTATTGCTGGCCGTCGCCCCAGGTGTTGGTGGTGTTGGTGTAGATGCTGCCAGGGCTAGGATTGTTGGCCGACGAGTGGTTGGCGTTGGTGATCGCCATGCCGCCGAATTGGCCGCCGGTGCCGCGGGTGGCGTCCAGCATCTTGTAGGTCGAGCCGGACAGTGTGGTCTGGATCGGCACGTCGCCGTTGTACTGGCTGTGGCCGACGCCGACCACGGTCTGCAGCGCGTTCCACTGTTTCAGCACGGCGCCGGAGGTGGCGCTGATCACGGTGTCGCGGAAGATCGGACGGTTGTTCTTGCTCATACGGGTCTTGACCAGGTAGGCCAGCTCGTAGTGGTCGACCACGTCCTTCACATCCATCGCATTCAGCGCGTTTTCGGCCTTGTTGGCGGCGGCTTCGGTACGCACGGTCTTCATGACCGGCCAGATCAGCAGCTCCGCTTCCGGCTTGATGCGGTGTTCGCTGGCCGGGGTGCGGGAGACGGCGATGCGGATCGCTTCGTCGGCGTTGAAGCTTGGGGTGGTGTCAGGCGCGCCTTTGCCGGCGGCTTTGGCGGCGCGCGAAGCGTCCAGGCCATTGCGGCGGTCGGAGGCGGATTCACTGACGATGTCGCCGTTTTCGTCGGTCACGATGACCGAGTCGGAACCGAAGACACGCAAGCCCTGGAAGGTGTGATCGGCGCGCGTGATGCGCTGGCCTTGCACACCGGGATGCTGTTCACGCAGTTTGTAGCCATGCTCGCTGTCGAGACCGGCGGCCGCGCGGCGTGCATCCAGGCGTGAGACGAGATTGGTTTTGGCTTCCAGACTCATCGGCTGGGCCGGCGCGGCCATCAGGGAATCGGGCATGACGCCGGCAAATGCAGGGGCGAACGAGGCGGCAACGGCTGCGGCCAACAGGCTTTTGCGAAGTTTCATCGACACTCCTTCTTGGAACTTGGGTTGGTGGGGAGTCGAAGTTATGCCTGTTTTTTGGGCGAGTCAAAAAACTTGTGAAATGAGTCAGTTTTACAGTTTTTGTATAGTTTTAGACAATTGATTACATGCTTGTAGTCACGTTGGCAGGCGCATCCTGCCCACAAAAAAGCCGGTAATACGGCTATCGCATCGCAAGGATGGCGACAGCCGCATACCGGCTTGAATGACGACTAGCTTGCTTACTGAACTTGCAGGCTGACCTTATCGATCACGAAGGAAGTCTGCAGCGACGAGTCTTCCGTCATGTTGAAGTGCAGGCGCACGGTCTGGCCCTTGTACGGCAGCAGATTGAAGCTGCGCACCTGGTAGCCGCTGGCGGCGTTGGCATTGCTGTAGGTCGCCAGGGTGCCCAGGGTGGTGCCGGCGGAGTTCTTCACGGTCACGACCAGCTTGTCGTAGGCGGTGCTACCCGATTCCGCGGTGTCGATATGCAGCGCGAAGGAGAAGTTCGCCGACGTTGCAGTGGATGGGATGGTCACGGTCTGGTACAGGCTTTCGGTGGCGGTGGCGCCATTGCCGCCCAGCCATGCGAAGCGGGTGCCTTCGTATGCGCTCTGGCCGCTGTAGTTGCCGATCACGCCGGTGCTGCCGGCCCATGGCGACGTGCCGGACTCGAAGCCGCCGTTGACCACCAGGTCGGACTGTGGCGGTGTGCCGCCCACGGTCAGGGTGGCGTTGTTCGAGGTGGCGGTCTTGACCGGCGACGAAGCGTCGCTGACCACGGCCTTGAACACGGCGCCGTTGTCGGCGCTCTGCGCAGTGAACGAGTAGGTGGCCGAGGTGGCGCCCGTGATCTGGGTGCCGTTGCGGTACCACTGGTAGCTGTAAGGCGAGGTGCCGCCGCTGGCGCCGACGGTGAAGCTGGCGGTGCCGCCGGCATTCACGGTGACGTTGTTAGGCTGGGTCGAGATCGACACGCCGGTCGGCACGCCTTCGTCGACGTCGGTGCCGACGTTGATGGCCGCGTAAGCGCGCTTGACTGCGATCGATTCCTTGCTGCCCACGCCGTACAGTTCTTCCGCTGCCTGCACCACCTTGTTGCGCGCGTCGGCGTAGTTGGTCGAGGCGGTGAACTTGGTGGTGTTGGCCTTGAACCAGATGCGGAAGGCCTTGTCGTTGCCGATACCGGTCATCGCCAGCGGCTGCTTGGTCAGGTA
>NZ_AUDI01000035.1 GCF_000425385.1 Pseudoduganella violaceinigra DSM 15887 | reverse complement strand
TGCCGAAAGGACAGGGGAAATTGTGCTATGAACGTGGGTCAGATTTCGTTGCAAATTCGTGGGGAAGCTGGGTCAATTTTCAGTGCAAATTAACAGTGGTGGGAAAAGACGGTTGAGTACGCATACGTCGCTCTGATGTATAGGGATTCTTTTATCGCGCCTCTGGATGGCAAACACGAACTATTCGGCGATGCCATTGGAAGCTTGAATCGATCTGAATGGTTTCTAATTGAATTTAAGCGTGGCACTAAAGATTTCAGTTCCGAACGTAAGAAGTTTGTTGGCATGATTGATGGAGCTGAGAACCCCTTCTTATCTGAGTTGTTACTGGAAGTAGAAGAGTTTAGGCGATCAGAGTTGCCTGGCACGCATGAACCGCATTACTTTGTTTATGCGACTGGGATACTGGAAAAGTCACTTGCATTGTCAGCACGCCCCTACTGGGGGACCTGGGCATCAGGTATAGATGACCTTTCGGACGTCCGATTGTCACAAGACACTCGATTGCGAGGCTGCCGGCGCGACCTTTTCAACGCCTACCTTCGGTCCCTACTTTTAGCAAAGACTGCCGGCGTCGAACAGGTTTCAGGGGGGATGCTTGGCGCTGTGATAGGGGTTAGTCCTCGGGACAACAGAATAGTCTGCATGTCTGTTTCAGATTATGCGACAGAGGTTTTGAAGTTCTTGCCGGAACCATCCC
The DNA here is from genome assembly GCF_000425385.1 of Pseudoduganella violaceinigra DSM 15887. Lineage (GTDB taxonomy): Bacteria > Pseudomonadota > Gammaproteobacteria > Burkholderiales > Burkholderiaceae_D > Rugamonas > Rugamonas violaceinigra. Next base: position 2,700 of record NZ_AUDI01000035.1, on the reverse strand, counting down.
CCCCTCTCCCTAAGGCTCCATCACCATCCAACAATTATTCACGGCCGTCGGGTCCATCGCCCTGATCGTTCTTGCTACAATAGCGGCCAACAACGCCCGCCGCCACGCACTCCTTCTGGAGAAGTGTAAAAATGGCGGGCTATCTTTGAAATTTGCAGCTTGGAGCAATATCAAGCTGCGCGTCGTTTAAGCTCCGGTCGGCCACTCGTTCCCTTTAATTGGCAAATGTACACGACGTGTGACTGAAGCGACTTGCCGTCGATCTCAGTGCGCGAGCTTCAACCTTTATGCAGCAATTGAGCGTGAACTTGCCCTTCACGTCCAATCTCAATACCTTACCATTCCTAATAGGTATCAGCTATTGACGCGTAGCTTTGCCACTTGTTGCAGAAAGTAGCTCACCATTGCGCTCACCTCGCGCTGCTCTCGAAACCTTGTGTCTTCGTCCGCGTCCTGCAATCCAAGGAAGTTGGCCACGGTAGATGGACCGTCCTTGCGAAAACCTGGAATGTCTCGCTCGTCGCAGAAGTGCTCCGTCAGCGCCGTCAGCGCGCTATCAATGGCGCCGGCGTGCATACCACCGGCAAGCCGCTCAACGAATGAAGCAGCAAGCGCATCCACACTCCCCGAGTAACGCATCACGTGAATCAAGTCCGCCGCGTCTTTGGGTTCGTGGCGCGTCTTAAATGCGAGCGCCTTTAACACGATGAAGGCCACGGCGTCCGCGTAGCGAATGGTCTCCTTAACGGTGCCGCCGTTATGCGGTAGATCGACGATGATCGACGTCTCCGCAAACCAATCGTGCGCAATACCAGCGTACAGGATCTGGCAAGCGGACACCTCCTCGCCGTCAATTTCCACGAGCCTGGCGCTCTGCTCTGGGTCATCCGTATGTTGCAGGAACTCGACTACAATCGAGGCGCCGCCAGCGGCGTACACCCATTGCCAGGAACTCGGTGGGCCTTCCGGATTAGGCTGATAGCGGATAAAGCCACCGCTTTTCAGCTGCCGCTTCAACTTATCATATGTGCCCTTCGCGGCAAGCACCGTGATGTTGAGAACGACGTCCACGTCCGTCGTGCCAGCATGCGCCGGGACTTCCGGCGGCAGCGCGGGCGTCAAATAGCGTGGGACCAATCCGCCTACGAGTCGCAAATCGTCCTTCAAGGAGCCAAACGCGCGCAGTAGCGCAACGAGCGCGATCTCACATGCCTTGGTGTGATCCGTACTGTATTCCGCCGCGGTCTTATGCTTCATGTTCACGAGCTTTTTCCTATCCTAAGGACCCGTTGACGGAATTCGTCCGCGAGCTCTTTGTTGCGGCCGTAGCCGTTGAGAAGATCCAGATACTGGATGAATCGGCTGGCAAAACGGGAACGAGGGCGTTCGGGGTGCTCGTCCGGGAACAGAAGGGAGGCCCCTGTGCGTTCAATCAGCACGACGTTGGCGCCTTTCTCCGCTTGCGACCACCCCATGGCAGTTGCCAACTGCTCCGCTTCGCCTGGTTGAACGATGACCTCCACCCGATCGACGTTGGTCAGTCGCGGAACAATCGCGTTGGCGGCAGCTGCCCCGGTGATGGCCCATTCCACGGGTTCCGAGTAATGGACAAACCTCTCAATGACGCAATCGACAATGTTCCCGCTCGGAGCATAAGCATACCAGCGTGTCTTCGCTTCCCGTCGCCTGGCCCAATCCTCAGCCCAAGCATCCAGGAGCGCGGCAGGATCGCGCACGCGACGGCGCTGGCTCGGGCCACTGCCTTTGGATTCCACAAGGTCAAGCTGCTCCAACGCCTGCATAGTACTCGACACGGTATAAGTCGAGACATGCGAGAGATAGGAAAGCATGCCGCCAGAGACATATTCTTCGTTGGGATTGGTATACCAATGGTGGAGCAGGGCATGGACGACCCGTTCACGTGCGCCGCGAAACACAGCGAGCTCCTTTTTGCGTGATGGGGGTCGCGGTGCGCGTTCAATATCGACTAACCAGGTGAGATGCCTAAAATATAGAGTTCCGCTCTGATCGTAGTAATTGATGCCCGCTTCCCGCAGCGCCTCGCGTGCACCTGGGCTAATCGCATCAGCGATCAGGAACAGTTCAACTTTATCCTCGCGCGGGAAAGAAGCGCGATATTCCTTCAGTTGGCTGATCGCCATTCGGATGTCGCGTGGATAGGCGACGCGCTTGAGTTCGATGGCCAGTAAGCAGTTGCCACCGGCCGGCGTCTTCGCTTCCAGCACCACATCTATCTTTGCATGTTCACGTTGTTCACCAAATTGCGCGGCTTGCTCGATATGTTCGATGTCGAAGCCAGTCGCGCTCTGGAGCGAACCAGTAAAATCATGCAACAGAGAAAGTTCAACTTTATCCATACTTTGCATATTAGCTGCGCAGCTAATATAGCGCAACCCCCTAATTTAGACGAAGAGCGAAGATTAGCTGGACAGCTAATCTTGCCCTCAAGGGGCCAGAAGTCTATGCAGAAAATGGCCTAGCCTCCTGCGACAAAAACGATGGTCTCGTTCCCCCTCCTATCCCGGAATCAGAACCATAAAGCCCAACACAAAGGCGTTCGTCGCCTTCTAATTGAAGATTTGGATGTTAATTTGCACTGAAAATTGACCCAGCTTCCCCACGAATTTGCAACGAAATCTGACCCACGTTCATAGCACAATTTCCCCTGTCCTTTCGGCA
>NZ_AUDI01000034.1 GCF_000425385.1 Pseudoduganella violaceinigra DSM 15887 | reverse complement strand
TATTCGTTTTCATGCTCGCCCAGGTCCAGCGGGCCGTTGACCAGCTTGAAGCGGGTACCGGCGCGCAGGGTGCGCACGGTGCTGCGCACTTCCCACGGCTGGCTGCGCGCTTCGCGTGCCTGCATCTGCAGGAGGGCATAGCGCTGGGCGTCGTCGCCGTCGGTGAAGGCGTATTGGCCTGGGTAGTCGAAGCTTTCCGGCAGTTGGGCGTGGCGGCCGAAGTCGCTGATGCAGGTCGGCACTGTGCTGCCGATCAGGCTCTTGGCCTTGTAGTCGTAGCTGTAGATGGTCACGCTGCCCGGGGGCATGCTGCGCTCGCGGCGCAGCGACTGGATCGCGTCGGCTTTTTCCAGCGCGCGCGCCGAGTGGTAGCGCAGGCCGAAGCCGGATTTGCTGCTGGCGTCCTCCGGGGTGGCGGTGACTTCGCGGCTGTCGGCGAACAGCATCAGGATTTGCGCTTCTTCGCCGTCCTGCAGGCGCCAGGCGATACCTTCTTCCGTCAGCAGGCGGCGCACGAAGTCGTAGTCCGATTCGCGGTACTGGCAGCAGTAGCTGCGCGGCGGAATATCGGCCAAGGCGGCGCGTGCGTCTTCGCTCCACTGCCAGTTGGCGTAGGGGGCGTGCGCCTGGAAGACTTCGTCGACGATTTCCGCCACCGATTTGTCCTGCCATACGCGGCTGTTGCGCACCTGGGTCAGCAGCCACAGCCAGGACGAGATGCGCAAGCGGTAGCGGGCAAAGCCGCCTTCGCTGCCCAGCAGGCCGGCCTGGCTCACGTAACCGTGGAAGGCGCTGCGGCCGCCGTCGGCCAGGCTGGCGAGGAAGGTCGCAGGCTGGCCGAGCAGGGAGCGCAGGTCGATGGCGGCGCTGGTCGACAGGGCGATTACTTCGCGCCTGGCCAGTTCCTGCAGGCCGTCGTCGGCCAGGAAGGCTTCGACCAGGAGGCCGCCGCCGACGATCTCCTCGGTTTTCGGGAGCCGCAGTTCATACAAGCGGCTAGCGCTGGTGAATTGTGCCAGCGCGGCGTATACCTGCTGGATAAGCGCTTTCAGCATAGAGATTGCCCAAGTGCAATAATTATCAAATTGCATACAATAGCAGAATTGGCAATTTCGTGGCGTACACATCGCGTGCACTGGGGACATGGTACAAATTGCAAGGATTCTCGGCTAATATCCTTTCAACAATTAATCCAGATAACAGGAGATGTAATGCAGGGTTTTCTCAGACTCTCGCATTGGCTTGACCGCCTTGGGTATCGCTGCGGGCAAGTGGCTAATGTGATGATCCTCGTCTCATGCTTCGTCAGCGCCAGCAACGCCATGGTCAGGTATGGCTTCAACTGGAGTTCCAACGCCTTCCTGGAAATGCAGTGGCAGCTGTTCGCCGCCGCCGTCATGCTGGGCGCCAGCTACACCTTCCAGCGCAATGAACATGTGCGCGTCGACCTGATTTACGGCCACGTCTCCGAACGCAAGCAGATGATGATCGACATCTTCGGCATCATCTTCTTCCTCTTCCCTGCCTGTATCCTGTTTACCTGGCTGTCCTGGGAGGCCCTGTTCCTGCCGTCCCTGGCACGCTGGGAAGGCTCCGGCAACTCCGGCGGCCTGCCGCTCTGGCCGATCAAGATCATCGTGCCGGTCGGCTTTGCCCTGCTTACGCTGCAGGGCGTCTCCGAGCTGATCAAACGCATCGCCCACCTGTTCGGCAAGGCCGAGCTCGATAGCAGATACGAAAGGCCGGTGCAATGATTCCTACTGAAATGATGCCGCCGCTGATGTTCGGCGGTCTGGTGGTGTTCATGCTGGTCGGCTTCCCCGTGGCGTTCTCGCTGATGGCGGTCGGTCTGTTCTTCGGGGTTATCGCGATCCTGCAGCACAACTTCAACCTGCCCTTCCTGCAGGCCGTGCCCCAGCGGATCTTCGGCAGCGTGCTGGCCAACGACCTGCTGCTGGCGATCCCCTTCTTTACCTTCATGGGCGCGATTCTGGAAAAATGCCGGCTGGCGGAGGACATGCTCGACTCGATGGGCCGCCTGTTTGGCAGCGTCCGCGGGGGCCTGGGCTATTCCGTGATCATCGTCGGCTTCATCCTGGGCGCGATCACCGGTACGGTGGCGGCGCAGGTGATCGCCATGGCCATGATTTCGCTGCCGGTGATGATACGTTACGGTTACCACATGCGCTATGCCACCGGCGTGCTGGCCGCTTCCGGCACCATCACCCAGCTGGTACCGCCCTCCCTGGTGCTGGTGGTGCTGGCCGACCAGCTGAAAACCCCGACCGCCGCCGCCGACGTGGGCTCCATGTACCTGGGCGCCTGGGGACCGTCGCTGGTGCAGATCGGCCTGTTCGCCCTGTACACCTTCATCCTCACCCGCATCAAGCCGGAATGGCTGCCGGCCGCGCCGCAAAACGAACTAGGCCCGCGCGGCTGGGCATTGTGGAAGCAGTGCCTGCAGGGCATTGTGCCGGCTGCGGTGCTGATCTTCATGGTGCTGGGCACCATGATGCTGGGCGTGGCCACGCCGACCGAATCGGGCGCCATGGGTGCGCTGGGAGCGGTGATCCTGGCCGTGATCCGCCGCCCGGAATTCACGCCGCGCGACCGCGCGATTTTCCGCGTCGGCATGCTGGCCATGCTGCTGGCCGCCCTCGTCGGCGGCCTGAATTACGACCGCGAGACCGGTATCGCGCCCAACGTCAAGCCCGTGGTGCAGGCGGCGCTGGCCGTGCTGTACCTGAGCGTGGCGTGGCTGGTGCTGCGCGCCAGCCGCATCGCGGCGCTGCGCGAGCTGATCGTCCTGAGCTACCAGTCCACCATGCGCCTGACGGCGATGGTGGTGTTCATCCTGATCGGCTCCACCTGCTTCTCGGTGGTGTTCCAGGGGGTGGACGGCAGCCTGTGGGTGGAGCATCTGTTCACCGGCATCCCGGGCGGCTGGATCGGCTTCCTGCTGGTGGTGAACCTGTTCGTGTTCTTCCTGGCCTTCTTCCTGGACTTCTTCGAGATTGCCTTCATCGTGGTGCCGATGCTGGCGCCCGTGGCGCAGAAAGTCCTGGCGCCGCAGCTGGAGCCCATCATGGGCAGCCCGGAGGCGGCGGCATCAGCCTCCCTGGTGTGGTTCGGCGTGATGCTATGCGTGAACATGCAGACCTCCTTCATGCACCCGCCGTTCGGCTTTGCGCTGTTCTACCTGCGCGGCGTGGCGCCGAAGGAGGTGAAGTCGTCGGATATCTACTGGGGCGCCCTGCCCTGGGTCGGCCTGCAGATGCTGATGGTGCTGCTGGTGGCGGCAATGCCGCAAACGGTGACCATGTTCCTGGACCGCACGACCGGCGGCAAGGTGGAATCGGGCGACCTGCGCATCGAGCAGCCGGCCGCGCCCGAAGCGCAGCCGGTGCAAAAACAGGATGAGGATCAGCAGCCGGAACTGAACTTCTCCCAGCCGGAGGACGAGAAGAAGAAGTGACCGGCCGGGGCGGCCTGCTTAGTCGAGCGGGCCGCAGGCCGCCTTGGTGAACTCGGACTCCAGCTTGTCGATCTCGTCCTGGGTCTTGCCCATGGCTTCGAGCTGGGAGTTGCGGCGGTTTTCGTTGCGCCGCCCGTACAGGTCTTCGCGGCGCGAGCGCAGCTTGTCGCAGTCCGGCTTTGCCAGGCGCTTGCTGTCGCCCGCTTCCTTGGCCTCCGCCTCCTTATCGGCCTTGGCCTTGTTTTCGCGCGCTATACGGTTACTCTCCGCAAGCTGTTTGACGCGCTCCAGGTCTTCCTGCGCGCGCGCCTGCGCCGCCTTGGTCTGGGCCGGGGTTGGCGGAGGCGGAACGTCGATGGTCTCCCCGCCTTTGGCGCATGCCATGGACTGGTAGGTGATTTTGCCGTCGACCTTGCATTTAAACAGCCCCTGCGCGCCGGCCTGCGATGCGGCGATCATGCCGAGGACTGTAAACAACAGCGCTTTCTTCATTTGCGCTTTACTCCCAATGGGTTTGAGTCAGAAACTTAAGCCGGTTGTTATCTGGATCGAGGACGGACATCGCGCGCAGGTCGGCGCCCAGCCCGTTATTCGGGACTTCCTCGACTTCTACGCCGTACTCCATGAAATCTTCGTACAGCGCATCCACATCCGGAACATAGAAGTGTACCAGCCCGCCGGGCTGGCAGTCGCCCGTATGCTCTGACAGGAAGATTTCCATGCCGTCGAAGGCCATCGAGGCGAAGGCGGGCAGGCCGGGTTCGAACTGGTGCGTCCACGCTTCGCGAAAGCCCAGCGACTCGTAGAAGGCCTTGCTGGCCGCATAACTGGCCACCCGCAGCGCCGGCACCACCCGCTGCATCTCGCGCTTCACACCCATGCCGCTTCCCCTGTAGGAATGCCCTACAGGGAAGTGTACATCAATGTTTGTGCGCGATCATATTGGACAGGACACTGAAGGCGGCGCCCGTGTGTTCCTTCTCCAGCAGCAGGGTGAGTTCGGTGTGCGTCGAGATCAGGTTGATCAGGTTGACCTTGTCCCACGCCAGCTTCTTGAGAATGGCGTGGTAGATGCCCGGCGTGCGCCAGGAATCGGCGGTCAGCTGCAGCGTGACGGCATTCAGGTTCTCCAGCCGCGCCAGCAGGCGCTCGCTGGCGAAGATCTGCTCCACCATGCCGATGAACGGCCGGCTGCAGATCACCACCACTTCTTCGCTGCCGCGGGTCACGGTCAGGTACAGGCCGTGGCCGGTACCGGCGCGTTCCAGCATCTGGCGGTGACAGTCATCGATGCGGTCCGAGCGGCGGAAGGTGAATTCGACCAGATCGGTGCGCGCGGTCAGCTGGCCCGACTGCTGGGCCAGCACCAGTTCCTGCGTATCCTTGTCCGGCAAGCGCCCGGCCACGCGGCGCAAGGCCATGACGACGGCGGCCTGGCCGACCGGCTTCCACAGGTCGTTCTGGAGCTGCGGCTGCAGCTGGCGCGCCAGTTCCGACAGGTTGATCAGGCCACGGCGCAGACCTTCACTCAGGAAGGGCGACTCCGCAACAATCCTTTCGACTTTGGTAGATATAGACAACATAAGTGATTGCGCCCTCACTAAGTAGCACCTCAACTGAACGACGGGCTAGTGTAAATCGCAAAATTCAACCAGTGCAACACCGTTGTGACAAATTGATACATATTTGTGTTGTGTCAAACCCGAAACTAGAAAAACCCCTCTATTTCGTTGTAACTCGCCTACAAAACCCGCCAATCGTGCGCCTTTTCGTTGCCGTCCAGAGTAGTTGAGCGACTACGAACATGTAATCAAATGTCTCAAATTGAACAAAAACTGTCATGTTGACTTATTTCATGATTTTTTTGACTCGAGCAACAAACAGGCCTAACTTCCGGCTCTCCCAACAATCTTGAAACTCACTAGGAGAGTTATGAAACTTCGCAAAAGCCTGCTGGCCGCAGCCGTAGCAGCCTCTTTCGCCCCTGCATTTGCAGGCGTCCTGCCGGAAAACCTGATGGCCGCACCGGCCCAGCCGATGAGTGTTGCAGCCAAGGCCAACCTGGCAGCGCGCCTCGACGCGCGCCGCGCCGACGCCGGCCTCGATAGCGAGCATGGCTACAAGATGCGCGAACAGCACCCAGGCGCCCACGGTCAGCGCATCCTGCGCGCCGACCACACCTTCCAGGGCCTGCGCGTGTACGGTTCCGAGTCGGTCGTTGTGACCGATGAAAACGGCGACATCGTCAGCGAATCGGCGTCCGACCGCCGCAACGGCCTGGACTCTTCGCGCGCAGCGCGGGTCTCCGCCAAAGGCGCGCCTGAAACCAGCCCAGCCTTCGATGCCGACGAAGCGATCCGCATCGCCGTCTCCCGCACCACCGGCAAGACCCACCGCACCAAGCCGGAAGCCGAGCTGCTGATCTGGCCGGTGATGAAGACCGTGCGCACTGCCGCCGCCGCCAACAAGGCCGAAAGCGCGCTGAATGCAATGGACGTGCAGGACGTGGTCGACCACTACGAGCTGGCCTACCTGGTCAAGACCCGTATGAACAAGAACAACCGTCCGGTCTTCCGCGACACCGTGATCAACGCCACCACCGGCGCCGTGATCAAGCAGTGGGACGCGCTGCAAAGCGTAACCGGCGTCGGCCACAGCCAGTATAACGGCGACGTGCCGATCCAGACCACACTGTCCGGCTCGACCTACAAGATGCTCGATTCTTCGCGCGGCGTAGGCGGCACCTTCGGCGGCATGGCGATCACCAACGCCAACCACTCGCCGGAATCCAACCCGCAGGCGGGCTCCATCTACACCAACAGCACCAACACCTGGGGCGACGGCCAGCAATACATCAGCGGCGGCAGCACCACCAACGCCAACGGCCAGACCGCCGCGGTGAACGCGCTGTGGGGCCTGATGAACACCTACGACACGCTGAAGAACGTGGTGGGCTGGTCCTCGCTGGACGGCAACAACACCGCGACCTACATCGCCGTCCACGTCGACAACAACTACGACAACGCCTTCTTCGACCCGAACTGCAAGTGCATGTACATCGGCGACGGCACCGACTTCTACAGCCTGGGTTCGATCGACGTGATCGGCCACGAAATGGGCCACGGCGTGACCGACGCCACGTCCAACCTGACCTATTCCGGTGAGTCGGGCGGCCTGAATGAGTCGAACTCCGACATCACCGGCGAAATGGTGGAAGCCTATGCCCGCGCCGGCGGCACCGGCACCAGCGTCCCATCCGGCAACGACTGGATGATGGGCAAGGAGATCGCCCGCAACGGCCAGCCGCTGCGCTGGATGTGGAAGCCATCGAAAGACGGCTCGTCGAAGGATGCCTGGAGCAGCACCCTGGGCAACCTGAACGTGCACTTCTCCTCCGGCCCGAACAACCGTATGTTCTACTTCCTGGCCAACGGCTCCAATGCTTCGTCCTCGAGCGAGATGTACAGCTCCTACCTGACCAAGCAGCCGCTGGCGATGACCGGTATCGGCAACGACAAGGCCTTCCGCATCTGGTTCAAGGCCAACACCACCAAGTTCACCGCCTC
>NZ_AUDI01000033.1 GCF_000425385.1 Pseudoduganella violaceinigra DSM 15887 | reverse complement strand
GAGGCGGTGAACTTGGTGGTGTTGGCCTTGAACCAGATGCGGAAGGCCTTGTCGTTGCCGATACCGGTCATCGCCAGCGGCTGCTTGGTCAGGTAGGAGCTGTACATCTCGCTCGAGGACGAAGCATTGGAGCCGTTGGCCAGGAAGTAGAACATACGGTTGTTCGGGCCGGAGGAGAAGTGCACGTTCAGGTTGCCCAGGGTGCTGCTCCAGGCATCCTTCGACGAGCCGTCTTTCGATGGCTTCCACATCCAGCGCAGCGGCTGGCCGTTGCGGGCGATCTCCTTGCCCATCATCCAGTCGTTGCCGGATGGGACGCTGGTGCCGGTGCCGCCGGCGCGGGCATAGGCTTCCACCATTTCGCCGGTGATGTCGGAGTTCGACTCATTCAGGCCGCCCGACTCACCGGAATAGGTCAGGTTGGACGTGGCGTCGGTCACGCCGTGGCCCATTTCGTGGCCGATCACGTCGATCGAACCCAGGCTGTAGAAGTCGGTGCCGTCGCCGATGTACATGCACTTGCAGTTCGGGTCGAAGAAGGCGTTGTCGTAGTTGTTGTCGACGTGGACGGCGATGTAGGTCGCGGTGTTGTTGCCGTCCAGCGAGGACCAGCCCACCACGTTCTTCAGCGTGTCGTAGGTGTTCATCAGGCCCCACAGCGCGTTCACCGCGGCGGTCTGGCCGTTGGCGTTGGTGGTGCTGCCGCCGCTGATGTATTGCTGGCCGTCGCCCCAGGTGTTGGTGCTGTTGGTGTAGATGGAGCCCGCCTGCGGGTTGGATTCCGGCGAGTGGTTGGCGTTGGTGATCGCCATGCCGCCGAAGGTGCCGCCTACGCCGCGCGAAGAATCGAGCATCTTGTAGGTCGAGCCGGACAGTGTGGTCTGGATCGGCACGTCGCCGTTATACTGGCTGTGGCCGACGCCGGTTACGCTTTGCAGCGCGTCCCACTGCTTGATCACGGCGCCGGTGGTGGCGTTGATCACGGTGTCGCGGAAGACCGGACGGTTGTTCTTGTTCATACGGGTCTTGACCAGGTAGGCCAGCTCGTAGTGGTCGACCACGTCCTGCACGTCCATTGCATTCAGCGCGCTTTCGGCCTTGTTGGCGGCGGCGGCAGTGCGCACGGTCTTCATCACCGGCCAGATCAGCAGCTCGGCTTCCGGCTTGGTGCGGTGGGTCTTGCCGGTGGTGCGGGAGACGGCGATGCGGATCGCTTCGTCGGCATCGAAGGCTGGGCTGGTTTCAGGCGCGCCTTTGGCGGAGACCCGCGCTGCGCGCGAAGAGTCCAGGCCGTTGCGGCGGTCGGACGCCGATTCGCTGACGATGTCGCCGTTTTCATCGGTCACAACGACCGACTCGGAACCGTACACGCGCAGGCCCTGGAAGGTGTGGTCGGCGCGCAGGATGCGCTGACCGTGGGCGCCTGGGTGCTGTTCGCGCATCTTGTAGCCATGCTCGCTATCGAGGCCGGCGTCGGCGCGGCGCGCGTCGAGGCGCGCTGCCAGGTTGGCCTTGGCTGCAACACTCATCGGCTGGGCCGGTGCGGCCATCAGGTTTTCCGGCAGGACGCCTGCAAATGCAGGGGCGAAAGAGGCTGCTACGGCTGCGGCCAGCAGGCTTTTGCGAAGTTTCATAACTCTCCTAGTGAGTTTCAAGATTGTTGGGAGAGCCGGAAGTTAGGCCTGTTTGTTGCTCGAGTCAAAAAAATCATGAAATAAGTCAACATGACAGTTTTTGTTCAATTTGAGACATTTGATTACATGTTCGTAGTCGCTCAACTACTCTGGACGGCAACGAAAAGGCGCACGATTGGCGGGTTTTGTAGGCGAGTTACAACGAAATAGAGGGGTTTTTCTAGTTTCGGGTTTGACACAACACAAATATGTATCAATTTGTCACAACGGTGTTGCACTGGTTGAATTTTGCGATTTACACTAGCCCGTCGTTCAGTTGAGGTGCTACTTAGTGAGGGCGCAATCACTTATGTTGTCTATATCTACCAAAGTCGAAAGGATTGTTGCGGAGTCGCCCTTCCTGAGTGAAGGTCTGCGCCGTGGCCTGATCAACCTGTCGGAACTGGCGCGCCAGCTGCAGCCGCAGCTCCAGAACGACCTGTGGAAGCCGGTCGGCCAGGCCGCCGTCGTCATGGCCTTGCGCCGCGTGGCCGGGCGCTTGCCGGACAAGGATACGCAGGAACTGGTGCTGGCCCAGCAGTCGGGCCAGCTGACCGCGCGCACCGATCTGGTCGAATTCACCTTCCGCCGCTCGGACCGCATCGATGACTGTCACCGCCAGATGCTGGAACGCGCCGGTACCGGCCACGGCCTGTACCTGACCGTGACCCGCGGCAGCGAAGAAGTGGTGGTGATCTGCAGCCGGCCGTTCATCGGCATGGTGGAGCAGATCTTCGCCAGCGAGCGCCTGCTGGCGCGGCTGGAGAACCTGAATGCCGTCACGCTGCAGCTGACCGCCGATTCCTGGCGCACGCCGGGCATCTACCACGCCATTCTCAAGAAGCTGGCGTGGGACAAGGTCAACCTGATCAACCTGATCTCGACGCACACCGAACTCACCCTGCTGCTGGAGAAGGAACACACGGGCGCCGCCTTCAGTGTCCTGTCCAATATGATCGCGCACAAACATTGATGTACACTTCCCTGTAGGGCATTCCTACAGGGGAAGCGGCATGGGTGTGAAGCGCGAGATGCAGCGGGTGGTGCCGGCGCTGCGGGTGGCCAGTTATGCGGCCAGCAAGGCCTTCTACGAGTCGCTGGGCTTTCGCGAAGCGTGGACGCACCAGTTCGAACCCGGCCTGCCCGCCTTCGCCTCGATGGCCTTCGACGGCATGGAAATCTTCCTGTCAGAGCATACGGGCGACTGCCAGCCCGGCGGGCTGGTACACTTCTATGTTCCGGATGTGGATGCGCTGTACGAAGATTTCATGGAGTACGGCGTAGAAGTCGAGGAAGTCCCGAATAACGGGCTGGGCGCCGACCTGCGCGCGATGTCCGTCCTCGATCCAGATAACAACCGGCTTAAGTTTCTGACTCAAACCCATTGGGAGTAAAGCGCAAATGAAGAAAGCGCTGTTGTTTACAGTCCTCGGCATGATCGCCGCATCGCAGGCCGGCGCGCAGGGGCTGTTTAAATGCAAGGTCGACGGCAAAATCACCTACCAGTCCATGGCATGCGCCAAAGGCGGGGAGACCATCGACGTTCCGCCTCCGCCAACCCCGGCCCAGACCAAGGCGGCGCAGGCGCGCGCGCAGGAAGACCTGGAGCGCGTCAAACAGCTTGCGGAGAGTAACCGTATAGCGCGCGAAAACAAGGCCAAGGCCGATAAGGAGGCGGAGGCCAAGGAAGCGGGCGACAGCAAGCGCCTGGCAAAGCCGGACTGCGACAAGCTGCGCTCGCGCCGCGAAGACCTGTACGGGCGGCGCAACGAAAACCGCCGCAACTCCCAGCTCGAAGCCATGGGCAAGACCCAGGACGAGATCGACAAGCTGGAGTCCGAGTTCACCAAGGCGGCCTGCGGCCCGCTCGACTAAGCAGGCCGCCCCGGCCGGTCACTTCTTCTTCTCGTCCTCCGGCTGGGAGAAGTTCAGTTCCGGCTGCTGATCCTCATCCTGTTTTTGCACCGGCTGCGCTTCGGGCGCGGCCGGCTGCTCGATGCGCAGGTCGCCCGATTCCACCTTGCCGCCGGTCGTGCGGTCCAGGAACATGGTCACCGTTTGCGGCATTGCCGCCACCAGCAGCACCATCAGCATCTGCAGGCCGACCCAGGGCAGGGCGCCCCAGTAGATATCCGACGACTTCACCTCCTTCGGCGCCACGCCGCGCAGGTAGAACAGCGCAAAGCCGAACGGCGGGTGCATGAAGGAGGTCTGCATGTTCACGCATAGCATCACGCCGAACCACACCAGGGAGGCTGATGCCGCCGCCTCCGGGCTGCCCATGATGGGCTCCAGCTGCGGCGCCAGGACTTTCTGCGCCACGGGCGCCAGCATCGGCACCACGATGAAGGCAATCTCGAAGAAGTCCAGGAAGAAGGCCAGGAAGAACACGAACAGGTTCACCACCAGCAGGAAGCCGATCCAGCCGCCCGGGATGCCGGTGAACAGATGCTCCACCCACAGGCTGCCGTCCACCCCCTGGAACACCACCGAGAAGCAGGTGGAGCCGATCAGGATGAACACCACCATCGCCGTCAGGCGCATGGTGGACTGGTAGCTCAGGACGATCAGCTCGCGCAGCGCCGCGATGCGGCTGGCGCGCAGCACCAGCCACGCCACGCTCAGGTACAGCACGGCCAGCGCCGCCTGCACCACGGGCTTGACGTTGGGCGCGATACCGGTCTCGCGGTCGTAATTCAGGCCGCCGACGAGGGCGGCCAGCAGCATGGCCAGCATGCCGACGCGGAAAATCGCGCGGTCGCGCGGCGTGAATTCCGGGCGGCGGATCACGGCCAGGATCACCGCTCCCAGCGCACCCATGGCGCCCGATTCGGTCGGCGTGGCCACGCCCAGCATCATGGTGCCCAGCACCATGAAGATCAGCACCGCAGCCGGCACAATGCCCTGCAGGCACTGCTTCCACAATGCCCAGCCGCGCGGGCCTAGTTCGTTTTGCGGCGCGGCCGGCAGCCATTCCGGCTTGATGCGGGTGAGGATGAAGGTGTACAGGGCGAACAGGCCGATCTGCACCAGCGACGGTCCCCAGGCGCCCAGGTACATGGAGCCCACGTCGGCGGCGGCGGTCGGGGTTTTCAGCTGGTCGGCCAGCACCACCAGCACCAGGGAGGGCGGTACCAGCTGGGTGATGGTGCCGGAAGCGGCCAGCACGCCGGTGGCATAGCGCATGTGGTAACCGTAACGTATCATCACCGGCAGCGAAATCATGGCCATGGCGATCACCTGCGCCGCCACCGTACCGGTGATCGCGCCCAGGATGAAGCCGACGATGATCACGGAATAGCCCAGGCCCCCGCGGACGCTGCCAAACAGGCGGCCCATCGAGTCGAGCATGTCCTCCGCCAGCCGGCATTTTTCCAGAATCGCGCCCATGAAGGTAAAGAAGGGGATCGCCAGCAGCAGGTCGTTGGCCAGCACGCTGCCGAAGATCCGCTGGGGCACGGCCTGCAGGAAGGGCAGGTTGAAGTTGTGCTGCAGGATCGCGATAACCCCGAAGAACAGACCGACCGCCATCAGCGAGAACGCCACGGGGAAGCCGACCAGCATGAACACCACCAGACCGCCGAACATCAGCGGCGGCATCATTTCAGTAGGAATCATTGCACCGGCCTTTCGTATCTGCTATCGAGCTCGGCCTTGCCGAACAGGTGGGCGATGCGTTTGATCAGCTCGGAGACGCCCTGCAGCGTAAGCAGGGCAAAGCCGACCGGCACGATGATCTTGATCGGCCAGAGCGGCAGGCCGCCGGAGTTGCCGGAGCCTTCCCAGCGTGCCAGGGACGGCAGGAACAGGGCCTCCCAGGACAGCCAGGTAAACAGGATACAGGCAGGGAAGAGGAAGAAGATGATGCCGAAGATGTCGATCATCATCTGCTTGCGTTCGGAGACGTGGCCGTAAATCAGGTCGACGCGCACATGTTCATTGCGCTGGAAGGTGTAGCTGGCGCCCAGCATGACGGCGGCGGCGAACAGCTGCCACTGCATTTCCAGGAAGGCGTTGGAACTCCAGTTGAAGCCATACCTGACCATGGCGTTGCTGGCGCTGACGAAGCATGAGACGAGGATCATCACATTAGCCACTTGCCCGCAGCGATACCCAAGGCGGTCAAGCCAATGCGAGAGTCTGAGAAAACCCTGCATTACATCTCCTGTTATCTGGATTAATTGTTGAAAGGATATTAGCCGAGAATCCTTGCAATTTGTACCATGTCCCCAGTGCACGCGATGTGTACGCCACGAAATTGCCAATTCTGCTATTGTATGCAATTTGATAATTATTGCACTTGGGCAATCTCTATGCTGAAAGCGCTTATCCAGCAGGTATACGCCGCGCTGGCACAATTCACCAGCGCTAGCCGCTTGTATGAACTGCGGCTCCCGAAAACCGAGGAGATCGTCGGCGGCGGCCTCCTGGTCGAAGCCTTCCTGGCCGACGACGGCCTGCAGGAACTGGCCAGGCGCGAAGTAATCGCCCTGTCGACCAGCGCCGCCATCGACCTGCGCTCCCTGCTCGGCCAGCCTGCGACCTTCCTCGCCAGCCTGGCCGACGGCGGCCGCAGCGCCTTCCACGGTTACGTGAGCCAGGCCGGCCTGCTGGGCAGCGAAGGCGGCTTTGCCCGCTACCGCTTGCGCATCTCGTCCTGGCTGTGGCTGCTGACCCAGGTGCGCAACAGCCGCGTATGGCAGGACAAATCGGTGGCGGAAATCGTCGACGAAGTCTTCCAGGCGCACGCCCCCTACGCCAACTGGCAGTGGAGCGAAGACGCACGCGCCGCCTTGGCCGATATTCCGCCGCGCAGCTACTGCTGCCAGTACCGCGAATCGGACTACGACTTCGTGCGCCGCCTGCTGACGGAAGAAGGTATCGCCTGGCGCCTGCAGGACGGCGAAGAAGCGCAAATCCTGATGCTGTTCGCCGACAGCCGCGAAGTCACCGCCACCCCGGAGGACGCCAGCAGCAAATCCGGCTTCGGCCTGCGCTACCACTCGGCGCGCGCGCTGGAAAAAGCCGACGCGATCCAGTCGCTGCGCCGCGAGCGCAGCATGCCCCCGGGCAGCGTGACCATCTACAGCTACGACTACAAGGCCAAGAGCCTGATCGGCAGCACAGTGCCGACCTGCATCAGCGACTTCGGCCGCCACGCCCAACTGCCGGAAAGCTTCGACTACCCAGGCCAATACGCCTTCACCGACGGCGACGACGCCCAGCGCTATGCCCTCCTGCAGATGCAGGCACGCGAAGCGCGCAGCCAGCCGTGGGAAGTGCGCAGCACCGTGCGCACCCTGCGCGCCGGTACCCGCTTCAAGCTGGTCAACGGCCCGCTGGACCTGGGCGAGCATGAAAACGAATACGTGCTCACGCGCGTCGCCAGCGTCGGCATCAACAACCTGCCGGTGGCCGCCCGGAATGGCCTGGCCGAACTGTTCGGCCCCATCCCGGAACTGCTGGAGCAACTGGCCGCGCCGTTCACCGGCATCGTGTCCGACCTGCCGGCCCTGCTCACGCAGGCCAACAGCACCGGCTATGCCAACTGCAGCCAGGCGCTGCCCGCCACCGTCCCGTGGCGCCCGATGCTGGAAGGCAGCGACGGCCGCCTGCACGCCAGGCCGACTGCGCTGGGCAGCCAAAGCGCTATCGTGGTCGACGCCGACGGCAACGACCGCCCGAGCGGCGCCGGTGAAATCCACTGCGACCACCTGGGCCGCGTGCGCATCCGCTTCCACTGGCAGGAGCAGGGCAACGCCACGTGCTGGGTGCGCGTCGCGCAGCGCCTGGCCGGCGGCGGCATGGGCAGCCAGTTCCTGCCGCGCATCGGGCAGGAAGTGCTGGTGCAGTTCATCGAAAACGACATCGACCGTCCCATCATCGTCGGTGCTCTGTATAACGGCCAGGGCGAAAGCGGTAGCGCTCCGACCCCGGGTGGCGCCAGCGAGCAGCAGGCGGACGACTACTACGGCCAGGCCCACGACCACGCCACCTCGGCGCAGGGCAACCTGGTCGGCGGCAATGGTCCCGTATGGCACGGCGCAGGCGGCGGCAGCGCTGCCCACCGCAACGCATCGTCGTTGTGGGGTGTGCGCAGCAAGGAATTCGGCGGCAAGGGCTACAACCAGCTGGTGTTCGACGACACCGACAACCAGGGCCGCGTACAGCTGCGCACCACGCTGGCGGCGACGGAACTGAACCTGGGCCACCTGGTCCACAACACCGACAACTACCGCGGCAGCCTGCGCGGCCAGGGCGCCGAACTGCGCACCGACGCTTATGGCGCAGTGCGCGCCGGCGCCGGTCTGCTGGTCACCAGCTACAAGATCTCGCACGGCGCCGCGCAGCGCGAACCGGCGGGCGACAATGCGGCCGGTATCGCGATGCTGAAGCAGGCGGTCAAGCTGAGCGAAACGTTCAGCGATATCGCGGTCAAGCACGGCACTGTCGGCCTTGCTTCGTATTTGGGCGCGCACAAGGTGAAAGCTAGCGCGCTCGATGAAAAGGAAGCACCGCTGCAGTCGCTGCTGACGGCTGTTTCGGGTATGGTCGATAACGCCAGCCTGGATGCGGCGCCCGCCGATGCCGGTGAGCGCAAGACGTCTCCTGGCGCGGGTGGACTGCCGCATAGCGCCGACCCGATTATCGCCATCACGGCCAAGGACGGCCTGACGATGAGCGCCGCGCGCGACCTGCAGTTTGCCGCTGGCGAGGCCGCAGTCGTGATGTCCGGCGGCGATACGCAACTCGCGACCGGCGGCCAGCTGCGCATCCACACCCAGCAAACCATTGGCGTGTTGGGTGGCGCGGTCAAACCCGGCGCGCAGGATCTCGGCGTGCAAGTGATCGCCGCGCGCGATCCAATCGACGTGCAGGCGCAAGCCGGTGCGATGCTGGTACAGGCGCGTGATGAAATCAATGTGAAGAGCGCCAACGCCCATATCGATTGGGCTGCGGCGAAGAAGATCAACCTTTCTACGGCTGGTGGCGCCAACATCACCATAGATGGCGGCAATATCACGGTGCAGTGCCCGGGCAAGATCGAGATCAAGGCGGGCAAGAAGTCGTTCATCGGCCCTGCCAAGGTCGATTATCCGATGCCGCAGCTTCCGACCAGTATCTGTAAACCATGCTTGCTGGCCGCGCTGCGCAGCGGAAGCCCATTCATCGCGCCAGCGGCGGCTTGAGGTAGAGAATGTATTTAGCTGTAAATCCAACTTCGCCAAGCCTGCCTTCGCAAATCGCACAGCAGATCACTGCCATGCAGGAGCGGCATGTTGATGCTCCATTCCATGTGATCGCGCTTGTGGATGGCGCATTTGACGAGGAGTTTTTCAAATCGTCCCCACGAAATCGCTGGCCGCGTACGTCGCTGTACGCGAACACGTCACTGCATTCACTTGGGATGGCCGCGCCGCAATTGACTACGTTTGGTGGACAACCAGGCAAGCTGGAAAAGTGGCTGGAAGATCTGTTTTCCAATTGTAGTGGTAAGCCCATGCTCAGCATTATTGCTAGTGCATTGGATGCCGAAGCGCTGCAGCGCCATCTTCTCCCATACATGATATGCAGGACAGAGGATACCGTCGAATGGCCAGTGCGATGGGGGGATACGCGTATCTTGCCGGGCGTAATAGAGAATTTGACCGAGCCGCACCGAACGCACCTGCTCAGCCCAATTTACTGCTGGTGGGCCGCGAATCGCAGGGGGGAGCAATTGACTTGGCCGGGGAACGGCGAAGCGCTTCCCCTGGCGGCGGAATTCGACAAGTTACCCATGGATGATGCGACTTTTGCGTCTTTGGTGGATCACTCTGAACCGGATGCGATCTTAAACAGTATTTATGACAGCCAGCCTGATCTTCTGCGCGATATTGATCCGCTTCAAGCTTATGGCGCCGTGTCACATCACCTGAGCGTGGCGAATGATCATCGCATCGAATCAGCGCGCGCTCGCCATCATTTCAGTGTATTGGCGGTGATGCTTCCCGACGATTTCACAAAACATCCCGAGATGGCCGAAGCATTAAATCGAATACGCAGTGGGACCGAATATTTTGCAGAAATCGACAGACTTTCGCCAAACTTTTGGAAAGAAGCTGAGGAAAGCCGCTCTCAAATTTAACGTCACGACATGAAAAAGGAAAGTTCATGAAATTGCTAGGCATCATTTTTGTAGCGCTTTTAGTTGCATGCTCCACGCCGTCTAAGCGAGATGACTCAGTCTATGGCGCCAGTGTGGGCATCGTTAATCACACGTCCAAATATATACACTCCGCCACGGTCGATGGAGCTGGAGGGGCGAATATGAGCGCATGGGGAGCCGGGGGGGGGGAAGTGTGTTGTGCAATGCTCCCGAGAAAATGGCATCCAGGAATACAAATGCTAGTGCGTTGGAATATGCCGGAGGGGAGTAAGTCTATCTATAAAGAAAAGATGGTCGAAGTAGAGAAATACGAAGAAGACGGTAGTATTTATATACACATATTCCCAAACGATGAAGTGCGAGTTGTCGTTTCTTCATATTGGGGGTCAAGTCCAAATCATCCTATTAAGCCACCTCAGAAACCTGCCTCTCCGCCAGTTCCGGCACAATAAATAGACCAACTTATGATTAACGCTACACCAATTGCGGCACCCTTTCCGGTAACTGATTTTCTTAGGCCAGATTCCACTGAACAGTCGCAAATCGCCATTGCGTGCTCCCCGTCTCAAGCTAGCCCGTGCTCGATCCCTGTCCATGTTGCTCTATTCTTCGACGGAACCAATAACAATTTATATCGAGATAAGGACGGGAAGCGTGTCGGAGTTCCCGGTCGGGATAACAAACCTACGGCAATCAGTAATAAGCGAGTAAGCGAGGATGAGGCAGACCATAGTAACGTTGCTCGCCTCTACTTGGCTGTTCCTGGTGATAAGATGGATAAAGGCGTATTTCGATTTTATATGCCCGGGCTTGGAACCCCATTTCCTGAAATTAAAGAGCTGACTGAAACACAAGACGGCAAAGCCTTCGGGAAGGGGGGGCAGCCGCGTATCATATGGGCCCTGTTGCAGGTTCTAAATGCGACATACGGGGTGGTAAATGGGGGCAAGGTGCTGCGCACAGACGGACAGGTGGGTGATCTCGCAAACGACCATAACCAAAACGTGGGCCAGTCAAGTACTGATGTTTACGGTCAGCAGACCACGATTACTCATAAGAGCTGGTTTGAACCGCACATTGCTGAGCTTGCGAGTAAGTTAAAGAACACGAAAAAGCCGGAAATCCCATCTTTGACGCTGTCGGTTTTTGGCTTTTCACGCGGTGCAGCTGAAGCTGCTGCGTTCTGTCACATGTTTGATGAGCTTCTCGTAGACAACAAGCTTGCAGGCATTCCAGCGACGATCTCTTTTCTGGGCGTCTTTGACACAGTTGCTTCGATTGGCCTATCCGCCTCCGTTGGCCGAACGACGCCATTGTCGCGCAGTTTTGCTGACGGCCATTTCTCGTGGGCAAAGCGAATCCTGAAGCCGCTTCCAGCTTGTGTGAAAGCTGGCCGGCACTTCATTGCTAGTCAAGAGATACGAATGAACTTCCCAGTAACACGTCTGCGCTCCGAACATGGGGACTTTCATGAAGTATATTTCCCAGGAATGCACTCGGACGTCGGCGGTGGTTATGGCCCAGGCGAAGCTGGCAAGGGGCGGGACTCTCAGAGTTCACTTGTGTCACAAATTCCGTTGGTTCACATGTTCAAAGAAGCGCGGGTGAAAGGTGTGCCTTTGATGCCGTTCAGCGAGTTCGAACCGTTGCTTAAGAATGACTATTCGGTCAACCAGGAATTAGCTTCAGCCTGGAACGCATACACCGCAGAGCTGGGTAACAACGGCGACATTCTCATGAAGCACATGGAACTCTACTACCGTTGGCGAGCGGCTCGATTGAACAACCTCGAAAAGACAGCAAGTTACGCGGCTGCAAGCGACCAATCAAAACAGGACATGAGCGATGCCAATCGCATGCTCGCTGGCGATCTGGAGGTGCTGAAATACCGCAAAAACGTGCAGCCAAAGGCCGCGGGCGACGATACTGGATACGAGCCATGTACGTTGCTCGATCAAAACCGCATCAATCAGTGGCAACTTTCGTGTGCTATGAGACGTAATCGATTAGACGAATGGGAAAAATGGGCGCTGGAAATATTCGAGAACCCCGAGCCACTGCCGCCCGAAGTCATGCGCTTTTTCGACGACTACATCCACGATTCATACGCGGGCTTCTATCTGGCTGGTGAAGTAACAGAATATGACCGGCGCAAAAAAGTCTCGGAAGTGGTCAAGAAAGATCGGCGTAGCCTGAAGGGCTTTGATTTGAAGATCTATGACCATGCCAAGAAGACGGAGGCGGCTCTCAACAAACAAAAGGCGGGTGAGGCGCTCGATGAGGATGAAGAGAAGCTGGTGAAAGAAGCGGAATTTGGAACTCCTTATCCAGTGATGACGGATAACGATACCGCGGACATGCGTTCCATTGCAATTGAAACGCAGACATGGACTCGTCGTGAGGGCGGTGGCTATTTCCTGCCACGCGGAAATTACCCCCTGAAAGGCCCTTATGGCGAAGAAATTCTTCGCAAACCGAGACCTGCCCCAGAAACCGAGAAGGCTGCCGCATAAGAAGCGAGAGCAAATTCACGTGGTGGGAATCAAATCGAGACCAGTTTGATCTTAACTGAAAGAATCGGCGATAGCGTAGCGTTGAGGGCCGCATAAATAGCGGTCTTCGTCGGTTCCTGGGCACCCTTGCTCGCATGAGCTAGCGGTGTCGAAGTCAACTTTATGTTGTTGGCAATTCAGATTGACCCATCCACAGAAAACGGCAGCAACATCACTGTGAAGAGGCTAGCTGCGAGATGCGTTGCCACATGCCTTTGCAGGGCTTGCTTCGCGGCCTTCGCAAGTAAAGTTCATTTATCGAGCCGACTGCGCCTGCCAGTCAAACGACACAAACATGTCGCAGCAATCATGCTGCGTCGCTGCCGAAGATGATTTCGTTAGCGGCCGATTCGACGCGAGGGAATGCCAGCGTGGACAAGCGCTATTAACTCATACGCAAGCTTGCCGTCGCACACGCCGCTGTGGCCGACACCACGGTCTTAGAGGAATTGCTTGACGACGGCAACACCACCAAAGCGACCGCCATTCGTGTGGAAATTTGGCGTGATGTTTCTCGTACTCTCTGAAGGATTTATGCAACTCCCGGCAATGGCGGATTTACTAAATTGAGTACGTGGTCACAGGGATATTTTGCGGAAATATCCAAGCTGCCATAGGACTTCTGAGATATGGCATCTTTGAACAAAATGGAATTCAAATGAAAGCACTTTGTGCATTTAGTCTGGTCTTGCTTACGGGGTGTTCTGCGCCCCCGGCGATGGATGATTCAACTTATGGCGCCAGTGTCGGCATCGTAAATCACACAGGTAACTTCATATATTCCGCTTCCGCAAATGGTGGCGGCGGCCATATGGAAGCCTGGGGCGCTGGCGGCCCGAATGTTTGTTGCGTGATGATTCCTCGTAAGTGGTATCCGGGAATGAAGGTCCCTGTACGTTGGGATATGCCAGAGGGAAGCAAGCATATCTATAAAGAAAAGATAGTCGAAGTAGAACAGTACGACGATGATGATGGCGGAAGTCTCTACATTCACATTTTTCCAAACGGCGAGGTACGACTGGTAGTTTCTAGATATGCAGGCTGGAGTTCAAAACATCCTATTCCTGCTCCTGTCAATCCCGATTCGAAGGCTGGTCAATCACAATAGGCATGAAGTCGTTCATCGGTCCTGCCAAAGTCGATTATCCGATGCCGCAGCTTCCGACCAGTATCTGCAAACCATGCTTGCTGGCCGCTCTGCGCAGCGGAAGCCCATTCATCGCGCCAGCGGCGGCTTGAGGTAGCTAATGTATTTAGCTGTAAATCCAACCTCGCCAAGCCTGCCTTCGCAAATCGCACAGCAGATCACTGCCATGCGGGAGCGGCATGTTGATGCTCCATTCCATGTGATCGCGCTTGTGGATGGCGCATTTGACGAGGAGTTTTTCAAATCGTCCCCACGAAATCGCTGGC
>NZ_AUDI01000032.1 GCF_000425385.1 Pseudoduganella violaceinigra DSM 15887 | reverse complement strand
CTGCCGTTCGACTTGCATGTGTAAAGCATGCCGCCAGCGTTCAATCTGAGCCAGGATCAAACTCTTCAGTTCAATCTCTGTTTTTCCGGTATTGCTACCGGAGGTCACTCACTCAAAATACTGACGAATCTCTTGCGAGATTACGTTTAATATATTTTGTGCGAGCGTTATAACGTATATTTTGAGCATCGGACCCGAAGGTCCGGGCATATCGTCAAACGCCCACACTTATCGACTGTTGATTTTTAAAGATCGCTGCTTGTTTGTTCGACGAAGCGTTGTGTTCGTCAGCAGCAGAGAAGCGAGATTATGCGGTACAGCGTGCAACTCGTCAACCCTATCTTTTCCTCGTTTCGCTTCGCTGAGTTGTCAGCGCTGCGTTGCGAGGGACAGAACTATAGCAAGTCGCATTCACTCTGACAAGGGCCGTACGTGAAAAAGGTTTGAGATGCCAACTGAACAAGTCCGCTCACGCCCACCGACAGTCCTGGTCGTCGACGATTCGCCGACCTTACTGCTCGCCCTGCTGGATCACCTCAGCCGCCATGGCTTCCTGGTCGTTCTAGCCCATGACGCCCGCGAAGGCATGATGCGCGCCGCCGTTGCCGAACCTGACCTGATGCTGCTCGACATAGTCATGCCAGGCCTGGATGGTTTCGAAGCCTGCCGCCGCCTCAAGGCCGATGCCCAGACGCGCGACGTTCCAGTCATCTTCATGACTGGCTTGAGCGACGCCAAGCAGATTGTCAGTGGCTTTGCCGCCGGCGGCGTCGATTACATCACCAAGCCATTCCAGGTCGAGGAAGTCCTGGCCCGGATCAATACCCATATCGCCTTGCGCCGTGCCAATAATGAGCTTAAACAGGCCTACCAGTCGCTGGCACGCGCCCAGGAAGATCTGGTACACCACGAAAAGCTGGCGGCACTCGGGTCCCTGGTGGCGGGCATTGCGCATGAATTGAATACGCCAATCGGCAACAGCCTGATGGTGGCCAGTACATTTGAGGCGCAAACGGGGGAAATGCGCGACCACTTCGCCAAAGGCGATAACCTGCGCCGTTCGGAACTGGTAGCCTACCTGGAGAATGCATGCACAACGACCGAAATCCTGATGCGAAACCTGCAGCGCGCCGCCGACATGGTGACCAACTTCAAGCAGGTGGCAGTGGACCAGGCCAGTACGCAGCGCCGCACCTTCCTGCTCGCCGAAGTCGTGTCGGGCAATATACTGAGCCTGCTGCCTTCGATCCGGCGCACCCCCTACGAGGTGCTCCATCGCGTGCCGGATGAATTGATGATGGACAGCTATCCCGGACCGCTGGGCCAGGTGCTCGCCAACCTGGTGAACAACGCCATCATGCACGCCTTTGACGGGCGCAGCGAGGGTAAGGTCGAACTGGTGGCTGAATATGAGAAGCCCGACCGGGTCACCCTGCATGTGCGCGATAACGGCAATGGCATCAGCTCCGCCAACCGGGAGCGCATCTTCGACCCCTTCTTCACCACCAAGATGGGCGTGGGCGGCTCAGGCCTCGGTTTGCATATAGTGCATAGCATCGTGTCCGACATCCTTGGCGGCCAGATCACCGTCAGCAGCGAAGAAGGCCAGGGAACCTGCTTTACCTTGTCCCTGCCGATTGAGGCACCGCGTCACTAAGACGATGGGCGGCGCAGTCGCGCAGGCGCTCGCGGCTTTCCTTGTACCATTCAGCGAAAACGCTGGACTCCATTGGCGCGGCGATCAAGGGGCCCTGCCCTGTGCTGCATCCCATCTCACGCATCACGGCCCAGTCTTCGATGTTCTCGATACCGTCGGCGCAAGCCGGGATTCCCAGCTTGCGGGCCACGGCAAGCAAGCCTTCGAGAAGCGGCCGCCGGTGGCTGCGCTGCGCGGCCTCGTGGACGAACAGGGGGTCAATCGTGATTTCCGACAGCGGGAAACAGGCAAAGTCGCGCGCATTCGCCTCATACCGGCCGCAGTGGACAGCGCCCATACCGAATCCACGCAAGCTTAAACGGCCAATATTGTGCAGTGGTTCTGGGGCGCAGGCCGCCACCACTGCCTCGCTGATTTCCCAGCACACGCTCCCCGGCTTGACCTCTTGCTCCTGAATGCCGGTTACCAGGCGCCCCAGTTGACCCAGGTCTTCCAGCAACTCCGCAGGCAGGGGAAGGGACAGCCTGATAGCTGACAGGCCCATATCCCGCCAGCCGTGCAAATCGAAAGCCGCCCTGGTTGACAGCGCCAGCAGAATGGAGCCTATGGTATCGCGGTCGCCGGCCAGCGCGGGAAGGATGCTGGCAACGTCCAGGTTGCCGCGCAGGGAGTGGCGCCAGCGTCCCTGCACTGCGACGCCAACCAGGTGCCCGCTGTCGAGGGCGACGCGCGGCGCATACAAAGGAATGAATTCATCGGCAGCCAGCGCCGCGCTGATTTCCGCGGCAGTGATTGACTCCGCCACGACGCCGCGTTCCAATTCGTCCAGCGCCAGCATCGGCGCGTCCTGCAGCAACTCCTGCAAAGCCTCCAGCCGTACCGGCTTGGGAATGGCGGCCAGCACGCGCATGGCGCTGCCGGGAGGAAGGCTGCGCGCCGCTTCCTGCAGGCGTGGCTGGTTGGCGGAAGCGGCAATCAGGTTGGCAACCCAGCGCCGCTTGGCCAGTTGCTGGATCAACTCCACGCCGTCCATACCGGGCATATCGAGGTCGGTGAGCACCAGGTCGACCGGCACGCCGCGCTGCTCCAGCGTGCGCAGGGCATTGATGCCGTCGTTCGCGCTCATGACGGTGCCGAAGCCGATCTGCCGCAGCAGGCCGGCAACGTGTTCACGCTGCACCCCGCTGTCTTCAACGATCAAGGCCGTGCTTGCGCTAAAGTCCTTCATTTGACCTCCGTTCGACACCGCCATATTGCAGGATTTCGCGGCTGATTGCATCAAGTGCGACCGTACGCTCAGCAGCGCCGCGCTTGACCGCCTCCCTCGGCATGCCGAACACCACGCAACTTTGCTCGTCCTGCGCCAGCGTGCAGGCCCCGGCCTGGCGCATTTCCAGGAGGCCGGCGGCGCCATCGTCGCCCATGCCGGTCATGATGATACCCAGTGCGCTGGCGCCGGCGCACTTGGCGACCGAACGGAACAGCACATCGACCGATGGCCGGTGCCGGTTGACCAGCGGTCCATCGACCACCTCGACAAAATACTGGGAAGGGCCGCGCCGCAGCAGCATATGGCGCCCGCCAGGCGCTATCAAGGCCTGGCCCGGCAGCACCGGATCGCTATTCTGGGCTTCCTTGACCGTGATCTGGCAAAGGCCGTTCAAGCGCTCGGCGAAAGCCGCGGTGAACTGTTCCGGCATATGCTGCACGATGACGATGCCGGGCGATGCAGGGGGCAATTCGCGCAGCACCCGTTCCAGCGCTTGGGTGCCGCCGGTCGACGTGCCCAACGCCACCACGCGGCCGTTGCCGCGCACAGGAAGCACGCTAGCGCCGTTCGGCGCCAGGATGGCATCCGCAGTGAGCTTGGCCGCCGCCATCGCCGGGGGTGCAGCTGGCCAGCCGCTTGCAAGCTGCTGTCGCAGCTGCGCCTGGGCCGCACTGCGCACCGCGGCGACGAGCTCGTCGCAACCATCATGCAACGATTGGCGCAAATCAAGCTTGGGCTTGCAAACCACGGCCACCGCACCGGCGGCAAGCGATTCCATTGATGTGCGTGCGCTTTTATCCGTCAGCGCGGAACAGATCACCACCGGGGTTGGCCGCTCCGCCATGATCTTGCGCAGGAAAGTGATACCGTCCATGCGCGGCATGTCGGCGTCCAGCACCACCACATCGGGCCATTGCAGGCGCATGCGTTCGCCGGCCAGGAAAGTATCGGCCACGGCATAGGTAACTTGCATGTCCGGCTCGCGCCCAAGCAGGCCGCTCAGCACCTGCCTAGCGACGGCCGAACTGTCCACCACCATGACCCTGATCTGATTCATGCAGCTCCCTTGTCGCCATCGCGCCCTCACGCGTCGCCTTGCGCCGCCTCGAACCGATATGCCCTTGCCCGGCAGGTCCCGGCAGCCGTGCCGGCAACCATTCTATTCCTTGCGGTAGATGGCCGGTGCGACAGTGCGAAGCGGCAGTCCCATGTCATGCAGGCTCTCCGCATGACCGATATAGAGGTGGCCACCCGGCCGCAAATACGCCAGCACACGCTGCACGACGCGACGCCTGGTCTCGCCATCGAAGCTGCTCAGTACATTGCGCAGGAAGATCACGTCAAATCTTCCAAGAGCGGGCAGGCGCGCGCCGTTCAGGTTGATCTGGGCGAACTCCATGCACTCGCGCAGCACGCGCGAGACCCGCAGTGTGCCGTCCTCGACGTCGGTGCCCTTCAGGCAGAATCTGCGTACATAGTCCGGCGGCATGTGGGCGGCGCGCGCCATCGGGTAGTGGGCATTGCGGGCGGTATCGAGCGCACGCGCGCAGACGTCAGACGCCAGCACCTCCCATGCTTGCGGCGGCAGCAAGTCGGCCGACACCATGGCAATGGAATACGATTCTTCGCCGGTGGAGCAAGCCGCGCTCCAGGCCCGGAACGCCGCGCCGCCCGCCTTGCGCGCCATCAGCACGGAGCGCAGGTGATCGAAGTGCCGGGCTTCGCGGAAAAAACAGCTTTCGTCGGAGGTTAACAGGTCGGTAGCCATCTGGGTTTCGTCGGGCGTTTAACTGATCGGCAGATTCCAGCAGCAGCGCTGGCGGAAGCGCTGTGGGCTCATGCGCCAATCCTATTCCCAAGCCAGAACGCTGGCAAGTCCGCCGCGCGCGATCGCATGCCGATCGCGTACCTCAGAATCGCCACGTCACGGCTCGCGCAGCCACTTCACCTGCCGCGCCGGATCCGCGGCGATGGCATCCGCCGTGAACGGCAGCAGTGGCAGCCGCTTTGCCGCGTACAACGGCAGCTGGTCCGCGTAATGCGCGTTGCGCGGGTCCGTGGACTGGCCGTACACCAGTAAGCCACGCGCCTGGGGCCCCGCCGCGTCGAAGCTGACCAGGTGAATATAACTGGTGCCCCAAGTAACGCCTTCGTATCCTGACGCCCCCAGCTGTCCCGCCATATGGATCGAGTTATAGCTGCCGTCAATATCGCCGATCGCCCCGTGGATCGGGAAGCGCTGCCCGTTGCGGGGCTCCACCTGGTAATCCGCCAGGCGTCCATCGAAAGGCACGCCCAGGGCCTGCAGGCGCTGGGCGGCTTCCTTCAAAGCCGCCAGCATGGCCGGAATGACGGCCGGCGCTACACCGCGTGGAGAATGCACGGGATCGGACGGATCGAAGGCGGTTGACCATCGATCGGGTAATCGGGCGGCACTGTTCCAGAATTCACGGAACAGCACCGCGCCACGACTCTCCAGGTCGGCCTTGCGGTCCCAGTTCGCCAGCACCGTGCAGGCTTTGAGCAGCAAGACGTCCGTACCCGCCATGCAAGCCGGAAGTAAATCAGGCAGCACCAGCTCCGCTGCCAGCACGCGATTGGCGAACAGCATTGCCTGCACATCGTCGGGGCCGACCCTGCCGTGCCGCGCGAGCATGTCTTCAATGCCGATAAAGCCGCTGCGGGTGCGCAGGTGCTGCGCCACGCCCACCGGGCCGTACAAGGGGGAATAGCCAAGCGGCGCCGGCCCGACCAGCAATTGGCGCGCATTGGTCAGCCAGTAGCCGTCGTTGGAGTTGGCGACATAGTCCGGGCGCAGCATGGCCGGGGCATTGGCGCCGCCGATAATGCCGTCTGGCGCGCCGCCGTCGCGTCCCCAGGTGCAGGATGCGCGTGCCCCATCGAACATCAGCAACGGTGCCAGCAACAGACAATCGCCGCCGAACTGCTCGGCCCCCACGTGCGGTACCACGCTGGCATCGGCATACAACGCCCCGCCGGCGCGGTCCGCCGCCACGGTATTCACCCAAGGCAAGCCAATCACGCGCTCCAGCTGCTGCTTCAGCTCCTGCACGCTGCGCGCCCGCCCCATGGCAAGCCACTGCTCCATCAGGCGCGTGTTGTTGCGGTTCGGATCACCCAGCACCAGCAAGGCGCCCGGCCCCTGCGGATCGCCGGGCAAGGCGAGGACGGCTCCCAGCTTGCTGAAATAGAAGGCCTTGCGTTTTTGCAGCAGGCTGCCGTCCGGCTGCAGCACATCGATCACCGCCACCTGCGTTTCCAGTTGCTGCGTGGCGCCGTCCATGGCGTAGCGCATCGGGTCCGCGGCATCGCGCGGCAGGCGAAACGTGGTGAAATGCACCGCCTTGGTCACGGTATGCGTCCAGGCCAGATCGCGGTTAAAGCCGATGACCACCAGTGGCAGGCCACCGAGGCTGACGCCCATCGCGTCGTAAATACCCGGCACCGTGATATGCACCTGGTAAAAACGGTCGGTGCTGGTCCAAGGATAATGCGGATTCCCCAGCAGGATGCCGCGCCCATTGCTGCTGGCCTCCTTGCCAATCGCCAGTGCGTTGCTGGCCATGCCGCCCTGGCGGGGGACGGCAGCCCGAGCATCTGAAAGCAGGGCCGTGGCCGGGCCAGCCAGCAGCGCAGCGCCGCCGTCCGCTTCGCGCGCAGCGGCGACGATTGCCGCCGCAAACACCTCGCCTGTGGCATGCAGCGCCTTCTCCGCGATCAGGAGCATGACGTCGTCCACGCTGATCGGCTTGACCCATGGCGCGTTCTGGCAAGCCTGGGGCAGGCGCGCCCCATGGTCGCGCAGGTAGCGGTTATAGCCGGCCGCATAGCCGCGCAACAGCTGCCGGATCTCGCCTGAACCGGCGGCATAGCCGGCCCGCAGCTTGTCCATATCGAGGTAGCCTTTGAAAAAGAAATCGCTGTCCTCATTACGCAAATCGATGAAGTCGAGCGCGGCGCCATATTCGCCGTTGACCGGCATGGTGGCATGGGCGTCCGGCCCAAAATAGCGCGCACGCTCGCCGCGCACGGTCAGGAAGCTGTCGGCCAGCATGCAGATATTGTCCTCTGAAAATGTATAGGCAAGTCCGTAGCCGACGCCGGCAAAATCATTGGCCCGGATGTGCGCCACGCCGTAACTGGTGCGAGTGACTTCGGCGGCAAATTGCGGAGCCGTGGCGCCGCCGTTACTGCCTTCGCCAGTGCAGGCAGTCAGTATCATGGCCGCAGATACGGCCAGCAATTGCGCTTTCATGGTCACCTCCTTCGGTAGGAACATGCACGCTTCCATGATCCGCGCGGCATTTCCGCGACATTTGAGGGAAATCAAATCTATACATATTCGTGCGCGACCGACAATCTGCTAAGATTTTTGACAAATGCACCCGCCCCGGGTGCATTTTTTTTTGCGCAAAGGAGCAGACATGAAGAGATTTACCCCGGTACTTCTGGCCGCAGGACTCTTTGCAGCCAACGCAGCATATGCCGCACCGACCACCTGGATCACCTTGGGCGACGCCGCCTACGCCAAGCTGCAAGCCTCGGCGCCGCAAGCCATCGCTAAGCAGAGCAAGCAGGGCCAGGGCACGGAAAAAGTCCACCTGGTTCAAGTAGACGAGCAGCAGCTGCAGCATCTGTCCGCCGCCATCCACAAGGAATTGAAGCGCTGCGGTGGTTTCATCGTGCATGCCAGCGAGGAGGAAGGCCGCCAGGCGCTGGCCAAGGCAGGCAGCGTGCAACCGCATCCGCTGGCTGCGAACCGCCCAAGCTATGCGATCGATAACCAGGCAGTCGTCAACGGCATCCTGCCGACGCTGCAGGCGTCCAATATCGCGCAGACCATTACCGATCTGTCGAACTTTGCCAACCGCTACTACCGCAATACCAATGGCGCGAATGCGTCCAATTGGCTGGCGCAGAAGTGGACTTCCATGGCGGCCGGCCGCAGCGACATCAGCGTCAGCCAGTTCGCGCACTCGGGCTATAACCAGAAGTCCGTGATCATGACCATTACTGGCACCGACAGCGCGTCCGAAGTGGTGGTGATGGGCGGTCACCTGGATTCGATCAATATGAGCGGCAATGCCGAGACCTCGCGTTCGCCAGGCGCGGACGACGACGCGTCCGGCGTCGCCAGCCTGACCGAAGCCGTGCGCGGCATGATCGCCGCCGGCTTCAAGCCGCGCCGCACGCTCAAGATCATCGGCTACGCGGCGGAAGAAGCTGGCTTGCTGGGTTCCAAGGACATTGCGGCAAACTTCAAGGCCAACAACATCAACGTGGTCGGCGTGCTGCAGCTGGATATGACCAACTACCGCGGCTCAGCCAAGGATGTCTGGATCTATACCGACTACACGGACAGCCAGCAGAACACCTTCCTCACCTCGCTCATTTCGACCTATATGCCGTCGGTCACCGTGGGCAACAGCTCGTGCGGCTATGCCTGCTCCGACCACGCCTCGTGGCAGAACCAGGGCTACTTCGCCTCAATGCCGTTCGAAGCGAAGATGGGAGAGGACAATCCAAACATCCATAGCGCCAACGACACGCTGGCCAATTCCGACAGCACGGCCGCCTTCGCGCTCAAATTCGCGCAACTGGCGGCGGCATATGCGGTGGAACTGGGCAGCGACGGTCCCGGCGTCGTGGTGCCGGACCGGGTGGAAAACTTCAGCGGCAGCCTGACGCAGAACCAGAAGAAGACCTTCGGCCCCTTCAAGGCCGGCGTCGGCACCTTCAAGGCTGAAACCACGGGCACCGGCGACGTCGACCTCTACGTGCGCAAGGGTTCCGTGCCGACCACCAGCAGCTACAGCTGCAAGTCGGACGGCTCCAGCGCGACCGAGGCCTGCAGCCTGAGCATCACGGCCAATGGCGACGTCTATGTCCTGTTGAATGGCTACACGGCGTCGAGCTACAACCTGAAGGTGACCTACCACCCGCAGTGATCAACGCAAGCTGACCGTTGCGCGTTTCCAGGCCGGGTCCTGCCACTTGTAGAAGGTGGACAGCGATTCCGGCCTATCCGCGCCGCGCTCGGTCGCCAGCGTCGCCATGTCCAGCAGTTCGAAGCTGCGGCGGAACTTGCCTTCCGCACGCACTTCCCGCGCCGCCAGCATCTTGGCGCTGCCGGGCACCCAGCCCGCGAATTCCGCGTAGCCGACATCGGGATCACTGGACGCCGGCGGCAGCACATCCACTTTCCAGGCTTCCCCGTCGCGGCGGAACAGCCACATTTCGCGCCAGCCATCGACCGGCTGCACCGCCAGCGCCAGCGCCGTACCCTGCGGATGCACACGCGCCGATGCCAACCACGCCACGCCCCAGGTGCAGCGGCTCACGAGCGCCTTGCCGCCCCCCTGCAGGCTGACGCAGGTTTCGCCCGGCCGGCCGGGCGCCGCCGTCACGGCCAACTGCGGCGCGGCCTTGCCCTGCGCCGGCACGGTTTCCAGTGCCCAGCGCACCGCGCCCACGCGCACACCCGCTTCCGCGTAGGCGGCATTGTCTTCA
Source organism: Pseudoduganella violaceinigra DSM 15887 (assembly GCF_000425385.1). Taxonomy (GTDB): domain Bacteria; phylum Pseudomonadota; class Gammaproteobacteria; order Burkholderiales; family Burkholderiaceae_D; genus Rugamonas; species Rugamonas violaceinigra. The sequence goes on along the minus strand of NZ_AUDI01000032.1, from coordinate 6,615 downwards.
TCGGCCAGCTCCGCCTTGTTGACTGCCGCCAGCGCCTGTTCAGCTCTTCCGGCAGCCTCCGCAGCATTTTCGCCCTTACGGGCACGCTGGAAGGCCACGCTGGACCACACCGCCGCGCGGCGCATGTGAATGCGGTTCTTCATATGCTCTGGCAGGCGTGCCATATCCACGCTATCGAGCAAGCCGGCGCGCCAGCGGTCATGCTCGGCTCGCGCCCCGCCCCCCAGCGCGGGATCGATGCAGGCGCCGTGGCTCAATGCCAGCGCAGCCCGGGCGCGCTGCTCCGCAGTCGCAGCCGCGGCAAGAACGCGGCGGAAAGCGTCGCCGTCATAGCATACCCGCACCTTGCCATCCTGCTCGTAGCTGCGCATCGCCACCCCGTAGCTGGCCACCACTTCCAGATGCGCGGCCAGCGCCGTCTCGGCCTGCGGCGCAAGTTTCGATGAAGCGCGCGCCGCCAGACGCTCGGCCATGCCGCCAATGGCGTCGAACGGCTCGGCGTCGATGGCTTGGGGAGCGGCAGCCTTCAGGTACGCGGCGCCGTAAGCAATGCCCAGCGCTTCGGCGCCCGGGGTATCGCGCAGGAAGCGCATCACGGCCAACAGTTCCGGCGCGGCGGCCGGCTGCAAATCGACCTGGCGCACACGCGCCGCACGGACGTAGCCGGCCCGCTCGCGGCGGTGGTCGTACACCTGGAGGAAGTCGCCGCGCGCGCCGCGCACCTCCAGCGCATCGCCCTGCCACAACACGGCCTGGGCCTGGGCCGATTCACGCGGCGCCGCGCGCAGCGGCAGCTGGTCCTGGGTGACGATGGCCAGGGAAACGGCGGCGGCAAGCATCGAAACGGTCATGCTTATTCCCCAGCGTTGACGGCAATGCGCTCGGCGTGCGCGGTCTTGGGCGCACCGACCAGGGTCGAGCCAATGAAACCACCGTCTGCCGGCGGCGGCGCAATGATCACCGATACCTTGTCCGACAGCTTGTCGGCCATGGTCTTCTGGATCAGCAGCGGGTGTTTGCTCAGCAGCTCACCATCGCGCTCCATCTGGGCGCTGGCGATCTTGCCCACCAAATCCTGGCGATAGGCTTCAGCATCCGCCAGCTTGCGGCGCGAATCCGCTTCGCCGGCAGCTTCGATGATGCGGGCCTGGGCATTGCCCTCCGAAGTCTTGATGCGGGCCGTCTTTTCAGCTTCCGCCTCCAGTTCGCGCTGCTTGACCTGCTTTTCCTTGAACGGCAATACATGGCGCATGGCTTCTTCCTGCGCCCTTGCGGCAATCACCTGCTCGGAGGCGGCGGCTTCGGCGGCTTTTTCGCGCGCGACTTTTTCGGCTTCGGCTTCCAGTGCGGACTGGCGCACGGCTTTTTCCTTCAACTCCAGCGTGTAGCGCATTTTTTCCGACGCCAGCTCTTCGGCCAGCAGCTTTTCCATGCCAGCCTTGAATTCTTCCGGCAGTATCACCTTGCCGATGGTCACGCTGCGCAGGACGATGCCGTCCGCTGCCAGCTTGGGTTTCAGTTCGGCTTCGATGGCTTGCTGGATTTCGGCCCGCTTGGAAGAGAAAATTTCACGCACCGTATAGCGCGTCAGCACCTTGTAGATCACGCCTTCCACGTCGGGCTCCACCACTTCGCGCTGCACATCCGGCGGCAGCTTCGGCGCCACCTGGGCCAGACGCGTCTGGTCGAGCCCATAACGCACCGACAGGTCCAGCCCCAGCGACAAGCCTTCACCAGACTGGAACGGCGTTTCGCCGGCAGCGGCAGGGCGGTAGGTCTGGTCGCGCAGCGATAGCAGGCGCAGTTCATGAATTCCAGGCAGATCCAGCACCAGGCCTTCCTGGACGATCGAGGTTCCGCCAGTCAAATGATTGGTGCGCAGCGCGACCTCGCCGCGCGCAACCGTGCGCAGCGGAGGGAATGCGACCATGCCGTAGGCGGCGGCGCCGGCAACGGCGAGCAGCACGACGCCTTTGCGGGCGCCGGTGGGAAAATGGATGCTGCTGGCAGCACGGCCGAGCGTCGAGCGAATCGCCTGCAGCATCGTACTGATCCGGTTGTTCATGATGATTGCCTTTCTGGGAGGTTGGCCCGGCACAGCGCCGGTACCGCCATCATCCTTCCGTCCCCCGCGAAGATTCAATACGCCCGCCGCCCCATTCCCTTCCGTCCTGTGAAGAAAAATTCACGCCGTCCGCTGGTCTTTTGAGTGATACTTCCTGCATGACACGCGTAGCCATCATTGAAGACGATCTCCCGACCAGCAACCAGCTCGCTGGATGGATCGCCGCCGCCAGGCCCGGCATTCAGATCGACCAATGGTTCAACCGCGACGACGCCGAAGCGGCAATCGCCCGCGAGCGCTATGACCTGGTGGTGCTGGACATTGAACTGGGCCGCGAGCGCCACGCCGGCGTCGCCATCATCAACGCCATCAACAAGCGCCATGCGACGCCGGTGCTGGTGGTGTCCGCCATGCCGGCAGCCATCTACCGCTCCATCATGAAGGCGCTCGATGCCTGGGATTACCTGCAGAAGACCACTTTCGAAGAAGCGGATTTCATCGACACCTTTCTGGAAATCCTGCGTTCGGCCAAGGAGCACAAGCCCGCCGTCCCGACCAGCGAGCTGGCCATGGACCCGCTGCGCCAGCGCACGCCGACCTGGCGCGGGCAGCGCATCAATCTTCCGCTGACGGCCCAGCGCATCCTGGCAGCGCTGTTCGCGCGGCGCGGGCAAGTGGTGTCCTATGAAGACCTGTTCGAGGTAGTGAAGAGCGGCAGGAACCGAGACAATATCCGCAAACACGTCAGCACCATACGCGACGCCTTCCGCGAAATCGATCCGGCCTTCGAGTGCATTGAAAACATACCGATGCGCGGCTTCCGCTGGACCGACGAGGCATGAACCCTTTCGCGGCGCTGACGCCGTACCGCCTGCGTATCGTGCTGCGCATGGCCTTTCCCGTGCTGGCGATTGGAACTCTGGGCCTGGCGGTGTCCGTGCTGCAGCAGGAGAAGCAGCTTAGCTACCAGGCCTACGAGAAGTCGTTCTACAAAACGCGCGAACAGATAGCCGCCACGCTGCGCCACCCGACCGGTCAGTTGGCCCTCCTGAATCCGGCCGTAGGGCGGAATCCCGGGCTGCATCCGGTGCTGCTGCCTTATGCGGCGCTGGATTTCGACGACCAGGCAAAAGTGCAGCAGGCAATTGCCATGGCTGGTTGCGCCGCGCAATACGGCGAAAAGGGCACACTCTGCGTCGGCATTGGCAATAATCCCTGGGCCGGTGGCTTCATCTATGTCGCAGGTACATTCAATGCCCCGCCGCTGACGGCGCACCCGATGCGCGAAGTGGCGATCGACCAGGCCCATCGCGTCGATGTGAAGGTGCGGCTGCGTGGACAGGAATACCACTGGATTGCCCCGTTTGAACAAACCGGCGATCCTGCCGGCGGGAGCATACGCGGGCGGCTGACCGGATTCGCGGCGGCCGACGCCGGCCAGCCGCACGCCCGCCAGGTGAAGGACTTCCGCGGCTGGATCTGGCAAAGCCCGGCATGCGCTCCAGATGGGGCCCCCGATTGCGCGCATAGCACCTTTTTCTCAGTGCGCCTGCCGGTCGGCGTGCTGCAGGATGCCCTGTTCGCCAAGGCAAAGCCGGCCTGGCCGCCGGAGGATCTGGGTCAGATAGACGTCGGCGTGGCGGTACTGCCGCCCGGCGATGGTCCCGCCCTGCTGGACACTGCGCGCGACGCGGCAACGCCGCTATTTTCACTACGCGACCTGCAAGCGCTGTTGCTACCGGGTGAAACCGTGCGCATTCGTACCGCGCAGGGCAAGGAAGTGTTGTCGCTGTCCGGCGCAAGCAGCGGCAGCGACCAAAGCTGGCATGCCCTGCTTACCCTGGTGCGCCACCTGCCGGTCGACACCACCGTCAAAGCGCTGCAAACGCGCACCGGCGTCCCGACACCGTTGGGCAACTTCGATATTGAATTGAGTGGCGATGCGCGCAGCGTAAGCGACACCCTGAGTGTGGTGGCGACTCGCGTATCGTGGTTTGTCGGTGCCATCCTGGCCGCTCTGCTGCTGGCTTGGCTGGTGGTGGAAGCGGGCATTATCCGCCCGATCAGCATCCTGACCAGGCGCGCCGGCAAGGTGGCGCGTTCGGTCAAGACTGCCGGCGCGCTGGACGAATTCGACCTGTCGGACCTGCGCGGTCGGGACGAATTAGGCGTCCTGGCCAACTGCCTGCACGACTTGTTGCGCCGTGTGCGTGAGGATGTGGAAAAGGAAGCGATCCGTGCCGAACAGGAGCGCGACATGTGGCACGCCGTCGGCCACGAGATCATGTCTCCCTTGCAGTCGCTGATCGCGCTGCATGGCGGCGGACACGATCCCAGCGAACGCTATATCCATCGCATGCAGCAGGCGGTACGCGTACTGTATGGGCAGGCGTCGCCCAGCGAAGCCTTCCAGTCCACGACGCTGCAGCTGGAAACGCTGGACATGGATGCATTCCTGCGCGAAGTAGCGTCCAACGCACCCTGCGTCGGCATTGAAGATGTTCGCTATGAAGGCGGGACGCCGGCCCCGGTTCGCGCCGATCCTTACTCGCTGGAGGATGTGGTGACCCATATCCTTAACAACGCGAGCCGCCACCGCAGGCCGGGCACACCGATTACCATGACGCTGACTGCGGACGAACGAACTGCAAGCCTCGCGATCCACAACAAGGGCGATGCAATCGCGCCGGAGTTGATCGACAAAGTGTTTGAATACGGGGTCTCAGGCCAGGAGGAAGGCGCCAGCCGCGGGCAAGGCCTGTTTGTTGTCAAAACCTATATGGCCAAGATGGGCGGCACCGTGGCGGTGCGCAATACCGGAGATGGTGTGGAATTCACGTTGACGCTGCACGGCAGCGCAACGTAGCGCTCGGGCGCCCACACAGTTTGTGCGGGGCGCCCGACAGGGAAAGGATCAGTTACCGCCGCCCAGTTGCTCCAGCTTGGCGGCCCACTTTTTCGATTCCTCGACATTGCGCGCGGTACCCACGCCATTTTCAAGCAGGTAGACCAGCTTGCGGATGGCGGTGAGTTCGTTCTGTTCCGCCGCCTGGCGATAATAGATGGCTGCCTGGCTGTAGTCCTTCTTCACGCCCTGGCCCATCCAGTACATGCCCGCCAGCCTGACCTGCGCCTGCGCGCTGCCCAGCTTTGCCGCTTGCTGGTACATGGCTGCAGCCTGCGCCAGGTCGACGGGACCACCCTTGCCCAGGTCGAACATCACGGCCAGGTTGGTGGCAGCATCCTTATTGTCCTGCGCTGCCGCCTTGCCGAACCAGACGCGGGCCTGGGCCAGATCCTGCGCTACGCCATCGCCGCTGGAATACAGCATGCCGGCGTAAAACTGCGCCATGACATTCCCTTGTGCGCCCGCTTTCAGGTACCAGTTCAGCGCCTGGGCAGGATCCTTCTGCACGGTATTGCCCGTGTGGTAGGCCACCGCCAGGTCGTATTGGGCGTTCGCGTCGCCAGCCATGGCGCGCACACGGATCGGCGCCAGCGGACCGGCCTCCTGACGCTCCATCGCAGCGATCAGGTCCAGCGCATCCTTTGCATTCGGGCTGCCAGCGGCAAGCGCCTTCTGGTACCACTGTTTTGCCTGTGCGCGGTCGACTGGCACGCCGCTGCCCTCCAGGTACATGCCGGCGATCTGCTCGATCGCCGCCACGTCCTTCTGCTCAACAGCCTTGCGCAGCAGGGCCAGCGCACCAGCGCCATCGGGCTTGCCGCCGCGGCCTGCAGCCTTCATGGCGGCCAGGGCACGCATCGCAGGGATATGCCCCTGGTCGACTGCGCGCGTGTACCACTTCACGGCCTCGACGTCGTTTTGGTCGGTCCCCTGGCCACGGTCATACATCATGCCCAAGTTGAATTGCACGTTCGCGTCGTTACCACGGCCGGCTTGTTCAAAGAATCCCCGGAAAGCGCGCGCGTAATTGCCGCGTGCGTACTCTTCATTAGGGGTGCGATTAAAGGCCTGCGCAGATGCAAATTGCACCGGGAAATACAGACAAGCCAGAAGTGCTACGTACCGGAATTTCGACGCCATTTGGGATACTTGCTAAACAGAAGAAGGGTATAAATTATATAAACTTTCTGCTCAGCAAAACATCATTTATGAACACTTTGGCAATATTATGATGCTTTTTCGCAACAACTTGGATATGGCGCGGAAAAGCAAAAAGCCCGCTGGCGCATGCCTAGCGGGCTTCTCTAATAAGAGCCTGACAATAACCTACTTTCACACTGGTTGCAGCACTATCATCGGCGCAAAGTCGTTTCACGGTCCTGTTCGGGATGGGAAGGGGTGGGACCGACTTGCTATGGTCATCAGGCATAACTTGTCAACAATCCGGGAAGAAGTAAAAGGAGGGGTAGTGTTCTCAAACACGAGTAAGTGCTACATAACCGTCAAGGTTATAGGGACAAGCCGTACGGGCAATTAGTATCAGTTAGCTTAATGCATTACTGCACTTCCACACCTGACCTATCAACGTCCTGGTCTCGAACGACCCTTCAAAGAGCTCAAGGCTCTGGGAAATCTCATCTTA
>NZ_AUDI01000031.1 GCF_000425385.1 Pseudoduganella violaceinigra DSM 15887 | reverse complement strand
ATTATGCGGTACAGCGTGCAACTCGTCAACCCCTTCTTTTTCCCGCTTCGCTTACTGTTTTAACAGTGCTGCGTTGCGAGGGACAGAACTATAGCCAAAGATCTGACGTTTTGCAAGCAGATAATTCGCCATTAGGAGCACGCATGCTATCCAGGCCGACCACAACGTATGTGTAAGGAAGTGGGCGCCGCGCAGCTGCTGCACAAATCCGACGGCCAGGGCGAACACCATGGCCAGGATTGCAACGCCAAAAGCCTTGCGCGGCTGTTCCGGCCACCAGAATGCCGACAGCGCTATTAACCAAAGCGCGCTGGAGGCATGTCCGCCCGGCAGGCAATGGCCCGCGTCCACGCCGGCAGGCATCATTTCCAGCAGGCGTATATAAGGTGCGCTGCCGCCATATCGCTCCAGGTCCCACGGACAATGCGAAGTGCTTGCACGTTTAAGGAGGCTGATTACAACAGGAACGCTGACAGCGGACATGCCGAGAACCCGCATGCCAAGGCGGCGGGTTGGCGCCCAGTGCAGATGCGGGCGCCAGGCATCCCGCACGGCCAGTACTATCGCTGCGCCAGCAAGGCAGGACAGCAGCGCTTTCATGATGACGTGATTGAATTGCTCCGCAAACCAGGCATGCTGCCACGGAAACACGCCTCTGGCACGGTCGAACACCATGTCCGCCAGCCGCAGGTCGATATCCGTATATTGGCCGATCCAGAGGATCGCGGCAGCCGAAGCTGCCAGCGCCAGCACGCCATGCGAAGTCTTAAGCATCATGTATACAGGCCTGGAACAAGTCCAATTTGGGATTGTAGACCGCGGTATTCACGTTCAACATACCGAGGGTAGAATGGAACACGTTATCGTGCGAGAACTGCTGGCCGCTACGCGCCGCCAGGCAGCTGCGGTCGACATGGAAGCGCTGGCTGAAGCTGTCCGACATCCACAGCATCATCGGAACTTTGCGCTGCTCCTCCGGCGAGAAGATATAAGGCGCGCCGTGCAGGTACATATTCTTTTCGCCCAGCGACTCGCCGTGGTCGGAGAAGTACAGCATGGAGGCCGGTATGCCCGCCTCTTTCAGCACCTTGATGGTCTTATCAAGGAAGTAATCCGTGTACAAGATGGAATTGTCGTACGCCGCCATAATCGATTCGCGCGAGCACTGCTCCAGCTCATTGGTCTGGCAGACAGGCCCGAATTTCTTGAATTCCGGTGGATAGCGTTTCCAGTAGGCTGGGCCATGGCTGCCCTTCTGGTGCAGCACAATGACCAGATCCTTGGTCGAGTTACGGATCATCTCCGGCAAGCCTTCCAGCAGATGCTCGTCAAAGCATTCCTCGCTATTACACAGCGGGTTGCCCGGAATCGGCTTGGACATGTCCTCGAAACGCACCCGGTCGCAGACACCCTTGCAGCCGGAATTGTTATCGCGCCAAACGACTTCCAGGCCGGCATGCTGCAGCACATCGAGCAAACCTTGCTTGCTGCGGGCCTTATCTTCCGAATAGCCGTCGCGCGTGAGGTCGGAAAAGACGCAAGGAACCGAGACCGCAGTCGCAGTACCGCAAGAGCTCACATTGCTGAAATTGACCAGGGACGGCACCTTCGCCAGGAGCGGATTGGTATCGCGCTCATAGCCATTGAGCGAAAAGTTCATGGAGCGGGCGGTTTCGCCGACCACGAGAATGGTCACCGTACGCTGCTGGTTGCCGGCGGCGGCCCACAAGCTGCCCTTGGCCGCATCCGTACCAAGCGGCGCCACCACGGTCGGCGTCGCCCATTTCTGTTTAAGATAGCCGTTCGTGGCCTGGAATACATTGGTCGGCGTCAGCATGAAGCGCAGTTCGCGGTGTTCGCGGACGGCCGGCGCCAGGGTCTTGAACAGCACGAACAGCAGGCCTGTCGCCAACAGCAGCGATCCCGCCACCAGGCCGACATTCACCAGTACCTCGCGGCGCAGCGAGCCATAGCGGACCGGCAGGCGCCAGATCAGCCAGGATGGAAGTACGCCGAGCAGCAGCACCGACTGCACCATCTTCCAGCTGAAAAGCTCCCCGGCTTCGCGTACATCGGTTTCCACCACGTTCTGCACCATGGACGAATCGACCACGATCCCGTATTGGGACATGAAGTAAGCCGTCATCGAGGAAAGCAGCAGCAGGGCGATCACCACCGGCTTGAACAGTCGGCGATAGTTGACCAGGGCCAGTATGCCGCTGAAAACGAACACCAGCAGCAGGACGGACCCTAAATAGACCAGCAGATTGGAGGCGCGAAATCCCCCGGTGGCAGCCATAAAGCTTTTCCAGAAGCTGATGTTATAGACCAGGACCAGGAAGGAAGCAGCAGTAAGAGGGAGGAAGGCGGATTGAATGCGAGGTAATTTCATCCTCGCACGATAGCTCTCGATTGGTAAAGGCTCTGTAAAGGCAGCGTTAAGATTACGTTAAATCCACCGCTTCAGGCGGGGAAACTGATGTCAAAACGGGTACCGCCGCCCTCCCGATGTCTGACTAGCAATTCGGCGCCGAGATAGATGCAGATGCGTTGCACCAGGCCCAGGCCAAGGCCGCTGCCCGAGGAGATGCCGTCGCCATCGGGCATGGATTCCCCGCGCAGACGTGCCATGGCGGCCGGCGGCAAGCCTGGTCCTGTATCTTCCACCACGATCGAATGCTGCTCCAGCCGCAGCAGGACTTCGCCCTGCTCCGTATACGCGCAGGCATTGCGCAGCAGGTTGCCGATCACCGCCTGCAACAGCTCGCGCGAACCGCGAACCTTGAAGTCATGGCCGCCCTGGTAGCGCAGGGCGACCGCTTTGCCTGCAACCAGGGCCTGGCTGCGGGCAGCCTCATACTCCGCCAGTTCGGCTACCGACTGCTCCGGCGCATCCAATCCCTGCGGCGAACGGGCCAGCCGCAGCAGCACGCTGGCCACGTCGCTGGCTTCGCGCGCGGCGCGGTAGATTCTTTCGGCCGGAGCCTGCAAGGCGGGCTCGCCCTCGGTGCTGGCCATCAGCAATTCGGCCGCGCCGCTGATCACGGTCAAGGGTGTGCGCAGTTCATGACTGACATCGCCCGTGAAAAAGCGCTCGCGGTCGAGGAACTGCTTGAGTTCTCCGGTTCGGCCGGCGAAAGCCCTTGCCAGCGTGCCCAGTTCATCGTTGCGGTCCAGGCAGGGAAGGCTGTCGTGCCGGTCTTCCACCGCCTGCGACAAGAGGGTAATCGGCGTGACGATACGGTTGGCCAGAAAGCGCGCCAGAACCAGAGAGCAGGCGACAAAGGCCATGAAGCCCGCGGCAAACATCGAATACACGACGATTTCGATCTTGTCGTATTCGCTATCATGGTCGACCACCACAAATTCGCCTTTCCCGTCGCTGCCGGCAAACACGTGCAGAACGGTTCCATCGACTTTGACGTCGACCACGCCGTGTGGAAGCCCGCGCAGCGAACGCGGGATGTCGGCGCCATGGTGGAATGTCAGGCCAGCAGGCATTTGCACCGGCATGCCTCCGGAATGGCGCGGCGCCGCCCATTCGGCCACTTCCATCAGGCGTTCGTCGACCAGCCTGTCTTCGATCCCCTCCACCGCCAGCGCCGCAATGATGGCGAAGACCGCGGAAACGGCAATCGCGAAAGTCATGTAGGCGGCAATGATGCGCCGGCGCAGGGAATCAGCTTTCTTCATCTGAGCTGACCAGCTTATAGCCGATGCCCGGAATGGTGCGCAGCATGGCAAACGGGTAGGGCTTGTCCAGCGCCTGGCGCAACGCGTGGATATGGGTGCGCAGGGCATCGCTGTCGGGGCGCTCGTCGCCCCACACGTCATGTTCCAGCGCATCGCGCGTGACGATGCGCGGCGCATCTTTCATCAGGCTTTTCAGGATGGTATAGCCGGTGCGGGTCAGCGACAGGGGGCGGCCGCCGCGGCGCACCTCGTAGTTGACGGTATCGAAAGTCACGTCGCCGAACTGCAGCACGGGGGCCTTGGCCTGGACACCGCGCGCCCGGCGCACCAGGGCCCGCAAGCGGATCTCCAGTTCGACCAGGGAAAACGGCTTGACCAGGTAGTCGTCGGCGCCGCTTTCGAAGCCGGCCACCTTGTCTTCCAGGGTGTCGCGCGCGGTCAGCATCAGCACAGGGGTGGCCTTGCCCAGCTCCCCGCGCAGCTTGCGGCACAGTTCCAGGCCGTTCAGGCCGGGCAGCATCACGTCCAGCACCACGGCATCGTATTCGTGCTCGGTGGCCAGCGCCAGCCCGCCGTATCCGTTGGCTGCGGTATCCAGCACGTAGCCCTTCGGCTCGAGGAAGCCGAACAGGTTGGCGACAATGTCCTTATTGTCTTCAATGATAAGTATCCGCATACGGGCATTATAATTCCGCGATGACTATCCCACACATCCCCCCACTCAAAGACGAAGCCCTGGCGTCCCGGCTGGATCACGCCATCAACAACAAGACCAAGCCGCTGGGCAGCCTGGGCGCGCTGGAAGGCCTGGCGCACAAGGTCGGCATGATCCAGCAGACCACCAAGCCTGAACTGCGCGCGCCGGCCATCCTGGTGTTCGCGGGCGACCATGGCGTTGTTGCCGAGGGCATTTCCGCCTTCCCGCAGGACGTGACATGGCAGATGGTCGAGAACTTCCTGGCCGGCGGAGCGGCCATCAACGTCTTCGCGCGCCAGAACGGCTGCACCTTGAAAGTGGTGGACGCCGGCGTCAAGCATGATTTCGGCCAGCGCGAAGGCCTGCTCAACCGCAAGATTGCACCCGGCACCGCCAATTTTGCGCAGCAGCCGGCCATGTCGGTGCAGCAGTGCATGGAAGCTATCGAGTGCGGCATGGACCTGGTCGCCGAGCTGCCGGGCAATGTGCTGGGTTTTGGCGAGATGGGCATCGGCAATACCACGGCGGCGGCGGCCCTGATGCACCGCCTGACCGGCATCCCGGTGGCCGATTGCGTCGGCGCGGGCACCGGACTGGCTCCCGAAGGCGTGGCGCACAAGCAGCGCGTGATTGAGGCGGCCATGGCACTGCATGCGGACGCCCAGGGCGGACTGCAGGCGCTGACCACTTTCGGCGGCCTTGAGATCGCAATGATGGTTGGCGCCATGCTGAAAGCCGCCGAGCGCCGTATGGTGCTGCTGATCGATGGATTCATTGTCACCAGCGCCCTGCTGGTGGCGTCGCGCGTGCAGCCGGCCGTGCTGGATTACTGCGTGTTTTCGCACTGTTCCGACGAAAATGGCCACAAGCGCATGCTCGATTTCCTTGGCGGCCGTCCCCTGCTGAACCTGGGCCTGCGCCTGGGCGAAGGCACCGGCGCCGCGCTGGCCGTGCCCCTGCTGCAAGCCTCGGTCAACTTCCTGAACCAGATGGCCACGTTCGAATCGGCCCAGGTCAGCGAGAAGGCCGAGTAAGCGCCCATGCAGCAGCTGCGCCTGTTCTTCATCGCGCTGCAGTTCTTCACGCGCCTGCCGATCCCTGGCTGGGTAGGCTTTGAGCCCGCCTGGCTGCAGCATGCTTCACGCTATTTCCCCGCCGTAGGGCTGGTGGTGGCGGCAATCGCGGGCGCGGTATATGCGGCGGCGGCCCTGGTGCTGCCGCCGGCGGTCGCCGTCCTGCTTTCCACCGCCGCCGGCATCTACGCCACCGGCGCCTTCCACGAGGACGGTTTTGCCGACAGCTGCGACGGCCTTGGCGGCGGCCATACGCGCGAGCGGGTGCTGGAAATCATGAAGGATTCGCGCATCGGCGCTTACGGCGCCATCGGGATTGGCCTGATGCTGGCGTCCAAGGTCGCCACCCTGGCGAGCATGCCGAAGACGGCGGTGCTGGGGGCGCTGCTGGCCGCGCATCCCTTGTCCAGGCTTATGGCCTGCGCCCTGATCTGGCGCATGGAGTATGCCCGCGCAGAAGGCAAGGCAAAGCCGCTGGCGCAGGAAATGCGCGGCGGCGAATTCGCCATCGCCGTGCTGACAGCCGCCCTGAGCGCCGCCGGTGCATGGTATGCAGGCTGGCTGAGCGCCGCCGCCCTGGCCACGGGCCTGGCCTGCATGCTGCTGGCGACACTCTGGATGGCGCGCAAATTCCAGCAGCGCCTGGGCGGCTATACCGGCGATTGCCTGGGCGCCGTCCAGCAACTGACTGAAGCCGTGTTCTACCTGGGCGTGCTGGCCTGCCTGTGGAACTGATACTCGTCCGCCATCCGCAACCCGACGTCGCGGCAGGAACCTGCTACGGCAGCAGCGACCTTCCCGCCACGCCCGCGGCCCTGGCCGCCGGGGAGGCCGCCCTGGCGCCGCTATTGTCGGAGGCGCTGTTGCGCGGCCACCGGCTCTATTCCAGTCCCCTGCAGCGCTGCACCGCTTTGGCTGCGCGGCTGGGCAACTTCACGCCCGACGCACGCCTAGCCGAAATGCACTTCGGCGCCTGGGAATTGCGCAGCTGGTCGGACATCCCGCGCGCGGAAGTCGACGCCTGGGCGGCCGACCTGCTCGACTACCATCCCGGCGGCGGCGAAACCGTGCGCGAAGTTGCCGCACGCGTGCAATCGTTTATGGACGATCTGCGCCAGGATGCCGTCGTCGTTTGCCATGCCGGCAGCATGCGCTTGATGGCCGCCATCGCCGCCGGCGAGTCCCTGGTGCAAGCCGCCGCAAAGCCAAACCATATCAAGTACTGCGAAGCCCTTCGCTTGTCCTGGCCCGCCAAGTCCGTATAATGGCGGGGTTTTGGTGCTCGCTTTTGAATTCTCTGAAGCAGTTAAACGGGAAACACGGTGCTGTTCTTGACAGCCAACGTGTGCTGCCCCCGCAACGGTAAGCAAATGCCGCCTTGATAGCGCGGCAGCGACCTCCCAGCCACTGTGCAAATGCATGGGAAGGCCAGGCCGCCAGATTTGCCAGCCCGGATACCGGCCAGACCAGGTGGGAACGCGCCCAGCGCCCGTTCCTGTTCATGCCGGCTTACGGGGACGTGGGCCGGCAGCCCGTTACGAAAGTTGTCATGACCTCTCCCGCCATCCGGCAAGCGGCCTTCGCGTCGCTGGCATTGGCCTTTGCCGCACCTGCCGTCCAGGCACAAGTCCAGGCTCCCGTGCTGCACTCCGTCCTTGTCACCGCCACCCGCAGCCCGCAAGCAGCGCGCGATATCGTGAGCGACACGCTCAGCATCAGCGCGGAAGAAATCGGCCGCAGCGGCGCCGGTTCGATCACCGAATTGCTGCAGCGCCAGCGCGGCATCGAAGTGACCAGGAACGGCGGCCCCGGCACCAGTTCCAGCGTGTTCCTGCGCGGCTCCAACGGCAACCAGGTGATCGTGCTGGTGGACGGCGTGCGCATCGCCTCCGCCAGCAGCGGCGCGGCCGCCTGGAATGCCATCCCGCTGGGTGCAGTGGACCATATCGAGGTGGTGTACGGGCCTTTGAGCACGCTGTATGGCGCCGACGCCATCGGCGGCGTGGTGCAGGTCTTCACCAAAAAAGGCCAAGGCGGCATGGCATTGGATGCCAGCCTGCTGGCGGGCAGCTACGGCACGCGCGCCGGCACGGCCGGCATTGCGGGCAGCGCTGCCGCGTTCAGCTACGCCCTGCACGCCGGGAAGGAACGCTCCGACGGCTTCTCGGCCACCCTGCCCGGCAGCACCAGCTATAACGCGGACAAGGACGGCTACGACCGCAAGCACGCCAACGGGCAACTGGCCTGGCAGTTCGCGCCGGGCCAGGAAGTGGGCGCCATGTTCCTGCATAGCGGCCAGGAGTCGGACTACGACAGCGGCGCCAAAGTACGGGCCTGGAGCACGCAGAAGCTCGACACGGTCGGGATCTACTCGCGCAACCGCCTGAACGACATCTGGCAGATGACAACGCACGCCGCGCAGTCGCGCGACAAATCCGGCAGTTTTGCCGCCACGGCAAGCCAGATCGACACGAAGCAATCGCTGTACAGCTGGCAGAACGACTTTGCGCTGGGCCAGGACAGCCTGCAACTGCTGGCCGAACATCGCCAGGAGGAAGTGGCATCGAACACCGCCGCATTGGTGCACGAGCGCAGCACCACGTCCTGGGCCGCCAGCTACAACATGAAACGCGGCGCCCACCTGCTGGCCGCCGCCGTCCGCAACGACGATAGCTCGCAGTACGGTTCGAAGAGCACCGGCTCGCTGGGCTATGGCTACCGCATCACGCCGGGCCTGCGCCTGAATGCCGGCTACGGCACCAGCTTCCGCGCGCCGACCTTCAATGAGCTTTACTACCCCGGCTACGGCCTGCCGGACAACCGCCCGGAACAGGGCCGCAACGGCGAGATCGGTATCCAGTTCGACCAGGGCGGCACAGCGCTGGGCGCAGTGGTCTATCGCAACAAGCTGACCGACCTGCTGGTCAACACCAAGCCTTGCCCGGCGCCGGGCTTCCCCAGCGGCTGCGCCTACAACGTCAGCAAAGCGACGCTGGAAGGCATTTCGCTGTCGGCACGCCAGCACCTGGGCAGCGCCTTCACCATTTCGGCCAGCGCCGACCTGCAGCATCCGCAAGACGACGGCACCGGCAAGCTGCTGGTGCGCCGCGCCAACCGCCACGGCAACGTGGCGCTGGACTATACTGCGGGCAGCCTGAGCGCCGGCGCCGAATGGCAGGTGTCCGGCTACCGTTTCGACGACGCGGCCAACCGCAGCCGCCTGGGCGGCTACGGCCTGTTCAACCTGTACGCGGCCTGGGAGTGCGCCCCGTCCTGGACGGCCACCCTGCGCTGGAACAACGTGGGCAATAAACACTATGAGCTGGCGCGCAATTACGGCACCGCCGGATCTACGGCGTACGCCGGCCTGCGCTATAGCTACAAATAAATGAGATAAGCTGCCCGCCATGCATCCACTTTCCGCCAACCTGCGCGTGCGCGCCGTCACCGTCGTTACCCTGCTGGTGCTGTTCTCGCTGGCCAGCATGGCGGCGGCCGGCATGATCGGCTCGGTCAGCATCCCGCTGGCCGACTTGCCGGGAGCCCTGCGCGAATTTGTCAGCGGGCAGCCCAGTTCCCTGGCGGGACATTTACTCGGCCTGCGCGCAGAACGCGCCGCGACGGCCTTCGTCACCGGCGCCTCGCTGTCGCTGGCCGGGGTGATGATGCAGGCTTTGCTGCGCAATCCGCTGGCCGACCCTTACGTGCTGGGTATTTCATCCGGCGCGTCGGTCGGTGCGCTGGCCGCCCTGTTGTTCATGTGCGCCGCCTGGGTGGTGGACGCGGCCTCCTTTGCCGGCGCGGTGGTGGTGTCGATGATGCTGTATTTCCTGGCGCGGCGCGACCTGCGCAGCGGCACGGCGGCGGAAGGTGGCGCCGCATTGCTGCTGTTGACGGGCGTGATCCTGTCCTCCAGCTGCATCGCCCTGGTCACCCTGATGCTGTCGATTGCCCCGGAAAGCCGCGTGCGCACCATGGTGTTCTGGCTGATCGGCGACCTGTCCGGCTCACCGGTGCGCTGGCTGCCGTGGTTCGTCCTGGCCGGCGGCCTGGCATTCGCCCTGCGCGCGGCGCGCTCGCTGAATGTCATGGCCTTGCATGCCGAGGCAGCGGCCACGCTGGGCATCAATGTCGGCGCCCTGCGCAAGGGGCTGTTTTTCTGTTCCGCCCTGCTGACGGCGAGCGCCGTGACCACGGCCGGCAGTATTGGTTTCGTCGGATTGATTGTGCCGCACGCCTGCCGCTTTGCCTTCGGTCCGGACCATCGCTTGCTGGTGCCATGCACCGCCCTGGTGGGCGGCGCCTACCTGGTGCTGGCCGACACGGTCGCGCGCACGGTGATCGCACCGCAGCAGCTGCCGGCCGGCGTGATCACCGCACTGGTTGGAACGCCGGTCTTCCTGTACCAACTGCACCGGCTGAGGAAGTAATATGATCGCCACCCATCAACTGCGCCTCGCCATGGGCAAGCGCGTCTTGGTCGACCTGCTCGACTGGCAGGTCGGCGACGGCCAGTGCTGGAGCATTATCGGCCGCAACGGCGCGGGCAAGAGCACCTTGCTGCGTACCCTGGCCGGCTTGCGGCAGCCGGAAGCCGGCCATGTCAGCATCGACCGCCGTGCGCTGGGCGAATGGCCGCTGCAGGAGCTGGCGCGCAAACGGGCCTTCCTGGCGCAGGTGCGCAATGACGCTTTTGCCTATTCCGTGATCGAGACCGTGCTGTCGGCGCGCCATCCCTATCACGACAACCGCTACTGGGAAAACAGCGACGACCATCATGCCGCCAACGAGGCGCTGGCGGCGATGGAAGTCGACCACCTGGCGGCGCGCGATGTGCGCACCCTATCGGGCGGCGAACGCCAGCGGGTGGCGATTGCCGCGCTGCTGGCGCAGGATACGCCTTTGCTCCTGCTGGACGAACCGGCCAATGCGCTGGACCTGGCGCACCAGGTCAGCGTGATGTCGTTGCTGGCCAAGCTATGCCGCGAGCAGCGCAAGACCGTCGTCATGGTCGGCCATGACCTGACGCTGGCGCATAGCGTTTCCTCGCATGCCTTGCTGCTGATGGGGGACGGAACCTGGCTGGCCGGCGAGATCGATGAGGTGATGCAGCCGGCCATCCTGAGCAACTATCTTGACCATCCAATCGAAGCCGTCCGCCACGGCGAACGCACCATCTTCATTCCCGGGAGTCTGCAAGCATGAGCGATATTAACGAACGTCACCGCGACCGCATGGCGCGCAAGAAAGCCGTCATCGATGCCAAGATCGCGGCGGCCGACAAGAACATCGGCGTCCTGATCGTCAATACCGGCAATGGCAAAGGCAAGAGTTCGAGCGGCTTTGGCATGGCGATGCGGGCCATGGGCCACGGCATGAAGGTAGGCGTGGTGCAGTTCATCAAGGGCGCCATGTCGACCGGAGAAGAACAGTTCCTGCGCCGCTTTCCCGAGGAGTGCAGTTTCCACGCCATGGGCGAAGGCTATACCTGGGAAACCCAGGACCGCGAGCGCGACGTGATCAAGGCAAAGCAGGCGTGGGAGCAGGCCCGCGCCTTCCTGCGCGATCCCTCCTACGGCATGGTGGTGCTGGACGAATTGAATATCGCCTTGAAGTACCGCTACCTGGACGTGCACGACGTGATTGCCGACCTGCTGGACCGGCCGGAAATGCAGCATGCCATTGTTACGGGCCGCGCCGCGCCGCAGGAACTGATCGATGTCGCGGACACTGTCACGGAAATGACCGTGGTGAAGCATGCCTTCAAAGCCGGCATCGCCGCGCAAGCGGGCACGGAATGGTAGCCCGCGCAGTCCTCATCGCCGCCGTGGCTTCCGGCCAGGGCAAGACCACCGTCACCGCAGCCCTGGCGCGCAAGCTGGTACGCGCCGGACGGCGGGTGCGGGTATTCAAATGCGGCCCCGACTTTATCGATCCCATGGTGCTGGCGCGTGCCTGCGGCGCCCCGGTCGAATCGCTCGACCTGTGGATGGTGGGGGCCGAGCGTTGCCGCGCCTTGCTGGTGGAGGCCGCCGAACATGCCGACGCGATCCTGGTCGAAGGCGTGATGGGGCTGTACGACGGAACGCCTTCGGCCGCGGACTTGTCCCGCGAATTCGGATTGCCGGTGCTGGCGGTCATCGACGCCGGCGCCATGGCGCAAACGGCAGGAGCGCTGGTGCATGGCCTGCGCGATTATGGGCCGGTGCAGATGGCAGGCGTCATTGCGAATCGCGTCGGCAGCCCGGGCCACGCGGCGATGGTGGCGGCATCCTTGCGCGATATCCCCCTATTGGGGACGCTGCCCAAGCAGGGCATATCGCTGCCTGAACGCCACCTTGGCCTGGTCCTGCCGGACGAAGTCGCGGGCCTCGACGATCTGCTCGACAAGCTGGCCGACCAGTTGGCATTCGACCTCGCGGCGTGGGATGCCTTGCCTGCCGCGCAAAACACAGCGCCCGGCAGCGCCGGAAACGGCCCCCTGGCGGGCCGGCCCCTTGAAGGCAAGCGTATCGCAATTGCCCGCGATGCGGCATTCATGTTCCTCTATCCGGCCAACCTGTCGACGCTGGAGGCGCTCGGTGCACAACTGGAGTATTTCTCCCCGCTCGCCGACGAACCGGTGCCGCGCGGCGCGGATGCAGTCTTCCTGCCGGGCGGCTATCCCGAACTGCATGCCGCGGCATTGTCCAGCGGCCAGCGCTGGCAAGCTTCGCTGCGCACCGCGCATGCCG
The DNA here is from genome assembly GCF_000425385.1 of Pseudoduganella violaceinigra DSM 15887. GTDB lineage: Bacteria > Pseudomonadota > Gammaproteobacteria > Burkholderiales > Burkholderiaceae_D > Rugamonas > Rugamonas violaceinigra. The sequence continues at coordinate 14,510 of NZ_AUDI01000031.1, read as the reverse complement.
ATAACCTGCCTATCGTGGCGGAATGCGGCGGCATGATGGCATTGGCCGAATCGCTGCAGGACAAGGAAGGCAAGGACTGGCCAATGGCCGGTCTATTGCCAGGCAAGGTCGCCATGCAGGCCCGGCTTGCCGGACTTGGCGCGCAGGCGATGCCGACCGAGCTTGGTCCGCTGCGCGGCCACACTTTCCATTACTCGAAACTGGAGACCGCGCAGCCGGCAGCTGCCACCACCCAAAAACATCCGAGCGGAGCTGCCGGAGAAGCCGTGTATCGCGTCGGATCGTTGCAGGCATCCTATTTTCACGGCTACTTCCCCTCCAATCCTGCCGCAGTGGCAGCCATGTTCTCGCGGAGCGCGGCATGACGCGCGCCCTGGTCTTTGGCGGCGCCCGCTCCGGCAAGAGCGCCTACGCCGAACAGCTTGCCGCAGCGTCCGGCAAGGAAGTGGTCTATATCGCCACTGCCGCCGCTGGCGATGCCGAAATGGCAGAGCGCATTGCCCATCATCGCGCACAGCGTCCGGCGCATTGGCGCACCGTCGAAGAACCGATGGCGCTTGCCGCAGTGCTCGCGGCGTGGCGCGCGCCGCAACGCCTGGTTCTCGTCGATTGCCTGACGCTGTGGCTCTCCAACTTGATGTTCAGCGACGGCACCCAGTACCCGGAGGTCGGCAGCATCGACCTGCCCGCCCGCTTTCACCAGGAGCGCACCGCCCTGCTATCGGAACTGACTGTTGACCGCGGCGACGTCGTGCTGGTATCCAATGAAGTCGGCATGGGCATCATCCCCTGGGGGGCGATCTCGCGCAGCTACGTCGATGAAGCCGGGCGGCTAAACCAGGCCGTTGCCGCCACTTGCGACCGTGTTGCATTTGTCGCGGCAGGCTTGCCTCTGGTCTTGAAAGGTGCCTGATGCTACTGGCCAGCCTTGAATGGAACTTCTTCGCCGCAGCCCTGCTGGGCGGTGTACTACTCGACGCGCTGCTGGGAGAAGCCTCGCGCTTCCATCCATTGGTCGGCTTCGGCCGGCTGGCCGGTGCCATCGAAGCGCGCTTGAACCGCCCGGGTCCGGCCCGCATTGCACGTGGCGCCGCGGCATGGACGCTGGCGGTGCTACCGCTCTCGATGCTGGCAGCGCTGGTTTGCGCGCTGCCAGCGTTGCCGCCTGCCGCGCAGGCAGCATTGCATGCCCTTGTCCTTTACTTCTGCCTCGGCTTGCGCAGCCTGCGCGACCACATGCTCCCCATCTGGCGTGCGCTGCGGGCCGCAGACCTTACTGGCGCCCGTGCACTGACCGCCCGGATCGTCAGCCGCGACACCCGGCACGCCGGCGAATCCGATCTGGCCAAGGCCGCCACCGAATCCATGCTGGAAAATGGCAATGACGCCGTCTTCGGCACGCTGTTCTGGTTTGCCGTCGGCGGCGCCCCGGGTGCGCTGCTGTTTCGTCTCGCGAACACGCTGGATGCCATGTGGGGTTATCGCACCGAGCGTTTCAACCTGTTCGGCCGTGTCGCCGCCCGCATCGATGATGCGCTGAATTTCCTGCCAGCGCGCCTGACGGCAATCAGCTACGCGTTGCTGGCACCCGGCGCCGCCGGCACACGCCGCGCCCTGGCATGTTGGCGCAGGCAAGCCCCCGCATGGAGCAGCCCGAACGCGGGTCCTGTCATGGCCAGCGGCGCGGGAGCCCTCGGTCTTCAGTTGGGCGGCGCCGCCAGCTATGACGGCGAAATAGAACAACGTCCTCCGCTTGGCGAAGGCACGCCGGCATCCGCCGCCGACATCCCGCGCGCCTGGCGCCTGGTGCGCAACACTACCTGGCTGTGGGTGGCCGTCATGCTGGCTATCGCATACGGAGCACAATATGCTTGAACACGGCGGCAAGCTGCGCGAAGCCTCGCAGCGCTACGGCCGCAGCGACTGGCTGGACCTGTCGACCGGATTGAATCCCAACGGCTATCCAGCGCCAGCGCCGGCAGCGGAAGCCTGGCACCGCCTTCCCGAGCACGATCCAGCACTGGAGGCCGCCGCACAATGCTTCTACGGCGCGCCGCGAATGCTGGCAGTCGCCGGAACACAAGCGGCAATTCAGGCATTGCCCCGCCTGCGGTCCGCATCGCGCGTGGCGGTCTCCAGCCCAAGCTACGCCGAACACCTGCACCACTGGTCGCAGCATGGCCACCGCAGCTGCGCCGTTCCGTACGCCGAACTTGGTGCCGCTGCAAACAGCGTCGACGTGCTAGTGGTCTGCAATCCGAATAATCCCACAGGCGAAATTGTTCCGCGCGCTTTGCTGCTGGAGTGGGCAGGAATGCTGGCGGCTCGCGGCGGATGGCTGGTGGTCGACGAAGCGTTTGGCGACACGGACGGCGCCAACAGCGTCGCCGACGCCACACAGGCGCCCGGGCTGATCGTGCTACGCTCCATCGGCAAGTTCTTCGGACTGGCCGGCCTGCGGCTTGGTTTTGTCGCGGCACGCGAGGAAGTTCTCGACCCGCTGGCAGATATGCTCGGCCCGTGGACCGTCAGCGGCCCCGCCCAGCAAGTGGCCCGTTCGGCGTTGGAAGACCAGGCGTGGCAACGCAACACGCAGGAAGCCCTGCGGGCAGCAGGCAAGCGCCTGCAAAGCTTGCTGGCCCGCCATGGCATTCATAGCCAGGGAACGGCCTTGTTCCAATGGTGGCCAGAACAGCAGCCGGAAAGCTTTCACGATCATATGGCGCGGCGCGGCATCTGGGTACGCCTGTTCCGTGAAGCGGCACGCGGCATCCGTCTTGGCCTGCCGCCCGACGAAGCTGGCTGGCAGCGTCTTGAACAGGCATTGAACGAATGGACAAAACGATGAAGAAGTATTTTCTGATTTCCGCACTGTGCGCCGCCCAACTCCAGGCGCATGCCGCCGTTACGGTCAACGATGACGACGGCAAGCCGGTCACGCTGCAAAAGCCGGCCCAGCGCGTGGTATCGCTGGCGCCGCATGTGACCGAATTGCTGTTCGCCGCGGGCGGCGGCGCAAAGATCGTTGGCGCTGTCACTTACAGCGACTATCCGGAAGCCGCAAAACAGATTCCGCGCGTCGGCGATAACCGCCAGGTCGATATGGAGCGCCTGCTGGCAATGAAGCCGGACCTGCTGGTCATCTGGCGCCACGGCGCTTCCGAGCGCCAGATCGACCAATTGCGCCAACTCGGCATTCCGATGTACCACAGCGAGCCCAAGACCCTGGACCAGATCGCAGACAGCCTGGAAAAGATCGGCAGACTGCTCGGTACCGAAACGGCCGCCAATGGCGCCGCCAGGGAGCTGCGTCAAAAGCTGGCCTCACTGCGCGCCCAGTACTCCAGCCGCCCGCCTGTGCGTACTTTCTACCAGGTCTGGGACAAGCCGCTCTACACCCTGAACGGTGAGCACATCGTTTCCGATGCGTTGAAAGTATGCGGCGGCCAGAACATCTTCGCCGACCAGAAAGTGACCGCGCCCGTGGTCAATATCGAAGCCGTGCTCGAAGCCGATCCAGAAGCAGTCTTCGCCACAGCCGAAAAAGACTACGGCGGCGTGAATCTGTGGCGTCCTTACAAAAACATGAAGGCGACCCGCCAGGACAACCTGTTCACCATCGATGGCAACCTGTTGAACCGTGCCGGGCCGCGCATGGTCGCCGGGGCCGCCGTAATGTGCGAAAAGCTGGAAGAAGCGCGCAAGCACCGGCCTGCCAAATGAGCTTCCCCTACCGCACCCTGATGATCCAGGGCACCACGTCCGATGCCGGCAAGAGCACCATCGTCGCCGCCCTGTGCCGCCTGCTGAAACAGCGCGGCATTCGCGTTGCTCCGTTCAAGCCGCAGAATATGGCGCTGAATAGCGCCGTCACCGTCGACGGCGGTGAGATCGGCCGCGCCCAGGCGCTGCAGGCGATTGCAGCCGGTGTGCCGGCGCACACCGACATGAATCCCGTGCTGCTCAAGCCGAGCAGCGATATCGGCGCCCAGGTGATCATCCACGGCAAGGTGCGCGGCGACATGAACGCGCGCGACTACCACCGCTACAAGACGGTCGCCATGGGCGCCGTACTGGAATCGCACCAGCGCCTGCTGGCGCAATACGAAACCGTGGTGGTGGAAGGCGCCGGCAGCCCGGCCGAAATCAACCTGCGCGAGCGCGACATCGCCAATATGGGCTTTGCGGAAGCAGTCGATTGCCCGGTCATCCTGTGCGCGGATATCGACCGCGGCGGCGTATTCGCCCACATTGTCGGCACCCTTTCATGCCTGTCCGAAAGCGAGCGCAATCGCATCATCGGCTTTGTCATCAACCGCTTCCGCGGCGATATCAAGCTGCTCGAACCGGGGCTGGACTGGCTGGAACAACAGACCGGCAAACCCGTGCTGGCCGTGCTGCCCTACCTGCATGGCCTCTACCTGGACGCAGAAGACGCGGTGCAGGCCGCGCAGGCCGAAGCAGGCGCCTTCCGTGTCGTGGTGCCAAGCCTGCCGCGCATGAGCAACCACACCGACTTCGACGCCTTGCGCGCCCATCCGGGCGTCGACCTGCGCTTCATACGGAAGGGGGAAGCGATCCCGCCTGCCGACCTGCTCATCCTCCCGGGCAGCAAGAACACGCGCGACGACCTGGCGGCATTGAAGGAAGGCGGCTGGCCGCAGGCCATCGCCCGCCACCTGCGCTATGGCGGCAAGGTGATCGGCATTTGCGGCGGCTTCCAGATGCTGGGGAACCAGGTATGCGATCCGCACGGTGTGGAGGGCGCGCCGGGCAGCGAGACGGGCCTTGGCTTGCTGGACATTGACACCGAGCTGACTCGTGAAAAGCGCCTGGCGCAGGTCGCCGGACATTGCGCTTTTGACGAAGCGCCGGTCAGCGGCTACGAAATCCATATGGGCATTTCCAATGGCGCCGCGCTGGCGCAGCCCGCCTTCGTCATCGACGGCCGTCCGGAGGGCGCCATCTCCAGCGACGGCCAGGTGCTCGGAACCTATTTGCATGGCCTGTTCGACCAGCCGCAGGCTGGCCGCGCCTTGCTGCGTTGGGCCGGCCTGGCAACGGAGCATATGGTCGACACTAACGCCTTGCGTGAAGCTAGCCTGGACCGGCTCGCGGCAGCCAGCACGCCTATTCTGGAGGCATTGCTGAAGCCAGCATAAGGATTGCCGAATTTGCAAACAGTTGCGGTATTGGCTAACATCAACCTGTTGAGCAACCGCAAATCAAGTCAAGGCCCTCCCTACAGTGAAGCTGATTCGGAAAAGCAGTCTGGTACGCAGGCAAAAAGACGCCACCATCCATTGCGAGATTGAGCTGTGCGAGGCAGCCGGGCCGCCCGGCCGCTTCCTGGTCAATCTGCGCCAGGGGCGCACCGGCGAAGAATGGCGCGAAAGCACACGCACGCCGCAGCCCGTCGACTGGCAGTCGGCGGAAACCCTGTTCGAACTGGCGCTGGTCGAGCGTGCGGCGCAAGGCTTCAGCGAAGCCTCGCCCGCACCTGCGCCGCTCATGGCAGATGGCGCGGCGCCCGCCGCAACCACGGTTCGCCGCGACCTTGATCCCGCCGCCGTCGCGCTGCTGCAAAAGCTCGAAGCCGACAGCTGGAAAAAGCTGGACCAGCACGACCGCAATCGGGTCATCTGGCGTGTCGGCGAACGCCGCTTGCACAGCGCCGTTCCGACAATGGTCGACCTGATCGCACGCGGCGACGAAATGCAGGACTACTGCCTGGCATGGGCCATCGGCCGCTGCGGCGACCGCGGCGCGGCCGTCGCCATGCAGGAATTGCATGCGCGCGGCCGTACCGACGCCATCCGCCGCATGGCGCTGCAAGCCTGGCTGCTGCTGGCGGATTCCGAGGCACAGCAGGCGCACGCCACCCGCTTAATGTACGACTGGCCAGCCGCCGTGCGCAGCGCCTGGGAGCAGCAGGACGAGCAGCGCCTGCTGTCGATTGCGGCGGGCGATGACGAATGGCAGGGCATGTCCAAGACGGATTGGCTTGAGCAGCTGCACCAGGTGGCGTTCAGCCAGCCCATGGCGCGCCGCGTCCTGCTGGCGCATATGAAACGGATGCGCTTCCGTGCTGGCACCTTCCGTGCCGTGCGCCACATCTACAAGGCCGCCGAGATGGCGGGCGACGCCGAGTTGTTTGGTCTGATCCAGCAGCGCTTCGACACCGAGCACCACACCAGCGGCAGCCAATGGGTCTACGTGCGCCGCGCATATACCAAGTTCGCCGAGGAAGGAACCCGCCCCGACAGCCAGGTCGCTTACGGCTTGCGCACCCGCGACTACCTGCGCCGGCGCGGCTGGCGCACGCTGCGCCGCCTGGGCGAAGACGCCGATCCATCCTATGTCACGATGGCATTGGGTGTGCTGGCCGCAATGGATGACAGCGACGCGGGCCAGGCCGATGCGCGCCGCGGCCATTTTTACGACCGCTACAGCCATTGGCTGATGTTCAATCGCCTGCTGCGCGCCCACGGGGATTGGCTGAGCAACCGTAGCGGCACCAGTTGGTACCAGCCGCAGCGCATCCAGCCCGATGAGCGCCGCCAGGAGGCCTTCCCCGAGTTATGGGATGCGCAGCCGCGCGCTTTGCTGTCCCTCATGCAGCAAAGCCGTTGCGCAGGCGTGCATGCCTTCGCTGCGCGCGCCCTGTCCGACAACCAGGAATTTTGCGCCGCATTGGCGCTCGATACCGTCCGCGAGCTGCTGCGCAGCCCCTTCCCTTCCACTGCGCACTTCGCCTACCTGGTGGCGCGCCGGCGCTTCGAGCCAGGGGTGCCGCCCACCGAATGGCTGCTGCTCCTGATCCAATGTACCTTGCCGGAAGCGACGCAATATGCGCTCGACTGCATCGCACGCGACCCGCTGCATTATGCTGCCGACCCGCTACTGGTGGCCGCCATTGCCTGCGCGCCAGTGGAAACCGTGCGCCGCCAGGGCCGCATGCTATGCCAGGTTGCGGCCACCCTGCCAGGACAGGCGCCGGCCATCATCATGCAGCTGCTCGACTGGCTGGATAACTGCGCCGATATCGACGACGCGCGCAAAGCCGTGCCCGCGATCGGCGCCGACCTGCAATGGCTGATTGAGAATCCGCTGCGCGACGCTGCGGCCGGCGCGCCATACGAGCGCCTGCTGCAGCTGCTCGGCCACCAGCTGGCCGCCGTACGCCTGCTGGCCTGCCAGTGGCTGATGCTGCATCCTGCCCCGGCCGGCATGCTGTCCGGCTCCCGGCTGGCCATGTTGTTGAAGGATGACGACGCCGATGTACGCGGCGCCGCAGTGCGCCTGTTCGGCACATTGCCTGATCACGTGCTGGCGGCGCAGACCGACCTGATCATGGCTTTCGCCACCAGCGCGGAGGCGGGCGTGCGGCGCGGCGTGGACGGCGTCATCCAGCGTTTGAGCGCAGCCGATGCCGGCTTCCGCTCAACCTTGCTGGCGGGACTGCTCGACGCCCTGTTCCGCAGCGAAACCGGCGACGGCATGCACGCCGACCTGATCGCGTGGCTGACCGGGCCATTGAAGGACGAGGCCGGGCTGGCCGACCCCGCCTTGCTGGTGCGCTTGCTGGCGGCACGCAGCAAGGGCGCGCTGCTGCTTGGCGCGCGCCTGCTGCCGGGCTTCAATCCGGGGCAATTCGAGGTTGCGGCTTGGGCGGCATTCGGCCGCAATCCCAACGCCAGCGTGCGAAAATGGGCCTTCGATGCCTACCGTTCCGATCCGCAGCGCGTGCGGAACCAGATGGAGGCGGCGCTGCGCATATTCGACAGCCGCTTCGACGACAGCCGCGAGTTCGCATCGGCCTACTTTACCGAAACTTGCACCCGCGACGACTGGACACCCCTGCTGCTGGTCAACCTGTGCGATCACCAGGACCCGGCCGCGCAGCGCTTCGGCCGCGCGATGATCACCCGGCATTTCGATGTCGGCGACGTGACCGACCTGCTGGATAAATTGAGCCAGCACCCTTCCGCCAATATGCAGCTGTTCGTCAGCTCCTGGCTGGAGAGCGCTTGCGCCGGCGACCTGGGAAAACTACAGCGCATGGAGCCTTACTTCCTGAGTGTCCTCTCGCAGGTGAACCGCGGGCGCGTGGTCAAGGGCCGGGTGCAGCAGTTCCTGCGCGCGCAAGCCGAGCTGTCGGAAGAAATCGGCGCCTTCGTCGCACGTCTCTTCGCTCGCCAGGTGCTCACTGTTGCCATCGCCGACAAGGCGCAATACATCGAGGGCTTGCGCGCCATCCAGCAACGCTATCCGCAGCGGCCGGCCGCCATCACGATCCACACGCCCGCCGTCCGGGAAAGCAAGACATGAGATTCCAGTACCGCTACTATGGCGAGACCTACGTCAGCAACAGCGCCGGGTCGACCGACATGCGCTTCGCGCCCGACACACTGCGCGCGCCGACCCACTTCGTCGCCGAAATCAATAAGCATATCCCCTTCCGCGAAGCGATCTCCGCGCTGCATGATGTCGTGGTGGCCGACCAGCGCTACCAGCCCAAGGACAAGACCGAGTATAAGGAATGGGTCGCCAGGAACGAAGAAATCATGCTGGCCCAGTACCAGGCCCGTTCCAGCGAATTGAGAGAGCAGGTCAAGCCCCTGCGCGAGGAGTGGGCGGCCCTGCAGCAGCGCAAATCGAAGCTGATGAAGCCTTTTTATGATGCGCAGGCCAGGTACTACAACTACCTGTACCAGACCAATCGCGAGCTGTGGATCGCGTTGGATCCGGTAATTACCGTGCACCCGGACCGCGTCTTCTTCGAGTGCTTCAGCCGCGACGAGTCGAGCTACGCTTCGCTAAGCTGCAGTCACAATGTATTCGACCGCATCGGCGATTTCGCCTGCGGCACCACCAATATCGACTACTCGGAAAGCCTGTACGGCGAATTCCAGAAGATCCGCGACTACAAGCGTACCGGGCTGTCGATCGACCCAAGCGGCTTCCAGGTCAAGACCGCGAGCGATCCGGAATTCATCGAAGAAAAGATCGACGTGCCGGACAGCTGGGTGCGCGGATTCCTGCAGGTGAGCAGCGCCATGAACATGGTTGCGCGCCGGCTGGAGCTGCATCCGATGGACGTGCACAACTTCTGCCTGCAGATGCGGCGCAAGAAGGAACGCGTTGGTCCGCGTTCGATCCGCTTCGTATTGGCGCCGGGCCAGCCGGTGCGCGCGGTGTTCGAGCCATGGAATGAAGAAATCGTCTGCCGCCGCTCCATCTACCAGGGCAATGTGGCCGAAGAGATCCGCGTATGGGGGCGCCGCCGCCTGTTGCTGCTGGAGCGTCTGATCCCGGTAGCGCAAAGCTTTACCGTGCACCTGATGGGCAGCGGACTGCCAAGCTTCTGGATCGCCAACATGCCCGACATGCAGCTCACGCTCGGCCTCTCTGGATGGACTGCAAACGACTGGTCGTATGCCGGCCAGTTCGATCTGCTGGCGCCGCGCGGGGCGGTCGACAACGACAGCAAGGAAAAGGTCTACGCCGCGCTGGGCAAGCGCTGGTTCGCCACCTCCGCGCAACTAGCCGCCGATACTGGCCTGGAACGCATGATCGTGGAGCGGGCGCTGACCCTGTACACGCAAGCCGGCCGCGTGGTGTACGACATGGTGCAAGACGTCTACCGGCTGCGCGAACTTGCACGCGACCCGCTGCCGCTGGATACGCTGCGCTTCGCCAGCCCGGAGGAGGAAGAGGCCCAGAAGCTGGTCGCCCTGCACTCCATGAGCAAGCATGCGGTGGAAACGCTGGCCGACGGCAGCATCCGCCTGAGCGCGCAAGCCAGGCATGGCGACCGCCAGTACCAGGTCATGCTGCGCCTGGATGCGGATGAACGCATCGTCGACGGCGCCTGCCAATGCAACCACTTCACTTTCAACCGCATGCACAAAGGCCCATGCGCGCACATGCTCGCCCTGCGCATGTCGCGCAACCAGGCGGCATGAGGATGACGATCGATATGAAAAAAGCAAACGAACTGCTATACTCGTTTCAGCAAACACGGCGGGATGGCTCTTGCAATTCGAACGGTGGATCGCCGTTCTCGTATTCAGCTCTTCCCATGCGCCACTGGCACGCTCTTCACAGTGCCATACAGGCCCTGGTGTGGCAAGACGGTGTGACTGCCCGGCAGTCCATTCGCCACACCAGGGCCGTATGGCATCGAGTGGAGCGCCCCAGTCTTAAAGGCTCTTCGATGACAACCCGGCCGTGTTTGCATCTTCCGCGCCAGCCTCGCCAGGAGGCACTGCAATGAGCGCAACAGAATCCAAACCCATCACCACGCGCGCCGAATTGATGGAGCGCCTGCGATCCAGCTCGCGCCAGGAAGTTGTGCTGGGCGAGATGCAGCGCCTGGGCTTCTGGCCGGCGAATAAGGGCGAGCCCACCGAGCTGGAAGAAGTGGTCCGCCGCGAGGCTGAACTCAGTAGCACGCTGAATCGCCTGAGCCAGGAGCTGCGCACTATCCAGGATCCGGAGGCGGCGCTCAAGGCCATGCGCAAGGAGCGCCTGGCCAAGGCGCGGCAGCGCAGGGAGGAAACCCGCCTACGGCGTGCACAGGAACGTTTTGACCGTGCCACCGCATGGCACCGGCGCCGCTCCACTGAATTGCTGTATCTCGGCGAAGGCGTCTCCGCAGGCTTGAACCAAGCCGAGAGTGATGCCGGCAAGCTGGCCCGCTGGTCGCTGCCAGTCATGAACAACGCGAGCGAGCTCGCGGCAGCCATGGGCGTGACGCTGCCTGAGCTGCGCTTCCTGAGCTTCGAGCGCCGCGTCTCGCGTATCAGCCATTACCGCCGCTTTGCCATGCCAAAGAAGACCGGGGGCGAGCGCATCATTTCGGCCCCGATGCCGCGTGTGAAGCGCCTGCAATACTGGGTGCTGGACAATATCCTGGCCAAGGTGCCGCTGCATTCCGCTGCGCACGGCTTCGTTCCAGGGCGTTCGATTGTCAGCAACGCCCAACCCCATGTCGGCAAGGCCGTGGTCATCAACCTGGACTTGAAGAATTTCTTCCCGTCGATCGCCCTGCCCCGCATCAAAGGCGTGTTCCGGGAGCTTGGCTACAGCGACCAGCTGGCAACCACCCTCGGCTTGATCTGCACCGAAACGCCGACGGAAGAAGTCAGCGTGGACGGCGAAAAGTTCTTTGTCGCCACCGGCGAGCGCGCCTTGCCGCAAGGCGCGCCGAGCAGCCCGGCCCTGACCAATATCCTGTGCCGGCGACTCGACGCCCGCGTGCAAAGCTGCGCGGCAAAGCTGGGCTTCATTTACACCCGCTATGCCGACGATCTGACGTTCTCCGGCGATGCCGCCGCCCGAAAACTGGCCGGCAAATTGCTGTGGCGTGTGAAGCAGATCATCGCCGACGAAGGCTTTACTCCGCATCCTGAAAAGCAGCACGTGATGAGCCTTTCGCAATGCCAAAGCGTCACCGGAATTGTGGTCAACAAGAAGCTCTCCCTGGACCGTGACACACTGCGGCGCTTCCGCGCCACCCTGTTCCAGGTCGAAAAGGACGGGCCGGCCGGCAAGCAGTGGAATGGCAATGAGAATGTGATCGATGCACTGGTCGGCTACGCCCAGTTCATCAAGATGGTTGATGCGGAAAGAGGGGCGCCGCTGCTGCAGAAGGCCCGCATGGTGCGCCAGAAATGGAATACAGAAGCTCCAGTCGTGAGTGAGGCGGCAGCGCGCGCCAGCAGCGGTTTCCGGAAGCTGTCCGCGCAAGGCAAGGAACCGTGGGCCGGCTTCTGGCAGGCGGCAGGCTCTCCCGCGCCGGTGCTGGAAAAAACGCAGCAACAGCTTAAAGAGGAAAAGCTGGCAAAGCGCGAGAAGCCTGCGGAGAAACCGAAGGCAGCTGCGCATGCGGACGGCCAGGCAGCAAGGCAACAGGGAGTCACCGCATCGCCCGGCACGCAAGCACCGGCTCAAGGTGGCCGGGGCATGTTTGCCGGGAGGCCTTGGGTTTCCATCATCATCCAGGTCTACTTCGCCTTCACCCTATGCCTTAATTTCCGCACGCCGCTGCCGCTTGTCGTTGCGATCGTGCTGGGATACCAGGCATGGAGAGACTACAGCGGGCACTGGCTGCGCTATTTTGGCGCCATGGCCGTGGCGGTGGTGCTAGGACTGTGGCTGCGCTAGGCAGGCGAAAAAAAACCGCCGGGTCACCCCGGCGGTTCTTATCGGATGCTACCCGGCTTATTCAGCCACGTCGGCGCCAACGTTGATGGCCGCGTAAGCGCGCGTTGCGGCCTTGGCTTCCTTGCTACCCACACCATACAGTTCCTGCGCTGCAGCAATCACTGCGGCACGCGCATCGGCGTAGGTCGAGCCGGCGGTCAGCTTGGTGGTGTTGGCCTTGAACCAGATGCGGTATGCCTTATCGATACCGATACCGGTCATGTTCTTCGGCGCCTGCACCAGGTATTTCGAGTAGTAGTCGCTGGTGGTCGTTGCGCTGGAGCCCATCGCCAGGAAGTAGAACATACGGTTGTTAGGACCGCTGCTGTAGTGCGGGTCCAAGCGCTTCAGGGAAGTGCTCCATGCATCGGGGCTCTTACCGTCCTTGCTTGGTTTGTACAGCCAGCGCAGCGGGGTGCCGGTCTTCGAAATTTCCTTGCCCATTACCCAGTCGTTGCCGGGATTGATGACGGTGCCGGTGCCGCCGTTACGGGCATAGGCTTCAACCGATTCACCGTTGATGTCGGAAGAGGATTCGTTCAAGCCGCCCGATTCGCCCTTGTAGGTCAGGTTGGACGTGGCGGCGGTAACGCCGTGGCCCATCTCGTGGCCGATCACGTCGATCGAACCCAGGCTGGTGAAGCTGCTGCCGTCGCCGATGTACATGCACTTGCAAGTGTCGGTGTAGAAGGCATTGTCGTAGGCGGTGCCTACGTGCACGGCAATGTAAGTCGCGGTGTTGTTACCATCCAGTGACTTCCAGCCCAACACATTGTTCATGGTGTCGTAGGTATTCTGCAGGCCCCACAGTGCATTCACTGCGGCGGTCTGGCCGTTGGCGTTGGTGGTGCTGCCACCGTTGATGTAGTTCTGACCGTCGCCCCAGACATTGGTGCTGTTCGTGTAGATCACGCCAGGAGTCGGGTTCGAGGTCGACGCGTGGTTGGCGTTGGTGATCGCCATGCCGCCGAACTGGCCGCCGACGCCGCGGGTTGAATCCAGCATCTGGTAGGTGGTGCCGTTCAGGGTGGTCTGGATCGGCACATCGCCGTTGTACTGGCTATGGCCGGTGCCCACCACGCTTTGCACCATGCTCCACTGGTCCATCACGCTGCCATTCCTGGCGTTCACGATGGTGTTATGGAATACCGCTTCGCCGCCCTTGGTCATGCGGGTCTTCACCAGATATGCCAGCTGGTGGCTGTCTACCACTTCCTTCACGTCCAGTGCATTCAGGTCGGCTTCAGCCTTGTTTTCAGCGCCGGCGACACGCACAGTCTTCATGACCGGGAAGATGATCAGTTCAGCGGATGGCGGATCGATATGGCTTGCGGCTGCCGGCAGGTTCTTCATCGCCCTGGCAATGGCTTCGGAGCCGGACAAGGACGGCTTCACGTTAAAGCGCTTGGCCGACAGGCCGCTGCGGCGATCGGTCGCCGCTTCGCTGACAATATTGCCGCCCTGGTCGGAGACGATCACGGTTTCGGATTCGAAGATGCGCACGCCCTTGTAAGTATGGTGCATGCGGCTGATCGCGTGCCCATGTGCGCCGGGATGCTGGGAGCTGATAGCGTAGCCATGGTCGGTATCCAGGCCAAACTTGCCACGATCACCATTCATTGTGGAGAGCAGGCGGGCATTTTCTTGTGCGGAGAATGCGACCGGGCTGGCCATCGTGCTGGGGGCGGCGCCGGCTTGTGCTACAACCAACGTGATCGCGGCGGCGATCAGGGTCTTGCGAATCATCATGTGTGCTCCATTAGTCCCGTGATTGTTTGTGATTTATCGTCCGATGTCTTCGGCTCGAATACCAACACTAACGGGCTTTTATGGGGCAAGTCAAAATTTCCACAATTTGAGACACATTTTAGACACATGTCGCAAATAAGACTATCGAAAGAGAAGTAAGTAAAACTTTCATTTCGGGCCGGAAAAGCAAAAAGCCCGCTAACACACGTTAGCGGGCTTCTCTAATAAGAGCCTGACAATAACCTACTTTCACACTGGTTGCAGCACTATCATCGGCGCAAAGTCGTTTCACGGTCCTGTTCGGGATGGGAAGGGGTGGGACCGACTTGCTATGGTCATCAGGCATAACTTGTCAACAATCCGGGAAGAAGTAAAAGGTGGGGTAGTGTTCTCAAACACGGGTAAGTGCTACATAACCGTCAAGGTTATAGGGACAAGCCGTACGGGCAATTAGTATCAGTTAGCTTAATGCATTACTGCACTTCCACACCTGACCTATCAACGTCCTGGTCTCGAACGACCCTTCAAAGAGCTCAAGGCTCTGGGAAATC
>NZ_AUDI01000030.1 GCF_000425385.1 Pseudoduganella violaceinigra DSM 15887 | reverse complement strand
TAAAGCATGCCGCCAGCGTTCAATCTGAGCCAGGATCAAACTCTTCAGTTCAATCTCTGTTTTTCCGGTATTGCTACCGGAGGTCACTCACTCAAAATACTGACGAATCTCTTACGAGATTACGTTTAATATATTTTGTGCGAGCGTTATAACGTATATTTTGAGCATCGGACCCGAAGGTCCGGGCATATCGTCAAACGCCCACACTTATCGACTGTTGATTTTTAAAGATCGCTGCCTTGTTTGTTTGACGAAGCGTTGTGTTCGTCAGCAGCAGAGAAGCGAGATTATGCGGTACAGCGTGCAACTCGTCAACCCCTTCTTCTTTCTCGCTTCGCTTACTGTTTTAACAGCGTTGCGTTGCGAGGGACAGAACTATAGCAAACGAAACTCTCGTCCGCAAGGTGGGATGTATAGTTTCGCTCATGCCCTCTCTTCAAATACCTGACCATGTGCCAACCGTCGTAGTCAGCGCGACACGCACGGAACGGGCCAGCTTCGACGTTCCCGCCGCCATCGACGTCCTGGATACGGAAAGGATTCGCGAAGGACAGCTGCGTATCAATGCATCCGAGTCGCTCGCCGCCGTGCCGGGCTTGGTGGCGCAGAACCGCCAGAACTACGCCCAGGATTTGCAGATTTCTTCGCGCGGCTTCGGCGCACGCTCGGCTTTCGGTGTACGCGGCATACGCCTGATTACAGACGGGATCCCGGCCAGCATGCCAGATGGCCAGGGCCAGGCAGCCACGTTCAACCTCGATATGGCGGACCGCATCGAAGTCTTGCGCGGCCCTTTCTCCGCTATATATGGCAACCATTCCGGCGGCGTGATCCAGCTATTCACGCGTGAAGGCCTGGGCCGGCCCACGCTGGAAAGCAGCGCCAGCTCCGGCAGTGACGGCACCTATAAGGTGGATTTCTCAGCTCAAGGTACGGCATCGGGCCTCGGTTACGCGCTCGACTCATCTCGCTTCCATACCGACGGCTATCGCGATCACAGTGCGGCCACCCGCGAGCAGGCGCACGCCAAACTGACAATTCGCCTCGACAGCGGCGGCAAATTCACACTGGTCGCCAACGGGCTGCGTCAGAAAGATACGCAAGACCCGCTTGGCGCCACCTGGACAACGTGGTCGCGCGATCCCCGTGCCGGCGAGATCGACAATACCGATACGGCCTCGCCCAAACGCACGCTCGCCGCACGCTATGACACGCGCAAAAGCATCGACCACCAGCAAGCCGGAGCAATATGGGAGCAAGCACTGGGCTCCGGCACAAAGCTACAGCTCTCGGCTTATGCCGGCAACCGTCAGGTGATCCAGTACCAGGCGTTCTCTCGCGCATTTCAGGCTCCGGCCACCCAAAGCGGCGGGGTTGTTGATTTCGACCGCGATTTCCATGGCGGGGAGGCAAGGTGGCAGCGCGAAGTAACGCTCAATGGCGGCAAACTGACCGCGACCGCCGGAATCGAATACGCGCGCTCGGTTGACGACCGCAAGGGATATGAAAATTTCAACGGGCCTGCATTCGGCGTCAAAGGCCGGTTGCGGCGCGATGAAGACGATATTGTCTCCAGCGTGGATCCTTACGCCCAGGTAGAGTGGCGGGGCGAGCGCTGGCAATTCATCGCAGGCCTCCGCCATAGTCATATGCGCGTAGCCGTCGACGACCGTTTCACCAGCAATGGCGATGACAGCGGAGCGCTACGCTATAGCAAAACGACGCCGCTGGCCGCAGTTCTCTACCGATTGAAGCCGACGCTGAACCTCTACGCCAGTGCGGCCGAAGGCTTCGAGGCACCGACATTGAACGAGCTGTTTTACTCGCCAGGAGGGGGAGGCTTCAATTTCGGACTGAGCCCGGCGCGCAGCAAGCACGTCGAGGCAGGCCTCAAATCGGTCCTCGCACATGATGTTCGCGTGGATGCGGCGGTATTTGAAGTCCGTACCAGCGGCGAACTGCTTGTCGACGCGGCCTCCGGCGGCCGTACCAGCTATCGCAATGCCGGCCGCACGCAGCGCAAAGGCGCGGAGCTTGCATTGGATGCCGCACTGGGTGCGGGCTTCAGCAGTCGCGTCGCCCTCACTTCCCTGCGCGCCACTTTCGACAACGGCGCCCGTCTTCCAGGCGTACCGCGTGCAAATGCCTTTGCCGAACTGGCGTGGCGGGAACGAGCGGGCCGCTGGCGTGTGGCGCTGGAAGCGATTGCCAGCGGCAAGGTTTATGCGGAAGACAGCAACCAAGAGCGGGCGGCGCCCGGCTATGGTCTGCTGAACCTGCGCCTGACTGCGGCGCAGGAAGCCGGCGCATGGCGCATCAGCGAGTTTGCGCGCCTGAACAACCTAGCCGACAAACAGTACATTGGCTCCGTCATCGTCGGCGACGCGAACAAGCGCTTTTACGAGGGAGCTCCGGGCCGTCACTGGGCGCTCGGGGCCGGCGCCCAATACCGGTTTTAAGGGAAGACGAAGGATTTCACCAGGGTCAATTCGCCCGCCGCGCGCAGCGGGACCTGGAAGGTCTGCTGCTTTTCGCTCGGCGTATTTTCATTGGTAATGATCGAGACGGTGGCAACGGTAATCACCTGCTGTTCCGAATTACCACCGTAGTAGTTCACATAGACGTGGTAGTTGCCCTTGGCCGGCGCCGGGCTGGAATAGATCTCCGGTCCGTAGCCGGTCGTTACGTCCACATCGAGTCCGCTGCCATCGGGCAGGATGCGATTGCCGTACCAGGAGTGTCCGCCATTGGGCGTCACCACATGCAGGTCCACATCGGTCCCGGGACTATCCCACGACAGCACAACCCGCAGGCGCGATTTGGTCTTGCCGGTGTAGCCGTCGTAGAACTGCGTGCGCGCCCGGCTCTTGCCGTCCGGCGAGCGCACTTCGACGCTGTTCGAACCCGTGCCAAAGCTGTAGGGGCGCGCAAAGCGGCCGTCTTCTTGCAACTGGATCGGCATCGCCACGCCGTTGACGATCAGACGCCCCGGCTTGTTCTTGTTGGCGCCCGCGATCTTGCCGCGGATCTGCGCCGTTTCGGCCTGCCCTTGCTGCATATTGACGGCGGATGCCGGATAGTTGACCGTCTGGCTGTATTGCTCTTCGCTGCCGGCGGAATTGCGCCAGCCGCCCTTGGGCGATTCGATGCTCACCTGGGCCATGGCGCAAGCGGGCAGCAGCAACAGCGGAAGGCAGAGTTTCTTCATGTGTTCAGTAGACAAAAGATTTAACAAGGGTCAGGTCGCCGATCTTGCGCAGCGGGACAACGAAGTCCTGCCGCTTTTCGTTGGGCGTGTTTTCATTAAAGACCAGGGTGATGCGCGTCGTGATGATCGGGCGCTGGCGCGTGGCTTCGTCAAAGTGGTAGCCCGAGCTGCCGAAATTACCCCAGTAGTTCACCCACACCTGGTAGGTGCCGTGCATGGGCGAGGCCATGGTGAACATCTCGGGGCCAGGCCCGTCGACGCTGTCCGCATCCAGCCCGCCTCCATTGGTGAGGAATGGATGGGCGAAAAAGGCATGCTGTCCATCCGGCGTGATGATGTGCAGGTCGATCTCGGCCTGGTTGTCGTCCCATGCGCCGATAATGCGCAGGCGGGGCTGCGAACGGCTGCTGTCCGCCTCGTAAAATTGCATGCGCTTGAGCGATTTGCCGTCCGGCGAGCGGACCTCGACGCTGTTGGAGCCGGAGCCGAAGGCATAGCCGCGCGCGTAGCGGCCCTCTTCCCCGGTGTACAGCGGCGTGGGATTGCCGTTCACGATCAACTGGTGGAAGGGACGCTTGTTGCTCACTTTGGCCAGCTGGCCGCGAATCATGGTGCGGTTCTTTTGCGCACCGCGGTCGATCAGCGAATACGGATAGCTCACCGCCAGCTCGCCGGATTTGTCGGTCAGGCCGGCGCGGTTCCAGCCACCCACCGGTCCGGTCAGCGTCTTGTCCTCGGCCAGCGATGGCGCGGCGGCCAGCGCCAGCAGCGCCGCGGAGATGGCTTGGATATGCGTCATTACATTGCCTCCAGCGAGAGGTCGTTCAGCCGGCGTGCCAGGCGCTCGACATAGTCTTCATCCTGGCCGCGCGGATGGCGGCGCAGGCCGATGTGCAGGTATTCGTGGGCCAGCGTGATGCGGTCCTCACGCGTGGCGAGCGGCCGCATGAAGATGCGGTTGCGCGATTGCTCCGAATACGGCGCGCCGCTGGCCAGCGCGCATACCGCGGGCCGCTGGGCCGGCGCTTCGTAGCCGTCCTCGCGGCGCAGCATGCGTTCCCAGCGCGGCAGTGCGTATGCCAGCCATTGTTCATTTTTTTCCAGCCGGGTGCAGGCCGTCCCGCTGTTACCTGCCGTGGCCAGCGTGGTGCCGGGATACGCTGCCGCCAGGATGCTGTCGAACCCCTTGCCGGCGCGCGCTTGCGCCACGGCGTCGCTCCAGGCCAGTGTATTGGTACCGGCCTTGCTGCTGTGATACCGCACCGGCGCGCCGTCCAGCACCAGCTGGTCGGTCCAGCGCGCCACGGCCAGCGCGGCGGCACTGGCCGGATTGGGGCTGACGCGCTGCGTTGCGCTGCTATCGGTGATGTGCTGGCAGGATTCAGCGCGGCGCGCATTCTGCTGCAAGTAGCTGCGCGCCGCGATCGCAAAGGCGCGCGCCGCCTCGGTATCGGCGGCGCTGGCCTCGCGGTCGATCACGCGCGCCACATATTCATTCACGCCAAGGCGGCCACGCAACTGCGGCTTGCCGTCCGGCCCCTTGGCCAGCACCAGTTCCCCGTTGCTGCGAATCGGGAGGCTCTTGCCATTCTCGAACTGCACCACGTAGCGGCCGTTCAAGGCCCCCGGCGGGGCAAGGCCTTGTTCGGCGCTGACAGCCCGCACCGGATAGCGGGCGAAATAATCCACTACGACGCAACCGCTGTCTTCGGCCGGCTGCACCGGCGGCAAGGCCGCAGCGATCTGCGGCGCCCATTTCAGGAAGATGCCGCTACTGCTATCGTTCCCCCCGAACCAGACCGGGGTGCCGTCGGCCAGCCAACCGGCTGCGCCGCCCAACCGGTCCTGCGGCCGTTTGGCCTGGTGCCAGGAATACGTCTTGACCCGCAACTGGCTGCCAAACCAGCGTACGCTGCCGGCGCCCCGGCCGTCCAGGACCACGCGCAGCAAGGCTGCCTCGGCTTCGCTGCGGCTGGCCGGCGGAATATTGGCCAGCGCCCGCAGCAGGCTACCCAGCGTCACCTGGCGCCCCGGCTCGAGCCGCGCCGGATCGGCCAGCCAGGCGAACTCGCCGGCCGGGGCACTGCCAAGGCGGCGGGTCCAGTAGTCCTGCCACGGCTTTTGCGCGATGCCGAGGCGCTCCGGCGCGAAAAACAGGCCGCAGGATTGCGCCAGCGCCGCGTCGCGGCCGATGCTGCCGCCCGCGTCGCAGCAATACACTTCCTCCTGTTTATGCCCGCCGCAGTTGTAGTCGGGCGTGGGCAACCTGCTATCCACCGCGTAGACATACACGAACAGCTTCCACAGGCTGCCGAGCGGAATTTCGCTGGCGGCGGTCATGGGCTGCGTGCCCGACGCGCTGCGCTGCTGCAGCTGCAAGGCCTGCACTTTGCCATCCCGCCACCACGCCAGGTCGAGCGAGGCCGCCGCCGCGACGGGCGCGGCGCAGGCCAACAACAGGGCGGGCAGCAGGCGTGGCAGCATTACTCGACTTTCAGCGTGCGCATGGTCTTGCCGCCGCCTTCAAAGGCTTTCTGCTCCGGCTGGTACATGCGGTGGAAGCGCGATGGCGGCAGCGTGTAGCTCCCCTTCTGGCCGAAGCGCAGCAGGTGGCGCACCACAACGTCGCCGCTCAGCGGCTCGATCGGCACGGCGTAGCCGTCGCGGCGCTCGACATGGCGCGCGCGCTCCAGCGGCACCGGCTGTTCGCCGCCGGCCAGGGTCATGCCCCAGGTGGTCGATTCAACCATGGCGCCCGGCGGCAGGGCTACTTCCAGCAAGCCGAAACGGTGCGTGGCGCTGCCGGCCTTGAGCTTGATTTCGTCCATATACAGCTCGTCCGTGCGCAGCGCTTCGCCCGGCTTGACCAGCTCCATGGTGTAGCCCTTGGAACCGGCTTTCATGCGCAGGATGCGGCGTTCGATGCCCACGTCCAGCGCGTGCTGTTCGACGGCGCGGCTGTCGTACTGCACGATGGCGACGGTGCCGGCCGGCGCTGCCTGCGCCAGCTTCAATTGCTCCGGCAGGGATTTGGCGTCGGTCCAGCGCCATACGGCCTGGCCGCTGCGGCTGTCCGCCTTCTGCCATGCGCCTTCCAGCGCGGCCACCGGCGTCTTGGCTGCCGGCGAACCGCCCAGCTTCTTCTGCACCCACACCAGGGTCAGGGCGCGGTCCATGGTCGGCATGTCGGCACGCACCGACGACAGTACGGCGTCGGCCTGGGCGGCCGGCACTTCGCCGGCCAGCATCAGCAGCGCCTGTGCTACCGGCGCCGGCGAAGCGCGCAGCGCCGCCCATGCCTGCGGCAGCTGCTGCTGCAGCGGCGCCGGCAAGGCGATGCCGTTCTGCGCGGCGACCACCGATACCAGGCCGACCGCCATGGCGCGCGTCACGCTATCCTGGCCATCGGCCAGCAGCACGCTGCTCGCCACGCCCTGCTTGCGCGGCACATTGCCGATGTCCAGCGCAGCCGCGTCCGATACCAGGCTTTCCGCCAGGGTCTTGGTCGGCAGGCCCATTTCACGCATCATCCACAAGCTCATGGCGCGCTCCAGCGGACCATTGTCCTTGCTGTGCTCCGTGTAGACATTGACCAGGTTGTTCCAGTGCTCCGCCGGCAGCTCCAGGCGCAAGGCGCGCGAAGCGTACCAGTCGGCGTAATAGGCGTAAGACGTCATCAGGGCGTCGCCCTGCGTCGCCGGGCCCCACCAGCTGAAAATCGCGTCCGGTCCCGCCATGGAGACCAGGCGCAGGCGCTGCGCCTGCATGATCGCCATCAGGCGTTCGCGCACGCTGCCGGCTTCCGGCGGCATGCTCTGCACGGCCATGGTCAGCGGAATCAGGCGGCTGGCTGTCTGCTCCACGCAGCCATACGGGTAGTCGATCAGGTCGTCGGCAATACGGGCGAAGTGACCGGCAGCGCCCTGGGCGAAGGAGACGCGGATATTGCGCGCGTCGGCCGGCAGCTTCATTGCGTTATCGACGCCGGTCAGTTCCACGCTCATGCTGCGCGGGCTGCTCCAGGCCACCGGCTGCTCCTGCACCTTGGTGTCCAGCGCGTCCACCAGCTTGCCGTTCTGCTTGACTTCCAGGCGCAGCGGGCCAGAGCCCACGGCAACCGGGAATTCAACATAGTTCACACCCGGCTTGGCCGACAGTTTTTCCACTTTCGGCTGCGGACCACCGCTCAGCGCCACTTCCAGCGTCTGCGTCTCGCTGGTCTGGTTGAACACCGCGACCGACGCGCGCGGCGCATCGCCGGTGCGCAGCCAGTCCGGCGAAGTCCACTTGGCGTAGAACGCCTTGTCCGAGCGCAGGTAGCCGGTGCGCTGGCCGACGCGGCCCTGCGCATCCATAGCGCGGCCGGTAATGCGCCAGCGCGTCAGGGCGTCGGGCATGACGAAGGTGACGCGCGCCTTGCCGTCCGCATCGGTCTTCAGCGACGGGGCCCAGAAGGCGGTGTCGATATTGTCGCGGCGCGGGCGCTCCAGCACTTTGACGCCCCGTTCATTGTAGTTGTGGCGTCCAGGCACGTTCTCGCGGCGGCCCTGCGCCATGTCGTAGCTGATGAACGACAGACTGGCCGTGGTGCGCACATTGTTGCGGCGCGGATGGTAGAAGAAGTCCGCGATATCGGGCGCGATCTCCGGCTGCAGCACATAGATCATTTCATCCACCACGCCCAGCGTCACCAGCGTGGACAGCGGTTTGCCGTCCAGCTGCGCGGTCACGTCCAGGGTCACCTTCTCGCCCGGCTGGTAGACCTCCTTGTCGGTCTTGAAGCTCAGCGCGATGCGCGGCTCGACCACCACCAAGCCGGCATTCTGGAACACGAAGTCGCCGCCGCTGGTATAGGCTACCGAGAAGGTCATGTTCGGGCCGTGCTCCTCCTTCACAGGAATGCGCACGCGCCACTGGTTCTTCGCCACGCGCTTGGCCTGGAACCAGTCGGCGCCGCCGCTCAGCAGGCCATACTGCTCCACCTTGTCGCGCTCCATGGTCAGCAAGGCCTGATCGACCGGGGCGGAGAACGTCACCAGCGCTTCGGCGACTTCGCCCGGACGGTAGCGTGCGCGGTCCAGTACGATTTCAATGCTGCCGGGCGCCGCCTGCAGGCCTTCGCCGCTGACCCAGTGGCTGGCCGCCGCCAGCAGGTTGCCGCGCTCATCGCGCAGCGACAGCTGGTAGGAGCCGGGCTTGCTGAAGCTGACGTCCCAACCCTTGGCGGCGGGATCGAATTTGCCGTCGGTCTTTTCCTGCTTTTCCAGCTGCACCATTTCCCAGCGTACCGGACGCGCCGCGCCCTGGCCATCCGCCACCAGGTCAAAGTGCACCTGCTGGCCCGGCTCGGAGAAGGAGCGCGCCGCTTTCAGCTGGTAGCTGGTGATCGAACGCTCGATCATCAGTTCGCGCGTCGCCTTGACGCGGTAGGCCGCGCCGTCGGTCGCCATCACGGTCAGCACATAGCGCGACGGATCGGCGGCCGGTGGCAGCGTGAAGGCGTAATCGCCGCTGCCGTTGGTCTCCGCTTCCTCGGTCTTCAGCTGCACCGGGAACAGGCCGCTGTAGCGCAGCTCCCCCTCCACCATGGTGTTCTGCTGGCCGCGCAGCGACAGCGACAGCTTGGCGTTCTTGACCGGCTTGCCGTCCGGGTAGCGCAGCGAAATGGTGCCGGTGACGTTCTCGCCGGTCTTGAATTCCGGCTTGGACGGCTGCAGGTTGATTTCGAAGTGCGGCTTGACGTATTCCGCGACGCGGAAGGCGGCGCCGTACAGGCCGTCCCTGTAGCTGAAGCGCAATTCATAGCCGCCGGCGGTGGCCTGCTCCGGCAGGCGGAAGCGCGTCTCCGTGCCCGTTTCACCGGACAGCTGCAAGCTTTGCGTCAGCAGCGGGGTGCCGTTCGGATCGAACACGGTCAGGCCGATCGGCGCTGCCGCGGCGGCCTGCGACTGGCGCGCCGACATGAATTCACGGCCCAGGAACTTGACGTTGACCTCGTCGCCAGGACGGTACAGCGGACGGTCCGTGACCGCGTAGATCTTGGTGTTATAGATTTCGCTGTCGTAGTAGAAATTCTCCGACACGAATACGCCGCCGTTGCGGTCTTCACCGATCACATAAGTGTGCTCAGGGCTGCTGCGCTCCATCGACACCACGCCATCCTTGGCGGTCTTGCCGGATTGGAGCACACCGGTGCCGTCGGTCCACAATACGCTGGCGTCGGCAACCGCGGCGCTGTCGGCGCGGCGCGCGGCCCAGACCATCATCTGGCCGGACGACACCTTGGTCACGGCCATGGTGTCGGAGACGAATACCAGCGTGGTGGCGCGGTGTTCGCCGATGATGGCTTCCACCAGGTACAGGCCCGGCTTGCGCTTGCCGACCGGGATCATCACATTGCCGCTGCCGCTGGAAATAAACTCGCTGCTGGAGCCCTCCATATTGACATCCTTCGGCGGCTCGATGGATTTCGCCTGCCAGATCGGATAGCGGAAGCTGTCCACCATTTCGAAGCCCTTGATCGGCTTGTACTGCGGATGGTTGGCGAACACGGTCGCGCGCTTCATCGCTTCGTCGTTGGTGGCCAGCTTGGGCTGGTTCGAGGTCACCGCCTGGCGCGCGTCGGACGAGAAGATCCTGCGCCATACCAGGCGCGATTGCTTCCACCAGCTGTCCCACAGGAAGCTCAGCGCATTGGCCAGACCTTCGCCCTGGTAATTGCCTTCCACCTGGATGCGGTGCAGGTTGCGCTGCTTCTTCAGGAACTCAAGCGGCTGCGGCACGCGGTAGACCACGACGTCGGCGCCGGAATAGGCTTCCAGCTTGGAACGGCCGTAGTCGCGGCCCGGCACTTCCAGGCGCACGCGCGCTTCGTCCGTGCTGCCGTAACTGGCATCGGACAGCAGAAAGAACGGCTCGCCCTTGAACAGGGAATAGCCGCTGGACGGAGCCTCCTGCGCCTCGGCCCCTGCCAGCGCGGTCAGCGCCAGCAGGCCGGCCAGGCACAGCCTCAGGACAAAAATGACAGCCGGAATACGCCGGCGAAGTTGGGATTGTTGACCGCTGGTTGCCACCGCGTGTCCTTCCATGTCGTTAGTTGTTGAATATCGACGGTACGAAGACCGTTGTCTGTTGGGGTGACGGTGCCCGTGTGGTAGGCGATATGCGCCCCCATCCACACCATCAAATGTTGTTCGTCGCCCTGGTCGTAGAACAGCAGGTCGCCCGGGAGCGCCTGGCTGATTTCACGCGCCACGAAGCGGCTGTTGTGCTGCACCAGCGCCAGCGCCGTGACGAAATGGCCTA
Organism: Pseudoduganella violaceinigra DSM 15887; assembly: GCF_000425385.1. Classification (GTDB taxonomy): domain Bacteria; phylum Pseudomonadota; class Gammaproteobacteria; order Burkholderiales; family Burkholderiaceae_D; genus Rugamonas; species Rugamonas violaceinigra. The sequence goes on along the minus strand of NZ_AUDI01000030.1, from coordinate 17,194 downwards.
CCTTGCCATCGCCTTGCACCCAGCGGTTGCGCAGAGCCGCCTGGGGCGGCGTCAGGTCCAGTTCGGGCGGCAGGCGGCGGTCGCTGGCGATGCCGTTGGCGCGCATCCATTTGGCGTCATGCGCGGACAAGGCTTCGTTGACGGCAAAGCGCACCAGGCCCGCGCAATCGCGGTGCTGCCAGCGCGGCGACGGACCCTGCTCGATCTGGGCGCTGATGATGCGCAGCATCCACGCCTGAAAGGCGCGCGACTGGGCTTGCGACAGGCGCGCCTGCGCATCCGCCGATCCGGTCAGCGCCAGCACCCGCGGCGCCGCCAAAGCGGCGGCGCAGGCGGCCATCAGGCGCAGTGTGCCGCGCCGCTTCATTTGCCCGCGACCTGCCATTCCAGCGGCTGCCAGGAAATGCCCGAGGCCGGCAGCGACTTGAGCACCATGCGGTAAGGCGGATATTTCTTCAGCGCTTTCAGGCGCGGCACCAGGTGCTCGTCGACCGCGCCGCGCAGCACGGGTTCGCGCTGGCTTGGCAGGGTATTGAAGCTCTCCTCCTCGATCAGCTTTGCCAGCGAGGCAGGTGCGATCAGGCCGACGGTATGTTTGGCGTCCGGCAGCAGATCGGAAGCGGCCGGCAGTTCCTTGCGCTTGACCGCCAACACCTGGTCGACCAGCTTGCCGTCGGCGGAGAACACCACCGTATTGCCGCTGATGGCCAGGGTCGGCGTGGTGTCGCCCTGGGATGTGGATACCGTACCGCTCCAGCGCAGCTCGCCCTTCTTGCCTTGCTGCTTCTGGGCGCCTTTGCCGTCGCGGATCGCGGCCTGGAACAGGCTTTCGAACAGCGCCTCGTTGCCGCCGGCGCGGTTGGCGACGAATACCGGCGTATGCAGGCGCGAATTACCGTACCAGCAGGCGGCGACCGGGCCACTCAGTTCGGTGGCCAGCGGCAGCACCGGCTGGCTGGTCTTGCCGCCGATGCTGGCCAGCACCGGCTGCAGGCTGGTCCAGTCCACCGGCAGCGTGAAGCAGGTGCTTGGGTTGTAGGGCAGTGCCGACCACAGGGCGCTGCTGTCGTAGCCGCCCTTGGGCAGCTTGGCCGCATCCAGCAGCGCCTGCGAGCGCCAGGCGCCCTTGCTGAAGTCGAAGCGCAGCGCCTCCAGTCCCGCGAAGAAGGGCTGGTAGCCGAACGACAGGAAATCGGCCTTGATGGCGATGCTATGGCCATCCTGCGCGGTTTTGTCGAAGTGGAATTGCTCGTGGAAGAGCGCCTGCTTCGTCTTGTCCGCCGCCAGCAGCTTGCTGACGGTGGCTTCCGCCTTCTCGTCGCTCACCTTGCGGTCGGCGCCGTACAGCATGCCGGGGGTGGACAGGATCACCATGCGCTCGCCATGCGCTGCGAACAGCAGGTTGCGCTGGTAGGCGTAATTCAGGGCGTAGACCGGCACCTTGTCGCCGTCCACGCGCAGCTCGCCGGCAATGGTCAGCTGCGTATCCTTCAACGCCACCTTGCCGGCTTCTTCCAGCACGCGCGCCAGCTTGCCGCGCGAAACGGAGATCATATAGTGTTTCAGCGAACCGTCAGCGTCGCGCCACATGGCCACTTCCGCCGGTTCGTCCAGCACCATGCGGATCAATTGGTCGCCCCAGCCCAGCTCATGCTCGTAGGCGATGCGGCGCAAGCTGCCTTTCAGCCCCAGGCGGTCTTCGGTCTGCTCGTAATAGAACAGGAAGTCTTCGCGCAGCACATCACGCGCCAGCGGCACGGTCAGCAGGTCGCGCGGCAGGCTGGAAAGGCTTTTGGTGACGACCAGGGCGTCCGGCTTGGACAGATCGAGCTTCAGGCTGTTGACAGGGCCATTCATCGCGCCCCAGCCAAAGGCCCGATAAGCGACCAAGCCGCCGGCGACAACAACAACTGCCGCGGCGATCTTGGCCAATGTCTTTTTGTTCATGGCGGGTTCCGCAAAGTTATTTTAATTACAACGATGCGGAATTTTGCCATGGAGTAACCAAATTAGCCAGTTAAATTGTGTAACGGACACGGCCCGTACGCGGCCTGCAGCAGCAGTTGCAGCGTTTTTGCGCCCGCATATTCCGGGACCTGCCGCAGCGCCGCATGCTTGATCCGATCCAGGCGGGACGGCTTTTTCAGCATGCCCTGCTGGAGCAGGAAAATGCAGTCGTCCACCAGCTGCATCATTTCCTCGCGCGACAGAGAGGCGCGCCCTTGGAGCGCCGTGTAGCGTTGGTGGCGGCGCTTCGCCACGCGCCGCTTGTGCCGGCATTCGACACAGCGCACGCATTCGGAGTCGACATAGAAGCCACGCGCTTCATACCAGTAGCGCTGCTCCAGAGCGAAGAAGATGAAGTCGCGGCTGCGGCGCCAGGTCATCCACGCCGGACCTCGCAGTAGCTGCACGTTTCGCGCTTGTCGAAGCTGATCGACACCGGCAGGAACAGCCCAATGATCTCCGCATTGGTGCGGGTATGCTGCGACACCACGTCCATGGTGAAGCTGCCGCCGCCGGCCAGGGCCATCGGCAGCAGCAACTGGTCTGCCAGATGCTCGCTCACCGCGGCGCCCGACGCGATATAGCGGCGCGCCTGCGCCACCGCATCGCGCGCCACCTCCTCCGCGCGCCGCGCCTTTTCGCCGAAGGCGACGAAAACTTCCGTCACGTGTTCGTGCTCCAGCGTGATCAGCAGCGCGTTGCCGGGACCCCAATGATCCGGCAAAACCTGGAAGCGCAGCTGCTCGCCGGACCAGCCCATGGCGCTGGCCACGCAGTCCAGCTCGCGCTTGGCCACGCCGCCCGGCACGGCGGCGACCAGGCTTTCGGCATAGGCTTCGCGCCGTTCGCCGCGCGCGTCCAGCGCCAGCCGGCGCCATGCAGCCAGCGGCTGCACGCTGGCCCGCACCGCACCGCCGCCCGCCGGATAGAAACCTGCGCGCTCCAGCTTGAATTCGACCTGCGCCCCCATATCGGCCATGGCGCGGCCGTAGGCGCGCTGCAGGAATTCCGCCGGCGGCGCCTTGGAGTTATGGGTGCCGCCGCTGACGCGCACCACCGACGGCCCCGGCGCATACAGCAGCGCCGGAATCACGGTCTGCAGCACCAGCGTCGAGCTGCCCGCCGTGCCGATCTGGAACTCATACTCGCCCGCCCTGATCGCGCCAGGCGCGAACGTCAGGCTGGTGGAACCCAGCGCATCGCCCTCGACTTGCGCGCCGGAGATTTCCGTCGCCGCTTTGACCGAAGCGAGGTGCTGGCGCATCAGGCCCGGTTTGGAGCGGTTGGCGCGGATGTTCGCAATGCGAAACGGCTGGCCGGTAATCATCGAGAGCGTCAGCGCTGTGCGCAGCACCTGGCCGCCGCCCTCCCCTTTGGATCCATCAATTTCAATCATTTTCAAGCTGCTCATTATCCTTTTACGCACACCACCTGTTTCAGGGTGTGGACCACTTCCACCAGCTCTTCCTGCGCCTTCATGACCGCCTCGATGTCCTTGTACGCCATCGGGATCTCATCGATCACGCCTTCGTCCTTGCGGCACTCGACGCCTTCGGTCGCCTTCACCTGGTCTTCCAGCGAGAAGCGGCGCTTTGCCTCGTTACGGCTCATGGTACGGCCGGCGCCGTGGCTGCAGCTATTGAAGCTCTCCGGGTTGCCTTTACCACGCACGATGAAGCTCTTGGCTCCCATCGATCCCGGGATGATCCCCAGCTCGCCCTGGCGCGCCGACACCGCACCCTTACGGGTCACCAGCACGTCCTTGCCGAAGTGGCGCTCCTTCTGCACATAGTTGTGGTGGCAGTTCACCGCTTCCACGTGCGTCTGGAACGGCTTGGTGATCACGGTGCGCACCGAGGCGATCAGGTTCTGCATCATCACTTCGCGGTTCATGCGGGCGAATTTCTGCGCCCAGCCCACCGCTTCCACATAATCGTCATAGTGCTGGGTACCTTCTTCCAGGTAGGCCAGGTCCTTGTCCGGCAGGTTGGCGATGTGGGTGCGCATATCCTTCTGCGCCAATTCGATGAAGTGGGAGCCGATGGCATTACCCACGCCGCGCGAACCGGAGTGCAGCATGAACCACACCGAACCCTGTTCGTCCAGACACACTTCAACGAAGTGGTTGCCGGAACCCAGGGTTCCCAGGTGGCGGTAGTTGTTGGCGTTCTTCAGTTTCGGCGTTTTCTCGCAGATCACGTCGAATTCATCCTTCAACTGGCCCCATGCCAAGTCCACGGCCGAAGGCGGATTCTCCCACGAGCCGCGGTCGCGGCCGCGGAATTTCGGGGTCAGGCCGTGCGGGATCGCCTTTTCGATCGCGCTACGCAGCGGGCCCAGGTTATCGGGCAAGTCGCGCGCATTCAGCGTGGTCTTGGCGGCCATCATGCCGCAACCGATATCCACGCCCACTGCGGCCGGAATGATCGCGCCCAGGGTCGGGATCACACTGCCGATCGTGGAACCCTTGCCCAGGTGGACGTCCGGCATCACGGCGATGTGCTTGTAAATGAAGGGCATTTTGGCGGTATTGGCCAGCTGCTCGCGCGCAGCCGCTTCGACCGGCACGCCCTTGGTCCACATCTTCACCGGGCTACCGCCCGGCACTTCCATCATTTCAAATTCTTTGTCATTCATCATAATTCTCATCTTCTAACGATTAATCGGCGCCGACAAGGGTGGAGACCACGCCATGCCACACCGTGCGGCCTTTGCCGGAGAGGGGCTCGGCATGCCAGCTGACGGTGGTGTGGCGGCGGCTGGTGGAAATATTCATCGCCGCATGCACTCCGCCGTAGCTGCGCTTTACGATTTTTTTGCCGACTGCGCCGGCACTGATGGTCCAAGCCTTGATTTGTGGTTCCGCCATTTTGATCTCCTTTCGTCTTTGCGTATCTCATCTATTGCAAATGGCGTGCCAGCTTGCTAAGTCATTGATAAATATAGATTCACGGAAATCAATGCATGTGATAAATTATCTTAAAAGATAAACATTTATACGAGCATGAAAAAGAAGATCGTCATCCTTGGTTTCCTGGGCACGCAGCTGGACGGCGGCCCGCGCAGCGCCGCGCGCTGGGAGAAGTGGCGCCCCAGCGTCTCGTTGCTGCAGCACGAAGACCTGGTGGTCGACCGCTTCGAGCTGCTATGCAGCGCCCACCACGACAGCCTGGCGCGCCAGGTGGCGGAGGATATGCACGCCGTATCGCCGGAGACGGTGGTACAGCGCCATACGCTGCCGATCAGCGACTGGTGGGATTTCGAGGACATGTACAGCCAGCTGTTCGACTTCGCCCGCAATTACCCCTTCGATACCGAGCACGAGGAATACTGGGTGCACATCACGACCGGCACCCACGTGGCGCAGATCTGCCTGTTCCTGATGACGGAAGCACGCTATTTCCCCGGCCGCCTGCTGCAAACATCGCCGCCGCGCCGCGTCGCACCCGGCCATTTCGGCGACTACATCCTGATCGACCTTGACCTCTCGCGCTACGACCAGATCGCGCAGCGCTTTTCCAATGCCCAGCGCGAAGGCGTGGAATTCCTGAAGTCCGGCATCGCCACCCGCAACCCGCATTTCAACCTGCTGATCGACGAGATCGAACACGTGGCGGGGCGCTCGCGTGCACCAATGCTGCTGATGGGGCCAACCGGCGCCGGCAAATCCTTCCTGGCACGGCGCGTGTATGAGCTGAAAAAAGCGCGCCACCAGGTGGATGGCGCTTTCGTGGAGATCAACTGCGCCACGCTGCATGGCGACGGCGCCGGCTCCACCCTGTTCGGCCACGTCAAAGGCGCGTTCACCGGCGCGGCGTCGGCCCGCCCTGGACTGCTGCGCACGGCGCACAAGGGCCTGCTCTTCCTCGACGAGATTGGCGAGCTGGGACTGGACGAGCAGGCCATGCTGCTCAAGGCGGTCGAAGAAAAGCGCTTTCTGCCGATGGGCGGCGACCACGAGGTGCGCAGCGATTTCCAGCTGATCGCCGGCACCAACCGCGACCTGGCGCGCGAAGTGGCGGCCGGTCGCTTCCGCGAAGATCTGTTCGCACGCATCAACCTGTGGACTTACTCCTTGCCGGGGCTGGGCGACCGTCCCGAAGACATCGAGCCGAACCTGGATTACCTGCTGGCCCAGTTCGGCGCAGAGAATGGCGCCATGGTGCGCTTCAATACCGAAGCCCGCCAGCAGTACATGCGCTTTGCCGCCTCGCCGGATGCGCTCTGGAGCGGCAACTTCCGCGACCTGTCCGCCAGCGTCACGCGCATGGCGACGCTGGCCGATGCGGGGCGCATCACCGCACCGCTGGTCGCGGCGGAAGTGGCGCGCCTGCAGCGCCAATGGCGTCCGTTGGCGGAAGGCGCCAAGGCAACCGTGGCGCTGGACGGGCTGCTGGATGCGGCGGCGCTGGAGCAGCTGGACCTGTTCGACCGCCTGCAGCTGGAATCCGTCATCGCGGTCTGCCGCCAGTCGAAGTCCATGTCGGATGCGGGCCGCAAGCTGTTCGCCGCATCCCGGCTAGGCAAGGCCAAGTGGAACGATGCCGACCGCTTGAAGAAATACCTGGCCCGTTTCGGCCTGGACTGGGACCAGCTGGGCCAGGCCGCGCTTTAATAGCTAGTCAGCGCCCTGGAGAACTTGATCAGCCACAGGCGGCTTGGACGCTCGCGGTCGTCGCCGCGCGCCACGCGGATCGTATTGGCGGCATTGCAGCCCGCTGCGCTGCTGGTGATGATCGTGCCGTTCGCGTCGACATTGCACTTGGTGACATCGGCATCGGCAACGGCTTCGCCGGATGGCGTGAAGATCCGGGTCTTCAGGCCGAAGTCATTGTCGTTCGCCAGCGCCAGCGTGTTGCCGTCGACGATGGTCAGGCCCTCCGCCTTTTCGGCGAGCCAGCCGATGGCGTTCAGATCGAGCAGCAGGGTTTTCTTCAACGTGACCACTTTGGACCAGTCGGCGCCATTCACGGCCACCGCCCCCATCGAGCTCTTTTCGAGGTCGGACGTGGCCGGGTTATAGGCAGCATCATTGATATCGGTGGCATTGCCGCGTTCCACCAGCATCAGCTTGTTGAACACCTTGCCGCCCGGCGCTGCACCCTGTTCGATCACGATGAACTTGCCGTTGCCCAGCGCAACCATCTCGCCCAACTTGGCGTTGCCGGTGCGGCCGTCGGCATAATCGGCCGCATTCAGCGGATAGGCGAACATGCGGCCGGTGGTCCCGCTGGACGGGTCGAATTCAATCCAGCGCGTAAAGCGCGCAAAGCGCTCCACCTGCTCGTTCTTGCCGGTCACCGAATAAGGGGCGCTGCCGTCCGACAGCGGGCTTTGCAGGAAACCGTGCAGCTTGTCGGTCGCGGTATCGAGCGCCATGCCTTCCATGCCGCGGTTGGCACGGCGCTTGGCGAAGATGGACGGCAGGCCGCTGCCCGGTGCATAGCGGGACTGGATCACGCCGCTGGCGGCATCGATCTTCACGATGAAGGGGCCGTATTCGTCGGACACCCACAGGGCATTGCGCTTCTTGTCGACGGCAATGGCTTCCGTATCGAGGCCGTTGGCATTGAATACGGCCTTCGAGGCGGCATCGTATTTCATGGCATCCAGCAGCGGCACCTCGCCGGAATTACCCAGCGTACCGGCGGGAATCGCCAGGCCGGAGCTATTGGCCGTCGCCGAAACCTTGATCGGCATGCTGGAAGCGAGCACCGCGCCGGACTTGCCGACCGTGATGATGCCGATCGACGGCGCGAAGCCTGGCGAAGGGAAGATCTTGGCTCCCATGGTGCCGGCCGCGTTCGGGTTCGGCACGTTCGGGCCGTCTCCGTTCGGGCCGCGGTCGGTCAGGCCATAGAATTCGAGGTCGCCGTTGGCGGCAATGCCCTTGAAGGCCAGGCCAGAGCCGTAGGAAGGCAGGAAGCCCAGCGGGAAGTCGGCCTTGATCCTGGCGTTGCCGCCTTCGTACGGAATGTAGAAGCTGTTCGCGGCCTGCACCTGGTAGCGGGTTACGGTGACGCTGGCGGAGGACTGTGTGAAGCTCTCCTGCACCGGCGTGCCGACCTTGGACGCCAGCGTATCTTCAAAGTGTTCGCGCACCAATTGGCGGCGGTCGTCGTCAACGGTACGCGCGGCATAGGCTGCGCCGGCGGCCGCCAGGTGGGCCGCCAGCGCTTTGTTGAAGTCCGCAGCGGCGGCCGCGAAATCGGCGGTCTTGCCGGCCAGCGCCGACTTCACCTCGCCGGTGATCCTGATGCCGTTGGAAGGATCGTTGTCCTCGTCCAGCAGCTGCAATGCCAACAGGCGGTTAACCACCTTGGCGTCCTTGATGTCGCTGACCCCGGCCAGTTGCAGCGGCGTGATGAGCGGCGCGCAAGCGGCGCTGCCCAAGGCGATTCCGCCCACACTGAAACTGACGCTGTCGCCTTCCTTGCAGGTGAACTCGCCCTTGGCGCCGGTTGCCGCTTTGGCGGCGGTGCCGGCAACGTAATCCGCGCCTTCAACGGCGCCGTCAACGAACGTGCCGTTCACCGTTGCAGCCGTTTTGACCGGTTCGTTGTTACCGCTACCGCCGCAGGCGGCCAATGCGAGTGCAAGGGGGAGGAGCGACAGGGTTTTCATGTGAGCCTCTGCTGGAAAAAAGGCCAAGCTTAGCCAGTCGAAGTGACAAGCTTATGACAAGGATCTATCCACCATGCGCGGCCAGGCGAGCCAAGCCAGCAAACCCGCGCAGGGCAACATCGCGGCATGCATTTGCATGGTCCACATTGGCGCCGGCGTCACGGCAAGCAAGGGAAGGCCCTGCATGCCGAAGTAAGCCAGTACGAAGATCGCCAGTTCTGCGGCGCGCGCAGTGCGCGTCACAGCCCCCAGCAGCAGGCCCCAGGTGGCAAGGGACAGGTCGGCAAGCAGCGTGGCAAAGGCGACTGCCGGATTCTCCAGGGTAAAGCGCAGCATGGCGGGCATGCTTGCCGCAAGCAGCAGCAAGGCGACCGCCTGCCAGCGCGCAATCAGGATGCGGCGCACAGCATGCGGCGCCGAGAATATCAGCGGTCCTGCGCCGCTTTCGGCCTCGCGCATGGCTGGCGTTGCGACCAGCTGGGACATCAGCACCCAGGTCGCCAGCAAGGCATAACCCGCATCGCCAGGCGCCGCTGCCAGCAATTGGGCCGCCATGGCGCTGGCCAGCGCGCCCCACCACCACAGGCTTCGGCCGTGCAGGGCGAGGCGCAGTTCGGCATCCAGCAGTACACCGTGGCCGGTACGCCCCAGCATGCGCGATACCGCACGCGGCAAGCCCAAACTCCAGCGGGGCCCCGCAGCGGCGGCGCGATGACGGGGCGCACTGAAACGATCGAGCAACGGCGCCGCCAGCATGACCCCCAGCAGGGGTATCGCCAGCCAGGCCGCGCGTCCCAGCACCTGCAAGGCTGGCATAGTCCAGGGCGCCCAATCGAAGGTCCCCAGCTCGCGCGCGCCCAGTCCGCAGATGCCGCAGCCGCTGAGAGGCTCGCCCAGGGGAAGGGCCAGACGCTCCTGCACCAGTTGCTGGAAGATTGTGATGCCGTATGGGTCGCTTATCCAACCGTGCATGGGAACGGTGCTGAAGCTGCGCACCATGGTCACCGGGATCGCGATCCACAGCAGGAAATAGGCGAAATTGCCCAGCGTGCGCCGCAAAGGCGGCAGCAGGTCGAACCACAATGCGAACATGGCGGTCATGGCGATGGTCGGCACGCCGATCAGCAAGACCGGCGCAAGCAGCGCGCCCAGCCGGATATGCTGGTCTTCGCCGCGCCATAGCTGGGCGCACAGGCCGACCGCACACTGCACGCCAAGCACGGAGAGCAACACGGCAAAGTTGCCGCACCACTTTGCGGCAAGGTAGTGGCCGCGCTTGAGCGGCGTGACTTCAATCAGCTCCCACACCCGGGTGTCGAAGTCGCGTGCCAGGCTGCCGCGCACCAGGTAGAAGCCTATCAGCGAGGTCCAGATCGACAACATGGCCAGCACCATGCCGATCCAAGCGCTCGAATACAGGCCCCGGTGGCGGCCGTTAATTCCCAGCACGATGTAGTTCGCGCTGGCGGATGGGAAACACAGCCAGGCCACGCCGGCGATAGCCGCCAGCATGATCCAGAAGCGGTTCGAGCGCACGCGCTCGCGCCAGTCCGTGGCGACGATGGCGAAGAATGCCTGCAAGCCTTGCATATCAGGCCTCCTGCACAAGGGCGACCATATACGCCTCTTCCAGCCCTGGCAAGACGGGGATGGCATCGCGATGCGGCGATTGTTCGGAAACGACGCGCAGCTGGACGCCGTCCGGCCGGCGTAATGCATTGCAGACCCGGTGGCTGGAACGTGCGCCTTCCAATGCATGCTCGGGGACGGTCCAGTCCCACACCTTGCCGGCGGCGTTGTGCAGCAATGCTTCCGGGGAGCCGGCAAAGCGCAGCCGGCCCTTCTGCATCACCACCAGGGAAGTGGCGATCGCCTCCACATCAGAGACAATATGCGTGGACAGTATGACCAGGCGGCTGCCCGCCAGCTCCGTCAGCATATTGCGGAAACGCTGGCGTTCGCCCGGATCAAGTCCGACCGTCGGTTCATCGACAATCAGCAGGGCAGGATCGTTCAGCAAGGCCTGCGCGATCCCCACGCGCTGGCGCATGCCGCCGGAGAAGCTGCCGATCGGGCGGTCGCGCCCTGCGGCCAGGCCCACCATTTCCATGCATTCCTCGACACGCGCGGCAATGGCGGCATGCGGCAAACCCTTTACCGCAGCCAGGTAGCATAGGAATTCGCGTGCGGTCTGCGCCGGATAGATGCCGAACTCCTGCGGCAGGTAGCCCAGTTCATGGCGCAGTACTTCGGGGTCGCGGGCAATGTCCCTTCCACGCCATAAGATCCGCCCCTCGGTGGGACGGGTAAGCGTGGCAAGCATGCGCATCAGGGTCGACTTGCCCGCGCCATTTGGGCCGAGCAAGCCGACAATGCCGGCGCCTAACTGGAGCGTCAGCCCGGCGACCGCCTGCCTGCCGCCCGCGTAGGCAAAACCAAGGCCTGACAACTCGAGCATCGCCTTTAGCGGCGCCGGCGCCGGCGGGTTGGCCGCGTCGCGGGCATGGATCATGGCGCGCCGCCGTGGGGCAGGGATGCATAGTTAGAGGGATCGATACGCCGGCCGTCCCGCTTCGGGTGCAGGTCGCTATCGAGCTCCGCCCCCGCCAGGTCGAAGTGCCCGCGCATGAAGCGCTTGGCGCAGGCCTTGAAGTCTGCCGACTGTTCCTTGCACAGCACGCGCTCGATGACCAGCACGCCGGCGGCATTGCTGCGCGCCGCGACCAGGTCGCCGGTAGTGCCGAACAATGCGGCTGCGCCGCTGGCGAAACCGACTGCATCGATCTCCGCCGGCCGTACTGCTGCCGGCCGCTCAAGCTTGATGAATCCCCCCATGCCGAGGGTTTCGATGCTGGTCCAGCCGGCGAAATCCGTCCTGTCGACCTTGTGCAGGGCGCCCACATCGCCAACCACCAGCACGCCTGGCGCCGCAGTGCACGCCCACTCCTTCGCCAGCTGCTCCAGCTGCGCCGGCAGGCGCTCGTTGTCGCGCTTTGGCTCGCCTTCGCCAACAAAGAAATGGATGGTGCCGGTTGAAGTCGTCGAGCAGGCGCTGATCGCCAGCAGCGCGGCCGGCAGGAATGTGTATCGCATGAAGTCCCCTTTTCCGATGAACGCATTAAACCTTGCGTCCGGCAAGAGGACTAGCTGTCAGACCTGACAGCTGTTCAGATCAGGCGCAGCATGGCAGCCTTGATCGTGCAGGCAGTCTTGTTCACCGCACCCAGTTTATCCATGCAGTTATTGATATGAAAATTCACAGTTCGCTCAGATACACCGAGGATGTCGCCGATCTCACTGGACGTTTTGCCGTCGGCAGTCCAGCGCAGGACATCGCATTCGCGCTCGGTCAGTTGCGGAAGCTGCGGCAGCTGGGGAGCGAACACACGTGCGCCATGCTCGTGGACGGCGGAGACCAGCCAGTGCATCTGCAAGCCCTTGGCCTCGAGCTCCTGTTCGGAAATCGCATCGCTGGAACGGGCCAGCGTCAGCATGCCGATAGCGCCGTTGGGACTCACCGTCGCCTGCGCCCATCCGGCGTGCAGGCCATGCCCCTGGGCGTCTTCCCAAAAATGGTGCGCCGAGGCGAACAAGTCCTCCGACCATTGCAAGGGCGCCGTCGAACGCAAGGCATGCGCCACGGTGGGGTCGACCTGCATATAGGACTGCTCCGCGTAGCGCTGCTGCCATTGCTTCGGGTAGTTACTGATCATCAGCGTCTGCGGACGCGAAAGGGGTAAAGGCATGCGGATGCCGTAGGCGAAGAACTCGTATCCCAGGCTGCGCGCAGCATCGGCCGCCGTGGCCAGCAAACTATCCGCGTCCGAAGTGGAGGACAGCGCTTGCGCTATCGTTTGCTGCCAGTCTGTTGTCATGGCCAAAACCATAACACAAATGCAAAAAGGCCCGCTACTTGGCGGGCCTTCATGCGTTGTTAATTAGTCTGACGATAACCTACTTTCACACTGGTTGCAGCACTATCATCGGCGCAGAGTCGTTTCACGGTCCTGTTCGGGATGGGAAGGGGTGGTACCGACTTGCTATGGTCATCAGACTTGACCGGTTTCGCTGCCAGTTCCACAACAGGGCAACTGGCTTTGAGAATTCTGAAAGAAGGTGATTATACACGCGTGGCGCAATAGCGCCAAGGGCAAACCGAAAATTCTTTCAAAATCATCCGGTGCTTGCCCGGTCACGGGCGGCCAGCACTGGCGACAATCGCGTTGCGGATCGATGGCGCCTTGCCGCCCAGCTTCAGCCGCGCCAATGCCGCCAAGGCGGCTGCCGCCGGACGCAAGCGATACTGCAGCCTCAAGTCCAGCATGAGCTGGAGCAGCTTCGCAAAATCGCGCGGCGGTTCATCGTCCGGAAGCTCGCACAGGGCGCCAAGCAAGGACAGCACCACGTCCGGCATCGCGTGGCCGGCGCCGGACGCCGATTGCAGGCTGCGCGCAAGCCTTGCGGCCATGAAGAAGGAATTCGACACGGACAGCAGGGCATGCGCCATCGCCGCCGGTGCCAGGCGGCCATCCTGGCTGGCCGCGACAAAGGCATCGATCGCCATCGCTGTCTGGCCCGGCTCTTTCCCCATCAGGCCAAGGCCCAATGCCAGCGTCGCTGCCGGCGTCCATTGCGCCGTGGGGTCGCCGAGCAGGCGCAGGTAGGCAGTGTGGTGCCAGCATGCCTCGTGCCACTGAACCTCGGACGCCATTTGAGGCAAGGCGGCGGTCAGCATCGCTTCCAGGCTGGACGGGAATAGCGATGCGCCGTACATGATCAGCGCCTCGCCTTCGGCCCAGAAATCCTGGTAACGGTAGGCGGCCAGGTATTCCCTGCCATAGCCTCCCGGCGCAGGACTGGCGTGCCCGCGTGGACGCCAGTAGTCGCCGTAGCTGGACTTTACGAATTCATGCACCAGGCGGGCTTGCCCGGCAACTGCGCCGTCCGGCATCTCCCCGCTAAACGCCAGGAGCGCACGCGGATCGTCTTCGTGCGGATGGCGGATGCGCGCAGCAGCCAGCACGAGCGCGGCCACCGGATCGGCGGGCCAATCGCCGCCCAGCGCGTAGCACAGCGCCTGCTTGAACGGTGTGTCCGGCAGCCGCTGCGCGGCGTCGAGTGCAGAAGAATCGGGACAAGGGGCCAGGCGTAGCAGCGCCCTCACCTGCATCGCCAGCGGTACGGATCCTATTTCCGCCCCCAGCGTAGCGGCACGTTCGACCAGCATTGTCGGATCGATATAGCCGCCGCGATGCGTAGCGATGTCCAGCAGCGGCGCTCCCGGCGCTGACAACTCGTCGATGCGTGCCGCCAGTTCGCCGGTAACTGCCTTTTGCGTCCACGGGCTGTCCACGCGCTCACCGCCGGCCACTGCCAGCAGCAGGCGGGCAAACTCCCGCGATACGCATCCTTTGTACTCGCGCTGCGGCTTGAGCTTGCGGGCGCGCTTCAGGACAGGCGCGAAACGCGCCTTTGCGTCAGCGTCCAGCGGCGCTGCCTGCAGCAGCGCGCCGATTGCTGCTTCCAGGCGATCAAGGTTGGAATCATCTTCCAGCAGCTGTGCACACAAGGCGACCAGTTCATCCTGGCCGGCTGGAGAATCCAGGGCACGCGACGGATCGAGCGGGGACATGGGCGCAGCCGCTGCGGGCAATTCGATATCGCGCCACGCATCCTGCCGGGCGCCGGGTGAATCGTCAAACAGCGCGGCCAGGGACGGCTGCACGCTGGGCGCAACGAAAGACAGCATGCCCTGGGCTGCGCTGCGGCCATCTTCATCCATCCCCCACTTTTCGAGGCGCGCGATGATGGCCTGCTGGAGTTCGGGATCCGTATGCTGCAGCCCCTCCAACGCCAGCCGCGCAGCGGCATGGCCGCACGCTGGATCCCGCTTTACCATCGTCTCGAGCAATTTGAGTGCGCTGCTTACCTGCGCCTTCACCGACGACAACATCACTGGGCGCAGCGCCTCCATCAGAAGCCCGGCATCGACCAGCTTCTTGTCAAACAGCTTGGCGCAGGCCTTCAATGCCATGGTCACTGTGGGTGGAATCCGGCTATGCAGCAGCAACAGGTAGCGCCCGGATTCGGCGGCCATTTCTTCGACTGTGGGCGCAAGCTGGTCGTGGAAGCGGGAGAACCAACTCGACCGGAATTGCGGCCAGTCACGCTCGAGCGTGCCAAGGCAGCGGGCCAGAAGTTCCTGGCGCGAATATACGCCGTCGTCGCAGAGCTGCAGCAGATTCGCAGCCCATGTCATCTCGCCTTTGACATTGTATTTGTCCATTGCCGCGAGGTTTACTTCGCTGCTTCCTTCAACCTCGAACAACATCAACAGATAGGGCTTCAATACGTCGATGTTGGCAACCAGGTAGCTGCGCAAGCCATCCCGCCGGCTGTGAAAGCGCGACATCCCCATCAGCCGCATGACAGCCTCGTCGTCAAACTGCAGGGGCGACAGGCCTGTCTGCGACAATTTGAGTGCCGCTGCGGGATTGGCATAGCGCAGCGATTCAACAGCCAGTTGCGGCAAGTTGGGCGGCTGGAAACGCAGCACCACCTCCAGCATACGGTCCGCTGGAACGCGGAATCTCGCAGCACTGTCGGCGGGTGCACATACCAGCATGGCAACGGCAATCGCATCACGTTGCCCATCGGTGGCCCGCATGCCCCAGCATTCATGCACTTTTTCGGGGTCATACCACCAATAATGCATCATGTCGGCGACACATTGGAGCCGCTCGGCCAGGCCAATTCGTTCCGTCTGCGGCATACGTTCGAGCAGGTCCAGCGCAGCATTGCCGTCGCCAGCGTAAATGAGCGACTCGAGTTCGCTCAATGGTTTGAAACTCATCGCATGGCCTCCGATGCCAGTACATGTTTGCAGGGGCCGCGCGCGCCCTGGTATTTAGCGAACCATGGACAGGTGCAATGCAGCTCTTCCCCAACTTCGCGGACTCGGTGCTCCGTTCCGCCGCTCGCCACGATGGCCTCGAACGGCCGTTCCCGTACGATCCGCACGGCATCCTGCTCGAGCAGTTCACGCGCACCGGCAAGCCGAGGGTTCAGGTCTTCCACAAGGGTGAGGTCGAATGGCAGAACGCGGTGGAAGTAGCGGCCTTCCAGCACATCGAAACCCACCAGCCCGGAAGCGCCGAGGACGCGCAAGGCATCGTCAACATCCGCCGCCGGCAAAGCCAGTTTGCCGGCGATCGCGTCTGCGTCGAGCACCGGCTGCCATGCCAGTTGCGCCCGTACATTGACCAGCGAATTCGAACCGGAAGCGCGCAGCAAGGCACGCAAGGCCTGGCCTTCGCCGGAAAAGCCGCGCCACGTTTCTGCGCTAAGGGCGAGGGTCAAGCGCGCCGTACCGAAATCCAGCACCCAGGCGCAAGACTGTTGTGCATCGTCCGCATAGACGGCTACGGACTTTGCCTTTGGCGCCATCTGCTCAAGTACCCGTAAGCGGGACGTGTCGCTGATACGGACGCCGTTCGGCGCCGCTGCCGCAGTCATGCGCAGACCACCCGGGCCAGCCACCATCCATAAGGGCGTACGGCCATTCGCATTGCGCGGCAAGGCACGCAGGAAGCGCAGCGCCTCCATGCCGCTCATCGTGTGGCGCACGCGCATTCCGGCCAGGTAGGACTGGACTTCCAGCATGCCGCGCAGCCAGCGCAGCGGAAGCTCAACCTTCTTTTCCGTCACGCTATGCCCGCCCGAGCGCAGCGTCACTTCCTGCGCGCCGACCGAGAGATCGAGTCCATCGGCATCGCGCAAGCGCGCCAGCGCGGCGCGCATGGGCGCGTTGAAGTCGACATTGGTCGTACCCTGACCGATGGTTTCGCCATCGTATGCCGCAGGCAGCATGTCGGCGCGGATATATGTGCTGCAACAGCCAGAGAATCCCTCGAAGCGCAGGATGCCGCCGCCGGAGGTCACCACCGGATCCGCCAGCGCCAGGACTTTCGCCAGCGAATTAGCGGGCAGGAAGAAGCGCGAGCCGACAATCAGATGCACGGCTGTCAGCAAATCGGCACACAGGCGCGGCTGGAGTAGGCGGCCTTCAAAGAAATGCGGCCGTTCGGCGGCGTTGGAAGTGGCCAGCGTCAGATGCGGTCGACCGGTATCTGAAATGGCGGAAGGGAAGGCGTATTGGTAGGCGTGCGCAAGTGTAGGCATGCCGGGAATATAAAGCAAAAAGCCCGCTAACACACGTTAGCGGGCTTTTCTAATAAGAGCCTGACAATAACCTACTTTCACACTGGTTGCAGCACTATCATCGGCGCAAAGTCGTTTCACGGTCCTGTTCGGGATGGGAAGGGGTGGGACCGACTTGCTATGGTCATCAGGCATAACTTGTCAACAATCTGGGAAGAAGTAAAAGGAGGGGTAGTGTTCTCAAACACGAGTAAGTGCTACATAACCGTCAAGGTTATAGGGACAAGCCGTACGGGCAATTAGTATCAGTTAGCTTAATGCATTACTGCACTTCCACACCTGACCTATCAACGTCCTGGTCTCGAACGACCCTTCAAAGAGCTCAAGGCTCTGGGAAATCTCA
>NZ_AUDI01000029.1 GCF_000425385.1 Pseudoduganella violaceinigra DSM 15887 | reverse complement strand
CGGCACCTGGATTGATTCATCACTCCGATCGCGGAAGTCAGTATTGTGCACATAAATATCGGCAGCTGTTGAAACAGTTTGGAATGAAGGGATCCATGT
This sequence comes from Pseudoduganella violaceinigra DSM 15887, assembly GCF_000425385.1. Lineage (GTDB taxonomy): Bacteria > Pseudomonadota > Gammaproteobacteria > Burkholderiales > Burkholderiaceae_D > Rugamonas > Rugamonas violaceinigra. Next base: position 30,212 of record NZ_AUDI01000029.1, on the reverse strand, counting down.
CACGCAGGGGGAACTGCTACGACAACGCCCCGATGGAGAGCTTCTGGGGCAGCTTGAAAAATGAACTGGTTCATCACCAACGCTATGCAACACGCGGTGCAGCCATGTCCGCAATACAGGAATACATCGAAAGCTTTTATAACCGCCAGCGGCGCCACTCACGTCTTGGCTACCTTCCTCCAGCACTATTTGCAGAACAATTCAGCAAACAGATGCAGGCGGCTTGAAACAAGAGTGTCCGCTATTGACAGTACACCTCAAATCTAAACGTCTCAGCGGGTGTTTTCATGCGCAGCGCCTGGTGTGGACGCTGGTTGTTATAGAAGCCAATCCAGTCAGCGATGACCCGGCTGGCGTTCTGCAAAATTTCAAAGCGATGACGATGTACACATTGCTCCTTCAAGGTTCGGATGACGCGCTCCACCATGCCATTTTGCTCCCGGCAGTGAGGCGTGATGAATTCCTGCCGCAAACCGTAGCTCCTAACCAGCCTGGTGTAGCCTCGGCTCGTGAAAACTAAGCCATTGTCCGACCGCAGCAAGAACGGCGCAGTCACTCTACCCAACGTCCCGTAGCGGGCAATGAGCGCCTGCTCCAGTGCTGCTTCGGCCGTCTTGGCTTTGCCAGAGCGGGACAGATGCCAGCCCAGTAGCTCGCGGGTGTGGCAATCGATGACCAAGGCTAAGACCGTCCAACCATCGCGGCCAGCCCATACCCGGCACATATCGGTCGCCCAGCGCTGGTTCGGTGCTGTCGCCACTGACGGCAAGGCTTGAACTCGTGGCCTGAATCCAATCGGCCGCTTTTTCACCTGCCAACCGCGCAGCTGAAAGATGCGCTGCACCGTGTTCTTGTTGAAGCCAAGCAGAGCCGCGACGGTGCGATAGCCAAAAGAAGGCTCTTTGTTGATCATCGCTTTAATCGGCTCGGCAAAGCGCGCCTGAACCTTAGGTTTTGCCTTGACGGACTTGTAGTACACCGTCCGGCGCGGCATCTCGAACCATTGGCACAGCTTACTGATCGAAACTTTGAAACCGTCTTCCTCTAGTCCCTGGCGGATCGTTTCGATCACTTCTCTTCCTCGCCCAGCAGGGACGCCAGCTTTTTTCGAGCACGCAGTTCAAGCATCGCTTCGCCGTAGGCTTCCTGAAGCTCCTTGATCTGGCGCTCATATTGCTCGCGCACATCGAGAGGTTTGGCCCGTAAGGCGTTCTCCATGCCGCGCTTGGCCTCGTCAACCCATTCCTCGATTTCCGAGGGCGGCATATCGAAGGCCCGACTGGCCTCTGCAACTGTCGTTTTTCCCTGGATGATTTCCGTGACCAGCGCCGCTTTGCGCTTCGCCGTCCAGCGTTTTACTTCCTCTTCCATGACCATGCTCACGTGATGTCCTTTCTGTATTATCACCTGAGCGGGAATTCACTGGGTCGTTACACGATCGCAGTACGCGTTGTTCCCAATTTCTCATAAATTCGGTTGACCAAGCCATCAAACAATGGAAGATCAGCGGGGTAGGAGATACCTGCGCCACAAAAGAAAACAACTCTTCCATCCTCATGTGCCTGCAACAGACTGTCGGGGATGTCGGGGCCTCGATTCACAAACTGCATTTCGATATTCGCTCCATTGTTTTTGCGTGCACCATGGCGCGCGTTCTCTGGTATTGTCAACCAAAAGACGAAGGAAAAACACTTCGTTCATTGAGGTTCTAATGCAAGCTTACTCAAACTTTCCTGTAGCGGGAAACTCATGGTAAATTTCGAACAGATAACCAGCCAGGGAGCTTTGAATGTCTTCATACGAAGTATCGCAAAGACCTTTTAGTTGAACATTAAGAGAATCGATTCAAATCGGTGCCTAGGCCACTACTGCGATCTTCAGCAAAAAATGAGAATTCAGCGACTCTTAATCAAAGACTTTCGGTGTTTCCGAGAATTGCCTCTTGAGCTCGGAAATATCAACATATTCGTCGGACCGAACAACGTCGGAAAGTCATCGATTCTTCGAGCGATTAGTTTGGCGCAGGTTGGCAGCTCGTACGGGGAAGGCGATATTCGGGCCGGAGCCAAATCGGCGGAAGTAGTTCTGACGTGCGACCATCTCGATGCGCTCCCAGCAAGTAATGGTGATCCTGCGCGCAACGCAACGACATTACATATTAGGCACACAAGGCCGCCGGAAGGACTCACACTCAAAGACGAATTTGGTGCCCAACGGCACCAAGTTCCGGACAAAGGGGCGTCGACTTGTATTGTCCCGTATTACTCAAAGCGGAAACTGGTAGGTTATACCGAAGATATTCGGTCAGCCTACGCGACGGGCGCATTTAACATGGCGTTCCTGACCTCTAAGCTCGCGAGAATCACCGTGCAAAGCTGTCCCGGCCACGAGCAATACGTGGCAGCAAGCAATGCAATCCTTGGTTTTGTGCTTTCCGCGATACCGTCTGATAACGGTGCTCGGCCCGGCATCTTCCTTCCTGACGACACGCCGTTGTACCTCGAGCAGATGGGAGAGGGCGTACCATCAATCGCTGCGCTCCTGGTAGAACTGGTCACTGCGAAGGACAAAATCTTTCTAATTGAGGAACCCGAGAATGACCTGCATCCAAGTGCGTTGAAGGCCTTGCTCGAAATGATTCTTTCCGGTGCGGACCGTAACCAATTCATCGTCACCACTCACTCGAATATTGTTGTTCAATACCTTGGAAGCGGTAGTGGGTCGCTGTTCGAAGTAGAGCAAGCAGAGTCAGCAATGCCGACCTCAGTCGTGACGCAAGTGCCGGATACCGTTGCTGCTAGGTCGGACGTGTTAAGGAAGCTGGGATACTCTCTTTCAGACTTCGATCTATGGGACGGCTGGTTGATCTTAGAGGAGTCTTCTGCTGAGCGGATCATTCGAGATTTCCTGATTCCATACTTTGTGCCACGTCTCACGAACCTACGACTTCTTTCTTCGGATGGAGTAGACAATGCGGAACCAACATTCGCGGCCTTGTACAGAATGGTTCTATTCACGCATCTGGAAGAAATCTATCGACATGCGACCTGGGTCCGTTTAGACGGTGACAAGTCTGGCCTCGAAGTTACGGAGCGACTTAAAGCGTCGTTCCCTCAAGCGCGGGAAGGACAGTTCGGGAATTTTTCACAGTCAAACTTCGAAAGCTACTACCCCGAGCACTTTGCAGATCGTGTTGCGGTAGTTTTGGGCATCCCTGACCGAAAAGAGAAGCGAATACAGAAGCGGCAGCTCTTAATTGAAGTTATCGCCTGGCTAAACGAGGATGAACGCCGCGCACGTAGCGCGTTGGCGCAATCCGCAGCGGAGATTATTGAGTTCCTCGCAGTGGTGAATGCTTCCATGCACTGAGCTAATCGAGTCATCGTTTCAAAAAACTTATCTTGTGACCTGATGTGTCCGGGCAGAAGAAAATTAGTCTAGAGAAGGCTGTGGTAATTCCGAATTTTTCGGATTTCAAATATGAGTCAGCAAGGGGATCAATTGGAACAAAGAACACTTCTTTATGATGAGCGCTTCTTGGAAAGCTATGCGGGCTCTATCATCACTGACCCCGCCACGGCAATCGTTGAACTTGTCGCCAACTGCTGGGACGCCTATGCCACGGAAGTAAAAATCACATGGCCGGGAAATGAGCTTGAAAGGCAGTTCAAGATTGTAGACAACGGGCATGGAATGACTCGTGAAGAATTCCAGCACATTTGGCGGACCATCGCATACAACCGACTCAGCACTGGTGATGCTACGACGCTGCCGCCGGCCGATGTTCAAGGACTACCGCGAGCTGTGTTCGGCAAAAACGGCAAGGGACGTTTTGCCAGTTTCTGCTTTTCCTCTGAGTATCTGATCACCTCTAGGAAAAATGGCCAGGAGTTCGTCTGCCGTGTTCACCGAACCCCAACTGATCCACTAGTCCTTGAGGAAGTCTCCTTTACGAATAAAGGTGTCGTTGGTCATGGAACGGAAATTGTTGGGAATGGCGATATCCCACGGCTCATGTTCTCGGAAGATAAGGCTCGTGAATTAATCGGCAGTCGCTTCCTTGCCAACCCAGCATTCAAGGTGAAGTTGAATGGCAGTGAAATCACGTTCAACGATATCCCAAATTTGCTCTCAAAAAGTGTGGTCATTGTGCCGGGATATGGAGAGGTAACGATCCTTCACATTGACACAAAAAAGGCTGATAGAACGACAAAGCAGCATGGGCTGGCATGGTGGGTGCAAGGGCGTGCTGTCGGTGATTGCAAGTGGAGTCGTAGTGACTACGAACGCATCCTTGATGGACGATCCTCGGAAGCCAAACGGTTTACCTTCATCGTTGAAGCTGACTACCTGAATGCCAAAGATGCAGTGCTGAGTGACTGGAGTGGTTTTAAGGACGATAACCAAGCATGGATGAAAACCCGCGAAGCGGTCCAAGACTGCATTCGAAAAATCATTTTTGATTCAAGTAAGGCGGAACGTGAAGATAAGCGTAGTGCTGTTCTTGAGCGAGTTGGCCAGTCGGTAAATGCCCTGCCACTTTTGAGTAAAGATCGTGTCACGACATTCGTTAATGAAGTCGTAGATGCTTGCCCTAATTTTGGTGAGCAGGAGATCGTGCAACTGACAAGCATTCTGGCGAAGCTGGAAAAGAGCAAGTCGCAGTATGGGCTGCTTGAAATTCTTCACAGCCAAGACACACATGACCTGGATGCCCTTCACGACGTTTTGAGCCAGTGGACCATTGGCATGGCGAAGGTCGTTCTTGACGAAATTCAGGGCCGGCTAAAAGTCATCAACGAATTAAGGATCAAGATTCAGGTTGCAGGAATCGATGAAGTCAAAGAACTCCAGCCGCTCTTTGCCAAGGGCCTCTGGATGTTTGGAGATAAGTTTGAATCCATCCACTTCACGTCCAACAAAGGCATGACCACCGTCATCCGTGAGCTGTTTGATGGTACGGCTGAAAAGGCTTCGTTGAATCGGCCAGACTTTGTGATTCGGGGCGACGGCAGTATCGGCTTTTATTCTCTGCCCTCGTACAACGAAGAACATGAAGAAGTGGGCGTAGGCCACCTAGTCATCGTTGATTTGAAGACCACCAAGCTCTCACTGGGCTCCAAGGAAAAGGAGCAGATTTGGAAGTACGTAAAGGAATTGAAGAAAAAGGGGTATATACAGCCTAACACGCGGGTGGATGGCTTCGTCCTTGGTGATCAGATTGAATCCGGTGAAGGCGGTACCCGCACTGAAGACAACGACAAGGTGAGGATTCAGCCCCTGTTGTATAGCATTATTTTGAGTCGCGCTGAACAGCGTCTTTTGAAGCTTTATGACAAGGTGAAAGATGCTCCATTCCTTTTGGAGCAGCAGATAGAACTGAGCAGGTTCATTGAGCCCATCGCCGTGCAGCAGCTGGACATGTTGGAGGTTGAGCTTGCGGAGGTGAAATAACGTCGACTGGGCATCTGCCGCAATACCGTCCGGTGATACCTGCGGTCGGAAACCACAGAGCCCTCTTGTGCGGAGCGGCAATCATCAAGCCTCTTGGACAAAGATTCGGTGCAGCTTTCAGCCTGGCTCAAGGCCGAGGCATGCAAGCCCCGCAAACAGCGGCGCAATTTGCAACAGCTCCACTTGGACCTTAAGGAGCCGGGCTGTGAAGGGTCATATGACCGCTTGGCTGCATTTGCCAGGCAGTGGAAGGCGGGTCAATTGGAGTGGGGCAATTCCGCAAGCAAACGAACATCGAAGAATTTTGACGCACCGCCAAGCGCAGCTTAGCACCTAAAACAAAGAGGCCCATGCAATTACTGTATGGGCCTCTTTGTTCTTTGCCAGCTTATGGTTCCCCAAATGCCAGCTTTTGGGACTACCTACAAGTTAGTTTAAACGTCGATGTTGCCAGCGCGCAGAGCGTTGGTTTCGATGAAGTTGCGGCGTGGTTCCACATCATCCCCCATCAGCGTAGTGAAGATCTGGTCAGCGGCAATCGCGTCTTCGATCTGCACCTTCAGCAGGCGGCGGACGGTTGGGTCCATGGTGGTTTCCCACAGCTGCTCTGGGTTCATCTCACCCAGACCTTTGTAGCGCTGCTTGGAAACGGTGCGTTCCGCTTCGTCGCGCAGCCACTGCATGGCGTGGTGGAAGTCGACCACGCCGCTTTCCTTGGTGCGTTCGCCTTCGCCGCGGCGGATCACGGCGCCTTCGCCGATCAAGCCGGTGAAGGTGGCGGCGGCGTCGGCCAGCACGCGGTAGTCGGCGCCTTGCACGAAGTCGGCGTCGATCGCGGACACTTTCACGTTACCGTGGTGCAGGCGTTCGATGCGCAGGGTGTGTTTGTCGGACAGTTCGTCGGTGGTCACGCCAACCTTGACGGCGTTGTCGTTGATATTCGCTTCCAGCGCCTTGGCCGATGCCTGGGCTGCGTCGATGGTCGTCAGGTCGAGCGTTACGCCGGTCATGATGGCGGTCAGCGCGGCGCGGTCGATCACACGGGTCAGGCGGGTCATGATGGCGTTGGCCATGTTGTACTGGCGTGCCAGTTCGCCCAGCGCTTCGCCCTGGATGATGTCCGCGCCATCGCGCGGGGTCAGGGCGGCGGTGTTCAGTGCCACATTCATCATGTAGCCGGCTTCTTCCAGGTCGTCCTTCAGGTAGCGCTCATCGCGGCCGGCCTTCACTTTGTACAGCGGCGGCTGCGCAATGTAGATGTGGCCGCGCTCGACCAGCTGCGGCATCTGGCGGTAGAACAGCGTCAGCAGCAGGGTGCGGATGTGGGCGCCGTCGACGTCCGCGTCGGTCATGATGATGATGCGGTGGTAGCGCAGCTTTTCGATATTGAATTCGTCGGCGCCGATGCTGGTGCCCAGGGTGGCGATCAGGGTGGTGATCTGCTCGGACGACAGCATCTTCTCGAAGCGCGCCTTCTCCACGTTCAGCACCTTACCGCGCAGGGGCAGAATCGCCTGGAACTTGCGGTCGCGGCCCTGCTTGGCGGAGCCGCCTGCGGAGTCACCCTCGACGATGTACAGTTCGGACAGGGCAGGGTCTTTTTCCTGGCAGTCGGCCAGCTTGGCGGACAGGCCCAGGCCGTCCATGATGCCTTTGCGGCGGGTCAGGTCGCGGGCCTTGCGCGCTGCTTCACGGGCGCGCGCTGCTTCCACGATCTTGCCGCAGATGATCTTGGCGTCGTTCGGCTTTTCCATCAGGAAGTCGGTCAGCGTCTTGGCGACGATTTCTTCCACCGGGCCGCGCACTTCGGACGAGACCAGCTTGTCCTTGGTCTGGGACGAGAACTTCGGTTCCGGCACCTTCACGGACAGCACGCAGGTCAGGCCTTCGCGCATGTCGTCGCCGCTGATTTCTACCTTGGCCTTCTTGGCGAAGTCGTTCTCGTCGATGTACTTGTTGATCACGCGCGTCATTGCCGCGCGCAGGCCGGTCAGGTGGGTGCCGCCGTCGCGCTGCGGAATGTTGTTGGTGAAGCAGAGTACCTGTTCGTTGAAGGCGTCGTTCCATTGCATGGAGACGTCGACCGAAATGGTGGTGTTCTGGTCGGACTGGCGCTCGCCGGTGGCCTGGAACACGGTCGGGTGCAGGACGGTCTTGGCTTTGTTGATGTATTCAACGAAGCCGCGGGTGCCGCCTTCGAAGGCGAAGATTTCTTCCTTGCCGTTGCGCTGGTCGGTCAGCTTGATGTTGACGCCGTTGTTCAGGAAGGACAGTTCGCGGATACGCTTGGCCAGGATCTCGTAGTGGAATTCCACGTGGGTGAAGATCTCTTCGTCGGCCCAGAAGTGCACGTCGGTGCCGCGTTTGTCGGTTTCGCCGATCACTTTGATCGGGGAGACCGCCACGCCGTCGAGCATTTCGATTTCGCGGTTCTGCGCGGCGCCGCGCACGAATTCCATCTGGTGCACTTTGCCGTCGCGGCGGATGGTCACGCGCAGCAGTTTGGACAGTGCGTTCACGCAGCTGACGCCCACGCCGTGCAGGCCGCCGGAGACTTTGTAGGCGTTCTGGTCGAATTTGCCGCCGGCGTGCAGCTCGGTCAGCACGATTTCGGCTGCGGAGCGTTTTGGCTCGTGCTTGTCGTCCATCTTCAGGCCGACGGGAATGCCGCGGCCGTTGTCGGTGATCGAGATCGAGTTGTCGCTGTGGATGGTGACGTGGATCTCGGAGCAGTGGCCAGCCAGCGCTTCGTCAATCGAGTTGTCCAGCACCTCGAATACCAGGTGGTGCAGGCCGGTGCCGTCGGACGTGTCGCCGATGTACATGCCGGGACGCTTGCGGACCGCTTCCAGGCCTTCCAGGATCTGGATCGACGCGGCGCCGTATTCTTCTGCTTTGGCCTTGGGTTGTTCGTTGTGGCTTTCGGACATGGACTGCTTTCTCTTTTAACGAATTACTTTTGTGCTCTCTTTAAACCGGTAAACCGGTGTCAGACCCGTGGGGTCGGACACCATCTGACCTGGGGCCAGCGGCTCCGGCACACGGGGGTCTGACCCTGCGGGTCAGACCCCGCGTTACCGGTTTTAAATGCGCATCGGCATTACTACGTACTTGAAGTCTGCGTTCTCTGGAATCGAGATCAGGGCCGACGAGTTGCTGTCGCCCAGCGCGACATTCACCTGGTCGCACTTCAGGTTATTCAGCACGTCCAGCAGGTAGGTGACGTTGAAGCCGATGTCCACGCTGTCGCCGCCGTAGTCGATTTCCAGTTCTTCGACCGCTTCTTCCTGGTCGGCGTTGGTGGAGGAAATCTTCAGCGAGCCCGGGGTGATGATGCAGCGTACACCCTTGAACTTATCGCTGGTCATGATCGCGGCGCGCTGCAGGGAGCGCAGCAGCTCTTCGCGGCCGATGGTGAAGTTGTTGGTGTAGCCCTTCGGGATCACGCGGGTGTAGTCGGGGAACTTGCCCTCGACCAGCTTGGAGATCAGCTCGATGTCGGCGAACTGCAGCTTCACCTGGGAGGCGGCGATGTCCAGCGATACGGCGTCGTCCGATTCTTCCAGCAGGCGTTGCAGCTCGATGATGGTCTTGCGCGGGATGATGACTTCTTCGCGGGCGAAGTTCTGGTCGGTCTCCACCTGGCAGAAGGCCAGACGGTGGCCGTCGGTCGCCACGGCGATCACCTTGTTGCCGTCCAGGACCAGCAGCAGGCCGTTCAGGTAGTAGCGGATGTCCTGCTGCGCCATCGAGAAGTGCACCATGTTGAACAGGTGCTTCAGGGTTTTTTGCGGCAGCTGGAACGATGCGGTGAAGCTTTCGGCTTGCTGCACGGTCGGGAATTCTTCCGCGGCCAGGGTTTGCAGGGCGAAGCGCGATTTGCCGCTTTGGACGGTCAGGCGCTTGTTCAGCAGGGTCATGGTCACGTCGCCGGCTTCCGGCAGCGCGCGCAGGATGTCCAGCAGCTTACGCGCGGCGACTGTGGTGCCGGTGACGTCGGCACCCGAGCCGATGTCTGCGTTGGTGGTGATCTGGACTTCCGTGTCGGTGGAGAGGAAAGAGACGCTTTCCCCTTCTTTGCGGATGAGGATATTGGCCAGAATCGGCATAGTGTGCCGACGCTCGACAATACCGCTCACAATCTGCAGTGGCCGGAGAAGCGTGTCTCGGGTGGTTTTGACCAGTTGCATAAATATCCTCAGTTAATGGGTTGGTACGTTGGTTCTTTTGTTAACTCGACAGTATAGCAGTCTGAAACCGATAGTTCTGGGTCCGACCCTTGGGTCGGACCCCGGGTTACCGGTTTAGCCTTTCAGCGTTTGTTCGAGGACGTGCAACTCATGGTTGCACTCCGGGTTCTTGGTACGGTCCGCTGCAATCTTGCGCACGGCGTGCAGCACGGTAGTGTGGTCGCGTCCTCCGAACAGTTCGCCGATTTCCGGCAGCGATTTCTGGGTCAGCTCCTTGGCCAGGTACATGGCGATCTGGCGCGGGCGGGCGATATTGGCCGGGCGGCGCTTGGAATACATGTCCGCCACCTTGATATTGAAGAAGTCCGCCACCGTTTTCTGGATGTTTTCCACAGAAATCTGGCGGTTTTGCACAGACAGCAGGTCCTTCAGCGCCTCTTTCACGATATCGATCGAAATATCCTTACCGTGGAAGCGCGAGTACGCCAGGATCTTGCGTAGCGCGCCTTCCAGCTCGCGCACGTTGGAGCGCAAGTGCTTGGCGACGAAGAAGGCAACGTCGTCGTTCAGGGTCACGCCTTCGGACTTGGCTTTCTTGAGCAGAATCGCCACGCGCATTTCCAGTTCCGGCGGCTCGATCGCCACCGTCAGGCCGGAGTCGAAGCGCGAGATCAGGCGGTCATCCATGCCGGTGATCTCTTTCGGATAGGTGTCCGAGGTGATGATGATCTGCTTCTTGGCCGCGATCAGCGCTTCGAACGCATAGAAGAATTCTTCCTGCGTGCGGGACTTCCCGCCGAAGAATTGAATATCGTCGATCAGCAGCATATCCAGCGAGTGGTAATAGTGCTTGAAGTCGTCGAAACCCTTGCGTTGGTAAGCGGTCACTACGTCGCGAACGTACTGCTCTGCGTGGATGTAGCGGATGCGGGCGCCCGGCTGGTCGGCCATCACCTGGTTGCCGATCGCGTGGATCAAGTGGGTCTTACCCAGGCCTACGCCGCCGTAGAAGAACAGCGGGTTGTACGAAACGCCAGGGTTGTTCGCGACCTGGATCGCGGCGGCGCGCGCCAGCTGGTTGGCCTTACCGGTCACGAAGGAGTCGAAAGTCAGGTCCGGGTTGATGCGGCTGTTTTCACGGCCTTTCGGGTTCGAGTATTCGGCGGCGGCGGTCGGCGCAGCGGCGGCGGCCGGGGTTTCCGGGCGCATGTCGGTCATCGGGCCGGACACCACGGCGGGCGCGGCGGGCTTTTTCAGGGCATGGGTGCGCGGGTCCAGCACGAACTGGACGTCGATCTGGGTTTCCCAGTACTGGCAGGCCAGGGCCGTGATGCGGCTCGCGAACTGGGTCTTCACCCAATCCAGCTTGAACCGGTTTGGCGCAGCAACACGCAGCTTGTTGTCCTCGAAATCGAGGGGCACAAGCGGCTTAATCCAAGCGCTGAATTGTTGCGGCGTCAGCTCAAGTTCCAGTTGCTGGGAACAGGACTGCCAGAAATTATCCATGAATCTATCTATATGCAAAAAGTGTGGGAGGGCGTTCGAATCGCCACACGTAACGCGCTATTCTAGCCGCTAAGTCGGAAGTTATCCACAGGTTAACCAGAATTTTTGCACAACCGTGCTGAGGTTGGCTTATTCGCAACCCTGCCGGCAGGGCGGGGCCCGGTCCGCAGGGGCCGCCCCCATTCGGGGCCGCCGCAGGCAAGTGTCAGACCCTTCGGGTCGGACACTGGTTTACCGGTTTAAGTGGTTGACAGTAAACCGAAAAATCCCGATAATCCTGGGTTCCCCGCCCGTAGTCCGTGATTTTTCAGATACGACGCGCGGATTTAGCGGGCAGTGAGATTGGCGCAGTGCGCGAAATGTCATTGGCACCAACATTTTTAGGGACACCGTCCGTCCCGATTTTGTATTTTTTAGCGAGACCAACATGAAACGTACTTACCAACCTTCCGTTGTGCGTCGCAAGCGCACCCACGGCTTCCGCGCCCGTATGGCTACCCGTGGCGGCCGTCAAGTCCTGAACGCACGTCGTGCAAAAGGCCGCAAGCGTCTGGCTGTAGTTTAAGCACGCTTGTTAGCTGATCGCGTGGAAAGCTGTCCTAACAGCTCGACAGGCGAAGGCAGACACGACTTCGCTCGCGCTCGGCGCATCATAAAAACGGATGAATTTTCATCCGTTTTTAGTTTGCGCCCAACGCAGAAGAGCGCGCACTTCGTGCTCTATACCCGCCAGAACCAGCTGCCGAATGCGCGGCTGGGCATTGTCGTTGCCAAACGCTTTGCACCGCGGGCGGTAACCCGCAACACCATCAAACGCGTCACGCGCGAGCTGTTCCGTGTTACGTCCTTGCCCGCCATCGATTGCGTGGTGCGCCTGTCGCGCCCCGTCAACAGCAAGGACGGCCCGGCCACCACCGCCAAGCTGAAGGCCGAACTGCGCCAGGAGCTGGCGCGCCTCTTCGCTTCGGCCAACAAGGCCCGGCCGGCCAAATGAAAACGCTGCTCTCGCTCCTGATACGCTTCTACCAGCTGGCCATCAGGCCGCTGATGATGCCGCGTTGCCGCTTTTACCCTAGCTGCTCCACCTATGCGCTGGAAGCCCTGCGCGAGCACGGTGCGGCTAAAGGCAGTTACCTGGCCGCGCGCCGGGTATGCCGCTGCCATCCCTGGAACGCGGGCGGGGTCGACCCCGTGCCGCCCAAGCACTTCAACCACTCCTGAAGAACCGAATGGATATCAATAAACGCTCAATCCTGTGGATCGTCTTCGCCGTATCGATAGTCATGCTGTGGAATAACTGGCTGATTTCGACCGGCAAGCCGTCCATGTTTGCTCCGGCTCCTGCCAAGTCTGTGGCTTCGGCATCCGCGACCGCTTCCGGCACGCCTGCCGCTGTCGCCGCTGCCGCCGCGACCCCTGGCGCCACCGCCGTCGCCGAACCGATCAAGACCGAAGTGGTGACCATCACCACCGACGTGATGCGCGTCGATATCGACACCCTGGGCGGCACCGTCAAGCGCCTGGAACTGCTGAAGCACAAGGGCAGCGGCGATCCTGGCTGGTTCAACGGCTGCTGGGGCCTGTTTGAGTTCTGCAAACCGAAGGGCGGCCACTCCGCCGAAGTGCTGTTCCGCCAGGAAGGCAAGTACACCTACCTGGGCGAAACCGGCCTGGTCGGCGCGCCCGGCCTGCCTAACCACCAGACCGCATTCGTCGCCAAGCCTGGCGCGCGCATGCTGAACGACGCCGACAAGGTGCAACTGGTACTGGAAGCGGAGCAGGGCGGCGTCAAGCTGACCAAGACCTTCACCTTCAAGAAGGGCGACTACGTGGTGGGCGTGCAGCACGCCGTCACCAACACCAGCGCCGCGCCGATGGCGCCGCAGCTGTACCTGCAGCTGAAGCATGACGGCACGCCGCCGGAAGGTTCGGGCTTCATGAACCCGGCGTTCATCGCCCCGACCATGTTCACGGCCGAGACCCAGTACAAGAAGTACGAGTTCAAGAAGATCGAGAAGGATGCGGAATGGATGAAGGACAATCCAGGCAAGCCGTCTCCGGCCGAGCACGTGAAATCCGCCAACAACGGCTGGGTAGCGATCTCGCAGCACTTCTTCGTATCCGCCTTCGTACCGCAGGATAAGCTGGAACGCGAAGTCTTCACCAAGAAGGAAGGCGACAACCTGTACTCCATCGGCGTCGTGCAGCCGCTGGGCACCCTGGCGCCTGGCGCAACCGTGACCAACAATGCGCGCCTGTATTCCGGCCCGCAGGACACCGAAACCCTGAAGAGCGTCACCGAAGGCCTGGACCTGGTGAAAGACTACGGCTGGCTGGCGATTGTTGCGCGTCCAATGTGGGGCGCGATGGCTGCGATCCACTCCGTGATCGGCAACTGGGGCTGGACCATCATCGCCTTCACCATCGCGATCAAGCTGCTGTTCTTCCCGCTGTCGGCCGCTTCCTTCCGCTCGATGGCGAAGATGAAGACCGTGACGCCGAAGATGACCGAGATCCGCGAGCGCTACAAAGGCGACCCGCAGAAGATGAACCAGGCCATGATGGAGCTGTACAAGACCGAGAAGATCAATCCTCTCGGCGGCTGCCTGCCGATCTTCGTGCAGATGCCGGTGTTCATCGCCCTGTACTGGGTGCTGAACGCGTCGGTTGAAATGCGCGGCGCTCCATGGGCGCTGTGGATCACCGACCTGACCCAGCACGACCCATGGGCGATCCTGCCGGTGCTGTACGCGATCTCGATGTACGTCACCACCCGTCTGAACCCGCAGCCTGCCGACCCGGTGCAAGCGAAGATGATGATGTTCATGCCGATCGCATTCTCGGTCATGTTCTTCTTCTTCCCATCCGGCCTGGTGCTGTACTGGGTGGTCAACAACCTGCTGTCGATTGCGCAGCAGTGGGTGATCACCAAAAAACTTGAGGTTGGCACCGCCAAGTAACTAAAGAAGCCCGCGCCAGTCGCGGGCTTTTTTTTGAAACCGGTAGCCGGCGAGCAGAAGGGGTCTGACCCAGCGGGTCTGACCCCGGTTTACCGGTTTTAAAGAACAAAATCAGCAAATGAACCTAGACACCTCCCCCATCGCAGCAATTGCCACCGCGCCCGGCCGCGGCGGCATCGGCGTCGTCCGCGCATCCGGCAAGAACCTGCGGGCGCTGGCCAAAGCCCTGTTCAAGGACGCGGACCTGAAGCCCCGCCACGCCACCTACATCCCCTTCACCCAAGCGGATGGCACCATCATCGACCAGGGCATCGCAATCTACTTCAAAGGCCCGCACTCCTACACCGGCGAAGACGTGATCGAACTGCAAGGCCACGGCGGCCCGATCGTCCTGCAGATGCTGCTGCAGCGCGTGCTGGAAGCCGGCGCCGAGCAAGGCCTGCGCCTGGCCGAACCGGGCGAATTCACCCGCCGCGCCTACCTGAACGACAAGCTGGACCTGGCCCAGGCCGAAGCCGTGGCCGACCTGATCGACGCCTCCACCGAAGCCGCCGCCAGATCCGCCAGCGCCTCCCTGAGCGGCGCCTTCTCGCAAACCATCCACGCCCTGGTGGAGCGCGTCACCCACCTGCGCATGCTGGTGGAGGCCACGCTCGACTTCCCGGAAGAAGAAATCGACTTCCTGGAAAAGTCCGACGCGCGCGGCCAGTTGAAAGGCATTGTCGAAGCCCTCGACCACGTGTTCAAGCAAGCCTCGCAAGGCGCGCTGCTGCGCGAAGGGTTGAACGTGGTGCTGGTCGGCCAGCCGAACGTCGGTAAGTCCTCACTATTGAACGCGCTGGCCGGCGCCGAAGTGGCCATCGTCACCCCGATCGCCGGCACCACGCGCGACAAGGTGAGCGAAACCATCCAGATCGAAGGCATCCCGCTCAACATCATTGACACCGCCGGCATCCGCGGCCACGATGAAACGGTGGACGTGGTGGAGCGCATCGGCATCGAGCGCACTTGGGGCGAAGTGGGCAAGGCCGACGTCATCCTGCACCTGCTGGACGCCGACCATGGCCCCACCCGCGCCGACGAAGGCATCGTCGCGAACTTCCCGCAAGGCGTGCCGGTGCTGCGCATCTGGAACAAGATCGACCTGTCCGGCCACAAGCCCTCGGTCGACGAGATGCCGGACGCCACCCACATCTACCTGTCCGCCAACGAGAAGACCGGCATCGACCTGCTGCGCGCCGAACTGCTGCGCATCGCGGGCTGGCAGCAGACCGGCGAATCGCTCTACCTGGCGCGCGAACGCCACCTGATCGCACTGCGCAACGCGGCCAGACACCTCGACTACGCCGGTCAGCACGCCGCCCAGACCGATCAGTCGCTGGACCTGTTCGCGGAAGAGCTGCGCCTGGCGCAAGTGCAGCTCTCCACCATCACCGGCGAATTCTCGTCGGACGACCTGCTGGGCGTGATCTTCTCCCGCTTCTGTATCGGTAAATAACTATTTGTCCCCCGCGGGGTCAGGAACAAGTGTGGACATTCCGTTCCGAAAAGAAGGGAATGTCCACTTCGCTTCCTGACCCCACGGGGGACAAAAGTTGCAATTTGCTTGACTTGTTATTTTGGTATTTGGCAAAATACAAAACATGGATAAGGTATTCAAAGCACTTGCCGACCCTTCCCGCCGCCGCATCCTGCAGATGCTGCGCGAGCGGGAGATGACTGCCGGCGAAATCGCGGAGCGTTTCGAGCTCTCCAAGCCAACGCTGTCGGGTCACTTCGCGGTCTTGCGCGAGGCAGGCCTGGTCATGGCCGAGAAGAACAAGACGACGATTACCTACCGATTGAATATGTCCGTCCTCGAGGAGGCCTTGCTCGGCTTCGCGGACACTTTTGAAATTGGTCGGCAAGCGAAGGCGAAGAAGCATGCTTAAGCGAGCTGCGAGAACCGTCGCGACCTTGCTCCTGATGGTGATGCTCGTGGCGGCCTTACGCGTGCTCGCCGATATCCCGCTCGCCAAGCCGCTCGCCATCCATTTCGATGCGAGCGGCAATCCCGACGGCTGGGCGCCTGCCTGGCTTGCGCTGTCGGTCATGCCGGCGATGGCGTTCGGACTCCTGCTCCTGTTCGCGCTGCTGCCGAAAATCGACCCGCTTGGCGGGAACCTGCTGCGCTCCTGGCACGCGACCCAGACCATCATGCTGGCGGTGCTCGGCCTGCTGGCCGCGATCCAGCTGATGGTCGCGGCACAGGCGCTGTCGGCGCCGGTTCCAGTGGCGCCGGTTGTCATGACCGTGGTGGGTCTGCTATTCGTCGTGAACGGCAATGTGATGGGCAAGCTGCGCTGGAATTACTCCATCGGTATCCGCACGCCGTGGACATTGGCCAATGAGCGCGTATGGGACAAGACCCATCGCTTTGCCTGACGGTGGCCGGCGCGTTCATCGCCGCCAGCGCATGGTGGCATTCGATGCGCGGCCATGAGGCGGCCATCATCATCGTCGGCACCGCATTCGCGACCGGGTTGCCGATCCTGCGTTCGTACCATTTGTGGAGGGAGCAGTGCACATGCAAAAAAGATTGATCGCCGGCGGCTTTGCGGCGGGTTTTCCGGGCGTCTTTGCTATCGCTTTCCTGTTCCTGCCGCCGCTGCTGGCCGGGAAGCCCTTGCCCATGCCCATGTGGGCGGTGCAAATGATCGCCGCGCTCCAGAGCAGCATCCTGTTGGCGATTGCGGTCGCTGTCGGCGCCTGCCTCGCGCCGAAGGTCGGTTTGCGTGCGCCGCTGCTTTCGGCCTTGGTCTCGCGCGCTTCGCCGTGGCAGGCGCTGAAGCCTGCGCTGCTTCCGGGCGTGGCTGGCGGCTTGTTCGGCGCAGTGTCGATCTGGCTGCTCAGCCAGGCGGCGCCGCCGCAGTTGCAGGTGAAGACGCCGGTGCCTTTGATTGCACGTGTGCTGTATGGCGGTATCACCGAAGAGCTGCTGCTGCGATGGGGTTTCATGACACTTGTCGCGTGGATCCTGTGGCGCCTGTTGCAGAAGCGCGCGCTTACGCCGCCCCCCGCAGTGATCGTGGCCAGCATCTTCCTGTCGGCGCTGCTCTTCGGCGCCGGCCACCTGCCGGCCGCGGCCGCGCTGACGGGGCATCTCTCCAGCGGCATCGTCGCATACGTCATGATCGGCAATGCCGCATTCGGCATCGTTGCCGGCTACCTGTATTGGAAAGCCGGGCTGGAAGCGGCGATCATCGCGCATGTCACCACACATCTCGTCTTGTATTTTGCGATCTCGTAGTCAAGGAACTAAGTCCTAT
Organism: Pseudoduganella violaceinigra DSM 15887; assembly: GCF_000425385.1. Classification (GTDB taxonomy): domain Bacteria; phylum Pseudomonadota; class Gammaproteobacteria; order Burkholderiales; family Burkholderiaceae_D; genus Rugamonas; species Rugamonas violaceinigra. Next base: position 12,794 of record NZ_AUDI01000029.1, on the reverse strand, counting down.
CGCGACAGTGCTTCTCATTGAATTAATTTTGTTTCTTTTGGTACGTTGGCGCACGTTGCGTTCCCCATGCCGCTGATTTAATCCTGCTATTATTTTGTTGAGGCAGGTCATGCTCCTGTCGCGGCAATGCAGTAACCTTGAATCCAGGGCTTGTCTGTAAAGGGGAATATCGTGGAGACGCAAGAGGACATTCCACCCGCTGAAATTGCCGCTGCGGCCCAGCGCCCAAGCGGCGTGCGCCAGTCGCTGCCACCCAAAGGCTCTTGCTGGTATTGTGAAAAACCCCTCGATGCAGTGCGCCGCTTCTGCGGCAAGGAGTGTGCTGATTCCTTCGACGAAGAAGCGGAATACAGCCGCTGATCAGATTTCCATCTCCAGCGCGTCAAGCGCCGTCTCGAAGTCGAATGCATGCGTCGCCGCCGCCACCAGTTGGAAGGTCGGCACACCCAGCGCCGCCGCCAACACCGGCGCCGATTTCTCCACCAGGTCGATGGCCGCGCCGTCACCTTCACGCAGTAATCTCACCAGTTCTTCGATCAGTGCGTGCAGCTGCGCCGGGTCGAGCGCGGGCGCCTCGCCGGGTGCGACATTGTCGCCATGATCACGCAAGAGATTGTCGATGCTGGCGCAGGTTTCGTGCAGCACGGTGTCGAGTTGCGCCAGCAATGCGCCGCAGTCGGCGCCTGCGGCAATCGCGTTTTCCACCAATACCGATTGGTCGTGCACCAGTTGTGCGCCGATCAGGCCGGCCGAGCCTTTCAGGGAGTGGGCGATCAGTTGCGCCCGGGCCTCGAGTTGTGCCGACAGCAGTGCGGCAATGCGGGGGCAGGCATCGCGATAATCCTGCAGGAAGCGGCGCAGGATCTGCAAGTACAGCGAACGTTCGCCCATCAGGCGATCCAGTCCCTCCTCGACGTCGAGGCGCTGGCGTATCGCTGCGCTGGAATTAGAAGTGCTCATCAGGACAGAATTTAGCATTCCGTCCTGATGTGGGCTAGTGGCAGGGCACTATTTCGTCGTAAATGACCAGTTTTTGGTCACGGCCATACCGTCGACCGTGCCGGAGAAGCTCACTTCATAGGTGGTCTTCGGGCTCAGCGGCAGCAGCGGAATAATGGCCGCTTCATGCGGCGAGGTATGCGCGTCGTTGCTGCTGGTTAGCAGGCGCGTTGCCATCATGGCGCCATTGCGCGGGTGAATAGTGAAGCTTGACACCGTGATATTGCCGGTAATATCCGAGTGAACGCTGACCGGGTAGCCTACCTCGTTCTGGCTCGGCACCGGGTCGGGGGACTCGGTGTCGCTGAAGAAGTTGGTCGGCAGGTCCGTCTGGAGGTCGTACGGATAGGCGACAATCTTGCCGCGACCCAGGCCGGCGCCGAGGCCGTTGGAGGCCGCGAGATCCGCGGTGAAGTAGGTACGGCCACTGCTGAAGGCAGAACCCGTGCCCATCTCCTTGAACATCGGCTCAAAGACCACGAAGCGGTGGTAGATCGCGGTGATCAGTTCTTCGGCGTGGTAGAAGCCCGAGGTATCGCCGGCTGCCGAAATCACTTCGCCGTAAGCGTACGGAAGGGTCAGCGTGTAATTCGCGTTTGCCAGGCGGTCCGACACCGTAATGCCGGTGAAGCCGGGATTGCCCGGGGTCTGGTCGTGCGTGACGGTGTTGTTCAGGCTCAGGTAGTTCGAATGACCGAATGCCGCGAAATCAATGTTCGTATTGCGCGTCAGCTTCGAGAGACCAAGGCTGGCGCGGCGGTAGTTGAACCAGTTGAAGCCGTCGGTGGCGGTATTGCCGGTGGCGACGGGCGCACCCGAACCGCTTGGCGGTGTGGTCGGCGGCGCGGTCGGCGGAATGGTCGTCGGCGGCGTGGTGGTTGGCGGGTTGTTGGTCGCCGGAGGATTGCTTGATCCGCTGCCACCGCCACCGCAGGCAGTCAGCAGGGCGGCGATGAGCAAGGTCGGTATATGGCGGTGCATGGTATTAAACGTGTACATGGTGGGCTCCTTCATGCCGCGATTCTATGCCAATTTCCCATGAGATGCGTTTCTTTTATCAAATGCCGGGCCATGTAAAATAGGCGTTCCATTCTGACCATGATTGCCTTAACTTGAATACTCAACGTCAACAGCGACTCCAGCGTGCCAAATTTGCATTACCCAGTTCGGTGACGTTGTTGTCGATCGCCTGCGGTTTTGCCAGCATCGTGATCTCTGTCGATAACGCCTTCTATGGACTGGCGCAGGATTACCGCTTGGCCGCCTTCCTGCTGGTGCTGGCCGGGATCTTCGATGCCCTGGACGGCTTTGTGGCGCGCGCCACCGGTACCAGTTCCGATTTCGGCGTGCAGCTCGATTCGATCGCCGATGTGATGAACTTCGGCTGCGCCCCGGCCGTGCTGCTGTACTGCTATGGCTTCGTGCAAATGGGACCGGCCGATCCTACCCTGCTGCGGGTGGGCGGGATTGCGGCGTTCTTCTTTGTCGCCTGCGGCGCGCTGCGCCTGGCGCGCTTCAATGTGAACGTGGGCCGCACGGACCCGAAATACTTTGTCGGCATGCCGATTACGGCCGGCGCGGCCTGCGTGGCTTCCGTGGTGGTGGCGTGGCCGGATGTGCCGAATACGCGCATGGAGGGCTACTACGTTGTGGCGCTGCTGTTTGTGGTCGGCAGCTTCATGGTGTCGACCATCCGCTTCCCGAGTTCGAAACAGAAAAAGAGCGCTGCGGCGCTGGTGGGACTGGCGGTGAATCTGGGCCTGCTGGTGTGGCTGCGGGCGTATTACTTCGTACTGTTCTTCGTGGTGTATATCGCCTTTACCGTGGCCTTAAACCTGGCCTGGCGCAGCGGCTGGACCGGCATCGCCCCGCCGCAGACGTATCCGGACGAGTGATCCAACCCGTGGCCGCCGCCGACCAGTGTCTGACCCTGCGGGTCTGACACTGATTTACCGGTTTCAAGCCACCTCATGCCCGCGCGCCGCGCGCAAAATTTCAAACCACTGCGGTCGGCCAAGCTGAAACTGCGTCGCCTCGACCGCCACCTGGATCGACTCGATGCGCCCGGAACCGGTCATCGGCACCGGCCTGCACGGCAGCTGCATAATCCAGGCAAGCACCACGCTGGCGAACGGTCGATTCAGCTCGTCCGCCACTTCCTTGATCTTCAGGCGCAGGCGTTCGCCCTGCTCGTCGCCCGCGGTAAACAGGCGGCCGCCGCCCAGCGGCGACCAGATCATCGGCTGGACGCCGAGATCCTGCAGCCCGTCAAACGTCTCGTCGAACATCGGATCGAGGTGCAGCGGTGAGAACTCCACCTGGTTGGTCACCAGAGGAACGCGCTTGTTGAGCGTCTCGAACTGGTGGCGCGAGAAGTTCGATACCCCGAATTCCTTCACTTTCCCGTCCGTCCGCAAGCGCTGGAATGCCGCCGCCACTTCGTCGAAATCCATCAGGGGATCCGGGCGGTGGATCAGCAGCAGATCCAGGTAATCCGTGCGCAGCTCCTTCAGCGAATTTTCGACCGACGCCGCGATATGCGCGGCGCTGGTGTCGTAATGCTGGAGAGTGTGCGCCGGGCGCTGGCCGGCAACCAGCTTGATGCCGCACTTGCTGACGATCTGGATCTGCCCGCGCAGCGATGGCTTCAGGGCCAGCGCTTCGCCGAAGAGTCCCTCCACCCCGTAGCCGCCGTAGATGTCGGCATGGTCGAACGAGGTCACGCCCAGCGCGATGCACTGTTCGATGAACGCCAGGCGCTGCTGCGGTGTCATGTCCCATTCGGTCATGCGCCACATGCCCGCCACGACGCGGGAAAGACCCAGCTGCGCCATTATTTGAGCCACAGGCGCACGGAATCCCATGCGCGGCCGAAGATCGATGCCTGGTCGACGGCTTGCAGCGCTACGACCGGCAGTTCGAGCAGCGGTTTGCCGTCCACCATCATCTTCAGGGTGCCGACCTTGGTGTTGGCGGCGATCGGGGCCACCAGCGGGTCCTTGCGCTCCAGCACAGGCTTCATCTTGGCTGCCACGCCTTTCGGCACGGTGACCAGCACGTCGTCGGTGAAGCCGATCTTCAGGTTCGATTGCGAGCCTTTCCAGATTTCGGGGCTATCGATGGCCTGGCCCTTGGAGTAGAGCTTGACGGTGTCAAAATTCTGAAAGCCCCAGTTCAGCAGCTTCTGGCTTTCGGCGGTACGGGTGCCGTCCGAGTTGGTGCCCATCACGACGGAGATCAGGCGGCGTTCCAGGTTGCCGGCCGGGCGTTTGGCCGACGCCACCATGCAGAAGCCGGCGGATTCGGTATGGCCGGTCTTCATGCCGTCCACGGTCGGGTCGAGCCACAGCAGGCGGTTGCGGTTCTGCTGGGTGATCTTGTTGTAGGTGAAGCTCTTCACCGAGTCGATCTTGTAGAACTCGGGGTAATCCTGGATCACGTGGCGTGCCAGCACGGACAGGTCGCGCGCGGTGGTGTAGTTCTCAGGCGATGGCAGGCCGTGCGGATTGGCGAAGTGGGAATTGGCCATGCCCATGCGCTGCGCTTCGCGGTTCATCAGGATGACGAAGGCCGCTTCGTCGCCGGCCACGGCTTCCGCCAGCGCCACGGCGGCGTCGTTGCCCGATTGGACCATCAGGCCGTGCAGCAGGTCGTTGATCGAGACCGGGGTGGCCGGGTCGATGAACATCTTCGACGAGCTGGAGTCGACTTTCCATGCCTTCACCGAGACATTCACCTTCTGGTCCAGGGTCAGCTTTTTGTCGCGCAGCGCCTGGAAGGACAGGTAGGCGGTCATGATCTTGGTCAGGGAGGCCGGCTCCACACGGGCATCCGGATCCTGGGCGGCAATCACCTGGCCGCTGGTGGAGTCCAGCAGCAGCCAGGATTTGGCGGCGATGTTCGGCGGCGGCAGGGTCTGCGCCACTGCGGAAGTCATGAGCAATACACTGGTCGCCAGTGCAGCGATGATTTTTTTCATTGTTGCGTCAATCTGTAGGGGTTGCAAAAGTCTTTATTGGTCCTTCTTGCCCCACAAGGCGATCACCCAGTTCTTGATGTGACCGAGCTTGCGGTGGAAGAAGTGGTCGGCGCCGGGGATCACGATCACAGGAATGTCCTGCGGCCGCGCATAATCCAGCACGTCGATCAGCGGAATGGTTTCGTCATTCTCGCCGTGGATCAGGATGGTGTCGGCCGGTACGTCGGCGATCTGCCATTTGGCGGCGGCGGTACCGACCAGCACCAGGCGTTCGGCCGGGGTGCCGGCGGCGGCCAGGCGCTGCGCCAGGTGCGACTGCACGAAGGTGCCGAAGGAAAAGCCCGACAGCGATACCGGCAGGCCGGGGAAGCGTTGCACCATGTGCTGGTACAGGATCATCATGTCGTCGGTCTCGCCGTGGCCGTGGTCATGCACGCCTTCGGATGCGCCGACGCCGCGGAAGTTGATGCGCGCAGCCACGTAGCCCAGGTTCACGAAGGTGCGCGCCAGCGTCTGCGCCACTTTGTTTTCCATGGTGCCGCCGTACAGCGGGTGCGGGTGGGCCACCAGGGCGATGCCTTGGGGCGCGCCGGCCGGCATGTCGAGCAGGCCTTCCATCAGGCCGGCGCCGCCCTGCAGCGTAAACTTCTCGGAAGTCTTGTTCATCATTTGATTTTGAGCCGCTCTACTTCTTTACCGTTGACCAGGTGGCTGTCGACGATTTCGTCGATGTCGCTGTTGTCGACGTAGGTGTACCAGGTGCCTTCAGGGTAGACCACCATCACCGGGCCGAGTTCGCAGCGGTCCAGGCAGCCGGCCGAATTGATGCGCACCTTGCCTTCGCCGTTGATGTTCAATTCCTTGCAGCGCTTCTTGGCATGCTTTTGTGCCGCTTCGGCGCCGTGCGGGCCGCAGCTTTCGCGGCCGTCGTCGCGCTGGTTGGTGCAAAAGAAAACGTGATGCTTGAAGTACTGGTGTTCGCTCATCTGAAGCCTCTTATTCAATGCAGGCGCTTATTTTACCGGGGTTTCCCGGGTTTCTTTGTTCAGCTTGTGCGATGGCAGGCAGAGGTACCAGAGGGCAGCCAATGGCCATGCCAGCGACAGAAACTGGGCCGCGCCGTAAAAATTCAGGAATTTCCCCAAGGCCCAGTTCTGCAGCGTTTCGCTGAAGTAGGGGTTGGTCGGGGTCGTGTTGACAATCAATAGGCTGAGCAGCAGCGTCGCCACCGCCAGCCGGCGTTGCGCCACCTGGGGCGCGAAAATCAGGCCGCCCAGCATGATGGCGCCGATCAGGAAGCCGCCCTGGGCGCCCGGCGTGATCCAGGCAAAGGCGTCGTCCGGCCCCAGTTGCAGGGCGGTCGACAGGGTTTTCACCAGCACGGCGCCGGCCACCAGCAGAGCCACCAGCGGCGCGCGCGGGGCCGGCTTGCGCAGGATGCACAGCAGCGTCAGGGCCGCGCCCACCATGCCGCAGGCGGTGACGATGGTTTCGGACAGCCAGTACTGCTCCACCGTCAGCGTCACGTCGGGACGGATCATGGCGGCCAGGTCGATCTCCATGTCCAGCAGGTCGCTCAGCCATTCCGACAGGATGGGCAGCAGCTGGCCCAGGCCGAACAGGAAACCCTGCGGGTAGATCTGGGTCAGCGGCCAGAGCGCCACCAGCACCAGGCCCTGGCTGGCGTGCTGGGCGAACCAGCGCTGGCGCAGCTTGTAGACGGCGCTGGTGTCCATCAGCTTGCGCGCAGTCAGTGCGCCGGCCAGGGCGCCGATCACCGAGCCGGCGGTGTTGGTGTAGAAGTCGAGGTTGGACGAAACCCGGGTCGGCAGGTAGGTTTGCACCGCTTCCATCGTGCCGGAAACCAGGGTGCCGGCGATGCTGGCCAGCAGGAAGGCCCAGAAGCCGGTGACCTTGGGCCGCATGGCGTACACCAGCAGCATGCCGAAGGGGATGTAGCCGATCACGTTGATGCCGGCGTCGAAGCCGGTCCAGTAGCGCGGCAGCGACGTCCATTCCAGGAAGATCAGCGGCGACAGGCCCTGGTTCTGCCAGCCGGAAAACGGGAACCAGCTGGCATAGACGATCAGCATCGTATACGCCAGCAGGGTCGCGCGCGCCACGGGCGAGCCGGTACGCACCGGCGGCAGGGGAGCCGGTTCCGGTGCTGGCGTTGGGGCGGGCGCGTCTTCCTTCATCGCTTAATTCGGCAGGCCCGCCAGCCAGGCCAGGATGTCGGCGGCGATGCCGTCGGTGCTTTCGGCCAGGGCGCTGGCGCCGCCCGCGGCATCGGCGCTTGGTGCACGCGCGCTGCGGGTGAAAGTGCGCTGGTCGACCAGCTTATGGTTGCGGAACACGGAGGCGCGCAGGGTGATGCTGGCGCTGCTCTGCGCGGCGCTGTCGAAGTTCTGCGAAAACTCGTCGGCTTCGAGGCGCAGCAGGGGCAGGCCGCCGGCCGAGTCGGTGGTCGAGACCACCTTCACGCCCGCTTGCGCGATGCGCGCCTTCACGCGCTGCGACATCAGCTGCAGCGGCGTCGCCGACCAGGTGTTGTAGGCATACGGGCGCGATTGGCGCGCGTCGGCGTACATCAGGCGGTAGAACATGCGCTGGGAGTCGAGCGAGGCGGGGCCGCTGACATCCGCCAAGACGATGGCCGGCATGCCGGCGGACGAACCGCCGCTGCTCCCGGCCAGTGCGGCCGCCGGCAGCGGCGCGCCCATCGGGCCGAAGTCGTATGCGATCGGTTGCGGGCTCTTGCTGGCGCAGCCGGCCAGGGCGACTGCGGTCACGGCGCTCAGGAGAATCTTCTTCATCGCTTGGTCCTTATTTGCCAGAAGGGTCGAAGCCCGGTTCACCCGGACCTGGCGGCGTGCCGGGCGCGCCGAACAGGATGCTTTGCGGCCGGTCGCTCAGGTTGTTCATGGTGCGGCGGATGGCGCGCATAGAGGATTTGGTTTCATCCGCCAGCCCGGTCACGCCGGGCAGCGTCTCCAGCTCAACCCCGTTAGCCACCGCTTCGACGGAGGTGGCGGCGCGGTCCACCGAGGCCGAGATGCGCTGCACGGCGCCGTCCTGTCCCTGCAGGGCGCGCGCGACCTTGCTGGCCTCGCTGGCCAGGGTGTCGACCGAGCGCATGGCCTGGTCGCCGTGTTCCATCAGCGCGGGAATCTTCTGTACCGCGGGATCGAGCTTGGCCGCCAGGTCCTTATACGACTGGGCCGCTTCGCTCACGTCGCTGAACGCGCCCAGCATGGTCTTCTGGTTGTCGGCGCTGAGCAGGGTGTTCAGCTTTTTGGTGACCTCCTCGGCCTGGCCCAGGATGGCCGTACCGCGCTTTTCCAGCTGGTCGAACAGGCCCGGTTGCAGGGGGATGCGGCTTGGATTGTTCTTGCTGGTTTCCAGCGCCGGCGAACCGGTGGCCTCGTCGTCCAGCTGGATATAGGCGATGCCGGTCACGCCCTGGTAGCCCAGCGTGGCGTAGGTGGTTTTGGTGATCGGCGAGGCCGGGTCGATGCTCAGGTGGATCAGGATCTGCCCCGCCAGCGTCGGATCGAAATCGATGTCGTCCACCTTGCCCACTTCCAGGCCGCGGTAGCGCACCGCCGCCTGCGGATTCAGCCCCGGGACCGACTGGGTGGTCGCGATCAAGTAGGGGTCGTATTTCACCCGGTCGCGGTTGAACCAGATGCCGAACAGAATCGCCGCAATCAGCAGCGTGATCGTGAACAGGCCTGTCATCAAAGCGTGCGATCTGTTTTCCATGCCTTGCTCCTTACTCCAGGGCTTCGAGTGCGCGTTTGCCGCGGTCGCCCAGGAAGAATTCCTTGATAAACGGGTGGTCGGTCTTGATCACCTCGCGCGTCGGCCCGATCGCCAACACATGTTTTTCCGCCAGCACCGCAATGCGGGTGGACAGCGCAAACAGCGAGTCCAGGTCGTGCGTCACCATCACCACGGTGAGGCCCAGCTCGCGGTGCAGGGACTTGATCAGCGAGACGAAGCTCTCCGACAGGTCCGGATCCAGGCCGGCTGTCGGCTCGTCCAGGAACAGCAGCTTCGGTTCCAGGGCCAGGGCGCGGGCCAGGGCCACACGCTTGATCATGCCGCCCGACAGGTCGCTTGGCATCTTGTTCGCGTGCTCCGGCCCCAGGCCGACCATATTCATTTTCAGCAGCACCGCGTCGCGAATCAATTGCTGTGGCAGCGTGCCCAGCTCCATCATCGGTTGCGCGATATTTTCGAACACCGTCAGCGCCGAATATAGGGCGCCCTGCTGGAACAGCATGCCCCAGTGGTTGCGCAGCTCCTGCAGGTGGCCGGACGAGGCCTGCGTGATGTCTTCGCCGAAGATGCGCACGCAACCTTTGGTCGGACGCTCCAGGCCCAGCATCTGGCGCAGCAGGACGGTCTTGCCGGTGCCCGAGCCGCCCACGATCGACAGGATTTCGCCCTGTTCGATCGACAGGTTCAAATCGTTGTGGATCACCGTGCGGCCGAATTTGGTCTGCAGGTTGGTGATCTCCACTACCGGCACGCTGCCATCCAGCGTCAGCTTGCCCTCGCCTTCGGGGCAGCTGCGGCTTTCCTCCGACTGTTCGGGCAGGTCGTTCATCAGTAGCCCACTCCGTTGAAGACGATCGCAAACACCGCGTTCGCCAGGATCACCACCGTAATCGCCGTCACCACCGAGGTCGTCGTGCCATGGCCCAGGCTTTCCGTATTCGGTTTGATGCGCAGGCCGAAGTGGCAGGACACCATGGCGATCAGCATGCCGAACACCGCTCCCTTGAACAGACCAATGTAATAGTTCGCAATCGGCACCACTTGCGGCAGCTTCATGATGAAATAGCGCACCGACAGGTTCAATTCCACCTTGGCTGCGATCATGCCGCCGATTAAGGCGGCGGCGTCAGTCCAGATCACCAGCAGGGGCATCGAGATCGCCAGCGCGATCACCTTCGGCAGGATCAGGCGGTAGCCGTGCGAAATCCCCATCACCAGCATCGCATCCAGTTCTTCCGTCACCCGCATCACGCCCAGTTGCGCCGTGATCGCGGATCCGGAACGCCCCGCCACAAGAATGGCCGCCATCAATGGACCCAGTTCGCGCACGATCGACATGCCGAGCAGGTTGACCAGGTAAATGTCGCCGCCGAAGTTGCGCAGCTGCTGCGCCGACAGGTAGGACAGCACCACGCCGATCAGGAATCCCACCAGGGCCGTGATGCCCAGCGCCTGAAAGCCGGCGTGGAATATATTCGCCGAAATCTCGCGCCAGGGGCCGCGCCGCGGGTTCGAAACGAAGCGTCCCGCATCCTGCACCACGGAGCCGATCAGCCGCACGAAGCCGCCCATATGCTCCATGAAGTGCATGATGCCGAAGCCCAGCGAAGTCACCCAGCCAAAGCGCTCCTTGCGCGAACGCGGGATTTCCAGCTTGCCGGCGGCCTCGATGCGCCTGAAGATTTCCTCCTGGCCGTCGGCCAGTTTCAGCCGGGCGGGGCGCTGGTAGTCCCAGGCGCTCCATAGCAGCTGCGCGCCGACGTGGTCGAGCATCTCGATGCTGCCCAAGTTCCATTCGACCGCATGAATATCTTTTACATGGTCAAGGCAGGCCGAAATGGCCTTCATTACCCGTATGCTTGCGAGTGCATGGACTTGCCAGGTTCCCCCGGCTGATACCGTGCGCCCGTCTGGGCTGATAGATAACGTTGGCTCTTGAGCAATAGGCATAACGCCAGTGTAAAAGAGATTCGCCCATAGCGCCACCCGGCGCACTGTAGCCCGGCCCTGGGTTTGGGCTGGGAATCAGTGTTTTCAGGCCGCCAGGTGCCGCGCTTGCCGCGCCGGCGCCGCCGACACGGGCGCCGCAGCCTTCTGCTTCACCCCATGCCCATCGCGCGCCAGCAGTTCTGCGGCCGCCGCCTGATCCATTCCAGTGACTGCCAGCCACTTTCCAACCATGACCGCCAAGCGGTCCAGTGCAATGCGGTGTGTCGCATCGGTGTTGGCATACAGCCAGTCGGAGAACGCCATGAAAGACGCGAACGGCGTTGCGCCCAGAAGCACCGGAACGGTATGGGTGAAGCGCCCCGAGTTGGCAACCAGGTCCCAATAACGGGCAAAACGGACCAGCCTTTGCATGGTGGGGAAGTCGATATCGCGGTTGGCCAGGATGGTGTAAGGCGGGTAGGGGTCGTACACCATGCCGAATTCCTGGGTATGGCGGATGATCGGCGTTCCGCGCAGCCGTTTCAGGATCCCGAACTGGATTTCGTGCGGTCCGAGCGCCCAAAGTTTGTCAAAGCCCTCGGCAAAACTGTCCACCGTTTCGCCCGGCAGGCCCGCGATCAAATCCACGTGCATATGCACGCTGGAATGCTCGCACAGCCAGCGGATATTGTCGGCGGCCTTGGCGTTGTCCTGCTTGCGCGAGATATTGGCCTGCACCACGGGGTTAAAGCTCTGGATGCCGATTTCGAACTGCAGCGTCCCCGCCGGGAATTGGGCGATGCCTTCTTTGAGGGCATCGGGCAGGTGGTCCGGCACCAGCTCAAAGTGCGCATAGACCGGGTCTTCCGGCGCGGCGGCCAGCTTATCGAGGAAGAACTGCATGATCTTCAGGCTGGTCTTGATATTCAGGTTGAATGTGCGGTCCACGAACTTGAAGGTGCGCGCGCCGCGGGCGTGCAAACCCTCCATCTCTGCCAGGAAGGCATCGATATTGAAGGGCCAGGCCGTCTTGTCGAGTGCGGATAGGCAGAACTCGCACTTGAACGGGCAGCCGCGCGAAGCCTCTACATAGAGGGTGCGATGGGCGAGATCCTCATCCGAGTAGAGGGAGTAGGGGAGCTTGATCTCGGCCATCGGCGGCTGGACGCCGGCATGCACCTTCATCAAGGGCTTGGGGCCGTTCAGGATTTCGCCGCACAATTTAGGGAAAGTCACGTCGCCCCAGCCGGTGACCACGTAGTCGGCCAGACGCGCGATTTCCTGCTCGCCGGTTTCATAAGAGACTTCCGGTCCGCCGAGAACGATCACCAGATGCGGCGCTACCCGTTTCAGCGTCGCCACCAGGCGGCAGGTTTCTTCAACGTTCCATATATATACACCGAAGCCGACGATCTTCGGCTGTGCCGCAAGGATGCGTTCCACCATCTCGGTCGTCTTCGCACCAATCACGAATTCCTGGATGCGCGTCTGCGCTTGCAGCTCGCCCATATTGGCAAGCAGGTAGCGCAGTCCCAGCGAAGCGTGGGTGTAGCGGGCGTTGAGCGTGGAGAGAAGGATGGTCATGGCGGGTGCGGTAATACGGTATTACGAAACCATGCATTTTACCCTTGCGCGGTCGGCGGCGGTCGGCTATAGTTCTGTCCCTCGCAACGCGGCACTGTTAAAACAGTAAGCGAAGCGAGAAAGAAGAAGGGGTTGACGAGTTGCACGCTGTACCGCATAATCTCGCTCCTCTGCTGCTGACGAACACAACGCTTCGTCAAACAAACAAGGCAGCAATCTTTAAAAATCAACAGTCGATAAGTGTGGGCGTTTGACGATATGCCCGGACCTTCGGGTCCGATGCTCAAAATATACGTTATAACGCTCGCACAAAATATATTAAACGTAATCTCGTAAGAGATTCGTCAGTATTTTGAGTGAGTGACCTCCGGTAGCAATACCGGAAAAACAGAGATTAAACTGAAGAGTTTGATCCTGGCTCAGATTGAACGCTGGCGGCATGCTTTACACATGCAAGTCGAACGGCAGCGCGGGGGCAACCCTGGCGGCGAGTGGCGAACGGGTGAGTAATATATCG
>NZ_AUDI01000028.1 GCF_000425385.1 Pseudoduganella violaceinigra DSM 15887 | reverse complement strand
CGACACCGTGAAAACCACCTGCACCGGCGTGGAAATGTTCCGCAAGCTGCTGGACCAGGGTCAAGCCGGCGACAACGTTGGCCTGCTGCTGCGCGGCACCAAGCGTGAAGACGTTCAGCGTGGCCAGGTTCTGGCCAAGCCAGGTTCGATCAAGCCGCACGATCACTTCACCGGCGAGATCTACGTTCTGTCGAAAGATGAAGGCGGCCGTCACACCCCGTTCTTCAACAACTACCGTCCACAGTTCTACTTCCGTACCACGGACGTGACCGGTTCGATCGAACTGCCAGCGGACAAAGAAATGGTTATGCCAGGCGACAACGTCTCCATCACCGTCAAGCTGATCTCCCCGATCGCGATGGAAGAAGGTCTGCGTTTCGCAATCCGTGAAGGCGGCCGTACCGTCGGCGCCGGCGTCGTAGCCAAGATCCTGGCTTAAGGCGAAAAGAATCCAGCCAAGACTAGCGCCCATCGCTGATGGGTGCTAGAATTACGGATTCACTGTAAAGTTTTACGTAGGGGCGTAGCTCAATTGGCAGAGCGTCGGTCTCCAAAACCGAAGGTTGGGGGTTCGATGCCCTCCGCCCCTGCCACCGAATCTGGTGCAGGGCACCGAAAGTAAAGTAAATGTCTAATCAATCCGTGCAAACCGTTAGCACGACGAACGATAAGTTCAAAGTCGTGTTGGCAGTTGTGGCGTTGATTGCAGGCGTGGTCGGATTCTTCATCCTGACCGGTAAACCAACCCTGGTGCGGGCAGCTGCGCTTGTGGTTGGTTTGCTCATTTCCGCTGGCATCGCGTACACCTCTGCTGCAGGCCGTGATTTCCTGAATTTCGCGAAGGAATCCGTTCGCGAGACGAAGAAAGTAGTGTGGCCAACCCACAAAGAAGCGCGTCAGATCACCATGATTGTGTTCGCCTTTGTGCTGGTAATGGCGATCTTCCTGTGGGGCACGGATAAGATCCTCGAATTTGTGTTGTACGACCTGATCCTGGGCTGGAAGAAATAATGAGCGAAATTGTGCAAGACGAGCAGCCGGGCAAGGACCCGGCGCAGGCGGTCTCCACGCCAGTCAGCAACAAACGCTGGTATGTCGTACACGCCTACTCCGGCATGGAGAAAAGCGTTCAGCGCGCCCTGACGGAGCGTGTTGAGCGTGCCGGCATGCAGGATCAGTTTGGCCAGATCCTGGTGCCGACCGAAGAAGTGGTTGAAGTGCGCAACGGCCAGAAGTCTGTGACCGAGCGCCGTTTCTTCCCTGGTTACGTGCTGGTGGAAATGGAAATGACCGACGAAACCTGGCACTTGGTGAAAAACACCAGCAAAGTGACCGGCTTCATCGGCGGCAAGTCGAATAAACCGACCCCGATCCCTGCGCGCGAGATCGAAAAGATCATGACGCAAATGCAGGAAGGCGTGGAAAAGCCACGTCCGAAAGTGCTGTACGAAGTGGGCGAGCAAGTCCGCATCAAGGATGGCCCGTTCACCGATTTCAATGGCAACGTCGAAGAAGTCAACTACGAAAAATCCAAGGTGCGTGTGTCGGTCACCATCTTCGGTCGCGCAACGCCTGTCGAGCTCGAGTTCGGCCAGGTCGAAAAGATTTAACGCTCGGCAGCGCGTCTAAGCTGCCAAAAAGAGGAGCCCCGCCGCGTGCGGGGCGCTACTACTCAATCCAACGATAGGAAGTGCCCAAATGGCAAAGAAAATCATTGGCTTTATCAAGCTGCAAGTTCCAGCTGGTAAGGCAAACCCATCCCCTCCAATCGGCCCAGCACTGGGTCAGCGCGGTCTGAACATCATGGAATTCTGCAAAGCGTTCAACGCGCAGACCCAAGGTATGGAGCCAGGCATGCCAATCCCAGTCGTGATCACTGCGTTCGCGGACAAGTCCTTCACCTTCGTGATGAAGACCCCTCCAGCGACCTTCCTGATCAAGAAGCACTCCGGCGTGCAAAAAGGTTCGGCCAAGCCGCATACCGACAAGGTAGGCAAGCTGACCCGCGCTCAAGCTGAAGAAATCGCTAAACTGAAGACCCCGGACCTGACCGCTGCCGACCTGGATGCTGCTGTACGCACCATCGCTGGTTCCGCACGTTCCATGGGCATCACCGTAGAGGGCATCTAATCATGGCAAAACTGTCCAAGCGCGCTCAAGCCATCAAGGCCAAAGTAGACCGTACCAAAGTGTACGCCTTCGACAACGCTGTCGCCCTGGTGAAAGAACTGGCCACCGCCAAGTTCAACGAATCCATCGACGTGTCCGTTCAACTGGGCGTGGACCCTAAGAAGTCCGACCAGGTGGTCCGTGGTTCCGTGGTTCTGCCAGCTGGCACCGGTAAGACCGTGCGCGTTGCTGTGTTCGCAACCGGCGACAAGGCTGAGCAAGCGAAAGCTGCCGGCGCCGACGTGGTTGGTATGGAAGACCTGGCTGAGCGCGTCAAAGCCGGCGACATGCCTTTCGACATCGTGATCGCTTCCCCGGACACCATGCGTATCGTTGGTACCCTGGGCCAGATCCTGGGTCCACGTGGCCTGATGCCTAACCCGAAAGTGGGCACCGTTACCCCTGACGTCGCTACCGCCGTGAAAAACGCGAAAGCCGGCCAGGTTCAGTACCGTACCGACAAGGCTGGTATCATCCACGCCACCATCGGCCGCAAGTCGTTCGCTGACGCCGATCTGAAGAGCAACCTGGTTGCCCTGATCGACGCACTGAACAAGGCTAAGCCAGCATCGTCGAAAGGCGTTTACCTGCGCAAAGTATCCCTGTCGTCCACCATGGGCGCTGGCGTACGCGTGGATCACGCTGGTCTTTAAGAACTTTTCGGTGTCAGGTGCTGACACGCGCAGCGTGTTGGCCCCTGATACCGCTGTATCAAATTAAGTCCTGGTCGGAAGACCAGGCGGATCTTTGGGATTGCCGGCAGTGAAAGCTGCCGGCAGGCCTTCAAAGACCGTTGGGCCGGATGCATCAGGTAGGCAGCCGGTTAATCGCGAAAGCGCCCAACGCAGATGGTGTACCCGAACAAGTTTATGTAGTCCCTTTAGACTCCTAAACCTCGGACGCCGTTGTTCGAACCGATGCGAGGCGCAAGCCGAGCATTATTTAAGGAGAAGACCGTGGGTCTCAATCTGAATGACAAAAAGGCCGTCGTTGCCGAAGTTTCCGCAAAAGTAGCAACTGCGCAAACTATCGCTGTGGCCGAGTACCGTGGCATCCAGGTTGGTCACTTGACTAAACTCCGTGCTAATGCGCGTGCGCAAGGCGTGTACATCCGTGTTCTGAAGAACACCCTGGCACGTCGTGCAGTAGAAGGCACGCAGTTCGCCGCTCTGGCCGATTCCATGACCGGTCCGCTGATCTACTCGATCTCGGATGATGCTGTTGCTGCAGCGAAAGTCCTCGCCGACTTCGCCAAAACCAACGACAAACTGGTCCTGAAGGCTGGTAACTATGCAGGTAAGCAGCTCGACGTAGCTGGCGTTACCGCACTGGCGAGCATTCCTTCCCGTGAAGTCCTCATTTCGCAGCTGTTGGGCGTTATGCTGGCTCCGGTGTCGGGCTTTGCACGTGGCCTGGCTGCTCTGGCAGCCAAAAAAGAAACCGAAGCCGCTTAATCGCTGGCCTGGTTTCTTAGTCAATACCAATTCTGTAGTACTACAAACAAATTAGGAGTTTCAAATGGCAATTTCCAAAGACGACATCCTGAACGCAGTGTCCGAAATGTCCGTAATGGACCTGAACGAACTGGTGAAGGCATTCGAAGAAAAGTTCGGCGTGTCCGCAGCTGCAATGGCAGCTCCAGCCGCTGGCGGCGGCGCTGCTGCTGCTGCAGTTGAAGAACAGACCGAATTCAACCTGGTTCTGTCCGAAGTCGGCGCTAACAAAGTTGGCGTGATCAAGGCTGTTCGCGAAATCACCGGTCTGGGCCTGAAAGAAGCCAAGGATCTGGTTGACGGCGCACCGAAGACCGTGAAAGAAGCCCTGTCGAAAGCTGACGCTGAAGCTGGCAAGAAGAAGCTGGAAGAAGCTGGCGCCAAGGCCGATCTGAAGTAATTGAACCAAGGCGGGTAACTGCCTTAGTTTAGGAAGCCAATGCGGCGGATCTCTCCCGAAAGGGAGGGTCCGCCCTTGGCTCCTTTGTCGTCTCTGAAGTAGAAGTTGTTGTTTTATAGTGAATTGAGCATTGCGCAGCGCGCCCGCAATTCTGAATTCTCTACCTTTTCCTGTCTCACACGGAGTGTCCATGCACTACTCATTTACTGAGAAGAAACGCATTCGCAAGTCCTTTGCGAAACGCGCCAACGTCCACAACGTTCCGTTCTTGCTGGCTACCCAGCTCGAGTCTTACGAGAACTTCTTGCAAGAGCACACTCCCGTTGCAAACCGCAAGAACGAAGGCCTGCAATCGGCTTTCACGTCGATCTTCCCAATCGTTTCCCACAACGGCTTCGCCCGTCTGGAATTCCTGTCCTACGTCCTGGGTGACCCGGCGTTCGACGTCAAGGAATGCCAACTGCGCGGCCTGACTTTCGCTTCCCCGCTGCGCGCCAAAGTGCGCCTGGTGATCCTGGACAAGGAATCGCCAACCAAGCCGGTCGTGAAGGAAATGAAGGAACAGGAAGTCTACATGGGCGAACTGCCCCTGATGACGACCACCGGCTCGTTCGTGATCAACGGTACCGAGCGTGTCATCGTGTCCCAGCTGCACCGTTCGCCAGGCGTGTTCTTCGAGCACGACCGCGGCAAGACGCACTCGTCCGGCAAGCTGCTGTTCTCGGCACGTATCATCCCTTACCGCGGTTCCTGGCTGGACTTCGAGTTCGACCCGAAAGACATCCTGTACTTCCGCGTCGACCGCCGCCGCAAGATGCCGGTATCGATCCTGCTGAAGGCGATCGGCATGACCCCGGAACAGATCCTGGCGAACTTCTTCGTCTTCGACAACTTCACCCTGCGCTCCGAAGGCGCGGAGATGGAGTTCGTGTCCGAACGCCTGCGCGGTGAAGTCGCGCGCTTCGACATCGTCGATCCGAAGTCGGGCAAGACCATCGTCACCAAAGACAAGCGTATCAACGCCAAGCACGTGCGCGAAATCGAAGCGGCCGGCATCCAGCACATCTCCGTGCCGGAAGACTACCTGCTGGGCCGCGTCCTGGCGAAGAACATCGTCGACCAGGAAACCGGCGAAGTGGTGGCCCTGGCCAACGACGAGCTGACCGAGGAAACCCTGGGCAAGCTGCGCGACGCCAACATCAGCGCCATCCAGACCCTGTACACCAACGACCTGGACCAGGGCGGCTACATCTCGCAGACCCTGCGTATCGACGACACCGCCGACCAGACCGCCGCGCGCGTGGCGATCTACCGCATGATGCGTCCTGGCGAACCGCCAACCGAAGAGTCGGTGGAAGCCCTGTTCAACGGCCTGTTCTACAGCCCGGACCGTTACGACCTGTCGGCGGTGGGCCGCATGAAGTTCAACCGCCGCATCAGCCGCGATGAACTGACCGGCGCCATGACCCTGTCCAACGAAGACGTGCTGGCCGTGATCAAGATCCTGGTCGAGCTGCGCAATGGCCGCGGCGAAGTCGACGACATCGATCACCTGGGTAATCGCCGCGTACGTTGCGTGGGCGAACTGGCCGAGAACCAGTTCCGCGCCGGCCTGGTGCGCGTTGAGCGCGCCGTCAAGGAGCGCCTGGGCCAAGCCGAAGCCGACAACCTGATGCCGCACGACCTGATCAACTCCAAGCCGATTTCGGCGGCGATTCGCGAGTTCTTCGGTTCGTCCCAGCTGTCGCAGTTCATGGACCAGACCAACCCGCTGTCGGAAATCACCCACAAGCGCCGTGTCTCCGCTCTGGGCCCTGGCGGTCTGACCCGCGAACGCGCCGGCTTCGAGGTGCGCGACGTGCACCCGACCCACTACGGCCGCGTGTGCCCGATCGAAACGCCTGAAGGCCCGAACATCGGTCTGATCAACTCGCTGGCACTGTACGCCCGCCTGAACGAATACGGCTTCCTGGAAACCCCATACCGCAAGGTCGAAGGCTCCAAGGTCACCGACAAGATCGACTACCTGTCCGCCATCGAAGAAGGCCGCTACATCATTGCCCAGGCAAACGCCAAGATCAATGAAGAAGGCAAGCTGGTCGACGAACTGGTGTCCTCGCGTGAAGCCGGCGAAACCATCCTGGTCTCGCCAGAGCGCGTGCAGTACATGGACGTTGCGCCAGGCCAGATCGTGTCCGTGGCAGCATCGCTGATTCCATTCCTGGAGCACGATGACGCGAACCGTGCACTGATGGGCGCCAACATGCAGCGTCAGGCCGTGCCTTGCCTGCGTCCTGAAAAGGCGCTGGTCGGTACCGGTATCGAACGTACCGTGGCAGTCGACTCCGGCACCACCGTGCAGGCACTGCGCGGCGGCGTGGTGGACTACATCGACGCGGGCCGCGTCGTGATCCGCGTGAACGATGAAGAAGCACAGGCTGGTGAAGTCGGTGTGGACATCTACAACCTGATCAAGTACACCCGTTCCAACCAGAACACCAACATCAACCAGCGTCCTATCGTCAAAGTGGGCGACCGCGTTGCTAAAGGCGACGTGATCGCCGACGGCGCATCGACCGACCTGGGCGAACTGGCACTGGGCCAGAACATGACCGTGGCCTTCATGCCATGGAATGGTCTGAACTTCGAAGACTCGATTCTGATCTCGGAAAACGTCGTCAAAGACGACCGTTACACCTCGATCCACATCGAAGAACTGTCCGTCGTTGCCCGCGACACCAAGCTGGGCGCGGAAGAAATCACCCGCGATATCTCGAACCTGGCGGAGAACCAACTGGCTCGCCTGGACGAATCCGGCATCGTGTACATCGGCGCTGAAGTGCAAGCCGGCGACGTGCTGGTCGGTAAGGTGACCCCGAAAGGCGAAACCCAGCTGACCCCGGAAGAGAAGCTGCTGCGCGCGATCTTCGGCGAAAAAGCCTCCGACGTGAAAGACACCTCGCTGCGCGTGCCATCCGGCATGGTTGGTACCGTCATCGACGTGCAAGTGTTCACCCGCGAAGGCATCCCACGCGACAAGCGCGCCCAGCAGATCATCGACGATGAACTGAAGCGCTATCGCCTGGACCTGAACGACCAGATGCGCATCGTGGAAGGCGACGCCTTCCAGCGTCTGGAAAAAATGATGATCGGCCAAGTTGTGAATGGCGGTCCGAAGAAGCTGGCCAAAGGCGCCAAGATCACCAAGGACTACCTGGACGACCTGGACAAGTTCCACTGGTTTGACATCCGTCCTGCCGACGAAGACATGGCCAAGGCCCTGGAAGCCATCAAGGAATCCATCGCCGAGAAGCGCCACCAGTTCGACCTGGCCTTCGAAGAGAAGCGTAAGAAGCTGACCCAGGGCGACGAACTGCAGCCTGGCGTGCAGAAGATGGTCAAGGTCTACCTGGCCGTCAAGCGTCGCCTGCAGTCTGGCGACAAGATGGCAGGCCGCCACGGTAACAAGGGTGTGGTGTCCCGTATCGTTCCGGTGGAAGACATGCCATACATGGCTGACGGTACCCCGGCAGACGTGGTGCTGAACCCACTGGGCGTTCCGTCCCGTATGAACGTTGGTCAGATCCTGGAAACCCACCTGGGTTGGGCAGCGAAGGGTCTGGGCATCCGTATCGGCGAGATGCTGCAAGCGCAGATCAAAGTCGAAGAGATGCGCAAGTACCTGACCACCGTGTACAACGAGTCCGGCGCCAAGGAAGACATCGCGTCCCTGTCCGACGACGAGATCATGAAGCTGGCCTACAACCTGAAGAAGGGTGTGCCGTTCGCGACTCCGGTGTTCGACGGCGCGCACGAATCGGAAATCCGCCGCATGCTGGACCTGGCGTATCCGGACGATATCGCCAAGCACCTGGGCATGACCCCGTCCAAGAACCAGGTCACCATGTACGACGGCCGCACCGGCGAAGCGTTCGAGCGCAAAGTCACCGTGGGCGTGATGCACATGCTGAAGCTGCACCACTTGGTCGACGACAAGATGCACGCCCGTTCCACCGGTCCTTACTCCCTGGTGACGCAGCAGCCTCTGGGCGGTAAAGCCCAGTTCGGCGGCCAGCGCTTCGGTGAGATGGAGGTGTGGGCACTGGAAGCGTACGGCGCGTCCTACGTGCTGCAAGAGATGCTGACCGTGAAGTCCGACGACGTGAACGGCCGTACCAAAGTGTACGAAAACCTCGTCAAGGGCGACCACGTGATCGACGCCGGCATGCCGGAATCGTTCAACGTGCTGGTGAAAGAGATTCGTTCCCTGGGTATCGATATCGACCTGGAACGCAACTAAAACCGGCAGAACGGTGTCTGACCCGCAAGGTCAGACACCAGGCGCCCCGCGGCTGCCGCGTACCAGGTGCCCGACCCCGCGGGTCAGGCACCGAACTACCGGTTTTAAGACAGTAAAGAATTCGTCACCATCTGGAGTGATACATGAAAGCCCTGCTCGATTTATTCAAGCAAGTACAGCAAAACGAGTCGTTCGACGCGATCAAGATCGGTCTGGCCTCTCCTGAGAAAATCCGTTCGTGGTCTTACGGCGAAGTCAAAAAGCCTGAGACCATCAACTACCGTACCTTCAAGCCAGAGCGCGACGGCCTGTTCTGCGCCAAGATCTTTGGCCCGATCAAGGACTACGAATGCCTGTGCGGCAAGTACAAGCGCCTGAAGCACCGCGGTGTCATCTGCGAAAAGTGCGGCGTTGAAGTGACCCTGGCCAAAGTGCGCCGTGAGCGCATGGGCCACATCGAGCTGGCGTCGCCGGTTGCCCACATCTGGTTCCTGAAATCGCTGCCGTCGCGTCTGGGTATGGTCCTGGACATGACCCTGCGCGATATCGAACGCGTCCTGTACTTCGAAGCATACGTTGTGACCGATCCAGGCATGACCCCGCTGAAGAAGTGCCAGATCATGTCGGAAGACGACTACGCCGCCAAGTACGAAGAGTACGGCGACGACTTCACCGCCTTCATGGGCGCGGAAGGTATCCGCGAACTGCTGCGCTCGATCGACATCCACCGCGATGCCGAAGCCCTGCGCGTGGAACTGAAGGAATCGAAGTCCGAAGCGAAGATCAAGAAGTACGCCAAGCGCCTGAAAGTGCTGGAAGCCTTCCAGCGTTCCGGCATCAAGCCGGACTGGATGATCATGGAAGTGCTGCCGGTGCTGCCGCCGGAACTGCGCCCGCTGGTCCCGCTGGATGGCGGCCGCTTCGCGACCTCCGACCTGAACGACCTGTACCGCCGCGTCATCAACCGTAACAACCGTCTGAAGCGCCTGATGGAGCTGCGTGCTCCAGAGATCATCACGCGTAACGAAAAGCGCATGCTGCAAGAAGCGGTCGACTCGCTGCTGGACAACGGCCGTCGCGGCAAAGCGATGACCGGCGCCAACAAGCGTCCGCTGAAGTCGCTGGCTGAAATGATCAAGGGTAAGGGCGGCCGCTTCCGTCAGAACTTGCTGGGTAAGCGCGTCGACTACTCCGGCCGTTCCGTGATCGTCGTGGGTCCACAGCTGAAACTGCACCAGTGCGGTCTGCCAAAGCTGATGGCCCTGGAACTGTTCAAGCCATTCATCTTCAACAAGCTGGAACTGATGGGTCTCGCGACCACCATCAAGGCCGCCAAGAAGCTGGTCGAAGTGCAAGAGCCAGTGGTGTGGGACATCCTGGAAGAAGTGATCCGCGAACATCCGATCATGCTGAACCGTGCACCAACCCTGCACCGTCTCGGTATCCAGGCGTTCGAGCCTGTGCTGATCGAAGGTAAAGCGATCCAACTGCACCCGCTCGTCTGCGCAGCATTCAATGCTGACTTCGACGGTGACCAGATGGCAGTCCACGTTCCGCTGTCGATCGAAGCACAGATGGAAGCCCGCACCCTGATGCTGGCGTCGAACAACATCCTGTTCCCATCGAACGGCGAACCATCGATCGTTCCTTCCCAGGATATCGTGCTGGGTCTGTACTACGCGACCCGCGAAGCCGTCAACGCCAAGGGCGAAGGCATGATGTTCCCGGACGTGTCCGAAGTCATCCGCGCCTACGACAACAAGGAAGTGGAACTGGCGACCCGCATCACCGTGCGTATCGTCGAGAATCCAAAAGATCCGGTGAGCGGCGAGTTCGTGCGCACCCTGACCCGTTATGAAACGACGGTCGGCCGCGCCATCCTGTCCGAGATCCTGCCGAAAGGCCTGCCATTTAGCGTACTGAACCGTTCGCTGAAGAAGAAAGAGATCTCCAAGCTGATCAACACGTCCTTCCGCAAGTGCGGTCTGCGCGCCACCGTGGTGTTCGCCGACCAGCTGATGCAGTCGGGCTTCCGCCTGGCAACCCGCGCCGGTATCTCCATCTGCGTGGACGATATGCTGGTGCCGGACGTGAAGAAGACCATGATCGCCACCGCCGAGGCGGAAGTGAAGCAGATCGAGCAGCAGTACGCTTCCGGTCTGGTCACCGCCGGCGAACGTTACAACAAGGTCGTCGACATCTGGGGCAAGACCTCCGATGAAGTCGGCAAGGCGATGATGGACCAGCTGAAAGTCGAAGACGTGATCCGTCGCGACGGCACCAAGTCGACCCAGGAATCGTTCAACGCGATTTACATGATGGCCGACTCCGGTGCGCGTGGTTCCGCCGCACAGATTCGCCAGCTGGCCGGTATGCGTGGTCTGATGGCAAAACCTGACGGCTCCATTATCGAAACCCCGATTACCGCGAACTTCCGCGAAGGTCTGAACGTTCTGCAGTACTTCATCTCGACCCACGGCGCTCGTAAAGGTCTGGCCGACACCGCGCTGAAGACCGCGAACTCCGGTTACCTGACCCGCCGTCTGGTCGACGTGACCCAGGATCTGGTGGTGATCGAAGACGATTGCGGCACTTCCAACGGCACCCTGATGAAGGCGATGGTCGAAGGTGGTGAAGTGATCGAGGCCCTGCGCGACCGTATCCTCGGCCGCGTGGCAGGCACCGACATCGTCAACCCTGAAACCCAGGCTACCGTGTACGAAGCCGGCACTCTGCTGGATGAAGACATGGTCGAAGAGATCGAGCGCATGGGCGTGGACGAAGTCAAAGTCCGCACCCCGCTGACCTGCGACACCCGCTACGGCCTGTGCGCCAAGTGCTACGGCCGCGACCTGGGCCGCGGCATGCTGGTCAACTCCGGCGAAGCAGTCGGCGTGGTGGCAGCGCAGTCGATCGGTGAACCGGGTACCCAGCTGACCATGCGTACCTTCCACATCGGTGGTGCGGCATCGCGTGCAGCAGTGGCCTCGTCGGTGGAAGCCAAGTCGAACGGTATCGTGCGCTTCACCGCCACCATGCGTTACGTCACCAATGGCAAGGGCGCACAGATCGTCATTTCCCGTTCCGGCGAAGTGCTGATTACCGACGACCACGGCCGTGAGCGCGAGCGTCACAAGGTGCCGTACGGCGCCACCCTGATCGTCAAGGATGGCATGGTCATCAAGGCCGGCGCTCCGCTGGCGACCTGGGATCCGCTGACCCGTCCGATCATTACCGAATACGCCGGTGTGGTCCGCTTCGAGAACGTCGAAGAAGGCGTGACCGTGGCCCGTCAGGTCGACGACGTGACCGGTCTGGCCACCCTGGTGGTGATCGACGCCAAGCGTCGTGGTTCCCCAGGCAAGGCCCTGCGTCCACAGGTGAAACTGCTGAACGAAGAAGGCGCGGAAGTGAAGATCGCCGGCACCGAACACGCCGTAGCGATCGGCTTCCAGGTCGGCGCACTGATCATGGTGAAAGACGGCCAGCAAGTGTCCGTGGGTGAGGTTCTGGCGCGTATCCCGACCGAATCGCAGAAGACCCGAGACATTACCGGCGGTCTGCCACGCGTGGCGGAACTGTTCGAAGCACGTTCGCCGAAAGACGCGGGCATGCTGGCGGAAGTCACCGGTACCGTGGCCTTCGGTAAAGAGACCAAGGGCAAGCAGCGTCTGGAAATCACCGACATGGACGGCAACAAGCACGAGTTCCTGATTACCAAGGACAAGCAAGTGCTGGTGCACGACGGCCAGGTGGTGAACAAGGGCGAGATGATCGTGGACGGCCCGGCCGATCCGCAAGACATCCTGCGCCTGCTGGGTATCGAAGCGCTGGCCCGCTACATCGTTGACGAAGTGCAGGACGTGTACCGTCTGCAGGGCGTGAAGATCAACGATAAGCACATCGAGGTGATCGTTCGCCAGATGCTGCGCCGCGTACAGATCGTCAACGCTGGCGACACCGACTACATCGTCGGCGAGCAGGTGGAGCGTTCCGAGCTGCTGGAAGAAAACGACCGTATGAATGCCGCGAACAAGATCCCGGCAACCTACGAAAACGTGCTGCTGGGTATTACCAAGGCATCGCTGTCGACCGACTCCTTCATCTCGGCCGCATCGTTCCAGGAAACCACCCGCGTGCTGACCGAAGCTGCGATCATGGGCAAGCGCGATGGTCTGCGCGGCCTGAAGGAAAACGTCATCGTCGGCCGCCTGATCCCAGGCGGTACCGGCCTGGCCTTCCACCGCGCCCGCAAAGAGAAGGAAGTGTGGGAAGCCGAAGAGCGCAAAGCGCTGCTGGAAGCAGAACGCGCCGCCATCGTGGCCGAACTGCCAGCGGACGAACCGCACCACAGCGACGAAGCGTAAGCTTCACGCCGCTGACAAAAACGCCACCCCCGGGTGGCGTTTTTTTTGCCCGCAACTTTCGTCCCCCAAGGGGTCAGGAAGAAATGTGGACATTTCTTGGCATGTAGAATGTCCTTGTGCGGACCAGTAGTTCAATTGTCACTCTGCTTGTCCGATATCGTGACTACCTCGTACAACCTCGATGGAACGTAACAAAATGCCTCAAAATCTTCTTCGCTGCGGGCTTGCTGTGCTGCTGTACTTATTGGCGGGCATCCCAGTCGCATTGGCGGGTTCGCCCCAGCAGCAGCTTCTCGATACCGCGCAGGGCTTCTACTCGTGGACCATCGAACACGGCAACGAGGTCTCCAAACTCGAACCCCGAATCAAGGACATTTCTGGAACCTCCCGCTTCTATCTCGATACGTCTACTCTCGATGCGTACACGGCGCGCCTCATGCAATCCGGCTATTTCGCCCCCGATTTCCCTGCGGCCGTTTCGCGTTACTACAAGCGCTATGAGGCCGAGTTTAGCGGCCTTGGCCAGGAAACATTCGACCAGTTGAAACATGATGGACGCGGCCCGATGATGGAAACAGAAGACATGGATCCTTTTTTCTGTGCCCAGGAATACGAATACAAGAACGACTTCGTCAGCGGTATGAAAATCAAGTCGGCCAAGTGGCGCGGTCAAACCGCGACAGCGACTGTAGTGTCTCCCTATCAGTGGGAAACAAAGTTTCTCTTCACGAGAGTCGAGAAGCGTTGGCTGATATCCGGCTTTTGCGTCTACAAGTGATTCAGCGTCAGCTTGGCTCAGCGTCGTCGAGCGGGAACAAGCGTGCGAATATCGATTTCTTGGCCAGATCAATTTGGGAGAAATCTTTGAAAAGCGATGCCGGGTAAGAAAAATGATCGCATTGATTCAAAAACGCGCAGGTGAGATTGCGACGACCAACGGTCATTGTGCTTTTATCGGTTTCAGGGAGCGGGGACACGAGGTTCGCTTCTTCGAAGCCGCTGCATTCGACGACATCGAACTAACAGGAGAAATGCTTGTTGTGGGCGGCGTTCCCATCATCCAGAAGGCGCTATCGAAACTGGGCATTCCCTTTCCATCCCTTCCATCCTTGCCGCCGCCTTTGGGCGAGTATGCAAAACGGCGGATCTGGGAAGCAACGCTAAAGGACGTCCGCGAACTTGTCGACTCGGGCAAGGCAGTGTTTATCAAGCCGGCCGCGAACAAACTCAAGCAGTTCCCCGGCCACGTGATCCGGAACTATGCGGACCTTGCGGTCACTGCCGGTATTGACGGCGGCACAAGCGTGGTATGTGCGGATGTCCTGGAAATGACTTCCGAGTATCGCGTCTACGTGACAAATGGGGCTGTTGTCGGATGCAAGCACTACTGGGGCGATTTTCGAAAGTTCCCGGATTTCTCGTTCATTGATTCGACGGTCGCCGCGTTTGACCAAGCGCCGCGGGGATTTGCGATTGACTTCGCGGTCCTGTCCAATGGCGAAACCGCATTAATCGAAGTGAATGACGGTTTCGCATTAGGAAGCTATGGGCTGCAGCCGATGCTTTACGCGGCATTACTTGAGGCCCGATGGCGAGAGTTGGCCGACTCAATTTAGCGGCAGTAGCTTAGGCATGCCCTGACACCGGCTGTCGGATGGATTAGAGTTCGCTGTGGCAGCTTCCACCAACAAGGGATGGTTAATCACAATTAGCAATCTAAAGGATCGATCCATGAATCACGCCTTCGCTATTTCCATACCGCGCCTTCACACAGAACGGCTTACGCTTCGCGAATATCGGAGCGACGACTTCGAATTATTTGCGGACCATTTAATGAATCCCGAAAGCTCAGCTCACTTGGGCTCAGCTGACCGCCAAACGGCGTGGCGAATCTTCTGTTCCCAGGCTGGATTATGGGTTCTGCAAGGGGCTGGTTGGTGGGCTCTGGAGGACAAGCAGACTGGCCAGCTTGTCGGTAATGTAGGGGCCTTCTTTCGTGAGCAATCCGCTGTGATGGAGTTGGGATGGAATACTTATCGAGGCTTCTGGGGGAAGGGAGTCGCAAACGAGGCGGCGGCGGCGGTCCTGAATTATGCGTTCGAGGTTCGGCGCGAACAGAAAGTTCGGGCACTCATCAGCTCTGGAAATGAATCATCGCGTCGCGTTGCCGAGCGCATTGGCATGAGCTATGAAACGGAAACGGAGCTCTACGGCAAAGTAATCAATAGCTATATGCGTGAGCGTAGATGAAATGCCCTCTTTCGGCCCAACCCAGACGATATGTACTAAGGAAGATACATGTTTGGGAAGTTTCGTTGGGCAGAGTCGAACGCGACGTAATTGACCGCCAAGCTCATCGAGCTATTCCGCGCCAACGCAGTGGGATCTATTCGTGTCTTCTTCAACGATGCGAAAATCTCTGGCGTAATGCCGCGGAAGAAGCATGACAATCACTTCCACTTTCAGTTCAACTAAGGAACTTAGGACATGGTCTCATCAATTCTCATGGTGATGATGATGAATGATGTAACGAAGGGGCCGCTTTAAAAGGCCGACCAATTCCCATTGAAGCGCAAACCATCATTCGTGAAGTTCGCGTGGCGGCAAAGGATAGAAAATTCAAAGCACTTCGTGGATTGATGGTGCCAGAGTTTGTCTGGAGCTTCGGCGGAGATGGTAATGCGGACCAGGCAATCGAAGCGTGGAAGCGTGATCCTATTTTAGCCGCGAAGCTTTTTCAGATTACGGGTCGTCGATGTGGTTTCCGAAATGACGAAAACAATATCCAGTGCCCGCCGAATGCTGGCTTGGACTATCGCGCTGGATTCACCAAAACCGCACAAGGGTGGCGGATGTCATATTTCGTCGCGGGAGATTGAGTCCCGTTGCACTTGCCGAACAAACGCCAATGGCATGCTCTAAAATGCGGCATACCAGCGACTGAATGAAAGCGATATGTCGGACTCTTTCCAAATCTCCTGCGACAACATGGTACTGAGCAAGGATGGGAAAATGCATCTGTACGAATCGATGTACAGCGGCTTCTGTGATTTGGCAAACGAGCCGATGGAAATCGCCGCACGCATCCATCCCAGTAAGCGGAAAGTCTTCGATGCATTGGTTGATGGCGAAAATATTGAAATCGCAGTGAGAAACGATCATGGCGAGCTGGCCAAGGCGAGCATCCACCGTGACATTACGCTGCACTTGAACGACCGCAGAGGCGGCATTCGTGATGTGAGCTATGCATCCGTTATGGGTGGCAATAACGCGAAGTTTGCTGAAGTCCACGCGCGGGGCTTTGACGCGAACGGGGAACCTGTTATCCGGCAAATGCCTGACCGTAGCTTCCGGCTGGTTTTTTGCACGATGCCGCCGCGTGCACACGTACTGGGCGACGCCTTTGATATGGATGATTTCGGCGCCCGCCTGACCAGGCTGACCAAGGCCAGGATCACCTGGGATGATCGCGATGTGTTCCATATCGCGAATGCCGGTGAGGCCGACATTCGCGCTATCCTGCATTTCCTGCAAACCTACGGCAAGGACTGAGTCGTCTATTTCTTGTCGCTGGCCGCTGCCTTGGAGTCGTCGATCAGGTCAAACTTGCCGTCGGACGACATGAGGAATGTGCATTCGGCGCCGGCGGCGCAGCCACTCACGTGCTTTTTGCCGGCAGCTTGCATCAGGTAGGAACCAGGGCCGAGTTTGGTCTCGGCGCCACCATCGGTTTTGTGCGTGAAGGTGCCGGAAACGATGACGATCTTCAGCGCGTGGGTATGGTGGTGCAAGGCGTTGATCTGGCCGGCGTCGAATTTCACCATTACGCCGTAGGGACCGCCTTTCATCCAGTCGCCCCATAGTTTTGCAAACTTGGTCCCGGCGACGGGGCCGGCTTCCCATTTCACCGATTCGGCTGGCCAGACGACATCGTCCATGGCCTTGTCTTTTGCCAGCGTGGTTGCGCATAGCAAGGTGGAAACCGCAATTGCCGCAAATGCCTTGTTTTTCATGTTGGCCTTCCTTGGTGGCGGTGGTGGGAAGCGGGAATCCAGGCTTAAGTTATAGCCCATCCGCACCAATTCACAAGGGCGGTCCGAGGAGTTCGCGTTGTTTTGTTTTCGATAGCGACGACAGGGCTTGGTCGTAGGACCATTGCACCAGCTCCACAAGATAGTCCTGCGGGAAATGCCGTACGTCGACAATGGTGACCCAGTGGAAGCGCCCCATATAGCGCGCGGGCTTCACACCTGGCATGCCGGTCAATTCCAGAAAGCGGTCAGGTGAGGCGCGGAAGCTGAAGCGCCATTGTTCCGGCTCACTAGTCTTGAAGTAGGCGAACGTCTTCTCACCCAGTTTATAGCTGAGCACGTTGACCGGCGGTTCATGCAACAGGCTGCTGGCACCGGGCAGGGCGAGGCAATGCGCTTTGAGTTGTGTTGTATTCATGGCGAGAGTCTAAACCAGATGAGGCTGTGGCAACCGGAGAGCCTGACCCCAAGGTTGCCACGGGCTCGGCTGTCGCTGGAGTATATTGCTCCGATGGAGAGCGTCGAAGAGCTTGAGCGGTGGTTCAGGATTGCAGGCGTGAATTCGCTGCATGCCTGTATCGGGCCGCTTCCCGAGACCCGGGCTGCGCTGGTACGCTGGGCCAGTGATCGGCCTGAGCACGCCATCCGTTCTGTCGGTCCCCATCCGGGTACGTATCGCCTGGCGTTGATGCTGGAGCCGCTGGATGCACGCATCTGGCAGGGCGATAAGCCTTTCTGGGGCGGGACTATCGGTGCGAACCGCTTCCGCCTGTGTCCGCCGGCGGAGCAGGGCAGGTGGTGCCAGCTTAGCGCCTGCGATATCGTCAATCTGTTCTTGCCCGTTCGCTTGCTGGATCGGCTGGCGCAGCAGCGCGGCGAAGAGGCTAGCGTCTCGCTTGCGGCAAGTCCGTTTACTTCCGATCGTACCGTGTTCGATTTGGTGCGCAAGATGCTCGATGCGCAGGCCCTGGCAGGGCCGCTTGCCTCTGAAATGTGCGATCACCTTGTTTCCGCTTTGGCATGCTACCTGCTTGAGCATTATTCCTTGCCTTCGCAGGCGGAGGCGAGTTCTCTTGGCGGTGCGCGCCTGCGCCGCGTGCTGCGCCATATCGCGGATCACCTGGATTCGCCGTTGCCCAACGCGGGGCTGGCGGGTCTGTGCGGCATGAGCGCGGCGCATTTCTCGCGCGAGTTCCATCGCGCTGTCGGCTTGCCGCCGCATCGCTATGTGCTAACCCGCCGCCTGGAGCAAGCCTGCAATGCGCTGTCCTGCGGCAATGCGCGCATTGCCGATGTCGCGGAGGCGTTCGGCTTCCATAGTGCCAGCCATTTCATCCGCGCTTTCACGGCGCAGTACGGCTTGTCTCCTGCGGCGTGGCGCGCTCGCCGCAGTAACAATTCTTAGTAGCAGGTTCGTGCAATTTGCGCGGGTTTGTGCACGCGCGTTAGCCGTCGTCGGCCACAAAATCTCCACACCCAACCACCCAAATGGAGAGGCATGATGACTTTACTACGACATTCTTTTGCGCTGCTTGCGCTGATGGCGGCAGGTGCTGCGCAGGCCGACAATATTTCGCTTCGCATCGGCTTTACCGAAGGCCGCTCGGGTACGGAGTTCAAGACCTTGCATGCGGAAACAGGGAGTTTTGCCGTGACGCCCAATGTGCGTCAGGGTGCGCAGGACGACCAGTGGGTCGTGGTGGCGAAGGATGCCATGGGCCGCGTGCTGCACGAAGTCAGTATCAATAACGGCTTGCGCCGCCATGTGGAGACTTTCAATCCACGCTCCGGCGAGGTGGATATTTCCGCCACTGTGGCGCAGCGCGCGGGGAGCTTCGAGGTGTCGCTGCCCTTCGATCGGGCAACTGCCAGTGTGGAAGTGTTGCCGAAGCAGGCTGGCGGACTGTTGGCGAAACCGGCCGCTGCGCTGGCGCGCTTCGATCGCGCGGCATTGGAGCAGGCAGTTGGCGCTGCGAAGGCTGCGCGCGCTGCGGGAATGAGCGCTACGCCGCCTGCGACGGCGACCGTTATCCTGAACAACGGTAGTGCGGCGACGCATATGGACTATGTCTTTATCGGCGATGGCTATACTGCCGCTGAAATGGATAAGTGGCATGCCGATGCGCAGAAGGTGATCAACGGCTTTATGGCTGATCCGCTGTTCAACGCGAATCGCGCTTCGATGAATATTTATCGCGTTGACGTGGCCAGCAACCAGTCGGGCGTCGATGAAATTGATAAGGGCATTTACCGCGATACGGCGATGGATGCGCAGTTCGCTTGCTACAACATCGAGCGCCTGCTGTGTGTGGACAATACGAAGGCGACCAATATCGCGGCCTCGGTGCTGGCGCCCGATGCGCGCGATGTGATCGTAGTGATCGCCAATTCCACGCGCTATGGCGGTTCCGGCGGCGCGGTGGCGACGTTGTCGATGCACGCGCAGTCGATCGAGGTGGCGTTGCATGAGATCGGGCATACCGCCTTCTCTTTGGCCGACGAATACGATTACGGTAGTTGCAGCACAAGCGGCGAGCCGGGTGAAGCGAACGTGTCGCTGAATGGTTCGCGTTCGGTGAAGTGGGGAAGCCTGATCGCTGGCAGTACCGCGGTGCCGACCGGTCCTGGCGCATACCCTAACGGTACGGTCGGCGCTTTCCAGGGTGGGCAGTATTGCACGACCGGAAAATATCGTCCGACTGAAAATTCGCGCATGCGCACGCTGGGTTATCCTTGGCACGCGGTGAATGAAGGCGCTGCGCAAAAGGCTTTTGCGAAATATACAGGAGGGAGCAGTGGCGGCGTAACGCAGACAGGCTCGCTGGCCAATGGCGGCAGTGCGAACGCACCGAGCGCTGCGCCCGGCTATGTGCAAGCCGGGGCGGGAACGTTCTCGCTGCAATTGAGCGGTCCTGCGGGCAGCGACTTCGACCTGTATCTGTACAAGTGGTCCGGCAGCGCGTGGAGCAAAGTCGCTTCGAGCGAGGGCAGTACTTCAAGCGAGACTATCAGCTACGACGGCGCGGCGGCTTACTACTATGCGCAGGTGAAGTCGTATTCGGGCAGCGGGACCTATAGTCTGACCTATAAGTTCCCGCAACCTTGATTGCATGAGTGCTGCGCGCTGCCGGTGCGAAGCCGGCTTCCCGGGGGCCGCTTAGTTCAGCGGCTTGCCGTCGCTATCGAGGTGGACAATCTCGCCCCAGTTGAGCTCACGGATGCCAGCTTCGATCTTCTTGACGTCGCCGATCACCACCCACACCACCTCCTCTGGCTTGATGTATTTCGGTGCGGCGGCGGCCAACTGCTGCTCGCTCAGGGCGCGGATATTGCCCGCGTACTTGGCCCAGTAGTCGTCCGGCCGTTTCAGGTCGTTCGACTGCAGGGCGGCGTTCTCCAGCGCGTTCAGGGTCTCGAAGCGGCCCGCCATGCGCGCAGTCATATTGCGCATGATGCTCTGGTATTCCTCGCCGGCGATCGGGCGGGCGCCGGCGATATCCTTGATCTCCTTCGCCAGCTCCTGCATGGACTCTTTGGTCTTGTTGGTTTGCACCGGCGCCTGGATCACGAAGGAGCGTTGGCCGCGCACATTGGTCAGTGCGCCGCTGACGCCATAGCTCCAGTGTTTATCCAGGCGCAGGTTGCGGTTCAGGCGCGAGGTGGCCATGCCGCCGAAGTTCTGCATGACCGGCTCCATGGCCAGATCCTCCGGCTGCCCCTGGGGTTGCGACAGGTGGGTGGCGATGATCAGCGATTGCGGCGCATCCGGCTTGTCGATCAGGTAGACGCGTTTGCTGGACAGGCTGGCCGCTGGCGCCGCCTGTTTGGCCGGCGCGCTGCCCGCGCTCCACTTGCCGAAGGATGATTCCAGCATCGGCTTCAGCTTGTCCATCGTGGTGTCGCCGCTCACGATCACGGTGGCGCTGCCCGGCTTGAACCAGTCGGCGTGCCACTTCACGAGGTCGGCGTGGGTCAGCCCTTCCACGGTCTTCTCAAAGCCGCTGGCCGAGCGGCCATAGGGATGTTCGTTGCCGTAGGCCGCGAAGTAGCTGATGCGGTGCGCCAGCGAGAACGGGTTGGCCTTCTCCTGGCCGATCTGCGCCAGGCGGCGCTGCTTCTGCAGCTTGAACTGGTCTTCGGGGAAGGTCGGCGCCAGTACGGCTTCGGCCATCAGGTTCAGCGAAGCGCCCAGGTTCTGCGCGGTGGAATTCAGGCGCACCAGCGACTGGTCGGCCTGGGTCCCGGTCGACAGGCGCGCGCCCTGCGATTCCAGCGCATCGGACAGCTGGAAGGCGTCGTGCCCCTTGCTGCCCTTGTCGAGCAGGTCCAGCGTCAGCGAGGCCAGGCCGGCCTTGGCTGGCGTGTCGGACGCCAGACCCGCATCCACCGCCAGCGCCACGTTGACGATCGGCGCGCCGTGGCGCTCCATCAGGATCACTTTCAGGCCGTTGGACAGCGTGGCGCGCTGCATTGCCGGGAAGCCGACGTCCGGCGCCGCGCCCAGCGGCGGCAGCAGCTTGCGGTCGATGCCGGTGGCGCCGACGGACAGCTTGGCGGCAGGCGAAACCACCATGGTGTAGTGGTTGGCGCGCAGCCATTTGTCGGCACTGGCCTTAACGTCGGCCGGTCGGGCATCGGCCAGCAGTTTCAAGTTGCGCAGGTAAGCGTCCGGCGCACCGCCGAACGTCATGGATTCGGCCAGCACGTCGCTGCGCCCGCCAAAGCCTCCCAGGCGCTCGATCCGGCGCGAGAAGGCGGCGAAACCGGCGGTCTTCACGCGCGCCAATTCGGCAGCTGTCGGTCCTTTGTCCAGCAGCTCTTTCAGCACGGCCTCCATCTCGCGCTCGGCCTCGGCCGGGTCCACGCCCTGCTTGACGGTGACCGAGATCTCGAAGGTGCCGGCGATCTCGTTGATGTCGGCCTCCGCACCGACGCTGGTCGCCAGGCCCTTCTCGAACACCAGACGCTTGTTCAGGCGGGCGCTGTTCGAGCCTGCCAGCACATCGGACAGCAATTGCAGGCGCTGGGCATCGGCGTCGCCCCAGCCGGGAATATGGAAGCTGCGCAGGATGCGCACCTGCGGCACCTGGTCTTCCATCGTATCGCGGATATTGCGCTCCAGCGCAGGCACCCATTGGCCGGTGCGTGCCAGGGCCGGGCCGGCCGGAATGCCGTCGAAGTATTTCTTCACCAGTTCCAGCGCCCGCTCAGGCGTGATATCGCCGGACAGGGAAATCACGGCATTATTGGGGCCGTAATAAGTGCGGTACCACTCCTTCACATCGTCCAGCGAAGCCGCGTTCAAGTCTTCCATATAGCCGATGACCGGCCAGGAATAAGGATGGGAATAGGGGTAGATATGCTGCGTGCGTTCGCCCCATACCCGGCCGTACGGCTGGTTCTCACCCTGGCGCTTTTCGTTCTGCACCACGCCGCGCTCGCGTTCCAGCAT
This sequence comes from Pseudoduganella violaceinigra DSM 15887, assembly GCF_000425385.1. Taxonomy (GTDB): domain Bacteria; phylum Pseudomonadota; class Gammaproteobacteria; order Burkholderiales; family Burkholderiaceae_D; genus Rugamonas; species Rugamonas violaceinigra. Next base: position 19,887 of record NZ_AUDI01000028.1, on the reverse strand, counting down.
TTCCTTGGAAATGTAGTTGGCCAGGAAGCCCATGCGGTCCGCTTCCAGGTACAGCGTACGCTCCAACGCCGATACCGGCACGTCTTCAAAGAAATTGGTGCGATCGTTGCTGGTGGTACCGTTGCGGTTGGAAGCGCCCAGGTCGTCCATCGCTTCGCGGAAGCCATGCGGATAGTTCTCGGAGCCGTTGAAGAAGAAGTGTTCGAACAGGTGGGCGAAGCCGGTCTTGCCGCGCTTCTCGTTGCGCGAACCGACGTGGTACCACATATTCACGCCCACCAGCGGAACGCTGTGGTCGGTGTGCACGATCAGCGTCAAGCCGTTCTGCAGCACGAACTTCTTGTAAGGAATGCTGTAAGGCTGGAGGTCAACGGCTGTCGGCGCGGCGGCAGCGGCCTTGGCCGGAGCGCTGAACGCCGGGGCGGCGGCAGCGCCGGCCAAGGCCGCGGCGACTGCGAAGCGGAGGATATTGCTCATGCATGTCCTTCAAAAATGGGATGGGGAGGGGCCTTTCCCCTAAGCATGCATGCTTTTTTACCAATTGGCCAGTGCCCGTGAAAGTTGGTGGAAGGGCATGGGACGCCATGCTAATATTTGGTCTATGATTGCCTCGGCCCTCTTTACCCCTGCCCAGCAAAAACTGCTGGGTTTGCTGTTTGTGCGCGTGAATGAGGGCTTCCACCTCAACGAAATCATGCGCCTGACCGGGCTGGGCAGCGCATCGGCGCAGCGCGAGCTCAAGCGCTTGCATGAATCGGGCTTGATCGTCTCCGAACGCATCGGCAACGTACGCCAATTCCGCCCCAACAAGGACAATCTGGTCTACGCCGAACTGGCCAGCCTGGTCAAGAAAACCTTCGGCCTGGTCAGCGTCTTGAACTCGGCCTTGGCGCCCATGCGCAAGCAGCTCAGCGTGGCCTTCGTCTACGGCACCACGGTCAAGGAAGCGGAAGACTCCTTCGCCCCGGTCGAGCTGCTGCTGGTCGGCGAGAACACCACCTATGGCGAGCTGCTGAACCGGCTGCCGGTGGCCGAACGCCTGCTGCGCCGCAAGATAAATCCCAACCTGTACTCGGTGGACGACTTCCAGCGCCGCCTGCGCGAGCGCCAGCCCTTCATCCTCAAAATGCTGGAAGGGCGCAAGGTATTCGTGCTGGGCGACGACACCGACCTCGATAAGCTGATCAAGGATGTGCAACTGGAGGAAGACGATGGAAACGCGCTATCGGACGTTTAAGGAGTTCTACCCCTTCTACCTGCGGGAGCATGCCAACAGCACCTGCCGGCGCCTGCATTTCGCCGGCTCCAGCATCGTCCTGCTGCTGGTGGCGGCGGCCATGGTCACGGGCGAGCTTGGCCTGCTGTGGCTGCTGCCCCTAGTCGGCTACGGCTTCGCCTGGATCGGCCACTTCTTCTTCGAGCACAACCGCCCAGCGACCTTTCAATACCCCTTGTTCAGCCTAATGGGCGACTGGGTAATGTTCCGCGACATGCTTACTGGACGCGTGGCGTGGTGACGCCGCCGTGCGCGGCAGGCTGATCGCCACGCGCGTGTAGCGGCCCGCCTCGGACTCGCAGCCGATCTCGCCGCCGAAGGCCGTCACCACGCGCTTGCAGAAGGCCAGGCCCATGCCGGTGCCGCCGCCATTGCGGTGGGTGGTATAGAAGGGCTCGAACACATGGGGCAGCACGTCGGGCGCGATGCCGTGGCCGTTGTCCGTCACCACCAGCCAGTTATGCATGCCGCGCGAATAGCACTCCACCTCCACCGTGCCGCCGCGGTTCACCTTCACCGCCTGCAAGGCATTCTTCAACAGGTTATACAGCACGAACATCAGCAGCACATCCGAACCGTGGAAGGTGTACTCATTGCTGATGGTGACGCGCACCTGCGAGCGCTCGACGCCCGAGAAGGGATAGCAGGCCATCGCCTCATCCACGCACACGCTGACCGAATGCACGGCAAAGCTCTCGTTGCGCATGATGCCGTCGCGGGCCGAGGCCAGCAGCATATCCACGATGAAATTGGAGCGCGACACCTCGGCATCGATGCTGCGCGCGATTTCGCCCAGATGCTCGAGCTGGCGCGCCCCCAGCGCCCCCTGGTGTTCGGGCCGGTAGCCCGCGATCAGCTCCGGCAAGGTGCGCGCCAGGATGCGGGTCTGGCTGCGGATGCTGGCCAGCGGCGTGCGCATCTCATGGGCAATGGTCGCCGCCGCCGCCATTGGATCGGCCAGCAGGTTATGGCGCACCATGGCCTGGGCAATCAGGCCCAGCGACGCCATGATGAAGGCGACGCCCGGCGGATACATCTCCACCCCGTAATTGCACAGGTAGTCGATGGCCGCGCCGAAATAGATCACGATGCTGAGCATCACATAGCGCAGCCGGGTGCGCTCGGTCGACACCGCCAACTGCTGGCGATGGTACAGCAGCCAGACAGCGCGGCCGATCACCAGCACCGTCTGCGCCAGGTGCAGCGGATGCAGCCAGCCCGCCTTCGGATAGGCCCCGTAAAAATAATGGTGCAGGCCGGACAGCATCCAGTCCGTGGTCGGCAGCAACATGCCCAGGGTACAGGCGAACAGGTAGCTGGCGAACAGGCCGGGCCGGTCATCCTTGCTGCCGGTCAGCTCAATGATGAAGTGGTACAGCGTGGTCGGCAGGAACAGGATGGGCAGGTAACCCAGGCGCGCCAATGCCATGGCCGTGGAATCGTTGTGCGTGTTGAACAGCAGCGCCCAACTGGCCTGCCAGAAAAAGGTGGTGGCGCACACCGCAAAAAAGGTCAGGCCGACCCGGTTTGGGCCGCGCGAACGCAACACATACAGCCCATAGCAAATAAATAGGGCTGAGACCAATGCCGGTATTAGCGAATACATTGAGTTTCCTCAGCAGAAAAACAGATTGTTAACAGCTTATTTCCAAGAAATTGGACAAGTATTGAGGAATATCAACAATGCTGCGCGCCAATGAGAAAAAGTAAGGGCTGGCATTAAGCCGTTTTACTTTTTTATGGAGAAATATTCCTATGTATATGCACGTCCCAGCCCCCGACGCCGCTGCCGCAGCCGAAATGACCTTCCACCACAAACTTTCGATTTTCCTGAAGGATTCGAACGCTTATGGCAATACTTATTTTGCGCGGTATTTCGAATGGCAAGGTATCTGCCGGGAAAAATGGTTTTATGAATGTATTTCCCGCGACATGTTGCAGGCAGAAGGCGTGTTTATCACCAAGCATGCGGAAAACGACTACCTGCAAGAGACTTTCCCATTTCAGGAAGTCTCTTGCGAGGTCAATACTTACGACGTACGGAAATGCTCATTCTGGCTCGAATTCCGCTTCTATTCCGAAGGACACCCGGTGGCCGTGGGGCGGCAGCAGATCGTGTTCGCCAACCACGCAAAACAGATCACAGCGCTGCCGGAGCTCGTGCTCAAGCGCATCAAACGCTACGCCCTGAAAAAGTAACACGGCCCAGCCCGTGGCAACCTTGGGGTCAGGCTCTTTGCTTGCCACGCAACCTTGGGGTCAGGCTCTTTGCTTGCCACGGGCCCAGCCGTCAACGCTTACCTGGCGCTTGCGATCCAGGCGTCGACCTTGTTTTCCAGCAGCGCGAGCGGCACGGTGCCATCGCCCAGCACGATGGCGTGGAACTTGGCCAGCGTGAACTTGCTGCCCAGGGCCTTCTCGGCCTTGGCGCGCAGTTCCTGGATCTTCAGCGCGCCGGTCTTGTACGCCAGGGCTTGCGCCGGCCAGACCATGTAGCGCTCGGTCTGGTTGCGCGCCACCGACTCGTCGCCCAGCGTTTCGGTCATGTACTTGATCGATTGTTCGCGCGTCCAGCCCTTGGCGTGCATACCGGTGTCGACCACCAGGCGCACGGCGCGCAGCATCTCGTCGTTCAGGTGGCCGAAGTACTGGGCCGGATCTTCGAACAGGCCCATTTCCTTGCCCAGGGTTTCGGCATACAGCGCCCAGCCTTCGGTGAAGGCGGTATTGCCGCCGAACTTGCGGAACTTCGGCATGTCCAGTTCCTGCATCAGCGCGATGTGGAAATGGTGGCCCGGCTTGCCTTCATGCAGGAACAGGGTGTTCATGCCGGTGCTGCCGTATTTGGTCGGGTCGGTCACCACGGACCAGAACACGCCCGGGCGCGAGCCATCGAGCGCCGGCGAGGTGTAATGGTCGGACGCGGTATCGCGGCTCAGTTCAGGCTCCAGGCGCAGGTCCAGCTTGGCCTTCGGGATCAGGGTGAACATCGACGGCAGCTTGGTGTCGAGCAGGTCGTTCAGCTTGCGGTACACGGCCTGCACCTCGTCCTCCGTTTTGAACGGGAAGAATTTCGGCTGCTGCGCGACCCAGGTCGGCAGACCGGCGGCAGGGCCGTTGTAGCCCAGCTTCGGCCCCAGCTTGGCGTATTCGGCCTGGATGCGCGCCACTTCGCGCAGGCCGGTCTGGTGGATTTCCTCCGCGCTCTTGCTGGTGGTGGTCTGGTCGGCGATGCGCGCCTTGTACCACGCCTCGCCATTCGGCAGGGCGCTCCAGCCGGTGCTGGTGCGGCAGGCCGGGATGTATTCCTTCTCGACGAAGGCGGCCAGTTTCGACATGGCAGGATTCAGCTTGTCGGCCACCACGGCGCGGTAAGCGGCGCTCAGGCGCTGCTTGTCGGCGTCGCTGAAGCTGGCCGGGAACTTGGTGACCGGCGTGAAATAGATATTCTTTTCAGGCGTTTCGCTGACCAGCTTCTGGAACTGCGGCAGTGCGGCAATCATGATGGCCTTCGGCTGGGTAATGCCCTTGGCCATGCCTTCCTTCATATTCGCGATGGCTTGGTCGATCCATGCCGGCAACTGCTCCAGGCGGCTCAGGTAAGCCTCGTATTCCTTGACCGTGGTCAGCGGCTGCGAAGCGTCGCCGCCGGAGAAATTGGCCAGCGTGACCGGCATGCTGCTCATATGCTCGATCGGCAGCAGGTGCTCAGGGAAGGGCTCGAACGCCAGGTAGGTCTTCAGTTCAAAGGCCATCACGTCATAGCTGATGCGGTCGCCGCGGTTCAGCTGGGCACGCGGGATCGCCTGCAGGCGCTTGGTGAAAGCGCGGTACAGGTCGAACTGTTTGGCGCGCGTGGCCGGCCAGATTGCGGTGCCGAGCTGGTCGTCGAAGCGGTTGTCGCCGTTCTGGCTGGCGCCCACTGGATCGAATTTGGCGATGGCATCGTAGTACTCGTCGGCCAAGGCCCAGAACTGCTTTTTGGCCGCCTCATTGCTTTTCGCGGGCGCTTTTTCCACTGCGGCCGGCTTGGCGGCAGCGGCATGGGCTTGGACAGGGGCATAAGCCAGCAAAACGGCAGCCGCCAATGCGCCGAGGGCAATACGATGTTTCATTTGTTTGGGTCCGGGTAAATGAAGGAGCGACAAGCATACGCGAAGGGTTACGGTCGTTCAATATCGCGCGCAGAAGGCGCCGGCCGCGCTGCTACAATGTTTTCAATTGATAAATAAGAATAACTGCAAATGCCGACTCTTGAAGAGCGATATCGCGGCTGCCTGGCCGGCCTGGCTTGCGGGGATGCCGTCGGTACCACCGTTGCTGAAGCCCGGCCCATGGACCGACGACACCGACGCCAAGGTCGCCGCTTTGGCCGCCCGCAGTTTTGCCGGAAAGGGCCGCGAGGAGATCAGGGGTTCCGGCTATTCCGTCGCGTCCCTGGAAGCCGCATTGTGGTGTTTTGAAACGCACAATGATTACGCATCCACGGTCCTGGCGGCAGCCAATCTGGGCGAGGATGCGGATACCACGGCTGCCATTGCCGGCCAGCTGGCCGGTGCATACTACGGCATCCAGCAGCTCCCGCGCGACTGGCTGGAACGCCTGCATATGCGGGATGAAATCGAATCGATGGCGACAGCGCTGCTGAGGGCAGCAGAAAGGCAGTAAATGAGCGAACAATACAAACACATCGTGAAACGCCAGCAGGCGCTGGCAGCCGAAGGCAGGTTTTCCCATCCCTGGAACCCGAATTCCGAGATCACCGGTTCGCAGCTCTCGCGCATGGGCGGTTTGAAGCGCACCGGCGTGAGCCTGGGCCGCCTCAAGCCGGGCAAGGAGTCCTTCGCCTACCACCTGCACCACAATGAGGAAGAATGGGTGTATATCCTGTCCGGGCGCGGCATTGCGCATATCGACGGCGAGGATTACGAACTGGAGCCTGGCGACTTCGTCGGCTTTCCCGCGCCCTCCAAGGCGCACCAGATGATCAACCGCGGCAGCGAGGACCTGGTCTACCTGATGGGCGGCGAAAACCTCGAGTGCGAAGTGGCCGACTTCCCGGCGCTGGACCGCCGCATGGTGCGCACAGGGGATAAAATCAAGGTCTACAAGCTTTCGGAAGGAAAGGACTTCGGCCCCTTATGAACCGCTATGAGAAGATCGCCGCGCCTGCCGTTGCCGCAGTGCTGGCCGGCTGTTCGACCCCGCCCATGCCGCAAGGCTGCGGGCAGGAACAGTTCGATGCCTTCCTGCCGCGCTACATGAGTGACCGTCCATTCGCCGTGGAGCGCACCGTCTTCCCGCTCGAGTCAATCGACAAGGCGGAGGGCAAGACCTCGCTGGTGTCGCGCGAGCAGTTTGCCGCGTCGCGCCTGCTGGCCGACGTGATCAAGGCCGACCAGCTGTCGACCCGGCAGTCCGCAACTCCCGGCGCGATGGAGCTGAATGTGTTCAAGCCGGACGCCGATTCGCATCTCTATTTCTACCGCTTCCGCCAGCAGAACGGCTGCTGGTATCTGTGGCAATTCGAAGACTCATCACTGTGAGGCAATCCTGAGCAAACGTACGATGTTCTTTTTCCTGCTGGCGGGATTGCTGGTGGGCGGCATGTGGTATTCGACGCGGCTGCTGCCGACGCTGTCCAAGGGCGTGCAAAGCGTACGCAGGGGATGCGGCCCGAACGCGCCTGAAGCGTTCGAGGCCTTCCTGCCGCGCTTCCAGAGCGACCGCATGTTCGCCAATGCGCGCACCGCCGATCCGCTGGAGAAAGTGCTGAATGGCCTCGACGGAGCGGTAAGCAGCAAGGTGCCGCGCACCGAATACCGCAGCCAGGAGTTACTGGGCGAGGTCGCCAAAAAGCACGGCATGAGTGTGCGGCAGGAGGCCGGCGGCATGGAAGTGGAGAGCGGTCCCGTCACCTATCGCTTCCGCTTGCAGCGCGGCTGCTGGGAGCTGTGGCAGGCTGAATCCTGAAGCTCAGGCGGCGTCCAGCGACTCCGCGCCCGTCATCAGCGACTCCACCGCCCGTTCGAACAGCGGCGAATATTCCAGCGGCCGCAGGCTGCCGTCGCGCATGGCCGCCAGCAGCGCTGCGCGCGAGTACACCAGCGGCGCCGCTTGGCCTTGCGCCGTGAACAGGAAGGCCGCCTCGTGCGGGGCCACCACGCTCAATCGCCACGGCGCATAGGCGTCGCCGGTGCGCAGCTCGAAGCCATTGCCGGCGTGCGCCCACTCCAGCCACTCTTCGCCGCCCGCAGCGCCGCCAGGTGGCGCCGGGTCGGCCGGTATTGCCGCCTGGATGCCGTCCAGCGCGAATTCCGCGCGGAACTGGGCTTGCGTCGGCAGCGCGTCGGTGCGCAGCGCGTCGGCCTCGATTTGCTGGTCCAGCCCGACGGCGCTGAAGCGCGCGCGCAAGGCGGCCACGCTCAGGCGCGATGTGGTGGCGGGCGGCAGGTTGTTCGACAGGACGTCCATATGCAGCGACACCAGCTGGTCCAGCGCCGCCTGGGCATCGCTTTCCTCCATGCCGATCAGGGCCAGCCCGGCGCGCAGCTCGCGCCCCAGTGCCGGCAGCATCTTCATCAGCGCCGCGCGTTCTTCCGGCAGCGCTTTTTCGTGCGCGCTCCAGACCAGCTCCGGCAGCAGCTTGCCGTAATCCTTTTCGCGCCCATGCGTATGCACCATCACGGGCACCCAGGTGCCGGTGATGAAGTCCAACATGCGGGGGTCGACATTGATGGTTTCCAGCTGGCTGCGCAGCGCAGCGGCGGTGGCCGCCATCTTCGGCGCCGCCTGGAGCGCGCGTTCAAAGGACGGCAGGCAGCGGCGCACCACCGGATCGCATTCGCGCAGCAGGCTGGCCAGGAAGCCATCCAGTTCCAGCTCGGCGTCGGCAAACACCGCCGCATCGTGTTCGTATTCCTTCAATACCAGGTCGACCACCCTTTCCACTTCCTTTTGCAAAGGGTCGAGCAGGGGCGAGTCGGCGCCGATGCCGGCGGCCGCACTGCCGATGCGGTCCAGCAGGCGGCGCCCCGGCAGGTGCGAGCCTTGCAGCGCACCCAGGTCTTGCAGGGCGGAGCGCAGGAAGGGCGCGTGCAGCCGGCATAATTGTTCGCGCATGCTTCTTGGCAACAATTCATCGTTCAGGATGAACTCGAACAGCAGGCCCACCAGCTCGACCACGATGCGTTCGTTGCTACGTGGCAAGTTGGCCAGCCGCTTCAGCAGGTCCAGCGGCGATTGCACGTCGGCGCGCGGGCCGGCGCCGGCGTATTCGCGCTGTAGCTGGCGCAGGGCGCCGTCGAGCTGCTGGCGGAAATGCTCGTGCGCGGGGTGGCTGGTGCGGCGGGTGTCGCTCGGGTTGAACACGCTGTACACCAGCTCCTGCAAATCCTCCTTGGGCTGCAGCTCCTTCTGCAGCGAGCCGAGATGCTCGACGCGCTGGCGCATGCCCTGGTCGGTGTCGGCATGGCCGGTGGCCGCGCGCTGCCAGGCCAGGCGGTCCTTCTCAAGCTTGTTCAACGCCGATGGCCGCGCCACCAGGCGCGAACGGATGCCGCGCGATTCGAAGACTTCGCGCAGGCGGGTGTAGAAGTCGCCCAGCTCCGCCGTCATGGCCTGCGACAGGGTGTCGAACAGCAGCTTGCTCAGCGCTTCGTCTTCCACCATGGTGCGCAGCACGTCGTACAGGGAGCGCGCCAGCAGGTAAGGGCGGAACGGGTTCTCGCGCTCGCGCACTTCGCTGTCGCCATGCATCTGGGCGATGATCAGGTTCAGGTGGCCCAGGCTCATTTCATCGGCGTCGCGCAGCTTGAGCAGCAGGCGTTCCACCTCGATCTGGCGCGTCACCGTTGCGTCGTCGATCAGGGTCAGGGTTTCGGCGCTGAAGTCGTGCAGGCCGGTGCGCAGGTCGGTGTGCATGGTCTGCATGGCGCGCGCCAGCAGTGCCGCGTAGGCACGCTCCATGCGCGAGCGCAGGACCGGCCCATGTTCGCGCAGGAAGCTGCGGCCGAAGCCCGCCATGCGCTGGTCCGCTGCGGGCGCCGCGCGTGAAATTTCGCTCAGGACCACATCGGCCCGGTCGGTCATCCTCTTGCATAAAGTGCCAAACCCGGACTGCGCTTCCTGGAGCGCGACTGCCAGTACTCGTTTCAACGTTTGCATATGCCTAGATTCTAACGAAATGTTGCACCGAAAAGCCAACAATTTAACGGTCGAAAGTGTGTCAAAATGCAATTTTGACCGGAGTTTCCTGCATGCGTACTGCCCTGGTTGCGGCCCTGTTCCTGGCCGCCGCGTCGGCCCAAGCCGACGTAAGTCTGGTGGGCACCCTGAAAGAGAAGGCCCTGTTGTCCGTCAACGGCGCCCCACCTAAAACCTACCCAGTGGGCGCCACCCTGCCCGATGGCAGCAAGCTCATTGCCGTTTCCTCCGGCGAGGCCGTTATCGCTGAGGGCAGCAAGCGCTACACCATACGCTTGGGCGAATTTGTCACCGTCTCGGCGGGCGGCGGCAATACCATGGTACTGACTCCTGACCAATTGGGCCACTATAGCGTACAGGGCGAGATCAATGGTGTTCCGGTGCGCATGCTGCTCGACACGGGCGCCTCGTATGTCTCGATCCCGGCCGCGATGGCCGCCAAGATGGGGATCGACTACCGCGGCAAGGGGCGCCGCGGGCAGTCCTCTACCGCCAATGGCGTTACTGAAGTATGGCTCGTCAAGCTGGACCGCGTCCGCATCGGCGGGTTCGAATTTGCCAACGTCGAAGCTTCCGTCAGCGAGGCGCCACTGCCGGTGATCCTGCTCGGCAATTCCGTGCTCAAGCGGCTCGATATGAAGACCGAGTCGGGCACGCTGACCTTGAGCAAGCGCTTCTAGGCGGCGCTGGTCTCCGCCAGGCGGCTCTCGTACAGCGCCGCCACCACGTCCGACTGCGTGACGATGCCGGCAAAGCGGTCTTCCGCATCGAGCACGGGAATGTGGTGGAAGCCCGAATCGGCCATCAGCGGCACCAGTTCCGTGATCGGGGTATCGATGCGCGCCGTGCGCGGATGCCTGACCATGATCTGTCCCACCACTTCCGGCTTTTCCGAATGGCTTGTGCCGCTGGGGCGCAGGAACTCGCGCAGCTGGCGGCGCATGCCGTGATAGTCGTCCAGGCCGCCGTGCGACATGAAGTCGCCGGTGGTGACGATGCCGATGACGCGCCCGACCCGGTTCAGCACCGGCACCGCGGCGATGCGGTGCGCGCGCATCTCGCGCCAGGCCTGCTCCAGCGGCGTGGCGAATTCCGCCGTCACCACGTCCTTCGACATGATTTCGCCGCAGGTAATGATGCCGAAGCGGCGCTGGTAGGCGCGCATTTCCGTCTTCAGGAACAGTTCTTCCAGGTCGTCGCGGCTGATGTCGAGTACCTGGTTGTATTGGCGCAGCACCGCATCCAAGTCTTCCGGCTGGAAGCCCAGGCGCACCGTCGGTACTTGATCCCCGGTGGCGTGCGGGTTCGGGTGCGACAGCACCTGTTTGTGCGGATAACGGCGGCCGGTCAGGTTGTTGTAGGCGATGGCCGCCGCCACGATCACCACGCAATCCAGCAAGACCGGGCCCAGTGCAAAGCCGAATCCCATGGCGTGGACCTTCGGGCCGCCGATCACCACCATCAGCGCAGCCGCGCCGCCCGGCGGATGCAGGCAGCGCAGCGCAAACATGGCGGCAATCGCCAACGGCGTCGCCAGCGCGATCGCCAGCGTTCCATCGCCGAACATCCTGACGCACAAGGCCCCCATCAGGGCTGACACCACGTTGCCGCCGATGACCGACCAGGGCTGGGCCAGCGGGCTGGCGGGCAGGCAGAACAGCAGTACGGCGGAGGCGCCCACCGGCGCCACCATCCAGATCGCTTGATCGCCCAGAAGGGTGTGGGCCACGGTGGCGGAGAGCAGAAGGCCAAGCAGGGCGCCGACGCTGGCGCGCAGGCGTTCGCGCTGGCTGGTATTACTGCGTGCGGGAAGCAGCGAGTAAATCAGGGAGTGAAGCAGGGATTTCAGCATCCGGGCATTATCCCACGGGTGGCGGTTACTCTCAGCCACCCGCCCCGTGCGACACCAGGTCAAGCGGCAGGCTGGTGGTGTACTTGATCTGCTCCATCGAGAAGGCGGACGAGACGCCCGTCAACTGGGCGGCCTTGATCAGCTTCTTGTAAAAACGGTCATACCCTTCGATATCGGTGGTGACCACTTTCAGCAGGTAATCGACATCGCCGCTCATGCGGTGGAATTCCTGCACCTCCGGCAGCGCGTCCACGGCGGCCGCAAATTTCGCCAGCCACTTCTCGTCGTGCTGGCTGGTGCGCACGCTGACGAACACTGTCACCGGCAAACCGGCCTTGCGCCGGTTGATGATCGCCACGCGGCGCTCGAAATAGCCATCCTCCTCCAGCCGCTTCAAGCGTTTCCAGCATGGCGTGGTTGAAAGGCCAACCTTTTCCGCCAGCTCCGCCACAGAGAGCGTGCCATCCACCTGCAGCGCACCCAGAATCGCGTAATCGTAGCGATCGAGATTGTTCATTTTTGTTTATATCGATATTTGGAATGCTTATTCTACATTGACTCATGTTTGGGGTAATTTTGGAATGGCCAATCCGGCGCTATTTCGTAGACTATTCACATGAACCAGGAAATCTACCTCGACGGAAATGCCACCACCTGCGTGCTGCCAGCTGCGATCGACGCGGCGGTGCAAGCCATGCGTGAATGTTTTGGCAATCCAAGCAGTACCCACGCCACCGGGCTCAAGGCCAAGGCCATGATGGACGCCGTGCGCCAGCGCGCCAAACGCCTGCTGGGCGTGGGCACTGGCCGCATCATGTTCAATAGCGGCGCGACGGAAGGGATCCAGACCGCCGTGCTGTCGGCGCTGTGCGCGCTGCGCGAACGCCGCGAGCGCGGCGAAACCATCGGCAGCCTGCTGGTCTACGGCGCCACCGAACACAAGGCGGTGCCGGAAGCGCTGGCGCACTGGAACCGCCTTCTAGGCCTGGGGCTCGAATTGAAAAAACTGCCGGTGGACGGCGACGGCCGCCACGACCTGGCAGCCCTGCGCGCATTGGCGCCGCAAGCGGCCTTCGTCTGCACCATGGCGGCGAATAACGAAACCGGCGTGGTCTCCGATCTGGCCGGCATTAGCGCAACGCTGGTGGGCAGCAAGGCGCTGTGGATGGTGGACTGTGTACAGGGCCTGGGCAAGCTGCCGCTGGACCTGGGCAACACGCGCATCGATTACGCCCCGTTCTCTGGCCACAAGCTGTACGCGCCGAAAGGCATCGGCATGTTGTACGTGCGCGAAGGCGCGCCGTACACGCCGCTGGTGATGGGCGGAGGCCAGGAAGCCGGCCTGCGCTCCGGGACGGAAAACATGGCGGGCATCGCGGCGCTGGGCGCCGTGCTGGCCGCGCTGGAAGAGGGCGGCACCTTCCGTTCGCCGGCTGAATTGCACGGCTTCCGCGACAAGCTGGCTGCCAGTCTGCGCGCCGCCTTCCCCGGCATCGTCTTCAATGCGCCGTTCGAGAAGGCGCTGCCGACCACCCTGAATTTCTCGGTGCCCGGCCTATCGAGTAAAGAGTTGCTGGACGTGTTTGATGCGGCGAATGTGCGCGTCAGCGCGGGCAGCGCCTGTTCCGCCGCCAAGGCCGCGCCAAGCTATGTGCTGGACGCGATGGGCTTGCCCGCCTGGCGCAGCAGCAGCGCGGTGCGCATGTCCTTCGGCCCATTGGTCGGCGAAGCGACCATCGTCGAAGCCTGCGCGCGCATCGAGCGCTGCGGCAAGGCGCTGCGCGATGCGGGCCTGATGGACACGCCGGTCTCCGGCGCCATCGTACCGGAAGGCGTGCTGCAACTGAGCCTGGCAGGCAGCCATACCTGGCTGATCCTGGACGAGCCCTCGCGCCAATGCATCGTGGTCGACCATCAGCCTGAACTCGCGGAACGCGTCGACAGCCTGTTGCGCAGCCACGGCTATCAACTGAAGGCGCGCCTCAGCACGCGCGATGGCGAAACATGGCCATCGGATAGCGCGGATTTCGCGTTCGGCGCGCATACGCTGCGCCGCGTAGCGCTGGGCGCCAACCAAGCGACATACCTGCTATGCAATGGCGACAAGGTCGAATACGCCTTCACGGGTATGGCAGCACTGGCGGCGCTGGCAGGCAAGGTTCCATCCGATGCACTGGTGTGCGCCGGACGCGAAGAGTTGAATGCCTGCTGCACCAGCCTGCGCGCGGAAGCGCAAGCGGCCGCCGCAAACGCCGATTTGAACCTGGATAGCATAGCGCTGGCGCACCTGCTGGAAGCGCACCCGCAAGCCGTATTGGTGGACGTGCGCGAAGTGTACGAGCAAGCAGCCTGCATCCCAGGCGGACGCGCTGCACAGAGCGTGCCGTTGAGCCGCTTGGCAGCCTTCGTACCCGGTTGGCTGGAAGCCGTCGACCATCCACCGCTGGTGTTTTTCTGTCGCAGCGGGAACCGCAGTGCCAAAGCGGCGCAATGCCTGCGCCGGCTGGGTTATCGAAATGCCTACAGCCTGGGGGGCGGTATTGCCCTGGCCTCGCCGGGGCTGGCGCTGGCAGCCTGAATCTAAGTTGTATCCTGCTTGCGGCGGCCGATTGGCTGCCGTTTTTTTTTGCGCCGCCTGTTTCGTGGGAATCAGAGAGATTTTTTCACCACCTAATATGATAGTATCGCACGTTAATTGAAGTTGTTTGTTAGAAATATTTGCATGAGTGTGAAATGCAGCCGCGTGTCGCCAATCGTTCAAATCAATGTTTGAAATGAAGCGATTAAAGCCTGTCATCCTGACACTGCTTGGTGCAGCGGTGTTTGCGCCGGTAAGAATTGGTACGGGGACTTACCTCGGGATGAGCGCCATCTGCATGATCCATCAATGCTCGCGCGATATGGCGCATGGCGATCCTGTGCCATCGCGATTTCAAGTCCTTGTAAGCGCAGGACCAGAATCATCGGAAGTGCAGCCAGTTTTGTTGTCAGACCTTGCGAAACATTTATCGGCACATCCCACCGCGTCGCTTCGCCTGAACGCGAGTGCCGGATTGAGCTTCGATAGAGATTGGGAATTCTCGAGCGTTGCAGTGAACGCGAATGAGCAGGTCATTTCTCTCAAGTTTCAAGATGATCTGGCCATTTCCGAAACCTACAGGGTTTTGAATGGAGCGATTCGCCCGCTCACCTATTCGGAAAAGAACGTTGGCCAGTTCTTTTGTGCGCTGCTGTTTGGTGCGTTCTTCTCGTGGTTCATTCGGACATGCGCACGACGATTTGGCACTGCATAGCAATCCAGCGGATACTTAAGAATTGTTGCTGGATTAACGACGCATGGAAGGGACGCGATGTCTGAAGGCTGGCTCATAATGTATGGGTATCTGATCGGCGGCGTAATGGCTGTTGTTTTTGGCGGATTGGTGATCTACCTTCTGACCAAGAAAAATACGCGGACCAGGCAAAGATCTTTCTGGGACTACTACCTCATCTGGCCATTGCTTATTGAGGATTTCCAGCAGAAGGCCGACAGAAGATCTAAAAGGGGTGTCGTTGTCGGACTACTCGTCATGGCGCTATTAGTGATCGCTGCAGTAATCTCAAACAGAAGATAGGGCATGAGTCTGAAACGAATTTATGCATTTCTACTGGTCTTTGGCGCCAGCCTTCTGCTTGAACTCCAGCTGGAAAAGATACACAAGGTCGACTCCATCGGCCTCTGGTATACGGTGCTGGTGGCAGCTATCTGCGCCATCGTCATTTTCACGGCGATCGTTCCGATCGCTTCTCTATTTCGGATATTCAGGCGAGCGAAAGCAAAGCGCTTGATGCCGGTCGACACGGGACTGTGATAGGTGAGTACTAGAAAATTTTGTGTCGCATTAATCGCCGCCTTCATCAGCTTGCCGGGTGGCGCCAAGACACGATGTGACGACGCCACCCAGCAGCTATCCATGGCTGAAAAGAAAAACTGGTCAGAGGCTATTGCAAAGCAATTAGGCGTCCCATCTGTTGATGTGCTTAGTACGTTCGCGTCGAGGCAATGGCGGGTTGTTTACGTGGACACGCACCAGGCCGATGAAGTTTTCCTGTTTTACCCAAATGTGCCCGCCGAAGGGACGTACATCAACATGTGGAGCGGCGCAGCTATGCGATCCGAAGGGGCAGCCATGGAGGAGTGGGCGCTCAAAAACGTCCCGGGTATTCCGAAGCAGCTGGCAAGTTGCTTTGCCTGGTACGCGACGGCGGGGCGGTAACGAAATTGTGTCGCTCAGGTCTGGGTTCAGGCATGTCATTCAGATACGTGACCTTCCATAATGCGGCGAAACGCCTGACAGGAACAGGGGCGACCGTGATGAAAGCCAAACGCGAGCATCTGTATGTTTCGTCCGAGAAGCGCACTTTGGAGCGTGCATAATTGTTCTAACTGAGGGCGTGGTTATCCGCACCGTAGCTCGTATCACTTAAGGCGTGGAACAAGAAACCATCGCCTACATAAACAAGATCTTTAAGAGATGCTAGGGAGCTTATCGATCGAAGTACCAACAGACCTATATTGAGGTACCTATGCCACTTTTCTTGTTCGTTATTGGCCTACTTATTTTGCCATCGATATTTTTTTTGCACGAACAAACGCGGTTCGTGCTTGCGGCGGTTGAGGTTTTTTGGGGACTTGCCTGCTTCTGGGTAGTTTCTGAGAACTACAAAAGGAAAACGGAGCTAATGACGCGCGGCGGACGTGTAACGTTTGAGTCCAACCCCACCGCATATAAGTCAGTTTATGTAATCGTCTATTTTTTCGGAGTGGCCGCCTTATTGATTCTGCTGTTGGTCACTTTGTTTCCGAAAGACGGCTAACATTCTCTTAGAAACGCAAAGTTTTGGATTTGGGAGGAATGATAATTCTCCAGCGTCAGTTCTATCAGGCTGCTGAAATACCTCCGAAACACACCCAGTTTGGACATGAGTCAGGGTGCCTTTACCCTTGAACATGTCGAAAAAATCGCTTGTAGCTCGTTTTGCGAGGTCGGCAATCCGACAGAAGATGACGCAAATCAGTATTTCAGCAGCCTGCTAATGGAACGGTTGTCGACGACATTATTGGCGGCCCAGGTATCGTTAAACCAGAGGATCCCAATCAGGCTGGAGCCGTAAGCATGTCTCCTGCGACGCCAAAAACATGCGATGCAGTCAAACTCGAGAATTGTGTTGCTGAGCGCCTAAAAGGCGGAGGCGATACTACCTATGGTGCATTCACTAGGAACTGTGTAATGTGGGTACGTGAAGTGTACGAGACGTGTAAGGCTGAGGTTTGCGGGAATTAATACTACGCGACGGCAAAGTTTTTTGTAGCTAAAAAATTTCTTAATTTCATGCCTAGAAAAATTATTGCATTCTCGTTGGTGGCGTCGTTGCAAAGTTTAGTCCTCATGGATACTGCTATATCCATTGCAGGGCAGGACTCAATAGTTGATTCAATACTTCCGTCTGGGAGCTTTGTCGCATCGTTGATGTTGCCCACCTTCGCCACTGTAGTTTTTTTTGTAGCTTACGTGCGGCTATACTCGCTTCGGCATTTTGGAAGAAATGTTCTTGTTCTTTGTTTTGTAGCTTCGCAAGCATTGACGTGCGGCGCGATTTATCGCCATACGGCGAGACGCTCCTTTAGTGACGCGCAAACTACGGTGCTGAAGTTTCTCAAACAACCACAAGATCTTACTGCATCTTATGCGGACGGACTTAGCGAGAAATACGTTAAAGCATTAAATAATCAGATTGTTGACTT
Source organism: Pseudoduganella violaceinigra DSM 15887 (assembly GCF_000425385.1). GTDB lineage: Bacteria > Pseudomonadota > Gammaproteobacteria > Burkholderiales > Burkholderiaceae_D > Rugamonas > Rugamonas violaceinigra. The sequence goes on along the minus strand of NZ_AUDI01000028.1, from coordinate 2,769 downwards.
GATCCCCATTCAAGCGCTTCAGCGATACCAATCTTATGAGTTTGTCGTACGTCCAACAATAGGAAAAGCATTTGTCGTCCAGTTGCGGGGACGTAATGGTTCATCAGAGATTTTTGCTTACACCGCAGATGAATCTGTAGAAAAACTCACTGAGCAAAGCGCCCTCGAAAGTTTCGAATTGCCATTATTTAACGTTTCATTAAAGTAGAATTAAATTCTGGATCTCAATTCTGGGTCAGGTCTGTCATTGCCTTGTAAACTTCCGCCAAATCGCGTTTACTCTCGTCTTTTGGGCGGGCGCGTGGTGAGAGCGGCGGAACAGTGGACAGAGCACGAATTTGCTGGACTTGATCTGGGTGACGCCCGTCTGGACAAGAGGGCGAAGGAATTGATTGAACGACTTGCGGCCAAGCCGGCATCCAGTGTCCCGGAAGCATGTGATAGCTGGAGCGAGACAATGGCGGCGTACCGCTTCCTGCGCAATACGGATGTAGCATGGGCCGATATCCTCGCGCCACACTGGGCGCGAACTCAGGAGCGCATGCGCACACAGCCGGTGGTGCTGTGCATCCAGGACACGACGGAACTTGATTTCGACGGCCAGGAAATTGCGGGACTGGGGCCGTTGAACTATGAGGCGCGGCGTGGCATGTACCTGCACCCGACCTATGCCGTGACGACGGAGCGCGAGCCGCTGGGCGTGCTCGATGCATGGATGTGGGCGCGCGAGAAGCGTGATGCCGTTGGCATGCGGCCGGGTCACAAGGAGAGCGCGCGCTGGGTCGAGGGCTATGAGCGGGTGGCGAAAATGGCGTCCGACATGCCCGAGACGCGGCTGGTGTACCTGGCCGACCGCGAGGCCGACATGGTGGAAATGATGCGTCGCGCACATGAGCTGGGAACGCCGGCTGACTGGCTGGTGCGCGCCAAGCACGATCGCTGTTTGCCCGGTGACCAGGGCACCAGATTGTGGGTCACGGCCACGGCCGACACGCCACTGGGCGAAATTGAATTTACGCTGGGAGCACGCGAACATCGGCCATCGCGCAAGGTGCGCCAGCAGTTGTGGGCGCGCCGGGTGGAGATCGGCGATGGCAAACGCGGCCGATTGAACGTCACTTGTGTGGTGGCACGTGAAGTGGATGCCCTGCCGGCGTCAAGCCAGTGGAATGGCGCCTGCTGACGAACCGGGAAGCCGCGACGCACCAGCAGGCCGTGGAATTGATCGACTGGTAGAGGGCGCGTTGGGAAATCGAGATCTACTTCCACGTCATCAAGAATGGCTGTGAGGTCGAGGCGTTGCAATTGGGGGCCATTGACCGTCTGGAACGCGCACTGGCATTGTTCATGGTCGTCGGCTGGCGCATTACATATCTGATGCGCAAGGGACGCACCTGCCCGGACCTTGATGCCACATTGTTTTTCGACGCCGATGAAATCCATGGGGCATATCTCTTGGCGAAAAAGAAGCTCCCGGCTAAAACACCTTCCGTGAACGAAGTGGTGCGCCTGATCGCACAGATTGGCGGCTTCTTGGCCCGCAAGGGCGACGGGGAGCCCGGCGCCAAAACGATATGGCGTGGACTCGATAGAGTCCAAACCGCTGCTCAGACGCCACGCGCCCTGCGGGGAGAGTCGGACTGACTTGTGTATAAAGCTATGAGTTAAAGATAGATGGTACCCAATCATGACCCGCGGATTCAAAGAACCAACAGGCCAAATGTGGTGCAAAGCCGGCGACGTCTGGAAATTTGGAACAACTAAAGATTTTGGAGCCAGGTACTCACAAACATACCTTGACAGTATTGGTGAAGGATTGCGGATGAGCCCGGAGCTAAACGGAAGTAGACTTGAGAGCCTTATTTTGGAGAATGCTAAAATTCTTGACTACGTCGGACAAAATGGGCATCTTCCGCCGGGAAATAAAATTGTGCGATAGGAGCGTAAGATATGCGATTAAATATTTTGGCTGATGCTGAGTGGGACTCGGGGGTCGGTTGTGTTTTGGATTGGCTTTCAACGACGGAATACTGGACGCTGTTTCAAAAGCGTTCATATGGAGCAGGTTTGGATGGGGTTTCGATATTCTTAATATGCAGAAATCCTGAATATGGATTCAAACGCCGAATTCGCCACTCGAAAAAAGAGAAGAAGATTTATATAGATGTTATGCTGGATTTGAACGAGATTGCCACGACGACTCCCGCGGAACGCAGATTCAAGATCTTATCCAAGCTGCGATTGGAAGTGCCGGAAGTTATCGGTCGGTACAAGATTGATGGCTTTAATAGTCGGCTATTCTTATCTGATTTCGAAGAAAAATTCTCTGAACTCTCTTTCCATTAACAATAGCTGGCGCTTTGTTCAGGGATCGCGGGATCGTTACAGACCTCATCGCCGGCAAGCTTCGAGTTGGGGGCGCAATGCCAATCTTCTTGTTCGTGCTCGGACTAGCAGGCTGCTGAAATCCTGCCTCGACAAGCGGGCTGTTGCTGGCGGCCCAATGTTATCCTGACATCCCCACTTCATTCTGAAAAACGATGCGCGGCGCCGACACCTTTACCGAAAGCCTGTTCATGATGCGCAAATTGGAGGACTTCATCCCGAAGGATCATCCATTGCGTGCGATTCGCCAGATGGCCAATACGGCGCTGGAGAAGATGAACGACCTGTTCGCTGAGATGTACGAGGCCGACATCAAGGGTGGTCGCCCGAGCATCGCGCCAGAAAAGCTGTTGCGGGCCATGCTGCTGCAGGTGCTGTACAGCA
>NZ_AUDI01000027.1 GCF_000425385.1 Pseudoduganella violaceinigra DSM 15887 | reverse complement strand
CTCGCGCACTTCCATTTCGACCAGTTCCAGCAGTTCTGCGTCGTCAACCAGGTCGCACTTGTTCAGGAACACGATGATGTATGGAACGCCAACCTGGCGTGCCAGCAGGATGTGCTCGCGGGTCTGTGGCATTGGGCCGTCAGCAGCGGAGCAAACCAGGATCGCGCCGTCCATCTGCGCAGCACCGGTGATCATGTTCTTGATGTAGTCGGCGTGGCCTGGGCAGTCAACGTGAGCGTAGTGACGGTTCGCGGTCTCGTACTCGACGTGGGCGGTGTTGATGGTAATGCCGCGTGCTTTTTCTTCTGGAGCAGCGTCGATCTGGTCGTAAGCTTTGGCTTCGCCGCCGAATTTCTTCGACAGGACGGTAGCGATCGCTGCGGTCAGGGTGGTCTTGCCGTGGTCAACGTGACCGATGGTGCCAACGTTCACGTGCGGTTTAGTCCGCTCGAACTTTTCTTTTGCCATTTTAATTCTTCCTCAGAACTTTGATTTAAGGTCAATGCCGGGCGGGAGGATCTCCCCCGCCCGGGTAATGATTTATTTTACTTCGCTTTAGCGGTGACGATTGCGTCGATCACGTGCTTAGGCGCCTCGGAGTAGTGCTTGAACTCCATGGTGTAGGTCGCGCGGCCCTGGGTCGCGGAACGCAGGATGGTCGAGTAGCCGAACATCTCGGACAGAGGAACCTCTGCCTTGATGATCTTGCCGCCGCCGCCTGGGATCTCGTCCATGCCCTGCACCATACCGCGGCGGGACGACAGGTCGCCCATCACGGTACCGGCGTAGTCTTCCGGGGTCTCGACTTCCACAGCCATCATTGGCTCCAGAATCACTGGGCTGGCGCGACGGCAAGCTTCCTTGAACGCCATCGAACCGGCCATGCGGAATGCATTTTCGTTCGAGTCAACGTCGTGGTAGGAACCGAAGGTCAGGGTGACTTTAACGTCGACCACTGGGTAGCCAGCCAGAACACCGTTGTTCAGGGTTTCGCGCACGCCTTTTTCCACCGCAGGGATGAATTCGCGAGGAATCACACCGCCCTTGATCGCGTCGACGAATTCGAAGCCCTTGCCTTGTTCCTGTGGTTCCAGGGTCACAACGGCGTGACCGTACTGACCGCGGCCACCGGACTGCTTGACGAACTTGCCTTCCACGTCGGACACCGACTTGCGCACGGTTTCGCGGTAGGCAACCTGTGGCTTGCCAACGGTTGCTTCCACGCCGAATTCGCGCTTCATACGGTCAACGATAATTTCCAGGTGCAGCTCGCCCATACCACCGATGATGGTCTGGCCGGATTCTTCGTCGGTCTTCACGCGGAACGAAGGATCTTCCTGTGCCAGGCGGTTCAGGGCCAGGCCCATCTTTTCCTGGTCAGCCTTGGTCTTCGGCTCAACTGCCTGCTGGATCACTGGCTCTGGGAACACCATCTTTTCCAGGGTGATGATCGAGGATGGATCGCACAGGGTTTCGCCGGTGGTCACGTCCTTCAGGCCCACGGCAGCGGCGATGTCGCCGGCGCGGACTTCTTTGATCTCTTCACGCTGGTTAGCGTGCATCTGCAGAATACGGCCCAGACGCTCTTTACGCTGCTTGACCGAGTTGTAGATGGTGTCGCCTGCGTTCACCACGCCGGAGTAGACGCGGAAGAAGGCCAGCTGGCCCACGAACGGGTCGGTCATGATCTTGAATGCCAGGGCAGCGAACTTTTCGTCGTCCGACGCTTTACGGCTTGCTGGCTCGTCATCCTCGTCGGTACCCTTCACGTCGGCGATGTCGATCGGCGACGGCAGGTATTCGATCACGGCGTCCAGCATGGCCTGCACGCCCTTGTTCTTGAAGGCGGTGCCGCACATCATCGGAACGATTTCCGACGCGATGGTACGCTGGCGCAGGGCGGTCTTGATCTCTTCTTCAGAGAGTTCGCCTTCTTCCAGGTACTTGTTCATCAGGTCTTCGTTCGCTTCGGCAGCGGCTTCGACCATCTTCTCGCGCCACTCTTGGGCGGAGTCGGCCAGTTCAGCCGGGATGTCCACGTAGTCGAACTTCATGCCCTGGGACGCGTCGTCCCAGATGACGGCCTTCATCTTGACCAGGTCAATCACGCCTTTGAAGTTGTCTTCGGCGCCGATCGGGATCTGGATCAGGACTGGGTTGGCCTTCAGGCGCGAACGCATCTGCTCGTAGACCTTGAAGAAGTTGGCGCCGGTACGGTCCATCTTGTTCACGAAGGCCAGACGCGGCACTTTGTACTTGTTAGCCTGGCGCCATACGGTTTCAGACTGTGGCTGCACGCCGCCCACTGCGCAGTAAACCATGCAAGCACCATCCAGCACGCGCATGGAACGCTCAACTTCAATGGTGAAGTCAACGTGCCCTGGGGTGTCGATGATGTTGATGTGGTGTGGCTTGAAGTTGTTGGCCATACCATTCCAGAAGCAGGTCGTCGCTGCCGAGGTAATGGTAATGCCGCGCTCTTGTTCCTGCTCCATCCAGTCCATGGTGGCAGCGCCGTCGTGCACTTCACCAATCTTGTGGTTCACGCCGGTGTAGAACAGGACGCGTTCGGTGGTGGTGGTCTTACCGGCGTCGATGTGAGCGGAGATACCGATGTTACGGTAGCGCTCAATGGGGGTCTTGCGGGCCATAATTGATCCTAAATCTTTGAATGGACAAAACCGAGCAGCATCTTTTCAAGAAAAATGTGCCCGGTTTGAACAAGGCCAGCCGGTAAAGGCCAGCCAAACGTATTAGAAGCGGAAGTGCGAGAACGCCTTGTTCGCTTCAGCCATACGGTGGACTTCGTCACGGCGCTTCATCGCACCGCCACGGCCTTCCGCGGCTTCCAGCAGCTCACCACCCAGGCGCTGTGGCATGGACTTTTCGGAGCGCTTGTTCGCGGCTTCACGCAGCCAACGCATGGACAGGGCCAGGCGGCGCACTGGGCGCACTTCGACTGGAACCTGGTAGTTCGCGCCGCCAACACGGCGGGACTTCACTTCAACCATTGGCTTGGCGTTGTTGATCGCTGCGGTGAACACTTCCAGCGGGTCCTTGCCGGACTTCGATTGGATGTGGTCGAACGCACCGTAGATGATGTTTTCTGCAACCGACTTCTTGCCGGACAGCATCAGAACGTTGACGAATTTAGCGACTTCGGTGCTACCGAATTTTGGATCCGGCAGAATTTCGCGCTTGGGTACTTCACGACGACGTGGCATGTCATTTCCTTTTCTTCAGTTGAGTGCTTGGGCACTCGCGGAGGCCATCATAGCCATCCACTTACTCGGTCTCACGACCGCCTCAACTCATTTAAATTGCAAGAATTACTTCTTAGCGGCTTTTGCGCGCTTCGCACCGTACTTGGAGCGAGCTTGCTTACGGTCTTTAACGCCCTGGGTATCCAGCGAGCCACGGACCATGTGGTAACGCACACCCGGCAAGTCTTTTACACGACCGCCGCGCAGCAGCACAACGCTGTGTTCCTGCAGGTTGTGGCCTTCACCGCCGATGTACGAAATCACTTCGAAACCGTTGGTCAGACGCACTTTTGCAACTTTACGCAGTGCCGAGTTAGGCTTCTTCGGAGTGGTGGTGTACACACGGGTGCACACGCCACGCTTTTGCGGGCAGTTTTCAAGTGCCGGCGATTTGCTCTTCACGACCAGCTTGGTACGTGGTTGGCGAATCAATTGATTGATGGTTGGCATCGTTTTAAATCCAACAAAATTACAGCATTGACAACCCGGGCACGGTTACCCGGGGGCTAAAACGGTATCTCTCAGTGTGCGCGGAGCGTCGCTCAAACAAAGGCGTATACGATGCGCAGACTAAATTGAGAACTCGCGAGTATATACCTGGTTAACAGCCCAGTCAACCTGCTTGCGGAAATTTTAGGCAGCATTATAGGGCGCGCAACGCCGCCCCGCGCCCGGCCCGGACGACAGGTTTTCAATGCAGGATTACCATCATGCCACTAATCGGCGCCAAGTAGAACGACTATCTGGATGTTGCAGGCTTGGCGTGACGTAAATGCCTGACTGAAACTTTTTCATTGCCCTGGCAAGGATTGGCTGGATAATACGGCCTGATTAAGATAAGCCGTTCTAGCCCGTAATGCGACTCCTGCTGCGCCCCGCCAACCTTTTCATCCTGTTCAGCTACCTCGCGCTGTCCGCGGTGCCCTTCGTCCCTTTGTTGCTGGGCAAGCCCCTGGAGCAGCAGTGGCGACTGGCAGGCGTCGAACTGGTGGCCTGGATGGTGGTGTGGGCCCTGTTCAAGCGGCCCGCCTATTTCCACTGGCTGCTGATCCCGGCCTTCCTGGCGCTGCCGACCGAAATCTACCTGTTCGTGTTCTATGGCCAGGGCATTTCCACCCACCATCTGGGCATCCTGGCCGAAACCAGTCCGCGCGAGGCCATGGAATTCCTGGGCCAAAAGGTGTGGACCATGCTGGCGGTCATGGTGGCGGTGGCCGTATGGTGGGTGCTAAGCTTCCGCGCGGCGCGCCAGACCCGCGACCTCGACTGGGAGGGCGGCTCGCGCTGGGTGGCCCTGGTCTTGCTGGTCCTGCTGTCGGCAGTGGCGGCCTGGGGCTATGAATTCGGCGTCGATGCGGCGCCGCAAAAGGGGCCTTACGCGCACAGCGCCAAGGTCGGCGCCTCCGGCAGCGCCAGCGCCAGCGTCTCCGCCGACGACGGCTCGGACGACAGCGATTCGGCGCACTCGGCCGAAATAGGCGCGCACACCCTGAAGCTGCCCGGCCCACCCCTGCCCTACTGGGCGCGGGTGCCCTTCGAACCGAAAAACCTGGTCGAATCCTGGCCCTTCGGCCTGGCTGCGCGCGGCTACGATTTCTACAAAGAGCGCCGCTACCTGTCCGAACTCAATGAGCGCAGCGCCAGTTTCGTCTTCGGCGCGCGCCAGCTCGATGGCGACCACCAGCCGGAAGTCGTGGTGATGGTATTGGGCGAATCGTCGCGCTACGACCGCTGGAGCCTGAATGGCTACAGCCGCGAGACCAATCCCTTGCTGGGCAAAGAGGGCAACCTGGTGGCCCTGTCGGACGTGATCACGCCGGTCTCGGCGACGCGCCTGTCGGTGCCGGTGATCATTTCGCGCAAGCCGGCCACGCAAAGCCTGAAGGACGGGTTCAGCGAAAAGTCTTTCCTGACCGCCTACAAGGAAGCCGGCTTCAAGACCTGGTGGCTGTCGAACCAGATTTCCTTCGGCCAGTACGACACCCCGGTCTCCGTGTTCGCCAAGGAAGCCGACGTGGTGCAGTTCCTCAACCTGGGCGGCTTCACCAACAATTCCAATTTCGACCAGGTGCTGTTCGAGCCGCTCAAGCGCGCGCTGGCCGACCCGGCGCCGAAAAAGCTGATCGTGCTGCATTCGCTGGGCAGCCACTGGAACTACAGCCAGCGCCATCCGCAGGAATTCGACAAATGGAAGCCCTCGCTGTTCGGCGTCAACAAGCCGGTCTACACCGACCTGAAAATCAAGCCGCAGCTGAACAACAGCTACGACAATTCGATCCTGTACACCGACTGGTTCCTGGCGCAAGTCATCGGCGACCTGAAAGCCAGCGGGCAACTGTCGTCCATGCTGTACATCGCCGACCACGGCCAGACGCTGTATGACGGCGCCTGCCGCCTGGCCTTCCACGGCCACAACACGCAATATGAATTCCACGTGCCGGCCTTCATGTGGTTCTCGGAGCAGTACCGCGAACACTATCCGGACAAGGTCGAATCGCTGTACCGCAACAGCAAGGCCAGACTGGCCACGGAAAACATTTTCCACACCATGCTGGACGTGGCCAATATCCGCTATCCGGACGACAAGCCCGAATGGAGCTTCCTCAGCAAGGACTTCAGGTACCACAAGCGCGTGGTCGACAGCTACGGCTGGACCAATTACGACAACGCCAGCTTCAAAGGCGACTGCCGCGAAGTGATGGACAAGGGCAAGCCGCAAAAGCAGGAGTGATTCACACCGGCTTGTGCACCATCAGCCAGTACACGGCCAGCATGGCAAGGAAGGCGGGATAACCGAGCAGCTCCCAGCGCCGCGCATAACGCCAGTATTGCCGCGGCAGCGCACTGCCCGCGGCGTGGGCCGCCAGCGCCAGCTTGCCCATCCTGATCTGGTACCACACCACCGGCAGCCAGCACGCGCCCGCCAGCACATACAGCGCCAGCGATGCCTTGATCCACAAGGCGTCCAGCGGATAGCCGGCCAGGTGGATCAGCCAGGCGCCGGACAAGGGCTGCACGATCACGGCGGGCGTGGTGAACCACCAGTCGGCGCGCACCACCAGCTTCGACACCACGGCGATCGCCTCCACCGATCCCGAACGGTTTGCGAAGAACAGGTAGAAGGCCGTGCCGAAGCCGGTGCCGACCAGCAGCACCGACGACAGGATGTGGAGGGTCTTGATGCTCATGTAGTCCATGATTTTTCCTCTGCAAACAAAATGAACAGGATCGCCAGGATCGGCAGGTTCTTCAGCACCGGGCCGAAGGGGTGCCACAGGTATTCCTGCAAGCAGGCCGCGATCACCACGCTGTAGCCGAGGATCAAGGCGCCCTGCACCCGCCACAGCCCCCGGCTCGGGCGGACGAGGCACGCGACACCCAAGGCGGCGTCCAGCGTGGCGGCCCCGTACAGCGCTGCGGTCGCCGGCGCACCCTCGATGCCGGCGCGCGCCAACAAGGCCAGACTGCCGTCCGACGGATAAATGCAAGCGCTCACGACGGCGGTCGCCAGCCAGACGGCAGCCAACGCCCAGCGCAGCAGGGCGTTGCGCCAACCCGCCAGCGCCCGCAGGCGCAGCAGCTCGGCCTGTGCCGGCCGGATAAAATCGCCGATGGCGCGCGGCGCCCGGCCAAGCAGTGCGCGGATGCCGGCGGCCGACTGCGTATCGCCTTCCGCCAGCGCGCTGCCGCCGCGCAGCATGCGCCAGTTGTCCGGCGTCAGGGCGCTGCCGGGAATCCATCGGCCGAGCCAGGCCGCGCCAGCCATCGCCGCGGCAGGAAGCCGGAGCAGCGGCGCCGCTGGGAAACCCATGGCGCGCCGGTAGGCGGCGAGCATGCCCACATAGCTGACCGTCGACGCGCCGGCAAGGCTGAGCACGCGCCGCGCCGGCGTGGCCGGCTCGCAGGCCGCCGCCACCGCCTGGGCAAGGTCGTCCACATGGATGGGCTGGAAGCGCGCCCCGTCCAGCGCCGGAGCGGCCATGACCGGCAGGCTGGCCAGCTTGCAGAACAGTCCTGCCGACCCGCCGCCTGGACCGAACACGAGGGCCGGGCGCAGGATGAGCCAATCCAGGTCCAGCGCCATCAGGGCGCGGTCCCCTGCACGCTTGCTGGCGAAGTAGGCGCTGGCGCCATCTGCGGCGCCCAGCGCCGAGACCTGCACCACGCGCCGCACGCCCGCCGCTGCGCATGCGGCAAACAGGGCCGCCGGGGCGCGCGCATGCAGGGTCTCGAAGCGCGCCGCCGGGCACTCGCGGATGATGCCGACGGCATTCACCACGACATCGACGTGGCGCAAGCGCCCGCGCCAGGCGGACGGTTCGGTGTCCGCGCCGTAGTCGATTGCCACATCTCCCGCCCGCTCAGGGCGGCGCACGCCGCGCAGCACCTCATGCCCCGCCCGCGCCAGCCTGGCGCAGACGGCGCTGCCGATGAAGCCCGAGGCGCCGCAAACGAGTATCTTCATTTCACGCTGCGCGGGATCGATTTCGCAATATTCCAGGCCAGCAGGACGACACCGGCGACGACGCCCGCCGTCGACAAGACCAGGGTGGTGCGCAGCACCCCCGCTGCCGTGGCATCCGATGCGCCGCTATGCCCGAAGCCGACCGCCAGCAGCAAGGGAAACGCCGTAAACAGGACCGTGGCCACCCGCACCCAGAAGTCGGCGCGCGGGGCCGTGCCGCACAAGTCCAACAGCAAGTTGCGCAGCACGCCGCGCAGGTAGACGCTGATGGCCAGGCCGGCCAGCAGGGGAAGCAGGATTTCGTAAGCGATCAACATTTTTAATCTCCTTTTGGCAGTCATTTCTGTAAAAACAGAAATGACGATTTCAAAAAAACGGGCATCGCTGCCCGCTTGTTGCACTGCCGGATCACGGCTTACCGCGCATGACCCGGCTGATTTTGGCGCTGACGCCCAATGTCTTCATCAGCGTTTCCGGCTTATAACGCAGTAGTTCGTCCGCCAGCGTCGCCATGGTTTCAATGAACTTCAGCGTCTCCTCGATGCGCTCGCGGGTCCCCTCGTCCTCGTCGGCCATGGCTGGATTGGCCAGGCAATCGGCCAGCGCCACCACGGTCGGGTCGATCTCGCGCTGGCGGCGCCCGGCGACGACCAGCTTGAACAGCTCCCACACATCGGTCGAGGTCTCGAAGTGGTCGCGGCGGTCGCCCTTCAAGTGCACCACCTTGACCAGGTTCCAGGACTGCAGCTCCTTCAGACTGTTGCTGACATTGGAGCGCGCCACGCCCAGCGTCAGCTGGATTTCTTCCGCGTCCATTGGCCGGGCGGCCAGGTACAGCAGCGCGTGGATTTGCGCCACGGTGCGGTTGACGCCCCAGCGCGATCCCATCTCGCCCCAGTGCAGTACAAATCGTTCGGCTATCGGTTTCAGTTCCATAGCGCCTATTCTAAGCTTTCATTAATTTCTGTCAAGACAGAAATTGCGACACCCTGCACAGCCCTCGGGCCCGCGCCCAAATTGGTGAATTGATAATCTAATCAGTAGATCGCGATAGAATGAGCAAAACGCAATCCACGGGGGCGAGGATGGAAAACAGAGGACGGCTGGCCAGCATCGATATGCTGCGCGGCCTGGTCATTGTGCTGATGGCGCTGGATCATACACGCGACTTTTTCGGCCCCGCGCTGTTCGACCCGGAAGACCTGGCGCAGACCACGCCGCTGTGGTTCGCCACGCGCTGGATCACCCACCTGTGCGCTGCCACCTTTGTGCTGCTGGCCGGAACATCGGCCTTCCTGCGCGGGACGAAGAGCGGCATTCCCGCCCTGTCGCGCTACCTCGTCACACGCGGCCTGATGCTGCTGGTCCTGGAAGCGACGTGGATCAGTTTCAGCTGGCAGTTCGCCTACAACGTCACCATCTTCCAGGTCATCTGGGCGCTGGGAATGGGCATGGTCTTCCTGGCCGGCCTGGTGTGGCTGCCGCGCCCGGCGATTGCCCTCATCGCGGCGCTGCTGATCCTGCCGCATAACCTGCTCGACCCGATTCAGTCCACCCACCCCTTGTGGCTGGCATGGCACCAGCGCGGCTTCTGGCCGATCGCCGGCAATTACGGCATCTTTATCGCCTATCCGCTGATGCCCTGGTTCGGGCTGATCGCGGCCGGCTATGCGCTCGGCCCCGTCTTCAAGTGGGAGCCGGCGCGGCGCCAGCGCTTCCTGCTCGCCGCCGGCGCCACGCTGCTGCTGGCGTTCGCCTTGCTGCGCAGCGGGAATTTCTACGGCGATCCCGATCCATGGTCGCCGCAAGGGCGCGGCCTGGTGTGGGATCTCATTTCCTTCGTCCGCGTGCACAAGTATCCGCCTTCGCTACTCTACCTGTGCGTGACGATCGGCATTGCGCTGCCTTTGCTGGCATGGTTCGAACGCATACGGCCGGTGCCGTTGCTGATGCTGTTCGGCGGCACGCCATTGTTCTTCTACGTGGTGCATATCGCCCTGATCCACTTCCTTTCCCAGCCCTACTTCCTGCTACGCTATGGCGCTATCGCCCAAGGCGGGCCGGGCGGGCTGACGCTGCCAAAGAATTATGAGCCGTCGCTGGCAGTGGTGTACCTGGCCTGGATCGCGATCATCGCGATCATGTATGGCCTGACCAAACTATGGCTGCGCGGACGCAGGCGCGGCGCCGAAGCGCAGCCGGCGGCGGCCTGAGCGCCGCCGATTGTTCCAACCCGGATCGACCTCTATGACACAAACATTCGACGCAGTACTGGATAGCTATCTCAAGACGATTGCGGAAAACGGTTCGGCCACTCCGCGTGCGCTCAAGCCTTCGGCGGAAGTGGACATCGAAGAACTCAAGTCGCTGCGCGACGTCACGCCGTTTGACGACCTGGCCACATACTTCGCCCGCGTCGACGGCCTTGACGACGACGTCATGGAAGAATTCGACCTGTTCGAGCCCGAACTGGCGTGGGGCATGTCCGCACTGTCGATCAAGGACAGCATCAGCCACTACCAGGATGTGGCCTATTGCGGCGGCAGCGAAAACCCGGACTACTGGCCTTACGGCTTCCTGCCGATCATGCAGGATGGTTGCGGCTCATACCTCGTGGTGAACTGCATCGCCTCCTCGCCTGCCTACGGCGCGGTCTACGATATGTGCGACGGCGTCGGATGCAACCGCCTCGCCAACTCGCTGCGGGAATTTTTCGCGGCCAGTGCGCAGGAAGTCGCTACCGGACTGCGCAAATACGATAGCGACACTTCAGCGATCACGGTCGATGCCGGTGGCTATCTCAAACAGGCTGGGGAGATATTCGGCAACAGCGCCTATTTTGCGCGTGTCGGCCGCATGGGCAGCCAGATCGTCGACTGGAAATAGCCGCACATTTGGAATGTGTTTTCCCGGGCGCCGGCTTCGCAGCTGGCGTCCGGCGCGCCCAGCAGTTCACAGCATCCCGGTGTCCGCGCACCGCAGCGCAAGCGGCGCGGACGCGCGGACGTACGCGGACAGCCGGACCCGCAATGTCATCGCCTTTGAAATCAAACACTTAGATCCTGGCATGCTTTGTGCATTAGGTAATCATGTCGATTAGCCAAATGAGCAAAACATGATACGCGATACATCCCATCAAGACAGCGTGATCGCCGCGCCCTCCAGCCGCGTACCGCGCCGCAAACTGCTGTTGCTGGTGGGCGCGGTCGCACTGGCGGCCGCCGGCTACGGCCTGCTAAAGGGCTGGAGCAGCAGCGAGCATTCGATCAGCGCCGCCCGCCTGCGCATCGCCGAAGTCACGCGCGGCACCCTGATCCGCGACGCCGCCGTCAATGGCCGCATCGTGGCCGCCGTCAGCCCGACGCTGTATTCGACCTCCACCTCCACGGTCGAACTGAAAGTGCACGCCGGCGACACCGTCAAGCAGGGCCAGGTGCTGGCCGTGCTGGAATCGCCCGACCTGACCGACGAATTCAAGAAGGAACAGACCCTGTTCAACGAACTGCAGGCGGAAGTGGCGCGCCAGCAGATCCTGGCCCGCAAGCAGAAACTGGCAGCGCAGCGCGAAGCCGATACCGCCGAAATCGAACGCGTATCCGCCATGCGCACCCTGCAGCGCTACGAAAGCGTGTCGAACGAGGGCGTGATCGCCAAGATCGACCTGCAGAAAGCCAAGGACGCCGTGGCGGCCGCCGACATCCGCGCCAAACACACCCGGCAGGCCGCCGAACTGGAAGGCGACAACGTAGCGCTGGAACTGAAAACCAAGACCGCCCAGATGGAGCGCCAGAAGCTGTCGCTGGCCAACGCCCAGCGCCGCGTCGACGAACTGACCGTGCGCGCGCCGGTCGGCGGCTTCATCGGCACGCTGTCGGTGGCCAACCGCAGCGTGGTGCAGGCCAACACCCCGCTCATGACCCTGGTCGACCTGTCGCAGCTGGAAGTGGAGCTGGAAGTGCCGGAGACCTATGTCAACGACCTGGGCCTGGGCATGACGGCGGAAATCGAAGTGGGCGGCGTGAAGGCCAAGGGCAAACTGTCGGCGCTGTCGCCGGAGGTGGTCAAGAACCAGGTGCTGGCGCGTGTGCGCTTCGAGCAGCAGCCGGAAGGCCTGCGCCAGAGCCAGCGCGTGTCGGCCCGCCTGCTGATCGACGAGAAGCACAACGTGCTGACGGTGCCGCGCGGACCGTTCCTGGAATCGGAAGGCGGCCGCTATGTCTATCTGGTGCAGGACGGCGTTGCCGTACGCACCCCGGTGCAGCTGGGCGCCACCAGCGTGGCCGCCGTGGAAATCATCAATGGATTGAAACAGGGCGACAAGATCGTCATCGCCGGCACCGAAACCTTCGAGAACGCCAAGCGCGTCTCCATCAACAAATAACCCTTACGGAGAGACCAACATGCTGCGCATGAATAAGCTGAGCAAAGTGTATCGCACCCATATGATCGAAACCCACGCGCTGCGCGGCTTCGAAATCGACGTCAAGCAGGGCGAATTCGTCACCGTCACCGGCCCCTCCGGTTCGGGCAAGACCAGTTTCCTCAACATCGCCGGCCTGCTGGAAGACTTCACCAGCGGCGACTACATCCTGGACGGCATCAACGTCAAAGGCATGGACGACAACGCCCGCTCGCGCCTGCGCAATGAAAAGCTGGGCTTCATCTTCCAGGGCTTCAACCTGATCCCCGACCTGAGCCTGTTCGACAACGTCGACGTGCCGCTGCGCTACCGCGGCTTCAATGCCGCCGAACGCAAGGAGCGCATCGAAGACGCGCTGCACAAGGTCGGCCTGGCCTCGCGCATGCGCCACTTCCCGGCCGAGCTGTCGGGCGGCCAGCAGCAGCGCGTGGCGATCGCCCGCGCGCTGGCCGGTTCGCCCAAGCTGCTGCTGGCCGACGAACCGACCGGCAACCTGGATACCCAGATGGCGCGCGGCGTGATGGAGCTGCTGGAAGAGATCAACGCCGCGGGCACCACCATTCTGATGGTGACCCACGATCCGGAACTGGCCCAGCGCACGCAGCGCAACGTCCACATCATCGACGGCCAGGTATCCGACCTGGTGCGCAAGACGCCGTCGCTGGTGGTCGCCAAGGAGGCCTGAGATGATCCAGTACTATTTCCTGCTGGGCGTACGCAGCCTGCGCCGCAACCCGGTGCTGACCGCGCTGATGGTGCTGATCCTGGCGGTCGGTGTGGCCGCCAGCGTGTCCACCCTGACCATCCTGCATGTGATGTCGGGCGACCCGATTCCGGCCAAGAGCGAGCGCCTGATCGTGCCGCGCATGGATAACGGCCCGACCAAAGGCTACACGCCGGGCGACCGCGATGGCGACGAGATGTCCTATCGCGACGCCGTCAACCTGCTCGCGTCCGGCCAGGGCGACCGCCGCACCGCCATGCGCGGAGTGGACGGCGCCATCGAACCGGCGCGCAAGGACCTGCCGATATTCACCGCCGAAGGCCTGACGCCGACGCGCGACTTCTTCGCCATGTTCGAAGTACCGTTCGTGTACGGCGGACCGTGGAGCGAAGCGGACGACAAGAACGGCGCCGACGTGGTCGTCCTGAGCCGCAAACTGTCCGAGCGCCTGTTCGGCAGCGCAAACCCGGTCGGCCAGCGCGTGCGCATGCTGGGCTTCGATTACGCGGTGGTCGGCGTGTACGGCGACTGGAAGCCGGTGCCGCGCTACCACCGCATAATCGGCGGCCCCGGCGCCTTCGGCTCAGAGGACGAGTACTACATCCCCTTCCACAACGCGATCCGCCACGAATTCGGCCAGAGCGGCAATATGAACTGCAGCGCCGAACGCGCCCCCGGCTACCAGGCCCTGCTCGATTCGGAATGCATCTGGATCCAGTTCTGGTTCGAGCTGCACGCGGCGGCCGACCGCCCGCAATTGCAGGCCTGGCTGGACGCCTACGCCGCCGAACAGCGCAAGCTTGGCCGCATGCAGCGCGCCGCGCCGAATGAACTGTTCAACGTGATGGAGTGGCTGGAAGAACAGAAGGTGGTCGGCAAGGACAGCCGCCTGTCGGCCATGCTGGCTTTCGGCTTTCTGCTGCTTTGCCTGGTCAACACCATCGGCCTGCTGCTGGCCAAGTTCTCGGTACGCGCACCGGAAGTTGGCGTGCGCCGCGCCCTGGGCGCCTCGCGCAAGGAAATCTTCACCCAGTTCCTGATCGAAAGCGCGGTGGTGGGACTGGCCGGCGGCATCCTCGGCCTGGTGCTGGCACTGGGCGCGCTGGCCCTGATCGGCAGCATCTCGGAGCAGATCTCCGTCACCACCAGGATGGACTGGATGATGCTGCTGGTGACCTTCATCATGTCGGTGGCCGCCGCCGTGCTGGCCGGCCTGCTGCCGACCTGGCGCGCCTGCCAGGTCACCCCGGCCCTGCAATTGAAATCGCAGTGAGGACAATATGGAAATCAAACCTATCTTTTCCGCGCTGATGCGCTCCAAGACCGGCCCGATCCTGGTGGCCATCCAGGTCGCGCTCAGCCTCGCCATCCTGGCCAATGCGCTGCACATCGTCAGCGTGCGCCAGGCGGTGGCCGCGCGGCCGTCCGGCATCGCCGACGAGGCACAGGTGTTCAACCTGAGCGTAAAGCCGCTCAACCGCGGCGGCCATGAACAGCAGGTCGCCAACCAGAAGGCGCAGGCGGCAGCGCTGCGAGCGGTACCCGGGGTCGTATCGGTGGCCGACACCAACCAGATCGTGCTCTCGCGCTCCGGCAACTACAACAGCGTGGCCGCCAGCCGCGACCAAGAGCGCACCACGGCCAACCCCACCATGTTCATCACGCCCGATTCGCTGGTGAAGACCTGGGGCCTGAAGCTGGTCGACGGGCGCGACTTCACGCCGCAGGACGTGCAGGAAATCGACCCCAACACCAGCAAGGCCTTCGCCAGCGTGGCACTGATCACGCAGGCGCTGGGCGAGAAGGTCTGGCCCGATGCCAAGAGCTATGTCGGCAAGACGCTGTACTACGGCACCGGCGCCGACGCGCGCGAAGTCACCGTGATTGGCGTGCTGGAGCGCCTGCAAACCCCGAGCGCAGCCACGGGCGCGCAAGGCGAATACTCGACCATTGTGCCGATCCGCCTGAGCGGCCAGTCGCGCAGCCTGTACACACTGCGCGCCGAGCCGGGCCAGCGCGAGCGCGCCATCAAGGATGCCGAGGAAGCGATCCGCAAACTGCATAACGGCCAGGTGGTACTGCGCAGCACCACCCAGTCCGAGCAGCGCGTGGAGCGCTACAAGGCCGACCACGCGCTGTCATGGATGCTGATCACGGTCAGCGTGCTGCTGATGATGGTGACGGCCAGCGGCATCGTCGGCATGGCCAGCCTGTGGGTAACGCAGCGCCGCAAGCAGATCGGCGTACGGCGTGCGCTGGGCGCGCGCAAGTTCGACATCCTGCGCTACTTTGTCACCGAGAACCTGATGATTACCAGCGCCGGAATTGTTGGCGGCGTGCTGGGGGCACTGGGTTTGAACCAGCTGCTGGTGTCCAAGCTGGAGCTGGCGCGCTTGCCGGCGGAGTATATGGTGATTGGCGCGGCGGCGTTCTGGGCGCTGGGGATTGCCGCGGTGTACGGCCCGGCGTGGCGCGCCGCCTCCATCTCGCCGGCATTGGCGACCCGCTCGGCCTGACACCCCGCCCCCCAAGACCGTTGGGGGTCAGGCCCTCGGGCCTGACCCCGATTTCCCGGTTTTTAAGGTATCCTGCCAACATGCCAACCGTACTAATCATCGACGACAACGCCGCCGTCGCGGTCGCCCTCGAAGTCCTGTTCTCGCTGCACGACATCGAATCCCTGCGCGCCGCCTCCCCCGAAGAAGGCCTGGACCTGCTCGACCGGCACGGCGCCGCCATCGACCTGGTGGTGCAGGACATGAACTTCACCGCCGACACCACCTCCGGCGCAGAAGGGGTGGAGCTATTCCGCGCCATCCGCAAGCGCCAGCCCGACCTGCCGGTCATCCTGCTCACCGCCTGGACCCATCTCGACGCCGCCGTCGACCTGATCAAGGCCGGCGCCGCCGACTACCTGGCCAAACCGTGGGACGACAAGCGCCTGGTCGCCACCGTCCGCAATCTGCTGGAACTGGGCCAGGCCAACCGCGCCCTCAGCCAGCACCGCAACGACGAAAAGCGCCAGCGCCGCGAACTGGAACGCTACCAGCTGCGCAATATGGTGTGGAACGACCCCGCCACCGAACGCGTGATCGCGCTGGCCTGCCAGGTCGCCCGCGCCGACGTGCCGGTGCTGATCACGGGCCCGAACGGCACGGGCAAGGAACGCATCGCCGACATCATCCAGGCCAATTCCGCCGTGCGCGACGGCCCGTTCGTGGTGCTGAACTGCGGCGCCCTGCCATCCGACCTGATTGAAGCGGAGCTGTTCGGCGCCGACGCCGGCGCCTACACCGGCGCCTCCAAGGCGCGCGAAGGCAAGTTCGAAGCGGCCGACGGCGGCACCCTCTTCCTCGACGAAATCGGCAACCTGCCGCTGGCCGGGCAAATGAAGCTGCTGCGCGTGCTGGAAACGGGGCGCTTCGAACGTCTCGGCTCCAACCGCGAACGCCAGGTGCAGGTGCGCGTGATCAGCGCCACCAATGCCGACCTGCCCGCCATGATCCGCGCCGGCACCTTCCGCGAAGACCTGTACTACCGCCTGAACGTGATCGAACTGCGCCTGCCGCCGCTGGCCGAACGCCCCGGCGACATCCTGCCGCTGGCGCGCCACTTCCTGGGCAGCGAACGCCGCCTGCGCGCCGACGCCGAAGCGGCCCTGCTGGCGCACGGCTGGCCGGGCAATGTGCGCGAGCTGAAAAACGTGATGGCGCGCGCCGGCCTGCTGGCGCGCAGCGAGACCATCACCGTACCCGACCTCGGCCTGCCCGCGGCCAGCGCCAGCAACGGCCACGCCTTCGGCACCGCCAGCCCTGAACAGGAGCCCGACCGCGACGCCATCGCCGCCGCCCTGCAGCGCGCCAGCGGCGTCGTGGCCCAGGCGGCAGTCGAGCTCGGCCTGTCGCGCCAAGCCCTGTACCGCCGCATGGAACGCCTCGGCATCGCCCGCCCATGACGCACACGCCCGCGTCCGTAGCAACCTTGGGGTCAGGCTCTTTGCTTGCCACGGCCTCATCCGCTGTTCTGGCTGTGCCCGCGGCAAGCTGCGGGCCTGACCCCAAGGTTGCCGCGGACGCGGCGGTGGTGTGAGATGCGGCTGTCGCTCCTGACACGCTGGTCGGCGCTGGTCGGGACCCTGACCGCGACCGGCATCCTGCTCGCCCTCGGCCTCGACCTGCTGCTGCCGCGCCATCCTGCCCTCGTGGTCGGCATTTCGCTGCTGTGCCTGGTGCCCCTGGCCATCATCACCATCCGCGCCCAGCTGCAGCGCCAGCTGTCCCTGTACCGCGCCCTGGCCGGCACCGTGACCAGCTACCGCGACGGCGACTTCTCCTTCAGCCTGCACTGGCCGCATAACGACGAACTGAGCGATCTGGTCGCCGCCCACAATGAGCTGGGCCATGTGCTGCGCGAACAGCGCCTCGGCCTGGTGCAGCGCGAGCTGCTGCTCGACACCATGGTGCAGCACACGCCCGTCGCCATGCTGCTGGTGGCCGACCATGACGCCATCGTCTTCGGCAACCTGGCCGCGCGCCAGCTGGTCAACGAGGGCCGCAAGCTGGAAGGCTTGCACCTGCCGGACTTGCTGGCCCGCGTCCAGCCCGAGCTGCGCGAGGCCATGGGCCGCGGCGGCGACGGTTTGTTCACCATCGGCGCCAGCGAGGAGGAAGAGGTGTTCCACCTGGCGCGCCGCAGCTTCAGCCTGAACGGCCGCCCGCACGAGCTGCTGCTGCTGCGCCAGCTGACCCAGGAATTGCGGCGCCAGGAAGTGCAGACCTGGAAGAAGGTGATCCGCGTGATCAGCCACGAGTTGAACAACTCGCTGGCGCCCCTGGCCTCGCTGGCCCACTCGGGCGCCGAACTGGTGCGGCGCGGCCAGACCGAACGCCTGCCGCAGATCCTGGCCACCATGGAAGAACGCACGCGCCACCTGGAAAGCTTCATCCTCGGCTATGCCCGTTTCGCCAAGCTGCCCACGCCGCGCCTGGAACAGCAGCGCTGGCGCCCCTTCCTGGACGCGCTGTCGCATCAGGTCCAGTTCAGCCTGCAGGGCGACGTGCCCGACGATACGCACGCCTTCGACGCCGCCCAGCTGGAACAGGCCCTGCTCAACTTGCTGAAGAACGCGCATGAATCGGGCTCGCCGGCGGCGGATGTCGGCCTCGAGCTGCGGCGCGTGCAAGGCATGCTGCGCATCGAAGTGCAGGACCGCGGCCCCGGCATGAGCGAGGCGGTGCTGGCCAATGCGCTGGTGCCGTTCTATTCGACCAAGCGCAGCGGCACCGGCCTCGGCCTGGCCCTCGCCCGCGAAATCGCCGAAGCCCATGGCGGCCGCATCGCCCTTACCAACCGCGAAGGCGGCGGACTTGCCGTGACTTTGATCTTGCCCCTTTGATCCAGATCAAACGAGAATTCAATCGTGCGGCATACCTTGAATGGTGCAGGCAACTGGCCTGCACTTTCGGGAGAACGCTATGAAGCCCAGTTCGTTCGCCATGGGTTTGCTGCTCGCCGCCGCCGCGGCGGCGCAGGCCGATGACCTCACCACCAATGTCAGCCTCGGCGGTAGTGCCGCCGAACTGTCCGCCGCTTTCGGCGTGACCCATATCGAGAAAGGCAGCTTCCTCGACACCTTCAATTTCACGCCCAGCGCCGGCACCTATATGGTCGATGCCAGCCTGGTGACGATCGGCTTCACCCCGGCGGCCGACGTCACCTTCACCGCCGCGAGCATCAACGGCATCGGCATGACGCTCACCGGACCCGGCATCTTCGAATACGGCTACCTGGTGCCGACCGCGATCAGCGGCCCGCTGGTGCTGACGGTGTTTGGCTACGTGGACACGCCGGACGCCATCGGCCTCCCGGCCTCGGCCAGCTACTCAGGGACGCTGAACATCAGCGCCGTACCGGAGCCGGCCGGCTATGCCATGCTGCTGGCGGGACTGGGGGTGGCAGGGCTGGCCAGCCGCCGCCGGCGCAACTAGCCGTACGGGCTGGTAAACTAGCGCCCTATGCCATCACGACGATTTGACCAGCCCGGTTTTCCTCCCGCCACCATCACCGAATTCGAGGGCGTTCGCTCGCTGCACCTGGGCACGTCCTGGGTGCAAGGCGCCATGCGGATCGCCAAGCCCGACCTGATCGAGCTTGACTACGTGCGCATGATGATGATGTGGACCCTGTTCCTGCCGGCGCCGCGCCACATCGTCCAGCTCGGCCTGGGCAGCGCGGCACTGACCAAGTTCAACTACCGCCAATTCCCCAAGGCGCGCGTCACCGCCATCGAACTCAATCCGAATGTGATCGCCATCTGCGAAGAAAAGTTCGGCCTGCCGCCCAACGACGGCCGCCTCGATGTGCGGCAGATGAACGCCCTGGATTTCGTGCTCGATCCCGCCAACCATGGCACGGCCGATGTGCTGCAGGTCGACCTGTACGACGAAGAGGCGCGCGGCCCCGTGCTCGACACCCCCGAGTTCTACCAGGCGTGCGCCGACTGCCTGGGCGCGGACGGCATCATGACCACCAATGTCTTCGGCGACTACGACAACTACGGCAAGAACCTGGAAAACATGGAGCGCGTGTTCGACGCCGTGGTCTGGCTGCCCGAGGTCCACGACGCCAACATCGTGGTCATCGCCTTCAAGCGCGCCCCCGCGATCGACTTTTCGGTACTGTATGAACGCGCCGGGCGCATCCGGAAAACTATGAACCTGGACGCCCGCCCATGGGTCGACGGCCTGCGCGACTGGATGTCGGAATGACCTCCGGGGAAAACGCTTACCTCAACCTCCGGACAAGCCGGCGCCGGGGTGAGCGGCCGGTAGTATAGCTACAGGCGATACGGGTTTTCGTTTAAATAGTTGAACATTTACAGGTGCTTACTAAAATTAACGTTAGCGTACAACAAGTCCCGCCAATGGGATTGCCCTGCACCTGAGTGTAGTTTATATTGCGGTGCCTGCTGTTTCAATTGAGAAACAACATTGTCACAAATACCAGAGTTTCCGCAATGTCCGATGTTTTCCTAAAGCTACGCGAAGAGTTCAGCGCGTATTCGATGAGCCGCATAGGCGTATCGCGCGAATTGTTCGACGAGTTCAATCGTTTACTTGCCCCGTACGTGGTCCAGGTCCACTTCCGCAAGGGCGAATACCTGCAGCGCGCCGGCGTGCCGGCCACGGTCGCCTATTGGCTGTACCGCGGCGTCGCGCGGCGCGGCATGATCACCAAGGACGGCACCGATGTGACGATGGCGTTTGCGTCGGAAGGCGATACCTGCGGCTCGCACCATGACCTGCTGGCGGCCCAGGATGGCCAGCCGGCGCAGGAATTCATCGTGGCGGAAACGCCGGTGACGGCGATCCGCGTGGAATGGGCGGACCTGGCGCGCCTGCGCGAAGAGCACAGCATCATGCGCGAGTACTACCTGAAGGTTTCGGAACATTCGATCCGGCGCTACTCGCAAAGCTGCATGATCCGCAGCATGACGTCGGCCAGCTGCCGGCTGGCCGCCTTCCGCGAGCAATACCCGGAGCTCGAACAGCGTATTTCGCAGAAAGTGCTGGCATCCTTCCTCGGCATCACCCCGCAATACATGTCGACGCTCCTGCGCCAGGAACAGGAGCAGGAGCAAGGCCGGGGGCTCGAGCAGGAATCAAAATGAACGCCCCGGCTTTTATCCGCTAAGCCGCTTCCTGTTCGCGGCGCATCAGCTGCGACAGGTAGGCCGGCGTGATCTGCAGGTAGGACGCCAGCACCTTCTGCGAAATGCGGCGCTCCAGGTTCGGGTACTCTTCCCTGAAATTGGCCAGGCGTTCTTCCGCGCTCGATGCAGTGTGCGTCACGAAGCGGCGCGCCTGGCTGCATACCGCGAACTCCAGGATGTGCGTGATGTAGGCCGTCAGCACGGGATGCTGGACGCGCGCGATGCTCATTTGCGCCCAGTCGAAGCGAAAGCCCTGCACCGAGGTTTCCGCCACGATGAAGGAGCGCGACGGCTGCTCGCCGTGGTTCTCCAGCAGGTCCTCGTAGGCGTTGGCGATATGCCCCTCGGTGGCGAAGCGCATGGTGACTTCGCTGCCGCCCTCGCTCACATACCCCACGCGGGCGACGCCGCCGGTCAGCCAGAATACTTCGCGCGACGTCTGCCCCACGCGCTGCAGCAGTTCGCCGCGGCGGACCGCGAACGGCACCGCCAGCCCGGCGATGCACAGGGTGGCTTCGTCGAATAGTTGCTCGTCGACGGCGTAGCGCGCCATCATGTCGGCCTTGAAATGCTGCCGCAGCTTCAGGAAATGTTGATTCATTACGCCCCAGTTATGCCTTTTTGTTTTTTGACTACATCCGGTCCATGCCGGAGTCAGGCCCATTCTAAGAACAAGGAGCGCCGCGCTCCCATCAACTATTTGAACTTTCGGTAAAAATTTTCGTAGGCCGTTAAATGAACGACACCGGCCAGGCGTTTGACCAGGCCGTCCACCTGTTCCGGCGCCACCTGGCCGTAGCCCAGGGCCAGTCCATGCCATGTGCTTTGCCCCGCAACGGCATGCACGCTGAGGGCGTTGGCGATCATGCCTTCCTGTGCCAGCGCGCGCCGGCTGATCTCGACGTCCGACAGGCGCGGGTCTTGCCAGCGCAGCGACAGGTGCATGCCGGCCGACGCGCCGCACACGGTGGCGATGCCGCCCAGGTGCTGGTCCAGCGCCGCCACCAGCGCGTCGCGCCGGTCGCGGTACAGCCTGCGCATGCGCCGCAGGTGCAGGGCAAAGGCGCCGCTGCGCAGGAATTCGGCCAGGGCAATCTGGTCGGCGGCGCGTCCGCGCGAGGCCGATTGCTGGCGCATGGTCGCCAGCGGCTGCACCAGCCATGGCGGCACCACCAGGTAGCCGATGCGCAGGCCGGGGAACATGGTCTTGCTGAAGGTGCCGCAGTACAGCACCGGCGCATTGGGTTGCAAGCCTTGCATCGACGCCAGCGGCGGGCCGTCGTGGCGGAATTCGCTGTCGTAGTCGTCCTCGATGATCAGCGCCCCGCAGGCGCGCGCGCCGTCGAGCAAGGCCATGCGCCGCGCCAGCGACAGCACGGTGCCGGTCGGGTACTGGTGCGAGGGCGTGGTGTAGATCAGGCGCGGCGGACGCAGCTTCCAGTCCTGCTCTGCGGGCGCGATGCCGTCATCGTCGACGTCGATGCCTTCCAGCTTCAGGCTGGCGGCGCGGAAGGCGGCCATGGCGCCGCCGTAGCCGGGATTTTCCATCCACAGCGTTTCGCCGGCGTCGGCGCAGGCGCGTCCGCACAGATCAAGGCTGCTTTGGCTGCCGTCGGTGATGAACACCTGCGCCGGCTCGCAGATCACGCCGCGCGAGGCGCGCAGGTAGTCGGCGACGGCTTCGCGCAGCACCGGTTCGCCGCACGGGTCGCCGTAGTTCAGCTTTTCCGTGGGCAGGGAGCGCCAGGCGCGCTCCAGCAAGCGGCGCCACAAGCCGATCGGGAAGCTGGGCAGGTCGGGCACCCCGGGCACGAAGGGCGTGCCGGCGGCCGCCGAGGCGGTGCTGTGGCGCAGGTTCTGCGCGCGCCGCGACAGCCCTTTGCAGGGCACGACGCTGCCGCCCTGGTGCTGGCGCGCGGGCGCCACCGCGGCGACGATGGTGCCGCTGCGGTCCGTGCGCACATAGCCTTCGCTGGTGAGCTGTTCGTAGGCGTACAGCACCGTGTTGCGGGCCACGCCCAGTTCGGACGCCAGCGCCCGCGTGGCGACCAGGCGCGTGCCGGGGGCGAGGGTGCCGTCGCGGATGGCGGCGCGCAGGCACTCGTGCAGCAGGCGTTGGCGCGGCCAGCCGTGATGGCCGTGGCTGGCGGTGAAGTTTGAAATCAGC
Source organism: Pseudoduganella violaceinigra DSM 15887 (assembly GCF_000425385.1). GTDB lineage: Bacteria > Pseudomonadota > Gammaproteobacteria > Burkholderiales > Burkholderiaceae_D > Rugamonas > Rugamonas violaceinigra. The sequence goes on along the minus strand of NZ_AUDI01000027.1, from coordinate 27,416 downwards.
AGCGAGTAGTCCAAGCGTGGCTCCATGGTTTTGCATGCCCCTGGACCTGTTGCAGGGGCCAGCGGGCCATTATAGTCCGATGCCATGAAAACAACACAACCACCATCCGACCGCACCCGCGTGCGGCGAGGAGCCGGCAACGCCGCCTATGAACCCGAGCTGGTGCGCGCGATCGTCGATGCCGCCTATATCTGCCATATCGCCTTCAGCGACGGCATGGGCGCGCATTGCATCCCGACCGCCTGCTGGCGCGAAGGGGATCACCTCTACATCCACGGCTCCAACGGCAGCCGCATGCTCAAGCAGCTGATGGCGCAGGATGCCTGCGTCACCATCACCCACCTGGACGGCCTGGTGATGGCGCGTTCGGCCTTCAACCATTCGATGAACTATCGTTCGGCCATGATCTACGGCCGCTTCGAAGCGGTGGACGAAGCGGAGCAGCGCCGCGCCCTGGATGCCTTCATGGAGCACCTGGCGCCGGGCCGCAACGCGGAAGTCCGCGGCGGCAACGACAAGGAGCATGCCGCCACCACGGTGCTGCGCATCTCGCTGGCGGAAGCGGCCTGCAAGGTGCGCAGCGGCGGGCCGGAGGACGACGAAGAGGATATGGGCATCGCAGCCTGGGTCGGCGAGCTGCCGTTCAAACAGCTGCGCACTGCCCCGGTTCCCGACCCGGCCTGCGCGGTGGACGCCCCGCGCTATGTACGCGAGTGGGCTAGCGAACCTTGAGCTTCAACAGGCGCGGATCGGGCGCTGGCCAGTCCAGCTTCATGCCGCGCAGGGTTGCCAGCACCACCCGGGCGACCACTTCGTTGCGATAGGACTTGGAATCGGCCGGCACCACATACCATGGCGCATGGCCGGTGTCGGTCTCCTTGATCGCGTCGGCGTAGACTTTCTGGTAAGCCTTCCAGTGCTCGCGCTGTTTCAGGTCTTCAAGGTCGAACTTCCAGTGTTTTTTCGGGTTATCGGCGCGCGCCTGCAGCCGCTCGCGCTGCTCGTCTTTCGAAATGTGAAGGAAGAACTTGATGATCGTCGTGCCGCTTTCCGACAGCATGCGTTCGAAGTCGCGGATCTGGGCGTAGCGGCGCTTGCATTCAGCCGGCGTGATCATGCCCAGCACGCGGGTAATCAGCACATCCTCGTAGTGGCTGCGGTTGAAGACGGCGATTTCGCCGGCGCGCGGCACCTCGCGGTGGATGCGCCACAAAAAGTCGTGCGCCAGTTCGATATCGGTGGGCGCCTTGAACGGCACGGCGCGCAGGCCCATGGGATTGAGCTTGCTGAACAGCGAGCGCACGGTGCCATCCTTGCCCGAGGTATCGGTCCCTTGCAGCACGATCAGCAGCTTGCGTTTGTGCTCGGCATACAGCATCTCCTGCAGGTCGGAGATGTCGTCCCGCATCTTGTCCAGCATGGCCTGGTCCGGTGCACCGCGCGGCCTGGCATCGCTGTCGCGCAGCCGCAAGCCGGCCCTGGCCCTGAATTCTTCGGTCGCTTTCATGCAGCGACATTAGCACAGCATGCGGCCCGCGTGGCGTCCAGGCGAACACTTGACCCGGCGGCCAGCTTGCACGATCATCAAGACCCGGGCAACCGGATCCACCGCGTCGCCCGCCCAACGAATAAGGAGACTTCTGCATGAAACAGTATGTCCTGGCCGGCTTGCTGGCCCTTGGCTTCACCGGCTTCTGCGGCGCAGCCCTGGCCGATCCGGCCCTGAAAACGGCCATCGCCAGCCCGACCCGCAACGCAGACAATGTCAAGCGCGACCAGTTCCGCCATCCGTACGAAACCCTGACCTTCTTCGGCATCCAGCCGAACATGACCGTGGTCGAACTGGCGCCGGGCGGCGGTTGGTACACCGAAATCCTGGCGCCTTACCTGCGCGAGCAGGGCAAGCTGATTACCGCCGGCGCCACCCCGCAATCGTCGGACGAGAAAGTGCGCAAATCGGCCGAGCGCTTCCAGGAATTCCTGGCCAAGCAGCCGGGCCGCGACAAGGTGGTGCTGGGCGCCTTCGAGCCCGGCAAGGGCGTTTTCAACTACGCGCCGAAGGGCAGCGCCGATATGGTGCTCACCTTCCGCAACATCCATAACTGGATCGGCACCGGCGACGAGAACATGAAGAAGCTGATGGCCAGCATCTACGACTCGCTGAAGCCGGGCGGCGTTTTCGGCGTGGAGGAACACCGCCTGCCCGCGGCCATGCAGCAGGACGCCGAAGCGAGCTCCGGCTACGTGCACGAAGCCTATGTGATCAAGATGGCGGAGCAGGCCGGCTTCAAACTGGTGGCCAGGTCGGAAGCCAATGCCAACGCCAAGGACGACGCCAAGCACGAAAACGGCGTGTGGGCGCTGCCCCCGACCTTCACCAACAAGGATAAGGACCGCGCCAAGTACGCCGCCATCGGCGAGAGCGACCGCATGACCCTGAAGTTCGTCAAGCCGCAGTAAGTGCTGAAAACGCTGCGACGCGCCGCCGCCGGCCTGCTGCTGGCGGCGGCATCCACCCTGGCGCAGGCCCAGAATGCGCCCTTGATGCGCTTCGTCCTGCCTTCGGTGACACCGGGCTCCGAAGTGCAGGCCACCTACTTCCAGCTGCTGCTGCGCCTCGCGCTGGAAAAGACCGAAGGCCCTTTTTCCATCGAGTTCTATCCCTACGAGCTGACCAGCCCGCGCCGCGCGCTGGAGCTGCAGCGCAATGGCGTCATCAATATCATGTGGGACGGCACCAACGCGCAGCGCGAACGCGACCTGCTGCCGATCCGGGTGTCGCTGGTGCGGGATTTGAACGACTACCGCGTTTTCATGATCCGCAAGGGGGACGAGGCGCGCTTTCGCGCCGTGCGTTCGCTGGACGAACTGCGCCAGTTCACCGCGGGCGGCGGCTTCAACTGGCCTTCCGTGGATGTGCTGCGCCATAACGGGCTGCGGGTGGAAACCTCGGTCAATTACAGCTCGTTGTTCCCGATGCTGAAAGCGAAGCGCTTCGACTTCATGCCGCGCGGCGTGCACGAAGCCTGGGCCGAGGAAACAATGTACGCCAAGGACGGGCTGATGGTGGAGCCGACCATTTTCCTGCACTACCGGGTGCCGTTCTACTTCTTCGTCAGCAAGGACAACAAGGCGATGGCGCGGCGCGTGGAAAAGGGGCTGAAACTGGCCCAGGCGGATGGCAGTTTTGACAAGCTCCTGAATGGCTACCCGGCGTTCCAGCGCGCCCTGGCGGAGATCGCGGCGCGCAGGCGCAAGGTGTTCGAACTGGCGCTCCCTAGCGCGATTGCAGGCGGCTCATCAAAGTGACGAAGCCATAAACGGCGACAAAAAGGCCCCCTAAAACGACGGCAATCGACAAGATCAGGCTACTCATTCACACTCCATTATGCAGAACTGGCAGTATTATGCTGCATCCGCACATGAAATTGGCTCACGAATTATCACGCCTTTGTCTGAATTTTGTCAGGCGCGCACCTGTTCCGGCGGCGCCACCTGGGGCAACTCCAGTTTGAAGATGCAGCCGCCATCGTCGCCCGCCGCCGCTTCAATGGTCCCGCCCAGCAGTCCCGTGACCAGGTTGTAGCAGATGTTCATCCCCAGCCCGCTGCCGCCCTTGCCCAGGCGCGTCGTGAAGAAGGGATCGAACACGTGCTGCCGCACCTCGTCACTCATGCCGACGCCGTCGTCGCTGTATTCCAGGCAGATCATGGTGCCGTTGCGCCAGGCGCGCAGCCGCATCTTGCCGCTGGCACGCCCCTGGAAACCGTGCAGCACCGAGTTATTGATCAGGTTCGAGACGATCTGGTCGATCGGCCCCGGATAGCTGTCCATCCACAGCCCCGGCGGAATGTCGATCTCGACCCGGTAGGGTGTCTTGTTCAAGGTGGCGTTCATCAGCTGCACCACGCCGCCGATGATTTCAGCCAGCTCGAAATTGCGCCGCTGCGAGCTGGTATGGTCCACCGCCACCTGCTTGAAGTTGGCCACCAGCTCCGCCGCGCGCTGCAGGCCGCGCAGCATCAGCTGGCTGGCGGTGCGCGACACCTTCAGGTATTCGTCGAGCTGCGAGCGCTTCAACGCCGTGTGCGTGCTGATGGCGCGCTCGAAGCTGACCACATTGTCTTCCAGCGTGGAGGCGACCGTCATGCAGTTGCCGATCGGCGTATTCAGTTCGTGCGCCACGGCCGCCACGATGGCGCCCAGGGCGGCCAGCTTCTCCGACTGCACCAGCTTGTCCTGCGCCATATGCAGGCGCTGCAGGGTGTCCGAAAGCTGCTGGTTGGACGCTTCCAGGTCGTGGGTGCGGCGCTGCAGCGCCAGTTCGCGCTCGTACAGGTGCTGGTACTGGCGCACGCGGTTCAGCAGCAGGTTGTCGTCCAGCGGCTTGACCAGGTAGTCCACCGCGCCCAGCGCATAGCCGTGCGAGATGAATTCGTCGCCCATGAAGACGCCCGTGATGAACACCACGGGGATGGTGCGGGTGCGCTCGGCCATCTGCAGGTGGCGCGCCGTTTCAAACCCGTCCATGCCCGGCATGTGCACGTCGAGCAGGATCAGCTGGACGTCGTGCTGCATGGTCAGCAGCAGGGTTTCCTCGCCCGAGCCGGCTTCGATCAGGCGGCAGTTCGGCAGGCGTCCGAGCAGGACCGCCAGCGACATGCGGTTGCTGGGATTGTCATCCACCACCAGCACATTGAACTTATCGATCATGCAATGCCCCTCCGGGCCGATAGATAAAGCTGCCGGCTTCGTACGGCACGAAACCCAGTTCCTGCGCCATCATATTAAGCCCATCCTGGGGTCCCAGCACCAGGAAGCCATCCACATGCAGGGAACGGGCGAAGCGCTGCAGCACCTTGCGTTGCAATTCGGCGTCGAAGTAAATCAGCACATTGCGGCACAGGATCAGCTGGAATTCATTGAAAATCCCCTCCCCGGTCAGCGAATGGCGGTGGAACAGCACCCGCAGGCGCAGGTGCTCCGGCACGCGCAGGAAGCCGGGGCCCTCGATCAGGTATTGGTCGGCGCACGTGTCGCCGCCCGCCGCCAGGTAGTTGCCGCGATTCTGCTCCCGCCCCGCCAGCGGAAACAGCCCGCTCTTGGCCAGTTCCAGCAGGTAGCCGCTGATATCGGTGGCGAACAGGTGGCTGCGCTCCAGCAAGCCCAGTTCCGCCAGCATGATGGCCAGCGAATAGGCTTCCTCCCCGGTCGAGCAGCCGGCCGACCACAGCTTGATCATCGGGAAGCTGGCCAGGTAGGGCATGATTTCCTCGCGCAGTAGCCGCAATTGAGCGGGATGGCGGAAGAAGCTGGTCACCCCCACCGGCAACTCGGCCACCAGGCGCTCGAACATGGCGGCATCGGACAGCACGGCGCGCTGGAAACGGGCGAAGGAGTCGAAGCCGAACTGGCGCACCAGGGCCGTGAAGCGGCGCTGCAGGCTGTCGCGCTGGTAATTGCGGAAATCGTAGCCGCACTGGTGGGCCACGGCGTCCAGGAACAGCTCCAGCAGCGGCCCCTCCGGCGCCGCCGCCTCGCCCGCCACGCTGGCCGCCACCACGCTGGTGATGGCGCGCAGGTTCATCACATAATCGTAATGGCCGGCGTCGCGCGCGGCGTCCGGCATGGCCCGCGCCCCTTCGCACTCGCTGCCCTCTTCCACGATCACCGTGCCGCCGGCGGCGCGCACGGCGCCGCAGCCGTCCACCCCGTCGCGCCCGTAGCCGCACAGCAGCACCGCCAGCGCGCCGGCCTTGTATTCGCTGGCCAGCGCCGCCAGCAGGACATCGATCGACGGCCGCGAAAACTGAATCTTGCGGTCGCGCGTCAGGTAGACCAGGCCGTACGCCACCTTCATGTGATAGCCGGGCGGCGCCACGTAAATCGTCCTGGCGCGCACCGGCGCCATATGCTGCGGCATCAGCACCTCGTACTCGGTACGGGCCTTGAGCAGCTGGTCCAGCAGGTTGACCTGCCCTTCATCGACGTGCTGCAGCACGAACACCGCCACGTCGGCCATCGGCAAGGCGGCCACGATGTGCAGGATCTTGTCCAGGCTTTGCGCCGACCCGGACAGGGCCAGCGCGCGGCAGGCGGCCGGCGCGGCCGGCGCCGCACGGTTGGCGACCTGGCGCACCGGCAGGCCCAGGCGCATCAGGCTATGCGCCAGCAGCGCATGGTAGGCCACGATGCGCAGCGGCTGGCCGCCCGCCAGGCGCGCCGCCAGCAACTCAACCGCATCGCGCGGCAAGGTGTCGGCGTCGTAGAAGCTCACTTCCACCGGCGGCCGGGCGCCGGACTGGCGCACCGGATGGGCGGCCGCAGCGCGGCCGGCTTCGTCGAGCGCCTGCGCCAGCTCCAGCGTGCCGGCACCGTCCAAAGGTCCCAGCACGGCGATGCCGCAACAGCCACCGTGGCGGTGCAGGGTGACGCTCATGCCTGCCTCCCGCCGGCCCACTTGGCCGCCTTGGCCACCAGCACGTCGTAATCGACCGGCTTGGCCAGGTAGTCGTCGGCGCCGGCGGCCAGCGCATCGGCCTGGTCGGACGGCGCCGCCTTCGCCGTCAAGGCCAGCACCGGCACGTCAGCCAGGGCCGGCGTGGCGCGCATGGCGGCGATGGCCTGGTAGCCATCCATTTCCGGCATCATGATGTCCATCAGCACCAGGTCCACCTGCTGCGCCGCCAGGAACTCCAGCGCGCGCCGGCCATTGACCGCCTGGTCCACATGCGCCCCGTGCCGTTCCAGCGCCGCCGTGATGACGAACAGGTTGCGCGGATCGTCGTCGACCAGCAGCAGGCGGCGGCCATCGAGGGCGCGCCCGCTGGCGGCGGCGGGCGCGCCGGCGATCTGCCCGGCGGCGCGGTCCTGCGGCACGCGGCGCAGGAAGCGTTCCACGTTCTCCAGCAGGCGCCGTTCGCTATGCGGTGTCTTCACGATCACGCATTCCGAGTACTGCCGCAGCCGGGTGGACTGCTCGTCGGTCGGCGTGCGGCTGGCGTAGAACACCAGGGCCAGGCTGGGCGACGCGGCGCGCAGGCGACGCGCCAGCGCCAGGGCGTCCTCCAGCGGCGAGTCGCCCAGATCGATGATGGCCAGGCGGCAGCCCTTCTTGCCCAGCAAGTCTTCCAGCGGGCTGCCCGCATCGGCCGCCAGCACCGGGCCGCGCTCTGGGCCGACGATGCGCGCCACCTCCTGCGCCGTGATGCCGCCGTTTTCCAGCACCAGCATGGCGCTGCCCTGGGCGCGCGCCAGCGCATCGATCAGCATGGCTTCCGCCGCGGCCAGGCGCTGGTCGTCGGCCGGCTTTTGCAGGAAGCCGATGGCGCCTTGCTGCAGCAGCGCCTCATCGCGGTCGCGCGCGGAGACAATGTGCACCGGAATGTGCGACAAGGCCGGCTCGCTCTTGATTTCGTGCAGCACGCGGCCGCCGTCCATATCGGGCAGGCCCAGGTCGAGCAGGATGCCATGCGGCGGATGCTGGCGCGCCAGCCGCAGGCCCGCCTCGCCGCTGTGGGCCAGCAGGGTCTTGTAGCCGAGGCGGCGGTTCATCGCCAGCAGCGTACGGCAGAACACCGCATCGTCATCGACCAGCAGGATGATGCGGTCGCCCGGCAGCAGGCTGGCGCGGTCGTCGGCCAGCGCCGGCTCGGACAGCGCCGCCGGCCCCGCCTCCGTGCCGGCAGCCGCTGGCGCCGGCGCAGTCTCCACGGCGGCGCCGTTGGCCGGACTCTCCGGCGAGCGCTCCGGCAACAGCACGCGGAACGTGCTGCCCTCGCCCGGCGTGCTGTCCACCTCGATGGTGCCGCCCAGCATCTGCGCAAAGCGCAAGCTGATGGTCAGGCCCAGTCCCGTGCCGCCGAACTCGCGCGATGTCGACCCGTCGCCCTGCTGGAAGGCGTCGAAAATGACGGCCAGCTTGTCGGCCGCGATGCCGATGCCCGAATCGCGTACCGACAGGCAGATCGGCAGCGCCGCGTCGTCGCGCCGCCAGATGCGGAAGGCGATGCCGCCCTTGCGTGTGAACTTGACGGCATTGGCCATCAGGTTGCGCAGGATCTGCGACAGCTTGTCCCAGTCGGTGACGAAGTCGCCCTGCAGGGAATCTTCGATTTCCAGCGTCAAGCCCTTGTCGCGCGCCAGGTGCTCGAACATGCTTTGCAGTTCGGTGCAGATCGCGCTGCCGCTCACGCTGCCGGCATGCAGCTCCATATGCCCGGCCTCGACTTTCGACAGGTCCAGCACGTCATTGATCAGGCGCAGCAGCTCCTGGCCGGAGCGGTGGATCACCTGCGCCCATTTGGCCGCTTCGCCTTCCAGCTTGCCCGCCTCGTCGCTCAGCATCATTTTCGACAGCAGGATGATGGAGTTGAGCGGGGTGCGCAGCTCGTGCGACATATTCGACAGGAATTCCGATTTGTACTGGCTCGACTGCTTGAGCTGCTGCGACTTGGCCTCTTCCTGCCGCCGCGCATCCTGCAGCTGCTCGTTCTGCATGCGCATCTGCGCCTGCTGCTGCTCCAGCTGCGCGTTGGACTGGCGCAGCTCCTCGGCCTGCTGCTGCATCTGCTGCTGCTGCTCTTCCATCTGCGCATTGCTTTGCTGGAGTTCCTCGGCCTGCTGCTGCAGCTGCTGCTGCTGCTCCTCCATCTGGGAATTGATGCTGCGCAGCTGCTCGCTCTGCAAGCGCATCTCCTGCTCCGACGCTTCGCTCGCTGACAGCAGCTTGCGGATATGCACGCGCTGCTCCGCCACGTACAGCAGCGAGGCCACCATGCCCGTCACGCTGGACAGGAATTCCAGCTTGCGCTCGTCGAAGCGCTCATGGCTGGCCAGCTCCACCACGCCGATCAGGTCGCGCTCGTGCAGCAGCGGCCAGGTATAGGTGAAGCGCGGCGCGGCGCTGCTGGTGCCGGTCGTGATGGGCAGGGCCGCGTCGCCCGGCGCCAGCGCCAGCACGATCGGCTTGCGCTCGCGCGCCACCTGCCCCACCGCCCCCTCGCCCATGGCGAAGCGCGCCCCGACGTTATCGCGCTCGGTGTACATATAGCTGCCGATCAGCTCGAGCTGCTGCGCGCGCTCATTGAGCAGGTAGAACACGCCGCGTCCCGCGTCGAGGTAATGTCCGAGCATGCTGATCGCCGCTTCCGCCAGCTGCTCGGTGGTCAGGTCGCCCGTCAAGGCCGTGCCAAGCTGGCTGGCGCCGTCCTTCAGCCAGTTGCGGCGCTCGTCCTCCTGCCGACCGGCCCGCAGCATGCGGATCATGTCGTTGATGGCGCGCCCCAGCCGGTCCTGCGGGGAGGCCAGCGCCACCTCGTCCTGCAGGTTGCCGCGCCCGATTTCCTCGGCCCGCACCGCTAGCCGCTCCATGGTGTCGCGCATGGTCGCGATGCGCGCCATCATGCTGTCCGTATCGCCCTTGCGCAACGCCACCTGGCCGGACAGGTCGCCCGCCGCCAGTTGCGTGACGATGGCGGCCGCCACGTCCGGCTCCCCGCCCAATTGGCGGATCACGGAGCGCGAGGTGTAATAGCCCAGCGCGGCGATGGCCACCAGGATGACGCTCGCCGCGCCCAGGGTCAGGTACAAGGCTTCGAGCTTGATTTCTTCCGCCAGGCGCGCCTGGTCGGTGGCGACCTGGGCGTTGTACAGGATATGGGCGGTGATCAGCCGCGTGATCTGCTCCGACAGCGGCTCCAGGTCCTGCATCAGCGCATGCGCCTGCGCCGCCGCGCCCCGGTGCAAGGCAGCCAGCACGCCGTCGGTCGCGGCCTCGTAGCGCGCCCACACCACTTTCTCCTGTTCGAGATAGGACTTGTCCTTGCCGTCGGCAAAACAGTCCTTGCCAAGGCAGCCGTCGGTCTCGTAGCTGGTGATCGCTGCGCGCACTGCCTTGCGCTGGGTTTCCACGACTGTATCCATGCGCGCGGCGGCATCGGCATCGGCGGCTTGCAAGCGGCGCTCCATATCGATGCCCAGCTGGAGGAAGCTGCGGCGCATGGTATCAAGGGTGATGAGGCTGGGGACGGCGTTGGTATTGGCGTTGTTGGCGCCTTCGTAGACCCGTTCCATTTGCTGGCGGCCCAAGGCAGTCAGGATGAGCAAGCCGAGCAGGGCTGTCGCCGTCAGCAAGGCCATTTTCATCGCCACCGTTCGCAGCATAGCGCCTCCCAGGTTGACACAGCGCGGCAGCTTTCATTTTGCACAAAATCCCAGCCGTTGGGTGCGTTCTGTCAATCCAGGGAGGCTGCCACGCGACACAGTTGCCGCGTGGCAAATGACTTACGGTTTCTTTGCGGGAGTGAATGTCAGGTCGGCGAAGTCGTAGCTGAAATCCGTTTCGGTGGACACGGGCGCCATTTTCATGCGCTCGATGCTGCCGTCCGGGTTCAGCGAAAACGTCACATAGGCGTCCGCATTGAAGTTGCGCTCCTTCCAGCGCACGATGAAAGTATCGTGCTGGAAGTGTTCGAGGGTGCCGCTCAGGTCGGGCGTGCGGGTGAAGGTCATCACTTGCTTGCCGCCCTCCTGCCGGATATTCACCGTGCCATACCAGGCGTCCGTATAGTCGCCGTTGTAGGAGGCCAGCGGCAGCGAGGGCTTGGAGGCTGCCGCGCGGACGGTGCTCAGCTTGCCCTGGCGCGCCATTTCCTCCTTGTGCATTTCCGCTTCCTGATCGGCATAGACCTTGATCCAGTCGGTCGGCGCCGCGCCCATGTAGTGGTCCAGGATGCGCCACTGCAGCGCCGTCATCGACGGGCCGTTTTCCGCATTGGTGAAGATGGCCACGCCCAGCTTTTCTTCCGGCACCATCAGGATGCGCGAATAGAAGCCCTGCAGCGCGCCGCCGTGCATGGCGATCTTGCGGCCGCGGTAATCGCGCAGCTGGAAGCCCAGGCCATAGGCGGCAAAATTGGCCTTGGTGACGGCCAGCGCCGGCTTCGGCTCGCTGATCTTCATCGGCGTCTGCTGCGTCCACATTTCGCGCGCCTGCTTGGCGCTGAACAGCTGCTTGCCGTCCTCCATCTTGCCTTCGTTGAGCAGCACCTGCATCCACTTGGCGATGTCCTCGGCATTGGTCTGGATGCCGACCGCGCCGACCGCGTTCTGCACCGGCATCGGCTTGACCACCGCCGCCTTGCCGTTGATCTTGCTGTGCGGCGCGGAATAGTCGGCCGTCTTCAGCATCTCGTCCACACTGGTGGTGCTGCCGCGCATGCCCAGCGGCGCCAGGATATGTTCGCGGGTCGCCTCCTCCCAGCTCTTGCCGGATTTCTGCGCGATGATCTTGCCGGCCACGATGTACAGCAGGTTGTCGTAGGCGTAGTTATTGCGGAAGCTGGTGGCCAACTTCACATTGCGCAGGCGGTCGATGATTTCATCGGTGCTGAAGGTGGTGGTCGGCCACCACAGCAGGTCGCCCGCGCCCAGCCCCAGGCCACTGCGGTGCACCAGCAGGTCGCGCACGGTCATGGACTGGGTCACATAGGCGTCGGCCATCTGGAAGCCCGGCAGGTGCTTGGTGACCGGATCATCCCAGGCCAGCTTGCCCTCGTCCACCAGCTGCGCCAGCTGCGCGGCGGTGAAGGCCTTGGAATTGGAGGCGATCTCGAACAGGGTCTTGGCCGTCACCGGCGCCGGGTCGCCCAGCTTGCGCACGCCGAAGCCCTTGGTGGCCACCACCTGGCCATCCTTGACGATGGCGATGGCGATGCCCGGTACGTCGAAAGTCTTCAGCGCCAGGTTGACGTCGCGGTCGAGGTCGAAAGCGGGTGCGCTGGCCGCGCTGGCAATGGCGGCGCCCTCCGGTGCCGCGCCTGCCGGCGCAGCGATGGCGGCGCTGGCCGCGAAGGCCAGCATGATCAGGGTAGCGAGTGGTTTCTTCAGCAGCATGGTCATTTCTTCAGCAGTTTATCGACGGAACCCTGGGTCTCGGGATGGTAACGCGGACGGGCCTTGGCATAGACGCCCTTGGCCCAGGCAGCCTCGTTCGGCGTGGCCAGCAGCGCCTTGTACAACGGCACCACGAACTTCTGGCGGCCCACGCTCATGAGGAAGGCGTTCAGCGATTCGCGCACGCCGTAGCCGGCATGCACGGAAGCGAGCAGGAAGCGGAAGCCGATCTCGTTATTCTTGGTATCGCGCAGCTTGAAGGCTTCATCCAACTCCTTCATCTGGGCGGCGCTGGCCTTGGCGTCGATACCGTTCAGGAAGTGCATCCATTCCAGCGCAACCCATTGCTGCGTCTCCAGCGCGCCGGTGGCCAGCTCGCCCTTCAGCCAGGCATCGCGCTTGGCATCGAGCGCGGCCAGGCGCGGCGAGTTCATATACTGGGCGCTGGCCGGGATACCGCTGCCGTGCAGCCACTCGTCCAGCTCCGCATCGCCCATGATGGCGGGATTCTTCGCCAGCAGGTTCTTGCGCAGATAGTCGACAAACTCCTCGGTGGTGGCCGACTGGAAGGCGTGCTGGTCGAACCAGCCGCGCAGGAAGGGATCGAACACCTCGCGGCCCGCGCGCTGCTCCAGGGTGCGCAGCAGCCAAGCCCCTTTCGGATAGGCCAGGCCTTCGTCGGTGTACGTGTCCGGATTGGTGTCGGCATCCTTGCTCAACAAGGCTTGTTTGGCGGCCGGGATATCCTTCAGCGAAGCGACGGCTTCGGCCTGCTCCACCTGCAGGTTCATGTCCGCCACTTCCTTGCCGTACAGGCTTTCCACGATGCGCGTGGTGACGTAGGTGGTGAAGCCTTCGTTCAGCCACCAGTGCTTCCACGAGGCGTTGGTGACCAGGTTGCCGGACCAGCTGTGCGCCAGCTCGTGGGCGATCAGGTCGTTCAGGCTGCGGTCGCCCGCGATCATGGTCGGGGTCAGGAAGGTCATGCGCGGATTTTCCATGCCGCCGATCGGGAACGAAGGCGGCAGCACCAGCATGTCGTAACGCCCCCAGCGATAAGGACCGTACAGGGATTCGGCAGCGTTGATCATCTTCTCGGTATCGGCCAGCTCATAGGCGGCGGCCTCGATGCGGCCAGGTTCCGCGTACACGGCGGTGCGGGGACCGAGGTTGCGCAACTCGATTTCGCCGATGGCGATGGCCAGCAGGTAGGCCGGGACAGGCTGCGGCATCTTGAAGTTCCAGCCGCCCTTGCCGGTCGCGTGCTGGTCGCCCTCGGCGCTCATCACCACGCGCATGCCGGCCGGGGCATCCACGCGCGCGCTGTAGGTGAAGCGCACGGCCGGCGTATCCTGCACCGGCGCCCACGACCGCGCGTCGATCGTTTCGGACTGGCTGAACATGAAGGGACGCTTGCCGGACAAGGTCTGCTCAGGATTCATCCACTGCAGCGCGCTGGCGCTAGGGGCGGTGCGGTAATAGATACGGACTTTTTCCGGCTGCGCTTGCAGGGCGATGCGCAGGGCGCGGCCCTTCTTGGCATCCGCCTTGTCCAGCATGAAGGATGCGGGCGCCCAATTGCCGTCCGGACGCAGCACCTGCACGCGGGCGATTTTCAGCTCGCGAGTGTCGAGCACGAGGTTGCGCGCCGACTTGTCGATCCAGTTCAGGGAAAGTTCCGCATAGCCATCGAGCGTCCTGCGCGCGAAGTCGGCTTTCAGGTCCAGGTGCAGGTCGGTGGTGCGCACCTGGTCGTAACGGGCAAAGCTCAATGGATCTTGCGCCCGCGCGGGAAGCGCAAAGGCGGCAACCAGCGCGGCGGCTGGCAAAGACAGTCGGAACATGGCATCTCTCTGTTGTTACAAGCGCGCAGAGGATAGCACACCAGTTGACCTTAGCCCGGACGTACACTCACATCCCGGAATTTATCGCGCAAACAGGTACAGGATCATCCGAGCACACGGCCTTGCAATGAAAGCGTTTTTCCAGCATCCGCAACGCTGCAGGCTCGCTGCGTTCGGAAAGGAATTCAACGATTTCCCTTACATCGCTATTGGCAGATTGAGACCATCTAATGGGCAGCATGGACGCCGCCCAGCTAGCTTGACCTGCCCTTTTTGCGATTCGAAAGAATGAGTTCGCGCAGGTCGCTCATCACTCTTTCATGAGGAATCAATGGGCGCTTATACTGCAAAGCCCTATTGACCTTTTCGCGAAACCAGCGGTCGTACTCTGCCTCATCCTCCGGGGGCGCGAGATCCGGGTCCGCTTGAATTGGCTTGGTATTCATGCTGTCAGCTGACACCAAACCAATCTGCGATGCGGCCCAATGAAGGCGGAATTGTTCCAGTCAATCAGGCCTTGATGTCGATTTCATAAGTCGCGCCGTCGTCGACCAGGGCAATCTCCACCGGCTCGGCCGCGGCCTGGCCGCGCGTCACACGCAGCACATAGGTGCTGCTGCCGTGGCGGTAATGCAGCGTGAAGCCAGGCCAGGCGGCCGGCAGGCGCGGCGCCAGCAGCAGCTTGTCGGCCTGGCGCGTCAGGCCGAGCAGGGATTCGAGCAGCAGGCGGTACATCCAGCCGGAGGAGCCGGTGTACCAGCTCCAGCCGCCGCGCCCCACATGCGGCTCGACCGCATACACGTCGGCGGTCACCACATAGGGTTCGACCTTGTAGCGCGCGCAAGCGTCGGCGCTGGAGCCGTGCCGCACCGGATTGATCATGCGCATCAGGTCCCAGGCGCGGTCCACCTCGCCCAGCCGGGCAAACGCCATCACGGTCCATATGGCGGCGTGCGTGTACTGGCCGCCGTTCTCGCGCACGCCCGGCACATAGCCGCGGATATAGCCCGGGTTCAGGCCGGATTTGTCGAAGGGCGGGTCGAGCAGCTGGATCAGGCCGAAGTCGCGCCGCACCAGCCGCGCGTCCACCTGTTCCATCGCGCCTACCGCGCGCGTCTTGTCGGCCGCGCCGGTCAGAACGCCCCAGCTTTGCGAGATCGAATCGATCTGGCATTCCTCGTTCTGCGCGGAGCCCAGCGGCTTGCCGTCGTCGAAATAGGCGCGCCGGTACCATTGGCCGTCCCAGGCGTTGGCTTCGATATTGGCGGCCAGCTTTTCCGCCTCGCTGCGGCATTCCCCGGCGAACGAGGCATCGCCGCGCCGCTCCGCCACTTCGGCAAAGCGCTGCAGCACTTCGATCAGGAACCAGGCCAGCCACACGCTCTCGCCCTTGCCGTGCTCGCCGACCTTGTCCATGCCGTCGTTCCAGTCGCAGGAACCGATCAGCGGCAGGCCATGCTCGCCGAAGCGCAGGCCGTTGCGGATGGCGCGCACGCAGTGCTCGTACAGGTCGCCGGCGTGGGCCGAGCGGCTCGGCATGTCGTAGTAAGAGTCCTCCTCCGGCTGCACCGGCCGGCCCTCCAGGTAGTGCGCCTGTTCGTCCAGCACCGACATGTCGCCCGTGCTGGAGACATAGCGCCACGCGGCCAGGGGCAGCCACAGGTAGTCGTCCGAGCAGTGCGTGCGCACGCCGCGGTCGGACGGCGGATGCCACCAGTGCTGCACATCGCCTTCCACGAACTGGTGCGCCGCACTCAGGATCAGGTGCTCGCGCAGGATGTCCGGCCGCGTATGCACCATCGCCATCGCATCCTGCAACTGGTCGCGGAAGCCGAATGCGCCGCCGCTCTGGTAGTAGCCGCTGCGCGCCCACATGCGGCAGGCGATGGTCTGGTACATCAGCCAGCCGTTCGCCAGAACGTCCAGCTCCGGCTCCGGCGTCTGCACCTGCACCGCGCCCAGCACCTTCTCCCAGTGCGCGTGCACTTCGGACAATGCCTGCAGCGCGGCGCCGCGCCCGCCGTGGCGCTGCACGATGTTGGTGGCGTCCGCGTTGCGGCGCCCGCCCATGCCCAGCACGAAGACGATTTCGCGCTCCTGCCCCGGCTGCAGCTCGAACGGCGCCTGGATCGCGGCGCAGGCGTCCAGCCCCGCGCCCGCCTTGCCCGACAGGCGCACACGGCGCAGCGCCGCCGGCCGCGCCAGGCTGCCGTTGCGGCCGATGAATTCCGTACGGTCGCAGGTCACCGTGCGCACCGAGGCATCGGCGTTGAAGAAAGCCACCCGGCCGGAGAATTCGGTGTTGTAGGCATTGCGCGCAAACAGCGCCCCGGTGATCGGGTCGATCTCGGTGACGATATGCATGCCGGATTTGGAACGCATATCGCCCAGCACCCATTCCACATACCCCGTCACCGACAGCTTGCGCAGCGCATCGGAGTCGTTGCGCACGCGGATCACCGTATAGCGCACCGGCGCGTCGAGCGCGACGAAGGTCGTCATGCGGCTGCCGATGCCCGCTTCCGCGTACTCGAACGAGGAGTAGCCGAAGCCGTGCCGCGTCAGGTAGCTGCCCGCGCCCGGCGCCGGCAGGGCGCACGGCGACCAGAAGCGGCCGGACTGCTCGTCGCGCAGGTAGAAGGCTTCCCCGCTCAGGTCCGATACCGGGTCGTTATGCCACGGCGTCAGGCGGAATTCGTGGGCGTTTTCCTGCCAGGTATAGGCTTGTCCGCTTTCCGACACCACACTGCCGAACTGCGGATTGGCCAGCACATTCGACCAGGGCAGCGGCGTGCGCTGGCCGGGCTTCGTGCAGATCACGTATTCCTTGCCGTCGGGCGTGAAGCCGCCCAGGCCGTTCGACAGGATCAACCCTTCCGGCAAAGGTACGCCGGCCGCCGCGCCGGCATCGCGCCCGGCCGCGTCGCTGCGCGGTTCCGCCAGCAGCGGCGGCATGCGCAGCGACGGCGCCACGCCCCGCTTCAGCTGCTCGGACAGCGTGCCGCGCTCGTC
Organism: Pseudoduganella violaceinigra DSM 15887; assembly: GCF_000425385.1. GTDB lineage: Bacteria > Pseudomonadota > Gammaproteobacteria > Burkholderiales > Burkholderiaceae_D > Rugamonas > Rugamonas violaceinigra. The sequence goes on along the minus strand of NZ_AUDI01000027.1, from coordinate 10,665 downwards.
GCTCAGCACGGCGCGCGCCACGGTCTGCAGCAGCACGCGGTCTTCCGGGGCGATGCCGTCGGTCGGGCGCACGAAGATGCCGCCCGGCCGGTCGATCGCCTGCGCGTCCAGGCCGGAGGCGATCAGGCCCATGATCTGGTCGTGCAGCGCCTGGCGGTAGCCGGAACGGTCCTCGTACCAGATCACCAGGTCCACCACCAGCCCTTTCAGGCGCCAGTAGGCGTGCGCCTGCACCAGCTGGCGTGCCAGCTCGATATTGGCGGCGTCGCGGATCTCCATCAGCACGATCGGCAGGTCGCCCGAGATGGCGTATGCCCACAGGCCGGACTGGCCGCGCTGGTTGCGCACCAGGATGCCGGGGTCGGCCCGCAGCGCCGCGTTCGGGTAGATCACATGGTTGGCCAGGCGCGCATACAGCTGCGCCTCGGCCTCGCTGGCGTTGAGCTGGCGCAGCACCACCTGGCTGTGCGTCCATGCCAATTCGAACACCCGGTCCGCCATGTGGCGGTCCTGGTATTTGTCGATCAGGTATTGCGCTGCGTCGCGCGTCTCGGTCATGCCGGTCACCACGTCGATCACCGAAACCTGGCCCGGCTCCAGCGCGATGCGGTAGCGGATCGCCACCACCGGGTCCAGCACCGAGCCCTGGCTGCCCGACAGCGGCCCCGGCTCCTGCACCGCGAGCGGCGCGCGCGCCGTGTTGCCGCGGCCGATGAAGCGGGCGCGGTCGGTCTCGAACGACACCTGCTGCACCTGCGCGTCGTGCACCGTCATCACGTGCAGCAGGTAGGGCGTCTTCTCGTCCTTGCCGCGCGGCCGGCGCGTGCACAGGATGGCGCTTTCGTCCTGCACGATCTCGGTCTGCACGAACAGCTTGCTGAACGCCTGGTGCGCGTTGTCGGCCGGCGCCGGCGCCATCACCACCTCGGCAAAGCTGGTGAATTCGATGACGCGGCGCCGGTCCGAGTGGTTGGTGACGCGCGTGCGTCGCATCTCGATATCGTCTTCCGGCGAGACCACCATCTCCGTGTACAGCTCGATCTCGTTATCGCTGCGGCGGAACTCCGCGCGTCCTTCCGAGAAAATCACTTCCAGGCGCTGCGGCTCGGCCTGGGTCGGCTGGTAGGTGGTGGACCAGACAGCCCCATCCTCCACGTCCTGCACATAGCAGAACTGGCCCCAGTTGTCGCAGGTACTGTCCTCGCGCCAGCGGGTCACGGCCAGGTTGTTCCAGCGGCTGTAGCTGCCGCCGGCGCTGCTCACCATCACGTGGTAGCGGCTGTTCGACAGCAGCTGGGTTTCCGGCACCGGCGGCGTGTGCTGGTTCAGGATGCGCATCGGCGCCGCCTGCTCCGGCATCGCGCTGCGCACCGAGGCCTGCTCGGCGCTGGCCGAATGGAAGGCGCCGATGCGCGGACTGCGCTCCTGCAGCATCAGCAGGGTCGATTGCAGCAACGGGTCGGATTCGAAGCGGCGCTGCATCGGACGGTCGTTCAGCACGTAGCTCAATGCCAGCAGCCCCATGCCCTGGTGATGCACCATGAAGGACTTGATGATGGCGTACTGCTGGCCGCGCGGCAGGCGCGCCGCCGTGTAATCGATCGCCTCGTAGAAGCCGTAGCGGCCCATGAAGCCCATGGCCGCCATCTTCTGCAGGTTCTGGCAGGAGGCGTCGGGATCGACCATCAAGCCGAGCATGCTGGCGTAGGGCGCGATCACCAGGTCTTCCGCCAGGCCGCGCTTCAAGCCAATGCCCGGCACGCCGAACGCGCGGTACTGGTAGTTCAGCGCCGCGTCGGTGGTGTTGTAGCCCGACTCGGAAATCCCCCACGGCACATTGCGCTGCTTGGCGTATTCCACCTGCGCCGCCACCACCGACTGGTAGGTCTGGTCCAGCAGCGTGCTCGGGTAGGTCGGCATCACCAGCAGCGGCATCAGGTACTCGAACATCGAGCCGCTCCAGGACAGCAGCACCGGCTGGCCGTGCACAATGCACAGCTGGCGTCCCATGGCGAACCAGTGCTCCTGCGGCAACTGGCCCTGGGCGATGGCGACGAAGCTGGCCAGGCGCACTTCGGAGGCCAGCAGGTCGTAGCAGCTGGCGTCCAGCCGCCGTTCGCTCAGGTTGTAGCCGATGGCCAGCAGCTTGGTGGTCTGGTTGAACAGGAAGCCATATTCCACCTGGGCGAATTCATTGGCCTGGTGCGCCAAGCGGTTCAGGGTATCGAGCCGTTCGCGCGCGTACGCCGCCCCCTGCGCCACCAGCGCCGCCAACTGCTGCTGGCGTTCACGCTCTTCCGGCGCCAGGTCGCTCGGCGCGGCGCCCGGCAAGGGCCAGCTGGCCAGTTCGCGCAGCGTCGGCACCCGGTCCAGGGCGCTGTCGTATTGCGCCGCGGCCTGCGCCGAGATCCATGGCGCCAATACATCGAGTTCGTCCAGCGCACCGCGGCATTGCGCATGCAGCGCACCGGCCCACGCCGCCAGCTGCGGCTCAAGCGGCGCCGATGCCTTGCGGATGAACTGCTCGCAGCCTTCGCAGGCGCGCAGCAGCCAGTCCCGTTGCTGGCGCAAGCTGGCAGGTACGGCCGGCGGCGGCGCTGCGATGGCGGCCTCCAGCGCGGCCAGCCCGTCCACCGCCACGGCGCCGGCGGCAAGCGCCGCTTCGCGCACCAGGGCGCAGGTGGTGGCCAGGCCTTGCGCCAGGTTCGGATGCACGATCGGCAGTTCGGCGACACCGACCAGGCCAGCCTGCAAGGTCAGCAGGTGCCCGGCCAGGTTGCCGCTGTCGACGGTGGAAATATAGATCGGATGCAGGGGCTTCATCGACTGGGTGTCGTACCAGTTGTAGAAGTGGCCCTGGTGCCGTTCCAGCTGGGACATGCTGTCCAGCGTGCTGGCCGTGCGCGCCGCCAGCTGGCCGCCCGTGATGTAGCCGAAGTCGAAGGCCGTCAGGTTGGCCAGCAGCGCCATGCCCATATTCGTGGGCGAGGTGCGGTGCGCCACCACCTGGTTGGGATGCTCCTGCATATTATCCGGCGGCAGCCAGTTATCCTCCGGCCCGACAAAGGTCTCGAACCACAGCCAGGTCTTGCGCGCCAACTTATGCAGGAACAGCTGCTGCTCGTCCTTCAGCTCCTTGCGCTGGCGCACGATGGGCAGGCTGATCCACCAGGCCACCGTCGGCGCGGCAAACCACGCCACCAGGAAGATCAGGGCGGCTTCAAAGGCCTTGGGACGCAGCAGCGCCAGGGCCGTACCGGCGGCCAGGGCCAGCAAGGGCGACACCCACATCGTACGCCAGTTGCTGGCCAGGCTGGTGCCGGAACGGGCCAGTGCCGATGCCTGCCACTGCAGCAGCCGGCGGCGCGACACCAGCAGGCGCCAGCCGGTGCGCACAATGGCATCCAGGCTGACGAACGCTTCATAGGGCAGGAACACCAGCGTCAGCAGCGCATGCGCGAACTGCATGCCGCAGCGCTTCAGCGAGGCCGGCATGTGCTGTCCCCATAGCGTGTCTCCCGGCTTGCGCAGCAAATCGTAGACGGCGCTCACCAGCGGTGGCAGGAAAAGGATCGCCAGCACCGCGCAGGTCCAGAACCAGGGATGCGGCAGCGAGGCAAAGGCCATCAGCAGCGACAACGTCAGCACCGGCGCGACCAGGCTGCGGCGCAGGTTGTCGAACAGCTTCCAGCGCGACAGGGCCGACAGGGGATTGGCCTCGCGCTTTCCGCCCGGCAGCGGCACGCGCGGCGCCAGCCATGCCAGCAATTGCCAATCGCCGCGTATCCAGCGCTGGCGCCGGCTGACATCGTCGCGGTAGCGCGCCGGATAATGCTCGTACAACTGCGCATCGCTCAGCAGGCCGGCGCGCAGGTAACAGCCTTCCAGCAGGTCGTGGCTCAGGATGCGGTTATCCGGGAAGCGCTCTCCCAGGATCTCCTCGAACACGTCGATATCGTAAATGCCCTTACCGATGAACGAACCTTCCGCGAACACATCCTGGTACACGTCGCTGACGGTACGGGTGTAGGGATCGATGCCCGGCTCGCCGCCGCACAGCTTCTCGTAGCGCGAAGCATCTTCGCTGGGCAGGCTGACCGCCACACGCGGCTGCAGCACGCCGTAGCCGGACACCACGCGCCGCAAGCGCGGGTCGATGCGCGGCAGGTTCAATGGATGGCGCATGGTGGCGACGAACTGGCGCGCGGCATCGCGCGGCAGCTGGGTATCGGTGTCCAGCGTGATCACATATTTGAAGGTTTCCAGGTCATCGATATCGCCGACGATCAGCGAGAACGCCTCCTGCGCGCCGCCGCGCATAAAGCGGTTCATATCGGACAGCTTACCGCGCTTGCGCTCCTCGCCCATCCACGCGCGCTGCGCTGCATTCCAGCGGCGCGGGCGGTGCAGCAACAGGAATGGCGCGGGCGCGTCGCCCTCCCTGTATTTCAGGTTCATCCGCGCGATATTGGCGGCAGCGCGCTCGGTCAGCGCTGCATCGGTCGGCAGCGTTTCCTCTTGCGCATCAGCGAAGTCGGTCAGCAGGCAGAAACGCAGGCTGGGATCGCGGTTGGCGAGGAAGCGCACTTCCAGCTGCTCGCACAGTTCATCGACATTTTCGCGGCTGAACAGCAACGTCGGCACCACCACCATGGTGCGCGCATCGGATGGAATGCCATTGCGGAAGTCCATGCGCGGCAAGGGACGCGGCTCGACGAACAGCGTGGCGGCCCAGTTCACCAGCGCCAGCGCCAGCTGGCTGCTGCCCATCAGGCCGAGTATCGCCAGCACCGCCAGCGCCCACGGCTGCACGCCGTCGCGCCAGGCGCGCTCCAGCATCAGCGCGGTGGCGATCACCGACAGCACGCCGATCGCTCCCAGGTAGGACAGCAGCGGCGAAGTGCGCAGGGTGCGTTTCAGCGAACGCAAGGGCGGCAGCCGCACGCCCACCTGGCGCTCCAGCAACAGCCTGCCATCGCCGACCAGGTAGTAGCCGACGTGGTGCAGGCGCGTGTCGTGGTCGCCGGCGCGCGCAAGCGCCAGGTCTAGCGCTTGCTGCGCCACCTCGGCTTCCGACGCCTTCGAATAGCGCGCCATGCGCTCCACCATATGGCGATACTGGTCGCGGGTGGAGAAGTCCATGTCCGGATACGTGCCGGAAGGATCCTGGCGCAGGGTCTGTTCCACCACGCTCATGGTCTCGACGAATTCCTGCCAGTCCATGGTGCTGAGGAAGCGCAAGCTGCCGATGCTGTTGGAGATCGACACCTGCTCGGCCGCCTGCAAATGGATCTCGGCCTGGATCTGCTGCTCGATGGTCTGCCCCGATTCGGCCAGGCGATAGGTGATCCAGTTCAGCGCCAGCGTCAGCACCGGGCTCTGGCCTTGCAGGCGCCGCGCCAGCTCCGCCACGAAGGCGCTGCTGATCGGCGGCTCGGAACGCGCCATGTCCGCCACCAGCAAAATCAGCCCGCTCGGGTTCTTGTCGGCGATGTCCAGCATCTGGTCCGCCCAGCTGTTGGCCAGGTCGCGCTGGAAGCGGTTGTCCGCCACGCGCGCCGCCACACGCCGCAGGTTCTCGATCAAGGCCAGGCGCAACATGATGGGGATCGCCCACAGCTCGCCCAGCTTGAGCGTGGAGACCTCCTGATACGCCTCGACGAAGCGGCACAGGCTCTCGGGATCGACGCGGCCGTCGCCATGGGCGATGATTTCCAGCGCGATCTGGTAGACGCGCGGCGTGCCCGCTGGCGCGCCTTTCGCCAGGCGCGGCAATTCCTTGCTGTAATCCTTCGGCAGGTGGCGCCGTGCGGTGCGGATCTGGTCTTCGATCAGGTAATAATTGTCGAGCAGCCATTCCGATGCGGGCGTGACCTGCCGGCCTTCCTTGACCGCCTCCGTCAAGCCTTCACAGGTGGCCGCAATCAGCGCTTCGTTTTCGCTCAGCCGCGCGAGCAGCCGGTCACCGCCGCCACGTTTGCTGAGCTCATGGCCCGCGGCGAGGCCACGGCCATGGTGTTCCATTTGCTGCGCGCTGAACAATTCGCCGCGCAGCGGTAAGTCATCGTCCTCGCCAGCCCCCTTTTCCAGGGAGCCCGATTCCGATTCCTTGAACCCGGCGCTAGGCACCGGCCAAAAATAAGGATGCTCTTTCAAGGGAGGGCCTCGCTTTATTCTTTGAACTGCCGCGCAGACGGGCAGTATCTTTCAAAGAATGTTAGGCGGGCGCACGCCAGCCGACTGTTCGGTAGCGTACATACGGTCTGGAGCGTCGCTCATGTCCAATTGCTTTTCACGCCACGAAATCGACGGTTCGTCGCATTTCTCATGTGTCCCATCTTTGCCGCCTGTAGAGTCGCGTCACTGATTTGTTATCTATTTGTATCTAGCCACCTTTAACCGATCGGGCGCCCCGGCCTCCGGTGTATCCTGCTACGTTTCCCAAAAGCCATCGCCATTTGTATGAAGAAAATCGCACTGCCTTTCCTGCTCATCGTGCAAGCCCTGCATAGCGCGTATGCCGACGACCAACCCGCCGCCGACAAAGTCACCCCGAAAGTTGAAATCAAAGGCAGTGCGGCCATGGATATCCGCCGCAACGATACCGCCACCAAGATCGTCGTGACGCAGGAAGAGATCCTGAAGAACGGCGACACCAGCATCGGCGAAGTGCTGAAGCGCTTGCCCGGCATTACCTTGGACGGTGTGCAGGGACGCGGCGGCAATATCCGCATGCGCGGCCTGGGTAGCGGCTACACCTCCATCATGCTGAACGGCGAACCGGCGCCGCCGGGCTTCTCGCTCGATTCGCTGACGCCGGACATGATCGAACGGATCGAAGTCATGCGCGCCGCCACGGCGGAATACAGCACGCAGGCGATTGCGGGCGGCATCAACATCGTGCTGAAGCGCGCGATCTCCACCGCGCAGACCGAAATCAAGGCAGGCATCCAATCGGAAAATGGCCACCCCGGTACCAGCTTGAATATGCAAATGTCGGACCGCAAGGGGCCATGGTCGTACTCCATCGGCGGCGGCATGATTTACAGCGACATCGATCGGCCAAGCCGCGTGATCACGGAAGCAAGCGGCAGCTCGCCTTTGCTGCGCCATGCCGAAGACACCAGCGAAGGCAGCTTCCGCAACTTCAACCTGGCCCCGCGCATCAACTACGCGATCAAGCCGGGCGACGTGATTACCTCGCAGAGCTTCCTCGCCGTCAACCGCTTCCGCGCCCACAATACCGAACAGGTGACAACCTTGTTCGGCGAAGAGCCGATGTTCAGTGGCCTGAACCAGGACATCAAGGCCGACTTCGAATTGTTCCGCACTGACCTGAGCTGGGCGCGCCCGCTGGCTGATGGCGCCAAGCTGGATATGAAGGCAGGCATCAACTACAACCACCGCAATGTGGAAGCGCCGAACGTGCAGACCGGGACCTTGTTTGAACGCACCCGCGCCATCACCTCGGAGTCGACAGACAAGGGCTTCACCACCACCGGCAAGTATTCCAGCCCGCTGGTGCCCGGCCACGCGCTGGCCACCGGTTGGGACATCGGCTACAGCAAGCGCGATGAAGACCGCATCCAACGCGAGCAATACCTGCGCGCGCCGGCAGGCCTGCTGCCGCAGAACCTGGACGAAATCTATTCCGCCGACGTCACCCGCCTGGCCGCCTACGCGCAGGATGAATGGAATGTGACCGACCGCTGGTCCGTCTACTTCGGACTGCGCTGGGAAGGCGTGAACGTGAAGAGCACCGGCAGCGACTACGGCAGCATCGATAACAACTCCAGCGTATTGAGCCCGTTGTTCCAGACCATGTACAAGCTGGGCGAGAAGAAGAAGGACCAGGTACGCTTCGGCCTGACCCGCACCTACAAGGCGCCAGGCGTGGGCGACCTGATTCCGCGCCGCTTCACCTCCAACAACAACAGCTCCACCTCGCCCGACTCGATGGGCAACCCGAACCTGAAGCCGGAACTGGCCTGGGGCCTGGATCTGGCGTTCGAGCACTATCTGAGTGAAGGCGGCGGGCTGCTGTCAGCGAGCACCTATGCGCGCCGTATCGAAGACATCACGCGCCGCCGTGTGGACTTGATTGACGGCGTGTGGGTTTCGCGTCCGGTCAATGCCGGCACGGCCAACACCTATGGCGTTGAACTGGAAGCCAAGCTGCCCCTGCGCGCGATCATGAAGGATGCGCCGGGCGTGGAAATGCGAGCCAATCTGACACGCAGCTGGTCCAAGCTGGACACCGTGCCAGGCCCGCACAACCGCCTCGACCAGCAGGTGCCAGTTAGCGGCACTGTGGGTGCGGACTGGAAGCTCGACAAGCTGCCGCTGACCTTGGGCGGTTCCTACAGCTACCAGGGCGGCGGTGAAGTGCGCATCTCGGACCGGCAGTATGCCTACTCCGTGCCAAAACGCGCGCTGGATGTGTATGGGCTGTGGAAGTTCTCTCCCAAGACCCAATTACGCGTATCGGCATCGAACATCCTGCACCAGGATAACGTGGCGCAGTCGTCCTACATTGAAGCGACCGCCATGCGCAGCGACACCACCATCACCCCAACCAGCACCCAGTTCCGCGCAATGCTGGAAATGAAGCTGTAACACTTACAGCCCATAGCCGCATGTCCGGGGTCTGACCCTGCGGGTCAGACCCCGGTTTACCGGTTTTCGCTGTGGTTCGAGGCGATGCTCGATCGCCAAGCACTTCCCTCTGCAGTCCGAAATCTCTGGGCAATTTTACGCACGCCCCACGAGAAGAGTGCTCCAAATAGAAGCCCAACAAAGGCATGGCCAACATTTCGTGCCGTATAGTTCAGCGGACGGACCTCACCGTTTGAGACCCGGTAAGTCTCCGAGATAGCCAAATCATCCACGTATTTCACCGAGATGACTTGGCCATTTTCCCCATCCGAAACGGCCGTATAGTCCCAGATGCCATCAGGGGACGATTCAGCAGCCCTACTCATGTGGAGCGACGCTCCTGGACGCTCAGATAAATATGTTGAAAGTCCTGATATCCAAACCGGCTCCGCATGTGCTGTTTCCGGACTAGCAGGCTGCTGAAATACTGGTTTGCGTCATCTTCTGCCGGATTGCCGACCTCGTAAAACGAGCTACAAGCGATTTTTTCGACATATCCAAGGGTAAAGGCACCCTGACTCATGCCCAAACTGGGTGTGTTTCGGAGGTATTTCAGCAGCCTGCTAGCTCTTACCATGACCATAAAATACGACGGTACTGGGTCTCCGCGCGCTATGTCACCCGAGCATTTCTTGATCGTGCAAAGGGCGCTCATGCCGAGATAAGTCCCGGCACTGAGGCTTACCGGCACAAACGCCGCAGATCCAAGTATCGCCAGGAATATTTCGCAAGTAATGTGCGCAATATCTAATAATGCGTGATGGCATGCGAAGCTATCAATAAAATTATTGTTAGTATTAACAGAGTAACCAAACTCCTCATGGACGGCTTGGCTGAAATCTCAGGTCTTACGAAGCAATATGAAAACAATAAAGAAAATATTACAGAAGTTACAAATAGCCCATAGTAAATTAGGTTCCTATGCTTAATAGAAAATACCGCTGAAATAAAGAATCCGACCAACATTATTCCGCGAAGATTTTCCTTAACATTTGCGCTTACTGAAAAGTATGAGCCACAATCTTTACATTTGGCAGAAAATGGATACCCAAACACCATCATAACAATAAGCCATTTTTTTATAGAGTACTCATTACACGATGGGCAAGCTATCGTTGTTTTTTTCACATTATTTCCATTTGGCACATGAGCATTCGCGCAAAGCGGGGGCAAACATATTCTCCAACGTAACCTCTTTAATGTTAAACCATTGAGATACAGCAGCGGCATTAGCAGGCTGCTGAAATACTGCTGAATTCGCATTGATCATGCAGCTGTATTTGCGGCGCCGCTCATCTTTGTGTCGCAATGTGGGAAATCGGGCCTAATTGCAGAGCGTTTTCCTTGTTTTTGCGGCGCATCCTGCTGGATTTCTTTTATGTCGCTCCCGGCAGACGGATTTGTCCCAAGGAGCGCATGCGCACCAAGTTGTACGCCGCCATGGTCAGCCCGAACATCTGATCAACTTTCTTTAGTCCGCGCACCATCACCTGTCGCATGCCTCCGACGTATTTGGCCCAACCAAATCCTTGCTCGATGAGCTTTCGTTTTTGCTGCGAAATCGCATACCCGGCGCTCTGCGCGATCGCTTCGGGCACCGCCGATCTTCGCCCCGACTTGTTCTGCGCCACGTGCGGTGTGACGTTCATGGTTTGGCATGCCTGCTCAAACTCGGCCGCGTCGTAGCCTTTATCGGCGCCCAGCATCATCTCCCTCTGCGGATACTTTTGTGCCTGGCGCGCATCGCTGATCATGGCCTTGGCCGCTTCCCGTTCAGCGTAGCCGTCAGCCATTGTCACCATCGCGTTGGCGATCAAGCCGTGCCGATTGTCGCTGAGGGTATGTCCCATATAGCGCAGCTCACTGCCGGTGTTATTGCCCTTGCGGTACAAGCGCGACTCCGGATCGGTTTTGGATTGGTGGGTGTCATTGCTGCGCTTTTCGCCTTTGAAGTTGCCGCCGCCACCGTTGTCTTGATCATCGTCCTTGCGGACGAAGCTCTTGTGGCCG
>NZ_AUDI01000026.1 GCF_000425385.1 Pseudoduganella violaceinigra DSM 15887 | reverse complement strand
GGATGATCCTTCGGGATGAAGTCCTCCAATTTGCGCATCATGAACAGGCTTTCGGTAAAGGTGTCGGCGCCGCGCATCGTTTTTCAGAATGAAGTCGGGATGTCAGGATAACATTGGGCCGCCAGCCATAGCCCGCTTGTCGAGGCAGTATTTCAGCAGCCTGCTAGCTCCCAATTGAATCAGGCTGGTTTCGGTACCCGACGGCCGAATGCAAAACCCACGGCCTTCATCACCAAGCGGAATACCAGGCGTATGAAGATCAGCGCCAGGATCGCCTCCACAAACGTCATCACGAACGCCAGCGCCGCACCCCAGCGCGCATCGCGGCGATGGAACTTGGCGATCATACTGTCCTTGGTGATTTCAATGCTGTCGTAGAAGGTCGGCACAACCAGCAAGGTCAGCAGGGTCGACGTAATCGTGCCACCGATAATCGACACAGCCATCGGTGCATAGAACTGCCCGCCGTCGCCCCAGCCAATGGCCACCGGCATCATGCCGGCGATCAGGGCGAAGGTGGTCATCAGGATCGGACGCAGGCGCATGCGGCCGGCGTTCATCAGCGCGTCTTCGCGGCTGACGCCCTCCTCTTCCTGCTTGCGCGCAGCATCCAGCAGCAGGATGGCGTTCTTGGCCACCAGGCCCATCAGCATGATCACGCCGATCAACGACATCAGGTTCAGCGTGTTGTGGGTGAGCAGCAGGCCGACCACCACCCCGATCAGGGACAGCGGCAACGAGAGCATCACTGCGCCCGGCGCCGTGAAGGAACCGAACTGCATCACCAGCACCAGATACATAAGGCCAATACCCGCCAGCAGGGCGATGCCCATGGCGCCGAACACTTCGTTCTGGTCCTTGCCCGAGCCGCCGACGTCCATGCCGAAGCCAGGCGGGAAGTTCATTTCCTTGGCAATTTTCTGGGCATCCTTGTTCACTTCACCGGCCGAGCGGCCTTCCACGTTGGCGGAGACGGAAATGGTGCGCATGCCATTCAGGTGGCGGATCGCGGCCGGGCCTTTGCCCATGGTGATATTTGCGATTTGGTCCAGCGGCACCATCTGACCGGTGCCCGGCACGCTGATCGGCAGGCGTTCGATGTTTTCAGGGCTCAAGCGGTCCAGCGGATGCAGGCGCACGGCCACATCGCGGGTTTCGCCAGTCGGATCGACCCAGTCGCCCACTTCGATACCAGCGAAGGCGACGCGCAGCGATTGCGCGGCATCGCCAGCGGAAATGCCCATCGAGTTTGCCAGGCCGCGATTCAGTTCAATCTGCAGCTCCGACTTGGGGTCCTGCTCCGACAGACCCACGTCCACCGCGCCGTTCACCTGCCGCAGCTTGTCCATGAACTCGTTGGTGAGCTCCATCAGTTTGCGCGAATCCGGCCCGATGAAATCGATCTGCACCGGTTTGCGGCCGTTGTTGGAGAAGTCGTCGATCACGGTGAATTCACCGCCGACCATGCCGGCCAGCTTCTGGCGCAATTCGCTCCCGATCGCCTGCGCGTTGCGCTGGCGTTCGCTGCGCTTGCCAATGTCCACGTAGACGGAGCCGCCAGCCAGGTTGACATTCACATTGGTGGCTTTGACGTCCTTGATGCCCAGGGCGATCTCGGACACTTTGCTCATCTTGCTGCGCGTATAGGCCAGGCTGGACGAGGATGGCGTGCGCACTTCAACTTTCACAATGCCGATGTCCTGCTTCGGCAGGAAGCTGGTGCCGCCCATCGTGGCCTGCAAGGCGATAGCGCCGACAAAAGAGGCAAACGCGATCACGGCCATCCACCGGCGGTGGTGCAGCGCCCATTCGATCACCTTGCCGTAACGGTCGGCCTGGTGGTCGAACCAGTGGTTGAATTTGTCCAGTACCTTGCCGATGCCCTTCTTCTGGGCCGTGTGGTGGTCCGCCGGATCGCCCCAGTAAGCCGACAGCATCGGGTCCAGGGTAAAGGAAATGAACAGCGATACGGCCACCGAACAGGTCACGGTCAGCGCGAAGGGACGGAACCATTGGCCGGCCATGCCGCCCATGAAGGCGACCGGGATGAACACGGCCATGATGGAGAAGGTGGTGGCCGCCACGGCCAGGCCGATTTCCGCGGTGCCGTTCAAGGCTGCCGTGCGGCGGTCGGAACCCATCTGCATATGGCGCACGATGTTTTCCCGCACCACGATGGCGTCATCGATCAACACGCCGATCGCCAGCGACAGGCCGAGCAGGGTCATGAAGTTCAGCGTGAAGCCGCACAGCCAGACCGCGATGAAGGCCGCGATCACCGAGGTGGGCAGGGACAGTGCGGTGATCAGGGTCGAGCGCCAGGAATTCAGGAAGGCGTACACCACAAAAATGGTCAGCACGGCGCCGAACACCAGGGCCTCGATCACATTGTTCAATGAGCGCTGCGCCTGCTCGCCGCCGTCGCGCGTGATCTCCAGCTTGGTGCCCAATCCTTCGGCATCCAGTTCCTTGTTGATTTCCCCCACCAGCACGCGCACCTTCTTGGCCACGGACACCGCCGACGCGTCGCGCGAGCGGATCACGTGCAGGCCGACATTGTCCTTGCTGGAACGCAGGCTGACGTTATTCACTTCGGCAAAGCCGTCTTCAATGCTCGCCACCTGGCCCAGGCGCACCAGCATATCGCCGCTGCGCTTGACCACCACGTCCTTGAAGTCTTCCGGACGCTCGATGCGGCCCACCAGGCGGATCGCCTTTTCTTCCAGGTTGCCGCGCACCTTGCCCACCGGGGCGTTGGTGTTTTGCATGCGCAGCGCCTGCGCCACTTCGGCCACCGACACATTGTATTCGCGCAGCTTGTCGGCACGCAGCAGCACCGACAGTTCGCGCCGCAACGCGCCGTTGACATTGACCACCGCCACGCCGTCCAGGGCGCGCAGGCGGTCGGCCAGCTTGTCTTCGGCAATGCGCGAGATCGCGGCATGCGACTGGTTGCGCGACGACAGCGCCAGCTGCATCACGGGCTCCTGGCTGGTGTCGAAGCGCTGGATCATCGGCTCGCGCATCTCGGTCGGCAGCTTGTAGCGCACCGCAGCGATGGCATTGCGCACCTCGTCGGACGCTTCGATCAGGTTCTTATCGAAGGCAAATTCGATCTCGAAGCCGGCCACGCCTTCGCGTGCTTCGGTCTCGATCTTGGTCACCCCGGTGATCGATTGCAGCGATTTTTCCAGGCGGTTGACCACCTCGCGTTCCACCGTTTCCGGCGAAGCGCCGGGATAAGGGATGTTGATGTACAGCGATGGGATCTCGACATCCGGATTCTGGTTGACGCGCAGTTTGGACAAGGCCAGCAGGCCCATCGCCATCACTGCCACGATCACCACGATCATCGCGACCGGGCGTTTGACACTGAAGTTAGAAAGAAACATCGCTTAACTTTTTAGTAAGTTGTGAAGTAACAAAAAAGGGCCGGGGGGCCCTTCCTTGCGTCCCGCTGCGCGGGTTTAAGCCGTCTTCGGCTGGCGCCCGCCAAATGCCAGGCCAACCAGCTTCATGACCAGTCGATACACCAGGCGCACGAAAATCAGCGCCAGGATCGCTTCCACAAAGGTGAGCGCAAAAGCCACGGCCGTGTTCCAGCGGTCGGCGCGGCGGTGAAACTTGGCGATCATGCTGTCCTTGGTGATCTCGATGCTGTCGTAGAACGTCGGCACGACCAGCAAGGTCAGCATGGTGGAGGTGATGGTGCCGCCGATAATGGCCACCGCCATCGGACGGTAGAACTCGCCGCCCTCGCCCATGCCGATGGCCACCGGCATCATGCCGGCAATCAGGGCGAAGGTCGTCATCAGGATCGGACGCAGGCGCATACGGCCGGCGTACATCAGCGCATCCTCCCGGCCGAAGCCCTCTTCCTCACGCTTACGCGCAGCGTCGAGCAGCAGGATGGCGTTCTTCGCCACCAAGCCCATCAGCATGATCACGCCGATGAAGCTCATCAGGTTCAGCGTGCCATGGGTGAGGATCAGGCCCAGCACCACGCCGATCAGGGACAGCGGCAGGGACAGCATCACCGCGCCCGGCGCCGTGAAGGAGCCGAACTGCATCACCAGCACCAGGTACATCAGGCCGATGCCGGAAACCAGGGCAATGCCCATGGCGCCGAACACTTCCTTCTGGTCCTTGCCCGAGCCGCCCACGTCCATGCCGAAGCCTGGCGGGTAGTCCATTTGCGCCGCCAGCTTCCGGGCTTCCTCGATCACCTCGCCGTTCGAGCGGCCTTCCACGTTAGCCGACACCGAGACCATCCGCTTGCCGTTCTTGTGGCGGATGGTGGCCGGGCCCTTGCCCATGGTGATCTTGGCGATCTGGTCCAGCGGAACCATCTGGTTGGTGCCGCTCACGGAAATCGGCAGGCGCTCGATATTCTCCGGGCTGACGCGGTCTTCCGGATGCAAGCGCAACGCCACGTCGCGGGTCTCGCCGGTCGGGTCGACCCAGTCGCCCACTTCGATACCGGCAAAGGCCACGCGCAGCGACTGTGCCGCATCGCCGGCGGAAATGCCCATCGAGTTGGCCAGGCCGCGGTTCAACTCGATCTGCAGCTCGTCCTTCGGATCCTGTTCGGACAGGCCGACATCGACCGCGCCCTTGACCTGGCGCAGCTGGCCCATGAACTGGTTGGTGATCTCCATCAGCTTGCGCGAATCCGGACCGACGAAGTCGATCTGCACCGGCTTGCGGGCGCCGTTGTTGACGTCTTCCAGCACCACGAACTCGCCGCCCACCAGGCCTGCCAGCTTCTGGCGCAGTTCGATGCCGATTTCCGTGGCGTCGCGCTTGCGCTCGCCGCGCTTGCCGATATCGACCCAGATACGGCCGCCCGACAGGTTCACATACGTGCTGGTGGCTTTCACCTCTTTGATGGTGTGGGCAAGCTGCGCCGCCTTGTCCATCTTGGTCTTGGTGTATTCCAGGCTGGACGAGGACGGCGTGCGCACATCGATGGCGATGGTGCCGAAGTCCACCTTCGGCAGGAAGCTGGAGCCCCCGACGGTCGCTTGCAGGGCCAGCGCGCCGACGAAGGTCAGCACCGCGATCACGGCCATCCAGCGGCGATGGTGCAGAGCCCAGGCGATCACCTTGCCGTAACGGTCGGCTTGGTGGTCGAACCAGTGGTTGAACTTGTCCAGTACCTTGCCGATGCCCTTCTTCTGGGCCGTGTGGTGGTCCGGCGGGTCGCCCCAGAAGGCCGACATCATCGGGTCCAGGGTAAAGGAGATGAACAGCGACACCGCCACCGAGCAGGTCACGGTCAGCGCAAACGGTCGGAACCACTCGCCCGGCATGCCGCCCATGAAGGCGACCGGGATGAACACCGCCATGATGGAGAAGGTGGTGGCCGCCACGGCCAGGCCGATTTCGGCGGTGCCGTTCAGCGCCGCGCTGCGGCGGTCGGCGCCGTTCTGCATATGGCGCACGATGTTTTCCCGCACCACGATGGCGTCGTCGATCAACACGCCGATCGCCAGCGACAGGCCGAGCAGGGTCATGAAGTTCAGCGTGAAGCCACACAGCCAGACCGCGATGAAAGCGGCGATCACGGAAGTCGGCAGGGAGAGCGCGGTGATCAGCGTGGAACGCCAGGAATTCAGGAAGGCGTACACCACGAAGATGGTCAGCACGGCGCCGAACACCAGCGCTTCGATCACGTTGTTCAGGGAATCCTGCGCGTCTTCGCCGCCGTCGCGCGTCACTTCCAGCGAAGTGCCCTGGCCCTCATCCTTGAATTCCTTGTTGATTTCCTCGGTCAGCTTGCGCACCGCCTTAGCCACCGACACGGTGGAAGCGTCACGGGCACGGATCACCGCCAGGCCGACGTTGGGCTTGCCGGAACGCAGGCTGACGTTATTAATTTCCGCGAAGCCGTCTTCAATCGTGGCCACCTGGCCCAGGCGCACCAGCTGGTCGCCGTTGCGCTTGACCACCACGTCCTTGAATTCCTCCGGACGCTCGATACGGCCCACCAGGCGGATCGCCTTTTCTTCCAGGTCGCCGCGCACCTTGCCCACCGGGGCGTTGGTGTTCTGCAGGCGCAGCGCGTTGGCGACTTCGGCCACCGAGACGTTGAACTCGCGCAGCTTGTCGGCGCGCAGCAGCACCGACAGTTCGCGCCGCAGCGAGCCGTTGACATTGACCACAGCCACGCCATCCAGCGCGCGGTAGCGGTCAGCCAGCTTGTCTTCGGCGATACGCGACAGCACCGAATGCGATTGCGACTTGGACGACAGCGACATCTGCATGATCGGGTCGGCCGACGTGTCGATACGCTGGATCATCGGCTCGCGCATCTCGGTCGGCAGCTTGTAACGCACCGACGCGATGGCGTTGCGCACCTCGTCCGACGCTTCGATCAAGTTCTTCTGGAACGTGAAGCGCATTTCGATGGTGGCGCTGCCCTCGCGCGAGGTCGAGTACAGGTCGGTCACACCGGCGATCGACTGCAGCGATTTTTCCAGGCGGTTGACCACCTCGCGCTCGACCGTCTCCGGCGAGGCGCCAGGATACGGGATGTTGACGATCAACAGCGGGATCTCGACATCCGGATTCTGGTTGACGCGCAGCTTGGACAAGGCCAATAGGCCCAGGGCCATCATCGCCACGATCAGCACGATCATGGCGACGGGGCGCTTGATACTGAAATTAGAAAGGAACATGGTTCGTTTCCCTAGGATGCTTGCTGCCCTTGTTGACCTTAGTTGCCTTTGGCTGCGTCGGCCGGCACGGAGGCGGAAGCGACCGTCTTGGCCACTTGCATATCGACCTTCTGGCCGTCGCGGAAGCCGGAGGCCGGGGTGCGCATCACCAGGTCGCCCTTGGCCAGGCCGGTCTGCACCTGCCAGTTGCCGCTGCGCGCATCGCGTGCGCCCATCTGCAGGGTGGCTTTGGCGAGCGCCTTGTCCTTGACCTTCCACACGTAGGTGGTGTCGCCCTGCTTGACCAGGGCCGATTCCGGCACCATCAGGGCGGAGGTGGTTTCCGCTTCGATGCGGCCTTCGGCGAACAGGCCGGCCACGCGCGGCAGATTCTTGTCGGCGAATTCGACCAGCACTTCGACCTGGCGGGTGACCGGGTTGGCGGCCGGATCGACGCGCTTGACCTTGCCCAGGAAGTTCTGGCCAGGGTAGCCGTTGATGGCGAATACCACGCCCTGCCCTGCCTTCACAACGCCCACCGCGTCGGCGGACACCCGGCCTTCAAAGCGCATCGACGCCGGGTCGACCACTTTCACCAGCTCCTTGCCGATCTGGGCGGTGTCGCCGGCAGAAACCTTGCGTTCGGAGACGATGCCGTCGAACGGCGCGCGCACCAGGGTGCGGGTCAGCTGCTGATTGGCGGCCACCAGGCGGGCCCTGGCGGCCGACAGGTCGGACTGGGCATTATTGCGGCGCACTTCAGCATCTTCCAGCACCTGCGAGGACACCATGCCGGAGGCCTTCAGGGTTTTCTGGCGCGCCAGCACGCGCTCGGCCTGGTCCAGCGACTGGGACGATGCACGCACCGCTTCCTGGGCCGAGTTCAGCGCGTCGCGCAGCGAAGTATCATCCAGACGCACCAGCAGGTCGCCCTTCTTCACCGCTTCACCGTTCTCCTTCAGCACCTGCATGACGACGGCGCCCACTTCGGCGCGCAGGTCGGCCTTGCGTTCAGGCTGGATCGAACCGGTGACCACCGGGCCGGACGACAGCGCATTGCTTTCCACCGTCACCAGATCTTCAGAGGAGACCTGCAGCGTTGCCAGTTTCTTGTCCTCGCCCTTGCCTTTGGCTTCGGCAGTCGCCGAAGCGCTGGCTTTGCCGGCTTCCGGCGCCTTGTCGGACTTGCCGCAGGCGACCAGCGCAGAAGCAACGGCGATAGCTAATAGGGTTTTACGCAACATTTGAATCTCCAGTTTGGTGGACGGCTTATTTGAATATTGAATGCATACTTCCGCAGCGTGCAAAAGTATCCAATTACCAGGGGAGAGTGTCAATTCACCTGGGGCCAGACTGCCGGTTTTTGGGGCTGGACTGCAGGATTCGCGGATGAACCGCAAAAATGGCGAATGGACGGAGGGAAAGGATTGCTACACCAATGTAGCAATCCCAGGGATTTTCAGCGAGGGAACAGGGCAAAAACGATGTGGCCCATGGCGATGCCAGTGAGCAGGCCGCCGCTGATCTCAATCACGGTATGGCCCATCCGTTCGCGCAGCCATGTGTGGTCCGTGGCATCCTTGGCCAGGCGGTTGATGGCGGCCGCTTGGCGGCCGACGTGCTGGCGCAGGCTGTTGGCATCGATGATGACGATGAAGCACAGCGTGACGGCGACGCCGAACGCCGGGTGGCCCATGCCTTCGCGCAGGGCGATCAGGGTGGCCATGCTGGACACGACGGCGCTGTGGTTGGACGGGAAACCGCCGTTTCCGACCAGGTTGAAGGCCCATTTGCGGGCTTTGATACTGTTAATCAGGAATTTGATCGGACCGACGGTGATCCAGGTCAAAAGCGGGGTCAGCAGGTAAGCAAGATCCATTTATGGCGTCCTTATGGGTAATCCCCCATTATAATCGGCGCTCCAACAATATTAATAGCAAGCAAATAATGAAGCATTTTAGGATTTCGATCATCGCCACCTTCATCCTGATGGGGTTGGCGGCCTGGTGGGGCTATCGCCACGGCGGCCCATCGGCGGCGCTGACGGCGCTGTGGATCACCGGCGTACTGGGCGTGATGGAAGTTTCGCTCTCTTTCGACAATGCGGTGGTCAACGCCTCGGTCCTGAAAAACTGGAATGCGTTCTGGCAGAAGCTGTTCCTGACGGTCGGTATCCTGGTGGCCGTGTTCGGCATGCGCCTGGTCTTCCCGCTGGCCATCGTGGCCGCCGCAACCGGGCTGGACATGCTGTCGGTATGGAATATGGCGCTGCAAACGCCGGAAGAATATTCGCGCCACCTGATGGGGGTGCATGAGGAAGTAGCGGCCTTCGGCGGCGCCTTCCTGCTGCTGGTTTTCCTGAATTTCCTGTTCGACCAGGAAAAGGACGTGCACTGGATCCACTGGTTCGAGGAAAAAGTCGGCAAATACGGCACGGAAAGCCTGGCCGTCCTGCTGACCCTGGTCGCCGTGGTGCTGTGCGTGCAGATGGTGCCGGAAGCCAAGCGCTACACCGTGCTCTATTCCGGTGTGATCGGCACCGCCATCTATGTGGGCGTTGGCTGGGTCAGCAGCCTGCTGGAGGAGGAAGGGCATGGCGAGGTCGGCAAGGCGGTGGCCGGCGGCTCGATCGGCGGCTTTCTCTACCTGGAAGTGCTGGACGCGTCCTTCTCCTTCGACGGCGTGATCGGCGCCTTTGCCATCACCAGCGACGTGGTGATCATCATGCTGGGCCTGGCGATCGGCGCCATGTACGTGCGCTCGCTGACGGTCTACCTGGTGCACAAAGGCACGCTGGACGAATTCATTTACCTGGAACATGGGGCGCACTATGCGATCGGCATCCTGGCCCTGATCATGTTTGCCAGCGTCAAGTATCACATTCCGGAATGGGTCACGGGCCTGTCCGGGGTGGCGTTTATTGGTGTTTCGCTGTGGTCTTCCCTTAAATATAAGAAGTTACATCCCCAGGAGTCTGAATGAGCCGTGTGTTGGTGATTGCCGGTGGCCTATTGGCCGCCGTGGCGCTGCTGTTTGCAGCTTATGTGTGGATGGCGTTGAGCTATTCGTATTCGGAGGGCGAGCGCGCCGGGTATCTGCAGAAGTTTTCCAAGCGCGGCTGGGTTTGCAAAACCTGGGAAGGCGAAATCCTGCTGACCTCGATGCCGGGAGCGATTCCGGAGAAGTTCGAATTTACCGTGCAGGATGATGCGGTGGCGGCCAAGATCGGCGCTGCCGCCGGCAAGCGCGTGGTACTGCATTATGCCCAGCATAAGGGTGTGCCGACTTCGTGCTTCGGCGATACGCAGTATTTTGTTGAGTCGGTGGACGTTCAGCCTTAAACCGGTAAACCTGTGTCAGACCCGCAGGGTCTGACACGGCGGCCCGCGCCCGCCATAGGATAGGTGTCTGACCCTGCGGGTCAGACACCGGTTTGCCGGTTTAGCGCCCGCGCCAGACGGCGCCGGCAGTTTCCTTCAAGCGCCCAATCACATCGCGCGCCATGGTCTCCGAATGCTCATCGGCCGGTTGCGCAGCCCGCTCCTCCATCGCATTCAGCATATTCTGCGCCGCATGCTGGCGGCGCGATTCCTGCTCCAGCAATTTCTTCTTCGACTCCACCATCGCCGCCGTCGTCGCGGTCACCCGGCGCTGCAGCTCGGCATGCGCGTGGACGGTATCGACCAGGGTCTTCTGCTCCGCCAGTTTGGCCCATTCGGCCTGGTTGGCGGCTTCCTCAGCCGCTTCCCGCAGGCGCGCCACTTCCACGAGCTGCTCTTCGGCATCGGCACGCGATTTGGCGGCGGCGGCGGCCTTCTTCTCCAGCTCCACGCGCAGTTCGATCGCCTTGGCCGCACGCGCCTCGGCGGCATTGGCGGCCCTCTGCTGCACCAGCTTCTGGTCGATCAGCAACAGCGTATCGCGCTCCTTGGCCACGAATTCCAGCTCGGACTTGAGCAGCGATTCCTCGGCGGCGACACGGGCCTGCTCGGCCTGGGCGCGTTCCGCCTGCACCCGGCCCAGCTCCACGGCTAGCCGGGCCTGGGCAGCGGCCGCTTCCGCCGCGGCGGCCCGATTGGCGGCGTCGCGCTCGACCTGCTCCGCCATGACGCGCACCGCCATCGCTTCCTGCTCGACAGAAGCTTGCAGGCGGGCATCGGCGGCGGCCTTGCGGCGCGCTTCGGCGGCGCCGGCACGTTCGGCATCGGCGCGCGCCACAGCGGCGGCGGCGGCCATTTCCTCGGCCACGATGCGTTCATTCATGGCATTCAGCGCTTCCTGCTCCGCCTCGGCACGGGCGCGCTCGGCATCGGCCAGACGCACGGCGGCAGCGGCTTTTTCCTGGGCCAGCGCATTGGCTTCCTCGGCGATCGCCAGCTGGGCGGCCACGGCATCGCGTTCGATGCGCTCGGCGGCGGCCTGCTGCGCGGCAACGGCGGCGGAACGTGCTGACAGCTCGCTGCGCTCGGCGGCGGCGGCGGCGGCACGCTGGTGCTCTTCGGTTTCGATACGGGCCTGTTCGGCGGCAGCCTGCTCGGCCTGTTCGCGCAGCTTGAACTGTTCCAGCGCCACGGCTTCCGCCTCCAGGCGGGCACGGGTTTCGAAGTCGGCCTGCTGCTCCGCTTCCACACGGGCCATGGAGATGGCGTGCAGCTCACGGTCGGTTTCGATGCGGCGCTCGGTGGCGGCGATGATCTGGGCGTCGGCGTCGCGGCGGGCCTGGGCGGCGGTGGCGGCCATGGCTTCGACGCGCTCACGGTGCTGGGCGGCGTCGCGGATCTCTTTTTCGGTTTGCAGGCGCAGATGCAGAGACTGGGCGGCGCTGCGGTCGGATTCGGCCTTGGCCAGGGCGATCTGCTCGCGCTCCTGCTCCAGGTGGGCCAGGGCGCGGGCTTCTTCCAAGGCGCGCACCTCGGCGGTGGCGCGCTTGAAGGCCGCTTCCAGCGCCACCTGGTCGGCGCGCTCGCGCTGGCGCGTCACCTCCAGTGCTTCGGCCTCGGTATTGGCCAGTTGCTCGGCGGTCATGCGGGCGGCGTGGGCCTGGCGCCCGCGTTCGCGGGCCATGACGGCCATACGCGCGTCGGCGGACGCCACGCCGACCACTTCGTCATGGGCTGCCTGCACGGCGGCGGCGCGTTCGGCCGCCTGCAGGCGGGCCTGCTCGGCTTGCGCGGCCAGTTCTTCGGCGGCCTTGGCGGCCAGTTCGGTCAGCTTTTCTTCTTCCGCCACCTGCTCGGCGGCGCGGCGGCGGCTTTCCTCTTCCGCCCGGGCGCGTAGTTCGGCGGCCACGCGCACCTGGATGTCGGCATCGACGCGGGCGCGCAGTTCGGCAGTCTCCTGCTTGACCGCTTCCAGGCGGGCCACGCTGGCCGACGCGGCGGCGCGCAGGGTGTCCAGGCGCTCCTTGTTGATCCGGATGGCTTCTTCGGCGGCCTCAGCGTGTTGCACCGCGGCGGCGGCAGCGGCGGATTCGAGGGCGGCGCGGTCTTCCGCCAGGGCGCGGGCCCGGGCTTCGGCCACGGCGCGCGATTCGGCGGCGCACTGGGCTTTTGCTTCCGCTTCGACGCGGGCGATGGCTTCGGTAATGGCTTTCAGCTCGGCTTTCTCATGCTCGGCGCGGTCGGGCGCGGCTTCGGAGGATGGCGGCAGTTGTGCTTGCATGAGGCTCTCGCTTGGCTTTTAGGGTGATGCTGCCATTATGGTTGGAAGCTGCGGGGGTGAAGCGCTTGAAGAAAGCGGGGAATTCCCGGTAATTCTTGTTTTAAAACCGGTAAACCTGTGTCAGACCCGCAGGGTCAGACACGCCCGGTGCAGCCGCGTATCGGTCTTAGCGTTTAAACTGGCCAGAGCGGCGGCTCGTCCATCAGCGCGATCTGCTCGCGCAATTCGAGGATACGATCTTGCCAGTATCGTTGCGTATTAAACCACGGAAACGCCGCCGGGAACGCGGGATCATCCCAGCGGCGCGCCAGCCAGGCCGAGTAGTGGATCAGCCGCAACGTCCTGAGCGCTTCCACCAGGTACAATTCGCGCGGGTCGAACTCGCGCATATCCTCGTATCCGGCCAGGATATCGCTCATTTGCCGCACCATGTCGCTGCGCTCGCCGGACAGCATCATCCACAAGTCCTGCACCGCCGGCCCCATGCACGCATCGTCGAAGTCGACGAAGTGCGGCCCGGCGTCCGTCCATAAAACATTGCCCCCATGACAATCCCCATGCAGGCGTATCAGTTCGACCTGCCCTGCCCTCTCGTAGCAGCGCTTGATACCCTCAAGCGCCTGGTCCACCACCGAACGCCAGGGCGCCACCAGCTCCGCCGGCAGGAAGTCATGGGCCAGCAGCCAGTCGCGCGGTTCTTCGCCGAAGGAGGCCAGGTCCAGCGTCGGCCGCGTTGCAAACGGCCGCGCCGCGCCCGCCGCGTGGATGCGGCCGATAAAGCGGCCCGTCCACTCCAATACCTTGGGATCGTCCATCTCCGGCGCCCGCCCGCCATGGCGCGGGAACACGGCGAAGCGGAAACCTTCGAATTCATGCAGGGTACGGCCATCGCGCGCCAGTGCCGGCACGGCCGGCACTTCGCGCTCCTGCAATTCCTGGACGAAAGCGTGCTCTTCCAGGATCTGCCCGTCGGTCCAGCGCCCCGGGCGATAGAACTTGGCCACCACCGGCGGCCCTTCCTCCATGCCCACCTGGTAGACACGGTTTTCGTAGGAGTTCAGCGCCAGCAGGCGGCCATCGCCAAACAGGCCGATGCTGGCCAGGGCGTCGAGCACCCGGTCGGGGCTCAGTTCAAGGAAAGAATGGGTCATATTCGCAATTGTAAGGGCCAGGGCGTATACTGTCGCCCTTCGACCCTAATAAATTGAGCACCAAGCCATGCAACTCGACCAGCCTTTGTCCGACAAAGAGTTCGACGAACTCGATAACTTCCTGCTGGGCGACCAGAGCCCTGAGGATTCCATGACGATGGACCACCTGCATGGCTACCTGACCGCCATCGCCATCGGCCCGGAGCCGATCACCCCGGCCGAATGGCTGCCAAGCATCTGGGGCGAAGACCGCAAGGATGGGCCGAAATTCAAGAATCCGAAGCAGGAAGAGCGCATCTACAACCTGATCACCCGCTTCATGAACGAAGTGCTGGTGACCTTTGAAGTGGCGCCGAAAGAGTTCGAGCCACTGTTCGTCGAGCACGAGCACGACGGCAAGGTCCTGCTGAACGCCGAAGCCTGGTGCTGGGGCTTCTGGGACGGCATGGAGCTGCGCGAAGGTTCCTGGGACGCGATCTGGGATTCCGAAGCGGCCCCGCTGATGCGCCCGATCTACCTGCTCGGCGCCGACGAGATCAAGCCGGAAGAACTGCCGGAAGTGGAAGATCCGATCAAAGCCCACCAACTGGCCCTGGACATCGAAGCCAACCTGCCGGCCATCCATAAATGGTGGGTACCGCGCCGCAAGACCGGCGTCACCACGGTCAAGCACGAAGAGCCGAAAGTCGGCCGCAACGACGACTGCCCGTGCGGCAGCGGCAAGAAGTACAAGAAGTGCCACGGCGCCGAGCAATAAGCGCCCCAGCTCCCGAGAGCCCGAGAGCTCGCCACCTGCGGGCTTTTTTACGCCGAATGCCAAATTCCGCCCCCCCTATCCGCATTAGCGTATTTACTCTAAAACATGGCTGGTGGCACTGCCATAATTGCCCTCCTTATCATCGAGGAGACACCCAATGAGCATGCCAGTGCTGGAAACAGTCACCATCAGCGTCGAAGCCCATATCGCCACCGTGCGGCTGAACCGGCCGGAAAAGATGAACGCCATGAATCTGCAAATGTGGCATGACATCCGCAGCGCCTTCCGCTACGTGGACGACACGCCCGACATCCGCGTCGCAGTGCTGGAGGGCGAAGGCAAGGCCTTTACGGCGGGCATCGACCTGCAGATGATGATGGGCCTGGGCCGGCAAATCCAGAACGACTGCGATGGCCGCATGCGCGAATCGCTGCGCCGCATCATCCTGGACCTGCAGGACACCCTGACCAGCCTGGAACGCTGCCGCAAGCCGGTACTGGCCGCGGTGCATGGCGCCTGCGTGGGCGGCGGAATCGACCTGGTCACCTGTGCCGACATGCGTTACTGCTCGGCGGACGCCTGGTTCACCATCAAGGAAATCGATATCGGCATGACGGCCGACGTGGGCACCCTGCAGCGCTTGCCGCGCCTGATCGGCGAAGGCATGGCGCGCGAACTGGCCTATACCGCACGCAAGGTCGATGCGGCCGAAGCCAGGGACATCCGCCTGGTGAATCGCGTATTCGAATCGCCGGAAGCGCTGCGCGAAGGCGTGCGCGCAATCGCCGCCGACATCGCATCCAAGGCCCCGCTGGCCGTGCGCGGGGTCAAGGAAATGATCACCTACGCGCGCGACCATTCGGTCGCCGACGGCCTCAATTACAACGCCACCTGGAACGCGGCCATGCTGATGTCGGCCGACCTGCAGGAAGCCATGATGTCCAGCATGGCCAAGCGCGCGCCGGCGTTCAAGGACTAGGCGCGCCGGGTACTTCACGCGGGAAGCGCAAGGCGGCCTATTTCGCCTTGCGCTTCTTTTCCCGTTCGTCGAACTCGCGGTCGAAGCTGGAGTATTCCGATTTCCAGTTCGCGCCGTCAGTCGAACTGCTCAAGGACACGAAGCCGAAACTGCTCTCGTCCCCGATTTGCAGCAATGGGACCGACTTCAGGACCTGTACGCGGTATGGCCAGTCAAACTGTTTCATCACCTGCCAGCTCTGCCCCTTGTCGGCGCTGCGATAGATCGCACTCTTCTGGGCATTGTTCAGGCTTTGCATCACGAATGCGCCGTCGGCCATTTGCTGAACCGGCCCGACGTCCACAACCCCTTTCGGCAAGGTGACCTTCACCGGGTCCCAGTGCTTGCCGGCGTCGTATGAAACAAAATGCTTGCCGCCGCCGGCGATTGCCAACGTGCCGCTCGGGCTGATCTTCAGACTGGAGAATTTCTGCTTTTCAGGCAGGGCCAGGGCGCTCCACTGGCGGGTGGCAAAGTCCAGCGTCTGAATCGTGTCGCGCCCCGTCGTATAAGCAAGGCCATTGGCGATAGGCCAAATCCAGAAGCGCAGGCCCTGCCGTCCTGGTAAGCGTTCGATCTTTTCGCTGCGGACTTCCGTCCACTTGCCGTTTTCCAGCGTCTGCGAATAATGCAGGCTCACCGTATCGCCACGCAGGCCGGCGATATACCAGCCGCCGACACCGTTTCCAACGATGCGCAGCAGGTGGCCGAATGGCAGGTCGCCGGTCGATACCGGCAGCAGCTTGGCGTCGCCCTTGGCATGGCGCAACAGCGTGCCGAACTCGCCGGTCACCAGCAGGTCGGCATTCGGCAAGGTGACGGGCAAAGCGCAACTCAGCGCTGCGATGCTCGGGCCGCTTAATGCCAGCCATTGGCCAGTCACTTGGCGCTGCATCAAGGTACCCATGCGGCCACCGGCCAGGACAATCCCGTCTTTTTCGGTGATGCAGTCGAAATCCCCGGGTTTGCTGATGGCGTATTCCTCCACCTTGTCGTCCGGGCGGCGCGGCTCCGACCAGCCGCCGCCCGCTTCCTTCTCGAACAGCGGCGCCTGTTCCGGCGCATAGACCTTCAGCAGCGGCACATTGCTGGTCACGCGGCTGCTACGGCCCACAAACACTTTGAGATTGACGGGCGTGATAATCAAACGACCAAGGTCTACCGGGCCGCCGCCTTTCACGCGGAAATTGCCGACATATCCGCTATCCTCCGTCAATTGCAGATTCAGGTGGGATTTGGTGTCCTCCAGCAAAGCGACTTTGTATTCACCGGCAGGCAAGGTGCCAGTGAATAAGCTGGTGCCGCGCGAGACCAGCTTCTCGGTCTTCTTCAGCACGACGTCCTGGCTCGATCCCATACGCTGCAGGCGCAGGCGGTCAAAGGTATCGATCTGGCTGGTATTGCTGGTGATACTGATGGCTACCGCGCTCTGCTCCGTCTTTATGGGTGCGGCCACGGAAACCGAAGGTGCGGCTCCGCCAAGGATCAGGATCGGCAGTGCGAAAACCCGCAGCAGACCTGCACTCAGGACGAACTGATTCAAATTCATACAGCTCCAATTGGTAAATTTATCAATGACATTGCTAGCACGAAATGATAATTGATTCCCAATGGAAAATAAATTTCTTGCAATGTCCAAACCTTACTGGTTGTACAAAAACTGCCACAACGCCACTCGGAAAACGCTTAACTGACAGGTTTTGTCGCCGTCGGCCGCCTTGCTGCTGACAAATTTTGTGCCCTTACCCTGTACGCCCTAGGCAGTTGCAAGCTGGCACACGCCTTGCTGTAGCGAAAGGACCGGCGGCCTGACCGCCACTTCAACAGGGGACAACCATGCAACTATCCCAATACAGGGCCTGGGCGCTCGCCTGCCTGATAAGCCTATCGGGTATACCGGCCTTGGTTTCGGCCACCACGGTCGAGATCACGCACACAGCAAAAAATGCCTCGGTGGAACTGGGCCGCACGGTCTGGTTCCTCGGCAAGGTCGACGGCAAGGGCGTCTACATGAATTTCGCCGTCAATGGCATCCCGGGCGGCAACGCCAGCGTCGGCACGCTGAATTCCCAGAACGGCGAATACGTGGCGCCCAAGGGCATGCCGCCCAATGCGGTCATCACCGTGACCGGCACCACGGCTACTACGCCCAAGCTCAGCGCCAGCACTAAACTCACGTTGAGCGCGGCCAGCACCAGCACGGGCGCCACCACGCCGCCCACGCCCTCGCCCGCTCCTGGCACCATCGGCCCGCAGCCGGCTGCCGATCCCGCCACTGTGGCCGCAGCCCGCCTGCTGGAGCGCGCCACCTTCGGACCCAATGCCGCCAGCATTGCCGCCGTCAAACAGATGGGTGCGCAAGCCTGGCTGAACCAGCAATACAGCATGCCGGCCACGCCACTGCCCCAAACCACCGACATGAACGCCCTGCGCAACGGCTGGTACATGAATATGGTGAACGCTCCCGACCAGGTACGCCAGCGCATGCTCTTCGCGCTGTCGCAGCTCTTCGTCGTGTCCGCCGACAAGAACAACAACGCCAACGAACTGCTGCCCTGGCTGGCGACCCTGGACAAGCACGCCTTCGGCAAATTCGGCAACCTGCTGCGCGAAATGACGCTCAACCCGTCGATGGGCAAATACCTCGACCTCGCCAACAGCCGCGTACCAGCGCCGAACGAAAACTATGCGCGCGAAGTCATGCAACTGTTCACTATCGGCCCGGTCATGCTGAACCAGGACGGCAGCGTGCAGCGCGACCGCAACGGCGCACCCATCCCCAGCTATACCCAGGACAGCATCGCCCAGATGGCGCGCGCCCTGAGCGGCTGGACCTATACCGGCAGCAACCTCACCAGCAGCAATTGGGAAAACTTTACCGGCCCGCTGCAGCCGCGCGACAGCATGCACGACAAGGGCGCCAAGGTATTGCTGAACGGCGCCAGCCTGCCCGCCGGCCAAAGCACGGTGCAGGACCTGGACGGCGTGATGCAGAACCTGCTCAACCACCCCAACCTGCCGCCTTTCATCGCCGTGCGCCTGATCCGCGCCTTCACCACCAGCAATCCAAGTCCAGCCTACATCGAACGGGTGGCCAATGTGTTCGCCTATGGCCCGAACGGGCGCGGCGACCTGAAGGCGACGCTGAACGCCGTACTGATGGATCCGGAAGCGCTGGTTGTCGCCCCCACCGCCGGCAAGCTGAAAGACCCGATGCTGCACAGCCTGAGCCTGTTCCGTGCCACGGGCGCCACCGTGCTCAATCCGCAGAACCTGTTCTGGGACTACTTCCTGCTTGGCGAACGCCTGCTGCAGGCGCCGAGCGTATTCAACTTCTACTCGCCGCTGGCGCCGCTGCCCGGCAACCCGGCAATGTCCGGCCCGGAATTCCAGCTGTATACCCCGGCGCAAGCCGTGGGCCGGGCCGACTTCCTGTACGCCTTCATCGCCGGCAATTACGCCGGCATGGTGAGCATCAACCTGGCCCCCTACCAGGCCGTCGCCGGCAACCCGACCGCCCTGCTCAACCTGGTCGACGCCACCCTGCTGCAAGGACGCATGACGCCCTCGACGCGTGCCGCGATCGGCGCCACGCTGCTCGCCACGACCGACCTCAAGCAGCGCGCCATCACCGCCCTCTACCTGACCGCCATTGCGGCCGACTTCGCCGTACAGCAGTAAGAAAGGACACCATCATGAGCAACGATAAAATGTCGCGCCGCCGCTTCCTTGGCGCCAGTGCGCAGGTAGGCATGCTGGGTGCCATGTCCACCCTGGGTCTGCTGGGCATGACCCGCCCGGCGCAAGCCGCCGTATCCGACTACAAGGCACTGGTCTGCCTGTACATGTATGGCGGCAATGACGGCAACAATATGATCGTGCCGCTGGACGCCGCGCACTACGCCGCCTACAACAGCATCCGCGGCAGCAGCGGCCTGGCCCTCTCGGTCAACGCCAAGACCCTGCTGGCGGCGCGCAACGCGCGGCTGCAGGACGGCAGCAACCAACCCTTCGCCTTCCATTACGGCATGCCGGAGATCGATGCGCTGTACGCGCAAGGCCAGGTGGCGGCACTGCTCAATGTCGGCAACCTGCGCCAGCCGCTGACCAAGGCGCAGTACCAGGGCGGCGCCGGCGTGCCGCCGCAGCTGTTCTCGCATCCCGACCAGAACCTGCAAAACCAGGCCGGAACGCCCTCGGCCGCCGGCACCGGCTGGGGCGGCCGGCTGGCCGATGCGCTGGGCGCGCATGGCGACCTGGATGCGGTATCGGTCGGCGCCAACGGCCTGTTCGCCTCCGGCACCACGGTGCAAAGCAACCTGCTGCCGGGGAATGGACAACTGAGCGTCGCGGGCATGAACTTCTGGCCGCAGAGCGAAGCCGACAAGCGGCGCGCCGCCCTGGTGCAAGCGCTATCGGCGAGCAATCCCAACCTGATCGCCACCGCAGCCAACAAATCGCTGCTGAACGGCCTGGAGCTGGCCAAAGACCTGCAGGCCGCCACGAATGGCGGAAGCGCGCTGCAGACGGTCTTCCCCGGCTACGCCATTGCACAGCAGCTGAAAACAGTGGCGCAGCTGATCCGCATGCGCGCCCTGCAAGGACCGGGGCGGCAAGTGTATTTTGTATCGCTCAGCGGCTTCGACACGCACAGCGGCCAGGCATGGCAGCAATTCGACCTGCTGCGCCAGGTATCGCAATCGGTGGCCGCCTTCCAGAACGCGCTGCGCGAAATCGGCGCGGAGCAGAAAGTAACCACCTTCACCATGTCCGACTTCGGGCGCACCCTGCAGCCGAACAGCGGCGGCACCGACCACGCCTGGGGCAACCACCAGCTAATCGTCGGCGCGGCGGTGAAAGGCGGGCTATACGGCCGCTTCCCCGACTTCGTCCTGGGCGGCAAGGATGACGCCACCGGACGCGGCGCCTGGATACCCCAGCTCTCCAACCAGCAATACGGCGCCACCCTGGGCCGCTGGTTCGGCGCCGAAGCCGACGCGCTGGAAAACCAGGTCTTCAAGAACGAATTGGCGAACTTCGCCGTGAAAGACCTGGGCTTCATGCTCTAACGGCCGCGCCCGTGGCAACCTTGGGGTCAGGCTCTTTGCTTGCCACAAGCTCGACAGGATGGGGGTAACTATTTATGAAAAATAAAGATTGACGTCGATCCATAATTATTTTTATGCTAACACCCGCTTTACAACAATGACATCAACAAAGTGGAGATAGAAACATGAAAAAATTATTTGCGGCATTTGTGTTCGCCGTGGGACTCGGCGCGAGCTTTAGTGCCGTTGCGGGGAATCGGTCTTGCGAATACTGGTGCGCCGTCGACCAGGAAGTCTGCGCGCGCAATGGCGGGGATGACTGCTACGACCGCTGGCTGAGCTGCTGGGTACGTTGCGGCAACGACATCCCTTAATCAGGAGCGCACATCATGAAAAAAGTATTGGCCGTCTTCCTGTTTGCCGTCGGCGTCGGCGCCAGCCTTACCGCTGCAGCCACCAGCTGCGAGTACCGCTGCGGCGTCGCCTACCGTATCTGCCTGAAGAATGCGGGCGGCAATGTCGATGCCCAAGGCGCCTGCTGGGAAGCATACGACAACTGCAATCAATCCTGCGGTTAAACCAATTTTGAAGAGCGAAATATGAAGAAACTGTTTGCGGTGTTTGTGTTTGCCGTTGGCTGCGGCGCCAGCTTGGCCGCTGTCGCGGGCGACCGCAATTGCGATTGGAATTGCCGCGTCGGCCGCGACCGTTGCCTGGCCCAGGCCGGGCATGACGCTGAAGCACGCCAAGCCTGCAGCGACTGGTGGGAAGATTGCTGGGTACGCTGCGGCAATGCCCTTCCTTAAGCCAGCGGCTTAAAAGTAGAGCCCGTGGCAACCCAAGAGCCTGACCCCAAGGTTGCCACGGGCTCGGCCGTGATCACAGTTTGATGAAGTGTTCGCGGTAGTACTTCAGTTCTTCAATCGATTCGATGATGTCGGCCAGCGCGGTGTGCTTTTGCGCTTTCTTGAAGCCGGACACCATTTCCGGCTTCCAGCGGCGGCCCAGTTCTTTCAGGGTCGAGACGTCGATGTTGCGGTAGTGGAAGAACGCTTCCAGCTTCGGCATATACTTGACCATGAAGCGGCGGTCCTGGCCGATCGTATTGCCGCACATCGGCGATTTGCCGTTCGGTACCCATTGGCGCATGAAGGCGATCAGCTCGGCTTCGGCCTGGGCTTCGCTCACGGTCGACGCCTTGACGCGCTCGATCAGGCCGGAGCGGCCGTGGGTACCCTTGTTCCAGGCATCCATCTTGTCCAGCGTCGCGTCCGACTGGTGGATCGCCAGCACCGGGCCCTCGGCCAGGATGTTCAGGTGCATGTCGGTGACCACCATGGCCACTTCAATGATACGGTCGGTCTCGGGCTCCAGGCCGGTCATTTCCATATCCACCCACACCAGGTTCATCTCATTCGGGCGCTGTGGGGTTGCCGGGGTTGCTGGGGTGTCGTTCGCTTGTGACATAATTCTCTCTAAGGCAATATAAGGCAGATTAATCCGCCATTTTCTCACAGGCATAGAATGTATTCACACGCGTTTTCGTTTTTGTTCATTGCATTTTTAGTATCGACCTTGCTGGTGCGCTTCTGGCTCGCTTCGCGCCACATCCGCCATGTGATGCAGAACCGTGCCGCCGTGCCGGCTGATTTCGCTGAAAAGATTCCCCTCGCGGCGCACCAGAAGGCCGCCGATTACACCATCGCGCGCACCAAGCTTGGGCTGGTGAACATGCTCATTTCCAGCCTCGCGCTGGTGGGCTTTACCTTGCTGGGCGGCCTGCAATGGCTGTCGGCCGCCGTGTTCAACGCCACCGGCGGCGGCATGCTGTACCAGCTTGGCCTGGTGCTGGCGTTCGCCCTGGTGTCCGGCCTGATCGACCTGCCGCTCGATTACTACCGCCAGTTCACGCTGGAAGAGCGCTTCGGTTTCAACAAGATGAGCAAGGGCCTGTTCTTTTTCGATATGGCCAAGGGCGTCGGCATCGCCGCCGTGATCGGCCTGCCGCTGCTGTGGGTCATCCTGGCCCTGATGGAGAAGTCGGGCAGCTTGTGGTGGCTGTACGCCTGGTTCGTGTGGTGCGGCTTCCAGTTGCTGGTGATGGCGCTTTACCCCAACTTCATCGCGCCCCTGTTCAATAAATTCACGCCACTGGCCGACGAGTCGCTGAAGCAGCGCATCGAAGGCTTGATGGCGCGCGTGGGCTTCGCTTCCAAGGGCCTGTTCGTGATGGACGGCTCCAAGCGCAGCGCCCATGGCAATGCCTACTTCTCCGGCTTCGGCGCGGCCAAGCGCATCGTGTTCTATGACACCCTGGTCTCCAGTCTGTCGCCGCAGGAGGTGGAAGCGGTGCTGGCGCACGAACTGGGCCACTTCAAGCTGAAGCACATCATCAAGCGTATCGTGGTGATGTTCGGACTCTCGCTCGGCTTCCTGGCCCTGCTTGGCTACCTGAAAAACCAGCTGTGGTTCTACACCGGCCTGGGCGTCAATCCGATCATCGTGCCCGGCCAGTCCAACGACGCGTTGGCGCTGATCCTGTTCATGTTGGTGCTGCCGGTATTTACCTTCCTGTTCGGCCCATTGACCTCGCTCAGCTCGCGCCAGCACGAGTTCGAGGCCGATGCCTTCGCCGCCAAGCATACCGACGCGCGCGACCTGGTGTCGGCCCTGGTCAAGATGTACGAGGATAATGCCTCGACCCTGACGCCCGATCCCCTGCATTCAGCCTTCTACGATTCGCACCCGCCCGCCAGCGTGCGGATCCGTCAACTCAACCTGGCAGTATCCCAATGACAGCGCTCATGACAGCGAACATCCACACCGCAGCCGACCTGCGCGCGCTGCGCTGCAGCCACCAGACCCAAGCCCTGGACGCGCCGGAAGCCTTGCGTCTGGTCCAGTTGCTGGACGGCTGGAGCATGGCCAGCGGCAAGCTGGTGAACACCTTCGGCTTCAACAACTACTACGAGACGATGGCCTTTGTGAACGCGCTGGCCTTCATCTCCCACCGCGAAGATCACCACCCGCAGCTGGTGGTGGACTACAAGACCTGCCAGGTGCGCTATGACACGCACTCGGTGAACGGCTTGTCGATCAACGATTTCATCTGCGCCGCCAAGGCCGATGCACTGGGCCAGGCATGAGCAAGGGAACGCAACGCACCGGTACCATCATCGCAGCCCACGGTCGCCACTACCTGGCGGAAGCGGAAGGCCAGCGCCTGCAATGCGTCACGCGCGGCAAGAAGACCAATGTCGCCGTGGGCGACCTGGTCGACCTGACCCTGACGTCGCCCGACCAGGCGGTGATCGACAAGATCCAGGAGCGCAAGACCCTGCTGTACCGCTCCGATCAGTACAAATCCAAGCTGCTGGCGGCCAATGTCGACCAGCTCTTCATCGTGGTCGCAACGGAGCCCAGCTTCTCGGACGACCTGGTGTCGCGCGCCCTGGTGGCGGCGGAGGCGGCCGGCATCCACGTCCGCCTGCTGCTGAACAAGGTGGACGTCACGGAGATGCTCGAACACGCGCGCAAGCGCCTGCAAGTGTATGCGGCCATGGGCTATGAAGTGCTGGAGGTGTCGGCGACCGGCCTGCCGGAGCAGACCGGCGCCGCGCTGGCGCCGCTGCTGCAGGGGCAGTCCTCGATCCTGATCGGCCAGTCCGGCATGGGCAAGTCGTCCCTGATCAACCTGCTGGTGCCGGACGCCGATATCGCCACCCGCGAAATCAGCGAAGCGCTCGATACCGGCAAGCACACCACCACCTTCACCCGCCTGTACCACGTGGGGCCCGGTTCGAGCGTGATCGATTCGCCGGGCTTCCAGGAGTTCGGCCTGTATCACCTGAGCGAAGGCATGCTGGAACGGGCCTTCCGGGACTTCCAGCCCTATCTTGGCAACTGCCGTTTCTACAATTGCCGGCACCTGAGCGAGCCGCAGTGCGCCGTGCTGGAAGCGGTCAACGAGGGCAAGATCGCGACGATGCGGCATACCCTGTACGGCCAGCTGCTGCACGAGTCTTCGCAAACGCTTTACTGACAGGACGCCCATGCAGCAGCTGTTTGCCGACGACGACGCCGTTGCCCAGTGGGAGCTCGAGCTCCTGCCGCTGCGCGGCATGGCGCGGCTGCCGGTGCTGCTGCCCCTGGCCTGGCACCTGCGCCAGCGCGACGGCAAGCGTGCGCGCCAGTTGGCGCAGGAGGCGGCCGAGCTGCTGCCGTCGGCCCAGCTGCCGGAAGCTAACAGAGCGCAGCTGGAAGCGCGCTTGCAACTGGTCGACGGCGAGATCCGCTGGCTGGACGGCGAGCTGGAGGCCGGCGCCGCCCTGGCCGCCCGCGCGCAGGACGTCTTTACCGCGCAGGGCGACCATGCTGGACGGGCCGATGCGCACTGGCTGAAAGCCTGGATCTCCGTCGACCGCGGCAACCACGCCCAGCGCGACGCCGAGCTGGAAGCATGCTCCGAGGCCGCCCACGCGGCGGACGACGAACAGCGCGCCGCCATCGCCGACGCGGTGCAGGCACGCTGGGCGGCGCTGCGCGACCTGCATGCCGCCACTGAGCGCTGGGGCAAGCGCTTCAACCTGGAGCAGGACGCGCCGCCCGGCGTGGAATGCTGGATCAACGATTTCTTCGCCATCGCCGCCAGCCAGGCCGGCGACATCGGCAATTCGGCGGCTTTCTATATCCGCAGCTACGAGGCGGCGCTGGAAACCGGCCAGATCCGGGCCGCCGCAACTGCTGCCACCAATATCGCGGAAAAATTCTCGCAGCTGAACGACCACCATTCCGGCCTGGAGTGGATGCAGCGCGCCATGGAGCTGGCCAAACCGACCGGCTGGCCGCGCAGCATCGGCTCCTGCCTGGTGCACACGGCGGACATCGTGCGCCGCCTAGGCCGGCTCGATGCGGCCGAGGAGCTGCTGCGCGAAGCCCTGGTGATTTTGGCGCCGCAGGCCAACGGCCGCAGCTACGCCATCGCCCTGCAGCACCTGGGCGACCTGTGTCTGGACAAAAAGGATTTCGGCGAAGCGCTGGACGCGTTCCAGCGCCTGTCGGACCGCGCCGAGGCGCTGCAGCAGGGCGACTTCAAGATCGTCGCCCTGCGCGGCCAGGCGCATGCCCTGTGCTACCTGAACCGCTCGCTGGAGGCGCTGGACATGGCGCAGCTGGCGGTGGAGCGCGCGGCGCGCCACCATAATGTCTTCCACCACGTGGCCGCGCTGCGCGTGCTGGCCTTGATCCACGGCCAGCTGCAGCTGTCGTCGCCGCCTGGCATGGCAGCGCCCAACGCGCGCCTGCACTACCTGCACAAGGCGCTGGAGGCGGCCCAGACCATCAAGGGTTATACGGTGCCGGGCGACCTGTATGACGCCCTGGGCGCCGAGTATGCGCGCCTGGGCGACTTCAGCCGCGCCTATGCCATGTCGACGGCCGCCAGCGCGGCGCGCGAAAAGACCCATACGCTGGAAGCGACCAGCCGCGCCATCGCCATGCAGGTGCACCACCAGACCGAGCAGGCGCGCGCCGAAGGCATGCACCACCGCGAACTGGCCATGTCGGAGGCGCGCCGCGCCGAAGTGCTGCAGCAGACCAGCAAGCTGCTGGAACGGCTGTCGGCCATCGGCCAGGAAATCACCACCCACCTCGATGCCCGCGCCGTCTTCCAGGCGCTGGACCGCCATACGCACGCCCTGCTCTCGGCCAATACCTTTGCCGTCTACCTGGTCGACGCCTCCGGCAGCAAGCTGGAACGGGCGTTCGGCGTGGAGGCCGGCAAGGCGCTGCCGCGCAACGCCATCGCCGTCGACCACGCCACCGCCTACACCGCGCAGTGCCTGCGCGAGCGGCGCGAGGTGTATATCGGCGAGATCCCGCCCGAACGCGACAGCCTGGTCACGCCCGGCACGGCGGCCAGCCGCAGCGCCTTGTACGTGCCCCTGCTGGTGGGCGAGCGGGTACTGGGCGTGATGACGGTGCAGGCCATGCATGCCAATGCCTACGGCGAACGCGAACGCCTGATCTTCCGCACCCTGTGCGCTTACGGCGCCATCGCGCTGGATAATGCCCATGCCTACAGCCAGTTGCAAGAAGCGCAGTCGCAGCTGGTGTCGCAGGAAAAGCTGGCCGCCCTCGGCTCGCTGATGGCGGGCGTGGCGCATGAATTGAATACGCCGATCGGCAACAGCCTGCTGATCGCCAGCACGCTGGAGCAGAAAACCAATGAGCTGGAGGCGGCGGTCAAGGGCCCGGGCCTGCGCAAGTCCGAACTGCTGGCCTTTATCGACGACACGCGCACCGCTTCCGCCCTGGTGATGCGCGGCCTGCACAGCGCGGCCGACCTGGTGTCGAGCTTCAAGCAGGTGGCAGTTGACCGCACCACCGAGCAGCGCCGCATCTTCAACCTGCACCAGGTGACGCATGAAATCGTCGCCACTGTGATGAACCGCATCCGCAAGGATTGCCACCTGATCGACTTCGACGTACCGGAATTGGTCATGCTTGACAGCTATCCCGGCCCCTTCGGCCAGGTCATCACAAACCTGATCAACAACTCCCTGCTGCACGCCTTCGACGGGCGCGAAGGCGGCCAGATGCGCCTGCGCGCCACCACGCCGGTGGAAGGCCGCGTGCTGGTGGCCTTCAGCGACGACGGCAGCGGCATCGCCCCGGAAAACCTGGGGCGCATCTTCGACCCTTTCTTCACCACCAAGCTGGGGCACGGCGGTTCGGGGCTGGGACTATCGATCAGCTACAACATCGTCACCTCCCTGCTGGGCGGCCAGATTGCCGTGGCCAGCGGCAGCGCCGGCACCACCTTCACGCTGGACCTACCAATCACGGCGCCCAGCCACGACCCCGAACGCCCGGCCACCATTTATTGAAATGCCCGTATAATCTTTAGCCCACCGCAGCAAAACTTTGCAAAGATGTCTATACCACCTAAAAGCATCAAGCACTATCTCCAGTTCAAGGACCTGAGCCTGGAGGAGTACGAATACGTGATCGCCCGCGCCGCGGAAATCAAGCGCAAGTTCAAAGCCTACGAGATCTACCATCCCCTGATCGACCGCACCCTGGTCATGGTGTTCGACAAGAACTCGACCCGCACCCGCCTCTCCTTCGAAGCCGGCATGCACCAGCTGGGCGGCGCCGCGATCTACCTGAACACCCGCGATTCCCAGCTGGGCCGCGGCGAACCGGTGGAAGACGCCGGCCAGGTCATGTCGCGCATGTGCGACATCATCATGGTGCGCACCTTCGGCCAGGACATCATCGAGCGTTTCGCCGCCTATTCGCGCGTGCCGGTGATTAACGGCCTGACCAACGAGCATCACCCGTGCCAGGTCTTCGCCGACATCTTCACCTATATCGAGCACCGCGGCTCGATCAAGGGCAAGGTGGTGGCCTGGGTGGGCGACGCCAACAATATGCTGTATTCCTGGCTGCAGGCGGCCGAAGTCTTCGGCTTCCACGTCAATGTCTCCACGCCGCACGGCTACGACATGGACATGTCGCTGGTCTCGACCGACCGCTTCACCTTCTTCGCCAACCCGTCCGACGCCTGCGAAGGCGCGGACCTGGTCAACACCGACGTGTGGACCTCGATGGGCTATGAAGAGGAAAACGCCGCCCGCCTGAAGGCCTTCGACGGCTGGATCGTGGATGCGGCCAAGATGGCGCGCGCCAAGCCGGACGCCCTGTTCATGCACTGCCTGCCAGCCCACCGCGGCGAGGAAGTGGCCGCCGACGTCATCGACGGCCCGCAATCCGTGGTCTGGGACGAAGCCGAAAACCGCCTGCATGTGCAAAAAGCCCTGATCGAGTATTTACTCCTTGGCCGCATCGATACCGAACACCCAACTGACTGAGAAAACCATGAGCGACGTTAAAAAAGTAGTCCTCGCCTACTCCGGCGGCCTGGACACCTCCGTGATCCTGAAGTGGCTGCAGGATAACTACCAGTGCGAGATCGTGACCTTCACCGCCGACCTGGGCCAGGGCGAAGAGCTGGAACCGGCGCGCGCCAAGGCGCTGAAGTTCGGCATCAAGCCGGAGAACATCTTCATCGACGACGTGCGCGAAGAGTTCGTGCGCGATTTCGTGTTCCCGATGTTCCGTGCCAACACCGTGTACGAAGGCGAATACCTGCTGGGCACCTCGATCGCGCGTCCGCTGATCGCCAAGCGCCTGATCGAGATCGCCAACCAGACCGGCGCCGACGCCATCTCGCACGGTGCCACCGGCAAGGGCAACGACCAGGTGCGCTTCGAGCTGGGCGCCTATGCGCTGAAACCGGGCGTGCGCGTGATCGCGCCATGGCGCGAGTGGGACCTGCTGTCGCGTGAAAAGCTGCTGAAGTACGCGGAAGACGCCGGCATCGATATCGACATGAAGCACAAGAACGGCGGCGCGCCGTACTCGATGGACGCCAACCTGCTGCACATTTCCTTCGAAGGCCGCCACCTGGAAAACCCAAGCGCCGAAGCCGAGGAATCGATGTGGCGCTGGACCGTCAGCCCGGAAGCGGCGCCGGACCAGCCGGAATACCTGGATGTGGAATTCGAAAAGGGCGACATCGTGGCCCTGAACGGCAAGCGCATGTCGCCCGCCACCGTGCTGGCAGAGCTGAACCGCCTGGGCGGCAAGCACGGCATCGGCCGCCTGGACCTGGTGGAAAACCGCTACGTCGGCATGAAATCGCGCGGCTGCTATGAAACCCCGGGCGGCACCATCATGCTGAAGGCGCACCGCGCCATCGAGTCGATCACCCTGGACCGCGAAGTGGCCCACCTGAAGGACGACCTGATGCCGCGCTACGCTTCGCTGATTTACAACGGCTACTGGTGGGCACCGGAGCGCGTTGCGCTGCAGACCCTGATCGACCACACACAGGCCACCGTCAACGGCTGGGTACGCGTCAAGCTGTACAAGGGCAATGTGATCGTGGTGGCCCGCGATTCGAAGACCGATTCCCTGTTCGACCAGACCATCGCCACCTTCGATGAAGACGGCGGCGCCTACAACCAGGCCGACGCGGGCGGCTTCATCAAGCTGAACGCGCTGCGCATGCGCATCGCCGCCAACGCACGCAACAAGCGCGGACAGTAACACCATTCCGCCACGACGGACGGGCCGCCCATGCGGCCCGTTTTTTTTTCGTCCTTCAACTGTATTCGCGCGCCAGGCTGTGATGGCGGAATGCTTCGCGCACGCGGCGGCGCATCGATTCGTTGTTCCATGGCTTGGTGAAGATAGCGGCAACCTGCCGTGCCGGCAGCGTTTGCACGGGATTGGCCCCGTGTACGACCAGCGCAACACCGTCGCGTCCAATCGGCAAGCTATACAGGCCCTTGTCGCTTGCGCCAATGGCGCGCGACACCATCCCTATGCTGACATTGCCGGCCCGGGTCTCCGCCAGGCCGCGGCCCGAACCGCCCGCTTCGACGCTGATGCCGACCGCCGGATAGCGCGTGCGGAAACGCTGGGCGATGGCCGCCACCAGCGGCGCCATGGTACTCGACCCGGCAATGCGCAGCTGCCCGGCAGGCACGTCGCCAGCATGGGCATTGGCGCCGCTTGCAATGCATACGGCGGCCAGGACGTGCGCGCAAACCAGCGTCCGGGATTTCATGGCGGATCTCCAGGGGAGCGAGCTGCGGCTTATCGTATCAACACTTGCCGGCCATGCAAAGCTGCCAGCACGGTTTCTTTAACTTGCAAAATGCAGGCATGCGCTGCGATTACTTTGCGCCCTCCATGCTTTTTTGCTACATTCGTTCGAAAGTCAACTCCGGGAGCCTGCGCATGAACAACCTGAGTATCAGAAGCAAGCTGTATCTGGGCTTCGGCAGCATCGTCGCCGTCATCCTGATCCTGCTGATCCTGGCTTACAACAACTTCAGCCGCCTGACCGATGCCAATCATTGGGACAAGCACACGATGGAAGTGCTGATCGAGCTGGATCGGGTGAACAACGCTTCGCTGCAAATCCAGGTCGATACGCGCGGCTATATACTGACCGGCAACGAAAGCTTCATCGCCAGCGAACGCGATAATGGCGAGCAGCTGAAGCAGCACATCGCAAAAGCGGTCCAGCTGACGGCAGACAACCCGCAGCAGAACGAACGCCTCAAGCGCGCGCAGGCCCTGTTTGCCACCTGGGCCGATGTGAATATCCATCGCCAGATCGAAAAGCGGCGCGCGCTGGGCGATACCAAAGGCGCGGCCGACGTATTGGGCCAGTCGTCGGAACTGAAGGAGGCCGCCGCCGTCGTGTCGAGCGCGCGCGAGCTGCTGGACCAGGCCAGCGACGAAGAGCGGCGCCTGCTGGTCGAACGCAGCAGCAAAACCGTCGAGCTGCATGCCAGCCAAAATAAGCTGATGATAGGCGGCGGCGCCGTGGTGTTCGGGCTGTCGCTGCTGATTGCCTATAGCCTGGGACGCGCCATCCTGGTCCCCTTGGCCAACCTGACCAGCGGCCTGTCGCGCCTGGGCAGTGGCGAGCAGTCGGCGCGCATTGCCGTCAGCTCAAGCGACGAACTGGGCAAGGTCAGCGAAGATTTCAACAAAATGGCGCTGCAGCTGCAATCGGCCACGCAACGCGAACAGGACCTGACCGACGAGCTGCGCGCCAAAGTCGACTCACTGCTCGATGTGGTGTCAAAAGCCGCCGGCGGCGACCTGACAGGCAAGGTCCCGGTCTCCGGCGAGGACGCCATCGGCCAGCTGGGCGGCGGCTTGCAGCGCATGTTCGACAACCTGCGCCAGCTGTTGACCAATGTGCAGAAGGCCGGCATCCAGGTCACCACATCGGCCACCGAGATCGCGGCATCGGCCAAGCAGCAGGAGGCGACCGGCGTCGAACAGGCCCAGACATCGGTGGAAGTGCTCAGCACCACCAAGGAGATCTCCTCCAATACATCGCAGCTGCTGCGGACCATGGAAGAGGCCACGGCCGTGGCCGACTACACCACCAGCGCCACCTCCGACGCGCAAGGCAATTTGCGCCGCATGGACCAGACCATGCAAACCATGGTGAACGCGACCGACTCGATCAACGCCAAGCTGGCGGCGCTGTCGGAGAAGGCGTCCAATATCAATTCCGTGCTGACCACCATCACCAAGGTGGCCGACCAGACCAATATCCTCTCGCTCAATGCCGCCATCGAGGCTGAAAAGGCCGGCGAGGCCGGGCGCGGCTTCTCGGTGGTGGCCACGGAAATCCGGCGCCTGGCCGACCAGACGTCGGTTTCCACCTGGGATATCGAGCAGATGCTGAAGGAAATGCAGTCGGCCGTATCGGCCAGCGTGATGGGCATGGACAAATTCTCGGAAGAGATCCGCCGCAATGTGGGCGAAGTGCGCCAGGTCACCGAACAGTTGTCGGGCGTGATGGACCAGGTGCAGAAGCTGGCGCCGCAGTTCGACGCCGTGCTGCAAGGCATGCAGGCGCAGGCCGTCGGCGCGCAGCAGATCACCGAGACCATGATGCAGCTCAACGACGCCACCCAGCAGACCGTCGAATCGCTGAAGGCCACCAGCGAGGCGGTGCACCAGCTGCAGTATGCGGCCGGCGACTTGCAAACCAGCGTGGCCACCTTCGCGGTCAACACATGAAAGCCCTGGTCTTCCACATCGGCGCCGACCGCTACGGCCTGCCGTTGCGGCAGGTGCGGCGCGTCTTGCCGCTGCTGGAACTGAAAGGCATTCCGCTGGCGCCGGACAGCGTGGCAGGCCTGATGAACCTGCACGGCGACCCGGTGCCGGTGATCGACCTGGCGCGCCTCAGCGGCGGCGCACCGGCGCGCCAGCATTTCGATACGCGCATCGTGGTGGCCGATTACACCGGTCCGGATGGCAGGCTGCGTCCATTGGGCCTGATGGCCGAGCGCGTACAGGGGGTGCAGGATGTGGCGCAGCAGGACCTGGCGCCAAGCGGCGTGCAGGCCGCGCCCTTCCTGGGCCAGGTCGCGGGCGATGCGCACGGCATGCTGCAGTTGGTGGATGTCGATGCTTTGCTGCCGGCGGATTTGCGGGCGCGCCTGTTCCCTGCGGAGGCGATGGCGGAATGAAAGTACTGTCGACATTACGCAAGCTGACAGGCCTGAACCTGGCCCCCGCCACGGTGGAGCAGGCCGTGCGGCGACGCATGGCTGCCACCGGGCAGACCGAACACAAGGCCTATGCCGCCCAGCTGGATCAGGCGGAGCTGCGCGAGCTGGTGGAACTGGTGGTGGTGCCCGAATCCTGGCTGTTCCGCGACCCGCAGGCGTTTGCGGCGGCGGCGGAATTCATCCGCCGCCGCCTGGCCGAAGGCGTCCGGATCGTGCGCATCCTGTCCATTCCCTGCGCCGGCGGCGAAGAGCCCTACTCCATGGCGATGGCCCTGTGCGACGCGGGGGTGCCGCTGCAATCGTTCATGATCGATGCGCTGGACATCAGTGCGGCATGCATCGCGCGCGCCGAAGCCGGGGTATTCGGGCGCAATGCTTTCCGCGGGCAGGACTTGTCCTTCCGCGAGCGCTACTTTACCGCCGTGGGAGGGGATGGATTCCTTATCGACGAAGCGCTGCGCGCACGCATCCGTTTTAGCCAGGGCAGCATCCTGGAGGGGGCGCTCGGCTCGGCGCGCCAGTACGACGTGATCTTCTGCCGCAACCTGCTGATCTACTTCGACGACCCGACCACCGCAGCCGCCATCGGGCGCCTGTCCGCCCACCTGGCCGACGACGGCATGCTGCTGGCTGGCTATGCGGAGGTGCCATCCTTCGTGCGCCACGGCTTCGCGCCGCTGCCGCACCGGCAGGCATTCGCCTTGCGCAAGGATATCAAGCTGCCCGCCGTGCCGGCCCGCTCCGCCCTGCCGCGCCACACCGCCGCCGTGCGCAAGGCGCCGGGCGCGGCGCCACGGGCCGCGCCCGGCGCCCGCCCGGCTGGCGAACCGGCTGCGCGCCCGCAAGCGGCGCCCGGCCTGGCCGCCGCCGGCGACGACACCCTGCTCGCGCACGCCCGCAAGCTGGCCGACGCAGGAAAAATCCTGGAAGCCGAATCGGCATGCCGCGAGTTCCTCGCGCAGCGACCCGAATCGGCCGAAGCCTATTTTATTCTGGGACTGCTGGCGGAAACCGCCGGCAAAGGCGCCGAGGCGGAAGCCCAGCTGAAACGCTGCCTCTACCTGCAGCCCGATCACTACCAAGCCCTGTGCCACCTGGCCCTGCTGCAAGAGCAAGGCGGCAATAGCAGCGCGGCCGCCACGCTGAAGGCGCGGGCGGCGCGCGCTTTCCAGCGCCAGCAGCCGCAGTGATGAACGACTATGACTGATCAGACCCAAGACCTGGACGCCTGCTGGAACCGGATCGGCGTCGCCGGCGACCATAGCTGCGGCATGCTCGACAAGGCGGTCCATTGCCGCAACTGCGATGTGTACGCCGATGCCGCGCTGCGCAACCTGCAGCGCCCCGTCAGCGCCGGCTACCTGCGCGAATGGGCCGAGCATTTCCGCGCCCCGCAGGACGCGGGAGCGCGCCACGACAACTCCTGCGTCGCCTTCCGCATCGGCCGCGAATGGCTCGCCCTGCCGACCGGCATGTTCCAGCAAATCGCCCCGAAAGCGATGCCGCACAAGCTACCGCAC
This sequence comes from Pseudoduganella violaceinigra DSM 15887, assembly GCF_000425385.1. Lineage (GTDB taxonomy): Bacteria > Pseudomonadota > Gammaproteobacteria > Burkholderiales > Burkholderiaceae_D > Rugamonas > Rugamonas violaceinigra. The sequence goes on along the minus strand of NZ_AUDI01000026.1, from coordinate 35,051 downwards.
CGCGCCGCGCGCGGGCTGCGCGGCGTGGTGAACGCGGGCGGCAAGCTGTATCCATGCATTGCGCTGGCCGACCTCCTGGACATCGACGAGTCGGGCGGCGAGGCGCGGGCCGGCCGCCACACCTTCGCCCGCATGCTGCTGGTGCAATGGGAGCAGCAAGCCTACGCCCTGCCGGTGGACGAGCTGCACGGCATCCTCCGCTACGCCGCCGCCGACCTGAAGCCGCCGGCCGCCACCATCAACCGGGGCATCGACCGCTACCTCGCGGGCGTGCTGCCGCACGAAGACATGCAGATCGGCTGCCTGGACGGCAGCCTGCTCGGCTACCAACTCGCGAGGACCTTGCGATGAGTGACAAGAAGGATGACCTGAGCCAGTTCTCCATGCTCGACCTGTTTCGCATGGAGGCCGACAGCCAGACCCAGATCCTGACCGACGGCCTGCTGGCCTTCGAACGCCGCAACGATCCCGCCGCCGTCGAATCGATGATGCGCGCCGCGCATTCGATCAAGGGCGCCGCCTCCATCGTCGGGCTGGAAATGATCGTGCAACTGGCGCACGGCATGGAAGACGCCTTCATCGCCGCCCAGGCAGGCAAGCTGAAACTGACGCCGAACCGCGTCGATGCGCTGCTGGCTGCGGTCGACCTGATCGTGCAATGCTCGCGCGTCGACGGCGGCCTCGATGCCTGGCTGGCGGCACACAGCGCCCAGGTCGGCAAGACCATGAATGACGTGCAGGGCATTGCCTTCCTGCCCGAACCGGTGATCCTGCCGCCGGCAAGCGCGGCGCCGGCGCCCGCCGCGCCCCGTCCGGACGAGCCGGCCGCCCAGCCCGGCAGCGAGAATGCGGCCGACCCGGCGGGCGAGCAGCCCGTCGCCGGCCGCGCCCTGCCGCCGATGAAGACCGCGCAAAACTTCGACCGCCTGCTCGCACTGGCGAGCGAGGCGCGCATCAACGCGCACCAGCTGCATCCCCTGATCCAGGGCATGCAGCGCTACAAGCGCAACCAGGCCGCCCTGTTCGCCGTGCTGGAAGAGGTCATGGAAGCCGCCTCCCGCGCCAGCGATCCGGCGCTGCAGGAAAAAGCCCTGCTGGCGATCCAAAAGAGCCAGCCGCTCAAGCAGTTCATGCTGGAGCACATCACCGACATGGAAAATTACGAACGCCGCCTGCTGACGGGTTCGGAAAACATGGTCGACGAAGTGCTGTCACTGCGCATGCGCCCTTTCCGCGACGGCATCCAGCACTTCCCGCGCATGGTGCGCGACCTGGCGCGCAGCCTGGGCAAGGACGTGGTGCTGCAGGTCGAGGGCGAGGACACCCTGGTCGACCGGGACATCCTGCTGCGCATCGAAAGCCCGCTCAACCACATGCTGCGCAACGCCGTCGACCACGGCATGGAAACCCCGCAGGAGCGCGCCGCCGCGGGCAAACCGGCGACCGGCACCGTCGTGCTGGAAGCGCGCCACCGCGCCGGCATGCTGAATATCGAAATCAGCGACGACGGGCGCGGCGTCGATCCGGAAAAAATCCGCCGCAGCGTCATCGAGCGCAAGATGGCCACCGAGCAGATGGTCGCGGCCATGTCGCAAGCCGAGCTGATGGAATTCCTGTTCCTGCCCGCCTTCAGCCTGAAGGGCGGCATTACCGAGATTTCCGGCCGCGGCGTGGGCCTGGACATTGTGCACGACACCATCCGCCAGCAGAACGGCACAGTGCGCATCGAGTCCGAATTGGGCAAGGGCTTCCGCACCTCGATCACCCTGCCCCTGACGCAATCGATCGTGCGCGCCCTGGTGGTTGATATCAAAGGTGAAGCCTATGCCATTCCCATCGTCAAGGTGGAGCGCATCGTCAAGGTGGCGCAAGCGGCCGTGCACACGCTGGAAAACAAGCAGTTCTTCGAGCATGACGGCGAGCATCTGGGCCTGGTCGCCGCGGCCCAGGTGCTGGAACTGGGCGAGATGGCGCATACGGAGGAGTTGTCGGTCGTGGTCATCGGCGCCAGTGCCAAGCGCTATGCCCTGGTGGTGGACAAGATCCGCGGCGAGGAAAGCCTGGCGGTGCAGGCCATCGACCCGATCTTCGGCAAGATGCGCGATATCTCCGCCGCCGCCATGCTGGACGACGGCGAACCGGTGCTGATCCTGGACGTGCCCGACCTGTTGCTTTCCGTCGAAAAGCTGCTGCAGGAAGGCGGCCTGCACCAACTTGCGCGCGCAGACCATGCAGGACGGCGTAGAATGAAACGCATTCTTGTCGTGGACGATTCGCTCACGGTGCGCGAGATGGAGCGCAAATTGCTCGTCGGGCGCGGTTTTGACGTGGACATCGCGATCGACGGCATCGATGGCTGGAACGTGGTGCGCAGCGGCGACTACGACCTGGTCATCACCGACGTCGACATGCCGCGCATGGACGGCATCGAACTGGTCAACCTGATCAAAAAGGACCTGCACTTGCACAAGCTGCCCGTGATGATCGTTTCCTACAAGGACCGGCCGGAAGACCGGGCGCGCGGCCTGGCGGCCGGCGCCGACTATTACCTGACCAAGGGCAGCTTTCACGACGAGACGCTGCTCGATGCCGTGTCCGACCTGATCGGCGAAGCCTACCGATGAGAATCGCGATCGCCAACGATGTCGCGATGGCGGCGGAAGCGTTGCGCCGTGTGATCGCCAGCACCCAGGAGCACCAGGTGGCGTGGATCGCTCGCACCGGGCTCGAGGCGGTGCAGAAATGCTGCATCGACCGCCCCGATCTGATCCTGATGGACCTCAACATGCCCGAGCTCGACGGGGTGGAGGCCACCCGCCGCATCATGGAGGAATGCCCGTGCGCCATCCTGGTGGTGACCGGGCGTCCGCAGGACAATGTCAACCAGGTCTTCCGCGCCCTGGGCGCCGGCGCGCTCGACGTGACGGCGACCCCGGTGCTGCAGGGGCAGCAAGGCGGCGACGCCGAGCTGTTGCACAAGATCAAGACCATGGGTACGCTGATACGCCACAGCGGCGGCAACCAGTCCATGCCGCCGCGCCGCAATGCGTCCCAGCCGGACGGGCGCGCCGGCGTGGTGGACACCCTGCTGGCCATCGGCGCCTCCACCGGTGGGCCGATGGCGGTCGCGCGCATCCTGTCGGGCTGGATGCCGCCGCCCAACTGCGCGGTGGTGGTGGTGCAGCATATCGACGAAAACTTTGCCGACCATTTCGCCAAATGGTTAGCGGAACAACTGGCGGTCCCGGTGCGCGCCATCGAAGGACGCGCTACCCTGCAGGGTGGTATCGTCATGGTAGCCAAGAGCAACGACCACCTCGTGCTGGATGAAAAGCTGCAACTGGGGTACGATGCAAATCCAAAGGACTACGCCTACCGGCCCTCGGTCGACGTGTTTTTCCACTGCGTGGCACAGCACTGGAAAGGCGACGCGGTCGGCGTGCTGCTGACCGGCATGGGGCGCGACGGCGGTGAAGGCATGCTCGCACTGCGCCGTGCGGGGAAAAGTACCATCGCCCAGGACCAGGCCAGTTGCGCCGTGTACGGCATGCCGCGCGCAGCCGTGGAACTGGATGCAGCACAAACCATCCTGCCTCTCGATAAGATCGGTCCATTCCTGCGCGGCATGATCGGAGGCAAACTGATTTGAAGGAAAGCGATGCCGGACGTACTCACCTTGAATCTGGAATCCGAACCGAGCCTGACCAACTTCAAGGTACGCGTGCTGCTGGTGGACGACCAGCTCATCATCGTTGAAGCGGTACGGCGCATGCTGGCCGACCAGGACGATATCGAATTTCACTTCACCACCGACGCGCGCGAAGCGATCGCCTGCGCCCACGCACTGCAGCCGACCGTCATCCTGCAGGACCTGGTGATGCCCGACGTGGACGGCTTCGAGCTGATCCGCCGCTTCCGCGCCGATGAATTGCTGGCGCATGTGCCGATCATCGTCCTGTCCGCCCGCGAAGACCCCAAGCTCAAGGCACACGGCTTTGCCGTCGGCGCCAACGACTACCTGGTCAAGCTGCCGGACAAGCTGGAACTGCTGGCGCGCGTACGCCACCACTCGAACGCCCACATCCACCGCCTGCAGCGCGACCAGGCCTTCCGCTTCCTGCGCGAGAGCCAGCAAAAGCTGGCCGCCGCCAACGTCGAGCTGCAAAAGCTGGCCGCGCTCGACCCGCTGACGGGCATCGCCAACCGCCGCCGCTTCGACGAAACGCTGGAGCTGGAATGGCAGCGCGGCCAGCGCGAAAAAACCCCGCTATCGCTGCTGATGGTGGACGTGGACCATTTCAAGCACTACAACGACAGCTACGGCCACCCGGCCGGCGACCTGGCGCTGAAGAAGGTGGCGGCGGTGCTGACGGAAAACCTGAAGCGCCCGGCCGACCTGGTGACGCGCTACGGCGGCGAGGAATTCGCCTTGATTCTGCCGGAAACCGACAATGCCGGCGCCGTGAGCGTCGCGCAAGCATGCCAACGCCAGCTGGAGAAGCTGGAAATAGAAAACGCCAGGGCCAAGCCATACGGCGTGCTGACCATGTCGGTCGGCGTGTGCACGGTGGTGCCGCAGCGGCAATCGTCCTGGGGCGAGCTGGTCGCCGAAGCCGACCGCGCCCTGTACGCCGCCAAGGCCGAAGGGCGCAACCGCATCGTCAACGCAACTTTGTAAAAGAAAGTCGGGGTCGAGCTCTGGCAATCGGACATGGCGCTGCGCGCCATGTCCGATTGCCAGAGCTGACCCCGACTTTCAACTTTAAATGAAGACCGGCTCTGGTTCCAGTGTGACGCCGTAGCGGGCGGCGACGTCGGCCTGGATGGCGGCCGCCAGGGCCTGTACTTCGGCGCCGCTGGCGCCGCCGTTGTTCACCAGCACCAGCGCCTGTTTCGGGTACACGCCGGCGGCGCCCATGCTGCGTCCTTTCCAGCCGCATTGGTCGATCAGCCAGCCGGCCGCCAGCTTTTCGCTGCCGTCCGCCTGGCGGTGGTGCACCAGAGCCGGGAATTGCGCCAGCAGCCGCGCGCAATGCTCGGCGCTGACCACGGGGTTCTTAAAGAAGCTGCCGGCGTTGCCGATCTGCGCCGGGTCCGGCAGCTTGCGGCGGCGGATGGCGATCACGGTGTCGGCCACCTGCTGCGGGGTCGGCGCGGCAATGCCCTGCTCGGCCACGCCGTTGGCCAGTTCCGCGTAGCGCAGGTTGGGCTGCCAGTCGCGCGGCAGGGCGAATGTCACGCCCAGGATGATCAGCTCTCGGCCTTCGTGCTTGAAGACGCTGTCGCGGTAGGCGAAGCGGCACGCCGCGCCGTCCATCACCCGCACCGCGCCGCTGGCCGGGTCGAAGGCTTCCAGCGCTAGGAAATAGTCCTTGGTTTCCGCCCCATACGCCCCAATATTCTGGATCGGCGCGGCGCCCACGGTACCGGGGATCAGCGACAGGTTCTCCAGCCCGCCCACGCCCTGCGCCAGCGTCCATTGCACGAAGTCGTGCCAGGTTTCGCCGGCGGCGGCGCGGACGTGGTGATGGCTGGCGGTACCGGCCAGGATTGCGCGGCCTTCCAGCGCGATATGCAGCACCAGGCCGGGAAAATCGCGGGTCAGCAGCAGGTTGCTGCCGCCGCCCAGCACCAGGCGCGGCATGGCGGCCAGCTGCGGATCGGCCAGCGCGCTGCGCAAGTCGTCCAGCGATGTCACGCGCAGGTAATGTTTGGCGCGTACATCAATACTGAATGTATTTAAATGCTTCAGTGGGTAGTCGTGCTGGAGAATTTCGGGGAAAGACATGGGCAGATCAAGTTTTTGCTGGATTATAGTGCAATGATGACAAAAACGACCGAGCGTTCGCTTGTTTGTCCGTTAAAATGTCGCTTCTTTTGAATCCGCCCCTTGGGCGGTTGCTTCATTGTAAAGGAAAGAATATGCCATCGTTTGACGTAGTATCCGAAGCGGACATGATCGAAGTGCGTAATGCAGTCGACCAAAGCAACAAGGAAATCTCGACCCGCTTCGACTTCAAAGGCAGCGATGCGCGCGTAGAACAAAAAGAAAACGACCTGACGGCATTCGCCGATTCGGAGTTCCAGCTTAGCCAGGTGCGCGACGTGCTCACCAACAAGCTGGCCAAACGCAAGGTCGACGTGCGCTTCCTCGACGAAGGCAAGGTAGAGAAGATTGGTGGGGACAAAGTCAAGCAGGTCATCAAGGTGAAGAACGGTCTCGATTCCGAGACCGCCAAAAAAATCACCAAGGTTATCAAGGAAAGCAAGATGAAGGTCCAGGCCAGCATCCAGGGCGAGTCGGTGCGCGTTTCCGGCGCCAAGCGCGACGACCTGCAGGCTGCAATGCAGCTGCTGCGCAAGGAAGTGCCTGACACGCCTCTGGAATTCAACAATTTCCGCGATTGATCGAAGGACTTTAATGAAACGTGTTGACGATTTCCGCCTCAAGCTTGGCGACAAAGAGTATGTGCCAATCATGATCGGCGGGATGGGCGTGGATATCTCCACGACCGAACTGGCGCTGGAAGCAGCGCGCCTTGGCGGCATCGGCCATATTTCCGATGCCATGGTGGAGGATGTTTCGGACCGCAAATTCGACACCACCTTCGTCAAGGACAAGACCCGCCTGTACAAGCACAACATCAATAACATGGACAAGTCCGAGGTGCAGTTCGACCTGGGACGCCTGGCCGAAGCACAGCGCCGCCACATCGGCGACACCATGCAGCGCAAGGAAGGCCCCGGCCTGATCTTCGTGAACTGCATGGAAAAGCTGACCATGAACGGCCCCAAGGAAACCCTGCGCACCCGCCTGAACGCGGCGCTGGACGCCGGCATCGACGGCATTACGCTGTCGGCCGGCCTGCACTTCGGCTCATTCACCCTGATGGCCGACCACCCGCGCTTCCGCGAAGCGAAACTGGGCATCATCGTGTCCTCGGTGCGCGCGCTGCAGATCTTCCTGCGCAAGAACCAGAAGCTGAACCGCCTGCCCGACTACGTGATCGTGGAAGGCCCGCTGGCCGGCGGCCATTTGGGCTTCGGCCTGGAAGACTGGAAAGAGTTCGACCTGCACCAGATCGTGCAGGAGATCCTCGATTACATGAAGGCGGAAAACCTGGACGTGCCAGTGATCGCCGCAGGCGGCGTGTTCACCGGCAGCGATGCGGTGTCCTTCCTGGAGATGGGGGCGGCCGGCGTGCAGGTGGCGACGCGCTTCACCGTGACCAGGGAATGCGGCCTGCCAGCCGAAGTGAAGCAGGAATATTTCAAGGCCACCGAAGACGACGTGATCGTCAACGGCATTTCGCCGACCGGCTATCCGATGCGCATGCTGAAGCAGACCCCGGCGATCGGCGCCGGCATCCGGCCGGGCTGCGAATCCTACGGCTACCTGCTCGACGCGACCGGCAACTGCTCCTACATCAATTCGTATAACCGTGAAGTGGTGGCCAACGGCGGCAGCGACAAGGGCATCAAGGTGATGGACAAGACCTGCTTGTGCACCCATATGCGCAACTTCAATTGCTGGACTTGCGGCCACTACACCTTCCGCCTGAAGGACACTTCTTTCAAGAAACCGGATGGCTCCTACCAGCTGCTGACGGCAGAACACGTGTTCAAGGACTACCAGTTCTCGACCGATAATTCTATATCTTTACCTGAGAAAGAGCTCTAATACAGCTTGCTTAAAACCGCTACTTCGGTGTCTGACCCGCAGGGTCGGACACCGCCCTATCGGTTCTAGCCCTCTTTGTTGATGCGCACCACCAGGGCGCCCAGCACATCCTCCGCCATCGCGTTCTCCACCTGGCATGTGCCGGCATTTTCATGCCCGCCGCCGCCGTACTCCAGCATCAGCGCGCCGATATTCGTCTTCGACGTCCGGTTCAGGATCGATTTACCGGTCGCGAACACCGTATTCTGGTTCTTCAGCCCCCACAGCACGTGGATCGAGATATTCTGCTCAGGATACAGGGCATAGATGACAAAACGGTTACCCGCATAAATCGTTTCCTCGTTGCGCAAGTCCAGCACCACCAGGTTTTTATGCACGGTTGAACAGCGGCGAATCTGCTCCTTGCACTTTTCGGCGTGGTCGAAATACAGCTCGCTGCGCTCCTTCACATCCGGCAGCGCCATGATTTCGTCGATCGAATGCGAGCGGCAATAGGAAATCAGGTCCATCATCAGGTTGTAGTTCGAGATGCGGAAGTCGCGGAAGCGCCCCAGGCCGGTCCGCGCGTCCATCAGGAAGTTCAGCAGGTTCCAGCCTTGCGGGTTGAGTATTTCCTCGCGGTTGAACTGCGCGGAATCGCCCTTGTCCACCGCCAGCATCATATCGTTCCACGCTGCGGGGAACTTGTTGCCGCCGCCGTAGTAGTCGTACACCACGCGTGCCGCGGAAGGCGCGCTGGGATCGATGATGTGGTTCTGGCGGTCGCCCGTGTTGCGGATGGTTTCCGACAGGTGGTGGTCGAAGGCCAGATGGGCGCCCGAAACGTAGGGAAGGTTGGTGGTGATATCGCGCGAACTGATGGCGATTTTCCCATCCTGCATATCCTTGGGGTGCACGAACAGGATCTCGTCGATCAGGTCCAGGTGCTTGAGCAGCACCGCGCACACCAGGCCATCAAAATCACTGCGGGTCACTAGGCGGAACTTCATGGAAGGCACCCCTATCGCTGATGAATTGGAAACCAATATTACCGTGATCCGTCAGAGCCTGTCGAGACGCCCCGCAAAGTCCATCGCCTGCATCTGTTCCAGCAGGTAGTCGACAAAGGCGCGCGTCTTGGCCGGCAGCAGCTGCTTGCTCGAATAGTAGATCGATAGCGGCCCGACCTCGGCATGCCATTCGGGCAGCAGGCGCACCAGCTGGCCCGCTTCGAGCAGCGGCGCGGCGTGGGGCGCCGGCAACAGCGCCACGCCCAGCCCCATGCAGACGGCCTGCGCCATCGCTTCCGGGTCGTCGAAGGTGGCGACGGTGCGGAATTCCGCCACGGCTTCCTCGCCGGCGGCGTTGCGCAGCAGGTAGTCGCGCAGGCGGCCGGTTTCGGCCGAACGGCGGGCGATGCCTTCCCAGCCAGCCAGCTCGGATGGATGGCGCGGCCGCTGGCGTCCGGCCAGGTAGGACGGCGCGGCAGCGAGCAGGATGCGCGGGCGCCCGAGTTCCCGCGCCACCACGCCGGGCGCCAGCTCGATGCCGCCGGCGATGGCCACGTCGTAGCCCTCCCCGATCAGGTCCACCGTGCGGTTGTCGAAGCGCCAGTCGTGCTGCACGCCGGGATAGCGCTCAAGGAAGCCTTTCAGCAGCGGCAGGATGTACATGCGCCCCACCCCATGCGCCATCGCCACCTTGAGCGTGCCGGCCGGCTCGCCCGCATCCTGGGCGGCGCCGGCGATGGCGCCCTGCAGCTCGGCCAGCGGGCCGCGCACCTGCCGCAGCAGGCGCTCACCGGCCTCGGTCAGCGCCAGGCGCCGCGTGCTGCGCTGGAACAGGCGCACGCCGAGGCGCGCTTCCAGCCGCGCCACATTCTTGCTGACGGCAGCCGGGCTCAGGCCGAGGCGGCGCGCCGCCTCGGAAAAGCCCGCGCCCTCGGCGCTCTGCAGGAAGGATTCAAGCAAATTCAGCGGCAGCATTTGATACATTCAGTTGAAAGTGATAGTCGATATTACCACCTAGTCAGCATGCAATGCCAAGGTCATACTGGCTCCATACCAACCCCATTCCCAAGGAGCACAACATGAACAAGATCGCATTCGTCACCGGTGGTTCCCGCGGCATCGGCGCCGCCATCGTGCGCCGCCTGGCCAAGGACGGCGCCACCGTCGCCTTCACGTACCAGAACTCGGGCGCGGCAGCCGATGCCCTGGCCGGCGAGATCGCAGCCGCCGGCGGCCAGGCGCTCGCGCTGAAGGTCGATGCCGCCGACGCCGCCGCCACGCGCGCCGCCATCGACGAGGTGGCGCGCCGCTTCGGCCGCCTCGACATCCTGGTCAACAACGCCGGCGTGCTGCACCTGGGCGACGTCTCGGAGCTGACGCTGGAGGCCTTCGACCAGACCATCGCCGTCAATGTACGCGGCGTGTTCGCGGCCACGCAGGCGGCGGTGGCGCACATGAAAGCCGGTGGCCGCGTGATCAATATCGGCTCCACCAATGCCGAGCGCATGCCCTTCCCCGGCGGGTCGATCTACGCGATGAGCAAGTCGGCGCTGACCGGCATGGTGCAGGGCCTGGCGCGCGACCTGGGGCCGCGCGGCATCACCATCAATAATGTGCAGCCTGGTCCGGTGGATACCGAGATGAACCCGGCGCACAGCGACTTCGCCAAAGCGCTGCACGAGCTGATGGCGATCAAGCGCCATGCGCGCGGCGAGGAGATTGCCGCGATGGTGGCCTACCTGGCCAGCGAGGAAGCGGCTTACGTGACGGGCGCCGGCCTCAATATCGACGGCGGGTTCGCCGCCTGACCTTCGGGGTAGAGCCGCGCCAGCACGTGGGCCGCGATCGCGGTGATCACGGCGCTGGCCGGCGCCAGGTCGCGCTCTTCCTGTCCGCGCAGAGTCGGCCACAGGGCGGCGACTTCGGCGTCATGCAAGGCCACCGCCTGCTCCACCTCTTCCTGCCAGAAAGGCGGCGCCTCACTTTCGACGAAGTTGCCGCGGCCGCGGCCGAAATGCGCCACCGCGAGGTAGCGCAGCACGCTGGATATCAACAGGGTGCGCAGAAAATCTTCGGACAGCGTGATGATCGGCACCTCGCGGTCCATGCCGACATTGAAGCCCCATGCCGCGCCGGCGAAGGTCAGCGCGCCGATCACGCCGCCCAGCAGCGCCCCAGTGCCCAGCGTCAGGCCGCCGGCCGCCAGGTCGGCCGAAAAGCCGGTGGCGGCACCGGACACGATCGCGCCCAGCAGCGCGGCCTGCCCCTTGTCGACGGGTGCCAGCACCACGAAGTTATTGCTGACCCGGGCATTGATCTTCGGCGCCTCGCTGGGATCGAGCTTGTGCAGCGCCAGCAGGTTGACGGTGGCCTGGCCGATCGACAGGTTGAGGCGCGCCACCAGGGTATTCATGGCGCGCTCCTGCCGCTTGCGGTCCGCGCCCTTGCCGATGCCGATGATTTTCAGCGCCGAGGCGATCACGCCGCGCTCCACCGTCTCCACGATCTGCTTGTCGTGGGCCGCATCGGCCAGCTGGTGCGCCATCACCGCCATCGATTGCTTGAAGCGGCGCGCATTGGTGTCTTCCCATACCGAGAACAGGCGCTCATAGCCGGCCTGCTTGGCCGGACCGACCAGGGCGCCCAGCGCATCGTAAAAGACCCGCTCGTGCACCCAGCAGCGGGCGAAGGCGTCCAGCGGCAGCACTTCGCGCACCTGGCCGAACTGCAGCATGAAGTCCTTCCAGCGCAGGAGCTCGGCCTGTTCTTCCGGCAGCGGGCGCGGTGGTCCCATCTGGTTCAACAGCACCAGCACCGGTTTTTGCAGCCAGTCGAGAATGCGCATTTCAGCGGGAATATAGCCGGCATCGGCCGGGCTCTCCGCAGAGTTGACGAGATAGAGCACGACGTCCGCTTCATCGCGCGCGGTGCGCAGGGCCTGCTGGCTGAGCCAGAACGGCCGGTCGCGGTAGCGGTCCAGGACTTCGCGCAGGAACCAGCCAAGCGGGTTGCCCGCCATGGCCAGGCGCTTCATCAGGCGCACGGAATCGCCGAAGCCCGGCGTATCCCACAGCACCAGGCGGTCGCCGTTCGGCGTCGCCATCAGCGCATGCGGCGTCGCCAAGGCCGTGACGTGGGCCGCGTCGCGCACTTCGCCGACGTCGGCCCCCAGCAGGGTGCGCGCCAGCGTGGTCTTGCCATTATTGGTGTGCGATACCAGCGCAAGCTGGATGGTGACCGGGGCACCACTCATGCAGGTTGACCTTTCATGGCTTCCGGCGCCAGCAAGTCCACCACCATGGGCTCGGCGCCGTGCAGAATACAGAATTCCCGCCACAATTCTACCCGCTCGCTCAATCGTCCGGCATCCGTGCGTGCGGCAAGGGCTGACTGGTCGAGCAGCGCCACCAGGCGCTTGCCCCGTCCCAGCGCGGCCAGGAAGACGCCGTGGTTCTCCTGTTCCGGCGTGGCGGCGATGCCGAACAACACCGCGTTTGTCACGCCTTCGCCCGCCTCAAGGGGCGGCGCCTCGCTGCCGTAGGCCGCGGCAGGCAGCAGCCGCACGCGCGCCTGCTCGCCCAGCATTTCCTGGGCCACGGAATCCAGTCCTTTGCTGCGCGCCTCGTCCACCGTGAGGCTGTAAGGCAGCACACGCAGCATGCCCGGCTCGCCGCCGGCCGCCACCGACAACTGGTGGAAATACGGCTGCTCAAGATCGAGCGGGAAGCGCTGGCGCAGCCAGATCACGCGCGCCGCGGCCAGCGCGCCCAGTACCATGCGCGGCACCACCACGTACAGCAGCAGGCTGGCGGAATAAAGATGGACCCAGCGCGCGCCGTTCCCGAAGCGCGCGTCGCTCCAGTTCTGCAAGCCCATCACCTCGTCCAGCGTGAAGCCCTCCAGGCCGAACAGCTTTTCGGCCGGGGTAAAGACGAGCGACAGCAAGCGATGCACCTGGCTCGCATTCAGAAACGTGCTCTCCCATCCCGTCGCGTACAGCGACAGGATGCCGCGCGCATACAGCGACAGCGCCGCACCGATCGCAAAGGCCGCGGCCGACCAATGCAGGATGCGCGCAATGCGGGCCAGGTTCAGGCGCGCGCCCAGGCGGGCCCAGTCCACCATGAATTGCAGCACGCCGCCGGCCAGCGCATGCGGCAGGCGGCGCGGTACATGGGCGCCCCCCAGGGCCATGCGGTTGGCCATCGCGCGCCGCAGGCCGGCGCGCCGGGAAGGCGCCAGCGCCCAGCCGAGGATCAGGAGATACGCCAGCATATTCCAGGCAATGATGCCCAGCAGCGGGAAGGACAGCAGGTCAACCCGGTGCGGGTCGCCGAAACGTTCGGCCATGGCGCCCACCAGCAGCGCCACGATCGGCAGCAGCCAGCTGGCGCCCCACATGCCGCTATGGCCCTGGGCAACCGAGGCAAAGAGTTTATGGCGCGCCGTCAGGCGTTTGAGCAGCTGCTCGGCGCGCTGGTAGAGGAAATCCGGGAGTGTGGCGGCATTGCGCGATTCAGCCGCCTGCCAGTGCGCCAACTCGCGCGCAGTGCGGCTGGCAAATTTGCGATCATCTTCGGTCAGTACGTCCTGTTGCTGGTCCGCTTCTTCAATCGCTTTGACCAGCAGGATTGCCCGTGCCGTTTTCTCGTTCATGATTCCTCCAGACAGGCGCCTGGTGTGCCGCCTTCCAGTGTGCGCCACAATCATGGCGTGATTCAGCCATGCTGAACACGCGTGCAAAGCGATCTTACCGACGAGCGTCGCCTGCCAGCTCGCCGACAGAACAACGTGCCGCAGTCCATATGATCGCGGCAAGAATGGTTGCATTCATGCATTGAGTGTACCATTAGTCACCCTTGCGAGATACCAGGATGTCTTTGCCGGGCGCGTGGAAAGCCAACACTTTCATATGAATAGTACATTCAATGAATCCCCTCTGGCGCACGGCAAGCCCGTTCACCGCAGCAAAATCGCCTTGGAAACGTTGCCAAATTCGTTGCATCGGCGATACGGAAAAGCCGTTGACTCAAAAATTTGAACGGTGCTATATTTTCCCTGTCAGTGGAAACGTTTCCATTTTGACGATGAAAACCCCACACTTCCTGCCGCTTCCCGACGTAATTTATTGACAATCGATTTTGCCGCCCCTAGTATTTGAAACACAATATGGAAACGTTTCCATACTTACCGGGACGCGGCCAGACTATAAGAACCAAGGAGACCAAATGCACTATCCAAAGGCGAAGCAGTCCTTGATGAGCCTTGCCGTCGCGGCGGCCTGCGCGGCCTTGATCGCGCCGGCCCAGGCCCAGGATGCCAACCAGGGCCGGGCCCCCGCCCCCGCCAATACCGGCGACGTGGCGACCGTGGTTGTCAGCGGCCTGCGCGCCAGCCTGGGTTCCTCCATGAACCTGAAGCGCAATGCCGACGGCATCGTCGACGGCATTGTGGCCGCCGATATCGGCAAGTTCCCGGATACCAACCTCGCCGAGTCGCTGCAGCGTATCAGTGGCGTGTCGATCGACCGCGCCATCGGCGAAGGCTCCAAGGTGACCGTGCGCGGCGTCGGGCCCGACTTCAACCTGGTCCTGCTGAACGGCCGCCAGATGCCGACCTCCAATCTGGGCGACCTGAATGGCCGCGCCTTCGATTTCGCCAATCTCGCGTCGGAGGCGATCTCCCAGATCCAGGTCTACAAGACCGGCCGCGCCGAAACCCCGACCGGGGGTATCGGCGCCACCGTCAACGTGATGACGGCGCGCCCGCTGGAGCGTCCCGGCCTGGTGGCCAGCATCGGCGCCAAGGCGGTGCACGACACTTCGCACAACAAGCTGCCGGGCGATGTGAAACGCGGCAGCGCCACCACGCCTGAAGTTTCCGGCATCTACAGCAATACCTTCGACGACAACCGCTTCGGCGCGGCGCTCAGCGCCAGCTACCAGGAGCGCAACCTGGGCTTCAACCAGGCAGCCGTATCGAACGGCTGGCGCGGTCCTTACAAGGGCAGCGAGGGGCCGGTGGCGCAAGCTGGCGCCACCAACCATCCGAAGGACGGCGACATCTATGAGCTGCCGCAAAACCTGAACTACAGCATGAACGGCGTGCAGCGCCAGCGCAGCAACGGCCAATTGACTCTGCAATGGGCACCGGTCAAGCAACTGGTCACGACGCTCGATTACACCTACTCCGAGAACAAGATCCAGACCCGGCGTCAGGACTTGTCGGCCTGGTTCAATTTCGGCCCGTCCACCTCGACCTGGAGCAACGGCCCGGTCGCCGCGCCCTTGATGTACACCGAACTGCTGCCCGCGGCAAACAGCGATATCGCCATGGGCGGCGGCGACTTCGCCACCCGGACGCGCAACAAATCGCTCGGTTTCAATGCCGCATGGAAGACGGATGGCTTGAAACTGGAACTGGACATGCACAAGTCGACCGCGGTTTCCAGGGCCGACAGTCCTTTCGGCTCCAGCAATGTGCTGGGCAGCGCCAGCTTCAGCCGCGGCGATACCACGGTCGACTTCCGCGACGACTTCCCGGTGCTGAGCATCAAGGGCGCCGACTTTGCCAGGGCGCCGCAGCAGGTGACCGGTTCCGTATTCCAGAACGGCTATATGAAGGGCGAAATCGACCAGGCCCAATTCAAGGGCAGCATGAAGCTGCTGGCAGCATCGAACCTGAACTTCGGCCTCGCTTCGACGGAAGTGAAAAACCGCTCGGCGCTCTCCACCCAACAGCGCGATAGCTGGGGCGGCGCGTCCAAGGCTTCGGACTACCCCGCCAGCATGTTTCACCAGGAGTCGCTGCGCCAGTACTTCGACAAGATCAGCGGCAGCGGCAACCCGGCCCTCTTCACCCAGTTCTATACCTTCAATTTCGCCGACCTGCGGGCCTTGACCGCCAAGGTCACCGGTTTGCCGGACATGTACCTGCCGAAGTCCAGCTTCGATACCGACCAGCGCACAACGGAAAAGTCCAAGAGCGGCTATCTGCAGTTCGGCACCGACTGGAATACCGCGATCCCGATGCATACCAATGTCGGCGTGCGCTATGAGACGACCAAGGTGTATTCGACCGCCCTGGTGCCGGCCGGAACGGGCGTCAGCTGGGTATCGGCCAATGAGTTCCCCCTCAGCTTCGGCGATCCGACCTTCACCACGCTGAACGGCAAATACAGCCACTGGCTGCCAAGCGTGGACTGGGACGCCGATATCCGCTCCGACATGAAGCTGCGCGCCAGCTACGGCGAAACCATCGGCCGGCCGCGCTACGACCAGATCCAGGGCGGCATGACGCTCGACCGCCTGGGGCGCGATTTCGGCGGTACGGGCAGCCAGGGCAACCCGCAACTGAAGCCGGTCAAATCGAAGAACCTGGACCTGTCGTGGGAATGGTATTACGGCCAGCAGAGTTTCGCTTCCATCGGCTTGTTCCACAAGGACCTGAGCAACTATGCCGGGCAGTCGAAGTTCACGGCCACGCCGTTCAACCTGCACACGCCGGTGGGCGGGCCACTGTGGAACGAGGCGGTCAGCCAGGGCAATTGCGGCACCGACCGCGTCTGCATCCGCAATTACATCTTCCGCAACCATCCGACGGCGCCCGGGGTGACGCGCGGGCCGGACGACGCCAGCGGCAATGCAACGGGCACCATCGTCGGCCAGCCGGGCGACCCGGTCATGTCGTTCGAAATCAATTCCTTCGCCAACCAGAAGAACGAAAAGCTCAAAGGCGCGGAGATCAATGTGCAGCATATGTTCGGCGATTCGGGCTTCGGCGTATCGGCCAACTACACCTGGGTCAACTCC
Source organism: Pseudoduganella violaceinigra DSM 15887 (assembly GCF_000425385.1). Classification (GTDB taxonomy): domain Bacteria; phylum Pseudomonadota; class Gammaproteobacteria; order Burkholderiales; family Burkholderiaceae_D; genus Rugamonas; species Rugamonas violaceinigra. The sequence goes on along the minus strand of NZ_AUDI01000026.1, from coordinate 18,570 downwards.
GGGCTGAAGTACGACAACTACAAGGTCGGCGAGCAGTTTGCCCTGGTCGGCTTGAGCAACTCCGCCAATCTGGTGGGCATCTACGAGGACAAGAACTGGTCGATCCGCGCCGCCTACAACTGGCGCGACAAATTCCTCTCTTCGACCTTCGACGGCGCCGGCCCCAACCCGAACTATACGGAGCCCTACGGCCAGTTGGACTTGAGCGTCGGCTATGCCTTCAACGAGAAGCTCAGCGTGCAATTTGAAGCCATTAACGTGACCAACGAAACCCAGCGCGTGCATGGGCGCGCCGAAACCATGGCGCTGTTCGTGACGCAAGCGGGGCCGCGCTACATGCTTGGCGCCCGCTACAAGTTCTGACATCCATTCGAGCCTGCACCTGTCAAGGCGGCGGTTCGGCGAATCGGCCGGCTGCCGCCCTTTTCATGAGGAACACGATGGCCCATCCCGTCCTGCTCAATAATATCGACCACAAGGACCTGCACGTACAGACAGGCCGTGGGGCGCGCTTCGGCGACAATGTGATGTCGGCCCTCACCTTCCCGTCCGAATTCCGCGATGTACAGGCTTGCTACCCCATCGTCTTCCGCGATGCGGGCAATGGCAGCATTGAGGCGCACGCCCTGTTCGGCTTCCAGCAAGGCGAAAACCTGTTCCTCGGGCAGCACGGCTGGGAGGCAGCCTATGTGCCGCTGGCGATCGAACGCCTGCCCTTTCTGATCGGCGCCAACGGCGATGAACTGATGGTGCACGTGGATCTTGCAAACCCTCGCATCAGCGGCTCCGTGGGTGAACGCATCTTCCTGCCGCACGGCGGCACTTCGCAGTACCTGGAGCGTGTCAGTTCCACGCTGCTCACGATCCACCAGGGATTGCAGCAGGCGCAAGGCTTTTTCGCCGCATTGCAGGAGCACCAGCTATTGGAAACCTTCGTATTCGAGTTTGAGCTCGACGACGGCTCCCGGCAATGCCTGGCCGGGTTCAATACCATCAACGATGAGCGCCTTGCAGCGCTGGGGGGCGAGATATTGGAACGCATGAACCGGGCAGGCTACCTGCAGGCCATCTATATGGCCATTGCCTCCATGTCCAATCTCCGCGCGCTGATCGAGCGCAAGAACCGCATCCATGCAGCCCAGAGCTAAACCAATCCGCGAACTGCAGGGCCTTACGCCGGACGACCTCAATGACGGACTGCTGTCGGGCACAGCACCGCTGGTGCTGCGCGGCCTGCTGAAGTGCTGGCCCGCTGTGCTGGCAGGCAGGGCCGGCGCCGCCAGCATCGACGCCTACCTGCGCCGCTTTTATCGCGATGCGACAGTGGGCGCTATGCTCGGCACGCGCGACATTGGCGGACGCTTCTTCTATAACGAAGACCTGAGCGGCTTCAATTTCGCCTCGGTGCGGGCGCGCCTGGACGACGTGCTCCTTGAGCTGGCGGGCCACCGCGACAATCCCCGCCCACCGGCCATCTACGTCGGCTCCACCACGGTGCAAACCGCCCTGCCCGGCTTCGACCAAGAGAACCCGCTCGACCTGGGCCGGCGCGATGCCCTCACGAGCATATGGATCGGCAACCAGACCCGTATCGCCGCCCATTACGACTTGCCCGACAATCTGGCCGTGGTGGTGGCAGGCCGCCGCGAGTTCACCCTGTTCCCGCCGGATCAGCTGGAAAACCTGTATATCGGACCGCTGGACTTCACGCCCGCCGGTCAGCCAATCAGCCTGGTGGACCTGCACCGGCCCGACCTTGCGCGCTTCCCCCGTTTTGCCGAAGCGATGCGGCACGCTTTGTGCGCCGAACTGCAGCCGGGTGACGCCATCTTCATTCCCAGCATGTGGTGGCACCATGTCGAAGCGCTGGAATGCTTGAATGTCCTGGTCAACTACTGGTGGCGCCAGTCACCGGATTTCATGGACACGCCGGTCAACGCGCTGATGCTTTCCCTACTGTCCATGCGGGACCTGCCGCCTGCGCAGCGCCGCGCATGGCAGGACCTCTTCCGCCATTATGTATTCGAGGCCGATGCAGGGACCTCCGCGCATATCCCGGCTGCGGCGCAAGGTGTGCTCGGCCCGATCGGCGACGATGCGGCGCGCATGCTGCGCGCGCATCTGCTCAAGAAAATCAACCGCTAGTATCGACCCGCCCTGTTGCCGCGTACATGGCAGAATATTTGGCGCCAAAGTACAGGATGTAGGCGTAACAGGCGACCGGCAGGACAAAGGATGCCTGCACGCCCATGGAGTCAGCCAGCGCACCCTGCGCGAACGGCACAAGTGCCCCGCCGACAATGGACATGCACAGGATGCCCGATCCCTGGCCCGTGTATTTTCCCAGGCCATTCAGCGCCATACTGAAAATGGTCGGGAACATGATCGAGTTGCACAGGCCGACTGCCAGGATCGCCCACATTGCCACCCGGCCCGAGCCGAATGCCGCCGTTAACACCAACGCAATCGCCATCAGCGAGTTGAACGCCAGGGCCTTGCCTGGGCTGACCACGCGCATGACCGCGAAGCCGAGAAAGCGGCCCACCATGGCGCCGCCCCAATAGACGCTGACATAGTGCGCGGCGTCGGCATGCGGGAGCCCGGCGATATGCCGCTCGCCCAGGAAGTTGATCAGGAAGCTGCCTATGCTTACCTCCGCTCCCACATAAAGGAAGATGCCGATTGCGCCCAGAACCAGGTGGCGGTGCGCCCAGGCCGAACCATGCCCCTCGCCAGCCATCGCCACGTCTTCGCGGTCGGCGACCTGCGGCAGCCTGGCAGCGAAGAACAGTACGGCCAGCAGCGCCAATGCTCCAGCCAGCGCCAGGTATGGGCCGCGAACGGTGGCCGCCGCACCTGCCGCGACGGCGGACGACAGGATCAGCAGGCCGCCGATCGATGGCCCGATGGTGGTGCCGAGGGAATTGAAGGCCTGGGTCAGCGTCAGGCGGCTGGAGGCGGTGCGTGCCGCGCCAAGCACCGTCACGTACGGGTTGGCCGCCACCTGCAGGATCGTGATGCCCGATGCAAGAATAAAGAACGCGAAAAGGAACAAGCCATAGCCGCTAAAAGATGCCGGGTAAAACAGGCCGCAACCGGCGGCGGCAATCAGAAGTCCCGCAACGGCGCCCTTCTGGTAACCGATGCGGCGGATCAGGGCGCCCGCCGGCATCGACACGATAGAGTAGGCGCCGAAGAAGCAGAACTGCACCAGCATCGCCTGCACGTAGCTCAGCGTGTAGATCGCTTTCAGGTGGGGGATCAGCACGTCGTTGAGTGAGGTGATCAATCCCCACATGAAGAACAGGATCGTGACGATCACCAAAGCGCTGCGGTTCGCGCCATTCTGCGCACCGCCGGCTATCTCCGGCGGAGCCGGCGTCGCGCTGTTGCGTGCCGTGTTTGCCATGCTGTCTCCCTAGTTAAGTTCTTCGCACCGTACCGCGTCCTGGGCCGCCGCAGCGCCGCCGGCGATTTCGATATTGGCGATCGCCACGGAGAACGGTGCGTCGGCGCTGATACTGAACGGTGCGTCCACATGATCCAACTGAAGGCCTTGTGCAGTGAAGCAGGCCAGTGGCACTTTGGCCGTCTGCCTGCCCTTGCCCGCCATTCGGTTGAATAGCTTCGTGGCATCCAGCGCGGTATCCTGCATCGCCAGCATGACGCGGCCCGCCGGTGCAGCCGAAACGATAAGGTCGAATTGCAGGGCGCCTCCGCGTGCAGCGACCGATGGCAGGACCATTGCTTTTTTCCCCCGAGCTTCCAGCACGCCGCTGCCGGTCCACGTCACCAGCTTCCCATCCTGCTGGGTGTTGACTTGGCCCGTCTGCGCACTGATGCCCGGTAGGCGGAATGTGGCATTCAAGTCCGCGCCAAGCGTCATGTGCTCGTTTCCGCTGCGGATCTGCAGCGGGAAGCTGGCACGGTCGGCCTGGCTATGCACCGGGAAGCTATTGCTTGCGCCGCAGCCACCGGGCGCAAATGACGCATCCAGCTTGCCCAGCCTCGAGCGCTGCCCCTTGCGCAGGCCGTAATTCAGGGCAAAGAGCGGCGCATAACTAGGATCGCCCGCGTTCAGGGGCGTCTGGCAAGCCGACTTCGGCCACGAGAACGATAAGGTGCCGCGGAAGTCGTACGTGTGCTTGCCCGCCACCAGCAGGTCGGAGACTCCTTTGCCTTCGGTGCCGGGCAGCCAGGCGGCGATAAAGATATCCGACAGGTTGAGCAAATCATTCACGAACAGCGGACGCCCCGACATGAACACGGTGATAACGGGTTTGCCTTTTCCGGCCACTGCTTCCAGCACCGCCAGGTCTTCCGGGTAGCGGCTGCTGTGGCGCAGCGTTCCGGATGGACCGATATCGCCATCGCCCTCGGCGTAAGGCCGCTCGCCGATGACCGCGATTACCGCGTCGAACCGGGACAAGTCCACGTCCTTGGCGTCGGCGCTGAATTCGACATGGTCGGCGCCCGCCGCAGCGCGAATGCCGGAAAGGATGCTGTCCGCATGCGGGAAATCGGCATTCGTGTTGTCCGTCCCCTGCCAGGTAAGCGACCAGCCGCCGGTCTGGTTCGAGATACTGTCAGCACTCTTGCCGACCACCAGCAAGCGCTTGCCGCGCGCCAGCGGCAACGCGGGGCCCTCGTTCTTCAGCAGCACGAGCGACTCGCGCACCGCGCGGCGCGCCAGTTCCCGATCCTGCAGCGCCGCATCCTGCCCGGCAAAGGCATTCTGTGCGGGACTCTTCCCAAATAGGCCGGCGCGCAGCTTGACGCGCAGGATACGGCTTACCGCATCGTCGATGCGCGCCATCGGGATTTCTCCCGACTTCACCTGCGCAACCGTATTGGCGATAAAGGCCTTCCAGTCGTCCGGCACCATGACCATATCGATACCGGCATTGATCGCCTGCGGGCAGCTATCGTTGCGGCAGCCGGGGACCTCGGCGATGCCGTTCCAATCGCTGACGACGAAGCCATCGAAGCCCATTTTGGCCTTCAATACATCGGTCAGCATGACGCGGCTACCGTGCATCTTCACGCCATTCCAGCTGTTGAAGGAGGACATTACCGTTTGCGCCCCGGCCTCCAGCGCCGGCAAATAGCCAGCACCATGGATATTGACCATCTCTTTCAGCGAGGACTTGTTGTCGCCGCGGTCCTTGCCTTGCTCCGTGCCGCCGTCGCCGACAAAGTGTTTTGCGCTGGCCAGTACATTGGCGTCGCTCTTGAAACGCCCCTGCAGTCCCCTCACATACTCGCCCGCATATTGCGCCACCAGCGTGCCGTCTTCCGAAAAGCTCTCGTAAGTGCGCCCCCACCGGTCGTCACGCACCACGGCAATCGTCGGCCCGAATACCCAGGCAATGCCGGTCGCCCGCACTGCCTTGCCGGTGGCGGCGCCGACTTCGAATGCGAGCTTCGGATTGTGCGCCGCACCGAGGCCGATATTGTGGGGGTACAAGGTCGCGCCGAATACATTGCTGTTGCCGTGAATGGCATCGATCCCCCAGACCACAGGCACCTTCACCGCCATGGCGGTGGACATTGAGGCTGCGTGGAATTTTTCAGCAAGCGCCAGCCATTCCGAGGCATTGGCGCGCTTGTTCCCGTTCGGCCAGCTGCCGCCACCGTTCAGCACGGAACCCAGGTAATAGCGCCGCACATCGTCCGGCGTAACCGTCTTGATTTCAGGCTGGGTCATCTGGCCGACCTTCTGCTCCAGCGTCATCCCTGCAACGATTTCCGCGGCACGCTTTTCGAGCGCGGAATCGGCTGCGATGGCGCTGCGCACATGCGGCCAGTCCGCCAATGTTGCTGCCATGGCGGGCAAGGCCAGCGCTGTGGCAGCCAATAAAACAATCTTCTTCATCCTGTCTCCTTGTCAGGGCTGTCGCAGGAAGTCGCGATACCACTTGCCGCTATCCTTCAGCCTTCGTTGTTGTGTTGTGTAATCGATGTGGACCAGGCCGAAACGGCGCAAGTAGCCTTCCGCCCATTCGAAATTGTCGACCAGGCTCCAGGCGAAATAGCCCTTCACCGGCACGCCGGCCGTAATCGCATCCTTCATGGCGCCGATGTGCCGTGCCAGATAACTGCCGCGCTGCACATCGGCCACACGGCCATCGGCCCGCACTTCGTCGTTATAGCAGGAGCCGTTTTCGGTAATGTACAGCTCCTTCGGCGCGTAGTCGGCATGGATGCGCCCAAGCAGTTCGCACAGGCCTTCCGGCGCCACTTCCCAGCCCATGGCCGTGGTCTGCGCCCCGGCAGGCGGGGGCAACACGCGGGCATCCAGCGGTGCGTGGTCAGGCGCGCCTGCCACCGTCTCGGGGAAATAGTAGTTCACTCCCATGAAATCGGTCGCTACCCCAATCGCATCCATATCGCCGTCCTGGATTGCCGGAGCCGCCGCGCCCACCCGTTGCAGCGTCTCAGCAGGGTAGCCTCGCCCATGCAGCGGGTCCAGGAACCAGCGGTAGCGCAAGCCGTCATGCCGCGCCAGCGCCGCGCTGTCCGCATCGCTATCGCTGGCAGGGCGCAGCGGATGCAGGCTGAGCGAAATGCCGACCCGCGCACCAGGCACGTTGGCGCGGATCAGGGGCACGGCCTTGCCATGCGAGAGCAGAACGTGATGGCAAACCTGCAGCGCGGTCGCAAAGTCGCTCAGTCCCGGTGCATGCACGCCTTCGAAGTTGCCCAGGATGGCAGTGCACCACGGCTCGTTATGAGTGATCCAGTGCCGCACACGGTCCCCCAGGCGGCGCGTCACCGCGTCGACGAATTCGAGATAGCGCTGTACCGTCTCGCGCTCGGCCCATCCGCCCCGATCCTGCAGGTATTGCGGCAAGTCCCAGTGATACAGGGTGGCCCACGGCTGTATGCCGCGCTCCAGCATGCCGTCCACCAGGCGCGAATAGAAATCCAGTCCTTTCGCATTGGGCTGCGCTCTGAATTCGGAAACGATGCGCGGCCAGGCGATCGAAAAGCGGTAGGCATTCAAGCCCATATCGCGGGCGATGTCCAGGTCTTCCGGCCAGCGATGGTAATGGTCGCAGGCCACCAGACCGCTGGAGCCGTCCCGCACCTTGCCCGGCGTGGCGGCGAAACGGTCCCATATCGACTCGGCCCGCCCATCTTCGCGGCCCGCCCCTTCAATCTGGTAGGACGAAGTGGCGCAGCCCCATAGGAAGTCGCTGGCGAAGTCGGTGCGCGCCGGGGCGCCCGGTTCGATCTGGTCTGGATTGGTCATTTTGAGTAGTGTACCGCAATTGGAAAGGTTTCCATATCATGCCGAAAAAAAGGGGCAACCGCCCCTTGCAGGTTCAGATCATGCCGCCGCCTTGCGCCTGGCGCTGGCGGCCTTGGCCAACGATGCCCGCAATGTGACGGTGACCGGGAAGCTGCGGGTCACCGTGCGCCGCAAGCCGTAGCAGCGGTTCAGCAAGGCGCTCAGGCCGTTCATCGTCATTTCGCGCCACGGCATATGAATGCTGGTCAGCCGCGGGGCGGAGAACTCGGCGCTCGGTGTATCGTCATAGGCAATGACGGACAAATCCTGCGGCACGCGGATGCCCGCCTCCTGGAAATAGGATAGCGCGCCGACCGCCATTTCATCGTTGGCGCAGAACAGGGCTGTGCAGCGATGGCCCGATTCCACCAGTTCCTTGGCCGCGGCCCAGCCGCCAGCTGGAGAGAAATCGCTTTCGGCCACCCACATGCGGCTGGTATCGATGCCGCCATCCTGAAGCTCCGCCATGAATCCATCGATACGCGCGACGTTGTCCGCCAGCCGCGACGGTCCTGCGACCACGGCGATGTCGCGGTGCTTGTGATCCAGCAGGGCGCGCGCCGCCAGTCGGCCTCCCAGCCTGTGATCCACCGTAAAGCACTGGTCCTGGATGCTGGCCAGACTATGGTTCAGCATCACGATCCGGCCCTGCGGCATGCCCAGCGCTTCAATGTCCTCATCCAGCAAGGCGCTGCTCATCACGATCAGGTCATCGCATCCGCGCTCCATCAGGAACCGGATGCCGTCTTTGGCCTGCTTGTGCTCATCGCCCAAGCCCACGCCGAAAGCGACCACCATATGCAGCCCGGCGGCGCGCAGTTCGGTGTCGATGATCTGCAGGATGGGCGTATAAAACGTCCCGCTCAGGACCGGGATATACACGCCGATCATCTGGCTGGTACCCGTTAGCAGCGTGCGCGCGGCATGCGAAGGACGAAACCCCAGTTCGTCGATTGCCTTCTTCACCTTTTCCAGCGTGGCCGGCGATACCGAACCTTTGCCGCTGACGACGCGGGAGGCGGTGCCCAGTCCAACGCCCGCCAAGCGGGCTACGTCTTTGATAGTGGCCACTGCAATCCTTTTCTGCTTATAACGTCACCGCGAGCATACTTGAAGCGCCCGCCGTTTCAAAGCGCTTGCCGCTATCCGCATCGAACAGCGATACGCGTTGTGCATCAATCGCGAACGCCACCGCATCATCCGGCGCAAGAACGCGGCCGCCCTGGAGGATGCATGACAGCTCGATGCCGCCGCAATCGAGCCATACCACGCGGTGCGCCCCCATCGGTTCGACCAGCGTCACCCGCCCCTGCAGCGGGCCGCCAGGCGCGAGCGAGATATGCTCCGGGCGCACGCCCAGCACCGCCTTTCCCCCTGGAGCGGGCACGGTCTCGCCCAGCGCAAGCCGCAGCCCCGAACCGCTGAACATGCCGTCGGCGTCGATGGCGCCGTCGACAAAGTTCATCGCCGGCGCCCCGAGAAATCCCGCGACGAAGAGGTTGGCCGGACGGTCATAAACCTCCCCCGGCGTACCTACCTGCTGGATCTGGCCAGAACGCATGACGACAATCCTGCTGGCGAGAGTCATTGCCTCCACCTGGTCGTGGGTGACATAAATCATGGTGGCGCCAAGCTGCCGGTGCAGGAGTTTCAGTTCCCGCCGCAGATCGGTGCGCAGCTTGGCGTCCAGGTTGGAGAGCGGTTCATCGAACAGGTAGACGCCGGCTTCGCGCACCAGCGCCCTGCCGATCGCCACGCGTTGCCGCTGGCCGCCGGACAGGGCCGCCGGCTTGCGCTCCAGCAGATCATCCAGGTGCAGCATGGCCGCGGCGCGTCCTACCCGGCGCTTGATTTCGCCCTTCGCCGCGCCTGCAATGCGCAAGCCGAACGACATATTCTTTTCCACCGTCATGGTGGGATACAGCGCATATGACTGGAACACCATGCCGATGCCACGCTCGCTCGGATCGGTGCGCGACATATCCCTGCCTCCAATCGCGATGCTTCCGCCGCTGATGTCAAGCAGGCCGGCAATGCTGTGCAGCAGCGTCGATTTGCCGCAGCCCGAAGGCCCGAGCAGCACCAGAAACTCGCCCTCCTCCACTTCCAGGTCCAGGTTGCGGATGATGGCGTTTCCGCCGAGGGTAATGTCCAGATTTTTCAGGCTTACGTTCGCCATCCCTTCAACCTTTCACCGCGCCGGCGGCAATGCCACGCACAAACCAACGGCCCGACAGGAAATAAACCGCCAGCGGCACCAGCGCGGTAAGGATCGTGGCGGCCATATTGACATTGTAAAGACGCGTGCCCGTCGTCGTATTGATCACATTATTCAGCTGCACCGTCATCGGCAGGTTGTCGCGGCCGGCAAACACCAGCCCGAGGATGTAATCGTTCCATACCCCAGTCAGCTGCATGATCGCGGCAACCACCAGCATCGGCACCGAGAGCGGCAGCATCACATGCCAGAAAATGCGCCAGAAACCGCCGCCGTCCATGCGCGCGGCATGGAACAGCTCCTGCGGCAGCGCCGCATAGTAATTGCGGAACAGCAGTGTCAGCACCGGCATGCCGAACACCACGTGCACCAGCACGATGGCCGGCAAGGAACCGAACACGCCAAGGCCAGCCATCATCCGCACCAGCGGGTATATCATCACCTGCACCGGGACAAAGGCCCCCAACAGCAGTATGCCGAACAGGAGGTTGGCGCCGCGCGGACGCCAGAAAGACAGTGCATAGCCATTCAGGGCGCCCAATGCGATCGGCAGCACCGTACTTGGCACGGCAATGCTCACCGAATTCCAGAATCCGCCCTGCATCCCTTCGCAAGACGCGCCGGTGCAGGCCTCACTCCACGCGGCACGCCAGGCGTCCAGCGTCGGCGACAGCGGCAGCGCAAAGATATTGCCGAACCGGATTTCCTGCATGGATTTGAATGATGTGGCCAGCATGACGTAGAGCGGCAGCAGAAAGAACAGCGCCGCGCCGGCCAGGAAGGCATACAAACCGATACGGGCGGCCTTCATGCAGGGCCTTTCCGGCTGCGCGCATAGGCCCAGGGCGCGAGTAAAGCCAGGACCGTCAACAGCAATACCACGGCGCCGGCGGAAGCCAGGCCGATGTTCGCGCGCAGGAACAGGTGGTCCATGATGAATTTCGCCGGCACCTCGCTGGCTGTGCCAGGGCCGCCCTGCGTCATCGACACCACAGCATCGTACAGCTTGACCACCATGGTCGCCAGCAGGATGAACACTGTCGCCAGCGTCGGCGCCAGCATCGGCAGTACGATGGACAAATAGACGCGCCATACCGGAATGCCGTCAAGACGCGCAGCCTTCCAGATTTCCGGATCGACGCCGCGCAGGCCTGCCAGCATCAGCGCCATTACAAAGCCCGACGCCTGCCACACTGACGCCAGCACCACGCTATAGACAACCATGCCCTGGTCCACCAGCCAGTCGACCTGCAGTCCGGGAATGCCGCCGGGCGTCAATATCCATTGCCACACCAGGCCCGTTGCGACGAAGGACATTGCGTATGGGTACAGGAACACCGTACGCAGCGCGCCCTCGCCCGCCACCTGCCGATCAATCGCCGCAGCCAGGAGGAATCCGATCACCATGCAGGCCAGGATGAAAAGCACCCCGTAAAGCGCCAGATTATGCAGGGAGAGGATCCAGCGCTCGTTTTCGAACAGGCGCTCATACTGCGCCATGCCGACCATCCTGCTGGACGCTATGCTGCGCGAACTGGTGAACGAAACATACAAAGTCCAGGCGAACGAACCGAGATAACCGACGCATACCGTCAACAGCATCGGCAGCAGCGCCGCATAGGACATGGCTCGCCGCACGGTTTAATTCCTCAGCGCCGCTGCCAGCGCCTTCTGCGCTTTTTCAACCGGCATCGGCGTGTGCCAGTAGGCCGTCAGCGCGTCCTGCACTGCGCCGTTCTGGTCCGGCGTCAGGTAAATCTCCGGTGCGCCAACCTGGCGATTGCGGTCGCGCATGATCGCCGCACCGGCCCTGGCGCAGGCATCGAGCTGAGTGCTATCCGCATCTGCACGCGGCGGCACCGAGCCTTTCAGCTTGTTGAAGTTCACTTGCGTAGCTGGCGCCAACAGTACTTTCTCCATCAATTTCTGCGCTTGCTGCACTTCCGCCCGGTCCGAGCGGGGAAACACGAACGCATCGCCCTGGATCAAATATGGCGCGTTTGCGCCGAGGCCCGGAATGCAACCGTAATGCACGCCCGGTTCCATCTTCGCATTATTGAATTCGCCTTTGACCCAGTCGCCCATGATCTGCATGCCTGCCTTGCCGCTGACAAGCATTGAAGTGGCATCATTCCAGTTGCGACCAGGCGAGGCGGGATCAACATAGGATTGCAGGCGCTTATAGGCCAGCAGCACCTTGCGCACCGGTTCGGAATTGATTGCGCGCTGGTCGCGGTCACGCAGCACCTGCAAGTAAAGCGGGCGCCCTCCCATATTGGCCAGCAAAGACGCAAACAGGATGTGCTCCTGCCATGCTTGTCCGCCGTGCGCCAGCGGCACCAGTCCGGCGGCTTTCAGTTTGTCCAGTGCTGAAAACAATTCATCGACGGTGGCCGGCTCCTTCTCGATGCCAGCCTTCTTGAAAGCCGCCTTGGAATACCAGATCCAGGTCTGCATGTGGATATTCATCGGCAACGCGTAGTAATGGCCGTCGATGCGGATGGTGTTCACGATGGGCTCCGGCAGCGCCGTATCCCAATGCTCCTGGCGCGCCACATCATCGAGCGTGGCCAGCATTCCCTGGTCAACGATATCAACGAATTGCTTGGAGATATTGAATTGCGCGGCAGTCGGCGCCTTGCCGCCGACCATGCGATTGAGCGTCACGGCGCGCGCCTGGTCGCCGCCGGCGATCGCCGTATCGATCCAGGTGCCGCCCGCGGCACGGTAAGCATTGGCCAGTTGTTTGACTGCGGCCGACTCGCCGCCTGAAGTCCACCAGTGGATCACTTCCGCACTCGGTCCGCCCGCTTGCGCGGATGCAGCGCCCAGCGCCATCGCGCCGGCAATTAACCGCTTCAACATCCCGTCTCCTGTAGTGTGCCGCTATTTTTGGAAACGTTACCAATTTCTCATGCGGGTGTCAATAAAATATCATGAAAGCCTTCCTTGGTGAAAACGCAACGCCTGCGGGAATTCATTTGAATTCGCATAGTTCGCTGCCTATTCTGATTTTGCAGCCGGCGCATGCCGGTCGCGTGATCGGGAGAGTTTGTCCCACCATGGACAACGCCGAAGGAGCAAGCCGCCCCCGGAATCTCTCAGGCCCAAGGACCGGCCACGCGTTTTCAAAACTCTGAAGAGCCGCCAGTGCAGCATGGCTGGCGCACCGAAGGAGCAAGCAGGCAGCAATGCCTGTGAAACTCTCAGGTCCAGCACAGAGGGGGCAATCAACACGCAGCTCTATCGTCATCTGATCGATCTCTCAGAGGAGTAGTCACATGCATACGCATCGACTCTGGCTGCGCATTGCCTGCGCAGCGATGATGGCCTCCCCGTTCCTGGCCAAAGCCGACAACGACGCAGCAATGCAAGCCGCAAAACGTGGACTTGCCCAATTCGCCGAGCACCAGCAGGCGATTCGCCCCGGCAGTGCGCCGGTGGACTTCCCGCTTGATATCACCGATGTCGGCGACCTGAAACAAGCGACGATCAACCAGGGCTTCGAGGTCTATACGATCGAACCCAAAGACCTGCTGGCGCGCGGCGACCTGGCATCGCTCGCCAAGCCGACCGGCGAATGGCGCTTCATCATTTCCGTGCGCGGCAAGGCGATCGGCCTGGCCACGGTGCAGAAGGTGAACGGCCGCTACGAAACCGTGGCATACGGTGCTGCCGTACTGGCCAAGGACGTGGATGCCGCCATGAACGTCCACGGCAACAGCGCGCGCTCCAACCTGCGTTTCATCCGCATTTACCAGGCGCGCTCCGACCTGCTCGAGGTGGACCACGCCAGGTTCGCGCCGCTCCACTCCGCGCGCGAATCGCTGCTTCTGAAGAAGAACGGCGACCAGCTGGTGGACGGGGCGGACCTGCTCGAGCCGCTGCGCGCCGCGGTGAAAGCCAATATCGAAGCATTCCGTTAAGGAGGGGCAGACATGAAACTCGCGAACATCCTGGCCGGCTCCGTGCTGGCGCTCGCCCTGCCCACCGCCCTCGCACAGTGGAAAACACTGAGCGTCCCGCTCGTGACGCAGGAACACAGTCAATGGTGCTGGGCCGGCTCCAGCAAGGCGGTCCTGAATTTATATAACCGCACGCCAAGCCAATGCCAGATCGTGAACTGGGCTTTCGGCATCAACTACGCCTGCGGCAACAGCAACTTTAACTGGAATAGCTACGCCAACCGTCCAAACAATATGTACGGCAGCTCCGGCAGCGTCCAGAACATCCTTTCCAATTGGGGCGTGCCGAATACGGCGATCAACAATTACCTGTCGTGGAATTCGGTGGTGAACGAGATCAACGGCAGCCGCCCGTTCGTGATCCGCTACGGTTGGACCAGTGGCGGCGGGCATATCATGGTGGGGCGCGGCTATGAAACGTCCAATGGCACCAACTACATCTACATCATGAACCCGTGGCCGGGCGAGGGCCAGACTTATCGGACCTTCGCCTCGGCCGTCAGTGCGTCCGACCATAACTGGACACACACGCAGCGCATGAACGTCAGTCCTTGAAGCGCAATCAACGCCGGGCCGGTACCAGTTCGATCGTCCTTTCCGTCGCCGCATCCACCGCCTTGCGCGTGTACAGCAGCGGGAAGTAGTCGCCCTTGGCCCAGTCCTGAGCCAGGTCGCGGTAATGCGGGCTGGCCGGGTCTCCGGACTGGCCCGGCGTATTCATTGCACGCGAATTATCCCAGCCACCCACATCGATCACGACGCGGAAGGAAGCGCCGTTGACCTGCCAGAAATTGGCCGGGTGATAGCCCGACTGGTTGACCGTATGCGAACTGCCGCCGCGCGGCATCGGCCCGACATCCAGCGTTGCACGCACCTTGGCATCCACGACTTGCGACATCGGATGCATGAAGTAACTGAATTGCAGGCGTCCCCAGGCCCAGCGCGCTGGATCGCTGCCTTGCAGGCGCACCATTTCCGCCCAGGCTGCCGATAAGCTTTCCAAGACCAAACGGTCGCGCCGGGCGTTGGCATTCATTCCGAAGCGTGACGCCGGCCGCTCCAGCGCCTCCAGCAACACTGTGGTATCGGGATTGCCCATCGTGCGTGCACCGGCCGGGCCCAGCAAGGCGGTCTTGAAAGCTTCCCCCAGATGGCGCGACCACCACACTTCGAACAATGCGGCGGCAGCCGATTCCGGTCTCGCTTCCGCGTTCCAGCTTGCGAGCAAGCGCAATGCAGCTTGGGCTGCGGCATCGTTTGTCTTCATTGGCTTGAGCACCACCAGCAGCCGACGCGCGGGAATCGAAACGAGGTCGTTCTGCAAGCGCTGCATGTCCTCCATTCCGACCTTGCCCGGTTTGCCCAGCACTTCCGCGATGCGCTGCGCGCGCGACGGTTCGGCCCATTCGAATCCAAGCTTGTATTCCTTGTACGGAAACGACGGCGGCAGGTTCATCTCATTCGCGCTGGCGAACCATCCCTGCTTCGGATTGAACTGCGAAGGCAGCTTGCGTCCGTCCAGGAATCCCTCCCATTCAAAGCGCCCGTCGCCGGGCACCGGCATCAAGCCATCCCAGTTGGGCCGCAACGGCGCCATACCGCCGGCTACCCAGCCGATATTGCCTGAGGTGTCGGCATATACCTGGTTTTCCGCCGGAGCCCCCCAGCGCGCCATCGCTGCGCGAAACTGCAGCATGTTTTGCGCACGCATGTAATCGATGCTGCCGAAATACGGCGCGGTGCCCGGCTCAGACCAGGCGCTGCGCACGGCCAGCGCGCGCCGCTTTCCTGGCTCTTCGAAAATAACCGGACCATGGCGGGTAAAACGCAGTTCCACCTGCGACGAACGCCCGCCCGGCAAAGGCACGCTCTCCTTCAGCACGCGAAAGTCCTCCCATTTACCTTGATAGCGGTATTGGCGCGGGTTATCCGGATTGGTTTCGTAGACGTACAGGTCTTCCTGGTCAATGCTGAAGATCGTCAGGCCGAAAGCTATGCGGCCATTGTGGCCGATTGAAATTCCGGGCAAGGCGGGCTCCCCTGCCCCGATCGCATCCAAGCCCGGTGCGCTCAGGTGAACTATGTAGCGCAATGATGGCGTGGCATAAGAGCGGTGGGGATCGTTCGCCAGGATCGGCCTGCCTGTCACAGTTCGCGACGGAGCGATCACCCAGTTGTTGCTGCCTTCCATGCGCTGGCTATCCGCAGCGGCAACGTCTCCTTTGCCAGGATTGCGCAGCAATCGTGCCGGCGCCGTCGCAAGGTGGAAAACATCGAGTGCGTTATCCGGCAGGCAGGGATCCAATCCCTCGGGAATGCGCGTCACCCATGCCGGCGCCAGCTTGGCGCGAATCTGGTCGGCCTCAAGACTGGCGTTGCAGGCGACATGCGCTCGTTCGAATTCCTGCAGCAGGTTGCGGGTCAGGCCATGGCTACGGATACGCACAACATCGTCGGCTGCCCACTTCTCGGGCTTGTAGGCGAATTGCCGGAACTCGAACGGCAGCAGCTCAGGTTTACGCTCCAGCAAATCGATGTAAGCGTTAACTCCGGCGACAAACCGCTCCGTAATCTCGCGGGCGCCGCTTCCATAAGCCTTCCATTCGGCATCCATATTGCCGCGATAGAGAAAGAGCCGCGCGGCGCGGTCCTGTTCCACATAGCCTTGACCGAATACCGATGCCATGCGGCCAAGGCCACGCCGCCGCCACAGGTCGATCTGCGCCAGGCGGTCGCGCGCGGCATTGAACCCCTGGACGAAAAACAGGTCGTTGCGATCCGCCGCATAAATATGCGGCACGCCCCACTTATCGACCTGGATGCGGGCCGCCTGTCCCAGCCCGGCCACTTCAACGGTTTCGGCATGGGCGCCGACGGCGCCCGCCAGCAGCGCCAAGGCCGGCGCCAGCCTACGCAATACAGCCTGCAATCAAACGCCTCCTGCAATGGCCGGGACACCCGACGGTTTTTCCAGCTTCATGGACGGGATGGTCCAGTAAGTGATCGCGCGCCACAGCCATTCCATCGGACCGTAGCGGAAGCGGGCCAGCCAGAAGTGGCTGAACGCAACCTGCAAGACAATCAGACAGACGACATAAGCCATCTGGTGCGCACGGCTTGCACCGAAATGACCAAAGCCCCAGCCGAAATAATACAACGCGCCAACCAGCGACTGCGTCAGGTAATTCGTCAAGGCCATGCGGCCGAGCGGCGCGAGCACGCGAATCTTCGAGAACACGGAGCTGCTATGCAACATGAGGATAACCAGGCTGACATAGCCAAGGCAGGCTGGCAGGTTGCCCAGGAATTGCATGCCCATGGCGAGCTGGAAGCCATCCGCACCGTTGGAACCCTGCACCGGATATATCGCGATGGCGGAACCGAGCAATCCCAAGCCGATACCAAACGGCAGGCCATATATGGCGAGCTTGCGGAACAGGGGCAGGTGCGCACGCGTGTTCTCCATGATCCCAGCCCGCACAAACCAATAACCAAGCAGGAACATGCCGACTACGATGGGGGCGAAGCCCAGCTCACCCGGCGCATTCTTCGCGAAGTGTTCTGCACGAACGACAAGATGATCACTATAGCTGCCCGTAGTGGCGACTTGCGTCTCTTTCTTCACCTCTTCTTCGCGCTCCTTCCGGCGCTTGGCGCGCTCTGCGGCCTTTTCGGCTTTTGCCTTGGCAGCTTCGGCGGCCTTGCCTGTGGCCGGCGTAGCCGCAGTTGCCTGCGCCACGGGCTCGGCGTTTTCAGGGAACGCGTACAGCATGCCGCCCACGCCGGTCATCATGGAGAAAGCCAGAAGATACATGCCGATGCCGAGGCGCCATGGCCGCGCCGCTTTCGGCTCGTGGAACTTGTAGGTCAAGACGCCAAGCGTGGTCGCCACAAGACCGAAGACGGGCAAGCCCATGCGCGGTTCGCGCGGCGCATTCGGCATGACCCACACCACCACGGCTGCGATGAGCGCGACTATCCCGACAACGAGCAGCAGCAGCGCCACTGCTGGCATGTTCAGTTTCTTGACCCGCGTATCGCCACGCAGCCACCACGCCACGACGGAGAAGAAGGCCAGGCTGCCCGCCAGACCGAAGAAGAAACCGAGATCCGGCGCGGACTTTTCGGCGACCAGTCCCGCCATCACGGCGACTTTGGGTGCGAATCCCAGCAGCAGCGACAGGATGATAGCGGCAATGATGTACTTGGGCCGCCCGAACAAGGTGATCAGCAGGCAGGTCGCACCTACCGCATAGCTGAACAGGATGTCCCCTCCCCACAGGAAGATATGATGGCAGGCGCCGAAGACCGCCAATGCAGCGAGCCGCCGCATATACGGAACCAGGAAGCTGCGGCCAGCCTTGTCGGCGCGGGTCAGCATCACCGCAAAGCCCATGCCGAACAGCAGAGAGAAAATGGTCCAGAACTTCCCTGTGACGAGGAACTGCGTGAGATAGCTGATGATGAAATCGAGGCCCGTCAGCTTCGGATTGATACCGCCTATATCGGCGATGGCACGGTTGAAGTATTCGACATTCATGATGCATATGCCGATCAGCGCAAAGCCGCGCACGACATCAAGGGCTTCGATGCGTTCATTGCCTGCGGTAGGTGTGAAGCTGTGGGGGGACGTTCTATCCATTATCGTTATCCTTTTCTGACGCGCAGTAGCGACAGATGGATCGTAATGGGCTTAGCAAAAGGCTAAAACGCCTGTGCGACGAAACGCCGAAATCTGGGGACGAAATGCAAAAAGCCCGCTAACACATGTTAGCGGGCTTCTCTAATAAGAGCCTGACAATAACCTACTTTCACACTGGTTGCAGCACTATCATCGGCGCAAAGTCGTTTCACGGTCCTGTTCGGGATGGGAAGGGGTGGGACCGACTTGCTATGGTCATCAGGCATAACTTGTCAACAATCCGGGAAGAAGTAAAAGGAGGGGTAGTGTTCTCAAACACGAGGTAAGTGCTACATAACCGTCAAGGTTATAGGGACAAGCCGTACGGGCAATTAGTATCAGTTAGCTTAATGCATTACTGCACTTCCACACCTGACCTATCAACGTCCTGGTCTCGAACGACCCTTCAAAG
>NZ_KE384362.1:4712-69085 GCF_000425385.1 Pseudoduganella violaceinigra DSM 15887 | reverse complement strand
GCATTAATCGGAAACTCGAGTCGCATTGTCTTTATGAACGCGTACCTGGCAGCGACTCCCGCGCAAAGTACGCCGCCGCCTTTTTTACGATATCTCGCTCCATGCGGGCTTCTGCGAGCTCTTTGCGAAGCTTGGCAACCTCCGCCTCCAATTCTGGAACAGAACGGCCGCCTGGCGCCGCTTTAGTCGATGGGCCGCGCTTCGCAGCTGCCACCCAGTTTGCCAATGTGCCTTTAGGAATGGTAAGTCGGGTCGCCGCGTCCTCCAGCGTCAAGCCCTGGGCCAAGACCAGCTTTACTGCTTCTTCCCGAAGCTCTGGCGTGTACGTTTTAACTCGTTTCATTAATTGCTCTCCAGTTGGTGAAGTTTACCAAACAGGAGTGTCCGAAAAACTCAGGTTACCTCATATCAAGGCTTACGTGTGAAAGCGGAATCAGCTGTGATTTGCGGTCAATGCATCGACAAGTTCCACCTTCGGAGCGTGAACAAAGCATCTTGAGACAGTGCATCTCAATGGAAGGAATCCAATGTGACCATGCCTGTTATTATCTTTAAGTGTTAGCTGCGCGCTGGCAGCTGGCTGTCCACAATTCAAATTCGAATGCACAATTTTTCCGTCTCATCAGTAATTGCAATTTCCCTTTCAACGGCCATTGGTTTTACCTGCGGCTATCTCTTTCACGCCTCTTATGGCGAGGCGCGTTCCGCGGCGGGGGAGGCGGTTTGGAGTGCGCAGGCGACTCAGCGTGTCCTGCAAGGATACGAGCCAATATTGATCACCTCAAAGTTTCACAATGAGTTGATGGTCGCACGAACACTTGAGGATCTAAGTGTCTTACGGCAGAAATATCTTGAAGCGACATTAAGTAATATCAGTTCTTTTGAGCGTCGAGCCAGCGCGCTGGAGCTACCCAAGGAACGAGTTCTTGCCGAGCCGTTCTTAAGAGACGCCGAAAAGACGCGTCGGGAGTTGGACGCAAAGTAGGACCGTTTCAGTTAGTGTTGCCTGCATTGGGGGCTTCAACGGCTCTTGCTCCGAAACCGGCCAACAGCGGACTGTTGGACTCAGTTGAAAATTTTAAGGTCAGTTAATGATTGAGTTTGAAGAGATGCGCCAGTTATTGTGCCGCGCATGTTGCGGACTGCGAGAGCGGGTTGTTGCAACTGCCGATGAGTGGATCGAAGAAGAAGGAGAATTTCTAGCCTTCCCATGGATGAACCAGCTCTGCGGCCTGGTGGTGGATCGTTTTCAGAGCAGTGATTATGATCAGTCTGACGCGCTATTCAGTATTGTGGAAAGGCTTCTCTCAACAGGCGATGAAGCTGTACAAACTGTTGTGGCGACTGGCTTCCTTGAAGGGCCACAGCATCAACGAAAACTAGCGACCGAACTTTGGCGGCCGCTGCTCGGACCGCTGGCAAGGTCTTATTGCGAGGCTATGGATAAGTTTTACGGCATAACCCCTTAAGTGGGACCGTGTACGGCCATAAGTCGTCGCTTGGCTCAAAATGAACTTCAATGATTTCTGCTTTGGATTACCAATGAAGCGATTACTCCTTAGGCCCGCTCATATGCAATCGGCGCTCCAAAAGCTCTCAGCGCACTTGTGCTCACAAGCACCCGACACCCTGGATTGGGCGGACGGGGGCGGGCATGAAACAGCCCGAGACCTATTGGAGTCGCTCTCGGCCAAAGACTGGGATGAGCTTTTTCATACATGGCGACAGCAAAGCAAAGAATGGCGCACTTGCCTCGCAGAGATTCTCACTCCTCAGAACCCCACTGCCTCGGCTATGCTCTTGGACATGGCGCTGGATGCGGATATTGACGTATCGTTCTCCGCGCTTTGCGGTGTAGCTTTCTATTGTGGCATCAATAGATCGTCCGATGGCTCGTACTTTGATGAGCGCATTTGTGTTCCGGAGTTCTTAGCCGTGGCTCAAAGCCACGCCGAGGTCGCATCCCACGTGGAGCGCATCATGGCCCAGTGCTCCGATCATTATTCCCAGCAGTTCAAGCTGCTGGCGTCTCAGTTGCGTCGAGGTGGGCCTAAGATTTCGTTCGAGCCCAAGCTGCATCGCGGCCCGGCTTAGTTCAGGCGTGGATGCCGCAGGCAAAATCCGGCCATATACGGACACTATTGGCAATTAATCCAACTTTAAAATGCGATCATTTTCAAAAACCATATTTTTGGCCCTTCTGAATTTTGCAGGGCAATGTTCGGCGTCGGAACCAACGCTGGGAAAAACCGTGGCGGAAGCAGTTCAAATGCTAGGCACAGAATTGAGCAGCGACTCCATGATTGTGGAGCCACCGGCCGTAGCTCGCGGTTTCGATTTCCGCCTCAGGAACGGGGACGAAGTTCAGATCTTTATTAAACGCGGCCAAGTGCCATTGACGTTCGAAGGCGGCGGCGATCTGAACCTTTACCGGGCAATAGAAGTCAAAGGGGTCAGGCGCGTGGGATCGAACGGCGAGATTACTTGTGTGGGGAGCGAAATCGTTTGGTTTTATGATTGCGCAAAGCCACAAGCTGCCGGTCAACAATTGAAATGACCGCCAGACTTCGCGTCGGCCGACATACCTGTAGGACGATACCGTGGAGAACCTAAATGGATCGTATTAAAGCTGAGGAACTCATGGGTATTTATGGGCGCGTTGCCGCCGCATTAAACGATGCCACTTATTTAGTCCTGAGCCTTCCAGAAGCAGAGCGCGCGACGCATCTGCAGGCACTTGGCCCTTTTATGGCGGATCTTTGGCTTAAGCTCCAGTTACCGATCGTAAGGGAACATCGGGATCTAGATCCAGACGGTAATCGATATCGACAACATGAATGACATTGGTCGGCGTCCGGCGCACTTGCCTGCTGTCGGCCAGGAGCAGACCTAGCAGCCTGTCATTCTTTAACAATATCGGAAATGCTCCATAGGAACCATATCAATGCATAATGCCATTTCTGCCGCGTTAGACGCCATCTGTAAGGAGCGCGATGATCAATCATTTTCCGAAGCATTCGACGCGGTGGATGTGATTGTTCGTGAAATGGGCGAGCGAGACTTGGCCAATATTCTCTTCACCGAAATTCCTAGAAGCGTTCCCTTCGAAGTGGTGGCGGACCTGTTCAACATTTTGGCCTGGCAAACAAGCGACAACGGGGCAGCGATGACTAGAGCAATCGAATCGTGGCTGATTGAAGGCTCTGACAATCGAAAACTTCTAATCGCCCTAAATTTGGACGTCTACCCGTTTATCAATGCCAAAGAAATGGAAACAGTTTTGATGCGACTCACTGAGTCAAACGTACGCGTTGCAGCCCGGTGTAAGGAGCTCATACGGTCACGTCAAAATGGCGCAAGCAAGCCTAACAACCTGATCATCCGGACAGCCAACGCGCTACGCGCAATGGTCGCCGGCCATCGTTGATGTTAAAGTGCCGGTGCCGTCCAGAAGACCTCTATTCGAAGTCGCTCGCCACATGACTACTAGATTGACTGCCGACGAAGCTGTATCAGAATACTTGCGCGATATGGGACGCGAGATGGACCTGTTTGGTTCGGCGCTTCCTGAAAATAAGGACCGGCCTCCTCACCAGCTCGAAATCATTGAAGTTCAGCAGCATGACTTTGGCTGGCTCTACTTTTACAATACGAAGGAGTTCGTGAAAACCGGCGACTTCATTTTCGCCCTCGCGGGCAATGCGCCCGTGATCGTCGGGCGGCACGATGGCAAGCTCTATGCTACCGGCACGGCGAAGCCAATTGAGCACTATCTGAACGATTTTCGTAGGGGAGTTCGTCATGAGCTGTAAGTGCCGTACCTTCAAAATCGTTCTAACAGAGAGCTCAAGGCGGACTGGCCGGGGACGGCGCGGTCCACTGTTTGGGGCGCTGGCGGCCAGCCCACCTGAGGCGATCAGCAAAAGGGCTGTGCTGCGCTCGGTATGGTTTATGTCCGAGCAATGTGATGAATTCGAGATGTCCTATGAGTTGCCATGGGATGAGTATCACAGCTACGACGTGGAGTTTGAAAGTGGTGAAGCTACATGCTGCGCCGTTAATGGTTAGAGCCACGAATGCAGTCTGCACCTAATTTATGACGGCCATAGTTGATTTCGCGGTAGTCGTACGCGGTTTTTGCGAATGGGCACAGTCGGGGCTCTCAACGCATGACTCGAAGTCCGAGATGCTGCTCGCAAGGCGGCATCTATCCTTCCTCTACGCTATGGCTTCGGATTTGCCACATTGCGAATGCCAATGGGCAGAAAGTGCACTCACCAATGACGATTGGACTGCCATCTATAAGCGATTCGGCCAGTTGCCCGTTGCCTTTTACGGGGCGATTCTCGACCCACTGGAAGTTCCCGCGAGAGAGGCTGCTCTGGGTGACCTTGCGGATGATCTCGCCGACATTTGGCGCGATCTCAAGGAAGGATTAATACTATTCGATTCAGGTGATCGCGATGCGGCCAGCTTTAAATGGCAGGAGTCGTTTGCCATACATTGGGGCGATCACGCAGCAAATGCACTAGCTGTGATTCAATTTTGGCTTGGGAAAAACCGGTACGGGGACTAACGGTTCGGTTTTCAGAACTACTGGGGATCCAGATTTGGCAGTTAAAATCAATCCAACGTATAACTCGGACGGGGCGTAGATGCTTAGGCTTGGACTTATCACTTTTGGACTGCTGGCGTTGTGTTCCACAGCATCGGCTCAGAACGCTCTGGTTTCTGGCCAGGTGCAGCGTGTCATCCTCTTGCCACCTGGCGCTGAGCATTGTCCCGCTGTTTGTCCCTCATTAGTATCGATCGGTCCTGACGGACGGCAATTCGTCTGCGTTACAAACGCTGGCGGCTGCCAGGCAATGGCAGTCAAAGTTGATCATGATTATCGTGGAACGTCTCAAGGGCAGGTGCGGGAGTTCTGGTCACGCATTGGTGAATGGGGGCCGAGATCTCCAGCGATAGATCAACATATCCTGGTGAGCGAGGATGCTGCTCAGGTATCTTGGTCGCCGATTACTGAATTGGATGGCAAGGTATTTATTGATCCAAGACGCATCCCGAGCATTAATGGCGTTCCGACTGCGCCCAATGGGGACCGAGAGCTTGTGGACATAGAAGAGGTGATCGCGCGGGGCGGCAGCGCGCCTTGATTGAAGGTGGCATCAGCTAATTCAGTAGCCGCTGCGAAAACAGCCAGGCCAGCAAACAAAGCTGGCCCGGCTGGCTTGGCGGTGATGTACCGCGAATGGCTTACTTGGCTGGAGCGGCTTCTTTGGTAGTTGCTACTTCTTTAGTCGCGCCATGTTTCTTCGCGTGTTTGGTCTTTTTCACTTCCTTGGCACCGGCTTGTTCTTGCGGAGCAGCAGGGGTTGCGGCGACCGCCGGGGTGGCAGGCGTTGCCGATGCAGCCTTGCTGCCTTTTTCTGCTGGCACGGCAGGAGTGGCCGGGGTTGCAGGGGTTGCGCTCGAAACATGAGCGGCGGCGGCTGGCTTGGCGGCTTCTTTGGAAGCGGCGGCTGGAGCTGGAGTTTGTGCGAAGGCTGCGGTAGCGAACAGGCCGGCGATCAGGGTGATGATGGTCTTTTTCATGGTCAAGCTCCTAAATAAGATGAGGTAATGCGCTTCTGGTGTTTGGGACTATTGGCTCCCCGCCGGGCCAGCGCGCAGCGCCGTTTTGGAGGCGGCTTGGTCGCGGCGCGCTGGCGGCTTGGGAAGCGGCGGGTGCTGCTTATTTTGCTGGAGCGGCTTCTTTGGTGGCTGCTGCCTCTTTGCTTGCAGCGGCTTTCTTGGCGTGCTTGGCCTTTTTCTCTTCCTTCGCACCCATATGCTCATGCGATGCTGCTGGCGCGGCGGCGGCAGCCGGGGCGGCAGGCATCGAGGACGATGCTGCGCTGGCGGCCGACGATGCGCTCGAGGCGTGGGCTGCGGCAGCTGGCTTGGCGGCTGGTGCCGAAGCGGCAGGCTTGGAGGCTGGTGCCGAGGCAGCGGCTGGTGCCGGAGCTTGTGCGAAGGCAGCGGTAGCGAACAGGCCGGCGATCAGGGTGGCGATAGTCTTCTTCATGGTCAAGCTCCTGGATTAGGTGGGTGTTTCGTTCGGTGTGTCGTGCAATTTTGCCGTGTCACTGAGCCAGAAACGGCGGCCGATTAGGGGCAGTTGACGGTTATTACAACTCCTTACATCTGCACAAACTGCTTACAAAGTGCGCTGGCTAACCGTGCCGGCCCGGCCCCGCCCGTACAGTGGTGGAATGAAGGACGCACTGAAGACTTACAAGGCAAAGCGGGATTTCACTATCACGCCGGAACCTGCGGAAGGTGGCCAGCCGGGTAGGGGACGGCTGGCGTTTGTCATCCAGAAGCATTGGGCGCGGCGGCTGCATTACGACTTCCGCCTGGAGCTGGACGGCACGATGAAGAGCTGGGCGGTGCCGAAGGGGCCGAGCTACGACACGCATGACAAGCGCATGGCGGTGCATGTAGAGGACCATCCTATTTCCTATAACGAGTTCGAAGGCACGATTCCGGAAAAGCAGTATGGTGCGGGGAAGGTCATCATCTGGGATCGCGGCACCTGGGAGCCGGTCGACGATCCGCGCAAGGGCTACCGCGCCGGTAAGCTGGTGTTCCAGCTACATGGGCACAAGATGCACGGCCGCTGGGCGCTGGTACGCATGCGCGGCAAAGGCGAAGACAAAGAGCCCTGGCTTCTGATCAAGGAAAAGGATGAATATGTCCGTCCCGCCGACGAGTTCAGCGTGGTGGATGAGATGCCAGACAGCGTGAAGGGGCTGGGCGATGCTGCCGATGCCGAGGTAGGGCCTGAGGCTCCTCCAGTCCAGCGGCTCCCGGCCGAATTCGAGCCGGAGCTGGCCACGCTGGTCGAATCACCACCTTCCACGCCGGAAGACTGGCTGTTTGAAGTCAAGTACGACGGTTACCGGCTGCTGGCCCGCATCGTGGGCGACGATATCAGCCTCCACACACGCAACCGCAATGACTGGACGCACAAGCTCGGCCCCCTGCGCGATGCGCTGGCCGCCGCCGGTTTGCCCGATGGCTGGTATGACGGCGAGATCGTGGTCCACGATGCGAAGGGGCGTCCGGACTTCGGCCTGCTGCAGCAAGCCTTCGATGGCGAGCGCACCAAGGATATCGTCTACTTCCTGTTCGATGCGCCTTACCTGGCTGGCGAGGACTTGCGCGGCCTGCCTCTAATGGAGCGCCGCGCCAGGCTGGAAGCGGTGCTGTCCGGCGTCAAAGGCGATACGCTTCGCCTGAGCGTCAAGCTGGCCGCGCCGCCGGAAGCGGTGCTGGCAGCCGCCTGCCAGATGGGCCTTGAGGGCGTGATCGGCAAGCGCCGCAACTCGGTCTACACCGGCCGGCGTTCGCGCGACTGGATCAAGCTGAAATGCGCGCAGCGCCAGGAATTCGTCATCGGCGGCTACACCGATCCGCAAGGCAGCCGCACCGGCATCGGCTCGCTGCTGCTTGGGGTTTATGACAAGGATGGTGCGCTGCATTATGCGGGCAATGTCGGCACCGGCTTCAATGACAAGACGCTGCGTGAACTTGCCGAAAAATTGAAGCGTCTGGGGTCCAGCGAAAATCCGTTCTCCGCCAGCAAAGCCATCGCCCGTAAAGCGCACTGGGTCAAGCCGAAGCTGGTCGCGGAAGTTAGCTTCGGCGAATGGACGCGCGGCGGTTCCGTACGCCACGCCGTGTTCCAGGGACTGCGCAAGGATAAAGAGGCCGGCGAAATCCGCCGCGAGGAAGCCGCCGCATTGGAGGAGGAAACCGTGCAAAGCAAGCTGCCCGCCTCACTCAAGGTGAGCAATCCGGACCGCCTGGTCGACCAGGCCAGTGGTTTGAAGAAGATCGACGTGGTGCGCTATTACGCGCTGGTGGCGGATCCGATGCTGGAGCACACCCGCGGCCGCCCGGTGGCGATGCTGCGCGCTCCGGAGGGCGTCGGGGCCGAGCTATTCTTCCAGAAGCATGCGGATGTCAGCAAGCTGCGCGGACTCAAGGAATTCCCGCGCGAGCTGGATCCAGACCATCCGCCCATGCTGGAAGTCGGCACCACGGAAGCCTTGCTATCCGCGGCCCAGTTCAATGTGATCGAATTCCATACGCAGAATGCTTTCGGCCGCACGTATGAAAAGCCGAATCGCATCCTGTTCGACCTCGACCCGGGTTCCGGCGTGGAATGGACGCAAATTCAGGAGGCCGCGCAGCTGGTGCACGCCTTCCTTGGTGAACTGGGCTTGCCTTGCTTCCTCAAGACCAGCGGCGGGAAGGGGCTGCATGTCGTCGTGCCGATCAAGCCTTACTATGACTGGGATACGGTCAAGGCGTTCAGCAAGCTGGTGGTGGAGCATATGTCCGCTACCTTGCCGGACCGCTTCGCGTTCAAGAGCGGTCCGAAAAACCGGGTCGGCAAGATCTTCATCGATTACCTGCGCAATGGGCGGGGCGCCACCACGGTCGCGGCTTGGTCGGCAAGGGCGCGGGCGGGGCTTGGCATTTCGGTTCCGGTAGGATGGGACGAACTTGCCGGGCTGCGCGGAGGCGACCATTGGACGGTTGCCACTGCCCACACGCGGCTGGATGTCGGCAATGCGCCGTGGGCCGATTATGCCAGCGCCGCTGTCGGCCTGGCGCCGGCGCTCAAGGCAATCGGCATGAAGGCGGGCTAGGCTAGGCGGCTTTGCGGCGTGATGCAGCCGGTTTGGCGGCGGATTTTGCTGCGCTGGCGCGCTTCGCGGCGGCCGGTTTGGCGGAAGTCCGCGAGCTGGCGCGGCGCGACTTGCCGTCTTCACCGCTGGTGCCGCTGCGTGAGCGAGGCGCGCGCGGCTCGGCTTCCTCCTCGACTTCTTCGGGCGCGCTGGCAGCAGTTCGACCCTTTGAGCCGAGGCTCTGCTTGAGCAGCGCCACCAGGTCCACCACGTTGCTGGCTTTTGGCGCTGGGGCTTCTCCGGTCGGCTCGGTAAGCGTGTGCGTCTGTCCGGCCTTGACCTTCTTCTCGACCAGTTTGAGCACATCCTCGCGGTAGGTGTCGTGATATTCCGCCGGGTTCCACTCCTCGCTCATCTCTTCCACCAGCGACAAGGCCATTTTGAGTTCTTTGTCGGTGATGTTGGCGTCGCCAGGCAGCTTCAATTCTTCCGGACTGCGGATTTCCGTAGCGTAGCGCAGGGTATTCATGATCATGCTGTCGCCCGCCGAGACCAGCGCACAAAGGTGCTGGCGCGTGCGGATCACCACCGTTGCGACGGCAATTTTCCCAGCCTTGCGCAAGGTTTCGCGCAGCAGTGCATAGACCTTGTCGCCGCCGCGTCCCGGCGCCAGGTAGTAGGGCGTTTCATAAAAAGTCAGTGGCACGGAATCGGCATCGACGAAGGCCATGATGTCGATGGTTTGCGTAGCCTTGGGATTGGCCAGGCGCAGATCCTCTTCGCTGAGCACCACATATTCGCCGTCCTCGTACTCATAGCCTTTGACGATATTGTCCCAGGGGACTTCCTTGCCGCTGCTTTTGTTATAGCGCTTGAAGCCGACCGGCGAGAAGTCCCGCTTGTCCAGCATGGCCAGGTCCAGGTCGTGCGATTCCACGGCCTTGTGCAGTTCGACGGGGATATGGACCAGGCCGAAGCTGATCGCGCCTTTCCAGAGTGCTCGAGCCATGCTTATTCTCCGATACTTCCGGTAATCGGCAATACGATACCGGTGATATAGCTGGCGCAGGAGGGCGCCGCCAGGAAGACGAATGCCGGCGAAATTTCCTCCGGCTGGGCCGGCCGGTGCATATCCGTCTTGCCGCCGAATTCCTTGATCTTGTCGGGTGACTGGTCGGCTGGATTCAAGGGGGTCCATACCGGGCCGGGCGCCACCGCATTCACGCGGATGCCCTTGTCCAGCAGATTCGACGCCAGCGACATGGTGAAGGCGTGGATGGCGCCCTTGGTGGTCGAATAGTCCAGCAGATTGCTGGAGCCGCGCAGGCCGACCACGGAACCGGTATTTAATATCGAGGCCCCGCGCTTCATATGCGGCAAGGCCGCCTTGGCCATGTGGAAGTAGCCGTAGATATTGGTCTTCATGGTCAGGTCGAAACGTTCCTCCGACAAGTCCTCGAGCGAGCCGGCATGTTCCTGAAAGGCGGCATTGTTGACCAGGATGTCGACCCGGCCGTAGGCCCGCAGCGCCTCGCTGATGGCGTGGCGGCAGAATCCCGGGTCGCGCACATCGCCAGGCACCAGGATGCAGCGCTGGCCTTCGGCTTCCACATGGCGTTTGGTCTCGACCGCGTCTTCCTGCTCTTCGGCGAGATAGACCAGCGCCACGTCGGCGCCTTCGCGGGCGTACAGTACCGCAACGGCGCGGCCTATGCCGGAATCGCCGCCCGTGATGACCGCAGCCATTCCAGCCAGCTTGCCGCTACCGCAGTAGTCGGGCGCCATGAATTGCGGTTTCAATTGCATGTCGTGCTCGAGTCCCGGCTTTTGCAAGTGCTGGTCCGGCAGGGGCGGCGCGGGAAATGCATGGGTTCCGGTCTGGGCCGGCTGCTGCGATTCTCCGGACTTGGCTTCGCTTGCATCGCGCTGATCCTGCTGTCGCTGGACGGTGCGCTGTTCGCTGCCCGCGCCAGTCTTCTGCTGAGAATTCGACATGGCTTCCTCCTGTGCTCGGAAGGCCAGTATTTGCCGCGGCAACGTTGCTAACCGTGCGCTTCCTCACATAAAAGGGATGTTGTCTTGCTTGAACTTGTGGCAAACTAATCTACATGCCTACTGCTGCGGGCCGCCCTCAACGGACAGGCCTTTTCCTCCATCCCGACGCTGCGCGGCGCCAGGAATTTGTGGCCGCATGCGCTGAATCGTTCGGCCGTTTGCTGACTGCGGACAGCATTGCCAGCGCGCGCCATGCGATGGCGCAGAACAAGATTTCCCTGCTCGTGATCGATCTCGATGGCCCTGCCATGGCGGCGGGAACCGAGCTTGCCGCCCTGGTGCGCAGCCGTGCCGGTGCGCCGGTGCTGGTGCTGAGTCCTTTCACGCGATCGGCCACGATGGCAGAGCTGATGGCGCAGGGGCCGCTGGCCTATCGCATCACTCCGATTGGCGCGGATGGCTTGCGCGATGCCGTGCGACTGCTGCTTGCGCCGCCGGCCGATACCCTGGCCTCTGCCCAGCAACATCTGCTGGACCGCGAAGCGGAACTGAACGACTTGCTGGCAATCCAGCGCAGCTTGCAGCGTGCGCTTTACGGATCGGAAGAAATCGAACGGATGGGCGCCCGTGTCTGCAATGCGCTGTGCGGCTATCCCGGCATTTGCCACGCGGCCTTGCTGCAGGCTGTTGATGACGGCACGCTGCGGCTGGTGGCGCAGGATGGGCGCATCGACCTGGACATGAACGAGGTGCTGGCTGGCCGCGCCGCCTTGCTGGATGCGCCGGTGGCGCGCGGCGAGCTGGTGCTGCTGGACGCGCCGTCCAAGGCCGGCGATCCCGCGCTGACCCAGCTGCTGGAGGGGCAGGATGTGCACATGCTGCTGGCCTTCCCGCTGCGGGGCCAGCCGGGCGGCCCCCTGCTGGGCGTCATCTGCATGCTGTTCGACCGGCAGCTGACCATGAGCAGGGAGCATTTCAGCTGTTTCGGCTCGGCCTCGCAACTGATCAGTTTCGGCATGGTGATGAGCGATTTGCGCCACCAGAACGATGCCCTGGGCCTTGAGCTGACCCAGGTGACGCCGTTTGACGGTTTGACCGGGGTTGCCAACCGGCGCCAGGGCGAGCAAGTCCTGGACAGCGAAATCCGGCGCGCGCGGCGCTACGGCGTGCCGCTGGCCGTGATCGCTTTTGATATCGACAGCTTCCGCACTGTCAACGATCTGTATGGCTATACCACGGGCGACCGTTCGCTGGCTGTCCTGGCCGGCACGATCCAGGCCCGGCTGCGCAGTTCCGACACGCTGGCGCGCATGCGCGGCGAGCAATTCCTGGTGATTGCGACGCATACGGTGGCCGTGGATGCCTACCGCCTGGCCGAAGTACTGCGGCAAACCATTGCCGCCACCGAACTGCCGGGCGCCGATACGGTGACGGCCAGCTTCAGTGTCGCCCAGCTGGCGCCGGATGAAGGCGCGAGCGAACTGGTGATGCGGCTGGAGGCGGCGCTGCACCGCGCCAAGCGGGCAGGGCGCAACTGCGTCGAAATCGCGATGGCACGCTAAAAAAGCGGCGGCCACTTGCCGTGGTCCGCCGCAAAGCACGATTGATAGATGATGGTCGTCATCCACGTGTGATATATTACATCCATAATAAAAATAATCAAGGAGGAAATCATGCGTGTTAGCAGAGAGCAAGCGGCCCAGAACCGCGAGCGCATTGTTGAAACGGCATCTCGCCTGTTCCGGGAGAAGGGCTACGACGGCATCGGCGTGGCCGACTTGATGAAAAGCGCCGGCCTGACGCACGGCGGCTTTTACGGCCACTTCGCTTCCAAGGAAGATTTGCTGGCCGAAGCCTTCGGCAAGGCGATGGCGCATTCCGCCGAACGCTGGAGCGAATTGCTGGCAGCGGAGCCTGCCAACCCGCGCGCCGCCCTGGCGCATATGTACCTGACTTCCGAGCACCGCGACAATCCCGGCCAGGGCTGCGCACTGGCTGCGCTCGGCCCCGATGTGTCGCGGGTCGGCCCGGAAGTGCGGCAAGCCATGGGCGACAGCTTCCAGAAGCAGCTGGCGGCGCTGGCCGAGGCGCTGCCCGGCGATCCGGCGCAACAGCGGCGCGATGCGATTACCACGTATGCGGCCATGGTCGGCGGCCTGGTCCTGGCCCGCTCGGTGGCGAATAAAAAGCAGTCCGACGAAATCCTGGCGGCCGTCCTGTCCTCGCTGGAAGAGAGCCGCTGATGCTGGCATGGCTGCGGAATTACCGGCGCGCGCTGCTGCCGGGCGATATCAGCGCGGGCATCGTGGTGGCCATGATGATGATCCCGCAAGGCATGGCGTATGCGCTGGTGGCAGGGCTGCCGCCGGTGACCGGTATTTACGCCAGCATTCTTCCGCCGATTATTTATGCGCTGTTCGGCACCAGCATGACGCAATCGGTGGGGCCCATGGCCATTGTGTCGCTGATGACAGCTGCCGTGGTGGGGCAGATGGCGCCTGCCGGCTCGGGCTTGTACCAGGTGCTGGCGGCGCAACTGGCGCTGGTGTCCGGGACGGTGCTGCTGCTGTGCGGCGTACTGCGTCTGGGCTTCCTGGCCAATTTTTTTTCGCGGCCGGTGATGAGCGGCTTTACCGTCGGCTCGGCCCTGGTGATCGCATGGGGCCAGCTCAAGCCCCTGCTCGGCGCGGACCTGCCGCACTGGCATGGCCCCAGCGCCGCGCTGGGCCTGACCGCAGTGCTGGTGCTGGTGTTTTCGCGCAGCCACCTGTCGCCGCTGCTGAAGGCTGGCGGCGTGCGCGCGGCGCGCGCCGATATGGCGGCACGCCTGGCGCCCATGTTTGTGGTCTTGCTTGGCCTGCTGCTGGTGCAGGTCCTGGGCCTGGAGGCGAAGGGCGTGCACACCACCGGCACGGTGCCGAGCGGGCTGCCGCGATTGAACCTGGCCACGTCACCCGGCCATTGGCAACAACTGGTGCAGCCGGGCATGCTGGTCGGCTTTGTGATTTTCCTGATGAGTATGTCGGCGGCCCAGTCGCTGGCGCTGAAGCGCAATGAAAAGCTGCTCAGCAACCATGAGTTGGCAGGGTTGGGCGCGGCCAATGTCGCCAGCATGCTGTCGGGTGCCTTCCCGGTCACAGGCAGCATGTCGCGCTCCGCGGTGAATTTTGCGGCGGGTGCGCAGACCCCGCTGGCCAGCATCATTACGGCATGCCTGCTGGCCCTGGCCCTGGTGGCGCCGACCGGCTGGCTGGCCCTGTTGCCGATGCCGGTGCTGGCGGCCACCATCATCGTGGCGGTGCTTGGCATGCTGGAACTGGATACCTTGCGCACGGCCTGGCGCTATGACCGCGGCGATGCGCTGGCCTGGTTTGCCACCGGCGCCGGCGTTGTCGCGCTGGGCGTGGAAGCGGGCGTGCTGATCGGCGTGGCACTGTCGATGGGAACCTTGATCTGGCGCGCCAGCCGTCCGCATATCGCGGTGCTGGGCCGCATTGCGGGCAGCGAGCATTTCCGCAATATCGAGCGCTATCCGGCCGAAACCCGGCCGGAGGTACTGATGCTGCGCGTCGACGCCAACCTGTTCTTCGGTAATGTGGAAGCGGTGCAGGAACGGATCGAGGATGAATTGCGCAGCCATCCTGACGCGCGCCACCTGGTGCTGGCGATGACGGCCGTCAGCTCGATCGATACCACGGCCCTGTTCGCGCTGGGTGAGCTGAATGCCACGTTGAAGCGGCGCGGCATCGGTCTGCACCTGGCCGAAGTGAAAGGACCGGTGATGGACCGGCTGCGCCAGTCCGACCTGCTGCAGGCCCTGAACGGCGACGTGTTCCTCAGCATCGACATCGCCGACAAAAAGTTGCAGTAGACCATGGATTGGGTATGATCGTCCCAACATGGGCGGTCATTCCTTCAAACGATTCTGGGCAGGCTGGATGCTGGCGGTATGGGCGCTGCTGGCGCATGGCGCGGACGGCGCCCGGCCGGCCGCCGCACCGCGCTCGCTGGCGGCGGCCCACGTCCTGTTGCTCAATTCATACAGCCCCGGACGCGCCGCTTTTGACCGCGTGGTCGAATCCTTCGTGCTGCGCCTGCGCACGGCCGGCGTGCCGCTGGAACATATCCACGTCGAATACCTGCACCTGAACCAGCCCAATGCCGAACTGGTGGCGCCGGCGCGGCGCGCCATGCTGTCGGCCCAGTACGGCGGGCTGCCCATCGACATGCTGGTGGCGCTGCAGCAGCCGGCGCTGAATTTCACCTTGAAGGAGTTGGCCGAGATCTCGCCGCAGGCGCCGCTGCTCACCGACAGCGAGCCGTCGACGCTGCAGCTGGACGCCAACCGCCGCCCGCTGTTCAAGTACACCATCATGCCCGACATCGGGGCCACCATGAAAGAGGTCATGCTGCTGCTGCCGCGCACGCGGCGCGTGGTCGTTCCGGCCGGTGTGGCGGAAGCCGACCGTGCTTTCCTGCGCCAGGCCGAAGTCGAGCTGGCGCCGTGGATGCGGCGCATCCAGGTCGAATTCCTGCAGAACATGAGCTGGGCCGAGCAGATGCGCTACGTCGCCAACCTGACCAGCGATACCGTGGTGATCACCGGCATGTTCAACCGCGACCGCGACGGCTACACGCTGCCCACCATCGATGCGGCGCGCGAGACCATGCGCGCCGCGAATGTGCCGGTCTTCGCCTTGTTCGATACCATCGTCGGCGAGGGCGCGGTCGGCGGTGCGGTGCGCAACCTGCCGCAATCCGGCATCGAGCTGGCCGACAGCGTGCTGGCCGTGCTGGAAGGACGGCAGGCCGTCAACGCCGGTGTGACGCGGGTGCCGGCTGGGCCAGTGCAAAGCCTGTACGACTGGCGCCAGCTTGAACGCTGGCAGATCGATGCCGCGCCGCTGGAGCAGGCCACCTTCCTCAACCGGCCGCCGTCCTTGTGGCGGGCTCACCGCGCGGTGGTGCAGGGGGGCGGCGCGGTGATCGTGCTGCTGGCCGGCCTGCTTGCCGCCTTGCTGGTCCAGCGGCGCCGCCTGGCGCGGACGGAACTGGCCAGCCGCGAAAGCGAGGAGCGCTTCCGCGCCCTGGTCGAGTATGCGCCGGAGGCGATCCTGGTGCTGGACCTGGAAGATTGCCGCTACGTCGACGCCAACGGCGAGGCGGAAAAGCTGTTCGGCCATCCGCGCGCGCAACTGCAAGGCATGCATCCGAGCACACTGTACGCGCCGGGCCAGTTTGGCGACGGCGACGTGCAGCAGCAGGTGCGCGGCATTTCCGAGCGGGCCTGGGCCGGCGAGCCGCTGGCCTTCGAACGCGTCGTCAGGCGGCCCGACGGCAGCACCGTCACGGTTGAAGTCAAGCTGCGCCGGCTGCCCGCCCATGGCAAGCGCTGGCTGCGCTGCAGCTATGAAGACATCACGGCCCGCAAAAAAAACGAGGCGGAATTGCTGGCGCACCGCGATCGCCTGGAAGAGCTGGTTCGGCAGCGCACGGAGGCGCTGTCGGATGCGGTGGCGGAAGCGCGCGCCGCCAATCAGGCGCGCAGTGTGTTCCTGGCGAAGATGAGCGAGGAGCTGCGGGCGCCGCTCGATGCGGTGATCAGCCTGTCCGGCGCACTGGCCGCGTCGCCCAGCATGTTCGAGCCGGAGCAGCGCCAGTTGGGCACCATCAACCGCGCCGGCCAGCAATTGCTGGGCATGATCGACGACCTGCTCGAGTTGTCGCGCATCGAAACCGGTCGCGTGCCGCTGGTGCTGGCGCCGCTGGCGCTGCAGCCGCTATTGAAGGAGGTGATGGACATCGTACGCCTGCGCACGGAAAACGATCGGGTGATGCTGGTGCTGGCCTGCGGCGGCCTGCCGCCCCCGATACTGGCCGACGGTCCGCGCCTGCGCCAGGTGCTGGCCAACCTGCTGTCGCATGCCGCCGGCGCGCTCGGGCAGGGCACCGTGACGCTGGCGGCCGATGCGCAGACGGCGGGCGCGCGGCGCTGGCGCCTTGCGTTCGCCGTGCGCGATTCCAGCGCCGGACGGGCGGGGCTGGCGCGCCAGGACGATGGCTACGCCGGCGCAGGCCTGGACCTGGGCATCAGCCGCGAATTCGTGCGCCTGCTTGGCAGCGAACTGCTGGTGCGCAGGCAGGCGGGCGAGGGCGCCGAATACAGCTTCTCCATCGAGGTGGACGAGGCGCCGCTCGCCTGATTCCGCGCCCCCGCTCAGACGTTCCGGCACAATGCCGCCATTGACGGCGCCCGCTCTTTGGCCGTAAGGTACACTCGCGGAACCGTTACCAACCTGACTTCCCGGAGCACCATGAAACAGATCGTCGCAGCACTCGCCATCGCAGCAGCTTTCAGTTCACCGACGTATGCGGCGGCCAAGCCCGGCAGCGCCGATGCCCGCTTCACTGCCATCCACCAGGCCGAATGGAAGTGGCGCCTGCAGCAGCGGCTGGAAGACGAGGAAGACGATGTGCACGGCGTCGAGAGCCGCTTGCCGAACGTCGGTCCGGCGGTGCAGATGGAGCGCCAGAAGAAATGGGAAGACACGCTGCGCCAACTCGATAGCATCAAGCCCGGACAGCTTTCGTCCCGCGAACGCATCAACTACCAGGTGTACCGCGCCCAGATCGCCGCGCTGCTGGATAACCAGCGTTTCCGCGAGTACGAAAAACCGCTGAACGCCGATTCCTCGTTCTGGTCCAACCTGGCCGCCGAGGCGCGCAAATCCTTCCATACGGTGGAAGACTACCGCAGCTACGTGGCGCAGCTGAACGACGTGCCGCGCTACTTCGGCGAGGAGATTGCCAATATGCGGGCCGGCCTGGCGCGCGGCTTCACGCCGCCGAAGGTCACGCTGGAAGGGCGCGACAAATCGATCACCTCGGTCACCGAAGCGCGGCCGGAAGACGTGGTGTTCTTCAAACCGTTCCAGCAGATGCCGTCCGCCATCCCGGCGGCGGAGCAGGAGACCCTGAAGGCGGCGGCGCTGCAGGCGATCCGCGACAAGGTGATTCCGGCCCACGCCGAACTGCTCAAGTTCATGCGCGAGGAATACGTCCCGCAAGCCAAGGAGGCCTTGGCGGCCGAGAGCTACCCGGACGGCAAGGCCTACTACCAGTCGAAGATTGTTGAATTCACGACCACCCGACTGAGCGCCGAGCAGATTCACCAGATCGGCCTGGAGGAAATGGCCAAGATCCGCGCCGAGATGCAGGCGGTGATGAAGCAGGTCGGCTTCCAGGGCGACCTGCCGGCCTTCCTGCAATTCCTGCGCACCGACCCGCAGTTCTACGCCAAGACGCCGGAAGAACTGCTGATGCGCGCGGCCTGGGTGGCCAAGAAGTTCGACGGCAAGGTGGCGGACTATTTCGGCCGCCTGCCGCGCAGCCGCTTTGCCATCATTCCGGTGGCGCCGGAGATCGCGCCCTTCTATACCTCGGGGCGCGGCGGTCCTGGCGGCTACTGGGTGAATACCTATAACCTGCCGGCCCGCCCGCTGTACTCGCTGCCGGCGCTGACGCTGCATGAATCCGCGCCGGGCCACGCTTTCCAGATGCCCATCGCGATGGAGCAGAAGGGCCGTCCGGCCTTCCGCAACGCCTATATCTCCGCATACGGCGAGGGCTGGGCGCTGTATTCCGAGCGTCTTGGCGCGGAGATGGGGATCTACGAAACGCCGTACGAAGTGTTCGGCATGCTCAGTTACCAGGCCTGGCGCGCGTCGCGCCTGGTGGTCGACACCGGCGTGCATGCCAAGGGCTGGACCCGCGAACAGGCGCAGCAATACCTGATGGAGAACACGGCGCTGTCGGCCCATGAAGTCATGACGGAAGTGGACCGCTATATCTCCTGGCCGGGCCAGGCGCTGTCCTATTACCTGGGCGAGATGGCGATCTTCGAAGCGCGCCGCAAGGCGGAGCAGGCCCTGGGCAGCAAGTTCGACATCCGCGCCTTCCATGACACCGTTCTGGAACTGGGCTCGGTGCCATTGCCGGTGCTCCAAGCGCGCGTCGACGAATTCATCGCCGGCGGCGGCAAGAGCCCTTATCCGAAAGAGTAAGTGCACCGGCGTGGTGCAATGCTTTATGCTGGTGCAAAAAAGATGAGAGAATCACTTGAAATTACTGGCATGGGTCTTGCAGATATAGGTCATATGACAGATCGCACTACGCTTACCGTAACCAACCAAGGGAACCGTCCTATCCAGGTCGGCTCCCAGTTCCACTTTTTCGAAGTCGATTCGGCGCTGCAGTTCGAGCGCTGGAAGGCGTATGGTATGCGGCTCGATATCGCGCCGGGAACGGCGCTGCGCTTCGAGCCGAACAAGGCGCAGACCGTCACGCTGGTGCGCCTGGAAGGGGATGTGGAGGTGGCCGGCTTCAGCGCTGGCGCAAGACGATAGGGGCCATCAGCTCCGGGTGCTTGCCCAGGTGGCCATCAAAGCCGGCGCGGATGGCGGCCATGTCGGTTTCTTCGTCGCCGGTCAGCCAGATATGCTCGGTCATGCCCAGCGTCTTGTTCGGGAAGTCGATATACACCAGGACCAGCGGCACCTTGGCGGCCATGGCGAGCTGGTAGAAGCCGCTCTTCCAGTAAGGCTTGTAGGCGCGCGTGCCTTCCGGCGTGATGCCGACCCAGTACCAGTCTTCCTTGTGCATGGCCTCGGCCTGGCTCTGGATCAGGCCCTGCGGCGCGCTGCGGTTGACCGGGGCGCCGCCCATGTAATAGAACCAGCGGCCCACCAGCGGGATCTTGAACAGGCTGTCCTTGGCCAGCCAGCGGAAGGGCAGGTTCAGGGCCCACTTGCCGAGTACGCCGATCACGAAATCCCAGTTCGAGGTGTGCGGATACACCACGGCAATGCCACGCGGTTCCGGCAGCGGCTTGAACTTCATATTCCAGCCGAACGCGTTCATTGTACGTAAAGCGAGGCGCTGCTTTAGTGTTGGCAGTTTGTCCGCCTCTAGCTTATATTGATCCATTCCTACCCCATTGTTTTATTGTCACCGTTGAGAGTTTGTAACTCTTGGTGCTGAAAATTTGTGCGGCGGTATTCTATCCCGCCAGTCGCCGGGGCAGCAAGGGTGAATTTATGACAAGACAGGTCTTGTGCGTCGCTGCCACAACGGCGGCGTTGCCGGCGGAGTTGCTTGCTGCCGTCCAGACTTTCGATGTTTGCCTGGTGGCCGGGATGGATGAGGCCGCCGCCTGCCTGCGTGAACAGCACTTTCCTGTTGGACTTTTGCTATTGGATGGCTGGCACCAGCCGTTCGGCGAGCTCGACCATTTCTTGCGCCGCCACAGCCGGCCGCGCTGGGTGGCGCTGTTCCGTTCCGAGGCGCTGGAAGACGCGCCGATCCGCCAGCTGGTGCATGAGCATTGCGTCGATTTCCACACCTGGCCGCTGGACCCTGGGCGTCTCAGCCATACCCTGGGCCATGCGCTCGGCCTGGCGGCACTTGGCGACGGCACACCGCTGGCCGCTGCCTGCCGCGATATGCGGCTGACGGGGCATAGCCGGGC
Organism: Pseudoduganella violaceinigra DSM 15887; assembly: GCF_000425385.1. Taxonomy (GTDB): domain Bacteria; phylum Pseudomonadota; class Gammaproteobacteria; order Burkholderiales; family Burkholderiaceae_D; genus Rugamonas; species Rugamonas violaceinigra. The sequence goes on along the minus strand of NZ_KE384362.1, from coordinate 48,883 downwards.
CATCGGCCTGCTGCGCCAGCAGATTCTGAAAGTGGCCGGCGCCGATGCGCCCGTGTTGATCTGGGGCGAAAGCGGTACCGGCAAGGAGCTGGTGGCGCGCGCGATACACGAGCATTCGGGGCGCGCCAACGGGCCTTTTGTTCCCATCAATTGCGGGGCGATTCCGGCTTCGCTGGTGCAGTCGGAACTGTTCGGCTACGAGAAGGGGGCTTTCACCGGCGCCGGCCCCGGTAAATGCGGCCTGGTGGAATCGGCCAGCGGCGGCGCCATTTTCCTCGACGAGATCGGCGACCTGCCACTCGAATTGCAGGCCAATCTGCTGCGCTTCCTGCAGGAGAAGACGATCTACCGGGTCGGCGGTACCCGCAGCGTGCCGGTCGATGTGCGCGTGATCGCCGCCTCCCACGTCAAGCTGGCCGAAGCCGTCGAACGGGGCCATTTCCGGGAAGACCTGTTTTATCGCCTGAATGTGCTGACCTTGCAGGTGCCGGCTTTGCGCGAGCGGCGCGACGACGTGGTGGCGCTGGCCGAGGAAGTGTTTCACAGTTATGCCACCGAGCGCGCACGCGGTGTGCGCGGCTTCAGTAACAGTGCTTTGCGCGCCTTGCGGGCGCACGACTGGCCGGGCAATGTGCGCGAGCTGCTGAACCGCGTGCGGCGCGCAGCCGTGATGGCGGACGGAGCCTTGATCCAGCCGCAGGACCTGGAACTCGATGGCGCCGGCGCTACCTTGACTGCCGAAGATCTTGACAGTGCCCGTGCCGGCGCGGAACGGCTGGCCTTGCAAGGGCGGCTTGACGCTGGCCTCAGCGTGACATCGGTGGCGCGCGACCTCGGCGTGTCGCGCATGACGCTCTATCGGCTGATGGCGAAGCACGGCATCCAGCGCCCCTCCCGGCGCGGCGAAGGCTGATTGCGCGAACAGCCGCGTCACAGCGATGTGACACTGCGATCCATGCCTAGCTTCCCTCTTGCGCGCAGCTATCGCAACGCTAGCGCGTGTCACAACGACGTGACAATCCACTTGGCGCGGCAGCTTGCGATTGCGCTGCCAAGACTGCAAAGTCACGTAATTTCAATGGCTTAAGGCAGCTGGCATCAAGCTTGCGATATCGGTTCTGGCCCCATGCATGCGGGCATTTGAAGAACACGACATCAGCGAGGACGAGATGAAGAAAACTTTGCTTGCAACAACCATCGCGCTGGCGATGGGCAGTGCATTTGCGCAGACGACTCCCCCACCAACTCCCAATGTGAGCCAGGCCGGTCCCGGCGCGCAGGCCAATGACAACTCCACGGCCACGCAGGACAGCAGGCAGGCCAATGCCAACAACAATAGCAGCGGCGCCGCCGACGCCGCCGCGATCGGCGCGGCGGCCGCCAATAACGGCGCGACGGCGACAGCGTCGATGAGCAACGCGTTCAATACTTCCACGGCAACCGCGGTCAGTACCTTGACGGGAACGGTGACCAATAACGTGATCAACAATATCGGCAATGTGGCCAGCAACGGCGGCAATGCCAACGGCGGTGCGGCCGGCAACGGCAATGCCGGCAGCGCGCTGGGCGGCAGTGCGGCGGGCACCGGCGGCGCGGGCGGCATGTCGAGCGGCGGCGCCGGTGCGACGGGGGCTGCGGGCGGCGTGGCGATCAACGGCAGCGCAACCGGCGGCGATGGTTACGGCGGCAGCGGGGTCGGCGGTGCGGCGAATGCCGGCGCGGGCACAGGCGGCACCAGCGGCGCCGGCGGTCTTGCGGCCGGTGCGGCCAGCGGGCGTGGCGGTGATGGTGCGCGCGGCGGCGAGGGCGGGGCTGGTGGCGCCGGTGGTGCGATCCTGGCGGGTGCCGGTGGCGCTGGCGGGGCCGGTGGCGGCGCGGCTGGCGGTGCGGGTGGATTGGTTGGAAGCGCCGGCAGCGGCGCGGGCGGCGCCACCGGGGCCGCTTCCGGCGCCCGGGGCGGTGATGGCGGTGCGACCGGCGCGGCCGCCGGCGGCATGGGTGGCGCGGGCGGTTCCGGTGGCGCTGCCGGCGCTGGCGGTGCGGGCGGCATGAGCGGCAGTGTGGCGACGGGCGCTTCGAGCTCGACGCCCGGTTCGGGCGGCGGGGCATCGAGTGCGGGCGGCGCGAGCTCCAGCAATACCGCCAGCAATGGCACGGGCGGTACGCCGCCTGCAACCACGCCCGGCATGGGCGACCAGAACAGTACTGCGACGGCGGGCACTTCCAGCGGCGGCAGCTCGACCGTTTCGGGGAATACCGCCAGCTCCGGAGCAGGCACCAGCGGTGGAGCAGGCGCTTCTGGCGCTGGCGGCGGCGGCGGTGCCGGCGCGGCGGGCGGCAATGGCGCTGCGGCCAGCAATACAGCGGGCAATGGAGCCAGCGGCGGCAGCAGTACCTCGGGTACCGGCGGCGGCAGCGGCGCCGTGGCGGCCAATGGCGGCGCTGGCGCCTCGGGTTCCGGCGGCGCGGGTGGCAGTGGTGCGGCTGGTGGCAGCGGCTCCAGTAGCGGCGGCGCGGGGGCTGCGGGCGGCAACGGCGGCAGTGGCGCGGCCAGCGGCATGGCCAGCAATACTGCGGGCTCCAGCGGCGGCGCCGGCGGCGGCACGGGCGGCGCGGCGACGGGAGGGAATGGTTCCGGGGCCTCGGGCACAGGAGGATCCGCCACCAACGGCAATGCCGTCGCTGGCGACGGCGGCGCGGGCGGCGCGGGCGGCGGCGGCAATAGCGGCGGCGCGGGCGGTCATGGCGGTACCAATACCGCAGGCGCTGCCACCGGCGGCAATGGCAGCGGCGGCTCTGGCGGGGCGGGCGGCACCAATAGCGTGAACGCTGGCAGCTTCGACATGTCCAATACCATGAGCGGTGTCGGCCAGTCGGCGGCGGGCATCATGATGGTGAGCCAGAACAGCGGCATGTCCTCGCTGGTGCAGCAAAGCGTGAATGTGCAGGCCAACCTGTCTGTCGGCAAGTGAGGCGCGGCGCATCATGCGAAGCTTAGGCAGGCCAGTGCAAGTCCTGGCCCTGTGCGCCGCGCTGGCGCCGGGCCTGGCGGCGGCTGCCCCGTGGGTGGGGGCGCTGCCGCTGGGTCCGCTGACCGCGGCCGCCGTTCCGGCGCCTGCGAATGCGGCGCGGTCCGACGCCGCTTCCCGGCCGGCGTGCGACGAGCGGCTCGAGCAGATGCGCGGCGGTGCCGACATCTCGCCGTGGAGCGATATGAAGCTGTCGGGAACGGTGGCCAACAACAGCGCCGTGAACGTGGTCACGGGATCGAATACCGTCACCGACGGCGCCTTCAGCAATGCTTCCGGACTGCCGATGGTGATCCAGAATTCGGGCGCCAATGTACTGATCCAGAATGCCACCATCGTCAACGTGCAAATCAAATGAGAAGCCTGATCAGCGTTCTGGTAATGCTGCCGGCATTTGCCGTGCAGGCCGCCGACTTTTCAGCCGGCGGCGCCAGCTTTGTCGTGCCGCTCACCAGCCTGAAGGAGGCGCGCTTCCGCAGCACGGTGCGCCAGCAATACGACTTCAGCTGCGGCTCGGCCGCGCTGGCGACCCTGCTCAGCTATCACTATGAGCTGCCTGTCACGGAACAGGAAATTTTCCGCGACATGTACGCGCGCGGCGACCAGCCGCGCATCCGGCGCGAAGGCTTCTCGCTGCTGGACATGAAACGCTACCTGGCCACGCGTGGTTTCACGGCAGACGGCTTCGAGCAGCCGCTCGACCAGCTGGCGCAGGCCGGTTTGCCCGCCATCGTGCTGGTGGCCGACAACGGCTATCGCCATTTCGTGGTGGTGAAGGGTGTGCAAGACCAGCGCGTGTTGCTGGGCGACCCGGCCGGCGGCACACGCGCTATGGCACGCAGTGCATTCGAAGCGATCTGGCAGAACCGCCTGCTGTTCGTAATTCATGGCCGGCCCGGGCAGCCGCGCTTCAATGCGGCGGCTGACTGGCGCGTAGCCCCGCAAGCCTTGCTGGCCGACGGCATCGTGCGCGACAGCTTGCGTAACGTGACCGTGCCAAAGCTGGGCGCTGGCGACTTTTAAAGGAGAGTGCGATGCAGCCAAGGCTCTGCGCTCTGTTGCTCTTGCTGGCAATGCCGGCCAAGGCGCAGGAGCCAACTGAGGGCTGGGCGCCGGTGGCGGCGCAGCGCCTGGACGCTGCGCGCGGCGGCTTCGAGACAGGCAATGGCCTGCTGGTCGCGCTGGGCGTCGAGCGCATGGTGGAGGTCAACGGCGTGGTGGTGGCCCGCACCCATATTGAACTGACTGACGTGGCGCGGCTGCAGGATGCGCCGGCAGTCCGCAGCGCACTGGCGCCGCTGCTGCTCCAGAACAATGCGAATGGCCAGTTGATCCGCAGCCTGACGCGGATCGACCTCACGGTGAATGCCTTGTCCACGCTGAAAAGCCTGAACCTGGAGGGCAGCGTACGCCAGGCCCTGTCGAATGCCGTTGTGCCACGCTAGGAGGGAACCATGCTTTCCAAGACATTCGCGGCCGGCATGCTGGTCCTGGCAAGCCAGTCGGCTTTGGCCCAGCAGCCGCAGGAACGCAGCAATGCGGAACTGGCGGCCGAACTGGCTGAATTGAAGCGCGCTTTGCTGGAACAGCGCGCGCTGCTGGAAGACCTGCGGCGCCAGGTGGCTGAGGAAAAGCTGGCATCCGCCCGCGGTGCGGGCGCGGCCGGGGCGGGGGCTGTGCAAAGCCAGCCGCAACCGCAGCTTCCTATGCCGCCCGGCGCGGCGACCGAGCCCGCGCTTGCCGTGGGCCAGGCGCCCAAACGCGATCTCAAACCGCCCGAGGTGGCACCGATATTCGAGAGCCCCGGCGTGCTGACGGCGCATGGCAAGCTGGTGCTGGAACCCTCGTTCCAGTTCGGCTATTCGTCCAGCAACCGGGTCGCCCTGGTCGGCTACACCATCATCCCGGCCTTGCTGGTTGGCCTGATCGACGTGCGGGAAGTGAAGCGCAATACCAGCACCGCGACCTTGAGCGGGCGCTATGGCCTGAGCAACCGCACCGAACTCGAAATGCGCCTGCCGTATATTTACCGCTCCGATTCCACCGTGAGCCGGGAACTTTTTACCGGCACGGCGGTGGAACGGGTGTTTGATGTCAGCGGCCATGCCATCGGCGACGTCGAACTGTCGCTGCGCCACCAGCTCAATGACGGCGGCGCCGACAAGCCATACTATGTGGCCGGCCTGCGCTTCAAGACGCGCACCGGGCGCGATCCGTTTGAAGTCGTCACCGATTGCGTACGCCGCTGCGTCGGCGAAAACGCCAGCGGCACGGGGCTGCCGCAGGAACTGCCGACCGGTTCGGGCTTCTACGCCCTGCAACCGAGCCTGACCTGGCTCTACCCCAGCGATCCGGCTGTCCTGTTCGGCAGCGCCAGCTACCTGCACAACTTCCAGCGCAAGGGAATCAGGCGGCGTGTGCTGGACGGGGAGTGGGAGCCGCTGGGGACGGTCAAGCCGGGCGCTGTTCTTGGCTTTAACTTTGGTGTGGGCCTGGCCTTGAACGAAAAGGCGTCCATCAGCTTTGGCTATGACCACAGTTCGATCGCCCGGACCCGGCAAAATGGCGTGCCGGCGCCCGGTTCGGTGCGGACGCAACTGGGGACGCTGCTGCTCGGTTTTTCCTACCGGCTCGATCCCAAAAAGACCGTCAATATTTCGGTGGGCGCGGGGCTGACGCGCGATACGCCGGATGTCTCGCTCCTGCTGCGTTTCCCGACGAGCATGTAGTTGCTGTTTACGCTAATCTAGTGTTTTGGCAACTAACAAGAGGGAGATCCGATGTTCCTGAAAAAGCTCGCCGTACCGTTTGCTTTCGCCGCCGTTGCCGGCGCCGCCCACGCCGCCGCACCGATGGCCAAGAGCCAGGCGCCCGGCTTTTACCGCATGGCGCTAGGCGACTTTGAAGTCACGGTGCTGAACGACGGCACTATTGACCTGCCGATGGAAAAGCTGCTGCACCAGAAGCCTGACAAGACAATCAAGGCGCTGGGAGAGAACTTCCTGAAGACGCCGGTGGAAACCTCGGTCAATGCCTTCCTGGTCAATACCGGCGCCAAGCTGGTGCTGATCGACACCGGTGCCGGCGGCCTGTTCGGCCCGACCTTGGGCAACCTGGTGAAGAGCCTGAAGGCTGCCGGTTATGAGCCGGAGCAGGTCGACGAGATCTACATCACCCACCTGCACGGCGACCACGTCGGCGGCCTGGGCGCGCAGGACAAGCCGCTCTTCCCGAATGCCGTGGTGCGCATGGATAAGCGCGACGCGGAGTATTTCCTGAGCAAGGAGAACCTGGAAAAGGCCAGCGGCGATGCGAAGGGTAATTTCCAGGGCCCGATCAGCTCGGTGTCGGGTTATGCGGGCAAGGTGAAGCCGTTCGACGGCAATACCGAGCTGGTGCCCGGTGTGCGCGCGAGTTCAAGCTTTGGCCATACGCCGGGGCATACCACCTATGTGGTGGAGAGCAAGGGGCAGAAGCTGGTGCTGATCGGCGACTTGATGCATAACGCGGCGGTGCAGTTCCCTGATCCGGGCGTGACCATTCAGTTTGACAGCGATTCGAAGGCGGCCATGGCGCAGCGCAAGGCGGCGTTTGCCGAGGCGGCGAAGCAGGGGTATTGGATGGGGGCGGCGCATTTGCCGTTTCCGGCAATCGGGCATCTGCGGGCGGAGGGCAAGGGGTATGAGTTCTATCCTGTGAACTATTCGGTGCCGCGCTAAACCGGCAAGGCGGGGTCCGACTCCGCCTTACCGCTGTTATGGGCTTATGCCAGCGCTGGATAGTCGGTATAACCCTCCGCCGACGGGGCGTAGAAGAATTCCGGGCGTTGGGCGTTCAGCGCGGCGCCGGTCTGCAGGCGGCGCGGCAGGTCCGGATTCGCGATGAAGTCTTTGCCCCAGGCGATTGCATCGGCCCGGCCTTCCGCCAGCGCCGCTTGCGCGCCCGCCACGTCGAACTTCTCATTGGCGATGTACACGCCGCCGAACTCACGCCTGAGCAGCGGGCCCAAGGAATCTTCGCCGACGGCTTCACGGGCGGCGATGAAGGCCACGCCACGCTTGCCCAGTTCCCGCGCCACATAGGCGAAGGTCTCGGCCGGCGTCGAATCACCCATATCGTGCGTATCGCGGCGCGGGGCCAGGTGCATGCCGACGCGGTCCGCGCCCCAGACGCCGATCACGGCGTCGGTTACTTCCAGCATCAGGCGTGCACGGTTTTCGATGCTGCCGCCGTACTGGTCCTGGCGCTGGTTGGTCGAATCCTGCAGGAACTGGTCCAGCAGGTAGCCGTTGGCGCCGTGGATTTCCACACCGTCGAAACCGGCTTTCTTCGCATTCTCGGCGCCTTTGCGGTAAGCCTCGACCACGCCGGCGATTTCGGCGGTATCCAGGGCGCGCGGCACAGGATAGGCGCGCACGGGGCGCAGCAGGCTCACACTGCCATTGGCGGCGATAGCGCTCGGCGCGACCGGCGCTTCCCCGTCCAGCAGGCTCGGATCGGAGATGCGGCCCACGTGCCACAGCTGCAAGACGATCTTGCCGCCCTTGGCATGCACCGCCTCGGTCACCAGTTTCCAGCCGTCGACCTGTTCGTCGGACCAGATGCCCGGCGTGTTTTCATAGCCTACGCCCTGCGGCGTGACGGAAGTGGCTTCGCTGATGATCAGGCCCGCGCTGGAGCGCTGCGCATAGTATTCGGCCATCAGGGCGTTCGGTACGCGCTTGCCGCCGATGGCGCGCGAGCGGGTGAGGGGCGCCATGATGACGCGGTTTTTCAGGGTCAGCGCGCCGATGGTGATGGGGTCGAACAGGGTGCTCATAGGGTATTCCTCTCATGCTCAATAAATTGAAGGATGACCTCCTCATTGCGTTTGAAGAAATTCCACTGGCCGATCCGCTGCACCGTCACCAGCCCCGATTTCTGCAGGATGGCGAGGTGGCCCGACACCGTCGATTGGGACAGGCCGGACTGCTTGTCGATCATGCCCGCGCAGACGCCCAGCGACAGGGGAGCGGTTTGCTCGCTGAAGTGGGCTTGCGGCTCCTTCAGCCAGGACAGGATCTGGCGCCGGACCGGATTGGCCAGGGCCTTGTGGATTGCATCAATGTCAATAGAGTTGGTCATATTTCGGTGTTTCACGATCATTATATCGGAAAATTCCGATTCGTATATCGGTGCATGACGATGGAATACAAGGCTTGATTTTATGCCAATCGATAAAGCGCCAGGGCCAGCATGGCAGGTACGGTCTGGACGAAGATGATGCGGCGGCTGACGGTCAGTCCACCCCAGATGCCGGCGACGGCGACGCACAGCAAGCCGTAAGTGACGAAGGCCGAGCGGACGGCGGGTTCGCCATGCAGCAGTCCCACGGCCAGGGCGGCAACCAGGAAGCCGTTATAGCAGCCCTGGTTCGACATGGCCGGCTTGACGATGGCCGCCTTTTCCGCCGACAGGCCGAACACCCGGCGGCCGCGGGTATCGAAGAAGACGGTTTCCAGCAGGACGATATAGACGTGGATCAGCAGGACGATGGCAACGGCGATCTGCGCGGACAGTAGCATTGTATGGCTCCCTGAAAATTTGGACCCCCAATGATATACTGTCGGCCTTCTCCTGCGGGGACGACCCCGCCGCAAGACCAGGGAGCCAGGCGGGGACGACCCCGTCGTGACTTGGGAGAGCACCATGCATTGGATCGTTCTGTTACTCGCCGGACTGCTGGAAGTCGTCTGGGCCGTTGGACTCAAATACACCGAAGGTTTCACCAGGCTGGTGCCGAGCGCCATTACCCTGTCCGCCATGGCCGGCAGCGTGATCCTGCTTGGACTGGCGCTGCGCGCGCTGCCGCTGGGCACGGCCTACGCCGTCTGGACCGGCATCGGCACCATCGGCACGGTCATCTGGGGCATCATGATGATGAACGAACCGGCCGGCATGGCGCGCATCGCCTGCATCGCCATGATCGTGGCGGGCATCGCCGGCTTGAAACTGCTCTCGGCCCACTAATTCGTCGCGCGCACGCCCGACTCGCCGGCCCAGCGCGCGTAAATGCGCGCCAGCTCGCCGCTGTCCTGCAGCCTGCCGATCGCGTTGGCGAGCATGGCGAAGGCCTGGGGCGGGGCTTTCTTGCTCACCCACAGATACAGCGGATCTGCCTTCAGCACCGCCGGCATCAGCTTGATTTTGTCCTGTAGCTTGTTCTCGCGTATCAGCCAGTGCAGGGTCAGTTCGTTCATATAGAAAAAGCGCCCGTGGCCAGCCAGGATTTTTTTCAGGTTGGTCAGGTTGGCGCCAGTGCTATCGTCCACCTCGATGCCGCGGTCGCGCAGAAAATCGATATACGCTGCGCCGCGCGAGGTATTGACTAATGGTTTGAGGCGGGCCAGGTCGTCCAGGTTATTCACCACGGCGGTATCGCCGGCCGCCGCCGCCAGTCGCTGGCGGGAAATATACAAAGGCTGTTCGACCGGATCGGCGATTTCGCGCCGTGTGGCGGTATCCAGCAGGGCACAGGCGACGTGCACACTGCCGCTGAGCAGGCCCTGTTCGATCACGAGTACGGAGCGGAATTCCTGCTGCCCGGTGAAACGCAGGCGCGGCTCAAGCCGCGCAATGGCGGCCAGGATGTCCGGACACAGGCCAGCCGCTTGGCCGTCGCTGAGCAGCCACTTGGGAGGGAGGCTTTCCTGGCCCATGGCGTGCAGGACCAGGACATCCTCGTTCGCAGCCGCGCACGGCAGCGCCGCAGCCAGCAGCTGCGCCATCGCCATCGCGGTCATCGGGCTTGTTCGCATCTTCTTCTCCCGTTACCGCAATTGTATGGCGCATGCTTGTCAGACGAAAGCGTCGCTTACTTTCGCCAGATAGAACCATTCGGCGTTTGGCTTGGCATTGACGTCTGGGAACAACATATAGGCGTCGAAGGGGGCCAGCACGGCACTGCCATCGGCGCGGCGGCCGATTTCGTCGCCAGTCTTCAGGCGGTCGAAGCTGGACCAGGTGCGGCTGAAGGCGTCGCCAGTGGCGAGCTTGTCGTGCACCTCGACCATCGACAGGTATTCCATGTCGTCCAGCGCGATCGGCTGCGGCTTCGGCGCGTCGATCAGGCCGAAATGGGCCAGGGTGTTCATGATGGCGCGGTAGGCCACGTCCGGCGCTTGCGGGTCGGCGTGCTGGCCGCATTCCAGGGTCAGGGCCATGCCGCCGGTGCTGCGCATGTATTCGGTGGTGCCGACGCCGTATTTGAGGACGGTCTGCACTTCGCTGTCGTTGCGCAGGCGGCGCTGCACGCCGGCGCCGTAGGTGGCCATCCAGCCGTCGACGAAGCGCTTGACGCCCAGGATGCGGGCCATGGCGCGCTCCTCGGCTTCGTGCTGGAAGGGTTGCAGGGCGCCGTCGTTATTGCGCGGGCCGACCATCACAAAAGGCTGGCTCTGGGCGTTGAATGAGTGCAGGTCCAGCAGGATTTCGTGCTGGCCGAGCAGGGGGCACAGCCAGTTGGCGATGCGGTCTTCGAAGTCCTGCGGATTTTCGGTCGGGAACAGGTTGCGGTTCAGGTTGCGGTCGCCGGAGCGCTCGCCTTTCTGGTAGGCCAGCGGATTGGTGACCGGGACGAAGGTCACGCTGCCGTTCAGGATGCGCAGCTCGCCTTTGTCCAACTGTTCCATCACGCGCAGGATCCCTTTGGTACCGCAGGTTTCGTTACCGTGCACGGCGCCCGTGACGATCAGGCGGCGGCCTTTGCGCTGGCCGGTGTAGTTGACAGATTTGAAATGCAGTTGGCTGGCGTCGGTCATGCTGTTCCCTAGAAGCGAATAAGTGGCCAATATTCTAGCGCAGGTAAAATGCGCGCATGAATCGATCTTCCCGCATCCATGGACTGGACACCTTACGCGCGCTCGCCATCATGCTGGTGTTTGCCAACCACTATATGGGCTTCGTCAGCCGCCAGCCCACTTTTGGCTGGGTCAGCGAAATCGGCTGGGCGGGCGTGGATCTGTTCTTCGCGCTTTCCGGCTATTTGATCGGCAACCAGGTGTTTTCCGCCCTGCGTGGACCGGGGCTGTCGCTGCCGAACTTCTATGCGCGCCGCCTGCTGCGCACCTTGCCGGCCTACCTGGCGGTGCTGGCGCTGTATGCCTGGTGGCCGTATTGGGCGGGCAATTCGCCGCACGCGCCGTGGTGGAAGTATCTGACCTTCACGCTGAATATCAATCTCAAGCCGGGCACGATGTTCTCCCACGCCTGGTCGCTGTGCGTGGAAGAGCAGTTCTACCTGCTGCTGCCGCCGATCGTGTTCGCCATTGCCGCCATTGCGGCCGGGCAGGGCGGCGCCTATGCGCTGGTACGGCGCCGGATCGCCCTGGCGCTGGGCTGGGCTGCGCTGGCATCGGCGGTGGGAGCGGGCATGTGGCTGCGCAACGGATTGTGGGTGTCGCAGATGGACTTGCATGAGCATGGAAGCCGCGCTTTTTACACCCTGATCTATTACTCGACGCTGACGCGCTTCGACGAACTGCTGGCCGGCGTCGCGCTGGCCATGCTGCGCAACTTCCATCCCTCTTTGTGGAAGGGCTTGACCCGGCACGGGAACTGGATGCTGGCGGCTGGCGTGGGGCTGACTGCCCTGGTCTTCAAGCTGTTCCTGGAAAACCACTTCAGCTGGAAGATGAGCGTTTTCGGCTATCCCTTGCTTGGCCTGGCGTTCGCCACCCTGCTGGTGGCGGCCTTGAGCGAAGGATCGCTGCTGAACCGCACGCGCATTCCTGGCATGGGCGCCATCGCCGTCTGGTCGTATTCGATCTACCTGACCCACAAGCAGCTGTGCATCCTACTGGCCGACCATTGGGAGCCGATCGACCCCGAATCGATCGCCGTCATGATCGGCGCCAGCCTCCTGGCAGGCTGGCTGCTATATTTTGCGGTCGAAACGCCGTTCATGAAATTGCGCGATCGCTTTATCCCGTCCAATACCAAACGGAGAACACATGCGGAAACTGCCGGCAGCGTCCCTGTTCCCGCTTAGAGGCCGTTTCAAAATGGCCATGGCGTTGTTGCAGCTCCTTGCCGTGCAGGCGCACTGCCTTCGTCGCTGCGCCTAGCCACGCCCATTTTGAAACGGCCTCTTAGCGCCCAGGCCCTGGCCCAAGCGGCCGCACGCATGTTCGTGATTGGGCGCTGGGGCGCAGAATTCGCCCGGACTTGAGCGACATCCCCAGGACTAGCTGCGCATTTCGATAACGTTATCGTTATGGGTATCGGTCAGGAAGGCAAATAGCGTCCTGACGCGGGCCGGGGCCTCGTAGCCCTCGGTCGCATCGATCGTGCGGCGCAGGCCCGGCATGGCCTCGATGATATGCGGGCTGGCGTATGCGCGGATTAGCAGCGCGGCCAATTGGACCGCTTCCCGTTCATGGTTCTGGCTCAGGCGCCGCTCGATCAGCTCGATCAGTACGCGTTGCATGCGCGGCGTGGGATTTTCGATGTGGGCGAAGACCAGGGGCGTATTGGCAATGGCGTCGCACAGGCGGCGTTCAATATCGTCCGGCCTGGTGTCGGACGGGATGTCGAAATATGCCCCGGCCCAGCGGGTACGTGCGTACTGATGGCCGGGAGGGAAGGAGTCGGCGGTGTCGAAGCCAAGCGCGTGGCTCAGCTTCTTCAACCAATCAAGGATCACAGAGCTCATGGCGGACATTGTACCGCCACTGCTTAAGCAGCGTGTGCCCCGTGCTCATTCCACCCCTGCAGCAATGGTCCAGTGGCACCGTGCAGGTATACTGCCGGGGCGCCCCTAACTGCCAGCATGCGATTGTTTTGGCTATAGAAAAAATTGAAGACCAGCGAACTTTCCCCGCTTAATCCGCTATGGACCGGCGCCGCCACCGCCATCGCTTCGCTGTATGGCCTTTGGCCCTCGATGGCGATATTCCGTGGGCCGGGGCAGCGCGGCGAACTCCTGTTCCTCCTCATGTTCATGGGGCCAATCACGTTTTTTGCTGTGATGGTGCCGGCCAGCTTGATCCTTGGCGCGATCTTGCGCCGGATCGAGACGACGAGCAGGTACATTGCAATCCTGGTGCTGGGCGGTTTGTTCCCGCTGATTGCGGGCGTGCCCGGATTGTTTGGGCTGGCAGTGGTTGCCGCATTTTCCTGCCTGGCTTGGTCGACTGTGCGCAAGGAGCAATCCGTTGCGCGAGAGCGCGATGACTTCGAAAGCGAGGCGAAGCCACGTGAAGTCGACATCGGGCCTGGCTTTCTGGATTCGTTCCCGGACCCATTGTGGGGCAGGCTTGATCTTGACGATTGCGAGCCGCTGTGGGCGATTGAAGGCGAGCAGGATGGTGCTCCCTACATGATCGTAGAAGTAGCCCACGACCAATTCGGTTTGATGGCGGATGGCCATGGCCAAGCTAAGACCACCTTCATTCTTGCAGCAATCCCTGCGTCCATCACCGGCCGGGAGGTGACGTGGCGTCCGCCTGGTTGCCACGCCTGGGCCGACAGCAAGTATGTTTACGTGGCGATGCCGGGCAGACAAGCCAAGCCATCCACCTGGCGAGCGATGATTGCGAGTGCGTTCCGCACGGTGGGTGGACTGCAGCAACGCAGTGCCAATGCGGGTAAGGCGCGGGCAGGGCAGCGCCCCTATCGTGCCGTTGGCGGTGGCTTTGCAGTCCAGGCTTTCCGGTGCGCGAAGTTGCTGCTAATGGCGCTTGCCTTGCTGTGGGGCGGACTTACCCCGATATTCGGATGGACCGGGTGGTCGGTCGAATCCGTCAAGCTGGTCCCGGTATACCTGCTGGCCAGCCTGTTCTGCTTTGGCGGCGCCGCGTATTTTGGGATACGGGCGCACACCTGCTGGCAGCACGCATCGGACTGACCGTCAGCAGGGCTGATGGCGGCAATCATGCCGCCACTGCTTACGCCGCGTGCGCTTCCTCGCCCAGGCGGCCTGCGCGGAAGTCCTCGACGGCCTGGAAGATCTCGGCCTGCGAGTTCATCACGAATGGGCCGTACTGCACAATCGGCTCATTCAAGGGCTTACCCGACAACAGGATGAAGCGGCTGTCAGGGCCAGCCTGGAGCGTCACACCGTCTGCGCCCGCGTTATTCGCCAGGATCGCCATGCTCTGGGCCGGCACCGCCTTGGCATCCACCGTCACCTCGCCGCGATAGACGTAGATGAAGGCGTTATGGCCTGCGCGGATAGCCTGGCCGAAGCTTGCGCCAGCCGGCAATTCCACGTCGATGTACAGCGGTTCCGTCGTTTCACGCTGCACCGCGCCTGCCACGCCCTGGCTTTCGCCGGCGATGACGCGTACCAGGGCGCCGTTTTCAGCCTGCACCACCGGGATTTCGGCGGCATCGAAATCCTTGTACCAGGGCTGCTGCAGCTTGTCCTTGGCCGGCAGGTTAAGCCACAGCTGGAAACCCTCCATCAAGCCTTCTGCCTGCTCCGGCATTTCGGAGTGGATCACGCCGCGTCCGGCCGTCATCCATTGCACGCCGCCGCTGGCCAGCAGGCCTTCATTGCCGGCGCTATCGCGGTGGCGCATGCGGCCGGTCAGCATATACGTGACCGTTTCGAAGCCGCGGTGCGGGTGGCTGGGGAAGCCGGCGATGTAATCGTTGGCTTCTTCCGAGCCGAAATTGTCTAGCATCAGGAACGGATCCAGGCGGCGCTGCAGGGGCTGGGTCAACACGCGGTTGATTTTCACGCCAGCGCCATCCATCACGGCTTGGCCGCGGATAATCCGTTCCACTGTGCGGGTTTGTGCAATGTTGTCCATCTTCTTTTCCTTAGTTGGTTAAGCAAGCATTTCTTCTACGCGGGCATCGGCGGCGGCTTTCTGCTGGGCGGCCACTTCAGGACCGTAGCCCTGGCCTTCGATGAACACGTATTCCACGTCGGTCAGGCCGATGAAAGCGAGGAACATCTTCAGGTGCGGGAACTGGGTATCGGTCGGCGCATCCTTGTGCATGCCGCCGCGCGAGGTGGCGACATAGACTTTCTTCCCTTGCAGCAGGCCAATCGGACCTTTTTCCGTGTACTTGAAGGTGACCCCAGCGCGGGCAATCGCGTCGAACCAGGACTTCAATTGCACCGTGATGCCAAAGTTGTACATCGGCGCGCCGAGCACGATCACGTCGGCTGCCTGCACCTGGGCGATCAGAGCATCATCCAGGGCCACACGGGCGGCCTGTTCGGCAGTGCGCTGGTCGGCAGGGGTGAACAGGGCCTGCAGGGCCGATTCGTCCAGCACCGGGTGCGGATTGGCGGCCAGGTCGCGCACTTCCACTTTCGCGCCGGGCGTAGCGGCCAGCAGTTTGGCGACGATATTGCTCGCTACGCGGGTGGATTCGGAACCGGTGCTTTTTGCGCTGGAGTTGATTTGCAGGATGTTCATGGTGTGTTCCCTTTCAGTATTTGGTTAAGTGCTGCGTCGATGGAGTAACTATAGCGGTTCCATATTTGATCCAGAAGACGCTAAAATGGATAACATCGTGCCACTCATGGAACAATCATGACGGAACTGGACCCCGGCGACCTTCTTTTGTTTGCCCGAATCGTCGAATTTGGCAGCCTGAGCCAGGCTTCCGAGCGCTTGCAACTGCCTAAATCGACGGTTTCGCGGCGCCTGACCCAGCTGGAAGCCCGCCTGGGCGAGCGGCTGCTGACCCGCACCACCCGCAAGCTGGTGCTGACCGAATTCGGCGCCAGCCTGCTGGAGCACGCGCGCCGGGTCACGGAAGAGACCGAAGCTGCCGCCGCCTTGGCGCAGCACCGCCAGCAAGCGCCCAGCGGGCTGCTGCGGGTGTCGATGCCGGCCGACTTCGCCAATGTCTACCTGGCGGACATGCTGCCGGACTTCATGGCGAAATTCCCCGCCATTACGCTTGAATTCGACCTTTCGCCGCGGCGGGTCGACCTGATTGCGGAGAATTTTGACATCGCGCTGCGCATGGGCGCGCTTCCTGACGATGCCACCCTGGCGGCGCGCAAGGTGATGATTTCCACCTGGGGCCTGTTTGCGTCGCCTTCCTACACGACCCTGCATGGCTTGCCCGAGCAGCCGGATGACCTGTTCAAGCACCAGCTGCTCAGCCTGCGCCGGATGACGAATGGCCTGGTGCGCTGGTCGCTTACGCGCGGCAAAACCAGCTGGGAGCGCGATTTGCCGGTGCGGCTGATGGGGAATTCGCCGGAACTGTTGACGCGCATGGCCGCCGCTGGCATGGGCATCGCCACTTGTACTACGCAGTTTGCTGCACCATTGGTGGCGCGCGGCGAGCTGGTGCGCGTGCTGCCTGACTGGTGCTTCCCGGCTGTGACGGGCTGGGCCGTGTTTCCAGGCCGCCGCCTGATGCCAGCCAAGACCCGGGTCTTTCTCGACATGCTGGAGCAGCGATTTAAAGACGGTTAGCGCTGGAACCGTCCCATCTTGCCAGGCAGGCTGCAGGTGCCATACCAGAATTTGTCGAAATATCAATGCAACGCATATGATCGTGACTGGATGCCGGTGATGACAGAGCGCTAAAGCAGAGTGGCCCAAGCCAGTTTCCTGTGCAGGGCAATGCGCGCCAAGCCAATCTTATGTGATACACATCGGAAATATAAGTTTTTGTAAGTAAATTAAAAATCTGATAAAATCCGCCCCTTTGCATGTCTCTAGGGGTTAAGTTTTGCGCCGCGTTCTCTGTTTGATGGTTCTCATGTTTTCGACTCAGGCGAAGGCAGGGGAGTGCGCGCTTGCTCGAGTCAAGCTGATCGCCCTTGGCGCGGAAGATAACCGCATCGTGCTGCAAATGCCCGACCTTCATCTTCATGAGATGGCTGTGGGTGAAGAAGTTCCGGGCACGGACGCGCGCCTGGCGAAACTGTTGCAGGCGGCAGCGGTGTTTGAACTGCCTCCCTCACCGGGAGGGGAGGGAATGACCGTTCGCCTGAACAAAGATGGCTCGGTCCAATGCTTTAAGTCCAGCGCACCGCCGTCGGTGTCGCGCAGCAAACCACAAGTGTTGACTCAACCCGTCGGCAAAGCGCCCGGCAACGATGCATCCGGCGTCGTCAAAAATTCCAATTGATCGCTGCGGCGATATGCGTATGGTTACCCAGTTGAAGAAGTTTTGTCACGCCTGTTTATTGCTGGCGTTCGCTTTTACCTTGTGCGGCACTGCCAAGGCAGACTTTCCCAAAGTAACTGGTTTCCCGCATACGGGGGCGTACCAGCCCCAGATTGTCCGCGCCAAGAACGACGTTGTCGTGATGTCGCTGGCCGGCAATTACAACCTGATGCTCGCTGACGGCAGCTCCAATATCGAGCCGCGTACCGAGATCGCCAAGGCGTTTCTGCGCGCTCACGCGGACAACTACGACTTTATCGTCGTGTTCTCGAATTTTGAATTCGATACCAAGGATGCAACGGCGGTGCACGTTGGCGTGCAAAACAAAGTGGGCGGTCTGGGGATGCCCGTCTACGACAATTCGGCGGAATTTGGCAGCCGCGGCAAGCTCCTTGGCTATATCGACATGGCGGCCTTGTCGCGCTACAACCTGAATCCGTACAGCGCAGGCTTTGACCGCGTGCTGCAAACTTTTGCGCATGAATTCCTGCACCAATGGGGCAGCCAGATTAAAGTGCGCGGCGCCGACGGCAAGCCGAGCGCGATGCTGCTGGGACGCGACGGCTCGCACTGGAGCTTCCTGTTCGACAGTGGCGCTTCGGTCGAGTACGGCAACCAATGGCAAGATAACGGCAATGGCACCTTCACTTCGGTCGCCAGCCGCCAGTTCTTCAGTCCATTGGATCTTTATTTGATGGGGATGTTGAAGAAAGAGGAGGTGCCTCCTTTCTTTGTGATCGACAGTCCCGGTGTCGACAAGACGCGACTGCCTGAAAATGGCGTCACAATCAGCGGCACCCGCCGCAACCTGACCATCGATGATGTGATCGCGGCCGAAGGGCCGCGGATCCCGGACGCAGAACACGCCCAGAAGGAATTCCGTCTGGGCTTTGTGCTGTTAACGCGTCCAGGCGAGACTGTTCCCGATGAGCAGCTGGCTGCCCTCAACAGCGTTCGCACTGCGATTGCCACGCGCCTGGCGGTATTGAGCGGCGGCCGTGCCTTGGTGCAAAGTTATCTTGAACCGAAGGCTGGTGCGGCGGTTCCAGATGTGCCGAATGACAGCGGCAAGCCGCGCGCCAACGCCAACCCGGATGCAGGCTTGGATTGGCTGCGCCTTAAGCAGAATGACGACGGAGCGTGGCGCGACAATCCATTCACCGGTATGCGCGATACCGCGGTCGCACTCGATACCATGGTCGATATGGATGACCCGCAATCGAGCGCAGCGCGCAAGGCGCTGACTTGGATGCGTGGGCAGGCCGGCTCCAATACCGATTACCAGGCCCGTGCCATCCGAGCGCTGACGCGCAGTAAGGCCGACGCCAGTTCGGCAGCAACTCAGCTGTTATCCGCCCAAAACCAGGATGGCGGCTGGGGCGTCGCTGCCGGCTATCAAAGTAACCCGCTCGATACAGCGCTGGCCTTGCTCGCGCTGCAGCCTTTCGAGGCGACGCTGGCGCGAGGCAAGTTGGCGCCGGCGGCTGCCTATTTGGCCGCGCAGCAGAATCCGGATGGCGGTTGGGGCAACCTGAGTGGCGGCGTGTCCCGTACTTCGGTTTCCACCTTCGTGATGCAGGCATTGTTCGGCCAGGCCCAAAGCCGTGAAATGCTGGGCAAGGCGAAGGTATTCTTGGCGAGCAAGCAGAACCCCGACGGTGGCTTTGGCGATAGTCCGAGCACCGTGCACGATACGGCAAACGTCATGTTGGCGCTGCTGTCGCAAAACGCGCTGGACGCGATTCGCAGCTCAGATGCCAGGGCGTATATTGCGGCCTCGCAGCAGGTAAACGGCAGTTGGGATGGCAGTGCCTATTCCACGGCCTTGGCCGTGCGCCTGTTAAAGAGTTCGGGCTTGTTCAACTGGAGTGTGGCCGGCCTGCGTGCTGCGCCGGCGGCGCCGATTGATGGACAGACAGTGGTCTTGTCGATCAATGTCAGCAACACCGGAAACGCCCCCGCACCTGCGGGGATTGCGCGTTTCTACGATGGCGATCCTGCCGCCGGCGGTGTGCCGATTGGAAATGACATCGCCATTCCGCCACTGCTGATGGGCAGCAGTGTTGAATTGCAGCAGGTCTGGAACACCCTTGGTAAGGCTGGTGCCCACAAGCTTGTGCTGGTGGTGGACCCAGCCGGTACCGTGACCGAAGCGGGCAAGTCCGACAACCTGGCCATGATCAGCCTGACCGTGGGTTCGGCGCCGCCCGGCAGCGAACTGTCGGTACAAGCTAGCGATATCGTCGTCACACCGGCCAAACCAAGCCGGTTGCCAGCGGTACTGGGCATATCGGCCCGCGTCAGCAATATCGGGAAAACCGACGCGCATGATGTGCGCGTTGTGCTGATGGAGGGGCAGGGCGCTGCCGCACGCGTGGTCGGGGAAAAGCAAATCAACTTGCTGGCCCGTACGCAGCAAGTGGTCAATTTCAGCGCGACCATTAGCAAGTCCGGTGCCTATGACTTCACGGTCGTGATCGATCCGGACAATCGGGTGGCGGAACAGGATAAGTCCGATAACAACGCTGGCGTCCATGTGGAGACATCGGCAGCGCTTGACTTGGAAATTGAGCCGCAAGATATCGTCATCGTGCGCAATCCGGTCTACCTCGGCTCGGACGCAAGCTTCACGATCAAGTTGCGCAATGCCGGCACGCAGGACAGCCCGCCGTTCAAGGTACGCTACACGATTACCGATGGTACGAACGCGCTCGAAACGGTTGCGCGTACGCTGCAACTGGCGAGCGGCGTCACCGCCAATGAGGATTTCAATTGGCGGACCACCGCTGCCGGCAACCTGTCCCTGAAGGTCGAGATCGACCCGGACGGCGTGTTAAGCGAAAGCGACCGCAGCAACAATGCTGCGGTGTTGCCGTTCCAGGTGAACGCTGCCAACGGGCCGAACCTGGCGCTCAGCTTCAAAGAACTGGCAGTGCAGCCGGCACAAGTGCTTGAAGGTTTGCCAGTCATGCTAAGCCAGACAGTGCGCAATACCGGCGTTGCCGCGGCGAGCAATGTCGAGGTCGCTTTTTATGATGGCGAGCCCGCTGGCGGCCGCATGATCGGCACAGTGCAGAGCATTGCGTCGTTGGCGCCGGGCGAAGCAGCCACGGTAGGCGTGCAATGGGCACGCTTCCCGGATGCGGCTGAACACCTGATTTTCGCTGTGGTCGACCCCTTCAGCAAGTTAAGCGAAATGACGCGCGACGATAACAGCGCCTTTGTGATCATTTCGCCCGCCGGCTTGCCGGACTTGGCCGTATCGTCGGCCGACCTGCAAATGAGCCCTGCGGCACCACGGCCGGGCGAGGCAATCGACCTGGCGGTCAAGGTCGGCAACCTGGGCAAACAAGCGGCCCGGGATATAGCCGTGCGGCTGTATAACGGCGAACCTGGACAAGGTGGCCGTGTGATCGGTGCTGACCAGAAGATCGCGACGCTGGCTGGCGGGGACAGCCAAGTGCTGCATTTCGCCGTACCGGCAAGCACAGGTTCGGCCGGCTTGAATTTCGTGGTCGTGATCGATCCAGAACAGCGTATCGATGAAAAATCGCGCGATAACAACATTGCCCGCCTTGACGCCACTGTACAAGATGGCGATCTGTTCATCTCCGAACGCTTCTTCTCGCCGAATGGCGATGGCATCAAAGATAGCACCACCTTCTCGTTCCGCCTGAAGCAGCTGGCGGATGTGAGCGTGCAGGTCGTTAACCAGGCTGGCAAGAGCGTGCGCCAATTCGACGGCGCCACGCTGACCGGCATCAAGAGCGGCAGCGTTACCTGGGACGGCAAGGACGAGCGCGGGGCCCTGGTGGCCGACGGCGACTATCGCCTGCGGATCTTGGCCAAAGATGGCCGTGCGCTGGGCGAAATGAGCACGAATCTGGATACGAACCGCTCCTCGGTTTTGTCCGCCATCGATACCGAATTTGAGTATCGCAAGAATCTTTCGTGTGAAATGCCTTACTTCGTCCTAGACCTCGACTCTGGTCGCGACATGCAGTTCACGGGAGATGAAGAGCGCGTGTTTATGAGCGCGGGTCGCGACCCGAGCCGCGGCATGCTCAGAAATTACTGGCACGCACTGAGCGATGGTTCCGAGTTGAAGCCGATATTGCCAGAAGACTTGGCAAAGGAAGGTGATTGGGTTGACTTCAGCGTATCGGCCAACGGCAAGGTGTTTGCAGCCAAACGTCAGCTGTGGAGCGACTTCTTGCGCCGGCAGTTATGGGTCATGCAGGCCGATGGCAGCGATGCACGACTGCTCCGTGACTTTGGCAATCAGGAATTCAAGGGCCAATTGAGCGATGACGGGCGCTATTTCGAGGCGGTTGTCGGTGGCAAGCGCCTGCGCATTCCAGTCGATGGCTCGGCCGAGACCATCCTCGGAGAAGCGGATGCTCCGCTGTCGTCGATGCAGTCGGAGGCATGGTCCCCGGATGGCCAATGGCTCGCACGCTTGACGAAAGTCCAGGCCGGCGACAGCAACGGCGATATGCGGAACGTCGTTCACGTTGAAGTCCTGGATCGCCAGGGCAAGGCCGCCTTCAGCGGCGATACGGCTCAAGGCAAAGGCGATGCCGGCTGGCAGCTCGGCGCTACGGAAATTGCCTGGTCGGGCGATAGCCGCCGTTTCGGCTTCGGTCATGCATACATGCCGGTGGACTGCGTAAAAGCTGGACCTGATTCCCAGTGGGGGCCTGATTTCGATCCTTGCCTCCAGCAGGAGGTCTTGATGCTGGTCGATCTGGAAAAGCTCAGCATGGCGCCAGTGGAGGCGAGCCGCATGCGTGCGGGTGGCTTCGAAGGCGGGGTGCATGCCTCAGCGGGATATTTGTTCGCCCCAGGCGAGCAGAAGGTCGTGAGTAAGACCAGCTATTGCGCCGGGAGCGATGATAATAATTCAGCTTGTGGCGTCGAGTTTGACTTGGAAAGTGGCGCCCGTCGTCCACTGTTTGTAAAAAGCGATCGCACCATCGCTTCCATCATGGGGTTCCTCCCATCCGGGCGCAGGCTGCTGTTTACCTCGTCGCATGATGCAAAGAACTCCGGCAGCCAGTGCTACCAAAGCGGGCAGGACCTGTTTGCCGTATCCAGTTTGCTGAACTTGACTGCTGACTTGCGCGCCCTGCGTGGGCAAGGGGGCGGCATTGTTCTGAGCGGGACAGCCGCCGACCTGAATTTCACGCGCTTCCGCCTGGAATACTCGAATGTCGCGACGCCGAACGACTGGAGGCCAATTCAGCCGGCCTCGTCGACGCCTGTGCTTGATGGCCGATTCACCACTTGGGTTCCGCCGGCTTATGGCCGCTACCGGGTGCGCCTGGCGGTGGAAGACGCTGCTGGAAACCTGCGCGAACGCATACTGGATCTCGCCTGGGACGACAGGCCGAGTATCACCGACGTCTACAAGGAACATGAGTTTGTTTCGCCAAATGGCGACCAAGTGCAGGACAACTTCGTCCTCCATTACCGTGTCGTGGAGCCGGTACACCTGATGTTCGAAGTGCTCGACAAGAACAATAAAGTAGTGCGCAGCATCGCTCGTGACCATCTCAGCGTTGGCGTCGAAGCCGCTTTCCAGTGGGATGGCCGTGACCAGGGCGGCATGGACTTGCCGGATGGCCAGTATCGCGTGCGTTTGCAGGACTACGAATTCTTCACCACCCTGGATCGCGTGGCGCCGGTCGCTGAATTGAAGTTCAGTTCGGCCTATGTCAGGAGGAATGGCGGCAGGCCTGAATTGGACTATGTCGGTGTCGATCCGAAGCTGATTTGGAAGTCGGCTGACGCCAACTTCGGGTCGATGCTGCAAGAGATGGGCGTTGGCGAGACCCCCGATCAGTGGTCTGCGGTACCTCGTAATCCGCGAGCCGGCGAATCCAGTCTGGTGGTCGAAGTCAATCCGCCTTACGTTCCTTTGAACCTGGACAAATTCGCCAACATCCAATACCGCATGACGGTACAGGATAAGGCTGGCAACAAGACCGTAGCCTACAGCGGGCTGGCGGAGGAAGAGGTATTCGCTACCTCCTGGGGCTACCTCAGCGACAGGAATGGAACGGGGAAAACTAGATGGTCGTTTGGCAGTAGGATTGGGTACGTCGCCCTTGATGATCCCGATCACCGGGAGCCGATGGCCGTTTTGAAACCCTATGACGGCAGCGGTCCAATCAGCCTGCACGTCTTCGAAAGCGTGCACAAGCCTCTGTCTGCCGTAGCCTTGCTGGTTCGGGCTGCTGGCGACTGCACGACCTGCTGGCGTGAAGTTGCGATCTCCAGTTTCGGTGTTCTGAAAGGCGATATGGTCGTTGCGTCGGGCGTAGCGCCCGAGGGCGAGTTCGAGCTGGTATGGGATCCGAAAGACCTCCCCCGCAACAAGGACTATATATTCCGGGTGAAGTTGCGTGATACCGCTGGTACCGAATTCGTCAGCAAAGTCTCGTACATATTTGCTAATGAAGGTGCACCCCGCGACATCTCGATCGAAAAAGTTCAAGACGGCAGGCCCGGGGGCGTGGCCGTATTTATCAATGCCGACTCGGCGCGAGCACTGCGGCGCATCGATTTGCTTCTGACGAGCCTTGATGGGCAGGATCCTCGCTACTTGACACCGGCCACGGTGGCTTCGCGCGATTTCCCTCCCGCGTCTTATTACCATGACCTGGGGCAGTTGCAATTGATGCCATGCGCCGACTACTCGTTCTATCTCCACGCGGTGTTTGAAGGAGGCGGCGAGCGCGATGTGGTTCCTCCATATCCGTTGCAGAAAAGGTGCCTGGGTGTCTCATGGGCTGTCAGGCCGAATGCGCCGGAGTCTTGCAATGTGCAGCCCTCCGGCATGACCACTGTGACACTCAAGCCGCTCGCGCTGAACGGTCGTCGTCTGGTGCAGTTGCTGTTCGGTGAACGTCTGCCGAATGGGGCGGAAAGCTTCCTGAATAATTGGAACGACGTCAAGAGTGAAGAAGAGTACACCTTTGAAATCGATACGGCGGCCTTGCCTAAGGGGGAACGCCAGTATTTTGCACGTCTGGTTGATGAAGATGGTAAAACCCACGACGAACAGATAACTGTCAATGTGGCGCATGACGCGCCCGAAATGAGGATCACAGCGCCGCTTGCTGGCGGCAAGCTGTGCCCTTCGCGCGCGAAGGATGGAACGCTTGAACTGCCGGTTGAGGCAGAAATCGGCAGCAGCAGTCCGATGAACTATGGTGTCGAGTTTGGCGGCGCGCCGTGGATACAAACTCTTTGCACTGATGCGGACCTTGAGGCTGAAACCTGCCGGAATGCCCGGCCAGTTGAAGCTGCCCATCCAAAGGAGGATGAGAAGTTCTATAAGAAGCATGGACATCGCGGTTACGATGCGGTGAGCGGCGAAGTTGGTCGAGTCAAGATTGAGCCAGGCCAGAAGTCCGTCACGCTGCGTCTGCATGGCTATAACGGCGCCGGTTACAACGTCTGCACTGCACCGATCAAGGTCGATTACGATGCCCAGGTAGAGACCGAGCATTTCACGATTGATCGCGGCCTGTTCTCGCCGCTCGCTCCGGCACCGCGGTCGCATGTCCAGATCGGTCTCGCCCTCGGCGAGGAGTTGAATGTTCATATCGAAGTGCGAGCGGCCGTTCGTGGATCGAAGGGCGAGCTGCTAGCTGCAGACAATGTCGTGCGCACAATCGTCGACCGCGTGCTGCTGATGGCTGGTCAGTCCAGATTTGAGTGGGATGGCCGCGATGACGGGCAGCAGCCCGTGGCAGATGGCTTGTACGCAATTCGTGTCAGCTATAAGGACGCTTGCCAGAACGAACTGGTCGAGATTCTGCCGGTCGAGGTGGATAGCACGCCGCCGTTGTTGAACATTGCATCGCCGATTGCCAATGCCAAGCTGGGCCTGCTGGCGGCCGTCACTGGCACTGTGCGTGACGACCATCTGGAGTCCTATCAGCTGGAATTTGCGTTGGCGAGCGCGCCGAATGCCTGGCTGCCCCTGGCAGACGGCAAGAAAGCCACACCGGCAAATATGACGACTCAGCTGTTTGCAAACTGGAATACCTTTGGTTTGACCGAGCCGATGACCTTACGCTTGCGCGCGGTGGACTTGGCCGGCAACGGCAGCATGCTGGAAGTGCCCGTCCAAATTGGCCAGCGCGGTAAGCTCGTCACCGGTTTTGACGCCACTCCATCCGTCTTCTCGCCAAATGGCGATGGACGCCAGGACTTTGTCAGCCTGCGCTGGACGGCACTGGATGCTGTCAAGGCAACGGTGACGATTGCGCCCGAACTGACGCCTGGCAAGGTGATCGCAACCCTGATGAAGGACGCTGACCGCGATGCCGGGGTGGCGGCGGTCGTCTGGGACGGTAAGTCCGGCGATGGCACGCTGCAAGCGGATGGAAAATATGTCGCCAAGTTGACGCTTGCGGCACAGGACGATGCGGGCAATACCCAGGAAGAGACGGTGGGCTTTGTGCTTGACAACTCTGCGCCGGTACTTTCGTTGACAAATCCGCTCGGCGACATGATCTCGGGCCATGGTTCCGTCACACTCGATGTGGCCGATGCCAATCTTGAGTCGTACAAGGTGTATTTCTCGCCCGCTCCCGCCAATGACGGCAGCTGGCAGCTGGCGGCAGAAGGCAGCGCCAGCGGTTCCGGCCTGTCCGTCAAATCGCTGGAGGGCGTGGCCGAAGGCAAGTATGCGATCAAGGCGATCGCCACCGATCAAGGCGGCAATCGCAGCGAATTGATTAAGCAGATTACGGTAGATAACACGCCGCCGAAGCCATCGTTGGTGGCACCCGCCAACGGTGCCTATCTTGCTGCACGCAGCGGTCCCGTTGCGGTACGCGGCAAGATCGACGAGCCGAATCTGGCCAGTTACAGCCTGCGCGCGACCCGTGCCGACAACGGCGATGTTATCGAGCTGGCCGCAGCTAACGCCGCTCCTGCGGCAGAACTGCTGGCCAATTGGGATCTGGCGAATGTCGCTGACGGCACCTATGTGCTGGCCCTGCACGCGCAGGACAAGGCCGGCTTGGCGGGCGACGCCAGCGTCACCGTCGTTGTCGACAACACAGCGCCGCTGGCCAAATTGACGGCGCCGGCGAGCGGTGCCTATGTTCGCTCCGCGTCCGACATCGTCGGGGTGGCCAGCGACGCCAACCTGCAGGAATACCATCTTGAAATTGCGCCGGGCAGCAAGGCTGCCGCCCAGCGCTGGTCGCCACTGGGCGGAGGCGCTTCCTCGGTGGAAGGCGGAACGCTGCTGGCCTGGCAAGGCTTGCCGATCGATGGCCTGCATACTCTGCGCCTGAGCGTAACGGACAAGGCAGGCAATAGCGCGCAGGCGATGGCCGAAGTCATCGTCGACACCAAGCCGCCTGCCGCACCGCAAGGCGTGCGCGCCAACGTCGAGAACGGCAATGATGTGCGCGTCAGTTGGACCGCCAACACCGAAAGCGACCTGGCGGGCTATAACGTCTACCGCGATGGCAAGCGCCTCAATCAGGCGCTGCTGAAAGTCACGAGCTATGTCGACGCCAAGCTGGCGGTTGGCTTGTACGGCTATGTAGTCAAGGCAGTCGATAAGGCCGGCTGGGAAAGCGATGCTTCCGCGCGGGCACCCGCCACGGTCAGCAATGCTGGCCCGACCGCGGTGATCTATTCACCGCTGGCAGGCGCGAAAGTAGGCGCCTCGTTGGAAGTGAAGGGCACCGCCAGCGCAGGCAATTCCTTCAAGGAATACCGGCTGTATATGGGGCAGGGCGCGGCACCGGCCGACTGGAAGCTGCTGCGCCGCTCCCCGGTGGCGATGGTGGCCGATATCCTGGGCGGTATGAGCACCCTCGGCATCGAGGAAAATGGCACGATCACCCTGAAGCTCGAAGCGGAAGACCTTTCCGGCCAGGTGGCGACCGCCACGGCGGCCGTGCTGGTCGATAATGTGGCGCCGCTTGCGCCAAGCCAGCTGGCGGGCCAGGTGAATGGCCCCAATGCCAGTCTGTCCTGGACTGCCAGCCCGTCGGCCGACGTGGCCGGTTACCTGTTGTGGCGCAACGGCCGCCTGGCCAATGCCCAGGGCCCAGTGGTGGGCAGCCTCAAGCCTTACCTGATGACGCAGACTGTTTTCACTGACCTGAAACTGGCGAACGGCGACTATACCTACACGGTGCAGGCCATGGACATGGCCGACAACCTCAGCCAGGAATCGAATCCGGTGCAATTGAACGTTCGGGTGCCGCCGCACGCGGTCTTGGCCGCACCGTCCAATAATGCGAGGGTGGGGGATGGTGTGCGCCTGCGGGCGGTCAGCCAGGACAGCAACCTGGTGCAGATTGAGTTCCAATACCGTCCGGCTGCGGGCGGCGCATGGATCCCGGTCGCGCCGGCAGCGACCCAGGCGCCGTTCACGGTGCAGTGGAATACTGCCGGCCTGGAGTTTGGCGACTACGAGTTGCAGGCGGTCGCGAGCGGCAAGTTCGGTTTGACCGATCCCGCGCCGATGCCGATTCTTGTGCACCTGGGCGACCACCCGGCGCCGGTCCTGGCCGCAAAAGTCAATGGCAATATGGTCAGCTTGAGCTGGCCGAGCGTTCCAGCCGAGGCCACCGGCCTGGTGCTGGTGCGCCATAGCGCGGACGAAAAGCCCGGCAATGAGCAAACGATGGAGCTTGCTGCCGATGCGCTCGCCCACACCGACTGGAACGTGCCGGCCGGTGCTTATCGCTACACTATCCATGCACGCTACGGTGACGGCAGCGAAGGTGTCGCGAGTGACGATGTCCCGGTCCTGATCTACGCGCCGGCCTTCCGCCAGCCCTATACGCCGACCGGCGACAGCGAGTTCCGCCTGCAGGCAAGCGCCAACGGCGCAGGGCAGATGAGCGTGCTTCGTCGCGTAACCGGCCAGCCGGACTCGAGCCTGTCGTTTGAAACGGCGGCCGACGGTACGATGGTGCCGCCTGCGCTGCCGCTGGCGTTGGGCGAGAACCGCTTCGAACTGGTGCATACCGACAAACAAGGCAACATCAGCATGGGAGCCGCATTCCGGGTTGTCCGGGGCACTCCGCCGGCAAAGCCGAGCGGCTTGATGCTGGCCTATATGCAGGGCAGCCGCGAAGTGCTGCAAGCACGATGGCAGGCGAACGCGGAGCCGGACATTATCGGTTATCGCGCCGCCGCGAACGGCGCGACGACCATCACCAACTTTGCGTGGTCAAGCTGCGATCGCTCCAGCATGCCGGCAGGCGCGTGGCCGAGCTGTCCGTTGAACGGTCAGTCCGGTGGTGTCTGGACGCCCGATCCGGCGCTTGGCCTGGCTGATGCCTGGTTTGTGGCGCAGGATAGCCAGCAGTCCAGCATTGAAACGGTTGTTACCCACTGGTTGCCTGGCAAGGCCGCCGCCGACTTCGATATCGAAGGCTGGAGTGGAATGGAGTGGGTGCCGCTGGCATCGCTGCGCGGCAATACCGCCGAAACCGTTGAAACCAAGCTGCCGCAGCCTTATCTCACCGATAGATTGCGTATCAAACTGATGCCGACCAAGCAGGCGATCCCGACCTTGTCGGAAGTCAGCGCCTATGCTTCCCTGCTGTATCGCGACACCCGTCTAAGCTTCAGTAGCGGCGACAACCCGCGTATCGAGGTGTGGGCGGTCAACGGGCTTGGCCTGTTGAGTCCTGCCGCCAGCACTACTGCGGAGGGCCGCGACACGCCGCCCGCGGCGGTAAGCTTGACCGGCTCGGTCAATGGTTCGCAGGCGCGCCTGGCCTGGACTGCCAGCCAGGCCATCGACGTGGCCAAGTACGAAATCCGAATGGATGGCGGCGCCCAGGGCGAAACCGCCGGCTTGTCGTACGACGCCACGCTGAAGAACGGCAGCTACCAGTTCACGGTGCTGGCGATCGACAACGATGGCAACCGTTCGGCCGCTTCCAATGTGGTGACGCTGGTTGTCAATGTTCCGACTCCCGCTGCCCCGGCCAATCTGTCGGCGCAAGCCGAGCGCGCGGGCATCGCCTTGCGCTGGAATCGTCCGACAGCGGACGTGCTGGCCTTCCGTGTGCTGCGCTCGACCCAACCTGGTGCTGCCTACGCATCCGTGGCGGACAAGGTCTATGGCCTGAGCTATATAGACAACACGGCTGTGCCAGGCAACCGTTACTACTATGTGGTAGCGGGTGTGGATCAACTGGGCAACGCCGGCGGCAATTCCAACGAAGCGCACGCCGCCATGGGCGCACCGGACTTGCTGGCCGCGCCAGTGCTGTTCGCGCCGACTATCAGCGGTATTCCATTCTCGACCCGCCAGAATGCGGTGGATATCGTCGCCAGCGCCTCGCCCGGCGCGCAGCTGTCCTTGCTGCGCGGCGACCAGGTCGTCGCTTCCGCGACGGCCCAAGCGCAGTCCAGCGTGGTCAAGCTGAAGCTGGAACCGTCGCTGGCGCTCGCCGATCTCAGTGCGGATGGACGAATGCTTGCCGGCACCGGGCCGCAAGCCTACCTGCTGGACTTTGCGGCGCAGACAATCGTTCCGGCGCCGGTATTGAATAGCGCCACGTCGCTGCGCTGGTCTCATGATGGCCGCACCATTGCCTTCGTCGATGCGGCGCAGAGCAGCCTGCTGCAGCTGTATTCGCCGGGCGCTGCCGCAGCGACCCCGTTGGGCAGCCTGTATGGCGCGCAAGCCGGACTGGCCTGGTCGCCGGACGACAGCACAGTTGCGCTCGCCGCTCCCGACCGCAGCGGCAATCTCAGCCTGTGGCTGGTGAATGTTGCCGATGGTACCCAGCGTCAGCTGGTGAGCGGGGCGGCCGGCGACAGTTTCGCGCAGCTTGGCTGGTCGCCCGATGGCAAGTTCCTGTCATGGAGCAGCGGCGTCGGTGCGCGCATCGCGGCTGTGACTGACGGTACGGTGACAGAACTGGCGGCCAACCGCCAGGTCAGTGCCCTGAACTGGACGCGTGATGGCGCCATCCTGCTGGTTTCCGCAACGGACGGCGACGTGCACAGCGTTTCCGGCTTTGCACCAGCGTCGGGCCAGACGACCGATATCGGCGTCTTTGGTCCGGGTGCCGGCAGCCTGCGCACGATGCCGGGCAATGACGGCTTTGTGCAGGTCGAAGACAAGGCCGCTGTCCTGCGCAGCAATGCAGGCGATTACCGCGCACTGCTGGCCGAAGACCTGGATGCCGCTGCGCCGCTGCTGGTCAGCGCCAACGGCTTTGTCGTGTACCGCAACCTGAATCAGGAATTTGTCCGCCTGCTGCCGCCCGGTACGGCGCGCTTTGCCAATGTGGCGCTGAATGCCGGTGTGAACCGCTTTGCCGCCCGCAGCGGCGCGCAGGGCGTGCCATCGGCGCCGGTTGAGATTACCCTGGCCGATGCCTTCCAGCCGAACTTGGCGGTGGCGGAACAGGGGATCACCTTCGATAAGGATGTGCTCGAAGCCGGCAAGGCGGTCCGATTGAGCGTTGCCGTGAGCAACGCCGGCGCCGCCGACGCGGGCGCCTTCTCGGTCGCGCTGAGCGCAATCGACGGCAATGGCGCCGTGTCGGCGCTCGGCACGCGCCTGGTCAATGCGCTGGCGGTGGGCCAGCAGCAGGCCGTGGAGGCCGACTGGACGCCTGCCAGCGTCGGCATTTACACGATCGCAGCGGAGATTCAAGCGCCGGGCGTGGCTGAAAGCCGTACGGACGACAACCGCGCCGCCAAGGCGGTCGTGGTGGCTTCGCCGGTTCCAGCACCGGCCCTCACGGTGGATGGTGTGCCGGGTAGCAGCACGCTGGCCTTGAGCTGGACGCAGGTGGCTCCCGATGTGGTGACAGGCTACCGCGTGCGCCGTGCGGCAAGCGCGGACGGACCATTTGAGCAGTCGGGCTATGCCGCAACGAACCGGTATGTGGACGACAGCGTCAAGAAAGGCGTCCGCTACTGCTACACAGTGACGGCGCTGGATGCCGATGGGCGTGACCGCGCCACGTCGAATGTGGCCAGCGGTATGGTCAACGGCGACACTGCCCCAGCGGCGCCGGTCCTGCTCGCGCCAGCGAGCGCGGGCCTGCCTGCGACCGTGAATTCCGGCCGGATCGATGTATTGGTGTCCGCGGAAGGCGGCACCACGGTTGCACTGACCCGTGCTGGACGCGTGCTGGAGCAAGCGCGGGCCGCTGACGGCTATGTCGAGCTTCAGCGAGCGGTCGCGGAACTGAGAAGCCTGCGCGCGGTCAGCGCCAACGGCCGAACGCTTGCCTACGAAACGACTGCGCGCGATACCGTCATTGTCGACCAGGAAAGCGGCAAGCAGACCAGGATTGCCCGGCGTGGCGAACTCAGCCTGTCTCCGGATGGCAAGATGCTCGCTTACTGGGAGCGATCGGCCGACAGCGATGGCTACGATTTGCGCACCATGGTGCTGGATGGGGAGACGGCCAGCACGCTGGCGACCTTCCCGTACACGGGCGAATTGCCGGCCTGGTCGGCGGATTCGGCGACGCTGGCCGTCGCCGGCGCGCAAGACGGCGGTAAGGCGGGCGTGTGGCTGTTCAATATCGCCAGCGGCCAGCGCCGCCTGGCGGCCGAAAGCGCGCAGCGTGTGCTGGCACTGGCCTTCTCGCCGGACGGCCAATACCTGGCGTTCGCACGCGATAGCGGCCTGCAGGTTATCAAGACCAACGACAGCAGCGTGGTGGCCAGCGCGGCTGAAGGGAACACTGGCGTGAGCTGGTCCAAAGACGGCAAGTTGCTGTTCACGCATACGCCCGCCAACAATATCGGCGAGGTGAGGGAAATGTCCCTGCCTGGCGGCGAGGTGCAAACCCTGCTTGTTGCGCCTGGGCCTTACGCGCTCGGCGGCGCCCACTGGGCGGGGGCGGCCGGTCACTTCGTGGCCGAGATCAACAGCGTGCCGGCGTTCTATTCGCACGGCGGGGTGAGCGTTTCCGAGCTGTCGGGCCGTGCATCTCCGGCAAGGGGTATGTGGTACACCCGCGCCGGCCAGGTTTATCTGGATGCGCCCGGCGGCGGCGCTTTCCTGCGGTACGATCCGCCGGGCCTGGCGATCTTCAAAGGCGTGCCGTTGAACGAGGGCGACAACGCCTTCGGCGCCTATGCCAGCGATGTGGCGGGCCGCCGTGGCGCGGATGCGCTGCCGGCGCACGTGATCTATAACCCGGCGCCGCAGCCTGACCTGGCTGCGGGCGCAAACGACATTGTCGTGTTGCCGGCGGCACCGGTGGCCGGCGAGGCGACTCGTGTCACCATCACGGTCCGCAATGCCGGCAACGCCGATGCCGCCAATGTCGGCGCGGTGCTGATGTTGCGCGACCCGCAAGGCCTGCTGACTACGCTGGAGGAGCGCAAGCTGCCGTCGCTGGCGGCGGGCGCGTCGGCGTCAATCGCCGTCGACTGGAAACCGTCGATGGCAGGCGTGCATACCTTTGCCCTGACACTGGACGCGGCGAATATCGTTGCCGAACGCAATGAGTTCAACAACGTCGGTGTGCTGGACGTCCGCGTGGCGGAAAGCGCGCTCCCGAAAGTGGTGGTGACTACCGACGCCGCGAGTTACGGCGGCAAGGCAGCGGTTGCGGGCACGATCGTGCTCTCCAATGCCGGGCCGGCGCTCGCTGCCAAGCTGGCCTTGCGCGTTGAAGATGCGCAAGGCTACCTGGTTGCGGCGTTGCCGGAACAGACGGTGCAATTGGCGACCGGACAGGAGCTGAGCTTGCGCACCGGCTGGAATACGGCCAGCTATCTGGCCGGCGGCTACCGCCTGGTCGGAGAGCTGGTCGATGCAAACGGCAAGGCTGTGCAACGCGGCAGTGCGGACTTCAGGATCGCGGCGCTACGCCAGGTCGCCGCCACGCTGGCGGTGGACCGCGGCCAGTATGTACACGGCCAGGACGTGAACCTGGGAGGAACGGTGCAATTGGCCGACGCCAATGCCCAGCTGGATCAGGTCGAGGCCGTGCTGCAAGTGCTGGCGATGGACGGCAGCGTGCTGTGGAGCGGTACGCAGCCGGTTGGCACGCTGTTGCCGGGCGCTTCGGCCAATGTGGCCGCGCTATGGAATGTCGGCGCTACTGCTGCCGGCAACTATACGGCGCGCATGCTGGTGCGCTCCGGCGACAGCCAGCTTGCTATTGCGGAAACCGCTTTCGAGGTCAAAGCGGCAAGCGCCACAGCAAGCGTGACCGGTGAGCTCGCGCTCAGTGGGCAAGCCGTTGCCAACGGCGACCGCCTGGCGGCGCGCTACACGCTGAACAACGCCGGTGCCACGGCGCTTGCCGGTGTGCCGGTGATGGTCGTGGTCAGCCGCGCCGACAATGGCGCGGTGCTGGCCAGCGTACCGGCCCAGGCCGATATCGCGGCCCGTGGCAAGGCGCAGGGCGAGGCTGGCTTCGAGGTGTCCGGCTGGCCGCTGACGACGCTGCAGGTGACACTGCAGGCGTCCCTGGACGGGAAGCAAGTGACGCTGCAACGCGCAAGCTTGCGCGTCATCGACCGCGTGGCGCCGGTGCTGGCATGGGCTACTCCAAGTCCCGGTAGCGTGATTGGCGGTGCGGACGCTGTCGTGGTGGCGCAGGCCACCGACCGCGAATCGCAAGTGGCCAGCGTGGAAGTGGCCGTCGACGATAGCCCATGGCGTGCCATGCAGCCGCGGAACCTTCAACAAGCCCTGTATGGCTGGCAGCTGCAAGACCTGGCCGATGGCCAGCACAGCTTCCGCGCGCGCGCAACGGACAGCTTCGGCAATGTCAGTCCCGAGGCCGTGCTGAAGCTGGTGGTGGACAACACCGCGCCGGTGCTCAGCGTCAGCGGCATCGAGGAGGGCGGCCGCTACAACGCCGCCGTGACGCCGGTGGCCAGCGCAACGGATGCGCACCTGGCCAACGTGACCATCACGCTGGATAATGCCGCCTTCGCCAGCGGTACGCCGGTAGCGGCGCCGGGCCTGCACACGCTGCAGGTGACGGCGCGCGACCAAGCCGGCAACTCGGCCGTGCGCAGCATCAGCTTCACGCTGGTGTCGGCGGCGCCTGAGCTGAGTGGCACACTGGACGCGAGTCCGGCCCGTGCCGAAGTGGGCGCGACGGTGGCCTTGTCCGGCACGGTGCGCAATGGCGCCGTGCCGGCGCCGGGCACGCGCATCGAGCTGGTGATCGCCAACAGCAGCACCGGCGCCCTGGTGTTCCAGTCGATCGATACCGTGGATCTGGCGGCGCATGCCAGCTGGAACCTGGGCCGCGGCTGGACTGTGCCGGGACCGGCCGGTGCCAGCTACCTGGCAACGCTGTCGGCAACGGCGGGCGGGCGCAGCAGTCAACTGGCTCAGGCAAGCTTTACTGCGGTCGAGCCTTTACCTGTGCTCAACGTGCAGCAAAGCGCAGCCGGCCTGGACCGCGTATTGGTGCTGTCGATGTGCAAACGCAGCGCCTCGGCCGGCTTGGGCCGCTGCGGCGCGCAGCCGCTGACGGTCGACACGGCCACTTCCTTGCTCCTGTGCGACACCAACCGCGCCAAAACCATTGACCAGTTCCTCGATGGCTTGGGCGTGCCGCACAAGACCGTGGTCAAGGAAACCGACTTTGCGCGCGAACTGCGTAGCGGTGCCTATTCCGGCTACTGGATCAGCGGCGGCGCGACCAAGCTGCGTCAACCGCTGACGTCGGAACTGCGCAATGGGCTCTACCTCGGAGAATCCCTGGTGGCGGACGGCTTGCACGATCTGCGCCAGTCGGACCTGGCCTTGGACGGCCTGCTGGGGATGCAGTACAGCGGCAGGTTCAATGGCACTGCAAGGCCGAAGCTGAGTTTTCATAGCCCGTTGCTGGGCAGCGGATCGCTGTCCGTGCTGGGCGATATCTTCACGCTGCAGGGCCGTAGCGCGGCAACTGCCGAGGGCTTGTTCCAGCGTGATGCCAACCAGTCGGTCGCCTGGGACGACGACGCCTGCGGCACGGCGGCGCCGGTTGCCGGTCCGGAGGTGCAAGTGTGTCCTGCGCCAGGCTCGACCAGCGGCGCGGATGCGGCCGTCCTGAGCGGGAAGTACGGCAGCGGCCGTACGCTGCTGTTCGGCTTCGACTTTGAAGCCAGCTGCACCGCCCAAGGCGCCGATCCGGCCTGGCAGGCGATGGCACGCAACAGCTTCGGCTGGCTGAACCAAGCGCCCGAACAAGCCGGGCCAATGGTGGCCGGCGACGTCCTGGTGCGGCGCACCAGCCTGCATAACAGCGGGCAGCGCGCCAGCGTGACCGTGTCGGCCCAGTTGCCGGCCGGCGCCAAGCTGCTCGAGAGCAAGCCTGCCGGCCAAGTCACGGCGGGCGCCAATGGCGACCTGGTGACGTGGCAGTTGACGCTCGACGGCGGTGCCGATGCCCAGCTGGACCTGCGTTTGCAGGCTCCGCAGGCAAGCGGCAATTACCAGCTGCATTACAGCGTGAGCACCGCAGTCGGCGGCAGCAATACGCTGTTGAACAGCCAGGATGTCAGCCTGCAGGTAGCCGACCTGGATGCCCTTGGCCGTGCGGCCGCGGACACGCTGGCTGTGCTGCCGGACGGCGGCGCCAAGTCCGATGCGGCTGGCTGGCTGGTGCGCGCCCGCGCCTCGGCGGTTGCCGGCAACTATGAGCGGGCGCTGCGCGAAGCGGCAACCGCCCAGGCAAGGCTGGAGCAGTTGAGCGACGACGCAGGCACGGTTCAGCAAGCTCTGGCGCGCCTGATGCGCGCGATCGAGCGCCGCATGTGATGGAGAGATTAGGAATGAAACGTAGCATGGCAACAAGCATGGTGGTATTGGCGCTCGGGTTGGCCTGGGCTGGACCCGGTCTGGCGCAGGAGCTCGACCTGGGAGCAGCCGGGCGCTATGCCGGCTTCTTCTACGGCGACGCCAGCGGCCTGAAAAAGGTGGAAGGCCGCCTGGCGGTGGGGCGCAACCTGGATGCGGCGCAACTGGAGGTTGGCCGCAACCTGCCCGCCAGCGACGACGCCGGGCCCAGTCTGGTGGTGCGCCGCAATGTAACCGCCTATACCGCTGGCGACATCTGGAGCAGTAGCGGACGAAAAGGGTATGGCACAGTGGGCGCGGGCATCAAAAGCGCCTCCGCCAGTCTCGACCTGCGTCAGGACGCGGCGGTGCTCGATTTTCCGGCCGAAATCGCCTGGCTGGACATGCTGTCGGCCAGTCTGAAAGGGCGGGCCGCCACCGGCAAGACCATCCAGTCGACCAGCACTATCACCTTGACGGGCAGTGGCGCCGCAATGGAAGTATTCAACTTGCAGGCGATGCAGGTCGCCAGCGGCAAGACCCTGGTGTTGTCGAACATTAAACCGGGCGCTTGGCTTGTGCTGAATGTCGGTGGCGATGCGCAGCGCCAGGTCGTCATTGGCTGGAACCATGCGCCGCTGCAGGCGATCCAGGCGCGCGTGCTGTACAACTTGTACGACACCGATGTGCTGACGCTACCTGGCGGCACCGTCTGGGGCACGCTGCTGGCGCCACAAGCTTGCGTCAAGGGCAACGCCGGCAGGGTAGAGGGCTCCGTGTTTGCGGCCAGCTGGATCGGCCCGGCGGAAATCGCCCAGGCGCCGTTCACCCCAGGGCCTTGATGGGCCCAAAGAACACAAGAATAAACACCTAAGCAACACCACACTGGAATGCAAAGTATGAAATGCAGCTTGAATTGGCGCGCCACCGTGGCCGCCGTGCTGGCAATCTTCACCGCAACCGGCGCCACGGCGCAGGACCAAAAGGCGGCTGAACGCAAGATCGTCGACCGGATCGCCGCCGGCGGGGATGCCTCCGCCATGATCGGCCAATACCTGCAGGCCCATCCATCAACAGGCAGCCCGCGCCTGGACCGCGCCGCCACCCTGCGCCAGCTGCAAGGCGCCGAAGCCAACCTGGCTTCCGCCCTGCAAAGCTGGAAAGGCAAGGGCAGCCCGGAAGCGGCGGCAGCCGCCTACCGCGAATGGCAAGGTGCGGCGCTGCTGATGGCCGCGCGCCACCGCAGTGTGGAAAGCAAGCTGGCAGGCAGTGAAGAGGGTTCTGCCTACGTGGCGGCGCAGCGCGGCGTATCGGACACCCTGAAGGCCCGCCGGGAGCAGGTAGTGAAACTGCTCGACCCGTTGCTGGCACCGAAGCAATCCGCGGACAAGAGTGCCGCCAGGGAAGCACCAAAAGACAACGGCAAAGCTATCGCTGAAGCGCTGGCACTGCTGCAGGCCGCAGCGCCGAAGAAGACCAGCGACAATGTCCTGCACGCCCTGAACCTGCCTGTGGGCGGCCTGAATCTGGCCAGCCGGGCGCCGATCCTGGCGCCCGTGGTCACTCCCGCATATGCCAGCCAGGCCGACGCGGCAGGTGCGCCGGAAGACAGTGCCGCCGCCCCGGAAGGCGCGCTGTCGCAGGAGATCGTTGCCAAGGCCGAGGAGCTGGGCAACGATTACGTGCGCATTTACGAATACGTTCGCAACAACACGAAAACCACCTGGTACGCGGGCGCAGTGCAGGGCGCCGTTGGCACCCTGCGCAGCGGCAGCGGCAATGACGTCGACCAGGCCGCGCTGCTGGTGGCGCTGCTGCGCGCCGCTTCGCTGCCCACCCGTTATGTACACGGCGTGATCGAACTGCCGCTGGAAAAAGTGGCCCAGGACCTGGGCCTGCCGGACCCGGCCCAGGTGCCGGCGGCATTGGCCAAGGCCGGCGTGGCCTTCAGCGGTGTGGCGCGCGGCGGCAAGCAGGTTGCGGTGGCGCTGGAACATACCTGGGTGACGGCGCGTGTGCCGTATACCAACTACCGCGGCGCCATGGTCGATGCCTCCGGCAAGACCTGGATCCCGCTCGACCCGTCTTATAAGGCCAGCAGCTGGAGCGCGAATGGCCTGAGCCTGACGGACCTGGGCGGCGCTGCCGCGCTGCAGGAGGCCTATCTGGCCAAACCGGGCAGCGAGTCCTTCGCCGAATTCGTCAAGCGCCGCGGCACCGACCTGCTGCAGTCCCGCAGCGGCGCGGCCGCCGACTTTGACGCTGCACTGGGCCGCCAGACCCTGGTGCCCCTGAACCTGAGCTTGCTTCCCAATTCGCTGCCTTACACTGTTGTCGCCGTAACATCCGAAGAGGCCCGGCTCGGCGACGCCTATATCGTCAAGGCCAGGATCAAGCTGGCCAGCGCCGGCCGTACCGTGCTGGCCACCGACCTGCCGCTGTACCAGGCCCTGAACCAGCGTGTGTCGCTGACCTATCAGCCGGCATCGCTGGAGGACCACCGCCTCAGCCTGCTGATGGGCGGCCAGGATGCGGTGCCGCTTTACCTGATCAAGCTGCGTCCGCAACTGGCCCTGGGCGGCCACGTGCTGGCACGCGCCAGTGAGGGCCTGTCCGCAGGCAGCGACCTGAAACTCGATGTGGAGTTCGCCGGCCCATTCGGTAGCCAGCGCGTGACGCAGACTCTGGCAACAGGCGGTAACCAGGTGCTGGTGATGGCCGGCAACGCCGTCACACGGCCGGGCACCGCCGAAGCTGGCGACGCCGATAGCCAGGCCATGCGGCTGTTGGACGGGGTGGGCGTGGCATATGCCCGTGCCTGGACGCAAGGTGAAGACCAACTGGCCGCCCTGGCTGGCGCACGCGCCGTGCGTCCCGTGCCATCGCTGCTGATCGTGACCGATCGTTTCGATACGCTCTACCACGGCCAGACGCCTTACACCCTGGAGTGGAAGGGTGTGACGATGGACGCGCTGTCGCACCCGGTCGATGCGGTGGGCAGCGGCGCGCGCGATTTCCTTCAACTGTCCGGCCTGCACGGCTCTTCGTTGGAGGCGGCGGTCCCCGGCCGCCAATTCAGCGTGGACGCCGTTTCGGCGGACCAGGTGCTGGCGCAAGCCAAAGCCAGGAAAGTCGCGCTGCTACGCCTGGACAATTCCAACCTGGCGCAGCTCGATGCCACCAGCCATACGGAAGCGGTCAAGGACAGCGTGCGCAACCTGGCACGCCTTGGCTACCGCATTGACATCCCGTCCGGGCCCTTGAACGTGGCCGGCTGGAGCGGCTCCGGCTGGCGCGCGATCGACCATGCCAGCGGCGCCAGCGGCTACTTCCTGTCCGGCGGCATCCATGGCGGTGCCACCGCCACCGAACCGAAAGCCTGGACCCTGTCCTTCCTGGCCGCGGTACTCGCGGCGCAGAATGGCCACGATGCCAATGCCGATGCCAGCGCAGTACGCACCTTGCTCAAGCTTGGCGTCGGCGATGGCCAGACGGGTACGGCGGGCCAGGTGCTCGACCAGCCCTTGTCGGTGGCGGCCCTGGATGCCGACGGCATACCGGTGGTGGGCGCGGCCGTGACGTTCCGCGTGGGCGCCGGCGGCGGCACCGTGGGCGGTCAATCTTCCACGACCGTGCTGACCAATGCGTCCGGTATTGCCTCGGTTCAGTTGACGCTGGGCCAGAATACCGCCGACAACGCGTACTACACCTACATTAACCCGGACGATCAAACAACGACCCGCGTCTCCCAGCACCTGGTGTATGCCGAGGTGGCGTCGGAACGCGGCGCAGTCCACATCGACGTGCCGTTCGACGCGACGGCACGCCCCGACAAGTTGACCCAGCTGGTTCGCACCAGCGCGCCGGTGGAATTCGGCATGCCGGCCCTGTGGGGCGACACCCTCGGGATCAAGGCGGCGGACCAGTTCGGCAACCCGCTGGCCAATATCGACGTGTCGGCCCGCATGGATTCGGTGCGCGTCTGCGAATCGGATCAGGCGGACAAGTATTTCAGGCCCGGCGCGCTCTTCAACGGCGCCTTCACCGGCCCTGAGCGCTGCGACGTCTCCAGCCCGGTTCTGGGCGAATGCGGCAAGCCGAGCATCAATTTGAGCACCGTCAGCGACGGCACGGTCGCGCTCGGCGTGATCCTGTCGAACGACGCGGCGGGCTTGAACGTGGTGACGGCCAGCGCCGCCGGCGTCAAGCAGACGGCAACATATAAAGGCGCCTTAAGCTGCGGCGAGCGGGAGGTGGGAAGCCACTTCGGCTGGATCTCCGTCATTGTCGAAGGCGGAATTACCGACAACAACGGCAACTGGATCAGCGCCGCCTTGCCTGGCAAGGAATACAAGCAGCCGGTCACCGCGACGGTGATGCACGCCCAATACAACTGGGAAGTGCGCAGCAGCGGCGGAAAACCCATCCTGTACACCTTCCCGTTCGTCAAGCACGAGCGCCAGGATGCGGACAATGTGGTCTTTACTGTCAGCAATGGCGGTATGTCCAACGGCACCACGCACGTGGGCAAAGGCCTCTACGAAACGAAAGTCACCGTGGGTCCGTCGCCCGCCCTCAACCGGGTGAACGGCGACGCCAGCATGGTGGTCGAATACCCGATCATTTCGAACAACGCCCTGAGCATGACCAGGATTGGGCTCTATAACACGACGCCTTCCTGGACCACGGTATTTTCGGTCCAGCCGAAAATCACCGATGTGACGCCCAAAGATGCCCAAGGACAGATCGCGCTAGACAATCGCAATCGCAGCGAAAAGCCGCTGAGCATTGAATTCGAGGTGGCGCCGCGCGAGTACCGGACCACGGAAGTCGATGTGGACCTGTACGAAAACAACACCATGGTCGGCGTGATCAGGGCTGCCGTGGTCGACGGCAAAGGCAAGGCGCTGGTCCCGCGCGGGATGGCGTTCGAACCCGGCAAGGTCTATCAGGCGCAGCTCGTGTTGAACCGCGACTCGAAGGTGGAGTTGCGTTCCGAGCGTGTGACGCTGCCGACCCGGCCGCGCTTGATTTCCCACCTGCACGCGACTTCGCCGAGCCTGGAAGTCGACGAAATCAACAACCGCAGCTGCGACATCAACGGCACGACCACCTTTGGCTTCAATTCCCCGGTCGTGGCCAAGCTGGAAATCCAGTCGCTTGGCGTGGACGGCAAGCCGGTGGGCGCCAAGCGCAGCCTGTTCGCAAACAAATCCTACGAGGCGGGCGACTTTGACCTGCCTTTGCCGGCGGGCGAGATCGGCACCGGCGATTTCCTGATGACGCTCAGTGCGGTCAGTGCCGCCGACCCTGGCCTGACCGACAGCACCCAGTCCGGTTTTGGTTCGCAATTCCAGCGCAGTAATCCGCTGCCGGTAGGGCAGGTGCTGGTGCACGGTGTCAAAGTGCGCGATGGCACGTTGACGGTGCAGCCATATCCGCTCTCCGAGCCGGGCCGCGGCCCGTCCATGCGCTTCCAGCCGACCTACAGCACGGGCGTGAACGGCCAGCTGGGTCCTATGGGCATGAACTGGGGCCACAACTGGGACTCCGGCGTGCACATCAACCGCTGCGGCAACGTGGTGGTCAGCGGCGGCGACAGCGGCAACGTGGTCTTCTTCCCGGACGCCAAGGGCGGCCTGACCCCTGCCAAGGGCTACCACTCGACGCTGGTGCGCGACGGCAACGATTTCGACTTCTTCAGCAAGGACGGCACGCAATACCACTACGGCTTTGTCGATGAACGCAACCAATGGAAACTGATGTCGGTGAAGGACAGCAACGGCAACGCGCTGACGCTGACCTACGACATGCAAGCCCGTCCGGCGCCGCTGCTGAAGACGGTCACCGCCAACGATGGCCGCATGCTCAAGTTCGACTATGCGGACGCAGTTGTGACACGCCGTGGATGGAGCGAAAAACGCGCCTTGCTGCGCGCCGTCAGCGGCCCCGGCGTTGCAATGGAC
Source organism: Pseudoduganella violaceinigra DSM 15887 (assembly GCF_000425385.1). GTDB lineage: Bacteria > Pseudomonadota > Gammaproteobacteria > Burkholderiales > Burkholderiaceae_D > Rugamonas > Rugamonas violaceinigra. The sequence goes on along the minus strand of NZ_KE384362.1, from coordinate 6,986 downwards.
TTCAAGTATGACGACTTCGGCAACCTGGTCCAGGCCAGCGGCAACGGCCGCAGCGAAGGTTTCGACTACAAGGTCAACTCCCCGGACTTCAACGAGCGCAACCAGCTGATCGGCTATACCGACCCGAATGGCCGCAAGACCACTTACGAGTACACGCCTTACGAACTGAAGCTGAATTTGCCAAACGGTGGCATGCCGTTCGCCGTACCGCAGACCGTGGTCAGCAAGGTGGTCACGCCAACCGGCCCGATCCGCTTCGACTACGAGATCGGCAATTTCACCAAGACCACCGTCACCAACCAGAACGGCAAGACGACCGACTATGAGCTGAACCCGTTCGGTTCGCCGCTGAAAATCATCGACGGCGCCGGTACCACCAGCATGACCTGGGCGACCGACGACATCCAGATGCTGAGCAAAGTCGACCCGCGCGGCATCGAGACCATATTCGCGTACGACGCGGCCGGCAACCTGGCGAGCGAAACCGTAGGCGGCAAGGCGATCAAGCGCAGCTACCTGATCCAGACCCAGCGCCCGTACATCAAGGACAAGCTGCTGGAAGAGACCGACCGCAACCAGCACACGACCAAATTCGGCCGTGATAACAAGGGCAATCTGATCACCATCGACAACCCCGACGGTGGCAAGATCACCAAGAGCTATAGCGACGCCGGCGACCTGCTGTCGTCGGTGGACGCACGCGGCGGCGCCACTACCTACCGCTACGATGCCAAGGGCAACCTGGTTGGCGTCACCGATCCGCTCGGCGCCACGACCTTGATGGACCTGAACGAGCGCGGCCAGGTGATCCGCAAGACCGACGCACTGGGCCACGGCACCACCTACGAAGTCGACCTGCTGGACCGCATCACCAGCCGCACCAACGCCAAGGGCGGTGTCAGCACCTTCACCTACGACAAAGTCGGCAACAAGCTGAGCGAAAAGGACGAAGAGGGCAATAGCACCACCTGGGAATACTCGCCGCACGACCATCCGGTGAAGGAAACCCGCGCCGATGGCAGCAGCAAGACCATGGGCTATGACGATGTCGGCAACAAGACATGGGAAACCGATTACCGCGGCAACAAGACCACGTTCGCCTATGACGCGGCCAACCGCCTGACCCTGCGCACCGAGCCGCTGGGCCGCGAGACCACCTACGGCTACGACGGCGTGGGCCATGTGACCAGCGAAAAGGACGGCCTGGGCCGCACCACCACCCATGCTTACGATGCGCTGGGCTTCCGCACCGGCACGACGGACGCCGCCGGCGGCAGCTGGACCATGGAGCGCGACAACGTCGGCAACCTGCTGTCCACCACCGACCCGGAAGGCCGCACCACCAGCAATAGCTACGATGCGATGAACCGCCTGGTGACGGTGACCCGCCCGATCGGCAGCCTGGGCTACGCCTACGACAAGAACGGCAATCGCACCCGCGAAACGGATGCGCGCGGCAACGCCACCAAGTTCGAGTATGACGCCGGCAACCGCCTGATCAACCGCATCGACGCGGACGGCAAGGTCACGACCAGCGACTATGACAAGGTAGGCAACCTGATCAAGGTGGTTGACCCGCGCCTGAGCGTGACGCTGTACAGCTATGACGAGCTGAACCGCAAGATCGACCTGAAGGACGCCGAAGGCTACGTGACGACCTTCCGCTACGATGGGCTGGGCAACCTGGTGGGCCAGACCGAGCCGAACGGCAACGCGATCAGCCACACCTACGACAAGCTGGACCGCCGTACCGCCAGCTACGACAAGCTGGGCAAGCTTGGCGCCTGGGATTACGATGCCGACGGCAACGTGCTGTCCCAGACCGACGCCAACGGCAACGCCACCACGCACGACTACAATGCGCTGGGCCAGCTGAAGGCCAGCCACCAGCCGGAAGGGCGCGACCTGGTCTTCGAGGTCGACCTGATGGGCAACCGCACCGGCCTGACGGACGGCCGCGGCAACAAGACGACCTATGAGTACGACAAGCTCAACCGCGTAATCCTGAGCAAGGACGCCAAGGGCTACACCCACGTCTTCGAGTACGACAAGGTTGGCAACAAGACCAGGGAAACCGACCCGCTCAGCCACAGCACCACCACCCAGTACGACGCCCTGAACCGTCCGGTACTGGTGACCGACGCGCTGAACCAGGTGCTGAAGTTCGAGTATGACGACAACGGCAACAAGACCAAGGAAACCGACAAGCGCGGCATCGCCACCACGCATGTTTACGACAAGCTGAACCGCGTGACCAGCACCACGCGCGACGGC
>NZ_KE384362.1:0-2622 GCF_000425385.1 Pseudoduganella violaceinigra DSM 15887 | reverse complement strand
GGCAAGCTGAAGAGCGAAATGGTGTACGACGCCTTCGGCAACATCACCGAAGCGACCGGCCAGAGCGCCAACAAGTTCGGCTACACCGGCCACCAGATGGATGCGGAAACGGGCCTGGTGTACTTCCAGGCGCGTTACTACGATCCGCAGCTGGGACGATTCATCACGCAGGACCCGTATGAGGGCGACTGGCGCACGCCGCTGTCGCTGCATCACTATCTCTACGCGTATGCCAATCCAACGGTATATGTGGACTTGTTTGGCTATCAAAACTCGCGGTCAGCTTGCTTCTCGCAGAACCCTGACGACTGCATGAGTTCTGACGCCAAACAGGAACGTACCGCCAACCGCGAAGGGTATGACCGAGCAGAGCGCGCAAAGGGCACCAAGCGGTTCAAGGATTCCCGCGGAAATAACTTCGACGAGGTTCAGCGCGACCGCACTGTAACTGCTGATTTGACGACAGAGAATGCGGAGGGCGGCGTAGATGTAGCGGAGATGACGCCGGGTCAGCGCCAATACAAAGAAGCACATGACATTGGCGTAGCGGCCGGCGAGTACGGAGGAGCAATTCTAGAAGCTACTGGACCAGACAGATATAGTTTTTTTGGCGGGGTCGCGGCTAAAGCGGGCGTGCGAGTTATTAAATTCAGTGGCGGTGCTCTCGTAAAAGGCGCTAAGGCCGGCTTGCGAATTTTGAATAAGGGCGCCCAGGAGCGTCGCCTGGAGCAAGCCATCGTAGCCGAAGAGAAGTTGGCCGCGAAAGGACTGACAGGGGAGGCTGAACATATTCGAGCTCCACGGCATACCGTGGAAGCAAAGCCGCAACGTATTCGTTGCAGGTCCTGCTTCGTTGCCGGTACGCCCGTGGCCGTGCAGGGCGGTTTCAAGGCAATCGAGGATGTGCGCGAAGGCGATCTGGTGCTGTCGAAGAGCGAAGCGACTGGCGAGCTTGCGTACAAGCCGGTCGTGAAGCTGATTGTCACGCAAAACAAGGGTGTGTTCGATCTGACCTTGCGTAGCGCGAATGGCGAATCGGAAGTGCTGACCGTGACGGATAACCATCCGTTCTGGGTGCTCAATAAGGGCAGCTTCACTCAAGGCGTTGAAGTAGCTGGCTGGGTTGAAAGCGGTGAGCTCAAGGCCGGGATGTTGGTTCTGTCTAGCGAAGGCAAAGAGTTGCTGGTTGAGTCGCTGCGGGACAAGCAGGAGTCACCTGACACCTACAACTTGACTGTTGCGGACTTCCACACTTATTTCGTTGGAAAGTTGCGTTCCTGGGTACACAACGATGATTGCTATGAGTCCGCGAAACGAAAACGACTTGAGGTCGGCAAAGTAGAAAGCTACGAAGATTCGAAAAAGCTAACAGGTGATGGTACCGTTGATCGAGATCATATGCCGTCGAAGGGAGCGCTTTTGGTGCGTGCCGAATATCTAAAGGGGGAACCGCTGACGTATGAAGAGAAAACTCGAATCATCAATGAGTCAATTACAATGACAGTTCCGAACCCAGTGCATAAGGCAGGTCCAACGCACGGGTACAAGAACAATGCTGCCCAAATGCAGGGTGATGCGTGCAATTTGGCTGGAGCTGCTTGTCGGGATGCCGATGCTGCAGTTCAAAATGCGCACGTACTAGCGCCAAATGATGTTGGGGCTATTGAGGCAGGGGCAGCAAAGATCAAAGGCATGACAAATGATGCTTATGATCGTTGGCTGCGGGAACGAATCGATATCCACTAATAAAGTGAAAATAATGTATAAATGTGACGAATTGCTTTCTCTGCTTGGCAGTAGCGTGAATGATCATCGGTTAGTCGAGTATTTTTCCCCGAAAGGAATCGATTTATTATCGGCGCTTCTACTCGATGAAGGAGAGTTCACTGCATATTTGCAGTGCAAGGCTGACGGGATATCTTTTGTGTTCACAGATGAAGCGATGTTTCTGCAACAAGATGATCAGCCGATTGGTTTGGGGCCGTTATATTTCTCGGGATTTTTCCTTTATTCGGAAGGAAAAGAAGGATTTCGACGATTCACTGGGCAGTTGCCTAAGGCGCTTAGCTTCTCCGATACTCAACTGAATGTCCAAAAGAAGTTTGCTCGGACCGCTGATTTTCGTACTTTAAGAGACGACGGAACTGTGGTCCGGGAACGCTGGGATGAGGGGGGGGACTCCATTGGTGTTAGCTATGCCAAAGGAGCCGATAAAGGAGTTGAAGTCATAAGCGTATTTCGTCCCCGAATTGGACAAATCCTTCCCGTTGGCACGGTGCGGTGATTGCCCTGCCCCGTTCAGTTGCCCCGTTGCCCCGTCCAGACGTCCAGAAAGGTTTGGGCGCATGTTGGCGGGGCGATTTTTCGGGGGAAATCACCTCATTCCGAAAGCGGCAGCCCAAATTTTAGTTCGGGCATGTCGCAGTTTCTTCCATATCTGCTCAATGAATGAGCATCTCGAACCACCAGGGCGAAGCAAGCCCTGGACGGTTCGTCCACATCTCCTTCTACTCGGCTGACTCCCGACTAATGGCGCAGCCAGATTCCCTTTAGCAGTCCGTCCCAGGCATCGAAAAGATAGGCGGCTTTTGGTTGCTGTCGAAACGGATCGACTCCGCGCCA
>NZ_AUDI01000023.1 GCF_000425385.1 Pseudoduganella violaceinigra DSM 15887 | reverse complement strand
CGCGTTCTCCGTTTTCCATCCTGTTCTCCGAAGTGAAAATCGGAGTATGGCGAAGCGAGACGGCCTTTCATATGTGGTGGCGCTGGACGCTTACACTGCGGCCGCAAGCTGGCAGCAGGTAAACAGCAGCGTCATCCATGCTGCTGTGAATATCTTCTTGAACAAATTTTTCTCCATCTTTATTTCATTTCCGCGACCGGCATGTCGCCCAGGTAGACGTATTCGGTCAGGGTGTCGCCAGTGCTTTCGGCGATCAGCTTGCCGCTACCGTCGTAGTGGTAGACCGTGGTTGCGGTTGGCGTGGTCTTTTGCACTCGCTGGCCGAGGGCGTTGATCTTGTAGCTCACTAGACCAATGGCAGTATTGGCGGAGATCATGCGGCCGCGCGCGTCGTAGTTAAAGCCAGTGCTGCCGTTGTTGGTGATGCTGCCGTTGGCGTCGGTGGCGATAGTGGCGTTCTGACCGCCAGTGAGTTGCGTCAGGCGGTTGCTGGTGGCGCCATACGTGTAGATGGTGGCAGCGGCACCGTTCACATACTTGCTGCGGTTGCCGACCGCATCGTAGCCATAGCCAAGGCTGCGCTGGGCACGTCGTTCGCTGGTTAGGCGGTCGAGTTCGTCGTAGCCGTAAGTGCGATTGTTGGCGGCGTTACCTGCATCAGTGACGCCGGTAAGGCGGCTGGCGGCGTCGTAAGACAGTTTCTGCACCTTGCCATTGAGAGTGTAGCTGGACATACGCCCATCCAGGTCATACGTGCGGGAGTACTTATTGCCGTTGCCGAACACCAGCGCTTGCAGCGGACCAAACGGCTGGTAGGTCACTTGGCTGACCAGCAGTTGTGTGGTGCCGTCCTTAGTAGTGCGGATTTCCTTGATGCGGCTCATTTCATCGCGCACGTAGTCGACCGTACGACCGCTGGGGTAGGTCATGCCTTCGAGGCGGCCAATTGAGTCGTAGTGGTAAGCCGTGATGTAGGCCTTGCCGCCGATGGTGCGCGTCTCGCTGCGCACGTGACCTTGCTGGTCGTAGCCGTACTCGGTGGTGCCGTTGACGTCGGTAATCTTGCTCAGGCGGCCCAGCGCGTAGGCGCCTTGATCGTAGTCGTAGGTGGCGCTGGTGCCGTCGATGTAGCTGACCAACTTTACGCGGTTCAGCACATCGTATTTATACGTTGTGATCTGGTTCTTTGCATCCGTGCGCGTTTTGATATTGCCGGCCTCGTCATAGGTATTGACGGTGTTGCCGGTATCGGGGCTGCTGGTCTGGGTGAGGTTGCCCAAGCCATCGACGGTATATACCGTGGACAGGTTGCGCGCGTCGGTGACTTTGGTGAGCTGGTTCAGGCCATCGTAGACAAATTGCGTGACGCCGCTCTTGGCGTCCGTGGTCTTGGCCGTGCGGCCGAGCGCGTCATATTCGTTCTTGGTGACGTGCGACAGCGGGTCGCTGACCAGGGTCACTCGGCCCATGGCGTCGTAGGAGAAGGTCGTCGTCGTGTCCTGCACCTGTGACTGGGCGGTGCCAGCCAGGGTCAGAGCGGTCGGGATGACAAGCAAGCGTTTCAGTTTCATTGCTGTGCTCCCGTAATCTGTTTCATGCGATTCAATGCATCGTAGACGCGGGTGATTTTTCGCGTGAGGGTGCCGTTGGCGTCCCTGCTTTGTTCTGAGGTGCGATTACCCATGGCGTCAGGTACGTAGGTGATGCTGTTGCCGAGCGTGTCGCTGATGCCGGTGAGGCGGTGTGCGTCGTCGTAAGCGTAGTGAATGGCGCTGCCGTCGGGCAGAGTGGCTTGTTTGAGCAGGCCAGTGTCGTAGTAGTCGTAGCCGGTGGTTTCGCCGCCCGTGGTGACGGACTTGAGGCGGCCGCGAGCGTCGTAGCTCATGTCTACGACCAGTCCATTTGGATCGGTGATTCGTCCTGCACGGCCATTCGCGTCGTAATTCGAATAGCGCGTTTGGTGGCCTAACGCGTTGGTTCGGGTCTCCAGGTTACCTTCCGCATCGTAGTTAAAGGTGGTTGTGTCGTTGACATCCGTGCGTGGGCCGCGCATGGTCGACAGTTGTCCCATTGCGTTATAGGTATAGGTCCACTTGCTCGGCGCGCCGGTCAAAGTGGATTTGAAGCCCTGCGAGCCGTTGGTATCGGTTGTGGCCTGGGTGGTCTTGGTCAGAACGTTGCCGCTGGTGTCGTGCGTGTACGTTGTTCGGCGCAATGGTTCGGAAACGCGGGCCGGCGTGCGGAAGGTTGGATGCCATTCGGTTTGGATGGTACGTGCCACGGTACTGCCGGAAGCTTCGGTGCGGCTGGTTTCCAGGTTGCGGGCAAGGTCGTACACGTAGGTCGTGGCGGTTCCATCGAAGTCCGTGTAGACCGAGAGATTGCCGTTCGCATCATATTCGGATTTTGTGCTGGCGGTTTCATTGCCCGTGGCGGACGTGCGCGACGTGCCGGTCTGGAGCATGACGCCGGCGACGTTGCTGTATTTGTAGACATAACGCGAACCCAGCGGGTCGGTAACCCGGGTTTCACCGTCGTATGGGTAGGTGAGCGTGTATTTCTCTACGCCGCCTGCGTGCTCGGTCGATATGGATCGGCGCGAGGCATTGTACGCATAGGTTGCGTAGCGGACGTTGTTTTCATCCAGGATGCCGGTCAGAAGGCGCTTGCCTGCTCCCGCCGATATGGATTGCGGCTCGTCGTAGAGATAGGTCTTGCTCTTTCCGTCAGGGTAGGTGACTTTGAAAAGGTTTTGTTCCGTGTCGTATTCATAGATGAAGGCATTCCCGGCGGGGTCGATCATTTTCGACATCTTGCCCTGTGCCGTGTAAGTGAACTGCAGGGAATGGCCATAAGCATCCGTTACCTTCAGCAGGTATCCGGGTTTAGGTGCGATCTCCAGTGGCGTGTTCTGGTCGCTATAGGTGAATGCCGTGTCTTGCCCATTGCGGGATTTAATGCGCTGCAGGCGGCCGTCCAGCGAGAAGGACTCGGTTGAGTCGTCGGACGCGTTGGCGACTTGCCAGCCAATGACCTTGCCGCCGGCATCTGTAACTTGCGATACCCGGTCGTTGACGTCTTTCGGCCCCGAATAATCGACGTCGTTGCCAAAGTAGGTCATGCGGCCTGAGCCGCGGCGCAGGCCGAAGTTCTTAGCCGTGCCCTTACCGAGATAGCGATAGCAGTGCATTTCTCCATCGGAGTTCTTTGCATTCAGACACGCAAATTCCGGCTTAGCATCGGACTCGATGTTATTGAAATCCACGCCGAAGACTTGGTAGTTATGGCGCCACATGCCATCGTCGCTGCGATAGGTTCGTGCAAGACGCAGACTGCCGGAGGCATTCTCGTAATCCACTTCGGTTTGTATCTTGATGCCGCCAACTACCTGGACTGGGTTGCCGACTGTGGCGGCTTTTCGCTCATCACATTTGTCGCAAGGTGGCTCTGGCTGTTCGGTCCGGTTGCATTTGATTGGCCACTGCCCTTCATTGATGCCCCAGCCCTCTGGGCAATCGCCCATGATTATTCCGGAAAAATCGTTGGTGTACGACGTATATGGCGGGGTTGCTATGGTGTAAGTGTACTTTCCTTGCCACCACCAGGATCCGCCAGCCCGGGTAATGTTGGTAAATGTTCCGGTGCAGTTTATTTGGCCGGCCCCGCAATGTAACTTCGCGGACAATGATGCAGCAGCTCCGCCACTGTCCACGTATCCTCCGCCGAGCGAGAGATACCGAGTGCGAGCAGCGATGTACTCTGTTGCATGAGCCTGGCTAAACAGGCACAGCCAGATGAATATCATTGCGCCGATGTGGCCAATGGCAGGCGTTCTCTTTTTAGGCATATTTGATTCCGTAGGACTTTTTCCTTTTTTAAGGGGGCAGGACGATATCAGAGCGAATGCTGCGACAAACTATCAGAATGTAACATTCAAAAATAAAGTGGCATCGTTTCCGGCGGCGGTTGATACAATTGCAAGTTAATTGTTGGGAAAAGGGCCTTTGGCCCCATTTTTGTTAAAGTATTTTCAATTTAAAAGCACCCTCGTACGGTTTTGGTGTAGACTTCCACGGCCTTGCGCATTTCCTCTAGTGCAAGGTTACTTAAGAGTTAATAAATTAATAACCAACAAAGCCGAGACCTACCTTGAACCCAAAATACCTCTCCCTGATGGTCGCTGCAGCCGTGTCGGCTGTGTCGATGAACGCTAACGCATCCGGTTACCGCTTCGGTTCCCAGTCCGTGTCTGGTCAAGGCACCGCTGAGGCAAACACTGCCGAAGCCGCGGATGCTTCCACCATCTTCGCCAACCCAGCCGGCCTGACCCGTCTGAACGGCACGCAGATCACTGGCGGCATCACCGCCGTGGTACCGCACTCGACCTACCAGGACCAGGGTTCCAAGCGTTTCACCGGCACCCCAGCCGGCGGCACTGCAACCCAGGATGACTACGCGCCGAGCGCAGTTGCCGCTCCGTCGCTGTACGCGTCGCATAAGTTGAACGACCAGTGGGCAGTGGGCCTGGGCGTGTTCGTTCCTTACGGCGCCAAGCTGGACTACGACAACAACTGGTCCGGCCGCTATGCGCTGACCAGCATCGACCTGAAGTCGGTCACCTTCAACCCGACCGTGGCCTTCAAGCTCAATGAACAGCACTCCTTCGGCTTCGGTATCGACGCCGAGTACATGAAGGCCGAACTGGGCCAGGGCGTTGACGTGCCAGGTTCGATCCTGGCCCTGTCCAACCCTGCACTGGCTGCGCGTCGCGCTGCCCTGCTGGGTGCCATGGTTCAAGCTGGCGCGAATCCTGCAACCCTGGCCGCCAACCTGGCTGGTGCCAAGGATGCGCACGCGACCATGACCGGCAAAGACTGGGGCGTTGGCTTCAACCTGGGCTACATGTTCAACCTGACCCAGGACACCCGCTTCGGTATTTCCTACCGTTCGTCGATTCACCACAAGCTGAAGGGCGACGCAGTCTGGGACTTCTCCGGCGTGACTTCCGACGCAGCTGTGAACAAGGTTCTGCAAGCTACTTCGCGCAAAACCAACTCGCCAGCGCTGGTTGAACTGCGCACCCCGGAAACCATCGGCGTGAACATGTTCACCCAGGTTGACGACAAGCTGGCTCTGATGGGCGACATCACCCTGTCCCGCCACAGCCGCCTGGAAAACCTGAACATCCAGTTCGTCGGCACCGGCGAAGGCGATGAAGTGATCCGCCAACATTGGAAGAACACCGTGCGTGCATCGCTGGGCATGAACTACAAGCTGAGCGACTCCTTCCTGCTGCGCGCTGGTGTGGCAATCGACGAATCCCCGGTGCCTGACGCATCCATGCGCCACCCAGCACTGCCAGATTCGGACCGCAAGCAGTTCTCGCTGGGCGCAAACTGGAAACTGTCGACCAATTCGTCGATCGACCTGGCTTACAGCTTCCTGAAGTTCGATTCGGCTTCGACCGCCTACAAGAACGAGTGCACCCCGCTGAACCCAGCTGGCACCTGCACCGGCAACGGCGAAACCACCATCGGTACCTACAAGACCCGTATGCACCTGCTGGGCGCTGCCTACAACTACAAGTTCTAATCCTTCACGGATGGACCGAAAAGCCGGCGCTTGCGCCGGCTTTTTTCGTTCCTGGACGATGTGGTGACGCGCGATTGGGTCAGTGCCAGCAACCCGATCCGATGGTGTGCCCTTTCTTACTTCTTACGCGTTCTTCAGCTTCCAGCCGCCGTCGCAATCGAGAATGGCGCCCGTGACAAAAGTATTTGTCGTCACGAACATGATCGCGCTGGCCAGGTCTTCAGGCTTGCCGATCCGTCCCACGGCCACTTCGCTGGCAAGCTTCTCGAACAGCTCCGCGCGCGCAGCATCCGGAACGCGCGACCACCATGGGGTGTCGACCACGCCGGGGACAACCGCGTTGACCCGCGTGGGCCGAAGTTCCGATGCAAGGATCGGGATCATTGCCTCCAGTGCCGCGTTGATGGCCGCGAGTCCTGCCGTTCCCGGCTTCAGCGCACGCGCCGAAATGGCGCCGACAAACGTGATTGATCCCCCGGATTTAAGCGTCGGCAGGGCCGCTTGGGCGCAGGCGATTTGAGGCCAGAATTTGCCTTCGAATCCCTTGCGCAACTCGTCGAGTTCCAGGTCGCGGAAGTGCCCGGCGCCGGACGAGCCGGATACGCTTAGTACCAGATGGTCAAATTCGCGGTGCTCCTTGATGAAGTTCCTGACCGCTGCCGGATCGCCAGCATCCAGTTGCGCGGTTGCGGCGCCGATTGCTTCCGCCTCGGCGAACTTGGCGGTGGCCAGGCCGACGCCGGAAGTGCCTCCCACGAGGATGTACCTTATGCGATCCCCGTGTGACGTTTTGTTAACTCGGCATTCGAGTGTGGCGGCGTCCTGCTTACCTGATTTTTGTAGTGGAATTACATCAATACAATTGAATTCGGATTGAGTTAACCAAAGCTAAAGTGCAGAATCGTCTCGCTATCAAGTAGCAAAAATACATAATCACAAAGGAGACATACATGAAAGTTCGCCGTGCCCTCGGGGTGGCGATGCTTGGCTGCGCCTTGTTTGGCAGCCCGGCCATCCATGCCGCTATCAATGCCAGCAAGCTCGGTGCCGCCTATGACGCCACCAAGTCCAGCATCAACTTCAAGGTTTACTCGAGCCGCGCCACCCGTATCGACTTGTACCTGTACAACGCCGCTACCGGCCAGCAGGAAAAGGCCAGCCTGCCGATGACACTCGGCGCTGGCGGGGTATGGAGCCTGAACCTCACCAGCGCCCAACTGGCCGCTTATGGCATTACCGGCACCGTCTACTACGGCTACCGTGCATGGGGCCCGAATTGGCCGTACAGCGCCGGCTGGAGCAAGGGCTCGGCCACCGGCTTCATCGCCGACGTCGACGCCAGCGGCAACCGCTTCAACCCGAACAAGCTGCTGACCGACCCGTACGCGCTGGAGATCAGCCACGACCCTACCACGGCCGCCATGGGCAACGGGACGATCTACGCCAGCGGCGCCCTGTACCGCAATATCGACAGCGGCAGCAGCGCACCGAAAGGCATCGTCCTGCAAGGCGATACGCAATCGATCGGCACCAAGCCCACGCGCGCCTTCAAGGACGACATCGTGTACGAAGCCCATGTGCGCGGCCTGACCAAAAACGATGCCGGCATCACGGCCGCTTATCGGGGCACCTACAAGGGGGCAGGGCTGAAAGCGCCATACCTGGCCGGCCTGGGCGTCACCGCGGTCGAATTCCTGCCGGTGCAGGAAACGCAGAACGACACCAACGATGCCGACCCGAATTCCGATACGGGCGACAACTACTGGGGCTATATGACCCTGAACTATTTCGCGCCGGACCGCCGCTACAGCTATGACAAGTCTGCCGGCGGCTCGACCCGCGAATTCAAGGAGATGGTCAAGGCCTTCCACGATAACGGCATCAAAGTCTACATCGACGTGGTGTACAACCACACGGGTGAGGGCGGCCAGTGGACCGCGGGCGACAAGACCACCTACAACCTGTATGGCATGCGCGGGCTGGATAACCCGACCTATTATTCGCTGACCGGCGACTTCCAGAATTCCTGGGACAACACCGGCGTAGGCGGCAACTACAACACGCGCAACACGGTGGCGCAGAATCTGATCGTCGATTCGCTCGCGTACTGGCGCGACAAGCTGGGCGTGGACGGATTCCGTTACGACCTGGCCTCGGTGTTGGGCAACACCTGCCAGCATGGCTGCTACAACTTCGACAAAATGGATGGCGGCAATGCGCTAAACCGCATTGTCGCTGAATTGCCGCCGCGCCCGGCCGGCGGCGGCAGTGGTGTGGACCACATCGCCGAACCATGGGCCATCGGCGGCAACTCCTACCAGGTGGGCGGCTTCCCGGCCGGCTGGGCGGAGTGGAACGGACTCTATCGCGATGCGATCCGCCAGGACCAGAACAAGATGGGGCAGGCGGCCGTCACGCCGGGTACGCTGGCGACGCGCTTGGCCGGCTCCAGCGACCTGTATGGCGACGATGGACGCAAGCCGTGGCACTCGGTGAACTTCATCACCGCCCACGACGGCTTTACGCTCAAGGACCTGTATGGTTGCAATTCGAAGAACAACAGCCAGGCCTGGCCCTACGGCCCGAGCGACGGCGGCGAAGACAATAACAACAGCTGGGACCAGGGTGGCGTAGCGAGCGACCAGCGCAAGGCGGCGCGTAACGGCATGGCGCTGATGCTGCTGTCGGGAGGCGTACCGATGATGGTGGGCGGCGACGAGTCGCTGCGCAGCATCAACTGCAACAACAATCCCTATAACCTCGACTCCACCGCCACCTGGCAGAACTGGGGCTGGAACAGCGACCAATCCAACTTCCAGGCATTCACCAAGGGACTGGTCGCCTTCCGCAAGGCGCATCCGGCGTTGCGGCCTGCGAATTTTTATTCCTCGGCAGACGGCAATGGCAACGTGATGGAGCAGCTGCGCTGGTTCAAGCCGGATGGTTCGGTGGCCGATGCAGCCTACTTCAACGACAGCAACAACCACGCCATCGGTTGGCGCATCGACGGGTCTGAGTTCGGCGACAGCGCCTCGGCAATCTATATTGCTTACAACGGGTGGAGCGGCAATGTGAACTTCACGCTGCCGTGGCCGGGCAATGGCAAAAGCTGGTACCGCGTGACCAACACTTGCACCTGGGCCGAAGGAAGCAGCCAAGTGCGTGCGCCTGGCGCCGAAGACCTTATCGGCGGCGAGAACTTTGCTTATGGCGTGTGCGGACGTGGCTTGCTGCTGCTGATCGCCAAGTAACTTTTGACCACCGTGGGGTCAGGAAGGAAAGTGGACATTTCTTGCGAAATATCGTGCTTTCTTCCTGTCCCCGAACGTGGGCATGTTATTGGGCAGGCTGTTTTCCAGTCGGTGGAGTGGAGGTTCCCGGGGTAGTGGCCGGGCTTTGACCCGGGGTGGCGTTGCTGGCCGGCGCTGTTGGCTGCCCGCCTTGCGTTGCCGCTGTGCCTCCGGTGGTGCCGGCCGAGGCATTGCCGGCGCTGGTGCTCTGACCCGTCCCGCCCGTCGCGGGCGTTGTGCCCGAAGACGTCCCGGTCGGTGGCGTAGCCGGGCTTTCCGCGCTCTGCTTATTGCAGCCAGGCAGTCCGCCCGCGAGCAGAGCACCCAGAAGCAGTGCGCGCGCATAAGTCATCATCTGCATGACAGCCCTCCGGTTCAATAAGTCGGGCGGCGGTCGCGCTGCGTGTCTTTGGTGTCCGTCCGGTCGGGAACGGTTGTTGTTGTGTGGCCCGACCCTGTTGTACCTTGGGTACCGCTAGTACCGCTGCTGCCACCTGTACCGCTAGTGCCCGTGCCAGTGCCACCTGTGCCGCTCGTGCCGCTCGTGCCACCGGTACCGCCAGTGCCGCTGGTGCCACCAGTGCCACTTGTGCCGCCAGTGCCACTTGTGCCACCGGTCCCCGTACCGCCAGTACCAGTACCGCCGGTCCCCGTGCCGCTTGTCCCCGTGCCTCCTGTCCCCGTGCCACCGGTGCCTGGGGTCCCGCTCGTACCACCGGTACCGCTTGTTCCACCGGTGCCACCTGTGCCGCCGGTGCCTGGTGTGGTGGTCCCGCCAGGTTGAGCGTTTGTCGTATCGGATGGCGGCGTGGTCGGCGTTGCCGCAGGCCTGGTAGTTGAGGTGTCGGGCGTCGTCACCGGCGCCGGGGTCGTATCGTCCGTCCTGTTTTTGCACCCGGAGATGCCGGTTGCCAGGAAGGCGCCCAGCAACAGGGCGCATGCTTTGCTCATGGTCTTCATTGGATTTCCTTTCCTTGCGATTGAATATTGGTCCCGCGATCGGCAGCGCCAACCTGGCCGGGCCCGGCCAGTCCCAGTGATTCCCGGTACCAGGTACTGATCATCTGCACATGGTCCCGTTCCTGCGCCAGGGCGATGCTGCCCATTTGTGCCAGCTCCGGCTGGTCTTGTGCTTCCGCCAGGGCGATCAAGGCCTCCCAGCCCGCCTGGTCGGAAAGTTCTGCTGTCAGGATGGCGTGCAACGCCTGACTGATCGATGTACGCGGATCGCTCAGCACCTGCACCAGCCCCAGCGTCTCCATCCCCACCAGGTCAGCGCTCGGCGTCTGGCATGTGGGATCGCCGCCCAGCTCTTCGATTGCCTGTCCGATCTGGAGGAAATGGTGCGCCTCATCGTTCCGCATGCGCCGTATTTCGGCCTCCGTGATGCTAGTGTGAGTGGTGTCCAGCGCCTGGCACTTGTCCAGAAGCGCGTCGTACAGGCGCGTGCCGCCACGCTCGAAGGCCAGGCGTTCCGCCAATTTGTCGAGCAGTATTTCCGGCCGGTCGCCGGTCAGCATGGCGCCAGCGGCCAACATTGCGCCCTTGATTGAGCCGGGCAGCGGTACCGAACCGAGGGCCGGTGCGTGCGCGGCATAGTCGGCCCGCGTCAAAGCCAGCGCATCGGCTTCCGTACTGGGGGCCGGCAGGGGACCGGCGTATTGCTGCATGGCCTGGCTATCGAGCGGGGACATCTGCAGGCCGGTGCGATTCATGCCCATATGTTCTGTCATGGAGTTCTCCTTTCAGTGCAAGCGCGCCGGCATGCGATTGAGTTCGGTACCCGGCACCCACACATAGCCGCGCGCCACCGTACTGCTTGGCGAACCCTCGCTGTTCATATGGTCGCGATACTCTTGCGACAGGCGGCTGTCCTGGTCCCGCGCCACAATCCGGTTGCCATTGGCCCGCAAGTCCGCCTCCTGCGCCAGGGTGCTGCGCACAAATTCGCGGTGACTCCTGAATTCGATCGGGGCCGGCAGGACGGCCGGCAAGACCTCGGCCGGATCGCGCTGTTCGATCTCCTTGAACAGGGCCTCCACCAGGTGGAAGTGGCCGAGCTCATAGTCCAGGAAGCGCTCCCAGACGGCGCGCACCTGTTCGTTGGTTTCCTGCTGCAGACAGCTGTAATAGTTATAGACCTCATTCGCTTCATGCAGCAGCCACTGTTCCAGCCAGCTTTCCCCAGGATCCATCAGGGACGAGTATTGCGTCACATGCTGTTCTTCGATCGAGGCGATTTCGGCATACAGCTGGCGCGCCACCGGGTCGGCGAACTGGGGACCGATGGTCATGTAGTAATCGTGGGTCTGGTATTCGCTGCCGGCCAGCGTCAGCACGTGTAGCTTGCTGAGCGGATCGGCGGTTTGCCTTGCATAGGGCTGGCGCAGGTCGTCCTCTGGGGCACGGTGCTCGACCGCAGTGGGGCGCCCGGGCAGGATGTCGGTGTAGCACTGCAGGATGTTGTTGGCGTCCTTGCCTTCCAGGCGGTCCAGCAACGCGGCGTAGCGGTACAGGTGGTCGAAGTCTTCCAGCAGTCCGAAGCGGAAGACCTGCGCCAGGTAGGGGTCGGGTTCGTTCTGCGCCAGCGCCGCCGTGACCTCGATCGCTACCTGCTCGTAGGCGATGGTGGTCTCCAGCGGGGAGTGGTCAGCGCCCAGCAGCCAATTGATCATGGTGGCCTGGTGATGCTCGCTGCGGCGGACCTGCGCCAGCGGCAGGCGCAGCCCCGCGTTGACACGCGCGGCGGCATGGCCAAAGCGCAGCGCCTCGGTTTCGATCCCGTTCATCAGGATAATGCGCACGCGGGTGAAAGCATCGTCATCGAGTTTGCTGACAGTGGGCTGGACCAGCTCGCGCCAGGTAAAACGCTGCTGGCCGGGCGGCGTGCCTTGCGAATCGTACAGTGAGAAAGCCATTGTTGCTCCCGCGAATTGAATGTTCAGGGTAAAAGCAATCCTCGGCGGCCTTGGCGCCAGCCGGGAATGGTTCAGGCCGAAGCCAGGATGCGCAGCAGTGCAGGAATCTCCGCTGCCAGTTCGCGCGCCAGATACCCCAGGGGGCCGCAGCGCAGCGCCAGTTGTTCGCCAGCCTGGCCGTGCAGCACCACGCCCCAGGCCGCGGCCTGTTCAAGCGAAGCGCCGCGGGCCAGCAGGCCGGCGATGATGCCGGCCAGGACGTCGCCCGAGCCGGAAATGCCCAGGCCGGCATTGCCGCCCTGGTGTTGCCATAGCGTGCCGCCCGGCGCCGCCAGCACGGTGGTGGCGCCTTTCAGCGCGACCACGGCATTCCAGCGCTCGGCCGCCGCCTGCGCCGCGCCGTGCGGCTCCTGTTCGATATTGCGGCGCACCCCGCCGGTCAGGCGCGCCAGCTCGCCGGCGTGCGGCGTCAGCAGGACCGGCGTGCCGAATCGGAAATGCTCCCAGTCGACGGCGTCGTCCAGCAGATGCGGTTCGCCGCGCGGGTGCACGGCGCACATGGCGGTGGCATCGAGCAGGACGGGAATACCGCTGCAACGTTGCAGCAAGTGATGCACCAGCTCCACGCAACTGCCTTCGTCCTGCATGCCGGGGCCGGCCAGCAGGGCGTCGGCTTTGCCCGCCACCTCCGCCAGGCGGCGCGCGCTATCGGACTGGAAGCCGTGCGCGGCGGTCTCGGCCAGCCCGATTACGCGCGCTTCGGGAATCGCCACGCCCACCAGCGGCGCGATGCTGGCGGCGGTGGCAATGGTCAGCTTGCCGGCGCCGGCGCGCAAGGCCGCCTCGCCGGCCAGGATGGCGGCGCCCGGCATTTCCGCCGATCCCGCCACCACCAGCACGTGGCCGCGCTTTTCCTTGTCGCCGTCGATGCCCGGCTGCGGCAAGGGCCAGCAGTGCAGCAGGGCCGGGCCCAGCTCGAGGGGGGCGGCGCCGCTCATGGTTTCGGCGCGGACGGGACGTCCGGCTTGTCGGTGACGGGCGTGCCGCGCTCCTTCAATGGCGCCACGAAGTTTTCCAGCTCCAATACCAGCTTGCCGCGCTTGCCGACTTGCGGGTCGAATTGGTAGGACGTGACACCGCAATTCGGCACGTCGGCGGCGCGGTCGATGGCCAGGATGGTCTCCTCATCCAAGCGCTCGAACAGATAGCGGAAGCAGTTGACGATGACCTGGTGGCCGATGATCAGCACGCGCTCACGGCGGTACTCGCGGGTGACGGTGTCGAGCACGCTGCGCAGGCGCAGGATCACATCGCACCAGCTTTCACCGCCGGGGGGACGGAAGTAGAACTTGCCGACATGCTTGCGCTGCTCCGCCAGCTCGGGATATTTTTGCGCGATGCCCAGCGTGGTCAGACGGTCGGTGACGCCGAATTCCTTCTCGCGCAGGCGTTCGTCGGCGACCACGGCCAGCATATCCTCCGGCCCCAGGCATTGCAGCACCGCCTGCGCCGTGGCGCGGGCGCGCAAATAGGGCGAATACAGTACGACATTGGGCTGACTGCCGGGGGGCAGGGCGGCGAACCACTGCGCCAGCGCGTCGGCCTGGCGCATGCCCAGCTCGGACAAGGGGACGTCGACATCGCGCTCGGCAATATCAATCAGCAACTGATTGGCGGCGGTGGCCGCATCGCGCGCCACGTTGCCGGCACTCTGGCCGTGACGCACGAGCCAGACCTGTTGCGGCCATTTTTGCTCCATCGCATACCTTTCGGCGGACAGTCAAAAACCCATGGTAAGCGAAGCGCGCAGCGGGCGGCACACGATCCCCGGCCCCTCGGCCGAGTCCGTAGCAACCTTGGGGTCAGGCTCTTTGGTTGCCAAACTTGGCAACCAAAGAGCCTGACCCCAAGGTTGCTACAGGCCCATGCATTAGCTGGCGGGGTGGTGGGGCAGCCAGATGTCGAAGCTGGTTTCGCCAGCGGCGTTGGGGGCGAGGCGGTGGGCGAAGCCGTGCCGCAGCAGTACTTCGCGGACCAGCAGCAGGCCGATTCCCTGGCCGCCTTTCTTGGTGCTGAAGAAGGGGGTGAACAGCTGGCTGGCCGGTACTTCCGCCAGGCGCGCGCCGGAGTCGATCACGGACAGGCGCATGCCGCCGGCCTCGCGCACCAGCTCCAGCTCGACCGCCGCTTGGCCGCCCCGTTCCTGCTGGGTGGCGTCGGCTGCTTCCATGGCGTTCTTGACCAGGTTTTGCAGCGCTTGTTCGATCAGTTGGCGGTCCATCGGCAGCGGGCCGGCCTGGTCGCGGTGGCGCCAGCCGATGCGGATGCCGCGGCTGCGGCATGGTTCCCGGTACAGGTAGAGGATGTCTTCCACCACGTCCTGCACGGCGCAGGGCCGCAGTTCGGGGGCGGGCAGCTTGGCGACGTGGGTGAAGCGTTCGATGAATTCGCCCAGGCTGGCGTTGCGGCGCTTGACCGCGCCGATCGCGGTGGCGAAGTCTTCGCCGTCGGCGGCGGCCAGCTGGCGCCGGTAGTACAGCAGCGATTCGAGCACGGAGCCGGTGGCGGCCACGGTGTTGTTGACTTCGTGGCCTAGCACGCGCACCAGTTTTTCGTAGGTGGCACGTTCGGAGCTTTGCAGTTCTTCCGTGAGTTCTTCCAGCAGCAGGAAGCGGCGCGCGAAGCCGCGGTCGTAGAAGTGGCCGCGCTGGCCGCGGTAGCGCCGCCCGTCCGGGTCGGACAGCATGGTGCTGGCGCCGTCGGGCAGGCTCTCCAGTTGCTGCAACAGCTGTTCGCGGTGGCGCAGGGCCTGGGCGCTGGGGTTGAGCAGGGAGATGCGGCCGTCGAAGTCGAAGACGATGACGGCGCTTGGCGTCGCTTCCAGCAGGCGGTCGAGGAAGCCTTGCTGTTCGCCGATGCGCAGGCGTTCCGCGTGCAGGGTGTCGAGCAGGGCGTTGAATTGGCCAACCAGCTGGTCCAATTCGCTGCCGCCGCTGCTGCGCAGGCGGGCGGCGTAGTCCTGGTCTTGCAGCAGTTCGCGCAGGTGCTGGGTGTAGCCGAGCGGCTCGAGTGCGCGCCGCTGCAGCCGCAAGCCCAGGACGAAGCTGGCGGCCAGCAGGACTTCCAGGCCGATGAACAGCCAGGGCTGCTCGCGCAGCAGCAGGAACACCAGCACGAACAGCAGCGCGTGCAGGGCGAACAGGTAGGCGAACAGCTGGACGCGCAGGCGCTTCATTCGCCGGCCGGGGCGCTGCCCATCCCGTGCCGTTCCAGGCGCCGGTACAGCGCGGCGCGCGACAGGCCGAGCGCGGTGGCGACGCGTGTGATATTGCCCTGGTGCTGTTCCATGGCTTTGCCGATCATCAGGCGTTCGACCTGGTCCAGCGTCATGCCGTCCACGCCGAGGCGCTGGCTGCCGCCTTCCTCATGGGCGCTGGCGCCGATGAAGTCGGGTTTGTCGAGCAGCGGGCGGCCTGCCAGCAGCATGGTGCGCTCCAGCGTTTGGCGCAGTTGGCGGATATTGCCGGGCCACTGCTGCGCCACCAGCCATTCCATCGCGGCCGGTGTGACGCTGGCCGGCGGCAGGCCGTAGTTGTGCGCCAGCGTGCCGAGAATGTGGCGCGCCAGCAGCGGGATGTCGCTGCGCCGCTCGCGCAGGGCCGGCAGGCGGATGGTGATCAGGTTGAGCCGGTAGAACAGGTCTTCGCGGAAGCTGCCGTCGGCCACCATTTCCGCCAGTTCGCGGTTGGTGGCCGATACCACGCGCACGTCGGCCTGTTCGCTGCGGCTGGCGCCGACCGGGGTGAAGGTCTGGTCCTGCAGCACGCGCAGCAGCTTGACCTGGTCGGGCCGCTGCAGTTCGCCGATCTCGTCGAGGAACAGGGTGCTGCCGTTGGCTGTGGCGAAGTGGCCGCGCCGGTCGCTGCGCGCGTCGGTGAAGGCGCCTTTGACGTGGCCGAACATTTCGCTTTCGAACAGGCTGGGGGTGACCGCGCCCATATTGATTTTCACCGGCGCCAGCGCGGCGCGCGGGCTGTTGCGGTGGATGGCGTCGGCCACCAGTTCCTTGCCGCAGCCGCTTTCGCCCAGGATCAGCACCGGTGCGCGGGTGGCCGCCACCTGGCCGATGGTGGCCAGCACGCGCAGCAGTTTGGGGTGCTCGCCGATGATCCCGGTAAAGTCGAACTGGCGGTCCAGGTCGGCCCGCGTTGGTCCGTCGTTGCCTTGCTGCGGGACGGCCGCCAGCGTGGTGCGCACCAGTTCCAGCAACTGGGCGTTGTCCCATGGTTTGGTGAAGAAGTTGGCGGCGCCGGCCTGCATGCCTTTCACGGCCAGTGCGATCGATCCCCAGGCCGTCATCAGCAGCACCGGCAGGGCAGGGTGGGCGGCGCGGACAGCCGCCAGCAGTGCCAGACCTTCTTCGCCGCTGGTCCGCAGGGAGAAATTCATGTCCTGCAGGATCAGGTCGAATGGGCCCGCGGCCAGCGCCTGCAAGGCTTGCTGCGGCTCGTCGCAGCAGCGGGCTTCATAGCCCGCCTGCTTCAGCAGCAGTTGCAGCGAAACTTGTACGGCGCTGTCGTCGTCAACAATCAGGATACGGCGCATGTCTTCCTATTATTCGTGGTGCAGGGCAGCGGCGGGATGGAGCCGGCTGGCACGCCAGCCCGGATACAGCGCGCATAGCAAGGATATCAGATAGATAACGCCCATTGAAAGGACTGTGGCGCCGCCAAATACCCGCCAATTGAGCGATTCGCCCAGCACCCCGGTCAAGGGCAGCTGCACCAGCAAGGCCAGTCCGCCCAGCATGGCCAGGGTGGACAGCAGCATCTGCTCGGCCACGATCTGCTGGTAGATGCTGCCGGCGGTGGCGCCCAGCGCGCGCCGCAGGCCGATTTCCGGGATGCGGCGCGTGGTGTTCTGCCACAACACGCCGAACAGGCCAAAACACACCATCAGCAGCAGGAAGCCGGCGATCACCGCCAGTATCTTCAGCGGGATCAGCGTTTCCGCCAGCTGGCTGCTGCGCAATTCGGCCAGCGGCGCGATGCGGTAGTCCCAGTCGTTGCGCACCAGCTTGAGCTGGCGCTGCAAATCGGCTTCGAATGCGCGCGGCGTGCCCGCTGCGGTGCGGACCAGGATGGTCAACAAGGGCCGTTCGCCGGACACCAGCGAATGGCGGCTGATCACGAAATTGCGGGGCGCCATAAAGTCGCCGCGGTTGCGAAAATCTTCGATCACGCCCACCACGCGATAGCGCTCGGGCTCCTTCGGATTCGAGTCCTCCACGATGATTTCCTGGCCAAGCGGCGCCTTGCCGCCAAACAGTTCATTGACCATGCGCTGGTTCAGCACAGCGGGGATGACTTTGGCGCCTTCGTCCTGCTCCGAAGGCCAGCGGCCGGCCACCAGCGTCATGCCCAGGGTGGGCCAGAACTGGTCGCTTACTTCAAGCCAGTCCGACTGGATAAACCGCTTCTCGCCCGGCAGCGCGAACGAGGTGCGCATGCTGGAGTTCTGGAACAGCGGGAAGGGCGCTACCGCTGCCTGCTCCACCTGCGGCAGTGCATGCAGCGACTGCAGCATACGCGCCTGCGCCGGGCCGTTCAGCTGGGCGTCGCGCCCTTCCGGCGGCAGCATTTCGACCGCCCAGACATTGTCGTATTGGAAGCCAAGCGTCATGCGCTGCACCTGCCAGTAGCGCGTGCTGGTGGCGATCACCGCAAAGACGAGCATGAAGGCCAGCAGGATCTCAACGCTCAGCATCAGGTAGCGGCCCTTGCGCTTCCATGTCAGTTTCAATAAATGGCCCAGCATTACGCGGCTCCTTTCAAAGCATATACAGGATCGAGGCGGGCCATTTTCCAGGCGGGGATCACGCCGGAAAGCACGCCAAAGACTATGGTCAACAGCAAGCCCCAGCCGAAGACGGCGAGGTTCAGGCTGACTTTCAGGTAAGGCATGGGGCCGTAAGCCTCCAGCCAGAGCAGCACGCCTTGCGCGCCCAGCAAGGCAAACAGGCCGCCGGCCAGGCACAGGAGCACATTTTCCAGCACCAGCTGCATGACCAGCTGGCCGTTGCTGGCGCCGAAGGCCTTGCGCACGCCGATTTCGGTGCTGCGTTCGAGAATCCGGCCCATATTGAGATTCACCAGGTTCAGCGCCGGCAGCAGCATGAACAGGATCATCACGCCGGCGATGACGGCCACCACCTTGCCGCTGCCTGAATCCAGTTCGCGGCTGCTGGTCAAAGTGCGCGCGAAAATATCCAGCTTGCTGTCGGCCCATAAGTAGACAATGTCGTATTCGAGCTTGTCCTTGAAGCGGATCTCCTTGGCGACTTGCGCAACACGCTGGCGGATGCCCGGCAAGTCGTCCGGGCTGCGGGCAAGCAGCAGGGCAAAGAAATTGCCGGTCATCTGGTGCTGGTACTGGGTGCTTGGATAGGTGGTGATCGGCATCCACATATCGGCGTAGGCATTCAGCGCCAGGGCCGGCTCCACCACGCCGATCACGGTAAAGGTCTGGCCGCCGGATTCGACCTTGCGGCCGAGCGGTGCGGCGTCGCCGAACAGCTTGAGCGCCATCGGTCGCGCCAGCACGGTGACCATGCGGCCTTGCTCGTCGTCGTCGGTGCTGGGCAGACGTCCGGCCAGCAGCTTGAAGTCGAGAATGCGCCAGTATTCGGCATCGACGTGGCGCGTCTGGACCGCGATGATATTGCCATCCTTGATGACGGATGCGGTCTGGACGCCGGACACCGCGGATACGGCCTCCAGTCCGGAAAGCGGTTTCAGATATTTCTCGATCACCTTGTAGCCGAGCGGGCTGGTGCTGGTCGAAGTGCCTTTCGTATTGGTCGCATCGATGACATAGACTTCGACGAAACGGCTGCTGCGGTGCTCCACGCCGACCGGATAGAAGGCTTCCTGCAGCAGCGCGGTGACCACCAGCAGCACCACCAGGGTGATGACGATGCAGGCCAGGTTGATGGCGGTGAACAGCTTGCGGCGCCGGGCCACATTCCACGCCATACGCATATAGTTTTTCAGCATGGCAGTCCTTTACGCCACCAGTTGGCCGTCGAACACGCGCACGATGCGGTGGGCGCGGCGGGCCTCGTTCTCGTCGTGGGTCACCATCACCACGGTGGTGCCTTCCTCGTTCAGCTTGAGCAGGATATTCATCACTTCCGCGCCCATCTTGCTGTCCAGGTTTCCGGTTGGTTCGTCGGCCAGCAGGATTTCGGGCTGGCCGACCATGGCGCGCGCGATCGCCACGCGCTGCTGCTGGCCGCCCGAAAGCTGGTTCGGGTAGTGTTCCATGCGGGCGCCCAGGCCGACTTTCTCAAGCGCGGCGCGGGCGCGTTCGCGCCGCTCGCTGCCCGGCATGCGGCGATAGAGCAGGGGCAGTTCCACATTGTCGATGACGCGCAGGTCGTTGATCAGATGGAAGCTCTGGAAGATGAAGCCGAAGGTGTCGTTGCGCAGCCGTGCCACATGCTTGTCCTTGTACGATTGCACGGCCTGGCCGCCGACATGGATCGCCCCGGCGCCGGGCCGGTCCAGCAGGCCGATAATATTGAGCAGCGTGCTCTTGCCGCAACCGCTGGGGCCCATGATGCAGACGAATTCCGACTTCTTGACGTGGAGGTCGATGTTTTTCAGAGCCAGGGTCTGAATTTTGTCGGTATGGTAGGTTTTGCTGATTTTTTCGAGTTTAATCATTTTGCGATCCTGAAGGAGTCGTAGTCTTTGAAGCGGGTGGTGTCGGAAATGACGATGCGGTCGCCGGCGCGTGCACCGCCAAGGATCTCAATCTGTTTGCCGTCGCTGGCGCCGATGTCGAGCATGGCCTTGCGGGCCGTGCCGCCATCGACCACGAAGGCGGCTTGCTGGCCGCGGCCATTGAAGGCGGGACCGCGCGCCACGACCAGTGCGCCTTCCTTGCGCGCGGCGACGATATTGGCGTCCACCCGCAACTTATTGCGTAGCTGCGGGTGGTTCGGCTGCTCCAGCGTGACCAGCAGCTTGACGGTGCCATCCTGGATTTCCGGCAGGATGGTGTGGACTTTGCCTTGCAGCTCCAGCGAGCCTTGTTCGACCAGCACCTGCTGGCCTGGTTCGACCCGGCGCGAATGGAAATCGGACAGAGTGGCTTCGACCCGGTAGTTGTGCAGGTCTGTGACGCGCGCCACCAACTGGCCGGCGGCAACGGCCGCGCCTTCGTCCTGCAGCAGCCAGGTCAGCATGCCCGCGAATGGGGCGCGCACCTGGGTGCGGGCCAGCAGCTCCTCCTGCTGCGCGAGCTGCTTGCGCAGGATGCTTTGCTGCAGCTGGGCGCCTTCGATATTGCTGGCGGTCGAGCGGCGCACGTCGTCGATCTGCTCCTGCTGCTGGCGCAGCTGGATTTCATTGCGTTTCACATTCAGTTCTGCGGTCAGCAGGTCTTCCGCCGATACGCCGCCGTGCAGGCGCAGGGTTTGCGAACGTTGCAGCTTGGCGCGCGTCGATTGTAGGTCCAGCTGCAGCAGTTCAATGCCGCTGGCCAGCTGCTTGCGCTTTTGCTCCTGCTCCAGGCGCAAGGTCTGGATGCGGTTATCCTGCTGCGCCAGCTGCTCCTTCAAACGTTCCAGTTCCAGCTTGACGGACTGGTTATCCAGTTCCAGCAGTAGGGCGCCGGCGGCCACCTGCTGGCCGGGACGGGCGTGGACTTTGGCGATGCGGGTCGGGATCGGGCTTGGCACCTGCTCTTCGTGCACGGGAACCACAATGCCGGAGGCGCTGATGGTATCGGCGACGCTGCCCCGGTGTACTTCGGCGATATTCAGTTCACCAGCGTCCGCGCTGGGCGCCACGGCGCGGTTGACGCCCCACACGGCGGCGCAGGCCAACGACAGGATGGCGCCGGTCACTGCCAGCGCAATGCGCCGGCGGCGTTTGATGATGGAAGGGTTGATGGTTTGGTCCATGACACGGGTATTGCAAACTCCGTGCCATGCTCAGGAGCCGCATTTTTCCGTGGCGGGAGGGCAGCGGTATGCGCGGCCTCGTACAGTGGGTGTTCGATTCCGGACAGTCGTCTAGGACTCGCCGGATCGGATACGCGCGACGTGTTTGTCGATGTTGGCCTCGATGATTGCCGCATTGCTGTAATGCTCTTCTGTTACGTCGTAAGCCGTGGGACTGGCCGAAACGGTAATCCTCCCGTTAGAGCACCAGATCGCGATCTTGACGCCAAATATTTCACAATGCCCTGGCTGCTCGATTGAATGCCCTGCGATCAGGTTGAGGGGACTTTCCTGTCCCCACTCGCTTGCGCTCGGACCCACTTGCGGAACGATCGTTCTGACGCCAAGCGTCTGAAAGACGTTCAATAAATCCTGCGTGCTGGAGTAGGCGATCGACATCTCGAGCGATTCAATTGCCTGCGGCGGAAATCCGCTGGGTTCGCATTTCTTCTCGAAGTATTTGAGTGGGGGAGTCTTCATACGGTAAGACTGCACGACATAAGGCGCCGCAGTGCTTGTTACAGTTCGTGCGAATAAAGGATATAGCCGCGATGCTGCGCGACCTTGTCGTATAAGGCCCGGCCGGCCAGGTTGGTGGCTTGCGTCTGCCAGTAGACTCGGGAGCTTCCTTTTTTGCGGGCAGCGTCAAACACCGCTTCAATCAATTTCCGCCCAATGCCCTGGCCGCGGGCACATTCGGCAGTGAACAGGTCCTGCAGATAGCACACGTCGTGCAAACGCGTTGTGCTGCGATGGAAGACGTAATGGACCAATCCGACCACGTCGTTTGCATCTTCCGCGATCAGCGAGTGAATCGGCTCGGTCGGATCGAAAAACCGCTCCCACGTCGCCTGCGTGATTTCCTCTGCAAGCGCGGTGGCGCCGCTGCGGCCATAGAAAGCGTTATACCCATCCCATAACGGGCGCCAGCCTTGGTAGTCGCTTCGCTCAATGGGCCTGATGGAGATTTGTTTGTACATCAGCCGCCTTTCCAGGCCACGAGTAAGTTGCGTCGATTTGACGTGATTTCCATCGATTAGTCGCGCGAGTCGTTTTGAGCGCGCTGGGAACGGAGGTAGTTGCGCTGAACTTCGCTCTTCCCGGACAGCTGATGCTCTTCAACGAAGCTGGCCAGTTGATGAGCGCTGCCTTGAATGCCGATTGACCTGGCTTGATTTGGGTTCAGCTTGATGGACTCCCTGCAGCCCCTGCACACAGCGTGAGATTTGGACAGGAATGGGATCGTTTTGATCGTGAAGAAAGACACCCACTCGGTCTCTTTCCAATGTTCCCAAGTCCGCTGTCTCTGGCAGCGATAACAATGACAGGCCAGCGCAGTGCCCACTTCCCTGGTCTCTTTGACCCACCCAAAAATAATAAACAAAACTAATACCTTCCAAATTATTGCGATTGCTTTGCGTAGCCCGGTAACTACGTCGACATCCCCGGAAATCAGAAATCTCGTTGAATCCAGTGCTCCCCCACGCCTTTCTCCTCGTTCAACTGCTTGATGAGCGCCATGGCGCCTTCCCGAGTAAGGCCGGATCGCACGACGACTTTGCTGTTCGATTCCAGTGTCATCACACACCATGACTTTGGTAGTTCGCGGCCTACGGCTTTTTCGAATTCCGGCAAGACGACATCGTCCAGCACAAACGATGTGTATCCGAAGAGTTCGGCACCGGTAAAACCGGCATCGAAACATAGGACCGCTTCGACACCATCGGCCATCCGCTCGCGGGCCGCTTTCCATTGATCGCTAAAGTCCGCCGCATCGCCATTCTTCGGTGCTTGCGTTACCATGGCGTGAAAGCGTAGGTCGCCTTGTCGTTAAAACCATTGATATGCGAGTGCGACTTGAGTTCAATGCGCTCGCCGACGAACTTGCCGGAATAGCTGACCAGGCCTTCCTTGCTCCGCAGTGCGAATTTCAGCTGCTTGCCTTTGACGCGCAGCATGCCTCTGGCCAGGCCGGTATGCGTCGGGCCGGCATTCCTCGCCTCGAACCATTTTTTGATGCTTCCCATCGCCTTTTCCCCGCAATCGCTGGTGACAGAGATGACGGTGCCCTTCGGGTAGAAGCGCAGGTAATAGCAATGTTGCTTGCCTTCGCTTTCGTTCCCGCCTTCGGCTTGTTCAGTGAGGGAATCCTGGTGGACGTAGACGCCATCATAGCGGATCGTGCCGGCGATGGCCTCGACGTTCAATAGCAATGCCGCGGTGGCGAATAGAACAGGGCACATGAATTTCACGGTGGATGCTGTCCTTTTCAGTGATCGACGTGGCAATAGGCCGGTGGAGCAATTTCAGCAGGGACGCGCAGCGCTGTACCCTATTTCTTGGGCAGGCCCAGCTTCTTTTGAAGCTCGGCGGAATCCAGGTATTTGGTAAAAGTCGAAGTTCCTGCTGCTACTTCAGGCGCTGAGAAAAGCTCGCTGGCCGCGATTTTTCCGAGAAGTTCAAAGGCGGTGCGGAATGCCAGCGGACCCTCGTATTGGATGACCAGCTTGGCTTCCTCCGTGCAGGACTGCCCTACCAGCTTGGAGAAAACCCCGGCAATGGCCTTGTCGGCGGCATCGCGCTTTTCCGGCGTGATGCTGGAATACTGCTTAAGTTCCGGATTCAAGGCGATGGCGAAAAAGATCCACTGCATTAGTTGTTGTTTGTCTTCCGGCGTTGCGGACTTGACCAGGCACTTGCCCAGGTCATCGCCATACACCCCGGCATGTGCAGGGATCGACGTCATGGCAGCCGTCGAAATGGCGAGGGAAGCGAGTATTTTCTTTGCGAGCACCGCTGATTCTCCAGATTTGGTCAAATGAAAACAAACGTTGTGTTGACGTTTTGGTAAATTTCATTATGACGTGTAATGCAGCGGCGGGCAATGGCGGCAAGGGCGGCTGGCACAGAATGGAGCGCCAGGACCGGCCGGAAATGGGCGGTCTGGCGGAGATTGCAAGGCTGCGGCCTTACTGGCGCGCGCGCGCGACCAGTGCGTCGAGCACCTGGAAGGAGGCTGGAATGACGGCTTCGCGCGCCAGGTCGTGGTTGGCTTGTGCCACCATGCCCGGTTCGGTCACAAACTTGCCGTTGACGATGATGGTCGGAGTGCCGTTGACGCCATAGGTTTCGGCCAGGCGCGCCAGCGTTTTGAGACGCATGCCTACGCCGAAGGAGTTGTAAGCCGCCAGGAACTTGTCCTTGTCGATCCCGTTACGCAGGGCCCAATCCAGGTTTTCGGCATCGCTGCGCAGGCGGCGGCGTTCCTGGTGCCAGGCTTGCAGAACTTTTTCATGCATTGAATCCTGCAACTGCAAGGCCTCCAGCGTCGCGTACAGGCGGGCTTCGTAGTCGCGCATATCACCGCTGGACAGGTGGATGCGGCGGAAGTTCACTTTATCCGCGTTTTTCTGAACCCAGGCCGTCATCGGCGCCTCCACTGCATAGCATGCCGGGCAGTGGTACATGAAAAATTCGATCACTTCGACCTTGCCCGCCACTTTCTGGGTCGGCTGCGCCTGGGGCAGGGTGCGGAACTCGGCGCCGTCGACCGGGTTGGTGGGGGATGCAATGGCGGTGCCGGCGCAAAGCGCGGCCAGCACCAGGGACAAGGCGGTACGACGCATAAGGTCTCCAGTTATACGGTGGTTTGGGAATCGATCTGCAGTTCCTGCTCGCTGGCGAAGGCCGACATATTGGTTTCGCCCATGACGCGGCTGGTGATGGTGCCGGCGGCGATCGAGCCGCTGACATTCAAGGCGGTGCGGCCCATATCGATCAGCGGTTCGATCGAAATCAGCAGGCCCGCCAAAGCCACCGGCAGGTTCATGGACGACAGCACGATCAGGGCGGCAAAGGTCGCGCCGCCGCCCACGCCGGCCACGCCGACCGATCCGACGGTGATGATGGCCAGCAGGGGCACCAGGAACGATGCCGTAAATGGATCAATGCCGACAGTGGGCGCAATCATGACCGCCAGCATGGCAGGGTAGATGCCGGCGCAGCCGTTCTGGCCGATGGTGGCGCCGAAGGAGGCGGCGAAATTGGCGATGCCTTCCGGCGTGCCGAGGCGCTGGGTCTGGGTCTGCACGCTCATCGGGATCGAACCGGCGCTGGTGCGCGAGGTGAAGGCGAAGGTCAGCACCGGCAGGATCTTCTTCGTATAGCGCAGCGGATTGAGGCCGCTGGCGCTCACCATCGCCAGGTGCACGCCGAACATCAGCAGCAGGGCGCAGTAGGAGGCGACCACAAAGCCGATCAGGTTCAGGATGTCGGCATAGCTGGAGCTGGACACCACCTGCGCCATCAGCGCGAACACGCCGTACGGCGTCAGGCGCAGCACCAGGGTCACCATGCGCATCACGATGGTGTGCGCCACATGCACCGCATAATCGAAGGAGGTGAAGTGTTCCGGCTTTTTTTCCGCAATGCCGATGGCGGCCACGCCGATAAAGACCGAGAACACCACCACGGCGATGGTCGAGGTCTTGCGCGCACCGGTCATGTCGAGGAAGGGATTGCTCGGGATGAAGGACAGCAGCATGTTCGGCAGCGACAGCGCCTGGGCGTCGGCCAGCTTGCCTTGCAAGTAGGCGCCGCGCGCCACTTCCGCCGCGTTCGAGGCCAGGCCCACCGCGCTCAGGCCGAACAGCTTGGCCATCAGGATGCCGATGGCCGCCGCCACGGTGGTGGTCAGCATCAGGGTGCCGATGGTGAGGGCGCTGATCTTGCCCAGCGAGCTGGCATTGCGCAGCTTGAGGATGGCCGAGACGATGGACACCATAATCAGCGGCATCACGATCATCTGCAGCAGTTTGACATAGCCGTTGCCGACGATATCGAGGTATTCGCCGGTCAGCTTGACTTCCGCACTGCCCGCGCCGTAGAACGCCTGCAGGCCGGCACCCAGGGCCACGCCCAGCCCCAGCGCAGAAAACACGCGCACCGTGAAGCTGGCATGGCGCCGCTGTTGCATGACGAGGAAGGCCAGGACGATGGCCGCGACGGCCAGGTTAAGGATCACTTGCAGGTTCATGTGGGCGGCAACTTGAATTTTAGAATCGACAGATTCTAATTGAATTGGTGTAGTCTTGCCTATTTGCAGTGCCTTGGTTGCAGAGTCGCTACGAAAGGAATAGCCATGCCGAAGCAATCGATGAAGGTGGGCACCCGCCTGGCGCTGGGCTTTGGCCTGGTGCTGGCGCTGATGGCCGGCGTGTCGGGACTGGGTATCTACAATATGGAGCGCATCCATGCCCGGCTTGAAAAAGTCGTGAAGCTCAATGTGGCCAAGCTGACGTATGTTCAGGATATGTCCGAAGCGGTGCACATCGTTGCCCGCGTCAGCCGCACCATCGTGCTGCTGTCGGACGAAGCGGCCATGCAGCGCGAACTGCCCAAGATCCAGGCGGCACGCGCGGCCTATGACCAGGCCAGGGCGGCCCTGGCAGCCCTGCCGTCGACGGCGGAGGGCCAGGCGATCCGGGCCCGCATCGACGCCTTGCGCCAGGAAGCGCGGCCCTTGACCGATCAGGTTCTGCAACTGGCCTTGCAGCAGAAGGATGCCGAGGCGACCGCCTTGCTGGTGCAAAAGGCGGGACCGGTCACCCAGCGCTGGCAGGACGCGATGGACGAGGATGTCCAGCTGCAGCGCCGCCACAACGAAAAGGACGCTGCGGCAGCCACCGCGGATTATGACTCGGCCCGCGCCCTGATGTTGTCCATGAGCGTGCTGGCCCTGGTGGCTGGCGTTGTCGCGGCCACCCTGATCGCACGCCGCTTGCTTGGCCAGCTTGGCGGCGAGCCCGATGTTGCCGCCGAAATCGCCGGCCGTATCGCCGCCGGCGACCTGACCGTGCAGGTGCAGACCCGGCATGACGACGAGGCCAGCATGATGAAGGCCATGAGCGTGATGCGCGACAGCTTGCTGCGCATCGTGTCCGAAGTGCGGCAGGGAACGGAAACCATCAATACGGCGGCGTCCCAGATCGCCGCCGGCAATATGGACTTGTCCTCGCGCACCGAGCAGCAGGCCAGCGCCCTGGAGGAAACCGCGTCTTCGATGGAGGAGCTGACCAGCGCTGTGCGCGAAAGCGGCAGCAACGCGCGCCAGGCCAATGAACTGGCGGCGGCCGCCACCGCCGTGGCGCAGCAGGGCGGCGCCGTGGTGGGCCAGGTGGTGCAGACCATGGGCTCGATCAGCGATTCCTCGCGCCGGATTTCCGAGATCATCGGCGTGATCGACGGCATCGCCTTCCAGACCAATATCCTGGCCTTGAACGCCGCGGTCGAAGCGGCCCGCGCCGGCGAGCAAGGACGTGGCTTTGCCGTGGTGGCGTCCGAAGTGCGCCAGCTGGCCCAGCGCTCGGCGGCGGCGGCGAAGGAGATCAAGGGCTTGATCGTCAGTTCGGCCGAGCAGGTGGAGCAGGGCAGCGCCCTGGTGGAACGCGCCGGCAGCACGATGGATGAAGTGGTGATGTCGGTGCAGCGGGTGTCGCAGATCATGCGCGAGATCACCGCCGCCGGCGACGAACAGAGCGCCGGCATCGAGCAGATCAACCGCGCCGTGACGGAGATGGATACCGTGACGCAGCAGAATGCGGCGCTGGTGGAGGAAGCCGCCTCGGCGGCGGAGGCGCTGAAGCAGCAGGCCGCCCACCTGGACCAGCTGGTGGGCGTGTTCAAGCTGCAAGGGCATTACGAGGTGGCGATGCGCACCGCGGCGAGCCGGACGCCGATGCGGCGGCTGACGGCAAGCAGCCCGCCCGCGATCACGTAGGCGGGGTTTGCCGCGCCGGTGATCAGCCGGCGCGCAGACGCGCCATGGCCTTCAGCAGTTTGCCGCGCTGGCCGCCGGCCCAATCGAGCCGTAACAGGTCCGCGTCGCCCAGCGATTCCAGGCTGGCCGCCGCTTCGTCGCTGCCACCGTCCGCTGCGTTCAGCATCTCCTCGTACAGTTCCGGATAGGCCTGGATGCGCAGCATGACTTCGTCCGCGACTTCGTCTTCGACCAGGGTATCGCCCCAGGCCAGCAGGCGCTCCGCCTGCGCCAACAGGGCGGCTTGGCGCTGCGGCTCTGCCGCTTGCTGCGCCAGGATGTCGAAACTGGCCAGGGCGCGCTGCAGTTGCCGGGTGCAGGCGGAGACATGGCAGGCGTAGGTGGCGAATTCGCGCGCCAGCGGGCCGCTGTCTCCCGCCTGGCGCCAACTGGCCAGCATACCGTCGCCGCCCAGCACTTTGCCGGCGGCCGGCACCTGCCAGGGCTGGGCCGCCGTCAGCAGCCGCAGTTGCACTTCGGCGCGGCCCAGGGACACTTGCAGCTCGTCCAGTTGGCGCGCATAGGCGTTGCTGGCACGCGATGCGCGCAGCTTTTCCAGTAGGTGCATGGGAAGGGTGTCGATGGTGCGCCATCGGCCGAAGACGGGCAAGGCGTCGGCGCGCGGCGCGGCGGCCGGCGCCAGCAGGTGGTGTCTGTCGCGGGCGCCACGGCCGCGCAGCAGCCAGGTGTCGCCGGATTTGAACTGCAGTAAAGAGTTCATCGCTAACCTCCCTCGGGCTTTAGGGGAATTCTGAACCTTTTGCCAAGACCCGGCAAGCCTCAGTCGATACTGACGATGCGGTTGCGGCCGGAACGCTTGGCCCGGTAAAGGGCGTCGTCGCCCCGCTGCAGGACGTCTTCGCAGGATGCGTCTGCGGCGCCGAATTCGGCCAGGCCGCCGCTGATGGTGGCGCCTTCACCGACAGCCCCCAGGGCGTGCAGGGATTCCGCGATGCGCTGGCGCAGGCGCTCGGCGATCGGCGCCGCCTGTTCGCCGCTGGTGTGTGGCATCAGGACCACGAATTCGTCGCCGCCCAGGCGGGCCGGCGCATCGGTGTTGCGCAATTCGCGGCGGCACACGTCGGCGGTGGTCTTGATCACGATGTCGCCCGCCAGGTGGCCGTGCGCATCGTTGACCCGCTTGAAATGGTCGATATCGAAGATCAGCATGGCCATCGGCGTGGCATAGCGCTCGAACGTGTCGAAATGCTCGGCCAGCAAATGCATGAGCTTGCGGCGGTTGAGCAGGCCGGACAGCGCGTCGACCTCGCTCAGCCTGCGCAGCTGCACTTCCAGTTCCTTGCGCGCCGTGATATTGCTGGCAACCCACAGCACGGCGTCTTCGCCGTCCACGGCGAAATCCAAGGCCTGGATGCGGCCCTCGAACCACAGGCGGCAGCTCAGGCCGTTGATGGCCAGCCCCTGGATATCGCCTGGCGTCAGGCTGTATTCGACAATGTGCATGGCCCGGCCACGCAGGGCCGTTTCGATCTCGCGCTGGAACCAGGCGGCCCGGTCCGGCGCCATCACTTCGTGGATGGTCTTGCCGATCAAGGGTGAGCTGTCGTGGTAAAAGCGGGTGTCGACGCCGCCATGGATAGCCCGATAGCGGCCGCTGCGCGTCAGGATGAACGCGGGGTCGGGCAGGGCATTCAGCAGGGAAGCCAGTTGATTGCTTGAAAACAATGTTTCTTTACGCATATTCCAACAGTAGCCACTGCCCGGCAATAACGCAAAAATTGTTAATAATTTTCTACTTGTTTTTTAACTATTCATGGTTCGGCCCATGCCATTCAAGCTGCCCGCTGGCCGCCTCGTTCAACTGGGCGATCAGGGCGGCGGCTGCATTGTCCGCAATGCGAAAGGCCAGCGACACCCGCTGGCCGTGGGCAACGCCCACCAGGCTGGCCCCGGCCGCCGCCAGCACGCGCCGCAGCAAGCCTTCCAGGGAATAGGGCAGGCTGCAGTGCAGTTCCGTATAGCGCACGATGGCAGTTTTTTGCGCCGCAAGCAGGGCCTTGGCCACGGTATCGGTATACGCCCGGACCAGGCCGCCGGCGCCCAGTTTAATACCGCCGTAGTAGCGCACCACGGCCGCCAGCACGCCTTCCAGGTCCTGGTGGCGCAGCACGTCCAGCATGGGGCGCCCGGCGGTGCCGCCCGGTTCGCCGTCGTCGACGGCCGCCGACTGGCCGCCGGCCAGCAGGGCCCAGCAGACATGGGCGGCGTCCGGATGGCGGGCGCGCAGGGTGGCAACAATGGCTTGCGCTGCGGCGCGGTCGGCGGCCGGATGCACGAAACCGAGGAAACGGCTTTTCTTTACGAGCAATTCGCTAGTAGCGGGCGATATAATTGTCTGTGGCATGGGCCCAACATGATACAGGTTTGCCGCCTGTTCACGGCCACCTTGCCTTACAATGCTGTTGCGATTTTTTCAACTTGATAAGCCCGTGGCGACCTATCGGATCAAAACCCTTGGTGTGCAAGCAGGCTCCCAGAAGGAGCGGGTCGAGGCACGCCTGATGCTCTTGTTCCGCCGTCCGCTGGAGGCGGTGCGCCCGATTACCGAAGGCAACGGTGCGGTGCTGAAAAAGGGCGTCGACTGGGCCACGGCCGAACGCTATCGCGATGCCTTGATGACATGCGGCCTGCGCTGCGAGATCGAAGCGGAAAAGGAGGCGCTCGCGTGCGCCTCCCTGGCCGAATACGCGACCCAGCTGCAGGACCACCTGGAAATGCTCGACCCGGGACGGCGCTGGAGCTTCATCGAGGCGGAAGGCGAGCTGTTCGGCGTGCCCGGCCCCGAATCGCCCTATCCGCTGGAGCTGGTGGTGCCGCTCGAACGCCTGTACCAGGAGTGGCTGGGCGCCTCGCTGGCCGCCAGCGAAGACTTGCTGCGCCATACCGCCGGCAT
This sequence comes from Pseudoduganella violaceinigra DSM 15887, assembly GCF_000425385.1. Taxonomy (GTDB): domain Bacteria; phylum Pseudomonadota; class Gammaproteobacteria; order Burkholderiales; family Burkholderiaceae_D; genus Rugamonas; species Rugamonas violaceinigra. Next base: position 38,756 of record NZ_AUDI01000023.1, on the reverse strand, counting down.
GGTCCTGATGGGCAATACCCCGGGCATGGCGCAGGACGTCACCAGTTACCTGCTGCCGATCGTGCGCAATTGCGCCGAACGCGGGCAGGCCCTGCTGGCCGCCGCGCGCGGCTATTCGCCGCTGGTGTTCCGCCCCTTGTGCGAAGGGCTGGAAGTCGGCCTGGCCTACCAGCGCGGGCGCGTGGTGCACCGGGTGGCGCAAGCCCACCTGCAGGCCTGGGGCCTGAACGAGGAGGCGGCCTTCGACGCCGCCTACGCCAACCTGCGCGCGGTGTCTACCGCGCCGCTGCTGCCTTCGCCGGCGGGTGTGCTGGGCGGCGGCTGGGACGACGGCTATGCCTCCTCGCGCATGCTGCTGACCGAGTTGATCGAGGGCGCCGTCAGCGTCGGCCGTCCGGTGGTGATGGTCCCTACGCGCGGCATGCTGATGGTGTGCAGCGACCAGAACGAGCAGGCCATGGATGCCATGCTGAAGGCGGCGATTGCGGCCATGCGCGAAGAAAAGATGGTGATGCCACGGCTGCTGCGCCTGGTTGATGGGCGCTGGCAGATTTTCGTGCCGCCCGGCCTGGAGCGGCGCCTGAACAGCCTGGCGAAATATGTGGAAGGCAACGACTACCGCCTGCAGAAGGAATTGCTGAAAGCGCACGAACTGGCCAGCGGGCGCAACCGCTGCGTGGTGACCTACCTGGTCGGCAAGCTGGGCCACGAACAAGTGCGCACCAGCGCCTGTACCTGGACGCGCGACATGCCCAGCCTGCTGCCCAAGACCGATTTGCTGTATTTTGCCGACCCCTCCAGCCTGGATCCGCCGATCACCGTGAGCTGGGACGCCGCCATGCCGGTGGTGGGCGCCCTGATGCAGCGCACCGACGACTATCCGCCGCGCTATTTCGTCGCCACCTTCCCGAACCCGATGCAGCTGGCGCAACTGGCCGAACTGGCCGCGGCGGAGCGCCGCGAAGCCAAGGCCAAGGCGGCCGCGGCCAAGGCTGCGCAAGCGGCGCAGGCCGCGTCAAGCATCCAGAACGTGGCCGCGGTGCTGAACCGGCCCGTGAGCATGAAAGAGGTCGCTGCAGTGCTGAACCGTCCCGTCAGCATGCAGGAAGTGGCCGCGGTGCTGAACCGCCCGGTTGGCGACGTGCTGCGCAGCGCACTCGGCCGCAAAGCCGATGCGAAGCCTGCGCATGCTCGATAACAATGCCCTGGTGGCGGCGGCCACCCCGGTTTTCCTGCTCCTGATTGCGCTGGAAGCCTGGCTGGCCTGGCGCCGCCGCGTCCAGGCTTACACCCTGGCCGACAGCCTGACCAGCATGGCGTGCGGCATCTGGACCGTGACCCTGGAAGTCTTCACCAAAGCGGCCATGCTGCTGGCCTATGGCTGGGTGTTCCGCCATCTCGCGCGGTGGCCGTCGGGGCCGGACTCGGCCTGGACCTGGGTCTGGTCCTTCTTTGTCTTCGACTTCGTCTACTACTGGGCGCACCGCTGGTCGCACGAGATCAATATCCTGTGGGCGGTGCATTCGCCGCACCACCAGAGCGAGGAATTCAACCTCACCACCGCGCTGCGCCAGGGCGCCTTCCAGGACATGTTCCATGCGCCGCTGTTCATGCTGCTGGCGTTGCTTGGCTGCCCGCCGGGCGTGTTCATCATCCAGCTCACCTTGAGCAAGTTCTACCAGTTCTGGATCCACACGCGCCTGGTGCGCCGCGTGCCCCTGATCGAAGGCATCCTCAATACGCCCAGCGCGCACCGGGTGCACCATGCGGTCAACGAGGTCTACCTTGACCGCAACTACGGCGGTACGCTGATGCTGTGGGACCGCCTGTTCGGCACCTATATCGAGGAAGGTGAAGAATGCGTGTACGGCGTGCGGAAAGGCGGGCCGGGCTGGAACGCCGTGTGGGCCCAATTCGCCTGGCCGGCCGTGCTGTGGCACGACGCCGTGCGCGCGGCGCGCTGGCGCGACAAGCTGTCATTGTGGTTCCGCCGTACCGGTTGGCGCCCCGCCGATGTGGCCGCCGCCGATCCCTGGCCGGCGTTCACGCTGCCGGCGGGGCGGCTGTATGTCGCGACGCGCGCAGCCGCGCGTGGCCGGCGCTGGACGGCCGCTGCACTGGCGATGTTCAGCGCCGCCGTGCTTCTGCAAAACCAGCTGGTCTCGCATACCGCATCGCTGGGGCCGCTGCCCAAACTGGCCCTGGTCGGCGCGGTCAGCGCGGCGCTGTTGCTGATGGCGTATTGCCTGCAACCGCCGGCGTCCTCCACCGCCAATCAGTAGCACACTGCTACGAATGTTCACTGCTTGACAATCCTGTCATCCTGTCTACATTGAATACAATGTGGGCATCGTCTGAGGGAGGCGTCATGCACAGGGTCCGCCTAGTGGTCGCTGTAATTGTTATGCTCAGTCAGGCCGGCGCGACTTCCTTGGCGTTCGCTCAGGTGCCGCCGCATCGGCCTGGCAGCATTTGCTTCACGCCCCAGTTCTGGTGCTGGGCCAATCCGCCGGGGCCGCCAGGAGCGGCCTGCACTTGCCGCACCCCGTTCGGGCCGGTGCAGGGTACCTTGGGATAGGCCATGGAAGAGGCGCATATATTGCTCGATGATGTGCGCCTCGCAGCGCGCTATGCCGCGCGGGCTGGCTTGATCGGCAATAGTGCGATGCTGGATCCGATCACGCACGCCGAGCAGGCAATACACGATGGCCAGATCCCCAGAGTGGGGCCGCTGGCGCAGCTGCTAAGCAGTCTGATCAACATTATCCGGCCGGTCACGCTGGCGGACTTAAAGGAAGGCCGGGATCCCTTCCTTGAAACCAACCAGGGCAGATTGCGCTTCCTGCGCATCGCCCTGACCATCTTCTCCTTTGCCGTGCTGTTGAATATCATCTACTTTGCCGATGCCCTGCGCCGCGAACAGGAAGTGCTGGCGCACATCGAGGCCTTCAAGGATGCCAAGCCAACTATCCTGCTGTCGGACCTGCGCCATTTGGCGCAATCGGAACTGCCGCAAGCGAACGACAAAGCCAAGGCCATACTGACGGAAAAATACAACCTCAAGCGGGAAGAGTATTTGCATTTGAACCGCCTGATCGGCACGTATCATTCGGGCACCGTGGAGGTTGCCAGCCTCCCCCTGTTCCCCTATCTTTCCGATGCCGTGGCACAGGCGCAAGCTGTGCCTGATCCGGCGCTAACGGGGGGCGGCGTGCTGACGACGTCGGGCTCAAGCTCGGGGGGAAGTTATGGCGGTGCCAGTCCGGAGGCTGCGGGCAAGCAGTCAAATTCGGCGTTCTGCGTGAACAATGAGGGGCAATGGATGCTGCCTCCGCATTGGCAAAAGTATCCAGGGTGGCTGAAGGATGCGGTGCAGGAGTGGCTCTCCGATTATTGTTTCCAGCTTGCGTTGGGCAATGGCAGCGACTCCGCGCTGTTGACCGATATGGACGCAACGCTGGTCTATGCCGGCGCGATCCTGAACAAAATTTCTTTGCGCGTCGTGTGGTGCCTTCCTGTGATGTTTGGCATGCTGGGTGCTTCCATCTTCGTGATGCAGAATATTGCCAACACCAGGACACCGTCAATGGAATGGTACAGCGTTGTGATGCGCATCACGATGGGGGGCATTGCCGGCGTGGTGGTGGGCTGGCTTGGCGCCGGGGAATTCATCAAGGTGCCGACGGCATCTCCCATGTACGCGTCCTTTGCGCTGGCGTTCCTGGTGGGCTATTGCATCGAACTGCTGTTCCGTATTCTGGAAAAGCTGAGCAATTCTGCCATTCAGAGCATCAGCAGACCGGCGCCTGGGCCCGCCGCCGCAGACGTGCCAGCCAGAACACCGGCAGGCTGACGGCGCCCAGCGCAACACCCCACCAGAACGCTTCCTGGCCCATGCCGTAGAAGGCCCACAGCGAGAACACGCATGTCATCACGGCGCTGGTCGCCAGCATGGCGCCGCGCTGGCGCAGCTTGAATACGGCGGCGCCGCCGACCAAGTAGAGCGGCATGCTGGCCGCCGTCACCACCAGGGTCAGGAAAGTGAATCCTTCGGCCAATGAGCGGCTGTAGTTCATCGCCACCATGACGCTGGCCAGTACTCCCACCAGCAGCAGCGACCAGGCCGGCGCGCCGTGGCGGTTCTGCGAGTTCAGTGCCGCCGGGAAGATGCCGTGGCGCGCCATGGAAGCGGTCACTTCGCCTGCCAGCATGGTCCATCCGTTCAGCGCTCCCAGCCCGCTGACGATGACGGCCAGTGCCAGCCAATGGCCGCTGCCGGCGTCCCAGTAGTGGCGGAACAGGTCGACGAAGGGGGCGTTGGAAGCCGCCAGCTCGGCCTGCGGCAGGAGCAGCATGGGGATGGTGCAGACGCAGACATAGACGATGGCCGCCGCCAGCGTCCCGGCAATGGTGGCGCGCGGGATGGTGCGTTCCGGCTGGTGCACTTTGGTGGCGGGCAGCGAGGCGCATTCCACGCCCAGCATGGCGAACAGGGCGATGGTGCCGGCTGCGGCGGTGCCGTCCAGGGTGAACGGTGTGGGCGGCAGATGCGCCGCGTAGGCGGCACTGTCGGCGGCGAAGATCCACACGCCGAGCAGTACGATGGCGCCCATCGGCAGGAGCTTGAGGGCTGCCGACGCCAGCTGCACCCGTCCCGAGGCCAGTGCGCCGCGCAGGCTGACCAGGACGAAGAACCAGATGATGCCCATGGCCGCCAGCGGCGGCAGGGCCGGGTGGGAGGACAGCGCTGGCAGAAGCGTTGTCAGGTAGCCGACGATGCCGATCGCCAGCGCCGCATTGGTAACCCAGATCGAGACCCAGTAGCACCACATGGTAAAGAAGGCGACGCCGTTGCCGAAGGCACGCCGGCAATAGCCGTATGGGCCGTCCTCATCCGGCATGGCGCGCGCCAGGCGGGCGAAGACATGGGCGATGAACAGGCAGCCGACGACGGTGATGGCCCATCCTGCAAAGGCATTCTTGCCGAAAGGGGCGAGGGCGGCGGGCAGCATGAAAATTCCCATGCCGATCATATTCCCCACGATCAGCGAGGTGCACATCCAGAAGCCCAGCGGCTTGGCCTTATCCCTGGCGTGCATAGGCGGCGCGTAGCAGGTTCTGGAAATGCCACACCCCGCTTTCGCGGCGGGGGTTCAGGCGTCCGGCGCTGTACGAACCGGATGCCAGGCCTTGCTGCACGTGCTCGCAGATGGCGATGTCCTCGGCCTGGATCTCGTCGCTGAAGGCTTGTTCGGCCTGGACGCGCGCCTGCACTTGCGGCTCGTCCGTGTAGTAGTAGTCGAATTCGACGATGCAATGCCCGTCGCCCTGCGGCAGGACGCGGTTGGTCTGTAGCCGGCCCGGGGTGATGTTCAGCATGATGTTCGGATAGATGAAGTAGTACCAGGCATTGCCGTCGCCGTAGATGCCGTCGTTGTTGCGCAGCGGCGAGTGCTGCAGCGAATGCCATTGCGCCAGTTCGGTGTCATAGGCGCGGTAGTCGAGCACTTTCGACAGGCCGGGGTGGACGAAGGGCAGGTGGTAGCCTTCCAGGAAGTTGTCGATGTAGACCTTCCAGTTGCATGCGAGCTGGTAGGTGTCGCGCTTGGCAAAGCGCATCTGCGGCAATCCGGCCACCGCAATGCGTTCGCCGATGCCGGCAAAGACCTGTTCGAACGGCGGGGTAGCGATATCCAGCGCCACGAAGACCAAGCCTTGCCAGGCGCGCACCTGAACGCGCGGCAGGCGGATCGCCGATTTGTCGAAGCCGGCGGCGTCCTGCATCTCGGTGGCGGCGCGCAGCCCGCCATCCAGCTCGTAGGTCCAGCCATGGTATTTGCAGTGCAGCGCCCGCGCGCCTTTTCCATTGCAAGTTGCAAGTGGCCCGGCCCGATGGCGGCAGACATTGAAGAAAGCCTGCAGGCTGCCGTCCTGCTGGCATATGATGATGATGGGCTTGCCTGCGATATCTGCGGTCACATGGTCGCCTGGATGCTGCAGGTCGCCGGCATGCGCGGCCAGTTGCCAGCTCTTGCCGAACACTTCGCGCTGTTCGAAATCCAGCCAGTGCATGCCGGTGTAGAAACCGGCATGCAGCGCGTGTGCCTGCTCCAGCGGCTCGATACGGTAATGCTCCTGCAGGCTCATTATTTGCTCCGTGCGAGAAAGATTTACTCTCTCACAAATTGTCCGGAACTGGAAGCGGAGGGCGCACGATGGAAGAACTGCTTTTCTTCGAAGGCCTGCGGGCGCTGGCCGCGTCTGCCTTTCCCAAGCATTGCAACAACTGCGGGCGGATGTTCAGCACAGCCGCCGACTTCATCCAGCAGACCAAGTCGCTGCGCGCGAATATCTCCGGCCTGAAGCAGGCCTTCGATGACGACAACATCGCCATCGTGGAGGCTTACCGCAACTGCATTTGCGGCTCCACCCTGATGGATTTCTTTTCCGACCGGCGCGATATTTCCGGCGCCGGGCACAAGCGCCGCCAGCTGTTCGAGAAGCTGCTGCCGCATCTGGAGGAAAAGGGGATGGAAAAGCAGGCGGCAAGAGGATACCTGCTGGGGCTTTTGCGCGGCCAGGGAGATTCCGCTAAAATAGATAGTTAGGCTTCCTAACCATCTTGTCCAATGTCAAAAAATCATGAGGCTTCGCTATCGCCGCGGGTGCAGGCGGTCAGCGAAGAGCTGCGCCTGGTGCTGAAGCGCCTGGTGCGCGAAATGCGGCGCGACGCCAGCGAAAACGGCGGCGATATCCCCTTGGTGCAGTACATGCTGCTCTCCATCATCCAGGACCAGCCGGGCATCGGCGTGGCGGATCTCGCGCGACTGGAGAACGTCAGGACGGCGACCATGAGCGGCCATGTGAAGGCGATGGAGGAGGCTGGGCTGCTGGAGCGCAGCGCGCCCGATCCGCAGGACCGGCGCCGCTCGGGCCTGCTGGTCACGCAGCTCGCCGCCGAGCGCATCGAAGCCTTGCGCGACAAGCGGCGGGACTGGATGTCGCGCCGCATTGCCCGCCTCACGCCATCCCAGCTGGCGGCACTGGAAGCCGCCATCGAGCCCCTGAACGAAATTGGACAGCCATGAAGGACACCCCGATCACCGAGCGCGAAATCCGCGCCGTCTACCTTGCCATGATGGCCGTACTGGGTCTCAGCGCGCTGGACCAGAGCATCGTCGCCACCGCCTTGCCGCGTATCGTGGCCGACCTGGGCGGCATGGCCCACCTGTCGTGGGTGGTGACGGCCTATGTGCTGGCGTCGACCGCCACCATGCCGTTGTATGGCAAGCTGGCAGACCAATACGGGCGCAGGCCCATGATTTTTGCGGCGATGGGCGCCTTCCTGCTTGGCTCCGCACTGTGCGGCCTGTCGCAGAACATGACGCAGTTGATCGTATTCCGCGCGCTGCAGGGCGTGGGCGCGGGCGGCTTTCTGCCACTGGCGCAGATCATCATCGCCGACATCATTCCGCCGGCGGAGCGCGGCAAGCGCATGGGCATGGTGCCTGTGGTGTACGCCGCCACCGGCCTGCTCGGTCCCGTGCTCGGCGGATTGATCACCGATGCGCTGTCGTGGCACTGGACTTTCTACGTCAACCTGCCGGTCGGCGCTGTGGCCTTCTACGCCATTGTGCGCGCCCTGCATAAGGAGGAGGTGCGCCACGCGCACCGGGTCGACTACCTTGGCTCGGTGCTGATGACGGCTTCGATCACCGCGGCGCTGCTGGTGCTGGCGCTGGGCGGCACCGAATGGGCCTGGGATTCCTTGCAGGTGCGGGTATGCAGCGTACTGGCCGTGGTGCTGGGCGCCTGGTTGGCGATCCATGTGCGCAAAGTGCCGGAGCCCGTGCTGCCGCCCGACTTGTTCGGCAACCGCGTGTTCAATATCGCCAGCGTGGTGATGGCGCTGACCCTGATGGGACTGATGGGCGCCACGGTGTTCTTCCCGCTGTTCTTCCAGGTGGTGATGGGCAGCAGCCCGGCCAGTTCAGGCATGCTGACCGTGGCCATGATGATTGGCCTGGTCGGTTCGTCGATCGCCAGCGGCCGCATACTGGCGCGCACCGGAAAATACAAGGCTGTGCAACTGGGCGGCCTGGTTGCCGCCCTGATCGCGTTTGCCACGCTGGCCTGGGGCATGGAGGCGGGGTGGGGCTATTGGGTAATCGAGCCGGCGATCTTCCTGCTTGGCGCAGGGCTCGGCTTGGTGATGCCGAATATGACCATCGCGGTGCAGAACGCCTTGCCGCCCGCGCGGCGCGGGGTGGGAACGGCGATGCTGACGTTTTTCCGTTCGCTGGGCGGTTTGCTGGGCGTGACCGGCTCGGGCGCCATGCTGGCGCGTTCGCTGCATATGCACGGCGTGCAAGCGGTAGCGGCGGTGGGCGAGGGCGTCAGCGTCCTGCCGTCGACGGTGGCGGTCTATCGCCACGCGATCGCGGGTATCTTTGGCGCTGGCGCCGTGCTGGTGTTGCTTGGTTTGATCGCGTTGCTGTTCCTGCCGGAGATTCCGATGGCAGGCCACAAATCCGATTAAGGCTGGGAACAGAGCCCGGCGATCGCCAGCAGCCAATATAAGCCGCCGACGACGCAAAGAGCGATGTTCCCGGCCGAGAACGACGCATTCGTGCTTCCGGCCGGGTCGCCGCAGCGTGCGTTGATTTCATCCTGCGCCTTCTTCAACAGGAAGCCGATCGGCAGCATGATCAGCAAGGATGCGATGTTAACGTATGGAAAGCCAATACCTTTCCAGGACAGGCGGGCAAGGATGTTGCTGGTGATCAGGGCAATCACCATGGCGGTTGAGAGTTTGCCGGCATCCCAGGATCCGCGTTCGCCCGTAGCATCGTGAGACTCGACATTGCGGAACAGCGCGTGCGTGAAAAACACCGAAAAGATCGCGCGCGGAACTGGCCATACACCTTCTCCCGTGGCCTTGTTGTGCAGGGACCAGTTCTTGTAATTCCAATAGAGGCGGTAAAAGCCCAAGGTCAGGAAGTACAGGATCAGCATTTTGCGCGTCGAAACGACGTAGAAGCGATCATCGGAGCCGGCCTCGATCCGGTCGTCGAGGTTGGACAATGGTGCGGCGTAGACGTTGTTGGACATATGTGATCCCGAGGTGGTGAAATGGCTTGAATTGCGATGAATGTTTATTCGACGTAAGGCGGAATCATGAGGCCGATCAGAGCGAAGAGCCAGAACACCGCGCCGACGACGATCCAGCCGATGTTCGCGCCGGTGATGCTGTCGTTGCTGCTGCCTTCCGGGTCGCCACAACGCGCATTGATTTCAATCTGCACCTGCTTCGTGAGTAGGGTGGTCGGAATCAGCATCAGGAACGCCAGGCCGCTAATGATGCGCGAACCCTGACCGGTCCAGGATAGTGCGTAGTTGGCCAGCATCACGAGCACCAGGGCGGTGGCGTAGCTGTCGCTGTCCCAGGCGCGGCGATGGCCGCTGGTGTCGTGGTTCGCGATGTGGCGGAGCAGGCTGTGTGTATAGAAGACGCAGAAGATCGTACGCGGCAGCGGCCACACGTTGTCGCCGGTTGCGTCGCGGTGCAGCGCCCAGTTCTTGAAGGTCCAGTGGAACAGGTACAGGCCGGCAGTTGCAAACGACATGACCAACAGTTTTCGCGGCGAAACCACAAGAAAGCGGTCGTCGAGATAAGACAGCTTGTGATCGTCAAGGCTGGAAAGCGGGGCGGCGTAAAGATTTTCGGACATTTTCAATGGTGCGGACGTTGGATGCAGTATTTTAACAATAGTTGCCATTCAAAAACTATCAAATAGTCACAAATGATGTGTTAATGACATCATTTGTGGTAATCAGGCGCACGAAAAATGGCGTGCCGCTGCTTAAACGAGCACGCCCGCTACTTGATCGAGGTGGCTGGCTTCGAAAGTGGGGCGTGCGGCGGTGTCATTGGCCAGGCGGCCAGGGTTGTACCAGCAGCTCTCGATACCAAAGCGGTTGGCGCCAAGGATGTCCGCATCCAGGCGGTCGCCGATAATGACGGTCTGCTCCTTGCTGAAGGCGCGCGCCATCCTGCTTGCGTATTCAAAGAAGCGCGTATCCGGCTTGGCAAAGCCGCAAGCTTCCGAGGTGGCGGTAAAGGAGATGTAATCGCCCAGGCCGGAGTTGGCGATGCGGCGATCCTGGATATGCGCCACACCATTGGTAATGATGCCCACTTCGCCGGCGGCGGCAAGTGTGGCGCACAGGTTTCTGGCGCCATCGACCAGCACCACGGTTTCCGACAGCGATTCCAGGTAGCGATGGCTTGCCTGGTGGGGATCAAGTTCGAGCTTGTTTGCTGCAAACGTCTTGCGGAAGCGTTCGATTTTGAGGAAGTCCTTCGATACCGTGCCGGCCTCAAAAGCGCGCCATAACTCGATATTGAAAATCTGATACTGCTGAAACAGCTTATCGATTCCAGCCTGGAAGCCAAGCTCACGCAGCACGCGTTCGAAGGAGAGCTGTTCCGAGGCGCGGAAGTCCAGCAGGGTGTCGTCGAGGTCGAAGAGGAATAGAGAATGCTTCATACGCAGAAATAAAATAGCCAGCCCGAAGGCTGGCTATTTTACTGATACTGGTAGGCCGTGCGGGGCTCGAACCTGCGACCAACGGATTAAAAGTCCGCTGCTCTACCAACTGAGCTAACGACCCGAAGGGCATGAATTATATAGACCTTGAATCGATTCGGCAAGTGCAAGCTTTAAGCCGGGGCAAGCTTATAATCAGCGCACTTTGCCGCTCCATTGGAAATCACATGACTTACGAAGAATACCTCGACGAAGTGACCACGCTCATCTTCGAAAAATATAACTTGAAGGACTCCGTCGCGATCAAACTGGTCATGGATGCGCAGAACGCGGAATTCTTCGTGCGCCATGACGATGACAAGAAGCTGCGCAGCATCGACCAGGCGCACAAGGACGCAAAGACCATTTACGAGGCCTATGCTGCCCGCAGCCAGCGCAAGTGATGGAAGTCCAGTTAAATCATATCGAAGGGATCGACCTGGATCGGGATGCGCTGGCGCGGCATCTTGCCGCCGGCGCCAGGCGTTTCGTGCAATGCGGCTTCGACGGCGCGGACCTGTCGCGGCTGGACCTGCAGGATTGCGTGTTTGAGTCGTGCACTTTCCACGACGCGGTCCTGTATGCGGCCAAGCTGGCCCGCAGCAGCTGGCAGCGTTGTCGCGCCATGGCGGCGGATTTCGAGTCGGCCGACCTGGTCGATGCGCAGTTCAAAGGCTGCGACCTGAATAACAGCAAGTGGCGCCGTGCAAGGCTGGCGTCGGCCAGCTTCCGCAGCTGCAAGCTGACTGGCGCATCTTTCGAGGAGGTATCCCATCTCGGCGCCAGTTTCGAAGAGAGCCTGCTGGTGGGCGCGGATATGCGCGGCTTCTCGTTCCGCAAGGCGTCGCTGGTACAGCTGGATTTCTCGGATGCCGATTTGTCCGGCTGCGATTTCCGCGAAGCCGTTTTTGAGGGCGGCAGCCTGCGCGAGGCGGTACTCAAGCTGGCGCGCTTCGAAGGCGCCGACTTGCGCGGGGCCGAGCTCGGCGGTCTTAAGATCGCCGACATGCGCGCATTCAAGGGGGCGGTGATCTCACACGCCCAGGCAGCCGTTATCCTGGGCGAGATGGGCTTGTTGGTGTCCTAGCCCGGTGCGGGCTTACGGCGCTGGCAGGAAATTGAAATTGCAATCTCCTGTTGAGCAGTGGAGCGTCAGGACTTCTGCCGGGAAGTCCACGTCCTGCACCAGCGATTCTTTGCCATTCACGACGAAATGGACCTGTTTGCCGCTGGCATATACCGTGAGGTCGACATTCTCACCAGGCTCGAATGACGTTGCCAGAGCCTGGATGTTGTGTCTCTGCTCGCTCTGGTTGCCGCTAATATCACTGCTGGCCTGGAGTCGTGGCTTCTCGCCCTTGTAGGCAATCAGCCTGAAGCAGGCGACGTCACTTGGATTATTTGCAGACAGGCAGACCGCGAGCAGCGGGGCCCATTTCTCATGTGTCTTCAGCTTGTCCAGCGATACGTCCAGGCGCCGATGCTTATCCGAGTCAAAGCGGTAGGACTGCTCGGAAATAAAGCCGGCCTCCACTTGCATCAAGAGGTTCCACGGGTTTGCTACTGCAGCGGCTGCCGCAGCGGCGGCGCCGTCTTCGCCAGATTTCGAATCTGGGCTGGCGCTGCGCTTGCCAGCATCGGTTTCCACCTTTGCCTGGAATGCTTTCAGGTAGCCCTGGTCAGCCGATTGCTGCAGATAGGCGCCAGCTTTCTCCAGGTCTTTTGGCACGCCTTTGCCTTCGCGGTGCAGGCGCGACATCAGGAATTGCGCCTCCGGCAAATGCTGTTTGTCGGCGGCTTCCTGCAGCCTGCGGGGAATGGCTGGATCGTTCAATTCCCCGTTCAGGAAAGGTTCGCCCAATGGGATTGCCGCAGCGTACAGGCTCTTATCCCAGGCCTTGCCGCACCATTCGTTAGCCTTTTGCAGGTCCCGGTCCACTTCAAAACCGTCGACCATGCGCTGGCATAGTTCGAGCATGCCCTTGCCGTCACCGCTCTCTGCAAACTGCTGCGCGGCCTGCAGGCCGCGCTGGCGCATGGTGATGGCAACCGGTGCTTCGGTGTCGGCGGGCGGCACCTTGCCTTTGCCGAATAGCTTCAACAGGACTTCCGGCGGCAGGGCGTTGCCATTGATGGTCACGACCCCATCCTTCAGTTCGATCAGGGTGCGCAGCATGTCTTTATCCTGCCGCACGTAATTGCTGGCAAGGGCCTTGCTGGACATCGCCTCATAGAATTGTGCGGTCAGCTTGTCGAGCGGCGTCTCCATACCAGGATTGCTGCGCTGGTATTGCTCCGCCATTGTCGCCGCGATCTCGCGCAGTAGTTGCTGAGGGACTGCGATTTCCAATCTGCCCACCAGCTTGTTCAACAGGGCGGGACCTGATGAAAAGTCGGCATCCTTGGCGTTTGGCAGGGCCAGCTTGCCTTTGACGGTCAGCTTTTGACCGCGATAGCTGCCGCTCAGGTCTTCGATCTCCAGTGCCGCGCCGCCCATGAGCAAGCGTTTCAGCATCGGGGCACTGCGGTTCAGGAACTCATCGCCGTCCGCCGTCAGCCAGCCGGCGGTCCGCAAGCGGTCCGCTTCCAGTTTAAGCCCCGCCAGCGCGGCGGCATCCAGCTGGCGCCAGCGCAGTGACAGATGCAACTGGTCGATCGATTGGCCCTCGGCACTGGCGCGGCCGATGCTGTATTCGGCTCCGCCGCTGATGTATTGGCCCTGGCGCTTGTAATCGCTGTCGTAGCGCAGATGTTCGAGGCTGAAGCCCTTGTGCGCATCGCTGTGCGGGGTGTAGCTCACTTGTGCGATTTCCCCGTGGGCTTTTCCGCCCCAGGAGCCGGCCATGGAATGGCCCTTGGCGCTGACTGCCTTGATGTCGAAGCGGCCTGCCTTATCCAGACTGCTGAGGGACGGCAGGCTGCCGGAATAGACCTGGCTGCCATTCGGGGCGACGGCCACCTGCATGTCGCCCTGGTCCCAAATCGTCAGGGCAGAAGCGTCCTGGTAATGGCCGGCCGGCAGGGACAGGCTGTAGTTGATGCGGCCGCCGCCAGCCGGCTGGCGCTTGGCGAGAAGCGGATTCTCGCTGCCGAACACGGTGCGCAGTGCTTCGCGCTGCTGCGCTGAATAATAGTTTTTGCTGGGTTTATCAGGCTGGATGGTTTTCCCTTGCGGTACCGACATGCGGGCACCCAGCTCGCGCATCAGGTATTCGTTCGCGTAGCCGGAAGCGGCTCTGGCGGTTTGCGGCGTATTGGCTGGTTCGGCAAATGCGAGGGGAGACAGGGCAAGCAAGGCCCAGAGGAGTTGCGATTTAGACACTGTGGAAAGCGGTTGCTGTTGAATTCGCGGAGATTATAGTGCGGCGCGGAGGCGAAAAAATGCGCTCTTTATCACTCCGTGATTTTCGTTCTAAAAAAGACATGCCAATAGTGTAAGATAATGCGCGCCCCGCCGCGAGGGCGATAGACCAAGGACTAAGCCAATGCACGTAGAAATGCCGAAAAAGGGCGCGCTCGCCTCCATGAAAATGTTCGCCGGCGAATACACCATGATTGTGGTGAGTATCCTGACTGCGCTGGCGCTGGAACACGCGGTGCAAAGCTGGCACCACAGCCACCGCGCACATGCGGCGGAGGAGAGCATCAATGCAGAGATGCGGGCCAACCTTGAAGAATTGCGCGCCACCATGCACAAGAACCAGCTGGAAATCGAGCGGCTCGAGAAGGTTCGCAAAGTGCTTAGCCAGGACATCCGCGATAAAGTGGAAGGCAAACAGCTTTTGGAACACCTGATGGCAGCCAGCGACCACAAGTTCGGCATCCACGTGGCGACGCCGACCTTGCGCCGCGAAGCCTGGGAAGTGGCTGTGGCCAGCCAGGCCGCGAGCTGGATGGACCCGGTTCGCCTGCAGCGCTACGCCGGGGTTTATGCCTTGCAGCGCGATAATGCAAGCGTCGACGTGCTGAAGATGGTCGACGCGCCGTCGTTCTTCAACAAGGCGGCCGATCTTGATTTCGGAAAGGTGGACGGCACCGGCCTCTATTATGCGGCCGTGCAGATACAGGGCAGCCTGCAAAGCGTCCAGGGCAACTTTGCCTCGCTGGAAAAAGAGCTGGTGAACGCATTGTCTAAGACCTGAGGCCCTGCGCCGCCAGGCTTTCTTCCGCCTGCGCCAGCTGCCGGGCAACGCGGCGCGATTTGCGCCCGCGCCAGCCCGGTTCCAGCGCGACCCGCGCCTGCAGCTCGCGGCACTGCTGCAGCAGAACCCATGCCTGTAGCCGCGCGGCGCTGATATTTTCATGGCTGGCATGCGCGCAGGCCGACACTGCTTTCCTTAATTTCGCCAGGGCGGTTTTGAGTGCATCGCCTTCGCGTTCCGGCCACAGCACCGTATAGACCGTGATCGAGACGGCGAGTCCCAGCAGAATGCCCACCAGGCGGTCGCGGATTTCGGTCACGTCGGTGACGGGGCCGAAGCTGCCCAGTTGCGCGAGGGCGAATGCGAACATCATCTGCACGCCGATATAGTTCGAGCGCGGCGAGCCGACTGCGATCCAGGCGCCGGCAGCGATGATGGGCAGCGACATGGCCAGTAGGCCGACGATGCTTTCCAGGTGCGGAACCACGAACACGGTTGCCACCAGCGCCGCCAAGCTGCCCAGGCAGCAACCCAGCAAGCGGGTGATGCCTTTGTGGGTGGTCGCGCCGAGGCTGGGCAGGGCCAGTATGATGCAGGTCTGCATGGCGGTGTGGATACCGGGCCATTGCAGGGCTGTATAGATGACATAGGTGCCCATGGCCGCCAGCACGGCCTTGAATGCGAATTTCGCATAGAGCAGGCGGTTTGCTTCGCTTGCGGTAGCGGCCGGCTGCGGCTGCGGCGGCGAAGCGGCGCCAGGCTCGTTGGCGGCGCTTTCGGCGGATGCCGCTGCGCGCAATGCGCGCTCCATTTCACGCAGGATGGGACGGGGGGCGCCGCTATGGCGTGCTTCCCCTTTGTCCTGCGCCGAAAGATGGAAGGGCGCGTCATGCCCCAGGCAGTCACGCAGCGATATGCATGCGTCACGCATGGCGAGCATGCGAATGCGCTCGTCTGGCGAGACATCGACAGGTGCTTGGCGGGCCAGTTGTGCCGCCGCCGCGTGCAGGCGGCTGATCGCCGCGGCACGCGCCATGCTGCGTTCCTGGTTTCCCAGCGCGGCAAATGCCAGCTGGCGCTGCACGGCGAGTACGCCCTGGCCAACGCGCCCGCTGTGGAAGCGCGGCGGGGCAGTGCCCGCCAGGCGTGCATCGAGCTGATGCACGACCTCGTCCAACTGGCGCGCATATTCTTCAACCAGCAGCCGGACCGGCAACGCAGGCCGGAACAGGCGCTGTACCGTCATGGTCAGGACGATCGGATAGGTGGACGCAACCCATACCCACAGCAGGGCGCGCGTCAGCACTTCCGGGCTTTCATAAATGTCGGCCATGCTTTGGGCGTACACGACGATCAGCGCCACTAGAAAGCCGATGGCCCCGCGCTTGCTGGCCCGTAGAAAATACATGCCGCAAAATGCGATCAAGGCCGCTCCCAGAATGCGCAGCATGGGCACGTCGATGGTGAATTTGACCAGCAGCAGGGATGATGCGACCGCCAGCGTACTGCCGATGATCAGCGCGATGCCGCTCATGCGGGTGAGCACGGTGTTTTCCTGCGCCGTGAAGAACACCATGATCAGCGACAGCGTGAGCGAGGGCACTTGCAGAGTCATGGAGCAGACGATGACCAGGGTGCAGCTGGCCAGCAGGCGCCACACGGCATCCATGCGGCCGGGGAAGGGCGCCAGCTCGGCGCGCACGCGGGCGAGCAGGGTGTCCATGGCGCTCACCGGGTGCCCAGCATGGCCACGGCGGAGGCGCCGATGCGGAAAGCGGCATCGGGCTGTTCGACCAGGATACGCACCGGGAAGCGCTGCGCCACCCGCACCCAGTTGATCGAGCGCGGCACGCGCGGCAGGCCGGCCACTTCGCTGCCGCCGTCATCCGGGAATACGCCGTAGCCGATCGATTCCACCGTGCCGCTGTAGCGCTTCGAGGTGTCCCCCAGCAGATAGACCTGGGCGTGGCGGCCGGCCTTGATACCGGCTAGGTCGGTCTCGCGGAAATTGGCCACCACATACCAGCGGTTCGAGCTGGCCAGCGTGAAGACCGGATGGCCGGCGCCGACAAATTGGCCGGGCGCGGTTTTCAGGTTGAGCACAATGCCGTCGCCCGGTGCGCGCACTTCGGTGTAGGAGAGGTTCAGGCGCGCCAGGGCGATTTCAGCCTTGGCGACTTCGCGTTTCGCGACGAGCGCGTCGACGCCGCTGACCGAGGCCTCGGCCCGCTGCGCGTCCAGCAGTGCGGCGCTGAGTTGGGATTGTGCGCTGCGCTTGGCCGTGCGCGCCTGGTCGATGCGCTCCGCGGACACGAAGCCTTTGCTGAGCAGGGGCTCCAGGCGCGCCAGCGTGTCGCCCGCCTGTTCGTTCGCCGCCCGGGCATGTTCGACGTTGGCGCGCGAGGCGGCAGCAGCGAATTTCTGCGCTTCCACCGCGCGCCGGGTCAGCCTGATTTCGCTGTCGAGCGCCTTCAGGCTGGCTTCGGCCTTGGCCAGGGTTTCCGCGAAGGGCTGGGGATCGATGCGAAACAGCAGGTCGCCTTGCTTCACTCGCTGGTTATCGGTCACTGCCAGTTCCACGATACGGCCATTGACTTCGGGCGCGACGGTGATCGTGTCGGCGTAGACATAGGCATCGTCGGTGCGCGGCGCGCGGTCGAGGGTGCGCACCACATAGATGGCCAGGCCGATCGCCGTCAGGGTGAGCGTCAGCACGATGGCGCTCCAGAGGCGGGAGTTGCGGGTTTTCTTCATGGTGGCGCCTTAATGTTGGAAAAGCATGAGCCATGCGGACAGCGACAGCACGGTGGCGAAGGCGGGATAGCCCAGCGCAAGCAGGTGCGAGGGCACGCCCACCAGCCAGCCGCGCGCGGACAACAGCGCGTGCAGCAGGAAACTCAGCACCGTGGCACCCGCGATGCAGAACAGCCAGTCCGGGAAGTAAGCGCCCAGCACATTGATTGATGGTTCCATTGCGTTCCTATGAATTGGTTGCCTAGGCAACTGTTTGGGCAAAAAAGACTCACTTCCCCGCGAACATTTTCAGCAGCAGGGCCTCGAACGTTTCCAGTTCCTGCGTACTGAACGTGCCGAAGTAGTCTGCGATGACCGTGCCCGACGCCGCCAGCAGGCTGGGGAACAGGCGCTGGCCTGCTTCCGTCAATTCCAGGCGCACGGTGCGGCGGCTGTCCAGGCTTGGCCCTTTCTGGATCATGCCTTTCTGCTCCAGCCGGTTCAGCATGCGCGTCATCGCGCCCGGGCTGTAGGACAGCTCCTTGCAGATCTGTGCCGCGATATTGGCGCGGCCGCTGTGCAGGGTGGACAGCACCACGTACTGCGCCGCCGTGATATCGAACGGCGCCAGTTTGGCGTCGAGCTCGTCCGCCAGGACGGACTGGGCGCGGCTGATCAGGCGGGCAACACGGCGGGGGAGCGGGATTTTATTCATAAATGAACTATATGTTGCCTGGGCAATGATTGTCAAGCACTGTGCGCACGCTTGCCTGATTCATCACCTTGTCATTTTTACTTTTTAGAATCCGCCGCATTTTCAACTTTCCAGGCGGAGCAGCAATGAAAGAAGTAGTGGGATGCACATTGGTGGCAGCGGTATTGGCGGCATGCGGCGGCGGCCTGCCGGCACTGCCGACACTCGAGGGACAATTGCCGCTGGTGGTGGCGCACCGCGGTGCCAGCGGCTATCTGCCGGAGGAAACCGTCGAAGCCTACGCCAAAGCGATCGAACTGGGCGCCGATGCGATCGAGCCGGACGTGATCTCCACCAAGGACGGCGTGCTGATCGCCCGCCACGACCCGAACCTGGCCTACAGCACCGATGTGGCGCAGCACCCCGAATTTGCGTCGCGCAAGCGCACCCTGAGCGTCGACGGCGAGATGCAGGAAGGCTGGTTCGCCAGCGACTTCACGCTGGCCGAGATCAAGACGCTGGGCGGCATTTCGACCGACGCCGAACGTCCGCAGCAGTTCAACGGCAAGTTCAGGATCGCGACCATCCAGGAAGTGATCGATCTGGTCAAGAAAAGCGGCCGCAATATCGCCATTTATCCAGAGACCAAGAACCCCAGCTTCCATCGCCAGCAAGGATTGCCGCTGGAGGACAAGCTACTGGCGCTGCTGGCCGCCGCCGGCTGGACCGAGCGCGATGCGCCGGTTTTCGTGCAGTCCTTCGAACCGGGCAGCCTGAAATACATGCGCAGCAAGGGTTCCAGGCTGAAGATGGTGCAGTTGATCGATGCCGATGATGTGGACCTGAAGACGGGCGCCCTGACATACGCGGCGCCGTACGACAAACCATTCGACTGGGCGCTGGCGGGCGACAAGCGCAAGTTCAGCGATATGGTGACGCCGGCCGGGCTGGCCGAGATCAAGACCTATGCCGACGGGATCGGCCCGTGGAAGCGCTATATCGTGAGCGTGAAGGGCACGCTGGATGCGAACGGCAAGGTGGCGGACGTGAACGGGGACGGCAAGGTGAATGATGCCGACACGACGACGATGGCGCCGACCACGCTGGTGGCCGACGCCCATAAGGCCGGTCTGCTGGTGCACCCTTACACCTTCCGCAACGAGAAACGCCGCCTGGCCAGCAACTACAAGGGTGATCCAGTGCTGGAGTACAAACAGTTCTTCGCGCTGGGCGTCGACGGCCTGTTCTCCGATTTCGCGGACACCGCCCTGGCGGCGCGCGCGGAATACTTGAAGGAGACGGGGCGCTAACCTCGTCTCCAGACTACAGCAAGATCAGAACTTGTGGTTGTACTCCGCGGAGAAGCGCACCTGGCGTTCCGGTGCGCGGCCCTGCACCTGGCCGTAGTACGGGCTGACCGTATCCTTGCCCGAGTTGTACACCGGCTGGGTGGCCAGGACGGTCTGGCGGTTCAGCAGGTTGAATACGTCGGCCTTCAGTTTCAGCCCCTTCATGAATTGCGGCGAGTAGGTCGTGTTCAGGGCGATGCGGATGTCGGTCGGCAGCGTGCCCGCCGAACCGCGCGGCGCCAGCTTTCCATCGCAATAGAAGGTGCCGGAGCCGTACCCTGCGGCCGGGTTTTTGCCATCCTGGTTGAGCGCCTTGGGCAGGTTGCCGATGCAGGACTTGGGACCGCCGGTGACGATGTTGATGTTAGTGCCCAGCGTCCATTCAGGCGCCACCTGGTAGTAGCCGAACGCCTTGAGCACGTGCTTGTGGTTGTTCGGCAGCAGGCCGCTGGCGCCGTCCATCAGTTCCGGGAAGTCGAAGGAGGTGGTGGCTGCGATGTCGGCCTGGCCGATATCGGACATCACCTGGCCTTCCATATTGCCGTAGCTGCGCGACAGGGTGTAGTTGACCTTGCCGTACCAACCGTTGCGGAACGGGTGTTCGACGAACATGTCCAGCGCCGTGTAGATGCGCTTCACTTTCGGCAGGCCGATTTCCTCGGCCGTCAGCGGAATCGTCACCAGCTTGCCGTCGCCGCGCAGGTCCAGCGTCAGCGTGTTGTCGCGGCCAGGATTGACCAGCAGGCAAGGCATGCCGTAGCCGCTGGCGTCGACGTTGTTGCGCTTGGCCCAGGCTTGCACCGGACGCGAGTCGCACCAGTCTTCGATCGTGTTGCGCAGCGTGCGGTAAGTGAGCTTGGAGCCGAAGGTGTATTCAGGGTTCAGCGCAGCTTCGAAGCCCAGCGCCAGTTCGTCCTGATAGGTGGCGCCCAGGTTGCTGGCCGCCACCTGGCGTGGATCCTTGGGCGTGCCCCATTCGTTGCCGGACGAAATAGGCGGGCTGATTGCCACCAGGCCGGTCGGCGCACCCGTGACCGGGTCAACGCCGGTATAGGTGTAATAGTGGTCGATGTGGACCGGATTGCCGGCGATACGCTGCGCCACGCTGGTCGGAATCTGCAGGTGGTAGCGTCCTGCGTTGGCGAAGGCCTTCAGGGTGCCGTCGCCGCGTACATCCCACGCTGCGCCCACACGCGGCGCCAGCATATGGCGTTGCGCGGCATAGGCGATGCCGTCGCTGTTCTTGTTGGTGAACTGTTCGTTGCGCAGGCCGATGTCCAGCAGCACACTGTCGGTGATTTGCCAGCGGTCCTGGATGTATTGCGCTGCCTGGTCGGTTTTCGGCGAGGCGGCGTCGCTCTGGTGGTAGACATTGACGTAATAGCCTTGCGGGCCGAAACCGCCGCCCGAGGCCGGCGAATTGCCGCCGTCGACCGCTTCATTCGGATTGTTGCTGCGCAGGTAGTAATAGCTGCCGCCGCCGGCCAGTTCCGAGCCGTTGATGGAGGATACGTTGTTGCGGTCGATACCGGCGCGCAGGGCATGCTTGCCCAGCTTGTACTCGACGTCCAGGCGCAGCGTGGATTGTTTGTCTTCCGCGTTTTCCACCTGGACGGTGCCGCCGATGGTCTGCGGATTGTTGTATGTCAGTCCCGGTACCTGCGCGTTCAGCGGTGCACTGACCTGGTAGATGGTCGGGACATAGCCCGCGCGGCTTTGCGGATAGGTCGACTTGAAGCGGCCGGCCAGGGCCGTCACGGTCAGGTTGTCGGTCAGGAAGCCGGTGTACTTCAGGATCGAGTCGTCGGTCTTGGCGCCGTCGCCCGTCGTGCCGCCGGCCACCGTGCTGTTGTGCGCCAGGGTGGCGTAATCGAAGCCGTAGTTTTGCTGCGTCTTCTTGTTTTCGTCGTGGATCTGGGTGAATTCCAGGCGGTGCTCGTCGGTGATGTTGTAATCGAGCTTGAGCAGGTAGCGCGGGGTGCGGGTTTCGCGTTCGGTCCAGCCGTTGGTCTTGTTCAGCGAATCGGAGCTCTTGCTGACATAGCCGGTGGTGAAGCGGTCCGACTCCACGTTGGCGAACATGAACAGCTTGTCCTTGATCAGCGGGCCGCCGACATAGGCGCTGCCGAAGACGTCGGTGGCGTTGTTGATGTGGCGGTAGGTGAGCAGCTTGCCGTCGGTTTTCGGATTGCTGCCGGTGTTCGGGTAGAAGGTGTCGTCCGGCTTGGCGCGCAGCCAGTTCGGCGTGTATTGCAGCACGGCGCCCGCTTCCCATTTATTGGTGCCGCTCTTGGTGGTGATGTTCACCACGCCGCCGGTGGAGCGGCCGAATTCGGCGCTGTAGCCGCCTTGCAGGATCTGGGCCTGGGAGATGGCGAAGAAGGGCAGGGTGGTCGAACCGATCTGGCGATACACATTGGTGACCGGGAAGCCGTTGATGTAGTAGGCGTTCTCCGACACACCGGCGCCGCCGAAGCTGTCGCCGGCGACGTTAGGGTTGCCGCGCGTGGTGCCCGGCGCCAGGGCGATAATGCCGGAAATGCTTTGCGAGATAGGCAGTTCGTCGAGCTGGCGCGCGGTGAAGACCACGCCGTTGTTGGTGTTGCTGACGTCGATGGTTGGACGGCGGCTGGTCACGGTCACAGCCTGCATCGTTTCGAAGGACGCTTCCACGCCCTGGCCGATCAGCGCTTCCACCTCGAGCACGCGCTCCACGTTGCCGTCGCGTACCAGCATCACCTTGTAGGCGCCAGGCTGCATGGAGTTGGCGTTGTAGTGGCCTTTGGCGTCCACGCTGACGGTCCGGCGCGCACCGGTGGCGACATTCTCCAGCACCACGGTGACGCCGCTGCCGTTGGCGACGTGACCGAAAATGGTACCGGTGGCATTCGATTGTGCAAGGGCTGGCCCAGCGAAAGCCATTGCAAGGGCGTGCGCGAGGATGGTCATCCGCACACGTTGGGACGTGTTCTTCATTCTATCTCCTGGTGTAGTTATCGATCGGCCGCGCAGTGGCGGCCGACGGAGATATGCTAGGCAAGATATTGATGGCGAGCTAATGAATCTTTGGCGGCCATCAATACTGAAAACGGTATGGCTTAATTCGGGAGGGTGACGAGCAGGGGCGCCTTGCCGTCCCAGGCCTCGTCGAGCAGGGTCTTGCCGTCCAGGCGTACCAGCACGCGCTGGCCGCGCGCCGTGCGGGTGGCGACGATGTCGATGCCGCCGCCGTTGGCGCCAGCGCCGAAAGCGCGCAAATGCCGCAGCGCCATGCGCGGCCAGCCTTTGGGCAGGCGCGGTGCGATGGTGAAGCTGCGCAGGCTGGCTGGTTCGATGCCGAACAGGCCTTCCGTCACGACCCGTGCATACAGCCCGCTTTCGGCCGATAGGTGGCGCTGCTGTCCCTCCGGCCAGGCTTCCACCGCGTACGGCACGTGCTCGCCCAGCAGGCGCCGGCCCGAGTAATAGCGCAGGTAGGGCATGGTGCGATCGAGCTCGCCGGCCTTCAGCAGGCCGCGCAGCGCATACAGCGTGGCGCGGTCCCAGAAGGTCTTGTCGCCCGCTTCGGTGAGCACGCCGTTCTCGGTCCACAGCTGCGGCGACAGCAGCGCATCGACCGTGCCGTGCTGGCGCTCGTTGATGCCCAGCGCCAGCGGCAGGGCGATCCAGGCGCGCAGCTTATCGTTGCCGTCGTAATAGCGGTAGGTATCGTAGCCGCCCATGCGGGCGCCGAAATAGCGCTCGATGGCGCCCCGCTGCGCCTGCGCCTCCTGCTGCAGTGCGGCGGCGCGCGGCGTATCGCCCAGCGCCGCCGCCAGGCGCGCTGCCCCTTCCAGGCCGCCGTAGGCCAGCACATTGGTCGACAGATTGGCTTTGCCTGAGGGGAAGCGGCCTTCCAGCTCGTCGCTGTCGGAATGCACGATGCCTTGCGCATCGCGCTTGCGGCGCGTGAATTCCAGGCACCAGTCGATCAGGGGCAGCAGCTGGCGCGCGGTATTGGCGTCGCCCTGGGCCAGGGCGAACTGGCTGGCGCCGTAGGAAATCATGGCGCAGTCGCCGCGGTCGCCCGCGCCGTTCCAGTAGCTGCGGCCCTCCGCCACGATGGACGAGGGGATGGGCTTGAAGTCCGCGTTCATATAGCGGGCGAACATGCTGAAGCTCGTTAGCGCGCTCTGCACGCCGGCGCGGTCGCCCAGGTAGGGGAAGAAGGGATTGACGTATTCGGCCTGGTCGTTGGCCCAGATGGCCGCGTAATAGCGTGTTCCGCCCGGCCCGTGCAGCAGGCCGCCGCGCGTGGCGAAGATGCTTTCGGCGGCCCGCACCTTGGAAAAGGCGAACATTGCGTCGATCACGGGATCGGGCGTTTCGAGCACCAGGTTCTCGCGCCATTGCGCCACCTTGCGCGCGCGCGCCTGCAGGGCTTCATCGCCGTCCACGTACACCATTTCGTTCTGCAGGCGGGCGCTGAAGACAAGGTCCACATGGGTGCGTGCGCCGGGCGCCAGTTCGCCTTCGCGCGCCGGCGAGCGCACTTCGACCACATAGGCGCCGTGCGTGCCCTGTTCGGCCGGCGTGCTCTCGCTGCGCTCCAGCGCGGCGAAGCTGTAGCGGCGCGCCGTCTTGCCGTTGTTGACCAGTTCCAGCCGCTCCACCAGCGCCGGTTCGTCCGGCGAAGGTGTGAGGGTACGCAGCAGTATGATGCCCGGCGCCAGCTGCGATTGCAGGGCCAGGCGGCCGTCGAAACGCACCTGCTGCAGGCGCTCGGCGGCCGGCTGGCCGTCGATGGCGATGGCTGGCGACGCCTCGGCGCCGAACTTGCGAATCAGGCTGGCGTGCGTATCGTCCGGAATCGTGCGCAGCATCGGCCACACCACGGTGCGCGCCAGCAGCAGCGATCCGTCGGCCCGGCTGCCGTAGTCGATCACGGCGGAGACCTGGCGCCCGCTCATTTCAAGCTGGTCGCTGTGGGCGTCCTGCACCTGCCAGCGGATGGCGTTGCCGTCGATCTGCCAGCGCGGCGTAAAGGCGGGCGGCGCCGCCTGCGCCAGCCCGGCGGCCAGCAGTGCCGCGGCGAGGGGGGCGCGGAATAGGCTTTGCATAGGCTTCTCCTTAATTCGTCTTGCGGATGATCGCGGCCCAGCCGCCGCCCGGCGCCAGGCGCATCGTTATCCGGCTGGCGCGGGTCACGGCGGCGCAGCCTTGCTGGACGTCGATGGCGAAGACGGCGGCGTTGGGCCCGTCTTCCATGCTGTCCATGCGGTAATCGCCCTGGCCCAGGAAGGACAGGTCCAGCTCCAGGTCGCGCCCGTCCGCGCCCGTCATCGCCCCCACATACCAGGTATCGCCGCGGCGGCGCGCCATGGCGATATAGCCGCCCAGCTGGGCGTGCAGCACGCGGCTCTCGTCCCATTCAACCGGCACCTGGCGGATGAAGGCCAGCGAAGAGGGGTTGGCGCGGTATTGCGAGGGACTGTCGGCCAGCATCTGCAGCGGGCTTTCGTAGATCATGTACATCGCCAGCTGGTGCGCGCGCGTGCCCTGGCTCATCGGGCGGTCGAAGCTGGCCACGAAATCCTTGCGGTGGGCGTTGCTCATGGCACCGGGCGTGTAGTCCAGCGGGCCGGCGAACATGCGGATGAAGGGTAGCGTGACGTCGTGCTCCGGCGTCTGTTTGTCGGTCCACTTGTTGTTTTCCAGGCCTTTCACGCCCTCGAAGGTGAGCACATTGGGCCAGGTGCGCTGCAGGCCGCTGGGCTTGAAGCTGCCGTGGAAGTCCACCAGCAGGCGCCGTGCGGCCGCTTCGCGCGCGACGCGCTCGTAGTAGTTCACCATCCATTGGTCGGAGCGCTGCATGAAGTCGACCTTGATGCCCGCCGCTCCCCAGCGCGCGAACTGGTCCAGTGCCGCCGTCATCTGGCTGTCCAGGGTCTTCCACGACACCCACAGGATGATGCCGACGCCGCGCTGTTTTGCGTAGGCCATCAGCTCCGGCATGTCGATCTCCGGTTTGACCGCCAGCAGGTCGCCCAGCTTGTACCAGCCTTCATCCATGATGATGTACTCCAGGCCATTGTCTGCCGCGAAGTCGATGTAGTGGCGGTAGGTGCGCGTATCCAGGCCGGCCTTGAACGGCACGCCATACAGCTTGTTGCCGTTGTACCAGTCCCAGGCCACCTTGCCCGGCTTGATCCATCCCGTTTCCTTTAATTCCTGCGGATCGGCCAGCAGGTAGGGCATCTGGTTCAGCAGCAGGCCGCCGGCATCGGCGGCGATGCCCAGGATGCGCCAGGGGAAGGCGCGCTTACCTTCGGTGCGCGCGATATACGGCGCCTCCTGCGTCACCGGCACGTTGCGGTCGTCGCGCGCCGTCTCGGCCAGGGCCACTTTCGGGAAGATGGCGCGCAGGCCGGCCGCTTCGCCGTGCAGGTACAGGCCAGGATAGTCGCGCAGGCCCGATTCGGTGAACACCAGGTGCAGCCCGCCGTTCTTCACCAGCGCCGGGACGCCGACCAGCTTGCCGGCGGCGTCGCCCACGCTCAGCGCCTGGTAATAGTGCTCGTTATGCGACTGCATCGACTTTTCCTGCGGCCAGTACAAGGTGTCCTGCGGCCGCAGGTTGACGCCGGCCTGCTCGTCCTCCACCGTCACCTGGCCGGGCAGGCTGGTGCGGAAGCGGTAGGCGACACCCTCGTCGTAGGCGCGCACCTCCAGTGCGTAGCCGCCGGCGAATTCCAGTTGCAGGGCGTTGTAACGGTCGCGCACTACGCTGGACTTCTGCGCCACCACCGGCTGCACGGTGGCGTCGACGCTGCGGCGCTGCTGCCCGGTCAGGCGCGGCTTGTCGCCCAGGGTGCCGATGCCGCTCAAGGTCATGCCGATCGGCGTCGGCAGCACCAGCGGCGTGCCGCGATGGCTGATGGCCAGCGCCAGGCGCTCGCCGGTGTCGATGGTGACGCGCAGCTGGCGGTCGGGCGAACTGAGTTCGAGGGAGCGCGCGGCGTGGCCCGCGAGCGGCGCAATCAACAGCAGCGCACCGGCCAGGCGGCGCGCAAGGGACAGGTTGTTCATGGCAGGTCTCCGGATATAGGTATTCCGGCCCATGCTAAGGGCGGGCAGGGATACCGATCCAATGACTTTTTATGCCAAAGCGATATCGAATACGTTATCCGCCGCCGGGGCCGCGGCAGCAGCAGCTGCTGCGGCAGGAGCCGCGACCGCGGCCGGCGCCGGCGATTCCGACGCCTCGCGCCGGATCGCCTGCAGCAGCAGCTCCGCGCCGGGCGAGAGCACGCGGTCGCGCCGCCGCACAATGCCGAAGGGATCCATGCGGCAGTCCAGGTCCAGCGGCAGGATGGCCAGCAGGCCCAGTTCCCGGTAGCGCAGGGCGACATCGGTCGACATCACGTTCAGCGCATCGCTCATCTGCAGCATGCTGGTGATCAGCACGATCTCGCTGGTATTGACCACATCGCTCGGCGGCTCCATGCCCGCGTTGTGGAACAGCTGGTCGAAGCGCTGCCGCAGCAGGCTGCCGGGCGAGGGCATGATCCACGGCACCCGCACCAGATCCTGCAGGGTCAGCTTGCTGCGCGCGGCCAGCGGATGGCCGATGCGCGCCACCGCCACCACCGGCTCCGGCGCCAGCTCCTCGTAATGCAGGTCGGCGTTGTCGTGGAAATTGGACAGGCGCGCCAGCAGGAAATCGAGGGTGCCGCGCTGCAGGCGCTCCAGCAGCTCGTTGCTGGACTCGATCTGCACGCCGATGCGCAGCTGCGGCACCTGCTGCTTGACGCGCGTGATGGCGCGCGGCAGCAGGCGCAGCGCGGGCGTCATGATGCTGCCCACGTCGACCTGGCCGGCCAGGCCGGACTTCAGGGCGACGATATCCTCGTGCGCGCGGGCCAGGCTGGTGAGCGCCATGCGCGCATGGCGTATCATGCTTTCGCCGTAAATGGTCGGCTCCATGCCGCGCGGCAGCCGCTCGAATAGGGCGATGCCGAGCATCTCCTCCAGATCCTTCAGCTGTTTGGAGGCGGCCGGCTGCGTCATGCACAGCGCCTCCGCCGCACGGTGGATATTGCGTTCGTCATCGATAGCGATCAACAGCAGCAGCTGGCGCGTCTTAAGCCGCGCGCGTAGAAACCAGTTCGGATTTGGAGCAGTCATTACCTTGCCTTTCGGGTGTCATGGCGTTTTAACATACTTAAATTGGTATCGGTGTTGGCAATTTGTTGATTGGATTCATATCGCGCGCTCCGCTAACATAATCGGCACAATTTGTTTCGGGGAGCGGCATGGCATATCAGTGGAGGACGGACATGGGCGGCATGGCGCGCGCGCTGACAGCGCATTGCGACATGCTGGGTGAAGGCGTGCACTGGTGCGCCGACAGCCAGCGCCTGTGGTGGAGCGATATCGAGGGCGAAGCGCTGTATTGCTGCGCCAGCGACGGCAGCGCATTGCGCCGCTGGGAGATGCCCGAGCGCGTGGCCTCGCTGGCGCCGACGTCGAAAAACGGTCTGATCCTGCTGGGCATGGCGTCGCGTCTGGCGGTGCTGAATGTCGCGGACGGCGCCGTCCACACGCTGCATGCGCTCAAGCTTCCGCCCGGCGTGCGCGTCAACGACGGCCGCTGCGACCGTTCCGGGCGCTTCGTGTTCGGCACAATGAACGAGGCCCCCGAGCATGCCCCCCTGGGCCGTTTCTACCGCCTGAACTGCAACCTGTCCCTGGAACTGCTGGATCTGCCGCCGGTGGGCATCGCCAACAGCATCTGCTTCTCGCCCGACGGCGCCACCATGTACTTTTGCGACTCGTGCGATTCGCGCATCCTGTGCTGCGACTATCCCTCGCTGGCGAATGTGCGCGTGTTCGCCACGCTGGCCATCGGTGTGCCGGACGGCTCCTGCGTCGACGCCGGCGGCCACCTGTGGAACGCCCAATGGGGCGGCTGGCAGGTGGCGCGCTATACGCCGCAGGGCGAACTGGAACGCACGCTGCCGCTGCCGGTGGCGCAGCCCAGCTGCGTCTCCCTGGGCGGCGCCGACATGGACGAACTGTTCGTCACCAGCGCACGGCAGTCGCTGTCGCCGGCGCAACTGGCGCTGCAGCCACGCGCCGGGGCGCTGTTCCGCGTCTCTGTGCTGGAAGCGCGCGGCCTGGCGGAAAGCCGCTTCCAGTTCCATGCGAACTAGGCTCCTGCCGCTTCAATACGGCAGCCTGCGTGCCGAGCTGGCGCCGGGCATCGGTGGCTCGCTGGCGCGCTTTTACAGCGAGCAGGGGCGGGGACAGCGCTTCCACTGGCTGCGGCCCGCCAGCGAAGGCGCGCTGCGCGCCCGTGACGCGCGCGCCATGGCCAGCTTCCCGCTGCTGCCCTTCTGCAACCGCCTGCGCGGTGGCCGCGCCGAATACGGCGGCCGCAAGATCGCCCTGGCGCCGCATCCCAGCACCGTGCCACATGCGCTGCACGGGGTAGGCTGGCAGCTGCCCTGGCATTCGGAGATCGGCGGTGCGGCCGACGCCCGCATGACGCTGCGCTATGAAGGCCAGGCCCGCGGCGGCTGGCCCTGGCCGTTCGAAGCGGTGCAGGATATCCGCCTGGACGAACAAGGCATGCTGCTCGAGCTCTCCATCCGCAACCTGGGCGACGACCCCATGCCGGTGGGGCTTGGCCACCATCCCTACCTGCCGCGCCGCCACGGCACCCGGCTGCAGGCGCGCCTCGAAGGGAAATGGGCCACCGACGCGGCCTGCCTGCCTACCGCGCTCGAGCAGCCGCCTTTGCTGGAGCAACTGGCCGCCGGCCGCAAGCTGCAAGGACTGCGCCTCGATCACAATTTCTGCGGCTGGCAGGGCGTGGCGCGCATCGACTGGCCAGCCGGGGAGCGGCGCCGGGCCGCGGCCTTGACCCTGCGCGCCGCCGCGCCCCTCGACCTGCTGGCGCTCTATGTGCCACCCAACGCCCGCTGGTTCTGCGTGGAGCCGGTCAGCAACTGCACCGACTGGCTGAACCTGGCCGGCTACCCGCCCGCGGCGACCGGCGGTGCAGTGCTGGCACCCGGCGCCGCCCTGCATAGCGCGCTTCGCCTGGAAGCGCACATCGGCTAAAAGGCCGATTCAAAATGGCCATGGCGTTGTTGCAGCTCCTTGCCGTGCAGGCGCGCTGCCTTCGTCGCTGCGCCTAGCCATGCCCATTTTGAAACAGCCTCTAAGCCGGCGGCAGACGTGTTAGACTGCGCCGTTCCATTGCCAATTTCGTAACGATGAAGATCCAGCAAACACTGCGCTCCGTAAAAAACGCGCTGACCGAACGCCGCGAGGTACGCAAGCGCCTGCGCGGCCCCGCCCAACTGCGCTACGCCATCGCCGATTCGATCGGCATGCTCGATGCTCCGGCCTGGCAAGGCCTCACCGCCGCCTCGGGCTTCTTCCTGTCCTACGACTACCTGCATGCGCTGGAAGCCGTGCTGCCGGCCAACCTCGATCCGCGCTATGCGCTGGTCTATGAGGACGAGCAGCCGGTGGCGGCCATCTACATGCAGCTGGCCGACATCAAGCTGGCGCAGGCCAGCAAAGCCTCGCTTGGCTCGCTGGGCGAAAGCCTGGGGCAGCGCGTGCTCACCTGCGGCAACCTGCTCACCTTCGGCCAGCACGGCATCGCCTTCGCCCCGGGCGTCGATCCGGAACTGGCCTGGCACGGCGTGGCCGAAGTCCTGTACCGCGTACGCCAGGCTGAAAAACTTGCCGGTTCGGCAAATTTCGTCATGATCAAGGACTTGCACGGCCCGCAGGTGGAAGACGCGTCCTTCCTCAAGAACCTCAGCTACCGTTTCGTGGAAACGGAGCCGAACATGGTGCTGGCGCTGGAAGAGGGCTGGAAAACCTACGACGATTACCTGGCCAGCCTGGCTTCGAAATACCGCGCCAACATCCGCAATGGCATCTTCAAGCCGATCGAACAGGCGCAATGCACGGTGGAGCACTTCACCGACATGGCCGGCATGCGCGACGAAATTCACGCCCTGTACAAGGCGGTGCAGATGAACGCCGGCTTCCGTCCCTTCGAACTGTCGCCGGAATATTTCCCGGTGCTGCAGGAAGCGGCGGGGGAGCGCTTCCGTTGCAGTATTGTCAAGCGCGAAGGCAAGATGCTGGGCTTCCTGGTCACCATTGCCGACTGCGAGACGGCCATCGCCTTCCACATCGGCTTCGACCGCGCGGCCGCCGCCGACCTGCCGATCTACCTGCGCCTGCTGCATGCCGGCATTTCGGACGCCATCGGCCTGGGCTGCAAGCGCGTTTCCTTCGGCCGCACCGCGCTCGAGCCGAAAGCGGCATTGGGCGCGCGACCGGAACCGTTCGGCGTCCTGATCCGCCATCGCCAGCCCTTGATGAACAAGGTCATCAAGCACCTGCTGCTGAATATCGACCATGACGAAGCCCCTGACCGCAGCCCGTTCAAGAAGGCTGAAAACAAGGCGGCGTAACACTTCGTTACTTAGCGGTTGCTAGGCGCGCGCCGCTAATCTGCTGAGCTCAGGTATCATGTCGTCCTTTTGGATCGACGGCAGCAGATGTAATGAAGTACGGCGTGATCAATTTACTAAAGGCTGTTGCAGCACAGTTAATTGTGCTGCACCACCTTGCATTCTACGGCCCGATGGCCGACCAGGTGCGGCCCTTCCTGCCAGACTTGATTGACTGGCTGGCGGGCAGCGCGCGCCTTGCCGTCCAGGTTTTCCTGGTGGTCGGCGGCTTCCTCGCGGCCAAATCGCTGGCGCCCAGCGCCCAGCCCGTGATGATCGACCCCCTGGGCGCAATCTGGCGCCGCTATGCCAAACTGGCGCCACCCTTCATCGCCGCCACCCTTATTGCCGCTGTCGCTTCGCTGCTGGCCAGTCACTGGATGGATCACCATTCGATTTCCGCCCCGGCGACAGTCGGGCAGCTGGCCGCCCATGCCGCCCTGGCGCATGGCGTATTGGGCTATCCGTCGCTGTCGGCCGGCGCCTGGTACGTCGCGATCGACTTCCAGCTGTACGCCATGATGGTCGGTATCCTTTGGCTGGCGGCCCGCATTTCCGGCCCGGTGCGCCGTCCGTGGCTGGTGCCGACCATGGTTGCGATTTGCTGCGCCTTCTCCGTCTTGCACTTCAACCTCGATTCGTCCTGGGACAACTGGGCGCCGTACTTCTTCGGTAGCTATGGCCTTGGCATGGCGGCATGGTGGGCGGGCGACCCGCGCCGCAAAACGCGCGGCGCGGTGCTGGTGCAGGCGGCGATCTTCTTGCCGGCCCTGGTGGCGCTGGCCGTGAATTTCCGCAGCCGTCTGGCGCTGGCGATGATGGTGGCCTGCGCCCTGGTGATTTTCGGGCGCATGCAATTCGAGCGCAAAAGCCGCCTCCTGTCCGTGGTCAACGCGCTGGCGCGGACTTCGTACGCGGTCTTCCTGATCCACTTCCCGGTTTGCCTGCTGGTGAACGCTGCCTTCACGCGTTTTGTGCCGGCCGATCCTGTGCTGCAGGGCGCCGGCATGCTGACGGCATGGGGCGCAAGCCTTGTTGCCGGGGCGGCCTTCCATCGCTGGGTAGAGATCCCGCTGGGCCGACTCTTGCAGGCATCGACTAGCCAAACGGGAAACACCCAGCGTGCTTAGAGATCTGATCCAGGCCAAACTGTAGCGGCCGGCTTTGTTCCAGAGCTTGCCAACGTCCCCAGTGCCGAAGCATTATTGGTGCAAGCAATTCTGCTGTTCCCGGACACATACCTGGGGGATAAATGACCAACCTGGATCTGTTGAAAATCCTGGCGCCTTCGCTTGCGGGCGTTGCGGGGTTTGCCTACTACCTGGCTCATCTCGCCGAGCATGGTGCGTCTGATCTTGCAAAGCAAGAGATGATAAAGTTTGCAAAGAAGCGATCGTTGCTTCCTGCATCCAGATCTGCGTTCAAATTCTTTCTCTATGTGTCGGACCGGTTCTTTGGACCGAAAATTCTCTCATGGAAGGCGGTCAGGCGTTCAGTTGCTCTTAGCGGAGTGTGGATAGCCTTGGTCCTTGCGTTTTGCGCGTTGATGTTTCCCAGCTACACCAGCTGGCTTGAAAACGCCGCTTCACGGCACCTGATTTTGAAGAGCGCCGGACCGCTGATTGCCGTCTCCCTGGCGATCGATTTTTTGTCGACCAGCCTTACTCGAAAGATCATCCATTTGTCGGTGGGGAAAAGATCTCTTTCGCCGTTTGGGGCCGTGATCATCGATCTTTTCCTGTCCATTCTCCTGTTCTATTTACTCTTTACGGCAGCGAAAGGAGTGGTCGTGCCGGGATTCTCGGCGCTTGGGCCGGCCGAAGCGCTGGATATCTGGTTGAACCCGGCCGTTCTTCCCACTCAGTTGCAGCTTCTTGGGGACCTTACCAGCGACATGCTCGTGCCTTCGGGACGGGGCGGCTTTGACATCAAGGGCGGGCTTCTGACTGAGCTTGTTTACGCCTTTCCGGAGTCGATTCTTTTCCTATCGAGCCTGCTGACTTCCGTTTGGCTATGGTTGTATTTGATTGGCTATCTTGTCCTGTATATGGCCGTCCGCCTGGATCAAGGCGCGACCTGGGTGAGGGACAGGCTGAAAATCGACCAGAGCCCGTCCCACGCCATAGCGTTGTCCCTCGTCGTGGCATACAGCATCGTCTGCGCGATAGCGCTTGCCGGCAATTTCATCTTCCGATCGCTGGCAGGTATGGGCTAGCTGCAAGCAAGGCGAATGCCTGTAGGTCCTGGATCAAATAATGAGAGGAGGCCTCCAGAGGCGATCTCCTCATTTCAATTCGACGGCAGGCGCATTCGCAAGCCCTTCACGCAGGAATCCCTCCCGCCGTGTCATGCGAAGCAGTGTTGGCGGTGCGCTGAGGTAGTGTTCGAACTTGGCGAAAAGCGTCTGCAGCGGCGCGCTATCGAGGTGAGCCTGCACTGCTGCGGCATCGGTGTAGCGCTCGAACACGGTAATCCTGCTGCCGTTTTCAAGATCGGTGAATACTTCGTATTGCAGTGTGCCGGGTTCGGAGCGCGAATGCGCGACCATATGATCCAGTTCGGCGAGCAGGGTATCGAGGAATTGCGGGCGGGCTTCGAGCGTAGCAAGCAGGTACATGTGGACTCCATGTGTGAGAGGAGTACCGAGTTTATGCAATTGGTCGCGATGGCGGATTGTAGAAATGGGACTTTTCCCGCATCCCCGTGATAATGGTTTGCGGCGTAACGCCCGTCAGCGCGCGCGTTTCGTGGATGAAGTGCGCCTGGTCGAAATATCCGATGCGCAACGCCGCATCGAGCGCCGTCACATTCGGTTCCAGTGCCAGCAGGCGCATCGTATGGCTGAGCCGCGCGATCCGGGCGAACTGCTTGGGGCCAAGGCCGAATGCGTCGGTGAATTTGCGCTGGAAGTGGCGGCGCGTCCAGCCCGAATGCTCTGCCAGTGTGTCTATGCTCATGCCAGGGGCGTAATACAGCTTGTCGAGCTGCGCGTCGAGCCCGCGTTCGGATCGGCGTTCATATTCGCCCAGTCGCGCGAGGAAGAACTGATCGAGTGCCGCGGCGCGGGTGGCGGGGCCGTCCGCCATCCTTAGCTGGTCGCTCAAACGCTCCGCGTCGCCGCCCCAGAGCGCTTGCACTGGCAATTCCTGGTCATGCAAATGAGCCAGGGGCTGGGCGCAGAAATGACGCAGGCTGCCGCCACGGAAACGTACGGCGACGAAACCAAGCGCCCCGTTTTCCTCGATGGCGACCGCGTGCGTGCGGATGCACAGGAGCATCGCATGCGGCGCATCCTTCCCATTCAACAGGTAAGGCTTGGCGTAATGAAAAACGCACTCCGAACCGGTTCCGGGCGGCAGCAGGGGTGGGAGCCGGTGTAGGCCTTCCCAACCCCAATAACGGTCGATGTAGGGGCGCAGGATAGATCTTGGACGAAGATGCCAGCGAAATGGGCGTATGGACGCGCTATCAGGTGATTTCGAGATGACAATTCCTTTTGCAAGTTTCGAAATAAGTTGCTATCGAGCAAAACGCAAACTATGATGAATTCATAGGCTGACTCAGGCCGAGTGAAAAGTTATCCTGATCATAAGTAGGCGCTATGCTACTCCATGAGCCCCATGCCGTCCCGATCCGCAAAGGACCGCCGCGGCCGCAAGATGCGATAGCCCCCTTCGTGGCTGGGGCAAGCTCGTATGACATGACCAGCGAAGACGAGATCGGCGACGCGTTGACGCTGCTGGCCGCGCACGGCGACGCGATATCGATGTACGCGCCCGGCAGCCGCGAGCCGGTGCTTGGACGCATCCTCTCGGTCGACCCCGAGTTGCCGCATTTCGTCATGGAGCTCAATGCAGGAGCGGCCCTGGTGCCCGGCAAAATCACCTTTGTCGCAGTGCTGGGCAATGCGAAGCTGCAGTTCCGTCTCGCCAGCCAGGAATGGGGCACGGTCGTGGGCAAGCCGCAGCTGATCCCGATGATCTTCCCGGAAACCTGTGTGGTGCTGAACCGGCGCGCCGCGGAGCGTGTGGAATCGCCCCTGGGCGCCAGCTTCATGGCGTCGTTCGTGGTGAACGGCACAACGCCGCATGAGTTTCAGATCTACGATTTATCGATGGGCGGAATAGGCCTGCGCTGCACCAAGATCGAGGCCAAGGGCTTGCTCAAGGGGCGTAAGCTGCGCGATGTGGTGCTGGAATTGGGTGAGGAAACTGTCACGGTGGCGGAACTGGAAGTGCGCTTCACGCGTGCCCACCGTTCCTTCCTGCTGGGTGAACAGCTGCATATCGGCTGCAAGTTCAACACGCTGGCGCCCGAGGAGGAAGCCAAGTTCAAGAGCGTTATGGCGCAGATCCTTCATGTTCCCGCTGCAAACGGTGAAGCCGGTACGACAGGCTAGGATCGTGCTGCAGCGGAAGCTCTTCCCCATTGAAACAGCCCTGGGTCTTCAATGACTGTTCGGGGGCGAAACAAAAGCTCTGTTTATCAGGCTTTTTGGGATGGACCAGCAAGTCTTCCGAGCACTTCCTGCTGCAAGGCCTTGTCATGCTGGTCGCATCGCGCCCGAAGCATGGCCAGTTCCAGCAGCCGCTGGTCGGAAAGCCGATCGCGGACAATGCGCTTGTACCAGTCTTCTTCGAGCGGAGTGGCGGCATTGTCCCTGGCTCGCGCCGTAATCTCTTGCTCCAGGCTTACGAGGCATTCGTAGGGATCCAATGCGAGGCCAAAGTGTTTGTCCATCAACTGGCGCAGCTTACGTACTTCCTCGCGCTGGATCTTCTTGTCGAAGAAATACGATGCGGCGACTAATGCAGCCATGGCGGCAATGAGAGCATAAGTCGGAAGTGCCGCATCGGAATCCCGGCTTGCAATCTGAATCAAGGCGAAGAGTGCCACCACTGTCCCCCAGCCGCGAAGGTAGGCGAACAGGACGGAAAGCCACCGGATCCCATTCAATTCAAATACCCGGTCGGTCTTCGTTTCGACGTAGTAGCTTGTCATTGGGAATAGCGGGATGTACCAGAAGTGGCCAAATATTGTTTTTACGGAAACTGAACCCACTTTGTCAGCTGCGCCATACATGCGCTTTCCCCAGATCAGAAGCATATTTCCCCTTAGGTGTTTTGGATTTTTAAGGGGGAAAAGTGTAGCAGACCGCACCAGGGTCAAATTGCACACAAAATCACGGTTGTAAGGGGTTCTGTGCTGTCGCTGTACTCCATGCTGAAGTGGGCGCTAATCAGCGCCACAGCTTGTGCCGGCGTGCTTGCCGAAGCTGGTGGCGCTGGCGGCGTGCGCGGCTGGATAAGTCCAGCGCGCTTACTTAATTGCTTTGACTACCAGTGTGTAACTGGCGTCGCGGTAACCATCAACCATCAGAAATACTTCGCTCGCGCCGACCGATGTGACAGCGCATTTTTCATCGCTATCGCCACGGTAAGGGCGGCAGTCCCAAGCGAACTTTTCCGGCGCCAAAGCAGTGCGCAGATACAGGTCGGCGTCGCCAGAACCGCTCAATTCGGCGCTCAAGCGCGTACCGGCACTGAGCTTGTAGGGGCCGAAACGCACACTTTGGCCCGGGCTTAATTTGCCTTGATGAGTCTCGTCGATCCCGCCGGTCGATGGCGCCGCAGCATCGCTGCCCAGTTCAACCGCATATGCCATCGCCAGTTGCGCGAATTTCAGGGCATGCACGGCCTGGCTGCCCATCGAGGCGAAGGTGTCGTTTACAGTATGCAGGTTCTTGTTCATACCGGCGTAACTTGCTTCGAATGGCATCGAGGTGGGATAGCCCTGGTTGAACCAGGATACATGGTCCGAGCAGCCATAGCCGCAGCGGTCCTGGCCGACTTTCAGGGCCGGGGTATAACTCTTGATCAGATTTGCCAGAAAGTCGTTCTGCGCGGCGTTGGTGTAATCGGTAAACAAATAGATGTCATTTTCCGCACCCTGGTAGTTCGTCATATCAAGCTGCAGGACGCCAATGACGTTGGCGTTCTGGGCCTTGAAGCGCTGGGCGATATCTTTTGAGCCGCGCAATCCCACTTCTTCGGCGGAGTAGCCGATAAATTTGATGGTACGGTTCGGCTTATAGCCGTTGCGCGTCATCACCCGGATTACCTCGGTCATGGTGGCGATGCCGGACGCATCGTCGTCAGCGCCTGGCGCGACAGCGTTTTCGTCCGTGCTGCCGCGATGGATGGAATCGAGATGCCCACCGATGACGATGATTTCATCCGGCTTAGACTGGCCCTTGATCGTCATCATGACCGATTTTTGCGCCCACCCTGTGTGGGCGATTTGCTCGACCGTGATATCGCTGCGTCCAGCGGCGAGGGTAGACCAGTTCGCTTTGATCCAGTCGGAGGCCGCCACGCCATGGCGGCTGTTGTAGTAGCGATTGGTGAAATTGGACAGGTCGGTAATGGTGCGACCTATATTGATGTCCTGTAATTGGGCCAGCATTGGCTTGACCAGCTCCTGATTGTCGATCGCATAGGATGGCGCGGTTACCTGGGCCGGCGTGACCGCCTGCAAGGCGCGTACCGCCTCGGCATACGAGTCATGCGCGACATACCCGCCGCAGCGGCGCAGGTCTTCGTGTACCGCATGCGTCAGCTCGGACAGGCTTGTTTCATTGACTTCCACCACGTGCACGCGGTCGCTTTGAACAGCGCCGGCAAAGGTATGGGCGGTGGCGAGGGATCGGGATTCGCGCGCGGTGGCATCCGGTGCAATTTGTTTCAGCGCGATGTACGCAGAGTCACCGAGGGTGATCCAGACTTTCTTTGGCGCCGAGGCGGCGCCGGCATTGAGGGAGCAGCCGACGAGCAGGGCGGCAAACAGCTTTTGGTGCATTTCTCTATCTCCAGGGTGAATTGTTTATTGCATGCCGCGCATTCAAGCATGTGCCCATTTTCATGGTCAATTCACGCACGATAAGGAGAGAAATTAGCCAAGCTTAGGAATGTGTTCGCAAGGCCTTGGCTGGAGTGCGAGCGAAGTGTGCGGGGACGGCGAGGCTAACCAATGAGGAAAATGACGGGACGAGCTTTACGAGCATGGCGTCAGCTGTCTTCCTTCGTTCTGTAGTGCGCGCCATCGCCGCGGGGGAAACTGGCGCAGGCATGTCGATCAACTCGTTTGATACGCACTGCTTGACCTTGTTGCGCTTCGCCGGACACGGGGGGCTAGACGATGGTCTGGGTTGAGCGCTATCGGATGCGCGTGAGTGTTGGGTTCCCCAAGTTTGACACGAACGCAAACGGCGGCCTGATGTTCGTCACAGTGTTCTGGCGCGCATCGTAGTCGTACAGAGTGTGAATTACGACGGGAGCTCCGGTGAAGTATGAGGTAATCTGAGTTTTTCGGACACTCCTGTTTGGTAAACTTCACCAACTGGAGAGCATTTAATGAAACAAGTAAAAACGTACACGCCAGAGCTTCGAGAAGAAGCAGTAAAGCTGGTCTTGGCCCAGGGCTTGACGCTGGAGGACGCAGCGACCCGACTTACCATTCCTAAAGGCACATTGGCAAACTGGGTGGCAGCTGCGAAGCGCGGCCCATCGACTAAAGCGGCGCCAGGCGGCCGTTCTGTTCCAGAATTGGAGGCGGAGGTTGCCAAGCTTCGCAAAGAGCTCGCAGAAGCCCGCATGGAGCGAGATATCGTAAAAAAGGCGGCGGCGTACTTTGCGCGGGAGTCGCTGCCAGGTACGCGTTCATAA
>NZ_AUDI01000022.1 GCF_000425385.1 Pseudoduganella violaceinigra DSM 15887 | reverse complement strand
GCATTAATCGGAAACTCGAGTCGCATTGTCTTTATGAACGCGTACCTGGCAGCGACTCCCGCGCAAAGTACGCCGCCGCCTTTTTTACGATATCTCGCTCCATGCGGGCTTCTGCGAGCTCTTTGCGAAGCTTGGCAACCTCCGCCTCCAATTCTGGAACAGAACGGCCGCCTGGCGCCGCTTTAGTCGATGGGCCGCGCTTCGCAGCTGCCACCCAGTTTGCCAATGTGCCTTTAGGAATGGTAAGTCGGGTCGCCGCGTCCTCCAGCGTCAAGCCCTGGGCCAAGACCAGCTTTACTGCTTCTTCCCGAAGCTCTGGCGTGTACGTTTTAACTCGTTTCATTAATTGCTCTCCAGTTGGTGAAGTTTACCAAACAGGAGTGTCCGAAAAACTCAGGTTACCTCAATTAGCGGCCTAAGTTGAGC
The DNA here is from genome assembly GCF_000425385.1 of Pseudoduganella violaceinigra DSM 15887. Taxonomy (GTDB): domain Bacteria; phylum Pseudomonadota; class Gammaproteobacteria; order Burkholderiales; family Burkholderiaceae_D; genus Rugamonas; species Rugamonas violaceinigra. The sequence continues at coordinate 69,855 of NZ_AUDI01000022.1, read as the reverse complement.
AGGAACAGCTGGGTCATTACATTTGCCCGCACCAGGAAAAATCTGGCAAGCGGTGGTCGAAGATGCAGGCGATGGAACAGGAGATGCAATGATCGTTCTTCCAAACGACTTACTGGCTCGGATCGGATGGGTGATCGGTGACGCGCTTGAAATCATCACAGCTCAAGCGGGCACGGTGATTTTGCGATGTAACGAGGACCGGTCTTTGCTATGAATATTTTCATCGACACTGAGTTCACAGATCTTCTTAATCCTCGACTAGTGAGCCTGGGCCTCGTTGCAGAAACAGGGGAAGAGTTCTATGCCGAGCTGCCGTATCACAAGAAGGACTGCAGCCAATTTGTTCGAGAAGCTGTACTTCCATTGCTCGGTCATGACCCACTTGCTCAAATGACTGAAGGCGAGCTATTCAGGAGGTTGAATGATTGGCTGCGGCTAGTTAAGCCACGAGGCGATGGCTTGGTTATTTGTTATGATTCAGCAATTGATTGGACTTTGTTGACCGAAGCACTTGATGGGCATCTTCCTGCCTGGTGTGAACCGCGCCTTGTCGATGACTGCATTAGCGAACTACTGCGGTACGACTACCATAAGCAAACATGGCTGCCCGAACACCATGCGCTCAACGACGCAAAAGCAAATTGCTATGCGTTTAGGGAACGTGCATGAATTTTACGCTTCGAACGGCCCGCCTTATTTCATTGGATTTTGCATGCCAGAGTTTTCTTGGGAACCGCTAGATTTTCTTGATGCCCTTGGGGTCATTCCCATCGAGGAGGAGGATGGAATCTCCTACAGTTATCAAGTCGATCGCAGCCCGTTGACGGTGTCACTAATGATTTGGCCGCTTGCCGGCGACGTTGAGCTTGAGGTTCGATGTGCAGGAGTGAGCACCCACATTGTCCTTCTCAATCTTCTAAACAGCCCTGGGGCAAGAGTCGTGAGTGCTAAAGACGGAAAGTTCATTGAGTTCGCAGCTGCCAATATGTTCTCCGGACGATACGACAACACCCGGCCGGCGCCTTACGGATTTCGTCTGTGGGTCGAGCCCGAGTTCCAGGTCACGACGTTCATCTACGACGTGTAATACAAAAAATTCTATTGCACCGTATAAGCCCCCTGCGTATGCCACCTATTCCACAATTTGTCGCCGAGATCAAGTTCCATTTCGAGGAGCATGGAGAAGACCGTCGGAGAAAATTCGTATTCGATGAAACGCTGCACCGGCGCGTCCCAATGCGGATGGACGGAGTAGATGGACTCAATACAGTCGGAATGTGGGTCGATTCCGCCGCAGTGTTTGAAAAGGGTGAGGTAGCGGTCGTACGATGCATCGTGATCGCACCGGAGCTGTTCGTCGACGTGGTGATACCTGGCGTGAGGTTTGAACTATGGGATGGTGGTTTTTTCGCCTCGGGGAAGGTCATCGAGCGTATCGACGCCGGCTGGCAAGAAGCCCAGGGCCAATGAGCAACCAGTCCCCACCATCAAGCAAACCAGAATCGACAACAACGATGCTGCACATAATTTTCACGGAGTCGAGCCTTCTTCTGTCGAAGAAGGACTACCAGGACTGGCGAGCCATACGGGAAGAATTTGAAGACTATAAGGCTTCGTTGGGACCTTGGCCGGAGGCGGAAGTATCCGCCTACTTGGACGACGAGTATTCGAGCATCGTTCCGAGTGCCCAGATACAGGTATCTCAGTTCCTGAAGTCAGTCGCGCTCGAAGTTGAAGTCCAGTTTTCGAAGTAGGCAATGAAGACAAAGAAATTCGAACAGTATGAAGTGGTCCGCGTGCTAGGAATACGAGCGGCAATAGGTGCGCTTGATGATGCATTCAATTTGCGCGCCCCGGCCATTGGCGATGTCGCCACGATTATCGAAGTCTATACTTCGCCTCCCGGCTATGAGTTGGAATGCAGCGACGGTAGCGGCATCACTCAGTGGTTAATGGCGTTTAGCCCGGAGGACGTCGATCTCGAACTGGCGAAGCAATGAAGCGCAAGCTACTGATTTTTGACCTGGACGAAACACTCGTACATGCGAGGATTGAGTCGCTCCCACATCCAGCCGATTTTGTTTGGCATGGGTATCACGTCTACAAACGTCCTTTCCTGAAAGAGCTGTTGTCCCAGGTTTGCCAGGTCTACGACATCGCAGTATGGTCGTCGTCATCGCGTGAATACGTTGATGTCGTGGTGGAGAACGTGTTCGGCACTCAGGTCGAGGTGAAATTTGCTTGGGCCATCGACCGATGCGTCCAACGAGTTCATCCCCAGTCGAACGGGTACGTCTATATCAAGGACCTGCGAAAAGTTCAAAGCCAAGGGTACGAGGTCGAGCAGATCATCATTGTTGACGACTCTCCCGAGAAGATTGCGCGACAGCCAAGGAATCATCTTGGAATTGCACCTTTCATGGGAAAGCAAGATGACGTAGAACTTCTGGCATTGACCGATGATCTGCTTCGTCGTGTCGGACAATTAGCAGTCGCTGACGATTCTGAAGATTTGAGTGAACACTTCGAACTGACCATCAACGGAACCCCGCCAGAAATGCTGAACGCGATTTGCCAGGGCTTTGTCTGCGAATCATTGCATATTCAAGGCCAGCCTCCCGCGTCTGCAAATGTTACCTATTTGAAGTTCAGCGGTACTTGGTATCGCCTCTACTTTGAGTTTCGCTGCATGTTTTGGCGTAGGTATGACGAAGAAGCGCTACCCTGGTCGACGGAGCATCCTTGGACGGAGTACGTAGATTTGGCAAATGCGTACGGGTTTGCAGGTCAACACCTTATATCATGTACGGAAAAGGCGACAGCGAACGGCAGCGAAGTAGCCTTCGTTTTTGAGAATGGATTGACGGTATCCATCAAAGATAGCGATGACCGAACTTCGTTTGAAGTCACGGACTTCGTGCCAACGTCAACTTGACCTTGCGTTCAATCGGAAATGGCAAACCACATATGCTCAAACACCTAAAGAGACACTGGAATGAGGGACGCGGCGACGAGTACGAATCATGGGGGACTTCCTGGTGGTTCTTCGAAGTGAATGTGGACGGCGAAGTTCTCAAGCAAGCTGAACTTTACGAAGTTGGAAGGCTACTACGTTATAGTGCTGCCCACCTGGAGGATGAATTCGGGGCACTCGCCGAAGCATCAATCGATATGTCAGATGCAGAGTACACCGAGATCTCTCCAGAAGAATTCGAAGCGATCTGGAATAGAACGTGACGCAGATCCAGCGTTGACTGGTACAGGCCTGTTCTCAGATCGTTCCCAACACAGACTTGAAAACCATGATGCAAATGAATGAACGGCTAGAAGCCGTGAACGACGAGGCGACATTCTTAGCGTTTGTTGATGCTCTCATCGCCGACAGGCAGACAAATGGCGAAAGTTGGGAAAACAATTCCATCGAAGGATTTTTGGAGTCGGCCAGTAGTTGGGCAGCGGATTCAAACTTCGGTGCGAGGCAGGGCCTTTCACAGGCGTCACTGTGGAAGAAGTTCGCAGTGTTCCTCTACTGCGGGAAGATTTACGAATAGGATTGCAGCCTCCTATGTAGGCTATGGCGGTGACAGCATAGACGAAGGTCGCAGCTTCACAGATCTGCCAATTCCTATCGCACTTAAAGGTAGCAATGGAGCTTAAAAAGTTAGTTAGCGAGTTGACGGTGACCGGCACGTATCGACACGCATTGTTCTATAACTTTCCCGGAGGCCTTCGCTTCGAATTTTCGGAAGGTGGAAGCGCCCTCGACCAGGTTCTAACCGCATTACGTAAATCAACGGCGGTATGCGAGGATGCGCTCGGGCACGGCGGCTTCGTGGTTCACTTGAAGCGCTTCGTTGGCGCTACACGCTTCGAGCTTAGAGATACTCTTCGTGAGCTTAACCTCGCAGGAATTTCGATTCCCAGAATCCGGAGCGCGTGGGTCGAGACCAACGAGGATGATAACCCCCTGTGTCAGACTACTTGTCGGGTAATTCAATCGGTTTGATTGGAGCCTGACCAAGGGTCTGGTGCACCGCGAAACGCAGTTGCCGCCTCGGAATCGACATCTCTCTACCGAGGCAGGAATGACAGCAAGACACACAGAAGCATTTATCGAACAGGCACTGGTCAAGGCGTTTTCGCGCGGCTCGCGTAGCGCCACGTCAGTCGCTGAGGAACTCAATCTCAGCCACCATACGTTAAGATCCTGGATGAAGAAAAAATCAGTATCGACACCGGCCTCGGCGAAGGCAACGGAAAAACGCCCGCAGGACTGGACGGCGCAAGAGCAACTGGCGGCTTTGCGGGAAACCCATGGCATGAATCCCGAGGACGTGCAGGCATGGTGCCGTGCACGCGGCCTGTTCCCTCACCATTTGACGAGTTGGGAAGCGGCGTTCTGCTCCGGCGCCAAGGAGCCGGCGCCGAGCGCCCGCGAACTGCGCACCTTGAAGGACGAATTGGCCAAGCTCAAGCGTGAAGTGGGACGCAAGGACAAGGCGTTGGCCGAGGCGGCGGCGTTGTTGGTGCTGCAAAAAAAGTTCCGGGCGCTGTGGGAGGACGAGGAAAAATGACCGCGCTCCCGCAGCGCCAGAACGTGATGGCATTGGTGGCCGAAGCCGTCGTTGCTGGCGCGCGCCAAGAGCAAGCGTGCGCCGCCATCGATCTGAGCGAACGCACCCTGCAGCGCTGGCAAGACGACGCGCGGGCAGCGGTGGGCGACCGCCGACCGGCCAGGGTTCAGAAGCCCGTGAACGCACTGAGCGAGCTTGAGCGCGAGCGCCTGCTGCGAGTCGTCAATTCGAAGGAGTTCGGCCATCTGCCGCCAAGCCAGATCGTGCCCAGACTGGCTGACCGTGGCGAGTATTTGGCGTCGGAATCGACCATCTACCGCCTGCTGAAACGGCACGGCCAGTTGGCGCACCGGCGTGCCGAAAAACCCTCGAAGCCCAGGGCTAGGCCGCGTGCGCTGAGGGCGACGGGGCCGAACCAGTTGTTCAGTTGGGATATCACCTACTTGCCAACTGCGGTCAGGGGCAGCTTTTTTTACCTGTATCTTTTCATGGATATCTTCAGCCGGAAAATCGTCGGCTGGCAGGTCTATGAGGCCGAGTGCAGCGAATTGGCGGGAGCGGTGATGCGCGACATCTGCACACGTGAGCGTCTCGCGCCCGAGCAGGTGGTGCTGCATTCTGACTATGGCGCCCCGATGAAGGGAGCGACCATGCTGGCCACGCTGCAGGCGCTGGGCGTGATGCCGTCGTTCAGCCGCCCGGCAGTGAGCAATGACAATCCGTACTCGGAAGCTTTGTTCAAGACCATGAAATACCGCCCTGCCTATCCGGTGCGACCGTTCGCCGACCTGATGGCCACGCGCCAGTGGGTGGGTTCCTTCGTCCATTGGTACAACGCCGAACACCGCCACAGCGCCATAGGATTCGTCACGCCGGAGCAACGCCATGCGGGGCTCGATGCCGCGCTGCTGCGCGAGCGAACCGCCGTCTACAAGGTCGCCAAGGCCTTGCACCCCAACCGCTGGAGCGGCGAGGTACGTAACTGGACGCCGATTGAGATCGTGCATCTGAATCCCGAAAAAGGACATTCTTTGAACAGCAGCATGGAGGTGGCCCAGCACATAGTGAAAAAAGCAGCTTGAATTATCAAATTAGGCGACAACTAGCTTGAAAATTTCCGCAGCGCCGTCAAGGTTGGCGTGACACGCGCCGATTCTTTAGGCGCTAAACCGCTATCGCAATTGCAATCGCACCAATGAGGATGCGCTACACCTTAAATTGACGAAATAAGCTTCGCGCCACAACCTGCTCGATGCCCATCGTAGGCCACATCTTTTCCATTATGAGTCCGTTCACTATGGCTGGCCTTGATGGGAAAGGTGCCTCGGCATTGGGGACAGAATGTCATGTCGCCATCAACGGCAACTGGCTTCCCAAGTACTTTGAAATCGCTTGTAGCGCTGATGACTTTTCCGCCGTGCGAAGTCCTATCTCCTAAGCAAATGACGCCGCGGCCTTTGCTATCCTTCATGTCGCCTCCGCAGCCCACAAAGCCTTATCGTTTAATGGAGAAACGTCCTCCGCCCAGAGTTCTGCATTTTTTGATTCGCTTGGGCCAGTCCAACCAAGGATCTCGGCTCTGGGAAAGTGGGGGTACTCATTTCGATGCTTGGCATGTATGGTTGCGGCCCATCCTCTTGGAGTCGATCCTGAAGGTTGCGCGTAAGCGTCCATGGCATCAGCTCGGCAAAGGCGATCTACTTCTTCCGGCCAGATCGGTGCACGACATGTGGACAATGAAAGTACGCGAAAACAGGTTAAGCCCAGGAAGGCAGGCATGAAGAGGACTCTGAATACAATGCCGGCGGTATGATCAATCTCATACACGCAATGCAGGAAGGATTCGCGGATATCTTCATCCTCGGACAAATAGAGCATCGGAGAAGGCAAGGCCGCAGGACCATCGTTCATGTACGTGCAGTAGTAGTTCCACTGTGCCAGCAGATACTCTAATCCCAGGTCACCAAGCCAGTCTTTGCCAATGGCGAAGGCACGTTCAACCAAGACTTTATCGTCAAGTACGTAACCCATGATCTGATAGTTGTTGAATCCAGTCTTTTTCCCCTTGTGAACGCAGAAGATCGTCCTTTCAGACCAAGGAACCTCCCAGCAAATGTCGCCCTCGCCAGGCTTAGCAAAGAAGCGACGGCGACGAATCAGAAATATCTTCTTCTCTTTTCTATGGAAACGAATCGTTCGACGCGTAAGCGAGAAGAACTCATCACGCCCAAGAAAAACTGTCAGATATCCAAACCCAAGCGTCATAGGGACAGTCACCGCAAGAAAAGTAAGCGAACCAGCGATATGCTGCGGTCCGAGACGATTGTCCAAAAATGGAAGCATCGAGAAAAACAGTCCAACAATCGCGGTGGCAAAGGAAACGAACGCAGCGGCACCTATCCACTGCCTGGCACCAAATGGCTCATCACTTACATCCATATAATTCGAATTTATACGGAAGATAGTTCCGTCGTCAGCTATAACTGGCCCGACCTTTCCTTCGATTCGTAATCGATGCTTGCCATCCCATTCTGGAATCGGCTGTCCGCATTTGCTGGGGAAGATCCGCTCATCCATCCTATCCTCCGACCGCTTCGTTGAAAGATTTCACTTCTTCCTCGCTCGAAAGGTATCTGTCATTTTCCGTGCCAAAGAAGCATCTGCTTATCCATGTCTGTAGATCTGCCCTGTTAAGATATGGCAACAGGAGTGCGAAAGCCACTGCTGCAATCAGGGCAATCCATAACGCTGGAACTGCGGCGTATGCTGCGACAAAAAGGATAGTCCCGGCCATGCCGGACAAAACATAAGTGGTGGAAGCACCAAGTCGATCGCTTTGCCATGCAAGCCACGCTTTTTGAAGATCAAAAATCGCCCCAACTAATCCGGCTAGGCCTCCCATTACGCGAGCGGAACCAGCAACGCGTCCCAGAGTCGTGGGAGTGATCTTCCAATGTTCAAGGAGATACAGTGAGAGTGGATGCGTCGTGGATTTCATCGCGGTCGTTGCGGAAGCTTCAGTCACCGTCATGAGTATGCCGAAAGCTGCTCCCCCGGCCTTAACTCGTGTTTCGAGCTCGTTGTAGCGATTGTTTTCACTCAAATCGTTAAGCGCGAATCCCAGGGCGATCAATTGGACGATCGACGTCACTACGCCGAGCCGGAACTCTCGCGGAGACGATGAACCCAACCACTTCTTACCTTGATCTAGTCCTGGAAGAACTTGACGGACGCTATCCGCCGCGATCACCCCTTCTTGACTGATTGACTTCATGTCAATTTCAAGGATGCATAGCGTTGATTCGTTCCGAAGTCTGGCCGCGGTCTTTGCTGCGTCATATGCTGCAGCTCTGGCTTGCTGCCGGGTTTGCGATAAAGGCAAAGACTCGTTACGTACCTTTTCGAGAATCCAATCCCACAGTTCTCTCTTAGTCTTGTGGCGAGCCCAAATAACTACGTGACCGGTAACGGAAAGGCCTGCCATCACAAGGTTTCGAACCACAAATGAAGTCGTGCTTCGCACGGCATCGATTAGAACATTAGCGATTGTCAGGATCAGGCTCTCTACCAGTTTGGCCGCTTCGGTCTTCGATACTTTTTCGTAAGCCCTCTTGTAAAGGTTAAGAATTCCTTCAGTAGGGAAGTCGCTGTATTTCAAGTGTGGAGAAGTAGCATTGATTAGCGCCGCCTGGTTAAACAGCAGCGCTTTTCCCAGCAAGTTCTTGGTGTCCTTGATGCTTTCAGCACTTAGCCAGGCGAGCAGCACTTCCTTGCACTGAGCGGTGTTGACGCCATGGCCGATACACTGCGCTAGGGATTCTCGATAGGCGTAACCACTGCGAATGTCTTCGTCATCGTGTACAGCCTCCATCCAGTCGGCTAGCTGCGCTGACTGAAGCCAGGCGCTATGCAGAATGGCTAGCCGGGTGGCCTTTGATTCGAATTCCTTCATAGCCGCGGCGTATTTTGATGGAAACTCCTTCAATCGAACCTTATCCAACAAAGGCTTTCCATCTACGATCAGTTCGTCCCACGCTACGTCTACCTCCGCCTGTATCGCCTTCTCACGTTCAGCTTCGGTTCGATGGAAAACGTGCCTTTCAGGCTTGGGTAAGGCGCCGCCCCGAACAACCATCATTTCGACTTTTGGCTGCGGACCTGTGACGTGCTTGACCTCCGCCTTGCGCAAAGCATCACTCCGTACGCCTGACTCCAACGACTCCAGTAGATTCATGCAGACAGAACCCCGGTGAGCAGCCGCATCGAAGCCAGCATGGGCTATCGGCAAAGTCAGTTCGCTTAAATCATTCGCGATCCCTACCGGGTCATCCAGTGCGACCACGAATGCCTTTCCTACTGAACTGCTTTTGGCGAAAAGCTGCTCAAATCGCGTCCGCATCAGGCGCCGTTTTCCTTCCACGTCGGTCGATGTCGCACTAAAACCGAAAGCGGCCTTTAGCGTTTTTGCATTTGCGACAAAGTGCGGAATGCTGTTTGCGGCAGCCGAAAATTCACGTGCATGCGGAACGTCCCCCTTCAGCATCGAAGGCACGTCGAAACATTTCATATGCAGCTTGCGCCAGGAAATATCCGGCACTCGTTCCCTTAGCCGCTTCGTCCAAAAGGAGTTTGACCAACCGCACCAAACCCGGCCAGCGGGATCCGCATCCGAATGATCGATAGAAAAGCAGGTTGGAACTACTGAACGTATCGCAAAGACACAAGCGTGCGAGCCATCCGGCACTTGCTGCACTGGGTCATAGGCCTCGTCGATCGGCGACAAAAACCCGGTTGGCAAGACTACAAACGCTTTCAGCCGCCTCCTCTTTTCATCATAGACGTACAGGTATCCTGATCTGGGAGCGCGCAATGAGTATTTGGCAGGGCCGATATCTTGAGGCCCTCCTTCGACACGAAACGGCCCTGATAGACCCGGCACACCCGATGCACCGGCCGGACAGGCGATGGCGTAACGTACAGGGTAAAACAATATGCCGCTGCGGTCACAGTAGCTGCAGGTCTGCTTGAACATGCGTTACCTCATATAGGCGGGAAATTGGGATGCTGATGTCAAGCGCTCCAGCTCGTCCTCATCCACCAAGCCTCGAAATTCCGGCCATTTCATGTGCCCATCGGCGACCTTTTCGAACAGGCCTTCTAGAACGCGGTGGAGCTTGAATGAATCTCCGAACAAAACCAGTAATCTGGCGTATTCCACTTGATGCACTGGTTCCATCAGCCGCAATTTGGCCGCGGCTTCGCGCATACCGCTCACAATTGCATGCTGCATCCGGGCAGGGTCTTTTTCCTCAACACTCTTTCTCGCACAGATCTCCGTATGAACGCGATGTATGATCTCGCAGCTCGAGAATATCGCCCATTGATCAGGAGTTGGCCATGACTGATCAGGATTCCTAAACGAATCCGAGGGATGCTGGCCCCCTTCAACGCGCCACCAGGTCCCAGACCATGGAAGTAACCAATGTTGGATGCCGTGGAAAAGCGCATCGCGTTGTTCCGAAGTCAGCACACGATGTGCCAATGACGTCACCCTCGGATCGTAGTATCGCCAAATCAACCGACGGCCAGCATTTGTTCCTACGAGGCGTTCCGCAAGTACCGCAGCCAGATCGTCACCACTCAGTTCACTTCGAATCCAGGCGCAGACATATGGCGGCCTGGTATGCTCAAGCTCGGCGAGGCAGAGGTCTTGAATCAACTCGCCATCGGATTCCGATGCGTTCCGAAGGTCAATCAACTGAGGCATCAAGTGTTCAATTTTTCCCATTCCGAACGGGATGCAGGGGATTCCGATGAGGCATTGATCTTCAATGAAGTGCGGTCTGTTCGATGGCTCGAGCAGTACATAACCTTCATGTAAAGGCGGTTGCCATCCGTCTTCCTCGCGGTTCATCATCAACCTCCGCTCAATGAATAGGATGCGCTTCCCGATTGGGCCGCACTTCCAGCCTGCTTCTCACAGCCACTCGAACCGGGGAAGTCGGCCTTCATTGACTTACCCTTCATCGTTTGGTGATCAGCGGCGTGCATTTCGTTCTTCCCAGCCGTGTAGCCCTTGATTCCCTCCGAACTCAATACGAGCTCACTGCCGCCCCCATTCAACCGGATCCCTTGCTTTGCCTTCAAGTTGATCCAGTCGGCGGTGCTGATCAGCTCAACGACCTTCTTCGCCACAATTTCGACTGCGTCTAGATTGGATCTCAACTCAAGCTTCCCCACTGCGGCGACTACTTTGGCTCCACCTTGATTTGCGAAGAGACGAAGGCCCTGGGCCGAACGAAGATAGGTTTTTCCGGCCGACGAAAAGCGCATTGTGTTGCTGCTGCAGATATCTACGTCCGTGGCTGCGCCGATCAATAAAGGTCCACCACTTATTGCTGTGACGCCTGACGGGCCATTGATGGCCGTAATTTGTGCCCCTTGTTCGTCCCACTTGGCAAGAACCTCTTCCAACTGCTGCAGCTCATTGCATGCATCATCTTCATCCGCGTACTTTGCAGCCAACTTCGACAGTTGCTCTGCGATCCTCTTTGTCCCGGCCACGACTTGCATAAATGCTGGGCGATGCAGCATCCTGTCCTCGCCGCCTCCATCAATTTCGCTCGTGATAAGGACTCCTTCCATTCCTCGAACGACGGCGCCAAGTTCACTCCGAAGTTCTGCACCCTGCCCACGAGGTTTCGCGGAGCCACTTTCTCGCTCTGTAGCCAGAAACCCCAAGTTAAGTTGCGTCTTCCCGTGATCGCTTGCCAACTGCGCACCAATTTCACCGGCCGTATCATCGAACCTCAGTTGATTAGAGCGGCCGCCACCAATTTCCCGACTACGGATGCCAGAAAGATATCGGCTTTCCGGCAATCCACCGCCCCGGCTTAGCGCAGGAGGCAGGCCTATCTGGTTATAAGTTTGACCAATGAGAATAGGTTTGTCAGGATCGCCGCCCAGAAATGCGATAAGGACTTCACTTCCTACTCGAGGAAGAAGCAAGCCGCCGCATTGATGATGAATTCCTGGTCCGTTACCGGCCCAATTGCTTACCACTCGTACCCAGGCGGAGTCATAATCCCGGCCAGCCGCGCCTGCGCCTTGAGCGTGTTTGTGGTCTTCTTCTCGCGTGGCGCGAAAACGGATCTTCACACGACCAAGTTCATCGCAGTGGACTTCCTCGCCCTCAGGGCCGACGACGATGGCGCTTTGCATCGGCACGTTTGGAACGTCAGTGCGAGGGTCAAACGCTGGCACGATAGGAATTCCTCGTCGAACGGCAGCGATCTTTACTTTGACGCGCGTTGCAGACTGTTCGCTTTCCGGATCTGGCATCCAACGACTTCTTGAAAAGAGTCGTTCGACGCGGGAGGTCAGCTCTTTCGATAGATTGTTTGAAATCGCCAGCTCTAACGAAGTGATGACGAATTCGCGTTCGCCATTGGGGTGCGCGTCGATTTCAGGATGCCCCTCCAGCTCGAAGTACTCGCCAACGCAGAAGTCACGCACACCTCCCTCACCATGAAAGCATTTGGTTTCAATATCGTGCCGCTTCATGGCCAACTGGCCTAACAAACAAAGGTCGTCGTGGTCGTCTCCGGCATGAGGAGAAAGGATCTGGTAATCGTCCAGCGTTGCGCACATTTCATTACCGATTGATCCCTGGTCTGATTGACCTTCGACCGTCGTTGTCATGAATTCAGTATCAGTTGGGTTCTTGTAATTCCAGCTGAAGCGCGACACGCGGCCCGGCTGCAATGTGCGGACCGAGCACCAGGACGTGATGCTGTCCCGCTCCTCAGTAGCCGCATCGCGGTGGTATCGAACAACGCCGGCAGCATTCAGTGGCAGGGTGTCGGCGTTATCGAACAAGACCATCGCATGCGACGGCCAGTTTGATTCATCCGCGCGGAAATGCCATGCAATGCCACGTCGTTTTAGAAGACGGCGAATAAAGGCAGCATCCGATTCGTTGTACTGCATGGTGAACTCGCGCCGAGGGTACGCATCGCCCCTGAATGACTCGTCCATCTCGTAGCGGAAGCAGGTGCCGATGACGGGATTGGTCTGCCTCCATTCACCCAGGATAACCTGCACGATCTCCACTTCATTCTTGTTGCGGAATACACGGGTGTTGTTGCGCTTTTCCATGATGGACAAAGCATCGCGCAGCACCAGCTGGTAGCTTGCCAGGCCACCATCGCTGTCTCCGGAACGCGCCTCGGTGACAATGCCGCACACACTTCGCAAATCGCCACGGTCGGTCACGATATCCACTGCGACCGGCAATGCAATCAGTTCTTTGAGTGGGATGAATGCATCCAGCGAAACGCATAGGATGCGGTATTCAATGCCGCCGCAGATAGACTCGCGTCCTTGCACCCGCTGCGGCAGAAGCACATCCTCCAGCATTTGCGTGGGGTGAGCCAATCGGAGGCGCAACGGACGATTCTCGGTGACCAGATCCTTGTGTTGCTGGAAGAAGCTGAGCAAGGCGCTATCCACGGCGGGCTCCGTTCATCTGGTTGACGCGAAGGCCCATGGTGGCACGCGAGAATATTGCCGGCCTTGATCTTTGGCAAAGATGCAGTTCGCGCTAGTGTCCACCCGGTTTCGGTAGGCACAGAATCAGGCGCGCGATCCTACCCGCGCAATACCACTGCCAGTGTTGATTCAATGTATGCGCTGTTGCGTGGATTTTCTGGCAGCGCGGCGGTCAGCCGGAATTTGACTTCCTCGCTCGACATGCCCGTCGCCTTGCAGGCGTTGGCAGCCGCCAGCCAGGCGGAAAAGACTTCTGCGCCTGTTATCTCATAACCATAGCCTTGGGCAATGTAGGAAATCGCTGCGAGGCTGGCAGCCAAGGCGAATTCCGGCTGTCGCTGCGCAAAATCTTCGCCGGCACGAATCAGCGTGCGCGGATCGGTCGGGCTTTGCTGTACCAGTTCGATTGCCAGGTCGTACAAGCCGGCATACTTGGCCGCAGCGAACCACTTGCCTTCTTGTCCCGGCTTGCTGGCTGCCAGGTCGCGCAGGATGCGCTCACTGTCCATTGCCGGGTACTTCTTGCGGATGGAGCGGAAAATGGCAAGATTGGTCGTGCCGCTTGCAGCCGCCATGGCGTAGCGCGCGTAGGCTTCCTCAACGTGGCCGCTGTCCAGCAAGATGGTTTCGCAAAACGCCGGAATGGCGGATGCATCCAGGCTGTCGGTCTTGGTTGCTTCTGCATATTCAATTGCTTTGGCCGGCTCGCCTTTGGCCAGCCAGGCCTTCGCTCCCCAGCGTCTGTCGTACCACCACTTCAGGCTCGACATTTCCAGAAGTTCCAGCAGTTCATCGTATCGCTTGGCGGCGTAGAGACAGCTCAGGCACGGAGTGCATCCTTTATAGTAGCTGTATGTCTCTTTGGGGGCAGTCCAGTTTTCTTTCAGCCCGGGCAAGAACTTGTCTGCCCATTGCGATGCCATGTCTGGCGAAGCGCATAGTTCACCCCAGTGGTCGGCCAGGCGGTCGAGGTAACCCATACCTGCTTCATCCAGCGTCTTCCACAAGCATTCCAGCCAGCGCTGGCGGGTTTGCTTGCTTACCTTCGGCTTGGCGATAAGCGGGACCAGGACGTCGATGGCACGGCTCACGGCACTGCCCATGCCACCGGACGAACTATCTACCTGGCTCAGGGCCGGTTCGAGCTTTTCGAATAGCAGGATTCCCCCCTCCGCGGCGAGTTCCGGCTCTGCACGGGCCATCTGCTTGATTTCTGCGAGCGCCTCTTTCAGCCGGGTGATCGGCTTGTCGGAGTTCCAGCCGAAGGCATTGCGTCGAAAGCTTTTGGCGAATTGCCATGTGTGAGGTGGGGTCGGCATAAGCTGTTCCGATAACAAATGGGGGCAAACATACCCGACAGCCACTCCAGTCCAGTGGCCCTCGGACTAGGTATAATCTCCGGCCGCACTCGCACTACCTCATAAAAACATACAAAGCCGCCTCGCTTAACCTCTCAATCCACCAATCATGCTCTTCACAGCCCGCACTTTAACGGCGGCATGGCTGCTTGCCGCCACGTCCGCATTTGCTGCAACGACCTACCCTCCTTCCGCCTTCAAGGACGGAGCGATCAAGTGCCAGCAGGTGCGCGATTTCGCTTGCGCCGAAAAGAACTGGAGCCAATACCTCAAGATGCGTCCTACCGATACGCATGCCATGGCCAGTCTGGCCATCATCTATAACTGGACCGACAAGCCGGAGGCGTCCATCGTGCAGGCGGAAAAGGCTATCGAGATGGGCCAGGGCACTTACGACCTGTTCGCGGCCTATGCGGAAAGCCTGGGAAAGGTGGGTCGCATCGACGAGGCGATCGACTGGTCCTATAAAACGCTGGCGATCATGCCAAGCCTGGTCAATGTGCGCGGCGACCTGGCCAGATGGCTGGTGATGAAGAAACGGGAATATGAGGCGCTGGGCCTGCTGGCGGCGTTTGACGCCACGCTCGAAGAGAAGGGGCACGGCCACTACTTTGACGGCCAGCGCATCGCCATCGAGTCGACGATTGAAAGACGGGGCCAGACCTTGGTCGACGCCCAGAAGACCTTGCGCCTGTCCAAGACCGGCGACCATTTCTATGCGCCGATAAAACTCGGGGATACGCGCGCAATGGCATTCGTGGTGGATACCGGCGCCTCCAAGACCACCCTCAGCGATGCGCTGCTTGCGGCTTCCAAGGCGAGTTACAAAGTCATCCAGCCAAAGTACATCATCGAGCTCGCCGACGGCCGTCGTGTCGCCGCGCGTCTGATCGCGCTCGAGACGGTGATGGTTGGGCCGTTTGAACTGCATAAGGTCTCGGCCATTGTCTGTCCGACCTGTGCTCCGCTACTGGGCCAGGCAACGCTCTCGCAATTCAATATGGCCTCGGCTAAAAAGCAGGGTGTGGAATTCTTGACGCTGGAGCCAAGATCTGTGCGGTAAGCTTTGTCAAGAGCAGCGTCTGAGTTATTGTCATGCCATGAAACTCCGTGCGGCTCCGACGCTGAGAAGGAAGTCTAGAACGATCCCGTATTAACAGCCGCGATTTTGTCGGTCTATGTTGCTGGTCAAAGAACCCATCACCAAGACTCAACCAGTCCCGCAGAATTTCCTCGCATGATTACGAAGCCCCTTACTAATCCGTTTAAATCCTCTCTCGTCCTGATTGGAGCGCTGTTCATCTTGGTCCCGCTGTATGCCAGTGGCCAGCAAGACCTCGCCTTCACCTCCGACGAAATTCGCTTCCTGAACGCCTTACGCGAATATCAGCAAGAATCAAAAGACATGCCATTGAGTGATGCGCAATTTGTGCTGGCCAGCGAGCATGAGTATCGCGGCAATCTGAACGAAGACAGGGATCGCGCCGAAAAGCTTTACCGCCTTGCAGCCAATGCCGGCCATTCCGGAGCGCAGCAACATCTGATCGAAGCCCCCGGCAGCAAGTTAGATAGCAAACGGGCGGCGCTGTGGAAAGCACAGGCAGCGAAAAGTGAGAAAGCGTTTCGTGCAGATTTTCTAGAACGGGCGAAAGGTAACGATCCAGCTGCCCAATTTGCCGCATCGCTGATCTTGTCGGATGTCTCGCAACAGCAGCAATCATTCGCACTCCTTCGCCAGTCTGCGGAGTCCGGCCATTTGGAGGCCCAACTCAGGCTGGCACACAAATATGCACGCGGCATGGACGGCATCGAGAGGAGTGCGGCCAAGAGCAAGCATTGGTTCCTGAAAGCGGCGGAGCAGCTCAGGCCAATGGCGGAAGGCGGCAATCCTTTGGCCGCGCGCATGCTCGGTGATATGTCCAGCCGCGGTGAAGGCGTTCCATACGATCGCGAATTGGCTGCAGTGCTCTTCATGGTCGCGGGAAAACAGTCGCCCTGGTTTACGGAAGAATCTGAAGAACTGCATAAGGTCAAACTGGAACTCTCTCCGGACCGCCTTGCCCGCGCCGAAGGCGTTGCGGCGAAATGGCAACCGGGCCAGGTGCTGCCGCGCGACATGCGGCAGGCTACCTGCACCTCGACCGACTTCGTGCAGCCAAACTTTGACCGCCAGCGCGCGCAGGCGGAATTCGCGAATTTCCAGACCCGCATGCGACAGGCAGTCGACAGCATAACCGGCCTCGATATCTCTGCGGCCAATGAAACGGTTGCGCTCGAGGCCATCCACCAGGCTTTCGCGCCGGTGATCGCTTCCGGCGAGAAGGGCGAGTCATTGTTGATGGCCATCGTTCAACCGGCACCGCGTGGGATCGTTTCGCCAACGGGTGTGATGATCGAAGACATCATGGGTAAAGCCTGCCCGGTTGGATTCGGCGGCACGTTCACGGATGATGGCTATGCCGTTGAAGTTTGGTATGTTGATTTTGATCCGGAGGATCGTGGTGCGTTGAAGGCATTCAAGTCGCCAGAGCTGCCGGCGCATGGAAGTCTGGTGCGAGGAAAATTCCCTGCGCTTGTCTTCACGAGGACCAAGGAAGGACAGCTGCAGCTATACGGTATGTCGCAGGAAATGTCTCGGATCTTGAGTTATTGGTGGGGCGCGCAGCTGATGTAATTGCGGGAAAGTCGAAATGATGACCACTCGCAGCTCTTGGATGCCCAACGCGAGCGCGCTCAATCCGACACCGAGTGAAATTGGCATTGCACTCTTGACTGAGCCATGGTGGATGCCGTTAGTGGACTGCCGGCGTTAGTGCGCCCTTTCCGCGCCAACGTATAATGCCCGCAGCTAGAGTTATCAACGACCCACGAACCATGAGCGCATCGTCAACTACAAATTCAGATCAGCAGCCGGGCAACCTGGCACAGACGCTGGCAGCGGCAAGGGCATCGGGCATCAAGGCGCCATCATTCAAACATCAGCCGTCCTGGCAGGAGCTCGAACTGGACGGCCACTTGAAGCGCCTTGGATGGGGTTTGTTGATCTATATTCTCGCGCTGGCGGCGTTCTGGCTGTTCTTCCTCGGTCGCACTCCAGCGTCGCCCCAGGTTTGGCTAGCCAGTCTCGCCATGCTCGTCCTGAGTTATGTCTTCATGTCGCTGAATGCATACCTCATACAGTCCAAGCTCAATGCATATGAGCTGAGCCAAAGCGGCGCCTGGCAGACGTGGGCCGCTTCATTATTCCTGAACCCGGCCGTTCTCGGCGGGCTTGTTGCGCTTATCATGTTCTTCCGGGCACGCGATATAAAGCGTAAACTGGAAACCAGGCGCTAAGACAACGGACGGATCGGCTTACCGATAATGAAGCAGCTTTCTTGCCTTTTTCTCGCCATTACGCTGGGTCTTGGGACTGCAGTTGCGCAGCCGCTGGATAGCGACATCCCGAAGCTCCTGGAAGAGAAGAACTACGCGGCTGCGGAACGGAAGCTCGCCACCGCTGCAGATTCCGGGAACCTCTACGCCAAGTACCTTCTGGGCGTGGCGCTCATGCAGGGAAAGTACTTTCCGCATGACGGCGCACGGGCGATAGCCTACCTGCGCGACGCTTCCGCGAAAGGCGACGGGCAGGCGACTTACTTCCTCGCACAACTCGCCGCCCAGTCGGACTTGCAATCGCCGGAAGTTCACAGGCTGGTTGAACTCGCGGCTGCACAGCGCCATCCGCTGGCAATGCATATTCATGCCCACTTGAATGACAAGAAGCTGCTCCTTACTTTCCCGTACGCTGATTTCGAGATGATCATTCCGATGAAGGCGCCGCCAATGCCAAGCGACTGGTCGGCCTCCATCCAGAATGGGGAAATCAACTACAAAGGCAGCTGCGTAGCCTGCCATGAGCTGGGCGTTGCGAACGCCCCCAAACTGACCGATCGCAAGCGCTGGGTAAAGATCCGCAAAAAGGGCGTGGAGAAGCTGGTCCAGAATGCCATCGAGGGCTTCAATATCCACCCGCCAAGGGGCGGCGATTATTCGCTATCCGCGGAAGACCTGCGTGATGCGGTCATCTACATGCTGGATACGGCTTCCCGCAAATAGCGCGCAAAGCCTGGCTCACATCCTCGGTGTTGACGGCTTTGAGGCTGCGGCTACTTAACTCGCCAGTATGGCGGCCAAGGCGAAGAGCCTGCGAGGTGATCATCTTTTCGAACAGGTTGCGCGCGTACCGCCCATTGGAGAATTGGGCGCCCTGCCTCCTCAGTTCCTCGCTGAAGTGCGCCTGCAGCAAGGGCATGGCCTTGTCTTCCAGCTCATAGTCGGAATCGGCAGCCAGCTTTTTCAGGATGCTGCAAAGTTCTGACGCCGTGTAGTTGTCGAAGTGAAGAAAGCTGTTGAAGCGCGATTCCAGGCCAGGGTTCGACCGGATGAAGCGGGTCATTTCGTCCGGGTAGCCGGCAACGATCACGCACAGGTCGCCACGGTGGTCTTCCATGGCCTTTAGCAGCGTATCGATCGCCTCCTTCCCGAAGCCGTTGCCCTGTTCATGCAGGCTGTAGGCCTCGTCGATAAACAGGATTCCGCCCATAGCCTCCGTAATGCGCTCCGTGGTCTTGAGCGCCGTCTGGCCGACATAAGCGGCAACCATTCCCGCCCGGTCTGTTTCAACGACCTTGGGCAGCCGGGTCAGGCCGATGCGGTGATAAATCTCTCCAATGATGCGGGCCACCGTTGTCTTGCCGGTACCAGGGGCGCCCGTAAACACCAGATGCTTCGAAACATTTGCGTTGCCCAGCCCCGCCTTCGTGCGTGCCTGCTGGATGAGGCAAAGCTGGGTAAGTTCCATTACCTGCGTCTTTACATTGCGCAGGCCGATTTGCGCGTCGAGCTGCGCCAGGATGGGGGCGAGATTGACGGGGAGCTTGGGCGGTTCAGCCTTCGGAGCGCTGGCAGCCTTGCTTGGTAGGCGGAAGCCTTCGCGTACTTCGCCGGTATCCAATACGCGATTGCTGCCCAACTGGCGATACAGACGGCCGCAAGCACCGCAGGGAAAGCTCGCGTGCTTCCCTAGCGGCCAGACATTAAAGTGATGGCAATGCGCGCAGACATGCTCGACAGTGGTTTTCGATGTCATTGCCGGCTTCCATCGTGGGATCTTCCAATACTAGAGCAAATTCGATGCTGAAATTTCACCCATTGTCACGCGGGTTTCGGGCACATGTTGCATATTCCCCTCTCCTGTTGACAGTTGATTAATGATGTTCGGCCTTTGTGATAGGCTGTGTTGATGTCCTCAACAATGACTATCGGCCGATCCTATAGTTTCCAGCGCGAGCCTTGGCGGTTGAGCACCGCCGTGGTGATCTCAGGCATCATCCATGCATTGCTGTTGAGTATTACCTTGGGGGGACACACATTCGGTCTTCCCTCCCTTAAATTCCCCTGGCAGGAGCGGCGCCTGGGCGCCGATGATTTACAGGTTCTGCTGTTACCGGCCCGGCCTGCGGCGCCCGTCGACATCCCGCCGCCAATCAAGGCACGCGCCGCGCTGCCATCGATCGACAAACCCGCAAGCGCAGGCAGCGTCGCACCAGCGGCTATGCCGGTACCGGTCGCTCCCACACACCCAACGCCGATGCCATCCCCGGCCCCTGTGCCCGCTTCAGAACCTGCTATGCCGGCGGCGAAGAAGCCCGACATTCCCTTGCCAACCGCACCTGCCGCGCCGCCCATCGTCCTGCCTACCATGGTGGAGGTCAAGAAGAAGCAGCCCGAAGAGGAAGCCCTTGAACGGGCACGCGAGCAAGCCAGGCTTGAGCAGGAAAAGCTGGCCGCAGAAAAACTGCGCCAGTCCGAACTGATCGCGGAGGCCCAGCGGGAAGCCACGCGCCAGGAGCAAGTCAAGCAGAAAGCCGCCCGCACGGAGCAAGCAGCCCGAATCGAAACCGCGCGAATCGAAGCGGAACGTCAGGAGCTGGCGCGCCAAGAAACCCTGCGCAAGGAGCAAGCAAAACAGGAAGAGATGACACGGCAGGAACAACTCCGGCAAGAAGCCGCCCGCGCGGAGCAAGCCGCCAGGGCCGACGCGGCGCGCAAGGAGGCAGAACGCAACGAGCTAGCGCGCCAGGAAAACCTGCGACGCGAAGCAATTCGGCAGGAGCAGGCAAGGCAAGAGGAAAAGTCGCGCCAGGAAGCCGCTCACCAGGAAGCCGAACGCAAGGAAGCGGCACGCCAGGAACAAGTGCGGCAGGCGCAGCAGGATGCCGCGCGTCAGGATGCGGCCAAACAAGAGGCGGCACGATTGGAGCAGGCGCGAAAGGAGCAAGCACAGCTCGAGAAGGCCAAGCAAGAAGCGGAACGCGAAGAGCGCCTACGTGCGATCGGGCGCCAGCTCAATGAAGAAGCGGCTCAACGCGATGCGGCATTGAAGAATCCATCACGCTCGCTGCTCCCCACTGTCAGCGGTCTGCGTCGGGGCTGGCTATTTGGCCGCGCCGATCCGAATGCCGACCTGGTTCAATATGCGGAAGCCATGAGCAAGAAGTTCGAGTTGAACATGGCGTTCGATATGCTGCGCGAGCTGGTGAAGCAGCGCCACGTTCCGCCAATGGTGACAGTCGCAATTCGCGCCGATGGCTCGGTCGAGAAGGTGACGTTCGTGGTTTCGAGCGGCGTACCGGCTATTGACGAGGCGATTCGAAAAGTCATCGCCACATATGCTCCATTCGGCGCGTTCCCGCCAGCCCTGTCGCGTCAGTACGATGTGATAGAGGTCCGCCGCACCTGGGTATTCGATACTGCCATCCGACTTCAATAGAAGTTCCCATTGATGGAAGCAAAGGCCGCGTGCTAGTCTCGGTCTCGCGTCAGTCGAACCTGAAATGAATCGAATGAATAAATCCTCCAGCGTAGAACTTCGCAAACTGCGCGAATCCGAACAGCGCCGCAAGGACATCATCAAGGCCGTCCGCGCCTTGATAAAAGCTGGCGGCGCGCGCGAAATCACCCTCCGCAAGGTTGCGGAGAAGGCCGGCTTTTCAACCACGGTGGTCTATAACCTATTCCACAACAAGGCCACGCTGATCACCCAGGCAATGGATAGCGATCTGCTCGACCTGGTCAAGGCAATGCGCAACGCCATGGATGCGAACCTACCGCTGCTCGAGAACATTCGCCGGGTAGGCCGCGCCTATGTCACCTTCGGCATGCGTCACCCGGACCAGTACGCGCTGGTGTTTATGGAGCGCCGGCCGCATGCGCCAGTCGAAAGTTCGCTGGTTGAACATGGCAACCAGACGCAAGACCCCTATGCCTTTGCATGCCAACTTTTTATCGACCTTGCCGCCAGCGGGCAGATCGCGACAGACCAGGCAGAAGCCGTTGCCCAGATATTCTGGGAGGGCATACACGGCATGGTCTCGTTACGCCTGGTGTTTGGCGAGAAAGAAGAGTGGTTCGAACATGATGAGTTCAACCGCCATCTGGATGCGCTGATCGATGTTTTGCTCGCCGGGATACTGCACCGCTTCCGCCCAAACGCCTGAAACGCGCTGATTCTCTGCTGGACACTGTGGCTTTTTCATCAATGCTTTCGCTTCGCCCGGAGAAAAACGTTGTTTTTCCCTAAGCTCGCCGTTATTCTCATTCGACGTTGTTCCACTTGAAGAAGGGGAGTCGATGCGAGCATTGTTGGGCGTGGCGATGGTGCTGGCAGGCCTGTGTGCCTGTTCTGCAGCCAAGCAGGAGCCGGAAGCGGCAGACCTGAGGTGGGCCGAAACATCCCGGCCTGTAGACGCGCGGCTGGCGGAGCGCTATGAGCGTGCGTGCATGGCGTGTCATGCGCAAGGCGGCAGCGGAGCTCCCCTGGCTGGCTTTACGCCGCATTGGAAGCCCCGCCTGCGCCATGGCATCGACCAACTGGTGCGCCACGCGAGCGACGGCTTCAACGCCATGCCGGCCATGGGCCAATGCAACGACTGCAGCGCGGACGATCTGCGCGCCCTTACCCTCTTCATGGCAAGGAGCGGAACATGAAGCAACGGCGCCTTTTCCTCAAAGCCGGCGCCATGGCCGCAGCAGCGGGCCTGCTTGCTGGCCGCGTCCAGGCGGTACCGGCACAACCGCTTCCCTTCCGCTGGAAGAACTGGTCCGAAGTACAGCAGTGCCAGGCAAGATCGCTGGCCACGCCTGCCGACGAGGAAGCGCTGGCCGACCTTCTGCGCAATGCCGCCGGCACGGTGCGCTGCGTCGGCGCTGGCCATTCTTTCACGCCTCTGGTGCCGACCAACGATACGATCGTTTGCCTTGAGCGCCTGAACGGCGTGCTCTCGCACGACAAAGCCGCCATGACAGCCACGCTGCGCGGGGGGACGCGCCTTTCGATGGTGTCGCGTCAGCTCGATTCCCTGGGCGTGGCCCTGCGCAATCTGCCGGACATCGATATGCAGTCTCTGGCCGGCGCCATCAGCACAGGCACGCACGGCACCGGCGCCAACATCCAGGCCATGCACGCGGAGGTAACGGCGCTGCGCCTGCTCACGCCACAGGGAGAGGTCGTGGACTGGGACCAGGAACGCCACCCGGAGCAGATGGCGGCGGCGCGGGTATCCCTCGGCAGCCTTGGCGTGATCACGCAGGCGACCATGCGGGTTGTGCCCTCCTTCAGCCTGCATCGCAAGGTGTGGCTGCGGCCAGTGGGCGAAATACTGGAGCAGGCGGGCGAGCTATCGGCCAAGCACCGGCACTTCGAGTTCTACTACCTGCCCTTTACCGGCTATGCCGCAGCAATTGCGCACGACGAATACAAGGGCAGCGAAGTGCTGGTACCGCATTCGCAGGATGAAGAGATGCTGAGCGACTTGCGCAAGCTGCGCGATTGGCTGGGCAGGTTCCCCGATTTGCGGCGCTGGACAGCGGGAAAGCTGATCGACCCAAATCTGACCGAAGAGGCGAAGAATCGCTCGTGGAAACTCCTTTCCACAGTGCGCCCGACGCGCTTCAACGAAACGGAATATCACGTGCCGCGCGAGGCGGGCATCGCATGCGTGCGGGAGGTAATCGCGGCGCTGGAGAAGCGCAACGAAGTCTTCTTCCCAATGGAGTTCCGCTTTGTGAAGGGAGACGACGCCTGGCTCAGCCCCTTCTACAAGCGTGACAGCTGTTCCATCGCCGTGCATGCGGCCCATGGTGAGGATTACGATTACCTGCTGTCCGACCTGGGTCCAATCTTCCGAAAGCACGGTGGACGGCCACACTGGGGCAAGCTGCATAACCTCGGCGCGAAAGAGCTGGCAGCCCTTTACCCGCGCTGGAACGATTTCCTGGCATTGCGGCAGCAAATGGACCCGAAGGGCCGAATGCTCAACAGGCATTTGCGTTCACTGTTCGGGGTGGCATGATGGTGGCGCTGAAACGACGCGCGGTGATCACGGCAATTGGCGCGGGTCTCGTTGGTGCGGCCGCGCTGGCGGTGCGGCCGCGCAATAAGGGCGCTCCGCATTCGGAATATTTTGCACGGGCTTCGAAGGCGCTGCGTGCGGCAGGCATTGCGACGCCAGCCCTGATCATCGACCGCGAGCGATTGCTGGCAAATGCCAACAAGGTGGTGAGCAATGTTGCAGGCCGCTTGCCTGTACGGTTGGTCGCCAAATCCTTGCCCTGCCTGCCGTTGATCGACCAGCTGATGCAAGCGATGCAGACGCGCCGGCTCATGGTGTTCAATCTGCCCTACCTGCAGGAGCTGGCAGCGCAGCGCGGAGATGTCGACCTGTTGCTTGGCAAGCCGTTGCCGGTGGCAGTGGCGGCAGAGTTCTATCGCAGCCTCAAAGGCGGGCAATTCCAGCCGGGACGCCAATTGCAATGGCTGGTGGATACGCCTCAGCGGCTGGCCCAATACCGCGACCTGGCACGCGGCCAACAGCTGGATATGCGCGTCAGCCTGGAAATTGACGTTGGCCTGCATCGCGGCGGCATCGACAGCCCGCAGGTGATGCAGCAGATGCTGGACATCCTCAAGTCGGAACCGCGCCTGCAGTGGGCCGGCATGATGGGATACGACGCGCACGTCTCCAAGCTGCCGCTGGCGAGCCTGCGTGAGAAGGCGCTGGTCGACGCGAAGGCAATCTACCACGACTATGCGGCGCAGGCCACGCAGGCCCTGCGGCCAGGCGGCGGCGCGGAGGGGCTGGTATTCAATGCAGGCGGCTCGCCCACTTATCTACTACACGACGGCAGCGGCACGGCCAATGAAGTCGCGCTGGGGTCGGCGCTGGTCAAGCCCAGCGACTTTGATACGGAGGGGCTGAAGGACCTGGCGCCTGCTGCCTACATCGCCACGCCGGTGCTGAAGGCCGGGCGGCACTTCCAGATGCCGCGCGGTGTCGAAGCGCTGGGAGATGCTGTGCGGGCATGGGACGTGAACCAGGAGCAGGTCTACTTCATCTACGGCGGCAATTGGATGGCGGATGCCGTGTCGCCGGTGGGGCTGGCGCCCAGCGGCTTGTACGGGAACTCATCCAACCAACAAGCCTTGCTGGGCTCGGGAGCGCAGCAGCTACTGGTGGATGACTTTGTATTCTTCCGGCCGCGGCAGAGTGAGTCGGTGCTGCAGCAATTTGGCGATATCGTTGTGATGGAAGGCGGCAATGTCACCGAGCGTTGGCCGGTCATGCCGCCTATGCCATAGTCATTTTTCAGTATCTGGGATGGCTTGGGGGCGATCACGGATGGATGAAGAAATTTTGTTCCAAAGTGCCAAGGCTTCAGTCTTCGACAATGATGAATTGACTGGCTTCCCTGGCCGCCCCTTTCCCGTATCGAACTCCAGCAATATACGCGGCCGCCTGACACTATTGTTCTCCATGGCGGACTCCCACTGGAAGCTAAATCCAGTGGTGCCGTTGAACTCCGAGACTTCGTCCGCAGTTTGCCCTCCGCTTATGCCATTAATCATTCGATGACCGGTGCCGAGGTCTTTAAAGCGACTCGCGTACGCTTGCTTAACGGTGTTATTCCTGTCACGTTCAAGTAAAGGAGCCTCAAGTTGAATATTGGCCCACGTGCTAATAGCAATAGCAAGGTCTGGATGCGACTCGATGCCAATGAACATCATGACATATTCGTTGCCATCAATTGGTAGTGGCTCCGTCACAAAGGCATCGCCGAAACAGAAGCCTGGCTTTGTTGGCAATTGATTGAATGACCAGCGTTCAAACTGACTCGCCACCTTCACGTGGGGCGGCAAATCTTCTTCAGTTCGATAGTCTGCCGATAGTTCAAAGCTTCGTCCTGATGAATGAATCATTGACTCAAAAGATACAGACTGCGAGTCGACACGCCGCCCATCTTGAAAATAATGGTCCTGCGTCCGCCCAAACATAAAAGCCTTGCCAAGAACCTGTTCCGTCGCTATGGTTTTAGTGGTCTCCAAGCTAGTTTGATCTTGCTGATTCTTTTGATTCCGAAGTTCATGTTCTCGATCGACAAGGCGTTTTTCAAACTCGTCACCAGATTCGCTGATTGGCCTGGATACCTCCCATCCACCGATTCGCCCGCTACCGAATGAAATCTCGGCCGCTACCGGAATATCCATCAAGAATCTTCCGACGCAAACCGTCTTCATTGGCATTTTCACGATATCGTTCTTCATGGCTTTTCCTCTGCTCGTCCATCCAACGAAAAGAATAATAACCACGGCCGATGCCAAAAGCCGCCAAAGCGGAAAGCGAATATTCATATTTTCCTCAGGCTGTCACCAGACGAACAATTAAATGCAATGTCAGCTTTAACATTGATTCTGCGTTGTAACTCCCTTGGTGATCAAAACCGCGTACTCGAAACAAATATTTCACTTTTGCTTCCGGTCCAGACCCGGACGCTGCAGGCACTGTCCCGTCTCCTGCGGCATCCTGCAATCCAATCTTTAAAGCTGCGGTTCTCCCATCAGCGAACTCAATCGTACGTACTCCGGTCAGTCCTTGCTCAAGGAACCTCGCTTTACGAAAATCGGAGTTCCTCAAATTTGAGCTACTCGATATCGACAGCCATCTGCAGCTACCGTATGAAAGAAATGCTGGATCGTCACAATAGAAGGCGAACGTGTTGGGGTGGTAATAATCGCCTAGAATCTCAGTGTGAAATTTCTCAGCTATACGAATAGTAGTGGCCACACGTTGTCCTATCGCACCTCCATAACGATTAATTGGATCAGCTAGCGAAAGATCGAAAAGTCGATACCAAGAATTTACGTCTCGGTAAAGCTCGTATGGATTCCCTTCTGGCAAACCCAATAAATCCGTCCAGGAACCTTCCCCATTCCGAACTGATGCAAACAGCCAAGGCTTGGGAAAAAGATGATTTGGCAGCAATTCCAGTGGTCCAGCCGCGACCGCCATTACAGGGGTGGTTTCGGCAGCAGATGCACCCGCTATTTCAGAAATCGCCTCCGCCTTTTTATTTTCTATCGTTCCGTTGCTCGGACTAAAGCTTTCCGTTCCACATGCAATTCGTCGGTAGCATGCCGGGGCGCCCAAGGCCGGCAGAACTCCATGAATGATTCCTTTTATCATTGAGGGAGTTCTTTTGGCACATGCGCGTGCAACCAAACCTCCCATCGAATGAGTAACGAGGATAACTTGATCGCATTTGCATCCTGCTTTCCCCCAGAATCCAATAATATTTTCAATCCTCTCCTCAAGACGCTTCGCTGAAATTTCATTGGACTCAAGCCAGTTATAGCCACACGCGTAGACCGGGTAATGATACTCAGCAAATCTCGCGAGCTCTTCATCTGTTAACGGCGCCGCAACGCCGTTGCGTGTAGTACCCCACTTTGCCCGGTCAAACAAATTGACATGCGTCCAATGATCCGCCACATCACAGCGGTTATAAACGGCTCGAAAGGTGGAATTCAGGTAGATATGCAATGTGGAGAGCAGCTCTCCATAGCTGTCTGAGTGGATCTCGCCCCACCCTCGCTCCCTTGCCAAATCGACTGTAATTGCGCGCCCATCACCATCGGCCTTAATTGCAATCTCGCCAGTGTTATCGACTTCAAGCGTAGGTCCGTTAAGGATTTGCTGCCTTGCCGCACCATCCCTCGCCTTCCAAACCTTTGCCTCGCTTAGACCCGCAGATATGCCATTCGGTGGACGCCACGCTCTTTCGCCAGGTTTAAGCTTTTCGTTCCTCGGCTTTCCGTCCATTCTGGCTCGCAAATTACTTCCCATGATGCCTGGCACGACTATCACTGGGATTACCTTGGTTGGAGGCACAGCTACTCTCGCCCGCGTCGTACAAGTTTTGGGAGTGAGATAGGTGATTGCGCGGACCGTTCCTCCCTCTTCGGATCGAGATGGAATCGGCCGCGAAGGTTCATTAGATGCATTCGTTGCCATAATCGTCGCCGCCTCCTACCGATCTTCGGGATAAATTCTGACCTGTAGTTCGCCTATCACATCGGCCGTCGCCAATTCTGTTCGACCATGTTCGTCGGTTACGCCCGTGATAGACCTGCCATCCGGAAGATCAAGCTTGTACTTTCGTCCAACGACCGGGCGGCCGTTCTGGGCTTGATAGAGGATCACGCGTTCATCCGTCTCAATCTTCGTCGATGGAAGCTTCATCTCTTCCAAGGTGCCGCCTCCGCCAGTTGTGTGCACAAACTTTGATGACTTGATTACGTGGTCGCCCTTCGATTGCGCAACAATAGAGCCAGATCCAAAATTCGCTTGAGCACCATCAGCGCCAATCCTCACCATTGGCGCCAGCAATTCAATGCTCTTACCAGCTGAAATCTTCACTGCGCCTGGCGAGGCCAACTCAATGTCACCGTTATGGCTCTGGATAACAATGTTTCCGTTTGCGGCAATGAGCTTCAGACCAAGCTTATGAGCCAGAACGCTGAGTCCACTCACAGCCCGTATAAGGATTGACGATCCCGACGCGATCTTTGTATCGCCCATGCTCATGAAATCAACTTCGGCCTGGGCGCCAATTGCAACCGATTTCCCGCTGCTTAGCGCAATTCCATCTTCGCCGCTTAACGCGACCAGACTCTTTTCCGTGTCGCTGCTATCCCATTGTTGAAGGTCTTTTATCAGCTCGCGCAATTCCGAGTCATCGTCATTGTCAAGGTTGTGGGATTTGGCCAACGATGTAAGTTGTTCGCAGAGACCGCTTAACGTCTCAAGAAGTCCTGTCATTTCTTTGCGGTCCAAAGTCCTGCGGTCGCTATCCTCCCCTGTCGTTATCAAGACTCCTTTTCGTCCTCTCAGTGCGATGCTCTCTGTGCTTCTCAGCTCCGCGCCTTCGCCGCGCGGATTCGCTTTCCCATCTGCTCGCTCCCCTGTCAAGTAGCCAAGGTTCAGCTGCGCCCCCGCGTGATCCGACGCAAGTTGAACACTGATTTCGCCGGGCGTATCGTCAAGCCGGAGCCGATTGGATCGGCCTCCACCAATTTCTTTGCTTTTGATACCTGAGACCCACCGATTTCCCGGCAGGCCTGCGCCAACACTAAGCGAAGGTGGCCGGCCACACTCGTTATAGACTTGTCCGACGACTACAGGCTTGTCAGGATCACCATTTAAGAACGCCACCAAAACTTCGCTGCCGCGACGCGGAAGGCTCAGACTTCCAAATTGGCTGGCGCTTCCATGCTCACCGCCAGCCCAACTGCTGGCTACTCGCACCCATGCCGAATCCATATCACTGTTAGCGGAACCGGCACCCTGGGCATGAACATGGTCTATCGAACGCGTAAAGCGAAATCGAACCTTTACGCGGCCAAGCTCATCGCAGTAGACCTCCTCGCCCTCAGGTCCGACTACGACTGCGCTTTGCATGGGAATATTGGGGAGGTCGCCCCTTGCATCGTAAGCCGGGACGATTGGAATGCCTCGACGAACTGTAGTGAACCCGATCTTGACGTTCGTCGCTAGAGATTCGTGGCCTTGCTCATCAACCCATCGGCTGCGTGAAAGCAGGCGCCAAAATCGCTCCGTTAGCTCCTTTGGCAGATTATTCGAAGCTGAAATCTGCAAGGCCGTGATGACGAATTCTCGCTCGCCATCTGCATGTCCATCGATCTCCGGATGCCCCTCAAGCTCAAAGTACTCACCGACACAGAAATCGCGCACACTGCCTTCACCATGGAAGCATTTGGAGTCCAGGTCGTGGCGCTTCATGGCGAGCTGGCCTAACTGGCAAAGGTCATCGTGGTTGTCGCCTGCATGCGGCGAAAGGATCATGTAGTCGTCAATAGTCGCCGACATCTGATCGCCACTTTCCCCCTGATCCGCACGGCCAGCCGCCTTGGCGGTCATGAATTCCGTGTCGACGGGATTCTTGTAGTTCCAGCTGAAGCGCGATACGCTTCCCGGTTGCAGCGTGCGGACGGCGCACCAGGAAGTGATGGCGTCGCGCTCTTCGGTGGCCGCATCGCGGTGATAGCGCACCACACCTGCGGCATTGGGCGCAAGCGTGTCCGAGTTATCGAACAAGACCATCGTATGCGAGGGCCAGTTGGACTGGTCGGCGCGGAAGTACCAGGCAATACCCCGGCGCTTCAACAGTCGCCGGACAAAGGCGGCATCCGATTCGTTGTATTGCATGGTGAATTCGCGCTGTGGATAGCTGCTGATCCTGAACGATTCATCCGTCTCATAACGAAAGCAGGTTCCAATAATGGGGTTAGTCTGCCGCCATTCATCCAGGATTACCTGCACAATTTCCACTTCGTTCTTATTGCGGAACACGCGGGTGTTATTGCGCTTTTCCATGATCGAAAGCGCATCGCGCAAAACCAGCTGGTAGCTGGCCAGCCCGCCGTCGCTGTCACCGGCATGGGCTTCGGTGACAATGCCGCATACGCTGCGCAAGTCGCCGCGGTCGGTGACGAGATCAACGGCCACAGGCAACGCAATCAGCTCTTTGAGCGGGATGAATGCATCGATGGATACGCACAGGATGCGGTACTCAATGCTACCGCAGATTGATTCGCTTCCCTGAACGCGTTGCGGCAGCAGCACGTCTTCCAGCATTTTGGTCGGATGGGCAAGGCGCAGGCGCAAGGGACGGTTATCTGTGATCAGGTCCTTGTCTTGCCGGAAGAAGCTGAGCAGTGCATTGTCCACTTGAGGCTCCCATCGTCTGGTTGACGCAGGTGCCCATGGTTGCACGCGTAAGGAACGCCGACGTTGATCTCAAGCAAATCCCGGGAAGATAGGTTCGGCTTAGGCCGATGCAGTATCATCGAGCGTTGCCTTAAAAAATACTAATGACATGGAAGTCGAACAACGATACTCATTGAACCGCGCCGCTATTTTCCTGTTGCCCAAGCAGCCGGTTCTCGATTGGATTCTGCAGGTCGATCCCAATCCATTGGCGATTACGCTTGAAGGTCTACGCAAAGAACCCGAACTTTTCCTGGTTTCGCAGTCCATGGAAACGCACGAAGATGCATTACGTTGGGTCAACCAAAACTGGCGAGCATGCTTCGAGAACTATCTCATGGACTGGTTTACCGACGAGTCGATGTGGCCGCAAGGACGCAGCAGAAAACTTCTGCATGAGTGGTTTGACGTCCATTTCTCGTCCATGGTCTGGGACCTGGCGAACGAGGAATTCGAGATCGAAGACTGGGGTGCGCAGGAATAGCAGCTAACCCTCGCGGCGTCACGGATTACCGATGGCCAGTCACATCAGGCCGGCCTTGTGCAGCCGCTCAATCCAGGCCTTGCGATGCCCGTGCGTCGAAAGCAGTTTCACCAGCCCGCGCCGGAATTCAGCCTCGCGGCCAGCGGCATTGAGCGCTTGCGCCAGTTCCACCACCGACCGCTGGGCGCGTTCATAGGCGGCGCCCGAGCCGGCCTGGAGGTTGAGATCAATGTCCTTCCACACACTATTGGCCCGGCCCGCCAGCTCGGATAGCGAACGTGCGCGTTCAGCCTGGCGCCGGGCGTCGATCGCCTGCTGTTCCACGCGCTCACGCTCAACGCGCGCTTGCTCCACTGCCGGCCTGGCCGCTTCGATCTGCGCAACGGTACGCCGCACATGCTGTGGTGTACGGGCAGGGCGGCGCTCGCGCAGCCAGGCAAGGTATTGCCCGCGCAGGCTGCGCTCCACCCGTAACCCATCGCCGGCCAGCAAACTCCGCGCGGTATCGCGCAACTGGGCCGGCGGCAAGCTGGATATCCACTCGTCCATTTCGGCATCCGTCCGGCTGGTGGTCGCCGGCACCGGGCTGGCGGCCTGCGCCACCGCCAACAAATCCGGGTCCAGCAGCAGGAATTCGGCCAGCGCCAATTGGGCTGGAGTCAGATCATCCAGGCCGGGCGGCACTGGCGGCTCCAGAGCATCGTCATCCAGCTCGCAGCTGCACAGCCGGGCCAGCCAACCCAGGTAGAGCGGCCGCTGGTCGCCACGTAACAGTTCGTCTCGCAACGGCGCCAGGCGCGCCATCCACCCCGCACCGTCCGATTCCGTATAAAAGCGTTCGTCCTCGTCGCCTTCGCCGTTGAAGCTCCAGTCGAGGATCCAGTGCTTGCGGCCGGAGTGGATGGAAAATGCGTCGCCACCATATCGGCCGCGCCGTGCCGGACCACCCGCGGTAGCTGCGGCATCGCTGGCGGAGAGAGCATCCTTGGGTAAGCGGAGCATCAGGCGGCAATAGCCGAAATTGGAGGAATACACATGGGCGTCAAAGTAATCCTCCATCCACTCAAAGGGATCGGCTTTCAGGTCGCCCCAGTGATATTCGTTGACGAAGCTACCGGTGGTAATTTCTGCGCGGCTTGAGCAGGCGCGCAATTCCGCCTGCTGCGCTTTGGTCAGCGGTTGATCCAATGCGGCAAATTCGTAGTATTGGTATTCGCTCATGGGGACGCATTCCGTTCGTCTGGTCGAGTCCAGCATCCTACCATTCCCGTATTGATAGCGCGCCCCGGCGCTATAATGCGCATTACTTCAAAATGGCGCTTACTGAGCCACTACCATGAAGCCGGACAAATCCCTCGCCACATACCGGAAAATGCGCCAGCAGCCCCTATGGCGACTGCTGGCGGCGGCCAACGGTCCGACCGTTCTGGCATTGCTGCAAGCCCACCTGTACGAGGGCGAACGCAGCCTGCCGGCATCCATCCTGCACGAGCGCCTTGAGCGCGAGCTTGAGCGTCTGCGCAACCTGGGCGAGGATTGGCCGCAGACCGCGCAGCAATATGCCGCAGGCTGGCTGGCGGACGGTTATCTCGAACGCCGGTTCCCGCCCGGCTCGAAGGAGGAAGAGTACGAGCTGGCCACTTCCACGGTGGAGGCGATCCGCTTCGTCTCCGGCCTGGCCAAGCCCCACAGCGCGGCGACGGAAAGCCGTCTGGGCCTGGTGATCGACGCCCTGTCCAAACTGTCCGACGATACCGATGCCGACAAGGCCCGCCGCATCGCCAGGTTGCGCGCAGAGCAGGAGCGCATTGAGCGCGAAATCGCGGCCATCGAACATGGCAAGGTCCAGGTGCTGCCGGAAGCCGCCGCATTGGAGCGCACGCGCGAGATCATCGCCCTGGCCGATAACCTGGCCGGCGATTTCCGCCGCGTGCGCGACCAGTTCGAGCAGCTGAACCGCGAACTGCGCGAACGCATCATGGATAACGATGGCAGTCGCGGCGAAGTGCTGGACTCCCTCTTCGCGGGCATCGACCTGATCGGGGAGAGCGAGGCGGGCCGCACTTTCTCCGCCTTCTGGCGCCTGCTGACCGACCCGGTGCAATCGGCCACACTGGAAGAAGCGCTGGACCAACTGATGTCGCGCGAATTCATGGCGGCGCTGGCGCCGGCGGAACGAAAATTCCTGCTACACCTGACCCGCACCCTGCTGGAGCAAGGCGGCATCGTGCACGAGGTGCTGCAATCGTTCGCCCGCAGCCTGAAGCATTTTGTGCAAAGCCGCGAATTCATGGAACAGCGCCGCCTGACCCAATTGCTGCGCGCGGCCCAGCGCTCGGCCCTGGCGCTGAAGGAGGAAGTCAAGGCGACCGACACGCTGAATTACACCCTGGCGCTCACCAGCAGCAAACTATCGTCGCTGTCCCAATGGCAGTTGCACGACCCGGCCCTGCAAGCCTTGCCTCGCAAGATGGAGGAAGGCGCGGCGGCACCGATCGACCTGGCGTCCATCGGTGAACTGGTCGCGCAGTCGGAGATCGACTTCCGCACCCTGGCCGCCAATGTGCAGGCGGTGCTCGCCACGCACACGCAGGCCACTATTGCGGACGTGCTGGCGGCCTTCCCTGCCGCCCAGGGCCTGGGCAGCGTGATCGGCCTGCTGTCGCTGGGCAGCCGCTACGGCATGGTCGCGCCATCCAGCGAAACCGTGTCCTGGCTGGGCGGCGACAATGTGCAGCGCAAGGCTACAATACAGGCTATCTACTTCTTCAAGGACCAACAGGATGGACTTGCCAGAGCAGGCGGCGTTGCAAGCTGAGGCGGCACCTCCGCCGAGCGCGCTATTCCTCAACGATACGGGCGAGCTGCCGCTGGATACCCGGCGCGTGCTGGTGCAGCTGCTGTCCGGCCCTTCGCTGGAGGGGCGCCGCCATGCCAAGTTGTGGCCGGTGCTGCTGCGCGACGAGGCCGTACTCCAGCGCCGTCTTCACGACCTGTTCCTGGACCTGGTGATCGACCGCGACATGCAGGTCGCCTTCACGCGCCAGGTGGATGCGGGCGAACTCGACGTGCCGATCCTGCTGCGGCGCGCCCAGCTGACCTTCATCGACTCCGTCCTGCTGCTGTTCCTGCGCCAGCGCCTGACCCATGCCGAAGCACACGGCGAGCGCGCCGTCGTCGCGCGCGATGAGATCGTGGAAAATCTGGTTCTCTACGAACGGGCCGCCAGCACCGACCGCGCCGGCTTCACCAAACGCATTTCCGCTTCGATTGAAAAGATCAAGAAGCACAACATCCTGCAGAAGATACGCGCCAGCGAAGACCGTTTCGAGATTTCCCCGACGCTGAAACTGCTGTTCACCGCCGAGGAAATCGTCGCGCTGACGGCGCTGTATGACGCGATGGCCGCCGGCGAAACACCGGCACTGGATCGCCAGCCGCTGGACGATGGCGAGGAAGAGGAATGAACGACCAGTTCCGCATGGCGCGTCTGCAGGTGTACAACTGGGGCACCTTCAGCGGCCTGCACGACATCCCGATCAGCGATCGAGGTTTCCTGATCGTCGGCCCTTCCGGTGCCGGAAAATCGACCTTGCTGGACGCTTTCTCGGCGCTCTTGGTGCCGCCGCGCTGGGTCGACTTCAATGCGGCAGCGCGCGAGGCGGACCGCAAGGGACGCGACCGCAACCTGGTCAGCTACGTCCGCGGCGCCTGGTCGGCGCAAAGCGACGGCACGTCCGGCGTCACCACCACCCGCTACCTGCGCGGGGGCACCACGACCTGGTCGGCGATCGCCCTTCATTACCACCACAGTAGTGGGCAGGACGTGGTACTCGTCCAGCTGTTCTGGTTACGTGGGAACAGCAACGCCAACACCGATGTGAAGCGCATCTTCATGGTGCTGGAGCGCCCCTTCGACCTGCGCGAGCTGGAGGATTTCGGCAGCACCAACTTCGACGTGCGCAAGCTGAAGCA
Source organism: Pseudoduganella violaceinigra DSM 15887 (assembly GCF_000425385.1). Classification (GTDB taxonomy): domain Bacteria; phylum Pseudomonadota; class Gammaproteobacteria; order Burkholderiales; family Burkholderiaceae_D; genus Rugamonas; species Rugamonas violaceinigra. The sequence goes on along the minus strand of NZ_AUDI01000022.1, from coordinate 34,748 downwards.
AGCCTACCCCGGCGCCCACATCAAGGACGACTTCGCGCCGTATTGCGAACGCTTCTGCCGCCTGCTCGGCATCGACAATGAAATGGCCTTGCGTTTGCTGCACAAGACGCAATCGGCCAAGAACGTCGGCGACCTGAATGCCTTCCTGCGCGACTTCATGCTGGAGCGGCCGGAAACCTTTGCGGTGGCGGAACGCCTGGTCAGTGAATTCGGCGAATTGAACGAGGCGCACCAATCCGTGGTGACCGCACGCAGGCAGGTGCAAACCCTGGCGCCTGCGCGCGCACGGCACCAGCAGATGGAACAGCTGCAGTTGGAACGCAATGGCTTGCGCGAGCTGGAGGCAGGACTGCATAGCTACCGGGAGCAACTACGGATCCGGCTGCTGACCGCGCATATCGCGGCATTACGCATCGAGGCCGACGGGCTATCCGGCCGCGTGCAGCAATTGCGCGGCACGCTGGATAACCGCGAACTGGCCCTGCGCGACCTGGAACAGCAGCGCAGCGCCGCCGGCGGCGAAAGGATCGAGCAGCTGGAGGTCGAACGGCGGCTGGTGGAAGAGCAGCGCATCGGCCGCATGGCAAAGCGCAAGCAGGCCGTGGATGCCTGCAATGCCCTGGATTGGAGCTTCGCCGGTTCGCCGGACGGATTTGCCGCCCTGGTTGGACAGGCGCGTCAGGAGCTGGACGATTGGCAGCAGCAAGCCGCCGGGGAAGACCGTCTGCTGGAACTGGGACGCGCCCGGGATGATGTCAAGCGCAATCGCGACGAAACCTTGCAAGAGCTTCATTCCCTGCGCCGCCAGCCAAGCAATATCCCGGCCCACATGCTGGAAATGCGGCGCCAGCTGGCCATCGCCATCGGCGTCGGGCCGGACGCGCTGCCCTTTGCGGGCGAGCTGCTGGACGTCAAGCCCGAGGATGAGGCGTGGCGCGGCGCGATCGAGCGCGTGCTGCACGGCTTTGCGCTTTCCATCCTGGTTGATGAAGAACACTACGCCGCCCTGTCCAACCACGCCAACGATGCCAGCCTCGGACAGAAGCTGGTCTACTTCCGCACCGGCCGCAGCGAACAGCAGCAGGCACGCCCCCTGCGCGCGGCCTCTTTGGTCGCCAAGCTCAATGTGAAGGGCGGCCGCTTCGCGGAATGGCTGCAGGCCGACCTGCGGCAGCGCTTCGACTACGAATGCGTGGAGTCGATGAAAGCCTTCCGCGCAGCACCGGAGCGCGCCCTGACGCGCGAGGGCCAGGTCAAGCATAACCGCTCCCGGCATGAGAAGGATGACCGGAACAACGTCAACGACCGGCGCTATTGGGTACTCGGCTTCGACAACCGCGATAAGCTGGCCATGTACGAGCAGCAGGAACAGCAGCTGCGCCAGCATCTGGAAAGCCTGGAGGCCCAGTTGGCGACGCTGGGAAAACAGCGCCGGGAAGCTGCCTTGCGCGTCCTGCAGTGCCAGACCTTGGTCAATTTACAGTGGCAGGAGATCGAAGCCGAACCGCTGGTCCAGCGCATCGGCGCTATCGACCGCCTGCTCGCATCGATCCGCGACAGCAATGCCAGCTTGCAGGCTATCGACGAGCGCCTGCGACAGCAGCGCGCCCTGGTGCAAAAGGCTGCGGATGCGTTGGAAAACGAAAAGGTCACGCTGCTGTCGCGCCAAAGGGAAATTGACGGGCACGAAAGGCAGCTGGACGCGGCGCAGCAGGATCCGTCCATCGTGCCCCTGACTCCGCACCAGCAGGCCGGGCTCGACCTGCGTTACCAGCGGCTACCGCAGGCGCCCGCACTGAAAGACGTCGACAGCACCGACCGCACCGTACGCAAGGGGATTTCAGACGATATCCTCGCCCTGAGCGAAGGAATCGGCGACTGCGTCAAGTTTGTCGAAGCGCAGTTCTCCGCCTTCATCAGCACCTGGCGCGCCGATGCCGAAGGGCTGGATGCGGCGCTGCCGTCTGCAGGCGACTTCTTCACCAAATTGGCGCGCCTGGAAACGGACGGCCTGCCGGCGCATGAACAGCGCTTCTTCGACCTGCTGCGCAACCAGAGCCACCAGAATTTGGCGGCACTCTCCAGCTACCTGAGCGACGCGCGCAAGGCCATCCTGGCGCGCATGGAGCTGGTGAACGAGAGCCTGCGACAGGTGCCCTTCAATCGCAATGAGGAACGCACCACGTTCCTGCAGATCCAGCCAAAAGACAGGCAGTTGCCGGAAGTGCGCCAGTTCAAACAGGACATCCTTGACGCCCTAAGCCATGCATGGCAGGACGATCCGCAAGCGGCGGAGGCACGTTTCATGGAGTTGCGGCGACTTGTCGAACGTCTGTCCAGCCAGGATGCGGATTTGCGGCGCTGGCGCGAAACTGTGCTGGACGTGCGCCTGCATGTCGAATTCATCGGCCGTGAGTACGACGAACATGGCGTCGAGCATGATGTGCTTGAAAGCGGTGCGGGAAAATCCGGCGGTCAACGCCAGAAGCTCGCCACCACCGTGCTTGCCGCGGCGTTACGCTACCAGCTTGGTGGCAGTGAAAGCGGGGTTCCCGTCTATGCGCCGGTGGTGCTGGACGAAGCCTTCGACAAGGCCGACAACGAATTCACCGCGCTGGCCATGAATATCTTCGCCAACTTTGGCTTCCAGATGATTGTCGCAACGCCCTTAAAGTCGGTAATGACGCTGGAGCCCTTTATTGGCGGGGCCTGTTTCGTGGCAATCCGGGACCGGCGCGAGTCCGGCGTACTGCTGATCGAATATGATGAAGCACAACAGCGGCTGAAGCTGGCTGCCGACGTGCGTGCGGAGGCTGCGCTTGAAGCTGCCGGATGACGTCCAGTTACTGCTGAAAAAGCGATTCGCCGGCAAGCACCGCGATTGGCTGGCAGCGGACAATCCATCGCAGCAATGGCCTCTGCTCATTCCTCTCGGACCGCCGAGCGAAGCGGAAGCACTGAAACAAACCGAAGCCGTGCGGGCATGGGCTGCTGCCTGGCGCGAATGGCGCGGCGAAGGTGAATTGAATTGGATTGAACGTCGTTGGCGCGTACTTGGCACACAACGCTTGCCCGAAAGCCTGCGCCTGGATGGCCCGCATGCGGTGTGCGCGTGGATCGGAGAATTGGGCCGCTGGCAGCTTGCGGAACAGCGGCACCAAGCGTTATGCGGACGCTGGCCGCAATTGGCGCCAACCTCCGCCCGTCTGTTCAACATACTGGCAGACATGGAAAGCGCCGACTTCTCGCGCTGCCTGTCCGTACTTGAGTGGCTGGAGGTTAATCCAGCTTCGGGCCTTTATCTCCGCCAGTTGCCAATCCCAGGTGTGGATACGAAATGGATCGAGACGCGCAAAGGACTGCTGGCAAAGCTGCTGACGGGCATGCGCGGCACGTCTGTCCAAGGCGACAATTTCTATGCCATGTGTGGCCTGCAAACTGCACCCGCTATGGTGCACATGCGGTTACTGGATCCTGAATTGAGGATGGCCACCCGCGGCCTGCGCGACATCTGTGCACCAGCGGCACAACTGGCCGGAATGAACCTGTCGCCGTCCACCGTGCTGGTCGTGGAGAATCAGCAGACCGGACTAGCTTTGCCTGACCTGCCGGGTGCTGTTGCCTTCATTGGCCTGGGATATGGCGTCGACGTATTGGCGCAGATCCCATGGATCCGCAACTGTCAAGGCATTTACTGGGGCGATATCGACACGCACGGCTACGCCATCCTGCATCGAGCCCGCAGCCACCTGCCGCAGCTTCAATCCTTGTTGATGGACGAGGCAACCTTATTGCAATTTTCCTCGCTTTGGACCACGGAAGGTGAGCAAAGCATTGCGGAAGGCCTGTCGCAGTTGCTACCGCCGGAAGCCACCATCTACCAGGGCCTGAAGCAGCACCGGTGGGGACATGGCGTCAGGCTTGAGCAGGAGCGGATTTCCTGGCCATTTGCCCTGCGAGCACTGCAACAAGCGATTCGATCGCCAACGTAGCGGCACGCTGCGGCTTGCCTCATGCAACTGTAGCGTTTTCGGTGGCGCCGCCTGCACACCCGCAGAAAAACATTGTTATTTTCAGAGGTCGTCGTTATTCTCACCTGACGCAGTTCCACCACGGGCGATTCCGGCCCGAGCGCCGGCCGCAATGGCCGGCGACATCCTCCATGCGATAAGCGATTCCGGTATTTGATCAACTTCGAAGGGAACGGTCATGACGAAGCATATTCGTTTCGTGCGCCTGGCTTCTCTGTTGGGCGCAATCCTGGTTTGTGGTGCAGCATACGCAGATCCTTTCCTGGTCGGGCGCGGCATGTCCGACATCACCGGCGAGGCGGCGGAAGTAGGCATGATGGGCTATGGCTCGAACACGCAGGTGACGGCCGGCATCCATATGCGGCAACGGGCACGGGCGTTTATCGTGGTGGACCAGGCGAGCGGCAAGCGCATGGTTTTCGTCAACAACGACCTGGGCATGGTGTTCCAGGGCGTGCAGCAGGCCGTGCTGCGGCAGCTGCAGGCGAAGTACGGCAACTTGTACGGCGCCGAGAACGTGATCCTCTCCGCGACACACACGCACAGCGGGCCTGGCGGGTTCTCCCACTACGCGCTGTACAACTTCACCACCTACGGTTTCAACAAGCGCACTTTCGACGCGATCGTCAGCGGCATTGTCGCGGCGATCGACAAGGCGCATCGCGACCTGAAGCCGGGAAACATCGCCATCGGCAAGGGCGAACTGACGGATGCGAGCAATAACCGCTCATTGCCGGCTTACTTGCGCAATCCGCAGGCGGAGCGCGACCGCTGGGGTCAACATATCGATCCAGAGATGACGGTACTGCGCTTCAAGCAGGGATCCATCGACGTCGGTGTGATCAGTTGGTTCTCGACCCACGGCGTTTCGATGACGCCCAATAACCGGCTGATCTCACCGGATAATAAAGGTTATGCCGAATGGCGCTGGGAACACGAGCTGAAGGGCGTGCGTTACAACGCGGACAGCGACTTCGTTGCAGCCTTCGCGCAGTCGAATGCCGGCGATATGACGCCGAACCTGAGCCTGGATGGCACCGGCCCCACGAAAAATGAGTTCGACAACACGCGCATCATCGGTGAGCGGCAGCTGCAAAAGGCTTTGTCCATCTATAACGGCGCACTGGAACCCTTGGCAGGGCCGGTGGATTACCGGCAGCGCTACATCGACTTTTCCCGCGTCACGGTGGATCCACGTTTTGCAGACGGCGTTACGCGCAACACCTGCCCTGCCGCCATCGGCACCGCCTTCGCCGCAGGCACAGAGGATGGACGCGGGCTGGATGGCTTTAATGAAGGCGATTTGTCAGGCAACCCATTCTTCCAGGCGCTGGGTGGAATCATTACACCGGCGCCGCAGTGGGTGAGGGATTGCCATGGCGTGAAGCCTGTGCTGCTTGCGACAGGTACGCAATCGCCGTTCCCATGGTCGCCGGAAGTGCTGCCAGTATCGATTGTTCGCATTGGACAGCTGGCCATCATTGCGGCGCCGGCCGAATTCACCATCATGTCTGGACGGCGCGTGCGTGAAACGGTGAAGGCCGCGCTGGGCGACAGCGTTAGGCACGTAGTCTTCGCGGGCTACTCGAATGCATATTCGGGTTATGTCGCCACGCCGGAAGAGTATGACGCGCAGCATTACGAAGGCGCATCAACCCATTTCGGAAGGTGGACGCTAGGCGCTTACCAGCAAAGCTTCCACGAGCTGGCGACGGCCATGCGGCAAGGCATCGCTGCCGGGCCCAGCGCATCGGTACGGGATTTGAGCAACAACCAGATGTCGTTCCAGACGGGCGTGGTGCTCGATAACACGCCCGTCTTCAAGAGCTTTGGCGATGTGGATCGGCAGGCCAACGCAAGCTACCTGCGCGGCCAGCATGTGGAGGTCGCCTTCTGGACCGGACATCCCAAGAATAACCTGCGCCTGAACGGCACCTTCCTTGAGGTACAGCGCTGGGATGGCGCGGCCTGGCGCACCGTGGCCGTCGATGGAGATTGGAATACCACCTATCGCTGGGAGCGCGTCGATCCGGTCTGGGGCACGTCCCGTGCAGTGATCGGCTGGGACATTCCGGCCGACGCCATGGCCGGACAGTATCGGATACGGCATTACGGCGACTACAAGAACGGCTGGAATGGCAACATCTACGGCCTGACGGGGACCAGCCGAACCTTCCAGGTCAACTGATGGCGGGCGGGGCGCGACCAGCAAATTCCGATGGTCGCGCCCAACTCATAGGCGCTGGCTAGCTCGAAGAAAACGTCTGCACTGTCGAAATCAAGGTCGCGCCGCAGCTGGTCTTATCGCCTTCGTATGCCACAGCTTTGCCGTTGATTGTGTGGTGGCTGTTGCCGCTGATGATGACGCAGTTTTGGTGGCCGATCATGGGACACATGCAGCGATCACCAACCAGGGCCACTGGTTTACCACCAACAGAAAAATAGGGGGCGCCAGTGGCAAGGACTTTTCCACCGTGGGAGGTTGGGTCTCCTACTCTGATCACGTTTGGCATTCTTAGCTCAATCGGGTGAATTTTGGGACGTAGAGGCTGGCCGGGTTCGTAGCGTCATCGTAATCCGATCCCAAAGCGCGATCGCCTCCTCATCCGTGAACGGCGTTTTTTTCGAATCGTTATTGTTATGTCCGGTGCTGAGTTCCATTGTAATCTGTGGATGGTAGATGTCCTGTTTTACAGGGGTCGACTCCCACATAAACGAATGATTGCTCCGGCCATCGTCTTCGATGACTCGCGTAAGTACTTCTTCGCCTAAATGCTCATTGATTCTCCTTGTGCCGATACGAAGGTTCTTGAAGCTGGAAGGATATTCCTTGCGAATAGAGCTAGCCGCAGTTCTTTGCAGTAAGGTGTCTGTCGCCCGCGCTCCTGCGCTGGAATCAATTACTACCGCGATATCGTTTGAGGTGGGATCGCCCGCAAAGACCGTAACGCCTTCGCTCAAAGTTGGGTTCTCGCTCCCTAAAATGATGCCTCGATCAAAGCAAAATCCGTTTTTCGACAGTACGTCTCCTGGCTCTCGAACTCTCATATTCCTTATCAGATCCTCTAACTGTCCAATCTCATTTTCATGCCGAACACCTCCCGAGATATCGAATGAGATTCCATGCCCGTGCAAGTATGCTTCGATTTTTACGATGTCCTTATGCGAAACAACGCCCCCTTCAACCACTTTTAGTGATTCGCGATCAAATTGAAATATTGTGCCTTCCAATTCACCGTTGACGGCCTTCAAAAACTCGAGGCTCCTACTCCCATACGCATTCCTAGCATTCTCCAAGTCTCTTATTCGATCTCGCAATCTGACTTCGAATTTTTCATCGGACTCGAGACTAGTATTGATGTGCCAACCCGCAAAATAGGTCATCCCATAAGTCGTTATTAAACTTGTTGGCATGTCGACCAACACTCTTCCAATACACACTACATTTGCTGGTTCCATCTCTTTTCCGGTAACCATGTCTTGCCCGCTTTCGTAATTTGCGCTTACCTGAATAGCAATGATTATCACAATTATTGCGAACGATATTCGCCTCAAAGAGGATCGAATATTATGCATGTTGGAGAGCGATTCGTGAGACAAGCAAGAGAGTTAAACAAACCATTGATGCATTGTTATAACCGCCTTGATGATCGTACCCCTTAGTACGCAAGGTTCTTCTCGCCTTTCCCTCAGGCCCTTGACCAGACTGAAATGGCACAGTGCCGTCACCAACAGAGTCTTGCGTAGACGGCGAGAATTTCAAATTTTGGTTCGACTGTATTCGAACTTGCCTAATTCCGGCCGAGTCGGTAGCGTCGAACTGTCCATCTCTCACAGCATTTTCCGCAATTCCAGAGAACTCAGCATTGGCTGTCCACGTAAAACTGCCATATGCGAGCTCCTTCTCATCGGCTCCAAAAAAAGCGTAAGTATTGGGATGGTAATAATTACCAAGTATTTCTCTATGAAAAACTTCGGCTTGTCGTAGATTTTTTCGAAACTCATCAATCGCGTTCGCACATGAGGCGGCAGGATCCAAAAAATTGGGGGCGATTAGTCGATACCAGGGTTTGACGTCGGCATAAAATTCATAGGGATTTTCAGTCGCAAGTAAAAATTTCTGAGGCTCGCCGATGCGGGGCCTAATTGATGCAAATAGCCACGGAGTGGGATAGAGATGATTAGGTAGCAATTCAAGCGCCCCAGCAGAATTACCAATCACCGGCACAGTGCGCTCAGCCGTATCTCCCATAATGACCGCAACTTTGCCCATTACGTAGTTACCTGCTATTCCTTTACTCGGACTCGACTTTTCAGTTCCGCAGGCGATTCGTCGATAGCAGGCCGGCGCGCCCAGTGCCGGCATACAACCATGTACGACGCCAGCAATCTTTTCAGGTATTTGTTTCGCGCAAGCCCTAGCGACCAGACCTCCCATGGAATGGGTAACTAGTATGACTTTGTCACACTTGCGTCCTAGGCCTTGCCATTTCTTGATGATTTGCTCAACGCGTTGTCTAAGCAACGCGGCTGAGATTGCGTTCGAATTCAACCAGTTATATCCGCACGCGTAAACTGGGTAATGGAACTCTGCCAACTTGCGTACGTCACATTCGGAAATCTCGCTCAATAATCCACTGTTCTCGCTCCAATCACAACGACTTATGTTTACGTTCAATCCAACCCATTCGTTGGAAATCCCATCTCCACCTGCACCAGTTAGCTGCGGACTGACGAAAGTATGGAATTGACGACGCAAGGCATAAAGAATGCCTTGGTAGCTGTCCGAATGAACCTCACCCCACCCGTTCTCTTTTGCTTCTTCTGCGCTGAGGCCGATTGTTTCATGTTGAGGATCCAGGATCGTCGAGGCGTCACGGTCTAAGGTAACCGTGGCTCCGTTTAAGATTTTCTGCCGAGTCCCAGGCGAACGTTGCTCCCACCGCGACACCTCATTCTTTGCCTCAAGGGCTCCATTTGGTGGACGCCACGCAGTTTCGCCCGGATTTAGCGCCTTATTGCCTGTCGTGGCCTTTAGATTACTTCCCATGATCCCTGGAACAAAAACGATAGGCATCACTCTGTCGGGTGGCACCGAAATCCTTGCTCGAGTTTTGCAAGCTGTCGGGGTAAGTAAAGTCTTGGCCTGCAACGTACCATCGCTGCTCGCCTGCGCAGCGATTTGGCGAGTAGGTTCTTTTTGATCGCTCATTGGACGCCCCTTCCTTGTTGCTCCCCCGCATAATCAGTTCCGCGAAAACGCCATCAACACAGCGCTTAATCCACTCAGATTTGTGGCCGAACCGGGCGCGTCCTGATCGACTTGGTCAATTTATCCCACAGTGCTATGGCCTCCTCGTCCGTAATACTTGGAGGAACGCCTCCCCTTTCTAGAACTCCTCTCTTCGCACTGTCGAAAGGACCTGCGGCAATTAGAATGCCGGCTTCGCCACGTATGGCCGCAGCCGATTCTGTTGCCAGCTCCGAACCTTCACCCCGCTTTTCAGCAGCACCTTCCACGCGTTCGTGAGTGATGAATCCCAGATTCAATTGAGCAGAAGTATGGTCGCAAGCCAATTGCGCACTGACCTCTCCATTAGAGTCATCGAAACGCAGTTGGTTTGTCTTCGACCCGCGTACCTCGCGGCTCTTTATGCCGGAGAGGTATCGATTGCTTGGCAAACCATCCGCTTTGCTCAGCGCAGGAGGCAGATTCTGTTGATTAAATGCCTGGCCGACGATAATTGGTTTATCAGGATCCCCGGCAAGAAACGCAACTACAACCTCGTTTTCGACCCGAGGAAGATGAAGGCTCCCGCACTGGTTCATCCTTCCTTGCCCATTGCCAGCCCAATTGCTAGCGACACGTACCCACGCAGAATCCATATCACTGTCTGCCGCGCCGGCACCTTGAGCGTGCTCATGGTCTCGTGAGCGAGTAGTGCGAAATCGAATCTTCACACGGCCATATTCATAGCAATATACGTCCTCACCATCAGGACCGACGACGATTGCGCTCTGCATTGGAACATTCGGGAGTTCAACGCGCGCATCATATGCAGGAACGATGGGTATGCCGCGACGGACTGCCGTGAATCCAACCTTGATGCGTGCGTTCTTCCATCGACTTCGGGAAAACAGCCTACCTACACGCTCGCTTAACTCCTTCGACAAATTGTTCGACGCAGAAATCTTCAAGGCCGTGATAACGAACTCTCGTTCGCGACCGGTATGCCCCTCGATTTCCGGATGTCCCTCAAGCTCAAAGTACTCGCCGACGCAGAAGTCGCGCACGCTGCCTTCGCCATGGAAGCACTTGGAATCGAGGTCGTGACGGTTCATCGCCAGCTGGCCAAGCCGGCAAAGATCGTCGTGGTTATCGCCGGCGTGCGGCGGCAGGATCAGGTAATCATCCAGGGTGGCAGACATTTCGTTTCCGTTCCCACCCTGGTCCGAACGACCAGCGGCCTTTGTGGTCATGAATTCGGTATCGGTGGGATTCTTATAGTTCCAGCTGAAGCGAGAGACGCTGCCCGGTTGCAGGGTACGGACTGCGCACCAGGAAGTGATGGTGTCGCGCTCCTCAGTGGCAGCATCGCGGTGGTATCGCACCACACCCGCTGCATTGGGCGGCAGGGTGTCCGAGTTATCGAACAACACCATCGTGTGCGATGGCCTGTCGGACTGGTCGGCGCGGAAGTACCAGGCAATGCCGCGGCGCTTCAACAGGCGGCGGATAAAGGCCGCATCCGATTCGTTGTACTGCATGGTGAATTCACGCTGTGGATAGCAGCCAGTCCTGAACGATTCATCCGTTTCATAGCGGAAGCAGGTTCCGATAATAGGGTTCGTCTGCCGCCATTCGTCCAGGATTACCTGAACGATCTCCACTTCGTTCTTGTTGCGGAACACGCGGGTGTTATTGCGCTTTTCCATAATGGATAGCGCATCGCGCAGCACCAACTGGTAGCTGGCCAGCCCTCCGTCGCTGTCCCCGGCATGGGCTTCGGTGACGATGCCGCAGACGCTTCTCAAGTCGCCTCGGTCGGTCACGATATCGACCGCCACTGGCAACGCTATCAGTTCTTTGAGTGGGATGAATGCATCGAGGGATACGCACAGGATGCGGTACTCAATGCTGCCGCAGATTGATTCGCTTCCCTGAACGCGTTGCGGCAGCAGCACGTCTTCCAGCATTTTGGTCGGATGGGCCAGGCGCAGGCGCAAGGGACGGCTTTCTGTGATCAGGTCCCTGTCTTGCCGGAAGAAGCTGAGCAGTGCATTGTCCACTTGAGGCTCCCATCGTCTGGTTGACGCTGATGCCTATGTTTGCACGCGTAAAGATTGTCGACGTTGATCTCGGACAAATATTGGCGTCAGACGATTCCTTGCCCACCCACCCTTGGTTCTCCGCGATAGATGGGCTTTCCGCCGTTCTGTAGAAGGCGGAGCTGGATGAATCGGTTTTCCCTGGTCTTTGATGCGAGAAGATGTTCCATGACTTCGGCCAGTACGGCCAGGCTACGTTCGCGCAACATATTTTCATCGACGGTCAAGGAATAGGCGGTTCCGAGCATATGCACACGGCCTATCGGAAGATCCATCCATGCCGCTGCAGCTTCGCTATCCAGCCGCTCGAATGCATCGACTTCCTTAAATTGATGTAGATGGAATAGCGTGCGCAGGGATTCAAGCGATATAGCGGATAACAGCATCGACTCCAGTAAGGCGCTTGCATCGCCGCATGGCGTTGTCTTCCTTGGCATCAACAGGAAGCGGACCGGAAATCCACCCGTTCCCATTTCCGTTTTCAAAGCATCATCCACTTGAATCGATTCGCTGCCGGTGCAGGTGATTTCTACAAGCGCTGTTCCGTGTTCCAGCTTTGCGGGTCCCTGCTCCCGATCTACCAGCGCGATTGCGCATCCTTCCTGCTCGTCCAGCTTCCAGCACATTCCGTCCGCATCGTGGTTCGTGCCATGGAATGGCAGGACCGCCGCCCCTCCCGTTCGATCCGTCAAGGAGACGCTATCAACGCTGTAGATCTCGCAGCCTGGCATTCCTGTCGCCAAAGGATAGGCATCTTTTCGCCCGTCCAGGCGAACCTGCAAGGCCGGACCGCAAAATAGATTGATCGACGGCGTGCAGGATAGCTGGAAGTTCGTAGCACAGACGTTCCGCATGATCGCTACGGAATCCGGCAGAACAATGTGAAGGTTAACTCGCCTGGATCCTGGGCGGCACGAAGCCGCAAGCTGCGTCAAATCGATATCGAAGAAATCAAACTTCTCAGGCAGGTGCAGGTACTCGCTCAGTATGCGGAAGGCCTGTTCTCCTGCCATTGCGGGAAGGAGCGCTTCGCACCTGTCGAAACCGGCCTTGCTGAAAAGGCGGCCTTCCAGCACTTTCCAAATTCCCCCAACCTCCACACAGACGCACAAACAGCGCAAGAGCACCGCGTCGACCAGGGCTGCACGTAGCGCAGCTTCGCCTGTAATGCAAATACGTAGCTTTGGCAGAAAAGGCCGTTCGAACGACATGCTGTCCGATTTAGCTTCGAGCGTGACACACAGAGATGAAATGGCATCAGACGGAAGCCGCAGTGTTGCCGGAACATTGATCGTTGGGCGGAATTTTGCGTGCGGAATAGCGACAGGTGCAATACAGACTTCATAGGCCGTCGTGAACTTGGACGCGCCGGAGGTCATGGCGCTACCGCGCGGGATGCGGGCGACTGAATTGATGCCGTTGTAGTTTGCGGAGGATGTATCCACCTGGACGATGCAGGAAGCAGGGACGGCGCGCAGGTAATGCGGCTGTAGCGTTTGCAGCAAGGCCTGGTGGAATTCGCTGCGGCCTTGCTCGATCATCTGCTGCATGCTGGCGTTGAGCACGGCGACGGATTGCAGCAGGCGTTCCACTTCCGGATCGGTGCTGGCGTCTGGGCCCAGCTCCAGCGCTTCAGCGGTTCCGGGATGGGCTTGCGCGTATTCGCGCGCAGCCTGGCGCAAGCGTCCCAGCTCTTGCTCGTAATGGTGCAGGAGCTTGTCCATGTTTACAGGCCATAGCGAAGATTGACGACGACCTTGATGCCGGACTCGCGTTCGAAACGGGCCAGCCGATAGATCCAGAGGTAGGCATGCACCGCCATCCGCGAGAAGGTATGCATCGCCATCGGCGTGGTGACAAGGGCACAAATGGCCAGGCTGCTGCTGGACTTGTCGTAGGAGATATCCGCGCTGAGTATAGGTACGCCGGCCATGACGGCCGCGATCATCGTCCAGCCGTCGATCCGCGTCGGGCCAATGGAGTGGCGGCCGATGCGGGTCAACAGTGTGCTGATGGAATCGGCTGTGATCACATTGTCCTTCAAACCGCTGGATAGCGCGGGCTCGAATCGGCGGCCGATCTCATTGCTTCTGGCGGTCGTCCAGATGCGCAAGCATGCCAGCATGACCGCCGCGCATAACAGGATCGCCGCTACCACTTTCCACACGGGCGACGGCGTGGCGTAGGCCGCCAGCACGATCACGGGGGCGGTGAGCATGCACAGGGGAACCAGGTACACGAGGAGCAGCGTGACGAGGGCGGTATCCATCAACCGTTCCGGATTGCCGCGCCTGGCCCCTAGGCGCCACAGGTAGATCAGTCCGGCGGCATGCACCAGCAGCAGGCCAATCTGCATGCGGGCGCCGGTCTGGCTGAAGGAGATCGGCATGGCGAACAGGGATAGCAGCAGGTGGGATATGCCCCAGACCAGCGCCGAGAAGTGCCAGAGGTTGGGCCGCACGGGGAATGGGAGGAGGGGTTTGAACATGGCGTCACCTTGGTCGTGGATAGCCTGCCAATGGTGGCACTCAAGAGTTCGCCGACCTTTGAGGTGGAACAAAGATGCGGCGTGCGTCCGCACAACAAATGTCCATCTTTGTTCCTGACCCCGGCTTGGACATTTGTTTAATTTTGACCTAGGTCAAAGATTTTATTGCGTCGCATCAATAGACTTTCACTGTCCGAATATCAATGACCACATGAAAGAGGTAGTGAAATGAAGAAAGCGATTTTGGCAGTCATCCTGGGTGGCCTGGCAGTCAATGCAATGGCGCAGGAATCGCCTTGGCTGGTGCGCGCGCGTGCGGTCCACATCAATCCTGCGGATAAGTCCGACCCGGTTGGCGGTGTGGGCGCTTCGGACCGCCTTTCCATCAGCGGCAAGACTATCCCGGAAGTGGATATCTCTTATTTCGTGACGCCGAATATTGCCGCTGAGCTGGTGCTGACTTATCCGCAGAAGCATGACGTCTACCTGGATGGCCAGTCCATCGGCACCTTCCAGCACTTGCCGCCTTCGCTGATGGCGCAGTACCACTTCACGCCGTCTTCCCAGTTCAGCCCCTACGTGGGCCTGGGGGTGAACTGGACTACCTTCTCCAACAACCAGATCCTGAACGGCGCCGGCAGCCTGGAGCATGACAGCTTCGGCCTGGCCCTGCAGGCGGGCGTCGACTATAAGTTCGATAAGAACTGGTCGCTCAACCTGGATATCAAAAAAGTGCAGATCCGCAGCGATGTGATGGTCGCCGGCGCCAAGGTCAGCAAGGTGAAAGTGGATCCGGTGCTGCTGGGCGTGGGCGTAGGCTACCGCTTCTAATTACTGAACATGCCACCCTGCACTTCCGCACGCAGCTCGAGGGCCAGCGTGCGGCGGCGCGGCTCGGTGGCGAAGTAGCCGATGTCGACGGCGACGCCTTTCGATTCGAGGTGGATCAGGTCGCGGGGGCGGGTGGGCATCTGCAGCCGCAGGAAGTAGAGTTCCAGCTGGGTCACGCTCATTTTGCCGCCAGAGCACTTCTCTACCAGCAGCTTGCCATTGGCAAGCACGATGTGTTCATAGTCCGTCGCATGGCGGGCGAAGTAGAGGAAGGCTGCCGCCACGGCTGTCATTTCCAGCATGGTGAAGATCAAGATCTGCCACATACCTACCATCACGAAGCCTGTTGCGACAGAGAACGAGAACAGGCACATCAATCCATACGCCATGCCCATTTGCTGGGGTGACAATGAGCAATTTCGCCGCAGCAGCCACTCCCGGCGTTCACTGAGCAAGTCTCGTTTCATGGAGACATTTTAGGCACAACTGGCTGGCAAAGGCAAAGTGTCCCTCGTGGGGTCAGGAACAAATGTGGACATTTTCCTTGGAAATGTCCACATTCCTTCCTGACCCCACGGGGGACATTTCTTGCTCGGGACGGGGTAGGGTGAGGATGAAGGTGGAGCCTTCGCCGGGTTTGCTGCGCACGGCCAGCGTGCCGCCGTGCGCTTCGGCCAACTGGCGCGAGATGTACAGGCCCAGCCCCAGGCCTGCGGATACCGTGTCCATCTTGCCGCGCTCGAACGGTTCGAAGATTTTCGGCAGGACTTCTTCCGGAATGCCGGGGCCCTGGTCGCTGACTTCGATGCGGGCGTTCTGGCTGTCGGCGTGCAGGCGCACCTCGACCGGTTTGCTGTCGCCGTAGCGCAACGCGTTGGTGATCAGGTTGACGATCACCTGCTCCAGCCGGAATTCGTCCCAACAGCCGGCGACCCGCTGCACGATGCTCAGCCGCAGTTCGGTGTGCATGTCGGTCGCCTGGTGCGTCAGGTCGCCGACAATGCGCTGCAGCAGCGCTTCCAGGTCGACCCGGCCGGGACGGATGGAGAGCTTGCCGCTGCGGATGCGCGAGACGTCGAGCATATCGTCGATCAGCCGCACCATGGCGTGGATCTGGCGCATGTCGCGCGCCACCATGCGCTCCAGCTGCTGCGGGGCGAAGTGGTCCATATTGCCGCGCTCAAGCTGCAGCTTGCGCATCTGCGCTTCGAGGTAGAGGGTGTTGAGCGGCGTGCGCAGTTCGTGCGCGACCATGGACATGAACTGGTCGCGCATTTCCAGTGCGCGTTCCAGTTCCTGCTGTACGGCGTTGAGTTCCTGCACCGTGGCGTCGCGCTGGGCGACGGTCTGCCGCACTTCCTGTTTTTGCTTGTACAGGTCGACGAAGACGTTCACCTTGCTTTTCACGGCGTCGGCGTCCAGCGGTTTGTAGAGGAAGTCCACGGCGCCCGCTTCATAGCCTTTGAAGGCGTAGTTCAGCTCCTTGCCGGCGGCGCTGACGAAGACGATAGGAATGTGGCGCGTCTTGCCGGTGCCGCGCATCAGTTCGGCCAGCTCGAAGCCGTCCATGCCGGGCATTTGTACGTCGACGATGGCGAGTGCGAATTCGTGTTCCAGCAAGAGGGCCAGGGCTTCTTCGCCGTTGCGCGCCTGATAGATCACGCGGTCGTCGGCGCGCACCAGGGCGCCCAGGGCACGCAGGTTTTCCGGCAGGTCGTCTACCAGCAGGACATTGGTCGGTTCCATCAGTGCGTCTCCAACATCAGCAATAGTTGCTTGATCTTTTCCAGCGGTAGCACCAGGTCGGGCGCGCGCAGGCGGATCGCCGCCAGCGGCATCACGTCGACATTGGCTTCTTCCGGGTCCTGCACCGCTGTCATGCCGCCGGCCTTACCGATGGCGGCCATGCCGGCCGCGCCGTCGTCATTGGCGCCCGTCAGCAGGATGCCCAGCAGGTTTGCGCCATACACGTCGGCCGCCGTCTCCATCGTTACGTCGATGGCGGGACGGGCGAAGTGCAGCGGTGCGTCGCAGCTCAGCGAGAAACTGCGCTCATTCTCGATCAGCAGGTGGTAACCGGCTGGTGCAAAGTACAGGGTACCCGGAATAACATCGTCCTTGTCGCCCGCTTCGCGCACCGGTAGCACGACCCTTTGCTGGAATACCTCCACCAGCTGGTTGTGGCGACCGCTTTTCACATGCAGCACGACGACTATCGGTATCCGGTAGCCGCGCGGCAGGGCGGGCAGCATTTGCATCAGCGCATTCACGCCGCCGGCCGAGGCGCCGATCACCACGGCGTCGATGGTGCGGCCGCGCGCCGCCATTTCCAGTGTGGGGTCGGTCGGCATTATTTTTTCCTGAACAGGCGGTCGCGCTTGGCGAGCACTTCGAACTTCGGACCGTAGGCGGAGAAGTCGATGCTTTCCTTGGTGCCCAGGCCTAGAAAGCCGCGGTGGCATAGCGATTCATGGAACAGGCCGAGCGCCCTTTCCTGCAGCCGCCGGTTGAAGTAGATCAGCACATTACGGCAGCTGATGAACTGGGTCTCGGCGAACACCGAATCGGTAGCCAGGCTGTGGTCGGCGAAGGTGACGTTTTCGCATAGCGAGCGGTCGAACAGGGCGGCGTTGTAGGCGGCCGTGTAGTAGTCGGAGAAGGCGCGCTTGCCGCCGGCCGCTTGGTAGTTGGCGGTGTAGGTGCGCATACTCTCCAGCGGGAAGACGCCTTTCTTGGCCTTCTCCAGCGATTGCGGGTTGATGTCGGTGGCGTAGATGATGCTCCGTTCCAGCAGCCCTTCCTCCTTCAGCAAGATGGCCAGCGAGTACACTTCTTCCCCGGTGCTGCAGCCGGCCACCCAGATCTTCAGCGAAGGGTAGGTTCCCAGCACCGGCATGACATGCTCGCGCAGCGCGGTGTAGTAGCTCGGGTCGCGGAACATTTCCGTGACGGGGATGGTGAGGTATTGCAGCAGCTGGCTGAAGGCCGCCGCTTCGTGCAGGACGCGCGACTGCAGCTGCGATACCGTGGTGCAGCCCATTTCGCTCATCGCATGCAGCACGCGGCGCTTTTGCGAGGCGCCGGTATAGTCGCGGAAGTCGTAGCTGTACTTCAGGAAGATGGCTTCCATCAGCATGCGCAGCTCGATTTCGATGCTGCTGATTGCGGCGCCGTCGTGCATCACACGGTGTCCATGGCTGGCATCCACACCCGCAGCAATGAGTACAAGCGGGACAGGTCAATCGGCTTGGCCAGGTAGTCGTTGGCGCCGGCCGCCAGGCATTGCTCCTGGTCGTCCTTCATTGCCTTGGCGGTGATGGCGATGACGGGCAGGCGGAGGAAGCGGGGGTCGCCGCGCAGGCGGCGCGTCGCTTCCAGGCCGTCCATGCCGGGCATCATGATGTCCATCAGCACCAGGTCGATGTCGGGCACGGCGTCGAGCTTGTCCAGCGCTTCCTGTCCGTTACGGGCGATTTCCACCATGGCGCCTTTCTGCTCGATGGCGCTGGTCAGGGCGAAGATGTTGCGCACGTCGTCGTCCACCAGCAGGATACGGCGGCCTTCGAATACGCGGTCGCGGCTGCGTACGGCTTTCAGCATGGTTTGCCGCTCGCTGGAGAGCTGGGATTCAACCTTGTGCAGGAACAGGGTCACTTCGTCCAGCAGGCGCTCCGGCGAGCGCGCGCCCTTGATGATGATGGAGCGCGAATATTTCGACAGCTCGGCTTCTTCGGCGCGCGTCATGCTGCGTCCAGTATAGACGATCACCGGCGGGAAGCTGGCGATCTCCTGCTGGGACATGCGCTGCAGCAGCTCGCTGCCCTGCATATCGGGCAGCTTCAGGTCCATGATCATGCAGTCGAAGATGGTGCTGCGCAGCTGTTCCAGCGCTTCCGCGCCGCTGGCCACGGGGGAGATGGCAATGTCCTCGTCTTCGATCAGCTTGACCATGCTTTCACGCTGCAGGGCGTCGTCTTCCACCAGCAGGATATGCTTGATCTTTTGCGTAAAGCGGCGTTCCAGCCGGTCGAAGACAGCCAGCAGGTCTGCGCGCGCGGCCGGCTTCCGGGCGTAGCCGATGGCGCCCATGTGCAGCGCCGCTTCGCCGTTGTCGGATGCGCTGATCACGTGCACGGGAATGTGGCGGGTCTGCGGGTTGTCCTTGAGCATCTGCAGCACCGACAGGCCGGAGCGGTCGGGCAGGCGGATATCGAGCAGCACGGCCTGCGGCTGGTGCTGTTCCGCCAGCTGCAGGCCTTCTTCGGCAGTGAAGGCGGCCAGCGCCCGGTAGTTCGATTCGTGCGCCAGGTCGAACAGGATGCGTGCGAAGGCGTAGTCGTCCTCGATGATCAGCACCACGCGCTCCGGCGGCGGCGGGATTTCGCGATCATCGCTGAAGGGGCGGGCCGGCGGGCCGCTTTCCGCCGCCGGCGGGCCGGCAGGAGGCGGGACGGGCGGCGCCGGCGCGGCGGCGGGCGGCGGCAGTGTGAGCAGCACCGGCACATCTGCCGGCGCTGCGACAGCCCATTGCGTCGGCAGCATCAGCGTGAAGGTGCTGCCCTGCCCTTCGACGCTGGACATTTCCACTTCGCCGCCCAGCAGGCGCGCCAGGTCGCGCGAGATCGACAGGCCCAGACCCGTGCCGCCAAAGCGCCGGCTGGCCGTGCCGTCGCCCTGTTGGAAGGCGTCGAAGATGGCGTCCTGCTGCTCCTGCCGCACGCCGACGCCGGTGTCGATCACGGCGAAGCGCAGCAGGCCGGCCGCGCCGGGCGACACCCGCAGGATGACCTTGCCGCGGTCGGTAAACTTGATCGCGTTCGACAACAGGTTCTTGAGGATCTGCTCCAGCCGCTGCCGGTCGGTATAAATTTTTTCCGGCAAACCTGGCAACAAGTCGACCAGGAACGCCAGCTGCTTTTCCAGCGCCAGCGGCGCAAAGATCGCTTCCAGGGCGCCGATGACTGCTTTCAGCGGCACGTCCTCCGGCGCCAGTTCCAGCTTGCCCGCTTCCACCTTGGAGATGTCGAGGATGTCGTTGATCAGCGCCAGCAGGTCGTTGCCGGCCGTGTAAATCGTTTGTGCGAAGCGCACCTGCTCTTCATTCAAGTTGCCCTGCGCGTTGTCGGCCAACAGCTTGGCCAGGATCAGGGTGCTGTTCAGCGGCGTGCGCAGCTCGTGCGACATATTGGCCAGGAATTGCGACTTGTAGGCGCTGGCTTTTTCCAGGTCGCGCGCCCGCGCTTCCACTTCCATGCGGGCCGAGGCCAGCGCCGTATTGCGCTGGTCCAGCATGGCCGTTTGCGCCGCCAGCTTCTCGTTGCTTTGCTCCAGCTCCAGCTTTTGCGTTTCAAGGCTGACCTGCGAGCGCTCCAGCACGCGCGATTGCTCTTCCAGTTCTTCGTTCGCGGTGCGCAGCTCTTCCTGCTGCACCTGCAATTCCTCATTCAGCGACTGCGTTTCGGATAGCGCTTCGGACAAGCGCTGGCGCGCAATGGTCGCCTCGATCGCGGTGCCGATATTGCCCGCCACCAGCTCAAGGAAGTCCAGCTCGCGCCGTCCCGCCTCGCGCAGGAAGCCCAGCTCCACCACGCCATTGATGCCGCGGTCCCCATGCACCGGAAGCAGCACCAGCTGCTGCGGCATGCCCTCGCCCAGCGACGACGCCACCTTGATATAGCCAGGCGGCAGCTGCGCCAGGTGCATGACGCGCCGGGTACGCGCCGCCTGCCCCACCAGGCCTTCGCCCGGCAGCAGTTCGCGCCCTTTCGCTTCGTCTTCGCTGCTGAAGCCGTAGGTCGCCGTGCGCTCCAGCGAAGCGTCGGCGCGCACCACGTAGAAGGAGGCCACCGCCACGTCCAGGTAGCGCGCCATGAATTGCAGCAGCGTGGATGACAGCAGCGGCAGCGCCATCTGCCCGATGCCCTGCTCCGCCAGCTGGAGTTGCCCTTCGCGCAGCCAGGCCTGGTGCTGCAGCTGGTAGGCGTGCGTGTGCTGCTCCTGCAGCGCGTCGCGGTAGACGTTGGATAATTGCAGCAGGTCGCGCCGCCCGAGCCAGGCCAGCAGGCCGCTGACGGAGAGGCTGACGGCGAGGAAGATCGCCACCGTCCAGAAGCCCACCAAGCGCAGGGTTTCATTGCGGGTGGCGCGCTGGCGCTCCTCGTGCAAGATGAAATCGCGGAACTGTTCGCGCAATTCGTCGGACGGCACCTTGCCGACGCCCGCTTTGACCATGGCCAGGTAATCGCCCTGCTTGCGGCGCGCCTCGATCATCTGGTCGGCGGCGTTCAGCCATACCTTGTGCTGGCTGCGGATATGGCGCAGGCGTTCGACCTGGGTCATGTCGTCCACCACAATCTCGGACAATAGTTCGGCGGAGGTATCGAAGCGCGGACGCGCCGCGACAAAGGGCGTGAGGAAGGCGTCGTCGCCGGTGAGCAGGAAGCCGCGCATGCCGGTTTCCATGTCGACTGCCAGCTTGCGCAATTCCTGCGCCTTGCCGATGGCGCGCTCGGTGGATTCGACCGCGCTCCAGGCGCTCATCAGGTAGGCGAAGAGCACGACGAAAATACCGGCGGCGGCGATGCCGCCAAGCAGCGGCACCCGCACGTTGCGGTGCAGGATACGGCGGAATCCCTGGTCATCGACGGTCGCACTACGCAGCATGGTCATGGTCGAACAGTCATCGGGAGTTCCAGTGTACCCCTACGGCGGAGCTTGCGCGGCAATCGTGCGCGGGGGCTATAATTGCCTGCAAACCCATCACCGCCTATCGCACATGCGCAAGATCCTGACCGTAGTGCCGTTGCTCCTGCTGGCCGGTTGCGTTAATGATTCCGCAACCTTCTATGCCGATGGAACGCGCGACCATACGCTGACTGTGCGGCGGCAGCAGGCGTATTTCTGGAAGGAAGACGCGCAGTACACCCTGATGGCCGCGCGCCTGCCGGAATGCCAGCGCGCGATTCCACTCGGCGAAATGCCGCTGGAAGACCTGGAATTCGAGTTGTTCGCCAGCGGCGAGAATATCTGGAGCCTGCGCGCCGGAAAATACGTCTGGCAGATCGAGACCCAGGGTTGCACCCTGGTCGCCGAAGGCGGCACCACCACCGCCACCGGCAGCAAGCTGGGGACCTATGTGGTGGAGGGGAAAAAGACGCGGATGCGCTTCGACGCCGACGCGGCACCGGCAAGCGGCGCCGCGCCAGCCGGCAAATAGGCCTGCACTCAGGCGGCCCTCTCGCTATCGAGGTGCGACAGCTGGTAGTCGTTGTAGCGACCGCCCGCAGCGGCGCCCTGGGGCGCGATCAGTTCCAGCGCTTCCAGGTCGGACTGCAGCAGCAGCGCGTCGAGCGCGCCCAGGGCTTCCTGCAAGCGCGGGCGGCTACGGGCGCCCACCAGCGGCACGATATCCACGCCCTGCGCCATCACCCAGGCAATCGCCAGCTGCGCCATGCTGATGCCCCTGGCCTGCGCCACGGCCCGCATGCGCTCCACCAGTTCCAAATTGTGTTTCAGGTTCTCGCCCTGGAAACGCGGGCTGTACTGGCCGCGGAAATCGTGCTCGCCTTCGCGCTGCGCCGTCCAGTGGCCGCTGATCAAACCGCGCGACAGCACGCCGTAGGCCGTAATGCCGACGCCCAGCTCGCGCGCCGCCTGCAGCAAGCCATTCTCGATGCCGCGCGAGATCATCGAATACTCGATCTGCACGTCCGTGACCGGGTGCACGGCATGGGCGCGGCGCAGCGTATCGGCATTGACTTCCGACAGGCCGATATGGCGTACATGGCCCTTGCGCACCAGCGCCGCGATGGCGCCCACGGTGTCTTCGATCGGGGTAAGCGGGTCGAGGCGCGCCGGGCGGTAGATGTCGATGTATTCGGTGCCCAGGCGGCGCAGCGAATAGGCGGCGAAATTGGCCACCGCCTGCGGACGCGAATCGTAGCCGATAAAGCCGCCGTCCGGATCGCGCAGGGCGCCGAACTTCACGCTGATCTGCACCTGGCTGCGGTCGCGGCCGCGCAGCGCTTCGCCCAGCAGCATTTCATTGTGGCCCATGCCGTAAAAATCGCCCGTGTCGAGCAGGGTGACGCCGGCATCCAGTGCGGCATGGATGGTGGCGATGCTTTCGGCACGGTCGGCCGGGCCATACAGGTCGGACATGCCCATCAGACCGAGGCCGATCGGGGAGGTTTGCGGGCCGGTGCTGCCAAGTTTGCGGGTTTCCATCTTCAGTTCTCCAGGAGGGGGTTCGATGGAGACCATTGTGCTATTATCGAATTCAACAATAAATACGCCATTTACTACATCTTTATTCGGCATTCAATAACAATGGACCAGCTGAAATCGATGCAGGTCTTCCTGGCGGTGGCCGACAGCAGGAGCTTCACCCAGGCCGCCGAACAACTGGACCTGCCCCGCCCCACCGTCACCAATGCCGTCCAGGCCATCGAGCAGCAGCTGGGCGTACGCCTGCTCCAGCGCACCACGCGCAAGGTCAGCCTGACCGTCGAAGGCCAGCTGTATGTGGAACGCTGCCGCGCCCTGCTCAATGAACTGGAGGATATCAACGCCCTGTTCCTTTCCAGCGGGCGCAAGCCGTCCGGCACCATCCGGGTCGACCTGCCGGAACGCATTGCGCGTTTGAGCGTGATTCCCGCGCTGCCGGACTTTTTCCAGCGCTACCCGGATATCAAGATCCGCGTCGGCGCCAACGACCGCATGGCGGACCTGGTCGGCGAAGGCATCGACTGCGCCGTGCGGGCGGGCGTGCTGCGCGATTCCACCCTGGTGGCCAAGCCGCTGGGCGCCATGGAGCAGGTGAATGTGGCGGCGCCGTCCTATCTTGCGGCGCACGGGACGCCGCACACGCTGGAGGATCTGCGCGAGCACTGGGCGGTAAATTATTTCTCCAGCCAGACCGGGCGCGATCTCCCTTGGGAGTATGTGGTGGATGGAGAGCTGCGGACGATGTCCGTGCGCAGCAAGGTATCGGTGGGGAGTTCGGAGGCTTACCTCGGCGCTTGCCTGGCGGGGATCGGGCTGGCGCAGATTCCGCTGCCGGGCATCGAGGCGCTGCTGGCGCGCGGGGAACTGGTGCAGGTATTGCCTGCGTGGCGGCCGGCGCCGCTGCCGGTGTCCATCATTTATTCGCACAACCGCAACCTGTCGCCCAGGGTGCGGGTATTTGTCGATTGGCTGGCGGAGGTGTTGCAGCTAGGCGGAAAAACCGGGCCAGCGGCCGCCGCGTAACAGGTGTCTGACCCAGCGGGTCAGACACCGATTTACCTGTCTTGAATGCCAGCGCCCAGGGCAGCCGCCAACGGCAATCCGTCCGGCAGCTTGGCCAGCAGCTTCTGCGCCTGCGTCAGATTGCGCTGCTTGAACCCGTCCTGTGCATGCGCAAAATCCAGCGCCAGCGCGGAGGCCGCAGCCTCAATCCGCCCACTATCCCCGGGCGTCGTATCAATCAGCGCCGCCAGGTAGGTCGCGCCCCACTGTAACCGGGTAGCCGAACCCACGGACGCACGCCAAGCCTTCTCATACCAGTCCAGCATGCCCGGCAGATCGCCGCGCCGCTTGGCCGCCGCAGCAAGGCTCAGTTTGAAGTAGTACGGCGCATGCGATTCGGTCAGCTCACGCTGCAGCAAGGCCTCAGCCTCCGCATGCAAGCCCGCATCATTCAGCGCGCTCACCGCGGTGTTGACCAGGGTATGCCGGCCATACTTGTCGTCCACCATCGCCAGCGCCTGCTCGACGCGGGTGCGCACCAGCTGCGGCAGATCCTGGCCCGCATAGCCCATGCGCGCCATGCGCATTTGCAGACGCACCGCGGTCAACCGGTCCGGCGCCGACAGCCACATATCTTCCGCCCACACGTGCGCCGCATTGCCCATGGCGGTCGCCAGTTCGGCATGGCGGGACGGCGCGGCGCGCACCAGCTGGTGGCCGCTATTGCCGAAGATGTCCATATTGGCGCGCGCCAGGCGTGCGTCGGCCAGTACCTTCAACAGGAATTCAGGCGCGGCGGCATCGGCCATGCGGCCCGCTTGCGCCACCAGCGCATGCAGGCGCAGGCGCACGGCGGCGTCTTCCACCTGGCGCGCGGCGGCTTGCGCTTCGCCGGTCACTGCGGCGGCAGCCAGCTGCGACAAGGTGCCAAGCGTCACGCCCAGGTCGCGGCCTTGCAGCAGCACGCCTTCGTCGGTATCCCACGAATAGTTCGACAGCAGCGTCCATTCCGCCGGCGACAGGGCGCGCTTGCCGTCCAAGGCCGCGGCCATCGAATCGCCGGCGGTATGGCCGGCGAAGCGCGCGGCCATCAGGGCTTCGCCAAACAGTTCGCCATCGAGTTCGCACGGCAGGCGCGTGATTTCGCTGCCGTCCGGGCCGTACATCACCATGGTCGGGTAGCTGCGCAGCTTCAGGCGCTCGGCCATGGCCTGCGCGTTCGGGCTGTCGCCATCGAGCTGGATCGCCACCATGCTTTGCAGCTTGGCGGGGAATTCTTCGCGGCCGAAGATTTCGTATTTGACGCGGTTGCATGGCGGGCACCAGCCGGCGCCCCAGTACAGGAACAGCGGGCGGCCCGCAGCGCGGGCCGCTTCCAGTGCGGCGTCGAAGCCGCCTTCGAACCACTCGATAGCGTCAGCCATGGATCAGGACTCTCGTGCCAGTGCCAGGAATTCGGTGCGCATTGCCAGGTTGGGCTGCAGTTCGCCCAGCATGGCGGAAGTGACGGTCTCTTCGCCGGCCGTACGGATGCCGCGCGACTCCATGCACAGGTGGCGGCACTTGACCACCACGCCCACGGCCTTCGGCTCCAGCACGGTCATCAGCGCTTCGGCGATCTGCATGGTCATGCGTTCCTGCACCTGCAGGCGCTTGGAGAACACGTCCACCAGGCGGGTCAGCTTGGACAATCCGACAATCTTGCCATTTGGGACATAGCCCACGGTGGCCTTGCCGAAGAACGGCGCCAGGTGGTGTTCGCAATGGCTGTACACCGGGATGTTCTTCACGACGATCAGTTCGTTGTACTGCTCGGCGCCATCCTCGAAGGCTTTCAGCACTTCCGCCGGATCCTGGCCGTAGCCGGACACCCAGTGCTTCCAGGCTTTGTGGACGCGGTGCGGGGTCTCGATCAGGCCTGGACGGTTCGGGTCTTCGCCCAGGTGCTCCAGCAGGCGGCGCCAATCGTCTTCGGTGAATACTTCTTTAGTCATGATTGCAGGAACCGTGAAATGTGGAATCTAATCCACCAGTATACAGCGTTCAGGGGCGGTTCGCTGCCAGCAGCTCGCTGGCGATGGAAACCTGCGCCAGCTCCGGCCACTCGTCTTCCGGGCCGAACCAGCGCGCGTCGCTGATCTCCTTCGGGTCGGTGACAATGTCGCCGTCCAGGTATTCGGCGGTGAAGGCGATCATCAGGGAATGCGGGAAGGGCCAGGACTGGCTGCCAAAGTATTCCAGCTTGTGCACGCGCAGCCCGACCTCCTCGAACACCTCGCGGTGCACCGCGTCTTCCACCGATTCGCCCGCCTCCAGGAAGCCGGCCAGCGCGGTATAGCGCGTGTAGGGTGCGTTGGCATGCGCGGCCAGCAGGCGCTGCTTGCCCTTGCGGATCAGGACCATCATGGCCGGCGAAATACGCGGGTAGGCCAGGTGCCCGCAAGACGTGCAGCGCATGGCACGCTCGCCGGGCGCCAGCGCCATCGGCGATGCGCAGGCGCCGCAGAAGCGGTGGGTGCGCGCCCACTCGGCGATCTGGTAGCCGCGCCCGGCCACACCCAGCAGGCCGTGATCGAGCTCCCCGAACAGGGCGCGCAGGCCGAAATAGGCGTGGCCCGCCAGCGGCGGCGTGGCGTCGGCGGCCTGGGCCACCTGCCAGTAGCGTCCTTCCCAGCTGCCGAGCGGCAGGGCGCCCTCCAGCGCAAGGCCGGCGGCTGCCAGCGCCGCATGGGAAGGCAGCGCGAAGCCGTCTTCGCGCAGCAACAGGCGGTCGCGGTGGAAGACCAGCGTTTGGGTATCGGCGACGGCGCCGGGGCTGATCATGGGCTGGAAAGCGGCAGGCGTATGGAGCATGGCAAGTGTATAAGTCCTGGCAACACCCCAGATGATACGTTAACGCGCACTTTGAAGTATTTCAGCGGCTTTGAGCTTGCCGCCGATCTTGTGCCCGGCTTTCCGGAAGTCGCGCAAGGCCTGCTCGATTTCCGCCTCGCTCGGCTTCAATGGCGCCAACGCCTTCGCCAGCGGCGGCAGGATTTCCTTGCGCATGAAGCGCTGGCCCGCCGCGATGAATTGCCAGATGATCAGGGCCAGGCCCAGACCCATGCCAATGACCATGGCCGGACCGGCGCCCTCCGTCGAAATGGCCGCGCCCACGGCGGGACAGACGATCATCAGGCCGATGGCGCCCGCAATCGCCCCCACCACGCCGCCATCCAGGTTCGTCGATGCGAAGCGCTTTTCCACCTTGGGCGACAGCAGGTTGAAGGGAGACCGGATCAGGCCCAGGCGCTCATTCGGGGAAAGCAGGTGCGGCGCGGTTTTGACGCGTTCGTCCAGGGCGCGGCGTTCCGCCATTGCCGCATCCAGGCCGGGGCAGGTTTCCTGCTTCAGCGTTTCCAGCGGCAGGGCGGTCTTGGCGATCTTGCGGTAATCGGACACCGCGGCAGGCGAAAACGTCCCGCAGCTCATGCATGTGCGCTCATAGCCGACCAGCTTGCCCTCGCCAACGCTAATGTAATAGACATGGCCGACCGATCCCAGGCGCGAGAGCCGGAAGCGCTTCGGCTCGCGGCAGATGCCGCAGTAGTCCGCCACAAAGCCCGCCGGACGGCGAGTGATTTTACGACCCCAGACGATGAACATTTTATTTTCCCTTCAGCAATTATTATTGAAGCATGAAGGGTTATTTATTTTATGTCAACTGCGTTTGGAGAGAACCAACGGCAGGCCGATCAGGATGGCCAGCGAGGGATAGCGGGCGATGAGATGGGCGCAGGCCAGTACCAACAAGCTCAATGCTGCGCAGGCAATGGCTGTGGCAACGCGGTTTGTCCATTTCACCTTGGTGGGCGACCGTGTTTCGACAGGCGGCGCTGTCGGCTCCGCGCCTTCCACGGGCTGGCGCGGCGGCGGCGGCGCCTGCAAGCGCTGGAACGGCGAACTCCCATTGGCGACGGCGGCTCCACGACAATCGTTCGCGGCGCGCATGTGCACCTCGCCTATCCAGCTATTCAGCCGTTCGCCCCAGTGGTCCATGGCCGCCGCCTCCTCGGCACCCAAGCGATGGTAATGGCTGTTTTCGTTCTTGCAGTGCGTGTCGTTAGCGAATTTCGCCTGTTCGCGGTACAGCGTCGACAATATGTGATGCGCCAGCGGCGGCGCAACAAACAGCGGCATCTTCGCCCACGCTTCGCTTCCGCGCGGTTCAACATAGCAGGAGCCGGCGGGCACCAGGCTGGATGGCACTGCGATGTCGAGGTCGGCGCCGATTGCGCCAGCCAGTGCCTTCCAATCGGTATGGGGTACCGCGAAAGCGCCAGGAGTCTCGCCCATACACCAGTAGCAATCGACATTGCCGG
Source organism: Pseudoduganella violaceinigra DSM 15887 (assembly GCF_000425385.1). Taxonomy (GTDB): domain Bacteria; phylum Pseudomonadota; class Gammaproteobacteria; order Burkholderiales; family Burkholderiaceae_D; genus Rugamonas; species Rugamonas violaceinigra. The sequence continues at coordinate 6,480 of NZ_AUDI01000022.1, read as the reverse complement.
CGTAGTCGCTCGCGCGCGGAATGTACCAGTGGCGATCGTCTCCGGACAGCGACGGGTGGTCGCGCCACTCGGCCCGTTCTTCGACGACAGACCAGGTTTGATAGCGGTCCGGGTAATGGACCATCACCACGTTGCTGCCGTTTTCCCCCGCCGAATGCAGCGACAGCCGCAGGGCGCCGGCCCGCGCCAGGATTTCCAGCCAGAGGGTGAAATCATCGGCCAGCAAGGCCTTGGTTTCGGGTGCCCGGAACTGGAACCGCGCGTCCCAGAACACTCCGTGGCGGTACCAATCGTCCAGCGCGGTCTGCTTGCCCAGGAATTTGCTGCCATAACTTACCAGGGCCACTTGCCGCTGGATCGCTTCGTGTTGCAAGGCCGCTCCATCACTTACCAAAAGGACCATGCTACCGTATCCGCGGCGCAAAGGGAGCCGGGAAGACGCCAAGCCGATTCGAAACCATTGCTTTCGAGTGAAGCAAGCATTTCGCCGTTTATCAATCCGCGTGTACGAATGACAATCTGCTCTTTCATTCCCTGGACGACTGTAATGCCACTGCGATTTCCTGCCGCATGCGCCGCGCTGGCGCTGGTACTTGCCGCCGCCTCGGCGGCCACCTGCGCCGCCGCGCCGGCATCCGCATCATCGCTGCCATTCGACTGGTATCCGGAAAGCGTGGCTGCCGCTCCCGATGGCACCTTGTATGTCGGCAGTTGGCGCCAAGGGGCGGTTGCGCGCCTGCGTCCCGGCGCTCTTGAAGCAGAAATCCTGGTCCCACCCGGATCCAATGGGCTGGCCAACACGCAAGGGGTACTGGTGGATGCCGATGCCGGCCTGCTATGGGTCTGCTCCGGCTCAATGGGCTTCACGACGGTGCCCACCACCCCGAGTGCACTCAAGTCCTACGATCTGGCAACGGGAGCGCCGCGCGCCAGCTATCCGATGCCGGAGGCAGGCTATTGCAACGACCTGGTGCAGGACAAGGCGGGCAACCTGTATGTCACCGATAGCCTGCATCCGCGCATCCTGCGCCTGGCGCCGGGCGCCTCTGCGCTATCGGTCTGGAAAGAAGACCCGGCGTTTTCCACCGGAGACCAGTACTTCCTCAACGGGATTGCACTCGACGGCGCCAACCGCCTGTATGTGAGCGCGGTCATGGCGGTGGATTATCTGCTGCGTGTCGATATCGGTCCATCCGGACAAGCCGGTCCCGTTGCACGCATCGCCGCACCGCGCAAAATGAAAAACGTGGACGCGATTCGTTCCGCCGGTCCGGGTCGACTCGTGCTCTTTGAGAGCAATGCATTCGGCAACGAGCAGTATGGCGGCGCCGTTACCATCGCCCAGATCGACGGCACGCGCGTGGCATCGCTGGCGCCTCTGGTCGCGGGCTTGAACGATCCCTCCTCAGGCGCGGTGTTCGGCGATCGTGTCTATTTCATTGAGTCGAAATACAGCCTGCTGTTCAAGCATAAGGACGACGATGCGGCAGTCCCGCGCTCCGTCCCGTTTGCCGTCGCGTCGCGGGCCCTGCCCCATCCGGATTAACGCGTCCAGTTCAAGTCCGAGATAAGCGACTTAGGCCAAGCAACATTCGAAGTCTGGAGTAAAAAGGCCCGCAGTCCTCGAAAGGATGCGGGCCTTTGCCTTACTTCTCGTATTGGCGCTCGTTGGAACGGTTATGCATTGAACTCTATGTGCACAACCGATCTGCTTTCGCGTTGAGCGGCAAGCCGCGTTTTACTTCGTCCAGTGAATCACGCCCCGCTGCGCAGCGACGTTGCCTTCGCAGTGCTGCTCAAAGCGCAGATCGATTGCGGTCAACTGCCCCATCGAATAGCTCACACTGTCCACCACAAACCAGCCTCTGAGCGTATTGCAGCCACGGCCATTACCGGACCAGTTCAAGCCGCCTTTGGTTGCGTCATGGAACGGATAACGCTGCAAATCGCCGTAGTAGCCGGGCTGCAGTTGCGACAGACCGGTCATGCCGACAAAGTTACCGTTCCATCCCCCCACATTGACGCCCAGCGCTGCAGTCAGGTTGGTGTTCACGTTCAGCGTGCTGTTATTCGGCGTGAACAGCTCGGTACGGCCGGCGCCGATGTAGTCGCCGGCGTCGCTGACCAGATACACATAGTTCCCGTTTGGCGGCACAAAGCTGCTGGACGGCTTCCACAGGCCAGCTGGTGGAGGATTGACCGGTCCCGGCTTATTGCCCGCAGTCCAGTGAATCACGCCGCGCTGCGCAGCGACATTGCCTTCGCAGTGCTGTTCAAAGCGCAGATCGATTGCGGTCAACTGCCCCAGCGAATAGCTCACACTGTCCACCACAAACCAGCCTTTGAGCGTATTGCAGCCACGGCCATTGCCGGACCAGTTCAAGCCACCCTTGGCCGGGTCATGGAACGGGTAACGCTGCAAATCGCCGTAGTAGCCAGGCTGCAGTTGCGACAGGCCGGTCATGCCGACAAAGTCGCCGTTCCATCCGCCGACACTGATGCCCAGCGCTGCAGTCCGGTTGGTGGTCACGTTAAGCGTGCTGTTATTCGGGGTGAACAGCTCGGTACGGCCTGCACCGATGTAGTCACCCGCGTCGCTGACCAGATACACATAGTTCCCGCTTGGCGGCACGAAGCTGCTGGACGGCTTCCACAGGCCAGCTGGCGGAGGATTGACTGGTCCCGGCTTTTCGCCCGAAGTCCAGTGCAACTGCCCGCGCAGCGCACTACTTCCGCCTTCACAGTGCTGCTCGAAGCGCAGGTACAGCTCGGTCAGCGTAGTGCCATTGTAGGTGGCTTTGTCAACGACGAACCAGCCGCTGAGCGTGTTGCAGCCGCGTCCCTCGCCTGACCAGCTCAGCCCGCCAAGCATAGGATTGTTGAATGGATAGCGGCTCAGCCCGCCGTAATAGCCGACGCCGAGTCGCGTCATGCCGTTCATGGCTTTGAAGTCTCCGCTCCAATTCTGATTGCCCGCGATGGACACGCCCAGATATTCGGCCGAAGGATTGAGCTTGATCGTCGAGTTCGCTGGGGTATAGCTATAGGTGCGGCCTGCGCCGATATAGTCGCCAGGCGTGCTTTCCAGATACATGTAGTTGCCTGTCGCAGGCACGGTGCCCGCGCCTGCACGCCACAGGTCAGCAGGAATCGGTGCCGGTCCCGTTGGCTGGCCTGCCGTCGCATCTGCCTTGTTCCAGTGGATCTGGCCATGCAGCGCAGCTGTGCCGCCTTCGCAGTGCTGTTCGAAACGCAGATCGAGCGATTCCAGTGCGCCGTTCACCTGCACGACCTTGTCGATCACGACCCAGCCCTTGATCGTATTGCAGCCGCGGCCTTCGCCGCTCCACTCGACGCCGCCCACGGCAGGATCCGCAAATGGGGTGCGCGTCAGATCCGTGAAATAGCCCGCCTGCAAGGTGCCGGCCGCTTTCGGGAGCAGGAAGCCACCGCTCCAGCGCTGGTTGCCATTCACCGTCGCATTGATCGTCAGGCCGCTGGACGACATGGCGATCTGCGTGTCGGCATTGGTGTAGACATTGGTGCGGCCGCCGCCGATATAGTCACCGCTGTCGCTCTGCAGGTAAACATAATTGCCGCTGACGGGCGTGGCGTCTGAGGGTGCCGACCACAGATTCGATGGGATCGGGTAGGCCAGCGTCTGCCCGTCGGTCGCAGACGATGCGACAACCTGACTCGACGAAGACGTCTGGCTACCACCGGTACTGGTTCCGCCGCCGCCGCAAGCCGCCAGTATTGAGCACATCAGCAAGGCGACTAGAGGCCGCGCCGCTAAAAACCGTTTCATTTTCATAGTCTAAAAAATAGTTTTGTACGAAAAACAATATTGTAGTTAGCTTTTTTATAATTGTCTACGCGGAAATTTTTTGCAAGCGACAATGAAAAAAGCCCGTTGGTCTCGCGACGAACGGGCTCAATCAGCAAGAAGTATTTAGCGGATCACCAAGGAATGGCGACCGTGGCTATAACCGGATTGGAAACAGAGAAGTTGGAGTTATTTAAGAAGCCGGTGTAGGTCATATTGTGGGAACCATCGGCAGCAAACGTATTGGCCGAATTTGCAAAGACACCATAGGACGCATTTCCGCTTGCCAGGCTCCAGGTCCATCGAACTGCGCCCGTAGGTCCCAACGGCGGCTGTGGTCGCTCGTTGAGCCGCCATAATTGCGTGCCCACAGAACCTCACCTGTAGGGCCAAGCTTGGCGACAAACGCATCTTGCGGGCCAATGGCTGATCAGGTGAATGCGCCCATGACCATGCTTCCGCCGAGCCGGCTGAAATTTCCGGTCACCGAGGTGCTGCCGTACCTATCAGTGCTAGAGGCCGTCGCACCTGTGGAATAACCTGATCCTTCAGCGTTCTTGGCAAATACGTCGGTGAATGTTCCAGCTTGAGCCGGAGACACTCCAAGCAGCGGCAAGATAGCTAGCGAGAAGAGAAGCCCATCGCTCCGAAGTGAGTGTGTCAGTAAAAATACAAAAGGAACGCTCAAAATTGCCTAGTGGGAACGCAATTTAGATAACTATTTTGCAATCACTATTGCAACTGCAACGATAATTTTTCACTGAGTCAACGTCGGGTAAAGCGATCGCGATGTGACGAAAATCGGGGCCGATAAGGGCAAAAAAGGCCTGCCCCTATAGAGGAGCAGGCCCTTCTTTGACAAACGAATGAATCTTACTTTTAAAAGGGTTATGCACGGAATTTTGTGTAAACAAGCGCCGCCATTCAATAGACACGCGGCAAGAGGCGAAGCCAGGTCTTAGATCGTCAACAAATCCCCGAAAAAAAAGCGATTGTTTACACTTGGTGGTAAGCAAGAATTTCTTAAGTGCTAGGGAGCACCCATCCAGACGAATGTGTGATGGGTTTGTGCTGAACGCTATGCCGCGGGCCGACGCGCCGATACTAACAGTCTTCCACTCCTCTTGCAATGATGCAAAGATGGCATTAAAATTGCCATGCTGGCACTTAGTGAGCTTACGGCGACCAAAGAGGACGCCGTCCGCCCGCCATGCACTCCTACGGTTCAGTATCAACAGCAGCAGAAGCACACCCAAGTCCATCACTCGGGCCCCAAGCAGAGCACCAAATCGACGCAATATAGCGTAAATCTCACTGCTAACGGAGGACTCGATATGAACCTGAAAAAACTGAAAAACCCGAGCTTCAAGCTCAAGAAATTTGCAGTTGGTGTAACCCTTGCAGCAAGCACCGTAACGAGTGGGGCGCCGTAAGCTTATTCACAACCAAGCCTCTAACTCTGTCGAGTTAGAGCCGCCTCCCAAATTTTCTGCCTGTTACGGCCAGCAATCCGCATTGATGGCTGCAAGCACATTCTCGCTGCATCAGGCCCCGCTACGCGGGCCGTGAGTGCTTCGGGGGTATTTTCCCAGTTTGGTCAGTAGTCGTTTGTGAGTGCGCCATGCATGGACGCAATCTTTTCGGCCACGTCTTTTACGGCGTATTCAAGTGCCACTTTTTTAAACGTCCCCATGTGAATGCCGCGATAAACTACCTCGACCAATCGAGTGTCGTCAGGCAGTCCTTTCACCGCGCAAGAAAGGCAGGATGAAACAGATCGTTCGCCTACGTCGTTTTCAAACGCCTCCTGGCCGACCATCACGGTCCATTCATAGAGGCCTTGGCTGTGCTTGGCAATGTATATGAGCGGAGTGATCACGCTTTTACGTACTAATATTTATATTCAGGATGAATGCCCGATGGGAGCGCCAAGATAAAGCGGACTTCTTCGGCCGACCCCGGTTTGAGATGAACTTGAGTAATTCGTCGGTGCCCGAGCTTAGACTCTTGGCAGTTCACCCCTTGCCCAGCAGCCTGAATAATCGCATCTCGCACCTTAACTCGCGCACCAGGAGCGGCACCAAAGGTGGCATCAGGAACGGAAGCGCCCGACGGAAATCTAAATCTCATAGTAATTGTCCTTTCAGCCGGGCTCGTCAAGGCGTTCATCTTCTACGGCATGTTCGTTTGCTCGCAGAATTGACCCACTCTAGTTGACCCACCTTCCACTGCCTGGCAAACGCTGCCACGCGGTCATATGATCCTTCATACCCCAGCTCCTTAAGGTCCAAGTGGATCTGCTTCAGATTCCGCCGTTGCTTGCGGGGTTTGCTCGCCTCGGCCTTGAGCCAGGCTGAAAGCTGCACCGAATATTTGTCTAAGACGCTTGATGATCGCCGTTCCGCATAGGAGGGCTCTGTGGTCTCCGACCGTAGGTATCGCCGGACGGTATTGCGGGAGATGCCGAGTCGTCTTGCGATCTCCCGGAGGGGAATCTGGTCACGTAGGTGCCAGCGTCGAATTATGCCTAGTAAAGCCACGTCGATCACTCCGATCTCCTGCCGAAAGGACAGGGGAAATTGTGCTATGAACGTGGGTCAGATTTCGTTGCAAATTCGTGGGGAAGCTGGGTCAATTTTCAGTGCAAATTAACA
>NZ_AUDI01000021.1 GCF_000425385.1 Pseudoduganella violaceinigra DSM 15887 | reverse complement strand
AACCTGTCGAGCTTCTCCAGCTACGGCGCCTTCACCGCCCTGTCGGCGCCAGGCTCGGGCATCTACACCACCGTGCAAGGCGGCACCTACGGCTCCGTCAACGGTACGTCCTTCGCCAGCCCGATCGCCGCTGCCGTGGCAGCCCTGGTGATGTCGGCCAATCCTTCCCTGAGCGCCGACCAGGTGCAGAACATCCTGTTCAGCACCGCTGTCGACCTCGGTACGCCTGGCCGCGACAGCTATTTCGGCTACGGCCGTGTCAATGCCGCTGCAGCCGTGGCCGCCGCCAAGGCCCAGCCAGCGCCTGATACCACGGCACCAAGCGTTGCCATCGCCAACCCGGCGGGCGGCAACACCGTCTCCGGCCTGGTGTCGATCGGCGTGAATGCCTCCGATAATGTGGGCGTGGCCCAGGTAGACCTGAAAGTCAACGGCACAGTAGTCGCTTCCGCTGCCACCGGCCCATACAGCTTCAGCTGGGATTCGACCGGTGCGGTAAACGGCACCAACAACCTGGTCGCCATCGCTTACGACGCAGCCGGGAATGTCGCTACGTCCAGCGTCGTGGCCGTGAACGTCGCCAACGCCGTCCAGCCTCCAGCTGCCGACACGGTCGCTCCCGTGGTCGCCATCGCCAACCCGACTGTTGGCGCTGTGTCCGGCACCGTGAACGTGACCGTGAATGCCTCCGACAACAGCGGCGCAGCCGGCATCAACATGAGCGTGTACATCGACGGTCAACTGAAAGCTTCCGGCGCCGGCTCCTCCCTGGCCTACAGCTGGAACACTCGCAAGCTCGCTGCCGGCAGCCACACCATCCAGGCTGTAGCCAAGGATGCTGCTGGCAACACTTCCACCACCAGCGTGCAAGTGACTCGCTAATTAATAAACATCCCCTGTTCAACCCGGCTTCGGCCGGGTTTTTTTATTGGCAAATAGAAAGACCAGTTAATGTCACGCCAAATGAAAATTATTTAATATCAATTTCCGCGCACCATTAGTTAACTCATTGATTTGACTGAATATTATTAATAGCTACAATCATGCAAGCCAACTTTGCACAAATGCTCAGATTGATTTGTATCAGGACGTAAATGTCGGGCAAATCCAATTGCCTGACGGTAAATCTTCACCTACTATCGCCCCTGAAGTCTGACAAAGGCAAACCGCGCGAAAGCACGGGACGCAAAGTCAACGGTCTAACGACGCCAAAGCGTCCATGACGGCTGGACTGCCAGAAACACAGGTGACACTGAAGTCCCCGGTGTGCTCTTCAACCGCCCTTCGCTGGGCGGCGGGCAGTCCCTTTTTCCGCAACCTCGAAAACAGGACTCGCTCTTAATGAAGATTCGCACCCATATCGCCACCCTCATCCTTGCTGGCGCCACCCCGATCGTATTCGCAGCCCCAGCCAACGCAGAACCCGCTTTCGCAGGCGGGCGCATCCTGGTCGAACCAAGGGCAGGCTTGACTGCCGACGAATTCGCCAGAGATCTCAAGATCCATGGCGCCGGCAAAGCGCATAAGCTGGGCCAGAGCAATATTCACCTCATCGACGTGCCGCACGGCTCGGAAAAAGCCATCGCCAACAAGCTCAAGAACAACCCGCACTTCAAGTTCGCCGAACTGGACCAGCGCGTTGAAGTCGCCGCCACCACGAACGACCCTTATCTGGGCAGCGAATGGCATATCAATAAAATCGGCGCAAATACTGCCTGGGACAAGACGCAAGGCAGCGGCATCATTATTGCCATCCTGGACTCCGGCCAGGACGCCACCCACCCTGACCTGATTGGCAACACCGTCCCTGGCTACAATATCTATGACAACAACAGCAACACCGCCGACGTTTGCGGTCACGGCACCAAGGTCGCCGGCGCTGCGGCAGCGATCGGCAACAACGCGGCCGGCGTGACCGGCGTGGCCGGCAAAGCCAAGATCATGCCGGTGCGTATCGCTTACAATAATTCCGGCTCCTGCTATGCCCTTTTCTCGACCATGGCCAGCGGCGTGACCTGGGCCGCCGACCACGGCGCCCGCGTCGTCAACATCAGCTACGGCAATGCCCCAAGCAGCGCGGCGGTGCAAAGCGCAGCCAATTACCTGCGCAGCAAAGGCGGCCTGCTGTTCGTCTCCACCGGCAACAACGCCAAGGATGAAGGCTTCGTCCCGACCAGCACCATGATTCCCGTGTCCTCGACCGATTCAGCCGACAACCTGTCGAGCTTCTCCAGCTATGGTGCCTACACCGCCCTGTCGGCGCCAGGCTCGGGCATCTACACCACTGTACAAGGCGGCACCTACGGCTCCGTCAACGGCACGTCCTTCGCCAGCCCGATCGCCGCTGCCGTGGCCGCCCTGGTGATGTCGGCCAACCCTTCCCTGAGCGCCGACCAGGTGCAGAACATCCTGTTCAGCACCGCAGTCGACCTCGGTACTCCTGGCCGCGACAGCAAATTCGGCTATGGCCGCGTGAATGCCGCTGCAGCGGTTCAGGCCGCAGGCGCGAGCACGACCGCTCCGGCCGATGCTGCCGCCCCGCTTGTTTCAATCGCCAGCCCTCTAGCCGGCAGTACCGTCAGCGGTACTGTGACCGTCAATGTCAACGCATCCGACAATGTGGGCGTCTCGCGGGTGGACCTGAAAGTGAATGGCACGGTTGTCGCGACAGACTCGTCCGGCCCGTTCTCTTTCGCCTGGGATTCGAAAGGCGTAGCGAATGGCATGAACAGCCTGGTGGCTGTGGCGTATGATGCTGCCGGCAACGTGGCCTCTTCGAACGCAGTCTCGGTCAACGTGACCAATGCGGCCGCGACTCCAGTGCAAGACAGCATCCCACCTGTACTGACGATTGCAAATCCCGTCTCCGGCGCCGTCTCGGGCAATGTGGATGTGGTCGTCAACGCATCCGACAATAGCGGCGCCGCCGGCATCAAGCTTTCCATCTATATTGATGACAGCCTGGCTGGCAGCGGCAGTGGCTCGAGCCTGGTTTATCGCTGGAGTACACGTAAGCTTGCGCGCGGCACCCACACTGTGCAAGGCGTGGCGCGCGATGCAGCGGGTAACACCTCCAGCAAGACTGTCCAAGTCACCCGATAAACGACGCGGGATCCGCAATTGAAAACCGGGCCGCCGACCCGGTTTTCATTGAACAAACTCAGCGGCTACGGCGCCTGCGGGCAAGTGCCAAGCCCATCAGCCCTGTACCGATCAGTGCCAGCGATGCAGGCTCAGGAGTCTCGTTGGAGCCGCCACCGCATTCCGGAAGGCTCGGATTATCGTCGCAAGGATTGCCGGGAGGCTGGCAGTCCGTACCGCTTACGCAAGCCGACAACCAAACGCTGCTCGCATAGCCCTGGACATGCACTGCGCCTTGAATGTTCTTATCGTTGACATCGCCATTTTTGTTGACAGAGAAGTAGTTGAACGACGTGGCGGACAGGAAGTCGCTGGTCGTCACCGTGTACTCCGAGGTATGGCCGATACCGAGCTGGCCCGGGAAGGCCTGGTTAAATTGGAACCGCAAATCGAATAGCCCGCCGCCATCGGCTTTATAGCTGTTCGGCGATGTGTAGTAGACACCGCCCGATTTCGCCTGCGTCCCGCTGATGAACTGGTAGGAAGTGAAGGTATTGTTCGGGTCAAGGTTGAAATACCAGTCATTGACGTAGGCGCCAGCCAGCAGGTTATTGTTGACGGCCATGACAATGTCCGCTGTTTTCAATCCCACGCTCCATGTGATCGTTGCCGTCGCGTAGACGGTAGAAGGATCGGCCGGCGCGCCCGGCACGGTCCCGCTGTAAGCTCCGGAATTACTGAAGCTGTAGACCAGCACATCAGCTTGCGCGACCGGAGCGGCTAAGACGGCGATCCCCAATGCTGCACCCAACAGTTGTTTCAAGGTTTTCATGGCACCCCCTATCTGGTTGTTGTACGCAAGTCGATCCATTAAGCGTGCCCAGCTGTTACATTTGAATAGAATCAAACAGTTGAGCTCGGCCTTACGGCTGTTACCTCATCCACTGTAAAATTTTTCGACGGCAAACTTAGTTAAATCCGGAAATCAAAAGATTCTTAAAGGATACTTAGCCACACCCTGCCTCCCCTCTATTTGGGGTGCGCTGCGCTACAATGCGGGTGCTATGACTGCCGCCACCTTCCCATTTGAAAATTCCTTCGCAAGCCTGCCGGCTGCGTTCTATACCCGCCTAATGCCAACGCCCTTGCCGGCGCCTTATCTGGTGGCGGCGAGCCCCTCTGCGGCACGTCTTGCCGGACTGGATCCGGCGGCGCTGGCGCATGAGGACGCGGTCGCCATCCTGACGGGCAACCGGGTCGCGGAACGCTCCCAGCCCCTGGCGACGGTATATTCGGGGCACCAGTTCGGCGTCTGGGCCGGACAATTGGGGGATGGCCGCGCCATCCTGCTCGGCGACCTTGCGGGAGCCGAAGGGGCCATTGAGCTCCAGCTGAAAGGCGCCGGCATGACGCCTTATTCCAGAATGGGCGATGGGCGCGCCGTGCTGCGCTCGTCGATCCGCGAATTCCTGTGCTCGGAAGCGATGCACGGCCTCGGTATTCCAACCACCCGCGCCCTATCCGTGGTCGGCTCGGATCAGGGGGTGGTGCGCGAGTTGATTGAAACTGCCGCTGTCGTCGTGCGCATGGCGCCGACCTTCATCCGCTTCGGCTCCTTCGAACATTGGTATTACAACCGCAAGCACGACGAGCTCAAGCAGCTTGCCGATTACGTCATAGACCGTTTTTATCCCGCCCTGCGCGATGAGGAAAGCCCTTACGCGGCATTGCTGGAAGAAGTCACCCGCCGCACAGCGCGTATGATTGCCCACTGGCAAGCTGTCGGCTTCATGCATGGCGTGATGAATACCGACAATATGTCCATCCTGGGCCAGACCCTGGACTACGGGCCATTCGGTTTTATGGAAGGCTTTGACGCTAACCACATCTGTAACCATAGCGACGATCGCGGCCGCTATTCGTACGCCAACCAGCCTCAGATCGGGCATTGGAACTGCTATGCCCTGGCGCAGGCGCTATTGCCGCTGATTGGGGAGGTCGAACTCACGCAGGAAGCGCTGGACGTCTACCAGCCGGAATTCGCACGCCATATCGACCAACTGCTGCATGCCAAGCTCGGCCTGAACACCAGCCAGGAAGGCGACCGGGAACTGCTCGACGCCCTGTTCGCGCTGATGCAAGCCAACCATACCGACTTCACGATCTTCTTCCGCCGGCTCAGCACCCTGCAATCCGGCGGCCCGGAGGGCGACGAACCGCTGCGCGATCTTTTCATCGACCGCCCAGCCTTCGATCAATGGGCGGAATCCTACCGTGCGCGCCTGCGCGCGGAAAACAGCGACGATGCGGCGCGCAAGCTTGCGATGGATCAGGTCAACCCGAAGTATGTGCTGAGAAACTATATGGCCCAGCTCGCCATCGAAAAGGCGCAGAATAAGGACTTCTCCGAAGTCGAACGCCTGCGGGCACTGCTCGAACGCCCATTCGACGAACAGCCGGAAAATGAAGAATATGCAGGCTTCCCGCCGGACTGGTCCAGCCAGCTGTCGGTCAGCTGCTCATCGTGAGAGAAAAACATGGACAAAGTAGTCAAGACCGACGCCGAATGGCGCGCCGAACTCGACCCGATGGAATACCAGGTCACCCGCCACGCGGCGACTGAACGCGCCTTTACCGGCAAGTTCTGGGACCACCACGAGCACGGCATTTACACCTGCGTGTGCTGCAATACGCCCTTGTTTGAATCCGATGCGAAGTTCGATTCAGGCTGCGGCTGGCCAAGCTATTTCAAAGCACTGGATCCGGCCAATATCATAGAGAAAACCGACCGCTCGCATGGTATGCTGCGCACCGAAATCATCTGTGCAGTCTGCGATGCCCACCTGGGCCATGTGTTCCCGGATGGTCCTCCGCCGACCGGATTGCGCTATTGCATCAATTCGGCTTCGCTGCGCTTCGAACCCAAGCCTTGATTAATATGAAGATTCTTTTCGATTTGTTTCCGCTGCTCCTATTCTTTGTCAGCTATAAGTTGGCTGGCGGCCATCAGGATGCAATCCATTCAGTCCTGAACGAACACGTTGGCAAATTTGTTTCCGGCGGGGCTATTCCGGCCTCGCAGGCCCCTCTGATCGCGGCCACCATCGTCGGCATTATCGCAACGACCGCCCAGGTCCTTTATCTCCTGGCGCGCCGCAAAAAAGTCGATGGTGCCCTGTGGATCTCACTGGTCGTCTTTGTCGTGTTCGGCAGCATGACCATCTATTTCCACGATGGGGACTTTATCAAGTGGAAACCCACGGTTATCTATTGGGCGTTGGCGACCGCAATGCTAGTGGCCTACCGCTTCTTTGATAAAAATATGATTCGGGTTGCCATGGAAAAGCAGGTCCAATTGCCCGAGCCTGTCTGGGTCCGGCTGCATTTCATGTGGGTGACCTTCTGGCTGGTGTTGGGTTTTGTTAACCTGTTCGTCGCATTCGTCCTGTTCAAATCCCAGGATGAGGCTTGGGTGAACTTCAAGCTCTTTGGTGTTACCGGCCTGATGCTGGTGTTTTTCATCGCCCAGGCTTTTTACCTGTCCAAACATATTAAGGATGAAGCATGACCGATCCGCGCCTGGCCAAGATTCGTGAGCGTCTGGAAGCGGCGTTGGCACCACAGGAAATCGTGCTCGATGATGAGTCCGCACTGCATGCCGGCCATGCCGGCGCCGCCTCGGGCGGAGGCCATTACCGCCTGAAAATAGTCTCTACTAAATTCGAGGGTGTGAAACTCGTCATGCGCCATCGTCTCGTGTATGATTCCGTGCACGATATGATGCATAAAGAAATTCATGCATTGGCCATTACCGCATTGGCACCGTCCGAAGTATGATATGCGCGGAGTTTTTGGGAATCATCAAAAAGAACCTCAAACAATTGAATAGTAGAGACGTCTCGGCGAGCTTCCCCAGAATCCCCGCAATTCAGTAAACTTTCCCGTTAGGAATAAAACTAAATGACTTTCAAGCCAGCCCGCTTGCTGCTCGCACTTATCGCCGTTGCTGCCGCACCAGCTTTCGCCCAGAACGCCGCCGTCGTCAATGGCAAAGCCATCCCGACCGCCAAAGTTGAAGCTGTGGTCAAGCAAGTCGTCGCCCAAGGCCAGCAGCAAGACTCGCCGCAACTGCGCGAAATGATCAAGAAATCCCTGATCGGCCGCGAAGTAATGATCCAGGAAGCCGAGAAGCAAGGTTTCGCCAAGAACAACGACGTGAAGACCGCACTGGAACAGGCTCGCCAGGACATCCTGCTGCAAGCGCTGGCCGCCGACTTCGTCAAGAAGAACCCGGTTAGCGACGCCGAAATCAAAGCGGAATACGACCGTGCTGTCGCTGCCGAAGGCGGCAAGGAATACCACGTGCGCCACATCCTGGTGGACTCCGAAAAAGAAGCCACCGACATCATCGCCAAGCTGAAAGCCGGCGCGAAATTTGAAGACCTGGCCAAGAACTCCAAGGACACTGGCTCCGCAGCCAACGGCGGCGACCTGGATTGGGGTATGCCAAGCAACTTCCCTAAAGTCTTCGCCGATGCCTTCACCGCCCTGCAAAAAGGCCAGGTCACCGAGAAGCCAGTGCAGACCCCAAGCGGTTTCCACGTGATCAAGGTTGACGACGTTCGCGATGCCAAGCTGCCTAGCCTGGATGAAGCCAAGCAGCAAGTCGCTGAAAAGCTGATGCGCGCCAAGCTGCAAAACTACCAGGAAGCCCTGGTGAAAAAAGCCAAGGTAAACTAATCCGTCACGGACCTGATCCGGCGCCCACGTGGCGCCGGATTTATTTCAACTAAGGAAATACTCAATGAAATTCAAACCAGCCACCCTGCTGTTGGCCCTGGTCGCCGTAACTGCGGCCCCTGCGTTCGCCCAAACCGTCGCCACCGTGAACGGCAAAGCAATTCCATCCGCCCAGATGGACGCCATGCTCAAGCAAGCTGCCGCCCAAGGCCAGCCTGACTCGCCTGAGCTGCGCGATATGATCAAGAAGTCGCTGATCGGCCGTGAAGTGCTGGTGCAGGAAGCCACCAAGCAAGGTGTTGCCGCGAACAAAGACGTCAAGGAAGCGCTGGAACAGGCACGCCAGGACATCCTGGTGCGTGCCCTGCTGGTGAACTACGTCAAGAAGAATCCAGTGAGCGATGCCGAAATCAAGGCTGCTTATGAACAATACAAAGCCAGCAAGTCCGACAAGGAATACCACGGCCGCCACATCCTGGTGAAAACCGAAAAAGAAGCCACCGACATCATCGCCAAGCTGAAAGGCGGCGCCAAGTTTGAGGACCTGGCCAAGGCTTCCCTCGATCCAGGTTCGGCTGCAAACGGCGGCGATCTGGGCTGGGCCAACCCGGCGACCTACGTGAAGCCTTTCGGTGACGCCCTGGTTGCATTGAAAGACGGTCAAGTCACCGAGAAGCCAGTGCAGTCTGAATATGGCTACCACGTCATCCGCCTGGAAGGCAGCCGCGCGGCCAAGGTTGCGACCCTCGACGAACTGAAACCACAGATTTCCGAGTCACTGATCCAGCGTAAAGTTGGCGCATACCGCGAACAACTGATGGCCAAGGCAAAAGTACAATAATTATCGTCCCAGTCCGGCGGCAAATGCTTCCGGACCCGGACTGCCAAGCGCCCCGCGGGGCGCTTTTTTCATTATGACGACGACCAAACTGCTCATCACTGCCCTCGCCCCGCTCGCCGACCCCGCACGTGCCCCGCTCATGCAAGCCTATATGCGCGACCAGTTTCCCTTCCTCGGCATTGCCACACCAGCCCGGCGGGAAGCCGTCAAACCAGTGCTGCGGAGCATGAAAGGGGCTGCTTCCGAAGAGCTGCTCGGCATTGCCGGCGAGCTCTGGGAGCTTGCTGAGAGGGAATTCCAATATGTCGCCATTGATTTGATGGCTATGCACTGGCAGCAACTCAGCATGCATGATTTGCCGGCGCTACAGGCGCTCGTCCTGCGCAAATCGTGGTGGGATACGGTCGACGGCTTGGCGGGGGTGGTTGGGGATGTGTTGCGATTTGACCATCACGGCATGGACCAGGCTTTGCGACACGACAATTTCTGGATGCGGCGGATTGCCCTGCTCCACCAATTGGGCTGGCGCGGCAAAACCGATGAGAAGCGCCTATTCCAATATTCGCTTTCACTCGGCCATGAAAATGAATTTTTCATTCAAAAAGCAATTGGCTGGGCGCTTCGGGATTATGCCCGGCATGCGCCAGATAATGTAGCACATTTTATTAATGAAAATATGCGGCATTTGTCGAAGCTGAGTGTCCGCGAAGCTGGCAAACATC
Source organism: Pseudoduganella violaceinigra DSM 15887 (assembly GCF_000425385.1). GTDB lineage: Bacteria > Pseudomonadota > Gammaproteobacteria > Burkholderiales > Burkholderiaceae_D > Rugamonas > Rugamonas violaceinigra. Next base: position 84,904 of record NZ_AUDI01000021.1, on the reverse strand, counting down.
TCTCACTCTGAGGGGCAAGCCTGGAATTGGCGTGTACATGCTATATCCTAGCGTGCAGATTAATAGCCGCCGCTGCACTTCAAAACAACAGAATAATGCGCGCAATTGCCGCTCGTTTTAATGTCACGTTAAAATCGTGGCAACTAAAAGGAGGCTGGCAAATGAATAAACTCGCATTACGGCAGTTAATGCTCTGTGCCGCAATTATTATCTCGGCCCCAGCCACGGCAGGCGTCGTTGCCACTTTTGACGACCTCCCAGCCCCGCCAGCACTCGATAGCGGCGCGGGCCTGCAGTGGACCAATGGCGCCAACGGACTGCTCTATCAAGGCGTCACCTGGGATAGCCGCTTCGGCGTCATTGGCGATCAATACCGCGTCGGGGGAGCCGGCAGTCCATTGTTCGGCATCCCTCATTCAGGCCACTATTTCGCGTCCAACCAGGACGGCGCGACAGGCATGACTATCAATACCAGCAAGGTATTGACCGGCGCCTGGTTCGGCCGCAACCAGTACTACGGCTTTGGCGAGGGCGGCGCGGACCAGGTGACAATCGTCGCCCTGAATGGCGCGATTGAACTTGCTTCGGTGGTGTTTGATTTGCCGGAAAGTCATCCGGGCTTGCCGGAACCCTTGTCCTTCATCGATACCAGCCTGTTTGCCGCGCTGGGCCCGATTACTGGCTATCGCATCGACCGGCGCGAACTGGGCCAGCAAAGCGGCAACTGGGTGGCCGACGACTTCAGCTTCGCCGATCCAACCCAGGTGCCGGCCCCGGGCGGGGCCGTATTAATGCTTGGAGGCATGGCCGCCTTGCTGGCGGCCCGCCGCCGGCGCGCTTAGCCGATAAACTTGCGCGCGTTGCCCCACATGCGCGCCCAAGGCGAATCCTCGCCCCAGCCATCGGGGTGCCAGGAGTTCTGCACAGTACGCGAAACGCGCTCCGGGTGCGGCATCATCACGGTGAATCGACCGTCCGGGGTGGTGACCGACGTCAGGCCGCGTGGCGCGCTGTTCGGGTTGTAAGGATAGGTTTCGGTCGCATTGCCCTTGTTGTCGATGAAGCGCAAGGCAGCGATTGCCTCATCAATATTTCCGGTTTGGCTGAAGTCGGCAAAACCTTCGCCATGCGCAATGGCGATCGGTGCCTGGGTGCCGGCCATGCCCTGCAGGAAGATCGACGGCGAATCCATCACCTCCACCATGGAGAAGCGTGCTTCGAACTTCTCCGACTTGTTGGTGGTGAACTTTGGCCAGGCGTGCGCGCCAGGGATCAGGGCTTTCAGGTTGGACATCATCTGGCAGCCATTGCAGATACCCAGGCCAAAGGTGTCCTTGCGATGGAAGAAGGTCGAGAACTGCTCCGCCATTTCCGGGTTGAACAGGATGGACTTGGCCCAGCCTTCGCCCGCCCCCAGCACGTCGCCATAGGAGAAGCCGCCCACCGCGATAATGCCCTGGAAGTCGGCCAGCGAAACGCGGCGCGCAATCAGGTCGCTCATGTGCACGTCGACGGCGGTAAAGCCGGCGCGGTGCATAGCCCAGGCGGTTTCGATATGCGAGTTCACGCCCTGTTCGCGCAGGATTGCGACGCGCGGACGCACGCCGCTGGCCAGGAACGGCGCCGCGACATTTTCCGCCATGTCGAAAGTGACCTTCGGCTGCATGCCGGGATCGGTTTCGTCCAGCAGGCGTTCGTACTCGGCATCCGCCGTGGCGGGATTTTCGCGTACACGGGAAATACGCCAGCTGGTTTCGCTCCACAGGCGGTGCAGATCGACACGCGGCTGCGAGTAGATGATCTTGGCGTCGCGGGTGAATTCGATCACGCCGCGGTCATTCAGCTTGCCGATGATATGGCTGCAGGCGCCCAGGTTGAAGCTGCGCAGCACATCCATGACGGCCGATTTCTCGTCTGCACGCACCTGGATCACGGCGCCCAGCTCCTCGTTGAACAACGCCGACAGGGTCAGCTCATTGCGGCGTTCCGCCACTTGGCCAGCCCAGTTCTTGGCGTCGCCATGGTCCATCGTGCCTTCGTCGCCCAGGGTCAGCATGTCCAGGTTGACGGACAGGCCGGCGCGGCCGGCGAAGGCCATTTCCACCAGAGTGGTGTACAGGCCACCGTCGGAACGGTCATGGTAAGCCAGGATCTTGCCTTCCTTGTTCAACTGCTGGATGGCGTTGAAGAAGCCCTTCAGGTCTTCCGGCGAATCCACGTCCGGCGCGACATTGCCCAGCTGGCCCATCACCTGCGCCAGCGCCGAGGCGCCCATACGGTTCTTGCCGCGGCCCAGGTCGATGACGATCAGCGAAGTTTCGCCCAGATCGGTGCGGATCTGCGGCGTCAGCGACTTGCGCACGTCGTACACTGGCGAGAAGCCGGAAACAATCAGCGACACCGGCGAAATCACGGCCTTGTCCGCGCCCTCGTCCTTCCAGGTGGTGCGCATCGACAGGGAATCCTTGCCGACCGGAATCGACAGGCCCAGTGCCGGGCACAGGTCCATGCCGACCGCTTTCACGGTATCGAACAGGGCCGCGTCCTGGCCCGGCTGGCCGCAAGCGGCCATCCAGTTGGCCGACAGCTTGATGTCGGAAATATCATTGATCGGCGCCGCCGCCAGGTTGGTGACGGTCTCGCCCACGGCCATGCGGCCGGAAGCCGGCGCATCGATCACGGCCAGCGGCGTGCGCTCGCCCATCGCCATCGCCTCGCCCACATAGCCCTCATAGCTCAGGGTGGTCACGGCGCAGTCGGCCACCGGCACCTGCCATGGGCCGACCATCTGGTCGCGCACGGACATGCCGCCTACGGTACGGTCGCCAATGGTGATCAGGAAGCTCTTGTCGGCCACGGTTGGCAGCAGCAGCACGCGCTTGGCGGCTTCTTCCAGCTGGATGCCGGTCAGGTCGATCGCCGGCAGCGTGGTCTGTACATGCTTGACGTCGCGGTGCATCTTCGGCGGTTTGCCCAGCAGGACTTCCATCGGCATATCGACCGGGTTATTGCCCATTTCCTGGTCGATCACCTTCAGCTGGCGCTCTTCAGTTGCCACGCCGACAACGGCGAACGGGCAGCGCTCGCGCTCGCACAGAGCCTGGAACTGGGCCAAGTCCGCTGGAGCGATAGCCAGCACATAGCGTTCCTGCGATTCGTTGGACCAGATTTCCTTCGGCGCCATGCCGGATTCTTCCAGCGGCACCTTGCGCAGGTCAAAGATCGCGCCGCGTTTGGCGTCGTTGGTGATCTCCGGGAAAGCATTCGACAGGCCGCCCGCGCCGACATCGTGGATCGAAATGATCGGGTTCTTGTCAGCCAGCTGCCAGCAGCCATTGATGACTTCCTGGGCACGGCGCTCCATTTCCGGATTGCCGCGCTGGACGGAATCAAAGTCCAGGTCGGCGGTATTGGTGCCGGTTGCCATCGACGACGCGGCGGAACCGCCCATGCCGATGCGCATGCCCGGGCCGCCCAGCTGGATCAGCAGGCTGCCGACCGGGATGTCGTTCTTGTGGGTATGCGAGGCGGAAATATTGCCGATACCGCCGGCGATCATGATCGGCTTGTGGTAGCCGAACACGGTGTCTTTGCCGCCGGCGAACTGCTGGCCGATATTCTGTTCGTAGGTACGGAAGTAGCCGCCCAGCACAGGACGGCCGAATTCGTTCGAGAACGCGGCACCGCCCAGCGGGCCGTCGATCATGATCTGCAGCGGCGAAGCGATACGCTCCGGCTTGCCATACACCTGGCTTTCATCGCGCTTGCCGACCGGGGCCGTCACGCTGGCGGCGTTTTCCCAGGCTTGCACGGCGCCCGGGATCATCAGGTTGGACACGGTGAAACCGGTCAGGCCGGCTTTCGGCTTGGAACCACGGCCGGTCGCGCCTTCGTCGCGGATTTCACCGCCGGCGCCGGTGGAGGCGCCCGGGAACGGGGAAATCGCGGTCGGGTGGTTATGGGTTTCCACCTTCATCAGGGTGTGCACCAGCTCGGTCGACGGTGCGTATTCCTGGCCTTCACGCGGGTAGAAACGGCTGACTTCGGCGCCTTCGATGATGGAAGAGTTGTCCGAATAGGCCACGATGGTGCCGCGCGGGTTTTTCTGGTGCGTGTTCTTGATCATCTTGAACAGCGACATTTCCTGCGCCACGCCGTCAATGGTCCAGTCGGCGTTGAAGATCTTGTGGCGGCAATGCTCGGAGTTCGCCTGCGCGAACATCATCAGTTCCACGTCGGTCGGGTTGCGCTTGGCGTTGGTGAACGCTTCCAGCAGGTAGTCGATCTCATCGTCCGACATCGCCAGGCCCAGGTCGGTATTCGCCTTTTCCAGCGCGGTACGTCCGGCGCCCATCACATCGATGAATTCCAGCGCCTTGGCTTCCAGGCTCGAGAACAGGCCGGCAGCCTGTTCCGGATGACGCAGCACCGATTCGGTCATGCGGTCGTGCAGCAGTGCCGCCACGGCTTGCGCCTGCTCTGCATCGAGCTTTTTAGCCGCGCCCAGGCCGGTGCCCAGCAGGCCGCCTTTCAGGTTGACGCGATAGGCCACGCCGCGCTCCACACGGTGGATATGCGCCATGCCGCAGTTATGCACGATGTCGGTGGCTTTGGAGGCCCACGGCGAGATGGTGCCGAATCGCGGAATGACAACGAACTCTTCGACCACGCCTTCGGCATGCTCCGGCAGGGCTGGCTCGCCATAGGTCAGCAGGCCGTTCATGCGGTTCAGGTCGTCTTCCGACAGGGGCGACGCGGAGTCGACAAAGTGGATGAAGCGGGCTTGGACCGACGTAATGGCCGGCAAAACTGCTTGAAGCTGGTTGAGGAGGCGTTGGCTACGGAAGGAGGACAGGGCGTTGGAACCCGGCAGAATCAACATAGTGGGGGCGGGAAGAATGCAGCGGAGCTGCGGATTAAAGGAATACTGTGCACGAGCTGACTGGTCTTGCTGTATTTCGATTTGCCGACATTATACTGGTTTCAGGCACCACTTCCCACCCTCCCGTGATTGGTCCGAAAGCAACATTTGTGGCATTGCGCCTGTTTTTTGTCCCGCCCAGGAGGTATTCTCCCTCCTATGACAGTCAATAGCCACCAAAATGCAAGAATATAGCGACCTGTCAGTCTTGATTATCGATCCCAACCAGCATATGCGCAGCGGGCTGCACAATATGCTGGGATTGCTCGGGATCACCCGCATCGAGCACGGCGTCAGCGCAGGAACTGCCATCCGCCACCTCGAAAAGAAGACGTTCGACCTGGTCTTGTGCGAGTACGACCTGGGGACCGAACAGGGACAGGATGGCCAGCAATTGCTGGAAGACCTGCGCCACCACAAGCTGATCGCGCCCTCCGCCATCTTCATCATGCTGACCACCGAAGGGGTCTACAGCAAAGTCGTCAGTGCCGCCGAATTGACGCCGACCGACTACATCCTCAAGCCATTCACCGTGGACGTGCTGGCGCAGCGTATTGCACGGGCGGTCGACCGGCGCGGCGCCCTGCTGCAGGTGCACCAGATGCTCGACGGGGGCCGCTTGCGCGAGGCGATACTGGCCAGTGAAGTCTCGGCGGCCGCCAATCCCCGCTATGCGACGGAATGCGCGCGGCTGCGCGCTGAATCCCATTCGGCGCTGGGCGAACTGGCCCAGGCGGAAACGATTTACCGGGAAATACTGGAAATCCGCCCGCTGGGCTGGGCCCAGCTCGGCCTGGCGCGCTGCCAGTACCAGCAGGGCCAGTTCGCGGAAGCGCTGGAAACCCTGCAGCGCCTGATCGACGACAACCCGAAATACATGGCCGCCTATGACCTGATGGCGCGTACCCAGCAGGCGCTTGGCCTGCCCGGCGAGGCGCGCGCGGCGCTGGAGGCGGCCGTTTCCATCTCGCCCCATGTGGTGCGGCGCCTGCGCCATCTGGGCCAGGTCGCGCTGGAGGCCGGCGACGTCGAGGCGGCCGAGAAGACCTTCAAGCAAGTGGTCGCCAAGTCCAAATATTCGGAATTTCGCGACCCGGAAGACCATGTGAACCTGGTGCGGACGCTGGTCAGCAAAGGCGATGCCGCCGGCGCCGCCAACGTCCTGCGCGATCTTGAACGCTCGGCCCGGAGCGGCGCTGCCACCGATGCCTGCAAGGCCTATTCCGCCGCCCTCTTGCAGGAACTGAACGGCAACACCGAGGCGGCGCATGCTCAACTGACCAACGCGGTGCGCGCCGCCAGCGAAACCAGCACTTTGTCGAGCGGCATGAAATTGGGGCTGGCACAAAACTGCCTGCAGCTTGGCATGGACGAGCAAGGCATGCAGCTGCTCGACGCCCTGGCCAGCGACCCCGCCAGCGGCGTCACCGAGGCCGATACGGCGGCGGTCTATGTACGCGCCGGGCGGGCCGAACTGGCCCAGAATGAAGGCGACAGCGTGGAGCGCTACCTCGACGGCCTGGTGCGCCAGGCGGCCGCGCGCAGCGGCCAAGGCGACCAGCGCGGCGCCATCCAGGTGCTGCAGGCGGCCGTCCGCCGGCGCCCGGAGAACGCCGGCCTGATCTCCGCCCTCGCCTCCGCCATGCTGCGCCTGATGGGCGATAGTGGCTGGGAAACCGCGCTGGGCGAACAATGCGCGGCCCTGCTGGTGCGCATGCGCAAGGCCGATCCCCAACATCCGATGCTGGCTGCGCTATCATCCCAGTATGTGACCCTGCGGGGCAAACAATAAGAGACGACGCCAATGCAATCGTATAGCGACCTGTCGGTGCTGATCATCGACCCCAACCCGGCCATGCGGGGCAACCTGCACAATATGCTGAACCAGGCCTCGATCACGCGCATCGAGTACGCCGTCAGCTCGGGTACGGCGATCCGCCAGCTCACCAACAAGCGCTTCGACGTGATCCTGTGCGAATACGACCTTGGCAGCGGCAATGAAGACAGCGGCCAGGATGGCCAGCAACTGCTGGAAGACCTGCGCCACCACAAGCTGATCGATCGTTCCGCTATCTTCATCATGCTGACGTCGGAGGCCGTGCAGACCAAAGTGATCGGCGCGGCCGAATTGACGCCGACCGATTATGTGCTGAAACCATTCACTGTCGATGGGCTGATGCAGCGTATCGGCCGCGCCGTCGACCGCCGCGCGGTCTTCATGCCCATCTACCAGCAAATCGCACTGGGCCAGCAGCACCAGGCCATCGCCGCTTGCCAGGATGCGGAAAACAGCAACCCGCGTTATGCCACCGAGTTCGCCCGCCTGCGCGCCGAGCTCCACTATGAAACCGGCGACCTGGCCCAGGCGGCGCTGATCTACCAGACCACGCTGGCCGGACGGCCCCTGGGCTGGGCGCAACTGGGGCTGGCGCGCTGCCAGTTCGGGCTGGAACGCTACGACGATGCGATCGGGACGCTGGAGCGCCTGCTGGAAGGCAATCCCAACATGATGGGCGCCTACGACATGCTGGCCCGCTCATATGAAGCGATGGGACAGTCGCAGCAGGCGAAAAAAATCCTGGAAGACGCGGTCTCGATTTCGCCGAATATGGTGAGCCGCCTGCGCCACCTCGGCGAAGTCGCCTATGGCACCGGCGATATTTCGGCCGCTGAAAAGGCGTTCCGCCAGGTTGTGAGCAAGGCCCGCTATTCCGAATTCCGCGACCCGGAAGACCATGTCAACCTGGTGCGCGCCCTGGTACGCAAGGGCGATGTCAACCAGGCCTCCGGCGTCATCCGCGACATGGAGCGCACGCTGCGCTCGAGCGCCAATACCGAAGTGTGCAAACATATCTCCTCGGCCATGCTGCTTGACGTGACCGGACATGCGACCGAAGCGGCGTCGGAACTCTCCAATGCCGTCACGGCGGTCGGCATGGCGCGCGGCCTGTCGAACCAGCTGCGCATTGGCCTGGTGAACTCCTGCCTCAAGCACAAGCTGGACAAGGATGCGGCCGATGTCGTCATGCATATGATGAACGATAACGACAAGCCCATCACCATGGAAGAGGCGGTGGGCGTCTTCGAAAAAGCCGGCAGGCATGACCTGGCGCTCGGTGTCGGCCAGAAGATCGACGGCGTCATGCAGGAACTGGTCACCGAAGCCGAATCGATGGCGCGCCAGGGCGATCACCGTGCCGCCGTGGCGACCCTGCACCAGGCCTTGCGCCGCACGCCGGGCAACCTCAAGGTGCTGTATGCGGCCGTGCAGGCGATCCTGCGCCAACTGGATGAACTGGGCTGGGAGGCCCCGCTGGGCGACCAGGCCGGCACCTTGATCGACCGCATTCGCCGCCTCGATGCCGGCAGCCCTGCACTGGAAGCCCTGCTGATGCAGTATTCGGGCACCCAGCGCAAATACGGTATTTCCACAACCGCTTAAGCCGCGCCGTAACCGCCGCCGCCCGGGGTCTCCACGACGAAGACGTCGCCGGGCTGCATTTCGGTCTTGCCAATGTGCCCCAGTTGCTCGGTCCTGCCGTCAGCGCGCAGCACCGTGTTGCGCCCCAGCGCTCCCGGCGCGCCGCCAGCCATGCCGAACGGCGCATGGATGCGGTTGTTCGACAGGATTGCCGCCGTCATCGGCTCGAGGAAGCGCACCTTGCGCACGCCGCCATTGCCACCCTGCCAGCGGCCGGAACCGCCCGAGCCCTGCCGGATTTCATAGCTCTCCAGCCGTACCGGGAAGCGGAATTCCAGGATTTCGGGATCGGTCAGGCGCGAATTGGTCATATTGGTTTGCACCACGTCGGTCCCGTCAAAGCCCTCGCCGGCACCCGAACCGCCGCTGATGGTTTCGTAATACTGGTATTGCGCGTTCCCGAAAGTGAAGTTGTTCATGGTTCCCTGCGAAGCGCCTTGTACGCCCAGGGCGCCGTACAGGGCGTTGGTGATGCAGGTCGACGTCTCCACATTGCCTGAGACAACCGATGCGGGATAGCGCGGGTTCAGCATGGAGCCCGGAGGGATGATCACATGGAGCGGCTTCAAACAGCCTGCGTTCAGCGGAATATCGTCATTGACCAGGGTGCGGAACACATACAGCACGGCAGCCATGCAGACGGCGGACGGCGCGTTGAAGTTGTTATCCAGTTGCGCCGACGTGCCGCTGAAATCGATCTCCGCACTGCGTTCCGCGGCATTCACGCGTACCGCGACATTAATGACCGCCCCATTATCGAGCGGCAGTTCATAGCTGCCGTTGCGCAGGGCGCTGATGACACGGCGTACCGCCTCCTCCGCGTTATCCTGCACGTGGTCCATATAGGCCCGCACCACGTCGAGGCCGAAGTGCGCCACCATCCTGCGCAATTCTTCGACACCCTTCTGGTTGGCGGCCACCTGGGCGCGCAGGTCGGCCATATTCTGGTCGGGATTGCGGGCCGGATAAGGTGCGCCAGCCAGCAGGGCCCTGGCTTCGGCGTCGCGCAACTGACCGCCAGCCGCGCCATCGACCAGCTTGAAGTTGTTGATCAGGACGCCCTCTTCCTCAATGTTCCTAGAATCCGGCGGCATGGAGCCGGGCGTGCTGCCGCCGATATCGGCGTGGTGGCCGCGCGAGCCGACATAAAACAGGATATCGCGGCCCACTTCGTCGAACACCGGGGTGATCACCGTGACGTCGGGTAGATGGGTGCCGCCGTTATACGGATCGTTGAGCATGTACACATCGCCGGGCTGCATGTGGCCGGCGTTCTCCCGCATCACGGTCTTGATGCTTTCGCCCATCGAACCCAGATGCACCGGCATGTGCGGCGCGTTGGCGATCAGATTGCCTTCCGCATCGAAGATCGCGCAACTGAAGTCCAGGCGTTCCTTGATATTCACCGAGTAAGCGGTGTTCTGCAGACGCAGGCCCATTTGCTCGGCGATCGACATGAACAGGTTATTGAAGATCTCCAGCATCACCGGGTCCGCGGTGGTGCCGATCGCCCGGCGGGCTGGCAAGGCTTCAATGCGCGTCAAGACCAGGTGATCCTGTGGCGTCACTTCGGCCTGCCAGCCCGGTTCCACAACGGTGGTGGCGTTGGCTTCGGCAATGATCGCCGGCCCCCGAATCTTGTCGCCGATACGCGTCGCGTCGCGCTGGAACAAGCCGGCGTCGTGCCATTGGCCGGCACTGTACATTTTGACGATCCTGCCCGGCGCCAGCGGCGCATGGCGCGGCGCCTGTTGCGGCAGCGCTTCGGGCGGGGCATCCGACTTTCCTATGGCCTCGACCGAGACCGCTTCCACAGTCAGGGCCTTGGCCGGCATCAGGAAGGAGAATCGCTTGCGGTAGGCGGCCTCGAACTGCTCTTTCATGCTGTCGATCGTGTCGAACAAAACGATCAGCGCCGAATCCGTGCCTTCGTAGCGCAAATGCGCGCGCCGCAACACGCTGATGCGGCCGTCGCAGACGCCCTGGGCGCGCAGGGCTGCCACAGCTTCGTCGCTGAGCTCCTGCAGCCGCCCCTCCAACACGGGCAGCGCTGCAGGCGCCAGCCGCAATTCAACCGCGCTTTCCCGCATCGCGGTCTGATCCGCCAGGCCCATGCCGTACGCCGACAGCACGCCGGCCAGCGAGTGAATGAAGACGGTCTTCATGCCCAGTGCATCGGCAACCAGGCAGGCGTGCTGGCCACCGGCGCCGCCGAAACTCGTCAGGGCATATTCTGTTACGTCGTGCCCGCGCTGCACGGAGATCTGCTTGATCGCATTCGCCATATTGCCCACTGCGATCTGGATAAAGCCTTCGGCCACCTGCTCGGGCGAAGACGCCGCACCGGTGGCTGCCTCGATCTCGGCAGCCAGCGCGCTGAACTTGCCGTGCACCGTAGCGGCATCGAGCGCCTGCACTCCATCGCTGCCGAACAGGCGCGGGAAGAAGTCGGGCTGGATCTTGCCGAGCATGACATTGCAGTCCGTGACGGCCAGCGGGCCGCCGCGCCGGTAGCTCGCCGGGCCGGGATCGGCGCCCGCGCTATCGGGCCCCACACGGAATCGGCTGCCGTCAAAATGCAGGATGGAGCCGCCGCCCGCAGCGACGGTATGGATACTCATCATCGGCGCCCGCATGCGCACCCCGGCAACCTGCGTTTCAAACACGCGCTCGAACTCGCCGGAAAAATGCGACACGTCGGTCGATGTGCCACCCATATCGAAGCCGATGACCTTTTCGAAGCCTGCCGCGCGGCTGGCCCGCACCATACCGACGATGCCGCCGGCCGGACCGCTCAGGATGGAATCCTTGCCCTGGAAAGTGCGCGCGTCGGTCAGACCGCCGTTGGACTGCATGAACTGCAGGCTAACGCCCGGCAGTTCACCGGCCACCTGGTCGACATAGCGGCGCAGGATGGGCGACAGGTAGGCATCGACCACGGTCGTGTCGCCGCGCGCCACCAGCTTCATCATGGGACTGACCTGGTGCGAGACCGAAACCTGGGTATAGCCGATTTCACGGGCAAGCTGCGCCAGCGCGGCTTCATGCGCCGTGTAGCGATAGCCGTGCATCAGGACGATCGCGATCGAGCGCAATCCCTGCTCGTATCGGGCTTGCAGTGCCGCCCGGGCCGCCACCGTATCCAGCGGCAGCACGACTTCGCCGCGGGCGCCAACGCGTTCGTCGATTTCCAGCACGTCCCGGTACAGTAATTCAGGCAGCACGATGTGGCGGTCGAACAAGCGTGGCCGGTTCTGGTAGGCGATGCGCAGCGCATCGCGGAAGCCGCGCGTAATGGCCAGCACAGTCGGTTCGCCCTTGCGCTCGAGCAGCGCATTGGTGGCGACTGTCGTGCCCATTTTGACAGCTTCGACATCTGCAACGGGAATTGGAGCGCCGCCAGCTACACCCAGCAGGTGCCGGATGCCGGCAATGGCCGCATCGCGATACTGCCCGGGACTTTCGGACAGCAGCTTGTGCGTGGCCAGGCTGCCGTCCGGACGGCGCGCCACGATATCGGTGAAAGTACCGCCACGGTCGATCCAGAATTGCCAGTCCATTGCGCTGCCTCGCACTAGTCGTGAAGACAATATTGTAGTGCTAGAATGACCCGCATGACGCCCCTCTTCACGATTGCAGAAATCCGAGCGATCGAGCACGCTGCCGCCCAGCGCCTGCCCGCTGGCGCCCTTATGCAGCGGGCAGGCCAGGCCGGCGCCAACGAGGCGCTCGATCTTCTTCCTTTTACCATCCAGCGCGCGCGCGTGCTGGTCCTCGCTGGTCCCGGCAATAATGGCGGTGACGCCCTCGAAGCCGCCGCCCATCTCGGGCATGCGGGGGCGCAAGTCACCATCCTCCATTTCAGCCCGGCCGGCACGCCTGCCGCCGAACGCGCGTCCGCGTTACAGCGCGCACGCAGCTCGCCCGCCGCGTTTGCCGACCCCGCCGAGGCCATCAAGGTGGCGTCTGGCACGGAATGGACGCTGGTGGTCGATGGCCTGTTCGGCATTGGCCTGAAGCGCCCTATCGACGGCGAACTCGGCGCACTCATCGGCGCCGTCAATGCCCTCGCGTGCCCCGTCATCGCCCTCGACGTACCGAGCGGGTTGGATGCCGATACCGGCGCCGTGGTGGGAGGAGAGACCGGGACAGTGCTGCGCGCAACGCATACCGTCACTTTCATTGGCGACAAACCGGGTCTGCATACAGCGGAAGGACGCGACCATGCGGGCATCGTCATCGTCAGCAACCTGGAAATTGAACGCGAGTTGTTTCCGGCCGCCCGGGCGCAACTGAATGACGTGGCCCTGTTCGCCCATTGCGCCCGGCGCCGCCGGCATAGCTCGCACAAGGGCAGCAACGGCAGCGTCGCCGTGGTCGGCGGTGCGCGCGGTATGGCCGGCGCCCCCATCCTCGCCTCGCGCACTGCGCTGGCAAGCGGCGCGGGCCGGGTCTATGCCTGCTTTATCGGCGAGCCGGCCGCATTTGATCCGGCGCAGCCCGAACTGATGTGCCGCAGCGCGCAGCAATATGACTTCAACAGCGCCGTCATGGTGCTCGGCCCCGGCATGGGAACCTCGGCTGGGAGCGCGGAACTGCTGGCAAGCGCCTTGTACAGCCATAGCCCCGCCGTCCTCGATGCGGACGCCCTGAACCTGGTCGCGGGTTCGGAGACGCTGCAGGCGCACCTTGCCCAGCGGGGCGCCCCATGCATCCTCACCCCCCACCCTTTGGAAGCGGCGCGCTTGCTGGGGATGTCAGCGATCAAGGTACAACAGGACCGGCCCGCCGCCGCGCGGGCGCTCGCCGAACGCCTGGGGGCGACCGTCGTACTCAAAGGATCGGGCACCGTCGTCGCAGCACGGGACGGCAGAATCGTCGTCAACACGACCGGCAATCCAGCCCTGGCCACCGCCGGGACCGGCGACGTGCTGTCCGGCTTATGCGGCAGCCTCCTGGCCCAGGGCTGGCCGGAATGGGAAGCGGCACTGGCGGCAGTCTGGCTGCATGGCATCGCAGCCGATGTGCTGGTCACGGAAGGCTCCGGGCCCATCGGGATCACCGCCAGCGAGCTGATTCCCGCCATCCGCACTGCGGTCAACCGGCTGGCGGCGCAGCATGGCGCCTAGACGATTCGCCCTGCCGCGATTGTGATGACACGCCCGCAGCGGGCGGCGATATGGGTATCGTGCGTCACCAGTACCAGGGTCGAACCATGCTCCCGGTTCAATTCGAACATCAATTGGATTACCGCTTCGCCGGTGGCGGCATCCAGGCTGCCGGTCGGTTCATCGGCCAGCAGCAAAGGCGGCTGCGTCACGAATGCCCGCGCCAAAGCCACGCGCTGCTGCTCGCCGCCGGAAAGAAACTTCGGATAGTGCTTCAGGCGGCTGGACAAACCCACCCGCCCCAGCATCGCCTCGGCCTTTTCGCGCGCCGCGCCGTCGCCGGCCAGTTCCAGCGGCAGCATCACGTTTTCCACGGCCGTCAGGTGCGGCAGCAACTGGAAGGACTGGAACACAAAACCCAGCTTTTCCTTGCGCAAGGCGGCGCGGCCATCCTCGTCCAGAGCGAAAATATCGACTCCGTCCAGAATTACCTGGCCGTCGGACGGCGTATCGAGGCCCGCCAGCAGGCCAAGCAGCGTCGACTTGCCCGAACCGGAAGCCCCCACAATGGCAAGCGTTTCAGCCTTTTGCACGGTAAAATCCACCCCATGCAGGATGGTCAGTTCGCCGCTGGCGTCGGCCACCCGCTTGCCCAGGCCAGAAACGGAAATGGCCGCCTGCGTCAATTGGCTGGTGGTTTGAGGAATATCACGCATGATCATGTTCAAGAATATAGTCCGCTGCTTCGCGGTGCTGATCCTGTTGTTCAGCGCCGCCACGAACGCCTATTCTGCATCAAAAACCGTTCTTGTGGTGGGCGACAGCCTGTCCGCGGAATACGGCCTGGCGCGCGGTGACGGCTGGGTCGCGCTGCTTGACCAGCGCCTGAAGGAGCAGAAGATTTCAGCGAGCATCGTGAACGCCAGCGTCAGCGGCGAAACCACCAGCGGCGGCCGCACCCGCCTGCCTGCCCTGCTGAGCAAGCACAAACCAGATATCGTGATCATTGAACTGGGTGCGAACGACGGCTTGCGCGGCCTGCCCGTCGCCGCAGCGCAAGCGAACCTGCGCGCCATGGTCGGCGCCTCGCGCGAAGCCGGCGCCCGGGTGCTGCTGGTCGGCATCCGCATGCCGCCCAACTACGGCCGCGATTACGCGGACAAGTTCTTCGCCATGTACAGCGCCGTGAGCAAGGATGAAAAGATACCGCTTGCCCCCTTCATGTTCGAAGGCTTCGCACAGAAACCGGAACTTTTCCAGGCAGACCGTATCCATCCGCTCGCCGCGGCCCACCCTATTATCCTGGGCAATATCTGGCCCCATCTCCAGCCAATCCTGAAAACGAAATGAAGTATCCAGCCATCCTCCCGATCGAAGACGTCCTGTCCCGCCTGGACGAATTCGACACCATTATCGACGCGCGCAGCCCGGCCGAATATGCGCTCGACCACCTGCCCAATGCGATCAATTGCCCGGTGCTGGACGACGAGCAGCGCATCACCGTTGGCACCATGTATAAACAGGTCGGCTCTTTCGAAGCGAAAAAGGTCGGCGCGGCGATGGTGTCGAAGAATATCGGCCACCACATCGAAACGCTTTGGCTAGACAAGCCGCGCGAATGGAAGCCGCTGGTCTACTGCTGGCGCGGCGGCAACCGCAGCGGGTCCATGGCGACCGTGCTGGCCAAGATCGGCTGGCCAGTGGTGCAGCTCGATGGCGGCTACAAGGCCTTCCGCGGCGCCATCAATACCGACCTTGAAAAGACGCCCGAGCTGGACTTCCGCGTCATCTGCGGCACCACGGGCAGCGGCAAGACGCGCCTGCTCGATACGCTGGAAGCGATCGGAGCCCAGGTGCTGGACCTGGAACAGCTGGCGGCCCATCGCGGCTCTGTGCTTGGCAATATCCCCTGCCAGCCGCAGCCTTCGCAGAAGGCCTTCGAGACCTCGATCTGGGACCGCCTGCGCCGCTATGATCCGCGCCTGCCGGTCTTTGTCGAGGCGGAAAGCCGCAAGGTCGGCAGCCTGCGCGTACCCGGCGCCTTGATGGAGCGCATGCGCGCCTCGCCGTGCATCGCGATGCAGGTGTCGCGCGAGGACCGCGTCAAGCTGCTGATCGAGGATTACCAGCACTTCGCCTGCAACGCTCCCGCCCTCAACGCACAACTGGAATTCCTGGTGCAGCTGCATGGCCGCGAGCGCATCGAACGCTGGCAGTCCATGTCGACTGCCGGGGAAATGCCCGCCCTTGTCGACGAACTGCTGGTCGATCACTACGATCCGGCCTATCTCAAATCCATCCACCGCAATTTCGTCCAGTACGACAAAGCCATCGAAATCGCACTGCCCGATATCTCACCGGCCTCCTTCCTCGCCGCTGCGCGCAAGCTGCACGAGGCGTAAAGCGTCCCACTCCCATCGCGAACAGCGCTTCGCACATAAGAAAAAAGCCGGTGCCCGTTTGCACGGACACCGGCCCTCTCAAGGAAACTATTCCTTATTCCGCTTGCTTCTTGATCGAGTCGACCGAACGGATGATCTTGACCTTCGCCTTTTGCTTCAGGGCGTCGATGTAACCGTTCATTTCCTGCTGCGCGACGATCTGGTTGATCTGCAGGGCTTCCTGTTCGCGGCGGTCCTTGTCCTGCTCCGCCGGCTGGCCTACCTTGCCAATCCGGTACACACCGTAGCCGCCACCCGGAACTTCCACGCCTACGTAGGCCGGCAGCTTCGAAACATCGGCCTTCATTACAGCGGTCAGGACATCACGGCTCATCCCCTCAGGCTTGCCGCGAGAAACGGTCTTCGCTTCGCCAAAACCAGTTGCGTCGCCGGACTTCTTGGCTGCGGCAAGCTTTTCTTCGCCGGCTTTTTTGGCTTCCTTCATTGCCTCTTCAACCGCCACGCGCTGCTTGATCGCCGCTTCCACTTCAGCCAATGGCTTCTTCGAGGCTGGCTTGAACTCCACGATGCGGCCCGCCACCAAGGTCTGCGGCGCCACTTCAACAGCTTCGGTGTTGCGCTTGTTCTTCAGCGCTTCGTCGGAGAACAGCGCGGTCAGGAACTTGGCGTTGTTGAACGGTGCAGCGCCCAGAATAGGGTTCGGTTGGCGGGAAACGCCTTCCACGGTTTCCACCTTCAGCTTCAGCTTGTCGGCCGCCGGCTTCAGGCTTTCGAATTGCGAATATACGATGTCGCTAAATTGCTCGGACATTTCCGAATACAGCTTGCCTGCCTTGGCTTTCTTGATTTCTGCGGCAATCTCGTCCTTCACTTCGTCCAGCGGCTTCAGGCGAGCCGGCTTCAGTTCGGTCAGGGTGATGATGTGGTAGCCGTAATCGGATTCGACCAGGTCGCTGATTTCGCCCTGCTTCAGTTTCAGGATCGCGTTTTCCACCGGTTTGACGAACGCACCCTTTTCGAGGATGCCCAGGTCGCCGCCCTTTTCAGCGGAACCTGGATCTTCCGACTTGGCCTTGGCAATCTTGGCAAAATCGGCGGGGTTCTTGCGCACTTCAGCCAGGATGGCTTCAGCTTTTACCTTGGCAGCAGCCTTGTCCTTATCCCCCAGGACCAGGATGTGCGAGGAGCGGCGGGCCTCCTGTTCGGTAAAGCGCTTGTCGTTGCCCTTGTAATAGGCCGCGATTTCCTCGTCGCTCGCATTGGCTTGTGCCGTGGCGGCATCGGCGTTCAAGACGACATATTCAATCTTGGCCGATTCAGGGATCTCGAACAACTTACCGTTCTTTTCATAGAAGGCCTTCACCATTTCATCGGTGACCTTCACGTTAGGCAGGAATTGCGAAATTGGGAAAGCCAGTTCCTGCACTTCGCGCTCTTGCGCGCCGAAATCGGAAATGGACTTCGACACGGTGCGCGGAACAAAACCGCTGCCTTCGACGCCGATCGCCACCTGCTCCAGGATCAGCTGATCATGGATCTGCTGCTGGTGCATGTTTGCATTCATGCCTTGCGCAGTCAGCATCTGCACGTACGCCTCTTTGTCAAACGATCCATCAGCCTTGAACAGTGTTGGGAATCGTTCCGCCACTGCCTTCTGCACCTTGTCGCCGCCGACGGTCAGGTGCGCATTGCGCACTTCAGCGTTCAGCGCGCGCTGTGCAATCAGCTGGTCCAGAACACGCTGCCTGAACTCCGGCGTGTCGATCTGCTTCTGGTCGAACTGCTTGCCAAGTTGTTGGCGCATATTGTCCAACTGGTTGCGCATGGCGCCTTCCCATTCTTGCTGGGAAACCGGATGGTCGCCGACCTTGGCGATCGTATTCGCGTTTTCGCCGAACAGCTGGACGCCGCCGACGCCGACCAGCACAAAGGACGGCACAATCAGGAGCGCGAGGATAATCTGCATCAGCTTTTGATGCGTACGTACGAAATCAAACATGTCAGCGTGTTTTCCTAGAGTGGATGCTTTAAAACTGCTCGCGCGATTTTACAGGGCAGTTGCTCACATAGCAAATGAAAAAGCCCCACAGTCTTTTGGGACATGTGGGGCTTTCTCGGGATTCTGGCGGAGCGGACGGGGCTCGAACCCGCGACCCCCGGCGTGACAGGCCGGTATTCTAACCAACTGAACTACCGCTCCAGGTAGTGTGTGTGCGTTTGCTGGCGGAGCGGACGGGGCTCGAACCCGCGACCCCCGGCGTGACAGGCCGGTATTCTAACCAACTGAACTACCGCTCCAGCATTCACAACACAGGTACTACATTTTGTTTAAGTGGTGGGCGTTGAGAGGCTCGAACTCCCGACCTAATCCTTGTAAGGGATCCGCTCTACCAACTGAGCTAAACGCCCGCTTAAACTACCCGGTAAGCATCACTGCTTACCGAAGGCCATTATTGTACAGCGTCTTTCAAAGCTTTACCAGCTTTAAATTTAGGAACTTTTGCTGCATCAATTTTGATCTCTTCTTTGGTGCGCGGATTGCGGCCGGTACGGGCAGCGCGCTCGCTCACGGAGAAGGTGCCAAAGCCGACCAGGGTGACGCTGTCGTTCTTGGCCAGGGTGGTGGTAACACCGTCGATCATCGCGTCCAGGGCGCGTGCAGCGGCAGCCTTGGAGATGTCAGCGGAAGTCGCGATGTGGTCGATCAGTTCAGTCTTGTTCAAAGCAATCCCCGTCACAAAGGTTTATATCGTTTATACCGTTTTTTGATGCAGCATCTTGTTGCGCTCAAAAATCTCAGGGCCGTATTAAACAGGTGGGGGTTGCACTGTGTCAAGGGCAAATGTAAAAAGGGCGCCGTTTAGGGCGCCCTTTTCTTAACTTTTCAACCGCTTAAACCTGTAAGCCGGTGTCTGACCCTCAGGGTCGGACACCTTCTTTCCGGTTTAGTGTTTGACGACTTCCGTGCTACCGTCCGCTGCCGCTACGGCCGGCACTTCCACTGCAGCGACGGGCTCCGTGACCGGCTCCGGCTGACGTTCCAGTGCGACTTCCAGCACCTTGTCGATCCAGCGCACCGGCACGATTTCCAGCTTGTTCTTCACATTGTCCGGAATTTCGGCCAGATCCTTCACATTCTGCTCAGGAATCAGCACAGTCTTGATGCCGCCGCGATGCGCTGCCAGCAGCTTCTCTTTCAAGCCGCCGATCGGCAGCACTTCACCGCGCAGCGTGATCTCGCCGGTCATCGCCACATCGGCACGGACCGGGATGCCGGTGAAGGTCGAGACCATCGCCGTGGTCATCGCAATACCTGCCGATGGA
Organism: Pseudoduganella violaceinigra DSM 15887; assembly: GCF_000425385.1. Lineage (GTDB taxonomy): Bacteria > Pseudomonadota > Gammaproteobacteria > Burkholderiales > Burkholderiaceae_D > Rugamonas > Rugamonas violaceinigra. The sequence goes on along the minus strand of NZ_AUDI01000021.1, from coordinate 65,668 downwards.
CCGTCTTTCGGCGTCGCGCCTTCCGGTACGTGGATGTGAATGTCCTGCTTTTCAAAGGCTTCGTTCTTGATGCCCAAGCGCGCGGCGCGGCTGCGCACCACGGTGCGGGCGGCTTCGATCGACTCCTTCATCACATCGCCCAGCGTACCGGTGCGGATGACATTGCCCTTGCCGGGCATGCTGACCGATTCGATGGTCAGTAGGTCGCCGCCCACCTCGGTCCATGCCAGGCCGACCACCTGACCGATCTGGTTGGTCTTCTCGGCCACACCGAAGTCGTAGCGGCGCACGCCCAGGAACTTGTCGAGGTTTTTCGGCGTAACGGCGACCTTCTTGTCCGACTTCTTCAGCAGCAGCATCTTCACGACCTTGCGGCAGATCTTGGAGATTTCACGTTCCAGGGAACGCACGCCCGCTTCACGGGTGTAGTAGCGGATAATGTCGCGCACCGCGCTTTCGCTGATGGAGATTTCCTCTTCCTTCAGGCCATTGTTCTTGACCTGTTTCGGCAGCAGGTAGCGCAGCGAGATGTTGGTCTTCTCGTCTTCCGTATAGCCGGACAGGCGGATCACCTCCATCCGGTCCAGCAGCGCCGGCGGGATGTTGTACGAGTTCGAGGTGGCGACGAACATCACATCGGACAGGTCGAAATCGACTTCGATGTAATGGTCCGAGAAGGTGTGGTTCTGTTCGGGATCGAGCACCTCCAGCAGGGCCGACGACGGGTCGCCACGGAAGTCCGCGCCCATCTTGTCGATTTCGTCCAGCAGGAACAGCGGGTTGCGCACGCCGACTTTCGACAGCGACTGCAGCACCTTGCCCGGCATGGAACCGATATAGGTGCGGCGGTGGCCGCGGATCTCGGCTTCGTCGCGCACGCCGCCCAGCGCCATGCGCACGTATTTACGGTTGGTGGCTTTGGCGATCGACTGGCCCAGCGAGGTCTTACCCACGCCTGGAGGGCCGACGAAGCACAGAATCGGCGCCTTCAGCTTGTCCACGCGCTGCTGGACCGCCAGGTATTCGACGATGCGTTCCTTGATCTTTTCCAGACCATAGTGGTCGTGGTCGAGCACTTTCTCGGCGTTGGCCAGGTCGTTATTGACCTTGGATTTCTTCTTCCATGGCAGCGAGACCAGGGTGTCGATGTAATTGCGCACCACGGTCGCTTCGGCCGACATCGGCGACATCAATTTCAGCTTCTTCAGCTCGGCCTGCGCCTTTTCCAGCGCCTCCTTCGGCATCTTGGCGGCGACGACTTTCTTCTCGAGTTCGTCGATATCGGCGCCCTCTTCGCCCTCGCCCAGTTCCTTCTGGATGGCCTTGACCTGTTCGTTCAGGTAGTACTCGCGCTGCGATTTCTCCATCTGGCGCTTGACGCGGCCGCGGATACGCTTTTCCACCTGCAGGATATCGAGTTCGCCTTCCAGCTGGCCGAGCAGATGCTCCAGGCGCTTGGAAACTTCGATGATTTCCAGGATCACCTGCTTTTGCTCAAGCTTGAGCGGCAGGTGGGCCGCCACGGTGTCGGCCAGGCGGCCGGCATCGTCAATCCCCGACAGCGACGCCAGGATCTCAGGCGGGATCTTTTTGTTCAGTTTGACGTACTGGTCGAACTGCTGCACGATCGCGCGGCGCATCGCCTCGATTTCCGACTCGTCGCCCTGCTCGGAATCGAGCGGCATCAGGTCGGCGATGAAATGGGTCGGGCTGTCGGTGATCTTCTTGATACGCGCACGCTGGGCGCCTTCGACCAGCACCTTCACGGTGCCGTCAGGCAGCTTCAACATCTGCAGGATGTTGGCCACGCAGCCGATTTCATAGATATCCGAAGGCGAAGGTTCGTCCTTGGCAGCGGCTTTCTGCGCTGCCAGCATGATGCTCTTACCCTGCTCCATGGCAGCTTCGAGCGCCTTGATGGACTTTGGTCGGCCAACGAACAACGGGATTACCATGTGCGGGAACACTACAACATCACGCAGTGGCAACAGAGGCAGTTGAGTTTGCTCAGTTAATTTGGTAGTTGTCATGGCGTACCTTATTTTAAAAGCTTGATTCTGATATAGGCCCCAGCGGCCAATTCACAAGCCCTATGCTGCAATTATATTTGCTTTGAGAAAATGCAGTTTTATTCTAACTAAAATACGGAATCGGAACAAAAAAAGCCACGCGCGACAAGGCATCGCGAGTGGCTTTTCGACTGAAGCCGGCGTTATCGTTATTGAGTCCGATTGTAACGCCTTGCCTCAGGGATTCAAAACCCTATTTAGTTTTCCCCTGCTGCCTTTGGGGATTCCTGGTAAATCAGGAGGGGTTTTGCGCCACTGGTGATGGTATTTTCATCGATGACGACTTTGGTGACGTTCTGCTGGTTTGGCAGGTCGAACATAATATCCAGCAACGCGTGTTCCAAAATAGAACGCAGGCCGCGGGCGCCGGTCTTGCGGGCCAGCGCCTTGCGGGCGATGGCGTGCAAGGCGGCAGGACGGATTTCCAGTTCGGCGCCTTCCATTTCCAGCAGCTTGGAATACTGTTTGACCAGCGCATTCTTCGGCTCGACCAGGATTTCGATCAGCGCTTCCTCGGTCAGCTCGGCCAGGGTCGCCACCACCGGCAAGCGACCCACCAGTTCCGGGATCAGGCCGAACTTGATCAAGTCTTCCGGCTCGGCGTCCATCATCAGGTCGCTATTCGAGCGCTGTTCCTTGCTCTTCACTTCCGCCGAGAAGCCGATGCCGGACTTTTCGGAACGGTTGGAAATGATCTTTGCCAGGCCGTCGAAGGCGCCGCCGCAGATGAACATGATGTTGGTCGTGTCGATCTGCACGAAGTCCTGGTTCGGGTGCTTGCGGCCGCCCTGCGGCGGCACGGAAGCCATGGTGCCTTCGATCAGCTTCAACAGCGCCTGCTGCACGCCTTCGCCCGATACGTCGCGGGTGATCGACGGGTTGTCGGACTTGCGGGAAATCTTATCAATTTCGTCAATATAGACGATGCCGCGCTGCGCCTTTTCCACATCGTAGTTGCAGCTCTGCAGCAGCTTCTGGATGATGTTTTCCACGTCCTCGCCCACATAACCGGCTTCGGTCAGGGTGGTGGCGTCGGCGATCACGAACGGCACATTCAGCATGCGCGCCAGGGTCTGGGCCAGCAGGGTTTTACCGGAGCCGGTCGGCCCCACCAGCAGGATGTTGGACTTGGCCAGTTCGACGTCGTCCTTCTTACCCAGGTGCTTCAGGCGCTTGTAATGGTTGTACACAGCCACCGACAAGATGCGCTTGGCGGTCGACTGGCCGATCACGTACTGGTTCAGCAGGTCGGTGATTTCCTGCGGCGTTGGCAGGTCCGACTTGGCTCCCGTGACAGACTCGATGCTGGACGTCTCGTCGCGGATAATGTCATTGCACAAGTCAATGCATTCGTCGCAGATAAACACGGACGGACCGGCAATCAGCTTCTTCACCTCGTGCTGGCTTTTGCCGCAGAACGAGCAGTAAAGAAGTTTTTCACCGCTGGAGGATTTTTTCTCTGACATGGGACTAATCTTTAGTTTTGGTGCAAATTTGCCGTGCGCACAAGCAAGAAATCCTGCGCACAACCACATGCTACCCGAAATAAATGCAAAACGCCCGAACGTTGTAGCGTCCGGGCGTCGACTTGCAAGGACGCTTATGCGCGGCTGGTCAAGACTTTGTCGATCAGTCCATATTCCGCGGCTTCATCCGAAGACATGAAGCGATCGCGGTCGGTGTCCTTGGCGATCTGCTCGATCGACTGGCCGGTGCGTTCTGCCATGATGCTGTTCAAGCGGTGGCGCAGGTAGAGGATCTCTTTCGCCTGGATTTCGATGTCCGAGGCCATGCCTTGCGAGCCACCGGACGGCTGGTGGATCATGATGCGGCTGTTAGGCAGCGAGAAACGCTTGCCCTTGGCGCCCGCGGCCAGCAGGAAGGCGCCCATGGAGGCGGCCATGCCGGTGCACAGGGTCGACACATCCGGCTTGATGAACTGCATGGTGTCGTAGATGGCCAGGCCGGCGGAAACGGAACCACCAGGGGAATTGATGTACAGCGAGATGTCCTTGTCCGGATTTTCGCTTTCCAGGAACAGCAGCTGCGCTACGATCAGGTTGGCCATCTGGTCATTGACCGGGCCGACCATGAAGATCACGCGCTCCTTCAGCAGGCGCGAGTAGATATCGTACGAGCGCTCGCCGCGGCCGCTTTGTTCGATCACCATCGGCACCAGGCCGAGCATTTCCGTATCGAGTGCGGGATTACGATTCATTCCAATTCCTTGTGAAAACAACGCCGGCTCGGGGCCGGCGTCGAATAATGTCAAGCTATTAAGCTTGTACGCTTCCCATGAGTTCGTCGAAAGGAATTTCTTTCGAGACGTTCTTGCACAGGCCCAGGACGTAAGTAACGACGTTTTCTTCCAATACAAGTGCTTCCACTTCGGCCAGGCGGCGGCGGTCGGAGTAGTAGTACTTCAGCACTTCGCGCGGGTCTTCGTAGCTTTGTGCGAAGTCTTCGATCTGCGCCTTCACCTGCTCAGGGGTTGCCTGCAGGTTCTGGTCAGCCACCAGCTTGGACAGGATCAGGCCCAGGCGTACGCGACGCTCGGCTTTATCCTTGAACAGCTCTGGAGGGAATGGTACATCTTTTACGTTCATGCCGCGCTGCGCCATGTCCTGGCGGGTCATTTCGGCCAGACGCTCGGTGTCTTGTGCGATCAGCGACTGTGGCACGTCCAGTTCGGCGGTTTTCACCAGGGTGTCCATCACGGCTTCTTTGTTGCGTGCCTTGACGCGGCCAGCGACTTCGCGCTCCAGGTTGACCTTGATGTCTTCGCGCATTTTGGCCAGGTCGCCGTCAGCCACGCCCAGGGACTTGGCGAATTCAGCGTCGACTTCCGGCAGGTGCGCCCATTCCAGGTTCTGCAGGGTGATGGTGAACGAAGCGGTCTTGCCAGCGACGTCCTTGCCATGGTAGTCCTCAGGGAAGGACAGCGGGAAGGTCTTGGATTCGCCCACTTTCAGGCCGACGGTGGCAGCTTCGAATTCCGGCAGCATGCGGCCTTCGCCCAGCACGAACGGGTAGCCTTCGGCTTTGCCGCCTGGGAATTCAACGCCATCGATGGAGCCGACGAAGTCCACGGTCACGCGGTCGCCGTTGGCAGCGATAGCTTCGCCGCCGTCGCCGTGTTCGCCCTTCTCGCCCTTCACGTGGAAGTGCACGCGCTGCTTGCGCAGGATGTCGATGGTCTTGTCGATTTCAGCGTCGGTCACGGTGGACTTGACGGTTTCGACTTCAACATTGGTCAGGTCGCCGACGGCGACTTCTGGATAAACTTCAAAGGTCGCGTCGAAGGACAGCTGGCCTTCTGGCGCGTCGTTCTTTGGTTCGATGCGTGGGAAGCCGGCGACGCGCAGCTGGTTTTCATTGGCAGCATCGTTGAAAGCGCGGCCGACTTTGTCGTTCAGCACTTCAGTTTCGATCTGGTAGCCGTATTGTGCTGCAACCATCTTCATTGGCACTTTGCCTGGACGGAAGCCAGGAGCACGTGCGGAGCGAGCCTGAACTTTCAGGCGCTTTTCCACTTCGGAACGCACGTCCGACAGTGGGAAGGAAATCGTCATGCGGCGTTCGAGTTTGCCCAGGGTTTCAACTGCAGTGGCCATTGTAAAAATCGTCCAATAAAAATAAGTGTACTTATGGTGCGAGGAGGGGGACTCGAACCCCCACACCATTGCTGGCGTCAGGACCTAAACCTGGTGCGTCTACCAATTTCGCCATCCTCGCGGCATATTTGCACAAAAGCAAAGGGCGACCTTACAGTGAAAACGGGTCGCCCGGGGCTTTCAACTTCAACCCGGCATTCTATACGGTGTTTCTGGAGTGCGGAAGTGGTTTTTTTGCGTTATGCGCAACATTTAGGCAAAACCGGCAATTCAGCGCCAAGCGCGGCCCCGTGAAGCTGCTTGGCCAGGTAGGCCAAGCAGCAGTTTACCGGCCTATCGGCTTGGTTTTCGGACACGGAACCACGCCGCGTACAGCGCCGGCAGGAACAACAGCGTCAGTGCAGTCGCCAGGATCAGCCCGCCCATGATCGCCACCGCCATCGGCCCCCAGAACACGGAGCGCGACAGCGGAATCATCGCCAGTGCAGCGGCGGCGGCGGTCAGGATGATCGGACGGCAGCGGCGCACAGCCGACTCCACGATCGCATCCCAGGCCGGCACGCCGGCATTGATATCCTGCTCGATCTGGTCGACCAGGATCACCGAATTTCGGATGATCATGCCGAACAGCGCGATAATCCCCAGGTTCGCCACGAATCCCAGCGGACGCCCCATGATCAGCAGTGCCATTGCCGCGCCCGCCACGCCCAGCGGCCCGGTCAGGAACACCAGCAAGGCCCGCGAGAAGCTGTGCAGCTGCAGCATCAGCAAGGTAAAGATGATGAACACGGCCAACGGCAGATTGGCGGAAATCGATTCCTCCGCCGCGCTGCTGTCGGACGCCGCACCCTTCACGCGGATTTCATAGCCCGGCGGCAGCTTGGCGCGCAGCTCGTCCAGCTTCGGATTAATCTGGTCCGACACGGTCGGCCCCTGCACGCCTTCCACCACGTCCGACTGCACAGTGATGGCCCATTCCCTGCCCTCGCGCCAGACGACGCCCGGCTCCCACACGAAGTGCACGCGCGCCAGCTGCGAGATCGGCACCGAACGGCCGCTATTGGTCGGGATATAGGTATCGTTCAGGACTGAAATCGTGTTGCGCTCGTCCAGCGGCTGGCGCACCTGGATATCGATCAGGCGGATCCCTTCGCGGAACTGGCCGATCGGGGTACCGGACAGGATGGTGTTCGCCGCCCGCATCACGGTTTGCGAGGTCACGCCCAGTGCACGCATCTTGTCCTGGTCCAGGTCAAGGCGCAGCACCTTGATCGATTCGTTCCAGTTGTCGTTCACGCCCACCGCATTCGGGTTGCTGCGCACGATGTCCTTCACCTGGTCGGCGATGGCGCGCACGCGCTCCACTTCCGTGCCGGTCACGCGGAACTGCACCGGATACGGTACCGGAGGGCCGTTCGGCAGCAACTGCACGCGGCCGCGCACTTCCGGGAAATCGGTCTTGAAGATGCCGCTGATCTTCTTGCGCAGTTCTTCACGCGACTTCAGGTCCTTGGCCAGCACCACGGTCTGCGACACGTTCGTCTGCGGGAAGATCTGGTTGAGCGGCAGGTAGTAGCGCGGGCTGCCGGTGCCGACATAGGTCGTCACGCTGGCTACGCCGGCTTCCTTGCGGATGAATTCCTCGAACTTCTTGGCCTGGCGCTCGGTCTGGGCAAAGGCCGTGCCTTCCGGCGACCACATTTCCACCATCAGTTCAGGGCGGCTTGAATCCGGGAAGAACTGCTTTTCGATGAATTTGAAGCCGTACACGCCGAGGAAGAACACCACCAGGGTCGCCACGATGGTCGTCTTGCGGTATTCCACACACCAGTTCACGGCCGCGCGGAATTTGCGGTAGCCCGGCGTATCGAATAGTTCATGGTGGCCGCCGCCTTCCGAATGCGGCTTGACCTGCAACAGGATGTAGCCGATGTACGGCGTGAACACCACCGCCACGATCCACGACGTCACCAGTGCAATCGCGTTCACCGAGAACAGCGAGAAGGTGTATTCGCCGGCAGCCGAAGCGGCCAGGCCGATCGGCAGGAAGCCCGCCACGGTGATCAGGGTGCCGGTCAGCATCGGCATCGCGGTCGAGGTATAGGCGAAGGTCGCCGCCTCCAGGCGCGAATGGCCCTCTTCCATTTTGCGCACCATCATTTCGACCGCGATGATGGCATCGTCCACCAGCAGGCCAAGCGCGATAATCAGGGCGCCAAGCGAAATCTTGTGCAGGTCGATGTCCAGGATGCGCATCAGCAGGAAAGTCACCGCCAGCACCAGCGGAATGGTAAGCGCCACCACCAGGCCGGGACGGGCGTCCAGGCGCAGCTTCGGCTTGGTATGCAGACCAAGGGCGACAAAGCTCACCGCCAGCACGATCAGCACCGCTTCGATCAGCGTGTGCACGAACTCGCCAACGGAGGCGGTAACGGCGGCAGGCTGGTTCGACACGCGCTCCAGCTCCACGCCGACCGGCAGCTTGGACTTCATCGCATCGACGGTTTTCTCCAGCTCCTTGCCCATCAGGATGATGTTGCCGCCCTTTTCCATCGACACGCCCAGGCCGATCACTTCCTTGCCATTGAAGCGCATCTTGTCGCGCGGCGGGTCCTGGTATTCGCGCTTGATGGTCGCGAAGTCGCCCAGGCGGAAGGTGGTGTTGTTGGCGCGCAGCTCAAGCTCCGCCAGGTCCTTCACGGTGCGCAGTGCACCGGAGACGCGTACCTGCAGGTTATCGGTCGGCGTCACGACCACGCCGGTGGCCTCCACCACGTTCTGGGTGGCGATCTGGTTGGCGATCTGCTCGATCGTCAGGCCCAGTTGGGCGAATTTCTTGTGCGAGAACTCGATATTGATCTTCTCGTCCTGCACGCCGAACAGTTCAACCTTGGAGACCTTTTTAACGCCCAATAGCTCCTGGCGCACCAGGTCGGCGTAGTCCTTCAGCTCCGCATAGGTGAAACCATCACCGGACAGCGCGAAAATCGAGCCGTAGGTGTCGCCGAATTCATCGTTGAAGACCGGGCCCTGCACGCCAGGCGGCAGCGTGGAGCGGATATCGCCGATCTTCTTGCGCACCTGGTACCAGGCCTGCGCCACTTCTTTCGGCGGCGCCGATTCGCGCAGGTTGACGATGATGACGGTCTGGCCAGGCTTGGAATAGCTGGTGATTTCGTGGACGTAAGGGGTTTCCTGCAGCTTTTTCTCAAGCTTGTCGGTCACCTGCTCCGCCATCTGCAGCGACGTGGCGCCCGGCCAGAAAGCCTGGACCACCATGGCGCGGAAGGTAAACGGCGGGTCTTCGTCCTGTCCCAGGTTCTTGTACGCCAGCATGCCGCCGAGCAGCAGCACCGCGATCAGGTAGCGCGTGAGCGGAATGTGCTCGAGTGCCCAGCGCGAGAGATTGAAACCCTTCATTTGGCGGCTCCAAGGATGGTCACTTTCTGGCCAGGCTTGAGCAGGTTGACGCCGGCAGTCACGACAGTCTGGCCCGGCTTGACGCCGCTGCCCAGCACCAGGTCGTTGCTGGAGACGCCGGCCACGGTGACCGGCACCAGGCGCACCGCGCCATTCTCGACCACCCAGACCGACGTCGCGGCCTTTTCATGGAACAGGGCCGTGAGCGGCACCTTGATCTGCGGTTCCGGCGTGCGCGAAGCGAATGCCACCAGGGCGGTCATGCCAAGCTTGGCTTCCTGCAGGCTGGCAGGGATCGACACGCGGAACGCATAGGTGCGGGTGAAGGGATCGGCCACCGGCGAGATTTCGCGGATCTTGCCCTGCACGGTCTTGTCCGGGCTGGCCCACAGTCGCACATGCACGTCCGAAATCGCACGCAAGGTGTCGACCTTATCTTCCGGCACGCCGAAGACGATTTCCTTTTCATCGGTCTTGGCGACGCGCACCACGGGAGTCCCCGGCGCCACCACCTGCCCCACTTCGGCATCCACCGCCGTGACCACGCCGTCGATGTCCGACTCCAGACTGGCGTAGCCGGCCTGATTGGACATGCCGCGGTAGGCCGCCTGCGCTGAATCGACCTGCGCCTGCGCCGACTTGAAGGCTGACACTTTGGCATCGAGGATGGCCTGGCTGACGAAATTCTTGTCGCGCAGCTCCTGGTAGCGCTTCAATTCGGCGCTGGCCAGGTCGCGCGTGGTTTCCGCCGCACGCAGCGCCGCCATGGACTGCGCCTGCGACAGCTTGAGATCCTGCGGATCCAGGTCCATCAGGGCCTGCCCGCGCTTAACCACGCTGCCAACGTCCACTTTGCGGGATATGATCTTGCCGCCAACCCGGAAGCCGAGACGCGATTCGACGCGCGAACGCACTTCGCCGGAGAATTCGGCATTCACGTCGATGTCCGAGTTTTGCAGCACCATGACCCGCACTGGCCGGATATCTTCCGTCTTGGGGGCCTCTTTCGAACAGGCCGCGAGCAGCAAGGCGCAGGCCGCAACCAGGGGTAGTTTTTTCGCTACGAACACGATGGAATTCCTTTTTAGTGTCTCTGGCAATTGCCGGGAGTGCATGTTTGCCATTATTATTTCCCGTCCGGAATTAAATGACTTTCCGTTTAGTAAAAAATTATAGCCGGGTCAACCGCACTTGCAAATGACTTTCGCGTCATTAATTTAGAACAGCACCTCTATGCCCGTTGACCATTACGAGAATTTCCCTGTCGCGTCCATCCTCATGCCGCGCCGCCTGCGCCCCGCGGTCGAAGCGATTTACGCATTTGCCCGCAGCGCCGACGACATCGCCGACGAAGGCGACGCCACGCCGGCACAGCGCCTGGCGGGCTTGGCCGCCTACGAAGAGGCCCTGGGCCGCATCGAACGCGCCGAAAGCGGCCACGAACCGATGTTCGAACGCCTGGCCGCCGCCATCGCGCATCACAAGCTGCCGCTGCGCCCTTTTTACGACCTGCTGTCCGCCTTCAAGCAGGATGTCACCGTGACCCGCTACCAGGATTACGAAACCCTGCTCGATTACTGCGCCCGCTCCGCCAACCCGGTCGGCCGACTGATGCTGCACCTCTACGGCGCCGCCAGCGCGGACAATGTGCGGGACTCGGACGCCATCTGCTCCGCCCTGCAGATCATCAACTTCCTGCAGGACGTCGCCATCGACGAGCACAAGGAACGCATTTACCTCCCGATGGAGGACCTGCTGCGCTATGCGCTGTCGCCGGCCCACCTGGCACGCCCCGATAACAAGGCAAAATGGCGCGCCATGATGAAATTCCAGGTCGACCGCGCCCGCGCCCTGATGCTGGAAGGCGCGCCGCTGGCCTGCCGCCTGAAGGGCCGCATCGGCCTGGAGCTGCGCATGGTGGTCCAGGGCGGGCTGCGCATCCTGGAGGCGATCGAGGAAGTCGATTACGACGTTTTCCTGCGCCGCCCGAAGCTTAAAAAGCGCGATTGGTACAAGGTTTTCTGGCGCGCGCTTCGGATGAAGCCCTCTTCACTATAAAATAGCGCCTTTGACAGCATTACCCAAGCCATAAGAACATGTCCCCCGACGAATACTGCCAGCAGAAGGCCGCCGCCAGCGGTTCCAGTTTCTACTACAGCTTCCTGTTCCTGCCGCCTGAGCGCCGCAGGGCGATCACGGCCCTGTACGCGTTTTGCCGCGAAGTCGACGACACCGTCGACGAATGCAGCGATGAATCGCTGGCGCGTATCAAGCTGGCGTGGTGGCGCAACGAGATCGCCCAGATGTACGAGGGCAAGCAGAGCCACCCCGTGACCCAGGCGTTGCAGCCGCATATCGCCCCCTATCAGCTGAAGCAGGAGCATATGCAGGCCATCATCGACGGCATGGAGATGGACCTGAACCAGACCCGCTATCTCGATTATGCGGGCCTCACCAAGTACTGCTGGCACGTGGCCAGCGTGGTCGGCATCCTGTCGGCCTCCATTTTCGGCGCCACCCGCCCGGAAACGCTGCAATACGCCGAAAAGCTGGGCCATGCCTTCCAGCTCACCAATATCATCCGCGATGTGGGCGAAGACGCGCGCAAAGGCCGCATCTACCTGCCCGTCAACGAACTGCAGCAGTTCAATGTGACCGCCGCCGACCTGCTGAACGCGCGCGAAAGCGAGAATTTCTCCAAGCTGATGAAATTCCAGGCGGCGCGCGCCCAGCAAGCCTACGACGAGGCGTTTGCCCTGCTGCCGAAGGAAGACCGCCGCGCCCAGCGCCCGGGCCTGATCATGGCCGCGATCTACCGCACCCTGCTCAATGAAATCGAAGAAGACGGCTACCACGTCCTCAAGCAGCGCATTTCGCTGACCCCGATCCGCAAACTGTGGCTGGCCTGGAAGACCTGGGTCCGTGGCTAAGCATTTTGCCGTCGCCGGCGGCGGCTGGGCCGGCTTTGCCGCGGCCGTTGAGCTGGCGCGCGCCGGTCACCAGGTAAGCGTTTTCGAGGCCGCCCGCACCTTGGGCGGACGCGCGCGCCGCGTGTCCTTCGATGGCCGCGAACTGGACAACGGCCAGCACATCATGCTGGGCGCCTATGCCGCAACCCTGCGCCTCATGCGCACCGTGGGCGTCGACTTGCGCGCCGCCGTGCTCACCCTGCCCTTGCAAATGCGCTATCCGCCCGCCAGCGGCGGCATGGATTTTGTCGCTCCGCGCCTGCCCGCGCCCCTGCATGTCGGCATCGCCCTGCTGCGTGCGCGCGGCCTGGCCCGCGCGGACAAGATGGCGCTGGCGCGCTTCAGCACGACGGCGCGCTGGATGGGCTGGACACTCAACAACGACTGCAGCGTAAGCGAATTGCTGGAGCGCTTCGACCAGACGCCGCGCATGGTGGCGCTGATGTGGCGTCCCTTGTGCCTGGCAGCGCTGAATACGCCGCCGGAACGGGCCTCGGCGCAAGTGTTCCTGGCCGTATTGCGCGACAGCCTGGGCGCGAACCGGGCCGCATCGGACATGCTGGTACCGCGCACCGACCTGTCCGCCCTATTCCCGGATGCCGCCGCCGCCTGGCTCAAGGCACAAGGCCACGCCGTCCACCTCGGCGCCAAGGTCAACGCCCTTCGTCCAGACGACGCGGCAGGCGCCTGGCATGTCGAGGCAAGCGGTCTTCCCGCAAGCCGCTTTGACGGCGTGGTGCTGGCGGCGTCGCCGTCTGCAAGTGCCGCCTTGCTTGCCACATTGCCTGACACCGCCGCGCTGGCGGCGCAGCTGGGGGGCTTTGCGCCGGAACCGATCACCACCTGCTATCTGCAATACGCGGCGGGGACGCGGCTTGCGATCCCGTTCTACGCCCTGCTTGATGAGCCGGCAAGCGCGCGCTGGGGCCAATTCGTCTTTGACCGGGGCCAGCTGGACGCCAAACAGGACGGCTTGTTTGCCGTCGTGATCAGCGCCTCGGGCGAGGCCGCCAACCTGCCGCAGGACGCGCTGGCAGCGGCCATCGCAGCCCAACTGGCCGCCGATCTTGGCCGCCCGGAGCTTGCCAATCCGTCATGGTTCAAGGTCATTACCGAGAAGCGGGCGACCTACGCCTGCACGCCGGGCCTGCTGCGCCCCGCCAACAAGACCGCGCTCCCCGGCCTGGTCCTGGCCGGCGACTACACTGCCGGCGACTACCCGGCCACGCTCGAAATGGCGGTCCGCAGCGGCTTGCAGGCGGCCCGAGACCTTGCCCGGCCATGAGCAGGACGGTCGGCCTGTCCCCCGTTTTAGTCGCCTGCTCCCCCGTTTCTGCATTCTGTCGTAAACAACTGGAGCGTCTCCCGTGCCGCCGATACAGTGCAAGCATGGAACAATAGGAGGCAAAAGTTTCCAATGAGCAAGACAGAATACCTCGACGCACTGAAGAAGGCCCTTACCGGCTTGCCGCCCGACACGGCGGCCAAGACCATGGCTTATTACGAACAGTGTTTCATCGACGGCCTGACCGCAGGCAAAACCGAAGATGAAATCGCCGCCGAACTGGAGCAGCCGCGCAAGATCGCCATGACCCTGCGCGCCAATACCCACCGCAGCGCGTTCGAGCAGACCCGCCATCCGGCCGACCTGGCCCGCACCGTGGTGTCGCTGTTCGGCCTGGGCATCTTCAACCTGTTCATGGTGGTGCCGGCCGCCGTCTTCTCCGCTCTCCTGGTTTCGCTCTATGCCGCGGCTTTCGCCCTGTACGTCAGCGGAATTGCCGTTACGGCAAGCGGACTGGCGGGCGCCAACGATCTGGTGCTGACGGGACTGGGCGGTCCGCTGCGCCACGCCGTCGCCTTCATCGACAATAAAACGGACGACGAAGCCCGCCTGCACACTCGGATTTCCATCAGCGACCAGGGCGTCGATGTGCTGCAGGAAGCGTCGCCCGCACTGCGCCAGGAACTCGAGCAAGCCGATAGCCACTCGGAAAAATGGCTGGACGGTGCGGAAGCCATGGCGGAAAGCGGCGTCCACATCACGTCCGACCTGGATAACGAATCGCGCGCCACCCAGACCGCGGTCGGCATCGGCCTGGTGTTGCTCGGCATCGCGCTCAGCCTCCTGAGCCTGGTCGCGACGCGCTACTCGCTGATCGGCCTGAAGCGCTATATCCAGATGAACGCGGCACTGCTGCGCAGTCGCTAAAAGGAATCGCCATGAACCTCCGCTCCCTGCTCAAGATCGGCCTCGGGATGGCCTTGCTGGCCGCGCTCCTGACCGCCGTCACCTACAGCATGCTGCGCGCCCAGGGTGCCGCCAACCCGACCAGCGTTGCCGGGCGCACCGCCCGCACCGAACTGCGCGAAGTCAGCGCCACGGTTACGACCGTTGAGCTGGTGGGGCCGATCAACCTGCACCTGAAACAAGGCGACGTGGCGGCCCTGAAAGTACGCGGCGAACAGCGTTTGCTGGCCAATATCGCCACCGAACAGGACGGCACCACCCTGCGCATCGGCTCCAAAGGCTTGTTGTTGCACCCGCGCCGCCCGATTGAAGTGGACCTGGTGCTACCGTCGCTGCATGAGCTGGTGATCAACGGCAGCGGCGACAGCACGGCCGATGGCTTCAGCGGCGAGACCCTCAGCCTGCAGCTGCAAGGATCGGGCAACCTGAATTTCGACGGCCGCTACAAGAACGTCGAAGCGGGCCTGCACGGCAGCGGCGACCTGAAGCTGAATACCGGCCAGGGCGAGAAGGTGATGCTGGAAATGGTGGGTTCGGGTTCGATCTCGTCCAGCGGCAGCTGCAAGGAACTGTCGGCCGAACTGACCGGCTCAGGCAAACTGGATGCCGAACACCTGGCGTCCGATAAAGTCGCGGTCACCCTGCAGGGTTCCGGCACCAGCATCGTCTTTGCACGCCATTCAGCCGATCTCACCGTCAAGGGCAACGGCGATATCCATGTCCTGGGCAATCCCTCCGACCGCAATGTAAGCCGCAGCGGTTCAGGTGGCGTCAGCTGGGTTCACTAAGGTAGCGTAAAACGTCCCGTCCGGCGGCCAGCCCGCTGGCGAAACAGGCGGTGAGCAGGTAGCCGCCGGTGGGCGCTTCCCAGTCCAGCATTTCGCCGGCCACGAACACGCCGGGCACGGCCTTCAGCATCGTCCCATCCAGCGCTTCGAAACGTACCCCGCCCGCGCTGCTGATCGCCTCGTCGATCGGGCGCGCTGCGTGCAGTGTGACCGGCAAGGCCTTTAGGGCCGCTGCCACGCGCATGGGATCGTGGAAGGCCTCCTTGTCCAGCGCTTCGTGCAGCAAGCCGGTCTTGACGCCTTTGATCTGCAGGCGGCTTTTCAGGAAGCTCGACATCGAGCGCGAGCCGCGCGGGTGCGACAACTCCTGCTGCACGCGTTGCAGTGGCCAGTCGGGCAGCAAATCCAGCTCGATGGTGGCGCTGCCGTGGGCCGCGATGCGGTCGCGGATGCCGGCCGATAGCGCATAAACCAGGCTGCCCTCGATACCGGTCGCCGTGATAACCAGCTGGCCCTTCCTGCCGCCGATGGCCACGGTGGTGAGCGGCTGGCCGGCGTATTTTTCGGCGAAGTGGGAACTCCAGCTTGCATTGAAGCCGCAATTGGCGGGCACCAGGGGCGCCACGTCCACGCCGCGCCCTGCCAGCAAGGCTTGCCAGGCGCCGTCAGAGCCAAGCCGCGCCCAGCTCGCGCCGCCCAGGGCCAGTATCACAGCGCTGCGGCGTACTTCATGTTCGCCGTCCGGCGTCTCGAATCGCAGTGCGCCGCCATCCGACCAGCCCAGCCAGCGGTGGCGCTGGTGGAAATGCACCCCGCTTTCGCGCAAGCGGTGCAACCAGGCGCGCAGCATGGGGGCCGCCTTCATTTCGGTGGGGAAGACACGGCCCGAGGTGCCGACAAAGGTGTCGATGCCCAGGCCGTGCACCCATGCCCGCAAGTCGTCCGGCGTGAACTTGTCCAGCATGGGCTGCAAACAGCCGGCACGGCTGCCATAGCGCGCCACGAAGGCGGCATACGGCTCCGAATGGGTGATATTCATGCCGCCGCGCCCGGCCAGCAGGAATTTGCGGCCGACGGAAGGCATGGCATCGTACAGGTCGACGCGCACCCCGGCGGCGGCCAGCGCTTCGGCCGCCATCAGTCCGGCGGGGCCGCCGCCGATCACCGCTACCCCTTGTAATTGTTTGCTTTCCATAGGGGCAGCATTGTATTCGATCTCGGGCGATTGGCTGCCAGGAGTTCCGCGCAGTCTTGTGGCCTGATTGCCGCCGCTGCGCCATCGGCGAGCGGCCCAGAGAAACTAGAGCTGCCCATGCTTTCAATCCAGGTAAGGGACGAAGTCGAATGCCGACAGGATGCCGTTCACTTGCGCCGAAAGACAGAAGGCAAAGAAGCTGCGGGCTACGCCGGTCGGCGCATCCCGGCTGGCCAATGTCAGGGCGCGGCAGACCGGATAGCTGCCATTGCGGATATTCGCGCTGCTAGCCGCCACGCCATCAATTGGGAGCAGGCGCACCGACACCCCTTGCGAAATTGCGCGCTCCACCGAACCGACGGATACATAGCCGATGGCGTTCTCGCAGGCGGCAATGACAGCCAGTCTCTCAATATTGGACTCCACCACGGAATTGAGATTGAAGGCTTCCAGCGGCTGCCTAAGGAAGCGCGCGAACAGCGCACTCGATGCATCCGCGCGCGCGCCGCCCAGCGCATAGATGGAATCAGGCTCGCCGCCGGCGAAGGCCCAGTCCCGCGCGTGCCCCGTGAAGATGGCCCGCAGTTGCTCGACGCTGAGCTGGCGCAGCGGGTTATTCGCGTGCACCGCCACGCCGACGCCGTCGCGTGCAATGGGAATGCCGTACAAATCGCGTTCGGACGGATCCAGCGACCTTGATAGCATGGCAATGTGGGCATAGCCGGCGCGCACATCATCGAGCCCGCGCGCCGAGCCGCCAAGCTCCGCGTCGATGGCCACTTCCGGATGCAGCAGGTGGTATTTGGCGGCGATTTTGCTGAGCAGCGGCCCCATCGTGCAGGAACCGGCGATATGCAGCTTCGATGCACGTACGCGTGGCGGTACGGCGATGGCACCGGGCGAGGTGCTGTTCAGGCCAAGGGCGGCAAAAACGAATCCCATTGCGACTCTCCTTGCGTGGAAGGGAATAAGCCGCAGGGAGGAGGCGACGGGGAATTAGGGGGAGCTGGCGCGGCACAGGTTTGGGGCCGCTTGGGAACAAGTATAGCTTGGCGATGAACCTGGTCAACTACAACAGCTGTATGTTGCATACACACAGCAACAAGTCTTAACCGCCTGTCACTGGTGGGAAAAAGGCAATTTCATCACCCGGGGCCACTGCCGCCGCCGCATCGCACATGCGCTGGTTGCAGGCCATGCGCAGCGCACGGCCTTCGGCCAGGGCGCTCGCCCAGGGTTCGCCCCGATGGCGTAGCCAGGCGCGCACGTCGCCCACCGTTTCCACGCCATCGGGCATGACGACCTGTTCGCCGCCGCCCAGCGCCTCGCGCACGCTGGCAAAGTATTTAAGGTTGATCAACATATCAGTACATCAATTCACTGAAGGGAATGAAGCGCACCAGATCGCCCAGCGCGATCGGAGTTCCCGGCGGATTATCCACCAGACCGTCGCCCCAGACCGTGGACGTCAAGACCCCCGAACCCTGGTTCGGGAACAGGTCCAGGCCACCCTGCGCATTCAGCTTCACGCGCAGGAATTCGTTGCGGCGGTCGGCTTTCAACCAGTTGAAATCGGCGCGCAACTGCATGCCGCGTGGCTGAGCGGGGACGTCGGCGCCCTGCAGCCGCAGCAGGAACGGGCGCACGAACAACAGGAAGGTGACGAAGCTCGACACCGGATTGCCCGGCAGGCCAAGGAAAAAGGCCTGCGCTACTTCGCCGAATGCCAGCGGCTTGCCCGGCTTGACGGCGATCTGCCACATATTCAGCTTGCCTTCCGCTTCGACGGCCGGCTTGATATGGTCTTCCTCGCCGACCGATACGCCGCCGGAAGTGATGATCAGGTCATTGCCGTCGGCAGCCTGGCGCAGCACACTGCGGGTCGCATCCAGCGAATCCGGCACGATGCCGAAGTCGCGCACTTCGCAACCCAGGTTTTCCAGCAGTGCACGCAGCGTGAAACGGTTGGAATTGTAGATGGCGCCTGGCGCCAGCGGCTCGCCCGGCATCGCCAGTTCGTCGCCGGTAAAGAACACCGCAACACGCAGCTTGCGCCGCACCGTCAGCTGCGCCATCCCGATCGATGCGGCAAGGCCCAGCTCCTGGCTGCGCAGGCGCGTGCCGGCGGCCAGGATCACGCTGCCTACGCCGATATCTTCGCCTGTGCGTCGTATCCATTCGCCTGCTTTCGGCACGTGGCGGACCGTCACCAGCCCGTCGCCTGCCTCGCACTGCTCCTGCATGACCACCGCGTCGGCACCTTCGGGAATCATTGCGCCTGTGAAGATGCGCGCGGCGCAACCTGGCAGCAGCGGCTGGCCGACATGCCCTGCCGGAATGCGCTGCGTGACGGTCAGGGTCGCCTCGCCGCTGGCACAATCGGCGGCACGCACAGCATAGCCGTCCATCTGCGTGTTGTCATGGCCGGGCACATTCATGTCCGATACGACAGCACGCGCCAGCACACGGCCATTGGCTTCCAGGGTGGGAATATCTTCCACTTCCGCCACCGGACGGGCGGCGGAGAGCAGGAAATCAAGCGCTTCGCGCACGGCAAGCATTGCCATATTTTACAGTCCCGTATTGGCGGCGATGTAGGCCTTCATCTTGCTTACATCGGCTGGCATGACTTCAAAACGCTGCGGCAGCGCTTCAATGTTTTCAAAACCTGCCGGGCGCTCGGCATCTTCGCCCAGCGCCTCCAGGATGGTTTCGTTGAATTTGGCAGCCTGCGCGGTTTCCAGCACGATCATCGGCACGCCCGGTTCCAGGTTTTCCTTGGCGACCTTGATGCCGTCTGCCGTATGGGTATCGATGACGATGCCGTAATCGTCTGCCACATCGCGAATGGTCTGCACGCGGTCGTCGTGGGTGGATTTGCCGGACTTGAAGCCGTACTTGGCCACCTGCTGGAACTCATCGCCGTCGCTGCCAGGACCACCGGACAGGTCAAACCCGCCTTCGGTTTCAACTTTTTTGAACAGCTCGCGGACACGCTTGCCATCGCCCTTCACCAGGTCGAACACAAAGCGCTCGAAGTTCGAGGCCTTCGAAATGTCCATCGAAGGGCTGGAGGTGTGGTACGTTTCCGCCGATTTGCGTACGCGGTAGATACCGGTACGGAAGAACTCATCCAGCACATCGTTTTCATTGGTCGCCACGACCAGCTTATCGATGGGCAGGCCCATTTGGCGGGCGATATGACCGGCGCAGACATTGCCGAAATTGCCCGATGGGACGGTGAAGGAAACCTTCTGCTCGTTGCTCTTCGTGGCGGCAAGATAGCCGCGGAAGTAGTACACCACCTGGGCCACCACGCGCGCCCAATTGATCGAATTCACGGTGCCGATCTTCTGACGGGCCTTGAACTCCAGGTCGTTCGAGACTGCCTTGACCATGTCCTGGCAATCGTCGAAGACGCCTTCCACCGCGATGTTGAAGATATTCGGATCCTGCAGGCTGAACATCTGGGCGGTCTGGAAGGCGCTCATCTTCTTGTGCGGCGACAGCATGAACACCTTGATGCCCTTCTTGCCGCGCATGGCATATTCGGCCGCGCTGCCGGTGTCGCCGGAGGTCGCGCCGAAAATGTTCAGCTGGGCATCCTGCTTGGCCAGTGCATATTCGAACAGATTGCCGAGCAATTGCATCGCCATGTCCTTGAAGGCCAAGGTAGGCCCGTTCGACAGGGAGTGCAGCAACAGCTTCTTGCCATCGGTTTCTTCCAGCACGCGCAGCGGGGTGATGTCGCCAGCATGTTCGCCTTCGCGCACGTTGCGGTACACGTCGGCGGCGTAGGTCTTTTCGGCCAGTGCACGCAGATCCGCTTCTGGGATGTCGCCGGCGAATTTTTTCAGGATTTCCACCGCCAGGCTTGCATACGGCAGATGGCGCCACTTGTTCAGCTCTTCGCCGCTGACTTGCGGGTATTCCACCGGCAGGTACAGGCCGCCGTCAGGCGCCAGGCCACCCAGGAGGATGTCGGAAAATTGCTGGAGGGAGTGTGATGCAGCCGACGCGTCGGCCCGGGTAGACACGTATTGCATAGAATAGAAAGTCCGGTGGCGGGTGAAACGGACACCTATTATAGTCCGGCCGGAGTTTCTTTGTGAATTGAGCCAGTTTTAGAAATTTTCTACTGAAAACCGTCAGGCTGGGGAGGCGGGATCTGCCCCTGAAGGCAGGATCCCAGCTTGCTGGCTTTGCAGCTTCAGCAAGCAGCGTGGTTCACGGTCACCACATGGATGGCCAGGCCGCCCAGCGAAGTTTCTTTATACTTCGCCTGCATGTCGGCGCCGGTCTGGCGCATCGTCTCGATCACATTGTCGAGCGTGACGAAGTGCGTCCCATCGCCCTTCAAGGCCAGCGAAGCGGCGGTAATCGCTTTCACCGCTCCCATGCCATTGCGTTCAATGCAAGGAATCTGCACCAGGCCGCCGATCGGGTCGCAAGTCATGCCCAGGTGATGCTCGATCCCGATCTCGGCCGCATTCTCGATCTGCGCATTCGAGCCGCCCAACGCGGCCACCAACCCGGCAGCTGCCATCGCGCATGCCACGCCGACTTCACCCTGGCAGCCTACTTCCGCACCCGAAATCGAAGCGTTGCGCTTGCACAGCATGCCGATCGCAGCGGCGGTCAGCAGGAAAGCGCGCACGCCGGAAACCGGGTCGACCGGTTTACAGTCTTCCGCATAATATTTCAGCACAGCGGGAATGATGCCGGCAGCCCCATTTGTAGGCGCCGTTACAACACGTCCGCCTGCGGCGTTCTCTTCATTGACCGCCATCGCGTACAAACTGACGCCATTCAGCGCATCATGCGGCAGCTGGTTGGCGACATCGCCGGCCTGCGCCTGGCGCCACAGATCGGCCGCGCGGCGCTTCACATTCAGTCCGCCCGGCAGTTGGCCTTTGGTCTCCAGGCCGTGCTGGATGCAGTCGCGCATGACGTGCCAGATGCGGTCCATGCCGGCATCCAGCTCCGCTTCGGAAATGCGTTTCAGCTCATTTTCACGCAGCATCTGCGGGATCGATTTGCCGCTGCTGACGCCATGGCCCAGCAGCTCCGCCATGGTGTTGAATGGATAAGGCAGGCGCACGGCAGGCTTGCCGTCCGTATTCGCCACCTCGCCTTCGGCGTGAATGAAACCGCCGCCGATGGAGTAATACACCTTGGTCATCGCGCTGCCATCGGCACGCTTCAGGGTGAAACGCATGCCGTTCGGGTGTTCCGGCAGGTTCTCGGACATATGGAACACCAGGTGCTGCTTGCGCGCGAACGGAATCGTCTTCTGGCCCAGCAGGCTCAGTTCACCGTCCACGTCGGCAGCGGCCAGCATATCGTCGACCGCGTCGGGATCAACGCCCTGCGGCGTCTCACCCATCAGGCCAAGCAGGACGGCCTTGTCGGTACCGTGCCCGATGCCGGTCAGGGCCAGCGAGCCGAACAGCTCAGCCGTCACCGAAACGACATCGTCCAATGGACCGTTTTCGACCAGGAAGCGGCGCGCCGCCACCATTGGTCCCACCGTATGCGAGCTCGATGGGCCAATGCCAATCTTGAATAAGTCGAAAACACTCATGTCCATTGTTGCTTGTCTCTCTCTGGTTATGCGGCCTCGCTGAGGCTCACGTCAATATTCGCCAGCATGTCCTTCACCATCTCTTCCACGCCGATGCGCGCTTTCCAGCTCCAGTCCTCGCTTGCCTTGGAGTCGTCCAGGCTGCGCGGCCAGCTGTCGGCGATCGCCTGGCGGCTGTCCGGCGTGTAGGCGATCTTGAAGTCAGGCACTGCGCGGGTAATCGCGGCGGCCAGTTCTTCCGGATTGAAGGAAACGCCGGCGACATTGTACGACGAACGAATCTTAATTTGTGCAGCCGGCGCGTCCATCAATTCAATGGTTGCGCGAATCGCGTCGGGCATGTAGATCATCGGCAGCGTGGTCTTCGGACCGAGGAAGCAATCGTAGCGTTCACCGCGCAGCGCCGCGTGGAAGATCGCAATGGCGTAGTCGGTGGTGCCGCCGCCTGGAGGCGATTTGAAGCTGATGATGCCCGGGTAGCGGATCGAACGCACGTCCACGCCGTACTTCAGGAAGTAATATTCGCACAGTCGTTCGCCTGCCAGCTTGGAGATGCCGTAGATCGTGGTCGGGTCCATGACCGTGTATTGCGGCGTGTTCTCGGCCGGTGTGTTCGGGCCGAACGCGGCGATCGACGACGGCCAGAAGATGCGCAGCGGCTTGCCCTGCTCGCCGCGCTCGCGTGCCACTTCCAGGATATTCAGCAGGCCGTCCATGTTCAGGTCCCAGGCCTTCAGCGGCGCAGCCTCGCCGGTGGCGGACAGCATGGCAGCCAGCTGGTACACCTGGGTGATGCCTTCGGCGGCCACCAGCGCCTGCAGCGCCGCCTTGTCCATCACGTTCAGCACCTGGTAGCGGGCCGCGTTGTACTTGTTGACCGGGCTGATGTCCGTCGCGATGACGTTCTGTGCGCCATGCTGATTGGCCAGCGCTTCCACCAGTTCACTACCGATTTGGCCGTTTGCGCCGATGACGAGGATTCGTTCCATGATTCTTGCCTATTCCTGATTAGTTCTTGATGATGCCCAGCTCTTTGCCGGCTTGTTCGAATGCCGCGAGGACCTTGTCCAGCTGTTCGCGGGTGTGGGCTGCGGACAGCTGCACGCGCACGCGCGCCTGGCCCATCGGCACCACCGGATAGAAGAAGCCCGACAGCAGCACGCCCAGCTCATACATGCGGGCCGCGAACTTCTGCGCCACCGGCGCTTCAAACAGCATCACAGGGACGACGGGATGGGTGCCCGGCTTGATGGTGAAGCCGATGCGCTCGATCTCCTTGCGGAAGTAAGCGGTGTTTTCGTGCAGGCGGTCGCGCAGTTCGGTCGAAGCGGACAGGCGCTTCAGCACTTCCAGCGAGGCGCCGGCGATGGCTGGCGCCAGCGTATTAGAGAACAGATAAGGACGCGATTTCTGGCGCAGGGTGTCGATCACTTCCTTGCGGCCGGAAGTGAAACCGCCCATCGCGCCGCCCAGGGCCTTGCCCAGGGTGCCGGTAATGATGTCGATCTTGCCCAGCACATTGTGGTGTTCGTGCGTGCCGCGGCCGGTCTTGCCCATGAAGCCCGACGCGTGGCATTCGTCGATCATGACCAGGGCGCCGTATTTCTCAGCCAGTTCGACCACCTTGTCCAATTGGGCAATGGTGCCGTCCATCGAGAACACGCCGTCGGTCACGATGACCTTGTGGCGCTTGTCGGCGGCCGCCTGCAGCTGCTTTTCCAGGTCGGCCATGTCGTTGTGGGCGTAGCGGAAGCGCGCAGCCTTGCACAGGCGGATGCCGTCGATGATGGAAGCGTGGTTCAGCGCATCGGAGATGATGGCGTCGTTTTCGTCGAACAGGGGCTCGAATACACCGCCGTTGGCGTCGAACGCCGCCGCATACAGGATCGTGTCTTCCGTGCCCAGGAATTCGGAGATGGCCTTTTCCAGCTGCTTGTGCACGGTCTGGGTGCCGCAGATGAAACGCACCGAGGACAGGCCGTAGCCGTACTTTTCGGTAGCCTCGATGGAAGCCTGCGCCACCCATTCCTGGCCGGACAGGCCCAGGTAGTTATTGGCGCACATATTGATCAGGGTACGACCGTCTTCGGATTGCACCTCGCTGCCCTGGCGCGATGCGATGACGCGTTCTGGCTTATACAGGCCATCACCGCGCAGCTTCTCCAGGTTCTGTTGCAGGCCGGTGTAAAACGCATTCGTCGCTTGGCTCATGGTCGTCCTCTGATGTAAAGTTTACTCTTATTTCACTAATCCGACTGGAATTCACTATATTGAACGTAAATTCGATATATGGGATCCTACTTTACTATATTGAACATTGCAAGCGTGAAGTCCACCGTTCCCACCAACGCCCCGCCGGAAGTCGGCGCCGCCCTGCAGCGACTGCGCCTGGCGCGCGGTCTGACCCTGGAAGACCTGTCCCGCATCGCCGGTGTTTCCAAGTCCATGCTATCCCAGATTGAGCGCGAAAAAGCCAATCCAACCATCGCCATCACGTGGCGCCTGGCCAATGCGCTCGGCGTGCAGATCGGCGAGCTGCTGGCGGACGGGGAAAAGGATGTCGAAGCGATAAAATTGGTGGATGCGCACGAAACCCCTACCCTGCCTGGGGCCCATGCCGGATATATATTGCGCATCCTCGGCCCCATGGAACTGGCCGGCAAATATGAATGGTACGAACTGACCCTTGCGGCAGGCGGCGAACTGGTGTCGCAGCCACACGATCCTGGCACCATGGAGCATCTGACGATCCTGCACGGCTCAATGGAACTGGAAGTGGGATCGAACAAGAAGAAGATCAAGCTGGGCGGCACGGCTCGCTATGCAGCCGACGTGCACCACGCGATCCGCAACCCCGGCAAGTCTGAAGCCAAGGCTTTACTGGTTGTGATTCACCGCTGACAAATGGGGAAGAATTTATCGAAAGTGCTACGCGCCCTGTCCTACGCGGTGTTAGTCACGGGGATCGGCTGGCTCGCGTGGAGCGATTCGCGCACTACCGGGCACTCTTGTCAGAATGCGGGATGTGTTGGTTCAGGAATCGGGGACGCCATACTCTGGCTGATTACGGCGATTGCGTTCCTTATGGCCTCCGCCCTGCTGAATGTGATAGCGTTCTTCAAGCAGTCATCGCCGAGAAGCATAGGGCGGAAGATTGAAGTCACATTATTCGTTCTGCCTTGGGCCTTGCTTCTGTCGCTGTTTATCTATCGGTTTGGATAGAGTGCCAAGGGATCCGCGCGGCACCGTGCGCGGCCCTGTCGGCCCACTCTCAATGTGCCTGCAAGCGCACCTCAATTTTTGGGGCCGACCGCCTCTTCCAATGCCTGTGCCAACTTGCGCCTGAGCGCCTTGCACTGCTCCAGCTCCATAGCAAGCGGTGGGCTGCTATAACTCGCGCCTGACTTCAGCGAAATCCGAATATAGCACTGCCTGTGGGATTTTCCTGGCGTGCCAAACAGCACGTCCGCAACTGCGTCCGGCGCAACCGTAAGGTCTTTTGCAAACGGCCCCGCAAACCTCAGCCGCAGTCCGGAACTCCTTACCTCGGCCTCGATGAACCGGGCGTAGGTTGCGGAATAGGCGCCCCAGGCGACAAGAAACAGACCGATGAAGCCCATCGCCATCGCTGGCTTTAGATACCATTTCCTGCGCCGGCTCCAGGCGGCGAGCAAGACAACTGCGCCCATCAGAATAATCGCGATCAGGCCGATGGTAACGGACCTGGAAAAAGAATCCGCCAGCTCATTGGGCCTTGCGAAGAACTGGATCATTGTCCAAACTCCATGCGATCTAAAGAAGTTTTCTTAGCCTGCGAGAAAATCATCCAGACGATCAAGCTTCGCTCAAAAGCCTCGCGATCTTCTCCGGCGCGTTGCAGCGATGAGGCACCGTCGCGAAAGAAGATCAGGAATGAGCTATTCAATGCGATGCCGGCTAAACCTGGTTCGACTCGGAGTTCAGCCAATTGAAAAGGAACCCGCCACGCTTGATAAGATAGACGCCTACCCCGACAAACAGCACAGCCTCCAGGCACCAGCTCGCGAAGAGCCCCGCGCTGTTCGACATCAGCATTTGTCCGGCGGACCCGGTCGGAACCGCCAGGATATTTTCAATCACCAACAGCGCGTACCTCAAGCCGTTGAGAAGGAGTGCAACGCCGGTAGCCCGAACCAGAAGCCAGCAAATTTCTTTTTTATTCATTCAATTCGACCAGCTGTTAATATTTTTGCAAATATTAACACAAGGCACTACTAAATTGGCGCTCCCGGTGGGACCACCGGCAAGGCCCGCAGCTTGAGGCTACGCGGATCGGCCAAGTAATGCAGCACATGTTCGGCAGCCTGGGCACGGCTGGCGGCAGTAGTGCCTTTCCCCGGGTTTGCTTTCAGCCAAGACACAAACGTACGCAATTGCTGGCGCAGGTCGGCGTCCACATTTGCGTGCAGCTTGCCGCAGTCCAGCGCCTGCAGCAAAGCGTCGAGGACCACCCAGTTGGCGGCCAGTTGCACCGCTTCGCCGCCAGCGACGCTGGCAGGGACGGCGCCGCGCTTCCAGCTGCGCGCCAGGGCTGCCTCAATGACTTCATCTACCCCGGGCATGGCCGCGTCCCGCGCGTGCTGCCAGTACAGGCGATTCAGCCTTCCCGCATCGAATAGGAAGCCGACTGTCTGCGCCGCACCGGATTCCGCAGCGGACAGCGCATCGAAAACAGCGTTCATACTGGTCCCGAAGTATTCCTTGCTACGCTCGAAACCAGTCGCAGGCGGCGTGAGCTGGTCGAGCACGCCCGCCGGCAAAGCCAGATATTCCGCACGCAAGGTGTCTGCCAGACGCGCGAGCCCTGCGCGCTGCGTGGCGGCCGATATGATCTTCACGCCCGAGGCAGCGCGGCCGGCGCGTATGTCCGCGCTGGTCGACGATTCATATTCGCCCCCGGCCAGCAGGCGGGCAAGGGCCTCACCCTGATAGCGCTGCAGCAAATAGACCGGAACCAGGCGCGCTTCCAGCTCGCCGGACTGGCGTTCATCCGGCAGCACATCGAGCGAGAAATTGCTCAAGGCACGGCTACGGATTGCGCCCAGTTGGTCCCATGTCTTCAAGGTGTCGGGGCCGAAATCCCACAGCAGCCCGTTGGGATGGGAAGCGCCCGCAGCGCGCGAGTCGTCGTCCGAAACATATTGCAGCCCGGCGGCCCGCGCCTCGCTGCGCAGCTGTGCCAGCGCTGCCGCTTCGGCTTCTCCGCTGCCAAAATCACCGTAAATGTACTTCACCATGTACTCGTCCCACGGGCCGACGCCAACGCCGTACGCATCCTGCAGGTCGATGCCGCCGTCGGCGCCCAGCTTCAGTACCGGGTGCGGATAGTCCATGACGGAGCCATTACCCTGCCGGCTTGCGGCAAAGTTGTGGGAGAAGCCGAGCGTATGCCCGACTTCGTGGGCGGCAAGCTGGCGCAGGCGCGCCAGCGCCATCTGCTCGGCGAGCCTGCGACGCTCCGCCGGGACGGATTTTCCGTATGGCGCCAGCAGGGCTTCAGCGATCAGGATGTCCTGCCGCACGCGCTGGGAGCCGAGGGTAACAGCGCCGCGAATGATCTCCCCCGTGCGCGGGTCCGTGACGGCATTCCCATACGACCAGCCGCGCGTGGCGCGGTGCACCCAGGTGATCACGTTGTAGCGGATATCGGCCGGATCGGCGCCTTCCGGCATCAGTTCAACGCGGAAGGCATCCTTGAAGCCCGCCTTTTCAAAGGCCGAAGCCCACCAGTGCGCGCCCTCCAGCAGCGCCGAGCGAACTGGCTCCGGCGCGCCGCGATCGAGATAATAGACGATCGGCTTGCCGCCCTTCTCCAGCCTGTGACGCAGCTGCCAACGTACATCGAGGCTGCTCGACAGAGGCGTCGCGAAGTCGTAGTAGCCGGTATCGATACCGCCGGAGAAGGGGTGGTAGCGGCGCGGGTGGTAGCCGCCGCCCGGCAGCCGCACCATGGAAATATGCTGGCGCATGGTCAGGCTGCTCGGATCGGCCGCCACCTGGCGCACATACTCTCCAGTGCCGGGGCCTGCAAACGTCAGCAAGGCCTCCAGTTCAATATTGTCCGGGAAAGCCTTCGCCTGGGCGGCGAGGACGGCACTGCGGCCCGGATCCACATGGTAGCCGCCTTGCTTGGTCTCGCCCAAGCGCTGCACGACGCCGTGCTGGTCCGCCAGCAGGAAACTGGAGAAGTCGACCAGTTGGCGCGCGCCGTCGCTGGCCAGGATTTCACCCGACCACAGTACGGCGCCTGCAAACGATTCCGCTACCGCATTGCGCTCATCGCGATCGGACGAACGCGCGACGAAACGGGTATTTTCCTGCACCAGGAACAGGCGGCTGCCGAATTTCTGGAAGCGGACAAGCCTGGCGCTACCGGCTTGCGCTCGGTCCAGACCTACATCGTTCGATCCCAGTCCGTCCGGAAGCGAGGTCGCCAGCAGGAAAGGCTGGTCCAGCTCCCGCACGGAGAGCAGCACCCGACCCTTGTCCGCGTCGCGCCACAACTCGATGAAGCCGGGCTGCAGCGTAAGCGACCGGGTCTGCTCCGCGAAAGTCTGGGGAGCTTCCGCCGCCGTGGCCGGCGCAAGCAGGACGGCCCATAGCAGCAGAAGCGCGCGCACGGCTTACTGTCCGCCGGCGGTGCTTGCCGGTGCGGCTGGCGACATGTCCAGGACGCGGGTCAGGAAGCCCCAGCGGTCGGCCACTTCCTCGATCAGCTTGGTGGTCGGCTTGCCCGCACCATGACCGGCCTTGGAATCGATGCGGATCAGGATAGGCGCAGCGCCGGCCTGCGCGGCCTGGGCGGCGGCGGCAAACTTGAAGCTGTGGGCCGGTACCACGCGGTCATCATGGTCGGCGGTCATGATCATGGTGGCCGGGTAGCAGCCGCCCTGCTTCAGGTTGTGCAGCGGCGAATACTTGACCAGCGCCTTGAATTCATCCGGATTGTCGGACGAGCCGAAGTCCGAAGTCCATGCCCAGCCGATGGTGAATTTCTGGAAGCGCAGCATATCCATCACGCCGACAGCAGGCAGCGCAGCGGCAAACAGGTCCGGGCGCTGGGTCATCGAGGCGCCGACCAGCAGGCCGCCATTGGAACCGCCGCCGATCGACAGTTTGGCCGGAGACGTGACCTTGTTTGCCACAAGCCATTCGGCGGCGCCGATAAAATCATCGAATACATTCTGCTTCTGCAGCTTGGTGCCGGCCTTATGCCATGCTTCGCCGTATTCGCCGCCGCCGCGCAGATTGGCCACCACATACACGCCGCCCATTTCAACCCAGGCCAGATTGGCCACGGAGAAGCTCGGGGTCATCGAGATATTGAAGCCGCCGTAGCCGTAAAGATAGGTCGGGTTGCTGCCATCCAGCTTCATGCCCTTCTTCGAAACGATGAACATCGGCACTTTGGTGCCGTCCTTGCTGGTGTAGAAGACCTGGCGCGTATCGAAGGCATTCGGGTCGAAGTCGACCTTAGGCTGTCGGTAGATACTCGACTTGCCGGTCTTCATATCCAGGCGGTAGATAGTGGTCGGCGTAGTGAAGCTGGTGTAGGAGTAGAAGGTTTCCGTATCGCTCTTCTTGCCCGCAAAGCCGCTGGCCGCGCCCAGGCCCGGCAGCGCGATCTCGCGCAGCGGCTTGCCTTTCAGGTCGAATACCTTGACGGCGCTGTGCGCATCGCTCAGGTAGTTCAATACCAGCTGCTTGTTGACGATGCTGGCCGCGGTCAGGGTTTGCGCGGCTTCGGGCACGATTTCCTCCCAGTTCTCGCGGCCTGGCTTGCGGATGTCAATGGCGATGATGCGCGAGCGCGGTGCGTCCTTGTCGGTCAGGAAGTAGAACACCGGGCCGTCGTTGTCGATGAAATCGTACGCCGCGTCGAATGCCTCCAGCAGGCCCACCACTTGCGCATCCTTCGCCTTCAGGTCCTTGAAGAAGACGCGGTTTTTATGTTCCGTGCCGTGCGAGCCATTGATCAGCAGGTAGCGGCCGTCATCGGTCACTTCCGCGCCGAAGCCCCACTCCTTCTGGTCCGGACGATCATAGGCGAGGACGTCGGCGCCCTGCGCAGTGCCCAGTTTGTGGAAATACACTTTCTGGAAGTAGTTCACCCCGGCCAGCTTGCTTTCCTCGGTCGGCTCGTCGTAGCGGCTGTAGTAGAAGCCGGAACCGTCGGCTGCCCAGGCGGTGTTGGAGAACTTGACCCATTTGATGTGGTCGGCCATATCCTTGCCGGTTTCGATGTTGCGCACCTTGATTTCATTCCAGTCGGAGCCGGATGCGGCGGTGCTATACGCCATGAATTTGCCGTTCGGGCTTACCGCCATGCCGGCCAGCGCCACGGTGCCGTCAGCTGCCAGCGTGTTCGGGTCCAGCAGCACACGCGGGGTCTCGGAGAGATTTTTGGCGGTGTACAGGACTGCCTGGTTCTGCAAGCCGTCATTGCGGCTGTAGAAATAGCGGCCGCCCTTCTTGTAGGGCAC
Organism: Pseudoduganella violaceinigra DSM 15887; assembly: GCF_000425385.1. Taxonomy (GTDB): domain Bacteria; phylum Pseudomonadota; class Gammaproteobacteria; order Burkholderiales; family Burkholderiaceae_D; genus Rugamonas; species Rugamonas violaceinigra. The sequence goes on along the minus strand of NZ_AUDI01000021.1, from coordinate 35,256 downwards.
GCCGTAACGCTCATAGTTCCACAACTTGGTCAGGCGTGCCTTGATCGCTTCGCGCTGAGGGATCTGGGCCAGCCAGGCTTGCGTGACTTTATTCTGCTCGACCACCCAGGCCTTCGTCTCATCGCTATTGGCGTCTTCCAGCCAGCGGTAAGGATCGGCCACCATGGTGCCGTGATAATTATCCTGCTGCTCGACTTTCTTCGTCACGGGATAAGCGACTGCCGGCGCGCCCGCCGGGCAGGTCTGGGCCAAAGCTTGTGCGGAGAATGCGGCGATCAGGGAAAGAGCAAGGGTAGCGCGCTTGAAGGGCATTTGTCGTCCATGGAGTAGTTATGAATGCGGCAAGGATCATAACTTGAACTTTGACAAATAAGTAATTCTCAAAAAGACTTTGTGCCGCTGATTATTCGGCCAGGGCAGGCGCTTTCCAGTTTTCGAACCACGCCGCCATCTCGCCGGCCGGCATCGGTCGGCTCATGAAATAGCCCTGGCCCTGGTCGCATCCCATCTCGGCCAGGATATTCCAGGCGGCTTCGCTCTCGATGCCTTCGGCCACCACGCGCAAGCCCATATTGTGGCCAAGGTCGATGGTCGAGCGCACGATTTTGGCGTCGCCCACGTCGTTCACCATATTCAGTACAAACGATTTATCAATTTTCAGTTCGTCGACCGGCAAACGTTTCAAGTAGGCCAGCGAAGAATAGCCTGTGCCGAAATCGTCAATCGACAAGTCGCAGCCCATGCCGTGCAGGCGTTCCAGCGTCTGCTGGGCGCGCACGGGGTCGTCCATGATGGCGCTTTCGGTGATCTCCAGGCAAAACGCGCCCGGCGAAACCTGGTGGCGCATGAAGATCTCGCCGACCTTGAACGGCAAGTCCTGGTCCAGCAGGTCGCGCGTCGAGAGGTTCACCGAGACCTTCAGGTGGATGCCCTTCTGCGCCAGCGAATGGCACAGCTCGGCCGAACGTTCCAGCACCCACTGCGTCATCACGCGGATAAAGCCGGTCTGCTCCGCGAAGGGGATGAACTGGTCGGGGAAGACGTTGCCGCGCACCGGGTGCTGCCAGCGCACCAGCGCTTCCATGCCGACCACGCGGCCGGTCGACAGCGTCACTTTCGGCTGCACGAATAGGCGCAACTCATTGTCTTCCACCGCCCGGCGCAGTTCCGTCAGGAGCGACAGGCTTTGCTGGCTTCCCTTGTCGATCGATTCCTCGTAGACCACCGCCCCTTCGTTACGCTGCTTGGCGGTGTACATGGCGATCTCGGATTTGCCCAGCAGCTCTTCGCCATCCAAGCCATGGTCGGGGAAACCGGCAATGCCGATGCCGGCGCCGATATCGACCATCTGCTCGTCGAGCGACAGCGGCGATTCCAGCGCCTGCAGTACTTCCGACGCCACCACCACCGCCTGCCCCAGGTCGGAGCCCGGCAGCAGCACGGCGAATTCGTCGCCCCCCAGCCGCGCCACCTGAGCCGGATGGCGGCGGTTGGCCAGCTTTTGCAACAGCCGCCCGGCCACCTGCTTCAGCAAGGCGTCGCCGAAGCTGTGCCCCATGACGTCATTGACGTGTTTAAACCGGTCGAGGTCCATCATCAGCACGTACACCGAGCCGGCGCGCTTGCGCGCCTCGGCGATCGCATCATTCAGCATGAGCAGGAACTGTGCCCGATTCGGCAGGTTCGTCAGGGGATCCCAATACGCCAGGCGGCGGATTTCCTGCTCGCGTTTGGCGATACCGTCGCGCATGCTGCCGAACGCTTGCGCCAGTTCGCCGATTTCGTCGGCGCGGGAAGTGGCGATGTTCACCTTGTAGTCGCCCTGCTCCAGCTTTTTGGCCGTGTCGGCCAGCTGCCGCAAAGGCTGCGCGATCCGCTTCGCGGTGATCACGCTGGCCACGGCGCAGACAAACATGCCGGCCACTGTCAACCCGATCAGCCAGCGCTCCAGGCGCGCATATTCAGCCGTCGCCTCGTCGATCGAGCGCCCCAGCATGGCGACGGCTGCATGACCGTCGTCGATCCCGATCGCCGTCATGCGAACGCTGAGCCTGTCGCCGCCGATATCGACATCGAAAGCATCGGACGGCGTAGCGCCCATGTTTTGCAACTGCGCCATGACCCTGTTAACGGCGGCCGGCGCCAGGCTGGATGCGACCGGCAGCCAATGCCCGTGCGGGTCGCGCGTCAACAGCAAGGTTTGCAGCGCCGTGGTTTCCTGCATGTCGCGCGCCAAGCGCTCGTCCAGAGGAAATGCCATCACAACAAAGCCTATCGTCACCGGCGCCTTCACCGGCACCACGACGATCTGGTAAGGCAGGCGTTCAACGATGGCGATGCCGTTGGCGCCGTCCAACTGCGAAGCCTTCTCCAGCATGTTCATGACCATATGTTCGAGGCCCGCCGCCTGCGCATCGCTGGTCGACGCGACCACCTTGCGGCCCGGACTGACCAGCATGGTCATGGATGCATTGATGCGCCGGCCGTGGTTGGCCAATGCCGATTCGATGGTGGCGCGGTCGCCCTCATCGGTGTTGCCGATGGCCGCGAGGAAACCGGCATCGCGCGACAGCAGCCTGGCGCCATTGCGCAGGTTTTGCGCATTCTGCTCCATCAGGCGGGCAAAGACCTTGGCGCCATTGACAAGCTCGGACGCGATCGCCGTACGGGCATTGCTGTTGATGCCGCGCTGGATCACCACCAGTCCCACCAGCTGCACCACGATCAGCAGCACCAGGAACAAGGTGACGATACGGCTTTCGAGGCTACGGAATCGCATGGCGTCAGTACGCGGGAGTGTCCGGGTCGGTTGAGGGCGGCTTCAGCGTCATCTTGAAACTGGCGCTGGCCGCCGCATCGCCCAGGCGCAGCGCCTGCTCCTGGGCATTGCCGCCCACGATATCGGGGTGCCAGGCCTTCAGCACATATTTGCCGGCCGGCGCTTCCACCACCACCGCACCGCTGGCGTCCGTCTTGCCGAAGTACGGGGTATCGACCACCCGCACATAGGCGATCATCTTGTCGTGGATATTGCAGCCCAGGACCACGGTACCCGGTTTGTCGAAGCTCTGCGGTTCCGCCGTCGTGCCGCTATACAGTTTCTGGTCGAATTTATGCGGCGCGGAGAAGGAATAGATATGGTGGCGCACCCGGTCGTTATTCGGGAAGTAGATCTTGCTGCCAGTCTGGACCACGGTCACCAAGGGCACGAACTTCAAGCCTTTCTGGCTGATTTCGCCGGCCTTTTGCGCTTTGGGCAACTGCTGGCCGCCATCGGCCTCCAGGTAGACCACGGCGTCCGCCACCGGCTTGCCGCCGTTATCGGTCACCTGCACGGTAATTCCGCCCGCAGCCGCGGCGGCGGCGCCTGCGCAGAGGAAGGCCGCCAATGCGGCGGAACGGCTAATGAGCTGGCTCGGCATCGTTCTCGGTCAAGGACGTGGAAGCTTATTGTAACGCCAAACAGTGTTTCCGGCATTCATCACGTTGTCGCAACGACGGTCCTGACTCCCGAGTCTGCCATGTTTTGCGCCCGCCATCGCCTGCGCGTCGATGCGAAGAAACAAACAAAAAAGATACAAGGCAACATCCTTGCAGGATGCATTCCTCGCTTCCCTGGTCTATATTGAATCCATGGGCCCCTTCATCTTCAGCATGTGCCAGAAACCCATCGTCGGCTTGGCGATGGCATCGGCCGCGCTGTGCGATTTCCCGTCGCTCATCAAGGATGTGCACGTCAAGCTGGACGAAGCCGGCACGGTCGTCACCACGGAAGTGGAGGTGCCGGTAGACCTCAGCTATTTCCTGCTGCTGGAAATGAGCAATCCCGCAGGCGATTCGCTGAACAAGCAGGAAGTGGCAATCCTCGGCGAGCGCCGCCTTGAAGATTGCGGCGACACGTCCGACCTCGACAAAGTACCGAAGAAGGACCGCGCCAGCTATGGCCGGCCAATGGCCTTCAAGGTCGAAGTCCGGCACAAACCTGACAATGCGCTGGTGCATTCACGCCTGGTCAACACCTTGTGCGTGGCCAGCAAATGGGCCAACCAGCGTTCGCGCAACCTGGGAAATATCGCCCTGACACGCGGAAGCTATAGCATCCGTATCGAGAACGTCGCGGCGCAGGCAGGGCTTGAAAACCTGAGCGCCAACCTGGCCTTGATGCCGGCAATCGAACGCCCGCTCACCGCGCAACGCTGAACGTGCCGTATTCATGCACGGCCTGCAGCGTGTCGCCTTCGATCACAAAGGCCTCGCGCAGCTTGCGCCGGCACGGCTTCAGCGCGGACTGTGGCGAGCATCCGGCACACGAAAATAGGGACGGACCGTTTCATCAAAATCAATGCTGCCGTGGAACTGCTCGTCAGGCAATGCCACCTCGGCTGCGCCGTCGCGCAAGCCTGCCAGATTATGCCGGGCCAGCGCGTGTCCCTGGGCCGCGGCCCGGCGATACCAGCGCAGCGCCTCGTTATCGTCCTGTTGCACGCCTTGCCCGGTCGCATACAGCACGCCCAGATTGTTCTGGGCCGCGGCATCGCCTTTTTCAGCCGCGCTGCGATACCAGCGCACCGCGCGCACCAGGTCGCGCTGCACGCCGTCGCCGATCGAATACAGGACGCCGACGCTGAACTGGGCCTGGGCCGAGCCCCCTTCGGCGGCCAGGCTGTACCACATCAGGGCCTGCGCCGTATCGCGCACGACGCCCGTGCCGTGGGCATACATGCTGCCGAGCAGGCACTGGGCGTGGATTTCGCCGCGCACGGCTGCCTTGCGCAGCCAGGCTTGCGCCAGCTCGCAATTGGCCGCCACGCCGCGCCCGTTCAGATAGGCTTCGCCGAGCAAGGCCTGGGCGCTGGAGACGCCCTGCTCCGCGGCACGGCTGAACCAGCGCGCCGCCGTCTCTTCGTCAACGGGGACGCCGCGCCCACGACGGTACAGTTGCCCCATGTTTTGCTGTGCCGCCGGGTCGCCCTGGCGGGCGGCGCGCCGGAACCAGTAAGCCGCTTCGGCATCGTTGCCGCCCGTACCGTCGCCTCTGTAGTACATGGCGCCCAGCTGGTTCTGGGCGAACGCCAGGCCTTGTAGGGCCGCCATGCGCATCCAGCTGAACGCCTGGCGCTGGTCGGGATCGACGCCCTGTCCATTTTTGTAGAGAAGCGCCAGGTTGAACTGGGCGTAGGGATCGCCCCGCTGGGCGGGGCCAAGGAACCACCGGAAGATGCGCTCCCGGTCTGCAACGCGTTTGCCCATCGCCGCCTCCCACACCTTAGTTTGTTAGCTAAAGTATAAGAAGCGACTCCAGGCCACCTTTGATTTTGCGCAAACTCAGAACTTGGCGCGCACGCCGAAGACGAAGCTGCGGCCTGGCAAAGGCGAGACATCCTTCAGGATCGAGGTCGAGACGCGCACCTCGTCGTTCAGCAGGTTTTTCGCCAGCATGAACCATGTCAGGTCCATGTCGTGCAGCTTCTGCGTGTACGAGAGATTTGCGTTCAGCTGATTGTAGGAGCCGGTCGGGCTGGTCTCGAACGAAGCCAGGCGGTCCTGGGCCCGGGCATGGATCCAGGTTGCGCCGGCGCGCCAGTTCGGCGTGCGGTAGCCGATGGTGGCGCCAACGCGCGCAGCCGGCTGCAACGGCAGGCTTCCCGCATGCTTCAAGTCGCCATGCGAGGTGTCGGCGAACAGGCGCCCGTTCAGGCCCATGGCCAGCGGGTTGTATTCGATCTCCGCTTCGGCGCCGCGTACGGTAGCGTCGCCCTGGCTGAAGATGCGCTCGCGGAACTGGCTGCCGTCATTGCCCGCCTCATCGACCATGCGGCCGGTGACATGGCCGTAGATGAAGTCGGAAATGCTGTTGTGGAACAAATTGGCTTTCCAGCGTACCAGGCCGGCAGTCTTCTGCAGCGAGAACTCGATATTGCGCGAGGTCTCCTTGCGCAGGTTGGCATCGCCGAGGTCGAAGGTGATGGTGGCATCGTGCGGGCCGCCGGAATACAGCTCTTCGGTCGACGGCGCACGCTGGGCGCGCGACAGCGTCACGCCGGTCGCATAGCCGGGCATGAACGACCACAGTCCGCCCAGGGCGCCGCTTTGCAGGCCGAAGGAGCGGTCGATGCCGGTCACCGGCTCACGCTTCACACGCTCCAGGCGCAGGCCGGCGTTGACACGCACCGGTCCCCATTCTTTTTCCTCGACCAGGAAGCCGGCCGTGGAGTCGGACCGCGTGGCCGGCACGGTATCCGGCCCGCCCCGGGCGCTGGTGGCGGAGAAGTGCGTCAGCTCGGTCTGCACGCCAAAGGTGCCGTGCCAGCCGCTGATCGCCTGGTGCACCGCCTCGGCGCGGGTTTCCAGCGCGCGGTTCTTGAACTTCACTTCCGGCTCGCCGTCTTCGCCCAGCTCCGCATGGTGGTAGTCGGTATAGCCGGCCTTGAACTTGGCCGATTCCAGGCCTGGCAAAGGATTCTTGAACAGGCTGTCGAAGTCGTAGCGGGTCTGATGCTGGTCGATGGTCGAACCTTCCTCGCTCGGCACGCTGTACTTGTTGTCCAGTCCCGAGACGGAAGCGCCGACATAGCCCCAGCTGTCGATGTAGGAACCGCCAAAGCCGGCGCCCTTTTCCCTGGTGCCCGAATGCGGCAGGCGGCCGGACGCCGAATCCGGGTCGCCCTCAACGCGGTTGCCGGGAATCTTGTAGTCGCCCGAGCGGCGGCTGTTGGCATCGAGGTGCAAGGCCAGCTTGCCGATGGCGCCGTCGATGGTGCCGGAGGTGGCGTTGCCATTGTCGACCGTGCTGTAGCGCGCTTCGGCCTGGCCGGTCAGCTTCGGCTCCAGCGCAGGCGGAATGCGCTCGTTGACCACATTGACCAGGCCACCGATCGCGCCCGAACCATACATCAGCGAGGCCGGGCCGCGCAGGATTTCGATCTGGTGCGCCACGGCGCCTTCGGCCGACACCGCGTGGTCGTTCGACAGGCCGGAAACGTCGGAAACTGCCATGCCGTTTTCCAGCATTTTCACCCGGGCGCCTTCCAGCCCGCGGATGATCGGGCGCGACGAGCCGGCGCCAAAGGCCGACGAGGACACGCCCAGTTCGGACGACAGCGTCTCGCCAAGGGAGTTCGCGACCTTGTCGCGCAATTCATCGCCGGAAAGCACTTTGGCCGGCAGCAGGATTTGTTCGGTTTCGCCCTTGTGGAAAGGATTGGCGGTGACAACGACCTTGGTCACCTCGCCTTCTTCGGCGCAGGCAATGGCGGATACGGCGGACAGGACTGCGCCTGCCAGCAAGGAATACTTGAAGTTCATAGGACTACCTCTGGATACGACAAACGTTAAGCGGCCGCGGCGCACGGCCGCAGCGGCTGCATGGAGCACTACGTTGTGTCAGACCAGGGGCGGAGCGCGGGAGTCGTAGGCGCGAGCAGTACGCGCGCCAAGCAGCTGCGGCAAGGCGACGCCGGCTTGCGGCGCGCTGTAGTCGAGCGGAAGGAAACTGAAGTTCGGCGTATGGATCGCCGTTGCCAGCGAGGCGAAGGCAGCGCACTGGCTGCAATTGTGGTCCAGTGCCAGACCGGCACTCAGGCCGGCGCTTAGGCCATCGTCCGCCTCGGCAACAAGCTGCTGCTCGCTGGTCTGGCGGACATCGGTCCAATGCGACAGGGCGTGCAAAATCCCCAGCTGCTGGGACATGACCAGCAGCACGGCAAGCAGCAAGTGCAGGATTTGGCGGTTCGCTTTTTTCACGACGGCTATTTAAGCATTTTAAGCAAACTTGCGCAATGCATCACGTGCAAGGCCGGCGCCGATACTGCCGAAAAGATCGCCCTCGACCTTGCGCGCACCCGGCACCAGCGCCGCGATGCGCTCGCGCAGCAAGCGCACGCCGCTGGAACCACCGGTGAAGAAAATGGTGTCGACCTGGTCCGGCTGCACGCCGGCATCGGCCAGCAGCTGGGTCACGGTGGCGCCGACGCTGGCGACCAGGTGATCCACCGCGACGTCGAAGCCCGCGCGCGTCACGTCGAGCATTACCGGCGGCGCAAAACGCTCCAGGTCCAGTTGCACGCTGTCCGCGCCGGACAGGCCGATCTTCGCCTCTTCCACCTTGAGTGCCAGCCAGTGGCCGGAGCGCTCCTCGATCAGGTGCTGCAAGCGCTCCAGCCTGGCCGGTTCGCGCACGTCGCGGATCATTTCCGTCAACTGGGACTGCATTTTGCGGGTGTAGGCCTGGTTGATGGTGTGCCAGGTCGCCAGATTGAAGAAGTAGCTGGACGGCACTTCGGCGCCGCTGCGGAACTGGCTGCCATACCCCAGCAGCGGCATGACGCTTGCCAGGCTCAGGTATTTATCGAAATCGGTACCGCCGATGTGCACGCCGCCGGTGGCGAGAATATCGCCGGCGCGCTCGGTGCGGGCGACGCGGTCGGGACCCAGGCGCACCAGGGTGAAGTCGGACGTCCCGCCGCCAATGTCGGCGATCAGGACCAGCTCTTCGCGGTCGATCTGGGACTCGTATTCAAATGCCGCCGCAATCGGTTCGAACTGGAAGGCCACCTCGCGGAAACCAACACTGCGTGCGATCTCGGCCAGGGTATCCTCCGCCAACTGGTCGGCGGCCTTGTCGTCGTCGATGAAATGCACCGGACGCCCCATGACCACGTGCTCGAAACGGCGCCCTGCGGCGCTTTCGGCGCGGCGTTTCACTTCGCCGATGAACTGCGACAGCAGCAGGCGGAAAGGCAGTGCACGCCCGCCCACCTCGGTCTGGCCGTCGATCAGGCTGGTGCCCAGCAGGCTTTTCAGGGAACGCATCAGGCGGCCTTCGCAGCCGGCCAGGTATTCGGCCAGCGCGGCGCGGCCATAGCTGGTTTGTTCGTCTTCCGCATTGAAGAACACCACCGACGGCAATGTCATTTTGCCATCTTCAAGTTCCAGCATGATCGATTGGCCTGGGCGCACCCATCCTACGGTGGAGTTGGAAGTGCCAAAGTCGATGCCGCAAGCCTGAGCCATCTTAATCATCCGAAAACCAAAAGGGGCGGTATTTTACCAGAGCCCGGCGCGGCTGGCGCACCACATCCGAGAGTGGGAAGTCGAGGCAAACAATTGCCATGTGGTAAGATGATAGATTATTTTCAAAAACGCAAGCTATTCAGCCGCCGCACCGCATCAATGCCCCCGACCAAGCAACAACCCGCCGTTCCCCTCGCCGAGCAAAAGGCCATCATCCTCCGGGAAGGACGCCGCGTCACGTCCTATGATGTCGCACTCGTGGCGGGCGTCTCGCAGTCGGCCGTGTCGCGTTGTTTCAAGCCGGGCGCCAGCTTTTCCAAGGCCACCTACGCGCGCGTCATGAAGGCGGCCGAAAGCTTGGAATACATCCCGAATGCGGCGGCGCGCAGCCTGATCACGCGCCGCACCAACGTCATCGCGATCGTGGTTTCCCATTCCAGCCTGCTGTACGACCCAGCGGCACTGTCGGAGCTCAGCCAGCAGCTGAACCGGCGCGGCAAACGCGCCCTGCTCTTCACCATGCAGCATGAGGGCGAGATCGAGAGCATCCTGACCGACGTCTGGCAATTCCAGGTCGATGGCGTGATTGCCGCATCCAGGCTGAGCGAGGCGCATGTGGCGGAATTCAAACGCCGCAAGGTGCCGCTGGTGGTGTTCAACCGCCATCTGCGCGACATCGAGGTGAATACGGTCCTGTGCGACCAGTATGAGGCCAGCCGCGCCCTGGTCACCCGGCTGGCCGCTGCCGGCCATCGCCAGTTCGCCCTGATTGGCGGGCCGGAGCAGAACTCGGTGGCGATCGAACGCCTGCGCGGCGCGCTGGACCGGATCGAGGAACTGGGCTTGCCGCCGGCGCCGGTCTTCCATGGCCGCTTCGACTACAACAGCGGCGTGGCCGGACTGCATGAGCTGATCGCAAGGATCGGCGCGGTGCCAGATGCAGTGATCTGCGGAAATGACCCGATGGCGATGGGCTGCGTCGATGCGGCGCGCCAGCATTTGCATATCGATGTGCCGTCGCAGATGTCGGTGGTCGGCTGCGACGCGGTGGAAGGGTCGAACTGGCTGAGCTATGAACTGACCACGCTGCGCCAGCCGCTGCACAGGATGGCGGTGGCCACGGCCGATTTGATCTGCAAACTGATTGAGGCCGAAGGCTTTATGGAGCCGGAGAAACGCGTGTTCGCGGCGCAGTTTGTGGAGGGAGAAACGGCGCGGCTGACGGCGCCGCGGGCGACGCTGGCGGCCTGAAAACCGGTAAACCAGGGTCAGACCCGAGGGTCTGACCCCGTCTGCTCAGGGGGCGCCGAGCGGATTCATGCCGGTTTCAGCCGGCAGCAATCCGCTTGGCGATATGCGCCAGCGACTCTTCCACTTGGTCCACCAGGATCAGGCACAGGTCGCCATCCTGCAGGCGGTCCATGGCGGCATCGATCGCGATGAATTCACCGGTGATTTCATCGACCTTGGTGGTACGGGTCGCGCCTTGCAGGCCTTCGCGCAGCAGCCGCACCACTTCACCGTCGGCACGGCCACGCTGGCAGGCATCCTGGTACAGCACAACGTCGTCAAACGCCTTGCCGAGAATCTCGGTCTGCTCGCGGATATCCTGGTCGCGGCGGTCGCCGGCGCCGGAGATCACCACCGAGCGGCGTTTCGCCGGCATGGCATCCACCGCCTTCACCAGTGCCAGCATCGCATCCGGGTTATGGCCGTAGTCGGCAATCACGGTCGCACCGCGGTATTTGAAGAGATTGAAACGGCCCGGCGCATTGTGGCTGTCGGTGGTGAAGGTCAGCAGGCCGCGGCGGATCGAATCCCAATCGATGCCGGCTGCCCAGGCTGCGGCCACGGCGGCCATGGTGTTTTCCACCTGGAAGCCGATGGTGCCGTTGAAGGTGATCGGCACGTCCGACAGCGAAATACGCTGCTCGTTCTTGCCTTCCACCGCCACCAGCTGGTTGTTTTCCACGTACACGGTACGCTTGCCCTGCGCCAGATGGGTCGCCACCACCGGATGGTAGCGGTCGGCGCCGAAGAAGATCACCTTGCCCTTGCACTTGGCGGCCATGGCAGCCACGATCGGGTCGGTCGCATTCAGCACGGCATAGCCATGCTCGTCGACGTTCATGACGATCACGCGTTTCAGCACCGCCAGGTCTTCCACGGTGGTGATGTAATTCAGGCCCAGGTGGTCGCCGGCGCCGATATTGGTCACCACCGCCACCTTGCAGCGGTCGTAGGCCAGGCCTTCGCGCAGGATGCCGCCGCGGGCGGTTTCGAACACGGCAGCATCGACGTCAGGATGCTGCAGCACATTGCGCGCCGAGCGCGGGCCGGAACAGTCGCCGGAATCGATCTGGCGGCCGTTGACGTACACGCCGTCGGTGTTGGTCATGCCCACGCGCAGGCCGGAAGCCGCGATAAGGTGGGCAGCCAGGCGCACGGTGGTGGTCTTGCCGTTGGTGCCGGTCACGGCCACCACCGGGATACGGCCATCTTCGCCTTCCGGGAACATGGCGTTGACGATCGCCTCGCCGATCGGGCGCGGCTTGCCGTAGGACGGCGACAGGTGCATGCGCAGGCCAGGCGCGGCATTCACTTCCACCACGCCGCCATTCTGTTCTTCGATAGGACGCAGCACGGAATCGCACACCACGTCGACGCCGCAGATATCCAGGCCGATCATTTGCGCCGCTTCCACCGCGCGTGCCGCCACTTCAGGGTGCACGTCATCGGTCACGTCGGTGGCGGAGCCCCCGGTCGACAGGTTGGCGTTATTTCGCAGCACCACGCGCTGGCCGATTGGCGGCACGGAGTCGGCCGCCAGGCCTTGCAGCGCCAGGCGCGCCAGGGCGATATCGTCGAAACGGATCTTGGTCAGGGCGGTACCGTGGCCGGTGCCGCGGCGCGGGTCGGCATTGACGATGTCGACCAGCTCGCGCACCGAGTGCACGCCGTCGCCCACCACGTGCGGAGGATCGCGGCGCGCCGCGGCGATCAGCTTGTTGCCGATCACCAGCAGGCGGAAGTCGTGGCCGGCCAGGAAGCGCTCGACCATGATGTCGTCGCGGAATTCCTTGGCGGCGTTGTAGGCGGCGATGGTCTGCTCGCGGGTGGTGATGTTGACCGTCACGCCCTTGCCCTGATTGCCGTCCTTCGGCTTGACCACGACCGGCAGGCCGATTTCCAGCGCGGCTTTCCACGCGTCTTCCGCGTCGACGGCGGTGCGGCCGACCGGCACCGGCACGCCGGCGGCGTCCAGCAGCTTCTTGGTCAGTTCCTTGTCCTGCGCGATGGTTTCGGCGATCGCGCTGGTGGTGTCCATCTCAGCGGCCTGGATGCGGCGCTGCTTGGAGCCCCAGCCAAAACTCACCATCGAGCCTTCGGTCATGCGGCGGAAAGGAATCTTGCGCGCCACGGCGGCATACACGATGGAGCCGGTCGACGGGCCAAGGCGCACGTCCTCGTCCAGTTCGCGCAGTTCATGCAGCGCGGCAGCCAGGTCAAATGGCGCATCTTCCATGGCGGCTTTGCACAGTTTCTCGGCCCACTCCATGGCCAGGCGGCCCACCGCTTCTTCCGTGTACTCGACCACGGTCTGGTAAATACCGTCTTCCAGCGTCTGGGTGGTGCGGCTGAAGGTCACCGGACAGCCGGCTTCGGCCTGCAGGCCCAGGGCCGCCAGTTCCAGCACGTGCGCCATCGGGATGGTGTCCGCGTGGCCGTCCGGCTGCAGCTGCGCCAGGCGCGGGAAGCGGGTGCGCAGGCGCACTTCGAAACCAGGGATCTTGTCGACGGAGCGTTCTTCCGGCGTGCAGGAGACGATGGCTTCAACAGCCGTATGGTGGCTCCACAGATTTGGGCCGCGCAGTGCGCGGAGGCGAATAACTTCCATTCCTGGTAATCCTTAGTTTTTCTTGGTGTTCCACTCGAAGGTGCGCAGCGCAGCGCCGATCAGGTCCGGCGACAGGCCCATGGCCCAGCCGGCACCGATCGCGGCCAACACCGCTTCCTTGCGGTCTTCTCCGCTGGCCGGCAGGCAGGATGGCGGCAGAACCGCCAGTTCGTCGCGGCCGGCCGCCATCACAAAACCGCCATCGCGCAGGAAGACGGCGCGGCCGCCGTCCTGGCGGTGCGAGTCGATCGCAGGTACATGTTCGTCGGAGCCGTAGAAAATCACGTCGCCGTCGCACAGCTCGGCCATTTCGACCACTTGCGCATCGGAGGCATTCAGCACGGCGGCGCCTTCCGGCAACACCACGTCGACCTGGGTGCGCAGCACGCCGTACATCTGTTCCGGGGAATGGATGTAGAACTCACCCAGCGCTTCATGCCCGGCGGCGTCGGTGACCACGCCCACCATGCACTTGTCGTAGGACAGGCCTTCGCTCAGGATCATGCGGCTGGAGTTGGCGAACACCGCCGCTTCCACATTCTTGTTCAGCAGCAGGCGCTCGCCGGATTCCCATTCGGTCAGCGGGCCGCGCGCCACCATACGCCCGTTCAGGTAGACGCCCTGTTCGGTTGCGGTGCCGACATAGCGGCCGCTCATTTGCAGCAGCCAGCCAATCAGGCGCGCGATCAGCGCATTCTGGCGGCTGCCGGCCACGCCGACCAGCGGGATACGGCCATCGTCTTCTTCCGCGAACAGCTGGTCGGCAATCGCATGCCCGACCGGCCGCGCAACGCCGCCGGAGGCGGGCTTCAGGTGGGCCAGCAGGCCCGGGCTCGCGTTCACTTCGATGATCGCGCCGCCCTGCTCTTCCAGCGGTTTGGAGATGTCGGCGGCGACCAGGTCGATGCCGGCGATGTCCAGGCCGATGGTGCGCGCAGCGAGCGCCGCCATTTCGGCCACGGCCGGGTGCACCAGATCGGTCACGTCGTTGGCCACGTTGCCGTTCAGCTGGATCAGCACCTTGCGGCCGGCATCGACCACGGAGTCCGGGGTCAGGCCCTGGCGCTTCAGGTCCAGCAGCACTTCTTCCGAATCGCGCGGCTGCACGATATTCAGGGGGAATTCTTCGGTGGTGCCACGGCGCGGGTCGGTATTGATCTGCGAATCCACCAGTTCCTGCACGGAGGACTTGCCGTCGCCGGTCACCCACAGCGATTCGCCCATGGAGGCGGCCACCATGCGGCGGCCCACCACCAGCAGGCGGTGCTCATTGCCGACGATGAATTTCTCGACGATGACGCTCTTGCTGCCGCCGCGTGCCACGGCGATATCGTAGGCTGCGCGCACATCGGCTTCAGTCATCAGGTTGAGGGAAACGCCGCGGCCATGGTTGCCGTCGTATGGCTTGATCGCCACCGGCAGGCCGATGTCCTGCGCTTCTTCCCACGCCGCGTCGGCGCTCTTGACCAGGGTGCCCTCCGGTACCGGCACGCCAACGGACTTCAGCATGTCCTTGGTCATGTCCTTGTCGGAGGCGATGCCTTCGGCGATGGCGGACGTGTTGTCGGTTTCGGCGGTCCAGATGCGGCGCTGGCGCGCGCCGTGGCCCAGTTGCACCAGGTTGCCGTCGGTCAGGCGGATATGCGGGATTTTGCGGTCGGTCGCGGCGTCCACGATGGAACCGGTCGATGGACCCAGGCACAGCGACTCGACCATCGAGGTCAGTTCCTGCACCGTGGCGGCCAGGTCGTAAGGCTGGTCGTCGATGGCGGCCATCAGCAAGTCCTTGCCGGCGGCCAGTGCGGCGCGGCCAACCTGCTCCTGGCGGGTGCGGAATGCCATTTTGTAAATACCGCTACCCTCGGCGGTCTGGCGCGTCTTGCCAAAACCGGTACGCATGCCGGCCAGGTTCTGCAGCTCCAGGACCACGTGCTCCAGGATATGCCCGGCGTAGGTACCGTCGCGCAGGCGCTCCAGGAAGCCACCGCGCTCACCGACGCCGCAGCGATGCTCGACCAGGCCTGGCAGGAAGGCGATCAGGCGCTCATAAAAACCGGGGAGTTTATTGGAGGGGTAGTTTTCGAGCTCGCCGATATCCAGCCACGCTTCGATCACTGGGCGATAGGTCCAGATGTTCGGTCCGCGCAGATGTGTTACACGGAGAAACTCAATGTCTTTCTTTTTTGTCATGTTTTAGCTCTTGTACCTCTTGCGGTATACTCCGCCCGTCCTTCTATTTTCCCACTGTTTCGCAATTCTTGCCACTTGGCAAAGAGTGCCCGGAGTCCGACCTGCAATGATAACAAACCAACTTTCCTCTGAGCTGAGCCTGACAGAACTTCCCGACAGGTGGCGCGCAGAGTTACCGGCGCTTGCACCCGAAGAAAACGTACTCAGCGCGCTGGAGGTTGACTTGGATTCCAAGCTTCACTTCAACAAAGGCCTGGTGCTCCTCACGGAGCGCCGCATTATGGCACGCGCACCCGGTGAAACGGTATGGCGTGATTGGACTTATCGTCGTGGCATGTCTCTAAAACTGCACGACCACGCCGGCGTCGGCCACCTGGAACTGGTGGACGAGACGCAGCGCCTGGCCGCCTGGCGTTTCACCTTGGGCCAGAACCTGCTGGCGATCCGCCTGTCCGAGAACTTCCCGCGCCTGCTGGAAGCCGCGGTCCACGGCAAGCCGCTGCAGCAGGTTGAGCAGAATTCCTGCCCTACCTGCAAAGCGCCGCTGGAGGCGGACCAGGAAGAATGCCCGGTCTGCACCAAGGTGGTCCACACGCCGCCGTCCACCTGGACCCTGTTCCGCCTGTGGCGTTTCGCCCGGCCCTACCAGTGGCAGCTGCTGCTCGGCTTTGCCATGATGCTGCTGTCGACCGGCGCGCACCTGATTCCGCCCTACATCATCATGCCGTTGACGGACAATGTGCTGATTCCTTACCAGAACGGCAAGCCGGTGGAGCATATGCTGGTGGTGCAGTATATGGCCGCCCTGACCGGGGCCGCCGTGCTGGCCTGGATCTTTGGCTGGGCCAAGACCTATGTGCTGGCCCTGGTATCGGAACGCATCGGCGCCGACCTGCGCACCACGACCTATGAACACCTGCTGCGCATGTCCCTGGAATACTTCGGCGGCAAGCGCACCGGCGATCTGATGTCCCGTATCGGCTCCGAATCGGACCGTATCTGCGTCTTCCTGTCCCTGCACCTGCTCGACTTCGCGTCCGACGTGCTGATGATCATCATGACGGGCCTGATCCTGTTCACGATCGATCCATGGCTGGCCATCGCCACCCTGCTGCCGCTGCCGTTCATCGCCTGGATGATCCACCTGGTGCGCGACCGCCTGCGCACCGGCTTTGAAAAAATCGACCGCGTCTGGGGCGAGGTGACCAACGTGCTGGCCGATACCATTCCAGGCATCCGCGTGGTGAAGGCCTTCGCCCAGGAAACCCGCGAAGCGACCCGCTTCCGCACCGCCAACAAGCACAATCTGGCCGTCAACGACAAGTTGAACAAGGTCTGGTCGCTGTTCTCGCCGACCGTTTCCTTCCTGACCGAACTGGGCATCCTGGTGATCTACGTGTTCGGTATCTGGATGATTTCCAAGCACAACATCACCGTCGGCGTCTTGAGCTCCTTCGTCCTGTACGCCAACCGCTTCTACGGCAAGCTGGACTCCATGAGCCGCATCGTGTCGGTGACGCAGAAGTCGGCCTCCGCGGCCAAGCGTATTTTCGACATCCTGGACCACGTTTCCAGCGTGCCCGATCCGGTGCAGCCGGTGAAGGTGGACAAGGTCAAAGGCGACATCACCCTGCGCGAAGTCGGTTTCCGCTACGGTAACCGCGCCGTCAACCGGGGCGTGAACCTGGAAATCAAGGCCGGTGAAATGATCGGCCTGGTGGGCCATTCCGGCTCCGGCAAATCCACCCTGGTAAACCTGATCTGCCGCTTCTACGACGTGGCCGAAGGCGCGATCCTGCTCGATGGCCAGGACATCCGCAATTTCGCCGTCTCCGACTACCGCCGCAATATCGGCCTGGTGCTGCAGGAGCCCTTCCTGTTCTTCGGCACCATCGCCGAGAACATCGCCTACGGCAAGCCGGAAGCGACCCGCGAAGAAATCATGAAGGCAGCCCGCGCCGCGCACGCCCACGACTTCATCCTGCGCCTGCCGCAAGGCTACGACTCGATGGTGGGCGAACGCGGCCAGGGCCTGTCCGGCGGCGAGCGCCAGCGCATCTCGATTGCACGCGCCCTGCTGATCGATCCGCGCATCCTGATCCTGGACGAGGCGACCGCCTCGGTCGATTCGGAAACCGAAAAAGAAATCCAGAAAGCGCTGGACAACCTGGTGGCCGGCCGCACCACGATTGCGATTGCGCACCGCCTGTCCACGCTGCAGCGCGCCAACCGCCTGGTGGTGATGGACCGCGGCAAGGTGGTCGAAGAAGGCCCGCATGAAGAACTGATGGCCAGGGAAGGCGCCTATTACCGCCTCTACCAGGCGCAGGCACGTAACGTCGATACCGACCTGGATGACAAAGCAAAGAGCCGTGAAGATGACAATTAATTTCAATTTGAGCCGCGACAGTTTCGGCAAACTGAACCTGGTCGACGCCAACGGCGTGCTGCATGAAAACGTGTCCCCGGTGCGCGCCTTTCCCATCCAGGCCCCGGAAGAAGGCCTGTCGCTGGTGAACACCGACGGCAAGGAAGTCGCCTGGCTCGATCGTATCGCCGACCTGCCGCAGGAGGCGGCGGATGTGGTGCGCGAAGAGCTCGCTGGCCGCGAATTCATGCCGGAGATCAAACGCATCGTGGAGGTGGGCAGCTATGCCTGCCCTTCCACCTGGACCGTGAAAACCGACCGGGGCGACACCAGCTTCGTGCTGCGCGGCGAAGAGGACATCCGCCGCATCGGCAGCGTGTCGCTGCTGGTGTCGGACAGTCATGGCATCCATTTCCTGATCCGCGACCAGTTCGCGCTCGATCAGCACAGCAAGAAGATCCTCGACCGCTTCCTCTAAATTGTCAGCGGGCGCCGCATGCGCGGCACCGCTAGAAAATTGACCTGGATCAAGGGCTCGAATGTTTCCGTGCGGCACAATAATCACTCCACCTCAGGAGAGTGCCCATGGATTCCATTGTCTTCGGTCCCGATCTCGCGCTTGGCATCCCGGTCCTGGACCAGTCGCACCGCGTCATCTTCGATCTTCTTGAATCGATGGCGGCCATGCCCCGGCCAGCCTTCGACCAGGCGTGCCGCACGCTGGCGGTGGAAATCATGGAAGACCTGCGGGAAGAAAACAACCTGATGGAGCGCATTGGCTATCCCGCAGCGGAGGCCCACCGCTGCGCCCACGGCAAGCTGCTCGCATCCGTGGCGCACATCCTGCCATTGCTACGCGATGGAAAGGAAGCGGCCGCCCGCCAGATCGTGCGCTCCCTGCCCGACTGGATCGAAGCCCACATCAACACCATGGACCTGGCGCTGGCGGTTGCAGTCTCGCGTGTTGCGTAATAAAGTGGTTGACTTAGAGCGCGCTCCAACTTCTAAGATCACCCCATGGATTCATTTCTGAGCATAGACGAAGTCGCGAAACGCACCGGCCTCACCGCCCACACCCTGCGCTATTACGAGCGCATCGGACTGATTGCCCCGATTGGCAGGGCCAGCGGTGGGCAGCGGCGTTACGCGGCGGCGGATCTGGCCTGGATCGAATTCCTGCTACGGATGCGAACCACGCATATGCCCATCGGGAAGATGCAGGCGTTCGCAAAACTACGTGGCGCTGGGGACTCGACGGTGCCTGATCGTCGCCGGATGCTGGAAGAACATTTGACCGAAGTTCTTGCGGAAATCGAAACGATGCAGCAGTCCGCCGCATCGTTGCAGGCGAAGATCGAGTATTACCGCGCGCTGGAGCTGTCCTTGGCGTCAGGCTCAATCACTGATAAAGGACATGCTGATGAATACCGAAAACCGCTACGAACGAGGCCTCGCAAAACTGCGTGAGATTGACGGCGAGGTCGGCGATCGCGTTGTGCAAAGCCTGGCGGATATTGCCCCGGACTTTGCCCGCTACCTGGTTGAATTCCCGTTCGGCGACATCTATTCCCGCCCTGGCCTCGACCTGCGAAGCCGCGAAATCGCGGTGGTGGCGGCGCTGACGGCCATGGGCAATGCAGCGCCCCAGCTCAAGGTGCACATCCAGGCAGCGCTGAATGTCGGCGTCACGCGGGAGGAAATCGTGGAGACCATCATGCAGATGGCGGTCTACGCCGGCTTCCCCGCCGCCCTGAACGGCTTAACGGCGGCCAAAGAAGTATTCGCGCAATGAAAAAAGGGGCAGCAAGAGCCGCCCCAGACACCCCCTACAGGTGAGAAACTGGTTTGCCGGTCAGGCGACCGCGAGTTCCTGCGCCATCCCTCCGGACGAGATGTTTTCCAGCCTGGCGCGGTCGGTGATGCGCAGGTCGCGGTTGCTCAGGACAATCGAGCCATCCTGGCGCAGACGCGCCAGCTGGCGGCTGACGCTTTCCACTGTCAGCCCCAGGTAGCCGCCGATGTCTTCGCGCGACATGCGCAGCTGGAAGCTGGTGGACGAGTAGCCGCGCTGGGCATAGCGGCCGGCCAGATTCAGAAGAAACATGGCCAGGCGCTGTTCGGCCCGCATATGGCTCAGGAACAGCATCACCGACTGTTCGCGCTGGATTTCGCGGCTCATAGTGCGGTGGAATTGTTGCAGCAGACCGGGGATCTGCATCACCAGCTCCTGCAGGCGGTTGAACGGGATTTCACAGACTTCGCTGTCTTCCAGCGCCACGGCGTTGCAGGAATGCTGGCCGTTGCCGATGGCTTCCATGCCCAGCAGGTCGCCGGCCATATGGAAACCGCCGATGGTCTGCTCGCCGCGCTGGTTCACCTGCACGGTCTTGAAGTGGCCAAAGCGCACGGCATACAGGCTGTGGAAGCTGTCCCCGGTCTGGTACAGCGACTCGTCGCGGCTTACGCGGCGGCGGCGGGCGATGATCTGGTCCAGGCGGGCGACATCGTCGTCCGCCAGGCCCTGCGGCAGGCACAGTCGGTTGAAACTGCACAGCGAGCATTTCGCTGCGACAGGTGCGCAGTTTTTGGTGGTGTTTGCAGGGGTGATTGGGATGACCGGGCTCATTTTGCTGCTCCTTGTTTTCGATGGAAGCAGTATCTCGCCCGGGATCATTTCCCGGTATCAAGCATCCAGTGTAGTTGCTGTAGTGGTTCCCCTACAGAGATTCAAATCAAGCCATGCTCCAAAGCGTAGCGGGTCAGCTCGGCATTGCTCGACATGCCCATTTTCTCGAGGATACGGCTGCGATAGGTTGTCACGGTATTGGGACTGAGATGCAGTTTTTCCCCGATGCGCACCAGCGACTCACCCTGGGCGATCAGCTTGAAAACTTCCAGCTCGCGGTTGGAAAGTTCCTCATGGTCGCCGCTTGGACCGCCGCCAACCAGGGTTGCCAGCTTTTCAAGCAATGCCGGACTGACATGTTTTCCACCCGACGCCGCCTTGCGCACTGCCTCGATCAGGGTGGAGGTCGGCGCATCCTTGGTCAGGTAGCCGGCAGCACCGGATTTGAGCGCCCGGACGGCATAGATTTCCTCGGAATAGGTGCTCAGCACCAGCACCGCCATGCGCGGATAGTCGCTGCGCAAGGACTTCAGCAAATCCAAGCCGTTCTTGCCCGGCATTTTGATATCGACCAGCGCCACGTCGAAACTGCGCTCGGCCACGCGCGCCATGGCCTCGACGGCATTGCCGGCTTCGCCTTCCACGCTGATGTCCGCAGCCGTGCCCAGCATCAGGCGCACGCCATTGCGTGCGATTGCATGGTCGTCGACAAGCAGTACGGTGATCTTGTCACCCATTCTCGTTCTCCAAAGGCAGGCGCAGCAGCAGGGTTGTGCCCTGCCCGGCCTTGCCGCTGATATGCAAATCGCCGGCAAAGCGGCGGGTCCGTTCACGCATGCCGAACAAGCCCCACGACTCGCGGTCGGACAGGCCGGTGCTCTCGATACCTTTGCCGTTATCCTCCACGCGCAGGACCACGTTTTCGCCGTCGGTATCAACGACAACGCGCGCCTCGCTCGCTTCCGCATGGCGCACCACATTGGTCAGCGCTTCCTGCGCTACACGAAACAGCATGGTGCTGCGCTCGGGATCCAGTTCCAGCGCCTGGGCGTCGGGCGTGATATGGCAGTTGCACAGCAGGCCACTGCGCTGCGCCACCTGTTCGGCATACCATTCCAGGGCCGGCCAGATGCCCAGCTGGTCAAGTACGCTGGGGCGCAGGTCGGTGATCACACGGCGCACGGTTTCGATGGCGTCCTGTGCCAGCGTGGCCGCATCGTTCAATAGCGGGTCGGATTGCTCGCCGCCGCGCTCGATGGCAACCTGGATATAGGCCTTGATGCCGGTCAGCAGGCCGCCCAGTTCGTCGTGGATCTCCTGCGCGATACGCGTGCGTTCGTGCTCCTTCAGTTTTTCCTGGTAGGCGGCCAGCTCGCGCAGTTCCTTTTGCGACTGGCGCAGGATGCGCTCGGTCTGGTGCTTTTCCTCGATCAGGCGCTGCTCGCGCAGCAGGCGGTCGATCGCCCCAGCCAGGAAATCGAGGTAGCGCCCGTCGCTGTCCTTGACCAGGTAATCGCGTGCGCCGCGGCGCATGGCTTCCGCCGCAACGGTGGCGCTGTCGGCGCCTGTCAGCATCATCACCGGAATGTTGGGCTGCGGTTCACTTTGATCGGCCGCCAGCCGCGCCAGGAATTCCAGGCCGGTCAGGTCCGGCAGGTGGTAGTCCAGCAGGATGCAGTCCGGTTTTTCGCGCAAGGCGATATCAAGACCCTCCTGGCCGCTTTCCGCTTCCAGAAGCTCGCAGCTGAAGCCTGGCGCTTGGGCAAAAGCCCGGCGGCAGGCCATGCGGTCAACGATATCGTCTTCAACGATCAGGACGCGCACAGTGCTCATGGCAGCTCGCTGATGGTCCAGTACAGGTTAATCGAGCGCACCACTTCCACGAACTGGCGGTAGTCCACCGGCTTGGTCATATAACCAGCCACACCCAGGTCGAAGCTGCGCATCTTGTCCTGCTGCTCTTCCGACGTGGTGAGCACAATGACCGGGATGCGGCGCAGCAGCGGGTCCTGTTTGATATTCTGCAGGAACTCGATGCCGTTCATGATCGGCATGTTCAGGTCCAGCAGGATGATGCAGGGCGGCTCGCTGCCTGGCTCGCGCAGGTATTCCAGCGCGGCCTCGCCGTTCTCCATCGCCACTACGCGGTTACCTACATGGACTTCCTTCAGGGCGCGCAAAATGGTCATGACATCGACCTGGTCGTCCTCGACCAGCAAGATCGGCTTGCTCGTATTATTCATCCGTTGTTCTTCCTTTTCTTCGGCAAGGTGAAATAGAAGATGGTGCCCTTGCCTAGCTCGGACTCCAGCCACACCCTGCCCTGGTACATTTCTACAATCTTTTTCACCAGCGCCAGACCGACCCCGGTGCTCTCAACGCGGTCGCGCGGGGCCAGGGTCTGGAACAGCTGGAAAATGCGCTCAAAATGGCGCTCGGCGATGCCAGGGCCGTTGTCGCGCACGTGGAAGCGCCACTGCTCGCCGTCGTCGGCCCAGCCCACTTCGATCTCGCCCTGCGGCTTGTCCATATACTTGACCGCATTCGACACCAGGTTGTGGAACAGCTGCTGGATGCGGGTCGGTTCGCCGGTCACGGTCGGCATCCCAGGCAGAATCGCGACCGTGATATAGGCCGGCACCGCCAGCAGATCCACCACTTCGGCCACCAGCTGGTCCAGCTTGACCGGCACCACGGCTTCCTTGATGCGCCCAACGCGCGAATATTGCAGGATGCCGTCGATCAGCCCGCCCATACGATGGACGCGGTTGATCAGCAGGCGCATATGCTCCTTGCCTTCGTCGTTGAACTTGTCGGCGTAGTCATGGGCCAGCCAGTCGGCCAGCGAACCGATGCCGCGCAAGGGGGCTTTCAGGTCGTGCGATACGACGTAGGCGAAATTGGTCAGTTCCTCATTGGCGCTGGTCAGCTCCTGCAGCAGTTGCTGCGCCTTTTCCTCGGCATGCTTGCGCTCCGTGATGTCGCGCACCAGGCCGGTGAACATGCGGCGGCCGCCCAGCTGCATTTCCGTGACGGCCAGGTCCATCGGGAACACGCTGCCGTCGCGGCGCAGTCCCTGCACTTCGCGGCCCTTGCCGATGATGCGCTTCTCGCCGGTGGTCATGTAGTGGTGCAGGTAACCGTCGTGCGCTTCGCGGTGCGGCGCCGGCATCAGGATCTTAACGTTGCGGCCCAAGACCTCCGCTTCCGGATAGCCGAACATACGCTCGGCGGCCGGATTCACGCGTTCGATAATCCCATGCTCGTCGATCGTGATGATGGCGTCCACCGCGGTCTCGAAGATGGCCCGCATGCGCGCTTCGCTTTCCTGCAATGCGTGTTCGGCCCGTTTGCGGGCGCTGATATCGTGGATGGTGGCCATCACCATCGGCTGCATATCGTTGTCATGCAGTGGGGAGAGACTCACTTCGACCGGGAATTCAGTGCCGTCCCTGCGGGTGGCGAACAATTCGAATCCGGCGCCCATTGCACGCGGGTGCGGCCGCTCGAAATAGCCGCCGCGCAGGCCCACATGGCCGTGGCGGTAGCGCTCGGGAATCAGGGACTCCAGCGATTTTCCCCGCAGCTCGCCGGAATCGTATCCGAACAGTGCTTCGAGGGCGGGATTGACCAGAAGCAGTTGGCCATCCTTGTCGATGATCAGCATCGCGTCTGTGGCCGATGCCAGCAGCCATTGCAGGCTGCGTTCCGCAATCATTGAATGTGTCAAAGCCTGATCCTATCGATGGTCAAATCCTGTCATCCCATGATTGTAGCGCCCCCCGTAGCAAGGAGCCAACCGGACCTCCTGTAGAAAAAGTAAATCAAACTTGATACAGGTCAAACGGCCACGGTGACGCAGCTCAAGATGCCCGTTAAAGTGGCTCAAAAAAATGGAGACCGGCCATGCTATCTGAAGAAATCGACCGTTGGACCGCCGTCCTGCACCAGCGTCGAGCGCTGCTCGCCGGGCGCGACGCGGCTGAAGTCGCGGCAATCGACGCAGCCATGGAACGCCTGCAATCGGGTGCGTTTGGCCGATGTCTGCGCTGCGGCGCCGCCATCTCCGCAGGACGCATGCAGGCAAACCCCAGTGCGGCCACCTGTCTGGCCTGTCAGCAGCTGCAGGAACACCAGCGCGTTTTTACGAACTTACCCGTCGCCTAACGCGGCTTAGACCTGTACGGCTTGCAGGCCGGCCCATCCCTTTCCGCACCATTGCAGATGTGATGGCGGCATTCAACTGCGCCGGACTCGCCCAGCGGCCGGCAGCGCCTGAAGACTTCAGGGTATTTCTTCTCGATAGCCATGCGCACTCGATAAACGCGGGGCCTCGGCTTTGCCTTGTGCTTACGCGCTGCGGACTGCTGTGCCAGCGCCTTCACTGCCTGCGCCGCTGGCGCCCGCGGGACGGGCTGCACCTGCGGGACAGGAACCGCTGCCGCGACGGCGGGAATCGGGGCAACTGGCGGCGGGCTCATAGGCATGGTTGCGGCAACCGCCATCATGTCGCGCTCCACGCCAACGCGCTGCACCAGGATGACCGCGCCGGCAACCAAGCCGGCAAGCAGCGCGCCACAGGACATCCAGAAAGCCGGCGCGCCCCATCGGGCCAGCGGCCCACGGGCGCGCGATTCCGCACCTGCCTGAGGAGGTGGAGCCGATGCAGGCGCCTTCTTGCTCGCTTGTTCTTCAGTCATAGACAAAACATAGCAACTATTGCATGGGAATGTCGCGTGCTTGTGGCGTCCTTAGCAATTGGGCTAAGATAGTTACTGTTATGCAAATGGGGACTTTCCCGGCATGAAAAGCTTCCAGGGCTTCTTCCGCGATCTTGGACTGCAGCGCAAGCTCTTGCTGGTGTCCGTCCTGACGACATTCGCGGCGCTGCTGGCGGCACTGGTCGCCCTGGCCAGCTATGACTTCCTGGTAGCGCGGCCGCGCATGGTAAGGGAGCTGGCAGTGCGCAGCGAATTGCTGGCACTGACCCTGGACGCCGACCTGAATTCCGGCGACAGTCTTGGCGCAACCCGTAAGCTCGACGCCCTGCGCAACAGCCCGGAGATTTCCCAGGCCTGCCTCTACACCGCTGATAAGCGCCTGTTCGCCCACTTCAACCGAACGCCGGGGACTCCATGCTTGTGGCCCCAAGAGCTGCAGCGGATCGGCCACCGTTTCGACGGCGAGGCCCTATCCATGCTCTCCCCAATCCGCTATGAACGCGAGGTGGTCGGGCATCTCGCCATCGACTACCAGCTCCCGTCCGTACTGGAGCGCCTGCGCCACTATGGACTTGTGCTGGGAGTTGTGTTCCTGGCCCTGTTCTTCGGTGGGCTCCTGTATGCGCTTGGCTCGCGCCGCCTGGTAACGCAACCGCTATTGGCATTGTCCGGAGTGGCCGACCGCGTGACGCGTGAACAGCGCTACGACTTGCGCTCGCCAGTCACCAGCCAGGATGAAGTCGGCCGCCTGGCGGGCGCCTTCAACGCCATGCTCGCCACCATCGCCGCGCGCGAAGCCGCCCTGCGGCGCAGCCAGGCGCTGCTCAATAACATCGTCGAAAAGTCATCCGCCGTCATCTATGTAAAAGACCTGGACGGCCGCTACCTGATGGTCAACCACAGCTTCCGCATGCTGCTGCCGCCCGGCACACCGGAGCCGCTGGGCAGCACCGACGATGTCTTGTTCAGCCCCGAGATGGTTCAACTGATCCGCCAGGCCGACCGCGCCGTCCTGGCCAGCGGCCGCGCCAGCAGCCATGAGGAAACCGCGCTCGATGCGATCGGCGCTACACGTACGTATATCTCCGAGAAGTTCCCGCTGATGGACGAATTCGGGCATATCTGGGCCATTGGCGGCGTCTCCACCGACATC
Source organism: Pseudoduganella violaceinigra DSM 15887 (assembly GCF_000425385.1). Lineage (GTDB taxonomy): Bacteria > Pseudomonadota > Gammaproteobacteria > Burkholderiales > Burkholderiaceae_D > Rugamonas > Rugamonas violaceinigra. The sequence continues at coordinate 9,288 of NZ_AUDI01000021.1, read as the reverse complement.
ACAGACCGCAAACACGGCGAAATGGAGCTCGAAAACCTGGTCAACGTCCGGACGCGCCAGATCGCTGACACCAATCGAGAATTGGCCGACTCTCTCGGCACTTTGCAGCGGGCCCAGGATGAATTGGTGCGCAGCGAAAAACTGGCGGCGCTGGGCTCGCTCGTGGCCGGCGTGGCGCACGAACTGAATACGCCGATCGGCAACAGCCTGCTTGCCATCAGCACCATGCTGGAGCAAAGCACGGCTTTCGCCGCAGCGATCGACAGCGGCGTCAAGCGCTCGGCCCTGCAGGCCTTTGTCGGGGACGTTCACAACGGCAGCCAGATCGTGCTGCGCAACCTGCACCGCGCGGTCGACCTGGTCGCCAGCTTCAAGCAGGTGGCGGTGGACCGGGCCACCTCCCAATGCCGCCAGTTCCAGTTGGATGAACTGGTCTGCGAAATCCTGCTGGTGTTGATGCCAACGTTTAAAAAGTCGGGAATCCGCGTGTCGCATGACATTCCGCCCGGTATTCTGATGGAAAGTTACCCCGGCCCGCTCGGCCAGGTCCTGATCAACCTGGTGAACAATGGACTGATCCACGCCTTCGAAGGCCGGGAGGACGGCGAAATCCGGATCAGCGCCCAAATCCTGGAAAATCAGGCGGTCGCCATTGCGGTGCACGACAACGGCATCGGCATTGCGCCGGAAAACATGGGCAAGATCTACGACCCGTTTTTCACCACCAAGCTGGGGCGCGGCGGCTCCGGGCTGGGATTGAACATCGTCTACAACATCGTTTACGGCCTGCTGGGTGGACGTATCGATGTAAAAAGTGCCCTCGGAGAGGGCACCAGTTTCATCCTGACCCTACCGGTCAGGGCTTAGTGAATCTGCAGCTTGCGGCTGCCTTGCGGTGCTTTTTTCGGCAGCGTCAGCACCAGCACTCCGCCATCGCATTTCGCCGTTGCCTTGCTGTCGTCAATATCGTGTTCCAGCGTGAAGCTGCGATACTGCTCGCCAAAATACCGTTCGCTCCGCACCAGGTTGCCGCCCTGCTTTTCCTCGTCGACCCGCTTGATCTCGGCCGCAATCGTGATGCGGTTGCCTGAAATATCCACCTTGATGTCGTCCTTGCTGACACCAGGTAGATCGGCACGGACAGTGTAGGCCGCCTCGTTTTCATGCACGTCGATCCGGATCGGCTGCTGACCTTCTCCCTCGCGCGTAATGTTGCCCATTCGGAAGTCGCGGAACAGGTCGTCGAAATTACGGAAGGGATCGAAACGGGCAAGGTCCGCAAATGGGTCGTAACGCCTTAAGTTAGCCATGGTTTCCTCCTTTCTCTTGGTGAGACAACATCTTAGGCGCCTTCAGCACGGCCCGCCACCGAAACTGCCAATCGGACGCCGGGCGACTTTCAGGTTCAAGCTATCGGTCATCAGTACGTTTTCCAAGCTGCCAATAACTTTTCTCCATAGGCAATAAATGATAAACTGATCCTTTGCCAAAATTACATCGGAGCAGCAACATGATCGTCGGCATCGACCTCGGCACCACCAATAGCCTTATTGCAATTTGGCACAACGGCGAGGCCAAGCTCATCCCCAACAGCCTCGGGGACTTCCTGACCCCATCCTGTGTCAGCGTGGACGACGACGGCACGATCCTGGTCGGCAAGGCGGCACGCGAACGGCTGCAGACGCACCCGACGCACAGCGCGGCGGTATTCAAGCGCCATATGGGCAGCAACAAGCAGTTCACCCTTGGCGGGCGCAATTTCCGCGCTGAAGAATTGTCGGCGCTGATCCTGCGCGCCCTGAAGGAAGATGCGGAAGCGGCCTTGGGCGAACCGATCACCGAGGCGATCATCACCGTTCCAGCCTACTTCTCCGATGCGCAGCGCAAGGCCACCCGCGCCGCCGGCCAACTGGCAGGCTTGAAGGTCGAGCGCCTCCTGAATGAACCGACGGCCGCCGCCCTCGCCTATGGCATCCACCAGCGCGGCAAGGAAACGCAATTTCTGGTCTTCGACCTTGGCGGCGGCACCTTCGACGTTTCCGTCCTGGACCTGTTCGAGGGCGTGATGGAAGTGCGGGCGTCCGCAGGCGATAACTTCCTCGGCGGCGAAGACTTCGTCAACCTGCTGATTGAAGAGTTCTTCAAACAGGCCGCCATTCCGGCCTCCCTGCGGCAGGATGGCCGCTTCATGCAAAGCCTGATCGCACAGGCCGAACAGGCCAAGCGCAAGCTCAGCGAAGCGCCGGAAGTGGTACTGCAGACCAACCATGCCGGCACCACTTATTCAATGCCCCTGGATGAAGCCGCCCTTGAACGCATTACGGCACCCTTGCTGGCCCGCCTTCGCTCCCCGGTCGAGCGCGCCCTGCGCGACGCGAACCTGAATACCGCCAGCCTGGACAATATCGTCCTGGCCGGCGGCGCCACGCGCATGCCAATCGTCCGGCGTATGGTGGCCCGCATGTTCGGCCGTTTCCCTTCATGCGATATCAATCCGGACGAAGTAGTGGCATTGGGCGCCGCAGTCCAGGCTGGCCTCAAAATGAATGATTCTGCGCTCGATGAAGTCGTGATGACCGACGTCGCGCCATATTCGCTGGGAATCGCCGTATCGATGCACCTGGGTGGCCAGCAATACTCGCACGGCCACTTCGATCCGGTGATCGAACGGAATACCGTCGTACCGGTCAGCAAGGTCAAAACCTACTACCCGACCTCGGAACGCCAGACCGCACTCAGTATTGATATTTTCCAGGGCGAGGCGCGCATGGCGCGCGACAATATCGCACTGGGGACGATTGAGGTACCAATGTCCCAGGTCGCGGGACAGAACAACGGCGTGAATGTCCGGTTCACCTACGACGCGAATGGTTTGCTGCAGGTGGAAGCCGAGGTGCTGCTGACCAAGCAGAAACATACGCTGGTCATCGAAGGCAATCCAGGTCTGTTGACCCAAGACGAAATCAGGGAACGTTTCGCCGCGCTGTCCGAATTGAAGATCCATCCCCGTGACCGCATCGAGAACCGTACCAAGTTGGCGCGCGGTGAACGCCTTTATCAGCAACTGCGTGGCGAAGCCCGTGAGCAGATGGGGCGGATGATCATGCAGTTCGAACAAGCGCTGGAGGCGCAAGAGCCGCGCATCCTGCGCCAGGCAGCCAACAACTTTACTGAAGCACTCGAATATTTCGAGCACCAAAGTTTCCTGAACCTCGATTCATAAGCCGTACGTGGACCAGCTTTCCAACGCGTTGACACGTCTCGGCATCGCCGGGGCCGCCGACGAAAAATCAATCCGGGCCGCCTATGCGCGCGAACTGAAACTGATCGACCAGGAAACCGATATCGACAGCTTCCAGTCGCTGCGCGCCGCCTACGAACTGGCCATGAGCGGACAAAGGGCCAAGCCAGCGCCATCCCCTGCCGCTGAAGACGAGGCGCAAGAGGCGCTTGACTGGATCGTGGCGGCAGTCGCTGTCATCTCAGGCGGCCGGCGAATTGCCGACGAATCGATCTGGGTCGTTGAACTGGTCGAGCAGCTTGCCGAACGACGGCCGGCCGGCATCGATGACGACTGGCGCTTCCAGGCTGCCATCGGGACGTTGCTGCTTCAGGGCTGGAAACCGGGCCATGAAGCGCTACTGATTGGCGCCACCCAATATTTCCGCTGGGCCGAAGAAGGCACCTGGCCAAACGACCAGGTGGCGGAAGCATGGTTTGAGCGATTCATGCTGCACCGCCAGAATGAGACGGTGCGCGGACCGCTGGTAAGGGTGATCCGCGACTTACGCCAGACATATGAACCTGACCTGTCCCGCTTGCGGCGCGATCATCGATATCTCGAGCATCTCGCGACGCACTACGCAAACCTGGCGTCAATGATCGTCGACGCCAGGATGTTGGAGCGCTGGCGCGAACTCGCCGCACCGCTTGGCACACCTGCCATTGTCCTGAGCAAGATGCCTGCAGTACGTACCGTGCCATCTTACGAGGCAAGTGCCCCGGCATCCGCAAACGAAATTTTCCGCATCATCATTTTGGTGATTTTCGCCATCTATTCGATTACCGATACACTTTTTCAATTCTCATAGCGATGCGTGACAGTTTTCCTTTCCTGACCCGGCTTGGGCTGCGGCCTGATGCGGATGCCAAAGACATCCGCCGCGCCTACGCGCGCGAGTTGAAACAGATTGACCAGGCAGCCGATCCAGGCGGATTCCAGGAACTGCGGGCAGCGTACGAAGCAGCGTTGGAGTGGCATGCGTACCGCCAGAGCCCACAGGATGGCGGGCAAGACGTCGCGGCGACTGATCAGGCGCCCGAGCCGGCGCAGGATGAGGTCCCGGCCAATCCCGCGCCTGAGCCAGTGGCAGAAATCCCTCCGCTGGACTTACGCGAGCAGGCGATGCCGACGGACCTGGAGCCGATTCCACTGCACCAACCGGGCGCCGAATCGCCGTCCCCTGAAGATCCTGCGCAACTGGCCGACCAGGCCTTTGAAAAATTCATCGCAGACATCGCCCGGAAAAATGAGTATTCGGCGGCCCGCCGCCTTGCCGTGTTCAAGGCCGCCCTGCTGTCATCCCTGAACAGCGAGCTCCTGCTCAACTTGACAGCCCGCATATTGTTTGAAGGACGCATTGTCGGCTTGTTTGCAGCCGGAGCGAAGCCGGGCCACGAAGCCTTGTTTGCGGTGGCGAACGAGGTCTTCGAATGGGAACGGGATCGTCGCCGCATCCAGCAATTCGGCCAAGCCGGCGCAATGATCAGCCGTGCCGTTGATGAACGACAGCTGTTCCAATCGATGCCCGGCTATGGAATCGGCACGTATAAGCAGTTGCTGCGAATTGTGCGCGCCACTCCGCAACCGGGAGCCGGCGTAAGCCGCGATGACCTGGAGCTGTTCCAGCAGTTGGCAAGCCGCTTCCACACCTGGTTCTCATTGATCCTCGAGCGTGAGACCCTTGACAACTGGCTTGAAGCAGCGCGCCCGGATGCACAAAAGCGCCACCAGGCACCGGAGCCAGAAGAAACTGCATGGCTGGATCCGGCCAGCGAATCTATCTGGCGCCGCCCGATCATCAGCACGATCGCCCTTATGGCGATCGTGCTGATGATCGGCTTCCTCAATCTGATCATCGATGCCCGCCGCCCCAAAGGCTTCTACCCGCCGGCGGATAAGCATGAGATGAGGTCTACGCAAGAGGATGCGGACATGCCGCCAAGCCAGGAACGGATCGAAGAAATCCGCTCACGCATCGACTATAAGTGGCCGGCGCACACTGCTTCCGGCGTGTACAACGTGGTCTACAAAGTTTTCATTGACGCTGATGGCACCGTGCTGGGAATGAATAAAGTCCAGGCCTCCGGCAACAAAGGCTACGACGCGGCCGTTGAGAAAGCCATTCGCGAAACTGCGCGCTTCCCACAAGGCACTCAGACTGTATTCCGACTGCGCTTTGGCGTTGACTTTACCAAGCGGGAAACGCCGCAGGGTGATCCGCCTTAGAGCGCGCAGTTGAATGCCGTGCAAAAAGTCTTCCCTCCGCGACGGTGAAGGCAAAAAGGGTTACTGCGACAAGTGCCGCTCCGCCCCTTTCGAGAAGTGCGGTATATTGCATGCATAGGTGCTTCCTTCAAGAGGAGGACAATTATGAAGCTTATGTGTCCGCACTGCCGGTGCAGTGGCCTGTTTATCATTCAGGCCGAAGTCAAAGTGACCGTAGCTGGCCTCGACTGCCTTCCAGAACTCCACACGACCGACATCTCCGACCTTTCCTACGGTGATTCGTCCATGTGTTCATGTAATACCTGCGGCCACTGCGGGGAATTGCAGACCTTTCTAATGCTGCCGGCAAACTCGACAGCCCTCGACATGCTGTTGCAAGACGTAATGCAGACGGGTGCTTCGCCATCAGGCAACGTCTACCCTTTGCCTTTGCCCAGCAAAAGAGACCAGTAGCTCCCGCGTAACGGACAGGACGGCGGCTACCATTGGCTGTCAATGCCACGAGCCTGGGGCGAGGTAAAAAAGCCGTTCGCTCATCTCAGGAAACAGATAAGCGAACAAAGCGGCGCAAGAGAAGCAAGAGAAACGGCGCCATAGCTGATCATCGATGACATGCTGCCTTGGCTACCTCGGTTGCCAAGCTCGACATCCCTACCCGATCTTTGACTGTATGGCGCTACGTCCGATGTTTACCCTTCGGTTCACGGATGTAGCCCAGCCACCGCCCTCTTGCACCGTAACAGCGTGCCTTCAAATTAAGGGACAAAGAAAGTAACGCTATAGTCGAAGGACTTGACCTGCCCACCGACTTTCACATTCCTGATTTGCACATTGAACTTGGTGTCGGCCGGAGAGCGCTTCCATTCGCTTTCGGCGGCGGACAGTTTCCAGCTCATGGTGTTGTCGCCATAACCATCCGGCAATGGACCAACGTTGCTGACCGAGAGCACTTGACCCTGGTCATTGCTCATCGCCACGCTCGCGCCGCTGAAGTCAGCGCCCGGCAAAGAAAAACTCCACGGGTGGTTTGGGTCAGCCACATTGGGAGTCCACGGTACATACCCGCGTGCAGGCCAGGCGACGCCCGTGTCCGCCACAGCAGCCGGTGCGGCGACAGTGCCGCCAAATACCCACAAAGTATTAGCACGCGTTGTGTCGCCGGTGCCCACTTCGCCCAGGCGCGAATAAAGTACCCAGCGGCGATGGCCCAGGCTGGCGGTACCGCTGTCGGCAATATACGCGTGCACTGCATTTGGTCCTGCGTTGCCGAGCGCCAGGTTGGAGCTGCCGGCTGCCGTCGCGCCATCGGCCGTGTAGCAATTCCACGAAGATGGCGGCGAGTGGCTTAACTGGGAATTCGCTTCCATCATCAAGGCTGCTTGCTGCGCCATGGCCGAATGCGTGAGATTCAGGGTGACATTACCAGGCAAGCCGGCCAGTACCCGGAAGCTGTTCACGGTATTAACGACAGCCGCCTTGTATTCAGCCGAAGTGGTTCCTGCGACACAACCCTGGGTCGAGCCGCTCCACTGCATTGGAACTGAAAAGGCCGGCAGCATGGTGGTCTTGTAAAAGGCAAGCACTTCCGCCTTATTGCTAGTGTTGATCGCTGCCGCTCCGCCTGTAGACGGCGTGGTTGGCGTACCCGGCGTCGTGGGTGTGGTCGGCGTGGTGCCCTGGGTAGCCTGCGCTTGGCCAGAAGGTTTGGATGAATCAGAACTGCTTCCGCCACATCCCGCCAACACTGCAGCCAAGGCTGCCACCAGAATTCGCGCTGCTGGAAGCGCCATCGTCATTTTCATTGCTTACCCTTGGATATTGCCATGTGGCACGTTTAATTGAGGCAGCATTATCACTTGCTTACGAGAAATTGGGCGTTTGATTGGGCCGATTTGTGGCGAAACTTTCATCCTTTTGTTGAATTGATCACCTTCTGTTGTAAGAAGTGGTCGCGATCCGGTGCTACAATCAGATCAATTGATATGTTCGCGACGCTTGCGAATCAAAAGATATAGACTATGAGGGGTGGGAATGGCAGCAAGCCAAGCAGCCGTGCAAGTCTTTCTGAAGACCTTGCGAGGCATGGACGTGAACAAGTTCAGAATGTCCAACCAATCAAAAACAATTAAATTCTTATCATCAATCGACTGGGGAAAGGCTGAAGTACTGGAAACGCTGATGAGGTTGACGCCAGATGACTATCATCGCGGACCGCTAACGAATGACTGGGGTGGCAACAGTTCGGTATGGATTTTCGGCTCCGAAATCACCGTCAATTTGACGGATAAGTACCGTATCTATATTAAGTTGTCGCTCACCAAGTCGAAGCAGGAAAATTGGTTCGCCAACATGTCATTCCATCCAACAGAAGAGTCGATGGTGTTTCCGTTAGCAAAGCCGTACAAGCAATGGGAGGTTGTCAAGCATGCATGAAGAAATTTGCCCTGTCTGCGGCGCTGAAAATTCATTCACCGTCGAAGAGCGAAATGACACTCGCACCGTTAAGGGCGAGGAATTCGCTATTACTGTTGCAATTTCGATTTGCGGAAGGTGCAAGGAAGAGTTCTTACCTCTTTCCGGCGACGAAGGATTTGAGAAAGCAAAAGACCTTTATCGTGCCAAGCATCGAATGGTCGCTCCTGAAGCGCTTAAAGCGTGGCGTGAGTCGCTTGGCCTGACACAAGCGGAGTTGGCACTTGTGATGAAGTGGGGCACAGCGACTGTAAGCCGGTATGAGAACGGGAAGCTCGCCGAACCAAGTCATGACCAGGCGCTCTCACTCGCCATGAATAGTGCTGATGCCTTGTTGGAAATGGTCAACAAAGCAGAGGGGCTTGCAGACTCAACTCGCAATCATCTCATCGAACGCTTAAGGCATAAAGCTGGGATTGAGACCGTTGAAAAAGCGTTCCTGCAAGATGTGGTTCCAGCTCCTCATGAGACGATTCAGATCGAGAAGATCGCTAACATCGTGATGGCGTTTTGCGACGGCATGGGTGAATTTGAGACCAAGTTGAACAAACTGCTGTTCTACGCAGACTTTAAATTCTTCAGGGACTTCGGCAAGACAATGACGGGGTTGTCGTATGTAAGGCACCACTATGGTCCAGTACCCTCAAATTACAGACTCCTGTACTCGTTGCTAGAAAAACGAGAGCTCATCACGTTCGAAGAGGAGGTTTTCGATAAGTTCGTCGGATACCGAGCGACCTCCGTTACTGCCTGGGATAAGAACGTCTTCACAGAACAAGAGCTTGCTGTGCTGCTTTCAACTAAGAATACGTTTAAGAAGCTCTCTGCAACAAAAATCTCTGAGTTATCTCACGAAGAACGCGCTTGGAAAGAAACCGAGAATGGTTCTGTGATTAGCTACGACTTCGCGAATTTCCTGAAAGCGGTTTAACTGGCAACGGAAAGCGTCCACCAAAGAAGTCCATGGTCATCGTTTTACGTGAGAGCCCATACCTTTTGGGCATCAATGGCTTAGGCGTGGAAGTCCGGTAACGAGGACTTCCCGCTACAACGTGCGGACGACGGTAAGCACAGCGGGCTTAGATTCGTCACACCGGCACAGCGCCACAGTGGCGCCGAAGACGCAGTTCTGCGCCAACGCGAACGTGTCTACGCGGAGGCTAAGGCGCGAAGACCAGAGCGCTGGTCAGGTGCGACGCGGAACTGGGAAGCAGTAAAAGAAGTATGGCTGAACCCTGAGCGATCAGGCATTGAGAATTTTCGGCAAGCCGCATAACTCGACGCGACAACTTTGTTGACAATCACCG
>NZ_AUDI01000020.1 GCF_000425385.1 Pseudoduganella violaceinigra DSM 15887 | reverse complement strand
ACGTGCTTCAAGCCGGTCCGTTACTTTGAAGGCGGATCGTCCGGCGTGGCGCGAATACAAGCCAGCCAGGCGTTCGGCGGAGAAGCGCTTGTGCCAGAGCGCGATGAAGCCGTTGCTGCAATCGAGCTTGGCGCGGATTTCCTCCCACGTGTGCTTATCCGCCAACAGCAGAATCAGCCTCGCCCGTCGCACGACATCCGCACGCACATTGCGCGCATTGACCTGCTGCTGCAGTTCCGAACGTTCGCTATCTGTGAGTATCATGGACGCCTCCTTGCGTTCAATGATACTCCAGTTTTAACTGTTACAGTCCACTAGTGCAACCCCGCCGGCCAAGCGCTCGGCAATTGCACGCCGCATGCTTTCGGGTGCCCTCTCAAGTAGCGCAGGCCAGTCTGCCTTGGCCTTGGCAACCACGCCTTTTGCGACTTGAAGGATGCGCCCACGACGCATCACCTTCGCCTTTTCGAGCAAGGCATCGAGATCGTTCCACGTGAATGCCCGTACCGTCTTGTCGATAGCCCGATTGACGGCATAGTCATGTTCGGGAACACCCTCGAAGAAAGCTGTGATGCACACAGGGTCATAAAGCGGTGCTAGTTCAGAGTGGACTCCGTCCGGATAGCGAAGAGCCCAGTTCTTCAGATGTGTATCTGTGTTTCCCATCAGGACAAATACGACGAAGCGGTTTACGAATTCCTGGACGTCTTGCACGGGCCGCACTGAGAGCTGATCGATGATGCGCAACATGTCTGAATAATCTTTGTGGAGTCCCTTGCCGTACTTATGCTTAGGGTCGTATCGAAGCACCTGGGCAAATTCTTCCATGTGGATGCGCTGGCCGGCCGGACCGCGATCAAACCGCTTCACCGCCAGAATCTCCTCAAACGGAACAACTTCCGGCAGGTCTGCATCTACGCGAGAAATTACTGACGCTTTGGCGCAATCCAGGCCAACTGCATTGCATAGTTGAAAACCCATGAACTCGTTGGCGACCAAGTCAGGATGTCGCGTGCTTGGCAGCTTGAGGATGTACGATCCTGCTGCACCATGACGTTTTACGACATAGCGACGCCCTTCAAGCACCGCCGAAAACTTAGTGATGACGCCTGGCAGTGCCGAGGCATCTTCCACTGGAAATTCAACGAAGCCCGGTTCGAGTATGTCCAAACCTAAGGCTGTATGCCAGTGCCGTACCGCATCCGGAATTTCCATATCGGGTGGAACCGGTTCAACTTCAATTGCCCCCATCAAGTCATGGCCAGCCGCGGCCAATAGCTCGAATTCATCGTCCGCGCTGCACCCGCGCTGCGCCGCCAGTCGTTCCCGATTGTGGCCCTCGGGCAGCAAGTTCTGAAAATAAGCTGGCCATTTGCCGTCGCTCCTCGACAACCTGATATCTCGGGGGGCGGTGAGAATTTCCCTCGTGGCCCCTTCGCTTGTACCGAGGTAAGCTAATGACAATGTGGGACGGCCAGTATTGTTAACGTAGTCTTCGTTGAACGACACCCGCAGAATGTCTCCATACTGCGAGAGATAGCCAATGAGGTTTTTGGCACCCGCGGGCGAGTGCAGAAACATTCGCAGGTAGCGGATGGATGTAGTCATTGCTTCGGTTTGGGCGGAGTATGTTTCCTGGTCGGGACCGCATCCTGCAGTAGCTCATCGACCAAAGAAGGGGGGGCACCGACACCCGACGGCTGCCCTAGGAACCGGCCACCTGACTGGACAAAATCTTCCAGGTCTTGTCTCAGCGATTTTGGCACAAGCATCAAATCCATGCCGAGCGTACGCGCGAGCACTAGGAGTGTCGAAAGACGGGGGTCAATTTTTCCCGCCTCTGTGCGTTGGACCGTCATACGGCTTACACCGGCGCGTTCGGCCAGCATGTCATGGGTCAGTCCGGCAGATTTCCGAGCATTCCGGAGTTCAGGCAAAATATTGCTCATGATAGTACTCAATTCTGTTGGCTTGAGTAAAAAGAGTAGCTTTTCTGCTGAATGAGGTCAACGCAAAAAGAGTAGTATGCAGATCATTTAATGGAAAAAGAGTATTAGGCTACTCATTTCTTGACGGCCCATTGCCCACGTCTAACTGACAGGGGACCGACGTGGCAACGCAGCGCAGCTACTTGCGAAGAGGCAAGATCGTAGGCTCGACAGGGTGAGGTTTGGGGAGGAACTTCGTTTTTGGGGAGGAAGTCGCGGCGCTAAAACCGTCGATTTTCCCTATGGAGCGGGTGAAGGGAATCGAACCCTCGTATGAAGCTTGGGAAGCTGCCGTTCTACCATTGAACTACACCCGCACACGCCGCATTCTATTCGGCTTTTGGCATCGTTGGCAACTTTCCCAAGGTTCGTGCGCTAGGAGCGCCCGAACAAGCCACCCAAGGCAGCGCCCAGTCCACCGCCGCTATCGGGAATCGTGCCGCCTGGCGTGAGCTTGTCAACAATTTGCGGCAGCAACTGCGCCAGGTGGCCAGATACTTCCTGCGAATTGAGTCCAAGGCGACTGGCAATTGCCTGCACCTGCTCGCTGCCCAGCACCGACTGCAGTTGGTCCGCGCTGATGGGCTGGTTCTGGCCGGTGCCGATCCAGGATGCGATCACGCCGCCCATACCGCCTTGCTCGAAGGACGCCACGAGGCCTTGCAGGCCACCCGTGCGCGGATCATTCAGCATCGTGCTGACCGCTTCCAGCATCCCTTCCGGATGATTACCGCCCGAGAACTGGCTCATCACTTCACCGGCCAGCGAATCGAGAATACCCATGGCACACCTCCTCATATGAACGGACCAAATACCAACAGTAACACACCAAACTCTGGAATTACTCAGTGCCACAAGGGGTCCTTTGCCATCAGGGCCGTGACCCATTCCGTGAAGGCGCGCACGCGGGCCGATAGCCGGCGCGCGTAAGGGTAGACGAGGCTGATCGGCATGCTGCCCGGCTGCCATTCGGGCAGCACTTCCAGCAACGCTCCGCTGCGCAGGTGCTGCGCCGCTTCCGCCCGCGCGATGCAGACGATCCCCAGCCCCGCCACGCCGGCGGCAATGTAGGCGCCGGCGTTATTGAAACGCATGGCCGGCGGCTGCTCGATGGTAAAGCGCTGCTGGCCGCACATAAGCGTCGGCGTGTAAGCGCGCCCCGTAGCGGCGAAGAGGAAGCCGAGATAGCGATGCGCGGCCAGGTCAGCGGGCGACGCCAGCACAGGCGCTTTTGCGAGATAGGAGGGCGCGGCACACAGGCAAAAGCGCATAGCGCCGACCGGCCGCGCGACCAAGTCCTGGTCCGCCACCAGGCCACCGCGAAGAGCGCAGTCGATCCCTTCCTGCACCAGGTCCACCACCCGTTCACCACAACCGATATCGAGCTGCACGTCCGGGTAGCGCGCCACGAAATCCGGCAGCGCGGGAATGACCAGGAAGGTGCCGACCGGCGACGGCATTTCCACCTTCACGCGGCCGCGCGCGGCATGGCGCGACATTTCCAGTTCATCGAGATCGTCGAGCAGCGCGCGGGCGCCTTCGTAATAGGCCGCGCCATCGGTGGTGGGCGAGACGCGGCGCGTAGTCCTGTGCAGCAGCTTCATGCCGAGGTGCGCTTCCAGCCCCTGGATCTGGCCGGAGATGGTGGTCTTGGGCACGCCCAGCGCGTCGGCCGCACCGACGAAACTGCCCACTTCGACGATGCGGCAAAAGGCACGCATCGCTTCCAGGCGGTCAAAAGCCATAATTAGCCGACTTTCCGTACATTAAAAACGATGAGCGCCAGTTTATCCGCAATCTCGTTCAGACTAAAGTGGGTTCATCGCCAACAAACCGAGGAATTTACCGTGAAACGCATTGACTACTACCAAGCCGCCCCGAACGCCATGAAGGCCATGATGGGGCTTGAACGCGCCGCCGCCGAATCGCTGCTGCCGGCGGCCTTGCGCGAACTGGTGAAGATCCGCGCCTCGCACATCAATGGCTGCGCCTATTGCGTCGACATGCACAGCCAGGATGCGCTTAAGGGGGGCGAAGACGTACGCCGGCTGCTGGCACTGCCCGTCTGGCGCGAAACGCCTTTCTTCAGCGAGCGCGAACGGGCCGCGCTGCTGTGGACTGAAACCCTGACCGAGCTATCGAAGCACGGGGCGCCCGACGATGTTTACCGCGTCGTTGCCACCCATTTCAGCGAACAGGAAATGTCGGAACTGACGTTTGTCATTGGCGCCATCAATGCCTGGAACCGTTTTGGCGTTGGCTTTGCCATGCAACCACAGTAAATTAACTGCAGACCAACAGTTTTGGTGGAAATACCACGAAATGGCCACGCTTTCGGCGTGGCCATGCCGCGATCTGATAGGATGTTCAGCGACATTTCCCAACCGAAATAAAGTGGTCGATAATGCAAGAAACACTTCTTGAAGACGGCAAGCCCATCGTCATCACCACGGACCTGCAGGGCCGGCTGACGTACACCAATTCGACGTTCAACGCCGTCAGCGGCTACGCCGACGAGGATCTACTCGGCCGCCCGCAGAAGGCCTTCTACCATGCTGACATGCCGGCCGCGGTCGATGAAGACATGCTGCGCACGACGATGTCGGGCGAGCCATGGCGCGGCCTGGTCAAATTCCGTTGCGCCGGTGGCGGCTATTTCTGGTGCATTGCCAACGTCACCCCGGTGATCGAAAAGCATAAGACCACCGGCTTCATGTCGGTGTGCACCAAACCCAAGCACGAGCAGGTCAAGGAAGCCGAGCAGCTATACCGCACCGTCAAGGGCGCCAATCCGGACGGTGTGCGCATTGCGCGCGGATCGGCCGCGCCGCGCGCAATGCAGAAAGTTTCCAGAGCCTTGCGCGACATCTCGCTGGCGCAGCGCATGGCCTTATGCTTCGGCAGCATGATCGTGCTGGCGCTGTCGATGGCGATGCATGCCCTCCTGCCCTATTCCGAATTTGCGCTGCATTTGCAGGCCTTGCTGCTGGCGGCGCTGGCCCTGTACGGCTGGTACAACCTGCACCGCGCCATCGTTGCGCCGGTCCAGGCCTGCATCAACGCCACGCGCATTCTGGCCGGCGGCGACCTGACCACCCGCATGGCGGTTGATCGCCACGATGAACTGGGCCAGCTGCAAGCATTCGTGCGCCAGTTGAACTTGAACCTGGCATCCATCCTGGGCGATATCCGCGGCAATTTCGCGCTGACCCGCAGCACCACCACCCAGGTGCGCACGGCCAACGCCGACCTGGCGGCCCGCACCGAAGCGCAAGCGGCCAATCTGGAACAGACGTCGGCCCATATGGGACAGATCACCGGCACCGTGAGCCAGACCGCCGACAACGTCAACACGGCCAACAGCGTGGCAAACGAGGCGACCGCGCTGGCCGAACGCACCGGCGTGGCGGTGGCGCAGGTAGTGACGGCGATGGACGAGATCCGCGGTTCCTCACGCAAGATTGTCGACATCATTGGCCTGATCGACGGCATCGCTTTCCAGACCAATATCCTGGCCCTGAATGCGGCAGTGGAAGCGGCACGGGCAGGTGAAAGCGGCCGAGGCTTCGCGGTCGTCGCCAGCGAAGTGCGCAACCTGGCGCAGCGCAGTGCGGCCGCCGCCAAGGACATCAAACTGCTGATCGATGTTTCGGCAGACAAGATCGAAGGCGGCGCCAGCGTAGCTACCGCGGCCGGCGCCGACATGGATGCGGTGATTGGCGCCATCGGCCGCGTCGCTGCCATCATGGGCGACATCAGCGGCGCAACGCGCGAACAGAGCAACGGCGTCAACCAGGTCAAGGACGCCATCGCGGAGCTGGACGAAGTGACGCGTCAAAACAGCCAGATGGTGGAGGAAGCATCCACCGCCACCGGCGTGCTGGACGTGCAGGCACAGGCGGTTGCCAAGGCGCTGGAAGTGTTCAAGCTGCCGCCGCAGGCCAAGGCGGCAAACGGTGTCACGCAAGGCGTTTCAAGCCGGCGCCAGGTCAGCTTGCCGGCTGGCCGAACTTACTCGGGCGCTTCGACCTTATAACCTTTTGCCTGCAGGTCGGCCAGGTAGCCGGTCGATCCAAACAGATGGCGCAGCGACAGCACGGCGAAAGTCGTGTTGTTCGCCTCCAGCGCATGCTCCGCATTTTCCAGCCAGGCCTTGCGCATATTCTGCTCGGCCTGGCGCAGCTTTTCATTCGACTTGAAGGCGTCGTTCTCGAAGACGGCGTTCTTGCAGGCTTCGTCGCGGTCCGCAAAACTCAGTGTGGCAATCTTCGACATGTCGCCGACGGCCCAGGCATTGGCGCGCACGCGCATGGCGTCGATGTCGGTTTCCAGGCGTTCCACTGTCTTGGCGAAGCAAGCCGTATCGGAGCCGGGCGAATTGTTGAATGCCTTGATGGCCTGGCCGGGGTTTTCCAGCTCCACCTCGGCGCTGCTGGAGGTAATCTTGACCTTGTATTGCTTCACCAGCTTATCGAGCTTCGCGTAGACATCGGTGCGCAAGGTCAAGCCGTTCTTTTCCAAGCCTTGCGCATACAAGGTTTCAGCCACGAACATGGGCCGCTCGCGCTCGATGCCGCTGTCCTTCCCGATGTACTTTGCCTTCAGCACCTGCCAGCGGTCGTAGGTTTCGGCTGGCAGAACGTCGACCAGCTTGGCGCCATCCGGGTTGTTCTTGAATCCGACCGCGTAGGGCAGCATTTTCAGGCCGCCCCAAAGACCCACGCTGATACCAAAGGAAGGCTTCGGCAGGTATTCCTGGGATTTGGCGATGATGGATTCGACTTCCTGCGAGCGCCAATCCATTTTGATCGGCAGCGGTGCGTAGTCGCCGAAAATGTACATCACATGTTCGCCTTTGCTGACCTTCCACAGGCCGGGGCCGGGACGCTGACCGACGATGAGGACTTGTTCGGTGTCGGCCGCCGGTGCCGGAATCTCTTCCTGGGCCCACGCGGCGCCCGCCAGCAACATGAACGCCGCGGCGGCGATAATACGCTTAACCATGATTACCCTGTTTGCTAATTTCGCAACAGGGTAGCATGTTATCGGCGCACCGGGATGGTCAGCGTATGCACAGGCGCGCCTTTGTCCGTCGTTACCTTGACCGTCAGGGTGCGCTCCGTGGCGTCGACGCGGGCCAGCTGGTCCTGGCCCAGGATCAGCTGGTGGTAGGCGTGCACCTTGTCGGGAGCATGATAGGAAAACTCATGCTCATGGCCCGCGATCACGAGGTCGACGCCGGCCTGGTTGGCCAGCGCAGTCCATGCCGCGCCTTGATCGGCGAGCGATCCCCAGTCTGCCTGGTGCATCGCCACCACCCTGAACGGCGCCTTCGCCAGATGCCGGTTGCCGCTGACTTCCGCGCGCAGCCATGCCAGTTCGTCTTCGCGGTAGGGCTGGGTGCGATTCAACTGGGCGTAGACATTGGTGTCGTCCGGCTTGTCCTCGGCTGTATCGATGACCAGAAGGTGCACCGGCCCCATGGCGCGCGAGTAGTAATACCTGCCTTCCGGCGAGGGTATATAGCCCGCCAGCTCGCGCGCGAAGGCGCCGCGCAATTCGTGGTTGCCGCGTGCGAACAGCAGGGGTTTGCCCGGACCCAAGGCGGCAACGGTTGGACGCAGCCATTTGGCCCACAGCTGCTCTTCCGAATCGAGCCAATGGAAAGCGTCGCCCAGGTGAACCAATGCATCAGTGCCAGGCCAGTCGATCAACTTCATCAAGCGGCCGATGCGGGCGGTGTCTTCGTGGGTATCGGTGACGACGCTGAACGAGATCTTGCCCTGCTGCGGGTCGAACGTGGTGAATGCCGCCGCCGGGCTGCTTGTGCTGAATCCCTTATCCGGCCAGTACGGCTTCAGCTTGACTACCCGGGTGGCGACAGCTTCGTACGTGTAGCGCCTGCCCGGAGCGAGTCCCTTGATTGTCACGACATGACGCTGGCCGACCGGCACCAGGCCGTCGACCTGCGGCTCGATTTCCCGCACGCTGTCGCCGTCGTGCAGGCGAACCTTGGCGTGGCTCGGCGCATCGGTCATCCACACCACCGACACCGCAGTATCGGACAACGCGGACAGGTAAGGCCCGTCGGTAATGACCGGCCTGGTGTCGAAGACTTTGTATGGCTCCGACTGCGCGCTAGCCGCTCCCTGCACGGCCAGCGCTGCAATGCCAAGGCAGGTGGCGGCACATGCAATCCTTATGCTCTTCATCTGGGTTCAATAACGGTCATCGAAGGAAAAGATCGGCTTGCGCTTGCTCCACAGGCCGCGCGTGAAATCGGGGAATTCCAGCGTCTGGAAATTCTGCGCAATCGATTGCTCGGACAGCGGTGTGATGGCGCTCCACGTCACCGCATCGTAGATATCGATCGGCATCGGCGCGCGGGCCTTCAGCGCTTCCACGAAAGCATGAATCACGAAGTAGTCCATGCCGCCGTGGCCAGCACCGGCAGCTTCGCTAGCATATTTTCGCCACAGCGGGTGGTCGAACTTGTCCTGATATGCCTGGAAATCCTCCCACTGATGCGGCGTGCTCTTGCCTTCAATGTGGATGGAATGGTTCACGTCCATCCACAGGCCGTTGGTGCCCTGCACCCGGAAGCCGAGCGAATATGGGCGCGGCAGCGAGGTATCGTGCTGCAGGATGATGGTCTCGCCGTTCTCGCACGACAGCGTGGTGCTGACCACGTCGCCCAGGCTGAACTTCACCTTGCCGCTCGAATGCTCCGCGCCGCCCTGCTTGACGATGTAGTCGTGCAGGCCGCGCGCCTTGGTCGCGAAGGTGTTGATACGGGTGAAGCGATTGCCGCGGTTGATATTGGTGTACATCGCGCACGGGCCGATGCCGTGGCTCGGATACAGCTCGCCATTGCGCTGCACCGAATGCAGCGTGCGCCACTTCGCTTCCGACCAGCCCTTGTCACCGAACTCGATGCCACTGCCGTAGGGTTTGGCCGGATCGCCGTTGTTGAATTTGACGGCGCGCAGGTCGTGCTGGTAACCGCCCTGCAGGTGCACCAGCTCGCCGAACAGGCCGGAACGCACCATCTGCAGCACCGCCATCACGTCGCGGCGATAGCACACGTTCTCCAACAGCATGTATGGCGTACCGGTTTTCAGCTGGGTGTCCAGCACATCCCAATGGTCTTTCAGCGTCACGCCGGCCACCACCTCGCAGCCGACGGGAACCTTAGCCTGCATGGCGTCGATCGCCATTTGTGCATGCCACTCCCAAGGCGTGGCGATAATCACGCCATCCAATTCTTTCGCATCCAGCATCCGCTTGTAGGCATGCTTGTCGCCGTCTTCGCCAAAAGTACGCGGTTTTGCCTTGCCGGCCTTTTCGAACTGCGCCAGTGCCTTGCCAAGCATGAGCGGTTCGATATCGCACAAGGCGGTCACTTCCACGTCGTCGCGGCGTACCAGCTCGCGCAGGAGCACCTGACCGCGCATGCCGGTGCCGATCATACCGAGGCGGAGCTTTTCACGGCTGCCAGCCGCAAACGCCCGCGGCAGCAGAAGGCTGCCCGCCAGTGCAGCGCCGGCGGTGAGAAAGTGTCGTCGGTTGAATTGCTTGTCCATCTTTTCAAAACCTCATGAGTTGAATCGCAGGTTACCAGAACTTGTAGCTGGCAGAGAGCGCAAAAACGCGGCCAAACAGGTTTTGCTGGTGGTTGTAGCCTTCCCAGCCGTTCGGGTCGTAGTAAGGCATTTTGTTGGTCACGTTCCTGATGTTCAGGCCCAGCTCCAGGTTCTCGACCGCCTTCCAGTTGAACCCAAGGTTGACCGTGTAGTAGGACGGCTGGCCACCGCACAGGTTATCCGGCAGCGCCACGCCGCCGGAGGTGCAGTTCTCCGGCGCGTTGTCGGTGTCGTACGGACCCGCGGCCCATTTGGCCTTCCCGGTGTAGTTCACGAACAGGCTGGTGACGAAGTTCTGGTAGCTCCAGTCGGCGTTCAGCGTAGAGCGCAGGCGCGGCGAATCGTAGTAGCCGACGTAGTTGCCGGAGAAGCCGGTGCCGTCGTCGGAATTGTAGGTCTCGCGCTTGCGGATGGTGAATGCGGCGCCCATACCCAGCTTTCCGAATTCACCCAGCGAGAAACGGGCGCGCGCATCGATATCGAAGCCGTCCAGCAGGCTGCGGCCACGGTTGGAGTAAGAGTTGATCAAGCCACCCAGGTTACCCACCGAGTACTTCGGCAGCGCACCACTGCAGGCTGCCGCATTGGCCGGGTTGGCGCACATGGCTGCCACGGCCGCCATAATGGCGCGGTCGGCATCGCTCAAGTCGTTGCGGATCGCCTGCGTGGTGCCGGCCAAGGCCGAACCGTATTTGTCGACCAACTGGGTGAACAGCTCATTGAAATCCTGGCGCACGATCTCGTTGCGGCGGTACACGAACCAATAGTCCAGCGAGATGCTGACATCCTTGGCCGGCTGCAGCACCAGGCCCAGGGTGGAGATCTTGGCCTTCTCCGGCTGCAGGTTCGGGTTCGGCGGAGTCAGGCCGCCGACGGTGGTCGAACAATTGGAGTTCAACAGCGACTTGCCCAGGTCCTGCTCGGCGGCTGCCACGGATTTCATCAGCAGCTTGGCGATGGCATTGCTCTCGTCGCAACGCACGGTATCCCGGATGCCGCCGACCTGGGCGAACACTCCGCCGCTGCCCGATTCGGCCAGGTTGGGTGCACGGAAGCCTTCCGAGTAGGTACCCCGCAGCATGAGCTCCGGGCGGGCGCGCCATAGAACGCCGATCTTCGGCGCCAGGTTGGCGGAGAAATGCGGATACTTGTCCAGGCGAGCCGCCGCATTCACTTCCAGCGTCTCGGTAACAGGCACCACCACTTCGCCGAACAATGCGCCGACCGTGCGTTTTCCGTCGAACCAGGACCCGCCTTGCTGGGTGATCAGGCCATTGGCGGCATCGGCGTTGCCTGGCGTGTTGAAGGTTTCGCGCATCAAGTTGGTACCGACAGCGGCGCGCACTTCGCGCTCGCCCAATTTAAGCAGTGTGCCCTCCACCTTGGCGTCGAAGGTCATCAACTTGGTCCAGGATTGGATATCGAAGGTCGGATACGCCTCGCGCAGCAGGGCGGCATTGGCTTCGCTGATCTCGCCGAACCTGTAGGCGGGGTTGTCGGCGATGAAGGTGCGTCCGGTGACCGGATCCCTGGTCGTCGGGCCGAAGGCTTTTTCGAAGCCCTTGGTATTGACGTTGATGGTTTGATACAGCGTGGAATGGCTGCCGGCCACGCCCAGCGCGGTTTCAAAGTCCCAGCTGCCGGTCAAGTTTCCTTTCAGGCCCGCCAGCACGCGGTAATTGTCGTCCAGGTTTTTCTGCCCGAAGTGGCCGACCGCGTCCTGCAGGACGTAGTTCAATCCTGCGGCGCCGCCCATCCTGGCTGCCATGTCGGCATCAAGCTTACCCTTCAGGTAGACATTGTTCGGCCCCAGGTAGGGATATGCGAACGTATTCAGCCTGGTGCCGGTATTGCGGGAGAACCAGTTGCTGGTCGTTCCGCTGTTGAAAACGCGCGGTCCGTTCTCGCCTCGCAGCTTGATGTGGGTATAGGCGGCTTCGGCGAAAGCCTCCAGGTCGCCAAACTTCTTGCGCCCGGACAGGAATCCGGTCACGCGGTCGGAGGTCGGACCGGTATCCAGCGAATACGGCAGGTTGTTCCACACGCAGCGGCTGCCGGATGCTTCGGCGATTGCCGTGCTACAGCCAGGGACTGCGCGCTGGGTGCGGGCGTTGTTCTTCGCCGGGTCGAAGACGAAGAAAGTACCCGGATTGGGCTGCCCCGGCTCGCTGCCCGAACCGATGCGGAAATTCGGAATGAAGCTGGGGTTGTTGACGTAGAAGTAGTCCGGCCGCTTGTCGTAAGTATCGGCCAGCGCAATGCGGTCGCGCTGGTAGACATTCAGCGAAGCCATCACGTTGTAGCCGTCGTTGCCCATGTCGCCCTGGCCGTACACCAAGCTGGCCTGGTGCTCGCCGTAGGCCGACACTTTCTGCGAGCGGTCCGTGCTGACTTTCGCTTCCAGGCCCTGGTAATTCTTCTTGGTGATCACGTTGATTACACCAGCCACCGCGTCGGAGCCGTACACGGCGGAGGCTCCGTCGGTCAGGATCTCCATGCGTTCGATGGCCGCAGCGGGAATGGCGTCGATGTTGACGAACATGGTCTGGAAGCCGGCCGGCGCGCCGTAGAACGAGAGGCGGCGGCCATTCAGCAATACCAGCGTACCTTGTGCCCCAAGGCCGCGCAGGTTCGCTTGCGAGGCCCCGTCGGAACCGGTGAACATGGAACGGAAATCCTGCTGCGCCGGGCGCGCGGCGGGCAGGTTATCCAGCACCTGCATCAAGGTGCGGGCGCCCATGTTTTCAATCTGTTTCGCGTCGATCACCTGCACCGGTGATGCGGTTTCGGCGTTGATGCGCTTCAGGCTGGAGCCTGTCACTTCGACACGCTGCATCTTTTCGCCGTCACCGTCGCCGTCAGCCGCCAGTGCCCCGCCAGCCAACCCCGCTGCCGCAAAGGCAGCGATCAATTTCTTCATTTCCACTTGCATCTCCTTTTTTAGTTTGTAAAACGCCCTCCCCGGTCCGAAGAGGGGTTCGTTCTTAGCGACGAAAAATGTGTGGTTAGCGCGCTTTGACCGTGGCGCCCTCGGTACCTAAAAGTACGGCATTGGCCCAGTTGCCGCAGACTTGGGCAGCCTGGGCGCCGCGCGCACCCAGGGTCCGCAGGCTGATTTGCTTCAACCCGCGCACATCGATTTCCGGCTTGACGACAGCCGGTGCAAGAACCAGTCCGCTGTCGTACAACAGGCGCTCGCCGCTCCAGACCTGGAATTGCAGGCCGCCGGCGCTGCGGCAGCTATCGTCCACGCCGATGTCGGCGCGCAGCAGGTTCCAGTCGCCATCGAGCTGCAGGTCGATGCGGCTGGAGGGGCCGACGCCCAGGCCCTTGCGGAACCACAGGCCGTTCATGCGCATTTCCTTGCCCTTGCCGATGGGGCGGTCGAGCCCAACGCCCTTCGGCAGCGGCAGGTCCGACAGGAAGCTCTGCTGCTCCGGGCCTTCGTTTGCGCGTTGCTCCAGGATGCGAAAGGTGGACAGCGTGATCGGGCCGACTTCCGCGGGCTGCAAGGCGTTGACGGCCTTGGCTGGCGCCTGCGCCGCGGCGGTCACCATAGGATCGGTGGCGGCGGCGCCTTCGCCGTCGGGGTTCTGCGTGCTGAGGACGCGGAAGCGCAGCAGGCGGCCGGCCGTGGCCGGGAAGCGGATGGTCTGCATGTCCTTCTCCAACTTCAGGCGCCCGCCGAAGGTGGGCTTGCCCCACTCGCCATTGGTGTCGGCAATGTAGATTTCGTAGTCGCGCACCTGGCCATGCTGCCAATGCTCATCGTTGCGCGGAGCGATTTCGATGCCGTCGATCAGGCGGCGCTCGGTGAAGCCGATGCTCCATTCATGGGCGCCGGTCCGGACCGATTGGTTGCGCGTGGTGCGGAACCAGGTGCCGGCCTTGTCGTCGAAGGCGTTTTCCAGCGGGTGACCCGGCTCTTCCGCCGGACGATTCACCACCAGCAGCGCGTCTGGCGGCAGCGCGCGGCCAAGCTCCGGCGCGGCCGGGAAATCGCCATCCTGCGCCGCCAGGGCTTGCGCGCCTTGCACGACGATGCGCAGCGGCTGGCGGATATCCTGTTTGGCTGTCTTCACATACAGCGTGCCGGTGCGCTCGCCAGGGTCGAAGAACCAGCCCTCAGCGGCGGCTGCATAGGAGGCGCGGTCGGCATGGACCGGCAACGCGTGGCCTGCCTGCACCGCGTCCGGACGCTGGCGGGTCAATAGGCGCAGGGCGTAAGCACGGCCCGGTTCCTGGCCAGCGTAACTGCCTTCGACCGGGGCGATGTCGACGCTCACGTCGCCGCCAGCTTGGCGCATGCCCAGCACCTGCAGGCTGAACGCGCCCTTCTGGTACTGGCGCGTATTGCCGTCGTCTTCATACAAAGTGAAAGAGGATTCGCCGTGCGGATACAAGTCCAGCGTCAGCACGTCTTTCGGCTTCTCGCCGTCGTACAGGACTTCCGGGTACATCGGCAGGATCGCACCGGCGCGCACGAACACGGGCAGCTTGTCGAGCGACACCTGCAGGTCGATATCGCGGCCCGCCGCGCCGGCGCTGGCCTGGCGGCCGTCCCAGTATTCGAACCAGGTCCCCTGCGGCAGGTGGATCGATTTGCGCCAGCCTTGCGATACCGCCTGGCTGCGGTACACCGGCGCCACCAGCATGTCGCGTCCCAGCATGAACTGGTTTTTGTACGCTTCGCTGAAGGCGGCGGGATCGGAAGGGTAATCCCACATCAGGCCGCGCACCAGCGGTGCGCCGGTCTGCTCCGCCTCGCGCGCCAGCGTGTACATATACGGCGTCAGTTGCAGCTTGAGTTTCAGGTAGCGGCGGTTGATGCTGCGGTATGGCTCGTCGAACCACCACGGATGCTTGCGCTCATTGGCGGCCCAGCCGGACATTCCCATCAGCACCGGGGTAAACGCCTTCCATTGCAAATCGCGGGTATACGTTTCCGGGCTGCCGCCGAAGATGGCGTCGACGTCGCCGCTGGCGTAAGCCTGGCCGGACAGGCCGGAGCCGATCAGCGTCGGAATATGCCAGCGGATATAGTCCCAGCTCGCGCTCTGGTCGCCGGTCCAGGCCACGGCATAGCGCTGCGTTCCCGCCCAGCCCATCACGGTCCAGAGGAATGGGCGGCTGTCTGAATTCTCCAGAATGCCGTCGTGGGCCGACTTGTTGGCGTCCAGCGAGAACTGGTAGCCCTTGCCGGTCCAGGCCACGTCCAGCCTCTGCACGCGGGTGCCGGCAGTGCCGACTTCCCATTTGATCTTGTCGACGCCGTTCTCGGTCCACAACCCGGTGCGGAAGCCGTATTTCGCCAGCCCCTGGACGGTCTGCGGCAGATTTGTGTAGCCGCAGCCGTAGCCGTCGTTCGGCAGGATCCAGCCGCCCGGCATATCGTTTTCGCGATACTTGCGCGCCACGCTGTCGACAACATCCGGCGTCTTGCCGGACGGGCCGTCGCTCCAGCCTTTCGGCACGGTGCCCGGCTTCTTCACGTTGTCGCCATCGTTGTAGCAATCGGCGTCGCCGTATTCCAGCGCCCAGCGCGGCAGCATACGCGCGCGGCCGGTCCATTCGGTATAACGCGCCAGTACGTCGCGCACATCCTTGCCGACGAAATAATAGGCATCGAAACGCGGCTCGGCGTGCTGCAAACTCGCGATATCGGGCTGGCGCAAATCGTAGCTGCCGTCGGACCAGGTATTGCGCAGCATGCCCCAGCCGCGCGAACTCATAAGGAAGGGCGCGGGGCTGGGGCGGTCGCCCTCTTCCCAACCGCCGGAATACGACACGTCCAGTTGGCGGCCCTTGAATTCATAGCGCCCGTTCTGCTGGCCGCCACCGAAGAAGCGCTCCGCCTTGTCGCTGGACAGCGTCTGCACGCTGGTCTTCTCTCCCAGCTCCAGCGGCTGCACTTCGCACCATAGCGGCTGCGTCTCGCCCGCGCGGTACAGGGTGAATCGCAAGGGATTGCGGTCGATGCGCAAGCTCAGTTTGGACGTGCGCAGCAAGATGTGGTCGGGCTGTTCGCTGACGCTATGCTCGACCTGCGCAGCAGGCTTGCCGACCACGATGGCGCCCGAGTCACTTGCCAAGTCCCAGTAGTGGCCATCGACTGCGGAAGCCTGTGCGGCGCTCATGCTGCGCAGTTTCCCCAACGGAGCTGCCGGCGTGGCGCCGGTTGCCAGTCCCAGTACAGCAGCGGCGATTGCAGTGCGGGTGAGTCTCTTCATAAGCCTGCCTTACTTGCAAGGTTTCTTCGTTTTGGTGAACGTACTTTAGAAATAAAAGCAAAAAAGGTCAACAAAAAGAAAGGAAACGCCAAATTTCTGGCGTTTTTACGCAATTTCGTCTTTCACTTAGCCGATATTGCACTGCATTAGCTTTCGCTTAGTAGTGAAAGCACAACAAAAGCCGCCGAAACGACCGGTGAATGATGCCATTCTGGCCCGGGTTTCGGCCATAAGTAACTTTCGTTTATCTTTCGAATTTGACTTTTCGAAATATGTTATTTATGCTTCCCATCAACTTATAACTTTTCTTTTTTCGATGACTACCCTCCTTCAGCGTGACCTGCAAGCCTGGCGCGATATCCGTGGCCTCGACACCGCGGAAGAAATCGCGCAGCAGCCGGCCCTGTGGCGCGAGCTGGGCGCCAGCCTGCAAAGCCGCGCGGCCGACGTCGCCGCTTTCCTCGGCGGCTGCCTGCACAATCGGCAGCAGCGCGTCATCCTGACCGGCGCCGGCAGCTCCGCCTACGCCGGCGAAATCGTCGCCGATGAATTGAATGCCGCCTGGCCCGCGCAAGTGCGCGCGGTGGCAACCACCAGCCTGCTGACCCACCCCGAGCTTTACCTCGACGCCGAGGCCCCGACCCTGCTGGTCTCCTTCGCCCGCAGCGGCAGCAGCCCGGAAAGCCTGGCCGCCGTTGAACTGGTGCGTGACATCGTGGCGGATGCCCGTTTCCTGACTATCACCTGCAATGCGCAAGGCCAGCTGGCGCGCCAGGGCGATACCGATGCGCGCACCTTCAACCTGCTGATGCCTGCCGCCAGTTGCGACCGCGGTTTCGCCATGACCAGCAGCTTCAGTTGCATGCTGCTGGCGGCCCTGTGCATGCTGGGCAAGGGCGAATGGAACGATCGCATCGCGGCGCTGGCGCACGCCGGCGATGCCGCCTTGCGCGATTGGGCGGCGCCGGTGGCGGCATTGGCCGCACAACCGGTGCAGCGCGTGGTCTACCTGGGCAGCGGCCCGCTGGAAGCGCTGGCCAGGGAATCCGCGCTGAAAATCCTTGAACTGACCGGCGGCCGCGTACTCGCCATGTCGAATAGCCCGCTCGGTTTCCGCCACGGTCCGAAATCGGCGTTGAACCAGCAGTCGCTGGTGGTGCTGTTCCACAGCAGCAAAGCGCTGTCGCGCCGCTATGAGGAAGACCTGCTGCAGGAACTACGCCGCGACGGGATCGCGGGCCGGATCGTGACGGTCGGCGGCGACACCGATATTTCCGTCGCCGCGCCGTCCCTGAGCGATGCATGGCTGGCGCCTTTGTGGCTGCTGATGGCGCAGCAGTACGCCCTGCATCAGTCGGCCGCGCTGGGACTGACGCCCGACAATCCTTTCGCCGATGGCACCGTGAACCGGGTCGTGCAAGGCGTCACTATTTACCGCCATGACCAGTTCTGAACAACGCAGCTACCACGGCATCGATATCGGCGGCACCAAGATTGAACTGGTGTCCTGGCTTGATGCCGGCAGCGACCTGCGCGAAGTGTTCCGCGAACGGGTCGCCACGCCGGGCACGGATTTCGATGAATTCCTCGCCGCCATTGCCGGTCTGGTGGCGCGCGGCGATACCGCGCTCGGCCAGCAGGCAAAGCCCGCACCGGTCGGCGTCGGCCTGCCCGGCGTGATCGATAGCGCCACCGGCCGCCAGTTAAGTTCCAACATCCCCGCCCTGAACGGCCGCATCGTCGCTGCGGCGCTGCAAGGCGCGCTGGCGCGCACTGTCGTCATCGGCAACGACTGCCAATGCTTCGCCCTGTCGGAAGCGCAAGGCGGCGCAGCAGCCGGACTGCCATCCATGTTCGGCGCCATTATCGGCACCGGCGCGGGCGGCGGTTACTGCGTCGATGGGCGCCTGCAGCGCGGCTTCAACGCCATTGCCGGCGAATGGGGCCATTGGACGGTGCCCGCGCCCCTGCTGGCGCAATACGGGCTGCCGGTATTCGACTGCCCGTGCGGCAAGGCAGGCTGCCTGGAACGCTATGTCTCCGGACCCGGGTTGTCGAAGCTGCACGCCCATGCCGGCGGCGACGGCGCACAGCCGCTGACCATCGTGGCGCGCGCCAACAACGGCGACGCAGCGGCAGCGCAAGCGCTGGCCATCCATCTCGACCTGCTGGGCCACGCCATGGCGAGCCTGGTGCTGGCTTACGACCCGCACGCCATCGTCCTGGGCGGTGGACTGTCCAAGCTGGCCCATTTGTACCAGCAACTGCCGGCGGCCATGCGCCGCCACCTGTTCCGCGGCGTGCAAACCCCGCCAGTGCTGCCGCCACGCTTCGGCGATGCGGGCGGTGCGCGCGGCGCCGCCCTGCTGGCGCGCCAACAATCGGAGTAAGACCAGAATGAACCTGCCCGCCCAACTGTCCCCGGTCCTGCAAATCGTCAAGGCGCACCGGCGCGGCGAGCCCGTCGGCTTGTACAGCGTTTGCTGCAGCCACCCGACCGTGCTGCGCGCCGCCATGCAGGTGGCCACGCAATACGGCACGCCGCTGCTGGTGGAGGCCACCTCCAACCAGGTCGACCAGTTCGGCGGCTACACCGGCATGCAGCCGTCCCAGTTCCGCGACTATGTGCACCGCCTGGCGCAGGAGCAGGGCTTCCCGGCGGAACGCCTGGTACTGGGCGGCGACCATCTCGGTCCCAACGCCTGGCAGTCGCTCGACGCGGCCGCCGCGATGGCGCACGCCGACGTGCTGGTCGATGCCTACGCCGCGGCAGGCTTTCACAAGATCCACCTCGATTGCAGCATGCGCTGCGCGGACGATGCACCCGTGCTGGGCGACGAGATCGTGGCCGAGCGCGCGGTACGCCTGGCCGCGATTGCCGAACAGGCGGCGGCGCGCAACGGCTTGCCGCCGCCGGTGTATGTGATCGGCACCGAAGTCCCGGTGCCGGGCGGCGAAAGTTCGCTGGAGCAGGCGCTGTCCGTCACCGCGCCGCAAGCGGCCGCGCGCACGCTGGACGTGCATCGCCGCGCCTTTGCCGCCGCTGGCCTGCGCGATGCGTGGCAGCGCGTGGTCGCCATGGTGGTGCAACCCGGGGTCGACTTCGACCAGTCCGATGTGCAGCATTTCGATCCCGCAGCGGCGGCTGCCTTGTCGGACTTTGTGGCGGCCCAGCCGGGCCTGGTGTTCGAAGCCCATTCCACCGACTATCAGCGCGAATCGGCCCTGCATGAAATGGTGCGTGGCCACTACGCGATCCTGAAGGTCGGCCCCGCCGCCACGTTTGCCCTGCGCGAAGGCTTCCTGGCGCTGTGCCAGATCGAAGAGGCGCTGCTGGGCAAGGAACAGGCTTCGCGCCTGATGGAAGTGCTGGACCAGGCCATGCTGGCCAAGCCGAAGCACTGGCAAAAACATTATGTGGGCAGCGCCGATGAACAGCGCCTGATGCGCCGCTACGGCCTGTCCGACCGCTGCCGCTACTACTGGGGCGAGCCGGAGGTGGCGACTGCGGTGAGCCGCCTGTTCGCCAACCTGGCAGGCCGCAGCATCCCGCTGCCTTTGCTGAGCCAATACCTGCCGGAGCAATTCCTCGCCGTCCTGCAGGGCGAGCTGGCCGCCGAACCGCAGGCGCTGCTCGAACACAAGGTGGCGCGCGTGCTGGCGCAGTATGCGCGCGCCTGCAGCGCCAACGCCCCGGCCCCGCACCTGGCTGCCGCCTTCTGTTAAGCTCGACGTTTTTGAACATCAGCGACAGAAGACATGCGAAATACCAGCCAACGCCGCGAAACCATCCTGCAGGCGATCGTACAAAATGGTTCGGTCCAGGTGGCCGACCTGGTCGACAAGCTTGGCGTGTCCGCCGTCACCATCCGCAGCGACCTCAGTATGCTCGAATCGCAAGGCCTGGTGCAGCGCAGCCACGGCGGCGCCCTGCTGGCGCGCACACCACCGACCGAACACACCATCCGCCAGAAGGATTCCCTGAACCAGGCGCAGAAAGAACGAATCGGCCTGCTGGCCGCGCGCATGGTGCAGCCGGGCGACAACGTCATCATCGACTCCGGCACCACCACCATTTCGCTGGCGCGCCACCTGCGCGAAGCGAGCAATGTCACGGTCCTGACCAACGGCCTGAATATCGCATGGGAACTGGCCGATGCGCCGGGCGTGGACCTGATCCTGACCGGCGGCCGCCTGCGCAAGCAATCGCTGTCGCTGCAGGGCGCACAGGCCGAAGCCTGCCTATCGGCCTACAACTTCGACAAGCTGTTCCTGGGCGTCGACGGATTTGACCTGCAGTTTGGCATCACCACCCACCACGAGGCCGAAGCGAACCTGAACCACAAGATGGTGGAGCGCGCCAAGAAAGTCATCGTGCTGACCGACGCTTCCAAGTTCGGCCGCGTGTCGCTGCACCGCATCGTGCAGCTGGACCGCGTGCATGCCGTCATCACCGACGCCAGCATCTCCGCCGAGTACCGCGACGGGCTGGAAAAGCGCGGGATCGAATTGATCGTGGCGGAGTAAGGGCATGCTGCAAGGACGCATTCTCACACCCGGCGGCTGGATCAACGGCAGCATCGCCTTCGACCAGCGCATCACCGCTATCACGGAAGGCCCGGCCGGCGCAGGCCTGACCCTCATCCCTGGCTTCGTCGACCTGCATGTGCACGGCGCCTCCGGCGTCGACATCATGGAAGGCGGCGCGGCCGGCGCCGTGGTCGCCCGCAGCCATGCGCGCCATGGCACCACCGCGCTGCTCGGCACCACGCTGACGGCGAAGGAAGATTCCATCCGCCACGCCCTGCAAGGGCTGGCCGGCGTCATCGCGCAGCGCCCCCAGCACGGTGCGCGCATGCTGGGCGTGCACCTGGAAGGACCGTTCCTGAACCGCCGCCGCCTGGGCGCCCAGCCGCCCGACGTGGTGACGGGCAGCCGCGCGCTGGTGGAAAGCTACAACGCCATCGCCCCGATCCGCGTGCTGACGATGGCGCCTGAAGTGGCAGGCCACCTGGAACTGATCCCGCACCTGAAGGAGATGGGCATCCGCGTCCAGATCGGCCACAGCGCCGGCAGCTACGACGACGGCGTGGCCGCCATGCGCGCCGGCGCCGCCGGCTTCACCCACCTGTTCAACGGCATGAGCGGCATGAGCCACAAGGAGCCGGGCATGGTGGACGTGGCCATGGCGCACGCCGAATACGCCGAAATCATTCCCGACCTGCTGCACGTGCACCCTGGCGCCATGCGCGCCGCGCTGCGCGCCATTCCGCGCCTGTACGGCGTGACCGATGCCACCTCCGCCACCGGCATGCCGGACGGCGAATATGCGCTGGGCACCCAGCGCGTATTCAAGTGCATGGGCTGCGTGCGCCTGGCCACCGGTTCGCTGGCCGGCTCCGTGCTGACCATGGACCAGGCGCTGCGCAACTTCGTCGGCCTGGGCATGGATGTGGCGGAAGCATCGCAGCGCCTGTCGCTGTTCCCCGCCGACTACCTGGACGAGCCGCAGCGCGGCCGCCTGGCATTGGGGGCGTGGGCCGACATCGTCGTGCTGGACCAGTCTTTACACCCCGTGGCCGTCTTCGTCGAAGGCGAGGCCATACCCCTCTCATAAAAAATCAAGGAGATCCCATGCAGGCCTTATCCATGCGCTTTCTGTTATTTATCGCCGGGATGGGCGGCCTGCTTTACGGGATCGATGTCGGCATCATCGCCGGCGCCTTGCCTTACCTTGAATCCACCGCTTCCCTCGCCTGGAAGCTGAGCGCGCAGCAACTGAGCTTCATCGTCGCCGCCGTGCTGCTTGGATCCGTACTCTCCTCGCTGTTCGCCGGCGCCGTGGCCGACGCCATCGGCCGGCGCTGGGCGATGGTGCTGGCCGGCGCCCTGTTCACCATCAGCATTCCCCTGATCGCACTGTCGGACGGCTATGTGGCGCTGCTGCTGGGGCGCCTGCTGCAAGGCGTCAGCGGTGGCCTGATCGGCGTGGTGGTGCCGCTATACCTGGCCGAGTGCCTGCGCGCCGAGCAGCGCGGGCGCGGCGCGGCGCTGTTCCAGCTGCTGCTCACCATCGGCCTGGTCGCGGCAGCCCTGATCGGCTTGGTGCAGGCGCAGCACGTCGAAGGCGCCACGCTGGCGGCCCAGGCCTTGCCGGAAACCGCGCGCGCCGCGGCGGTATTTAACGCCAAGGACCACGCCTGGCGCAGCATCTTCTGGATGTGCCTGACCCCGGGTCTGGTATTCACGTTCGGCAGTCTGCTGCTGGCCGAATCGCCGCGCTGGCTGATGCGGCGCGGACGCGAGGAACTGGCCCGCGCCGCACTGCTGCGCACCCGCCCGGCCGGCGCGGCGGACGCCGAACTGCGCGACATGCAGGCCGCTGCCGGCGTCGCCGAAGGGGGCGACGCCCCGACCTCCGGCGCTATCGCGGCGGCGCGCGGCGTCGTGGCCGGGCGCGGGCCGGCGGACGAGCGCCTGCTTAGCCGGCGCTACGTGCTGCCCTTCCTGCTGGCCTGCCTGGTGCTGGCCTGCACCCAGGCCACCGGCATCAATTCCGTGCTGGCCTACGTGGTCAACATCCTGAACCAGGCCGGCCTGCCCGGCGCCACCGCGAATATGGCCGACGTCGGGCTCAAGCTGCTGAACGCCGTCATGACCGTGGTGGCGGTGCTGCTGGTCGACCGCAAAGGGCGCAAGTTCCTGCTGATGGTGGGGAGCGGCGGCATCGTGCTCGCCCTGCTGGCCGCTGGACTCCTGTTTCGCAGCGCCGAAAGCGGGCAGCGCGACGTGCGCGCCATCGTCGCCGCCCAGGTGCATGGCGACACCCTGTCGCTGCGGCTGGACGCGCATACGCTAAAAGCGCTGGGCGCGCCGGCCGGCGCCGGTGCGGCGCCGCAGCTGCTGACGGTCGCCTTTTCCTACGGCCCCTTCACCAATGTGCAGACGCGCCGCAGCGACGACCCGGCGCTGGCGCCGATGCTGCTGTCGCGCGAAGATGCCGTGCAAGCGGACAGCGTGATCGGCGCCTTCTTCCGCCGCCTGCACCTCAATCCTTTCGCCGATCCGGCCGAGGGCCGCGACGCCCCGCTGCGTATCGAGCAGGCGCAGGTCGGCGCGCTGCCTTCGGTGGCGCACGGCTGGCAGGTGACGCTGGCGATCTGCCTGTTCGTCGCCAGCTTCGCCGTCGGTCCCGGCGTATGCGTGTGGCTCGCCCTGTCCGAATTGATGCCGACGCGCATCCGCTCCAATGGCATGAGCATCGCGCTGCTGGTGAACCAGTTCGTCTCCACCACGATCGCAGCCGTGTTCCTGCCGACCGTCGGCCAGCACGGCTATGCCGCGATGTTCTTCTTCTGGGCCGGCTGCACAGTGGTGTACTTCCTCGCCGCCGCCTTCCTGCTGCCGGAAACCAAAGGCAGGACGCTGGAAGAGATCGAGGCGCACTTCGCGCGCTAATCGTCCTGCAGCTGGTAGCGCCGGCGCAGCGCATGCAAGGCGCCGCTCGCTTCGAGCTGGCGCAAGCCCGCCTCCAGCGCCGCCAGCGAGGCCGTGGCCTTCGGGTTGTCCGCCGCGAAGCCCACCGTCAGCGGCAGCCGCCGTTCCAGGCAACCGGCCCGGCGCAGCCGGCGCGACGCTTGCTCGCCTGCGGCCAGTTGCGCCATCACCGCTTCATGCTCCAGCACGACCGGCACGCGCCCGTGCAACAGCATGCGCAGATTGCTAAGGCCAGCCGTTTGGCCAAACGCCAGCTTCAGCTTCCCGGGCTCGCGCCGGTTGCGGCTGATATAGTCGTCCATCGGCCCGTCGTCGTAGCCGTAATCGTCGATGATGCCCACCTGCTGGCCGGCCAGCGAAGCCAGGCCGCTGTAGCGCCATGCAGAATCGTGCAGGGTAAAGAAGCAAGCGCGCGAATACGCCAGCGGTTGGCTCAGTTTCAAAGGCACGTCGATCGCCGGCGCATACACGCCTTCGAT
The DNA here is from genome assembly GCF_000425385.1 of Pseudoduganella violaceinigra DSM 15887. Classification (GTDB taxonomy): domain Bacteria; phylum Pseudomonadota; class Gammaproteobacteria; order Burkholderiales; family Burkholderiaceae_D; genus Rugamonas; species Rugamonas violaceinigra. The sequence goes on along the minus strand of NZ_AUDI01000020.1, from coordinate 155,550 downwards.
ATGGCCACGCTCCGTCTCGCGCACCGCGCGGTTCAGCGGCATCAGGACCGCGATGGCTTGCCGGCCTTGCGCCGACAATGCCGCCGACGCGGCATCGACCAGGTAGCCCCCCGTCACACGTTCGCCGCTGGCGCAGACAAATGGACACCAGGCGTCGGAGGCCAGCCGCACCGGCTCGGCCGCCTGGGCCAGCGGCGCAGCCAATAACAGCGCGGCAAGTGCGGCGAGCTTGGACATGGTCGGCCCATCTTACCTGTTCGCCACATCGCGCGGCGCTTCGCCACATTTTTGTGGCAAGGACAACCATTGCCGATTAACATTGACTAATTATTAACGTCAATGAAAGACGCTGCAATGAAACGAAGGTTCCTGCTGAAAGCCGCCATGCTTCCCGCCATGCCGTTCGCACCTGTCTGGGCAGCGGCGCTGCCGGGCCGGGAAAAACTGCGCCCGCGCGTGCGCCCCGGCCATGCCGGCTGGCCTTCGGCAGCCAAATGGCAAGGCTTGCAGACAGCCGTGGGCGGCCGCCTGCTGCGGCTTGAACCTTTCTTCGCCGCCTGCGCCAGCCCCGCCGCTGCGGCCTGCCGCCAGGCGCTGGACGAGATCAAGAATCCCTTTGCGATCGGCGACCAGCCGGCCCTGACCCAGACCAGCGGCTGGCTCGATGCCTGGGACTCCAGGCCGTCGGCCTATGCCCTGGCCGCCGAAAGCAGCGCCGACATCGTCGCCGCCGTCAACTTCGCCCGCAACAACAACCTGCGCCTGGTCGTCAAAGGCGGCGGCCATAGCTACCAGGGTACTTCCGACGCGCCCGACTCCCTGCTGGTGTGGACGCGCAAGATGAACAGCGTCGCCATGCACGAAGCCTTCGTCGCGCAAGGCAGCGCCGACGCCCCGCAGCCCGCCGTCTCGCTCGGCGCGGGCGCCCTGTGGATCGACGCCTACGATGCGGTGACCACCAAGGGCGGCCGCTACGTGCAGGGCGGCGGCTGCGCCACGGTCGGCGTGGCCGGCCTGGTGCAAAGCGGCGGCTTTGGCAGCTTTTCGAAAAACTTCGGTACGGCGTCGGCCGGCCTGCTGGAAGCGGAGGTGGTGACGGCCGACGGCCAGGTGCGCATCGCCAACGCCAGCCAGAATGCGGACCTGTTCTGGGCGCTCAAGGGCGGTGGCGGCGGCAGCATCGGCATCGTCACCCGCCTCACGCTGCGCACGCGCGAACTGCCGGCAAGCTTCGGCGGCGTGATGGCCAAGGTCAAGGCGGCCTCGGACCAGGCCTACCGCGCGCTCATCGAACAGCTGCTGGCCTTTTATGCCGGCGCGCTGTTCAACCCGCAGTGGGGCGAGCAGATCGGCTTCGAGACGGACAACAGCGTCAAGATCTCGATGGTCTTCCAGGGCCTCAGCCAGGAACAGGCCGCCGCCGTATGGGAGCCGATGCTCGCGTGGCTGCGCGCCCGCCCGGAGTACAGCTTCGAAGATGAGTTCAAATGCATCGCGCTGCCGGCCCGCCATTTCTGGAATGCGGATTTTTTCCGCAAGCATGCGCCTGGGCTGATCGAGCCGGACAATCGTCCCGGCGCGCCGTCCCACCACATGGCCTGGAAGGGCGACGCCAAGGAAGCGGGCTGGTATATCCACGGCTACCAGTCCGCATGGCTGAACGCCGGCCTGCTGGCCCCCGCGCGCCAGGCCGCCCTGGCCGAGGCGGTATTCAATGCATCGCGCCATTGGCACGTCGGCTTCCACTTCAACAAGGGACTGGCCGGCGCTCCGGCGGCGGAAATTGAAGCGGCCCGCAACAGCGCGATGAACCCGGCCATGCTCGACGCCTTCGCGCTGGTGATCATCGCCGGCGGCGGCGCCCCGCAATATCCCGGCATGCCGGGGGCCTTGCAGGAGCGCGCCATCGCCCGGCAGCGCGCGCGCGACATCGGCAAGGCGATGGACCAGTTACTGGTGCTGGAACCGGCCGCGGGCTCGTATATGTCGGAGAGCGACTACTTCCTCGCCAACTGGCAGGCGGCGTTCTGGGGCGCCAATTATGCGCGGCTGGCCCAGGTCAAGCAGAAGTACGACCCGCTGGGCCTGTTCTTCATCCGCCACGGCGTGGGCAGCGAACGCTGGAGCGAGGACGGCTTCACGCCGCGCTAGGCGGCCGCCGTGGAAAAACGTTGCATGCCTGGGGCAATTGCATCACCATGGCGCTGCATGTTCAGCGCCGCGCGCAGCGCGCCGATGGCGGTGTTGATCCACGCGAATCGCTAGCGCTTGCGCCGCGCAATACTTACTATCCAGCGCAGACATTGATGAATATTTCCGCCTTACTTCTTGCCGCAGCGTTAAGCGCCTCGCCCAGCGATGGCTTGTTCGAAGCGGGCCTGGTGTCCGACAACGGCGTGTTCGGCTTCACCATCGCTCCCGATGGCCAGCATGCGCTGTGGGTGCAATCGGGCGGCGCGCGCACCAAACTCGTGATCGTGGAATCGCACAAGGTGGATGGCAAGTGGCAGGCGCCCAAGCCGGTGCCCTTCTCCGCCACCGACGGTTCGCGCGACATCGATCCGGCCTTCGCCCCGGACGGCAAGTCGGTCATCTTCCAGTCCAACCGCCCGGTGCCGGACAAGCCGCAGCGCAAGGGCTTCGACATCTACGCGGTGGCGCTGCAGGATGGCCGCTGGGGGCCGCCCGTGCACCTGGGCCACGACATCAACAGCGACGAATCCGAATCGTCCGGCTCCATCGCCGCCGACGGCACCATCTACTTCATGAAGAACGGCGCCGAGGGCAAGTCCGACCTGTGGCGCTCGCGCCGTGTCGACGGCAAGTACACGGCGCCTGAACGGCTCGGCGAACCGGTGAACAGCGCGCCGTGGCGCGAATCGAATCCCTTCGTCGCCCCCGACCAAAGCTATCTGCTGTACTTCTCCGACGCGCCGGGCGGCGCCGGCGACGTCGACCTGTACATCAGCTTCAGCGGCAAGGATGGCTGGAGCGCGCCGAAGAATCTTGGCGCGCCATTCAACACGGCACAGGCCGAGTTCACGCCGTTCGTGCACGGCGGCCGCCTGTACCTGGCGCGCCAGGCCAAGGACGGCGAGCGCTTCATCGAAAACATCTACGCCTATCCTTTCGATCCGCAGCGCTATCGCTAGGCCCGCGCGCGGCGCGCCTTATTGGCTGGCGCGGTGGCCGTAGCTGAGGACGCGGGTGATGAGCCAATTGCCCGTCTTATTGCTCCAGACAATGGCAAAGTCCGCGAGCCCTTCGCATTGGCCGCTGGCGAACTGGCAGAAGCGGTGCGAGCCCGTTTCAATGGCGCCGAAGTCCTTGACCGGAACAACCTTCAAGGTGCCGGGCACGATCTCGCGCCGGAAATTCCCGCACACATACTTGGCCGTGTTCGCCAGCATTTCCTGGCGCGACCAGGTGACCCCGCCGGTGTCGTGGTAAAACTCGACATCGGGCGCAAAGAAGCTGGCGTGCTTTTGCAGCTGCTCCGGCGCGCTGCAATGGTTGAAGGCATCGAATGCCGCCGCGTCCAGGGTCGAAATCGTGCTGAACAGCGGATCGGCCGATGGCGCGCCTTCGGCCGCGCCGGCATGGAGCGCGGTGACGGCCAGCAGGGCGCCGACCGGTGTGCCAAGTTTTTTCATAAGGTGTCCGCGAAAAGATGAGTTGTCAATGTAGTATGCCTGCGTCTACGCAGCGCCGTGAAAATAAGTTTGTGCGCCGCACAAAATGTGTGTTACACTGCGTTCTGTGGTGAAGTACTCGAGAACTTCCCCTTGTAGCACCAAACATTGGTCACAGGCCGGCACCTTGCAGATAGCATTGGCTGACCGCTTCGCACCGTGCAGATAGCACGGGCAGTAGCAGCGATTGAAATATTGGCATTACATTGAAACGAAGCCCGCACTTAGCGGGCTTTTTTTTCGCACCTCGCCCTCACGATCGCAAAGGAAAGCAGCATGGCAAAAGAAGAATTAATCGAAATGGGCGGCATGGTCACCGAGATCCTGCCCGACCAGCGCTTCCGCGTGGACCTGGACAATGGCCACAAACTGATCGCCTACACGGCCGGCCGCATGAAGAAGAACTTCATCCGCATCCTGGCCGGCGATAAGGTGACGCTGGAACTGTCGCCCTACGACCTGACCAAGGGTCGCATCGTGTTCCGCCATATCGAAAAACGCGGCACGCCCGCCCCGCACGCACCGCGCCGCCGCTGACCTGGCGGTCCGCCATCCTTCGGCCTAGGCCGGCAGCAAGCCGGGCATGGCGCTGAGCGCCGCCAGTTGCCGCGGCGCGAGGCGGGCCGCGGCGACGGCGAGATGGCGCGCGGCGCCGGCCTGGCCGCCTTGTTCGGCCAGCGACAACCAGCGCCACGCCTGTTCGGCATCGGCTGGCGTCCCCTGCCCGGCCAGGAACATCAAGCCGGCATTGAGCTGCGCGCGGGCATGGCCCTGGCGCGCGGCGGCCAGATACCAGGACAAGGCCTGGGCGAAGTCGCGCGCCATGCCCTGCCCGTTGTCGCAGCGCAGGCCGAGCGTGAAGCAGGCCTGCGGATGCCCTTGTTCGGCCGCCTTGCGGTACCACGCGTTCGCCTGTATCGGGTCGGGCGCCGGACCGTCGGCGCGGTCGTGGATCTGGCCCAGCATGAATTGCGCCGCCACGTATTCCTGGTCGGCGGCGCGGCGGAACCATGCCAGCGCCGTGCGCTCATCCCGCGGCACGCCCTGCCCCAGCTCATAGCGCAGGGCAAGGTCGAACTGGGCGCGCAAATGCCCCTGCTCGGCCGCCTTGCGGTACCAGACCAGGGCTTCCTGCTGGTCGCGCGGCAACCCCCTCCCTTGTTCGCACAGCAGCGCCAGATGGTATTGCGCCGCAGGGTGGCCGGCAGCGGCGGCCTGGCGGTACCAGTGCGCGGCCGCGCCATGATCCTGCACCACGCCCTGGCCGTGTTCGTAGCGCTGCCCCAGGTTGTTCTGCGCCCCGGCGTGCCCCAGTTCGGCGGCGCGGCGGTACCAGCGCAGCGCCTGCGCGTCATCGCGCGCCACGCCATTGCCGTTGTCGTAGGCCAGGCCGAGGTTGAACTGCGAACTGACATGGTCCTGCTGCGCCGCCAGCGTGTACCACTGGACGGCGCGCGCCGCATCGGGCGCCACATCCTGCCCCTTGTCGTAGCGCAGCGCCAGGTTGAACTGCGCGGGCGCATAGCCTTGCTCGGCGGCCTTGCGGAACCAGGCCAGGGCCTGCTGGCCGTCCCGCGCCACGCCTTGCCCGTTGTCGTAGCGCAGGGCGAGGTTGAACTGGGCGCGCGCATAGCCCTGCTCGGCGGCCTTGCGGTACCACATGATCGCCTGCGCGCAATCCTGCGGCACGCCCTTGCCGCTGTCGTACATCATGCCCAGGTTGTTCTGCGCACCGGCATCGCCCTGGCCGGCGGCCTTGGCGAACCAATGGCGCGCCTGTGCGCTGTCCTGCGCCACCCCTTGCCCTTTGGCGTAAAGCCAGCCCAGGTTGTACTGGGCGGCGGCATAGCCCTGCCCGGCCGCCAGCCGGTACCAGTTGGCGGCTTCGCCCATGTCGGCAGCGACGCCCAGGCCTTTCTGGAACATCACGCCCAGGTTGTACTGCGCCTGCGCCAGGCCCGCATGGGCGGCCTGGCGGTACCAGGCCACGGCCAGCGCGTAGCTTTGCGCCACGCCCTGGCCGTTGAAATACATGAAGCCCAGGCCATGCTGGGCCGTCGCCACGCCGCGCTCGGCCAGCTGGCGCAGGCGCAGGAATTCGGCGGCGTACCTGGCGGCGGCGTACCTGGCGTCGGCGTCGGTCGTGGCGCGGCGCTGCATGCGGGCTCAGGCCTGGATCGCCAGGCGCGGGCCGGCCGGGATGGCCGCGACGCCGGCCTGGTTCTGCGCCGCCAGCACGTCCATGAACGCGGCCAGCGCAATCGGGCGGTAGTACAGGTAGCCCTGCATGGTGGCGCAGCCGTTGGCGGCCAGGTAGCGCGCCTGCACGTCCGTCTCCACCCCTTCGGCCACCAGGTGCAGCCCCAGGCCGCGCGCGATCGAGATGATGGCCAGGATCACCGGATAGTGGCCATGCTCGTCGTGGATCTCCTTGACGAAGCTCTGGTCGATCTTGATGGTGTGGATCGGGAAGCGGTGCAGGTAGGACAGCGAGGAGTAGCCGGTGCCGAAATCGTCGATCGCCACCGACACGCCCAGCTGGCACAGCTTGTTCAGCTGCTCGATGGCGTAGTGCGGGTTGCGGATGCAGATGTTTTCAGTGATCTCGACTTCCACCTGCGACGGCGAGATCTGGTGGCGCGCCAGCGCATTGCGCATCTTCTCGAAGAAGTCGCCGCGCTCCAGGTATTGCGGCGACAGGTTCAGCGACAGGCGGATATTGTCGGCGCCGGCCGCGTTCCAGCGCAGCACGTCGCGGCACAGGGCGCCGATCATCCAGTCCGAGATCGGCAGCATCAGGCCGTTCTCCTCGGCGAACGGCAGGAATTCGCCGGCCGACAGCAGGCCGCGCACCGGATGGTTCCAGCGCATCAGGCCTTCGGCGCCGATGATGCGGCCGCTGGCCATGTCGACCTGCGGCTGGTAGTGCATTTCCAGCTCCTTGTTCTCCAGCGCCTTGCGCAGCGACTGCTCCAGCGCGATCTTCTGGTGCGACATGTCCTGCATCGAGGGATGGTAGAAGGCGTGGCCGTTCTTGCCCTGCGCCTTGACCTGGTACATGGCGATGTCGGCGTGGCGCAGCAGCTCCTCGATGGAGTCGCCATCGCTCGGGTAGACGGCGATGCCGATCGAGGCCGAGATATGCACCACATGCCCGTCCAGGTCGAAGGGCAGCTGCAGCACTTCCTGGAACGCGTCGGCGATCGCCTTGGCGTCGCCCCGGTCGCGCAGCTCGGGCAGCACGATGGTGAATTCATCGCCGCTGTGGCGCGCCAGCGTGTCGCCCTTGCGCAGGCACTCCTTCAGGCGCCGCGCCGCCTGCTGCAGCAGCTCGTCGCCTTTGACGTGGCCCAGCGTGTCGTTGACCAGCTTGAAGCGGTCCAGGTCGATGAACATCACGGCCAGCTCGGCCGCCTTGCGCTTGGCCTGGATCACGGCCAGGCCCAGGCGGTCCTTGAACAGGATGCGGTTCGGCAGGTCGGTCAGGATGTCGTGGTAGGCCTGGTAGGAAATCATCTCCTCGGCGCGCTTGCGGTCGGTGATGTCGCGCGCCACGCCGTAGGTGCCGAAAAATTCGTGCCGGGACATGGCCGCACCCGGCACATGCATGCCGATCGCGTTGAGCGAGATCGTCATCAGCGTGTTGCTGAAGCTGCGGTCGCCGGCGGCGCTGTTATTGCATTTGAGGCGCAGCTCCACATTGCGCGCGGCGCGCTCGTCGACGCGCCGTTCGTTGAAGACGTAGCGCGCCCGCTCCTGGTCTTCCTCGTGCACCAGCACCGAATAGTGGCGCCCGATCAGTTCCTCGCGCGCATAGCCCAATAACTGGTAGGCGCGGTCGTTGACGAAGGTGAAGCAGCCTTCGTGGTTCAGGGTGTAGATGATGTCGGGCGAGCTGTCCACCAGGTAGCGGTACATCTTTTCCGAGTTTTCCAGGCGCTGCGCGATGCGCGCATGGTCCACCGCCAGGCGGCGCTTTTGCAGCGCGTTCTCCACCGTCTTCACCAGCTCGGGCGGGTTGTAGGGCTTGCGCAGGTAGTCGTAGGCGCCGCGCTTCAAGGCGCCGATGGCGGCGTCGATGCCGGCCTCGCCGCTCAGCACGATGACGTCGCAGTCGATCTCGCGCGCATTGATGAAATCCATGATCGCGTGGCCGCTCATGTCGGGCAGGCGCAGGTCCAGCAGCAGCAGGTCGAAATGCTGGCGGCTCAGCGCGGCCAGCGCATCGGCGCCGCAGCTGGCCGTCACCAGCTGGTAATGCGCCTGCCCGCGCAGCAGCTCGTAGAGGGAGGACAAGAGGCGCGGTTCGTCGTCCACGAGCAGCAGGCGCGGCTGGAATTCCGCGGCCGGCATCGGGGGCGTGGGGAGGATCGGGTGCATGCTGGCCTTATCCGGCATCGCGCGCGCCGCACGACGGTAATGCGGCGGGCTGGCTGGCGCCGCCGCGCACCGGCAGCAGCAGTTCGAACGAGGTGCCGTGCGCGCTGCTGCGGCAGCTGATCATGCCGTCCAGCTTGCCGACCAGGCTGTGCACGATCGACAGTCCCAGGCCATGGTGCGGGCCCGGCTTGCTGCTCGGGACGGGGCCGAACAAGTTGGCCAGCACGTCCGGCGCCAGGCCGGGGCCGCTGTCGCTGACCGCCAGCTCCACGTAGCGCCCGCGGTCGCGGTTGACCAGGCCGCGGTTGGCGATCTCGATGCGGCCGCCGTCCGGCTGGGCTTCGATGGCGTTCTTCACCAGGTTGAGCAGGATCTGCTTGAGCGGGCCGGCCTCGCCCTCGATCTCCTGCGGCCCGTCCTGCATGCGCGTCACCAGCTGCACCGAGGCGGGCAGGAAGGCGCTGGCGCGCAGCAGGCGCAGTACCTCGTCCACCACGCGCGCCAGATTGACCGCGCCGCGGCAGTCCGGCGGCGGCGGCTCGGCCAGGGCGGCGACCAGCTGGCCGACCCGGTCGACTTCTTCGTTCAGGATCGACACTTCCGCGACCACGGCTTCGCGCCGCGCCAGCTTGGCGTCCAGCACCGACAGATAGTTCTTGATGATCGATAGCGGGTTGTTCACTTCGTGCACCACGCGCCGCGCGGCTGCACGGTAGTCCTCCGCCATTTGCGCCTGCTGGCGCCCGGTGTTGCCGCGCTCGGCCAGCGCGCTTTCCAGCGCCTTGGCGGCCTGGCTGCCGAACGCCTGCAGGAAGCGCTCTTTTTTCTGCAGCAGCGGCAGCTGCCAGGCCGGCAGCCCGCCGACGATCAGGCCCAGGCAGCGCTGGCCGGCCACCAGCGGCAGGCACACCAGGGCTTCGCTGCCGAGCATGCGCAACAGCTGTTCTTCGGCGATGCCGCCGGTGCGCACGGCGAAGGCCAGCCGGCGGCCGTTGGCGGCGTCGGCCAGCAGGCCCGGCTTGTCCAGGGGGACGCTGAATCCGGCCAGGCGCTGCTGCGCCGCGCCAGTGCCGGCGCCCTGCAGCGCGTGGCCGGCCGGGCTCTCCAGCAGGATCAGCGCGCCTTCCAGGTCGAACAGGATGCGCGCCGAACGCGTCATCGCCTCCAGCAGGCCGGCTTCGCCCTGCTGGCGCGCCAGGCTTTGGCCCATGTCCTGCACCAGCAGCATATTGCGCACCTCCTCGGACAGGCGCGCCTGCACCGGGTCGGGCGGGGGCGGGGCCGGGGCGGCGGCCGCCGGCGCCGGGCGGTCGTCGGCGCCGGCCAGGTCGATGCCCAGCGCCTGCGCCGCGCGCGCCACCTGGCGCGCGGCCGCTGTGAGCAGGGCGTCCAGCTGCGCTTCCGCGAGGCCGCACAGGGCCGCCGCTGCGGCCGCCCCGGCCGGCGCTTCGGCGTGGCAGCCCAGCTGGTGCGCCGCGCGCACGATGCGTATCAGCGGGTGCGCCGCTTCCAGGCGCGGCGCCGGCTCGTGGTGGTACAGCACCGCGTCGGCCAGGAAGGAGTCCAGCTGCCAGCGCTCGATCAGCCAGGCGCCCGCTTCGGCGTGGGTGATGTCCAGCGTGCGCTGCTCCACCGCGCACAGCGCCTCGTCGTCGCGCGCGCGGAAGTTGTAGGCGTATTCCTTGGGCGCCGTCGCCAGCAGCGCCAGCCGGCCGACATTGTGCAGCAGGCCGGCCAGGTAGGCTTCTTCCACGTGCGGGTAGTCGAGCGCGCGCGCGAGGTCGCGCGCGATCACGGCGGTGCTCAGCGACCCTTTCCAGAAGGCGCGCAGGTCGGTGCTGCCGCTGTGCGGGAAATTGCTGAAGGTCTGGAACACCGATTCAGCAATCACCAGCGTCTTGATGGTGTCGGTGCCAAGCGAGACCAGGGCCTGCTCCAGGCCCAGCGTGCGGCTGTGGCGCGGGTAGGCCGAGCTGTTGGCCAGCGCCAGGATCTTGCTGACCATCCCCGCATCCTTGGCGATCAGCGCCGCCAGCTCCGGCATGCCGGCGTCGTCGGCTTGCAGGAGCTCAATCAGCTTGATCAGGATCTGCGGCATGGCCGGCAGCCGCGCGATCAGCAGGCGATGGCGGATGTCTTGGTCGGGGTGTGGCATTCCACGTGGTCCAAATCCTCGAAACGGGGATGGCGATCGGCTTGCTTTCTGCCTGCAATCCACTGCGCAAAGTGGCATCAATATACAATAACTTAACGGCAATACAAATTTCTGCCGGCAAGATGTTGCATTTATGTAGAAAGCGCTGCACTAGTGCTAGTTAATTACATTTGATCAATTATATTTTCAAATCGGAATTATTTTGCGCCGCAGCTGGCGCGCCGTCAACCACAGCCCCAAGGCCGTTAGGGTCAGCGCCAGCTGGCCGCAGGCCAGCCACAGCAGCGAATGCGAGACCAGCGGCGCCAGCACGCCCGCCACGACCGCCCCCAGCAGCGTGGTGGCGAACGATTGCACCGATGCCGCCGTGCCGCGGATATGCGGGAACAGGTCGAGCGCCAGCAGCGTGGCCGCAGGCGCCGCCAGCGACATGCCGAAGGTGTAGAAGAACAGCGGCAGCACGCTCCACGGCAAGGCGGGCGCGGCCAGCGCATGCAGCAGCACATTGGCGCCGGCCGCCGTGACCAGGAAGCCGAAGCCAAAGCCGATCTGGCGCGCGAAGCTGGTCTTGCCGGCGATGCGGTTGGCGGCCAGGGCGCCCAGGAAGATGCCGGAAACGGCCGGCACGAACAGCCAGGCGAATTGATCGGGGCCCAGGTGCAGCTGGCTTGGCAGCGCCACCGGCGCGGCCGTGATGTACAGGAACAGGCCGGCGAAATTGAAGGCCACCACGCCCGTCTTCAGGTGGAACCGCGGCGCCGACAGGATCGCGCTGTAGTTGCGCCACAGGTAGCGCGGGTTGAAGGGCTGGCGCTTCTCACGTGGCAGGGTATCGGGCAGGCGCCGGTAGCAGACGATGAACAGGCCCACCGTGTAGCCGGCCAGCGCCAGGAAGATGCTGCGCCAGTCCGAATACTTGACAATGAAGCCGCCCAGCACCGGCGCCACCGCGGGTGCGATCGAGAAGATCATCGTCACCATCGACAGCAGGCGCGCGGCGGCGGCGTCCGCGTACAGGTCGCGGATGATGGCGCGCCCCACCACCACGCCGGCCCCCGCCGACACTCCTTGCAGCACGCGGAAGAACCACAGGTATTGCACCGAATGGGCGGCAGCGCAGCCCACCGTGCCAAGCAGGAAAGCCACCAGCGACACCAGGATCACATTGCGCCGGCCGAACGCGTCCGACAGCGCGCCGTGCCACAGCACCATGCCGGCGAACGCCAGCATATACGCGGTCAGGGTTTGCTGCACTTGCAGCGGCGTCGCATGCAGCGTCGCCTGGATATTCGGGAAGGCGGGCAGGTAGGCGTCGATGGAAAAAGGGCCCAGCATCGACAGGCTGGCCAGCACCGCCGCCAGGGCGCCCGGCCCCAGCGGCTTGCGCTGCGGCGCGTCCGGCGCGGGAATCGAAGAAGGGTCGTCGGCTGGCGGCGTGTGCACGGGGTCAGGTCTGTCAAATGGATGATTTGCGGCCCGGGCCGGGGCAAGGAGAGCCACAATGTATCCGCAAATTGTTCATGTGTCCGACCTGCCCCCGGCTTGCGCAGCCGAGCCCGTGTCCGATTGCCAGAACTGACCCCGGCTTTTTATTCGCTAGCCGGTTTGCGGTTGAAGCCGGCCACCATGTCGAAGCGGAACAGTCGGCATTCCAGGGCGCCGTTGAAGAATGGCGTCTTGCGCGATTCCTTCAGGCGCAGCAGCTTGGGCAGACCGAGGTCGGCCGTGAACAGGTAGGCGGTCCAGCCGCTGAATCGCTGCTTGAGCGTGCTCGAGAAGGCGCTGTAGAAACTCTTGGCCAGCTCGTCTTCTTCCAGGCTGGCGTCGCCGCGCACGCCGATCCGCTCGCCGTACGGCGGGTTGGTCAACAGGATGCCCGGCGTGGCCGTCGGCGCCTGCACCTGCTGCGCTTCGATCTGCTTGAGCGGCACCTCGAACAGGATGCCGGCGCTCTTCAGGTTGTGGCGCGCCATCGCCACCATGTCGCCGGAAATGTCGGAGCCGAAAATCGTCGGTTCGGTCGGCAGCGGGTGAGGCTTGAAGTCGCTCTTCATCTGCTGCCACGGCGCCGGGTCGAAGTCGTGGAATTGTTCGAAGGCGAAGCGGCGCCGCGCGCCGGGCGGGATGCCCTGCACCATCTGCGCCGCTTCGCACAGGATGGTGCCGGAGCCGCACATGGGGTCGAACAGCGGCATGCCCGGCTTCCAGCCCGCGACGCGCAGCAGGCCGGCGGCCAGGTTTTCACGCAGCGGGGCGTCGCCCGTTTCGCTGCGCCAGCCGCGCTTGAACAGCGCTTCGCCCGAGGTGTCGAGGTAGACCATGAACTGGCGCTGGTCGAGGAAGCCGAAGATGCGCATGTCCGGCTCGCGCGTATTGACCGAGGGCCGCTTGTTGTACATGTCGCGGAAGCGGTCGCACACCGCGTCCTTGATCTTCAGCGTGGTGAATTCCAGCGATTTGAGCGGCGATTTGATGGCCGTGACGTCGACCCGGATGGTGTGCTGCACGCCGAACCATTCTTCCCAGGGCTGGCCCAGCACCAGGTCGTAGATGTCGTTTTCGTTCTGGTAGTGGCACACGCCCATGCGCATCAGCACGCGCGAGGCGATGCGCGAGTGCAGGTTGATGCGGTAGGCGTCGTACAGGTCGCCCGAGGCGTGCACGCCGCCGGGGACTTGGTTGTGCACCTTGAGCGTGGGGCTCATGGCGGCGATTTCAGTGAGTTCTTCCGCCAGGGCGGCTTCCAGGCCGCGCGGGCATGGGCAGAAATAGGATGGCATGTGGGGGACCCTTTATCCGTTGTGAAGTTTAAAACCGGTAAGGCGGTGTCCGACCCATCGGGTCGGACACCGTTACGCGGCTGTCCCGGGCCAGGTGTCGGACCCTGCGGGTCTGACACCGGTTGTCCGGTTTTAGAATGGCTTGACGACGACCAGTACCACGATCGCCAGCAGCAGTAGCACCGGCACTTCATTGAACCACCGGTAGAACACATGTCCGCGGCGATTGGCGCCGCGTTCGAATTTTTTCAGCAGCGCGCCGCAGGCGTGGTGGTAGCCCAGTACCAGGAATACCCCCAGCAGCTTGGCGTGCAGCCAGCCCGGCATGTTCGCGCCGTATTGCAGCACCACCAGCCAGATGCCAAAGACCACCGCCGGCAGCGCCAGCACGGTGGTGAAGCGGTACAGCTTGCGCGCCATCGTCAACAGCCGCTCGCTGGTCGGGCCCGGCGTTTCCAGCGCCAGGTTGACAAAAATGCGCGGCAGGTAGAACAGCCCGGCCATCCAGGAGACGATGAAGACGATATGCAGCGCTTTGATCCAGAGCATCGTTTACTTTCGCGTTTCGCCGTGGCCGAACACCACGTATTTGAGGGAGGTCAGGCCTTCCAGGCCGACCGGGCCGCGCGCGTGCAGCTTGTCGTTGGAGATGCCGATCTCGGCGCCCAGCCCGTATTCGAAGCCGTCGGCGAAGCGCGTCGAGGCGTTCACCATCACCGAGGCGGAGTCGACTTCGCGCAGGAAGCGCATGGCGGCCGAGTAGTCTTCCGTGACGATGGCTTCGGTGTGCTGGGAGGACCAGGTGTTGCAGTGTTCGATGGCGGCGTCCAGGCCGTCCACCACCCGCACCGCCAGGATCGGCGCCAGGTATTCGGTGGCCCAGTCTTGCTCGCTGGCGTGCGCCAGGTGGGCGTAGCCGGCGCCGGCCAGGATGGCGTAGGCTTCGGGGTCGGCGCGCAGCTCCACTTTTTCGGTGGCGTAGCGCGCGGCCAGCGGCGGCAGCACCTCGGCGGCGACGGCGCGCGCCACCAGCAGCGTTTCCATGGTGTTGCAGGTGCCGTAGCGGTGGCATTTGGCGTTGAAGCCGATCTCCAGCGCCTTGCCGATGTCGGCACGGGCGTCGATGTAGACGTGGCAGATGCCGTCCAGGTGCTTGATCATCGGCACCGTGGCTTCCTCCATCAGGCGCGCGATCAGGCCCTTGCCGCCGCGCGGCACGATCACGTCGACGTACTGCGGCATGGTGATCAGGGCGCCCACGGCGGCGCGGTCGGTGGTGTCGACCACCTGCACGCCGTCGGCCGGCAGGCCGGCGCCCGCCAGGCCCTCAGCCACCAGCTTGGCCAGGGCGCGGTTGCAGTGGATCGCCTCCGAGCCGCCGCGCAGGATGGTGGCGTTGCCGCTCTTGATGCACAGGCCGGCCGCGTCGACGGTGACGTTGGGGCGCGCTTCGTAGATGATGGCGATCACGCCCAGCGGCACGCGCATCTGGCCGACCTGGATGCCGGAGGGGCGGATTTTCACGTTGCTGATCTCGCCCACCGGGTCCGGCAGCGCGATGATCTGGCGCAGGCCTTCGACCATGGTGGCGATAGCCTTGTCGGACAGCGTCAGGCGCTCCAGCATGGCCGGCGCCAGGCCGGCGGCGCGCGCGGCGGCCAGGTCCTGCTGGTTGGCCGCGCGCAGGACCGCGGCTTCGCGCTCGATGGCGGCGGCGATCAGCTCCAGCGCGCGGTTGCGCGTGGCGCTGTCGGCGCGCGCCATGGCGCGCGAGGCGGCGCGGGCGCGCCGGCCGATGTCCTGCATATACTGCTGAATATCCATGTCTTTAACCTTTTGCGACTTTCAATGCCAGCTGCAGCATGGCGTCCCACTGGTCGCCGGCGAAGGCCTTGGCGCGCAGGCCCTTGACCATGCGGTCGACCTGGGCGGCCTGCTGCATGGCCGCCTCCAGCGTGGCCAGGGAGATGCGCCGCAGCGCCGGCTCCATGAGACGCTCGCGCGGGCCCCAGATGCGGTATTCCTTCAGCAGCGCCGGCAGCGGGCGGCCCTGCGCCATGCCTGCCTTTAATTTTAGCAGCGTGCGGATTTCTTCGGAGACGGCCCACAGCACCAGCGGCAGCGCCTCGCCCTCGCCCTGCAGGCCCTCCAGCATGCGGATCAGGCGCGCGGTGTCGCCCGCCAGCATGGCTTCGGACAGCTTGAACACGTCGTAGCGTGCGACATTGAGCACGGCGTCCTGCACCTGCTCGTGGGCCAGCTTGCCCGGCGCGTGCAGCAGGCCCAGTTTCTGGATTTCCTGGTGCGCCGCCAGCAGATTGCCTTCGACGCGGTCGGCGATGAAGTCCAGGCTGGCGCGCTCGGCGCTCTGCCCTTGCGCGGCCAAGCGCTGGGCGATCCAGCCCGGCAGCGCGCTGCGCTCGATGGCGGGGATGTCGATGTAGACGGCGGCCTGCTGCAGGGCCGCCACCCAGGCCGCCTTCTGCGTCTGCCAGTCCAGCTTGGGCAGGGTGATCAAGGTCAGGTTGTCGGGCGACAGGTCCTTGGCGTAGGCCTGCAGGGCGGCGCCGCCCTCCTTGCCCGGCTTGCCGGACGGAATGCGCAGCTCGATCAGCTTCTTGTCGCCGAACAGGCTCATGGCCTGGTTCGCGGCCAGCAGCTCGCCCCATTTGAAATTGCGCTCGACCGACAGCACTTCGCGCTCGGAATAGCCCTGGGCGCGCGCCGCGCGGCGGATCTTGTCGGCCGCCTCCAGCGCCAGCAAGTGCTCGTCGCTGGTGATCACGTACAGCGGGGCCAGCGTCTTGGCGACGTGGCCGTCCAGGGCGTCGGCGCGCAGCTGCATGGCGGCCTTAGCGGGTGGTGTCGGGCGCCACCAGCACGCCCGGCAGCACGCCGGACGGCGCCGATTCCGTGGCCGGCGCGCCCGGCTTGATGGCGGCCATGCGGCGCATCATCTGCTGCACCAGGTCGGTCTGCATGTCCTTGTACAGCAAGGCTTCCTCCTGTTCCTTGGCCAGCAGCTGGCTTTCATCGAAGGCGAGCGGGCGGCCCAGCGTGATCTGGGTCGGCGCCAGCAGCTCCTTGCCGTCCTTGTCGGTGACGCGGAACAGGATGTTGTAGCTGAGCAGGTATTCGCGCACGCGGCCGTTGCTGTTGAGCGACAGGATCGACTTGGTGCGCGTCTTTTCCGGATTGGTCAGCACTTCGATCACGCCGTCGGCGTCGGCGGCGCGCGCCACCACGCTGGTGTGGCCGTTGACGCGGATATTGCGCTTCAAGTCGATCGCCAGCGGCGACGACTCCGGCAAGCCCACGTACATGGCGTTAAAGGGCAGCGTGTAGCTGCCGCCCGAACCGCGCAGATGGAAGCCGCAGCCGCTGGCCACGGCGGCCACGCCCAGCGCCGCCAGCGCCAGCCAGGTGCGGCGCACGGCGCCGCGGGAAGTGAGAGTCGTCGTCATGTTCCGATTACACCACAATGTTGACCAGCTTGCCCGGCACCACGATGACCTTTTTCGGCGCGCCTTCCAGGAATTTCTGCACGCTTTCCTCGGCCAGGGCGGCCGCTTCGATGGCGGCCTTGTCGGCGCTCTTCGGCACTTTCACCGCGCCGCGCAGCTTGCCGTTCACCTGGATCATCAGCTCGATCTCGGACTGCTCCAGCGCGGCCGGGTCGACCTGCGGCCAGGCCGCGTCCAGGATATCGCCCGGGTACCCCATTTCCTGCCACAGCACGTGGGTGATGTGCGGCGCCACGGGATTGAGCAGGCGCAGGAAGATGGCATAGCCCTCGGCCAGCACGGCCGGCTCCACGCCTTTGGCCGACTCCAGGGTATTCAGCATCTTCATGCAGGCCGAGACCACGGTGTTGTACTGGATGCGCTTGATGTCGTAGTCGGCCTGCTGCAGCACCTTGTGCAGCTCGCGGCGCAGGGTCTTGCCGTCGTCGGTGGCGGCGGCAACGGCCAGCGGCGCACCGGCGGCGCGGATCGCGTCGCGCTGGGCGTAGCCGAAGTTCCACACCCGCTTGAGGAAGCGGTTGGAGCCTTCCACGCCGGAGCCGGACCATTCCAGGGTCTGCTCGGGCGGCGAGGCGAACATGGTGAACAGGCGCGCGGTGTCGGCGCCGTACTGCTCGATCTGGGCTTGCGGGTCGATGCCGTTGTTCTTCGACTTGGACATCTTCTCGGTGCCGCCGATCTGCACCGGCGCCTGGTCGCCGCGCAGCAACGCCGACACCGGGCGGCCGCGCTCGTCGGTGGTCAGGTCCACATCGGCCGGATTGAACCAGGTCTTCTTGCCCGCCGCGTCTTCGCGGTAGTAGGTCTCGTTCAGCACCATGCCCTGGGTCAGCAGGTTGACAAACGGCTCGTCGAATTTCACCAGGCCGAAGTCGCGCATCACCTTGGTCCAGAAGCGCGCGTACAACAGGTGCAGCACGGCGTGCTCGATGCCGCCGATGTACTGGTCCATCGGCATCCAGTAATCGTTGCGGGCGTCGACCATGGCCTCGTTCGAGCCAGGCGAGGTATAGCGCATGTAATACCAGCACGAGTCGACGAAGGTATCCATGGTGTCGGTCTCGCGGCGCGCGGGCTTGCCGCATTGCGGGCAGTCGCACTGCAAGAACGCTGCGTGCTTGTTCAGCGGATTGCCGGTGCCGTCCGGCACGCAGTCTTCCGGCAACACCACCGGCAGGTCCTTCTCCGGCACCGGCACCGCGCCGCAGGCGGCGCAGTGGATCATCGGGATCGGGGTGCCCCAGTAGCGCTGGCGCGAGATGCCCCAGTCGCGCAGACGGAAGGTGGTCTTCTTCTCGCCCAGGCCCTTGGCGGCCAGGTCGGCGGCGATGGCTTCCAGCGCTTCGCTGTAGCGCAGGCCGTCGTACTTGCCGGAGTGGGTTACCACGGAAACGGCCTTGTCGCCGTACCATTCCTGCCAGGCGGCGTCGCTGAAGGTCTGGCCTTCGGCGGCGATCACCTGCTTGATCGGCAGCTGGTATTTCTTGGCGAAGGCGAAGTCGCGCTCGTCGTGCGCCGGCACGCCCATCACGGCGCCGTCGCCGTAAGTCATCAGGACGTAGTTGCCGATCCAGACTTCGACTGGCTCGCCGCTGATCGGGTGGCTCACGAACAGGCCGGTCGGCATGCCCTTCTTCTCCATGGTCGCCATGTCGGCTTCGATCACGGAGCCCATCTTGCATTCGGCGATGAAGGCTTGCAGTGCCGGCTTGCCCTGCGCGGCGTGGGCGGCCAGCGGGTGCTCGGCGGCCACGGCGCAGAAGGTCACGCCCATCACGGTGTCGGGACGGGTGGTGAACACATACAGCTTGCCGTCGTTGATCAACTGGCCGTCCGCGCCCTTGATCTGGTGCGGGAAGGCGAAGCGCACGCCGGTCGACTTGCCGATCCAGTTCGACTGCATGATGCGCACGCGCTCAGGCCAGCCCGGCAGCTTGTGGTCGACATACTCCAGCAGCTCGTCGGCGTAGTCGGTGATGCGGATGTAGTACATCGGGATTTCGCGCTTTTCGATCAGCGCGCCCGAGCGCCAGCCGCGCCCGTCGACCACCTGCTCGTTGGCCAGCACGGTCTGGTCGATCGGATCCCAGTTCACGGTGCCGGTCTTCTGGTAGATGATGCCTTTCTCCAGCATCTTCAGGAACATCCACTGGTTCCACTTATAGTATTCCGGCTTGCAGGCGGCCATCTCGCGCGACCAGTCGATCGCCAGGCCCATCGACTCCATCTGCTCCTTCATGTGGGCGATATTCGAATACGTCCACTGCGCCGGCGGCACGTTATTGGCCATCGCCGCGTTTTCCGCCGGCATGCCGAAAGCGTCCCAGCCCATCGGCATCAGCACGTTGTAGCCGTTCATCCGCAGATAGCGGTACATCACGTCATTGATCGTATAGTTGCGCACGTGGCCCATGTGCAGCTTGCCCGAAGGATAGGGCAGCATCGAGCAGGCGTAATACTTGCCTTTTGGGAAACGCGGGTCGTTTTCGACGGCTTTGTAGGCGTCGATCGCCTTCCAGTGCGATTGGGCGGCTTGTTCAACGTCTGCTGGACTATATTTTTCTTGCATGATGGAGCGCACTAAAATAGAGGGATATGAACCGGACATTATAACAATGCATTGGTGCGGCGCGTCAGAATGAAATATCAGGAATTTCCTCCGCCGCCGGGCCTGGCCGGCCTGGTCGACTGCCTGTGGCTGGCCGAGGCCCCGGCCGCCACCGCCCTGGCGCCCGTCACGCACCGGGTGCTGCCGGATAATTGCACCGATATCCTGTGGCAGGATAGCGGCGCCGCCTTCTTTGTCGGCATGATGAGCACCTGGTGCGATGTGCCGGCGGCGCGCCCGGTGCGCACGGTGGCGGTACGCTTCCGCCCGGGGGCGGCCAGCCTGTTCCTCGGGCCGCTGCCCCTGGCCGGCCTGGCCGACCAGCGCGCCGATCTGGACCAGCTGTGGGGCCGCGCGGCGGCCGCGCGCCTGGGCGATGCCCTGTGGTCGGTGGCCCGCAACGATGCCGAACGCCTGACGCTGCTGGCCGAGGCCCTGTATGCCCGGCTGGCCGTGGCCCCGCCCGGCGCCCGCGCCGCCAACGCCCTCGCTGCGCGCGCGGCCGCCGCCGCGCCGGCCGGCCAGGCCCTGGCCCTGCGCGCCGTCGCTGCACTCGAAGCCAGCGGCGGCGCCGTGCGCATCGACGCCCTGGCCGCTGCCCTGGGTGTCTCGCGCCAGTACCTCGCCGCCCAGTTCCGCGACCATGTCGGGCTCTCGCCCAAGCTGTTCGCCCGCATTTGCCGCTTCCGCGGCGCCCGCGCCGCCGCCCTGGCAGCCAGCCCCGGCCAGCAGGGCCGTGACTGGGCTGCCTTGGCCCTGGACAGCGGCTATTTCGACCAGTCCCACCTGATCCGCGACTTCCACGACTTCACCGGGGCGTCACCCGACGTCCATGTCGGTCAACGGTGAGCCTTCCCGGCCCCTCGCGAGAACTGTAGATTTTGTCCTGCCACCAGTAGGTGAAAACGTAGATTTAGGTAGATTTTCGGGGAACTTTTGCGATTTCGCTTGTCTAAAAGAATAAATCGCAAAAAAGCGCCGAAAAATCTACTGAAATCTATCTTTTCCTGGCCAATTGGGGCCAAAAATCTACAGTTCTCGCGAGGGAGAGAATCATGCCACCCAACCTTTGTATCGCCATCTCCGAGTCGACCTTGCGCGCCTTGCTCGCCTACCGGGAAGAGCAGGGCGGCCAACTCGACGCCGCCGGCATTGCCGATCTGGCCATCCGCGACTGGCTGCAACGCCAGGCGGACTTGGCCAAGCCGTCGGGCCAGCATGGCTATTTGTGGAAAAAAGTCTTCTTGCCCGACGGCACACGGCTGCGGATTTCCAGCCATAGCGCGACGCGCTACGCGGCAATCGTGGGGGACGACCTGGTCCACCATGGCATGCTGATGTCGCCCAACCAGTTCGCGCAAATGACGCTCGGGTCGACACGCAGCGCCTGGCAAGCGATTCAAATTCAAATGCCCGGCACGCGTGAATGGACGCCCGCCACCCGCCTGCGCCAGACGCAGGAAGCGCCAGCGCGTGGCGGCGACCACCATGCTGCCGCCCAGGCACAGACGCCAGCACCGGCGCCGCCGCCATGCGCCCGCGCCCTGCCGCCCGAAGACCATTTCGCGCCGCGCTTACGTCCTGACCGGCAAGAGCGGCGCATGGCCAGCCGCCGCGCCGAAGACCTGCTGCTCGACTGATTCGCGGCGCAGCCGGCGCGCCGCCAGCAGGAAGCAGGGAATGGCCAGCAGCCAGGGCGCCATGACAATGCAGGCCGCCCTGGTAATGGGCGCCGCCACGGCAGCCGCGCGGAACGCGTCGGCCAGCGCGCCGACGGCCAGGTTACCGGCCGAGGTGCCGAACAAGGTCATGCACAGGATCAGGAACGCCGTCATGGTCGACTTGACCTGTTCCGGCGCCAGGTCCTGCACGCAGGCGAAGATGGGACCATAGCCGACCGTGACCATCAGGCTGCCGATAAACATGCAGGGATAGAAGGCGGCGCTGGCGGGATCGGCGACGCGGTACATGAAGGCGGCCGGCACCCCCAGCAGGTAAATCGCAGCCAGGAACAGCAAGCGCCCGTCGGGGCGGCGCGCCTGCAGCCAATCGCCGCCCAGGCCGCCGAGGATAGCGCCGGCCACGCCGCCGGCCAGGAACATCAGTCCCGCCAGATTCTGCGCCTGCTGCTTGGCAAAGCCGCGCTCCTGCACCAGCCATAACTGGTCCAGCACCAGGGCACCCTGGGCGAAGATCACCAGCACGCCGCCCACGACGGCCAGGCGCAGCGCGCCGGAACGGGCCAGTGCCCCGCGCACCTCGGCCATGGCGTGCCGCAGCGGACGGCGCGTCGCGGCCGCCCCACCCATGTGGCCGCTGCGCGGCTCGCGCAGCAGCAGCATCCAGGGCACGCACAACACGCCCAGCGCCCCCAGCACGTAAAAGCACGGGCGCCAGCCGATGCGCGCCCCCAGGCTGCCCGCGACCATGAAGGCAGCGCCGATCCCGAGCGGGGCGCCCAGGTAATAGCAGCCGGCGGCAAACGCGCGGCGCCGGCGGCTGAAGGCCTCCCCCAGCAAGCCGAGCGCGGCGGGGGTCAGGCTTGCCTCGCCGACGCCGATGGCCATGCGGATCAGGCCCAGCTGCACGAAGCTGGCGGCCGCGCCGGTGGCCGCTGTCAGGGCACTCCATAACAGAATGCCGCCGGCCATCAGGCGCGGCCGGTGGACGCGATCGGCCAGGGCGCCCATCAGCAGGCCCACCAGGGTGTAGAAGGTGGTGAAGACAAAGCCGGTCAGCAAGGTGTACTCGACGTTGGTCAAGTGCAAGTCGGCGCTCATGTCCACCGCAAAGGCCTGGATCAGGAAGCGGTCCGCAAAGTTCAATACGTTCATCAGCGTCAAAAACGCCAACAGTCCCATTTTCATGCCTCACCCCTTAATTTGGTTATCCGACCAATATTCAAACGGTAGCGCAAGCGGCGGCCGGATTCAACTATAATTTGGTTACTCAACCAAAATTTATCGCCTATGTCGCGCCGCCCGAAGACCGCCCAACGCCGCAGTGAAATCGTGCAAGCCCTGCTGGCCACGATGGCCGAACACGGCTACGAGAAAGCCACCATCCAGCTGATCGCCCAGGCGGCGGGACTGGCGCCGGGCCTGATCCACTACCATTTCAAGACCAAGGGCGAGATCCTGCTGGAGCTGGTGAAGACGCTGGCCCAGCTGGCCCAGCAGCGCTACCTGGCCCTGGCGGCCGATGCCGCCACCCCGCAGGCGCGCCTGCAGGCCTATCTCGACGCGCGCCTGGGTCAGGGCGCGGGCGCCGACCCGCGCGCGGTGGCGGCCTGGGTCGTCATCGGCGCCGAAGCGCTGCGCCTGCCCGAGGTGCGCGCCGTGTACCAGGAAGCCATCGCGGCCGAACGGGCCCTGCTGGAAGACTTGCTGGGCGCCTGCCTGGCCGCCCGCGGCCAGGCCCTGCACGGCGTGTCCGCCCTGGCGGCAGCCTTGCTGGCCCTGATGCAAGGGGCCTTCCAGCTGGCCAGCGCGGCGCCCGGCAGCATGCCGGACGGCTATGCCGTGCCGATGGCGCGCCAGTTGGCCGAGCGCTGCCTGGCCGCGCCCTGAGGCGGCTTTCCATTTGTCCAATCGGCGCACCGCGCGGCGTGGCAAGATGCCGCCATCCACCACCCACCACGAGGAGAACAGCATGATCAAAGGCTTGCGCACCGCCATCTACCCGACCCCCGACCTGGCCGCCGGCAAGGCCTGGTACAGCAAGGTCTTCCAGACCAAGCCCTATTTCGACCAGCCTTTTTATGTCGGCTTTGAAATCGGCGGCTTCGAGCTGGGCCTAGTGCCCGACGGCGAACCCGTCAAGGCCGGCGTCCAAGCCTACTGGGGCGTGGACGACCTGGCCAAGGAAGTGAAGCGCATCGTCGCGCTCGGAGCGAGCATTCACTCCGATATCCAGGAAGTGGGCGAACGCATCCTCGTGGCCGAGCTGGCCGACCCGTTCGGCAACCTGCTCGGCCTGATTGAAAACCCGCATTTCGACAGGGAGAGGGTCGCGTGATACCATGCACCCCTTATGCGCAAACGCAATAACAAATCCATCCTGATCAAGACCCCCGAGCAGGTCGAGCTGGCCCGCGCCGCCGGCCAGCTCGCGGCCGAGGTGCTGACCTTCATCGCGCCGCACGTCAAGCCGGGCGTCACCACCGCCCAGCTCGACCAGCTGTGCAACGACTACATCGTCCACACCCAGCAGCTCATCCCGGCCAATGTCGGCTACGGCGGCTTCACCGGCACCGTCTGCACCTCGGTCAACGAGGTGGTCTGCCACGGCATCCCGAGCCCGAAAAAAGTGCTCAAGGACGGCGACATCATCAATATCGACGTGGCCGTCATCAAGGATGAATGGTTCGGCGACACCAGCCGCATGTATTACGTCGGCACGCCGTCCAAGGCGGCGCAGAAATTGTGCGAAGTGACCTACGACGCCATGTGGGCCGGCATCCGCGCCGTGCGTCCCGGCAATCGCCTGGGCGACGTCGGCCACGCCATCCAGCGGCTGGCCGAGGCGGCCGGCTACAGCGTGGTGCGCGACTATTGCGGCCACGGCATCGGCATGGTCTACCACGAAGACCCGCAGGTGCTGCACTACGGCCGCCCGGATACCGGCCTGCTGCTGCAGCCGGGCATGGTGTTTACCATCGAACCGATGATCAACGCCGGCAAGCACGCCACGCGCGCCCTGCCCGATGGCTGGACCGTGGTCACGGCCGACCGCTCGCTGTCGGCGCAGTGGGAACATATGGTCGCGGTGACCGAAACCGGCTTTGACGTCTTGACCCTGGCCCCGGGCGAACAAACCCGCTAATCCGGAGTCACGGCCGCAGCGCCGACGGTGTCAGACCCTGCGGGTCTGACACCGGTTTACCGGTGTTAGCGCAAGGTCAGCTTCAACGCCGGCCGCTCGCCGTAATCGTCGTAACGCTCGTTGATGCCGCCCACGCAGAAGCGAATCTCGTCCAGCAGCTCGGCCGGCATCTGCGCCGCATCGGTGATGACGATCTCCAGCATCTCGTTGGGCTTGAGCTTGAAGCGCGTCATATTGTCCTCGTCGCGCAGGTAGGACAGGCAATCGACCCAGGCATCGATGGTCGCGCTGTAGCCGGCCGGGAAGCCAAGCTCGGCCTGGCAGGCCGCGTGGAAGGCCGCTGCATCGCCGATCACGGCGCCGTTCAAAGTGGCAATCGCCATTATTTCTTTTCCTTCGGATCGGTGACAAACCCAATGCGGGTCAGGCCGTGCGACTGCGCCGCCGCCATCACCTGGGCCACCACTTCATAGCGGGTATCCTTGTCCGCCCGCAGCTGCAAATCGGGCTGCTGCGGCAAGCCCGCCGCCTCGGCCAGGCGCTGTTCCAGCGCGCCCGGCGGCAAGGCATCGTTATTCCAGTACACCGTGCCGGCGGCGTCGATCGCCAGCGTCACCGTGTCGGCCTCCTGCGGCAGCGCCCTGGCCTGCGCCTTCGGCAAGTCCAGCTGCACCGCGTTGGTAAACATCGGCGCGCTGATGATGAAGATCACCAGCAGCACCAGCATCACGTCCACCATCGGCGTGACGTTGATGTCGGCCATGGATTCCTTTTGCCGGTGGTGGTTGAAGGCGCCGAAGGCCATGGGCTCACTCCCTGGTCAGGTAAGCGTGCAAGTCGTGCGCGAACGCGTCCAGCTCGGACAGCGTGATACGGTTGATACGGTTAAAGCCGTTGTACGCCAGCAGCGCCGGAATCGCCACCGTCAGGCCGACCCCGGTCATGATCAGGGCTTCGCCCACCGGCCCTGCCACCTTGTCGATCTGCACCGTGCCGGCCGCCGACACCGCCGCCAGCGCATGGTAGATGCCCCACACGGTGCCCAGCAGGCCGACAAAAGGCGCGGTCGAGGCGATCGAGGCCAGCAGGGTCAGGCCCGACTCCAGCCGCGTGGTCGCGACGTGGATGGCGTCGCGCAGCACGCGCGTGGCCTGCTCGCCGCGCCCCATCTCGGCGGCGATGCTGCCGGCCCTGGCGTGCGCCAGCTGGCCCGCGCCGGCCTGGGCCACGGCGGCGAACACGCCCTCCTGGTCGCGCGCGGCCATCAGGGCCACGCCGTCGGCCACCGTGGGCGCGTCCCAGAACGCCTGCACCGCCGGCGCCGCGCGCCGGATGCGCCAGGCGGCCCAGCCCTTCCACAGGATGAAGAACCAGGACGCGAGCGACATCGCCAGCAGCAGATAGGCCACGGCGTGCGAGAGCGCATCGCCGCGCTGCCAATAGCTGGCGAAGGTGAAGTGCGCCATCAGCCGTTCAGGCCCAGCACGTCGTACATATCGTACAGGCCGCGCTGCTTGTCGGCCAGGAAGTGCGCCGCGCGCAGCGCGCCGTTGGCGTAGTGCTGGCGCGAGGACGATTTGTGGCTGATCTCGATGCGCTCGCCCTCGGTGGCGAACATCACCGTATGGTCGCCGATGATGTCGCCGCCGCGCACGGTGGCAAAGCCGATCGAGGACGGGTCGCGCGGGCCGGTCACGCCTTCGCGCGCGAACACGCCGCATGCCTTCAAGTCGCGCCCGAGCGCGTCGGCGATCACCTCGCCCATCTTCAGGGCGGTGCCGGACGGCGCGTCGACCTTGTGCCGGTGGTGCGCCTCGATGATTTCGATGTCGTAGCCGAGGTCGAACTGTTTGGCCGCAAATTCCAGCAGCTTGAGCGTGACGTTCACGCCCACGCTCATGTTGGGCGCGAACACGATGGCGGTCTTCTCGGCCGCGGCGGCGATGGCGGCCTTGCCGGCGGCATCGAAACCGGTGGTGCCGATCACCAGCTTGACGCCGTGCGCGGCGCAGTAGGCCAGGTGGGCCAGGGTGGCTTCCGGACGGGTGAAGTCGATCAGCACCTCGGCCCCGGCCAGGCCGGCCGCCAGGTCGTCCGTGATGGCCACGCCGGCGCGTGCGCCGGTGAAGGCGGCGGCGTCGCTGCCGATGGCCGGCGCGCCGGCGCGCTCCAGCGCGCCCGCCAGGCGCGCATCGGGCGCCTGCTGCAGCGCGGCGATCAGCATCTGGCCCATGCGGCCGCTGGCGCCGGCAATGGCGATATTCATTGGCTTCATCTGCTCTTCCTTATTGCTTGGTGCCCGATTCCTGGCCGCCCGGCAGCGGCGCCTTGCCCGGCGTCAGGTTGCCCTTGGCATCCTCGGTCTTTTTGAAGTCCTTGATCGGACCGGCGATGCGCGCGATGTATTCCTGTTCGGACGGCAGGTTGCCGCCTTCGAAACGCTCGACCTTGTCATCCTTGCCAAAGAACACTACCACCACGCTGGTGGTCAGCTCGCCGTTGCCCTTGTCCAGGCGGAACGGGTAGTCCCAGCGCTGGGCGTGGAAGGGGTCGGCCATCAGGGGCGTGCCCAGCAGGAACTTGACCTGGTCCTTGCTCATGCCCTGCTTCAGCTGCGCCAGCATTTCCTGCGAGACGAAATTGCCCTGCTGGATGTCGGGGCGGTACGGCGAGAAGAACCACAGGAACTTCTGCGCCTTCGTGATTTGCGTGGTCTGGGCGCCCTGCGAGGCTTCGACCGGGGCCACGGTGGCCGGCTGGCTGGCGCAGGCGGCCAGGAGGGCGGCCGCCAGCAGCGGCGCGCTACGTTGCAACAAAGACAGCGGGGTCAGACGCATGTTATGAAACCTCAATTCCGTGAGCAGAAGTGCCTAAAACGCTATATCATAAAGCACTTCCCGCAACTGACGTTAGCAAACATGAGTAACAGCCCCACCGACCTGAAGGCGTCCGGCCTCAAGGCGACCCTGCCGCGCCTGAAAATCCTCGATATTTTCCAGAGCAGCCCCGTGCGCCATTTGACGGCGGAGGATGTCTACAAGCTGCTGCTGGCCGAGAATATGGATGTCGGCCTGGCCACCGTCTACCGGGTGCTGACCCAGTTCGAGCAGGCCGGCCTGCTCAATCGCAACCATTTCGAAAGCGGCAAGGCGATTTTCGAACTCAACGAAGGTTCCCACCACGACCACCTGGTCTGCCTCGACTGCGGCCGCGTGGAAGAATTCGTCGATGAAGAAATTGAACAGCGCCAGCAAAGCATCGCCGCCGAGCGCGGCTTCAAGATCGCCGAGCACGCCCTGGCCATCTACGGCAGCTGCACCAAGCTGCAGTGCCCGCACAAGCACTAAGCAGAGCACTAAGCAGCGCGGCCCGGCCCCCATCGCGCCGCGCTAGTGGTTGCTCAGGGCATTCGACAGCAGGCGCGAGGTGATATCGACAATCGGGATCACCCGCTCGTAGGCCATGCGGGTCGGCCCGATCACCCCCAGCGTACCGACAATCTTGCCGTTCGCCTCATACGGCGCGGTGACCACGCTCATGGCATCCATCGGCACCAGCTGCGACTCGCCGCCGATGAAAATCTGCACGCCGGACGCCTTGGACGACACGTCCAGCAGCTGGATCAGGCCGGTCTTTTGCTCGAACAAGTCGAACATGGCGCGCAGTGAGCTCATGTTCGAGGACAGCTCGGCCACCGACAGCAGGTTGCGCTCGCCGGCAATCACCATTTCCTCGGCCGATTCGGCCATGGCGGCGCTGCCCGCCTCCACCGCCGCCTGCATCAGGCGCCCCATATCGTCGCGCAGCTGGCGCAGTTCGAGCTGCAGGCGCCCGCGCACCTCCTCGAAGGACAGGCCGGAATAGTGCTGGTTGATGAAGTTGGCCGACTGCTGCAGCTGGGCCGGCGTGTAGTCGACGTCGGTCAGCAGGATGCGGTTTTGCACATCGCCGCCGGGCGAGACGATCACCAGCAGCACCCGCTTGTCGCCCAGGCGCAGGAATTCGATCTGCTGGAACACCGACTCGTGGCGCGGCGCCAGCACCACGCCGGCGAACTGGGTCAGCGAGGACAGCATCTGGGCCGCGTTGGCGATCAGCTTGTGCGGCTGCGGCGAGGCCGACTGCAGGCCGGCCTGCACGGCGCGCTCGTCGATGTGCTGCACCGTCAGCAGGGTGTCGACAAAGATGCGGTAGCCGCGCGGGGTCGGCACCCGCCCGGCCGAGGTATGCGGGCTGGCCACATAGCCCTGCTCTTCCAGGTCGGCCATGATGTTGCGGATGGTGGCCGGCGACAACTCCAGCCCGGAAATCTTGGACAGGGCGCGCGAGCCCACCGGCTGGCCGTCGGCGATATAGCGCTCGACCAGGGCTTTGAGCAGGGTTTGGGCACGGAGATCGAGCTGCATGACGCTATTCTGCCAACTGTTGTTCCAGCCACGCAAGCAATTCATCAAAGTTGGCGCAGATGGCGTCGGGCGCCGGCGCGCCGGCCGGCAGCGCCGCGCCGCGCCGGTTCATCCACACCGCGCGCAGGCCGGCCGCCTGCGCCCCCGCCACATCGAGCGCCAGATCGTCGCCGACATACACGGCGTCGCGCGGCGCCACCCCCAGGGCCTCGCAGGCGGCGCGGAAAATGCCCGGAGCGGGCTTGGCCGCGCCGAAGCGGGCCGCCGCCAGCGAGACGCTGAAGTGCTGGGCCAGGCCGATCACGTCCAGGTCGGCGTTGCCATTGCTGATGGTGCCCAGCTGCACCTGCCGGCGCAGCTTGCGCAAGCCCGGCAGCACGTCGTCATACGGGGTCACCGCGTTGCGGGCGGCCACGAAGTGCGCCATGGCGCCCTCCACCCCGGCCGCATCGGCGCCGGCCGCCGCGAACACGGCCTGCAGGCTGGCGCGCCGCAAGGCGCCCAGGTCGATCAACAACTCGGGCTGCTGCGCGGCCAGCGCCGCGCGGTGCGCGCGCAAGGCGTCCACCGACCACTGCGCCGCCACGGCGGGCGCGTGCGCCGCCAGCCAGGCGTGCAGGGTCAGCTCGGCTTCGGCGATCACGGGCGCGATCGGCCACAGGGTATCGTCCAGGTCAAACAGGATGGCGTGGGGCTTCATGGACGCATTGTACCGCGCCCCGTTGCAAGCTGTTACAAGGGAAAAGATGGCCAAAACGGCTAAAGAAGTGGCAAATGCACTAAAATAGGCGCCGATTTGTCCGCGCATGGCGCGAAACCGACTGGAGAACGTGGAATGAAGAGTAAGTATCTGTCTGCCGCCGCGCTGCTGTGCGCCGCCGGCCTGAGCGCCTGCGGCGGCAAGGGCAATGGCAATTTTGCCCTGGTGGTCCAGAGCGCGGTCGATCGCGCCGGCCTCGTGCTGCAAAACAATGGCGGCGACGACCTGACCATCACCGGCAACGGCAGCTTTGCCTTCCCGACCCGGATGGCGACGGACGCGCCATTCAACATCACGATCAAGACCACCCCGGCCGACGTGACCTGCCAACTGAGCAACAATACCGGCAAGATCAACTACTACACCTACCAGCAGGCCAGCGTCGTCTGCACCCCCGTGCCCTACGTCCTGGGCGGCACGGTGAGCGGACTGGCCGCCGAGAATACCGGCCTGGTGCTGGCCAATGGCGCCCGCACCGTGGGCGTGGTGCCGGGCAGCAGCACCTGGCAATTTGCCGAGAAAGTGCCCAACAATTCCGTCTACGGCGTGACCGTGCTGGCCCAGCCAGCGGGCAAGACCTGCAGCGTGAGCGGCGGCGGCAACGGCAGCGGCGGCGGTACCATGCCTGCCCGCAACATCGACAGCAACGACGCCAGCAAGATCGTCGTCACCTGCCAATAATCAAGGAAACCAGATGAAAGCAACCCTCATTGGCGCGGCCCTGCTGGCCGCCGCCCTGGCAGCGTGCGGCGGCAAGGCCAGCTTCACCGTCGGCGGCACGATCAACGGCCTCAAGACCGACGGCATGGTCTTGCAGCTGAACGGCGGCGACACCTTGCCGGTCCCGGCCGGCGCCACCACCTTCAGCTTCCCGAACACCATCAGCTACGGCACCGAGTACACCGTCAAGGTATTGACGCAGCCAGCGCACATGCAATGCGACGCGCTCAATCCAACGTCCTCGGCCGGCCATACCACCAGCATCAATGTGGTCATCGAGTGCAAGCAAAAGACCTATGCTCTGAACGGCAGCGTGGTCAACTACCAGGGCGACGGCTTGCAGATCATCAACGGCGGCGGCTACGGCACCCTCACGGTGGCGAAAACCGGCACGACCTTCAAGTTCAGCGGGGTCCCGGTGGGCGAGGCCTACGGCCTGTCGGTGCTGACCCAGCCGACCAACCCGACCCAGGCGTGCACCTTCGATGCCGGCACGGCCAGCGGCGTGATGGGCGACGGCGACCGCGACGTCGTCCTGCGCTGCCAGTGATATAAGGAAATGGAATGACTGGAATTCCAAAAATAAATTGGAACAATATGCCGCGACGCAGCATAATCACTCCCGTCTCCTCCACTTCGTAACAGAAATGGATTCAGCCCGCTCCCACCGAGCGGGCTTTTTTTTTGCAAGCCGGGGTCGAGCCCTGGCTTTTATTCAGATAGGCAGGTTGGCCAGGGCGACGTAGGCCTCGACCGGCACCGCTTCCGGGCGGTCTTGCGGGTTGATGCCGGCGGCCACCAGCTGCGCTTCGGTGAACATGCCGGCCACGCAGTTGCGGATCACCTTGCGGCGCTGCGAGAAGGCTTTCTGCACCACCGCTTCCAGGCGCGCCGGGTCGCAGGCCAGCGGCTGTTCGATCGGGATCATGCGCACGATGGCCGACTCGACTTTCGGCGGCGGGTCGAAGGCGTCCGGCGGCACGATGAACAGCATGGCCATGCGGTAGCGCCACTGCAGCATCACCGACAGGCGGCTGTAAGCCTTGGTGCCCGGCACAGCCACCATGCGCTCCACCACTTCCTTTTGCAGCATGAAATGCTGGTCCTGGACCAGGGGCGCGAATTCGGCCAGGTGGAACAGCAGCGGCGAGGAGATGTTATAGGGCAGGTTGCCCACCACGCGCAGCTTTTTCCCCGGCGGCACCGGGATATAGCTAAAGTCGAACTTCAGGGCGTCGCCGGCGTGGATGGTGAGCTGTTCGCGCCGATAGCGCTGCTCCAGGCGCGCCACCAGGTCGCGGTCCAGTTCCACCACATGCATTTGCGGCAGGGATTTGAGCAGCAGGTCGGTCATGGCGGCCAGGCCGGGGCCGATCTCCACCATGGTGTCGCCGGCGGCCGGGGCGATGGCGTCGATGATGTCGCCGAGGACGCGGTCGTCCTGCAGGAAGTTCTGGCCGAAGCGTTTGCGGGCAATGTGTTTCATAGTCTGTCTGGGTTATTGGCTGGCTTGCGCCATCTGCAGCGCCGCTTCCAGGGCGGCCTGCATGCTGGCGCAGTCGGCGCGGCCCACGCCCTGGGCCGCCAGGTCGAGCGCGGTGCCGTGGTCGACCGATGTGCGGATCAGCGGCAGGCCGAGCGTGATGTTGACGCCGTGGCCGAAGGTGGCGTATTTGAGCACCGGCAGGCCCTGGTCGTGGTACATGGCCAGCACGCAGTCGGCGTCTTGCAGGTATTTGGGCTGGAACAGGGTGTCGGCCGGATACGGGCCGCGCGCGTCGATGCCGCGCGCGCGCGCCGCTTCCAGCGCCGGCACGATGGTGTCGATCTCCTCCCGCCCCAGATAGCCGTTTTCACCGGCGTGCGGATTGAGCCCCGCCACCAGGATGCGCGGGGCGGCGATGCCGAACTTGGCGCGCAAGTCGGCCTGGACGATGTCCAGGGTCTGCGCCAGGCTGGCGCGGGTCAGCGCGGCACTGACGTCCTTGAGCGGCAGATGGGTAGTGGCCAGCGCCACGCGCAGGGGCGGCGGCCGATCGGCGCCGGCCACGGCCTGCGGCTGCCCGGCCAGCAGCATCACCACGCGCGCGGTGCCGGTCTGCTCGGCGAAATATTCCGTATGGCCGGAGAACGGCACGCCGGCGTCGTTGATGGTGGATTTCTGCACCGGCGCGGTGGCGACGGCCTCGAACCAGCCGGCGCGGCAGCCTTCGATGGCGGCGTCCAGCGTGGCCAGCACGTAGCGGCCGTTTTCCTTATCCAGCACGCCCGGCTGCACATGGGCGCCGAGCGGGATGTCGAGCGCGCACAGGCGCTCGGCGCCGAAGTGCGGCAGGCCGGCGTTGCGCGCCGCCATGGTGGTGACGGCGCTGATGCGGATCTCCGGGTCGATGGCGGCCGCGGTCATGGCCAGGAAGGCGGCGTCGCCCACCAGCACGGCATTGACCCGGTGCCGCATGGCCCAGGCCGCGCGGATGGCGATTTCCGGGCCGATGCCGGCCGGCTCGCCGGTGGTGACGGCAACGGCGGGGCGCACACCCGGGCGCCGTGCTTGCAGGTTGGCGCTCATGGTGTGCCGGCCTGCTTACTTCAGCGATTCGTCGCGGAATTCGACGTAGGCGCGGTCGCGCACCTGGCGCTGCCAGTCCTCCACCGCTTCCACCAGCTTGCGCTCGCGCAGGGCGTTGCGGGCGGCGGCGCGCTGCTTCTCTTTGGAGACGTCGTCGGACTTGCGCTCGAGCACCTCGATCAGGTGGTAGCCGAAGGACGACTCCACCGGGTCGGACACCTGGCCCAGTTTCAAGCCGTTCATGGCCTGCTCGAATTCCGGCACGGTGTCGCCCGGGTACAGCCAGCCCAGGTCGCCGCCCTTGCTGGCGGTGCTATCGTTGGAGAACAGGCGCGCCAGCTCTTCGAACTTGGCGGCCTTGTTGTCCAGGCGCTCTTTCAGTTCCAGCAGCTTGCGCTTGGCGTCGGCCGCGCTCATGGTCGGCGTGACCTTGAGCAGGATGTGGCGGGCGTGGGTCTGCTGCACGGTTTCCTGGGCGGCCGCGTCGGCCATGCTGCGCTTGTCGACCAGCTTCAGGATGTGGAAGCCGGCCGCGCTCTTGATCAGCGCCGTGTTCTGGCCCGGCTTCAGCTTGGTCAGCGCGTCGGCGAACAGCGGCGGCAGCGCGCTGGCCGGGCGCCAGCCGACGGCGCCGCCCTGCAGCGCGTCGGAGGCGTCGGAATAGGTGGCGGCCATCTTGGCGAAGTCGGCGCCGGTGCGCAGCTGGCGCAGCACTTCCTCGGCGCGCTTCTGGCGCTGGGCAATCACGTCGGGCGCGGCGTTTTCCGGGATGCGCACCATGATCTGCGCAATATTGAGCTCGAACTGCTCGGAGGCCATGGCCTTCTCGGCCGCCACGAAGCTGTCCACTTCCGCTTCCGCGATATTGATCTTGTTGTCGACCTCATACTCGCGCAGGCGCTGCATGACGATCTCTTCCCGGATCTCTTCGCGG
This sequence comes from Pseudoduganella violaceinigra DSM 15887, assembly GCF_000425385.1. Classification (GTDB taxonomy): domain Bacteria; phylum Pseudomonadota; class Gammaproteobacteria; order Burkholderiales; family Burkholderiaceae_D; genus Rugamonas; species Rugamonas violaceinigra. The sequence goes on along the minus strand of NZ_AUDI01000020.1, from coordinate 122,198 downwards.
AAGGAGGCGAAGGTGGTGCCTTCCTTCTCCATCTGGTTGCGCAGCTGCTGCACCGTCATTTTCTGCTGCTCGGCGATGCGGGCGATGGCGCGGTCGAGCATATTGTCGTCCACCCGCACCCCCATTTCCTTGGCCAGCTGCAGCTGGGCGCGTTCCACGATCATGCGCTCGAGCACCTGCTTGCGCAGTTCGCCGGCGTCCGGCAGCGCCACCTTTTGCTGCTGCATGCGCGCCACGATGGTGGCCACGCGCTCTTTCAGCTCGCGCTGGGTGATCACTTCATCGTTGACGATGACGGCGATGGCGTCGATCGCGGTATTGGCCGACTGGCCCGGCGGCGTGAAGCCCTTCGATGGCGCGGCCGCGCCGAGCGTCTTGGCCGGCGCCGCCGGGATGGCCGGCTTGGCGTTTTGCGCCAGGGCCGGAACGGCGAGGGAGGCACACAGCAGGGCAGCAGCTAGTTTGATCGAATGCATATCTGAAACGCTCATGTATCGGTTGAGGAAAGTCGAAAGCTTAACGCACGCCTTCATTGACGCGGCGATAGCCGGGAATGCTGTTTTTCAGCACCTCCAGCGGGTTGCCGAGACCGAATTTGGACAGGCCGTTCAGCTCAAGCTGGAAGAAGAACTGGGTCGAGGTCTTCTTGGCGCTGGTGACAAAGCGCTGCGCGCCCATGCGGAATACCCAGCAATCGCAGTTGTATTCCAGCCCCACCACGCTCTCGAGCAGCTTGTGTTCGCGCAGCGAGTATGACACACGGCCCACGCCGAACCATTTGGAGGAGATCGGCCACTGGGTCGACAGGTCGGCATTCTTGAAGCTGTCGCGCACATAGCGGTAGCCGGCGTTGACCACCTTGTACGTGCCCGGGGTGTACTGCAGCGTCATGCTGGAGGTGGCGACCCGGCTGGTGCTCGGGTTGTACTGCACCTCGCTGTCCAGGCCCCAGGCATTGGAAATGCGGCCGGTGGCCTTCAGCAGCATGTCGGAACGGCTGCTGTTGACCGGCGTGGTGTTGTCGATCTGCACGCGCTGGTCGGCAAAATAGAAGCGCTGGCCGAAGGTCAGGCGCATGCGCTCGGCGCCGCTCGACTCCAGGAAGCGCGACACCACGGCTGCCGTCACCTGGTTGGCGTCACCGATGCGGTCAGAGCCGACGAAACGGTTCTCGCTGAAGATCTGCGTCAGGTTGAAGGTGGGCGGCGCCGTGTCGAAGTTGGGGAAGTCGTCCTGCTTACGGAACGGCGTGTACACATAGAACAGGCGCGGCTCCAGGGTCTGGGTCAGCTTGTGCCCGCCGAGCTTGGTATCGCGTTCGAACACCAGGCCCGAATCAAGCGAGAAGGTGGGCACCGCGCGGTCCAGCGAGCGCGCCGGATCCGCGCCGAAGGCGTCGAGCTGGTAGGCGCTGGCGTTGAGCATCAGCTTCGGCGTCACGAAGTAGGACGCGCCGATGATCGGGTAGCTCAGTTGCGGCACCGCCACCACGCGGTTGCCATTGATCTTGTCGGGATGCCAGAAGCGCGTCAATTCGGCGTCCAGCTGCAGGTCGAAGCCGCCGACGTCGTATTGCGCCGCGTGCAGGTTGATGGCCGGCAGGCGGTCGTAGGGACGCGACACGAACAGCCCTTCCGGATCCTGCAGCACATGGTATTTCTGGGCGCGCGCGGTCAGGCTCCAGTATTCGCCGTGGTAGTCGGTGCGCAGCTCCTTGAGCAGCTGGCGCTCGGCCGACGAGGACACGGTCTTGGAAAAATCGTTCGGATAGTTGTTGTCCGAGGCGGCGCGCAGGTTCCAGCCGTACGTCCAGTCCTTGGCCAGGGCCTGCGTGTGCACCGATTGCAGCTGCCAGCGGTCGCGTTTGGCTTCGCGGTCGTTCGGCAGGTATTCCAGGAAGGTCCTGCCCTCGTAGAAATTGCCGGCGTCGGTTTCGCCGATATAGCGGCCCACGGCGCCCAGCTGCAGGCCGCGCCGCGCGATATAGCGCGGGAACAGCGTCAGGTCGCGGTTCGGCGCGATGTTGAAGTAGTACGGCACCAGCAGTTCAGCGCCGCCGCGCGAGGAATACGAGGGCGTCGGCGGCAGCCAGCCGGAGCGGCGCGCGCCCGACAGCGAGAACGACAGCGCCGGCGTGCCCAGGATCGGCACGTCCTTGAAGTAGATCAGGGTGGCGCCGGCGGTGCCGACGTCGCGGCCCTGGTCCAGGTCGAGCGAACGCGCCTTCAGGTACCAGTCCGGGTTCGGGCCCTGGCAGGTGCTGTAGGTGCCGTCCACCACTTGCGCTTCGTCCTCGCTCAGGAAGTTGATGCGCTGCGCCTTGCCCTGGGCGTTGTTCGCTTCCAGCTGGTAGGTCGGGTTCAGCATGTAGCCGCGCCCCGTTTCCATGTTCAGCTTCACTTCATCGGCGGTGTAGTAGTCGCCGAAGCGCCAGATGCGCACGTTGCCCCTGGCCTCAAGCTCCTGCTCCACCTGCTGGAAGTTGGCGGCGTCGGAGGTGACGCGCGTCTTGTCGTGCACCACTTCGACGTCGCGCTGCAGCTGCACTTCGCGTTCCGGGCGGCCGGCGATATCTTCGGCGCGCACGGTGGTGACGGCATTCTTGTCTTCCACATGCGGCGGACGTTTGACGACGGCATGCGTCTGGGCATGGGCGGACACCGCGGCAGTGGCGGCGGCGATGGCGGTCAAGGCGAACGCCCAGCGCTTGGAGTTGGGAGGAGCCAGGAACCGGGTCATGGATGGTACGCGTGAGACACCATAAAGGCGATTTTTTAATGTGAATCCCTTATTATATGGGAATCTTTACCCATTACTGGAATACGCAGGCTGTTTCAATGTCTTTATTATCTAATTTACCATCTCCGGCCGCCGATGCGCGCCTTGCCGCCCTCACCGAATGGCTGCAGGGCAGCGGCCTGGTGGACGCCGCCTCGGCCCGTCCCGCCTCCGAGGACGCCAGCTTCCGCCGCTATTTCCGCGTCGACGTCCTGCCCGAACACCGCGCCGCCCACGGCGCCACCCTGGTCGCCATGGATGCCCCGCCCGAGCGCGAAAACGTGGCCGCCTTCGTGAAAGTCGATGGCCTGCTGGCCGCCGCCGGCGTCTCGGTTCCGGCTATCGTCGCCCAAAACGTGGAAAAAGGCTACCTGCTTTTGTCGGACCTGGGCCGCACCACCTACCTGCAGGCGCTGAACCACGATTCGGCCGCCACCCTGTACGCCGAAGCGCTGTCGGCGCTGGTGAAGATCCAGCAGGCCAGCGCGCCCGGCGTGCTGCCGGAGTTCGACCGCGCCTTCATGCTGCGCGAGCTGCATCTGTTCCCCGAGTGGTACATCGGCAAGCACCTGGGCGCCACCCTGGGCGACAAGCAGCAGCAGGAACTGGAGAAGGTGTTCGAGGCGATCGTCGCTAACTGCCTGGCCCAGCCCCAGGTCTTCATGCACCGCGACTACCATTCGCGCAACCTGATGTGGATGGACGAGGGCAATCCCGGCATCCTCGACTTCCAGGACGCCGTCTACGGTCCGATCACCTACGACTGCGCCTCGCTGCTGCGCGACGCCTATGTGGCGTGGGACGAGGAGCTGGTGCTGGACTGGCTGATCCGCTACTGGCAGCACGCGCGCAGCGCCGGCCTGCCGGTGACCAAGGACTTCGACGATTTCTACAAGGACTTCGAGTACATGGCGCTGCAGCGCCACCTGAAGATCCTCGGCATTTTCTGCCGCCTGAACTACCGCGACGGCAAGCCGACCTACCTGGGCGATCTGCCGACCGTGATGGAGTACGTGCGCAAGACCGCCAACCGCTACCGAGAGCTCAAGCCGCTGGTCAAGCTGCTCGACGCGCTCGAAGGCAGCGCGCCGCAAGTGGGCTACACCTTCTGAGGGGCGCCGCATGAAAGCTATGATCCTCGCCGCCGGCCGCGGCGAACGTATGCGCCCCCTGACCGACAGCTGCCCCAAGCCGCTCTTGACCGTGCGCGGCCGGCCGCTGATCGTCTGGCATATCCAGAACCTGGTGCGCGCCGGGATCACGGACATCGTGATCAACCACGCCCACCTGGGCCACATGATCGAGCAAGCGCTGGGCGATGGTGCGCAGTTCGGCGCGCAGATCCGCTATTCGCCGGAAGCCGAAGCGCTGGAAACGGCGGGCGGCATCGCCAACGCCCTGCACCTGCTGGGCGATGCGCCCTTCCTGGCGCTGTCGGGCGACATCTACTGTCCGCACTTCGACTTCGCCGAGGCGCGCGACGTGCTGAAGGACAAGGACCACCGCGGCGACCCGTATCCGGCCGAGGTGCGCGATCTCGCCTGGGTCTGGCTGACGCCGAACCCCTGGCACAACCCGCAAGGCGACTTCGCCCTGAACCTGTACACGATTTCCGGCCAGGGTGAGCCGAAGTGGAATTTCGCCAATATCGGCGTCTACCGTCCCGAAATGTTCGCCGGCATCGCGCCCGGGCAGAAGGTTGGCCTGGGCAAGCTGCTGTTCGAATTCGCCGACCAGGGCCGCATCGGCGGCGAGATCTACCAGGACGAATGGGTCAACGTCGGCACCGTGCAGCAACTGGAAGAACTGAACGCATGAAACCCTACTCCGACCGCCGCGCGCGCCTGCTGGCCATGCTGGAGCCGGGCAGCGTGGCGGTCATCGGCACCGCGCCCGAGGTGGCGCGCAACGCCGACACCGAATACCCCTACCGCCACGACAGCTCCTTCTACTACCTGACCGGCTTCGCCGAGCCGGAAGCGGTCTTGGTGCTGGCCGCCGCGCGCGGCGCCAGCCCCGCGCAGGCGATCCTGTTCTGCCGCGAAAAGCATCCGGAGTCGGAAATCTGGGACGGCTACCGCTACGGCCCGGACGCCGCGCGCGCCGCGTTCGGCTTCGATGCCGCCTACCCGGTGGGCGCCCTCGACGAGCATATGGTGCGCCAGCTGTCCAACGCCAGCGCCCTGTACGCCCCGCTGGCGCGCGGCGGCGAAGCGCAGCAGCGGCGCTGGTTCGACGGCGTGCGCAAGCTCGCGCGCGGCGGCACCAGCGCGCCGCCCGTGCTGCGCGACCTGCCGCCGCTGGTGGACGACATGCGCCTGTTCAAGGACGACCATGAAAGCGCCGTCATGCTGCGCGCCGGGGCGATTTCCTGCGGCGCCCACGCGCGCGCCATGCGCTTCGCCGGCCAGCACGGCGCCGGCATCCACGAATACGAGCTGGAAGCGGAACTGCTGCACGAGTTCCGCCGCCACGGCGCCCAGTACCCGGCCTACACGCCGATCGTGGCGTCCGGCCCGAATGCCTGCGTGCTGCACTACAACGCCAACAACCGCCGCATCCAGGACGGCGACCTGGTGCTGATCGACGCCGGCTGCGAACTCGATGGCTACGCCTCCGACATCACCCGCACCTTCCCGGTGAACGGCCGCTTCAGCGCGGCCCAGCGCGCGCTGTACGAGCTGGTGCTGGCGGCGCAGCAAGCCGCCTTCGACGCCATCCGTCCCGGCCGCAAATACCACGACGCCCACGACGCCGCGGTGCGCGTGCTGGCGCAAGGCATGCTGGACTTGGGCCTGCTGCAAGGCGCCCTGGAGGACGTGCTGGCCGAGAAACGCTACGCGCAGTTCTATATGCACGGCACCGGCCACTGGATCGGCATGGACGTGCACGACGTCGGCCTGTACCGCGACACGGCGCGCGAAGACAAGCCCTCGCGCCTGCTGCAGCCGGGCATGGCGATGACGGTGGAACCGGGCATCTATGTGCGCCCGGCCGGCGGCGTACCGGAAAAGTACTGGAACATCGGCATCCGCATCGAAGACGACGTGATCGTGCGCGAAGGCGGCTTCCAGCTGTTGACCGGCGGCGCGCCCAAGACGGTGGCCGAGATTGAAGCCTTGATGAAATGACTGACTACGATATCGCCATTTGCGGCGCCGGCCCGGCCGGCATGGCGCTGGCGGCGCTGCTGGTGCGGCGCGGCGCCGACCCGGCACGCCTGGCGCTGGTCGACGCCAAGCCGCTGGCGCAAGCCATGCAGGACCCGCGCACCCTGGCCCTGTCCTACGGCAGCCGCCAGATCCTGGAGCAGGTCGGCGCCTGGCCGATCCACGCCACCGCCATCCATGAAATCCACGTGTCGCGGCGCGGCCATTTCGGCCGCAGCATGATCACGCGCGACGAACATCAGCTGCCGGCGCTGGGCTATGTCACCCGCTACGGCGCCATCGCCGAAGCGCTGGGCAATGTCTGCGCCCGCCTCGGCGTCGCCGCGCTGCGCCCGGTGCGCGTGAGCGGCAGCGCGGAAGCGGCCGACGCCGTCACCTTGCACCTCGCATGCGAAGGCGAGGGCCCGCGTGCGCTGCGCGCCGCCGTGCTGGTGCAGGCCGAAGGGGGCCTGTTCGGCGAGCAGCAGGCGAAAGAAGAGCAGCGCGACTACCGCCAGAGCGCCATCATCGCGCAAGTGAACACCAGCGCCCCGGTGGCGCACCGCGCCTACGAGCGCTTCACCGGCGAAGGCCCGCTGGCCCTGCTGCCGCAGGACGATGGCTACGCGCTGGTCTGGTGCGTGCGCCCGGACTCGGCGCAGGCCCTGCTGGCACTGGACGAGGCCAGCTTCCTGGCCAGGCTGGGCGAAACCTTCGGCGATCGCCTCGGCACATTCACGCATGCGACGCGTCGCCTGGCCTTCCCGCTCGGACTCAATGCCGGCGCCACCGGCAGCGCGCGCAGCGTCGCCATCGGCAATGCCGCGCAAACCCTGCACCCGGTGGCCGGCCAGGGCCTGAACCTGGGCCTGCGCGACGCCGCCGAACTGGCGCGCTGCCTGGCGCGCGGCGCGACGCCGGCAGCGCTGGCGCAATACGCCGCCCTGCGCCGGCAGGACCGCAAGCTGGCGGTGCGCCTGACCGACACCATGGCGCGCATCTTCGCCAACGACTCCTCGCTGCAGCCCCTGCTGGGCCTAGGGCTGGCCGCGCTCGATGTCGCCGCCCCGGCCCGCGCCGTGCTGGCCGAACTGATGATGTACGGCCGGCGCTAAAGGAAGAATATGCGCCGCCCCGCCTTCGCCCTGCTCGCCATCGTGCTGGCGCCCGGGGCGCAGGCGCGGGACACCATGTCCTGGCTGATGCCCGACATTCCGCCCGCCTCGATGCCGGTGAACGGCAAGCCCAGCAACGGCTTCGCCGACCAGATCGTGCTGTACATCAGCGCCCGCTGGCCCGAGGTGGAGCACCGCTTCGTGTACGCCAATCCCAAGCGCTCCTGGCTGATGATCGAACGCGGCGAACGGGCCTGCGTGGTGGCGGCCCTGCGCAATGCCGCGCGCGAAAAACTGGCCTACTTCGTCGACACCAGCCTGGTGCCGCCGCCGCAGCTGGTGGTGCAGCCGGGCACGTTGTCGCGCCTGCCGCTCAACGCCCATGGCGAAGCCGATATGGAAAAGCTGATCGCCGATCCGGCCTTGCGCGGCATCGTCGTGGAACGGCGCAGCTACGGCGCGGCGGTCGACGAACTGATCGCCGGCCGTCCGGCCGGCTCGCGGCTGGAGACCACCTCGGTCGGCGATTACGGGCGCAACGTGCTAAAGCTGGTGGCGCACGGGCGCGCCGACTACACCCTGGACTACGACTATGCGCTGCAATACGCCAGCAGCCGCGATCCCAGCATCGGCACGCTGGCGACGGTGCCGATCGCCCAGAACAACAAGCCCCTGCTGGGCGGCATTGCCTGCCCGCGCAATGCCTGGGGGCAGGCGGCCGTGCGCCGCATCGACCGCATCGTCGGCACGCCGGAAGGCGCAGCCGCCATGCTCAAGGCACAGGACGACTGGCACACGCCGGCATCGCGGCGGCGCTACGCCAGCGAGCTCAGCGAGTTCCAGCGCCAGCGCTCGCATCCCGGCAAATAAGGGCAGCGTCACGGAAGAGCCCGTGGCAACCTTGGGGTCAGGCTCTTGGGTTGCCACGCGTGGCAACCCAAGAGCCTGACCCCAAGGTTGCCACGGACCCGGCCGTACTTACTCGACGGCTTTGACCATGTCTTCCAACACTTTCTTGGCATCGCCGAACACCATCATGGTCTTGTCCATGTAGAACAGCTCGTTGTCCAGGCCGGCATAGCCGGACGCCATCGAGCGCTTGTTGACGATGATGGTCTTGGCTTTGTAGGCCTCGAGAATCGGCATGCCGGCGATCGGCGATTTCGGGTCTTTCGCCGCCGGGTTCACCACGTCATTCGCGCCCAGCACCAGCACCACGTCGGCCTGCGCGAATTCGCTGTTGATGTCCTCCATCTCGAACACCTGGTCGTACGGCACTTCGGCTTCCGCCAGCAGCACGTTCATATGGCCGGGCATGCGGCCTGCCACCGGATGGATCGCGTACTTCACCGTGACGCCGTGGTGGCCCAGCTTTTCGACCAGTTCCTTCAGCGCGTGCTGGGCGCGCGCCACCGCCAGGCCGTAGCCGGGCACGATGATCACGGTCTCGGCGTTCTGCATCAGGAACACGGCGTCGTCCGAGGAGCCCGACTTCACATTGCGCTGCTGCTGCGCGCCGCCTGCCGCCGCGGCGGAGGTGTCGCCGCCGAAGCCGCCCAGGATCACGTTGAAGAAGGAGCGGTTCATGGCCTTGCACATGATGTAGGACAGGATGGCGCCCGAAGAGCCCACCAGCGAGCCGGCGATGATCAGCATCGAGTTGTTCAGCGAGAAGCCGATGCCGGCCGCCGCCCAGCCCGAGTAGGAGTTCAGCATCGACACCACCACCGGCATATCGGCGCCGCCGATCGGGATGATGATCAGCACGCCCAGCAAGAAGGCGATCGCCGTCATGAGCAGGAACGGCACCCAGGCCGGTTCGCTGCCGCCGCTGAACACGAACACCAGGCCCAGGCCGACCATGATCAGCGCCAGCACCAGGTTCAGCATGTGCTGGCCGCCGAACACCACCGGCGCGCCCTGGAACAGGCGGAACTTGTATTTGCCGGCCAGCTTGCCGAAGGCGATCACCGACCCGCTGAAGGTGATCGCGCCGACAAAGGTGCCGATGAACAGTTCGATGCGGTTGCCGATCGGCAGGGCATCGCCGCGCGCCGCGATGCCGAAGGCGTGCGGTTCGGCCACCGCCGCGACGGCGATGCAGACCGCCGCCAGACCGATCAGCGAGTGCATGGCCGCCACCAGTTCCGGCATCTTGGTCATCTCGACGCGCTTGGCGAGGAAGGCGCCGATGCCGCCGCCGACCGCCACGCCCAGCAGCACCAGGCCCAGGCCCAGGCTGCCCGAGCCGGAACGCGCCGGCACGTCCATGCCGACGGAACGCGCGGCCGCCGCCAGCGCTTCCGCGCTTTCGGCAGCTGCCGCCGCATCGGCCTTCAGGCGCAGGATCAGCGCCACGGTGGTGGCGGCGGCAATGGCCATGCCGGCCATGCCGAAGGCGTTGCCCTTCCGGGCCGAGGCCGGCGACGACAAGCCTTTCAGCGCCTGGATGAAGCAGACCGACGCGATCAGGTACATCATCGTGACCAGGTTCATGGTGATGAAGCTCATGCGTTGGCCTCCTTCTCGGACGATGCGGCGGCGGCGGGCGCCGCCTTGGGCTTCTCCTTCTTCTTGAACATCTCCAGCATGCGCTGGGTGACCAGGAATCCGCCGAACACATTGACCGCGGCCAGGGCCACGGCGAGCGTGCCCATGATTTGCCCGACCAGGCCCTCGGTCAGCGCCGCCGCCAGCATGGCGCCCACGATGATGATGGCCGATACCGCATTGGTGACCGCCATCAGCGGCGTATGCAGCGCCGGCGTGACGTTCCAGACCACGTGGTAGCCCACATACACGGCCAGCACGAAGATGATCAGGTTGATGATGGTGTGACTGACTTCCATGCGTATCTCCTAATTCCGCAGCGTCTCGCCGCCGTGGCAGACGAGCGTCGCTTTGATGATTTCATCCTCGCGGTCGATCACCAGCTGGTCTTCCTTGTCGAATACCAGCTTGAGGAAATCGAGCACATTGCGCGAGTACAGGGCGGAGGCGTCGGCCGCCACGTGGCAGGCCAGGTTCGGCTCGCCCACGATATGCACGCCGTGCCTGATGACCGTCTTGCCCAGCTCGGACAACGGGCAATTGCCGCCCTGCTCCACCGCCAGGTCGACGATGACGGAGCCGGGCTTCATGGCCTTGACGGTGTCTTCGGAAATCAGCACCGGCGCCGGGCGGCCCGGGATCAATGCCGTGGTGATCACGATGTCGGCCTGTTTGGCGCGTTCGTGCACCAGCTCTGCCTGGCGCTTCATCCAGGCGGCCGGCATCGGGCGCGCATAGCCGCCCGCGCCTTGCGCGATCTCGCGCTCTTCATCGGTCAGGTAAGGCACGTCGATGAATTTCGCGCCGAGCGACTCCACCTGCTCCTTCACCGGCGGACGCACGTCGGACGCTTCGATCACCGCGCCCAGGCGCTTGGCCGTAGCAATGGCCTGCAGGCCGGCCACGCCGACGCCCATGATCAGCACACGGGCCGCTTTCACGGTGCCCGCCGCCGTCATCAGCATGGGCATGAAACGCTGGTAGGTATTCGAGCCAACCATCACGGCCTTGTAGCCCGCGATATTGGCCTGGGAGGACAGCACGTCCATCGACTGGGCGCGCGTGATACGCGGCACAGCTTCCAATGCAAACGCGGACAGGCCGGAAGCCGCCATGGCCGCAATGTTTTCCCCATCAAAGGGATTCAGCATGCCGACCAGCACCGAGCCCGATTTCATCTGGCCGCGCTCCTCGGCGTTCGGGGCGCGTACCTTCAGTACCATTTGCGCGCCCAGTGCCTCTGCCGCGGTGCCAATGGTGGCGCCGGCAGCGGCATATGCTTCGTCCGTCACCGAGGCGGAAATGCCGGCTCCCGCCTGCACGATCACCTGGTGTTTGACTGCGAGTTTCTTGACCGTTTCGGGCGTCGCTGCCACCCTGGTCTCCCCCGGCCTAGACTCGGCCGGTACGCCAATCTTCATAATGCCTCCAAATAGTGGGAAAAACTGACTAAAATCTAACATGAAATGTTCTGTCGCCAACATTACGCGAAAAGAAATGTTGCGCCGCACAAGGATTTCACACTGTGGTAACAACGGAAGGTCAAGATCAGGCTACAATGTCGGGTCTTCTAAGGATGGACTAACATGCCGCGCACCTGGAAACCGAATGTCACAGTCGCCGCCGTCATCGAGCGCGATGGAAAGTTTCTTCTGATTGAAGAAGAAACCAGTGACGGCATTCGGTTGAACCAGCCCGCCGGCCACCTCGATCCGCTGGAGTCGCTGGAACAGGCCGTGGTGCGCGAAACGCTGGAAGAAACAGCCTACGATTTCACCCCGACCGCGCTGGTGGGCATGTATATGTCGCGCTACCGTTCGGCGCGCACCGGCCAGCTGGTGACCTTCCTGCGCTTTGCCTTCTGCGGCGAGGTGGGCAGACTGCATGAAGACCGCCCGCTCGATGAAGGCATCCTGGGCACCTACTGGATGACGCGCGATGAAATCGCCGCCTGCCGCGAACGCCACCGCAGCCCATTGCTGCTGACTTGCGTGGACGAATACCTGGCGGGCAAGCGCGCGCCGCTGGAAATCCTGCACACCCATGTGTCGGTATTTGAAGAAGTCTGACGATTTCTTCTATTTTGGAAAATTTGCAACACCCCTCCGTATTATGACCAAGAAAAAAGTAGTCATCGGCATGTCCGGTGGCGTCGACTCCTCCGTTTCCGCATGGCTGCTGAAAGAGCAAGGCTATGAAGTGATCGGCCTGTTCATGAAGAACTGGGAAGACGACGACGATTCCGAATACTGCTCCACGCGCCAGGACTGGATCGACGCGGCCAGCGTGGCCGACGTGGTGGGCGTGGACATCGAAGCGGTCAACTTCGCCGCCGAATACAAGGACCGCGTGTTCGCGGAATTCCTGCGCGAGTACCAGGCCGGCCGCACCCCGAATCCGGACGTGCTGTGCAATGCGGAGATCAAGTTCAAGGCCTTCCTCGACCACGCCATGCACCTGGGCGCGGACCTGATCGCCACCGGCCACTATGCGCGCGTGCGCCACAACACCGTGAGCGGCCGCCACGAGCTGCTGAAGGCGGTCGACCACACCAAGGACCAGAGCTACTTCCTGCACCGCCTGAACCAGGCGCAGTTGTCCAAGACCCTGTTCCCGCTGGGCGAAATCCCGAAAACCGAAGTGCGCAAGATCGCGGAAAAACTGCAGCTGCCGAATGCGGCCAAGAAGGATTCCACCGGCATCTGCTTCATCGGCGAGCGCCCGTTCCGTGAATTTTTGAACCGCTACCTGTCCTACAAGTCGGGCCCGATCAAGACCCCGGACGGCAAGGTGGTGGGCGAGCACGTGGGCCTGTCCTTCTACACCCTGGGCCAGCGCAAGGGCATCGGCATCGGCGGCGTGAAGACCTACCAGAACGCCGACGGCTCGTCCGACGCCTGGTATGTGGCGCGCAAGGACGTGGAGAACAATACGCTGTGGGTGGTGCAGGGCCATGACCACCCCTGGCTGCTGTCGGACGCGCTGCAAGCGGGCCAGGCCAGCTGGGTCGCCGACGTGGCGCCGGAGGCCGGCCGCATCAGCGCCAAGACCCGCTACCGCCAGGCCGACGTGCCGTGCGACGTCGCCGCCAGGGGCGACAGCGAGTTCGCGCTGAAATTCATGGATGCCCAGTGGGCGGTGACGCCCGGCCAGTCGGCCGTGCTGTACGACGGCGATGTCTGCCTCGGCGGCGGCATCATCGACGACTCAAACTTCGTCTGACCCTTCGGCCGGGCCGTCGCCTTGCGTGCCGGCCTGCGCTTTCTGCTGCCGCTTCACCGCCGCGATGACGGTGTTGCGGATCGTCTTCAGTACCGTCCCCGCATTGAACGGCTTCACGATATAGCCATTGAAGCCCATCGCGTGGCCTTTCTGGATCGTAGCCTGGTCGAATTCCGACGACACCATGAACAGCATGGCTTTCGGCCAGTCCTTGCGCATGGCGTGCACGGACGCCTCGTCGGCCTCGATGCAGTCGCGCGAAATGCAGATGATCTGGGGGTGGTGCTTGATCAGCAGTACATTGCCCGCCAGGCAGGTGTGCGCCTGGCCGACCACGTCATAGCCGCCGTCGATCAGCACCGTATTGAGCAGGCCGCGGGCGACGGCGCTGCTGTCGATAAGGACTGCTTTTAACATCGGAAGGTCTTAGCGGTGGTCCCAGGCCAGCATGTTCCAGCTCACGCCGATCCGGACATCCGTCTTTAGTTGTACCAGTTGACGAGAAAGATACAACATATCTCGCTCTTTTCGTAGGCTTTCGCCGACTTTGTCCTTCAAGATGCCCGCGCCGGCCATGATTGCGTCCAGAGTGCCGTAAGTTCGCAACAGTTTGGCCGCCGTCTTCACGCCCACATTCGAGACGCCGGGGATGGAATCGGTCTCGTCGCCCATCAGCGCCAGCAGGTCCGGCAGCATGCCAGGTGTGACGCCCCATTTCTTTTCGACCCAGGCGCGGTCATGCCATTCCGACTTGAAATGGTCCCAGACACGGGCCCCTTCGGCGATCAGGCAGTGCAAGTCCTTGTCGGTGCTGGCCACCACGGCTTCGCCGCGGTTCTCGGCCAGCCAGCGCGTAACCACGGTGCCGATCACATCGTCGGCTTCCACGTCGGGGATGGAGATCGGGCACATGCCGATATTGGTGAGCTGCATATAGAACTGCGGCAGCGCTTCGCGCAGCACGTCCGGCATCGGCTGGCGGCCCTCGCGGTAACCTTTATACAAGGTATGGCGCCAGGTGCTGCCGCCGTAATCGAAGGCAGGCAGGATATGGGTCGGTTCGTGGCCGTTCACCAGGCGCTGGAAAGCGCTGAACGCATGGCGCATCGCTATCTCGGCTTTGAGGTCGGAGTCCGGTTCCGGACTTGCCTCATACACACGCCGCACAATATTCAAACCATCAATGGCCAGCAATCTTCCTGTCATCCCGCCATTTTACCGCACGCCGCCGCGCTCCCTGATCCGTGAACGCGCTTCCATCAGGGCAAAACCAAGCAGGTTCAGCCCGGTCCATCTGGCGGGATTCCCGGCATGCGGCGAGTCGGCGGCCACGCCCGTGCCCCAGATGCGGTCGACCGGACTGGCTTCCACCAGCACCTGGTCGCCGGTGGCGAGCAGGAAGTCGCGCAAGGGCGGGTTCTGCGAAAACTTGGCGACGTTGGCTGCGACCACGATTTCCCAGCGGTGCGCCTCCCAGGTCGGCTCGTCGAAGCCCTGCACCTTGCGGCCGGCGGCTTTTGCCGCGCCCGGATTCCGCGCTTGCATGATGCGGGCCAGCGCCTTTTCATCGCCGAACAGGCGGGCCTTCCCGGCCATCATGAAGTGCTCAGCCGTCGGGTAGCGGATGCCATCGACTTCAAATTCCGCCTCGAACCATTGGCTGAAGCAGGTCTTTTTGATGGCGCCGTCCTGCGACGGCTGGTGTCCCCAGAACAGGACCATTTCGGCTTGTCCGGTGGTGCGAATGTGCTCGCACAATTGGGCTACATTTCTCATTTCAATTCTTTTCCATTAAACGCCGCTTCAAAGGCGGCAAAGGCGGCGCCCTTGCGATCGAGCACGGCAAAGCACACATGCTCGAATGCGCCGCGATATTTGGGGTTGCGCAGCAGGTGTTCAGCGAACCAACGCGCCAGCGCGCCGCGATTGGCCGCCGAAATCGACTTGCTTGCCAAGCGCATTCACCTAAGCGCCGGCATCGTGGATTGCCAGCGTTTGCTGGGCGATGCGCGAACGGACCCGGTTGATCATTGCGATACTCCTTTCTTGTTATTGTTTTCGATCAAGCGAAGGCATCACAACCAACTTAGTTTGCATTTGCAACTAAGTTATGTTCTTTTCAGCACTAAGCGATTACAATGCGCTTTTCGCCAGGAAGACAATGACTAACGACAATCGCACCGAACAGGAATTCCTCAGCAGCTATAACGTGCACGACTATGATGTGCCGCTGACGAGCGTCGATCTGGTCATCTTTACGCTGCGCGAACAGGCGCTGCAGGTTTTACTGGTTCGCCGCAGCGATCACCCATGCAAGGGCAAATGGTCGCTGCCGGGCGGCTTTATCGACGTCCACCGCGACAAGACTCTCGACGATGCCGCATTGCGCAAGCTGCGCGAGAAAACCGGCGTGCAAACGCCTTACCTGGAACAGTTGCAAGGCTTTGGCAGCGCCAGCCGCGACCCGCGCGGCTGGTCGGCAACGTTTGCCTACTTCGCCTTGATTTCATCGGATGATATCCAGCTGCAGCATGGCGGTACGGCCGATGCCGCGCAATGGTTCACCGTGGCCGAGAACCTGTGCAGCGCCGACCTGGCTTTCGACCATGGTGAAATCCTCGCGGCCGCCATTACGCGGCTGCGCGACAGGACCGAAAATTCCTCCATGCCAGTTCACCTGCTGCCGGCGGAATTCACGCTGACGGATTTGCAGCGCGTGTATGAACTTGTCTTGGGACGCCCAGTCGATAAAAGCGCGTTCCGAAAGCGCATCAAGGAAGGGGATTTCCTTGAAGAGATCCCCGGCAAGATGCGTCATGCTAGCAACCGGCCCGCGCAGCTATACCGCCTCCGCGCCGGCCACCCTGCCCTTACACTCATGCGCCGCATTGGTGGCGATGCAAAGGCCTGATTAAGTTGCTCGCCCACTTAGTTTTGCGTTAGCGCAGCAGTTCGTAGGGGCCGCCGCGTTCCAGGGCGCGCTGGTAGGCAGGACGGGCATGGATACGCTGCAGGAAGGCTTGCAGGCGCGGATGGCTGGCGCCAAGGCCGCCGCGCGCGGCAGCCGCTTCGAGCGGGAAACTCATCTGGATGTCGGCCGCGCTGAATTCGCTGCCGGCAAACCACTCGCGCGCTGCCAGTTCGGACTCCAGATAAGCCAGGTGGCGATCGATATTCGGCTGCACGAAACTCGACATCACCTTCTGCGCAATGGCACGCTTGATCGGCTTGACGAAGAACGGGGCCGGCGAGGATTCCACCTTGTCGAACACAAGTTTCATCAGCAGCGGCGGCATCAGCGAGCCTTCGGCGTAATGCATGAAGTAGCGCCAGCGCAGCTTGTCCGGCGTGCCGGCCGGCGGCACCAGGCGGTCATTGCCGTGCTTTTCCACCAGGTACTCGATGATGGCGCCCGATTCGGCCACGGTATTGCCTTCGTGTTCGATGACGGGCGATTTACCCAGCGGATGCACCTTGCTCAGCTCCGGCGGCGCCAGCATGGTTTTCGGGTCGCGCTGGTAGTGCCTGATCTCGTATGCCAGCCCAAATTCTTCCAGCAACCATAGCACGCGTTGCGAACGGGAGTTGTTGAGGTGGTGGACAATGATCATGGGTGCGCTCCGGAAGGATAAATGGTGGCATGACTTTACCACTGACCCGCGAATCCATCACGACACCCCTCCGCGATTTTTGCGAGGGCACTACCAATCCAGTTTGAGCTCCGCGGAGTAGGAGCGTTGTGGGTACGGGTGGTAGTTCCAGTACTTGTCGTTGTTGGCATTGTCGATGCCGAAGGCCGCACTCCAGTGCTGGTCGATGCGGTAGCGCACGCGCGCGTCGACAGTGAAGTACTTGCTGGCCGCCGTGTAGGCGAAGCCGTTGATATCGCTGTTGTCCAACGTGGAGTATTGCTTGCCGCTGTAGCGCGCCCCCAGCGTGGCCGAGAGCTTGTCGTTCACGCGGTAAGTCGCCACCGCGCTGGCGCGCCATTCGGGAATACGCGGCTGCCACTTGCCTACGCTGACAGGAAATTTCTCATTGCGCTTGATCTTCGAATCGGTCCAGGTCAGGCTGGCTTGCATGTCCAGGCCAGGTACCAGCACGTTCTCGTTGGACCAGGCGGTCTCCAGCCCCTGAGTGCGGATCAGGTCCACGTTCTGCACATTGCTCACATTGGGCGTTACCAGTACATTGGTTTGCGCATACAGGGCGTCGCTATTGCGCTCGAAGAATGCGGTGAGGCGCAAGGCGGCATTGCCAACCAGGCGCTCCGCGCTCAACTCGGTGGTCCAGGAGCGCTCCGGCTGCAGGTTCGGATCGTTGTTGATCAGGATGCCGGTGTTGTTGATGCCGCCCTGGTACAGCTCGGACACGGTCGGCATGCGCACTGCGCGGCCGATGGAAGCCTTCAGCGTCCATTCCTCGCTGGCTTGGAAGGCCAATGCGGCCTTGGGCGAGACAAAGTTGTCGCTGCGACGCGGGTGATGCACGACCGTGGTGGCATTGGCGGTCGCGCCGTCGCGGCCCTCCCAGTGCTCGAAACGGGCGCCCAGCACGGTCTTCCAATCCTGCGCCAGCTTCCAGGTATCCTGCAGGTACAGGCTGTCGATGCTGGTGCGGCCGGAGAAAGCCTGGTTGCGCGCCCCGGGTTCGCCCGTGATCCAATCGGTGGCGGCGCGTTCGATGGTGGAGAGCTTGTACGCCGCGCGCTGGTAGCCGAAGTCGAAAATATGCCTGCCGCGCATGCCATCTGGACGGTACACGGCTTTCAGCGACAGCGTATTCCAGCCGGTGCCGTTCTGGTCGACGATGCGGCCTGCCCCGCCTCTTGCCGCGGCAGGCTGCGCGGTGGTCGGCGCACGCAGGATGTCGCGGCTGTAGTCGTACACGCTGGCCGCCACCTCCCAATCGAACACGCCCTTGGTATTGCTCTTCACGGTCAGGCCGTGCATCAGGTGGCGTAGCGCCTCTTGCGAAGCGTTGAAATCGGCGGGGGCCAATGTAAAGCTGCGGCCGTCGATCGACACAGGGCCGCTGAACACAGGCTTGCCCGCCGCATCGCGCAGGTAAGTATTGGGCGATCCACTCGAATCGTTCTTCCACCAGCCGAGCGAATAGCTGGCGCGGACGGTCGGCGAGAAGTCGTAAGCCAGCTTGATCTTGGCGTGATCCTGCACCGTGCTGTATTGGGTGGCGGTGCCGAGGATGTATTGCTCGCGGTTGCTGCGGTCCTTGTCGATCACGGCGCCGGTCACCGGCCCCCCCATACTGCCCACCGTACCGGCGGAAACGGCGCGCGTCGTATAGGTCTGCGGCTGGCCGTCGCTATCGGTACGGTTCACACTGAGGAACCACGACCAGGCGCCGTGACGGTTACCGAGCGACATGCTCGATTGCCGCGCAGTGGAGGTCATATTCGTGTTGTACAGCTCAAATGGCTGGCGCACATAGGCCATGCGGGCATGGGCTTCAAACTGCTTCGGCATGCGCGTCACATAGTCGACCACCGCGCCCACCGAATTGCCGCCATAGGCGGCGGAGAATGGCCCGTACAGCACATCCACCCGTTCGATCTCCTCCGGCGCGACCATGCCCCAGCGCGGCGCGAATGTGGCGCCATTCCCCAGATAGTTCGACAGCAGCACGCCGTCCGCAAATACCGCCGAGCGTGCGCTGTTGCCGGTACCGGAGGCGCGGGTCGACAGCACGGCGTGGTTGTAATCGCCGATATAGCGCTTGCGGACCAGAAGGCTGGGCAGGTACTTCAGCGCGTCTTCCGCGTCACTGGCGTTGACCTGTTCTTCAATCTGAGCGCGGGTAATGCCTTCGATGGTGGTCGGGATCTGGGTCGGCAGCGACGTCGGATGGTTGCCGGCGATGACGACGGTGCCAACCAGCTTGAGCGGCGATTCCCCTTCGTGGTCGGCAAAGGCCGGGGCCGGGACGATTGCCAGCAGCACTGCTGCCAGGGGAATGAGGCGGGTGTTCATGAGGCGTCCTTTCTGGTTCCCGGCAGCGGTGCCGGTGTCTGCAATGCGGGACTGCCTCCTGCTCCAGCCCACGATGGCTCCCCCAATGCGATCTCAATAAGTCGCATTGTAAGTACACCTTTTTACTGACGACATGCCCCAGATCAAGTTTTCACTTGCGGGACAAACGCCCCAACTGATATTGTAAATATTTCAGTTATGGCATCGTGCGATGGGTCATTTGCTTGCTATTGAGTTGGGAGGGCTGCTTTTGCTGCTGGCGTGCCTGCCCTGCTGGCTGGCCGGTAAGTGGTATGCCGCGCACGGTGCGCCGCCGGCACTGGGGCGCTCGTTCGCCATCAACCTGGTGCTGCTGCTGGTCGGCACCGGATTGACCGTCGCCGCCATCGCCTTGGAGATGCGCGAATTCAAGCCCATGCTCACCTGGGCATTCGGCCTGCTGGGGATTCTTGGATTGCTGGTATCAGCCGCGCTTCACGCGTTCGACGAGCTGTAAATCTTGATGACGCGGCGCGCAGGGCCGCCGTCCGAAGGCGGGGCCAGCGCAGCGGAAGAATCGCCGCAACCGCCGCAGGAGCCGCAGCCGCTGCCGCAGCTCGATTCCGTATTGAAGAAGCGCGCCAGCTTGTCCTGCGGCAGGCCGCGGCGCGACAAGGCAAAGACGATCTGCTGGCGCCACGCGGCAGGCAGATACTTCCGCGCCGCATGCAGCGCGGCTGCCGCCACCACGATACCGACAATGATTTCCTGCCACATGGTTCAGCCTCCCAGCGCCAGCGCGACGCGGTAAGTGATGAAGGTGGCGGTGTACGCCAGCACGAACATATAGCCTGCCATCATCAGCGGATACTTCAAGGAGTTGGTTTCGCGGCGCACCACGGTCAGCGTGGACAGGCACTGCGGCGCGAACACATACCAGGCCAGCAGCGCCAGCGCGGTCGCCATGCTCCAGCTGGAAGCGATCACCGGCTGCAGGGAATTGGCCAGTTCGTCGCCGGTCTGCGACAGCGCATACACGGTGCCCAGGGCGCCCACGGCCACTTCACGCGCCGCCATGCCCGGTACCAGCGCGATACAGATCTGCCAGTTGAAGCCGATCGGCGCGAAGATGAACTCCAGCGCGCGGCCCAGCATGCCGGCCACACTGTAATAGATCGGGGGATGGGTGGCGCCTTCCGGCGCGCCCGGGAAGCTGGATAGGGCCCACAGCAGCACCATCAGCGTCAGGATGGTGGTACCGACGCGCATCAGGAAAATCTTGGCGCGTTCGTACAGGCCGATGGCCAGGTTGCGCATATGCGGCCAGTGGTAGGCCGGCAGCTCCAGCATCAGCGGCTGGTTGCGCTTGGCGCGCATGGAGCGCTTCATGACCCAGGCCACGGCCATGGCCGAAATGATGCCGGCGAAATACAGGCAGAACAGCACCAGGCCTTGCAGGTTGAAGGCGCCCCACACTTCCCGGTTCGGAATGAAGGCGGCGATCACCAGCGCGTAGACCGGCAGGCGCGCCGAGCATGTCATCAGCGGCGCGATCATGATGGTGACGATGCGGTCGCGCGGATTCTGGATGGTGCGCGCCGCCATGATGCCGGGAATGGCGCAGGCGAACGACGACAGCAGGGGGATGAAGGCGCGGCCCGACAGGCCGACGCCGCCCATCAGGCGGTCCAGCAGGAAGGCGGCGCGCGGCAGATAGCCGCAATCTTCCAGCACCAGGATGAAGAAGAACAGAATCAGGATCTGCGGCAGGAACACCAGCACGGCGCCCACCCCGCTGAACACGCCGTCCACCAGCAGCGAACGCAGGACGCCTTCCGGCATATGGCTGCTGACCAGCACGCCCAGGTCGGCGACGCCGCCGCTGATCATTTCCATCGGCGCCTTGGCCCAGCTGAACACGGCCTGGAACACGCAGAACATCAGCACGGCCAGGATAACCGGGCCCATCACCGGATGCAGCACGAAGTGGTCGATCTTTTCGGTGCGGTTGCCGCGGTCCTCGACGTCTTTCACCGCGATAGCGAGGATGCGGCGTACTTCGCGCTGGGTGTCTTCAACCGACACGGCGTCGATGGCCGACAGCGGATTGGCCACGCTATGGTGGATCGGCCACAAGGCGTCCAGCGCATCGACCAGGGTCTTCTCGCCGCCACTCTTGACCGCCACGGTTTCCACCACCGGCATGCCCAGTTCCTGCGACAGCTTCAATGTGTCGACCACGATGCCGCGCTTCTTGGCCACGTCGACCATGTTCAGGCACAGGAGCATCGGCAGGCCGAGGCGTTTGATCTCAAGGACCAGGCGCAGGTTCAGGCGCAGATTGGTGGCGTCGACCACGCACACGACGACGTCGGGTGAGCGCTCGCCTTCGCGCAGGCCGGCCACCACGTCGCGCGTGATCATTTCATCGGGAGTATGGGCCGACAGGCTGTAGGCGCCCGGCAGGTCGAGCAGGCGGAAGCCGTTGCCGGCGCCGGAGGTGAACTGGCCTTCCTTGCGTTCGATGGTCACGCCGGCATAGTTGGCGACCTTCTGGCGCGCGCCGGTCAGGCGGTTGAACAACGCGGTCTTGCCGCAATTCGGATTGCCCAGCAGGGCAACCATCGGCTGCTGCGCAACGGCTTGCGCGGCCTTTTCTACTGCACCCATTGCATTTATTCCGGTTGGATCGAGATCAGCGCGGCTTCGAAGCGGCGCAAGGCAAACGTGGCATTGCCTACTTTAATGGCGAGCGGTTCGCCGCCTGGCAGGCCACGCTTGAGCATGCGGATGCGCTCGCCGGGCACGAAGCCCAGCTCCATCAGGCGGCGCGCCAGGTCGGCGCCGTCCTCGGTATCGTCAGGATTGCCCGGGGCAATGTGGATCACCGTTCCGCTCTGCCCCACCGGCAGGGAATCAAGCTTGATGAGGGTAGGCGCAAGGGTCATGGCGAACGTTCCTGGGAGAAATACAACCTCATCATTATAAATGAGAATTGTTCTTAGATACGCTTGCATTGTAGCCCGGTTCGGGTAGAATGGAAACCGTAATGATAATGATTCTCATTATGAGAATCGCAATCTTAGCCAGAAGGTACTCATCAAAATGATCGTTTGTGTCTGCAACAACATCTCTGATCGAGAAATCCGTCAAGCCATAGATATGGGGATCAGCTCCATCGACGAGTTGCGCGAAGCGCTCGGCGTGGCCACCTGCTGCGGCAACTGCCTCAGCTATGCGGTGGAAGTGCTGGATGAACATCTGGGCAGCGGAATTCAGGAAACTGTACTGAAGCGCCCGACACTGGCCGTGTGAGGACGCTATGCAGACGATGACTTTTCCCGCCGGGGGCTTTGGCACCGGCGCCGGCAGCGGCAAGCTGACCAAGATCGCCGTCGTCGTCGCCCTGCATGCGGCCCTGGGTTATGCCTTTATCAACGGCACGATGCACCGCCTTGTCGAGCGCATCCCGGACGTGGTCAATGTCACGTTTGTTGCGCCGCCGCCACCTCCGCCGCCTGTCTCGCAGCCGAAAACCGTAGAAATCGCGCAGAAAGCGCCGACCATCGCGCCACCGCCGCTGCCGATGCTGCCGGTGGTGATTGAAAACACCATTACGCCGCCACCGGCGCAAGCGCGCACTGCGGAGCCGGCGCCCATGACGCCGGTGGCGGCGGCGCCCGTTGCCGCAGTCCCGGCGGCGCCAGCCGCACCGGCCGGCCCGCGCGTGATCTCCGCGGTCGAATATCTCCGTGCGCCGCAGCCCGTGTACCCGTCGGTGTCGCGCCGTATGGGCGAACAGGGCGTGGTAACCTTGCGCGTGCTGGTCAATGAGAAGGGTTATGCCGAGCAGGCGTCGATCCAGAAGTCTTCCGGCTTCAACAACCTCGATGAAGCGGGACGCGCTGCCGTGATGCGCGCGCTGTTCAAGCCCTATATTGAGGATGGCAAGGCGCAGCCGGTGTATGTGGTGGTGCCGATCAATTTCCAGATGTCTTAAACCGCGACCCGCAGGGTCAGACACTGATGTGCAAACGCCGCGGACTTCAATCGAAGTTCGCGGCGTTTGCATTGTGGTGTCTGACCCTGCGGGTCGGACACCGGTTTACCGGTTTTAAAGATCAGCCCACATGCGCAGCAGATTGTGATAATGCCCCGCCAGTCCGACCGTGGCCTCATCATCGCCATGCGCCGCGCGCAGTTTCTGGATATTCTGGTCCAGCTCAAACAGCATGGTGCGCTGCCCGTCGTCGCGCACCATCGACTGCGTCCAGAGGAATGAGGCCACGCGCTCGCCCGCGGTCACCGGGTTCACGCGGTGCACGCTGCTGGCCGGGTAGACGATCGCATCGCCCGCCGGCAGCTTGACTTCATGCGCGCCGTAGCTGTCCATCACGGTCAGCTCGCCGCCCTCATACTCTTCCGGATCGGACAGGAACACGGTGGTGGAAATATCCGCGCGCATCACGTCCGACGAACCCGCCATGTGGCGGATCGCACCGTCGATATGCAGGCCGTAGGTCTCGCCGCCGGCATAGCTGTTGAAATACGGCGGCAGGATCTTCAGCGGCAGCGCCGCCGAGTAGAACAGCGGGTTCTTCGCCAGCGCCTTGATGATGATATCCCCGAGCTCCAGCGCCAGCGGCGTCCCTTCCGCGATCTGCCGGTTGCGCTTGACTTGCGCGCCCTGGCTGCCCACGCTGGCGCGGCCGTCGATCCAGTCGGCGGCCGCCAGGCGCTGGCGGAAGTAGGTGACTTGCTCCGGCGTCAGCACGCCGGGGATATGCAGCATCATGATCAGTAGTGGAAGTTCGCCGTCAGGATGGCGGTACGGCCGGCGGCGATCTGGGCGTAATGGTTCGAGACCGATTTATCGAAGTAGAACTTGTCGGTCAGATTCTGCACGTTCAGCTGCAGGCTGATGTTCTTGTTCACTTCGTAGCTCGCCATTGCGTCAAAGCGGGTAAAGCCTGGCACGTACTTGGTGTTGTTGATATTAGCCCAGATCTTGGCCGAATAGTTCACGCCGCCGCCGATGGTCAGGCCCGGCAGCACGGTGTAGGAAGTCCACAGCGAAGCGCTGGTCTTCGGTACGCCCGGGAAGACGTTGCCGTCGTAGGGCGATTTTGCCCACACCGGCTGCGCCGTGGTGCCGACATTGGTGTAGCCATTGTCGCCCACTTCCGCGTCCAGCCAGGTGGCGCCGCCGAAGACTTGCCAGTTGCTGGTCAGGGCGCCGCTGATGCCGAATTCCGCACCGCGCACCGTTTTCTTGCCGGCGTTGAAGGAGGTGCCGTTAGGGCCGCTGACGCGGGCGTTGTTCATCTTGCTTTCGAAGATGGCGCCGCTCAGGGACAGGCGGCGTGCCAGCACTTCCCACTTGGTGCCCAGCTCGAAGTTCTTGCTGTCCTGCGGTTTCAGGTCTTTCACCGCCACGCTCAGGCCGTCATTACCTTCGCCGCCGTCATTGCCGGGCGGGGTGGACGAGGTGCCGTAGGAGATGTAGATGCTGCTGTTGGCGGCCGGCTTGTACACCAGGCCCGCCTGGTAGTTGGTGAAGTTGGACTTCACTTCCGCATTCACGGCGGCGGTAGCCGGCGTAGCGGCCGGATTGGCAGCGGTCGACAGCGCGGAGCGGAAGCCATCCCAGCGCAGGCCCACGTTCAGCAGCCATTGCGGGGTGAATTCGATGGTGTCGAAACCATATACCGAACGGCTGTTGGTGTGCACATTGGTGGCGGCAGGCGACACGCTGCGCGCCTGGGTCGCACTCCACGGATCGTTCGGGTTCGGGTTGAACAGGGTGGTGCAGTTGTACAGGGTGGCCGCGCCGGCAGTCTTGCAGTCGGTGCCCTTGGTCAGCGGGTTGTTGGTGCCCGGCGTGAACAGGTAGGTGCTGCGGTCGGTGATCTCGCGGCTGATTTCCACACCGGTGGTGAAGCTGTGCTTGATGCCGGCGGTGGTGAATTCGCCGGTCAGGCTGGAGGCGTTGGCCAGCGCGTCGGTCTCGGCCACGCGGGTATTGGCGCGGCGCCACAGGGTGCCGTACAGCAGCACATTGCCCTTGGAATCGTCCGGCTGGGTGTAGACGTAATCGTTCTCGGTCTTGCCGTAGCGGGTCACGTTGCGGAACGCGAGGCCGTTGCGGAAGTCGTGCTTGACGTCGATGGTGCCGATATCGGACTTGGTGTCGCGGAAATCGCGGTCGACCAGGCCGTAGTAGGTGTTGCGCGGCACGGACATCGGGGTGCCGTTGCCGTTCCTGGCCACGTTGGCGCCGGTCGTGAAGGGATTATTGAACGGCACGCCGCTGTCCGGCAGTTCGCTCGACTGCATATGGTAGTAGGACAGGTTGACCTTGGTCGGACCGGTCAGGCCGAAGGCCACGGTCGGCGCGATGCCCCAGCGGTCGCCATGGATCTGATCGCGGCCGGCGACATGGTTTTCATGGCCCATCACGTTCAGGCGCACGGCGGCGTCATCGCCGATCATGCGGTTGACGTCGACGGTGGCGCGGCGGTATTTGGCGTTGCCGATACCGACCGAAGCGTTGCTGAAGTTCTCAGCCTTGGCAGTCTTGGAAACCAGGTTCACGCCGCCGCCGGCGGAAGAACGGCCGCCGTAGGCCGAATTCGGGCCCTTCACCACTTCGATCTGCTCCAGGTCGAAGATTTCGCGGCTCTGGGAGCCGGTGTCGCGGATGCCGTCGATATAGGTGTCGCTCTGCGCGTTATAGCCGCGGATCAGCAGGTTGTCGCCCACCGGTTGGCCGCCTTCAGCGGCGCCGACGGTGATGCCCGGCACGGTGCGCAGGGCATCGGTCAGCGAGGTGGCGCCAGTCTGGGCAATCACCTCGGTCGGGATCACGGTCACGGCTTTCGGGGTATCGAGCAGCGGGGCGGTGAATTTGTCCGAGGCCGATTTCTTGACCTGGAAGTCGCTGCCGGTCTGGCCGGTGACGACGACTTCGTGCATTTTCTGCTCGGGTGCGGCGGTGTTGCTGTCGGCGTGGGCTACAGGCAGCGCCAGCGAAGCGGCGATGGCTGCGAGCGTAGCTGGCGAGTGCTTGCGGCTCTTGATATAAGACATGGGACGACTCTAAATGGTAGGCGTAAAACGCAAATGATAATTGTTTTCATTTGCATTAGCAATGTCGTTAGCAATCTTAAGTTGCCCTGGAGACTAGGTTGCGGCCCTGCTTCGTGGCAAAATGCCATTATTCCCAACCCGATAAGAAGGAAACCCCATGAAGGGCGACAAAGATGTCATCCGCCTGCTCAATGCTCAGCTCACCAATGAACTGACGGCGATCAACCAGTATTTCCTGCATGCGCGCATGTACCGCCACTGGGGCTTCGACAAGCTGGGCAAGAAGGAATATGAAGAGTCGATCGGCGAAATGAAGCACGCCGACCGCCTGATCGACCGCATCCTGATGCTGGACGGCCTGCCGAACCTGCAAGCCCTGCACAAGCTGCTGATCGGCGAAAACACGGAAGAAATGCTGGCCGCCGACCTGAAGCTGGAAAAAGGCGCCCATGTGACCGTCAAGGAAGGCATTGCCCATTCCGAGAAAGTCGGCGATTACGTATCGCGCGACCTGCTGCTGGATATCCTGAAGGATACCGAGGAGCATATCGAATGGCTGGAAACCCAGATCGACCTGATCGGCAAGATCGGTATCCAGAACTATCTGCAGTCGCAGATGTCGGAAGAAGAATAATCGACAGCCCCAGCCAAAGTCCGGAACTCCTGCGGCGCCTGCTGCGCGCCAAGGACCGGATGGACGCCGCCTCGCACGAGGAATGGCCGGTCAGCCGCCTGGCCGAAGTGAGCTGCGTCTCTGCAACTCACTTCGCCCGCTCCTTCAAGGAAGCCTTCGGCCTTCCGCCCCACCGCTACCTGCTCACGCGCCGCATTGAAAAAGCGGTGACGCTGCTGCGCGAAACCGAGCTGCCCATCACCGACATCGCCTACAGCACCGGCTGGCGCAGCCTGGGCACGTTTGGCCGCACGTTCCGCGACATCACCGGCAAGAACCCGGGCGAAGTGCGCCAGCAGGCGCGCAGCGACACCGGCCAGCCGGGACAGGTGCCGGCCTGCGTGCTGAGCGCCGCCCACCGCCCCCACCTCACAATGGCAGTTTCGGAGAAGCGGCGCCTGGAAGACCTCCCTACAATGGAGTCTCACGTAAAGGAGACCCACCCATGAAACAAGGTATTCAAACCGTAGGCCTGTATGTCCGCGACCAGGATGAAGCGCTGGCTTTCTATGTCGACAAGCTGGGCTTCCGCGTGCACACCGACGTACGCAATGGCGACTACCGCTGGCTGACCGTGCAGCATCCGGACCAGCCGGACTTCCAGCTCGGCCTGTACGTGCCGGGTCCTCCGGTGCACGATGCGGCGACCGCGCAGGCGCTGCATGCGCTGGTGGCCAAAGGCGCCATGCCGCCCATGGTGCTGGAAGTGGAAGACTGCTTCGCCACCTTCGATAAGCTGCAGCAGCGCGGCGTGGAATTCAACCAGGAACCGGTGGAACGCTACGGCACGGTCGATGCGGGCTTCCGCGACCCGTCCGGCAACGGCTGGAAAATGATCCAGACCCGCCGCAAAGTGGCCGCCGCTTAATCCAAGCCCCAGGCCTGGCGCCAGGGCGCGTAAAAGGCCGGATCCTCCGGCGCCGCGCCCGCGATGCCGCACACGGCGCCGGCAAAGGCATTGGCGCGCGCCAGGAGCTGCGGCATTTCCCAGCCGCGTGCGCGGCCCGCCAGGAATACCGCGGCAAAAGCATCGCCCGCCCCCACGGTATCGGCAAAATGCGCCGGCGTATTGGCCTGGTGGTCGGCCACGCGCGCGCCGTCGGCGCCGAAGTAGACGGCGCCGCGCACCCCCAGCGTCACCAGCAAGCCCTGGATGGAAAAATTGTGCATCATGGCGCGCGCTTCCGCCTCGACGGCCGCGCAGTCCATGTCCACGGTGTCGGGGCAGGTGTGGCAGTACCAGGAAAACAGCGCCTGCAGCTCATCCTCATTCACCTTCAGGATATCGGCCTGCTGCAGCGAAGCGAAGACCACCGCCTCATCCGCTCCCTCGCGCAGGTTCAGGTCGAGGAAGCGGAGCGCATCGGGCGCCGCCTCCAGCAGCGCGGCCAGCGCGGCGCGCGAACCGTGGCTGCGCTGCGCCAGCGTGCCGAAATACACCGTATCGGGAGAAAAAGCCCGCATCACATCGACCGCTGCCGCGGCCTCGATATGGTCATAGGCCTGCTCGGCCAGGATATGAAAGCGGTGCCCGCCCTGGCCATCGCGTTCGACCAGCACGCGGCCGGTCGGCTGCGCGCCATGCTGCAAGCCTTCGGTGCTCATGCCGTAGCGCGCGAACTCGCCGCGCAGTTGCTCGCCGTCGGCGTCGTTGCCGACGCGCGTCACCATCAAGGCCGGCAGTCCCAGGCCGGCCAGGTGGCGCGCCACATTGAAGGGGGCGCCGCCGGCTACCTGCTGGTCGCCAAAATCATCGAGAAGGGCTTCGCCAAACACGAGGATTCTGTCTGCCACAGCGGCCTCCGGGGATCAGGCTTGGGGAACGGTGTCTTTGAAGGATGGGCGCTCGGACAGCTTGTCGTACAAGCGGGCCAGGTTCGGATGCGCCCCGCGCCAGTCGATTTCCGGGAAGCGGAAGCTCAGCCAGCCGACGCAGCAGCCCACGGCCACATCGGCCAGCGAATAATGGTTGCCGGCGCACCAGGCGTCGTCGCCCAGGCGTTCGGCCATGGACGCCAGTCCCAGCGCCACTTTTCGCATCTGGCGCGCGACCCACTCCTCGCTCTGCTGCGCCTTGGGGCGCTGGTTGCGCTCCAGGCGCATCAGCACACCGGCGTCCAGCACGCCGTCGGCCAGCGCTTCCCAGCACTTGATGTCGGCGCGTTCACGGCCGTTCGGCGGCAGCAGCTTGCACACCGGCGACACGGCGTCCAGGTACTCGACGATCACGCGCGAGTCGTACATCACATAACCGTCTTCCATGATCAGGCAAGGCACCTTGCCGAGTGGGTTCAGGTTTTGAATGGTGGTATCCGGCGCCCAGACATTTTCCAGTTCCAGTTGATAGTCGAGCTTTTTTTCCGCAAGGACGACGCGGACCTTGCGGACATAGGGGCTGGCGAGTGAACCGATTAGTTTCATAGATGCTGAAAGTGGAGAATTAGACAACAGTATAACATCGCGCCCCAAAGCCAGGCGCCGCGCTGGCGGCGGGAGTTGGCGCCGCCGGCCAATGGTAGAATCCTGTTTTTCCCGCCTCTCCTTCCAGCACGAACATGACAACTCCTTACTCCACCCTGTCGGCCCTGTCCCCGCTGGACGGCCGCTACGCGTCGAAAACCGACAAGCTGCGCCCGATCCTGTCCGAATCCGGCTTCATGCACCACCGCGTGAAGGTCGAAATCGCCTGGCTGCAAGCGCTGTCCCTGGCCGGCTTCGCCGAAATCAAGCCGTTTTCCGCGGCCGGCACCGCCCTGCTGGACAAGCTGGCTGCCGAGTTCACCGAAGCCGACGCCGCCCGCATCAAGGAAATCGAAGCCGTCACCAACCATGACGTGAAGGCGGTGGAGTACTGGCTGAAGGAACAAGTGAAGGACGTGCCTGAGCTGGTGGCGGCCTCCGAGTTCATCCATTTCGCCTGCACCTCGGAAGACATCAACAATACCTCGCACGGCATGATGCTGAAGGCCGCGCGCGACGGCGTGATGCTGCCGGCCCTGAACGGCCTGGTCGCCCGCTTGCGCGAAATCGCCCACGCCAACGCCGCATTGCCAATGCTGAGCCGCACGCACGGCCAGACCGCCAGCCCGACCACCCTGGGCAAGGAATTCGCCAACGTGATCGCCCGCCTGCAGCGCGCCATCGAGCGCATCGCCAAGGTGGAAATCCTGGGCAAGATGAACGGCGCCGTCGGCAACTACAACGCCCACCTGTCGGCCTACCCATCGTTCGACTGGCCAGCCTTCTCCAAGAACGTGATCGAGCAGCGCCTGGGCCTGGTGTTCAACCCGTACACCATCCAGATCGAACCGCACGATTACATGGCGGAGCTGTTCGACGCTTTCGCGCGCGCCAACACCATCTTGCTGGACCTGAACCGCGATATCTGGACCTATGTCTCGCTGGGCTATTTCAAGCAAAAGCTGAAGGCCGGCGAAATCGGTTCCTCAACCATGCCACACAAGGTCAACCCGATCGATTTCGAGAACTCGGAAGGCAACCTGGGCCTGGCCAATGCCGTGCTCAAGCACCTGTCGGAAAAGCTGCCTGTGTCGCGCATGCAACGCGACCTGACCGATTCGACCGTGCTGCGCAATATCGGCGTGGGCCTGGGCTATACACTGCTGGCTTACGATTCCTGCCTGCGCGGCCTGAACAAGCTGGAAGTGAACCCGGCCCGCCTGGAAGCGGACCTGGACGCTTCGTGGGAAGTGCTGGCGGAGCCGGTGCAGACCGTGATGCGCCGTTATGGCATTGAAAATCCGTACGAGCAGCTGAAGGAGCTGACGCGCGGCAAGGGTATTACCAAAGAGGCGCTGCGTGAGTTCATTGGCGGCCTGGCAATTCCGCAGGATGCCAAGGATCACCTGCTGGCCATGACGCCGGGCAATTACACCGGCATCGCGGCGGCGCTGGCCAAGGCGATTTAACACCGCCACACCGGTGTCTGGCCCAGCTGGTCAGACACCGGATTGCCGGTTTTAAGTAAGCCGTAAGCAAGTTCCCTTACTCTTTGGTATATTAGTCCTAACACGTACTATTTACCGAAGCTCGCCATGGAACGCTATTCCAAGACCGCCATCGCCCTGCACTGGCTGATCGCCCTGCTGATCGTCGCCGCCTTCATTCTCGGCCTGGTGATGACCGACATCCCCGGCCTGACGCCGACCAAGCTCAAATACTATTCCTGGCATAAATGGCTGGGCATCACCGTGCTGGCCCTGGCCGCCGGCCGCCTGCTGTGGCGCCTGAAGCAGCGGCCGCCCGCGTTTCCCGTCTCCATGAGCCAGGGCCAGATCAAGGCCGCCGAAGCCGGCCACTGGTTCCTGTATTTCCTGATGTTCGCCGTGCCGCTTTCCGGCTACCTGTATACCACCGCCGCCGGCGTGCCGGTCGTGTATCTCGGCCTGTTCAAGATCCCGGCCCTGTTCGACGCCAGCCCGGCCCTCAAGGAAGGGCTGAAACCGGTACATTACTGGCTCAATATGCTGCTCGCCGCCGTTGTCCTCGGCCACGTGCTGGCGGCCCTGAAACACCAATTCATCGACAAGGACGGCCTGCTGAAGCGCATGCTGCCATAACCTGGAGCCACTCCCATGAAGAAAAGCGTATTACTGGCCGCCATGCTGGCCGTGGCGGCGGCCGCCAGCGCCGCCGTGCTGAAAACCGATCCGGCCAAAAGCAGCGTATCGGCCGAGTTCAAGCAGATGAACGTGCCGCTCGAATCGAAGTTCAAGAAGCACAGCATCGTCATCGACTACAACGCCGCCGCGCCCGACAGCTCCAAGGCCACGGTGGAAATCGAGACCGCCAGCCTGGACCTGGGCGACGCCGACATGAACAAGGAAGTGGCCAAGAAAGAGTGGTTCAACTCGGCCCAATATCCGAAGGCCACCTTCGTCTCCAGCGCGATCAAGAGCGCCGGCGCCGGCAAGCTGAATGTCAGCGGCAAGCTGACCATCAAGGGCAAGGCCGCCGACGTGACGTTCCCCGTCACCGTCAAGACCGACGGCGGCAAGCAGGTATTCGACGGCGCGCTGCCGATCAAGCGCCTGGCCTTCAATATCGGTGAAGGCGAATGGAAAGACACCGGCATGGTCGCTGATGAAGTGACCATCAAGTTCCACGTAGTAGCTCAATAAAACCCTGGAGACCCAATGAAACTGAAGTTCCTCACCGCCGCCCTGCTGGCCGTATCCGCAATCGCCGCCAACGCCGCCACATACAATATCGACCCGACCCACACCTACCCAAGCTTTGAAGCCGACCACATGGGCATGTCGGTATGGCGCGGCAAGTTCGACAAGACCTCCGGCGTGATCCAGATGGACCGCGCGGCCAAGACCGGCAGCATGGACATCACCATCGACGCCGCCTCGATCGATTTCGGCATGGACAAGATGAACAGCCACGCCAAGTCGGAAGACATGTTCAACGTCGCGAAATTCCCGACCGTGACCTACAAAGGCAAGAGCTTCAAGTTCGAAGGCGAGCAGCTGGTGGCGGTGGAAGGCGAGCTGACCATGCTGGGCGTGACCAAGCCGGTCACCCTGAAGGTCAACAAGTTCAAGTGCATGATGCACCCGCGCCTGAAACGCGAAGTGTGCGGCGCCGACGCCTCGGCTGAATTCAAGCGCACCGACTTCGGCCTGAACTACGCCACCCCCGCCTTCGCTCCGGAAGTGAAGCTGGCGATCCAGGTGGAAGCCATCAAAGCGGAATAACAGCACAGCCCGTGGCAACCTTGGGGTCAGGCCCGCAGGTTGCCACAAGCGCGAGTGCTATAGCGCTTCCCGTTCGTAAGCTGCCCGCACCGCGTCACGCGCGTGCTCCCACGCCATGCGCGATTTCCCCTTCACCGTTTCCCAATCCCGCTCCAGTTGGTCTTTCAATTCATCCCATGTGCCGCGGTAGCGCTGGCGTGCGGTGAACCCGAGCATATAGGCCGGCTCGTAGTCGTCATAGTCGTAATTCGGATTGAAATAGGCTTCATTGCGGTAATGGTCCTGCCAGTAGACGCGCTCCTCGCTCGGGTTGAGCAGGGTGCCGATGCCCTGGCCCGCCAGGCCGCCCGCCAGCGCACCGATCGCACCGCCCGCCGCCATGCCCAGCGGGCCGCCCAGCGTGCCGGCCGCGATGCCGGCTGCCGCGCCGCCGCCCGCGCCTACGCCGGTGGCAAGGTTGTGGTCATCGTCATCGTCCTCCAGCTTCGGGTTGACGATCTCGGCCGTCCCCTTGCCGACCAGTCCGCCCGCCACGCCGCCGATCACGGCGCCGGCCACCATGCCCGGGATCCCGCCCGGCGAACCGGCTGCGGCACCGGCCAGGGCACCGCCCGTCGTGCCGACGCCGACACCGACCACGTGCTCGCCTTCGCTGTCCCGCCAGGCGCGCTCGAGGTCGGCGGCATCGGCGGCGTCGCGCGCCTGCACGCCCATCAGAATGCCGCCGCCGCGGATGCCTTCCTCATAGTGCTTGAGACGCTCTTCCGGAATGCCGGCGCCGATCAGGGCACCGACCAGTCCGCCCGCCACACCGCCGGCGCCGGCGCCGGCCAGCGCTGCCGCCAGCGGCCCCGCCACCACGATGCCCAGGCCCGGCAACACCAGGGTGGTGCCCATGGCCGCCACGGCCGCCAAGGCAGCGCCAAGTGCGCCGCCGACACTGGCGCCAATGCCGGCCCCCTCCCCGGCTTTCGATGCCAGTTCGGTCTCCGCCGCGCCGTTGAAATGGCGCTGGCGGGTATCGTCGCTCATGACGACGTTGATATCGTCCCGGCTATAGCCACGCGAGCTTGCGTGTTGCCAGGCGCGCTCGGCGCTGCCGCGGTTGCGGAACAGGCCGGTCACGATATGGGATTGCTTATCTGCAGTGTTCATGGAAGTCCCCTTTTCTTGCATGAGTCCCGCACACGATAGGCCGCAGCGCGCTGCATCTCTGTACGTTGGCGCACCGAATATCGGCGTGCGCATGTCCTACACTGGAATCATCACAAAGGGGGGCGGATATGAACTTTATCATCTGGATTATTATCGGCGGCATCCTGGGCTGGCTGGCCAGCCTGGTTATGAAAACTGACGCACAGCAAGGCATGTTTCTGAACGTGGTGGTGGGCATTGTCGGTTCGCTGCTGGGCGGCTGGCTACTGTCGCCGCTGTTCGGTACCGGCACCATCAATACCGACGACTTCAGCGTACTGTCGCTGGTGGTGTCATTCCTCGGGGCTGTGATCCTGCTGGCGATCGTGAACCTGGTATTCCGCGGCCGCATCCGCTAGACGATAGACCGCCGGCAAAGCTTCCTCACAGGCCAGCGCTGCGGCGCTGGCTTTTTTTCGCTGTCCTTTTCGCTCAACCCAGCGGGTGCTGCATTGCAGCAAGCGCGGCCGCAGGCCTGCAAGCGAATTTTCTTCAGTTTCAAGCTACATTTTTGGTGTTGACGCCAGCCGCCGCCGTGCCGATACTCTAGGTCGCCTGCCGGCCCAGTCCGGCGGGCCACCACTTCAACTATTACAACGCACATGAAAAAATCTCTCCTCGCGCTCGCCGTCCTGAGCACCACCTCTGCCGCCTTCGCAGACGAAGGCATGTGGATGCCGCAGCAGCTGCCACAAGTGGCCAAGCAACTGAAGGCCGCCGGCCTGAAGCTGGATCCGGCATCGCTGACCAAGCTGACCGAGTTCCCGATGAATGCCATCGTGAGCCTGGGCGGCTGCTCCGCGTCCTTCGTGTCGCCGCAAGGTCTGGTCGTGACCAACCACCACTGCGTGTACAACAGCGTGGCGGTCAACTCCACCAAGGAGCGCGACCTGCTGGCCAACGGCTTCGTGGCCCATAACTTCGGCGAAGAACTGCCGGCCTCCCCTGGCAGCCGCATCTTCGTCACCAAGGAAGTGTTGAACGTCACCGACAAGATCATCACGCCGGAAGTGGCCAAACTGCAGGGCAAGGCGCGCGTGGACGCGATCGAGAAGAACCAGAAAGCCCTGACCGCCGAATGCGAAAAAGATGAAGGCCACCGCTGCACCGTGTCCTCCTTCTACGGCGGCCTGGAGTACTACCAGATCAAGCAGCTGGAAATCCGCGACGTGCGCCTGGTGCACGCGCCGGCCGCCGGCGTCGGCAAATTCGGCGGCGACACCGACAACTGGATGTGGCCACGCCACACCGGCGACTACGGCTTCTACCGCGCCTATGTCAGCAAGGACGGCAAGGCCGCCGACTTCTCCAAGGACAACGTGCCTTACGAGCCCAAGTCCTACCTGAAGCTGGCCAAGGAAGGCGTGAAGGAAGGCGACTTCGTGATGGTGCTGGGCTACCCGGGCCGCACCAACCGCCACCGCCTGCCATCGGAAGTGGCCTCCACCTTCGGCTGGGAATACCCTGCCTTCATCCAGAACTCCAACGAGACCCTGGCCATCATCGACCGCGAGACCAAGGGCGACCGCGATGCGGCCCTGAAGGTCGCCGGCCAGGTGGCAAGCATCAACAACTACTACAAGAACCGCAAGGGCATGCTGAACAGCTACGAGGGCAGCGATATCCTCGAGCGCAAGAGCAAAGAGCATGACGCCCTGAAGGCATGGGTGAACGCCGACGCCAAGCGCAAGGCCGCCTTCGGCGCCGACCTGGAAAACGTGGAAAAGCTGATGGCCCAGCGCACCGAGGAAGCCAAGCGCGACTACTTCCTGGACCGCTCCTCGCCGGCGCTGCTGAACGCGGCGCGCATCATGTACCGCCTGGCCAACGAAAACACCAAGCCGAACGCCGACCGCAAAGCCGGCTTCCAGGAACGCGACGCCAAGCGCATCAAGGCCTCCATCGAAGGCGTGAACAAGACCTATGTCGCCAAGGTGAACAAGGCCATCGTGCTGAATAATATGAAGCACTACGCCGCGCAGCCGGCGTCCGAACACAATGCCGTCTTCGACGCGGCGATGGGCATCACGGCCGGCATGGGCGAAGCCGAACTGTCCGCAGCGCTGGACAAGCTGTACGCCGGCTCGAAATTGGAAGACGCCGCGTTCCGCACCGAGTGGCTGGGCAAATCGGTGGCCGACTTCAAGGCCAGCGACGACGCCTTCATCAAGGCCGCCGTTGCCCTGTACGACGACGCCATGAAGCGTGAAGCGGAAGAGGAAGAACTGGGCGGCAAGATCCAGCAAGCCTACGGCAACTACATGAAGGCCAAGATCGCCTACATGAACTCCAAAGGCCAGGCTGTGTACCCGGACGCGAACAGCACCCTGCGCGTCACCTTCGGCAAGATCGCCGGCCGCGACACCGGCGCCGACGGCACCACCGGCTGGAGCGCCTTCACCACCGTGGCGGGCGTGAAAGCCAAGGCCACCGGCGAAGGCGAATTCAATGCACCGCAAGCGCAGCTGGACGCGATCAACCAGAAGCAGTTCGGCAAATACGCCGATGCCAAGCTGAAGACGGTGCCGGTCAACTTCCTGGCCACGCTGGACATCACCGGCGGCAACTCCGGTTCCGCCGCGCTGAACGCGAAAGCCGAGCTGGTAGGCCTGGCCTTCGACGGCACACTGGACTCCATCATCTCGGACTGGGACTTCAACAAGGCCAAGACCCGCGACATCCAGGTCGACCTGCGCTACATGCTGTGGAACATGAAGTTCATCGACAAGGCCGACAACCTGCTGAAAGAGATGAAGGCAGAGTAAGCCCTACGGCAGAGCCCGTGGCAACCTTGGGGTCAACCCCTTAGCTTGCCACGGACGCGAGCATTTCGCGGCTGAGCCCGTGGCAAGCTGGGAGCCTGACCCCAAGGTTGCTACGGGCTCAGCCGTTTGTGAGCTTCAGGCCGGCGATGCTGGCGATGATGGCCGCGATTAGCAGCAGGCGCAGCGGCGTGGCGCTTTCGCCGTAGACGACCATTCCCACCAGCGCCGCACCCGCCGCACCAATTCCCGTAAAGACCGCAAACGCTGTGCCCACCGGCAGCTGGCGCAAGGCCAGCGCCAGCAGCACGATCGCGCCGTTGGCAAACGCCAGGCCGGCAAGGCTGGGCCCGAGCCGTGTCCAGCCGTCCGCTTGCTTAAGCGCCACCGCCATGGCGATGTCCACCAGGGCGGCCGCCAGCAACAGGCCCCAGGCGGCGATCATGGCTTGGCCGAGGCAAGGCCGCGCTGCACGGCCGCACGCGCCTCGATGCGCGCCACCCAGTCCGCCAGCGCCGGGTAGTCGGCCAGCGTGACGCCCAGCTCGTGGTAGGAGCGTATCCACGGGAAGCTGGCGATATCGGCAATCGTGTATGCGTCGCCGGCCAGGTAGGCCGTGTCGCGCAGGCGCGCTTCGAATACGCCCAGCAGGCGCATGGTCTCGCGGCCGTAGCGTTCGAGCGCCTGTTCGTTCGGCTGGCCCTGGCCGGCGCCGTGGCGGAAGAACCAGAGCTGCCCCAGCATCGGGCCGATGCTGCCCACTTGCAGGAACAGCCATTGCAGGACCGTGCTGCGCGCCGCGCCGCTGGCCGGCAGCAGCCGGCCCGCCTTGTCGGCCAGGTGGATCAGGATGGCGCCCGATTCGAAGATCGGCATGCCGTCATCCACCAGCAGCGGGATCTTGTGGTTCGGGCTCATGTCGCTGAACGGCGGCTGGTGCTGCTCGTCGGCCGACAGGTTCAGGTGCTGCACCTGGTGCGGCAGGCCCAGTTCTGCCAGGGCGATGGTGATTTTTTGTCCGTTGGGGGTGTCGGCGGTGTACAGGGTCAACATGGTCGGCTCTTTGGCTTGGTTTGATGGCAGCCAGTGTATGCCACGCAAAAACGCATTAGAATCCCCAAAAACAGCCGAACGGTTACGCAAATATGCAGAAGCTCGATTGGGAAGACTTGCGCTACTTCGCTGCCGTTGCGCGCGGCGGCTCCATTTCCGCCGCGGCGCGCGAGCTGGGGGTCAACCATTCCACCGTGCTGCGCCGGCTGGACAGCCTGGAGCAGTCGCTCGGCGTGCGCCTGTTCGAGCGCCTGCAGTCGGGCTATGTGATGACGGGCGCCGGCGACATCCTGCACGGCCGGCTCGGCCCCATCGAGGAGCAGATCGGCAGCACCCAGCGCGAACTGGGCGGGCTGGATGAGGAGCTGCGCGGCACCATCCGCCTGACCACCACCGACACGCTGGCGCACGGCCTGCTGATGCCCTATCTGCAGCGTTTCCAGGAGGCGCATCCCGCCGTGCAGCTGCAGCTGGTGGTCAATAACAGCTTCCTCAATCTCACCCAGCGCGAGGCGGATATGGCGCTGCGCCCTTCGAATACGCCGCCCGCCAACCTGGTCGGGCGCAAGGTGGGCGCCGTGACGACCGCGCTGTATGCCTCGCACGCCTACCTGCGGCGCGCCGAGCGCGCTGGCGTGGCGCGCGAGGACTGGGCGGCGCACCGCTGGGTGGCGCCGGACGACAGCCTGTCGCACCTGGCCGCCGCGCAGTGGCTGGCCGCGCACGTGCCGCCGGCGCAGGTGGCGCTGCGCGCCGACAGCCTGCTGGCCATGGTCGATGCGGCGCGCAACGGCATGGGCGTGGCGCCCCTGCTTTGCCTGCTGGCCGAGCGCGAGCGGACGCTGGAACAGCTGGCGCCGCCCGATCCGCGCTTGCATACCCAGCTCTGGGTGCTGAGCCACCGCGACTTGCGCAATGTGGCGCGCATCAAGGCCCTGGGCCAGTTCCTGTACGACGCCTTGCGCCAGGACGCGCATGTTTTCCCCGCATGATGTACATTGTCATTCCGATATCCCCCAACCCATGGAGCATTGCATGACCAAGAAAATCGCCCTCATCGTCGGCAGCCTGCGCAAGGACTCGCTGAACCGCAAGTTCGCCAACGCGCTGGTGGAAGTGGCGCCGGCCGAGCTGCAATTCGAATTCGTCGACATCGGCGACCTGCCGCTGTACAACCAGGACCTGGACGACGCGCATACGCCGCCGGCCGCCTGGACCGCCTTCCGCGACAAGCTGCGCGCGGTGGACGGCATCGTGATCGCCACGCCGGAATACAACCGCTCCATGCCGGGCGCCCTGAAGAACGCCATCGACGTCGGCTCGCGTCCGTGGGGCCACAGCATCTGGAACGCCAAGCCGGTCGGCGTGATTTCCGCCTCGGTGGGCGCGGTGGGCGGCTTTGCCGGCAACCATAATGTGCGCCAGACCATGGTGACGCTGAACGCGCCCGTCATGCCCGGCCCTGAGGTCTACATCGGCAACGGCGCTGCCCTGATCGGCGAAGACGGCAAGGTCAATAACGAGAAGACCAAGGAAGTGCTGGCCGGCTGGGCCGCCGCTTTCGTCAAATGGGTGGAGGCCAATGGCCGTAAGGGCTAAGTGGTAAAATCGCTGATCCCCCACATGCAGAAACCTGAGATCCAGACCATGCAAGAAATGCTCACGCCTTACGAAAAAGGCAATAAAAACCAGACTACCCTCTGGACCGAGTGCATCGCCTTCTACGAAGAACTGGCACGCCGCTTCCCGAACATCCTGAAATTCGAACAGGCAGCCGTATCGGACGGTGGCATCCCCCTGCATGTGGGCGTGGTCAGCGCCGACGGCGTTTTCGACCGCGAACAGATCAAGCGCGAAGGCCGCACGGTCTTCTTCAACAACAACGGCATCCATCCGGGCGAACCGGAAGGCATCGACGCCTGCATGGCGATGGTGCGCGACTTCTGCTTCAAACCGGAGCTGCTGGCAACCCTGGGCAAGACCGTGCTGCTGTTCGTCCCCGTCTACAATGTGGACGGCTGCCTGAACCGCAGCAACACCTCGCGCGCCAACCAGGACGGCCCGGAGCTGTTCGGCTTCCGCGGCAACAGCCGCCACCTGGACCTGAACCGCGATTTCGTCAAGTGCGACACGCTGAACGCGAAGTTCTTCAACCAGCTGGTCACCGCCTGGGACCCGGACGTGATGGTCGACACCCACACCTCCAACGGCGCCGATTACAGCTACACCATGACCCTGATCCACACCCAGTGCGACAAGCTGGGCGGCGAACTGGGCGCATTCCTGCGCGACACCATGCTGCCGCATATTTACACCGACATGGAGGCCGCCGGCTGGCCGACCTGCCCTTACGTCAATCCCGTGGTGGAAACCCCGGACGACGGCATCGCCGACTTCCTGGAAACCGCGCGCTTCTCGACCGGCTTCACCGCGCTGCATAACATCATCGGCTTCATGCCGGAGACGCATATGCTGAAGCCGTACGCCGACCGCTACGAATCCATGCGCGCCCTGGTCGACACCGTGCGCAATTTCACCGTCAAGCACGGCGAACGGATCAAGGCCATGCGCGCCGCCACCAAGGCCGCGCAGCGCAAGCAGAAGGAGTGGGCCATCACCTGGCGCATGGACGAAGAGCATCCTGGCGCCTTCCATTTCAAGGGCTACGAGGCGCAGCGCAGCCCGTCCAAGCTGGGCGACTACATGCGCCTGTCCTACGACCGCAGCAAGCCATGGGCGCGCGACATCAAGTGGTTCAACCGCTTCCCGGCCGACACCGTCATCCAGGCGCCGAAAGCGTATGTGATTCCGCAGGCATGGCGCGAAGTCGTCGAGCGCCTGCAATGGAACGGCGTGAAGATGACCCGCATCGAAGCGCCATCCACCGTCAAGGCGCAGTACTACCATATCGCCGCGACCGTCTCGCGCCCGCACGCCTATGAAGGCCACATGTTCCACGACGAAGTGGAAGTCGAAAAGCGCGAGGACAGCTTTGAGCTGAGCGCCGGCGACTGGTACGTGTCGCTGGACCAGGACAACGCGCGCTACGCCGTCGAGACCCTGGAGCCGCAGGCCCACGATTCCTTCTTCCGCTGGGGCTTCTTCAACTCCGTGCTGGAACGCAAGGAGAACATCTCCGATTACGTCTTCGAAGACCTGGCCGCCGACATTCTGGCGACCGAGCCTGACACCAAGGCCAAATTCGAAAACTGGAAAGCCGCGAACCCGGCGCTGGTGAAGGACAAGGACGCAGTGCTGCACTTCATCTTCCACAACTGCCAGCGACAGCGCGAGCCTGAATGGCGCCGCTATCCAGTCCTGTCGATTGTGTAAGACGGGGACCATGCACTACGCACTAGACCCCCGCACCTTCTTCTACAGCCATTACTTCCACCTGGGCCTGCGCTTCGGCGCCGGCCTGGTGGGCGTTATCGCGCTGGCCATGAGCCTGACCGACACGCATACCGCGATGTCGATCGGCATCGGTGCACTCTGCACGGCGTTGATGGACATGCCAAGTCCGCTGCGCCATAAATTCAACGAGATGATGGCGTCGGTGCTGCTGTGCACCGCCGTCACGCTGCTTATCAGCCTGTGCGGCCCTTACCACTGGCTGCTGACGCCGATGCTGGTGGCGGTAAGCTTCTTCGCCAGCATGATGGTCGTGTACGGCAAGAAGTCGATGCCGCTGCAACTGGCGACGCTGTTCATCATGACCATGTCGACCGAGCATGTGCTGACGCCGGCGCAGTCGTTCACGCATGCGAGCCTGTTCATGCTGGGCGCGCTGGGCTACCTGGCGTACGCCATGGGCGTGTCCTACCTGCTGCGCCATCGCATCAAGCAGCAGGTGCTGGCCGAGGCCCTGTTCGAACTGGCGGCCTATATCGATATCAAGGCCGACTTCTACGACACGCGCTACAACCTCACCGAGCAGTTCAACAAGCTGGTGCGCCACCAGGCCTTGCTGGCCGACCGCCAGCAGGCTTCGCGCGACCTGATCCTGCGCGCCCACAACAACCGCAAGGACGCGGTGGTGGTGCAGATCCACGTCTGCATGCTGGACCTGTACGAGCAGATCCTGGCCACGCATACCGATTACGCCGCGCTACGCACTCACCTGCTCGATTCGCCAGCCCTGCGCACGCTGCACGACCTGGCGTACAAGGCGGCGCGCGATATCGAATCGGTGGCCTACGCGGTGACGCGCAAGCGCGCCTCCTATCCGGAGGTCGACTACACGCCGGAGCTGATGGCGCTGGAGCAGCAGATCGCCGGCCTGCAGGACGACCTCGACGCCGGCAAGCCGCGCCGCGAAGCCGTGACCGTGCTGCGCGCCCAGCGCAACAAGGTCACCGCCATCATCCGCATGATCGGCGAG
Organism: Pseudoduganella violaceinigra DSM 15887; assembly: GCF_000425385.1. GTDB lineage: Bacteria > Pseudomonadota > Gammaproteobacteria > Burkholderiales > Burkholderiaceae_D > Rugamonas > Rugamonas violaceinigra. Next base: position 80,540 of record NZ_AUDI01000020.1, on the reverse strand, counting down.
CTGCATGTGTCGAGCCAGAAGGTGTACGAGGACACGCCGTTCTGGCGCGATATGGACATGCAGCCCTTCCTGTCGCAGCAGAAGTACGAGCTGCAGCTGATGCTGTCGCACTTCCGCATGGACTCGCCGGTGTTCCGCTTCGCCCTGCGCGTGTCGATGGCCATTGCCGCCGGCCTGGCGATCGGCGCCGTGCTGCCGTACAAGGCGCACAGCTACTGGATCGTGCTGACGATCGTGATCATCCTCAAGCCCAGCTTCAGCATGACCAAGCAGCGCCGTTCGGACCGCATTATCGGCACCGTCATCGGCTGCATCCTGACGGCGCTGGTGCTGAAGTTCATGAATCACCCGGCCGCGATCGTGGCGGTGCTGGTGCTGGCCTGCATTGCGACGCCGACCTTCATCTACCTGCGCTACCGCTACGCGGCGATCGCCGTCTCGCTGATGATTCTGCTGTGGATGTACCTGGTCGCCCCAAGCAGCAACCTGATCTCGGAACGGCTGGTCGACACCTTCGTCGGCGCCGCCATTGCCACCGCCTTCAGTTTCGTGCTGGCGAACTGGGAATACCAGTCGCTGCCGAATCTGATCAAGCAGGTGCTGTCGGTGAACCTGAGCTATATGGAGGCCAGCTTCGACCTCCTGCAGGGCAAGTACCGCAACGACTTCATCTACCGCATCCAGCGCAAGCGGCTGATGGATTCGCTGGCTGCGCTCAGCACGGCGCTGGTGCGGATGCTGGATGAGCCGGAGAGCAAGCAGCGCGCCGTCGAGGATATCAACCTGTTCATCGTGCAGAACTATCTGCTGGTGGCGCACGTCGCCGCGCTGCGCGCGATCCTGCGCCGCCACGCGCGCGATATCCCGAGCCAGGCCGTGAATGCGATGCTGGACACCAGCCACGCCTCCGTGTGCCGCACGCTGTCGGTCGCCCTGTCGCGCCACACGGGCGCCACGCCGCCGGCCGCCCCGCTGCGCCGCGACCCGGTTGCAGAACCGGAGGTCAGCTGGTCGGGCTGGCCGCTGGTGCAGCGGCGCATTCGCCTGCTGCAGGCCGATGCGGATAAAATCATCGTCCACAGCGAAGCGATCGTGCGCAACGTTGCAAGAGGTGATTAAGGAGAAAGATGTCCCACTGCCAGAGCTGCGGCGCGTGCTGCGCCAGTTTCCGCGTCTCGTTCTACTGGGGCGAAGACGTGCCCGCGCACCTGACAGTTCCCGTCACGCCCCACCGTGCCGCCATGCGCGGCACGGATGCCAGGCCGGTGCGCTGCGTGGCGCTGTCCGGGGAAGTCGGCAAGCAAGTCGGCTGCACCATCTACGAACAGCGCTCCTCCACCTGCCGCGAATTCACCGAATACACCCCCGAATGCAATAAAGCCCGCGCCATGCACGGGCTTCCGCCAATCTGAGAAATGGGGCTCCAGGGCGAGCAGCTCACTGTCGGCCTGCGCCGGCAGGCATTGGCGCGCCTATTTTTTCGTCCATTGCTTGCGCGGTTTGCCGCCGACATACAGCGAACGGCCATTGCCGGCAACGACATACCTGATCTCGGCATACTTGGCGACGGCGCCATACGATTGACCGTCGACGTACACGATGCCGTTGCGCAGCGCCACCACTTCGCCGTTGATGTTCGAGGTTCCGCCCACTCCGCGGATCAGCACTTCGCCCACGCCATCGTGCCAGTGAATGGATGATGTGCTGCGGCGGTCTTCGGCAGAAAGGGCTGCCGTGGAAAAGAGCGCGATGAGAAGTGCCGCGGGAAGAAGGATTTTCATGCAAGGCCTGCCAGTGCGAAAAGGAACAAGGATAGCACCGGCATCGGCGGGGGAAATCCGTCAATTGGCACATTCAAGCGATGCCGGCAGTGCCTCCTACTGGCCCAGGTAGCGCCCAAACCATTCGATGGTGCGCTTGCGCAGGTCCTGCAGGTGCTCCGGCTTGCGGATGCTGTGGCCTTCGCCGTCGTAGATCACGAGCGATGCCGGCACGCCCACCGCCTTCAGGCCGTGCCAGAACTCCATCGACTGGGCCGGCGGGCATTCGACGTCGCGCTCGCCGACATACACCAGGGTCGGTGTGCGCGCCGCCTTGATCGATTCGATCGGCGACAGCTGGCGGTAGACCGCCGGGTCGTCATACGCGGAAGCGCCGAAGTAAGGAATCATCCACTGGTCGATGCCGTTCTGGCCGTAGTAGGAAATCCAGTTCGCAATGCCGGCGCCGGCAACAGCGGCTTTGAAGCGCTGCGAATGCGTGACGCCCCACATGGTCATGAAGCCGCCATACGAGTGGCCGATAAGGCCCATGCGACTGGTATCGACCGGCGCCGCTGCCGCCGCCGCGTCGATGCCGGCCAGGATGTCGCGCAGGTCCCCGCCGCCGAAATCGCGGCGGTTGGCGCGGGCGAAAGCCTGGCCTTGGCCGAAGCTGCCGCGCGGATTGGGCTGGAAGACGAAGTAGCCTTTTTCAACCAGTTCGCGCACCAGCGGGTTGCCCTGCTCGCCCGGCGAAATATAGCGTGGCCCGGCGGCGGCGGCCGGGCCACCGTGCACCTGCACGATCAATGGATACTTGCGGCCCGGCTCCGTCTGGCGCGGGCCGATCAGCCAGCCCTGGACGGAGAAGCCTTCGTTCTGCCAGCTGATGTTTTGCACAGCGACCTGCGGCTGCAAGTGGGCGTTATCATCGGTGACGGCGCGCATGGCGCCCACCGGGCCGGCCAAGATGGCCGGGGCGTGTTCGAAGTCTTCCTGCGCCGCTGCGGCCTTGCTGCCGTCGGCGCTGAAGGAGATGCGGCCGTCGGCCGCGCTGGTGGTGGCGGCGGCGGCGCGCAGCACGGTGCTGCGGCCCTGCAGGTCCAGCGACAGCACGCTCGACTTGTCGCCCATCAGCGCATTGCCCAGCAAGCCCTTGCCGCGCCATGCCAGCGTGTTGAAGGTGCCCTTGAAGCCCGGCGTCAGGTTGACCGGCTCGCCACCGGCCAGCGGCACCGTGTAGATGTCGCCGCCGACCGAGCCGAAATCGCTCATCAGGCCGCCGATGAAAGCCACCGTGCGGCCGTCGGGCGAGACGCGCGGGAGGTTCGCCTGCGTCGCCGGACTTGCCACGATGCGCAGCGCGCCGCTGGCGGCGTCGATATGGGACAGCTTGGCCACCCACCAGTTGTTGTCGCCGTTGCCCTTGGCGCTGGTGGCGATGAAGCCCTTGCCATCGGGCGTCCAGTCGTATTCGTAGACAAAGGTATCTTCGGGCGAAACCAGCTTGAGCGTACCGCCGTCGGCCGCAATGGTGGCGATGCGCTGCGCGTCTTCCTCGGCGCCGATTTCGCCGATCTGGCGCGCGCCGGCCGCCGTGGCGCCGGTTTCCTTCTTCGCCCCGGGAGTGGCCAGCAGCGCCAGCGTGCGGCCGTCGGGCGACCAGCGCGCGCTGCTGGCCACGCCCTGCACGGTCGCCACGGAACGGGTCTTGCCGGCGGCGGCGACGTACAGCGATGCGGTGCCGGCGTGGCTGTCGCTGGCGACGAAGGCGAGCGCCTTGCCGTCAGGCGACCAGGCCGGCTTGTCATAACTGCATGTGGAACAGGGATCGAATTCCGCGGCGATTGCGCCGCTCGACGCATCACGTACCACGACGGTGGGATGCGGACGCTTGCCGTTGCCGGTATCGATGGATTCCAGCGACACGACGCGGTCGCCGGCTGGGGAAATCGCCACGCCGCGGTAGTCGCGGATGGCACTGCCGGGAGAGCCGGCCTGGGCAACCGCCCCAGCGATGATGGCCGTGGCCAGGAATACTGTGTGGGCGATTGCTTTAACCTGCATGTGTTTATGCCTTGTTCAACCTGGAGTTGCGGATGCCGTAGATGAAATAGGTTAGCACCGCTACGGCCATCCAGATAGTGAAAATCATCTTGGTCGCATGCGACAGGTTGATCATCAGGTAGCCGCAGGCCAGGATGCTCAGGCCCGGTACGAAGTAGGCGCCGAACGGCACGCGGAAGCCGCCCTTGGTGTAAGTACCCGCTGCGCGTTCCTGCGAGCGCAGGACTGGCACGGCGATCGACACCACGATGAAGGCGGTCAGGGTGCCCATTGACACCATGTCCCACAGGAAGGTGGAGTCCACCAGGCCTGCCACAATGCCCACCACCACGCTGACGATCACGGTGTTGGTGACCGGCGAGTGGGTCTTCGGATTGACTTTCTGGAACGCCTTCGGCACCAAGCCGTCCTTGGAGATGGCGTACAGGATGCGGGTCTGGCCGTAGATGGTGACCAGGGTTACGGAGAACACGGAGATCACGGCGCCAGCGGACAGGATCAGCGCCGGCCAGGCCTTGCCGGTCACGTTCTGCAGGATCACGGACAGTCCGGCGGCCTGGCCTTCGAACAGGTGCGCCGGCTGGGCGCCCATGGCTGCCATGGCGACCAGCATGTAGAACACGGTGACCAGCACCAGCGCCGCGATAATCCCGATCGGGACGTTGCGCTTGGGATTGCGCACTTCCTCGCCGGCGGTGGCGATGGTGTCAAGGCCGATAAAGGAGAAGAACACGGTGCCCGCGGCGGCTGCAATGCCGCTTGCACCCGGCAGGAATTCGCCCGGCGTCGTTTTCAGGAAGGGCGTGAAGTTCGCGGTGTTAAAGCCGGTGAAGGCGACGGCACAGAAGAAAATCAGGATCGCCAGCTTGATCATCACCATGATGGCGTTGGCGGTGGCCGACTCCTTGGCGCCGCGAATCAGCAGGAAGCAGCACAGGGCCACCAGGATCACCGGCGGCAGGTTGAAGTGGCTGGTATTCCACACAGTGCCTTCCGGCGTCGACACGATCATCGGCGAGCGCAGGCTCTCCGGAATCTGCCAGTGGAAGGCGTTGACCAGGAAGTTGTTCAAGTAGTCAGACCAGCCGATCGCCGTCGCGCTGGCCGCCAGGCCGTATTCAAGCAGCAGGCAGAAGGCGACGATGAAGGCCATGAACTCGCCCAGGGTGCGGTAGGCGAAGGAGTAAGCGGAACCGGCGGCCGGCACGCGGAAAGACAGCTCGGCGTAGCACAGGGCGGTGAGGCCGGCGGTCAGCGCCGCCAGCAGGAAGGACAGCACCACGGAGGGGCCGGCTTTCGGCACCGCTTCGACCATGGTGAAGAAAATACCGGTGCCGATCGTGGCGCCAACGCCGATCATCGTCAGCGAAAACAGGCCGATGGAGCGGCTCAGGCCCTCCCCGTGCAGGCTTGCTCCGGCATCCGTTTCCACCGGGGTCGGCTTGATACGGGTCAGCTTCTGGACCAGCGATTGATTCACAGGCATATCCTTCAGGACAAAAAAACCCCACGATTATAAGACCTCGCAGATTCAGTACCTAAAGGATTTTGATGCCGGAAAGGCAACCGTGGCGGGCGCCCCACGCTGCCGCAACTTTCAGCGCTGGCCGCGGCGCATTTCGCCAAACTTTTTTTCATTTCGCGCGGCTGCGGGCGCCAGTACTGCGGCGGTGCGGCCAGCCGCAGCTGGCCCGGTGCGAACCAGGAGTATCAATGGCTCGTGTTACATGTGCTTACTATTGATACAGGCTTGCGCCTAGCTTGGCACGGTCCGCCTTGATAACCTGCGAATCATGCACTACCGCCATTGAGAAGGAGCCAGCCATGTACCGAAAGATCCCGACCGTTTCCTCCCGCTTCAACCCCATGAAGGCAGCTTCAGTGAGCGTGCTCCTGCTGGCAATGGCGGCGACTTACGCCCTGCGCGTCAGCTTTTAACCTTCGTACGGCCCCAGGTAGTCGATCTTGCCGATCTTGACTCCCTGGTTGCGCAGGATGCCGTGCAGCGTCACGACATGGAAATAGAAGTTCGGCAGCGCAAAGGCCAGCAGATAGCTCTCGCCGGTGAAAGTCGGCTTGAAGCTGCCGAAACTCAGTGCCACCTCCCGCGTTTCGCTGCCCGCGAAATGCTCCTCCCCCACACTCTCGATATAAGCGATCGTGTTCGCGATACGCTCCTGCAGCTGCGCGAAACTGGCTTCGTTGTCGGGGAATTTCGGCGCGGCGATGCCGCTCAGGCGTTCGATGGAGAGTTTGCTGGTATCGCTGGCGCGCTGCACCTGGGCGGTCAGCGGCAGCATATCGTCGGCCAGGCGGGCCGCCAGCAAGGTTTCCGGCACTGTGCCGCTTTCCTCCGCATGGGCTTGCGCCTTGCGCAGCAGGCTCGCCATCACATTCAGGCCGCGCACGAAGACGGGCGCGGAAACTTTGTACATGGACAGGGACATGCGCTACTCCTTTCCGGTGGGTGTCCGGCCAGTGTAGCGCAAGTCCTTATTTCACGCGCGTGACCATCATGCCCGCCCGCAGGCCGATGCGCACGTCGGGGTTGGGGAAGACCACTAGCTCTTCATCATGCTGCACGGCGTAGACGGTGTCGCCGTCGCGGGCGATTTCGTCGCCTTTCTTCAGGGCGGTGAAATTCCGCGTCTCCTTGCCGAAGGCCATCTTGAAATCGTCGCTCAGTTTGATGATGTTCTGGGCCACCTTGAACACATGCGGTTCGTTGGCGGCTTGGGCCGGCGGATTCCCGCGCAGCAGCCGGTCCAGGGCAAGCTTGGCTTCTTCGAACTGCGACAGATCGTTCTGCCCCAAGGTGCCGATGCGGCCCAGTTCCACCGTGGTGCCGGCGGCGGCATGGTGCTCGGCGCTGTAATAGCTGTAGGTGCCGGCCGATGCCGGATTCATGATGATGGCGCCAATGGCGGCCTCGCCCAGCCAGCCGATCAGCTGCTGCTTCGCTGCCTCGCCGATCAGGTCGGGCACAATGGCGAAGGTCGGATAGACGCTCGGACGGATGGCCGTGTGCAGGTCGAGGTGCCAGCGTTCCGTTCCCGCCGGGGCGAAGAATGCGCTGGTTGCTGCGATCATGACGTCGGCGCGCGCGGCTTCGGCCGTGCCGGCCAGGGTGCCGCGTTCAGTGCGGAACATGCGGTTCAGGTCCGCGTCGATGAAGCGCTTGGCCTGGCGGATGGCGCCGATATTGCCGACGCAAAGCATCAGGTCGACGGCCAAGGCCTGCGGTTCCTGCGCCAGGGCGTCGAGCAGGTAAGCCACCAGCTCGATCGGGCCGGTTTCGTCGCCATGCACGCCCACCGAGACCAGGACGGCGGGACGGCCGGCTTGCTTGCTGCGGATCGTGAGGATGCCGTCCGCGGGTTGGGCGACCGCGTAGCCGGCTTGTTCGAAACTGCGCGCGACGGCGCTGAAATCGGCTTCAGCCAGGGCGCGCACTGCGGGAGGGAGGGTTGGGGTGTCTGACATTCTTTACGATTACTTTCTGCTCCGCCAACACCGGGAAACCGGTGTCAGACCCGCGGGGTCCGACACCGATACGCGACGGTAGCGGGCCAGGTGTCTGACCCTGCGGGTCGGACACCGGTTTACCGGTTTCAGGCGGCCAGGCCCACGGCATTGACCGCTTCCGACAAGGCCCACACATCCAGCATTGCCTGTTCCAGGTCCGCCGAGGCCGCGTAGCCCGACAGCCCCAAGGTGCAGGTCACGACTTCCACCGCCTCAACCGCGTCATGGCCGTTGGTGGCGCGCGCCAGCACTTGCGACAGCAATTTCTGCTGCGTACGGCGCAAGGCCTGCTGCGCGTAGCTGCGCAGGTGTTCCTGCGACTTCGACGCGGCAGGCAGCTTCAGGCCTCGCTCCAGCGTGTCGATGCCGGCCTGGGCGCGCAGCGCCATGCCGACCGCCAGGAAGCCCGGCAAGTCCATGCCGGCGGGACGCTTGACCGACAGCGCCGCGAATACGAAGGCGGCCACGCCTTCCAGCGCGTCGACGGCGTTCCATGCCTGCACGAATTCAGCGCGCAGGCCGCTGTGCGTTGCCGCTTCGGATTGCACGTCGGCCGCCATCTTGCGCACGGTGGCGGGATCGGCGAACAGCTTGCTCAGCTCCGCGATACCGGCGCCGCGCAGCTGGTCTTTCGGCACACCCAGCACGCCTTCCATCACGGCCTTCAGCATGGCGCGGGTGCGCGTATCGACGCGCATGGCGACATTGCGCGGCACGTTCAGCGCATCGGCGTCCAGGGTGTCGAAGGTCGGCGCCAGATCCAGCGCGGACCATGCCTGGCCCCACGCCAGGATCACATCCTGTTCGCTGCAGTTGTTGGCGGCAGCCAGGTCGCGGATCATCAGCGGGCCACAGCGGTTCACCACCTCATTCGCCAACACCGTCGCCAGGATGGCGTTGGACAGCGGGTGGTTCAGCGGCGGACGGGTAGCGACCAGCTGTTCCGGGAAGTAAGGGCGCAGGACTTTGTCCGCCCAGCTTTCATCGGTCAGCGGCATGGCCGACAGCAGGCGCTTGTAGCGGTTCTTCACGTTGGCGATCACCACCGCCAATTCCGGCGTGGTCAGGCCGCGGCCATCGGCCTTGCGGCGCGCCAGTTCCGCCACGCTTGGCAGATGCTCCAGTTCGCGCGACAGCGCGCCCTCTTCTTCCAGGTCGGCGATCAGGTCGGCGTAGCCGTCTTGCACATGCGCCTCGGACTGGGCCTGGAATTCGCGCACCAGCAAACGGGTTTGCTGGGTGTTGTCGCGCAGGACCAGGCGCTCCACTTCCATGGTCATTTCGTTCAGCAGCTGGTTGCGGTCCGCTTCCGAGGTCTGGCCGGCGTTCACTTCCACGTCCAGCCACATCTTGCAGTTCACTTCATGGTCGGAGCAATCCACGCCGGCCGAGTTGTCGATCGCATCGGTGAAGATACGGCCGCCGGCCAGGGCGAACTCGATGCGGCCAGCCTGGGTCGCGCCCAGGTTGCCGCCTTCCGCCACCATTTTGCAGCGCAGCTCATTGCCGCTGACGCGGATATTGTCATTGGCGCGGTCCTTGACCTGCGCATGGGTCTCGGTGGAGGACTTGATGTAGGTGCCGATGCCGCCGTTGTAGAACAGGTCCACCGGGGCCAGCAGGATGCGGTGCATCAGTTCTTCCGGCGCCAGCGAGGTTTCTTCGATGTCCAGCGCGGCGCGGATTTCAGGCGACAGCTCGATGCTGCGCGCGGTGCGCGGGAACACGCCGCCGCCTTTCGAGATCAGCTCCTTGTTGTAGTCATCCCACGAGGAGCGCGGCAGCGCGAACATGCGCTGGCGTTCGGCGAAGGATTTCGCGGTGTCCGGATTCGGGTCCAGGAAGATGTGGCGATGGTCGAAGGCCGCCAGCAGCTTGATCTGGTTCGACAGCAGCACGCCGTTGCCGAACACGTCGCCCGACATATCGCCCACGCCCACCACGGTGAACGGGGTGGTGTTCATGTCGTGGCCCATTTCGTAGAAGTGGCGCTTGACCGCTTCGAACGCGCCCTTGGCGGTGATGCCCATCTTCTTGTGGTCGTAGCCGTTGGAACCGCCCGACGCGAAGGCGTCGCCCAGCCAGAAGCCGCGCTTGACCGCGATGCTGTTGGCGATGTCGGAGAAGGTTGCGGTGCCCTTGTCGGCGGCCACCACCAGGTACGGGTCGTCGTTGTCGTAGCGGACCGTGTCTTCCGGCGGAACGATCTTGCCCAGCACGCGGTTGTCGGTCACTTCCAGCAGGCTGGCGATGAACAGGCGGTAGACTGCTTCGCCTTCCGCCGCCACCACGTCGCGCGGAGCGTCTTTCGGCATCTTCTTGCAGACGAAGCCGCCCTTGGCGCCAGCCGGCACGATCACGGCGTTCTTCACCATCTGCGCCTTCACCAGGCCCAGGACTTCGGTGCGGTAATCTTCCATACGGTCCGACCAGCGCAGGCCACCGCGCGCGACCGGGCCGCCGCGCAGGTGCACGCCTTCGAAGCGGCGCGAGAACACGTAGATTTCGCGGAATGGACGCGGTTCAGGCACCAGGTGCAGGCTGCTGGTGTCGAACTTGAAGATGATCTTGTCGCCCTGCCCGCCATTCTGGAAGTAGTTGGTGCGCAGGGTCGCCAGCATCAGGTCGATCATGGCCGCGAAGATCACTTCCGTGTCGGCATGGTTGATCGCGCTCAGGCGGCCTTTGATGGCCAGCAGCTTTTCCCTGGCGGCGTTGCGGGTCGCCTCGGGCAGCTGCGGGTCGAAGCGCTCTTTCCAGGCGTCGACCAGTTCCTTCACCAGCGCCGGATGGCGGCGCAGCGTCTCCGCCATGTAGCGCACGGTGAACTGGGTGCCGGCCTGGCGCCAGTAGCTCATGTAGGCGCGCACCAGCTGCACTTCGCGCAGGCGCAGACCGCCTTCAACCACCAGGCCGTTCAGGCGGCCGTCTTCCGCTTCATTGTTGAACAGGGCGTTGAACAGGTCTTCCGCCACCTGCACCACGCCGGGGCGCGACAGCTCGGTGGCGCTTTGCTCGTCGACGGCCAGGCTGGTCACATAGTGCTTCTTGCCGTCCGCAGTGCGGATGGAGTGGGCCGATTCGCGCTCGATGGCGACGCCCGCATTATGCAGGGCCGGCAGAATGGAGGACAGCGCAGGCACGCGGTCCACCGAATACAGACGAATGGTGGTGGAGGCATTGCCTTCGGAAGGCAGCTCGACGCGCACAGCAACGCGTTCGCCTTCGCCATTGCGCAGGATCTTGTCCAGGTCGTGGAAGGCCACCGCCGGCGGCGTCGCCACCACGTAATCGACCGGCAGCGTGGAGCACAGCTTGCGCAGGCTGTTGCGCAGCGGCTCTTCGCCCACCTTGTCGGCCAGTTCGGAGAAGCGGTCATGCCAGCCGTCCAGCACCGTCAACAGCGGGCGCTGGATATCGCTCTCCAGGTCCAGCGGATAGCGCGCGGCGTGCGCGATCAGGTAGAGGCGGGCCAGCGGGCCATCCGACACTAGGGTCTGCGAGCTGACGTGGGTGGCGCCGGAGCTGTCCTGCAGGGCGCGCGCCAGCGCGTGCGCCACGGATGCGGAGTAACGCTCGCGCGGCAGGTAGACCAGCACGTTCAGGTGGCGGGCGTAGACGTCGCGGCGGGCGAACACCTTGGCGCGCGGCTGCTTGTACAGCGACACCACGGCGCCGCACACTTCGGCCAGCCATTCAGGTTCGGCTTCCAGCGCTTCGGTGCGCGGCAGCGATTCCAGGATCTCGATGAATTTCTCGGCGCGGAAGCCGGTTTCGCGCACGCCGGCGATCTTCAGCACTTGCGCGATGCGGCCGCGCGCGAACGGCAGGCGGGCCAGCGGGGTTAGGTTGGCGGCGCGGGTGAACAGGCCGACGAAGCAGTGCTCGCCCAGGATGGCGCCCTTGCCGTCGGTGTGGCGCACGCCAATGAAGTCCAGCGACTGGTCGCGGTGCAAGGTGCCGCCCACGTCGGCCTTGACGATCGACAGGGTGTGGGCGCGCTTGGACAGGGTGTCGAAGTCGCCCGGGATATTGGCCAGGCAGGTACCGTAGATCGGGTGCGAAGTGTCCTGCAGCACGCCGATGCGGCTAGGGATGTCGCGTTCCAGCTCGCGCGCGCCCGGCTTCACCTGGTAGTAGGCGTAGCCGTGCACTTCGAAGCCCTCGTCGCGCGCCCACTGGAGGAAGGCGGCCACTTCCTGGCCTTCTTCGCCGTGGGTAGAGGATTCGGTGGCGACGGCGGTGAAGCGCTCTTTCATCGCGGCCTGGTCGCGCTTCACGACGGCGGCGTCGCGCGCCATCATTTCGATGCGGTCGGTCAGCTCCTTGAGCGCGCCGTCTTCCAGTTTTTCGGACAGCAGGCACAGGACCATGGACTCGAGCTTGTCGCCCTTCTGGCCGACCGCCTCGACGCTGCCGTCGGCGGCGCGGCGCACCGGCAGCACGGCGTTCAGCACGCCGTTCGAGCCGAGGCGCAGCTTGCGCATGGCGATCACGATCGAGTCGACCAGGTATGGCATGTCGTCGTTGACGACCAGCAGCGCGGTGGCGTGGCCGCCGCGCGCTTCTTCGTATTGGAGCTTGGCGATCTGGCAGCCGGAAGCGGTGCGCTTGGCCAGCTGGGTGAAACCTTCCACAAGGACCGGGGCCAGGCTGCCGGGCGACAGGTCGGCCAGGTCTTCATCGTCCAGGGAGCCGAGCCAGGCTTCGATCAGTTGGGCGATCGGGCCGCTGGCCTTGACCAGTTCGAGCGTTTGCTTGCGCAACTCTTGTGGCATTTGTTTCATCTGCTTCTCCAAATACGTTGTAGGTATCTTCTTGTTCGAACCGGTAAACCGGTGTCCGACCCGCAGGGTCAGACACCCACTGTTCGACTGCCAACGATGCAGTTCGGGGTCTGCCCCCGCGGGCCAGCCCCCGGTTTACCGGTTTTTATTACAGATCGTACAGGCCGGGTAAGCCCAAAATCTGTTCCAGCTCTTTGAGTGCGGTATGCACTTCGACAGCCAATTGCGGATCTGCTAAATCTTTCGGTTCCAGATGGTCGCGGTAGTGCTTCTCGACCCACGCGACCAGGGTATGGTACAGCGTTTCGGTCATGACCACACCCTGGTGCATGGCGGCCGCTTCCGCCTCGGTCAGCGCCACGCGCAAGCGCAGGCAGGCCGGGCCGCCGCCGTTGCGCATGGACTGGCGCAGGTCGAAGTGGATCAGCTCATCGACCGGGCCGCCGGATGCCAGCAGCTTTTCCAGGAAGGCGGCAACCGGCGGAATCTCCTGGCACTCATGCGGTGTCACCAGGGCCATCTTGCCGTCCGGCTTGGACAGCAATTGGGTATTGAACAAGTAGGACGCCACCGCATCGGCCACCGACACTTCGGCGGTCGGCACGCGGATCGCCACCAGCTCCGCGCCCACGCCGTGCATGGCGGCGCGGATCGAGGCCAGCGCCGCCTGCTCGTCGGCGAACGCCTGCTCGTGGTAGAACAGCACATTGCCATTGCCCACGGCGATCACGTCGTTGTGGAACACGCCCTGGTCGATCACGTCCGGATTCTGCTGCACGAACACGCAGCGCGCCGGGTCCAGGCCGTGCAGGCGGGCCACCGCCTGCGACGCCTCCAGCGTGTGGCGGGCCGGGAATTTCTTCGGCGCCGGTGCGCTGGAATCGAATTCCACGCGGCCGTACACGAACAGTTCCACCGCCGGCTTGCCGTGCTGGTCGCACAGGCGGGTATGGTTGGCGGCGCCCTCGTCGCCGAAGGCCGGGGTGCCGGGCAAGGCGTCGTGTACAGCGAAGTGGCGCTCATCCTTGAAGATGGCGCGCAGCGCGCGGGCCGACTGCACGTGCTCGAACGCACGGTGCAGCTTGTTGTTCAGGTTAGCCGCGGTGAAGTGCACGCGGCCATCCTTGGTGTCCGCCGACGGGCTGACGGTGGCGGCGTTGGCGGTCCACATCGGCGAGGCCGAGTAGGCGCACGCCAGCACCACCGGCGAATCGCTGTAGGCTTGGGCGATCACTTCGGCGTCGGTGCCGCTGTAGCCCAGGCTGCGCAGCAGGCGGAAGTTCGGACGGTCCTGCGGCGGCAGCAGCGCCTGCGCGAAGCCGCGCTTGGCCAGCTCGCGCATCTTCGCCAGGCCTTGCAGGGCGGCCTGCTTCGGGTTGGACGCGCTCTTGACGTTGTTGAAGGACGCTACGTTGCCGAACGACAGGCCGGCATAATTGTGCGACGGCCCGACCAGGCCGTCGAAGTTGTATTCGCGTGCAGTAGGCATGGCCATCCTCAGAAGTTCATGCCAGGCGACAGCTTGGCAGGCATTTCAAGGGCGCTGTTCTCGATCGACGCGACCGGGTAGGCGCAGTAGTCCGCCGCATAGTATGCGCTAGGACGATGGTTGCCGGACTTGCCGACGCCGCCGAACGGCGCCGAGCTGGCCGCGCCGGTGGTCGGGCGGTTCCAGTTCACGATGCCGGCGCGGGCGCGCAGCTGGAATTTCTGCCACAGCGACTCGTCGGTCGAGATCAGGGCCGCAGCCAGGCCGTAGCCGGTGTTGTTGGCGGCGCGGATGGCGGCGTCGAAGTCGTCGACGCGGATGATCTGCGCCAATGGGCCGAACCACTCTTCGTCAGGAATGCCTTTGGCATCGGTGGTGTCCACGATGCCGGCGGAAACGAAGCCGGTGCCCGGCTCCAGCTGGCGCATTTCCAGCAGCAGCTGGCCGCCCTTGGCGACCATATCGGCCTGCGCCTGCACCAGCTTTTCAGCCACGGCTGCGGAAACCACGGGACCCATGAACGGCGCGGGCTCCGCGGCCGGCGCGCCGACGCCCAGCTTGGACGCCACTTCCACGAAGCGCTTGACGAAGGCGTCGCCCTGCTCGCCCTTCTGCACGATCACGCGGCGCGCGCAGGTGCAGCGCTGGCCGGCGGAAATGAAGGAGGAGGACACGGCCATGAACACGGCGGCGTCGATATCGGTCGGATTCCACACGATCAGCGGATTGTTGCCGCCCATTTCCAGCGCCAGCAGCTTGCCCGGCTGGCCGCCGAACTGCTTGTGCAGGGCCGCGCCGGTCTGGCTCGAACCGGTGAACAGCACGCCGTCGATGTCCTCATTGCGGCCCAGCGCGATGCCGGTCTCGCGGCCGCCATTGACCAGATTGATGACGCCGGCCGGCACGCCGGCTTTTTCCCACAGCGCCACGGTCTTGATGGCGGTGCGCGGCGCGTACTCGCTCGGTTTGAACACCACGGTGTTACCGGCGATCATGGCCGGCACGATATGGCCGTTCGGCAGGTGGCCGGGAAAGTTGTAAGGGCCGAACACGCCGAACACGCCGTGCGGACGGTGGCGCAGCACGGCTTCGCCATCGGCCACCTTGGTCTTGGTCTCGCCCGTGCGGCTGCCGTGCGACGTGATCGAGATGTCCACCTTGTTGGCCATGGTGGTCACCTCGGTGCGCGCTTCCCACAGCGGCTTGCCGACTTCTTCGGAGATGGTCTGCGCCAGGTCTTCCGCGTTTTCCTTCAGCAGGTCGCGGAACTTGGTGACGATGGCGATGCGCTCTTCCAGCGGGCGGTAGGCCCAGGCTTCAAAGGCGGCGCGCGCGGCCTGGGCCGCTTCCGCCACATCGGCCGCGGTGGACTCCTGCGAAGCGTAAGTCTGCTTGCCGGTGGCCGGATTGGTGGTCACGATGGTCTCGCCGTGGCCAGCTTTCCATTGGCCGTTGATGAAATTGCTCAGTTCAGACATTCTGGTTCTTCCTCACGTTGAGAGACAGGGTGCGCACGGTGTCGCCGGAATGGCAATGCAGCAGTGCTTGTTCTTCGGACGACAGGTCGATGCCGCCGTCGGATGGATTGGCGTCGGTCAGGATCATGCGGAAATCCTGCATGACCGTGTTCGATACCAGGTAAGGTTCGGACGTGTGCAGCGCGCAGGCATGGGCCGTATCGGTATCGCGCGACACGCTCGCCAGGTCGCTGTCGCGCATCGCGCGCAGTTCCGAAACGCGGGCCTGCAGCACCGGGCCGGCGTCGAAGATGTCGACATAGCCCTCGTAGTGCATGCCCTCCTGCTCCAGCAGGCGGCGCGCCGGCACCGTGGCCTGGTGCACCTTGCCGATCGCCTCGCGCGCATCCTGCGGCAGGTAGTCTACGTACAGCGGCTGGCGCGGCATCAGCTCGGCGATGAAGGACTTCTTGCCCAGCGCGGTCAGGTCGTCCACATGGTGGAAGTCCATCTTGAAGAAGTAGCGGCCCAGGCCTTCGTAGAACGGCGAGGTGCCATCCTCGGCCTGGTAGCCGCGCATCTCGGCGATGATCTTCTGCTCGAACAGGTGCGGGAACTGGGCGATGAACAGGAAACGGCTCTTCGACAGCAGCTTGCCGTTATTGCCCTGGCGGTAGTCCGGGTGCAGGAACAGGGAGCACAGCTCGGAGCAGCCGGTCAGGTCGTTCGACAGGTACAGCGTGTCCATGCGGGTGAACACGTTCAGCTCGCGGCTGGAGTGCACCAGGGTGCCGATGCGGTAGTTGTAGAAAGGTTCGGTCAGGCCGACCGCGCCCTTGATGGCGCACACGCCGGCCAGGCGGCCCGTGGCGGTGTCCTCCATCACGAACATATAGTCGCGTTCTTCCGGCGGGATGGTTTCGGCGAAGGAGGCCACCGCCACGGCGAGGCGGTCGCCCATCATCTTCATATCCGGCTTCAGCGTGGTCATGCCGGTGCCCACCTGGCTGGCCAGGTTGAACAAACCGTCCAGGTCATTCGCTTTAATGGCGCGTACAACTAGCATAGGTATTCTCGTTCTTAAATGCGGACGCAGGTCACGGTGTCGCCTTCTTCCACGCGCAGGATTTCCTGGGCTTCCCGGGTCAGGCAGACGGTGTCGGTATTTTCCAGCGGTGCGCAATGGATGGTCAGCGCACGGAAGCGCTGCTCGGGGCCGGTGGAGACGGCGTAGGTCGCGATTGCATCGCTGGCCTGGATGCCGTTGGCGCTGGCCACGCGGCGCGGCAGCGACGAGCTGAAGGTGCGCAGCGAGTGCTTGTGCGCCTGCAGGATCGGGCCGCCGTCGAAGATGTCGATATATTCGTCGGCTTCGAAGCCTTCGGAGGTCAGCAGGTTGAAGGCCAGCTCGCCGCTCGGGTGGATCTGCCCCATCACGGCCTGCGCATCGCCCGGCAGCAGCGGCACGTACACCGGATAGTGCGGCATCAGCTCCACGATCAGGGTGCGGTTGCGGGCGCCGCCGATCACGCGCTCGGCGTCCAGGAAGTCCATCTTGAAGAACTTGCGGCCCAGCGCATCCCAGAACGGCGAGCCGCCGTTTTCATCGGTCAGGCCGGCCAGCGGCACGAAGAAGCGGTCGCCGAAACGGTGCGGCGCCTGCACGGCGTACATCAGGCGCGAGCGCGACAGCAAGGCCGCTTCCGGGCGGCGCGCCACGGCGGCGTCGACGTAGTAGCCGGACAGCTGCGAATAGGCGGTCAGCTCGGAGCACAGCGTCAGCGCGTGCACGCTATGGCTGATATTCAAGTCGCGCGAGACCTGCTGGATCACATCGTTGCGGAAGGAAAAATAGGTGCCGTTCGAGCCCGCGGAGGCGTGGATGGCCGCGGTGCCGGCGATCGTCTTGTCGGCCAGCGACTCCATCACGAACATATAGGATTCTTCGCTGGGGATGTCGACGTGGGCGGAGAAGGAAGCGATGGAACGTTCGACTGCCTGCTCGATCTTTTCGCGCGTCTTCGGCAGGGTATGGACACCCGGCATGCTGACCGCGGCCAGTGATTCGAGGGCGGCGATGTCGGCGGTTTCCACCGGACGGACTACGTACATGGGGTGCTCCTCTTTTATTCTTCTCTGAAACAAAAAAACCGGTAAACCAGGGTCAGACTCACAGGGTCCGACACTGTCCCGCGGCAGCCGCGGACCGGTGCCAGGCACTTGTGCCTGGCACCGCCTTACCGGTTTCAGGCCGCCTTGGTCAGCTCAGCCACGGCCAGGCGGATAATGCGATCCGCCTCGTCGATCTGCGCATCGGACACGATCAGCGCAGGCGCCAGGCGCACCACATCCATGCCGGCGATCAGGATCATCAGGCCCTGCGCTTCGGCAGCGCGCTGGATGTCCTTGGAACGGCCTTTGAACGGCTCGGCGACAAGCAGGCCCAGCAGCAAACCGGCGCCGCGCACGGCGGAGAACACCTGCGGGAAATCGCGCACCAGGCCTTCCAGCTTGCCGATCAGCTTCTCGGAAGCCTCTTTCACGCGCGCCAGGAAGGCCGGCTGGTTGATGGTTTCCAGCACGGTCAGCGCCACGGTCGCGGCCAGCGGGTTGCCGCCGTAGGTGGTGCCGTGGGTGCCCACGGCCAGGTGCTTGGCCAGCTCTTCGGTGGTCAGCATGGCGCCGATCGGGTAGCCATTGCCCAGGGCCTTGGCCGAGGTCAGGATGTCCGGGGTCACGCCGTAGCCCTGGTAGGCGAACAGGGAACCGGTACGGCCCATGCCGCACTGTACTTCGTCGAAGATCAGCACGGCGCCGACTTTGTCGCACAGCGCGCGCAGGGTCTTCAGGTAGTCAGGATTGCCCGGCATCACGCCGCCTTCGCCCTGCACCGGCTCAACGATCACGGCGCAGACATCGTCGCCGATGGCGGCCTTGGCCGCTTCGATATCGTTGTAAGGGATGTGGTCGATCGATGGCGGCAGCGGCTCGAAGCCTTCGGTGTACTTGGCCTGGCCGCCGACGGAGACGGTGAACAGGGTACGGCCGTGGAAGGAGTTCAGGCAGGACACGATGCGTGGCTTCTTGTCGCCGAATTTGGCGTGGGCGACCTTACGCGCCAGCTTCAGGGCCGCTTCGTTGGCTTCGGCGCCGGAGTTGCAGAAGAAGGCGCGGTCGGCGAAGGTGGCTTCGGTCAGGGCCAGGGCCAGGCGCAGTACCGGCTCGTTGGTGTAGCCATTGCCCAGGTGCCACAGGGTGTTTGCTTGCTTGGTCAGCGCTTCCACCAGCACCGGGTTGCAATGGCCCAGGGATGCCACGGCGATGCCGGAGGTGAAGTCCAGGTAATGCTTGCCGTTCTGGTCCCACAGGTCCAGGCCCGCGGCTCGCACTGGCACCATCTGGGCAGGTGCGTAAGTCGGGACGATCACCTCGTCGAAGGTGGCGCGGGTTACAGGGCGGGTGGTAACAGTCGAGTCAAGCTTGGCGTTCATAGCAAATCCCCATCAATGGTAAGGTGTACTGCATTGTAAAAGCGGGGATGCTAAAACTCTTTTGAATCTGCGACAAGGATTTTCAAAATTGTCCAAAACCGGTAAACCGGTGCCTGACCCACGGGATCGGGCACCTTCGGCATGCGATAGCCGCGTGCCCGGTGTCGGACCCGATGGGTCTGACACCGGTTTACCGGTTTAATCGGCGCTGCCGCTCTTCACGGGGCGTATTCCCGAACAGGGTGCCGAAGGCGGTGGAAAAGTGCGAGCCGGAGGAGAAACCGCACATCAGCCCTACCTGCACGATGGAATGATTGGTTTCCAACAGCAATTGCCGGGCGCGCTGCAGGCGCAGCTCCAGGTAATAGCGCGACGGCAGGGAGCCGAGGTATTGCTTGAACAGGCGCTCCAGCTGGCGCCGCGACAGCCCGACCAGGCCGGCGATATCGTCGGTCGACAGCGGCTCCTCGATGTTCGACTCCATCAGGGTCACCGCTTCCGACAGCTTGGGCTGCAGGGCCCCGAACCGCGCCTGCAAGGCCACCCGCTGCCGCTCGTCCTGCGAACGCACGCGGTCGATGCACAGGGCTTCCTTGATCTCGGCCTGCACGCTGGCGCCGAACAGCGCCTCCACCAGGGTGAGCGCGAAGTCGAGCGACGCGGCCCCGCCGCAGCAGGAGATCAGCCGCTCGTCGATCTCGAACAGGTGCGGGGTCAGGATGGCGCGCTCGGTGATATCTTCCGTTTCCGCATACAGGGCCCATGGCAGCGCAATGCGGGCGCCGCCCGCCGCCCCCGACTGGGCCAGCCACAGCACCGCGGCGCCCACGGCGCCCCAATAATCGGCCGCGCGGCAACGCTCGATCACGGCGCGCAGCTCGGCATCGGGCGGGCGCAGCGTGCCCTCGTCGGCCACCAGCAGCGCCAGCCGCCAGTCGCCGGCCACGGCGGCCGCCTGGCGCGGGGTCAGGACGTCGAGCTGGAAGGCGCCCTGCAGGAGGCGCTGGGCCTGCCGCAGGGGCTGCACCAGTCCGGCCCAGGCCAGGCTGTCCGCGTCGCCCGCGTTCACCAGCAGCATGCGCAGCGGCCGCTCCTGGGCCAGGCGACTAAGTTGAGCAAAAGACATCGTCTATTCAGGGACGAGCGCCGCGGCGGGCCGCTCCGGGGTATTCCATTGGCTGACAATCATACCGGAGATCAACATCGCCGCGCCCAGCAGCTGCATCGGGCCCATGGTCTCGCCCAGCCAGAAGTAGCCGAAGATGGCCGCGCTGGCAGGTTCGAAGGCATAGATCACCGCCGCCTCGTTGGCGCTGGCATGGCTCTGGCCCCAGGTCTGCAGGGAAATGATGGCGGCCGTGGCGACCACGCCCAGGTAGGCCAGATTCCATTTATAGGCCAGCAGGCCCTGCCAGATATAGCTGTAGTAGTCGGCGGCATCGTGCTGCACGTCGATGGCGCCGCGCGGCATTTCGCGCAGCAATATCCACAGGGCGGCGAACACGGCAACCGTCCAGATCTGGGCCACGGTCAGGGTCATCAGGCGCTCGACCTTGCGCGAGAACTGTTCCATCACCTTGATGTAGAGGCCGAACAGGAAGGCCGCCGCCAGCGCCAGCCAGTCGCCGCGGCTCCAGCTGAAGCTGCCGTCCCAGCACAGGGCGAACAAGCCGCCGAGCGCCAGCAGCAGCGCCAGCACGATGCGCTTGTCCGGCCATTTCCCCATGGCAATACCCAGCAGCGGCACCACCAGCACGTTCAGGCCACAGATGAAGGCGTTGCGGTTGGAGGAGGTCAGGCTCAGGCCTTCGACCTGGGTCAGGTAGCAGAAGAACAGCAGCACACCGGCCAGGAAACCGTAGTGCAGGTCGCGCCATGTGGCGCGCAGCAGGAAGGGCGACAGCAGCAAGCCGGCGATCGCAAAGCGCGACGCCACGATCCAGTTGGCCGACAGGCTGTCGGTCATGTCCTTCATGGCGGGGAAGGTGGTGCCCCAGACGATGGTCACCACCAGCAGGGCCAGGATACCGCGTGCGTGCAGAGGCATGGCGAAAACCGCATCTTGTTATAAGTTTGCATATAGTAACCGATGCCGCCTAGTGCTGGCGGGCGCTATAATCCCGTGTCATGGGCGAACGATATTTGAAGAGCATCCGGCTGCTGGCCGAATGCATGCAGGGGTTTGAGAGATGGTCCGGCGGGCATGTGCGCCAGCTTGGCCTCACCCACGCACAATTCGATATCATTGCCACATTGGGCAACACTCCCGGCATGAGCTACAAGGAACTGGGCGAACGCACCCTGATCACCAAGGGCACCCTGACCGGCGTCATCGAACGCCTGGAACAGAAGGGCCTGGTGGAACGGGAACGCAATGCGGACGACAAGCGCTCCTTTTTCGTGCGCCTGACGCCGTCGGGCGAGCAGCTGTTTGCCAGGGTGTTCCCGGTAATTGTCGCGAAAGGCGTCCAGTTGTTCGCCGACTATAGCGACGCCGATTATGAAGCACTGGAACGCACCCTGACCGGCCTGAGGGCCACCATCAGTGCCGGTTCACCACTTTAAAGAACGCAAAGAATGTTAAAGACTACCCTGCTGGACGGCATCAGGCCAGCCGAATTCGACAAGCAAATCACCGGCAACCTGCTGCTGGAAACCACGACCGCCGACGCGGTCCGTAAGGAAAAACTGCTGATTGGCATCCGCAATGAAGACGGTGAAATCTACCGCCTGATCGGCGCCACCAAGCACAACAGCTTTACCAATGCAGTGGAAGAACTCGAAGACCTGGAACTGGTCGACGAACTGGGCGACGTCGAAGGCACCGTGGAAGGGTGCGACGCCATCTTCGGCGAAGGCTGAAACGGGGCATAGCCTGTGTCAATGGGGCGCGGCCGGGCCTGCGGAAAAATTCATCAAAATTGTCGCCCTGACCTAGTTCCTTAGGGCAAATTCTACTTATACTTTTCGCATGGACAGACTCGAAGCCTTCAAAGCCATCGCAGCCCAAGCCGGCCGTGGTGAGCTTTCATTCCCCACCAATATCGACGCCTCGGTCAAGCTGCAGCGCGCGCTGAACGATGAGAATTGCCATATCGACCTGGCGGCCAAGCTGGTGCAGGCCGATCCGCTGCTGGCGGCGCGCACGGTGGCGATCGCCAACTCGGTGGCCTATAACCGTACCGGCATGGAGATCTCCAGCGTGAAAACGGCGGTGCAGCGCCTCGGCGTGCGCACCCTGCAGTCGCTGGTGACCTCGGTGATCGTGCGCCAGCTGAGCATCAAGATCCGCAATCCCCTGCTGAAGGCCAAGGCCAATCAGCTGTGGGAGCACACGGCCCACGTGGCGGCCTTGGCGCAGGTGATTGCCCGGCGCGTGTCCCATGTCGATCCGGACACCGCCATGTTCGCTGGCATCGTGCATGAAGTCGGCGGCTTTTACATGCTGTCGCAGGCCGAAGCGTATCCCGAGGTCATGGAAGGCGATCCGGAAGACTGGACCGCCTTCGGCGAGGTGCAGATCGGCCGCGGCGTACTGCAAAAGCTGATGATTCCCGATAATGTGTTCAAGGCCGTGGAAGCCATGTGGGAAGGCCTGCGCGCCCTGCCGCCCGAGAACCTGGGCGATACGCTGCTGCTGGCCAACGACTTGTCCCCGGTCGCCTCGCCGCTGCACGCCCGCCCGGGCGCCACGTCGGTCGCGGCGGCCAGCACCATCGACTTCACCGTCGGCGACGGCACCCTGGCCAACGTCATGGAGGAATCGGCGGAAGAAGTGAAATCGCTTACCGCCGCCCTGCTCCACAACTAGCACTGGCCGAGAGTAAGTCCCTCCCGTTGCGGCGGAATTCTATAGGCAGGCGCGGGCGATGACGGCCGCGAACTGGCGCAGTTCAGGCACGGCGCTGGCCTCCCAGTATCCGGCCTTGAGCCAAGGGCCGATATAGTACAGCCCCGGCGTCGGCGCGCCGTCGGCGCCCAGCACGGCGCAGTCCGCGCCGACCTTCAAACCCATCCCGAGGGCATCGGCCTGCACCAGGCCGTCCGCCAGCAGCTGGCGCACCAGCGGCACTTGCGCGCGGCGCGGGCTGGCGCAGCTTCCGGTGCAGTTGATGATGCGGGCGGCGCGCAGCTCGATCTGCGTGTCCTCGCCGCGCGGCTGCACCGACAGCACCGACAGCTCCGCTTCGTCGCGCACGGAGATCGCCCGGCCGGCCGTCACGCGCAATGCGCCGCGTTCCATGGCCAGCGTCAGCTCCTGCTGCACGGTGGGCGGCAGCTGGTGCCGGTGCACTTCCCAATAGGGCCGCAGGTGGCGCAGGAAGCGGCGCCGTTCCGCGGGCGGCCAGCCTTGCCAGATATGGGCCGCCTGGTGGCGCAGTGCGGCCATGGCGTCGTGCCAGTCCAGGCCTGCCGCTTCCAGGCATTCGACTTGCTGGAGGAAGGCACGCAAGGCGCCGCGCGCGGTCGGCACGCCATCGCGCAACAGCGTGCTGCCGGCCAGTTGGCCGGTTGGCGGCAGATAGGGTTGCGGCAGCAGGCCATGGCGCGACAGCGCATGCACGCGCTGCGCCGGATTACGGCGCAGCAGCTGCAGGGCGATATCCACCGCCGTCAAGCCGGTCCCCAACAGCAGCACCGGCTCGTGCACGCCGATGGTGGACAACAGGCCGGCCTGCCAGGGGTCGGCGGCATAACGCACGCTATCGACCAGGGAACCGTGCAACAGCGCCGGCGGCGGCGCGGCGAAATGCCCGAAGGCCAGCACCACCCGGTCCGCTTCGATACGGCGCCCGTCTTCCAGCGTGGCGGCAAGCCTGCCGTCGTCGATGGCCTGCAGCCTGCTTACGCTGCCGCTCACGCAATCCAATGCCACGTGGCGCGCCGCCTGCGACTGCGCCTGCCGCAGCGACCATTCCAGGTAATCGCCGTACACGCTGCGCGCGACAAAGGAGGCGCCCGTCACCCGGCTATCACGCATGCTGGCGTAATGCAGGAAGTGCTCGGGATCGTCCGGCAGTACGCTCATGTTGGCCGCCACCACATTGAGCAGGTGCTGCGGGCTTTGCGTGCCATAGGCCATGCCGCGCGCCATGCGCCCGCTGCGGTTCAACAGCAGCACGCGCAGCGGCTGCTCGCCAGCCCCGCGCAGCAGCTGTATCGCGCACGCCACACCTGAAAACCCGGCTCCCACGATCAGTATTGTGCGCATGCCACGCCCCCGTATCGCGTATATAGTCGCATCATGAACTCCTTCAACGTATCGCGCCGTCAGCGCGAAGAGATGCATGGCCATCGCGGCGCGGTGGTCTGGTTCACCGGCCTGTCCGGAGCCGGCAAAACCACGCTGGCGCGCGCGATCGAACAGCGCCTGTTCCTCGACGGCTGCCAGGCCGTGCTGCTGGACGGCGACATCCTGCGCCAGGGCCTGTGCTCCGACCTGGGCTTTTCCCCGGCTGAGCGCAGCGAAAACATCCGGCGCGCCGGCGAAACCGCCCGCCTGCTGGCCGATACCGGCGCCATCGTGCTGGCCGCCTTCATTTCCCCCCTGCGCGCCGACCGCGACCGCGTGCGCGCCATGCAGGCCGAGGGCGATTTCATCGAAGCCTGGTGCCGCTGCCCGCTGGACGTGTGCGAACAGCGCGACGTCAAAGGCTTATACCGCCGTGCCCGCGCCGGTGAAGTGACACAGTTCACCGGCGTCTCGGCGCCCTACGAAGTGCCGCTCGCGCCCGAGCTCTCGCTCGACACCGCCGACGGCAGCCTGGCCGACTGCATCGAACTGGTGCTGGCCGAATTGCGCGCGCGCGGCGTGCTGCCGGCATCGGGCAACAGCTCGCCGAGCAGCGCAAGGCAGATGCGGGCCGCCTGGTCGCCCGCATCGAGCTCCGCGTGCCACGCCGATACCGATACCGCCAGCAGGGGATAGTCGCGCAAGCGGCGGAACAGCGCCGCCATTTCCTCCAGCCGCGGACCGGCCGGCACGTGGTACTTCAGCGCCGGCATGCGCTGCGCCTCGTCCAGCACATCGGTGTCGAAGTGCAGGTACAGCGTCTCGCGCGGCGACAGGTGCTGCAGCACCTGGTCCAGCGTGCAGCGCACGATGGCCGACCTGGCCAACTCCTCGTCCTCGCCCGGATCCAGATCGCGCGCGTCCGACAGCAGCACCCGCGCTTCCGGATAAGGGCTTGCCCCCAGCGCCTGGCGCAAGGCGGAGATGGAATCGCGCTGGCGTTGGCGCCGGTCCGGCTTCCCGACCAGCATGGCCAGCGGCATACCGCCCAAATACTGGGTCTGGGTCGTGGCCCAGGTATGGAAATCGCCATGCGCGTCCAGCCACAGCATGCGCTGCGGTTCGCGCCCGGCACGCTGCAGGCCGGCCATCACGCCCATGGTGGACACGCAATCGCCCGATATGCTGAACGGCAGGTCGCCCGCCCGCACCGCGTCCTCCACATGCCGCGCCAGTTCGGCGTAGACGCGGCCCATGCTGCGCATCTGCTCGTCGCGGTCCGCCAATTCGGTGGCGGTCGACTGCGGCGAGCGCACCACGGTCCAAGGATGCGGATCGAAGTGCTGCAGGCGCTGCAAGCCGAAGCGCCATTTTCCCATCAGATAGGGCACCAGCAGGCGGCGGATCATTGCCACCGCTCCGGCGCCATGCCATAGCCCAGCGCATGCATCATGTCCGCCACCTCGGCGCGCTGCGCCAGCGGCAGCAGCTCGGCGCTGCGTTTGCGCCAGCGGCCCGGCGCGGGCGCCTCGGTCGCCATGGTGATCGGCAGCTGCGGCGCCTGCGGCAAGGGCGGCAGGTCAAGCCATTCGCAGGCGCGCTCGAGCACCGCGGCCGGATCGGCCAGGAAGGACTCGAAACGCACCGGCAGCGCCGCCACGCCGCTGTCGAAGATATGGCGATGGCAGGACAGCCACTGGTTCAGGCACACCTCTTCCAGCGGGGCGTTGATGAAGCTGCGCCAGTTCGGCGGCAGGTCGAATTTCCACCAGCGCCGGCCGCCCGCGCATTGATCCGAATAGCCGCCGATGCCAAGCTCCACGCCCTGGCGCTGCATATCGTGGGCATGGAAACCGGTGGGCGACAGCCAGCCATCCATCATGCCGTTGACACAGGCCGCGAAGCTGCGCGCCAGGTGCAGGTAGCGCACCTGCGCCTGCGGGAACAGCTGCTCGTACAGGCCGAAGCGATAGGCATCGGACGGCGTCTTGAACAGCAGAACCTTGCTGGCCGCATCGTCTTGCGCGAAGTGGCTGGCCAGCATGGAGGGCGAGACAAACGGCGGCTCTTCAATCTTGGCGTCCTCGCCGAAAGGGCGGCGCTCGCCGGGACCCGGGCTGGCGTCGTAATAATCCAGGCGCCAGGGCTCGCGCCAGTACACCGCGCCCAGCACCGCATCCTGTAACTCCTGCTCGCCCGGCACTGCGGGCCACTGGCTGGGCAGCAGCGCCTCGTCCAGCGCGCGCTCGAGCTGCGCATAGCGGGCGGGCAGCGCGAACAGCGCGGGGAACTGCAGCAGCAGGCGCTTGCGCCAGCGCGCCTTCATTTCGGCCAGCGGCGCCGGCGTGGAAGCGGGAACGGTCAGTCCGTCGAAGATCTCGTCGGCCAGCGCATCGGCATTGCGCAGGCGCGCAATGGCATCGCTGCTGCAGGCGGGGTCGCAGCCGAAACCGTTGCCGCTCAATGCCAGGAAAGGCTCCGCCTCGCCATCCAGGCTGGCAATGCCGGGATGGCGCGCCAAGGCCGCCTTGAACAGCGTGGAACCGGAACGCGAACTGGTCAGGATAACGGCCACGCGCCTGACCTGCATACGCCACGGTGCATGCGGCACCGCCCGCAGCTGGCGGATGGTATCAAGCAGCCCGTCCATGATCAGCCGCAGGCTTGATCAGGAAGGCAAAGAACTGGCGCTCCTGATCGCGTTCGGCCACACTGCGGGCCATCATCCGGATACTGAAACCGGCCTCTTTGGCTAGGCGCCGCACCTCCTTCACCGCGCCGAAGTTCGAATGCGCGAAGTAGATACGTCCACCCGGCTTCAGGTGGCGTCCGACCTGCTCGAAGAACAGCGTGTTGGTGCGGAAGTCGGTATCCCACTGCGAGCGCGCCACCACATCCGGCGCGGGCTTGTCGCGGAACGGCAGGTTGGCGGTGATCACATCGAAACGCTCATCGCCGACGTTTTCGAACAGGTCGGAGCGGCGCACTTCCATCACGTCCTCAAAACCGTGTTCCTGCGCGTTGCGGCGCGCGCTGCGGATGGCGGCGGGATTCACATCCAGCGCCAGCACGCGCGAGGCCCGCTGGTAGCAGGCGAAAATGGCGATCACGCCGGAGCCGGTCCCCACATCGAGCACGCTCTGGCCGGCCTTGATGCGGAAATTGCGCACCAGCGGCTGGCTATCGAGAAAGGGCCAGAACGTATTCGGGTAGACGTGGAATTTCTTGCCAAGGTAGGTGATGGTGCGCCCGCCTTCAGGTACTGCCTTGAAAGCCTTTTGGCGCATGGCTTGCCAGCGATCGACTTGCTCTGGCGTGGGAAGCGCGGATGATGGCATATCGGACCTCCTCTTTGATAATGCCATGCTATCCAGTCCGCCAAGCGAGGGCAAGTACACTGTTGGATGCCTGCATTGCTTCCAATTTGAGAGTCGAGCTCTGGCTTCTCGAGGAGCTTTTCGCTGCGCGACGCACAGCGTTTTGTCCGATTGCCAGAGCTGACCCTGACTTTTACCATGGAAGCCAGAGAGCGATGGCGTGCAATTTTCTCGGCAAGACGCCTCTCCCAGAAAAAAT
Source organism: Pseudoduganella violaceinigra DSM 15887 (assembly GCF_000425385.1). GTDB lineage: Bacteria > Pseudomonadota > Gammaproteobacteria > Burkholderiales > Burkholderiaceae_D > Rugamonas > Rugamonas violaceinigra. Next base: position 53,155 of record NZ_AUDI01000020.1, on the reverse strand, counting down.
CTCCCAGAAAAAAAACGCCCACTCCGGAGAGTGGGCCAAGTCCAAAACTAGGGATGTCCTGAAAGAGACGATTCCATCTTATGTTTCGGACCGGCCGCACTCTGTGCGTCACTTCACACAATGCTTAAAAAGGCCAAGGCGTCTCGGTCTGCTGCCATGCCGGCAGCTGCTGGACGCGCTCAGCCCACGCCAGCAGGTGCGGATATTGTTCGACAGGAACTTTGGCGCGGCTGACATACATCATCGGCGCCGCCACGGCGAAGTCGGCCAGCGTCAGCTTGTCGCCGCTCAGCCACTGGCGCGTGGCCAGGTGCTTGTCGAGCACGGCCGCGTGTTCGTGCACATAGGTTTCGCCTTTGGCGATCTCGACCGGATCAGGGCCCTGGCCGGTCACGAGATTCTTCCACAGGTATTCCCAGGTCAGGATGCCGATGGCCGGCGCGAAGTGCTGGGCGCTGAAGAACATCCAGCGGTTGACGTCGGCGCGCTCTTTCAGGCCGGTCGGGTACAGCTCGGTGGCGCCGGCCTTGTCGGCCAGGTATTGCATGATGGCGCAGGATTCCCACAGTTGCAGGCCGTCGTCCTCCAGCACCGGCACCTTGCCGCAAATGTTCACTTCTTCGAGGCGCTTGCGGTCGGCTTCGCTGGCGAAGTCGATCAGGATTTCATCGAGCTGGATGCCGAGATGGCTTGCCACCAGCAATACACGGCGGGCATTGGAAGACAGTGGGTTGTGATACAGGCGCATCGTTAAACTCCTTGGTGGGTTGATCGAATGCGGCCATGGTAACCAAGGTCTCCTGACAGTTTCTGTCAGGAGTCTTCGTTGATCGCGTTTTCTTCGCGCCAGGTTTTCAGCAGTTCATGGCGCGGCTTTGGATAGCGTTCCGCAAGCGCCTCCGCCTGCGCAATGCGGTCGATGCGGAAATGGCGGTTCGCCTTGCGCACCTCGCACCACGCCGCGAGCAGGCGGCCGCCATCGAAGAACGCCAGTGCGAACGGCCACACCGTGCGCTCGGACGAGCGCCCGCCCTCATCGCGGTAGCGGATGCGCATCTTTTGCTGGCGCCGGATCGCCTCGCGTGCCGGCCGCACGAATTCATCGTGCTCCGGCGTATCGCGCACCAGCGGCACCCACAGGCTGGTGTCGGCCATATCGTCGCGCAAATCCTTGGGCGTGGCGGTGGCGATCTTGGCCAGCGCATTGGCGGCGGCGCTCGCCAGCGCCGAATCGCCCTGGCGCCGCACCCAGCGCGCCCCCAGCACCAGCGCCTCCAGCTCATCGACATCGAACATCAGCGGCGGCAGGAAGAAACCGCTGCGCAGCAGATAACCGAGGCCGGCCGAGCCCTCCACTGGCGCGCCGAGTTCGGCCAGGGTCTGCATGTCGCGGTAAATCGTACGTTCGGAAACCCCCAACTGCGCCGCCAGAGCGGCCGCCGTGACGGGACGGCGGCTGCCGCGCATGGCATCCATCAGCTGGAACAGACGGCCGGTACGGCTCATTAAATCTCCCTTTTTATAAGGACGTGCAGCTTAACATAGTTATAATTTACACATGACCACGAATCGAATTGGCAAGACCTCATCAAGCAAGAGCCGCGCCCTCGGCAAAGTCACCCTGTCCGATGTCGCAGCACGCGCCTGCGTCGCGCCGATGACGGCCTCGCGCGCCATCAACCAGCCCGAGCTCGTCTCGGCCGTCCTGCGCGCGCGCGTGGACAAGGCCGTGCAGGACCTGGGCTACGTCCCCAACCGCGCGGCGCGCGCCCTGGCGTCGGCGCAATCGAAGGTGATCGTGGTGCTGGTGCCCTCGCTGGCCAATGCCGTCTTCACGGCGGTGCTGGCCGGCATCCAGGACGCGCTTGACCCCTGCAACTACCAGATCCTGATCGGCAATACGCGCTACTCCGATGCCGAGGAAGAGAAGCTGCTATCGACCTATATGCAATCGAACCCGGATGGTATCCTGCTCTCCGGATTGACGCACAGCCCACGCGTGCGGCAGATGCTGGCCACCTCGCGCGTGCCGGTGGTATCGATGATGGACCTGTCGCCCGAGCCGGACGTGATGTCGGTCGGCTTCTCGCAAGAGGAAGCCGGCTACGCCATCACGCGCTACCTGGTCGAGAAAGGCCGCAAGCGCATCGGCTACATGGCCGCCCAGCTGGACGAACGCACGCTGCGGCGCGCCGATGGCTACCGCAAGGCGATGCAGGAAGCCGGCCTGGCCGACCCTGCGCTGGAAATGATGTGTCCGCAGCCATCGAATATCGCGCTGGGCGCCGAACTGCTGAACCGCATGCTGGACAGCGTCCCGGGCCTCGACGCCATCTTCTGCTGCAACGACGACCTGGCGCACGGCGCCATCTTCCAATGCCAGCGGCGCGGCATCGACGTCCCCGAGCAACTGGCCATCTGCGGCTTCAACGACTTGCCGGCATCGGCCTGGATCACCCCATCGGTCACCACGGTCGGCACACCGCTGTACCAGACCGGCTTTGACGCCGCCAGCCTGCTGCTGGCCAGCATCCGCGGCAACGAAGTGCCGGCGCAGCGCATCGACCTGGGCTTCACCCTGGTGGAACGCGAAAGCGCATGAGCGCCCCACGCGCCGAGCGCTGGGTCGTCATGGGCGTGAGCGGCAGCGGCAAGAGCACGCTCGGCATCGCCCTGGCCAAGGCCCTGGACGTGCGCTTCGAAGAAGGCGACGACTACCATCCCGCAGCCAACATCGCGAAGATGCGCGCGGGCCAGCCGCTGACCGACGCCGACCGCGCAGGATGGCTGGCGCGCCTGGCCGAGCTGATCCGGCAAGCCGCAGCGGCGGAAGCAGGCATGGTGCTGTCATGCTCGGCGCTAAAGCGGCGCTACCGCGACCAACTGCGGGCCGCCGACCCGGCCTTGCGTTTCATCCACCTGGACGGCGAACGCGCACTGCTCGCGCAGCGCATGCAAGAGCGCGCCGGACACTACATGCCGCTGGCGTTACTCGACAGCCAGCTTGAAACCCTGCAAGCGCTGCAGGCCGACGAAGCGGGCATGCGGCTGGACATCCGCCAACAAACCACCCAACTGCTAGCCCAAATCCTCGAATAAATTCGGGGTCAGGTCTGTCATTTGGACAGGTAGCGCTATCCTTTGAGTTTTCTCAAGACGCAAAATCGGCAGATTTTCTGCATTGAGAAAAATCAAAGGATAGACGCGGATGTCCAAATGACAGACCTGACCCCGAATTGCATACGAATTGCATAAAAAAAGCAGCCACGCGGGCTGCTTTTCTTGGGAGCGGAACAGCGCTTATACGACGGCGCCGTCGGTCTCGTCCTTTTCCTTGATCGGCTTGATCAGGTCTTCGCGCTTCACACCCAGCCACATGGCGACCGCGGCGGCAACGAAGACCGAGGAGTAGATGCCGAAGCAGATACCAATGGTCAGCGCGATCGCGAAGTAGTGCAGGGTCGGGCCGCCCAGGAACAGCATCGACAGCACCATCATCTGGGTACAGCCGTGGGTGATGATGGTACGCGAGATGGTGGAGGTGATCGCATTGTCGATCACTTCATGCACGCTCATTTTGCGCTGCTTGCGGAAGTTCTCGCGGATACGGTCGAAGATAACCACCGATTCGTTGACCGAGTAACCCAGCACCGCCAGTACCGCCGCCAGCACGGTCAGCGAGAATTCCCACTGGAAGAAGGCGAAGAAGCCCAGGATGATCACCACGTCGTGCAAGTTCGCAACGATCGCCGCCACGGCGAATTTCCATTCGAAGCGGATAGCCAGGTAGATCATCACGCCCAGCACCACCATGATCAGGGCATTGAGGCCATTCTGCGCCAGTTCTTCGCCGACCTGCGGACCGACGAATTCAACCTTCTGCAGCGATACGCCTTCGGAACCGTCGGCGTGGATACAGGCGCTCTTCATCTCGTGGGCGCCCTTGTCGGTCACCTTGTCGAGCGACTTGACGCTGCCTTGCTCGGCCTTGCACAGCTCCGCGAACACTTTGGCGGCGGTGTCGGCAGCGGTGCTGCCGGCCGCGTTAGGCAGGCGGATCAGGGCGTCGCGCGCGGTGTCGATGCTCGACACTTCAGGGTGGTAGCCCAGGCTGGTCAGGGTGTCGCGCACCTTTTCCAAGTTGGCGGCCTGCGCGTACTTCACTTCCATTACGGTGCCGCCGGTGAACTCCACCGAGAAATGCAGCTGCTTGGTCACCAGGAAGAATACTGCTGCCACGAAGGTCAGCGCCGAAATCACGTTGAAAACCAACGCGTGGCGCATGAACGGGATGTCTTTACGGATGCGGAAAAATTCCATCTCTATTCCTCAGTTCTTTAGTTCGCTGGTTTCCAGACGGTGCCGATCGACAGCGACTGCAGCTTCTTCTTACGGCCGTACCACAGGTTCACCACGCCGCGCGAAACGAAGACTGCGGAGAACATGGAGGTCAGGATACCCAGGCTGTGCACCACGGCGAAGCCGCGCACCGCGCCGGAACCGAACACCAGCAGCGCGATACCCACGATCAGGGTGGTCACGTTGGAGTCCAGGATGGTGTGCCAGGCGTGTTCGAAGCCGGCGGCAATCGCCGACTGCGGGTTGGCGCCGTTGCGCAGCTCTTCCCGGATACGTTCGTTAATCAGCACGTTGGCGTCGATCGCCATACCCAGCGCCAGCGCAATTGCCGCGATACCCGGCAGGGTCAGCGTGGCCTGCAGGCGCGACAGCACTGCGATCAGCAGCAGCAGGTTGACGGCCAGCGCCAGCACGCTGAAGGCGCCGAACATCATGTAGTAGACAATCATGAAGACAGCGATGGCGGCGAAGCCGTACATCGTGGAGTGGAAGCCCTTGGCGATGTTTTCCGCGCCCAGGGCAGGACCCACGGTGCGCTGCTCGATCACTTCCATCGGGGCGTACAGGGCGCCGGCGCGCAGCAGCAGCGCCAGTTCGGCGGAGTTCTCCGCATTGCCCATGCCGGTGATCTGGAAGCGGCTACCCAGTTCGCTCTGGATGGTCGCCACGGACAGCACTTCGGCCTTCTTTTTCTCGAACAGCACGATGGCCATCTTCTTGCCGACGCGGTCGCGGGTGGCCTGGCGCATCTTGTGGCCGCCGTCGCCGTTCAGGTCAATGCTCACGGCAGGCTGCTGGTTCTGGTCGAAGGTGGCGGTGGCGCTGGAAATGTAGTCGCCGGACAGCACCACATCCTTGGTCAGCACGACTGGCACGCCCTTGCCGGAGGTGAACAGTTCGGAGTTGTACGGGATGGCCGCGGTCAGCTCGGTGCCCGGGGTGACGCTTTCGTCGACCATGCGCACTTCCAGCGTGGCGGTGCGGCCGATGATGTCCTTGGCGTGGGCGGCATCCTGCACGCCTGGCAGCTGCACCACGATGCGGTCGGCTCCTTGCTGCTGGATCACAGGTTCGGACACACCCAGTTCGTTCACGCGCTTGCCCAGGGTGGCGATGTTCTGCTGCACGCCGTTGTCCATGGTGGCTTTCAGGGCCGCCGGTTTCAGGGTCGCGACCAGGCGCAATTCGTCGCCTTCGGTGACGTCAACCACGTTCAGGTCAGGTTGCTGGTCCTGGATGATGGCCTTGGCCTTTTGGCGCAGCGCGTCTTCGCGGAACTTGATGACGACGGAGTCGCCTACGCGATCAACGCCGGCATGGCGTACTTCTTTCTCGCGCAGCTGGGATTTGATGGCAGCCTGGATACCCTGGATACGCTTGCTCAGCGCGGCCTGGGTGTCGACCTGCATCAGGAAGTGCACGCCGCCGCGCAAGTCCAGGCCCAGGTACATCGGCAGTGCGCCGACCGCGCGCATCCAGTCCGGGGTATTCGACACCAGGTTGACGGTGACGACATAGGCGGGATCGCTCGGGTCCGGGTTCAGGCCTTTTTCAAGTGCCAGGCGGCCTTTGAACTGGGCGTCGGTATCGCTAAAGCGGGCGCGCACATACGTGTGCATGCCTTCGCCGTCCAGCGCGACGCCGTCGTTCTTGACGTTCGCTTGTTTCAGCAGCGTGTCCACCTGGGTCGCCAGCGCGCGCGTGACCTTCGTGGTCGTCTTGGCGCTGGTGATCTGCAGTGCGGGTGTCTGGCCGAAGTAGTTGGGCGCGGTGTACAGGGCGCCCAGCAGCACCACGACGGCGATGAGGATGTATTTCCAGATTGGATAACGGTTCATAGTCTTCAGCATTCAGGAGCGGGCGGCGCTTTGCCTCCCACTCCGGTTATCACAGGCTCTTCAGGGTGCCTTTCGGCAGCTGGGAGGAGATGGCGTGCTTTTGCACCCATACTTCGGTGCCCTGGGATACTTCGATGGCCACGTTCTGGTCGTTCACCTTGGTCACTTTGCCCATGATGCCGCCAATGGTCACCACTTCGTCGCCCTTGGCCAGGGCTTCCATCATGGTTTTCTGCTCTTTCGCGCGCTTTTGCTGCGGGCGAATCATCACGAAATACATGACGGCGAGCATACCGACCAGGATAACGATATTAGGCAGGCCGCCGAATGCGCCTGCGTCGGCTGCGGTCTGTGCGTATGCGTTGGAAATGAACACGGTGACTCCAGGGTTCTAGTTAAAAACGAGTTGAGTAAAAATCAAGCGGTGTATTCTAGCACCGCCGGTGCTGCCCACCTATATATAGGCGGACAGCCGGGATTTAAATACCACGGGCCCGGTCGGCATGGAATTGCTGTACCCAGTCAGGGAACCGGTCCGCATCCAGGGCATCGCGCATCTGTTGCATGATGTCGAGGTAGTAATGCAGGTTGTGGATGGTGTTCAGGCGCGCCCCCAGGATTTCCTGGGCACGGTGCAGATGGTGCAGGTAGGCGCGGCTGAAATTGCGGCAGGCGTAGCAGGAGCAGGTCGGGTCGAGCGGCTCCTTGTCATTCTTATAACGCGCATTCTTGATCTTGATGTCGCCGAAGCGGGTGAAGATCCAGCCGTTGCGGGCATTCCGGGTCGGCATCACGCAGTCGAACATGTCGACGCCGTTGGCCACGCCGTTCACCAGGTCCTCCGGCGTGCCGACGCCCATCAGGTAGTGCGGCTTGTTTTCCGGCAGGCGCGGGCCGACGTGCTGCAGGATGCGCATCATGTCTTCCTTCGGCTCGCCCACCGACAAGCCGCCGATCGCCAGGCCCGGGAAGTCGATCTTTTCGAGGCCTTCCAGCGATTCGTCGCGCAGGTTCTCGTACATGCCGCCCTGGACGATGCCGAACAGCGCGTTCGGGTTCTCGCCGGCCTTGAACTCGTTCATCGAGCGCTGCGCCCAGCGCAGCGACATGCGCATCGACTTGGCCGCTTCTTCCAGCGTGGCCGGACGGCCGTCGATTTCATACGGGGTGCATTCGTCGAACTGCATCACGATGTCGGAATTCAGCACGCGCTGGATCTGCATCGAGATTTCAGGGGACAGGAACAGCTTGTCGCCATTGATCGGCGAGTTGAAGGTCACGCCCTCCTCGGTGATCTTGCGCATTTCGCCCAGGGAGAACACCTGGAAGCCGCCGGAGTCGGTCAGGATAGGCTTGTCCCAGCCCATGAAGCCGTGCAGGCCGCCGAACTTGGACATCACGTCGTTACCTGGACGCAGCCACAAGTGGAAGGTGTTGCCGAGGATGATCTGGGCGCCGATTTCCTTCAGCTCCAGCGGCGACATGGCCTTGACCGAACCGTAGGTACCGACCGGCATGAAGATCGGCGTCTGCACCTCGCCGTGATTGAGCTTGACCGTGCCGCGGCGGGCGTGGGTCTTGCCGGTGGTGTCTTTTTTAATCAGTTTAAATTCCAGCATGGTGTTCCTTATGCTCGGTTGTCTGTCGTCAGCAGCATGGCGTCGCCATAGCTGAAGAAGCGGTATTCGTTGGCGATCGCGTGCTGGTAGGCGTGGCGGATCTCGGTAAAGCCCGCGAAAGCGCTCACCAGCATCAGCAGGGTCGATTTCGGCAGGTGGAAGTTGGTGACCAGGCGGGTCACCGTCTTGAATTTGTAGCCGGGGGTGATGAACAGGGCGGTGTCCGCGCTGCCGGCTTCCAGCTGACCGTTCTGCGAAGCCGATTCCAGCGCGCGCAGCGAAGTCGTGCCGACCGCCACCACGTCGCGGCCGGCGGCGCGCGTTGCGCGCACCGCGTCCACGGTTTCCTGCGGCATGGTGTACCACTCGGTGTGCATCTTGTGCTCGGTCAGGTTTTCGGTGCGCACCGGCTGGAAGGTGCCGGCGCCCACGTGCAAGGTCACATAGGCGAACTGGACGCCCTTGTCCTTGAGTTTTTGCAGCAGGGCTTCGTCGAAGTGCAGACCGGCGGTTGGCGCGGCGACGGCGCCCGGCACCTTGTTGAACACGGTCTGGTAGCGCGTCTCATCCACCTCGCCCGGCGCGTGCTCGATGTAGGGCGGCAGCGGCAGGCGGCCGTACTGTTCGATCAGGTCGAACACGTCGGCCTCGAAATGCAGGGTGTAGAACTCGCCGGCGCGCTCGCCAACGGTGACGTCGAAGGCATCGGCCAGGCGGATCTTCACGCCCGGGCCGGGCGACTTGGAGGCGCGCAGCTGGGCCAGCACGGTGCGGGTGTCCAGCACGCGCTCCACCAGGGCCTCGACCTTGCCGCCGCTGTCCTTGATGCCGAAGAATCGGGCTTTCAGCACGCGGGTGTTGTTCATCACCAGCAGGTCGCCGGCTTGCAGCTGGTCGACGATGTCGGTGAACTGGCGGTCGTGCAGGGTCTTGCCGTCCACGTGCAGGAGGCGCGACGCGCTGCGGTCCGGCAGCGGGAACTGCGCAATGCGCTCTGGCGGCAGGTGGAAATCGAAATCGGATAGCGAATACATGACAGGCTAGTAAAACTGTTGGGCAACCCTCTATTTTACGTCATTTGCCCAAAAATCACGCAAAACTTGCCCGATCAGTGCCCCATGACTTGCTCCGCCTGTTGCCGGGCCAGCCATTCATTGAACTGGGAGCCCGGGCATTGGGCGGCGACGCGCATCCATTTGAGCTCCTTGTCGTAGGCGCCGAGGGAGCCGAACACGCTGTACGAGGCCAGCCGCTGGGCCGCCCCACAGTCGCCCCGGCTGGCGCGCGCCTCTAGCGAGGGAATCTTCAGCGCTGGGATGCTGTAGACATGGTTTCCCTCGTCATTGGGCAGGTCTTCGCTGGCCCAATCGAGGACCTGCTTGCGCGCCGCGCGCGGTAGTTCACTGAACTCCGGCGTTTGCACCCGGCGCGCGAAAGTTTGCTGGACTGGCAGCTCATCGGCCGCGGCAACGTCCACCGGGCCGCCGTGCAGGATCATCATCTGGTAGTACGCCAACCGGTCGGCGGCGGGCAGTTGCTGTCCGCCGGCGTCCCGTTGCGGCAGCCCCCAGAACTGCGCGCGCAGCGCCGTGCGCGCCGCCTTGTTCGCCGCCAGCGACGGGCTGCCGGCGCCGCGCGTGATGTAGAGGTCCAGCGCGGCAAACGCGCAAAATGCCGCGCCGACCAGCACGATCGCGCCGTCCAGGGAGAGGGAACGCAGGTCAGGTCTCATCGTCTTTCAGTTAGAATCCAAGCCTGGTGTTTATACCATGCCCAACATGCCGGAAACGAAGCAAAAGAAACCTACCGCCGCCAAAAAGCCGGCCGCCACCGCCGAGAACAAGCTCGCCAAGCTTGGCCTGCGCACGGACATGGACCTGGTGCTGCACCTCCCCATGCGCTACGAGGATGAGACGGAAGTCCTGACCGTCCGCGAAGCCTGCATGCGCGGCGGCGAAGTGTCCCAGGTGGAAGGCGTGGTCACGTCCAACGAGATCGCCTACAAGCCGCGCCGCCAGCTGCTGGTGCATATCGCCGACGAGACGGGCGATATCCAGCTGCGCTTCATGAATTTCTACGGCAGCCAGGTCAAGCAGCTGGCCGAGGGCACCCGGGTGCGGGCGCGCGGCGAAATCCGGCATGGTTTCTTCGGCGCCGAGATCGTGCACCCGGCCTACAAGATCGTCAACGAAGGCGCCCCACTGCCGACGTCGCTCACCCCGGTCTACCCTTCCGGCGAAGGCTTGTCCCAGCTCGTGCTGCGGCGTGCGATCGCGGACGCGATGAAGCGCGTGGACTGGACCGACACCCTGCCGCCGGAACTGGTCAAGACGATGCGCCTGCATCCGCTGGAAACAGCGGTGCGCACCCTGCACTACCCGCCGGCGCAGGTCGACGAGAATGCGCTGATCGACCGCACGCACCCGGCCTGGACGCGCGTGAAGTTCGACGAACTGCTGGCGCAGCAGCTGTCGCTGAAACGGGCGCAGCGCGCCCGCCGCGCCAAGGGCGCCGCCGTGCTGGGCAAGGCGGGAACGCTATCGTCCGCCTTCGAAGCCTCGCTGCCGTTCAAGCTGACCAAGGCGCAGCAGCGCGTGCTGAAGGAGATCCGCGACGACCTGAAACAGCCCTACCCGATGCAACGCCTGCTGCAGGGCGATGTGGGCAGTGGCAAGACCATCGTGGCCGCGCTGGCGGCCGCGCAGGCGATCGACAGCGGCTACCAGGCCGCCCTGATGGCGCCAACCGAAATCCTGGCCGACCAGCATTTCCGCAAGATCGCCGCCTGGCTGGAACCGTTGGGCGTTAAAGTCGCCTGGCTGACCGGCAGCCTGAAAAAGAAAGCGAAGGAGGCCGCCTATGCCCTCGTCGAATCGGGCGAGGCACAGCTTGTGATCGGCACCCACGCCATCATCCAGGACACGGTGCAGTTCGCCAAACTGGGGCTGGTAATCGTCGATGAGCAACACCGCTTCGGTGTCGGCCAGCGCCTGACCTTGCGCAACAAGGGCAATGGCGACAATGTGCCGCACCAGCTGATGATGTCGGCCACCCCGATCCCGCGCACCTTGGCCATGACCTATTACGCCGACCTGGAAGTGTCGGTCATCGACGAGCTGCCGCCCGGCCGCACGCCCATCGTCACCGCCGTGGTGGACCAGAACCGGCGCGACGAGGTGATCGCCCGCGTGCATGCCGCTGCGCAGGAAGGCCGCCAGGCCTACTGGGTTTGTCCGCTGATCGAAGAGTCGGAAGCCTTGCAGCTGCAGACGGCCACCGAAACGTACGAAACGCTGGCCGCCGCCCTGCCCGACCTGCGGGTCGGCCTGGTGCACGGCCGCCTGAAGCCCGCCGAGAAGGCGGAGGTGATGGATGCCTTCATCTCCGGCGATATCCACGTCCTGGTGGCCACCACGGTGATCGAGGTCGGCGTCGACGTGCCCAATTCTTCGCTGATGGTGATCGAGCATGCCGAGCGTTTCGGCCTGTCGCAGCTGCACCAATTGCGCGGCCGCGTGGGCCGCGGCTCGGCGGCATCGGTCTGCCTGCTGCTCTACCAAAGCCCGCTCGGCCCGGTGGCCAAGCAGCGCCTGATGACCATGCGCGAAACCACGGACGGCTTTGAGATTGCGCGCCGCGACCTGGAAATCCGTGGCCCGGGCGAATTCCTCGGTTCGCGCCAGTCGGGCCAGGCCATGCTGCGCTTTGCCGACCTGGAAACGGACGGCTGGCTGGTCGACCAGGCGCGCGATGTCGCGCACGCCCTGCTGCATGAAGCAACGCCCGCCAACCAGGCCACGGTGGAAGGCCACCTGGAGCGCTGGCTGGGCGGGCGCGAGGAATTCCTGAAAGTCTGACTTAGTGCTTTTCGAGCGCGGCGATCAGCGCTTCATAGTCCAAGCCCTCCTGCAAGCGTTTGCCGCGCACCACGAACAAGGGATAGCCGCCGCCGTGCAGGTCGGCGTACTCGCGGGCACAGCGCATGTCTTTTTCCGCGTCGCAGTTGGTATAGGGGATGTTATTCTCGGCGAACATCGCCTTGGCCGCATTGCAGTATCCGCACCACTCGGCGGAATACAGGATCAGGTCACTGCGCCTGGCGCCGACTGCGGCCTGGCGCAAGCGGGCGTCGACCGGCCCTTCGCTTTGGGCCATCGCCTCGCCTTGCGTGAACTCGATCTTTATACCGCGCTTGCTTTGGTAGATTTGCGTTGCCGCCCATCCGAGCACAACGAACAGGATGATCTTAAACAGCGTGCCCAAGTCCCATCCCTGCTTCACCACCACTTCCTCATGGCGTACACGGGCCGGCGTCGGCGCGCCGGCGCTCGTATCGCCCGCCTTGGCATAGCAGACGCCACATGCGGGGCACTGCCATTCAGGATTGGTCGCATCCTTTGGACGCACATGGCTGCATTTGGGGCAGATGATCGTTCGATTCATTTTCTATCCAGATCTTAGTTCTTGCCGGTCGGCGTAGCGACCAGCGATTCCACTTCCGCTGTGAGCGATATGATACGCGGTACGCCGTTGACCAGCGCGATCTCAGCCTTCTGCTTGCTGCGTGACTCCATGCGTTCCCCGGGCAGCAGCACCATTTCCTTGGCGATGTCGCGCGCGGTGGCGCTGTGGCCATTGGCTGCTACCTGCACTTCGCGGTTGCTGACTTCATAAGTCGACTGCAGCTGGACTTTCCACAACGCTTCCAGCATGGCCTTGTATTCGGGCACGCTCATGCGCGACAGCCCGCCGCCGGTACCCGGCATCGATACCATGATCAAGGCATTGGGCGCGAAATTGGCCACCAAACCATCCGAATCATGGCGCTGGGCTGCGCTCTCGATATTGCCCATGAGTGCGGAAACGTCCGCTTCCGTAAGGCGCTTGCCGCTGCACCCAGCGACGGAAGCAACAAGTGTGATGATGATTGCAAGTTTATTCATAAATTCAATAATACCGCATGTGACAGGTGTCGCATAAAATCCTTGCATTCATGTGACAGCTGTCGCACAATGCCGTCATACGTCACAAGGAGCCCCTATGGCCATTCCATCGATTACCGAACTGACGCTGCTCAAGGCCCTGTGGAAGCAGCAACCGCTCAGCACCCGTGAAATCCACGAACGCGTGGAAGAGGAACTGGCCTGGACCTATTCATCGACGCGCAAGACCCTGGAACGCATGCTGGAAAAAGGCATGATCAGCCAGCATTCGGCCCACGGTATGAACGTATACGCGCCAGTACTCGAAAAGGTTGAAACGCTGGCCGCATTTGCCCACGATTTCAGCCATCGCGTGATGGAAATGAACGCGCCGCTGCCCGTGAATATGTTCACCGGCTCGAAGCTGGTGAACCAGCATGAGCTGAAAGAGCTGGAGCAGCTGCTCAGCGAGTGGCCGGAAGAAAAGGAGTAAGACGATGCTCGCATTGATGTTCCTGCAGGCCAGCATCGCCAGCCTGCTGGCCGGCGCCGGCGCCTGGCTCCTGCTGCACGCCGCCAGCCGGGTGTGGCCCGGCCTAGCGGCAAGGCGTACGCCCTGGTTGTTGGCGGTAGCCGCCGTTGCAGGCAGCCTGGCGCTCGGCGTATTGCCCTTGCCCTCGCGCCCAAGCATCGTGCCGGACATCGTACTGCCAGCAGTTCTGGAACCCATTCCGCATACGCAAGCGGCAAGTGCCGCCGGCCAGGACGCCGCGTTCGATGATCATGGCGCCATGTCCATCGCGCCCGCCCCGGTCCTGCGCTGGGTAAGCTATGCCTGGCTGGCCGCCTATCTCGCCGGGTTGCTCGCGGCTGCCGCACGCTGGATGCTTGCCAGGCGCCGGCTGAACGCCCTGCTCGCGGCCGCGCAACGCCTGAACCGCGCCGACCTGGCCGCCCACCCCGGCTTCGCCGGTCAGCAACACGGTCTACCGGAAGTACGTGAAATCGACGCCCCCATCGCCCCCATGCTGGTAGGCCTGGCGCACCCCGTCCTGCTGCTGCCGCGCCACTTGCGCGACTTCGACGCCGGGCAGCAGCGCCTGGTCGTGGAGCATGAATTGACGCACCTGGCGCGCCGCGATCCGCTGTGGATGCACCTTAGCTTCCTGCTGCAGACCATGCAGTGGTTCAATCCCATGGTGGCCAGCCTCGGACGGCAAATGGCATGGGCACAGGAACTGGGCTGCGACCGCACCGTCCTGCACGGCCGTCCAGCCGCCCAGCGCCGCGCTTATGCCGCCGCGCTGCTCGCGCAAATGCGCATGCAAGCCCTGCCAGGCCAAGGCGGCGCGCTTGCCTTCGGCGGCCGCGTGGTGAACGTTGTCGCCGCCCGCATCGGCATGATACGCGACGGGGTGCCCGCCATGCCGCGCGCTGTGACGGGCGCGTTGGGCTGGGCCGCGCTGCCTTGCATCCTGGTGGCGAGCCTGTTGCTGCAGCCTGCGCTGGCCTGGCAACTCGACATGCCTGGGGTCGTCCCTGAGACGCCGCCCGCGCCCGAAGCCTCCCCGTGGCAAGCCCCGCTGGAACAGATGCGCGTCAGCGCCTTCTTCGGCGTCAAGCATGCGCCGACCGGCCGCCTACACGGCGGCATGGACTTCGCGGTGCCAACCGGTACACCCATCACCGCCCCGGCCGACGGCATCGTTGTCGCATCCACCAATCGCTACTTGGGCGAAGACAAATGGGGCGAGGTAGTCGCCATCGAGCACCCCGGCGGCCTGCGCTCCGTGTACGCCCATATGGAAAGACGCCTGGTGAAGGAAGGCGAGCGGGTGGCTGCCGGCCAGCGCATCGGCACCAGCGGCGCCAGCGGCAAAGCCACCGGCCCGCACCTGCATCTGGAGGTCAGCCGCAACGGCGAGAATATCGACCCGCAAATCCTGCTTGGCAACTTGGAAGCCAACGCCACCAAAACAGCGCGGCAACGCCTGAAGGCCGCCCGCGCCAACTAAACCACAGCGCCGTCCCTGAAGCCCTGCCGGGCGCCGCCCGGCAGCGGCGGCGCTCACCCTGAGAAAACGCATGAAGAAGACCATTCTGATGCTGGCCGCCGCGCTGGCGGGCCAAGCCGCATCCGCGCAACCGGTTGTGGAGATCAAGACCGCCCGCATCGACCAGCGACAGGAAGCTACCGCCAGCACCCTGGTGCTAACGCGTGAAGACCTGGCCGCGAACGGCGACCGCAGCCTGGCCGACGCCTTGCGCCGCGTACCGGGGATCACGGTCAGCGATGGCGCCGGCATCCGCATGCGCGGCCTGGGCAACGGCTACACACAGCTGCTCTTGAATGGCCAGCCGGCGCCCAACGGCTTCTCCCTCGACAGCCTGCCGCCCGAGCTGATCGAACGCGTTGAGGTCCTGCGCAACGCCTCCGCCGTGCTGGGTACGCAAGGCATTGCCGGCACCGTCAACATCGTGCTGCGCAAGTCCGTCCGCCGCAGCAACCAGGAAGTGCAGTTGGGCATGGACAGGCGGCATGGCGAGTGGTCGCCCCGCTTCAGCGCGCAATCGACCGGCAAGGCGGAAGACTGGTCGCACAACGTCAGCCTTGTGCTGGCACGGCCCAATACACCCGCCAGCCGCACGATCACCGAGAGCGCACCCGGCATGCTGCGCACCACCAGCTCGCACGAAGACAATCGCGGCACATCGCTCAACCTGAGTCCCCGCTTGAACTGGACCAGCTCCGGCGGCGACAGCGTTGCCCTGCAAAGCCTGCTCACCCTGGGCCACCGCGATATCGGCTACCGCTCGCATGAGGATGTGCAGCTCGGCGAATCCGGCGATTTCGCCGATGTGGCCAGCCGCTTCCGCATGCGCAACGCCCTCTTGCGCAGCGAGCTGGAATGGCAGCGCACGCTGGCCGCCGACGCGCAGTGGGAACTCAAGCTTGGCGCCAGCACGGCCCCGCGCGCCACCGACTTCGACTTCAGCGGCATGCCGCTGGCCGGCACAGGCCCGACGCGGCGCCATGTCGACGGCGACATTCGCGAACATGGCTTCAACTACGCCGGCAAATATTCCCACCCCTTCGGCAACGGCCATGCCCTGGTGATGGGCTGGGACGGTTCCGCCATCCAGCGCATGCAGACCCGTGTCGAACATGAATACAACGACCAGGGCGCGCTCAACTTCCTGCGCGACGACCGCTACGACGGACGCATCGAACGCCTGGCAGCCTTTGCGCAGGATGAATGGAAACAGGGACGCGACTCCTGGTCCGCCGGCCTGCGCTGGGAAACCATGCGCACCGCAGCGCACGACCGCACCAGCCTGCCGGTGCACGTGAACAGCAAGGTCGCCAGCCCGGTACTCGGGTGGATGCGGCAATTGGACGGCCAAAGCCAGCTGCGGGTGGGCGCCAGCCGTACCTACAAGGCGCCGAATATGCTCGACCTGATTCCGCGCCGCTTCACCTCCGACAACAACAACAGCCCCACCAATCCAGACAACCAGGGCAATCCGGCGCTGCGCCCCGAACTGGCCTGGGGTCTGGACGCCGGCATCGACTACTACTTCGCCAAGGACAGCCTGCTCAGCGCCAGCATTTACGCGCGTGACATCGACAACGTCATCCTGTACCCGGTGTATCGCGACGGCGAGCGCTGGATTTCGATGCCGGCCAATGGCGGCGGCGCGCGCGTCTACGGCCTGGCGCTGGAAGCGCGCGTACCGCTCACGCCGACGCTCTCGCTGCGCGCGAACGCCAACTTCAACCGCTCGCGCCTGGACAGCGTCCCCGGCCCGGACAACCGGCTCGCCGAGCAAACGCCGCTGAGCGGCTCGGCGGTCCTGCGCTACAAGCAGGGCGCGCTGGCGTTCGAGGCCGAGTTTTCCTACGAGGCCGGCGGTCCGGCGAGCGAGTCGGCCACCATGATTTCGACAGCGCCTTACCAGCGCAAAGTCGACCTGCGCGCGGCCTGGAGAATCGCGCCGGGCCGGGAGGTGCGTCTCGCCTTATCCGATGTATTGCATCCGGCCCGCACGGCGGTCGAACGTTATGAGGACGCGAGCTGGCGCCAGACCGCCATCCGCACCCACGGCGGCGCAACGTTGCGCCTTAACTACACCTGCAACTTCAACTAAGGAAATAAATCTTGTCTGTTACCTACGAATTTGCCAGATCACACCCAGTGTGCGACACTCGCCCGCTTATGTCTAAGATCACCAACATCCTGCTACTGGCCGTGCTGGCCGCTGCCCATATCGTGCAACCTGCCGCCGCGATGCCGGAGCCATTGGATATCCCGCCGCCGCAGGAAGTGAAAGAACCGCTCGCGCTCGACGTGAAGGAGCCGGTCAAGGAAGCGCCGTCGGCGCAATGGCGCCTGCCGCTCGAAGGCGGCCGCGTCAGCAGCTTCTTCGGCGCTTCGCGCGGCCGCCGCGCGCATGGCGGCATCGACTTCTCCGTGCCGCGCAACACCCCGGTGATGGCGACCAACGACGGCACCGTCGTCGCTTCCGGCATGGGCTACCTGGGCGACCGCAAATATGGCAACGTGGTGGTGATCGAACATGAAGGCGGCCTGCGCTCGCTGTACGCCCACCTGAACAAGCGCAATGTGAATATCGGCGACACGGTTGCGGCCGGCGAGTTGATCGGCCTGTCCGGCGCCACCGGCCACGCCACCGGCCCGCACCTGCACCTGGAAGCCTACCAGGACGGCACCCGCATCGACCCGAACCGCTTCATGCTGGCCAACCTGGAAGACACCGCGCTGGCATCGGCCATGCACGCCAAGCGCACCGGCGTGGAAGAAGTCCCGCCGGCGCCGCACAGCAAGGACAAATCCGGCGGCAAATCGTCGAAAAAGAAGACGCAAGTCGCCCAGAAATCCAGCAAGTCGCACAAGCGGGCCTGAGCGAGCCGCCGGCAAGAAAAAACGGAGCACATATGCTCCGTTTTTTTTCGTGCCAACGCCTGGATCAGGACTGGCGCTTGCGGCGGGCGGCGGCGATGCCGGCCAGGCCGAGGCCCAGCAGGGCGAGCGATGCCGGCTCCGGAACATCGTTCGCCGGCGAAGCGCCGATCACGATCGAGATCGATTCATGGCTGACGCTGTCGGTGATCTTATAAGTGCCTTGCGTCAGGCCCAGGCTGGCGAAGGTGCCGGCCGTGATCCAGGAAATGTCAGGAGTCCAGCTTGCCCCCACCAAGTCGGCGGCACGGACGCCGATGCCAGGCAGGCGTGCGCCCGTATTGTCCGAATAGGTTGCGAACGAGGTGTTGCCGCTGCGGGTCCAGTTGAAGGCGCTGGAGGTGAACATATTGCCAAGCCAGGGATTGAGGTCCGTGCCTGCATGGAAGGTGAATCCGCGGTCGACGTTCCCCTTGATGGTATCGCCCATGATGTCGGACTCATCGCCGTCATGATGCTCGAAACCAACGCCACCCCAAACGCTCGAACCAACCGCGACCAAGTTGGCAGTATTCAGCACACCCGACGATTGCATGACGACATTGCCGCCTACCTGGGAAAACTGGAACACAACACCAGCCTGGGCTTGGCCCATGGCGGCAACAGCAAGTGCAACTGCAGCGATCAGCTTCATTTTCATGTTCAAGGCACCTTTTCGAAAGAAATTAAAAATTACAGGTGGCAATGCATAAAGCATCTTTCATGCCACTAATTTAAGTATCTGATTCTTATTGAAATACCAAAATTGCCGGTGCCTTAATGTAAAGAAAACCGACAGGTTGCAATGATGATGAAATCTGCACAGCAATTTTTCCGAAGGCCATGAAATATGTGCTGAAATTCCAAACCAGATAGCGGATTTCTGCATAATATTTCCCGCTTAAAAAAGGCGGGTACCCCTTTCTCGCACAGATTTTCGAGAAGTCTTACAGGCGACGCAACATGTGCACCGTTTGGACAGAAATTCGGGGTCAGGTCTGTCATTCGGACAGATAGCCCTATCATTTGATCAATATCAAAGCACGAAATCCGTCGATTTTGCGTCTTGAGAAATATCAAACAAGCGGTTTGCGTGTCCAAATGACAGACCTGACCCCGAATTTAGAAGCAGAGGTAAATGCGGGTGGCAAGGTCGAGCATGAAGGATGGCTGCAGATATGCCATGAACGCCAAGGCCAGCACAGCTGCGGCCAGGGCCCACAGGCCGATGCGGAGCAGCTGCTGCTTCATGTCATGCCGCCTTGAGCCGGGGCTCGCCGCGCACCAGCGGGCGCTCGTCGATCGGCAGGTTGGCCAGGCCTGCAAGCACGCCAAGGCCGAGCGTAATACCCCACACCACGTTATAACTCCCCAGCCTGTCGAACAGGTAGCCGCCCAGCCATACGCCAATGAAGCTGCCCACCTGATGCGAGAGGAATACCGCACCAGCCAACATCGACATATGCTTCAGGCCGAACACGCCGGCGATGATGCCGTTGGTGAGCGGCACCGTGGCCAGCCACAGGAAGCCGATCGCCGCCGCGAAGATGTAGACAGTCCACTGCGACAACGGCGCCAGCAAGAACAGGCCGATCACCACGGAGCGGGAGAAATAGATCGTGGACAGCAGGTAGCGCTTCGGCACTTTGCCGCCCAACTGCCCGGCGGTAAACGATCCGAAGATATTGAACAAGCCGATCAGCGCCAGCGCCATCACCGCCACGCCCGGCGTAACGATGCCCTTGTCTTTCAAGTAGGCAGGCAGGTGCGCTCCAATAAAGATCAACTGGAAGCCGCACACGAAGTAGCCGGCGACCAGTAGCAGAAACGAGCGGTTGCCCAGCGCCTCGCGCATGGCTTCGCCGACGCTTTGCTGCGGGCCGCTTGCCGCCGCCTCGTGCTTCGGCTCGCCCATGAAGGATGTCATGGGGATCATCAGCAGGAATACCAGGCCGGCCAGTACGTAAAAGGCATGCTGCCAGCCGATCGATGAAATCAGTTGCTGCTCGACCGGCATCATGAGGAACTGGCCGAAGGAACTGGCCGCGCCCGAAACGCCGAAGGCCCAGGAGCGTTTTTCCACCGGGGCTGCGCGCCCGATGATGCCGCTCACCGCGCCGAAGGCGGTGCAGGCCAGGCCAAGGCCGATGAATATGCCGGAACCGGCGATGAATAGCGCTGGCTGGGTCACCATGGCCATCCACAGCAGTCCCGCCATGTAGGCGAAGGCGCCGGCAATCACGACGCGCCGGGTCCCCCAGCGGTCCGCCACCATACCGGCCAGGGGACCAAATGCGCCCCACATCAGGTTTTGCAATGCCAGCGCGAGCGAATAGGTTTCGCGGCTCCAGCCGTTGGCTTGCGAAATGGGCTGCATCCAGAAGCCGAAGCCGTGCCGCACGCCCATCGACAGGGTCAGCACGACGCCCGTCGACAGCAAGATCGTCTTGAGGTTCAGTTGGCGGTCGTTGTCGTGCATGGCGTGCATCCTGGCTGGCTAAGAGAGCCAGTGTAAAGGATGCCGCCGTTTCCTGCTGACGGCCGCTCAGGATGGCCTCAGCGTGCCCAGTAGCTGATGCGGCCCTTCAGGGTGATGTTGCCGGCGCCGGTCACCATGTCTTCGCCGCCCAGCAGCTGGCCGCCGCCGCTTGCAAACATATAGCGCCCGGTGCCGCCCACGATCTGGAACGAGGCGCCGCTGAATGCGTAGTTGGTGCCCTGGCCGGTCGGCACGAACTGGCCGCTGTAGTCGGCGAATAGCTGGTCGCCGGACTGGGTCATGATGATGAAGCGGCCGCGGTCGAAGTTGAAGATCGGGCCATTCGGGGTAATGCAATCGCTCGCGACAAAGGCTACGCGTCCCAGCGGGCTGCTGTTGCCATGGCCGGTGATCGTGCCGCCGAATTTGCTCGCGCAGCGCGCCATCGGGCCGGGCATTTCCTGGATCACGCCGGCCACTTCAAGGTCGGTCGTGGTCCAGTGCGCAGAAGCGGCGCCGGATGCCAATGCCAGCGCCACGCCGCCCGCCAGCTTCAGGAATGCTTGATGCATATACCCTCCCAATCGAAGTTAAAATTCGATGATAGCTTTTTGCTAATTTTAGGGCTATGATTTTTTTGTACAGAGTTGTCGTTTAATCGACAACATAGCGGACGCCGATCTGCGCCCGCAATTCGTCCAGAATGCCCATCAGGGCGACGCTTTCATCGAGCGGCATTTCCGGACTTTCCAACAGGCCTTCGCGCAGGCAGCGCCCTACTTCCATCGCCTCGTGCGCATAGCCGTTGCCGATGCGGGGGTAGTGGAATTCGCGCTCGCCGCCGCGGTTCAGTCCAATGGTGAAGCGCTCAGTATGGTGGAAACGGCCGTGCAGGCGCAGGTAGCCTTTGTCGCCGCAGATGGTCAGGGTGGTCGGGGTCCAGGCGCTCAGGCTGCAGCTGCAGGCCGACAGTGCGCCGCCTTCGTGATGCAGGACGAAGCTGGCTTGCATGTCGACACCGGCCGGCGTCAGTTCGCCGTAGCCGCGCACGCCCTTGACGGGGCCGAGGAAGAAGGCCGCCATCGATAGCGGGTAGATGCCCAGGTCCAGCAGGGAACCGCCGCCCAGCGCGGGATTGAACAGGCGGTGCTCGGGGCCGGCATCGGCCGGAAAGCCGAAATCGGCCTGCAGGCTGCGCACATTGCCGATCTCCCCCATGTCGATCATGCGTTTGGCTTCCAGCATGGCGGGCTGGAAGCGCGTCCACATCGCTTCCATGACGAACAGCTTGCGTTCGCGCGCCAGGCTGGCGATTTCCTGCGCTTGACGGCGGTTCAGGGTGAAGGCCTTTTCGACCAGCAAAGCCTTGCCGCCCTGCAGGCACATGATGGCGTTTTCGTGGTGCATGGCGTGCGGCGTGGCGATGTAGACCGCGTCCACGCCGGCATCATCGGCCAGTGCCTGGTAATTGCCGTGGGCGCGCTTGACGCCGTACTGCGCGGCGAATTCGCTTGCGCTCTCGAGGCTGCGCGAGGCGACCGCCGCCAGTTCGACATCGGGGACTTCGCGCAGCGCCGTGGCAAAAGCCTTGGCGATCTTGCCGGTGCCGAGGATGCCCCAGCGAATGACCTTGTCCATTCAACCCTCCTTGTGCGCGGGCCTCCGCTTGGCGCGGAAGACCGTTTCGTCTTCGTAAAAGGCCTCGTCCTGCTGCGGCCACCAACCAGGGATGCCCAGTACCGGCAGCGGCGTGAAGCCGCCTTTGGCCAAGCCTTCTTCGGCCAGGCGCTGCGCTTCGGTGCGATCCAGCCAGGCACGGCGCGCGCTGTCGTCGAGCGACCAGTAGTCGCCGCCGGCCAGCACCACGCGCGTATGGGCCGTGATGGCCTTGTATGGCGCCACCAGCTTTTCCATCAGGGCATGGCCGAACAGCCAGAGCTGGGCCTGCGGCCCGAACTGCGCGGCGCGTTCGACGAAGGCTTCGCGCCAGCGGTGGTTGCGCAAGGCGTCCACCAGGGCGGCGCCGTCCGCATCGTCGCGTACCACCAGCAGCGCGGAATTTTCGTCATAGATGGTGGCCGCATCGCGCGCGGGGCCGCGCGACTTGCCGACGCCGTCCTGTGCGATCTGCGCAGCTTGCAAGGCATTGAGCTGGCGTTTGACGAGCGGGAAGGTCAGCCATACCAGGCCGTTGAAGAAGTCGTGCAGGTTGTCGCGGGTGGGCACCTGGCCGGTGGCGCCGATGAATTCTTCGTAGGCCGTGCCTTCAGGCAGGGCGGCTTGCGGCACGAAACGCAGCGGCTGTCCGCTGTGGTTGACCAGCGCCAGCGCCGCCGCCTGTTCGCAGAACGGGGCGACAACACTGGGCAGGGAGAGGTCGATGCGGGAGGCGGCGTCCCGCACCGAGGCGTACCAGGCGCGGGACCAGTCGATCTCCTGGAACACTTAAACCATTTTCCAGTTGATCGTTTCGCCGGCGTTGAGCGGGATCAGTTTCGAATCGCCGAACGGCAGGTCGGCCGGCAGGGTCCACTGCTCGCGCTTCAGGGTGATGGTGCCCTGGTTCGGCTCCAGGCCGTAGAAGGCCGGGCCGTTCAGGGAAGCGAAGGCTTCCAGCTTGTCCAGGGCTCCGGCGCGGGCGAAGGCTTCGGTGTACAACTCCATCGCGTGCAGCGCGGTGTAGCAGCCGGCGCAGCCGCAGGCCGCTTCCTTGGCGCCCTGCGCGTGCGGCGCGGAGTCGGTGCCGAGGAAGAAACGCTCGTCGCCGCTGGTCGCCGCGGTCACCAGCGCCAGGCGGTGCTCTTCGCGCTTCAGCACCGGCAGGCAGTAGTAATGCGGGCGGATGCCGCCCTTGAAGATTTCATTGCGGTTGTACAGAAGATGGTGGGCCGTGATGGTGGCCGCGATCGGGCCTTCCGCTTCCGCCACATATTGCGCGGCATCCTTGGTGGTGATGTGTTCGAACACGATGTTCAGGGCCGGCAGGTCCTTGCGCAGCGGGCGCATTACGCGTTCGATGAAGACGGCTTCGCGGTCGAACAGGTCGATGTCCTGGTCGGTGACTTCGCCGTGCACCAGGAAGGGCAAGCCGACTTCCTGCATGGTCTCCAGCACCTTGTAGCACTTGGACAGGTCGGTCACGCCGGCGTCGGAGTTGGTGGTGGCGCCGGCCGGGTACAGCTTGACCGCGTGCACAAAGCCGCTGTCGGCGGCGCGGATGATTTCATCCGGCGACGTGTTGTCGGTCAGGTAAAGCGTCATCAGCGGCTCGAAGTCCATGCCTTGCGGCAGGGCGGCCAGGATGCGGTCGCGGTAGGCGGCTGCCTGGGCCACGGTGGTGACCGGTGGTTTCAGATTCGGCATCACGATCGCGCGGCCGAACTGGCGCGCGGTGTCCGGCAGGACGCTGGCCATGGTGGCGCCGTCGCGCAGGTGCAGGTGCCAGTCGTCTGGGCGGGTGATGGTGATGCTGTGCGGGATCTCGAAGTCACTCATGGCGGCAGGCTTTCCTATAGAACGAATCCCGCCATTTTACCCTGTCAGCAACAGTATTCCGCCCCTGGCCGCAGATGTGAGTTGCCAAATTCGTTACATTCTGTCAACATACCGCCGCGCTATTTTCTAATTCGGGGTAGTTCAGTGGAAGAACACTCGGCTCCGGACCGAGTGGGCGCCGGTTCGATTCCGGCCCCCGAATCCTCATCCCAGGAATGCAATGCCCAATATAAATTCTGGCTACGCGACCGTCCAACTTGCAAAGGCCCTGGTGGCCGCAGAGCCAAATGAACAACGTATCGGCTCCTGGGTCGCCGTGTTGTCCAACATTCTTTCGCGATCGGCCGAGTACGGGTCGCGCACGCCGTTCAAAAACATCAAAGACATTATTCCCGCATGGGCCACGCTGGAGGTCGTGACTGGCGGTTTCGCGACGGGAAAGCTGCTGGCCGGCGGGCCTTTACTGCCGTTTGAACGCGAATACCTGAAAGCCATTCCCCCGGTAGCCGAGCACCATGAGCGGCAGGCCCTGAACACCTACTTCCTGTCCGACGCCGGCATGGCGCGGCTGCAGGACATGCTGGCCACCGGCTGCTACGAAATCAACGTGCCCGAAGAGGGCGCCCTGCTGGCCGTCGCCTGGCTGGCCGGCCAGGGCCATGCGGAGAAGGCGCGCGAGCTGGTCGAGCAGCTGGCGCCGTTCTTTTCGCGCCTGCGCTTCTATCCTGCCCCGGCCACCGAGCCGCGGCGCCAGGGGCCCGGCGTGTATGTCCAGAGCGCAGGCGCCGTCAAGGAAAGCCTGCAAGCGGTGCGCCCCAACCAGCAGATCCTGGCGCAAAAGGAAGCCGTCACCGTCTGGGCGCCGTTCAATGACCGGGTGGTCGGCCTGTTCGCCGAAACCTATGCCGATGGCTGGCCCTGCCGCACTTACCCCGCGGGCTGGCAGCAGCGGGCCCTCGACCTGCTCAAGGCCTATCCGATCCTGCGCGCAAGGCATCGCCTTTGCCGCAAGCAGGACAAGCCGAACCTGCACTACGCCAAACTGCGCGCGCTGCTGCAGCGCTGCGCCGCCGATCCCGCCTCGCTGACCAGCCGCGATGTCGGCATGGTTCGCGTGATCGTCAACCTGAACATCGAGAAGCATGGCCCGGTGGCAGACGCCAGGCGGGTCTCGCAGCGGAATGCCCAGGCGCGCGATGTCGCGGCGCCGATGCACGACAAGATCGCCGCCCTGGTCGCGGAGCGGATCGCCAAACACCCGCCCGGGGAAGGCATCGACGATGCGCGCCAGCTCAGGGCCGATGTCCTGGAGCAGGAGGCAAGCAGCGCGCTGCCGGCCGGCACCCGCATTCCGCCATCGATCGGCCGCAAGGCCATGCGCTGCCAGCGCGACTCCATCGATGGACTGGTGCGGGCGGGACTCATCACCTCGGGCGAGGTGCTGGCCAAGGTCTTACCTCAGCTAAGCTCAGGCCTGGCCGCCCTCAACATCGAGGAGCCAAGGCTGCGCAGCCTGTACGCCGCCGTCTACCGCGCTTTCCGCCGCCGCCGCTCCCTGCTGCTGCTGAACCTTGAAAAACAGGTCAGGCTGGAGGAGCTGCCATGGGTGTCGGCCGCGGATCAATTCCGCGGCAACGCGCTGTCGCATAAAGATGTGGCAAAGCAGGCGCTGGAGGAAACGGCAACCTTGGCGCTGGCGGCCTTCCCCCATACTCCGCTGCCCAACAAGCTGCTGCAGGAGCTTACCGCGCTCGCCCGCCACGCAGGCGTGGACCTGCCGCTGACAGAGGAATTGGCGACCGATATTTTCATGGGCCAGTTCTCCGGCAAATTCGAAGAGGCCCTTGGCATTGCGGCCGACCTGCTGGACGGAACGCTGTACGCGCGCTACTACGGCATCGACTACAGCATGTTCCGCTCGGCGAATGAAGGCAAAGGCAAGCAGCTCGCATGGTTCCGCCGTCCACGCAACACGCGCGGCCTGGACCTGGCGGGCATCTGCGCCGAGCGCGCCGGCGTGCCGGCCAATACCTGGCGCCCGGCCACCAACGGCATGATCATCGAGCAGCAGCAAGTCCTCACTTCGCAGAATCTCGCCGTCCTGTTCAGCAGGCTGCCGTTGGGCGCGGCGCTGCGCCCGGAACTGCCGCGCCTGAGCCGTCAATGCTTCAAGTGGATCTGCCAGCGCTTGCAGGTGAACGTGCGCGACTGGCACAGCGATGTGATATGCATCAAGAACGCGGCTTATGCATGGCGTCAGATGGTGTTCTTCCTGTCGCTGCAGCCGGAAGCCGAGGTCCAGGCCTTCGTCGACTGGGCCAAGACCTTCCTGGCCGAACAGCAGCCGCAATTCCAGAAGGCGTTCTCACCGGCCTGGCGCGGGCTGCTGGCGGCCATCAATGGCGTGCCGGTCGACCAGGCAATCGGCACCCGCCAATTCCTGGGCTGGTCGGACCGCGGGCACTGGCTGGCCGCCAGCCGCTAGGCCTGCGCTTAGTTTTAGTGGATGATCCGGGCCAGGAAGTCGCGGGCGCGCTCTGAGCGCGGCGCGCCGAAGAACTCGTCCTTGCCGCAGTCTTCGAGGATGCGGCCCTGGTCCATGAACAGCACGCGGTTGGCCACGCGGCGGGCGAAGCCCATTTCGTGGGTCACCACCATCATGGTCATGCCTTCCTGCGCCAGGCCGACCATCACATCCAGCACTTCGTTGACCATTTCCGGGTCGAGTGCGGACGTGGGTTCGTCGAACAGCATGGCCACCGGATCCATGGCCAGGGCGCGGGCGATGGCCACGCGCTGCTGCTGGCCGCCGGAAAGCTGGCTGGGAAACTTGTCCTGGTGCGCCAGCAGACCGACGCGGTCCAGGTATCGCAAGCCCTTCTCATTGGCCTCGTCCTGCGAGCGGCGCAGCACTTTCATCTGGGCCAGGGTCAGGTTTTCCCGCACCGTCAAATGGGGAAACAGCTCGAAGTTCTGGAACACCATGCCGATGTGCGAGCGCAGGGTGGAGAGGTCGGTGCCCTTGGCGCCGACCGAGATTCCGTTGACAATAATTTCACCCTTCTGGAAGGGTTCCAGCCCGTTAACGGTCTTGATCAGCGTCGATTTACCCGATCCCGAAGGGCCGCAGATCACCATGACATCGCCTTTGGCGACCTCGGTGCTGCATTCCGCGAGCACCTGAAAGTTGCCATACCACTTACTTAAGTCTTTAATTGCGATCATCTTTTTCGGGTTTCAGCGAGATTATTCTTGCTTGACAGTGGCCTAGAACCGCAAGGATACTTCGGGACTTGCTTAATAGCTCATCAAAAGCTCTTCATTCTAACGGCAATTCCGCCCCTCTTCAGGAATCTTGCTTATGGCAAACAAAAACCGCCTGACCACATATATCCTCGTCGGCCTGGCGTTGGGTGTCCTTACCGGCTACGCCATCAATGTTTCGCAGACGGCGCCACAAGCGACCAGTTTTGCGGACTATATGTCCCTCATCACCACCCTCTTCCTGCGCCTGATCAAGATGATTATCGCGCCGCTGGTGTTCTCGACCCTGATGGTCGGCATTGCGCGCATGGGCGACACACGGGAAGTCGGCCGCGTCGGCATCAAGACCCTGGGCTGGTTCTTCCTGGCGTCCGTGCTGTCGCTGACGCTGGGCCTGATCATGGTGAACCTGTTCCGTCCCGGCGATGCCCTGCTGGGCCACATTCCGACGGACGGCGCTGCCGCCGCTGCCACGCTGCAAACGTCCAGCCTGTCGCTCAAGGAATTCATCACCCACCTGGTGCCCTCCTCGATCATCGACGGCATGGCGAAGAATGAGATCCTGCAGATCGTCGTGTTCTCGCTGTTCTTCGGTACCGCTGCCGCCGCTGTCGGCGCGAAAGCGGAACCGCTGGTCGACGCCGTGGATGGCGTGGCGCACATCATGCTGAAGGTCACCGGCTACGTGATGCAGTTCGCACCGTTCGCCGTGTTCGCCGCCGTTTCCGGCACCATCGCCAAGAGCGGCGTCGGCGTGCTGCAAACCTACGGCGTGTTCATGGCGGAGTTCTACCTCTCGATCGGCATCCTGTGGGCGATCCTGATCTTCGCCGGCTTCTTGTTCCTGGGCAAGCGCGTCATGAAGCTGATGTCGGAAGTCAAGGAGCCAACCTTGCTGGCCTTCTCGACCGCCTCCTCCGAAGCCGCCTTCCCGAAAACCCTGGAAGGCCTGGAGCGCTTCGGCGTGCGTAACCGTATCGCCGCATTCGTACTGCCCATCGGCTACTCCTTCAACCTGGATGGCTCGATGATGTACTGTACCTTCGCCACGGTGTTCATCGCCCAGGCGTACGGCATCAATATGGACATGGGCACCCAGATCACGATGATGGCTGTGCTGATGCTGACCTCCAAAGGCATGGCCGGCGTGCCGCGCGCATCGCTGGTGGTGATTGCCGCCACGCTGTCGCAGTTCAAGATTCCGGAAGCGGGCCTGGTCCTGCTGCTGGGTATCGACCACTTCCTGGACATGGCCCGTTCCGCAACCAATGTGGTCGGCAACTCCATCGCCACCGCCGTGGTAGCGAAGTGGGAAGGTGAACTGACCAATACAGACGACAGCACCCTGGCCAATCGCCCGCTGCCATAAGCTGGCGTCAGGCCACCAGAAAAGCCGCCCGGTTGGGCGGCTTTTTTCAAGCATTCCCTGCCAGCCTTTCGCCGCGCATTAGCGCATTCGATGCCTGCTCCAGCCAACAATAACCGAAATCCACTGAAATGAAAAAACTACGCATCTTACTCATCGCGACCTTGGCCTCCGCCCTCCAGATCGCCCAGGCGGTGCCCGTCAACGAGACGAATCTCGATGACTTCCGTGCTTATGGAATGAGTTCTTGCAAGAAGAATTTCGTCCGTGCCCCCGGCGAGGAACTCGTCTGCTCCTGCACCGACGAGAAAGTTGTCGCAGCCTTCCGCGCGGCCGATTGGGAAACGGGAGCGATGACCAGCGCGAACGACAAAGCGCAATTCACGGCATTGCACAAGACAGCCATGACGCAGTGCCGCTACAAGTACGAAACGGCGTCTTATGCGAAAGAGCAGGCCGACCTGTGCAAAGCAAATATTGAGCGGCTCCCGCCCTTTGCCAAACTCGATGCGCCCGGACGCGCCAACGCCTGCGAATGCCTGGGACGCAAAATCAGCGAGCAGGCCTACGGCACCGACGATAAGAATTTTGCTTTCAATAAGAACCTGGACTACGCTGCGTTCATGCCTGCCGCCTTGGCAAGCTGCGCAGCAGGCAAGTAAAAGCATCCCCGCCGAGTGCGGGGATTTTTTCAAGCGCTGTTTTTCAACAGCTGGTGGTAGAAGCGGATCATGTCGGCGTAGCCTTTGACCGACATGCGTTCATTGGTGCCATGGAAGCGTGGCAGGTCTTCCGGCTTGGCCCGTACCGGGCCGAATTTCAGCACGCTGTCGCTCATGCCGCTGAAGTAACGCGAATCGGTGGCGCCGATCATCAGGCCCGGCGCCACGATCACGTCCGGGAATACCTGGCGGATGGTGCGGTTCACCATCGCATACGGTGCGCCATCCAGACGCGCCACACGCGACGCCTCGGTATTGAAGCTGCCTTCGGGCGTGATGCGGATTTTGTCGTTGCCGATCACCTGATGCATATGCTGCTCGACTCCAGCCAGCGTATCGCCCGGCAGCAGGCGGAAGTTGACGACAGCGCTCGCCGTACCGGGCAATACATTGTCCTTCACGCCCGCGTTGACGATGGTCAGCGCGGTGGTGGTGCGCACCAGGGCGTTCACGCTCGGCGTTTTGGTCAGCATGCGTTCCAGCATGGGCTTGAAGAGCCAGAAGTTCGATAGCGCCACGCGGTTCATGCCCGTCATCTCGGGCGCCATGGTTTCGAAGCTTTGCTGCGGCAGGCCTTCCATGCGCACCGGCATCGGGTGCGCTTCCAGCGCGCCCAGGGCCCGGCTCATCATGCCGATCGCGGTTTCCTGCGGTGGCATCGAGGAGTGGCCGGGGGCGGTATCGAGTTCCAGCTTGTAACTGGCGTAGCCCTTCTCCGCCATGCCGATCATCGCGGCGCCCGGTGCCAGCCCCGGCACCATGCCGTGCACGATCATCAAGCCTTCATCGAGCACGTAATCGAGTTTGACGCCGCGCGACTTGAGCAGCTCGGCGATGTGCGCGGCGCCACGCTTGCCGCCGACTTCCTCGTCGGCGCCATAGGCCAGGTAGATGGTGCGGCGCGGCTGGTAGCCGGAGGCCAGCAGCATTTCGATGGCCTCCATCTGTGCGTACAGGTTGCCCTTGTCGTCCCACGCGCCGCGGCCCCAGATGAAGCCATCGTGCACGATGCCGCCGAAAGGCTGCTGCTCCCAGCTCTTTTCGGTGCCGGGGGCGATCGGCACCACGTCCTGGTGCGCCATCCACATCACCGGCGCGGCCTTCGCGTCGCTGCCCTGCCAGGTATAGAGCAGCGCCTTGCCGTTGACGTTTTCGCGCTTCAGCGCAGCGTGTACGCGGGGGAAGCTGGCTTGCAGATGGGCGTGCAGTTTGTCGAATTCAGCGGCGTTGGCGCCCGCGTCCTTGTAATCGGAAATGGTCATGAAGCGCAGGGCTTCGCCCAGGCGCTGCGCCGCCGCGGTTTCGTCGACTGCCAGTGCCGGCAGCTTTTCCACCGCCAGCTGGCGGCTGCCGCTGCGCGCTGTATTGACGCCGACTGCGACCGCCACGAGGCCGATTGCCGCAAGGGCTACCGCCAGAACCTTTTTCACCGCCATCCCCGTCCTCCCTATCAATCGACAAGCTCGCCGCTCACCGGCGAGGACTGCTCCAGCTCTCCGCGCGCCTGTTGGCGCTCCCACATTTGGGCGTACAAACCTTCGCGCGCCAGCAGCGATGCATGCGTGCCGCGCTCCACAATCTTACCGTGATCCAGCACCAGGATCTGGTGCGCATCGGCGATGGTCGACAGGCGGTGGGCGATAACCATGGTGGTGCGGTTCTTCGCGATCTCTTTCAGTTGCGCCTGGATCGCCTGTTCGGCCTTGGAATCGAGCGCGGAGGTGGCTTCGTCGAAGATCAGGATGGCGGGGTTCTTCAACAGCGTGCGGGCGATCGCGACGCGCTGTTTTTCGCCGCCGGACAATTTGAGGCCGCGTTCCCCCACCATGGTTTCGTAGCCGTCCGGCAGGCCGGCAATGAAGTCGTGGATCGAGGCGGCGCGCGCCGCTGCAATGATCTCGTCCTTGTTGGCGCCGGGGCGGCCGTAGGCGATGTTGTATTCGATGGTGTCGTTGAACAGTACCGTATCCTGCGGCACGATGCCGATCGCATGGCGCAGCGAATTCTGCGTGACGTCGCGCAAATCCTGGCCATCGATGGTGATGCTGCCGCTGTTCACTTCGTAGAAGCGGTACAGCAGGCGCGAAAGCGTCGACTTGCCGGAGCCGCTGTGGCCCACCACCGCCGTCGTGGTGCCGGCCGGGATCGTGAAGTCCACATCGAACAGGATCTGGCGCTTGGGGTCGTAGCTGAAGTCGACATGGTTGAAGCACACTTCCGCGCCTTGCGGATGCAGCGGCTTCGCATGCCCGGCATCGTCCACTTCGCGGTTCTCGTTCAACAGCGAGAACAGGCGTTCCATGTCGGCCAGGCTTTGCTTGATTTCACGGTAGATCACGCCGAGGAAATTCAGCGGGATGTAGAGCTGGATCATGAAGGCGTTCACCAGCACCAGGTCGCCCAGCGACATCTTGCCGTCGATAACACCCTGCGTGGCGCGCCACAGGATCAGCGTCACCGCAATGGCAATGATGGCCGACTGTCCGGTGTTCAGCATGGACAGCGATGTCTGCGACTTGACCGCCGCCTTTTCAAAATGCTGCAGGCCTTCGTCGTAGCGATTGGCTTCGTAGTCTTCGTTGCCGAAGTATTTCACCGTCTCATAGTTCAGCAGCGAGTCGATGGCCTTGGTGCTGGCCTTCGAATCGAGATCGTTCATGGTGCGGCGGAAGTGCGTGCGCCAGTTCGTCACCAGGATGGTAAAGGTGATGTAGATGACCAGCGCCGCGAAGGTGATCACCGAGAACCAGATATCGTAGTGCGTGACCAGGTAGCCCAGCACCAGCGTGATCTCCACCAGTGTCGGCAGAATGTTGAACAGTGTGTAGGAAATCAGCGAACTGACGCCGCGCGTGCCGCGCTCGATATCGCGCGTCATGCCGCCAGTCTGCCGATTCAGGTGGAAGCGCAGCGACAGCGAATGCAGATGGCGGAACACTTTCAGTGCAATGGTGCGCACCGCGCGCTGGGTCACGCGCGCGAAGAGGAACTCGCGCAGCTCGGTGAACATGGTGGTCGACAGGCGCAGCAGGCCATACGCCACCAGGGTCGCCAGCGGCAGCACCAGCAGGGCGCGCGGATCGCCCGGCTTGACGGTCATATCGTCCACCAGCTGCTTCAGCACGACCGGCACCCCGACATTGGCGGCCTTGGCGCCGACCAGCGCCAGCAGCGCCGCCAGCACACGCCACTTGTACACCCACAGATAAGGCAGCAATGTTTTCAGAGTTGCAATGTCGCCGCGTTGCGGACCGGGCGGAGGTGGCGGAGTATTCGGATAGCGGCGCATACGTAAGCTGGCTGGTTTAAAATCCCACCAATTGTAGTCCTTCATGAGATTTTGCGATGAGCACCCAAGAACAAACTTCCCGCGGCCTCCCTCCTGGAAAAATGCCTGAACTGCGCGTGATGCCCGCGCCGTCCGACGCCAATGTCTACGGCGACGTGTTCGGCGGCTGGATCATGGCCCAGGTCGACATTGCGGGCTCCCTGCCCGCCACCCGCCGCGCCAATGGGCGCGTGGCCACCATCGCAGTGAACTCCTTCCTGTTCAAGAATCCGGTGTTCGTTGGCGACTTGCTAACCTTCTACGCCGACATCGTCAAAGTCGGCAATACCTCGATCACCGTCAATGTGGAAGTGTATGCGGAACGCAACCGCCTGCAGGCCAATATCGTCAAGGTCACCGAAGCCACGCTGACCTACGTCGCCACCGGCCCTGACCGCAAGCCGCGCCCAGTGCCGCCGCTCGAAACGCTGCTGTAAGCCCATGCGGGACGGGCGCCGCCTGCTGCTCCGCACCGCGGCCCGCGTGGCCGCCCTGGCGGCTGCGGCGCCTTATCTTCCCGCCCAGGCGCGCAGCGCCGTCAGCGACGCCTATCCTTTCACGCTGGGCGTTGCTTCCGGCGCGCCCCTGCCCGATGCCATTGTCCTCTGGACCAGGCTCCTGCCCGATCCGCTCAACGCGGCGTCCATCCCGCCTATCGCACAGCAGCTGCGCTGGGAAGTCGCGCACGACGAAGCCTTTACCCGCGTCGCCGCCAAAGGCACGGCGGTCGCGGCGCCGGCGCTGGCGCATAGCGTCAATGTCGATGTGCGGGGCCTCGCGCCTGGCCGCTGGTACTGGTACCGCTTCATGCTGGGCGACGCCGTCAGCCCAGTGGGCCGCACGCGCACCGCGCCGGCGCCCGGCAGCATGCCGGACATGCTGAAGCTGGCCGTCGCCTCCTGCCAGCACTGGGAATTCGGCCATTACGCTGCGCACCGCCATATCGCGCAGGCCGCGCCCGACCTGGTGGCCTTCCTCGGCGACTACATCTACGAATGGGGGCCATACAGCCTGCAACATCCCGCCGGAGCCCGGCGGGTGGACGAGAGCTTCACGCTGGCACAGTACCGTGCGCGCTACGCACAATACAAGAGCGATGCCAACCTGCAGGCGGCGCACCATGCGGCGCCATGGCTGGTCACCTGGGACGACCATGAGGTGGCCAACGATTACAGCCCGACACGGGATGAACTGCTGTCGCCGGACTTTGCGCAGCGGCGTGAAGCCGCCTACCAGGCCTACTTCGAACACCAGCCGCTGCGCACCCAGCGGCTCTACCAACGCTACGACTGGGGCCAGCTGGCCCGCTTCCATGTGCTCGATACGCGCCGCTACCGTTCCGTGCATGCCTGCCAGGCGGCGGGACGCGGCGGCTCCAGCTCGGTCCATCGCAGCGCCTGCGCCGCCCTGGCAGACCCGCGCCGCAGCATGCTGGGCGGCGAGCAGGAGGCGTGGCTGGCGCAAGGCCTGAAGGAATCGACGGCGCGCTGGAATATCATTGCCCAGCAAACGCTGATGGCGCAGATGTCGCAAGTGCCGCCGGCAAACGGCAAGGACGGCCGCTTCTGGACCGATGGCTGGGATGGATATCAAGCCGCCCGCGCGCGCCTGATGGATGCCATGCGCGGCGCACGCAATCCGCTGGTGCTGTCGGGCGATGTGCACACCTTCTTTGCCGCCGAACTGCGGCGCGATCCCGCGCGCGCGGACAGTGCCGGCAATCCCGTGATCGCTACGGAGTTCTGCGGCACCTCCATCACCTCCAGCTCGCGCCCGCAGGCGCGCACACAACAGTATGTCGACATGAACCCCGGCCTGCGTTTCGGCCGCAGCGACAGGCGCGGTTTCATGCTGCTCGAACTGCGGCCCGACCGCGCGGCAATGGCATTCCAGGCCCTGGACGAAGTACGCGATCCACGCAGCGGCCTGTCGACGCTTGCCAGCTTCACCGTGGCCGACGGCATCGCTGGACTGCGAATGACCAAGTGAGCATTTTGGCCGCCGAAACAAGCCTCTAGTGTTTCTTGCGCAATCTTGCGCCTGCCGGAGCAGGTGCCGCTTTCCATGAGCAACGCCCAGCTGCGCGATGGCGTGCGCTCGTCAGGCGCGGAAAGGCGCGCTTTCGTCCTTGCGCCGCGCGGCCAGTCCCGCGTGCGCTACCAGGCGGCCGTCCACTGGCGTGGCGATATTGCGCAGCATTGCATCGGACGCGCCTTCGAAGTCGCCAGCATCGATACGGCGCAGCACCAGCATGGCGCCGCCAGCCCCGAGACTGCAGGTGTAGCTGACCAGCGCATCGAACTGCGCCTGCGTGAGGGGATGATGGCTGACCTGGCGCTGCACGGCGCGCTCCGCGCAGCGCACGGACAGGTCGAATGCCGCCTCGACCTGGTCGGGCGTCATATCGGTTCGGGAGACTTCGTAGTAGCCGCGCAGGCCTTCGCGCTGTCGTAACGCGCGGCGGCCTTCGGTGCTGAGGGAGAGTGCGGTGTTGTGTGTCGTCGATCGGCCCATGATGGTTTCCGGAGGCTGCGCTGGTGGGACATTCCACTTTACAGCCGCTCCGGAACCATTATTTGCGCCAGATCAAGAATACCGGCTTATGCTGCCTTTTTTTCGTCGCGCAGCTGGCGGCGCAGGATCTTGCCGACATTGGTCTTCGGCAGTTCGTCGCGGAACTCGATGTACTTCGGCTTCTTGTAAGCGGTCAGTTCGTGCTTGCAGAACTCGAGCAGCGCTTCCGCCGTCAGGTTCGGATCCTTGCGGACCACAAACAGCTTGACCGCCTCGCCGGAGTTGGCATCCGGTACGCCGACGCAGGCCACTTCCAGCACGCCTGGATGGGCGGCGACCACGCCTTCCACTTCGTTCGGGTACACATTGAAGCCCGACACCAGGATCATGTCCTTCTTGCGGTCGACGATGCGCACGAAGCCCTTGTCGTCCATGATGCCGACGTCGCCGGTCTTGAAGAAGCCGTCCGGCGTGATCGACTTGGCCGTTTCGTCCGGGCGGTTCCAGTAGCCGGCCATCACCTGTGGGCCGCGGATCGCGATCTCGCCGGCGGAGCCCAGCGGCACTTCATTGCCGTCGTCGTCCAGGATCGCCACTTCAGTGGAAGGAATCGGTACGCCGATGGTGCCGGTGAATTCCTTGATGTCGACGCGGTTGGCGGTGGCCACCGGCGAGGTTTCGGACAAGCCATAGCCTTCGATGATCGGGGTGCCGGTCACCTTCAGCCAGCGGTCGGCCACCGACTGCTGCACAGCCATGCCGCCGCCGTTGCAGATCTTGTAGCTGGAGAAGTCCAGCTTGACGAAGTCCGGGTTGTTCAGCAGCGCGTTGTACAGTGTATTCACCGCCGGGAACACGGTCACCGGATACTTGGCCAGTTCTTTCACGAAGCCCGGAATGTCGCGCGGGTTCGGGACCAGGATATTCATGCCGCCCAGCTTCCAGCCCATGAAGCAGGAAATGGTCAGCGAGTAGATGTGGTACAGCGGCAGCGCGGCCACGAAGACCATCTGCTGGCTGCTCGGCGCCATCTGCAGCCAGGCTTCGTTCTGCAGCATGTTCGCCACCACGTTACGGTGCAGCAGCACCGCGCCTTTCGACACACCGGTGGTGCCGCCGGTGTACTGCAGGAAGGCGATATCTTCCGGCTTTTGATCGGCCGGTTTCAGCGTCAGGCGCGAGCCTTCCGACAGCACCTGCTTGAAGCTGACGTGGCCGGGGATATTCCAGGCCGGCACCATCTTCTTCACATGGCGCACCACGAAGTTGACGATGGCGCCTTTCAGGCCGCCCATCAGGTCGCCCATGGTCGCCACGATCACGTGCTTGACCGGGCTCGAGGCCAACACTTGCTGCACGGTGGTGGCGAAGTTTTCCAGCACGATCACGGCTTCCGCACCGGAGTCGTTCAGCTGGTGCTGCAGCTCGCGCGGGGTGTACAGCGGGTTGACGTTGACCACCACGTAGCCGGCGCGGATGATACCGGCCAGCGCCACGGGGTATTGCAGCACGTTAGGCAGCATGATGGCGACGCGCGCGCCCGGCTGGAGGCCCTTCGATTGCAGCCAGGCGCCGAATTGCTTCGACATCTGGTCCACCTCGGAGTAGGTCAGGAACTTGTCCATGCAGACGTACGCGTTGCGGCTTGCGTACTTCTGGAACGATTCCTCCATCAGGTGGGTCACGGAACGGTACTGGGACGTATCGATCTCCGCAGGAACGCCTTCAGGGTATGACTTCAGCCAGATTTTTTCCATCGTATTGCCTTTCGTGTGCCTTGCCGCTTTATGCAGCTTTCTTATCGTCGGCAGGCTTCTCGTCGCGCAGCATGCGGCGCAGGATCTTGCCAACGTTCGTCTTCGGGAGCTCCGTGCGGAACTCGATATATTTCGGCTTCTTGTAGCCGGTCAGATTTTGCTTGCAATGGTCCATCAGCGCTTCCACGGTCAGGTTCGGGTCTTTCTTCACCACGAACACTTTCACCGCTTCGCCCGAATGCTCGTCCGGCACGCCGATGCAGGCGCATTCCAGCACGCCCGGATGGGCCGCCACCACGTCCTCGATTTCGTTCGGGTAGACGTTGAAGCCGGAGACCAGGATCATGTCCTTCTTGCGGTCCACGATCTTGACGTAGCCGCGCTCATCCATCACGCCGACGTCGCCGGACTTGAAGTAGCCGTCGGCCGTCATGACCTTGGCCGTTTCGTCCGGACGGTTCCAGTAGCCGGCCATCACCTGCGGGCCGCGGATCGCGATTTCGCCGGCGACGCCAAGCGCCACTTCATTGCCGGCGTCGTCCAGGATCGCCACTTCGGTGGATGGAATCGGCAGGCCGATCATGCCGGAGAACTCCGTGCTGTCGAAGCGGTTGGCGGTGGCCACCGGCGCGGTCTCGGACAAGCCGTAGCCTTCGACGATGGTGACGCCGGTCGCGGCCAGCCACTTGTCGGCCACGGCCTTCTGCACCGCCATGCCGCCGCCGTTGGCGACTTTCAGGCCGGAGAAGTCCAGCTTGCTGAAATCGGGATGGTTCAGCAGCGCGTTGTACAGCGTATTCACGGCCGGCAGCATATTGAAGCGGTACTTGGCCAGTTCCTTGATAAAGCCGCCGATATCGCGCGGGTTCGGAATCAGCACGTTCAGGCCACCCTCGCGGATGCCCCACATGGCGCACACGGTGAGCGCGAAGATGTGGTACAGCGGCAGGGCGCAAATAATGGTGCGCTCTTCCGGCGGCAGGTCGGCCAGCTTGGGCGCCGACCAGGCCTGCATCTGCAGCAGGTTGGCGATGATATTGCGGTGGGTCAGGGTCGCGCCCTTCGACACTCCCGTGGTGCCGCCGGTGTACTGCAGGAAGGCCACGTCTTCATGGCGCAGTTCGACCGGGGTCAGCTTCATGCTGCGGGCATGGCCCAGCGCATCCTTGAAGCGCACCGCGTTCGGCAGGGAGAAGGCCGGCACCATCTTCTTCACGTTGCGCACGACGAAGTTGACGATCATGCCTTTCAGGCCGCCCAGCATCTCGCCCATATTGGCGACGACGATGTGCTTGACCTGGGTACGCGGCAGCACCTGTTCCAGGGTGGTCGCGAAATTTTCGAGGATGATGATGGCTTCGGCGCCGGAGTCGTTCAGCTGGTGTTCCAGCTCGCGCGGGGTGTACAGCGGGTTGACGTTGACCACCGTGTAGCCGGCGCGCAGGATGGCGGCGATGGCGACCGGGTATTGCAGCACGTTCGGCATCATGACGGCGACGCGTGCGCCCTTCTTCATGCCGCGGCTTTGCAGCCAGGCGCCGAGACGTTTCGAATGCTGGTCCAGGTCGGCGTAGGTGATGGCTTTGTCCATGCACACGAAGGCATGGCGCGTCGCGTACTTCTGGAACGATTCTTCAAGCAGGTGAACCAGGGAGCGGTATTGCGTAGCGTCGATTTCACTGGGGACGCCAGGGGGATACGACTTCAACCAGATTTTTTCCATCCTCTGCCTCTTTGTCTCAGTTTTATATGTGTTTTTATTCGCGAAAATAGAACGGCCGTGCTTTCCCGCACTCTAAATGCTATCCTGCGGGAAAGCACAGGGCAAGCACTTTTCCGGATTTGGAACGCGCACTCTATCGCAGGCCTTCATGCTGCAGAGCAGCATCGCTTTTCGTCAATTGACGACGCCCGCGTCCTTGGCAGCAGCGGCCGTCGTCGCCTCATCGGCTTGCGCCATAGCGCGCGCCAACTCGTGCAACCGTTCATGCCGCTCCACGGATGGCAGGTTGCTCATGTTCCGCACCGCAACATAGAACTGCGGGAAGGCTTTTTCCTTGGCCAGCAAGGCGCGGAAGCCAGGCAGCAGGTCATTATAGGTCGCAACCGATGCCAAATGGGCATTATTGAGGGGTTCCGCAAAGAAGCGGTCGTAGCCGTTATAGCCGCCCCAGTTCGCCTTGAGGACTTTGTATTCCTCCTGCAGGGCAGCAAAGATGCGCAGCTTTTCCTCGCGCTTCTTTTTCACGCTGGACTTGCTGGCGTAATTGTCTGCCAGCATCTGCCGATGCTTGACCAGCAGGCCCATGAAATCCTGGCGGCGCGCGTTATAGCGCACATAGGCTTCGCGCATGGCATCGTTGCCGTACAGCTCGAGCCAGCGGTTGACCCCGGCCTCCTCCACCGCCGAGGCGAAGGCTTCATTGAATTTGGAATCGCCCTGCACGTACACCACCTGGTGCGCCAGCTCGTGGAAGATCAGGCGCGCCAATTCCGCATCCGAGTGGTTGATGAAGGTGGACAGCAAGGGGTCGCTGAACCAGCCCAGGGTGGAATAGGCCGGCACGCCGCCGACCTGCACGTCGTTGCCCTCCTTGCGCAGCTCATCGGCATAGGCTTCGGCATCGGCCTTGTCGTAATAGCCGCGATAACTGACGCAGCCCGCGATGGGGAAGCACCACTGCACCGGGCGCAGCGACAACTCAGGCGTGGCAACCACGTTCCACAGCACGAACTGGCGCTTCAGCGGCACGAAGTTCTTGTAACTGGCGTTATCCGGCAAGCCCAGCTCCTGCACCGCGAAGCGGCGGATCAGCTTGGCCTTTT
This sequence comes from Pseudoduganella violaceinigra DSM 15887, assembly GCF_000425385.1. GTDB lineage: Bacteria > Pseudomonadota > Gammaproteobacteria > Burkholderiales > Burkholderiaceae_D > Rugamonas > Rugamonas violaceinigra. Next base: position 13,705 of record NZ_AUDI01000020.1, on the reverse strand, counting down.
CCAGGCGGTCCTTGAGTTTGGGATCGGTGGCGGGATCGCCGATCCAGTCGTCGACCGGACGGGCATCAGACCAGAGCGCGTATTGGCCCTGGGCCGCCTGGAAGTAATACTTGAACTGCGCACAGCCGGCCAGGAGCGCCGCGCACACCGCCGCTGTCGCCAGGTAGCTGGCCCGCAGTTTCAGGGGGACGAACGTGCGCATAAATCATTCTCAGGCGGCTTTCTCGACTTGGACCAGTGTATCGTAAAACGTCGGTGCGCGCCCCATGTCGGTCAGCCGCTGGCTGGTGACCTCGTTGGCGTTCTTGCCGTCTCCGGCCAGCTTCTTCCACCAGATCGACAAGCCCACCACCAGGCCTGCGCGGGCTTTGGAGGTAACGCGCGCCTTGCACACAAAGGAACCCCGATCGTTGAAGATGCGCACCATATCGCCGTGGTTGATGGAGCGCGCGGCCGCGTCGGCGGGACTGATGTCGAGCTGGGGCTCGCCCTCCGTCGCGCGCAGGCTTTGCACATTCACAAAGGTCGAGTTCAAGAAGTTGCGGGCGGGCGGAGATATCATCGCCAGCGGGTATTTTGCCGCCAGATCGGGGGCAGATGCCGCCGATTCGTAGTTCGGAATATAGCTGGGGAGCGGATCCAGGCCATCGGCCTTCATGCTTTCTGAGTAGAACTCACATTTTCCTGAGGGTGTGGGGAAATTGCCGCACGCAAAAGGCGCATCCGGAACTTCCAGTTTCTGCCAACCCTTGCGCTTGAGTGACTCCCAGTCAAACTGCACAAAGGCCACCGAGGCCAGCGCGTCATCGCTGTCGCCGAAGCAGGGATCGTCGAGGCCCATGCGCGCCGCCAGCAGGCGGAAGATTTCCGTATTCGGCTTGGCTTCCCCCATCGGGGCGATGGCGGGATTATTCGCCATCATGTACAGGTGGCCATACGCGCCGTGCGCATCGGTATGCTCGAGCTGCGTGGTGGCCGGCAATACGATGTCCGCATAGTCGGCGGTATCGGTTTGGAAATGTTCCAGCACCACGGTGAACAGGTCTTCGCGCGCAAAGCCGGCCTGCACTTTGGAGGAGTCCGGCGCGACCGCCAGCGGGTTCGAGTTGTAGACGATGACGGCCTTGATTTGCGGGCCGAAGCCGGGCGAGGCTGGGCGCAGCAGATCGTCGCCGATGGTGCTCATATTGATGGTGCGCGGCTGCCGGGCCAGCAAGTCCGGACGCTGCAGCGCGGCCAGGTTTTTCTTGAAGGTGCCGGAGGCGGACAGTTGCACGCCGCCCGCCGCGTGGCGCCAGGCGCCGACCAGCGCCGGCAGGCAGGCGATATTGCGCACCGCCATGCCGCCGCCGTGCACGCGCTGCAGGCCGTAGTTCATGCGGATGGCAACCGGCTCGCCGCGCTTGGCGGTTTCGCCGTACTCGCGCGCCAGCCCCTCGACTTCGTCCACCGTGATGCCGCAGATTGCCGCCGCGCGTTCCGGGGTCCACTCGGCCACCCGTTCGCGCAACTGCTCGAAGCCCACCGTGTAGCCGGCAATATAGTCGTGATCCAGCAAGTCGTCGCGCACCAGGATGTGCATCAGGCCCAGCGCCAGCGCGGCATCGGTGCCGGGCAGCACGGCGATGTGCTGGTGGCATTTCTCGGCAGTCAGCGAGCGGTAGGGGTCGATGGCGATCAGCTTTGCGCCATGGCGCTTGGCTTCCTGCGCCCGGGTCCAGAAATGCAGGTTGGAGGCAATCGGGTTGCCGCCCCAAATGAGGATCAGCTTGGCATTCTGGAACTGTTCGACGTCGGTGCCGATGGAGGCGCCCACCGTGTACTTGTAGCCGGTGGCGCCGGCCGTCGCGCAGATGGTGCGGTCCAGCAGCGAGGCGCCGAGTTTGTGGAAGAAGCGCGCAGACATCGACTCGCCCTGCACCAGGCCCATGGTGCCGGCATAGCTGTACGGCAAGATCGCTTCCGGCTCCGTTTCGGCCAGCGGCTGCAGGCGGGCCGCGATCTCATCCAGCGCTTCGTCCCAGCTGATGCGCTCGAACTTGCCCTCGCCTTTCTTGCCGACGCGGCGCAGGGGGTGCAGCAGGCGGTCCGGCGCATAGGTGCGCTCGGTATAGCGGGCAACCTTGGTGCATAGCACCCCGGCCGTGGTGGGATGGTCGGGATCGCCCTTCACTTCGGTCGCGACGCCATCCGCAACGGTGACGAGCAGGGCGCAGGTATCGGGGCAATCATGCGGGCAGACGGCGCGGACTTGTGTTTGAGACATCTTGATGTGGATTATCGACGGCGGAAAACAGTATCGTAAACGATTCCAGAAAATCGCATCGGGAGGCTAGAATGGCAACACCGATGGAGAATAATAATGAAACTAATCGACCCGATTATCGCGTTTCAATCCGAGTTGCAGCAGATCCGGCGCGACCTGCATGCCCACCCGGAGCTCTGCTATGAAGAAGAACGCACGGCCGACGTGGTGTGCGCCAAGCTGACCGAATGGGGCATTCCCTTCGAGCGCGGCCTGGGCAAGACCGGCGTGGTCGGCATCATCAGGAACGGCACGTCCGGCCGCGCCATCGGCCTGCGCGCCGATATGGACGCCCTGCCTATGCAGGAAATCAATTCCTTCCCGCATGCCTCCAAACACCCGGGCAAGATGCACGCCTGCGGCCATGACGGCCATACCGCCATGCTGCTCGGCGCGGCCCACCACCTGGCCAGGCACCGCAATTTCGACGGCACCGTCTACCTGGTGTTCCAGCCGGCCGAGGAAGGCGGCGCCGGCGCGCGCCAGATGATCAAGGACGGCTTGTTCGAACGCTTCCCGATGGATGCCATCTACGGCATGCACAACTGGCCCGGCGCCGGCACCGGCACCCTGAGCGTGTGCGAAGGCCCGATGATGGCGTCCTCCAACGAATTCCATGTCACCGTGCGCGGCAAAGGCGCCCACGCGGCCCAGCCGCACAAGGGCATCGACCCGATCATGATCGCGGTGCAGATCGCGCAGGCCTGGCAGACCATCGTCACGCGCAACAAGAGCCCGCTGGATACGGCCGTGCTGTCCATCACCCAGATCCATGCCGGCAGCGCGACCAATGTCATTCCCGACGACGCCAAGCTGGTCGGCACCGTGCGCACCTTCACCACCGACGTGCTGGACATGGTGGAGAAACGCATGCGTGCGCTGGCGGAAGGCATTGCCGCCGCCTTCGACGCGGAGCTTGAATTCACCTTCCGCCGCAACTATCCGCCGCTGGTGAACCACGCCCGGGAAACCCGCTTCGCGCTGGACGTCATGAAGTTGGTGGTCGGCGAATCGATGGTGGACGGCAATGTCGAACCGACCATGGGGGCGGAGGACTTTGCCTTCTTCCTGCAGGAGAAACCGGGCTGCTACATCTTCATCGGCAATGGCGAAGGCGAACACCGCGACGGCGGCCATGGCCTCGGCCCCTGCGTGCTGCACAACGCCAGCTACGACTTCAACGACCGCCTGCTGCCGATCGGCGCCAGCTTCTGGGTGCACCTGGCCGAAGCCGCCCTGCCGCAGGCGCGTTAAGGCAGCTTGTCGGTCTGCGTGCCGACGCGCACGCCGCCATTCAGCCGCTCCAGCGCCAGCAGCGCGGCGGAATGGTCGGCACGCGGATACACATCCTTGATCGCTTCGTAGCGCTCCGTCACCAGGCGGGTGAGCGGCAGCGCCACACCCGCCGCTGCGGCGGCGGCCAGGATATTGTGCTGGTCCTTCAGCTGCGTCAGCACCTGCCCGCCCGGCAGGAAATTGCGCTCCAGCATGCGCTGGCCATGCACCTCCAGCACGCGGCTCTCCGCAAAGCCGCCACGAATCGCCTCGCGCACCGCCACCGGATCCGCACCTGCCGCCTGCGCCAGGAGCAAGGCTTCCGCCACGATGTTGATGGTAGCGCCGACGATCAGCTGGTTGCACAGTTTCGCCACTTGTCCGCTGCCTGCGGGGCCCACCAGTCTGGCCGTGCCCATCGCTTGCAGCACCGGCCGCGCCGCCTCGAAATCTTCCGCGCTGCCGCCGGCCATGATGGCCAGCGTGCCTGCCTGCGCGCCGCCGACGCCGCCCGACACGGGGGCGTCAATGAAGCGATGGCCACGCGCTGCGAGCAGTGCGTGGAAAGCCTGGGCCTCGTCCTGCCGCGTGGAACTCATATCGATCCACAGCGTATTCGGGCGCAGCGCGTCGATGGCCGCTTCGATCACGCCGCCGACCGCATCGCCGGCCGACAGCATCGACACCACGACCGCCGCATCGGCCACCGCATGCGGCAGCACATCGTCCGGGTCGGCACCGGCGGCGGCCAGCACACCGGCCTTGCCCGGAGTACGATTCCACGCAGTGACCTTGAACCCGCCGGCTAAAAGACGGAGTACCATAGGTTCACCCATCAAGCCTATGCCGAGAAATGCAATGCGCCGGGAGTGCGTCACGATAAACTCCAGATATGCCAGTATTACAGTGATTCTAACAATTCAGGGGGCGCCTGAAAGAATTTCAGAACGAAAGTAAAATTGCCAGCATTGCCGCAGCAATTGTGAAGACTGCGGCATGGACTAGAGAGAAAAATTATGAGGATCAAAAAAATATTCGCTTTGGCGGCCGCCACCCTGGTAACGCAATCTGCTTTCGCCTTCGACGTCAATTCTGCTTATGTGGAGTACGGCTCTGCATCGCGGGTGCGCATGGTGCGCCTGGGGGCAACCCAGAATTTCAAGCCTGAATGGACCTGGTTCAATGCCAATGGCAGGCACCTCACAGGATACTGGGACGCCAGCGTAGGCTATTGGGAAGAGCGCCAGTGGAACAATATCGTCGGCGACAAGAAGAGCCTCGCCGACATCGGCATCACGCCGGTATTCCGCTATGAACGGACCGATAAGAAGGGCTTGTATGTCGAAGGCGGCATCGGTGCGCACGTGCTGTCCAAGATCTACAACAACAACGACGACCACTTGTCGACCGCCTTCCAGTTCGGCGATCACATCGGCGTAGGCTATGTGTTCGACAACAATTGGGACGTCGCAATCAAAGCGCAGCATTTCTCCAACGGCGGCATCAAGAATCCTAACAGCGGCGTCAATTTCCTCGTCGTGAAAGCGGCCTACCGCTTCTGAATCATTTCTTGCGCATGCGCTGCAGCCCCTTTGGCAGCAGGTTGAACAAGCGCACCGTCGCGTGCAGCTGCCAGGGGAAAATACAATGCGCGACCTTGTCCTCGATCGCGCGGACGGTGCGGCGCACCGCCTCTTCCTCTGTTTGCAGGTAAGGCTTGTGCGCTGCACTTCCACCATTCAGCTCGCGCAGTTTCTGCGTATCGACATAACCAGGCACCACCGCCGTCACCGCCACGCCGTGCGGCGCCAGGGCCTTGCGGTAGGCGTCGGCGATGGCAATGGCGGCGCGCTTGCTGGCACTGTAAAGCGAGCCATCCGGATATTCGTGCAGCAGGCCGGCGATCGATGCCACCACCGCCATCTGGCCACGGCCTTGGCGAAGCATGGCATCCGCGCCCGCATCGAATGCATGGCACAGGCCCGACACATTGGTCCTTACCAGCGGAAGGCTGCGCATGCGGTCCCCGGCGATTGCCTCGGCGTCCGCATACTGGCCGGCGGTCACCACCAATAAATCCAGTCCCTCCCGGGCAAAGTCCCCAATGGCATCGAACACCGCCTGGCGGTCGCCGATGTCGAAACCATAGCGGCGCAGCCCCGCATGCGAGGCGATGGGATTGCCGTCGAGCCGCGACGGATCGCGGCCGCATAAGGCCAGTTCCGCCCCTTGCCGGACGTAATGCGCCGCCAGCGCCAAACCGATGCCGCTGGTACCGCCGATGATCATGACCCTCATTCACGTCCCCTGTTGAAGCGTGTCGCGCGGCGCAGGCGCAAACCTGGATTTGCGTATGCCTCCATGCCGCGCTGGTAGCCGTATTGCCACTGCGCCTCCACATCCATGGCATATTCGTCGAAGCTGCGCGGCATCTCCAGCCTGATGCGGTTGCCGCGCCAATCGATGCGTTTCCGCATGCCGCTGCCGCGCAGCGCACTCGAGATATCGCTGGTGTCGACCCAGGCGTGCGCATGCTGGGAATGCACATGGCGCAGCCTGGCGTTGCCGTCGATGCCCAGAACGGAACGCAGCGCCGGTATGGCCAGCGCCTGGTCGAACGGCGCCTTGGCTTCCATCGTTACGTGCTTCGCTAAACCATGTGCGATCTCGATCGGGAACAGGTCAATAACTCCGCCCATATAGTGATTGCCATTATGCGCATGGCAGGCGAAGTACAGCATATCGGTGATCGAGCTGCGCACCGCGTCGGCAACGGGCATGCGGCTGTCCAGCAGGAGCCCTGGCGCCACCGCCCCGCAGCTCCATGCGGGCCTGCTGGCGGGGGCCGTCCATCCCTCGAGCAGGCGGCAGGCGCGCTCCGGGCCCAGGACGACTTCCGCGAACAGTTCACGCCCTTCCCGCGCCTGCCCGATGTGCTGGCGGCCGAACAGCAGCTTGGCAGCGACGATCGCCAGCGCCATGCCCGGCTGCGAAGATACCGGCAAAGGCAGCAATTCCGGCAGCTCGAACATGTAATCGTCGAATACGTCCGGCACACGCGTTGCGCGGCCCGGCGAGAGTCCTCGCAGCAGGGCCGATCCCAACACCGGCAGCGGCCTCACATGCGGTGCGGTGCGCAGGCCGCACATGAACCGGTACATTTCCTGGGAGGCGAGCCACTGCTTGCGCCGCGCCGCATCGGGCAAGCCCTGGATGATTGCCGCGGCCAGCGAGCCGCCGCAGCTGGCGAGGAGGATGTCGGGCGCCATGCCGCTGTCCTCCGCTGCGGCGTGCATGCCAAGGTAGTAGCCGAAACGGAAGCCTCCGCCCGCCATCACCATACAGCGCTCATACTTTTGGTTCACGTTCATTGCGTGACATAATGCCACGAATGCAAGTCCTGCACCTGATCATCAATGCCCTCATCTTCGGGCTCTGCTACACGCTCGCCAACCATGCCGCCGAGATGGCGCAGGTCCAGCGCTCACTGGCGCTCCCGTTCGAGCAGGCCATTCCCTTCCTGCCATGGATGATCATCCCTTACGCCAGTTCCGGGCCTTTGCTGGCCTGGGCCTTCTTCAAGATTCGCGACAGGGAAGCCTTGCGTGTGTACAGCCGCCGCCTGATGCTCGCCACGGTCGCCGCCACTCTGGTCTTTGCCTGGTTCCCGGCGCGCTTCCCGGCCATCCGGCCCACTCCGGACAATGCCTTCCTCCAGCTGGCGTACGGCCTGCTCGATGCCTCGGACCGCCCTTACAACCAATTCCCTTCGCTGCATATAGCCTATTGCGCCCTGCTATGGCTCGCGCTACGGCCAGCAATCGGGCAGCGGGGCTGGCGTGCGGTCCTTGCCTGCTGGCTGCTGCTTCTGGCCGCCAGCACCTTGCTGACCTGGCAGCACAGCGTCGCCGATGTGGCCGGCGGACTTGTTCTTGCGGCACTCGCCAGCTATGCGGTGCGCCCTGGCGCCACCGCGCGCCAAACCATTTCGTTCTATTACGCGCTCATGTCGGGCATGGCGCTGGTGGCGGCGGCGCTATTTTCGCCGTCATGGCTATGGCTCTACCTTTCTGCCAGCCTGCTGCTGGTGGCATGCGCCTACATGCGCCGCAACGCAGCCTTCCTGCGCAAGGAACAGGGGCGGCACCCGGCCTGGATATGGCTGCTGTTCTGGCCCTACCTCGCCAGCTACGGCCTCACCTGGCAGCTGGTACGCTGGCGCCATCGCGGCAAGCCGCCTTTCGGGGAGGCCGCCGACGGCCTGCTGGTGGGCCGCCGATTGAGCGCGGGCGAAGCGCGCCTGCTGCCGCCCGATTGCTGCATCATCGACCTGAGCGCGGAACTCAGCGAAACTGTTGCCCTGCGCGGTATTCGCTACCGACATTTTCCCTTGCTGGACCTGCATGCCCCCGAGCGATCCCAGGTCCGCGCCATACTGACGGCCATCCATTCGGAGCGCACGCTTGGACGCACCGTCTACCTCCACTGTGCGATGGGGTATAGTCGCAGCCATTTCATCGCCAGGATTTACCTTCGTTCACATACGCCATGAGCATTTCGATCTATCAGCTAAAACCACGCTTCCAGCAGGTGCTGCGCCCTTTCCTCAACCTGCTCACGCGCCTCGGTATCACGCCGAACCAGGTCACGCTGGCCGCAATGCTGCTTTCGGTGGGTTACGGCGTTGCATTGGCATTGGCGCCGCAATGCCTCGGCCTGTGGCTTGGCTTGCCGTTCTTCCTGCTGCTGCGCATGGCGCTCAATGCCATCGACGGTATGCTGGCAAACGCCACCGGCAACAAAACGGCAATGGGGGCGCTCCTGAATGAGCTGTGCGACCAGGTGTCGGATGCGGCGCTGTACTTGCCTATAGCCCTGCTGGCGGGCATCTCGCCGCCGCTGCTGGTATTGGTGGTGGTATTTGCGCTGCTGGCGGAGTTTGCAGGCGTTCTGGCGAGCAGCATCGGTGTGGCGCGCCGTTTCGACGGCCCAATGGGGAAAAGCGACCGCGCATTCGCCTTCGGTCTGCTTGGCCTGCTGGTGTGGGCGGGCGTCGCGCCGGTCTGGCACAACGCCCTGCTTGCAGTGGTGCTGCTGTTATCGCTGGTGACGGTATTTAACCGCCTGCGCCAGGCGCTGCGGCTTTCTCCGCAAGCGAAACAGTAAAGATTCCTTCCAGGCCGATGCTGGTCCGAAGCTTACGGCAGCCGGCCAACGCCACCAGGCCGTCCATCTCGGCCTGCACGCGCGGACGCATACGCCAAGGTTCGCCGCGATGGTTGTTCAGCGTGTAGGCGATCATGTCCAGCTGCGGATGCCACGGCTGTCCGGTGTATAGCAAGCTGCCCCCGTCACGCAGGCTGGAGGCTACGCCGCGCAGCGATTGCAGCACCATCGCGTTGTCGCTGAACAGCTCATACAGTCCCGACACGACCGCTATGTCATAGCGTCCCTGCTGCTCTGTGTAGCTATCCGCACTGAATGCATCGCGGCGGCTGTACTCGATGCGGGCGGTAAGCTGCAGCTTCTCCGCCAGGATCTTCGCCTGGTCCAGGTTGTGCTGCCCGTAGTCGCACAGCGTGACTTCGATTTCCCGGTCCTGGAAGCGCTTGATGGTTTCTAGCACATAGCGCGCCGAACCTGCTGCAATGTCGAGGATGCGCACAGGGCCCGGTCCCTCGTGGGCCGCGATCCGCTCCGCCAGCATCTGCTGCAACTGCACCTTGCGCTGGCGAATGCCGCGCCAGCCCACCGCATCGAGATAGCCGCGGTCCATCATGGCGCCGAAGCCGAATTTGCCGCCGGCCTGGTTGCGGTACACGTAGTCCAGCGACTCGCCCGAATCGAAGCCGTGGCGCAGGCCGATCTTCATGCCGTCGCTGACAGGCCCCATAACCTTCAGCATATGCTTCTGCAAACCGAACCAGGCTCGCGTCACCGCGTTGCCGGTCTGGTTGTTCATCAGTGCTGCGTAATTCTGGGCGCCTGTTCCCTGCCGATCGGCGGAGGCGAAGCGCTCCATGGAAGACGGCGGGACTGCAAAGCACTGGTCGATAAACTCGCGGCTCGCCTGCATCGCAACCGAGGTATCCTGTTCATAGAAGATCGCGTGGCGGCAGCGCTGCAGTTTGACGTAGCGCTTCATCGGCGATGACAGGCGTTCGAAGAACAGCTTCTGCGGCGCTTCGTGCACGACGTAATCCTGGTCGGCCGCCAGCATCAGCACGGGCGTATCGATCGCGACCGCGTCATGCACGATGCGCTGCGCCGTATCGGCGAGCTCCAGCAGGATCTGCGCGGAAATGCTCTTCGCAATCAGAGGGTCTTCATCATAAGCGCGCGCCTGCTCCGCAGAATGCGTCAGCATGGTTGACCGAATATAGCTGGTCACGAACAGATCCGGCTTGAAGCGCCGTGCGAAACGCAGGCCCGGCTTGGCCAGCGGCACATACAGCTTGATTGCAAAGGCGGCAGCCGCCATGACCAGGCCGCGTACTCGCGGCGCATAGTCATGCAGCCAGGTTGCAGCCACGACGGCGCCAACGCTATTCGCGACCACCAGCACGTCTTCGGCGGCAAATCCATGCTTGCCGCAGATATGGCGCACAAAAGTATCCAGGTCGTCGACCATGGTGGCAAAGCTCGGCGCTGCACCGCGCGCCCCAGGCGAGTAGCCGTGGCCACGAGCGTCGTAGGCGAAGGCCCAGTCGCCATGGAAGCCGAATTGCTCAACCAGGATAGCTATGCGGCCGGAGTGCTCATGCCCCCGGTGCAGGAACACCAGCGCACGAGGTTTCCCACTGCGCGGCTCCAGCGGTTTCCAGCTGCGATAGAACAGACGCGTACCGTCCGCGGCCTCAAATCCGGCCTGGCGTTCGTTCCAGGCGAGGCCTCGATCAATCTTCATTTTTTTTCCTTATCGATAATTGAGTAATACGTACAGCAGCGGCGCTGTAATGACCAGGCTGTCGGCGCGATCCAGCATTCCACCGTGGCCCGGTATCAGGTTTGAAAAGTCCTTGATTCCAAGCTTGCGCTTTGCCGCTGAAAACATCACGTCGCCGGCAAAACCGCCGACCGACAGCAGCACGGCGATTATCGCCAGCCAGGCAGGCCGTCCGAGTCCCAGATAGGCGCCCAGACCAAGCGACAGGAGCACCGAAACCACGACGCCGCCCATCAGTCCTTGCCAGGTCTTTTGTGGGCTGATTTGGGGGACGATCTTCTGTTTACCGAACAATTTCCCGCTGGTGAATTGGGCGATATCGTTCAAGGCCGTCACGATAAACAGATAGAACAGCCAAGACAGGTTTTCTTTCGCGCCAAAAGGCAGATCGACGAAGGCCGGCACAAAGCTGATACCGAAACAGGTTTCGGCGAACAACAGCCAGGGCAGCGCAGCGGGTGCACCGGACAGCCGCCAATAGACGGCAGCCGCAATACTGGCCAGCCCGAAGGCTAAGTGAAGAAGCGGCCATGAGTATGAGCCAACGAGCGCCGCGAGGACGATGCTCGCAATCGCGGCACGGCGGAAGCGCGCGGCATTCGGCCCGCAATATGGTATGAGCTCGCGCGCGGCGAGAGCGCAAATAATGAGCGCCAACAGCGGAGCTCCCAGCGGATACAGGATCAAGCCACCGCTGACGATAGGGAAAATGAACCACCATGCGTTGACCTGGTCGCGTAATTGGCTGGTACGCGAACCAAGCGCCAGTCCCACCCCAGTTGAAACAACGCCCAGCAGCACGTACAGGGCGGCCATCGCATAACCCAGTTGCGCAGTAAAGATGCCATTCATGACTTGCATTTTGCCAACAACTCGTCGGCGCACGATCACACATTGTCACAAAACGAAAAAAAACCGCCAGGTCGCCCCGGCGGTTCTCATGCGATGCGACGCGCCGTTATTCGGCCACATCGGCTCCAACGTTAATGGCGGCATATGCGCGCTGGACCGCCTTCGCTTCGCGGCTACCCACGCCATACAACTCCTGCGCTGCGGCCAGCACTTTGGTCCGGGCATCCGCGTAATTGGTCGATGACGTGAATTTGGTGGTATTCGCGCGGAACCAGATACGGTATGCCTTGTCGATGCCGATGCCCGTCATCGCCTTCGGCTGCTGGGTCAAATATTGCGAGTAGGTGTCGCTGCCCGACGTGGCGCTGGAGCCCATGGCCAGGAAGTAGAACATACGGTTGTTCGGGCCGCTGCTGTAGTGAACGTCCAGGCGTTTGATGGTGGACTTCCAGGCGTCGGGCGACTTGCCGTCCTTGCTTGGCTTGTACATATAGCGCAGCGGGTTGCCGCTCTTCGAAATCTCCTTGCCCATTACCCAGTCGTTGCCGGATGGGACAGGCAGCGAAGTGCCAGACCCGCCAGCGCGGGCATAGGCTTCCACCGCTTCGCCCGAAATATCGGAGGACGACTCATTCAGGCCGCCCGATTCGCCGCGATAGGTCAGGTTCGAGGTGGCGGCGGTAATGCCGTGCCCCATCTCGTGGCCGATCACGTCGATCGAGCCCAGGTTCTTGAATGAGGTGCCGCCATCGCCGATGAACATGCATTTGCAGCTGTCGGTGTAATAGGCATTGTCGTAAGCGGTGTTGACGTGCACCGCGATATAGGTGGCGGTGTTGTTGCCATCCAGCGAAGACCAGCCCAGCACATTCTTGTGCATATCGTAGGTGTTCATCAGGCCCCACAGCGCATTGACCGCGGCAGTCTGGCCGTTGGCGTTTGTCGTGCTGCCGCCGGCGATGTAGTTCTGGCCGTCGCCCCAGACATTGGTCGTATTCGTGTACACCGCGCCGGCGGAGGTGCCGTGGTTCGCATTCGTGATGGCCATTGCGCCGAAGGTGCCGCCGGTACCCCGGCTACCGTCGATCATCTTGTACATGCCACCGGTCAGGGTGGTGTTGATCGGCACGTCGCCGTTGTACTGGCTATGGCCAGTCCCAACCACGCTCTGCACCATATTCCACTGCTCCAGGACGCGGCCATTGTTGGCGCTGACAATGGTATCGTAGAAGACCGGGTTGCCGCGGTCCATGGCGCGCGTTTTCACGTGATAGGCCAGCTCATAGCCACTGACCACGTCGCGTACATCCACGGCGTTCAGCTGGTCTTCGGCCTTGCCTTCGGCTCCGGCTACGCGCACGGTCTTCATGACCGGATAAATCACCAGTTCTGCCGATGATGGATTGGCGCCGGTCTTGGCCAGCGGGATATTCATGGTGCCCTTGGCAATCGCGTCCTGGTCGCCCAGTTTCGGCTTCACGCTGAAGCGTTTCCCGCTCAGGCCCTGGCGGCGGTCGCCGATCGATTCGCTGACGATATTGCCGCCCTCGTCGGTCACCACAACGGTTTCGGATTCGAAAATACGCACGCCCTTGTAGGTGTGGTTCAGGCGGCTGATGGCTTTGCCGTGCTCGCCGGGATGCTGGCTGGCAATGGCGTAACCATGGTCTGCGTCCAAGCCATGCTTGCCCAGTTCGCCGTTCAGGGTCGAGACCAAGCGCGTTTTTTCTTGTGCGGAGAAGGCAACCGGGCTGGCCATCATGCTTGGCGCAGCGCCGGCTTGAGCGGCAACCATGGCGATCGCAGCTGCGATCAGCGTCTTGCGAATTTCCATTTCGTCTCCTTGTACCGATGAGGTAGGGTGTTATAGGGAACCTAACACTATCGACGGGAAACGGCTGAGTCAAAAATTCTACAAACTGAGACATTTTCTGTTGCTTGTCTCATTTTCAACATTCAAATGCAAAAAGCCCGCTAACACACGTTAGCGGGCTTCTCTAATAAGAGCCTGACAATAACCTACTTTCACACTGGTTGCAGCACTATCATCGGCGCAAAGTCGTTTCACGGTCCTGTTCGGGATGGGAAGGGGTGGGACCGACTTGCTATGGTCATCAGGCATAACTTGTCAACAATCCGGGAAGAAGTAAAAGGTGGGGTAGTGTTCTCAAACACGGGTAAGTGCTACATAACCGTCAAGGTTATAGGGACAAGCCGTACGGGCAATTAGTATCAGTTAGCTTAATGCATTACTGCACTTCCACACCTGACCTATCAACGTCCTGGTCTCGAACGACCCTTCAAAGAGCTCAAGGCTCTGGGAAATC
>NZ_AUDI01000019.1 GCF_000425385.1 Pseudoduganella violaceinigra DSM 15887 | reverse complement strand
TATCGTTGCCAACCAACCCAGGCGCAAAGAAATCCACGTCATCGCAGATAACCTCTCCGCCCACAAGACCAAGCTGGTCACCGCCTTCCTCGAACAGCATCCGAACGTCCACATGCACTTCACCCCGACCTACTCGTCCTGGTTGAATCAGGTTGAACTTTGGTTCGCCAAGATCGAACGTGACGTGATAGCACGTGGCGTATTCACTTCAGTCAAGGATCTCAAGGCCAAGCTCATGCGCTATATCCGCAAATACAACGAAGCGCCTAAGCCTGTGAAGTGGAAATACTTCGACGCCAAACGGCGCATCACTACGGATTCAACTGTTACAGTCCACTAGTTGCCGGGCAGAAGGCAGATTCACGACTAGCGGAGGCCAGTCCCACCTGGTTTCCTTGATCGGGGGCACGCCATTGTATGAAGCCCCCTCGTGGCGGTATAGCGAATGCTGTGCCTGCCTTGCTGGCACGAGTGCCCGGTTCCCCATAAGCCCGCTCATCTCTTGGCTGAGAGGTTGCCGCGAACAATGCAACCGACTCGTAACCGCGTAGGTTTCAACCTCGCGTCTGCGGCACGTATAAGATGCGCGCCTTCAGTAAAGCGCTATTATCCAGCGAAGAACATAATGACGCCGATAACCAGACCTAACATCGCTGCAATCCTCACGATCTTTTCAAATGCCCTGATCGCCAGAGCTTTGCCATAGGTCTCGAATCCCTCCAAGCCGAACTGATTGCGGCGCATGAACGCACGGTTTCCAAGCCAGTAGAAAACGAAACAACTGAAGAGAAACAGTGCAATTCCGATCACCTTGATCATTTCCTAGATTCCTTTTCTCCAGACCTTGGCTAGGGTCGGTTGTTCAAAAAAACATCCTCGGCTGCTTCAATACAAAGCAATTCCGCTGTTCTTTGCAATTCTCGAATTTTTTGCCAGCGGCCCCCTCCATCAATGGCATGGCGACGACACTGTTGCTGAGGCTTATTTTAACTGCAAGTTTTCAAAGATTGCAATGTCGTTGGATGGGGCGTATTGGCCGGGGTCGTATTGTTTTGTTGGGATCGCGGCACTGAGGCACGGGAAATGCGCGTACCAGCTGTAGCCGCGAGGTGAAGCCCCTACCTTTTTCGAACCAAAGCAAAGTCCACCGCAGTAGCAGTACCTACAGCCCCTATTACATTTCCCACCAACATCGAGCGTAGATCAATAGAACTATGACGAGTTGAGAAACTTAACACCCCCCGTAGATTTTGGCTACCTCGTGGTAGCGCGCGGCAATCCAGATGCCAAAATCGATACGCCGGACCTTATGCTGTATGTCATCCAGAATGCTAAGAGCGCAAGAGACAAGGGAATACAGCCAATGTCAAAAAGCGACTTCTTTGAGTTGGCCAAGATGATTTCAGCCAGTGTTGCTCATCGGGCGCTCAACTAGATTCCGAGAATGAATTGAAGGTCTTTAACAGTTAAGGTCAGTATTCTGTGACCAGTGTCAGCTGAATCGCATTGCCCCCGGCATCGTGAAATAAGCTGCACAACGAGGCATGGCAGATGAAGGAAGCGCTCAGCGCACCACCCAGCTGGAAGAACAGGCGCTGCTGTAACGGCATTTCTTCCAGCAGTGCTGCATTCAGGCTGTATGAGTACACCTGTTCCAAAAGGTGTCCGCCCAATGACACGGGGTCTTCTTCGCGATCGTAATCCGAATGCTCCCTATCCCAGCAATCAAAGCGGGCGGCGAAGGCCAGGTACCAATAGCCATCGTACGTCCTGCCATCATCGTGGACGTAATGGGCCGGATGCATATGCAAGTCCGGAACAGCAAGTGCCAAGAGCGCCTGTCGCAGTTCATCGCGCACCAGCATATTCGAGCCCTCGAACAAGATTGCTGGTGGTGATTTGATCGCTGCGCCCCCGTGCCTTGCGTTGTATTCCCTTGCTCCGCTGAAGAACACTAGTGGTGGGGATGACAGTGATTGCGGGGCATATCGAAAGTCGCGCTCACTTGTCACTTCATCGGGGGTGAGCGAAGGCAGATCCTCCCGCTTTTTGGGCCTGCCTAGAAAGTAGTATCCCGCGTCAAATTTGTTCATTGCCTTGCATTTTCCTAGCCTTCATTTCGATGTGCACTATAGCCTAAAGTCCCACGATGTCGCGCTCAACTCAACATATCGCTCCAGATATTACTGGCCCAGTCATGGGCGTGAATACATTCCTGCTGGCTGGGGCCGGCCGATATTCCCTCGCTACCGGGTACTAGCTGATGACGCTTCCTCGCTGCGCTATAGGTAAGGACAGAAGCGGAACGGATCACTTCATTCTCATTGATGAAGCTGCAGCAGGCATTGCTCCATAGCGCCTGCTGCGAGGGAGCTCGCGCCTGCAGAAGATCAACCACGGCAGCTGCGCAGACCTTGGCATGCTGATTGGCCATGTGACCCGACTTACGCATCAATGGCGAGGTTTTAATCGCATCGCCAAGCACATGGACATATTTGGCCTGCGTCGACTCAAACGTCAGCAAGTCTACTTCGCACCAGCGCTTGTCGGCGTTGGCCAGTTCCGTTTGTACGGCAATGGCTGCCGCGCGCTGTGGCGGCACTACGTTCAGCACGTCGTCCTTGACCTTGTCGCCCGATGCCGAGAGGGATGACGGTATTGGCGCCAACATCGACATCGGTTGTATTGAAACCGGGGCGATATTCGATGATGCCAGCATAACGCTCACGCCAGACCTTTTTGAAGAGCGCGCCCTCGCTGCCAATGTCGGCATTGGCATCCAGTAGCAGAAGCTTGGATTTCGACTTATGGCGGCTGAAGTAGTGGGCGATCTGGCAGGCCCGCTCATAAGGCGCCGAGGGGCCGCGATACGGTGCGGCGGGAATACTCAGCACGCACACGCCTCCGTCCGCCATCGCCTCCAACTGCAAACGCAGGGCAACCGTTTGCGGTCCGGCCGTCCACGCATGCAGGATCTTGTCCTGCGCCCCTTCCGCTTGCATGCCTGGATAAGCGCTCCAGAGCAGTTAGACACCCAGGCCAGCGCGAGCGATATCGCCAGGCAGACGACAATCGCCCTTGAGCGGAATAAGCGCAGGAATATGTGAGGGAGATCGTCAGGTCGGATTGAGCATCTGATGTTCGGCCATCCAAAGGGGCAGTTCAACGACCGTCCCTAGATCACCGTCGTCAAAGCGGAATCGCCACACGCCATACCTGTCCTTGCACGTCCACCCATCAACCACAAGGGCGTCATACGGTGCGACGGAGTTCTTAACGTCGACCTTGTATCTCTTCCCGACCACCTTATGTGATGAAAAGATGGCCGTCTGAGTGCGCCCCGTATTCATCAAACGGTACGCTGCGTTTCTAAAATTGGTAGTCATAGGGAATCCTTATGAAAAAATTACACTTCGATGAATTTTTCCTGATCGATCGACGTCTTGAATAATAAGCGATGTAGGACCGCAGCGAAGGTGGTAAAACGACACCAAAACGCCAAAAGAAAGTACGATGTAACCGACGAAACTGGTCTTGTAAACGACCTGGAACCGCCTATAGTGAAAGAGCCGAGACACATTCTCGGCCGGGTTTGGAAGCCCGAACTGACAAAGGCGGACAACCGCCAACCGGCGGATTTTTTTCGTCCGTACCACGCTCCCAATGGGTGGCGATGGTGTGGGAGGCTTCGGCCTGCCGGTTGCCTTTGTCGCCGGTCTTCCAACCCCGCCATTTGCCGCCCCCCTCCTTCGGGTGCGGCCCAACTCTGGGAGCCGATCATGTCCAAAGTCGAAAAAGCCAAGAATGCAAGGGAAGTCTCTGATACCGCCGAGGCAATGCAATTGATTTTCGCTCAGTTGCATGACTTCATCCGAATCAGCTTGGATCAGATGCAAGACGAGCAAACAGTCAGGCTTGCCGAAACCGCGCTCAGGGCGGCCAAACGCTTCTTGGAGGACGCTGAAGCGATGAATGACTCTCTGATCTTTTACAAAGGAGAATCAGCATGAACACCACCGCCGACGCCCGTGACCCGGACGATATTTACGAGGATTTGACTCTCAAGACATGCCACATCAGCCAAGCGCTTGACTTGGCGATCAATGCGCTCCCAGAGAAGTACGAGCATGTGGCATCCACGCTATTCCTGCTCCAGGGTAGCCTGAAGGACGTGAACAAAATCGCGGCAGAACTGCGTGATCGGGGGCAGTCGTGATGACCGACCTCAAGACGCCCGAAGAGGAGCGCGCAATCTACGCCTTCAGGCACATGGACCAGCGCAGGCAGGAAGAAATCCTGCGCCATATGGAGAACATGGCCGATGCCCATCCGATGCGGAAGCCAGTGCGCCCCCAGATGGTTAAGGGAGGCAAATCATGAAATCGGTCAAACCTGACTGCCTTTCATCGGCCGAGCAGCAATTAATTGCGTGGTTCAGAACCACTGATGATCGCGGGCAAGATTGGATCATGAGGGCAGCACAACTTCAGGCTCGTGATCACCCCAGGCCACCACCGCCGCCACGGCTTAAGGTAGTAGCGGGCGATGACCAGCCCAAAACGCCGCAGCGCCGCCGCAAGGCACCGGAACTCCACTTGGTGTAGATCGTCGTGCGCAGCCCTTAAAACTGCCTTCCAAAAACATTTGACGAATAGTGACCAAAATGAGCGATACCGAGGAAGAGAGACTCATTGCGGCTTTTCGATCTCTGGCCGCGGATCGAAGGGCCGCAACGCTACGAGCGATCGAAGTACAAGCGCAAATGGACTTGGCTAAGAGTATTCAGCGTTCTAAGCCGATTGTCTGCTCGCCGACTGAGATCATCGAAGTCGATCTCATCGACAAGCTGGCGCTGGCAATCAGCACACACTTAAAACCGCCGCCTATTCCACTTTCTGTCGATCTTTGGGACATTGGGATCATCGCGACATTCCTGAAGCGCGAACCACAGGTAGTCCGCGAGCGTATCGCGTGTATGCCTTCCTTCCCAAGGGCGATAAGACTGCCGACGAAGAATTGTCGTACACAGCCGCTTTACAAGGCGAAGGAAATCATCGAGTGGGCCGAAAAGCACCAGGAGCGGAACTAATACCTGCAAATGTGGTGTTAAAACGACTTTCCGGACTTTTTCCGGACCATAAAACACAAAGGGCCTGCGATCATCGCAAGCCCTTGTTTTTATTACTTAATCCTGGTGGGAAGTGCAAGTTTCGAACTTGCGACCCCTGCAGTGTGAATGCAGTGCTCTACCCCTGAGCTAACCTCCCGAGTGGCGCTATTATAGACTAGGGGCACGCCAAATACAAGTTCCTTTAACCGCCTTGTCCAGTCCGTCCAGCAGCGCGGTATGCTCTGCAGCCTCGGCTTCGCTGGCGCGCAATACCAGCACCTCCGCCAGCGCGATTTCCGCCATCTGCAAGCCGCTGCCGCTATCTTCGACAACGATGTCCATGCCCAGGCTGTTTTGCCCACGCGTCATCGACAGGTAGACGTCGGCCAGCAATTCCGCGTCCAGCAGCGCGCCGTGCAGCTTGCGGTGCGCGTTGGAGATGCCGAAGTGATCGCACAGCGCGTCCAGCGAGTTACGCTTACCTGGACGCATTTCCTTGGCCTGGGCCAGGGTGTCGATCACACCAACGATATGGGACTCAAAGCTTGGCAGCTTCAGCATGCCGAATTCGTGGTTCAGGAAGGCCAGGTCGAACGGTGCGTTGTGGATGATGATTTCCGCGCCTCTGACGAACTCGCGGAAGTCCTCCACCACTTCGTGGAAGCGCGGTTTATCGCGCAGGAATTCAGTGGTCAGCCCGTGCACCGCCAATGCGCCCTCTTCCGAATCCCGCTCAGGATTGATGTAGCGGTGGAAGTTATTCCCGGTCAGCTTGCGGTCGATCAGTTCGACGCAGCCAAGTTCAAGGATCCGGTTACCCTGTTTCGGGTTAATGCCGGTAGTTTCGGTATCGAGTACAAGTTGACGCATAAATCTTCACGAAAGTGTTCGTAGCAAGCGGCGAAGTATATCAGGCCTTACTTGCGGCGCACCGATTCCACGCCCAGGTTGGCCAGCTGGTCGGCACGCTCATTGCCTGGATGGCCGTTGTGGCCGCGCACCCAGCGCCAGTCGACGGTGTGGGCGGCTTGGGCGGCATCCAGCGCCTGCCACAAGTCGGCGTTTTTGACCGGCTCCTTGGTCGATGTCTTCCAGCCGCGCGCTTTCCAGCCGTGGATCCATTCGCTGATCCCTTTCTGGACGTACTGGCTGTCGGTGTGCAGGGTCACTTCACAGGGACGCTTCAGCGCCTTGAGCGACTCGATCACCGCGGTCAGCTCCATACGGTTATTCGTGGTATTCAGCTCCCCGCCGAACAGTTCCTTCTGGGCGTCGCCAGCAACCATCAGCGCGCCCCAGCCGCCGGTACCAGGATTGCCTTTGCAAGCGCCGTCGGTGTAAATCTCAACTTTGTCCATCTAGACTTTCTTTGTGTTTGTTAGCGGCCGGCACCGCGACGGGCGCCTTGACCGGTTTCTGCTTCCATGCAGGGCCGATCAGGCGCATGCCTTTTACGCGCTTGATCGCCTGCACCATATACACGGCCCCGAAATACGGCCAGTAATCGGGGCCTGCCTTGTCCATGAAGCCATAGCGCGCCAGCCAGCGCTCCGTGCGGCACGCCGGGGCGTAGCAGACCAAGTGCGTGTGGCTGACGCCCATATTCAGCAATTTTAACCAGTCTTTGATGCGCGGCATGGAGATAAACTCCCCCGCCTTCGGCAGATAATGCGATCCCGTGAGCCGCCCGCGCACCTGGCGCAGCCCCCATAGGCTGATCGGATTGAAGCCGCACACGATTACCTGGCCTTCAGGGATCAGCACGCGCTCCACTTCACGCAGCACCTGGTGCGGCTCAGCCGAAAACTCAAGCACATGCGGCAGCACCACCAGATCCATGCTGTTGGAGGCAAAAGGCAGCTCGACGCTGTCCAGGGTGACTGCCACCGCGCGCCCACCGCCCGATTTACGTGGGCGCAGGCGGATATCGGCCAGCCATTGATGCGGCATGCGATTAGCGGCCAGCGCATCAATCTGGGGCATCCCGATCTGCACGGCGTTGAATCCGAAGATATCCGCCACCATCTTGTCCAGGCACGCCTGCTCCCAGGCGCGCACGTATGCGCCTGGCGGTGTTTCAAGCCATTTATCGAACGCTATAATGGATTCGTCGGATGTTGCGCTATCCATGCATTCCCTTTACTGAGCTTATGAGCCAACCTGTTTCCGTTCTGACCGTCCCTGCTTTCAAGGACAACTACCTGTGGCTGATCCACGATGGCCGCAACGCGGCGGCGGTCGACCCCGGCGACGCGGGCCCCATCCTTGCCGCCCTGCACGAGCACGGCCTGACGCTTACCGCCATTCTACTCACCCATCACCATGCTGACCATATTGGCGGCGTACCCGGGCTTTTAGCCCAATTCCAGGTTCCGGTATTCGGACCGCGCAATGACGGTATCGCAGCCGTGACCGTAGCGCTTGGCGAAGGTGACCGCGTTCAGGTGCCCGGGCTGGACCTGGAAATGCGCGTACTTGACGTCCCGGGGCATACGCGCGGCCAT
Organism: Pseudoduganella violaceinigra DSM 15887; assembly: GCF_000425385.1. Taxonomy (GTDB): domain Bacteria; phylum Pseudomonadota; class Gammaproteobacteria; order Burkholderiales; family Burkholderiaceae_D; genus Rugamonas; species Rugamonas violaceinigra. The sequence goes on along the minus strand of NZ_AUDI01000019.1, from coordinate 239,900 downwards.
ATCGCCTACGTGCGGGATGGTGCCGAGCCCTGGGTATTCTGCGGCGACACCCTGTTTGCCGGCGGCTGCGGGCGCCTGTTCGAAGGCACGCCGGCACAGATGACCGAGTCGCTCGGCAAACTGGCGGCGCTGCCGGAAGCGACCAAGGTCTTCTGCGCCCATGAATACACGCTTTCCAACCTCCGTTTTGCCAGTGCAGTGGAACCGGCCAACGTGGCATTGCATGCGCGCGTTGCCGCCGATACTGCCACCCGTGAGCGCGGCCAGCCCACTGTGCCAAGCACCATTGGCCTGGAGCGGGCCACCAATCCTTTCCTGCGTTATCGTGAGCCTGAAATCGCTTCCCAGCTTCGCGGAGCCGGCAAGTTGCATGGCGGAGAGCCGCCGCTTGCCGTCTTTGCCGCGCTAAGGGAGTGGAAGAATAACTTCTGACCTAAGGAGATGTATGCAGACCGTCCGTATGTATGTTGATCCCATCAGCCCCTTCGTGTGGCTGGCAACCAAGCAGATCGCCCGTATTGAAGCTGCCGGCGTGCAGGTTGAAATGATCCCTGTTTTGTTCGCCGCCATGCTGAACAAGCATGGATTGGTGGGGCCGGCCGAGGTTCCAGCCAAGCGCGTGCTGACTTTCCGCGATGTGATGCGGCAGGCGTCGGCGCAGGGGCTGGAATTCGTTGGGCCGCCAGGGCATCCTTTCAATCCTTTGCCGATGCTGCGTATCGCGACTGCGATTGCCGGGCGGACGGATCGGATTGCCTTCGTGTCGGCCGTGATGGCTGCAACCTGGGAACAGGGGCAGGATGCGCAGGATTTCGGGGTGCTGGCGCGCGTGGCACGGGATTGCGGGCTGGATGGGGAGGCGCTGGTTGCCGCGGCGGGCACGCCGGAAGTGAAGGCGGCATTGGCGCGGGCGACCGAGCAGGCTATTGCTGATGGCGTTTTCGGTGTGCCGAGCTTTGTGTATGAGGGGGAGCTGTTCTGGGGCGCGGACCGGGTCGACAGCTTGCTGCGCAGGGTTGCGGGACATCGCATCGATGAATACCGCTTGCAGGCGTTTCTTGATCGGCCTGCGTTGGCTTCGCGCCAAAACCGGTAAACCAGGGTCCGACCCAAGGGTCAGACCCCGTACGGTCTCGGCGCGGACTGGTGCGGGTTAAGGTCTCTGATTTTCCACGAAAATCAAGGGCGCACAACCCGCCCCAGTTTAAATCTCTTCGTACAGCGGCAGCGTCAGGAACTCTTCAAACGCCTCTGACGTCGACATCTTCTCGAAGATCTGCGCGGCGCGTTCGTACGCAGGCGTGGCGCCATCCGGGGCGGTGACCTTCACTTTCGCCAGTTCCTCTGGAATCATCGCACGCACCATGGCTTCAGACACCTTGCGGCCATCTTCCAGCACGCCCTTGGACGAACGAATCCACTGCCACACCTGCGAACGCGAGATTTCGGCGGTCGCCGCATCCTCCATCAGGTTATGGATCGGCACGCAGCCATTGCCATTCAACCAGCTCCCCAGGTAGTGGATGCCAACATTGATGTTGTAGCGCAGGCCGGCTTCGGTAATCGGCGCCTCTGGCTTGAAGTCCAGGAGTTCCGCCGACGTGACGTCCACATCCGGACGCTGCTTCGAAATCTGGTTCGGCGCATCGCCCAGCACTTTCTTGAACTCGCCCATGGCCAGTTCCACCAGGCCTGGGTGAGCCACCCAGCCGCCGTCATAGCCGTCGGTTGCGTCGCGCGCCTTGTCGTTGCGCACCCCGCCCATGGCGACTTCGTTCTTTTCCGGATCGTTCTTGATCGGGATCAGCGCGGCCATGCCGCCGATTGCCGGCGCATTGCGCTTGTGGCAGGTTTTCAGCAGCAGCAGCGCGTAGGCGCGCATGAACGGCGCGGTCATGGTCACTTTGGCGCGGTCAGCCAGGCAGAAGTCCTTGTCCAGCTTGAACTTCTTGATGCAGCTGAAGATGTAGTCCCAGCGGCCGGCGTTCAGGCCGGAGCTGTGCTCGCGCAGTTCGTACAGGATTTCGTCCATTTCGAAGGCGGCCAGGATGGTCTCGATCAGGACGGTGGCCTTGATGGTGCCTCGCGGCAGGCCCAGTTCATTCTGAGTCATCACGAAGATGTCGTTCCACAGGCGCGCTTCCAGATGCGATTCCATTTTCGGCAGGTAGAAGAACGGGCCGGCGCCGCGCGCCAACTGCTCTTTCGCATTGTGGACCATGAACAGTGCGAAGTCGAAAATGCCGCCCGAAACGCGCTTGCCGTCGACGGTGACGTGCTTTTCATCGAGGTGCCAGCCGCGTGGACGCACCACCAAGGTGGCGGTCTTTTCGTTCAGCTTGTAGGACTTGCCGTTCTGCTCGAGCGAGATGGTCTTGCGCACGGCGTCCTGCATATTGATCTGGCCGGAGATCTGATTGTCCCAGTTCGGGGAATTCGAATCTTCGAAGTCGGTCATGTAGGAATCCGCGCCGGAGTTCAGCGCGTTGATGACCATCTTGCGATCGACAGGGCCGGTGATTTCAACACGGCGGCATTCCAGTGCCTTCGGGATCGGTGCGATTTTCCAGTCGCCGCTGCGGATATGCGCGGTTTCGGCCAGGAAGTCCGGGCGCTCGCCGGCATCCAGACGCTTGGCGCGCTCGACACGCTTGGCCAGCAATTCCTGGCGGCGCGGCTCGAATTCGCGGCTCAGCTTGGCCACCAAGGCCAACGCTTCGGGCGTCAGGACGCGCTCGAAACCCGGCTTGATTGCGCCGGTAATCTGCATACCTGCTGGCAGAGTAATGCTCATAGTCTTTCTCCGTAGATGATTAGTGTTGTGATTGAATGTTTTCCAGTATATTGACTAAAAACGTAGAGAAACAAGACTAAAACGCACTTCATCTGTGCGTTTTAGTCATAAATGAGGTCATATGGGTCAGTTCAGGCAAATCTCCACCTTTGTAGAAGTGGTCAACCGCGGCAGCCTGTCGGCCGCAGCGCGCGCTGAAGGCATTGCGCCGGCGGTAATCGGTCGCAGGCTCGACGCGCTCGAACAGCGGCTTGGCGTCAAACTGCTCCAGCGTACCACGCGCAAGCTTGCGCTGACGGACGAAGGGGCAGCCTTCCTTGAGGATTGCCAACGCATTCTCTCTGAACTCGAAAGCGCCGAGGCGGCTGTCGCCGAGCGTAGCGCACGTGCCACGGGGCACTTGCTGATTTCCGCACCGGCTGGATTCGGCCGCCTGCACGTCGCGCCGATGATCCCTTCCTTTTTAGCCGAGCACCGTGACGTGACGGTGACATTGAACCTGAACGACCGCATGGTGGACTTGATCGGCGAAGGCGTGGACCTGGCGATCCGGATCGCCTCCATGTCGGACTCCAACCTGGTCAGCGTGAAGCTGGCCGACAACCACCGCGTCGTGGTCGGCACGCCGGCCTACCTGAAACGCCATGGCGTGCCGAAAACGCTGGATGACCTGTCCAGGCACAACTGCATGACCATCAGTAGCGAAGGCAGCCAGCGCGGCTGGACCTTCCGCGACGGCGACAAGAATGTGACTTTAAAGATTGCCGGGAATATGAGCTGCAATGACGGCGCCGTCCTGCACGACTGGGTCCTGGCCGGCAAGGGCCTTGCGTGGCGCTCGATGTGGGAAGTGGGGGCCGATATCGAGGCGGGCCGTTTGAAACCCGTGCTCAACGAGTATTCCGCACCTGGCAACGACATTTACGCAGTCTTCGCGCAGCGGCGCCATCTGCCGCTGCGCATCCGCGCCTTCGTGGATTTCCTGCGCCACACCTACGGCCAGCCCGGCTACTGGCGCAAAGGCTGACAGCTGGCCGAGTGTTTGCCGAAGCTGCGCGGCGGAATAAACCCATCAGGATGCCAGTTAACAATTAGCGTTACATAAAACTCTATTGTTGGTTCAATTTGGCAACATTAAGGGCAAAAAAAATCCTCCGAAGCGGAGGATTTTTATCGTTTTGATCCGTCTCGATTACAGAGGCTGGATGTTCGACGCCTGCTTGCCTTTTGGGCCGGAGGTCACGTCGAAGGACACGCGTTGGTTTTCCTGCAGCGACTTGAAGCCGTTGCTTTGGATAGCCGAGAAGTGAGCAAACAGATCTTCGCCGCCTTCATCAGGGGTAATGAAGCCAAAACCCTTTGCGTCGTTGAACCATTTTACGATACCAGTTGCCATTACAATTCCTATTACAGTTAAATGAGCTTTACGCCCGTGATACCGTTTGAATCCAGTCTCCTGAATCTAAACGATCCCGCATTATACCGAAATACCTGTTAAAAACACGTGACCTCGAAAATAAAATCACTTGTAATCCACAGGATCCGCACATGTGATGTAACTATAGACAAGATTTATCAGTCTTGTTTGATAAATATCAATCGTGCGTTGCAAAATTACCAGCGGTAAAGTCCTTGTCGGCCCAATGCAACAGCGCCAGCACTGCGGCATCGATACCGTCCCAGGGCGCGCCCTCTTCCATCACGCCACGCACCAGCTGTTCGATGCGGCGCGACTCGGCACCAAGGGCGTGCAGGCCGAAAGAACCGGCGGAACCGGCCACACTGTGCAGCGCGTGGTGCAGCTGTTCGATATGCGGCGGCAGTAGGCTGCCCTGGCACAGCACCAGGGCATCGCGGATGGCCGCCATGCGTTCGGGCACGCTGGCGGCGTATTTGTCGCGCAAGGCTTGCAGCCGGTCCTGGAATTCCGAGTCGACCGGCGTCGCCATGGCTTATTTGGTCCCGAAGATGCGGTCGCCCGCGTCGCCCAGACCAGGAATGATGTAGGCGTGTTCGTTGAGGTGGGAATCGAGCGAGGCGCAGAAGATCTTCACGTTCGGGTGCGACTTCTGGAACACTTCGATGCCTTCCGGTGCGGCCACCAGGGCCAGAAAGATGATCTGGTCGTCGGGAACGCCGCGTTTCTTCAGCACGTCCACGGCGTGCACTGCCGAGTTGCCGGTTGCAACCATCGGGTCGCACAGGATGAAGGTGCGGTCAACCAGGTCGGGCAGGCGTACCAGGTATTCCACCGGCTGGTGGGTTTCCGGATCGCGGAACACGCCGATATGGCCCACGCGCGCCGACGGCACCAGGTTCAGCAGGCCGTCGCTCATGCCCACGCCTGCGCGCAGGATCGGCACTACGGCCAGCTTGCGGCCGGCGATGACCGGGGCCTGGATGGTTTCCAGCGGGGTTTCGATTTCGCGGGTGGTCAGCGGCAGGTCGCGGGTGATTTCGTACCCCATCAGCAGGGTGATTTCTTTCAGCAGTTCGCGGAAGGTGCGCGTGGACGTCGACTTGTCGCGCATATGGCTCAGCTTGTGCTGAATCAGCGGGTGATCGGTAATGAACAGGTTGGGAAAGCGCGGATCTTGTTTCATATGTCTAAAAGTGTATGTGTAAGGCGCATTATCCCAGCCTCAGGCGTTTTCCACCAGCGCCCGCTGTAGAATCGCTTCGCAGTTAGTTCCTGCCGGCAACCGCCCATACGCCCCGCCCGGCTCCCGCGCCAGCCGCGTGGCGACGAAGGCGGAGCTGACAAAGGACGGCGCGTGGCGCAGCAGCAAACCGGCCTGGATCGCCAATACGATCCGTTCGGCCAGGTGGCGCGCACCGAATTCGTCTTCGCGGGCATGCGGCAGGTCGGCCAGCAACTGGCCGGTAAACCGCACATAGTCCGGATCGGCGCGGCTGCCCTGCCCTAGTTCGGCCGCCAGCACTTCCTGCGCCTGGCCGGATTTCGACAGCGCGCGCAGCAGATCAAGGCACATGACGTTGCCGGATCCTTCCCAGATCGAATTGACCGGCAGTTCCCGGTAGAGGCGGGCCAGCGAGCTGTCCTCCACATAGCCGCTGCCACCCAGCACTTCCATCGCCTCCGCCCCAAAGCCCGGGCCGCGCTTGCAGATCCAGTATTTGCCGGCCGGCGTCAGCAGGCGCGCCAGTTGCGCTTCCGCAGGATTGTCCATGTGATCGAAGCAGCGCGCCAGGCGCATGGCGAATACGGTGGCGGCCTCGGATTCGAGCGCCAGGTCGGCCAGCACGTTCCGCATCAGGGGCTGTTCCGCCAGCGGCTTGCCGAAGGCGCTGCGGCGGCGCGCGTGGTGCAGCACCTGGGTCAGCGCGGCGCGCATGATGCCGGCCGTCCCCAGTACGCAATCGAGGCGGGTGTGATTGCCCATTTCCAGGATAGTCGGCACGCCGCGGCCCAGCGGCCCGAGCAGCCAGCCGTAGGCGCCGGTGAATTCGACTTCGGACGAGGCATTCGACTGATTGCCGAGCTTGTGCTTCAGGCGCTGTATGCGTACCTGGTTGCGCGCGCCATCGGGAAGGAAGCGCGGCAGCAGGAAGCAGCTCAGGCCGGCGTCGCCGGTTTGCGCCAGCACCAGGTGGGCATCACATTGCGGCGCAGAAAAGAACCATTTGTGGCCCGTCAGCCTGTAGACGGCGTCGCCGTCGTCCCCGAACAGCGCACGCGCCTCATCGGACGCCACGGCTTCGGCGTATGTGGTGTTGGCGCGCAGGTCGGAGCCGCCTTGCTTTTCCGTCATGCCCATGCCGATCAGGGCGCCCCGCTTTTCGTCGATCGGCAGCGGGCTCGGGTCATAGATCCGCGACAGAATCTTGGGCAGCCAGCGCGCCGCCAGCGCGGGACTTTGGCGCAGCGCCGGCACGCTGGCGTAGGTCATGGTGATCGGGCATTGCGAACCGTTCTCCACTTGACCGAACAGGATGTAGCGCGCCGCGCGTGCTACTTGCGCGCCATGATGCGGATGCTTGCCTTCCCATGGCGAGGCGTGGGCGCCGGAAGCGATCAGCTTCGCCATCAGCGTATGCCAGGCGGGGTGGAATTCGATCTCGTCGACGCGGCGCCCGCTGCGGTCGAAGCTATTCAGCACCGGGGGATGCTGATTCGCTTGCCGTGCCAGGTCCTGCATGGCGGTAGTGCCAAGCTCGGCGCCCAGCTCCATCAGCGATGCGGTGGCGAATGCGCCGCCTTCGCGCTCCAGGGCTTCGCGCAAGGCCGTGTCGCAGGTGAACAGGTTTACGTTTGCAAACGGCGCCACCTGGTTGAAGACCTCGTGCGTGTCGAAACGGTTCATTTCGCTCTCCTCGGCTGCCTCTTTAACGCGAGGCTAGCGCAAACTTTCAGCTCAAGCAAGGAACGGCACGGCGAAAATTTGCGTTCAAAAGGGTCCCGCTTTTGCGACTTTCATTTAAAAATGATCTAGGGCAACAAATTTCCTAAAAACATGGACTAATGTTGTCGTTTTTCATGTGAAGCATGAGGTTTAGGTGATACATTTCTCAGTGGTTACGACCCGAAGAGAAAGAATCGAGCGCAACAATGCTTCCCAGCTCCACGACCGAGTCTTTACCGACATTGGACCATGAGGTAAACCTCCTGTTGGAGGAAGCGGGCGACATTGTGTTCCGGCTCAACCTGATGGGGCAGATTCTCTTTGCCAGCCAGCGCGCGGCCAACCTGCTGCGCAATGGTGAGGAACTTGAAGGGCAGTATTTTGCCTCCTTCGTGTGTGACCTCGATCACGCGGCACTGAAGTCCAGCCTGTCCGCCGCCATCCAGGCGCGCGGCGCCAATCGCGCTGCAGTGCGCCTCAAGGCTCCCGAGCAGGAAATCTGCTTCGAACTGCGCATCAGCAGCTACGCCACCGCCAGCAAAGCTTACGAACTGCTCGTGGTCGGCCGCGATATGACGGTCCAGAATGCCACCGAAGAACGCCTGCGCCACATGGCCACCCATGACGGCCTGACCGGATTGCCCAACCGCCTGCTGCTGACAGATCGCCTGCGCCAGACCATCGCCCAGGCGCGCCGCTCGGGCCAGGGGTTCGCGGTCGCCACCATTGGCCTGGACAGCTTCAAAAAGGTCAACGACGGCCTGGGCCACCCGGTCGGCGACGCCGTGTTGAAGATGGCCGCGGCCCGCCTGCGCAAGACGCTGCGCGACAGCGACACGCTGGCGCGCGTCGGCGGCGACGAGTTCGTGGCCATTCTGCCGGGCTCCTGCAACGCGGCCCAGATCAAGCTGGTCACCGGGCGCCTGCTGGCGACGCTTCAATCGCCCTTCGAGGTCGAGCAGCACACCATCCACGTCAGCGCTTCGCTTGGCGTCGCCGTCTACCCGGAGCATGCGGAAGACGAAGCGCGCCTGGTGGCCCTTGCCGATACGGCGATGTCGCGCGCCAAGGAAACCGGCAAAGCGCGCTGCGTGGTCTACAGCCAGCGCCAGAGCGGCCCGCCGGAGCACGATATTTCACTGGAAGCGGCCATGTTCCAGGCAGTGCGCGAAGGCGAATTCCTGCTGTACTACCAGCCCATCGTCAATTCCGCCACGCGCGAAATCGAAGGCTTTGAGACCCTGATGCGCTGGAAGCACCCCGCCCTCGGCATGGTGCCCCCGGCGCGCTTCATCCCGATCGCGGAGACCAATGGCCTGATCAACCTGCTGGGCGCATGGGCGCTGAAGTCGGCCTGCGTGCAATTGAAGCAGTTCCAGGAAGTGGCCCAGCGGCCGCTCTACATTTCCGTCAACATCAGCCCGCGCCAGTTCCGCAACGATAAATTCCTCGACGTGCTCGACGACGCCCTGGCTTTCTCCGGCCTGGCCGGAGACCAGCTCGTGCTGGAAATCACGGAAGGGACCCTGATGATCGATCCCGCCCATGCCGAAACAATCCTGTCCAGGATGGCGGAACGCCGGGCCCGGATTGCGATCGACGATTTCGGCACCGGCTACTCCTCGCTGTCCTACCTGAAGCGCTTCCCGATTTCAGTGCTGAAGATCGACCGGACCTTCATCCGCGACCTGCCGGGCTCGGAAAAGGACGGCGCCATCTGCAACGCGGTCCTCGATCTCGCCAGGCATCTCGACCTGTCCGTGGTGGCGGAAGGCGTCGAGACCGAAGAACAGATGCTTTACGTCGAACAGAACGGTTGCCAGTATGTGCAGGGTTTCCTGACCGGGCGCCCGATGGCGGCCCACACCGCGATGGCCGCACTGAAGGAACGCACTTATGCGGCGCTGATGACCGATGAAGCGCGGCAGGTGGTCCAATGACCGCCTTGGCCGAACAGACCCTGGCAATGCTATGGGAACGTACGCGCCAGCAAGGCGATATGCCCGGTTTTGCCAAGGCCATCACCGCCATCCTGAGCGTCATGCGCGGAGAAGACGACAAGGGGTTCGACCTGACGCGCACCGTGCTGTCCGATCCCGTGCTGACCCAGAAGGTGCTGCGCCTGGCCAATAGCGGCATGTACTCTGCCTTCGGCCAGAAGATCAACACCGTCAGCAAGGCCATGCTCATACTGGGCACGGAAGCCATCGGCCATCTTGCGCTCGGCCTCAAGCTGATCGAGGAGCTGTCGGTGGCGTCGCCGGACTCCGGCCTGGCGCATATCGAAATGGAAAAAGCCGTCCTGGCCGGCATGGTCGCGCGCGAAGTGGCGGCGACGGCGGAAAGCCGCCACGGCGAGGAGGCGGTGGTCTGCTCCATGCTGCACGCGCTGGGAAGGATGCTGGTGACCTTTTATATGCCGGAGCGCTGGACCGCCATGCAACTGGCCGCCGGCGAAGGCAAGGAAGACGAGGCCGCGCTGGAGATTTTGGGCCTCAGCCTGCAGGACATCGGCCGCGAGGCCGCCGCGCAATGGGGCTTGCCGGACAGCCTGCTGGCCGGCATGCGCACCATCGAGCCGCCTGCCGACGGCATGCCTTCCGATCCCCTGGGGCGGGAGGATTGGGTTGCAAGCGTTTCGACCATGGCCAATCTGTGCGCCGGGGCGCTGTGGAATGACGACGCCGAGGGCGCGGCGGAAGTAAAGCGCATCTCGGCGCGCTATGCCAGCATGATCGGCGTCAGTGCGGACAAGCTGGCGCAAGTCATTGAACACGCCAAAGTCGCCGCGGCCAGCGACCTGACGATCGCGCCCCTGTCCAAACCAGCCGAACGCCGCGCCAAACAGCTGGCGCAGACGCGCCAGCGGGCCGCAGGCAACAATATCCTGCTCAGCGGATTGTCCGAAATGCGCAATTCGCTGGACTCGGCAAGCGCCGGGCAGATGGTCTCGATGGCCCTGGAAACCATCTTCAAAGGCTTACAGTTCTCGCGCGCCGTGGCCTTCGTGCGCAACCGCCGCGAAAGCCAGTACGCGGCGCGCATGTGCCTGGGAGAAGGCGTGCGCCAGCATTTGCCGGCGATGCATTTCGTGGACGCCTACGAGCCGAACGTCTTCCATGCAGCCCTGAGCAACGACCGCGTGATCTTCATCGACAACGCGGCCGATCCCAAATTCGCGGCCAAGCTGCCGGCATGGTGGCGCGACACACTCAATGACGCGCGCAGCTTCGTGGTTTTGCCGCTCTGCTCCAACGGCCAGCCGACCGGCTTCCTGTATGGCGACTGGGACGACTCCTTCCCAGCCATTCAGCTCAGTCCGGCCGAATTCTCGCTGCTCAACGATATCCGCGCCGTGGTGGTCAAGGCGGCCGAGCGCCGCCACCAGGCCGGCACCGTCAACCGCGCCGCCTGATCACCGCTGCCAGCGGTAGCTCAGGGCGACCGCCACGCCGCCCGCCGCCACCAGTCCCGACGCGACGTAATAGATGCTTTGCGGCCCGGCTGCCTGCCAGACCCTGGTCAGCGACAGGCTGCCGATGGTGGCGCCGACACCATACGAAATGCTGATGTACAGCGCCTGGCCGCGCGCCTGCAAGGGGCCGCTGAACCAGCGCTGCATGGTCTGCACCGATGCCGAGTGGTGCAGCGCGAACGTTGCCGCATGCATGATTTGCGCCAGCACCAGGATCGCCAGCGATTGGGCGCCCACGCCGATCAGCGCAAAGCGCAGCACGCCGATGCCGAAGCAGGCATACATCAGGCGCTTTACGCCCCAGCGTTTGAACAAGGGCGCCTGGTAGTAGAAACACAGCACCTCGGCCACCACGCCGGCGGACCACATCATACCGGTCACCGTCTTGCTGTAGCCCTGCTTTTCCAGGTAGAGCGAATAAAAGGTGTACAGCGATGCGTGGGCCGACACCATGAGCGCCGTGGATGCAAAGAAGGCCAGTACCTCCTTCTTGCGCAGCACCGCCAGCAAGGCCGGCGGCTTGCCGGAATGGGACAGGCGCGGGACATCCTTCAAGCGGAAAGCCGCGCCGAGTACGAACACCAGCAACACGGCGCAGAACCAGACCAGGGCGCCGGTGCCCTGCCAATCCATCAGGAAGGATGCCAGCATCACCGTGACGATGAAGCCGATCGAGCCCCACAGGCGGATGCGCCCGTAGTAAGTCAGGTCGCCGCGCATTTCCGACAGCATCAAGGCTTCGCACATCGGCCCTTGCGCGCTGGTGAACAGGTTGACCAGCACCATGGCGGCAAAGAAGTGGGCGAATGTGAAACCGAAAATGAAGCCTGAATAGGCAAGCAGCGCCGCGGCGCCGGTCAGGCGCAAGACGACGACGCGCCGTTCGGAATGGTCCGCAACATAGCCCCAGACATTGGGGCCGAAGATGCGCAGCACCTGGATCAGCGACATCAGAACGCCGATCTGCGCCACCGACATCCCCTTGCCCTGGAAATACAGGCTGGCGTAAGTCGAAAAGGTACCGGCGTAAGCGTAATAGCAGAAGAGGAAAAGCGCGAAGCCGAAAGCCTGCGGCGGAATCACGCTTTACTGATGTCCGGCGTCGCTACTTTCACGTCGGCGCACTGGGCGCGGTGCATCAGCGCATGATCCATCAGGACCAGGGCCAGCATCGCCTCGGCGATCGGCGTGGCGCGGATGCCTACGCATGGATCGTGGCGGCCGAAGGTTTCAACCATCACCGGGTTGCCGTCCTTGTCGATCGAACGGCGCGGCGTGCGGATCGAGGAAGTCGGCTTGATGGCGATCGACACCGCGATATCCTGGCCGGTCGAAATCCCGCCCAAGACACCGCCGGCGTTGTTGCCGACAAAGCCTTCCAGCGTCAGCTCGTCGCCGTGTTCGGAGCCGCGCTGGGCCACGCTGTCGAAGCCGGCGCCGATTTCGATGCCCTTCACCGCATTGATCCCCATCATGGCGTAGGCGATGTCGGCATCCAGCTTGTCGTAGATCGGCTGGCCCAGGCCCACCGGGACATTGCGCGCCACCACGTCGATGCGGGCGCCGATGGAGTCGCCGTCCTTGCGCAGGCTGTCCATATAGTCTTCCATGCGCTCAATCAGGGCCGCGTCGGAGGTGGCGGCGAAGAACGGGTTGGAAGGAACGTGCTCAAAACTTTCGAACGGCACTTCGATTTCGCCCAACTGGCTCATGCAGCCGGCGAACTCGGTGCCGTACTTCTCCTTCAGCCATTTTTTGGCAATGGCCGCGGCGCCGACCACCGGTGCGGTCAGGCGCGCCGAGGAACGGCCGCCGCCGCGCGGATCGCGCACGCCGTATTTATGCCAGTAGGTATAGTCGGCGTGGCCCGGGCGGAAGCTTTCGGCGATATTGCCGTAGTCCTTGCTGCGCTGGTCTTCGTTCTTGATCAGCAGCGCGATCGGGGTGCCGGTGGTCACGCCCTGGTATACGCCGGACAGGATCTGCACCGTGTCCGGTTCCTGGCGCTGCGTCACATGGCGCGACGTACCCGGTTTGCGGCGATCGAGCTCCGGCTGAATGTCGGCTTCCGACAGCACCAGCCCTGGAGGGCAGCCGTCAACCACGCAGCCAATCGCAGGGCCGTGGGACTCGCCAAAAGTGGTAACGGTAAACAGCTTGCCAAAGGAATTGCCGGACATGATGAAGAAGATGAATGTTAGCGGAAGAAACTCCCCATTCTAACGCTTTATGGCAAAACTCGCATCGAATGGTTTTTTTGACCACAACTATGGCAAAACTAGCACTCTGCTATTCGTTAACTTCCATGAAAGTGTTTTAATGGTCGTTCTCAGGAATAATTCGCTATATACTAAGTTGTAAGAACACCGAGACCCCTTGGAGAAGCGACACATGCCCCCTTCGATCACGGCGCCTGAGGGTAGCCACGACGATCAGGACGATCTGGTTTTCTTAGAAGAGCATTCGGCTCAGCCAGCTCTCCCGGCACAGCGCAATGTCTGGCGCGTGATGATTATCGATGACGACGAAGACGTCCATTCGACGACCACGTTCGCCCTCGGTAATCTCGACATGCAGCACCGCCCCCTGGAATTCGTGCACGCCTATTCCGCCGCCCAGGCACGCGAAATGCTCAAGCACGAAGAGGAAATCGCCGTGATCCTGCTCGACGTCGTGATGGAGCAGGACGATGCCGGCTTGCACCTGGTGCGCTATATCCGCGAAACCCTGAAGCTGGCCGACGTCCGCATCATCCTGCGCACCGGCCAGCCGGGCTATGCGCCGGAAATCGACGCGATCCGCGATTTCGACATCAACGATTACAAGACCAAGTCCGAGCTGACGCGCATCAAGCTGTTCACCACCGTGACGGCCGCGATCCGCTCCTATGAACAAATCCGCAATATCAATGAGAGCCGGCGTGGCCTGGCGCGCATCGTCCATTCGAGCACCGAGCTGATGGCGCTGCACGGGGTGCAGAACTTCGCCTCGGGCGTGCTGTCCCAGATCGCCGAGCTGCTCGGGCAGGAAGCGCACGGCGTGCTGTGCGTGCAGGAATGCCCAGATGCGGGCTGCCATGAACTGGTGGTGATGGCCGCCACCGGCAACCACCATAACCTGTCGAACAGCCAGCTGACGGCGCGCGACGATGGGCGCGTGCACAAGGCCATGGAAGAATGCCTGGCCGCCCACCGCAACATCTACTGCGCGGACAGTATTACACTGCATTTTGCCGGCAAGGCAAGCCGCACGTTTATCGCCTTTATTGACGTCACGCGCGCGCCAAGCCCCCTGGAAGAAAGCCTGCTGGAAGTCTTCTGCAGCAATGTGGCGGTCGGGCTGGATAATGTGGAACTGGTGTCGCACCTGCATACGGCCGCCTTCTACGATGGCCTGTCCAAGCTGCCCAACCGCACCCGCCTGATCGAAATCCTCGACGCCACGCTGGCCGGCCCGGCCAAGCAGGACGCCACGCTTTGCCTGGTCGACCTCGATCATTTTGCCGAAACCAACGACGCGCTGGGTCACGAATTCGGCGACCTGCTGTTGTCGGCCGTCGCCGCCCGCCTGCAAAACAGCCTGGGCAAACAGTTGACGGTGGCGCGCATCGGCGGCGACATCTTCTGCGTGCTGGGCGACGCGGGACAAGTCAACCCGGCCAATATCCTGGGCCTGTTCTCGACCCCGTTCAGCATCGATGGCCAGGATGTCCAGCTTTCCGCCACCCTCGGCCTGGTGCGCCTGCTGGAGCACGACGGCAGCGGCGCCGATGCGCTGAAGGATGCCGATATCGCCCTGAAGCGGGCCAAGACGCAGCAGCGCGCCGGCCACTTCTACTTCTCGCGCAGCATGGGCGTGGAAATCCGCGAGCGGGTCCGCATGATGCACGCCCTGCGCACCGGTTTCAGCCAAAACCAGCTGTTCGTGGTCTACCAGCCGCAAGTGGACCTGGCGACGCGCCGGCCGATGGGCGCCGAAGCGCTGCTGCGCTGGCAAACGCCGGACGGCAAATTCGTCTCGCCGGACCGCTTCATCCCGATCGCCGAATATTCCGGCCTGATCATCGACCTGGGCGAATGGGTGATGCGCACCTCGATGCAGGAGCTGGTGGCGCTGCGCGCCGCCGGCCATACCGGCTTCACCATGTCGATCAACGTCTCGCAGGTGCAGTTCCGCCATCCGCATTTCATGGACACCCTGCGCAACGCCCTGCACGATACCGGCGCGCCGCCGGAATTCGTGGAGCTGGAAATCACCGAATCGATGGCGATGGAAGAACCGGACATGCTGATCAAGATGCTGGCGCAGATCAAGCAGACCGGCGTCACCATTGCGATCGACGATTTCGGCACCGGCTTCTCGTCGCTGTCCTACCTGCAGCGCCTGCAGATCGACCGGCTGAAGATCGACCGCGCCTTCGTCACCGAGATTACCAATTCCGCGCGCGGCAGCAGCATCGCCGAAATGGTGGTGCAGCTGGGCCGCAACCTGGGACTGGCGGTGATTGCCGAAGGTGTGGAGGACGAGCGCCAGGCGCAGATCCTGCACAACCTGGGATGCCCGCTGGGCCAGGGCTTCCTGTTCGCGCGCCCGATGACCGGGCAGGCCTTGCTCGGATGGCTCAGCGACGACGCCTTGGCCGGCGTCGCATGAAAAAAGCCACCTTCCGGTGGCTTTTTTGCTTGGCGGGGCTGGATCAGCCTTCCGATTTTTCCTCTTCTTCCGCCGGCCAGTCGCGGATATACGCCTTCAGCATGCGGTTCTCGAAGCTCTGCGCTTCCAGCACGGCGCGCGCCACGTCGTAGAAGGAGATCACGCCCAGCAGCGTCTTGGCATTCATCACAGGCAGATAGCGCGCATGCTTTTCCAGCATGATGCGGCGCACTTCATTGACTTCGGTGTCGGGCGTGACGGTGATCGGATGGTCGTCCATGTGCTTGCGCACGGTGCCGCCGCCGACCGAGCCCTGGTTCGCGTGCAGCGCCTTCAGCACCTCGCGGAACGTCAGCATGCCGACCAGATCGCCGTATTCCATCACCACCAGCGAACCGATGTCTTTTTCGGCCATGGTGTTCGCCGCTTCGACCAGCGGCTGGTCCGGAGTGATCGTGTAGAGGATGTTCCCTTTGACTTGGAGGATTTCAGATACTTTCATTTTGGGCCGTCCTGTCCGGTGGTGATGATCATGGTTTTATTGTAAGCCTTACCATCGAATTTAGCGTATGCCAAGCGAAAAATCCAGTTACGGATTAATCAAAACGCAACAGTATTCACGAGCTAAATAACAAGATAGCATGTCAGCATGACAAAGCCAACTTATCCGGGGTTCGATACCCTCGCCCTGCACGCGGGCGCCGCGCCAGATCCCGTTACCGGCAGCCGCGCTACCCCAATCCATTTCACGTCGTCTTTCGCTTTCCGCGATTCCGACCATGCCGCTGCCCTGTTCAATATGGAGCGCGCCGGCCATGTCTACTCACGTATCTCGAACCCGACCAATGCGGTGCTGGAGGAACGCATGGCCGCGCTGGAAGGCGGCGTAGCGGGCATCGCCACCGCCAGCGGACAGGCGGCCATGCACCTCGGGCTGGCCACCATCGCCGGAGCGGGCTCGCATATCGTGGCCTCGCGCGCCTTGTATGGCGGCTCGCACAACCTGCTTGCCTATACCTTGAAGCGCTTCGGCATCGAAACCACCCTTGTCGACCCGCGCGACCTGGACGCATGGCGCGCCGCCATCCGTCCCGAGACCAAGGTGCTGTTCGGCGAAACCTTGGGCAATCCGGGCCTGGACGTGCTGGACATACCGAATATTGCGGCCATCGCCCACGAAGCCCAGTTGCCGCTGATGGTCGATTCCACCTTTACCACCCCTTACCTGCTGCGCCCCTTCGAGCACGGCGCGGACCTGGTTTTCCACTCGGCCACCAAGTTCTTGTGCGGCCACGGCACTGCCATTGGCGGCGTGCTGGTGGATGGCGGCACTTTCGACTGGCAGCTGGCATATGCGGCCACCGGCCGCTTTGCCGAGCTATGCGAACCCTATGACGGCTTCCACGGCATGGTCTTCGCCGAGGAGTCCACGGTGGCGCCCTTCGCGCTGCGGGCCCGGCGCGAGGGACTGCGCGATTTCGGCGCGGCCATGAGCCCGCACAATGCCTTCGCCATCCTGCAAGGCGTGGAAACGCTGGCGGTGCGGATGGACCGGCATGTGGCCAACACCCGCCGCGTGGCCCAATTCCTGCTCGCCAACCCGGCCGTCGAATCGGTGATTTACCCGGAGCTCGACACCCATCCCGACCGCGCCCTGGCTGCGCGCCTGCTGCCGAAAGGCGCCGGTGCGGTGCTGTCGTTCACCCTCAAAGGCGACCGCGCGGCAGGCAAACGATTTGTCGACAGCCTGAAGGTGTTCTCGCACCTGGCCAACGTCGGCGATGCGCGCTCGCTGGTGATCCACCCTGCGTCCACCACCCACTTCCGCGTCCCGGCCGAACAACTGGCGGCATCGGGTATCGCCGAAGGCACCATGCGCCTGTCGGTCGGCCTGGAGGACGCGGACGACCTGCTCGAAGACCTTGCACGCGGGCTTAAAGCCTCGCAGAAGGGAGCTTGAGCATGATGTTCGGAGACTCCTACTGCTACACGGGCGGCAAGGCATTCGACCCGGCGCTGCCGGCTGTCGTCATGATCCATGGCGCCCAGAACGACCATTCCATCTGGGGCCTGCAGTCGCGCTACCTGGCGCACCACGGCTTCGGCGTGCTGGCTGTGGACCTGCCGGGACATGGCCGCAGCCGCGGGCCTGCCCTGCGCAGTGTCGAGGAAATGGCCGACTGGCTGCTGCAGCTGCTCGATTCGGCCGAGGCGGCGTCCGCCACCCTGGTGGGCCACAGCATGGGCGCCCTGATCGCGCTGGAAACGGCGTATCGCGCACCGGCGCGCATTGCGCGCCTGGCGCTGCTGGGCGCGACTTATCCGATGAAGGTCTCCGACACCCTGCTCGACGCCGCCCTGCATGCCGAGGAAGATGCGGTCGACATGGTCAATATCTGGTCGCACAGTTCCTACGCCCAGAAGCCCTCCTGTCCCGGGCCGGGCTTCTATGTAAGCGGCATGTCGAAGCGGCTGATGCAGCGCGTTTCCGCACGCGGCGAGGAAAACCTGTTCCACACCGATTTTACGGCCTGCAACAGCTATGCCAACGGCGACGCGGCAGCAGCCGGCGTGCGTTGCCCGGTGCAGTTCATCTTCGGCAGCAAGGACATGATGACGCCCCCGCGCAGCACCAAGGCGCTGCTGGCCGCCCTGCCGGGCGCCCGCAGCGTGACGGTGGACGCCGGCCACCAGATGATGGCCGAGCAGCCGGACGCGGTCCTGGATGCGCTGCTGGCCTTCCTGCGCTGAGGTTCAGGCTGCGGAGAAGTGATCGGCCAGGCTCGTGCCCAACCCCGCTTCGACCGCGGTTTCCACCTCGCGCGCCAGGATGGCGGCATCCAGGCTGGCGCGGCGGTCGAATTCATCATCGGAATCGGCCAGCACGCCGGCATTCACCGGCATGCCGCCGAACACGAACAGGCGGTAGACATCGGCCAGGGTCACTTTGTGGACATTGGCCAGCAGCACCCAGTTGTCGGCGCCTTCACTGACCCGTTTGCCGAACTGCACACGCGACGGCGGCGGGATTTTCACCTTTGCCACCCAGCCTGGCACCAGCATTTTCTCCAGCAGTTTATCCATTTCGTCGAAGCCGAGGCGGGTGCGGCCGCGCATTTCGGCCGAGCTGACGGCGGCGTTATCGCCCCGTTCGCGCGCCTCATGCAGTACTTTCAGCACAGCCATGGCGTCGACAAACTCGCCGCCCGGCACCGCTTCGTGCCACCAGCGCTCATATTTCACCACCGGCAGCGCGGCAGTGAGCAAGGCGCCCAGCAGCGTAATCAGCCAGGAGACATAAATCCACAGCAGGAACAGCGGCAGCGCCGCCAGTGCCCCATAAATCTTCGAATACGTTGGTACCTGGGTGATAAAGACCGCAAATCCGCGCTTCGCCAATTCGAACGCCACCGCCGCCAGGGCGCCGCCGCAGATCGCGTCGCGCCAGTCCACCATCCGGTTCGGCACCGAGATATAGAGGAAGGTAAAAGTCAGGGTCGTCAGCAGGACCGACAGCAGCGTATAGAAAATCGGCCCGGTCACCGCCCCCACCATATCGCTGGTGGCGTCGAACAGGTGGGCCGACAGCGTCAGCGAAACACCGACCAGCAAAGGCCCCAGCGTGATCAGCGCCCAATACACCAGCACGCGGCGGACCAGGCGCCGTTCGGCCTTGACGCGCCAGATCCGGTTGAAAGCGCGCTCAATCATGCTGAGCATGGTGACCGATGTCAGGACCAGGGTCACCGCGCCGACCGCCGACAGCCGGGTCGCCTTGGCCGCGAACGTGGTCAGGTAACTCAGGATCGTGCTGGAAATCGCCTTCGGCATCACGCTCTTGATGAAATACGCTTCCAGCGCGGTGCGGAAGGTATTAAACATCGGGAACGTGGTGAAAATCGCCAGCGCGATCGTCAATACCGGAACCAGGGCAAATACGGTGGTGAAGGTCAGGCCGCCCGCGACCTGGGGCAGGCTTTCTTCGCGCAGGCGGCGGCGCCCGAACTGGAGCAGGTCGTGCATCTCACCCCAGGACAGCGCGCGCAATTCGGCCACGCCCTTGGTGCAGGTGCGAACAACATTCGTATAGAGAGACTTGAAGACCATCGATAAAGCTGTTTTGGTAATGCTATTTAGTAAAGGGCCATATAATAGCAATGATGAACAAAACTCACCTCACAATTCTAATTTTGTATTATTCAAGGCATGGATCCGTACGCAAACTGGCGGAACTGATCGCCCAAGGCGTCGAATCCGTGCCGGGATGCGACGCCCGCCTGCGCACCGTGCCGGCGGTGTCCACCGTGACGGAGGCGACCGAACCGGAAGTGCCGCTGGACGGCGCACCGTATGTCGAGTTGCAGGACCTGGAGGAATGCGACGGCCTGGCGCTGGGCTCCCCGACCCGCTTCGGCAATATGGCCGCAGCCATGAAGTATTTCTGGGACGGGACGTCGGCGCAATGGTTGTCCGGCACCCTGTCCGGCAAGCCGGCCTGCGTCTTCACCGCCACCGGCAGCCAGCACGGCGGCCAGGAGTCGACGCTGCTGACAATGATGGTGCCCTTGCTGCACCACGGCATGATGGTGATGGGTTTGCCGTACACCCATCCGGAATTGATGACGACGACCAGCGGCGGCTCCCCGTACGGCGCCTCCCACTGGTCGGGACTGGACGGCAAGAAGCCGTTCACGGAAGATGAAAAACGCCTGGCGCTCGCGCTGGGACGCCGGTTGGCTGAAGCGGCCGTCAAGCTGCGGGGATAGAACAAATGAACAGCACCAAGCATAAACTTTTCCATTGGGGCGCGATCGGCAGCCTGGCCTTGCTCATTATCTGGTGCGTGGCCTGGGAAATGTGGATCTCGCCCTATAAACCGGGCGGATCGTGGCTGGTGCTGAAAGCGGTGCCCCTGCTGTTCCCCCTGCTGGGCGTGATCAAGCGCGATATCTACACGCTGCAGTGGACCTCGATGATGATCCTGCTCTACTTCACCGAGGGCGTGGTGCGCGCCTGGGGCGATAAGCTGACACCGTGGCTGGGCTGGGGCGAGGTCGCCATCGTGGTGGTCTACTTCCTGTGCGCCATCCTCTACGTTCAGCCCTACAAGAAAGCCGCCAAACAGGCGGCCAAGGAGTTGCTGGAAAAGGTCAACACCAGCAAAACCGAATAACACAATGGATACTTCCGCTTTCCTCGGCGCCTGCCGCGCCCTGCTCGGCGAGGCGCATGTCATTTCGGATGAAGCGGGCATGGCCCCTTACCTGCGCGACTGGCGCGGACGTTTCACCGGGCGCGCACTGGCGGTGCTGCGGCCAGCCGATACCGGCCAGGTCGCTGCCGCCGTGCGGCTATGCGTGGAGGCGCGCATCCCGATCGTCCCCCAAGGCGGCAATACGGGCCTGGTGCTGGGCAGCGTGCCCGACGCCAGCGGCCGCGCCGTGGTGCTGTCCCTGGCGCGCCTGCAGAAGGTGCGGCAGGTCGATGCGATCAACCGCACCATGACCGTGGACGCGGGCGTCATCCTGCAGCGCGCCCAGGAAGCGGCGGCGGCGCAAGGCTGCCTGTTCCCCCTATCGCTCGCGGCCGAAGGCAGTTGCACTATCGGCGGCAACCTCTCCACCAATGCCGGCGGCACCGGCGTTCTTCGTTACGGCAACGCGCGCGAACTATGCCTTGGACTGGAAGTCGTCACTGCGCAGGGCGACGTCTGGTCGGGCCTGCGCGGCCTGCGCAAGGACAATACCGGCTACGACCTGCGCGACCTGTTCATCGGCGCCGAGGGCACGCTGGGCATCATTACGGGGGCGGTGCTCAAGCTCTACCCGCAGCCGAAGGCATCGGTCACGGCGCTGGCCGCGATGGAGACCCCGGCCGCCGCCTTGCGCCTGCTGTCCATCATGCAGGACCATTGCGGCGCCAGCCTGACCGGGTTCGAGCTGATGTCGTCCCACTGCCTGGACTTGGTCGCCCGGCACTTCCCCGCGCTGGCACTGCCGCTGGCCGGCGGGCATGCACAATATGCCTTGTTGGAGCTGTCCAGCAGCGAATCCGAACAACATGGGGCCGCCCTGCTCGAACGCGCCCTCGGCGCGGCCCTCGGCGAAGGCGCGGCGCAGGATGCGGTGGTCGCCGGATCCGTCGCGCAGTCGCGCGGTTTGTGGGATTTGCGCGAGCATATCCCGCTGGCGCAGGCGGCCGACGGCAAGAACATCAAGCACGATATCTCACTGCCCGTGTCGTCAATCGCGGCCTTCATCGCCAGCACCGAACCGCAGCTGCAAGCGGCCTTCCCCGGCTGCCGGCTGGTGTGTTTCGGCCATCTCGGCGACGGCAACCTGCATTTCAATGTGGCCCCCCCTTCTGGCGTGGCGCACGAAGATTTCCTGCGCAACCAGGACGCGGTCAACCGCGTCGTACACGACGCTGTGGCGGCGTTTGGCGGCTCGATCTCGGCCGAACACGGCATCGGGGCGCTGAAACGCGACGAACTGGCGCGCTATAAATCGCCGGTGGAGTTAAACCTGATGCGGGCCATCAAGAACGCATTGGATCCTTTGGGGCTGATGAATCCGGGGAAAATCTTATGAAACTCCTGTGTGTGCTGCTATTGGCTGTTTCGCTCCCCGCAGGAGCGCAAGCACTGTACAAATGCAGCGTCGATGGAAAATTAAGCTATTCGCAACAGCCTTGCGAAAAGGGTGTAGCCAGCATGATCGACGTGCCCGCCCCGCCCAAAGCCGATCCGTCGGCGGCAGCGGAGCTCAAGCGCAAGGAACGCGAGGCGAACAAAATGGCCACCGAGCGCCGCAAACGCGAAGCCCGCGAAGAGCGCGAAGAACTGGCCGGAGCCCGAGCCGTCGCCAACCATAACAAGAAATGCAAGAAACTCCAGATGCAGCAGAAATGGGCCGAGGAAGACGCGCGCGGCGCCACGCTGCAGAACTCTGAGCGCGCAAAGCAGAAGGCGAAGCGCGCCGCGGACATGGCCCAGATGGAATGCGGCGGCTGACCCGCTGGCTGGCGGGCGGCGAATGGCGGGCGCACCCGGTGCGCGCGCTGACCGCCATCGCGGCCATCGCCATCGGCGTGGCGCTCGGTTTCGCCATCCACCTTGTCAACGCCGCCGCCCTGAACGAGTTCGCCGGCGCGATACACAGCCTTTCCGGCCAGGCCGACATCCAGGTCGGCGGCACCGAAGCCACCTTCGACGAATCCATTTACCCCGTGCTGGCACGCCTGCCCGAGGTGGCGATCGCTTCGCCGGTGCTCGAGCTCGACGCCTCGCTGCCGGGAGCGCACCAGGCACTGAAAATTATCGGACTGGATGTGTTCCGGGCCGGCTTCATCTCGCCCGACCTGGTCGGCGCACCGGACGAGGATCATCCCTACGACACGGTGGCGGACGACGCGATTTTCCTCTCGCCGGCCGCCTTGGCTTGGCTGCAGGCCAGGCCGGGCGGCGAGCTGCGCCTGCAGTCCGGCGCCCAGGTGGCGGTGCTGCGGGTCGCGGGTTCGCTGCAGCGGGCGCGGGTCGGCCAGCGTTTCGCCGTTATGGATATCGGAGCCGCACAGTGGCAATTCAAGCGGCTTGGCCAGCTGTCGCGGCTTGACCTGAAGCTGCGCGACGGCGTTGATCGCAACGGCTTCGCACGCGCGCTGGCAGCCAGGCTGGAACGCGAGTACCCCGGCCGCTTCCGCGTCGGCCAGCCGAACGATGAGGAGCAGGAAAGCCGCAACGCCAACCTTAGCCGCGCCTACCGCGTCAACCTGAGCGTCCTGGCGCTGGTGGCGCTGTTTACGGGCGCCTTCCTGGTGTTTTCCTCGCAAGCCCTGTCCGTCCTGCGCCGCCGCAGCGAATTCGCCTTGCTGCGCGTACTGGGGCTCGAGCGCCGCCAGCTGGTCAGCCAGGTACTGCTGGAAGGCGGCCTGTTAGGCTGCGCCGGGTCGGCACTGGGCGTGGCCGGCGGCTACCTGCTGGCAGCGGCCGTCCTGCGCCTGTTCGGCGGCGACCTGGGCGCGGGCTATTTCGCCGGTGTCCAGCCCAGCGTGCAATGGGCGCCAGGCGCGGCGCTGGCCTACTTCGTCCTCGGCCTGGCTGTGGCACTGCTGGGCGGGCTCGCCCCGGCCCTGGACGCCGCCCGGGCGCGGCCCGCTGTCGCGCTCAAAGCCGGCAGCGACGAAGTGGCGCTGCGCCGCCTGGCGCGCGCCTGGCCCGGCCTGGTCTGCCTCGCGGCAGCCGGCGCCATGGCATTCGCGCCGCCGGCGTTCGAACTGCCGCTGTTCGGCTACCTGTCGATTGCCCTGCTCCTGGTGGGTGCCATTGCGCTCATGCCACGGCTCTCCGGCATGGCATTCCGCGCCCTGGCGCGCCGAGCGACACCGGACGGTGCGACGCGGCCCGCCGTTCCTGCCCTGGCACTGGCGCGCCTGGCCAATGCATCCGGCCAGGCCGGGATCGCGCTGGGCGGCGTGCTGGCAAGTTTCAGCCTGATGGTCGCCATGGCGATCATGGTGGCGAGCTTCCGCACATCGGTCGATCAGTGGGTGTTGAGTATCCTGCCCGCCGACGTCTATGCGCGCAGCGCTTCGTCCGGCGCCACCGGGGGCCTCGGCCCGGCCGAGCAGGACGCGCTGGGCAAGGTATCGGGCGTCGCGCGCATCGAATTCCTGCGCGTGCGCTCGGTGTCGCTCGCTGCGGGCCGCCCAAACGTCCAGGTGCTCGCCCGCGACGTCGACCCTGCCGATCCCGGGCGGGCCATGGTCCTGGTGGGCGAGCAGTTGCCCGCCGGCGCGGAACACGGCGCGGCATCCGGCCTGCCGCCGGCCTGGGTATCGGAAGCCATGGTGGATTTATACGGTGCCGGATTGGGCAGCACGCTGCGGCTGCCGCTGCAAGGCGAGCTACGCGCGTTCCGGGTGGCCGGAGTATGGCGCGACTACGCCCGCGCGGGCGGCGCCGTGATCGTCCGCCGCGCGGACTATATGGCCATGACGGGCGACCGCGAAGCCGGCGACGCGGCGATCTGGCTTGCCAAGGACGCTACCGCCGCCCAGGTCCAGGAAGGCATACGCCAACTCCCCTTCGGCGCCCTGCTCGAGATCAGCGTCCCGTCCGAAATCCGCAACCTGACACTGAAGATATTCGACCGCAGCTTCGCCGTGACTTACCTGCTGGAGGGCATCGCCATCGTCATCGGCCTGTTCGGCGTGGCCGCCACCTTTTCGGCGCAAACCCTGGCGCGCAGCCGCGAATTCGGCATGCTGCGCCACGTCGGCGTGACCCGCGGCCAGGTCCTCGGCATCCTCGCGCTGGAAGGCGCGGCCCTGACGCTGCTGGGCATCCTGGCCGGCTTTGCCCTGGGCTGGGCCATCAGCCTGGTGCTGGTCCATGTCATCAACCCGCAATCCTTCCATTGGACCATGCAAATGCACTATCCGTGGCGCCTGCTCGCCATCGTCACCGCAGCATTGCTGCTTTCCGCCGCCGCCACGGCACTGGCGTCGGGCCGCAGGGCCCTCTCGGCGGGGCCGATCCGCGCTGTCAGGGAGGACTGGTGATGCGCGCCCTGCTGTACCTGCTGCTGGCACTGGCCCTACCCTTGCGCGCGGCCGAATTCACGCCCGTCAAGCCCGGCGTGCAACTGCAGTTCCCGCGCGACTTCGGCGCCCACCCCGGCTTCAAGACGGAATGGTGGTATGCCACCGGCTGGCTGTCCACGCCGGACGGCCGCCAGCTCGGCTACCAGGTCACCTTTTTCCGCAGCAGCACCGGCCATGGCCGCGACAATCCCAGCAAATTCTCGCCGAAAGACATCATCGTCGCCCACGTCGCGCTGTCCGATCCGGCCGAAGGCAAGCTGCTGCACGACCAGCGCACGGTCCGCGCGGGGTTTGGGCTGGCCGGCGCGTCGACTGAAGACACCGACCTGCGCCTGGACAGCTGGAGCATGCGGCGCAGCGCGGACGGCGCTTATCAACTGGACATCGATGCCGCGGAATTCACCTTTGCGCTGCGGCTGCAGCCTACCCAGCCGGTCCTGCTGCAAGGCGAGGCCGGATATTCGCGCAAAGGTCCCCAACCCAGCCAGGCGAGTTATTACTATAGCAAGCCCCAGCTGCGCACCAGCGGCACGGTGGCCCGCCGCGGCGCCGCGCCGCAGGCCGTGCAGGGCGTGACCTGGCTCGATCACGAGTGGTCCAGCCAGGTGCTCGACCCGGGCGCCGCGGGCTGGGACTGGACCGGCATCAACCTCGCCGACGGCGGCGCCCTCATGGCGTTCCAGATAAGAGACCTGCAAGGTGGTAAACTATGGGCCCACGCGACATGGCGCGATGCATCCGGTAAGATCACGCACTATTCGCAGGACCAGGTCAGTTTTACCCCGCAGGTGCGCTGGCGTTCGCCGCGCACCCACGCCGAGTATCCCGTCGCCATCCAGATCGCCACCGGTTCCGAACGCTGGCTGCTTAGTCCCTTGCAGCGGGACCAGGAGATGGATTCGCGCCGTTCCACCGGCGGCGCGTATTGGGAAGGCGCGGTGACGGTCGAGCGGGAAGGCAAGCCGGCGGGACGCGGCTATCTGGAGTTGACGGGCTATGTCCGTCCGATGAAACTTTGAACAAGAACGTAGAATACGCAATGAGCACCACCGACAATGGTCAACCCGCAGTCCGGGAACTCGAGAAAGGCAGCCTGGCCGCCTTCACAGGATTGCTGCCCTTCCTCAAGCCTTACCGCAAGCGTTTCCTCGTCGCCGGCATCGCCCTGCTGGTCGCCGCCGGCGCCACCCTGGCCATCCCGTACGCCTTCAAGCAGATGATCGACCTGGGCTTCGGCGCCAATGCCGGCGTGCGCAGCGCGGCGCATGTGAACCAGGTGTTCCTGGCACTGTTCGCAGTAGCCACCATCCTGGCGCTGGCCACGGCGGCGCGCTTTTACAGCGTGTCCTGGCTCGGCGAGCGCGTGACGGCGGACATCCGCAATGCCGTGTATTCGCATGTGGTGCAGCAAAGCCCGGAATTCTTTGAAACCACCAAAACCGGCGAAGTGCTGTCGCGCCTGACCACCGATACCACCTTGATCCAGAGCGTGGTTGGCACCAGCATCTCGATGGCGCTGCGCAACGTGCTGCTGTTCCTGGGCGGCCTGGTGATGCTGTTTGTGACCAGCCCGAAACTGTCCTCCATCATCATCGGCCTGCTGGTGCTGACCGTGCTGCCGATCGTGATGTTCGGCCGCCGCGTGCGCAAGCTCTCGCGCGATTCCCAGGACCGCGTGGCCGATGCCTCCGCCATGGCCGGCGAGATCCTGAATGCCATGCCCACGGTGCAGGCGTTCACCCATGAAAACCTGGAAGCTGCGCGCTTCGGCGGCTCCGTCGAAGGCGCTTTCAGCACCGCCATGCGCCGGATCCAGGCGCGCGCCTTCCTGACCATGCTGGCCATCGTGCTGGTGTTCGGCACCATCGTTTTTGTACTGTGGCTGGGCGCCCACGCCGTGCTGGAAGGCTCGATGACAGGCGGCGACCTGGGCCAGTTCATCCTGTACGCCTCCATTGTCGCAGGCGCCATCGGCGCCCTGTCCGAAGTGATGGGCGAAGCCCAGCGTGCGGCCGGCGCCACAGAGCGCCTGCTGGAACTGCTGGCGGTGCGCTCGGACATCCAGAACCCCGCCAAACCGCAGGCCCTGCCGCCGCGCGCCGCCAACGGCGCCGCATTGAGCCTGGTCGACGTGAACTTCAGCTACCCGTCCCGTCCCGACACACTGGCACTGGACCATGTGACGCTGGAAATCAAACCAGGCGAAACCATCGCGGTCGTGGGCCCTTCCGGCGCCGGCAAGACCACCCTGTTCCAGATGCTGCTGCGCTTCTACGACCCGCAATCGGGCGCGATCCGCCTGGACGGCAGCGATATCCGCCTGCTCGACCTGCACACGCTGCGCGGCGCCATCGGCATCGTGCCGCAGGATACGGTCATCTTCTCGGCCGATGCAATGGAAAACATCCGCTACGGCCGCGCCGACGCCACCGACCTGGAAGTGATCCAGGCCGCGCGCCTGGCCGCGGCCCATGAATTCATCGAGCGCCTGCCGAACGGCTACAAGTCCTTCCTCGGCGAACGCGGGGTGCGCCTGTCCGGCGGCCAGCGGCAGCGCATCGCCATCGCCCGCGCACTGCTGAAAAACCCGCCGCTGCTGCTGCTCGACGAGGCGACCAGCGCGCTGGACGCCGAATCCGAACGCCTGGTGCAGGGTGCGCTGGAGGCGGCCATGGTGGGCCGCACCACCATCATCATCGCCCACCGCCTGGCCACGGTGCAGCGCGCCGACCGCATCATCGTCATGGAAGACGGCAAGGTTGTGGAAACCGGCACCCACCAGTCCCTGGTGGCCCTGGGCGGCATCTACGCCAACCTGGCGGCGCTGCAGTTCCACCATGTGCATGTGACCCAGTGAGGCGATTGTGACCGACGCCGAACTGCGCCAGAGCTGCCATACCGTCCTGCCGGGCCATCGCCAGCCCACGCCGGCGGAATCCTTTGCCGCCATGTCGACCTGGTGCCAGGCCAATGGCGTCGCGCATGACGTGTATGGCGAGGGTGAGCTGATCCAATCGTTTGAGCGCAAGCTTGCCGGCCTGCTGGGCTTCGAGGCTGCCGCCTTCTGCATTACCGGCACCATGACCCAGGTCACGGCGCTGCGCCTGGCCTGCATGGAGCGCGGCAGCCGCCTGGTGGCGCTGCACCCGACCGCCCATATCTTCAAGCACGAACGCAGCAACCACCAGTTGCTGGAGCATTTCCAGTCCTTGCAGGTGGGCGATCCGCACCGGCCCTTTACGCTGGAAGACCTGCAGGCCGTGCCGGACCGGCTGGCGGCGGTGTCGCTGGAACTGCCGGCCCGCGAGCTGGGCGGGCAGTCGCCGCGCTGGGACGACCTGGAAGCGATCAAGGCCCATTGCCGCCAGCAGGGCATCCATTTGCATATGGACGGCGCACGCCTGTGGGAAGCTGCCGCGGCGTATGGCCGCCCCCCGGCCGACGTCGCCGCAGGCTTCGACAGCGTGTATGTTTCCCTGTACAAGGGCATCGGCGGCCTGGGCGGCGCCATGCTGCTGGGCAGCGCCGCGTTTGTCGCCCGCGCCCAGGAATGGTTCCGCCGCCAGGGTGGCAATGTCATTCACCGCACCCCGTATATTGTGGCCGCCGCGATGCAGTTCGATGCGCGGCTGGCGGCCATGCCGGAGTATTTCCGCCGTACGCAATGGCTGTACCAGACCTTGCGCGACTTCCCGCGCCTGCGCGCCAACCCTGCGCAGCCGCATGCCAATATGCTGCATATCCACGTACCGGTCGACCGCGACCGCCTGCTGCGGATCCGCAATGAGGTGGCCGCGCGGCATGGCGTATGGCTGCTGAACCGGGTGGCGCATGCCCAACTGCCCGGCGCCAGCTATACCGAATGGTATGTTGGCGATCATTTACTTTCACTGGCGGACGAACAAGTCCGCCAAGCCCTGACTCTTTGGAGCGACGCACTATGAGTTTCGCCTCGCTGGACCTGATCGACGGGCTCCTTCGCACACTCGAATCCATCGGCTACAAGACGCCGACCCCTGTACAAAAACAAGCCATCCCGGCCATCCTGGCGGGCCGCGACCTGCTGGCCGCGGCACAAACGGGCACCGGCAAGACCGCCGCCTTCGCCTTGCCGCTGCTGCAGCGGCTGGCGATGGAAGGCGGCCAGGCCGCGCCGAACCATATACGCTGCCTGGTGCTGGTACCGACACGCGAACTGGCCGACCAGGTGTACCAGAGCTTCCACACCTATGGTTTCAACCTGCCGCTACGCTCCGCCGTAGCCTACGGCGGTGTGCCGATGGAGCCGCAGCTGGCCAAGCTGCGCAAGGGCGTGGACGTGCTGGTTGCCACGCCTGGCCGCCTGCTCGACCTGCATCGCAAGGGAGCGCTGGAATTCACCCAGCTGCAGGCCCTGGTGCTGGATGAAGCGGACCGCATGCTGGACCTGGGCTTTGCGGACGACCTCGACCTGCTGTTCGCCGCCCTACCCGCCGTGCGGCAGACGCTGCTCTTTTCGGCGACCATGCCGGACACCATCCGCGCCATGGCAAAACAGCTGCTGCGCGAACCGCTCTCGGTCCAGGCCAGCGCGCCCAACACCGCCGCCCACACCGTGCGGCAGATGGTCTTCACGACCGATAAGCGCCATAAGCCGGACTTGTTCCTGCACCTGCTGCGCAAGCAAGGCTGGGGCCAGGTCCTGGTCTTCGTCAAGACGCGCAAGGGTGTCGAGCAACTGGTCGGGCTGCTGCAGGGCGAAGGCATCGCGGCCGATTCGATCCACGGCGACAAACCGCAGCTGGCCCGCATCAAGGCACTAAAGCGCTTCAAGGCCAACGCTGTACAGGTGCTGGTGGCGACCGATGTCGCCGCCCGCGGCCTGGATATCGAAGCCCTGCCGCTGGTGGTCAATTTCGACCTGCCGACCGTGGCGGAAGACTATGTGCACCGCATCGGCCGCACCGGCCGCGCCGGTGCCACGGGCCAGGCGATCTCGCTGGTGTGCGCCGATGAGGTGGAACTGCTGCGCGCCGTCGAAAAACTGACCGGCGCGGTGCTGCCGCGCGCAGAGGAAGCGGGCTTTGAAGCCGATCACCGGGTCCCGTCCACGGGCACTGCGGTGGCACAGGCAGTGCGCGGCACCACAAAGCCGGCCCGCAGCGCCGCCAAACCGGTGAACACAGCCAAGCCGGCCAAGCCAGCCAAGCCGGCGCCAAAGCAGGATGATACGCCGCGCCCTGCCGGCGGCTTTGGCGGCCTGAAGGAAGATCTGCCGCCCAAGGAAAAACAGCGCCCGCGCGGCCCGATCTACGGCGCGCGCTCCGGCAGTCCCGGCGCGGGGACCGGCGGCCAGCGCGGCCGCGACGGCGCCGCTGGCGGCAAGGTGATGGTGACTGCGACGCGCGGCGCCAAGTCGACCGCCCGCGCCGCCGGCCGCGCGGCGGCCAAGACCGGCGGCCGTGGCAACAAACGATAAACGGAGAAATGCATGAAGCAGTACAAGGAATTAATCAGCACCGTGCTGGAACAGGGCAGCTGGCAGGACAACCGTACCGGCATCCGCACCCTGAGCGTGCCTGGCGCCATGATGCGCTTCGATATGAACGACGGCTTCCCGGCAGTGACGACCAAGAAGCTGGCCTTCAAATCCGTGGTCGGTGAACTGTGCGCCTTCCTGCGCGCATCCCGTAGCGCCGCCGATTTCCGCGCCCTGGGCTGCAAGGTCTGGGACCAGAACGCCAACGAAAACCAGCAATGGCTGGCCAACCCGCACCGCACCGGCACCGACGACCTGGGCCCCGTGTATGGCGTGCAATGGCGCGAATGGCCGGGCTATAAGGTGCTGGACGCGGCAGCGACGGCGCAGATCGCCGATGCGGAACGCAACGGCTTCCGCCAGGTGGCGCCGCTGCAGGAAGACGGCGTGCAGAAAGTACTGATGTACAAGGCCATCGACCAGCTGCGCGAGTGCCTCGACACCATCGTCAACAATCCCGCCAGCCGCCGCATCCTGTTCCACGGCTGGAATCCCGCCGTACTGGACCAGGTGGCACTGCCGGCCTGCCATCTGCTGTACCAGTTCATCCCGAACGCCTCGACGCGCGAGATCTCGCTGTGCCTGTACGTGCGCAGCAACGATATCGGCCTCGGCACCCCGTTCAATATCGCCGAAGGCGCCGCCCTGCTGCACCTGGTGGCACGCCTGACGGGCTACAAGGCGCGCTGGTTCAGCTACTTCATCGGCGACGCCCACATTTACGAAAATCATATGGAGATGGTGCAGGAGCAGCTGAAGCGCGAACCGCTGCCGCTGCCGCGGCTGCACATCAACAGCCGCGTGCCATCGTTCGCCGAAACCGGCCACTACGAACCGGAATGGCTGGAGAAGATCGAGCCTTCCGATTTCACGCTGGAAGGCTACCAGCACCATGCGCCGCTGACGGCGCCCATGGCCGTTTAAGCCGGCATTTCCTCGGGGACGACACTGCTCCACCACAGGTTGGCGGAGTCTTCCCCCTCTTTCGACAGCAGGTAGTGATAGCCGCGCTCCGCGGCTTCATTCAGCAGTCTTGGGTCGTTCAGCGCGGCGTCGCGCAGGAAATCGACGCCCTTGCGGTCGCCTTCCGCCAGCAGCACCTGGCCGTACATCAGCGAGGCTTTCGGGAACGGCCCGCCGGACCGTTTCAACTGCTCCTGCAGCGCCGGTTTGGCGGCAGCGGCATTCTCAAACTCCAGCTTGAGCGAAGCCAGTTCCTGCAGGTGCTGCACCGACAACTGCGGCAGCGGCTGCGCATCCAGTTCGCGAATGCGCGACTGGGACAGCGTCACATGGCGATAACGCTCGCGCCAGCTGCGGCCATTGGCATCCCACCACTGCTTGTCCAGTTCCGATTCCAGCTTCTTGCCCACGCCCGCTGCCAGCATGACGTCGGCCGCCGGCGTCTCGACCGGCGGCGGCAAGCCGGGCGGCGCCCCGATCGCATCCAGGCGCTCGCGCAGGCAGGGATGGGTATCGTCCACATCCGAACTCTCGGCCCAGGCGGCGTCCATCGCCTTCTGGTTGGCCCATTCATCGTAATTGGCCTTGAATGCCATGCGCATCGAAGCGTAGGGCATGAAGGGCGGACGTTCCGCCCGGTCGGCGTTCTCGTACATTCGCGGCCAGAAGGTCCGGCCGACCCAGTCGCCCAGCAGGTGACTGCGCACCAGGCCCTGCCCGGTCGCGGTATGGCCGGCCATTTCGCTGGCGATCTGGTCGGCCTCGTACTCGAACTGGCGCGCCAGCACGAAGGTATAGGCGCTGTAATAAGGGAAGAAGCGCTTCAGCATGCCCGCCATCGCCGCGCTGACCACATTATCCTCGGCGCCGTCACGGAAATGCTCGTAAAAGCCGACCAGCAGGCGGCGCTGGCGGTAGACCCAGGCGGCGCCTTTGCTGTGGTCCCCGCACAGGTGCCCATATTCGTGCGCCAGCACGGACAGCATTTCCTTCGGCGTCGTGCCAAGCAGGAACGGCAGGCCGACGATCAGGTAATTGCGGTAGCCGCCGAAGATGCCGTAGCGCGCGTGCTGGCAAATAGCGGCGTTATAGTCGTCCGTCACCAGCACATGGTGGATCTCCGGACCTTGCAGCTTGCTGTGCAGCTTGTCGACGATATCGAACAGCTTGGGCGCTTCGTCGCGCTCCAGTTCGCGGCCGCTCGGCCGGTCCAGGCGCATGAACATGAACCGCAGGACGACAAAGATCAGCGGCAGCAGGAACAGGCCAAACAGGCCGACCTTGATGGTCGTGAAAACGCGCTGCGATTCCACTGCCCATTGCATAAGCGTGACGAACAAGGCAACCAGCCCGGCCAATGCGCCAAACAGCGCGACATAGGCCGCCAGGCTGATTGCCAGCACTTTGCGGCGGAAAGCCTCCGGGTTGGCATAGGAGTCATTCTCCAACCGTCGGACTAAGTGCTCAAACTCTTCGTGATCCAATCGTTATCCTCATTCAAAACTCTTCCCAATCTCCCACCTGGCTATTGGCGACCTTGCGCGCGGCGGCCGGCCGGGCATCACGCAGGGCCGGCCTGGCCTGGGCCTTGGCCGGCGCGGCCGGCTTGGCGCGCACCGCCTGGATGACCGCGCGCGCCTGCACCGCGGCCGGATGTTCGCGGTGCTGTACATCCACCTGGAACACGCTGACCACGCGCGACAAACTGCTGGCCTGCTGCTGCAGCGCACCGGAAGCCGAAGCGGCTTCTTCGACCAATGCCACGTTCTGTTGCGTAATTGTATCCATCTCCGTGATGGCTTGGTGAATTTGTTCCAATCCGGCGGTCTGTTCCTGGGTGGCGACAGTGATTTCGCCCATGATATCGGTCACGCGCTGGATGCTGTTGACGATTTCCTTCATCGTGCTGCCGGCCTGGTTCACCAGCTTGGCGCCGCTTTCCACCTTGCCGACCGAGTCGTCGATCAATTGCTTGATTTCCTTGGCGGCGGCGGCCGAGCGCTGCGCCAGGTTGCGTACTTCGGTGGCCACCACGGCGAAGCCGCGGCCCTGCTCGCCGGCCCGCGCCGCCTCCACCGCCGCATTCAGGGCCAGGATATTGGTCTGGAAGGCGATGCCGTCGATGACTGCGATGATGTCAACAATCTTGTTCGAAGATTCATTAATCGAGCCCATGGTTTCGACCACCTGCTCGACCACTTCACCGCCCTTGGACGCCACCGCCGATGCCGACACGGCCAACTGGTTGGCCTGGCGCGCATTATCGGCGTTCTGGCGCACGGTGCTGGTCAGCTCCTCCATTGACGAAGCGGTTTCCTCCAGCGAGGCAGCCTGTTCCCCAGTGCGGTCGGACAAGTCCATATTGCCCGCCGCGATCTGACCCGAGGCGCTGGAAATGGTGTCGCTGCCGCTGCGCACCTCGGCCACGATGGCGGCCAGGTTGTCGCGCATCTTGTCGAGGGCGTCCAGCAGCTCGCCGAATTCGTTCTTCGGATGCACGGTGGACTTGCCTTTCAGGTCGCCGTCGGCGACCCGGTGGGCCACGGCCATGGCCTCGGCCAGCGGTTCGGAGATCGCCTTCATCAGCACCAGACCCGCAAAGACGCTCAAGGCCAGGCCGCCGGCCAGGACCAGGGTGACGGTGGTGCTGTTGCGGCTCAGGCTCGACGCCACGGCGGCATCGTCTTCCCCGATGCGCTTGTCGCTGTATTCGGTCAGCGTCTTCAGGGCGGCGTCGCCGATGCGGTAGGACGGGTTGACCTTCTTGATCAGCACCGTTTCCGCATCGTCCCAGCGGTTTTCCCGGACGGCCACGGCGGCGGCGCGGATATGCTCGATGCCCAGCCCATCGCTCTTGGCGTACCAGTCTTCGGCCAGCTTGCGCTCTTCCGGCAGCTTGATGCTGGCCAGGTAGACCTCCCAGCGCTTGCTCACGCGATCCGTCACGTCATCCACGATGTTGAAGTGGTTGGTCAGCGGGTGGTCGTGCAGCTTGCTCCAGCCCAGGTCCGGGTTATGCTGCAAGGCCTGCAGAATCTGGCTGCGGCCCGTTTCCATGTCCAGGCGGATCGCACTGCGTTCCGCAATGTTCTTCTGGTTGACGACGGTAACGTCCTTCACCAGTCCGACCGAGCGCTGCGCGCTCAGGATGCCGAGGCCGCCGATGATCGCCAGCAGGCCAATGAGCAAACCCAGCACGCCAACCAGCAGGGTTTTGATCTTGAAATTATTGAACATCGCTTACTCCTTTACCAGACATTTGAAGAACTGATGCAACCGGCCCCGCAACTCCGATACGTCGTCGAACTCGATATAGGTGATATCCACCAGGTCGTCGAGTTCGCGCAGCAGCGTGGTCTTGATTGGCGCCCCTTTCCACACCAGGAACAGGATAGGTGTTCTGCGCCCCTTGAATATGTGATAGCTCAACTCGAATGCACTGCTCTCACTCATTCCAACACGAATGTTGATCATTGCGTCCGCCTGCTCCAGCAATGCAAGCCGGTGGCGGCGGAAATTCTGCGGCGTGAATGGCAGGCCCTGGCTGCGCTCGAACGAGGCGCGGAAGGTGTCCGCGCTCTCGGCCTGCAAGCCTGTCAGGTAGTCGAAGGCGTGCGGCAAGCCGTTGGCGCTGTCGATCATTTCCATGATCTCGCCGATCATGCGCTGCTCGCGCTCGTCCGATTCGGTGAAAGGCTGGCGAATGAAGAGCTTGAGCGGCGCGCCGCCGACACTGCGCTGGCGCGATGCGGTGCGGCGCTCCGGCATCTGCCATGCGGCGGCCGCCAGGTCCGCGGCGCCGGGCACCGGGCGCGGCGCGGCCGGCGGCACCTGGCGCCGCTCGTGGTCCAGCAAGGCGTGCAATTCCTGCAGCGAGCGCACCGCCGTGCCGCCGGCATGCTTGACGGCTTCGGCCGCCGCTTCGGCTGCGGCGATGGTGGTAAACAGCAGCGTGCCGGAAGCGAGCGCCGCGACGCGCAGCCCGCGCGTGGCGGCGACCGCGGTACGCTTCTCGTCCACAGTGACCACGGCCATGGCAATCTCGCGCAGGGCCAACAGGCCAAGCAGGGTCTCGTCTTCGATGGTATTGACCGGCACCTCGCCCGCTTCCAGCACGGCCGCGGTGATTTCGCTGGCGCACAGCGAGTAGCCGGCATCGGCCAGCTCCCGGGCCAGCGCCACGGCGCGCGCCTGGTCGGCCTTGCGCACCCGCATATACACATGGCCTTGCGCCGGAATGCGCACGCCGGCGCCCAGTTCGGCCTTGAGGAAGGCTTCGCCGAAGGTTGCGCCGGTCCCCATCACTTCGCCGGTAGACTTCATTTCCGGCCCGAGGATGGGATCCACGCCGGGGAATTTACCAAACGGCAGGACCGCCTCCTTGACGCTGTAATAAGGCGGAATGACTTCGGCCGTGACGCCCTGCTCCACCAGCGACCGGCCAGCCATGCAGCGCGCGGCCACCTTGGCCAATTGGACGCCGGTCGCTTTCGACACGAAGGGAACGGTGCGCGAGGCGCGCGGATTCACCTCCAGCACGAATACACGGTCCTGCATGCGGCCGTCGGCCTTGTGCCGCTGCACCGCGAACTGCACATTCATCAGGCCCACCACATTGAGGCCGCGCGCCAGGCGTTCGGTCTGGCGTTTGATCTCCTCGACGGTGCCGTCCGCCAGCGAGTAAGGGGGCAGACTGCAGGCCGAGTCGCCGGAATGGATGCCGGCTTGCTCAACGTGCTCCATGACGCCGCCGATCACGACTTCGCTGCCGTCGCTGACGCAGTCGACGTCCACCTCGATGGCGTCGTTCAGGAAGCGGTCCAGCAGCACCGGCGAATCATGGGAAACCTTGACCGCCTCGCGCATATAGCGTTCCAGGTCGGCGCGCTCGTGCACGATCTCCATGGCGCGTCCGCCCAGCACGTACGAAGGGCGCACCACCAGCGGGTAGCCGATTTCCTCGGCCATCGCCACGGCCTGCTGCTCGTTGCGCGCGGTGCGGTTGGCCGGCTGGCGCAGATCCAGTTCGAACAGCAGTTTCTGGAAGCGTTCGCGGTCCTCGGCGGCATCGATCATGTCGGGCGACGTGCCGATGATGGGCACACCGTTCGCTTCCAGCTCAAGCGCCAGCTTGAGCGGCGTCTGCCCGCCATATTGCACGATCACCCCTTCCGGCTTCTCGAGAGCGACGATTTCCAGCACATCTTCCAGCGTCAGGGACTCGAAATACAGGCGGTCCGAGGTGTCATAGTCGGTCGACACCGTCTCCGGATTGCAGTTGACCATGATGGTTTCGTAGCCGTCCTCGCGCATGGCCAGCGCGGCATGCACGCAGCAGTAGTCAAATTCGATGCCCTGCCCGATCCGGTTCGGGCCGCCGCCCAGTACCATGATCTTGCGCGCGGCGCTCGGCTGGGCTTCGCATTCCTCGTCGTAGGTCGAGTACATATAGGCCGTGCGCGTGGCGAACTCGCCGGCGCAGGTGTCGACGCGCTTATAGACCGGGCGGATGCCCTGGGCGTGGCGCTGGGCGCGCACCGCGCCTTCCGTCACGCCCAGCAGGGCCGCCAGCCGGCGGTCGCTGAAACCTTGCTGCTTCAGGCGCCGCAACACGTGGCGGTCGAAGCCGCCCAGCTGCTGCGACGCGACCCATTCCTCGACTTCCACCAGGTCCTGGATCTGCGCCAGGAACCAGGGGTCGATGTGCGACAGGCGGTTCACTTCCACCAGCGACATGCCCTGTGCAAAGGCCTCGCCCACATACCAGATGCGCTGCGGGCCGGGCAGGCGCAATTCCTGTTCGATCACGTCGCGCCCGGTGGCGATGCGCTGCAAGCCGTCCACCCCGATATCGAGCCCGCGCAGCGCCTTCTGGAACGATTCCTGGAAGGTGCGGCCCATGGCCATCACCTCGCCCACGGATTTCATCTGCGTGGTCAGGCGGTCGTTTGCACCGGCGAATTTCTCGAAGGCGAAGCGCGGGATCTTGGTGACCACGTAGTCGATGGCCGGTTCGAACGAGGCGGGCGTGGCGCCGCCGGTAATTTCGTTCTGCAGCTCGTCCAGGGTGAAGCCCACGGCCAGCTTGGCCGCGACCCGTGCGATCGGGAAGCCGGTGGCCTTGGACGCCAGGGCCGAGGAACGCGATACGCGCGGGTTCATTTCGATCACGATCATGCGGCCGTCCTGCGGGTTGACCGCGAACTGCACATTCGAGCCGCCCGTGTCCACGCCGATTTCGCGCAGCACGTCGAGCGAGGCGTCGCGCATCAGCTGGTATTCCTTGTCGGTCAGGGTCTGGGCCGGGGCCACGGTGATCGAATCGCCTGTGTGCACGCCCATCGGATCCAGGTTTTCAATCGAACAGACGATGATGCAGTTGTCCTTGCGGTCGCGCACCACCTCCATCTCGAACTCCTTCCAGCCGATCAGCGACTCCTCGATCAGCAATTCGGAGGTCGGCGACAGTTCCAGGCCGCGCAGGCAGATGGCGGTGAATTCATCGCCATTGCGGGCGATGCCGCCGCCGCTGCCGCCCATGGTGAACGAAGGACGGATGATGACCGGGAAGCCCAGCCGCTCCTGCGCCTGCCAGGCTTCGGCCATGGTATGCGCAACGCCGGAGCGCGCCGATTCAAGGCCGATGCCTTCCATGGCGGCCTTGAACTTGGCCCGGTCTTCGGCGCGGTCGATGGCCTGCGGCGTCGCGCCGATCAGCTCCACATTGAAGCGTTCCAGCACGCCATGGCGGTGCAGGTCGAGCGCGCAATTGAGCGCGGTCTGGCCGCCCATGGTCGGCAACACCGCCTGCGGCCTTTCCTTCTCAATGATGCGGGCCACGGTTTCCCAGGTGATCGGCTCGATATACGTCACGTCGGCCATGCCCGGGTCGGTCATGATGGTGGCGGGGTTGCTGTTGACCAGCACGACCTGGTAGCCCTCCTCGCGCAAGGCTTTGCAGGCCTGGGCGCCGGAGTAGTCGAATTCGCAGGCCTGGCCGATCACGATCGGGCCGGCGCCGATGATCAGGATGCGCTGGATGTCGGTGCGTTTAGCCATGGCGGGCCTCTTCCATCATGCCAACGAAGCGGTCGAACAGCGGCGCGAGGTCGTGCGGGCCGGGCGACGCTTCGGGGTGCCCCTGGAAACAGAAGGCGGGTTTATCGGTGCGGCGGAAGCCTTGCAGCGAACCGTCGAACAGCGAAATATGGGTGACGGCGCAAGTGGGTGGCAGCGAATCCGCATCCACCGCAAAGCCGTGGTTCTGGGCGGTTATCATCACGCGGCCGGTTTCAAGATCCTGCACCGGGTGGTTGGCGCCGTGGTGGCCGAACTTCATCTTCACGGTGCGCGCACCGGAAGCGAGCGCCATGATCTGGTGGCCCAGGCAGATGCCGAAGGTCGGGATGCCGCGCTCGATCAGTTCGCGCGCCGCTTCGATGGCGTAACTGCATGGCTGCGGATCGCCCGGCCCGTTGGAGAGGAAGATGCCGTCCGGCTGCAGCGCCAGGGCCGCCGCGGCGCCGGCCTTGGCCGGCAACACCGTCACGCGGCAGCCGCGCTGGGCCAGCATGCGCAGGATATTGGCTTTCACCCCGAAGTCATACGCCACCACATGGCAGCGCGGCTGCAACTGGCGGCCATGGCCGTGGCCGAGCATCCATTCGGTCTCGCTCCACTCGTACGCGACCGCGGTGCTTACCGTTTGCGCCAGGTCCATGCCGGCCAGGCCGGGAAAATCGCGCGCCAGCTGCAGCGCCTGGTCCGCCGCGGCGCCGCTCACGATGGCGCCGGACTGGGCGCCTTTCTCACGCAGGATGCGGGTCAGCTTGCGGGTATCGATGCCGGCAATGGCCACCACACCCTGCTCCGCCAGCCAGGACGACAGGTCTTGCTCGCTGCGGAAGCTCGACGCCAGCAACGGCAGGTCTTTCACCACCAGGCCGGCGGCGTGGATGCGCGACGCTTCGGCGTCTTCGCGATTGACGCCGGTATTGCCGATATGGGGATAGGTCAGCGTGACAATCTGGCGGCTGTAGCTTGGATCGCTGAGGATCTCCTGATAGCCGCTCATCGCGGTATTGAATACCACTTCGCCAGCCGTGGCGCCGCTGGCGCCGATGGAGATGCCTTCGAACAGCGTGCCGTCCGCCAGGGCGAGCACTGCGCGCACGGCGTGCCCGGAGGAATGCTTAAGGGGGTGTTTCATCAGGGGGTCTCCTGCCTCAATATCGTTATGAAACCAACAAACGGAATTACCGAGTGGCAATTCCTGGCGCGCTGAATTCAAGATACGACAGTGACCCCGCTTAGAAACTCTCCAAACGTCACAAGCCCCCAAACTACGAAGAAAATACTGGCGCTGCCACAATTCCGCAACATGACCGGATT
The DNA here is from genome assembly GCF_000425385.1 of Pseudoduganella violaceinigra DSM 15887. Classification (GTDB taxonomy): domain Bacteria; phylum Pseudomonadota; class Gammaproteobacteria; order Burkholderiales; family Burkholderiaceae_D; genus Rugamonas; species Rugamonas violaceinigra. The sequence continues at coordinate 200,139 of NZ_AUDI01000019.1, read as the reverse complement.
GAAAAGTGCTCCGATATATAATGTCGGCCATGACAAATTTGACCATCATCGTCGCGACGGATGCCAACAATGGCATCGGCATCCACAACACCCTGCCGTGGCATTTGCCGGAGGATCTGGCGCATTTCAAGCGCCTGACTTCCGGCCACCCGATCATCATGGGCCGCAAGACCTTCGATTCGATCGGCAGGCCATTGCCGAACCGCCGCAATATCGTCATCAGCCGCAACGCCGAATGGCGGCATGAAGGCGTGGAGCGGGCCGCTTCGCTGCAACAGGCGCTCGATCTCGTCGAAGGCGCCGGACAAGCCTTCGTCATCGGTGGCGGCCAGATTTTCGAGCAAGCCATGCCGCTGGTGGGCAAGCTTGTAATCACCCGCATCGGCCGCAGCTTCGAGTGCGATGCCTTCTTCCCGGCGCTGGCGGCCGGCGAATGGCAGGAAGTCGCGCGTGAAGAACACATTTCGGCAGCAGGGCTGCCTTACGCTTTTATCAGCTATCACAGGAACTAAACAATGTCCGGACACGGTTTCCACGTCCACGGCCCGCACGATCACGCCGTGGAACACGCAGCACACAGCAACGATAAATTCTCCGGCAATATCGCCGTGACGACAGCCATCCTGGCCACGGTGGGCGCCATCTTCGGCTACCAGGGCGGCGCCACGCAGAACGACGCGGCCCTGTTCAAGAACAATGCCGCCATCGCCAAGACCGAGGCATCGAACCGCTGGAACTACTACCAGGCCAAGTCGTCCAAACAGAACCTGGCCGAACTGGCCATGCTGCTGCCGAACGCGGAAGTGGAAAAGTACAAGGCTGAAGTGCTGCGCTACAAGGAAGAAAAAGACGCCATCAAGAAGGATGCCGAGGAGTGGGAAGCCAAATCGACCGAATGGGACCATAAGTCGGACCATTCCATGCACAAGCATCACCAGTGGGCGCTGGCCACCACCGCCGAACAAATCGCCATCGCGCTGGCCGCGATCACCCTGTTGACCAACCGTAAATGGCTGATGTGGGCCACCTATGGCGTGGCCGCCGTGGGCCTGGGCCTGGGCGTGTTCGCCATGATTTGAGGCGCGCAGTCGGGGCTGGATGCCCATCCCCGAAATAATTTACCTTGCACCGGGAATTTCTGAGATACTCCCGGTCTTATTTTTTTGCGGCGCTTGGTCGCGCCGGGAGACCATCAATGAAATTCCGCTTCCCCATCGTCATCATTGACGAGGATTTCCGTTCCGAGAACACCTCCGGCCTGGGCATTCGCGCCCTCGCAGCGGCGATGGAAAAGGAAGGCATGGAGGTCCTTGGTGTGACCAGCTACGGCGACCTGTCCCAGTTCGCCCAGCAGCAGTCGCGCGCCTCCGCCTTCGTCCTGTCGATCGACGACGAAGAATTCGGCGGCGGCTCGCCGGAGGAGACCGACTTCGCGCTGGCCTCCCTGCGCACCTTTATCGAAGAAATCCGCTACAAGAACGCCGATATCCCGATTTACCTGTACGGCGAAACCCGCACCTCGCGCCATATCCCCAACGATATCCTGCGCGAGCTGCACGGCTTCATCCACATGTTCGAGGACACGCCGGAATTCGTGGCGCGCCACATCATCCGCGAAGCCAAGTCCTATCTGGACAGCCTGGCGCCGCCGTTCTTCCGCGCCCTGGTGCACTATGCGAACGACGGCTCCTATTCCTGGCACTGCCCTGGCCACTCCGGCGGCGTGGCGTTCCTGAAGTCGCCGATCGGCCAGATGTTCCACCAGTTCTTCGGCGAAAACATGCTGCGCGCCGACGTCTGCAACGCGGTGGAAGAACTGGGCCAGCTGCTGGACCACACCGGCCCGGTGGCCGCGTCCGAACGCAACGCTGCGCGCATCTATAACGCCGACCACGCCTACTTTGTCACCAACGGCACCTCCACCTCGAACAAGATGGTGTGGCATTCGACCGTGGCGCCGGGCGACATCGTCGTGGTCGACCGCAACTGCCACAAGTCGATCCTGCACTCGATCATCATGTGCGGGGCGATTCCGGTGTTCCTGATGCCGACGCGTAACAACCTCGGCATCATCGGCCCGATCCCGCTGGAAGAGTTCTCCATGGAGAGCATCGAGCGCAAGATCGCCAACAACCCGTTCGCGCAAGCGGCGGTAAACAAGAAGCCGCGCATCCTGACCATCACCCAGTCGACTTACGACGGCGTGGTCTACAACGTGGAAACCCTGCGCGAAATGCTGGACGGGAAAATCGACACCCTGCACTTCGACGAAGCCTGGCTGCCGCACGCCACCTTCCACGACTTCTACAAGAATATGCACGCGATCGGCAAGGACCGTCCGCGCGCCAAGGAGTCGATGATCTTCTCGACCCAGTCGACCCACAAGCTGCTGGCCGGCCTGTCGCAGGCGTCGCAGGTGCTGGTGCGCGATTCCGAGACCGTCAAGCTGGACAAGGATGCCTTCAACGAGGCCTACCTGATGCACACCTCGACCTCGCCGCAATACTCGATCATTGCATCGTGCGACGTGGCCGCGGCCATGATGGAAGCACCGGGCGGCACCGCCCTGGTGGAAGAATCCATCCTGGAAGCGCTGGACTTCCGCCGCGCGATGAAGAAGATCGACGAGGAATGGGGCCAGGACTGGTGGTTCAAGGTCTGGGGTCCGGACACCTTCGCCGAAGAAGGCATCGGCTCGCAGGAAGACTGGATCTTCACCGAGGACAGCAAGAAGTGGCACGGCTTCGGCGACCTGAAAGCGGGCTTCAACATGCTCGACCCGATCAAGGCGACCATCGTCAACCCGGGCCTGTCGCTGGACGGCCAGTTCGGCGAAACCGGCATCCCGGCTTCGATCGTGACCAAATACCTGGCCGAACACGGCGTGATTGTCGAGAAGTGCGGCCTGTACTCCTTCTTCATCATGTTTACCATCGGCATTACCAAAGGCCGCTGGAACACCCTGCTGACCGCCCTGCAACAATTCAAGGACGACTACGACAAGAATGCCCCGATGTGGCGCATCCTGCCGGAGTTCTCGGCCGCCAACCCGCGCTACGAACAAATGGGCCTGCGCGACCTGTGCCAGCAGATCCACGACTTCTACAAGGCCTACGACGTGGCGCGCCTGACCACCGAGATGTACCTGTCGGACATGGTGCCAGCAATGAAGCCATCGGACGCCTTCGCCAAGATGGCGCACCGCGAAATCGAACGCGTGCAACTGGACGATCTGGAAGGCCGCATCACCTCGATCCTGCTGACGCCTTACCCACCGGGCATCCCGCTGTTGATCCCGGGCGAGCGCTTCAACAAGACCATCGTGGACTACCTGCGCTTCGCACGCGACTTCAACGAACGCTTCCCTGGCTTCGAAACCGACGTGCACGGCCTGGTCAAGCGCGAAGTCAACGGCCGCAAAGACTACTTCGTCGACTGCGTCAGGCAGTAAGCCCAAATTCGCGTGCCGTGCAAGCGGTGCGCGATTGAGCCTGCGCAAAGCGGGTTATCATAAAACGGCACTATAGTTGACCTCCAGCCCAATCGGAGGGACGGCCAAATGGTGCTTTCAGCCTGCATCATGGCTAGCGAAGTTGCGCCGGCCAATGCCTGCGACGCGCTGCGTCGCGAACTCTGCGCAGCTGGAATCGCCGTCACCGAGGCGCCGCAAGAAGGCGGCGCCTGCATTTTCCTTTTCAACCGATGGAACACTGAGCTCGCCGGGCATGTGCAGGCCGCGCATTCCCAGCACCTGCTGGCGATCTGCTGCGAGCCCGAGAGCCTGGCGCTCGATGCCACCTGGGAAGTGCTCGCGGCCGGCGCCGCCGACCTGCTCCTGTGGCGCGGCGGCGATGCGATCCTGCCGCAGGTACGCGCCCGCTTGCAGCGCTGGCATGAGGTGGGCCAGCTGATGTCCTCGGAGGGCATCGGCGACTTCCTGGTCGGGCACAGCGAGCCCTGGCGCCGCATGCTGCAAAGCCTGGTGGAAGTCGCGGCCTTCACCCAGTCGCCGGTGCTGATCACCGGCGAAACCGGAACCGGCAAAGACCTCCTGGCGCAGGCCGTCCAGCGCCTGCACAACGGCGCGGGCGAGCTCACGATCGTCGATTGCACCACGCTGTCGCCGGAACTGGCCGGCAGCGAATTGTTCGGGCACGAACGCGGGGCGTTCACCGGCGCCTACAGCGCGCGCGACGGCGCATTTGCCGCGGCCAACGGCGGCGTCCTGTTCCTGGACGAGGTGGGCGAATTGCCGCTGCCACTGCAGGCCCAGCTCCTGCGCGTCATCCAGGAGCAGCAATACCGGCGCATCGGCAGCAACGACTGGCACCCCTGCCGCTTCCGGCTGGTCTGCGCCACCAACCGCGACCTGGAAGCCGAAGTGCAGCGCGGCGCCTTTCGCGCCGACCTGTATTACCGTATTGCGGCCTGGCGTTGCCGCACGCCGCCGCTGCGCGCGCGGCAGGCCGATATCCTGCCGCTGGTCCAGCACTTCCTGCGCCAGCTGGGCTGCCAGGACCTCGAACTCGATCCCGCCGTGCGCCACTACCTGCTCACGCGCAGCTATCCGGGCAATGTGCGCGAGCTGCGCCAGACCGTGGCGCGCATCTGGCACCGCCACATCGGCCCCGGCCCGCTCACCATCGGCGACGTGCCGCCGGACGACCGGCCCGACTGCCTGCCGTGCTGGCCCGACGACGCCTTTGCCAACGCCATCGGGCGCGCGGTGGACCTGGGAATGAGCCTGGCACGCATCGGCCAGGCCGCCACCGACACCGCCATCCAGCTGGTGCTGCAGCAGGAAGGCGACAACAACCAGCGCGCCGCGCTGCGCCTGGGTGTCACCGACCGCACCTTGCAGCTGCGCCGCAAGGCGCGCGGCGCCGCCGCCTAGCCCCGTCCGATCAGGCGCAGCAGATTGCCGCCCAGGACCAGCGCTTCATCCCCCGCCCCCAGCCGCAGCAGGCGGATCTTTTCCAGCTCCAGGCCCGGATGCAGCCACGGCCCGTCGCTGCCAAACAGCACTTTATGCGCTCCGGCGCGGCGCACCGCCTGTTCCAGCAGGTCGAAGCGGCGCACGCCGGCGCTGTCGGTGTAGATATTGCGGTGCCGTGCCAAGTGGTCGAGCAAGGCCAACTGGGCCGACCAGTCGTCGGCAAAACTGCCAAGATGGGGCAGGATGAAATTCACGTCCGGATATTGGGTCGCCAGCAGCTCCGCCACCGACGCCTCGCCGACCGGGTCGTACAGCACCGGCAGGCCGAAGTGCCGCGCCACCTCGCACACTTCGCCGCTGATCGGCGCGTCGTGCCGGTGCAGCTTGATGCCGACAAAACCGTACTGCTCCACCGCGATGCGCACCAGTTGCGCGATGCGGCCCGCATCGCGCCGCGCGTGGACAAAGGCAAAGCCGACATAGCGCTGCGGATCGGCCGCGACCAGCCGCGCCACGCCGGCGTTGGCGGCGGCGTAGTCGGAGTGGAAGGCCGCCAGCAGCACCGTGCCGTCGATGCCGGCTTCGCGCGCGCGCTGGGCGTAGCGGCCCAGCGCGGCGTTGCTGTCCCACGGGCCGGTCAAGCCGTCGCCGGGGCCGGCATGGCAATGGCAGTCGATGATCATGACTGGCCAAAGCGCGGCGCATGGGCGAGCAAGGCTTGCAGCACCGCGCGCCGCACCGCTGGCGGACTGCCGTCGCTGTCGCCGGCCGCCTGCGCCGCGCTGCCGGCGATGCGGACGAAGCGGCGCGCCGCTTCCAGCTCGCGGTCCACTTCCGGCATTTCCTGCATTTCCAGCTCGAGCGCATTGCCCAGCGCCCCGCCCAGGGCGCGCCCGAGCGCCGTACCGACGCCCGGTATCGGGATGAAGGAGCCGAGGGCCCCGCCGACGAAGGGCAAGGCCTTCTTGGCGATCCCTTTCAGAATACCGCCCAGGGGCTTGGCCACCTTCTTGATGCCGTTCCAGACGCCTTTGAACACCTTGCCCAGGAATTGCTCCAGTTCCGCTTCGCTCTGTACCGCCAGCAGCTCCATTGCCAGCGCGGTTTCCTGCTCGTCGCTGAAGGGGGCCTGGCGGCAGCGCTTGCAGCCGCACGGCGCTTCATGCTCTTCGCCCAGCACCTCGAACTCCAGTTCGCGGCGCTGGTTGGTCAGCACGCCCGGGAAGCGCCGGAACATCGTGTCATGCAGGGTCCGTTCGCGGTTCCTGCGGTCGACACCATCCGCGAGGTTCGGTGCGATATACACGCTGACGTCGGCCGGACGGATCCCCATCATGGCCGCGCAGACCCGATGCTGGGCCAAACGCTGTCCCATATGCCCCGCCTGGCCGCTGTAGCCGCGGCGCCGCCCGTTGACGGTAAATTCCAGGTAATACAGGCCGGGGCCGTGGGTGCGCACGTCGCCCGGCGCCCGGTCCAGCGCTGCAATCGGCGCGTACGCCGGCTGCAGGGCATGCGGCATCTGCCCCACGGCATGCGCGATGGTGGGCGGCAGTTCGTCCCCGTCCGCCCCCTCGTCCGGGTCCGGCGCATCGCCGGCGGGCGGCTCCAGCAGCGGCAGCGGCTCGAATACCGGCAGCCGGTAGGGCCAGACGCCATAGCCAGGGGCACGGCGCGGCTTGCGCAGTGGACGGGCACGCGGCCGTCCCACCGGGCGGCCCCCTTTGGGCCGCCATTCGAATTCCATGGTCTCAAACATGCTGTACCTCCACGAGTTGTACGATCAAGCGGGCGGCAAACGCGACCTGCTGCGCGCTGTGGTCCGCACGCAGCAACAGCGTCAGAACCGGCCTGGCCCGGCTCCCCTGCAACAGCACGTCCACCCCGGCCAGCGACAGGTCGCGCCGCAGCGCTGGACCGTCGCATGAGGGCGGCAGCACGATGCGCTGGACCGGAAACGCGCCGCCCGCGCAGCGCAGCCCGCCGTCCGCCAGCGCCGACTGCAATTGCGCCACGCGCTCGCCAAGCCGCTTGCGCAAGCCGCGCCCGGCCCGGCGATTGGCCGCCAGTGCGCTGCTGCCGGCGGCAATCGCCGCCACCGACGGCGGACTGCAATGCACACGCGTCGCGCTGCTTGCCATGAAGCTGCCCAGCAGCGCGCGCGGCCCGGCCAGCACCGCCAGCGGCGCCCCGAAACCTTTGGCCAGCGAGGCCCCCGCCAGCACCGGCGCGCCGCCCAGGCCGTGCGCCGCCACCGAGCCGCCGCCGGCCGGGCCCAGCACGCCAAGCGCCTGGGTGTCATCCAGCAATAGCAGGCCGCCGTGCGCTTGCGCGATGTCGGCGTAGGCGGCCAGCGGCGGCGCACCTTCGTCGCCCGGGGTATAGCCATCGGCCAGGATCACCGGCTGGCGTCCCGCAGCCCGCCAGCGCCGCGCCAGCCGCGCCGCCTGGCCCGCGTTGCCGTGGCCAAAACAGGCCAGCGGCGTCCCGAGCGCGCGGGCGCGTTCGGCGCCCCAGCGCGCCACCGGATAGGCCGCGCCGTCCAGCAGCAGCGCCACTGGCGCCGCCGCCAGCCAGCCGAACAGGTCCCAGAACAGGTGCAGGCTGGACGGCAGCAGGCAGGCCGACTCGCAGTCCATCAGCCGCGCCAGGGCGGCGCCCAGTTCCGTCTCGCCGGGCACCGGCTCCAGCGCCGCCGGCTTGCCCAGCGTCAGTGCATCCCAGGCCGGCAGCGAGCGCGCGCCATGCCGCATGCCCAGGTACAGCGCGCTGGTAAAGTCGGCGCGCACCGCCGCCTCACGCGGTGCGCAGCATGGCCTCCAGCCGCTGTCGCAGCAGCACCGACGGCATGGTCGACTCCAGTTTCGGGTTCGCCGTCTCGGCCGTCAGGTCGACACCGGTGACGGCACGGTAGGCGTGCATATAGCCCTGCGCCTGCGGGCGCCAGAAGCGCGCCCAGGCAAAGGCCTCCGTCGGGTCGTACACCTCGCTCCAATGGCTGAAGCGGATCGACAGCAGCAGCTGTTCGCCGAACATGGCCAGATCGCGGAAATGAGCGATGCTGGTGTCGCTCCAGCCCTGCACTTTCTTCATCGCGTCGACCCGGTCCATCCAGGGTTCCGGGTGGGCCACCATCAACCGCGTCGGCAGGAATTCACGGAATTCGGGGCGCGCCAGCAGCCATTGCTGCATCAGCATTTCGATGCGCGCCGTCGACGGCAGGTCGCCGAACTGGTTGTGCGCGCCCTGCGACAGGATCAGGTGCACTTCCTTCAGCGCATTCAGGATGGGGAAGGCGTCGGCCTTGACGGTGGTGTCGTCGTCCTGGCGGTAGAACGGCATCAACTGGCGCAGCAGGTTGTGGAAGGCCTCGATGAATTTTGAGCGGCTGTCGGCCGGGCGGAAGTCGCGCACCGCCCGGCCATCCAGGTGGATGCCGTAGTGGTGGTCGTACTCGTAGTTGCGGCGCACCACGCTCAGGCGGTGCTGCTCGTCCTGGATATAGCCCCACAGCAGATTGTTCAACGGCCGCAGCATGTCCACTTCCATATTGGCCAGCGGGTCGGGGCCGTTGCCGTGGGCCAGGGCACGCACGTTCTGGAAGCGGCGCGTGATGGCGTTCATGGTCTGCACCAGCATGCCCTCCTCCTGCCAATACGCCCAGATCAGCTCCATCATGCAGGGATTGACCAGGCGTTCGCGGATGAAGCCCGCGCACAGCTCGGCGTCGTGTTCGTCCTTGTGCTCCATCTGGATCCGCACATCGGGCAGCTTGCTGCGGATCAGGGCCAGGTAAGGCAGGATGCGGGATTTCTGGTCCAGCGACGTCAGGTAGCGCCTGACCAGCTCATCTTCCAGCTTGCGGTCGTCGGGCAGGTCGCGCCGGTCCAGGTATTCGGCGTCGTCCTGGGGGCGGAAGGCATACGGGGTGCGCAGCACGCCGCAGTTGACCATGACGAACGCCTCGGTGGCCGCTTTCAGCACGCGGTAGGAATCGGTATCGCTGAACGGCAAGGCCCGGCGCTTTTCCAAGGCGTGGAACGCCTGCTCCTTGTCGCGGAAGCGGTCGCGTTCAAAGTCCGGCACCACCGCGCCTGAGGCGTGGCAGAACAGGTGTTCGATGAACAGCTGGTAGTTGTTGTAAGAGAGCGCCTCCGCGCTGTTGCGGATCAGCGTCCAGTGCGCGATGACGGGGCGCCATTCGGCTTCGGTGCGCGAAGCATGGGTCGTGATGTTGCCGGCCACCTGCAATGGGCTGGCCTCATCGACAATCACATCCTTGGCATTGCGGTAGTGTGCGGTATCGCCCACGTCGACCGTCCCGTCGTCGCCATAGGCGCGCATATGCACGTTGACCGCCACTTCGGTGGCGCCTATCGCATTCAGGCGCGCGCTGGACTCCACCCCATCCTTCCCCTGGCTTTGCAAAGGCGCTTCCGGCACGTAGTACATGTCCGGCATCGGATTGGTGTCGTTGGCATCATGCTTGACGGTGACCCATGCATGGTCGCCGACCAGGCCGTGCAGGCGCTTTTGCTTTTCCCCGTTGGCGTAGAACTCGGTCTCCAGGCGGAACTTGGTGTCCAGTTCATAACCGCATTCCCCGCGCGTGTCGCCGTCGCTGATGACGATCAGGCGCCCGCGCACCATGTTCTTGTCGAACGGGCTGACGTTCATATACAGCACGATATAGGCAGCGTTTTCCAGGCTGCCGAAGTGCGCATCGCCGGACGCTCCGGTGTGGGCGTGGCCGGCCAGCGTCCAGGCCGGGTTGACGTCGACCGCGGCTTTCTGGCCTTCGACGCGCCTGGTCGCCCTCAGCGCGTCGGCCTCGCCCTGGGTCAGCTGGTACAAGTTGAGCTTTGCATGCACGACCGGCACCGCGCCGTGCGCCGGCGTCAGTGCGCGCACATGCACGTCGATCCGGCCATGCCCGCCAGCGGGCTTCGCCTGCGTTACGTTCTTTGCCATGATGATGCTCTCCTCAAAGGTCGGTCAAGGTGTTGCGAAGCGCCCAGTGGGTCAACAGGCGCGCCAGCAGGATGCTTTCGTGTTCCGGGCCCAGGATGCCGTCCGCGCGCGCCTGCCCGATCACCGCGAAAACCAGGACCGGCGCCGCCTGGTACATGCGTTCGGGCTTGCGCTGCCACACGCGGAACAGCAGCGCCAGGTAGGCCGGCTGGCGTTGCGTCACCTGCAGCGCCTGCGGTAGCGACGTCCCGCGCAGCAGGGCCGGCCGGTGGTTCGCCAGCAGGCCAGCCAGGGCCGGCATCGAGGCGCGCAGCTCCAGCAGCAAGCGCCGGTCGCCCTCGGGCAGGCCCTCCAGCGGGTAGTACGACTCCCACAGGCGCGCCATGCGCTGCCACTGCGGGTGGGGAAACAGGCGCTCGCCCATGGCGCAACTCAGGAGCACCCGTATCCACGGCACCGGATGCGGGTCGTCTGCGTTGATGCGGAAGACGAACACGCGCGGCAGGCTGACCACCCCGATCAGGCCATGGGTCGCCGCCACGCCGACCCTGGCCAGCGACCAGAAGTCGGCGACGATTTCCGAGATCCAGCGTTCCCACAGCTTCCAGACCCGCACCGGCCCCGTGGCGCCGGACTGCAGCGATTGCAATACCGGTCGCAGCGAGTTGACCAGGTCCAGCAAGGCGGCGCCCTGATGCCCCACTTCGTGGAATAGCGACGAGGCGATACTGGCGCCGACCATCCGCTCGCGCGGCACGCGGATGATGGCCACCGGGTTGTCGCCGCCGCCGGGCAGGCGGGTGCGCGCGCGCCGGATCGCCGCGCCCGGCCCGCGGTCGAGATAACAGATCACCGGCGGCGCGTTGTAGTAGCCGCCGCGCAGCGCCAGGGCATCGGCCGACGCCACGTCCAGGCCCGCCAGCCAGACGCCGTTGCGGTGCTCGCTGCGCTGGGTGATCACGTCGTTGAACAAGTCGAACTGGATCAAAGCGGCATTGAACTTCATGCGCAAGAAAGTGAAGCGGCGCTGCGCATCGGCAGCGCTGGCGCGCCGCCCCGCCGCGCTGCCAAGCCAGCGCAGGAAACCGCGCACCATGACCCGCAACTCACGCCGCCCGGACAACAGCTGCCGTTCGATGCCCAGCTGGGCCGCAGGCTGCAGCGCGGCCGCCGGCACCATCGGCTCGATCAGGGCAAACGGCAGCACACGGGCCAGGCGCGCCAGCAAGGAGCGCGCCTCCTGTGCCAGCATCCAGGCGGCGTAGGGGCTCATACCGCTCAGGCTCCGTACAGCACGATCTTGCGGCCCTGGCGTACCCAGCGTCCGGTGTTGCCATGGGATGCGCCGGCCACGCCGCGCCCGGCTCCACACTGCTGCCCGCCCTGGCCGAATTGCTGGCCACCCTGGCCGAATTGCTGGCCCGCCCTGGCCAGCAAGCCTGGGGCGTGCTGGCGCACGGCGGCGGTGGCGGCCTGCATGGCAATCTGGCGCGGATCGCCGCCGCGGGCCTGGGCGGCGCGATTGACGGTATCGGCCGCCACCTTGACGAAGGTGCGCGCGCCGTCGAATTCACGGTCCTCGCCGGACAGCTCGCCTTCCGCCTCCAGCCCCAAGGCACCTCCTGCCGCCGACGCCAGGCCGCTGCCGATCTTGGCGCCCAGCGGGCCGCCGAAATAGCCGCCGATCGCGCCGCCGGCCAGCGGCAGCGCCTTCTTGGCCACGCCTTTCAACGCGCCGCCGATGGCCTTGCCGATGGGAGAGCGGATCACATTGCCGGCGAACGATGCCGCTTTTTTCAGGAAGCTGCCCAGGAACTGTTCCAGCTCCGCTTCATTGGTCACCGACAGCAGCTCGCTGGCCAGTTCCATTTCCTCGGCTTCGGTCAGCATGCCCTGCTGGCCCATTTCGCCGCCCCATTCGGATTCGCCAAACTCATATTCCCCTTCATAGGAAGTCTCGTTGCCGAATTCCAGGGTGGTACGGTCGGTGTCGTGCATGATTAGCCCCCTTTGATGTGATACTGCGGATGTTGGAACGGGACTCCGTTCCATGATATTGACGATGGCGGGCAGCAAGCCCGGCGCATACTGCCTGGCCGCCAGATTGAGCGCGGCGCGCCGCACCTGGCGCGGGTCGCCCCGGGCTGCCTGGCGTGCGCGGCGCGCCGCCAGGCCGGCGAAGCGCATGAACTGGCGCGCGGTTTCGAATTCGCGGTCCTCGGGGCTCAAGCCTTCGAGCTCCATGCCGAGCAGGCGGCCAGCTTTGGGCCCGGCAGCCAACACTTGCTGCGCGAGCGCGGGCAGGACGCTGTCCAGGCCCGGCGCCGCGCGCCGCAACCAGGCCGGCAAGCGCCCTTCCCGGTGCGCCGACAGCAGCTCGGCCGCTTGCGCCAGGCTGTCGTCGCGCCAGGCGGCATGCGCTGCCGCCGGCGCGAGCTCCACTTCCGGTCGATAGCTGATCAGACGGTCCATGCTTTCTCCATGCCTAGGCCACACGAGGACTAGTGCAAGGCGCGTGCCAGCGCGGCCCCGGGGCGCGGGGGCCCTCACGGCGAACTGCGTTTCGCGCGGAGCCGAAAAGGGGGAAATCGGGCGAAACGTACTTCGCCCGGTCAGGATCAGGCAGCGACCGCCAGGTTCAGCGGCGCCGCTGCGAGGATCAGGCCGTGGTGTTAACCAGGTTGCCCCTGCTGCCGGATTGCGGCAGCTTGTCGGCCAGGGTCTGCAGGAAGCCGGCCAGCTTGGACTGGGAGTCGCTGCTGTCCGCGCCCAGCGATTCGAGCAGCGAGGAAAATGACGTCTCCAGCGATGATGCCTCTGCGGACTCCGGCGAATCGCTTTGCAGCGAAGAGACCAGGCTAGTCAAGTCGTCCGCCAGGCGGCCCGGGCCCCCACGTCCAAAGCCGTCACCAGGCTGGGCGCCTTTGGCTTCACCTTGCTTATGCAAGGAGGCCATCAGCTCCTGCAGGAAGCTGCCGATCGCCGATGCGGCATTGTCCTTGTCGCTGGCCGCCACCTCGCTTACGCCAAGGGATTCCAGCGCCGCACCGATGGCGCTGACAAAACCGCCCTCGCCCGGCGGCGGGCCGGGAGGCGGCGGTGGCGGCGCCTGGCGCGTCTTATCGGCGCCACCGCCGGAAGCGACTTGGCTGGCGAAGCTGCTGCTGTTGATTGAATTAACGTTCATGGAAGCCTCCTCGTTGCGGGTGCGCCTTGCGCTCATCGAGTTGCTTGCGCTGCTCAGGAGTCAGCAGGGCCAGTACTTTCTGGTGCGAGCGGATATGGGCCAGCATCAGGTTCGCCTGTGCCTGCGCTGCCGCCTGCGCCAGCTTGGCCGCGGCGGCATCGTCGAATTTGTCGGCATTGCCCATCTCGTGCAGGGCTCGCACTGCCTTGTCATGGGCGCGTTCCTGTTCGCGCAGGTACGGCGCCTGGCTATGCATCAACTGGAACAGCTTGTCCTCTTGGCTCTCCGATAACTCCAGGCCATGCAGAAAATGCATGCCCGCCCGGCCCCCATGCATTTCGCCATGCCGACCGCCGAAGCCCGCGCCATGCGGCGGACGCTCGCCCTCAAGCGGCATGCCCTCTTGCGCGCGGCCAAGCAGGGGCAGCGCCAGGACGGAGGCCAGCATCAGCGGGATCAATGTGCTCTTGTTCATCGTGAATCTCCAGGGAAGTTTGTGAAATTCCATTCTCTGGCTACGGGTTGTAAAGCGCCGTAAGTAGGCGGTAAAACCGTGTAAAGATGGAGGAACCCGGCTGGGGCGATTTGTTATCATGGCCGCATGAACAAGGTCCTATTGATTGATGACGACGTCGAGCTGGTCGGTATGTTCCAGGAATACCTGGCGCAGGAAGGCTTCGATGTCGCCACCGCCCACGATGGCGAAACCGGCGCCGCGGCCGCCCTCACCGGCCTTTACGCCATCGCCATCCTCGATGTGATGATGCCGCGCATGAACGGGCTCGAAACACTGCGCCGCATCCGGGCCGTGAGCCAGATGCCAATCCTGATGCTGACTGCGCGCGGCGACGATACCGACCGCATTGTCGGCCTTGAACTGGGCGCCGACGACTACGTCACCAAGCCTTGCACGCCGCGCGAGCTGACGGCGCGCATCCGCGCCATCCTGCGCCGCACCCAGGCGACACCCGACACGGGCAACGGCCCGCTGATGGTCGGCCAGTTGAGCATGTGGCCGGATCAGCGGCGTGCGGCCTGGGCCGGCGTGCCGTTGGACCTGACCAGCACTGAATTCAACCTGCTGGAAGTCCTGGCGCGCAACGCGGGCAAGCCTGTCAGCAAGAACATCCTGTCGGAACAAGGACTGGGACGGCCGATGGCGCGCTTCGACCGCAATATCGATGTCCATATGAGCAGCCTGCGCCACAAACTGGGCGCCATCGCGGACGGCCGCTCCTGCCTGCAGACCGTTTACCGCCTGGGCTACCAGCTGATTCGGGAGTAAGCCGTGGGGCGTCTATTCTGGAAGTTCTTCTTTTCGATCCTGCTGGCGCAGCTGGCGGCCACCGCGGCGATTGGCGGTGCAGTCTGGCTGAAGGCGCGCGCGGCCGCCGAAACCCGCGCTTCCGACATTGAAACGGGCCCGCCGGCCGAAATGTCGATTGAATCCGCAGCTGCCACACTGGCCTTCGGTGGCACCGATGGTTTGCGGCAGCTGCTGGAGAATATGCCGCGCCATCGCGTTTATGCGGTGGGGGACGACGGCAAGGAGCTGCTCGGACGTATCGCCAGCCCGGGCATGATTTCCGAGGCGCAGAAGATGCTGGCCGGCCCCGACCCGCGCGGCGTCAGGAGCGTCAGCGCGCCCGATGGCAAGCGCTACCTGCTGTTCCTCCCCTCCCGCCGCCATCTTGGCGCGCTGGATGGCCCGGATTCGCGCCCACTCCTGGCCGGCTCGGGAATTCCCGGGCTTGATCCGCAAGTCTATCGGCGCCACGACTTCCGCCGCCCGCCGCCGCCGGGCGATGCCGCGCCCCCACCGCCGGGAGAGCCTGGGCGCGGGGAAGCAGGCGGCCCGCCGCCCCGTTTCCGTCCGCTGACGCCCTTCATCCCAATCGCCGCGGCGGTAGTGGCCAGCCTGTTGTTCGCGGCCTTACTGGCCTGGTATTTCGCGCGGCCGATCCGCGCATTGCGGCAAGCCTTCGACGCCGCCGCCAGCGGCGACCTGGCGCCCCGCTTCCCCGCCAAGCAGCGGGCCGGAGGCGACGAGCTCACCACACTGGGCTGCGATTTCGACCGCATGACGGCCCGCCTGCGCGCCCTTCTGGATGGCCAGAAAAACCTGCTGCACGACGTTTCGCACGAGCTGCGCTCCCCGCTGGCCCGCCTCCAGGCAGCGATCGGCTTGGCGCACCAGCAGCCGGAAAAAGCCGCCACTTCGATGGAGCGCATCGAACGGGAAAGCGTCCGTATGGACAAACTGGTCGGCGAGCTGCTGACGCTGTCG
This sequence comes from Pseudoduganella violaceinigra DSM 15887, assembly GCF_000425385.1. Classification (GTDB taxonomy): domain Bacteria; phylum Pseudomonadota; class Gammaproteobacteria; order Burkholderiales; family Burkholderiaceae_D; genus Rugamonas; species Rugamonas violaceinigra. The sequence goes on along the minus strand of NZ_AUDI01000019.1, from coordinate 184,758 downwards.
CGCCTGGAAGCGGGCGCTGTCGACGCGCCTAGTCAGCAATTCAGCATTGGCGAACTATTGGATGAAGTCCTGCAGGACGCCAAGTTCGAAGCGGCCACCAACGGCCGCGAAGTCGCCTATCGCGGCGACGCCGACGCCCAGCTGAACGGCCAGCCCGAGCTCGTGGCGCGCGCCATCGAAAACGTGGTGCGCAATGCGATCAAGCACAGCCCCGACGGTGGCAAAGTACAGGTGGAGACAGAACTGGACGCGCGCTTCATCCGCATCCGCGTAATGGATCACGGACCTGGTGTGGCGCAGGAAGACCTGGGGAAGATTTTCCAGCCCTTCTACCGCAGCATCGGCACGGAAAAGGACGTGGACGGGCATGGACTGGGCCTGGCGATCGCCCAGCAGGTGGTGCAGCAGCACGGCGGCCGCATCGCCGCCGCCAATCGTATCGGCGGCGGACTTTGTGTGGAGCTTGCTCTCCCGCTGCCTGCTGCTTAAGCCTTCGGCAGGGTCACGCCGTGCTGGCCCTGGTACTTGCCGTTGCGGTCTTTGTACGAGGTTTCGCAGACTTCATCGCTTTCGAAGAACAGCACCTGGGCGCAGCCTTCGCCGGCGTAGATCTTGGCCGGCAGCGGGGTGGTGTTCGAGAACTCCAGGGTCACATAGCCTTCCCATTCAGGTTCGAACGGGGTTACATTGACGATAATGCCGCAGCGGGCGTAGGTCGACTTGCCCAGGCAGACGGTCAGCACATTACGCGGAATGCGGAAGTACTCGATGGTGCGGGCCAGCGCGAAGGAATTCGGCGGGATGATGCAAACATCGCTTTTCACGTCGACGAAGGAGTTCGAATCGAAGTTCTTCGGATCGACGATGGTGCTGTTGATATTGGTGAAAACCTTGAACTCGTCGGCGCAACGGATGTCGTAACCGTAGGAGGACGTGCCGTAGGAAATCACCTTGCGGCCATCCACGGAGCGTACCTGGCCGGGCTCGAAAGGCTCGATCATCCCGTGCTGTTCCGCCATACGGCGTATCCATTTATCGCTTTTAATCGTCATCGCAGGACTTTCTATTTTATTTAATGGTGCGGATTTTACATCAGGCGCGCTTGAGCTGGGGCGCCTCGGCCGCTTGCAGCTCCTTGCCTAGCATCTGGCGAATCAGTTCGCCCGTGGTTTCCGCTGCATGGCGCGGCATCTCCATCGGGAACAGGTGCGAACCTCGCATCATGCGGAAATTGCGCCCCACCAGCTTGCGCGTGTGTTCCAGGCCGGCCTGGCGGTTTTCCACCGAATTATCGCCCGCCAGGTAGGCCACCGGTACCGGTAAGCCGTCTTTCACCAGCGTACCGATATGGTGCGGGAGGGTGCGGTAGATGGCCGTCTCGATCTCGCGGCGGAAGCGCAGCTGCAGGCCTTCCGGATGCTCTACCAGCCCGTTGTCCAGGTAATCCTGCAGCACGCCCGGCGCCCAGGCGGCGAAGACTTCCTTGCTGGCGAAGTGGCGCATGGCCTCCTTGTAGTCCGGCCACACGTTGCGGCGCTTGACGGAGAAGCGCGCTGGCGAATAGCGGTCGGCGAAGCGCGTGCCTTTGAACAAGCGCCAGAAATTGGCGCGCCAGCCGGCCACCACGGGGGAATCGAGCATGACCACGCAGCGCACCAGCTCCGGGCGCTGGGCCGCCGCCATCAGGCTGAGCATCCCGCCCAGCGAATGGCCGACCAGGATCACCGGCTCCTTGCGGTAGCGGGTTTCAAGTTCGGCAATTAATTCTTCCACCAGCTTGGCCCAGCCGTCTTCCACCGGGTAGCGGGGGTTATGGCCGTGCATCTCGAGCGCCTGCACTTCGAAATCCCGGCCCAGGAATTCGAAGTATTGGCGGTAGGTGCCCGCCGGATAACTGTTCGCGTGGGCGAAATGGACTTTCGGTTTCGTCATCAACTTATTCTAAAAGCTATGGCAACAACTGTTTCGTACAAAACCTCTAATTATCGCTCAGGTTCAACGCCCGTGCCAGTAACGGGCGTGTATCGTGCGGAAGGCGCTGAGCTGCATCGCGGCACCCAACTCCACGGAGATTGCGCCCAATTCGTCGGTGCGCCAGGTCACCGCCCCCAAGTCAGCGTAACGCTGCAGCACGTCGGCGCGCGGGTGGTGGTAACGGTTCCGGTAGCCGGCCTGGAAGATGCCATGTTGGGGATGTACCGCGGCTAGGAAAGCCGGGGTGGACGAGGTGGCACTGCCATGATGCGGGGCCAGGAGGATATTGGCGCGTAGTTTTTCGGGCATTGTTGCCACCAGCGCAGCCTCCTGCGGCGCCTCGATATCGGCGGGCAGCAGCATGCTGGCGCCTGTCGTGGCGATGCGCAGCGTGCATCCGCGCGCATTGGTCTTGAGACCCGGATCGGCGTAGCTGGCGGCTGTCGGCTGCAGCATTTCAAAGCGCACGCCATCCCACTCCCAGGCCTGTCCTGTAACACAATGCGCGTGCTGCGCCGCCGTTGTGACAATCGGATGCCCCGCCGGTAAGGAAGACAACACCCATCCGATGCGGATATCGTTCAATATCGACAAGGCGCCGCCCGAGTGGTCACTGTCGCTATGGGTAACGATCATGCCATCCAATGCGTTGATGCCGCGCGCCCGCAGGTAAGGCAGGATGACACGATTGCCGCCATTGGTCTCCGGCGTGTAGGCGGGGCCGGTATCGTACAGCAGGCGGTGTGTGCTGGTTTCTACCAAGAGGGCCATGCCCTGCCCGACATCGAACGCAATGACCCGCAACACGCCAGCCGGCGGGCTTTCAGGCCGCCCAGCCAGCAGCGGCAGCCAGCAGGCCAATCCCAGCCAGCGCAAGGGCCAGCCGCGCGGCGCGAGTAACCACATCGTACCGGCCAGCGCGAAGGCAAACACTGGCCAGCCCGGCGCCGGGGCGGCCCACACGGCCAGCGGCTGGTCCGAAAGCCACTGCAGCCCGGTGAGCAGGACTTCCAGCAGCCAGTGCGCGAACTGCAGCACCGGCCCGGCCAAAGGATCGGGCAGGACACACCCCAACAACGCCAGCGGTGTGACCAGCAAGCTGACAAGCGGAATGGCAACCGCGTTGGCGAGCGGGCTGGCCAACGAAACTTGCGAAAACAGCAGTATTGTCAATGGCACAAGACCGGCTGTGACGGCAAACTGGGTAAGACCCGCCAGGCGCAGATTGTGGCGCCAGCGTTCCAGACGCTCCGGGCTGCGGACCATGCCTGGAACGGCCTGCTGGCTGGGCGCCAGCGTCATCCTCCCCATTGTGGCGTAGAGAATGGCGGCGACCGCGCCGAACGACAGCCAAAAACCCGGCCACATGACCGCCCACGGGTCGAGGACCACGACCACGCCGGCCGCCAGCGCAAGAATGTGCGAAATCGCGGACTGGCGATCGAGCCAGATCGAAACCGCGACGACTGCCAGCATATATAAAGTCCTTTGGGCCGGCACGCCGAAACCGGCCAAGGCGACATACCCCCATCCAGCCAGGAAGCCGGCGATCACCGCAAGGCGGGCCGCCGGAAGCAGCAAGGGCAGCTGCCATGCCGGCACAAAGAACGATTTGCGCCAAAGCCAGCCCGCCAACCCTGCAGCCAGCCCCGCGATCATGGTGATGTGCAGGCCCGAAATGGAAATCAGGTGCGAAATACCGGTGCGGTTGAAGACCTGCCAATCCTGCTGCGGGATACCGCGCTGGTCGCCCATGGCCAGCGCGGCGATCACGCCTGCATAATGCGCCCCAGGCAGTGCCGCGTTGATGCGGTCGCGGATAGCGTAGCGGGCGCGTTCGACGATATTGTGGGCGGTCGGCACGAAACCGGACAGACGCTCATTGGCGCCCTCCGCCCGCACGTATCCGGTGGCGCGGATGCCCTGCTCAAGCAGCCACAATTCATAATCGAAGCCATATGGGTTGGCGTTGCCGTGCGGGCGCTGGAGACGGACTTTCAAGCGCCAGCGCTCTCCAGGCAGGACATCGGGAGGCGGCGGACCGCTGCCAGGCCGGGTAGCGGCGTACCATGAGAGCACAATCAGCGGCGGCACCTCCGATGGCGACTCCACCGAGAAATTGAAGCGTGTGCCCCCATCCTGCTTGCCTGGCAGGCTATTGATCGTGCCGACCACTTCGAAGTCGCGCCCTTCATCAGCCTTCGCTAACTCGTTCGACAAAGCGCCTTGCGCCACGAAGGCGGCCCATGCGAAGCCGGCCAGCGCGCCCGCAATCGCAGCAAAGACCGCGCGCCGCAGCCTGCCGACACGCGCGGCAAGACATGCGGCAAGCAGAGCTGCCCCTGCGCAGGCTGCCTGCAAACCTTCGCCGGGCAATAGGGATTGCGTGTGGAGCCAGGCGACGCCACCGATCAGGCCGAGGATTGCGCAGCGCATCTCCCCTCCCCGGTTGGCTGGCCGGTCAGGCGGCCATCAAGGCCCGCAAGCGCGGCATTACATCCAAAGCATTCTGCGTGGTCGCCCTGGCGATCTGCTCCGGGGCTTCGCCGCGCAGGCCGGCCAGTGCCTCGCCGATCCCTGCTACTTCGGCGGGCGTGTTCACACCAGGGTGCACCCAGGACGGTGATATATCTGGCGCATCCGTTTCAACCACGATGGCGGAAATCGGCAGTTCAGCGGCCAGCCGCCGGATCTGCAGCGCGCGGGTAAAGGTCAGGTTACCGCCGAAGCCCAGCTTGAAGCCGGCGTCGATATAGGCTTGCGCCTGCTGGAAGCTGCCATTGAATGCATGCGCGATGCCACCGGCCGGACCGACCTGCCGCACATGCTTTAAGACCTGGTCCTGCGACTTGCGCACATGGCATAGCACCGGCAAGCCGAAGTCGCGGGCGATCTTCAACTGCTCGCGCAGGAAAAACACCTGCTTTTCGCGCATGGCGGGTTCGCACAACATGGGAATGAAGAAATCGAGTCCGATCTCCCCGATCGCAACGAAGCGCGGATCCGCCATGGCCTGGGCCACGGCGTCGCGCATGAACAGCAGGTCGTCCTCCACGGCATGCGGGATATAGATCGGGTGGATGCCCAACGCGTATGAGGCATTGGGCGCCCGGTGCGCCAGCGCGCGCACCGCCGTGAAGTTCCCGCGCTCGACCGCTGGAATCACCACCATGTCCACGCCACGCTCTTGCGCCCGGGCCGCCAGCGCCAGCGACTGCTCGCCGAATTCGTGGGCATCGAGGTGGCAATGGGTATCGATCCACATGGCGCTAGCCTCAGGCAGGATTTAAGCCTTCGTCCGTCAGGCGCAGCATGCGGTCGCAGCGTCCTGCCAGGCCGGAATCGTGGGTCACGATGACGAAGGCCGTGCCCAGTGTGCGCGACAGCTCCAGCATCAGATCGAACACCTGTTCCGCAGTCGTATGGTCCAGATTACCGGTCGGCTCGTCGGCCAGCACGCAGGCCGGCTCGGTCACCAGCGCACGCGCCAGGGCCACGCGCTGGCGCTCCCCGCCGGACAATTCACCCGGCACGTGGGTCACACGCTTGGCCAGGCCGACCCGGGCCAGCATTTCCTGCGCCCTGCGCTCGGCCTCGGCGCGCTTCATGCGGCGGATCAGCAAAGGCATCGCCACATTATCCAGTGCCGAAAATTCAGGCAACAGGTGGTGGAACTGGTAGACGAAGCCCAGCTCCTGGTTGCGCAGGTCGCCGCGCTGCGTTTCGTTGAGCGAAGCGAAATCGCTGCCCTTCAGGACCACATTGCCCGAGCTGGGCGTATCCAGGCCGCCGAGCAAATGCAGCAGGGTCGATTTGCCGGAGCCGGAAGCGCCCACAATCGCCACACGCTCGCCGCGCTGCACCGACAGGTCGATCTTTTCCAGCACCTTGACGGAATAACTGCCCTGGGTGAAGGTTTTGCCGAGGTTGCGGCAGTTCAGCACATTACTCATAGCGCAGGGCCTCCGCAGGTTTGACGTTGGCAGCCCAGCGGCTTGGATACAAGGTCGCCGCGAATGCCAGCAGCACGGCAACCACGCCGATCACGCCGACATCGGACCAATGCATGTCCGATGGCACGGTGCTGATTGTGTAGATATCTTTCGGCAAGAACTGCACTCCCAAGAGGTTTTCAATAAATGGAACAATGACATCGATATTCAGCGAAACGAGCACGCCGCCGCCCACGCCGAGCAGCGCGCCCAGCAAACCGACCAGGGCGCCCTGGATCACGAAGATCTTCTGGATCGAACGCGGCGAAGCACCGATCGTGCGCAGGATGGCGATATCGGCCTGCTTGTCGGTCACGGTCATGACCAGCGTCGAAACGAGGTTGAAAGCCGCCACCGCAACAATCAGCGCCAGCACGATGAACATCATGCGTTTCTCAGTTTGCACTGCCGCAAACCAGTTCGCATTGAGTTTTGACCAATCCCGTACAGTCAGTTCTTGCGGGACGAGCTTTTGCAGCGCTTGCGCCACTTCCGGCGCACGGTTCATGTCCGCCAGGCGCAGGCGCAGGCCCGCTGGGCCGTCCAGCCGCAGCAGCCTTTGCGCGTCTTCGATGTGGATGAAAGCCAGGTTGCTGTCGAATTCCTGGTGTCCCGCCACGAACACGCCGGCCACCGTGAAGCTGCGCATGCGCGGCACGATCCCGGCCGGGGTGACGGTCCCCTGTGGCAGCACCATGGTCACCTTGTCGCCCAGGTTGACTTGCAGCGCGCGCGCCAGGTCGATCCCTAGCACGATGCGGAATTCGCCCGGCTGCAGATCATTGAAGCTGCCGTAGCGCGTGGTGCGCGCAAGATCGGACACATTTGGCTCCTGGGCGGGAAGAACGCCGCGCACCACGGCCGGCCGCAGGGCTTCGCCGCCGTGGGAGAGCATGGCTTGGGCCTGCACAAACGGCGCCGCGCCGGTCACTTCCGGATTGGACTGCAGCTTGGCAGCCAGCCCCTGCCAGTCAGGCAGGCTGGCGCCGCGCTCGAAGACTTCCACGTGGGCCAGCACCGAGAGCATGCGCCCGGTCACGTCCTTGCGGAAGCCGTTCATCACGGACAGGATGATGATCATGGCCGCCACGCCCAGGGCGATGCCGCCGACGGAGATCAGCGAAATGAAGGAAATGAAGCTGTTACGGCCGCTGCGCTTGCCGGCGCGGGTGTAGCGCAAGCCAACGAACCATTCGAAAGGAAGGTTTTTACTCATAACGCAGGGCCTCCGCGGGTTTCACGCGGGAGGCCCGCCAGCTTGGATACAGGGTTGAGACAAGCGCCAGCAGCAAGGAAGTCGCGCCAATCGCGCCGACATCGCTCCAACGCAGATCGGAAGGCACGGCGCTGATGAAGTAGATTTCCTTGGCCAGGAAGTGAATGCCGAACGTTTTCTCGATCCCGCCCACGATGTGGCCGACATTCAGCGCCAGCAGCACGCCGCAAACAACGCCGATGGCCGTGCCGAACACGCCGACCAGGGCGCCCTGCACCACAAAAATCTTCATGATCGAGAAACGCGAGGCGCCCAGCGTGCGCAGGATGGCGATGTCGGCCTGCTTGTCGGTGACGGTCATGACCAGCGTGGCGACCAGGTTGAAGGCCGCCACAGCGATAATCAGGGTCAGAATGATGAACATCATGTTCTTCTGCGATTTGACGGCCGCGAACCAGGCCGTATTCAGCTTGGTCCAGTCGTAGATCACCAGGTTCGCCGGCAATACGGTGCGCAGTTCATCCGCCACCGCCCGCGATTTCTGCATATCCTGCAACCGCAGGCGGATGCCGAACGGGCCGGAGGCGTTGATGATTTCCTGGGCATCTTGCATGTGGACCAGGGCCAGGCCGGCGTCGAACTGGTTGTGCCCTACCTCGAAAGTGCCCGCCACCGTAAAGGAGCGCATGGTGGGCGCCATATTCGAGACCGAATTCCCTTGCGAGATGGCGAGCGCCACCCGGTCGCCCGGTTTCACATCGAGCTCGCGTGCCAGTTCGGCGCCGAGGATGATATTGAAAGCGCCCGGTTTCAGGTCATCGAGGCTGCCCTCTGTGATCCGCATGCCGATGTCGGACACCTTGGGCTCTTCGCCCGGCAGGACGCCACGCACGATGGACGGCTGCAGCCGGTCGCCGCCATGCACCAGCATCCCTTGCAGTTCGAGGAATGGCGCGGCCCCCGTCACCTGCCGGTTGCGGGCGGCATCGGCCGCAACCGCATGCCAGTCTTCCAGCCCGACGCCGCGCGGATCGTAGATTTCCACATGGCCCAGCACCGACACCATGCGTTCGGTCACCACCGTCTGAAAGCCGTTGTAGACGGACAGCACGACGATCAGGGCCGTGACGCCTAGCCCGATGCCTGCCATCGAAATCGCGGAGATAAATGAGATGAAGCTATTGCGCCCATTGCGCCTGCCCGCGCGCGTGTAGCGCAGGCCAACCAGCCATTCAAACGGCATTTTTAATAAATTGACACAGTAAAGCACGCAGTTTGCCATATAAAGAGATTCCACTACAATGCCGCATGGCTTCCACGACCGTCGTTATCCCCTTTTCACTGCCGCCCGCCGAACTGGCTTCGGAACTCACCCGCCACCTGCAGGCCCCCGCCCTGGCGGCATTGCTTTCGCGCAATAGTTTGCTTAAAAGGCATCGCAGCGGCGAGGACAGCCGCCTTTTGCCGCACGAAACATGGCTGGCGCAGGCCCTTGGCGCGCCGCTGGCGGCGGCTGTCCTGCGCGGATTCGGTCTGAAGCCGGACGCGGGACACTGGTTCATCGTGCATCCGGTGCACATCCAGCTGGCGCGCAACCACCTGGTGCTGGCCGACCCGCGCCGCCTGCACCTGGACGACGCCGATGCGCGCGTGCTGTTCGAGCTGGCCAAGCCCTATTTTGAGGAACTGGTGTGGGGCGACGCCCAGACCTGGTTCATGCGCGCGGACGGCTGGCAGGGCCTGGAAACGGCGTCGCCGGACGCCGCCATGGGCAGCAACCTGGCCGATTGGATGCCTGCCGGACCAACCGCCCTCGCGTTCAAGAAGCTGCAAAACGAAATTCAGATGCTGTGGCACGAGCATCCCGTCAACGAGGCCCGCCAGCAGCGCGGCCTGGCGCCGGTGAATTCCTTCTGGATGTGGGGTGGCGCTTCGGCGCCTGCGCCCAGCCAGGCGGCGGCAGCGACAAATCCAATCGCGGTCGCCGCAATTCCCGCGGCAGGCATGCTCCCATCCTGGCTCGCCTCCCTGGCCGCGCCGGGTGCCAAGGCTGCCCCCGGTGAACAAGGAACCATCGTCCTGCCCCATCTGATTCCGATGGGGGCCGGCAACGACTGGGGCGCCTGGCTGGGCGCCATGCGGCAGCTCGAACACGAATGGTTCGCCCCCCTGTTGGCCGCGCTGCGCGGCGGGGGAATCTCCGAACTGGCATTAATCCTCACGGACCGCGACGGCTGGACCGAAATCCGCTGCACCAAATCTGCCCTGCGCAAATTCTGGCGCGCACAGAACCTGAAGAATCTCACGCAATGACCCGTATCGCCATCCGTCCCTGCCCGCCGCAGGACGCTGAAAAGCTGCGCCAAGGCGGCATCCACCCAGTGCTGGCCCGCCTGTATGCGGCCCGCGGTCTGAACGATCCGGCCGACCTGTCCAGTGAATTGGCCGCCCTGATCCAGCCATCCGGCCTGCTGCACATCGACCGTGCAGCTGAATTCCTGGCCGACTCGATAGCGGCCGGTAAGCGCATGGTCATCGTGGCCGACTACGACTGCGACGGCGCCACCGCCTGTGCAACAGCCATTCGCGGCCTGCGCGCCATGGGCGCCAAAGTGGACTTCATTGTCCCCAACCGCTTCGAATACGGCTACGGCCTGACCCCGGAAATCGTCGAACTGACCGCCCGCGAGAAGTCGCCCGACATCATCATTACCGTCGATAACGGCATCGCCAGTATCGAAGGCGTGGAGGAAGCCAAGCGGCGCGGCATCGACGTTGTCGTGACAGACCACCACCTGCCCGGCGACAGCCTGCCCGATGCGCGCGTCATCGTGAACCCGAACCAGCCGGCCTGCGGCTTCCCGTCCAAACACCTGGCCGGCGTCGGCGTGGTGTTTTACGTCCTGCTGGCCCTGCGCGCCGAGCTGCGCCGCCGCGGGGTATTCGACGCCCAGAACCAGCCCAAGCTCGACTCCCTGCTCGACCTGGTGGCGCTTGGCACGGTGGCCGACGTGGTGCGGCTCGATACCAATAACCGCATCCTGGTTGCGCAGGGCCTGCGGCGCATGCGCGCCGGCCGCATGCACGCCGGCGTCGCCGCCCTGTTCCGCGTTGCCGGCCGTGCCACGCGCAGCGCCTCGCCTTTCGACCTGGGTTTCGCCCTCGGCCCGCGCCTGAACGCAGCCGGCAGGCTGGAAGACATGTCGCTCGGGATCGAATGCCTGCTGACCGACGATGAAACCCGCGCCTGGGAACTGGCGCAGCAGCTCAACGACATCAACCTGAAGCGCCGCGAAATCGAAGCGGAGATGCAGGATGGCGCGCTGCTGCACCTGGACGATTTCCAGCCGGCCGAAAGCACCACCATCTGCGTCTACGACGACAGCTGGCACCAGGGCGTGATCGGGATTGTCGCTTCGCGCCTGAAAGAACGCTTCTACCGTCCGACCATTACCTTCGCCCCGGCCGGCGACGGCATGATCAAGGGCTCCGGGCGCTCGATTCCCGGCTTCCATCTGCGCGATGCGCTGGACCTGGTCTCAAAACGGGCCCCCGGCGTGATCGACAAATTCGGCGGCCACGCCATGGCGGCGGGCCTGAGCCTGCGCGCCGAAGCGTTCGAACATTTCTGCGCCGCATTCGAAGCGGTCGGCCAGGCCTGGCTGAGCGAGTCGCAACTGGAACGCGTGGTCGAAACCGACGGTCCGTTGGAAGACGGCTGCTACACCACCCAGTTCATCGAGCTGCTGGATGGGCAGGTCTGGGGCCAGGGCTTTGCGCCGCCGGTGTTCTGCGATGAATTCCGCGTGCTAAGCCAGCGCATCCTGAAAGACCGCCATCTCAAGCTGATGCTGGAAAAGAACGGCATACGTTTCGACGCCATCTGGTTCGGCCATACCGACGCGCTGGGGGAGCGCGCCCGCGTGGCCTTCCGCCTGGATGCCAATGAATACAACGGCGTCACCCGCGTCCAGCTGCTGGTGGAACACGCCGAATCGGCCTGATTACGGCTTCTTGCAGTCGCCAACCCGTTCGCCCTTGTCGAACACGATGCGCCATTTGCCTGAAGCCTCCAGGCGCCAGACAGAGTTGAAGCGGCTCATCACCTTGCCTTGTGGATCGCGCACCGGGCCGGAAGAATGCGCCAGGGTGCCCGAATCCAGCACGTCGACCTGGTCCGGCTCCCAGCTGAATGGGGCTTCGGGCTTCTCATACAGCGCCTTCCATTCCGCTGCGATGGTGTCCTTGCCGCGCAGGACCTTGCTGCCGTTGTAGAAGACCGCTTCATCGGCCAGGAAGGACGTGAAGGCCTGGTGGTCGCGCTTCGCCATCGTGGCTGCGAAGGCGCGCTCAGTCTCCGTAACCTGCTGCTTCAATTCCGCATTGGAGGGTGCCGCGAACGCGCCTGTACAAGCCAGGGACATCGCGAGCGCCAGCAGGGCCGTCTTCTTCATATTAACTCCTTGCCATCATGGGTGGCCCATACTAGCAAAGGCGGTAGCGCAAGTCATCCCTCTCGCCGAGCGGCCGCGCCGCCACCAGCGCGTCGTACCCCAGCCTCGCAGACGCCCCCAGCGTTGCTCCCTCGCCCGCCCCGGGCAGCAGGTGGACACAGGCCTCGGCCCGCAGTCCCGCGTCGCCGGCGGTGCCGCGCCAAAGCTGTGCCAAGGACAAGGCGCCGCGGGCGCCGGGCAGGAAAAATTGGGCGGCCTGCCGATCCAGCGGGCCTATATGAATGCGTACTGCGCTATCGAGGCGCCGCAGGCTCCCGCCGAGCAGCGCCCCCTGCCCGCAGTGCGCATTGCCGGCTCCCAGCGTCGTGCATTGGTCGCGCGCCAGGCTAGCCCTGAGAACGGAGAACTGCTCGATATGCACCGGCACGCCGAGAGCCTGCGAAAGGATCTCGCCGACCGCCCTTGCCCTCAGGGGCCCGCGCAGGACTGGCATGGCCGGCAGTGGCGTGCACTCGGGGCGCGCCTGCTGCCATGCACGGCAGAACAAGCCGATAGCCGGCGCCGACAACAGATCCATGAAGGCCCGCGCCGCCGTGCCGCCGGAGCGGGCAACCGCCTCCGTATAGCTATAAGGCAGCGCGCCGGCCATACCGAGCAATCCGATGCTGGCAGGCGTTACCGCGTTGCCCTCCAGCGCAGCGGCGTCGCTCGGCGGGAAAGCCAGCGATACGCTGTTCCTCCATTCGGGAGCCGGTAGTGCTGCCGCCAACCGGAAGATGTCATACCGGTGCACATCGTCCGGATTCACTCCAGCAAAATGCCGCCGTTCCTCGCTTTGCATCGAATCAGCTCCTCGCCGGTAGTGGCCGACACCAGCGCCAGCCGGGTAAATGTATTGATATGGGCGCATTCGGCAAAGAAGCGATCCATGACCTGCGCAAAAAGCAGCAGGCCGCAGCCCGCAAACGCGGCCACATCGACGTGCAGCCGGATGCCGGCGCCTTGCAACGGCGCCGCGCCGCTGGGGCAAAGCAGCGCAGGCTGCACTTCCAGGCCCTGGACGGCATCGATGATTGCCTGCGATGCCGGCGCATTGCTGATCGCCTGCGTCGCCATCAGCTCGCGCAGCGCCGCGGTGCCCAGCGGCGAATGGTCCAGCGCGAGCAGTGAATTCAACTGCCAGCGGCAGCCGGCCCCGCGTGCGGCCCGTCCAAGGACGGCGTTCCGCCGGCAGCAACTCGTCTCAATCGAAGCGACGGCGCCAACCCGCCAGGCACATTCGGCACGGAATGCGATTCGCCATTCGTGCCCGGGGACTGCGCCCTCTACGCGGCGAGCGACCCAGCCGCTGCCTGCGGCGCCGTCCACCTGGACGCGGTCGAGGCTGAAGATTTCCAGTTCCGGCGGCACCGAAACCAGGTATTCGCTCTGCTGGCCATTCAAAATTACCGGAGCAGCGGCAATACGCTGCAGGCAGGCCCGCGCCGTCCACCCGGCACGCAGATGACTGGCATGCAGCGCTTGCAGCAGGCATGATTGGGCCGCTTTGGCGCCACGGATTGGCAGCCGGAGCGCCCATCGCCCGGCCCCGGCAAACGAGGACAGGTCGAGACGGATGACATTAAAACGCGCCGGAAAGGTGAAGAACTCCCGCAGCAGCGCCAGCCCGGCATGTGCTCCAGGTGGCCGGGGAAGCAATCCCTCATCGGGATCGAGTCCCGTCGGTGCGAACGGCCATCGCGGAAGTTCCAGCCATTCGCCGCCTATTGCCGGGCGGGCAAGCGCCACATGGCCGTCCGCTGACAGCAAGGCGCTACGCAGCGCGGCGCTGAAGGCAGCCTCGCCATCGATGAAGACATCCAGTGCGCGGCGCGGTTCAACCCCGTCCAATTCGAGTTCCAGCTCAATCGCCGCGTCAGGCCCCGGACGATAGCGGGCAGTGGTGACCGCAACGCTGGCGTCCCCAGCCTCGATCCGGCACTCCGGGAAGGGGGGCAATTGGCCGGGATAGTGCAATTCGAGCAGGTGTTCATCCTGCTGGCGGCGCGCTCTCTGCATCGTCAGCGCAGTGCGGGCGTGGAGCATGGCGACGCCTTGCACCAGACGGTCAACATGAGCGTCAGCATGCCTGCCATTCCGCCCGAGCTGGCTCGCCAGGCGGGGGTGCAGCGCCGCCAGATAGGCCGCATTCAGGCGAAAACGCCGCAACTGCCCCTCCAGCGCCGGCAGTATCTGCTCCATCGCGCCCCCTCGTAGATGACGTGATGCAATATTGACACCAGGCAGCAACCTTCGCTTTGACACCCCGCAAACACTTGCAACGAGCACGGAAATGGAGTATAAATAATCCATAAACGGAGGATATATGCATCCCGCCTTTGCCTACCCCAATAGCGAATACGTCATCCCGCAGCCAGTCGACCTGAGCCGGAAAGAAGAGCGCGAGCGCCTGTCGCACGTCGCCCTCAAGGGATTTTTCAAACTGGCCGCCGCCTGGAAATTGCGCGACGAAGACGCGCGGGAATTGCTGGGCGGCCTGTCCAGCAGCGCCTTCTACGAATGGAAAAAACACCCCGACCGGGTGCTGGAAGTCGACCGCATCACCCGCATTTCCTACCTTCTGGGTATCTATAAATCGCTGCACATCATTTACGGCGACAAGCTGGCCGACGATTGGGTCAGCCTCGCCAACACCAACAGCATTTTCGGCGGCCGTACGCCGCTCGACTACATGGAAGCGGGCGGCATCCTCGCCATGCAAACCGTGCGCCAACTACTCGACGCCCGTCGCGGAGGCCTGTAATTGCCGCCATTCCGCCTGCTGCGCCAATTCGACACCGTCCGCCTGATCCCTTCGCGCTTCGTGGAAAAGGAAGACTCTGTGCTGTCCGCCCTCGCCGATAACGACGCCGAGTTGCGCCAACTGTTCGAGCTCGATAACGCCACCAATGCCCGCCTGCGCGCCGAACATGGCGGCGCCCTCGGCATCGGCATCGAAGAACTGGTCTATTACGTCCCCAATTACCGCAGCATCAATGCCGCCTTCACCTATGCACGCCCGCAAGGCAGCCGCTTCAACGACGGCCAGCGGGGTGCCTGGTACTGCGGCTTCGAGCATGAGACGTCGCTGGCGGAAGTCATCTTCCACAAGACCGTGGAGTACGCGGAGATCAACCGCTTCGACGACAGCGTGACCTATCAGGCCTTGCTGTCCGACTTCAGCGCCCAGTTCCACGATATCTGCGGCCTGCCCCAGTACGCCGCCAGCCTCGATCCGGACAGCTACGTCGCTTCGCAGCGCCTGGCGCGCGAGCTGCTGGCCGAAGGCTCGACGGGCATCATCTACCCGAGCGTGCGCCGCCCGGGCGGCACCAACCTGGCCTGCTTCCGCCCAGCGTTGGTGGGCAATGTTCGCAAAGGCCCGGCGTATCGGTTAACATGGCGGGGTTCGCCGGCGGCCATCGTCGAGCAGATTCCCCCGATTTAAGAGTACACCATGCAGCTGAAACCAGAAAAAGACGCGGAACTCCGCGACAAAGTCAACCGCGAAACCGCCCGCCTGCCATGGAGCGAACTGCTCAAGCACTTCGCCCAGGGCAATGTGGTGTGGGTGGCCGATGAACTGGACCTGGTCGAGGTGGCCGTGCGCATCGCCCACGACGACAAGACCAGCATTTCCGCCTGGATGAATGCCGGCCAGATCGCCAAGGTCTCCGACCAGCAGTGCCAGGAATGGATCGCCAGCGACGCCAACCTGTGGGCCAGCGTCGTCAGCCCCTTCATTCTCGTGCAGCAGGAAAAGCGCAAGCCGCACTAAACGGCGCGCGACCATCGGCGAGATTTCGGGGACGACAGGCTAACGCCCATCCAGCACAATCTCATACTGCCCTTCGCCTGGCAGCTCCCGCACAAACCCCAGGCCGGCTTCGCACGCCAGCGCCAGCTTGCCGGGAGCGGACCGGAATATGACCGGGCCACGCGTCTTGGCCGGCGCAAAGCTCCAGCTGCGTGCGGAGCCATTGGCTGCACGCGTCAAGTGCTGGACTGACTTGACGTAGGCGATCAGCACGGTCCGGTTATTGTCAGGCGAAGCGAAAATGGTTTTGCTGCCGTCCAGCCCCGGGAACCCGCCGCCGCCGCTGGCGCGGAAGTTATTGGTCGCCACGATGAACTCCTGCTCCGTCCGCACCGGCTGGCCGCGCCATGACAATTTCCTGATACGCTGGCCCGGCGGCTGCGTTACATCGATCTGGTAGCGTACATCAGGGTCGCTCAGCATATCGAAATTGAAGCCCGCGAACCCCGGATTCACCAAGTCCTGCGGCTCGCTGCGCGCAGGGTCGATGGTGTTGAAGCGCCCCGCGGCGCGCTCCAGCCAGGCTTTCAGGCCGGCGCCATCAACCTTCACGGCATGAAGGTCGTTCGGGTACAGGTACAGGTCGGCCGCATTATTCAGCGCCATGCTGCCGGGTGCGACATCCGTGTAATCCGCCACGCCGGCCGCACCGGTCTTGAATGGCGCCGACACCGACAGCACGGGCAGTCGGGCATACTGCGGCAGATTAGCCTGCACGTGACGGCGCACGTAGTCGGCCTGCGCCTGGTTCACCACCTGAATCGCCGACACGTCGCCCACATCGGCGAAATAGGCCGACATGCGGAAGTCCGTATCGCCAATCGGCGTCCTGACGTAGGCAATGGCCGCCTCATGCTCCGCCATCACCAGGGCGGCAATCCCGGCGTCGGGCTCGACAAAGCTGCGGTCCGGGCGCTGGATGCCCCTGGCTTCCACGCGCGCCGCAGCGGCATCGGCAACCCAGCGCTTGCCATCGTGGCGCAGCGCCAGCTGGATCACGCCAAGGTACTTGCCCCACAGTCCGGGCATCACGGCCGGCACGCCATGCACCCTGCCCTGCACCTTGTCCACATCGGGCAAATTGAAGCCGGCCGATTTACTGGCGGCGTTCGGGAAGACCTCATGCGAATGGCCAAGCAGCAGCGCGTCGATTCCCGGCACCTGGGCCAGGTGCCAGCTGCCGTTTTCCATCGACGGCGCATACGGCGCGCCATCCAGCCCGCCATGCGAAATTGCCACGATCACTTCCGCGCCCTTCGCCCGCATCTCGGGGACGTAGCGTTCCGCTGTCTCGCGCCAGCCTTCGGTGCGCACACGGCCATCCAGCCAACGCTTGTCCCAGCCCATGATGGCGGGCGTCGTGAAGCCGATGATGCCTACCTTGACCGTTGCGGAGACCGGCCTTCCATCGGGGCCGGTAGCCGCCACGCGTTTTTCCAGGATGCGGTAAGGCTCAAAGATCGGCACACCGGTCTGCGCGTTGACCACGTTCGCCAGCACGATCGGGAAAGCCGGGCCCGCGCAAGGCTGCGTGCGCGACGGCTTGCCCTCTTCGCCGAAGCGGCTCGCCGTGACCTGGCCCAGGAAGCCCAGGCCCCAATTGAATTCATGGTTGCCAACGGAGCCCCCTTCAAAACCCAGCGCATTCATGGCTTTATGGATCGCCAGCGGCTGGCCGCAGCCCACCGGCGCCACCAGCGCCTGGTAGTCGCCAAGCGCGGTGCCCTGGATGGTGTCGCCATTATCCAGCAGCAGCGTATTCGCGAATTCCTTGCGCGCCTGACGGATCAGCGTGGCGGTCCGCTCCAGCCCGAGCGAGGCGTCGGGCGCCAGCTTGTAGTAGTCGTAGCTGAGGACGTTCGCGTGCAGGTCGGTCGTTTCCAGGATGGCGAGCGTGGCGTGGGCGCCTTCCGGCGTCTGCACGGGATTGCTGCTGCACGCCGCCAGCATGGCCGTTGCCGGCACGAGAAAAAGGATACGCATTAGCTATCTTCTTAATTGAAATTTATCGATGAATATTGCCAGGCGCCACTGACATAACACTTGCAATCCAAAGAATTGCGAATTGCACTCTGGTCCGCGGCAGAGCGGCTTGCAAAATTATATGGAATCTTTGCAGAAGCGCCACATTGCCTGAAATAAATGTTTGATTGGCAATTCCTGGACGTATGATCCACATCAATTTCCAGCCATCCGCTAAAAGGAAAAGACCATGAAGATCCGCGCCGCGCTCACCTCGCTCCTCCTGCTGACGGCATCGTTCGCGCAGGCGGGGCCCAATCTGGTCCTGAACGGAGATTTCGAAAACCTCGACTACAGCATGTGGACGATGAGCAGCCCCGGCGGCGGCGGACAAGCCTTCGGGACGGACAATACCGGTTCGCCGCTGGCGGTGTCCAGCAATCTCGTCTTTGGTGACCTCAACACCGCCCAGCTTGGCTTCCTCAGCCAGACCATCGGCACCATCGCCGGCGCGACCTACCAGCTCAAGTTCGACTTGCAACGCTGGACCGGCGACCCGCAATTCCCTCCGCAGAACGAAGCCCAGGTGAATTTCGATGGCAAAAACGTCTTCGATGAAATCGACGTCGCCGGAGATTGGGTCAGCCACACCTTGATCGTCACCGCAAGCAAGAACAGCACGGTCCTCGAATTCGGCAACTTCAACGGCGATCCCACCTTCTGGAACCAGCTCGATAATATCAGCCTTGAATTCCTGCGCGGCCCGAACGACCCGGGCATCCCCGAGCCCGCCGCGCTGGCCTTGCTGGCGGGCGGCTTGGCTGCCCTGGGCCTGAGCCGCCGGCGCAGCGCGCGCTCCTGAACCTTCCCCCCCACTGAAACGGCCGCAACACCCCGGCAGGGGTGCTTGCAACTATATGGAGGCTACATGTCCGATCCGTATCTCGCCGAAATCCGCCTGACAAGTTTCAGCTTCGCGCCCAAGGGCTGGGCACTGTGCAATGGCCAGCTTCTGCCGATCAACCAGAACCAGGCCCTGTTTGCCCTGCTTGGCACAAGCTATGGCGGCAACGGCGTAACCACCTTCGCGCTGCCGGACATGCGCGGCCGCGCGCCCGCCCACGTCGGCCAGGGCTTCGGCCTGGGCCAGCAAGGAGGAGAAGCCAGCCACACCCTGCTCTCCAGCGAGATGCCGGCCCACACGCACCGCCTGGGCATCTCCACGGCCGTCAGCCACCAGGCCGATCCGGCGAACCGGGTATTAGGCAATGTGGAGGCGGGGGCGCTGAACTACTACGCGCCGCT
Source organism: Pseudoduganella violaceinigra DSM 15887 (assembly GCF_000425385.1). Classification (GTDB taxonomy): domain Bacteria; phylum Pseudomonadota; class Gammaproteobacteria; order Burkholderiales; family Burkholderiaceae_D; genus Rugamonas; species Rugamonas violaceinigra. Next base: position 165,999 of record NZ_AUDI01000019.1, on the reverse strand, counting down.
GGACGGCAGCGCCACCCTGGCGCCGAATACAGTCGCCAGCGCCGGCGGCGGCCAGCCTCACGAGAATATGCAGCCTTACCTGACCATCAACTTCATCATTGCACTGCAGGGCATCTTCCCTTCGCAGAGCTGAACCAACCCGGAGCCGGCGTATGGAAAACTTCCTCGGCGAGATTCGCCTGTTCGCGGGTAATTTCCCGCCCCTGGGCTGGGCTTTCTGCGACGGCGCCCTGCTGTCGATCGCGCAGAACGACGTCCTGTTTGCCCTGATCGGCACCACCTATGGCGGCGACGGCCAGAGCACCTTCGCCCTGCCCGACCTGCGCGGCCGGGTGCCTGTGCACCAGGGCACCCTGTCCGGCAACAACTATGTCATCGGCCAGCGCGCAGGCGTGGAAAGCGTGACCCTGACCAGCGGCCAGATTCCAGCCCACAGCCACAGCGCGAGCGCCAGTACCGCGCAACCGCCAGCCACCGGCACCGGGATCGGCCTGACGGGGCCGAACGCCTATGTGCCCGCAGCGCCGGCCAAGCCCAGGTTCTATGCGCCGGCAGGCTCGAGCCCCGCCGCTATGGCGCCGCAGGCCATCCAGCCCAGCGGAGGCAACCAGCCGCACAATAATATGGCGCCCTTCCTGGCGCTCAGTTTCATCATTGCGCTGCAAGGCATTTTCCCTTCGCAGGCCTAGTCGAGGAGCCCAACATGGCAGAGCGTTACGTAGGCGAGATCCGTATGTTCTGTGGCAATTTCGCGCCGTTTGGCTGGGCCTTGTGCAATGGCCAGCTGATGCCGATTGCCCAGAACACCGCCCTGTTTTCCCTTCTGGGCACCTATTACGGCGGCGATGGAAAGGTCACCTTCGCCCTGCCCGACCTGCGCCAGCGCATGCCGCTCCACGCGGGAACGGGGCCTGGCCTGAACCAGCGCGACCTGGGCGAGCAAGGCGGCGAAGCGGTCACCACGCTGGATGGACTGCAGCTGCCGTCGCACAGCCACGGCATGACCGCGGCAAATGCGACGGCCTCGGTCCAGTCGCCGGCCAACGCCATGCTTGCCAAACCGGTCACGATCAGCGCGCCTTACCACGATCCCGCCGCGATCGCGCCGTCGCCGGCCGGCCCGCTCGGCGTCACCGGCGGCGGGGCTGCGCATAACAATTGGCAGCCTTACCTGGTGGTGAATTTCATCATCGCGCTGACCGGGGTCTTCCCTCCGCGCAGCTGACAATATGGGCAGCCAGCTTTCCTTGCGACCCGTTGTAGCCGGCGACCAGGCCTTCCTGCGGGAGCTGGTGGCCAGCACGCGCCCGGATTTGTCGATCCTGGACCGCGCCATCGGCGAAATGCTGGTGCGCATGCAATACGACGCCCAGGTCAGCGATTACCGCCGCCGTTTCCCCGGCATGGAGGAAAGCATCGTGCTGGTTGATGGCGTTACGGCCGGCCGTTTGTACGTGGCGCGTTCGCGGGCCGAAATCCGCCTGGTCGACATCAGCCTGCTGCCCGCCTACCGCGGCTGCAGCATCGGCGGCCAGCTGCTGGCCCGGCTGCAGGATGAAAGCGCCGGCGCGGGACTGCCCTTGCGCTTGCATGTCCTGCAAGGCAATCCCGCGGAAGAGTTGTACCGCCGCCTCGGTTTCCGGCCTGGCGAGGAGGAAGGCATGTACCTGGCCATGGAATGGCATCCAACCTTACCAAAGGAATAAGTCATGGAACGTCGCAACTTCGTCCTCTCCGCCGGCGGCCTGCTTGCCGCGCCGGCATTGGCCCGCGCCGCCGCACTGGCCGCTCTGCCGCCCACCCCGTCCACCATCGGCATGGCCGGATTCAGTAAATTACTGGGCCAGCAATTCATCGCCTACCAGGGCAAGCGCGGCACGGCACTGGAACTGGTGGCCGTACGCTCCGGCAAAGCGGCACCGCACCAGGACCAGTTCACATTGTTCTTCGCCGGGACGCAGGACCTGGATGACGGGATTTATGAAATCGACAACAGTGCTTCGGGACGCCTTTCCGTCTATATGATCCCGGCGGGAAAAGACCGGCGCGGCGCCCTTTACCGGGCCGATTTCAGCCTGCTTGTCTGAGCTGCCCGATGCGGCGGCCACTGAGGTATAATTTCAGGTTCGATTTAACAACTATCAGGCCTGAAAAACCATGGAAGCTGAACGCATCAATTCCCTCGCCAACCTGCTCGCGGACCTGACCACCCGCGAAGCCGAACTTCGGAGGTATCTTTGACTTCGATAAGAAGTCGGAGAAACTGGAACAACTGAACGCCGAACTGGAAGATCCGGCTGTTTGGAATGACCCGAAAAAGGCCCAGGACATGGGTCGCGAGAAAAAAGCCCTCGAAGGCGTAGTCCTCACCCTGCTCAAGGCGGAGAGCGACCTGCGCGACATGAACGAACTGTTCGAGATGGGCAAGGAAGAAGGCGACGACGACACGCTCGAAGCCGTGATCGCCGATACCGCGGAAATCCAGAAGACCATCGAACAGATGGAATTCCGCCGCATGTTCAGCAATCCGATGGACCCGAACAACTGCTTCGTCGACATCCAGGCCGGCGCCGGCGGTACCGAAGCCCAGGACTGGGCGTCCATGCTGCTGCGCCAATACCTGCGCTACTGCGACCGCAAAGGCTTCAAGGCCGAAGTGCTGGAAGAATCCGAGGGCGAGGTTGCCGGCATCAAGACCGCCACCCTGAAGATCGAGGGCGAATACGCCTACGGCCACCTGCGTACCGAAACCGGCGTTCACCGCCTGGTGCGCAAGTCGCCGTTCGACTCGTCCGGCGGCCGCCACACCTCCTTCGTGTCGCTGTTCGTCTATCCGGAAGTGGATGACTCGATCGAGATCGAGATCAACCCGGCCGACCTGCGCATCGACACCTACCGCGCGTCCGGCGCCGGCGGCCAGCACATCAACAAGACCGACTCCGCGGTGCGTATCACGCACGGCCCGTCCGGTATTGTGGTGCAGTGCCAGAACGACCGTTCGCAGCACCGCAACAAAGCCGAAGCGATGGACATGCTGAAGGCCAAGCTGTATGAACTGGAACTGCGCAAGCGCATGAGCGAGCAGCAGTCGCTGGAAGACTCCAAGACCGACGTGGGCTGGGGCCACCAGATCCGCTCCTACGTGCTGGACCAGTCCCGCATCAAGGACTTGCGCACCAACTTCGAGACCGGCAATACCAAGGGCGTGCTGGACGGCGACCTGGACGACTTCATCTCCGCGTCCCTGAAGCAAGGCATTTAAGGCATGAATCCTATGCCGCAGCGCGCCTTCATCTTCGACATGGATGGCACCATCGTCGACAACATGGGTTTCCACACCCGCTCGTGGCTGGAATTTTTCAGCCGCCGCGGCCATGCGGTCGACGAAGCGGCATTCTTTGCCGCCACCGCCGGCCGCACCGGCCACGAAATCATGCGCCAATACCTCGGCGAGGAGCTGGCGCAGGACGACGTCGCATCCCTGATCGACGAGAAGGAAGTGCTGTACCGCGAAATCTATGCACCGCACCTGCGCGCCGTGGAAGGCTTCGGCGCCCTGGTCAGTGCAGCGCAGGCCGCCGGCATCCGCCTGGCGGTCGGCACCGCCGCCCCGCCCTGCAACGTGGACTTCACGCTGGATGGCCTGGGTGTGCGCGACCTGTTCGACACAGTCGTCGGCGCCGCCGACGTCAAACGCGGCAAGCCGGAACCGGACGTGTTCCTGCTGGCCGCCGAACGCTGCGGCGCCGATCCGGCGCACTGCATCGTGTTCGAGGACGCGCCTTTGGGCGTGGAAGCAGCGCGCCGAGCCGGCATGCGCTGCGTCGTCCTGACAACCACTTTGCCTGCTGAAGCGTTTAAGTCCTTCGACAATGTGATTTGCATTGCACGCGACTTCAGCGAAATCGATATCAATACACTGACAACTGAATAAAACCATGACTACGGAAAACCAAGTGCAAGATCAGGCACCAGGCCAGGACGACAACAAAATCATCGCCGAGCGCCGCGCCAAGCTGGCCGCCATCCGCGAGAAACAGAGCGTCGCCTTCCCTAACGATTTCCGCCCCCAGCACAAGGCTGCCGACCTGCACGTGCAGTATGGCGACAAGACCCGCGAAGAATTGGAAGCGGAACCGGTCCCCGTCGCCATCGCCGGCCGCATGATGCTGCGCCGCGAAGCCGGCAAGAAAGCCGCTTTTGCCACCCTGCAGGATTCCTCCGGCCAGAAGGCCGACGGCCGCATCCAGATCTACGTGACCGTGGACACCACCGGCGAGGAGGCGATGGAAGCCTTCCGCGGCTGGGACCTGGGCGACATCATGGGCGTGACCGGCACCCTGTTCAAGACCAAGACCGATGAACTGACCGTCAAAGTCAGCGAGATCAAACTGATCACCAAGGCCCTGCGCCCGCTGCCGGACAAATTCCACGGCCTGGCCGACCAGGAAACCAAATACCGCCAGCGCTATGTCGACCTGATCACCAGCGAAGAAACCCGCCGCACCTTCAAGGCGCGCACCGCTGCGATCTCCTCGATCCGCCGCTTCATGGAAAAGAACGAGTTCATGGAAGTCGAAACCCCGATGCTGCACCCGATCCCGGGCGGCGCATCGGCCAAGCCTTTCATCACCCACCACAATGCGCTGGACATGCAGATGTACATGCGTATCGCTCCCGAGCTGTACCTGAAGCGCCTGGTGGTGGGCGGCTTCGACCGCGTGTTCGAGATCAACCGCAACTTCCGCAACGAAGGCGTGTCGGTCCGCCACAACCCTGAATTCACCATGATGGAGTTCTACGCGGCCTACACCGACTACCAGTGGATCATGAACTTCACCGAAGAAGTGATCCGCCAGGCGGCGATCGACGCCAAGGGCACCGCCGTGCTGACCTATGGCGGCCGCGAGCTGGACCTGTCCAAGCCGTTCCAGCGCCTGACCATCTGCGGCGCCATCAACAAATACGCACCGGGCTACACCGAAGCGCAGCTGAACGACATGGCCTTCCTGAAAGCCGAACTGCTCAAGTTCGGCGTCAAGCCGTTCGCCACCGCCGGCCTGGGCGCGCTGCAACTGGCGCTGTTCGAGGAAACCGCCGAAGCGCAGCTGTGGGAACCGACCTTTATCATCGACTACCCGATCGAAGTATCGCCGCTGGCCCGCGCTTCCGACACCCGCGAAGGCATCACCGAGCGCTTCGAACTGTTCATGGTCGGCCGCGAAATCGCCAACGGCTTCTCCGAGCTGAACGACGCGGAAGACCAATCGGCGCGTTTCCTGGCCCAGATGAAAGCCAAGGAAGCCGGCGACGACGAAGCGATGTACTACGACGCCGACTTCATTCGCGCGCTGGAATACGGCATGCCGCCAGCCGGCGGCTGCGGCATCGGCATCGACCGCCTGATGATGCTGCTGACCGACTCGCCGAACATCCGCGACGTGCTGCTGTTCCCGCACCTGCGTAAAGAAGACTAAGCCAAGGCAGGCTAAGACAAGCAATTCGAAAGCCGGGGTCAGCTCTGGCAATCGGACATTTCGCTGCGCGACGCGCAGCGAAATGTCCGATTGCCAGAGCTGATCCCGGCTTTTATGCTTGAAGCCTACGCTTTATTGGATTACGCGGTAGCAAGGTGTGTAGGCCTTGCCCGCCAGCTTCATCCGGCTGTGCGCGACGAAGGATGCCAATAGCGCATCCATCGGCCCCATGATTTCCTTGTCGCCGTGGATTTCGAAGTGGCCGTACTTTTCAATGGTGCGGATCCCCTCTTCCTTCACATTCCCCGCCACCACTCCTGAAAACGCACGGCGTAAATTGGCCGCCAGTACATGCACAGGCTGGTTCTTGTGCAGGCTCAGGTTGCGCATGTTTTCGTGCGTCGGCGCGAATGGGCGCTGGAATTCGTCGTCGATCTTCAGTGCCCAGTTGAAGTAATAGGCGTCCGAGCGCGACTTGCGGTATTCGCGCACCTGCTTCATCCCTTCCTGCATCTCCTGCGCCACCAGTTCCGGATCGTCGACGATGATCTTGTAGCGTTTCTGCGCTTCGGCGCCCAGCGTCAGGCCAATGAACTCGTTGATCTGCACAAAATAGTCGCGCGCAGTTTCCGGGCCCGTAAAAATCAGCGGGAAAGGGATGTCCGCATTGTCCGGGTGCAGCAGGATGCCGAGGATATACAGGATCTCCTCCGCCGTGCCGGCGCCGCCCGGGAAGACGCAGATGCCATGGCCCACGCGCACGAACGCTTCCAGGCGCTTCTCGATATCCGGCATGATCACCAGGTCGTTGACGATGGGGTTGGGCGACTCCGCCGCAATGATGCCGGGCTCCGTGATGCCCAGATAGCGTCCTCCGGTGAAGCGCTGCTTGGCGTGGCCGATGGTGGCGCCCTTCATCGGCCCCTTCATCGCACCGGGGCCGCAGCCGGTGCAGATATCCAGCCCGCGCAGGCCAAGCTGGTAGCCTACTTCCTTCGAATAGTTATATTCGGCGCGATTGATCGAGTGGCCGCCCCAGCACACCACCAGGTTCGGGTTCAGCTGCGGCTTGAGCACATTGGCGTTGCGCAGGATATGGAAGACCGCGTCGGTGATGCCTTCGCTGCGGGCCAGGTCGAACTTGGGATTGCCGGTGACTTCATTACTGACAAATACGATATCGCGCAGCACGGCAAACAGGTGCTCGTGAATGCCCTTGATCATCTTCCCGTCGACAAAGGCGATGGCCGGAGCCCCTTTGATATCGAGCTTGATGCCGCGCTCGCGCTGCATGATGGTGATGTCAAACGACTTGAAACGATCCAGCAATTCCTTTCCATCGTCGATCGTGCTGCCGCAATTCAGCACCGCCAGGGCGCAGTTGCGGAAGATGTTATAGAGGCCGCCCTTGCCCGAATCCAGCAGCTGGACCACCTCCGCCTTGGACAGGACTTCCAGCCTGCCCTCCGGAGCGATAAGAGTATCGACAACGTTGCTGTCCATGATACGTAAATCCTTTTATTGAACTTTTCGGGGACTGCACCTTCAATATACGCTTTTGATGTGCCGATTCACAGGCGCAAGCTTGGCAAACATACCACATTGCTGCTGTGCAGCACGCGAAATTGTCCTTCAAGCGCGCGGGGTGGATTACAATTCGGCTTTTTTTCGACCAGGAGAAACCGCATGGGCGGTCCTATCACGCAAACCACCGAGGCTAAAATCCCCGAATTCAAGCAGATCATGGGTCACCCTGCTCCGCTCTGGATGCTGTTTATGTCTGAGTTCTGGGAACGCTTTGCGTTTTACGGAATCCGCTGGGCGCTGGTGCTGTACATCGTGTCGCAGTTCTACCACGGCGACGCTTCGGGCCAGGCTGCGGCCAACCTGACCTACGGCTCCTACCTGGCGCTGGTATATGCGGGCGCCCTGTTCGGCGGCTATGTCGCCGACCGCGTTCTGGGCTACCAGCGCTCCATCCTGGTTGGCGCAAGCTTCATGGCGGCCGGCCTGTTCATGATCGCCATCCCCGATCCGACAGTGTTCAAGTTCGGCCTGGCCACCATCATCGTCGGTAACGGCATGTTCAAGCCGAACATTTCGACCATGGTCGGCAAGCTGTATTCGCTGGGAGACACCCGCCGCGATTCCGGCTTCACCATCTTCTACATGGGCATTAACGTCGGCGGCTTCCTGGCCCCGATTTTCACCCAGCTGCTGGCACAAAAAGTGTTCGCCACCGGCGACACCCCGGCTTACAACATCGTGTTCATCTCCGCCGGCGTCGGCATGATCATTTCGCTGTTCTGGTTCTACATGGGACGCCGCGGCCTGAAAGGCATTGGCGAACCGGCACCGGAAGCCAAAGACCCAAAGCGTATCGCTTACGTGGCGCTGGGCGCTTTGGCCGTGATCCCTGTCGTCTACGCCCTGCTGGCAGTCGGTGCAGCCGCCCTGCAAGGCGTGTTGTCGGTGCTGTTCCTGATCCTGGTGGTGATGCTGATCGTCGAAGGCGTACGCAACGGCCCTGTGGCCCGCGACAAGACCATCGCCATGATGGTGATCTTCGCCTTCAACATCATGTTCTGGTGCTTCTTCGAGCAGGCTGGCTCCTCGTTCACTTTCCTGGCTGACCAGATCGTGAACCGCGACCTGGGCTTCATGAACTTCCCGGTAGCCTGGTTCCAATCCGTGAACTCGCTCGCCATCATTTTCTTCGCGCCTGTTGTGGCAGCGGTATGGGTCTGGATGGGCAAGCGCGGCAAGAATCCTTCGATCCCGCGCAAGTTCGCTCTGGGTATTATCGGCAACGGCCTGGCCTTCGGCCTGCTGATGTACGCGCTGACCTACCTGGTCGACGACAAGAAAATGATCCCGTTCTGGACCCTGTTCATGGTGTACGTGATCCAGTCCATCGGTGAACTGTGCCTGTCCCCGATCGGCCTGTCGATGGTGACCAAGCTGGCCCCGACCCGCCTGGTTGGCATGGGCATGGGCGGCTGGTTCCTGTCCACCGGTATCGGCAATAACCTGTCTGGCATCGTCGCCTCGATGATGTCCGGTGAGCACGGCATGACCGTGCAATCGGCACTGACCGGCTACACCCAGGGCTTCTTCATCCTGATCGGCGGCGGCGTGCTGCTGTTCCTCCTGGCGCCGCAGATCCAGAAACTGATGCACGGCGTGAAATAAGAAGCTTAAGTCGCATCTTAAAAGCCGGGGTCAGCTCTGGCAAACGGACAAAAGGCGCACATTCGTGCGCCTTTTGTCCGTTTGCCAGAGCTCGGCTTTCTTTATGCTTGTGACGAGAGCCAGGCATCGAGCCGGGCTTCGGCTCCCGCCGCTAAATGCAGGCCAAGCTTGGAGCGCCGCCACAGGATGTCGGCCGCGGTGACCGCCCATTCCTTACGGCGAAGGTAGTTCACTTCGGCGGCGTACAGGCCGGGCAGGATTTCCTCGCCCAAGTCGGCCAGCGAGGCGCAGCCGTCAAGCAGCACATGCACACGCGTGCCGTAGGCGCGCACATAGCGTTTCACCAGTTCTTGCGGCAGCCAGGAGTACTTCACCTGGACGGCGGCGGCCCATTGGCAAAATTCCTGCACTGAACGGTTCTGCGGCACGGCGCCGAACAGGTCGCCGCCCGGCAGGCAGGCGTTCTCGGTCCAGGCTTTCGCCGGCTTGCCGAGCGACTTGCCGAGCAAGTCGACGGCGTCTTCCGCCAGTTTGCGGAAGGTGGTGATCTTGCCGCCGAAGACATTCAGCAGCGGCGCACCCTCCTTGTCCAGTTCCAGGAAATAGTCGCGCGTCACGGCTTTCGCATCGGCTGCGGCGTCCTCCAGCAGCGGACGCACGCCGGCATAGGTCCACACCACGTCGGCCGGACGCACCGGTTCGCGGAAGTAGTCGCTGGCCAGCTCGCACAGGTAGCGGATCTCGCTCTCCTCGATCGCTACGTGCTGCGGATCGCCCGTGTATTCCAGGTCGGTGGTGCCGATCAGCGTGAAATCGCGCTCATAAGGAATGGCGAAGACGATGCGCCCGTCCTTGTTCTGGAAAATATATGCCTGGTCGTGCTCAAAGATGCGGCGCACGACGATATGGCTGCCTTTCACCAGGCGCAGGTGGCGGGACTCCTGCTTGGCTCCCGCCGACTGGAGGAACTCCTGCGCCCATGGACCCGCCGCATTGACCAGCGAGCGCGCGGTGAGGCGCTTTTCAGTGCCGTCGGCCTTGCGCAGCGTCGCCACCCAGTGATCCTCGCGGCGCTCGACACCGACACAGGTGGTGCGGGTCAGGATGCAGGCGCCTTTGGCGCTGGCGTCCATTGCGTTCAAGACGACCAGGCGGGCATCGTCAACCCAGCCGTCCGAGTATTCGAAACCTGCGCGAAAGCTCTCTTTCAGCGGACGCCCGGCAGGATGGCAGCGCAGGTTGATGCCGCGCGAGCCGGCCAGCAGTTCGCGCTTGGCCAGCATATCGTAGAGGAACAGGCCGGCGCGGATCAGCAGCGCCGGGCGCTGGCCTTCGTTATGCGGCATTACGAAGCGCATCGGCCACATGATGTGGGGGGCGCTGCGCAACAGCACTTCGCGCTCGGCCAGCGCCTTGCGCACCAGCCGGAATTCATAGTATTCCAGGTAGCGCAAGCCGCCGTGAATCAGCTTGGTGGAGGCGGACGAGGTGTGCGATGCTAGGTCGTCCTTTTCGCATAAAACGACGTACAGGCCGCGGCCCGCCGCATCGCGCGCGATGCCCGCACCGTTGATGCCGCCCCCAATTACCAGTACATCACAATCTACGTCCGCCATGCGCTTTCCGATTACTGTTTATAAATGACGCCGTCTTTCATCACGAAGCCGACCTTTTGCAGCAGGGTGATGTCTTTCAGCGGATCTCCGGCAACTGCCACGATATCCGCCGCGTAACCCGCCTCGAGCGAGCCAAGCCGGTTCGCTTGCCCCAGCAGCGAGGCGGCGCCCAGCGTGGCGGCGCGGATCGCCTCCAGCGCCGGCATGCCCGCCTCCACCATATAGGCAAATTCCTTGGCGTTCTCGCCATGCGGGAATACGCCCGCATCGGTGCCGAACGCGATCTTCACACCGGCCTTGTAGGCGCGGGCGAAGGTTCCCTGGATCTGGGGGCCGATGGCGGCGGCTTTGGGCTGCACCAGCGGCGAATAGTAGTTGGGCTCTTTGGCCTTGTCCGCCACATAGCGGCCGGCGCTGATGGTCGGCACATACCAGCCGCCGGTCTTCTTGAACAAGGCAATCGCCTCGTCGTCCATGAAGGTGCCGTGCTCGATCGAGTCCACGCCGGCTTTCAGGGCGCGCTTCATGCCTTCCGCGCCATGCGCATGGGCCGCCACCTTGAAGCCGTAATCCCTGGCGGCGGCGACCAGCGCTTTCAGCTCGGCGTCGTCGAACTGCGCGTTCATGCCGTTGGCGGCCTGGCTCAGCACACCGCCGGTCGCGGTGATCTTGATCACGTCCGCGCCTTCCTGATAGCGGGCCCGCACGGCCTGGCGCGCCTCGTCGGGGGTGTTGATGACGCCTTCCTGCGGCCCCGGCGTCCCGTGCAGGTGGCGCAGTTCGCGCGACTGGCCGTTGCTCGGGTCGGCGTGCCCGCCCGTGGTGGCGATGGTTTTCCCGGCGGTGAACATGCGTGGGCCAACGATGGCGCCGGTATTAATGGCGCGCTTCATGGCAATATTCAGGCCTTCGTTGGCGCCCAGGTCGCGCACCGTGGTGAAACCCGCTTTCAGGGTCCGCTCGGCGTAGGCGACGGAATCGTAGGCACGGTCGATGGCGTCAAGCGTCACCTGCCCGCGCAACACATCGATCTGGGGCTTGGTCTGGGTGGTCAGGTGCACGTGCATGTCGATAAATCCCGGCATGCAGGACATGCCGCTCAAATCGACATCGCCCTTGCCCGTGGTCGCTTCGATCGACTTGACGGCGCCGTTTTCGACCTGGATAGTGACGCTTTCACGCCACACCCCGGCCTTGACGTCCAGCAGGCGGCCGCAGTCGACCGTTTGCGTCGCCGCACCCGCCGTTCCAGCCACCAGCACCAGGCTCGCTGCCCCCAGTTTCACCATCGCCCTGCCTCCTTTAACGTGCGGGTCTTTCCCTCGCCACCCAGAGTAACAATCCCATGATTACAGCATAAGGCAGCAAGGACAGCAAATCCGCACGCGCGCCGCTGAAGAAAGGGTTGCTGCTTTCCGCCCAGGCGCTGACCGCGGCGTCGAAATTGGTCATTACCCCGGCCGTAATCGCGATCACGATGCCCGCCAGGGCGCCGCCAGCGATATAGCCGGATGCCAGCAGCACGCCCTCGCTGCGGTCGCCCGCGGCCTGCCGCCCTTCCTCGTCCAGTCCCTGGTATTGCGGCAGCTGGCTGTTGCGGCGGTCCGCCAGCCAGCGCAGCACCCCGCCGACGGCAATCGGCAGCGTCGCCGACAGCGGCAAGTAGACACCCACGGCGAACGACAAGGACTGCACACCCGACATTTCCAGCACCACGGCGATCATCACGCCCAGCATGACCAGGGTCCAGGGCAGTTGCTGGTCCAGGATGCCCTTGATGATGTAGGAAACCAGCACAGCCTTCGGCGCATCGTATTTGCGCACCTCGGTGCCGTCCGGCCGCTGGTTGTGGGTGCCGTTGATGCCGGGGTCGACATACCAGACGGCGCGGCCGTCCGGGCCGACCAGGTATTTGCCTTCCGGACCGCCTTGGGCGTCCGCTTTCTGCCAGACCTTGTAGCTTGCGCTGTCGCCGGCAGACTGCGGGCCTTCCAGCCGCGCCGTCGCCGTCAGCCGGGATGCGTCGGTTGCCAGGCCCGGCGCCACCTGGGCCGCCGGCACGTACACCGTGCTGGCGGTATTCAGCTGCAGCAGGATCGGGCCAAGCAGCAGCGCCGAAGCCAGCGAACCGACCAGCATCGCGTACTGCTGCAAGCGCGGCGTAGAGCCGACCAGGAAGCCGGTCTTCAAGTCCTGCGACACTGTTCCCGCATTGGCCGAAGCAATGCAGACAATGGCGCCCACCGACAGCGCCGTCACGTAATACTGCCCCCCAGTCCAGCCGACCATCAGGAAAATCAGGCAGGTGAACAGCAGCGTCGCCACCGCCATGCCCGAAGTCGGGTTCGACGACGAGCCGATTTCACCGGTCAGGCGCGACGACACGGTGGAAAACAGAAAGCCGAACACCAGGATCAGCAAGGCGCCCAGCAAATTCATATGCAGCGGCGCCGATGCGGTGATCACCGCGATCAGGCCCAGGCAGCCGATCACCACCCACTTCATCGGGATGTCCTGCTCGGTGCGGCGCGTGGCATCGGCCTTGCTGCCTTTTCCGACGCTCGACAGGCCGGCCGCCAGGCTGTTCCAGATCATCGGCATCGCGCGCAGCAGCGCAATCAGGCCGCCGGCCGCCACCGCGCCGGCACCGATATACAGGATGTAGGCGCCGCGCACCTCGTCCGGCGCCATCTCGGCAATCAGTTTGGTGCCGGGGGCGAGGATGGTGGTCAGCGGTCCGCCGAAGAATTTGATCATCGGGATCAGCAGCAGGTAGGACAGCACGCCGCCCGCCGTCATGGTCAGCGCGATACGCGGCCCGATGATATAGCCCACGCCCAGCAGCTCGGGCGATACCTCGGCGCCGATCGAGCCGCCCTTGAGCGGCGCACCCAGCACGGTTTCCGGCGTATCCTTCCACAGCTTGAGCGACACGTTGAGCGCTTTGTACAGCAGCCCGACGCCGAAACCGCTGAAGATCAGGCGCGCGCGGCGCCGTGCATCGCGCGCCGCTTCCGATTCGCCTTGCAGCGGCTCGCCTGCCGCCACGCGCGAGGAATCGCTGGCCGCGGCCTTCAGTACTTCGGCGCACGCCGTCCCTTCCGGAAATTTCAGTTCGCCGTGCTGGTCCACGATCATCGTGCGGCGCATCGGGATCATCATCAGGATGCCCAGCAGGCCGCCCAGCACGCCCACCAGCATCACGCGCCAGATTTCCAGCTCAAAGCCCAGGATCAGGATGGCCGGCATGGTGACGCCAAGGCCAAAGGCAATCGATTCGCCGGCCGAGCCGGCCGTCTGCGCAATACTGTTTTCCAGGATGCTGGCGTCCTTGCCGCCCATTTTTTTGGCCAGGCCGAAGAACGTGATGGCGATCACCGCCACGGGAATCGATGCGCTGACGGTCAGGCCGACTTTCAGCACCAGGTACAGCGAGGAAGCGCCAAACACCATGCCCAGCAAGGTTCCGAGGAACAAGGCGCGGAACGTCATTTCCGGCAGCCGCGCCGCATCGGGGATATAGGGACGGAACACGTAAATCCTTTTAGACTGAAACACCTAGGACTATGGCATATCTAGCAATGAAGTAGCAACTACCGCATAGTCTATAATTGCCCGATCTAGCAACCTTGAGAGCTGATTTGATCAATCGTCCTTCCTGGCTGAACCGCCGAAACATCTTCCGCGCCGGCATCGGTGCGGGTCTCACCGCCCTCGCAGGCGGCATCGCCCTGGCCTGCTACGCGGCCTTCGTTATTCGCCCCAGCCTGCCGACGCTGGAAGCTGTCACCGACTACCACCCCAAAATCCCGCTGCGCATCTATACCGCCGACAAAGTGCTGATCGGCGAATTCGGCGAAGAACACCGCGACTTCACCCCGATCGGCGAAGTGCCGGACCTGATGAAGAAAGCCGTGCTGGCCATTGAAGACACGCGCTTCTACGAACACGGCGGCATTGACTGGATCCGCGCCCTGGGCGCCGTGCGCGCCAACCTGCGCGGCAGCTTCCGCCAAGGCGGTTCGACCATCACCATGCAGGTCGCCCGCGATTTCTACCTCAGCAAAGACAAATTCATTTCGCGCAAACTGGCCGAAGTGATGCTGGCCTACCGCATCGAATCGGCGCTCGACAAGGACAAGATCCTCGAGCTGTACATGAACAATATCTACCTGGGCCAGCGCTCTTACGGCTTCGCCAGCGCCGCCCAGGCTTACTTCGGCAAGTCGCTGAAGGAACTGTCGGTCGCGGAAACGGCGATGCTGGCCGGCTTGCCGCAGAACCCTTCGCGCCACAATCCCGCGGTCAATCCGAAGAAGGCGCGCTCGCGCCAGCAAGTGGTGTTGAAGCGGATGTTCGAACTTGAGTACATCACCCAGGCGCAATACGACAAAGCCAAGACGGAACAGCTGCATATCAACCACCGCGGCCAGGAATTCGACACCCATGCCGAATACGTGGCCGAACTGGCGCGCCAGGCCGTCTTCGCGGAATTGAAGGAAGAAGCCTACACGCGCGGCATCAATGTCTACACCACCATCCTGTCGAAAGACCAGGACGCGGCCTATGCCTCCGTGCGCAGCAACGTGGTGGCCTACGACCAGCGCCACGGCTACCGCGGCCCGGAAGCCTTTATCGAGCTGCCGGCCGACGAGGACGAACGCGATGACGCCATCGACGAAGTGCTCTCAAAGCGCGTCGTCAGCGACGGCCTGACCCCGGCCGTGGTGGTGCAGGCCAGTCCCAAGCTGGTCAAGGTCGAGACGTCGGATGGCGACGTGTTCTCCATCAGCGGCGAAGGCTTGAAACTGGTCGCATCGGCGCTGTCCGACAAGGCCAAGCCGGAGATCGCCATCCGTCCGGGCGCCGTGGTGCGCGTCATGCAGGTCGACAAGAAGTCCTGGGCCATCACCCAGGTGCCGAAAGTCGCGGCGGCCTTCGTATCGCTGGACGCCAATACCGGCGCCTACCAGGCCATGGTCGGCGGTTTCGACTTCGGTCTGCAGAAGTTCAACCACGTGACGCAGGCCTGGCGCCAGCCGGGTTCCTCGATCAAGCCGTTCGTGTATTCCGCCGCCGTCGCCAAGGGCTTCGGCCCGGGTACCCTGATCGCCGACGAGCCGCTGGAACTGCCCGGCAGCGCCTTCGGCCAGCCATGGAAGCCGCAGAACGACGACGGCAAGTACGACGGTTCCGTCACCATGCGCCGCGCCCTGGCAGCGTCGAAAAACGTGCCATCGGTGCGCCTGCTGCGCGCCGCCGGGCTGGATGACACGCACGCCTACCTGGCGCGCTTCGGCTTTGAATTGCCGCGCCATCCGAAGAACTTCACCATGGCGCTCGGCACCGGCGCCGTCACGCCGCTGCAACTGGCAGGCGCCTATGCGGTCTTCGCCAACGGCGGCTACAAGGTGACGCCTTACCTGATTTCCCGCGTCACCGACGCCAAGGGCGCCGCCATCATGGACGTCAACCCGCCTTCGCCTGCCAACGCGGGCGAGCGCGTGATCGACCAGCGCAATGCCTTCATCATGGACAATATGATGCGCGACGTGACCCGCAGCGGTACCGGCGCTGCAGCTGGCCGCCTTGGCCGCCCTGACCTGGCCGGCAAGACCGGCACCACCAGCGATGCCTTCGACGGCTGGTTCGCCGGCTACGGCGGCGGCGTGGTGGCAGTGGCCTGGATGGGCTACGACGAGCCGAAGTCGCTCGGCGGGCGCGAGTTCGGCGCCACGCTGTCGCTGCCGATCTGGATGGACTATATGCGGGTGGCACTGCCCAAGCATCCGCCGATCGACCGCCCGGCGCCCGAGGGCGTGGTGCAGATCCGCGGCGACTGGGTCCTGGAGGAATACGCCAACGATCCGACCGTGCTGGCCGTGGACATGGACGCCGCGCCGGGCGACGAAGAGCAGCCCGCCCCGGCCGACGGTACGGCGCCGGCGCCGCAGCAGCAGCCGGCGCCGGGACAGCCGCCGTTGCAGCCGGTCCCGCAAGCGCAAGCGCCGGTGGGCGCCTGACCATGCCGGAACAACGACCGTCTTCCATGCGGCGCCGGCGCCTGCTTGGGGCCACGGCCCTGCTGGCGGCCGCAACGCCGGCGCTGGCCATGCACACCAGCGGCCACCCGCCGCGCATTTACATGATCCTGTTCCGCGGCGAGACCGATGTCGAAACCGGCTTCCGCCAGTGGTTCAGGGATAATCGGATGGATGCGGAATTCCTGGTGCGCAGCGTGGACATGGATGTGGCCCGCGTGCCGGCCCTGCTGGACGAGGCCCGCGCCTGGCGCGCGGACCTGATCTACTCATGGGGCACGCCGGTCAGCGTGGCCGTGGCCGCAAAGGAATTCAATATCCCCATCGTGTTCACCATGGTCTCGACACCGGTGGCGGCGGGGCTGGTGCCCAACCTCGCGTCCTCGCAGCGCAACCTGACGGGGGTCAGCCACGTCGTCCCGGCGCGCCAGCAGATGATTGCGATCCGCAATTACCGCCCCTTTGCCCGCATCGCCGGCATCTTCACGCCGAATGAAATCAATGCCCAGGTCAGCATGCGCGAGATGCGCGCCGAGGCGGAACGCACGGGAACCGAATTCACCGTCAAAGCCCTGCCCCTGGATGACAACGGACATCCGCGCGCCGACGCCATCCCCGACATCATCAAGCAGTTTGCCGAACAGGGCGCCCAATTGGTGTATGTGGGGCCCGACAGTTTCCTCGCATCGCAGCGCAAACTGCTGACCGAAGCCGCCGTGGAACTCGGGCTGCCGGTCTTCTCGTCCGTCGAAGCGGCCCTGCGCGACGGCCGCGCCCTGTTCGGGCTGGTGGCCGGCTACGCCAACGTGGGCCGTCTTACCGCCCATAAAGCCGCGCAAATCCTGTACCATCGCGTCAAGCCCGCCGCGCTTCCGATTGAAACGCCGGGCAGCTACTCCTACCTCGTCAACATGGACGTGGCGCGCAAGCTCGGCATGATGCCGCCGGGCCGCGTGCTGCAGATTGCGGAGCAAATACGATGATCCCGCTGTCGCCGCCGGTATTGCAGCAAATGCCCATGGGCCTGGCCTATGGCCTGACGGATGTCGGCACAGTCCGGCCGAGCAACCAGGACAACCTGCTGCTGCTGCCCGAACTGAATTTCCTTGCCGTCGCCGACGGCATGGGCGGCCACGTGGGCGGCGATATCGCCAGCACGGAAGCGCTGACCCTGGTGTGGAAGCATTTACGCGCCCTGCCGCCCGCCGCCAGCGAGGCCGAGGCCTTGAGTCAATTGCAGGATGCGGTCCTTTTCGCCAACGCCACCCTGTTCCGCAACAATGCGGCCGCTGGACTGGCGGACGGCTACGGCATGGGAACCACGCTGACCGGCATGTGGCAGCCGCAAGGCGGCGGCCCGGCGCTGCTTTTCCACGTGGGCGACAGCCGCATTTACCGCTACCGCAACGGCCAGCTGGCGCAGCTGACCCATGACCAGACCCTGTACCAGCAGGCGCTGGAGGCGGGTATGACGGGCGTCCTCCCGCCACGCAACCTGCTGCTGCAGGCGATCGGACCGGCGCAGGATGTACGGCCCGACGTCTTCGCCCATCCGCTGGCGCCGGGCGACATCTACCTGCTGTGCAGTGACGGCTTGTACGGTGCATCCGACGATGCGACCCTGGCCGCCATCCTGGCAGGCGCAGGACCGGACAACCTGCCGGAAAGCTGTGTGGAACTGGTGGAAAAGGCCAAGCAGGACGGCAGCCGCGATAACATCACGGCCGTCCTGCTGCTCTGCCCAGCCGCTTAAAATTCTTCCCAGTCGTCGCCGGGCTTGGACACTGCCACCGCCGGGCGGCGCGTGCCTGCGACCGCTGGCGCTTTGGCCACAGCGGGCGCTTCAGCCGCCTTCCCCGCGCCCGCATCGGCCGATCCGCGCGGCACCGCACGCTGTGCGGCGCCGCGCGCAGGCCGCGCCGCCGCCAGCGCCCTCGCCTGCGTCGAAGGACGCCGCACCTGCACATCTTCGGCCGCCAGCGCCGCGGCATCCAGTTTGAAGACGCTGACCACGTCCATCAGCCGCGCCGCCTGTTCTTCCAGCGCCGCCGACGCCGCCGCGGCTTCCTCGACCAGCGCCGCGTTCTGCTGCGTCACATGATCCATCTGGCTGATCGCGGTATTGATCTGGTCGATGCCTGAACTTTGCTCCTGGGTGGCCAGGCTGATTTCGGAAATGATATCGGTCACCCGCTGCACGCTGGTGACCACCTCGCCCATGGTGGCGCCGGCCTCGCCTACCAGCTTGCTGCCCGCCCCGACCTTTTCGACCGAGTCGCCGATCAGTTGTTTGATCTCTTTCGCCGCAGCCGCCGAGCGCTGCGCCAGGTTGCGCACTTCCGACGCCACCACCGCAAACCCGCGCCCCTGCTCGCCGGCGCGCGCCGCTTCCACCGCAGCATTCAAGGCCAGGATATTGGTCTGGAAGGCAATCCCGTCGATCACGCTGATGATATCGACGATCTTGCTGGACGATTCATTGATGGAATCCATGGTTTCCACCACGCGCGCCACCACCTCGCCGCCCTTTGCCGCCACAGCGGAAGCGGTCTTGGCCAGCTGGTTCGCCTGCAGCGCATTGTCCGAGTTATGACGCACGGTGGAAGTCAATTCCTCCATCGACGACGCGGTTTCTTCGAGCGAACTGGCCTGCTCCTCGGTCCGGCTCGACAAATCCATGTTCCCGCTGGCGATTTCCGAGGTCGCGCCCGCGATTGTGTTCGTGCCCTTGCGCACCTGGCCGACCACGCGAATCAGGCTCCCGTTCATGTCCTTTAATGCCTGCAGCAGCTGGCCGGTTTCCTCCCTGGTCTCGACCGGGATATCGCTGGTCAGGTCGCCCGCCGCGACGGTCTGGGCCACTTTCACGGCCGCTTCGATGGGGCGCGTGATCGCCATCGCGATATACCAGGCAATCACGATCGCCAGCGCCATGGCCGCCAATACCGTCACCACCATGGCCCGCTCCGCCGAGACCACGGCCTCGGCCCCCGATTTGATGGAATCGGTGGCGACGCGGTCGTTCAGGTCGATGATCTTGTTCAGCGTCTGTTCCGCCTTGGCGAACAGCGGCTCGGATGCGTGGTATTGCTGGAAGAACTGGGCGAACAGCTCCTTCTGTTTGGCCTCGTCGCTATTGCCGGCCAGGGAGGACACGGTGCCGCCCAGCTTTGCATCGGCCGCCTTCCAGGCTTCCCATTCGCCGACAAACTGCTTCCACAGCACGGCTTCCTCGTCGGTTTGCGGCAGCGGCTCGTACTTCTTCCAGCCGGACATGGCCTTGGCCCATGCCGCATCGCGCGCCTTGGCAACCTGCGCGAACATCGCCTGGGCCTTGTAATCGTTTTCGAAGATGGCCGTTTGCAGCGTCGCCTTGTCGATCGCCGTCTGGCCTTCGCTCATGACCAGCAGCCCGTAGATCGATGGCAGGCGCACAATGCCGATTTCATTGACCGACGCGCCCACGTTGGAAATGCCGCGGTAGCCGGACATGCCCAGGACGGCCAGGGCCAGCAGCATTACCGCCACCAGCACGGCGAGTTTCCACTTAATCAGAAGGTTTTTGAACATCGCACCACGCCTTTCATCTTAAACAACTTTGTATAACTTGTTATATTTGGTGAGATTGTGCCCCTGCCGAACAAATATCGAAGGTTCTTTACCGTGCGTCAACAACTGCCATATGGTGCGCGCCATCCATACAACAAAGCGCTTTGCTACTGAAGGAACCCACCGTGCTATTTGAGCAATCGCGTTTTGCGCGGCGCAGCCAATGCTAGATTGGACGCTCCATCAACCAATCAGCACGGGAGGCCCCATGAAGAAGCTTGTCTGGCAGCTGTTAACGGTCCTGGTCATCGCAATTACCGCACTTCCCGCTTCCGCCACCGGCTACACGCAAACCCGCTACCCCATCGTCCTGGTCCACGGCCTGTTCGGCTTCGACAATCTCGGCCCCCTTGAATACTTCTACGGCATCCCCGGCGCGCTGCGCAGCGGCGGGGCCCAGGTGTATGTGACGTCGGTTTCGGCCGCCAACAGCACCGAAGTGCGCGGCGAACAACTGCTGTTCCAGGTGCGCCAGATTCTTGCCGCCACCGGCGCGGAAAAAGTCCACCTGATCGGCCATAGCCATGGCGGCCCGACCTCGCGCTATGTCGCCTCGGTACGGCCCGACCTGGTCGCTTCGGTGACCAGCATCGGCGGCGTCAATAAGGGGTCAAGGGTGGCGGACGCCCTGGTCGGCGCGGCGCCGGATGTGCTGTACTCAGTTGGCAACGCGCTGGGCGGCTTCCTCGGCCTGATTTCCGGCAGCCCGACGCTGCCCCAGAACGCGCGCGCCGCGGCGCAGTCGCTCAGCACCGCCGGCACGGCGCAATTCAACGCCCGCCATCCCGCCGGCCTGCCCTCGAGCGACTGCGGCGAAGGCGCCTACCAGGCCAACGGCGTGTATTACTTCTCCTGGAGCGGGGCGAACTCCTATACCAATATCTTCGACCCGGCCGATCCCTTCCTGGCTGTCACCTCCCTCGCCTTCGGCGGCGCGAAAAACGACGGCCTGGTGGCCAGCTGCTCGAGCCACCTTGGCCGCGTGATCCGCGACGACTACCGGATGAACCACCTGGATGAGGTCAACCAGATGGTCGGCATCACACACCTGTTCGAAACCAGCCCGGTGACGCTGTTCCGCCAGCACGCCAACCGTCTGCAGGGAATGGGCCTGTGAGCGCGCGGGCGCTGTGGGGGGCCGCCCTGGCAGCGGCAGGACTGGCTGCGCTCTGGAGTGTTGGCGCGGGAGATCCGCCGCCACAGCGCCCCGGCCCGGATGTCAGTCCGGCCATGCCGGCGACGGCCCCGCCCACAGCGCCCTTTGTGCCCTCGATGGCCGGCACGCAGCCCGACGGACGTCTGCATGCCACCGGCGACCAATTGCGCATCGACGCCGAACTGCGGCACCTGTTCGACTACTACCTCTCGGCGCTGGGCGAGGCGGAACTGCCCGCCATCCGCGCCGGCATCGAGCAGGAACTGGCGCGGCGCCTGACACCGGCGGCCGCCGCCCAAGCCAAGCGGCTGCTGGGCCAATACCTGTCCTACAAGCGCGCCCTGGCGCAAGCGGAAACTGCCCCGGGCACCGCCCCCGGCGCCACCCTCGCCGCCGCGGCCCGCGGCCGCCTGCGTGCCATGCAAACCCTCCGCACTCGGTATTTCACGCCCACCGAGGCGGCAGGCCTGTTCGGCGACGCCGACGCCCGCGACCAGGACGCGATCGCCCGCCTGGAGCTGGCGGACGATCAATCGCTGGCCGACACCGAGCGCCAGGCGCGCATGCGGGAACTGGACCGCAAGCTGCCGGCAGCACTGCAGGAAGAGCGGACGGCCCCGCAACGGGTCCTGAAGCTGGAGGAGCAGGTCGACGCCGCCCGTGCCGCCGGCGCCAGCGACGACGACGTGTTCCGCCTGCGGGCAGCGGCCACCGGCCCGGTCGCCGCCGGACGCCTGGCCCAACTGGACCGGGAACAGGCCGACTGGCTGCGCCGCATCGCCGCCTACCGTTCCGCAAGCGGCAACCTGGGCGAAAATCCGGCCGCCATCCAGCAACTACGGGACAGCCTGTTCACGCCAGGCGAGCAAAAACGGCTGGGCGCCTACGAATAAAGGCTTGCACTATAATGTGGGGCCAGCATCTTTGTCCCCTGTTAGCGCCACGTTTGCATGCCTTTCGACTTCAAAAAAGCAATCCCCAAGCCCGGCAACCGATTTGCGTTGCCCAACCTGTTCGGCTCCGGTGACGCCTATGTGTTGGCGCAAACCGCGCTCGAATTGAAGACACGCGGCCAGATGCTGGCCGTGGTCGTGGCCCAGGCCAGCGACGGCCAGCGCCTGCTGGCCGAAATCCCATGGTTCGCCAACGGCGCCTTGCGCTGCCATTTGCTGCCGGACTGGGAAACCCTGCCTTACGACGCGTTTTCGCCGCACCAGGACCTGGTTTCCGAACGCCTGGCCACTCTGCACGAAATCCAGAACGGCCAGTGCGACGTCGCCATCATCCCGGCCACCACAGCCCTGGTCCGCATGGCGCCGCCCTCCTTCCTGGCCGCCTACACCTTCTTCTTCAAGCAGGGCGAGTCGCTGGACGAGGCCAAACTGAAGTCGCAACTGACGCTGGCCGGCTACACCCACGTCAGCCAGGTCATGTCGCCCGGCGAATATTCGGTGCGCGGCGGTCTGATCGACCTGTTCCCGATGGGATCCGCCCTGCCTTACCGCCTGGACCTGTTCGGCGACACCATCGAAACCATCCGCACCTTCGACGCGGACACCCAGCGCTCCCTGTATCCGGTGCGCGAAGTGCGCCTGCTGCCGGGCCGGGAATTCCCGATGGACGAAGCCTCGCGCACCGCCTTCCGCAGCCGCTGGCGCGAGACTTTCGAAGGCGACCCGTCGCGCTCCGTCGTCTACAAGGACATCAGCAGCGGCATCGCTTCGGCCGGCATCGAGTATTACCTGCCGCTGTTCTTCGACGAAACCGCCACCTTCTTCGACTACCTGCCGGAGGAAGCCAGCGTGGCCATGGTGGGCGACATCGACGGCGCC
Organism: Pseudoduganella violaceinigra DSM 15887; assembly: GCF_000425385.1. GTDB lineage: Bacteria > Pseudomonadota > Gammaproteobacteria > Burkholderiales > Burkholderiaceae_D > Rugamonas > Rugamonas violaceinigra. The sequence goes on along the minus strand of NZ_AUDI01000019.1, from coordinate 143,076 downwards.
ATCAAGCGCTTCTGGGCCGACACCGAATCGCGCTACAAATTCCTGAAGGCCGACCGCGAACGGCCTATCCTGCCGCCGCAGGAAATCTTCCTTGGCGACGAACAGTTCTTTGTCCTGGCCAAACCGCACCCGCGCATCGCCATCTCGCGCGACATGTCGCTGCCGGCCTCCGAGCTGTCGGCGCCGATCCCGAACATCGCGGTGAACCGCCACCTGGACGACCCGCTGACCAACTTGCGCGCCTACCTGATGCAGTCGGGCCGCCGCGTGATGATCTGCGCCGAAACCAACGGCCGCCGCGAGACCCTGCAGCAGTATTTCGCCGAATTCGACCTGTCGCCCGCCCTGATCGAGGGCTTTGCGGGCTTCCTCGCCAGCGACGCCAAGCTGGTGCTGGGCGTCGCCCCGCTGCATGCCGGCTTTGAGCTGGACGAGGGCATCGCCTTCATCACCGAGACCGAGCTATATGCCGGCAGCGGTCGCCGCGCCGGGCGTAAGAAGCAGGAAGCGGTCACGCAGGTCGAATCGATGGTGCGCGACCTGTCCGAGCTCAAGATCGGCGACCCGGTGGTGCACATCAACCACGGCATCGGCCGCTATATGGGTCTGATCAGCATGGACCTGGGCGAAGGCGAGACCGAATTCCTGCACCTGGAATACGCCAAGGAGAGCAAGCTGTATGTGCCGGTCTCGCAACTGCATGTGATTTCGCGCTACTCCGGCGCCTCGCCGGACGACGCACCGCTGCACACCCTCGGTTCCGGCCAGTGGGACAAAGCCAAGCGCAAGGCCGCCGAGCAGGTGCGCGACACCGCCGCCGAACTGCTTAACCTGTATGCCCGCCGCGCCGCACGCCAGGGGCATTCCTTCGAATACTCGGCCCACGATTACGAGCGCTTCGCCGACAGCTTCGGTTTCGACGAAACGCCGGACCAGGCAGCCGCCATCGGCAACGTGATCAAGGATATGACCTCGGGTAAACCGATGGACCGCCTGGTATGCGGCGACGTCGGCTTCGGCAAGACCGAAGTAGCCCTGCGCGCCGCCTTCATCGCCGTCATGGGCGGCAAGCAGGTCGCCATCCTGGCCCCGACCACCCTGCTGGCCGAACAGCATGCGCAAACCTTCGCCGACCGCTTCGCGGACTGGCCGGTGCGCATCGCCGAAATGTCGCGCTTCCGCACCGGAAAAGAGATCGCCAGCGCCATCAAAGGCATGCAGGACGGCACCCTGGACATCGTCATCGGCACCCACAAGCTGCTCTCGGACGACGTCAAGTTCACCCGCCTCGGCCTGGTCATCATCGACGAAGAGCACCGTTTCGGCGTGCGCCAGAAGGAAGCGCTGAAATCGCTGCGCGCCGAAGTGGACGTGCTGACCCTGACGGCAACGCCGATCCCGCGTACCCTCGGCATGGCGCTGGAAGGCCTGCGCGACTTTTCCGTGATCGCCACCGCCCCGCAAAAGCGCCTGGCCATCAAGACCTTCGTGCGCAGCGAAAACGATTCGATCATCCGCGAAGCCGTGCTGCGCGAACTGAAGCGCGGCGGCCAGGTCTACTTCCTACACAACGAAGTGGAAACCATCCAGAACCGCCTGGCCAAGCTGACCGAAATGCTGCCCGAAGCGCGCATCGCCGTGGCCCACGGCCAGATGCACGAACGCGACCTGGAAAAAGTGATGCGCGACTTCGTAGCGCAGCGCTATAACATCCTGCTGTGCACCACGATCATCGAAACCGGTATCGACGTGCCGACCGCGAACACCATCATCATGCACCGCGCCGACAAATTCGGCCTGGCGCAGCTGCACCAGCTACGCGGCCGGGTGGGCCGCTCGCACCACCAGGCCTACGCCTACCTGCTGGTCAACGACGTGCAAGGCCTGAGCAAGCAGGCGCAGCGCCGCCTGGATGCCATCCAGCAGATGGAAGAACTGGGATCCGGCTTCTATCTCGCGATGCACGACCTGGAAATCCGCGGCGCCGGCGAAGTCCTGGGCGAAAACCAGTCCGGCGAAATGCTGGAAGTGGGCTTCCAGCTCTACACCGACATGCTCAACGAAGCCGTGCGCGCCCTGAAAGCCGGCCGGGAACCCGACCTGGCGGCCCCGTTGGCCAGCACCACCGAAATCAACCTGCACACGCCTGCCCTGCTACCCGCGGACTTCTGCGGCGACGTGCACGAACGCCTGTCGATCTACAAGCGCCTGGCCAACTGCGAAACCCAAAACGCAATCGACGATCTGCAAGAGGAGCTGATCGACCGCTTCGGCAAACTGCCCGACCCTGCCAAGGCCCTGGTGGAAACCCACCGCCTGCGCATCGCCGCCAAGACCGTCGGCATCGTGAAAATCGACGCCCACTCGGAAGCGGTCAACCTGCAGTTCATGCCGCAGCCGCCGATCGACCCGATGCGCATCATCCACCTGATCCAGAACCAGCGCCACATCAAGCTGAATGGCCAGGACAAGCTCAAGATCACCGCTAATATGCCCGACCTGGCGGCCCGCGTGAACCAGATCAAGACCGCCATCAAACAACTGACATGAACAACGACATGACCATGAACATTGTGCTGCAAGGCGTCGGCGATTGCGCCGCCCGCCTGCAGCGCATCGCCGCCCTGACGGCACCGAAGCGCGTCATCACGATATCCGCCAACGCCGTGCGTTGCGAAGGCATCAGCTACACGCCGGCCCTGCGCCAGACCATCGAGATCGCCGCCGAAGCCGCCCAGCTGGACGCCACCTACATGATGGGCGTACGCCGCCTGGACGAATTCAAGCTGGTGGCGATGGATATGGATTCGACCCTGATCACCATCGAATGCATCGACGAGATCGCCGACATGCAGGGATTGAAGCCGCAGGTGGCGGAAATTACCGAAGCCGCCATGCGCGGCGAGCTCGATTTTTCGGAAAGCCTGAAACGCCGCGTCGCGCTGCTGGAAGGCCTCGACGCATCGGCGCTGGAGCGCGTGTACGAAGAACGCCTGCGCCTGTCGATGGGCGCCGAAGAAATGCTGAAGGCGGTGCAGGCAGCCGGCCTGAAAACCCTGCTGGTCTCGGGCGGCTTCACCTTCTTTACCGAACGCCTGAAACCGCGCCTCAAGCTCGACTACACGCGCGCCAACGAACTGGAAATCGTGGACGGCAAGCTGACCGGCAAGGTGATCGGCGAAATCGTCGACGCCGACGTGAAGCGCAAGACGGTGGAACACGTCTGCGCCGCCATGGGGATCAGGACCGAGCAAGCCATCGTCATGGGCGACGGCGCGAACGACCTGAAGATGATGAGCATCGCCGGCCTCTCGGTCGCCTTCCGCGCCAAACCGGTCGTGCGCGAGCAAGCCAGCGTAGCCCTCAACCACGTCGGCCTGGACGGCATCCTCAACCTCTTATCGCATTAAAAGCCCCGACCTTCCTCTGACTTTGAGCCTCCGTCTGCAACGCTTGGCAATTGGTGCTAGCCTGTCGGTCCCGACATATGCAGAGAGCACCGATTGAAGACAATTGACCTTGCGCTTGCCGAACGCTGGCTCACGGGCTGGACGTTATCCCGCGGCGTTTCAAAGCCGCTCCCGTACGACGGCGGCCTGCTCGTGGAAGTGGGAAAGCCGGAGCAAATAAGGCGCTTTGTCTTTGTCGATGCCGGCCTCGCACTCCGGGCCTGCGCCGAGCGCATACGCGACCCCTATATCTTCCTCAAAGCGGCAGTCGATCCCGAAACCCTGCGCCGGGCGCTGCCTTCGCGGTGGAAGATCGAAAGTCCCGGCTACCTCATGATCGGCCCTTCACAAGCGAGCCAGCACCTGGCTATTCCGCCAGGGTATCGGCTGCTTTTGGATACACAGCAAGGGGTTCACGTCGTACGAGTGATCCACGGCGATGAAGACCTGGCAGCGTCCGGCCGCATGGCCATCCATGGCAGGTGCGCGGTGTTTGACCAGATCGAGACCGCGGAATCCCATCGCCGGCGCGGGCTTGGAAGTGTCGTCATGCAGGCGCTCGATTCCATGGCCGCCCAGGCCGGTGTGAACGAGCGACTGCTCGTCGCCACTGAGGATGGGCGTGCACTTTATACGCGCCTTGGCTGGAGCGTTATCTCGCCATGGTCCACCGCTGGCTTACCTGCTTCCTGAATCTGCGGTATTTCGATCTATCGCTGATAATCCGCTCATGGAAAATCAAAACTGGCAATCAACAGGTGTAAAGCGGAGGCTTGTCCTCTGCGCGTTGACCTTAAAATGTCCGATTGCCAGAGCTGACCCCGGCTTTTATAAACTAAGCTACGACCCCGCGCTGACGCAGGGCTGCAATCTGCTCAGCCGCCATGCCTAATGCGGACAATACGCTGTCGGTGTGCTCGCCAAGGGTTGGCCCTTGCCAGCGTACTTCGCCGGGTGTCTCGGACAGCTTCGGCACGATACCTGGCATTTTGACGTGCACGCCGTCCGGCAGTTCGGTATCCAGCAGCATCTCGCGCGCCTGGTAATGCGGGTCGGAGACGATGTCCTTCACCGAATAGATGCGGCCAGCAGGGACTTCGGCCTGCTCCAGCACCGACAGGACTTCTTCGATCGTGTGCGCCGAGGTCCAGCCGGCAATCGCGGCGTCGATCAGCTTTTCCTGCGCGGCACGGCCGTCGTTCTGGGCGAATTGCGGATCTTCGGCCATGTCGGCCCGGCCGATCGCATGCATCAGGCGCTTGTAGATCGGGTTGCTGTTGCCCGCGATGACGACATAAGAGCCATCGCGTGTCGGATAAGTATTGGATGGCGCAATGCCGGGCAGCGCACCGCCGCTGCGTTCACGCACATGCCCGAGCAGGTCGTATTCCGGCACCAGCGATTCCATCAGGTTGAACACGCTTTCGACCAGTGAGACATCCACCACTTGCCCGTCGCCCTTCCCCATTTTCACGCGCAGCACCGACATCAATGCCCCCATTACCGCGTGCAGCGAGGCCAACGAATCGCCGAGGCTGACACCGACGCGGGCCGGAACGCCACCCGCTTCGCCGGTGGTATAACGGATGCCGCCCATCGCTTCGCCAATGGCGCCAAAGCCGGGACGATCTTTGTAGGGCCCCGTCTGGCCGTAGCCGGAAATCCGCACCATGGTCAGTTTGGGATTGAGCGCATGCAGCACATCCCAGCCAAGGCCCAGCTTTTCCAGCGCGCCCGGCTTCATGTTCTCCACCAGCACGTCGGCGTCGCCGCAGAGCTGCTTGACGAGCGTAATGCCTTCGGGCGCTTTGAGGTTGATCGAAATCGACTTCTTGTTACGCGACTGGAGGTACCACCACAGCGAGGTTCCCTTGTGCAGCTTGCGCCATTTGCGGATCGGATCGCCCTCGCCCGGCGCTTCAATCTTGATCACGTCGGCGCCGAATTCCGCCATCAGGCGGGCGGCAAACGGCGCTGCGATCAGCGTCCCAATCTCGATAACCTTGATTCCCTGCAACGGACCCGCCATTTGCACACTCCTCTTGCATTTACATTATCATTAGCGCGTAGCCAATTATTCTAACCGGAGGCGCAAAATGCTGTACAAAGGAAGCTGCCATTGCGGCAATGTGAAGTTTGAAGCTGAGGGCTCTATCGAAGGACTGACGGCCTGCAACTGCTCGATTTGCCAGCGCAAGGGTGCGCTGATGTGGTTCATTCCCCGCGGCCAGCTGAAACTGCTCACGCAGGAGGAAGACCAGGCCAGCTACGTCTTCAATAAGCACGTCATCCAACACCGCTTCTGCCCGAAATGCGGCATTCACACCTACGGCGAAGGCACGGACCCGAAAGGCAATGCTGTGGCGGCCGTCAATGCGCGCGTGCTGGAAGACATCGATCTCGATTCATTTGCCGTCCATCATTACGACGGACGCAAACTCTAAGGAGCGCATATGGCTCAAGAACTGATTTTCGACGAACGCGCCCAGTCTGCCAAAGACTGGGCCTTCTGGCTTTACCTCGGCCACGGCCTGAGCATGTTTTTCACACTTGGCCTGGCGTCCTTCATCCCCGTCATCCTTAACTACATCAAGAGCGACGATAGTGCCGGCACCTTCATTCACAGTCACCATCGCTGGATGATCCGCTCGTTCTGGTGGTACCTGGCATGGGCCTGCGTCGGCTGGGCGCTGTTCGCCACATTGCTGGGCATTCCACTCGCCTACCTGGTGTGGGTCGGCGCCTGGCTGTGGAAGATCTACCGCCTGATCCGGGGCATTACTGCACTCAACAGCAACGTCCCGGTCGGTAACTCATAAGGTTCGCAGGAACGCCACCAGGTCGGCCTTTTCCGCCGACGTCAGCTTCGTCTCGAGGATCAGGTTGAAGAATTCCACCGTATCCTCGAGCGTCAGCAGCCTGCCATCGTGCAGATACGGCGGCGATTCCTTGATGCCACGCAGCGGGAAAGTCTTGATCGGGCCATCTCCCACCATCATCGCCCCTTTGGCCTGGTGCGGCTTGAAGAAGCGTTCCGTGTGCAGGTCGTGCATCATGTTGTCGCTGTAGTGCGGCGGCATGTGGCAGCTCGCGCATTGGGCTTTGCCGAAGAAGATGGATTGGCCGCGCAGCTCTTGCTCGTTGGCCTTGCGCGGGTCCAGTTTGCCCATCACGCCCAGTTTCGGGGCCGGTGGGAAGTCGAGGATGTTCTGGAACTCGCCCATAAAATGCACCTGGCTGCCGCGTTCCAGCACATTTACCCCCTTTTTCGTGGCGATCACCGGATCGCCGTCAAAGTAGGCAGCTCTTTGCTCGAATTCCGTAAAGTCTTCCACCGATTTCAGTGCACGCTGCGAGCCAAACAGGCGTTGCAGGTTTACCCCGCGCAGCGTCGGCGTATCGAGCCGATGCCTGAATTCTTGCGGCCTGATGTCGCCTACCAGGTGGGTGGAAGCGTTGGTGTGGCCATTCGAATGACAGTCAAAGCAGCTCACCCCGCGACTTGGACGCTCCGACCGCCTGTCTTCGGTCTGGTTGAATTGCTGCTGCGGGAAAGGTGTCAGCAATAAGCGCAAGCCTTCCAGCTGCTTGGGGTTGAGGATGCCGTTGAACATCTCGTGGAAATTGTCGATGGTCAGCAGCCTGCCTTTTGAGACATCCCCCAAGTCAGGGCGCGTGGTCAGGAAAATCGGCGCGGGAAATTCCGGCAGCAGGTGATCGGGGAAGTCGAAAGCCAGGTCGAAGCGGTTCAAGTCGCGCTGCTCCTGCTTCTTGATTTCGTCGATATGGAACTGCGGGAACAGCATCCCGCCTTCAGGGTGATTCGGGTGCGGCAGCGGCAGAAAGCCTTGCGGGTACAGGCCTTTCTCGCGGATTTCGTCCGGGCTCATTGATCCGAGCTTTTCCCATGTGGTGCCACGCGGAAGTTTGGCTCTGATACCTTCCTGCACCGGCTTGCCGCGAAACATGGTGACTCCCTTGGCCGGACGATTCGACAAGTCATACCGGCTTTCCAGGAAGGCCGCCTGCTCACGCATCAAGCCGGCGCGCGCTGCCTTCATCCGCTCGTACGTCGTCTGGAAGTCTTCTTTCGCCACCACCGGCATATAGCTGGTAGGCGGCGCGGCAAAAATCAAACACGCTGCGCCACCCAGCACGGCGCCCACTGCAATCTTCAGAATTTGCATGACGGTCTCCCCTGCTCAATGTCCAACCACTGTAAGCATATAGGGAAGTCCGATCAATACGCGCACGCCATTGTATTGATCAATCGCATGGATAGCTGACTAGCGTTCAGCGAGCCGCCATTCCTGCCAAGGCCATTTCGATATCGGCAATCAGGTCGTCCGGGTCTTCCAGGCCGATGTTGAAACGCACCAGGGTGCCTTGCTCTTTCCAGTGCTTGCGCATGGCCTGGATGCGGTAGGGAATGCACAGGCTGTGCGCCCCGCCCCAGCTGTAGCCGATGCCGAACAGTTTTAAAGAGTCGACGAAACGGTCCGTTTGCTCTTCCGTGAACCTCTCGTCAAACAGCACGGAGAACAGACCGCCGGCGCCGGTGAAGTCTCGCTTCCAGTGTTCGTGGCCAGGGCAGTCTTCGAATGCCGGGTGCAGGACCTTGGTGATTTCAGGGCGAGCCTTCAACCAGGCGGCAACCTTGCGCGCAGCGGCATCGTGGGCGTCGAAGCGCAGCTTAAGTGTCGGCAGGTTGCGCAGCACGAGATAGGTATCGTCGGCGCTAACGCCCATGCCCAGACGCATATGCGCCATGCTGAGGCGTTCGTGCAGTAACACGTCGCGTGTCACCAGGGCCCCCATCAGCACGTCTGAGCCGCCTGACTGATACTTGGTCAGCGCCTGCATCACGATGTCGACGCCCAAGTCGAATCCGCGCAGGGCCAGGCCCGCGGACCAGGTGTTGTCGAGTGCGACCAGCACACCCTTCCGCTTTGCCACGCCGCAGATCGCGCGCAGGTCGGGGACTTCCATCGAAACCGAGCCGGGGGCTTCGGTCCAGATCAATTTGGTGTTGGGCTGGATCAATTGCTCGATGCCGGCGCCGATCATCGGGTCGTACAGGCGCGCGGTGATGCCGAAATCGGCGGTCAACCACCTGCTTAAGTCGCGGTTTGGGCCGTAGACATTGTCGGGCAGGAGAACATCGTCGCCAGACTTCAGCAGCGCGAAGTCGCACATGGCGATGGCTGCCAGGCCGCTTGGGGCCAGGAGGCAATGCGTGCCGCCTTCGATTTCAGCCAGCCGGGCTTCCAGGGTGAAGGTGGTGGGCGTGCCGTGCAGGCCGTAGGTATAGGCGTTCTTTTCTTTCCAGTCGCCCGAGCGCATGGCGGCGACGTTCTTGAACAGGACGGTGGACGCGTGGTGGATCGCACTGGGGAAGGCGGCGAAGCCTTCCGGCGGCACGTAGTCCGTGTGGATGATTTGGGTTTGGAGGTGCTTTTTGGTCATGGCACCTATTCTAACCCGGAGGGTGTCAGGCCCCGCAGGCCCGACACCGGCTTACCGGTTTTACTGCGCCTCGCCCCACAGGTCGTGCGCATCGGCAGTGGTGATCTCCACGTCAAAGAACTGCCCCACAGCCAGCTTCTTCTTCGGATCGAACGGACGCTTCACATGCACCACGCCATCGATCTCCGGCGCATCCGCGGCGGAGCGGCCGATCGCGCCGCTTGGCGTCAGCTCATCGATCAGCACCTTGACGGTCTTGCCGATCTTGGCCTTCAGGCGCTTGCGCGAAATCTCCTCCTGCAGCAGCATCACGCGGCCGCGGCGCTCTTCGCGCACTTCATCCGGTACCGGGTTCGCCAACTCATTGGCAGTGGCGCCCTCCACCGGCGAGTAGGCGAAGCAGCCCAGGCGGTCGATCTGCGCTTCCTTCAGGAAGTCCAGCAAATACTCGAACTCGGCCTCGGTCTCGCCAGGGAAGCCGGCGATGAAGGTCGAGCGGATCACCAGATCAGGATTCATCTCGCGCCATTTCAGGATGCGCTCCAGGTTCTTCTCGCCGGATGCAGGGCGCTTCATGCGCTTCAGCACGTCAGGATGCGCGTGCTGCATTGGGATGTCCAGGTAAGGCAGGATATGGCCGTCGCCCATCATCGGGATGATTTCGTCCACGTGCGGGTAAGGATAAACATAGTGCAGGCGCACCCACGCGCCATACTGCTTGGCCAGCTCGCCCAGGGCCTGGGTCAGTTGGGTCATATGGGTCTTCATCGGACGGCCGTTCCAGAAACCGGAGCGGAATTTCACGTCCACGCCATATGCGGAGGTATCCTGCGAAATCACCAGCAGCTCTTTCACGCCGGCCTTGAACAGGTTTTCGGCTTCCAGCATCAGTTCCGCGATCGGGCGCGATACCAGGTCGCCGCGCATCGATGGGATGATGCAGAACGAGCAGCGATGGTTGCAGCCTTCGGAAATCTTCAGATAGGCGTAGTGTTTCGGGGTCAGCTTGATGCCCTGCGGCGGCAGCAGGTCGATGAACGGCTCGTGCGGTTTTGGCAGGTGGGTATGCACCTGCGCCATCACTTCGCCCACGGCGTGGGGACCGGTCACGGCCAGCACCTTCGGGTGCACCTTCTGGATGATGTCGTCGCCGTCCTTGTCCTTCTTGGCGCCCAGGCAGCCGGTCACGATCACCTTGCCGTTTTCAGCCAGCGCTTCGCCGATGGCGTCCAGCGATTCCTGCACGGCGGCGTCGATGAAACCGCAGGTGTTCACGATCACGAGGTCCGCGCCGTCGTAGGACTTGGCGGTTTCGTAGCCTTCAGCGCGCAGCTGGGTCAGAATCTGTTCGGAGTCGACCAGCGCCTTCGGGCAGCCGAGGGAGACAAAACCTACTTTTGGTGCCGGGGTACCGTCGGTGGGAGTGATGCGGGTGATTGGCTTGGATTGCATGGCAGAGAGCTGATGATTCAGGGCAATCCACCATTATAGCAAAAGCGGGGGCATTGCCCCCGCCTTTTTAGCTTGCTGAAAGCTTACTTTTTCTCGCCCGGCGGCGCGCCGAACGGGAAGGTGCCGAAGATATTCTTGCTCTGGTTTTGCATTTGCTCCTGCATTTGCACAAACAGGCTCTTCGACTGGTCGATATAGTTATTCATCATGCCCTGCATGATCGGTGCCTGCACATTCATGAACTGGGTCCACATTTCGGGGCTGAATGACTTGCCATCGAAAGTCGCGGCGCCTTGCGTGAATTTGCGCTGGATATCGGTAAATGCCTGGATATTCTTTTCCAGATAAGAACCCATCATGCCTTGCATTGCGTGGCCATAAAAACGAATGATCTGGGCCAGTACGTCCGTTGAAAACATGGGAACGCCACTCGCTTCTTCCTCCAGAATAATCTGGAGCAGGATGCTGCGGGTCAGGTCTTCATTCGTCTTGGCATCCACGACGGTGAATTCCTCGGCATCCAGCACGAGCTGCTTTACGTCCGTCAGGGTAATGTAGGAACTGGTCTGCGTGTCGTAAAGTCGGCGGTTCGGGTATTTCTTAATCAAACGTTCAGTACTTTTCTTTGCACCACTCATCACTCATCCAATTTTTGCGCCGCAGCGCGTTTAGCTGCCGTTGATAATATTTTTGACCCCATTATAGGGCGAAAAAAAAGCTTTTGGCACGACAATGTTATACGTTGGGCGACAATCGTAGCCAATATTGCAACGCAACTTAATATTGCCTTGCATCAATCGGCTTTTACTTTTACGTAACGACCAGGGGCTGCTTCGATTGGTTCGTATTTGGTATTGCCGAGTTTGCTGCGCGCCTTGACCTCCTTGCCGCCGTGCGCCGCCAGGAATTCGGACCATTCGCCCCACCAGCTGCCAGGATGCTCGGTCGCGCCGCTGAACCACTCTTCATGCGAGGCCGGCCTGGCCGCATTGGTCCAATAATTGCGCTTGTTCTTGGCTGCCGGATTAATCACACCGGCGATATGGCCGGACGCCCCGAGGATAAACTTATTCAACTCCGGATTCTTGTTGTTCAGAATCCGGGTCGACAGGTAGGCCGAATTCCACGGCACGATATGGTCCTCGCGCGAGGCGTAGATAAAGGCTGGCGCATGGATCTTCGACAGGTCCACCCGCTCGCCCGCGACAGTCAGCTTGCCCGGCACTTTCAAGCTGTTTTCCAGGTAGGTATTGCGCAGATACCAGCAGAACATCGGGCCCGGCAGGTTGGTCGAATCGGAATTCCAGTACAGCAGGTCGAACGGCGGCGGTTCATTGCCCTTCAGGTAGTTCGACTGCACATAGTTCCACACCAGGTCGTTCGGACGCAGGCTGGAGAAGGTGCTGGCCAGGTCGCGGCCCGGCATCAGGCCGCCGGATTTCAGGGTCTGCTCGCGCAGCTGCACCTGCGGCTCGTCGACGAACACGTTGAGCACCCCGGTATCGCTGAAATCGAGGAAGGTGGTCAGCAAGGTGATGCTGGCCGCTGGCTGTTCGCCGCGCGCCGCCATGACGGCCAGCGCGGTCGACAGCAAGGTGCCGCCCACGCAGAAGCCGAGCACATTCAGCTTTTCCTGCTTGGTGATTTCGCGCGCAATATGGATGGCGTTGATCGTGCCTTTTTCGATGTAATCGTCCCAGGTCGTGCCGGCCAGCGACTGGTCCGGATTGCGCCAGGAGACCAGGAACACGGTATTGCCCTGCTCCACCGCATAGCGCACCAGCGAATTCTCCGGCTGCAGGTCGAGGATGTAGTATTTGTTGATGCAAGGCGGCACCATCAACAGCGGGCGCTCGTGCACACTCTTGGTCAGCGGCGTGTACTGGATCAGCTGGAACAGCTCGTTCTCGTACACCACCTGGCCTTCGGTGGTGGCCAGGTTGCGCCCCACTTCGAAAGCCGTCTCGTCGGACAGGGAAATATGGCCCTTCTTGATATCGCCCAGCAGGTTGGCCAGGCCCTTGGTCAGGCTTTCACCCTTGGTTTCGAGCAGTTTCTGGTGCGCTTCCGGATTGGTGGCCAGGAAGTTGGCGGGCGACATGGCGTCCACCACCTGCTGCACGGCGAAGCGGATTTTCTGTTTCTGCTGCGGGCTTGCGTCAACGGCTTCCGCCATTTGCATGAGGAATTTGCTGTTTAGCAGGTATGATGCCGCATTGAAGGCGGACACCGGGTTGCCCTGCCAGGCTGCGGACGAAAAGCGGCGGTCCTTCAGCGAAGGCGCCTTGCCGGCCAGGAATTCCTGCCACAGCGCACCGAACTCGCCCATGTAATCGTGACGCATCTGCTCCATCGCCTCGGGACGGACGATGGCGCCGGCATCGCGCAACAGCGCGGCGCCAGGCACGGCCTCCATCTCCGGCAGCATCTTGATCCAGGACTGCCACTGGTTCGGATCGCTGATTTGCGCCATCCATGCGTTTGCGAAAGCTTGCGGGTCGGGCATGTTCATGTTTGAGTCCATTCAGATTTTAAAAAGACTGCATATGTTGATTGTTGCTATTGCCTGGCTCTACGTCACAGTGCTGATGGCGTTCACGGAACCAACCGTGGTCGCCGGCATCATGACCTTCCTGCTGTATGGCTTGTTGCCATTAGGAATACTATTTTATCTAACAGGTGGCAAACGCCGCAAACGCAAACGGGCAGCCGAAGCCGCCCGTCGTCATGAACCACCTACTGTTTGATCCAGATCAAACTCGCCTGCCGCCCGGTGACCTTGTCGCGCCGGTAGGAATAGAAGCGGCTGGCGTCCGTGACCGTGCATAAATCCCCGCCGGCCACGTCCCTGACCCCTATTCCGGCCAGCCTCAGGCGGGCCAGCGCGTAAATATCGGCCAGGTATTTGCCCGGCAATCCGGGTCGCGCCTTGAAGGCGGCGCGCACCGCAGCGTCGTCCGGCGCACCTTGCAGGAAGGCCGCCAGCACATCGTCGCCAACCTCGAATTCCTGCGGGCCGATCGCCGGGCCAAGCCAGGCAACGATCTCGTCCCCGCCTGCTTCGGCGCGCATGGCGGCGACGGTCGCCTCCAGCACTCCGCCGGCCAGGCTGCGCCAGCCGGCGTGGGCGGCGCCGACCGCCGTACCAGCGCGGTTGGTCAGCAGCACCGGCAGGCAATCGGCCGTCTGGATGACGCAAACGGCGCCCGGCATAAGGGCAATGCTTGCATCGGCCTGCGGCGCCCTGCCGCGGCCCTGCAGGTCGGCGCGCACCACCGCGGTGCCGTGCACCTGGGACAGCCACGCCGGCTCAGACGGCAAGCGCCCCTTCAGGATCGCCCGGTTGAAGGCCACATTGGCGGGATCGTCGCCGACATGGACACCCAGGTTCAGGCCGCCGCCGGCATTGGCAATCGCCTGCGGGCCGGCGCCATAGGGCTCCGGGCTCACGCCGCCGCGCCGGGTGGTGCAGACAACACCGATATTGGCGGGCGCGCCCGGCCAGTCGGGCAGCAGCCATTGCGCCCCTTGGAAAGTTTGCTGCATTTATTCGTCGTCGAATTCGTCGTCGTAGATATCGTAGTCTTCGTACTCGCCATGCTCGCCGGCGGCGGCGGACAGGACCGACTCGTCCGGCTCCTCGATACCGGCGCGTTCCATCAGCTCGGCGAAGTCATCCGCCAGCGGTACCACCCACTCCATCTGCTCGCCGGTTGACGGATGCACCAGGCCCAGGCGGCGTGCCTGCAACGCCTGGCGCGGGAAGACGCTGGTCATATGCTGCTTGCCATAGACCTGGTCGCCAATCAGCGAGAAGCCCAGGTGCGCCATGTGAACACGGATCTGGTGGGTGCGGCCGGTCTCCAGGCGGCACTGCACCAGGGACACCGGACGGCCGTCCAGGACACCTTCAGCCAGACGCTGGTAATGGGTGATGGCCGGTTTCGAGCCCATGCTGGTGGACACGGCCATCTTCACGCGGTCCTTCTGGTCGCGGCCCATCGAAGCGTCGATGGTTCCGCTCATGCGCGGCGTGCCCCACACGATGCACCAGTAGACGCGCTTGACGCTGCGCGCCTGCAGCTGGCGCACCAGGTCGGTCTGGGTCGGCAGGTCCTTGCCCACCACCATCAGGCCGCTGGTGTCCTTGTCCAGACGGTGCACGATGCCGGCGCGCGGCACGCCGCCCAGCTGGGGCCAGCGGTGCAGCAGGCCGTTCAGCATGGTGCCGGACCAGTTGCCGGCGCCAGGATGCACCACCAGGCCGGCCGGCTTGTTGATCACCAGCAGGTTGTCGTCTTCGAACACCACGTCCAGCGGCACGTCTTCCGGCGCGAAAGCCACGTCCTCCGGCGCCGGCTGCGGCATCACCAGGATCTTTTCATCGCCATACACGGTGGCGCGGATCTTGGCCGGCTTGCCATCGACAGTAATATGGCCTTCTTCAATCCAGGATTGCAGGCGGCCGCGCGAAAACTGTGGCACCAGGCGCGCCACCACCTTGTCCAGGCGTTCGCCACAGACTTCCTTGGTCAGTTCGAGTTCAATCGGGGCGAGCGGGTCGCCCGCCAGTTCACCTTCAAAATCGGCGTCAAAATCGTTATCAGGCAATTGTTCTGCCGAATTCATCTCAGGTTTCAATATCACAGCATTCCCATCGGCTATAATCAGCCAAGTTTAGTATTTTGGTTAACGATTCCTTGCACATCAACATGCAAAAAAAATTATCGGTAGTTGCAGCAACAGTCGTTCTGTTTAGTTTGTCAGCTTGTGGCCTGTTACCAGAACATGTGGACGAGACTCGAGGCTGGTCCGCAAACAAATTATACTCGGAGGCCAAGTCCGAACAGACGAGCGGCAACCATGAACGTGCTGTCCAGCTGTTCGAGCGCCTCGAATCGAGCTACCCGTTCGGCACCTATGCGCAGCAGGCGCAGATGGAAATCGCTTATTCGCACTACAAGGCCAACGACCAGGCCCAGGCCCTGGCGGCCGTGGAGCGCTTCATCAAGCTGCACCCGAACCACCCGAATGTTGACTATATGTACTACCTGCGCGGCCTGGTCAATTTCAACGACTCGGTCGGCCTGCTGAACTTCCTGTATGAGCAGGATCCGGCCGAACGCGACCCGAAAGCCACCCGCGAAGCATTTGCCGCCTTCAAGGCCCTGGTCGAAAAGTTTCCTGAAAGCAAATACACGCCGGACGCCATTGATCGCATGAAGTACCTGATCAATGCAATGGCAAAGTACGAAGTCTACGTGGCGCGCTACTACTACCGCCGCGGCGCCTACCTGGCCGCCATCAACCGGGCCCAGGGCGTGTTGACGGACTACGCGGATTCGCCGTCCATCGAAGAAGCACTGGCCATCATGTACCGCGGCTACGACAAGATGGGCAATTCGACCCTGCGCGACGATACCAAGCGCGTCTTTGTAAAGAACTTCCCTGACAGCAAGATGCTGGACGACGACGGCAGCAAGAAGACGCCCTGGTACCACGTCTGGTAATGCCATGCGCGTCCGCCCGCCGGGCGGGCGCGCCCTCCGTCACGCGGCGATCTTGCGCCGGAATACCCAGGTCGTATCGTTCGACGCATCCGCCTCGAACTTGTATCCATCCCTATCGAACTTTTTCAGCTTTTCCGGGTCGGTGATATCGTTCACCGCCGCATAGCGCGCCAGCATGCCCCGCGCCCGCTTGGCGAAGAAGGAAATGATCTTGTATTTGCCGCCTTTCCAGTCTTCGAACACTGGCGTAATGACCGGCATACGCAATTTCTTCGGCTTGACCGACTTGAAGTACTCGTCCGAGGCCAGGTTTACCAGCACCGGCGAACCTTCCTTGTTGAGCGCTTCGGTAATCATGTCGCCCCAGAACTCGTACAGGTTCTTGCCGCGCGGGTTCTGCAGGCGGGTGCCCATCTCCAGGCGGTGCGGGTGGATCAGGTCCAGCGGCTTCAGCATGCCGTACAGGCCGGACAGGATGCGGATGCGCGATTGCGTGTAATCGAGCTGTTTGGCCGACATCGAGCGCGCATCCAGGCCGTCGTAGACGTCGCCGTTGAAGGTCATCACCGCCTGCCGCGCTTCGCTGGTGTCCTTGCTCCAGGTGGCGTAGCGCGCCACGTTCAGGGTGGACAAGGCATCCGACAGGTCCATCAGCTCGCCCAGCTGGTTGGGCGAAAAGACGCGCAGGCGCTCGATCAGCTGTTCCGAATGATCGAGGAACGCGGGCTGCGTTGCGAGTTGGGTGGTGGGCGGGGTTTCCAGGTCAAGACTTTTTGCAGGCGACAGCACAATCAGCATAAGATTCAAAATTCAAACGAAAAACCCCGACATGATACCTGTTCCACCAAAACGCATCGTCATCGACACCAATGTCTGCCTCGACCTGTTTGTTTTCCAGGACCCGCGCTGGGCATCCCTGCTGGCGGCGATCGAAAGCGGCGCAGTCGAAGCGATCACCCGCGCCGACTGCCGGGCCGAATACCTGTACGTCCTGAACTACCCGCACCTGCCGCTGGACGATAGCTCGCGCCCCGCAAGCGCGGCCCGCTTCGACCAGTACATCAAGGTGGTCCAGCCGCCCGAATCCGGCGTGCGACTGCCGGTATGCACCGACCGCGACGACCAGAAGTTCCTCGAACTGGCGCGCGACGCCCAGGCCGACATCCTGATCACCAAGGACAAGGCCCTGCTCAAACTGGCCAAGCGGTTGGCGAAAGCGGGCATGTTCAAGGTCATGCTGCCGGAAAAATGGAGCCTGGACGCTTGACATTTGCGTTTTCACCTTAGGGCAACACTTGTTTTATTTGGCTGCGCTAGAATGGAAAAAATGTCCACTTTCCAAGCGCAATGAAACAACTGACTTCCCGCCTGCCCCACGTCGGCACCACCATTTTTTCGCGCATGTCGGCATTGGCCGCTCAATATGGCGCAGTCAATCTTGGCCAGGGCTTCCCCGATTTCGCCTGCGACCCGAAACTGGTCGACATGGTCACCGTCGCCATGCGCGAAGGCTTCAACCAGTATCCAACCGGTGTCGGCGCGCTTGAGCTGCGCCAGGCCATCGCCGAAAAAATCGCGCGCATCTACGGCCACCGCTATGACGTCAATACGGAAATCACCGTAACCCCCGGCGCGACGGAAGCCCTGACCACGGCCATCCTGTGCAGCGTCCATCCGGGCGATGAGGTGATCGTCATCGAGCCTGCCTACGACAGCTACCTGCCCGCCATCGAGCTGGCCGGCGGTGTGCCGGTGCTGGTGCAGATGGAAGTGGCGAAGCACGGCGGCTTCAGCGTGCCATGGAGCCGTGTGGAAGCTGCGATCACGCAGAGCACCCGCATGATCATCATCAATACGCCGCACAACCCCACCGGCAGCGTGCTGCGCGCTTCCGACCTGGCAGCGCTGGTCGAAATCGTGCGCGACACCGACATCCTGATCCTGTCGGATGAGGTCTACGAGCATATGGTCTACGATGGCGAGCGCCATGAGTCCATGTGCCGCTATCCGGAGCTGGCGGAACGCTCTTTCATCGTTTCCAGTTTCGGCAAGACTTACCATGTAACGGGCTGGAAAGTGGGCTACGTCGCCGCGCCGGCGGCGCTGACGACCGAATTCCGCAAGGTCCACCAGTACAACGTATTCTCGGTCAACACGCCCATGCAGCACGGTATCGCATCCTATATGCAGGATCCGGTCCCGTATGCCGCCCTGCCCGCTTTCTACCAGCGCAAGCGCGACCTGTTCCGCAAGGGGCTGGCCAACAGCCGCTTCGAACTGCTGCCAGCCGACGGCACCTATTTCCAGTGCGTGCGCTACGACCGGATTTCGAACCAGACCGAAGCCGAATTCGCCGAATGGCTGACGGCGGAAATCAAAGTAGCCGCAATCCCTGTCTCGGCGTTTTACCGCGACGGCAAGGATTCCGGCATTGTGCGCTTCTGCTTTGCCAAGAAAGACGAGACGCTGGCGCTTGCATTGGAGCGACTGGCGCGCGTGTAAAAATTCTGGGGATCACCATGAACCGCTACATGAACAGCCTGCAGGACCTCGGCATGGAAGGTGGCGCGCGGCTCGAACCGCCGCCGTCGGTCCTGCATGAACTGAACCTGGCCAACCGCCGCCTGGAAAAGCTCTTGGGGGATTTGCGCAACGAGCGCAATGCGGACGCCGACTTGCGCAATATCGCCAGGGAAGTGGTGCGCGCGGTCGAGTTGAATCCGGATGTGGCCCTGGCCTGCCTGTTCCTGAACCAGATTGCGGGCACCTATGCGGTGCGCCACTGCATCGAGACCGCCATCGTGGTGGTGCTGGTCGCACGCGGCATGGACAAGGCCTCCGACGAAGTGATTTCCCTGACGGCGGCGGCGCTCACCATGAACGTGGGCATGATACGCCACCATGATAATTTCCAGAGCAAACCCGGCCTGCTCAACAGCGAGGAAATGGCGATCGTGCGGCGCCACCCGGAAGACAGCGCGGAAATGCTGAAATACGCGGGCGTCGAGGACGACGAGTGGCTATCCTGCGTGCTGATGCACCACGAGAACGACGACGGCACCGGCTACCCTTCCGGCATCACACGCGACCAGATCTCGCATAATGCGCGCTTGCTAAGCCTGGCGGACCGCTATTGCGCACGCGTCTCGGCCCGCAACTACCGCTGTTCGATGCTGCCCGACGAGGCGCTCGACAAGCTGCTGCACGATCCAGCGCACCCGGCCGACCCCGAATTGCAGAACCAGTTCCACCGCCAGGTCGGCAGATTCCCTCCCGGTGCCCTGGTCAGGCTGGCCAACGGGGAATTGGGCGTGGTCACCTGCCGCGACAACGGCGACGGCGTGCTGGAAGTGCACTGCATGCGCGATGCGGCCGGCAAGACCTTGCCCGCATCTGTGCATCGCCGCACCAACGAACCCGATTGCGCCATCCACCAAGCCCTTACCGAGGACCAGGCGGAGCTGCGCTTCAGCATGAAGCAGATCTGGGGCGCGCAAGCGGCGCTTTAATTGAGCTGCTGCAGGCGGCGCTCTACGAAAGTCTGCAGTTCCGGCGACAGCCGGCCTGAATCGGCGGCGCGCTGGAATGCGCTTTTCGCTTCCGCGCCGCGCTGCTCGGCCTGCAACGAAATACCCATCCCCATCCACCATACGGCATTGGCCGGCTGCAACCGGAGCGCCGCCTGGTAGTGCTCGACAGCTTCCCCATGGCGATTCGCCCGCTGCAGGATGCCCGCCATCAGCGCCCGGTAATCGGCATTCGATTCTGCGTAAGGCAGGCTGCGTTTCAGGGTATCGAGCGCGTTGCCGCCGTTTTCCAGCTGCATCCGCGCCAGCAGCATCGCCAAATGCACCTGGCGCGGATCGAGGTTGGTGGCGAAAGTCAGGTGACGGATTGCTTCCTGCGTGCGGCCCGCCTCCAACAACAAGCCGATCAGGGTTTGCCTGGCCGCCTCATGGCGCGGATAAAGGTAGACCGCCTGCTCCAGGCTCGCCAGCGCTTCGCTGACACGCGCCTCCTGCAGCTTTACCAGCGCACGCCGATATTCATTCTCGGCCTGCTGCTGCGAGTTCAGGGCCGCTTCCCCCCCCTCCGCGATCACGCTCGCAGCCGGTGCCTTGGGCTGTGGCTTGGCGGGCGAAACGGTGTCGCGCCGGACCTCCTGGCGCCGCTCGGCGCGGGGCTGCGCATCGTTGAGACGCACCACTTCTTCGGCCGCGCGCTGTGCGGCTGCGTGGCGTTCCTCCAACTTGCGCGCCAGCTTTTCCCCGGCGGCCTGGTGCGCCTCGGGCGTTATGTCGCCCGGTACCACAGGCGGTCCTTCGTCGCCCGCCGCTGCGGCCACAGGCCCGCTTTTCCTGATAACAGACGATGCGGGAGCGGCCGCTGTCGCTGCCAGCGGCCGCTGAGCGCCACGGAAATACGTCCATGCCGCGAATCCGCCGCCAACCAGCACCGCCAGCGCAAGAACGCCAGCACCGATGCCCGCCGGCGAAAGACTCCCGCCTGAACGGTTGCCAACCGGCCGCACCATGGACGATGCGGCGCTCCGCTCGCCATCCGCGCCGCGCGCATCCAGATCCTGCAGCATCTTGTTAATCAAGCTCATTTCAGCACCGCCCACGCGACACCGCCCGCGGCCATCAAGGCTACTGCGCCGGCAGCCAGCCAGGGCCAACGCCGTCGTCGGCTGGCAGCGCCGTCCGGCCGCCCGACGGTATCCCGGGCCGCCATCTCGACATGTTTCTTCTCAACCCGCTGCCGTCCCTCGCCATAAGCCAGCATCAGGGATTTATGGGCCACGATATTCACCAGACGCGGAATGCCCTTGCTGGCAGCATACATCCGCTTCACCGCCGCCTGGCTGAAAAGCCGCGCTCCGGTGAAGCCGGCAACGCGCAGCCGGTGCGCCAGATAAAAGTCCAGGTCGTCGCGCGACAACGCGCCCATGTGGTAATGGAACGTGATGCGCTGGGCCAGTTGTCGGATTGACTCCACTTCCAGGTGCCGGTTCAGCTCCGGCTGGCCAAACAAAACGATCTGCAGCAGCTTGCGCTTCTCGGTTTCGAGATTGGTCAACAGGCGCAGGGCTTCCAGGGTCTGCACCGGAATCGCCTGCGCCTCGTCCAGGCACAGGATCACCTGTTTGCCGCTGCCGGCGAGCTCCATCAGCTTCTGTGTGATCGCCTTCAGCATCTGGTGCTGGTCGACATCGCGCTCCAGCGGCACTTCCAGCTCGTCGGCCAGGGCCAGCATCAGCGTCCGCGGCTCGAGGTAGGGATTGGGGATGTAGGCCGTAACAAAGCCCTCGCCCACCGTTGCCAGGAACTTGCGGCACAACAGGGTCTTGCCGGTGCCCACCTCGCCCGTGATCTTGATGAAGCCTTCGCCGCTGCGGGCGGCAACGAGCAGCGTATTCAAGGCTTCCTGCGAATGGGCGCTGGTAAAGAAATACGAGGTGTCGGGAGTAATCCCGAACGGCAGCTCGCGCAGGCCGAAGTGCTGGCGGTACATCAGCGCTCTCCCCTGCGCGCCGGGTCCAGGGCCTTGATGCGGCGCTCGGCATTCACCAGGTCGTCGCTCCAGCTGTCCTCGCCCTCCACGATGGTCGGCTTGATCAGTACCACCAGTTCGCGCTTCTGCAGCACTTCCTGGCGGCTGCTGAACAAGTTGCCGATCACCGGCAGGCCGCCCACGCCGGGAACGCCGGAACGGTCGCTGGTGGTCGCCTGGCGCATCAAGCCGCCGATCGCCACCACCTTGCCGTCCTGGCCGCGCACCAGGCTGTCGAATTCCGACGTGGTGGACGACGCCAGCGGCAGATTCAGGTTGCCCGCACTGCCCAGGTTCACGCTTTTGTTGACCGTCGAGACCTGGCTTACCGACGGATGGACGTGCATCAGGATATTGCCGTGTTCATCGATTTGCGGCGTCACATCCAGCACCACGCCCGAGAAGAACGGCTGCAGCGTCACATTCGGCGATACGGTGCCGTTGCCGGAGGAATTGGTCGTCGTCGTCGTGCTCACGCCGGTGACAAAGAACTCATCGGTGCCGATCTTCAGCACGGCTTTCTGGTTATTGGTGGCCGTGATGCGGGGGCTGGAGAGCACATGCACGGTGCCTTGCGACTCCAGGAAGGAAATCAGGGCCGCGAAATTACTGGTCTGGAAAGCCATGCCGAACAACGTGCCGGCCGCCTCCGCCGCGTTGGAGAGATTGACTCCGCTGTTCGCCGCCAGCCCGCTCACGGTATTGCCGATCGGGTCCACTGTGGCACTGCGCCCGCCGTTGCGGGGCAAGGCGGCCAGGCCCGTGCCAGGCTGCACCACGCCGCCCGAAATCTTATGGTTATTACCGCTGCCAAAGGCCGCCCAGTTAATCCCCGACTGGAAGCCGGAGTTCAATTCCACCTCCAGTATCTTCGCCTCGAGGATCACCTGCCGTTCGACCGACAACTGGGTCGCACGCAGGTAGCGGTCGACCGCGCGCAATTCATCGGGCATGCCGCGCACCACGATCACGCCGGACTGCGGACTGATCACCACCGAGCGGCCGCCTTCCTTGCCGCCCACCAGGGACTCCAGCGCAAGCTTGAGCTCCTTCCAGAAATCGGACTCGGTCCGCGTCATGACGTTGCTGGCATCGCGTACGCGGCCCCCGGAGCCGCTATTGCCTTGGTTATTGCCACTGTCCTGGCCATTATTCTGCTGGTTGTTGCCGCTATTGTTGCCGTTACCGCCGCTATTGCCGCTATTGTTGCCGGCGACATCGGACACCGACGTCGAGCTCACGCGCAAGTTGGACGTTCCCAGGCGCTGCGCCGTCAGGTAATTTACCTGGAACATGCGGGTCTGGACATTCAGCGGACGAATGTAGACGCGGGTGCCTTCAATGCGGTAGTCATAGCCGTACAGCTCACGGACCGCGTCCAGCGCCTCGGCCATGGTCACATCTCGCAGATTGGCGGTGATGTTTCCCGACACTTCGGGATGCACCAGCATGTTGTAGCGCGTACCGGCCGCCAGGGAATTGAAGAACTGCTGCGCCGGCACATTATTGAAGGCGACATTGAAACGCTCTTCCATCACCGTGCGCGCCTGCGGCAGCGCCCCCGCCAGGGAGCTCACCGGCGGCACCAGGGCATTCGCCACCGCATCGGGCTGCGCCGGCGCCGACGTTGCCTGTTTGCTGACGGCCGCCATCTCCTGGTTGATCTTATTGTAGGTATCGCGCGGCGGGTCCATGCTGCATCCCGCCAGCGCTATGGCTACAGAGAGCATGCTTGCCTGCTTGAGGAAGTTTCGCATTGTCGTTCTCACTTCTTGCGGCCGCTTGCCGCAAGGGGAAATAAAATCAGCGTCTCGGTCTTTTTGCCGCGGCGGAGCACTGCGACATTCGCCCCCACTTCCTCCAGCACGGCATCCTGGAATTTTTCGCCCTTACGCACGACTACACCATCGATGACGGCAACCTCGCGCCCCGCATGGCCTTTACCGACCAGGACCGATTGCAAGACCGGCTTATGCGGCCCGCTCGGCACGGAAACAGAACCCGGCGACTGCAGTTGCAGGATTTCCGGCGGCGGCCGAGTGGGGTCGACCAGGCCGACGTGCGATTGTGCGGCCGCCGCCAATGGCGCAGCCAGCAAAGCCGCGGCAATCAGGCGCGCGCTCATAGCGTCATCCATTTTTCGTCCAGCCCCATCGTGTACAGCGTCAATGTCAAGGTGGAGGACGGGTAAGTGCGCGCATCGAGTTGCGCCCGGCCCCAAAACACTTGCTGCGGCGAGCCTTCCAGGGCTTCCATGTAATCGAGCATATCGAGATAGCCGCCTTGCAGCACCACTTCCACGCCATGACGGTACAGCAGTTCCCGCGGCGCAGGCGCGGCCTTCGGGTCGCTGGATCCACCGCCCATGCCGCTGACCGGCAGCGTCCGTAGGGAGAGCAGCTTCAGCTTGCCATTGGAGCGCAGCAACTGCTGCAGCAGCTGGCCCATTTTCTCCGGCGCGACCAGGCCGTGCTGCATGGCGCGCAGCCCTCCCGCCAACGAAGCCGCTTCGCGGTTCATCTCGGCCAACTGCTTCTGCGTGGCGGCATCCGGGTTTTCATTGAACGCAGCCATCTGCGCGGCCACGCTGGCGTTTGCCGCCTCCAGCTGCGCATTCTGCTGCTGGATCTGCTCCGCCAATCCCTTGTTGCGTGCGAAAAGCGGTTCCAGTACGAGCGCATTGATCACAAACAGTACCACCGCCACGGCCGCAATGAACATGGCAATGCGTTCGCGCAGGCTCATGCCATCGATGCGAGCGCTGATTTTTGCCCACTGCGCCTTCATTTCGCCGCCTCCTTCGCCTGCGCGGGCTGCGCCGCAAGCCGGAATTCAACGTAGGGCGTGGACGGAGTCTCTGCACCACCCGCCGCCGCAGTTCCGGCACGCGCCACCGCGCCCGGCCGTGAAATCTCCAGGCTGCCGAAGGTTTTCCCTTGCAGGACGGCTTCGCGGGTCAGCTTCTGGATATACCCGGGCAACAGTTCGGGCTGCAGCGCCCTGCCCTCAAGCCCAACTTCTTTCCCTGCGCCGACAACGTTGACATTGGTGAGCCACACGCCGGGAATGGTCTCGCGCGCAAAGGCGCGGAAATACTCCGAGTAGCCGGCGGTATTGCCTAATTCGCCCCGTTGCAGCACCGACTGCACTTCGCGCAGGGATTTCAGTTCGCCCTGCACCCGCACCACTTCCGCCTCGAGCGCCTTGCTCTTTTGGCGCGGAGGAAACTCCCTGCCCACCTGCGCCAGGCGCGCTTCCGCCGCTGCCAACGCCACCTTGCCGGCCTCCGCATGTTTTTCCAGCTGCGAGGTCTTCACGGCGCCGTAGGCGGCCAGCAGCAAGGCTCCCGCCGCCACCAGGCCAAGGGTCTGCGCCATATGCGAGGTGGTGAAGATCTTCTTCTGCTTGAGGAAGATGGGATTGAACAGGTTGATCTGCTGGCTCACAGCACAAGCTCCTCGTGGCGCAGGGCCGCGCCCAGCGTCAGGAAATGCCGCACCTGCTGTTCCAGGGAATTCAGTCCCGGCGCCTCGGACAGGTCGAATACCTCGTCCAGCCCGAAAGGTTCAACCGGCATATACACCTGGGCGGACAGGAAATCCTGCAGCGAAGAGACGCCGGTCGGCGCCAGCATCAGGCGCGATACCGAGATGAAGTGGTATTGGCGGTCAAAGTGATCCAGTGAACGCTGCAATTCCAGCGCGATCTTGTCGAAGGCCGCATGGCGGCGCTCGACGTCATGCTCTTGCAGCATCTCCAGCGTCACATCGAGATGGCGCGCCAGGTACAGCTCCTTGTTGAAGCTCACCGTCAACAGGCCGCCCGACGCATCGAAAGACAGCATGGCAAGACCGCGTCCTTCCGGCTCCATGAGCGCGGAGATATTCCGCTGCGCCATTTCGGGAATATCGATCACAGAGAGAGGAACCTGGGCCTCGGCAAACATATCCTGGCGCGACTGGATCAGGCTATTGCGCGCTGCGATGGCGAACATCGAATGCGTGCGGTTGCCGCCACTCTTGTCGACCGGGACGTCCAGCACATCGATCGTGGCATCGTCGACATGGAAATCCAGCATGTCCTTCAGGCGCCAGCGCACGGCCGTCTTCAACTCGTCCTGCGGCACATTGGGCGCCTCCACCTGCAGCAGCTGGTATTCGCCGCCGGCCAGCAGGGTCGAGCCCACATAGTTATTGGCCTGCGCATCGCGTGCCGCGCGCGACAAGGCGTCGGCCGACAGGCTCGGTGCGGCGGGATGGAATGCTGCAAGTTTGACGATTGGTTTGGCGGCAGGCTGCCGCTCGACGCGTGCCACACAGATGCCATCTGCGTGGAATGACGTCACAAGGATGCCTTCTTTTTTTCTTGTCTTAGAGAAGAAACGCATGCCGCCAATCTAGAAAGAAAACGTTACGCGAGCTTCGCGACGTAGACGATTGATTATATTCAAGATTACATTACACTTTTACCAAATTTTCACCAATTATCAATTTATTTTTCCTGTGGTGTTACGGTCTTGACACATTCTGTTGCCACATGGTCTGATTGCTTATGATTTTCCGCGCGATCATCGCCATTTTCCTGTGGTGCGCAGCGACGTTGGCGCATGCGCAGAGCTACACGTGGCCAGCAGACCTGACCGGCGCCGATTTCAATTGCACCCTCGCTTCCGCTGGCCAATACAACTGCCCGGCCATGGATTTTTCCAAGGACGCATACATCGTCATCGCGGCCCCGATCACCGTGCACGTCAATGGCGATTTTTCGGCTGCAAAAAACTTCATCATCCCGCAGGGCAAAGCCTTGCTGCTTGACGTCAAAGGCAAGGTGACCTTTGCGAAAGACATGAACGGCTATCTGGACATCATATCTACAGGCAGCATGAAATTCGGTATGAACACCATCCTTTATGGCGACCTGAATTCGGGCGACGACATCAGCATCGACAAAAACTCCCTAATCGACGGCGATGTCTTTACCAAGAACGACCTCACGGTAGACAAAAACAGCAGTATCACCGGCGATTGCTCCTACACGACCACCAACTACAACTGTCATAAGGTCACGCCGCCCTCATCGTTAGACCATTTCCTGGTCGAACATGCGGGCACGGGCCTGACCTGTGCGCCCTCCCAAATTACAGTCTGGGCATGCGGAAGCGCGGCCAGCGGCGGCACTTGCCCGACAACGACGTCCGGTGCAAACGGAACGCTACAGGTCAAGAATGCCGCTGGCGCGGTCATCGCAAGCTATGCCATTACGATCCCTTCTGGGCAGACATCGACTACAATCGCCGTTCCATACAGCGGCACCAAGAGCATCACGCTGGGCACCGACGTTGCCGGCACGGCATGCTGGAACGGTGCGACGGCCAGTTGCCAGCATGTCTACAACGATTCAGGCTTCGATTTCAATGTGCCCGATCACGTTGCAGCGGTAAAGCAGACTGTTACCGTTTCGGCCATCAAGCTTGCGGGGTCGAATTCCTGCGCCCCGGCATTCTCCGGCGCCAAAACTGTCGCACTCACCTGCACGTACGTCGATCCATCAAGCGCCGCCCCCGGAAACACCCGTAGTGTCCTGGTCGAAAGCAATGGCGTAAGCAAGTCGTTGACCTGCAACAGCGGCAACGCGCAAGCGCTCGACCTGGCTTTCGACAGCAGCGCCAAGGCGCAGATCGGCGTGACCTATCCTGATGCAGGCAAGATCCAGCTCTCCGCCCAATATGCCACGGCATCCATGCAAGGTAGTGACTCGTTCACCGCCTATCCGGCTAGTTTCCAGGTCAACTGGCCGACGCCGCATGCGGCAACAATCGCTGCGGGTGCCCCGTTCAATGCCAGGGTCGTGGCAATAAATGGTGCTGCCAGCCCGGCGGCCACGCCGAATTTTGGCCGGGAATCGACGCCTGCGCACGTGGACCTTTCGTTCATCAAATGTAAGCCGGTCGACGGGGACAGCGGTCTCTTCTCCGGGACACTAGGCGCCTTCAGCGGCGGCTCCGCCGATTCGGCCGACAGTACATGGGATGAAGCCGGAACTGGCGACATCGTGGCAACCAGCGCCAATTATCTTGCCACTGGACGTACGATCACCGGCAGCAGCAATGTAGCGGGCAGTGGTTGCACCGGCGCGTTCGGCCGCTTCCGCCCACACCATTTCACCACCGTGCTGGAACCTGCCGCCACCTGGGCCTATTCCGGCCAGCCCTTCGGCGTCAAGGTGAACGCATTGAACGCGGCCGGTTCCCCCACACAAAACTACTACGTCAAAGGCGGCGATCTCTTTTCGCGCGACGTTAGCTTCACGGCATGGAGCGATGCGCCTGCAGGCACCGCAAATCCCGGCCCGGGATCAATGACCACTGACACGCTGCTGGCAGGCGCCTTCACGCTTGCGGGCGAAGGCACGGCCAACGGAAGCCCACGCTACACCTTCGCTACGCCGCTCACCAAGCCGACCAAAATAGTCGTTCGCGCCACCGACGCGGACGGTACAAGTTCATCAGGATTCAGCGAAGCGAAGATCGAAATCCGCAGTGGGCGCATCCGGATCAGCAACTCTTTTGGCAGCCGTGGCCGGGATCTCGATGTCCCGATAAGGGCCGAATACTATTCGGGTAATTCATGGCTGCTTCACCTTGCAGACGATACGACGGTATTGCCGCCTGGTGCGTTTGCACTGTCCCCACCCGCCCTGATGACGGGTGTTTCCGTTTCGCTCGGCGCCAGCATCAAAGCAGGACGCGGCAGTATCCGCCTGAGCAAGCCAAGCAATGCCGCCAACGACAAGAATGGCTCGGGGACAATCGACGTTGCCGCCAACCTCGGTGCCACCACCGCCGACAATTCCTGCCTGGTGGCGCCGCGCCCGGCAAGTACGGGCGCCAACCAGTCCTGGCTGCGGTCACTGTATGGTTCATGCAACGCCAACTGGACCCAGGACCCATCAGCCCGCGCCACATTCGGCGCGACCAATCCTGAAAACCGCTCGACGATCTATGGCCGCGAGGTGTTCAATTGAAGCGCCGCGCGCCAGGCTTCACCATCGTCGAACTGGTGACGATCATGGTGGTGATCGGCATCCTGGCGGCAATCGCCGTGCCGCGCATCGGCCAGCTAGATGCATTCACATCCTCAGCCTACCGCAATGAAGTGCTGAGCGCCCTGCACCACGCACAGAAAAGCGCCGTGAGCCACCGCCGCCTGGTCTGTGCAACTGTCAACGCCCAGAATGTGCAGCTGCAGATTGCGCTGAGCCCCGGCGACCAGGCTTGCGGCGCCAATGCGCGCACATTTTCGAGTCCTGACGGCTCGCCATACTCAAGCCACGGCACAGAACGCGCGCAAAACGGACCATTGGTCGGTGTACCGATATTCTTCCAGCCGTCCGGCGAAATTACGATGAATGGTGCAGGAACTGTATATGCGACAGGCCTGATCAGTATCACCGGCCAGCCCGATGTCGGTATCGACGGGAGTACCGGCCATGTGGAATAAGCGCCGGCGCGGCTTCACTTTGGTGGAAATGATCATCGCCATGGTGATCATCAGCGTCGGCCTCGCGGGCGTACTCAGCGTACTTTCGCGTACCGCAGTCACGAGCACGGACCCGATGATCGCCAAGCAAATGACCGCCATCGCGGACGGCATGATGGAAGAAATCCAGCTCAAGCCTTTCCTGGCAGGCCCGGGCGGGCTGCCCGCAAACGGCTGCAACAGGAGTAGCTTCGACGACGTCGACGACTATAACGGCTACGGCGGCGCAAGCGGCATCCCCGTTTGCAATATCGACGGTTCGCCTGGACCTGCCGGATACACCGTCCGCGTGCAGGTCGTGAATGGCGCCGGCGGCATCCTGAGCGGCGGCATTCCAGCAAGCGATACACGGCAGATCACGGTCACCGTCCAGAACGGCGGAAACAGCTACCAGCTTGTCGGCTGGCGCAGCAATTTCGGCGGAGCTTAAGCATGAAGTCATCGCAGTACGGCTTTACTTTGGTTGAACTGATCGTCGTCATGGTCGTTACCGGCATCCTGGCGGGCATCCTGGTGGTCTTCTTCATGCCAGCGCTGAACAACTACTTCGCCAGTTCGCGCCGCGCCATGCTGACCGACGCAGCGGACGGCGTGATGCGCCGCATGTCGCGCGATATCCGGATTTCGGTACCGAATTCGGTCGACATACGCAGCAGCAGCCAAGGGCCCTGCATCGGCATGCTTCCATCTTCGAGCGGAGGACGCTTCCGTACTGATCGCGATGTTGCCTGGGACAATGCGCATCCCGCCGCAGCCGACCAGTCCAAGCCCGCCACGCCAGGCATGACTGTCGCTGCATTCGACGCGACCACTGCCGCTGAGGGCGCCCAAAACGACTGGATATTGATCGGCAACCAGAACTACTCAGATGTTTACACTGTCGCCAACCATGGCCGTCTGAGCGCCGATCTCGGACCGCCGCCGGATCCTCGCCTCGGCATCAGGCGCGTAACACTTCAGACCCCCATGCCAGTTCCAAGGGGATACGATGGTGCACGCTTCTT
Source organism: Pseudoduganella violaceinigra DSM 15887 (assembly GCF_000425385.1). GTDB lineage: Bacteria > Pseudomonadota > Gammaproteobacteria > Burkholderiales > Burkholderiaceae_D > Rugamonas > Rugamonas violaceinigra. The sequence continues at coordinate 113,104 of NZ_AUDI01000019.1, read as the reverse complement.
CGTCGTACCCGCGGCGCAGCAGGTGGTCGCCTACATTTGCAGCAATGCCGGCCTGGATGCAAAAGGCAATGGTAGCGGCATCCTTTATCGCGTTTGGGGACATGCCATTGGCGCGGCCCCCTTGACCTGCCCCACCGCGACGCAAGGCGTTACCCCGGTCGTCGCAACCAAAGTGTCCGCCTGCAGTATCAGCTTCACGCCAAATCCGGGCGCGACGCAATTAAGCGGCCTCGCAGAAGTGGATCTGACGCTCACCGAAGCCAATGAGAATGTCCGCCTGCACTTCAGCGTCATCGTGGATAACGCACCGTGAAGAACCGGCAACTACAAGGCTTCGGCTATATCGCAGCGATCGTGATTGTGGTCGTACTGGCCGCACTCGGCGTAGCGGCGGCGCGCTTGTCGACAACGCAGCAAACTGGCGCCAACCAGGATCTGCTCTCGTCGCGCGCCTGGCAAGCGGCGCGCGCAGGCACCGAATGGGGCATGTACCGCGCCCTGCGCAGTCAGAACTGCGCGGCCGCGACGACCATCAATGTGGGTAACGGCTTCAACGTCACGGTGAGCTGCGCATCGACGGTGTTCTTTGAAGGCGAGATGGAGGACCCGGCCAATCCGGGCGCATTTCTGCCGCAGGGAAAAACCTCCTACACCATCACAGCGGTGGCCTGCAATTCAGCCGCCTGCCCCGACATCGCGCGCGTGACCGGCCTCGACTATACGGAACGCAGCCGCGTCGTGACGGCCTGTTCGCTGAACAACGCCGCTGGACTGGCCACCGGCACGCCCTGCTAAAAATAAAAAAGCCAGGCACACGCCTGGCTTTTTTGAGCGCGCTACGATCAGCCGCAGTTGGCAGCGGCCGGTGCAGCCGAAATCACGGGCGGCGTATTCGCATTAACGGCAGCGGTATATTGGATGAAGCAGGTGGCACCGGCGGCCGAGCCCACGACACTGCGCGGAACGAACGAAATCTGGCTCGCGCTATTCGCGGGCGTACCCGCCGCATTATTGCTCGCTGCATAAATCGTATAGTCAGCTGCATCGATGCCTGCCGCGGTCAGCAACGCCGCGGTGGCGGTCGGATAGCCAAAGGCGTCGACCGGTACGGCCAGGTTGCCCTCTACTGTCACGTTACCTGCCGCGCCGGAACCCGTTGCCAGCCAACGGCCATGAACCATCGCAACAGTGGAATTCAGCGCACCGCGGGCACCCGCAAGGCTGGCTGCACGCGCATCGCCGCCCATATTGATAAAGCGGGGCAGCGCAGTCGCCGCCAGGATGCCGAGGATAACCATCACCACGATCAATTCGATCAGGGTAAAACCAGACTGCTTCGAGGTCTGAGACTGTTTCATTAAGCTTCTCCAGATACTGTGAGTGTCGCGGTTTTTATTAATCGATTTGTTCCAAGGCCACACCGCCCGGCCCTGGCCCCTCGTGGGAATTCGTGAGAATTTGAGGGGTTCGAACAAATTTTACCTTGAAATTCAAGCGTCTCGCGATGCCTCCTCCAAAAAATTCGCGCGTATTTAACGTATATGACAAGGTTTCAGCCGACCGGTCGAAATACCATTGGCCCTCCGCCATTTCGCCCGGTTTCGGGGCGCTGAACTCGCCCGCATAGTTTGGCGGACGCCGTTCGAGCCAGTCCATCGGGTTCTGCTTCAGCAGCAACGCAATTTCCGCGTCCTTGCCTCTTAAATATAACGAAGCGGCTCGGCTCGCAAGGGCCGCACGCAAACTTGTAACTACCTGCTGTACTGCAAGGCGCTCCGCCTCTTCCTGGTAAAACTGCAATTTTTGCAGCAATACCCCTGCCAGGATAGCAACAATGATCGCCGCCACCGCGAACTCGAAGTACCCCGAGCCACGCTGCCATCGCTGTTGCGGCAAAGCTACATTAGATGACTTGCGGTTTGGGTGGTTCATCGCCGCAGCGCTGTCTTGCCCAGGTCCCAGATCGGCAGGAAGATGCCAAGTGCCAGCACCAGCACCATCGCGCCGAGGAAGGTAATCAGGATCGGCTCGATCTGCGAGGCGAGCGTTTTCAATTCATAGTCCACTTCCCGCTCATACATCTGGGCGATTTCTTCCATGAGGTCGTCCAGCGAACCGGATTCCTCGCCCACCGCGATCATCTGCAGCACCACCGGCGTGAACACCGCCGCCGTCACCGCGGTGCGAAGGATGGATTCGCCCCGCTCCACCCCATCGCGCATCTGTTCGATGCGCGAGCTCAGGTAGGCGTTATCGACCGTCTGCGAGACCACCGTCAGCGCCTGCACAATCGGCACGCCGCTACGCGCCGACAGCGCGAAACTGCGCGCAAAACGCGCCATCGTCGCTTTGTGGATGATCTTGCCGGCAATCGGGATGCGCAGCTTGAGGCGGTCCCACTCGTAACGCCCATCGACGGTTTTGATCCAGCTGCGGAAGCCGAAGAAAGCCGCAACGGTAACGCCCTGCAGCGGCGCCCAATAAGTCTGCACAAAATTCGAAGTCCCGAGCAGGATGCGCGTCATCAAGGGCAACTGGGCATTGAAACTGGCGAACACCTTGGCAAACGCCGGAATCACAAAGACGTTCACCACGATCATCGCAATCACCATCGCGATAATCACGAACATCGGATAGCGCAGCGCCGTTTTGACGCGGTCGCGCATGTCGCGATCGAGCTCCATATGATCGAACAGGCGCAGGAAAACCTCTTCCAGGCGGCCGGTCATTTCGCCGACCCGTATCATCGACAGGTAGAAGGCCGAGAATACATCCGGATGGCGGCGCATCGAAGCCGAGAGCTCGCGGCCCGAATCGAGCGACTCGCGCAGGTCCTTGATCACGCGCCCGAACGATTTGCTGATCGCCGACTCCTGCAAGCCCGCGAGTCCGCGCATGATCGGCACGCCCGATTTGAGCAGGGTGTACATCTGGCGGCTGAACAGCTGCACGTCCATGGACGTGACCTTTTTCTCGGTCAGGCGTTCCCACAGGCTGTCTTCGCCCTGTTTGGCGACGGCCTTGGTGACGTTGATTTCGATGGGCGTCACACCGGTGCTGAACAGCTGGTCCGCCACCGCGCCACTGTCGGTCGCCTCCAGCACCCCTTGCATCAATTCGCCGCGCGCATTGCGGCCTTTGTAGGCGAACAGCGGCACGTCAATCCTCCAGCTGGCTGCTGATGCGCATGGCTTCCGCCACGGTGGTCCGGCCCTGGATCACCAGCTGCACCGCATGGCGGCGCAAGGTCTGCCCCTCCATCTGCTGCGCTGCCGCTTTCAGGAACACGGCCGGGTCGACGTCGTTGGCGGCATCCACCACCGCCTGCGTCATCTCCAGCAATTCGTATACGCCGGTTCGCCCGCGATAGCCCAGGCCGTTGCAATGCGAGCAGCCCTTGCCGTGGAAATAGCGGCCCATGTCGACCTTGTCCTTCAGCTCAAGGCCAAGCCACTCATGCTCGTTCGGCGTCGGGGTGTACGGGGTAGTACAGGATTCGCAGATCACGCGCACCAGGCGCTGCGCCAGCACGGCCTGCAGCGAGCTGCCCACCATATAACGCGGCACGCCCATGTCCATCAGGCGCAAAGGCGTGCTGGCGGCGTCGTTGGTGTGCAGGGTCGAGAGCACCAGGTGGCCCGTCATGGCGGCGCGCAGGCCGATCTGGGCGGTTTCCTGGTCGCGCATCTCGCCCACCAGCACGATGTCCGGGTCCTGGCGCAAGGCGGAACGCAGCACGCGGGCGAAATCGAGTTCGATCTTTTCGTTGACCTGCACCTGGTTGATGCCAGGCAGGCGGTATTCGACCGGGTCTTCGACGGTGATCAGTTTCTTTTCCATCGAATTCAATTCGGCCAGCGCGCAATACAGGGTGGTGGTCTTGCCGCTCCCGGTCGGGCCGGTCACCAGCACCAGGCCGTTCGGGCGCGCGACAACGGCGCGGAATTTGTCCAGCAGCAGCTTGGGCATGCCGATCGCGTCAAGGCGCAAGGTCATTCCGCTCTGGTTCAGCAAGCGCATGACGATCGATTCGCCGTACTGGGTCGGCATGGTGGAAATACGGACGTCGATCCGGGCGTTTTTCACGCGCACGGCGAAACGGCCATCCTGCGGCAAGCGTTTTTCCGAAATATCGAGGTCGGACATCAGCTTCAGCCGCAAGGCAAGCGCCTGGGCGATCTTGATGTCGGCTTCCGTCTGCAGGTGCAGCATGCCGTCGATGCGGAAGCGGATTTGCAGCCGGGCTTCCTGCGGTTCGATATGGATGTCCGAAGCGCGCACCTGGGCCGCATCATCGAACAGCGATTGCAGCAGCTTGACCACCGGCGCCTCTTCCAGCCCCGGGCTGGCGGCGGCCAGCGCGCCGAAGTCCACCGAAGCCTCGCCCATCTCCTGTTCCAGCTCGCGCGCCAGGCCCGAGATGTCTTCCGTGCGGCGGTAGATGCGGTCGATGGCAGCCAGCACCTCGGTCTCGTTGACCACGGCCAGCTCGATCTTCTGCTTCAGCAGGCGGGTGATTTCGTCATACGCAAACAGGTCGGTCGGGTCGGACAGGCCGATCAGCATGGAACCCTTGCGGTCCTCCAATACCAGGGCGCGGAAGCGGCGGGCCTGGGTCTCGGGCAACAGGCGCACCAGGTCGGTATTGATCTGATAGAACTTGAGGTTGATATAGGGGATGTTGAGCTGGCGCGCCAGGGCGCCCGAAATCTGCTCTTCAGTGACGAACCCGTGCTCGACGAAGACCCGCCCCAGCTTGCGGCCGCTGCGTTTCTGCTCCGCCAGCGCCATGCCCAGCTGCTCTTCCGACAGCAGCTTTTGCTGCACCAGGATTTCACCTAAACGAACCTTTTCCGGCCTCGTCATATCCGCGTCCCCGATTTCACTTGGTGGTAGGAATTGTATGCGAACGAATCGTGCACGCATAGCAAAACCCGTTGCCAGATTCACCACGATCCCGGGGCGTGGCTGACGGGCGACGAATTCCCGCGATACGTGATCCAATGGCGTGGTCCCATCCACCCGACATCATGCCTGCACGCCGCCATGTACCAGCAACATTTTGGCCTGCAAGAGGCCCCCTTCGGCATCACGCCGAACCCCGCGTTCTTCTATAGCGGGAATACGCGCGGCGAGATTCTCTCCGCCCTGCTCTACGCTGTCACCCAGGGCGAAGGCATCGTCAAGGTGACCGGCGAGGTTGGCAGCGGCAAGACCATGCTGTGCCGCATGCTGGAGTCGCGCCTGCCGCGCGGCGTGGAGGTGCTCTACCTCGTCAACCCGACGCTGGGCCCGCACGAAGTCCTGCACGCCATTGCAGCCGAACTCGGGCTCGATACCGGCGGACGCCGCGCCGACGAAGTCCTGCGCGCCTTGCATGCCGACCTGATCGCCCGCCACGCGGCAAAGCAGCGCGTCGTCCTGCTGGTTGAAGAAGCCCAGGCAATGCCGCTCGACACGCTCGAAGCCTTGCGCCTGCTGACCAACCTGGAAACCGAGCGCAGCAAGCTGCTGCAGATCGTACTGTTCGGCCAGCCCGAGCTTGATGAGCATCTTTCCCTGCCGCGCATGCGCCAGCTACGCGAGCGCATCACGCACAGCTTCAAGGTGCCGCCCATGCCCCGCGAGCAGATTCCCTACTTTCTTTCGCACCGGCTGCGCGCCGCCGGCTACCAGGGACCGGAACTGTTCAGTCGCGGCGCCGTCAAGCTGATTGCGCGCGGCTCGCAGGGCATTGTCCGGCGCATCAACGTGCTGGCCGACAAATCGCTGATGGCGGCCTTCGCCGAGGATTTGCCTTTCGTAAATTCGTATCACGTGCGCCAGGCGATTGAAGACAGCCGCTATTCGTGCGCGGCGGTGCGTGGCAATCGCAGTATGATCGTTTTCGATAAATTCCTGGCAACTTGCTTCAGGCGGCGATCGGCATGAAGAACCTTGCGGCTTCCCTGTTATGCGTCCTGCTTGCGGCCTGTGCTGCGCCGAGGCTTCCGCAGTCGACTGCCCATGTGGCTGAAGCCGAACCGGTTCCCGGCGCCATTCCGGAACCGGTGCAGCAAAGTACCGCCCTCGCTCCGCCGCGCCCTGCCGCGCGCGAAGAAACCTACAGCGTGTCCGTGCATCGCGTACCGGTACAGTCCGTTCTGTTCGCGCTGGCGCGCGATGCCGGCTTGAACGTGGATGTCCATCCCGCCATTGATGGCATCGTGACCCTGAACGCGCTGGACCAGACCTTGCCGCAGTTGCTTGCAAGAATAGGCAAACAGGTCGACATGCGCTACGAGCTGCAAGGGAAAAACCTGGTGGTGCTGCCGGACCTGCCTTACTGGAACCACTACAAGATCGATTACGTCAATATGGCGCGCAGCACCAACAGCAGCGTGAGTATTGCGACCCAAATTTCGACCACGGGCGGCTCGGCGGCCGGCGGCGGCACGCCGTCGAATCCGATGCCGGTTGCCAGCGCCTCGCTGGTCAGTGGCGGCAACAACAATTCGACCACTTCGGTCGCCAACCGTTCCGACAATAACTTCTGGTATAGCCTTGAGAAGAATGTGCGCGACATGCTGCGGCCCACCACCCTGAACGATCCGCTCACGGACCCGCTGGCGCAGATGCGGGAACAGGCCAGCGCCATGCTGCAGCAGGCGCAGACAGCCGCCGCGCCGGCCGAATCGAGCTATCCGGGCGCACAGGCCGCAGCGGCGCAGGCGCGCGCACCGGCTGCAGGCAACGCCGCTTCCGCATTCAGCCCCGGCGCAACGGGCCAGGCGCGCAACGCCGCCTCCGTCATCGCCAATCCCGAAGGAGGCCTGCTGTCGGTGCGGGCCACCAGCCGGCAGCACGAGAAGGTGCAGGAGTTCCTCGACATCATCCTGTCGACCGCCAAGCGGCAGGTCCTGATCGAGGCCACCATCATCGAAGTCAAGCTGAGCGACCAGTACCAGCAAGGCATCAACTGGTCGCGCATCAATGGCAACGGCAAGCTGGGGCAAGGCCAGGTGGGGACGACACCGCTGTCGTCGGGCGTGGTGCCGAACAGCTCCGCGGGCTTCTTCATTTTCGATTACGCCAATCCCACTACCCGCTTCGGCAATATCAGCGCCACCATCCAGCTGCTGGAATCGTTCGGCAAGGTGAAGGTTTTGAGCAGCCCGAAAATCAGCGTGTTGAATAACCAGACCGCCTTGCTCAAGGTCGTGGATAACAGCATCTTCTTCACCCTCAAGGTCACGCCTGCGGTACTGACCTCGACCGGCACCATCGCCACGCCGGCGACCTACGAGTCCAAGGTCGAAACGGTGCCCGTGGGTTTCGTCATGAGCGTGACGCCGCAGATTTCCGCCGACGACGAGGTGACGCTGAATGTGCGGCCAACCATTACGCGGATTGTCGATTACGTCCAAGACCCGAATCCGGAATTGCGTAAGCAGAACGTGATCAGCCGGGTGCCCGTGATCCAGGCCCGCGAGCTGGAATCCATCCTCAAGGTCCAAAGCGGCCAGGTGGCGGTCATGGGCGGCTTGATGCAGGATTCGGTCGACAACAAGAAGGACAGTATCCCGCTCCTGGGCTCAATGCCGGTGGTCGGCAACCTGTTCTCCTACCGGAATGAAGCGGCCAGCAAGACGGAGCTGGTGATCTTCCTGCGCCCGGTGGTGGTCAAAGACGCCAGCCTGGCGGGAGATTACCGCGACTACCGCAATCTTTTGCCTGCACGGCCTGCGGAGGGACTATGAGCTTGCTCATGCAGGCACTGCGCAAGGCCGAACGCGCCCGGCACGGACGGGACGAGGAACGGGAGTCGGCCGAGGTCGGCGCCGAATCCCTGCCATCGCCGCCGGTGGAAGGCGGCCCCGCGTTTGGGGACGAGCCGAATGCCTGGCGGCTCGAACCACTGGACGCCGATCCGCCCGTGGTCGCCGCACAGGAGGCTGTGCACGATCCGGTCCCGCCGCAGGCGCGCCATGAGCCGCTGCGTCCGTCCCCGTCGCAACAGACACCCGCGCCTGCGCGCCCGCAGGAGACGGCCGCGCGCAAGCCTGAAGCCCGCCCTGACGTTACAGCGCAACGCAGGCTGCCAATTTTGGCCGGGGCGCTGGTCGTCCTGCTGGCGGTCTTCGCGATTATCTATTGGCGCGCGGTGTCGGGGCCGGGGCCGGGCGCGCGGCTGCCCATGGTACCGATGCCAGCAGCGGGAGCCCCCGCAATGGCACCGGCCACTGCCCAGCAAGCGGCCGCCATCCCGGTGACGCCGTCTGCCCCGCCGCCGGACCTCCAGGGAGTGGCCGAAGCGCCGCCCGTTGCGGCCCCTGTTGCGGTCGCCGCACCAGCGGCAGCGGCCCCCGCCCCGGCAACGCGCCCCAGCGCGGAGGTCACAATTCCCTCGCCGGAACAACTGGCGGCCATTGCCGACCCGGCGATCCGCGCCGAAGCCATGCGCGATGCCGCGGAACGCGCGGCGCGTAACCTGCGCGCTGAGACGGGGCCGGCATCCACGCCGGCCAGCCGCGTCCAGGGCGAAGCTGCTCCGCCTGTAGAAATTCACCGACCGCCCGGTGCTGAGCCTGTCAAACCCACGACCCGCGCCGCGGCTGCAAACGCCGGGGGCATGCATTCGAACGATACTGGCCCGCTGCGAACGGCTGTCGGCGAAAGCGGCGACGTACGCTTCGTGCATGGCGGAGCAGCCGCACAAATTGCTCCGTCGGTGCAGAACGGCTATGCCGCGCTCAAGTCGGGCGACCTGGCAACCGCTCGCCAGCAATACGACCGGGCCCTGTTGGAAGACCCGAACAGCCGCGATGCCTTGCTCGGTTCCGCCGCTGTGGCGCTGCGCGAACACGATGGCAGGCAAGCGTCCGGCAACTACTTGCGCTTGCTGGAGCTCGATCCCAACGATCCGGATGCCCTGGCCGGGCTGTCGGAACTCCATCCCGGCGACCTGCAGACCAGCGAAACCAGGCTGCGTGGCCTGGCGCGGCAGCATCCCGAATCGGGTCCCGTGCAATTCGCCCTGGGTAACCTGTTTGCGCGCCAGGGACGCTGGCCGGAAGCCCAGCAAAGCTATTTTCGCGCCGTCAATGCCATGCCGGACAACGCGGATTACGCCTTCAATCTCGGGGTCGGGCTGGACCACATGAACCAGCCGCGCCTGGCACGAACCTATTACCGGCGTGCGCTGGAGCTGGCGCAATCCACCCCGCCGGCCTTCAGCATCGATGCCGTCCACAGGCGACTGCAAGTCCTCGAAGCGCCGCCCCGGTAACGCATCATGGCCGACACCCAGAAAATCCTGCTCGGCAAACTGCTGATCCAGAAAGGCGTCATTAGCCAGGACCAGCTCAGGATCGCGCTGACCGAGCAAAAGCGCAGCAACGAGCCTTTGGGCAGATTGCTGATTGCCCTCGGCTTCGTCACCGAGGCAACCATGCGGGAGGCGCTGAGCGAAAAACTCAACACACGCTCGGCCGACTTGAAAAGCCTGGTGGTCGATGCGCTTGCGCTCAAACTGATTCCCAAGGACGTCGCCAAGCGCTATCGCGTCTTCCCCATCGTGTACGAGCGCGCGACCGACGAATTGGTGCTGGCGATGTCCGACACCACGAACATCGTCGCGCTGGACCAGATCAGCGCCATGCTGGTCAAAGGCATCACCTTGCTGCCGCTGCTGGTCAACGATTCCGATATCGCCCACGCCATCGACCATTACTACGGGTTCGAGCTGTCGATTGACGGCATCCTGCATGAAATTGAAACGGGCGAGGTGGCGCTGGACGCCGCTTCGGACGAATACAGCCAGCCCATGGTGCGCCTGATCGATGCATTGCTGGCCGATGCGGTGCAAAACGGCGCGTCCGACATCCATTTCGAACCGGAGCAAGGCTTCCTGCGCATCCGCTACCGCATCGACGGCATCCTGCGCCAAATAAGAAGTCTGCACCGCTCCTATTGGCCGGCCATGGTGGTGCGGCTGAAGGTCATCAGCCAGATGAATATCGCCGAGACGCGCGCGCCGCAGGATGGGCGCATCTCGATCCAGTTCTCCGGGCGCCAGATCGATTTCCGCGCCAGCACCCAGCCCACCACGCACGGCGAAAACGTCGTGCTGCGCGTGCTGGACCGGCTGAAAGGCATCGTTCCGCTCGATCAGCTCGGGCTGGCCGAACATGAGCTTGACGTCTTGAAGCTGATGATCGCCCGCCCCGACGGGCTGATACTGGTCACCGGGCCCACAGGCAGCGGCAAGACCACCACCCTGTATTCCATCCTGAACCACATCAACACCGAAACCATCAACATCATGACGATGGAAGATCCGGTGGAATACCCGATGCACCAGATCCGCCAGACGTCCGTCAACGAATCGGCCAAACTCGATTTCGCCGATGGCATCCGCTCCATGATGCGGCAGGATCCGGACGTGATCCTGGTGGGCGAGATCCGCGACAAGGAAACCGCCGACATGGCCTTGGCGGCGGCGATGACCGGCCACCAGGTGTATTCCACGCTCCACACCAATTCTGCCGCCGGCGCCATTCCACGCCTGCTCGATCTGGGCGTGGTGGCCGACGTCCTGGCTGGGAACATCATCGGCATTGTGGCCCAGCGCCTGGTGCGCAAGGTTTGCCCGCATTGCCGCCAGCCCGCCCTGGCGGACGAACTGGAGCGGCGCCTGCTCGGCCTGGGCGACCAGGATCCAGCCCCCACCATCTACCGCGCCGGTGCCTGCGACCGCTGCCTCCACCAGGGCTACAAGGGCCGCATGGCCATCATGGAGCTGCTGCGCATGAATGCCGAATTCGACGAAATGGTCGCGCGCCGGGCGCCGGCCCGCGAACTGCGCAATGCGGCCCGTGCCGCCGGCTTCCGTACGCTGGTCGACGACGGCATGCGGCGGGTGCTGGAGGGACTGACCACGCTGGACGAAGTATCGCGCGTGGTCGACCTCACCGACAGGTTGAACTGATATGCCACAATTTATCTATCGCGCCATGGATGCCGACGGCAGTATCATTCCGGGCAATATGGACGCGCATAACGCGCCCGATCTGGAGCTGCGCCTGCAGCGCATGGCGCTCGACCTAATCGATTACCGCGAAACCCGCCAGCGCAAACCGCTATTCGGCAGCCGCGCAGTCAAGCGGCGCGACCTGATCAACCTGTGCTTCCATCTCGAGCAAATGAGCAGCGCCGGCGTCCCGCTTCTCGACGGCTTGCGCGACCTGCGCGACAGCACCGACCACTTGCGGCTGCGCGAAATCATCACCGACCTGGTGGAGAAAATCGAAGGCGGCCTGCAGCTGTCGAGCGCCCTGGCGGCTTACCCGGAGATCTTCGACCCGGGCTTCACCAGCCTGGTGCGCGCCGGGGAGCAAAGCGGCAAGGTGAACGAGATATTCCGCGACCTTGCCGAAAACCTCAAATGGCAGGACGAACTCGCGGCGCAGGCGCGCAAGGCGGTCACCTATCCGGCCTTCGTGTTGCTGGTCGTCGTTGGCGTGATGTTTTTCCTGATGATCTACCTGGTGCCCCAGCTGACCGCCTTCATCAAGAATATGGGACAGGAGCTGCCTTTCCATACGCGCGCGCTGATTGCCCTTTCCGACTTCTTCATCCACTACTGGTACCTCCTGCTGGCGATGCCCGTACTGCTTTGGCAGGGCACGCTCTGGCAATTGCGGCGCAGCGAACGCACCGCTTTCGCCTTCGATCGCCTGCTGCTGCGCATCGTGCCGGTGCTGCACAAGCTGGTCATGGCCCGTTTCGCGACCTATTTCGCCCTGATGTATGCCGCCGGCATCCCCGTCCTGGAGTGCATCCGGCTGTCGGAAGGCATTGCCAATAACCGGGTGGTGGCAGCCGCCATGCGGCGCGCCAGGGAACTGATTGCGGAGGGCCATGGCGTGGCGGCTGCATTCAGGCAAGCCGGCCTGTTCCCTCCCCTGGTGGTGCGCATGCTGCGCGTGGGCGAATCGACCGGAGCTCTCGACGCAACCCTGCGCAATGTCGCCTACTTCTACAACCGGGAAGTGCGGGAGCGGATCGAGCGCATGCAGGCGATGATCGAACCGGCGATGACGGTGGTGCTTGGCCTCCTCCTGGGCTGGATCATGCTCTCGGTGCTCGGGCCGATTTACGACACCATCAGCTCAATCAGGATCTGACCTCATGACGCGAAAAATCCTGCTTCACCTGACAGCGGAACGTCTTTACTGCCGCCTGTGGGAGCGCGGCAGGCTGGCAGCCGGACCGTGCTTCGAGCTTGCCGCAGGTGGCCCGGCGCATTTCGCCGCCTGGCTCCAGGAGCGCCAGGACACCCCGGCCTTGATGCTCGCCGACCTGGTGGAAGAGGACTTCCAGCGCCTCCTGCTGCCCCACGTTGCCGGCCGCGCGGGCATGGCAATGCGCGAACGGCGGCTGGCCCAGTCCTATCGCGACACACCGTTCCGGAGCTCGCACATCCAGGGCCGCGAAGATCAAGGCCGGCGCGATGATATTGTGCTGTTCTCGGCCCTGACCAATCCGGACATCCTGCGGCCCTGGCTCGATACGCTCGAAAACCAGCGCGTGCCGCTGGCCGCTCTTTACTCTCCCGCCCTGCTAAGCGCTGCCCTGTTGCCTGAGGATGCGCTGGAAGAGCCGCACCTGCTGCTGGTCACGCAGCACGACACCGGAATACGCCAGACCTACTTCCAACGAGGCAAGGTGCGCTTTTCACGGCTGGCGCAATCGGCGGCGGGCGCAGAGCAGGAGGCGGAAAGGACGCGGCAATTCCTGGCCGGCGCGCATATGCTCCAGCGCGACGCCATGTTGCGGGTGCTGGCCTTGCTGCCACTGGCACGCATCGCCGCGCCACCCGCGGCCAGCATCGCCCCGCTGCTCGATTGGCGGGTCATTCCGCTGGAAGAGGCGGCGGCACGGCAGCGCCTGGCCGCAGCGGATAAGCCGGACGACCTGTTCCTCGGCCTGGCGGCGCGCACTTCGCCGCCAGGCCACTATCCGCTTGGCGCGCGACAGCGCTATTACAGCCTGTGGCGTACGCGCCAGGCCTTGTATGCCTCCAGCGCAGTCATGGCCGCCTGCTGCCTGATTTGGACAGCGGCGAATCTCGTCGGCTCCATGCTGGCAAACGGCCATTTGAAGGAGCTGCGCAAGGAAACCGAGCGATTGGGCGGCGCTTACCGTAATAGCATGTCCAGCATGCCTCCGGCCGTCGACAAGACGGCGAATATGAAGGCGGCGGTGCAGATTGCGCAAATGGTGGCGCGCCAGGGCCCCTGGCCGCAGGCCGCAATGACGATGCTCAGCGAAGTATTGGAACGATCTCCCCAGATCCGCCTGACGCAGCTCGATTGGCGCGCCAATGCGCCCGGCATCGTGCCAGTGGCAGCCAGCAGCGCCCTGCCGGGTGCGGCCGCCTCGGCGACCCTGCTGGCGCCGCTGTCTTCCATGCTGATCGGGATTCCCAAGGCGCCGTCGCAGCAGTTGCGCCTGCAGGCCGAAGTCCTGGTGGAGCAGGACGACTATCGCAGCGTGCTGCTTAGCATGAACCGCTTCGCACAGGAGCTGGCCCGGACGCCGGGCATGCAGGTGGAAATCGAGCAATTGCCGTTCGACGTGCGGCCGAACGTCAAACTCAGCGGCAAGGCAGGGGCGGCACCCGGCTTGGGCGAGCGGGCAAAGTTCACCCTGAACGTCAGGTGGGCCCCATGATGCTCCTGCGCGAGTATTCCCTGTTGCGTAACGCGACCCTGGTATTCCTTGGCACCCTTGCTATCTCGCTTGCCGCCGTCTTTGCCAGCTGGTGGCAGCTGCGGCAAGCGCACCTCGGCGAGGCGGCGGCGCTGCTGGAACGCGACGGCGCCCGCTCGCGGCTCGCCCACGCGGAAACCGAGAAGGAGGAAATCCGCCTGTATCAGCCGCAGTTCATCGAATTGCGCCGCCGCGGCCTGGTGGGACCGGAACGACGGCTCGACTGGGTGGAGGCTATCCGCCAGATCCAGGAGCAGCGCCGCCTGCTGCCGCTGACGTACGAGATCGAGGTGCAGCAGCCGTACAAGCTTGAGACCGCGCTGCCAACCGGCGACTACGCCATGCTGGGCAGCCGCATGGCCCTGCATATGGATCTGCTGCATGAACTGGACTTACTGAATTTTCTTGCCGACCTGCGGCAGGCAGGAACGTTCGCCGTGCAGGATTGCGTGATCAGGCGTTCGGCCGGCGCCGCGCCGGCACCAGGCGCGCCGGCGCCGACCTTGAATGCGGATTGCACGCTGAATTGGCTGACCTTGACTCCCGCTCCGGCCCATGCCCCGCTCGGAGGGACGCTATGAGAGTCGCCATGCCAATGCTGTTCATGATGCTGGCGGCCCAGGCCAATGCGCAGAACTTCGTCAGCATGGGAAGGTTGTTCACCACGCCGGGCGAACGGGCCCAGCTCGACGCGCTACGCGGCCAGGCATCGCAGGCGGCAGCCAATGCCGCCGCGGTCGGCGGGCAAGGCGCCAACCCCGGCATGGTGGTCGGATGCCTGCCCGGTGCGGCCGCACCGGGATGCCCGCCACAGACCGCGCCCGCGGCGGAAGCGCCAGGCACGGCGGACGGTCCCGACGCGGCCGGACTTCGGCTCGATGGGCTGATCCGGCGAGGCAACGGCAGCGCCGTGCTCATTCTGAATGGCGAAGTCCAGGCCGCACCGCCAAGCGCTGTCTTGCGCGGCGCGGTCCGCTTGCAGGCCGATGGACATGCCGTCGTTCTCAAGCCGGGGCAGCGCTATGATTCCGCTTCGGGAGAAATCCATGAGCCGGATCGCTAGACAACGCGGCGCGACACTGCTGGTGATGCTGCTGATTGCCGTCGCGGCAACCGCTGCCATCCTGCTGTCCGCCTTCAGCGGCGGCCGTATCGAACGGGCACGCGAAGAGCGGACGTACGCCCTGATGGCGCAGGCGAATGAGGCGCTGATCGGCTTCGCCGCGACGCACGGCCGCCTGCCGCGCCCGGCGCTCCCGGCGCTCCCAGAGGCGCCGGGAGAAGATGGCCGGGAGAAAAAGGCGTTGTGCGCAAGCGAAGCGGATTGCACCGGCCTCCTCCCCTGGCTCGATCTCGGCCTTCCGGCCCAGGACAATTGGGGCCACTCCTTGCGCTATAGCGTGACACCGGAATTCACCTCGGCTCCGCTGGCGCGGACCGCCGCCATCGCCACCAAGCGTGTGCTGTCGCGCGATGCGGGCGGCGCGCTGTTCTATGTCGCCGGCCAGGATGCCTGCTCCCTGGCGGCCCAGTGCGCTCCCGCCGTGATCCTCTCGCGCGGACGCAACGACGCGCCCGACAGCCAGGACGAGGCCGGCAACCTGATGGCCACCGCCAGTTTCATGCAGCGCCCGCGCAGCAGCGAAGCGAACGCCCCGGGGGGAGCATTCGACGACCTGCTGGTGACGATCCCCCTGCAAACGCTTTACGACAGGATGGCGGCCGCCAAAACACTGCCATGAAGAACAAAGCTTTCACCCTGGTCGAAATGGCGATTGTGCTGGTCATCGTAGGCCTGCTGCTGGGCGGCATGCTGGCGCCGCTGTCGGCCCAGATGGAGCAGCGCCGCGTGGCGGACACCAGCAAAGCGCTGGAAGAAGCGCGCGACGCGCTGGCCGGCTTCGCAGCCCGTAATGGCTACCTGCCTTGTCCCGCCGTCTCCGCCTCGAACGGCCTGGAAGACCGCACCGGCACGCGCTGCAGCAACGAGCGCCGCCTCGGCTTCCTTCCCTGGGCGACGCTGGGCCTGCCCAAGCTCGACGCCTGGCAGCACCTCTACCTGTACAGTGTTACGCCCGCCTTCAGCGACAGCGGCGCGCCGTTCCGTCTCAACACGCCGCGCGATATCAGCATCGCCAGCCGCGATGCCGCCGGCGCCCTGGTGGCGGCCAGCGCACCGAACGACATTCCCGCCGTGGTGCTGTCGCAAGGCCGCAATGGCTACGGCGCCTTCAGCGATGCCGGGGTACAGGCCGCCGACATGGGCCAGGGAAATGCCGATGAAAAAGCCAACTTCCAGGCTGATGGCCGCATCTTCATCGCGCGCGGCCAGGCCGACAACCCCGCGGCGGCGGGCGGCGCCTATGATGACATCGTGCTCTGGCTATCCCCCAACATCCTGTTCAACCGCATGCTTGCCGCCCAACGTTTGCCGTGAAAGGAGAATGCCATGCGACACCGCGGCTTTACCCTCGTTGAAATCGCCATCGTCCTTGTGATCATCGGCCTGCTGCTGGGCGGTGTGCTCAAAGGCCAGGCCTTGATCGACAACGCCAAGGTCAAGAGCATCATCCAGCAGGCGACCGCACTGCAGGCGGCCGTCAACGCCTACCAGGACCGTTTCCGCGCCCTGCCCGGCGACGATATCCTCGCCACCACCCACGTTCCCGGCGCCGCCGGCAACGGTAACGGCGACGGCCAGATCAGCGAATACCAGTTGGCGCCGCAGCACCTCGCGCTGGCCGGCCTGATCACCGGCTCCTACAATGGAAGCACGGACTTCATGACCAGCGCCCAGGGCGGCGCCGTCTACATCTACAACGATGTGGTGGGCGGCCGGGGCGGCAATGGCATCCGTTTCGACAACCTGCCCGATACCTTCGCACAGGAGATCGATGCCAAGCTGGATGACGGCAAACCGGATTCCGGCAACGTGCGGGCAACCGGGCCTTATACTAATAACGGAACCATCATCACGCGCCTGGCAATCTTTTTTTGAGAGCTCATGACAGAAAACCCTGAACGACGCCGCGTCTTCCTGATGCGGCACGGCAGCGTCACTTACTTTGACGAAGCCGGCAAGCCCCATCTTCCCGAAACCGTTCCCCTGAACGAAGCGGGCCGCGCCCAGGCGTCAGCGGCGGGCCAGGCGTTCGCGGCCGACGGCATCAAGTTCGATCGCGTCATCGTTTCCGGCTTGCCGCGCACCGTGGAAACTGCCATGGGCGTGCTGGCGGAAACCGGCCAGCGGATCGCGCTCGAAACCTGGCCGGAGTTGGCGGAAATCCGCGGCGGCAAGCTGTCCGGCATCCCCGACGACAAGCTGCGCGACGCTTTCACCGGCGCTTTCGAGGGCGTGGTGCCCGAGCAGCGCCGCTTCCTGGGCGGCGAATCGGTGGGCGAATTGATGGACCGCATCCATCCCGCCATCGCCAGGCTGCTGGCCGACGAGAGCTGGGACACCGTACTGCTGGTCCTGCACGGCGGGGTCAATCGGGCCATCCTGTCCTATGCCTTGACGGGCGGCCAGCGCCTCTTCCTCGGCAATCTGTCGCAGGCTGCCGGCTGCATCAATGCGCTCGACGTGGGCCAGCAGCCGCACGACTGGATCGTACGCTTCTCAAACTACGCGCCGCACGCGCCCCTGCAGGCCGCCACACGCAGCACCACGATGGAACAGCTGCTCAAGGAATATTCAACATCGCGCTTGCTTTCCCGCCCACAAAAATAGTACGATCGTTCGCAAGGAGGACTTATGTTCGAAGAATTCATGGGCACCAAGGAGGTGTCGGAGCGCCACCGCTTTGACACCGCCGCGCTGAACGCTTACCTGCGCCAGCATGTGGACGGCTATCCGCAAGGGGAATTGAAGGTCGAGCAGTTCAAGGGCGGCCAGTCCAATCCCACCTTCAAGCTGTCGGTCGGCGACCAGCACTATGTCCTGCGCACCAAGCCGGCGCCGGCGGCCAAGCTGCTGCCATCGGCCCACGCCATCGAACGGGAATTCCGCGTCATGGACGCGCTGCACAAAGCCGGCTTCCCGGCCGCCCGCCAGTATTGCCTGTGCATGGACGAAGCGGTGATCGGCCGTGCTTTCTATGTCATGCAATTCGTCGAAGGGCGCGTCCTGTGGGACCAGTCCTTGCCGGGCATGACACCGGCCGAGCGCGCGGCGATCTACGACGAGCTGAATCGCGTCATCGCGCAACTGCACACCATTGACTACGAAGCCATCGGCCTGGGCGACTACGGCAAGCCGGGCAATTACTTCCAGCGCCAGATCGAACGCTGGAGCAGGCAGTACAAAGCCTCCGAAACCGAAACCATCGAAGCGATGGACAGCCTGATCGCATGGCTGCCGGCCCATATCCCGCCCGGCGAAGCCACCGCCATCGTGCATGGCGATTTCCGCCTCGATAACATGATCTTCCACCCCACCGAGCCGCGCATCCTGGCGGTGCTGGACTGGGAGCTGTCCACCCTGGGCCACCCGTTCGCCGATTTCAGCTATCACTGCATGAGCTGGCACATCGCGCCGGGCCAGTTCCGCGGCATCGCGGGCCTGGATTTGAAAGCCCTCGGCATCCCGTCGCAGCGCGAGTATATTGCGCGCTATGCCGAACGCACCGGCAAGGCAATCCGCCTGGAAGACTTCAATTTCTACCTCGCCTTCAATATGTTCCGCCTGGCCAGCATCATGCAGGGCATCATGAAGCGCTATGTGGACGGCACGGCTTCCAGTGCGCAGGCGCTGGAATCGGGCAAGCTGGCGCGCCCGATGGCGGCCATGGGCTGGGCCTACGCCCAGGGCAAGGCAATCGAATAAGGGAACCGCAATGGACTTCGACTACTCCGCGCGCACCAAGGAACTGCAGGCGCGCCTGCTGGCCTTTATGGACCAGCACATCTACCCGAACGAAAAGGCCTTCCATGAAGAGGTGGACCGCAACGGCCGCGAGCAAGGCAACCGCTGGATCCCCACCGGATTGATTGAACGCCTCAAGCCGCTGGCCTGCGAGCAGGGGCTGTGGAACCTGTTCCTGCCCCGTTCCAGCCGTGCGCCGGAAGGTCTGACCAACCTCGATTACGCGCCCCTGTGCGAAATCATGGGTCGCGTGCCATGGGCTGCGGAAGTGTTCAACTGCTCCGCGCCCGACACCGGCAATATGGAAACGCTGGAGCGCTACGGCACCGAGGAGCATAAGCAGCGCTGGCTGGAACCGCTGCTGCGCGGCGAAATACGCTCCGCCTTCGCGATGACCGAACCGGCCGTGGCCTCGTCCGACGCCACCAATATCGAAACCCGCATCGAGCGCGATGGCGGCGATTACGTGATCAACGGCCGCAAATGGTGGATTTCCGGCGCGGGCGACCCGCGCTGCCAGGTGTATATCGCCATGGGCAAGACCGACTTCGCGGCGCCGCGCCATGCCCAGCAATCGATGATACTGGTGCCGGCCGGCACTCCGGGCCTGACCGTACTGCGGCCCTTGCCGGTGTTCGGCTATGACGACGCCCCGCACGGCCACTGCGAAATGGTGTTCGAGAACGTACGCGTCCCCGCTTCCAATCTCCTGCTGGGCGAGGGCCGCGGTTTCGAAATCGCGCAGGGCCGGCTGGGCCCGGGCCGCATCCACCACTGCATGCGCGCGATCGGCGTGGCGGAACGGGCGCTGGAGCTGATGGTGCAGCGCCTGACGACAAGGATTGCATTCGGCAAGCGTCTTTCCGACCAGGGCGTGTGGCGCGAACGCATCGCGGAAGCGCGCATCCGCATCGATACGGCGCGCCTGCTCACCCTGAAAGCCGCCTATATGATGGACACGGTCGGCAACAAGGTGGCGCAATCGGAGATCGCCATGATCAAGGTGCTGGCGCCGAATGTGGCGCAGCAGGTGCTGGACTGGGCCATCCAGGCGCACGGCGCGGCCGGGGTATCGGACGATTTCCCGCTGGCCTACCAATGGGCCGGCAACCGCACGCTGCGCCTGGCCGACGGCCCCGATGAAGTCCACCGCAATGCCATTGCCAAGCTGGAGATTGCGCGCTTTTCGTCCAAGACAAGCTGAGCTATCATCGACCTGCAGCCACTTTCCCGAAAGGATGTGCCGTGCAGGACGATTCCAGCAAGCCCTTGCCGCCCTTGCGGTCGCAGATTGCGCTGCTGGCCGTGGCTTGCGCTGCGCCTACCCTGCTGGCAATTGCTTTATTACTGGTGTTTTCCCAGCAGCGCGACCTGGGCCGCGCCGAGCTGGAATCCGGGCGTTTGGCCCGCGCCACCGCCGCCGTCGTGGACCGCCAGCTGCTGGCTGCCGAAGCCGCGGCCATCGCGCTGGCCAATAGCCCCAGTGCCCGCAACGGCGACCTGGCCGCCATGCGCAGCCATGCGGCCGGGGCCCTGGCGCCTGGCTTACCCCATCAATCGCATGTCCTGCTCACCGAGAACGGCGCGCCGCAGCTGATCGCGGGCCGGCCTTTCCCGGTCGACCGCACCGCCAACGCGGAGCGCCTCAAATTCCCGCCCAACGCCCGTTCGCTTACCAGCCTGTTGCCCGCCAGCGGGAAGGAGCCGGCACATTTGGCGGTTGATGTGCAGGTGCCCCGGCCGGGCAAACCGACAGCCATCCTCAGCGTGCTGCTGCCGGCCGATGCGCTGGACAAGGTGGCGGAGGAAATGCGCCTGCCTTCCGGCGCCGCGATTGCAGTGCTGGCGCCCGGCGGCCAGCTGGTCGCCCGCAGCAATGACGATGGGCGCAGTAGCGGCCATCCTGCAGCGGAAGCCTTGCGCGGGCTGCCACTCCAATCCAGCTACCTGCGCGGCCCCGACACCTCATGGACGGTGACCGTCGCCATGCCGGACAACGCTGCGGCGGGCGGCTTCGACGGCGCCTTCCTCGGGCTGGCAGCGCTCCTGGCGGCGCTGATCCTGGCCGGCTTTGCGACAGCCGCCGTTGCCGCCCGCCGCATCGCGCGTTCGGTCGAAGCGCTGCATTTTCCGGCCCAGGCGCTGGCCGACGGCAAGCCGGTCGAGCTGCCGCGCGCCGAGTTCCTGGAAGCGCAGCAGATCGGCGCCACCTTGCAGCAACTGGACCGCGACCTGACCCGCCACCGGCAAGACCTGGAACGGGTGGTGGAAGAGCGCACGCAACAGCTGGAAAATTCCAATGCCCTGCTCGAGACCATCTACGCCACGGCGCCAGTCGGCCTGAGTTTTGTCGATACACGCTTGCGCATCCTGATGATCAACGACTACCTGGCGGCGCTGAACGGCTTACCGGTCAACGAACATATCGGGCGCCGCTTCGATGAAGTGATCAACGACCGTGACCTGGTGGCCCAGGTCAGCCAGGCGTACCGTAGCGTGCTGGACACCGGCCAGGCCGTGCCCATTGCAGAGCTGACCGGCGTCCCTGCTTCGCGGCCCGGCCGCACCAGCCATTTCATCGCCGGATATTATCCCGTGTTCGGCGCCGACGGCGTCATGGTCGGGATCACAGCCATGCTGATGGACATCACCCAGCAAAAGGACACTGAAGCGGCGCTGCGCCAGTCCAAGGCGCTGTTCAAGTCCGTGCTGGAAAATATGCCGGCCATGGTCTTCGTCAAGGATGCCCAGCAGCTGCGCTTTGAACTGCTGAACCGGCAGGGCGAGCTCCTGCTGGGCCGGCCCCGCGAAGACCTGCTCGGCAAGAGCGACCGCGATCTCTTCCCGCCCGAGCAAGCCGCCGCCTTCCAGGAGGCGGACCGCAAGGTGCTCGCTTCCGGACAGGTGCTGGAGATTGCCGAGGAAACCCTGCGCGGCGCCGGCGGCGAAACGCGCTACCTGACCACCCGCAAGGTCGCCCTGCGCGACGAGAACGGCACGGCGACCCATCTGCTCGGGATCGCGCTCGACATCACCGACCGCAAGCGCGCCGACGAAGCACTGCAGCAGACTTCGCTCAGCCTGGCGCGCAGCACCAGCTTCCTGCACACGGTGACGGAAAACCTGCCCGGCGTGGTGGCCTACTGGGATACCGATCTGCGCTGCCGCTTCGCCAACAAATTCTTCCTCGACTGGTTCGGCAAGACCCTGGATCAGGCCATGGCCGAGCCGATCGGCGACGTGCTGCCGGCCAGCCTGCTCGAGCAGATCCGCCCGCAGATCGGCGCCGTACTGGAAGGCAGCCCGCAGCACTTTCTGTGCGAGCTGGAACTGCCGTCCGGCGAGCTGCGCTACGCCTGGTTCAACTTCATTCCCGACCGCGGCGATTCGGGCGCCGTACGCGGCTTCTTTGCCTTAGGCTCGGATGTATCGGAACTCAAACGCAGCGAATTGAAATTGCAGGAGCTAAACGATCAACTGGTGCGGGCCCGCGACCGCGCCGAGGCGGCCAGCCGGGCCAAGAGCGACTTCGTGGCCAATATGAGCCATGAAATCCGCACGCCAATGAACGCCATCACCGGCCTGGCGCGCCTGCTCGAGGAAGCGCCCCTGGAGCGGCGCGAACGCAGCTACGTCAGCAAGATCCAGCTGGCGACGCAAAGCCTGCTCGGCGTGGTCAACGACGTGCTGGATTTCTCCAAGATCGAGGCCGGACAGCTGCAGCTCGAACAGGCGCCCTTCAGCCTGGACCAGCTGCTGGCCGGGACCGCCGTCCTCCTGGCCAACAGCGCCTGGGACAAGGGCGTGGAACCGGTGTTCGACCTGGCGCCGGCGCTGCCCGCTGAAATCTCGGGTGACGCCATGCGCCTGCAGCAGGTGCTGCTGAACCTCCTGAGCAATGCCATCAAGTTCACCGAACAGGGCGAAGTGCTGCTGTCCGTGCGCGAAACCCATAGCAGCGCCAACTGGCTCACGCTGGAATTCACGGTGCGCGATACCGGCATCGGCATTCCCGCCGAACAGCAGCAGCATATGTTCGACGCCTTCTCCCAGGGCGACAGCAGCACCAGCCGGCGCTATGGCGGCACGGGGCTCGGCCTGGCCATTGCGCGCCGCCTGTCCGACCTGATGGGCGGCGTGATCAGCGTCGAAAGCCGGCTGGGCAAAGGCTCCACCTTCCGCTTCGTCTGCCCCATGCAGCGCTGCGCCGCCAGCGAAGCGCCCGCGGTTCCCGCCAGCCTGCAGGCACTCTCCGTCCTGGTGGTGGACGACCGGGCCAGCGTGCGCCAGGCGCTGCGCAGCGCCGGCGAAGCGATGCAATGGGCCGTCGTCGCCGCCGCCAATGCGGCCGAAGGCTTGCAAGCGCTGAGCAGCCAGCGCTTCGACCTGCTGGTGGCCGACAGCGCCATGCCGGGCACCGACGGCATTGCCATGCTGGTCGAAGCGCGCAGCGGCGCCCTGCCCTTGCCCAAAGTGGTGATGATGGCCTCGGAGCGTTCCAGCGAAGACCTGCTCCAGCTTGCCGACAGCCTGCAAATCGACGCCGTCCTCGCCAAGCCCTTCACCCCGGCCAGCCTGCGCGATGCGGCGCTGGCCGCGCTCACCGGCGCCAGCCAGCCGGAGCATCGAAGCAACCATGCCGGCCTGTCGGGCAGCCTGGCCGGCATGCGCGTGCTGCTGGTCGAAGACAACGAGATCAACCAGGAAATGGCGCGCTACATCCTGCTCCATTGCGGCGCGCTGGTGGAAGTGGCCTCCAATGGCGAAATTGCGCTCGACCTGCTGCGCGACGACCCGCAGCGCTTCGACGCCGTGCTGATGGACCTGCAGATGCCGGTGATGGACGGCTACCGGGCCACCGAATCGATCCGCTCCATGGGCCTGCGCAGCCTGCCCATCATCGCCATGACGGCCAACGTCATGCCGGAAGACCGCCAGCGCGCCATCGAGGCGGGCGTCGACGCCCACATCGCCAAGCCGATCGACGTCGACGAAATGATCGCCACCTTGTCCCGCCTGGCGCCCTTGCATCCCGAAATGGCCACCGGCCAGCCCCGCGCGGTGCACAGCGACGTCCGCGGCGACGGCCGCCCCGCGTCGGTAGCGGGGATCGACCTGGAGGCGGCGCTGCGCCGCGTGGCCGGCAACTATGCCGCCTTCGCCGGCCTGCTCAAGCGCTTCGAGAATTCCCAAGGCGACGCCGTGCAGGAAGTGCGCGAATGCCTGGCCCAAGATAAACGTTATGCCGCCACGCGCGTGCTGCATCGACTGAAAGGCGTCTCCGCCAATCTTGGCGCCACCGAGGTGGCCAGGCTGAGCGCCCAGGCCGAGACCGCGCTCGCGGAAGGACAGGACAGTTCCGCCGCCGCCCTGTTGCTGTCGCTGGAACAGGCGCTGGCCGTGGTCACCACCGCCGCGCGCGAACTGCCGGTGCCGGTGCTGCCGGTCGCCAACAGTATCCCCACCGGCAGCCTGTCGCAAGCCCTGGGGGACTTGCTCATGCTGCTAAACAACAGCAATATGCGCGCCCTGGCCGCCTTCAAAGCCATCAGCCCGCTGCTGGAACAGCGCTGCCCCGACCTGCTGCCGGCGCTTGCCAATGCCATTGAAACGCTCGACTTCTCCAACGCCGAACACAAGGTGCAGGAGATCCTGAAACGGGAGGAAACCGCATGACATGGACCGACCAGGCGCGCAACGGACGCCTGCTGATCGTCGACGACGCCATGGAAAATATCCAGATCCTGAACCATGCGCTGGGCGGAGAACATGAAGTGCTGTTCGCCCTGAACGGGGAAAAGGCGCTGGAACTGGCGCACGAGCAGCGTCCCGACCTGATCCTCCTGGACGCCGTCATGCCGGGCCTTGACGGCTACGACGTGTGCGCCGCCCTGCGCGCATCGCCCGATGTTCTGGGCATCCCGGTCATCTTCGTCACCGCCCTGACCACGCCGGAAGACGAGACGCGGGCGCTGGAAGCCGGCGCGGTCGACTTCATCACCAAGCCATTCAATATCGCGGTCGTCCGCGCACGGGTGCGTACCCACCTGACGCTGAAGCGCCAATCCGACGCCATGCGCGAGCTGACCCTGACCGATGCGCTGACAGGCGTCGCCAACCGCCGCAGCTTCAACGACACGCTAGATAACGAATGGCGCCGCTGCGCCCGCGCGCAGGCCATGCTCTCTGTGATCATGATCGACATCGACCATTTCAAGCGCTACAACGACGCCTACGGCCACCAGGCGGGCGACATCTGCCTGCGGCAAGTCGCCAACGCGATGGTGCCTTGCGCCGGCCGCACCCCGGACCTGCTGGCACGCTATGGCGGCGAGGAATTCGTGATCCTGCTGCCCCAGGTCGGCCAGCAAGGCGCGGAAACGGTGGCCCAGCGCATCCTGGCGTCCGTGCGCGAGCTGGCGATCCCGCACCGGATGTCTTCGGCCAGCGACACCGTCACCGTCAGCCTTGGCGTGGCCACCGTCATGCCAGCCGACGGCCATTGCGACGCCGACGCGCTGGTGCGCAGCGCCGACCATGCCCTCTACCAGGCCAAGGAAAGCGGCCGCAATCGCTTCTGCGTCGCCAGCTGCGTTCAGCAATAGCGCCGCTTCGGCCAATCAGCAACGCACCGTGTTCAGTACGCGGTCACTCCCCATGCCGTGCCTGGGGGACAGCGGTCACTGCGCCCTGCGCCTGCGCGCCAGCCAAGCCAGCACCCCACAGCCCGCCATCAACATCGCGTATTCCCCCGGTTCGGGCACCGCTGCGATATCGCGGGCAAACATACTCAGGTTGGAAAAGTCCGGATTGGCGTTATTATTCCCGGTGAACCATTCGATGCGCCAGGTCCCGTTCAAAGTCTGCCCGCCATTAATGGCCTGGTTATCGAACAGGAAGCCTGCGCCGCCGTCGCCGGCATGCATGGCAAACACCAGGTCCAGCACCATATTCGCGGCGCCGCTATTGTGCACCGACCAGGTACCAGCGGTACCGCTGCTCATCGCAAAACCGAATTTGAGCACGCCGGTATTGTTGAAGGCCGCGCTCATATCGTATTTGTCGAGCAAGCTCCAAGGGCCGCTGCCGTAGCTGTCGAACGCCGTGCCGAAGCCGCTGGTGTCGCCATTCGGTCCGGCATGCGGATTCCAGCCGTCGGCAAAGACATAAGCGTCCGAATCGAAGCCGCCGAGCGTGACGTCGTCGGCCGAGATGTTGCCTGGAGTGGTCGCGCCCCAAGCGCTTGCGGCCAACACCAGGCTCGTAGCCGCCAGGGCTAATTTTCTTGCCAATGCACACATGATCAAGTCCCTCTTCGAAAAAACCTGCGCCTTTCAACAGCTTAGTTAAGCCAGCGGTGGCTAGCGTTGTGGTGGCACAAGCTTGGGGACGCGAAAATTGCACGGCCATGCCAAAAGAAAAACGCCGCAGATGGCCTATCGTGGGGCGTTGATAAATCGCAAGATTCCAGAACAAAACAGCGCAATGGAATCAACGACTTAAGCTCTTCCATTTACTCTGTTTTGCTCTGGATTTTGCTGTTTTTTTGTCCCACAGTGTCCCATGAGTGTCCCACGGTTTTGGATGGTGGCGATTCTTCAGATCGCGATTGGAGCGCTGCATGCTACGATCCCTCTTTTATCAATCAGGAAAGGCACATGCGCGAAAAAATCGTGAACTTTTTCGGATTTTGTTTGTTCGCCCTTGTGATTTTTATCCTTACGCTCCTGGTGATAAGGGGAGCCGTGACAATCGTTACCTGGGCAACCATCGATTCTGGTTGGGCGCAAGCGATTGGCTCGGTGATAGCGATCTTTTCGGCGTTTATTCTCGGAGAACGCCAAGCAGCGAAAGCTCGCAAGGATGCGCTTGACCTTGTAAGGATCGAGATGCAACACAAGCGCCAGGCCATCCTTGAGCTGTGCCGCGCCGCTAAGTGTCGCAGCGATTTGGTTCGCAAAGTCTTCGTGACCGAATATGACTTTGCCGCACGATACAGTCTTTACCACCACGATCTTATTCGCGGTATCCTGACCGGTATGGAATCAGCGCCAGCTTACGAAATAGGGAGCGCTGAAGCCATCAACGCTTTTATGGAGATCAAAATTCAATGTGGATTCTTGATCGAGGCAATTGATAACCTCGATCAGGATCCCGAGTTCAAGTCTCGATCGCTCTACCCAACCATGAGCCACGAGACACCTCACGTACGACAGCGAAACATATTAATCCATTGCAATAAGGTCGATGAACTGTTCGAAATTGTTTCGAAGCACATGGACGTTAAAGATCGAGACATCAATTGAAAGCAAGTTGATTGGCGCGCATTCAGCGCATCAAGAACGGTCGATCGGCGACGCCACCTTAGTAAATCAGTAACCGTCGCGATGCTGGTGATATTGGGTGGGGGATTTCGCAGGCCCGGTCGTCGTTTAAGTTGCAACGCGGGTCATGCTATCCTCCGACTTTCTATGGAGGCAACATGAGCTACCCGCGACAACTCGCTTACCAGAAGGCTACTTTTGAAGGTGACTACACTATTCTTTACGCAGCCTATGAAGCGAAACAACCAGGGAAATGGTTAGGATCCTACAAGTTACTCAAAGGCTCCGTGGTAGTCGACGAAAAAGCCGTTGCGAATCCGTATGACAGCGAACGGGCTGCCGCGACCAATGCTCATGACCTGGGTGTTTTGGCTATGGAAGAGCACATTTCAAAATCCCATTCCTAATTGTTATCCCGCATCCTCTCCGAACTCCGAAAACGTTTCTGTGCGCTCGCGGATCGGAACATTGTGCGCGCGAATTACTGTTGAGTAATGTGCGCGCAAAAAGAAAGCCCGCTCTCTGCGGGCCGAATGACGCGATTTACTTATTGTTGGACTTTGTTCCGTAATAGAAGCCAGTTGCGGCTGATACCAGCGTCACAACAGGCCCTAAAACCACCGCAAACTCCTTCACGTCTCCGACCGTTACTGAATGGCAGGCGACAAGGATGAAGATTGACCCTACGATGACCCACAGGAGTCCGATCAGCAAGTATGCGATGTGGCGCCTTGCGCGATCCTCATGCGGTGCGGGGTTGTAGGGCGCTGGTGAGTATGACGCCCCCTCGACGGGGATTTCATTCGACAGGTCTAGTGGTTCGTTACTCGCCGAAATTGGCTTTTCATTGGCTGCTTCCAAAGTAAGCCCCCAATGCTATCGGTTCATACGCATAACTTGACGCTGCTTCTGCGCTTGGTCCTCGATCAGGATCTTATGCCCGGCAGCCTCTTGCTCCACAAAGAAGCGCTCGGAATTGATTGAACGGCGAATCACATCGGTCACGGTGATGTGATTCTCTTCCGCCTGTTTTTGCAGGAAATCGATCATTTCCTGCGGTAAGTTAAACGTGACTTTTCGTACAGCCATAATTCCCTCCGGCAATAAAGTTGCGCCTTAGAGGCAGTCTAAACAGATTCAGTATGTATAGCAACCATACGAGTGCCATACGTTGTAAGTATATACGTCGGATCTTACGAAATCTTTACGGGAACTGCCCTAATTTCCCAAAAACCGCCAACACACTGTATGGACAACCAGTAAATTTGTCGTTCTCAGGCCCATTTTCCCCAGTATCGCTTGGACGGGGCGCATCGCGCTGAGCTTAAGTAAGGAGCGATGTTCTCGCGGGCGTCACCACGCCGAGGATATTGGCCCGCGATACGCTGTAATGCCGAGCCAATGCGCTGATACTTTCGCCGGCGGTGTATTTGGCGATGATATCCGCGCGCTGTTCAGGGGTTGTCTTCAGGGGCCGCCCCAGCGTCTTGCCTTCGCTTCTTGCTCTGGTTAGCCCGGCCTGGGTACGTTCTACCAGCAAGTCCCGCTCCATTTCCGCAACGGCGGCCAGCATCGTAAGCATCAACTTACCCGCTGGCGAGGTGAGGTCAAGTTTGCCGAGTTGTAGAACGATGACAGCAATCTTGCGGCTCGCCAGGAGTTTGACGGTGGCGCCGACGTCTTGGGCGTCGCGGCCCAGTCGATCCAGCTTGGCGACCACCAGCGTTTCGCCGTCACGGATCTGGTCGAGCAGCTTCGAAAACTGCGGACGCTGACTTGCACTGGTCTTACCACTGATGGTGTCCGCGAACCAGTAATCAACCTTGTGGCCGGCGCTCTCGATCTCTAAGCGTTGGTTGTCAGCGCTTTGCTCGCTGGTGCTGACCCGACCGTATGCAAAGGTTGCCATGATGTTCTCCCGACAGAGACTGTTAGAAATCACTGTCAGAATAGTTCATGTGTTAGAAATGTCTAGGGATATTTTTCTAACATAGACTTACTTTCCCTTTCCTGCCTGTTGGAAATCGTTCGTTTTCCGGCACCCGGCCAAGTCCGCGATTCGCCGATTCACTAGCTGATTTAACGCTCCCTGGTTGGTTGCCCATCATGAGATATTCCTTGTCCGCGACCTTCAGCAGCTCAGGGCCGCGCTCGTTGACGCGGTAGGCGGCATTGGCCGACACAGGGCCACCAAGTTCGCGGGCGCCCTGGCTCACGTGCTCACGAAGCGCGTTGCTGGCGAAGTGACTTTCCTTGTTGGTGGTTTCGCGCAGGATCTTTTCGCGCAACTCGCGCTCCATGCGGGACGAGTGCTCACGAACCGCGTTAATCCGCTCAGTCGTTTGGTTGCCTGCGCCGAGACGCTCCATCAGCGCATTGGTATCCCGTCGTCGCAAAAAGAGGGGAGAGGCAGATAGCAGGGTTGGCGAACAGGCACACACGGCAACCTGCGCATCCGAAGATGCCCCCACCACTGCCTCTCATGGAGGAATGGTGCATGGACAAAAAAATACCGCCTGGTGGCGGTCGTCCGCCGTATGTATTCCGGGTCGCCAAACCCGTTCCCGTTTTCTAGGGACGCTTCCAGCCTAGTACAACTTTGCGGGTTTACAAGAAATTCTTCGTCTGAATCAATGGTAACAGGCCGGTACGATTCCCCCGACTGGAATCGAGCCGGAATGCAAGTTGGCCAAGCCCCTGCTCCAATCCACGCATCGGCCAAAACCGGAAATAACATGCTTTCCGAACGAGTCTGCGCCCGTCGGGGCTTTTCTAGGATTGTTGACTCCTGTATATTGAAATTTTCACAAAATAGTTACTTAAAATGCTCGTTTTCGTCGTTCTTAGCACCGTTGCATTGCTGCTTTTGATGGCCGTTGGCCAGCTTTTCCCCACCAAGGTGCTCCTCGGCCCGACAGCCACCCGGCAGAAGGTCACGAAGTACTACGGCATTCCGGCTGCAGTAGGTTCCATCTGCCTGATGGTCTTTGGCCCCGTTGAGAAGACTGTGCCAGCAGCGGCACCGAGTACTCGGCCAACCAATACCATAGATGCCGAGCGTGCCGGCGAAAAGGGGCGCTTCAAGGCCGCGTCTTTCCAAGGCTTCACTGTCCCTGGTCGCATTGCTGACGCGAAGGCAACCGGCTTCACCGATTGCAAAGCCGACTATTACGGGTACAAGTGCTCGCGCGCCGTACCATCCGACCTGTTCGGCATCAAGGCGGTTGGCGCCGCGCTGAAGATGGACGGCGGCGACTACTTTGCAGACGCCTACCTGACGCCGGTTGGCCCCGATGGCGACGTGCGACAGCTCCCTCCTGAGAAGCTCGCGTACCGCGATGTCATACTCACGTTCGCAATCTCTGACTATGACCTGAAATGCACGGCGAAGTATCGCGAGAAAAATGGTGGCTACGATCTGCCGGCTTCGTGCATCGTCAACAAGAACACTATTGGGCATGTCTCGCAAAGGCTCAAGGACGCCGGGTGGCTAGGCCGCACGAGCAAAGGTGGCTACGACCGCTATGTGCACCCCAACGAGCTTGTGGAGATTACGCTGAAGAACGAAACTGCGAGCATTAACCGGGTGTCAGCGGAGCACGTTAGGGAGCTGGTCGCACGTGAGAACGAACGCCGCGCGGCGCGAGAGACTGCCGATGCCAACGCGGCAAAAGTCCTCGATCAGATGAAACAGTAGGCCAACTGGCCGCGATGAACGGGAGGTGCGATGCAAAACATACGACGGAGCAAAGAGCGAATCTGATACTCGAAAAGCTTTCTAAGCTAACCTGCACGCCTGAGCACCTTCAGCTTCTTGGAGTCATATCGCCTCGCACTGCGCTGGTGCCCCGGGCCGGAATCGAACCGGCACCACCTCCAGCGCAACGGTTTTTTAGTCCGTTGGGCTAGTTAAATTGGATGTATTGGTTGGCGATGACAGATGAGGCGAACTCTAAGAAAGCCATTGCAATAACAAATTACCAACTTCAAGGAGTCCAAATGCCTGCGATATTAACTGAAGGAGATACGGTTGAGGTATTTCAGTTCAGCGTTTATGACGCTCAGTCGGACACGCTGATTTTGTCACGACGATGGGGTACTCGAAGAGCAATCGACACATACGTCAAAGGGCATGTCAATTTGGCGTCGGCACGGCGCATTGCGTCTGAACTGGTTGAGTCGCCACATACAGATATCCCGGGACTTACTATGATTGGATACAATCCTGACGCGCTTACTGGGTTTCAAACTCAGGTGCGGTAACGGGTTCGTTGCGCGATTTGGGTCCTGAGTTCAGTTCGCAAACGCTGACTGGCCGCCTGCATACGATTCATACCAATACTCCCACCAGGATGCAATTCAGGCCAAGCACGAATCCCGCGATCTCCAGCATTGCGATGGACGCATGCTCAAAGGCCCATTCGCGAGGGCTCGCGAGGGTTCTCGCCAACTTCGAAGGCCCCCGAGAGGGGCTTGGATGGGGCTTCGAAGGGACTTTCCCAGTAACGATTGCGGCGTTACCTTTGCGTTTCGAAACAGCGTGGAAATGCGTTTCACGGCCAGCTATTTCCGCTGGAATTCAGGCGGAAACCAATCGTCCCGACGGCGGAATCCTAGCGCCAACCGGCTGGGTTTTCCTGGGTTGGGCCTTGGTTGCTGAAGTCCCTTCGATGTCTCTACGATGTCACGATAGACAACGGCAGGACAGCGAAAGCCTTCCCCGAAGACTTGCAGCAACGCTTACCGAAAGCCTTTCGATACCCTTCGGGAAGGGTTACGCGTGCCCTGATTTGGGACGCAGGCACTGAAGCGGGACTAGTTCCGTTTCACTCTGGAGTTCTACCGTAGTGCTACGGTAGTGTCACCGTTAAGGAACGGTAGTCGGAGTAGCGAGCCTGGGGGGGCGACGAAATGATGGAGGGTTTGCGAGACAAGGCCGGGCGACCGGAGTTCGGCATTATCGTTCGGCTTTATCGCGCTGAGAAAAGTGCGTGGCCAGACAGGAAAGTGCATCAGCCAGGGGGCACCGGCCTTTGCTCAGCTTTCGCACTTTGGCTACCGCGAGACCATCGACATCGTGCGATGGCCCAGGATCTTGCTGATTTCGAGCGGCGACACGCCCGCCATTGCCAGGTAGCTCGCAGCAGTGTGGCGAAGGTCATGCCAACGGAAGTCGATGATGTTGGCAGTCTTGAGCGCCTTGCGGAACGACTCACGTAGTTCAGCATAAGGCGCCTTGCTCTTGGCGCGCGGAGGGAACAGGCGGTCATCATCAAGTGCCCTCACCTTCGAGCGAGCCTTCAGCAGGTCCAACGCTTCGCCGGCCAGTGGCAACACACGGACATCGCCGTTCTTCGTGTCACCAAGCAGCGCGGTCCGGCGCACCAGATCAAGCTGCGCCCAGCGCAATCCCATGACCTCGGACTCGCGCCCGCCGGTTGTCAGGCTAAGTACCACGGCCAAGTAGAGGTGCCGACTCTTCGATTCACGGCAGGCTTTCAGGAATGCATCGCGCTCCTGTTCGTCTAAGAAACGCACCCGCCCCCTACCCTCCTTGCCCTTCGATACGCGGTCAACAGGGTTCCGTTCAAGCCACCCTAGTTCCAAGATGCCGTATCGGCAGGCACTCGAAAGCGCCGCCAAGGTGCGATTCACATCTGCGGGTGTGCGCTTGCCCTGTCCTCGCTGTTTGGGCGTAGCCAAGAGCGCATCACGCGCCTGTGCGACGACATCTGGCGTCAACTCCGATAGCAGCTTCTCTCCATCGCGTCCGATCCACCAATTGAGCCGTGTCTCGACAGACTTCTTAGATTTGAGCGCTTGCAGCGGGCCGTCGACGTACTTGCCAATCAGATCCTTCAGTGTGTGCCGCTTGCTCTGGCCGAAGTGTCGACCAGCCTTCATGTCAGCTTCGATCTTTGTGGCCCAGTCTTTCGCGTCGGTCTTGCGCTCGAACGTCGCTGTCTCTGGCGCAAAGCCCTTAATCCGGACTTTCACGCGGTAAGAAGCCTTACCGTCACTGCCTGCGCGCTTTTCGATGACTGCCATAACTCCCCGCCTGGTTGCGAACTCAAGCGAATAGTTTACGTCATGGCGGCGCTGCCTGTTACGAGAGAGTGTCCCACAGGTGTCCCACGGACTTAATCAAAAATCAATCACAAAATTCCAAGTAACTGATTTTATTGATGAAAAATACGCTAAAAAAAGAAACGCCGCAGATGGCCTATCCACGGCGCCAATAAGGGGTATTGACTCGATTATGCTCAGCAGGCGCGCTGCCGGGCCGACGTTTGCCGACACTTTCATCTTATCAATTTTTACACTTCAATACCTGATTTCTGCAGTTCATCGCATTCCAGCTGGGGTAAAGACGCTGCATGGATAAGATGGCGACATCCCAACAAGCACGCAGAACAAGGACGCCAAATGCGCACCAAACTTACTCTCGCCGCCCTGATCTCTCTTAGCCTGGCTGGTTGCGTCATTGTCGTTAACGACAGCAGCGACTACGTCAAGGGCAATGGATCGACCACCGTTGAAACGCGCTCCATCGCCAGCGTCAGCGGCCTGCGCATCGAAAACCGCCACCGCATCGAGATGGAAGTGGACGTGCGAGTGGGCGGCGCACCGTCGCTGACCATCGAGGGTGAGGGCAATCTGGTGCCGCGCGTGCATACCGAAGTGCTAGGCGACACCCTGCGCGTCTGGACCGACGACCGCCTGGAAAGCAGCAAGCCAATCCGCGTGCGCTACACCACACCGCGCCTGGAAAACATTGATGCCTCGGGCCCGATGCGCGCCGACGTGCAAGGCCTGGCGGGCGGCCCGCTGACAGTTTCCCAGACCGGCTCAGGCTACATTGAATTGCACGGGCATGTCGGCAAGCTCGGTGTGCGCCATACCGGCTCCGGCCAGCTGTATGCGGATGGACTGGAAAGCAGCGAGGCCACGGTGGATAGGACGGGTTCGGGACGCGTGAATATCGGCTCGGTACGCGGCGACGCACTGCGAGTTTCGGCCACGGGTTCCGGCAGCATCTACGCGCGCGGCATCGTACGTATGCTGGACGTGCAGCTGCAAGGTTCCGGCAGCGTGCAGTTGGGCGACTTGCGTGCCGACGAAGCGAATATCACCAGCAACGGCTCCGGCGGAGTACAAGCCTGGGTATTACAAAAGGTAGAAGCCCGCGCCAATGGCTCCGGCCGTATCGCCGTCAACGGCAACCCTGTCCAGCGCAATATCTACGGCCGCAACACGTCGATTCAATAATAAAAGTCGGGGCCAGAGCCGACCACGACTTTCTAATTGATTGTCAGTGCGAGATCGCGGCCGGCGACGGCCGTGTTGCCGGCGTAGTCGGCGGCATAGATGCGCAGGGTGTAGTCGCCTGGCGCCAGTTCGCTGACCTTCCAGCGGCCGGGCGTGACTTCGCCATGCGACAGGCGGCTTAGCAGCGAGTAGGTGAAGCGGGTGGACTTGCTGCCGTAGACGGTAATGCCGCTGTCGGCGGAGTACACCACTTTGACCGCTTCCCGCTGCTTCGGCAGCTGGTCGTAGGTTTGCATGATGCGCGGCTGTTCGTAGCCTGGCAGCGGCGTGCCGTCGGTCTGCAGCAGCTGATAGCCCAATTCGTATAGCCCGAGTCGGCGGCGCGCCAGGTTGCCGTCCATCTGGTCGAAGGCGTCGACCACCACATTGACCTCGCCCAGTTCGCGCGATACTTCAAGGCGCTTGCCTTTCTTGCCGGGCAGGCGCTTGTCGTTGGCGTCGTACAGGGCGATGCCCTGGATCGTCGGTAATATGGTGTCGCGCAGGCCGGGGAATGGCAGCGCCAGCGGGTTGACGACCCGGCCACGGTCGTACAGGTCGAGGTGGACGTGCGCCATCTGGTTTACGACGCCCAATTGTTCGCCCACGTAGAAGCGCGTGCCGCGGCGCACACGTACGCGCTCCGGCTTGCCCTTGGCGTCCAGCAGGAGCTGGAAACGTTCGTCGAGCGGACGGTTCTTCCGGTCGCGCCCAACCTTCATGTGGATGTAGCTGGTGGTGCCAAGGTTGATCCCCTCGCCCACCGAACCAAAGGCCCAGTTGGGAAGCGGGTCGCTGACTTTGGCCTTTTCGACCACATGCACCGAACTGCCAACGTCGGCTTGCACGTCCAGGCCGGCATGGAAGTGGTGGCGGCTGTCGCCGTCATAACTTCCACGTACTTCGCCCATCAGGCCGACCACTTCGTGCGGGCGGTTTTGCGGCAATACAGGCCAGGGCATCGGGCCTTGGCTGCGCCGGGCCATCATGCCGCCATCCGGGACGGCCGTTGCGGCCGTTGCATCAGGTTCGGTGGCGTGCGCGGCGGCGATCAGCGGGCTCGCGGCAGCTGCCTTGGCCGGCACCGGGGAGGAAGCCGGGCTGACACGGTGCAGGCGCTGCGCCGTACCGTCGGCGAGAACCAGCGTCCCGTTCGGCGCCAGGGCCACGCTGCGCGGCCCGTACACCTGCACATTGCCATCGAGCCCGGTTGCCGGATCGGCGGGGTGGGCGGCGTCGGGCAAGCCGGCCAGCGTGCCGTCCGGCGTCCATTGCAGCAGGCGTCCACGCGAGGCGACGGCGATGTAGACGAAGCCGTCATGCGTGACAGCCAGCGCCATCGGGCGGCGCAGCAGCGGTTCCTTTTCCAGTTCCGGCGCGACAGCCAGCGTCACCACAGCGCCGTCCGCGCCGATCAGCCGCACCGCATCATTGCGCGAGTCGGCAATGTAGATGCCGTCCTTGCCGACAGCGATGCCGCATGGCGTGTCGAACTGTGCCTCGGCGCCGAGGCCGTCGACAAAGCCGGGCTGCCCGCTACCGGCCAGCGTGGTCACGCTGCCATCGGCAGCGATGCGGCGAATCCTGTCGTTGTAGGTGTCGGCGACATACACCGAGCCGTCCGAACCGACCGCCACGCCGACCGGGCCGTTGAACTGCGCCTGGGCGCCCTGTCCGTCGGCGTATCCGGCAACGCCGCTGCCGGCGAGTGTGGTAACGGTGCCGTCCGCAGTAATCTTGCGGATGACGTGGTTGCCGGTGTCGGCCACGTACAGGCTGCCAAACTTGTCCAGCGCGATGCCGGAGGGCGTGTTGAAGGAGGCTGCGGCTCCTACGCCGTCGCGATAACCCTCCGTCCCGCCGGCCACCACGCGTACGCTGCCATCCAGCGCCAGCACCGACACCGTGTTTTGCTCTCCGCCGTCGGAGAAGTACACATTGCCTTTGGCGTCGACGGCAACCCCATACGGGTCTTCCATTCCGGTATCGCGCAAGGTCTCCAGGCGCGCAGGCCAGGCCCGCTCGGTCGGAGCCGGGCCGCGCTTGACCAGCACCGGCAAGCGCTCCACGACACTGTGGGCAGCGGGAGAGAAGTAGAAATAGCCGCTGGCGCCGGCAATCGCCAGCACCGCAACACCGATAGCAGTCATTTTGATCAAGGTAGGCACGGACAGGATTGTACTTCCACCGGCTCGATTAGAACGGCACCATTTCGACCCCGGGTCCAATGCGCCGCAAACGCCGGTTTTCTCGGAGCCCGTCGCCGCTTGGCATCACAAGCAAGAATAATAAATTAGCAATACACCGGGCAAAAAAAACCCGCTCAGGGAGCGGGTTGAAGTCTATTTCCTTGGAGGAGAATAGAGGAGACAGGTGCAATTATGCTGCAGCGCGGTATATCCGTCTACTTTATTGTAGTTATACTAGATATAACCGCTCGCAATATCACTTGTCGCTCACATAGGGCAGTACGCGGCTGGCCAGGCGGGTATCGGTGCGCAGTACGCTCACCTCGTCGGCCAGGATGTGCACCGCTTCGTTCAGCAGTACGTCCTTGGCATTCTTGGCCGCCTTCTCCGCATCCAGCTCGGCCGACAGCGAACGTTCATCCGCTTGCAGGCCATCGTCGGTACGGATCGCGCCGCGCACCTGGCCGGCCTGGCGCTGGGACGCGCGCGGATTGGCCGGTTTGGCCGCGATGGCCTTATTCAGCGCATCCTTCGGATCGGCCATCGGGATCGGGTCGTCCGGCGACGGGCCGGCAGCCAGGCGCTGCTCGCGCAGTTTGGCGCGGGCTTCCTGCTGGTCGCGCTCCTTGCGGCGCACCGTTTCATTCAGCGAGACCAGGTTTTCCTTGCGCTGCTTCTTCACGAAATTGATGTCGTCCAGCAGGTACTGGTAGTCCTTGTCCTTGGCAATGCGCGCTTCGTGCTTTTTATCCAGGATCGGCACGATTTCTTTCAGCTCACCGGCTGGGATGTACACGGCAGGCTTGATCTGGGTGTACGGCAGCGCGTTGTCGTAGCTCGACTCGCCGAAGCTATCGGCATCGCTGGTGGCCGCCAGCTTGATGTCCGGCAGCACGCCGCGCAGCTGGGTGGTGCCGCCGTTGATGCGGAAGAACTGCGCAATCGTCATCTTCAGCTCACCATAACGCGCCTTGTCGTTCTGCCCGAAGCGGTCCAGGTTGACCAGGGTCTGCACGGTGCCCTTGCCGAAGCTCGGTTCACCGATCACCAGA
Source organism: Pseudoduganella violaceinigra DSM 15887 (assembly GCF_000425385.1). GTDB lineage: Bacteria > Pseudomonadota > Gammaproteobacteria > Burkholderiales > Burkholderiaceae_D > Rugamonas > Rugamonas violaceinigra. Next base: position 75,612 of record NZ_AUDI01000019.1, on the reverse strand, counting down.
CCACGGCCGTAATCCTGGATCGCGGCGGCAAAGATCTCGGAAGCCGAGGCCGAGCCGCGGTTAATCAGCACGCCGACCGGACCGTCCCATGCCAGCCCCGGAACATTGTCCGCTTCCACTTCGACACGGCCTTCGGCGTTGCGTTGCTGCACCACCGGACCGCGATCGATGAACAGGCCGGTCAGCTCGACCGCCTCTGTCAGGGAACCGCCGCCGTTGTTGCGCAGGTCGATCAGCACATTGTCGACCTTCTCTTTCTTCAGCTCTCCCAGCAGGCGGGCCACGTCGCGCGTCGCGCTCTTGTAGTCCTTGTCGCCTTTACGGCGCGCATCCCAGTCCTGGTAGAAGGTCGGCAGCGAGACCACGCCGATACGGCGTTTCACCGCCCCATCCTTCACTTCCAGGATGGATTTCTTGGCCGACTGTTCTTCCATGCTGATTTTCTTACGCACCAGCGAAACCACGAAGGGCTTGCCGTCCGGGCCCGCGTCGGCGCCCAGGATCTGCAACTTCACGGTCGAATCTTTCGGGCCGCGCACCTGCTGCACCACATCGTCGATGCGCCAGCCCAGCACGTCCGTGAATTTATCCGAATCGCCCTGGGCCACGCCGATGATGCGGTCGCCCACCTTCAGTTTGTTGGACAAACCGGCCGGGCTGCCCGGCACGACCTCGCGGATCACGGTGTATTCGTCGCGGTTTTGCAGCACGGCGCCGATCCCTTCCAGCGACAGGCGCATGGCGATGTCGAAGTTCTCGGAAGCGCGCGGACCAAGGTAGTTGGTATGCGGTTCGATCGACATGGCGTAGGCGTTCATGAAGGTCTGGAACACGTCTTCGCTATTCAGCTTGCGCGAGCGGGTGACATAGTTCTCGTAGCGCTTGTCCAGCGTTTCGCGGATCGCCTTCTCTTCCTTGCCGGCCAGCTTCAGGCGCAGCCAGTCGTTTTTCACGCGCTTGCGCCACAGGTCTTTCACTTCAGCTTCGGTTTTCGCCCACTCGGCCTTTTCGCGGTCGAACTGGTAGCTCTCGTCCTGGGTGAAGTCGAACTTGGACTTCAGCAGCTCGCGCGCATAAGCCATGCGCTCCGAGAAACGTTGCTGGTAAAGGTTATAAATGGAGAAAGGCGTCTGCAGGTTTTCTGTATTGATCGCATCGTCCAGGCGGGATTTCTCCTTGTTGAAGGAATCCACGTCGGCCTGGGTGAAAAACAGCTTTTCGCTGTCGAGCGTCTTGAAATAGCGGTCGAAGATTTTCTCCGACATCGCATCGTCCAGCGGCGTAGCCTTGTAATGATAGCGCGACAGCACGCGGGAAGCCCACAGGGCGGCCTGCGTCTGCTGTGCTGCTGGCTTAACGGGTGCGTCTGTCGCCTTGTCCGCCTGGGTTGCGCTGGCATACGCGGTAACCAGTGCCAGGGACATGGTGGCCAACAGGGTGTGCTTCTTCATCGGCTTGCTCCGAACGTTGGTGATTCCAAAAGAATATTGCTCATTCCATTCTACAGGATAGGACATGCTTGGGAAGTAAGGGTAACAGGGTGCGTGCACACGAATGCTTAAGCCAGCCTGAAAAATGCCATTCCATTAAGCTTGATCCACCATGCAGTGGCGCCCAGCAGCAACAACGGCCAGGAGCGCAGCGACAGCTTCCAGTCCGTCGCCGACGGCCAGCAGGCCAGGAATTGCGGGGCGATGAGGAAGGCCAGACCGGCGTCCAGCGGCGTGAAATGCCATCCTTGGCGGGTGCGCAGCACCGCGATCGCCCAGGGAATCAGCGCCAGCAGCAGGGGCGCCAGCGCGGTCGGCGCGGCGTTGTACCAGCGCACATTGGCCAGCTTGACCTCCCCCAGCCGGCCCTGGCGGGGCACAATGGACAGCGAAGCAGGCCGGGCGAAAGTGAGCAGTCCGACCAGAAAATGGGCCCACTTACGTGCAAGAACAAGAAAAATGGACCCACTAACCCATTGATTTATAAGGAAAAAGCATTTTATGAGAAGTCCATCTCTCACCGGTATGAATGGACTACTTCCATGCGGTTCGCTCCCTACACTTAATTAACGAATCTGGCCAATACACGCTTGCCGCTGATTTGCAGGCAGCCTCAGTTCATCCATGCGTTGCCGTAACAAGCGTAGAAATCAGAGTGCATCCGCAAGCGCTACGATGGCCTTGCAAGGCGACCATGCGCCCGCCAATCAGATAAGTTGGCACTCCTTCGATTATCGGATTCGCGCCATGCCCTGGTATTGGACATAAAACAGTATCACCTACGCGAGCAATGCCGATGCCTGCAATACTGTGAGTAAGCGAAGCGGTAATGACTTTGCCCCCATGTGAAGTGAGGTCGCCGAGACGAATGATTGGTAATGCCATTAGCTCTACTCGTATGACAAATCAAATTGCAAGAAGTGTCCGCTCGCATGCCAGCAGATCTACATAAACGCTTTGCGCTCAGCCAGCATGTTAATCCAAGAACACGATTTCTCGAGTGTAGGCCTTATAGAATTTTGGCTCGTTGATTTTTCCCTTAAGCCAGAAATAGAAATCAATGTCCTCTCGATCACTATTGTAGGGATGTAGGCCGATACCAAATTTTTCCTTGTAAAACAATCCGAAAATTGGTTTACCTTGGTGAAGGATGCGGAAGTGCGAGAATTCACCGTCATCCTTTATGTCTACTTTTGTCTCTGCGGCGTTGGGGCGGTACAGGGTATCGTTGAAGATCAAAAGTGGGCCATTAGGAGTCGCTACCAAGGCAATGGATTCTGAGTGGTGGTTGCTCTCCTCCACCTCGAAAAGCCCGAAGCTAACCTTGTCCTCGCCTATGTCCTTGGCTGGAATGATCTCTCTCGCCCCAGTGGACAGTTCAATTTTCATCAGCTTGACGGTGCCGTCAAATTGACTGATTGCAATGGTCTTACCCGTCATATCAGTTCCCAATCTTCTTTAATGCTTCATCGAGATAAGAGGAGTCTTTGGTGTTCAGCCACTCTTCAAACTTCGACAGCAGTCCGTTTACGTCGCCGTTTGGCCTTGAGGAGGATTCCGCGATCGTCTTATAAGGATCCAGCATCTTCTTTTCCGCAGACTTCACAAGGCTTTCGAAAGAAGGTCCAAGTGGATCGTTATACCGGCCAGTGTTGACTTCGTAAATATAGTCCCGCAGAGGTTCCGGCGTTACGTTTTTGTATTTCACCCCGATTTCCCGGCGGCGAGCCCACATTTTCCTCGCTATCTCTTCGTCTGTGGCACCTGATTTAGCCATTGCTTCAGCCTCTTCCTTGAGTCCGGCAACTTCCGCCTCGTAAGCCTGCCGTAGCGGATGGTTCTTGATGTCTGATCCAATCTGCTCTTTGATCCTTGCCGCCTTTTCCTGGTTAGCTGCGGCCTGTGCATCCTGTGCCGCCTGCTTCTTAGAATTCGGCCCTTCATCTGGAGGTTTCGGCGGCTCGGGATTATCTTTGGGCGGCGGCGCAGGGGGCGTTTCGGGCTTCGGCTCACTCTTCGGAGTGGAAGCGGCCTTTGGCGCGTCTTCCTCCACCTTAGCGAGTACCTTTCCCGGCGTGTCTTTGATCCGCTGTGGGGCTGGTGCCGCCGCAGCAGTTTTGTCTGCTTGAACCCCGCTTGCTACCGTGTGTCCTTCTTTCGGTGCTGTCTGCGCCAGAACTTTCGCTAGTCTTGCATCCAATTCAGCAAGGGCTTTGGGCACATACTTCAAAGCGTCCTGCTGTACCGCGTAAAACTTCTTTTCCCATTCGATAAGTTTGAGAATTGCGGCTTTGACGGTATCGAAGTACTGCAGGCTTTCCAGATGCGCGCGCAATGACTTAACGATGTCGACGAGTTTTCCGGAAATCTTGTTTAATGCTTGGATCAGCGGTTTTTCGTATTTGGCAAACTTAACTGCGCGCAAAAATTTGAGGACATCTCCCTTGATGAATTTTTGCAGGAAGCGCACCAGCTCTACCAGCTTTGACGCTTCCTTGATCAACATGAGCATCACAGCTCGCAGAGCTGCACCGAGTTCCGAGCCAGCGATACCGCCAACAATGGCTCCCACACCGGCCGCCGCTAAACCGCCAGCGGCCATGGCCAATGGCAAGGCTATGACGATCAGGCAGGCACTGAGTAACACCCACTCCATGAGCTCTTCGCGCTTCTCTGGATGATTCGCCAGTCTCAGAATGACGGCGACTGCATCGCGTGCGCTCGTGACAATGACTACGCCTGGGATAAAGCTGACCAGCATGTCGGCAACGACCGCAGACAGGGGGCGGTGGTCGGCAAATTCACCAAAGAATACCGATTTGAGCCAGTCCATGCTGCCGACGATCTGTGCCCAGGCATCATCCAATATAGATTGCTGGTCCGGAGTTCGCTGGGTCATGCTTTGCCTTTCGAAACCATGAGCGGCGCCCAGTTCAGAAGTTCTTGCACATCGCTATTCATTTCAGTGCTTACCGTGGAGCTAGCCTGTAGCGGCTTGTAGTCGTACTCGATCTTTGCCGTCGCGCCAGGAGGAAGGCCGCTGATGCGGGCAATGCCCATCGCGTCGAGCATGCCTTTGCGTACGCTGCCATCACTTAATGTGGCTTTATACGCAGCGCCTGCCAACGGTGCGCCCCAATCGGTGAGATGGCGGAACTCCAGATCGGTTTTCTCCAGTTCAGGTTTGAGCACATGCGGCATTACATAGGGATTGCTGGTTGGTCCCGGCATTTCGTGCATCGAAGCTTTCGCGCTCCACTTGCCAGGTGTTCCGTTGCTGATGCCTGAGGCGTCAATCTTGATGAATGAGCCTCCGGCGGAGATAATGACTTCTTCCTTCGCATGAATCTCAATCCGTGCAGTTGTTGAAAGCAGGCGAACTACTTTTTCTGCGATGAGGTCAAGATCGTTGCTTTGCGCCTGTACCTCCACTTTTCCTTTGGATGCAAACAGCTTGATGCCAGCATTGAAGGCGAATAGGCTTATCTTTTCAGCGACGCTGGCAATCAGGCTCTTTCCGATGGCGAGGTTGGTGTCCTGGCCCGACGACACCGTTACCTCAGCTCCAGCATGAACATGTGTGCCCTTAGGAGTGGCCAAGCCGATACCTGCCGGCGAACCCACCAACAGAATCGGTTCTTTGAATCGATTGGCATTGCCTTGCCCCTCACCGTCGTACCGGTCTACCGTGGCCTCAATGAAGTTGTTGAGAGCATCCTGTCCAGCAAGTGCTTCCGCGCCTCCTTTGAGCGCCGTATCAGAAAGGCTTTTGGTGAGAGATGCACTAGCCTTAAGCTGACTGGTAGCTTCCGTTGAGTCGAGTTGCGTTCCTTGCGGGCCGGGGCGTCCAAACGTACTGAGATACAGCCCCTTTTGCGTGACGATCGCGCCGAAATCATCGGTACTGAGAGCGAAACCTGAGCCATAGAAATTGCTACGTTTGTTGCCATTCTGGGTGACAAGGTAGCCGAGGTTCAGTTGTGCATGTGTATTGGTGCTATAGAGATGCACCCGGTTTTGCTGGGTAGTGTCGTCAAGTACAAGCTGGTTGAATCCATTGCCCTTGTATTCCTTGGATTTGTAGCCGGAAAGCTTACCGTCCGTATGCCATTTGGGCGCTTGATCCTCGTTGTAAAGCCGTCCGGTGATCACGGGACGATCTGCATCCCCGTCGAGGAACGTGACAATGACTTCCTGGCCAATGCGGGGTACATTCAGTGCCCCCCAACCTTGCCCGGCGTTGGGGTAGCTGACGCGCACCCAGCAGGAAGCGCATTCGTCGCCGGGGTTTTGCCGGTCCCAGCGGAACTGGACTTTGACGCGATTCAGGGCGTCCGTGTAGACCTCTTCATTGGCTGGGCCAACAACGACTGCAGTCTGTGGATGCAGCATTGGCTTCGTGTGCTCGAACGGACTGCGGAATGCTACCTTCCGTCGTTGGACTTCCATTCGGTTCAAACAAAGGCCTGTACGTGCGCTCATTCCTGTCGCGTCGGAGTCCGCCATGGTGCGGCCCATCGCAATCTTTGCCGCAGCGAGTTGGGATGCCAGGTCGCCCGGAAAGTCCTTAACCTTGTTTGATAGTGGCAGGTTGTTCTCGATACACCATTCTGCTGCAATGACAACGAATTGGCGATCTTCAGCTGACTCCCTCAGATGTGTTGGATGGTCTTCAAACGTGAACCACGCGCCGACCGGCAAGGAGCGGACGCCAGAAACGGCAGAAAACCTTTTCATGCTTGATTCGGCTTGTTCTACCTGAATCAGTGCTTGCTTGTTACCTTGTTCCTGCATTGAATAGGCGCCGGTATACTCGTACACTTCCAACTGGGCAGGCAGGTCGCCATGTGCCGCATCGACGCTGCCGCTGCCTTGCTTGAACAAGGCTGCGGATTTGTAGTCGTGAGTTCGAGAAGTAAAGGTGCGCGAGCCCAGGCTTCGGCCAGCACCCCAATGTGCAATCTTATGCAGCTCGTCTTCCGTCCCTGCCCCGTGGAAATGGATGCTTTCCAAGGCGATGGGTTTGAGCTGGTTAGTGTTGTCGGCAATGACCAGCACGTGGCCTGAGCCGTCCGCTAGCTGTTCATGATAGGCGAACCAGCCTTCTTCCTCCATCAATCGCTGGGCGAAATGCCAATCCGTTTCATACTGCGTGCAGTAAGAGCGCTTGACGGCAGGTTCACGGACCTCAAAGCGGAAATTGCCCTGCGCCTGAGGATGGGCGTTGAAAACGTCGCTGAGGATATCGTCGGCGGTTTTGTCCTGCCAGATCCGCGCGTCCTTGCGAAACTTCAGAAAGTGCAGCCACGGTGCGAAAGAAATCTGACAATACGTGAATTGACCGTCGCTACCCAAACGTTTCGCAGTATTTACATAGCCGTGAACTGGCAAGTAGTCCTGGTTTGCTTGCTTTACCCAAAGCGTAACCGGTTGCGCAATCAGCTTTTTCAACTCAATGTGATCGTGCACCGCCAGGCAATCAACTGTGTATTCATACCCCCTGCCGAGCTGGTCGCGCGCATACACACGCTGGGGAAGCAGGGAATCCAGGCCGAGTGGAGTGGTTAATTTGATAAGGCGGTTATGTTGGCCGATGAACGGACGGTTGACCATAAAAATATCTATTGATCGCTGATTTCAAGAGCGATCAACGCGTGACAGCGCGTCGCTCATGATGAAGAATTAGACAAAAGTATAATTATGACATTGTTTTTTTATCTATCGGCGCACGATTCGAGTCTGGACAGGTGAACATACCCGTCGCCCCCTGGATTCAATTACGGCGAAATGAACCGCGTGTTCAAGAGGAGACCAAATCGCGAGTTCTGGCGCAGCGCCCTACCCTGCGCGTCCTCGCATAGCATCGCTGCCGTCCTCGCCGTTCGTTTGCTCTCGGGGAATTGACCCACTCCAATTGACCCACCTTCCACTGCCTGGCAAATGCAGCCACGCGGTCATATGACCCTTCATAGCCCAGCTCCTTAAGGTCCAAGTGGAGCTGTTTCAAATTGCGCCGCTGTTTGCGGGGCTTGCTTGCCTCGGCCTTGAGCCACGCTGAAAGCTGCACCGAATATTTGTCCGAGAGGCTTGATGATCGCCGCTCCGCGTAGGAGGGCTCTGTGGTTTCCGACCGCAGGTACCGCCGGACCGTATTGCGGGAGATGCCAAGTCGCCTGGCGATCTCCCGGAGGGGGACCTGGTCACGAAGGTGCCAGCGTCGAATTATGCCTAGTAAAGCCACGTCGATCACTCCGATCTCCTGCCGAAAAGACAGGAAGGATTGTGCTATGAACGAGGGCCAGATTCAGTTGCAAATTCGTGGGCAAGTGGGTCAATTTTCAGTGCAAATTAACAAAGGTAAAGCTCCGTATCCTAAAGAACGATACGCTCTTGGCGTTGAATTACAGGTCGCATATGCCGCCGCTTGGCCGCGCGGGCAACCTTTCGCATTCCTGGTGCGGCAGGCCACGCCGAATCCCGAGGTGACAATCGTTCACGCTGAAGACGTAGAGGCAGTTCCCGAGCAAAATGAGTCAGAGCTAACTAACTAACTACTTGGATGAAAAGTTTGGTGAAGGCGCGAGTACGTTTGGTGTCAGATTTTTATCAAATCAAAGACAAATCGAAGAGTTGAATTTAAACGGCCATTAGCTTTACTGCCACCGATGCGAGGCTAGCAGCGCCAAGCAGATAGCGCTACTGCCATACATCAACGCGGAAAGGAGTCCGGCTCTAACATCAGCAGCTGATGGAAAGGAGGCAAAGACACAACAGGCGACAAAGTAGCCTGACGCGATCCACTCGATGAAAGAGCCACTTTGAAATGCGGGTATCGACACCCCCTTAAACACGTACCACGCGAGTGGTGCCAGGCAAAGTGGAGCGAACGCTACAAATGCCGCGTTCCAAATATTGAGTCGGGCGAAAGTCACTGCTCCCAATTGCCAACCGTTACCCTGACGCTTAGGCCACAACGAAAAAGACACGGGCTTCGCGTTGAGCAATAGGCCAACAAGCCAGTGACAGGCCTCATGAAGAACCGTTGCGCCAAGACTAAATAGCGCTAATACGAAGCCATAGCGCCTCAAGGAATACAACGTCAAAAGCCACCCGAACACCAAGATCGCTGAAGCTGTGAAATCGGGGGTAACTAGATCTTGTGATGCCATCCGGGGAAATGCGCAAAGGCGCAGTCCATTTCAAGTTCACTTGCAGATATGGTCAATTTCCATTTACTTGCACGTACCAGTTCATGGCACAAGGTGCCGGGCAGCTGCAGCAGCACGAAAATGATGTAGCGCCGCGACAGCAGCCAGATCGCCGCCGCCAGGGCCAGCGACGGCATCAGGTAAAACAGCTTATCCAATTAGCCGGTGTAGAAGCAGCGGCCGCAGGCCTGGCGGTAGGCTTCGTTGCCGCCGATGCTGATTTGCTCGCCTTCGCGGATACGCTCGCCCTTCTCGTCCACCCGGATATTCATGGTGGCCTTTTTGCCGCAGGTGCAGATATTCTTGATTTCCTCGATATCGTCGGCCAGCGCAAGCAAGTAGGCCGAGCCGGGGAAAGGCTCGCCGCGGAAGTCGCTGCGCAGGCCGTAGCAGATCACCGGCACGCCTTGGGCCTGGGCCAGCTGGTGCAGCTGCTTGACCTGCTCCGGCAGCAGGAACTGGGCCTCGTCGACCAGCACGCAAGCAACTTTCTGCATATTTTCCAGGAAGTTGCGGCGGGAATCGAACAATTCGACCTCGCGCTGCGGGCCGAGGCGGGACGTCACCTTGCCGACCCCGTAACGGTCGTCGATGGCGGCCGTGAACAGGCGCACCATCAGGCCCTGCTCTTCATAGTTGTGGGCGACCTGCAGCATGGAGGTCGATTTGCCTGCGTTCATCGCAGAATAGCGGAAGTATAGTTTTGCCACAGTGAAATATCTTGTATCAGACTTGCGCGATTATAAAGGGCCGGCCGCCATCCGCCAAAAAAGGTGCATACTGCTGTTGCCAGCATGCGCGATCCGCATAAGCTAGCGCGAAGATATTCCTTCTTGGTTCACACGGCGCGCTCCACAATGCGCGCTTTTCGCAAGGAGAGACAATGCAGAACGAACGCCCTGCAGCACTATTCAGCCTGATCGGCAATACGCCACTGGCCGAAGTCACACGCCTCGATACCGGCCCTTGCCGGTTATTCCTCAAGCTCGAATCCCAGAATCCCGGCGGCTCCATCAAGGACCGCATCGGCCTGTCCATCATCGAAGCGGCTGAACGCGACGGCTTGCTGAAGCCGGGCGGCACCATCATCGAAGCCACCGCCGGCAATACCGGCCTGGGCCTGGCCCTGGTCGGCGCCATCAAGGGCTACAAGGTGCTGCTGGTGGTGCCGGACAAGATGGCCACAGAAAAGGTGCTGCACCTGAAGGCGCTGGGCGCCGATGTGCGCATCACCCGTTCCGACGTCGGCAAGGGCCACCCCGAGTACTACCAGGACTATGCAGCCCGCCTGGCCAGCGAGATCCCGGGCGCCTTCTTTGCCGACCAGTTCAACAACCAGGCCAATCCCCTGGCCCATGAAACCACCACCGGTCCGGAAATCTGGGAGCAGATGGCGCGCGAGATCGACGCCATCGTGGTCGGCGTCGGTTCGTCCGGCACCCTGACCGGCCTGTCGCGCTACTTCCGCAAAGTGGCGCCGCACGTCAAATTCATCCTGGCCGACCCCAAGGGTTCGATCCTCAAGGAATACGTGGACACCGGCAAGGTATCCGATACCAGCGGCTCCTGGGCGGTGGAAGGCATCGGCGAGGACTTCATCCCGGCCATCGCCAATATGGACGCGATTTCGCAGGCCTACACCATCACCGACCAGGAAAGCTTCGACAGCGCGCGCTCCCTGCTGCGCGCCGAAGGCATCCTGGCCGGCTCCTCGACCGGCACCCTGCTGGCCGCGGCCCTGAAATACTGCCGCGAGCAAAGCACGCCGCAGCGGGTGCTGACCTTCGTCTGCGATACCGGCACGCGCTACCTGTCCAAGGTCTATAACGACAGCTGGATGTTCGACCAGGGCCTGCTGCAGCGCCAGAAGCTAGGCGACCTGCGCGACCTGATCGGACGCCGTTTCGAAAACGGTGACGTGGTCAGCGTGGCGCCCGGCGATACCCTTCTGATCGCCTTCAACCGCATGCGCTCGGCCGACCTGGCGCAGTTGCCCGTGATCGAGCAGGGCAAGCTGGTGGGCATCATCGACGAATCGGACATCCTGCTCAAGGTCGACGGCGACGCCGGCCAGTTCAAGGGCGAAGTCGGCGCCACCATGACCTCCCGGGTCGAGACCCTGGCCCCATCGGCCGGCATGCCCGCCCTCAGGGATACGCTGGACCGCGGTTTAACGGCTATTATTGCTGAAGGCGGAAAGTTCTATGGCCTGATCACCCGCTACGACTTACTTAACCACTTGCGCAGGACCTTATCTTGAACCACGAAAAGAAAAAAGCCGATACCAAGGCCGGCCTGGCCACGCGCGTCATCCACGCTGGCCAGCAGCCCGATCCATCGACCGGCGCCATCATGCCGCCGATCTATGCCACATCAACCTTCGTCCAGCAAAGTCCGGGCGTGCACAAGGGCCTCGATTACGGCCGTTCGCACAACCCGACGCGCTGGGCCCTGGAGCGCTGCGTCGCCGACCTGGAAAGCGGCGCCCAGGCGTTCGCCTTCGCCTCCGGCCTGGCCGCCATTTCGACAGTGCTGGAACTGCTCGATGCTGGCTCCCACATCGTGGCCGGCGACGATATGTATGGCGGCACCTTCCGCCTGTTCGAACGCGTGCGCCGCCGCAGCGCCGGCCATGAATTCACCTACGCCGACCTGACCAATCCGGAAAACCTGCTGGCGGCGCTGCGTCCGGAAACGAAAATGGTCTGGGTCGAGACCCCGACCAACCCGATGCTCAAGCTGGCCGACCTGGCCGCCATCGCGCGCATCTGCCGCGAGCGCGGTATCCTGGCGGTGGCCGACAACACCTTCGCCAGCCCGATCGTGCAGCGCCCGCTGGAACTGGGCTTCGACATCGTGGTGCACTCGACAACCAAATACCTGAACGGCCACTCCGACATCATCGGCGGCATCGCCGTAGTCGGCGGCGAAGAGCGCCAGTCGGCATGGCGCGAGCAACTGGCCTTCCTGCAGAATTCCGTGGGCGCCATCGCCGGTCCGTTCGATGCCTTCCTGGCCCTGCGCGGCGTGAAGACGCTGGCGATCCGCATGGAGCGCCACTGCAAGAGCGCCCTGGAACTGGCGCGCTGGCTGGAGCGCGAGCCGAAGGTGAAGAAGGTGTTCTATCCGGGCCTGGAGTCGCATCCCCAGCACACGCTGGCCAAGGCCCAGATGGACGGCTTCGGCGGCATCATATCGATCGACCTTGACACGGACCTGGCCGGCGCCCGCCGCTTCCTCGAACGCTGCGAAGTGTTCGCCCTGGCCGAAAGCCTGGGCGGGGTGGAGTCGCTGATCGAGCATCCGGCCCTGATGACCCATGCATCCATCCCGCCGGCGCAGCGCGCTGCGCTGGGCATCGGCGACGGCTTGATCCGCCTGTCCGTCGGCATCGAAGATATCGAGGACCTGCGCCAAGACCTGCGCAATGCCCTTGACGCCATCTGAACGCCATTGCAGCAACTGCGAGCGCCCCATGCGGGTGCTCGATTTGTCCGGCCACTACCAGCGGCGGGTGGAGATCGATACCTGTCCCCACTGCTGCCTGGTGTGGTTCGACGACACCGAATCGGTGCGCCTGGCGGGGCCGGGCATCGCCGAATTCGTGCGCGAAATCCATTTCGCCATGCAGGCCAGCGGGGAGCACGCGCAAGCGGTCTCGCTGTCAAGCGTTCAAACCTGCCCGGTATGCCGCGCCGCGCTGAAAACCGTGGCCAACCGCACCCGCTTCGGGCGCACCACTCAGCTGGAATGCCCGGCGGGGCACGGCTATTACCAAACCTACATTCTCTACCTGGCCGAAAAAGGATTTGTCCGGCCCCTGGCTTGGGCCGATATCCGCTCCCTGCTGGAAGCGGGCAAGAAGCTCTACTGCGCCGATTGCGGCTATCCCCTGCCCGACCGGCCCATCGACGCATGCCCGGCCTGCAAATCCGCCATCGAGGTCATCGACCCGACCCGGCTGGCCATGGCCATCGACCGCCACGATGAACAGCGCCCGCCGGCGTCGACGGCGGTCGACCAGCACAAATGCCATGCCTGCGGCGGCGCGATCGACCAGTCGCGCGACATCTACTGCCCGCATTGCCATGCGCCGGTGCTGCGCCACGATACCGGCGATGCCGCGGCGGCGGCGGCGAACGCATCGGAGTTGGCGCAATCGGCCGACCGGGCGCACCGCAAGCGCCAGGAAGCCGCTGCCAGTGCCGCCAATGCGCTGGCCATGCAGCTCGCCATGAATACTTATGCGGAAGGCCGGCACGGTCAATGGAGGACGAATTTCGAATTCAAGATGTCGGTGGGCCTGCTGATCGCCGCCCTGTGCATCATGAGTTTCCTGGCCCAGCATCGCCCACCGAGGCGCGGCGAGCCGGCAGCGCAAGCGGCCCCTTTCGCGTCCTACTTTCCACGCTTTCGCGAAGCTGCCATGCGCTGCGACCCGAATTCGGCGGTACGCCGCGAAGCGCTGGTGCGCCAGTTGCTGATCGTGCCGGGCAGGCCGGGGACGAATACGGGGATGGCCACCTACAGCGAAATGCAGGCGGCTTACGCGGGCGCCGCTTCCATACGCATCGAATGGCTCAATAGCGGCGCGTTCGACATGCTCCAGGAGCGCTACGGCGTCCCCACCGCGACGCCGGCCAGCATGCCATCCGATTTCTTCCGCCGCGGCGCAACCCTGGCCGCCGTGGAGCGCGCGGCCTTCTGCCTGCCTGTCCATGAGATCAGCCCGCCCATGCTGGCCGAGGACGGCTTTCACATCATCGAAGTATTGGATGCGCGCTAGTCGGCCGGCCTGCGCGCCGGGTCGGAAATATTGAACACCCTTCGCACCAAGCTTTCCAGCGCCACGAACACGCCCTCCACCCCGAATCCTGCGATGAAGGAAAGCGCTGACGTGCTGAGCGCCCAGTTTCCCAGCAGGCCGATTTCGCTGCCAGGCGTCTGGCCGGACGGATTGATGAACAGGGCAATGCAGGCGCCGATGGTGGCGCCCAGCGCCAGCTGCAGCAGGGCCAGGGTATAGTCGCGTGGCGAGAGCAGGCTTTCGCGCATCTTCGCCCACAAGCCCCGCACCACCGCCGCGCCGGCGCCGAGAATGCCATAGCATAGGGGCAGCACGGCCGTTCCCACCACCAGCGTCACCACGCGCGCCTGCTCCTCCGTGGTGCCGCGCAGGTAGCGTTCGCGCCCCGCAGACGAGGTTTCGACCTGAGCCGCCAGCGCGTCCGGACTGCGCCCGAACAGGCCCGCCACCTTGCCGTAGCAAGTGCGCCAGGGCGCCAGCCAATCGCCAAGATTCAGGCGGACAATCCCCACCTGCTCCGACAAGACGCGGCGCCGGGTGCAGAGCTGATATTCCTCTGTGCTGCGGAAGCGCACCTGCCCCGCCTTGTCGACCTCGCTGCAAAACTGCACCGGAGGCGCCGCGACGTTGACGGCATGCTTGATCTCGGCGTCGTCGATCGATTTGGACAATGCCACCTGCTGCGCCAGCAGAGTATCGAGGTGCTGCAACATCGCATTGCCACCGGTGATGTGCCAGGACGTCAGACAAGTCAGCACCAGGCCGATGAGCAGCAGGACCACGATGCGGAATACGCGCCGGTTGAAACGGTCGGCCGCCTTCACCAGGCCGGGAAAGGCATAGCGCGCCAGCGTCAGGCGCGTAGGCTTGTCGAAATGCCCCGCCCGCGCCTGGCCATGCCCTGCTCCGCGCAGCACCGCCGAACGCAGCCAGTTGCGCCAATCGCGCTGGTTGTCCTCCCCCACCACCAGCAGGGTAAAGGCGATGGTCAGTCCGGTGGCCGGGCGCGCCACGGCATTCAGCCGGTCTTTGGCGCACAGCACCTTGACCGCCTGCGCCACGCGCTGCTGGTCGTTGTCGGGCGGCGTCAGCCCGATGGCGCATAATTCGTCGATGTGCGGCTCGCCATCGTCGTGGTTGTGAAAGTTGTAGAAGCTCTTGTCCCAGCGTCCGGAGATGTGGTCGAGCAGCAGGAAGACTTCATTCAGCTCGCGCACGAAAATGAAGTCTTCGATCCTTTGGCAGGCGGCGCTGCCGTTCTCGTCGTCGGAAGACATGGCGCCTCCCCAATTGGCAGTTTGTTACTTCATTGTGCGCCTGCCAATGCCGGAAGGACTTTGCGCTAGCTCAAACGTGAGCCTTATTCGCCCGGATGATACTTGCGTTCCAGGTTCTTTTCGATGTCGTCCTTGTAGAACAGCACATCCTTGAACTCGCCCCGCGCGTACATCTCGGCCTGGTCGTTGAAATGCGGCGAAGCCGGATCGCCGCTTTCGCCGCCGGCCAGGATGCTTTTCGCTTTGATCTTCGGCCCGAACTCCACGGCCGCCACAAAGCTGTTGCCGCGTTCGCCATAAATGCGCTTGCTGCGTTGCTGCGAGGTCATGCCGAAGGCGGCCAGCGCTCCCCAGTTGCCGGAAGCGTAAGGCACCGGAATGCTTGGCTTGGTGTCGTCGAAGGTCTGCGCGATGTCGCCGCTCAGGCGCTGGAAGCGGTTGATCTCGCCCCATGGCGTCTTCCAGGTGCCGAAGTCCGAAGACAGCTTGTTGGAGGCACGCACCAGCGACTCCAGGCGCTGCTTCGACGTCAGCTGACTGGCCAGGTAGTCCAGCACCGGCATGCCCTTCTCTTTCGCCGCCGGACCGAATGTCTTGACCTGGTCCTGCAGCCAGTAGATCGCCACCGAGGTCGGCACCGACGCGAGCGAATAGCGCATATCCCAGTCGCGCAGCAGTGTGACCTGCTCGATCACAGCGGCTTTGGCCAGGTCGCTGGCCGGCGACTCGTCATAGGCACGCACAAGCAGCGGCAGCAGCGGCTCGAAAGCGGTCAGCTGGCTGTCGTAGGCGGCGGCGATCAGGCTGTCGATGGTGAAGTCCTTCTTCCCTTGCAGCACGCGCACAGCATGGATGCCGCGCGCATTCTCGGGATTGACCGACATATAGGCCGGATAGTCTTCCGGACGCGGGCTGTAGGCGCCGGCCGCCGAAAACGGCCAGTTGTTGGTGTTCTGGATCCAGCCGCTTTTCGGGTTGAACAGCTGGATGGTCTCGCGCACCTGGTGCAAGCCCTTCCAGTCAGTCGCCGGCTCCGCGCCATCGACCGGTTTGCTATAGTCGAAACGCGTATCGCGCACAGGCATGAAATTGCCGTGGAAATAAGCGATATTACCGTCGGCATCGGCGTACACGGTATTGTTCGAGGAATTGGTGCGCAACTCCATCGATTTGTAGAAAGCCGGATAATTGCGCGCCTTGGTGCGGATGAAGGACTGCGTCAGCGCCTTCAACGGCTCGTTCATCATGGCCACCGACACCCACTTGCCATCCTTCTCTCGCACCACAGGGCCGCGATGCGTGAAGTAGGCGGTCACAGTCTTCTCGGCCACACTGCCGTCGGAAGCCTTGTATGGCAAGCGAATATACTCGGTGCGGAAGGGACGCAGTTCCTTGCCATACTGGTAGAAGAACTTGCCGTTCTTTTCAACCACCGTTTCCAGGTATTCGTCGATCACGTCGCCGCCGCCGGAGGTATGCATCCAGCCGATGCGGTCGTTAAAGCCCTGGTAGACGAAGAACTGGCCCCAAGTCACGGCACCGTAGGCATTCAGGCCTTCCTGGCTGCTCACATGGATTTCGGGGCGGAAGTAGAACGACGTATGCGGGTTGATCATCAACAGCGCGTGTCCCGACTTGCTCAAGGCCGGCGCAATGGCAAAGCCGTTCGAACCGGCTGACTCCTTATCCAGGTCGCTGCCCCGCGCAGCCAGCGACGGCGCCGGGCGCTCGCCATAGAACGCCTTCAATTGCTCGATATTGACCGTTTCAATATCGCCGCCAATGCTGCCCTCGCTGAAGCTCAAGGCCATCCACGGCTCGAAGCGCGTGATCAGGCGTGGCTGTACTGTCGGATGCGTATGCAGGTAGAAATTCAGGCCGTCGGCCCATGCTCCCATCAACTTCTTCAGCCAATCCGGGCTGGCCTTGTACTGCGCTTTCAGCTGATCCGGGGTGATGAAGAGCTTCATGCGCAAATCCTGGTACAGCGCCTTTTCGCCCTCGACTTCCGCCAGGCGTCCCATGGCGTTGATGAAATTCAGCTCGATGCGCTTGAAGTCATCCTCCGACTGGGCGTACATCATGCCGAATACCGCGTCCGCATCGCTCTTGCCATAAATATGCGGAATGCCCCATTTGTCGCGCATGATGGTGACGCGCTTGGCAACCGATTGCAGGCGCAGCACTTCAGCGGGATTCAATTGCCCCGGCGCCTGTGGCGCGGCCGGGGCGGCAATCGCAGGGATGGCACAGCAGGCGAACAGCGCGGCACTCAGTCTTTGCATGCTTTATTGCTCCACGAGTTGTGCAATGCGCTCGCGCAGTTCGGCATTTTCGGCGCGCAGCGCGGCATTCTTTTCCTTCAGTTGCGAGATTTCCAGGCGCAGCACTTCGACTTCGGTCAACGGCGCCGGGCGCTCGGGGGCATCGTAGGCGCCCGCATCGTCTCTCGGCGGCTTTGCCGGACGATTGGCGGCACGCTGCTCGCGGATTTCGCGGGCGGCCTGCTGCAGGAACTTGCGGCCACCAGCCACTGCCGACTTCTGGTCTTCTTCCGGCAGCGAGGCCACGGTCGCGGCGGCGTTGATGGAAATCGTACCGGAGCGCACCGCTTCCACCAATTCCGGCGTAGCGCTGCGGGTGATCTTTTCGATTTGGCCAAGGGTATTCGCGCTCAGGCGCGCCGCGCGGGCGATGTCTTCGCGCTTGGCTTTCGGTTTGGGCGGCGCAGCCGGCTCCTCGCTCTCGGGGTCGGGCGGCGCAATCGCCGCATCTTCGGCCTGGGCGCGCTCCTTGACCGCCTGCTCGCGCTTGGCCAGGATTTCCTGCTGGCGCAAAGCCAGTACGCCGCGCTGGAAGTCCGACACGCTGCGGCGGCCCAGGTGGTTGTCGATCATCCACAGCATCACGTCTTCCATATTCTTGAAGCTCGTGTTCTGGGTGACCTTGAATGGAATACCGTGCTGCTGGCAGATCGAGTAGCGGTTATGGCCATCGACCAAAACATCGTTCCACAGCACCAGCGCATCGCGGCAGCCCTCGGCCAGGAGGCTGCGTTCCAGCGCGGTGCGCTCAGCCTCGGTCAAGGGTTCGATATAGTCCCGCAGGACGTCATTGATTTGGATTTGCATGGGGTCTTTCCTGGAATTCTGCGACCAGCATGCTACAACATTCCGGGCCGATTACAAGCGTTGCCAAATTCTCAATTACTGGCAGTTAACGAATAGGCATGTCATAATAGCGGGCTTCAAGCATGCCCCGGTGGTGAAATTGGTAGACACACCGGACTTAAAATCCGTTGCCTGCAAGGGCGTGCCGGTTCGATTCCGGCCCGGGGCACCAAGAAACAATTCGTCTCCTACCTAGTATCTGAGCCGTTCTCCGCTGGGTACCCCGCCAGTAGGCGAGTCTCCCCACCCACGGACAAGTTGGTTTTTGTCACACGTCTGGCACACTTTCATGTGAGGCAAATGTGGCAACAATCAGAAAACGCGGTCCCCACCAGTGGCAGGCGATCATCCGCAAGCGCGGATTTCCAGTTCACAGCAAAACCTTCGGATCAAAACCCGAGGCACAAGCCTGGGCTAATGGCATCGACTTAGATTGTGCGTGGGGTCTACATCTTCAAGTATTTAGATTTTTAAACGGTCACACCACACCCTTAGCCGTCGTCTACGTTAGCCCAAGTTCACCTGCAATCGTAGCGGGATTCGGGCCAGGGTTCCGATCCCGAACTCCGCCTGAAACGGCAAATCGCGCCGGTGCACGTATCCGATATAACAATCGCATTTCAAGCGGCTGCACGGGCGCTCTCCAAGCATCGTCTCAAGCGAGTCGCTGTACAGGTTTCCCAGTCTTTGCGGGACGAAGTGACAGCGCTGCACCTCGCCGTCGCCATCCACGGTAACAGAGTCCTCGCCGGCGGCGCAGGGAGCGCCGCGCGAAGGCGCTGGCCGGCGGTTATGGAGGAACCACGGGTCGATGGCCTCCAGCCAGACAAGGTCTTCGGGCGCATAGTAGCCAGGGCCCCGCCGGTCGTAGGCGTTCAGCCATAGGTATTGGCCAGCCGGCAGCGCCGCGCGCAGTTCGCGAATCTCATTGAAATGCTCGCGCATCGCCACCACCCCAACCGAGTAGCGGATTCCCATCCGGTCAAGCCGTGTGCAGCGCTCAAGAAAGCGCCGCTGCGGGGTCTGTCCCGGGTGGTATGTGCACCATAACGACACTTTGCCTGCCTCGATATCTTCCAGCCAGGACATTGGTGCGGCAAGGTTGGTTTGCACCGAAACCTGCTGCACGTGGGGCATCGCCGCCAGCGCCGCTACCGCTTCCCGGTAATGGCGCCGCACCAGCGCTTCGCCCCAGGGCGTAAACAGAATGCGCAGAGGGCGCTCCTGCCGCCCTGCCCACTCCACAAAGCGCGCGACTTCGGCCGCGTCTTTTGCCAACCTCGCGCGGCTGTCTTTCCGCTTGGCGAACGGACAGTATCCGCAATCGTAGTTGCAGCTCTCCAGGGTACCCCGGTACAGCAGCGAGAGCGGCGCCGCGCTTGCGGCATTCAGCACGAGGCGCCGCCGCTGGCCATCAGGGCCTGGACATTATCGGATGCCAGCCACGGGCCGATGGTGTCGGCATAGGCGTAGCCCATGTCGTTCAGGCGCAGGATGGGGCCCGACTGCTCCGCCAGGCCAAGCGCTGGCAACTCCAGCAAACCGGGCAAGTGGTCCAGGCATTCGCCGCCGAAGCGGCGCGCGTAGGCTTGCAGGTCCAGGCCCGGTTCTGTGAGCAGGGACTGGATCACAAAGCGCCGCCGCTGTTCGTCCGCGCTCAGGTGGAAACCGTGGCGGGCTTGCGTGAATTCCTCGTCGTCGTAGGCGAGGTAGTTCTTGATGATGTCCATCGTGCCGGTGCGGCCCACCGCGTAATCGGTGGAGTAATGCAGCGAGCGCGTATAGGACCGGGCGCCAGTGCCCATGCCGACCATGCCATCATCCTGGCAGCAATAGGAAGGTCCGCCCTGGACCGGGGCACGCGGCGCGCGGAACATGCGCATGGATACCTGCACGTAGCCGCGGGCACGCAAATGGTCGCGCGCGGCGATATACAGCTGCAGGCGGCTGTCGCCATCCGGCGCCAGCGCAATCGCTTCGAAACAGCCCGTCGCGCGCCGCTGCGCCAGTTTGCCCAGGCCAGTGTGCTGGCGCACGTACAGCGGGTACAGGTACAGCTCTTCCGGCATGAATTCCAGTGCGCTGTCGATCGATGCCAGCAGGCTGGCAATGGTCTGTCCGGCGATGCCGTAGATCAGGTCCAGGTTCAGCGTCGGGAAGCCGGCGGCGCGAATGCGCTCAATGGCGGCGCGCACCGCGTCGTTCTGCTGCGGGCGTGCCAGCGCCTTCATTTCGGGGGCAGAGAAACTCTGGATGCCAAGGCTGACGCGGTCGATGCCCATGCTGCGGCACAGCTGCAGCCGGTCGGCGGTCGCGGTTTCCGGCGAGGCTTCGATGCCGGCCGACGTGCTATCCAGCGAAATGCCGAGAATATCGTTGGCGGCGCGCAGCAAGGTTTCCAGCTGGTGCGGCTGCAGGAAGGTCGGCGTGCCGCCGCCAAGGGCGAAACGGGCGAAACGCCGCTCTCCCAAGACATCGTTCAGCACGCGCATCTGGCGCACCACCTGCGAAACATAGCGTTCCACCAGGTCCTCGCCCGGATTGGCCATGGCGAACAGGTTGCAAAAGCCGCAGCGCATTTCGCAAAATGGGACGTGAATATATGCAAACAGCGAGGAACGGTCTTCACCCGCCCACAAGGGCTGCAGCGGCACTGGCTGCTCCAGCGCCCGGTAGGCCGACTTGTGCGGATACGAATAAGAATACGCCTGGTACGGCGTTTGCCGCATGCGTTGTGCCAGCGTGCTGGCGGGGACGGGGTGGTTCAAGGTCGCGTCGCTCCAGACGAGTTAAGGAAGAAATGCGCGTAGGGGACGTTCCAGACGGTTTCGTGCGCCAGGCGGTGGCCATGGAAGCCCTCTTCACCATAAGCGCTGCCATGATCGGAACAGATGATGACAAAGGTTGGCGCACGCGCCGCGCAGGCCTCCAGCAGCGGGGCCAGGGCGCCGTCCACATAGCGTAAGGCCGCGGCGTGACTCTCCAGGCTGTCGCGCTCACTGCCGCGCAAGTAGACCCGGTTTGGCTTGTGGATTGCCGCCACGTTCAGGAACAGCATGACGCGCCGTTCGCCCGCCTGCTGCAGGCATTGCTGCGCGAGCACGGTCTGGTTCGCGGTGGAATTCGGCGCATCCACGCCCATCGAATGCGCCCAGTGGCTTTCCGCGAACATGGCGGGCAGCACCCGCCCCAAGGCCGTCAGCTTGTTGAAAAAACCGACGCCGCCGATGCAGATCGTATGGTAGCCGGCAGCGGCCAGCCCGGCGGGAATACTCTCCTGCTCGAACACGCAGGTATGCTTGGACGTGGTTTCGCTGCCGCCGAAGGCAGTAGCGAACAGGCGCGGATGGGGGCCGGGACTGTCCGGCGTAGGCAGGAAACCGGCAAAGAACGCATGGTGCGCCGCATAGGTGAAACTGGCTGGCGAATGGCGGCGCTCCCAGCCGCCACGCGGCAGGTAACGGCCCAGTACGGGCAGCTCGCCCGCCTGGTGCAACTGCTGGGCGACGTCGTAGCGCAGCGTATCGAGCGTGATGAACAGGATGTCGTGGCTGCCGACTACCTTGTTCATGTCGGGGATGGTGTGTACTGGCAGCGTCATTGCGTAAAGCTTTCCCATTGGGCTGTATAGGTATCCTGGCCACGCCACATCAGGCCCGGCAGCAGGTCGCCGAAAGCATTCGCCTCCAGCACGTGCGCCTGGCCGCGCTGCGCCACGATATCGAATCCGATGACGTGGCTGCCAGGGAAGGCCTGCGCGGCTTGGCCGGCGATGCGCTCCAGGGCCGCAGCCGACGCCAGGTCGAGCAGTTCATCCGCGGCGAAGCGGCGGTTATCCAGATGCAGGTTGGTCATCATGCGCGTGCCGATACGGGCCACGCGGTGCGCCGGCTTGCCGGCGAGCGTGAGTACGCGGAAGTCGTAATGGCCGTTTCCGGCGCGCGGCTTGGGCAGCCAGGCTTCGGCATAGGCCTGCTGCCCGGCCAACAGGTCGATCAAGGTGTGCAGATCCGCCGCTTGGCGGTAGCAGCTCATGCGCTTGGCGTTGAATAGCCGCGCGCCGCCGCTTTCCCGCACCAGCTGCGCCGACGTGGTGGCTTGTTCGTCGCCGCGCCGGTTGCGCCGGTAAGCGACGACACCGGAGGCGCTGGATCCGTAGCGGGTCTTGATGAAGGCCCGGTCCAGGCCGTGATGGTCGAGCAGCGCATGGAAATGATGGTATCCGTCTACGCTGCCCAGCATGGCCGGCACGGGCACGCCGTGCCCGGCAAGGTGCTGCTGGCATGCCAGCTTGTCCGTCATGAGCAGGGCTTCGCGCGGCGCGTTCATCACGCGCGCCTGAGGCAGCGTCGCCAACTGACGCTCCAGGCGCAGCATGGCGCGCGACAAGCCCGCGTACCAGGCGCCGGAAACGGCGACCTCGCCATGTTCCAGCGGTCCGGGCACGGCGATGCCGCCATCTTCGCAGCCGTCCGCCAGCAATCGCGCCTGGACGGTGGGGTCATCGCCCGGCGGCTCCACCTTGAATACACTGGGCTGGGCCAGCAGCACGTCAAGTTTTTCGGGCGCGGCCAGCCAGTCGCGCCATTCGAGCACTTCGGCCGGCGCCAGTCCCGCCTGGGCGCGCGCCTGCTGCGTCAAGCGCAGACGCTTGCCGCTCGCCGCGCCCAGCACTACAAGGCGTTCAGGCAATGCCTTATTCCCCAACGGCGACGTAGCGGTCGCCGTCATCCTCTTCCTGCGCATCGTCCAACACCACTTCGAGCGGCAGGGCTTTGAGTTGCTCCTGCAATTTTTCGGAGATGTAGTGGTGCGTCAGGTCCAGCCGGCGCAGCGATCGGACGTGAGCGCTGTCCAGCAGTGCCTGCGCGCCGGCGTCGCCCAGGGTGCCCAGGGACAGGTCCAGTGTGTCCAGGCGGCCGAGCAATTCGTCGCCCGCCAGCCACTGCGCCAGTTCGTCGGAGATCTCCGCATCGCGCAGGCCGAGGTAGCGCAGCGAAGGCACAGCCAGTGCGCTGACCACACGCTGGTAAAGCTCGACGTCGCCGGAGAAACCGTAGCCTTCGGAGCCCAGCCACAATTCCAGGTGTTCCAGCGCGGGCAGGGAGCAGGAGGCCAATGCTTCCGCCACTTCGGCCGGCAAGCCGCCCGATTCGATGGTCAGGCTGCGCAGGGCGGCATGCGTCACCGGCTGCAGCGACAACTCTTGGGCGCCGCGGATACGCAATACTTCCAGCTTGGGGTAGGCCTTCAGCAGCGGCGTATAGTCGCCCTGGTTAATCCAGGAAATCTCGCATTCCTCATACGTCATGTCGCCGATGAACAGGGCGCGCAGCGCAGGCAACTCCGGCGCATGGGCTACCAGCGCCGCGATCACGTCATCGGCGCTCGATTCGTAAGGCTCGCCCCACATGCCGATTACCAGCGCGTCCAGCTTGGACTTGTCGGCGCGGCCCAGGAATTCTTCCAACAGGTCGGACATCTTGCGTTCATCGTCGTAGTCGAGCGAGAGGCGGTAGACTTTGCTGCCGGAGAGGTCGACCGGCTTAGCCGGGTCGAACGCGGTCACGGTTTTATTGAAGAAGGTTTCAGTGCTTTCGGAAATGGTCACAATGCGCATCCTGAAGAAGATCCCTGGCGCCTTTCGCTTGGGAAACATTGCAATGTTAACATGCCATGTATTTCAATGATGCGAAAAACCAGCAAAAGGACTTAGCTGCGACTTAAATTACGTGATCCCCTAAGTTGACTCGAAGTATTACCCAAGCATACACTCCGGCCCGTTATCATATTTTGGAGCCCCCTTTCATGGGCACTTGTTCGAGTCATAGTTGTTCCCGAATTCACTTCGGCATCGCATAACGGCACGATCACGTACTGGGCTCCCGACCCCACCGTCATCCGCCGCACGCGGGTGGTGGACCTCCATCAGACAACCTGAGATTCAAGCGCGCACGATTGCGGGCCCGCATCCACTGCGGAGAGCCTGATGTTCGCATCTATCACTACACGTCCCAACCGCTGGGACTGGGCATTGCTGCCGCTGGTACTGGCGGTACTGATTGCGGTCGCCTATGGCGCCATGCAAATGGCGCGCCCGTTCGTGCTTGGCCAACCGATGCCGGTCAGCCTGGACGCCCTGGCGCTGCCCTATTACCTCCTGCGCACCATCCTGCGCATGTTCGCCGCTATGGCGTTCTCGCTGCTGTTCGCCTTCGTGTTCGCGTCGGTGGCGGCCAAGTACCGCCAGGCCGAAAAGATCATGGTGCCACTGCTGGACGTGCTGCAGTCGGTGCCGGTGCTGGGCTTCCAGGCGATCGCCATTGCGCCCTTCATCGCCCTGTTCCCGGGCAGCCAGATGGGCGTCGAATGCGCGGCGATTTTCGCGATCTTTACTTCCCAGGCCTGGAATATGGCGTTCAGCCTGTACCAGTCGATGCGCGCCGTCCCGGCCGAACTGCATGAGGCAAGCCGCATGTTCCGGCTGTCGTCCTGGCAGCGCTTCTGGCGCCTGGAACTGCCTTTCGCCATGCCGGGACTGCTGTGGAACATGATGATGTCCATGTCGGGCGGCTGGTTCTTCCTGGTCGCGGCGGAAGCGATCTCCGTCGCCGGACAGGACGTCAAGCTGCCCGGCATCGGCGCCTATATCGCCGTCGCCATCGAGGCCGAAAACGGCCGCGCCATCGCCTGCGCCATCGGCGCCATGTTCGTCGGCATCGTCATGTACGACCAATTGTTCTTCCGCCCCCTGCTGGTGTGGGCCGACAAGTTCCGCTTCGAGGAATCGGAGGGCGACGTCGGCCGCCGTTCCTGGCTGCTGGACTGGGTGCGCCGCAGCCGCGTCGCCAGCCGCCTGAGCGACAAGGCCTGGACGCTGATGCGCGGCACCTTGGCCTGGTTCCCTGCTCGCCCCGTCAACATCGCCGCGGCGAACAAGCCGGCCAGCCGCTGGCGCCTGCCGGCCCGCGCCGCCGACACCATGCTGCTGGTGCTGGCCATCTGGGCCACTTACCGCGTCGCCGCCTTCATTCACACCGAGGTGGGCTGGCGCGAAGCGGCCAGCGTCTTCGGCCTCGGCCTGGCGACGCTGACCCGCGTGACGGTGCTGATCGCGCTGGCATCGCTGTTCTGGGTACCGGTGGCGATCTGGATCGGCCTGCGCCCGCGCTATGCCCAGAAGATCCAGGCCGTGGCCCAGTTCCTGGCGGCCTTCCCGGTCAACCTGCTGTTCCCGGTGGTGGTGTATTCCGTGCTGCACCTGGGGCTCAATCCAGACATCTGGCTCAGCCCACTGATGGTGTTCGGCACGCAGTGGTACATCCTGTTCAATGTGGTCGCGGGCGCCTCCACGCTGTCCAACGACCTGCGTCTGGCGGCGGCCAACCTGGGCTTGAAAGGCTGGCTGAAATGGAAGCGCATTTACCTGCCGGCGGTCTTTCCCAGCTACGTCACGGGCGCCATCACGGCTTCCGGCGGCTCGTGGAACGCCAGCATCGTGGCCGAATATGTCACCTGGGGCAAGACCACGCTGGTGGCGCATGGCCTGGGCAGCTATGTGAAGCAGATGACGGACGCCGGCGATTTTCCGCGCATTGCGCTGGGCATCGGCGTCATGTGCATCTTTGTAATGACAATCAACCGCTTCGTTTGGAGCCGTTTGTATCAGGAGCAGGTATGAAAGAAGATATCCTGGTCGACCTGCAAGGCGTCGGCAAATCCTTCCGCACTGGCGATGGCGCCAGCCGCACGGTGCTCGACGGCGTCGATTTTTCGCTGCAGTCGGGCGAGATCGTGGCGCTGCTCGGCAAATCCGGTTCCGGCAAATCGACGCTACTGCGCATCATTTCCGGCCTGGTGAAAGCCGATGCCGGCGTGGCCAAATACCGCGGCGCACCGCTGACCGAGCCGGTGCCGGGCATCGCCATGGTGTTCCAGTCCTTCGCCCTGTTCCCCTGGCTCACCGTGCAGCAGAACGTGGAGCTCGGGCTGGAGGCGCAGGGCGTGGCGCCGGCCGAACGGTCCGCGCGCAGCGAAGCGATGCTGGACCTGATGGGTCTTTCCGGCTTCGAAGGCGCCCTGCCGCGCGAACTCTCCGGCGGCATGCGCCAGCGCGTGGGCATTGCCCGCGCCCTGGTCACCAATCCGGACGTGCTGCTGATGGATGAGGCCTTCTCCGCGCTCGACGTACTGACCGGCGAAACCCTGCGCGACGACATCCTGGAGCTGTGGGACCACGGCCGCATCCCGACGCGCGGCATCCTGGTCGTCTCGCACAATATCGAGGAAGCGGTGATGATGTCCGACCGCATCATCCTGCTGTCCAGCGACCCAGGCCGCATCCGCACCGAAATCCGCATCGACCTGCCGCGCCCGCGCAACGCCGACAGCCCCGCCGTACGCCAGCTGGTGGACGAAGTGTACGGCCTGATGACCATGCGCCCCGTGCCTGCCGCCGGTCCGGCGCGCGAAGCCGGACCGGATTACCGCCTGCCGGACGCCGACATCGAACGCATCGAAGCCGTGCTGTCCCTGCTGGCATCGGCGCCTTTCGCCGGCCGCGCCGACTTGCCGCGCCTGTCCGACGAAAGCGAACTGCCGGACGAGGCGCTGTTCCCTGCCTGCGAAGCGCTGTCGCAGCTTGGCTTTGCCACGGTCGAAGGCGGCGACATCGCCATGACGGCGCTCGGCCGCCGCTACGAAGCCGCCGACCACGCGGCGCGCCAGGCCATCTTCGGCAGGCAGCTGCTCACGCAAGTCACGCTGCCGCAGCTTGTCTACGGCATGCTGCGCACGTCCGCCGACGGCGCCCTGCCCGAGGAGCAGGTGCTGTCGCTGCTGATGGAGTCGAGCGAACCGGAAGAAGCGCGCCGCATCATGCGTACCGCCGTCGAATGGGGGCGCTACGGGGAGATCTATGAATTCGACTTCCACACGCGCCGCCTGCGCCTCGCCTGAGCTGCGGGCCTTGCTGCTGGCTGCCGGCGCGCTGCTGGCGGCCCCCGCCTGGGCCGGCCGTCCGCTGGCCACCGACGACGCGACCATCCTCGATCCGCACGACTGCCAGGTCGAGGCCTGGCATCAGCACACCGGCAACCTGCGCGAATGGTGGGCCATGCCGGCTTGCCGCGTCGGCGACTGGGAGCTCGGCGCCGGCAAGGGGCAGGCGCGCGCGGCCGTCCTGCAGGCCAAGACGGTGCTGCGGACGCTCGGGCGGGACGGCTGGGCCCTCGGCCTCACCCTCGCCAGCCAGCATGGCGCGGCGCGCCAGGATACCGTCAACTTCCCGCTGTCGATGGCCTTCATGAACAGCGCCCTGCTGGTCCACCTGAATGCGGGCTGGATGCGCCAGCCTGCCGAGGCACCACGCGCGACCTGGAGCGCCGGCGGCGAATTCGCCTTCGCCCGGCGCTGGAGCGTTTCACTGGAGAGCTACGGCAGCCGGCACCGCGCGCCGACCAGGCAGCTGGGCCTGCGCTACACCTTGATCGACAACCGGCTTGACATGGACGCCAGCGTTGCCAAAGCCCCCAGTTCGGAACCACAGCTGGGCTTCGGCCTGACGTGGTCCCTGCCGCACTTGCTATACTGAGGTGATGAAAAAACTATTCGCCATCGTTGCCGCGGCATCCCTGCTGTCCGCCTGCGCCGGAGTCGGCCCGCAAAGTTTTTACGCCAACCCGTCTTCCGCCAGCCAGTTCCAGATGTGCAAGACACTCGCTACCGGCGCGCCCGATATGGACTTCGCCAATGCGCTGCGCATGGAACTGGGCCGGCGCGGCGTTGCCGAGTCGTCTTGCCCGGGCATCATCAAGCAACGCGAAACGCTGGTGACTGTAGGCGCGGTTGCTGGCGCTGTGGCACTGGTCGCCGCCGCGAGCAGGCATAGCGACGTCGGCGTCGGAGTTGGCGGCAGCGTCGGCGTGTACGGCGCCAGCGAGCCATCGCCCCAGCCGGTCGTCGTTCCTGTGAGCGACAGCGCCTGGGCCTGGGACCAATATACTGGGCAGAACGGCAGTGCAATCTGGACCTGCCGGGGCATCCAGACCGGCCTTCCCGCCGATCCCTCGTTTTGCGACGGCAAACCCATGGTCGATACCATGTGGCCGGGCCTTGGCGTCCCCTTCAGGTAGAGTTTTTCGCCGAGCCGCCCCCCAAGCGCAGCAGCTCTTCCGCAATATCCCCGTACACGCCAGAAACTGGCAATGGCGCTCGCCTGCACGATAGGTGCAGGCTTTCGCCATGTGCGCGCTGTACGCGGAGAATGATGGGGTTCTCTTCGAGGGGCTGCGAAATGAAAACCAGACACTTTCTTCTGCTTGCCGCCGTGGCGGCTGCACCGGCGTTCGCCGGCACGTTTGACGGCGGCATTCCGGCCGCATGGCGATGCCATGGCAGGTGCGGCACATCGCCCGCCGATGGCGTTGTGCCACTGGCGCCGGGCGGCGGCAGTGCGTATGCCTGGGTATCCAGCGCCGGCAGCACGGGCCAGGCCGCACTGCCTGGCGTCGGCGGCACCGGCGGTCCGTCGAACGGTTCGAGCCTGCGTTCCGTTTCCTTCAATGCCGCAGCAGGTTCCGCGCTGGACTTCCATTTCGATTATGTGACCTCGGATGGCGCGGATTTTGGGGACTACGCTTGGACGCGACTGCTCGACGCGGACAACACGCCGGTGGCGCTGCTGGTCACCGCCCGGTCCAACGCAAACGGCAATACCATTCCCGGCTTCGACATGCCTGCTCCCGAGGCAACGCTGACGCCCTTCCCGGTCGAGGTGGCGCACGGACAGACGTTATGGTCACCACTCGGCACATCGTCCGACAGGTGCTACGGCAGCGGCGCCTGCGGCGCCACCGGCTGGGTGCGGGCGCAGTATGAAATCGCCGACGCCGGCACCTACCGGCTGGAATTCGGCGTCACCAACTGGAACGACCATAACTTCGATTCCGGCCTGGCTTTCGACGCCATCACTGTGGACGGGGCCCCTTTGCCGGTCCCGCAACCGGCCCAATACGCGATGCTGCTGGCCGGTCTCGCCCTGCTAGGCAGGCTGAAGGGCCGGCCGCAGTGATCCGTATCGGCATCTCCGGCTGGCGCTACGCGCCCTGGCGCGGTGTGTTCTATCCGCCGGATCTGACGCAGTCACGCGAACTCGAATTCGCGTCGCGCGCCGTGCCCACCATCGAAATCAACGGTTCCTTCTA
This sequence comes from Pseudoduganella violaceinigra DSM 15887, assembly GCF_000425385.1. Classification (GTDB taxonomy): domain Bacteria; phylum Pseudomonadota; class Gammaproteobacteria; order Burkholderiales; family Burkholderiaceae_D; genus Rugamonas; species Rugamonas violaceinigra. The sequence goes on along the minus strand of NZ_AUDI01000019.1, from coordinate 46,456 downwards.
TTCCCTGCAGCGACCGGAAAGCTACCAGGCCTGGTATCAGGCCACACCTGCGGGATTCGTGTTCGCCCACAAGGGCAACCGCTACATCACGCACATCCGCCGCCTGCGCGATCCTGAAAAGCCGCTGGCCAATGTGTTCGCCAGCGGTGTCCTGCTGCTGCGCGAAAAACTCGGTCCATTCCTGTGGCAGTTCCCGCCCAATTTCAAGTTCGACGCCGCGCTGTTCGAGCACTTTCTCAGCCTGCTGCCGCAGGACACGGAACAGGCTTCCGCCCTCGCCCGTAACTATGAGCCGCGCATGGATGGCCGTGCGGCGACGGAAACGGACGCGCGCCGCAAACTGCTGCATGCGGTCGAGATCCGCCACGATTCCTTCGCCGACCCCAGCTTTATACGGCTGCTGCGCAAGTACAAGGCCGCCCTGGTGGTCGCCGACACGGCCGGCAAATGGCCGGACTATGAGGATGTGACGGCCAACTTCATGTACCTGCGCCTGCACGGGGAAAAGGAGCTGTACGCCAGCGGCTACACGCCGCCATCGTTGGATCGCTGGGCCGAACGCATCCGGGCATGGGCAAGCGGTGCGCAGCCTGCCGACGCGAAATTGATCGCTGGCGCGGCGCCGCCAGCGCGCGCCAAGCGGGACATCTACTGCTACTTCGACAACGACGTGAAAGTGCACGCACCCTACGATGCGCGCAGCCTGGCGCAACGCCTACTCGGCTAGCGGCCGGCGCTGGGCGCGGTAGATGCCTGACTGGCCGGAGAACATGAAGGCCACGGCGCAGGCCAGCGCGGCATATGGGCCGATGGCTGGACCGAAAAGTTCCATCGCCATCACGGTACAGGCCAGGGGCGTATTCGCCGCGCCGGCGAAGACCGCCACGAAGCCGATCGCGGCCAGCAACGGGAATGGCAGGTGCAGGATTGGCGCCAGCACATTGCCCAGCGTCGCCCCGATATTGAACAGCGGCGTCACCTCGCCGCCCTTGAAACCGGCGCCCAGCGAACCCACGGTGAACACGAACTTGCCCAGCCAATCCCACCAATCCAGCGGAATCCGGAAAGCCTCGACCATCGGGCCGATGCCCAGCCCCAGATAGCGGTGCAGGTCGATGCCGCACGCGCTGGCGACGCCAACCACGACGGCGATGACGGCGCCGCCCATCAGGGGCCGCAATGGGGCGTAGGCAATCCGCTCCTTGAACCACGCCGACAGCGCATGCGTGGCGGTAGCGAATGCCCGCCCGACCAAGCCGAACACCACGCCCGCCGCCACAATGGCCGCCAGCGACAGCAGCAGCGGCCCATCCGGCGCGCCCAGCGCACCCGCAGGATAATGCGTATGGCCGACGCCCCATGCCCAGGTCACCTGGTCGGCCAAGAGGGCCGCCAGCATGCAGGGATATATCGCGGCCAGGCGCATCCGCCCTACCACCAGCACTTCCAGCCCGAAGACCGCCCCGGCAAGCGGCGTGCCGAAGACGGACGCGAATCCGGCGCTGATACCGGCCATCAGCACCGTGCTGCGGTCCTCGCGCTGCAGCCGGAAGACATGCGTCAATTGGTCGGCCAACGCGCCGCCCATCTGCACCGCCGTGCCTTCGCGGCCAACCGATGCGCCGAACAGATGCGACACCACGGTGCTGCACAGGATCAGCGGCGCCAGGCGCAGCGGCACCACATTCTTCGGATCGTGGATCTCGTCGATCAGCAGGTTGTTGCCTGCCTCCACCCGGCTGCCGACGTGCAGGTAAATCCAGCCGACGGCAAAGCCGGCCAGCGGCAGCAGCCAGACCACCCAGCGATAGGCCTCGCGCCAGGCGGTGGCGACGTCAAGGGCCACCAGGAAAAAGGCGGACGCGCTGCCCGCCAGCGCGGCGACGATGCCGGCCAGCAAGCTCCATTTTCCGAGGTAGCGTAATTGCTTAATGATGATCGTGCCCCTTCTTGTCGCGCGTCACCTCCAGCGGCGTGACGCCAGCCGGCGCGGGAGCGCTCGGCGCCGACACGGCGGGCGGCAGTTCGCCAGTCCATTCGTAGGCGGTGCTGCCTTGGGGCGCTTTGTACCAGCCAGGATCGCTGTAGTCGCCCCGCTTCTGGTCCGGACGCACCTTCATCAGGGTGAACATGCCGCCCATCTCGATTTCGCCGTACGGACCCGTGCCGGTCATCATCGGCAGCGTGTTTTCCGGGATTTCCATCTCCATGCCGCCCATTGCCCCGCCCTTGTCGCCCATGGCCATATAGCCGGGCACCAGCTTGCCGATCTTTTCGGCGATGCCGCTGTGGTCCACGCCGATCATGGTCGGCACATTGTGGCCCATGGCGTTCATGGTGTGGTGCGACTTGTGGCAATGGAAGGCCCAGTCGCCCGGATTGTCGGCGATGAATTCAATCGCCCGCATCTGTCCCACCGCGACATCCGTGGTCACTTCGGGCCAGCGCGCGGTCGGCGGAATCCAGCCGCCATCGGTGCCGGTGACCGCGAACCGGTGGCCGTGGATATGGATCGGATGGTTGGTCATGGTCAGGTTGCCGGCGCGGATGCGCACACGGTCGCCCTGCCGCACGACCAGCGGGTCGATGGCGGGGAATACGCGGCTGTTGAAGGTCCAGATATTAAAGTCCGTCATCGTGTTGACCTTGGGGACCATGCTGCCCGGTTCGATATCGTAAGCGCTGAGAAGGAAGACGAAATCGCGGTCCACCGCATGCTGGCGCGGGTCTTTCGGGTGCGTCACCCAGAAGCCCATCATGCCCATCGCCATCTGCGTCATCTCGTCAGCATGGGGATGGTACATGAAAGTGCCCGCATGTTTGGCTACAAATTCATAGACAAAGGTCTTGCCGGGTTTGATCGCGGGCTGGCTCACGCCGGACACGCCGTCCATCCCGCTCGGCAGGATCTGGCCGTGCCAGTGCACGCTGGTATGCTCGGGCAGCTTGTTGGTGACGAAGATGCGCACCCGGTCGCCCTCCACCACTTCGATGGTCGGGCCCGGACTCTGGCCGTTGTAGCCCCACATCCGGGCAACCATGCCGGGCGCGATTTCGCGCAGCACCGGTTCGGCCACCAGGTGGAACTCCTTGACGCCGTCCTTCATGCGCCACGGCAGGCTCCAGCCGTTCAGCGTGACCACCGGGTTGTATGGGCGGCCGTTGGGCGGCATCAGCGGCGGCGTGGTGGCAGCGCCCGACTGCACCGGAGCCTCCGGCAAACCGGCGGCGCCGGCACGGCTCACCAGTCCAGCGCCGATCAGTGCGGCAGCGCCGTTGGCAAGGAAAGAACGACGGTTGCTCATTGCTGTACTCCTTTACCGCCAATCGCGGCGTCCAGATTGGCGTCCGCGATCCAGTATTCCTTGAGCGCGGTGATGTAGTTGTTGACGGCGGCGGTCTGTTCGCGGGCATCGGCCAGCAGCTCGAACACGGACAGCAGCATGCCGTTGTAGCGCAGCAGGGTCTCCTCCGAGATCTTCTGGCGCAGCGGAATCACCACATCGCGGTAATGCGTGGCCAACTGGTAGGAAGCCTGGTAATCCTGGTAGCGCTCGCGCGCCTCGCTGCGGGCGTTGACGGCGGCCGCCGCCAGCAGGTTGAGCGACTGCATATAGGTAGCCTCGGCACGCGCCACGCGGGCGCCGCCCCAATCGAACAGCGGTACTTCCAGCGAAATTTCATAGCCATGCGAACGGCGCTCGCCTTCTTTTTCGCTGATGCCGCTCAATTCCAGCACATTGATGAAGCGCGTGGTCCGGGTCAGGCCCAGTGCATCGGCGGTGTGCTGCGCGGACAGGCGGGCTGCCTGCACGTCCAGCCGGTCGCGCATGGCGGCGGCTTCCGCATCGGCCACGGTGCGCGGACTGGCGGGCAATTCGGGCAAACGCGCCGGCAGACGGTAAGTCCCGGCCTCCGGACCGGACAGGCCGAGGAGACGCGTCAGCTTTTCGCGGCTTGCCGTGGCAGCCTTGCGGGCGCGCGCGACGTCGGCCATGGCATCGGCGTGGAAAGCCTGCTCGCGCGCGGCGTCGTATCTGCTCCAGTTGCCGGCCGCCTGCATGCGCTTGGCCAGCTCGCCGCTGGCTTCGGCGGCATCGCTGATCTGCTGCGCGTATTCCACGCCCTGCTGCGCCGCAACCGCTTCGATCCAGGCCAGGCGGGCCTGGTGGGCCATGGCGAGCGCGTCGCCGGCCAGCGCCAGCTTGACTTGTTCGAAGCGCCGCCGTTCCAAACGATTGGCGAGCGGCAGAGTCAACAGCTGGACAAAGTTCATGCTCAGCGTGCGCTCGATGGCGACTTCTCCGCCGCCGTGGGTGCGTTTGAAACTGAAACCGGGATTGGCCAGGCGGCCGGCCTGCACCAGTTCCGCCTCGGCGACGCCGAGATCCCAGTAGCGCGCCTGCAGGCTGCGGTTGTTCAACAGCGCGACCTGGACGGCCGCATCGGCGCCGAGCGGTTCGGCCAGCAGCGTTTTCAGCTGCTCGTCCAGCGCGCGCCGGTCCTCATCGTTGCGCAGCATGCGCGTCTCGGCGCCGCTGCGGCTCCTGGTGGCTTGCGCTACCGCGCCGAAACCGCCATGGTTCGAAAACGTGGCGCAACCGGACAGCAGCGCAGCTCCGGCGGCCAAGGCCGCCAGCTTGAATGCTTGGTTCATGTTTGTCTTATCCTTGCTTAGTCGTCCTGCGCGGGCGCGCAGGAAGGGGCCAGCCGCCAGGGCCGGCATGGATCAGGCGAGGATTGCCCGCGGCGGGCGTTTGGGGAGGGCGAGATCGACCGGCGGCGGCGGCATGGCCTCCGGCAGGCGCAGGCGCTCGGCGCGCTGCGGCTGAGCAGCCGCCTGCGGCAAGGCATAGGCCAGTGCGGCGCCGACGCAGCAATGTCCCATGGCGTTGCCGTGGGAACCGCCGGCGCAGTGCGCGCCGCCGTCGTCGTGCTGGGCCGAAGCCTGCATGGCCGCATGATCGTGCCCTGCGGCCTGCGCCACCGGCTTGGCGGCGCCGCACAGCAGCATGCTGGCCGCAGCAAAGCCCTGGAAGGGCAAAGCCACCAGCATCAGCCACAGCACAATGACACGGATCATGGATTTCATGGGCAGCGATCTTATCATGCCCTGCTTAGAAATAGCTTACCAGGCGCAGGTAGGCGCCCCGTCCCAGCGCCAGCCGCGCCGTCCCGCCGAATTCCTCGTGCACGCGGTCCAAGGCATTGCTGGCGCCCAGCGCCAGTTCCAGGCCCGGCTTCAGCTGCCAGTTGAAATTCACGTCTAGCGCCGTATAGCCGGCCACCGTGGAGAAGCGCAGCGGCCCGACATAGCGCAGGGTCACATCCAGGTCGCGGCCTTCCCCCAGCGTCAGCGAGGAACGCAGCTTCGCCATTCGGCGCGGGTCGGTATTGCCACGCACGGACAGGTTCAGGAAGTCGGTCTCGCCCGCCTTGATGGAAAATTCCTCGTGCATCACCGTCAGCCCCGCGCCCAGCCGCCACGCCGGCGTCGCCTGGTAGCTGCCCCAGGCTTCCAGCCCGCGCGTCTCGCCCACCATGCCGTTGCCGATCTGGTATAGCAAGGGCCGCACCGGCTTGATGGTGCGCAGGTGGTCGTACAGCGCCCGGTACAGGGTGACGGAATAGCTGGCGCGGCTGCCGAACTGCTGGCGCAGGCCCAGTTCAAGCACCCGGGCCGTCTCCGATTCGAAATCCGGCCCGCCGGCCAGCGCGCCGCGGGAACCGGCATTGATATAGATCTCGCGGTCAACGCGCGACGGCGCGCGCACCGTGCGCGACAAGGCGGCCCACCAGAAGGTCGATGGCGTCGCTTTCCAGGCCAGGCGCAAGTTGGGCAGCAGCTCGGTGCCCGTGTACATATTGCGTTCGACCCGCAGGCCGCCCGTCAGGTTCACCTTATCGCCCAGCGCGATCGTATCCTGCCCGAACAGGCTGGCCCAATGCATGTTCGCGCGGTCTGGACGGAAACCGGTGCCGCTGACATTCGTCACCTGATCGCGCCCGGCGCGGTATTCCGCGCCCAGCGCCAAGGTATGCCGGCCCAGCGGCGAGAAGTTGTAAAGGCCCTGCACGTCGACGATATCCAGGGTTTCCTGGAACATGCCAGTCAGGTCGCGCTCTGTGCGGTCGTAGTAGGCCTGCAGGGCAAGGCTCGCATCATGCTCGAATTGGCGGGTCCAATGCCCCATGAGATTAGCGCCGCGCATGGACGCGGCCAGCGGCCAGGCGATGGTCTGCGTCGGGATCTGCCCCTCGCCGGTACGGTAAGCGTCGCCTTGCAACGTGAATGCATCGCTGCCACGCAGCCAGTCGGCACGGAAGCCCGCCTGCGCCGTGTGCCAGGCATCGCCCAGCGCCGCGCCGTTCAGCGTTTCGCCGTGCGGCATGGCGTAATCCATGCCGTAGGCGCGCCATGCCCCATCGGCCATCGCCCCGCCGTAGCGGAAGGCCGCGCCGGACTGGTCCTGGCCCCAGCGCAGGTCGGCCATCGCGCCCGCCGTCGCCTCTGCGCTCTTGGTGATCACATTGATGACACCATTCACGGCATTGGTGCCCCACAGGGTGCCGCCAGGACCGCTGACCACCTCGATGCGTTCGATACTATCCATCGGCAGCTGCTGCACATCCCAGAACACGCCGGCAAACAAGGGCGTATAGACAGAGCGTCCATCGATCATGACAAGCTGCTTGTTGGCGCTATTGCCGGAGAAACCGCGTGCGGTGATGGTGTAGCCGCCGACCGGCGCCTGCGCCACGTGCAGATTGGGTGCAAGGCGCAGCGCCTCAGCCAGGCTGCGCGCGCCGCTGCGCCGGATATCGTCAGCGCTGATGACGAACACGGAAGCCGGCGCATCGCCCAGCCTCTCCTCGCGTTTCGAAACGGACACCACGCGCACATCGCTCAATTCTTCCAGCGACAGGTTGGCGAAATTTTCCGGCACAGCCGTGCCCTCGGCCGCGGCGCGTGCCGACAATCCATGACTGCCGATGCAGCCCGTGGCCAGTCCCCACATCAGTGAATAGCCTGCCTTGCGCATGGCTGCCTCTCTTTTAGGAAGCACTGTGGAACGATCTTAGCATGGCGATAGTTTTTCCCGCCACACGTGTTGCTTGCATCGCAAAACGCATAAGACTCGCCCGCCATAGCGGGATTCTTTATAATGATGGGGCTTGATTCATCCTACTATCTTGCTATGAAGCCTCAGATCCACGGTTTTTACGACCCCATTACGTCCACCGTCAGCTATGTGGTTTATGAAGCGGACGGCAGCGCTTGCGCCATCGTCGACTCGGTGCTGGATTACGATCCGAAATCCGGCCGCACCTCCACGGCCGCCGCCGACAAGATCATCGCCTTCGTGCGCGAACACCGTCTGGACGTCAGCTGGCTGCTGGAAACCCATGCCCACGCCGACCACCTGTCGGCCGCGCCCTATCTGCAGGAAAAGCTGGGCGGCCGCATCGGCATCGGCGCCGGGATCTGCAAGGTGCAGCACTCCTTCTCCGCGATTTTCAACCGCAAAGGCGAAAAAGAAGACGGCTCCCAATTCGGTCACCTGTTCGAAGCGGACGAAGTCTTCATGATCGGAAAGCTCGAAGCGCGCGCCATGCACGTGCCGGGCCACACGCCGGCCGACATGGCCTACCAGGTGGGCGACGCCGTGTTTGTGGGCGACACGATGTTCATGCCGGATGTGGGCAGCGCGCGCTGCGATTTCCCCGGCGGCTGCGCCAGCGATTTGTTCCAGTCCGTGCACCGGCTGCTGTCGCTACCGGATGAGACGCGCCTGTTCATGTGCCACGACTACCCGCCGGCCGGGCGCGAGCCGCGCTGGGAAGTGACGGTAGCCGAGCAGCGCGCCGCCAACATCCATCTGCGCGACGGCGTCAGCGAAGAAGAATTCGTGGCCATGCGCACCAAGCGCGATGCCACGCTGCAGATGCCGGTGCTGATCCTGCCGGCGATCCAGGTCAACCTCAGCGCTGGCCACCTGCCGGAAGCCGAAGAGAACGGCGTGCGCTACCTCAAGATCCCCCTCAACGCACTCTGACAGCCCAGTCCGTGGCAACCTTGGGGTCAGGCTCTTGGGTTGCCACGCGTGGCAACCCAAGAGCCTGACCCCAAGGTTGCCACGGACTCTGCTTATTTCAGCGGTTCCGGGGAGCGGCCGATCGGGTCGTCGGTGTTGGCCAGGTACCAGGCCAGGGCCGACATCACAGCCACGTGCTTCCTCATATTCACCGGGTCAACCTTGTCGAAGGTGTCGGCCGGCGTGTGGTGGTAATTGAAGTAGGCGCTGGTATCGACGTACGGCATGAAGGACGGCACACCGCCCGCCTCCAGCTGGTGCACGTCCGAGCCGGATGCCGAATCGCGGCGGTTGAATACGCCCGCGCCGATCGGCAGCAGTGCATTGGTCAAGGGCGAGAAGTACTTCTCGGCTTCGCGCCGCACGCTGCCCATGATGCCGAAGGTGCGGCCCACGCCGCCATCGGTCTCAATCGCCGCGAACTGCTTTTCCAGCTTGCCTTTGTTGGCCTCGAAGTAGGCGGTACCGCCGCGCAGGCCGTTTTCCTCGTTCGCCCACGCCACCATGCGAATGGTGCGGCGCGGCTGCAGGCCCAGTTGTTTCAGCGTCTGCAGCACGCCCATCGAGGTGGTGACGCCGGTGCCGTCGTCGTGCGCGCCGGTGGCCAGGTCCCAGGAATCCAGGTGGCCCGATACGATCACCACTTCGTCGGTTTTGTCGCTGCCCGGCAGGTCGGCGATCACGTTGAAGGTGTCGGCGTCCGGCAGGATTTGCGGGGTCAGGGTCAGCTTCATCCTGACCGGGCCGCGCTTCATCAGGCGCACGATCAGCATGGAGTCTTCGGCCGTCACCGCAGCGGCCGGAATGCGCTGTTCATCCTTCAAATTGGTGGCGCCGGTGTGCGGCAGGCGGTAGTCGGCGCCGCCCACGGAGCGCACCAGGGCCGCCACGGCGCCCAGTTCCGCCGCCATGCGCGGGCCGTTGCTGCGGTAGCGCGAACCCTGGCCATAGGCGTTGCCGGCCAGGCCGCGGTCGGCCATTTCCTGGTCGAAGGCGACGTCGAACAGCACGATGGCGCCCTTCACTTCGGCGGCGCGGGCTTTCAGTTCATCGAAGTCGCGTACGACCACGATCGGCGCGGTCAGGCCCGCGGCCGGGGTGGCGCCGGATCCGCCCAGGGCCGTCAGCACCACTTTCTGGGTGATATTGCCCGGACGGCCTATGTATTCGACCAGTTCGCCCTTCTCTTCGCCGCGCACCCAGTGCGGCACCTTGACCGGCTGCAGCGTCACTTTGGCGCCCAGGGCGCGCATGGCGGCGGCGACCTGCTCAACGGCGGCGGCGCCGCCTTCCGAACCGGACAGGCGCGGGCCGACCAGGTCGGTCAAGTCTTCCAGGCGCTGGTAGGCGTAGTCGCTTTGCATGGCGGCGTCGCGGATCTTGCCAAGCGTGGCGGCGTCGTTCGGGCTGGCAGCGCTGGCGATGCCGGAGAAGCCTGCGCCCAGCAGGCAGACAAACAGGGCGGACAATGCGGGCTTGCGGAGGTTCATGCGTTTCCTGTGAGAAGGTTAAGTTTCGCTCTGAACTTGAAACAATAGCGTATTTAATATTTTTCTGCAGGAAGGGCAACTTAACGATACAAATCTGCGCGCCCGGGGAGTTTGTAAGAATGTGTATATGCACTGGCGCAATGTTTTGCGCTTGGATAATCTACGCTCTAACAAAGATTGAAAGGGGACTTACCATGTTCAACAAACGTTTTGCCGGGCTGATGCTGATGGGCGCAGCCCTGAGCGCTTCCTCCGCCGCTTTCGCAGCAGGCGACCGTGACTTCAACACCGCAGCTGGCGCAGTGATCGGCGCCGCGATCGGCAGCCACAATGGCGGCACCGGCGGTGCCGTGGTCGGCGGGCTGGTGGGCGCCGCGGTTGGTAATTCCCTGCCGTCGGGCCGCAGCCGCGGCTATACGGAAACCCGCGTCTACTCGCAGCCGGCACCGGTCTACTACGAACCGGCCCCGGTCTACTACACGCCGCCGCCACGCGTCTATTACGAGCCGGCCCCGCGTGTCTACTATGAACCGGCCCCGGTCTACGTCGAGCCGCGCCCGGTGTACTACTACGGTGAACGCCACCACCATCACCACCACGGCCGCTGGTAAGCCAGGGCCGGCGAAAAAAGGGACAGGCCTTGGCCATGTCCCTTTTTTTGTTTTGATCATTGCAATTTCGATATCAAAATGTTGCGCTTTTGGCGCACTGGGAATACAGGGGTAAAAACAGCGCTGATCAAGGGAAGGCCAGGTTGCCAAGGCCGGTGAAAAACGCGTAAAGTTGCGTTATCCCTAGAACTGTTTTCCCATGAACAAGTGCTGTAACCCAGACCATCCGCATTGCACCTACTGGGTCATGCCAGGGGAAAGCGCGTGCGCGGGCGGACACTCCCAACCAGCTGCTGAGGCTGAAAACAACAGTTTCGGCCTGCTGAGCGCCATGCGCGATGCCCGCAGCGGCCCGCCTGCCGCCCCCCTCGCCGGCTATTCGGCCCCAGCACGGGTTCATCCTCAATTGCACATCAGCGGTTTCGATCCGCGCGCGGCCGGCGGCCGCCAATCCCTGAAAATGGAGCTGCGCGGCATGCCGCAGGATTGCGCGCCGCAGCTGTCGGTCCAGCTGCGCGCGGAACTGATCCCGCATGGCTCGCTGCGACAGCAGTTCATCCGCTCCGTGCATGGCGACTGGCGCCCCGTGTTCGTGGAATTCTCGTCGCGCGGCAAGGAGCACGGCCAATACCAGATCCATGCCGAAATCGTCAGCAAGGCCGACGCTGGGCAGCGCCAGTGGGAGTGCACGTTTGTCATCCTGGTGCCGCGGGTCGACGCCAGCCTGAGCGAAATCCACCGCACCTTCCTCAGCACCCACAAAAATGTGCGCGTGATGGCCGACGATGCCGCCATCGCGCGGGTATCGGGCCAGGGCGGCCACACGATGGACATCGACGTCACGGCGCGCAATGCCGGCATCGCCCACCTCGACCTGGGCGCGCCGCCCGGCAAGGTCGATGTCGGCTATTCGACCATCGCCTGGGACGAAGACCTGATCGAAATCGAGCAGCCGCGCGGCGGCCCGTCTCACCCCCACCCTACCCTGGCGGCCAGCTTCATCAACGCCGCCCCGGAAAACGGCGCTTGCCGCCATATCCGCCTGTTCGCGATGGAGGAAGTATCGTTCGGCCGGTTTGAACAGGCCGAGCCGGAAGCCGACGTGCTGCTGCACCATTTCAGCGCCGAGGGTCCCGACGCCGCGGGACTGACGCGTCGCCTGTCCGGCCGCCATGCGGTGATCCGGCGCACCCGCAACGGTTTCGAAATCGAGGATGTGTCGCGCTACGGCCTGCTGCTGGACGGCGCCTGGCCGGGCAAGAACAAGCCGGCGCCGCTGCGCACCGGCATGAAAATCGAGATGAGCGCCAGCATCAAGGGCATCGTGCTGCTGGAAGTCAGCGCCGTCATGCCGCATGGCGTGATCCTCCATCGCATCGATGAGGGCGCGCGCGCGGAATGCTTTGTGCTGCTGGCGGCGGACACCCATCCCGGCTATCCGCTACCGCGCCACAATGCCCTGCCGAAAGCGACCAGCCTGCCGCTGCTGATGCACCACCAGGGCGGCTTCTGGCATATCGACCAGCTGACCGGCAAGGAAACCGCGCTGGCGCCGACGCCCAAGCAGGAGAAGCTGAGCCGTGTTCCGGCCCACACCCGCTTCGCCAGCGATCCTTACCCGGAACACTGGATCGTGCGCAGCGGCGCCGCGCACCTGCCGCCGGCCGAAGCCCCCGCTTAAGTGGAAACCGGCCTTTTCGGCAGCGGAATGAATTCCGTCTCGCCGGGTACCATGTCGAAACGCTGAGCTTCCCAGTCGTCGGCCGCCTGCATCAGGCGCTCCTTGCTGGACGAGACGAAATTCCAGAACAGGAAACGATGGCCGTCCAGCGGCTCACCGCCGATGATGACGAACTGCGCGTCTTCCAGCGCGCTCACGCGCTGCGCCGCCGAGGTATCGAGCAGGGACATGGTGTTCGGCGCGACCGCCTCACCGTCGATCTCCAGCACGCCGCTGACCGGATACACGGCCGCTTCCGGCGGAAGACCAGTCAGGGGCAGATGCTGCCCTGCCTTCAGGATGACATCCAGGTACAGTGTGCGGCTGAAGGTCTTCACCGGCGAGGTCTTGCCGAAGGCCGAGCCAATCAGCACGCGCACCTTGGCGCCGTCGACTTCCGTTTCAGGAATCTCGGCGGCAGGCGTGTGCGAGAACGAAGGCGCGTCTTCCTCATGCGCCTTGGGCAGCGCGGCCCACAGCTGCAGGCCGTGCTTGCGGTGCTGCACGCCGGCCAGGTCCTTCGGGGTGCGCTCGGAGTGCACGATGCCGCGGCCCGCCGTCATCCAGTTGATGGCGCCAGGTTCGATACGCTGCAGCGTGCCCAGGCTGTCGCGGTGCTCCATCGCACCTTCGAACAGGTAGGTCACGGTGGCCAGGCCGATATGCGGATGCGGCCGCACGTCGTGGTTGGCGTTTGCCGGTACCTCGACCGGGCCGAAATGGTCGAAGAAAATGAACGGGCCCACGGCCTGTTTGGCGGCGGCCGGCAGGTAGCGGCGCACGACAAGTCCGCCGCCCAGGTCTTTTTCATGGCCTTTCAGGGATTGCGCAATGCTCATGCCGATTGCCCCAGTACGGTGGTGATTTCGGTGGTCACGGCCGTCATCAGCTTGTGCACCGGGCACTTCTGCGAGACAGCCAGCAATTCTTCGCGCTGCTCTTCGCTCAGCTCGCCGGTCAGGTGCAGCGTGGCGGCCAGGCGGTAGACGCCCTTGCGCTCTTCGCTGGCATCGCGTTCAGTGCTTACCTGCACGTCTTCGACGGGAATACCCTTGCGGCGGGCGTACCAGATCACGGTCAAGGCCTTGCAGGCGCTGATGGCGGCGTCGTACAGGTCGTGCGGCGAAGGGCCGGCATCGTTGCCGCCTTCTTCAATGGTGCCGTCGACGGAGACGATATGATTGCGCACGTGCAGGACGCTGCGCATCGGGAGCGACTGGTCGCGGACTACTTTTACGGTCATGTTGATTCCCTGCTGATTGACGATACCGCAATTTACACCAACTTGCGCGCGACGCGGAAGCCCACCACGTCGTTTGCCAGCAGGGCCGAGTAGCCGTTACGCAGCGCGGCGCGCAGATAGCGCGGCTGATAGAGCCATGCGCCGCCGCGCAGCACGCGGCGCGCCTGGTCGCCCCCCTGTTCCCAGGCGCTGCCGTCGATCGGTGCGCCAAGGTAGTTGTCATGCACCGGATCCTGCGTCCATTCCCACACATTGCCATGCATGTCGAACAGTCCCCAGGCATTGGGCTGGTAGCTGCCGACGCGCGTGGTGCCGCCGCGGCTGCGGCCTTTGGGCCCATTGTTGTAAGTGAATTGACCGTCGTAGTTGGCGTGTTCCGGCGTGATCTCGTCGCCGAAACTGAACGCGGCGCGGCTGCCGGCCCGGCAGGCGTATTCCCATTCCGCTTCGCTGGGCAGGCGGTACTCCTGGCCGGTCTTTTCGCTCAGCCACTGCAGGTAAAGCTGGACGTCATGCCAGCTCACGCACACCACGGGGTGACGCTCGTCCTGGACAAAGCCCGGCTGCTGCCAGTCCACATCCAGCTTCGATTCCCAGCCGGTCGCCTTGACGAAAGCGCGCCACTCGCCCACCGTCACAGGGTAGCGGCCCAGCGCGAACGATTGTTCGATGCCGACCCAGTGCGCCGGCAGTTCGCGGTCCAGCCAGGTCTTCTGGGCGCCCGCTTTCTCGGCCAGCTTGTGCTCATGATCGTTTGACCCCATCTGGAAGCGGCCGGTGGGGATCAGGACCAGGTCGGGGCCCACGCCGCTGCCGTCGACAAATTTATCGCGCAGCACCCCCTCGGCATCGGCCACCGGGCTTTGCGATGACGGCAGCAGGGCCGCCAGTTCGGCCGCCTTGCGCGCGGCCTGTTCCTTGCGGTGGCGCTCCTGTTCGGCGCGGTAGGCGGCTTCCGCCTTGTATTGCGCCAGCTTGCGCTGGTGTTCTTCCTCGGCCTGGCGCGCCTTCAGCGCGTCCGCGTCGCGCCGGGCGATCAATTGCTGGCGCAGGCTCTCCTTGCGCTCGCGCGCCTCTTGCTCCGCCTGCTGCTTGCGCTGCTTCTCCTGTTCCCGGCGCAACTGCTCCTGCCGGGCCTTTTCCTGGGCGGCGGCCAGGGTTTCGGCCTTCAGGCGGGCGGCCAGCTCCGCTTCCTTGCGCCGGCGCTGTTCTTCTTCCTCGGCGCGCGATATGGCCTCGGCCCGGCTGCGCGCTTCCCGTGCGGCGCGCGACTCGCGCTCCTGCCCCGCCAGCGCCGCGCGTTCGGCCTGGCGGGACGCCTCGCGCTGCGCGGCCTCCTCGGCGTTCGGCTCGGCAGCCTGCTTCAAGGCATCCAGCAGGGCGTCCACCGACTCGGGCCGTTCGGCGGCCCGGTTGGCAAAGCCGCCCTTCAATACTTCCCATTGCTGCGCGTTGAGCGATGCGGGCCGGGACGGCTCAAGCTGCGCGGTGGCCTGCCCATCGAACGGCAGGCGCCCCTCCAGCATTTGGTAAATCATGACCGCCACCGCATAGACATCGACCTGCGGACGAGGCACGGACTGGCCGGTACCCGCTTCCGGTGCGCGGTAGCCGGCGGTACCGGCATTCGGGGTTGCCAGACCGAGGTCGGTGCCGGTGCTGCGTACGCGCGAGGCGATGCCGAAGTCCAGCAGCTTGATCTCGCCGGCCTTGGTCAGGAATACATTGCCGGGCTTGAGGTCGCGGTGTACCAGGCCGTGCTTGTCCCAGGCGTATTGCAGCGCCGCCGCCACCGGCCGCAGCATGCGCTCAACCTGGGCCGGGGTGGCCTTGCCGTGCTCCTCCAGCCAGGCGTCCAGGTCCTGTCCTTCCAGGCATTCCATGATGATGAAATAACTGGACGTGGCCGGATCCTGCGCCCACTCGTAGACCCGCACGATATTGTCGTGCGCCAGGCGGCGTGCCTGGGTGGCCTCCTCGATCAGCAGCTTGGCGTGCACCGGGCTTTGCGTCAATTGCGGCGGCAGGATCTTCAACGCCACCACGGCACTGTGTCCCAGCTCCGCATGGGTCGCCAGGTCGGTGGCCTGCCACACCTGGCCCATGCCGCCCATGCCGATCAGGCGTTCCAGGCGGTAGCGGCGGTTGTGCGGACCGATCTCCTGCCCGGCCATCAGGCCAAGTTCGGTGCCCTTGCGCGGGATGGCGATGGGCGCCGGCGCTCCTCCCGGCGGCGCATATTCCGCATCCAGGATGGCATTCTTGCGGCGGTCGAACTCTTGCAGGCTTAACAGGCCATCGTCGTGCAGGGCACGCAGTTCGCGGATCTTGTCTCGGGCTGTCTGCATCTCTTCTTGTGCTTTACCTCGCTAACGGCGCCCCGCATTCCGGACAGAATTTGGCGTCGCCGCAATCGGTCGGCACGCTATGGCCGTTCGGGCAGCGCTGCGCCGTCACCGCTCCCACGCTGGCTTGCGCCCGCAGCAGGTCAAGCTGGTGCTGCCTTTCCTTGTCGCCCGCGCTGTCGCGGTATGACCGTTCATCGCGCACTTCCTCGCGCGCCAGCCGCAACGCCTCGGCGGGAGTAATGCTGTTTTCGGCCGCCACCACGGCGGCCAGCGCCTGCAGCTGCTCGGGCGACATCGCGGACTGCGCCTGCTGGCGCATCAGCCGCGACAGCGCTTCGGCATTGGGCGTCGCCGCCAGGGCGATTTTCGCAGTATCGCTCATGCGGCCGATCGATTCGAGCCGCTCGATATCGATGCGCGCCATGTTGGCGGTATGCTGCTGCTGCGCCACCATGCTGCCGTATTCGACCTTCCAGCGCTGGAAACGCTCGTCGCGCTCCACTTCCATTTTCTTCAGCGCTTGCTGCCACTGCGCCTCCTGGTCGCGCAATTTCAGCTCCAGGCGCTGCTCTTCCACCGCCACCTGGTCCAGCATGGCCTGGCGCGCCAGGCCTTGCGTCTGGCGCTGCTGCACGCCGTCCGATTCAATGGTGCGCAGCAGTTTTTCATACTGGTCGATGGATTCGGCACTGGCGCCGCTGCGCTTGAGCTCATCCATCTTGGCGCTGATCTCGGCAACCTGGACGCGCGCGCCGGCGTCTTTCGCCTCTTCGCCGCGCGCCATCTCGCGCTTGCGGGCCAGGTGCAGCCCTTCTTCCCACTCGGCGATGCGTTCCGCCTCGCGGTGCCGCGCCGCGTTGGCCAGGGCGATGCCCTGGAATTTCGCGCGGTGATGCTCGGCTTCGATCTCAGCCTCGCGCTGCTTGGCGTCGGTTTCGGCCCGGCGCAGGAACTGCAGCTGATTGCGGCGGTATTCCTCGTCTTCGATGGCCAGCGCCTGCTCGATCCGGTACCGCAGCTGCTGCTGGTAGATCTGGTGCGAGAAGCGCTGCTTGGCCAGTGCTTTTTCTTCCAGGCCGGCTTGCTGCGCCAGCTCCATTTCGGTGCGCATCCGGATCTGTGCCAGACGGCGCACCTGCTCCCATTGGGCCGCTTCGCCGGTATGCAAGGTTTTGTGGCGCGCCAGTTCGTGCTCCAGGTCGGCCAGGGCCATCCCCGCACCAAAATCGAACGCCTGCTTGCGCGACTTGGCCTCGGCGATGCGGCCGTACAGGTCGATCTCGCGCCCGCGGATCCCCTGCATCTGCTCTTCCGCCTCCGCCTTCAGTTCCGCCTTGCGGTAATCAGTGCGCATTTTCTGCTCCTGGCGCCAGATGGCCTGCCATTCCTCCTCGTCATACAGCTTGTCGATCTGCTTGACGTGCTCCAGCTGCGCCTGGCGTTCATCGGCGATCAGGAACAGGCTGCCCACGCGCTCCCGGTTGTCGTCGTATTTGTCATGGCGCAGGGCCAGCACCTCCACCCGCTCCACGGCCAGCCCGAATTCGGCCAGGCGCTGGCGCAAGGCGTTATGCAGGCGTTCATTCAGCTGTTCGCGCAATACCGTGGAACTGGCCATGTCGCGAATCGGGCGGCTGCCCAGGAATTCGGCGGCGACCTGGCGCACGGAGGGCGCCAGCAGCTCATGCAGCTGGAGTGTGGTAACGCTACCGGGCACCGTCATGAAATGCCGGGCAAAGGCTGGCACATCCTCCACTTGCAGCGCGACGGTGAAGCGTGCCGCCAGCTTGAGCGATTCGGCGCTATGCAGGTCGGTGAAATTGAACTCCACCGGCAGCGGCGTAGTGCGGGTGATCAGGATTTCGCCCTGCTGGTCCCGCAACAGATTGGCCAGCCGCGTAAAGAAGCCTTCCAGTTCGTAGTCGCCCGGCGGCACTTCGGTGGCGCTGTCGCCCTGCAGAATGTAAGCGCGGGTGGAGGCCGGGACGCGCAAAGTCTTGGTGAAGATGCCCGACAGCTGGCGCATGCCAAAATACACCGCCAGCTCATCGTTGGCGGGAATCCAGCGGTTCTCGCGCAGCACCGGTTCACTGTGCGGGGCGCCCAGGCTCAAGCCGCACTGGTTGCAGTAGCCGGAACTGTCGCCGTTGCGGTGCTCGCATCGCGGACACTTCACGCCGCCAAAACCAAACATCTTGAACATTTCCCACTCCTCGTCTGAGCCAGCGCCTTAGATTGTAACAGGGGCATCATGCACCCAATACACGCCTCCTTATCTTGGCACAGGAGCTGCCCATCCATTCGTCACGACTGAAGGCGGATTAGCCCTCTTTTCACCCTTCAGCGCTGTCGTTTTTGCATTTCGTGCCGCGAATTCGACCCCTCATCGCATGGCGATAGCTGCCGGCCGCCGCCAGGGCTACAGTGTGCCCATGGGAAGTCATCAACCGGAGCACATCATGCAAGCACTGCGTAATTTCGAAGCCATTTTCATCGCCGCCATCGGCCTGGCCTGCGCCGCCAATTTCGTCTATGACCGCAGCACGTCCGAAACGCCGGCCCGCCCTGCCGTTGCCGTTGCCGTTGCAGCCCCCGCCGCGCAGGCAGTGCCGCTGGTGGTGGTCGCCGCCCAACGCATGAGCCAGGAGGAAAAACAGGCATCGCTGGCAGCGGAACGCAAGGCCTCAATTCCCGGCAATATTTGAGCAATTGTTACGTCCCTGCGGGATTTGTAAGAAACTGAATCAGGCTTTTATTCCCAGCCGTGCGCTTGCTATATTGAACTCAGCGCAATACCAACCGGAGATTAGCCATGATCAAATCGAAACTCATCGCTGCAGCCGCCCTGGCCATTGGCATGGCTGCATTCGCGCCAAGCGCCGCAATGGCCCAGGTGGACTTCAGCGTCGTCATCGGCAATGCTCCTCCACCACTGCGTTTTGAAAGCGTACCGCCGCCGCGCTACGGCTATGTGTGGGCGCCGGGTGTCTGGCGCTGGGATGGCTACCGCCACGTCTGGGTGGGCGGCCACTGGCTGCAGGAACGTCCGGGCTACCGCTACACGCCGTCCGAATGGGTGCATACCGGGAACGGCTGGGGGTGGCGCGAAGGCGGCTGGGCCGTCTACGACAACCGCTCCCACTACGTCCAGGGCCCGAACTACATCTACCGCGAGCCAAGCCGCGAATATTATTACCACGACCGCGGCCGCCACCGGGACCGCGACCATGACGGCATCCCGGACCGCTATGACCGCGACCGCGACAACGACGGCATCCCGAACCGCTATGACAGGGACCGCGACGGCGACGGCGTTCCGAACCGCTACGACCGCCGCCCGGACAATCCCCACCGCCGCTGACGGCGTCATGGCCGCCTGGCCTGCGGCAGCGTTCGCCCGCTGCGCGGCCCAGGCGGCACTGCGCCCTACGCGCGCAGCGAGGGTCACAGTCACCTGTTAAAGTAGAGGAAAACCAATCCGGCACCTGTTGCGGCCATATTCATTCATGTCAACAAAACAAGAAAAGGCCCGCGCCGAAAAACTCGCGCGCCAGCTTGCCCCCGCATCACCCGCCGCATGGCATGCATGGTTCGACGGCTCCGCCCATCCCAACCCCGGCCGCATCGGGATCGGCGTGCTGCTGTCCGGGCCCGGCGGCGAGCGTGTTGAGATCAGCCGCCGCGCAGGCAGCGGCACCAGCGGCGACGCCGAATACCTCGCCTTGATCGCGGCATTGGAAAAAGCGGTGGAGCTGAAAGTGCCCGAGCTGCTGGTCTACGGCGACAGCCAGGTGGTGGTGCAGGATGTGCTGGTGTCGCCCGCCGCAGGCGCAAAGGCGCTGGAAGAACACCGCGCCCGCGTGGGGCAATTGATGGCGGCGCTGGCCCAGGTGCATGTGCGCTGGGTGCCGCGCCACCGGAATGGCGACGCGGACCGCCTGTCGCAGCAGGCGATCCGCGAAGGCAGTGCCTAGCGCACTTTGAAGACGCTGACCACCTCGGCCAGGTTGCTGGCCTGGTTTTGCATGGATTCGGCGGCGGCTGCCGCTTCTTCCACCAGGGCGGCATTCTGCTGCGTGACCTGGTCCATCTGGCCGACCGCCTTGTAGACTTCGTCGATGCCGCTGCTTTGTTCGGCGCTGGCGGCGGTGATCTCGCTGATGATGTCCGATACGCGCTGCACGCTGGAGACGATTTCCTCCATCGTATTGCCGGCGTCCGACACCAAGCGTGTGCCGGCGTTGACCTTTTCGACCGAGTCGCCGATCAACTGCTTGATCTCTTTCGCCGCCGCAGCCGAGCGTTGCGCCAGGTTGCGCACTTCGGCGGCGACAACAGCGAAACCGCGCCCCTGCTCGCCTGCGCGGGCGGCCTCCACAGCGGCATTCAGCGCCAGGATATTGGTCTGGAACGCAATGCTGTCGATCACCGAGATGATGTCCACGATCTTGCGCGACGAGGCATCGATCGACTCCATGGTGCCCACTACTTCGGCCACCACGTTGCCGCCCTTGCGCGCCACCGAAGCGGCCGCGCCGGCCAGCTGGTTGGCCTGGCGGGCGTTGTCGGCGTTCTGTTTGACGGTCGACGTCAGTTCTTCCATCGAGGACGCGGTTTCCTCCAGCGACGCCGCCTGCTGCTCGGTGCGGGCCGACAGGTCCTGGTTGCCCGCGGCGATCTCGCTGGACGCGATGGTGATCGAATGCGTACCGTTGCGCACTTCGCTGACGATATTCAGCAAGGACTGGTTCATGTCCTTCAGGGCGCCCAGCAACTGGCCCGTCTCGTCGGCGCCGTGCACAAGGATATGGCCGGTCAGGTCGCCCGCCGCCACACGGCGCGCGGCATCCACCGCACGCGACAGCGGCGTGGTGATGCCCTTGGTCAGCACATAGGCGCACACCGCGCCGAAGGCCACGGCCAGCACTGCCAGCACCGTCAGCAAGCTGCGGCTGTGGGCCGAAATGCCGTCGATTTCCTTGCCGATGGCGTCGATTTTCCCGCGCTGCATGGACAACAGGTCCTGCACCAGCTTCTGGTACTCGGCAGCCGCCGGGCGGTAGGTTTTCTCGAACACGTCGTTCGCCTGCTCCAGCTCGCCGTCGGTCTTCAGCTTGGCGACCTTGTCGCGCGAACCGATATAGACCTTGCGCTGCTCCATGACGCGGTCCCACTGGGCCTTTTCGTCGGCATCGCTGATCAGCGGTTCAATGCTCTTCTGCAGTTCGGCCGAAGCGGCCGTGGAAGCCTTCGATTCCTCGGCAAAGAAAGCGCCCAGCGAGGCATCGCTGCTGCGGGCGATCGCCGTGGTGCGGCGGATCGCGCTGTCGATCTTCGAATACCAGTCCGAGATCATGCGTTCCTTCGCCAGCGGCGTTTCCATCATATGGCGCGTGGCGCCGGCAACCTGCTGCAAGCGCCAAACGCCGATGGCGGCGATCACGATCGAGAGTGCCAGCGTGACGGCAAAGCCGAAGGCCAGGCGTTTGCCGATGCTCAGGTTGTTCAACATCTTCACGCGGCCATCTTTTCGATCAGGCCCATCTCGGCCGACGACATCAGGCGTTCGATGTCAACCAGGATCAGCATGCGGTCATCGATGGTGCCCAGGCCGGTGATGTATTCGGTATCCATGGAACCGCCGATGTCCGGCGCCGCCTTGATCTGCTCCGGCTGCAGGGTTGTCACATCCGACACGGCATCGACCACGATGCCGACGGTGCGGGTCCCGATGTGCAGGATGATGACGACCGTGAACGGGCCGTAGGTCGGCTCGCCCAGCTGGAAGCGCACGCGCATATCGATGATCGGCACGATCAGGCCGCGCAGGTTCATCACGCCCTTCATATAGTCCGGTGCGCTGGCAATGCGGGTCGGGTTCTCGTAGCTACGGATCTCGCTGACCTTCTGGATATCGATGCCGTATTCTTCCTTGCCCAGGGTGAATGCCAGGAATTCGGCCGGCTGGTTGGCAGTTGTAGTCATGATAATTTTTCACTTATGAAGGATGACAGTACTATGTTACCGTAGACCAATAAAATAATCACCAACAATTTTGCCATGGAGAAACATACAAACTTGCGCGAAATACATGGCACAATTGCGCAGCTATTAACAAAGACATGGCATTTCTATGGATATTTCGCTGAGCAGTTGGCAGCCGCGCCTGGTGGCGCTGGCCAGCGCCGCAGCGGGCGACGATGGCGCCCACGACACCAACCATTTGCATCGCGTGTGGCGCAACGCCACCCTTCTGCTGGAGCAGCACCCGGAAGCCGACCGCCTGGTCGTGATGGCCGCCTGCTACCTGCACGACCTGGTCAACCTGCCGAAAAACCACCCCGAGCGCCACCTGGCGTCGCGCCAGGCCGCCGTGCTGGCGCGCGCCCAGCTTGCCGAGGCCGGATTCCCGGCCGGGCGCCTGGACGCCGTGGCCCACGCTATCGAGACCCACAGCTTCTCCGCCGCGCTGGAACCCAAGACATTGGAAGCGCGCATCGTGCAAGATGCCGACCGCCTCGACGCCCTGGGTGCCGTCGGCCTGGCCCGCATGTTCTATATCGCCGGACGCATGGGCACCGCGCTGGCGCATCCGGATGATCCGCTGGCGAACCAGCGCGAACGCGACGACAAAACCTATTCGCTCGACCACATCGAAGTCAAGCTGGCCACCCTGCCCGGCACCATGCAGACCGCCGCCGGCCGCGCCCTGGGCCAACAGCGCTTGCAGCAATTGCTGGCCTTCCGCGACAGCTTCGTCGCAGAATGGGCGGTGGCAGCATGAGCGAAACCAAGTCAAAAGGCAACCTGAACTTCGTCCTGATCAGTATCTTCATCGACATGCTGGGGATCGGCATCATCGTGCCCGTGCTGCCGATCCTGGTTGGCCAATACGTGCAGGACCGCGAGCTGCACGCGCTGTGGTACGGCATCATGGGCGCCACCTTCGGCCTGCTGCAGTTCATCTTCATGCCGATGCTGGGCGCGATCAGCGACCGCGTCGGACGCCGGCCCGTGCTGCTGTACTCCATGGCGGGCATGGGTATCAACTTCCTCACCACCGCCTGGGCGCCCAACCTGGCCTGCCTTTTCATCGGCCGCGTGATCGGCGGCATGTCCTCGGCCAGCATGTCCGTGGCGTCCGCCTACGCCTCCGACATTTCGAGCCACGAAGACCGCGCCAAGAGCTTCGGCAAGATCGGCGCCACCTTCGGCCTGGGCTTCATCTGCGGCCCGATGCTGGGCGGCCTGCTGGGCAAGTACGACCTGCACCTGCCCTTCTATGTGGCGGCGGCGCTGTCCTTCACCAACCTCGCCTACGGCTACTTCTTCGTGCCCGAATCGCTGCCGGAAGCGCAGCGCGGCAAGTTCCAGCTGGTCTCGGTCAATCCATTCAGCTCGCTGGCCAAGCTGGCCCGGCGCCAGGACATCCGCGGCCTGGTCATTACCTTCGCCCTGGTCACAGCCGCGCAAATGATGCTGCAGGCCACCTGGGTGCTGTTCACCCACTTCCGCTTCGGCTGGGGCCCGGGCGAAAACGGCGCAGCGCTGTTCTGCGTGGGCTTATCGGCGGCCGTGGTGCAGGCCGGCCTGCTGGGAATACTGATTCGTAAATTCGGCGAAGTACGGTTGTCGCTGATCGGCCTGACGTCGGGCGCCATCACTTATTTGATGTACGGCCTGGCGACGCAGGGCTGGATGATGTACGTCTTCATCCTGTGCAACCTGCTGGCCTTTGCCGCCGGCCCCGCACTGCAGGGCATAGTCTCCAAGGCCACCCCGGCCAACGAGCAAGGGGAATTAATGGGATCCCTGCAGTCGATCAGCAGCATCGGCACCTTCGTCATGCCTTTGCTGGGGGGCGCCATCCTGGGCGCGGTCAGCCACCTGCCGCCAAGCGACTGGCGCATCGGCAGCACCTTCTTCGTCTGCGCGGCGATGCAAGCGGTCGGCATCTTCGTAGCGCGGCGCTACTTCCGCCAGCACCATATGGCCGCGGCGGCAGCGACGGAAACGGGTGCATAATCGCCCCATGACCGGTCGCGTGCACAGCTTCTTCCGCCAACTGCTCGCCGCCCTGCCGTTTGCGGCGGCGGCCATGCCCGCGCATGCCGACTGCTCGCGCGACATCACGGTGCCGGTATCGACTACCGGCGTCAGCGTCATCGTGGGCAACGGCACGATCAGCGGCATTTATCCGGACCTGTTCCGCAGCCTTGGGCCGCGCGCGGGCTGCCATTTCACCTTCAGCGCCGTCCCCCGAGCACGCCAGGAACTCCTGTTCGAATCGGGCAAGGCCGACCTGCTGCTGCCGGCAACCCGAACCCCGGCACGCGACGCACATGGAATATTCGTGCCGATGGTCGGCCACCGCGCCGTATTGATCTCGCTGCGCAGCCCCCGTCCCCAGATCGCCAACGCCCAGGACCTGCTGGACCGCCGCGACCTGCGCGTGGCCGTGGTGCGCGGCTATGACTACGGCGAAGCCTACCAGGCATTGGTGAGAGAGCTGGGACGCCAGGGACGCTTGTTCACCGAAGTCGATGCCACGGCGATCGCACGCCTGCTGTATGCCGGTGCGGTGGATATCACCATCATGGGACCGACCATCCTGGCAGGCGCGATCAACCGCGAAACGCGCGTGAACGGCATGCTGGAGAAGCTGCGCCTGGAGCCGATCCCGGAACTGCCATGGCAGCAAACCGGCGTCTATGTCTCGCGCCGTTCCCTGACGCCGGACGACCGCGCGGCCCTGCTCGAGCTGCTGGAACGCGCGGCAAAGTCGAACGTGGTGCTGGAAGGCTTCCAGCGCTATCACAAACCCGAGATCCTTAACGAAAGCGTACGCCCCCGCTGATGTCTCCTACCGTTGTTGCCGTCGTCTTATGCGGCGCGCTGCTGCACGCAAGCTGGAATGCATTGGTCAAGGCGGGCCGCGATCCCTTCTTCAGCACTGTGCTGCTCACCAGCGGCGCAGCCCTGCTCTCCCTGGCCACCCTGCCGTTCCTCACCCAGCCTGCTGCCGCCAGCTGGCCCTTCGTGGTCGCATCCACCGTCATCCACTACGCGTATTACGGACTGCTCGCCGCCGCCTACCGCCACGGCGACATGAGCCACGCCTATCCGCTGATGCGCGGCAGCGCGCCTTTGCTGGTCGCCGCCTCGAGCGTGCCGCTGCTGGGCGAGCATCTCTCGCTTACGCAGTACGCCGCTGTGGCCTGCATCTGCGGCGGCATCTTCGGCGCCACCAGGGCAGTATCTGCCGCCGGAGGCACCGCCCCCACCTCCCGCCGCCGCTCCACCGGTTACGCGCTGCTGAACGCCCTGCTGATCGCTGCCTACACGCTGGTGGATGGCGTTGGCGCCAGGGCGTCCGGCGCACCGGCCGCCTACGTCATGTGGCTGCATGTACTCTCAGGTACCGGGCTGCTCGCCTGGTGCGTGGTCCGCTGCCCGCGCGAATTCAAAGACTACGCAAAACAATATTGGCGCGCCGGGATCCTTGGGGGCGCAGGCAAGCTTGGCGCCTATGGCCTTGCGCTCTGGGCCATGACCCTGGCCCCGGTGGCGGCAGTGGCGGCCCTGCGCGAAACATCCATCCTGTTCGCCGCCCTGATCGCCAGGTTCTTCCTGTCCGAACGCATTAGCCACAAGCGCGCGATGGCAATTTCGGCGATCGCTGCGGGCGCGGTGCTGATGCGCCTGGCCTGACTTGAATTGGAAACTATGGACCCTACACTTTCTGCCATCGTTGAAGAAGCCCAACGCACTTATGGGGCACACACGATTCTGCTATACGGATCGCGTGCGGACGGGAGCCACACGCCGGAAAGCGACTACGATGTAGCGGCGTTCGCAGCTGTCGCGGAAGAGCGCCAGGACAATTCCAAAGGCGACTGCGACGGACGGTGGGACTTGTTCATCTACCCGGAATCGATGCTGCAACATCCGACCAGCGAGCTGCTGAAACTGCGCGGTAGCCGCATAATCCTGGACCGGCGCGCGCTTGGCGCGCCATTCCTGTCGCAGCTGGACGCAATTCATGCGGAAGGCCCAGGGAACATTTCGCGTGAGGATAGGTCGGTCAGGCAGAACTGGGCACTCAAAATGCTGGCCAGGATCCGCCGCAATGACATCGAAGGAAACTACCGCAGGGTATGGTTATTGATGCTGCTGCTGGAAGACTACTTCGAGCTTCAGAACAGGTGGTACCAAGGCCCGAAGAAGTCCTTCGCCTGGATGAAGGAACATCGGCCCGCGGACTTCACCCGATTCGACCAGGCACTGAGGCCCGATGCCTCGCTCAATCAGATTGAAATGCTGGTGACCTGCGTGTTCGGAGAAGGTGATGCGTACGTTTCCGCTCGTTCAGCGTCATAGTCCGACAAAGCAGGAGTGCACAGCCCAATCCTCCACCTGGAGTCCTGCCAGCCACAAGACCATCAGTACAAGCAGCGCAAAGCCCACTGCAGCCCCGCCCCGATAGCTTGGTCGGCTCATGCAGGCCACTGCTGCACCGCCAAAGATTGAGCTGAGAATCATCGAGAAGAACGCAAAATCTTCAAGTGCGATTGCTCGAACCGGATCACCGTACGAGCCCCCCTTGGTATCTCCTGCACAACCTGCCTTGAACGAGATCAGGAGCGACACGGCAGCGGCAATCGCAAACAACAGCAAAAAACCCAGCGGAAGGGCAAAGGTCTTCAGTTTTCGAGGATTCACTTTAAACACAGGGATAGCAGATATATGACAAACTTTGGCTTCTTTGCCTTTGATATGCCAACAGTATATTCGCGATCGATTTTTTCTGGGACGCATTCAAAGGCAATCAGGATTGCCAAACCAGGTCGATGCGCGGTCAACCACCTCCGAGTCGCTGCCACTGCCGTCGAAGGCCCAAGCAACGATCCCGTCGGGTCGAATCAACAATGCGCTCAATCCAAGCCGATTCTTCGCGTCGCTTGCGACATAACG
The DNA here is from genome assembly GCF_000425385.1 of Pseudoduganella violaceinigra DSM 15887. GTDB lineage: Bacteria > Pseudomonadota > Gammaproteobacteria > Burkholderiales > Burkholderiaceae_D > Rugamonas > Rugamonas violaceinigra. The sequence continues at coordinate 19,974 of NZ_AUDI01000019.1, read as the reverse complement.
GATACGCTCCTCCCAGCAAGCAGCGAACGACCTAAAGCTCCCATCGAAGTCGAGAAATAATCCATCACCGTTCCGCAGGTGTTGATTCAGCCTGCTCCCGTCGGCCAATTCGAAATCCGGGGCGCTGCGGCCCACCAGTGGATGAACGCCCCCGAGATCGTAGCGAACTTCGACTCCCCAGACGCGCCCCGCGAAATAAGTGGCGCCATCGTCTGTCTGAATAAGGTCGCGAATGATCGCCTCAAGCGCACGAGAACTCCGGTCTGGCCGCATCAACGCCACCTGCGCACGCGACCAATCGAGAACCTGCGCACCGACCGGATGCCGTTCGCGTTCGTAGCTATCGAGCAGATTCGCCGGGGCATCTCCACGTATCGTTGCCGCAAGCTTCCAGCCCAGGTTCATGGCATCGCCAAGGCCAAGATTCAGCCCCTGGCCGCCCAGCGGAGAATGGACGTGCGCTGCGTCGCCGGCCAGAAGCACCAGCCCCTTTCGGTACTCTTTCGCCTGAAATGCGCGGTCGGTCCAGGTCGTGGCGAGTTCCAGCGCGGACACCCTGACGTCTGTACCGGAAATTTTGCGCAGCACCGTTTCGATATGTTCTCGCGTAATCGGATCGCGGCGGTGAAAGGCGCCGCCATCAAAATCGACCATCCCTATTGTGCCCGGTTCCGCATAGTTATACATCCCGGTCGCAGTGTAATGGCGGCCGGGTTTGAGCGTACATCCATCCGCCAGCTTCACCTGGGCCGAATAGCCGGTGAACTCGGGATCGGTACCCGTGAATGCAATCCCCGCCAGCTTACGCACCGCACTGCGCCCGCCATCGCAACCGACCAGCCACTGTCCCCTGAACTCTTCGCCTGCTGCGAAGACGGTGACGCCGCTCTCCGATTGCTTCAAGTCTTCAACGCCGTATCCGCGCAGGATCTTCACGCCCAGTTTCACCGCACGGGCCGCCAGTACAGCTTCGATGCTTGCCATATCCGCTGCGACGTTGCTGATCGGCGTAGGCAGGCGGTATGGCCACTGCGTGCTGTCGATCTGGTCGTGGAAAAATTGGATACCCGCGAAATGACCCGCCGGGCGGCGTTGCTGTTGCATCCAGTGTGCTGCCGCAGACGTGTTGCGGCTTGCGGCGCGTTCCTGGAGCGGGCGCAGCAAATCGCGGCGATCAAGGCTTTCAATGGTCGGTACGGAAAGGCCCCGAAGTCCGAACGGAAGCTCCTTCAACGGAGTATTGGGATTCTGTGCCTGTTCAAGGATAAGCACGGAACAACCGGCAAGCCGCAGCTCACAGGCGAGAAACAGTCCCACCGGGCCGGCGCCGGCGATCAGGACGTCATGGGAATTGGTACGAGGTGTATGCATGTCTAGCTCCATAGTCGATGTTCGACCGAAGCGTTCTCAAGACCAGAACCCTCACGGACGAACAATTGAACGCCAGAAGGCGTCAAATATTCGTCGTGGAGATCCGGCTATGAGCCAAAGACCAGAGCTTTCGTTACCGAAAGGACTTGGGCTTACCAAACCAAGTCTGCCTTTTCCGACAGGCGGACTATAGCATCAGTTGAAAAATGCGGTCAATAACGTATGTGGGCATGCATGTCATCACGAGTCCTTCTGGGACTTATGAAATGAGCTTTCAGCCTTGCCAGAAGAGTCTTCTTGTAACCGCGCAAGACAGTGTTCGCAATGTTGAATGCCTGTTCCCTGTGCTGGTCTGTCAAGTGGGGCATGATGAACATCATTTGGCCAAATTTCTGCTGGTCGAAGTATTCATTCTGGGAGTCGTCAAGGGCAGCGATCATTTTCAAGGCCTGACTGATTACCCCGTTCACATCCATGTCTTTTCGCACGGCGCTAAAGTGATACAGGTTATGCAGCAGCTCCAAGCTCGCAGGCAAAGTGTTGAAGTCGACCATAAACTGCTCATACAGACTTTCGATCTCACCTTCCTGCAAATGAGGAGCAAGTTTGAGCAGGCAACGATTCCTTAGGTAACCCGACTTGAATTTCCTGGCGCGAGCCGCGAGCCTGACCGCATCGTCGTGCTCAAGGTATGCCGCATTGCGGACGACTAGATTAGTTATCTCTGTATCCGAAACATCCGGCAAGTCGAGATGGGCGTTAACCACCGCGGTTTGGGACTCCTTTTTCAAGTAGCGGAACATCAACTTAAGCTGATAGCTCGCCTCCATTGCCCCATCGAAGAACTCTTGGACGATTTCGTTGAAAATCTCCTCCTGTTGCTTCATCCCCATAAATGGATAGAGGCTAGCGAGCGCTCGCGTTTTGTACGGTTCAGGCATGCCCAGACTAGCTTGATACGCCAGCTGGGCAACTTCAGCGGTAAACAAATGTGCGTACCTGTTGATGCAATTTGCTTTCCCATAGCCATCCTCAATATCGTTAATGGCAAACCAGATGACTGAAATATCGTAATTCTCGACGTGGACGGGATTTGGCCTTCGGCCTGTGCATCGCTCAATCAAGTCAATGAAGGGGGCTTTATTGATTAAGAACGAATTCAACAAACCAAAGAGCCGTAACGACCGTTCAGTCGTTCTCTTTCGGTAAAATTGGTCAATCAGCGACGAAGCAAAGTAGCTCGTCATACTATCGTCGGGGTAACCGTTGACTAAATCAGCAAGCTTCCGCACCAATGCTTCGGGAATTTCCCGTTTTCCCGGGTAGCCTACAGATTGAGCAAACTCCTCCTGCAAGGCGCGGTAGGCCGTATATACAGACTTCTTTTCCATTTTTAAGTCTTCTGAGCAGAGCGGCCCGCGCGAATGAGTGCGGGCTGGGAAAACGCCATGCCTGGACTACACTGTCTCGTCACGATAAAACCTGAATACATACCAAAGCGGAATTGCCCAAACAAGCAAGATCACCTGCGCAAGCTTGAGAGACACGGCTGCCACGACCAAACATAGGAGAAGCAAGAAGCGACGGCCGCGCCGCGACAATGGGATCGAGGAAAACAGGAAAGCCGATAGGCCGATGGCCTGGGCGATCACTGCGCAGATCCATATCAATCCCGCCCTTGCCGGCGAATCGGGGGAGAGCAGTTCGGAGAACAAGGCGCCCTCGCTGTGAAGAATGATCAATAGCCCTGAGCAAAAGATGGCGGCCCATACGAATGAAACCGCCGCTTGAAATCGAGAATTTTTATATTGATGCATACTTGATACGGATATCTCTTTACGTGCAGTTCGCTTACTTCCAAACACTCGGCGGTCTCCCTTGCTCGGTTTCGCGGAGAATGGCAAGCGTCTTCTCGTCAATCGCCTGGCCCGGCACATGTAGCAGGACGAAATGCGCGAATTCAGGAAGTCCAAGCAGCATGGCGGAGACACGAACCTTCTCCCCCGAGGGCCCATCCAATTCAAACCACTTGAGCACCGGTGCATACCTGAGTTTTCGCACGTCCAGCCAATTCAGGCTGCCCCGCTGCCCCAGCATGCGTCCGTATTCAATGCCGGTATCGGACACGCGATGACGGGCAAACAAGTAGTCGGCAATCAACGGGGCCGGCAGCAGTCCAAATGCGATGAACATCACTGTCGTCCAGATAGTGCTTGTCTGATTTTTCCAGACAGTGTTTGAGCCGATGACGATTCCGAAAAAGAACGCAACGCCAACAATGCCGATCACGAGGGTGCTGACAGGGTGGCGCAGTAAATTGCGTTCCGACTCGGGGCGTTTACGTAGACGTGACTTGGCAACCCAACCGATCATGACGGCCATCGTCAATCCCCACAAAACCCATTTCACCAGCTGTATCCACATGTCCTGTTTCATTTTATTCTCCCATGCGTGCCGTTGAATCAACATTAACGCAGTCGAAAGAGCCGCCAACCACGCTCCCGGTATTTGGCTACGCGAAGATCATCTTTTCATTACCATGCGTTCGATAGACTGCATTCCAGCGACCATCTTATCCCTGGCTGCAATAGCCCCTCACCCAACCTTCGGGTGTCGCACGTTCATCGTCGAAAAATACCCGCATAGCATTGCTCACGACAGCATCGCGACCAGCGCAGTCGGATGGAATGACAACCCCAGCAAGCCGCACAAGCCCATAAAGACTCCGAACCCAGTAGGTACCATCGACAGCATGAACAGCCAGCGCTGCTTGGTGAGCGCCGTGATCGCGAACAAGGCGATGGCGATCGCCAGCATCGCATCGGACAGGTCGAACTGGTCGTCCTTGAAGTTCAGCGCATCGTAAGTCTTGTCGTCCTGTTCGGCCTGCGCCTTGAGTTCTTCCTTCTTGCGCTTCTGGTCGGCCGCCAGCTTGATGTAGCTGTCAATCGCCTCATCATATGAAGACTGCTCGCTCGCAGGGCGCCCCGCCTTGGCCAGCTTGAGCTGCACAATCGTCGCATTGGCGACTTCCTCGCGAATATTGCGTGCCTGGTAGAAGGACCAGTGATCGACCTTGTTGGCCTGCGCCTGCTGCATGGCCTGGTTGATGTTGTCGTCCTTGACCTTGCAGATCCCCATGAAGGTTGCGAGGATGGCCACGACCACCGCCACGCGCATACTGAGGGGATTGTTATCGTCTTTCTCGTCCATACTAATTCGTTTGTTTTGATTGGAAATTCTTTACTTCTCGACGACAGGCAAGTCGATAGAACTGCCATGGAACACGCGCTGTGTCGCTTTCTTGTAATCGCCCGGCGCCGCCAGGAAGATATTCGGCACGTAGGTCTGCGGATTGCGGTCGTACAGTGGGAACCAGCTTGACTGCACTTGAATCATCAAGCGATGCCCCGGCAGCACTACATGGTTCACTGGCGGCAGCGAGAAGTTGTACTGCACCGGCTTATTCGACGGAATTGCCGACGGCTTCTCAAAGCTGTCGCGATAACGCCCACGCAGGATGTCCATCGACAGCGGCAGCTGGTAGCCGCCCAGTTTCGGCTGCGACGGCACTTCATCCGGATAGACGTCGATCACTTTCACCACCCAGTCCGCATCGCTGCCTGATGTCGACGCGTTCAAATGCACCACGGGGGCACCTGTCAGCACCAACGGCTCCTTCAGTGGCTCAGAAACATAGCTCAGCACATCGGTGCGGTCGCTGACAAAGCGCTGGTCGCTCACCAGCCACGGCTTCCAGACATTCTCGTCGCCCATGCGCACGGGACGCGGCACGAACGGCACCGGCTTGGCCGGATCGGCCACATATTCGTCATATGATGCGCCGCCCGCCGGCTTGGCGAACGACAGCTTGAAGCCACCCTGCAGATACACCGGCTTCGCCGCCGATTGGCAGCCCGCTGCGCAGGATACTGGCCACTGGCCAAGGCGCTGCCACCGATTGCTGCCTGACTGGTATGACAGCACCGGTGGCGTATTCGCCTCCGCTGCCCCATCCACCAGGTACTGTTTCAGGAACGGCACCATCACGTCGCGCCGGAACTCCAGCGCGGTGTCGCCGCTGAAATACAGCGGGCCCAGGGACGAGCCGTCGTAATTCACGCCGCTGTGGCGCCATGGACCGATGGCCAGGTAGTTCAGCTTATTGTCCTTATCCAGCTTCTCCAACGCCGCATAGGTGGCGTAGGTGCCGTAGATGTCCTCCTGGTCCCACTGTCCCACCACATGCATGGTCGGGACCGACAATGGGCGCTTGGCCAGGATGCGGTCCATCGCCTGCTCCTGCCAGAAGCTGTCGTATGCAGGATGCTCGAACAATTTCTTGGTGAAGTTCAGCTTATCCAGGCCATGGCGGCGCGCCAGCTCAGCCACGGAACCGGCGCGCAGCACCGACTCATAATCGTCATAGACGCCGGTCGCCAGCGGCTCGCCACGTCCCCTGGCGGTATTCTGGCTGGCGATGTAATCGAGCGTGTTCACGCGGAAGGCGCCGTTATGGAACCAGTCGTCGCCGCGCCAGCCGTCCACCATCGCGCTCATGGGCACGGCCGCTTTCAGCGCCGGATGCGGATCGGTCAGCGCCATCAGCACGGTAAAGCCCTCATACGAAGAGCCGATCATGCCCACCTTGCCGTTCGTCTCGGGCACATTCTTCACCAGCCAATCGATGGTATCCCAGGCGTCGGTACCGTTATCGGTCTGGCCCGAATTCAGCGGGCCGCGCGCCGGGCGGGTCATCACGTATTCCCCCTCCGAACCGTACTTGCCGCGCACGTCCTGGAACACGCGGATGAAATCGCGGCCGAACACTTCATCGCCTTGCGGCAGCGAAGACTGCATCGACGGGCTCACATTGCGCCGCGCGCGGCCATCCGCGTTGTACGGCGTGCGGGTCAGGATGATCGGCGCCTTGCTCGCGCCCTTGGGCACCACAATCACCGTGTGCAGGCGCACGCCGTCGCGCATGGGGATCATCACCACGCGCTTCACATAATCCGCCTGGTCCAGCGGGGCCTCGAAACCGGACACGATATCGGGCGCCATCGGCGAGGTTTGCGCGCCGGCCTGGGTCGCCAGCAGGAAAGGAATCAGGGTGAGATAACGACGCATGGTTACTCCGATGGGCAGAAAGTTGCGCAATATTACTAGAAAACAAATGAATATACGTAAGCGAGTCCCCGCACATACGGCCGCGGCGGCCTCAGCAACAATAACTCCTGCCATGATATCGAAGGAGTCCATCATGAAAAAACTGATCATTGCCACCCTGTTGGCAGGGTCCCTGGGTGGCGGCTTGGCCATTGCACCAGCGGCCCTAGCGGACGTTGTCGTCATCCGAACCGCCCCACCTCCGGCCCGTGAAGAAGTCATTCCGCCAGCACGGCACGGTTTCGTCTGGGCGCCCGGCTACTGGCGCTGGAACGGCCATCGCCACATCTGGGTGAACGGCCAATATATCCGCGCCCGCCACGGCTACCACTGGCGCGAACCGGCCTGGGCCCAGATGGACAATGGCCGCTGGCGCATGGAACGCGGCCGCTGGGAACGCGGCGACCGCGACCACGACGGCGTCCCCAACCGCCTGGACGAGCACCCCAACAACCCTAATCGCTATTGATTTAGCGGAACTGTCCCAGCTGGGGTCAGGAAGAAAAGTGGACATTCTTGGCGGAATGTCCACTTTTCTTCCTGCCCCCAGGAGGGACATCTTGACATCGGACGGCTGAACTGTAACCATGGCGGGATGAAATGTATCCAATCACATCCATTCTCCCGCAAATGGTGGCGCCGCTGACAATGCGCGGCCACTGAAAAGTGATGTGATTTTAATATCAACGCCGCCTCTATCAGGTGGCGTTTTTCATGGCGCAATCGATAGGGGCAAGCAGAAGGAACCCTATGAGCCAGCCCGCATCCCCTGCCAAACCGATTATCCTGACCGGCGACCGCCCGACCGGCCCGCTGCATCTCGGCCACTTCGTCGGCAGCTTGCGCAACCGTGTCTCCTACCAGGACGACTATAACCAGTTCATCATGCTGGCCGACTCGCAGGCGCTGACCGACAATATGGACGACACCAACAAGGTGCACCGTAATGTGGTGGAAGTGGCGCTGGACTATATGGCTTGCGGTATCGATCCGGCCAAATCGACCATCCTGATCCAGTCCCAGATCCCGGAGCTGGCCGAGCTGACCTTCTATTACCTGAACATGGTCACCGTGGCCCGCCTGGAGCGCAACCCGACCGTGAAGCAGGAAATCGTCCTGCGCGGCTTCGAGCGCGACATTCCGGCCGGCTTCCTGACCTACCCTGCCTCGCAGGCAGCCGATATTTCGGCTTTCAAGGCGTCCATCGTGCCGGTCGGTGAAGACCAGATCCCGATGATCGAGCAGACCAACGAGATCGTGCGCAAGTTCAACCGCCTGGTGAACAAGGAAATCCTGGTCGAGTGCAAGGCTGTGGTGCCTGAAGTGGGCCGTCTGCCAGGCATCGACGGCAAGGCGAAAATGTCCAAGTCGCTGGGCAATGTGATCAACCTGGGTGCCAGCGCCGACGAGATCAAGGCCGCCGTGAAGATGGTCTACACCGACCCGCTGCACCTGAAAGTCTCCGATCCAGGCCACTTGGAAGGCAACGTCGCCTTCATCTACCTGGACGCCTTCGACACCGACAAAGCCGGCGTGCAGGAAATGAAGGACCACTACGTGCGCGGCGGCCTGGGCGACTCCGTCGTCAAGAAGCGCCTGGAAGCCGTGCTGCAGGACATGCTGGCCCCGATCCGCGCCCGCCGCGAAGAACTGGCCAAGGACAAGGGCTATGTCATGCAGGTGCTGAAGGAAGGCACCATGCGTGCGCGCGAAGTGGCAGCCCGCACCACCGATGAAGTCAAGGCCGCCCTGGGCCTGAGCTACTTCTGATGATGGCAATCGCGCTGGCCGCGCTGTATGCCGTGGCCAGCGTAGCCTGCTTCATCGCCTACGCGATCGACAAATCGGCAGCCCGCGGAGGCCGCCGCCGCACTCCTGAGCGTACCCTGCTCCTGCTTGGCCTGGCCTGCGGCTGGCCCGGCGGCCTGGCGGCGCAACAGCTGTTGCGCCACAAGTCGTCCAAAGTGCCCTTCCTCGTCAAGTTCTGGCTCACCGTGGCGCTGAATATCGCGGCGCTCATGGCGCTACAGGCCGGATGGATAAGTCTCGGCGGGTTCATTCAAGTGCCACAGGGCTGAGCGTTCCAACGGCGCGAGCGCCGTCGTGCGGTCCACATGGACCAATGCATCGAACTGGCGCTCGGCATCCGCATAGAAATAATGGCTCATACGCTCGGAATCGGGCCGGTAAATCACCCCAATCGCCCTTTCCAGCAAACGCCCGTCGGCGCGCGCCAGCGCAGTATCCTGCCCGCGCAGGCGCAGCAGGAAAGACGGCATTCCCACTCCGTGCAGCAGATGCTCGACGCTATCGGTCCGCGATGGCACGATATGCTTCAACTCCGCCGGGCCATCCCACGCGCTGGCCGCCGTGACGGTTCCCGTGTGCGTCGTAAAACCCAGCAGGAAGCTGTCGTGCGGCCGGTAGCGTTCACGCACCAGTTGGCCCAGGTTCAATTGGCCGAGTGCAGCCATTTCCGTCGCCCGGGCATCGCCCAGGTGCGAATTGTGCGCCCACACGACAATGCGTGCCGGCCGCCCGATGCTTTGGCCGAGATGTTCGCGCAAGGACTGCAGCGTTTCCGCCATATGCGAATCGCGCACATTCCATGACTCGTCGCGCCCCTGGAACATGGCACGGTAATACACCTCCGCATTGCGGGTGACGCGCGCATTCTGCTGGGCGTAGAAGAACTCGTCCGGCACCATGCCGGTGCGCAGGTGCTCGTTGGCCAGGCGGCTCATGTCGACCAGCTGGCGCAGCACCTCCACCTCGCAATCCGGCTTCATGCCGAAGCGGGTGGCGTAGCCGTAGCGTTGCGGGTCCTCCGCAAAGTGGTCGATGCAGGCGTAGCGTTCACGCGCGCGGGCAGCCGCTTCAGGATCGGCCCGGTCAAGGTATGCGATCACCGCATGCATCGACTGCTGCAGGCTGTACAAGTCCAGGCCGTAGAAGCCGCAGCGGCGCGCCGGGCTCGCGACACGGTGGTTGTGCACGCGCAGCCAGTTCACCAGGTCGACGATTTCATGGTTGCGCCACATCCATTGCGGGAAGCGCTTGAATCCGGTCAGCGCCTGCTCGGCAGTCATGTCGTCGCCGCTGTGCTGCACATAGCGGCTGACGCGCAGCGCGTCGGGCCAGTCGGCTTCGACCGCGATGGCGTCGAAGCCCTTGTCGACGATCAGCCGCTTGCTGATGTCGGCGCGCAGGCGGTAGAACTCGCGGCTGCCATGGGTGGCTTCGCCCAGCAAGACCAGCGACGCATCGCCGATGCAGTTCAGCAGGAAGTCGAAGTCCTCCGCAGTTTCCAGTGGCCGCGCTTCGCGCTGCAGCGCGGCGGTCAGCGTCTTGTCCATGATTCAGCAAGATATCGCAAGCTGTGCGAAACTGTCGCAGGTTTAAATGGGGAAATATTGCATGTGGACTGGCGTGGTATGCGGCCTGCTGGCAGGCGCGATGTGGGGCATGGTATTCATCGTGCCGGAGCTGTTGTCGGCCTTTTCGCCGCTGGAGATGGCGGTCGGCCGCTACGTCGCCTACGGCGCGATCGCCTTCGTGCTGATGCTGCCGCGCCTGCGCAACCTGCTGGACCGCCTTGAACGCAGCGACTACTTCGCGCTGCTTAGGCACGCCCTGGCCGGCAATATCGTCTACTACATGTTCCTGGCTTTGGGCGTGAAGCTGGCGGGCGTGGCGCCTACCTCCCTGATCATTGGCGTGCTGCCGATTGCCGTCACGCTGATGGGCCGCAACGACCACGGCGCCATGCCGCTGCGCCAGCTGGCCATGCCCTTGCTGGTGACGGCGGCCGGCATCGCCTGCATCAATGTCGACGTATTCCAACATGCCGCGGCGGCGGGCGCTTCGATGACCAACACCGTGATCGGCGTGGTTTGCGCCACCGGCGCCCTGCTTTGCTGGAGCTGGTACACCCTCGATAACGCGCGCTATCTGAAGCGCAACCCGCACTACAGCAGCGCCGAATGGTCGGCGCTGTATGGCCTTTCGTCCGGCTTGATTGCCTTGCTGGTGGGTGGGATTGCGTTTGCCATATTCCATGGCGATGTGACGGGTGCCGCCGGAGCCGCGTCCGGACGCGACTGGACGCTGTTCTGGATCTGTAACAGCCTGCTGGCCCTGGGCGCGTCGGTGATCGGCAACCATCTATGGAATATCGCCAGCCGGCGCGTGCCGATTACCCTGTCCGGCCAGTTAATCCTGTTCGAGACCCTGTTCGCGCTGGCCTACGGCTTTATCTACAAACAGCAGTTCCCGCGCCCGCTGGAAATCGCCGCCATCGTGCTGCTGATCGCGGGCGTGACATGGTCGATGCACGTGCACGCCCAGGACGAGGAACTCAGCCCGGCTTAATCCTTTCGGCTACCAGCCCCGCCATCGGGCCCGCGCCTGCGCCGCCGCCTTCCTTGCGCAAGCCCGCCGCAACGCCCGCCATATCGGCATCGCTGCGGTTCTGGCTCACTTTCCATTTGCCGGCGATGGAGTCGATCGGAATCTCGATTCCGACGATGGCCCGCAGCAGCCCGTCGATGAACTCGACCGGCGCATCGTCCACTTCCCAGGACCGCGACAGGCCCGCCTCATGATGTGCAGTCATGCCGCGCAATTGGCGCTGCAGCCATGCCGCGTCCTCGATGACGCGCGCCTTGCCGCGCACCTGCACCATGGCGTAGTTCCAGGTCGGCACAACCTTGTGCGAGATTTCCTTGCTGGGATACCAGGATGGGCTGACATAGGACTCGGGCCCCTGGAACACCACCAGGCATGCGGCATCGCCAGCGGCCAATGCCCGCCAGGCCGGATTGCCGCGCGCGAGATGGGCCCTCAGGACGCCAAGCCCCGCTTCTCCCTCGTCCGGGTGAAGCGAGAATGGCACCAGGTCTGCAGTAGGCTCGGCGCCCTGGATGATCAGCATCCCGAGCGGATACGCCCGGATCAGCCCATGTTTGACCTCTAATCGGTCTTCAGCAAATGCGGTAGGAAGGTACATGCGCCCAGTCTAGCCCGGAGCCCGGGCAAGGGCATAGAGCCAGCGATGTCCTAATTCAGCAGGCCATGTTCGACCATGACATCCTGCACCAGCTCTAGGCGCAGCACCGGATTTTCCTGTGCCAGCAGCAGCTGCTTCTGTGCCAGGGGCAGGCGCAGCAACTCGCACCAGCGGTTGGCCACCCAGCCTGCATCCTGTAGCCTGTAGGGCGCCTGCATCGGCATCTGCACGGACGGAATGCCGCGCTCCTGCAAGGTCTGGATCAGGACGCCCAGGCTGTCGGCGACGTCCTGCTGGTCGGTGGGAATCGGTACCGTCAAATCGTCTTCGATCAGCGCAACGTCGGCCACCCACAAGCCGTGTTTCAGCTGTTCGGCGGAGACGATACGAAAGCGCTGGCGCCCGGTGCAGCGCACCTGCATCAAGCCCGGAATCACGGCCTTCCACTCGCCGATATGCGCCATGGTGCCCACCGCGCACAGGGTTTCATGCTGTTCCGGCTTGCGCACTTCGTCACCCTGCACCAGGGCGACAACGCCGAAATCCTCCTGATGCTCGATGCAGCGCTTCACCATATCGAGGTAGCGCACCTCGAAGATCTGCAACGGCAGGTACCCATCCGGATACAGCACCGTATGTAAGGGGAAGATGGGGATTGCGGACATACTTCATCATCGCACGTTTCGATCGACAACGACGCCTTTCATGGCGACTTCGCACTTGGACGGGCAAAAAGACTGCACCGCCAGTGCGGAAACGTTATAGCTAAAGAAGAGAGCCGCCGGCTAAGGCGGAATGGAACACTCGACATATTTTTTACGTATAAATGAAAAGGGGCGGATATTAATCCGCCCCTCTCGCGCCGTGATCGGCTTATTTAATCAGGAAGTCTTCCTTCTTCTTGCCTTCCAGCCATTTCGGTGCACGGCCGCGGCCAGTCCATTGGGAACCCGACACCGGATCCTGGTATTTCATCGGCACACGGGCGCGTGGCTTGACTGGCTTATTGCTCTTGGCTGCTGGGCCCAGGTCTGCCGGCGACAAGTCGAATTCGCGCATGATGGACCAAATCTGTTCTTTTGCTTTTTGCATTTCAGCCTTACGCGCATCAGCGGCCAGGTTCTGCAGTTCTGCAATTTTTGCTTGGTACTCTTGATAAGTGGTCATCTTTCTTTACCCTAAGTGTATGAAAAATCAAAGAAGTGACAATGTGTGATATTTCCAAGCCGCAATGTATCATAGTTGCGGCGATTTTATCTACATAATTTAACCATATTAAAAAAAAAGCGCCACACATTTGACATGTGGCGCGTTTTATTTGATCGTGAATTAATTAGTAGGCGGCGCCGCCTATTTACTCTCAGAAGCGGCTCTCCACCTGCAAGCGAATATTGCACACGCCCGTACTGGTCGACTCGGACGCCAGTTGGCCGTTATCCCTAATGAACGTGGTCCTGGCGCGGTAATCCTGTTTCAGTAAATTCCAGCCAGAGAAGCGTACCGTGGTTTTGCCATCCACCTTCCATGCGATATAAGCGTCCATCTGGCGCGCCGGGGTCGCCCAGCTATATCGGTTCACATCCATACGCACTAAACCATTACCCCGGTAATTAAAGCTGCCCCCCATACTCCATTTGCCGTCCGGCGTTTTGTAATCGAGGCCGAAAGTGGCACTCAGCGGTACTTGCTGGTCCAGCGTGTTATCCGGGCCCGGCACCGATTCGACGCGCGACCAGTTGCGGCTTACGCTGGTGCGCACGTCAAGTGCCGGCGCATTGTCCATCACTGCCTTCATCGGGAACTTCAATTCCACGTCCAGGCTGCGCACGTCGGCACGGCCATTGTTCATCGTGGTCGTCACCCAGCGGCCACCGCTGTCGAGGAAGGTATTGCGGCGCGTGAAATTGTTAATGCGCCGCGATGCGGCGGCCACGCTGAACATCGCGCCTTCATTCCAATAGTGCTCGTACGAGGTATCGATGCCAGTGGCAAGCTCCGGTTTCAGTCCCGGGTTGCCGACAAAGTCCGTGTCGGTCTGGCTATTGTTGGTGGACGTGAAGCGGCGGCCGGACAGGACGCTGGCCTGCGGCGCCTTGTAGGTGCGGGTCAGCGCCGCGCGCAGCTGGTCCTTCCCGTTAGGGAGTTTGTACAGGGTCTGCATCAGCGGGCTCCACACCGCACTGCGATTGTTGACCGGATCGAAGCCGGCGCCGGAGCTCCGGGTCAACAGCCCTTCCCAACGCAAGCCGCCGTAGACAGACCATGCTTTGCTGATGCTCCATTCATCCTGCACATACGCGGCAAGATTCCTCACGGAGGCAAGATATCCCTCGTCCTTGTCGCTCCGCACACCGCTGACACTGAACAAGTCGCGTTGGTTGCGCCAATCGTCACGGCTGGTGTAGCCCGCCTCCCAGCCCGCCGCCAGGGAATGGTCGGAGCCGATCGGCGAGGAATATTTGCCCGTACTGCTCACGCCCCATTCACGTATTCCGCTGAACACATTGTGCTGCAAGGCGGCTTCGCCAGCATGGGCATCGGTTTCGAACCATTGGGATTTCGAGCGCATGCGCTTCCCGCCAATCTTGGCATCCAGCTTGGCGCCTTCGCCAAACTTGTGGACCCAGTTCAGGTCCGAGCGCCCAAACAGGTTTCTGTTCGCACTCTCGAGACGATCGCTGTCATAGAATGGCGCGTCCCCGACCGCGACCCGGTATGCGCGATCGCTGTTACTGACGAAGGTGTTCTTGTTGATGAACGACTGGGACGTCACTGTATCGCCGTTTTCCAGGGTCCAGTTCAGACGCGGCGACAGCTCGATGCCGCGCGCATACCCATGGTCATGCACCAGGTAACGGCGCGCCATCCGAGGCTGCCCCGTCAGGTCGATCAGCTCGTCGTCGGTGAATGAATCACGCTCGAAAAAATAGCGGCCACCACCCACGTTGACCGAGTAGGAGAAATTGCCGTCCTTATCGGACAGGATCAGGTTGCCCCTCGGGTTATTCGCTTCGCGGCTATGGGTGACGCCGAAATTCACTTCGCGCTGCGCCGTCTGCACTGCCTTTTTCAATACGATATTGATGGTGCCGGCGATCGATTGCGTACTGAATTCCGCGCTGGCGGCGCGGATTACCTCGATGCGCTCGATGCTGTCGGGTGCCAGGGTCTCGATATTAAAGCCCGCCGGCACACGCTCGCCATTCAGCAGGATCTGGGTATAACCGCTGCCGAGCCCCCGCATGCGGATATCGCGCCCGCCTGCGCCAACCGTCACACCAGGAACACGCTTCAGCGCATCGCCGATCGAGGCGTCGCCGTAGCGCTTCAGCTCCTCGCTGCTGACGATGATCTTGCTGGCCGTATCGTCCTTGCGCGGGTTATAAGCTTGCGCCGCCCCCTTGATTTCGACTTTCTGGACAGGTTCTTCTTTCTTTTCCTCGGCCATGGCTTGCGTGGCGGAGAGAATGGCAGCTGCGACGAGAGTCAGGCGGATCATTATTGCAAAAATAGTAAATAATGCTTGGCCGCGACTGTACTCTATGGCGCGAACGGTAGCAAGGATATAATTCGGGATCTTAAAAATTTTGGAATGCCCACCGTGTCCCGACTTGCCGTACTGCCGCAATACCTGCTCCCTAAAGGAGCCCTGACCAACTTCGCCGGCCGTGTGGCAGGCGCCAAAGGCGGGGAAATGACGACCCGCCTGATCCGCTGGTTTGTCGGCAAATACGACGTCAATATGGACGAAGCGGCGAATTCCGACATCGCCAGCTACCAAAGCTTCAACGAGTTCTTCACCCGCGCACTGAAGCCAGGCGCCCGCCCGCTGGCCAAAGCCGATTTCGTCTGCCCGGTCGACGGCCGCATTTCCCAGTTCGGCGCGATTGAGGGCGACCAGATCTTCCAGGCCAAGGGCCACAAGTTCTCCACCACGGCACTGGTTGGCGGCGACGACACCCTCGCCAAGAAATTCGAACACGGCAGCTTCGCCAACCTGTACCTGAGCCCGCGCGACTACCACCGCATCCACATGCCATGCGCGGCCACGCTGAAGCGCATGATCTATGTGCCGGGCGAACTGTTCTCCGTCAATCCGACCACCGCACGCGGCGTACCCGGCCTGTTCGCACGCAATGAGCGCGTCGTCTGCGAGTTCGACACGTCTTTCGGCCCGTTCGTGATGGTGCTGGTTGGCGCCACGATTGTCGGCAGCATGGCCACCGTATGGCATGGCCTGGTCAACCCACCGCGCCTGCCAGCCGTGACCGAGTGGACCTACAAAAAGAATGAGTACGTGTTCAAAAAGGGCGAGGAAATGGGCCGCTTCCTGCTCGGCTCCACCGTCGTCATGCTGTTCCCGAAAGACACCCTGCACTTCAACGACCAGTGGCAGCCTGCTGGCCCAGTCCGCCTGGGCGAGCTGATGGCCAATCTGAAGTAAGCCTTATGGCGCTTGACGCGCCGCAAACTCAAAAAGCCTCCCGATGGTCCAAGCAGGCCAAAGGAGGCCTTATCGATCGCCGTTGCAAAGCTAGTGCGGCGGTGGCCCTCCTGGCAATTACGGAATCTGACGACGTTCTT
The DNA here is from genome assembly GCF_000425385.1 of Pseudoduganella violaceinigra DSM 15887. GTDB lineage: Bacteria > Pseudomonadota > Gammaproteobacteria > Burkholderiales > Burkholderiaceae_D > Rugamonas > Rugamonas violaceinigra. The sequence continues at coordinate 3,842 of NZ_AUDI01000019.1, read as the reverse complement.
GGTGAGCAATCCGTATTTCGTGGAACGAGCTTCCAATTGATGCCACCCATGGCTCCCCTGACACTGGTCTGCCAACTAAGCAAATCGAAGACCTTTCCCCTCCTGTCTCCGAAAATCTGATCGCTGCGGAAACAAATTATGTCCGCTTCCATGAACGGCATCCAAACCGTAATCTCGGCGAACTGAACCTTCACTGGCAACGAATCAGCTGCGAGGTCATCCCGGCCGACAGTAAATGAGCTTTCGCCTTTTCATCCACGAATGCCTCTCGCCACATTTGGTGCAAACAGCAGTCGATGCAGCTCACGATGCCACATGTTCGCGCGATCGCGGCTTTTAGCTACGACAGATTGGCGCTTGCTGCCCAAGCTGTTGCTTGACCGTTATGTATTGGTCCTTGCAACTCGAAGGACTTTTGAGGGCACGGGATCGATGATCCAAGCAGGCTATTTACACAGCAGGAAATTCATCCTGGGCTCATTTGCCTGAACTCCAAAAGCCGAATGGACTTCTGGTGCGAGGGACGCCTCTTTCCTCTTAACCCTCGATGAATTGACGCATCTCCCCGCCCCTATAAACCATCCACTGGAGGTGACGGCACGCGTAGATGGCGGGTCCGAGCCTAAATATATGTGATTGCGAAGTAGCCAAATCCTCTGGCGACTCTACATCATCGAGGAGTTAATCCGATAGCAGAAAACGCTATACGGTCAGTGCTGTCGCCCAGACAATATTTACCCAAGTGCAATATTTATTTCCACAAGTTCACTTAAGTTGCTGTTAAAATGATAGGTTGATTGCCGTTCATTTAACCTCCGTAGCAAAATATCATGAAGTTCAAGACCCTGGCTGCCGCCTTTCTCCTTTCAACCACATGCGCGCATGCATCCGTCCTCACGCTTGAGAACGTTGGTGTGCCCGGAGATGTCAGCCAACCTGGCTTCAGCACCGAAGGCTATCAGTTCAACGACAATTCATACGTGGTCGACGTTTCGCCTGGCAGCCCGTTCAGCGAAGCGACCAACGGTGGGCACAGTGGTATGTACGCAGCCCTTAACAACACCGATATCGGCAGCAGCATGGAGATGTTCCGGATCGGCGGCGGTTTGATGTCGGTCGAAAACTTGTGGATTCATGGTTGGCTTGGCGCTGCGGGGGAGGTTGTGATCGAAGGCTACCGGAATGGCATCGCAGTTCAAACGGTCAATTTCACCTTTGGTGATACATGGGAGGCCATCGCACTTGATTTCGGCAGTATTGACATGCTGAGTTTCTCCAGCCATGACCTGTTCTTGGTCGATGACATCAACGTTACGCCAAAGGACAGCGAGCCAGGCACTGTAACGGAACCGGCTACGCCGCTTCTGTTTGCCGCCGCCCTCGCCACTCTGGCCCTGGTACGCAAACGCCGCGCTTAACTACAGCCATTCCCTCGTCCTAAATAAGCGGCCAGCCCTCCCACCTATGTAATCAGCTCAGGACTGCGTAGAGTTCGTAAAAGGCAGCAACGAATCGATCTGGCTGTTAGGGCACGTCGGGAGACGTTCCAATACGCTGGCCAGCCAATGCAGCGCAATTGCGCGCGGATATGGCAGTGCACGACGAAGCGAACGGGTTCCACATCGAGCTGCTCGCGAAGGTCCTCGCCGACTTTACCAGGTCGCGGCCGCAGGCCTCGCATTGGCAGGACGCTGGTTCGTGGCAATGCTCAATGCGTGGCAATTCGGCCGGCAATGGCTGTCGACCGGCGCGGCTACGCGGCTTGGACTCGCGCTTGCCCTGCAGTTCCTCCAGATCCGCCTCGAGTACGGCCAGGTCGCTGGCCAGAGCCTCGCTAAACAACTCCAGCTGCTCGCCGCTGTATGCTTCGCTGGCCTTGCCGAATTTGATCCACTTCATGTGCGCCAGTTCCAGCGTCTGCGCCTGGATCTTCACATCCTTGCACTTCCCCGCCGCCTGCATTTCGCTTTGTTGAACCTGCAAGGCCTGCAACTGGACATCCTTCTCGGCAAGCCGCGCCCCCCCCCCGACAACCACCCTATCCTTTCTGGACGTTTGGACGGGGCAGGCAGGCAATCAACATTAAATCTACATTGAATCAATATTTTCTAAAGAATAGAGCGGCGCAAAAGCCTCTGCATCACTTCCCACCCAGCCGCCAAAACGTTGCAGAAGAGTGTTCAAAACGTCCTTCAATTCGGGCAAGTTTGCGTTGTGATACGAAAAACACAAACAGCGTCTTGCATTAATTCTAGAAATCACGGCCAAATCCTTTGGATCACCGAAATCGTTATCAATATCCATCTCCTGTACCTGAAAACGCGTTGAATCGTTCAAGTCTATTTGCAGAGCATCTTGTTTAGGTATCAAGTAGAGCTTATAGGGAAATTCCTCACCAAGTACTTTGCTTACTTTAGGCAAAAAAATATCCGAAGCGGGAAAATAGAATACATCATTCATAAAATTTAATCAGCGATCACGTCAATTACATCCTGCATCTTATGCGGTGCAAGGCCTCCAGCCTTCTCAACAGACCTCTTCGCGTGAATCGAGAATCCGTCCTTGCCGCACGCAAGACCTATGCATACTTTACCACTCGGATTTACCGATGGGTCCTGTCTATCTTTGACTTGACGGGTTAACCCCATAGCTTCATACACATCTCCGAAAGTCGTTTACGTTCAATGACTTACGCACTGGCCTTGTAAACTTCCGCCAAATCGCGTTTACTCTCGTCTTTCGGGCGGGCGCGTGGTGAGAGCGGCGGGGGGATTTTGCGGGTACTTGCGCAAAGGCTCCATCTTCCAGCACGCCAACAGTCGATCCGGTCCTAATCTATTTGCCCCATTTGCCCCTGCGGCACTTCTTCAGCATCGACATTTTCAAATAGAGCGGTTATCCCTTCTTCCACACTGTTACCAAGTAAGCAAAGGTAGTCATCATTCGCCCCAAACATGCGACCTTGGGGAGAAAGAACCAAAGTCAAATGACCATTATTGGCGCTTCCGACGACGACCAAGCGCTCACCAATACGAGCTTCGTATGTAACAACTTTTTCGCGGTATATCTCATCAATTGCTTCTTTCGGATTGAAATGAATTCTCTCCAACTCGCCCTTTACTCGATATGCCGGCATGGAACCATCCAAGCCGCCAAAATTTTCCAAGAATGATACCGCCATAGGGAAAGGTTCATAGCCGTCATCAATGAGCGATGTTATAAAAATGCATGCATCAACGCGACGGTCCTCTGACCAACCCATACTCTTTAAAAAATCAATCGTTGTCTTTTGAAATTTCATGTCAATGGTCGCTTGTTACGTTCGTGCCGTGAGTAGTGATTTTGCAGTTTTGACAGCGGGTGAACGCCTGCCCCGTTTTAGTGATGACCGTATGCAATTCAATTGCCCCATACTCGGCACCCGCGTGAAGCGCATTATTTAATGAATTGAATTCCGCGCAATTTTCTATCCGCCATCTCTCAAGACTTGCCGCTGGCATCCGCGCCGCTAACTCAGGGGACCCTCGATTAACCGACAATTCGGACTTGGGTGCCGTGCAAAAGGTGGCGTAAGTGGGAAAATCCCCCGTGCTCGCTCCCAGCTCGGTGCTATTTCCCGTCCGTCACCACCGTTTTCAGTGATGTGGGCGGACTTCGGGCGTTAGAACGCCACGGCGTTTGCCTCCCGGAGATAGGAAAGGCGGCGCAAGTTGTAGGCAGCCACTTTCCAGTTCAAATTCAGCGTAGCGCGCGCCAAGCCGATGGAGCGTAGCGTCTTTCCGCCGAGTTGCGCCAGGCTAGCGAAAACATGCTCGACGCGGGCGCGTGGTTTGGCGATGCGG
>NZ_KE384361.1:2810-261081 GCF_000425385.1 Pseudoduganella violaceinigra DSM 15887 | reverse complement strand
GCGCCTTGCCGGCGCCGTTTTGCTTGAGCAGGCCTTCCATGCTCGCCACGGTCAGGCCGGCACGCGGTTCCACCAGGATGCGGCCTGGGGCGAAGTCTTCGGCCGGAGCGGCGAAGGCTGGAGCAGCCAGGGTAGCGATGGCGGTGGCGATGGCAGCGGAGAAGGTGGTGATAGTTTTCATTGGTGCGAGTCCCTGTTTTCAATAAATAAAACGAGGACTGCCCGCCGGTCTAATGCCGGTAGAAGACTGCATCACCACACACGGACGCACGGCGCCCATGGGGAGGGGATACTTTTGTCTGGCAGTCCTGCCGTCATGGAGCCGTAGCTCTTTAGACCGATGACTTTGCGTCCCGCAGTTTCCCGCGGTTTGCCCTTTTCAGATCTTGCTGTACGGAATCTTAGACAATCAATTGCCGCATAGCAAGCGAAGTTTTAAAACTTTTTCGCCTGTCGTAAATATGTCTGAGCATTATGAAAACTCAGTTGCATGGATTTTATTGGAGTCTTAATTGCTGAGTTAAATCAATGACTTGCAATATTTCAAGGATGAAACGCTGATTTATTTCAGGAAACTCGATTATAATCGCCGCTCATAATGCTGAAATGAAGTGCACGGGCGTGCTATTCCTAATGTATAGTAGCTGCTCGGTACCATCCCACGAGAAGAAGGAAGAGACGATCTATGAGCGCAGATTACGCAGTGCACGGGGCCATCGCCGTTATTTCGCTGAATAATCCGCCAGTCAATGGCCTTGGACTGGCTACCCGCACGGCTGCGATTGACGGCATCCGCCGCGCCCAGGAAGACGATGCGGTCAGGGCTGTGGTGCTGACCGGCGCCGGCAAGGCGTTTTCCGGCGGCGCGGACATCAAGGAATTCAATTCGCCAAAGGCGCTCACCGAGCCCACGCTGCATAGCCTGATCCGGGCGGTGGAGGGCTGCAGCAAACCCGTGGTGGCCGCCATCCATTCCGTCGCGATGGGCGGTGGACTGGAACTGGCCTTGGGTTGCCACTATCGCGTAGCACTGCCGGGCGCGCAGATTGCCTTGCCTGAAGTGAAACTGGGCTTGTTGCCTGGCGCGGGCGGCACCCAGCGTCTTCCCCGTGTGCTGGGCCTGGAAATGGCCCTGAAGATGATTGTCACCGGGACGCCTGTGCTGTCGGAGCAACTGGCGGATACCGCCTTGTTCGACAAACTGCTGCCGGCAGGTGCCGACCTGGTCGCCGAAGCGCGCGCTTTTGCTAAGAGCATCGCCGCAGCGCGCCCACTGCCCAAAGTACGCGACCGCAACGTCGACTACCCCGACCACGAAGCCTTCCTGCAGTCCCGCCGCGATGCGGTGAAGGCCGAAGCTGGTCCATTCCGGGCGCCTATCGAGTGCTTGGAGACGGTTGCCGCCTCCGTGACGATGGCATTCGAAGACGGCTTGAAGTTCGAACGCGAACGTTTCCTGCACCTGATGCAGACCACCGAGTGCAAATCGCTGCGGCATGCTTTCATTTCAGAGCGTGCCGCGAGCAAGATCCCCGATGTCCCCGCCGATACGCCTGTTCGGGACGTCCGCAAAGCCGCCGTCATTGGCGCCGGCACCATGGGCGGTGGCATTGCCATGAATTTTGCAAACGCGGGTATCCCGGTTGTGATGCTTGAAACCAAGCAGGAGGCCTTGGACAAAGGCCTTGCGATCGTCCGCAAGAATTACGAAAACACAATGAAGAAGGGGAAGCTGACGCAGGACAAGTTCGAGCAGCGCTTGGCCTTGATCACCGGCACCCTGGATTACGCTGCCATCGCCGATGCTGACATCGTCATTGAGGCGGTCTTCGAAGACATGGGCGTCAAGGAGAATGTATTCCGCAAGCTCGATGAAGTAATGAAACCGGGCGCAATCCTGGCCTCGAATACGTCGACGCTGAATCTGGATAAAATCGCCGCCTTGACTAGCCGCCCGCAGGATGTGGTCGGAACGCACTTTTTCAGTCCTGCCAACGTCATGAAATTGCTGGAAGTGGTGCGTGGCAAAGCGACCGGCAAAGACGTGCTGGCGAGCACCATGGCTTTATCCAAGAAGCTGAAAAAGACCGGTGTGGTTTCCGGTGTCTGCGATGGCTTTATTGGCAACCGCATGATCGAACAGTATTTCCGCCAGGCCGCCTTCCTGCTGGAGGAGGGCGCTTTGCCGGACCAAGTGGACAATGCCATCGAAAAATTCGGTTTCCCGATGGGGCCGTTCCGTATGAGCGACCTGGCCGGCAACGATATTGGCTGGTATATCCGCAAGCGCCGCTATGTGGAGAAGCCTGACGTGGTTTACTCGAAGACCGCCGACCTGCTGTGCGAGATGGGGCGCTTTGGCCAAAAAACCGGCGCCGGCTGGTACGACTACAAGGAGGGGGAGCGCAAAGCCCATCCGAGCGAAGTCGTCAATGACATGATCATCAAGCATTCCGCCACAATCGGCGTCGCACGGCGCGAGATCGGCGAGCAGGAAATCGTCGAGCGCCTGGTGTATGCGCTGGTCAACGAGGGTGCGTTGATCCTGGAAGAGGGGATCGCACTGCGTGCTTCCGACATCGACATGGTCTATCTGACTGGATATGGTTTCCCGCTGTACCGGGGCGGCCCGATGTTCTATGCCGATACCGTGGGCTTGTCCACCGTGCTGGACAGCATCGCGCAATTCGCGAAAGGCCGACACAGCGAGGCCTGGAAGCCAGCGCCGCTACTGGTCAAGCTGGCAGCCGAAGGCAAGGGCTTCAATAGCTGATCACCCGATCCGCTTGCGCATCCGGGACAATGGCACCGTGATATTTTCCGGCAGCGTAAGCGAGATATCTTCAATTCCTTCGAACCCGCAGGCCCGGTACAGGGGAACGCCCGGCATCGTGGCCGCCAGTTCGATCGTCAGGAAGCCCTCGGCAGCCGCCTCGCGCTCGCAATGCTCCATCAGCATGCGGCCCAGCCCTTGGCGGGGTACGGACGGATCGACAAAGAAGGCCCGGATGCGGGCCGCCTGGGTGGCCGGATCGAGCAAGGGATCGGGGCCGGATTTGTGCTGGTCGCCTCCGAACAGGGTGGCGCGCTTGCTCCAGCCGCCGCAGGCCAGCATGCCGCCATCGCGCTCGATAACGAAGTACGTTCGATCTTCCACCAGCTGCGTGTCGACGCCGAACACGTGGCGGGTAATCGCCGCGGCTTGCTCATCCGTATAGAAGCCTTTACTGAGTTCGATACCGGAGCGCCGGATAAGCATCTCCATGGCGGGAATATCGGCCTTGGTGGCGGGCCGCAGCTTGGGTGGATTTGGCATGTGGAAATGCTATCATAGGGAAGCACTAAGGGAGGAATCATGCGCAAATTCGTTGCAGCGGTCTTCGCCTTGCTTGTCTGCCTGCCGGTCGGCGCCCGCGATCTGCTGGTGATCGGAACCCATTTCGAGCGCGTTTATGAGCGCGGCCAGGAAGGCGAAGTGGTCGGGTTCGGCCCCGAGATCGTGCGCTTGATCGCGGAGCGCCTGGGCCACCGACCGATATTTGAACTCTATCCTTGGGCACGGGCACAGGCCCTGGTGGCGCAGGGGAAGGCCGATATCCTGGTCGGCCCTTACAAGACGTTCGAACGCCAGCAGCTGATGGCTTTTTCAAAGCTCCCGTTTTACCAGGACCAGATGGTGTTCTATGTCCGCAAAGGGATGCTTCAGGACTGGAGCGGCGATTATGCGGAGCTGGCCGAACAGCGCATCGCCATCGTCAACGGCTGGTCCTACGGTGCGGCTTTCGACAAGGCCCGGCCGCAATTAAGGCTGGACGTCGTCAACAGTGTCGACAGCGGCTTGAAAATGTTGGCTGCCCAGCATGCGCAAATGTTCGCCAGCAACCGGCGTAATACGGAACCGGTGCTGGGGCGGCTGGGACTGTCGGGCCAGTTGACCATGCTTCCGCGCGTGATCGACGTGCAGGAGGGCTACTTCGCCTTTCCGAAGCGCCCCGCCTCGGACGCGCTGCGCAAGGAATTCGATGCGGAATTCCAGCGCCTGGTCGATAGCGGGGAATTGAAGCGCCTGGGCCTACGGCACGAGGTCAACGTGCCTTAACGGCGATCAGGCGTCAGTACGGTCGGCAGCGCCTTGGGCAGCGTGGCGGGATAGTCGCGGCTGAAATGCAGACCGCGGCTTTCGCGCCGCTGCAGCGCACTGTTGACGATCAGGGACGCCACTTCCACCAGGTTGCGCAGCTCCAGCAGGTCGCTGGTGATGCGGAAATGGCGATAGTACTCGTCGATTTCCTCTTTCAGCAGGGCGATACGGTGCTGGGCGCGCTCCAGGCGTTTGGTGGTGCGTACGATGCCGACATAATTCCACATGAAACGGCGCAATTCATCCCAGTTATGGGCGATGACGACCTCCTCGTCGGCATCGGTGACCCGGCTTTCATCCCAGTCCGGCAGGTAAGGCGCGTCCTCCTTGTCCTGGGCCAGGATGTCCTGGGCGCAGGCGCGGCCGATGACGACGCATTCGAGCAGAGAGTTGCTGGCCAGGCGGTTCGCGCCATGCAGGCCGGTGCAGGCGGTTTCGCCCACCGCATAAAGGCCCGGCAGGTCGGTGCGGCCGAACAGGTCGGTGACCACGCCGCCGCAGGTGTAGTGCGCGGCCGGCACGATCGGGATCGGCTCCTTCGTGATGTCGATGCCCAGCTCGAGGCAACGTGCATATATGGTCGGGAAGTGCGAAATCAGGAAGTCGGCCGGTTTGTGGCTGATATCCAGGTGCACGTAATCCAGGCCGCGCTTCTTGATTTCGAAGTCGATGGCGCGCGCCACCACGTCGCGCGGTGCCAGCTCGGCGCGCTCATCGTGCGCCAGCATGAAGCGCTGGCCCGCTGCGGCGCCGGCTTCGGGCGGCAGCTTGAGCAGGCCGCCTTCGCCACGGATCGCTTCCGTAATCAGGAAGGATTTGGCATAGGGGTGGTACAGGCAGGTCGGGTGGAACTGGATGAACTCCATATTCGACACGCGGCAACCGGCGCGCCAGGCCATCGCAATGCCGTCGCCGCTGGCGGTGTCCGGATTGGTGGTGTACAGGTAGACTTTACCGGCGCCGCCCGTGGCCATGACCACGTGGTCGGCCGATACCGTGTGCACCTGGCCCGTATTCACGTTCTGCGCGTACAGGCCGTGGCAGCGTGGCTGCGCATTGGCCGGGCGCGGGCCCAGCTTGTCGGTCGTGATCAGGTCGATGGCACAGTGCTGTTCGAACAGGCTGATGTTGGGGTGCGCGCGCACCTTTTGTTCCAGCGTTACCTGCACGGCGTGGCCGGTGGCGTCCGCAGCGTGGATGATGCGGCGCTGGCTGTGGCCCCCCTCGCGCGTCAAGTGGAAGCCCAGTTCGGCGCTCTCGTCGCGGGTGAAGGGCACGCCCAGGCCGATCAGCCATTCAATGGCCTCGCGGCCATGTTCGACGATGAAACGGGTGGCGCCTTCATCGCACAAGCCGCCGCCGGCCACCAGGGTGTCGGCAATATGCTGTTCGTGGCTATCGCCAGAGTCGAGCACGGCGGCGATCCCGCCCTGGGCCCAATTGCTGGCGCCATCGAGCAGGGCGCGTTTGGAAATGATGGCTACTTTGCGGCTTTCCGCCAGGTGGAGTGCAACAGAGAGGCCGGCCAGGCCGCTACCGACAATCACAACATCGAATTTCATGGAGTTTCGGGCTGATCTTTAGCGTAATAAGCAACAATATAAACTATTTGCCGTTGCGCTGCCTCAAAAGCCCCACTCCCAGCATGCTGCATGATGGCGGCATGACCAGGAAAAAGCTGCTCGTGGTGGAAGACGACCTGGGCCTTCAGAAGCAGTTGCGCTGGGCCCTGGACGCTTACGAGGTGGTATTCGCGGGCAACCGCGATGCCGCCCTGGGCCAGTTGCGCCGCCATCAGCCGGCGGTCGTGACCATGGACCTGGGCCTGCCGCCGGAACCCGATAGCGCCAGCGAAGGCCTGCTCCTGCTGCAGCAGATGCTGGCAATTGCGGCGGATACCAAGGTTATCGTCCTCTCCGGCAACCAGGACCGCGAAAACGTGCTGAAAGCGATGGCGCTTGGGGCTTACGATTTTCACCAGAAACCGCTCGACGGCGACATGCTGCGCCTGATGGCGGAGCGGGCCTTCTTCCTGCACGGCGTCCAGCAGGACAACCGGCGCATGCTGCAAACCGAAGCCGACTCGCCCTTGGGCGGGCTGGTGACGCGCGACCCGGGCATGCTGCGCGTTTGCCGCAGCATAGAAAAGGTCGCGCCCAGCTCCGCCACGGTGATGTTGATGGGGGCGTCGGGCTGCGGCAAGGAACTGCTGGCGCGCGGCTTGCACGAGCTCAGCGCGCGCCGCGAGCGGCGCCTGGTGGCCATCAATTGCGCGGCGATTCCCGAGCATCTGCTGGAAAGCGAGCTGTTTGGTTATGAAAAGGGGGCTTTCACGGGCGCCGAGCGGCAGACGCTGGGCAAGATCGAGCTGGCGGGCGGCGGCACCTTCTTTCTCGACGAGATCGGCGACATGGCCTTACCCCTGCAGGCCAAGATGCTGCGTTTCCTGCAGGAGCGGGTGATCGAGCGCCTGGGCGGACGCAGCGAAATCGCGGTGGACGTACGCATCGTGTGCGCCACGCACCGCAATCTGAAAGCCATGGTCGACGAAGGACGCTTCCGCGAAGACCTGTTCTACCGCTTGAGCGAAATCGTGCTGGTGGTGCCGCCGCTGCGCGAGCGTATCGGCGACGCGCTCCTGCTGGCGCAACATTTCCGGCATCGTTTCCTGCAATCGGAGGGACGGCCGGCGCTGCCGTTTCACCCGGATGCCCTGACGGCGATCGAAGCCTACGGCTGGCCGGGCAATGTGCGTGAAATCGAAAATTGCATCAAACGGGCCGTGATCATGTGCGAGGGACCGCATATCACGCTGGAAGATTTGGGGCTGCCGCCCGGCGCCCCGCAGGCGGAAAACATCGACCTGCGGGATGCCCGCAATGCCGCCGAATACAGGGTGATGGTGAAGGCGTTGGCGCGCACGGGCGGCAATATCGCGCGCGCTTCCGAACTGCTCGGAGTGAGCCGGCCCACTCTGTACGATCTAATGAGCCACCACGGGATCAAGTGATTCGGGTTCGCGCCACTCCCGCGCCGCTTTCAATTGCTGGCGCAGGCCGGGCAAGGGAAAACCCAGCCCGTACGCCTTGTGCGCCGCCGCCAGCGCCGCTGGCCACTCCTTGCGCCGCACATGCGCCAGTCCGAGGTTGTACCAAGCAGCGGCATTGCCCGGCTGCGTATCCAGTGCTGCCTGCAGCTGTTCCACCGCTTCGCCATCGCGCCGTTGCGACAGGAGGTAGGCGCCAAACAGGGCGCGCGTCGCACCGTCGCCGGGGACGAAGGCGATCGCCCGCTGGAAATAGCATTCCACAGAGTGATGCGCGCCTGGCGCCTGCGGCTTGTGTGCGCGCATGGAAAGGCGCGCGATTGCGGCCAAGGCGCGGGGATGGTTCGGGAAATGCTCCAGTGTGTAGCTGATGTCCTCGCCCAGCGAACTTGACATGCCCCGCTGCAGCGTCTCGACTTGCGGGCCGAAATGGAAGGTCTCGACCACGGCCAGTCCTTTGGCGTCTTCGGAATTGTAGTAATCGCCGCCGGTAGCCCCTTTGACATAAGTTGGGCAATCGGCCGCGAGTGCGGCAAGAAGGATCAGGTGGCCTGGCATTGGTGGGCTCCGTCTTCGATAGGCCGGGTGTCGAAGACCAGCTGCGGAAAGGACGCGCTGTTCCCGGAAAAATGGAGAAAGGGCGGACGGCTTGCCAGCATCAGTTGCCAGCGCCCGACCGCGAAGAAATTGGCGGTACCCATGGAAACGGCGCCGATGCGGCGGTGGGCGCGCAGGGAGCCGGGATTGAACGCCGATATCCGGCTGCAGCTCCACTGGATCCCGCGCCCGTGCATGCGCCTGTGGGCTTCGTCCCACAAGCGGCAGAACGCAGTGCCAAGCCGCATCTGCGGCTGCACAAAGACGTCATAGTCCCAGCATGAATGTGGCGAGGGCAGGAAATAGCGCGCCCGCACTTCATCTTCCTGGTAGGCGCCGAACTGGTACCAAAGGATGCCCGCCAGCTCGTCGCCCTTCCAGGCGGCGATGCTGGAGCCGCCCTGGCGCAGGCGCCCGGCAACCACCTCGCGCGGCCGCGGATAGGACGGGGGAAGTTCATCGAGCGTCGCAATGGTGCGCAGAATGAGGCTGCCGGGCGCCTTGCGCATGGCCGAGCGGGCCACGCGCTGGGCCACGAACTCATAGCGCACCATGCGGATGCCGAGCAAGCCCAGTAGGCGCGCGAGCGTATACCAGGCTGTGTTGCCTGCGCCGAGTTCCGCCAGGGTTTGCTGGAAATGCGTGGTCATGAAACCATTACAGCAAAGCTCCGCGCCGGCTCTTTGAGCTAACGCAAGCGGCAGCGCAGGCGCCTTGCATAGACTGGGATTTCCAAGGAGGAAATGCCATGCTCACTGTGCTGATGGCCACGTTCAATGGAGTGCGCACTTTGCCGCAAGTGCTCGATGCCTACACCCGCTTGCATAGTCCGGAGGAGGGCTGGCGTTTGCTGGTGGTCGATAACGGCAGCGATGACGGGACGCGCGAACTGCTGATGTCCTACACCGGGCGCTTGCCGCTCCATTACACCTTCGAGCCGCGGCGCGGCAAAAATGCGGCGCTGAATCATGGGCTGGCATTGGCGATGAAAGGACCCGAGACGCGCCTGTTCGTCTTCACGGACGACGACGCGACGCCCGAACGCGACTGGCTGCTGCGCTACGCCGAAGCCGCCACCGAGCGGCAGGGCTTTGCCATTTTCGGCGGCAGCATTGTTCCCGACTGGAGCGAGGCGCCGCCCGGGTGGCTGCTGCGCCTCGTGCCTTGCGGCCTGACCTACGGCCTGACCGATCCCCAGATGCCGGAAGGACCGGTGTATCCCGGGCTGGTATGGGGCGCGAATATGGCGGTGCGCGGCGAAGTATTCCGGCATGGCTATCGCTTCGATGAAACCATGGGCCCGGCGGCCGGCGACTACGCGATGGGCGGGGAGGTCAGCTTTACGCGTTTGCTCGAGGGCGCGGGATTTCAGTCCTGGTTCTGCCCCTCGGCACGGGTGGCTCACCATATCCGTCCAGCGCAGTTGACCGCCGATTGGGTGATCAAGCGTGCCCGCCGCTACGGGCGGGGCGCCTGCCGGCTGGCGAAACCGGGCCAGTTTCCCGAACTGTTCGGTGCGCCGCGCTGGATGCTGCGCAAGTACGCCGAGGAGTTTTGCGGACTCGCCGCGGCGATGCTGCTGCGCCAGCCGGAGAGGATCTTCCAGCGCCGCTGGGAACTGGCCTACCTTGGCGGATACATCGCCGAAGCGTCGGCGGCCTCGAAGCGCCCGGCGAGCCGGCGCATCCTGATTACCAGCTTCTCCGGGGAACTTGGCGGCATGGAGCTGCGCATGCTGGAAGAGGCGCGCTTCCTGAAGCGGGTTGGCTATGACTGCGTGCTGGCGCCGCCGCGTTTCAACGGCGACGACCGATGGCGCCAATCGGCTCAGGATGAGTGTGTGGAGATCGCGGACTTGAACGTGCCGCCCATGCTGGAGGAATGGCCCTGGCGCCGGTTGAACCGCTTGCGTGCCATCGCGTTTTCGGCGCCGGCGCTGCGCAAGCTACGGCCGGACCTGGTGCATATTGCCTTCTGCTGGACCACCTACGGGGCCAGCGCCTTATGGCTGGCGCAGCATTGCGGCGTCCCTTCGGTGATCAGCGTCCACAACGCCTTTCCACGGACGGAGTTCAACGACTGGCAGCGCGAGCTGCTGCGCAGGGCCATGTCCGGAGTGAAGGGTGTCTACGCGGTCTCCCACTCGGCGATGAACCATTTTCTCGCCTTGTACAGGGAGTGGCTGCCGGCCGAAGCGCGGCTGGCCGTGATCCCCAACTGCGTGGATGTACGGCGTTTCCAGGTCTCGCACCGGCGCCGGGCGGCGGCGCGCAACCAGTGGGGCATCGGCGAACTGGATGAAGTCATTGGCAGTGTCGGGCGGCTGTCGGCCCAGAAGCGGCCGGAGGAACTGCTGGCGATCTTCGCCCACCTGGCGAAGTCGCGGCCGCGCCTGAAGCTGCTGCTGGTCGGCACCGGCCCGCTGGAATCGTCGCTGCGCGATTCCGTCCGGCGTCAGCGCTTGACGCGCCGCGTGATCTTTACCGGTTTCCAGGCCCAGGTTGAGGCCATCATTCCCGCCATGGACCTGCACCTGCTGGTGAGCCGCCGCGAGGGCTTCGGCATCGCGACCATCGAAGCGATGGCGTGCGGGGTGCCGGCGCTGGCGACCCGGGTGCCGGGCAGCGAGGATATCCTGCACGACAGCGCGGGCGGAATCTTGCTGCCTCCCGGCGATGTCGAGGCCGCAGTCAATGCGATCAGGGGCTTGCTGGACGATCCCCAGCGCCGCGAGGAAATGGGCCGCCAGGGCAGGGCCGAGGTGGAGGCCCGCTACGCTGTGCCGGTAGTCAGCGCGCAAGTGGAGGCCTTCTACGACGGACTGGCATGATATGCGCGGCATTGCCCGCAATTTTGCTTTTGGCTTCGCCGAGAAGTACCTGCAGGCGGCGCTTGCCCTTGCATCGTCGGTGATTCTTGCTCGCCTGCTGTCGCCCGCCGAAATCGGGGTGTACTCGATTGCCGCGGTATTGACTGGCCTGGCCCAGGTCTTCCGCGACCTGGGAACGGGGCAGTTGCTGGTGGCGCGGCGCGAACTGTCGATGCCGGAGCAGCGTGCGCTACTGGGAATCGCCCTACTGATGGGGTGGAGTCTCTCACTGGTCTTGCTTGTATTGGCCGAACCGCTGGCTGCGTTCTATCGCCAGCCTGGCTTGCTCGATATCCTGCGCATCCTGTCGCTGAATTTCCTGCTGGTGCCGTTCTCGTCCCAGGTGACAGCGATGTTGCGCCGCGAAATGCGCGCGGGGGCACTGCTGCAGATGAGCGCAAGTTACTGTTTTGCGCAATTCATCGCCACCATCGCCTTGGCCGCTGCCGGATTCGGTCCCTGTGCGCTCGCTTGGGGCAGCTTTGTGGCGACGCTGGCGGGCTTCGTCGCGGCGCTCTGGCTGCAGCCGGACGGTATGGCATGGCGGCCGGCGTGGCGCGGCATGCGCGCGCTGATCCGGCCGGGCGGGCTGGCCGTCACCGCCAATGCGATCGATGAAATTGGCGTCGTTGCGCCCGATCTGGTGGCCGGCAAACTCTTGGGCGCAGCGGAAGTGGCCTTGCTTGGCAAGGCGCAGTCGGTCCTGTCGCTCTTCAACCAGGCCGTGACCAGTGCGGTATCGCCGGTGGTTTTCCCCTTGTTCGCCCGGCAAGCGCGCGAGGGCGGCGATCCTGTGCAGGCCTACCTGTCGGCCGCGGCCTGCATCACCGCATTGTCGTGGCCCTTCTTCCTGTTCGCCGGGTGGTACGCGGCGCCGCTGGTGGAACTTCTGTACGGCCATCAGTGGCAAGGCTGCCTACCTTTGATACGGATCATGTGCGGCGCCGCTGCGCTGTATAGCATGTTCAGTATGGTGCGCCATTTGCTGGTGGCGACGGGACACATCGCGGCACAGGCCCGTATCGATGCCATCGCCGTGGCCGGACGCCTGTCGCTGCTGGTGCCCGGTGCCCTGGCGGGTCTTCAATGGCTGGCAGTTGCGGTTGCATTGAGCCTGGTACTGCGCAGCTGGCTGGTGCTGCGTTGCTTGCGGGGGCTGTATGGGCTTGAGCTGGCGGGCCTGCTGCGGCCCATGCGCAAAAGCGCCATGGCGACTGCGGCGGCAGGGGCGCCGGCCTTGCTGGCGTATGCGGCGAATGGCGGGGCCGAGCCCGGGCCATGGCAAATGCTGGCGGGCGCGTTCGCGGGCGCGCTGGGTTGGGGACTGGCGATCTGGCTGCAGCAGCATCCCTTGGCCGGTTTCCTGCGCAGGGCGGAATGGCAGTGATGAAGGGGAGATGGCTATGCGTGTTGGAATCCTGTCCTATCCCATGTTGTTCCAGCGCGAAGGAGGCTTGCAGGTGCAAGTGCGGGAAACAGTCTGCGCGCTGAATCACCTGGATGCGGCGATGTCGGCGGAGCTGGTCGATCCGGCACGCCAGAAGCTGGCCGACTATGATTTGATACATGTTTTTTCAGCCTTCAATGGCAACTTCAGGGTGGTCGAGTCGGCGGTCGAACTGGGCGTTCCGGTGGTCCTGTCGCCCCTGGTTTCGCCGACCTGGAACCGCAACGCCGGCTTTCGCGCCCGGGTGGCGGACCGCCTGGCAGGGCGCATTTGCTCGTACAATCTGCAAACGAGCTATGCGCAAACCAAACGGGCGCTGCAACTGGCCGACCTCGTGATCGCGCTGGGGGAGGCCGAACGCGAGGCGATCATCAGCGGCTTTCTCACGGAGCGTGCCAAGATCCGTGTCTTCCCGAACGGGATCAGCCGCCAGTTCTTTACCGCCAAGGCGGAATTGTTCCGCCACCGCACCGGCATCGTCGGCCCATTCGTCTTGACGGTCGGGACGGTCTCTTCGTACAAAAACCAATTAGGCCTGGCCCAGGCGCTGGAGGGGTGCGAGCTGCCGCTGGTGATGATCGGGCCGGTGGCGCGCGACGACCACGAATATCTGCAAACGGTGCTGCAATCGCCTTGGGTGCGCTGGCTGGGCGCGCTGGACCATGAAGATCCGTTGCTGGCGAGCGCCTTCGCGGCCGCCGCCGTGGTCGCCCTGCCGAGCCAGGGCGAGATCTTCCCGCTCTCCGTCCTGGAGGCGATGGCGGCGGGGACACCGGTGGTCATGACGCAGGACAGCGCGCTCCAGCTGGAAGGGGCGGACTTCATGCTGCGCAAGGTCGCCTGGAACGATAAGCTGGCACAGCGCGACGCCATCATCAGCCTGGCTTCGCGTCCGCCGGAGCGGGCCGTCGTTCAGGCCATGGTGGAGCAGTTCACGTGGCAAAGGGTCGCCGGCCAGGTGGCCGCCTGCTATCGCGAGCTGGTGCCGGCCCATGCTGTTTAACTCCTTTCCCTTCATATTCCTGTTCCTGCCATTGGCACTCGCGGGTTACCAGCTGCTGCGCCGCCATGGCGTGGCATGGCTTGGACTTTGTTCGCTCTGCTTTTACGCATGGTGGGACTGGCGCTTCCTGCCGCTGCTGCTTGCGTCGATCTGCTTCAATTATTGCGCAGGACTAGCCATTTGCAGCCTGCACGGACGATGGCGGGCGGCCGTGTTTATTGTTTCGCTGCTATTGGACCTGGGCTTGCTGCTCTGGTTTAAATATGCCGCCTTCCTGTTCGGAATTTCAGCGGGCCTGCCCCTGCCAATAGGGATTTCGTTTTTCACGTTCACGCAGCTGGCCTTCCTTGTCGATTGCTGGCGCGGCAGCGCGCGCGAGCCGGGCTTCGCGCCGTATCTGCTTTTTGTCAGCTATTTTCCACACCTGGTGGCTGGTCCGGTGCTACACCATGCGGAAATGATGCCGCAGTTCCGCAATGGCCGTCCGCTGCAAGCCGAAGACCTGGCGCTGGGACTGACGATCTTCGCCATGGGCCTGGCCAAGAAGGTGCTGGTTGCGGACAATCTCGCGCCGCTGGCCAATCCGGTCTTTGCCGCCGGCGCTGCCCCACAGCTGCTGGACGCGTGGATTGGCACGCTTGCCTACGCCATGCAGTTGTATTTCGACTTTTCCGGCTACTCCGATATGGCGATCGGCTTGTCGCGGCTCTTTGGGGTGCGCTTGCCGGAAAATTTCGACTCGCCATACCAGTCCCGCAACATCGCGGAATTCTGGCGCCGCTGGCATATGACGCTGTCCCGCTTCCTGCGCGACTATCTTTATATTCCCTTGGGCGGCAACCGCAAAGGCGAATGGCGCCGGCGCGCCAACCTGATGGCGACCATGATACTGGGCGGTGCGTGGCATGGCGCGGGATGGACCTTCCTCGCTTGGGGCGCCTTGCATGGTGTGTTCCTCGTGCTTCACCAGCGATTCGGCGCAAACCGGCCGGGATGGTGGGGAGGGCCCCTCACTTTCTGTGCCGTGCTCTTGGCCTGGGTGCCATTCCGGTCGCCCGATCTGGCATCTGCATTGAGCATATGGGCTGGCATGGCCGGCCTGCATGGAGCAGGGCTGCCGCACGCATTGGGCGGTCCTGGTTTGCGATGGATTCCTGCCGGAGGCATGGAATTGCCGTTGCTGCTGCTGGCGGCCCTTGCCGCCTGGTTCGCGCCGAATACCCGGCAACTTGTCGAGCAGCGCTGGAATGGGAGGTTGCGCAACGCCGGCGCCGTTGCAGCCTTGCTGCTCGCTTGTGTGTTCAGTATGAACCGTCCGACCGAATTCCTCTACTTCCAATTCTAAAAATGAAGACCTATCTTGCCATCGCGGGCGGCCTGCCATTGCTGATGGTGTGCAGCGTGGCAGGCACAAATTACCTGGTCGACCCTTATCTCATCCATCAATGGCAGACGCCGCAAGTCCAGCGCTTACGGGCGCCGATCGAAAAGCTCAATGCCTGGGGCAAGACCTACGCCTTGGCGCTGTATCGCCCTGATGTAATTTACCTAGGCAATTCGCGTACCGAACTCGGCCTGGCCGTACCGAAAAGCGGGCCGCTGCGTGTTTTCAATGCCGCGCTATCCGGGGCGACCGTTGGCGACGCCCTGCGCATGCTTGCCCATGCGCGGCGCGTGGCGGACATCCGTAGCGTGATCTGGGGTATCGATGCGCCATCTTTTACCCTGTCGGTCGGCAATACCGAGCTGGAGAACGGCTTGCTTGCCTCTGGCGGAAATTACCTGGGCCGGCGCTTCCTGCTGGATTTGCAGCGCGCTGTCAGTATCGATATGACGCGCGCCTCGTTCGACATTTTGGGTGGCCAGACTCCAGAAATCTGCCACGCAAGCCTGGCGCAATTCGGCCAGCGCGACGGCGAGTGCATGCGAAGCCGGATTGCAGGCTGGGGCGGGGCGGCCGAAGTGGTCGGCCCGCGCACGCGCGAATTCCTGCGCGGCGAAGGCCCCACGGATGGCGCTATGGAAGCCCTGGAAACGAGCGTAAGGCGCGCTTGCGGGCTACGCTGGAGCTTGTACGTGAACCCCACCCATGCGATGACGATCGATGCCATGTATTGGGCAGGCAGGGGCGGGCAGTATGAGGAATGGCTGGTTCGCCTGGCCGCCATGGGCAAGCGGCTGCGGCAAGCCGGCTGCGATGCGCGGCTGTACGATTTCTCCGGCTTTAACGGCGTAACCAGCGAATATGTGCCGCAACCGGGTGATAGCTCGGAAATGCGGAACTACTGGGAGACCTCGCACTATCGTGAGAATGTCGGTGACGCCATTCTGGCCCGCCTGTCTGGTGGCCCAGCGGCGGCAGATGGTTTTGGCGATGAACTATTGCCGGAGTCGATGGCAGCCCATATTGCCCGGTTGCGTAAGAACCGGCTTGCCTACCTTCAGACGCATCGCTTTGAAGCGGCCACCGCCCACAGCATCGCCACCAATCAAGCAAAGGGACGTTGACGCAGGATGGCGGCGCCTTTCTCGCAGGGAAGCGCGCAGATCTCCAGCTCGGGAAATTCACCCGCCCAGCGGGCCAGGGCGGCACGCTCGCCGGGCCGTGCCGCATCATCCAGAAACACCGCGGCGCCCGGCGACAGGCGCGGAAACAGGACCGGTCCGGCAGGATAGCGGGCCTGTTCGCAAGTCAGCTGCGGCGGGCCGTCGATGACGACCATGTCGATGCGCTGGACCGCCGCCAGTCCGCTGCAGTCGTACCAGACCTGCTGCTTGCCGCCGCAAGCCTGGGCCAGCAAGGGCGCATCGATTACCTCGGCCCAACTGGCCAAGCCATGCATTTCCAGCTGGCGCCTGGTGCGCCGCGCGTAGACGGGATCATGTTCCAGGCTGTACACCTTGCCATAGCCATTGATCTGCAGGCAGCGCGCCAGGACCAGCGTCGAGGTGCCGCTGCTGCATTCCACGACGCAGGCCGGCTTCTCGTCGAGTGCATGGGCTGCCAGTTCCTGCAGGAAGTCCGGCGATGCGGCCCAGCCGCGCGTCAAGGGCAGGGCGCGCTGCAGGCCGAGGCTGACGTATAAACCCTGCAAGGCTTCCAGCTGGCGGAACAGGCTGGCATTTTGCTGGCGCGAATCATCTTTCATGGTGTGTACCAGAAGGTGCATATGCCTGACTTTGTGCAGGATGCAGGCACACAGCAGCAGCAAAACACCGAGAGCCGCAGCGTCAATCATTCGTAGTATCCGTAGTATTCGGTGCCGGGGAAGGCACGCGATTTGTTGTAGATCAGATTGACGTGACGGCAATGCTCGATGCGCTGCAAGGCGGTCCGTACGGCGGATTGTGTCGTTGTCTCGGCCTCGACCACCATGATGACCTGTCCCATTTGCGATACCAGCACGCTGGCTTCGGTCGTCAGCAGCAGCGGGGGCGAATCGAACACGATAATCCGGTCGGGATAGCGGCTGGCCAGCTCTTCGAGCAGCCGGCTCATGTTGCGGCTCGCGAGCAATTCTGTCGCATGGCGGCTGGCCGGTCCGGCCGGCAGCAGGCTCAGCGATGGAATATTGGTGCGCAGGATGACGTCGGACAGTTCGATGCTGCCATCGAGCAGGACGTTCATCAACCCCCGTTCCGCTTGCAGGCCCAGGACTTTCAGCACCGACGGACGCGCCACATCGGCATCCACCAGCAAGGCGCGGGCATCCTTTTCCATCGAGATGCTCATCGCCAGGTTGATGGCGCAGTAAGTCTTGCCTTCGCCGGGCAGGGCGCTGGTCACGATCACCAGGTTGCCGTGCGCGATGGCGTCGGCCCCGCCGGCGCGCGCATCGTTGAGCAACTGGCGCTTGACGATACGGAAGTCTTCCGCCACCGAGGTGCGGCCGCTTTCGTGGGTCACCATGCCGCGCTGGCGCAGGCGGATCAGGTTGATGTCGGCATAGCCGAGCTCGATTGGCGGCGCGACTTCGAGCAAACTGGGCGGTAATTGCATGGGGCCTCCGTCTATTGGTACAGCAAGGAGTAAGCCATGACGCCGCTGTAGCCCAACAAGAGGCATGCGCTGCCGGCACCGAAGCCGATCCGGTCGCGCCAATGGCGGCGCCGTTCCTCATCGGTCCAATTCATGGCGATGGTGCCGAGTACCCGCAGGCCGGTGCCTGCGCGCAGTTCCGCCGGGCTGAGGAAGGTCGGACGCATTTCCGACAGGCCCAGGGCGGCGCTGGCGCCGCCGAGCACGGCCACCACCAGGACCACGCTGTAGTAGAGCGGCCGGTTGGGGCCGATCGGGCGCTGCGGTAAAGTCGGCGGGTCGATGATCTTGAAGCTCATCATCTCGGTAGTGGTCGTCAATTCCCCCGACAGCTTGGCCGCTTCGCGGCGGGCGATCAGCTTTTCATAGTTATCCTTGTTGATCTGGTAGTCACGCGTCAATTGGCCAAGCTGCGATTCCAGTTCGGGAACGGCATTGCGCTGCTCTTGCAATTGCGCCTGCCGTTGTTGCAAGGCTTCCACCCGCGCGCGCAGGCCGGCGACACGGGCTTCGGCCTCCGTCAGGGCGACTTTCATCTGCTGGAAAAGCGGGCTGTACTGGCGCGCCGCGTCGCCGGCATCGCCCGGCTGCTGCCGTTCCTGCTTGCGCTTGTCTTCAAGCTGGGCGATCAGGCGCAGTGTCGAGACGACATCGGGATGCTGGTCCGTGTACTGCATGCGCAGCGTATCCAGGCTTTTGTTCAGGGTGCTGATCCGCCCTTCGAGGTCCGAGGCATCGCCGGAGGCGCCGATGGCGCTCATGACGGGCTCATCGCCGCTGAACTGCGCTTCGATGGCCTTGCGCGATTGCTCCGCCTCCGCCAGTTCGAGCCGGGCGCTTTCCAGTGCCTCGCTGGCTGTCAGCAGCTTGCCGCCGTAGTCCTGGCCCTCCCTGGGCAACAGATAATTGTGCTTCAGGCGGAATTCCTTGACCGCGTTTTCGGCGCTGAGCAGGCGCTCTTCATAGCTGCGGATCTGTTCGTCGATGAACTGCACGGCTTTTTCCGAGTCGCCTTTCTTACCTTTGAAGCTGCCCTCGACGAAGATGGCAAGCAGAGCCTGGACCACGTCGCGTACCTGGCGCGGGTCGGAGTGGGTGTAGCTGATCGTGTAGATATCGTAGGTGCCGGTGCCGTTGATGCGGATATTTTTCAGCAGGGTGTCGACCAAGGCGTCGTGTTCGCGCGCCGACACGGCGCGCAAGTCCAGGTCCACCATGCGCAGCACACGTTCAATATTGGGACGGCTCAGCAAGGTGCGGCTCATGATCGCCACCTGCTGCTCGACGTTGGGAACGCTGGTCATGCCGACCATCAGCGGTTTCAGGATGCTCTGGGTGTCAACGAACACCCGCGCCGTGGTCTGGAATTCGTTGGGCATGGCATACACCCTGGCCCAGCCTGCCAGCACCAGCAGCCAGGTGATGCCAATGCCGGCCCAACGGTGCTTCCAGATCCCTTTCAGGCCGGACAGCAATTGGCTGATGAGTTGCTCCATGCCGCACTCCCTGGTATTACGCCTCGGTCTCTTGATTATATGGACGGGTTTCCAGCATGGCAGGCGAACCCGCCCGAACTTTGAGGCCGCTCAAGAAGTGCTCAGGATTTGCGGCGGCGCAGCGCTGCCGACATCGCCAGCAGGCCGACCGCGAGCACAGCCACCGAATCCGGCTCCGGCAACTCCTGCTGCAGGGTGTTGGCCAGGGTGTTGTGCTGGATGGTGATCTGGTACGTGGTGCCGGCCACCAGTAGCGGGGTCAGGCCGCCGAATGCGGCGAATGCCGGCGCATAGGTCAGGATGCCAGGGCTGCCATCCGTGCGGCTCAGCACGCTGTCAGCGTTCAGTGCGCCCGGCGCATAGGTGAAGACGGAGGTGCCGGTGCTGAGGTTGATGATGTTGATCGACCAGGACAGGCGTGCATTGGCGTTGGCATCCGGTCCCGAACCGGGCGAGACATAAACCTGGGTGTAGGGCTTGGCGTCGAAGGCGATCTGCATGGTATCCGAGGCGCCGAGCGTGAAGGCGAACGTGGTCGAGGTGCCCACGTCCGAATTGCCGGAAGCAATGGCGTTCGTGGCGGTCGAGGCATCGGCGCGCGTGCGGGCGTGGGCGCCGGCCGGGTTGCCGTTGATGACGATCGCCGCCCCGCTCAAGTCCTGGTCCGCATAGCCGAAACTGCCGGGCACGGGGGGCGGGCTGGGGAAGGGGTTGAAATTATTGTTTCCCAGCACCGGGCAGCCGCCCCCCACGCATTGGTGCGCCACGTTGGGGGTGCCGGTGAGGATGGGAATGGAGGACGCCCCGGCAGCAAAGACGCCGTTCAGGGACGCGGTGGCATGGGCGTCGTTGGTGCCTTGCAGGATCGTGAAGTCCGACGTGCTGTAGGCGGCGCCGCCCGAATGCAGCAGGCGGAAATTGCTGATGTCCAGGATGGAGGAGGCGAAGGTGGACGCCTGGACCGGTGCGCTGGCGAGCCCGACTGCCAGAACAGCAGCGCTTGCCAGTAGGGTCTTGCGGAAGGTAGTCATAGCAGGGATCTCCCGGTTGGATTGCGGCGGATTTGCCGGCAAGGTCTTACGAGCAGCATCCGTGCCATGTGCTGTTGCCCTGGCGGTGCCTGGACGTGAAAAGAAATCCGACGCGGGCGGAACCTTGTTCGGTCCGGTGAGTCCAAGCGCTATTCCCCAAGGAGGACGCACCGTGGACGACGACACCATTGTTTCCCTGTTGATCGATGAGAACGCGAGCAGCCAGCAACCCTTGCATGCAATCGACCAGCAAGCATTCCATATCCGCCTGGCGAACTCGGCCGGGCAGCGCGAGGCGGCCAGTGTGCTGCTGCAGAAGATGTATGGCTGGCGCGGTTACGAGGTCGACCCCAAGGCGCCGCATGAGCCGAACCGCATTACGCTGGCGGCCGACAGCCAGGGTGAAACCATCGGCACGATGTCGCTGTGTCTCGATGATCCGGCCATTGGTTTGCCGGCCGATGAAAACTTTGGCGACATCCTGTCCGGCTTGCGCGCGCAGGGACGGCGGCTGTGCGAGCCGGCCCGCCTGGCGATTGACCGCAACGTCAATATGCGCGTGTTTGCCGCATTGATCCATATTTCCTATGTGTACGCCCACAGACTGCACGGCTGTACCGACTACGTGATCGAAGTCAACCCGCGCCACGTCATGTTCTACAAGCGCATGCTGGGCTTCAGCGATGCCGCGCCGAAACGGCACTGCAGCCGCGTTGGTGCGCCGGCGGTCTTGCTGCGGCTGGACCTGGGGCATATGACAGAACAGATCAGGCTGCATGGCGGGCGCATGGAAACCGATGCCAGCGAGCGCTCCTTCTATCCCTACTTCTTCTCGCCGGCAGACGAAGCCGGGATTACGGTGCGCCTGCGCGAGGGGAGGAATTGACATGGCCGCGCTCGAGTCGGCCTTGCAGGCCTGGCGCCTGCTGCTCGGTCCCGCCCGCGTACTTACCGCGGCTGCCGACCTGGCACCGTATATGGCCAGCACCTCTGCCAATCCCGTGGCGGCATTGGCGGTGCTGCGCCCGCTGACGCACGGCGAAGTGGTGGCGGTGGTGCGCAGCGCCGGAGAATTTGACATCCCTCTGTATCCCTTGAGTACGGGGCGCAACTGGGGCTACGGCGATGCCTGTCCCAGCGGCGAAGGCCAGGTCATTGTCGACCTGGGCGGGATGAACCGCATCCTGGCAAGCGATGCCGACCTCGCTTATGCCGTGATTGAACCTGGGGTCACCCAGGCGCAGCTGGCGGCCTACCTGGCCGAGCAACATTTGCCGCTCTGGATGGACTGCACCGGGGCTGGTCCCGATACTAGCCTGCTGGGCAACATCCTCGAACGCGGCTTCGGCCATACGCCGTACGGCAACCGTATGCTGCACATCGCCGGCATGCGCATCGTACTGGCCAGCGGCGAGACGCTGGAAACGGGGTTCGGCCATTTTCCGCATGCCAGCGCCAGCTATCTCTACCCCTATGGCGTAGGCCCCTGGCTGGACGGCTTGTTCACGCAGTCGAATTTCGGGATTGTCACCAGCCTCGGCCTGTGGCTGATGCCGCAGTCGCAGACGGTCAGCCACCTGGTCGCCAGCGTGGCCAGCCAGGACGGCATTGCCGCCGTGGTTGACGCCTTGCGGCCGCTGCGCTTGGACGGCACGCTGCGCAGCATCGTCCATATCGGCAACGACCTCAGGGTGTTGTCGGGCGGTATGGTGTTTCCGGCCGCACAGGTGCCGCAAGGCCCGCCGTTACCAGCGGCGCTGCGCACGCGCCTGTGCGCCAAGGCCGGGATCGGCGCCTGGACCGTGTCGGCTGCGCTGTACGGCAGGCCGGCCCAGGTCGCCGATGCGCGGCGGGCGCTGCGCGGCGCCATCGGCAAACAGGCGCGCCTGCGTTTCATCGACGACCGCGCCCTGGCGCTCGGTGCGGGAGCGGCGCGCCTGCTGCACCTGGCCGGGCTGGGCGGCAGGCTGGCGGCCCAGGTGGAGCTCGGGCGCTCCCTGTTGAACATGAACCGCGGCACGCCGGACGGACGCTTCCTGGCGGGCGCCTACTGGCGCCGGCGCGGCGGCTTGCCGCCCGGCTTTCCGCGCGACGCCAACCCGGCGCGCGACGGCTGCGGCATGATGTGGCTTGCCCCCGTCCTGCCCATGCGGGGGCGTGAGCTGATGCGCGTCCACGCGCTGGCGGAAGCGGTCTTTGCCCGCCACGGTTTCGACTTGTTCGAAACCTTCAGCATGATCAACGAACGCACCCTGGGCGGGATATTGACGGTCTGTTTCGACCGGGAAGACGCGTCGGAAACCGCACGCGCCAGGCAATGCTACGACGCGGCCTTCGAGCGCCTGCTGGCGGAAGGCTATATTCCCTATCGCGTCGGGCCGCAGTCCATGGCCGCGCTGGACAACGGCTACGACAGCTATTGGACGACCGTGGCGCGCATCAAGGCCGCGCTCGATCCGCAGCAGATCCTGGCGCCGGGCCGTTATCAGACCCGCTGACGGCGCCTTCGCACCAGCACCATCGCGCCGGCGCCCAGCGCCAGCAGCGAGGAGGATGCCGGCAGCGGCAGCGCGACTTGGGCGACCACCGGATCGGACAGGCGCGTGCTCCAGCCGTTCTGGCCGATCGCAGACAGGGCAAGGATGGACGTCATGGTGCTCGTGCCGTAAAAATCGGCGCCGGACTGCTGCATGCCGCTGGCGAAGTAGCGGCAGGCGGGACCGCCGGCGCAGCGCGCCAGGTAGCTGCCGAATCCGGAGGAGGGCGAGGTGACCCCGCTCAACTGCTGGAACAAGGTGGCCGGCGCGCCGCCGGGCGCGGACGGCGCCAGGCCGGGCACGAACTCCCAGCGCATCAGCAAGGTGCCGTCGGTGATGCCGCCCAGGTGGTTGAAGCCTTGCCGTTGCGAGGCCTTGATGCCGCCCAGGCCAAAACCGGGATTGGTGCCCCCGGTCAGCTTGTCGAGGTAAAAGTCGAGATGGATCTTGCCGTCGCAGCCGAAGGCGGCATGCGTGCAGCCGGCGCCGTACACCTGGTGGGCAGGCGAGCCGGGCACTGGCAGGACCGCGCTATCGGCGGCGCCGTACATCATGAAGGAAATGTTCTGGTTGTCCTGGCCGGTATGCCAGAGCTGGTTGGCAGGATTGCCGAGCTCATGGATGCTGGTCATATACCCGGCGCCGAAACTGGCCTCGCGCGTACCGGGGCCGCCGCTGCTGTCGCCGCTGCGCGCGAGGTAGCCGCTGAATTTGATTTCAACGGCGCCTGGCGTGTGCAGCACGAAAGGTGCGAGGGCAGTGGCGGCGGCAGGACCGGCGATGGCCAGGGCCGATAGCCCGGCGCCCTTGCAGAGTTTGCTTATGGACATGGTGTGCTCCCTGTGATGGATATGCTCCATGCAGCAAGGAATGCGCCAGCGCTTTCGCCATAGGGCACTCAGCCATGGCGTAAAGCGTTCCGACACGCTACAGCTTGGCCAATAGTCCCTCCACTTCCGCGCGGCGCGGAAAATCCTGGATCGCCAGCAACTGCTGGCATTGCCCACGCGCGGCGCGCTTGTCGCCGCTGCGGAACAATGCATAGGCATAATGCAGGCGGATCTCGGGCGAGGAAGGGGCGCTATCCAGGGCTTTCTTGAACAACGGCAGGGCGCGCGCCGGCTTGCCCGTTTCCGCCAGTATCCAGGCCAGCGTGTCGGCCACGGCCGGATTGCCGGGCGCCAGCCGGTAAGCACGCTCGGCCGGCCGCGCGGCCTCGCCATCGTTCATTTGCAGGAGCGCCCATGCCAGGTCATTCAGGGCCACGACATTATCCGGGTCGCGTTGCAAGATCAGGTCGTATTCGCGGCGGGCCGCAGAAAACTCCAGGCGCTGCAGCAAATGGCTGGCGTGATACAGCCTGGTTGGCTGATCGTCCGCATGCTGTTCCAGCCACGCCTGCATCTGCTGCTCGGCCGCGGTCAACTTGCCGGCGGCGTGCAGGGCGCGATGCAAGGCGATCAGCATCGGGCCACTTGGCTGGAGCTTGAAGCCACGCTCGTATTGCTGCGCTGCCTCGCCCGCCTTGCCCTGTTCCATCAGTGCATCCCCCTCCAGCTTGAAGCCGATCGCAGCGGCGGGCGTCCTTTGCTGGACCGATTGTGCCAGCTTGTGGGCATCGCCGTATGCGCCGCTATCGATCATCAGGGCGCTGGCCAGCAGCAAAGCATCCTCGCGCGCGGGGTCGATCGCAATGGCCCGGCGCGCGGACGCCAGCGCATCGGCATTTTTCCCTAATGTCAGGTGGGTACGGGCGATGCGTAGCTGCACGTCGGCGATGGACGGGCGCAGGATGGCCAACTTCTGCAGGCTGTCCAGCGCTTCCGCAGGTTTCCCGGCCGCCGATGCGGACTGGGCCAGCATGTCCAAGATGGCAGGATCGTCCGGCTGCAGGGCCCGCAGACGCTGCGCCAGCGGCAATGCCTTGCCCGCCTGCCCACTCGCCAGATACAGAGCGGCCAGGCTTTGCGCGGGTGCCGCTGCATCGGGAGCCTGTGCTATGGCGCGTTCCAGCCATTCAATCGCTGCCGGCAATTTGCCTTGGCGCGTTTCCAGCCTGGACAGTGCCATCATCAGCGGCACACTCGTACGATTGCGCGCCAGGGCGGACTGGTAGCGCTGGCGCGCCTGCGGCGCCTTCTTTTCCATCAAGTCCAGCTCGGCCAGATTATCGAGTGCCGGCAAATGGTCCGGGTCGAGTTCCAGCGCCCGTGAGAACGCGTTGCGGGCACCTGCCAGGTCGCCGCTCGCCAGCAGCACCCCGCCTTTCAGGTTCTGCACCGCCGGGTTATCACCTTGCGCTTCCATTTTATGGACCTGTTCCATGGCCCGGCTGAAATTCCGGCTGCGCAGTTGCGCCATGACCAGCAGGGCGCCCGCCCGCGAGGCGGCTGCGCCTTGCTGGCGGGCAGCCAGTTCCAGCGCTTCGATCGCGCGAGCGTCCTGGCCCTGGCTGAGCAGGCTCAAACCATTGGATGCCAGCAGGTCGACCGATTCGGGCGCCAGTTTGCTGGCCTGCCCGAACCAGCGTGCCGCCAGGTCGTGTTTGCCGGTCCGCATGGCGGCTTCGCCTGCGAGCGCCAATAACTCGATGTCCCGGACCTCGCCGACAAGCAAGGGCTCGAGCAGGTCCAGCGCTGCGCGTGCCTTGCCTTCCTTGAGGTCGCACATCGCCTGCAGGCGCAGTGCATACGGCTCATTGGGCCGGCTCTCTCGGTAGCGCTGCAAGTGGACGCGGGCCTCGCCCGTGGCGCCGGTGGCAATTTCCGCCGTCGCTGCCAGCAGCATGCTGGGTAAATGGTCGGGGGCGGCATGCAGCACCGCTTGCGCCTTTTCCAGCGCCGCCTTGTGCCGGCCTTCCGCGAAATCCAGCAAACCTTGGGCATACGCAAGGACCAGGCTGGCGGGCTGCACTTTGCGCCCAGCCTCGAGCTGCTGGCGCGCCAATGCCGGCTTACCGTCCTGCAAATAAGTGGCCGCCATATCGGCGTAAGCCTGTACGTTATTCTTGTCCACCTGCAAGATGGCGCGGTAGCTTGCCAGCGCTTCCGCCAGCTCGCCGCGGCTGCGCAGCAGGTCGCCTTTGGCGCGCAATGCCTCCGGATTGCGCGGTTCGGCGGCGATGGCTCGCTCGACCGCCAGGGCGCTGGCGGCAGGGTCGTTCTGCAGCAAAGCCAGGCGAGCCCGGCCCAGGTGTGCTGCGACCAGTCTGCTGTCGCCTTGCAGGGCCAGTCCGTACAGCTGGGACGCTTCTTCCGCCTTGCCCAGGCCCAGTTGCGCGTCGCCGCGCCAGGCCAGCACGACGGGCGTGCGGGCTTCGCCGCGCAGTTCGTCCAGTACGCCCTGGTAAGCGGCCTGGGCGAGCAGGGCTCTTACCAGGAGGGGGAGGATTTCCTGTCTCGATTGGCCAAGGGCCAAGGCGCGCCGCAATTCCTTTTCCGCCGTTACCGCGTCGCCTTGCGCAAGGTGCAGTTCTCCCAGCAAACGGCGCGCGGACGCGTGCCCAGGATCGTGCTGCAGAAGGATTTTCAGGTGGATCACCGCCGCCCGGTCCTCGCCGCGCGCGTGGGCCTCGCGTGCATCCTTCAGCACATCGTCGACGGGCTTCATGCGCTGACAAGCGAGCAGGGCGGCCAGCGTTAATCCGGCCGCGACCGTAATAATTCGAGACATGGCAAACTCCCTGGGCTGGTGGAGTTACCAGCGTAGGGAGCTCGAGGGAAGTACTTGTTGATCGCGCTCAATAAAGCTGCGATCGGGAGGAGGATTACTTGGTTTGACGCTGGCTTGCCAGTTGCACATACATGGGCATGTCGCGCTCGCTGTCGCCCCGGCTAACGGTGGTGCCGGAGCGCGCGTGGTTGGCCAGGTAGTTGGCCGACACGGTATCGCCGGCGAGCGCCGCTTTTTCCAGCAGGCGCACCGCTTCGTTGTGCTTTGCAGCATCCAGAATGTAGAGCAGCCCCAGTTCGCGGGCGGCGACCGGGGAGCCTTGCTCTTCCCATTCGCGCAGGCGGCGTTCCGCTGCGGCGCCGCCGTGTTCGGCAAGCTTGCGGGCGACGGCTTCAACGACGGGGGCAGGCGGCTGGACCTCTTCCTTGACTTGGCAGGCGATCAGCATACCGACCATGACGAGGGTAGACGTCACAATTACACCCGCCTTGTTGAAAATATCCATATGCCCCAGTGATTCCCGAAAGGGTAGTATTGTACCAATTTGTTGCCCGACGTCAATATCGAGCACCTGCATCATTCTATGAAACGCTGGTCAAGCCCGGCGCGCGAGTCGCCTTGTTTTCCTGCCAAACGTACGAGTGTTGCATGATACCATGGCGATGTTGCGCCGCATCAACTGGTGGGGTAACAGATGTAACCATTCGTTAGCGGGCCACGGCGCGCCCGCTATGCTGGTCGAGCCATGCTCCGGCATGGTCGTGGACCAGTTTCAGCTCTCCTTCCACTGCCGTAAACAAGCGTGGAATCTCAACAATACGGCCCTCCTGCAGCGCCAGTTCGAGCGCCAGGGAGGCGGCGACGAAGCGTTTCGCCCCCAGGTTGCCGATCGAGCCGCGCAGAGTATGCAGGATGCGGCGCGCCTCCATGAATTTCGCGTCCCGGATCGCTTCCCCCGCCATGTTCAGCGGTTCGACCCCCGGGCCGATGCCATCGCGGACGATCTTTACGACCGTCTTCATGGCCTTGGCGTCATGCCCCATATAGTCAAGCAATTTGTCGACACAGAAAATCGCCTCGTCGGGCGCGCTTGCGTAACTCATAAAGCGGGTCTCCTTTATGCGCGGAACGTCCAATAGCGTCCCGTCGTCCCGTCGACCGCCTGCAAGCCGAAGCGTTCGGCAGCCCGGGTATGTTTTTGCATGAGGTAATACAGATCGCTCAGGGCCGAACGCTGCTCGGCAAAATAGGCATGGTGGATGAATCCCGTATCCATGCCGCTGGCGTCAATGGTTTCGACACCTTGCGCCACCACCAGGCCAGGACCGCTTTCGCCGGCGCGCGCATAGCCATGGACGGCCTTCGAGGCGTGCAGGGCGAGGTCTTCCGAGGATGCATACAGGGTCAACGGACTAGGCACGGGCGCCAGGGCCGGCAGCAATTGCTGGCGGAAGACGTCGGCATCGATATCCGGCGCCGCCAGGATCACTTCGCGGATCCGGCTGGCCAGCTCGGGCCGGGCGGCGATGACGCTGGCCGTTGCCTTGGCCATGGCACGGCTTCCCATGCTGTGCGCCAGCAGGTAAACCTGCTCGGCTTCGCACTGCAGCAGGAAGTCGGCCAGGAAGGCGGACAAGTCGGCCTGGGTCCACTCCACATTGGCTTCATCCAAGATATAGCCTGAAAGCTTGCCTTGCGAGGGCCAGCTGTAAAAAATCGGGGCGCCTCGAAAACCGAGATCGTAAGCCAGCTGGCCGGTGCGCCTTGCGGCATCCTCGAAGGTGGTGCGGTAGCCGTGGATGAAGAGCAGAGCGGCGCGGCTGCCGCTGGCGGCGATGGCCTGGCGCAGTTCCGCCATATAGCTTTCGCGCTCGGCCAAATCGGCCGAAAGCAACACCACATGCTGCTCCGGATCCTGGCGGAATTCCATCCGCAGCAGGGAAGGCGATTCCAGTTCGCCCATGCGGTGGTCGCGCGGAATGCTCACTTCGCAACTGCCATAGCGCAATTGCCCGCGGGCGGCACCGAACAGCCGCGCCGGATGGCGGTCGCCGCTCAGTTCGCGGTCGGTGGCGAAGAAGACTTTCATGACAGCATGATTAGGCGCGCCATCCAGACTGGCCGTCGCCGGCGTGCGCGCATTGCGGCGCCGTTCGACCTCATCGATCAGGTTGCGCGCGGCGGCGCGCAGGTAGCGGTCGCCGGCCAGGCCGGCCGATGCCAGGGCGTCGCTCAGGGCAAACTGGCGCGAACGCGAGCCGGGATCTTCTTCCACATCGGCAATGGCGTCGGCGACAGACGACGACTGCGCCGACAAGCGGGACTTCAGCATTTGATAGGCGGCACTGACGCCGCCTTCGCCGGCACCTGCCGTCACTGCTGTCGTAATGACGTCCATGCTGTCTCCTGGCTAATTAGTGCATATCTGACCACACACACAACGCCAAGTCCAGCACCGCGTGCATCTAGTGTTCGGGGGCCAGTTCCAGCCGGTTGATGCGGGCAGCCTTGTTGAAATCGATAGCGATGCGCAAGGCCTGCGGCTGGCATTTCGCACGGTACACGTACAAACGGTCTTCGCCATACACATTGCGCGACAGCAGTTCCAGCGCGACGGGGCGTGCGCAGCCCTTCAACGTGGCCGCCAGACCCGGTGCCGCCAGGTAGCTTGCTCCCCGTTCCGTGAAGCGCTCCGACGCGGCCTTGCCGTCCGCCACGCCCTCCAGAACTTCGGCGACCTGGGCCGTTACGTCGGGTTCCGTATCCGGAATCGCCTGTGCCGGGGCGAGGCAAAGCAAGCCCGAAAAAAATAACAAAATGTTCAATTTCACTGAGGACTCCTTCTAACGTTGCGCGTACGGTCTTGACTATGCAATTTTGCATTTTTCGTCAAGATTCACTTTAAATCAACGATCTTTTAGTAGTTATACTCGTCCATCACGCTGTTGAGTACGAAGCCCGGCGGGGCTTGATGTTTCATCCAAAAATACACCTATATAACCGCTTCAGGAGAGACTTACAACATGCGCTACACCACCCGCACCACTCTCGCTTCGATGATCATGCTGGCCTGCGCAAGCATGGCACAAGCCGGTGAAAAAACTGTAGAAAACCTGACTGTATTCACCAATACCAAGGCGGTATCCGCTGAAGCGGTATTGAAGGCCAACGCTGCGCGCTTCGGCCTGCCTGCCAACCTGAACAACCTGGCGCTGGTATCGGTCAAGGAATCGCTAACTGGCAAGCACTATTACTACCAACAAATGCTGCGCGGCCTGCCAGTTGACCGTGCCTTGATCGTTGTGTCGATCGGCAAGAACGGCGAGCTGCAAAAGATTTTCAATGAAACCCGCCACATCTCGGCCAAAGTCGATGCAGACGCTGTGAACCAAATGTACAACAAAGCCCAGATCAGCGAAGACGAGGCGCTGGACAAAGGCTGGAAGAACATGAAGGTGCAGCACCACCTGGTCACCGTGCCGTCCACTAACCTGGTGTGGGTGCCGACCAAGGATGGCGTGCAACTGGCGCGCAAAGTCAATATCGAAGCAGAAATGCCAACCGGCGGCTTCGTGCAGTACCTGAACGCCCACGACGGCAAGCTGATCGATTCTTACACCACGTCGCTGCCACGCACCAACAAGGGCGGCGAGCGTTCGATCGAAGCGCGCCAGTCGGCTCCGGGCCAGATGCTCGATATGCACGCCGCGATCCAGGCCGCCAAGCAGGCCGGCAAGACCAATTCCAATGTGACCTCGCTGAAGGCCGCCGCCGCTCCTGCCGCGAGCCTGGCGCCTTCCGGCATCAACGGCAGCGGCTATGCCTTCGATCCTGATCCACGCACCACGCTGAACACCGATGCGCTGACCGATACCTCGCCTGACGCGGCCTTCGACGCGGCCTACTCGACCAAGACCCTGCGCGACCTGACCGTGACCGCCGGCGTGTACAAGCTGACCGGCCCTTACGTCAACATCAAGGACATCGAAGCGCCGAACACCGCCCCAAGCACCACCACCAACGGCGTGTGGACTGCCAAGCGCGGCAACGATGCCTTCGACGATACCAACGTCTACTTCCACATCGACCAGAGCCAGCGCTATATGCAATCGCTGGGCTTTACCGGCACCAAGGGCATCATCGAGCGTCCGCTGGATGTCGACACCAACGGTGTGAACGGCGACGACAACTCGCACTACAGCGGCGGCTCGTCCGACTACCTGGCGTTCGGCCACGGCTGCGTCAATGACAGTGAAGACGCGGATGTGATCCTGCACGAGTACGGTCACGGCATCCAGGCCAACATCAACTCCGGCTGGTCCGGCGGCGACACTGGCGCCATGGGCGAAGGCTTCGGCGACTACTGGGCAGCGTCCTATTCGTATAGCACCCCGAACGGCAAGATCTACCACCCTGAGTGGGCCTTCAGCTGGGACGGCCACGGCGCGTGCTGGGGCGGCCGTATGATGAACCGCACTGACGCCAAATACAACAGCGCCAAGACCTATAGCGCGCACAGCTCGGTGACCGAGAATGGCGTGACGTTCCAGTCGGACGAGCTGTGGTCCTCGCCGCTGTACGCTTCGATGGTGTCCCTGATCGCCGCCGGCAAGCCGCGCGCCAACATCGACAAGATCATCCTGGAAGCGCACTTCGGCCTGGGTTCGAATATCAAGATGCCTGCGATGGCAACTGCGATCGTGAACGCGGCGAAAACCCTGTTCCCATCGGACCTGACTTACGCCAACACCTTCCAGGCCAAGTTCGAAGCGCAGAACATCCTGTCGGCCGGCTGCACCCCGGTGAGCAAGTCTGAAACGGAAAGCAACAACACCATTGCCACCGCCAACCCGGTGACCCAGTCGTGCACCACGGTCAACGCGAATATTGGCAGCAATACCGATGTGGACTACTTCGCGATCACGGTCCCGGCTGGCAAGACCCTGACGGCGACCATGACGCCGAATGCCACGTCGGACTACGACCTGAAGCTGTACAACAGCGCCGGCACCGAACTGGGCTCGAGCGTGAAAGGCACTGGCCAGGCTGACACCGTATCGCGCGCCAACACCGGCGCAGCTGCTGTGACGTGGTACGCCAAGGTGTACTACTACGGTGGTGGTACCGGTGCAAGCAACGGCACCTACACCTTGAAAGCCTCCTGGTAAGTAAAGAGCGCAGCATGCGCTATCGACCGCCTGGCCCGTAAGGTCAGGCGGTTTTTTTTCGCCTGAATTCGCTTACAATGGTTTCGCCGAGTCCGCAAAGAGACCACCATGGAAAATGACCTGGGCAAGTTCATCCTTGAGGAAGCTCCCGGCGGCATCATTGCCACCGACGCTGACGATACCGTGATTTTCTGGACCAAGGGCGCCACGGAGATCTACGGCTATAGCGCGGAAGAGACGCTAGGATGCAAGCTCGCCGATCTGATTGGCATACCGGACCATCCGTTCAAACGCGAATTCGGCGCCGATTTCGAATACCTGCGCCGCTGCAAGGATGGCCAGGCCGTCTATGTCGGCGCGGCCTGTAAGGCGGTGTTGACGGACCAGGGCGAAATCGAATACGTCATCCACAGCCAGAACGACATCACGGACGCCAAGGCCTTGCGCGATGCGCGCCAAGTCGAGTCCCGTTACCGCGGCCTGCTCGAGTCCATGCCGGACGCCATCGTCATGGCGAACTCCACGGGACGCATCGTGCTGGTCAACAGCCAGGCCGAGCGGCTGTTCGGCTTCGCACCGCGCGAGCTCCTGGGCAGACCCGTTGAGGTTTTGCTGCCGAACCGTTTCCGTGGCGGCCACGCGTCGCACCGCGCCCAGTATTTCGTGCAGCCGCGCACCCGCACCATGGGCGCCGGTCTGGAACTGTACGGGCTGCGCAAGGATGGACTGGAATTCCCGGTCGAAATCAGCCTCAGCATGATCCAGATGGAAGAAGGCGCGATCGTGATGAGCGCCATCCGCGATATCGGCGACCGCAAGAAAGCGGAGCAGAAATTCCGCGGCTTGCTCGAATCGGCGCCCGATCCGATGGTGATCGTCAATGCGCGCGGCGAGATCGTGCTGGTCAATTCCCAGACCGAGCAGTTATTTGGCTACCAGCGCCAGGAATTGCTGGGCAAGCCGATCGAGATCCTGATACCGGCGCGCTTCGCCGGGCGCCATCCTGCGGCGCGCAACAGCTTCTTCGACAAGGCGCAGCCACGCGCCATGGGCGCCGGTACCGAACTGTATGCCATGCGGCGCGATGGTTCCGAATTCCCGGTGGAGATCAGCCTGAGTCCCTTGAGGACGGAAGATGAACTGCTTGTTTCAAGCGCGATCCGCGATATCAGCGGGCGTCGCCAGATCGAGCGCAAGCTGCTGGAACAGAAGCTGGAGCTGGAACAGGCAAGCAAAGCCAAGGACCGCTTCCTGGCCAGCATGTCGCATGAGCTGCGCACGCCGTTGAACGCCATCCTCGGCTTTGGCCAATTGCTGCACAACGAAAAATTGCCCTTGAGCCAGCAGCAGCGCTATGCCTTCGCGGGCAATATCGTGCAGGCGGGGCAGCACCTGCTGCATCTGATCAATGAGACGCTGGACCTGGCCAAGATCGAGGTCGGCGCCGTCACGCTGTCGCTGGAGCCGGTGGCACTCGACGAGCTGCTGCATGAAGCGCGCAAGATGATCGAGGCGATGGCCGACGCGCGCCAGGTGACGGTCTATTTGTCGGAACCGCGCGGCTTATGCGTCAAGGCGGACCGCATCCGCTTGCGCCAGATCGTGCTGAACCTGCTCACCAACGCGGTCAAATACAATAGCAAGGGCGGGCACGTATGGGTCGCCATGGACCGGAATGCACTTGGCCGCACCTGGCTGGCGGTCAAGGACGATGGCCCAGGGCTGAGCGAGGAACAACTGGCGGGCTTGTTCCAGCCATTCAACCGACTGGGGCAGGAAGGCGGATCGGAGGAAGGCAGCGGAATCGGGCTTGTGCTCAGCAAACGTCTGGCTGAGCTGATGAACGCGACCATTGGAGTCAGCAGTACCATGGGGAAGGGCTGCACCTTCACGGTCGAGATGGAATCGGCCGAACTGCCGTCGGCGTTGATACAAGCGCCGCATCACGGAGCATCACTGGCTGCGCCCCAGGACCGCCACGGCAAGCCTTTGCTGCTTTACGTGGAGGACAATCCCGCCAACCTGAAGCTGGTGCAGGAAATCGTGAAACTTCACCTTGACCTGGAATTGCTCTCCGCCACGGATGGCAATGCCGGCGTCGCCATGGCGCGCGAACACCTGCCCGACGTGATCCTCATGGATATGAACCTGCCGGGCATCAGCGGCCGCGAAGCCCAGCGGCGCTTACGCCAGGATCCAGCGACTTGTGAAATTCCCATCATTGCCTTATCGGCAAATGCAATGCCGCTCGATGTGCAGGCGGCGTTGGAGGCCGGCTTTTTCCGCTACCTCACCAAACCCTTGGATATCGGGGATTTCCTGGAGGTGGTAGGGGAAGCGCTGGAACAGTCGCACTAGAAAGTTTCACGTGTAACGAGGTCTGGAGTGAAAATCAATATTGCTGCTTTGCTAGCATTGGGCATGCTGACGGGAGAACCAGCTGTGCTGGAAGTGAAATTTGCGATCCGCGAGGCTGGCGGACATCCGATCTTGCAGATTGCCTTGGCCAACCATTCTGGCCGTATGGTGAAGGCCTTGCGGGCGCTGGCGACCGAAGAGGAAATGTACGGCAAGCTGTTTGAGCTGCGCGATGCGGAAAGCGGCGAGGCCCTGCAGTACCAGGGCATCATGGTCAAGCGCGGGCCGCTGACAGATGAAGATTATCTTCCCATGCGGGCGGGTACCGAGCGCAGTAATGCCATCGATCTCGGCCTCGCCTATGCCTTCAAGCCGGGCCGCCATGCTTACACCATCAGCTATGCAGGCCACTATCTTCTGGATGGGAAGGAAATGCCGCTCACCGTGGGACCGCTACGCTTCGAGCATACCGGCAGGTGAGCGGCAGTCACAGTGCTTAAGGCAGGGCTGGAGTGTTCTCGCCGAAGTATTCGTGCGAGTCGGCATTGTCGATGGCCTGGGCGGGATTGCTAATTGCCAGGCTGGCGGCGCCGGATTGGCCGTAGACATGGTCGTCCGTGCCGGCCACCACATTGAAGTGGCTCATTTCATGCACCAGGGTGCCGCCTTTGGAGTCGGTACCCGTCATTGGCGCGCTCCAGAAAGCATTGCACACATAGATCTTGTAGGGCTGGGTCGGATAGACGTAAGCATAATAAGACTTCTTGCAGCTGCAATCGACCGTGATCGGCTTGTTGTCGAAAGCATCCTTGATCGCCACAAAGTGGCTCTTGACGGTGGAATAGCGGCTGGAAGAATAGCTGCCGAACCACTTGGTGTAACGCTGGCCGGTCTTGTTCGCGCCCAGGTAGCCGTTGGCGTCGTTCGACATGTTCTGAGCGGCCGATTTGGCGCTCGTGATGGTCGATTGCTGCGACGCGGTGCATTTGCTGAAGGAGAGACTGCCTGCCAGACCCACGGGATCGGCTGGCGCCTTGGCAATCGCGCCGCGCGGCAGGGTGCCTTCGATCGAAACGCTCAGTGCATCCGACTGCAGGCTGTCCGGCTGCTTCTTGTCGAAGGCGCGACCGGAAGGATCGGCGTTGCTGAACAGTTTGGCGGACTTGGTGCTGTAACGGATGGTGTAGTCGCCGGAGATGCTCATGTTATACATCTGCGACAGTTCCACCGTGGCCTTGTACGATTTGCCCGGCTGGATCACATAGTAGTCGGCTGCGGTCGGCGCAGGGCGCTTGGCGTGCAGGCCTTCGTACGCCACCTTGGCGCCGTCGCGCGTCACGTCAAACAGGGATTCTTCGATTTCACCAAACGGGGTATGCCATTTTAGGACGTACTGTGGAACTGCCGAGGTATTGGTCAAGGTGACGTGAACGACCACATCGTCGCTCGCACCGAGCGTGCGTTTGTCCATGCTGATACTGGCCGTCAGGCCGTCGGCCGCGAAGGCGCCCAGGCTGAAAGAAGCTGCAAGCGCAAAGCCGCCAAGGTGTTTCAGATTCATTCCTGTCTCCGTCCGGTTGTGGTTGGGGTAAGCCAATCTTGACGGGGAGCTGCCGGCAGTTCAATCTAAATCGGAAGGCCGCCGGCATTCCAACAACAGTTCCGTTAAGCCCTGAACATAGGGCCTGATTTTTGTCCTGAATTGGACAGCTGTAACAGCTTCAGGCGCCGCTTTCCCGGCGAATGGCCATGAGAATGCCGCAGCCAAGTCCCAGCGTCACCAGGGCCGTGAAATGCGGTCGAGCGCTCGGCGATGACGTCCGCCCTTAGTGCTCGCGCACGTAGTTTCCAGGGGCGGCGCAAAGCCAGGGGTAGTCGGTGTGAGCTTCCAGTCCCGGGGAGCGCATCGGACCGCAGCGCGCGTGCAGCCATTCGGTCCAGTCCTGCCACCAGGAACCGCGTGTGGCTGGCAGGTCCGCCTGCCAGTCCTTGGGATCGCGTCCGGCCAGCAGCGGCGCCGACCGAAATTCCTGTTTGGCGCTCCCGCCCGGCGGGTTGATGATGCCCAGGATGTGTCCCGAAGCCGTGAGCACGAAGTGCACCGGGGCGCCCACGAGCGCCGCGCTGCGGTAAGTGCTGCGCCATGGGGTGATATGGTCGGCGACTGCGGCCACAGCGTACAAGGGCTGGCGGATGCGGCCAAGGTCGATTTTCTGCCCCCGGATTTCCAGCTGGTCGGCTTGCGCCAATTTGTTGCCCATATAGAGTTCGCGCAGGCAGAACGCTTGGGTGGCGTGCGGCTGGCGCGTGCCGTCGGAGTTCCAGGCCAGTGGCGCCAGGGCCGGCGCCGGCTCCCCAAGCAGGTATTTGTGCACGACATAACGCCAGATTTGCGTATTTGGGCGCAGCATGCGGAAGCTCCAGCCGATCTGATGTGAGTCGAGGAAGCCTTGGCGCGCCATCAGCCCGTCGAGCAAGGCGACGCTGTCGTCGTCGATGAAGCTGGCGATATCGCCCGGTTTGGCGAAGTCGGTCAAAGTGGCAAGCAGGGTCCAATGTGCGACGGGGATGTCGCGCTCTTCTTTGTAACGCCGGTTAAGCCAGGCCATGAGGGCCGACAGTGCGGTGCCGCCGATGCAGTAGCCAACGGCATGCACCTGCGGCGCGGCGGCGATCGCGCGGGCCGCTTCAATCGCGGCGAGGATGCCGTCAAACAGGTGGTCCTCGAAGGTCACACCCGCCATGCCCGCACCCGGATTTTTCCAGCTGATGACAAAGACGTCGAAGCCCTGTTCCACCAAGTACTTCACCATGCTTTGCTGCGCTGTGAGGTCGAGGATGTAGTACTTGTTGATCCAGGGCGGCACCAGCACCAGCGGCATGGCGTGCACTTCGGCACACACGGGTGTGTACTGGATCAATTCCATCAATGCATTGCGCATGACGACGCGGCCGGGCGTGGCGGCGAGGTCGCGGCCAAGTTCGAACTGCGCCGGGTCAACCATACGCAGCTCGCCGGCCCACAAGTCGCGCAGCCATTCTTCAAAGCCCTGGCGCAAGCTTGCACCGCCGCTGTCGAAGGCGCGCCGCAGGACAACGGGATTGGTCCAGGGGAAATTGCTGGGCGCCAGGGCGTTGCACCAATGGCGCAGCCAGAAGGCGGCGCTGCGGGCTTCGCGCTCGTCCACGCCTGGGGTGTCGTAAATCTGCCGCTCAAGGGTGCGGGTGATGCCGAGGTATTGCTGCATCAGGCCATGGAAGAACGGGTTGGCGCGCCAGGCATCGTCGGTGAAGCGGTCATCGCCTT
The DNA here is from genome assembly GCF_000425385.1 of Pseudoduganella violaceinigra DSM 15887. Taxonomy (GTDB): domain Bacteria; phylum Pseudomonadota; class Gammaproteobacteria; order Burkholderiales; family Burkholderiaceae_D; genus Rugamonas; species Rugamonas violaceinigra. The sequence goes on along the minus strand of NZ_KE384361.1, from coordinate 224,370 downwards.
CGGCCGCTTCCGCCATCGGCGCCGGCATGGCGGTGGCCCAGGTGACCGTGGCAAGTTCCTGCCACGCCCGAAGTATTTCCATCGGGTGTGCCAGCCAGGCTGCGGCGACAGGGGCGAAAGGATTCGGCATGCAGGCCAGTATAGTCCTAATGCGCCATCAGCACCGGCAAGGTCATGCTCTCCAGGACCGTGCGGGTTGCGCCGCCGAGCATGATCTCGCGGAAGCGGCTATGGCCGTAGCAGCCCATGACAAGCAGGTCGGCATCGACGTCCGCCGCAAAGGAAAGCAGGGCGGAGCCTATGTCGATCTCCGTCACCTGCGACGCCACCTCCACCTTGATGCCGTGGCGCGCGAGATACAGGGCCATGTCGGCGCCCGGTTCGCTGCCGTGCGCGTCGGCTTGGCGGCCGGCATTGAAGACCGCCAAGGTCACCTTTGCCGCCTCCCGCAACAGGGGAATCGCGGCAGTGATTGCGCGGGTGGCCTCCATGCTGCCGTCCCAGGCCACCAGGATGCGCCGGAAAGGCGCCTCGAAATGACCGGCATATGGCAGCACCAGGACTGGGCGGGCGCTGTTCATCGCCACAAATTCCGGCGTTTCTTCTTCGAGCGGCGCGATCGGTTCGCCGGGATTCGCCTGGCCCAGGACGACCAGGTCGGCATAGCGCGACTGCAATACCAGGCCGTCGGCGGCGCGGTCGTCCAGCAGCCTGGCTTCGTAGGAGGGCAGGTCCAGCATCGCGCATTGCGACTCGAAGCGCCGCAAGCTGGCACGCGCGCTTTCCCGCGCTTCGTCAATGCATTGGGCTGCGATGCCAACGCCCATTGCAGTGGCATGGTCGGCATACAGGAAGCGGGAAATGCCGCTCATGGCCGCACCGACCAGGCGGCCCTTGGACATCCGCACAATCTGCGCCGCCAGCCGTACGCGGCGCTCCGTGCCGGCAGAAACGCTAACATGCACCACAACAGTCTTGAATCCCATCACAGCCTCCAATGCTGGTCGTATGGGAAAAAGTCTAGGCTCCCGGGTCAATAAACGGCATGATCTGGGTCAATTCAATTCCAATAGAGGGAGGTCGTATGAGTAGATTGCGCGTCGCGTGTTTCGCCATCAGTGTGGATGGATTCGGTGCGGGCCCGAACCAGGGGCTCGAACATCCGTTGGGCGTTGGCGGAGAGAAGCTGCACAACTGGATGTTCCCGACCCAGGCTTTCCAAGCCATGCACGGATCGGGGCAGGGCACCACAGGAATGGATAACGACTACGCCCAACGCGGTATGGAGAATATTGGCGCATGGATCCTTGGCCGCAATATGTTTGCGCCCAGCCGGGGCGCCTGGCCGGACGACAACTGGCGCGGCTGGTGGGGACCGAATCCGCCATATCACACGCCGGTCTTCGTCTTGACCCATCATGCGCGCGAGCCTCTGGTCATGGAGGGCGGCACCACCTTCCATTTCGTTACCGGCGGCATTCGGGAAGCGCTTGACCTGGCGCGTGCAGCCGCGAATGGCAAGGATGTCCGGCTGGGGGGCGGCACGGAGACGGTCCGCCAATACCTGGAGGCCGGCCTGGTGGATGAGATGCACCTGGTTCAATCGCCAATCCTGCTTGGATCCGGCGAGCACCTGTTCGCGGGTCTGAACCTGAAGGAGCTGGGCTATTCGGTGTCCGGGCACGAGTCGAGTCCCGCGGCAACCCACCTTTCGATTCGCAAGGATTGACTTTTAGATGCGAATGGTTATCATTTACGGATTCATATAAAAGCCAGCCATCGCCAGCTAATCGACTTATTTATTAGCTGAGGTGATGATGGGCAAGAAAAGATTGGCAGTGCTGCTTGGTTTGGCGTTTCCCGTGGCGGCGTTTGCGGAAGAGGCGGCGGTGATGCCGCAGATCGAAGTCTCCGCGCAGAAGGTGGACGCCTACACGACCGACCGCAGCCGCGCTGCCACGCCTTTCAGCATGGCTTTGCGCGACACGCCCCAATCCGTGTCGGTCATCACCCAGCAACGCATTGAAGACCAGGCACTGCGGACCGTCACCGATGTGGTCAACAATGCCACCGGCATCTCGGTCAACCAATACGAGACGCACCGCGCCGGCTTCACGGCGCGCGGATTTGATATCGACAACCTGCAGATCGACGGCGTTCCGACCACCTGGGACCAGCCCTGGAGCTCCGGCGAAGTGGTAGGCAGCCTGGCGATGTATGACCGTGCCGAGGTGGTGCGCGGCGCAACGGGGCTGATGACCGGCGCCGGCAATCCGTCCGCAGCCATCAACCTGGTCCGCAAGCGCGCCAGCAGCAAGCAATTGAGCGGCAGCGCGGAATTTGGCATTGGCCGCTGGAATGAGCGCCGCGCCATGGTGGACGTGTCGCGCGGTGTCAATGCCAGCGGTTCGGTGCGTGCACGCGTTGTTGGCGAATACCAGCGCGCGGACAGCTGGATCGACCTGTTGAAGAACAAGAGCCATACATTCTACGGGACCATCGAAGCCGATCTGGCGCCGCGCACAGTGCTATCGGCTGGCGTCAGCCGCCAGGAAAACGACCCGAAGGGCCCGATGTGGGGCGGTTTGCCTTACTGGTACACGGACGGCAGCCGGACCAACTTTGACCGTTCCAAGACGTCGGCCGCCGATTGGGCGCGCTGGAAGAGCGAATACGACAACAGCTTCGTGAACCTGGAGCACGGCTTCGAGAACGGCTGGAAGTTACGGGCCAGCTTCAGCCACGGCGACCGCAAGGGCGATTCGGCACTGCTGTATCTGTCCGGTGTGCCGGACCGCGCGACCGGCGTTGGCATGAGCGCTTTCGCGGGCTCCTATCTTACGCGCACAAAGCAGAATGACTTCAGCCTGCATGCCAGTGGTCCGTTTCAGCTGGCCGGGCGCAAGCACGAGGCGGCGATCGGGTATATGCACTCGAAGCAGGAGTTCAATGCCGACAGCCGGGCGGCTGATTATGCCGGCGGCTATCCTGCGGTCGGCGATTTCAATAACTGGAATGGCGCGGCTTATCCGGAGCCGAAATGGGGTACGCCCAGCTTCTATGAAAGCAGCGTGACCAAGCAGGAAGCGCTTTACGGCGTGGCCCGCTTCTCGATCACGGATACGCTGAAGACAATCCTCGGCGCGCGCGTCACCAATTACGATAAGTCCGGCGTGGGCGCCTGGAGTCCCGCTTATCGGATGAAGCATGAGCGCGAGCTCACGCCCTTTGCTGGCGTCGTATACGACATCAGCGAGCAACTGTCGGCCTATGCGAGCTACACCGATATCTTCCAGCCTCAGAACAAGAAGGACTTTGACGGCAAGATGCTGGACCCAGTGGTGGGCAAGAGCTACGAGACCGGCGTCAAAGGCGACTTCCTCGATGGCCGCCTGAATGCGTCGCTGGCGATATTCCGCGTCGAACAGGACAAGCTGGCGCAGGAGGCCGGGCTGGTCGACCGGGATGGCCTCGGCCCGCTGGCGCCCGAGGCCTATTACCGCGCCGCCAAAGGGGCCAAGAGTGAAGGCTTTGAATTCGAAGTGTCCGGCGAACTGGCACGCGGATGGAACGCTACCGCCGGCTATTCCCAGTTCCGCGCGAAAGATGCGGCAGGCGCCGATATCAACGGCGTTTACCCGCGCAAGCTGTTCAGGGTATTCACCACCTACCGCATGGATGCTCTCACGGTGGGCGGCGGCGTGAACTGGGAAAGCCGCACTGCCACCCTGGATCCGGGCGCGCCGGCCGGGAGCGGCGGCCTGATAGTGCAGGATTCCTTCGCCATCGCCAACCTGATGGCGCGCTATGACATCACCAGACAGCTTTCCGCGCAGCTGAACGTGAACAACCTGTTCGACAAGAAGCATTTCGGCATGTTTTCCGCTTACGGCGCCATTACTTATGCCGCGCCGCGCAGCGTTTCGGCAAGCCTGAAATACCACTTCTAAGGCGAGGCTGGCATGCGCGCATCGTGGACACTGGTTCACCGCTACCTTGGCTTGCTGACTGCGGGCTTCCTTTTCACCAGCGGCCTGACCGGCGCGGTGATCTCCTGGGATCACGAGCTGGACGATCTGCTCAACCCGCAATTGATGGAAGCGCGAACGGCAGGCGTTGCGCTGCCTTCACTGGAGCTGGCGCGGCTGATCGAAGAGCGCCATCCGGACGCCAAGGTCTCCTATATCCCTCTGCATGCGGTCAAGGGCGATTCGCTGGGCTTCGGGGTCGATGCCAAGGGCTTCAACCAGGTCTTTGTCGATCCGGTCAGCGGCGCTGAACTGGGCAAGCGGGAATGGGGTGCGGTGTGGCCGATCAGCAAGGAGACCTTCGTTTCCTTCCTCTACAAGCTGCACTATTCGCTGCATATTCCTGCAATGTGGGGCATTGACCGTTGGGGCATCTGGCTGATGGGCGCCATTGCCATGGTCTGGCTGGTGGACAGCTTTGTCGGCTTCTACCTCACCTTGCCGGTGCGTGCCAGGTCGCCGGCTGGCCGTGGCTGGTGGCAGCGCTGGAAGCCGGCCTGGAAGGTGCGCTGGGGCGGGGGCAGCGCCAAGCTCAATTTCGATCTGCACCGGGCTTTCAGCCTGTGGACCTGGGGCCTGTTGTTCGTCCTTGCCTTCACGGCGTTTTCCTTGAACCTGTACCGGGAAATTTTTTATCCGGTGATGCAAACGATTTCGGAGCTTACCCCGACGCCGTTCGATACACGAACCCCGCGCGACTTGAATAATCCGATCCTGGCGCGCGTCGGCTATGCGCAGGTGCTGGAGAAAGCTGGCGCCGAGGCGCGCCGGCGTGAGTGGCGGGAACCGGCCGGCAGCGTGTTCTATTCGCAGGCCTATGGCATCTACGGCGTGAGCTTTTTCAAGGCCGGCGACGATCATGGCGCCGGCGGCGCCGGTCCGGCCGTGCTGTACTACGACGGGCTCGATGGGCGGCTGCTCGGCGAGCGCAAACCCTGGACAGGCAGTGCCGCCGATTTGTTCGTGCAAGCCCAGTTTCCCCTGCATTCAGGGCGCATCCTCGGCCTGCCGGGGCGCATCCTGATTTCCTTCATGGGAGTGGTGGTCGCGATGTTGAGCGTGACCGGCGTGGTGATCTGGTGGCGCAAGCGTTCATCGCGGACCAGGGCGGCTGCGGCGCAAAAGAATGCGGCGCAGCCGGCCCTCTGAGGAAAGGCTGGCTTACGCTGAACGCTGCTGCTTGCGGCGGCGTGCGCCGGCCAATGCCAGCAGGCCCAGGCCGAAGACGGCGATGCTGGCCGGTTCCGGCACCACGGTCGCCGCGCCGCCCGTGGCCTGGCGCAGGTAGTCCAGGTAGCTATGCAGGACGATGCCCCCGAAGTAGCTGCCGAAAGCGCCTTTGTTGATGCCGTCCGGCGTGCCGCCGAAGGTGTTGGTCGCGATCAGCATCAACTCGCCATACGATTCGATGAAGGAGGGACCGCCGGAATCGCCACCGCCAATATTCGCTTCCTCGCCGTTCGCCAGGACTCTCGAGCAAGCCAGGCCGAATTCGCAGAAGGTGTCGTGGCCGTTGCCGTCGAAGTCGGCATACCAGACTTCGCGCGGACCGTTGAAATCCTGCTCGTCGTCCTGGTCGAAGAAATCGACGACGTTCTGGCCGGTGCGCTTGACGCGGAAGTCCGGCCCGATGGTGTAGCCGTTGATGCCGTCGCCCGAGGTGCCGTAGCCGGCCATGATGATGCGGGTGTTGGCTTCGAGCTGCTGGCCGGCGATCTTGTAGATCCTGGCGGCGGCGGGCGCGTCCTGGCTCAGCGTGATCACGGACAGGTCGTCATTGACGCAGAATCCGGGGACTCCAGCCGGGCAATTGCCGAAACCCGCATAGTTGGGATTCATCTGGACCTTGCTGGCCGTGATGGCCGCGCGTCCCGGGTCGCCCGGGGTGGACGAGGCATTGAAGATGACGCGCACATCGTTGCCGGGTTTATTCAGGTCGATCACGCTGCCGTTGCCATCGGTATCGACGCAATGGCCGGCCGAGACCACCTGGCGCTTGCCCACCAGCGCCCCGGAACAGATGTAGCTCAAGCCATCGTAGCGGATATTGATGCTGACCACGCCGGAGAAGGGCGAGGCGGCGGTGTTGGGATCGACGCGTGCGGCTGGGCTGTCGGGCGGCGCCCCCGCAGAGATCAGTGGTGTGATGGTGCCGCCCGGCGTTGCTTGCGCAGTGCCAGCCAGCGTTGCGATGACCAGGGTGAAGCCGAGCAGCTGTTTCCAAATGGGTTTTGCCACGATTTTTGTCTCCCTAGAAAGATTGCTTCGCGTGTATTAACACGAGGGCAATCCTAAGCAGGGAACATGCCTAAAATAAAAGCTACTTTGCATTCAAGCAGTTGCCTGCATACCGCCGTGGCAAATATGTGGAAATGTAAATATTTCCGACATTGAGATGCAAGATAGAACGTTCTAACACCTTGTTTCTTAATAGTGTTGGACGTTCGCAATATTTGACTCAGCGGTGACAATCCGCGAGATTTCCGACCGAGGTCCGGGAGCAAAATAGCTGCACACTTTTCAATGAGGCAACGTTGATTCCGCCTTCCCCCGCGGCGCATTGCCATCACACCGGACGACTATGCAAGCCATGCAAATGTGTTTCCGTATTGCGGGACTGGCTCTGGTTTTCTCCTTTGCATTGTCGGCTTGCAGTCTTTATAACGGTCTCTTCGGCGGTCCGCCCAAGCTGAAGGTGGGCGACGTGCGCGTCATTGCCGAAGCCGATGCCAACCGCAACAGCCCGGTGGTGCTGGATGTGGTCATCGTGGCCGATGCCGGGCTTGAGCAGCGCCTGATGGCGCCCGAAAGCAAATGGTTCCCGCAGGGACCCAGCCTGATCGCCAGCTATCCGGGCACCTTGCGCGTATTCCGTTGCGAATTCCCTCCCGCCAGCGAATTGAAGCTGCCACCCGCGATGTTTGAAGGGCAGCGCGCCTTGGCCGTGATCGTGTTTGCAGGATTGGCGGACGGCGAGCGCCGCGCCCGTATCGAGGGCTGGCGCGACGGTGGACAGATCACGGTGGGCCGCGAGGGCTGGGTCGCGGCGCCGCAGGAAAAAGGCGGCGCGCCGCCGCCATCGCCACCCGCCATGCATTGCAGCAGCCAGGCCTGACGAACAACCCACTTCGGAGACGCAGCGGCATGAGATCGACCAGCAATGACCGGGTAGCCATTCCCACCGACGGCATCCTGTGGCACGACGGCCTGTTGCTGGCGCCGCTGCACTTCGAGCAGCTGACGCAGCGCCATGAAGAGCTGGTCGCATACCATGTGCGCAGCGGCTACCAGTACGCCTGGGGCGTGCGCCGGCTGGAATTGCAGCCGGGCAAGCTGGCGCAAAACATCGTGGCCGTGGCCGAGCTGGAAGCGGTGATGCCGGATGGGCTGCTGGTACGGCACGGCGACGAGAATGCGCCGCTGCAGCTGGTACTGGGCGATGCCACGCTGGACGCATTGCGCGCGCCCGGTGCGCGCTGCAATATCTATCTTGCCGTGCCGGCCGAAGGCAAGACGGCCGGACGGGCACGCTTGCGCAGCGTTGAACGCGACGATGAAGAGCTGTGCCGCGTCCAGCCGAATGCGCGCCTGGTGGCCGAGGCCGACCTGGCGCCGGGGGCGGAAGTGAACCTGCCCCTGCTGCAGCTCAAATTCGAAAAGCAGCAATTGCAATTGGAAGGATTCCTGCCGCCGCTGCTGGATATCGACCTGGCGCCGCTGGATGGGCAACGGCCCCTGCGCAGCGCTGCCATGGCCTTGCAGCGGCGCCTGGCCGAAACGGAACGCCAGCTGGCCGCGGTGGCGGCCGAATGCGGCGACCGGCTACGCCGCCTGGAACTGCGCGAGCAGCTGCATTGCCTCAATGCCGGCTTGCCGCTGCTGGGCGCCACCCTTATGCTGGACACGGCCACGCCCCTGCAGTTGTATATGGCCCTGGCCCAGGTGCTGGGCCACCTGGCCATCTTGCGCAACCTGGCCGAACCGGCGCCCGAGGTGCCGCCCTACCTGCACCGTAATCCGCGCAAGACGTTCGACCCGTTGTTCGCCCTGATCGATGCGCGCCTGGACACCATCGAGCGGCGTTGCTCGGAAGTGGCGTTCGAACGCAGCACGCAGGGCTTCAGCCTGATGCTCGATAGCGATATGCTGCGCGGCTGGCCGACCCTGCACCTGTCCGCCGGCGCGGCGGCCGTGGCGGAGCCGGTGCTCCTGATCGGCGTGCGCGGCCTGGCGCCGGAACTGGCGGAGCAGTGGATGGGCGCGGCACTGGCCGCCTCGTCACCGTACCTGGACGATGTGCGCGAACGGCGCGTGCGTGGGGCAGCGCGCTACCGGATCGACGCCGACGGCGGCTTGATCTTGCTGGCGGCGGAGCGCGATCCGCTCGCCCCTGCGCCAGTGGCGGAGCGCCGCATCGACGCCGAGGGCCTGCGCACGGCCGGTACCGTGCTGTTTGCCATCGCGCCCGACCCGCAGCTGGTGCGCGCTAGCCAAAGACTGCTGCTGGAGGCGGCAGGCGGCGCCATGCCGGAGGAAATCGTCCTGCTCATTGCCGTGGAGCGGCGGCCATGATCAGCGCTATCCAGGACGACCACGTCCTGATCGGCCAACTGCTGGACTTTCACGCCGCCCTGGTGCGCATCAAGCGCGGCATTGTCCCGCCGGACGGGATTCCCGTGCTGACCGCCCCCGACAGCGAGGACAGCGTGCCGGCAACCGCCCAGCTGGCGCATGCCCTGCGCAGTGTGCTGGACCTGCAGTCCGCGCAGGCGCTCGAATACAGCGGGCGCCAGGGCCACGAGCAGGCCGAGGCGGCGCGCTACCTGAAAGTCGCGCTGGCCGACGAGACCCTGATTGCATTGCAGGACTGGCCGCAGCGCCACGACTGGATCGGCTGTCCACTGGAATTCCAGCTATATGGCAGCCGTAGCGCCGGGGAAAGGATCTTCGACCGGATCGCCGGCTTGCTGCAAACCCAGCCCGGCTCACAGCGCGAACTGGCCCAGCTCTACCTGATGGCGCTGTCGATGGGATTCCAGGGGCGCTACCGCAAGCAGGAGGGCGGGCAGTCCGACTTGCTGGCCTGGCGCCGCAAGCTGTATCGCCATGCATATGGCCGCTGGCCCGATAGCGCCCTGGGCGGGGACGACGGCCTGCAGCGCGACCTGGCCATGCGGCGCATGCCGCAACCCTATCAATACACCCATGCCGGCATTGCCCCGCGGCTGCTGCCCAATCCGCGGCGCTGGGCCGCGTACTTCGTGCTGCTGGTGCTGGGATTGCTGCTGCTGTCCCAGTTCGCTTGGCAAACGGATACCGCCGAGCTGCGAGCTGAACTGGCAAAAGTGGAAGACCCGCTGAAAGGAAGCGACAAATGACTCGCGGCGGCATTCTGGCCATCGTCATCGCCTCGCTGGGCTTGCTGCTCGCGTCGCTGCTTGCCTGGTACGTGCTGCGCTTGGCGCGCAAACGCGCCCTGGCGCGCGCCAGCGGCAAGGCGCCGGCCGCCGATAAGGGTCCGGTAGCCGCTGCCGTTGGCCTGGTGCCCGCGGTGCGCGCGGCCTTCACGGGGCGGGAGGAAGAGGGCAGCGCAGCGTATGCCATGCCGCTGGTGTTGCTGGCCGGTGAACGGGACGCCGCGCGTTCCACCCTTGAACATGCGCCAGACGATGGCAAGCCGCTCAGCTGGCATGCCTCGCCCCAGGGCTGGGTCCTGCAGGCGGACATGGCGGCCTTCGGCTTCGACAGTGAGGAAAACTGCGAAGCCTGGCAAGCGCTGGCCGAGCAACTGGAACGGCGCCGCCCGCGCCGGCCGCTGGACGGCATCCTGCTGGCGATTCCTGCCGATGCCCTGTGCGGCGCGCAGGCCTGGTCGCCGCTCGAGGTGGAAAGGCGGGCCGGCCTGGCCCGGCGCCGGCTGGGTGAGCTGCAGCGGCTGTTTGGTTTGCGGCTGCCGGTCTACCTCCTGCTCACCCGCTGCGACCAGCTGGACGGTTTCGCCGACTTCGCGATGGCGCTGCCGGACGGCTTGCGCGTGGCCATGCTGGGCTGGTCGAACCCGAACGACCCGGAAATCGCCTACGCGCCGGTCTGGCTGTCCGATGCCTTCAGCCAGATCGGCCGCACGGTGGTGGACCTGCAAGCGGAATTGGCCGCCACAGGGGCCGAAGGCGCTGGCAGCGACAGCTTCTTCCTGTTGCCGGGTGCGATTGCGCGCATGGCAGGACCGTGCAGCAGCTATGCCGCGCGCCTGCTGGAAGACGATGCCCGCAGCATTTCCCCCATGCTGCGTGGGCTTTATCTTTGCGGCGACCCGGCTACGGTGCTGGGCACGATCCCGGCCCGGCCATGGTTTGCCGGCGACCTGCTGGCGCGCAAGGTCTTCCCCGAACGGGGGCTGGCGCGTCCGCTTGGCGGTCAACTGCTGTCGCGCAACAAGGGGGTGCGCCGCTGGGCTGCCGCCTGTGCTGCGGTGCTGGTGATCTGGGGCGGGGCGCTGCTGTGGGGGCATGCCGCCCTGAAGATCCAGGCCGAGCGCTTGCACGGTGCCCTGAAAGACATCAACCAGGAACAGGAACGCCGCACCACCGACCGCGAGAAAAAGGGCCATATGGAGTATGACGCCTACAAGACGTCATCGCAGCACATCGTGGCCGCTATGCTGGACAGCCATGGCAGCTTGTCGCAGCTGGCGATCCCGGCGTCGTGGCAGTGGACCGGCTGGCAGGACCTGGACCGGCGTGTCGAAGGGCAGTTCGGGAAAGGCTTGCAGAATATCGTCTACCGCACGCTGGACAAGGCTCTCAACAAATCGGTGGAAGAACAGACCGGCGCCACCAAAGACCGCGCCACGTATAACCTGAGCGACGAAAGGGCTTGCCATATCAGGGCCGGCGGTGAGCACGCGGAATTGAGCGCCGGCGCAGTCCTGTCGGATGCGCAGGCTTTCAAGCGCCTGGACCGCTATGTGGCCGACGCCGGCTTGTTCGAGCAGGCGCGCAAGCACCTGGACAGCCTGCACCAATTGCACCAGGGCGAATACCGCGACCTGGTCAAGGTGGCGGCCTACACCGGCGCCTTTGAATTGCCGACCGAGACGGCGTATGGCGCCAGCCCGCTGCTCAAGGCCGCGCTGAACAACCAGTACCCGCCGGAAGACGCGCAGCTGCAGCGCGAGCGGCAAGTGAAAAGCATCCTGTGCGCATTCCACGAAGAGCATGGCCAGTTTCTGGCCAGCATGATCGAAAACCACCCGGCGCGGCGGGCGGCGCATGACGTCGCTGAGCATTTGCGCGCGGGACGCGCCCTCGGCAGCGCCGACCAGGAGCACGGCCTGATTCCGGCGCTGCAGCAACTGAGCGCCTGGCTCGCCGCGCCCACGCTGCGCTGGATGGACGAAGCCGAGAGCGGCGAAGGCAAGGCCTATGGCGAATTGCTGCGCAAGGTGGAGGCCAACAGCTTGCTGGGCCAGGATGCCGCCGACTGGGCGCGCAAGCAGCGCGCCGAACAGGTGAAGCGCCTGCTGCGCGAGCTGACCGATCCGGTCGGCGGCGGCCATGCCCTGGTGCAGCGAGGCGGCGACGGGAAGCTCGGCTTGACGCCGGAGCTGGCCAACCTGCAGGCCGGGCTGGAACGCCTGTCGCGGCAGGCCTTCATGGCGGAAGCCGGCGCGCCGGAAGCGCTGGCGCGGCAAGGACTGGGACCCTTGTGGGATATGAAGAAACTGAACCAGACGCTGTTGCAGGCGAACGAGGCGCGCGCCTACCTGGACAAGGAAGTGCCAGGGTTTCCCCTGCCATTCCAGCCGGAGTTGCGGCGCTACACGGGGCAGCGCCTGGCCGACAGCCTGCTGGCTTCGGCCGGCGCGGCGCTGGCGTCCGGCAGCAGCGAAGCCGACACGTATCAGCGCCTGGGGCAGGCCCAGAAGCTGCTGACCGCGTTGCTGGAGACGCTCGACGGCCTGGATGCCCCGGAACAGCATCGCATCCTGGCCGATGCCCTTGCGCAGCAAGCCAATGCCGGCCTGCGCTGGCTGGAGCGCGAGCTGGTGGAAGGGGGATTGTACCGGCCCCGCGACGGCGGTTTCGACTGGTGGCAGGGTACGCCCAATCCGGCGGCGCAAGGCTTCTCAGGCGGCGATGCCCAGGCATTGGAGGATTACCTGCTGGCGCAGCAAGCGCGTATCGAAGCGTCGGTGCGCCAGGCCCAGCCCTTGCTGCGCCTGGCCGAAGCTGCCCAGGGCAACCTGTCCAGCGCCCCGGCGCGGCGCTGGAGCGAGATCGCCGCCGAACTGGCGCGCTTCCAGGAGAAACAGCCGAACGCCCGCATGGCCCAGTTGCACGCCTTTATCCGCAACGACCTGGCCAATGCCGATGGGCGCAACTGCCAGGGGCCCATTGCCGCCCAGGGATCGGACGGGGTGGTGCTGGCGCCAGCGCGCTTGAGTTTGACAAACAAATCCGCCCCGGCGACCGGCGGTTCCGACTTGTTCAGCGAACGGCGCCGCTTCCTGGCTTCGGCATTGGCCAGCCGCTGCCTGGCATTGGGCCGGGCCGAGTTGGATCACGCCTACCTGGCCTTGCGCGAACAGTTCCGGCGCACCTTGGCCGGGCATTTCCCTTTTGCCGAAGCGGGCCGCAACAGCGAAGCGGCCAGCCTGGACGATGTGCTGGCCTACCTGCAGCTGTATGACCAGCTGGCGCCGGACAGCCAGCGCATGGCGCCTGGCCGGGCGCGCGAATTCGTCGCCGCCAGCGCCAGCGCACGCCGCTTCCTGGGGCCTTTGCTGCCGGCGGCCGAGGGCGCCGATAGTGCCGGTTACCTGTTGGGAGTGCGCTTCCGTGTCGGGAATACGGGCGAGGCGGACGGCAATAACGCGCTGGCGGGCGAACTCGGTGGCAACCGCATTGCTGCCTGGATGCTGCAAAGCGGCGATGAAACCATCAGCTGGGATGGCGGCACCAAGGGTGCGGTGCAGCAGCTGCCGTGGCGGCCCGGTATGCCGATGGTGCTCACGTTGCGCTGGGCCGATAACGTGGCCGACCTGCCGCTGGAGGATGGCAGCGACCGCTACCTGAAGGTCGAGGGCCGCCAGGCGGTGTACCGCTTCAATGAACCGTGGTCGCTGCTGCGCCTGCTGGCCCGCCATGGCTTGCCGGCCAGCGGCCCGGCGCGGCCGTCGACCTTGCGCTTCGAGCTGCCGGCAGCGCCCGGCGGGCAGCGGACCCGCGTCTACCTGCGTCTGGCGGTCATGCCGGCGCAGAAAAAAGAAGTGCTGGCCTTCCCGGTCTTCCCGGCCGCGGCGCCCGGCGATGAAACCCAACGCCTGATTGCGAGGCCATGATGCAAGCGACCACCACCGACCACAGCAGTCTGCTGGAACCGATTCCCGGCGCCGATCCTTGCGGTGACTGGCTGCGCCACGATCCGGTGTATGCCCAGATCCGCGAAGCGCGGCGCGAGGACGATCCCTCGCTGCCGCAAGGCATCTGGGTCCAGCAGCCGAAGCGCGCCGCATGGGATGTGGTTGAAACCCTGTGCAAGAAGGCGCTGGCGGGCCGCAGCAAGGATCTGCAGCTGGCGGCCTGGCTGGCTGAAGCCTGGTTGCGCCAGCGCGGCCTGGCCGGTCTGGTGGATGGCCTGCAACTGATCACCAGCCTGCTGGAAAAATACTGGGAGGGCTTGCACCCGCGCGATGGCGAATCACGCTTGTCGACCTTTATCTGGCTCAACAAGCACGGCGCCATCGCCCTCGGTTCGATCCAGCTGGCGGCCGGGGCGACGCCGGCGGGACGCTTGTTCACCCTGATGGAATGGGACCGGGTCCTGCGCAATGAACAGCAGCCGGCCCCGGCCCCGGCCAACAGCCGCAATGCGCCGCCGTCTGAGCCGACACTGGGACGCCAGCATTTCAGCGCGGCTGTCTCGATGACGCCGGCGCATTTCTATACCGACCTGCGGGTGCAGCTGCACAGCGTGGGCGTGGCATTGGACCGCCTGGCCATCGTGCTGGACGGTTTGCTGGGCGACGAGGCGCCGGCACTGGGCGGTCTGGAGGCCCGGCTCGATGACTGTTTCCGGTCATTGCAGGACTTGGCAGGCGTGCCATGGCAGGAAGAAGAGACGGAAGAGGAGGAAAACATGGGCAGCGTACAGGAAATCCCGACCAGCCGGCCGGCCGACAGCGCGGGCGCGCCGCGCAGCCGCGAGGAAGCGTTCCGCCGGCTCGATGAGGTGGCCGACTTTTTACTGCGCACCGAGCCGCACAGCCCGGTGCCTTACCTGGTCAAGCGGGCCGTGGCCTGGGGCGGCATGCCGTTGGCCGAGCTGCTGCAGGAACTGCTCGACAGCGAAAGCGACCTGAAGCAGTTGTACCGCTTGCTGGGTACACGTGGCCGCTAAGCTGCAGGCAGGCGCGCCGCAGCGCCGCGTGCAGCCGCGCGTGTATCCGAACCTTCGGCCGCTGGCCTTGCCGGCCCAGCGGCCGAGGGATATCTACACGCTGCAGGAATGGCATGGCAGCTATGGCATGCGCGGCGAAGGCGGCCGCGGCCTGTACGTGCCCAACGCGCGCTACCTGTTCGTGCGCACGACGGACGGCCAGACCCTGGTGCATCCGCGTCTGCGCCATGCCGTGCTGTCGCGCGGCGAGCCGGTGATGTATGCCGGCGAAGCGTATTTCGAAAGCGGCAACCTGCGCTGGTGGAGCAATAGTTCGGGCCATTTTCGCCCCGATCCCGAGCACGCGCCGCAGGCGGGGCTGCCGTTGAACCTGTTCCGTACCTGGGACGATGTGGTACGGCGCGGCGTGCGGCCGGCGCCGGGCGGCAGGAAGTGAGTGTCACGCTTCAAGCATGATAAAGAGCAGTGCAAGCAGCGGCGCCGGCGTGTGGGCCGGCGCTCATTCAATCGTTGCACCTAACAGGGAGTAAGCGATGTCTACCGAAAGCAGTCAGAAATGGTTGGAACGCAATCGTCCGCCCAGGGTCCAGATCAGCTACGACGTGGAAACCGGCGGCGCCAGCGCCAAGCGCGAGTTGCCGATGGTGGTGGGGATCCTGGCCGACCTCGGGGCCACCGAGGAACCCATGCCCAAGCGCCGTTTCATCGAGATCGACCGCGACAACTTTGACCAGGTGATGAAAACCATCTCGCCGACCCTGGAAATCAAGGGCATCGAGGGCCTGTCCGGTGCCGTGACGTTCGAAAAGCTCGACCACTTCGAACCCGATTACCTGGTCCAGCATGTCAAGGGCCTGGATGAACTGTTCGCGCAACGCCAGCAGCTGCGCGACCTGATGGCCAAGATCGACGGCAACGACCGCCTGCACAAGCGCCTGGCCGAGGCCGTGCGGGAAGACCCGACCTTCGCCACCTGGGGCGTCAAGCTGGGCCAGGCCCAGCCTGCTGCGGACAAGGGCAAGGAAGAAGGCAAGCAAGATGGCGCCGCCGGTGAAGCCGGTACCGATAAAGCATAAGCGGAGACCACCATGACCGAAGCGACAATCGACCAAAGCGCCAAAGCCAACTGGGAAAAGGTGCTGAATAAAATCATCGAAGACAGCGATATGGTGATGCTGTCCAACGGTGCCGACGCCTCGCCTGAAGGCGACGAAAAATTGATGGAGCAGGCGCGCGGCATGCTGCACCAGTTCGCCATGTGTACGGCCGAAGGCAAGATCCTCAGCAACGAGAAAAAAGGCCTGCTGAAAGCCATGGGCGACGCCATCGCCCGCATCGACGCCGAACTGGGCAACCGGCTGGGACAGCTGATGCGGAGCCAGGAATTCCAGAAGCTGGAGAGCTCCTGGCGCGGCCTGCATGGCCTGGTCAAGGCCAGCGAGACCGGCCCGCGCCTGAAACTGCGCCTGCTAAATGCCAGCAAGACCGAAATCGGCGACGACTTGAGCAAGGCGGTCGACGTGGACCAGAGCCAGCTGTTCAAGAAAATCTACGAAGAGGAATACGGCACCTTCGGCGGCAATCCCTACAGCATGCTGGTGGCCGACTTTGAAATCGGCCGCAACCCGACCGACATGACGCTGGTGCGCGAGCTGGCCCGCGTGGCCGCCATGGCGCATGCGCCGATCCTGCTGGCGGCTTCGCCGGCGCTGTTCGACCTGCGCAGCTTCACCGACCTGGGCAATCCGCGCGACCTGTCGAAGACCTTCGAAGCGGCCGATGCCGCCGACTGGCGCGCCTTCCGCGCCAGCGAGGACGCGCGCTACGTGGCGCTGACGCTGCCGCACTATCTGGTGCGCCTGCCATACGGCGACAAGACCATTCCGGCCCGTACCTTCCACTTCGAGGAGTTCGGCGACTTCGACTACAAGCTGAACGAGTTTGGCCAGCTGGAGGAGCCGAAGATCAGCGATCCGGCAGCGCGCCACGCGGCCTACCTGTGGGGCAACTCGGCCTATCTGCTGGCGCAGCGCGCCACGGCGGCATTCGCGCGCTACGGCTGGACGGCGGCGATTCGCGGCGTCGAAGGCGGCGGCATGGTGGAGGGGCTGCCGGTGCATACCTTCAACACCGGCGAAGGCGACCAGGTCATGAAATGCCCGACCGAAATCACCATCACCGACCGCCGCGAGAAAGAGCTGAACGACCTGGGCTTCATCGCCGTGGTGCACAAGAAGAACGAGAACTATGCGGCCTTCTTCGGCGGCCAGACGGCCAACAAGCCTATCCAGTACAGCAAGGCGCTGGCCAACGCCAACGCGCGCCTGTCGGCCCAGCTGCCGTGCATCCTGGCGGCCTCGCGCTTCGCCCACTACATCAAGGTGATCATGCGCGACAAGGTGGGCAGCTTCACTTCGCGCGCCAATGTGGAAACCTTCCTCAACAACTGGATCGCCGATTATGTGCTGGTCAACGACAACGCCTCGCAGGCGCTGAAGGCCCAGTATCCGCTGCGCGAAGCGCGCATCGACGTGACCGAAGATCCGGCCAAACCAGGGGTCTACAAGGCCACCGTGTTCCTGCGCCCGCACTTCCAGCTGGAGGAGCTGACCGCTTCGATCCGCATGGTGGCAGAGCTGCCCGAAGCCGCCGCCTGAGCGCATGCAACCCTAACCCAAGGAGACCTACGTGGACGTTATTATTCTCGACATGCCTGGCATCGCCGGCGAATGCCTGTTGAAGGACTATGTCGGCAAAATCGAATGCCTGTCCTACAGCCATGCCGTCGCCATGCAGATGACCAGCGACGTCAGCAACAAGGAGCGCACCTCCGGCAAGCCCAATGTCCAGGACTTCACCATCTCGAAGTATATGGACAAGTCCTCGCCGCTGATGAACCAGACCTGCTGCGAAGGCGGCAAGATCGGCGATTGCATCGTCACCATCGGCCGTAACGAGGCCGGCCTCGTGATGCCGCTGATGGTCTACACGCTGAAGGAAGTCATGATCTCGAGCATCAGCGCGGCGTCTTCCGGCGGCGACAAGCCGGCCGAGACGGTGACGCTGAACTTCACCGCCATCCAGTGGGACTACACGGCGCAAAAGTCGGACTCCAGCAAAGAGGGTACCGCGCCGGGCAAGTGGGACATGAAGACCAACACGGCGTCATAAGCGGTGGCCGATCTCAAGCTGCTGCGGGGCGCGCGAGCGCCCCTGTTCGACCGCTTCGGCGACGAGGACGGGGAGGGCGGTTCCGCCTTCCTGCCTTGGGCTGCGGCCCGGCGCGGTGGCGGCGGCTTGACGCTGTCCGCGCTGGAGCAGTCGATCGCCACCGAACTGGATCGCTTGCTCAACACGCGCTGCGCGGCGTCGCTGGAGCAGTTGGCGGACCGGCCGCGCAGCGTGATCGATTACGGCTTGCCCGATTACACGGCCTTGCATGCGGCGGACCTGAAGCACCGCCGCCGGCTGGGCGACCTGGTGCGCGACACTGTCGCTGCCTTCGAGCCGCGCCTGCGCGAGGTGCAGGTGGAGGTGGAAGTCAATCCGAATAGCCGGCAGGCGCTGCAAGTCGCCATCGAAGGCCGGGTGGTCGTGGATGGACGGCTGGAGCCCGTCAGTTTCAAGGTATCTGTCAGGGAGGGTGAATGAGCAGGGGCGAGGACGAACTGTACGGCTATTACCAGCGCGAGCTGGACTATCTGCGTAACGCCGGGCGCGAATTCGCCCGCCAGCATCCCGAGACGGCGCGCCGTCTGGAGCTGGGGGAGCTGGAATCGGCCGATCCGCACGTCGAGCGCCTGATTGAATCGTTCGCCTTCCTCACCGGCCGCGTGCGGCGGGAATTGGACAATGAAGCCCCCGATATGGCGGCCGCGCTGCTGGAAGCGCTACTGCCGAACAGCATGGCCCCGCTGCCGCCGATGACGATCGTGCAGATGGCGGCCGATCCAGCCAAGGGCAAGGACAGCGCCGGGCGCCATGTCGCGGCCCATACGCCGCTGGTGGCCAGCGCCATCCCGACACAGCGCGCCGCCGGTGCGGCGGAAGTGGAGTGCCAGTTCCGCACCTGCTTTCCGCTGACGCTGTGGCCTATGTCGGTGGCCAGCGCCGGCTTTGAGGAGGCCAGCGCCCATCCAGGCCTGGAACGCGAGCCCGAAGTGGCGGGCGTCCTGCGCCTGAGCCTCGTATGCAACAACGGCATGGCCTTCGGCAGCGGCGAGGATTGCATCGCGCCGGAACGGTTGCGTTTTCATCTTCACGACAGCTGGCATAACGCCGGGGCGCTGTACGACTGGCTGCTCTGCCACGTCAAGCGCATCCTAGTGGTGCCAGGCGGTCGCCGCGCCGCCCACCGCCTGGGCGAAGCGGCCAGCTGGGACGAGGCGGGCTTCGGGGCGGAAGATGCCGTGCTGCCCGAAGCCGGCCAGGCGCATCCGGCCTATCGCCAACTGCAGGAATATTTCGCTTATCCGCGCAAATACCTGTTTTTCGATGCCGGCCGCCTGGGCCAGACATTGCGCGGCTTCAGCGCCGGCCCGCGCAGGGAGCAGCAGGCGGACCTGCTCTTGCTGGTGACGCATCGCCCGCCAAGTGGCATCTCCCTGCATGCCGGCCAGTTCCTGCTCGGATGCACGCCCGCGATCAATCTGTTCCCGCGCACCACGGAAACGCTGCGCCTGGACCAGCGCCAGTATGAATACCGGCTGGTGCCCGATGCGCGGCAGGAAGCCAGCACCGAGATCCATTCACTGTTGAAGGTGGAGGCCAGCTACGCCGACGGCCAGGGCGGCATGCGCCTGACGCCCTACTATGACTTTGGGCGGGTCCTGCATGGCCAGACCGGCACCCAATGGCTGGCGCGGCGCGTGCCCGGCAGCGGCACGCGCGCCGGCGGCACCGACGTGCTGTTGTCCTTCCTGGACGTGGACAGCGAGGCGGGCTTTACCAGGATGCCGCTGGTGTCGGCCAGCGCCCTGTGCACCAATCGCCGGCTGGCGGAAGAGATACGTCCCGATCCGCCCGGGCAGTCCACCTTCCGTGCTCCGGCCTCGGCGGGGGTACTGCCGGTGCGCTGCCTGGTGCAGCCGACTGCCCAGGTCATGCCGCCGCTGGATGGACGTCAGCTGTGGCGCGTGCTGTCCCTGCTGAACCTGAATCACGTGACATTGGACCAGCTTTCGGCCAGCCGCGAAGGCAGCGCGCTGGCGATGGTGCAGCGCTTGCTGGAATTGGCCAACAGCGCCGGCAGCCCCGGCGGGACCCGGCAGGCGCGTTCGCTGGTGCGCTTCGAATGCAGGCGCGCGGTGCGTCCTGTGCGGGGCGGCCCGGTGCCCGGATTCCGGCGCGGGCATGAACTGGTGCTGGAATTCGCCAAGGGCGCCTACAGCGATGGCACGCCGCTGATGCTGGCCGCCGTGCTGCAGCGCTTCTTCCAGATGTACTGCAGCGTCAACTCATTCGCTTGCGTTACCGTAATGGCCGGCGAGGAAAGGGTGAAGGAATGGCTCCCCGCGACCAGTTCCCGATAAGCGCTCCGGCACAGCATGTGCTGCGGCATCCGGCCGCTTTCGACTTCTTTCAGGCGGTGAGGCTGCTGGAGCGGGCGCGCCCCGATGCGCAGGAGATCGGCACCGGCAGCGAAGCGCTGAATGAAGCCGTGGCCTTCCGCGGGCGTATCGGCTTCGGCTTTCCGGCAGCCGATGTGGTGCAGGCGGCGGGCCCCGATGGCTATCGGCGGGTACTGCTGGAAGTGGCGTTCATGTGCCTGGCCGGGGCCGACGGGCCTTTGCCGGCGCCGTATGCGGCCCTGGTCCAGCGCCGTGCAAGACACCACGGCGAACCCGGCGAACGTCCCGCCTATGGCCCGGATGACGATGCGAGAGACTTCCTCGATATCTTCAATCACCGGCTGGTATCGTATTTTTACCGGTCGCGCAAACGCCGCCGGCTGGCGTTGTCGGAGACCGGCGCGGCACCGCTGGAACGCATCCTGTTCCAGCTGATCGGCTTCAATGAAGGCCTGGTGCTGCGCCGCCTGCGCCGCGAGGGCGCACGGACTGGCGCCGCCATCTATTCGCGCGCGCTATTGCGGTACGCCGGCCTGCTCGCGAGCCAGAGCCGTTCGATGGCGGGACTGGAATCGCTGCTGCGCGACGCGCTGGGCGTCGCGGTACGGGGAACCGAACACAAAGGACGCTGGCTGTCGATCGAGCCGCGTTTCCAGACGGCGATCGGGCCGCATGGCCGCAACCGCGGCCTGGGCCAGGAGACGGTGCTCGGCGCGCGGGCCTGGGAACCGGGCGGCGCCATTGCGCTTGAGCTGGGGCCGATGGACCTCGTCAGCTATCGTTCCCTGCTGCCAGGCGGACCGGCACACGAAGCCCTCGTGTTCCTGACCCGGTTTTACCTGCGCGAGGATCTCGATGTGCAGGTCACGCTGGTGCTCGCTCCCGATGCCGGCCAGGTGGAAGAAATCTCCCGGCTTGGATTCGGCGCATTGAACCGGACCTCCTGGTTGGGCAAGGAAGTCGCCGGGGAACGCTACCAGGCCAGTTTCCAGCTGCCGGCGTGGAATGAACGGATGGGGGACAAACCATGAGCCGTTCGGGACTTGCACTGAAACTCAGCGCTGCCCCGGAGCTGGAAAGCCTGCAGCTGGTGGCATTGCACGGCGAAGAGGCGCTGGCCGAGCTGTTTCACTATGCGCTGGAACTCTATTCCTCGAATACCGCGCTGGACCTGGCGGGAATGGTGGGCAAGCCAGTCACGGCCAGCGTCGCGCTGCCGGATGGCGGGTGGCGGCATTTCAGCGGCAAGGTCGCGCGCATTGTGCAGGCTGGCGGCGGTACCGAAGGCGCCGTCTACCGGGCCGATTTGCGGCCCTGGCTCTGGTGGCTGACGCTGGAAGCCGACGCCCGCATATTCCAGAACAAGAGTGTGCCGGATATCATCACCGGCCTGTTCCAGGAATACGGCTTCAACGACTTCCGTAACAGCCTGACGGCCAGTTATACCGAACGGGAATACTGCGTCCAGTACAACGAAACAACATTTGCATTCATTTCGCGCCTGATGGAGGAAGAAGGGATCTTCTACAGCTTCGAACACACGGCAAGCGGACATACGCTGGTACTCCTGGATGGCGGCGAGGCTTACCCCGCCTGCACTGGCTTGACCACCGCCACCTGTGTCGGAAGCAGCTCAAGCCGCGAGCGGCCCGACCTGGTATTCCGCTGCGACGCCGAGCAGAGTGCGGTACCGGGCCGCTATGCGAGCGGCGATTTCAGCTTCATGACGCCGGCCGAGCCGCTGGCGGCGAGCGCGGGCGCGCAGGCCGGCGGCCGAATTTACGAGTATCCGGGCGGTTACAGCGACAACGGTGCGGGCCAGGCCTTCGCCAAACTTCGCATGCAGGCACTGGGGCAGGAAGCGCAGTCCCTACGCGGCGATAGCAGCTGCCGCGCCTTCACGTCGGGGTGCAAATTTACGCTCGCGGGACATGCGCGCAGCGAATTGAATGCCGAACATGTGCTGCGCCGCGTGGTCCATTCCATCAGCCAGGACGGTTACAGCAATAGCTTCGTCGCCTTCCCCGTGTCGCTGCCTTTCCGGCCGCCGCTCGTCACGCCCCGTGCGCGCGTGCCGGGAACGCAGACGGCGACGGTGGTCGGGAAATCAGGCGAAGAGATCTGGACCGATAGTTATGGCCGCATCAAAGTCCAGTTCCATTGGGACCGGCTGGGCAAAAACGATGAAAATTCCTCGTGCTGGGTACGCGTCGCCCAGGCATGGGCGGGACAGGCATGGGGCGCGTTTTTCCTGCCCCGCATTGGCCAAGAAGTCATTGTCAGTTTCCTGGACGGCGATCCTGACCGGCCGCTTGTCACCGGCAGCGTCTACAACGCCACCCAGACCGTTCCGGATGGGCTGCCGGCCAACCAGACACGCAGCACGATCCGCAGCCGTTCGTCGAAGCAAGGCAGTGCGGGCAACGAGCTGCGTTTCGAAGACAAGAAGGACAGCGAAGAACTCTACCTGCACGCGCAAAAGGACATGAAGACCGAGGTGGAAAACGACCGCAGCGCGCGCATCATCAAGGGCAATGAAAGCCTGAAAGTCGAGCAGGGTACGCGCACGGTCGATGTCAAAGGCGATGAAAGCCATGTCAACCAGGCCAATTTCGAACAAAAGGTGACCGGCAACTTCACGCTCAAGGTCGACGGCGACCTGACGATCGAGGTGGCGGGCGCCGTCAGCATCAAGGCCGGCAGTACCTTCAAGAACGAAGCCGGGACCGAATTGACCAACCAGGCCGGCACGGCATTGAACAACAAGGCGGGCACGGAGCTGACGAACAAGGCCGGCACCACCCTGACCAACGATGCGGGCGTGAGCATGACGAACAAGGCCGCCGCTTCGCAGACCGTTGATGGGGGCGGTATGCTGACCTTGAAAGGGGGGATCGTCAAGATCAACTGACATGGACGATTCGAGCAAGGAGTACGAGGTGCGCGACGAGCAGGGGAGGCTGACTGGGCGCTTCCGGCTGGCGGACGGCAAGCTGCATGGCAGAAGTACGCTATACAGCGGCGGCGGAATTATCGCCGAAATCTGCTATGCGCAGGGACTGCGCCAGGGGGAGATGCGCAGCTATGGCGCGGACGGTGCGCTGAGCAGCGTTGTGGTATATGCCGCGGACCTGCCGCACGGTGAGGCAAGCTACTTCCATGCCGATGGCGGAGCGGCGCGCATTGCCAATTATAAAGAAGGGCGCCTGCATGGCGAAGTGCGCGACTTTGCACCGGATGGCAAGCTGCTTTCGACCAGCAATTACATTGAGGGCGAACTGCAGCCGGCGCCAGTGAAGGCCGAGGCGCGGCCTGAGCGCGTTGCCGGGGGCGAGCGCAAGTCCTGGCTGGCAAGGCTGGTGGAGGGGGCGTAGCATGGATGTCGAATTCTCATTCAGCAAGCGCATGCTGGCCTTCCTAGGACTGGCCCTGGCCGCGCTTCTGGCCGCAAGTTTTGCGCTCGGCGTCCTGGCCGGGCGCGCGTTATGAAAGGAGAGTGATATGGGCAAGCCGGCAATGCTGATACAGGCCCATCTCGTTCACGGGCATGCGCTGCCGGGGCAGCGCAACGTGCAGATGCACGGGGGCGTTGAATCCTTTGCACTGGAACCCGGACGTCTGAATCTGGCGGGTGCGGTCGGGCGCCCCATGCCTGATGGCGTGCGCCAGAAGATGGAGGCTTTCTTCAAGACGGACTTCTCGAGCGTGCGCATTTATCAGGGAAACCAGGCCCAGTCCCTCGGGGCCCATGCCTTCACCATGGGGTCGGACATTTACTTCGCACCGGGACAGTACTCACCGGATACACCGCGCGGGCAGCAACTGCTTGGGCATGAACTGGCGCACGTGGTGCAACAACGCCAGGGGAGGGTGCGGGCGCCACAAGGGAAGGGCACCATGGTCGTCAACGATCATGGGCTTGAGGCTGAAGCGGACCGCATGGGGGCGCGCGCAGCTGCCTTCCGTGCCCCCATCCAGGCCAAATCCGCCACGCATAAACTGGTGATTGGCGCCTATATGCACAGGGATGCCAATTTGCCGCCGGACCTGGCGGGCCACGCCTTCGTCTCCCTCCAGGGGCCGACAGGAAACCGGCAAACCTGGGGCTTTTCGCCGCAAGGGTATAGCCGCTTCAGTCCGACGAAGGATATCGGGAAGCTGCGCGCCGGCGTGCCGGGCCAGGTTCATCGGGATGATGGTGCATTCAGCCAGCCAGGCGTCAAGACGCGCAGTTACGACCTTACCGGAGCACAGGCGCAGGCGGCGCTGTCGAAGATCAACGAGTATCGAAGCCGCCATTACAACTTCAGCGCGCAAACCCGGCAGTGCACGACTTTTGCGACCGATGTTCTGCGTGCGGCCAGTGTCAATAGCGGATTTAACGGACAAATGAGGCCAGGAGAGCTTTACCGGAAAGTCTGAATTTTTGCCTGCTGCGGCGTCGATAGCTGCTTATTCATGGATGCGACTGTTTTGGCCAGCAAATCCCCCAGCTCCTTTTGCAGGGCCGAATTGCCTTGTGTCTGGCGCTGGGACATGGTGTCCAGCGCGCGGCGCATCTGCAGCAGGAGATTTTCGGATGCCTGCTCGAAGCCTGTCCGCAATTTCTCGACAGCGCTGCCCATCGCCGCAATCGATTCGGATTGCCGCAGCATGTCGCCGTCCAGGGTGTCTTGTCGCGTACCCAGCAGCGCCAGGGTATCGCGCACCTGGCCCGCCAGCGCCAGAAGCTCTGTGTTGTCGCCAATCAGGCGGCCGAAGTCCTGGGTTGCTCCATCCATGCGGTCGGCAAGGCGGCGTGCGTGGTGCATTGCCTCCATCTGTTCGTTGCGGTATTTGCCGGTCAATTCGGCTGTGTCTTCGGCCAGGGCCTTCAACGCTGTCAGGTATGTTGCGGAATCGTCGGCGATCGCGTTTCGTAAGCCGGAAAAGGCATGCGTGAGCATTTCCGCCAGTTGTTCCGAATTCCGTTGCGAAAGGCGGCGTTGCGCCTGCTCCAGGTTTTCTTGCAGGCGCATGAGGGATTGCAAGACTTCAGCATGCTGCGCTGCCTGTAAGGTGCGTTGCTGTTCGGCTGCAAGGCTTGCCGCCAGCGACGTGCGACGGTTATTCAGGATAAGTGCCGCAATCATCAGCTGCAACAGCACAAGGAAGACGGTTTCCAGGGACATGGCGGGCAAGCTCCAGCAGGGAAGGTGTCCGCTATCTTGCCATCAAATGCACGGCCCAATGTCCTCCAATATTCACATGAATCGAGGTGTGCAATGAAGAAGCCTGTGGTTCCGCCGGTATTCAAGCCCTTTGCGGGCCGCACAATCCAGGCCAAGCTTCCAGCGGCCATACACGTGCCCCGCGGGCGGGGCTTGCCGGTGATTCAAAGGGCATCCCGCGACAAAATGCCGCAGGCGATGGATTATGTGCTCGTGCCCAACCCGGACCTGTACCGGCAGCACGTAAAGCAGCGTATTACCCATTTCGTGGCCGTCATGATGAAGGTATGGCGCGCCAATTCCCATGCGAAGGCGAATTCCACAGGGACGCCCCATGGCATGGGAAGCGCGATATCCTCGACTGCCGAAGCGCAGGTCGGCGTTGGCATTTATAAAGGGTCATTCCCCAAGACCGATGCCGCGCACTTGATGAACACCACTGTGCGCAGCGATAAACTGATGCATGGCTGGAGTCCGTCCACCAAACAGACGGAGATGCTCAACGTACTGTATTCATCCAGTGCGGCGACAACCCCGCAACATAAGGTGGATAACGTCGGACCGGACAAAGTCATCGACAGTTGCATGACGACGTTGAAAATCCGCTGGTCGGCCCGATGCGACAAAGGTGAAGCGGTTCCGGATGCGGCATCGCTGGTCAAGGAAGCCGTAGCAGAATGCCTCCAAGCGCTGGGGTCTTCTTCCAATGCAGGGCAGGCAAACTATCAGGTGGCGATCGCCGGAGTGAACCTCGTGGATGGCAGCTCTGTCTTTGACGTGGAACGCGAATACGCGATCTGGTCACAAGAATTCACCTCTTGAGAGGTCAGCAATCGCTGCAGCTCCCATTGTAGTCCCGATAGGAGCTGCCGCTGCTGCCCCTGCCACCGCAGCAATTATGCTGATGGTGGGGATGTCCAAGCACGTTGCCGGTGCAGCCTGAACCGCTGAAGCAGGTACCTTTGGTCACCCCTCTTGGGAAGGTGAAGCCTGGCTTCTTGCCCCCGCCGCCGTCGCCGCCATCATCGCCATCATCGTCGTCCTTGCCTTTGCGCTGCGAGCGTTGCCAGTCCCTGTCCCATTTTGCGTGCAAAGCCTGGAGCTGAGAGTAGTCCGGGGGGACGATTTCGGCGCGTTGGATCACTTGCGATCCCGCAGCTCCCGCTGCCATTTTCGCTTGCAAGGGCAAGGCCGACCGATGCGAAGCAGTTTTCGCCGCTTGGGGATGGAAGACTGGCGGAGGCTTGACCCCGTTTGTCTTGGCGGAGGCATCAGAGCATCCGCATCCCTTGCACTGCGCAACAGGTTCCGCCTTTGCTGGCTGTTTCCCAGCCACGGCGAACTTGAAAGGAACTTTCGGCACCTCGTTGCGGTCACTCATAGGATCTCCCGGGTTGGCCATGCCCAGTCAAGTTTCGAATCTCTGCGTGTCAAAGTCAATGTCAAATTGCGCTTGGCGACAGAATGCGCAATGCTTTGCGGCAGAAGTGCAATATGCGAAGATGGACGCATCTCTTCAAACGCTCATTAGCCAAACAGGAGCACGCAAATATGGGATGCCAGGTCTGTGCCGGCGCTGTAATGCAATGCAGTTTTGGCGCCGCACCGGCCACGCTTGCCGTCCTGCCGGCAAACGGTGTGCTTACCGGTACGCCGGCGGGAACGATCATGGACTTTGCGCCGATCGTCAACATTCCTCCATTTGGCGTCTGTTCCAGCCCGTCAAATCCCACTGTGGCGGCTGCAACGGCCGCCGCACTTGGCGTATTGACGCCCATGCCGTGCATACCCGCAACGGTCGCGCCATGGCTGACAGGAGCTCCAACGGTCTTGATCGGCAATATGCCGTCGCTGAATGACAGCAGCAAGCTTACTTGCATGTGGGGCGGCATGATCCAGTTTTCTTTCGCCGGGCAGGCGACAGTCAATATCCCTTAAGGAGCGTCCATGGCAATCGTCAAAGGGGTACGCGTACCGGCACCGGCGATCATTCAGCGGCAGCCAGCCGCAAACGCCGCGCCCAGGGCGGTTCAGGTTCCGGCTGCCTTTACACCATACGGAGAAAGGCCTGGGCTTGTCATTCAAAGAGCGACGGTGAAGAAGTCCAAGTGGAACGGAACTCCCGGGCTTTCCGCAACGGAGAAGAAGGCGCTCAAGAATAAGGAAAAGCTTGAAAAGCACGTCGCCAAAGTGGAGGAAAACAAAAAGCAGGAAATGGAGAAATGCAAGCAATCGGTGAATTTCACGGCGACATTCAATGCCCACGTCTTGCACGGTGAGGCTGCTGGTACAAGCCATTCTGGATACCATTCGGAGAACGTCACCAATCATGCATTGTTCGGAAACTGCAATGTCACGCATGCCGCCGACGGCTACGGCGTTGTCAAGGCCAGCTGCATCATGGCCAACCAGACCAACGCCAAGGGCAGCAGTTTCTTCCCGGCCGGCTGGGATATCGCTCGCATACGGCAGGAAGCCAAACATGCCTATTGCAACCCAGTTGCCAAAGGCGGGATTGCCGGGGCCGGCCCTCTGGCCTGGGTTGGCGCCTCGACAGTAGCTGGACTGCTTATCGGTGGTACCAGCGGCCTGCCGCTCAACACTGCCTTCCCTTCCCATAACGGAAACTTCTAGCGTGCTAGAGCTTGTCCTCGCGCTGAAATTGCGGCGCAAGGTTCAACGCTCCAACGAAATTTAGGTGCTGAGCTCAACAGATTTTAGGTACCAGCACGGATCAGCTGCGCCCGTCATTTCCGTAAAGTTCAACTCATCCCACCGCGCAGTGCGGTGCGAATAAATCGCCGGGGCAGTAGTTCTCCGGCCTTCAAAAAATCTAACGTCCAGAAATGGAGGAGTTTCAAAATGCGAGTCAAGATGAGCGAAGTACCGCTGAAATTACGGCGACGCGCTGCCAACCACCTCGAGTCGATCCGCGGCACCGATATGGCTGCCGGCCACGACCAGATGCGCCTTGGCGATCAAGCCTGTGCGATCTATCGTCCGGACATCGACGGCGTGGCGTATTGGGAAGTGGAAGTGAAGGGCGTCAAAGGCCCGAAAGCGCGCGACCATGCCGGAAAGAGCAGCGGCTTGGGCTTCCTGATGCTGTCCACCGGCGGGCATGACGTGCCAATCCCACATTGGAGCCTGGATACCGAGCCGCCAAGCTACGGCCTGGAAGGCAAGGGCGCCGGCAAGAGCATCGCCAGGATCGTGAAGCTTGATTCGCTGGCATATGCGGCAGAAGACGCCAAAGGCAATTACGCCAGCCACATCGGCCAGTTCCCACCCAAGATCGAAGCCGCTCTGGGCCTCACAGCACAGTCGCCATCGCAAACGGGCGAGTTTCTGGCGCAGCCGGAATTCCGCACCGAGAACGATAACAATCCGCCCAAGCTGCTGTTGGTGAAGAACGACCGCTCCACCAACGGGATCAGGGCATCCGGCTGGAAGGACTGGCATGAGGCGCGGAAGGCCTTCCCCGAAACCTTCAAGCCCCACCTGCAAAAGCTGGCGGAATATGCCCGCGGCCACTGGGAGACGGAAGACCTGATCGACACCTTCGGCGAAGGTATCCATGAGGGGCGTTCGCTGACGGTTCCACTGCTGCAGCCCGGTACCGCGACTATCAGTGGCGAAGGTGCCCGGTTCGTGAAGATGACGATGCACGACCGCAAGGCACCGGCCCTGACGCTGGAAGCACAGGCGTCGGGTGCGAAGAACGAATTGTCGTTCATGCTCGAAATCAAATACACCGACGGCAGCATGGAGACGCTGAACTATTTCATCGTCCCGCGCGGCACCCCATCGAACAAACGCGACGTGACACCACACCTGGTCGCAAACCTGGCAGGAGGTAAATAAACATGGCTTGGACTTATTACTGGGCAGCCGGCGGCACCGGCCAGCAACCCGCATACAACCAGTTCCAGTACGATGGCTGCGCCGTCGGTTGCGGGCCAGTGGCCTGGGCCATGCTGTTCTGCTGGGCCGATTACCAGGCCTCCCACGGCAATGCCTACTGGTCGCCCCGTACCGGCATCTATCGCCAGGACGGCGGCCGCGGCGCTGAAGCGGTGGCGCCCCTGTATCAGGACAATGGCGTGAACAACGTCATCCGGGAAATCAACGAGCAGGTCGATACCTTCTGCTCCTTTGGCTCGGGGGCGACCTGCCCTTGGGATATGCCCGATGCCTGGGAATACCTGAGCGGACGTACTGGCGCCACACTGCAGGCGAACTGGAATTCGCTGGGCATCAACGAAGACGGCCTGCGCGACAAAGCGATTGCGTCGATTGCGAACCGCCATACGCCCGCCATTATCGGTACCGGCTGGCTGAGCCACTACCCGCTCGCTTTCGGCTATGCGACGCAGCAGCGCACCGTCCGCAAGTGCTTCATCTTCTGCTGGAATGAGACGGTGACCGACCGCTTCTTCTACGTCAACGAAGGCTGGGGCGGCGGCGGCAGCGGCGATTGGGTCGAGGCTTCGACCTGGTTCTGTGGCCAGCTGTATCCGTAAGCGTTGAAGGTCCTGCGCATGGCGCGAGGCATAGGCCTTGATGCGCCGGCGCAGGACCGGTTTAATGGTTCAAAAACGATACCCCACGTTCACCCAGACTGTGGTTTGGCTTTCATGCGGTTCGGACCGTGCCGGGCCGCCGACAGTCCGCCGCGCTGCGATCAGCGAGGCGTTGAAGGCGCGATCGTCGTAGCGAAGGCCGAGACCGGCGCCAGCCAGCGTGCGGTGGTTGATTTCGCTGGTCCAGGGATCCCGGTTTGAGGTGATGCGGCCGACATCGTAAAACACGTAGGGCATCAGCGATCCGAATGCATAGCGCAGCTCGACCTGGGCCATTACGCCCGCATCGCCATAGCCTTCGCCACTTGGATAGGCACGTACGCCATTGCGGCCGCCCAGGCCGAATTTCTGCGAAGAGTCAAGGTTCTTGCTGGCCCACTGCGCGGAGATCCGGCCGTATACGTCGAAGTGTTCCGCCACCGATTGAATGCGCGCGAGGTCCAGGTTCACTTTGTTGAATTGGCCGTCGCTGCGCGCCGTCGCACTGTCTGTTGCCAATTGGGCGTCGTCGAGATTCAGGCGTCCGCTGGTCCAGGTCAGCGCACCATACGTGACGCCTCCACGCAGCAGTGTGTCGCGCATATCGAAATTGACGGCCAGTGGAACGCTGTTGCTGAATTTGTCGCTGCCGGTATTGGTCGCGCCCTGTTGGTCGCGCAATCGTTTGTGTTCCAGCATGGCTGACAGCGTGACGTTCCGCCGCTGCGAGCGTACCAGCGGGTAGCTCAGGCCCGCGCTGCTTACCTTGGCCGTGCCGGAAGCATTCAGCGCCGCAAAGCTGTCGGCCAGAGCGTAGTAGGAACGGTTATAGCCTACACGGCCGCGCAATCCCGATGCGCTCAGGGGAATGGCGTAGCTGGCAGAGCCGAACCACATTTGCTCATTGGTGTACATGCCCTGGAATGACAGCTGGTCGCCGAGAGTGAAGGGGCTGTCGATGTCGAGGTTGGCGTGGGCGCGGTTTCGCCCGGTGTAGCGGGTGCCGTTGTTGTCCACTCCAATCTCGCCCGCATAGCGGTGATCGCGCTGAACCTTAATGGCTAGATCGCCTGTGCCGACGTCCTTGCCCGGACGGACCACGGGTGTGCTGCGTACGCCCGGCTGGTCATCGAGGATCAGGGTGACGCGCTCGAGCTGGTGGCTTTCAATCACACTGCCAGGCTTGAGGGGCGACAGGAAACGCTGCGCCGCGGGAGCAAGGTTCTTGTCGCCGTGGGTCGTAATCGCGCCATAGCGGCCTTCCAGGACCTCAATGCGCAAGGAGCCCTGCTGCAAATCCTGTTGCGGCAGGTAGGCGCGCGCGAACGGATAACCCGCATTTCGATAGTACGCCGAAAGCTTGTCGGCTAAGGCGTTCAGTCCAGCGAAGTCGAATGTCTGACCGATTGCGGGACCCAACGCCGCCACGAGCTCCTCTTGCGGAATCAGGCTGTTGCCGCTGATGGTGACTTGCTTCAGTGTGACTGTCAGTCCACCCGGCGGGATAGTGGCGGGTGGCGCCGGTGGCGGCAGAGGAAGCGGCGCCGCGGGAGTGGGTTCCCGCAACGCGCGCTGGCCGTTTTCCTGCAATGATTGGGCGCTTTGCTGCGCCAGGGCCGCCTGGGTGAAGGCGTAAAGAATGGTGGTCGTCAGAATAGTTTGAGCTGGTCTCATTTCGTCCTTCAACGCTGTCGGAGTGTCCAGCCCATTCTATCTTTACTTCTGGTCGTTTGTCGAAGCCTCCGTGTTGGCTGCGGAATCGGATGGCATCTGGATGCCGCCCTTGACTACGAACACGCTCAGGAACTTCACATCCCGCCCAGCGGTCAGGCTTTGGGTCGCAGGCGTGTGCTCGCGGGTGTTGGAACCCGATTGCACATTGCCGGACTCGGTCACGTCAGTGTAGTTCAAGCCACCCACGCCCAAGGAAGGCATCTCCGGCGTCGAACCGCCGACGACTACAGGGTTGGCAGCTTGCGCGGCGATAGCCTTTTTGATTTCGGGCTGCGGCACTGGAGCTGTTGCCGGTGCAGGAGTCGGCTCAGGTGAGGCTACAGGCGCGGGAGTTGCGACCGGGGTCGGTGCCGGCGTGGCCACCGCGACCGGTGTCGGGGTTGGCGTTACGGCTGGAGTACCTTGCGGCACAGTCGGTTGTGCCGGAGTGGATGGAACTTCGGCGGGTGGGACCACCGCCGCGATAATGTTGGCGGTCGTCGCAGCGTTGCCGGTAATACTGTAGTTGCCGGAATCATTGCCGGCCAGAGCCAGGTGGCTCACATTCACGGTGATGCCGTTGGCTGCATTGGCTTGGGCGAAGCGGGCTGTCGCGGCGCTGCCGTTGATATGAACATCATCTCCAGTGATGACACCCGCCAGGGTTCCGGTGGAAGTCAGGGTGGCCGCAGTTCCGCCATCTTCGATTTTGTTGGCTGCGCTAACTCCGGTCACAGCCAATGACTTAGGCAGGATCGATGCCGTGATGCCGGTTGGCATGGTCACTTGGTAGTTGGATGCCAGCCCAGTGCCGTCCGCAAGGGTGAGGCCACTCACGATTACCGATTTGCCGGTAGCGGCGTTACGGTCCGCAAATGCGCCGGTCTGGCCGGAGAAGTTCAAGGTCTCCGATCCCACCAGGCCATTCAGGGAGCCGCCGGTCAAGGTTGCAGCCGTGTTGGCGTCGTAGGTCTTGTCGGAAGCAGCCATACCGACGACGGTCAGAGTTTTGCGGGCAATGGAGGCCGTGGTGCTGGCCTGGCCGGTGATGGTGTAATTGCTTGCATAGGCGCCGCCATAGCTGCTCGAGATATTCACGGCCTTGCCATTGCCAGCATTGGCATCAGCGAATGCACCCGTTGCGCTCAAGTTGATCGACTCGCCAGCCACCAGGTTCGAGAAAGCGGCGTTGTTCAAGTTCAGTTGTGCTACGGTGTTGCCGTCATAAGTCTTGCCCGTGGCGGTGATACCGGAAACGGTCGTCGCGCGCGGAGTGATCGAAGCGGTCAGTCCGGTTGGATTGCTGATGGTGTAGTTCGAAGCCAGGCCGCTGCCGTCGGACAGGGTCAGGCCGCTTACGCTCACTGCTTTGCCGTTGCCGACATTGCGGTCGGCGAACGCGCCGGTCTGGCCGGAGAAGTTCAGGCTTTCCGAACCAACCAGGCCGTTCAGGGTGCCGCCGCTGAGGCTTGCGCCGGTGCTGCCGTCGTAAGTCTTGTCGCTGGCGGACAGACCGGTCAGTGTCAGCGCTTTGCGGGCGACGGAAGCTGTGGTGCTGGCCTGGCCGGTGATCGTGTAATTGCTCGCATAGGCGCCGCCATAGCTGCTCGAGATATTCACGGCCTTGCCGTTGCCAGCATTGGCATCAGCAAACGCACCGGTTGCGTTCAAGCTGATCGACTCGCCGGCCACCAGGTTCGAGAAGGCCGCGTTGTTCAGGTCCAGTTGGGCGGTAGTGTTGCCGTCATAGGTCTTGCCGGAAGCCGTAATGCCGGAAACGGTCGTGGCACGCGGGGTGATCGAAGCGGTCAGTCCGGTTGGGTTGCTGATGGTGTAGTTCGATGCCAGGCCGCTGCCATCGGACAGGGTCAGCCCGGTTACGGTGACCGCTTTGCCGGTGCCGGCATTGCGGTCGGCGAACGCACCGGTGTGACCGGAGAAGTTCAGGCTTTCGACACCTACCAGGCCGCTCAGCGTGCCGCCGCTCAGGCTTGCGTTGGTACTGCCGTCGTAGGTCTTGTCGCTGGCGGACAGACCGGTCAGGGTCAGCGCCTTACGGGCGATGGAAGCGGTGGTGCTGGCCTGGTCGGTGATGGTGTAGTTGCCCGCATAGGCGCCGCCATAGCTGCTGGAAATGCTCACTGCCTTGCCGTTGGCGGCATTGGCATCAGCAAACGCGCCGCTTGCGTTTAAATTGATCGACTCGCCAGCCACCAGATTCGAGAAGGCCGCGTTACTCAACTCCAGTTGGGCGGTGGTGTTGCCGTCATAGGTCTTGCCCGAAGCGCTAATGCCGGAAACGGTCGTGGCGCGGCGAGTGATCGACGCGGTAAGGCCGGTGGGATTGCTGATAGTGTAGTTTGATGCCAGGCCGCTGCCATCGGACAGGGTCAGACCGGTCACGGTCACCGTTTTGCCGTTGCCGGCATTGCGGTCGGCGAACGCGCCGGTGTGACCGGAGAAGTTCAGGCTTTCGGCACCTACCAGGCCGCTCAGCGTGCCGCCGCTCAGGCTTGCGTTGGTGCTGCCGTCGTAGGTCTTGTCGCTGGCGGACAGACCGGTCAGGGTCAGCGCCTTACGGGCGATGGAAGCGGTGGTGCTGGCCTGGTCGGTGATCGTGTAATTGCCTGCGTAGACGCCGCCGTAGCTGCTGAAGATATTGACTGCCTTGCCGGCTCCTGCATTGGCGGTGGCGAATGCGCCGGTAGCGGACAGATTGATCGATTCGCCAGCCACCAGGTTCGAGAAGATGGCGTTGCTCAGATCCAGTTGCGCCGTGGTGTTGCCGTCATAAGTCTTGCCTGACGCCGTAACACCCGAAACGGTCGTTGCACGCGGCGTGATCGATGCCGTCAGCCCGGTGGGATTGCTGATGGTGTAATTCGACGCTGAGCCACTGCCGTCAGACAGTGCCAACCCGCTCACCGTCACTGATTTCCCCGTCCCCGCATTTTTGTGTGCGAACACGCCAGTCAGTCCGGAGAAACTCAGGGTCTCGGAGCCGACCAGGCCGCTGAGCGTGCCGCCGCTGAGCGAAGCGTTCGTATTGCCGTCGTAGGTCTTGTCGCTTACGGACAGGCCCGTCAGCGTCAGGGCCTTTGCGCTCACCGACGCGCTGTTACCGGCATTAGCCGACGTCAGGCCGGGGAGGGCGTAGTTCGATGCCAGGCCATTGCTGCCATTCGCCAGCGTCAGCGCGCTAAGGTAGCTGGCGCCGTTCACATTGGCGCTGTTTGCGGTCGCGCCGCTGTAGTTCAGGTCTTCGCCGGCTACCAGGTTGCCGAAGGTGACGTAGCCGCTCATGCTGGTATTGCCGTTATAGGTCTTCGCGGCGGATACCGTCAGCGTACGCTGCGTAATGCTGGCCGCAGCGCTGGCCGAGGTGCCGGACAAGGTGTAGTTGCCGGCATCCGCGCCGCCAAGGCTGATATTGCTGATGTTGACGATGTAGTTGCCAACGTCCTTGCTGCCAAACGAGCCGGTGCCGCTCAAGGTCACGCTGTCGCCCGCAACGACGCCGGTGGTGGATACCGCTGCGGAAGTGGAGCCGTCATAGACCTTGCTGGCGGCAGTTGGCGTCAATGACTTCGGAGTGATCGTGTAGCTGCCGGTGTTGAAATAGCCGACCGCGTAGGTGGTGCCGCCGCTGGCGTAGCTGGATGGGTTGTTGGCATCACCGGTGAGGGTGACATAGGTGCCTGCATTTTTGCTGCTGGTGGTGTAGGCCACGGATGGCGACAGCGACGAAACAGAGAAGCCGCTTGGACCGCCCAGCGACGAGAAGCTCAAGCCGGTGGCGGTGCTGTTGCCGTCGTAGGTCTTGGTGCCGTTTCCGCTTTGGATCACATACAGCGGAGCGGTCGCCATGCTGACAGCCTGATAGCTGGCGTACAGGTAGCTGTTGTTCGAGCCCGGAATAACCAGGGTCCCGCAATTAGGATAAGGCGAAGCGCAGTCCGACAATTGCGGCGCCTGGGTGTAAGCCGACAATTGCGGCGCGCCGTTCACGAACACCAGCCAGCTGGCGACGGAAGGACCCTGGAACACGATGCGCGCGCGGCTACCGTAAGATACCAGCCCGATCGCGCCTTGGTCCAGGTTCGCCTGCGTCGCGCCGGAGGTGGAGTTGACGGCATTCAGCAGCATGCCGCCACCGGTGGCGCTGCCCACCGTGGTCAGGGTGTTCGAGGAGCCTTCGAAACCGACGCCGAAGGTCTTGATCCCGCCGGTGCTGACGCCGGTGATGAACAGGTTGCCGGTGCCGGACTGGATGGTGGCGTTGGACATGATGTAGATGCCGCCAGTGTTCGCGGAATAGCTGCCGTTGTTCGAGCCGACCAGCGATTTTCCGTTGATGATAATGTTCCCGCCTTGCGAGAGAATCGATTTGGCGCGTTCCACAACTACGCCGGCGGTGGTATTGCTCGAGTTCAGGGCGTAGCCGATGCCATTGACCGCGGTGCCGTTGGCGCCGCCGATCATGATATTGCCGCCGTTGGAGTTCAGGTTGGCGTTGATGTCGATACCGCCCACGGTGGCGCCGGCCGCATTGGCCGCGCTCAGGGTCACGCCGAGTTTGCCGACCGTGGAAGTGATGTCGGCGTTGACCGCGATATTGCGGTCCGCGCGCAGAGTCAGCGTGGCATCGCCGCCGCTGCTTTTGGTGATGGCGCTGGCGACGGTGATATCGCCGCTGCCGCTGCCCGTGGCGCCGTAGCTGGAGTTGCTGGATTGGGTGGTGACGGTGACGCTGGTTCCCAGGTTCAGTGCACTGACGATATTGCTCGCAGCGCTGGCATCGATCGTATAGTTGTAGGGGTCGATCAGCCAATGACCACCTTGGCCGTGTGCCGCGCTGGCGTCCATCTGCACGGCGCGGGAAGTCGCCACGTCGGAAGCCGAAGTTTCGATAAAGCCGCCGTTACCGCCTTGTGGAGCGCTGGCATCGAGGCGGCCCGCAATATCAATGCGTCCATGTTCCATATCGCCCAGCAGCAGAATCTGGCCTTGTTCGCCGGATGCCATCGTGCGGGCCTGAACCAGGCCGGTGTTGTTGATCACGGTGCTCACCAGGTCGCCGGCGGCTTTCGCCGTCATCAGCACAGTACCGCCATCGGCGCGCACTGCGCCGCCATTCTCGATCAGCGCATCGATGGCGCCTTTCTGGATCTGCAGCTTGATAGGCCCGCCCAGGTCCAGCATGACTTCGCTGCCGGCGCCAATCAGGACATTGCCACGTTCGGCGGAAATGTCGCCAACATTGCTCACACGTGCCGCGACCAGCGCCACGGTGCCGCCATTGGCTGCCTTGATATTGCCCTGGTTGATCACCGCATTCGCGCTGGCGCCTTCCAGTTTGTAGTTACCGGACATGAAGTCCTGGTTGCTCATGTTAAGGGTCGAGGCGAGCAGGCCGCCGACATTGACTTGCGCGGTAGGCGAAAACAGCACGCCGTTCGGATTCAGCAGGAACACCTGGCCATTCGCCTTGAGCGCACCCTGGATCTGCGATACATCGGTACCGGTCACGCGGTTCAAGGCGACAGCGCTGGAAGAGGGCTGTACGAAGTTGACGCTATTTCCTTTACCGATGGAGAACGAATTCCAGTTGATCGCCATCCTGGCGCCGCCCTGGTTGATCGTCATCGTGCCGCCTTGCTGGGCGATATTACCCTGGCCGGCGACAACCACGCCGCCGGTCGGCAAGTCGGCTGAATAGGCCGCCGCACTCGCGAGTGTTGCGCTCACCACAGCCATCGCGCGCCGCGCGGCACGGGTACGCTTGGCCTTGCCTTGCGAGCCACCCAGTTCCGAACGCACTTGCCAGACGCCCAGGCAAGCATTCCACACGACTCTGAAAATCTGGTTCATAGCGCTACCTCATATCGATGATGTCAGGTGACCCGGCAAACGCATACTGATGAAACGGTGCCAGACTGGACAGCAGGATTCAGGGCTGTGAAAGTTGTCGCAGGGAGCGACTGTTCGGTGCGCGGAGGCGGGGCGTCACCAGGAGGAGCAAATTTCTGTAGGGCAAGCTGATTCTACATAAGTGCTGCAGTTTTTGATCGGCAAGATCAACAAATAGTCAGTTACGTTGGTTAGAGGCGTCAGCTATCAACCGAGTAGTGTTGCTTTGGCATTTGGCTGAGCGCTTGACCGCGACTTGGCATCTCGACTAGACTGCCGTCCGTGGCGCGCTCTAGCGCTACCGTAGGCGTTACCGTCATCCAACGCGTCCAATTCGGCAGGAGCCCAGCAGGGCAGTTCCGACGACCCACGACGCCATCAAGATGACCGCATATTCCTGCCGTTCCGGGCTCACGCCCATCAGAACATTGACATTTCAAAACCACAGTTTTCATGCGGACCAGGTTCGTGGGTTTTCAATCAACCGACTTACCCCATGGACCCCTCTATGAAAATCACAGGCAACACCATTCTCGTCACTGGCGGAACCAGCGGCATCGGCCGCGGGCTGGCAGAAGCCCTTCATGACCGCGGCAACCGCATCATCGTAACCGGCAGGCGGCAGGCGCTGCTGGACGAAATCATGGCCGCGAGGCCCTGCATTACAGGTTTGCCGCTTGACGTAAACGATGCCGGCTCGCTCGCGCAGCTGTCGATCCTGCTGCGCGAGCGTTTCCCTGCGCTCAATGTGGTGATCGCCAACGCCGGCATTTCGCGTGCCGAAGACATGGCATCCGACAGCTGGACTTCAGCCGATGCGGAAGCCATTGTGCAGACAAATATTCTGGGAGTTGTGCGTATCGCTGCTGCCACTTTGCCGCTGATTAAAGACAAGCCGGATGCAGCCTTTCTCGCGACCAGTTCGGCGCTCGCCTTCGTCCCCCGCGCCGATTTTCCTGCCTACTGTGCCAGCAAGGCCTTCCTGCACTCATGGCTGCAATCGCTGCGGCACCAAATGCGGCGCTTTCCGGTTGAAGTACTCGAACTGTCCCCACCGTATGTGCAAACGGAGTTGACCGGCGCGGCGCAGGCCAGCGACGCGCGCGCGATGCCGCTGCAAGACTATATTTCAGAGGTGCTGCAGATACTCGAAGGGGGAATAGCGCCACGCGGCGAACTCCTGCTGGAGCGTGACCTGGCGCGGCGCTGGGCAGAAAGGGACAACCATTACGACGCGATATTCAATGTCATGAACGCGATTTAAACAGCTGGGAAACGCCTGTTCACCAGGCGTTTAGGAGTTCCAGATCGACGTTTGAGCGTCTACAGGCTTGCGTTAATCGATGTTTCGAGAAGGTAGTTTTTATCGGAATGATCGCGGCCCCGATCTGTCGTGGCAGGCGTCCGAGGCGAGCTATCGATCCGGCTTACACCTGTTTCTGGGAACAGAATCGTCATTCCCTTTTTTGTGCAGAAGCGCAAGGCCGGCTTTTGTATATCGTACTGAATCCATGGATTGCTCTTGATTGCCGGATTACAGAGAGTGACGTTGTGGGTTCCGATTAATCTCTCGCGGGTAAAAATCTTGACACGCATGTCGACGAATTCGTCGTCGACTTTGCGCTCCTTGCAACTCTCTCCGGTCCGGCATTTTTCCCAGTGGCTTGCCGGATACATGGTTAGGCCGATCCAAAGCTTTTTATCTTCGCTGTAAATCAAACGTTGGATGCGATCCATCCCTCCGCTTCGATTGGCGGTAAGGAAGGGAAGCTCCGTCGACGCTTCATCGCCAATTTTCACGAAATACCGGAAATCGGACGCTTTAACGGAATCCCGCAGGCCTTCAGGAGTAAAAACGCTGTCGACGTAATTCGTCCGCTCCAGGATGATCTGCGTTGGCGCACCTCCGCCCGAGGAGTAGATCACTTCGGGCGCAACGGTGCTGGTGCGAAGCGGGGCACAAGCAATGAGAACAAACGGAAAAAGGAAACAGGCATACTTGAATTTCATGCGGTCGACCTGGGTACGTGCTTAAGCGATGGGCGCCATGATAACAGGTGGAACGCTGGAAGCCGCGATCACAGGGACTCTGGCGGAACAGGTATTACCGTAATGCGCTTGACGGTAATGACGACGTCCTGGTACATGCTCTTGTAGTTCTTGTCCTTGCCCTCGGCGTTTGACAATTCTGCGAGCGAGAAGTCCTTGCTCCCGAAATACTGGTTCTGTGGCGAGATCGGAATTTGAACGAGTTTAGGTAGTGAGCGAACCATCTTCTGGCGCTTGCCGGCGCACGCCGCGGACTGGCAGATCTGAATCTCGATGTAGTCGACTACGGTATCCAAAGTCACCGTATAGCTACCTACGGAAAGCCGCGCGGGTTTTTTAGGCTGCTGCGTAACGGTCAGTCGCACGCGCTCCCCGCGCGGCGGTTTCTGGAGATCGAATACGCCAATCGAATTTTGACGAGGTTTCAGGCCAATGCTGGCTTCGTCGATCCGGAAGACATTGAAATAGCTCTTCTGCATGGAAAGAAGGCGCTGTGTTTCCTCTTCCATCTCTTTGGCGGTATTGACGGTCGGCTTGATTTCTTCCGCTGGCGGCGGGACTGTTGCGGGCATCGGCACCGATTCTGCAGCTGCCGGTTTCTTATTGGCGGCTGGCGGGACTGGCTCCAAGACCGAGCACGCCGCAAGCAATGTGGTGAGAACGACGGTCAGGGTGTAATGCGTGTGTTTCATCTTTCCCCTCGCTGATACTGGTTTCTGGCTTAGCGGGCGATGCGGAAGCCTACTCTGGGATCGGAGTTGGCGCGATCATCCCAGGTGCGGGCGGAGGGGCGAACGTCGGCCTCGGTCGAATCATACGCCCCGCCTTTTTGCACCTTTTTCCTGCAGGCGGCGCTTTCGCCGGCATCGCGTTTTGTCGGCGCATCGGCGTGGCTGCCATACCAGCAATCGTCCACCCACTCAAAAACATTCCCGACCATATCGTAAAGGCCATGGTTGTCCTTGAAGCTGCCCACTGGCGCCGGGCCCGAGATCGGAAGGTGACTGCCGCATTGTCCGCAATGGGCGTTGTCCTGGCCTACGGCATTTCCCCAGGGATAGGCCGCACTTGCGCCGGCGCGCGCTGCGTACTCCCATTCCTCCTCGGTAGGCAGGCGATAAGCGATTCCGGTCTTGCCGGATAGCCAGCGGACATATTGCTGGCTGGCGTCCCAGCTCACTTGCGTAATGGGCAGATTCACCGAGGCGGTTGGCGGAGTTTTGACTGCAGGGCAGGCGCCATCGCTGACACACAGTTGCCATTGCTCGATGCTGACTTCATATGCCGCGATGCTGAACGCGGCGATCTTCCTCGTGACGGCCCCGAACTCCTCCCCGGCGGCGCGCATATCGCCTGGCATGGCTCCCATCCGGTAATCTCCCGCTGGAATCTCAACCATCACAGGGCAAGCCGGCGTTCCATCACCGAGCTTGAGTGTACAAACTGGCGCAGCTGGCGGCGAAGGCGGCGCTACCACTTTGGGTGGCGCGACTGGAGCCGGCTTCACAGCCGCTTGGACATTGGGCTTCGGTTTCGATGCCGGCCAGAACAAGGCGGCAGAGAGAATGGCAAGAACGCCAGCTGCGCCGGCAAATTTCAGGGGACGCTGCCAGTTCGGCTTACCGTCGTAGTCAGTGGCAGCGTATTCGGCAGGCTGCTGCGACAAAGCAGCTGGTCGCGCAACCGGCACGATTGTCGCCTCCGAGTCGCTAGGCAATTCCCGGGCGGCGCTGCCGGTCCTCCGTCCCGAAGTAGATGCAACACGATCCGCTTGAGCTTCGGGAATGGGAACAAAAGGCATGGAAACTGGAACGTGCACGACTGGTGCGTCGAGGCCGAGCATCTCGCGGAATTGGCTCACGCTTTGCGGTCTATGTTCGGGACGCAAGTTCAATGCAGCATCGAGTGCTTCGAGAACCTGCGCGCTGTAGCGATCCTTGGCGCTGACAGCGAGCGGCACGATCGAGTCGGACAACAGGCGCGACATCGCGGCGGGGGGAACCGACTCGGTGATGATGTAATACGCGACCGATGCCAGCGCATACAAGTCGGTCCAGGGCCCATGGCTGATGTGGTTCATGTCGCCATACTGTTCGATGGGCGCATAGCCCGGCTTCAGGATGACGGTGAGGGTTTGTGTCGCATCGCCGATGACATGGCGCGCGGCGCCGAAGTCCAGCAGGAGAGGCGTACGCCCATCAATCATCAGGATATTATCCGGTGCGATATCCCTGTGATAGCAACGTTTATCATGCAGCACCTGCAATGCATCGAGGATCTGGCCGAGGAACTTCTTCAGCCATGCCTCGTCGGCGAACGGCGTCCGATCGTGCTTCAGCATCTGTTTGAGCGTCGGCGCATCGTAGAACGGCATCGCCATATAGCCCGTTCCGTTACCCTCCCAGAAGCGATACACCTTGACCAGGGACGGGTGGTCGAACTTGGCCAGCAGCTGCGCTTCCTTGACGAAACTTTGCAATCCAATCCTGAAAGCTTCGGCGTAGTGCTCGGACAGTATGGTGACATGGGTGTTGTCCTGGCGACCCGCGAAAGAGACCGGCATATATTCCTTCACCGCCACGTCGCGCCCGAGTGAATGGTCGTAAGCGCGGTAGACGATACCGAACCCGCCCTGGCCAACGACGCTTTTGATCTCGAACTCCGCCAGCATCGTGCCGGGCGTGAGCGCATGCGGCGACACGCGGCCTGGGCGAAGCAAGGTCTGTTCATTGGCGCTGAAAGACGGGTCGTTCATGTCGCTCCTGGTTTTGAAGGAAACGCTTACCGATAACGAATGCTGTCGATTTACTCATGCTCCTTATTTCGAAGTATAACGATTAGTCGCTGGTCTGGTGCAGGAAAAATTCAATCAAGGCGCAAGGCGGGGAGCCTTATCTGGAAGGCGGTATGGGAAATCGGTCTTTCGTTTTTTAACGGAAATTCCATTGGCGCGCACGTTACAAAGCGAGAGATTTGAATGATATTTCGGAGATAAAATTGTAGAAGACGCCATAGTTCTTGCGCATCGATTTCGCGAGGAACCGCGGCCATTGCGGCCTGTCAAGACAGTGCCGATCCACCCGGGGACGTATCAGTTGAACGTGGAGGTTACTGCGTGCTTGATATGAATGAGTTGCTGGCGGAGGTAAGTGAAGATCCGCCATGCGGACCATACCTTGAATACGATCCCCTGTACCAGGAACTTGAGCGCATTGCAGGTGGCAAGGCGGAACAAAGGCTTGGGGACAAGGTGGTACCTGCCGAACCTCCCGACTGGTCGGAGCTGATAAGCAAGTCACTGAATCTCTTCTCGCGTACGAAGGATTTGCGTGTTGCAGCGCTATTGACGCGCGCTCTGGTGCGCACCGAAGGCATCGCTGGGCTGGACGAGGGGCTCTGCCTCGTTCGCGCAATGCTGGAACGCTACTGGGATCAAGTCCATCCACGGCTTGAAATTGAAGGCGAGCATGATCCAGCGGTGCGCATGAACACGCTCGCTTCGCTGGCTGACGGCAGTGCCCTGTTGGCCGACGTGCGCAACGCCTTGATCGTTCCTCCCGGCCCAATGGGGCGCGTCAGCGTGCGGGACTTGCTGATCGCGATGGGTAAGTATAAGGCGGTATCCGGGGAGGTCACGCCGGCGATGGGACAGATATCGGCAGCTATCGCCGTCGCCGCTTCGAAAGACCGCAGCGTCTTTGAGGATGCGCGCCGCGCCATCGAATCCACTGATGCAATCCGCTCGCTGCTGCTGGACAAGGTCGGGCAGGGGTTAGCGATCGACCTCGCCGCCTTGCGTGAGATGCTGAAGTACGTCGTATTGGCCTACGACGAGGCGATGGGCGGTGCCGCGCCGGCGGAAGGCCAAGGCGAAACAGAGCAGGGCGCAGTCGTTGTGCCGGGCGAAATCCGCGATCGCGAAGATGCCATTCGGCAGCTGGAAAAGATCTGCCTTTTCTTTGAAAGGACTGAACCTGGAAATCCTGCGCCTTTGCTGATTCGCCGTGCACAGAGGCTGATGAACAAAAGCTTTGTGGAAATCATCCAGGACCTGGCACCCGACAGCTTGGGCCGTATCCAGGACATCGCAGGAGTGAAGAAGGGCTAGTTGCGTCTTTTTGTGTACCGGGAGAGCGGTTCCAGCTTGCGGACGCTCAATGTTTTGGCTTTCCATGTAGGAGCAGTCATGGCAAAAGACAGCAGTCAGAAGTTCATCGCCCGCAATCGTGCGCCGCGCGTACAGATCGAATACGACGTGGAATTATATGGGGCTGAGAAGAAGATCCAGTTGCCGTTCGTGATGGGGGTGCTGGCGGACCTGTCCGGCAAGCCGGTCGAACCATTGGCGCAGGTGGACGACCGCAAGTTTCTGGAAATTGATGTCGATAATTTCAATAGCCGCATGAAGTCGCTCAAGCCGCGTGTGGCTTTTCAGGTACCGAATACGCTGACCGGCGAAGGCAATATCAGCGTCGATATCAGCTTTGAAAATATGGACGACTTTTCGCCGGGCGCCGTCGCCCGCAAGACCGATGCATTGAACAAATTGCTGGAGGCGCGCCAGCAGCTTTCAAACCTGATGACCTATATGGATGGCAAATCCGGCGCTGAGGAGTTGATCTCGAAGGTGCTGAGCGATCCTGCCTTGCTCAAATCCCTGGCGTCGAGCGCGAAGCCGGCTGATGGCGTCGCAAGCTGAGATTCCCCCAATTCATGCGGTCTTTTACCGGAGCTACGGAAATGCCAGATACCGAACTGATAGCCGAAAAAACGGATAGCGTCGCCCTTGCGGAAAGTGAGTTTGCCTCCCTGCTGCAAAGGGAATTCAAGCCGAAGAGCGACGAGGCAAAATCCGCCGTCGAAGAGGCCGTCCGCACGCTGGCGGAGCAGGCGCTCGCCCAAACCAGGCTTGTCGGCACTGACGTCCTGAAATCGATCGAGGCGATCATCGCAGCACTCGACGAAAAGCTGACCGAGCAGATCAACCTGGTCATGCACCACCCGGACTTCCAGAAGCTGGAGGGCACCTGGCGTGGCCTGCATTACCTGATCAACAACACCGAGACCGACGAGATGTTGAAGATCCGCGTGATGAACATCACGAAGTCGGAATTTGGGAAAACGCTGAAGCGCTACAAAGGCACGAAGTGGGACCAGAGCCCGCTGTTCAAGAAGATTTATGAAGAGGAATATGGCGTATTCGGCGGTGAGCCGTTCGGCTGCCTGGTGGGGGACTTTGCCTTCGACCACA
Source organism: Pseudoduganella violaceinigra DSM 15887 (assembly GCF_000425385.1). Lineage (GTDB taxonomy): Bacteria > Pseudomonadota > Gammaproteobacteria > Burkholderiales > Burkholderiaceae_D > Rugamonas > Rugamonas violaceinigra. The sequence goes on along the minus strand of NZ_KE384361.1, from coordinate 179,676 downwards.
GCCCGCCCGACGTTGAACTGCTTGGCGAGATGGCCAAGGTGTCCGCCGCCGCGCATGCTCCCTTCATCGCCGGGGCCTCGCCGACCGTGATGCAAATGGACTCCTGGCAGGAGCTTGCCAATCCGCGCGACTTGACCAAGATCTTCACGACGCCGGAGTACGCGGCTTGGCGCTCCCTTCGCGAATCGGAGGATGCCCGATATATCGGCCTGGCCATGCCGCGCTTCCTGGCCCGTTTGCCCTATGGCGCCAAGACCTCTCCGGTCGAGGAATTCGACTTCGAAGAGGACACGGGCGCAGCTGACCATAGCAAATATACCTGGACCAATGCCGCCTACGCGATGGCGGTGAATATCAACCGCTCGTTCAAGCTGTATGGCTGGTGCTCCCGGATTCGCGGCATTGAAGCGGGCGGCTCGGTCGAAGGCTTGCCTGCCCACACGTTCCCGACCGACGATGGCGGCGTCGATATGAAATGCCCGACCGAAATTGCCATCAGCGACCGGCGCGAGGCCGAACTGGCGAAGAATGGCTTCATGCCCCTGGTCCACCGCAAGAATTCGGATTTTGCCGCCTTCATCGGCGCACAGTCGCTGCAAAAGCCATTCGAGTATGACGATCCGGATGCGACCGCCAATGCCAACCTGGCCGCACGTCTGCCTTACCTCTTTGCCTGCTGCCGCTTCGCGCATTACCTGAAGTGCATCGTGCGCGACAAGATCGGCACCTTCAAGGAGCGCGAAGATATGCAGCGCTGGCTGCAGGACTGGATCATGAATTATGTCGACGGCGACCCGGCGCATTCTTCGGAAAGCACCAAGGCGCGAAAACCTTTGGCGGCAGCCGAAGTGGTGGTTGAAGAGGTGGAGGGCAATCCAGGCTATTACACCTCGAAGTTTTCGCTGCGTCCGCATTTCCAGCTGGAGGGATTGACCGTTTCGCTTAGCCTGGTTTCCAAACTGCCATCGGCGAAGGCGGCGTAAAGCAAGTACTGAACTGGAACGCAAACTCACTTACTCAAGGAGAAAGGCCATGGCTGTCGATATGTTTTTAAAGCTGGACGATATCAAGGGCGAGTCGCGCGACGACAAGCATAAGGACGAAATCGACGTGCTGGCCTGGACCTGGGGCCTGAGCCAGTCGGGCACCATGCATTCGGGCGGCGGCGGCGGTGCGGGAAAAGTCGCCGTGCATGACCTGAACCTGACCAAGTTCGTCGACAAATCCTCGCCCAACCTGATCATGGCCGCATGCAATGGCAAGCACCACAAGGAAGCCCAGCTGACCATCCGCAAAGCCGGTGAAAAGCCGCTGGAATACATCAAGATCACGATGAAAGAGGTCCTGGTCTCTTCCATCGAGACGGGCGGCAGCGGCGGCGAAGACAGGCTGACGGAGAACATCCGGCTGAATTTTGCCGAATTCAAGATGGAATATACGCCGCAGAAGTCCGACGGTGCGGGCGAAGCGGCGGTGGAAGCCGCCTGGCATATCGCGAAGAACGTGAAGGCCTAGCGGCCGGACGGGAGGGCAGATGGCGCAAGGCGATATGTTCCTGAAAATTGATGGCGCCCGGCAGGGGGCCATCAAGGGCGAGGCGCAGGATTGCTCGCACAAGGACGAGATCGATGTGCTGGCGTGGTCCTGGGGCATGGAGGGCAATTACATGCACGGGCAGGCAACCGGGAAAACGGCGGTGCGGGACCTGAAGGTGTCGAAGCGCGTGGACCGGGCCAGCACCGCCTTGATGGCGGCGCTGCGCAGCAATGAGGTACTGAAGGAGGCGGTGCTCACGGTGCGCAAGGCCGGGGGCGCCAATCCGGTCGAGTACTTCAAGATCTCCATGGCAAAGGCGCGTATTTCCGCCATCAATGTGCAGTCAAGTCCGCCGGGCGAGTTCGCCGAACTGACCGAGGAACTGAGCATTGCCTTCAGCAAGCTGGTGGTGGAGTACAAGCCGCAAGGCGCCGACGGCGCGGGGCGCGGCAGCACATCGTTCGAGATGGATATTTACGAGGGCCAGTAATGATTTGGAGCTTAGCCTCATGAGCGATAGCCTGGATGCCGAACAAAGCATGCGCGACGGGGATCCGGCCGTCGCCCTGCAACTGTTGCAGGAATCGGTGCGACGGAACCCGGGCGACGCCAAGATGCGTATTTTTCTGTCCCAGCTCCTGCTTGTGCTTGGCCAGTGGGAGCGGGCGCTGACGCAGCTTGGCGTCGCGGCGGAACTGGATGCCGCGGCACTGCCGATGGCGCAGATGTATGGCGCTGCCATCCGCTGTGAAGCCCAGCGTGCGCGCGTATTCGCCGGCAGCGCCGCGCCGTTGGTCTTCGGCCAGCCGGATGCCTGGCTGGCACTGCTGATCGAGTCCTCGCTGCATGCCGGGCGCGGCGAAATGGAGCAGGCGGAAAAACTGCGTGACATGGCATTTGAGCGGGCTCCCGCATCCAGCGGAACGGTCGACGACCAGCCTTTTAACTGGATTGCCGATGCGGATCCACGCCTGGGCCCGGTACTCGAGGCCATCATCAATGGAAAATACTATTGGCTGCCCTTTTCCAATCTCAGTGAAGTGGTGATCGAGGCGCCGCAAGACTTGCGCGATGTGGTCTGGATGCCGGCACATTTCGCATTTTCCAATGGTGGGGAAGCAGTCGGGCTGGTGCCGACCCGCTACCCGGGATCCGAACTGTCCTCCGACAGCGCGCTTCTGCTGAGCGGCAAGACCGATTGGCATGAAGTGGCACCCGGCATGTACCAGGGCCTTGGCCAACGTATGCTTGCCACGGACACGGGCGAGCTGCCGCTGATGGATATACGCCGCATCGCGATCGATGCGCAGGCAAGTTCCGCAGGCACGCAAGGAATGGGATAGCACATGGGCGACCTTACGCCGCAAGTACGGCTGCAACCGGGCTTGCTGGACCGCCTGGTGGACGAATCGCCGGAAAACAAGCAGGACGCGCATGGCGACCGCCTGCTTGGCAAGGAGCGCTTGCGGGCGGCGGTCCTGCGTGATCTTGCCTGGCTGTTCAATGCGGTGCGCCCGGGCCGCGACGCCGGGCTGGCGGGCTATGAGCACGTGCAGCGTTCCGTAATCAATTTCGGCCTGCCGGCGATGTCCGGCGAAACGGTGTCGACCCTGGACCTGGTCGGCATGGAGCGCAATATCCTGCAGGCCATCCTCGATTTCGAGCCCCGCATCATCCCATCTTCGCTGGAAGTGCGGGCGCTGTCGCTCGATTCCATACTGGACCAGCATAATATCGTGCGAATTGAGATCCACGGCGATTTGTGGGCGCAGCCCGCGCCGCTCGAACTGTGCCTGCGCACCGATGTCGATCTCGAAACGGGTGTGGTGGAATTGCAGGACCTGGGTAAAGGAGGCTGAGATGGATCCGCGCCTCTTACGCTACTACAACCAGGAATTGCAGCACTTGCGTGAAATGGGCGCAGAATTCTCGCGCCAGTTTCCCAAGATCGCCGGTAGGCTTGGCATGGATGGCATCGAAGTGAGCGATCCATACGTGGAGCGCCTGCTCGAAGGCGTCGGCTTTATGGCGGCCCGCGTGCAACTCAAGCTGGATGCCGAATTTCCGCGTTTTACCCGGCGTTTGCAGGAAATCGTCTATCCGAATTTCCTGGCGCCGACGCCGGCGATGCTCATCGCCCAATTTCGTCCCCAGGCGGACGATACCAACCTGGCGCAAGGGTTGAAGATTGCCCGCGGCAGCATCCTGCGCAGTGCCCCCGGCAAGGGCGACAGTGTCGCCTGCGAATTCAGGACCGCGCAGGATCTTTCCTTGTGGCCGATTGAAGTAGCGTCGGCGGAATACTTTTCCTTTGCGCCGGACCTGCCGTTGACGTCGCTGCCTGTTGCGCAGCGGATCAAGGGCGGCGTGCGCTTGCGGCTGAAAACAACGGCCGGCCTGCAATTCCAGCAGCTGGGGCTTGATCGCTTGCAGGTCTTCCTGTCCGGCAGCGACGAAATCGCCTACAAATTGCACGAGCTTTGCCTTGGCGCCTGTGTCGGCATGCTGGTGGCGCCTGCCACCCGTCCCTGGCCATGGCATCAGTTCCTCCCTGCGGATAGGGTCGGTAAATCAGGATACCAGGATGAGCAGGCTTTGTTGCCGCCGGCCTTGCGCTCTTTCCAGGGCTACCGTCTGCTACAGGAGTATTTTTCCTTCCCGCAGCGCTTCCTCTTCATCGACCTGCAAGGGCTTGGACCGGGCGTGCGGCGGCATGCCGGTAATGAGCTGGAGGTGGTCCTGCTGTTCGAGCGCGGCGACGCTTCGCTGGAGAGCGTGGTCGACGCCTCCAATTTTTCCCTGTTCTGCGCGCCCGCGGTCAACCTGTTTCCCAAACGCGCCGACCGGGTGCATCTGAACGATGGCTCCCACGATTACCATGTGGTGGCGGATCGCACCCGTCCGATGGATTATGAGGTCTACGAGGTGACCGGGGTGACCGGCCACGGCGTCGGCAGCGACAGCGAACGGCATTTCGCGCCGTTTTACGCGGCCTATCATACCGAAGGGCGGCAGCACGCGGCCTACTTCACCACGCAGCGTGAGCCTCGGGTGCTGTCTGAAGCGCAGAGGCGGAACGGCTTCCGGTCCAGCTACGTGGGCAGCGAGGTATTCATTTCGCTGGTGGACCCTGACGAAGCGCCGTACCGCCACGATCTGCGCCAGCTCGCCATTACGACGCTGTGCACCAACCGCGATCTCCCTTTGCACCTGCCGCTGGGAAGTGGGGTGTCGGATTTTGTGCTGGACCACGCTGCCCCGGTGGCGGGGATACGCTGCGTCAAGGGGCCCTCGAAGCCGCACTCTCCCCTGTGGGAAGGCGCTGCCGCCTGGCGCTTCATCAGTCATTTGTCGCTCAATTATCTGTCCTTGCTGAACACGGACGAAGGGGAGGGAGCGCAAGCCCTGCGCCAGATGCTCGCTTTGTACGCGAACAGCACAGGAGGCAGCCTGCAGCGGCAAATCGACGCGCTGCAGGCCGTGCGGGCCGCGCCTATCGTGCGCCGGTTGCGCGGCTGCGGGCCCATTTCCTTCGGGCGCGGCTTGCGAATCGAGCTGGAAGTCGACGAAATGGGGTTCCAGGGCGGGAGTGCTTTCCTGTTCGGCAGCGTCATGGAGGAGTTCTTCGCCCGTTACGTGTCGATCAATTCCTTCACCGAAACCGTTCTGCGTTCGACCGGGCGCGGCGAAATCATGCGTTGGGAGCCCAGATGCGGGACCGGCTTGATCATCTGACGTATTTCCAGGCACTGGAGATGGCGCCGTACCGGCACGATTTCTTCCAGGCGCTGCGCCGTATCGATTGCCTGTTCCCGCATCTGCCGCGCATTGGGCAGGCGCTGCGGCCCGCCGACGAGGCGCTGCGCCTGGCCCAGGAGGCCGCGCTGGATTTTGCGCCAGCCACCCTGTCGTCCTTCCATCAGCCGCAAGGCTCGGCGGTGCCTCGGCTGGAGGTCCGCTTTTTTGGCCTGCTGGGCCCAAACGGACCATTGCCCCTGCATCTGACGGAATTCGCCCGCAGCCGCAGCCAGCACTCCGGCGACCTTGCGTTGACGCGCTTCCTGGACCTGTTCCACCACCGTTTCCTGGCCCTGTTCTACCGGGCGTGGGCCCAGGCCCAGCCAACCGTCAGTCTGGACCGGCCGCGCGACGACCGTTTTTCGATCTACGTCGGCGCACTGTGCGGTCTTGGTGATGCCAGCTTACGCGAGCGCGATGCGGTCCAGGATAACGCCAAACTGTTTTATGCCGGCCTCCTGGCGCGCCAAGTACGCAACACCGACGGCCTGGTGGCTCTACTGGCCGGTTATTTCCGCCTCCCGGTGACGCTGGAGCCATATGTCGGGCACTGGCTTACGCTGGCGGAGGTTGATCGCACGCGGCTCGCCGGTTCCAGCGTAAGTCCGCAAGCGGGCGTGGGACTTGGCGCCGTGCTTGGGCGGCGGGTATGGGACCGGCAGCACAAGTTCCGCCTTTGCCTTGGCCCTTTGGCGCTGGGCCAGCTGGAAGAATTTCTCCCGGGCGGCCCGGCGCTCCCGAAACTGGTCGACTGGGTGCGCCAATATCTCTGCTTCGAACTGGAGTGGGATGTGCGTCTGATCCTCAAACGCGAACAAGTTCCCGCGGCGCGTCTCGGCAGGTATCAGCGACTGGGATGGAGCACCTGGCTGGGCACGCAAGCGCGCGCGCAGGATGCGCGCGACCTGGTGCTGGAGCCGGAACGCTTGACCGCCGCTTTATCGTCAAAAGGAAAACATCATGGGTGAGATCAGCCGGATTGCGCTGTTTGGGAAATTGAACAGCCTGGCTTACAAGTCGATCGAGGGCGCCACGGTACTGTGCAAGCTGCGTGGGAATCCCTACGTGGAACTGGAACATTGGGTGCAGCAGATCTTGCAGGCGCAGGACTCCGACCTGCACAGCATTGCACGCTATTTCGAACTGGACGCTTCGCGCCTGGCTGCCGATCTGACGTCGGCGCTGGACCGGCTGCCGCGTGGCTCGACCTCGATTTCTGACCTGTCCATGCATATCGAAAATGCGGTGGAGCGGGCCTGGGTCTATGCAACGCTGATGTTCGGCGCGTCGCAGGTGCGCAGCGGGCATCTGGCGGTGGGAATCCTGAAGACGCCCTCGCTGCGCAATGTCTTCCTGCGCATTTCGCCGGAGTTCGATCGGATCAAGCTTGATGTCCTGACCGAGAATTTCGTCGATATCGTCAACGGATCGCCGGAACAAAGCTTGCATTCCGGCGACGGCAGCGGCCTGTCGGCTGTACCGGGCGAGGCCAGCGGGGCAATGCCGCCGGCGCAACTTGGCAAGCAGGAGGCGCTCAAGCGATTTGCGGTGGACTTGACCGAACGGGCGCGCAAAGGCGAGATTGATCCAGTCACCGGCCGCGACGAGGAAGTACGCCAGATCGTCGATATCCTGATGCGGCGGCGCCAGAACAATCCCATCCTGACCGGCGAGGCTGGTGTCGGCAAGACGGCGGTGGTGGAGGGCTTTGCCGCGCGTATCGCCAGCGGCGATGTTCCGCCGCCATTGCGCGATATGTCCCTGCTCATGCTGGACGTCGGGTTGTTGCAGGCCGGCGCCAGTATGAAAGGGGAATTCGAGAACCGCTTGCGACAGGTGATCGACGAGGTGCAGGCTTCGCCGAAGCCTGTCATCCTGTTCATCGATGAGGCCCATACCCTGATTGGCGCAGGCGGTGCGGCCGGCACCGGGGACGCGGCAAACCTGCTGAAGCCAGCGCTGGCACGCGGTACATTGCGCACTATCGGTGCGACGACATGGGCCGAGTATAAGAAGTACATCGAGAAGGATCCGGCGCTGACCCGGCGCTTCCAGGTGGTCCAGGTCGACGAACCGGATGAGGAAAAGGCCATCCTGATGGTGCGCGGCCTGGCGGGGGCATTGGAAAAGCATCATCGCATCCAGGTTTTGGACGAGGCGATCGATGCCGCTGTCAGGCTGTCCCGCCGCTATATCCCGGCGCGGCAATTGCCGGACAAGGCCATCAGCCTGCTTGACACCAGTTGCGCACGCGTCGCCATCAGCCAGCATGGGACGCCCGCTGGGGTGGAAGACAGCAAGCGGCGCATCGAGGCGCTTGAAACGGAATTGGCCATTATTGGCCGCGAGGAAGCGATTGGCCTCGATACGGCTGAACGGCGCAGCGCGGCGGAGCGCAATCTGCAGGCGGAACGCAGCCGCCTGGATGGCCTGGAGACGCGCTGGATCAATGAGAAAGACCTGGTGGATGAAATCCTTGCATTGCGGGGCCAGTTGCGCACGGAGGGCGTTGCCGTCGACGGCCAGGCGGAGCGCGCCGGACGCGGCGCCGCGCTGGACAAGCTGCAAGTACTGCAACAGCGGCTGGCCGACATGCAGGGCGAAAGCCCGCTGATCATGCCGGCAGTCGATGCCCAGGCCGTAGCGTCGGTGGTGGCCGATTGGACCGGTATTCCGCTTGGCCGGATGGTGAAAGACGAAGTCGAAGCTGTGCTCGCGCTGGCGCAAACGCTGAATCAGCGGGTGGTCGGGCAACGCGAGGGGCTGGAAGCGATTGCGCGCAGGATCCAGACTTCGCGCGCCAAGCTGGATAATCCCAACAGGCCGATCGGCGTGTTCCTGCTGTGCGGTCCTTCCGGTGTAGGCAAGACGGAAACTGGACTGGCGCTGGCCGAGGCGCTGTACGGCGGCGAGCAGAACATCATCACCATCAATATGAGCGAGTTCCAGGAAGCGCATTCGGTGTCGACCCTGAAAGGATCGCCGCCCGGGTATGTCGGGTATGGCGAAGGCGGCATCCTGACCGAAGCAGTGCGCCGCAAGCCCTACAGCGTGGTCCTGCTGGACGAGGTCGAGAAGGCCCATCCCGACGTGCACGAAATTTTCTTCCAGGTGTTCGACAAGGGCTGGATGGAAGACGCGGAAGGGCGGCATATCGATTTCAAGAACACCCTGATCCTGCTGACATCCAATGTGGGCTCGGAACTGTTGATGAAGCTTTACAAAGATCCGGAATTGACGCCCGAGCCGGCGGGTATCGTCAAGGCGCTGCGCGATCCGCTGTTGAAGGTGTTTCCGGCAGCATTGCTGGGCCGGCTGGTGGTCGTGCCGTACGCGCCTATCTCGGAGGGAATGCTGGGCAGCATCATTGGCCTGCAATTGGATCGCATCGGTCATCGCATTGCGGAGCAGCACAAGATCGGATTCCGCTATGACGCGGCGGTTCCCCGGCTCATTGCGGCCCGCTGCAATGAGCTGGAAAGCGGAGCGCGCGCGGTCGATGCGATCTTGACCAACACCATGCTACCCAGGATCAGCGTGGAGCTGCTGACGCGTAGCTTGGGAAGCACTCCGCTCGCAAGCATTGCGGTTGGCGTGCGCGATGGGGACTTCGACTACCGATTCGAATAGGCCGGGAGGGCGGAATGCGCAGGGCGATCGAGATCGTAACGCCGTTGGGGCAAGACGTATTGCTCTTTCACCGCATGCATGCGAGTGAGGAGCTGTCGCGCCTGAGCGAGTTTGAACTGGATCTCCTGAGCGAGCACGGCGACATCAATCTTGACCAGATACTGGGCAAGAATGTAACGGTGAAGCTGGAAATGCAAGGCGAGGGTGTGCGCCACTTTAATGGCTATGTGACGCGCTTTGCGCAATCCGGGATGTCCGGCCGCTACCATTTCTACCGCGCCATGGTGCGCCCTTGGCTGTGGTTCCTGACGCGGACGGCCGATTGCCGCATTTTCCAGGAGATGACGGTTCCGGAAATCATCAAGCAGGTGTTCAATGATCATGCGGTGGCCGACGTGAAGAGCAACCTGAGCGACAGTTACCACAAGTGGAATTACTGCGTTCAGTACCGGGAGACTGATTTCAACTTCGTCAGCCGGCTGATGGAGCAGGAGGGGATTTACTACTACTTCACGCATGCTGAGGGACGCCATACCATGGTGCTGGTCGATGCCTATAGCGCTCATCAAGCTGCCGCGGGCTGCGACAGCCTGCCATATATCGATTCCGAACGGGTTGTGCGTCCCGAACAGGAATATGTAAAACAATGGAAGTACGCGCGGGAGATCCACCCCGGTAACTGCCAGATCACGGATTTCGACTTCGAGCGCCCGGCCGTTGACCTGGCGGTGAAGACCAAGGTGAAACGGGAGCATGTACTGGCGGACTACGAAATCTACGACTATCCCGGCAGCTATGTGCAGGCGGCGGACGGCAACCGCTATGTGCAAGCCAGGATGGACGAATTGCAGACGCGCTTTGAATTGGCGCGCGGCGCAACCAATGCGCGCGGATTGAGTGTTGGGCATTTGTTCAAACTAAGTGGACAGCCACGCGCCGACCAGAACCGCGAGTATCTGGTGATGGCGGCGACCCATACGCTTGTATACAACGCTTATGAAACGCAGGAGACGGCGAGCGCAGGCGCCAGCTACAACTGCAGCTTCACGGCGCTTGCCAGCCGCCAGCAATTCCGTCCCCAGCGCGTGACGCAGAAACCTTTCGTCCAGGGTCCCCAGACGGCTATTGTTGTCGGCCCGTCCGGTGACGAGATCTATACCGACAAATATGGCCGGGTGAAAGTCCAGTTCCACTGGGACCGCTATGGCAAGCAGAACGAGAACAGCTCGTGCTGGATCCGTCCCTCGCATCCTTGGGCGGGCAAGAACTGGGGCATGGTCTCGATCCCGCGCATTGGACAGGAAGTGATCGTCGATTTCCTGGAGGGCGACCCGGACCGGCCCATCATCACCGGGCGCGTGTACAACGCTGAACAGATGCCACCTTATGCTCTGCCGGCCAATATGACGCAGACCGGCATCCTGAGCCGCTCATCCAAATCAGGCAGCGGGGCAAATGCGAACGAATTGCGTTTTGAGGACAAGAAGGGCGCCGAGCAGGTGTTCCTGCACGCCGAGAAGAACCAGGACATCGAAGTCGAAAACGATGAAACGCATTGGGTCGGACATGACCGGACCAAGACGATCGACAACGACGAAACTACCCATGTCAAGCATGACCGTACGGAATCCGTCGATAACAACGAAACCATCACGATCGGCGTCGACCGGAAGGAGAAGGTCGGGAGCAATGAGAACATCACGATTGGCGTCAACCGGACCGAAAACGTGGGGGCCAACGAGACGATCACGATCGGCGCGAACCGTACTGAAAACGTGGGCGCCAATGAAACCATCAGCATCGCATCCAACCGCACCATTACCGTGGGGGCTTGTGAAACGGCGACTGTGGTGGCGCAGCGCACGCACACGGTAGGCATCAACGAGACAATCACGGTGGGCGCGGCGCAGGAGGTCACCATTGGTGCGATGCAGATGGTCACCGTCGGCGCGAACCAGGTGGTGAACGTTGGCGTCAACCAGTCGCTCGACGTCGGGGCCAACCAGAAGACTGATGTGGGCGCCAACATGTCCGAAAGCGTTGGCGGTTCACAGTCCAGCAAAGTTTCGAAAGGCAGAACCACCTCGGTTGGCGACGACGATTCACTCAAGGTTGGCAAGCACCTGGTGATCGATGCGGGCGACTCTGTGACCATCAAGACGGGTAGTGCCAGTATAACAATGAAGAAAGACGGAACCATCGTCATCGAAGGCAAGGACATCACGATCAAGGGCTCGGGCAAGATCAATGCGAAGGCAACCGGCGATATCGTGATGAAGGGATCGAAGATACTCCAAAACTGATTGCAAAGCACTGGCTGGAGGTGGATATGAGTGGCAGGGATCTGATAGCGGAGGAAGCCGCCGCAGCGGCGCTTCCGGCGGCAGGCGTGGTGATCGGCGAGTTGATCGGGATGAAGGAAGAGGGACGCGTGCCGCTGGTCCTGTATTCCGGACAGCATGGAACCGCAGGTGTTGCTGCGCGCAGCGTCGTCGACCTGCATGCCCCGCACATTGGCGGCAAGGTCGTGCTGATGTTCGAAGGCGGTGATATCGACAGGCCGATTGTCATGGGCGTGCTGCGCACGGGCGAAGGATTGCCATTGGAGGAGCGTCCCGGCCAGGTGGAAGCGGATGTGGACGGCGAGCGCCTGATTGTCAGCGCAAAGGAGCAGCTCGTCCTGCGCTGTGGCAAGGCGAGCGTCACACTTTCGAAAAACGGGAAAGTGCTCATCCAGGGAACGTATTTGCTGAGCCGTTCGTCCGGGGTGAACCGGATTAAAGGCGGCGCCGTGCAGCTTAACTGAGTGGATTTGATCATGTCCACCAGTCCGCAGCATATCGTGCCCAATGTGATTCAGCAGCATGTCGAAGAATCGGCGATTCTGCGCGGGGTTCGCTCGGCCCTGGTGCGGGGGCCGCATGTCAAGCTGCATCATTTGCGGCGACTGGATGAACGCCTTGCCGCGCATCTCGATGGGATTTCCATTGCCGGCGACTTCGGCCGCAATGCTTGCACTGCCACGCTGGAAAATCCGCAAAAAGGGCAAGTTTTCACGGCGGCAGCGCGCGCGATCGAAGATGGCGCCGTGGTTGAACTCAATCGGCTGCTCGCGTTGGCGGAAGCGATGCCTGAAATACAGCCCGGTCTTTTGTCGGCAGCGGGATGGGTTTCGGCCAGGTTCCTGCAAGGGACGGTGCGGGAACTTCTTCAATCCACAAGCGCCTTTCGGCGGCAGGTCGGGATCAGTGCTTGCGCCATGCACCAGGTCGATCCCGGCGACGCACTGCAAAAGTCCCTGGGCGATCCGGACAGCCGCTTGCGGGCGAGGGCGCTGCGCTGCATTGGCGAGTCCGGCCGCCGCGACCTCTTGGCGTCCTGCCTGCAGGCGATTGAACATGAAGACCTGGCATGCCGACTATGGGCGGCCCGCTCGGCAGCCTTGCTGGGTGAGCGGGAACGGGCTGCCGCGTTCTTAACCGAGCTGGCGGTGAACGATGCGAAGGTGCGCCGATATGTTCTGCCGATGCTGCTCAAGCTAGTCGATGCGGCGCAGGCGAATACCATCCTGAAGCAGTTGGCGAAGGAATCATTGGAACTCCGGCTGTTGATATCCGCCAGCGGCACAACGGGCGATGTCAGTTACATACCATGGCTGATCAAGCAGATGGACGATCCGAAGTCGACGCGCCTTGCCGGGGAGGCATTTTCAATGATCACCGGCCTGGATCTTTCCTTATTGGATCTTGACCGAAAGCCGCCGAAGGACTTCGAACCAGACGACGAGCTGGGAATCGACGATGACGACAGCCTGCCATGGCCGGATCCACAGAAGCTGCAAGCGTGGTGGCAGGAAAACCTGAACCGCTTCAAACCCGGTGAACGCTATTTCATGGGCGAACCTCCCACTGTATCGCATTGCATGAATGTGCTGCGGGATGGCTACCAGCGGCAGCGTATCGCTGCAGCCGAGCATCTCTGCCTGCTGCAGCCGGGGTCTCAATTATTTCCTGCCAGTGCGCCGGCGTGGCGCCAGGAGCGCTGGCTGAAGAAGATGAACTAGATATGGATGCCAGGACTATTCTCAGCGTTCTATCGCTGGTGTTCTTAACGGCGGCGACTTTGCGCTATTACCGCGACGGAGGCCACATTGTCCCGGCGAGCAAGGCATGGTATCTGGTCGCCTCTATTTTCGCGCTGGTGAGCGGCTGGCTGTGGCTACAGTGATTACATTGCGGAGGCCCCTAATGATTTTGATCAAAGCAGTTTCATTCAACGGCCAGGCGATGCCGACAGCGCTTGGCGCGGAGTTTGGCGAAGAAGGCGGCATCATCGGACGCGGGACGGGTAACGCGCTGGTCTTGCCGGACCCCGAGCGCTTCGTGTCGAGGACACATGCCGCCATTGCGTTCCGTGCCGGAACCTATGTGATCCGTGACTTGAGCAGCGCGTCACCGGTCTATGTCAATGGCATCCCCCTGGGAAACGGGCGGGAGGCCAAACTGACATGCGGCGACGAATTGCGCATCGGAGCTTACGCATTGCTGGTGGAAGCGCCACCGCCCGCGAACCAGCACACGGCCAGCATCGAATCGTCACCGATTGACGATCCTTTGGGTTTATTTGGTGGGACAAGCATGGCTTGCGCGCCTTGGCAGGGTTCGAAGGCCCCGGCTTCCGGCAGGGGCAGTATTCCCGACGATTTCGATCCTTTTGCCGACCTGTCGCCTTCGCACGCGGAGCCGCAAGCCCCAAGCCAGCCGGACGACTTCCATCTGGGCCTTGAGCCGTCCGGTGGCTCGGACATCAACCGTCTTTTTGGCCTAGGAGCCGGTGCCAGTGGCGGTTTATTTCCAGACGGCCATCCCTTGGCCGAAAATGCACATACGCACGGACCCGTCGACCCGCTGGTGGCGTTGGGTGCAATGCAGCAGCCGCAATGGGGCGCGAACAGCCAGCGCGACGATGCGCCAGAGATCTATGCGTCGTTTGTGCCGCCTATGTCCTATGCAGGGAACCAGCAGAAGGCGCAGGAAAGTGTGCAGGGCGACCTGGGTTCGCAGCGGCAGGGCGCGGCATTTGTGCCGGCCGGGCCAACAAATATGGTCGTATCCTGGAATACGGAAAATGAGCAGGCTCCAGGTAGCATCAAGACCTTGGTCATGGGTTCGCCAGGGAGGACGGCCGCGAAGGCGGTGGCCAGCGCCCCCGACACGGCCCAGCCAACACTAGCACTACCGGATCCTGCTGTCGTGGAAACTCCCGCCGCGCCTTCGGCCCGAGTCGAGGAGGCCGAACTGCTTAAGGCCTTCCTGGAAGGAGCCGGAGTGCCGGATTTGGAAATGGGCGCTCCGCTCACGCCTGAAATGATGGCGATGTTCGGACAGCTCCTGCGCGAATCCATGAAGGGTACCTTGGACCTGCTAATGGCAAGAGCGATGACCAAACGTGAAATGCACGCGCAAATGACCGTGATCAGCATGCACGAAAACAATCCTCTCAAGTTTTCGCCCAATGTTGAAGTAGCGCTGCATAGCGTGTTGGCACCGCGCGGCAAGGGATTCATGCCCCCCGTGCCGGCAATGAAGGACGCCTACGATGACTTGCGGGCCCATCAATTCGGTGTCATGGCCGGCATGCGTGCGGCCTTGTCCCGTGTACTGCAACGATTCGATCCAGTGCACCTGGAAGAGCGCCTGACCGACAACACCCTGGTCGATTCGCTGCTTCCTGCCAATCGCAAGGCCAAGTTGTGGACGCAATACCTGGATCTGTACGCTGATATCACGAAGGAGGCGGAAGACGACTTCCAGATCTGGTTCGGAAGGGAGTTCCTGAGCGCTTATGAAGCCCAAATGGCCAAATTGAAGCAGGACGGACAGCAGGGATAAGCATGGACATCAAGATATCGGTGCTGTCAAAACCCGGCGGGCGCGCCGTCAACGAAGACGCTTATGGATGCTGGTCGAACCGGAGCGCCTGTTTTTGCGTGCTGTCCGATGGTGCCGGCGGACATAAGGGGGGCGCCGTCGCGTCCAGGCTGGCGGTCGAACACGCACTGACATGGTTTCGCCTTCGTCCTGAGTGCAGCGCCGAATGTGTGGCACAAGCCATCCAGGCAGCCAACGCAGCAGTCGTCGACGCGCAGCGTGAGATGCCCGAATACGGCGATATGCGCGCGACTATCGTCGTACTGGCGCTCGATTCCGAGCGTGGGACTGCGGTGTGGGGCCACGTTGGCGACTCGCGCCTCTATTGTTTCCGCGGCCAGCGCATCACTTTCCAGACGCGCGACCACAGCGTCCTGCAAGGCATGGTTGATGCCGGCTACATGCAGCTTGAAGATTTGCGTCATTCCCCGCAGCGTAGCGTCTTGCAGGCGGCGCTGGGCGATGCAAAGGCATTCGGGCCGTGCATCGGGCCGTCGTCGTTCCCCCTCAAGGATGGCGATGTTTTCCTGCTTTGCACCGACGGCTTCTGGGAACACCTGGACGAGCCGGGAATGGAGCGGTCGCTGCATGAGGCGGAGTCGCCGCATGCCTGGCTGGACCGGATGGAAGTGGCGGTGAGGGCGCAGGAAAGCCGGCAGCAGGACAACTATTCGGCGGTACTGGTGGCTTGCCAGGACTTCAGCATGGCCGGGGCTTGACGGTCAGCCAGCGTCCCCCAACAACGCCTCGAAATCGTTTTTCGCTGGCAGCCCGGAGAAGGCCAGCAGCTGTATTGCGCCACCTGAAGCAGGTTCGCTCCACCACAGGCTTTTGCCGCGACCCGTGCGTCCATAGTGGTGCGATCCCGCCTCCCAGAAAAGTTCGCAGAGCCCCGCCCTGGATGGAATGTCCAGACTCAACACGGTGCCTGCTGAAGCGCTCCACCAGCGGTCGATGCGCTGTGCGCCATCGCGATCCCAGCCATCCGCAATGACTGGAAAAGCGCTTCCGGCCAATCGCTCCTCGAGCACGGCGGGATCGAACCCCACATCAAGGCATTCCAGCGCTAGCTGTTCCATGCCGCAGAACCAGTGTTGCGCTGACAATAGTGATGCCAATACTTCGGGAACTGGCGCAAGTTCCACGGCCAAGGTCAAGGGGAAGTGCCGGCCCACCTTATCGACGCTGGGCATCATCACTCCAGCCCATGCGGATTCCCCGCATACGCCAGGCAATAGGGCAAAGTTCCAGAGCGGGCCGTTCAAATAGGTTTCCAGCCAGCGCTCCTTAAGGCTGCTGCGGCTGGCCGCCATCCCCTCCTGCAGCCACGCATCCCATGCGGCGATGAAACCGGGCGGCAGGCGCCTTGATGCGAAATCTCCCAATGCCGGAATCTTGCCATACCATCCTGGCAGCGGGGGAGACGCTGCGTGCATCAGAACGCTCCCGGACATTGGAACTGCTCCAGTTCCGCCAGCCGGAAGGGATTGCGCACACTGTTGGTCAAGACCTCAAACTGCGCTTTACGCCCTTCCACGTTGAAGGTGGCGAGGAACTTCTCGGGCTGGCCGGTACTGTCGACTTGAACCTGGTCAAAAAGGCGGAACAGGGCCCAAGCGCCTTCAAAGGTCCGGCCCGAAGCGCCGGCACCGCTGACGGGGCTCAGCTGCAGCCGCACCTGGGTGCTGCCGCGCGGGCCTGGCCATTGGATCTGCGCCGGCACTTGCGGCCCGTGGCTGTACTTCACCAGCTGGCCGTCCACATCGAGGATGAACTGGGTAATCGAGGCATCCATCATCATCGGCTTGAGATCCAGGCGCATGCTGACTGCCGGGCCGCTGCGGAAAAAGACATCGCGAATGACCTGGGCGCGCTGGAACTGCACCAGTGCGGCGGAACTGGCGCCCATCGACGCATCGCCCACCGGGCGGAAACTCCATGGCCGCGTTGCCGTATTCACATATTGGGCCAGGTTTTTCTGGAAAAAGTCGTCCATCAGACCGCCGGGCGCGAACAGCCGGCTGAAATCGTCCGGTGTGACGTCGCGCCCGCTGCCTTTGGAGAACGGATATCGCCCCGCAATGGCTTTATTGCAGAAATCCCCGATTGAAGCCTGCATCGCCTGGCTAAGGTTGTTGCGCGCAACGCCCAATGCCTGGCTCGCGCCGCCCGCCGACAAGGTCAGCATGATCGAGCGCAAGGGCTCCGGCTGGCGGCTGCCTTCGGCCTTGACCTTGTTCGGCACATCGCTGGGAGGAGGCGTATTGGCGCTTTTCAGTGCCGCATCGGTGGCAGTCAACAGCATGTAAAGTTCGTTGATCAGCGCGATGCTGGTGTCGATCGGCGCCGGCTGCCCTGCCACCTGGCTGCGAACCTGGCGGCGCAGCGCATCGAACTGGCGATCGACGATATTCTCCGGCAGTGCCAGGCTGGCGGCCGTGCTGGAAGGGGGCGCCTGCTGGCCAAACAGTTTGAGAAGTTCTTCGCGGGTGGTCTTGATCTTTTCACCAGCCTTGTCGACCACAGTCTTGTCGGCCTCGTCCAGTTGAACCAGGGTTACTTCCTTGACGATGGCGCGCAGCAGCAATGGCAGGGGGGAATCCGGTGCGGACAGGATGCGCGCCAGCTCGATGCTTTGCTGCAGGCTTGTTGCGCGGACCAGGGTGATATCGTCGACGAAGTTGGCCCAGGTCTTTGCATAGTCCTCAAAGTATAGGCGGCCCACTTCATTGACCAGCTTCGCTTTCTTGTCCGGTGCTGCCAGGCCGCGTTCCTTCTCGGGGAGACCCAATACCCAGGCCTCCTCGTCTGCCAGTTGGCCGGTGGTGCGCACCGCTTCCTGGAGGAAGACTTTGCGATAACCATTCACGCTAAAGATGCCCGGCACGCCCCTGGTCAGGGGCAGGTCGCTGTGACGCCTGAAGACGAGCAGGGCAGTGGGGCCGCCCGCATTGGCAATGGTGAATTCAGACAGGCTGCTGCCAGCACCCTGTCGCTTGATACGGTTGTAAATGCGTTCGGCCAGGGGCGTTTGGGCCAGCGCCTGGCGCGTGGAACCGATAAGACGGAGGTCGGCGGGATTCGGCGCAAGCACGTCGCCGCTCGCCAGCAGGGTATCCAGGTGCTGTTCAAGCTCCTGGCGCTGGGTGCGGGTCGCATCGCGCGGCAGGCTGCTCTCCCAATCGGCCGTAATGAAGGCCTTCAAGGCTGCCGGGTCCAAGTAGCGTCCGTCGTGCAGCATGATGTACGCTTTCAGCGCCTCGTACAGCAGCTCGGGATTGGCCTGTCCATCCGATTGCAGTTGCTGCTGGATTCTGAGTTCCAGGCGCGGCAGGAAGACATCATGCAAGAGCCGTCGGTGCGCCAACCTGGATGCGGCGCCCAGTTTGTCGCCCTGGTACAGGCCGAAACCCATGGTGAAGGGGATCTGGCCCGGCGGCGCGTTGGAAACGCGGGCCAGGTCGCGTACCGCGCCCATGGCTGGAAGCAGCTCCATTACATTGGTGCTCGCGACGCCTCCCAGTTGGTCCAACTGGCGTGAAACCGCGCCGGTCCTCGCTTGTACGTCGGCGACGTAGGCACGATTGCGGGCAAAACTGATCATCCATGCAGTGATGGCGCCGATGGCGATGAGCCCGGCTAGTACCAATGCACCGAGTTGCAACAGCGCACGCCGGCGCTCCCATCGCGAGTTGGTGCCGGCCAGTCCGGCTTCCTGGAACACCACCTCCTTGAGCAGGCGCGTGATGAAATAGCTCTTGCCGCTGGGAGTGTTGGGCGCCAGCACCTTGCGCTCGAGCTGCAGGGCGCGGCCCAGGTTACCCATCAAACGGTCGATCGGGCTGCCTTCTTGCGTGCCGCTGGTGAAATAGACCCCGCGCAGCATTGGCTCGGCCGTGAAGCGCGACGCGGAAATGAGGTTGTCGACGAATTCGCACAGGCTCGCCTTGAGAGCGGCAAGTTGCTGGGGAAAGACATAGAGCGCGGCACGGCGCTGGGGATCGCGCTCCTGTTGCAGCCGATCGATCAGGCGCGCATTGATGCGCTCTTCCAGAACCGCGAATTGGCCGGCGAAGTCCGGTGCGGGCGTGGCGTCCCCTGCGGCCTCGCGATAAGCAAAGGTTGCGCCCCAAACCTGCGCGCGTTCTTCTTTGCCCATGTCGCTGAAAAACTCCATGAAGCCGGGCAGCAGGTCGATCTTGGTCACCAGCATGTACAGCGGAAAGCGGATATTCAGCTCGTCGTGCAGTTCCTGCAGGCGCATGCGCAGCGCATTGATATGGTTCGCTCGCTGGGCCGGGGACTGTTCCAGGAGTTCGGGCACGCTCAGGCTTAGCAGCGCGCCATTGATCGGCCGCCGCACACGGTATTTTTTTAATAATTGCAGGAAGCCGCTCCAAGCCGCGGCGTCCGACTGCTGGTTGCTGTCTTGCGTCGTATAGCGACCGGCGGTGTCCAGCAGGACCGCATCATTGGAGAACCACCAGTCGCAATTACGCGTTCCGCCGATGCCCCGTATGGCCGGCTGTCCGAAGCGTTCGCTCAACGGGAACTGCAGGCCCGAATTCACCAGTGCTGTTGTCTTGCCCGAGCCTGGAGCCCCGATCAGTATGTACCAGGGCAATTCATATACCCATTGGCGGCGCAAGTCGGCCAGCATAGCGAGCGCTGACGTGCGCCCGCGCTCGCTGAGGCGCGCCTTCTTCAGCACGAGCACGGCATCTTCGAAGCGTTTGCCGAGTGTGGCCAATTCCTCGGCGGCGACACTGTCCACCGCTGGCGCCGAAGGCGTTGCCTGCTTGAGCAGGCCATCCATCAGGCGCGCGTTGGCGCGCCTGGCTTTAACAACCGTCCATAGCCGCTTTCCTGCATAGAAAAGGACTACCAGCAGAATCAGGATAAGGCGAACACGCTCGGTTTCCAAGGGATGGTACTCGGCGATGCCGAGCAGGGGGCCGACCAGCCAGATGAGCAGGGCGATGGCAAGCAGCCCGAGGATCGCAAGGACGTATTGGTTAAGCATCCAGGAAAGGAGCTTTTTGATCATGTCTTGGTCCTTTATTGGGCGTCTTGTTTCGGAGTCAGGACGATTTCCACGCGGCGGTTGCGCGCGCGCCCGGCGGGCGTATTATTGGGAGCGATCGGGCTTGCATCGGCATGTCCTTCCGCCGTGAAGCGGCCCTGGCCCGCGGACTTTTCCTCCAGCAGGCGCGCCACGACGCTGGCCCGTTCTTGCGACAAGTGCCAGTTTGACGGGAAACGGGTCGTTCTGATTGCCTGGTCGTCGGTGTAGCCGTCAACCACGACGGAGCCGGGAACTGCCTTGAGTGCCGCCGCAATCCGATCCAATACGTCCATGTAATTGGCCGATACGGTGGCGCTGCCGGGCGCAAACAGTCCATCGCCGCGCATGGTGACCACGCTGCGTCCTTGTTCGTCGCGCACCGCCACCAGGCCCAGTTCGATCTCCCGCGCCAGGAATCCCGCCAGGCGCGGTTTCGCCGCCGGCGGCGGCACGGGCGGCAACGGCGCCACAATCATTGCCGGTGCGGCACGCATGCCCTGGATTTGCGTGAACGTGGGATCCGAGTTCCGGTTCAGGATGAAGCTGAACGTGGCGTAGACCCCCAGCATCAGCAGGCCTAGCGCGCCAAACGCCACCCACAGCGGCAAGGCCGCCAGAATGGCGCGGCCGGCAGCGGGCGCGCCTTCCCAGTGAGGCGAAAGCGGGCGTTCGTACTCGCCTTGCAGTTGCCGCAACATCAGGGCCAATCGTTCACGCAGGGCATCCAGCTGTGCTTTGCCATTGTCGAGGACCCGGTAGCGGCCTTCGAGCCCCAGCGACAGGCAGATGTACATCAGCTCCAGCAGTGCGCAGTGTTCGGCTGGCGCCTCCGCCAGTTTGGACAGTAGCTGGAAGAACTTCTCGCCGCCCCATGCCTCGTTATGAAACCTTACCAGCAGGCTGTCCCTGGCCCAGATGCCGGAACCGCCCCAAGGTGTGGATGCCGCTGCCTCATCAAGCAGGGTACAAAGCGCGTAGCGCGCCGCGATAATGTTTTCATTCGCGATGCCGGCCGCTTTCGCGCGCCGTTCGAATTCCCTAATTTGCCGCGTGAGGAATTCCTTCGCAGCTGCCGGATCCGGGTGATGCAGGGTTGCCCGCAGTTGCGGCACAATGTTGAGGAGCGGATTGGCGGCGGCCAGCAGGGGATTCAGTCCCGAAATTTCCGCCGTCTGGACGAAACCAAAATCCGCGCTTTCATGAATGGGCGGCACCGCCACCGGCGCTGGCGCCGCTTGGGCACGCTGGCGCCCGCCCGGCGTGGGGAGAACGATGGTATGTTCCGCGTCCGCCGTGGCAAATGGATCATCCTGGCTCATGGTTACCCCTTAATGGCCCAAAATTCGAGTTCCAGCCCTGGAAACTCGCCAGCGATATGCATGGCCAATCCGCCGGAACGTTCAAGCTGGTCCCACAATTCACCGCCACGTTCAATTTCAAAGTAATTGAAGCCGGCGTGGTAGGGAATCTGGCGCGGCGCCACCGGCATCGAATGCAAGGGAATGCCGGGCAAGGCGAGATTGACGAGGTCGCGGATCCGTTCGACCGGTCCCACCTTGACTTGGCTGGGAAAGCGCGCGCGTAGCGTCTCGGATGGCATCTGTGCATTGACGGCGAGTACGAAGCCGGCCGACTTCAAGAGGTCGCGGTCCGGCAGTTGTGCCAGGCGCACACCATATTTCCTGTCCTGAAGCTCGATCGGAACGGCGCTGCGATGCAGGACCATGCTGAGCGCGCTGCGCAGTTCGGCCATGATTGGCGCAAACGTCTGCGCCAGGTTGTCGTGCTGGTAGGCCGGATGACTCTGCGGACGCCGGTTTTCGCGGCTGAAGGTGGCGAGGTCACCCGCGAGCGAGAGCATAGCGACAAACAATTCTTCGGGGTGGAAGAGGGCAGTACGGCAGTAATGGGCAAAGACCGGCTCGTGCCGGTTAACTGCCTGCAGCAGCATGAAGTCTGCCACCTCCGCCACGCCACCCCGGCCCGGCTGCGCCAATTGAGCGGCCAGTTCCTCGCCCCGCTGATGCAGCAGTCCGTGGATTTCATTGCAATAACCGGCAAGCGCCGCATTGTCGCGGATTGCCAGCGATGGCGGAATGTAGTGCTTGTCGAGGAGCAGCCGGTTATCCGCACGACGTTCGCTCAAGCGCAGCACGCCAAGACAGGCATAGGCCTCCGTGCGTTCGCTTTCCAATAGCAGGCTCAGGCGCATCTGCCCAACCTGGATCGGCGCTGAATTGCTGGAAGTGCTGTCCGCAACATCCAATTCGGTGACGTGGTAGCGTGCCAGCTTGTCCTCGCCAGCCGAATTCGCATCCGACTCCGAACATCCCTTGCGCCGCATGGGCACTGCCAGCATGACCAGCTGGTCGCGAGCGCTGGCGGGGATATTCAGCGGAGCTGGTGCCGAGTGGGTGGAAGGAAAGTCGAAGGGGGTGCCGTCGGGGAACAGGCCGCTGCCCGTTGCAAGTACGACTTTCCCCATTGCCAGTGCCGCTTCGTCGACCTCCATTGTCAGGAAGCCCCAGCTATGCGACCTCGCCGGACGGGACCGCGCCTCGATCAGTTTTTCAAGATAGCGTTCGTGTTGCTGAAAATGTTGTGGTTGCAAAAACATGCCTTCTGACCAAATGACTTTGCTTTCCCACGACATGATCGATGTTCCTTAAATCCAGATGAGCTGGTAAGGTTGAAAGAAGTTGTTTTCATTTTTCAGCGCTGATGGAGACGCCGCGCGACTTCAGGCTGATCGATACCGGCATGGACTGGCCGGCCGGCACGGGAAGCGAGGCGCGCCAGGACGACTTTTCCAGGTCACGGAAGGCGGCGACCACGGCGACGAAGCGCGTGTCCGCTTGCAAGGTGCGGTCAAAATGCTTGGTTTCGCCTGGGCGTAAGGTGAATTCCTCCCTGGCCACCAGTTCGCCACCCAGGGCTTCCTTGTCGCGTTCAAGCAGGGAGAAGAAATCGGCGCTCTGGAATGCGCCCAGGTTTTTCAACTCAAACAGGCGCAGCACAACAGGAGAAGCGCGGCCGCGGGTATCGGGATTGACATCGCCGGAGACAGTCACATTGGTCTGCATCACCGCCGGCTTGGGCGGGCCGGACGCACAGGAGCAAAGCGCGGCCAGCGCCGCAGCGCTGGCTAGTCGAATCGCAAGAGAACGGTAGCGGCCCATCGAATTCTCCAGGAGATACATATCAGGCGTGAATCAAGCGGCTTCCTTGCAAACGATAGTACATCCGATAACAGTGCACAAAACTCACACTTATTCACGGAACAAGCGCGGACTGCGCTGCGCTGAAGGTAATCCGTTGACACGGCCGCAGGCGGCCAAGGGAGACTTTTCGGTTGGTAGCCCAATGGAATAGCCTTCCTCGTCCGCGGCACTGCCTGTCGGATGAGGGGCGTCGTCAAGCGCCCATCAATCCCTGCCCGCAGACACGGATTGTTTGTCCGCTGATGCCGCAAGCGCCGGGCGTGCACAGGAAAGTCACCATTTCGGCGACATCCCGTGGTTGCCCTCCCTGGGAAAGCGAATTGAGGCGCCGGCCTATCTCGCGGGTCAGGAACGGGACCTTCCTGGTCATCGGCGTTTCGATGAATCCCGGTGCGACAGCATTGAAAGTAACGCCGTCAGCCGCGTGCAATGGCGCCTGCGCGGCTACATAGGCAATCAGGGCTGCCTTCGATGTCGCGTAATTGGTCTGGCCGAAATTGCCGGCAATGCCGCTGATCGATGACAAGCACACCACGCGGCCATGCTCCCGCAGCAGCGATTCGTCCATCAGCGCCTGGTCTATTGCCGTAATGGCGGCCAGATTGATTTCTAATACCTGGTCCCATTCGCGCTGCTCCATCTTTGCCAACGAGCGGTCACGCGTGATTCCGGCGTTATGCACCACGATGTCGATGCCGCCAAAGCTGTCGCGCACGCATCGGGCAATTGCGGCGGGTGTTCCCGCCGCTGCTATATCCAATGCCAACGCCGATCCACCGAGCCGTGTGGCGACCGCGCCCAATTCTTCTGCGGCGGCCGGAACGTCGAGCAGCACCACTTTCGCGCCTTCCTGCGCCAGCCGTTCTGCCGTTGCGAGGCCGATGCCGCGGGCCGCCCCCGTGACCAGGGCTACTTTTCCGGCAAGTACGTGGGTCAAAGGCCGGCTGTCCGGCGCCATCGCCAAAGCCGTCACGTGCAGCGCTTGGCCAGAAACGTACGCGCATTGGGGGCCGCAGAAGAAGCGCACGACGCCGTCCAGTCGGCCCACTGCAGCGCGGTCTACGCTGACCAGATTGGCGGTCACACCGCGCCGGCCGAGTTCCTTGCCCAGTGAGCGAATGAAGCCCTGCAGCCCACGCGCTACCGATACGGCCAATGGACCGATCGCCTCCGAGAGCGACGGAGCGACCAGAAGCACCCGGCCATTGCGCGCAATGCTTTTCAAGCGGGGCTGGAAGGCGGCATAGACGGCGCGCAAATCGGCCACGCTCCGGCACCCGCTAGCGTCCATTACAAATAGGTCGATTGCGGCTGTCGCTGCGTGCGCGCCTGCGCCGCGCAGGGCGGCCTCCAGCTCGGATGAAGCGTAGGCGCCTGCCGTCGCCGCCAGCAGGAATGCCTTTCCCTGAAAAGGCAGTGCTGCGTATGGCGCGAATGAACGCTGCAGCTCGGTTGGATGCGGCAGGCCGAGGGCACGCACTATCGGGCCAATGACGGGCCAGCGGTTAATCTTGATCAGGGTATCGGGCATTTACAGTTTCAGGACAAGTTGGCATTCCGGGACGCAACTATACTACCGAAGCCCGATAAGGCCGTACAATTGGTGAACAAATTTGGGCGCCGACCTGGCAACGTGGCTTGCAAGTTGGCGGCAAGGTATGGAAGGTGCAACTCATCTGAAGGGAATGCATGGAGTTCGTGAATGCAACGCGCATGGTCACTGGCTACACCCTTGGCACCGAACCCTCCGGGCGGGAATGGCTTGTGATCGTTATCAAAGGCACGTTTCACTTACCTAAGCCGGGCGAAGAGGTTCGCTTACACGATCAGCAGCTGCCCCTGCACATGGCCGATGTCTGGTGCGGGGCTCCGGCACTTTCCGCTCCGCGTTACGAAGCGGACTTCGCGCTGCGCAAGCAACGTTGCGACATTCTCCTGCACGGAAGTGCCTATGCTCCGGGAGGACGACCGGCCACCCGCGTGCCGGTAGGTCTGCGCGTTGGCGACCGCGCGAAATCCTTCGCCGTTGTGGGAAACCGGCACTGGCAGTGCGGGTTCGGCGCGGTAACGGCTAGCGCACCGGAAGCTTTTTTAAGCCAGCCGATCGGCTATGAGGCTGCCTTTGGCGGTATTGATATGAGCGACGCCGATCCAGCCCGCCATACTGCTTTCATGCCCAATCCCGTCGGGCGGGGATTTCACCTGAACTTGGGAAGCGAATGCATCGACGGTGCGCCGCTCCCAAATACCGAGGAACTGGAACGTCCCGTCACATCGCCGCAGGGCGCATTCATGCCAATGGCGTTTGGCCCAGTCGGCCGCAATTGGGATCCGCGCATCCGCTACGCTGGCACCTACGACCAACGCTGGCTGGAGGAGCATTTTCCTTTCCTGCCGCCGGACTTTGATGAACGTTATTACCAGAGCGCTCCGCAGGACCAGCAGTGGCGGCAGCCTGTCAGCGGGCAGGAGGTCGCACTGGTAAACCTGACTCCGGACGGCCACCGCGCCTTCATGCTGCCTGACTTCGAAGCGCCGGTGAACATCATTGCAAAAGGCGGCGCGCGCGAAGACTTGCGGGCAACGCTGGACACCATCGTATTGGAACCTGACCAGGAGCGGTTCAGCATGACGTGGCGTCTGGCTCGCCCGCTGAAACGCAGTATTTTTGAAATCTCCCAGGTGCTGGTCGGGCGCAAAGGCAAGGAATGGTGGCAGCAACGCGAGCAGGTGATTTTCCCGATCAAGGTGCAGATGCTGCCGGTCAGACAGCAAGGGAGTCCTGAACCATGACCGCAGCAGCTATCGCAATTTGCAATGCAGGCCTGGTCACCAGCGTCGGCCTGTCCGCTCCAGCTAGTTGTGCCGCAATTCGGGCCAAAGTGAGCAATGCGAGCCAGACGCGCTTCGCCGATTCAAGTGGAAACTGGATTATGGCGCACCAGGTTCCGCTCCAGGAATCGTGGCGCGGCCGCGCGAAATTGGCGCGTATGGCTGCTATGGCAATCGAGGAGTGTCTGCGTGACGTGCCGCCCGAGGAATGGGGCGGCATTCCGATGCTGCTATGCGTGGCGGAGCAGGGCCGTCCCGGCCGCCAGGCCGGCGTGGACGATCTTTTGCTGCAGGAAATCAGGGCGCAGCTAACCGCCCCGGCCGCAGAGCGCCACACAATTATCGCGAATGGCCGCATCGGCGTTGCCATCGGACTGGCACAGGCACGCAAGCATATGCAGGAAGAGCCGGCATGCCGGATGCTGCTGGTTGCGGTGGACAGCCTGCTTGGCTGGCCCACCCTCGAAGATTACCAGCGCAAGAACCGCCTGCTGACGGCCAGCAATTCCAATGGCTTCATGCCAGGCGAGGGGGCTGGCGCCCTGCTGCTGGCCAGGCCGTCCGGAAAGACCGGCGAGCTGCTTTGCACAGGCATCGGCTTTGGCCAGGAAGAGGCGTCGATAGATAGCACCGAACCTCTGCGCGGCGACGGCCTGTCGCAGGCTGTCAAGACGGCACTGGCCGACGCCGGACTGGCGATGCAGCATATGCATTTCCGGATCACCGATAACGCAGGCGAGCAATACTACTTCAAGGAGGCGGCGCTAGCGCTGCAGCGGACCCTCCGCGTGCGCAAGGCGGATTTTGATCATTGGCATCCCGCGGAGTGTACCGGCGAAATCGGCGCGGCGGCGGGCATCAGCATTATCGCCAATGCGATGGCGGCATGCGCCAAGCGCTATGCCAAGGGCGCGAACATCCTGGTTCACCTTGGGAATGACAGCGGCGAGCGGGCATCGCTCACTCTCCAGTACCGGGAGGCAGCATGAGCAACCAGGTCTACGCAAACAATATGGAAGTATCGTGCAAGCAGGCGGACGGCAAATCAGTCAGCGCATTTCCCGACGTTTGCTATACCCCGCCACAAACGGCTGCTACACCGCCCGGCGTGCCGGTTCCCTATCCCAATACAGGCCTTGCCAGCGACACCAGCGACGGTTCCAAAAGCGTCACGATTTCCGGGCAGGAGGTGATGCTGAAGAATAAGAGCTACTTCAAGCAAAGCACCGGCGACGAGGCTGGATCGGCTCCATTGAAAGGCGTCGTTACGCACGTAAACAAGGGAAAGGTGTACTTCACGATGTGGTCGATGGACGTGAAGATCGAAGGGGAAAACGTGGTGCGCCACCTCGATCTCACCACCCATAACCATGCATCGCAGCCGGGTCAGACACCGCCAATGGTCTATCAGGACCTTGTCGCATTCGGAGATCCCGTACAGTGTATTGGCGATTCAGCCAAGGCCACGGCGGCTTGCGCCGGCTGCTCCCAGGATACCTGTACCAAGGATTGCGAAGACTGGCAAGCCTGCATCCTGGTTGCAAAAAAGGACGCGAAAAGCAAGTGCTGCAAGGGAAAGCAGACGGGCGACCACCTGATCGAAGACCACTGGGTAAGGCCGAAGGGCACACTGGTCGCCGACTTCCAGCATCTCGCCAGCAAGCCCGGTGGCGCCTACCATGGAGCGCCCACCGCTTGTGTGAACCGCTCCCGTTATGAGGAGAAGCATGGAATCGGGCACGGAACCCGGGGCGTGTACGAAGACAAATTCTTCATGGGTGGAACTTTTTCCTACCTCGAAGCGAAAGCCATGGCGCGCGAATCGCACCAGGATGCGAATGGAAACCGATGTAGCGAAGCATGCCTGGATGCGCAGCTCGACGCCTTCTATGGCAAGGGCGACGACCGGCAATTGCAGGCTTCGAAGCAACGGCAAGCGTTGACAGAACAGCAGCGCAAGGATGCTCTAGCCCGAACCGGAGTGGATAACTGGTAGCCTAAGACAGAAAGGAGTGCGGATGGATATGACATTGACTGGGGCGGCCGTCAGAGGTGGCGATGAAGCTTTCCTGGCAGCGATCATTGACGAGTACTCGGACGAAAGCCCGGACCACTGCATGGTATTGCGCTATCAAGGCGGAGCATTCAAGCAGCGTTTGCTCGATCATGCTGTGTGCGCGATCGTGGTTTCGCCCGATATCAACGCCCCGGTGTATTTCCTCAGTCCGCACGGCGAAGTCACGCTTGCCGGTCCATCCGGCAATGCTACCGAATTGATCGACGACTCCGACCGCGGGCCGAGCTCGATGGTGCTGGTGCGCGATGCCGCCTGGATCGGCAGATGTCTTTACGCCTGCGGCATGGCGCGTATGGTCTACATGCGTGATAGCGATGGAATTTGGCATAGCATCGACGCGGAAGTCTTCGTGCCGCGCGAGAAACGCGAGCGAGCGCTTGGTTTCCATGCAATCGGCGGGGCAGGGCCGAAAGACATATACTGCGCAGGCCAATATGGAGAAATCTGGCACTACGACGGCGCCCATTGGCAGCAGGAAGACAGTCCGGCGAATCTGGCGCTTACCGGCATTTGCGTGCGGCGCTCTGGCGAAGTGGTCATTGTGGGGATGTCCGGCACGCTGCTCGTAGGGCGGCACGGCAAGTGGGCTGTTGTGGACCACCAGGCGACTGAACGTGATTTTTGGGGCGTTGCCGAATTTTTAGGTGAGATCTATGTATCGAACCACGATGGCGTTTTCCGGCTGGTGGGCGAAACGCTGGATCTGATCGATTTGGGCGCCGAGACGGTGCCCACGACAGCCTATCTGGCCGCGAACGGCGAGGTACTCTGGTCGATTGGCAGCAACCACGCGTTTTACACCAGGGATGGGCGGGTCTGGGTTTCAGTGGCGCTGCCGTCCTGAATGGACGACTTGCGGGAACCCGGTCAGTCCGCCTTGTGCAGCGCCTTGGCATCGTTTGCCCTGCCGACGGTCACTGTCACCGGGTTGGCGTAATTAGGACTGGAGGCATTGACTTCATGGAATGTCTGAGCTGCCTGTTCACCATACATCTGGAAATACCAGCGCGGGTCGGCGCCGTTCTGGCGATTATCGCCACGCGCATAATTCTCAAGTGTGACGCGGTCTGTTCCACTGCGCGCCACAACTCCGGCAAAGTGGAAGGACCAGCCAAGGTCCCGGTCCGTGCCGCTTGCGAAATCGCGTACGCGCGAGGTCCCATTCGGCTGAGGCGCACCGCCGCCGATGGTGGCAATCATGTACGCCTCGCCCACAGCCGGCTTTGCATATTGGTTGGCGCCTGCTGTTGCCAGGGCGCGCCGGCTGTTCGGTAGCGCTGTCACGTATTCCCGCGCAATCGCATCCGCCCGGGCATTTTCGTTGAACTCTTGCTCTTCGTCGTAGTAGGCGTCTTTGTACGCTTGCCATGCGGCAGGCGCCAGCCGCGCGGCCGTCCGCGCTGCGACGCGCTGGCCGCGCCCCAGCATCGATTCGGTCTCCGCGCCAACGACCCTAGCGCCGACCGCATTGCAATTCTGCGGCAGCAGGTTGGGGTTGCCGGCATTGAGCTGAGGTGTGACCCGAAGCAGGATGTTCTGAGTGCTCCAGCCGGTCCAGATCGTGATACTGGTACCGTCTGTATGCAAGGTGATGGGAGAATGTGCCGCCGCCAGGGCCTGGTTACTCGCCTGGACGAGGGCAGCAGTGGCATAGAATTCCTTCGGTTGGCGGGCAGTGAGGTTCGATTCCTCGATCGCCATATCTGCGTTGTTCGACAGGCGCAACGACAAGCCGCCCGGATGGGGGACAATGTTTGCCGTTGCTGCGTTGGCGCCGCTCAGGAACTCATCGCCACCGCCAACCCCATGGAGCGCAGCCTGCGCATTGAACTGGGCCGCGCCGACAATCGCGTAGGGGTATCCAAACCAGGGGCGCTTGGCTGGAGCGTTGACGATGACTTTTGCCGGCGGCAGCGTCCGGTGCCGTTGAATCACCTGGCCCGCTTGCAGGGACCGAAGACCAGGCACGCTAGACCGTTGTGCTGCGCGCATGGAGTTCGCTGGAGGGGGCACCACCGGCGTCTTGACGGGAACAGCGCGAGCGACCGGATGAATGCCTGGCTGTGCTGCGCGCGCCTGTAGCGGGCCTTGCCGCACCATGGGGTTGCTACGCGGCGGTATCAGCGCCGATGGCGGCACGGTCACCGTCGGCTTCCGGGTTGCAAGGACTGCCATACCTGCCGCGCCTTTTGCGATGCGAGGATCTTGCGCCATATCTGCTTTCTCCCGAATGAGTTTGGAAACTGTAACCGAAGGCGTTGGGCGGCGCAAATTCCGTCACTTATTCTGCCTCATAGAAGAACTGCTCGATCCTCACGTCGTCAGGATCGAGCTGAAATTTGGGCGACACTTGGCTTCAAAATTGGGTGCCAGCACCAATTCCTGTATTGCTCCGTCCACCTAAAGTGCAGCACATGCAGCCGCGCTGATGCGTGTGGCCAGCATGACTACATGTACTTCCACAAATCCGAAGTCCAAACAAGGAGCTCAGCAATGGATGCCCAAAACAACGCTTCCGCCATGCAATCGAACCAAGTATTCCCGCCACTGCCCGACGTACTTGAAATGCCGTCGCCGCAATCTTCTGCCGATATTCAAGCTCATTTCCCTGGCCCCGGTGAGCTGGGCCTGCCGCAGTTTCCTGTGCTGAAGAGCGTACGCCCCGGCTGCTACCTGCTGAATTACTCGCCTAGCGGCAGCAACCTGGTGACGTTCGACGGCACCATGCGCGTGGAGAAGCATGCAGCAGGCCGTACGGCAAGCGGCGACCTGTATCAACGCCCGGTCATCTTCCTGCCGCTGAAGTCCGCGCTGCCGGCCGACCTGCAACGGCCGCTGTTCTTCCCCGGCCCGAACCCGGCAAGCGGCATTCCCATTCTTTCGCGCGGCCGCTACCGCTACTACCTGAAGGTGACCCAAATTCTGGAGAACTTCACCTTCGGTAATAGCTTCACGCTGGGCCTGGAGATGTGGCGCTTCGTCAAAAACGCCGGGGCATGGAATACTGGCGGCACCTGGGTCAATGAAGGAGCTGTCACCGCACTGATGACCTGGCAGGCCGCACCTGCCGGCTATCCGGCACCGAACCACTACCTGGCGGGCGACGTAAAGAATGCTGCCAACGTGGTGATAGGGCGCCTGACCATGGGCTGGGTCTCCGATTACCTGCGCAAGGCCACCATCGAAGTGGATCGGGTCAGTCAGTCCGAGGCCGTGATCAACAATGGTGCCGGGGTAGACTGGGCAGCAGTCGGCAAGAGCGTCGACTGGGACATCACCGCCATTCAAAGCGATGCGAATGTTGTGGAACCAAGCGGCATCTCCTGGTCCAACGGCGAGGCCCATGCAGCCATGCTGGCCAAGCGCGATTCGTCCAACCTGGACGTCGAATGGCGGTACCACGTCCTGGTCATGCGCCGCCTGGACGAGACGGAACGCGGCATCATGTACGACAACGCCGGTACCGACTCCAACAACGTGCCACGCGAAGGCTGCGCCATCTCCTCGCACTGGGTCATGCCGAATACCGCGGAGTGGGGCACTGTTGCCGGTCAGCGTTTCGGCACCGCCGCCGCGCCGTACTTCCGCACCGCAGTGCATGAAATCGGGCATGCAATGGGCCTGTACCACAACACGGTGGACAACGGCTACCTGTGCACGACCGACGTGATCGCATCGCGCTCGCTGAATCCTGGCAGCATGCAGTTCCCGGCGAATATCCAATGGTCCTATAACGCGGACGATGCCAAGCGCCTGCGCCATATGCCGGACATTTACACCCGTCCCGGCGGCCTGCCATTCGGTACCGCGTACGGAGCGACGCCAATCAGCCCAACCGATATGGAACTGGAAATGGAGGGACTGAGCATGTTCGTGACGCCGGTTTCCTGCGCGGTTCCGATTGGCGCGCCGGTCCGGGTGAACATCACCATGCAGAACCAGACCAGTGCCCCAATCGCGGCACCGACCTCGCTGAGCATGAAGAGTGGCGTTGTGCGCGGCAAGGTGATCGATCCTTGCGGTACGATCCGCACCTTCTCGCCAATCGTCATTTGCGTGGAAGACAAACCGCTCGAGCCGCTGGCTGCGCAGGATACCATCGATCACTCGCTGACCCTGTTGCGCGGCGGGCAGGGCGCGCTGTTCCCGATGCCAGGGGCGTACCGCATCATCGTGGAAGCCCGTTGGGATAACCACGGCCTTGAATGCGTGTGCACCGGCGAAAATACGGTGATGGTGACTTCCGCTGTCGATCAGGCGCATGCGCAGGCCGCCCTGAAAGTGCTGTCGACGCCGGACACGCTGCTGGCATTGGCCATCGGCGGCGACCACCTCAGTGAAGGGATGGCAGCTGTCGATGCGGCAATCGCGAATCCTGTCCTGCGTCCGCACTTCGCCTATATTGAAGCCAAGCGTATGGCAACGCGCTTCCGCCATCGCAAGGCCGACTTCGCCGCGGCGGCCAAGCTGATTGACGGCAGCACGATCATGAGCCCGGCCGAAGTAAAGCGTGCAGCAAGCTGGGTCAAGGATGCCGGCCCAAGCACAGCGCCAGGCAAGCAACTGGCCAAGGAGTTGACCAGCAAGGCCAAAGACATGAATATCGAGGAGGCGCTGAAAGCTCTGGCCGAACCGGCCTGATGTAGGAGAAGGGGGCGTAGAGCCCCCTTTATTTATTGCAGGTTGACGGTTACGCCGTTGGTGGTGCAAACGGTATTAGCGCCAGAACGGATTTGCATATAGCGGTAGTACGCGCCATGCCAGGCCGCTTGCTGGTAGGTGTAGCTGTAGGAGCCAGGAACAGCGCCTGCGTCTTGCGCTACAACGTCGGTGGTACCGTCCTTGCTGCCATACCAATAGCCCTGAGCACCGGCGGGCAGGTTATTGCCCGAGACAGTGAAGGTATAGCTGCCGCCCAGTGCCACATTGCGGGTGCTGACGCTCAGCGAGCAGCTTGGCGCAGCTTGCTGGAATTGCACGGTCACCGCATTGGTGGTGCAGACAGCCTGGCCTTGCGGGTTGCGGATCTCGGCGCGGCGGACATAGCTGCCTTCCATGCCTACCGCATTCGTTTCGCTGGTCTGGTATGGAACGGCGCCGGCATACAGCCCATTTACGTCGGTCATGCCATTTTTGCTGCCATACCAGTATGCGGTGGAGCCCGCTGGCAACGAGGTGCCATTGATCGTCCAGGTCACCGCTCCGTTTGCCGGGACCACGCCGGTGCTGGCGGACAGGGAGCAGCTTGGACCGGTCAGCGAGGCCCACTTCTTCATCGCCGCGCCCAGGTTCAGGACACCTGCGCCGCAAACTGCGTTGCTGCCGGTACCGCAAGGCGTGCCTTTCGGCGTTGCGGCACCGGCCGGAATTGGCGATACGGTCTGCAGCAGCACTTTGACAGCCTCGTCGCCAATCTGGTTGGCCGGGAACAGGGTGGGGCGGTAGGACAGCATCAGGGCCAGGGCGCCCGACACGTGCGGCGCTGCGAAACTGGTTCCAGTGCTGCCATCGCCGCCTTTGCCGGCGCCGGTCGGCAGTTGATAGGTGTAGTAAGAGCTGATTCCGCTGCCGTCGCTCTCCGGCGAGGCGGTCGTGGTGTGGATACCTACGCTTGGAGCGCTCAGGCTGACACCAGTGCCGAAATTGCTTTGCCAAAAATATGCATTGTTCGACACGCCGCCAACCACCACCACGTTCTTGCAGTTTGCCGGTTGCCAGTTGGAGATGTCTTCGCCCTGGTTACCGGCTGCCACCACCACGACGGCGCCTACGCTTCGGGCTTTGTCGATCGCATTCTGGTATT
Organism: Pseudoduganella violaceinigra DSM 15887; assembly: GCF_000425385.1. Lineage (GTDB taxonomy): Bacteria > Pseudomonadota > Gammaproteobacteria > Burkholderiales > Burkholderiaceae_D > Rugamonas > Rugamonas violaceinigra. The sequence continues at coordinate 145,784 of NZ_KE384361.1, read as the reverse complement.
CGCGCGAGCAAGGGCCGCTATCTCCACCCAGGCTGACGTTGATCACCTTGGCAGGGAAAGCATTGCGAGGCTGAGGCGTTTTGCCGTCCGGCCCCATGATTTCGCCGGCCGTTCCCGGAACACCTGCGGCCCAAAGAATGCCTTTGGCCGCATCGGCGACGGTGAAGCTGCGGCTGCTGCGGTCGGTGACCCGTACCGGCAGCAAGTTGACGGAATTGCTGATGCCAGCGATACCCAGTCCATTATTATTGGCGGCGGCGATGATGCCCGCTACCTGCGTGCCGTGCCAGCTTTCCGCATTGGCCGTGCCAAAGGCGATATCGCGTCCGCGCAGACCGCAGTTCGCGGCCAGCATGTCGCAACCTGGCAGGCGGCGTGCACCGAACTCTTCGTGCTGCACGATGCCCGAATCGATCACGGCTACCACAACCGGCGAGCCTTCGCGGGCGATGTCCCAGCCGGCTTCGGCGTTGATGCTGGCGAGATTGGACTTTTGGTATTTCACATACGCCGGGTCATTTGGCGCGAACTGCAGGCGGCCGTTGCCACCGCTTTCAACATACTCGACCTGGGATTGCTTTTTCAGGGCGCCGATAAAGGCCGTCAGCTCGCTGTAGTTCAGGCGATTTGCTTCGATGCCCGCGGTCGCAACTTTACCCGGGGTTGCACGATATACCTGGTAATGGGTCGCACCGGACGGCAGCGTTTCGATGCGCACCAGGCGCACGCCGAGGTTTTTCAGCATGTCGACGGCGAACTGGTTTTCCGCCGCTTCCCGCTGCTGCGCAGTGCCTGCCTGGGCGCGCAGTTTGACCATGATGGTGGCTGGCGCGTAGCCAGCCGGCAGCTTGGCCGATGCGCCGTCCAGGCTGCCGGCAAATGCGACAGGTGTAATGCTGGCGACCGCGCCGATGGCGCTGATTGCGCAGGCGATTGTGCCAAGCTTGATCAGCTTCGTTAATTTCATCTGTGATTCCTTGATTGTTGAGATATGCAAAAGCCTCCCGGCTTGCGCCAGGTTTAACCGGGTTTGTTGCCAATAGTGTTTGATGCAATCCGGGTAGTCCGGGATCACGTCGTTGATAGTGGCGGCAGAACACGCGCCTGATCCCGCATCACGCGTGCAATGGGCACGGATGAGGGGGAATGGGTGGGTTTTGGTTACTACATTAGCAAGCTTGAATGATAACTAATAGTTACTATGTTTGCCAACACGATTGAGCAAGCCCCACAAAATGAAGACCTCCCGATGGCCTTTTCCAATGTGGGAGCCTTCACGCCGAATTAGCAACAGAGGTGATAATTGATGATATTTTCGCCATCGATCGAGGCATATACTCGGCCTCCAGATATTGATATTCCGCAAATTTCATCTAATAAAAAGGGCGAAATCCGCCTGCTTCGCAGTCCTCTCCAGGATTGCTTTCTGTCCCTCCAGCTGACGTATTTACCAGCGCTGGTCGTCCTGCATCGAGCATTTTGCTTGGCTTCCCGGGGCATTCATCATCCGAATCATCTCGACATGAGATTCACCGGGAAGCCGAATTCCGTTGATGCCGTATCCGATGAGGAGAAAACCATGCTTCTTGAATCAGTCGCAACTGCATTGAACCTGCGCGCCACGCCTGGTGGGGCCATTATTGGGGAACTGCGTAACGGGGATCTTGCTGAGTGGGACCGTATCGAAAAAGAGTGGATCCAGGTGAAGGTGCAGACGGGGCATTGCGCTGGCATGTCCGGCGCAGTGCGGCGAAAATGGCTAATCCAGCACTACGCAACGGCGCCAAAGCTGGCAGCGGTCGACCGGAAGAAGGCCGCCGACATCATCCGACGGTACAGCGTTGAATTCGACGGTGTGCATTACTCACTCGGCACCAAGGCCAAGTCCTGGGAGGAGTTGAAGGCCCGCGGTTCGGTGGATTGCTCCGGTTGGGTGTATCTGCTAAGCCGCCAGATCCTGGCGGAATACGGATTGGAAACTAAGCCGGGCCTTTTATATACATACTCGGACGAGCAGATCACCAATATAGGAAAGAACACAGAAGCGATCATCGCTGGCCACTACCTGAAGAAGGAGCACTTTGTACCCGGTACGCTGATCGGCATCGACTTCAAGGAATACTCGTGGGATCGTGGCCGGCCGTTGGACATCGACCATATCACGATGGTGGGACAAGACGATCATGGCCTGTTCATCTCGCAAAGTTCCAGCAGCGGGGGCGGCGTCAACACAGTTCCGCTCGATAAATGGCTTAACAGTCAGGCGCAATTGATCGCGCTGGGGCGCGTACATCTGGTCGATCTTCTTGCCGTTGCTTGAAGTCGCGAGCTTGAATGAGGCGTAAAAAGCCGTCCGTCAAGGACGGCGCAGCAACTCCTCTATGCGCCAGAGGGGCTGTACGTGCGACAAGTGGCAGCCTACAATTTGCTGCATGATCGCTTCGCCCAGCCTGCCGTCAGGCGCGCCAACTTGAAAGCACTTCGAATTGAGCAGGATCGGGATTTCTCGGATCATTCGCACCTCCTGCTCTGTGTCCAAAAAATTGCGATTAGGGCCGCGCCACACCCGTTGAGACCGGATGTATGCCCGGGAGCCAACGTGCAATACTTGGCACCTTCGCCAAATAGGGCGTCACCAACGGCCAATTATGGCGGAAAGCGAAGTGCCCATATCCACTGCCGACAAACGACGAGACAAACGCAAGCAAAAGGAAGCTCGGCAGGTGCTCCCAGTTGCGAGGCCTTTGGCGATAGGCGGCCGGAACTTTTAATCGTTGCAAATAGCTGGTGACTTTGCTCGCCAACCAGGGCAGCGGCGAATAGATCAAGGCAGCGACGATCGCGAGAACGGCAAAGAGCCCCGTGCGCAGGAAGCACTCGAAGCCGCTCAGTTGATCCTCAGAATATATTGACGACACGACCGCGAACACGACCAAAGCCGGCAACATGACATTGAACCAGGCCGCCGCCGAATTCGCCGGCGAAATGCCATCGAGGGTCTTTTCGATGCCCTCGGCAAGCACCTTCGCCTTTTCACGGCTGATCATATTCTCCAGCCGTTGATTGACTGCATCGTAAAAGCGCTTTGCCGTCTTGTCTGTCGATTGCGCTGCAGTGTTCAGAGCGCTGTTAAGCGCCGGCAAGGAGCGATAGTGGGCAAAGAGCTGGTGCATTTGTGGTTGCGTCAACAGCAAGCCCACAGAACTGCGCAGCTTGGCGAGTTGCGCCAATTCTTCGCTAAAGAGCTCATCAAATATGGCCGGCCGGATAAACGGTCGAGGCTCTTCACCCACGCCGACGATCGTATAATTCAGTGCCAGCGCCTTGAAATCAAGCCTGGTCACCTGCGTCTCAGCGCAATAACGGACCTGCCAACGGTTATCGGCGTCGTATGTTCCGCCGCCGCTTAGCGTGAACGGAAACGACTGGCGCGCCACTTTAGGACCACAATCCGACACGAAACGCGCCAGTCCCACCGGTTCAATATCGCCGACCACTGTCGTATTCCAGGAAGGCGTGGCAATCGCACTCACATGGCTGACATGGGTAGAGCAGCCATGCCCCTGGCAGATCTGACAGCGATTGGCGCCGGCTCCATTGCATCCCCGGCAGTAGGTCCTGCCGCTGTGGTGCTCACAATGAAGACACAGTTCCTTTTCCTGGCGCCGAATGGTCTGGTTACCGTTCTGATAGTGGACGTCGACGAAGTTGTACCCGCGGCCATGGCAAAAGTGGCAGTGGACTTTCCCTTGACCTGCACAAGCAGGGCACGAGATGTTGCCATGCCCTTGGCAGCTTTGACATTCTTCGCATACAGAAATAGAGGGAAGGGTGGCGATGTCACGGGCGGCGGCAGCCCAGGCCAGCGAACTTGCGGAAGCGTCGCGAATACTATCAAGAAAATTCTTCCGGAGTCCTTGGTCTGTGGCCGCCTGTACATTAAGTTGGCTGAGCGCTTGCTGGAAAGCGTGCTGGTCGTAGCCGTAATGTCCGCCATTGGCTTGCCTGGCGCCTTCAAACCGTTCGTTCTTGACGACGCCGCTGAAACGCCAGCTCACCAAACATGTAATCGTTGCCGGTGCAACGGCGCTGGCAGTTGCCAGCACCTGATCACGCTCGATATTGTTGCCGTGAACCTTGTCCCGGACCCACTCAAGAAGTTGCTGTGCCAGCAGGGGTGTATTGTCAGCCAAGTGTAACTCTCGGTATCTAAATTTGATTGTCCGGCATTCTAGCCGAAATTATTTTTTTAGCATCCACCGTTCAGATCGCCTGTTGGGAATCGAAGAGATGCATTGTGATTGATTGAGACGCGCCATGAGCTTTGCAGAAGGCTTGAAGCCTCTCTGTCAGACAAAGGAGGTACGAAATCGAGGCGTCGAACCCAAGAGACATTCGCTTTGGACTACGTCAACCGGCCCTGCAGGAGGCGCCAGTAAGAACTCAGTCGAGCAGTTGAGAGCCCTTGTTGCCCGTGTTCGCGCAGCGCCAGGAGTCCAACTGTATGACGCGGTGGAGGCAGGAGTTCCCACGAACGTCGTGAAGCTAATTGCAAAAGCAACTGGAGAATCTAACTCGGTCATTCTGGGATTCGCAGGCGTATCCCAGACGACGTTCGTGCGCGACGAGGCTGGCAAAAAAAACCCTTCCAGACGTAGCGGGTCATCGGATCATGGCCTACCTCCGGCTGCTCGCCACTTTACGACATCAGGCTAGTGAACATGCAGCCTATGCTGCCACGTCCATTTCGCTGGCCGCTTGGGAAACTCGTGCCCACTTTGCGAAAGGCGGTGCACTTCCTTAAAATCGAATCTTGGTGCGCATCGAAGTTCTGGACGATATTTGGGCCGTGCGCGACACCGTGTCCAGGCCGTTACCCGTTCAGAGCGCTCGATCAGCCACAACTTATTGATTCCATGGTGGCAGCAGGTTCTTTTTGATTTTGGCGGCGATGCCGACGCTTCGGCCAGCCAGATTGGCGACCGAGTACTGAGCCGCGCTACCTAGCACCACCGCACTCTCGGAAAGACTGAGGCCATAATCCTGCTGTAGCCATTGCGTCATGCCTGCAGTCGCCGCGCGCAGGGCATCGTCCAATGAGCCGGCCTGACCGAGCGTCATGATGTGTGTTGGCGATTCCACGCGTGGCATGCCGATCGCCTTGCTTTTGATGAGCTCCACCCTGAACTCGACATCCATCGACGTTTCAAGCGCGTACTGCGAGGTCTCGCCGTCGCCCTGCAGCGCATGCGCATCGCCGAGATAGAGCAGGGCACCGGGCTGCTGCACCGGCAGGTAGACCGTATTGCCCTCGACAACTTCGTTGAAATCCATATTGCCACCGAAGCGGCCAGTGTCGCCGGTGGAGACGGCAGGACCATCGGGCGGAGCGACAGCCAGCCCGCCCAGCATCGGCCGCACCGGCACAGCCAAGCCGCGCAAGGCCTCGCTGGCGTGGGCCGGGCTGGCCAAGCCTCGTTCGCGGTCCAGCTTCCAGCGTACGGGCGCGCCTAATTTGCTGGCCCGTGTCGCAAGGTCGGTGGACTGCGCGCGGCCGACGATGGCGTCCAGGCTGTCCGCATAGTCGCGGTTCAACTTCAGTTTGAGGAGGTGGATCACCAGGGTGTCGCCGGCTTCCGCCCCCATCACGAAGAACGGGCCGGTCTGCGGATTGCCGTACAGCGCGCGCGTTACACCGCGTTCATCGACGCCGCCAGAATCTATGGTGGTGGTATGGATAGTATCGCCGGGCCAGACCGTCAACACCGGCAGGCGGGTCGAGCTGAATTCGTTCGAATAATCTTTGGGTGCGTATTCATGCCGCTGCGACGCATTGGCAGTGCGATCCGGCAGGCGGCGCGCACGGAAGGAATGTTGGGCGCGGGCCGCAGAGTCATTCGTATCAGGGAAATCCGCGACGCCTTGCAGGCGGTCAGCGGTGGCAGTGCCTTTGTACAGGTACCGCTGGCCGTCCTTGTCGATGACGTTTAGCACCATCTGTCCATCTTTTCGCGTTCCGTTCAGTGCATCGCCATCGAGCGTGCCGATTAGCTTGCCGCCTTCGTCCTGCAAATGCAGCGTCATATTGGAGGGGGTGCCCCAGCGTTCTATCTGCAGCAGCCAGTTTTCGGCCGCCTGTGCCGACATAGCACCACTCAGTAGGGTTAGGAATAGTGCTGTGCGCATAGGCTGCCCGGTCTCGTTAGGGAAATAAGATCGTGCCATAGTAGCAAATACCGAGATGAAGTAGAAAATTTATTCTACCTTGCGCCGTTCATGCGCAAAACGCAAAAAAGCCACCGGGAGGTGGCGCCCTATTTTCTTGGTGGCCGGGGGCGGGATCGACCCACCGACACAAGGATTTTCAAAATGAGGATCCGGAAGAGGTGGACTCCTCAATAGCACTGAGTCAAGGGTGATCTATGGGGCAGAGGTGCCGCGGTAATGGCCAAGGCGATCCTTGGCCTACCGGGTTGTACCGGGCTGCCAGGATCATGGGAAATAGTTCGCACAGCGGCAGGCGCACTATGGCGTCAAGGTTCTTGGCCCACGGCGTCGAACTCGGCACCGTGCAGTTGATGCTGGGGCACGCAGAGTTTTATGCTAGTGAAGTGAATATAGTTTTTAGGGGGGACGAACGGTCGAAATCGGGCGTTAAGCCCCTTTTTTTATCAAAGATCCTTGGATTATGTCAGTGCAAATATAGAATACGTACCAGGTAGGGATACGCTGCTACCGCAAGCATTGAGCCAAGCTATTGTTGATTCCCGAAAGAAATTCATGCCATCTCATCGAGTTGTGTCCGGCGAGCATTTTGCCTTGCTTTTGGAGAGTGCTAAAAACGGCAGTGGGTTGAACCTTACGACGGCGTGTGCTCAACTGTCAGAAGATCAGCTAAGTGAGTTGCTGAGCCTCACTAGCAAAAACATCCCCTCTACTAAAGTGATAGTAAGAAAATCAGATTATTCTTTGTGGTACAGGAATTGGGCAATTCTTGAATTTGGTTTTATTGAATTTTCCTAACCATGGCAGGACGGCGGTTTATAGGTTAGTTTCCAATGAACGACTAGCAGGCTGCTGAAATACCTCCGAAACACACCCAGTTTGGGCATGAGTCAGGGTGCCTTTACCCTTGAACACGTCGAAAAAATCGCTTGTAGCTCGTTTTACGAGGTCGGCAATTCGACAGAAGATGACGCAAATCAGTATTTCAGCAGCCTGCTAGGCCAACCCGGGAGAATGACTATGAAGAGGCTGTGCTTTCTATTGGTCGCCGCCATCTCTTCTTCGCATTGTGTTGCTGCGCAGTGGTTGGAAGTCGCGGGCAGCACAGGCGGTAGCCGTTCCTATGCGTTCTCGACGGATATTGATTTAGATTCAATTGCAAGTAGTGGACAGTACAAAAAGGCCTGGATTCGGGCTCGATATGTGCAATCTCAGAAGGATGGGGTAAGAGAAGTATTGCAAATTTTCTATATATCCTGTACCGAGAATAGATATGGTGTCGTTCAAGAAAATCAATTTTCACAAGACGGTCGTTTAATAAAGTCCAAAGCGTGGCCATTTTCAGAAGCGCTGCTGATTGACGTTGCACCCGGCAGCGTGTCCGAAGCAGTGGTCAAGTTTGTTTGCTCAACCTCATCAAGGTAGCAAGAAACCATGCTTCTTGAATCAGTCGCAACTGCATTGAACCTGCGCGCCACTCCTGGAGGGGCCATTATTGGGGAACTGCGTAACGGGGATCTTGCAGAGTGGGACCGTATCGAAAAAAGAGTGGATCCAGGTGAAGGTGCAGACGGGGCATTGCGCCGGCATGTCCGGGGCGGTGCGGCGAAAATGGCTAATTCAACACTACGCAACGGCGCCAAAGCTGGCAGCACTCGACCGGAAGAAGGCCGCGGACATCATCCGGCGGTACAGTGTTGAATTCGACGGCGTCCATTATGCACTCGGCACCAAGGCCAAGTCCTGGGCGGAGTTGAAGGCCCGCGGTTCGGTGGATTGCTCCGGTTGAGTGTATCTGCTAAGCCGCCAGATCCTGGCGGAATACGGATTGGAAACTAAGCCGGGCCTTTTATATACATACTCGGACGAGCAGATTACCAATCTTGGGATCGCGGACGACCGTTAGACATCGACCACATCACGATGGTGGGACAAGACGATCATGGCCTGTTCATCTCGCAAAGTTCCAGCAGCGGGGGCGGCGTCAACACTGTTCCACTCGATAAATGGCTTAACAGTCAGGCGCAATTGATCGCGCTGGGGCGCGTACATCTGGTCGATCTTCTTGCCGTTGTTTGAAGTCGCGAGTTTGAATGAGGCGTAAAAAGCCGTCCGTCAAGGACGGCGCAGCAACTCCTCCACGCGCCAGAGCGGCTGTACGTGTGACCGGTCGCGGCTGTCCAGGTAGCGGACAACCGTTTGAACCAGGCCGCCGCCGAATTCGACGGTGAAATTCCGTCGAGGGTCTTTTCAATGCCCTCGGCAAGCACCTTCGTGGTTGCGTGAACAGCCCACAGTTCAGTGCCTGCGCCTTGAACTCAAGCCTGGCGTCGCAGCGCAAGCTAGCTGAAATTATCTTTTTGGCATCCATCTTTCAGATCGCTTGTTGGGAATCCAAGTGATGCATTGATTGAGACGCACACTATTTTGATTTACCATTTGGCTGTATGAGTCCAACCAAATGGGTGTTGCCATGAGCTTTGCAGATGACTTGAAGCCTATCCATCAGACAAAGGAGGCACGAAATCGAGGCGTCGAATCCAAGAGACATTCGCTTTGGACTACATTAACTAGCCCTGCAGGAGGCCCCAGTAAGACCTCAGTCGAGCAGTTGAGAGCCCTCGTTGCCCGTGTTCGCGAAGCGCCAGGAGTCCAACTGTATGACGCGGTGGAAGCAGGAGTTCCCACGAACGTCGTGAAGCTAATTGCAAAAGCAACTGGAGAGTCTACCTCGGTCATCATGGGATTCGCAGGCGTATCCCAGACGACGTTCGTGCGCAACGAGGCTGCCAAAAAACCCCTTCCAGACGTAGCCGGTCATCGGATCATGGCCTACCTCCGGCTGCTCGCCACTTTACGAAAAATGTTAGATGAGAGCGGCGACCCCGAGCAACTGAGGAATTTCGACCTTGAGGGCTGGTTTTCGCGTTGGATACATACAAAACTCCCAGAACTGGGAGACAAGTCGCCAGCCGAGATGTTGCGCAACCCTGAGGGACAACGAGCAGTGGAGCAAGTGCTCGAGCGGATGAGGGGAGGGCTTGCCGCATGACGGTCAGCCTATGGCGCATTGCCGCTGACACTACTAGCTGGACTGCGGAAGACATGACCGGAAAAGGGGCGGCCCACAGGGGTGGCTCGCGATGGAATCAGGCTGGTGAACATGTAGCCTATGCTGCCACGTCCATTTCGCTGGCCGCTTGGGAAACTCGTGCCCACTTTGCGAAAGGCGGTGCACTTCCTTGGAATCGAATCTTGGTGCGCATCGATGTTCCGGACGACATTTGGGCCGCGCGGGACACTGTGTCCAGGCCGTTACCTGTTGGATGGAATGTTGTTCCTGAGGGGATGGTGTCTCGCTCGATTGGGTCGACTTGGTTAAGTAAAGGCACAACAGCATTGTTAGTCGTGCCGTCCGTGATCATTAACGAGGAGGATAACGTCTTGATCAATCCTGCGCATCCCGATGCCACTCGAATAACGACGAGCCGGGTTCGGCAATTCATCTACGATCACCGCGTTTAGTCGGTTTGACATGCTTGGCGCTACGCAAAATCTGCTCAGCTGGCGATGCGGGATGCGTTTCTTGACGTATTTAACTATCTCGGCGCTAACGATATTGCATTGATTCGCCAGGTCGAGTTTTCGGAGTAGAGAATCAGAACTCGTACGTTACGCCATTTCGATCAATTTGTTATTGCGGCTTGCGGGATTCGTTAATCATAGCCCGTCAACAAGCCTGTTAAGCAATACCCTCGAAGTCGATGCGGCAGCGAATTAAGGTAGTGCAGCGGGGAGAGCGCGAGGAGTTGGTTGCCCTTCCCATCAGCGAAATGGATGCTAGCTGACTCGCTTCACACCGTTACTCATAAGTCCGTTTTCTAAGTTACTGAGCCGCGTAAATACCTGATTGCTCGTGTATTCAAGCATGCCACTCGGCTGTTTGCCAGCCTTAAGAGCACGCTCCGCTGCAACAATTTCCTTAGCCAAGGAGATGAACCATTCGCAAGCAAACTCAGCCTCGTCACGTAGGACGGGGTCTAGACGGCCGTAGTTAATGGAATCACATGCTCGGCGCCACCACTTTTGCAGGCCCGTTAATTTCTCACGGAGTTCTATATTGGCGAGTAGAGCGCCATCGACGACTGATCGATTGAGCGCGTCCAGCGCTTCTTGGCAGGCTCTCCGTTCAAGCTCCTCTTGAGCGAAATGCTCCTTACACAAGCCGCCTAAATGCGGCGGCGCATCGCAACGATGTTTTATACAGCTCAGTTTTTTCGTTCTGGTCATAACGACTATCCCAAGGATTGAAAACCTGTCTCAGGCGCCTTCCGTTAAACACGATGCCGAAGGAGGGTTACGAATATTAAAGAACCCGGCGGCGCCGGGTTCAATGGTTGTAGTGGTATTTAGGGTGGATTACCCTGGGCAAGCGAAATAAGCTTTGCTACCGCGACGCCTGCCTCGGCAACCTTCGGCAACGTGTCCAGCATTCGCGTGACTATCGATGCTTTCGGCTTGCCGGAGTCGAACTGCGACTCGATAACGTCCCATTTTTGCCTCCCTGTGAATTAGCAAAGTTACACAATACCATGACTGTTGCACAGGCAGAAAAGTTGGCCTGAGAAGCGGAAGACGCCCATCAGGAAGCGCCTAATCGACGGAGGCCACAGGAGAGACGGCAGGCAGATTTTATGGACGGGAATAACTGTCGTTTCCAGCTTTTAACGGGCGCAGGAGTTCCAGTGCCGCGATGACTAGGGACAATCGTTTCGGCTCCGGAGTAAAAGTCTCCTTACAGTGCAAAGCGAATCACAAACCAATAGCGGATGTTCCTTACCACTAGCGGGAAAGTGTCAAAGCAATCGCGACCTATCAGCTTGCAACTGGTTATAGCTACGACGGGGCATTGTTGATCCGCCTAGTATTTTACATAATATAGATTATGCGAATTACCGGACGTTACCACAAAGCTGTAATGCACGATTCTAGCCTTTTTGGTTCACGAATCATTTCCCCCCCACTTGACACATGCGCACTGACGAGTAACCCAATGGCCGCGCTAAGTCATCCCTCGCGCTGGCCCATGATGCAAGCGTTGCGGGTGGTATTTCCACCACCATGGTAATTTTTATAGTTGAAGACTTAATAAGTCATTGCGATACTCGCTGCACTGTTAGCCCGCGCCAAGCGGCGCCGACATGCCACCTCCCAAAGCCAGCCTGACGCAAGCTTTCAGACCGGTCCGCGACGCGGCGCATTAGCTCTCTCGTTTGCCTTATCACGCTACTGTCATTTGACGCCGTCGACTCCAGCCGAAGCACGCTTCGCCTGCCCCGACGCCTATTGCAACGCATCCCCACGGGATGTCCGACACGAGAAGGACAAGAAATGCGAGCTGCACAGATCCGCCGCCACCTCGGCGCTCCCTCAGCCTTCCTGCCGCAGACCGGCACCGAACAAGGCCTGCCATCGACCACTGCAAGGCTCTTGCGCGGCACGGTTGCACCGGCGGCAAGCGCCAAGGCAACCGGCACTCCTGCGCTGAACCTGGAGTTTTCGCCGCGCGATTACATCACGTACCTGCTGTCGATCGACGCCGAAATTGAGCACTGCCTGATGGTGCAATATCTGTATGCCGCCTATTCGCTTGGCGGCCCGCAGGTGCCCGAGGCGTTTCGGGACAGCGTGCGCACCTGGCAGGAGGTCATACTGGGCATCGCCAAGGAGGAAATGGGCCACCTGATCTCGGTGCAAAATTCCTTACGTTTGATCGGCTCGCCGCTGCATATGGAGCGTGAGGATGAGCCCTGGGACTCCCCGTTTTATCCCTTCCCGTTCATGCTCGAACCGCTGACGCTCGACTCGCTGGCCAAGTATGTGTACGCCGAATCGCCGGTCGACTGGGACGGTGGGGCGCTGGGCGATGAGATCCGCGACCGCGTCCACGCCCAGACCGACAACCCGCACCAGGTGGCGGCCCTGTTCAACACTCTGATCCCCCTGGTGGCCGATCCCGACTATCTTCCTGATGCAGCCTTCGACGCCTCGACCTTGCCGGCCCAGGCCGACTTCGCCGAATGGGGCCGCGGCTACCAGGGTGGCCATCGCGGCCGCCCCACTGGCCAGCCGACCCAGACCCCGGATGTGCTGGTGGTGCCCCAGACCTGCCGCGACGACATGGTCGCCGCATTGCACGCCATCGCCCAGCAGGGTGAGGCAACCAGCGGCACCACTGCCTCGCACTTCGTGCGCTTCCTGCGCATCTATGTCGAAATGCGTGAGCTGATCGAGCATACGCCGCTGACTGCCGAGCACTGGAACGCAGCCCGCCCGGCCGATTTCGCCGCGCCGCAATGGCAGGCGCTGCGGCCTGAAAGCAAGGCCGGCCTGCGCGCCGCGGGCCCTGCGGGACGGGCAGCCTGGGCGCCGGCACGCCAGGTCGCCGTCAACCCCTACGTCTCGCTCGATCCAGATGACGAGGGCAGCGATGAAGGCGGCGCCACCACGCGCATTACTCATCCCGAGTCGGCGCTGTGGGCCACGCTGCACAATATCCGCTACCGCATGCTGCTGAACTATCTGATTCACAGCTTCACGCTGTACGGCGGCCTGAACGCGGCTGGCGCCATCACGCCGCGCGGCGCCATCGTCAACGCCACCTTCGGTGAAATGTACAACCTGCGCGCCGTCTCCGAGATCCTGATGCAGTCACCGGTCAAGGCCGACGACCTGGCCGCCGGCTTTGCCGGACCGCCCTTCCAGATGCCCTACACCCTCAACAGCCCATTCGGCGAGGCCAATAAATGGCGCGGCCACCTCGACCTGCTGACCGCGTCGGCCAGCGTGGTCGAAGCGCTGCAGTTGCTGGCGCCCGAGTCCCGCCACGCCTATCTGGCGTCGCTGCGCGAGGCCGACCGGAATATGCGCGAACTGATCTTGCGCATCCTGTCGGGCACCATCGACACCGCCCTGATTTAGGAGACCATGATGCCGATTCTGGAACTGAGAATTCTGCCCCCGCTGGCTGTGGCCCGTCTGGGCGGCGCGGCCGAGCCGCTCGAAGCTTTCGACCTGGAGACCGATCCGGACAGTCCGATGAACTACCGCCGCATCGTGCCGCGCGAGAGCTTCGAGGTCGACGCGGTAAGCGGCCGCATCGTGCGCGCCTACGTGCCCGACAAGATCCGCTTCAAGGACGAAGACAAGCTGGTGCGCCCGGTCGCGCCCTTCCTTGAAGTGTTCGCGCGCACCAGTGCCGAACCCGATCTGTTGCAAGCGTTGACTGCAGACTTGCTGGCCGCAGAAGGCCTGACGCTGGCCAACCTGCACTGGGATGTCGAGCTGGGCAACATCAAAATCTACCGCCGCACCAACAACCGCAACGACCAGATCCACGCCAACCTGTTCGGCCTGAAGGACCACGCCCGTCACGCGCTGGAAGGCTGGTGCGAGAACTTCAAGGCCGGCAAGACGCTGCCGCTCGGCCATGTGCAGTTCATTGCGCCCAGCGAAGACTACCCGGAGATCCGCCTGCGCTACACGCCGGCCGCCGGCAAAGTCTACGGCAGCCGCATGCAGCGCCTGGAACCGCAGGCGGACGGCATCCCGCTGCTGGTGCCCGACCCGATCATCGACAGCGAAGACTTGGTGCTATATGACGCGGAGCGAGGCGATTGGCTCAATTACACGGAAGGCAGCGGCCCGACGCTGACGAATCCGGCCGGCATCTACGCCGGCTACGCCAACGCGCAGGGCCAGCAGGTCAGCTGGGGCTACCTGGACGATGAATGCGACGGCCTGGTGCGCGTGGTCCTGACGCTGGCCGACGGCAGCACACTGGTGGCCCAGGCGACCATCGGCGCCGGTCCGCCGGCCTACGCGCCGGACACGCTGCCGATCCGCGTCGTCTCCGACGAGATGGAGCAGCTGCTGCACGGCCCGGCCGTGCAGGAGGAAGCAGTGTCGCTGGAACAGGCCACCGAACTGGTGCTGCGCGCGCTGGAAACGGTGCGGCTGATGAACACTGCAGTCATGAACGGCAATCCGGTCAACGGCCGCCTTAACGTGGCCAGCACCATGGTGCGCCAGAATAGCAGCGATTTCGAGCGCTATTACGAGCCGATCGCCGCCGCCTCACTGGTCGACAACCTGGCGCTGCGCGCCCTGCACGAGCGCGTGTTCAGCGCCCTCTCCGCCGGCGGCGCGCCGTGGTTCGCCCAGACGCTACGCTTGCCAGAGGAAATCGGCGACCTGTCGGCGACTGCGCTGCGCAAGATGCCCGCCCTCATGCGCGGTGCCGACGGCCGTGGCCTGACCCTGACCCGGCGCCATATCGACATGGTGGTCAAGGCAGCCCGCAACGCCATGTTCAGCCAACCCGAAAATCCTGCAGGAGACCTGTGATGGCCGCCAAAACGCCCACTCTGAGCGCCAATAATCTGACCGCACAAATCCACCACCGCGGCGCCGGCAACCCGTTCTCGATACTGCCCCGCAGCGCGATATCCAACTGCTTCCCCGGCCTGGAATTCGATTTCCGCAACCTGTGGCGGCGCGCCTTCGAAGGCATCGTGCTGGTGGAGAACAACAACTACGTGATCGACGCCGAGCCGGAATACCAGCACTTGGTCACGCGCCGCCTGCTACGCTTCGCCGGACTGGAGGTCGGCACCATGGTCAACACGACCGGGCCGGTCTTCCCCGACGGCAGCTCGGGCACCCTCGCCTCGGCGGCCAATCCGAACGCGGTGTCTTTCATGGAATGGTCGAACTCGATCGCCCGCATCCTGCATCTGCAGGGCCAGATGGTTACCTGTGAGTTCACCGCCCAGACCGACGCCAGCACGGAAGTCCTGGCCGGCCCGGACACGCCCGTTATCACCGAGGAGCTGCGCTTGCGCATCTTCTTCGAACCTGACACGGCGGCATTCAATCCGGCGCTGCTGCAGCCGGGCGAGCTGACCCAGGGCCTGTGCGCACCCTGGCAGAACGACTACCGCGAGTGCGCTTGCTACTACTGGGCGGCGTCGCGCCCCGACTATGTCAACGTCGAACCGGGCGTCAACGGCTTGTCGCGTGGCGACATGTGGTTCGCCAAGAAGCGCACCGGCACCTACATCCCGGACAACCGCACCGACACCCGGCTCTATTCCTACGACGACCTGTTCAAGTCCTGGCAGGAGGACCTGAGTTTCATCATTCGTGGCAAGGATGCCGATGAATCCTGAGGCCATGGCAGGAAGTGCGACCCTGGCGCGGGCGCTGAGCAAGCGCATCGCGGCGGCCTCGCAGCCGCGCCATCGCCACGCCCACCTGGTCGACGACGCCCAGGGCGCGCAGCTCTTGATGGTCAACGGCACGCGCCTGTACCACCTGCCGCCCGAGCTGGCTGGGGAATTTCGGGCGGCGCTGGGCAGCGACGATCCGGGCCTGCTGCAAGGCTTGGTCGATAGTTGTGGCCTGCGCGCCGAGGCGCTGATCGACGACACTCCGCTGGAGGCGCCGCCGCTGCATGCGCTCTCGCTGGCAATTGCGCAGAAGTGCAACCTCGGCTGCACCTATTGCTATGCGCAGCAGGGCGAGTTTGGCGACAAGGCGAAGAGCATGGAGGAGCAGCAGGCGCTTAAGGCGGTCGACCTGTTGCTGTCGCAGGCAGCACCGGGCGCCAAGGTGAACCTGTCCTTCATGGGCGGCGAACCGCTGTCGAACCGCGCAGTGCTGCGCAGCGTGACCGGCTACGCCAGCCGGCAGGCGGCCCTGCGCCAGCTTGACTGCCGTTTTTCCATCACGACCAACGGTACGCTGCTGCAGCCGGACGATGCCGAGTTCTTCGAGGAGCATGGCTTCGCTGTCACCGTCAGCCTGGACGGCGCCGCCGAGCAGCACAACCGGCTGCGGCCTTTCAAAGGTGGCAAAGGCTCCTTCGACCGCATCCTGGAACGCATTGCTCCGTTATTGGCATTGCAGCGCCAGATGCAGGTGTCGGCGCGCGTCACCGTCACGCCGTTCAACCTGGACCTGCCAGCTACGCTTGACCTGTTCATCGGCATGGGCTTCCATAGCGTCGGTTTCTCGCCGTTACTGCGCGCCTCCAACGGACGTGCTGAAATGGGCGAAGCCGAGCTGGCCGAGATGCTGGAAGCGATGATCGCCTGCGGCCTGGCGTTCGAGCAGCACGTGCTGCAAGGGCGCCGCTATCCGTTCATGAACATGCAGAATGCGCTGCGTGAACTGCAGCGCGGGACGCACAGGCCCTACCCTTGCGGCGCCGGCGCCGGCTACTTCGGCGTGTCGGCCGACGGCGAGCTGTCCGCCTGCCACCGCTTCGTCGGCGACGAACAAGGCGCCATGGGCTCGCTGGACAGCGGGGTTGATCGCGCACGGCAGGCGATCTGGCTGCGCGAACGGCATGTACATCAGCAGCAGCCATGTTCGAATTGCTGGGCGCGCTATCTGTGCGGCGGCGGCTGCCATCACGAGGTGCTGGCGCGCGGACGCGGCGCCTGCGACTACATTCGAGGCTGGCTGCACTACACGATAGGGGCACACCAACGCCTCATTCACCTGGCGCCTGACTGGTTCAGTGCACCGGCAGGCAGCCCCGACTGAGCCCCATGCACGGCGACGATAGTCTGTTCGACGCGCTGGTGATTGGCGCCGGCCCGGCCGGCGTCAGCGCTGCGCTGCGCCTGCAACAGCTGGGCTACCGTATCCTGCTGATCGAACGCAGCGCTGCCTGGCCGAGGCCGCAAGTCGGCGAGGCGCTCACACCGGGCGTGCGCAACATCATTGACCTGCTCGATGCCAATGACGCGCTGGCAGCGGTACCCCACGTTGCCCACGTGGGCAGCCGGGTGCTATGGCGCAGCCGCGAGCCCGACCTGCTGCCGCAATCCGGTTCGGCCATCGTCGACCGGGGCTGCTTTGACGCGGCTCTGCTGGCATTGGCGCAGGGCCGCGGCATCGAGCTCGAACAGCCGGCTCGCCTGCTGCACGTGGCAGGCACGGCGGGCGACTGGCGCGTCAGCCTGCTGTGCGGCGAGGCCCGCTGCCGCCAAGTGCGCGTCCGCTTCATTCTTGAAGCGAGCGGGCGCAGCGCGGCGACCGGCATCCGTTGTGCGCCCCGGCTAGCGGCTTTGTGGGCTGAAGTCGATAAGTCTGCCCTGGCGGCGCTGGGCGGATCAACGCAGGTGGAAGCGCTCGAACATGGCTGGCTGTGGGCGGCCTGCCTGCCCGGCCAGCGTTATCGGCTGATGCTGGTGTGTGACCCACAAGCGGCGCGTCAGGCGGAACCGTCCGGACCGGAGGCCCGCTTGCGTGCTGCATGCGCAAGCAGCCAGTTGCTGCGCGTGGCGGCCGGGCTGCCCCTGCTGGGCGCAGTGCAAATGTGCGCGGCGACGCCTTACCTGGCGCCCGACAGTTGGCAGGACGGCCGACTAAAACTTGGCGATGCTGCCTTCGCGCTCGATCCCGTCTCCTCGTCGGGCGTGGAAAAGGCCATGCGCTTTTCGCTGCAAGCGGCTGTGGCCGTACATACCGTACTGGGCAACGACGGCCATGCGCTGGCGCGCCGCTTCTTTGAGGGGCGGCTGGTGGAAGCCTGCGCGCGGCACGCGCACTGGACCGAAGCGTATTATGCCCAGGCCTGGTGCGCCGACCTGCCCTTCTGGCAAGCCCGCGCACGCGCCGAAGCGGACGGCGATGGCGCGGTGCGCCCCGACCTTCTGGGCGCCTTATCCACAGAGCGTGCCAGGCTGGCCGCTTACCAACCGCCTGAACTCAAACCGTTGGCAGCGCTTAACCCTGCCTTGCCGCTGCGCTTGCATGGCGCCGCCGCGCTGGTCCAGCTGCCCTGCGTGGTGGACGACCGCGTGACCCTGCACACGGCCTTCGACCATCCCCATCTGGAGCGACCATTGGCCTTCCTGGAAAACGAAGCTTTGTTCCCGCATTTGGCCAGGTTGGCGCAGCCGCTGCCGTTGGCCCAGCTTCTGCAGATGCTGTCCGCCTGCATGCCAACGCATAAAGCCCAGCGCATCGCAGCGTGGTTGTGGCAGCGCGGCCTGCTGGAAAGCGTCGGCTGAGCCCATTGATCCCCGGCCGAAATTAGACAATTCGGCCGCTTCTGTCTTATTCCGTGCTTTTTTTGACACCACCACCTACCCGGACTATGTTCGCACGACCCTGACAATCGGAGCAAAAATGAAACTTCGGAAATCCATGCTTGCAGTATCCCTTGCCGCAGCAAATCTGGCCCTTGGCCACGCTTCCGCTGCCACGAGCACTCCTCAGTTCACGATCCCGCAGTCTTTTATCAAGGCGTCTCCGCAAGAGAACGCCGCACTTACGGCTGCGCTGGTCGCGCGGCATGGTAACGAGGGGCTGGACGGCGATCATGGCTACTTGCTTACAAAAGAACATCCAGGTCCAGCTGGCTCCAGGATTTCCCGCTTCAGCCATACTTATAAGGGATTGCGTGTGCTCGGATCCGACTCTGTCGTTGTGAGCGACGGACGTGGCAGCATTCTGAGCACGTCCGAGTCGGATCGCCGCTTCGGGCTTGGACAAGGCGCGGCGAATACGCTAAATGGCGCGAATCTCTTCGACGTCGCGCCGTCAGTACAGTCGCGGGCTGCCATCGATCAAATCGTGCGTGACGCCGCACCGAACGGGCAGCATCGCTATGCGCCAAGTGCGGAACTCGTTATCCAGCCGATTGTTAAGCGGGTGCGGGTCCCCGGTGCCGAATTCAAACCGGAGGCGAAACTGAATGCACTCGACCTGGAAGACAAGGTCACCGGCTACCAACTGGTCTGGCTGGTCAAAGTCCGCATGGCGGATAACGGAAAGCCGGTCTTCCGCGATGCCATTGTGAGCGCAGAAGACGGCCGTATCCTGACCCAATGGGATGCACTGCAAACCGGAATCGTCGGGGTCGGACACAGCCAGTTTTCCGGCGACGTGCCAATTCAAACCACCCTCAGTGGCGGCGTGTACAGGATGCTCGATCCAGCGCGCGGCACGGGTGGCCAATTCGGCGGCATGGCGGTGAGCGACGCTGCACATGGTCCGGTCCCGGGTACGCTCTACACCAACGCCACCAATGTCTGGGGCGATGGCTTGCCCTACAACGGTGGTAGCACCAGCGGTCCGAATGGCCAGACCGCAGCGGTGGATGCGCTGTGGGCCCAGATGAACAACTACGATATGCTGAAGAACACGCTGGGTTGGCTGTCTCTGGACGGCAATAACACGGCAAGCTATATCGCGGTGCACGTCGGCACCAATATGGACAACGCCTACTACGATTCCTCGTGCAACTGCATGTCCATCGGCGACGGAACCGGTTCGAAAGGCCTGGCCTCGCTCGATATCATCGGCCATGAGCTTGGGCATGGCATCACCGGGGCTACCTCGGCCCTGAACTACTCGGGCGAATCGGGCGGCCTCAATGAGTCCTCCTCGGACATCAATGGCGAAATGGTGGAAGCCTACGCCAGGAACGGCGGCACCGGCAATGTCATCCCGTCGACCGGCAACGACTGGATGCTGGGCCGGGAGATATCCCCGAACGGCACACCAATGCGCTGGATGTGGAAGCCCTCCAAGGACGGTGCCTCGAAGGATGCATGGACCAGCACCCTCGGCTCGCTCAATCCGCACTATTCGTCAGGACCGAACAACCGGATGTTCTATTTCCTGTCGCAAGGTTCGAATGCGACGCCCGGCGACGAAAAATACAGCGCCTATCTGACGCAAAACCCACACAATATGACGGGGATCGGAAGCGACAAGGCCTACCGTATCTGGTTCCGCGCCAACACCACCAAATTCACCTCGTCCACCAACTATGCCGACGCTCGGGCAAAGATGATCCAATCCGCTAACGAGCTGTATGGAGTAGGTTCGAAGGAATCCATTGCCGTGACGCGCGCCTATGCAGCCATCAACGTCGGGCAAGACATTCCGGAAGGGGCGCAACTGGACCTGATCAAGAATGGTTCGTTCGAGAGCGGTGCCACAAATTGGAACGGCTCCGTCAATGTGATCGGCAGCTGGCCGAACCAGGCCGCATACGATGGCAGCAAATACGCCCTTTTCGGCGGTAAAGGCGTCACCAACAACGCGGCGCTGACCCAGGCAATCACCATCCCGGCCACCGCAACGGCGGCAAACTTGTCGTTCGCACTGCATATCGACAGCGCCGAAACCACCGCAAGTACCGCCTACGACAAGCTGGTGGTAACGGTCAAAAACACCGCCGGCGCGGTGTTGGGAACCCTGGCCACCTACTCTAACCTGAATAAGGCACTAGGCTACAGTGTCAAGAATTTCAGCCTGTTGCCTTACAAGGGGCAGGCCGTGGTGTTGTCATTCAGCGCGAGCGAGGATTCGTCCTTGCAGACTTCATTCGTGGTGGATAAGGTAAGCTTGATCCAGTAACAGACCCAGGGTCGGCCGGCACCGAAAGTAAACGGTTCAGTTGATTTCATATTGGAATACAATGATTTGCGAAATCAGCTGGGCTCCGATATGCGCAAGGCCGACCTTCTGTTCTTTCTCGCCATGTTTCTGGCATTTGCCGATGCCAGTTGCGCCTGCATGCCGTTTCGTCTTGGGTATGTGAACCAGCACCGGCCACCCTACTTTCTCGGTTCCGGCAGCTCGGAGCCACGCGCGCCCGGCGCCACAGTGGAACTGATTCGCGCCATCGCCGCTTCGGCCGGGTGTCAGGTGATTTCGGTACGTCTTCCTCCCCTGCGGTTGCGTCAGGCGCTGGGTCATGCCGATATCGATGCCATGCTGATGGACGCCAATGATAGCGACCTGTCCACCTACGCCCTGCCCCAGACCCGCAACGGCAAACTCGATGACTCGCGTGCCATACCCATGTACACCGTCGTTTTTGTCCGCGCTGGCGACGGAATCCCCCTCGATACCGATCCGCGCACTGCGTTCGCAACCCGCCGTTTGGGCATGAACAACGGCGCCTCCTTAGCGGCCCAAATGCGGGCGCAGGGCTTTAATATTGATGACGGAGCACAGGATGGGGAACGAAACCTGGAGAAACTGATACGGGGAAGGATCGACGGCTACGCCGCGACCCTCGTCGCGCCTACGCATATGGACGCCTTCATAACCGCGACGTACGGAAAACAGCTGGCTCGGATCGAGAAGCCGCTGCGCATCCATCATTTCTGGCTCGGGTTCAGCAAACGCTATTTCGAGCGCAATCAAGCGCAGGTCGAAGCGATGTGGGGATGGCTGGGGACCCACGGGCACGCGCGCTTTGTCGAACTGGTCGAGCAGTACCAAAGAACCCCCTGAATCCCCCCGCCACCGCGCCTGCAGCGGAGGGCCGATACTTCGACAGTCTTACTTCAACGCGGCGCGGAAGTCTTCCAGGTGGTTTCCGTATTTCTCGAGTTTCAGCTTCAGCTTTTTTACCGCCGGATTTTTCTCTATCTGCAAGTAGTTCAGGTTTTCTAATTGCGTAAGAACGCCCAGGTCCTGAATCTTGTTATCGTAGACTTTCAGAAGCTCCAGATTCACAAGATCTTTCAGCGCGGCGATGTCGCTCAATCCATTGCCACCGATTCCGAGTTCAACCAGCGCTGTTAAATGCCGAAGCGGTTCGATATCGGCAATCGCATTGCAATGCGCATAGAGATGCCTGAGTTCATTCAAATTCCGCAACGCCTCGAATGCGCGGATTTTGTTGTCATTCACGTTCAGCGAGATCAGCTTCGGCAGATTTGCGACGACATCAATGTTCTCGATCCGGTTGCTGCCGATTGACAGTTCGCGCAGGTGTCGAAATTCACTGAGTAGCGAAATATCGCTGATCGCATTCTCACTGACGTTTAGATTTTCAAGGTGATCAAGGCCTTTGAGAAGATCAAGGTTGGTGAGCTGGTTTTTCCGGATATTCAACCCAGTGACGTTTCCATTTTCGTCAACGCTGTAGGTGTTCCTGGCAAACCAGTCCATTACTTCATCGATCTTTTTCTCTTTCAGAGTATCGCCAATCGCATTCTCAATGACGGCGATTTCTTGTGGCTTACCCGGTTCGCAGTCTGCTTCCTCCAGCTCATCGTCTTCATCCATTGCGGAAGTGCCGAGCTTCGGCGTTGCTGTCATTAACGCGAACAGTTGGAAGTTGTCGTCGCCAGTCCAGCGTCCCTTCTGCAAGAAAACGTACTGTCCGTTCACGTCCCAATAGCACATGGTTTCGGCCTCGCTGTGGACCGCCCCGCCCTCGTATTCCTGCGACCACGGGACCCCGTCGAACTCCTCATCTTCCTTGTCCGGGAAATCGTCAGAATCGGGTTCATAATAGCTGTCGCCGTCTTTCGGCCAGCCCTTCCGTGACTTTCCGAAAAGCCCTTCCGCAATGACCAACGCCTCTTTGTAGATCGCGTCGCATTCCGCCTCCATCGCATACTCCACGTCGGGCGTCATGTCTTCGTCGTATTGGTAGTCCCCGCCCGCGAGGTTCAATACGATGACTTTCCGGTGCGGTCCGTTCCTTAGGAAGTTGGTGAGACTGTAGTCAAGCGCCTCGTCGAGCGGCTCCATCACTACCTCGGGGTAAGGCAGCTCCAATTGGCGTTGCAGGGCAAGAATTTTGTCCTTCAGTTTGGCGTGCACGGCATGACTCATATCTTGTTGACTTAAAGCGCCGTCTTCGGCGGGAAGCCGGATTGTAAGCCAACTCAAACCAGGCGCCACGCAAACTATGCGTAAGCTGGAATGCAGCCAGGGATTCGGACCAGACTGGCCGGAAAGGACCGTTAGCGCCGGTTGCCGCTAAGGCTTGACGGCCTTCCACCATACGATGGCGTCCGCCACGATAGCCGCCGTACTCCACGTTACAGGGTCCAGCTTTACATGTGCGCTGACACCTTTCATTAAGCGGACGATTTCGGCGGAAGCCTTGTGGTAGGGCGACTTTGGATCCGCAGCTTCCTTGACAGTGCCATCGCCGTAATGATTGCTCAAATAGACGCTGCCGGACTTGACGTCGACAATGATCCTGTCCCCTCCGCCGGACCCGACCAGGTATTCCATGTTTGGTTGCGTTGCCCTGGCATCGTAATGTGGCAAGCGCTTTTCCCGATTTCCGTGGATCGACTGATCGCTATTGGTATTCCGAAAAGTCATCGGGTTGGCAAGCGTGGCCTCAATGCCGTTGCGGATATTCCTTGAATCCCCGAGATCGGCCTTGCGCAGGATCCGTATGCCCATTGTGCTAGTCGTATTGACGACCGGCCCCGCCACGCCTCCCTTGGCTATTTGAGCGTACAGAAAGTTATTCCGTTTCAAAGCCTCCGTGTCGACCGTGAAGTTAACTTCTCGCTTCGCCTGGTTGCGTGCTTCCTGTTTGCTCACCTTCACCGTCTTTTTAGCGCCCCTTGCCTCGATCTCTTTCCTGATCTGGGCTTCCTGAAGCTCCCTCTTTTCAGCGGATTGCTTCGCTTTATTCCCGCCAGTTGCGGAGCGGGAGAGCTGCAGAACAGAGGGGACGACGGCCGCCAACGCGGGCTGGGCTGGCAGGCTCAGATGTGAAAGAGTTCTGACGTCCAGATTTGAGGCACGCTGGACTGTTTTTGCGCCACCGTAAGGTGGAGGCACCGGGACTGGAGGGCGCTTCGGAAATGGGGGCTTCATATTCCTCCCTTCGCCATGCCCGTACGAGCCCTGGCTGCAATTGAAAGAAAACTGGCGTGCCTTTAATGATGGCCACAGCCAGCTTTCCCGTCAATGCATTACCCCCAAAGCCTGCGAGTCGATTACTACTTGCTAGCTGCTGCGAACTTGGCGCGCGCCGCGTGCAGCTTCCGGTAGCTGTCGATCTTGCGCTGATGCCGGTCAAGGCCTTCCAGCTTCATGCTGGTTGGCGTCAGGCCGAAGAAGCGCACCGTGCCATCCACCGACCCCAGCACCGCGTCCATACGCGGGTTGCCAAACATGCGGCGGAAATTGACAACGTAGTCGTCCAGTTCCATGTCCTCATCCAGCTCCACTTCGAGCACCGCGTTCAGGGCCTGGTAGAACAAGCCGCGTTCGAGGGTGTTGTCGTTGTACTGCAGGAAGGCTTCGACCAGCTCTTTTGCTTCTTCAAAGTTCTGCAAGGCCAGATGGATCAGCAGCTTCAGCTCAAGAACCGTCAACTGGCCCCAATCCGTATTCTCGTCAAACTCGATGCCGATCAACGTGGCGATGTCGCCATATTCATCCAGCTCGCTGTTTTCCAGGCGCTCCAGCAACGCTTCCAGGCTGTCGTCGTCCAGGCGGTGCAGGTTCAGGATATCGGAACGGAACTGAAGCGCCTTGTTCGTGTTATCCCAGATCAAATCCTCGACGGGATAGATTTCGGAATAGCCCGGCACCAGAATGCGGCAAGCAGTGGCGCCCAATTCGTCGTAGACCGCCATGTATGCCTCTTTGCCGATGCCTTCGAGGATGCCGAACAACATCGCGGCTTCGTCGGCATTGGAGTTTTCACCATGACCGGAGAAGTCCCATTCGACAAACTCGTAATCGGATTTGGCGCTGAAGAAGCGCCAAGAGACGATGCCGCTGGAATCGATGAAGTGTTCGACAAAGTTGTTCGGCTCGGTGACTGCGTTGCTGACAAAGGTCGGACGGGGCAAATCGTTCAGGCCTTCGAAGCTGCGGCCCTGGAGCAATTCGGTCAGGCTGCGTTCCAGTGCCACTTCAAAGCTTGGATGCGCGCCAAACGAGGCGAATACGCCGCCCGTGCGCGGGTTCATCAGGGTGACGCACATGACTGGATACTTGCCGCCCAACGAGGCATCTTTTACCAGTACAGGGAAGCCCTGCTCTTCCAGCCCCTTGATGCCGGCCACGATGCCAGGGTACTTGGCCAGAACTTCCTGCGGCACGTCCGGCAAGGCGATTTCGCCTTCCAGGATTTCGCGCTTGACGGCCCGCTCAAAGATCTCCGACAGGCACTGTACCTGGGCTTCTGCCAGCGTGTTGCCGGCGCTCATGCCATTGCTGACGAAGAGGTTCTCGACCAGGTTGGTCGGGAAGTACACTACCTCGCCATCCGATTGCCGTACAAACGGCAGGGAGCAAATGCCGCGCTCCACATTGCCCGAGTTGGTGTCGTAGAGGTTTGATCCCTTCAGCTCGCCATCGGGGTTGTAGATTTCCAGGCAGTACTCGTCGAGGATTTCTTTTGGCAGCGCGTCTTTGCGGCCGGGCTTGAACCAGCGCTCGTTCGGGTAATGCACGAACGCTGCATTGGCGATATCCTCGCCCCAGAATTCACCGGCATAGAAGTGATTGCAGCTGATCCGCTCGATATATTCGCCCAGCGCCGATGCCAGCGCGCTTTCCTTGGTCGCCCCCTTGCCGTTGGTGAAGCACATCGGGGAATGCGCGTCGCGGATATGCAGCGACCACACGTTCGGCACAATATTACGCCACGAAGCGATCTCAATCTTGATGCCCAGGTCAGCCAGCAGGCCCGACATATTGGCAATGGTCTGCTCCAATGGCAGGTCCTTGCCCAGGATAAAAGTGCTCGCTTCGGCGGAAGGATTCAAGGTCAGCAAAGCCTGGGCGTCGGCATCCAGGTTCTCGACTTCTTCGATCACGAATTCCGGGCCCTGTTGCACCACCTTTTTGACGGTGCAGCGGTCGATGGAGCGCAAGATGCCTTCGCGGTCTTTGGCGGAAATATCGGCCGGCAGCTCGACCTGGATCTTGAAGGTTTGCTGGTAACGGTTTTCCGGATCGACGATATTGTTCTGCGACAGGCGGATATTTTCGGTTGGAATATTGCGCGTATTGCAATAGAGCTTCACGAAATAGGCGGCGCACAAGGCTGACGAAGCCAGGAAGTAGTCGAATGGACCGGGCGCCGAGCCGTCTCCCTTGTAGCGGATTGGCTGGTCGGCGATTACCGTGAAGTCATCGAATTTAGCTTCCAGCCGAAGCTTATCGAGAAAGTTGACCTTAATTTCCATGCGAATCTTCCAAAAATAGTGCTCAAAACGAGTTGGCGGCTATTATCCGTGCTTTTAGCCCCGAGGCAAAGCTTGCGATACCGTTACAGCTGGACTGCACGGGCAAAAAAGACTCGCAGCCCGCCTTGGATTGGCCTTACTATGAAAGAAATACTACCTTTCGGTGACTATCAATAGTATGCGCCTCTCGTGCCGGTTATCTGGCTTCGGGCGTCCGCTGGTACTGCTGTTTGCCGCATTCCTCTTCGGGGCGGCGGCGCGGGCCGCGCCGACCGATGCGCCTCTCAGCGTGACACTGACCGGCCACGAGTACCCTCCTTTTATGGGCCAGCAGCTGCCTCATGGAGGCTTGTTGACGCGTATTGTCGCCGAGTCGTTCAAGGCGGCCAATGTCCAGGTAAAGTTTCTGCCGGTTTCCAGTAATAACCGCGTTATCACCGGCGTCATGACCGGCTTGTACGATGGCGCCTATGGCTGGGCCCATGCGCCCGAACGGGATCGCAAGCTGCTGTATTCCAAATCGTCGATCTATACTTTCCGCATGGTGTTTTTCCAGCGCCGCGTCAAGGAAATCGCCTGGAATACCCTGTCCGACCTGGCGGCTTACCAGATCGGCGCGACGCTGGGCAACCACTATTCCGAGGAATTCTCCGATCTGCAGGCCCGCAAGGTCCTGCAGGTGCAGGAAGCTGCCAGCGATATCAATAATATGCGCAAGCTTCTGCTCGGCCGTATAGACTTGTTTCCGATGGAGGAAGAAGCTGGCCAGATGCTGATCCTGAACTCGCTGACGCCGGCCGAACAGGTTAATCTGAGCTTTCAGGCGCGGCCGATCGCCTTGATCCCGACCTACCTCGTATTGCGCCGCAACTTGCCGAATGCGGCCTTGCTGCTGGAACGCTTCGAACAGGGTTACAGGCAGTTGAATGACAGCGGCCAGCTGGCACGCATGGTTGGCGAAACCCGTAAAGCTGTAATGGCATCCGCGCAACAAGCACAAAACAAACGCAATCCCCCTTAGTTTCAAGGAAGGAGAGCCGCCATGCATGATTGCCGCTTCACGCCCCTGACGCTTGGATGGCTGGCCGTCCTTCCGGCTTACGCCCAGCAATTGCCGGACGGGCCGATCGAGCAAGTGCGCGTGACCGCGCAAAAACGGGCCGAAGCACTGCAAACGGTTCCGCTCAGCGTCACGGCGCTGGACCAGCGCGATCTCGAACGCATGGGCGTGGAACGGCTGTCCGATCTAGCCCGCGAAACGCCGGGATTGGCGGTGGTGTCCTCCGGCCCCGGCCAGAACATCCTGATCATTCGCGGGATTTCCTCGGTAGCCGGCGCCGCCGGCACGGTCGGCTACTACCTTGACGATACTCCGATAGCCGCTTCCAGTAATGCCTCCCTACTTTCGCTGCGGGGTCTGATCGATCCTTCCGTCTTCGACATCGCACGGGTTGAGGTGTTGCGCGGACCGCAAGGCACGCTGTATGGCTCCAGTTCCATGGGCGGCACGATCAAGTACATCAGCACCCAGCCTGATTTACGAGCCTTCAGTGGCCGTGCTGTCGCAACGCTATCCCATACCCAAGGCGGCGGCTGGAATGAGGACGGCAACGGAATGCTCAACATCCCTCTGGGAGACGGAGGAGCCGCTGCCTTGCGCATTGGCGTGTACCTTCGCCACGCCGACGGCTATATCGATCGCTATGCAGTCCCCGCCAATGACATCCTGGCTGCCGGGGCGGGTGGCATCCAGGAAAAAGGCGGCAATAGCGAGCAGACCAAGGCCGCGCGGCTAGCCCTGCGTCTGAACCTGGGGGATGGGCTGGCAATCAACGCGTCGATCTATTACCAGCATATGCGTCTCGGCGCGCCATTCCAGGTCGATATTCCGCCGGGCAGCTTCGATAGCTTGATCCAGACCCGGCTGCTTCCCGAACCGAGCGTCCAGAACTCGTCGCTCAGCAACCTCACGATCCATAAGACTTTCGGCAGCTTCGAACTGGTGTCGTCGTCCTCTTATTATGATCGCCGAGTTGCGGTCGATGAAGACGCGTCCAAGGTTTTGTACTATTTCCTGTCGCCCTCGCCGCAGACTTCGGTCTACCCAGTCGGGATGCACGGCGATTACATCAACCGCGAATTCACGCAGGAGTTGCGTGCCCTATCGGATTTCAAAGGCCCGCTGCAACTGATCGGCGGT
Organism: Pseudoduganella violaceinigra DSM 15887; assembly: GCF_000425385.1. Taxonomy (GTDB): domain Bacteria; phylum Pseudomonadota; class Gammaproteobacteria; order Burkholderiales; family Burkholderiaceae_D; genus Rugamonas; species Rugamonas violaceinigra. The sequence goes on along the minus strand of NZ_KE384361.1, from coordinate 117,356 downwards.
GTGTTCTATCACCATGTCGATGCGCCGCTCGCTTCGCAGATTCCGGTCACCGCTGGCTATAACAATCGCTTCGGCACCAATTTCGACAGTTTCTTTGTTGGCGCGCGCCAGGCCAAAACCAAAGAGCTGGCAGTGTTCGCCGAAGGCGCCTATCAACTCACGCCCCAGTGGAGTGCCCGCCTCGGCCTGCGTGCCTTCCGTGTCGACCAGGACTTTGCGCAGCAAGGCGACGGCTTGTTTAACGGCGGGCCGTCCGCCGTCACCGGCGATTCGAAGGATCATGGCTATACGCCCAGGTTCAATCTGTCCTGGCAGGGAACGCCGGACCTGATGCTGTACGCCACCGCGTCCAAAGGCTACCGCCCAGGCGGCCCTAATAATCCAGCGCCGGCGGCCTTGTGCGCCGACGAAGTGGCCGGATTGGGCTTAAGCGAAAGCGCCTTGCGCAAATTTTCCGCCGACACGCTGTGGAGCTACGAAGGCGGCGTGAAATCGCAGTGGCTGCAGCGCCGTCTGACAGTCAACGCTTCGCTCTACAGCATCGACTGGAGCAAGGTGCAGCAGCAGATCGTCCTGCAATGCGGCTTCAATATCACCGCCAATTTCGGCTCCGCCCGCAGCCGGGGCGGCGAACTGGAGGCGAGCTATCTTCCCTTCCCCAACTGGGTCCTGCGCGGAGGCCTGGGTTACACCAGTGCCACGCTCAGTAATGACGTTCCCGGCACCTCCGCCATGAAAGGCGACAGTTTGCTGGACGTACCACGCTGGAGCGGTAGTGCGGCCGTGGAATACAACTGGATCTCGGGCGCCGCATATTCCGGCTTCGCACGCCTTGACGCCACCTATACGGGAAGTGCGAAGTCGCTGTACGAGCGCGATAGCCCGTTCTATCGCCGCGCCGGTTTCACACAGCTCAATTTCCAATTTGGCTGGCAGCCGAACGCCAAGCCGCCGCGCTGGCGCGCTACATTGGTAGCCGACAACCTGCTCAACAAGATTGGCCAGACTGGCCTGCCGGTTGCAATTTCGGCCGACCTGCCCAATACCCGCCGCGTGGCCATCAATCGGCCCCGTACGCTGGGCTTGAAGCTGGATGTGCCGTTTTAGAGCCACTACTACTCGCTGCTCAACGATGCGGTGACCTGGCGCGGCGTCTACGGCACGGTGGTCGGCCCGGCCATAAACGCGCTTTCATTGATCTACATCAAATGGTTTTCTTGATATTTTTGCTATCGTTATATACATAGTTATATATCGAATTCTCCACAAGAGAACCAGATCCCGCCCCACATGCAAACTAATGCAATGAACGAAGAAAAATATACGCCACCTGTAGCAGCAATCATTCATGCGGATCATAGTGCCGCAGACAAGCTGTTGGTCGAATTTGCTGGAAAATTGCGCGCCGTCGGCCGCCGTGTCGGCGGCTTGGTACAGCAGCAATGCGATAGTAGCGGCAGACAAGGAACCGTCCTGGTCGACCTGCAAAACGGCCAGCATTTCCCCCTGTTGCAAAATCTGGGCGCCGGATCCCAGTCCTGCTGCCTGGACGAGACCGGTGTAACGTCGGCCAGTATCGCCCTGCGCCGCGCGCTGCAGGATGGCGCCGACCTCGCTGTCGCCAACCGGTTCGGCACGCTTGAGGCCAGCGGTGGCGGCCTCTCCGCCGAAATGCTGGCGCTGATTGCGGAGGGAGTGCCTTTGCTGACCGTCGTCGGCGACAAGTACTTACAGGCTTGGCGCAATTGGACGGGCGAACTTGGCGTTGAACTGCCGGCCGATATGGGCGCCTTGCAGAAATGGTTCGCTGCCGTTTCCGATCCAGCGCTTCCTATGTAGCCAATCGCTAAGAGGCTGTTTCAAAATGGGCGTGGCTAGGCGCAGCGACGAAGGCAGTGCGCCTGCACGGCAAGGAGCTGCAACAACGCCATGGCCATTTTGAAACGGCCTCTAAGCGGCAATCTCGATGCGCAGGCCCGCCACCAGCGCATCGAAGACCGTACGGCAGCGAACGCTGTGCCGCAAGTCCGAGTGCATGGTGACCCAGGTCGGCAACGTCATATTCATTTTTTCTGGCAATACGCGAACCAGATTGCTGTCGCGCGCCGCGAGGCCAACCTGGTACACGCCGATGCCCGCGCCGGCACGCACCATCGCCATCTGGGCAAGATTGCTGTCGCAGCGATAGGCGAAGTCGTCGCGCGACCACGTGCCCATCGCCGCCGCCGCCGCGCGCAGGAAAGGCGTTTCCACGTCAAAGCCCACCAGGCTGTAGCGGGCGAGATCCGACATTTTTTGGGGCGCGCCATGGGCGGCCAAATAGTCTTTGTGCGCAAAGAAGCCCAGCGTGATGTCGCTGACGCGCTGCGCCAGCAGAACATCTTGCCGGGGCTGAGTCTGGCGAACGGCGATGTCCACTTCCCTGCCAACCAGATCATGAACCGCGTCGCTTAATACAAGTTCAACCGACAGTTCGGGATGGGCCGCCCGTAGCGGCGCCAGGATGGCCGGCAGGATTTCCACGCCCACGACTTCGCTGGCTGAAATCCGCACGGCACCGCGTACGGCGCTATGTCCGTGGGCGCTGCGCTCGATTGAAGCCGCCACATGCTGCATTTCTTCGAGCTGGACACGCAACTGGCCTGCTGCATCGGTGGGCTGCAAACCAGCCTGGGAACGTGTGAATAGCGCCAGCCCAAGGCTCGATTCCAGTTCCGATATATGGCGGCCAACCGTTGGCTGCGTTAATCCCAGGGAACGGGCCGCGCCGGAAAGCGATTGCGCGTTCAGCACATGCAGGAAGGTGCGGTACAAATCCCAGGGAATCGAGGTTGTCATACAAATTTGTATAGCGACTGCAAATATTTAGAGGATTTTCGTTTGGTCGAAGTTTGCCCATAATTTGCTCCATAGTCAACTTTACGGAGCAAAGCATGAAAGCAAATCAAACAGCACTGGTTCTTGGCCCAAGTGGCGGCATCGGCGGCGAAATGCTGCGCCAGCTGGTAGCGCAAGGCTGGAAAGTACGGGCATTGAAGCGCGGCCTCGGCGTTCCGAGCCGCCACTCCGGCGACGTCGAATGGATCGAAGGCGACGCGATGAATGCGCAAGACGTCAGCCAAGCGGCCGAAGGCTGCGCGGTGATTGTCCACGCCGTGAATCCACCTGGCTATCGAGGCTGGGGCCAGCAGGTGCTGCCAATGATCGACAACTCGATTGCGGCAGCCGCTGCGCAAGGCGCCACCATCGTGCTGCCGGGTACCGTTTATAACTACGGTCCGGATGCCTTCCCGCTGCTGCATGAAGACTCCCCACAGCGTCCCCTGACCCGCAAGGGGAAGATTCGCGCAGAAATGGAAAAGCGCCTGCGCGACGCGACCGAACGCCTGAAAGTCCGGGTGATTGTAGTGCGTGCCGGTGACTTTTTCGGTCCTGGGGCGCGTAACAACTGGCTGTCGCAGGGCATGATCCGTCCCGGCGAAGTTCCTTCGGAAGTCAAACTGCCAAGTGCGCCTGGCGTCGGCCACCAGTATGCGTACCTGCCGGATGTCGCCGCGACCATGATTTCGCTGCTGGACGTACGAGAAAAACTGCCTGCATTTGCCAGCTACCATATGGAGGGCTACTGGGACCGCGACGGCACCGAGTTTGGCCGCGCAATCCAGCGTGTGGTCGAATCCCACGGCGCCAAAGCGCCGAAACTGAAAGCCTTCCCATGGTGGATGATTCGGCTGATCGCGCCGTTTAACGAAACCCTGCGCGAAATGATGGAAATGCGCTACCTGTGGCAAAGTGCCGTCCGGATGGATAACCAGCAACTGCGCCAGATTCTGGGTACCGAACCGAACACCCCACTGGAAACCGCCCTGGCGCGCACGCTGGGTAGCCTGAATTGCCTGCCAACTGCATAATACCCGCAGCTCCGCCCCAACCGGGCGGAGTTTCGTTGTGACGATTGGATAGACTTTGGCGCAGTTCATTCTGGCACTATGCGCATCCCTTTTCCATTTGTGGAGCCAGAGTTGAAATCGCTGTTCTTGACCACCTTCCTCATCGTTTTTGCGCTTGGAGTTCTTGGCGCTATCCTGTCCACGCAAAAGAAAGCGAAGCGAGGCCTTGGAAAGATCACTCGCAAAGCGCCGCTCACCGAAAACGAACAACCGATGTATTTCCGGCTAACACAGGCATTTCCGGATCACGTAGTGTTAGCGCAGGTGGCCTTTTCCGCACTGCTTACAGCAAAAGACATGGGTACTCGGAATCGCTTTGACCGCAAGATCGCCGATTTCGTTATTTGTACCAAGTCATTTGAGGTTCTTGCGATTATTGAGCTCGACGACTCCAGCCATCTCAGCAAAGTGAATCAAGATGCAGCTCGGGACCAAATGCTTGCGGCTGCCGGCTACACTACTTTGCGATACAAGATGGTGCCCGATGTACTTAAAGTGCGAGCGGATATCGCGGCGCTCCAGCCAGCGCCGAAAAATATCAAAGCCGCGTGACATCGCACTGGCCGCTGGCTGCCTATTCCTTAGTTTTACCGGGTGTAACGAAGGCCAAAGCCTCTTCATAGGATTGCAACACCAGGTCGACGCGCTTGGCGACCGCCTCGGTTTCACTGCCGCCACCGCCAAGTGGCACGATGGTCACCACCGGAATATCCGGCAAAGCCAAGCGCATTTCTTCTAGTGCGTGGCACCATGCAGCAAGATCGCTTTTGAGTGGATAGACGACGAACACGCAGAAAATCAGCTTGTCTGCACCGGGATGTTCGTCTTCCTCCTGCTGTTCACTCAGGATGAAACTGCGCGCATCGAGGCCCGCTTCACGGAAAACCAGTACGAGCAGTTCGCTCAGGAACTCCTCCCGCACCTCGGGCATTGCCGTGCACAAAATGACCGAGCGGGCCGGAACATCGAGCGATCCTTGCCAGCGCCCCAGCTTCTGTTGGCGCTTGTGGCGTAAGTGCGCACCGATGTTCTCGTTCAGCATGGAGACGCGGTGACGGCGCGACCTCCCTTGCGACTGCCCGGCGGCAAGCGTATCGGCAACCATGGCGACGGTTGCCCGCAAACGCACTTCCTGGCCGCTTAAGAGATCCGAACTTGCCAGCGCCATCCCCGGAATCAGCACCTTGTCGCAGTATCGCGCCAGGGTCGATTTGCGCAGGAAGGCCCGCGCATCCTCGATGATCGCATCGGCCTCGCCGCTCAGGGCGCGGCTCTGGAAGCGTTGCGCGTGGTTCGAGTTGGGCGCCTCGGCGAATAGAATACTGATCGGTTCCAGCCCTTTGATGTAGCGGCCCGCGACCACGATGCACAACGTCAGGGGTGTGGAAAGAAGCAGGCCAAGCGGGCCCCAGATCGCGCCCCAGAACATGGCGGAGACAATCACGGCGAGCGGCGACATGCCTACGCTTTGGCCATAAACGCGCGGCTCGATCACATGCGCCACCACCAGTTCCAGCGACAGGAACAGGACGACGGCGTATATCGCCAGCGTCCATCCCGGTTCTACCGCAGCGGCAAACAGGGCGATCGATGCACCTGCGATCAAGGCGCCGATGTAGGGAACGAAGCGCAGCGCGGCGCAAAGTGCGCCCCACAATGCGGCATGCGGAATGCCGATCAGCCAAAGAGCAAACGTGATGACGACACCAAAGGTCACGTTGAGCACCAATTGCGTGAAGAAGAAGCGCGAAACGCCCTCCGCCGCATCTTCAAGGCCTTTGATGGTGCGACTGACTTCGCTCTGCCCGACCAGGCGCAAGACCCGGTCACGCAGGTTTTCGCGGTCGAGCAGGATGAAAATCAACAGCACCAGCACCAGGAAGGCTTCGCCCAGCGGGCCGGAAACAACGCCGATGGCTTTTGCAACGGAATCGCTGGTGCTGGCGTGTTCATGAATTTCGACCGGCACTGGCCGTGGGCCCGCCTCGAGCCGGTTCGCGGCCGGGGTTTCTTCCAGCAGCTGCGGAGCAAGTCGGGCCAGGGGATGCTGGACCAAGGACTCCAGGGATTTGGTCTTGGAACGGATTTCGGCACTGTATTGCGGCAGGTCGGAGGTCAGCGCGAGGACATTTGCCCCGAGCACTGCGAAGGTGCCGGCAAAGACCACGATCACCAGCGCCAACGCGCCGAACATCGCATTCACCCGAGAGAGACCGAGCGTCGCCATGGCGCGAATCAGCGGCGCCAGCGCCAGGCTAAGCACCAGTGCCGTCACAACAGGCTGCAATACTTCCTTGCCAAAATACAGGAGGCCAAGCACACAAGCCGTCGTAACGGCGAAATTCACTTTCATACAGTTTCCGCATCGCGCACCATGGACAGTGCGAATTTACACAGGCTGGCCGACCAACGACGCAGCATGTCCGCATTGACGCCGGTGCGGTCAGGTATCTCTCGCTGCAACTGGTCTGCCATCCCAGTTACCGCGACCGCAAGCAGCCATAATACTTGATCTTCACTGCCCTTACGACAGTGTCTTTGCAGGACGCCAAGCAAGCGTTCAAGAACGCCGGCCTCCTGCCTTGCCCCTGGCTCCCCCTCCCTGAGCCGCAGCGCCATCCTGTAGTCCTCGCTTTCCCCCAGAGGAGCGAGACGTTCTTCAAAGTACGCGCGTAACGATTCCGCGAGCGAGAATCCAGCATTAGTCAAAGGCGGTAACGGGATACCGGCGGCGCGCCAGCGTCTCCCCAACCGCCGACTCGTACAGGCCAGCCTTGTCCCCGAAGTGGTAGTAGATCGACGCCAGGTTCGATTTCGACGCGCGGGCGATCGCCCGCACCGTGGTCTTCTCATATCCGTTCTTCGAGAACAGCTGCAAAGCACAGGACAGAATCAACTCGCGCCGCACCAAGCCATCGCGCCGGCCGCGGCCTCCGCCTATTTCCATCCGCCACCCAGTACTTTGTATAAGGTGACCTGGTTGCTCGCCTTGGCGAGTCGTGCGCTGATCAAGCCTTGCTGGGTACTGTAGAGGGTCCGCTGCGAAACCAGCGCATTCAGGTAGGACTCGGCGCCCTTCTGGTAGCGGGCTTCATGGATGCGGAAGCTTTTCTCCGCTGCCTCGGCCTGTGATATCTGCGACGCGAGCCGTTCATCCAGTGTGCCACGTTCGGCCAAGGCATCGGCGACTTCGCGGAATGCCAGTTGGATTGCCTTTTCATACTGGGCAACCGAAATGTCGCGATTGGCACGTGCAATCTCCAGATTCGCCCGGTTGGCTCCGCCCGCGAAAATCGGCAGGTTCAGTTGCGGGGCGAAGCTCCAGCTTCCTGTGCCGGCCTTGAACAGGCCCGAAAGCTCGTTACTGGCACTGCCGGCAAAGGCGGTCAGCGAAACGCTGGGAAAGAATGCGGCACGAGCGACGCCAATATTCGCATTGGCCGCCTGCAAAGTACGTTCGGCTTCCACCACGTCCGGACGCCGCAGCAGGACATCGGAAGGGACGCCCTCCGGCAAGTCCGCGATGCTGGTTGCCGCTTGCAGCGAACCTTGGGGCAGGAGCGCTGCCGGCACCCGTGTTCCTGCCAACAGGATCAAGGCGTTTTCATCGGCGGCCACCTGTGCGCGGAAGATCGCGGCATCGTTGCGGGCGGCTTCGGCGCTGCTTTGCGACTCATACATGTCGAGCCCGGACGTGGCGCCCGATTCGAAGCGGCGCTTGGCCAGTTCATAGGTGATCTGCTGGTTTTTCAGCGTGTCGAGCGCCAGGCGCAGGCGTTCCTGGTCGGCCGCGAGCGTGAGCCAGGCATTCGCCACCTCGGCCACCAGACTGATTTGCTGGGCGCGGCGCGCTTCTTCCGTGCCCAGATACTGCTGCAAGGAAGCCTCGGACATGCTCTTCACGCGGCCGAAGAAGTCGAGTTCAAAGGCTGGGATGCCAAGTCCCGCACTGTATTGGCGGGTGATATAGCCCTTCCCGTCCGAAGATTGCCTGCCCGCGACACGCTGAGCCGTCTGGCCAACGCTTGCGTTCAGGTGCGGCAGGCGTTCTGCGCGAACCACACCATGCTGTGCGCGTGCCTTTTCAATATTCAGGGCCGATACGCGCAGGTCGCGATTGTTGTCCAGCGCGAGTTGGATCACCTGCGCCAGGCGCTCGTTCCCGATGAAGTCGCGCCAGCCAAATTCGGATGCGGAACGCTTCTCGGCCAACGGTGAGGCAGGCTTATAGGCTTCGCCAGCAGGCCACTGCTGCGTCACCGGCAAGTCGGGCCGCTTGTGGGCCGGGGCCAGGCTGCAACCGGCCAGGATTGCAGCAACAGTAATAGCTATCAGGGACTTATTCATTGCATCGTTTCCAAAACATTTACGTCCGCTTGCTTCGGCGCTTTCCTGCCGAACCAGCCCCGCACCAGCACGAAGAACACCGGGACAAAGAAGATTCCAAGGAAGGTTGCCGTCAGCATGCCGCCCAAAACTCCGAAGCCAATGGCTACCTGCGCGCCGGAGCCGGCGCCAGTGGCCAAAGCCAGGGGCAACACACCCAGCCCAAATGCGATCGACGTCATCAGGATAGGACGCAGGCGCATCTTGACTGCTATTAAGGTCGCTTCACGCAGGTCCCGGCCCGCGTCCTGAAGTTCCTTGGCAAACTCCACGATCAGGATCGCGTTCTTGGCAGACAGGCCGACGACGGTCAGCAGCCCAACCTTGAAATAGATATCGTTCGCCAACCCGACACCCCAGGTTGCGAGCACCGCACCGATAATCCCGAGGGGAACAACCAGCATCACGGAGAACGGTACCGACCAGCTTTCATACAACGCGGCCAGGCACAGGAAGACGATCAGGAACGACAGGGTGTACAGCAACGTGGTCTGCGAACCGGATTCTCGTTCCTCCAGTGACATGCCGGTCCATTCGTAGCCTACGCCTTTCGGCAGCTTGGCGATCATCCGCTCCATTTCCAGCATGGCGTCGCCGGAACTCACGCCCGGCGCAGCACCGCCCTGGATATTCAGCGACGAGCTGCCATTGAAGCGCTCAAGCCGGGGCGAGGCGCTGACCCATTCTCCGGTTGCGAAGGCGGAGAACGGCACCATCTGCCCTTCCTTGTTGCGAACCGACCATTTCTGCATGTCCTCCGGCAGCATGCGCGACTCGGCGGCACCCTGCAGGAACACTTTCTTTACGCGGCCGCGGTCGATGAAATCATTGACATAGGCCGAGCCCCAACCAACCGACAGCACCTGGTTGATTTCAGAGACATCAAGGCCAAGCGCCGCAGCCTTTTGCTGGTCGATCGTGATCTTGTATTGCGGCGTGTCTTCCTGCCCGTTCGGTCGCACGCCCACCAGCTTCGGATTCGCGGCCGCCATCGAAAGCAGCTGGTCGCGCGCCGCCATCATCGCGGCGTGGCCCAGGTTGGCGCGGTCGATCAGCTGCAGGTCGAAGCCGCCTGCATTGCCCAGCTCCATCACTGCGGGTGGCGAGAACGTGTAGACCATCGCGTCGCGCGAATTCATCATCGCTTCCAAGGCCCTCCAGCCGATGTAGGCGGAGTGGTTCTCAATGCCCGGGCGCTCCTTCCAGTCCTTCAGCTTGACGAAGGCCATGCCATTGTTCTGCCCATTGCCGCCAAAGGAGAAGCCTGCGACGGAAAGCACAGATTCCACATTCGCTTTTTCCTTGGTAAAGAAGTAGTTTTCGACTTCTTCAATGGTCTTTACGGTGCGCTCCTGGGTTGCGCCGGAAGGAAGCTGGATCGCGGTGAACAGGACGCCCTGGTCTTCCTCCGGCAGGAAGGCGGATGGTACGCGAGAGAATGCAAAGCCCAGCGCGCCAAGCAGTGCTGCATACACCACCATCGTTTTCCCGGTGCGATGGATCAGCTTACCCACCACGCCCTGGTACTTCTCATTGCCGCGGTCGAATTTGCGGTTGAACCAGCCAAAGAAGCCTTTATCGGCTACGTGGGCGCCCGGTTTCAGGAAGGTTGCACACAGTGCCGGCGTGAACACCATCGCCACCAACACCGACAGCACCATGGCGGAAACAATCGTCACCGAGAACTGGCGGTAGATAACGCCTGTGGAACCGCTCATGAAGGCCATTGGGACAAAGACGGCGGAAATCACCATGCCGATGCCGACCAGGGCGCCGGATATCTGTCCCATCGACTTCAGCGTTGCCTCCTTCGGCGACAAGCCCTCTTCCGCCATGACGCGCTCCACGTTTTCGACCACGACGATGGCATCGTCCACCAGCAGGCCGATCGCCAGCACCAACGCGAACATGGTCAGGGTATTGATGGAGTAGCCCATTGCCGCCAGCACGCCGAACGTGCCCAGCAGGACGACCGGTACCGCCATGGTCGGAATCAGCGTTGCGCGGAAGTTCTGCAGGAATAGGTACATCACCAGGAACACCAGCACGATCGCTTCCAGAAGCGTCTTTATCACTTCATGGATCGAGATTTCCACGAACGGCGTGGTGTCGAACGCAAGCTGCGCCTTTACGCCTTTCGGGAAGAACGGTTCCATTTCCGCCAGCTTGGCCTTGACCGCATTCGCGGTCGACAGCGCGTTGGCGCCGGTGGCAAGCTTGATTGCCAGCCCTGCTGCCGGCTTGCCGTTGAAGCGCACGACGCTCACATAGTTTTCGCCGCCCAGCTCGATCTTTGCCACATCGCGCAAGTAAACGGTGGCGCCGTTAGACTGGGTCTTGAGCAGGATGCCGCCGAATTGCTCCGAAGTCTGCAGGCGGCTCTGCGCGCTCACCGCCGCATTTAGCTGCTGGCCGCGCACAGCAGGCGCACCGCCAAGTTCACCGGCCGATACTTCCGTGTTCTGGCCTTTGATCGATGCAATCACGTCGGCTGGAGTCATTCGATAGCTCTCCAGCTTCGCCGGATCGAGCCAGATACGCATCGCATACTGTGTACCGAAATGCTGAACCTCGCCCACGCCTTCGATACGTGACAGCGGTTCCACCACGCTGGATGCGATATAGTCGTCCAGGTCTGCATTATTCATGCTGCCATCCCCGGAAACGAATCCGAGAATGAGCAGGAAGCTGTTGGTCGCCTTGGACACCACCAGGCCCTGCTGCGTCACTTCCGCAGGCAGCAAAGGTGTCGCCAGCGCGAGCTTGTTCTGAACCTGGACTTGGGCGATATCGGGATCCGTACCGGTCTTGAAGTTCAGTGCAATACTGATGCCGCCAGTCGCGTCCGAGCTGGAAGTCATGTTACGCAGCCCATCTATGCCCTTCATTTTCTGCTCGATGACCTGGGTCACCGAATCTTCCACCGTCTTGGCCGAGGCGCCGGGGTAGATACCCGCGATCTGGATCGATGGCGGTGCGATATCGGGATACTGTGAAACAGGCAGCGTCTGAATCGCCAGCAGGCCCGCGAGCATGATGACAATCGCAATAACCCACGAGAAAATGGGCCGATGGATGAAGAATCTAGCCATTTCTGCTCCTTATCGCGCCGCGGCGACGGACTTCAGGGCGATCGCAGGCCTGGCTTGGGCGGCAACGGCCGAAGCTCCCGGCTGTACTTTTTGCAGGCCTTCCACGATCACGCGGTCACCAACGGCCAGGCCGGATTTCACCAGCCATTGGTCGCCCAACGTTCCGGAAGTGGTGAGCACGCGCTGTTCGACAACACCTTTCTGGTTCAGCACCAGCGCTGTCGGCTCCCCTTTCTGGTTGCGTGTTACGCCCTGCTGCGGCACGCTAATAGCCTTCTCGTCAACGCCGTTCTCTATCACCGCGCGCACGAACATGCCCGGCATCAGATCATGCTTCGGGTTCGGCACGATGGCGCGCAGCACCACATTGCCGGTACCGGGATCGACGCTCGAACCCGAGAACTGGAGTTTGCCTTCATGGCCATAGGACGAGCCATCCGCCAGCTTGAGGACTACCCGAGCCTGGCCGCCGGCCTGCTTCAAGGCACCCGATTCGACGAGCTTTTTCAGGCGCAGCATCTCTTCGCTGGATTGGGTGACGTCGACGTAAATCGGATCCAGCTGCTGCACGATTGTCAGTGCGGCCTCCTGCCCCGCCGTCACCAGCGCTCCGGGCGTGACGTTCGAACGGCCGATGCGGCCGGAAATCGGCGCTTCGACTTTCGTATAGTCGAAGTTGATGCGCGCCGTCTCCAGTGCCGCGGTGGCGGACGCCACTTCAGCCCGGGCCTGCGCCTCGCCTGCCACCGCATCATCGTATTCCTGGCGGCTGACGCCTTCGATGTCCAACAGTTCCCGATAGCGTTTTGCCTTCGGCGCTGCCGCCAACAGGTTCGCCTCGGCGCGCAGCATGGCAGCCTTGGCCGAGTTTACGGCAGCCAGGTAAGTTGCGGCATCGATCTGGTACAGCTGGCTTCCCGCCTTGACGTCGGCACCTTCGACAAACAGCCGTTTCTGGACCAGCCCACCGACTTGCGGACGGACCTCGGCAACCATGAAGGCCGCAGTACGGCCCGGCAGCTCAATATTCAGCGACAAGGGGCGTGCTTGCACGATGTGCACCCCAACCTCGGGCGCCGGGGCTTTGCCCTGCGGCGCCTGTTGGGACTCGCATCCGGCAGTCAGCGCTGCCGCACATGCGAGGAAAACCAATTCTTTTCTCATTCAAATCTCCGGGATTGCGTTACATACGCAAGTAATCACTCATTTAAGAAACAAAAAAACTTAGTCGAGAAACATGCGACGGATCGCCATGAAGCCGCTGGCCTTATAAGCCTCCACCCGCTCGGGTTCGCGCATGGCAAAGTCAATCGTCGCATTGGCAATGGCAAGGAACAGCGCGTCCGCATATTGCGGATGGTGCCCGGCCAGGATCTCGCCCGATTGCACCAGCTCGAGCATGCCAACGTCGGGGAACATTGCGGTCTCAGCGGCCCGCGTTTCTTCCGTCAGGATGTCGGTCACCGCCAGTTGGGTCGAGGCCCTGTTCCACACCGGATGGGCCAAGGCCCAATCGATATGGGCATTCCAGATGACCCGGGCGCGCTCGACCAGCGGTTGCGACGGGTCGAAGGAATCGCGCAAGCTTTCCCAGCCCTGCTCGCAGATATACAGGTACATCTCGTTCAGCAGGGCTTCCTTGGTCGGGAAGTAGCGGAACAAAGTGCCCTCGGCCACGCCGGCCAGCTTGGCGACGAGAGCTGTCGGCGCGCCAACGCCGCGCTCGGCAACTGCCTGCGCAGCGGCTTCCAGCAGGTGCAACCTCTTCTCTTCGCTCTTTGGACGGGCCATGGTCGGAATCATTAATAACGGAGTACTCACTCATTATATGACTGCTTTTCACCAAAAGCAAACACTTGTTCGGTAATACAATTTCGGAATGAAGACCACTCTCGACGAGATGCAGGCATTTATTGCCATTGTGACGACAGGCTCGATCAGCGCCGGCGCCGAACAACTGGGCCTGACCGTATCGGCGGCCAGCCGCACACTGGCCCGGCTCGAAGATAAACTCGCCACTACCCTCGTGCGCCGCACCACCCGGCGCCTCGAGCTGACCGAAGAAGGCAGCGCTTTTCTCGACAGCGCGCGGCGCATCATTGCGGCTGTTGAAGATACGGAGGAGCAGATGTCCTTGCGCCGCCAAGGCCCGGCGGGCCGCCTGCGCATCGATGCCGCCACGCCCTTCATGCTGCACGTGATCGTGCCGCTCGTGCAGGGCTATCGCGCAAGCTATCCGCGCGTGGAGCTGGAGCTGAACAGCAATGAAGGCTTCATCGACCTGATGGAAAAGCGCACCGACGTCGCCTTCCGCATCGGCCGCCTCAAGGATTCGACCCTGCACGCGACGCCGATCGGCGGCAGCCGGCTGCGCATCCTGGCCAGCCCAGACTATCTGGAACGGCATGGGGTGCCGGCCAGCGTGGCCGATCTGGCAGGCCATACCCTGCTCGGCTTCAACCAGCCCGAATCGCTCAACGACTGGCCCCTGCTGGCGGCCGATGGGCAGCCCTTGCACGTCACGCCCCATATCTACTCATCCAGCGGGGAGACACTGCTGCAACTGGCGCTGGGCGGCAACGGAATCGCCTGCCTGTCCGATTTCCTGACCTGTGCCGACCGCGAGGCGGGCCGGCTGCGCCAGCTGCTTCCCGAAGCAACATTGGAGGTTCGGCAACCGATCAATGCGGTCTACTACCGCAATACCGCCCTCTCGGCGCGGATTGCGTCGTTCGTCGGCTACATGAAGGAAAAACTGGGCGATCGCGGCTTCGACGAGCCGTTATAATATCCACCCTTGCAACCGTAGGGTTATCACAGAATGTCTTTGCTTGACCACGAGCTCGAACTGCTGGCGCCAGCCAAAACCGCGGAGATCGGCCGCGAAGCTATCCTGCATGGCGCGGATGCCGTGTATATCGGCGGCCCCGCCTTCGGCGCTCGCCACAACGCCAGCAATCCGATCGAGGAAATTTCCGCGCTGGTGGAATTCGCCCACCGTTACCGCTCGCGCATCTTCGTGACCATGAACACGATCATGCACGATTCGGAACTCGACCTGGCCCGCAAGCAGATCTGGCAGCTGTACGAAGCTGGCGTCGACGCGCTGATCATCCAGGACATGGGCTTGCTGGAAATGGACCTGCCGCCGATCCAGCTGCATGCATCGACCCAGTGCGATATCCGCACGGTGGAGAAAGCCAAGTTCCTCGGCGACGTGGGCTTCTCGCAGCTGGTGCTGGCGCGCGAACTGACGCTCGACAAGATCAAGCAGATCCGCGCGCAAGTGGATACCCCGCTCGAATACTTCGTGCACGGCGCGCTGTGCGTGGCCTTCTCCGGCCAGTGCTATATCTCGCATGCCGACACCGGCCGCAGCGCCAACCGTGGCGACTGCTCGCAGGCATGCCGCCTGCCGTACACCTTGTCGGACAACCAGGGCCGCGTCGTGGCGTTCGAAAAACACCTGTTGTCGATGAAGGACAACGACCAGAGCGCCAACCTGGAAGTCCTGGTCGACGCCGGCATCCGCTCCTTCAAGATCGAAGGCCGCTACAAGGATATGGGCTATGTGAAGAACATCACCGCCCACTACCGCCTGCTGCTGGACGAGCTGCTCGAGCGCCGCCCGGAGTTTGCGCGCGCCGCAAGCGGCCGTACCCGCGTCCTGTTCACGCCCGACGTGGACAAGACCTTCCATCGCGGCCATACCGACTACTTCGCCAACGGCCGCCAGGAAGACATCGGCGCCTTCGATTCGCCCAAGTATGTGGGCGTCGAACTGGGTACCGTGGTGCGCATGGGCGGCGACCATATCGACGTCATCACCAATGCGTCGATGGCCAATGGCGACGGCCTGAATTACATGAACAAGCGCACCACTGTCGGCATCCAGGCCAACAAGGCCGAGAAGCTGGGCGATACGGAAGACGGCCAGCGCTGGCGCGTATTCCCCAACGAGCAGATGGCTGCCCTGCCCGGCCTGAAAGTTGGCACCGTGATCCATCGCAACCGCGACCACCAGTGGGAAGCGGCCCTGCACAAGAAATCGTCGGACCGCCATGTCGGCCTGCAGCTGACGTTGGCCGAGACCGAGGGCGGCCTGCGCCTGTCGATCATCGACGAAGACGGCATTGTCAGCGCCGCCGATGCGGCCATCGCCTTGCAGCCGGCGCAGAATGCCGAACAGGCCGAGAGCGGCCTGCGTGCCAGCCTGGCCAAGCTGGGCAACACCATGTTCGTGGCCGACCATGTGGAACTGAAGCTCTCGCAGCCATGGTTCGTGCCTTCGTCTGCCATCAATGCCCTGCGCCGCGACGCGGTGTCGGCACATGAAGCCGCGCGCCTGACTGCCTGGCAGCGCCCTGAACGCAAAGCACCCGCCGAGCCGCGCGCCGTCTACCCGGATACGCAACTGAGCTACCTCGCCAACGTTTACAACGAGAAGGCGCGCGCGTTCTACCACAAGCATGGCGTGCAGCTGATCGCCGCCGCGTATGAGTCGCATGAGGAAGCGGGCGAAGTGCCGCTGATGATCACCAAGCACTGCCTGCGCTTCTCGTTCAACCTGTGCCCGAAACAGGCCAAGGGTGTGCAAGGCGTACAGGGCCAGGTGAAGGCCGAACCGATGACGCTGGTGAGCGGCGACCACACCTATACGCTGAAGTTTGACTGCAAGCCTTGCGAAATGCACGTGGTCGGGGCCATCAAGCCGGGCATCCTGAACTCAGCGCCGCCATCGGCAGTCGCTTACAGCCCGCTGGTGTTTCACCGCAAGCGCCCGCACTAAGCAAGCAAGGCGCGCGCTTCTTCCAGCAAGCCCTCGGCGCAGGGCTTGCCGGTTTTAGATTCCCGCAATGAGACATGCCACAGTCCGATCACGCCGGACAGCTGGCTCTCGTCCTTGGCAAGTTCGATCCGGCGTACCAGGTCGGCCGCCAGCAGGCCCAGATGCTTGCGTGCAGCCGCCACCATCAGCTCGCGGGCCGCGGCAATGGCCGCCGCACCGACGGCTGCACGGACCATGATCGGCGCCACCACCGAAGTCGGCGCGGGCGCAGCCGGCGGTTGCTGCGCAGCCTTGGGCGGCGGCGCGGACGTGATCCCGGCCAGGCCCTTGCGCAATAAGCCTTCCACCGACTCCAGCATATCGTCTTCGCCAAGCCAGGTATCGATCTCGCCCAGGGCCTTTTGGCCGTCGAGCAGGATCAGCACCGCGCGCTGGCGGGCCGTCAGCCCGGCACTGCGTTGGCCCAGCTCCGCGCGGCCGGCCTCGGTTTTCGCGAACACGGTGGCGCGCAGGCGGATTCGATTTTCGGTAGTCAGTTGCATGCCTCTATGCTAAGAGGAAATTATTACAAGATCATTTCACTATCTGACATCTTCCGTGTTATAAAGACATCATCCACCGACCTGTGCGCACAAATATGCCAACTCGCATTCGTACGCTGACAGCCTTGCTGCTCGCCGCTGGAGCGTACTACCTGCTGGCTCGCCTCGGCCTGATGCTCGCGCTGGCGCAAAGCAACGCAAGTCCAGTCTGGCCGCCGTCCGGATTTGCGATCGTCCTGCTGCTGCGCGGTGGCCGCCGCTACTGGCCTGCAATCCTCACCGGCGCCTTCCTCGCCAACCTTGCCGTGTTCCAGAATAACCAGGTGGGATCGCTGCCCGTCCTGCTGGCGGCGTCACTGACGATTGCCATGGGCAATACCGCCGAAGCCCTGGTGGCGCATTCGCTGGCACGCCATTTTGCTGTTGAAAGCCTGGCGCTGCTCACCCAGCGCGAAGTGTATAAATTCAGCGGCGCCATCGCTGTCGCCGCCCTCGCCTCCACCGCCATCGGCGTGCTGGCACTGGACCTGTCGGGCATCATCCCTTCCACGCTGACCTGGCAGGTGGCAGCCACCTGGTGGACCGGGGACTTTCTTGGCATGCTGCTGCTGGCGCCGCTGGCCATGGCGCTTCCGGCGCGCCCGGCGCTGCCGCACTGGACGCCCGGCCAGCTGCTGTTCCTTGGCACGCTGACGGCGGCGACGCTGGCCGTCTTCCTCAGCGATGGCCACTTCGCCGCCGTCCAGTACCTGCCCTACGGCCTGTTGTTCTTCCTCTGCCTGGCGGCAGTAAACCGCTGGCGCGCGATGATACGGCTGGCCCTGGCCATCATTTCCGGGGTCGCCGTTCCGGCCACGGTGATGAACCACGGCCCGTTTGTCTCCGGCGTGCTGCACCATTCCCTGCTGTCATTGTCGACTTACCTGGCCATCTGCAGCATCCTGGCCTGGGTGCTGGCCACTGAGGAGGAGTCGGGGCTGGCTGAAAGCTATGTCTGGACGCCGATCCTGACCCTGCTTGCCTGCATGGTGCTGACGGTCGGCGCCTGGGGCTGGATCACCGGCGACACCGAGTCGCGCACCCGCGAACGCTTCCAGCGCGCCGCGGACAATGTGCGCGAGACGATCCGCCTGCGTCTGGAAGGCTATGAGGCCCTGCTGCGCGCAGGCACCGCCTTGTTCGACGCTTCCGTCACGGTCGAGGCCAAGGAATGGCAGCGATTCGTCGTCGGCCTCGACTTGCCCAGCCAATATCCCGGCGTGCTGGGCATGGGGTTCGCCCGTTTCGCCCCGGCCGGCGCGCTGGCGGCGTTGAGTAAGGAGGTGCGTGTCTGGCCTGAAGGCGACCGCGACCTGCACGCCGCCATTGTCTATATCGAGCCGCACTCGCCGCGCAATATGGTGGCGATCGGTTTCGACATGATGTCCGAGCCCAGCCGGCGCGACGCCATGGTGGCGGCGATGCAGACCGGCAAGATGACGGCCAGCGGTCCCATCACCCTGGTCCAGGAAATCAGCGGTCCCAAACAGGTTGGCTTCCTGCTCTTCAACCCCGTTTATTCCGAGAATGCGGCCGGGCAGCGCGAACTGCAAGGCTTTGTCTACACCCCGTTCCGCATGGGCGATTTAATGCAGGGTATCTTCGGCGACGGGCTCGATGAAGTGCGGCTCGATATCCGCTACCAGGACACCCAGGGCCAGCTGATGTACAGCAGCGCCCGCAGCGGCGTGGGCCGCAGCTTCACCCACCTGTCCAGCCTCCAGTTCGTGGCGGTGGGCGAGAACGGCCAGTCCTGGGCCCTGGATATTCGCCCGACCGCCTTGTTCGACTCCGCGGTCGACCAGTCGAAGTCCTTCATCGTGCTGGTCATGGGGACGCTGATCAGCCTGCTGTTTTTTGGCGTCAGCCGCAACCTGGTGCACGAGCGCATCGCCGCGCTGCGTGCCAAGGAGCAATCGGCCAGGCAGCTGGAGCAGCAGACTGCCAGCCTGGAGGAATCGGAAGCGCGCTTCAAACTGCTCACCTCCCACATCCGCAACCATGCCATCGTGCTGCTCGACCCGACAGGCACCATCACCACCTGGAACGAAGGGGCTGCTAAATTGTTCGGCTATGAGGCGGACGAGATCGTGGGCCAGCCGCTGCAGAGCCTGATGGCCGAAAGCGATGCCGTCACCAGCCTGACCCTGGCGCTGGAACACGGCCAATATGAAGCAACCTCGCTGCGCCGGCGGCGCGACGGCACGACCTTCCTGGCGCTCAAACAACTGTTCCCGGTCCACGACGACCATGGCCGCTGTATCGGCTACGCCATGATCATGCGCGATGTGACGGCCGAGAAGGCGGCGGAAAAGGAATTGAACGACGCCAAGACCCAGGCCGAGTCGGCCAGCGCCGCCAAGAGCGCCTTCGTGGCCAATATCAGCCATGAGCTGCGGACACCGATGAACGCGGTGCTGGGCGTGAGCCAGATCCTGGCGCGCACGCCACTCAACGCCGAGCAGCGTCAATACCTGGACATGGTATCGGGCGCCGGCCGCTCGCTGCTGGCCTTGCTCAATGATGTGCTCGACTTTTCCAAGATCGAAGCCAATAAGCTGGAGTTGGCCGACGACGATTTCCTGGTCGATGACGTGCTCGCTTCGCTCGCCGCCGTCATGGCCATGACCAGCACCGAGAAAGGCCTGGCGCTGTCGCTGTGCGTGGAAGCCGATGTGCCCTTGTCGCTGCATGGCGACGGGCAGCGCGTGCAGCAGGTGCTGCTCAACCTGGTCAGCAATGCGCTCAAATTCACCGAGCACGGCATGGTCAGCGTGCGCGGCAGCCGCGATTCCGCGCAGACCGGCGTGCTGCGCTGGGAAGTCAGCGACACTGGCATCGGCATCAGCGCCGAGCAGTTGCAGCGCCTCTTCACGCCTTTCAGCCAAGCCGATGCCTCGATGGCGCGGCGTTATGGCGGGACCGGCCTGGGCCTGACCATTTCCCAGCGGCTGGCGCAGATGATGGGCGGTAAGATTGAAGTCAGCAGCGTGGCCGGGCGTGGCACCACCTTCACGTTCCTGATGCCATTACGCGAAGGCGAGCTGCCCGATCCTTACGCCCTGGCCGGCGCCCGCCGCCAATGGCGCGTGCTCTACGCCGATCCGAACCAGGATTTGCACGACGACGTGGTGCAAATGGCGGCGCGCTGGGGATGGCGCTGCGATACGGTCGATAGCGGCGCCGGCATCGAGGCCGCCCTGGCCCGCGGCAATTACGACCTGCTGGTCTACGACGCCAGCCTGGCCCCCGCCGCGCGGCGCGCCAGCGTCGGGCAACGGGTGTGCGTACGCAATGGCCTGCAGCCCGCCGCGGCCGGCCAGGATCCGGAGTTGCTGCGTCCACTGACCCGCTCCGCCCTGTTCCACGCCCTGTCGGCCCCGCCGCAACCGGCCGCAGCGGCACCGGCAAGCAGCGCCGGGGATGGCGCCAAGGCGCTCGACGGCCTGACAATCCTGCTGGCCGAAGACAACGCCTTGAACCAGTTGGTGGCGCGCAGCATGCTCGAGTCGGTGGGCGCCAGCGTGCATATCTCCGAGAACGGCGAACAAGCGCTGGATTTCCTGCGCGAGCGGCGCCACCCGGTCGACCTGGTCTTGATGGACGTGCAAATGCCGGTCATGGATGGCTTTGCGGCGACCCAGGCGATCCGGCAGGACTTGCAGCTCGACTTGCCGGTCTTGGCCATGAGCGCCGGGGTCAGCCTCGACGAGCGCGCGGAGTGCGACGCCGCCGGCATGAATGGCTTTGTCGCCAAACCGGTCGACGCAGATGACTTAATTACAACAATTTTGAAGTTTGTTCATGCTGGAGAGTGAATTGAAATCTCTCGAATTGACACAAAGGCTATAATTAACCGGCAGTCATTAAATATTTGGGAATAAATGAAAAAGCTTTTGCTTGGCGCTGCCTTTGCCGCCCTGTCCTTCCCGGCCCTGGCCGACACCTTTGAAGTGATCGAAAACCAGCCTTTGTCGGAACTCTGGGTCAATCCCGGCTTCTATTCCTACCATTTCCAGCGTGACCGCGGATTTGACGATACCAATCCCGGCTTCGGCGCCGAATACCGCTTTTCGACGGTCGCATCCGCCACGGCGGGGCGCTTCCACAACAGCGACCGCCGCATGTCCAACTATGCCGGCGTGTACTACCAGCCCTGGTCCATCGGGCCGGTCCGCCTGGGCGCCGTGATCGGCGGCTTCAACGGCTACCCCAAGATGCGCGACGGCGGCTGGTTCCTGGCCGCGATTCCCGTCATCAGCGTGGAATATCAACGCGTCGGCGTGAACTTTGCTATCGTACCTACATATAAGGAACGTTTGCATGGTGCCTTATCCGTGCAGCTGAAGTTCAAACTGTTGTGATCGATGTATGAACGAGCGCGCGTCCATTGAACACTTGCAAGCCAGTTCGCTCGATGAGTTGC
The DNA here is from genome assembly GCF_000425385.1 of Pseudoduganella violaceinigra DSM 15887. GTDB lineage: Bacteria > Pseudomonadota > Gammaproteobacteria > Burkholderiales > Burkholderiaceae_D > Rugamonas > Rugamonas violaceinigra. The sequence continues at coordinate 96,132 of NZ_KE384361.1, read as the reverse complement.
GGCGCCTGGCCGGCTTTGTGTGCGGCCAGCCGGTGCCGGCCGAGGCACTGCAGGACGAGCAGCGGCTGTTCTCGTACTTACCGCAAGGATATAGCGCCGACCGGTATGAGGCCTTGGCCGACCTGGCCGCCTGCATACGCGCCCAGCAGCATCTGCGCCAGGGCTTGGCGCGCGCCCACGGCTTCCTGGCCGGATTTGCCGAGCATGCCCCGGCGCCGCTGTGGATCAAGGACGCCGACGGCGCCTATGTCATGGGCGGCGGCCTGGAATACCAGGAAGGCAGCGCCCTCGACAAGCCGGATGTCACCAAGTCCATGGAAACGACGGACGAAGGCAAGCGCCATTGGCTGGTGCATAAATTCCCGATTTCCGTGAACGGCGAATCGTTCACCGGCGGCTCGGCAATCGATGTCACCACCGAGGTGGAAAAGGAACGCGCCCTGATCCGGCACGACAATTTCTATGTTTTGCTGTCGCGCCTGAGCGCCCTGATCCCCCGCTCGCGTACCCTCGAACAGCTGTGCCTGGACGCCTGCCGCCTGGCGGCGCATCAACCCTCCCTCGATTGCGCGGCCATCAGCAGAAAGTCCGATGACGGCCAGCTGCAGCTGTTCGCCTCGGCCAGCCGCGAAGGCCAGGAGCGCCACTGGCGCGCCGGCGATGCGCCGCCGGACTGGCTGGCCCCCGACCTGGCGGCGCATGTCCTGGCCACCGGCCGCGTGCAATCGGGCTCGCGCAAGGGCCACGCCATCGCCTCCTGTATGGCCGTGCCCCTGTTCGTCAACAACCAGCCCTGGGGCGTGGTGACCTTCTATTCGCGCCGCGAGCACCAGTTCGACGCCTTTTACCGCGAACGCGCCGGGGAGCTGAGCAACGAACTCAGTTACGGCATCGAGCGCCTGGTCAATGCCCAGGAGATGCACCGCCTGGCGCGCACCAATGTCCTCTCCGGCCTGCCCAGCCGCCTGCAGTTCGAGGAAGAAATCGCCGCACTGGCCGCGTCCGATGCGCGCGGCACCGTCCTGCTGCTGAACATCAACCGCTTTGACGAAATCAGCTCGGCCTACGGCAATGCCGCCGCCGTCGGCCTGATGCGCACCATCGCGCAGCGCCTGCGCTCGGCGATGGCGGAGAGCATGTTGCTGGCGCACGTGGGCGTGGGCCGCTTTGCGATCTTCCTGCCGGCGCACGGCACCCAGACGGCAGCCGAATTCGTGCACGAAACGGCGGCGCCGATGCTGCAGGGCAGCTACCAGGTCAAGGAGCACAAGATCTGGTGCACCATCAGTGCCGGTGCGGCCGCCTTGCCCGACGACGGCACCACCGCCGATGAACTGCTGGTCAAATCCTGGGATGCCCTGGCCGCGGCGCGCGACCTGGACCTGCGCTTCGGTCTATACGACCGCGCCGCCGACCGCGTCGTGGCGCGCCAGATCAGCCTCGAAGTGGAATTGCGCGAGGCGCTGGAACGGCATGAATTCGTCAACTTCTACCAGCCGAAGATCGACCTGCGCACTGGCAAGCTGACCGGTGCCGAAGCGCTGGTGCGCTGGCGCCATCCCCAGCGCGGCCTGGTGTCGCCCGCCGAATTCGTGCCGACGCTGGAGCGCACCGGCCTGGTGATCGCCGTCGGCCGCCAGGTCATGCAGCGCGCCATGCAGGACTGGCGCAACTGGCACGACGCCGGCCTGCGGCCGCCGCAGATCGCCGTCAACGTGGCGCCGGCCCAGTTCCGCTGCGACTCCCTGTTCAGCGATATCGAGCAGGCGCTGAATACGGCGGGCGCCGACCAGCAGCCGCTGTCGATCGAGATCACGGAAAGCTCCTTGGTGTCCGACCACGACCGCGTGGTCGATATCCTGAGCAAGGTACGCGCCCTTGACGTGCCGGTGGCGATCGACGACTTCGGCACCGGCTATTCCTCGCTATCCTACCTGGTCAGCCTGCCGGTCGATGTGATGAAGATCGACCGCTCCTTCGTCACCCGCATGTCGCAGGACGCCGGCTATATGGGCCTGGTCAGCACCGTGGTGTCCCTGGCGCACAACCTGGACCTCAAGGTCGTGGCCGAAGGCATCGAGACGGAAGAGGAAGCCAAGCTGCTCAAGCTCTTGCGCTGCGAACAGGGACAGGGCTACCTGTACGGCCACCCTGTCCCGGCGGACGAATTCGCCGCCCTGCTCGAAACAGCTTAATGCCTGGCCGCCGCGCGGGCGGTCGCCACCTGGTCGAGGATATGCCGCGGCACAGCGGCGTAGTGCTGGAATTCCATGGTGTAGGTGGCACGTCCCTGGGTCAGCGAGCGCAGCGAGGTCGAATAGCCGAACATCTCCGCCAGCGGCACCAGCGCGCGCACCTGCTTGCCGCCGCCACCCGGAATTTCATCCATGCCCTGCACCATGCCGCGCCGCGTCGTCAGGTCGCCCATCACATTGCCCATGAATTCCTCGGGCGTTTCCACTTCCACGTGCATCATCGGTTCCAGCAGCTGGGCGTCGGCCTTGCGCATGCCTTCCTTGAACGCCATCGAGCCCGCCATGCGGAACGCGTTCTCGTTCGAATCCACGTCGTGGTAGGAGCCGAAGGTCAGCGTGGCGCGCACGTCGACCACCGGATAGCCCGCCAGCACGCCGGCATTCAGCGTTTCGCGGATGCCCTTCTCCACCGCCGGAATGAACTCGCGCGGCACCACGCCGCCCTTGATGGCGTCGACAAACTCGAAGCCCTTGCCCGCTTCCATCGGTTCCAGCTTCAGCACCACGTGCCCGTACTGGCCCTTGCCGCCCGATTGCTTGATGAACTTGCCTTCGATATCGCTGACCGCCTTGGTGACGGTTTCGCGATAGGCCACCTGCGGCTTGCCCACCGTGGTCTCGACGCCGAACTCGCGCCGCATGCGGTCCACCAGGATTTCCAGGTGCAGCTCGCCCATGCCGGACATGATGGTCTGGCCCGATTCCTCGTCGGTATGGACGCGGAACGAGGGGTCTTCCTGCGCCAATCGGTTGAGTGCAATCGCCATTTTTTCCTGGTCGGCCTTGGTCTTCGGTTCCACCGCCTGCGAAATCACCGGCTCGGGGAAGATCATCTTCTCCAGGATGATGACCTGGTCCGGATTGCTCAGCGTATCGCCCGTGGTCACGTTCTTCAAGCCGACGGCGGCCGCGATGTCGCCCGCGAACACTTCCTTGATCTCCTTGCGCTCGTTGGCGTGCATCTGCAGGATGCGGCCCAGCCGCTCTTTCTGGCCCTTGGTCGGGTTGTAGACGGTATCGCCGGAATTGACCAGGCCCGAATACACGCGGAAGAAGGTCAGCTGGCCCACGAAGGGGTCGGTCATGATCTTGAAGGCGAGCGCCGAGAAGGGCTCGTCATCCGAGGGATGGCGTTCAATCTCGTTATCGTCTTCATCATGGCCGGCGATGGCCGGCACGTCGACCGGCGACGGCAGGTACTCGACCACCGCGTCCAGCATGGCTTGCACGCCGCGGTTCTTGAAGGCGCTGCCCGCCAGCATCGGCACGATCTCGTTGCGGATCGTGCGTTCGCGCAGGGCGGCCTTGATCTCCTCTTCGGTGAGCGTCTCGCCGTTCAGGTACTTCTCCGTCAATTCGGGCGTGGCTTCGGCGGCCGCTTCCACCATATGCTCATGCCAGGTCTGCGCCAGTTCCTTGAGGTTGGCGGGAATGTCTTCATAGGTGAACTTGACGCCCAGCGTCTCGTCGTCCCACATGATGGCGCGCATCTTCACCAGGTCGACCACGCCGTGGAAGTTTTCCTCGGCGCCGATCGGGATCTGGATCGGCACGGCGGTGCCCTTCAGGCGCTCCTTGATCTGCTGCTGGACGCGGAAGAAATCGGCGCCGACGCGGTCCATCTTGTTGACGAAGGCGAGCCGGGGCACCTTGTATTTATTGGCCTGGCGCCAGACGGTCTCCGATTGCGGCTGCACGCCGCCGACCGAGTCGTACACCATGACGGCGCCGTCGAGCACGCGCATCGAACGTTCGACTTCAATGGTGAAGTCGACGTGGCCCGGCGTGTCGATGATATTGATGCGGTGCTCGGGGAAATTGCCGCCCATGCCTTTCCAGAAGGCCGTGGTCGCCGCCGAGGTGATGGTGATGCCGCGTTCCTGCTCCTGCTCCATCCAGTCCATGGTCGCGGCGCCATTATGCACCTCGCCCAGCTTGTGGTTGACACCGGTGTAGAACAGGATACGCTCCGTCGTCGTGGTCTTGCCAGCGTCGATGTGGGCGCTAATGCCGATATTGCGGTAACGCTCGATAGGTGTCTTGCGGCTCATCACAATCTCCTTGAACGATGCCTTGCGGTCATCTTTGATTCTATCAGTAACAGGAGTGCAAAGATTGGGCGGCTCAGCAAGAAATCAAGGGAGCGCCAGGGAGCGGCTTCGCTTTTGTCATGGTACTCGAGACCACGAAGTTGCCGGCGCCGACATGGTGCAGGGTATGCAGCTCGGCATTATCTTCGCGGAAGTCCCAATGCCCGTTGGCAAATACGCGTTCGTCCGCGGCGGCGGCCACCACCTCGGCGAAGCAGGTATCGTAGGCGTCCTCCGTATGGCGTTCCGGGATCAGGCGGCATTCCATCCAGGCCACGCAGCCGGCAGTGGGCAGCGGCGCACCGGTGACGGCGCCGGGCACCGCCTCGATGCCGAAGTGCTGGAACTTGTCGCCTTCGCGGCCGGTGGCGATGCCCACCGCATACGTCAGGTCAGCCGCCGAAGCGCCCGGAATACAGACGGCAAAGACCCCGCTGGCGGCGATCAGCTCGCGGCTATAGGTATTTTTGTCGATGACGATGGCAATGCGCGGCGGCGTGAATTCCACCGGCATCGACCAGGCAGCGGCCATGATGTTGCGCCGCCCTGCATGGGCTGTGGTGACGAGCACGGTCGGGCCGTGGTTGATCAGCCGGCTGGCGTGCTTGAGCTCCACCGTCTTAAAGTGAGGATGCGGATAGGTCATGCGCGCATTCTAGCGCTTATCGCCTTCCCCCGCCGAGTACCCGCGCCGGCAACATCACGATGGCGCGCAGCAGTTCGAAGACCGCCTCGACGCCGATGCCGAGCAGGCGGAGCGGCAATAGCAACAGCCAGATCAATGGGTACATGACCAGGGCCAGCAAGGCCAGCGGCCAGCACAGGAAAAGCAGGAACAGCCATAAGATGAAGCCAAACATTCCGGGGTCCTCCGATTGAAGTTGAGGCAACTTTAATGGGGAGGTCCGGAGCGGACAATGGCGATGCGATCAACTGCCGCAGGACGCGATAAATGGAAGAAATCCGGGGATGGATGGCGCGGGGAGTTGGCGCCGCCTCCGCCGTCATCGCGGAAACAGCCCGGTGGCGCCATCGCCATCAAGCTGTTACGCTCGGTATTCTGGTCCGGATGGCCGTCCTGCGCTAGGCCGCAAACGCGGGAACCGACGCCGTCACCCGCACCACCGCAGCCTGCATATTGGCCTGCAAGGACTGGATCTGGCCACCGGCCCGGTATGCGAAGCCGACCTGGATGGTGTCGCCCGCCCGCACCGCGACCGGCTCGGCCAACGGCAGCGTCATATAGTGATTCAGCCAATCGATGGTGCTGTTGCGCTCTTGTACCACGGCGAGGATGTTCTTGGTGATGAAACGCAGCGCGTTCAACTGCCCGTCGCGTTCGGCGACAAATTGCCCCTCCCAGCGGTATTGCATCTCGTTCGGCTGGGTAAAGTCGATCAGGGAATAGACTTGCGGCTGGCTTAACTCAAGCGTGCCGTTCTGCATCTGGCCAGGTTGCTGGAATTGCACGATCGGCGCGTAAAAGCCGTCGAAATCGTATTCCTGCTGTACCGGTTGGGCCGCCATCAGCACCGCTTCTGGCATGAACAGCGGCAGCGGCCCGCCAAAACGTCCGCGGTAGCGCTGTTTGAAATGCTCGATGACTTCGACCTGCTTTTCGCGCAGCATGGCGACGTGGATCATTTCGCAGATCACCACGTCGACCGGTTCGGGCGGCAGGAATTCGAACGCATCGGCATGGATCACCTCGACCCGCGCCCCGTTCTTGTTCATCGCCAGGAATTTGCGCGCTTCCTGCACCATGTCCGGGTTGAACTCCACGCAATAGACCTTGTCCGCCTTTTGCGCCGCGAAGAAGGACAGCACGCCGGTGCCGCCGCCCAGCTCCAGCACCTTCATGCCCGGCTTGACCACGTAATCGATGGCCGCCTTGAAATTGTGCATACGGTTGGCGTCCATCAGCATATTGTGATGGTAATGAACGGGGATGAATTGCCCGAGGTAGCAGCTTTCGATTTCGCGTTCGTTCAGCATGGCGGTAGCGCGGCGGGGCGCGGTGGGTTTTCGACATCTGGATTGTCGCCCCAAGCGCCTGGCAGCATTTGCACGATATGAACGGGAAATACCGCTCTATTTGCCGTTGAGGTGGCGGCGGATGCGTTCAGCGATCCAGGGCTTATCGACGCGCTGGGCAAATCCGGCGGCGTTCTGGTGCCAGGCGCGGTCCTTGCGGGTGGCGTCCGCGCCCCGGTCCAGCAGCAGCGAGACAGCATCTTCCTGGCCCTCCTGTGCAGCCAGCATCAGGGGCGTGGCGCCGGTCGGAGACTCGGCGTCGACATGGGCGCCACGCTCGAGCAGCAATTTCATGATGTCCAGGTCGCCCGCGGCGGCCGCGTAATGCAGGGCTGTCCATCCCGGACGATTGACCTGCGCCCCTTTTTCCAGCAACAGCAGGACGGCCGGCTTGTTTTTCTTGAAAGCGGCCATCATCAAGGCCGTGTTGCCATTGGGCGCCTGCAAATCGGGCTGGATAGCCGGCTGGGCCAGCAGCAGTCTGGCGATTTTCATGGCCTCGTAGCGCATCGCGACAATCAAGCCGGTCTCGCCACGGACGGGATCGCGCAGGTTCGGGTCGAGGCCGCGCGCCAGCATCGCCTTGACGGCGCGCTCGTCATCGAGCTGGATGACGCGGAAGAAATTGCCGGCGTCTTCCTCCGCCGAGGGGATATCTTCACCGGCCCAGGCGGCGCGGGCCAGGAGCGCCGCAGCGCCGGCGGCCAGCAGCGCGCGCCGGGCAGGCGTCATGCCGCGTCCTTGAACAGCTTGAAGAAATTGGCCGAGGTCTGCTCAGCCACCTGTTCCAACGGCACCCCTTTAAGTTTGGCGATGAATTCGGCCACGTGGGCCACAAAGCCCGGTTCGTTCATCTTGCCGCGATACGGCACGGGCGCCAGATAAGGCGAGTCGGTCTCGATCAGCATACGCTCGAGCGGCACTTCCAAGGCCACCGCCTGCAATTCCTTTGCGCTTTTGAAGGTCACGATGCCGGAGAAGGAAATATAGAAACCCTGCTCCATCGAGGCCCGCGCCACCTCCAGCGACTCGGTGAAGCAATGCATGACGCCTGCCACCCCGCCCTTGTCGGTACCCGCGCCCTCTTCGCGCATGATGCGGATGGTGTCTTCAGACGCCGAGCGGGTATGAATGATCAGCGGCTTGCGGGATTCGCGCGAGGCGCGGATGTGGGTGCGGAAACGCTCGCGCTGCCATTCCAGGTCGCCCTGCAGGCGGTAATAATCCAGGCCGGTTTCGCCAATGGCGACAATGCGCGGGTGCTTGGCCAGCTCGACCAATTGTTCGACGGTCGGCTCCGGCGTATCTTCGTAGTCCGGATGAACCCCGACCGAGGCGTAAATGTGGGGAAATTGCTCGGCCAGCGCCAGTACGCGCGGAAAATCCGGCAAGTCGACCGAGACGCAGAGCGCGTGGCTGACTTTGTTTTCCGCCATTTTGGCGAGGATTTCAGGCATCCGGGCGGCCAGCTCCGGAAAGTCGATATGGCAATGGGAATCGATAAACATGCCGAGATTGTACGCGAGCCTGCCGGCCCGCGCCAAAGTCAGGGCATGAGGCGCCAGGTATCGATGAAGTCGCGCAGCGCAGTGGGATGCGCCTGTTTCCAGGTTTCGAAGTCCGGCCGGTAGGATTCCTTATACATCAGCAGGAAGATCGCCGCATCGAGCTGGCCGGCGGTATGCAACTTTTTCAATGTCAGCAAGGCCGCGCTTTGCAGGGACGGCTCGCCTTTGGCCTCCAGCTCGGAGGCCACCTGCAGCGCCGTCGACCAAGCCTGCAATTCGCCCTGGAATGGCGACTGCGCCTTGCCATCCTTGGGTCCCGCAGCCAGCGCCATGGCGTAGGCCAGCCAGATGGCGCCATCCACACCCGCTTGCGAACCAGGCTCAATATTGATCTTTTGCCCACCTTTGGCAGGATCGCGCTGTACCCAGGCCTTGCGCTCAAAGCCAAGCCGCGCCAGCGGTTTGCCAGCAGCTGCCTGCATGGCTTTCAATCGCTCCCAGTTCCCCGCCTCGCTCGGCATGGCTGCAATCGCGTGCACGGTCGCCGCCATGGCGCCCTGTCCATCGCCTAGGCGCACGCGGGCATCTGACAGAAAACGCCATGCCTGGGAGTCCAAAGGATCCAGCTCCGCAGCCATCTTGAACATCAGTTCCGCGCCGCTCCAGTTCTTCTCCATGAAGTAGGTGTCACCCTCCATGATCATGGCTTTGGCGAACCTGGGATCTTCCTTGTAGGCCGCACGGTATTTCAAACGCGCAGCCTCATACTGGCCTTGGTGAAAGAATGTTTCGCCTTCTTTAAAGAGCACGTTCGCTGCAGCCGTGGCGATATGTCCCGGTTTCTCGGTCTCATCATTGAGCGCCCGCAGTACTTCGTTCGCGACAGGATCATCCGCTGCGATCGCAAGTGCCTTGCGCGCCCATGCGCCAGCTTGCTCTCGTTGGTTTTTGGCCTGCGGCGTGGCGCTACCGTATGCCAAGGCAAGGAGCATGTAAGAAAACGCCGACAAAGGACTGGATGCCTCCGGCGATTCCTTACGGGCGGCCTCGAACTTCTCCGATGCAGCCTTATATTCGCCTTGCGGGATCAAAGCGAGGCCTTCGGAGACCAGACGCTGCGACTTGTCGCTGCCATTGACCGCCGCCTGGGCCGGTAATAAAACCGCCAACAGCAGACCGGCGATCGATGTGCGCAAAAGTCTCATGCGACGCGTTTCCCCAAAATAATCAAATCGCGCTCAATGCCATCCAGATTGGCAACCCGAGGCAAATTGGCCCAGGTTTCGAAGCCGAATTTCTCGAACAGGGCCAGTGATGGCTTGTTGTGGCCAAAAATGAAGCCGAGCACGGTATGCACCGCCACCTGCGGGGCAAAGTCGATGGCTTGCTGCAGTGCATAGCGGCCAACGCCCTTGCCGCGCCAGGCGGCGTCGATGTAGATCGAGACTTCGGCCGTGCCCGCATACGCCGGGCGGCCATAGAAGTTCGAGTACGAAATCCAGCCGATGACGCCGTCGCGGCCGGCCTCCTCCACCACCCACAACGGCCGGCGAGCCGGCTGGTGTTCGTGGAACCAGGGCAGGCGCGCCTCAACCGAGACGGGCTCGGTATCGGCCGTCACCTCGCGCGAAGCGATGGTGCTGTTGTAAATGGCAACAATGCGGGGCAAGTCCTCGAGCGTGGCGAGGCGGTGGCGGAACGGCGCCATGCCTTACAGCGTGTGGGTGGCGCGCGACGAGCGCAGCGCTGCGCCCAGGATTTCCTCGATGCGCAGGCGGGCGCGGGTGCCGGTCTCGTCATCCGGGAAGTGCACGCCGATGCCCTGGGTCTTGTTATTGGCCGCGCCCTGCGGCGTGAGCCAGACCACCTTGCCGGCGATCGCATACTTGTTCGGGTCGTCCATCAGGGTCAGCAGCAGATAGATCTCGTCGCCGATCTTGTAGGGCTTTTGGGTAGGCACGAACATGCCGCCATGTTTCAGGAAGGGCATATAGGCCGCGTACAGGGCTGCCTTTTCCTTGATGGCCAGGGACAACACGGTTGGGCGGTTGACCGCCGCAGCGGTTGCATCGTTTGGGCTTGCGCTCATTTTTTCCTTTCTTCAGCTACAGCAAGCAGTGTAGTCAAGAAGCATATCTTCAATAAACAATTTTGGCGACAGGGGGTGGTCCGATGTTGCGCGCCGTTCGTTGGCGCCCTTGATCGCTCCCATCAGGCGGCTGATGTTCACCTTGTCCGCCAGGCCGGCCAGCTCGCGCTGGTAACGGGGATAATAACGGATGTTTCCTGCTAGTTTGTACGAAAACAAGTCGTAAAGCCAGCGCTGTTGCCAGGAAACCAATGCCGTCAGCGGTACTTTCTGCAATTTGTCGGCAGTTTTCAGCGCACCGTCCACGCTGGGACGGGCCAGGTACGCCAGCAGGGCGTCCAATTCTTCGCGGTTGCCCGTCTCCGAGGCAAGGGCGGCGGCCAGCGGCGAACCGCCCTGCTCGCGCAGCCAGCTGTCGGCATCGGGCACGCCCTGTTGCTGGAGCCAGGCCAGCGCTTCGGCGTGGGCGGGCATGGGCATGGCAAATTTGCGGCAGCGCGACAAAATGGTCGGCAGCACACGGTCCAGTCCGTTGGACGCCAGCAGGAAGACGGTGCCCGGCGGCGGCTCTTCCAGCGTTTTCAGCAGGGCATTCGAAGCCGGCATATTCAGCGCTTCGGCCGGATACAGCACCACCACCCGCAAACCCTGGCGGTGGGTCGAGATGTTCATGAAATCGGCCAGGGCACGGATCTGCTCGATCTTGATCTCGCGCGACGGGGCTTTCTTGGCCGCCTTCTTATCCTCGCCCTCCTCGCCTTCGCCGGGTTCATCCTCCATAGCTTCGGGGCGCACGCGGCGATAGTCCGGATGGCTCTGCTGCTGGAACCAGCCGCAGCTCGGGCAGGCGCCGCAGGCATGGCCGTCCGGCTGTCCATCCTCGCACAGCAGCGCCTGAGCGAACTGTTCGATGAAATGCGCCTTGCCGATGCCGTTGGCGCCGTGGAACAGGATCGCATGGGGCATGCGCTGGCGCAGCTGCTGCAGCTGCTGCCAGGCGCCGTGCTGCCAGGGATATATCTGGCCGCTCACTCGAGCGCCCCCACGATCTGTGCCAGTTCAGCCTGGATGTCGGCAATGCTGCGGGTCGAGTCGATCACGCGGAAACGCTGCGGCGCCTCGGCGGCGCGGCGCAGGTATTCGGCGCGGGTCGCCATGAAGAAATCGGCCTGTTCCCGTTCGAAACGGTCCAGCTCGCGCGTGGCGTCGAGGCGCGCGCGCGCCACTTCCAGCGGCACGTCGAACAGGATGGTCAGGTCCGGTTCCAGGCCCGGGTGCACCCATTGCGCCAGGGTTTCCAGCTTGTCACGGCTGAGGCCGCGCCCGCCCCCCTGGTAGGCGAAGCTGGCATCGGTAAAACGGTCGGAAATGACCCAGGCGCCGCGTGCCAGGCCCGGTTCGATCACCTGGGCCACATGCTCGCGCCGGCTGGCGAATACCAGCAGGGTTTCGGTTTCCACGTGCATGGTTTCGTGCAGCCACAATTCGCGCAGTTTTTCGCCCAGCGGGGTGCCTCCCGGCTCGCGCGAACTGACCAGCTCAAGGCCGCGCGCCTTCACCAGCCCGCCAACGAACTGGATATGGGTCGATTTGCCGGCACCGTCGATGCCCTCGAATGTGATGAATTTACCGCGCTTTGTCATTATCGTTGGTACTGGTTGACCGCCCGGTTATGGTCGGTCAGGTTATCGGAAAACTGGCTGGTGCCATTGCCGCGCGCCACAAAGTACAGCGCGCTGGACTTGGCCGGGGCCAGGGCTGCGGTCAGCGAAGCCACCCCCGGCAGCGCAATCGGGGTCGGTGGCAAGCCGGTGCGCGTATAGGTATTGTAGGGAGTGTCGGTCTCCAGGTCCTTCTTGCGGATATTGCCATCGAACTTAGGCCCGATGCCGTAAATCACGGTCGGGTCGGTCTGCAGCAGCATGCCGATCTTGAGCCGGTTTACAAATACGGCCGCGATCATACCGCGTTCCGACTTTTGCCCGGTTTCCTTTTCAACAATCGACGCCATGGTCAGGGCTTCATAGGGCGACTTATAAGGCAGGCCGGACGCGCGCTTGTCCCAGGCTTCGGCCAGGCGTTTCATCAGCATGCTGTGCGCCTGGCGGTAAATCGCCAGCTCGCTTGAATGCTTGGCGAACAGGTAGGTGTCCGGGAAGAACAGGCCTTCCGGCTCCTTGAAGTCGGGATCGATGCGCGCCATCAGCTCGCGGTCGCTCAGTTCGGCCGTGTCATGCTTCAAGCCTTCATGCGCGGCGATCGCCTGGCGCATCTGGCGGAAAGTCCAGCCCTCGATGATGGTCAGCGACTCCTGGGCGAACTCGCCGCGCACCAACTGGTCGATCAGGCGCAGCGGCGTCGTGCCAGGTTTCAGCTCGTACGTGCCAGCTTTGAGCTGGCCGCTCTTGCCTGTCGCCCTGGCCAGCAGGTTGAACATCAGCGGCTGGATCGGCACGCCGGCGGCGACCATCTGTTGGCCGGCGGCGCTGGCGCCGCTGCCTTTGCTGATGGTGAATTCAATCGCCCGCTGGTCGTCCAGGACCGGCTGGCCTGCCCACCAGGCAAACCCGCCCACGGCTCCGGCCGCGGCCAACACACCCAAGGTGATCGTCTTGCTGAAAAACGCCATTTCCAAATGCCCGTTCTATAAAGCCATCGTGAACCAGTTTCAACCTGGACGACAGCAAATTCCAGGCCCCCGGCGGAATTTGCGCGGGATCACTATAATGAAGCCCGTAATGATAATGCTTCATCGTCAGGATATGGGAAATTATGAATAGCTGGAATCAACTTTTGACTCAGGAACAAGAAACGCTGACCGCCGGCCAGTTGGCCGCCGGGTTTGCCGCCCCGCTCGGCGAGCAGGGCTTGATCGCTTTCAGCGGCGAAGAATCGGCCACCTTCCTGCACAGCCAGTTGACCAACGATGTCGAGCATCTGGGCCTGGGCGACGTGCGCCTGGCCGGCTACTGCTCGCCCAAGGGGCGCATGCTGGCATCGTTCCTGATGTGGCGCACGGCCGAGTCGATCTTCCTGCAACTGCCGCGGGCGATCCAGCCTGCCATCCAGAAACGCCTGCAGATGTTCATCCTGCGCGCCAAAACCAAACCGGCCGATGTCACGGACCAATACGTAACCCTGGCCATCGGCGGCGCCGACGGCGAAGCGGTGCTGCAGACCTGGTTCGACGTGCTGCCGGCCACGCCGTTCAGCAAAATCGACCATCCGCTGGGCACGCTGCTGCGCGTCGCCGATGCCTTCGGTTCGCCGCGCTACCTGTGGCTGGCCACGGCGGACACCGCCACGGTCGCGGCGCCGGTGCTGAAGGATCGCCTGCATGTGGGCGGCGACGAAGCCTGGCGCCTGTCGGAAATCCATGCCGGCGTGCCGCAGGTGGGCGCAGGCACCCAGGAGCAATTCGTCCCGCAAATGGTCAACTTCGAACTGCTGGGCGGCGTGAACTTCAAGAAAGGTTGCTATCCGGGCCAGGAAATCGTGGCCCGCAGCCAATACCTGGGCAAACTGAAACGCCGCACGGCGCTGGCCAGCATCGCCGATGCGGGCGCCATGCCGGGCGCGGAAGTGTTTTCCCCGGCCGATCCCGAGCAGCCATGCGGGATGGTGGTCAACACCGCGCGCAACGGCGCTGGCGGCGTCGACGCGCTGGTGGAAATGAAATTGGAAGCACTTGAGGCCGGCGACGTGCGTTTCGGCTCGGCCAGCGGCCCTGCCCTGCAGTTCAAGCCCCTGCCTTACGCGCTGGACAAGCTTGACGTCTGAGCATGGACCTCTACGTGTATTACAAGGTGCAGGCCGGGCAGGCGGCAAGCCTGCAGCAAGCTGTCATGGCCATGCAGGCCGGCCTGGCGGCCGCGCATGGTATTGCCGCGCAGCTTAAGCGGAGGCCGGAAGCGCCGGAAGGGGTGCAAACCTGGATGGAAGTCTATCCGGCTGCCCCGGCCAGCCTGCACGTCGAGCTCGCCAACGCCGTGGCCCAGGCGGGCCTGGCGCGCTGGATTTCCGGCCCGCGCCATATGGAAGTGTTCGAGGACATGCCGCCATGTGCCTGATCGTCTTTGCCTGGCAGGTCGTTCCGGGCGTGCCCCTGATCGCCGCCGCCAACCGCGATGAGTTTTATGATCGCGACACCACCCCGGCCGCAGCCTGGCCCGATGCGCCCCAGATCTTCGCCGGGCGGGACCTGAAGGCTGGCGGCAGCTGGATGGGCATCACGCGTCCCGGCACAGCCGCCGCCTCCGAAGCCCAGCCGATGCCGCGCGCCGAGTGCGGCGCCGGCGAACAGCCAGCCGCGCATCCGCCCCCCTATCCGGCCGGCAGCGCACCCTCGCGCTTTGCGGCGCTCACCAATGTGCGCCAGCCGCGGGACCATAATCCGCTGGCGCCGTCGCGCGGCCAACTGGTGGCCGATTTCCTGGCCGGGGCCATGACAGCACAGGAGTATGTGGCACAGATCGCGCCGGGCGCCGCCCAGTACAACGGTTTCAACCTGGTGCTGTGCGACGGCAAGGAGCTGGTCTGGTATTCCAACAAGGGGGAAGAAGACCCGCGCAACGGCAAGGCGCTGGAGCCGGGCATCTACGGGCTGTCCAACGCCCTGCTCGATTCGGCCTGGCCCAAGGTGCTTAAAACCAAGGCGCAATTCGCCAGTCTGCTGTGCCTGGGCGCGCCGGAGGACGCTTATTTCGAGATGCTGTCCGACACCACCCGGGCACCAGACATGCGCCTGCCGGAAACCGGCGTGCCGCTGGAGCTGGAACGGGTGCTGTCAGCCGTGAAGATCGAGTCGCCAAACTACGGCACGCGCAGTTCGACCGTGGTCAAGCTGTACGCGGACAGCCCGGCGGAACTGCACGAAATCCAGATCCGTTAAGGCAGCTGCTCGCGCGTGCAGGTCGGCTTGTCTTTGCCCTGGCGGGTGCAGGAGATCAAGGTGCGGGTGCCGGTATCGATGGCGTAGAAATGGGTCGGGCCGCTCGCTGTGGCGGGCGCCGCGGCGGCCGCCGGCCAAGGCATGGCGACGCCGCCCACCTGGGCCTGCGCCACCTGGATCGGACTGATGGAGCCAACCAGGACGCCAGCGCCGAACACTGCGCAAACGCCAAGCGCGATCATGGAACGTTTCATTCTCAACTCCTAGAATTCGTAGTGCATTTCGATGTGGGGAATGCCTGCTTCCTCGAAGACCTCGCCGGCCATGGCGAAACCATGGGCCAGGTAGAACTCCGCCGCATGGGTTTGGGCGCTGAGCACAACCTGCCGGTCGCCGCGTTCGCGCGCCTTCGCCATCAGGCCTTTCAAGATGGCGCCGCCAACGCCTGAACCGCGCGCAGTGCGCAGTACTGCCATGCGCCCGATATGCCCGTCGGGCAGCAGGCGTCCGGTACCGAGCGGCCGGCCGGCCGCGTCATAGGCCACCGCGTGTAGGCAGGCGGCGTCCATGTCGTCCATTTCGAGGTCGGCAGGCACGTTCTGCTCCTGCACGAAGACTTCCATGCGGATCGGTTTTGCGTCGGCCTGCATCGATGGCCAGTCGCCAAAGCGGAGTGTCGTTGTCATGCCGCGCATTCTCTCACAACATGGCGCGCAAGGCGTCGCGCACTTGCGGCGTGGCCGCGTACGGGTCGGCCGGATTGGTTTGCGCCACCATATCGCGCGCCCGCTGGGCCACGCCGTCCAGTGCTTGCGGATGGGTGAAGATGTAGAACCGCTCTTCCGCGATGGCTGCGAAGGTCAGCTCGGCGACGTCCTGGGCCGACACCTTACCGGAAGTGACGGCCTTCGAGACCATGGATTGCGCCGCCATCTGGCTGGCGGTGGGGCGGCCTGCCATCGGCATGTCCTGCGGGCGGTTGCGGTGCGACTGGTGGATTCCGGTCGGGACGAAAAACGGGCACAGGACCGACGCGCCGATCGGGGCCTGCACCAGCGCCAGATCGTGGTACAGGCTCTCCGTCAGCGCCACCACGGCATGTTTGGAGACGTTGTAGACGCCCATCACCGGCGGGCAGAGAACGCCGGCCATGGAGGAGGTGTTGACGATGTGGCCTTCATAGGCCGGATCGCGTTTCGCGCATTCCAGCATCAGCGGGGTGAAGATCCGCACGCCGTGCACGACGCCGGAAACGTTCACGCCCATCACCCAATCCCAGTCCGCCTCGCTGGCCTCCCACAGCAAGCCGCCGAAACCGACGCCAGCGTTATTAAAGACAAGGTGCACCGCGCCGAATTCGCGCATGGCCGCATCGGCCAGGGCCTGCACATCGGCCGACTGGCGCACGTCGCAGCGCAGCGCCGCAACCTGGGCGCCGAGGCCGCGCAGCTCCGCCGTCGTCGCGTCAAGCGCGTCCTGCTGGACATCGCCCAGCACCAGCTTCATGCCCAGCGCGTGGGCTTTCAGCGCGAATTCGCGGCCGAAGCCGCTCGCGCCACCGGTGATCACTGCAACCTTGCCTTGGAAGTTTTTCATTCGATGAGTTTCACAAGTTGTTTGCCGAAGTTGAGGCCTTGAAGCAGGCCGATAAGGGCTTGCGGCGCGGAGGCCAGGCCCTGGGAAACGCTTTCGCGGTATTTCAATTGGCCCGACGCCACCAGCCGGCCCATTTCAGACAGCCCCTGCGGCCACATGTCCATATGCTCGGTGACGATGAAGCCGCGCAGGGTGATGCGGTTCAAGAGCAGCTTCTTGGCGTTGCGGATCGGGATCTCGGCGCCCGTGTAGCCGGCCAGCAGGCCGCACAAGGCCACCCGGGCAAATGCATTGGTGCGGCCCAAGGCCGTGTCGAACACGTCGCCGCCGACATTCTCGAAGATGGCGTCGATCCCATTCGGCGTGGCCGCCGCCAGGTCCGCCTTCAGGTTGCCGGCCTTGTAGTCGACGCAGGCATCGAACCCCAATTCATTGACCACGTAGTCGCATTTGGCCTTGCCGCCCGCGATGCCTACCGCGCGGCAGCCCGCCAGCCGGGCCAACTGGCCGACAGCGCTGCCCACGGCGCCGCTGGCGGCCGAGACCACGACTGTCTCGCCCAGCCGCGGGCGCAGGATCTCGTGCATGCCGTACCAGGCGGTCATACCCGGCATGCCCACCGCACCGAGATGCGCCGCAGCGGGGATGGCAGCCGTATCGACCTTGCGCAAGCCCTCGCCGTCCGACACGCCCATCTCGGCCCAGCCGAACATGCCCGCCACGAATTCGCCTGCCGCAAAGCCGGGATGGCGCGACTCCACCACTTCGCCTACGGTGCCGCCGATCATGGTCTGTTCCAGAGGCTGCGGCGCGGCGTAGCTCTTCGCGTCGCTCATACGGCCGCGCATATACGGGTCCAGCGACAGGTAATGGTTACGCACCAGCAGTTGGCCCTCGGCCAGCGCCGGCACGTCGATTTCCTCGAGCCGGAAATTTTCCGGCACGACGACACCGCGCGGGCGCGAGGCCAGCACGATGCGTTGATACTTGGTCATGCAAACTCCTTAAACTGCTGAAACCCCGCCATCCACGGCCAGCACCTGGCCCGTGATATGCCTGCCGGCATCCGAGGCGAACAGCGCCACCGCGCCCTTCAGGTCTTCATCCCCGCCCAGGCGCTGCAGCGGCGCCGCGGCCGCCAGCTTGTCTTCGCCCATGGCCTTGATCACGCCCGCGCTGAGTTTGGACGGGAAGAAGCCCGGCGCCAGCGCGTTGACGTTGATGCCGTACTCGCCCCATTCGCCGGCCAGCGCGCGGGTGAAATTGATCAAGGCCGCCTTGGACGTATTGTAAGCGACGGTCTTCATGGTGCCGGGGCCGTTGCCGGCCAGGCCGGCGATGGAGGCGATATTGATAATGCGGCCGGAGCGGCGCGGGATCATGGAACGCTTGCCCACCGCCTGCGACAGCAGGAAGATGCTGCGCACGTTCAGGTTCATCACCTTGTCCCAGGCCTCCAGCGGATAGTCCTCGGCCGGAGCGCCCCAAGTCGCGCCGGCGTTGTTTACCAGGATGTCTATATGGCCGCCCAGCGCGTCCAGGGCCGCATCCACCAGCGGATCGATCGATGCTTCCTTGCCCAGGTCGGAGGCGATGGCCACGGCTTCAACGCCGCGCTCTTTGAGCAGGGCGACCGCTTCATCGAGGTCGGCCTGCTTGCGCGAGGTGATCACCAGCCTTGCGCCCAATTCGCCCAGCGCCAGCGCCATCTGCAGCCCGAGGCCGCGCGAGCCGCCGGTAACCAGCGCAGTTTTGCCGGTCAGGTCGAAGAGTTCCTGGGTAGTTCGCATGCATGTCTCCTTATATGGTGTAGTCCATGCACTGGCGCGCATCGCGCACAGCGCTAAAAAATGGTTTGAGTGCCTGGTGCTGCGGGTGCGACTGGTAAGCGTCGAGCGCTTCCCTGCTGTCGAATTCGGAATACAGCACCACGTCGTAGGTCGCCTCCAGCCCGGCTTCGGCGAGGCCCACTTCCAGCTTCAGGATGCCGGGCACAATGCCGGCGCAGGCCAGCAGCATTTCCTTCATTCGGACCGCGTTGGTGGCGCGGTCGGCGCCTTCGGCCTGCTCTTTCAGCTTCCACATGACGATGTGCTTGATCATTCAGTTTTCCTCAGAACCACGCGTCGCGCATATCGAGCGCCGTCGTGTCCAGCGCCGCCAGCAAATCCAGCTGCGGCTGGACCTTTGGCAGCTCCCATTGATAAAAATAGCGGCAGGCCTGCAGTTTGCCGCGCCGGAAATTGTCGTCTTCCGGCAGCCTGGCCACGGCCGCTATCGCCTGCTGCAGCCAGATCCAGGCGACCACCACATGCCCCACCGCTTCCAGGTAGACCGTGGCATTGGCCAGGGTCTGGTTCAGGTCGGGGGCAGCATACAGGGCGCCGGTAACTTCTTCAACCCGACGCCAGGCCGCCTCCAGGGCTGCCGCGTGCGAAACCAGCTGGCCCTCGCCGCTGGCGCGCGCGGTCAGCACCGTAGCGCGGATTTCCTCGGCGACGGTCGTCAGCAGCGCCCCGTCGTGGATGACCGCCTTCCTGCCCAGCAGGTCCAGGCCGTGGATCCCATGGGTGCCCTCGTGGATCTGGTTCAGGCGGTTGTCACGATAGAACTGCTCCACATTGTAGTCGCGGGTATAGCCGTAGCCGCCATGCACCTGGATCGCCAGGTTGTTCGCTTCCAGCCCCCATTGCGCGGGCCAGGACTTGGCGATGGGCGTCAGGAACTCCAGCAGGCGGCCGGCGCGCTGGCGGAGTTCGGGGCTCTCGCCGGTGTGTTCATCGTCGACCAGGCGCGCGCTGTACAGGCACAAGCCCAAGGCGCCTTCCGCGTACGCCTTTTGGGCCAGCAGCATGCGCCGCACATCGGTGTGGGCGATGATGGGCAGCTGCGGCGAGGACGGGTCCTTGGCGGCGGGATGGCGTCCCTGCGGGCGTTCACGCGCATAGTCCAGCGCGTGCAGATAGCCGGTATAGCCAAGCACCGCGGCGCACAAGCCGACGCCAATACGCGCTTCGTTCATCATGTGGAACATATTGACCAGGCCCTGGCCTTCACGCCCCACCAGGAAGCCGATAGCGCCTGCGCGCCCCTGCGGCCGGTGTTTCCCTTCACCGAAATTGAGCAGGCAATTGGTGGTGCCGCGGTTGCCCATCTTGTGGTTCAGGCCTGCCAGGGCGATGTCGTTACGCTCGCCGTTCTCGAGGAATTTGGGAACGATGAAGAGCGAAATGCCTTTCACGCCGGGCACCAGGTTGCCGTCGGGTCCGGGAATCTTGGCCAGCACCAGATGCACGATGTTCTCGGCCAATTCGTGCTCGCCGGCGGAGATCCACATTTTGTTGCCGGCCAGGCGGAACTGGTGCTCGCCATCGCGTTCGGCGCGGGTGCTGATATCCGACAGGCTGGAGCCGGCCTGCGGCTCGCTCAGGCACATGGTGCCGAACCAGCGCCCTTCCAGCATGGGCCGCACGAAATGTTCGACTTGCGCGGTGGAGGCGCATTTGAGCAGCGTATTGGCATTGCCGATGGTGAGGAAGGCATAGCTGGAAGTGGCCATATTAGCGGCGGTGAAGTAAGCCGTGATGGCTTTCTCCACTGTCAGCGGCAACTGCATGCCGCCCAGGGCGTAATCCTGGCCGGCGGCCATCAAGCCCGCCGCCGAAAACGCGTCCAGGGCGCGCTTGATTTCAGGGATGACGCTGACACGCTCGCCGTCGAACTGCGGCTCGCGCTGGTCGCCCAGTTTGTTGTGCGGGGCAAACAGCTCGCTGGCGATCTGCTCGGCGGTATCGAGCGCAGCGGTAAAGGTCTCGCGGCTATGGTCGGCAAAGCGCGGGCGCTTGGCGAGGGCCTCGCTATCGAGCCACTCATACAGCATGAACTCGACGTCACGGCGGCTCAATAGCCTTGACGCCAGCCGGGCAACGCTCACTGCTTCGGTCATGCGCATCTCCCACATCGGATGGTTTCGAACGAGCATAGCACAGCTTTAGCACGGTCGTTCGCTTCATTGCCGTGTATGTAAGTTTTGTGTAAGTTTCAAGCAAGAATGATGTAAGGATAGAGGTCCAGACTGCATCCTGCCGTTGAAGCATTTGAAATACTAACTATTAATCTGGAGACAAGCATCATGGCAATCAGTTCTGGAACCGCCGACGCGCGGAACCTGGGCGGCGGCAAGGCCGCCCCCATGACCAAGGAAGAGAAGAAGGTCATCTTCGCCTCGTCCCTCGGTACCGTGTTCGAATGGTACGACTTTTACCTTTACGGTTCGCTGGCATCGATCATCGCCAAGCAGTTCTTCGTGGGCGACCCCACCACGTCCTTCATCTTCGCCCTCCTGGCCTTCGCCGCGGGCTTCATCGTGCGCCCCTTCGGCGCCATCGTGTTCGGCCGTTTGGGCGACATGATCGGCCGCAAATATACCTTTCTGGTCACCATCCTGATCATGGGTATGTCGACCTTCATCGTCGGCCTGCTGCCCAACTACGCCAGCATCGGCGTGGCGGCGCCAATCATCCTGGTCACCCTGCGCCTGCTGCAAGGCCTGGCGCTGGGCGGCGAATACGGCGGTGCCGCGACCTATGTGGCGGAACATGCGCCGCACGGCAAGCGCGGCATGTTCACCGCGTGGATCCAGACCACCGCAACCTTGGGCTTTTTCCTTTCGCTGCTGGTGATCCTGGCCTGCCGCCAGTCCATGCCGCTGGAAGAATTTGAAGCCTGGGGCTGGCGTATTCCGTTCCTGGTGTCCGTTGCGCTGCTGGGCATCTCGGTGTGGATCCGCCTGTCGATGAACGAATCCCCTGCTTTTGCCAAGATGAAGGCGGAAGGCAAGACTTCCAAGGCGCCGCTGAGCGAAGCCTTCGGCCAATGGAAGAACCTCAAGGTCGTGATCCTGGCGTTGTTCGGCCTGACCATGGGCCAGGCCGTCGTCTGGTACACCGGCCAGTTCTATGCGCTGTTCTTCATGATCCAGACGCTGAAGATCGACATCGCCACCGCCAACATCCTGATCGCCATTGCGCTGATACTGGCAACGCCGTTCTTCATCTTCTTCGGCAGCCTGTCCGACAAGATCGGCCGCAAGTGGATCATCCTGGGCGGCTGCATGATTGCCGCTGCGACCTACTTCCCCCTGTTCGGCGCCCTGACCCACTACGGCAATCCGCAACTGGAGTCGGCGATCAAGAATTCGCCTGTGGTGGTGGTGGCCGATCCGAACTCCTGCCACTTCCAGTTCAACGCCACCGGCGAGAAGAAATTCCCATCGTCCTGCGATATCGCCACGTCGATGCTGTCCAAAGCTTCGGTGGCCTACACCCGCCAGGACGCCCCCGCCGGCACCGTTGCCACGATCAAGGTAGGCGACAAGGAAGTGCAGTCCTTTAACGCTACGATGACCGCCGACGGCCTGAACTTCAATGCCGACTCCAAGAAAAAGGAAGGCGAACTGAAAAAGGCCGTGGCTGAAACGGTGAAATCCGCCGGCTATCCTGCCAAGGCCGATCCGGCCCAGATCAACAAGCCGATGATGGTGCTGATCCTGTGGGTGCTGGTGCTGTATGTGACCATGGTGTACGGCCCGATCGCCGCCATGCTAGTGGAGCTGTTCCCGACCCGCATTCGCTACACCTCGATGTCGCTGCCCTACCATATCGGTAACGGCTGGTTCGGCGGCCTGCTGCCAACCACCGCCTTCGCGCTGGTGGCCTTCAAGGGCGACATCTACTTCGGCCTGTGGTACCCGATTGTCATCGCCCTGGCGACCTTGGTGATTGGCGCACTGTTTGTCCGCGAGACCAAGGACAACAATATCTACGCGCACGACTAAGCGTTCCTGCAACAATCAAAAGGCTGCCTAAGGGCAGCCTTTTTTATTGCGTGATCAAGTCATCCGCCGATTGCCGGCAGCCCTGGCCAAGGCTGGGCACTGTTGTTTTTAATGGCAATGTGACAATTTGTTAGAAAACAAGCCAGAGTTTTGCGTACCGTTGTAGGTCCATTCCTACAACTATTAAGAAAATTCGCAAGCCCAGGAGGATAATGCCATGCGAAAGCTGTTGATCGCCTGTGTTCTCGCACAATTAGCTGGATGTACCTCGCTGCGCAACTTGTTCTCGCCGGACGGCGCTTATTCCGGCATCGCTCCACCACCCATCCATACAGTAGACCCTGAACTTCCCAAGGACGCGCCGATCATGGCCGACAGCGTCGCAATGGCGGCAAAGAGCCCGTATGAACAGTATTACCAAGCTTTGCAGTTGGCCAAGGATGTGCAGGTCGACAAAGACGCTACGGCCTCCCTCAAGATCCTCAAGGATTATGTCGAGAAGGGCATCACCGTCGTCAACGTCTCATGTCTGCGCTGGTTCCGTAGCTTGGCGGAGGCCGAGATCCGCTTCAATTATGCCCAAAGCAACCAGAACGTGATCCAGGATTTAGGAACCACATTGCTTGGGATCGGAAAGGCCAACCCTTTAACAGTAGGTGTTTATGGCGCAGGATTCACTGCCGCAAATGGCTTTGAAAAATCCTTTTCCCAGTCATTCTTCCTCGCCCCCAATTCGAACAAGGTGAAAGCGCATATGTTCTCGCTACTGGATAAGCAAGCGGAAAAATTGCAGCTGCAAGCTTTCCCGAATTTCCAGCAAGCTTACCTGGCCCTGGAACGCTACGGCGATATCTGCACGCAGCAAACAGCCAAGGAAATCATCAACTCATCGCTCGACCAGACCAACAGCAAAATCCAGGAGGGCGGTCGAGTGCAGACCGTCATCTCTGACAGCCAGCTGGGCCAAGTCGCTTACGATAAGGCTGTGGAGCAAGCGAAAGCAAAGGTGGAACAGGAAAAGGGGAAAGAAATCACCGAGCTCAAAGGACGCTTGCAAAAGGCGGAAAGCAAACAGGCCGAGCAGCAAACGGACAGCGCGCGGGATTTTGCGCGGGCCCAAGATCAAATCGCCCAAATGCTGAAGGAAAGAAATGAGATGCAGATACGGCTGGACAACCAGCAAAAACAGCTCGATACCTTAAAAGCTCAAGTTCAACCGCCGCCAAAAGTCCCATAGCCGGCGTCAGTCTCAGTTCTACATGTGCTACTGCCCCGCCCCGGCGAGGCCACCACCCTGCAATCCCGTGTCGACCTGGAGCTCCAGCTCACCCCAGTGCGCGAAGGCGGCGGCCATTCCTGACTAGCGGGCGCTGCGCAGGGTTTCAGTAGCGTAGGTGGCGGAGCGGTCCAGCACTGCAGCCCCGAAGTCGGCAATCAACTTGGCCAGGGCCGGATCAGCGATCGATTCGCTCTCGACGATGATGGCAATGGCACCCGTAATTGGCAAGGAATACAGTTCCAGGTCGGCGGGTTTGGGCGGGCGCGGAATGCGCTGCTCAGTGGGGAATTTGGAAGGCAGGCGCGGCGGCGCGCCGGTTGGGCACCAATCTTCCAGCGCCCCCTTGGTGAAGGCGGCCGGGTCACCGCCTTGGGTAGCGATGGCGCAAGCGGCGTAGACCTGCCGCCGTGCCACTTCGACCGCGGCAAACTGTGCTTCCCGCAGCCAGGCGTTTTCCTGGCGCCATGGCGCCGGTTCCGGATCGGCCGCCAAGGTAGATATCTGGAAGCGTTTGCCCAGCGGCCCGCCGCCGATAACTTCCCATATGTAAGGATTGATCCTGGCGATGATTTTCGCCAGGGTGGAGCTGATGTGCAGTAGGTCTGACATGGCGTCTCCTCCAGTCTACGGTTGAGATGTTGGAGACGCCGGAGCGGCGGCTCCAGCAAAACACTTTACGCCGCTAATTGCCAAACATAGTCACGCATTGTCACTGCGGCATGCGAAGATCGCTTGCAGGGACGCGATCAGCCAATGATGCGCAGCGAGAAATCGGTCGCCTTGACGTCTTTGGTCAGGGCCCCGATGGAGATGCGGTGCACGCCGGTTTCGGCGATGGCGCGCACGGTATCGAAGTTGACGCCACCGGATGCTTCCAGCAGCGCACGGCCGCCGTTTTGCTGAACCGCAGCACGCATCATCTCCAGGCTGAAGTTGTCGAGCAGGATGGATACCGCGCCAGCCGACAGGGCTTCTTCCAGCTGCTCCAGCGTTTCCACCTCAACCTGGATGCTGACTTTCGCGTCCAGACGCTTGGCCGCGACCAGGGCGGCGGTGATGCCGCCAGCCGCCGCGATATGGTTTTCCTTGATCAGGATGCCGTCGTACAGCGCCAGGCGCTGGTTCTGGCCGCCGCCCACACGCACCGCGTATTTCTGCGCCAGGCGCAGGCCCGGCAGCGTCTTGCGGGTGTCGAGGATGGCAGCCGAAGTGCCGGCGATCACGTCGACATAACGGCGGGTCGCCGTCGCCACGCCCGACATCAATTGCATGAAATTCAGCGCCGAGCGTTCAGCCGTCAGGATGGCGCGGGCCGGGCCGATGATGGTGCAGACCGGGGTATCGGCGGCCATCAGGTCGCCCTCCGCGTAATGCCAATCGATGCCGATGGAAGGATCGAGCGCTTCCATCACGCCTTCAAACCACGGGGCGCCGCACAGCACGGCCTCTTCGCGCACGATCACGCGGGCGGTGGCGCGGCCCTCTTCCGGCACCAGCTTGCCGGTCAGGTCGCCGGTGCCGATATCTTCCATCAAGGCGGCCAGCAGATTGCGCTCATAGGCGCCCGCCAGCGCATCGTCAAACGGTGCGAATTTGTTTTTCAGTGTGCTCATGCGGGACCGATACCTTTGAACAGTTGCGCTTCTTGTGCCAGGTCCGCGCCCGGCGCGACCTTGGCCTTCTTGGCGGCGGCGAAATCGAGCATACGGTTGATCGAACGCTGCGCCAGCCGGCCCACTTCCGGATCGACGTGGATTTCGTTGTTCATGTTTTCCAGCACATCCACCAGGTTGCGCAGGCCGTTCATCGCCATCCACGGGCAGTGCGCGCAGCTCTTGCAGGTAGCGCTGTTGCCGGCGGTCGGTGCTTCGATGAAGGTCTTGCCCGGCGCCGCCATGCGCATCTTGTGCAGGATGCCGTTGTCGGTGGCGACAATGAATTCCGTTTCCGGCAGGCTTACTGCGGCGGCGATCAGCTGCGAAGTCGAACCCACGACATCAGCCTGGTCCACGACGGCAGCCGGCGATTCAGGATGCACCAGTACCTTGGCGTTCGGGTGCTCGGCCTTCAGCAGGTCCAGCTCGACGCCCTTGAACTCGTCGTGCACCAGGCAGGAGCCCTGCCACAGCAACATGTCCGCGCCGGTCTGCTTCTGGATGTAGGAACCCAGGTGCTTGTCGGGCGCCCACAGGATCTTCTTGCCCTGCTCGTGCAGGTGCTTGACGATGTCCAGGCCGATCGAGGACGTCACCATCCAGTCGGCGCGCGCCTTGACGGCGGCGCTGGTGTTGGCATACACCACCACCGTGCGGTCCGGGTGCTGGTCGCAGAAGGCGATGAAGTCTTCCGGAGGACAGCCCAGGTCCAGCGAACAGGTCGCGTCCAGATCCGGCATCAGCACGGTTTTTTCCGGGCTGAGGATCTTGGACGTCTCGCCCATGAATTTCACGCCGGCCACCACCAGGGTCTTGGCCGGATGGTCGCGCCCGAAGCGCGCCATCTCCAGCGAATCGGAAACGCAGCCGCCCGTTTCCTCGGCCAGGTCCTGCAGGTCGGCGTCCACATAGTAGTGGGCCACCAGCACAGCATTACGCTCGCGCAGCAGGGTCTTGATGCGTTCCTTCAGCAGGATTTTTTCGTTGGCCGGCACAGGTGCCGGGGTGCGGGCCCACGCATGGGCCACGCAGCTGCCGCCTTCGACTGGCTTTTCGAATTCGACAGTCTTAATGGGTGCAACAATCGCGTTCATTTACTCGATGCCTTGGCTCTTCAGATATTCCTCATAGCCGCCGCGGAAGTCCACGACTTCGTTTTCCTTGATCTCGATGATGCGGGTGGCCAGCGAGGATACGAACTCGCGGTCGTGCGACACGAAGATCAGGGTGCCGGCGTACTTTTCCAGGGCGATGTTGAGCGACTCGATCGATTCCATGTCCATGTGGTTGGTCGGTTCGTCCAGCAGCAGGACATTGTGACGGCCCAACATCAGCTTGCCGTACATCATACGACCTTTTTCGCCACCCGACAGGACGCGCACCGATTTCTTCACTTCGTCGCCGCCAAACAGCAGGCGGCCCAGCGAGGAGCGCACGGCCTGGTCATCGTCGCCTTCCTTGGTCCACTGGCCCATCCAGTCGGTCAGGTTCAGGTCAGCGGCGAATTCCTCGGTTGGATCCTGCGGCATGTAACCGACGTTGGCGTTTTCCGCCCACTTCACCAGGCCGGTATCCGACTTCAGGCCGGCGATCTCTTCGCCGCCGATGCAGCGCAGCATGGTGGTCTTGCCGGCGCCGTTGGCGCCAATAATGGCAATCCGTTCGCCCGCTTCCACCGCGAGGTCGACGTTCTTGAACAGGGTGCGGTCGTAGGTTTTCGAGATGCCCTGGGTTTCCACGGCCAGGCGGTGCAGCTTCTTCTCGCCGTCGAAGCGCACGAACGGATAGGCGCGCGAGGATGGCTTGATGTCCTCGATCTTGATCTTGTCGATCATCTTGGCACGCGAAGTCGCCTGGCGGGCCTTGGATTTGTTGGCCGAGAAGCGGCGCACGAAATCCTGCAGTTCGGCGACTTTATCCTTGGCCTTGGCATTGTTGGCCAGCTGCTGGTTGCGGGCCTGGGTCGAGGCCAGCATGTATTCGTCGTAGTTGCCCGGATAGATCTTCAGCGTGCCGTAGTCCATGTCGGCGACGTGGGTGCAGACCTGGTTCAGGAAGTGACGATCGTGGGAAATAATGATCATCGTCGAATCGCGCTGGTTCAGCGTGTCTTCCAGCCAGCGGATGGTGTCGATGTCCAAGTTATTGGTCGGTTCGTCCAGCAGCAGGATGTGCGGGTTGGAGAACAGGGCCTGCGCCAGCAGCACGCGCAGCTTCCAGCCGGGCGCCACGGCGCTCATTGGGCCCTGGTGCAGGCTGATGTCGATACCGGCGCCCATCAGCAGTTCGCCGGCGCGCGCTTCGGCAGTGTAGCCGTCGTACTCGGCGACCTTGCCTTCGAGTTCGGCCGCTTCCATGTAGTCGTCGTCGGTCGCTTCCGGGTTAGCGTAGATGGCGTCACGCTTGCTCATCGCTTCCCACATCTCGGTGTGGCCCATCATGACCACGTCCAGCACGCGCTTTTCTTCGTACGCAAACTGGTCCTGACGCAGCTTACCCAGGCGCTCGTTGGCGTCCAGGCTGACGTTGCCGGCCGACGGTTCGAGGTCGCCACCCAGGATCTTCATGAAGGTGGACTTGCCGCAGCCGTTCGCGCCAATCAGGCCGTAGCGGTTGCCGTCGCCAAACTTGACGGAAATGTTCTCGAACAGCGGCTTGGCGCCGAACTGCATGGTGATGTTAGCGGTAGATAGCATTGCTGGATTGGTCTTTTTTGCGTGAAATCAAGCCCTTAGGGCGAAAGGCGACATTATACAGCACCCACCATGAACCACTGTATAAAACAGCAAATATCAATGACTTACAGCTGTATTTTAAACGGCGACTTGCTCACGAAATATCAGGCGCGCCACGCGGCGGGCGCTCGCCTAATATCCTGACCACCCACACCTGCAAGTAGGTTGGCGACCGATCATCCGCTCGCTGATAGCCACACCAGCGCATCGAGTCGCCGTTCCATGTGTCGCAATAGGCATCATAGAGCGGTGGAAGCAATTTCGCGTGCGGAGAATGATCGCCCCAGCGCTCCAAACCAATTCGGATATGGGCGCCAACACGCACCATCTGGATGCAACCGTTGATGCCGGGGTCGTTGCCGAATTCCCGGTCGGAACGGCTGATGCCATTGAGTCTTAGCTGCCGGACATTACTGTGCATGCGCACAGTATACCAATGGAGTTTCCGACAACGCTAAAGTTGCGCAATTGCTGATAGACTGCCTTCATTGGTTACTAAACGATAGGTTAAACAATATGGTGTCGTTAGTACTACTGGGGGCAGGAGCGAGTTACGGCAGCGCGGACGTTGTGCCCCACCCCCCACCTTTAGGGAATGGGGCAAACGGGCTGTTTGCCCGCTTGGAGGCGCATTCAGTGATTGCGAGAAGTATACCCGAAGGGATTAGACAGGAATTTCGTGACAGCTTTGAGCGAGGGATGGCGCAGTACTATGAGCACGCGAATGGCAACATCATGGCATTTCAAAGAGATCTCGCTGCGTATTTGGCGCATTTCACGCCTGGGCCTGCTAATGCGTATCGGACCCTAATTGAAAGACTGGGGATTCATCGAGTTGTGTATTCAACGCTCAACTACGACCTGTTGTTTGAGCTGTCTGCCGCTTCTCTGGGATTTGATATCCAATACGCGGTCGACAAGGTTCCTCGCCATGTGCGACTGTTGAAACCTCATGGGTCCTGCAACTTCTGGCCTGATACTCCCGTTGACATGTTACGGGGGTGTACCTTTGCTGGTAACGGCGCCGACATCTCGGCGCCCGTGCGCCCACTGGATCATCAGCAAACGCTGCGCCGCTGCGTTGATGACGATAGTCTTTCGCCCGCGATTGCCATGTACGCTGAAGGTAAAGCCGTAAAGGTTTGCCCCGAATATGTCGAGGCGCAGCAGAACCAATGGAAGGCGACAGCCGCAAAAGCTCGACATGTCTTCGTATCGGGAGTCCGAGTGCATCAGGCAGATGGACATATTTGGGAAGTGCTTGCTAAATCACCAGCCCAAGTTACATACTTTGGCTTGAAGTGGGATTTAGACGAGTTTCATAGTTGGAAAGAAGCAACCGGCAAGAAAAACGCATACTTCGTTGAAAGTGATTTCTCTTCTTCAATCGGTGTGATGGAGAGTCGGCTTGCGGGGATCTAGCGCCAGACCCCAAGTTCGAATGTCAGCTTTGCGACGTATTAGCCGGCGTTTGAGGAAGATCGCCCATCATCTGAAGACGTGCAGCTAAAGGGCGAAACGAAAAAAGCCCTCGCTCGGAGGGATTGAAACTCAAACGTAGTGGAAAGTGCGCACGTCAAGGAAATGTACCGCGTAGGCTCTCTCTGTTCCTATCAGGTACCCCCAGAGAAGGCCTGCGCCGACGCCAAAGATAGCCCACTCGCCGAAGCCCCAACCCAGTGGTATCTCAGAACTCCAGCCCGAATTGATAATGTACGGCAGTACGTAGTTCACAAGTGCCGCACTATGCCCGAACAGAATGGACCAGTTGTTCGCGGATTTCGCGACCTCCTCTCCGGTCGCACCATAAACGATTGTGCCCTGACAACCTTCGCATTTGTGGAGGCTATGGTTAAGTTCGTGGTCGCATCGGCCACATGAACTGCGACCAAGTTCAAGCATGGTGAAATTCCTAGTAAATCTATTATTAGTAATTTTATCACACCGTTGTAGCAATAAATCAACGTTAGTTGCTGCTAAGACACTCTGCCATTTGCATTAGATGAGGCTGTTACGCAGGCGCCCTACTCTGAAATCACTGATTCTGATCTGAATTCTGGCGAGCAAAAGCTGCCCAGCATTACTGGGTAGGCATACAGTATGGCGCCACAGCCAGTGCGAAGGCAAAATTACAGAATTACAACCATTCGGGTTTGGCCCAGTGCACTCATGGATATCGTCGCGAACAGCACATTAGGGAGCATTGGCACGGCAATAGGCAACTTGAGGACGAAAATCATCGGTGTCAACGACAAGCTAAATGGAAAGCACCTACCGGCAATGAATGACGACCGTGAAGCACTTCTTCAATACGTCACAACGCATCGCGAAGACCTTTTATTCCTCAACGAAATTCAGGCCGTCCTTCTATCCGCTCTTGAAGCGTGCGACCAAATCGACGAGCTAAATCAGAATCAGCATCAGGTTTGGCAGGATGAGCAGGACAGGCAAGCGAGCGTTCAACTGCGCTCCCTAAAACACGAACGTGTTAAGCGGCAAGCTGAACGGGCGGACATGTGGTACCTGTGGTTGCATCAGACCGCCAGATGGCTTGCTGGGGCCATCCTGGTATTTCTTATGTACTCTAGCGCCGTGTGGCTTTCGGAGCACACCAAGTTCTTCCACGTACCAATTAAGGACTTGTTTCCGAAAATTTCAGAGCAGCCAAAGGCATGAGGGAGAACAGCGCATGTGTGTAAATTACCGCCCTCCTGATCGTGAGCAGTTAAGGGCAACCGGAATCGTTCTTCGTATGGAAGACGCATGGAAGCCAGAGACCTGGAAGGACTACCCTGCCCCGATCATCCGCAAGAGCGATGACGGGCCTGAAGCCGTACTGGCGACATACGGCATGGTTCCAGTTCGCCGGCTTCCGCCGGGCGTACGGTTCGACAGCATGAACGCTCGCAGCGAGAGCGTCGGCGAGAAACGCACCTTCACGAACGCTTGGGCGAAGTCGCACCGATGCCTGGTGCCGATGACAGCTTTCTATGAGCCCTGCTACGAATCCGGCAAGGCAGTGAGATGGGGAGTTGGGATGGCCGACGAAAGCATGTTCGCCGTCACGGGCCTATGGAAGGAATGGGAAAGTGATGCTGGTCCGGAGTACTCGTTCACCCAGCTGACAATCAATGCGGATGAGCACCCGCTGATGAAGCGCTTTCACAAGGCTGGCGATGAAAAGCGCGCCCTAGTCGTCGTGCCGCGCGAGTCTTGGGACGATTGGCTGGAATGCAGTGATCCCGAGTTCGCACGTTCGTTCCTCGCGCACTACCCCGCAGAGCTTATGATTTCTTGGGCGTTTCCGGTGCCGCCGCGCAAGAAGATACCTGCGAATGAAAATACGAAATGATTTGCTAATTGAGGAGCATTCCTATGGCGGTTGACAGTGATACTTGGGTGCTCAGCGGTGGGACTTTCTTGCTTGGAGTAGTCGTAACAGCAACAATTAATTCCTTTATGCGAAGGCAAGAGAAGCGCGACAATGACCTGGTTCGCCACCAGTCACTTGCGTATGCTCATGTAGTACGCATGACGGAATTCATGGCGGCCGAAGCCATATTCCGCGAATCACTCGCAGCCTTCCCTGCACTCGACATTCCGGCAGGCGCCACCTTCAAGGCAATGCACCGCAATGCCATTGAGTTCGAGGAGTTTTTGAGAAGTGCAACACAAGACGCCAAAAAAACGGTGATCGCAGACATAAAACACGCGACAGGGCTAATCAGAGCCTACTTAGCAGATTTCCACCTTACAGCCGAAAAGCTCGCGGACCTTCCTCGAAGCGTGATTTTCGCCTATAACCAATTCCAACTCGACGCCAGGCGCATCGCCGGCGAACTACAACATTGTTGCGATCGACTGGAAAACGACAACGTGCCAATTTCGGCAGAGGTTATTTGTCGCGCTGTTACTGCCTATAACGCACATGCGGAGTCTGCGCGAAAGTTGCACGATGAGCTGACGCCACTTACAAATCTTTCGGCCGACGAAATCAAGGATCTGTACTCCGATTGCTATGTTCGCATGAATCGCATGGTAGCTGAAATCAAAGAACACATGTCGGCAATTCAGTCCGCTCGAAAATCGATCGCAGATCTCGATGTAACGCAAACGACAAACAGTCGGTCCGATAATTGCCAATCGTATAGTGCCGCGAACTATTATCGGAGTAATGTCGGCGAACACCTATCGAGAAAGGCATTACGATGACCCTCGATGACTGCAATGCGCACTTCAAAGTCATAACAAGTTCTATAGACAGGGATGAGATTAAATTACACTTGCGATCTTTGCTCAACGAAGTAAGTATTTTGAGCTTCGAGTTGGGGCAAGGTGAATGTTATTGGAGGGGCGTCATAGCGAAAAGCGAACCGTACCGCCCGGTATCTCGGGTCATATACGCTCCACCATCAATGGCGAGAACAAACAGAATGAACGACCCAGGCTCACCGATGGTCTATTGTGCCAGAAGCCCCCGTACAGTTCTTGCAGAACTGCGTGTCCAACCAGGTAACTATGTTCAATGGTTCTGCTTCACACGACTTCCAAAAAAATATCTACGCTTGTGTGTTTTAGGTGAGCTAAAGCACGTTCAGCAAACTGGTTATACGAGAATGCACGGAGCAGATCCAAAGAATACAATTCACGAGTTAATCTACAGAAACGGGCGCGATAGTGCAAGGCGTCTCATCTATATCGACACCTTTTTATCAAGCTTACTTGCTCAGTCGAAATCAGAGAGTAAGGACTATTTGACGACCAGAATTTTGGCCGAGCTAGCACTTGAGCAAACGGAGTCGCATGGGCTAACCTATCCGAGCGTCGAGGACTCGTCGGGGGTTAACGTCGCGTTGATGCCTGCGATTTTCGATTCCTACACTCGCATCATTTGTTGCCAGCATATACGGATTGACAAAGTGCGTAAGGCGAGCCGACATAAGCCAAGCCGATATAACCATACCCTCTTACACACTGCGACCGCTATCGAGAGAGACGAATTTGTCTGGAAACTGGCAAATTCTCCAAACGACTTCACTTTATTCAATTTGGATATGCAAGAGCATGCGCTGCTTGCTGATGGCAAAAACGACAAAAGTCCATTTCGCATTTTGAACCCAGATTGATCAGCTCGAAAATCATATCGAACTGGCGTACTACTGCAGGCTGTACCTAGAGTAGTGGGCCGGTGGTGCCGGCGGGAAGAAAAACTTCCTTCCATTGATACCCATCCAAGGTGCGGGCGGATGCTTGCGATCTCGCTGCGGCAAAGCTTGTCATCCAGGCTTTGATCGCCTCATCAACAATTTCGAACATCTCCTACTTCAAGCCGTGTGTACATAAAATTTCCCACGCCTTGATAGGTTTCAAGGGGAACAGGCAAGCTAAACAGTATCGTGGTCATGACATCCCTCCTTTAAAAAAGGCGTGCCGATTTGACCAATTTAAGAGTAAAAAAGTTCAAACAAGAGGTGATAAGAGCGAATAAGAGTTTCTGCCCAAATCGCGAAGGCATCCCTACTGCCGCATCCAATCACGTAGTTCGTAGTACCAATAGGTAAGCTGCGCCGCCAATAAGCCCGCCGGGCCGCCGTTGGTCGGGAGTCCCCAGGCCGCGAATTGATCGATTTTACTGAGTTCGCCCATCAGCGCCGCGGATAGCACATCGCCGGCCAGCGAAGTTGGACCGACGCCGTGGCCACCGAATCCCATGCCATACCAAACCCCGTTCGGCAGCTTGCCCAGCTGCGGCATTTTGTGTCGGCCATAGCTCATTAGGCCGCTCCAGGCATAATCCACTTTAACGCCTGCCAGTTGCGGGTAGACCTTCAGCATATCCTCATACAGCAGCCTTGCCACGTCCTCGGGGCTGCGAGAACGGATCGAAATCCGACCGCCCCACAGTAGGCGGGTATCCTGCAGCGGCCGATAGTAGTCGAAGGCAAAACGGGTGTCGTAAATGGCAGCTTGGCTTGTCAGCGCCTGCGGCAGGCGCTCATCCAGCGGCTCGGTTGCCATGACGTAGGTGGCGATTGGCAGGATCGCGCCAGCTAGCGCAGGATACAGGCGATCGATATAACCGCCGCAGCAGACCACCACCTCGTCGCAAACCACCTCGCCACCGGCGGTCGCCACGCGCCAGCCTGACCGCGCCCCACCGCTCGACGTCCGCTGTAATGGCTCAATCGCGCTTGCGCGGCTAGCCTCGTGCACTTTGACTCCAGCTGCACCGAGGGCGCGGGCCAAACCTTGCGCATACTTCAGGGGATGAAAGTGGAAGGCATTTTCCTCGTACAGGGCGCCGAAATACCGTTCGCTACGTGCTCGCTCGGCAAAGTCGGCCGGCGATATGCGTTGCCATTCGACGCCCAGATAGTCGTGCATGAAGCGCTGGCGCTCATCGAGCACGCGCGGATCGTCGAACCAGTTGGCAAGATAGATACCGCCGTGCGTCGCTTCGCATTCAATGCCGTATTCGACGATGCGCCGGCGGATCTGCTTAACCGCGCCCAGCGTGAGCTGGTAAAGCCGCCTGCCCTGCTCGGCGCCCACCGTTGCCAGCAAGGCTTGCTCGTCGAGCGAATAGCCGCCAAAGACGAAACCGCCGTTGCGCCCCGAAGCGCCGTGGCCAACGCATTCGGCCTCCAGCAGCACAACATCGCGCTCGCCATGCTCCATCAGCGACATCGCGCTCGCCAGCCCGGCAAAGCCCGCCCCGATGATGCAGACACGCGCCTCCTGGCGCCCTGCCAGGGCTGGATAGCTATCGCCCGGCGCGGTCGCGCGGTAGTAGCTCTCCGCGACCTTCATCGCAAAGTCGGGTAGCCGCTGATCGTAAGGTCAAAACCTTCGGCATCGGAAACGAGATGTGCCTGCGCGCCGAACGGCAATGTGCAGCGCTCTTCGCCATGCCCGAACGGCAGCCCGGTCAGCACCGGTATCGGCAACAGACCGCGGATATAGGCCAGCATGGCGTCGAAGTCATAGCCATTATCGTGAGGCGAAAGGCGGTAGCCGGAAAAGTCTCCCAGCACGATGGCACGCTGACGCTCCAGCACCCCGGCGAAATGCAGCTGCAGCAGCATGCGCTCGACACGGTATGGATGTTCGCCGATATCTTCGAGGAACAGGATGCCCCCGTCGATGTGGGGCCAGAATGGGGTGCCAAGCAGGTGGTTCACCATGGCCAGGTTGCCGCCCCACAGCGTCCCCTGCACGTCGACCTGCGGATTGCCGGACGCCGTGCCGCGCACGAAATGCGTCGGCCCGCGCAGGCAGTCCCAGAACTGCTGCAGCGTGTATTCGACCGGCTCGTCGCGAACGAAATCGGCACTCATTGGTCCGGCGAAACTGATCCGGCCCGTGGCCTGGTACAGCCCCATATGGAAGGCCGTGATATCGCTGAAACCGGTGAACAGTTTGCCGCTCTCGGCCATCCGCTGGAAATCGATGCGCGGCAGGATGCGGCTGATGCCATACTGCCCGCGCAGCATGACCACCACTTGGCATTCGGGATCGTCAGCGGCAGCATTGAGCTGCGCCAGCCGGCCGTCATCGGTGTCCGCGAACCGCTGGAACTTGCGCGCGCCGTCGTAGAAGTTATGGACGATGCAGCCCTGGGCTTCAAGACGGGCAATGCCGCGTGCCAGCGCGGCGTCATCGATGGGGTAGCCGCTGGTTCCGGCAATGGCGATTCCGATATTTTTCACCCGGCCATCTTACTCCGCAGGTGTTGATCGAGCAAGGTTAGCAACCTGCCAACCAGCGCCGGCGGCAAATCGTGCCCCATGCCCTCGATCAGCTCCAGCCGCGCGCCCGGGATCTGGCGCGCCGTATCGATACCGCAGGCGCAAGGCACCAGCGGGTCGGCGTCGCCGTGAATCACCAGTGCGGGGCAGCGGATCTTACCCAGCAAGGCGCTACGGTCGCCGGAAGCAACGATCGCCACCAGCTGCCGCGCCACGCCGTCGCCGTTGACATTGCGCGCCACGGCCTCGCCGGCCATCTGGCGCAACAGCGCTTCCGGCATCGGATAGGCCGGACTGCCGATAGTCCGGAAAGTGTCGACCATCTGCTCCACCACGCGCGCCCGATGATGGGCGCTGGCCGTGCGGCGCAGCAGGATGCGGCGGGCGGCCGGCGTCGGCCCGGGCAACCCGGGACGGCCGCTGCTGGACATGATGGAGGTCAGGCTCAGGGTGCGCGCCGGATAGCGCGCCGCCATGATTTGCGACACCATGCCGCCCATCGAAACGCCCACAATATGGGCCGCCGCCACCCCTAGCGCGTCAAGCAGGCCGACCGCGTCGCCCGCCATATCGTTCAAGGTATACGGGGCGCGCTGGCGCCAGCCGAACAGGTGTCGCAGGTAGGCCAGCCAGAGATTGGGTGCGCCGAGGTGATTGAAATTGGACGACAGGCCGGCATCGCGGTTGTCGTAGCGGATCACGCGGTAGCCGCGCTGCACCAGCCCTTCCACCAATTCATAGGGCCAGGAAATCAGCTGCAGGGCGAGGCCCATATTCAGCAGCACGGCCGGTCCGGCCGGGTCGCCGCTGGACTCGTAGGTAATGGTAATACCGTTTACATTGATGCTCGCCATGCTCCAGCATAGCACCGCCCGCCAAGCGCATGGCGCGCAATCAGGCCGCGTTGTTTTTGCGCAAAGCGCGCCGTTCGGCGAAGAAATCTTTCAGCACCTGGCCGCAGTCGTCGGCCAGCAGGCCGCCCTCCACTTCGGCGTGATGGTTCAGCTGCTCGCTCTCGAAAACATTGACGACCGAGCCACAGGCGCCGGTCTTGGGATCGGTGGCGCCGTACACGATGCGCGCCAGGCGCGCATGCATCATGGCGCCGGAACACATCACACAAGGCTCCAGCGTCACATACAGCTCGCAGCCGGGCAGGCGGTAATTGCCCAGGGCCTCGGCGGCGGCGCGCATGGCGACGATTTCAGCGTGGGCCGTCGGGTCGTGGCGGCCGATCGGCTGGTTGTAGCCGCGCCCGATCACCACCCCATCCTTGACGACGACGGCGCCCACCGGCACCTCGCCTTCAGCCCAGGCGCGGCGCGCTTCCAGCAGCGCCTCGCGCATGTACAGCTCATTCGACAATTTCGGCCCAGCAGTTCGGGGTTTCGTGCAGCACCAGCTTGTGCAGGTGCAGGCCGGTGCCGTAGCGGTCCTTGAAGGCGGCCCGCAGGATGGTCCAGGCCACGGCGGCCAGGTTTTCCACCGTCGGGATACGGTCGATCACCACGGTTTTGTGGTTCGGCAAGGAGGCCAGGAAGTCCTTCACGGCGGCATCCTTTTCGTACACCAGGAAGGCGTGGTCCCAGACGTCGACCAGGTGCTCCTTCGCGATCGCTTTCACGTCCGAGAAGTCCATGATCATGCCGTTGTCGGAATTGCCTTCGGTGTCGATCACTTGGCCGGTCAGGGTGATTTCCAGCGTGTAGCGGTGGCCGTGCAGGTTGCGGCACTGGCTCTTGTGGTCCGGAATGCGATGACCGGCATCGAATTCGAGCTTGCGGGTAATGGTTAACATCGGTTCAGCAATACTTAAGGTATGTTCAACAATTTATGGGTTTGCAGGCTCAGCTTCCATTTCGGATTGCGCTTGCAGGTTTCGATCGCCAGCGTGGTATTGAAGGCCGCCAGCGGGCCATCCATCGGCTGCACGAAGAAATTCTCGAAATCCAGCCCTTCGTAGGCGGCCAGGTCCTGGTCCTTCTGCGGGATCACGACCTTGATTTCATTGCCTTTGCTTACCACCAGCGGCGCACCCATCTTGGGACTGACGCAGATCCAGTCGACCCCGGCCGGCACCTCGATGGTGCCATTGGTTTCGATGGCGATGGTAAAGCCGGCCGCGTGCATGGCGTCGATCAGCGAGGTATCGAGCTGCAACAGCGGTTCGCCGCCAGTAAACACCACGTATTTATGGCCATGGCCGGCCGGCCACAGGCTATCGATTGCGCTGGCCAGGGCCGCCGCCGTGGCGAATTTGCCGCCCCGCTCACCGTCCGTGCCGACGAAATCCGTATCGCAGAACTGGCACACGGCGCTGGCGCGGTCCTGCTCGCGGCCGGTCCACAGGTTGCAGCCGGAAAAACGGCAAAACACGGCAGGACGCCCCGCGTGGGCGCCTTCGCCCTGCAGGGTGTAGAAAATTTCCTTGATGCTATAAGTCACGGTGAATCCACTGGTCGGCAACCCTACATTATAGCGCGTTTCACGAAACGAAACGCCTTTGCGCTTCGTCAACATTTACCGCTGGCAGCGGCGGCACAATCGAATTCCAGACGCAGTGAACAATAAGGGCCGCCGCCAAATGAATAGTCTCCTGAAAGTCCCCCACCTGATGGAGGACGCACCGTCCCCCGGCCAGCCGCAAGGCTTTGCGCTCAAGCTGATGGAGCTGCTGGTCATTCCCACCTTCGTGCTCGACGCCCAGGGCCGCGTCATCATCTGGAACCGGGCCTGCGAGCGCCTGACCGGGGTCCCGGCCGTCGAGCTGCTGGGCACCAGCGGCCACTGGTGCGCCTTCTATGCCCAACAGCGCCCTACCCTGGCCGACCTGGTGCTAACCGGACGCACCGGCGAAATCCTCGACCTGTACGACGGCCAGGCGCGCGGCCCGGCCGGCACGCGCGACAACCTGTGCGCGGAAAACTGGTGCGAGATGCCGCGCACCAGCGGCCGGCGCTATTTGGCCGCGGACGCCAGCCCGATCCACGACAGCGACGGCAAGCTGGTGGCGGTGGTGGAGACGCTGCGCGATCTGACCGAGGAAAAGCAGGCCCAGATCGCCCTGGAACAGCTGGCCACGCGCGACGGCCTGACGGGCCTGGCCAACCGGCGCTGCTTCGACCATACCCTGCTGGCCGAATGGCAGCGCGCCCTGCGCCAGGCCCAGCCCCTGTCCCTGCTCATGGTGGACGTCGACAACTTCAAGCAGTACAACGACGCCTATGGCCATGTGGGCGGCGACGATTGCCTGAAGCGCATTGCCGGCGCCGTGGCCAGCGAAATGCGCGCCAACGACCTGGTGGCGCGCTACGGCGGCGAGGAATTCGCCGTCATCCTGCCCAACCAGTCGCTGAACGGGGCTGCCATCGTGGCCGAGCGCATCCGCTGCCGGGTCGAAGCGCTGCGCCTGCCCAATAGCGGCGCCGCCCAGCACTTTGTCACGGTTAGCATCGGCGCCGCCACCGCCATCGCCTCGCACGAGCACATGCCGGCGCAACTGGTGGCCACGGCCGACGCGGCCCTGTACCGCGCCAAGCACATGGGCCGCAACCGTATCAGCTTGCCAGGCGCGTAGCGCTGGCCGGCGCGCCCAGCATGGCCCGGTTGCGCCCGGCGCGCTTGGCTTCGTACAGTGCCTTGTCGGCAATTTCCAGCAGCAGCGCCGGCAGATCGTCGGTACCGGGCGCCAGCGAGCACAGGCCGATGCTGATGGTCACCTGGGGCGCCACCGGTGAGGCCGCGTGCGCCAGCTTGAGCGCCGCGACGTGCTCGCACACCCAGTCGCCGTAGCGCAGCACGTCGTCGCCGCAGCTATTGGGCAGCAGCACCACGAATTCTTCGCCGCCATAGCGCGCCACCAGCTCGCCCGGCCGCCGGGTGCACGCCGCCAGCGCCTGCGCCACCGAGCGCAGGCATTCATCGCCCAGCTGGTGGCCGTAGTGGTCGTTGTACAGCTTGAAATGGTCGACGTCGACCAGGGCCACGCCCAGCGCCGCGCCCTGGCGCCGGTGGCGCGCCACCTCGACCGCGAACTGTTCGTCGAAGAAGCGCCGGTTGTGCAGGCCGGTCAGGCCATCCTTGTGCGCCAGCGTATCGAGGCTAGCCAGCGCCGCCTGCAGGCGCAAATGGGTGCGCACGCGCGCCTGCACCACCGGGCCGCTGAGCGGCTTGGTGATGAAGTCGACCGCGCCCGCGTCCAGGCAGGCGATTTCATTGTCGATGCCGGTGGCGGCGGTGACGAAAATGACCGGGCAGTGGCGCAGGTCGGGGTCGGCCATGATGCGTTCGCACACGGCAAAGCCGTCCATGCTCTTCATCTGCAGGTCCAGCAGGATCAGTTGCGGGCGCTGGGCGCGCGCAATCTCCAGGCCGGCCATGCCGTTGGTGGCGAACAGCACGCGCGCCTGCTCGCGCAGCATGGCGCTGAGCAGCCGGATGGTGTCCGGATTGTCATCGATGATCAGGATGGTGCTTTCCATGCTTCCTCGCTCAGGACGTCCAGCGCGCTACCGAAGTCCAGCGCCTCGATCGCGGTTTCCATTTGGGCGGCGGCGGCATCGCCATGCCGGCTCGCCAGTTGCGGACGCAGCTGGCGGAACTGCACCAGCGCGTCCAGGTCCTGCCGCTGCAGCATGCCGGCCAGGGTATGCATGGCCGCCTGCAAGTCCTGCTGCACCGCGGCGTCCGGCACTGGCTGCTCCTGCTGCAGCCAGTGCGCCGCGGCCGCCAGCGTGGCCGACAGGGCTTGCTGGGCCTGGGCGAACTGCAGGGCGGCCGCCGCCGCATCGCCGCCGCGCAAGGCATGTTCCGCCGCCAGGGTGGCTTCGGCGAAGCGGCTCGCCCCCAGGCTGCCGACGCCGCCGCGCAGCGCATGCAGGGCCGCCGCCGCGCCGGCCGCGTTGCCGTCCTGCCACAGCGCCCGGGCGGCATCGAATTCGGCTTGCGACTGGCGCACCACGCGCCCCACCAGGGCCACGATGTTCTGGCGCTGCGGCGTATCGCCGATGACCGACATCAGCTTGCGGATGGCGAAGACGCCGGGCTGCTGGTCCGCTTCGGGCGTGCCTGCCGGCGCCGGCGCCGGCACGCGGAGCGGTTCGGGCGCCGGCGCCCCCGCCAGGTGGGCGCCGATGGTGGCCAGCATTTGCGTGTAGTCGATCGGCTTGGCGATGAAGCCGTCCATGCCGCATTCCTGGCAGCGCGCCTGCTCCGTTTCCAGCACACCCGCACTCATGGCCAGGATCGGCAGGCGCACGCCCAGTTGCTGGCGCAGGGTGCGCGTCGCTTCGAAACCGTCCATGACTGGCATCTGCACGTCCATCAATATCAGGTCAAAGGCGTCGCCGTCCGCACGCAGCAATTCCACCGCCTGCCGTCCATTCTCGGCCACCGTGATCATGGCGCCGCTCGGCTCCAGCACGCCGCGCGCCACCACCTGGTTGGTCGGGTTGTCTTCCACCAGCAGGATGCGGGCCCCGCGCAGCGCCGCCCCGGGCCCGGCCAGGGCCGCCTCGGGCGCCGACTGCACGGCGCGCTGCTGGCGCAGTCCCTGCAGCAGGGGCCGCAGCGCCGAGGGCAACACCGGCTTGGCCAGCGCCGCCGCTTCGCCGGCGCCCGGCGGGCGGTCCAGGCTGCGGTTCAGGGCCACCAGGATCAGGCCCGCATACGGCGCCGCCCCTTGCGTATCGAGCAAGACCGAATCGACCAGGGCCACGTCCCAATGACCGGCCACGGCGGCCGGGGCGGCCGCGTGGGCCTCGACTTCGCAGCCCCAGCGCTGCAACTGCGCCTGCAGATAGTGCAGGGTCGGCACATGGTCGTCCACCAGCAGCACGCGCAAGCCCGCCAGCGGCGCGCCTGCGCCTTCCTCGGCGCGCTGGCGGCGCGCCAGCTGCAGCGGCACCGACACCACGAATTCACTGCCGCTGCCGGCCTCGCTGCTGACGGTGATGGTGCCGCCCATCAGCTGCACCAGCTGCTGCGAGATCGACAGCCCCAGGCCGGTACCGCCGAAGCGGCGCGCCGTGGAACTGTCGGCCTGCTCGAACGGGTTGAACAGGCGCCCCAATTGCTCGCCGCTCATGCCAATGCCGCTGTCGCGCACCGTCAGCTGCAGGATT
The DNA here is from genome assembly GCF_000425385.1 of Pseudoduganella violaceinigra DSM 15887. Classification (GTDB taxonomy): domain Bacteria; phylum Pseudomonadota; class Gammaproteobacteria; order Burkholderiales; family Burkholderiaceae_D; genus Rugamonas; species Rugamonas violaceinigra. Next base: position 54,294 of record NZ_KE384361.1, on the reverse strand, counting down.
TCCATGGCGCTGCCCGGCGCGCTGGTGCCGATGTGCACCCGCACCTCGCCTTCGGCGGTGAATTTGATGGCATTGCCGACCAGGTTCAGGGCCACCTGGCGCAGGCGCTGCAGGTCGCCCACCAGGCTGTGCGGCAAGCCCGCATCGAGCGTCAGCAAGAGGTCCAGGCGCTTGCCCACGCTGGCCGACTGCATGGCCGCCGCCACCGCCTCGGCCAGCTCTTCCGTCTGGAACGGCGCGGCCACCACGGCCAGTTTGCCCGCTTCGATCTTGGACAGGTCGAGGATGTCGTTGACCAGGGCCAGCAGCGCGCTGCCGGAGGCCCGGATCAGACGCACATAATCCTGCTGCTCCGGCCCCAGCGGGGTGCGCTCGAGCAGTTGACTGATGCCCAGCACGGCATTCATCGGGGTGCGGATCTCGTGGCTCATATTGGCCAGGAAGGCGCTCTTGGCGCGGCTCGCTTCCTGCTGCTGCAGCTCGGCTTTCTTGCGCGCCGTGATGTCGAGCACCACGATATGGAAGCCGCACACGGCGCCCTGCACATCCGTGTCGGGGATGTAGTCGGTCATGAAATGGCGCTGCCAGCCGGCCCGCTCGGCATCGGTCTCGAAGTGCACGTGCTCGCCGCGCAAGGCGGCCACCACTTGCCCTTCACTCTGGTCGTACAGCGCCTCGCCCAGCACCTCGCGCATCGTGCGCCCGATCATGCCGGCCGGATCGATGCCGAGCAGGCTCTGGTAGCCGCGGTTGGCGAAGCGGAACACCTGGTCCTGGTCGACATAGCCGATGGCCGCCGGGTTGTGGTCGGCCACCATGCGCAGGAAGCGCTCCTTGTCGGCCAGTTCCAGCTGGGCGCTGGCCAGGGCCGACAACTGCGCCGCCGCGTCTTCCTCGCTGCGCCGGCTCTGCGTGACATCGGTGACAAACACGGCATAGCCGGGCGCGCCGTCGGCGCCGTGCTGCGCCAGGGTGAGTTCCGCGTCGAAGCGGGCGCCGTCGCGGCGCCAGCCGGTCAGCGCCACCGGCTGGCCGACACTGCCGTCGGCCAGGCTGGCCAGCAAGTCCGGTCCGGCCTGCAGCAGTTGGTCGAATGGCTTGCCCAGGGCGTCGCTGCGCTGCCAGCCGAAGACTTCGGCGGCCCGGCCATTCCAATCGATGATGCGGCCCTCGGCTGTCACGCCCAGGTAGGCTTGCTGGGCCGCGTCGAGCATGGCTTGCCGCCGCACTTCGCTGGCGCGCAGCGCGGACTGGGTCTGCGCCAGATCGGCGCCGCCCTCGAGCAAGCGCTCTTCCAGCGCCGCCTTGTCGCGCCCCAGCTGGCGCAATTGGCCGTACAACTGTCCCAGCACGGCGTTGCAGGCCAGGCGCAGGCTTTCCAGTTCGCCGAAAGCGCCCGGCAGCGGCGGCATGTCGCGCGCCGCGCCTTGCTCCACCGCCCGCAACGCCTGCGCCGCCCCCAGCACCGGCCGCGCCAGGCGGCGCGCCGCCAGCCAGCCCAGCCCCGCGAACAGTACGGCCAGGACCAGCCCGCCCAGCGCCACCGCCGCCTGCAGCCGGCGCACCGGCGCCAGCAACGCGGCGGCGTCCTGGCGCAGCACGACGGTCCAGCCCAGGCCCGGATACCCGTCATAGCCGCGGGTGCGCGCATAGCCGACCAGATAGCGCCGCCCGTCGGCGCCGTCTTCCACACCCTGGCCTGGCGCCTGCTGGCGCGCCGGCGCCAGGACGGTATTCGCCACGCTGCGCTCCAGCAACTCGTCCGGGCCGGCCAGCACCTTGCCGGCGCGCGACAGCAACAGCGCGTTGTCGGCCAGCAGGGGGCGCACCCAGTTCCAGTTCAGGCGGGCAGCCAGCACCCCGGCCGGCCGGCCGGCGCTGTCGAAATAAGGAAAAGCCAGGTCCACTACGCGCAGCGCGCGGCCGCCATGGGCCGGCAATAGGCGCGCCAGCTCCGGGTCGGCATGGGAGTCGTGCACATACACGCCCTGCGCCGTCTCGGCCTGCCACGGCTGGCGCGCCATGTCCGCGCCCTCGCCCAGGCCGCCGGTGGCGCTGAGCACCTTGCCGTGGTGGTCGGTCAGGCCGATCCACGCATACAGGGGGTAGCTGCGCTGCAGCTCCTCCAGCAGGCGGCGGCGCTGGGCCGCGCCGCCCGCCAGTTCCGGACGGCGCGCCAGCAGCTGGATTTCACGAAAACGTTCGAACATGGCGGCGTCCAGCTGCTCGGCCATGTCGCCGGCGCGCTGCGCCAGCGCCTGGCCGGCGCCGGCCTGCAAGCCCTCGCCCATGCGCCAGCCCAGCAAGGGCACCAGCACGGCCGTCAAGCCCAGCATTCCGACCGCCAAGGTGGCGGCCAGCAGGACGCCCAGGCCGAAGCGCTGGCGCAGCGGGGAACGCGCAGGCAAGACTTGCTCAGGCATGGCTGCTCCGGTTATCCGATGCACCGAGTATAACCGACTCTTCCTTGCAAAGTTGCCAGAAAGTCTTGCCTAAACTGACTTGCCTAATGCACTTTACGTGGTCCGCGCGCCTTCTGCGCCTTAGGCGGTTTTTGCGGTTTTTGCGCCGGGCTCTCGCCCTGCTCGCGGCGCTGCTTGTTGACAATGCGGGCCGCGACTTCCTCCTCGCGCCCCGGGTAGCGGTGCTCCTGCTGGAATTCCTGCTTGAGCTCCTGGTATTCGCGCTCGCGCTTCGGGCTGGCTCCTCGTGGCATGATGGCCTCCTTGTCTGGCGTCGCTGCCATGCTAATCAAGCCTGGCCGGGGCCAGCGCACGCCAGCGCCTCAGAACTGCTCGACCCAGGCCGCCAGCTGGGCCGGTGTGAGCGTTGCCTCGGCCGGCGCCAGGCGGCATTCCACCCCTTGCGCCGTGCCCACCAGTTGCAAGGTGGCGCCGCGCCGGCCCAGCCACATCAGGCACGCCAGCCAGAACGCGTGCTGCTCCGACACCGCGATGCCGGTCGGCGTTTCCAGGAATTCGGCCAGGCGTGCGTCCGGCAGCAATACGGCATGGCCAGCGTCGACCGCGCGGAAGGCGGGGCCGAAGACCTCGGCCAGCCACTCCAGCGCCTGGGCCGGCGTGCCGTCGCCGTGGCGCTGTTCCAGCTGCTGCAACTGCGCGCGCACGGCCCGACCGAAGGCGGCGCTGCGGAAGGCTTCCGAGCTGATCAGATCCGAGTGGTCCAGCAGCAGCCAGTCTGGCTCGGGCGCCGTCATGCCCGCGCTCAGGGCGCCGGCCAGGTAGCTCTCCACCGGCACAGCGGCGCCGCTCTCGTCCAGGCTGGCCGCCAGCGTGTACAGGGCGCCGATACGGCTGGCCACGGCCTGTTTCTGGCGCACCAGCAGCTTTTCGCGCAGCAGCTGGGCGTGTTCCTTCTGCAGCCTGGCCAGGGCCAGCGCCTGCTTCAATTCCATGCGCAGGGCGGCGATGTCCCAGGGCTTGGCGATATAGCGGTGGATCTGGCCCTGGTTGACGGCGTCGACCGTGTGTTCCAGCTCGGAATACGCGGTGGTCAGGATGCGCACGATGTGCGGATAGCGGTCCCACGCGTAAAACAGCAGCTCATTGCCGTAGGCGCCGGGCATGCGCTGGTCCGAGACCAGCACGGCGATTTCCTCGGCATGCTCGTCGAGCATGCGTTTGCCCTGCTCCACCGACTCGGCCACATACACGGGCGCCAGCGAACCCAAGGCGCGCTGGAAATATTTGAGCGCGGTGGCCTCGTCGTCGACGTAGAGGATCGCCGGCGCTGGCCGGCTCGCTTGTTCTGTCATGCTCGTTCCTTTTCTAACTGCGGGAAATTCATGGTGACGGTGGTGCCGCAACCGGGCTCGGACTGCACCCGCAGGTGGCCGCCGAACGATTGCATCACGCGGTTGCAGAAGATCAGGCCCCAGCCGCTGCCGCCGTCGGCGCCGTGCATGGAAATGGGATCCAGCAGCAAGCGGTTGAGCAGCGCCGGCGCGATGCCGGGACCGTTGTCTTCCATGATGATATAGGGATGGCCGGCCACACCGACGCTGATCTTCACCCTGGGCTGGGGCCGGTCCTGCAGCGCGCGCAGCGCGTTGTTCAGCAGCGACGACAGCACCAGCGCCACGCAGTTGGGTGCGGCGCGCACCGTGAAGTCTTCCCGCACGTCGACTGCGATGATGCCGCGCTGGCCCGGCGCCAGCGGGAACACGCCCAGCAGGGCCGCCACCATCTGCTGCGCGCTCCCGCTGGCCGGACGCGGCGCCGGCGCCGGCCCGGCGCGCCGGACCGATTCGACAAAGGTGGCCAGCACCGACAGGCAGTAGCGCGCATTGTCGTGCATATGCGCGGCGGCGTTGCCGATATCGGCTTTGAGCGGCAGGCCCGGCTCGGCGTTGTCGGCGCTGCTGGCGTTCACGCGGCGCTGAATGCTGCGCGCGAAATTGGAAATGGTGGCCAGGGGCGTGTTCAGTTCATGCGCCAGAAAGGCCACGGTCTCCTCGATGGCCAGGAGGCTTTGCTGGCGCAGCGCCCGTTCGCGCGCGCTGGCGCTGGCCAGGCGCAGCACGCTGCGCACGGTGTGCGCGTCGAGCGGTTTCTCCAGGATGCGGAAGATGTCGCCGCCGTTGATGGTTTCCAGCAGCACTTCCTTGTCGGCGTAAGCCGTCACCAGGATGCGCACCAGGTGCGGGTAGTCGCATTCGACCTGGCGCAGCAGCTCGCCGCCCACCCGGCCCGGCATGCGGTAGTCCGTCACCAGCACCTCGACCGCGCTGTCGGGCTGGGCCAGCAGCTGCAGCGCCTCGTCCACGCCGGCCGCGGTCAGCACCGTGAATTCGCCCTCCAGGGCGCGCGCGAAGTACTTGCGCGCCAGCTCTTCGTCGTCCACGTACAGCACGGTCGCCTGCGGGCTGCGTCCTGTCATGCTTCGCCTCCGGCCACGCGCGGCAGATCGAAACTGAAGGCGGTCCACTCGCCCGGCGCGCTGTCGGCGGCCAGCAGGCCGCCGTGGCGCTGGATCACGCTGTAGCAGATCGACAGGCCGAGGCCCAGGCCCTGCCCCACCTCGCGCGTGGTGAAGAACGGTTCGAACACGCGCCCCAGGTTTTCCGGCGCGATGCCGGGACCGTTGTCGCGCACCGTGACATGCAGGCGCTCGCCGCGCGCCTCGGCATGGACGTCGATGGCCGGCGCCCGCGTGCCGCCCTTGCGCATGGCCAGGGCGGCATTGCTGAACAGGTTGATCAGCACGCCGATGATGGCCGCCTCGTCGCCGCGCACCAGGGTGTCGGCGTCGAGGTGGCGGTTCACCTGCACGCCCTTGATCTCATGGCCCACCAGGCGCACTGCCGACTCCAGCGCGCGCTCCAGCAGGAACTGCGCGCTTTCGTGGTCGGCACCCGACTTGCGGTAGGCGAAGGTCTTCAGGTCCGAGACGATGTACTGCACCCGCTGCATGCCGGACTTGGCGTCGGTCAGGCATTCGTGCAGCACATCGCTGCTCTTGGCGCCCGGCTCTTCCAGCGCGATATCGATCGCCATCATGCAGAAGTTGACTGGATTGTTGACCTCGTGCAGCAGGCCGGCAGCCAAGGTGCCCAGCGCCGCCATCTTTTCCTGTTGCAGCATCTGGCCCTTGATTTCAGCCAGGCTGCGGTTGTTCGCTTCCAGCTCCAGGTTCTTGCGCGCCACTTCCTCTTTCAAGGCGTGCAGTTGGCGCCGCCCACGCTCGTTGTAATAAGTGTAGACCGTGCTCCCGGCCACCGAGAAGGCGATGATGGTGAGGTGGAACAGGAACTGGCCGGCGTCGCCCACGCCCTCGGCCCGCAGGGCACAGGCCAGGTAGTAGGCCACCATGGTGAACAGGCCGAAGCCCAGCGTATACAAATAGCCCACCGGGAACAGCGTCCCCACCGCGAATATGGTGAGGATGATGCCGGCATAAAACAGCGAATCCGTGCCCTGGGTGACGTTGATCATCCAGGCGATCATCAGCTGCGGGAAGGTCAGCCAGGTAAACGTAATCAGGTGCACGTAGCGGCGCCCGAGCCGCGTGTACAGCAGGGCCAGCGCGGCCAGGATGGCAGCGGCGGTCAGCACGCGCGCGATGGCAAAGCGCAGCATCTGCTCCGGGTAGATGGCGAAGTCGAGCACCATCCCCAGCAGCACCAGCACCAGCACCGTGACGGCACAGGCACGGCTCGACACGAGGTGGTAGGCGCTCAGCTCTTTCTCATACGAGCTGCCGGGAAGCTGGGCGGCGCGGGCCATCTCAGGCCACCGCGCCCAGTGTGGTCTCGGCGAACACATTGACGCCGGTCGGGTCGGTGTAAATGCTGGCGCCGCCGCAGCGCTCCGGCAGGATGGCCTGCATGCGCGCCTCGTCGCGGTAGATCAGGTACCACTCGAGGATGTGCTCCATGCAGTGGCGCTCCGGGTTGCTGCTGTGGACATTGGTCACCAGCAGGCGGCCGCCGGGGCGCAGGCGCGAAGCGAAATAAGCGTTCAGGCGCGTACACACCTTGTCCGACAGATAGTCGAACAGGCCGGCGCAGTAGACCGCGTCGAACTGGGCGCCGCTGCCGCCCGGCGCCTCGGGCCGGCGCTTGAGCAGCTGGTGCACCGAATCGTGCACATAGTCGATGCTGCCGGCGCGTCCGGTGCGGCGCTGGATCGCATCGAGCGTGTTGCGGGTCCAGACCAGCGTCTCGTCGCTGAAGTCCACCAGCTGGAACGACAGCAGCGACGGATCGTCCGTGGTCTCCAGGAAGCGCTGGATTTCCTGCGCCGGGCCGCAGCCCACATTGAGCACGCGCAAGGGCCGCTGCAGGCGGCGCGCCTCGGCCGCCAGCCGCTCCAGGTAGGCCACCAGGATATCGATGCGGTGCCGGTGCGCCGTCGCCACCGCCGTGTTCAGGAAGGCGGTATTGACGATCTGGAAGTAGGTGCTGGGCCCATCGCGCGGGTCGCCCAGGATCTGGTTCACCATCTGGTAGTCGCCGGCGTAGCCGAGCGGCTTGGTGTAGGTGCGGAACACGAACGGCGCCCGCAGGATCAGCGGGTGCAGCGCACCCTGGGCAAAGGCGCGGTGGGCCGACGCCTCTTCTTCGCCGATCAGCGAAGCCTGGTGATTGATCTCGTCGAAGAAGGTCTTGGTCCGGGCCATCAAGGGCGCCGCCAGCTCGAAGAAGTAGTCGGCGCGCAGGCGCGTGTCCTCGCGCGGCAGCGCGTCGGACAGGTCGACCTGCTCCAGCCAGCGCGAGACATCGGTCAGGAAGGAGCGCGTTTCGTTGACGGCGATCTGGTAGTCGCGGCGGATGCGGAAGCGCTCGTCCCAGTCCAGCACGAACTTGCGCGCTTCGCGGCCCACCGCGCCCGGCTCCAGCACCGTTTCGCTCAGCTCGCGCCATTCGTCGATCAAGGTCACCGACACCACGGCCGTCAGCCCGGTGTTGACCATGCTGATCACCACGGCCTTGCCGACATAGGCGTTGAGCGTGCCCATGCGCACGGTCAGCTCGCGCAGCACCTCGCTGACCTGGACGATGGAATACGGGTTATACACTTCCATCACCAAGGACTTGCGCTGCAGGTTGACGATGGTGCCGCGCGCCGCCTCGCCTTGCGTGTTCAGGAAACTGACGACCGGATCGATTTGCGCCTGTGAATACACTGTTCGGAACTAATGGGTTGCCGTTAAATTAATTCGAGTGTACTGACTTGCGCCGCAAACCGCAATGTTTCCCCTAAGAGAAACCGGTTTCCGATAAACTTGATCAATTACTGGGCCGGGCTTTCCCCGCCACCACACGCGCCGCTGCCGCCGGCAAAGGTGGGCTGGCGCACCGACGCGGCCATCTCGCGCTGGCAAACTGTGCACAGCTTCAGGAGGTCATGATGGAGCATTCACGCTCATCCCCTACACCCGCCGATCCGGAACGGGCCGCCTTCCACGAACACTTTGCGCGCAGCTTCAGCGATCCCCGCTTCGACGCGCTGCGCGACGCGGTGGCGGCGCTGGAGGAACTGGCCTGGCGCCAATATTGCGAGCAGCGCCAGGCGCAGCCGGGCCATTAAGCCCAGCCGGTCCATTCAGCGCAGCCCGGCAACATTAAGCGCAGCCCGGCCACATTAAGCGCTGGCAGCCAGCAATTCCAGGCGGCCGGCCAGCCGCTCCGCCATCTGCGCATTGCTAAAGCCGCTATGCCGGGTGGCCACACCGCGCGCCGCCATCAGGGTACGGCCGTCCATCAGCAGGCTGCGCACCACGCTGCGCCAATCCACCGTGGCCGGCAGGCGCCCGCCGTTGACGGCCACGCCGGCCTGCTCCAGGCGCGCCGCCAGCAGGTAGCGTTCGAGCTGGGTCGGCAGCAACAGCAGCGGCACCGCCGCCAGCAGCGCATGCGCCACCGTGCCTTCGCCGGCCTGGCTGACGCAGATGCGCGACTCGGCCAGGGCCGCCGCCAGGTCGACCGGGCCGCGGGCATAGGCCAGGCTGGTGGCATGCACCGGCGGCACCGCGCCGGCCGCCACTTCCGGCTGGTAGCACAGCACGCGGCAGCCTTCCATCACCAGCGCGTGCAGCACCGCCACATGGGCCGGGTGCTCCTGGCGCAGGTAGACAAAGACCTTGTGGCCATGCCCAGGCGGCCATTGCGGCGCCGCGCCGGGCGGTGTGACGAAGGCGGGCCCGAACCATTGCTGGCTCTCCGGCGCGCGCCCGTAATGATCGGTTTCCGCCCAGGCGCACAGGAAATGCTGACGCCCCAGCAGCGCATCGGCCGCCTGCACATACGGCACGCCGCCATGGTGCACCAGGACCGCGTTCATCACTTTCAGGATGTGCATTTCGGCGCCCGCCAGGCGCGCCAGATCGACCGCTTCCCAGGGCCGGAAATTCGGTAGCGGCTGGCCCGGCGGCGGCAGCGTGAAGCCGGCGCCGATGGCGGCCGCCGGAATATCCAGGGTGCGCGCCGCCAGCAGGGCCGTGGGCGCGAATTCGGCCACCAGCACGTCCGGTTTGAGCAGGGTCAGCATGGAGCGCCAACCACGCACCAGGCCGTCCAGCCCCTGCGCCTCGCGGTAGCCGGAGGAAAGCATGATCTCGGCCAGGCTGGAGGCATGCTGGGCCGCGCCGTGCAGCCACAGCGGCGCTTGCAACATCGTCACATCCAGGTCGCCCAGCAGCCTGCGCGCCAGCGCCAGGTCGCGCACCGACAGGCTGACGGCGTGGCCGCGCGCCCGCAATGCCTGCGCCGCGACCCGCAAGCGCCCTGCGTGGGCGGAGTCGCCGCCCAGTTCCCAAGCCAGGTGGAAGTGCGCCATGGATCACCTCACCCGGCCGAGTGCCATTGCATTTTTCACATTATTTCCAATAATTGCGATTCCTTGGATTTTAGAACACACTGGCTGAGCAGTGTGGAATGTGTGCCATACTAAGCCATGGCTTTTCCCCGACTGCTTCCACAGAGCTTGCGCGCGCGCATGACCTGCGTGGTCATCCTGTTCGTGCTCGCGGCCACCACGCTGCTGACCTGGCAGGCCCTGTCGATGTCGGAAAAAGACATGAAAAGCGTGATCGGCCAACAACAGTTCAACCTGTTGTCCCTGGCCGCCGCCCACATCGACGAGCAGTTGGCGGCCAAGCGCATGCTGCTGGCCTCGATCGCCGAAGCGGTCCCGCCCGGCCAGCGCACGCCGGCCGCCATCCACGCCGCCATCGAACGCCATGCCGCCGTCTCGGCCGAATTTGCCAACGTGGCCGCCTTCGACGGCAGCGGCCGCTATTTGACCAGCCTGCGCCCGCCGCAGCAGGAAAATCCGAATGTCGCCGACCGTCCCTATTTCGAGCAGACCGTGGGGCAAAAACGCGCCATCATTTCACCGCCGGTGCGCGGGCGCGTCTCCAACCTGCCGGTGGTGGTGCTGACCCACCCGATCATCGACAGCGGCGGCGACGTGCAGGTGGTCCTGGTGGGCAGCATCGACTTGCTTAATTCGGACTTCTTCCACCACTTCAACACCATGAAGCCAGGCAAGACCGGCTTCATGTTCATCATGACCACCGGCGGCGTGCTGGTCAACCACCCCAACAAGGCGCGCCTGATGGAACACATCAACGCGCGGCCAGGCACCAACCTGGGCACGCTGCGCGCGCTGGACGGCTTCGAAGGCTGGATGGAAGCGACCAACAAGGATGGCGTGGAAGGCATCTATTCGTATAAGCGCCTCAACGCCACCGACTGGATCGTGGCCGCGCGCTATCCGACCGACGAAGCCTTCGCGCCCATGATACGCATGCGCCAGCAGGCGGTGCTGGCGGCCACCGCCTTTGCCGCCGTGGCCGGCCTGCTGAGCTGGGTCGTGATCAAGGCCCTGCTGGCGCCGCTGCAGCGCCTGCGCACCAATCTGTACGCGATCCGCGCCCGCGGCGCCGATATCGCCCTGCTGCGCAGCGGCGGGCGCGATGAAATCGGCGAACTGGGCGAGGCGCTCTACGAACTCACCGCCGAGCGCCAGGCGGCGCAGGAGCGCCTGGCCGAAAGCGAGAAACGGGCGCGTGTCATCGCCGACAATATCCCGGCCATGATCGCCTATATCGACCGCGAGCTGCGCTTTCGCTTCACCAACGAGCACTACCAGTTCCTGCTCGGGCTCGATCCGCGTGCCATGGTCGGCAAGCGCGTCGACGAAGTGTTCGGCCCGGCGATGCTGGCGCGCTGGCAGGATTGCTTCGATACCGCGCTGGCCGGACGCCGCATCCATGTCGAGCAGCCGGGCGAGGAGATGGGGCGCCACCTGCACCTGATGGCCGAACTGGTGCCCGACCTGGCGCCCGACGGCACGGTGCCGGGCTTTTACATGATGTGCACCGACATCACCGAACGCAAGAGCGCCGAACTGGCCCAGGCCGCCAGCGAAAAGCGCCTGCGCCTGATCGCCGACCACTTGCCGGTGATGATCAGCGCCATCGACCGCGAGCACGTCCTGCAGTTCGGCAACGCCATGTACCGGCGCTGGCTGGGCACCGATCCCGACACCCTGCCCGGCCGGCCCATGGTCAGCGTCACCGGCGAGACCGGCTACCAGGAAGCGCGCCCCTGGCTGGAGCGCGCCTTCGCCGGCCAGGTCACGGAATACGAGTCGAACGCACGCCTGCAAGGCGAATCCCGGGTGCTGGAAACCGTCTTCGTGCCCGAGGTGCGCAAGGACGGCAGCGTACCCTTCGTCTACGCCCTGACCAGCGACGTCACCCGCAGCCGCGAGGTGGAGGCGGAATTGCTGCGCCAGGCACGGCGCGACCCGCTGACCGGCATTCCCAACCGGCGTCAGTTCGAAGATGTGCTGGACCAGGCCATCGAGCGCGTGCGGCGCCAGGACAGCCAGATGGCCCTGGCCTACCTCGATATCGACAACTTCAAGCACATCAACGATAGCCTGGGCCACGCCGGCGGCGACGAGGTGCTCAAAGAGTTCGCCCTGCGCCTGACCGGCAATGTGCGCGCCACCGACACCGTGGCGCGCCTGGCCGGCGACGAATTCGTCATCATCTTCGAACATGTGCGCCATGCCGAGGAAGTGCGTCTGCTGGCCGAAAAAGTGATGGGCGCGGTGACGCCGGAATTCACGGTGCTGGCGGCGCCGTTGCGCGTCACCACCAGCATCGGCGTCGCGCTGTATGCGGGCGGCACGGAAACAGCGGGCGGCTTGATCGGGCGCGCCGACATGGCGCTGTACGACACCAAGCGCCGCGGCCGCAACGGCTACACCATCGACAGCGGACGCGGCTTGCCGGAAGCGGCCGCCGAACCGCCCTAGGACTGGCGCAGCAGTTCGATGAAGCGGCGCCCGGCCGGCCCCGGCGGCCCGTCCTTGCGCCAGCAGGCGTGCATGGAAAAGGCCTGGCCCAAAATAGGACTGGCCTCCAGCCGCAGCTCCACCAGGGTGCCGCGCGCCAGCTCGTCTTCCACCATATGGCGCGGCATGCCGCCCCAGCCTAGTCCAGCGCGCAGGAAGGCGTGCTTGGCGCCCAGGTCGGCCAGGCGCCAGCCCTGCGGGTTGAGCACTCCGAACTGGCGGCCCTCGGTCAGCGTGGAGCGGTCGGTCAGGATCAGTTGCACATGGCGCGCCGCCTCCTGGCGCGCGATCGGCGCCGCCAGCGCGGCCAGCGGATGGCAGGCCGCCGCCACCGCCACCAGCGGCACCTCGAACAGGAAGTCGGTGTCGCATTCGGCCGGCACCTCGGGATAGGATCCGACCACGGCCAGCCGGCAGCGGCGCTGCAGCAAGGGCTGCACCACAGCGCCCAGCACTTCCACATCTAGGCGCAGCGGGGTGCTCGGGAATTCCTGGTGGAAGGCGCGCACCGCCTCGGTCAGGCGGGCGATCGGGAACATCACATCGACCGCCACAGACAGTTCCGCTTCCAGCCCTTCGGCCAAGGTGCGCGCCCGCGCCTTGAAGCCATCCATGCTGCTGGCCGCGGCGCGCGCGCTGTCGAGCAAAGCGCGTCCCTGCTCGGTCAGGCGCGGATAGCGGCCGCTGCGGTCGAACAGGGCGAAGCCCACTTGCAGCTCGAGATTGGCCAGGGTCTGGCTGACCACCGACTGCGCCCGCCGCAGCTTGCGCCCGGCGGCGGAAAAACTGCCCTCTTCGGCCGCCGCAATGAAGGTGCGCAGCTGGTCCATCGACATCGCATCGAGCATGTCCGCTTTCCTGTTGTATGCTGGTGGCGAGCGATTCTACACGACGTGTAAGATTGCTCTGACATGGTCCTGCGCTGCGCTCTGCTAGAAATCGATAGCCACTACTCGAATACTACCTGCCATGATGACTACACCTCCCCCCAGCCGTAGCAACCCGGCCGCAGCGGACGGGCCGTCACGGCAGTTGTACCTGCTGCTGCGTGAGGCGCCCGACCGCGCGGCAGCCACGGCCTACCTGGAGCGCCGCCTGGCCGAAGCGGCGGTCTTGCCCTCCGCCTGGCACGGCGGCCAGACTGGCCTGGAAGCCTGGCTCGACCTACGCAGCCGCAACCGCGCCGAAGAATTCCGGCAATACCGGGCGGCCCGCCAGGATGGTGCGCCGCGCCGCCATTTCGCCACGCGGGCCCAAGCGCGCCGCTTCCTCTGCATGCAGGCGCCCAGCCTGCTGGCCGAGGGCGCGTGGCTGCACAGCGTGCTCGATTACTGGAGCCAGCCGGCCTTCATGCCGATCGTCAAGCTCTACCTTGATTACCTCGGCAAAGGCATTCCGGCCGCCAACCATGTTGCACAGGTGCGACAGCTGCTGACCGGCCAGGGCTGCGACGAATGGCTGGAACTGGAGGACAGCGCCTTCGTCCAGGCAGCCATCCGCATGGCCTTGGCGGCCACCGGCGAACAGTATTTCCCCGAAATGCTGGGCTACCAGCTCGCGGTGGCCGACCAGCCGGCGGCGCAGCCGGCGCTGTTGCACGAGCTGGCGGAGCTGGGCATTCCGCTGCCGGCACCGCCGTCCACCGACGACATCATCATGAATACCCTGCGCGCCCTGGCCGCGGCGCCGGAAGACATGGCCGCGCTGCTCCGGCGCCTCGAGCTGGGCTATGCCTTGGGACGCATCGGCCTGCAAACCCTGCCTGTCACGCCCGAGGACGGCGCGCCGCAGGATCCCCCGGCGGCCACTTTCGCCATGGCGGCCGAGCCATCCGCAGACAGTGCCAAAGAAACCCCGCGCGCCATCCTGCGCCATCACTTCCCCGCCGACGAACATGGCTGGGAAATCATCGGCAACGACCTGGGCCTGCTGGAGGCGCAGATCGCCGCCTGCGCCAGCCAGGCCGAAGCCATGGCCATGCTGGCCCGCCATATGGGTCCGGCCGTTCACCACCAGCCGCTCGGACTGATGGCGGCGCGCGTGTACAGCCAGTTGTTCGAGCTGGCTTAGAAGACGTTTCAAAATGATCATTCAAGCGACCGTACGCTCCACCAACCAGCCGATCTTGCCAAGTATGGAACTGTACGGCGTGCCGCGCGGGCCAGCGATGCGAGAAATCGCGCCGCTCAGACGACGTGTTATCCGGATGCAGTACAAGTAAATCGTGCAGTGTCACCTCGCCTCTGATGGTGCCGCAGGCAAAGCAGTCCTTGTCGCCCATGGAATTCAAGCGCCGCAAACCAGAAAAAATCGAGAGGTCAACGGTGGAATTTAAAGACGACCTTATCGACACACGCTGCGAATTCGGTGGAACTGCCATCCTTGAATTGCGCCTGGCAGGACTCGACTTCTTGGGTAATCAATTCCGCTTTACCAAAATCAGGGTGCCAATGCTTCAGCATACCCATTTTGCAAACTGAAAATTCGAAGTGATCAAATGTGACAGGCGAAAAGCTGGCCATCGCATAGACAAATGCAGCCCGGCGCATCACAGCCGCACGCATGCCCTTTTCCATTTCCAGATCGGCGACCTTGGCGGAACGCGCTTCAGTCATGTAGCGCTCTACCGCCCTTTCCTGCGTTGCGCGTTGATCCCGATATGTGGCTAACCAATGCATGGTTTGCGCCGAAAACTCGCAACTCGCAGCCTCATCGGCGGTCAGTGCATCATGCACTTCGGGATTGGCCGCCAAGCATTGCGTGGCGAACATCAAAGCTCCTATTCCTGCAACTTCAGAAAAACGCATATTCAAAGCCCTTTATTGTCCCAAAACGTAAAACGCTTCATCTTTTCTCATATGGATTTCAAGTCTTGAGTTCAACGCGCCCTAATTGTCGAAGAAGAAAAGAACGCGCGTGTCATCGAGGGGGCCGTAGCCGGGGAGAGTCGGAAGGAACTCGCTTACGAAGCCATCGCACAGCGACGCCTTGGTTTCGCTCCAGGAAATAGACTCAGAGTAGTCCCCCCATGGCTCGTGAACCCACGCACGGGGCGCCTGCTGTAGCTCTCTCCATATGGCAGCATCTTGTACCTTGACGAAGCCTTGCAAAGCGACGAGGTCGTTCCACGAATACTGAAGCAGTTCGGCCGCAGTGGCCCATGAATGCGAATGCCCATCAAATTCCCATTCCCTGACAATGCGAGCGCCGACTTCGCTGATGTCCGTGGGAACTCCTCGGACTGGAACGATCGGCTCAAACTTCGTGCGGGCATTGCGGACATTGGCGAGCAATGCGAAGAGAAGGTAGTTCCGCTCACAGAAAGGCTCTTCCCACTCGACCCAGGCTTCGGGATCGGTGGTATCAGTGGTGTAGCGGTTCGCAAACTGCCACGACTTGGCCACCCGCGTCTCTACCCAGAGATGAATATCTGCTCCCATTGCGTTTGGTCCGATTCGCGCTTAAGTTGATAAATTAAATATCTCAACAGTTTGCCGCAAACGCGGCTTTTGAGGCAAGAATAGGCTCGAAGCAGGCCTCTAATCAACCTTCGACGCTTGCGTGTGTGCGACGAGCGACATTGGCATGTCAGCTTAAGCGCCCAGCGCTGCCCGCAGCAACGCCGGGGTCAGGCCGGTCCAGCGCTTGAAGGCGCGCCGGAAGTTGGCCGCGTCGTGAAAGCCCAGATAATGCGCCACCGCCTCATTATCGGCCTGGCGCGACTGGAACAGATGCATGGCGACATGGGTGCGCACCTGGTCCAGCTCCGCCACGAAATGCGTGCCATGGCGCGCCAGGTGGCGCTTCAGCGTGGCTGGGCTGATGCAAAAGGCCGCACTGGCGCTTTCCAGCGTCGGATTGCGGCTGATCTCCGCCAGCAGGTAGTCGTACAGCGCATCGGGCAGGCTGGGTGCGCCGGCGTCCCGCCCCGCGGCTTGCAGCGCCGCCGCGCAGGCCTGGGGATCAGCGCCGGGCCAGGGTTGCCGGGCCGATGCCGCATCCAGCAACATGGCGTCGAGCTGGCAGTCGAAACGCAGCTCGCCCCCGAAGTGCACCTGATGCTGCTCGGCGTGGCGCGGGCGGGCGCGGTTGAAACAGAAGCGCCAGGGCAGGCGCGTGCCGCCCAGCCAGCGCGCCAGCGAAACCACGGCCGTCATATGCATTTCGACCTGCGTGCCACGCAGACCCGGCGCGCCATGGCTGTCGCTCCAGTACAGGACGATTTGCCCATCCGCCCCGGCATGCAGGCGCGGGCGCAGCAGCGGCAGCAGGCGCCCCGACCCGCCACACAGGATTTCCAGGGCTTGCTGCAGCGAGGCAGCGTGGCGCAGCGCGGCCGCCAGCGCGGGATCGGTGCCGGGCAGCAGCTGCTGGCCCAGCATGAAACTGGTATCGGCGCTATCCAGTTCGCGCAGGGTATTTGCCAGCAGTTGCAGGCATTGCGCCGGGCTGCTCAACGTCCCGGGCAAAGGCCTGCCGCCGTCGCCCGGCATGCCCGTGCCGCGCGCCACGGCTGCTGGCGCCGCGTCGCGCTGCATGGCGTAGTCCATGATGTGCCAGGGCAGGCCGTGCGCCGGGATGCTGGCCTGGTCGGGCAGCAGGTAGCGCGTCACACCGCGATCGCGGCGCATAGCCGCGCCAGCACGCCCTCGGCGTCGCCCCGCACCGGTTCGCAGGCAAAGCGCAGGCGCACCGCCAGCGGTCCGCTTGGCCCATGATGGCGCATCAACGCGACCATGGCGCACAGGTGCCGCGCCAGCTCGCTGGCTGCAGCGTCGTCCATGCCCGGCAGCAGCAGCGCGAAGCGGTCGCCGGCATAGCGGCACAGCAGGTCTTCGTTGCGCAGGTTCAGCAGCAGCATATGGCCTAGCGCCTGCAGGACGCGGTCGCCCTCGCGGGCGCCATGCTCGCGGTTGATGCGATGGAAGCCGTCGATATCGAACAAGACCAGCGCGCATTGTCCGCCCGGATCGCGCGCCTGCTCCAGCCGCATCTGGTGGCGCAGATAAGCCGCGTCGGCCAGCTGCGTCACCCGGTCGAAAGCGCGGTGCTGGCGGAACAGGCGCTCGCGCTTGGCCAGGTGGTCGTTCAGCATGAACTGTTCGTGGCGCCAGTAATAAAGGCCGGCAGTCAGCACCAGCATCCCGAACGGCACCAGCGCTTCCAGCCAGTTATCCCAGCTTGCGGCCTTGTCGATGCGGAAGAACTCGTCGAGGCAGTCGGCCCAGGAGCCGAGCATGATCGCGGCCAGTCCTCCCGCCAGCAGGCGTGTGACCAGGCCGCGCGGCCGGCTGCTCAGGGTCATCACGAACCACAGGCCGGCCATGGCCGCCACGCCGCCTTCCGCAATGATGTCCATCCAGCGCCAGGTGGCGAACGGCTTGCTTGCGCCAAGGGTGGCGTAAAGGGCCAGGAATGCCGCCACGGCGAGGGCCGCGGCGACCAGATAGTGTCGGTGGAGTTTCAGCATAACCGCGCAGCTTAGTCCTGCGATATGACGGCATCGTGACCGGCGCCGGGTCATTTCGGCTCACGGCGGCGTAACCGGCTTGTCATGCGGCGTTCACATAATGCGCTCCATTCTTTCACTCCCACCAGAATACTCGATGAAGAACCAAGTTCCGCGCGCCCTGCGCCTGACGGCATTTGCCGCTGCCTCGCTCACCCTTGCCAACGCTGGCGCGGCCGATGCCGCCGATGCTTCCCTGGCTGGCGCCGTGGTGGTCACCGGACAGCGCGCCGTGCAAGCCAAATCGATCGCGGCGCAGGACAAGGCCGACAATATCGTCAGCGTCCTGAGCAGCGACGACATCGGCAACCTGCCCGACAAAAACGCCGCCGAAGCCTTGGCCCGCCTGCCCGGCGTTTCGGTCCAGCGCGATCAGGGCGAAGGCCGCTACGTCACGGTGCGCGGCCTTGGCCCCGACCTGAATGCCGTGACCATCAACGGCGCGCTGGTACCGTCGCCGGAAGCGGGCCGCCGCGCCGTGGCGCTGGATGTGCTGCCGGCCGGCCTGATTCGCTCGCTCGAAGTGACCAAGACCCTGACGCCGGCCATGGACGCCAGTTCGCTTGGCGCCACAGTGGAAGTCAAGTCGCTGTCCGCCTTCGACTTGCCGGGCTCCCTGTTGTCGATGAATGCCGCGGCCTCGCACGACCAGAACACTGGCCGGAACAGCCCAAGCGCCGGCCTGCTGTGGGCCAGCCGTTTCGGCGGGGGCAAATTCGGCGTGGCCGTCGGCATCAGCGCGGAGAAGCGCAAGTTCGGTTCGGAAAATGCGGAAACCGGCGGCGCCTGGGACGGTGACCGCCTGTCTGGCTTTGAAATGCGCGACTACCTGCCGGTACGCGCGCGCCGCGCCGCGGCACTGAACCTCGACTACCGCCCGCAGGCCGGCAACGCCTGGTTCCTGCGCAGCTTCCTGAGCCGCTTTAGCGACGACGAGGTGCGCGACCGTATGACGGTCAGCAATGCCAGCGGCGGTGCCTTGTGGGAAGGCGTGCCGGCCAGCGCCCGCCTCGAGCGCCGCCTGCGCCAGCGCAAATTCACCCAGGAGATCGAGTCCCTGGTCCTCGGCACCCAGCAAACCCTGGGCGACTGGAAACTGGACGTGCAGGCCGGCCGCAGCAAAGCCGATGAAGACACGCCGGAGGCCCTGAACGACGGCCGTTTCCGCGGCAACGCCAACTTCAAGGACATCAGCTTCACCAACAGCGAGCGCCCTGCCCTCCAGGCGCCGCCGGCCGCCTACGATCCCGGCAGCTACAGCCTGAACGCCATCACCCTGCAGCAGCGTTATTCGAAAGACACCGAGCGCCACTTGAAATTCGACCTGGGACATGAATTCGGTCTCGGCGAGCTGCGTTCGGCCGTCAAGTTTGGCGCCAAAGCCAGCCGCCGAGAAAAAACCAACGACACCAACCAGTGGAGCTACGCCGCCAAGGCCGTTCCCGGCTCACTGTCGATGGCATCCTTCGTGCAGGGCCACCAGCTCGACTATCCCTTCGCCCCCATCGGCGCGGCCCTCGACCCAACGGCCATCCGCGCGCGTGTTGCGGGCCTTGCGCGCGACCCGGCCCGCCTGGCAAGCGAATCGGCCATCAACGATTTCACCCTGAATGAAGATATCAATTCGGCGTATTTCCAGGACACGCTGTCGCATGGCGACTGGCGCCTGCTGGCGGGAGTGCGCGCCGAACGCACGGACTTCGACGCCGCCGGCGTGCGCGCCAGCGGCGGCACCATTACGCCGCTGCAGCGCGGCCGCTCCTACACCAACTGGCTGCCCTCGCTGCAACTGCGTTATGACCTGGACCGTGAGACCAGCCTGCGCGGCGCCTGGACCAACTCCGTGGTACGCGCCAATTTCAGCCAGCTGGCGCCGGGCGTGGCGTTGGCCAGCGCCACCGAAGCCACCATCGGCAACCCGGACTTGAATCCGCTCAAGTCGCACAACTTTGACCTTGGCGTGGAGCGCGTCATCGGCAGCGACGGCGCTGTATCGGCCTATCTGTTCTACAAGGACATCAAGGATTTCACTTACACCACCAACCTGGCAGGTAGCGGCCAGTGGGCAGGATTCACGACGGCGACCACCTATGCCAACGGCGACAGGGCCAAGGTCAAGGGCATCGAGCTATCCTGGCAACAGCCGCTGCGCATGCTGCCAGCCCCATTCAACGGCCTGCTGGTTGGCGCAAACGGCGCGTTGACCGATTCCCGCGCCGGTGTCGCCCGTTTCGACAACAAAGCCGGCGCGATGGTGTCGCGCCGCATTTCCATGCCCGGCCAATCCGACCGCGTGATGAACCTGTCCATCGGTTATGAGGCGGGCCCGCTCAGCACCCGCATCGCAGTCAATTACAAGTCACCCTACCTGCTGGAGCTGGGATCGGACATCCTGAACCCAGCCCAGGACCGCATCGTCGACACCCAGAAGCAAGTCGACTTCTCGCTTGGCTGGCAGTTTTCCAAAGGCATCCAGCTCACCTTCGACATCGGCAACCTGAATAACGAGAAGTACTATGTCTACCAAGGAGTGAAGCGGCACAACGCGCAATACGAGCAATACGGCCGCACTTACAAACTGGCCCTGAAAGCGAGCGTGTTCTGATGCGCCGCCTGACTTTCTTATCCCTGCTGCTCGCCTGCGCCTTGCGGGCATGGTCGGCCGAAACCATTGCATTGTCGGGCGGCGCCGCGCTTATCCTGGACAAGCATGCGCTGCGACTGCGCTCCGCCGACGGCGCCGAACTGGCCAGCATGCCGATCCGCGGCCGTCACCTCGACTACCGCGACGGCCTTGCCCTGGTAGTCGATGCCAATACCGAACGTGCGATGACCGTCGCCGTCGACACCTCCGCAGGCACCCTGGCTGCGCAAGCACAGATTGACGGCTCGGCCATCGCCCCCGAAGCATCCTGCCTTTACCGCGACGGCCAGGGCCTGCTGCATGCCTTCCTCGCCGGAAAAGACGGCCAGGCGGAGCAATGGCTGCTGCCGCCACCCGGCGGCCGCCCGCAACTGGTGCGCAAGCTCGCCCTTCCGCCGCATAGCGCCCAATGCCTGGTGCACGACGCCAGCGCGACCCTCGTGCTCGCCGAAAAGGGCATGGGCGTCTGGGCCTATAACGCCGAAGCCGAAGCGCCACCCTCGCGCCGCGCGTTGGCACTGGCCGCGCCGTACGGCAGCCTGCCAGCCGGCGAGGATGGCACACCGGTACTAGTCCCTGCCCCCGCCGGCGTCGCCTTGGTCGACCGGTCAGGGAACGGCCGCCAGGAAATCACCCTGCAGCGCGACTTGCCGCCGGCGGTTTTCGTCCAGCCGCGGGTGCAAACGGAGTCGATGCCGCGCCTCGGCGATGCCGCCGACGACCCGGCCATTTGGATCGACCGCCGCAATCCGGGCCAGGGCCGGGTGCTTGGCACCAACAAGAAACAGGGCTTGCACGTCTATGATTTGCAGGGACGCCAGACGCAGATGCTTGAATCAGGGCGCCTGAACAACGTCGACCTGCGCCAGGCAGTAAGGATCGACGGCAAGTCCTTCGACCTCGCCGCCGCCACCCAGCGTGACGAGAACTCGCTGGTGCTGTATACCATCGACACCGCCGGCACAGTGGCGGAAGCGGCCCGCTTCCCAACCCCGCTGGAGCGCATCTACGGCATCTGCCTGTACCAGCCTGAAGGCGGCGGACTCAGTGCCTTTATCAACGATAAGGACGGCAGCTATCTTCAATACCGCATCGGCCGCAAGGCCGGCGCATTCACAGCCAGCATCGTGCGCCGTTTCAGGTTGGCGAGCCAGCCGGAGGGCTGCGTCGCCGACGACCGCAACGCCCGCCTGTTTGCCGGCGAGGAGAAGCGCGGTGTGTGGACCATCGACGCCCGCGCCGACAACAAGGCCGAGCCGAAATTGGTGATGCAGGTTGGCGGGCCCCTGCGCGCCGATGTCGAAGGCATGGCGATCTACCATGGCGCCAAGGCCAGCTACCTGGTCGTCTCCAGCCAGGGCAGCAACAGCTACGTCGTGGCGGACGCGGCGCCGCCGCACCGCATCCGGGGCAGCTTTCGCATCGGCATGAATCCAGGCGCGGGCATCGACGGCGCATCGGAGACCGACGGCCTGGATGTCACATCCGCCAATCTCGGCGGCCGCTTCGCGCGCGGCATGCTGGTGGTGCAGGACGGCTACAAGCGCCTTCCGGACGGCGCGCAGAACTTCAAATATGTTGCCTGGCAGGACATTGCCGCCGCTTTAAGCTTGCCATGATGGTATGCTCGCCCGTATGTCAAATCGGGGAGACGCCGTGTCCATCGTAGAAAAATTATTCAAACTTAAGGAAGCCGGCAGCGATGTGCGCACGGAGGTGGTGGCCGGGATCACCACCTTCCTGACCATGGCCTATATCATCTTCGTCAATCCCGCCATCCTTGGCGACGCCGGCCTGCCAAAAGACGCGGTCTTCGTCGCCACCTGCCTGGCGGCGGCGCTTGGCACCATCATCATGGCGCTGTACGCAAACTACCCGATCGGCATGGCGCCCGGCATGGGCTTGAATGCCTACTTTGCCTACGCGGTGGTGCTTGGCATGGGCATCGCTTGGCCGGTGGCGCTGGGCGCCGTATTCATCTCCGGCTGCCTGTTCCTGGTGGTTAGCGTGCTGGGACTGCGCGAAGCGATCGTCAACGGCATTCCCCGTTCGCTGCGCATCGCCATTACCGTCGGCCTGGGACTTTTCCTGGGCCTGATCGCGCTGAAAAGCGCCGGCATCGTGATGGCCAATCCGAAAACCATGGTCACCGTCGGCGACCTGCACAAGCCGCCGGCGCTGCTGGCCGTTGTCGGCTTCCTTCTGATCGTGACGCTGGACCGCCTGCGCGTGAAGGGCGCCATCCTGATCGGCATCATGGCCGTGACGGCATTGAGCTTCTTCTTTGGCGGGAACACCTTTCACGGCGTGTTCTCCGCACCGCCGTCGCTGAATGCCACTTTTCTCAAGCTCGACGTCCCCGGCGCGCTTGGCGTCGGCGTGCTGAATGTGGTGCTGGTCTTCTTCCTGGTCGAACTGTTCGACGCCACCGGCACCCTGATGGGCGTGGCAAGCCGGGCTGGCCTGCTGGTCAGCGGCAAGATGGAACGCCTGAACAAGGCCCTGCTGGCCGACAGCACCGCCATCGTGGCCGGTTCGATCCTCGGCACGTCAAGCACCACCGCCTACCTGGAAAGCGCATCGGGCGTCCAGGCCGGCGGCCGCACCGGCCTGACCGCGCTGGTGGTGGCCCTGCTGTTCCTGGCGGCTCTCTTCATCGCGCCGCTGGCCGGCGTGGTACCGCCCTACGCCACCGCCCCCGCCCTGTTGTTCGTGGCCTGCCTGATGCTGCGCGACCTGGGCGACATCGACTGGGCCGAGACCACCGAATGCATCCCGGCCGCCATCACCGCCCTGCTGATTCCCTTCACCTATTCGATTGCGCACGGCATCGCCTTCGGTTTCATCACGTACGCGGCGCTCAAGCTGCTGACCGGCCGCTTCCGCGAAGTGAAACCCATCGTGTGGGCGATCGCCATCGTCTTCAGCTTCAAATACGCCTATATTGGCGCGTGAACGCGGATTTTCAGCACGCCAATCAGGTTACACAGCCGCATACGGGCCAGCACGAGGGCGTCTTCGCCCTCGGCCGCCACATCCAGGTCGAGATTCATGCCGTGCACGCCCGGCGCCATGCGCATGGCGTGCAGCTGGACGCCGCCGCGGCGCAGGGTCGCCAGCACCGCCTCTGCCGCATCCATGGCGGAGCAGCGTTCGAGGCGTAGGCGGAAAGTTCTTTGTTCGGTGTTCATGTGAGGATTATCCGGCTGGCTGGCCGGAATAGGCATCTAAAGTTTGCCTCAGTTTCCATGTAAAATAGAAGAATCTTCTTCAATTTTCGAAAATCATGGAACACCTTGATGAAATGGACCGCAAAATCCTGCGCGAACTTCGCCGGGATGGCCGTTTAAGCAATACCAAACTGGCCGAAAATGTCGGCCTGTCGACCACCCCATGCTGGAACCGTGTGCGTGCCATGGAAGAGCGCGGCGTCATCGAAGGCTATACCGCACTGCTCAACCAACAGGCGCTCGGCCTGCCCGACACCGTCATTATCGAAGTCACCCTGGACCGCCATGACGACGACATGCTGCATAAATTCGGCCTGGCCCTGGCCGAACTGCCGGAAGTCATGGAAGCCTACCTGCTGACCGGCGAATACGACTACCTAATCAAGGTGGCTGTGGCGGGCACGGCGGGCTACGAGGAGTTTCTTCGCCGCAAGCTGTATAAGCTGCCCGGCATCCGCCACAGCCGTTCCACCTTTGTCCTGCGCTGCCTCAAACGGGCGCATTCTGTAGAGCCCTGATAGAATTCAGTTATGAAATACCTGACTACCCTGATTCTGGCCTCCGGCCTGGCCGCTGGCAATGCCCTCGCAGCCGACGACGATATTGATCATTCTGGCAACGTGATGCTGTCCGCCGAAATTGGCGCAATTACCACCAGCGGCAACACCTCCGGCACATCGGTGACCGGCCGTTTCGAAGTCCTGCAGGACACCCTCCGCTTCAGCAACGAATACACGGCCAACGGCTACTTCAAGCAAGACCGTACCCGTGTCAATGGCGAACAAACGACCGAACGCTCGGCTGAGCGCTACCAGGTCGGCGCCAAAGCCGGTTACAAGCTGCTGGAAGAGAATTCCACCCTGTTCGGCCTGGCCGCCTTTTCCGAAGACCGCTTCGGCGCTTACAAGCGCAGCGCCAGCGTCGGCGTTGGTCACGGCTCGCGCTGGTACCAGTCCGACGACAAGATCCTCGACATGGAATTCGGTCCGGGCTTTTTCAGCGCCACACGCGCCAACGACGAAAAGGAACGGGGCCTGGTCCTGCGCGGCCGCGCGGCCTTCCGCTGGAAAATGAGCGACAGCGCTACTTTCGCACAGATGCTGACTGTCGAGAAAGCCGCCTGGAACGCGCACTCGACTGCGGAAACTTCGCTCAGCGCCCGCCTTAACGGTTCGATGCACATGAAGGCCGCCTTCAGCGCCATTCACGACAGCAGCGTGCCTTCCGATAAGGCCAACACCGATACCCAGACGTCGATAACGCTGGTTTACTCCTTCTAAGCTTACTGGTCCAGCTGCTTCTGCGTCTGGTACAGGCGCGCATAAATGCCGCCCTTGGCCAGCAGCGCCTCATGACTGCCCTGCTCCGCAATCGCGCCGGCCGCCATCACCACGATGCGGTCGGCGTTTTCAATGGTGGACAGGCGGTGCGCGATGACGACCGTGGTGCGGCCCGCCATCAGTTTTTCCAGCGCCGCCTGCACTTGGCGCTCCGATTCCGTATCCAGCGCACTGGTCGCCTCGTCCAGGATCAGGATGGGCGCATCCTTGTACAGGGCGCGCGCAATGGCCAGGCGCTGGCGTTGACCGCCCGACAGGCGCGTGGCATTCTCGCCCACCTGGGTCTGGTAGCCCTGCGGCTGGCGCATGATGAAATCGTGGGCATAGGCCGCCTGCGCCGCGGCTTCGATACGCGCCATGTCCGGCGCCGGATCGCCATAAGCGATATTGGCCGCCAGCGTATCGTTGAACAGCACCACGTCCTGGCTGACCAGGGCGATCTGGCTGCGCAGGTCCGGCAGGCGGTATTCGCGCAGGTCGACACCGTCGAGCAGGATACGGCCGCTGCCCACGTCGTAGAAGCGCGGCAGCAGGCTGGCCAGGGTCGTCTTGCCGCTGCCTGATCCGCCCACCAGCGCCACCGTTTCGCCGGCCGCGATATCGAGCGACACGGAACGCAGCGCGGGCGCCGCCTCCGTATCGTCTTCGTTGTAGCGGAATCCGACGGCTTGCAGTTCGATGCGGCCTTTGACGCCATCGGCGCCGCGGGTGCCGGTATCGGCCTCCATCGGCGCGTCGATCAGGCCGTACACCGATTCGGCCGCCGCCAGTCCGCGCTGCAGCGGTTCGTTCAACTTGGTCAGGTTCTTGATCGGTCCCTGCATCGACATCAGGCAGGTAATGAAGGCGACGAAGGCGCCGGGCGTCAGCGCGCCCGCTTGCGCACGCAGCAATGCATAGTAAATCACCGCCGACAACGTCGCAGCGACCATCAACATGATCAGGCCCGAATTCATCGCCGCCGTCGAGGCGTGCTTGACGGCCAGCTGGCGGTTCAGCTTCACCACGGCGTCGAAGCGCTTTTGCTCATAAGGCTGGCCGCCGAAAATCTTCACCACGCGCTGGCCGCCGATGCTTTCGTCGAGCACGCGCGTCAGTTCGCCCATGGCATGCTGGGCGCTGGAACTCAGGCGGCGCATGCGGCGCGCGGCAAGCGTCACCACCAGCGCCACCATCGGCAGCAGGACCAGGCAGAACAGGGCCAGCTTCCAGTCGATATCGAACAACGAACTCAGGAAACCGATGACCGCCACCGTGTCGCGCACGGCGATGGTGAACACGCTCAAGCCGGCCTGCGTCACCTGGGTCGCGTCGAAGGCGATGCGCGACAGCGTGGTGCCGGTCGACGACTGGTCGAAATAGCGGTTCGGCAGGCGCAGCACGCGGCCGAACATCTTTTCCCGTACATTGGCCTGCACCCGCTGGGTCAGCCAGGCCGAGCCGTAGTCGCCGGCAAAGGTGCTGACCATGCGCAGCACGCCCAGCGACATGATCAGGACCGGAATCGCCCACAGCGCCGCAGCGCCCGGTTTGGACGGCAGGAGCTGGTCCAGCCAGCCATGCACCACGGCCAGCGCACCGCTCTGCGGCGCCGCGCCGTGCGGCTGCACGGCATCAACCACGTTCTGCAGCTGGCGGATCAGCAGCACATCGGTCAGCGAAGCCACGCCCACGCCGACCAGGGTCACCAGGGCGACCCATTTATAGGGGAGGAATTCCTTCAGCAGGCGGACATAGAGTTGGCGGCTTTGCACTATGGTGACGAGAGTAATTGGCAACCCCGCATTGTACCAAAGCGGGAATTGGGGAACCGTGGCAGAATGGCCTGCTCCTCAATCTTAAGGAAATAACCACATGCGCAACGACACCCGATTCCATGCCATGCACCAGGATGGCCTGCTCCTGCTGGCAAATTGCTGGGACGGTGGTACCGCCCGCATCGCCGCCCTGAGCGGCGCCAAGGCCCTGGCCACCAGCAGCGCCGCTGTCGCCTGGAGCCATGGCTATTCCGACCGCTCCCAGCTGCCCACCGCCCTGCTGCTGGAAACCGTACGCGACATCGTGCGCGTCAGCGAGCTGCCGCTGACGGTCGATATCGAAGACGGCTACGCCGCCGATCCGGAGCTGGTGGGCCAATTCGTCAGCCAGCTGCTGGCGGCGGGTGTGGTCGGCATCAATATTGAGGACGGCGGCGACGCGCCGGAGCTATTGGCGCGCAAGATCGCCGCTTGCCGCGCGGCCGCCGACGCCGCAAACGTACAACTATTCATCAATGCGCGCTGCGACGTCTATCTGCGCGGCCTGGCCGAACCTGGCAAACGCGTGGCCGAAACCCTGCGCCGCGCCGCTTTATACCAGGCGGCGGGCGCCAGCGGCCTGTTCGCGCCGGGTGTGACGGACGAAGCGGAAATCGCCGGCCTGGCCCAAGGCACGAGCATGCCCCTCAACGTGCTGGCGCGCTCTAAGCTGGCCGCCCCGGCCCGGCTGCAGGAGCTGGGCGTACGCCGCCTGAGCGCCGGTTCAGCCCCGGCGGAAGTGATGATGGGCCGGCTGCGCGCCTATATGGAACGCTTCCTGCAAACCGGCGCCATCGATGACGAGCTCACGCTCGACTACGGCGCACTGAATGCGCTGATGACTACTGGACAATAGTCGGGTCGTTCCAGTAGAAGACCAGGTCCTTGGTCCGCCCCGGCTGCACCAGCAGCTCGCGGCGCTGGACCTGGCCGTCGGCCGCCGATAGCGTCAAGCGGTAGCGCCCCGGTTCCAGGTTGACGAACATCAGCGGCCCCGCGTCGTGGGCGTTGACGTTGACGTTGCCATGCGCGTCGGTGATTTCGACTTGCACATCGGACCGGAATTCGCCGCCGCCGCGCGTGGCAAACGTCATGCGCACGTTGTAATCGGGTTTGCTGGCCAGCATTTGGCCGCGCTCTTCAAGGCCTACGCCGCCGGTGACGAACTGCGGCTCGGCCGCCGCTGCCACCGAGAGGAGGCTGCAAGCCAGGGTGCAGGCCATGGTAATGTTTCGAATAAGCATAATGCACTCCTTTCCTTGTCAGGTTTGACCCAGTATTCGCCTGTTGCGTCCCGCGCGCTATCGGCATTTCGGTCGTGTCCTTGTCGGGGAAAGCCTACATAGATCTATTTCCTTTTAACACGAACTGTTAGACTCTTGATCTTTGCAAGCCACGGTTTGCAACATTGCCAAAATAATCATACCAAGCAAGGCACTAGGGGTAACCATGTCGAACCAAGGGGCGCAGTTGCGTCCGACGTTGCTGGCCGCCGCCGCTACCAGCATCCTTTGCGCCCCCGCTATGGCGCAAAGCCAGGCCGAAGACCAGCTGCCGGAAGTCCTTGTGACTGCCCAGCGCGTCGCCACGCCCGAATCGCGCACACCCGTCGCGATGTCGGTGCTGACGGCTGCCCGGCTCGACAAGCTCGGCATCGACAACGCCGCTGCCATCGGCGCGCGCCTGCCCAATGTGCACATGGATGGCGCCGCCGACGGCCTGCGCATCACCATCCGCGGGGTGTCGAACGCCGACGCCACCGAAAAAGGCGATCCCTCCGCCGCCTTTATGCTGGACGGGATTTATATCGCCCGTCCCCAGGCGCAGACCATCAACTTCCTCGACGTCGACCGTATTGAAGTGCTGCGCGGCCCGCAGGGCACCCTGTATGGCCGCAACACCACGGCCGGCGTCGTCAATGTCATCAGCAACGCGCCGGTACCGCGGCTGGAAGGCGCGGCCAGCCTTGCGCTAGGCAATTACGCCTCACGTATGGCGACGGGCATGCTGAACGTGCCCGTCAACGATGTGCTGGCGCTGCGCGCCGCCGTCGCAATCAACAGGCATGACAGCTACCTGAGCAACGGCCAGGGCACCGGCTACCGGCTCGGGCAGGACCGTGACGACCGCGCCGCGCGCATCTCGGCCAAACTGGCCCTGGGCAACTCAGCTTCGCTGTTGCTGCGCGCCGAACGTGCTACGCAGGATGGCAATATCGACACGGTGGTCCCCGACACCAACTTCTTCCGCGGTGTCGAAGCGAATAAGCCTGTCTGGTTTGGCGCCGCCACCAGCGAACGCCTCAGGAACGGTTTCATGCCCTTCAATACCCGGCTCGAACAAGGCTACGGCCACAAGACCATGAGCGGCGTCGGCGCCGAACTGTCCTGGGACCTCGGCCAGGCAACGCTGAACTACCTCGGCTCGCACCGCAACAACCGCCACGACTTCCTCGCCAATTTCTACTACCGCGTCCAGCCGGGGCTGGCAATCGGCGTGCATGAAAACTTCGGCGGCGAGCAGCAGCAGGATTCGCATGAACTGCGCCTGTCGACCAATGGCGCCGGCCCGTTGAAAGCCCAGGGCGGCCTGTATTACTTCAGCGAAGAGTCGCATCAGCTATACGTCTTCCGCGACCTGCAACTGGTCAATCAGCCGCCGTATTATGTGTTCCCACACGGCCCGGCCATCGCCCGCAGCAAGGCCGCTTTCGGCCAACTGACCTACAGCGTGACGCCGGTCCTGCGCGCCACGGCCGGCCTGCGCTATACCAGGGACGACAAATCCCGCGTCGGCTCGACCAACTTCCAGCAGGCGCCGGACTTCAACGCAGCCACCGATTTCAAGCTGCTCAATGACGCAGCGCTTGCGAGCCACAAGGCCACCTGGAAGCTGGGCGCCGAATACGACCTGGCGCCCACGGCAATGGCCTATGCGAGCATCGCCACCGGCTACAAGTCAGGTGGCTTCAACGACGGCTGCCTGGCTGGATCGAGCGCGCTCGGCCTTGCCTGCCCGGCGGCCACCGCTGTCCCCGCCGCCACGCTGTTCTACCAGCCGGAGACTTTGAAGGCATGGGAAGCTGGCATGAAAGCCCGTTTCTGGGGCAATCGCGCCAGCATGAACCTGGCTGTTTTCAACTACGACTACCGTAACCTGCAACTGTCCAGTGTCGCGATCGTTGCCGGCGCGCCGCGCTTTCTCACCCAAAATGCCGGCGTGGCCAGCGCCAAGGGGCTGGAGCTGGACGGCCAGGTGCGCGCCACCCCGCTGGACAGCATCCAATACGGCCTCACCCTGCTCGATGCCCACTACGTTTCCTACGTGCCCAACGGCGTCGCGTCGTGGGCGGGAGAGCCGCTCGACCGCGCCCCGCATTCGGTGTTGAACCTGGGCTGGGAGCATACGTTCCGCCTGCCCGGCGCCGCGCTCCCCGTCGGCATCAACGCCCGCCGCAGCGCCGCGTACAACATCAGCGTTGCCAGCAAGCTGCTGCAATACCGTATCCCGGCGCGCACCGTCAGCGATTTCACACTGGGCTACCGCCCCGACGGCGCCAGCTGGAGCTTGTCGGCGCGCGTGAAGAACCTGGAGAACAAGGTGCAGCCGATCACAATCGACAGTTTCGGCATGGCCGTGCCGAGCGATCCGCGCACTGTCGATCTCCGTTTCGACTACCAATTCTAAGACTGGAGCCGTATGAAGCCCTTGCTGAACCAACTGCCCCGTATCACCTTGCTGCTGCTCGCGGCCTTCATCGCCGCCCTGTCGGTCCGCAGCTGGGGGGAAACCACGGTCCTGCTGGTGCTCAGCTCGATCCTGATGTTCGGCTGCTGCTGGGCCAGCGCCAGTCATCTGCTGGGACCCCGCCCGGCACTGCGCTTCGTCATCATCGGCATCGTGCTGGGCTGGATCGCCGAAGAGCTGGGTGCGCAAAAGGGCTGGTTCTTCGGTTCCTACACTTATACCGACGTGCTCGGGCCGCGCATCGGCTCAGTACCCTTCATCATTCCGCTGATGTGGTTCGCCCTGTGCTACGTGGCCTATGTGATCGCCAACCTGATCGTGTGGCAGACGCCAACCGACGGCGCCCCGTCGGCGCGCCAATCGATGGTGATGTCCTTTATTGCGGCCATGATTGTCACGGCCTATGACCTGGGCGCCGATCCCTATATGGTGTTCACGCTCAAGGCCTGGATCATGACCAAAACCGATGGCGGCTGGTTCGGCGAAACCCTGCAAGGCTTCGTCGGCTGGATGGCGGTGTCCTTCGCCATCATCTACGGCTTCCGCGCTACCCTGCGCGGCAAACCGGCGGTCGCCAGCAGCCCGGTGACGCCGCTGTATGCCCTGGTCCCCCTGATCATTTACGGCGGCAGCATGGCGTTCCAGGCGGTCCAGGGCAGCCCGATCGAAACGCGCACCATCGCCTTGTTCGCCATGGGCATCCCCCTCCTGACCGCGCTGTGCGGCTGGACGCGCTGGAGGGCCGCGGCATGAGCGAACTTGCTCCGGCGGCGCCAACCCTGCGCGCCGATCCCCTCGCGGATGACGCCATTGCCGCCATCCTGGCGGGTCACGACGGCAGCCAATGGGATGCGATCGCCATCGTCAACCGTTTGCTGGGCGACTGGCAGTCCAACGCCATCGTCACGGGCTGGCGCGCGCCGGAAGGCACGCCGGCGCCGATCGCCGCCGCCCTGGGAGCTTTTCTGGCGGACGCGGCGCGCCTGCCCGATTGGGCCGACGCCCGCCAGATCGCCCGCGCGGAAGAACTGTTCTTCGACATGAGCATGCTCTCCTGCAGCCTGCTTTTCTGCGCCAGCCTGCCGGAATGCTATGTGGTCCCCGACCTGGCCGGCGTGCTGCACGTGGCTGGACAGCTGGAAGCCCACTGCGACTACCGCGTGCGCTCGACGGCGGCAATGATTTTCCCCGTCATGATGCGCGGCGGCCTGGAAACGGCGGAAGGTGCCGGCATCGCCCAGATCCTCAAGGTGCGCCTGATCCACGCCACCATCCGCCACCTGATCCTGCGCGGTAATCCGTCTGCATCCATCGCCGACGGCGGCATCGCGGTGGAGCCGCTCGATGCGCCCTGCCGCAATATGTACGACACGCTGTACAACAACGGCTGGGATGTCGCCGCCAACGGCCTGCCCTGCAACCAGGAAGAACTGGCCTACACCCTGCTGACCTTCCACTACATCTTCCTGCGCGGCCTGCGCCGCCTTGGCTTGGGGCTGCCGCAGCAGGACGAGCAAGCCTACCTGCATACCTGGAACGTGGTCGGCCACCTTCTCGGCATTGAAACCGCATTGATGCCGCAGACGATGGAACAGGCCGAAGCGAGCTTCAACGCCATCCAGGCGCGGGCCCGCCTGTCCCCGTACCTGCCCGACCCGCGCCCGGCGCTCGGCGCCGCCCTCATGAAAGCGATGCAGGACGAAATTCCGCTGCGTATCCTGAAACCTTTCCCGGTACTGCTGACACGCTATTTGTGCGGCGATGCCGCCCGCGTCGACCTGGCGCTCAACCAGCGTGTCAACCTGGTTTCCTGCATCCTGTTCGCCGCCGGTATGGGCCTGGTGCGCGGCATCGACAGCCTGCTGCGCCTGGTCCTTCCCGGCTTTTCGATCTGCCGCATGATCACCCGCATCTTCGGCTACCAGTTCACCGTCAAATTCCTGATGAACGAGACCCGTCCCTTGAAACTGCCGCCCGCCGTCCTGAACCAGGTCGGCCAGGCGGTGCAGAACTGGGGCAACGATCCCAAGGCCCCGGGCTGGATGAATGCCCTGGAAGCACGCCTCGCCGGCCGCCGAACCGCCGGAGGCCAGCAGCCATGTTGATGCGCTTTATCCTTGCCCTGCTCCTGCTGCTGTCGCAAGCGGCTTCCGCCGCGCCGTTGTTGTTGGACGACCGCGCCGGTGCGCACGACGCATGGCCCGCAGTCACCATCCTCAAGGATCCCGGCGGCGCACTGACCCCGGCCGGCGCCCTGGCCGCCGCCAGCCAGTTCAGCAAGCCGCACTCGGCTTATGCCACGCTGGGCGTCAACAAAGGTACCGTGGTCTGGGTCCGCATACCGGTGGTGGTGCCGGCCACCGACAGTGGTGAGTGGACCCTGAATATCGACTTCTCGCAGCTGAATCGCGTCGACGTATTCGCAGCCACCGATGGCAGGCTGCACAGCCACACGGTGACCGGCAATCTGCAACCGGTGCTTGAACCGGGCGCCGGCGGACGCACGCCCGCGGCGGCGCTGCGCCTGGCGCCGGGGCAGGAGCACGTCGTCCTGCTGCGCATCGAGAACAATGGCTCGATGATCCTTCCCATCCAGTTCTCCAAAGCCACGGTGTACCACGCGCAGGCGCTGACCGAGCAGATGATGCAGGGCATCCTGATCGGCCTCAGTCTCTGCCTGCTGCTCTACAGCCTGGCGCAGTGGGCCAACTTGCGCGAACCCCTGTTCGGCAAATATTCCCTGCTGATCGCCGGTACCACGCTGTTCTCGCTGGAATTCTTCGGCCTGGGCAGCCAATACCTCTGGCGCGACAATGTCTGGATGACGCTGCACGCCGGCGGCCTCTTTGCCCTGATGGCCTCCTGCGGCGGCTACCTGTTCGTGGAGCAGGCGCTGGCCCGCCCCGGCGTGGACCGGGTCTTCTCGCTGCTCATGAAATCCGGCGCCGCCCTGGCCGGCGTGGTCGCCCTGGCCTACGGGCTCGACGTCATCAGCGTCGAAATCCTGGTCATGATCGTCAGCACGCTGGGCCTGCTGCCCATGCTGCTTGGCCTGCCGGGTGCCTTCATGCGCGCCCGCCGCGGCGATGCGGTCGGCATCTACTTCCTGGTCGGCTGGGCGGTCAGTTTCATGTCGTCCGTGGTTCTGAGCCAGGTCATCAGCGGCAAGCTGGCGGCCAATTTCTGGACCATGCACGCCCTCCAGTTCGGCAACGCTTTCGATATGCTGGTGTTCATGCGCATCCTTGGCCTGCGCACCAAGGCCATGCAGAACGCCATGCTGCGCGCCGAAGCGGCGACCCGCCTGAAATCGGACTTCCTGGCCAATATGAGCCATGAAATCCGCACGCCGATGAACGCCATTATCGGCATGAGCCGCCTGGCGCTGATGGCCGATCCGAACCCGAGGCAGCGCAACTACCTGTCCAAGATCCTCGGCGCCGGCGAGCACCTGCTGGGCATCATCAACGACATCCTCGACCTGTCGAAGATCGAAGCCGGCAAGCTCGCGCTGGAAAAAGTGCCGTTCAGCCTGGACGACATGCTCGACCACCTGTCCACCCTGACCGCCGTCAAGACCGATGCGCGCAAAGTGGAGCTGGTGTTCCGCGTCGAACGCGGCGTGCCGCAAGCGCTGCTCGGCGATCCGCTGCGCCTGGGGCAGGTGCTGATCAACCTGACCAATAACGCCGTCAAATTCACCGAACGCGGCGAAATCGTGGTGGCGGTCAAAGCGGTCGAACGCTCGGCCGACGGCATTACGCTGGGCTTCAGCGTCAGCGACACCGGCATCGGCATGAACGAAGAACAGCTGGCGCGCCTGTTCCAGTCCTTCAGCCAGGCCGACAATTCGATCACCCGCAAATACGGCGGCACCGGCCTTGGCCTGAGCATTTCGCGCCAGCTGGTCGAACTGATGGGTGGCAGCATCAAGGTCGCCAGCACGCCCGGCGTCGGCAGCCGCTTCAGCTTCACGGTGAAACTCGGCATCGGCACTGCCACCGGGGACGGCATGCCAACCCCGGGCGCTGCCCTGCAAGCCCGTGTCCTGGTGGTGGACGACAGCGCCACCGCCCGCGACGCCCTGGTCGAAATGCTCGCGTCCTTCGGCGTGGCGGCCCACAGCGCCAGTTCCGGCGAACAGTCGCTGAACATGCTGGTGCGTGCGGTCGAAAGCGGTACGCCTTACCAGGTCGTGCTGATGGATTACATGATGCCGGGCTGGGACGGGGTGGAAACCATCCACCGCATCCACGCCGACCCGCGCTTCGCCGCGCCGCCGTCGATCCTGATGGTCAGCGCCTGCACGCGCGAAGCGGTGCTGCAGCAGGAAGGCGAATTGCCGCTGCAGGGTTTCCTGACCAAGCCGGTCGGCCCGGCGCTGCTGTATCACAGCCTGCTGCAGGTGCTGCGGCCGGAGCTGACCCTGGCTGCGGCCGTGCAGCGCGAGCAGCGCGCCTTGCCGCCGGAAGAACTGGCGAGGCTGCAAAGCGCCCGTGTCCTGCTGGTCGAAGACAATGCCAATAACCGCGAAGTCGCGCTCGATTTCCTGGAAACCGTGCGCGTGCAGGCCGATGTCGCCGTCGACGGCGCCGAAGCGGTGCGCATGGTCCAGCAAGGCGACTACGACCTGGTCCTGATGGATGTGCAGATGCAGGGACTGGACGGCCTGTCGGCAACGCGCCAGATCCGCGCCGTCGAAGCGCTGCGCGGCCTGCCCATCCTCGCCATGACCGCCCACGCCATGCCGGAAGACCAGGCCAAAAGCCTGGCGGCCGGGATGAACGACCACATTACCAAACCGATCAACCCCGATATATTGTTCCGCGCCATGCTGAAATGGATCGACCCGGCGCGCCTTGCGGGCCGCACACCGGCTGCCGCGCCCGCCCCCGCCGAAATTCCCGCCGCCGCGCCCTTCCCGCCGCTGGCCGGCGTTGACTGGCAATTCGCCCTGTCGCGAGCCGACCGCAATCCCGCCATCCTCGCCAAGCGCATGCGCAGCTTCTGCAATGAGTACGGCGCGGGTCCGGACCAGCTGGCGGCGGCGCTGGCCGGCGGCGACTGGGCGCCCGTGGAACGCCTGGCACACAACCTGAAGTCCAGCGCCACTTACCTGGGCGCCGCGGGACTGGCCCAGCTTTCCGACATTGTCGAAGCGGGCATCCGCGACGGGCGCACCGATCGCTGCGCCACGGAAGCGGCCAGCATGGCCAGATCGCTGGAAACCATCCTGGCTGGTTTTTCCAATGCCCTGCAGCCTGCGGCAGGCGCCGGCACGCCCGAGCGCGCCGACTACCGCCGTCTGCTGCGCCAATTGGATGGCTACCTGCGGGCCGACGACGCCCGCGCGGAGGACCTGCTCGCTGAATTGGGCGCACTCCTGGCGGGCTCTTCCCATGCCGCCTTGCTGGCACAGATCCAGCGTGCCGTCGATGAAATCGAATATCATGAAGGATTGAAGCCGCTGTCCGAACTTGCCCGGGCGCTGCAGGTCGATATGGAAGTGAGCGCATGAGCGAGGAAACGCAAAAAGTCCTGATCGCGGACGACGACGGCATCAATCGCCAAGTGCTGGCCACCTTGCTCAAGCAGGACTACGTAGTGCTGTTGGCAAAGACCGGCGAACAGGCCATCGAGCGCGCCCAGCGTCACCTGCCGGACCTGCTGATGCTCGACGTCATGCTGCCCGATATGGACGGCTACGAAGTGCTGCGCCGCCTGCGCGCCGATCCCGCCACCGCCCACATCGAAGTCATCTTCATCACCGGCATGGGCCGTCCCGAAGACGAAGCCAAGGGCCTCAAGCTGGGGGCGGCGGACTACATCACCAAGCCCTTCAACACCACGGTCGTGATGGCGCGCGTCGCCACCCACCTGGAAGTGGTGCGCCAGCGCCGCATGCTGCAGCACCTGGCGCACATGGACGGCTTGACCGAACTGGCCAACCGGCGCCGCTTCGACGAAATCTATCAAAGCGAATGGCAGCGCGCCGCGCGCCATGGCCACGCGCTGTCGGTGGCCTTGCTCGATATCGACTGCTTCAAACAATACAACGACCACTACGGCCATCCGGCCGGCGACCGCGCCCTGCGCGCAGTGGCGCGCGCCGCACGCGGCGCCATGCGGCGGCCGTGCGACGTGGCAGCGCGCTACGGCGGCGAGGAAATCGTGGTACTGATGCCGGAAACCGACGCGGCGCAGGCGCTGCATGTCGCCGAGAGCATCCGTGAAGCGGTCGCGCAGATGCTGGTGCCCCATGAGCGTTCCATTGCCGGCCCGGTGCTGAGCGTCAGCATCGGCGGTGCCACCCTGCCGCCGGGTGGTGAGGAAAGCGCCCCGGCGCTCTTCGAATCCGCCGACGCGGCGCTGTACCGCGCCAAGCAAGCGGGCCGCAACCGGGTCAACTGGAGAATGTGATGGCCAAACGTTTGATGATCGAAGGATTGGTGCAGGGCGTGGGCTACCGCTACGCCTTCGCCGAACGCGCCACCGCGCTGGGTCTGGCCGGCTGGGTGCGCAACCGCAGCAACGGCGCTGTGGAAGCGAGCATCCATGGTCCGGCCGATGCGGAGCAAGCCATCATTGACTGGTCCCACCGGGGGCCCGGCGCAGCCCGCGTCAGCCGCGTCCTGGTTCAGGAAGAAACGGAGCCGGCGCCGTCCGCCGCCACCTTCGATATCCGCCCGACCGCCTGACACGCTGCTTAACTGCCGAATATCCGCCACAGGAGCCACGCGGGCAGGCCGACGTACAAGGCGACATGCGCGGCACTCTCGGCGTTGCCGCGGATGCGGATTGCCTGTCCGGGCCGCAACCCCGCCGCCAGCAGGGTCGCGCCTTCGATGACGGCCCTCAGCAACGCAGCCCCCAGCACGACGCCGATTGTCCACGCCGCCCACCACAGAGCAAAGGCATCCAGGTAGGCCGCCAGGCCGAAGCTGTAGTATTCGCCGAACGCGCTGCCGTATGCGATGTGCTGGTGCAGGTGGAAGGCAGGAATTGCCAGTATCAGTGGCAGCAGTACAAACTTGGCCAGTGGATGATCAAGCCGCATGCGCCCGAGCGCAAGCCGGGCCTGGGTGTACACATCGAGCAACGTCCGCGCCGGGGCTGTCAGCTGCGGGCCACCGGCAGCGGCAAGCGCTTTCGTGAACGCAGCCGGATTGGGCAGCGCCAGTCCATGGCGCCAGACTGCGCCGCTTGCCAGCCGCAACGACACCCCGGCCCCGGGCAGCGGTAGCCGCCAGGCCTGCACGGCGGAGATTTCCGCCAGCGCGAGTTCCATGTTTTGCTGGCCGCGCGAGAAGACCAGCTTGCCCTTGCTGACCGATGCCTGGGCGGAAAAGGCCAGCAATACGCACCACGACACGACTTCCGGCACCAGGAAGAGCAGCGCGAACCAGCGGATCTGGGCCAGCGTATTGCTGCGGAAGGATTCGTTCAGCAGCAAGACCAGGCAGATGCTGAGCAGGCCGATGCGCCCGCCCGCACGCACGACGCCAACGGCAATACGCGATGCTAATGGCAGCAGGTACACGCGCATGGGAAACGCTTCGGGACCCCGCGCCAACTCCGGCCAGCCGCGGCCGGAAACGCGCCACGACCGTAGCGCTGCTCTGGCGGCCAGGGCAATCAGGAAGGCGGCCGAGGCCATGCCCACCCAGTCGCCCCACAGGACCATCAAGGTTGGGCTGGCCGAGCGCAGCGGCACATCGGCGATCAGGAGCGCCGGTTCGCCAACCCGGGTTGCCGTCAAAATTTCGCCGCTGGCATCGAATACCGCGCTATAGCCGTCGCTGGTGACGCGAAATTGCGGCAGACGCGTCTCGATACTGCGGAACGCCGCCGCAGCCAGGTGCAGGCGCGCGCCCGGGCCATCAGCGCTGAACCAGGAATCGTTTGACATGGTCAGTATCACCTGGGCGCCAAGCCGGGCACCATCGATGGCCAATCCGGCATCGACGTCGTCGCGGCAGATCAAGGGCAGCACCGGGATCTCCCGGCCACCAGCGAGGCGCAATGGCAGCACACGCGCACCGTTGCCGGGTTTCCAGTTGCCGCTCCACGGCAGCAGGCGGCGCAGCAGCGGCCCGTCCAGCCAGGCGGGCAGATACTCCGTGAACGGGAACAAGTGGGTCTTGCGGTAGAAGCCGGTGATGCCCGCGCCAGGCTGCAGGAAGGCTGCGGCATTGTATTCGCCTGCGCTGTCGCGGTCATACGTGCCAAAAACCAGCGGCACGCCGGCTGCATCGACAAAGCGCCGGATCTCGGCATCGAATTCGGCGCCCGCTTCGCTCTTCGGATTACCGAAGGTAGTCGGATAGGCAGTTTCCGACCACAGCAACGCTTCCGCACGCTGCTCCGTCACTGCCTGGTAGCTCATGGAGAAATGCCTGTCGAGCAGCTCCCTGACAAAGGCGTACGCGCCCTTTTCCCGCCGCTGCTTTTCGTAGTCGACGAGATTGGACTGAATCAACCCCATACGCAGCGGCTTGCCCCCTGCCGCAGGAGTCGGCGGCATAGCAACCGTGCCGTACAAGGCCATCAGAACGGGTACCAGGGCGGCGACGGCAAGAGGACGGGCGACGGTGCGCCATCCATTCCTGCCGCTATTGAGCGCCGCCGCAACGCTTTCGTTCACCAGCAACAGCAGCAAGGTAAGGCCTGCGGCGCCGCCAAGATCGGCCGCCTGGCGCATCAGGCGCGAGGGGTAAAGCCCATAGCCCAGGGAATCGCCCAGGATGCGCGGCAACAGCCATTCGGCCGCAATCCATGCCGAGCAGGCGGAAAGCACGCGCAGAATGGGACCAAAGCGGCCCCGCCCGATATGGCGGACCATGGCAAAGGCAAAGAACTGGGGCTGGAACAATGGCGCGGCAAGCAGCAGCACCGCAATGCCTCCGGTCTCCCCGATCTGCGCATAGCGCCCCAGCGCAGCGCCGAACCAGGCGAAGCCCCCGGCAGTGAATGCCACCGACATTGCCCAGGCGCAGGCCAGCGTGCCGGCTGCCGTGCGTACACGCTCAAGCACCAGCAGCCAAGGCACAAGCAATATGAATCCGAGAATCCAGGCCGGACCGCCCTGGGCGTAAAGCGCCGCAAGCACGGCACTGGCAAATATGCATGCTGTTCGTTTCATTGGCCGGAGAAATCTATCGGGTGTGGGATGGAGATGCGCCGCAACGGCAGTCCGGGCGGCGCCAGGTCCGGCGGCACCACGCGGTCCTTGGGCATGGCGACGGGCTTATTGGCTGCG
Source organism: Pseudoduganella violaceinigra DSM 15887 (assembly GCF_000425385.1). GTDB lineage: Bacteria > Pseudomonadota > Gammaproteobacteria > Burkholderiales > Burkholderiaceae_D > Rugamonas > Rugamonas violaceinigra. The sequence goes on along the minus strand of NZ_KE384361.1, from coordinate 14,938 downwards.
TCATACAGCTGGAAATCGGGGGCGAACATCAGGATCGGATCGATCGGCTGGCCGTCATCGGTGGTCTGGTGGTGCCGCACATAGCCCGGGGGCAGCACAAAGTCCTTCGGTACGGCGAGTCCTACCAGCGGCGGGCTGGTTCCCGGCGGATTGAAGGCGCCAAGACCGGTATGCACGCCATTCTCATGCAGGCGCTTGATGACTTCACCCATGGTCGGCTTCTCACCGCGCATCACATAGTGGCTCAAATCGCGCGTGGGGTCCGCATCACCTTCCGGCCCACGGGCTGCCGGCGCCGTCGATTGTGCCGCCGTGGCGGGCGGCGGCGTGGCGTTGGCTGGGGCTACTGCTGTTGGCACCGGCTCCCTGGAAACGATTCCCGCAGGCGGTGCTTCACCGTCCGGCTGCGAGAAGAACCACAGGAAGAACACCAGCGTGAAGGCCCCCACCGCCAACAACAGGGCCGCCGCCAGGTATCCGCGGTGCGGACGCCACGCGTTCCCGCCACCGGCGGCATCGCTGCCTGCCGGTTGGCCTGGTGGACGCGGTGGCTTTACCATCAAGGAGTCGGCGAGTTATAGACCGAAACGGCCCACCCCATGCGCTCATGCCCGAACTGGTTCCAGATCGGGTTTTTGCCGCCGCTGAAAGAGCCGTAGCGCGGCGCGCCGGTTCCTGTCGTACCGCCGAACAGGCCCGCGCTCACCGTGGCCCCAGTATAGGTCGGGTGCGTGTCATCGGACTGGATGTAGTCGTAGCTGCTGCCGGACGATACGAAATGGCTGTTGGCATCGCGAATCGTCGGGCGCAGGGTCGAGGTGATCCTGGCGACGTAGCTCGCCTGGCTCTCGCCATCCACGTAGCGCAGGCCTTCGGAATCGACGATCCCGTCGCCATTGCTGTCGTAGTCCGCCCCCATGTACTGGGCGAAATTATCTGCGCACTTGAAGCCTTTCTGGCGTGCCGTATCGCACATCACGAAGTTCATGCGCGCCAGGGCCGGCAGGAACTTCTGCTGCATGTTGACCGTGGCGCCTGTGTTCGGATCCTTGCAGGAGCTCTGCACATTGTCGGCGGCGTAACCGGGATAGTGCAGGTTCGAGATCACCTTCACCTTGACGCCCGCATAGGCGTTGGCATTGATATAGTCCATCGCCGCCGCAACGTAGGTCTTGCAGCTGTTCTCGGCCGCGGTCAGGACGGAATCGTCGCAAGTACCGGTCTGGCCCTTGAAGGCAGAGCGCGCCTGCAGGCCGTCGTTGCCGCACATTTCGAAGGTGACCACGCGCGTATTACTGGCCTGCATATAAGATCGCTCTGCGACAATCTTGTTGTTGTAGACGTCAGACGCCACGGCGCCTGATTTCGCGCGGCGCACGCTTTCGATATCCGCATTCCACAGGGCCGACAGGTATTCCGCATCCACCGTCGGCGCCGAATACTTGGCGGCGCTGCTGATCGAACCGTTATAGCCGGCATAGATCGAGTCGCCATAGGCCACCACCCGGTATTTGGTGGTGGTGCCCGGACGGTCGATGGTCCACGAAACGTTTTGAGTCAGGGTATTTGCTAAGGCCTGTCCCCCGAGGGTGAGGAACACTAGCGCGGCCAAAAACGTACTGCGCAAACGAGTATGCATTGAGTGTCTCCGATCATTGAAGTAGGTATTCGAAACGACCAGCCAACACATCCCATCTTAACGCTGGGTTAGCCCAGCGCGTCGGCATGGCTCGCCAGGACAAGGAAATGGCCCGCCGGGCCGCGCCGGCTGTCGCGCCCTGGCCACGAATGCACCTGATGCGGCATAATGTGGCATGCTGAAATTCACCTTCCTTGGCACGTCGTCGGGCGTACCAACCATCAAGCGCAATGTGACCGCGCTGGCCCTGCACTCAACTATCAACCGCGACTGGTGGCTCGTCGATTGCGGCGAAGCGACCCAGCACCAGTTGCAGCGCATTCCGCTCACCGTGCACGACCTGGTGGGGATCTGTATCACCCATATCCACGGCGACCATAGCTACGGCTTGCCCGGCCTGCTGGCGAGCGCTTCCATGACCGGCCGCAAGAAGCCGCTGATTCTGATCGCGCCGGCCGGGGTCAAGGCATGGCTGGATGCCACCATCCTGCACACTGAGCTCTTCCTGACTTTCGACATCATCCATATCGACGTGGCCAGCCAGAAGGAAGTACACCGCCAGGATGGCCTGCTGATCGAGCGCTTCCCGCTTTCCCACCGGGTGCCGAGCTACGGCTTTAAGTTTAGCCTCGAAAAGACGACATGGAAGGTTGATAGTGACGCCCTGCGCGCCCGCGGCGTACCGCCCGGCCCGGCCTGGGGCTTGCTGCAGCACGGGAAGGATGTGCGCCAGGACGACGGCACGATCTTGCAAGCCGCTGAGTTCCGCAGCCAGCACACCGAGCGCGCCGTCGCGGTGATCGGCGGCGACAACGACCGCCCTGCTTTGCTGGCCGAGGCTTGCGACGGCGCCAATGTGCTGGTGCATGAAGCGACCTATACTGAGGCCGTGCTGCAGAAAGTCGGGCCAGGTCCGCAACACAGTTCGGTCGAGCGCATCGCGCGCTTCGCCACGGCGGAATCGGTACCGAACCTGGTCCTCACCCATTTCAGCGCCCGCTACGATACCCCGGAAGGAATGGCCGAGGTGGCAGCCGAAGCACGCCAGCATTACGGCGGCAATCTGCTGCTCGCCCGGGATTTCGATACCTATGAATTGAACGACGGCTTGCTGGCCAGAGTGCCGCCACCGGCCCGTACAAAATAAGACATGCCGACCATCACCGAATTCAGCAAACAGTCGCCCACACCTGAATACGACCATCCACGCGAAGAGCGGCGGCTGGCGGGCAATCCCTTGCGTACCACCTGGAGCCACTTCAGCAATGCCAGCGGCGAAGTCCATGCCGGGATCTGGGCCTGCGAGCGAGGTAGCTGGCGCATCGCCTTCGCCGAGAACAAGGACGAGTATTTCTGTGTGCTGGAGGGCCGTTGCCGCGTGATCGACGAACAAGGGCACGCCGCTGAAGCGGGTCCAGGCGACGCCCTGGTCATTCCGGCCGGCTTCAGAGGCGTGTTCGAAGTGCTGGAGCCGGTGCGCAAGCATTATGTCATCGTCGAACGCGAAGCGCGCGACGCCTCCCGTTGATCATTTGATACTATTCGCTCCTTTCGCCAACAGGAGCATTAAATGAAGTTCTGCATCAAAGACCTGGCCCTCGGCGCCAGTCTGGCCGCCATCTGCCTGTCCAGCCAAGCCGAGATCATCCCCCTCAAGCTGGCCCCCGGGCTGTGGGAAGAAACGCGCGTCACCCTGATCAACGGCCAGAACGTTGACGAGGCAATCCGCAAGAGCCAGGAAAAAATGATGGCGCGCCTGACGCCAGAGCAGCGCAAGGAGATGCAGGAACAGATGGGCAATCGCGGCGCGGGCGGGACGGTGCAGACCTGCCTGACCCCGGCCCAGGTTGCCAAGGGTATCGATACCGACCGCATCAAGCGCAAGATGGAAGAATCGGCGCGAGGATGCAAGCTGGATATCATCTCGGCCAGCAGCTCGGGCGCCAAGTTCAATGCCTCATGCATGGGTCCGCAAGGTGGCGGCTACAAGGGCATCGGTGAATACATGGTGCCAAGCACCAAGGAATGGCGCTTCAAGATGGTCGGCGACGGCAAGATGACCGGGCCTAACGGCGCTCCGGCGCAAGGCGGTGACGTCCATGCAAGCCAGGAAGTGACAGCGCGCTGGAAGGGCAGCGACTGCGGCAACGTCCCTCCTCGCCTGGAAGAGTAAAGTCCTTCTGGCCGATGGCCCCCGCAACGCCGACTGGCAATGCGGGCCGCCGGGTGTTTCCAGCTTGCTGCCGCTGGCCGCGGCAGTCAACTGTCCGTAAATTTCATGACGCTGCTCGACCGCGCCTAAGAAATCAATAAACATTGCTATTAAGACATATTCATGTATTAAATATCCCTTGCAAATTAGTCAAAAAATCACTCTAATGTGGGGAACAGATCACAACACCGCCCTGCCGGACGCGTGGCGCCTTTGGGGGGCTGCCGGAGTTCGGATAAGATAGCGTTCCGACTCAGCAATTGCCTCTCATGAAGTCCTTGTTTCCCGCCGGCCGAATCCTGATGCAGACTGCAACGGTCATGCTTCTTTGTTGCGCCATTCTCAGCGCCGAAGCCCGAAGCTTCACCATCTCGCCGGACCTCGGCCCAGCCCCGAAGTCGCCAACCGACATCGAGAGCGCCAAGATCCGCCACCTGCACCTGGCCCGCCTGATGGAAAAACCGGCCGCGCCGCCGGAGGAGCCGGAAGGCAGTTGCCGTTATGAATCCGAGATATTGACCCCGCCGCCCACCAACAGGATTGCGCTGACTTTCGACGACGGTCCCCAGCCCGGCAAAACCGAGCAGGTACTGGACGTGCTGGCGCAGCACGGCATTTCGGCAACCTTCTTCATGATCGGCAAAAAAGCTGCCCTGCACCCCGAGCTGGTCGCGCGCGTGCGCGAGGCAGGCCACCAGGTGGTGGCCAACCACTCGTGGAGCCATCCGAATTTTCACGAACTGGATGCCGCGCAGCAAGTTGACGAAATCGTGCGCGGCGATGCGCTGGTTTCGCAGTTCAACGGTCCCAAATTGTTCCGCTATCCTTACGGGAATGCCACTTGCGCAGGGAATGCGCTGATCCACCAGCGCGGTTACAAGATCGTCGGCTGGCATATCGATTCCTGCGACTGGGCCTTTGAGCGGTCTGGGGTCGTGGCCCGCAAGGACGCCCACGCTTGCGGCGTGCTGCGTCAGTACCGCCGCGATTATGTCGGGCACGTGGTGGCCAAGGCCAGGGCGCGCAAAGGGGGCATCATCCTGATGCACGAGACCCATACACGGGCAATACGCCAGCTGGAAAGCCTGATCGAACAACTGATCGCCGCAGGCTTTACGTTCGGCACTGTTACCAGCCCCGAGTTTCAGGCCTCGCTGCGCTGAAGCGGCTTTAGCGCTCACGCACCGCGTGGCGCAGCACCTGAGTCACTGGCTCCAGCAGGTACTGGAGCGGGGTTCTTTGTTCGCCTTCGATGTAAATCTCGGCCGGCATGCCGGCCAGCAGTTTCATATCGCCGGCCTTCTCCAGCGCTGCCTGGTCGGCCTCCACCAGCACCGAAAAATACGGCATATTGTTCGCGCGATCCAGCAAGCGGTCGCCTGAAATGTAGACCACTTTGCCACGTATCAGCTGGGTGGTGCGGTACTTGAAGGCGGTAAAGCGGATTTCCGCGGACTGTCCGCGATGGATGCGGCTGACGTCCTCGGTGCGGATGCGCGCCTCGGTCACCAGGCGCGTGTCATCCGGCACGATATCTGCAATCGTTTCGCGCGGCGGGATCACCGATCCGGGCGTGGAATACTTCAAGTCGATGATTTCGCCGCTGGCGGAAGCCGTGATGACCTGGCGGGTCGAGGCGTCGACCGATTTGCGCTGCTCCTGCTCGATCTCGGACAGGCGTGCGGCCGCAACTTTAAGCTGGTCGCTGGCCTGCTGACGATATTCACTTTCCATTGAGCGGATGCGCAGGTCAATGTCAACAGCCCGCTGTTCGGCGCGAGCCAGTTCCGAACGGCGCTCCTCGACCTTGACGCCGTAGTCGGCCGCAAGGCCTTCCAGCTGGGCGATGCGGGTGGCGGAGATGTAGCCATCCTTGAGCAGCTTGCGGTTGTTGTCGAGGTCCTGCTTCTGGAATTTCATCGACTCGCTGGCCTGGGTGATTTGGGCGCGTAGCGCGACCGTCTCCTCTGCCACCTTGTCCCGCTGCGCGCGCAGCAAGCGCACCTGCCCGAGCAATGCGTCGCGCCGCGCGTCGAACAGCGAGCGTTCCTTGGCAATCTGCTCGGCCAGGCGCGTATCAGTGCGCGCCGTTTCAAGCACATCGGACGGAAAACTGACGGCATTGGCCATGGATTGCTCGGCGTCGAGCCGCGCCAGGCTGGCCTGCTCGGCCCTGACCCGATAGTCGAGCCGATTGCGGTCGGCGGCCACGGAAACGTCGCCAAGCACCAGCAGCGGTTCTCCCTGGCGCACATGCTGGCCATCGCGCACCAGCACCTGGCGCACGATGCCGCCTTCGGCGTGCTGTACGGGACGGCGGTTCAGGTCCACCTTGACGTAAGCCTGCGCCACCACCGCCGACGACAGCGGCGCGAAGCCCATCCAGGCCGCCACCGGCAGCAGGCCTCCCAGCACGACAGCCATGCCCCAACGAGTCAGGCGGCGCGCCTCGTTCACGTGCGGCAGCACCGGATCGTTTGCCGCCAATACATTCATCGTAGTCATCATGATGCCCTCCCCTCGGCCGCCGTACGCGGCATCACCACCACTTGTGCGCCTCCCTTGCCCGCGGCAGGCTGCTGCATGGCCGCCATCACTTCGCCTACGCTGCCGTAGTGCTGTACCCGGCCGGCTTCCAAGACCAGCATCTTGTCCATATGCTGGATCAGCGTACTGCGATGGGTCACCACGACAACCGTGACCTCCCCGCGCAAGCCCTTCAGCGCTTCGGCCAGCGCTATTTCACCGGCGCCGTCAAGGTTGGAATTCGGTTCATCGAGCACCAGCAGCCTGGGTTCTCCGTACAGCGCGCGTGCCAGGGCGATGCGCTGGCGCTGCCCCGGCGAGAGCACCACGCCCATCTCGTCGATGCGCGTATCATAGCCATCCGGCAGCGACAGAATCAGGGCATGGACACCGGCCCGCTGCGCCGCCCGCACCACTTTTTCGGAATCGACCGCGCCGAGCCGGGCGATATTGTCAGCGACACTGCCAGCAAACAGCTCCACGTCTTGCGGCACATAGCCGATCCAGGGGCCGAGGTCTTCACGCGGCCATTGCGTCAATTCCACGTCATCAAGGCGCACAGAACCCGCGTTCGGTTTCCAGAGGCCGGTCAACAGGCGCGCCAGTGTGGACTTCCCGGCACCACTGGCCCCGATGATGGCCAGCGCCTCGCCGGGATCCAGGCTCAATGCAACGCCGCCCAGTATCATCCGTTCACTGTTCGGCGCGCGGAAAACGAGGCCTTGCACCAGCAATTTCCCCGAGGGAGCTGGCAACTTCATGCGCTCCGGCTGGGATTCGACGGCATCGAGCAAAACCGCCAGGCGGGCAAACGCCAGACGGGCCTCCGCCAATACGCGCCAGCTGCCGATCACCTGCTCTACCGGCGACAATGCCTTCCCCAGCAGCATGGTGGTCGCTACCAGGATGCCCGGAGTTCCTTCCCCGCTGATGACCAGGTAAGCGCCGAGTGCCTGCATCAGCACCTGCACCGCTTGCCGCGCCGAGCGGGTAAAGGCCGCCATGGCCACCGACCTGCGCGCCGTCGGGCCTTGCAGCTCGGTGACCCGGGCGTTCATTCCTTGCCAGCGCCCCACCAGGGCCTCGCCCATCCCCAGCGCATGCACCACTTCGGCATTTTGCATGGACGACTCGAGATAGCGTGTCGCCGCCGACGCTTCCTTCTGCAAGGCCTCGATGCCGCCGCGCGTGATCCGGTCGTTCGCCACCGCAAGAGCCAGCATCAGCAGCGATGCCCCGGCGGCGCCAAGCCCCAGCAGCGGATGCGCCATCCAGATGACCGCGATGTACACCGCGGCCCAAGGCGTATCGAAGAGCGCCAGCAGGCCCTGGGCGGAAAACAGGTTGCGCAGGGCCGCCACGTCGCGCAGTCCTTCCGCCGGGACACGCCCGCTCCGGCGCGCGGTCTTTTCAAGCATCGCCTTCGCCACCGTCGGCGAGAGCTGCTCGGCGACCAGCCCGCCAATGACGCCCTGCAGGCGGCTGCGCAGGTAATCCAGCATCAGCATCAAGGCGAACACGATGGCCATGCCAAGCAGCAGGACCAGCAAGGTGTCCTTGCTCTGGCTGGTCAGCACGCGGTCGAAAACCTGGAGCATGAAAAGCGCCGGCGCCAACAGCAGCAAGTTGACGAAGAAGGATAGCCCCGCCACAAAGAGGAGCGGACGCTTGAGCAGGCTGAATAGTGGTTTCATGGCTGAGGCCGATCCATCGTCAGGTGATCAAAGACCGACTTTGATATCGTTCTGGTCGAACGTATCGGCCGGGTTTTCCAGCGCAAGATGCGCCATCAGCGTGCGGTTCGCGGCGCCCAAGCCATCGGAGTCGTAATACAGATTGCCGGTGGCGCTGTCGTAAATCACGCGGACGGCGCCGCCAACAACGTCCGATGCCGCGCCGCCATCCAGTGCAGCGAACTCGCTCGCCGCCAAGGTATTGCCGGCGGTTGAGGCAAGAGCGGTGAAAACTGCTGCCGACAGTTCGATCGTGTCGCCGCTTGCCACCGAGCCGGAAGCATTGAAATCAGTGATCGAATCGACGGCATTCGGGGCAGTGTCGAACACAAAGGTGTCATTGTCGGCGCCACCGGTAAGGATATCGGCGCCAGTGCCGCCAACGATGCGGTCATCCCCGGCCAGGCCGTTGATGGCGTCGTTGCCGCCGCCACCGCGCAGCTGGTCGGCCGATGCGGAACCGGTCAAGGTATCGGCGTAAGCAGTGCCGATCACGCCTTCGAACCCGGAATATGTGTCGGTACCAAGGTTTGCCGCACCAGTCGCGAATACGGTCCCGCTGCCGTTGTTCACCAGCGTGAAGGTAATACCCGCTGCGCCATCGGAGAAGTCAAGCAGGTCGTTGCCGCCCTTGCCGTCGAGCGTGTCGTTCCCGGTGCCGCCGCGCAGGATGTCATTCCCACTGCTGCCGTTGATGGTATCGGCAAATGCGGTGCCGATCACGCCTTCGATATTCTTATAATTGTCATTATTGCCAAGGCCGCCGGTGCCATTGGCGATATTCGTCGAACTCGCGCTTTGTACCAGGGTAAAACTGATGCCTGACGTCGCGTCGGAAAAATCGAGCATATCTTCGCTGCCCGCGCCGCCATCCATCGCGTCGTTGCTGCCCATGCCTCCTCGCAGCACGTCGTTGCCGGCGCCGCCGGAGAGCGTGTCATTGCCATCCCCGCCGACCAGCAAGTCATTGCCGGCAGAACCCGTCAGGGTATCGGCCGCATTGCCTGTCCCGCCGATAAAGACATCGCCACCGGCGCCGCCCGTCAGCGTATCCGCCCCGCCGCGGCCATCGATGTACGACACTTGATAGGCGCCGGCCGAACTAAGGTCAATGGTATCGGCGCCATTGCCGGTTCCCACGGTCCGGATATCGATCGTCACGGTGGCAGTCGCGGTTCCACCGGCGCCGTCCGATACCGTATAGCTGAAGCTACCTGCCGATGCGCCGGCGGTATCGCCGCTAGTGAAGCTGATCGTGCCCGCCGCGGTATCCAATTGGAGGCCGGTAATGCCGCTGGCGGAACTGACGCTGGTGATATCAAGCGAGTAACCATCAATATCCGTATCGTTTCCAAGCAGCGCGCTGGTCGAAATAGTGATCAGCGTACCGTTGGATACAATAATACGGTCGGCAATAGCGATCGGGTTATCGTTAACCGCCGTCACCAGAATACTCGTTGAATCGGTCGCGCTGGAGAAAGCGGAAGTGCCGCCGTTGATTGCGGTGCTGGCCTTTGTGCCAGCGGTGCCACTCGTTCCGTCCCAAGCGCGGAACGTAATGGCATTGGCCACAACCCCGTTGAAATCTGCCTCTCCCTGGAAATAGACCCGTGTGCTGGAGTCTGCGGCCAGCAACAACGCCGAACTATTCGTGACGGAACCGACGGCCGACCAATTGACGCCTCCATTGGTCGAGTACCACCACGTGCCGTTCGCTGTGTTGGCATCGGTCATCGCAATGCCAGTCAGCGCACCACTATCGGCATCGCTCACGTTGTCCAGGCCCCCAACTGGAGGGTTCAGGTTGACCAGGCTGGAAACAAGCGTACCGACGGCGCCAAATGGCGTTCCCGCATCCTCCGCCACGCTGGTCAGGACAGGAGAAGCGGCGGCATTCAATACTGGCGCATCGTTGGTCCCGGTGATGGTAATGACGACATCCTGGCTAGTGGTCGATCCGTGCTGGTCATCTACCGTTACCGTGTAGGTCTCCGTAACTGTCTGGCCCGCGGCGAGGAAATTCGCGGCAGCGTTGTTGACCGTATAGGTCCACCCCAGCTGACCAGACTCGGTCGCGGCGCTTTCTGAGACTGATCCGAGGGAAAATACGCCCAGGGCACCTGCGTGCGGAACAAAGGACGCGGTATGGACATCGATCAGGTCTGCGTCGTTGAAGCTGATCGTGCCGGCGGCCTGCTGTTGAACGCCATCCTCAGTTACCGAGCCGCTCTGGGCGCCGCTTGTGATGCTTACGGCATCGTTCGTGCCAGAAATCGTAATTGAGACGTCTTGGGTAGCAAATGAACCGTGCTGATCGTCCACCTTAACGGTGTAAATCTCAGTGACGGTTTCGCCTGCCGCCAAATGATTCGCGGCGATGTTATCCACCGTATAGGTCCAGCCAACTTGTCCGGATGCGGTGGAGGCACTTTCGCTAACGGCATTCAGTGCCAACGCTCCCAACGCACCTGCGTGGGGGACGAACGACGCAGTATGGACGTCAATCAAGTCGGCGTCATTGAAACTGATCGTTCCGCTTGCCGGCTGAGGAGCGCCATTCTCAACCACCGATCCGGCCTGCGCTCCGCTGGTGATGCTGACAACATCATTGGTGCCGGTAATCGTGATCGCGACGTCCTGGGTCGTGAACGAGCCATGCTGGTCGTCCACCTTGACGGTGTAGGTTTCGGTGACGCTTTCACCAGTAGCCAGGCGATTGGCTGCGGCATTATTAACAGTGTAGGTCCAGCCAACCTGGCCATTCTCGGTGGATGCACTTTCCGACACTGGCGCCAGCGCAAACACACCCAGGGCACCGACATGCGGTACGAACGACGCAGCATGAACGTCGATCAAGTCGGCGTCATTGAAACTGATCGTGCCGTTTGCTTGCTGCGGAGCGGCATCTTCAACCACAGATCCGGACTGTCCACCGCTAGTGATGCTGACGACATCATTGGTGCCGGTGATCGTGATCACTACGTCCTGGGTGGTGAACGAACCATGCAGATCGTCCACCTTGACGGTGTAGGTTTCAGTAACGCTTTCACCAGCAGCCAGATGATTGGCGGCGCCATTATCAACGGTGTAAGTCCAGCCAACCTGGCCATTCTCGGTTGATGCACTTTCCGACACTGGCGCCAGCGCAAACACACCCAAGGCACCAGCATGAGGCTGGAACGATGCAGTATGAACGTCGATCAAGTCGACGTCGTTGAAGCTGATCGTGCCGTTTGCTTGCTGCGGAGCGGCGTCTTCGACTACCGATCCGGATTGAGCGCCACTGGTGATGCTGACGACATCATTGGTACCGGTGATCGTGATCACGACATCCTGAGTCGTGAACGAGCCATGCTGATCGTCCACCTTGACGGTGTAGTTTTCGGTAACGCTATCACCAGCAGCCAGGCGATTGGCTGCGGCATTATCAACGGTGTAGGTCCAGCCAACCTGCCCCCCCTCGGTGGATGCGCTTTCCGCCACTGGCGCCAGGGAAAACACGCCCAGGGCACCGGCATGCGGTAAGAACGATACAGCATGAACGTCGATCAAGTCGGCGTCATTGAAACTGATCGTGCCGTTTGCTTGCTGGGGAGCCGAATCTTCAACCACCGATCCGGACTGTCCACCGCTAGTGATGCTGACGACATCATTGGTGCCGGCGATCGTGATCATAACGTCCTGGGTGGTGAACGAACCATGCAGGTCATCCACCTTGACGGTGTACGTTTCGGTGACGCTTTCACCAGCAGCCAGGTGATTGGCTGCGGCATTATTAACAGTGTAGGTCCAGCCAACCTGGCCATTCTCTGTGGAAGCACTTTCGGCCACTGCCGCCAGGGCGAACACACCCAAGGCACCGGCGTGGGGAACGAACGACGCCATATGGACGTCAATCAAGTCGGCATCGTTGAAGCTAATTATGCCGTTTGCTTGCTGCGGAGCGGCATCTTCAACCACAGATCCGGACTGTCCACCGCTAGTGATGCTGACGACATCATTGGTGCCGGTGATCGTG
>NZ_KE384361.1:0-1925 GCF_000425385.1 Pseudoduganella violaceinigra DSM 15887 | reverse complement strand
AGCGCAAACACACCCAAGGCACCAGCATGAGGCTGGAACGATGCAGTATGAACGTCGACCAAGTCGGCATCATTGAAGCTGATCATGCCACTGGCCTGCTGGGCGGCCGCATCTTCAACCACCGATCCAGACTGGGCGCCACTGGTGATACTGACGACATCATTGGTGCCGGCGATCGTGATCACAACTTCCTGAGTTGTGAACGAACCATGCTGGTCGTCCACCTTGACGGTGTAGGTTTCGGTGACGCTTTCACCGGCAGCCAAGTGATCGGCAGCGCCATTATCAACGGTGTAGGTCCAGCCAACCTGGCCATTCTCGGTGGATGCACTTTCCGACACTGACACCAAGGCAAACACACCCAAGGCACCGGCATGGGGAGCGAACGATGCAGCATGAACGTCTATCAAGTCGGCGTCATTGAAGCTAATTGTGCCGTTTGCTTGCTGCGGAGCGGCATCTTCGACTACCGATCCGGATTGAGCGCCACTGGTAATGCTGACGACATCATTGGTACCGGTGATCGTGATCACAACATCCTGAGTGGTGAACGAACCATGCTGATCATCCACCTTGACGGTGTAGGTCTCAGTGATGCTTTCACCGGCGGCTAAGTGATTTGCAGCGCCATTGTCGACAGTGTAGGTCCAGCCCAGCTCTCCATCCTCCGTGGAAGCGCTTTCCGATACTGGTGCAAGTGCAAACACACCCAGGGCATCGACATTCGGCTCGAACGTTGCCATATGCACGTCTATCAAGTCGGCATCATTGAAGCTGATCATGCCGCCGGCTTGTTGGGGGGCGGCATCTTCAACTACCGATCCGGTCTGGGCGCCGCTGGTGATACTGACGACATCATTCGTGCCGCTGATCGTGATCACAACATCCTGAGTCGTGAACGAGCCATGCTGGTCATCCACCCTGACGGTGTACGTTTCGGTGACGCTTTCACCAGCAGCCAGATGATTGGCGGCGCCATTATCAACGGTGTAAGTCCAGCCGACCTGACCACCCTCAGTGGCTGCGCTTTCCGCCACTGGCGCTAGGGAAAACACGCCTAGGGCGCCAGCATGGGGATCGAACGATGCGGCATGAACGTCGATCAAGTCGGCGTCATTGAAGCTGATCGTGCCGCTGGCTTGCTGCGGAACGGCGTCTTCAGCCACCGAACCGGACTGGGCGCCGCTGGTGATGCTGACGACATCGTTGGTGCCGCTGATCGTGATCACAACATCCTGAGTGGTGAACGAACCATGCAGGTCATCCACCTTGACGGTGTAGGTTTCCGAAACGCTTTCACCGGCGGCCAGGTGATTGGCGGCTCCATTATCAACGGTGTAGGTCCAGCCGACCTGGCCATTCTCGGTGGATGCACTTTCCGACACTGGCGCCAGCGCAAACACACCCAAGGCACCAGCATGAGGCTGGAACGATGCAGTATGAACGTCGATCAAGTCGGCATCATTGAAGCTAATCATGCCGTTTGCTTGCAGCGGAGCGGCATCTTCGACCACCGATCCGGATTGGGCACCACCGATGATGCTGACCACATCGTTGGTACCGGTGATCGTGATCACAATATCCTGAGTGGTGAACGAACCATGCTGGTCATCCACCTTGACGGTGTAGGTTTCGGTGACGCTTTCACCGGCGGCCAGGTGATTGGCAACGTTATTATCAACTGTGTAGGTCCAGCCAACGTGGGCACCTTCGGTGGATGCGCTTTCGGACACTGGCGTCAGAGCAAACACGCCCAGAGCACCAGCATGGGGCGCGAACGATGCAGCATGAACGTCGATCAAGTCGGCGTCATTGAAGCTAATCATGCCGCTGGCCTGCTGGGGAGCGGCATCTTCAGTCACCGATCCAGCCTGAGCGCCGCTGGTGATGCTGACGACATCGTTGGTTCCCGTGATCGTGATCAC
>NZ_AUDI01000016.1 GCF_000425385.1 Pseudoduganella violaceinigra DSM 15887 | reverse complement strand
TGAGATTTCCCAGAGCCTTGAGCTCTTTGAAGGGTCGTTCGAGACCAGGACGTTGATAGGTCAGGTGTGGAAGTGCAGTAATGCATTAAGCTAACTGATACTAATTGCCCGTACGGCTTGTCCCTATAACCTTGACGGTTATGTAGCACTTACCCGTGTTTGAGAACACTACCCCTCCTTTTACTTCTTCCCGGATTGTTGACAAGTTATGCCTGATGACCATAGCAAGTCGGTCCCACCCCTTCCCATCCCGAACAGGACCGTGAAACGACTTTGCGCCGATGATAGTGCTGCAACCAGTGTGAAAGTAGGTTATTGTCAGGCTCTTATTAGAAAAGCCCGCTAACGTGTGTTAGCGGGCTTTTTGCTTTACTATACGGCACGCAATTCTTTGTAAAGGAATCACGATGCCGATCCCGAAAATTCTCAGTGGCCTTACCTTGGCCCTGCTCTCCCTGCACGTCGCTGCGGCCACCGAGCCAGCTTGGGTCACCAAGAGCAATGACAACGCCAAGCTGCTGTTAAACGTACAAGCCAAGTATTCACCTGAAAGCGCGAGCAGCCTGGGTGTGGACGGCTACGACGAACAGATTACCGATATGTCGCGCGACCTCTTCGAGGCGAACAATAAAGACACACGCGCAGTAATCACCGAGCTCAAGCGGCGCTTGAAGGTAGAGGCCGACCCGAAGATCAAACAGGACTTGGAGATCCTGATCGGCGCTGCGGAGGACCAGCTGCGCTCAGCCGCCGTCAACCGCAAACACCTGTTGCCATTCGTCGACGTAACCCAGCTGTTGTTTGGCGTCATGCGTCAGACGCTGGATCCGCGTATTCCAAAAGAGCGCCAGAAAACACTGCTGGTCCGCATGGAAAAATATGCCGGCATTACCAAGGGTTACCGACCGATCACCGAGCTGGCCTACGAGCGCTACCTTGAGCGGCAGAAAGCCGACAAGAACCTCTTGGGCCCCTACAAGGGCGAGGTCGAGCAGTCGCTGACGGCCGCGCCCGCCATGATCAAGGGGATGAAAGACTTGCTCAGCAAGAGCGAGCTCAAGGGCTGGGAGCCCGCATTTGCTGCGATTGAGGCCCAGCTGACGGCATACAACGCCAAACTCAAAGACCAGATCCTGCCGAAAGCACGCGCCGACCATCGCCTGCCGCCTGAAGTTTACGCTGACAATCTGCATCAGTTCGGCGTAGACATCGCACCTAAAGAGCTGATTGCCAAGGCCTTGACCTCTTTTGCGGAGATTCGCAACCAGATGGCGATCACCGCCAGCCTGATCGCCAAGGAACGCAAGCTGCCCAACCCCGATTACCGCGCCGTCATGCTGGAGCTGAAAAAGCAGCAGATTCCAGCTGACCAGGTGATGCCGCTATATGGCGATCGCCTGTCGCAGATCGAATCCACCGTGCGTCAGCAGAGCATCGTCACCCTGCCGGAGCGCAAGGCTGTCATCCGCCTGGCGAGCGAAGCGGAGAATGCACAGCAACCTGCGCCGCATATGAGCCCGCCACGCTTGATCGGCAACACCGGCGAGTATGGTGAGTTTGTGCTGACCACCGGCATGCCGCCTGATGCCAACGGCAAGAAATTGGCATTTGATGATTTCACTCACGAAGCTGGCACTTGGACCCTGACCGCGCATGAAGCACGTCCGGGCCACGAACTGCAGTTCGCCAAGATGATCGAAATGGGCGTATCGATCGCGCGTGGCGTGTTTGCCTTTAACAGCGTCAATGTGGAAGGCTGGGCCCTGTACGCGGAAGCGGAAATGCAGCCATTCGAACCGCTCGATGGCCAGCTGTTCGCGCTGCAGGCGCGTATGATGCGCGCGGCCCGTGCCTTCCTCGATCCGATGGTCAACCTGGGCGAGATTACCCCGGATGGCGTGAAATCGTTTCTGATGGACGAAGTTGGGCTGTCTGAGGGCATGGCGGCGCAGGAGATGCAGCGCTATACCTTCCGCGCTCCAGGCCAGGCCACCTCATATTTCTACGGCTACCAGCGCCTGATGGAAACCCGCCAGGCGGCGGAGGTGGCCTTGCGCCGGAAATTCAATCGCAAAGCCTTCAATGACTTTGTGCTGGCCCAGGGGATGTTGCCGCCTGCGCTGCTGCGCAAGGCGGTAATGGAAGAGTTCGTCCCAGCGCAACGCTGAACGCTACACGCCCCACACGATATCGTGTCCGCCCGTCTGGGCGGCACGCAGCATTTCAAGCAGGGGGAAGGCGCGCTGTGCAAAGCCGACCTTCTGCGTTTCGCCAAATTCGGCATCGCCATCATCGTCCGGCAGCCCATGGCTCGGCATGTGGGTCGCGTGTTCGGAATCGACTTCCGGATGCAGTTTGCTTAACGCAACTTCCTTCTCCAGCAGCTGCAGGGCCTGGGAAGCCTCCGCCGCCGTGATCACCCCCCGCGTGGGGCTCTTCTTCAGCAGATCCATGATGCGTTCGACATGCTCGCGAGCCATCATCACTTCCGGCGACGATATGGAATTAAATTTGATCAACATGGTGTGCTTCCCGTGGTTTGTTGATGTGCTAATACGATAGCACGAGTGCAGTCGCGTGCGTCGTATCTCTTAATTCAATTTAAACGAACTCAGGAATGTATCAACCGTATCCACATCAAAATGTTTCTGGTTCCCCAGCATGACGACCTGGTAGACGCGCTTATCCTTTGCCAGGAAGCGCCCATGCAGCGCCATTGGCGCACCGTTCGGCGCCGCACCGCGCGCTTCGACCTCGAATGCCCCGTTCTTGCTGCTCTCCTTCGTAATGGTCCCGCCGATATTGCGTACCATGGCAAGCTTCATTGCCTGCACGGCGAGCGCGGCCTTTCCCGCATCCGCTAATTCAGCTGTGCCGACGGCGAACATCGTACCGTCGACCTCCGCCGCCGACATGGTCATCTTCACTTCCTGCCCATCGAGATTGACGGGGCGGGTATACGTTGCGGCTTTGCCGGGCAGCATGACGGTGTAGGGCGCATCGGCGCTGTGGAAATCGCGCCAGTTGAACTTCGGACTGCAAGCAGCCAGTACGCCGGCCGTGAAGAGCACCACGCATGCCGATTTCGGGATTGATTTTTTCATATCCCGAATGGTAGCACCTTGCAGCGTCGCTTAATCGCCGCCAGGGCCCATACCAGGCGGCGGGCCCATGCCGGGACCACCGTGTCCGCGCATTCCACCAGGGCCGTGCTCAGGCCCGCCCTCGCGCCGCACGCCATTCACCCCGCCGAAGCGGTAGGACAGACCAAGGTACACGATACGGCCATCAAATCGGCGCAGCGATTGCTCGCGCAGGGCATAGGTATCGGTGATGGTGGAAATCCTGTTGCTGTTGAAGACGTCCGTGGCGTTCAGCACGAATGCCAGCTGCGGCGTGATGGCGTGGCGCCAGGTCAGGTTCAGCGTGGTGTTCGGCTCGCGGTAGCCTTGACCGGTCAGCATCTTTCCCTGTGCCTGTACGGCAGCCTGCAGCATGTCGCTGGCGGTGGCTTGCCAGTTCAGGCGCAGCCGTCCGCTCAATGACGATGCGGTACGCTTGGACTGGTCGCCGTTCGCTTCCAGCACGTTCTGCTCAAAGCGGGCCGCATTCCCGCTCAGGTTCAGCGTCAGCGTTGGCAGCAGCTTGCCGGTCAGGGTGAACTCCATGCCGCCGGAGCGCGTACTGCCGGCGTTTTCGCGCGTTGTCAGCAACACGTTATTGCCGATGAAGTATTTGCGGTCCAGGATCGAATCGGTCTCATCGCGGAAGTAGCCGCGCAGGTTGGTTTCCAGGCCGAACAGGCGGGTTTCATAACCCAGCTCGAACGAGTCGGTCTGGGCTGGCTTCAGTTTCGGGTTGCCGGAGGAGACGTTCAGCTCATCGCGATAGACCACGAAGGGATTCAGGTCCTGTGCGTTAGGACGGCGCAGGCGGTGCGCGTACGCGAAGCGCAGCGTTGATGTATCGTCGATCTTATAGGTCACGAAAAAGCTGGGGATCAGGTTCGTATAGCTGTTGCCGGCGACAGTCTGGCTGGTCAGTTGGTCGATCTCCATTTCAGTACGTTCGGCGCGCAGGCCGGCCTGCATACCCCACTGTTCGTTCAAACGCATCTGGTACGAACCGTATGCCGCGTAGATCGTCTCCTTCATGTCGAATGCATTGCTGCGTAGTGCGTTCGGCGATCCTTCCAGCGTGACCGGGTCGATATTGGTGTAATCGACGCTCGAGTCATTGCGGTTCTGGACGATCTTGTAACCGAGTTTGGTCAGGCCGCCGAACATATTGGCTTCGTAGTCGCCGGTGAAGTCGATGATTTCGGTCTTGTTGTGGTTTTGTTGCGCGCTGTCCAACTGGCTGCCAAAAGGCGGACGCACTACATAGCTGTTGCGATAGGCGTTATCAGAATCGTTGGTGGAGTTCGAGACGCGCAGGTCCATCTTGAAGGTGTCGCCGGGCGTCGCGCCCTTATGGTCCCAGCGCGCAGTCCACGAATAATTCTTGCTCTCGCCTTCGCGCACTGTGCTGCGCAGATAGTCATCGGTAACAATGCCACCGGCGTCGGTCGACACATAGCGGTCGGTCGCATGGCCGTCATTGGTACGCTGGGAATAGGCGACCTGGGCGCCAACAGTGTCGTTCGCCCCGAGGTTGTAGGTGACGCCGCCGTTCAAGGCGGCATTGTCATTGAGACCGCTCGATTGCGCATGCTGGTCACTGTGCGACAGGCTGCCGCTGCGCGGGTCGATGCGATCGCGCACGGTATCGCCAACGGAATTGCGGCCGTCATGCCGGACATTGATGCCGCCCTGGAATCCCCACAGGCCTTCGTTATAGCTGCCCGAGAGGGCGCTGTTATAGCGGCCTGCCGTGCCGTAATTGGCGTTGGCCACGCCGAAGCCGCCGGGGCGGCGCGAGCGTTTCATCACAAGGTTGATGATCGGGCCGCCGCCGCCTTCGTTGCCGAACTGCGCTCCGGGGTTGTTGATCACCTCCACTGACTCCAGGTCGTCGGCCGGAATGGCTTGCAGCGCCGGGCCGCGGTTGTCGCCTTGCAGCATGGCGGAAGGCTTGCCGTCGACATAGATCTGGACATTGCTGCTGCCACGCAGCGTCAGCGAGCCGTCCGGATCGACGTTGACGGAAGGGACGTTGTTCAAGGCATCGGCGGCGGAGCTGTTGCTGGTCGATGCGTCCGACTTCACGTCATAGACCTGGCGGTCGATGCGGTTGGTTGGGCGCTCGGCGGCGACCGTTACGCTGGTGATGGCGCCCGGCTCGGGACTGGATTCCTTCTTGACGGCGGCTGGCGCGGCGACGTTCTTTTCCGGCTGGGAAGCCGGTGATTGCGCAGCGGCGTTACCGCAGCATAAAAGGATCAAGAGCGGGCCGGCAGCATAGGGCGAGTAACGGTATTGGATCGTCATGGTGCGGGCATTCTAGCCAACAAACGGCAGCAAAAGTCAGCGATTTACTTGAAATTACATATGAAACTTCAGGACATGGAGCATGCGCTTGCTGGAATTTCCTGTGGTGATTTTTTCGGCCTGTGACATTTCGAGAGCATCTTTTTCATCAAGGCATATCAGAATCTCGGGTTGGGCCTTTGACAAAGATCAAACAGCACTTCCGGCCTGATAAAAATCAACTGGGGAATTCGATATGTATGCAAGGATATTGGAAGATGGTCGTTTCAATTTTGAGCACGACAGAATACTAAGTCGCGCGGTTCCGCTTACCTTATCCGTGAAGGCCGATAACGCAGTAGTGGCCGACATTCTCATTTCGGTAAGGGACGCAAGCCACCGGGACCTGCTGCGCGTGAATGATGGAATTCCTTTATCGACAGGCGATGTAGCTGGCGGCGTTGTGCGGGTCGCAATCGACCTGTCGAAATACCCGGCTGCGCGCTACATCATCTGGAACACCTGGGCCAACTATCCGCAAAGTGACCAGGTCGTCTTCACGGAGTCGATCAAGGTCGAGCAAGGCGCGGTGGTCTGGAATGCGCACGTGAAAGCGCAAATGCCGAAGGAGTTCAAGATTGCGGCGGTTGAAAGCGATGGGCTGTTCATCGGAGCGCCATTGCCATGAAATATTTAGCCCACCGTTTATTGGCGCTGCTCTTGCTGGTGCTCCAGGTGCAGTTGGCAAATGCCGCCGACGATGTGGTCGTGATCGGGGCGAGCCGGTACCAGGAATTGGGGCGCTATGTCGATGTGAAGACAGGGGAAATCGTCGTGCGCCTGAAACCTATTCCCGGTCCGCCGCCTGAGCAAGCGGTCGAAAAGCCGGTCGCGAGCAATATGGCGGCACCGGTCGCTCATTCGGCAGAGCCGACCACCGGCGGCAGCGCGCCTGCAGAACAACTGCCAAAAATCCGGGAAGAGCTCAGGGACGCACTCGCCAGGGAGGCCAATGCGAATATTACTGACTCTCCAGGCTTGAGCGTACTTGGCGTCGGCGCAGGCGAAATTAATCGCGCCATGACGCCCAAGGACGTCGCGGTGTCGCTGGCCAAGGGCACCGACGCCACAGGCAAAGTGAAGGAGGGTGTTGCGCTCCAATTCTCGCCGGCCAACGTCTTCTTCCCTTCCACGCTCATTGGCGGTACGACGTATGAGGATTCGTGGTGGATGGGGCCATGGGCGCGTACTTCGATCGAGCTGGCGACGTCCAGCTCCGACGACAAACGCCTAGGCCAGCAGGCCGCTGCGTCATTGACGATTGGCCTGATCGACAAAGCCGATCCGCGCCTGGCGTGGAAGATGCCAGATGACTGCGCAAGAAAGAGCATGGCCGAAATCGGCGTCCCGCCGAAACCGGTGCAGCTGATGTCGGAAGCGGAAAAGGCAGCCTGGCAGGAATGGGAGAGCGCAGGGGTAAGGAAGGCTCAGGCCTGTTACCGTCAGCGTGCTTCCGAGGTAAGCAATTTGCTGTGGAAGCTGCCGCGCTGGTATGTCGGTTATGCGAAGTCTTGGAAAACGGGCGAGGGCGACAAACTGAACGACCTGTCGGGTGGTCCAAGGATGGTTTGGATGACCTATTCGCAAGGATTTGACTTCCTGAATCCGCACAATGCCTCGGCCACCGGCCGAACCTTGTTCGAACTCGCCGCCAACAGAAAATGGCAGCTGCCAGTCCAGGATGAAAAAGACGATAGCAAGCTGCTGCGCGAGGATCGCGCGGACGTCATCGCCCGCCTGCGGTATAGCCGCGATCGCTGGAACGCTTTCATCGATTATGGCCTGGCCCGCGTTCGAACCGATGGCTTGTTATCGGCCAATGTGCGCCGCTTCGGCTACGGCGCCGAATACAAAGTGCGCGAGGACTTGTGGGTGGTGCTCGGAAGCGTCCAGGAGCGCGGATTCGTGAACGGCGACAAACGCAACCTGCTGAACTTTGGTTTGAAGTTTGGCCAAACGGACAAGCAATCGCTGGAAGCGGTCGGGCCTTCGAAGGACTAGAGTTGCCGCAGGGCCCGCCGCAACTGGATGGCTTCGGATATATGCCGGGCGCCGACATGCTTATTCCCCTCCATGTCGGCCACGGTACGCGCCACGCGCAGCACGCGATGGTAGGCGCGCGCTGACCAGTGCAGCTTGTGCATGGCATCGCGTAATACGGCCTGGCCGCCGCTATCGGGCCTGCAGAAACGGTCGATTTCGCGCGGTGTGAGCTGCTGGTTGGATTTGCCTTGCCGTGCGAGCTGGCGTTCAAAGGCGGCATGTACCCGGGCGGCGATTGAAGCGGAGAGCTCGCCGACGGCATCGGCCTGCAGTATGTCAGGCGGCACCGGGCCCACTTCAATCTGCATGTCGATCCGGTCGAGCAGCGGGCCGGATACGCGGCTTTGATAGCGCAGGATCTGGTCGGGCGTGCATTGGCATAAGCCGGCGGGGTGGCCGAGGTATCCGCAAGGGCAGGGATTCATCGCGGCGATCAGTTGAAAGCGGGCGGGAAAATCCGCATGGCGCGTGGCACGGGCGATGGTGACGCGGCCCGACTCCAGCGGCTCGCGCAGCACTTCCAATACGCGCCGGTCGAATTCCGGAAGCTCATCGAGGAAAAGCACGCCGCAATGGGCCAATGAAATTTCGCCGGGGCGCGGTACGCTGCCGCCTCCGACCAATGCCGCGCCCGAGGAGGTATGGTGCGGGGCCCGAAAAGGTCGCACCTTCCAGCCTTCGACGGTGAAGCCGTTGATCAGCGATTGCACGGCGGCCGCTTCCAGCGCTTCGTCGTCCGTCATCATCGGCAGCAGGCCGGCGAAGCGGGTGGCCAGCATGGTCTTGCCGGCGCCGGGCGGACCGACCAGCAGCACGGAATGGCGGCCGGCGGCGGCGATTTCCATGGCGCGCTTGGCATTCAGCTGTCCTTTGACGTCGGCAAAGTCCGGAATGACGGGCGGCAGCGGCAGGGGCTGCGCCACATGGCGCGCCAGGGCGAAGCTGGCATCGGCGTCGGCGGAGAAGTGGGCGCAGACCTGCAGCAGCGTGGCAGCCGGATAGATGGCGGCGTCGGCAACCAGCGCAGCCTCATCGGCGTTAGCCATGGGCAAGATGAAGCCGCGCCTGCGGCCGCCGGTCGAGCGCTGCATGGCGTAAGTCATGGCCAGCGCACCGCGGATCGGACGCAGCTCTCCGGTCAGCGAAAGCTCGCCAGCAAATTCGAAGTGTTCCAGCGCTGCTGCCGGAACCTGGTTGGAAGCGGCCAGGATGCCGATAGCGATCGGCAAATCGAAGCGGCCGGATTCTTTTGGAAGGTCGGCCGGCGCCAGATTGACGGTGATGCGGTGTTCCGGCAGCTTGAAGCCGGCGTTGGTGATGGCGGCGCGAACCCGGTCGCGCGACTCCTTCACTTCCGTGTCGGCCAGGCCCACGATTGTGAAGGCCGGCAGGCCGTTGGCGAGATGGACTTCCACGCTGACCTCCGGCGCCTGCATGCCGGACAGCGCGCGGCTTTTGATGACTGCGATGCTCATGAGGATCTCCCCGGGCTCAACTGTCATCGTAGAGCCAGGGCAGGGGTGGACTTTGAGCTGGCACAAGACTCGTGCAAGAGCCCAGCGGGCGCCTACGCCTTACTGAATTCCCATGCGCTCTCTGGCAGCCATGAGCGTGCCAGCCACCGGACGCATCACTTGCTGGCCAGCTTGGCCTCCAGCTCTGCCAAACGTGCCTCCATCAATTCCAGCTTGGCGCGGGCCTTGGCCAGCATCTGGGCCTGGATATCGAATTCCTCGCGGGTCACCAGGTCCAGCTTGGCGAAGCCCTGGGTCATCATTGCTTTGACGTTCTTTTCAATATCCTTGGCCGGCGAGTTTTCGATGACCTGGTTGACCTTCTGTTGCAAGTCGTTGAAGAAGGCGTTCATGTCCATGTTGTTCATTCCTGATATGTGAGGTTCTCGCACCACAACGGTGCGACTTTGGCATTAATTGGTGCGGAAAACTGCCCTAACATCAAATCACGCACGAGTTATGGCTGGCACGCAATCTGCTACTGAGTAGGAAAGCTTTTGTTTCAGACTGAATTTTAAACCGCAATAAAAGTTCACTCAAAAGGAAATCGCCATGATTCATAAGAGCAAGAAGCTGGGCCTCGCCGCTGCAATCGCGTTGGCAATGGCAATGACGGGAACCGGCGTGGCTCAAGCAGCCGATGCCGCACCCGAGGCGAAGCCTGATAACGAGTTCAGCTATAACGCGGCCCTGGTCAGCGACTACCGTTACCGCGGTATCTCGCAAACCCGCTTGAAACCTGCGCTGCAAGGCGGCGCCGACTGGGTCAACAATCCGACCGGTTTCTATGCGGGCGCCTGGGCCTCGACCATCAAGTGGATCAAGGACAGCGGCGGGGATGCGTCGGTTGAAATCGACCTGTACGGCGGCAAGCGCGGCGAAATCGGGCAGGGCGTCAGCTATGACGTGGGCTTCCTGGCCTATGTCTATCCCTCCAATCAGCTCAACCCCAGCACCAATACCCGCGAGCTGTACGGCCAGCTTGGCTATGGTCCCGCGACCTTGAAGTATTCCCATTCGGTGAGCAACCTGTTTGGCTTCGCAGACAGCAAGCACAGCAGCTATCTGGACGCTTCGCTCAACCAGGACCTGGGCCAGGGCTTCGTGCTGAACCTGCATGCGGGCCACCAGAAAGTGAAAAACTGGGGCGCCTTCAGCTATACCGACTGGAAGGTCGGCGTCACCAAGGACTTTGGCGTCGCCAGCGTGGCGCTGGCCTACATCGATACCAATAACAACAACTATCTCGCCCCAAGCAATGGCAAGAACCTGGGCAAGGGCGGCGTCGTGCTGACCGTGTCCAAAACCTTCTGAAGAGGCATTCGTATGAAAATGATTACTGCCATTATCAAGCCGTTCAAGCTCGACGAAGTGCGTGAAGCGCTGTCGGCCATCAACGTGCAAGGCATTACGGTGACGGAAGTGAAAGGCTTTGGCCGCCAAAAAGGCCACACCGAGCTGTACCGCGGGGCGGAATACGTGGTCGATTTCCTGCCCAAGACCAAGATCGAGGCAGCGGTTGACGACGCCATCGTCGACCAGGCGATCGAGGCGATCGAAAATGCGGCCCGCACCGGCAAGATCGGCGACGGCAAGATTTTCGTTTCCTCGCTGGAGCAAGTTATCCGTATCCGTACCGGCGAAACCGGCAACGAAGCACTGTAAGGGGAACCGTGATGCAAAAGACCATGAAGAAATGGCTGGCGGGGGTGACTGTCCTGTTGGCCTTCAGCGCAGCCTTGCCTGTGCTGGCGCAAGACGCCAAGCCGGCCGAAGCAACGGCCGCCGCTGCCGCCGCTGCCGCTTCGGCGGTGGCGCCTGCCGCGGCGCCGGCCGCTGTCGCTGCTGCACCAGCAGCGGCTGCGCCGGCTACGGCCGCTCCAGCCGCTCCAGCCGCCGCACCGGTGGCGCAGAAGGGCGATACCGCCTGGATGTTCGTGTCCACCGTGCTGGTGATCATGATGACCATCCCGGGCCTGGCCCTGTTCTACGGCGGCCTGGTGCGCTCGAAGAATATGCTGTCCGTGCTGCTGCAGGTGTTCTTCATCTTCGCGCTGATCATCGTGCTGTGGTGCCTGTACGGTTATTCGCTTGCCTTCACGGAGGGCAATGCCTTCTACGGCGGTTTCAGCCGACTGGCGCTGATGGATATCTACGACCCGATCAAGGGCGCCTTCAAGAGCGCGGCGACCTTCAGCAAGGGCGTTGTCATCCCTGAGTTCATCTACGTCGCATTCCAGGGCACGTTCGCGGCGATTACCTGCGGCCTGATCGTCGGCGCCTTTGCCGAGCGCGTGCGCTTCTCGGCCGTGGTGAGCTTCATGGTGCTGTGGTTCACCTTCAGCTACCTGCCGATCGCCCACATGGTCTGGTTCTGGACCGGTCCTGACGCAATCACCGATGCCACCACCCTGGCCAGCGAAACCGCCAAGGCCGGTTTCATCTTCCAGAGGGGCGCGCTGGACTTCGCCGGCGGCACCGTGGTGCACATCAATGCCGCCGTGGCGGGCCTGGTGGGCGCCATCCTGATCGGCAAGCGTGTCGGCTACGGCCGCGATTCCATGGCGCCGCATTCGCTGACCATGACCATGATCGGCGCTTCGCTGCTGTGGGTGGGCTGGTTCGGCTTCAACGCCGGCTCGGCGCTGGAAGCGGGCGACGTCGCTGCACTGGCCTTCGTCAACACCTTGCTGGCCACCGCGTGCGCCACCGTGTCGTGGGTCTTCGGCGAGTGGATGTTCAAGGGCAAGCCTTCCATGCTGGGCGGCGCGTCCGGCGCGGTCGCCGGCCTGGTGGCTATTACCCCGGCTTGCGGTTTCGTCGGTCCGATGGGCGCACTGGCGATCGGCTTGCTGGCCGGCGTGATCTGCCTGTGGGGCGTGAACGGCTTGAAGCGCCTGATCGGCGCCGATGACTCGCTGGACGTGTTCGGCGTGCACGGGGTGGGCGGCATCCTGGGGGCCATCCTGACCGGCGTGTTCGCGGCGCCTTCGCTGGGCGGCCAGGGCATTTTTGACTACGTTGCCAACAAGGCAAGCGCGGATTACTCGATCGCGGGCCAGGTCATGACCCAGGCAACGGCGGTGGGCATCACGATCGTCTGGTCGGCCATTGTTTCGGTGCTTGCGTACAAGCTGGTGGATCTCTTGATCGGCCTGCGCGTGCCGGAAGAAGAAGAGCGCGAAGGCCTGGACATCACCAGCCACGGCGAATCCGCATATCACGCTTGAGGCTGTGGCAACCCGGGAGCCTGACCCCAAGGTTGCCACGAACTCAACTAGAAGCGCCTTTCGGGGCGCTTTTTTTGTTCAAAAGTATCTTTTAATTGCAGGTTTTGCCCCAAAATGGAGAGTCTGCCGATACCAACCAGCAAGGAAGTCACATGGTGCCCCATCTCGTCACGGCTCTGAACGGGCCGTTACTGGATCTTGAAGAAAAGATCATTGCCGCGACCCCAGCCATCGAACGCTGGTTCCGCCTCGAGTGGCAGGAGCATACTCCGCCATTCTATGCCTCGGTCGACTTGCGCAATGCCGGCTATAAGCTGGCCCCGGTGGATACCAATCTGTTCCCTGGCGGCTTCCATTACCTGGCCAATGAAATGCTGCCGCTGTCGGTGCAGGCGGCCATGGCGGCCATCGACAAGTATTGCCCGGATGCGCGCAATCTGTTGCTGATTCCGGAAATCAAGCCGCGCCATCCGACTTACTTCCAGGGCGTGGCGCGCCTGATGCAGATCTTCCGCCAGACCGGCTTGCATGTGCGCCTGGGGTCGCTGGATCCGTCGGTGACCCAGCCGACGCCGCTGGCGCTGCCGGACGGGAATATGCTGGTGGTGGAGCCGCTGCTGCGCTCGCCGAACGGGCGCCGCCTGGGATTGAAGGATTTCGATCCTTGCACCATTTTGCTGAATAACGATCTGTCCGCCGGTATCCCGGAGATCCTGGCCAATCTGCATGAGCAGAGCCTGCTGCCGCCGCTGCATGCGGGCTGGGCGCTGCGCCGCAAGTCCAACCATTTCAATGCTTATGATGAGGTGGCGAAGAAATTTGGCAAGCTGATCGGTGTCGATCCCTGGATGGTCAATCCCTTCCACGCCAAGTGTGGCGCGGTCGACCTGGCGACCGGCGAGGGGCAGGAATGCCTGGCGTCGTCGGTGGATGCGGTGCTGGCCAAGATCCGCAAGAAGTACAAGGAATACGGGATCAAGGAGAAACCGTTCGTCATCATCAAGCCCGATGCTGGTACCTATGGCAAGGGCATCATCACGATCCGCGATGCGGCCGAGCTGAAAGAGTTGTCGGATGAGCAGCGCGCGCGCATGACCGTGATCAAGGATGGCAAGGCGGTGACCGACCTGAATATCCAGGAGGGCGTGCCGACGTTCGAGAGCATCAAAGAGGCGTTTGCCGAGCCGGTTGTTTATATGATCGACCGCTATGTGGTGGGCGGTTTCTACCGCGTGCACGGCGAGAAGGGGCCGGACCAGAATTTGAACGCGCCCGGTTCCCAGTTTGTGCCGCTGGCGTTCGCGCAGCAGCATGCGGTGCCCGATGTGAAGGCCAAGCCGGGGACGGCGGCGCCGAACCGTTTCTATGTATACGGCGTGGTGGCGCGGCTGGCGCTGCTGGCCGCTTCGCTGGAAATGGAGCGCACCGACCCGGATCCTGAGGTGTACTGAGCCGGCAAACCCGTCGGAGGGGCGCCTCGTCCGGCGGGACACGGGTTTACCGGTTTTCGGCTAGAATCAGTCGTTACATTTTTGGACTAATCCATGAAAATCGCCTTCCTCGCCGATCCGTTGTCCAGTTTTAAGATCTACAAGGACTCTACCTTTGCCATGATGGCCGAGGCGGCGCGCCGGGGGCATGAGGTGTATGCCTTCCAGCAGCGCCATATGGCCCTCAAGGAAGGCAAGGTCACGGCGCATGTCGCGCGCATCGAGCTGACCGGCGATTCGCACGACTGGTACAAGGCCGCGCCGTCGGAGGACACCAGCCTGGCCGCCTTCGACGCCGTAATCCAGCGCAAGGACCCGCCGTTCGACATGGAGTACGTCTATGGCACTTACTTGCTGCAACTGGCGGAACAACAGGGGGCGAAGGTCTTCAACAAGCCGTCCGCTATCCGCGACCACAATGAAAAGCTGTCCATCGCCCAGTTCTCGCAGTTCACCGCGCCGACCCTGGTGACCAGCGATGAAACCCGTCTGCGCGACTTCCAGGCCGAACACGGCGACGTGATCCTCAAGCCGCTGGACGGCATGGGCGGGGCCGGCATCTTCCGCGTCAAGGCCGATGGCTTGAACCTGGGCTCCATCATCGAGACCCTGACCCAGCTCGGCACCCGCACCATCATGGCGCAGCGCTACATCCCCGACATCGTCAAAGGCGACAAGCGCATCCTGCTGATCGACGGCAAGCCAGTGCCTTTCTGCCTGGCGCGCATCCCGCAGGCAGGCGAAGTGCGCGGCAACCTGGCCGCCGGCGGTACCGGCGTGGCGCAGCCGCTGTCGCAGCGCGACCGCGAAATCGCCGAAGCCCTGGGGCCGGAATTGGCGGCGCGCGGCCTGTTGCTGGTAGGATTAGACGTGATCGGCGATTACCTGACCGAGGTAAACGTCACCAGCCCGACCTGCTTCCAGGAGATCACGCAGCAGACAGGCTTCCAGGTTGCGTCCATGTTCGTCGACGCGGTGGAAGCGCGGGCAGGCAAGCAAGGATAAACATGGTAGGGATTTTATTGATGACGCATGCGCCGCTGGGCCAGGCTTTCCTGGCCGCCGCGGCACATGTGTTCCGGGCCCCGGTCGAAAAACTGGAGGCGATCGACGTGCTGGCGGACCAGGACCTGAACGAAGTGCAGAAGCTGGCGCGTGAAGCCATCGCCCGCCTCGATACGGGGGCCGGGGTGCTGGTCATGACCGATATCAAGGGCGGTACGCCTGCCAACTGCTGTAACAAGCTGGCCGATGCGGGCCAGGTCGAGGTGGTGGCGGGCATCAGTCTTCCGATGCTGCTGCGCGCCATCACTTACCGTACCGATACGCTGGACGTAGTAGTGGAAATGGCCCTGGCCGGCGCGCAGAATGGCGCGGTCAAGGTCGATAACCGTATCCGAGTCAACTAGACAAAATAAAATATGATTCAGCAAGAACTTGAAATTATCAACAAGCTCGGATTGCATGCACGTGCTTCTGCAAAATTCACCCAGCTGGCAGCCAAGTACCAGAGCGATGTCTGGCTGTCGCGCAACGGCCGCCGCATCAATGCCAAGTCCATCATGGGCGTGATGATGCTGGCCGCCGGCAAGGGCGCCAAGGTCCTGCTGGAAGCGGACGGCGCCGACGAACAGGATTGCATCAATGCCCTGACCGCGCTGGTCAACGACAAGTTCGGCGAAGGCGAGTAAATGCGGGACGGCAGCCCGATGGCATCGTTCTCTCTCCACGGTATCCCCGTTTCGCGCGGCATCGCGATCGGCCGCGCCCACATCCTGACGCCGGCGGCGCTCGATGTGAAGCACTACCTGATCTCCGAGGAGCACGTGGAAGCGGAAGTGCGGCGCCTGCAGCAGGCGCTGGCCGCCGTGCACCGCGAATTGCAGACGCTGTGGAATGAGCTGCCGAAGGATGCGCCGACGGAGCTGGGCGCCTTCATCGACGTGCATGCGCTGATCCTGTCGGATCCGATGATTTCCGAGGCGCCGCTCGACATCATCCGCAGCCGCCATTACAACGCCGAATGGGCGCTGCTGACCCAGATCGACGAACTGTCGGCGCAGTTCGACGAAATCGAAGACCCCTACCTGCGCGAGCGCAAGGCCGATATCCAGCAGGTCGCCGAGCGGGTGTTGAAAGTGTTGATGGGCAGCGAACCGCTGCTGCCCAAGCAGGCCGAACTCGAAGGCGACGAATTCCTGGCCCAGATGGTCGTGGTGGCCCACGATATCTCGCCGGCCGACATGCTGAAATTCCGCGACCGCTCCTTCATCGGCTTTGTGACCGATGTGGGCGGGCAGAACTCGCACACCGCCATCGTGGCGCGTTCGCTCGACATCCCGGCCGCAGTCGGCATGTCGCAGGCGTCGACCCTGATCCAGCAGGACGACTGGGTGATCATCGACGGCGACGCCGGCGTGGTGATCGTCACGCCGAGCGCCCAGGTGCTGGAGCAGTACCGCGAGCGCCAGATGGCGGCGATGCGCGCCCGCAAGAAGCTGGGCAAGCTGAAAAAGACGCCCGCCGTCACCAAGGACGGTACGCAGATCCTGCTGATGGCCAATATCGAGCTGCCGGAAGACTGCGAACACGCGATGGAGTCCGGCGCCAACGGCGTCGGCCTGTTCCGTTCCGAGTTCCTGTTCATGGGCCGCGACGGCAGCATGCCGTCCGAGGATGAGCAGGTCGAACAGTACACCAAGGCCGTGCTGGCCATGAAAGGCCGTCCGGTCACCATCCGCACGCTGGATATCGGCGCCGACAAGCCGCTGGACCAGATGGAGCACACTGCGCTCAATCCGGCCCTGGGCTTGCGCGCCATCCGCTATTGCCTGGCGGAGCCGCAGATTTTCCTGACCCAATTGCGCGCCATCCTGCGCGCCTCGGTGCACGGCAAGGTGCGCATCCTGATCCCGATGATGGCGCACGCCTTCGAGATCGACCAGTCGCTGGCCATGATCAAGCGCGCCAAGGCGCAGCTGGACGAAGCGGGGCACAAGTACGATCCCGCGGTGCAGGTCGGCGCCATGATCGAGATTCCCGCAGCCGCGCTGGCGCTGCCCATGTTCGTCAAGAAGATGGACTTCCTGTCCATCGGCACCAATGACCTGATCCAGTACACGCTGGCGATCGACCGCGTCGACTACGAAGTGGCCCACCTGTACAACCCGCTGCACCCGGCCATCCTGCAACTGATCGCGATGACCATCGCCGCCGGCCACAAGGCTGGCATCGAGGTGGCGGTGTGCGGCGAGATGGCGGGCGACGCCAAGCTGACCCGCCTGCTGCTGGGCATGGGACTGCGCGAATTCTCGATGCATCCGTCCCAGCTGCTGTCGGTCAAGCAGGAAATCCTGAACAGCGACCTGGGCCAGATTACGCCGCAAATGCGCAAGATCATGCGGGCCATGGATCCCGATGCCATCAGCGACGCCGTCGCCGCCCTGCAATCCCTGTAACACCAACCTTTTAAAACCGGATTCACATGCCATCGATTGGAATCGTCGCGCCGCAGACCATGCAATTTGCGGAACCCCTTCAGCTGCAGAGCGGGGCCTCCCTGCGCGACTACATGCTGATGTACGAGACCTATGGCACGCTGAATGCGGACAAGTCGAACGCGGTGCTGGTCTGCCACGCGCTGAATGCCTCGCATCACGTGGCCGGCTACTATGCCGACAATCCGAAGAATGTGGGCTGGTGGGACAATATGGTCGGCCCGGGCAAACCGCTCGATACCGACAAGTTCTTCGTCATCGGCATCAACAACCTGGGTTCCTGCTTCGGCTCGACCGGCCCGATGCACATCAATCCAGCGACCGGCAAACAGTACGGCGCCGCTTTCCCGGTGGTGACGGTGGAGGACTGGGTCGCCGCGCAGGCGCGCCTGGCCGACCAGCTGGGCATCCAGCAGTTCGCCGCCGTGATGGGCGGTTCGCTGGGCGGCATGCAGGCGCTGGCCTGGTCCATCATGTACCCGGAACGCCTGCGCCACTGCCTGGTGATTGCATCCACGCCCAAACTGTCGGCGCAGAACATCGCCTTCAACGACGTGGCGCGCCAGGCCATCCTGTCCGATTCTGATTATCACGGCGGCGATTTTTACGAACATAGCGTGGTGCCGAAGAACGGCCTCAAAGTGGCGCGCATGATCGGCCACATCACCTACCTGTCGGACGACGACATGGCCGAGAAGTTCGGCCGCAAGCTGCGCGATATCGCGGCCAGCGGCGGCGACTACAAGTTTGGTTTCGGCATCGATTTCGAGATCGAGTCCTACCTGCGCTACCAGGGCGACAAGTTCGCGGAATACTTCGACGCCAACACCTATCTCTTGATCACCAAGGCGCTCGATTACTTCGATCCTGCGCGCAAATTCGACGGGGATTTGACCAGGACGCTGGCCGCCACGCGCGCCAAGTTCTTCCTCGCGTCCTTCACCACCGACTGGCGCTTCTCGCCGGAGCGCAGCCGGGAGATCGTGCAGGCGCTGCTGGCCAACCGCCGCGAGGTGACGTACGCCGAGATCGATGCACCGCACGGCCACGACGCCTTCCTGCTCGAGGATGCGCGCTATATGAACATGGTGCGCGCCTACTACGAGCAAGTGTGGAAAGAAACGAACAAGGAACAAGCAGCATGACTTTCGATGACCTGAGCAGCGCCCGTCCCGACCTGGCTTTCATTGCGCACTGGGTGCGCGAAGGCGCCCACGTGCTGGACGTGGGTTGCGGCGACGGCGTGATGATGGATTACCTGCAGGCTGGCAAGCGCTGCACCGGCTATGGCCTGGAGCTGGCGGACGAGCAGGTGCTGGCGTCGACCAAACGCGGCGTGCGCGTGATCCAGCAGGACTTCGAGAACGGCCTGGGCATCTTCGGCGACAACTCCTTCGATACGGTGCTGTGCCTGTCTTCCCTGCAGATGATGAAGCATGTGGAAGACCTGTTGCGCGACATCGTGCGCGTGGGCCGCGAAGCCATCGTATCGTTCCCCAATTTCGCCCATTGGCCGCACCGCGTCGCCCTGCTGAAGGGCCGCATGCCGGTATCCAAATCGTTGCCCTACCAGTGGCACGACACGCCCAACGTGCGCTGCGCCACCATCTATGACTTCCAGGAGCTGGCGGAGGAGGTGGGGCTGGAAGTGATCGAATGCGTGGCCCTGGCCGAGGGCAAAATTGTTACCGTGCTGCCCAACCTGCGCGGCGACCTTGCCGTGTTCCGCTTGCGGAAAAAACAGTCCAGTTAAACCATTGTGGTATCGTAAAGCCATGAAGAAGTTCAAGCTCACTTTAATCGCCCTGGCGCTCGCCGCCGGCACCGCGTCGGCCCAGCAGGCGGCGCCGATGAATCCCAAGGCTGACGGCATCCCCGTCACCAAGCTGTCGCGCTTGCGCGTCTTCGCCGATGAGCAGGAAATGGACCAGCAGTCCAAGCTGCAGTACTCGCAACTGCTGAGCGAAGCAAAACAAAAGGAAGCCCTGGTGCCGGACAGCGATCCGCAGGTCAAACGCCTGCGCGCCATCGCGGCCCGCATCGTGCCCTACGCGCAGCGCTGGAATCCGTCCGCCGCCAATTGGCAATGGGAAGTCAACCTGCTGAATTCCGACCAGGTCAACGCCTTCTGCATGCCGGGCGGCCGCATCGCCTTCTACACCGGCATCCTGGCGAAACTGAACCTGAGCGACGATGAAGTGGCCATGGTCATGGGCCACGAAATCGCGCACGCCCTGCGCGAACACGCGCGCAAGCGCGCCGTGCAGTCGACCGCCGTGTCGATCGCCAGCAAGCTGGGCGGCGCGGTGCTGTCGTCCTACCTCGGCATCGACCCGCGCCTCACCGATGCCGGCGCCAATATGGCCGGCCAGCTGACGGTCATGAAATTCTCGCGCGGCGATGAAACCGAATCCGACCTGGTGGGGATCGACCTGGCGGCCCGCGCCGGCTTTGATCCGCGCGCCGGCATCGCCCTGTGGCAGAAGATGAGCGCCATCAATGCGCAGCAGCCGATGGAATTCCTGTCCACCCACCCGAGCGGCAACTCGCGCATTGAAGACATGCAGCGCCAGATGCCCCTGGTGTTGCCGGTGTATGCCCGCGTACGCGGCCTGGACGTGAACAAGCTGCCGCCCTACCAGGCCACCCCGCTGCCCAAGTCCTGACATGTCCCGCCCGAAGCAGGCCGCGAGCGCGCCGCCGTTGCCAATGCGCGACGGCGTCACGCCCAGCTACCTGTGGCTGCCGGAGGGCGACTGGCCGGACATGATCACCTTCATGTCCGCCAACTATCCGGCCGTGAGCGAAGCGCAGTGGCGCGGCCGCATGGCGCGCGGCGATGTGGTGGACGGCAAAGGCGTGCCGGTACAGCCGGAGTCGCGCTATGTGCGCGGCGCCCGCATCTGGTATTACCGGGAACTGGAACACGAAACGCCGATCCCATTTGAAGAAGACGTGCTGCACCAGGATGAGCATATCGTGGTGGTCGACAAGCCGCACTTCCTGCCCACCATTCCGTCCGGCCGCTTCGTCAAGGAGACCCTGCTGGTGCGCGTGCGCCGCAAGCTCGGCATCGAAGACCTGGTGCCGATCCATCGTCTGGACCGCGAAACAGCGGGGCTGGTGATTTTCTCCTGTAATCCCTCCAGCCGGGGTGCTTACCAGTCGCTGTTCCAAAAACGCCTGGTGCAGAAGGAATACGAGGCGCTGGCCGGCCCGCTACCTCCGGCAACGGCATTTCCCTTCCTCTACCGCAGCCGCATGGTGGAAGGCGACAAGTTCTTCACCATGAAGGAAGAGCCGGGCGAACCGAATTCGGAAACCATGGTCGATGTGATCGGCCCGCGCGGCGAACATATACTGTATCGCCTGTGGCCGCATACCGGCCGCCAGCACCAGCTGCGCGTGCATCTGTCCGCGCTCGGCATCCCGATCGTGAATGATGTGTTCTATCCGGTCGCCCTGCCGTGCAAGCAGGACGACGTATCCTCTCCGCTCAAGCTGTTGGCCAAGGCCATCGGCTTCCCCGACCCGCTGACAGGCGAGTGGCGCTACTTCGAAAGCCGCCGCAGCCTGGAGCCTTAGCCGAACAGGCGGCGCACCAGCAAACCAAGCGGGAACCACATGCCGAACTGGATCGCGAGGGCGATCAGCAAGGACTGGCTGGAAGGGCGCAGGCTGCCGTTGGCGGCTTCCGAAATCGTACGCGTCATCGCAGCATGCGCCACTTCACGCAGCGTCATGCCGGTGGTGGCGACTTCGGTGATGGTTTCAGCCAGCGGGATACGCGAAGTCAGGCTTGCGAGCAGGGACGGCAGCGGCTTGGGCAGGCCCGATTGCAGGTCCAGGAAGCTGCGCCACTGACCCAGGAATTTTTCAGCCAGCGGGCTGCCTGGTTCGTACTTCACACTGCGCAGGAAGGTTTCCAGGATGCCGGTGCCCAGTTTCGCGATCAGGCCAGACTGGCTTTCCACCACGCGCGCCAGGATGCCCTGCAAGCCAAGCTTATACGCCAACATACCGGTCAGGCCGGTGCCGATAATGAAGGGCGCGGCGACAAAGGCGGCGTAGATCATGGCCGAACCATGTCCGCCGCCCAGTTCACTTCTGAACAACAGCGCCACGCCGAGAGCGTTGACGACGATGGCCGCCAGCACGGCCAGCACGGTGCGCAGGATGCCGGCGCCGGCGCCGCGTGCGACGTCTCCCGCCAGCTGCTTGCCAAGGGCGATTTTGTCGATGCTGCTGTTTTCTTCAGGGGGCTGGTTCGGGGCTTGGCTCATGGACAGTTCTGCAATGTTAAAACTTGGTATTTTATATAACCTCGCGCACAGCGCGCGCACTGTCGCCAAAAGCAGACGGTGGAACGCCTTCCCAGCGCTTGAAGGCGCGGCGGAAATTGGCGATCTCGGTATAGCCAAGCGCATAGGCGATTTCCTGCACGCTCAGTTTGCCGGCCTTCAGGTGCTCGCAGGCGAGGCGGTGCCTGACCTGGTCCAGCAGTTGCTGAAACGATGTCCCTTCCGCCAGCAGCCGGCGGTGCAGGGTTCGCGGCGTACAGTTGAATAGCCGCGCGGTGACCTGCAGCGAGGGGAACTGGCCCGGCGAGGCGAGCATGGCGCGCCGGATGCGGGCGACCATCGAGGCAGGCTGGCGCAGGCGGTCGAACTCGCGCTGGCACATCGCGGCCGCTTCGCTGAACGTGGTCGGATCGGCCAGTTTGAGCGGCTGGTCCAGCACTGCAGGCGGCAGGTCGAAGCCGGTCCACTGCTGGCCGTAAAGCACTTCGCACTGGAACAGGTCCTGCGCCAGCGCGGCGTAGGGCGGTTCCGGAAAGCCGAATCCCACCGCAGCGATATGCCGGGCACCCGCGATGAAATCGAGCAGGTTTTTCACCGTCAGCGTCACCGCTTCCATCACAAGCTGGTGGATATCGCCAAGAGGCAGGGCGGGGTCAATGCGGAGCCTCAATGCCCCGCCGTCTTCTGCTGTGGCGTGGCTGATGGCAACCAGCGGCGTGCGCAGGCTGACAAAACGGTCCAGCATTTCGACGCTCTGGCGCAGCGTGGAACTGCTCATCGCCGCCAGCCCCAGCACGCCATGCGTATTGATTGGCAGGCGCGCGCCGACCAGCAATCCCAGGGCCGGTTCGCCGGAGGTCGCCACCGCGTCGGTCAGCAGGGCGTGATAGGCGGGAAAGGGCAGGGTGACGCTCGTGTCGCTGAGCTGGTCCGGCTGCAAGCCGTGGCGCGCCAGCCAGGCGCCGGCATCGGCGCCGCCGCTTGTCAGCTGGTCGGCAATCTGGCGCAGGTAATAGACGGGGAAGAGCGGTGCGGACGTGGTCATGCGCCAATTGTCAATAAATGACCCATGCTTGTCAATTACGGCCCTGCCGCTGCGAGGCCGGCCTGCCTAGACTGGTTTCATGTTGACTTTCATGCGAACGAAGCGCCCCGTGACGGCGTACATCAATGGCTGCGCCATCGGCGTCGAGCCGAAAGAAACCTTGCTGCAGGCAGCCTTGCGCGCCGGCCTGGCTTTTCCGCATAGCTGCCGTACGGGCAGTTGCACGAGCTGCAAATGCCGGCTGCTGGCGGGGGACGTGCAGGAGCTGACCGACGCCGCCTATGTACTGGGCGGAGAGCCGGGCAGCATCCTTGCCTGCCAGAGCGTGCCGTTGTCCGACGTGTCGATCGAGGTCGACCTGTCGCGCCCCGCGGCGCCGCGCGAAGTGCAGGGACGTATCGTCGGCCAGCGCCAGCTGACGCACGACATCGCGGAACTGTGCGTCCAGTTGGACGACACCCTCCATTACAAGGCCGGCCAGTTTGCCGAATTGTCGATCGATGCGCTGCCCGGCGTGCGCCGCAGCTATTCCTTCGCGACGCCGGTACGGCCGGACAGCAAAGTGCTGTTTCATATTCGCCGGGTGCGGGGCGGCGAATTTTCGGTGCTGGCCAACGACGCGCCGCTTCTGGGCAAGCGGGTGGCGCTGCGCGGCCCCGCAGGCGACTTCTGGCTGCGTCCAGGCCGCGATCCAGTGCTGATGGCGGCGGGGGGCAGCGGCCTGGCGCCCATCCTCGCCATGCTGCACCAGGCGCTGGAGGAGCGCGCCATGCCGCCGGTCACCTTGCTGTTCGGCGTACGCGAGCAGCGCGACCTGTATGCGCAGCAGGAGATCGGCGGGCTCGCCGCCGCCTGGCAGGCGCCTTTCCGTTACCAGCCCGTTGTCGGCGCCGGGCGCGACGCGCTGGTCCACGCGGCCGGGGCGGCGCTGGCGGCCGATACGCGCGCCTACCTGTGTGGTTCGCCCGGCATGGTGGACAGCATCAGCGTGCGGCTGCAAGCACTTGGCCTGGACGCCAGCCGTATTCATGCCGACCGTTTTCACACCCGACAGGAGCTGGCCCAGTGAACTTCCTCCACTATCTCAAGTACTTCCTGTTCCATCTGATCGGATTGTTCGCCGCCGTGAACCTGCTTGCCGGCGGCAGCTGGATCGGCACCGGCCTGCTGGCCATCTTGGGCTTGTATGTGCTGGGCGATATCCTGTGCGGCGACGATACGTCGGTGCCGCGGCTGCAGGCCGGGTGGCTGCTGACGGCCCAGCTGTGGCTGGCCTTGCCCCTGCTGGCGCTGATTGTCTTTATTTCCACCTGGACGGCGTGCCGCGGCGACCCGCTCGGATTCGGCGCCTGGATCACGCACGCCAGCGGCTACGACGTGCTGGCGGCGCGCGCCGCCACGCCCGCATGGCAGCATTGCGCCGCCGTGGTGCAGACCGGCTTGATGATCGGCATGGTGGGCACGATTCCTGGCCACGAGCTGACCCATCGCACGCGGGATCCGCTATCGATGCTGATTGGGCGCTGGCTGCTGGCCTTCAGCGTCGACACGGCCTTCTCGATCGAGCACGTGTATGGCCACCACCGCTATGTCTCGACCACGCTTGATCCGGCGACGGCGCCGCGCGGCCGCAATGTGTATTGGCACATCGTGGTATCCACGATCAAGGGCAATATCAGTGCATGGGAGATTGAAACGCGCCGCCTGGCGCGGCGCGGGTACGCGCGCTTTGGCTGGCGCAATGCCTATTTGCGGGGACATTTGATGAGCGTTGTCCTGGTGGGCGCCGCATGGGCCATGGGCGGCGGCCGCGCGGCGCTGTACTTCATCCTGTGCGCGCTGACTGGGAAGGCGATGCTGGAGATCGTCAACTACATGGAGCATTACGGCCTGGTACGCGACCCGGGGACGCCGGTGCAGCCGCGCCATTCATGGAATACCAACCGCCGCATCAGCTCCTGGGCCATGTTCAACCTGACGCGCCACTCGCACCACCATGCGAACGCGAACGTGCACTACCAGGACCTGAATCCCTTCCCGGATGCGCCAATGATGGCCAGCGGCTACCTCGGCACGATGATGCTGGCGCTGGTGCCGCCGCTTTGGCATCGCTTGATGGCGCCCAGGCTGGCGGCCTGGGACCGCGACCATGCCACCGATGCCGAGCGCGCGCTGGCGCTCAGTGCGAAGGTGCGGACTTAGGGCTGTAGCTGGAGCCTGGCGGGGCCCAGAACAGCGGACCTTTCGGGGAGATCTGCAGATTGTCGCTCAAACCCTGCTTTTTCAATTCGCGGCGCAAGCCTTCCACGCCGTCTTCGCTCTCGATGATGAAGGCTTCGTCGATCACGTCGCCGTAATGGCGGTTGGTGGTTTCAATCGCCAGTTCGACCAGGTCGCCTTCGGCTTCGATGCTCCACAGGTGCACATCCTCATCCTCGGCGAAAGTCTTGAAGCGCCACGTGCCTTTGTCGGTCTGCACGAACTGGATCGTGTCGAACTGCTCTTCGGTGGCTTCGGACTCTTCGTCGCTGATAAAGCTGCTCTTGATGGTCAGCAGGAAAAGGACAAGTACAGATTTCATTTTCGGTTCCCGGGCGATTTTTATCCCCTTATTATAGGCGCCCATCCGATGCCCCGGCTCGCGCGGGAAGTAGGGAGGCGCGCTTGCGGGGCTGCTCGCAAACCGCCAACGAACGCGAAAGTTAAGATTTTCCTGCAGTTTTTAGCCGCTGTTCCGCCACGGCGAAACCACGGTCCCAATAGGCCGCAAGCTCAAAATGAGGCTGCGCGGTGTTAGGGGCGCGATATGGATTGACGGATTTTGGCAGACCCGATTGGCACGCAAGATCGCCCTGTTCTGCGACCCGATTCTTCTCATCCTTTAGCCAGGCAAGGCTGGCGCCAATCTGGCGCCGGTTCAACTCAGAGAAGCGCTGCGCGTACTCGTTATTGGAAAACAGGAAAAGCACGCCTTCCAGGCTGGCTCCGATAATCTTGACCGGTGTGTTTCGTTTGGCCCAGAAAAGGCCGAGCCAGAACAAGACGCCGTAGCCCATGCAGAGTGCTGTGCCCCAGCCCAGGTTTTCCAACGCAGCAACAAGACCAGCGTCAAAGGGGAGGTCCGCAACCTGCCCCGCCGCCGACAGCAGCGCACATACTGCGATGATGCCAAGGCCTAATGTCACCAGGCTGCGTTGCGAAAGTCCGCTTGCGATCCACGTGCGCCAGTAATGCCGTTGGCAGATGGGATGCCATATCCGCGTGACCGTGCTTTGAATTTTTGCGTGGGGAGCGCCAACGGCAATACCGCTCACTGCCGACATGTCCACGGCAAGCCGGCGATTGGCCTTGCCGTTACACACGGCGCATTGTTGCGGCCAATCGATGCCGTCGTGCCGGGTCGCGATCTTTTGCATGCGATCAGCCGTGGTACTCGATGATCAAAGGTGCGTGGTCGGAGAACTTCACGTCCTTGTAGACCGACACGGCATGGGCCTTGGAGGCGATGCCCGGGGTGGCGACGTGGTAGTCGATGCGCCAGCCCACGTTTTTCGCGTAAGCCTGGCCGCGGTTGGACCACCAGGTGTACTGCTCTGGACGCGGGTCGAGGCCGCGGTGCACGTCGACGTAGCCCACTTCGTCGAACAGCTTGGTCATCCAGGCCCGTTCTTCCGGCAGGAAGCCGGAGTTCTTCAGGTTGCCCTTCCAGTTTTTCAGGTCGATTTCCTTGTGGGCGATGTTCCAGTCGCCGCAGATCACGAACTCGCGGCCTTCGGCGCGCAGCTGCTGCAGGTGCGGCAGGAACAGCTCCATGAAGCGGAACTTGGCCAGCTGGCGCTCTTCGGACGAGGAGCCGGAAGGGCAGTACACGGAAATCACGGTCAGGTTGCCAAAGTCGGCGCGCACGTAGCGGCCTTCGGCGTCGAATTCTTCGCTGCCGAAGCCGATCTCGACGCGGTCAGGCGCGGTCTTGCTGTAAATGCCAGTGCCGGAATAGCCCTTCTTTTCCGCGTAGTGGAAATGGCCATGGTAGCCGTGCGGGTTGAGGAATTCCTCGGTCATATCGGGCGCCTGCGCCTTCAATTCCTGCACGCAGATGATGTCGGCGTCGATCGTGCCCATCCAGTTGAAAAAGCCCTTCTTGGCGGCGGAGCGGATACCGTTCAGGTTTGCGGAAATGATTTTTGGCATGGAGGTTCCGGTTAAAATATCGGCACTTTGAACAAAGATGGGTGCACTATGAGCAATTTGAGGCAAGAGTTTATCGCGTTTTCCGTACAGGCGGGAGTGCTGAAATTCGGCGAGTTTACGACCAAAGCAGGGCGGCAATCGCCCTATTTCTTCAACGCCGGGTTGTTCCATGACGGCGCGACCCTGGCTAAGCTGGCCGACTTCTACGCCCAGACCTTGCTGGACTCCGGCGTCGAATTCGATATGCTGTTCGGCCCTGCCTACAAGGGCATCACCCTGGCCTCGGCGACCTCGATGGCGCTGGCCGGCAAAGGCCGCAACACCTCCTTCGCCTACAACCGCAAGGAAGCCAAGGACCATGGCGAAGGCGGCACCCTGGTGGGAGCCAAACTATCTGGCAAAGTTGTCATTATTGACGATGTGATCTCGGCCGGCACCTCGGTGCGCGAATCCGTGGAAATGATCCGCAAGGCCGGCGCTGAGCCATGCGCGGTGCTGATCGCGCTGGACCGCATGGAGCGCGGCGGCAAGGATGGGCAGATGTCCGAACTGTCGGCGGTGCAGGAAGTCAGCAAGAACTACGGCATCCCGGTGATCTCGATCGGCAACCTGTCCGACCTGTTTACCTACCTGTCCGCCGACCCGTCGCTTGCACAGCACAAGGATGCGGTAGCCGCTTACCGCAGCAAGTACGGCGTCGAATAAGCCGTGCTGGCGCCCGCCGGGCGTTGTGCTAGACTGTGATTGCTTCCTTACAACATTAAAACGAGGAAAGTAATGAACATCGCAACGCTCAAGGCGTACGGCGACGAAGCCGCGGTCACGGATGTGCGGGATGGGCTCCCCAGCGAGCCCGATAGCGACTGGAAGAAGGGCGATACCAGCCCGACCGGACGCACCCGGCTTGACCACGGCTTTTACGCAACGCTGGGAACCGATCCCAACCCCGACGCCTTGATGCGCCAGGTGCGCGCCTACCTGCACGAATGCCAGGCGCGCGGCATCAGCTTCGATGTCGCGCCGATCCAGGCGGAGTTGCGCATCGCCTTCGTTTCCGCCGCGCCCGACCAGGGCGCATCCACCACCCTCGATTTCACGCTGGCCGACCTCACGCTGTTGCTGGAGATGGGCATTGCGCTGAGCATTTCCTCCTGAACGCATGAACCGATTCTCCGAAGACCGCTTTGCTACTTTCAAGGGCCGCAACGGCGCTGAACGCAAGATCCATATCTGGGAACCGGAAAAGCCCGCGGCTGGCGTGCTGCTGGCGATCCACGGCGGTATGGCGCATGCAGGCGACTATGTGACGCCTGCGCTGTATTTCAAGCAGCACCGCTTTGCGACGGTGGCGTTCGATTTGTGCGGGCACGAGAATGCGCGCCGCGTCGATATTCCGGATTTCGCCATCTTTGTCGAGGAGGTGGAGCTGTTCCTGCATTGGATCAAGCAGCACTATCCCGGCGTGCCGGTGTTCATCATGGGCCATTCGATGGGGGCGCTGATCGCGACCCGCTTCGGGTTGGAATGCCTGGAACGCGATCCGCTGGTGAAGGGGTTTGTGCTCTCGTCGCCGTATTACGTGAATGCGATCAAGGTGCCGGTGGTGCTGGAGAAGTTGTCCGGTGTGCTGGCTGCGCTGGCGCCGACCATGAAGGTGCCGATGGCGTCGCTGACGGATTTGCTGACGCACGATCCGGCGATCACGGCGCGCCATCACCGCGATGAGGCGGATGACGTACGGGCGCGCGAGTGCACGGTGCGTTTCGGCGTGGCGCTGCAGGGCGCGCAAAAGGGGCTGGCCGAGAAGATGCCGACCTGGCGCTGGCCTTTATACGCGGTGGTGGCGGGGCATGACAAGCTGGCCGATGCGAAGGCGACTTTGAGCCTGCTGGCGACGGTCGATCCCAAGCTGCTGGAATGCCATGTGCAGCATGAGAACTATCACGAGAATTTCAATGAAGTGAACCGCGAGGAGATTTTTGCGGATATTTTGCGGTGGATGTGCGGGCGGCTGGCCAACCCGGTAAACCAGGGTCAGGCACAAGTGCCTGACCCCGTATGATCTGGCTGCCCCGGGGAGGGGCAAGGTCTTTGACTTTCTGCGAAGATCAACAGCGCACAACCGCAACCCTTCGGGTCTGACCCCGGTTAACGGTTTTAGGAAGCCAGCTTCTGTTTCAGCAGCTCGGTCAGCTGGGCCGGGTTGGCCTTGCCTTTCGAGGCTTTCATCGCCTGGCCGATCAGGGCGTTGATGGCCGCTTCCTTGCCGGCACGGTACTGCTCAACGGACTTCTCGTTGTTGGCGATCACTTCGTTGACGATCGCTTCCAGCGCGCCGGTGTCGGAAATCTGCTTCAGGCCTTTCTGTTCAATGATCACATCGACCAGATTCGGGTCTTCCGACTTGGCTTCCCACATCGCGCCGAATACTTCCTTGGCGATCTTGTTGGAGATCGTGCCGTCGGCGATGCGCTTCAGCATGCCGGCCAGCTGCACAGGCAGTACAGGCGCGGCGGCGATTTCCACCCCTTCGCGATTCAGCGTCGACGACACATCGCCCATCAGCCAGTTGGCGGCAGCCTTGGCGTTTTCCAGGCCTGCGGCGGCGACAACGGCTTCAAAGTACAGCGCCATGCCCTTGGACGACGTCAGGATCAGCGCATCATATTCCGGCAGCTTGTATTCGTTGATGAAGCGATCGCGCATGACAGCCGGCAGTTCAGGCATGCCGGCCTTCACGCGCTCGATCCAATCCTGGCCGATGGTCAGCGGCGGCAGGTCGGGGTCCGGGAAATAGCGGTAATCCTGCGCATCTTCCTTCGAGCGCATTTCGCGCGTTTCCTTCTTGTCCGGATCGTACAGGCGGGTCGCTTGCACCACCGCTTTGCCGTCTTCGATCAGCTCGATCTGGCGGGCCACTTCAACGTGCACAGCTTCTTCGATAAAGCGGAAGGAGTTCAGGTTCTTCAGTTCGCAGCGGGTGCCGAATTCCTTCTGGCCTTTCGGGCGCACGGATACGTTGATATCGCAGCGGAAGGAGCCTTCCTGCATATTGCCGTCGCAAATACCCAGCCACATCACCAGGCCGTGCAAGGCCTTGCAGTAAGCCACGGCTTCGGCGGCGCTGCGCATTTCAGGCTCGGACACGATTTCCAGCAGCGGCGTGCCGGCGCGGTTCAGGTCGATGCCCGACATGCCGTGGTAATCCTCGTGCAGCGACTTGCCGGCGTCTTCCTCGAGGTGGG
Source organism: Pseudoduganella violaceinigra DSM 15887 (assembly GCF_000425385.1). Classification (GTDB taxonomy): domain Bacteria; phylum Pseudomonadota; class Gammaproteobacteria; order Burkholderiales; family Burkholderiaceae_D; genus Rugamonas; species Rugamonas violaceinigra. The sequence continues at coordinate 232,402 of NZ_AUDI01000016.1, read as the reverse complement.
CGCGGGTCAGGTTGACGGTTTTGGTGACGAACTTGCCGTCCTTCTCGTAGCCGAAGGTCAGCTGGCCGCCTTGCACCACCGGGTCTTCGAACTGCGAGATCTGGTAGCCCTTCGGCAGGTCGGGGTAGAAGTAGTTCTTGCGGGCGAAGATCGACTGCGGGGCGACTTTCGCGCCCACGGCCAGGCCGAAGCGGATCGCGCGCTCAACGGCGGCCTTGTTCATGACCGGCAGCACGCCTGGCAGCGCCAGGTCGACCGGGCTGGCCTGGGTGTTTGGTTCGGCGCCGAACTTGGTCGGCGAACCGCTGAAAATTTTGGAGTCGGTGGTGAGCTGTACGTGGTTCTCAATACCGATAACGACTTCCCATTCCATATTCTTCTCTCTTTCGTCAGAGGTGTCAGGTCTGACAAACGAACATTTCGCTGCGCGAGATATCCGTTTGCCAGAGCTGACCCCTGGAATTAAATCGCGGCCGGAGCGCGTTTATGCCAATCGGTGGCTTGCTGGAACTGGTGGGCTACATTCAGCAGCTTCGCTTCAGCGAAGTAGTTGCCGATGATTTGCAGGCCTACCGGGCGGTTGGCGTTCTTCTCGCCTTCGCCGAAACCGCAAGGAATGGACATGCCAGGCAGGCCGGCCAGGCTGGTGGACAGGGTGAAGATGTCGGCCAGGTAGTTCGCTACCGGATCGTCCGACTTCGAACCCAGGTCCCAGGCCACGGTCGGGGCCACCGGGCCCATGATCACGTCGCATTGGCTGCCCAGCACATTGGCGAAGTCCTGCGTGATCTTGCGGCGGATCTTCTGCGCTTTCAGGTAGTAGGCGTCATAGTAGCCGTGGCACAGGATGTAGGTGCCGACCATGATGCGGCGCTGCACTTCCGGGCCGAAGCCCTGGGCGCGGCTCTTCTTGTACATGTCCTGCAGATCCTTGTAGCCCTCGGCGCGGTGGCCGTAGCGCACGCCGTCGAAGCGCGACAGGTTGGACGAGGCTTCCGCCGGGGCGATCATGTAGTAGGCCGGGATCGACAGTGCGGTGTTCGGCAGCGAGATGTCGACCAGGGTGGCGCCCAGTTCCACGAACTTGGCCAGCGCGGCGCGCACGGCTTTTTCCACGTCGACCGCCAGGCCTTCGCCGAAGTATTCCTTCGGCACGCCGATGCGCAGGCCGGTCAGCGGCTGGTTCAGGTCGCGGGTGAAGTCTTCCGCGGCGTTGCCTTGTTCAACGGTCAGGCTGGTCGAATCGCGTTCGTCGAAGCCGGTGATGGCCGACAGCAGCAGGGCGCAGTCTTCCGCGGTCTGCGCCATCGGGCCTGCCTGGTCCAGCGAGGAGGCGAAGGCGATCATGCCGAAGCGCGAGGCGCGGCCGTAGGTCGGCTTGATGCCGGTGATGCCGCAGAACGATGCCGGCTGGCGGATCGAGCCGCCGGTATCGGTGCCGGTCACGCCCGGCGCCAGGCGCGCGGCGACGGCGGCGGCCGAGCCGCCGGAGGAGCCGCCCGGTACGGCCGACTTGTCCCACGGGTTTTTCACGGCGCCGAAGGCCGAGTTCTCATTCGAGGAACCCATGGCGAATTCGTCGCAATTCAGCTTGCCCAGGTTGACCATGCCGGCGTCCAGCATCTTCCGCACCACGGTGGCGTCGAAGGGGCTGGTGTAGTTGGCCAGCATTTTCGAGCCGGCGGTCGAGCGCCAGCCCTTGGTCACGAAAATGTCCTTGTGCGCGATCGGCACACCGGTCAGGGGCGTGGCGGTGCCGTTGGCGATGCGCTTGTCGGCTTCTTCCGCCTGGGCCAGCGTCAGGGCGCGGTCCACGTGCAGGAAGGCATTCAGGTCGCTTTTTTCAATGCGGTCGAGGAAGTGGGTGGCCAGCTGGACGGCGCTGACTTCCTTTTTTTGCAGGAGCTCGGAGAGCTCTTTGATTGTTTTAGTGTGCATTCGTTTTCCTTTTTAAACCGGTAAACCGGCGGGGACCGGCCCTAGGTCCAGCCCCCGTCCCTCACTGCGAGTTTCCCGGTTTTATTCGATCACTTTCGGCACCAAATACAGGCCATCTTCGGTCTTCGGCGCCACTTGCTGGTATTCCTCGCGGCGATTCGGCTCGGTGGCCGCGTCTTCGCGCAGGCGCAGGGCGACCTGCATGGCATTGGCCAGCGGGTGGGACAGCGGGGCGACACCCTCGGTATCCACGGTTTTCATCTGCTCGGCCAGCGCAAAAATGCCATTCAGCTTGTCTAGCATATCGGCGGTCTGGGCCTGGTCCATCTCCAGCTGCGCCAGATTGGCAATGCGGGTAACGTCAGTTAGTGTCAGGGACATGGAATTGTCAGAAATGTAATTTATTGGATCGGTTGCCTTTTACCAGTTAAATCGCGGCGAACGCCGCATAATTCAACGGTTGCACGCTCGCACAATAGAGTGGATTTAAGGCAAATAAGCTGTAGATTATAAGGTACAATCGCGGGTTAATGCGCTGCTGGTGCTGAATACCCGCCCGGACGCATTCCACCGGATATTTCAGATAACGAATTTTGCGCGGTAACGCGTTACAGGACACTCATGTTTGGTTTTTTACGTCGCTATATTTCGTCTGACCTGGCCATCGACCTGGGTACGGCGAACACCCTGATTTATGTACGCGGTTCCGGTATTGTGCTGGACGAGCCTTCGGTGGTGGCGATCCGCCAGGAAGGTGGTCCAAACGGCAAGAAAACCATCCAGGCAGTTGGTAAAGAAGCAAAGCAGATGCTGGGCAAAGTGCCTGGCAATATCGAGGCGATCCGCCCGATGAAAGACGGCGTGATCGCCGACTTCACCGTGACCGAGCAGATGCTGAAGCAGTTCATCCGCATGGTGCACGATTCGAAATTCTTCCGCCCGTCGCCGCGCATCATCATTTGCGTGCCTTGCGGCTCGACCCAGGTGGAACGCCGCGCGATCCGCGAATCGGCGCTGGGCGCCGGCGCATCCCAGGTGTACCTGATTGAAGAACCGATGGCGGCGGCCATCGGCGCCGGCCTGCCGGTCTCCGACGCCACCGGTTCCATGGTGGTCGACATCGGCGGCGGCACCACCGAAGTGGGCATCATCTCGCTGGGCGGCATGGTGTACAAGGGTTCCGTGCGCGTGGGCGGCGACAAGTTCGACGAGGCGATCGTCAACTACATCCGCCGCAACTACGGCATGCTGATCGGCGAGCAGACCGCCGAGGCCATCAAGAAGGCCATCGGCTCGGCCTTCCCTGGCTCCGAAGTCAAGGAAATGGAAGTCAAGGGCCGCAATCTGTCGGAAGGCATCCCGCGCTCCTTCACCATCTCGTCCAACGAGATCCTGGAAGCGCTGACCGACCCGCTGAACAACATCGTTTCCGCCGTGAAGAACGCGCTGGAACAGACCCCGCCGGAACTGGGCGCGGATATCGCAGAAAAAGGCATGATGCTGACCGGCGGCGGCGCCCTGCTGCGCGACCTGGACCGTCTGCTGATGGAAGAAACCGGCCTGCCGGTGCTGGTGGCTGAAGATCCGCTGACCTGCGTGGTGCGCGGCTCCGGCCTGGCGCTGGAGCGCATGGACCAGCTGGGGTCCATCTTCTCCTACGAGTAAGGTTGAGTAAAAGGGCAGCGCAAGCTGCCCTTATCAATTGGAAGCCATGGAATACAGTCCACCGCCACTGTTCAAGCAAGGCGCGTCCGCCCGTTTCAAGATGATGGTGTTCGCGTGCATCTCGATCGCGCTGCTGCTGGCCGATTCGCGCGTCAACGCGCTGTCGACAGTACGGCAGGGCGTCGGCTTTGTCCTCTATCCCCTGCAGAAGATCGCATTGCTGCCGCGCGATGCCATCTACGGCATGGGCGATTATTTCTCCACCCTGTCGAAGCTGGAAAAGCAGGTCAGCACCTTGCAGCAGCAGCAGATCGCCGCTTCCCAGGCCCTGCAGCAGGCGCAGCTCTACCAGGCCGAAAACAACCAGCTGCGCAAGCTGCTGGACGCGCAGCAGCGCGTGCCCGGCAAGTCGCAGCTGGCCGAGATCCTGTACGACGCGCGCGACGTCTTCACGCGCAAGGTGATCCTGAACCGCGGCACCCAGCATGGCGTGTCGGCGGGCTTGCCGGTGATCGACAACCAGGGCGTGGTGGGGCAGGTGACGCGGGTATTCCCGTTCACGTCCGAAGTGACGCTGCTGACCGACAAGGAGCAGGCGATTCCCGTGCAGATCCTGCGCAACGGCCTACGTTCGGTGGCGGTCGGGCGCGGGCAATCGGGCAACCTGGACCTGCGCTTCATGGCGCCGACAGCCGATGTGGTGGTCGGCGATATCCTGATTACCTCCGGCATCGACGGCGTTTATCCGGCCGGCCTGGCCGTGGCGCGCGTAGTGCAAGTGGAGAGCAATGCCGCCGGCGCCTTCGGCCGCGTGATCTGCGCGCCGCTGGCCGGCACCGAGCGCAATACGGCGCTGCTGATCCTGATGTCGCTGCCGGACTTGCCGCCGCGCCCTCCGGAAGAGGAGCCGCCCGTCAAGCCCAAGAAGAAGGGCAAGGACAGCGCCGCCGCTGCCGCCGCCGATACCACCGCGGCGGCTGCCCAGGCTCCGAAGGAGGTCGCCCGATGAACCGTCCACAATACATCCTGCTGCCGGTCAGCCCGCTGTTCATCGGCTTCAGCCTGCTCTGCGCCGTGCTGCTGAATATGCTGCCCTGGGGCCGCTTTATCGCGGCGCCGGATTTCGTGGCGCTGACCCTGGTGTTCTGGGGCGTGCACCAGCCGCGCAAGGTCGGCATCGGCACCGCCTTCTTCCTCGGGCTGCTGATGGACGTGCACGACGCGTCGCTGCTGGGCGAGAACGCCCTGGCGTATACGCTGCTGTCGTATTTCGCCATCATGCTGCACCGCCGTATCCTGTGGTTCCGCGTCACGACCCAGATCCTGCATGTGCTGCCGCTGCTGCTGCTGGCGCAGATCGTGCAAATGGTGGTGCGCTTCATCGTGGCCGGCAAATTCCCCGGCTGGTTCTATTTCATCGAAAGCGCGGTCACGGCCCTGCTTTGGCCGCTGGCCACCATGCTGCTGCTGGCGCCGCAGCGCCGCGCGGTGGATAAAGACCATACCCGCCCCATCTGAGCATGACCGAGTTCAAGAATACAGAGCAGGACTTGCACCGTTTCCGGGTGCGGCTGACCGTACTGGGCGGGCTGGTGTTCGTCTGCTTCGCGCTGCTGCTGGCGCGCTTCATCTGGCTGCAGGTGGTCAAGCATAGCGACTACATCGCCAAGGCCGAGGACAACCGCATCGCGGTGGTGCCGATCGTACCGAGCCGCGGCCTGATCCTGGACCGCAACGGCGTGGTCCTGGCGCGCAATTATTCCGCCATTACGCTGGAAATCACACCGTCCAAGCTGGTGCTGCCGGTGGACGACGTGATCGACGGCCTGGCCAAGCTGGTGGAAGTGACGCCGAAAGACCGGCGCCGCTTCAAGAAGCTGATGGAGGAATCGAAAAGCTTCTCCAGCATTCCGCTGCGCAGCCGCCTGACCGACGAGGAGGTGGCGCGCTTTGCCGCCAACCGTTTCCGCTTCGCCGGCGTCGATATCCAGGCGCGCCTGTTCCGCCAGTACCCGTTGGGCGAGGTGGCGTCGCACGTGATCGGTTACATCGGCCGCATCAACCAGGCCGAAGCCAAGGCCCTGGAGGGCACCGAGTACGAGGCCAATTACAACGGCACCGAGCATATGGGCAAGGAAGGGCTGGAAAAAAGCTACGAGCGCCAGCTGCACGGGACCACCGGCTACGAGGAGGTGGAAAAGACGGCCGGCGGACGCGCCATCCGCACGCTGTCGCGGACCCCTGCCACGCCGGGCTCCAACCTGATCCTGTCGATCGACATCGAATTGCAGAAAGTGGCGGAGGAAGCTTTCGGCCAGCGCCGCGGCGCCCTGGTGGCGATCGAACCGAGCACCGGCGACGTGCTGGCCTATGTGTCGCGTCCGGGCTACGACCCCAACCTGTTCGTCGATGGCATCGACGCGCAAAGCTGGAACGAGCTCAATACCTCGCTCGACAAGCCGCTCATGAACCGCCCGCTGTCCGGCACCTACGCGCCCGGGTCCACCTTCAAGCCCTTCATGGCGCTGGCGGCGCTGGAGACGGGCAAGCGCACCACCGGCCAGGCCATTGCCGATCCGGGTTTCTTCTACCTGGGCGACCACAAGTTCCGCGACGACGTGGCCGGCGGCCATGGCATGGTCGACATGCGCAAGTCGATCGTGTTGTCCTGCAATACCTACTACTACATCCTGGGCCGCGACATGGGGATCGACCTGATCCACGACTTCATGAAGCCGTTCGGTTTCGGCGAGAAGACCGGCATCGACCTGGAAAACGAAAAGACCGGGGTGCTGCCTTCGCAGGAATGGAAGCGCGCCCGCTTCAGGAAAAACCCGGCGGCCGGCAAGTGGGTGGGCGGCGACACGATTTCCGTCTCCAACGGCTCCGGCTACAATTCCTACACCCCGCTGCAGGTGGCGCACGCGGTGGCCAACCTGTCCAACAACGGCGTGGTGATGAAGCCGCACCTGGTCAAGATCATCGAAGACGGCGGCACCCGCCAGCGCACCCTGACCGTGGCGAAGGAAAGTTATCGCATCCCGCTCAAGCAGGCCAATATCGATTTCATCAAGGACGCCATGGTGGGCGTGACGACGCAGCCGGGCGCCACCGGCTACCGCGCTTTCCTGAACGCCGGCTACACCGTCGGCGGCAAGACCGGCACGGCGCAGGTGGTGGCGATCAAGGCCAACGAGAAGTACAACGCGGCCAAGCTGGACGAACGCCTGCGCGACAACGCCTGGTTCACCGCGTTCGCGCCGGCCGACAAGCCGAAGATCGCGCTGGCCCTGATCGTCGAAAATGCCGGTTTCGGCGGCGTCGAGGCGGCGCCGATCGCGCGCAAGGTGCTGGACTACTGGCTGCTGGGCAAGCGCCCGGACGGCAAGGACACCACGCCGGTGCCGAAGGAAGACGCGGTCAACGTGCCGGTGGAAGAATTGCCGGAAGCGGATGTGGAAGCCGCCGCCGAGCGCCGCGCGGCCGCCCAGCAGCAGGCCGATCAGCCGGCGCCGCCGCCGGCCCCGGCCACCGAGCAGAAAGCGCCGGTCGGCCCGCCGCGCAGGAAAGAGTAAGGAGAGAGCATGCCAATCAATGAACGGCGTTCCATCTGGCGGCGCATGCGCCCCTATTTAACCGTATTCGACGGCCCGCTGATGCTGGTCATCGTGCTTCTGCTGGCGACCAGCCTGGTGGCCTTGTACTCGGCCAGCATCGGCATCCCCGGCAAGATCGAGGACCAGCTGCGCAATATCGCCATGTCCTTCTTCGTGATGTGGGCCGTGGCCAACGTCTCGCCGCAGAACATGATGCGCATCGCGCTGCCCGCTTATGCGGTGACCGTGTCGCTGCTGATCGCGGTGGCGCTGTTTGGCACCATCAAACTGGGCGCGCGCCGCTGGCTGAACCTGGGCTTCATCCAGATCCAGCCTTCCGAATTCGCCAAGATCGCGGTGCCGCTGATGCTGGCCTGGTATTTCCAGCAGCGCCATGGCCACATGCGCTGGCAAGCCTATGCGCTGGGCGCCTTGCTGCTGCTGGTGCCGGTATTCCTGATCGCGCGCCAGCCCGACTTGGGCACGGCGCTGCTGGTGGTGGCGGCTGGCGCCTGCGTGATCTTCCTGGCCGGCCTGGCGTGGAAAGCCATCCTGGCCCTGGTCCTGATGGGGGCGGCCTGCCTGCCGATCGCCTGGTCGATGATGCACGACTACCAGCGCGAACGCATTATGACCCTGATCGACCCGACTTCCGACCCGCTGGGCAAGGGCTTCCACATCATCCAGTCGACCATTGCGATCGGCTCCGGCGGCATCACCGGCAAGGGCTGGACCCTGGGCACCCAGGCGCACCTGGAATTCATCCCGGAGCGCACCACCGACTTCATCTTCGCCGTGTATTCGGAGGAATTCGGCCTGGTTGGCAACCTGGTCCTGATGTTCTTCTACCTGCTGCTGATCGGCCGCGGGCTGATGATCGCGTCGAACGCGCCGAACCTGTTCACGCGCCTGCTGGCGGGCGCCATCACGATGATTTTCTTCACCTATGCCTTCGTCAATATGGGCATGGTGAGCGGTATTCTTCCGGTAGTGGGCGTGCCGCTGCCGTTCATAAGCTACGGTGGCACTGCGCTGCTGACACTGGGTCTGGCATCGGGCATCCTGATGTCGATCCAGCGACATAGAAAGCTGGTACAAACATGAAGCACGCATATCGACTCCTGCCGCTCGCGGCCGCCGCGCTGCTGGCCGCTTGCGGCACGACGCAGACCGATTCCACCGCGCGCCGCGCGCCTGCGCCGGTGACGGCCAAGCCGCAGCCGGCCACTCCAGTGCTGCCGCCGGCCAATTCCGGGCGCGGCGCCTATTACCAGGACGACGGCCCGGGCGAAAAGCCGCCGGCCGGCCTGCTGGAAACGCCGGACGCCGAGGTGCGTATCGATCCTTTGCTGCCGCGCTCGAACCGTCCCTACGTCGTGTTCGGCAAGACCTATACGCCGATCGCGCCCGGCACTGAATTCAAGCAGCGCGGTATCGGTACCTGGTACGGCAAGAAATTCCATGGCCAGCGCACCTCGTCGGGCGAAATCTACGATATGTACAAGATGACGGCGGCGCATCCGACGCTGCCGATTCCATCGTATGCGCGGGTGACCAATGTCGCCAACGGCAATTCGGTGGTGGTGCGCATCAACGACCGCGGGCCATTCCATTCCAGCCGCATCATCGACGTTTCCTATACCGCGGCGCTGAAGCTTGGCCTGCTGGCCAACGGCACCAGCCAGCTGGACGTGGAACACCTGCTGCCGGCCGAAATCGAGCGCATGGCCGCCGCCCGCGGCGCCGCACCGGCACCGGTGGCCGCCGCCCCGCAGCCCCAGGCGATGCCGAAGGCCGCGCCGATGCTGGTATCGTCCGGCGGCGAGGAAGAGGCCAAGGCCATGCCGGCAGGCGGCGCCGCCCCCGCCGCCACGGCGCAGGGCTACTACCTGCAGCTAGGTTCCTACGCGCGTGCCGACGGCGCCGACGGCTTGCGCAAGCGGCTGGAGGCCAGCGACGCCGGCTTGAAACTGGATATGGAACAGGCGGGCAAGTTCTACCGCCTGTTCGCCGGTCCTTACGCCAGCCGCGAAGATGCGCAGGCAGCAGGCAAGGCGCTGCCTTCGAGCTTCAAGCTGAAGCCTATCGTTATCGAGCGCTAGAACAGGCGCGGGTTTCCTGCTCGGGGAATTTGGCGACGATCTTGGCGATGCGCGCCTTGGTGTCCTCGCTGATGTCGCGGAACTGGTAGACCATCTGCTTGCTGCCGGTGTAGCGCGGCGCCACGCGGGCGGTCTGCACGCCCTGCTTGTGCAGCGTTGCCAGTTGCGACTGGGCCGCCGCCTCGCTGCGGAACACGCCCAGCGAGATGCCCCATTTCAGGGGCGAGCTTTCATTCAGGATGAAGAAGTTGGTGATGCCCAGCTCGCGCAGCTCGTCGGCTTTCTTTTCGGCGGCGGCGCGGCTGGCCTGCGGCGGAATGTGCACGATGTAGCTGGAGATTTCCTGGTCGGGCAGGTTGCGGCGCTGCTGGCGGTCGCCCAGCTGCAGCGCTGCCAGGCGGTCCTCGAATTTGCGCGCCTCGGCCTGCGGGAAGTTGCCGGCTTCCAGGCAGGCGACGGCGGCCGGTTCGTCGCGCGGTACCGGCGCCGGCGGGGGCGGCGGCGCTACGGCGGCCGCCGCGCTTTCCGCCTGGCTGGCGCTGATCAGTTGCAATTTGTCGGCGTTGTGCTGCTGTTGCAGGCGCGCCGGTTCGTGTTCATTGCCGCTGAACTGGCCAAGGTAGCCTGCACCGTAGGCGAACAGCGCGGCATTGGCGGCCAGGAGCAGGACGAAGATCAGTTTCAGCACGGGTACTCCATACGGGTCAGGCGCAGCGCAGGGCGGCGTGCAGGCCTATCATTACGATGTTGTCGACATGGCGGTGCGGCACGGGGACCGCGGGCGCGACATACGGCGCGGCGCCGCCGGAAATAATACACTCTGCGGCCCGGTGCAGCGCAAATGCGCGTTCAATCGCACCGGCCTGCGCGGCCAGGCAGCCGGTCAGGATGGCGTCGTCGGTATTGTCGGCGAAGCCCTCGGGCAGCTTGCCGGGTTTGATCTGTGGCAGCTGGGCGGTATTCCGGGCCAGGCTGGTCGCCATCAGGCCCAGGCCGGGCAGGATCATGCCGCCCAGGAAGGTGCCGTCCGCCGTGATCGCGTCGATGGTGGTCGCGGTGCCGCAATTGGCCACCACGATGGCTTTGCCTGGCGCCAGTGCGTGCGCGCCGATGGCGGCGGCGAACCTGTCGCAGCCAAGCTGCGCCGGGTTGCGGTAGGCATTGCGTACGCCGGCGCGCTGCGCGACGGAGGCGAACCATTCAACGCCTTGCGCATCGATGCCCAGCTGCGGCGCGGCCAGCCAGCCGGCCAGCATGTCCTTGACCGCCGGCCCCGCTACATTGGCGGCCAGGACCCGGCCGATGGGCATACCGCGCGCGGCGGCGTCCAGCGCGGCCGGGAAGTCCGCCGCGTCGGCATGCAGATGGGCGCCCTGGGCATGCCAGTCGCCGAGGGCGGCGCCGGGCGCGGCGAGGGCCCATTTGATGCGGGTGTTGCCGGCATCGATCAGCAGCGCGTAGCTCATGGCGCAAGCCTCAGCGACACATCGCCCGACAGCACGGCCACCCGGCCGGACGGCGTATCGAGCAGCAGGCGGCCCTGCTCGTCCACGCCGGCGGCCAGGCCTTCCTGCTGGATGGCACCCTGGTCGAGCAGGCGCACCGGCTGCCCGCGCCAGGCCTGCAGCGCATTCCAGCGCTCGCTGAAGGCGGCAAAGCCGGCGGCGTCGAATGCATCGAGCACGGCGCACAGGCGGCTCAGCAGCTGGGCCAGCAGGGCGTTGCGGTCCATCTGCGCCAGCCATGGGGCGGAGGAGACGGGGCGACCGATGGCCGCTTCCATCTCGTCGGGCATCAACAGGTTCATGCCGCAGCCGATAACGGCCCAGATGCTGCCATCGGGCGCCGCCTGGGTTTCGACCAGGATGCCGGCCAGCTTGGCGCCATCCTTCAGCAGATCGTTCGGCCATTTCAGCTGGACCGGTACGCCCAGCCCGTTCACGGTTTCCGCCAGGGCGACGCCGACCGCCAGCGGCAGACCCACCATGCGCTGCAGCGGTGCGTGGAATTGCCAGGCGACGGAGAACGTCAGGGAAGCGCCCGGCGCGGACAGCCAGCTGCGGCCGGCGCGTCCACGCCCCGCAGTCTGGCGTTCGGCCACGCGCAGCACCGGCCCGGCCAGCGGCAGGCGCGCCAGCAGGTCGGCATTGGTGGAGCCGGTTTCGTCCACCACCTCGATGGCGACATGGGAAGCGCTGGCGGCGACCAGTCGGTGGATCGCCGCTGCTGCGAGCGGTGTTGCGTTCATGCGGCGCCCTTGCGCGCCTTGTGCGGCGCCTTGGCGAAAGCCCGGTCGTACAGCCAGTCCGGCAGGATGCGCAGCAGGCGCGCGATCATGCCCGCCTGCCAAGGGACGACGCGGTAGCTGGCGCCGCGCTCGATGCAGCGCGCCGCCGCGGCCGCAAAAGCGCCCGGTTGCATCAGGAAGGGCATGGGATACTTGTTCTGCTGCGTCATCGGCGTATCGATGTAGCCGGGCGCGATGGTGACCACCTCGATGCCGCTGCCGCGCAGCTCCACCCGCAGCGACTCGCAGTACACCCGCACCGCCGCCTTGGACGCGCTATAGGCGCTGCCGCCCGGCAGTCCGCGCACGCCGGCCACGCTGCCGATGCCGACCAGGCGCGCCGGCGTGCCCTGCGCGCGCATGACGGCGATGAAGGGCGCAAAGGTGGCGACCGTGGCGGTGACGTTGGTGGCGATAATGGACTCGAACACTGGCAGGTCTTCCGGCAATTCGGTGATGGTGCCATGCGAAATGCCGGCGCTGGCGATGACGATATCGCAGCCGCCGGCATGGCCGAGGAACGCTTCGGCGGCGCCGCGCAGTGCCGCATGGTCGGTCACGTCGGCCGCATAGCAGCGGTGGCGGCCGGCATTGGGCAGGGAAGCGGCCAGTGCTTGCAGCGCGTCCGCGCGGCGTCCCAGCAGGCCAAGGGTGCAGCCCTGGGCGGCGTAATGCGCCGCCAGCGCCGCGCCGATGCCGCTCGAAGCGCCGGTAATAAAGACGCGCTTCAAAGCCTTACTTCTTTTCAGACTTGGCTTTGGACACCAGGTAGTCCATCACAGCCAGGGCGTTGGCGTGCATCTGCTCTTCGTTCGGCGCCGGTTTGATGTTCCTGCTCGCTTCGGCCGGGGAAGTCATGTACTTGCCGTCGATAACCACCATCGGCCAGTAGTCGACCCGGTAGTCGCCCATCATGCGCTCGGTGCGGCGCACCTTGGCGCCCACGCCCAGGCCAGTGTAGGTTTCCGCGAACTTGCTTTTGTCGATGCCCGCGCCGGCGGCCCAGCCGAGCACTTCTGCATCGCTGCGCAGCGGCTTGTTCTGCACGTGCATGGCCTCGAACACCTTCTGGTGGTACTGCTCGACCAGGCCCATGGCCTCGAGCGAGAAGAACAGCTTCTGCTGCGGCAGCACCGCCGGACCGCGGCCCACATGCACGCGCTTGTAGACGATGTTGTCGCCTTGTTTCTTGACCCAGGCCGACAGGGATGGCTCGAACGCGTAGCAATGCGGGCAGTAGTAGGCGAAGAATTCGATGACTTCAACCTTCTTGCCGGTATCGACAGGCTGGGGCTCGGACAGTTTCACGTAGTCGGTGCCGGCAACCGGCGCTGCCGGCGACGCGCCGGCGGCAAAGGCCGCGCCGAACAAGGCAACTGCCAGCATCTGCTTGATCAGTTTCATCGTACTGACTCCCTTATTTCTGGTTGCGGACGACGGCGACGTCGATGCCGTTTTCGGACAGCTTGGCGCGCACCTTGTTCATCGCTTCCACCTGGGTGAAAGGCCCCATGCGCACGCGGTGCAGCACGCCCGCGTCGGTGGCGCGTTCGGAGACGGACGCCTCAAAGCCCAGCAGGGCCAGCTTGGCGCGCGTGTTTTCCGCGTCGCCGGCTTCGCGGAATGCGCCGGCCTGCAGGTAGTACACGAACTTGTCTTCGCCCGGCAATGCAGGCGCCGGAGCCGCCGCCTGCGCTGGCGGCGCGGCGCTGTTGAGCGGTGGCGGCGCCGCCGGCGACGTGGTCGCCGGCGCGGCGGGAGCCGGTGCCGGCTTGTCCCGGCCCTGTGCCTGGATATTGTCGACCACCTTCTGCAATTCGTCCGCGGCTGTCGGCTTGGCGGCATCGCGCTCGAAATCGCTGTTGGCCTTTTTCACGGCGTCCTTGTTGCCGTACATCGGCTTGTTGGGATCGGCGATCTGGCCGGATGCTTCATCGGTCGGTTTGCCGTTCTTCGGAACCTTGTCGGTGAACGGCGTCTGGCCTTTGGTGATCATCAGCGCCACGACGACGGCGATGACGAGGCCGATGACCAGGCCGATGACGATGCCAACCAGGGTGTTGCCTTGTTGGCGCACAGAGCGAATGGAGCGAAAAGCCATGAGTTCCTTACATTTGGTTAGGAGCGGATACGCCGATCAGTGCCAGGCCATTGCGCAGCACCTGGCGGGTGGCAACCATCAGCGCCAAGCGGGCCAGCTTGGTCGCCTCGTCTTCCACCAGCACTTTTTCGGCGAAGTAGAAGGAGTGCAGGGCGGCAGCCAGATCGCGCAGATAGAAGGCCACCTGGTGCGGGCCCAGTTCGGACTGGGCGCGGGCCAGCACTTCAGGATACTGGGCCAGGGCGGCCAGCAACGTCGCCTCGGTCGGCGCGGTCAGCGGCGACAGGTCGACGTTGGCCACGGACGCCTCGTCGCCGCCCCAGTTTTCCAGCATGCGGCAGATACGCGCGTGGGCGTACTGCACGTAGTAGACCGGGTTCTCGTCGGAAGTCTTCAGCGCCACGTCGACGTCGAACACGAATTCGGTGTCGGCTTTACGCGAGATCAGGAAGAAGCGCACCGCGTCGCGGCCCTTGGTGATATCGCCGCCGCCGGACCATTCGATCAGGTCGCGCACGGTGACGTAGGAACCGGCGCGCTTGGAGATCTTCACCTCGGCGCCGTCCTTCATCACGGTGACCATCTTGTGCAGCACGTAGTCAGGGAAGCCTTGCGGGACGCCCATGCCGACCGCCTGCAGGCCGGCGCGCACGCGGGCGATCGTGCCGTGGTGGTCGGAACCCTGGATGTTGATGGCCTGGGTGAAGCCGCGCTGGAACTTGACGATGTGATAGGCGACATCCGGCACGAAATAGGTGTAGCCGCCGTCGGTCTTGCGCATCACGCGGTCCTTGTCGTCGCCGTAGTCGGTGGTGCGCAGCCACAGCGCGCCGCCTTCTTCATAGGTGTGGCCGTTGGCGACCAGCGCCTCGACGGCCTTTTCCACCTTGCCGTCGGAGTACAGCGACGATTCCAGATAGTAGTTGTCGAACTTCACGCCGAAGGCCTGCAGGTCGATATCCTGCTCGTTGCGCAGGTAGGTGACCGCGAAGGCGCGGATATTGTCGATGTCTTCCACATCGCCGGAGCCGGTGACCGGCTGGCCGTCGGAGGCCGAGACGGTCTTCCTGGCCAGGAAATCGGCGGCGATGTCGGCGATGTAGTCGCCGTTGTAGGCCGATTCAGGCCACTCCGCGTCGCCCGGCTTGAAGCCGCGGGCACGGGACTGGACCGAGTTGGCCAGGGTCTGGATCTGCACGCCGGCGTCGTTGTAGTAGAACTCGCGAACGACCTTGGCGCCTTGCGCCTCGAACAGGGCGGACAGGGCGTCGCCCAGGGCCGCCTGGCGGCCGTGGCCCACGTGCAGCGGGCCGGTCGGGTTGGCCGAAACGAATTCGATGATGACGTTCTTGCCCGCCAGCGAGTCGCTCTGGCCGAAGGCGGCGCCCTGCTGCAGCACGGTCTTGACCACGGACTGCTTGGCGGCGTCGCTCACGCGCAGATTGATGAAGCCCGGGCCGGCGATTTCGGCGGAAGCTACCAGCGATTTGCCGGCAGGCGCTTCCAGCAGCGCGGCAACGATCTTTTGCGCCAGCTCGCGCGGATTCATTTTCAGCTGCTTGGCCAGCTGCATGGCGATATTGCAGGCGACGTCGCCGTGCGAGGCATCGCGCGGACGCTCCAGCACCACGTTGGCTTTAACGTCGGAACCTTCCAGGATAGGCGCAAGGGCGGACTGGAACAGGGAAATGATCTCTTGCTTTTGTTGGGCGAGCATGTGGTTGGCTGGGCGGCCGTTTCGGCCTGCCTCTATCTAAACGTCTGAAAGAGGAACATTATACTTGTTTGCAAGAACGGGTAAATCGGGGGAAACAGGCGGTTCGGCCGCCTATCCCGGGTACAATCTTGGTTTTCACAGATTTACCGCGATGAAGACGGCCTGACGGGCCGTTCCGCCGGCCGGCGGGCGCGATGACAGGATTGCAATGACTAAGAAAGAGCGCCCAACCTTATCCCTCAAACCCAAGGCGAAACCGGCTGCGCCGGCGGCCAAGGCGCCGCGCGCGCAGGGGGATGGCGCGGCGCGCCCGGGCGGTCCGCGCCCGGCTCGGCAATCCGGTGGCGAAGCGGCCCCGCGCACGAGTGCACCGCGCCCGGCCAGCGAAGGCGGCCAGCGCAGCTTCGGCCCGCGTCCCGAGCGCGACAACCGCGGCGCGGGCCGCAGCGAAGGGCGCGGCGACCGCGATCAGCGCGGCTTCGGCAAGCGCGAAGGCGCGGAATTCCGCAACGATTCGCGTGCGGATGGCGGCCAGCGCGGCGTTGGCAGCGCGCCGGGCGGCGCGGGTGCTGGTTCCGGTTCCGGCTCGGGCTCGCCATGGGCAGCCCGCAAGCCTGCCGCCCGTGGCATGGATACGCCGGCGCCGGCGCCGCGCGCTGCTGCCAAGCCAGCCATGCGCGAAAGCCACCACCGCGACCTGAAACCGCGCGTACAGACCAATTTCCAGTCCGAATTGAAGCAGGATTCTCTCGCTTTCGCCATCCTGGGCGCCGCCACCGCTGCCGTGCAAGTGCAGCACGGTACCGCCCTGCCGCAGGCGCTGGCGGCCGTATTTGCCGCCAACGACGCCATCCCCCAGGCGCGCGGCGCGATCCAGGACATCGGCTACCGCGCCATGCGCCAGCTGGCCCTGAGCGACATCCTGATCGGCCTGATGGCGCCCAAAGCGCCGGAGCCGCTGGTCCAGGCCCTGCTCTCGGTGGCCCTGCCGCTGATGCACCCGGCCGACGGCAGCCCGGCGCCCTACGAAGCCTTTACCGTGGTCGACCAGGCCGTGACGGCCGCCGCCTCGCACCCGGACACGGCACGCGCCAAGAACATGGTCAACGCCCTGCTGCGCCGCTTCCTGCGCGAGAAGGATGCGTTGCTCGATGAAGCCATGCAGCAGCCGGAGGCCAAATACAACTACCCGCAGTGGTGGATCGACGCCGTCATCACCGCCTACCCGAAACAGTGGGAGCAGCTGCTGGCGGCCGGCAACGAGCCGCCGCCGCTGACGCTGCGGGTCAACAGCCGCCGCACGAATGTGCCGGACTACCTGGCGCGCCTGGCGCAAGCTGGCATGGAAGCGGTCCGCATCGGCGCATACGCGGTGCGCCTGGCCAGGCCGGTGCCGGTGCAGCAGATCCCTGGCTTCGCCGAAGGCGAGGTCTCGGTGCAGGATGCCGGCGCCCAGCTGGCTGCCCCGCTGCTGGACGTCCAGCCGGGCATGCGCGTGCTGGACGCTTGCGCCGCGCCCGGCGGCAAGACTTGCCATATCCTCGAGCTGACCGATGTCAATTTGACAGCATTGGATGCCGATCCGAAGCGCCTGCTGCGCGTCCAGGAGAACCTCGAGCGCCTGCAATTGCAGGCAACGCTGCAGGCGGCCGAGGCCCAGGCGGACGGCTGGTGGGACGGTCAGCCGTTCGACCGCATTCTGGCCGACGTGCCTTGCACCGCCTCCGGCATTGTGCGCCGCCATCCGGATATCCGCTGGCTGCGCCGCAAGAGCGATACCCGTCAACTTGCAACACTTTCGTCGCAAATTCTCGACAACCTTTGGAAAATGCTCGCCCCCAATGGTAAATTGCTGTTCGTGACATGTTCGTTGTGGCCGCAGGAGTCCGAGGCGCAGGCGGCCGCTTTCGCGGTGCGCAATCGCGCCACCCGCCTCGATGCGCCCGGCCAGATGCTGCCCCTGGGCGGCGCCGAGCAGGATCACGATGGTTTGTTCTACGCATTGTTCCGGAAAGATGCGTGACTTTTTAACGAGCACCAGGCAAGTGATCCAAAGATTTTTTCGACTCCTTTGCTGGCAGTTGCTGTTGACGCTTGCCTGCGCGTTGCCGCACGCCGCCCACGCCTCCGATGAGACGGTGGAGATCACGCGCGCCTATATCGAGGCGGCGGAAGAGGGATATCGCCTGCGTGCCGACTACGCCTTCGAATTGAGCCACGGCCTGGAAGACGCCGTGCAATCGGGCGTTTCCCTGCACTTCACCACTGAAATCAGCTTTACCCGCCCGCGCTGGTACTGGTTCGACGAAAAAGCCGTCACCGCCAGGCGCACCCATAAATTGTGGTACGACGTGCTGACGCGCCAGTACCATGTCAAGATCATCGGCTCCGTGGCCCAGCCCTTCCAGACGCTGGAAGAGGCGCTGTTTTTCATTCGCCGTCCTACCCGCTGGGTCGTCGCGCCGCGCGGCGCCTTGAAGGTGGGCGAAACGTACAACGTCTCCCTGAAGATGGGCATGGACAAAGATTTCCTGCCCAAGCCGATCCAGGTCAATGCCTTCAACAACAGCGAGTGGCGGCTCTCGTCCAAACAGAAAACCTTCCAGTACAGGGCTGAGTAAGTGAGATCAGCCCTCAGGTATTTGTTTGTCGTCGCGGGCGCGGCCTGCAGCATATTGCTGTTCCTGCTCGCATCGGCCTCCGACAACTCCGGCCTGTTCGACCGCTATTACGGCTGGCTGCTCGGCCTGAATGCGTCCGTCGCCGTGGCCCTGGTGCTGCTGGTCGGCGTCTCCCTGTTCCGCCTGTATTCGCGCTACAAGAGCGGCAAATTCGGCTCGCGCCTGATGACGCGGCTGGTGGTGCTGTTTGCCGCCATCGGCGTGCTCCCCGGCCTGGTGATCTTCCTGGTGTCGGTGCAGTTCGTGTCGCACTCCATCGATTCCTGGTTCAATGTGCGTGTCGAGGAAGCGCTGGACGCCGGCCTTGACCTGGGCCGCTCGGCGCTGGATGAATCGCTGGCCGAGCTCGAAGCGCAGGCGCGCGGCACCGTGCGCCAGCTGGCGGAAGACCCGTTCTACGCCGCCCCGGCCACGCTGGCGCGCTTCGTGCGCCGCCACCCCGGCACCCAGAGCGCCATCATCGTCGACGCGGACGGCGGCCTGATCGTGTCCGCCATGGGCGAGCGCCGCATCAACCTGTCGGCCGACCTGCCTTCCGCGGTCATGCTGGCCAAGGCCAAGGACGATCCATCCTACGCCGCCTACGAGGGCGGCGGCGAACTGCGCGACGACCATATCGGTGCCCCGCAGCCGGCGCCGCTCGACGCCAACAGCGTGCTGCGCCTGCGCGTGCTGATGGCCATTCCCGACCCGGTGCAGCCGTCCGGCGCCCACCTGGCTCCACGCTATCTGCAGATCATCCAGGCGGTGCCGCAGAAGCTGGCCAGCAACGGCGAAATGCTGCGCACCGCCTTCTCCGAATACAAGGAGCGCTTCGTGGCCCGCGTCGGCCTGCGCAAGATGTATATCGAAACGCTGACCCTGACGCTGCTGCTGGCGGTGTTCGGCGCCATCGCGGCTGCCTTCCTGATCGCCAACGACCTGGCGCAGCCGCTCTTGCTGCTGGCCGAGGGCACCCGCGCCGTGGCCGAAGGCGACCTGTCGCCGCGCCCCATTGTGGCCAGCTCGGATGAGCTGGGTACGCTGACCCAATCCTTCAACACCATGACGCGCCAGCTGTCCGACGCGCGCGGCGCCGTGGAGCGCAACCGGATCGCGCTGCAGAACGCCAAGGCCCACCTGGAATCGGTGCTGGCAAACATGTCCGCCGGGGTGATGGTGCTCGATTCCGACTTCCGCCTGGTCACCTGCAACGATTCGGTCGAACGCATCCTGCAGCACGCGGGCGTGACCCTGATCGGCCAGCCGCTGGCGGAGGTGGAGGGCATGCAGGAATTCGCTTCCGCCATCATCAGCGCCTTCTCGACCCAGAGCGCGCAGACGGCGGCCGGACGCAACGTGGCGCGCCTGCACTGGCAGCGCCAGATCGAGATCCCGCGCAAGCCCGACAGCCCGGAAGACAGCGAACAGATCCTGCTGACGCGCGGCTCGCGCCTGCCGCTGGAAACCGGCACCGGCTATATCGTCGTGTTCGACGATATCACCGACGTGATTTCGGCCCAGCGCTCGATCGCCTGGGGCGAAGTGGCGCGCCGCCTGGCCCATGAAATCAAGAATCCGCTGACGCCGATCCAGCTGTCGGCCGAACGCCTGCAGATGAAGCTTGAATCCAAGCTGGCGGGTGCCGATGTGGAATTGCTGAACAGAGCCTCCACCACCATCGTCAACCAGGTCTCGGCCATGAAACGCATGGTCGACGACTTCCGCGATTACGCGCGCACTCCGCCGGCCGTACTGCAGCCGCTTGACCTGAACTCGCTGATCGAAGACATCCTGCACCTGTACGTGAGCGGCGAGGGCAACGACATTGTGCACGCCAGCCTGGCGCCCGCGCTGCCCATGATCCTGGGCGATGACACACAATTGCGCCAGGTAATCCACAACTTGCTGCAAAATGCGCAGGACGCGCTGCAGGAGCATCCGCCGGCCGATGCCGAGCCGCGCATCGACGTGGTCACGGAGGGCATCATCTACCAGAGCGCGGATGGCGGAACACGTATTGCAGTGCGCCTCTCAATCTCGGACAATGGCCCCGGTTTCGCACCGAAAATCCTGGCCAATGCGTTCGAACCGTATGTGACATCGAAGGCCAAGGGCACCGGCCTGGGCCTGGCGATGGTGAAAAAGATTATCGAAGAACATGGGGGCCGGATCGATATCCAGAACCGTGACGATAGTAGTGGAGCGTCGGTGCTGATTTTGCTGTTAAAGTTGGCGTCGGTGTAGTTGGCATAATATTGTTGGACTAATAAAATCATTGTCGTGCCGACAGGTATAGAATGCCTGCGTAGAGAGCGATAAAAATGAGGGAAGGGGCAAGGGATACATGGCAAACATTCTCGTAGTTGATGATGAAATGGGCATCCGGGAGTTACTCTCGGAAATCCTGGGCGACGAAGGCCACGCGGTGACGCTGGCTGAAAACGCCCAACAGGCGCGCATGGCGCGCGCCGGAGGGGCGCCCGATCTGGTCTTGCTCGACATCTGGATGCCCGATACGGACGGCGTCACGCTGCTCAAGGAATGGCAGCGCGACGGCTTGCTGACCATGCCGGTGATCATGATGTCGGGACACGCGACGATTGATACCGCAGTGGAAGCGACCCGCATCGGCGCCATGAATTTCCTGGAAAAGCCGATTGCGATGCAAAAGCTGCTGAAGGCGGTGCAAGCCGGCCTGAGCCGCGCGCAGGAAGCGGTCAGGGCCCCGGTCCTGGCCTCGCGTCCGGTCATGCAGGCGCCGGTCGAGGAAAGCGGCAGTTTCGGCCAGACGCAAATGGTGCAGCAGCCGGTGACCCACAACCTGGGCATGGCGCGCGCCGTCAACGGCGACAACCCGATCTTCAACCTGTCGTTCGACCTGCCGCTGCGTGAAGCGCGCGACGCGTTCGAGCGCATGTACTTCGAACACCACCTGGGCCGCGAAGGCGGCAGTATGACCCGCGTGGCCGAAAAGACCGGGCTGGAACGCACCCATTTGTACCGCAAGCTGAAGCAACTGGGCGTGGAGCCAGGCAAGCTGTCGAAGAAGAACCAGGCTTGATTTCCACTATCCTGGTAACGGGACCGACGGCCGCAGCGCGTGAAAACGCGATAGCGGCCGTTTTGTCGCCTGGCCGGCCAACCGCCATCATCATTGAAGGTATGGCCGACGGCAACTCCAGTTTAGTATATGATGAAAGTGACTCAGCCGCCTGGCAGGTGCATCGTATCGCCCCTGGCTGCCTATGCTGCGCCGGCAATCTGGTATTACGTGTAACCTTGAATCGCCTCTTGCGCCGTCCCCCGGCGCAGCTCTTTATCAGCCTGGCTGATGCCACCCACGTGGATCGCCTGCGCGCCATGCTTGAAGCGGCACCTTACGACGCCTTGCTGCGCCTGGAGCCGGTACTGACCGCTTGAATTCGGCTGACACAGCCCCATCTCGGTTTGGCAACGGAACTGTGAAGGAAGCGATATGAACCTGATTTACAACAGCGAGCAATACAGTGTTGTCGAATTTGGCGCGGACCGTAGCCTGGAAGCCTTGCGCTTCGGCGGTTATGAGATCGTCGACAAGGGCGGCAAACGCGAAATCTTCATTGCCGGGGTCCTGGCGCAGAACTTCCGCCGCGACGTTAATGAATTGATTGCCAGCGAGCCCACGATGGAGGAAATCGACGATTTCCTGGGCAATTACGAAGCACTGATGAGTCAGCCGGTGCTGCTGCACTAAGCTTGAAGCATTCTTCCGTGGAGCGCTCCCTTGCTCCACTGTCGGGCAGCCATGTCAGTGCTGCCCGTTTTTTCCCGGATATGGCATAGTGGCGTTTTGCTAAAACGTTAATGCCATTAAATGTGTTCAAGAATTGCGGTTGCCGCAGCCATTTCTCTGCTCGCGGGCACAAGCCTGCACGCGGCTCCTCTGGAACTGACATGCTCGGGGTCTGACAGCGAGCAAGCACGCATTCGTGCCCATGCTGCAGGTGTCGTGACGCGAACGAGCACGCACCAACTGCAGGTTCGTACCAGCGCCGGCGTGCAGACATTCAGCGACAAGCCGCCACATAATGAGCCATTGGAAGGGGTTCATTACTTCTTTTGTGACCGTAAGGAAGGGTTCATCTTGCTGAATGTGGAAGACGGGATGTCGTTCACCGGCAAGTTGATCAATGAACGGACGGGGGCGGTGACCGATGCCGGGCGCAGCGTCCTGTTCTCCGAAGACCGGCGTGCTTACCTGATCAGCGAGTACTCGAACGGGATGGATGGCAATGAATGGAAGGTCTATTCAGTCAAAGGCGATTTGTCCTGGTACGGCTACGACAGTACTCGATCAGATGAACAAGGGCAATCGGGCGCTACCTTGCGAGATCCGGTATGGATGCCCAATGGCGAGCTGGTTGCAACCGCAGCGTGCTTCACGGACCAGGCGCGCAAGTGGAAGGTCAAGCTGGTGAGACAAGACATTGTCTGGGATTGGGCGCCACGCAAGAAGTGCCCTGCCGCGCGGTGACCTGCATCCATAGCCTGAAGGGATAATAAATGGTTGTTGGCCGGATGTTCGTGGCAGGATTGGCGATTACCCTGGCGCAGGGCGCGCACGCCCATGGGGGCGGCTTGTGGTATCCCATGACGGTATCCCTTTGCCTGATCCAGGACGAACAATACGCGTCGCTCCCGATGGGGAAGGCGTTCTCGAGCGAGGAAGGCTTCGTGCGATGGAAGAACGATCTGTCTCCCGACGTGCGGGCTTGTATAAGCCAGGCCAAGCCGGTACCGGCCCGCCTCTGTAAAGCTCTCCTGGCGCCGCCGCCAAATCAGCGGCAAGAGAAGGAGATGCTGGACAAGTTGTACCAGCAATACTCACTGGACATTGACAGCCTTGGCGAAAAGCTCGGCTGCAAACGTTAAAATGGCTTCCCAGCACTTTCGCATCACGCAACTAGAGCGTGCAATCATAGGGTTTCTGGTGGCGCCAGCCGTGCCGGCCGGTCTGCTCTATTTTTATGGACTGGCCAAGGGATACGGCGACGCTGCCGTTGTCGGTCCGTTTATCCTGATTTTCGTCGCATATGCCGCCACCGTACTGATGGGCGTGCCAGCATACCTTATGATGAAAAAAAAGCGGATCCATAGCTTCGCGGCTTATATTCTGTTCGGGGGGCTGGTTGGATTTGTTTTTAGTGTTCTGCTTACTGTAGTTGACACTTATCCGGGACAGTTCTTTGCTGTCCTGCGCAATTCGCTCGGAGCTTCTCTCGTCGCGACACTGTATTCGGCAACGGCAGCGGCAGTGTTCTGGGTTATTACCGTTTGGCGCTCACCAAAAGGACCGGCTGTTGCGGCACATGGCTTTGCTGATGAGAAGTCCGATTGGTCAATGCTCCAATGGGAGAGTGAAGGCGGCCCAGTGCTTCTTCAATCAAGGGATGCGAAACCGGAAGACAAGCGCGGCTTGTATGAAACTGCGGTCGTCATGGAATGGAGATTTGCCGCCGCAGGGCTTCCGGACGAAGCCACCATGAGCTGCGTCTACCTGTTCGAAGACGCGCTGGAAGCGATCCGCAACGAGGGTGTTGCCGTTCACGTCCATACCCTGACGGGAAACGGGTTGCGCGAATGGTGCTATTACACGGGGAATTACCCGGCCTTTGAAACGCGGCTTAATGAGGTGCTAGCGTCTCTGCCGAAATTGCCGATTGAAGTCTCCTTTCAAGCCGACCCGCAATGGGATTACTGGCGAAAAGCACGTTCGCTGACAAGTTAGATCTTAAGGACTTGCGGCGCAGGAGGTCGAGTGACATCAACCACTACCAATGACATGCTGCGCTTGTACGGAGCGGCCGCTTCCGGTTCCGTCGCCGTGGAGGCAGTACTGACGCTACTGGATATCCCATTCAAGCTGATTGAGGGAGAGACCTGGTCATCCGACGCTGCCCGCGACCTTGTCGGCGAACGGAATCCATTGCGGCAGGTTCCAACGCTGCTGCTCCCGGGCGGTGAGACCTTGACGGAAAGCGCAGCCATCCTGATCCACCTTGCCGATTCCCATCCGGACGCCGGCTTGTCGCCGGCCTTGAGCGATCCCTTACGCGGACAATTCCTGCGCTGGATGTTTTTCGTCTCGTCGGCCATCTATTCACTACATTGGATCAAGCCGGATGTGAGCCGGATTGGCGCGTCCCAAAGCGCAAGGGATGACGTGGTGAATGCAGTCCATGAACGTATCGCATTCTGTTGGCGTAATATGGATGCGCAGCTGACGCCATCCACATATCTGCTGGGCGATACGTTGAGCGTTCTCGATATCTACGTGGCCGTCGTTTCCCGTTTCGGGCCGTGGCGCGAGCGTTTCTATGCCGAAGCGCCGAAGATGACAGCGGCAATCAGGCGCGTCGACCATGAGCCGAGACTCAAGGCTCTCTGGGAGCAGCGCTTTCCCCATGATTCATAAATTCACAGTTGAGCAGTGATGGCAAAGGCGAAGAAAAAACTCTTACCAAAAAACTTCGAGGACCTGCTGAAGGCGGGCGACCTGGCGCAGTTGCAAACGGTTTTTGAGACGTGCGATATCAACGCACGTGGCGGCAGTGCGAAAGAGACTGCGCTGGCCTTCGATGACTGCTCTCCAGAACTGGAGCGCTGGCTGGTCGCTGAAGGCGCCGATTTGTCGGCGTCGGACGTGCGGGGTAACACCCCGCTTCACTCGCGTGCCCGGAGTCGCCTCGGGAGTATTGCGGGGCTGCTTGAATTGGGCGCTGACCTGAACAGCAACGCATCGATCGGTACGCCGCTGCACGCCGCAGCCGATTCATACAACGTCCCGAATGCGCGTCTCCTGGTCGAGCGAGGGGCGGACGTCAATGCGCTCAATCGCGACGGATTGACTCCGCTGGAATTGGCCTTACGCCGCTGCCGCAACGTTGACCTTGAGGATATGGCGCCGCTGGCCGAGCTTCTTCTGGCGGCAGGCGCTTCGACATCCCCCGCGATGAAGCAAGTCGTGGCGGAACTCGGCAAGACTTTTGAGTTTCACCGGAGCGCATTCAATCCGGACTTGCGTGACGCCGCCAGCGCTGGCCTGAACCGCCTATACGAGCTGTTTGGCGCCGCACCGGTTGCGCCACGCCTTATCCATGACGGGACTGCACCAATTGCCGTGCAGGGCGGAAGCTGGCAGGAACAGCACGATATGCTGTGGGCGTTCCTGGTGCCATCCAGCGGCCCTGCGGCGACGGTGCAAGGCGAGGTGATTCGTATTTCAGGACGCATCGCCAATGAACTGGAGGGAAATGGCGGGGTCAATTGGGATGCGGATTACAAGGCCATGGCGGAAGCCTTTGTGAAGCACCTTGCGCTCGCGGAGCCGGCGTCGGAGCTGGTCAAGGACAGCGCTCGCATGGCCCAGCTTGCAGTCGCCTGGGTTGCGCAACATCCGGTCCCGATCCCGCTTGGGCGGACGGAATACAAGCGATAGGCGGATCACGGGAGGGCGTATGAAACGGACCTGGACCATCATCGGCGTCGCCGATGTCGCTCGAAGCTTCGACTGGTACCAGTCCTTGTTTGGACAATCGAGGACTGGCCCCGCCCACGATTTCTTCGGACAAATCGTCGATGAGGATGGAACGGTCCTGCTTTGCCTTCACCAATGGGGCTCGCATGACCATCCCACGCTGGAAAGTCCTGGCCCGGCGCAACCCGGCAACGGCTTGCTGCTGTTCTTCCGCGTGGACGATTTCGACGCTTGCCTGGCCAGGGCGCGCGCTCGGGCAATGAAGCTGGAGGCGGAGCCCGGCGTGAATCCCAATGCCGGCACATTGGAGTTTGCACTGCGTGACCCAGACGGTTATTACGTTATGGTCAGTGCCTGCGGCTGAAGTACTCCAGTATCATCGCTGGAATTCCTTCAATGACCTTACCAGGAAACTCCCTTGCGCTTCTTATTCTCGATCTGTTTAGCTGCGTTGTTAAGCATGCCTGCCTTCGCCGCTGATGCGCTGCCGCGTTCCATCGTGTATGAGGATCGCTTTATCTGGACCCTGGCATCGCGCCTGTCTGACGACCTGGTGGAATTCCAAAAAAGGCATGGAATCCTCAAGACCGTGCAGGAGCAAGGCGAGATGGGGATGCAGTACGAGATCCTTTTCCATAATTATCTGGCCAGGTGCGATGGCCCACTGCCTGAATTGGCAAAGCGGATCGGCGACGTCAAGATCAGTGCTCCCGAGAATGATCCGGAGCGCCTGTCCGCGGCTTACTTTTCCGTGCTGGACCAAACCTCCTGGAACACCATCAACCAGTGGCGGTCCGCAATCTTGTTGTCGCTGATGGATTCTTTGGCGTCCGGCAAATACTCATATTTCCCGGAATGTATCACCCCCGGCTTCCTGGCGCAGAATGACATGCCTTAGCACGTATTGTTGCCTCGGCTCCCCAACCTGTTAAAGTTGAGGGATGTGCCAATTATTAGCGATGAACTGCAATGTCCCGACCGACATTGTGTTCAGTTTTACCGGCTTTGCCCTGCGTGGCGGCCAGACCGATACCCACCATGACGGCTGGGGCATCGCCTTTTTCGAAGGCGCCGGCGTGCGGCATTTTGTCGACCACCAGGCCGCCATCCATTCGCCGATCGCGGAGCTGATCAAGAACTACCCGATCAAGTCGAAGAATGTGATCGCACACATCCGCAAGGCCACGCAGGGCGAGGTCATGCTGGAAAACTGCCATCCCTTCGTGCGCGAATTGTGGGGCCGCTACTGGGTGTTCGCCCATAATGGCGACCTGAAGGAGTTCGCGCCGGTGCTGCACGGGCCCTTCCGTCCCGTCGGTACCACCGACAGCGAGCAGGCCTTCTGCCTGATCCTGCAGGAACTGAGCGAGCGCTTCGGCGACACCTGCCCGCCGCTGCCGATGCTGCGCGCCCAGGTGGAGAAGACGGTGCGCAGCATTGCGGCCCACGGTACCTTCAATATGATGCTGTCCGACGGCCGCGCCATGTTTGCGCACTGCTCGACCAATCTGCACTACATCGTGCGCCAGTATCCTTTTGATAAGGCCAAGTTGTCGGATGAGGATGTGAGCGTCGACTTTTCCCAGGTCACCACGCCGAACGACCGGGTTGCCGTGATCGTCACCCAGCCGCTAACTACCAATGAACAATGGACTCCCTTCTCGGCGGGCGAGATGAAATGCTTTGTGGATGGCCTGCCGCAGAAACGGGACTTCGAGCAAATTTAGACAGACACCGGCATATTTTGATGCCAAAATGTTAGTACACGTCAGGAATCTCCCTATGATCGACCTTTCCAGCAACGATGCGGCCTCCCAGAGCCTGAAAGTTCGCGAATTCTATCTGGGCCGGCAGCCGATCTTGGACCGGAACCAGGCCCTGTTCGGCTATGAGTTGCTTTTTCGCAACGCTCCCGTCGGGCCCGCAAATATCAATACTTCCCCGCTGTCGGCCACCGCGGCAGTGATCGCCCATGCGGCGCAACTGGGCATGGAGCGCACGATTGGCGACGCCATCGGCTTCGTCAATGTCGATGCGGACGCCATCCTGAGCGATATCTTCGGCTTCCTGCCGCGCGAAAAACTGGTGCTGGAGGTGAGCGGGGCAACGGCCCTGGCGCCGGAAGTACTATCGCGCATGTCGGAGCTGGTCAGCCACGGTTTCCGCTTCGCGCTCGACGACATCAACCCCGATTCGCCGCAACTGCCGGCGCTGCTGCCGATGGTGGAATACGTCAAGCTGTCGATGCGCGCCATGCCGCTGGATGGCCTGGTACGCCTGGCGCCGCGCTTCAAGCAGGACGGCAAGAAGCTGGTGGCCTGCAAGGTCGAGAACCGCGACGAATTCAAGAACTGCCTGGACCTGGGCTGCGATTACTTCCAGGGCTATTACTTCGCCAAGCCGGTCATCATGAGCGGCAAGAAGCTGTCGCCGTCGCAGTTGGCGGTGATGGAGCTGATGACCCTGGTGACCTCCGATGCGGACAACGCCGACATCGAGCGCGCCATCAAGAAGGACGTGTCGCTGGCGCTGAACCTGCTGCGTCTGGTGAACACGCCGGCGGTCGGCGCCCGCCAGCGCATCGATTCCCTGAGCCAGGCCGTGCATATCCTGGGGCGCCGCCAATTGCAGCGCTGGCTGCAGATCATGCTGTACGCCGAGCCGGGCAAGCGCGGCCACTCGATGACGCCTTTGCTGATGCTGGCCACCACGCGCGGCCGCCTGCTGGAACTGCTGGCCACCAAGCTGCGGCCGGCGCACCGCCATGTGGCCGATATCGCTTTCACCGTCGGCATCATGTCGCTGATGGATACGCTGTTCGGCATCCCGATGCAGGAAATCCTCACCCAGATTCCAATGGGCGACGAAGTCTGCGAAGCGCTGATGTTCCGTGGCGGCTTCTTCGGCGACCTGCTCAAGCTGGCCGAATGCATCGAGCGCCTGGAAGACATGGATACGCGCATCCTGCCGGCGCTGGCCGACCTCGCGATTTCGACCGAGGAACTGGTGGAGCTGGAAATGTCGGCATTCGAATGGAGTGACAACGTCGTGCGCTACGCCCTTTAGAGGTACGCGCACAGATAGCGGCGCCGCAGCAGCGGCGCCGTTTTTTTTGGAGGAGAAACAGTGCTTAGTGTCAGTGGATTGAGCAAGACTTACGGGGCGCGGCGCGCCGTCGACGGCGTGTCGTTCCAGGTGCAGCGCGGCCAGACTGTCGGGCTGCTGGGACCGAACGGTGCGGGCAAGTCGACCACCGTCGGCATGATCTGCGGATTGATCCAGGCGGACAGCGGCACCGTTACGCTGGACGGCCAGCCGGTCGGGCAGGGCGCCAGCCCGGCCAAGCAGAAACTGGGGCTGGTGCCGCAGGATCTGGCGCTATACGAGGAGCTGCCCGCGATCGAGAACCTCAAGCTGTTCGGCGCGCTGTACGGCATGAAGGGGGCGGCGCTGAACCAGCGTGCGCAAGAGGTGCTGGCGCTGGTCGGCTTGTCGGACCGGGCGAAGGAGAAGCCTTCCACGTTCTCGGGCGGCATGAAGCGCCGCCTGAATATCGGCGCCGCGCTACTGCACGACCCGCAGCTGCTGATCCTCGACGAACCGACCGTGGGCGTCGATCCGCAAAGCCGCAATGCCATCTTCGACACTCTGGAGGCCTTGAAGGCGCAGGGCCGCTCGCTGATCTACACCAGCCATTACATGGAGGAGGTGGAGCGCCTGGCCGACCATATCGTGATCATCGACCACGGCAAGGTGCTGGCGGACGCGCCGCCTGCGGAGCTGTACCGCCGCCTGCCGGCGCAAGCGGCCCTGCAGGTCGAGCTGGCCGATGCCGCCGCGGCGCCGGCCGAAACGCTGCTGAGCGCATTGGCGGGCTTGCCCGGCGTGGCCGGCGTGCGCCGCGCTGGCGCCCAGTTCGACATCAGCCTGCACGACAGTGCCCATGCGGCGCCGGTGCTGCGCTGGCTGGACGAGCAGGGCCACCGGCTGGCGCATTTCGCCACCGCCCGCACCAAGCTGGAAGACATCTTCCTCTCCCTGACCGGCCGCACCCTGCGCGACTAAGGAATTCCAATGACAGCAATGATTGCCATGATCCGCAAGGATCTGATCCTTTACCTGAACGACAAGCGCGCGCTGATGCTCAACCTGCTGATGCCGATTGTGCTGGCTGCCTTCTTCGGCTCCTTGTTCGGCGGCGCCGCGGGCAGCAACAGCAGCAAGATTGAAATCGGCCTGGTGCAGCAGGACAGCAGCGTGATCGGCCGCAAGATTGGCGCATCGCTGAAGGCCGATGCGGCGCTGACGGTGCAGGAATTGAGTCTGCAGGAAGCCCAGGACAAGGTCCGCGCGGGCAAGCTGATGGTGGCCGTGGTGATCCCGGCCGGTTTTGGCGATGCGGCTGGCCAGTCCCTGTTCCAGCCGGGCAGCAAGCCGGAATTGCCAGTGTATTACGATCCTTCGCAATCGACCGTGCTGGCGATGGTGAAGGGCCTGCTGACGCAGCATGTGATGCAGGGCGTGACGGGCGAAGTGATGGGCGGCGGCTCGGGCAGCAAATATACCGAAGAGAGCCTGAAAAGACTGGACGAGGTGCCCGCCAGCGCAGACAAGGCGGCACTGAGGGACCTGCTGGGCAGCCTGAAGAAGTTCCAGGAGCGCGCGGCAGCCAAGCCGGAGAAGAGCGGTGGCGAGGGCGTGTCGGGCGGCGGCGGTTTGAGCGTGCCGTTCACCACCAAAGATGAGGCGCTCAGCTCCGGTCCGAAGTACAACGCCTATGCGCACGCGTTTGCGGGCATGGGTGTGCAGTTCATCCTGTTCATGGGGATCGACCTGGGTATCGGCATCCTGCTGGCGCGCCGCATGGGGATCTGGAACCGCCTGCTGGCGGCGCCGATCACGATGTCGCAGGTGCTGGTCTCGCGCGCGCTGTCGGGCGCCATGATTGCCGCGGGCCTGATGGTGGCGATTTTCGCCTGCGCCATGCTGATTTTTAAGGTGGAAATCACCAATGTGGCCGGGTTTGCGCTGGTCGTGGGAGGCTTTGCCTTGATGACGGCGGCGTTCGGCCTGCTGATCGCGGCCTTCGGCAAGACACCGGAAGCGGCGCGCGGCCTGGCGGTGTTTGCCACCTTGATCCTGGTGATGCTGGGCGGGGCCTGGGTGCCGACCTTTGTATTCCCGGCCTGGATGCAGCAGTTGACCCTTGTCGTGCCGACGCGCTGGGCGGTCGACGGCCTGGATGCGATGACGTGGCGCGGGCTGGGGATGGATGTGGCCTTGCAGACCGCCGGCGTGCAGCTGGCGTTTGCGGCGTTGTTCGGGACGCTGGCGATCTGGCGCTTCCGCGCCCAGAATCGGTAAAGCGGCAGCCGCAGGCCGGTGTCTGGCCCCGCGGGTCAGACACCGGGGTACCGGCTTTAGAGGTTCGGCGCCAGCCAGCGTTCCAGCTGGTCCTTCTCGACACCGCGGCGGGCCGCCATATCGGCCACCTGGTCTTCGTTGATCTTGCCAACGGTGAAGTACTTCGATTCAGGGTGCGCGAAGTAGAAGCCCGAAACGGCCGCACCCGGGAACATCGCAAACGACTCCGTCAGTTCCATCCCGATCTCGTTCGCGTTCAGCACGCGGAACACGTCCGCTTTCACGGTGTGCTCCGGGCAGGCCGGATAGCCTGGCGCCGGACGAATGCCGCGATACTCTTCCTTGATCAGCTGCTCGTTCGACAGCCTCTCTTCGGCCGCGTAGCCCCACAGGTCTTTACGCACGCGCTCGTGCAGGTATTCCGCAAAGGCTTCCGCCAGGCGGTCGGCCAGCGCTTTCAGCATGATCGACGAGTAGTCGTCGTGCGCATCCTCGAAACGCTTTTCGTATTTCTCGATGCCCAGGCCGGCGGTGACGGCGAACATGCCGATGTAATCCTGCTGGCCCGAATCCTTCGGCGCGATGAAATCGGACAGGCATTGGTTCGGACGCTGCACGCCGTCGATCACCGGCTTCAGGCCCTGCTGGCGCAGGCCGTAGTAGGTGAAGGCCACTTCCGAGCGGGTCTCGTCGGAATAGATCTCGATATCGTCGTCGTTGACGGTGTTCGCCGGCAGCAGCGCGATCACGCCGTTGGCGGTAAGCCAGCGGCCTTCGATGATCTTCTTCAGCAGCGCCTTGCCTTCTTCGAACACCTTGGAAGCCGCTTCGCCCACCACCTCATCGGTCAGGATGGCGGGGAAGGGACCGGCCAGGTCCCAGGTCTGGAAGAACGGGCCCCAGTCGATGTACTCGGCGATCGCCGCCAGGTCCACATTCTTGAACATGCGGCGGCCGACGAACTTCGGACGCACCGGGGCGAACGCCAGCTTGGCCTTGTTGGCGCGCGCGGCTTGCAGCGACACGGTCGGCAGGGCCTTCTTGTTGGCGTGCTGCTCGCGGATGCGGGCGTAGTCGTGGTCCAGTTCCTCTACGAACTTGCCGCGCTGCTCGTCGGTCAGCAGGGATTGCGCCACCGACACCGAACGCGATGCATCCGGCACATATACCACCGGGCCTTCGTAGTTTTGGGCGATTTTCACGGCGGTGTGGGCGCGGCTGGTGGTCGCGCCGCCGATCAGCAGCGGGATCTTCATCATGCGGAAGTGCTCGTCGCGCTGCATTTCCTTCGCCACGTGCGCCATTTCCTCGAGCGACGGGGTGATCAGGCCGGACAGGCCGATGATGTCGGCGTTTTCCAGCTTGGCGCGCGCCAGGATCTCGGAAGCGGGCACCATCACGCCCATGTTCACCACTTCGAAGTTATTACACTGCAGGACCACGGAGACGATGTTCTTGCCGATGTCGTGCACGTCGCCCTTGACGGTGGCGATGACGATCTTGCCCTTCGGCTTGGCCACGATGCCGGTGCGCGCTTCTTCCGCCTTTTTCTCTTCCTCGATGTAGGGAATCAGGTGGGCCACGGCCTGCTTCATTACGCGCGCCGACTTCACCACCTGCGGCAGGAACATCTTGCCCTGGCCGAACAGGTCGCCGACGATATTCATGCCGTCCATCAGCGGGCCTTCGATCACATTGATCGGGCGGCCGCCGCTGTTGAATACCTGTTGGCGCATTTCTTCCGTATCGTCGGTGATGAACTGGGTGATGCCGTGCACCAGCGCGTGCGCCAGGCGCTTTTCGACCGGCGCATTGCGCCATTCGAGGTTGGCCGTTTCCTGCTTGGCGCCGCCCTTCAGGGTCGCCGCGAACTCGATCATGCGCTCGGTCGCGTCTTCGCGGCGGTTCAGCACCACGTCCTCCACGCGCTCGCGCAATTCTTCCGGCAGGTCGTCGTACACGCCGACCATACCGGCATTCACGATACCCATAGTCATGCCGGCTTTGATGGCGTGGTACAGGAAGACTGTGTGGATCGCCTCGCGCGCGGGATCGTTGCCGCGGAAGGAGAACGAAACGTTCGATACGCCGCCGGAAATCTTCGCATGCGGCAGGTTATTCTTGATCCAGCGGGTCGCTTCGATGAAGTCCACCGCGTAGTTATTGTGCTCCTCGATGCCGGTTGCCACCGCGAAGATATTCGGGTCGAAGATGATGTCTTCCGGCGGGAAGCCGACTTTTTCGGTCAGCACCTTGTATGCGCGTTCGCAGATCTCGATCTTGCGGGCAAAGGTGTCGGCCTGGCCTTTTTCATCGAAGGCCATGACGATGACGGCGGCGCCGTAGCGGCGGCACAGTTTGGCCTGGCGGATGAATTCCTCTTCGCCTTCCTTCATCGAGATCGAGTTCACCACGGACTTGCCCTGCACGCACTTCAAGCCCGCTTCGATGACCGACCACTTGGACGAGTCGATCATGATCGGCACGCGTGAAATATCGGGCTCGGAAGCGATCAGGTTCAGGAAGCGGGTCATGGCGGCCTGGGAATCCAGCATCGCCTCGTCCATATTGATGTCGATGACCTGCGCGCCGTTCTCCACCTGCTGGCGGGCCACCGACAGCGCCTCGTCGTACTGCTCGTTCAGGATCATGCGCGCGAAGGCCTTGGAGCCGGTCACATTGGTGCGCTCGCCCACGTTAACGAACAGCGAATCGTCGTCGATGGTGAACGGCTCCAGGCCGGACAGGCGCTGCGCCACCGGCACATGCGGCAAGGCGCGCGGCTTGGCGGTCGACAGCAGCTTGGCGACGGCGGCGATGTGGTCGGGCGTGGTGCCGCAGCAGCCGCCTGCAACGTTGATGAAGCCGGCGTCGGCGAATTCGCGCAGCAGGCGCGAAGTGTCGTCCGGCAGCTCGTCGAAGCCGGTGTCGCTCATCGGGTTGGGCAGGCCGGCGTTCGGGTAGATACAGACGAAGGTGTCGGCGATCTGCGACAGCTCCTCGGCATAAGGGCGCATCAGGGTCGCGCCCAGGGCGCAGTTCAGGCCAATGGTCAGCGGCTTGGCGTGGCGCACCGAGTTCCAGAAGGCCGGCACGGTCTGGCCGGACAGGATTCGGCCGGAAGCGTCGGTCACGGTGCCGGAGATCATCAGCGGCAGGCGTTCGATGGCTGGGCGCTCGTCGAAGTACTGGTCGATGGCGAACAGCGCCGCCTTGCAGTTCAGGGTATCGAAGATGGTTTCAACCAGCAGCACGTCGGCGCCGCCGTCCACCAGACCGCGCACCTGCTCGTAGTAGGCGGTGACCAATTGGTCGAAGGTGACATTGCGGGCGGCCGGGTCGTTCACATCCGGCGAGATGGATGCCGTCTTCGGGGTCGGGCCGAGGGCGCCGCAGACGAAGCGCGGCTTGTCGGCCGTCGAATACTTGGCGGTGGCCGCTTTTGCCAGCTTGGCTGCCGCGACGTTCATTTCATACGCCAGATGGCCCATGAAGTAGTCGTCTTGGGCGATGGTGGTGGCGCCGAAGGTGTTGGTCTCGATCATGTCGGCGCCGGCTGCGAGGTAGCGCTCGTGGATTTCCTGGATGATGTGGGGCTGGGTCAGCGTCAGCAGCTCGTTATTGCCTTTGACGAACAGCTCGCGGTGGCCACTGCCTTCCGGCGCCGCGAAATTGGCGAAGCGCTCGCCGCGGTAGGCCTTTTCGTCCAGTTTGTACTGCTGGATGATGGTACCCATTGCACCGTCCAGGAACATGATGCGCGTCGCGAGCAGCTCGCGTAGCTGGGCTTCGGTCTTGGAGGCTGGACGGTTCGAGTTAGTCATCTGGGTATCGAAAGGTGGGCAATAGGGGACCTGAAATTATACGGCAAAGCAGCAATTGCCCTCGGCCATGGCTGGCCGCCAAGGCGATAAGGTCGGCATTTGCTTATACAAAATGTCCACTTTTCTTCCTGACCCCACGGTGGACATTACTTGCAGTTGCAGCGTAGTTGGGCGCGCTTGCTGCGCGCCTGGGACGGCATGCCCGGTCAGCGGAACAAGGTCGCGCATGGAGCATGGAATTGTTGTTATGTAGTTAATTTTATCCCGTTCGCCGGGATTTGTGCAGAAAGCGCACAAATCCTGTGTTGCCATAAGGCTAGCAACTCGCCGCCCGCCTGTCTAAGATGGCTTCATCTACCAACCACTTTGAAGGAGCTCCAAATGCCTATCCTGAATATCACCGTCAGCGGCACCCCGGAACAAGTGCCAGCCAAAAAAGTCACCAGTATCCTGATGAAGCACACCGCCGAAATCCTGCACAAGGCGCCGGCCTTGACCGCCATCGCCGTGCACTACACGCCGCGCGAGCAATGGTTCGTGGGCGGCGAATCGCTGGCGGAGCTGGGTAAAGCGAGTTTCTTCTTCGATATCAAGGTCACCGACGAGACCAATACCGCCAACGAAAAGGCGGCCTATATCGCGGCGGTGTGGAAGGATATGCAGGCGCTGCTGGGTGAGCTGCATGAGGTGAGCTACATCCATATCGACGATGCGCGCCCGGCAGCCTGGGGCTGGGGCGGCCTTACGCAGCAGTTCCGCGCGGTGCAGAAGATGCTGATGTAAGGACTGCCTGTTCGACCGCGCTGCCGCCGTCAAATGGCGGGGGCAGTGCGATAGACGCCCGCGGCATAGTCGACGAACGCGCGTACCTTGGGCGATAAATGGCGGCTTTGCGGGTAAAGGGCGTACAGCTCGCGCGACTTGGGCGTATAGCCGGGCAGCAGCTCGACCAGCGCGCCGCGCGCCAGGTCCTCGCGTACGATGAAGGCGGCGGCATTGGCAATGCCGACGCCGGCCACCGCCGCCGCGCGCAGGGCGATGTTGGTGTTGGCTTGCAGCGTGCCGCGCACGGCGACGGCATGCTCCGTCCCATCCGCACCCGTCAGCAGCCATTCATTGGCGCGGGCGGCCGCCGTGTAGACCAGGCAGTTGTGCGCCGCCAGGTCGGCCGGGATCGCGGGCGCGCCGTGCGCGCGCAGGTAAGCCGGGCTGGCGACCAGCTTGACCTTGCTGCTGGCCAGGCGGCGCGCGACCAGGGTGGAGTCCTGCAATTCGCGCGCCAGCCGCAGGGCGACGTCGAAGCCGTCCTCGATCAGGTCGACCAGGCGGTCATTGCATACCAGGTCCACTTGCAGCCCGGGATACTTCGCCATGAAACCTGGCAGCCACTGGGCCACTTCGATGGTGCCGAAGGCCATCGGCGCGTTGATACGCAGGATGCCGGTGGGTTCTGCCTGGTGGCGGCCGGCGTTGCGGTCGGCGTCGTCCAGCAGGTCAAGCACCGCGCGGGTCGACTCGTAGTAGTCGCGGCCCGCATCAGTCAGGGCGAAGCGCCGCGTGGTGCGGTTCAGCAGCTGGGCGCCGAGGTGCTCTTCGAGCTGGCGCACCTGGCGCGAGACGATGGTGTGGGAGATGCCGAGGGCGTCGGCGGCAGCGGTAAAACTGCCCAGTTCAACGACGCGGCGGAGCGCGCGCAGCGCCGCGAGTTGGTCCATTTACTGGAATCGCTGCCCGTCGAGCGGGAAGCCTTTGATGAATTCCTCGGCCGGCAGGCGCTTGCCACCCGGCTTTTGCAGCTGCGTCAGGCGCAAGGTGCCTTCGCCGCAGGCGATTACGATGCCGTGCTGGGCGTCGGCCGCGATCACCTGGCCGGGAGCGGCCTTGCTGCCGCTCTCGAGCACTTCGGCGCCCCACAGTTTGATGGTGGTGCCGTTCACATCGCCATGCGCGCCGGGGAAGGGGTTGAAAGCGCGGATCTTGCGGCCGATTTCGCGCGCGGGCTGGGTAAAGTCCAGCGCCGCTTCTTCCTTCAGAATCTTGTTGGCGTAGGTAACGCCGTGTTCCGGCTGCGGTACCGCTTCCACCACGCCTTTTTCCATCTTGTGCAGCACCTTGACCATCATTTGGGCGCCCATGGCGGCCAGCTTGTCGTGCAGGGTGGCGGTGGTGTCCTGCGGCGTGATCGGGGTGCGTTCGATCAGCAGCATCGGCCCGGTATCCAGGCCTTCCTCCATCTGCATGATGGTGACGCCGGTTTCCGCATCGCCCGACTCGATCGCGCGATGGATCGGGGCGGCGCCGCGCCAACGCGGCAGCAGGGAGCCGTGGATGTTCAGGCAGGGTTTGATGTCGAGGGTGGCGCGCGGCAGGATCAGGCCGTAGGCCGCGACCACCATCACGTCGTAGTCGGTGGCCAGCAGACGCTCATGGGCGGCGTTGGCTTCCGCGGCGCGTTGCGGGTCCTTGGCGTCCATACGCAGGGAGAGCGGCTGCAGCACTTCGATGCCGTGCTTGGCGGCGTATTGCTTGACCGCCGACGGCTGCAGCTGCATGCCGCGGCCGGCCGGGCGGTCCGGCTGGGTCAGTACCAGGGGAATCTCGAAACCCGCTTCGTGCAAAGCCTGAAGGGCGACGGCCGCAAATTCGGGCGTGCCCGCGAAGATCACTTTCATGCTTCCCCCGCTGGTATCAATAACGGCGGCCCGAGGCGCGCAGCGCTTCGTCGCGCTGGATGCCGCGTTCTTCTTTTTGCAGTTTGGTCTTGATGCGGTTGCGTTTCAAGGGGGACAGGTATTCCACGAACACCTTGCCTTTCAGGTGGTCCATTTCATGCTGAATGCACACTGCCAGCAGGCCGTCGGCGTCCAGTTCGAAGGCTTCGCCCTTGACATTGTAAGCACGCACTTTCACGGCGGACGGGCGTTCGACGCCGTCGTAGACGCCGGGCACGGACAGGCAGCCTTCGTCGTACACCTGTTTTTCTTCGCTCGACCACAGGATTTCCGGGTTGATGAAGGCGGTCAGGCCGGTTTTGTCTTCGGTAATGTCGATGACGACCACCTGCTCATGCACGTCCACCTGGGTGGCGGCCAAGCCGATGCCGGGGGCGTCGTACATGGTTTCCGCCATGTCTTCCACCAATTTGGCCAGGCGCTCGTCGAACACGGCCACAGGTTTGGCAACTTTGTGCAGGCGGGGGTCTGGGTAGCGGAGAATATTCAGTTTCACGGCGGGAATCTTGGTTAAACTATAATGAAAGTGCGGTAAACTGCGCATATTATGTGTGCACGATTGCTTCTGTGACACGAATTCCTTGCTTGATCAGGGTAATATGGGCAGAATTTGATTTCAGTGAGGCAAGCCTTTGTGGCCTTCCGTCATTGCCGCACCTAATGGATATATCAATGAAAAATTTTAGCACAAGCAGCAGCCGCCTGTTGGCCGCGGCCATGTTTTGCGGTGTGACGGCCGTTTCGGCCCACGCAAAACCTATCGTTTGCGAATTCAAGCCGAACGCGCCCGACAGCCATACCGTAGTCAAGGGAGATACCCTGTGGGATATCTCCGGTACCTTCCTCGACAAGCCTTGGTGCTGGCCGCAGGTCTGGGGTATGAACAAGGAAGAAATTGCCAATCCGCACTGGATTTATCCAGGCCAGATCGTGTGGTTCGACCGTGAAGCCGGCCGTCTGCGCCTGGGTAACAAGGTCGGCGGCGATGGCAGCACCGGCGATATGCGCCTCGGCCCGCAACTGCGCACCGAAGGCCTGGGCAAGGAAGCCGTCAGGTCGATCCCGTCCGGCGTGATCGAGCCGTTCCTGACCCAGCCGCTGATCATCGAAGACGATGAAATGGCGAACGCACCGCGCATTCTCGCTACCCGTGGCGGCCATGTCTTCATCGGCAAGGGCGATAAGGCCTATGTCCGCGGCGATCTGAAAGGCGGCACCTCGTTCCAGGTCTTCCGTCCGGGTAAACCGCTGAAAGACCCGCTGACCCAGAAAGTCGTGGCGCAGGAGGCGTTCTACCTGGGCACGCTGAAGCTGGAAACCGAGTCGAAAGAAGTCGGCGGCGTGCATACCTTTGTGGTCGCTGCCGCCAAGGAAGAAATGGGCAAGGGCGATATGCTGATGGCAATGCCGCCGATGCCGATGCAAAACTATGTACCGCATCCGCCGGAAGTGGACGTCCACGCAAATGTGCTGGCGGTCTACAACGGCGTCACCCACGCCGGCCAGAACCAGGTTGTGAGCATTAATCGCGGAAAGATTGACGGACTCGATGTCGGAGCTGTGCTGCAGCTGTACCATCGAGGTGACACGGTTACCGAGCCTGGCAGCAGCACCGGCCGCTATGGTACTGCTGGCAAAATGGTCAAGCTGCCGGATGAAGAAGTGGGCAGTTTGTTTATCTTCCGCGTGTTCAAGCATGTGTCGTACGGCTTGATCATGCAGGTGACCGAACCGATCGTTGTGGGGGATGTCGCCAAGACAGCGGAGTAATCTCCATGGCCGTGCACGCCACGGACACCCCCCATCCCGCCCGCCAGGACTTCGAGCGCCTGGCGATGTGGCTGCGCCTGGCAAATACGCCAGGCGTCGGCCGCCACGCAGCTTCCCGGCTGCTCCAGCATTACCATTCTCCCCAGGCAGTTTTTTCCGCGGCCAATTTGCGCTTTGCGGTAGCGCCTGCGCACGAGCACGGCGCCGGCGATGATGCGGCGTCCGGCATGTCGCTCGACGCGGCGCGTCTTCTTGCGGGCCCCCTGCCGGCGCGGATACACGCCCTGGCCGAAGCCACACTTGCATGGGCGGCGCAGGACGGCAACCACCTGGTCATGCTGGGCGACCCCGACTACCCGCCAACGCTGCAGCATATTGCCGACCCGCCCTTGCTGCTTTACGCCAAAGGCGACCCCGGCCTGCTGCGCCGCGAAGGCGTGGCGGTAGTGGGCGCTCGCAACGCCACCACGCAAGGCAAAGCCAACGCGCGCCAGTTTGCGCACGCGCTGAGCGAGGCCGGCATGCTGGTGGTGTCCGGCCTGGCGCTGGGCATCGATGCGGCCGCCCATGAAGGCGGGCTGGCCGGGCCGGGCCGCACCGTGGCCGTGATCGGCACCGGCATCGACCGCATCTACCCGCGCCGCAATGCCGCCCTGGCGCGCCGCATCGCCGAGGAGGGTTGCCTGCTCAGCGAGTTCCCCCTTGCCGCGCCCGCCCGTCCCGAGCATTTCCCGATCCGCAACCGCATCATCGCCGGCATGGCGCGCGCCACGCTGGTGGTGGAAGCGGCGGCCAAATCGGGCTCGCTGATCACCGCCAACGCGGCCGTGGACGCGGGGCGCGATATTTATGTGCTGCCGGGCTCGGTGCATGCGCCGCAGTCGGCCGGCTGCCATGCCCTGATCCGCGCCGGCGGCCGCCTGGTCGCCACGCCGGAGCACTTGCTGGAAGACCTTGGCCTGCCGCTGCCGGGCGCCGCGGCCGCCCAGAGCGACGAGGCGGGGAGCTGGCTGCTGGCGGCTCTCGGCCACGATCCGGTCGGGGCCGATGAACTTGCTGCAAGGTTGCAACTTGCGCCAGGTGATATGCAGGCAAGTTTGCTTGCCCTGGAACTGGCCGGTGTGGTGGAAAGGCTGCCCGGCGGCGCTTTCCAGCGGCTGAAAGGCGCGTGAACCGCCGCAACGCTTGTGCCCGGCTCGCAGATGCTGCTAAAGTAGCGCCATGTTTGACATCCTGGTTTACCTGTACGAGACCTATTACCGCCCTGATGCCTGCCCTGAACCCGCAGCATTGGCAAAGAAACTCTCCGCAGTCGGCTTCGACGACGTGGAAATTTCCGAGGCGCTGGTCTGGCTGAACGATCTTGCCGCCATGGCTGGCGTCGAGCAATCGCTGACGGCCGCATCGACTGGCACGCGCTTTTACGTGCGCCAGGAGCTGGACGTATTGGGCACCCCTGCCGTCGGCTTTATCCAGTTCCTGGAGAGCGCCGGCCTGCTGTCCCCGCTGCAACGTGAAATCGTCATCGAACGCGCCCTGGCGCTGGACGAGGCGCCGGTGTCGCTGGGCAAGCTGAAGATCATCGTGCTGATGCTGCTGTGGAGCCAGGGCAAGGAACCGGACGCCCTGATGTTCGACGACCTGTTCGGCGCAGAAGAAGAACAGGCGCCTCGCCTGTTGCATTAAGCACACTCTTGCCAGCGTTGCCCTGCGCTGGCCGTTTCCGTAATAATATTCGCAGCGTAGTGATGCATCACAAGCATCACTTGGCATCGTTTACTTTCTAATGTTGTATGATGCGCGCTGCCGCATTCACCGACGAGAACTATAAATATGAGCAAAGCCCTCATCATCGCCGAGAAACCTTCTGTCGCGAACGACATCGCGAAAGCGCTTGGCGGCTTCAGCAAGCACGATGAGTATTTCGAATCCGACGACTACGTGCTGTCCTCGGCAGTGGGTCACCTGCTGGAAATCGCCGTGCCGGAAGAGCACGACGTCAAGCGCGGCAAATGGACCTTCACCCATTTGCCGATGATCCCGCCGTACTTCGCGCTGAACCCGATCGCCAAGACTGAATCGCGCCTCAAGGTGCTGAACAAGCTGATCAAGCGCAAGGACGTCACCACCCTGATCAACGCATGCGACGCGGGCCGCGAAGGTGAACTGATCTTCCGCCTGATTGCGCAGAATGCAAAAGCCAAGCAGCCGGTCAAGCGCCTGTGGCTGCAGTCGATGACGCCGAACGCCATCCGCGACGGCTTCACCCACCTGCGCAGCGACGACGAGATGCTGCCGCTGGCCGACGCCGCGCGCTGCCGCTCGGAAGCGGACTGGCTGATCGGCATCAACGGCACCCGCGCCATGACCGCTTTCAACTCGAAAGAGGGCGGCTTCTACCTGACCACCGTGGGCCGCGTGCAGACGCCGACCCTGTCGATCGTGGTCGAGCGCGAAGAAAAGATCAAGAGTTTCGTCTCGCGCGACTACTGGGAAGTGCGCGCCGAATTCGTGTGCGCCGCCGGCGTGTATGAAGGCCGCTGGCTCGACACCAGCTTCAAGAAAGACGAACACGATCCGGAGAAGCGCGCCGAGCGCCTGTGGAGCAAGGCCGCTGCCGACTCGATCGCGCTGGCCTGCAAGGGCAAGCAGGGCAACGTCAGCGAGGAGTCGAAACCGACCACCTCGATGTCGCCCGGCCTGTTCGACCTGACGTCGCTGCAGCGCGAAGCCAACTCGCGTTTCGGCTTCTCGGCCAAGAACACCCTGGGCCTGGCGCAGGCGCTGTACGAAAAGCACAAGGTGCTGACTTATCCTCGTACCGATTCGCGCCACCTGCCGGAAGACTACCTGCCGACCGTCAAGGACACGCTGGAAGTGCTGAAAGAAAGCAATAACTACAACCAGTTCGCCAAGCAGATCCTGGACAAGGGCTGGGTCAAACCGAACAAGCGCATCTTCGACAACACCAAGATCAGCGACCACTTCGCCATTATCCCGACCGGCATCGTGCCGAAAAACCTGAGCGAACCGGAACAGAAACTGTACGACCTGGTGACGCGCCGCTTCATGGCCGTGTTCTTCCCGGCTGCGGAATTCCTGGTCACCACGCGCTTTACCGAAGTTTCCGGTCACCAGTTCAAGACCGAAGGCAAGGTGATGACCAACCCGGGCTGGCTGGCCATCTACGGCAAGGACGCCGCGAGCGACGAC
This sequence comes from Pseudoduganella violaceinigra DSM 15887, assembly GCF_000425385.1. GTDB lineage: Bacteria > Pseudomonadota > Gammaproteobacteria > Burkholderiales > Burkholderiaceae_D > Rugamonas > Rugamonas violaceinigra. The sequence goes on along the minus strand of NZ_AUDI01000016.1, from coordinate 189,914 downwards.
GACAAGGAAGGCAGCGGCGGCAACCTGGTGCCGGTGGCCAAGGGCGAGAAGGTGCAGACCGAAAAGGTCACGCCGAATGGCCTGGTGACCAAGCCGCCTGCACGCTATACCGAAGCGACGCTGCTGTCGGCAATGGAAGGCGCGGGTAAGCTGGTCGACTCCGACGAGCTGCGCGACGCCATGGCCGGCAAGGGCCTGGGCACGCCGGCTACCCGTGCGGCCATTATCGAAGGCCTGCTGGGCGAGAAATACCTGCTGCGCGAAGGCCGCGAAATGATGCCGACGGCGAAAGCCTTCCAGCTCATGACGCTGCTGCGCGGCCTGGGCGTGAGCGAACTGACCGCGCCGGAGCTGACCGGCGAGTGGGAATACAAGCTGTCGCAGATGGAAAAGGGCCGCATCTCGCGTGAAGAGTTCATGCGCGAAATCGCGCAGATGACCCAGATCATCGTCAAGCGCGCCAAGGAATACGACAACGACACCATCCCGGGCGACTACGCGACCCTGTCCGCGCCGTGCCCGAACTGCGGCGGCGTGGTCAAGGAAAACTATCGCCGTTTCGCCTGCACCAAGTGCGAGTTCTCGATGACCAAGGTGCCGGGTGGGCGCCAGTTCGAAATCGAGGAAGTGGAGCAACTGCTGCGCGACCGCACCATCGGCCCGCTGCAAGGTTTCCGCTCCAAGATGGGCCGCCCGTTCGCGGCGATCCTGCGCATTGTGCGCGACGAAGAGATCAAGAACTTCAAGCTGGAGTTCGACTTCGGCCAGAACGATGAGGAAGGCGAGGACGGCGAAGGCGTCGACTTCACCGGCCAGACCCCGCTCGGCCCGTGCCCGAAGTGCGCCGCCGGGGTGTACGAGATGGGCTTGGCCTATGTTTGCGAAAACCAGGTAGCCAAGCCAAAGACTTGCGACTTCCGCTCCGGCCGCATCATCCTGCAACAGGAGATCCTGCCGGAACAGATGGCCAAGCTGCTCAATGAAGGCAAGACCGATCTGCTGCCGGGCTTCATCTCGCAGCGGACCCGCCGGCCGTTCAAGGCCTTCCTGGTACGCGGCAAGGATGGCAAGATCAGCTTCGAGTTCGAGGAGCGCAAGGCCAAGCCTGGCGCGGCCAAGAAGACGGCAGCCAAGGCGGACAGCGATGAGGGGGCGGCCGAAGCGGCACCAGCCGCCAAGCCGGCAGCCAAGAAGGCCGCCGCGAAAAAGGCTCCCGCCAAAAAAGCTGCAGCCAAGAAGCCGGCAGCGAAAAAGGCAGCCGCCAAGAAAACCGCAGCAGCGGAATAAACCAACGGGACCCGCGCGGTCCCGTTTTATTTCATACGACTCCATGAAAACATTGCGCCGGGCGGCGGCCGCCGCCGTCGTTGCCGTCGCAGCCCTGCCTGCGCGGGCTGCCGTCGAACGTATCGAGATCACGGAACGTGTGCCGTTTGCGCCGGGCGTCAAGTTCGGGGAGGCCGGCGAATACGAAAAGCTGCGCGGCATCGCTTACTTCTCGCTCAACCCCAAGGCCGCCGCCAACCTGCCTATCGTCGACCTGAAGCGCGCCCCGCGCGACAAGCGCGGCATGGTGCGCTTTTCCAGCGAGTTCGTGCTGCTGCGGCCCGTGAGCGGCAAGACCGGCACGCTGGTATACGACGTCAACAACCGCGGCAATATCGTGGTGCTGGGCCAGCTCAATGGCAAGGCGCCGAAGAACAACGATCCCACCACGGCGGACGATGCCGGCGACGGCTTCATGATGCGGCATGGTTTCAGCATGCTGTTCTCGGCCTGGACCTGGGACGTCGCGCCTTCGCCTGCCGGCGTGCGGCCGCTGGTCTTCAAGGCGCCCGTGGCGAAAGGCCTGCGCGGCATGTCGGCCAATGAGTTCATCGTCGACGCGCCGGCCGACGTGGCCAGTTACGCCGGCCTGCGCGGCATCGGCTATGAACCCGCCACCGCTAACGATCCGGAGGCGGTGCTGACGGAGCGTACCCGCCAGGGCGATATCCGCCGTCCCATCGAGCGCAACCGCTGGGAATTCTTGGCGCCGGAGCAGCCCGGCGGCCCGGGCCGCATCAAGCTGCAAGGCGGCTTCCAGACGGGGACGATCTACGAGGTACGCTATGAGGTGAAAGACCCGCGCGTAACCGCTGCCGGGCTGGCCGGCATCCGCGATTTGCTGGCGTATTTCCGCGATAACCCGATCGAAGGCGCCTCGCTGCCCAAGACGGTGCTCATGTTCGGCTACAGCCAGTCGGCACGCCTGATCGGCCGCATGCTGCATGACGGTCTGAATCTCGACGAGCAAGGCCGGATGGTATTCGACGGCGCCTTGCTGGAAGTGCCGGGCGCTGGTGGATCGAGCGGCTTCAATAGCCGCTTCGTGCAGGTCACGCGCCATCCGTCGATGCTGGAGGAACATGACTACCCGAGCGATTCCTTCCCGTTCACCAGCACGCCGACGCGCGACCCTGTGACCGGCCGCATCGCTTCCACGCTGGACCACGCGAAGGACAAGTATGGCCGCGCGCCGAAGCTCTTGATTGCCAACACCTCGGCGGAATTCTGGAACCGCGGCGCCTCGCTGGTGACCACTGCGCCAGATGGCGTGGGCGACGTTGCCCCGGCCGCCAATGTGCGCGTGTACGGCTTGATGGGTGCCCAGCATTACGTGGGCCGTTCGCAGACCCGCAGCCCCTTCACCGCCTGCACGTCGACCACCAACTACTACCTGCCGCTGCGGGCCCTGATGCTGGCGCTGGACGGCTGGACCAGCAAGGGCACGCCGCCGCCGGCCAGCGCCTATCCGCGCCTGGAGGACGGCACCCTGGTTTCAGTGGAGGCATACCGCAAGGCCTTCCCGGCCGTGCCGGGACTGACGCCGCCGGAGCAGAACCTGCGCGAGCCGCGGCTTGACCATGGCGCGCGCTTCCTCTCGCAAGGCATTGCCGATATGGTGCCCGCCGCGCAGAAGATGGCGTTTGAGACCCGCGTCCCGGCACCGGACGGTGACGGTAACGACCGTGGCGGTGTGCGCCTGGTGGAGCTGCAAGCGCCGCTCGGCACCCACACCGGCTGGAACCTGCGCGCGCCGGAGACCGGCTTCGCCTGGGCCACTTCGCGCTACGAGGGCAGCTTCGTCCCGTTCGCCCGCACTGAGGCAGAGCGCAAGGCTGCCAACGATCCGCGCCCAAGCCTGCAGGCGCGCTACGCCAATCGCGACGCCTTTATCGCCGCCACCCGTGCCGCCGCTGTGCGCCAGGTTGCCGCGCGCTTGTTGCTGCAGGAAGATGTCGAACGCACTGTTGCCGAACGCGCCGGCCTGTACGACCGCATCATGGCGCGCGATCCTGCCGACCAGGGCTGCAACTATCTGTATGCCAATCCATGAAAAGACTGAAGCCACGTCACTCTTTTGTTCTCACCCCAAGTCAATGATCCGCCCACTTGTTCCTAGCCTCATCACTTGCGGTCTCGTGACATTTCTGCTTTCTAACCGGTACATGGGCTTTCTCCTCTTTTTTGGGGCCCTGCCGTTGGTTCCGTGGCTGATCCATTCCAGTTGGAGCGCCATACGTAAGCCTGCGATCAGGCCGCTGACTCTTATCCGCATGGGAATCTGGATACTGGGCGTAATGGTCGTCCTCGGGACCCATGCGTACATGAATGCCGCGGCGAGAAAAGAGGGGCAGCGTATTGTCGCCAAGGTCGAAGCATACATAGCACAGCACGGATCTTGCCCGGAATCGCTGGCTACGGTCGGCATCGGCAGGGACGAGGTAAAGGAAGTAATCGGTATCAATGGCTATATATGTGAGGCAGGTAAGCCCATGTTCTCGTATGGCAGTACCTTCATGCCATTTGAAATGGAGAATTACGACTTCACGCAACACCGCTGGACCCATGTTTACGATTAGGCGGGGACCGGCTTTGGACCCTCGATATAGCAAGAGAATGCAAGCCTACTGGGCACGAGCGGAATCCCGTGGCCGCTGCAATATCGACCGCCTCGACTTCACTGGCTGGTTCGACTACTGGCACACTCACCTGGATCTGTACGGGCGGGGTAACTGTCGGCCCGAGAATATCCCGGAAATTGCGGCAGCAACCGTGCGCCTGTTGCTCTACATGGAGTTGCGGGGAAAAGCCCGACCGGAGCCGATCCAGTATTGGGCAACCCTCTGCGGCAATACGATGGACAATGCCGTCTATGCTCACTCGCCAAATCCAAATGGTTCCGCCTATCCCCATGATTTCCCCGGCGTGACTTGGGATTCGCCTGCTCCGGATTGGATGATGGCCGCCATGCCTGCGACGCACCAGCTTGGGTCGGCCAGCTATGATGGCGAAATTGTTTACCTCGTTCGGGCACGGGGCGAATAGGGCGATGTAACATATGAACACTCCATCGTATTTATATCTTCTGGCTTGTCTCGCGGTGGTAACGCCTTGTGTCTTTCTTGCATGTGAACGCGCAGTGAAGTCCTTCGAGGTCCGCTACGAATCTCGGCTTTCACTTGTCGACGCATTGCGCCAGCTATCGATTCTCTGCGCCTCATGCAACTCGAAGACAATGGCGTTGCGGTGGATCGCCGGTTCGGTGAGCGAATCAAGTGTTACTCTTGAATGTCGAACTAAGGGAATGAGCAAGCCTCTGATGGAATTTGATGGTTGCCTTTGCGATCAAGGAGAATACGTTGTTTTGCAAGGCATCTTTCACATGCCGTTCAGGGCTAAATGCCAGTTGTCCTGCGTTCTTTCATTGCTAACCTTGTTCGTTGTCTTGGCAAGTCGTGACGTGATATTCAATCACAATCTGGAAGCGGCGGGCGGAATTGTCTTTTCGCTTGCCATAGCGGCGTTTGTGGTCGCTATTTTCAAGATCAAGACAAAAGATTCGCTTTCAGTCGTGAAATGGTTAGCTTCATCGATCAAAATAGCGCTGCTAGAAGCTACGCCTGCGACGGGGCGCGTATGAACGCAGCAATGCCGTGCGGTCAGGTGGCCGACTTGCCGGAGCATTTTCGGCAGGAAGCCTTCGAGAAGTCTGAGCTATAACAATCCATGAAAAAACTGAAGCTTCCAAATACTTTTGTTCTGCTGTTCATCATCCTGGCATTGATTGCACTGGCCACCTGGCTGGTCCCTGGCGGGAAATATGAAACCCACCTGGTGAACGGCAAGCAGCTCGTTGACCCGGACACTTTCCACTACATCGAGAGCAAGCCGCAGGGATTGGCGCAGTTGCTGATGGCGCCGATCAAGGGCTTTGCCGAAGCGGGCCTGATCATCGGCTTTGTCATGCTGACGGGCGGCACTTTTAACGTGCTGCACAAGACGCAGGCGGTTGACGCCATGATCAAATCCATCGCCAAGGCGCATTCGCGCTCGCGCGTGGTGCGCATGGCGCTGATCCCCGTGTTCGTGACGCTGTTCTCGATTGGGGGCGCCACGTTCGGCATGAATGAGGAAGCGATTCCCTTTATCCTGATTTTTGTGCCGCTGGCGCTGGCGCTTGGGTATGACACCATTACCGGGGTCTCGATTCCCTTCCTCGGTTCGCAAGTGGGCTTTTGCGCGGCGTTCCTGAATCCCTTCAACGTCGGCATCGCGCAGGGCATCGCGGGCGTGCCGATGTTCTCCGGCATCGGCTACCGTGTGATCGTATGGTTCATTGCAACCGGCGTCACTATCGCCTTCCTGATGTGGTGGGCGGCGCGCATCAAGCGCCATCCTGAGAAAAGCCCGACCTATTTGCTGGACCTGGAAAAACGCGCGGAAGGCGTGGTTGACGTCAGCGATTTCGACGGCATGACCATGCGCCATCGCCTGGTGCTGTGGATTTTTGTCGCCACGCTGGGCGGCATGGTGTTCGGCGTGGTGAAGTTCGGCTGGTTTATCGAGGAGATTGGCGCGCTGTTCCTGGCCATGACTATTCTGGTGGCGCTGATCGGGCGGCTCAGCTCCGACGATGCCGTGGCGGCGTTTGTGCAAGGCTCGAAGGATTTGGTTGGCACCGCGCTGGTGATCGCGCTGGCCCGCGGCACGATGGTGCTGGCGCGCGATGCTCACATCATCGACACCATGCTGCACGCCCTGATGCCGCTGGTGTCCTCGTCTTCGCCGGTATTCTCGGCGCAGAAGATGTTCCTGATCCAGTCGGTGATCAATTTCTTCATCCACTCCGGCAGCGGCCAGGCGGCCCTGACCATGCCGATCATGGCGCCGCTGGCCGACCTGGTGGGCGTGACGCGCCAGACCGCGATCCTGGCCTTCCAGTTCGGCGAGTTCACCACGCCGATGATTCCGACGTCGGGCATCACGGTCGGCGTGTTGGCGCTGGCGCGCATTCCCTGGCTGACCTGGGCGCGCTGGATGGTACCGCTGCAGTTGATTTACCTCGTCCTGGCGCTGCTGTTGCTGGTGCCGCCTTGTCTCATGAACTGGTAGGATGGCTCTCATGGAAACCGTCAAAACCCCTTTGTCCGCGCCTTACGGCTCGGTATATTGCGAACTGACCAGCTACCACTTCGGCAAGCCGGGCGGGCCCAAGGCGTATATCCAGGCCGCGCTGCATGCCGACGAGGTACCGGCCATGCTGGTGGCGCAGGAATTGCGCAAGCGCCTGCAGGCGCTGGATGCTGCGGGCAAGGTGACGGGAGAAGTGATCCTGGTGCCGGCGGCCAACCCGATCGGCTTGGCCCAAGTCATCAATGAGCGGCCGTTCGGGCGCTTTGACCTCAGCAACGGCATCAATTTCAACCGCGGCTATCCCCACTATTTCGAACAGCTGAAAACCCGCCTGCTAGGGCAGTTGGGGAGCAATGCTGAAGCCAATGTGCGCACCATCCGCCGCCATCTGCGCGAGCTGGTCGCCCTGTGGCAGCCGACGTCGGATGCGACCACGCTCAAGAAAGCGTTGCTGGAGATGGCGATCGATGCCGACGTGGTGCTGGACATGCATTGCGAAAATGAAGGGGAGCTGCACCTGTACGTCGGCACTGCGCTGTGCGAGATCGCCCAGCCGCTGAGCAAGCTGATGGGCGCCTGCGCCGTATTGCACACCAGCGGGGCCGGCGGCGAGCCTTTCGATGAGGCCTGCAGCCGGCTGTGGTGGGACCTGGCGGAGCATTTCGGCCCGGACTATCCAATTCCTTCCGCCTGCATGGCGGCGACCGTGGAACTGCGCGGCGAAGTGTCGGTCAGCTACGAGCTGGCGGCGCGCGACGCGCAGGCGATCATCGGCTACCTGCATGTGCGCGGCATGCTCGATGCCGGTGCGGTGACTGTGCCGGAACACGGCTGCGCGCCGACGCCGCTGGAAGGTGTGCAGCGCCTGGATGCGCCGCATGCTGGCATGCTGGTCTATCTCAAGGAAGTCGGGGACAAGGTGCGTGCCGGTGAAGTGATCGCCGACCTGATCGATCCGGTCAGTGGCGATACCACGCATCTGAAGTCGGAAGTGGACGGCGTGCTGTTCACGCGCCTGTCGCACCGCTACATCATCCGCGGCATGAACGTGGCGAAGATCGCCGGCGCCGAGCCGTTCCGCAGCGGCAGCTTGCTGAGCCTTTAAGGCGTTTCGACGGTAACGTTTTCGCGTGCGGCCGTGGTCGAGGCGATCACGCGCCACAAGCCGGCTGGCGTGCGGCGCCACACCGTGATTTCGGCCGCCTTGTACGGCTTGCCCACAGCGCGCGCAAAGAATTCGCCACAGGCGATCTCATACTGGATGCGGCCATCATCGAGCTGCTTCCGGCCGGCGTTCACCGGGCCGGCGGCTTCGCGCCACCAGTCTTCCGTGTAGCTGCCGTCGACTCCCGTCTCGTGCAAGGCGTCTTCGCTGTCGAAACGCATGACGCCTGCGTCAAGTTCCGGGCTGACCAGGGGGTAGGCGATTTCGGGCTGCCACTCGCAGCGTTCGCCCTCCACCACCGTGGTGCCGGCAAAGCCCGTCACGGCCTTGCGGTCGGCGGGAATGCGCAGGTCGATATGGAAGTCCGCCGCCTGGAACCACCAGACCGGCGTCACCAGGTCGCTGCTGCCGTCGCTGCGCCAGATGCCTTTGCGGCGCCACAGCCCCAGGTAAATATTTGGCACGCTCATTTGAGGTCGTCCGTCTCGAAGTAGATGGTGCCGCCGATGGCAGCCATATTCGCCTTCAGCGCCATGGCCAACGCATCATTGCCAGTGCCTTGCAAGCCCCACTTGCGCACCTGGACCGGTGCGGTCGGCGCACCCGGCGCCGCATGGTAGGAAACGATATGGTCGAAGTCGGGGCGGGCATCGATTTCCTTGACCAGGAAGCGCTGCGCGCCGCTGCCGATCTGCATATAGCGCGACAGCGCAGCGTCGCGCGGCTTGTCGTCCAGCTGGCGGAAAAGCAGTACCTTGTCGATGACAATGTTCGCGGCCTTGTACTGGGTGTTGCCGCCCCGTTCGAAATGGCCTTGCACAATGTCGGCCTTGAAGCCCTTGCGCTGCTTTTTCGCTTCCGGGGCCAGGGTGCTCAGTTCGAATTTTTCGGGATCGATGGTCCACAGGGCATCCTTGCCATCGAGCCGCTTGCGCAGTGCGGCATCGGTGGCTTTGTCTTCGATATGGACTTGCAGGATAACCTGGAAGTCATGCGGGGCATGGAACATCGGCAGGTGCGAGGCGTACAGGCCCTCCTGTCCGCCGAACAAAGCCATGCCGTGGCTGCCGTAGGTGGCGTCGGCCGCATGCAGCGGGAGCGTGCAAAGCGCAAGCAACGCGCCTGCGATGGAGGAACGTATCGGGTTCATGCTTTGACTAAAAGTTTGCCTCGGTGTTCGCCGGTAAAGAGGGAATTCAAGGCAGCGGGTAGCTGGTTGAATCCTTCCACCACGGTTTCCTCAAACACGATGTCTCCCGATTTTACCCAAGGTCCGACGATGCGGATCATTTCGTCCATGCGATGCAGGTAATCTCGCGCCAGCATGCCCTGGATGGTGGCGCGTTGATACAACAGGTGCTGCAGCAGGCGCGGTCCCATTTCCGCGGTTTCAAGACCGCCGCTGTACTGGCTGATCTGGCCGCAGATGACGATGCGCGCCCTGCGGTTGATGATGGGGATGATGGCGTCGGTGACCATGCCGCCGACGTTGTCGAAATAGACGTCGACGCCGCCGGTCAGGGCTTTTATTTCGGTACTGAGCGCCTCCGCGCTATCGAACGCCTTGTAGTCGACGGCCCAGTCGGCGCCCAGCTTTTCCTTCAGCCAGGCGCATTTCGCCCCGCCGCCGGCGATGCCCAGTACGCGCGCCCCGTGGCGCTTGGCGAATTGCACCACTAGCGAACCGACCGCGCCGGCGGCGCCGGATACCACCACGACTTCGCCTGCATGCGGTCGGCCGGACTCGGTCAGGCCGAACCAGGCGGTGCGGCCGGGCATGCCCAGTACACCAAGCGCGGTGCTCACGGGGGCCGCTTGCGGATCAAGCTTTTTCAAGGCGCTGGCGTGCGTTCTGGCGTGGGTTTGCCAGCCGGTATAGCTCAATACCCAATCGCCTGGGATGAAGCCCGGCGAGCGGGAAGCCAGTACCTGGGCCACCACGCCGCCTTGCTGCACAGTGTTCAGCGGATGCGGGTCGGGGTCGTAGGTCGGCTTGCTGGACTGGCCGATGCGCATATAGGGATCCACGCTGAACCAGCGCGCTTCAAGCAGCACCTCGCCGTCGGCAAGGGTGGTGTCGAGTGCTTGTTCGACCAGTTCGTAATGATCGGGAGTGATGGCGCCTACCGGCTGTTGGCGGTAGATCCATTGGCGTTGGAGGATGGTGTTCATATTGGCATGGTATGCTGGGTGATTGTGTCTCGTAAAGCAACTTAAATTCACTGGTTGCGTCCTGATTGGAAATAAATGAATCTTGCCGATTTGCGCATCTTCGTCAGCGTGGCGCGCAGCCCGTCGCTGGCGGCGGCCGCACTGGAATCCCATCTTACGCCGTCCGCCGTTTCCAAAGCCCTGAAGCGGCTCGAGGAAAACGTTGGCATGCCGCTGTTCGACCGCAGTGCCAAGGCCCTGGTGTTGAACCAGTCGGGCACTTTCCTGCTGTCGCGTGCGCAAACGCTGTTGGCGCTGGCCGACCAGGCGCGGGAGGACTTGCAGGGCGGCCTCGCCGCCATCGATTGCCGGGTAGGCGGACCGGCCGTGCTGCTGTGGCGCCACGGCCGGGCGATGGGCGAGGCCTTGCAAGCGTGGCCGCAAGCGAGCCTGCGCATGCAGGCCATGTTCGAGGACGAGGCGTTGGCGGCGCTGGCGCGCGGCGACCTCAATGCGGCCATTGTGACGCGCGAGGCGATCGACGGGCGCGGCGAACACTGGTCGGAGGCATGGTCGGTGACGCCGCTGGGCAGCGTCGTGCAGCACCTGGTGGGCGGCGTGGCGCATCCGCTGGTGCAGCAGCTGGCTGCTGCCGGCGGCCGGCGCCAGGTGCCAGCCGGGGAGGCTTTACAGGCAAGCACGGCGCAGGTACTGGCGCACGATTTTGCCTGTCCGCCGCGCTCAATGTTCTGCGGCGTGCAGCGCGGCGCCCGGTCCGATGGCTGGCGCGACGACCAGCTGCCGCGCAAGATCCGCTATTGGACCGACGATATCCACCTGTTGCTTGGCTTCGTCAAATCCGGCGCCGCACTGGCGTACCTGCCGGATTTCGCACTGGAAGACGAAGAATTGGTGCGCATCCATGTCAGCGATTGCGCCTACCAATGCGTGGAGCAGGTGGCGCTGGTGTGGAACCGGGCGCACGCCGCCGAATGGATGCACCAGCTTGCTGGTGTACTGGCCTAGCAGCTCATTTCAACTCGGCCGGCACTTTGCCGCCGTTTTCCGCCAGCTTGTTCATGACCTGCTTGTGCAGCCAGATATTCATCGCGGCGGAGTCCCCGGTATCGCCGGAGTAATGCAGCTCGTGCGCGAGCTCTTTGCGTGCCGCCAGGCTGGAGTCGAGGTCGAGCAGCTTGAGCAGGTCAACGATAGAAGTGCGCCAGTTCAATGGCTGGCCGGCGCTGGCGGCCTTTTCGTTGAGGATGGCTTCGACATCGACCGCGGCCGTGGCGGCCGGCGCCGCTGCTGCTGCCGCTGCTTGTGCCGCTGGTGCGGCAGGCGTGGCTGCTGGCGCGGTGGAAGGCGCACCAGAGGCCGGCGGTGGTGCGGCCTCTTGGTGCGACGACGGGAAAATCTTGTGGAAAATATTGCTCAGGATGCCCATGATTGCCTCGCTTTCGATTGCGTGAAAGCTTAACAAGCATGGGCGCCGCGCAAAGTGCGTTGCTTAACTTTTAGCGCGAGGTGATTTCCACGCCGCCCATATTATCGTCCGGCTTGCGGTCGATCAGCTTATTGTCCGGGTCGATGCCGGCCCTGGCCGGGCGGCCCGTTACCACCAGCTTGAAGGTCGATTCGCTGCGCTCTATCAGCCTGCGTTCGCGCAGCAGGGCGTTGCCGTCCTTGTCGTCCACGCCGATGTCGATCAGGTCGTGCACGGGAATTTCCTTTTCCGCGCCCAGTTCGTCGGAGCGCAGTTTGGCCGCGTGAACCGTCAGCGTCAGGTCGTACTTGCCGTCTGCGCGCTTGGCCGCGCTGGCCTCCACCATGCGGTTGTCGAACAGGATGATGTCGTTGAACAGGTCGTCCACCAGGTAGGCCTGCTCCGGCGGCACCATCTTGCGCAAGCCGTCCACCAGCACCGTCACGCTCGGGTAGGGAGTGCCGTGGTAGGCGTATTTGCGCAGCAGCTCGGCCAGCAGCTCGTTGACCTTCGCCTCGCCGACGATGTCGGCCAGCAGGTACATGGCCAGGCTGCCCTTGTGGTAGTGGATGTAGCCCTGGTCTTCGTTGTCCGCCAGCGGCAGCTCCTTCTTGTTTTCGGTGGCGCGGCCGAACAGGTATTTGTTCAGGTCATAGCGCAGGAAGCGGCGCATGCGCTGCGGGCCGAAGCTTTTCTTCATCACCATCAGCGCCGAATACTCGGCCAGGGTTTCGCTCAGCACCGTGGCGCCGCGCGTGTTGCCGCCCACAAGCTGGTGGGCCCACCACTGGTGCGCCACTTCGTGCGCCGTGACATAGGTCGGGTAGTCGATGTCTTTCGGGTTTTTGTCGTCCACCTTGGCGATAAAGCCCACCGCCTCGGAAAACGGGATGGTGTTCGGGAACGATTGCGCAAAGCGCTCGTAGCGCGGGAATTCCACGATACGCACGATCTTGTGCTGGTAAGGGCTGAAGTTGCGCGTGTAGTAGTCGAGCGAATCCTTGACGCCTTTGACCATGCGGTCAAGGTTGTACTCGTGGCCCGGCTGGTAGTAAATCTCGATGCCCACGTCCTGCCACCAGTCGTGCTTGACCGCGTAGCGCGCCGACTGGAAGGCATAGAAGTTCAGGATCGGTTGATCCATCTTGTAATGGAAATAGCGGCGGCCGTTCTTGCGCCATTCCTTCACCAGCGTGCCCGGCGCCACCGCGGTCTGGTCGCCTGACGTGCCCAGCGTCGCTTCAAAGCCGACCCAGTCGGCGTCGGTGCCGATATAGTTGCTGGCCAGCCCTTTGGGATCGTCACGCGGCAGTGCGCGTTCCTGGGCCGGCAGGCCGTGCTTCTTGCGGTCGCGCGGGTCCGTCAGTTCGGCGTGGCGCTGATAGCCGATGTGCGGCAGGACGGTGTTGTTGAAGAAGGTGCCGTTGTTCATGACCGGCGTGGTCTTGCCCAGGTTGAAGAATCCCTTCGGCTCGTAGCTCAGGACGAAATCCAGGGTGATTTTCTCGCCCGGCTGCAGCGGCTGGTCCAGGCGGTAGCTGTAGAAGCCCAGTTCCGTGTCGTTCAGCACGCGGTGCGCGGCACGGCCGAAAGTCAGCGGCTGCAGGCTGGCGTCGGTATCCTGCTGCACGTAGATGGTGCCGATGGCCTGCGCGGTCTTGTTCTCCAGCTGGTACCGGCCTTTGACTTTCAGCGTGCGCTGCTCCGGATACATGTCGAGCCCCAGCTTCACATCGGTAATGCGCGGCTGCGCCACGTCCAGCAGCTGTTTGTACTTGCGCTCATAATCGGCGCGCAGCGCGTCGTGGCCGAAGGCCGTCTTGAAGTTGCTGGCGCACAGGTTGTAGGCCAATACACCGCCGGCGCCGAGGAAGACCGCCAGGCCGAAGCCGAAGCTGGCCAGCACCGGCATGCTCAGCGCACGGCGCGCCAGGCTGACGCGCTGGCGCCATTCTTCATTGGTGCCGCGCTGCCAGAACACCACGGTCAGCACCACCAGCATGACGGCGGCGCCCGACCAGTACAGCTCATACCAGCGCTCGCGCACCATAAAGTGGCCGAAGCCGTTCATGTCCGAGTAGGGCAGTTCCGGCGTCACGCCGTACATCACCATCGGATGGTCGAGGCCCAGGGTGGCAAAAGTGAGCGTCGCCACGTAGTAGACGATCATCACGAAGTAGCCCACGTATTTGTGGTTCACCAGCACCTGGACCGCAATCGCCAGCACCGCGATGAAGATGCAGCTGGGCAGCTGCACCGTGAACAGCCATTGGAAATACAGCCCCGGCTGCAGGCTGAAATAGCCCTTGAACAGCTGGATCGACATCCCGACCAGCATGACGATGAACAGCAGCAGCACCTGCACGCCGATCAGGCCGAGCAGCTTGGACAGAATGGGCAGCCAGCTTGGCACCGGCATCGCGTCCAGCATCTGCGCCATGCGGTGCTCGCGTTCGCGCCATACCATTTCACCCGCGTAGAAGGTGGTCACCACCAGCATGAAGAGCGAGAAGGTATTGGTCACCAGTTCCAGCACCTGGTAGGTGACGGGGTAGGTGCCGGTACCGAATATGGCGCCCATGTCCAGCGAACCCGCGTACATGGTCAGCACGCCGGCCAGCACAATGACGAAGAAGTAGACGTTCTTGGCGGTCTCGCGCAGGTTCAGGTAGCTGAAGCGCATCAGCAGCAGGCCAAGGCTGCGCGCCTTGAAGTCCGGCTTTTCGCTGGTCGAAATGGCGGCCTGGGTCAGGCTGACCGGCATATCGCTATCGCTGCGCGCCGCGGCGCCGCTGTCCACGGTGCTGACGAAATGGAAGCGCCAGTAGCCGAGCAGCAGCGCCACCAGGGCAAAGGAAGACCAGATCGCGCGGTTCAGCAGGAAGACGCCTTCCGGCAGCACCATGCGCACATTGCGCTCGGCAATCGGCCAGTATTCGGTCAGGCGGATGACGGCGGTGGTGCCGAAGGGATCGATCAGCGCGGCCAGGGTCTTGTAATCGAGGTCGCGCGCCAGGCCCGGCGCCACGATATAGCCGACCAGCATGACCACGCTGGATACGTACACCGGCAGCATGCGCCGCGTCAGCGCCGCCAGCACGAAGAAGATGGCGCCGAAAATGAACAGGTTGGGCAGCAGCGACAGCGCATATGGCGCCAGGTAATGCACCAGGTTGAATGGTCCCAGCCGGTCGGGATCGATGCCCGGCAGCTGGGTGCCGATCCAGATCCCAAGCGGGATCGAGGCGAACACCGCGCACAGCACCAGCCAGGCGCCGATGAAGCGGCCCATCATGTACTGGAATTTGTGGATCGGGGCCGAAAAGAAGAAATGGTGGGTCTCGTATTCGAAGTCCTGCTGCACCGCGCGGCCCATGACGGCGGCGATAATGATCACGCCCATCGATCCGAGGAAGGAAGAGGTCATCATGATCGAGCGCGGCGCGTTGATGAACACGCGGCCGCCGAACGTGACGATGGCTTCCTTGAACACGCCGCCCGCCGCCGCCATCCACAGCACGGCCAGCAGCATGAACATGCCGAAGTAGACCCAGGTCGACAGCAGCTTCAGGCGCTGCTTCGCTTCAAAAAGGGCGATGGCAAACATGGCGGCCCCGGTCAGTCGCAAGCCTGGCTGACGTCGTGGCGGCCGAGGATGGTCGCGAAGTACAGGTCTTCCAGGTCGCCCAGTGCTTCCTCGAAGCCGTCGCCCGGATCATCGTCGTTGTAGACGTGGATCAGGGTGCGGCCGGACATCAGGCGGGTCGAGATCACGGCGTGGCGCTGCTGGAAGTAGGCCAGCTCCTTCTTGTCGATGAAGCGTGCCCAAATCTTGCAGCTGACGTCATCGATCAATTGCTGGGTGGAGCCGGCCACCATCAGCTGGCCCTTGTTGATGATGGCCATGTTGGAACACAGGTCGGCCACGTCCGACACGATGTGGGTGGACAGGATGACGGTGCGGTCTTCGCCGATATCGGACAGCAGGTTGTGGAAGCGCACGCGCTCCTGCGGGTCGAGTCCGGCGGTCGGTTCGTCGACGATGATCAGTTTCGGATCGCCCAACAGGGCTTGCGCGATGCCGAAGCGCTGGCGCATGCCGCCCGAGAAGCCGCCCAGGCGCTGGTTGCGCACTTCGAACAGATTGGTCTGCTGCAGCAGGCCGTCCACCACTTCGCGCCGGCGGGAACGGTTGGACAAGCCTTTCAGGATCGCGAAATGGTCGAGCATTTCGTAGGCGGTGACTTTCGGATAGACACCGAAGTCTTGCGGCAGATAGCCCAGCAGGCGGCGGATTTCATCCTTTTCATCGAGCACATCGAGCTCGCCGAAAAACACCGAGCCGGAATCGCATTCCTGCAGGGTCGCCAGGGTTCGCATCAGGGTCGACTTGCCGGCGCCATTCGGGCCCAGCAGGCCAAACATGCCGGCGGGGATGGTCAGCGACACATTGTCGAGCGCGACCACGCCATTGGCGTAAGTCTTGGATAAATTCTTGATGCGCAATTCCATGGCTGCTCCGCTAACCCCTTTTCATATGGTGGCATTGTATTGAATGCTCGACATATCGGTTGCCCGTATGCGATAGCCCGCACATTCAGCGTCCCAGGATGCACTTTCCCGGGAACGAAAAAGCGGCTTCCTGCGTTGGTTTAGCGCTAAAGTTTCAAGGGTAGCAAGGTTGATACCCCGGCGCAAGGAACAAATCTGGATAAAATTGCTATATAGTTCAAAGCAATGCAAGTACACCACCCAAAACTCGACGCTGACGTGCAGGAGAAGATCCTGAGCGTGACCCGTTGCGGCCTGACGGCCAGCGAGTCCACGGGGTTTTTCCGCACCGCGCTCGGGCTGTACTACCTGGCCAGCCTGATGACCAAGGAGCAGCTTGATTTCCAGGCGCTCGACAAGGCTTTCAACCGATTCGTCTACCGCTCGCTCGGCGGCGGGCACAGCATGACCAGCATCCTGCAGTTCATGAGTGGCGGCAAGGTGGTGGACGTGCTGGAATCGCCGCGCTTCATGCGGGCGATGGCGGACTATCTGCCCGAAGTGCCGGTCGATTCCATTCCCTTCCTGCTTGGGCTGAACCTGGGCGTGGCGAAGGATATCTCGAAGATCGACGCGCGCGGCCCGGTGGCCGACTGGCTGGAAAAGCAGCGTATCTTGCGCGAAGGTTCATAAGCAACCTTGTGCTGCCGCTGCAGTTTTACTCGTCTGCCGGATTGGAGACGCAGGGTTTTTTCAATGAAAGCGCCGTGGCGCGACGATGGAGGTACAGGATTGTGGAGTTGGTGTTCATCGGTTTGATCGTTGTAATGGCATTGATAACAAAACTCGTGGCCAGGCTGCCAGGCCGCTACATGCTGCCATGGTGGCGTGCGTTTGCATTCAGCGTTTCGGTCACGCTGCTCTGGCTGATATTGTGGAGTCCGATATTCAAGCCGGCCCATACCGAAGTGCTGGCCGTGATGGTCTTGCTGGCACTGAACGCAAGTGCTGGCGCGCTGCTGCTCGCCAACCGGGACGATGAGCAGCCAAAGTATGCGATTGACCGTGGAATTGGCGCTGTGCTGGGCACCGTGACCGGACTGGTCGCCTGCGTGGCACCTTACCTTTTCCTGATCAATATCGATTTTCCACGGATCGGGTAAAGAACAGGGCAGGATGGGCGGCATATAATGTGCGCTTCCGAACTAGCTGGACGAACCACCATGAACCGCTACCATAATCCCCTCGACCGTTTCATCACTGGCGCCGACAAGGCCTTGCGCGTGCTGGCTGGCGTGCACTCGGCTTCGCGGCCGAATCCTGCGGCGCGGGCCGCCGATGCGGAGATGACGGAGCAGGAGCACCGCCATAGCGCGGGCCTGATGCGTGTGAACCATGTGGGGGAAGTGATGGCGCAGGCGTTGTACAACTCGCAGGCGCGTTTTGCCAAGAGCGACGAGGCGCGTGCGGCCTTCGATAAGGCTAGCCGCGAGGAAGAAGACCACCTGGCCTGGTGCGCTCAGCGTTTGTCAGAACTGGGCTCGCAGCCGAGCTTCCTGAATCCATTGTTCTATGCCGGCGCCTACGCGCTGGGCACAGCCGCTGCGCTGGCGGGGGATAAGCAAAGCCTGGGCTTTGTGGTGGAAACGGAGCGCCAGGTTGAAGCCCACCTGGCCAGCCATCTGGATCGACTGCCGCCGCAGGACGCCAAGTCCCGCGCTATCGTCGAGCAGATGCGCGTCGATGAAATCGCGCACGGCAAAGCTGCCGAAGACATGGGCGCGGAGAAGACGCCGCTGCCGATTCAACTGGCGATGAAGGTGATGTCGAAAGTCATGACGTCGACCACGTATTACGTTTAAATTGCCCCTACTGCTTTCAACGCCCAGCCAACAAGCATCGTCGCATAAGTAAATAACAGTCCCGCGTTCCGCTTCAGGAGTGCGATGCAAGCTCATGCGTAAGGGAGGCCTGGTATTCGGCCAGTGCTTGGGCACGTGGGGTGCCTTCGTTTTCCCAGGCGATCGCATTGTCGATACGCTTGATCACAAAAGGCAGCGTGGCGGCCCAGTCATCCTTGCGCATCAGGCGGCGGCTGGCGGAGACCATTTCGTCCGTGGGCGCGGCCTTCCAGCTGATATGGCGGACCAGGTTCAGCGCGAACGGCGGGCAGGTGAGCGATTCAAATGCCAGCGAAGCGACCTGGCGCGGCGAAAGCTGCAAGGCGCGGCGCTTGAACCATACATAGGCCAGGGCGACCAGCGCGGTGGAATAAAACAGCAAGATGCCGGCCGCCACTGCCAGATTGCCGTAGCGCGAAAACAGCCCCGCCGGGATCAGGCCGAACAAGGCCAGGGCCATCAGCCAGACCAGGGGCGCCAGTACTTTGTAGGGGCCGAAATGCGGCGGCGTCCAGCGCTGCGCCGGTTTGGGCGCCGCGTCCACCTGCTGCTTCCAGCGCATCGGGAAAACCGGGCGGTGCGGCAGCAGGGGATTGGGCACGAAGGGTTCCTTGCCGCGCAGGGTGTAATGCTCGGCGCCGAAATGCAGCGACCAGCGGCCACCGAGGGTGGCCGCCAGCACGCCTTCGTTCGCATGCAACAGCCGCGCCGAGTCGTACAGGTAGAGGCCAACCATGGCCGCTAACAGCAGGATTTCGGCGTGGAGGGCGATCAATTGCTGCTTTCCTTCTTCTTGAACAGCGATTTCAGGCCGGCCAGGGCCGCAACGCCACCCACGGCAACCAGCTTCCACATCTTCGCCAGGAACAGCGCCGCTGCGGCCCAGAAGCCCTTCTTGGTGGCGATCACGGCGGCGCCGCCGGTGATCAGTGCCGCCAGGCCGTATTCGGCAACGTGGTCGCCCGCCTTGAATTCAGAGTACTTCTCGCCGTCGTTATAGTCGAAACCGTCCAGGACCTTGCGGAAGCTGGTCACGTCGGCGTCCAGGGTTTCCGGCGAGGACACCAGAGTCGCGCTCATCACGCCGCTGCGGCCCAGCAGGCGGATGGTGTAGTTCAGGACGATGCCTTCGCTGTCGCGCAGTTTCAGGCCCCATTCCAGGCGCTTGGTCTTTTCGTCGTAGTGCGGCGGAACGTACCAGCCTTCGGTATGCAGTTCGCCCAGGCCCAGGCGCTTGCGCTCTTCGTTGGACGGGCCGTCGCCTTCCTTCAGGGTTTTCAGCAGCGCGTCGGCGTCGATCTTTTCGCCTTCCTTCACATAGCCGCTCGGGTCGAAGGAGAAGTCGGCCCACCAGCCGCCTTCGGTCTCGTACACGATGAAGTTGCCGTCATCGGGCAGATTGCCGGTCAGCTCCAGGAAGCGGCGCGAGTTTTTCTCGTCCAGGAACTGCACTTTGTCATTTGGCGTTTTCAGCGTGGCCTTGCCGGCGATCGCCTCGGCGCGCGGGCCGACGTGCCATTCCAGGCTGCTCATTGCATCCTTGCGCTGTTCCGGCGTCATGTCGCCCGCCATCGCAAACACCGGCAGGAGCGCGAGTGCAATTACCCAGTTACGTACCTTCATTGTTATTTCCCCGTGGAGTTATTTTGATAAACCCAACAGGATACCAGCGAAGGCAGGGGTGAAAATGCGCACTTTCTCACAAACGCAGGCTGCGCGCTATGGCGCCGGAGGCGGCGGCTTTCAGCAGGCGCTGAAATTTTGGGCATTCGGCATGGCTGGGGGCCGGGCAGGCGGCGGCATGGCGCAGGCCTTCGCTCATGGCTTTCAGGCGCCTGGCCAGCGTTTCGATCTGCTCTGCCTTGGCCAGCAGGAAAGCGCGGTCGATGGAGGTGCCGCCTTCGGGCGTGAACATGGCGCCGATTTCATCCAGCGACAGGCCGGCCGACTGGCCGAGCGAAATCAGGGCCAGCGTGTCCAGCACGGCGGGGGCGTAGGTGCGCCGCAGGCCGTTGCGGCCGGCCGGCGTGATCAGGCCCTTTTTCTCGTAATAGCGCAGGGCGGAGGCGGCGATGCCCGAGCGCTGGGCAACTTCGGCGATATCCATCGAAAATCCCTTGACTTGAAGTTGGCTTCAACTTCTACAGTGTGCACATCAACCTGGGAGATTGCAATGGAAATCATCATCATCGGCATCGGCGCCACCATCGTGTTCGATTTGTGGCTGGCCTTGCTCAAGCGGATGGGCGTGAAAACGATGAATATGGCCTTCATCGGCCGCTGGGCCGGGCATCTGGCGCAGGGGCGTTTTGCGCACGATTCGATTGCCGCGTCGCCGGCGGTCGGCGGCGAGCGGGCGCTGGGCTGGCTGGTGCATTACGCCACCGGCGTGGCGTTCGCGGCCGCCCTGGTGGCGGTGGCGGGGCAGGGTTGGCTGCATGCGCCCAGCGTGGGACCGGCACTTGCCGTCGGCATTGCCACCGTCGGCGCCCCCCTGTTCGTCATGCAGCCCGCGATGGGGCTGGGCGTGGCGTCCAGCAAGACCCCGGCGCCGCTGCAGAACTGCCTGCGCAGCCTGGCCAACC
Source organism: Pseudoduganella violaceinigra DSM 15887 (assembly GCF_000425385.1). Classification (GTDB taxonomy): domain Bacteria; phylum Pseudomonadota; class Gammaproteobacteria; order Burkholderiales; family Burkholderiaceae_D; genus Rugamonas; species Rugamonas violaceinigra. Next base: position 169,676 of record NZ_AUDI01000016.1, on the reverse strand, counting down.
ATACGGTGTTTGGCCTCGGCCTCTATCTGTCCGCTTTACTCACGAAGGGAATCACACCATGAAGAAAATCGCAGTCATCTACCACAGCGCCAATGGCCATACGGAGCATATCGCTTCGCAGATCGCCCAAGGCGCCGCCGGCGTGGCGGGCGCCGAAGTGCATGTGCTGAAAGCGTCGGAGCTGGCGGCCGCGCCGGAAGCGCTGCTGCAATACGAGGGCGTCCTGCTTGGCTCGCCGACCTACCTGGGCGGCGTGTCGGGCGTGTTCAAAACCTTCATGGACGCCACCGGCAAGATGTGGCGCACGCAGCAGCTGAAGGGCAAGCTGGCGGGCGGTTTTACGGTGTCTTCGCTGCCGGCGGGCGACAAGCAGTCGACGCTGGTGTCGATGTTCACCTTCTGCATGCAGCACGGGATGATCTGGGCCGGCAACCCGATCCTGCCAGAGCAGCATGCGGGCGTGCCTTACGAGGAAGCGGCGAACCGCCTGGGGTCGTGGTCCGGCCTGATGGCGCAGGCCGGCCACGGCTCGGCGGCAAACGATTTCGCCGCCGGGGATATCAAGACTGCCCGCATGTTCGGGCAGGGTTTTGCCGAGACGCTGCTCAGGCTTCGATAATCTCGAAGCTGTGGGTGATCTGCGCCGTCTTGGCCAGCATGATGCTGGCGGAGCAGTATTTGTCGTGCGACAGGGTGATGGCGCGGTCGACCACTTCCGGCTTCAAGTCCTTGCCGGTGACGGTGAAGTGGAAATTAATCTTGGTGAAGACCTTGGGCTCGCTCTCGGCGCGCTCGGCCTGCAGAGTCACGTCGCAGCCGCGTACATCGGCGCGGCCCTTTTTCAGGATCAGTACCACGTCGTAGGCGGTGCAGCCGCCGGTGCCGAGCAGCACCATCTCCATCGGGCGCGGCGCCAGGTTATGGCCGCCGCCTTCCGGCGCGCCGTCCATGGCAACCATATGGCCAGAACCCGTCTGGGCGCGGAAACTCATGCCCGATGGGCCATTCCAGCTGACTTTCACTTCCATCGACTTTTCTCCGTAAAATGCGTCCGGGCATTATACGGTCATCATGTATTTCTCGCTCTTCATGCGCCGCTCGGTATACCAGACGCACAGCATGGCCAGCAGCAGGCTGCTGAAGAAGGTTTGCAGGAAGGGCAGCATGCCGATGCTCTGGCCCTTGGCCAGCTCGCGCAGCAAGGTCTGGTTGGACAGCACGGGCACCATATACATCCACCAGCTGTTGGTCAGGTTCATCATCGGCACCAGGATCACCGGCACCAGCGGCACGATCATGGTGAAGCTGACCAGGGTCTGCGCTTCCTTGAAGGAGCGGGCGTTGATCGCCAGCGCGATCTCCAGCGCCGCCGCGAACAGCGACAGGGTGGCCGACGCCAGGCAGACCATGGCCAGGTCGCGCCAGCCCAGGCGCCAGGACAGGCCGATTTCCTCCAGCGGCAGCCATTTCAGGATGCCGTGCGCTATCGCCAGCTCCAGCGTGATGCCGACGATGGACAGCAGCGACGCCGCCAGCCATTTGCCGACGATCAGGTCGGCGGCCCGCACCGGCTGCGCCATCAGCACTTCCAGCGATCGCCGTTCGCGCTCGCCGGCCGTGCTGTCGACCGCGGTGCTCATGCAGAACATGAAGGCGGGAATGAAGAAGATGCCGAGCATGGTGCTGATGGTGTTGGCCGAGCGCGAGGCGCTGGTGCCGGCATCGTAGCGCTGCACCAGCACCGGGTTTAGGTTCACGGGCGAGACCCCGTGGGCCAGCAGGCGCGCGCTGGCGATGTTGCGGCTGTAGTCGCGCAGCACCATTTCCACTTCCTCGACCTTGCGCGAGCTGTCCGCGGCGGAGTCGAACCACAGCTCGACCCGCGCCGGGCGCATGGCGTGGTAGTTATCGGCGAACTCCGGCGTCAGGCGCAGCACGGCCGTCACGGTTTGGCGCCGCAGCAGGGCATTGATCTGCTCCTCGTCCATGGCCTCCAGCTCGGTGATCGTCACATTGCGCTGGCGCAGCTGGTTCATCAGGGTGGGCGCCTGCTCGCTGCCGATCACCGCCAGTTCGACGCCCTCGCGTTCGGGCTTGGTGGCGCGGTCGATCTGGCGCTGCAGCATCATGCCCACCAGGATGGGATACATCAGCACGAACAGCAGCAAGAGGCTGAGGGCGCGGCGGTCGCGCAAGGTTTCCACTAACTCCTTGCGCAGCACGATGGGAAATTTCATCCTCATAATTCAATCCCTTCTTCGGTGCCGACCAGGCGTACGAAAGCGTCTTCCAGGCTTGGCAGTCCAGCCTGTTCACAGAGCTGCTGCGGCGTGCCTTGCGTGACCGTGGTGCCGCCGGCAATCACGATCACATCGTCGCAGGAATGGATCACCTCCTGCATCACGTGGGTGGCCATGATGACGCAGCAGCCGTCTGCTTTCAGCGCCGCCAGGGCGCGGCGCAGGGCGCGCGTGCTCATCACGTCGAGACCGCGGCTGGGCTCATCGAGCAGCAGGTGGCGCGGGCGGTGCAGCAGGGTGCGCGCCAGGGCGACCTTGATGCGCTGGCCCTGCGAGAAGCCCTTGGCGCGGCGGTCGATGATGTCTTCCAGCGACAGCAATTCCGTCACTTCGCGCGTGCGCTGGTCGATGGCCGCTTCCTGCATGTCGTTCAGTTCGCCGAAATAGCGCAGGTATTCGCGCGTCGTCAGGCGTTCGTACAGTCCGAACTGGTCGGTCAGCACGCCGACATTGCGGCGCACCGCCATCGGGTCGACGGCCGGATCGACGCCGTCGATGGAAATGGTGCCGTGGTCGCGCTGCAGCAGGCCGACCAAGGTGCGCAGCAAGGTGGTTTTGCCGGCGCCGTTTGGACCCAGCAGGGCGGTGATGATGCCGTCGCGGGCGGTGAAGCTGGCGCCGGCCAGGGCCTGCACCTTGCCGAAGCGCTTGCAGAGGTTTTGGACTTCGATCATGGCTGCGGTCCTGCGCTGTTCAGTTGGAAGGTGGGGGCGGGAATCTCGTTGAGGCAGTCGGCCTTCAGCGGCTCGGCAGGCTGGTCGAGGAAGGTGCGCAGCAGGCGCGGCGCGCAGCCGAGCGGGGAAACGATATGGCCGCCGTTCTTCACGATCAGGTGCTGGGCATGCTTCATGTATTTGCGCGCGGCTTCGGCGCGGCGCGGCGGCGTGACCGGATCCAGTGCGCCCGAGAGCAGCAGGACCGGCGCCGTAATGGTCGACGGCTCCTGGTACGGCACGGCTGGCACGGCCATGCTTTCGCACATCTTGCCGATGCGCGTGATCTGCGGCGCACCGAGGAAGGAGCCCTTGGTGTCCTCCTCCAGCAGCTGCGGCGTCAGGCGCGGGTAGTCTTCGGCGCAGACCACCGCCAGGTGCAGCGGCATGGCCGGTCCGCCGTCGGAGGCGAAGTCGCGCGACACATTGCTGCGCGCGATGAAGGGCTGCCAGCGGTCCTGGTAGGCGCTGTGGATCAGGAAGGGCAGGCGCCGGCTGTCGGATTGCGAATACAGGATGTTATGCACGGTGCCCAGGAAGCGCATGCTGGTCATCTGGACCTTGCTGCTCTCCGCCGTGCGCGGATCGGGCAGGGTCAGCGACTGCGGCGATTTGGCCAGGCGCGCCGCCAGCGCGTCGAACTCGGAGCGCAGGCCGGGGAAGGCGCTGGCGCAGGCGGTATCGTTGCCGCATTGGCGGAACAGGGCCTCCAGCGCGGCCTGCGCATCGTGGGCGCCGGCCGGCACCACCTGGTCGGGCGCCGCCACGCCATCCAGCACCAGGGAGCGCACGCTGCCCGGGAACAGGCGGGCATAGGCCTGGGCCAGGCGGCTGCCGTAGGAGCCCCCCCACAGGTTGATGCGGCCATAGCCGAGCGCGCCGCGCACCGCTTCGATGTCGCGCGCGGCCTGCTCGGTGGTGTACAGGTTGAGCGGCTTGTTCAGGCCTTGGATGCAGCTGCGGGTCTCCGCCAGCAGCTCATCTTCTGTTGCCGTTTCGGAATTCTTGCCGGGTTTGCAATCGAGTTTGCCGGACAATCCCGTGCCGCGCTGGTCGATCAGGACGATGTCGCGCGTGGCGCGCACCTTGCGGAAGGTGCTGTTCAGCAGGGGCACCAGGTCGGAGCCCGCTTCGCCCGGGCCGCCGGCCAGCAGGAACAGCGGGTCGCGCCGGGCCGTTTCACGCAGGGCGGAGGCGACGGCCACGTGCAGGGTGAGGGTGGCGCCGGGCGCATGGTGGTCCAGCGGCACGGCCAGGCGGACACACTTCAGGGATTCTTCCGTGCCGGGGAGGTGGCAATCTTTGCCGGGCTGGGCCATAGCCAGGACGGGCGCCAGCATCAGTGCCAGCAGGGGCGATCGCATGGCCGTCTCCTCTTGTGATTCCGGGGTTCCATAGTAGCCCGGCAATATCTGCTTAGCAACGGAAACGCGGTACAGTGCGGGGTTGACCCAACGGCTCGGGACGGGCTATAATCGTCAGCTTTCCTTTTCGCTCGGGAAAAGCAAACAAGAAGGCTGCGTCCGCTGAAGTACAGGGGCGGAACCACCGATAGAGCGTTTTTACATCTTTCACAGAAAGTTCAAACATGAAAACTTTTTCCGCTAAGGGCCATGAAGTCCAGCGCGATTGGTTCGTGATTGACGCGACGGACAAAGTCCTCGGCCGTGTTGCCAGCGAAGTGGCACGCCGACTGCGCGGCAAGCATAAGCCAGAATTCACCCCTCACGTTGACACCGGCGACTTCATCGTTGTCGTGAACGCAGGCAAACTGCGCGTGACCGGTACCAAAGCAACCGAGAAGACCTACTACCGTCACTCCGGTTACCCAGGCGGCATCTACGAGACCAACTTCCTGAAAATGCAACAGCGTTTCCCAGGCCGTGCTCTGGAAAAGGCCGTTAAAGGCATGCTGCCAAAAGGCCCACTGGGCTACGCCATGATCAAGAAGCTGAAAGTGTACGCTGAGGGTTCCCACCCACACGCTGCCCAGCAACCTAAAGCACTCGAATTCTAAGGAACTGACATGATCGGTAACTACAACTACGGCACCGGCCGTCGCAAGAGTGCAGTTGCTCGCGTGTTCATCAAAGCTGGCACCGGCCAGATCATCGTGAACGGCAAGCCAGCAGCTGAGTACTTCTCCCGTGAAACCGGCCTGATGGTGATCCGTCAGCCGCTGGAACTGACCGGCAACGTTGAACGTTTCGACATCAAAGTCAACGTGCACGGCGGCGGCGAGTCCGGCCAGGCAGGTGCAGTGCGTCACGGTATCACCCGCGCACTGATCGACTACGATGCAGGCCTGAAGGGCGATCTGGCACGTGCCGGCTTCGTCACTCGCGATGCTCGTGAAGTTGAACGTAAAAAAGTTGGTCTGCGCAAAGCACGTCGCGCCAAGCAGTTCTCGAAGCGTTAATCTTTACGCTCTCGACCAAAAAGCCGCTGGATTCCAGCGGCTTTTTTGTTTTTTAGAACCGGTAAACCAATGTCGGGCCCGCGGGGGCAGGCACTCGGCCAGCGACCGCCGCATTCCAGGTGTCGGACCCTGCGGGTCAGACACCGCTTTGCCGGTTTTGATAAAATGACCCCCTTACCTAAACAAACCTCGCAAGGAAGAAAACATGATCAAAGTAGGCATCGTCGGCGGCACTGGTTACACGGGTGTGGAACTGCTGCGACTGTTAGCCGCACACCCTGAAGCCGAACTGACCGCGATCACGTCGCGCAAAGAGGACGGCTTGCCGGTGGCTGAGATGTATCCTTCCCTGCGCGGCCGCGTGAATATCGCCTTCTCCTCGCCGGACAAGGTCGACCTGACCCAGTGCGACGTCGTCTTCTTCGCCACCCCGCACGGCGTCGCCATGGCGCAAGCCCCGGAACTGCTGGCCAAAGGCGTGAAAGTGATCGACCTGGCGGCGGACTTCCGCATCAAGGACCGCGCCGTGTTCGAAAAGACGTACAAGATCGACCACACCGCGCCCGAGCTGCTGGAGCAAGCCGTCTACGGCCTGCCGGAACTGAACCGCGAAGACATCAAGAAAGCGAAGCTGATCGCCAACCCGGGCTGCTACCCGACCACCATGCAGCTGGGCTTCGTGCCGCTGCTGAAGGCCGGCCTGATCGATGCCGGCCACCTGATCGCCGACTGCAAGTCCGGTGTCTCCGGCGCCGGCCGCAAAGCCGAAATCGGCACCCTGTTCTCGGAATCGTCGGACAATTTCAAGGCCTACGGCGTGAGCGGTCACCGCCACACCCCGGAAACGGCGGCCCAGCTGCAGCGCTACACCAGCGAGAAGGTCAACCTGATCTTCACCCCGCACCTGACCCCGATGATCCGCGGCATGCACTCGACCCTGTACGCGCGCCTGACCAAGGACGTGACGAACGAAGCGCTGCAAACACTGTTCGAAGAAGCCTACGCCGACCAACCGTTCGTGGATGTGATGCCATGGGGCTCGCACCCGGAAACCCGCAGCACCCGCGGCGCCAATATGCTGCGCCTGGCGCTGCACCGTCCGGGCGACGGCGACACCCTGATCGTGCTGGTGGTGCAGGACAACCTGGTCAAGGGCGCATCCGGCCAAGCCGTGCAGTGTATGAACCTGATGTTCGGCCTGGACGAAGGCCTGGGCCTGCAAACCATCGCCCTGATGCCGTAAGTGGAAGCGGGCATGGAGCAGGTGCGCGCGCCGATGCTGGTGCGCGTGCTCGGCCTGGCCGCCGTCCTGGTCGCCAGCGGCGTGCTGGTGGTGTGGGGCGTGGACCTGGGCAAGCGCGTGATTGGCGTCTCGAGCGGCGAATCCGGCCCATCGGTCGCCAGGCAGCTCGCCGCGTCGGAACTGGAACTGGCCCGCGTGACCGCCGAGCGCGACGCGCTGACTGAAAAACTGAAGGCGGCCCAGCAGGCGCCCGCGCCGTTGCCGGCGGTCGCTGATGCCGAACTGGCAAAATTGACTGCCGACCTGGCCTTGCTGGAAAAAGCGCTGCCGCCGGCGGAGCCCGGTTCCGGCCTGGACATCATCGGCATGCAAGCGCGCATGGCTACGCCAAAACTCTTGCATTACACGGTCTTGCTCCAATATGGGGCGAAGAAGAAGGGCCCATCCGCCTTTGCCGGCCAGCTCAAGCTGGCGGTCGCCGTGCTCCAGGATGGCAAGAAGGCGGTGCTCGAATACCCGAAAGAGGGCGCTGAGCGCTACGACTTGAAAGTGGACCGCTACCAGCGCGTCGACGGCACGCTGGAATTGCCGGAAGGCGCCAAAGCGGTGGCGGTCAAGGTCAGTCTGTCGGAAAAAGGAAAGGTCGTTGTTCATGACACAACGACCGTGCGCGGCCTCTAAGAGGCTGTTTCAAAATGGGCGTGGCTAGGCGCAGCGACGAAGGCAGTGCGCCTGCACGGCAAGGAGCTGCAACAACGCCATGGCCATTTTGAAGCGGCCTCTAAAGCGGCCGGCCCCGGCATGGACTATAATGGGACAACTGAATTTAAGTAGGAGTAACACATGACTGCAGTAGCCGAAGACGTGATTCCGGCACCGATCGTTTTCACCGACGCCGCGGCCGAGAAAGTAGCGCAACTGATCGAAGAAGAGGGCAATCCTGACCTGAAGCTGCGCGTGTTCGTGCAGGGTGGCGGCTGCTCCGGCTTCCAATACGGCTTCACCTTTGACGAAATCGTCAACGAAGACGACACCACCATGGTGAAGAACGGCGTCCAGCTGCTGATCGACTCGATGAGCTACCAATACCTGGTAGGCGCGGAGATCGACTACAAGGACGACCTGGAAGGCGCGCAATTCGTGATCAAGAACCCATCCGCGACCTCGACCTGCGGCTGCGGTTCCTCCTTCTCCGTATAAGCCAGCTTCACAGCTTAGCCCGTGGCAACCTAGGGGCTTGACCCCAAGGTTGCCACGGGTTCGTCCGTTAACGCGGATACAAAGCGCCGAGGATGCGTTCCCCGCGCGCGCCTGTCACCGATGGCAGGTTGCCGGGCTGGCGCTCGCCGAAACGGAAGGCGAGCCAGGCAAACACCATCGCTTCCACGCGGTTGGGCGGCACGCCCAGCGCGTCGGTCGACTCGACTTTGGTTCCTTCCCCCAACTCCGCCTGAAGTTCGCGCATGAGCGTGGCGTTATAGGCGCCTCCGCCGCAGACGTAAACCGCTTCCGATCCGTGCTGCGTAATTTCGCGCGCCAGGGATACGGCGGTCAGGCGTAACAGGGTGAACATCACGTCTTCCGGCTTGGCGCCTGCGAAGGGCGCCAGGCGCGCATCGAGCCAGTCGGTGTGGAACAGGTCGCGGCCGGTGCTTTTGGGCGGGACCAGGGCGAAGTAGGGCTCGGCCAGCAGTGCGGCCAGCAGGCCGGGCACTTCCTGGCCCGTCGCGGCCCAGGCGCCGCTGTCGTCGAATTCCAATCCTTTGTGGCGCGAAATCCAGGCATTCATCAGCACATTGCCTGGCCCGGTGTCATAGCCGCCCACCGTGCCATCCTTGTGCAGCACCGAGATATTGGCGATGCCGCCGATATTGGCCAGTACGCGGGTCTTGCCTTCCTTGCCGAACAGCGCCTTGTGCCCGGCCGGAACCAGGGGGGCGCCCTGGCCACCCGCCGCCACGTCGCGCGAGCGGAAATCGGCGACGACGTCGATGCCGCACAGTTCCGCCATCAGGGACGCATTGATGATCTGGCGCGTGAAGCCCAGTTCGGGGCGGTGGCGGATGGTCTGGCCATGCGCGCCCGCAGCGCGCACGTCGGCGGATTTCACTTCCGCCTTGGCCAGCAATTGGGCCACGCAGTCGGCATAGAGTTCGGCCACCTTATTAGCCGCCAGCGCCTCGCGTTCGATCTCGTTCGGCGAGGCAGCCTGCAGCGCCATCAGCTCGTCGCGCAGCGATTGGGGGAATTCCACATAGGCGGCCGACATGGTGCGCGCGGCGCCCGCCCAGAAGTCGACCAGGACACCATCCACGCCATCCAGGCTGGTACCCGACATTAATCCGATATAGAGGCTCATGGGTGTATTGTAGTTCGGCCGCGGCCCGGCCAAACGAACAAAAGGCGCACAAATGTGCGCCTTTTGTTCGTTTCCCCCTGCCTTACTTGGCAGCGACGGTGCTTGCTTTGTCGTTCGGACGCAGCAGGGCGAAGCGGTGGATCATGTCGCCGGCCACCGATTTGAAGCGGGCCAGTTCGGCCGTCGTCAGCGGAGCTTGCGCCGTGATGTTCAGCTTGCCCGGGTCCTGGGCTTCGCCTGCCACACGGAACTCGTAGTGCAGGTGGGCGCCGGTCGACCAGCCGGTCGAGCCGACGTAGCCGATGATGTCGCCCTGGCTGACCTTGGCGCCCTTCTTCATGCCATTGCCGATGCGGCTCATGTGGGCGTAAGCGGTGGAGTAGTTGGCCCAGTGCTTGATCACGACCATATTGCCGTAGCCGCCTTGCACGCCGGCGAAGTCGATCACGCCGTCACCGGCGGCGCGGATCGGGGTGCCCGTCGCCGCGGCGAAGTCGGTGCCCTTGTGCTGCTTCCAGTTGCCGGAAATCGGGTGCGAGCGCATGCCGAAGCCGGACGAGATACGCGAGAATTCCAGCGGCGATTTCAGGAAGGCTTTCTTCAGCGATTTGCCGTCGAAACTGTAGTAGCCGCCGCCCGATTTGGTCAGCGGGTCTTCAAACCAGACGCTCTGGTAGGTGGTGCCCTTGTTGGTGAATTCGCCCGCCAGGATGCGGCCGGCGCGCACGAACTCGCCGTCCTGCCAGAAGGTTTCGTACACCACGTTGAATCGGTCGCCACGCTTCAGGTCGGAACGGAAGTCGATGTTGGTGGAGAACATTTCAATGATCTGCGCGACGATCGAGTCGGGCAGGCTGCTGCCGTCGGAACTGGAGTCGGTCGCGGCATACAGGGTCGAGGTGATTTCACGCGCGCGCATTTCGACGCGGCGTTCCAGCTTCGCGGCGATTTCCTCAGCCGTGAACTCTGCGTCCCCCGAACGGGAGACCATAATATTCTTGACGGGATTGTCTTTGCCGTCCACAACGGTGGCTTTCAGCCACAGCAGGTTGCCGTTATCGTCGGTCTGCGCCTGCACGCGTTTGCCGCTGCGCAGCTGCATAATGGCGCGCGCGGTCTTGTCTTTCTTGATGAAGGATTCTGCTGCTTCGTCTTCCACGCCCAAACGGTTGAGCAGCGTGGCGAGGGTGTCGCCGGCGCGGATCTTTTCTTCGTGGACGTATTTCTGGGAAGACTCTTGCTGCTGCAGGGCTGCAATCTGCGTGGTCAGGTCGGGCAGGGCGATATCCTGGGCGATGGTCTTGACCGGCAGGTCGCTCGCATCAGGGGCGAGCGGAGCCACGCCAGCGGCGCCAAAAGCGCATACGGCGAGGAAGATCGCCGATGCGCTGATGATTCGCGACTTACGTGTCGAACCTAGCAGATTGTGCAAGCGTGAGCTTGTGAACTTGTTTATAGGGTTCATGCAATCAGTTAAAATTTGCCGCTTGAACTTTTAGGATTCTTGGTATTTTGTTCTAAGTTGTTGATTTAATTCGATTTCATCGGGCAATATTGATGGGATCGGGCATTATAACAAAGTCCTGAGCCGTGCCAACAATTTGAGAGAATCTCGCAAAAAATGGATACAGACAAGAAAATCCTGCCGCTGAGCGATAGCGTCCAGGAAGCCCTCGCCATCACCAAACGTGGTGTGGATGAGCTCATCATCGAAAGCGAATTTGCTCAAAAGCTGGCGCGCTCGGAAAAGACCGGCGTGCCGCTGCGTATCAAATTGGGCCTGGATCCGACCGCGCCCGACCTGCACCTGGGCCATACCGTGGTGCTGAACAAGATGCGCCAGCTGCAGAACCTGGGCCATCAGGTGATCTTCCTGATCGGCGACTTTACGTCCATGATCGGCGACCCGTCGGGCCGCAATGTGACCCGTCCGCCGCTGACCCGCGAGCAGATCGAGCTGAACGCCCAGACTTACTTCAAGCAGGCGTCGCTGGTGCTGGATGCGGGCAAGACGGAAATCCGCTACAACTCCGAGTGGTGCGATCCGCTGGGCGCGCGCGGCATGATCCAGTTGTCCTCGCGCTACACCGTGGCGCGCATGATGGAGCGCGACGACTTTTCCAAGCGTTTCAAGAACGGCACGCCGATTTCCGTGCACGAGTTCCTGTACCCGCTGATGCAGGGCTACGACTCCGTGGCCCTGAAGGCCGACCTGGAGCTGGGCGGCACCGACCAGAAGTTCAACCTGCTGGTTGGCCGAGAGTTGCAAAAGGATTATGGCCAGGAACAGCAGTGCATCCTGACCATGCCGCTGCTGGAAGGCCTGGATGGCGTCGACAAGATGTCCAAGTCCAAGAACAACTATATTGGTATCACCGAACCGGCCAACACCATGTTCGCCAAGGTGATGTCGATTTCGGACGTGATGATGTGGCGTTACTACGACTTGCTGTCGTGGCAGTCGATCGAGCACATCGCCGGCTTGAAGAAGGCGATCGAAGGCGGTGCGAATCCGCGTGATGCCAAAGTGGCACTGGCGCAGGAAATCGTGGAACGCTTCCACTCGCGTCAAGCGGCGGAGGATGCGCTGGCGGACTTCGTCAACCGTTCCAAGGGCGGGATTCCGGATGATGTGCCGGAAGTGGCCCTGGCTGGCGCGCCGGTCGGGATTGGCCAACTGCTGAAGCAGGCCAACCTGTGTGCTTCGACCTCCGAGGCGCTGCGCATGATTGACCAGGGCGGCGTAAGGATCGACGGTACCGTGGTCAGCGATAAAGGGCTGAAGATTGAAGCCGGCACCTTCGTGCTGCAGGTCGGCAAGCGCAAATTTGCGAAAGTGACGCTGTCGGCATGATCGGGCTGCTGCAGCGGGTGACGTCCGCCAAGGTCGTTGTTGACGGCGAGACAACTGGCGCCATCGATGGCGGCCTGATGGTGCTGGTGTGCGCGGAGAAGGGCGATACCGAGAAGGAGGCGGACCAGTTGCTGGCCAAACTCCTGTCGTATCGCGTGTTTTCCGACGATGCTGGCAAAATGAACAAGTCGGTGACGGATGTCGCCGGCGGTTTGTTGCTGGTGCCGCAGTTCACCTTGGCTGCGGATACCAATTCCGGCACGCGGCCGTCGTTCAGTCCGGCGGCGGCGCCGGCTGATGGCAAGCGCTTGTTCGATTATTTTGTTGCGCAGGCACGCTCGAAACACCCGGTCGTTGGGACTGGGGTGTTTGGGGCGGATATGAAGGTGTCGCTGACTAATGATGGGCCGGTGACGTTCTGGTTGCAGGTGGGGCCTAAAACTTAAAACCGGTAAACCGGGGTCTGACCCGCAGGGTCAGACCCCGTCTGCTCATCGGTCGTGGGTTTGGTTCGAGGCTTTTGACTTTCGGCGAAGATCAAAGGCTCTAAACTTTACCCCAAACAGACGAACAGACAGGGTCTGACCCTGCGGGTCAGACCCTGGTTTACCGGTTCAAAAAAGCAAGCTGGGAGACAAAGATGAAAATCTGGAGCGATTCCTTCAAGGATGGCGCCGCCATCCCCGGCGAGTTTGCCTTCGCCGTGCGCGACCCGGCCACGAACGTGCGCCTGTCGTCCAACAAGAACCCCCACCTGGCCTGGTCCGACGTCCCTTCCGGCACCGAGTCCCTGGTCCTGCTCTGCATCGACGGCGATGCCCCCACCGACGGCACGTACGTCAATAAGGAAGGACACACGCTCCCGGCCAGCATGCCGCGCGCCGACTTTTATCATTGGTCCCTGGTCGACATCCCGCCCACCCGCGGCAGCATCGCCGCCGGCGAGTTTTCGAAAGAAGTCACGCCGAAAGGCAAACCATCCAGCCTGCCCGCGCCCCTGCGCCACGGCGTCAATGACTACACCGGCTGGTTCGCCGGCGACAAGGACATGGCAGGCGACTATTACGGCTACGACGGCCCATGCCCGCCATGGAACGACGAACGCACCCACCACTACGTTTTCCGCCTGTTCGCGCTGGACATCCCGCGCCTGGAGCTGGAAGGCCGCTTCACCTGCCAGGACGTGCTGCAAGCCATCCACGGCCATATCGTCGACGAGGCGCAGGTGATCGGCAGCTACTCACTGTTTGCATGACTAGAATCCTGCTGATCCGCCACGGCGAAACCGCCTGGAACGCCGTGCGCCGCCTGCAAGGGCACACCGACATCCCCCTGAATGAAGAAGGCGAGCGCCAGGCCGAAGCCCTGGCGCAGGCGCTGGCCGAGGAGAAGCTGGACGCTATCATATCGAGTGATTTGGCGCGCGCCGTGCAAACGGCGCAGGCGGTGGCTGTTCACCATCCACATATCCGCTTGCACACCGACGCTGGCTTGCGTGAGCGCGGCTACGGCGCTTTTGAAGGGCTCTTATATACCGAGATTGCCGAACGCTACCCGGTCGAATTCGCCGAATGGCAGGCAAGGGATGTGGACGCCGTAATGCCGGCGGGGGCGCGGATGGCCGAGAGCTTCCGCCAGTTCTACCAGCGTTGCCAGGACGGCATCGCTCGATGGGCTGCGCGCTTCCCACAGCAGTCCATTTTGATCGTGGCCCACGGCGGCGTGCTGGAATGCGCCTACCGCGCGGCTTGCGGCCTGTCGATCGACGGGCCGCGCGATTTCCAGGTCAAGAACGCCAGCATCAACCGCTTTGCGTTCAGCGACGGTCTGCTGGTCCTGGAGCAGTGGGGGGACGCGGCACACCTCCAGGCTGCCGCGCGGGACGATATCGTCTGAATCCATGTCGTTCGCCCGGCCATAATGCCGTTCCAGGACGGACGGCCTGCCCTGACTACCGTTGGATCAAGAGCCGCCGCGCAGTGAAGAGGGAGTCCTTGGCTGCTGTCCGCGCAGTTGCGTTTCGCGCGCGGCCAGGTTGGCGACGACTTCCTCCACCTTCGCTCTTGCCTGCCGCAGCTGGTCCAATACCTCGGTCGCCTGTTGAAGGTCGTTCTCATCGCTGAAGATCAGCTTATCGTCCTTAACAGTCACGTTGAACAGGTGGGTCTGCATGAAGGCTACTACTTTGCGGTGCTGTGTTGTCATGCGGCGCACGGCTTCACCGTAATCGCCGGCAAAGGAGTACAGCATGGCCGTTGTGTTGTCGTTCTTGGCGCGGAATTCGGGCTGGCTGGACATTGAGCTTTTTGCAATGCCCTCCTCACGTTCCTTGATGGCGGCGTTCAATTCGGTCAGCGTGTTTTCAAGAATCCATTCCGCCTGGTCGATCACTCTTTCAGCATTGGCCAGGTACTGGGTGTTGGCCAGATTCTTTGCTATAAAGTACTCATCATAGTGGGCCGCCTTCATTTCTTTTTCTTGCCGTTTGAAGGCTTTGTTGAACCTGATGATACTTTTGCCTATCGAGCGTATGACCTGGTCCAGGGGCTCGAAGCCTACGCTGCCGATTTCCACGCTGCGGTAGGACGATTCGGGTGCGGTGCGCAAATCGTCTTCCAGCTTATCGATCAAGGCCCACGCACTGGCGTTCAGCTGTGCGCCGAATTCCATCGACCATTGCCGGACCGTGTTGCTGACCGCCGTCGTCATTGCCGGACGCAGCCGCCGGAACTCCGCCATGGCGGGATCGGCATCGATGCGCCGCAATTCGGCGGCTTCCGCGCTGCTAGGGGAGCCGAAGCTGCCGGTCGCCGCGCGCGATTCGCGTGCACGAAATGCCGGTGAGTTGACCAGCTTGGCCAGTTGTGCAGCCAGCTGAGGGTGAATAATCCTGGCCAGGCTGGGTGTCAGGCGCCGGATCAATTCATCTTCGGTCGTATGGCGGGCAAAAAGTAGCGCGAATTGGCGTTCGAAGTCGCCGATCCCTGCCGGCGCCGGCTGGCGGCGCAGGTACTCGTGCAGCTGGATGTTTTCGATGATCTGGCGCAGGTTCGCGGCATGGGCAGGGCTGACCACGGCGGCGCTTGCGGCTGGCGGTGTATCGGGCTCCGCGACGGCCATGGCGGGCGCGCCGAAAGACAGGAGCAGGGCGTAAAGAAGGGCGTTCAGTCGGGCGGGATAGGTCATTTGCCTAAAATTTTAGCCTATTGGCACGGCGGCAACAAATATTCCGAAAAATAGTGCTTAGTTTTTGGGCAGCGGATCGGTTAAAATACCCCCCTTTCCCGCCATGTCTTACGGATTTACTAAGTGAAAATCGGACCTCACGAGCTCCGCAATAACGTCTTTGTCGCGCCCATGGCTGGCGTGACGGACCGCCCATTCCGCCAATTGTGCAAGGAATTGGGCGCGGGCTATGCGGTGTCCGAGATGGCGGCGTCCAACCCGCGCCTGTGGGCCAGCGAGAAGTCGTCGCGCCGCACCGACCACACGGGCGAGATGGAGCCGAAGGCGGTGCAGATCGCCGGCGCGGTGCCGGAAGAACTGGCCGATTGCGCCAAGTTCAACGTCGACCGGGGCGCCCAGATCATCGATATCAATATGGGCTGCCCGGTGAAAAAGGTCTGCAACAACTGGTGCGGTTCGGCCCTGTTGCAGCATGAAGACCTGGTCCAGCGCATCCTGGAAGCGGTGGTGCCGGCCGTGAACGTGCCCGTCACCCTGAAATTCCGCACCGGCTGGAACCGCGAGAACAAGAACGCCCTGCGCATCGCCCGCATCGCCGAGCAAGCCGGCATCCAGATGCTGACGCTGCACGGCCGCACCCGCGCCGACGGCTATACCGGCGACGCCGAATACGACACCATTGCCGCCGTCAAGGCCGCAGTCAACATCCCGGTGGTCGCCAACGGCGATATCACCACCCCTGAGAAAGCGCGTTATGTGCTCGACAAGACCGGCGCCGATGCCGTCATGATCGGCCGCGCCGCCCAGGGACGTCCCTGGATCTTCCGCGAAATCGACCATTTCCTGCGCACCGGCGAACATCTGCCGGCGCCACTGGTGGCCGAGGTGCGCAAGCTGATGGACGAACACCTGCAGGCCCATTACGCCTTCTACGGCGAATTCCTGGGCGTGCGCACCGCGCGCAAGCATATCGGCTGGTATGTGCGCGACCTCCCGGGCGGGGAGGAATTCCGGCAGGAGATGAACCGCCTCGAGTCGACCGCAGAACAACTGCGCGCAGTCGACAGTTTCTTCGAATCCCAATGGAAATACGGCGAGCGGTTACAATACCGCCTCGCCGAAGAACCGCTGGCTGCGTGAACCGCGCCTGCACTGGCAATAGTTAGCAACATACAGACAAAAAATGAGCAAAGAAAGCATTCAGGAAGTAGTCCAGAAAAGCCTGGAAGACTACTTCAATGACCTGGGCGAGCAGCAAGCTTCGAACGTTTACGACATGGTGGTGATGACCGTTGAGCGTCCTATCCTCGAAGTGGTGATGGGCCGCGCAGACGGCAACCAGTCGCACGCAGCCCAGATGCTGGGCATTAACCGCAATACTTTGCGCAAGAAATTACAGGAACACGGCCTGCTCTAAGGCTGATTCCGCGTCCCGGTCCCTACTCAGGCCGCGACGGGCCGTGGGGCCGGTGGGTTCGACAGATTTCCCATAACCTTCCCCCCACAGCTATGATCAAACAAGCTCTCATCTCCGTTTCCGACAAGACCGGCGTGCTGGATTTCGCCAAGGCCCTGTCGGCCATGGGCGTCAACATCCTGTCCACCGGCGGCACCGCAAAACTGCTGGCCGATAACGGCGTGCCGGTCACCGAAGTGGCCGACTACACCGGTTTCCCGGAAATGCTGGATGGCCGCGTGAAGACGCTGCACCCGAAAGTCCACGGCGGCATCCTGGCGCGCCGCGACTTCCCTGAGCACGTCGCCAAGCTGGAAGAGCACAGCATCCCGACCATCGACATGGTGGTGGTGAACCTGTATCCGTTCCAGGCGACCGTGGCCAAGGCCGAATGCTCGCTGGAAGACGCGATCGAGAATATCGACATCGGCGGCCCGGCCATGCTGCGCTCCGCCGCCAAGAACCACAAGGATGTGGTGGTGATCTGCGACCCGCACGACTACGGCGCGGTGCTGGCGGAAATGAAGGGCACCGACAACGCCCCCGGCTACGTTACCTACGAAACCCGCTTCAACCTGGCCAAGAAAGTCTATGCGCACACCGCGCAGTACGACGGCGCCATCACCAACTACTTCTCCAGCCTGGGCCCGGACCGCAAGCACGAGACCCGTTCCGCCTACCCGGCAACTCTGAATGTGGCCTTCGAGAAGGTGCAGGACATGCGCTACGGCGAAAACCCGCACCAGTCGGCCGCCTTCTACCGCGACCTGGCCCCGGTGGCCGGCGCGCTGGCCAACTACCGCCAGCTGCAGGGCAAGGAGCTCTCGTTCAATAACATCGCCGACGCCGATGCGGCGTGGGAGTGCGTGAAGTCCATGGGCTCCACCGCCTGCGTGATCATCAAGCACGCCAACCCGTGCGGCGTGGCCCTGGGCGCAAACGCCCTGGAAGCCTACCAGCGCGCGCTGAAGACCGATCCGACCTCCGCTTTCGGCGGCATCATCGCCTTCAACGTGGAAGTGGATGGCGCTGCCGCCACCGAACTGGCCAAACTGTTCGTGGAAGTGCTGATCGCTCCTTCCTTCACCGCTGAAGCGCGCCAGATCATGTCCGCCAAGCAGAATGTGCGTCTGCTGGAAATCCCGCTGGGTGACGGCGTGAATGCGATGGACTTCAAGCGCGTGGGCGGCGGCCTGCTGGTGCAGTCGGCTGACGCGAAGAATGTGCTGCAGTCGGAACTGCGCGTGGTGACCAAGCTGCAGCCTACCCAGCAGCAGCTGGCGGACCTGATGTTCGCATGGCGCGTGGCCAAGTACGTCAAGTCGAACGCCATCGTCTTCTGCGGCGGCAATATGACGTTGGGCGTGGGTGCGGGGCAGATGTCGCGTATCGATTCGGCGCGTATTGCGTCGATCAAGGCGCAGAATGCCGGTCTGTCGCTGCAAGGCTCCGTGGTGGCTTCCGATGCGTTCTTCCCGTTCCGCGATGGCCTGGATGTGGTGGTGGATGCGGGGGCTACCTGCGTGATCCAGCCGGGCGGCTCCATGCGCGACCAGGAAGTGATTGATGCTGCCGATGAGCGTGGTGTGGTGATGCTGTACACCGGTACCCGTCACTTCCGTCATTAAAACCGGTAAACCAGTGTCAGACCCGAGGGTCTGACACTGTCTGCGCGAAGGCCGCAGGTGTTTTTGTGGCCGCAAACTGGGCTCAGACGGTGTCTGACCCTGTGGGTCTGACACCGGTTTACCGGTTTCTGCCGTAAAATCCCGGAATGATTATTCTCGGCATCGACCCCGGCTTGCGCACCACTGGCTTTGGCGTTATCCAAAAAGTGGGCAACAAGCTGCGCTACATCGCCTCCGGCACCATCAAGAGCGGCGAGGGGGAGCTGCCGCAGCGGCTTAAGGTCATCCTCGACGGCGTGGCCGAAGTGGCTGCCACCTACAAGCCCGATTGCGCCGCAATCGAAAAAGTCTTCGTCAACGTCAACCCGCAATCGACCCTGCTGCTGGGGCAAGCCCGCGGCGCTGCGATATGCGCACTGGTGACGCACGAACTCAACGTCGCCGAATACTCCCCGACCCAGTTGAAGCAAGCCGTTGTCGGCACCGGCCGCGCCACCAAGGCGCAGGTGCAGGACATGGTCGCGCGCCTGCTGGCGCTGCCCGGCCTGCCCGGCACCGATGCCGCCGATGCGCTGGGCATCGCGATCTGCCATGCCCACAGCCAGGCCACACTGTCGGTGGTCACCAACGTCCATCCCGCCTTGTCCGGACTGCGCATGAAGCGCGGCCGCCTGGTCGGCTAATCGAATCCAAAGGAACAATATGATCGGTCGTCTCACCGGCATCCTGCTCGAAAAGAATCCCCCGCAACTGCTGGTAGACGTGCAAGGCGTCGGCTATGAAGTCGATGTGCCGATGTCGACCTTTTACAACTTGCCCGGCGTGGGCGAAAAGGTCAGCCTGTTCACGCACCTGACGATCCGCGAAGACGCCCATCTGCTGTTCGGCTTCGGTAACGCCGAGGAGCGCGCTGTCTTCCGGCAATTGATCAAGATCAGCGGCGTCGGCGCGCGCACCGCGCTGTCGATCCTGTCCGGCCTGTCCATCGCCGATCTGGCGCAAGCTGTGACGCTGCAGGAAGCCGGCCGACTGGTGAAGATTCCCGGCATCGGCAAGAAAACCGCCGAACGCCTGCTGCTGGAACTGAAGGGTAAGCTGGGGGCCGACATCGGCGCAACCGGCGCGCATCCGGTCCACGATTCGCAATCCGATATCCTGAACGCGTTGCTGGCGCTGGGCTACTCGGATAAGGAAGCGCTGCAGGCGCTGAAGACCGTGCCTGCGGGTTCGACCGTCTCTGACGGCATCAAGCAAGCACTCAAAGCGCTGTCCAAAGGCTGATATTCGAACATGGAAATCAGGCGGATCCATGAACAAGCGCCTAGCCCGCTGGATCGCGAGGAGAACGTTTTTACGTCCGGCGAAGTGTTTGATATTGACCTTGTCGACGGTGAAATCAAACTGACAGTGCGGGCGGTCGAACCGTTCTCCAAGGCATACGATGCTGCGGAAGAGTGGGGCGATGAAGTCGAATCCTACGGCGCATTTGTAAACAATGGGCTGGTTGGCAAGGTAGAACTGGCGCCGACGTGGAATGAGCTGGCTTCCATCGAACATATTGTGGTCGCCCGCGAATTCCGTGGAAGGGGCGTCGCTACGGGACTGATTGATTTTGCAAAGTCTTGGGCGCTTGAGCGGCAACTCAAAGGCGTTCGGCTGGAGACGCAGACCAATAACGTCGCGGCGTGCAAAGTGTATTTTCGAAATGGCTTCCAGGTCGGCGGATTTGACCGGTTTTCGTATCGCACGCAGGCTGCCGTGGCCAACGAAACCGCGCTCTATCTTTACTGGTTCCCTGAAATGGTGAGCTAAACCAAAGCAAACATGAAACGAAATGTGATGGCAGCATGCCTCGCGCTCCTTGCTGTCTCGGTCGCGCATGCAAGTAAAGAGGCCAAGCCGTTTGCTATTGCGGCAGACGAATTCCTTTCTACCGAACTGCCGTTGATGGACAGCGCGGTGCAGGCGGACGATAGCAAATATTTCGGCGAGGCATACGCGCGCATGATGGCGCTCATTAGCCAGTATGGGGCGAAGATTGAAACTGCGCCGCGCTGCGCTGATGCCGTGATCGCCATGATCGTGGCAGGAATCTGTCGTACGCCTACACCGGATAAGCAATGCGAGGACCCTGCATTCCTGCCGCGTTTTGCGTCCAATGTGGAGCAATGTAAGCAAGCCGCGAATGCCGTCGCGCCGGAAGGGCCGCGCTGAAATGTCCTGCCAACCGAAGTCCACCGCCTTCCTGGCCATGTCGTGCGCGCTCTTAATATCGGCCTGCGGCGAGAAGGTAAGCGGCGTATCGGAAGAAGATGTCCGCATATCCAACCTGAAAATACTGCAGGGCAGCGCCAACAGCCTGATTGGCAAACCGCGCCTGGTAAAGCCCGAGGAGCCGGATTATGTTCCGGAACCGGTGGCACAGTCGCTGCGGTCGCAGCTTGCGAAATGGCCGAAGGGGCGCGAGCTGGCTGATATGCTCGCGCGCTGCTCCGGACAGCTGGTTTCGGAACGTCTTGGCGATAAATCCGCATGCTATAACGAGTACGATAATGAAGCCGATGAAGCCTGCCTCAAAAAGCACGGTTACGGCCTAGAGTCGCTGGGCCAGGCCGTGACTGCGGACCGTTTCGACTTGAATGGTGATGGCATCAAAGATTACATCATCTCCGACAGGTACTACTGCCGGGATTTTTCGAATAACCAGACCAATGCCTACTTCGTGATGCTCTCCGATTCGAAGAAGGGCTTCAAACCGGCACATGGGGATTGGGCTTCGTACGGGTTGCAAGTGCTTGACGATAAAGTCAATGGCAAGCTAGTCCTCGTTGAACAAGCGCCGAAGACGTATGGGTTGTACACAACCATTTACCAGCTGGCCGACTCCAAGTTCGTCCGAAAGTCTTGTGTGCTGCATGACAAGGACGGTTATAGTTCGTGCGACATGCCGGCGCCGCAAAGCTGATGCCTAAGGTAACGCTAGCGATCCAGCGGACTGAGGACGGCATTGCCGCCACGATTGAGGACGTGCGTATAAATCTGGGTCGTGCGAACGTCTTTGTGGCCGAGTAGCTCCTGGACGGTCCGAATGTCACAGCCGCTTTGCAGTAAATGCGTTGCAAAGCTATGGCGTAAGGTATGCGGCGTCACCTTCTTCTGGATATTGGCGTCCTGCGCAGCCTGCCTCACTGCACGCTGAACACGTTGTTCGTCAAAATGATGACGCCGGACTGCGCCCGAGCGCGGATCTTGCGAGAGGCTGTCTGCGGGAGAAACATATTGCCATTTCCATTCCCTTTCCGCTGCGGGATATTTTCGATCTAAGGCAAATGGCAAATAGACGTCTCCGCCGCCTTGATTGCAGTCGCGCTGATGTTGTAGCCTGACCAGATCCAGATGCGATGTGAGCGGCGCGACAAGCGATTCCGGCAGCATGGTGACGCGGTCCTTGGCGCCTTTCCCATTTCGGACTGTAATTTGCGGCATGTTGAAGTCAACATCCAGGACGCGCAAGCGGCAAGCCTCCATGAGGCGCAGTCCGCTGCCGTATAACAAAGATGCGATAAGCCAAACATTTCCCTCAGTTCGCGACAGTAAGGACTTCGCTTCGTCAATTGTCAGGACAGTTGGCAGGCGTTGGGGCTGCTTGGCGGAGACGACGTCTTTCAACCAGTCGACTTCGAGTTTCAGGACCTTTTGGTAAAGAAAGAGTAGGGCGGCTTTAGCCTGCGATTGAGTGGATGCCGATACGCGTCGATTGACGGCGAGATGGGTTAGAAAGGCTTCGATCTCATCTTTACCCATTTCGGCGGGATGGCGCTTCTTATGAAAAAGGATGTAGCGCCGGGCCCATTCTACGTAGGTGATTTCGGTTCGAATGCTGTAATGCATTGTTCGAATCAGCGCGCGAACGCGGTCAAGCAGCTTCGGCTCATTTGAATGCATGACGTTTTTCTCCGGCGGCGGGACGCTTTATGTTCGCGCGGTTTCAACCGGAGAACCTAGACATTGATCAATGTGGGATTAGGCGTCATAATGAAATTTATTAAAACGTCAATATGACGTCCACTTATCGTTCGGCTTTATGGATCAAATAACTCTAATCTGCCATGGCGTGCCCGCCTCCGCTGGCGCGGAGGCAGCTATCGACATTACGAAAGAATTTGCGGATCATCGCCCCTGGCAGGCGAATGTTCTTTGCACGTGGGACGGGCAAGCCTTGACGCTACGGGCGAATTCAGAAAATGACCCGAAGGGACTTGGTCTCGTCGATGAATTTTCGGATTGCATCTCGGCCTATATTGCTGAGGGCTTTGACGGCGGAATCACAGTCCATTCTGTAGTGCCGCTGCATGACTAAGTGGCCGAACAGAACAATCAACCGGACGGCTTCCGCGCTGCGCGCTCCAGCCGCCGGTTATCGCACACGTTGGGCTATATGAAGAAGGTACTCTTTATTTGCAGTCAGAATCAGCTGAGGAGCCCTACGGCGGAACAAGTGTTCTCGACTTGGATGGGACTGGAAGTTAGTTCCGCCGGCACAAACCACGATGCCGAAAACCCTGTGACTCCGGAGGCATTGGAGTGGGCCGACATCATCATTGTCATGGAACGCGCACATCGAAATAAGCTTCAGAAGAAATTCCGGTCTTCGCTGAACGGAAAGCGGATTGTGTGCCTTGAAATCCCCGATGAATATGACTTCATGGATCCGAGCCTCATTCGACTCCTCGAGGCAAAGGTTCCCCAATTTCTTCCTGCAGGTGCATTCAATGGCACATAATCGGCCCAACAAAATGTTCCAACGGACGCCTAGCGGCGCCGCTGAACCGCCACGTTGGGCTTACTTAGATTGAGATATCGATGGAAGAGATCGTCTACGATGGGACGCTCAAGACCAAAATCCGAATTGTGAACGAGTACTCCGCTGGCCAGCTGAAAGTCATCTGTCCAAAATGCAGTGAAACCGTAATAGTTGTGCTAACGGTAGAAGACATTATCAAGTATAAGAAAGCGCTGGGCCTTTACTGTCCCAACAATCATTTTTGGGTACATTTTGAACGCGGATGAGAACGCTGATCCCTATGCCCAACAATTCCGTCAACCGGACCACTGCATCGCTTCGCGCCGCAGCGGCCGGTTACGTCCAACGTTAGAAGACATGCTGCACCTAGAAATCGCCGAAATCCCTTACGAATCTGGAGGCCTGAGGTTTCGATACGCCCGATACCTTGCGGAAGACGGAAGCAAGTGGATACGCCATGGGCTGTTCGAGGCCTATCACGAGAACGGAACCCTTGCGTCCACTGGCACCTATTCACATGGGAATGAACAAGGCCTTTGGCGAGATTTTCATGACAATGCTCAGTTGGCAGCGGAAGGTCACTACGAGGGCGGAGTGGAAATTGGCACCTGGAGCTATTGGAGTCCCGATGGTCACAAAGAGCAATAATTGTCCTAACTTTCAGATCCAGCGGACGTGCTACAGCGGGCGTTGCCCGCTTCCGCACGCCGCTGAGCAATCACGTTGGGCTGAGAGACATGGCAACGGCTGAACTCCTAAAATCTTGGGCGGTGACAGAACGTCACTTGCTTGATGCGCGGGCATTTTTGGAGCCCGAAGTGGCTTCGTTACACTCCACGAGCTTGGAGCAGTTCGACGAGTTCCTCGAACATAATGAGCTAGGTTTGGCGTTCGATTGGCTGGAATCGATCACGCGCGAAAGCCAATGGTCAACGCTCCCGCTTCTGAATGCGCTCGAACGTGCGGCTTCGAACATGCATCGAGATGATGATGCTCGCGGGCTCCGGGACCGTATTCGCGAATTGGAGCCCGAATAATGCTTTTGCGGTCTCGCTATATGCCCAACAATTCCGTCAACCGGACCTCCGCATCGCTGCGCGCTGCTGCGTCCGGTTACGTCCAACGTTATGCATCATGAGTAATCGAACATTCGCGTGCCTCCATTGCCGCAAACTTCAACGCAAAGATCAAAACATCGAGGCTTTCTTTTGCCCGCTTTGCGGTCGCGAGAGCGTTCGTGTGCATTGGAAGCTTCATGTCCCGTCTCCGAAGAAAACAAAGAAGTGGAATTCTTTCTGGGATCGTTACTTGTACGAGCTGCGCCAGATCAAAGAGTTCAAGCACAACCCCAACATATCTGAGATTCGCTTGCCGCTCCTTAACCAGGTATTCCGTCGCCAAACCCGATGACCCTTACAATAACGCTTTGGCATAACCTCCAGTTCCAGCGGACGCCTACCGGCGCCGCTGAACAGCCACGTTATGCCCCATAGGAGCGGTATGAAATTTGCGTCACAACTATTTCTTTGTCTTATTTCGGTTGTATCAAGTTCAGCTGCCCTTGCCGAGCAACCCACCGATCCCAAAGCACAGTTGGAAATGAGTGCATTTATTTGCAAGCAAGACCAACAAGCAGCTGTATCCGCTGTTGCGCTAAGGGATAAGGGCAAGACAAAGGAAGAAATGGCAAGGCTACTTCCGGAGCGAGGGCCGAACAACAATCGCATGGCGCAATTGATGTATGAAGTACTCGATGACGTCTATGGATATCCGGAAATACGACAATTTCCTTACTATGTTTTCCGTTCTGAAGTCTGTTTTCGCGAAGCTCAGCGGAAGTCGATTCCTGTTGGTTTTAGATTAGTTGCTGCTGATGTTCTCGCCTGCCAATCGAAATATGGCGACAATGAAAAAAATGAGATCATTGATTGCATTCGGGATGCGATTATTAAAGGCAGCGGCACCAAGCCATAAACAAATGCATAACATGACATTCGAGTTCGCTGCACTTCGTTCCGCCGGACGCGCTGACGCGCGCCGCTCAATTCTACGTTAGATTTTGAAGAAGACTATGCGAACTGTTGGAGCTGTTTCTGTGTCAGACGACGCGTACTTCGCAGGCCGTCTTGTTTGCCCGAATTGCGGTGACACCAAATTCGGCTCGACCCAACATGCAGATGGAACATTGGTTCGTTGTTGTCATGGCTCCGTGAATGGCGAGACTCCGTGTGCCTTCAAATGGCCAAGTGCGGATGATGACAAGTACTTCTATCTCCCGCTCTCCTTCGTTATGGGCCGCAATGCAAAAATCTAACCTTCAGTTCCAGCGGACGCCTGACGGCGCCGCTGAACAAGCACGTTAGCGCACACATGGCAGAATTTCTTGTAAAGACTCTGGTTATCATTTGCTTCATTATGCTGTCTCGGTATGTGAAGTACTTGTGGTCGGCTCCAATTCATTTGGCGGGAACTGACATCGAACTTGATCAGGCCGTAGCGCGCACAATGATGTGCCTGCTCAATTTCCCGGCAGAGGGAAACGCACGTCGTGTATCGAGAATCCTAGGCTACTGTTTTGTGGCCGTTGAGTTGGAAGGCCTAGAAAACGGGCGTTGGAATGTAGAATGCAGGCGTCCGATGAAACCGAGGCTTCGCTCTTTCGTAATGCTTAAAGCTTTAGTCAAAGTTGCCGCCTCAATTGGTGGCGGAGCTGTAGTATTCATTGGGATGCAAACGCCGTGATCAAATGCGCTAACAATTCCTTCAAGCGGACGCCTGCCGGCGCCGCTGAATCGGCACGTTAGAAAGATAGACATATGCTCGGAAGTACCTTCATCTCAACAAAAATCTCGAAAGAACTGGTAAAGCTAGGGGATGATCTTGATGCACTGGAGGACTTCGTGCACGTTGCGCTGGACGAGCTTCTTACCCTTGATTTTGAAATGGCGCTTGACGGAGCCAACGTTAGCTGGGTCCATGGAGATCCAATTGTGTATGACGAGGCCTCTGGAATCGCCATTTTTCAGATCAATCCGACTGCTCTTCAAAAAGTGCTCGATCCGTGTTCGGCACTAGAGGTTGAACACCCTGAAGATATTGCCTTACTGAGAAAATTCATCACCGAGTATGGCGCCGATCATATCTACGAACTGGCCGCATTTTAACCATCAGCTTCAGCGGACGCCTGACTGCGCCGTCGTTGAATAGCGATGTTTGGCGCGAGCTCGCGCATCTTATTGGAGAACTATGAAATCTGTTTTGACCGCCCTGGCGTTTGCCGCAATTGCGTCTGGCTGCGCAATCGCCGGAACCGTTGCAAATGCTGTTCCTGGATCAAGCATCAAGACAGATGGGCTGCTCAATTACACCTATCAGCGATGGCTGTCTCAGGTAGCACAGGAACATCAGTGCAACTCGCCGAAAATTATTGAGGTTCAACCCAATGTTGCGCGCGTCCCGGTGTGATTTCGGAGAAGTGGATCGCCGACGTATGCGGCAAGACAAAGACCTTCTATCCGATTTTGACTCCCGACGGTACCGGCGGCTATCTTACGGCAATCGGCTCGTGACTTTTTTGCCGGAATCTCGCTCAACCATATCTTCCAGCGGACGCGCTGACGCGCGCCGCTGAACCGCAACGTTGGGCGCGACATCTATGATCCTTCGCATTTTCGTCATCTTCTTATTTTTCTTTGCGGTCGATGTATCAGCTGCGTGACATCGCTGCGCGCTGTAACGTCCGGTTACGCTGCACGGTTGGACGTCCATATTCACCTGGCCGGCTAAGAAAATACGCAACAAACTGAACGCTTTGGTAATCGCAACTTTTCTCATGCAGAGCGCCAATGCATGCCAACCGTTGGCGGAGAAATATTGGGAAAATTCGCCAGCCCGAGTCAAATCAAATTTTGATAACGCTCAGTTTGTTGTGGTCGCCACCGTGATCGACGTCAGGAATGTACGCGAGGGATCTTGGATCGACCCTAACTTCAAGATGGACATCGAGCGTGCAAGGTTTCGAGTCGAGCGGACCTATAAAGGGAAATTGCGTCCCGGTGATATGTTTGAGATTGACTCAGGTTGGTCAACGTGTTCACGCGGCGTTCAAAGCCAAGATTGGATTCTGTTCGTTCCCGGAAAGACTAATCCTAAACGGGACTATCCGAAGCGATGGATCATTTATCACACCTCCTATCCAGAGGAGCCGGGAGCTGGGCTCTTCGATGCAGCCTCCGCTT
This sequence comes from Pseudoduganella violaceinigra DSM 15887, assembly GCF_000425385.1. Lineage (GTDB taxonomy): Bacteria > Pseudomonadota > Gammaproteobacteria > Burkholderiales > Burkholderiaceae_D > Rugamonas > Rugamonas violaceinigra. Next base: position 142,476 of record NZ_AUDI01000016.1, on the reverse strand, counting down.
CTGCAAACGCTCATTTCGGCGCTGTCTTACGCGAAATGGAAGCAGCTTGGACTCAACGGGATCGCAGCTTGACGGCGCCGGAATGTCGGATACCAAATGAAAAAGAAGATTGCTGCTATTACTTTCTGCCTCCTGGCAATTGCGACTCATCTCTATTATGTGTTTCGCACAGTCGAAGGCGTTCGTGTGTACGAAACGGTGCTGGGGACTCAATCAATTATTGAACAATACCGGTATCACAGGGCGCTCAAGTCGCTGGTCGCCGAACTGGATATTGATGCCCTGAAGTACCTGCTTAGCGCTGATTGTGGTGGCGCAGCCGGGTGCTATGATCATGGTACAACCTTGGTGGAAGTACTGCTCAAGGCAGGCGATCGCCCTTTTAGTGCATTGGTCTTCAAGCTGGACAAACAAGAATCTGAACTGTTATATAGCTATTTTGATGCGGGCTACGAATACGGAGGCTTCACTGATTCTCCGGACTGGACTACGTTCAAGAAGCACTTTCCATTGACCTTTGAGGCACTTGGGAAGCGAAGTGATGGCGCCCGCGTGGGCTCAGCCGAAACACCGGAAAGCGATCGCTGATCGAGCCGGCCGACCTAAGGTGAATGTAAAGGGAAATATGGGTCTGCAATTTGAGCGCAGGTGCGCAATGATATCTATCGTAGTAGCCGCCCTGGTCACATCCGCGGCCGCGAGTGCAGAAACAATCGCAATCACCCTGCGTGCGGATCAACTTGCTCCGGCATCCATACCAGCGATTGCAAAAATTCTTGAACGGCGATTTAAGAGCCTTGAGCCAGGCTTCTTTACTTCAGTTGAAGCACAAGTCATCGCGAACAAAATCACACTTCGCTTCGGCGGCTGGTCGCCCAGTTCAAAGCAGATCAACTACCTGACTTCAACCCATGGGAAGTTCCGGCTCATCATGGAAGGGGAATCGCGTCCCCTCGTGACCCAAGCGGATGTTGCCGATGCCCGGCCGATTTCCAGCGGTGCTCGCTCAGAACTGGCAATTCGGCTGACAGAAAGTGCAGCCGAGCGCGTGGCTGCGCTTACTCGAGGCGTGTCCGGCAAGCTTGCTCTCATTGAATGGGAAGGCCGGGTTCTGGATCGGATCCGCATTACGGGGCCCCTGTCACGCGATATGGCGCTGAGCTTCAAATCTGATGAAGATATATCGCTGGTGAGCGCAGCGCTGCGCGGAGGCGCGCTCCCGGATGAATTACGCCTTGTTCCTTTGAAGTAGGCCGGGCATCGGACGATGGACAAACTCCCTTATATTCAGCAACGCAAATGATCCTCCATTTTCCCGGGCGAGCAGCGGAGCTGCCGTTTGTGTCGCCTTCGCATATGTGCTGCAACTGCGGGCAGCGTTCCGACCTTCATCCAATTGAGGTAACGCTGAAGTACACGCGATACTTTCTGCTGGCCGGTACTGAAACCAACCTATTGCTTACGCTGCCGTTTTGTACAGGCTGCATCGGCACGGCGGATCGTTACAGGCTGGGGCTGCTCTCCAAGGCGCTCATTACCATGGGCGTCTTTTTTGTGCTGATGGGGGCGCTGATGTTCATTCCGATGAACTTCTTGCCGGATCTGGTCCGGGACAACCTGGGCCGGACGGCGGCGATTCTCGCCGTCCTCCTGATGGCGGCATACTTCCGGCTGCGGAAGCCGGATTTACCCCGAACCAGCAACGACCAGCCAATTTATTTGCGGGGTTTGAAGCGCACTTTTCGCGGTGATATCCGCAGCATCACCCTGGGGTTCAGCAATCCTGAGTATGCTGGCGAATTTCGTAAGGCGAACCAGGACTTGTGCGATAGCGGCGCCCTTGTGATACGGTCTGAAAAATGAGCGCCATGCCAATTATGACTTCATCACAGCCCCCAAGCCAGCGGCTGCATCTGATCCTGCTGGGCGTGAACGATGTAGCCGCGTCCATACGGTTCTATGAATCGCTGGGATGGCGACGCTCTCCCACGGGGAATGACGGTTTTGCGAAATTCGATTTAGGCGGCTACGCACTGTGCCTGCTCGCGCGCGACGCATTCGCCAAGGATGCTTTGTCTCCCACATCGACGGGATCGGGGTTTGCGGGGATCGGCCTGGTTTATCTGGCGCGAACTGCGGATGAAGTTCCGCGCATGTTGGAAATGGCAGTCGCGTCGGGCGGAACGTTGGTGAAGCCCGCGACCAAAACTGCCTGGGGTGTGGCCGGCTATTTCAAGGATCCAGATGGCCACCTGTTCGAAGTCAATTTTGAAGATGGTTGGGTGTTTGACGACGGCCACAGGCTGATCGTGGACAAAGTCAACTCAGCGTGACGCCGAAAGGTAGTAACGAAACGACAATTCTTTAGCATTGCTGAACTAAGCGTTTAGCGTGCCTCGCTTGTTACGAAATTCCTGGAATGCTCCAATGGGCATCCGTCGCCGCTGGCGGCGGGATGTTGCCACCCATTTGCAGCTGACAGAATGAACGTACCCTTGCATCACCGGACGGCGCTCCGGCACAAGCGCCGCATTGACGGCTTCACCTTGCTGGAATTGCTGATCGCACTGGTCATCATCGGCCTGCTGGTTGGCGTTATCGGCCCCAATCTGTTCAAAAACCTCGGTAAATCCGAGGTGACCACGGCGCGCGCCCAGATGGATTCGATTGCCAAAGCCGTGGAAGCTTATCGTCTCGATAACGGTCATTACCCGCGTCCCGACCAGGGCCTGTCTGCGCTGAACAACGCGCCGTCGGATGAGCCGAACTGGCATGGTCCGTATATGCGCAAGGGCGTGCCAAATGACCCTTGGGGCAATCCTTACCAATACCACCAACCCGGTGCCGAGGGGCGGGAGTTCGACATCATGTCGATGGGCCGCGATGGGCGGCCGGGCGGTACCGGCGACGACGCTGACCTGGTGAACTGACTTCGGCGCACCGCAATGTCGCACCTGTATCGCCTGATCACACAGGACCCGGCTGGCCGCATGGCGAGCCTGGCCCTGGCGGCCGCCTCGCCGGAGGAGGCGCGTGCCCTAGCCGCCGCGCGCGGCCTGAAGGTGCTCGGGGTGAGCGGTGCGCCGGCCAAGGCTTCCCCTTGGGAGCGCGGCCCGCGTTTCGATCTGATGCTGTTCGCGCAGGAGCTGGCTGCCTTGCTGGAAGCTGGCCTGGCCCTGACCGAGGCGATTGAAGCGCTGGCGGAGAAGGAGCTGCGGCCGCATATGAAGGCGGAGCTGGATGCCTTGCGCGATGCGCTGTACCAGGGGAATTCCCTGTCGCAGGCCATGGCGGCGCGCGGGGCGACGTTCCCGGACCTGCTGGTCGCCAGCGTGCGCGCCAGCGAGACCACCGGCGACCTGGATCGCGCGCTGGCGCGCTACATCAGCTATCAGGAACAGGTCGATGCGCTGCGCAAGCGTCTTGTTAGCGCTGCCACGTATCCGGCCATGCTGCTGGTGGCTGGCGGCGGCGTGTGCGCGTTCCTGCTTGGCTATCTGGTGCCCAAGTTCTCCCGTATTTACGATGGCCTGCATAGCGATTTGCCGTTCGCTTCGCGCCTGCTGCTGGAGTTCGGCGGCATCGTCGAGCGCCACGGCAGCCTGACGCTGGCGGCTTTGGCCGGGACGATCATCGGCCTGGCACTGCTGCTGCGCATGCCCGCCACGCGCGCGCAACTGGGCCTGTGGGCCTGGCGCAGTCCGGGGCTTGGCACCAAGCTGAAACTATTCCAGCTGGCGCGCTTTTACCGCGCGGCGGGAATGCTGTTATGCAGCGGCATCCCGCTGGTCACTACATGCGAGCGCGTGGCGGATCTGCTGCATCCCAGCCTGCGCAGCGCCCTGCTGCAGGCCGTGGGGCAACTGAAACAGGGGCATCCCCTGGGCGACACCATGGCCACGGCCGGCCTGACCACGCCGGTCGCTTTGCGCCTGATACGGGTCGGGGAGCGCAGCGGCAAGCTGGGGGAAATGCTGGAGCGCGCCGCCGCTTTCCACGACGATGAACTGGCGCGTTTCGTCGACGTGGCCACCAAGCTGATTGAACCCTTGTTGATGCTGTTCATGGGCGGCTTTATCGGTTTGATCGTAGTGCTGATGTATTTGCCGATCTTTGACCTGGCGGGAGGCATGCAATGAGCGACAACAAGCTGATATCGAGCAAGGAGCGCCCGGTGGCCAAGGTGCCGCCCCGCAAACGCCGCAGCAACCTTTTGACTCCCGCCCAGCTGCAGTGCGCGCGCGACCGCGCGCAGCAGGACGGATCGAGCCTGCAGGCCGCGCTGGCGGTGCTGGTTCGAAATACGCCGGAAATGGTCTTGGTGGCATTGTCCGAAACGCTGGGCATCCCTTTGCTGGCGCACCAGAAACTGCCCGAATTGAATCCTGACTTTACGCGCCTGCCATTTTCCGAGGCGCTGACACGGCTTTGCCTGCCGATCCTGCACAAGGGCATGCTGTTCGCCATCGTGGCCGATCCCCTGCAACCGGGTCTGATGCATTGGCTGGAACAAAAGCTGGACGGCAGCTACCAGCTGGCCTTGTGCGACGTCGATGCGCTGAAGCGCCGCTTTGCGCTACTGGAAGAGGGACAGCGCGCGATCGACGGCGTGCAGTCGCAAGGCGAAGGCAAGAAGCGCGGCGAGGTGGTCGAGGTCATCACGCTGGAGCGCATCGATGCGGAGCATAGCGCCCCGGTCAAGCTGGTGAATTCGATGCTGTACGACGCGCTGAAAAGCGGCGCCAGCGACATCCATATCGAGAGCGAGCCGGAAGGCCTGCGTATCAAGTACCGTATCGACGGCGTACTGCACGGCGCCAACCGCGTGGCCGGCAGCGAACTGGCGATGCAAGCCGTATCGCGCCTGAAGGTGATGAGCGAACTGGATATCGCCGAGCGGCGCGTGCCGCAGGATGGGCGCTTCAAAGCCGTGATCCTGGGGCGGGAGGTGGACTTCCGCGTTTCGATCATCCCCTCCATCCATGGCGAAGACGCGGTCCTGCGGGTCCTGGACAAGCAGGCCGTCGCCGGGCAGATGTCGGGCCTGACGCTGGAGAGCCTGGGCCTGGACGCCGTGACGCGGGCGCGCATCAGCGCCCTGGCGGCCGAGCCTTACGGCATGCTGCTGGTGACCGGCCCCACCGGATCCGGCAAGACCACCACGCTGTATGCGGCACTGACGGAGGTCAATACCGGCGACGACAAGATCATCACGATCGAGGATCCGGTGGAATACGAGCTGCCGGGCGTGCTGCAGATCCCCGTCAACGACAAAAAGGGCCTGACTTTTGCACGGGGCCTGCGCTCCATCCTGCGCCATGACCCGGACAAGGTAATGGTCGGCGAGATCCGGGATCCGGAGACCGCGCAGATCGCCGTGCAGGCTTCGCTGACAGGCCACCTGGTGCTGTCGACGGTGCATGCGAACTCGGTGTTCGACGTGATCAGCCGCTTCCTGCACATGGAAGTCGACCCATACAGCCTGGTGTCGGCCTTGAACGGCATCGTCGGGCAGCGCCTGGTGCGCCGCAATTGCCCTTCCTGCGCACGGCCATACCGGCCTTCGTCGGAGCTGGTCCTGCATTCGCGCGTGCAGCCTGCGGCGCTCAAGTATTTCAATTTCATGCGCGGCGCGGGCTGTTCCCATTGCCGTAACACAGGCTATGCGGGACGGATCGCCATCGCCGAAGTGCTGGAGCTGAATGACAATCTGCGCGAGCTGATCGTCAAGCAGGCGCCCATGGCGGACATCAAGGCGGCCGCGCGGGCCAACGGCACCAGGCAGCTACGCGAAGTGGCCCTGAAGGCGGTGGCGCGCGGCCAAACTACCCTGGAGGAGATCAACCGTGTCACTTTTGTCCGCTGAACGCGTGCGGCTCGCTGTGGGGGCCGAGCGTATCGACTGCGTGCGGCTGCAGGGCTGGCGCGGCACGCCGGGCGAGCCGATGTCGTGCGCCCTCGCCATGCAGGATGGGGCGCCGGATTTCAGCGAAGTGGGCGACTGGCTGGGAAAATCCGGCGGGCGGCTGGAGGTGGTCCTCTCGAACACGTGGGTGCGCTATGTGATCGTGCCATGGCAGGATGCGCTGGGTAACGAGGCGCTGGCCATGGACTTTGCGCGCGCCTTGTTCCAGCAGCAGTACGGCGATGCCAGTAACGGCTGGCGTGTCACGCTGTCGGCGTTTTACCCGCGCCGGCCGCGTGTTGCCGTCGCGGTCGATGAGCGCTGGTTTGCCGCCCTGGAAGGACTGGCGGCGCGCAGCGGCATGAAGCTGGCGGCTGTGCGCCCGGCGCTGGCCGCAGTGTTGAACCGGGTCGGCCGCGAGCTGCCGCCGAACGCCTTGCTTGCCATGGTGGAGCCGCGCCGCTTGGCATTGCTGCAGCTGGCGCAGGGGCAGTGGCACAGCGTGCATAACCGCATGCTGCCGGCCAACTGGGCGCCGCACCTGCCTGGCTTCATCACGCAGGCACGTGCCGCGCTGGGTGCGTTCAATGTGCCCCTGTTCATCATCGCACCGCAGCACGAGCGACCCGACCTGGGACTGCTGCAGGGTACCTGGCTGCGTTTGCCGCCCAGCGGTCGCTTCGATCCGCGCCGCGACCAGGTGCTGTCCATGTGCCTGGGGGTTTGAGATGCGCGCAGTGCAATTGGATTTTGTAGGCCGCGACGGCAGCCGGGTGCTTGGCCTGGCCGTCCTGCTGGCCGGTCTGGCATGCGCCCTCGGTGCGAGCTATATGTACAGCCGGGCCGATGCCGAACGCTCGATGCTGGAAGGGCAGTTATGGCGCTTGCGCGCGCCGCCCGCGCCCGTACCGAAAGGCCAGGCGGAAGCCCTGGCTGCAGCGGACCGCCTGGCATTGCAGTTTCGCCGTCCGTGGGAGCAGCTGTTCCTGACGCTGGAGGGCACGAGCATGCCCGGCGTGCGTCTGACGCAGATCCTGCCGCAGACCGCCGGCGCGCGCAGCCAGCTGCAACTGGCGGGCGAAGCGGATCGGCCCGAGGATATGTATGAGTACCTGCGCAGGTTGTCGGGCAGCGGAGAGCTGCGCGACGTGCATCTGATGCAGCAGCGCTGGGACGAACAGGCCCATATCCATCAGTTCCAGCTCGCCGCCACCTGGGAGCAGGGGCCGAAGCAGAAGGCCGCGCCATGAAGGCGTGGCTGCAATTCGGCTGGAAGCAGCTGGGACCGGCGGGGCGGATCGGCGCCTGGCTTCTGCTGGGGGCCGCGCTGCTTCTGGCCGTGCGTGTGCTGCCGGCCTGGCGCCAGGCTGCGCATCTGACGGCGGAGCTCCGCGCGGCGCGGCCGGCGAAAGCGGCGCCGCTCCCCGCAGCGCCATCCCTGGGGGACTTCTACCAGCACTTCCCTAAGCTCGAGGTGCTGCCGGACCAGCTGGCGCAGCTCGATGCCGCGGCAGACTCGGTCAAGTTGAAGATCGGCGCGGCGCAATACCAGCTGCAGCCAGTGCCTTCGCTGGCGTTGCAGCGCTACCAGGTGGTGCTCGCCATCGCCGGCGATTACGCCAGCCTGCGCGCCTTCCTGAACATGGCGATGAACGAAGCCAGTAACGCCACCTTCGATGAAACGCGCTTTGAGCGCGACGCCAAGGGGCAGCAGGTGACGGCCCATCTGCGTATCAGTTTCTACTACCAGGGGCCGCCGCCGGCGCCGGGGAAGGGTAAGTCATAAGACGTGGACGCGAGAACGAAAAAGATGGTGCTGGCACTGGCCGCCGTGCTGCTGCTGTCGGTGTGGAGCATATGGCAGGCGCCGGACGATGACGAGAGCGCTGGAGGTGCCCAGGCCGCTCCCGCTCCCGCGTCGCGCCACGAAGCTCCCGCTGTGGACATTGTGGAAATGGCGCGCGCTTCATGGCGCGGGCATTTGCGGGCGTTGGCCGGGACGCCGGTCGCAGGCGACCCCTTCGGCATGGAGCAGGCCGCACCGCCGCCGATGCCCCAGACCTCGACCCGCGCGCCGGCGGCCGGCAATCCGCGGCAGCCGCGCGCCGCCGAACCTGCGCCGGAGCTGCAGCTTCCCTACGTCTACCTGGGCAAGCTGGAGAAGGACGGCGTGCTCGATGTCTACCTCGATAACGGCAGCGCGCCGCTGGTTGCCCGTGCTGGCCAGAACCTGCCGGGCGGCTGGCGCTTCGACGGCGTCGAAGCGGGCGCGCTGGCCTTTACCCATCTGCCATCGAACCAAAAGAAGATGCTGTCCCTGAAGGTTAACCAATGAATGCCATTCCATTTCGCCTGACCCTCCTGGCCTGCTGCGCCGCCTTGCTGGGCGCCTGCAGTACCTCGTCGGAACGCAGCTTCGAACAGGCGCGCCAGATGCTGGCGGACGGCCGCAGCGAAGAAGGCCTCTCCAACCTGGAGCAACTGGTGCAAAGCGGTGGCGCCAACGACGAATACCGCAAGTACTGGCTGCGCCAGCGCGAGATCGCCACCGACCGTTTGCTGCGCAATGCCACCACGCTGGCGGCCAACCAGAAATACGACGAGGCGCAGGCAAGCTATGAAGCTGTGCTGCGCATCCAGCGCGACCACCCGCGCGCCGTGCTGGGACTGCAGGCACTGGAGCGCAGCCGGCTGCATACGGGGCAACTGGACGAAGCGGCAGCCGCCTTCCAGAAGGGCGATGCGGAGCATGCGCGCTTCCTGGTCAGGCAAGTGCTGCTGGCGGCGCCGCGCGACGCGCGTGCGCGCAAGCAGCTGGCGGAACTGGATGCGGCGCGCAACCGGCAGGACCTGTCGCCGGTTGCTATGTCGTCGGCCATGAACAAGCTGGTCAACCTGGAATTCCGCAATGCGCCGCTTCTGTCGATTTTCGACATGCTGGGGCAGAGCACCGGCATCAATTTCGTGTTCGACAGCGACGTCAAGCTCGATGGGCGCGCCACCATCCTGGCCCACGATACGCCGCTGATCGACGCACTGGGCGTGCTCCTGTCGGGCAACGGCTTGGCGCGCCGCATCCTGAATGACAATTCGATCCTGATCTACCCCGCCACGCCGAACAAGATGAAGCGGCTGGAGGCGCTGAACGTGAAAACCTTCTATCTCAATAACATCGACGCCAAAGTGGCCAGCGGTTTGATCAAGACCATTGCCCGTACCCGCGATATCCATGTCGACGAAAAAATGAACTCGGTGACCATCCGCGACACGCCGGCCGCCATCGCTATTGCCGAGAAGCTGATTGCCGCCAACGATATCGCCGATGCGGAAGTGATGCTGGAGGTTGAAGTCATGGAGGTGGCGCGCGAGAAGATGAATGACCTGGGCCTCCAATTCCCCGACACCATCGGCCTGGCGCTGCCCCTGTCGGCGGACGGCGCGCAGCTGTCGCTGAACGGGCTGAAAGGCGTCGGCCTGCGCGACATGCCGCTGCGCGTGGCCGACCCCGCCCTGGTACTGCGCATGAAGAGCACGGACGGCGATACCAATACCCTCGCCAATCCGCGCATCCGCGTCAAGAACAAGGAAAAGGCGAAGATCCATATCGGCGACCGGGTGCCCGTGATCACCACCACCACCAATCCGACTTCCGGCTCGATTGCTGAATCGGTCAACTACCTTGACGTCGGCCTGAAGCTGGACGTGGAGCCGCAGGTGTACGACGACAGCGAGGTTGGCATCAAGCTTAGCCTGGAGGTGAGCAATATCGTGAAGGAAGTGGCCAGCAAGTCCGGCCTTCTCACCTATCAGATCGGCACCCGCACCACGAATACCGCGCTGCGCCTGAAGGATGGCGAAACGCAGATCCTGGCAGGCCTGATCAAGCGCGACGAGATCGAATCGGCGCAGCGTGTGCCGGGCCTGGGGCAGTTGCCGATGCTGGGCCGCCTGTTCTCGTCGCAGCGCAGCCAGCATAGCAAGACCGAGATCGTGCTGCTGATTACCCCGCATATCCTGCGCGGCCGCGAGCTGCCTGCGGCGGAGGTCAGCGAGTTCGCCAGTGGCACCGAAGAAGATGTTGGCGGCGACCTGCTGCGACTGCCCAAGCGCGAATCGGGCGTGGCACTGCCGCCGCCGGGCGCTGCGCCAGTCGCGGCTCCGGCTCCGGCGCCGGCCGTGGAACAGTCACCGGCAGGCGCGCAGCAATGAAACCGCGTTCGGGGGGATTTACCCTGCTTGAGTTGATGGTGACGCTGTCCCTGCTGGGCATCATCGCGGGGGCAGCCATGCCGCTTTCGCAAAGGTTTGCCTTGCGTGCGAAAGAGGCGGAGTTGCGCGACAACCTGCGCGAGATCCGCAACGCGCTGGATGCCTACAAGCGCGCCACGGACGAAGGCAAGATCGAAAAGAAGCTTGGCGGCAGCGGCTACCCGGCCAACTTGCAGATCCTGGTCGCCGGGGTACCGGACCGCAGCACGCCGGACGGCAAACCATTGCAGTTCCTGCGCCGCATACCGCGCGACCCATTCTTTCCCGACCCGGCGGCTGCGCCGGAAGCCACCTGGGCGCAGCGCGCCTATGCTTCTCCCGCCGACGCGCCGCAGGCTGGGGAAGATGTTTACGATGTGATGTCCCTGAACCAGGGCACGGGGCTGAACGGGGTACCGTACCGTGAATGGTAAGACCAAGGGACGGCGCGCAACTGGATTTAGCCTGCTGGAATTGCTGGTCGCCATGGCCATCATGGCGACGCTGCTCAGCATCATCGCGCCGCGCTATATGGGCCATATCGACCGCGCCAAGGAATCTGTCCTGAAGGACGACCTGGCGACGTTCCGCCGTCTGATCGACCAATATCACAGCGACCGCGGTGCCTTCCCGGACTCGCTGGAGGAACTGGTCAGCCTGCGCTACCTGCGCGACATCCCGGTTGACCCGATCACGGACCGGCGCGACAGCTGGCTGGTGGTGGCGCCGGCTCAGGTGGCGGAACTGCCTCCTGGTGCTCCGGTCAGTGCGGAAGCGCCGCGCGGCAATGTGGCCGATGTGCGCAGCGGTGCGCCCGGCACCGGCAGCGATGGGAGGCCCTATGCGCAATGGTAGGCGGCAGCAGGGCATGGCTTACCTGTGGATGCTGGGCTTATTGGCCGTGATGGCCTTGCTGCTGGGGCGTGCGGTGGAAGTCGACCTCACGCAGGGCGAACGGCTGCGCGAGAAGCAGTTGCTGGAGGTGGGCGACGAGTACCGCCGCGCCATCGCCAGCTATGTGCAGGCGCCAGGCGCCAACGGCCATTATCCGCGCTCGCTGGAGGATCTGTTGCAGGATCCGCGCTTTCCCGTCGTGGTGCGGCATTTGCGCCGGATGCGGCCGGACCCTGAAACGGGCGGCGAATGGAGCTTGCTGCGCGGCCCGGATGGATCGCTGATCGGGGTGGCCAGCAGGTCGTCGCGCGCGCCGCACAAGCGCAGCGGCTTCGCAACCATCAATGCCGATTTCGAAGGCAAGACGACGCTGGCCGAGTGGCGCTTCACTTACCAGGCAACGGCTCCGGCAGCGGGAAGTCCAGCAAAACCCGCAGCGGCTTTTTGACCACGGTCTCCGTGCGGCATATCCCGGCCACGTCGTCGAGCCGGCATTCGGCGCCGCCGCTTCGCTCAATCACGATCTTGTATTGCTCCAGCAAAGCTTCCGCTTGCAGGCGTCCATCGGGTGCGGGCAGGAAGCGCAGCTTGCCGTCGCCTTTGCCGTCGGCCTGCAAATGCGCGGCTGCGGTGCCGCCGCCTTCGGGCCAGTACAAATCGCCGTAGCGGAAGTTCGCGGACAGTGCCGCGGCGTCCAGCGCCCTTGACGGCAGGTTGCCGGCGAACGAGAGGTAGAGCTGACGTCCGTTTTCGTTGATGTACAGGGCGCGGTAGTCCACTTTTCCGCTGCAGTCCTGGCCCGGAGGGCATTGCAGGAGCAGTCGGGTGGCGGATTGCCAGTGCTGCTGGGGGCCGGTTTCGGCGGCGCAGGCGGCCAGGCTGGCGGTCAGGAGAAGGGAGAGAAGCGGGGGGCGGTAGCGCATGGGGGAGATCTTTCTGGTTTCACGGATCAGCGGTAACGCGGGATTGGTCTGTTTCAGTCGAGTTGATGGGGCGATCCTGTGCCGGCGTTTGCCAAAACCGGCAAACCAGGGTCCGACCCAAGGGGCAGACCCGCCCTTGCCACTGATGCGGGCCAATTTTACGTTTGCTGATGTTAACGCAAAAAAAACCGGCGCAGCGGGAGGAGGCCGCCGCGCCGGTAAAAGGGCCTTACTTGATCGACTTGATGCCGGACTTGGCGGTCAGCAGCCAGTTGCTGCCGCTGGCGGCCTGGCTGACTGCGGCGCCGTCGGCGTCAGTCGTATTCAGCGCGAGGCTGCCTGCGCGGGTGGTCAGCTGGTAGCCGGTGCCGGAAGCCTTGGCGCAGAACTGCTGGCTCTGCGCGCTGGATGCCGCCGCCAGTACGACTTGCGCACCGGCGTTGCCGCCCTGGGTGTCCAGCGCCAGGCGCGAAGCCTTGCTGACGATGCTGTAGAAGCCGTCCGCGTTGCGCTGCAGGTTCCAGACTTGCACGCCGCCGTCAGGCCAGACCATGCCCGGGGCGCCTGCCACGTCGGCAGCCGGTACCAGGGACTTCTGCTGGCCGGCGGTGGCGATCAGGTAGTCGCGCGTGGTGTCCAGGGTCACGTCGCACTTCGCGCCCGGGGTGGTGCCGCCGCCGCTGGTGCCCGATTCGACCCAGTAGGACTTGATGCCGCCCCAGATGAACGGCTTCTGCTCGGTGCAGGAACCTGGCACGCAGGACTTGCCGTTGATGAAGTAGTTGGTGACTGCCGCGCCGTTGAAGAACACCTTGAAGGTGTAGTTCTTACCGCCCATCGACACCACATCGCCACCGCGGTACTTGACGGTCTGTTCGAACGGCTTGCCCGACGTGCCGCCGCCGGGAGTCGTACCGCCGCCGCCCGGGGTGGTGCCGCCGCCGGAGCCTTTCAGTACGGTGACCTTGACGTTGGCCGTGACATCCTTGCCGGCGCTGTTGGTCGCGTGCAGCACGATATTGGCCACGCCGGAGGCGCCCGCCACCGGTGTGATGGTGACCGGACGCTGGTTGCCCGCCGCGGCGCCCACTACCACGCCGGTGTTGGCGATCAGGGCGGTGTTGTCGGACTGGGCGCTGAATTTCAGGCCGGCCAGGTCGCCTGCCGGAGCCGATACGTCCAGGGTCAGCTTGCCGCTGCTGTCCTGGTCGAAGGTCAGTTCCTTGGCGCTCAGGGCGATCTTCAGTTCCACGGTGCCCACTTCACCCGGATAGGTGGCGCGCAGGGCGGCGATGTCCAGCGGGCTCAGTTGCGTGCGCTGACCCATGCGTTTCGGATCGACGGCTGGATCGACCGGTTCGATGGTCGGCTTGCCGTTGGCGGAGAAGGCCCAGGACGGATAGTGCATGACGGAGTCCAGGTCATACGGGCCGTTCAGGACCACCTGGTCCTGGCGCAGCTTGGTGAACTGGCTCTGCATGGAAGGCGAGATATTGTCGGTGTTGACCTTGACGTAGGTGTCGCGGTCCGGACGCATATGCTCGTGCATCCAGCCCAGCGAGTGCATGGTTTCGTGCGCCGCAACGCCGGACTTCTCGCAGCCGTCGCCGATCGAGATCGGCTGTTCGCCGCCCACCATGCCGGCGTAGGACCAGCAGCCGCCCGAGGAGGTGTACTTCACGTAGTTAGGCTCGTTGGTGCGCTTGACGAAGCGGATCGCCGTGGCGTCGGAGATCAGTTTCTGGCCGGCCGCGATGGCGTCCAGTTTTTTCTGCGTCAGCAGCGGGTCCAGGGTGTAGTACAGGGTGTTGTTCGGCCAATGGGTGGCCGACTTGTACACATTGTCCATCGCCACCATGGCGCTCTGCACGGCAGTCTTCTTGGTCCAGTTCTGCACGAACAGCGGAGGAATGCCGCGCGCCTGGATGTCCTTATGCTTGCCCAGCACGATGTCGCCCAGCATGGCGCGGTCGTCCACCACCTCATAGGTCAGCACCTGGTCGGTGCCCTGCACCACTGCGCTGGCGGTGACCGGACGGCGCGCCTGCGCCAGTTCCGGATTGTCGATCGGGTCGGCGAAGGCCTGTCCTGCCAGCAGGGCCGCCGCAACAGCGCCGGCCATCAACTTTAATTCGAATTTCATCAATGTCTTCCTTTGTGGTTTTTATGCGGCGCTTAGCGGGTCACGGCAATCACCGACAGACCGCTGACAGCGGCGCCTGCGGTCACCAGGATCGAGTAGGTGCCGGCTTTTGGCGCTTTCACCAGCGCGACTTCGGCGTTGCCGGATGCGGTGGAGCTGGCGTCGAAGCTGGTGGTGGTCGGCATGGTGCTGCCGGCCTTCACATAGACGTTGGCGTCGCCGTTGCCGTTACCGGTGCGCACGGCCAGGAAGCTGGCGCCGGCAGGCACGGTGACGGTGTACTGCAGGTTGCCGTTGGCGGCGATGGTCTGGCCGGTCAAAGCGACGCCGTTGGTCAGCGGTTTGGCGCTGCCGGTGTTGCCGGTGCCGCCGCCGCCCGTGGTGCCGCCGTCGCAGCTGACGCCGACCACGGAGAAGGCGCTGGTCACTTCCGCGTGCGGATAGCCCTTGTCCTTGGCTGCCTGCACTACGCCGCAAGCGCCTTCGTTAAAGGTGCTGCCCGACTTCCAGTACATGGAGTTCGCCAGCAGGAAGACTTCGAAGGCCTTGCGCGCGGTCCAGCCAGGCGTGCTGGCCAGGGTGGCGAAGGCCTTGTTGTACACGCCGCTCGAGTAGTGCACGTTCAGCGAAGAAGTGAACTTGCTGGCGTGGCCGATCGACTTGCCGTCCTGCTCCGGATTCAGCATATAACGCAGCGCCTTGCCCTGCGCCTTGACGATCTCGCCGCCGATCAGGAAAGTCGGCTTGCCGAGGAAGTATTCTTCCGCCGCCTGGGCCGCCATGTCGGAGAAAGCCTCGTTCATGCCGCCCGACATGCCGCTGTACACCAGCTTCGAATGCTGGCCGGTGAAACCGTGGCTCACTTCGTGCGCCAGCACGCCCAGCGAGACCAGCGGGTACATGCTGGTGCCGCCGTCGCCGAAGGTCATCTGGCGGCCGTCCCAGAACGCGTTCGAATAGTTGTTGCTGTAGTGGACGCGCACCGACAGCTTCTGCTCGATCGGACGCACGCCGTACCAGTCGCGGTACATATTGAACAGCACATTGCCGTAGCCCTGGCCGTCGTTCTCAGGCGAGAAGGCGCCGTTGATCGGGCGCAGGTCGTTGTTCGGCATGCCGGTGGTCGGGCAGCTGGCCAGCTTGAACGGCGTGGTCACAGCGGCCGTGCCGTTCTGCATGTCGATGGTCATGACGTTGGCGCTGTCGTAGCTGCAGTCGTCCATGATTTGCAGCGGCTTGAACTCCTTGCCGTAGTGGTAGGCGCCGGTCTTTTCGTTGCCGCCGATGCCGGTGGCGTCGCGGTGCTGCAGGTTATCCCACTGCTGCAGGATGGCGCCGCTGTTGGCGTCGAAAATGTAGGTCGGGCGAGATGGCGCGTCGCCGTGCAGGAAGACGGAAGCGATGTAGATGAATTGGGCGCGGCCGTTCTTGTCCAGCTGGACGTACAGTTCGATGTCGTCGTGTTCGGCCTTGGCGGTGTCGCCGCCCTGGCTGCGCACTTGCGCCAGCAGCAGGCGGCGCGCGTCGGCTTTGGACAGCTTAGGCTTCCCCTGCGGCAGATCGGCGTCCAGGCCTTCCAGCAAGGTGCCGCTGACGAAGTTGGTGCCGGCATCGCCGAAGGTGCCGTGGCGGTCCGGCGACTGCTCGGCCACGACCGGGGATTCGCCCCATACCGGGACATTGTGGAAGAATTGCTGGAAGCGTACCTTGCGCTTGCCGTCCGCCGTCATGAAGGCGGAATTGGTCGGGCGCACATCAGCGCTGCCCACGGCGTCGCGCTGCACGCCCTTGGACAGGTCAACACGGGTGGCGGCAAACGCCGGGTTGATACTCAGTACGGCACACGTTAACGCCGCCAGGCGGAATTGCCGGCGGTAGAGTCTCTGTTTCATGTCTTGTCCTTGTAAATGACTTCACCAGAAGCCGGACGACATTCAAACATTTGTGTTTCTTAGCGGCAATTAGTGCACGCTACATTGACTCCTTAGTAACGCTACACAATGCCGATCGACGGCGGGCGTCAGGCGGCATCCGGCGGCAGGCCGAGCGAGTGGGCCAGTGCCGCCGTTTCGGGGGAGGGTTGCTGATTGAGGACGATCGACAGGACTTCGCGGCAGCGGCGGTAGATGGCGAACGCCGCAGCCGGATCGCGGCGCGCCTGGGCGCAGCGCATCAAGCCGCGGTAGGCCGCTTCCGCCAGCGGTTCGGCTTCGTTGGCGCGCGCATAAACATCGTGCGCCAGCGGCCATTCCTGCCGCGCCTCCAGGCGCTGGCCAAGCGCGTCGGCCGCGTGCAGGAAGCGGTTGCGGCAGCGGTCGCGCGTGGGGCGCAGGCAGAAGGCGTCGTCGCCTTCGCAGAAGGGACCGCGATACAATTCCAGCAGCTCGTCGGCGCAGGCGCGCAGGTCCGCCAGCGGCGCCTGCGGCGGCAGGCTGTCGATGCGGTCGCACAGCGCGAGCAGCGCATCGACGTCGGACCAGACCTGCAGGCGGTCCAGGCTGGCCTTGGCGCCGGAGACCAGGATCGCCGCGTCATTCCCGAGCAGCTTGCGCAGCCGGTGGATGGCGGCATTCAGCGCCGCCTTGGGCGCCGCCACGTCCGACCACAGCTGCATCAGCATGGAGAGGGGACGCCCGGCCTCGCCGCTGCCCAGCAGGGCCTTCAACAGCAGCAAGGGGCGCTGCTGCGTCTTGCCGCCCGCCGTCAGGGGCGCGCCGTTCAGCGCCACGCTGAAGTGGCCCAGGGTGCGCACGGCAACCGGCCATGGCCAGTGCCGCACCGCGCGCGCCGGCGCCGGCAGGTTTTGGCGGCGGATGATCTGCAGCACATGCTCGACTTCGATATCCATGCTGAGCGCCAGCGCGGCGATCTCGCTGGCCAGCTGCGGCAGGCGTACGTAGAAGCCGTGGTGGCGGCCCGCGCGATGCGCCTGCATGGCAGGACGCATCAGCGCTTCCGCCTCCTGCCGGTCGCCGCGCCGCGCGCAGGCATAGGCGCGCAGGAAGCTCAGCCCCAGCTGCGACACCATCTGGTCCAGGCCATAGGCGTCCGCGATGGCGCGCTGCGACCAGCGCTCGGCCGCGTCGAACTCGCCTTGCAGCGCGTAGTGGCCGGCGATCAGGCGCTCGAAGCGGGCCCGCTCCAGCGCGCTGGTGGCCTGGTTGTCGGTGCCGCGCTCAAAACCGTCCAGCAGCAGCTGCAGGCCGCAGGCGGCGTCGCCGCTTTGACGCAGGTATTCCCCTTCCAGCATGGCCAGGCGCGACGTCTTGTAAGGCGTCAGCGGCAGCAAGTGCTGCTTGGTCTGGCGCAGCCAGTCGCCGGCCGGCTCCAGTTGATGCAGCGCCAGGTGGACCAGGGTGTTGAAGTAGGTGATATTCAGGCGCCAGCGATCCAGCCCGTATTCGTCGACCAGCTTGCGGTTGAATTCGAACAGCTCGCGCGCTGCTTGCAGGTCGCCGTCCAGGTTCAGCATGCGGAAGGCCGCCCACTGCACCGCATGCAGCCGGGCGTAGGGATTGGCCGCCGCGTTGTGCATATTCTGGCGCAGCGCGGCCAGCAGGATCGCTTCCATATCGGGCGCCAGGGCGATCCAGTGCGATGCCAGCAGCACGATGCCGATGACGTCGAGCACGCGGCCGTAATCCTCGATCTGGCGCAGGGCGTTGGCGCAGGACTCCACGGCGGCGCCGAACACGCGCGGGTCGGGCGCCTCGCCGCTGGAGATCAGGGCCAGGATAAGGCGCGACTGGATGCGCACCGAAATCTCCAGGTCGATCCCGTCCGCATCGACCTGCGCCAGCCCGGCCAGCATCACGCCGATCCAGTGCGACATGGTGTCGGAATCGCGCCAGCCATACTGGAAGTAGGAATTGTCGACCAGGGTGGCAGCGGACATCAGCCGCCATTGCACATCGGCCTGGGCGGCAAACACGGCTTCCGCGCGCACCAGCATCGGGCGGGCGCGCTGCGGGTCCACGGGATTGAGCATGACGCCTTGCCAGAACCACAGGCGCGGATAATTTTCGACCACCGCCTGCGGCACCCAGCTATGCCAATGCAGCCAGGACTGGGCGCGGCCGGTGCCCATCATCTCGTAGGCATGCTCCAGCAGCACCGCCACCAGCGCATCGAAGGCGCCGCTGTCCCGGTACAGCTGCAGCGCTTCCTCCGTGCGGCCTTGCCGGTCCAGGATACGCGCCGCGCGCGCCAGCAAGGCCTGGCGCTCCGCCTGCGGCAGCTGCTGCTGCGCGGCGTGTTGCAGGAAGTCGCGGAACAGGGCATGGAAGTGGTAGGTCGGCAGCGCTCCGCCGCGCCGTTCGATGAACAGGCGATTGCGGTACAGGTGGTCCAAGGTCTGGCGGATGGAGGGATCCTGGCTTAGATGTTCCGCGTCGTCCGCCGACACGGCCGGCAGGCAGGACAGCATCATCAGGTGGCGTTGCACCGCCGCCGGTGCGCGCTCGAAGATTTCGCCGGCCAGGTAGCGGAAGATGGCGTCGTGCCCCTCCAGCGCAGGGATGGCGGTGCCATTCTCGCGCGCCGCATGGTCGCGCATGATCACGATGCCGGCGGCCCAGCCGTCGGCGCGCTCCAGCCATGCGGGATCGAGCGGCATGCCGTCGGCACTGGCCAGTGCGCGCGCCTCATCGGCGTTGAAGCGTAGGGTTTCCCACGCCAGCGTGGCGAGGCTGGCGTCAAGCTCAAAGCGCGCCAGACGCGCCGGCGGTGCGTGGCGGCTCAGGGCCAGCACGCAGATGCCCGCCGGGATTTCGCTGCACGCGATTTCGAACAGCTGGCCCCAATGCTCCCAAGCGAATTCCTGCACATTGTCGAACACCAGTACGCTGCCCGGCGCCAGTTGCGCGAAATAGGCACGGAAAAAGATGCGTGCAAAGCGGGGAACGTCGCCGCTTAACTCCGGCTGCAGCGAGGGCAGGCCGGCGCCGCGTTCGCCGAGCATCTGCGCCAGGTAAAAAAATAGCGAGGCCGGATCGGCGTCGCCATTGTCGAACTGATACCACAGCGGGACTTGTCCAAGGTGCTGCAGGTAGCCGGCCGCCAGGGTTGTCTTGCCGGCGCCGCCCGGCGCCGTCAGCCAGACCAGCTTGTGCCGCAGGCGCATGGCGTCCAGCAGTTTGAACAGGCGCGGGCGCGGCAGAGCCTCATGCATGTCTGGGCATGACAGTTTAACAACGTTCAAGACGTGGTCAGCAGGTCGCATGGGCAAGAGTGGTGCAATTTGGCAACATTTTATAACTTTTTGAACGATAGCCAGAATCCGTAAACGATCCGCATATTGATTTCCAGCAAACTCGCGCACCGACTCCTACTCATTATTCCACCAACCCGACGGCAGGCAAGCTATGGAAAGTATGAAGAACTTCAGTGAGATCCAATCACTGCGCATTTTTGTCGCGATTGTCGACGCACGGGGTATGGGGACGGCCGCGCGCCAGCTGGGACAAACCTCATCGGCGTTGTCGCAACGCCTGCGCCAGTTCGAAGGTCGCCTGGGCACCAAGCTGCTGCACCGGAGCACGCGCCGGCTGCAGCTAACGGAGGAGGGCACCCTGGTATATGAGCGCGGCAAACGCATCCTCGGCGACCTGGACGCGCTGCAGCGCGAGCTGCACCAGCAGCACGAATCGCTGGCGGGGCCCTTGCGTGTATTCGGCCCGCCGGGCTTCGGGCGCCAATACCTTTCCAGCATGGTGGCGGAATTCCATGACCTGCATCCCGAAGTGGACATCACCCTGACGCTGGCCGACCGCCTGTCGGCGCATGCGCATGACCGCTTCGACCTGGTGGTGCATATTGGCGCCATGCCGGCCACCAGTTCCGCCGTCTACAAGGTGGCGCCCAACGCGCGCTACTTATGCGCGGCTCCTTCCTATCTCAAGACCGCACCGCCGCTGGAGCATCCCGCCGACCTGCTGCATCATCGCTGCATCATCCTGCGCGAGAACGATGAAGACGCGACGCTGTGGCAGTTCCACCAGGATGGACATATGGAACGCGTGCGCGTGGCAGGGACCTTCAGCAGCAATGACGGCGAAGTGACCAAGCAGTGGGCCGTGGCTGGAAAAGGGCTGATCATCCGCTCGGAATGGAGCGTGCGTGATAGCTTGATGCGCGGTGAGCTGGTGCGGGTAATGCCGGACTGGCATTGTCCTGATGCCGATATCCTTGCCATCGTGCCGCATCGTGACGGGATTCCTGTTCGGGTTCGGCGCTTCTTCGAATTCCTCCGGGCGCGCTTCAATCCTGTGCAGCCTTGGTCATGTACGCCCTGATCGCGTAAGTGGGGCAAGGCACGGAGAAAAGGGCGATCTTTCGTCGTGTTAAAATTTGCGAAAACGTCAATTTGACGTCGACTTTCGTCTGGCCGTTCCTTGTACTTGACTGTCATCTCCGCCACTTCGCATGGCTGCGCGCTCCAGCCGCCAGATATCGCACACATTAGCCCAAGCGCAAAGTATGTCGCCACTTCTTACTATGGTTGTATTCGTTGGCCTGCCGGTGCGAATTATTCTCGATGTTGCGAGTTCGTTCCGGCCGCACCCTTCGTTTAATGCCGCGTATGCATCCCTGTTTGTCATCTTCGGCGTTGCGGCACTGTTTTCAAACGATCGCTTCGAATTTGGCTTGCTCAGTCTGGGACTGGCGGTCTGGTATTTGTACCGGCTTATCGTGTCTGGCGTACGACGCAGTGACTAATTGCATGCACAAGCTCGCTTTTGCGAAAGGCCGCCATTCAAGCGTCGAAGCTCCAACCGGCGCCTGACAGCGCCGCAGATCAGCCACGTTAGCCTATTCACACCATCCATCTACCGGAGCAACATCCCATGAATTCCTCGCACGAACCCATCGCTGAGCGCATCGGCCACATTGGCGGCATCGAATCTCTAGTGCTCGATGGGCAGACCTATTTCTTTGGTTTCGACTATTCGAATGATTTGGTGGTTTCGCCCCTGCTCGACAGCATTGATGTAATGGCACAATTCGCCCACCACTATATGGAGCAGCTCGACGGCACTCACGACGCGGCGTATTGGCGTGACCTGGCCCAGGAAAGTATCGCGTATTCGGAGTTATGTTCCGAGTTGGAAGATCGCAGCTTCAGCAGTACACAGCTGGCTGCCACTGCCGCCCTCATTGCACAAGCCGCTCAAGATGGGTACAGTGTTAGCGGACTGAATATTGAATATCATTTGCTTTATTTGCTGAGTGCTGCGGGGGGCTGGGCTGAGCCAAGTATCGACGATATTGAGACATTCATTGCTCAACTGACGGGCCAGGAAACACCGCAGTCAAATCAAAGTCTTGGCGCTGTCGCCAACGAACTTCACGGTGCACTGCGTCAGCTTGTCAGCGCCGCGCCCGGAAACTGGGCAACAAAGTTCGCCACGCTGCATGGTGACTAGGATTGCATTCAACCCGGAGTCTTAGGACGCCGCTTATCATTAGAATAGGTCCCAGTGGAAAAATTTTCGCTTTGGCTCGAGTTCGAGGAGTACGCCGGAGCCTTCCCGGGTCCGCAGGACGACCCAGCGTGCGACTTTTGCAATATCCATATTTGCTTGGATTCAGTGATGTATGCGGCGAACGTGTGGACATTTACTTTCCTTGAACAGGCGCGCAGCAGGACCATGACGGGCGCGGCTTCGGATACTCGGGCGCAATGGCTATTACCACCGGACTTGCTGGTCGAAACTCTAGACCGCGCAACCATTACCCTAGCCGTCAGGGAGCTAATAGCTGATGATCGCTTGCCCGAGAGTTGGCTGGTATCTGACACGTGAATTTCAACGCTTGCGGCTAGCGAAGCGTTCTGATCATTACCTTTAACGCTAGATGACTCATCTTGAAAACTCCGAAATCTTCTTTGGCCCGAGCCCAAAGAAGGGGATATTGCTCCTCGCAATTAGCTGCGCCTTCGTTGCTATCGGCTTCTTCATGCGACGTGATCAGCCCATGATGGGCTGGTTCGTCATGTGCTTCTTTGGCCTAGGTGTCCCGGTATCCCTGGCTATGCTTCTGCCGGGACTCACCTATCTCAAACTGGATCACGCCGGATTTGAGATCTGTAGTCTTGGCCGACGGCACAAGACCGCTTGGTGCGACATCAGAGACCTCCAGCTTGTCTCCGTTCACGGCAACCAAATGGTCGGATTCAACTACGTTGCCACGTACTCGCGCTTCAAAGCCGGACGCGCAGTGGCATCGGCGCTTTCCGGGGTAGAGGGAGCGGTTCAAAATCAGTTCAGAGTCTCGACTAAAGAGCTCCTTGAAGTTATGAAAGCCTGGCATGCACGCTATTGCCACCCAGCCAACTGACATGCTCGATCAGCGTGTTACCTTGACCAAGCGTAAGAGCGGGGCTCTGGAAAGGAAGCTTCAGGGAGCCCCGGCTAAGCTCCAGGGTCTGCTCTTTTTACAGCGGATGCCTGAACGTGCCGCTGATCAGACACGCAAGGGTTCTGCTCGTTGAAAACCGTCCTCGACCTATACAACGCGGTGAGATCGAAATTCCCGGCCATTCGTAAAAAGGCGGACACGATTCATGTTCGCCAATGGGGGGAAATCGATTCTGAGTTCGCATATTCGTGGTTCGAGAGCTTGGCTAACGCACTTAACGCAGAGATGAATCGACAAGTCGAATTCAAGGTATATGAACCGCTCTTCGTTTACTTCGGCCATGTTCTCCAAAACGCCAGCGAAGAAGTTTATCGATGCATCGATGTAGCCTTTGTCGAGAACCTCTTCTGGCAAGTGTCCAGCGCCAAGTGCGCCGCTTACTGGCCACAATTGCCACCTGCCATCCGCGAGCTATACCTTGGCTTCCACCACCGGGAACCCTAGGCTGTCATTAAAGCGGAATGGATTTTCTGTACGCCGAATGCCGCAGGTAGCGCGGTGGTTGCAAAATATTTAGGGATGATAAATATGCGCTCTAGCCATCAGCTCCAGATGACGATAAAAACTTAAGACCAAGAATTCATGATGCCAGATTCAGCAACAACTCCACGGTGCCCAAATTGTGGCTTTACAGTGTTCACAAACCGCTATCCCAAGTGCGAAAATTGTGGTTTGCAATTGCCGACGGGCTTAGTTCTCTCGGGCGAAGAACTTAGGGCCATCTTGGCTAAAGAACGCGAAGAAGCCATACTGGCCAATGAAGAAGCTCAACGAAAAAGAGCTAAAGAAAACGACCCCAGCTTTTATCCCCACATAAGCATTGACCTTGATTCCGGCGGTGGCAATCTTGACTCTGAATGTGGGGGAAGTCATGACTGCTAGCAGGCTGCTGAAATACCTCCGAAACACACCCAGTTTGGACATGAGTCAGGGTGCCTTTACCCTTGAACATGTCGAAAAAATCGCTTGTAGCTCGTTTTACGAGGTCGGCAATCCGACAGAAGATGACGCAAATCAGTATTTCAGCAGCCTGCTAGTGGCCATCTGCCTCTCTCCTCACTCCGTCGCACGGCTTACGGCCGCCAACGAACGTCTACGATAGCAATATGAACGACACAATTTTTGGAAAGCGAATCTTGGTTGGGCTTACTTACCTTGATGCTTCGGGAGGCGTGGCGAAACAAATTCAGCTTCACGGAATCATCTCGCGGCTGGCTGCGCATTCACTTTATTTTGAGCGAGCGGATGGTAATGGGGAGTTTTCGATCCCGTTTGATGGTGAACTGGATGTCGCTGATCCAGATTCCACCTATACGCTTCGGTCGACAGGCGAAACCATAACTGGAGTTCACTTCATCGCATCGTGGACGATTCATCCTAACCTCGATCAGCGCTAGCCAACCAGGCTGAAGCAGCCCTGCGGAAGTTCCGTTGTGACCTTGGTTGAAGGCATTGATGCCATTCAAAGGCGATAAGCGGTAAGCCACGAGGTCATATTATAGTGGACCCCGAGTTTGGGACAGTGGTTTAAGCTGTCGTCCGCGAAAGGATGATAGCAAATGAGTGAAGGTAAGAAACGCAGGGTGCACACGGCGGAATTCAAGGCCAAGGTCGGCCTGGAAGCGGTACGCGGGGTGAAGACGGTGACGGAGATCGCGCAGGAGTTCGGCGTGCATCCGGTGCTGGTCGGCCAGTGGAAGAAGGAAATTCTGGAGAACGCGGGAGCGCTATTCGACGTCAAACGCGGCCCGAAGCCGGTGGACGAAAGCAGCCCAGAGGACAAGCTGTACAGCGAGATCGGCAAGCTGAAGATGCAGGTAGATTGGCTTAAAAAAAAGCTAGGGGAATGAGCCCGGCCGAGCGCTCGCAATGGATCGAGCAAGGCGCTGAAATGCCGTTGGCCATGCAATGCGAGCTGGCAAGCGTGCCGCGCTCCTGGATCTACCGGCGCCTGGAAGCGGCAGCCCGACAGCAGTGTTTGGACGAAGAGGACTTGCAGCTGCGCGGCTTGATCGACGAGGAATATACAAATCGGCCGTTTTATGGCAGCCGGCGCATGGTGGTATTTCTGCGTGGTCGAGGCCACTGCGTCAACCGCAAGCGCGTGCAGCGCCTGATGCGCGAAATGGGCTTGGCGGGCATGGCGCCGGGCCCGGCGACGAGCAAACCGAATCCGGAGCACAAGGTCTATCCTTACCTGCTACGAGGCGTGGCGGTGACGCGACCGAACCAAGTGTGGAGCACGGATATCACATATATCCGACTGGCGCGCGGCTTCGCTTATCTGGTGGCCATCATCGACTGGTATAGCCGCAAAGTGCTGTCCTGGCGTATCAGCAACAGCATGGACGCGTCGTTCTGCGTGGATTGCCTGGAGGACGCTTTGCGCCACCACGGAACGCCTGAGGTGTTTAACAGCGACCAGGGATCGCAGTTCACCAGCAAGGCGTTTACCGACGTGCTCAAGCGTGAAGCAGTGAGCATCAGCATGGACGGTCGCGGGCGGGCGCTGGACAATATATTCGTCGAGCTGCTGTGGCGGAACGTGAAGTACGAAGATGTCTACCTGAAGGGCTATGCCAATATGGCCGAATTGACGTTGGGGCTGACGCAGTATTTTGCGTTCTACAACGCTGAGCGGCCGCACCAGGCACTGGGCTATCAAACGCCAGCCTCCGTCTACAGCGCTGGCGTTGGTGGTGGTGCGCTGATCGTTGATCGGTTTGGTGACTCGGACGAGGAACAGAAGAAAAGTAATGCGGGCCAGCGCCGAGCAGCTGAGGAAATGGATACAGCTTAAATTACGCAGCAAAGTGTCTTGACTGATGGGTCCACTTTACAATCCCGTCTCCGAAGAAAGCTAAAAAGTGGAATTCGTTCTGGGACCGTTACTTATACGAGCTGCGTCAGATCGAAGAGTTCACTCACCCAAGGTTGATTTGAAAGGGCTATTTGGAATTGGTTACTATTGCAGAAAACGATGGTCGCGATGACGGAAATGAGCATTGAATATTTAGATGAAAAGGATGTCGTCATCCGAATTCGGAATCGGTTCCCTGGCGAAGCAGATCGCACAGATGCTTGGTTGCGAGAGCGTGGTTGGGATGACCTGAACGAGGTGCCATACGTCTGGATTGAAGCTTTCGCCGACCGAACAAGTGACGCGGTTCGCTTGGCAGACTGGAATATGGTGATTGAACACACGAAGTTCCTGGCTGCGGAGTATCGGAAGGGCTCCGACGCAGTGCGCAAACTTGTTGACGTTGCTTATGCAGAAAACTTGATGTGGAATCTTGGTGCAGAGGACAAAACCGCTGGCTGGCCGAACATCGCGAAAGAAGTTCGCGCTTTGTACGAGAAAACCTGGGGCGCCCGCGAATGGATGCATCGAAACTAAACGCAAGTTCAGGGGAACAATCCAGCGGACGCCTTACGGCGCGGCTGATCATGCACGTTGGGCCAAGGAATTCGGTCCTCGCAAATTTGCTTGAGTCGGATACCTTCACCCGACGGATGTTCATGTCGATGCAGCACTATTGAGAACAACGAATCGATGACGAATCTCATCCTTCCCGCAGGCACGCATGCCGCCGAAATTGCGCTATTTTCGATAGGCCATGCCGGGGAGTGTCAATCCGACTTTACCGGGATTTTCGCCTCACGAGGACTGATCGGCAGTTCTACCTACAAAGCGCTCCAGCAGCGGCAAGTGTCCCAGAAGCTTGACTACCCGAACATCGTGATTGAATCGAGGTGCGTTTGATGATGACATTCCATCGTTTGGCAACGATCCACTACATCGGTGCGATGTGCGCCACCTGGGTGCTATCGGGAATCTGGAATTATCTGTCATACGGCTACATGATTGGCCAATACTATTTCGATGAGGTATGGGGCATGTCCGATTTTATGCTTGAGACTCTACTTGCTGGTTTCTTGCCGGGGCTACTCGCTGGAGGCAGCATGTTGATCAGGCTTCGTAAAATGCGTGGCGCGGTAGAACGCGCCTGGAAGCGGGATCCCTGGACTCTCATCATTGTGATTATTGCTGTCTGCGTTTCCCACTATATTTTTTGGTACGGCATAAGAGCATTGTGCTGTGGAACTACATGGTGAACTTGAATCTGATGAAAGAACTCGTAATCTCGCTCGACTCGGATTTTCTCCAGAGCGCTCGCAGATCGCTCTCTGATCAGTTCCAGGCCATCCTCTGGCGAGTCCGAGTCTTCGTAATTCAATAGGCTCGCCTGCCGCCATGTCCCACGCCATCGAGTGGTACTGGACGCCGAACCATTCCTTAAACATCTTCAGCGTGCGCTTCTGGGGCCGCCACGATTCCAGCGTGTACCATTCGTTCAGGTTGCGCTCGAAGAACATGCTCCAGCGGCGATGCACCCACCGCTCGGCATCTTGCGGCCCATCCAAGGAAGCAGGCACAAGGAACGCGTTCTGCTCTTGCCGCAGTTTGTTGAGCGACATACCGAGCGGCGTCGCGATGAAGCCAACATTCAGTTGGCTGCTTCGCGAAGCGCGTTCTGGTAAGACGTTCAAAAAATTATGGTCGCAGAGCTGCCCCAATTGCCTCGCCGAGCGTAGTGGTTTTCCTACCGATGAGTTCCGACAGGGTGCTTGACGTGCTGTCCAACTCGCCCGCTTGCGCCTTGAGATCCGCGTCAATCACCACTTCTATGATCATGGGCGGCAAGCCAAAGGTCGATAGCGTTGCGGCATAGTCTTGAGGCGGCAGATCGGTGTATCCGATGTGTTTTGCCGTTTGGGCCGAGATTTCGGCGGCGAATTCGGTCATCGAAAAGGCTCGGTCGCCTGCCAGTTCGTAGGTCTGGTTGGCATGACCAGCACTGCTTAAGACCTTGACTGCCGCCGCCGCGTAGTCTGCACGAGTAGCGGAGGCGAAACGACCTTCCCCCGCACTACCGATGACAGCGCCATTGGCGATTGCCGCCCCGACCAAACCAGTATGATTTTCCAGGTACCAGCCGTTGCGCAGGATGACGTATTCGAGACCAGACTGCTTCAGGTAGGCTTCGGTTTCCCGATGCTCGCGAGCGAGAATCATGCTGGACGTATCGGCACGCAGCATGCTTGTGTACGCGATCGATGTCACGCCCGACTGCTTGGCCGCATCGATCACGGCCCTATGCTGCCGCAACCGCTCCCCGGGTTGGACGGCGGAGATCAGCAGGAGCTTGTCCACGCCGCGTAAGGCAGCCTTCAGAGTGTCGGGGCGATCATAGTCGCCCATACGCACTTCTACTCCCATTGCATGTAAGGCCTGCGCCTCTGCGGGGCGACGGACCAGGCCAACGATTTGTGATGCCGGGACGGCGCTCAGCAAGCCTCGAATCACCAACTGCCCCAGTTGTCCGTTTGCTCCAGTAATACCGATCATATCGATTCCTTCCGAAAGTGAATGTGGTCGGATGGTAGCAAGAACCACATCAGCGAAAAACGTGCTCGGCAGTAATTGATTGTTCAGTTAATATTGACAATATCTTCGAAGTGGAAAGCCTGGTCGTGGAAATTAACTTGAATCGCATGCATGCCTTCGTCAGCATCGTTGATGCTGGCTCCCTAACCCGCGCTGCGCATAACATGGGACTGACGAAGGCGATGCTCAGCACGCACTTAAAACAATTGGAGTTGGAACTCGGCTGCAGCCTCCTCACACGGACGACGCGCGCACTAGCACTTACCGATGTCGGGGAGCGCTTCTACAATGATTGCGTTAAGCTGCTTGGCGACGCGCAGCGCGCCATCGACGCTGCACGCTCTGGTCAAACCAAGCTGAGCGGCGAGCTGCGCGTTACTTCAACGCTTGAGTTTGGAATACATGCGGTAATTCCGGCGCTTGCTGCTTTTGCCAAGCAGCACGTGGATCTTGCGGTCGATTTTTCCGGGTCGACAGGGTTGGCGAATTTGGTTGCGGAGCGCTTCGATCTTGCGATCCGTCTCGGGCGGCTGGAGGATTCCGGCTACCATGCCACGACACTAGGGTCGTTCGACATTGTTTTAGTGGCGTCACCCGACTATGTACGTGACAATGGCGTCCCCAAATCACCTCAAGACCTCGAACGCTTGCGTTGGATCGTGCTCTCGGGATTCGATCAGAGAATCCGGATGACCAGGCGCGACGGAGCCGCGACACCTTTTGCAGTACCCTTCAGGGGCGCCATTCAAGCCGACAGCGCAGAAGCCAAGCGGCACTTTACGCTGGCCAGCGCAGGTATTGCCGTGCTGCCGGAATGGATCGTGCAAGACGACTTGCGGGATCAGAGGCTAGTACGTCTTCTGCCGGACTATGACATGCCGCGCCAGGGAATCCACGCGGTATATCCCCAAACACGGCACGTCCCAGCGAAAGTGCGCCATTTCATCGACTTCCTGCGCGAGTACATCGCAACCACTCAGCGGCGCCCGCCATCCCGAGCATAGGTAACCCGACTGGCAACCGAGCCTGCGAAGACCTACTTCTTCGCTACCGGCCAGATACAGCCGATCTTCACCCGTGGGCACGTAATTGATGTCTGTTACCCGCACTTGCTTGGGCTGCATCGGCGAAAAGTACTACTCCAGCACATTGGCCACCGGCAGACGCTACTTGCAGCGCAGTTCAAGCTTCTGCCAGAGACGCCGTATCCGGTCACCGCTGCGGGGGCGAGGCCGGTCGCCTTCTTGATCGGGTCAAGTGCCGTGCCGTCAAAATCCATGCCGTTCAAGGTGCAATGACCTTGACGGCCAAGTCCATCAACTGACGCATTACCCTGTGTGCACATTTTCACGTTGAAGCGGCGGAGTTTCTCCGCTCGCTTCGCGATTGCTTAGGCGTTGAATTCGAAATTCGCGATTGCTCTCGCTAACTTCGATCAGCGGCCTTCGCTGCCTTGTGCACCTCGGTCCTCACTGCTGCGGTTGCTGCTGATTGTGTTTGGCGATTTCGTTGCCAACGTAGCCGCCGCCGATAGCACCGACGATGGTGGCGACCTTACGGCCATTGCCGCCGCCTACCTGATTGCCAATCAGGCCACCCACCACGGCTCCAATGCCGATGCCAAGTGCACTGTTCTGTGGTGCTTGCGCTGGTGCCGGTGCTTGCGCTGGCACCGTCGCAGGTTGGGAAACTGCGGCCGACATTGGTGCCTGCGATTCAGATGGCACGACACGCGAAGCTGGCATGCTGGTGCGATGTGAAACAGACTTATGCTCGACTACGCGGGGGGCTTCTTGCGCAGGCATTGGCGCCACAACCGCAGCGGGCGTCGTAACCGCAGCCACCGGCGCGGCGGCATCGTTGGACATCGTGGACGCATGCGAATTCGGCAGAAGGCCTGCGATTGAAGCTGCTCCAACCAGACTTACAAGCGCCACCGAAGCGGCCGCGATGACCATCATTGGATGAATTGGGGTGCGTGCGCTGTTTTCCATTTTTGTCCTCACAGAAGATTCGCCATCAGTGGCGCATGCTCATAAAACGGCTTGGAAGGAAAACACGGTGACGCAGAAATTGTTTCGTCAGTAAGGAAATGTTACGGGCGGCGCGGTAGCTTGAAATTGAGGGAAGGGCTTGTCATTTGGCTATCCCTTTATTCTGGTGCGTGCTGTTCTTGGCAAGGTGGTCGCGTGTGTGCAGCCCGCTGGCACTGCGTAATATTTCGAGAGAATTCGAACAGGCGCCTGACGGTACAATATTGCACCTCATTACCGCCGCACAGGCGGCAGCCTTGAAATATGAAGACCCAATTCTTTACCGCGACGAGCCTGGACGGCTTTATCGCGACGGAAGACGATTCGCTCGACTGGTTGTTCCCGCTCGGCGACGTCAATGACAGCAGTTATCCAGAATTCATCGCCCAGATCGGCGCCATTGCAATGGGCTCCTCCACCTACCAGTGGATGTGGCGCAATGCGGAAACGGTGGCGGCGGAAGTGGGATCGCCCTGGCCTTATTCGCAGCCGACGTGGGTGTTTTCGTCGCGTACCTTGCCGGCGATTCCCGGTGCAGACCTGCGCTTCGTGCAGGGCGACGTGCGCGATGTGCATGCCGCCATGCGCGCTGCCGCGGACGGGAAGAATATCTGGATCGTGGGCGGCGGCGACCTGGCCGGGCAATTCCATGATGCCGGCCTGCTGGACGAGTTGATCGTGCAGGTTGGCTCAGTGACGCTGGGACGTGGCAAACCGCTGTTCCCGCGCCGGCTGACGAACCCGCCGCTGCTGCTGCAATCGGCACGGCAGATCGGCAGCGGCATGGCGGAATTGCGCTATCTGGTTCCGGGACGCTGAACCCATGCTGATCCGTCCTTACCAGACATCCGATTGGCAGCGGATCTGCCAGGTGCATGATGCTGCGCGCAAGTTCGAACTCGAGGCCAGCGGCCTGGCCGATGCCTTCCTGACGCTGGAAGAAACCGGCGAGGAAGAGGGCCTGTTCGATGCCACGCTGCTGGTGGCGGAGGTCGATGGCGTCGTGGCAGGCTTTGCCGGCTTCACCGACGACGAAGTCACCTGGATGTATGTCGACCCTGCCCGCTACCGGCAGGGAATAGGCCGCGCGCTGCTTGATGCGGTATTACGCGAATCCGGCAAGCCTTTGTCGCTCGACGTGCTGGTCGGGAATGCCGCGGCGCTGGCCTTGTATCAAAGTGCCGGTTTCAAGATCATCGACACGATCAGCGGCAAGCTGGCGGGCAACGAGCAGTTTGCCGCGTCGGCACATGTATTACATAACTCTAACTCTCTACTGGGGAAATAAATGCTGGACAGGACTAATTACTTCGTCAAAGAACACGTCGGCTTGCTTAAACTGACGGATGCCTACGATATCATCGATCCGGAAACGCAGCAGCAACTGGGCGTGGCGCAGGAAAAACTGAGCTTCCTGGTGCAGGCCCTGCGCCTGGTGATCGACAAACGCGTCCTGCCGACCAAAGTGGAAATTTCAGACAAAGCCAACGGGCCTGCGCTGCTGACGATGAAGCGCGGCATCACCTTGCTGCGTTCCCGCATCGAAATCCTGGACGGCTCCGGCCAGGCGATCGGCTACTTCAAGTCCAAGCTGTTCAGCCTGGGCGGCGGCTTCTTCGTCTACGATATGCGCGACCAGTTGATCGCGGAAGTGAAGGGCGACTGGAAAGGCTGGAACTTCAAGTTCATCGACGCCAGCGGCAATGAAAAGGGCTCCGTCAGTAAGAAATGGGCGGGCATCGGCAAGGAACTGTTCACCACCGCCGACAACTACATGATCTCGATTGCCGAAGACTTCAAGGCTAATGCCGGCCTGCTGCTGGCGGCCGGCCTGGCCATCGACATTGTCTACAAAGAGAGATAAGCTTTCCGCGTCACAGGCTATTCCAGATAGGAGACGACCCATGAAGATGCAAAAGCTGTTGTTGCTGTCGCTCGCCGCATGCGTTGCGGGCGCGGCGATCGGGCAGGATAAGCCGAACACCACGCAGGAGCAGTCCAATCAGCAAAAGGCGTCGTCTTCCATCAAGATGCGGGCGGCCAGTTCGGCGCGTACCGCCACCGGCGTGAAAAGCAGCCCGCAGCAGGATGCGCAAGCCCGTTATGAGCGTGCGGAAAAGGTGGCGGGCAGCGTGCAGAAAAAGACCAGCGACACCGCCAGTGCGGCGGCTTCAAACACCAAGTAAGCCAGGCCTGCTAACGCAGGCTGTCGATGGCATTCGCCACTTCGTCCGGCACGTCCTTCTGCAGGTAGTGCCCGGACTTCTCGACGGTCTCCACTTTTGGCGCGCCGGCCAGGCGCAGCGTGCGCGAGCAGCCGTCACACGAGGCACTCCTGAAACTCAGGCGGCATTTTGCCAAAAGAATAACATCCGCAAGTGCCATTGCACACGTTCGGTTTGCAAAATAAATAACTTTTCAATTAGTATTGGCTTTTCACTATTTCAAGGCAAGGCGATGGCTGGAGCAACCCGTAACGTGGCAGTTCAATCGGCATCGCGCGCCAGCGCCGCCATCGGTTCCCTGATTTTCTCCGTGTTCGGCGCGGGCTGGCTGATCGTCTGGTCCCAGAAAACCATGGGACGGGTGCCTGTCGTCTGGGGCGCCATCGCGCTGCTTGGACTTGGCATGCTGCTGGCGGCGATCATGCAGTTCAAGCGCAACCAGGAGGCTCACGCGGCGGAATCCGGTTCCGAGGAGAGCAAGCGTGCGGCCAAAGTGTTCAATTGGGTCAACGCCGGCCAGGGCATAGCGATTTTCCTGGCGCTGAATGTGGCCAATAACATCGGCCATCCGGAGTGGTTCATCCCGGCATTTATCTTCGTGGTGGGGCTGCACTTCATCCCGCTGGCGCCGGTGTTCAGGGCGCCGCGCCATTACGTGGTTGGCGTGGCGCTGATGCTGCTGGCGCTCGCTTATCCCCTGCTGGCCAAGGGCGGCGCGGCTGACCCGGTCGGCTGCCTGGGCACCGGCCTGATTCTCTGGGCCAGCGCGATTTCCGGGCTGTTGCCGGCACGGAGCGCGCAGCGATAACGGGTACAATCATGGCCAGACATTCTGAACGAGCTGGCATGAGCATTCAAACCGACAACTTCACGGAGCAGCGCATTATCGATGCGGCGCCCACCTCGCCCAACGAGGAGGCCATTGAGCGCGCGCTGCGTCCCAAGCACCTGGACGAATACGTCGGCCAGTCCAAGATCCGCGACCAGCTGGAAATCTTCATTACGGCGGCCCGCAAGCGCAGCGAGGCCCTGGACCACACTCTGCTGTTCGGCCCCCCGGGCCTGGGCAAGACCACGCTGGCCAATATCATTGCGCGCGAAATGGGCGTCAACCTGCGCCAGACGTCCGGCCCGGTGCTGGAGCGCCCGGGCGACCTGGCGGCCATCCTGACCAACCTGGAAGCGAACGACGTCCTCTTCATCGACGAGATCCACCGCCTGTCGCCCGTGGTCGAGGAGATCCTGTACCCAGCGCTGGAAGACTACCAGATCGACATCATGATCGGCGAAGGCCCGGCGGCGCGCAGCGTCAAGCTGGACCTGCAGCCCTTCACCCTGGTCGGCGCCACCACCCGCGCCGGCATGCTGACCAACCCGCTGCGCGACCGTTTCGGCATCGTGGCGCGCCTGGAGTTCTACACCACCGATGAACTGGCGAAGATCGTCGCCCGCAGCGCCGCGCTGCTGAAGGCCAATATCGACGACGCCGGCGCGGTGGAAATCGCCCGCCGCGCGCGCGGTACGCCGCGTATCGCCAACCGCCTGCTGCGCCGGGTGCGCGACTATGCGGAAGTGAAGGGCAACGGCGACATTTCGCGCGAGCAGGCCGATGCGGCGCTGCGCATGCTGGACGTCGACCACGCGGGCTTCGACGTGATGGACCGCAAGCTGCTCGAAGCGGTGCTGTACAAATTCGGCGGTGGCCCGGTCGGCATCGGCAACCTGGCGGCCGCCATCGGCGAGGCCGCGGATACTATCGAGGATGTATTGGAACCTTACTTGATCCAGCAGGGCTACCTGCAACGCACACCGCGCGGCCGGGTCGCCACCGCGCTCGCTTACCAGCATTTCGGCGTCAACCCGCCGCGCACCAACGCCAGCGGGGACCTGTGGGATGCGTAAGCTGGTAGCGCTGGGCGCGGCGGCGCTGGCCGCGCAAATCGCATCGGCCGCCGTGCCGGTGCAAGGATATGCAATCAAGGCGGCTTACCCGCACGATCCGCAAGCGTTCACCCAGGGCCTGTTCTTCAAGGATGGCTTCCTGTGGGAGAGCACGGGCCAGTACGGAGCGTCTTCGGTGCGCAAGGTGGAGCTGGCCACCGGCAAGGTGCTGCAAAAGCGCGATCTGCCGGAAAAAGTGTTCGGCGAAGGCATTGCGCCGCACGGCGACAGCATCGTCGGCATCACCTGGATGAACCAGGCCGGCTATGTGATGGATCAGGGCAGTTTCGCCATCAAGGGCACCTTCAATTACCTGGGCGAGGGCTGGGGCCTGACCAGCGACGGCGAGCGCCTGTATATGAGCGACGGCACGCCGGAGATCCGCGTTCTCGATCCCAAGACTTTCGGCGAACAGCGCCGCATCCAGGTGACCGCCGATGGCCAGCCGCTGATGCAGATCAATGAACTGGAGTGGGTGGAAGGGCAGATCTATGCCAATGTCTGGCAGAGCGACCGCATCGCCCGCATCGACCCGGCCAGCGGCCAGGTGCTGGGCTGGATCGATTTGTCCGGCCTGGCCGCCACCGCCAAGGTGGGGGCGGATGCCGACAATGTCCTGAACGGCATTGCCTACGACGCCAAGTCGCGCCGCCTGTTTGTGACCGGCAAGCGCTGGCCGAAGCTGTTCGAGATCGAGCTGAAGTCCCACAAGAAGAAGTAACTTTCGGTAGGCTTGCCTCGGCCAGTTTTCCGCGCAAGAATAGGGTGAGAACTCATCCTGGCGGAGACTGACCGTGCGCGCTCGTTCCAGCAGCTTGTTCTGGAAGCTGTTCCTGCATGTCGGCGCGCTGCTGGCAGGCTGCGCTCTGGTCGTTTCGGCATTATTGCCTGTTCTGATCAGCGATAACGCGGAACGGGATGCGGTCGATGCGGCCCAGGCCACCGTGCGCCAGTTCCTGCTGCTGCGCAAGTACTACACCGAAAACGTGGCGGCGCGCGTGCTGTCGCAGTCCGATCTGCAGGTCGACGCGGACTATCGCACCAAGCAGAACGCGATCCCGCTGCCGGCCACCATGATCCACGACCTGAGCGCCCTGATGCAGGGCAGCGGCACCGCGGTCAAGCTGTACAGCCCCTATCCCTTCCCCCAGCGGCGCGAGCGCCCCAGCGACCAGTTCGCGCAGGATGCCTGGAACTACCTGCAGAAGACGCCGGAGGGCGTGTTCTCCCGGACCGAAACACGGTGCGCGTGGCCCTGGCCGACCGCATGAGCGCCCAGGCTTGCGTGTCCTGCCATAACAGCCACCCGCAAAGCCCGAAGACCGACTGGAAGCTGGGCGATGTGCGCGGTGTACTGGAAGTCGATTCGACGCGGGAGGCGGCCCGCGCCTCCCGCATTGCGAGCTGGGTATTGATCGCCTTCGGCTCGGTGCTGGCCCTGGTGTCGCTTTCACTGCGCATTTTCTACCAGCGCAATGTGGCACGGCCGCTGCATCGGGCGCTGGATTCGGCGCGCGCCCTGGCCAGTTCGCGCGCCGGCCACGTGGAAGCGGTGCAAGCCCTCGCGGGCGGCAACCTGGATCACGGCTTCACGCCCGTGCCTTTGCCCGAGGTGGACATGAGCGGCGTGGCGCACGACGAGGCGGGCGACTTGCTGCAATCGGTGGCGGAACTGGCGGAGTCGCAGCGCAGCTTCGACGAGGCGTTCGCCAAGATGACGGAGGCGCTACGCAGCAGCAACCTGGCCGAGCGTGAGCGGGACTGGCTCAAGTCGAGCCAGAATGAACTCAACACCGTCATGCGCGGCGAACAGGACCTGGCGGTGCTGAGCCAGCGCCTGCTCGACTTCCTGGCCAGGCTGCTGGGCGCGCGCGTTGGCGCGCTGTATGTGGACGAAGGGCAGGGCGCGGGCGTGTGCCTGCTGGCCGGCTATGGATTGGTGCTGGAGCGCCATCCGCAGCGCGTGGTGGCGGGCGAAGGGCTGGCGGGGCAGGCTATCCGCGACGGCAAGCGCGTGCTGGTCGGCGCCGCCCCCCCCGGGCTACCTGGAAATCAGTTCGGCCCTGGGCAACGCGGCGCCGTCCGCGGTGCTGGTGATGCCTTTGCAGCATGGGCGCAATATGGTGGGGGTGATGGAGCTGGGCGCCTTCCGCGCGTTCAGCGAGAACGAGCTGGCCTTCGTCGACCTGAGCCTGGAGGCCATGGCGATCGGGCTGGAAGTGAATATCACCCGCCAGCGCACGGGCGCCTTGCTGGCGGAAACGGCGCAGCAGGCGGAGGAATTGCGGGTGCAGCAGGAAGAGCTCCAGCAAAGCAATTCGGAGCTGGAGGAGCGCGCCGATCTGCTGGAACGGCAGCGCGAGGAAATCCAGCGCGTCAGCGCCTATAAGAGCGAGTTCATGGCGAATATGTCGCATGAACTGCGCACGCCGCTCAATTCCATGCTGATCCTGTCGGCGCTGCTGAAGGAGAACAAGGGGCGGAACCTGAACGAGAAGCAGCTGGAATACGCGGGCACCATCCACACCGCCGGGCGCGACCTGCTCAACCTGATCAACGATATCCTCGACCTGGCCAAGATGGAGGCGGGCAAGGTGGAGCTGCATATCGAGCCGGTGGAGCTGGCCGGCCTGTGCGAGGAGCTGCAGGCGCAATTCCAGCCGCAGGCCGAGCAGAAAGCCCTGGCCCTGCTGATCGAACGCCTGCCGGGCACGCCCGCCGCGGCGCAGATGGACCGCCAGCGCGTGCTGCAAGTGCTGCGCAACCTGCTGGCCAACGCCATCAAGTTCACGCACCAGGGCAGCGTGGCGCTGCGGGTGTCGGTGGCGGCTGACCAGCGGTCGTTCGCCGTCAGCGACACCGGCATCGGCGTTCCGATGGATAAGCAGGTGACGATTTTCGAAGCCTTCCGCCAGGCCGATGGCAGTATCAGCCGGCATTACGGCGGCACGGGGTGGGGCTGTCGATTTCGCTGCAGCTGGCGCGCACCATGGGCGGGGCGCTGCACTTGCACAGCAAGGAAGGCGAAGGCAGTACGTTCACCTTCATGCTGCCGCTGCAGGCGGGCAGCACCGACCACGCCGCAGCACGGCCAGCCGTGCCAGCCCCGGTGGCGACGACGCTGCCGGTGGCGCCGGGCGCGGGCGGCACCCGCCGCATCCTGATTGTCGAGGACGATCCCTTCTTTTCCCACCTGCTGGCCGACTTCGTCCATGGCCGCGGCTATACCCCGCTGGTGGCGGCCGACGGCGAGGAGGGCTTGCAACTGGCGCAGCTGGAGGCGCCGCATGCCGTGCTGCTGGACGTGATGATGGCGCGCATGGACGGCTGGGAAGTGATGCGCCGCCTGCGCGCGGATCCGCGCACCAGCCACCTGCCGGTACACTTCATTTCCTGCCTTGACGAATGGCAGCGCGCGCGCGACCTGGGGGCGCTCGGCCTGGTGAGCAAGCCTGTCAGCCGCGAGCAGCTGGCGCAGGTATTCGACGCCATCGAGCAGGCCTGGGCCGGTGCCTTGAAACGGGTGCTGGTGGTGGAGGACGACGAGAGCCAGTTGAGCAGCCTGGCAGCCTTGCTGGCGGGGCGCGACATCGAGGTGGTACGCTGCAAGTCCGGGCGCGCGGCGCTGGAATTGCTGGCGCATAGCCACTTCGACTGCATGGTGCTGGACCTGGGCCTGCAGGACATGTCCGGCTACGAGGTGCTGGAGGCCGTGCAGGCTGCGCCGGCCTTGCGCCACGTGCCTGTGGTGGTGCATTCGGGCCAGGACCTGGACCGCGAACAACTGCGCGTGCTGAACCGCCATGCGCGCAGCATCATCATCAAAGGCAGGCATAGCCCGGAACGGCTGCTCAGCGAAGTGCAGCTATTCCTGCATAGCGTGGAGCAGGGCGGGCACGCGGTGGAGCAGGAAGCCTTGGCCCTTGCGGGAGGCAAGGTTCTGGTGGTGGACGACGATATGCGCAACCTGTTCTCGCTCGCCAGCCTGCTAGGCGACCGGGGCGTGCAGGTGGTGGAGGCGGAGAACGGGCAGGAGGCGCTCGACAAGCTGGCCGCCGAAGCGGGTTTCGACGTCGTGCTGATGGATATAATGATGCCGCAGATGGACGGTTATGAAGCGATGCGCCGGATCCGCGCCGATGCCCGTTTCAAGGAGCTGCCCATCATCGCGATGACTGCCAAGGCCATGCCGGGCGACCATCAGAAATGCCTGGAGGCGGGCGCCAGCGATTACCTCGCCAAGCCGATCGATACCGCCCAGCTGCTGTCGCTGTTGCGGGTGTGGACAAGACGCTAGGGGAGCGCATGGACCAAGCCATCCCGGTGCTGCTGGTGGACGACCGACAGGAAAACCTGACGGCGCTGGAAGCCTTGCTGGAAGATATGCCGCAGCCGCTGCATATGGTGAAAGCCATGTCCGGCAATGACGCCCTGCGCCAGTCGCTCAAGCACGATTTCGCCGTGGTGCTGCTGGATGTGCAGATGCCCGGGATGGACGGCCTGGAAACAGCCGAACTGCTGCGCGCCAATCCGCGCACGCGCCACTTGCCCATCATCTTCGTCACCGCCGGCCTGCACGACAAGGTGCGCCAGTTCCAGGGCTACGAAATGGGCGCGGTCGATTTCCTCAACAAGCCGATCGAACCGGCGGTGCTGCGCAACAAGGTCGCCGTGCTGTGCGAGCTGTACGCCAAGGTGCGGGAGCGCACCCAGGCCCTGCACGCGTCCGAGCAGCGCCTGCGCATGGTCATCGACAGTGCCAGCGAAGCGTTCATCGCCACCGACAGCCACGGCCTGGTCACGGACTGGAACCACGCGGCGGAGGCGCTGTTCGGCTGGCGCCGCGACGAGATGCTGGGCCAGCCGGCCGCCAGGGTGCTGCCGCCGGCGCAGGGCGGCGGCCAGCGCGCGCGCCATCGCGAAGGACGCGAATTCGATGTGGAACTGTCGCAGTGGCAGCTGCCGCAGTCGCAGCCGCCCGTCTTCGCGGCGCTGGTGCGCGACATCACCCAGCGCAAGGAAGCGGAAGCGGCGCGCAGCTGCGAGCTGCGGCAAGCCTTGCAGCAGATCGTGGAGCAGGAAAAGATGGTGGCGCTGGGCAGCATCGTGGCCGGCGTGGCGCACGAGCTGAATACCCCGGTTGGCAACTTGGTGCTGCTGGCGTCGACGCTGCGCGACCGCGTCACCGAGCTGGCCGACAACGCGCTGGCGGGCAAGCTGACGCGCTCCTGCCTGATCCAGTCGACCGGCGAATGCCGGGATGCCAGCGAGGTGCTGATACGCAGCGCCGACAAGGCGCGCGAGCTGATCGAGAGTTTCAAGAATGTGGCGGTGGACCAGACCAGCCAGCGCCGCCGCCGGTTCGACCTGCACACCTGCCTGCAGGACAGCCTGGTGACTCTGGGGCGCATGATGCGCCAGGCGCATGTGACGGGGGCGCTGCAGGTACCGCACGGGGTGCAGATGGATTCGTATCCCGGCCACCTGGAGCAGATCTTCAATAACCTGATCGTCAACTCCATCCTGCATGGCTTCGAGGGCCGCGGCGGCGGCAAAGTGTCGATTACGGCCAGTGTGGCGGGCGACGCGGTCCACTTGGTTTATGCCGACGACGGCGTCGGCATCGCTCCCGAAGTGCAGGCCAGGATCTTCGAGCCCTTCTTCTCCACCAAGATCGGGGCTGGCGGTTCCGGGCTGGGCATGTATATCGTGAACAACCTGGTATGCGGCGCCTTGAACGGCAGCGTGAGCCTGAGCAGCGTGCCCGGGCAAGGCGTGCGCTTCGAATTCACCCTGCCGCTGGTGGCTGGCTAGGCCTGCTCGTCGTTGCCATAGATTTTTCCCCCGAACTTCAGCGCGCTGTATTCCCGCTTCGATTGCAGCAGGGGATAGAACATCTGCCTGTCCCAGCGCTCGGCACCGAAAAGCTGGTCGTCGCGCAGGCCGACTTCGGCCGGATAGCGGCGCGTGATGTGGGCGGTGCCGAAGACGACATCCCAGAAGAACAGCAGGTTGCCGAAATTTCCCTTGTAGTGGCCGATGCCGTCGTCGTTGGTGATGGCATGATGGGCGCGGTGGGTGGCGGGCGTGGAAATGGTGCGCTCCACCAGCCACGCCAGGGGGCGCAGCGCCCGGATCCGGTACAACGGTGCGTCCCAGGCCCAGGCGCAGTGGGCGCCCAGGATCACCGTCTGCTTGACGAAGACATAGGCAAAGTACATCCAGCCGCAGCCCAGGTAGAGCAGCGCGCCGCCGACCCACAGGCCCGGCATCATCAGGTAGTAAAAGAAGTTGTTGCGGTAGGTGATGCGAATGCTCATGTAGCAGGCGGAATGGTGGGCGCGGTGCAGCGGCCACAGGAGCGGCGAGTGCGACATGCGGTGCCACCAGTACTGCGTCATGTCGTCGCCCACCAGCAGCAGACCGGCCCAGGCCCACCACGGTATCCCGGCCCAGGCGCCGCGCATGCCGGGAGCCAGCCACTGGCCCAGCAGATGGGTGCAGAAGAGGATGAAGGGTTGCGTCAGCGCCAGCAGGCTGGCTGTCATCAGCAATTCGAGCGTTGTATCATTGGCGCTGGCATGCACCGTCTCGCGGTAGCGGCGGCTCGCGAATTCCGCCGTCGCCAGGCCCGCGATCACGAGCGCGAGCAGCAGATATATCATGTCTTGATCCATGTGTTTTGCCTCCTGTCGCCGCCATGATGCAATGCCTTACCCGCGAAAATTGTTCAATTCCGTGCAATTCAGGATTTTTAAATGCAGGTGTTCTTCGATAACCCTTGGTTCGCAGCGCTTCCGCCCGCCCATGCCCGGACCATGCTGGCGGCGGCGCGCCCCATGCGGCTGGCCCAGGGCGCGATGCTCTACCTGCAGGGCGAGCCTGCGGCCAAGGTGCGCGACGGCATCTGGGGCGTCGCCTCCGGCGCGATCCGCCTGTCGGTCATGCACGAAAATGGCAATGAGGCGATCCTGACCATTGTCGAACCGGGCAACTGGTTCGGCGAAACGGCGCTGCTGGAGGACTTGCCGCGGGCCGCCACGGCAACCGCCCAGGAAGATACCGAACTGCTGGCCGTCAGCGCCGAACATTTCGAAGCCTTGATGCGGCATGCCGATTTTGCCTACGCCATCGCCCGCCTGGAAGCGCAGCGCCTGCGCGCCGCGCTGGGCCTGGTGGCGGACATGGCGCTGCACGGAACCCGGGCGCGGCTGGCGCGGCGCTTATTGATGCTGGCGCGCGGGGACCTGACCAACGCCAGCAGTGCGCGCAGCACCATCGTCGCTTCGCAGGACCATATCGCCATGATGCTGGGCGTGGGGCGCACCACCCTGAACACGGAGCTGCGTGCGCTGGCCCGCAGCGGGGCGATCGCCCTGCGTTATGGGCAGATTGAAGTGCTGGACCTGGATTTGCTGCGCGCCGCGGCCGCCGCCTGAGCCGCGCTTACTGGCGCGGCATCTCCGTTCCCGCCAGCTGCGACAGGATGGCGCGCACCGTCTGCAGCACGCGCTGCGCACCCGGCGACAGGGTGCGGCCGCGCAGGCGGATGGTGGCGATATCGGCCCACAGCGGCGGCAGCGGCACCGGCACCTGTTCCAGCCGCCCCAGTTCGGCCGCCTCGGCCAGCGCCGCGTGGCTGGAGATCAGCAGCAGGTCGCTTTCCGCCACCACGTCGACCAGGGTGTGCACGCTGTCGCAACTGAGCATGATGGGCAGGTTGCGCCCGGGCGGCAGGCGGAATAGGCGGTTCATCTGCACCATCAGCACCTCGGGCATGGTGGGCGCGGCCATGCCGTAGGGCAGAAGGTCGGTCGGCGCCAGGTCGCTGCGCCGCAGCAAAGGGTGGCCGGGGCGGCAGTAGATGCCGCCGTACTGGCGGCACTCATGGGTGATGATCAGGTCTTCCGCCGGTTCGATCAGGCGCACGTCGGACATGAAGAATTCCATTTCCTCGGCGCGCAGGTGGTCCAGCAGGTAACTGGAGGTATTGATGGTGACCGACAGCCGGATCCCCGGCTGGCCGGCGCGCACCTGGCGCAGCACGCGCGGCAGCAGGGCACCCGAGTGCAGGGGGCCGACGCCGAAGGCCACGTGGCCGCTGTCGCCATTTCGCAACAGGGCCAGGTCGTGCTCCATATTGCGCACATCGAACAGCATGCGGCGCGCGTGGTTGAAGAAGGCCGCGCCGGCCACCGTCACCGCCACGTTGCGGTTGCCGCGGTCGAACAGCAGGAAGCCCAGCTCTTCCTCCAGGGCCTGCACCGCGCGCGACAGGGCCGGCTGGCTGATGCTGATACGCTCGGCGGCACGGACGAAATTGCCCTCGTCGGCCACCGCCAGCGCGTAGCGCAGGCGCTTGAAATCCATGCAATCTCCTAGTATGCGCACTATGCATTGGATCAATGAGTACAATGCATTGGACGAATAGTAGTGCCAAACACATACTCTTTTCAATAATGGCCGGCATTCGCCCATCCAAGCCGGCCTGCAAAATAATAGCCACAAGACCAGGAGAGCCATGAACGCACCGCTGCAGAACGCTGGAGCATCCCTCGCCGACATGCTGGAAACCCAGCGCGCCGCCTTCAACGCCGATATGCTGCCCAGCGCCGCGGCCCGGCGCCAGCGCCTGGACAAGCTGCATGAAATGGTGGCCGGCAACGAGGCGGCCATCCTGGAGGCGATCAGCGCCGACTTCGGCGGCCGCGCGCGGCAGGAGATGGTGCTGACCGAGCTGTTTGTGGTGCTGTCGGCCATCCGCCAGCAGCGCCGCAAGCTGGGACGCTGGATGCGCGCGCGCCGCGTGGCGACCCCGCTGCATATGCTGCCGGGATCGAGCCAGATCATGCCGCAGCCCCTGGGGGTGATCGGCAATATCGTGCCCTGGAACTACCCTTGCCAGCTGGCGCTAGTGCCGGTGGCGGCGGCGCTGGCGGCAGGCAACCGCGTGATGATCAAACCGAGCGAGCTGACGCCGGCCTTTTCGCGCCTGCTGGCGCAACTGGCGGCCCGGTATTTCAGCCCGGACGAACTGGCCGTGGTCGAAGGCGGCGTCGATGTCAGCCGCGAATTCGCCGCGCTGCCGTTCGACCACCTGATCTTCACCGGCTCGACGGCGGTGGGGCGCCAGGTGGCCGTCGCCGCGGCGCACAATCTGACCCCCGTCACGCTGGAACTGGGCGGCAAGTCGCCCGCCATCATCGACGAGAGCTGCGACCTGGCGGAATCGGCGCCGCGCCTGACCTTCGGCAAGTTGTTCAACGCCGGCCAGACCTGCGTGGCGCCCGACTATGCGCTGGTGCCGCGCGCCCGCGTGACCGAGTTCGTGCGCGAAGTCACCGCCGCGGCCGCCGCCATGTACCCGCAGTACGCGGGCAACCAGCAGTACACCAGCATCATCAGCGAACGCCACCTGGCGCGCCTGCAGCAACTGGTGCGCGAAGCGGAAGAGCAGGGCGCGATGGCGGTGCGGCTGGGCGCGGACGGCGAGCGCCGCATGGCGCCGGTGCTGCTGCTGAACGTCACCCCTGAAATGGCGGTGATGCGCGAGGAGATTTTCGGGCCGGTGCTGCCGGTGGTGGCGTATGACACGCTGCAGCAGGCCATCGCCTTCATCAACCAGCGCGAGCGCCCGCTGGCGCTGTACTGGTTCGGCCGGGAGCGCAGCAACTGCGACCTGGTGCTGCGCTCGACGATTTCCGGCGGCGTCACCGTCAACGACGCGCTGTGGCATGCGGCGCAGGAGAACCTGCCGTTCGGCGGCGTGGGTGCG
Organism: Pseudoduganella violaceinigra DSM 15887; assembly: GCF_000425385.1. Lineage (GTDB taxonomy): Bacteria > Pseudomonadota > Gammaproteobacteria > Burkholderiales > Burkholderiaceae_D > Rugamonas > Rugamonas violaceinigra. The sequence continues at coordinate 98,522 of NZ_AUDI01000016.1, read as the reverse complement.
AGCGGCATCGGCGCCTACCACGGCGAGCATGGTTTCCTTGCCTTCTCCAAGCAGAAGCCGATCTACCGCCAGGCGCGGTTGAACGGTTTCGGCCTGTTCCGTCCTCCTTACGGCCCCTTGTTCGATTCCCTGGCCGGTTTCCTGAAGCGCCATATGTAAAGGCTAGCGGGCGTTTCGCTCGCCCGGTTGTCATTGCGCGTCACGCCAGTTCCCGTGCGCGCAATGAAGTGTTAGGCTACCTTGCCTGCCGCGTAGCCATGCCAAAGGCAGTGTGTAGAAGATGATTTGGATTCGCAGTTTAAGCAGTTGAATAAAGCTGGTTAAAAAGCTGTAAAACAAAACCATTAGGAGACACAAGGATGACGAGGAAGTACAACCGTACCATGGCGCTCGCCGTGGCGGCTGCGCTTGCGGTACCGCTGGCGCACGCAGATACCTTCACCACCGACAATGGACTGGAGGGACGCTGGTCCCTCAACGCTTCGGTCGGCACCAGCATCCGCATGAAGGATGCGGACAAGAACCTGATCTCCGTCGTCAACGGCGGCACGGCCGGCGCCGGCGCCGATGACGGCAACCTGAACTTCAAGAAGCACGATGCCTATTCCACCGTCGGCAAGCTGACCGGCGAATTCGAGCTCAAAGGCGACACTTACGGCCTGTTCATGCGCGGCTTCGCCTGGTACGACCAGGTGCTCAAGAGCCACAATGTGCCGCACGGCAGTTTCAACAACGGCTATGTGCCGAACACGGAGTTGAGCGACAACGGCTTTGACCGCCTGTCCACCTTCGATGGCGCGGCGCTGGCCGACGCCTATGTGTTCGCCAACTGGGACCTGGGCGGCAAACCGGTGTCCGTCAAGCTGGGCAACCAGGTGATCAACTGGGGCGAGAGCCTGTTCGTGCCGGGGATTAACGCCATGGGCGCCTTCGACACCAGCGCCGCGCGCCGTCCGGGCGCCCAGGTCAAAGAGATCCTGCGTCCGCAGCCGGCCCTGATGTTCAATCTGGGCCTGGGCAAGGGCGTCTCGGTGGAAGCCTTCTACAACCTGGGCTGGCGCCAGAACGTGGTCGATGGCTGCGGCACCTACTGGTCGGCGGCCGATTCGCTGAACTGCAATAACGGTACCGTGCTGTTCGGCGACGGCACCAAGCTGGACGACCAGGGCCAGTACAACGGCCGGCCGTTCCTGGCCGGTCTGCCGGCCGCGCTGGATCCGGTGCTGGCCTCGATGGGCCTGTCGCGCTCCATGCCGCTGAACTTCCGCATGACCACCGCCACCAAGATCAAGCCGAAGGACTCGGGCCAGTTCGGCCTGTCCAGCCACTACTTCGCCGATGCGATCGCCACCGACTTCGGTGTCTACTTCGCGCGCTACCACGGCCACTCGCCGATCGTTTCGGTGGTCAAGCAGCCGTCGGCCCTGCCGTCGGTGTGGTCGGGCCGCATCGCGCAGCTGGCCAAGGCCGTGCCGGCGCTGGCGCCTTCGCTCGGCACGCTGGCCGTTCTGCCGCCCGGGAATATCGTGTGGGATTACAGCGGCGAGAACGTCAAGACCATGGGCCTGTCGGCCGCCACCGAAGTCGGGGGCTTCTCGCTGTTCGGTGAGATATCGCGCACCAAGGATATCCCGGTGCAGATCAACGCTATCGACCTGCTGGTCGGCACGGCGCTGGGCATCGGCCCGCAAGCGAAGCTGGCGGCCATTGCACGCGACCCGAACGTACCGACCGGCACTGTGATCCACGGCTACGACCGCAAGGACAAGACACAGGTGCAGCTTTCCTTCATCCGCCAGATTCCGCAGGTGCTGGGCGCTGACTCGCTGACGCTCTTGGGCGAAGTGGCGGGCCAGAAGTGGAGCGGCATCGGCGACCCGAACACCAGCACCCGCTACGTGCGCGCCTTCATGTTCAATTTCGGTCCCACGGCGGCGCTGGGCGGCACCTGCGGTCCGGCCGGCGTCCAGCCGAATGCCTCCTACTGCGAGAACCAGGGCTACGCCACCAGCAGCGCCTGGGGCTATCGCCTGTCGGCGGAACTGCTGTTCCCGAACGCCCTGGCCGGCATCAACCTCAAGCCGCGCGTCTACTTCGCGCACGACGTGAAAGGCTATGCCGCGGACAACCTGTTCGTCGAAGACCGCCAGACCCGCAGCATCGGCCTGCGCGCGGACTACAACAACCGCTACTACGCGGACATCAGCTACACCAGCTACAACAAGAGCGCCAAGTACGACCAGTTCCACGACCGGGACAATATGTCCTTCGTGATCGGCGCCAACTTCTAAAAAAGCACTGAGGAGACATGTAGATGAAGATGATGAAGCAAAGCTTGCTGGCCGCGGCGCTGGCGTGCATCGCGGGTGGCGCACTGGCGGGCCTGGCGCAAAACGAAGTGGATCGCCTGGGCAAGGACCTGACTCCGGTCGGCGCGGAAAAAGAAGGCAACAAGGCCGGCACCATCCCGGCCTGGAGCGGCGGCTTGACCAAGGCGCCGGCCGGCTTCGACGGCAAGAACGGCTATGCCGACCCGCTGCCGAACGAAGCGCCGCTGTACACCGTCACCGCCGCCAATATGGACAAGTACAAAGACGTGCTGACGCCGGGCCAGATGGAGATGCTGAAGCGCTACCCGAGCTACAAGATGAATGTCTACAAGACCTACCGCACGGCGGGCTACCCGCAGGCGGTGTACGACACCGTCAAGGCCGAGGCTTCCAAGGCCGAGCTGACCGGCGGCGGCAACGGCGTGACCGGCATCAGCAAGACCACGGTGCCGTTCCCGATTCCGAAAACCGGCGTGGAGGTGATCTGGAACCACCTGATGCGCTATCGCGGCGGCACCATCGAGCGCCACACGGCCGAATTCCCGGTGCAGACCAACGGCGCCTTTACGCCCGTGACCCGCACCGAGAAAGTGGCCTTCGCCCAGGGCATGAGCAATCCGGAACCGAACCGCCTGCTGTACTACATGGCGACCCTGACCGGCCCGTCGTCGGTGGCCGGCGACGCGCTGCTGGTGGTGGATCCGCTCGACCAGGTCAAGGAATCGCGCCTGGCCTGGACCTACAACCCGGGCCAGCGCCGCGTGCTGCGCGCGCCGAACGTGGCGTACGACTCGCCGGGCCAGGGCGCCGATGGTCTGCGCACCACCGACGACTACGACGGCTTCAACGGCGCGCCGGACCGCTACGACTGGAAGCTGGTCGGCAAGAAGGAGATGCTGATCTCCTATAACAACTACAAGATGACCAACAAGGCCGTCAAATACGCCGACATCGTGCGTCCGGGCCACATCAACCAGGACATGGTGCGCTATGAGCTGCACCGGGTCTGGGTGGTGGAAGCGACGCTGAAGAAGGATAAGCGCCATATCTACGCCAAGCGCGTGTTCTACATCGACGAGGATAGCTGGCAAGTCGCGCACACCGATGCCTACGACGGACGCGGTGAGCTGTGGCGCGTGCACGAGATCGGCGGCATCCAGTACTACGATGCGATGACCCATTACTTCGCCAACGAAGTGTTCTATGACCTGCAGGCACGCCGCTACCTGCTGTCGGGCATCTCCAACCAGGAGAAACCGATGAAATTTGGCGTGAAGCTCGACCCGTCGAACTTCACGCCGGATACGTTGCGCCGCTCTTCCAACTAAGAGGGCGCAGCGGGCTTTGGGGGTGTCTCTTCGGGCGCTTGCGTTCCCATGGAGCGCTGCGCCCATTTTTTCGCAGGCGGAGCATGAAAAAAGTGTTGATACAGGCCGGCGCAGCCTTGCTGGGCGCGTTGGCGGGCTTGCCGGCCGTGGCGGGCGATCCGCTGCAAACGCCGGCGCGCATGGCGGCGCGTGCGCCGAAGGCCATGCTGTTGGCGCTGGCCCAGGCCGGGCAGCGCACGGTGGCGGTGGGCGAGCGCGGCATCATCGTGGTGCGCGACGGCGGCGCAGGCGCGCCCTGGCGCCAGGCCCGGGTGCCGGTGTCGGTCACGCTGACCGGGGTGGCGTTTGCCGATGCGGCCAACGGCTGGGCGGTCGGCCACGATGGCGCCATCCTGTCCACCAATGACGGCGGGGCGCAATGGACCAGCCGCTTTGACGGCAAGCAGGCCAATGCGCTGATGCTGGCCGACGCCAGGGCGGCAGTGGAAAAGGCGCGGGCGGCGGGCGGCAATGCCCTGGCCGACGCCGAAAACGCGCTGGGAGATATCGAAGCGGCGGCCAAATTCGGTCCGTCGCGCCCCTTGTTTGGCGTATGGTTCGGCGATGCCAGAACGGGCTACGCGGTGGGCGCCTACGGCCAGGCCTTCCGCACGACGGATGGCGGGGCAAACTGGACTTCCATGGGCGCCGGCCTGCCCAATCCAGAAGGCCTGCATTACAACGCGGTGGCGGGCGGCCCGGGCGGCATCCTGGCCATCGCAGGTGAGGGCGGTTACGTCTACCGCTCGACGGACGGCGGTACCAGTTGGCAGCGCGGCGAGACCGGCTACAGCGGCCAGCTGTACGGGGTGATGTTCACCGGCCGCAGCATGCTGGCTTACGGCTTCGGCGGCCATGTGTTCCGCAGCGAAGACGGCGGGGCTACATGGCGCGAAACGCCGGCCGTGACGAAAAAGAGCCTGGTCGGCGGCGCCATGCAGGGCAGCAGCATTGTGCTGGCTGCGCAGGACGGCGCGCTGCTGCGCAGCGAGGACGACGGCGCCAGTTTCCGCGTGCTGCGCCAGGGCGATGCGGTGCCGACATCCAGCATGCTGGACGTGGGCGGCGCGCTGCTGTTGTCCGGTATCGGCGGCGTGCGGGAGGGCGGGAGATGATGCGCGACGATAGTGAAAAAGCCTGCGAGGCGATGGAGCAGAGCCACCAGCGCTTCAATTCCATCGAACATTGGCTGGAGCCGCGCCTGTTCCGGCACCGCTTCCTCATCATGCTGGCCTTCCTGGCGGCGTCGCTGCTGTTTGCCTGGCAGGCCGCGCAGCTCAAGCCGGACGCCAGCTTCCAGAAGATGGTGCCGGCCACGCACCCTTTCATTGCCAACTACCTGAAATACGAAAACGAGCTGCGCCCGCTGGGTAACAATATCCGTATCGCGGTGGAGGCGGGCAAAGGCGATATCTACTCGAAAGAGTACCTGGATACGCTGAAGGCGGTGACCGACGAAGTGTTCTACATTCCCGGCGTCGACCGCGGCAACCTGAAGTCGCTGTGGACGCCGAACGTGCAGTGGATGGAGGTCACAGAAACGGGCATGAACAGCGGCCAGATCATCCCGCAGGGCTTTGACGGTTCGCCGGCCATGCTGGACGAGGTACGGGCGAACGTGGCGCGCTCGGGACGTATCGGCAGCCTGGTGGCGGCGGACCAGAAGTCCACCATCGTACAGGTGCCTTTGCTGGAGATCGATCCCGATAAGGGGACCAAGCTCGATTATGGTCTGTTCTCAGAGCGCCTGGAAAAGCTGGTGCGCGACAAGTATGAAGCGCAGGGTGTGAAGATCCACATCGTCGGTTTTGCCAAGGTGGTGGGCGATTTGATTCACGGCGCCAAGGCGATCGGCATGTTCTTCGCGATCACGTTCGCCATGACGGTGGCGCTGCTGCTGTGGTATTCGCACTGCTGGAAGTCGACCCTGGTGACGGTGTTCTGCTGTTCGCTGGCGGTGATCTGGCAGCTGGGCATTGTGCGGCTGCTGGGCTTCGGACTCGATCCGTATTCGATCCTGGTGCCGTTCCTGACCTTTGCCATCGGCGTGTCGCATGCGGTGCAGAACATCAATACCATGGCGACCGAGCGCCTGTCCGGTAAATCGGATATGGAAACTGCCAAGCAGACGTTCCGCCAGCTGTTCATTCCCGGCACCATTGCGCTGCTGTGCGACGCGGTCGGCTTCTCGACCTTGCTGGTGATCGAGATCGGCGTGATCCGCGAGCTGGCCATTTCCGCTTCGGTGGGCGTGGCGGTGATCGTACTGACCAAGATGTTCCTGCTGCCGATCCTGATGTCGTATGTGGGCGTGACCGATGCCTGCCTGCGCAACCAGGCGAGGAAGGCCAAGCGCAAGCACCGCTTCATGCACAAGCTGTCGCGTTTTGCGGAGCCAAAATTCGCCCGCCTGGCGGTACTGGGCGCGCTGGCGGTGTTCGCCACCGCCTTTGCGCTGAACCGCGACCTGAAGATCGGCGACCTCGATCCCGGCGCGCCGGAACTGCGGGCCGATTCGCGCTATAACCGCGATAACGCTTTCATCACCGGGCACTATTCGACCAGCTCGGACGTGTTCGTGGTGATGGTGAAGACGCCGGCCGGCGAATGCGGCGCTTACCCGGCGGCGGAGGTGGTGGACCGCTTCCAGTGGGAGATGGAGAACGTGCCGGGCGTGGAGTCGACCACTTCGCTGTTCACGGTGCAGAAGCGGATCATCTCCAATGTGAACGGCGGCAGCTTGAAGTGGCAGGCCTTGTCGCGCAACCGTTTCGTGTCCAATTCGGCGCAGCGCATGATTCCGTCCGAGTTGTACAGCAACGATTGCTCGATGCTGCCCGTGCTCGTGTTCCTGGCCGATCATAAGGCCGATACCCTGACGCGGGTGGTGCAGGCGGCGGAGGCCTTCGCGAAGGCGAACAATACGCTGCAGGCGGAGTTCATCCTGGCGGCGGGCAATTCGGGGATCGAGGCGGCCACCAATATCGTGATCAAGCAGGCAGAAATCACCATGCTGGTGCTGGTGTATGCCATCGTGGCGCTGCTGGTGTGGTGGGAATTCCGTTCGCTGCGCGTGACCATTTGCATTATGGTGCCGCTGTATATCACTTCAGCACTGTGCGAGGCCATCATGGCGCGGCTGGGGCTGGGCGTGAAGGTGGCGACCTTGCCGGTGATTGCGCTGGGTATCGGTATTGGGGTCGATTACGGCATTTATATCTACAACCGGCTGCAGGGATTCCTGGACCGGGGGATGGCGCTGAAGGAAGCTTATTTCGAGACGCTCAAGACTACCGGTGTGGCGGTGGCGCTGACCGGCGTCACGCTGGCGCTGGGGGTGCTGACCTGGGTTTGGTCGGACATCAAGTTTCAGGCGGATATGGGCCTGCTTCTGATGTTCATGTTCCTGTGGAATATGGTGGGGGCGATTGTGATGATTCCGGCGCTGGCGTCGTTGCTGCTGCCTAAGCGTTAATACCGGTAGGGCAGGGTCGGAGCCAAGGGTCTGACCCTGCGGGTCTGACCCTGGTTTACCGGTTTTACTCCTGGCGTTCCCACGTCTGCGAACGGCCCAGCCAAGACACGCCGATATAGCCGCGTACTTTCAGCTTCTTGCCGCCGTCGGCAACTTCCAGCTTGCTCTTGTAAACCTTGCCGTTATTCGGGTCGAGAATCTCGCCGCCGCCGTACTCGCTGCCGTCCTTCTTCAGTCCGGAGACGATCACCATGCCAACGATCGGCTTGTCCTTGCGCGTATCGGTGCACTTGTCGCAGACCGGATTCTGTTCCTCGTTCGGAGCGCGGTACAGTTTTTCGATCTTGCCCTGCAGGGTGCCGTTTTCCTCGGTGATGCGGATCAGGGCTTTCGGCTTGCCGGAAACGTCATCGATATTCTTCCAGAGGCCGACAGGGGAGGGTTCTTGGGCAATGGCGGGAGCGGCAGCCAGCAAAGCCGCTGCAGCCAGCGCCGCGGTGCGGATAAGGCGCATGGGTTGTGTCTCTTTTATAGGTTTGGGGAAACCCAGTTTAGCGTAAGGCCCGCAACGACACCGCACGCTCATGCTATTTTTTTTGGAGGAAATACTCTAGAAATGAAAAAGGCGCACCTGAGTGCGCCTTTTTGTCCGATTGCCAGAGCTGACCCCGGCTTTTATGCTGGAAGTTTGGCCAGTTGTTCCTGCATCTTGGCCAGGGTGGCGCCGAAGTTGGCGACCCTTTCCTTTTCCTGCGCGACCACGGCCGCGGGGGCGCGGGCGACGAAGGATTCGGACGACAGCTTGGCCGAGGCTTTGGCGATCTCCGCTTCCAGGCGGGCGATTTCCTTGGACAGGCGCTCGCGTTCCGCTTTCACGTCGATTTCGACCTTCAGCATCAGCTTCGTGGTGCCGACCACGGAGACGGCGGCTGGCGACTCCGGCAGGGCGTCCACGATCTGCACTTCCGACAACTTGCCTACCATCTGCACATAAGGTGCGAATGCTTCCATCTTTGCCTTGTCGGCGCTGGATGCTTCCACAAGCAGCGGCACGCGCACAGCCGGCGAAAGTTTCATCTCGCCCTTCAGGTTGCGCGCCGCATCGGTCAGGCCCTTCAGCTCGCCGATCCATGCTTCGGCCGCCTCGTCGATGGCCGCAAAGTTAGGCAGCGGGTAGGCTTGGGTCATGATCGATTGGCCTTCGCCGCCTTTGCCGGCCAGCGGGGCAACGGTCTGCCACAGCTGCTCGGTAACGAACGGGATGATCGGATGCGCCATGCGCAGGATCACTTCCAGCACGCGCAGCAGGGTGTGGCGGGTGGCTTGCTGCTGGCCCGGCGTGCCTTGCTGCACCTGGACTTTTGCCAGTTCCAGGTACCAGTCGCAGTATTCGTACCAGACGAACTGGTAGATGGTGGAGGCGATATTGTCGAAGCGGTAGTCGGCGAAGCCTTTGTGCACTTCCTGCTCGGCGCGGTTCAAGGCGGAGATGATCCACTTGTCGGCGGCGGACAGGTCGGCCTCGTTGGCGGTGCAGTCGTGGCCTTCGGTGTTCATCAGCACGAAGCGGGTGGCGTTCCACAGCTTGTTGCCGAAGTTGCGGTAGCCTTCGCAGCGGCCCAGGTCGAAGTTGATGTTGCGGCCCAGCGAGGCGTAGGAAGCCATGGTGAAGCGCACGGCGTCGGTGCCGTAGGCCGGAATACCGTCCGGGAATTCCTTGCGGGTGGCTTTTTCGATCTTGGCCGCGTCTTTCGGATTCATCAGGCCAGTGGTGCGCTTTGCCACCAGTGCGTCCAGGCCGATGCCGTCGATCAGGTCGATCGGGTCCAGGGTGTTGCCCTTGGATTTGGACATCTTCTGGCCTTGCGAATCGCGTACCAGGCCGTGCACGTAGACGGTGTTGAACGGCACCTTGTTGGTGAAGTGGCTGGTCATGATAACCATGCGCGCGACCCAGAAGAAGATGATGTCGAAGCCGGTGACCAGGACCGACGACGGCAGGAAGGCCTGCAGTTCAGGCGTTTCGTTCGGCCAGCCGAGGGTGGAGAACGGTACCAGGGCGGAGGAGAACCAGGTGTCGAGCACGTCGTTGTCGCGCGTCAGCGTGCCGCTCACGCCCTTGGCGGCGGCTTGTGCCTTCGCGTCTTCTTCGCTGCGGGCGACGTAGACGTTGCCTTGCTCGTCGTACCAGGCCGGGATCTGGTGGCCCCACCACAGCTGGCGCGAAATACACCAGTCCTGGATGTTGTTCAGCCACTGGTTATAGGTGGTGCTCCAATTTTCAGGAACGAATTTGATTTCGCCGCTGGCGACTTTTTCCAGCGCCACTTCGGTGATCGACTTGCCCGGGTTGAAGGTGCCTTCAGGAGCCGGTTTGCTCATGGCGACGAACCATTGGTCGGTCAGCATCGGCTCGATCACGACGCCGGTGCGGTCGCCGCGCGGCACCATCAGCTTGTGCGGTTTCACTTCGACCAGGAAGCCTTGCGCGTCCAGGTCGGCGACGATCTGCTTGCGGGCGGCGAAGCGGTCCATGCCCTGGTAGGCGGCTGGGCCGTTTTCGTTGATCTTGGCGTCCAGGGTCAGGATCGACGGCATGTCCAGCTTGTGGCGCTGGCCGACGGCGTAGTCGTTGAAGTCGTGCGCCGGGGTGATTTTCACGCAGCCGGTGCCGAATTCCTTGTCGACGTATTCGTCGGCGATGACGGGGATTTCGCGGCCGACCAGCGGCAGCGTGAGCATCTTGCCCACCAGCGCGGTGTAGCGCTCGTCGGTCGGGTCGACTGCCACGGCGACGTCGCCCAGCATGGTTTCAGGACGGGTCGTGGCGACCACCAGGTGGCCGCTGCCGTCGGCCAGCGGGTACTTGATGTGCCACATCGAGCCGTCTTCTTCTTCCGATACCACTTCCAGGTCGGAGACGGCGGTGCCCAGCACCGGGTCCCAGTTGACCAGGCGCTTGCCGCGGTAGATCAGGCCTTGTTCGAACAGGCGCACGAAGACTTCGGAGACCACCTGGGAGCGCTCGGCGTCCATGGTGAAGTATTCGCGCTTCCAATCGGGGGAGGTGCCCATGCGGCGCATCTGGCCGGTGATGGTGGAGCCGGATTTTTCCTTCCACTCCCATACTTTTTCGACGAATTTTTCGCGGCCCAGGTCATGGCGCGACACCTTCTGCGCGTCCAGCTGGCGCTCCACCACGATCTGGGTGGCGATGCCGGCGTGGTCGGTGCCCGGGATCCAGGCGGTGTTGTGGCCCAGCATACGGTGGTAGCGGGTCAGGCCGTCCATGATGGTCTGGTTGAAGGCGTGGCCCATGTGCAGCGTGCCGGTGACGTTCGGCGGCGGCAGCTGGATGCTGAAGGACGGCTTGCTCAGGTCGAGGGAGGCTGCGTAGTAACCGCGCTTTTCCCACTCGCTGCGCCAGAACTGTTCAATGTCGGCAGGCTCGAAAGACTTGGCTAATTCCATGATTTGGGCTGTAAATTTGGCGAAAACTTTCATTATAAGGTAGATTGTTGGGGACATGGACGCCAGCAATTCCCCCCCGCCCCGCAAGCGCGGCCGCCCCGCGCAGGCCGCTTCCGACAGCCTGAAAGTGCTATTGGTTGCCGTTTCAGCAAGACTATTCCGAGAAAAGGGTTTTGACAACACCACCGTGCGCGATATCGCCGCGGCTGCCGGGGTGCAGGCCGGGTCCTGGTTCTATCACTTCAAATCCAAACAGGACATCCTGCAGGCGGTGATCGAGGAGGGCATGCAGCAGGCGTTGGCCCGCATCGAGGAAGTGGCGGCTTTGCAGTTGCCGCCGCGCGAAACCTTGCGGCGCCTGGTGCACACCCACCTGGAGACCTTGCTCTTGCCAGGCCAGGATTTTGTCTACGTGATGCTGTATGAGTGGCGCGCGCTGGATGCGCAGGCGCAGCTGCGCATCGTGGCGGCCAAGGATCGCTACGAGGCGCTGTGGGATGCGGTGCTGCGCGAGCTGCAGGCTTCCGGCGAGTGGCCGGCGCCGGGCAAGCTGGACCGGTTGTGGCTGTTCGGGGCGCTGAACTGGTCGGCGCAGTGGTACCGGCGCGATGCGGGCGTCAGCATCGATGAACTGGCGGAGTCCGCCATCCGGTTCCTGCTGCGCGCTTAGGTGAGATTTCAGCACCTCCTCCCGAGGGAGGCTAGCGGTACAAGCTTTCGTGACTTGCCCGCAGCACGTGCTTCTGGATTTTGCCGGTGGATGTCATCGGCAGCGCTTCGACAATCGCGATGTGCTTGGGGATTTCGAAGCCGGCCAGCGTGGCGCGGCAATGTTCCTGCAGTGCGCTGGCATCGGCAGTCTGGCCCGGCTTGAGGCAGACAAAGGCGGTCACCGCCTCGATCCATTCGTGATGCGGCAGGCCGACCACGGCGGCCACGGCGACAGCGGGGTGGCCGAGCAGGGCTTCCTCCACGCGGATGGCGGGCACGTTTTCGCCGCCGGTCTTGATCATGTCTTTCAGGCGGCCCTTGAAATGCAGATGGCCATCCTCGTCCCACATGCCAAGGTCGCCGGTGTGGTGCCAGCCGAAGCGACGTGCGGCGGCCGTGGCTTCGGGTTCCTTGAAGTAGCCCAGCATCGCGTTGGGCCCCCGGTGCACGATTTCGCCAATCTCGCCCGCGCCCAGCAATTGCCCGTCCGGGTCCATGATGGCCGTGTCGTTGACCGGCGTCGATTGGCCCCAGCAGTTGCCGCTGCGCTGCAATTGCTGCTCGGGCGGGAAATAGACCGTCATCGGGAACATCTCGGTCTGGCCGCTGCCCAGGGCGAAGCGCGGGCAGAACTCGTGCATCAGGCGTTGCAGCAGGACGGGAGCCATGGGGGCCATGGCGTAGATGGCGAGGCGCAGCGCGGACAAATCGGTTCCGGCGCGCGCCGGGTGCATCAGCATGGCGCCATACATGGCCGGCAGCGCAGCCATGACGGTGACGCGGTCTCGTTGCAGTGCGGCCAGGACGGCGGCTGGATCGAAGCCGCGCGACAGCGAGATCGCCGCGCCGCAAGCCAGTGCGGCGGCGGACATGCTGAACTGCGCGCAGTGGAATAGCGGCAGGGTGGCCGACAGCACATCCCGCGGCACGACCGAGATCGTGACGGCGTTCGACATCACCGCCGCCAGCACCGAGCGGTGCGAATGCATGGCGCCTTTCGGGTTGCCGGTGGTGCCGCTGGTGTACATGATCAGCGCCAGTGTGTTCTCATCGATATCCAATTCGGGCGACGTGGCTGCTTGCCCGGCGATTGCCTGCGCCAGCGTACCGTCGCCGTCATCGGTGCCGCTGGCACAGCGCAGCAGGGGGACGCCCAATGCCGGCAGGGCGGCGCTCCAGGCGGGATGTGCGGCCAGTTGGGCATCCACCAGCAGCAGCCGCGCTTCGGCGTGGTGCACGATATAGCCCACTTCGGCCGGAGACAGCATGGCGTTGACCGGCACCCATACCAGGCCGGCCTTCAGGATGCCAAAAGCCGCCACCACGAAGTCCATCGAATTGGGGCTCAGCATGGCGACCTTGTCGCCGGCTTGCAGGCCGCCGGCGAGCAGGTAGTGCGCGAAGCGGTTGCTGTCTTCGTCCAGGCGGGCGTGAGACATGCTGCGGCCGTTTTCCAGCAGTGCCGGTGCGGCGCCGTTGCGGCGCGCGCTGCGGGACACGAGGTTGCCAAGGGTATCCTGCATGCGGTCATGCATGACCGGGCTCCACGAACAGGTCGATCATCAGTTCCTCTCCCGGCGTCACCTGATAATGGGAAAAGTCGGTGATGCCGCTGTCGCGCAAGACCGCCTCGTCGATGAAGAAGTTGCCGTTCGTTGTGCGGCTTTTCCTGGTCAGTATCTGGTGGGCGGCATCGGCCATGATGTCCGGCGTGCGGCCGTACTTGGCGCCGCCAGGCATGGCGACGTTGAGGGCTGCCGTCGCGATGGCCGTACGGGGCCACAGCGCGTTCACGCCGACCCCGTCCTCCGCAAGCTGGGCGGCCAGGCCATGCACGATCATGCTCATCGCGTACTTCGACGTGGTGTAGGCGGCGTGGCGGGCGAACCATTTCGGGTTCAGGTCGATCGGCGGCGAGAGTGTCAGGATGTGCGGATTGCTCGCTTGCAGCAGGTGCGGGATGCAGTGCTTGGCGCAGACAAAGGTGCCGCGCACATTGATGTCCATCATCAGGTCATAGCGCTTCATCGACGTGCTTTGCGTGTTCGTGAGGCTGATGGCGCTGGCATTGTTGACCAGGATATCAATGCCGCCAAACTCCGCGACGCCCTGTTCGATGGCGGCGGCGACCTGCTCCTCTTCGCGTACATCGACCACCAGCGGCAACGCCTTGCCGCCGGCGGCGCGGATCTCCTCGGCTGCGGAGTAGATGGTGCCCGGCAGGCGCGGATCGGGCTCGGTGGTCTTGGCCGCAATGATCACGTTGGCGCCATCGCGCGCCGCGCGCAAGGCGATCGCCTTGCCGATGCCCCGGCTCGCGCCGGTGATGAACAGGGTCTTGCCTTGCAGCGTATCCATGGGTTTCTCCGTCAGAGTGTGATTTCCAGCAGCAGCTGTCCGGTCGCCACTTGTGTGCCAAGGGCAGCGCCGAGCGCCGATACTGTTCCGTCGCGTGTGGCGAGCATACTGTGTTCCATTTTCATCGCTTCCAATGCCAGCAGCGGTTGGCCGATGCTGACCATGTCGCCTTCCCGGACATGCAGCGCGATCACGCGGCCGTTCATCGGCGCTTCGATGCGGCCGTCAACGGCGCCGTTGCCCGCGGCGCGCGGCGGCGCGTCGCCCAGGTCGTCCAGCCTGTGTTCAATGCCGTCCAGCAGGAAGAACAGGTGGGTGCCGTCGGCGGCGAAATGCAGGGTCGCGGGCTGGCCATTAAGAGCCAGCCGCAGGGTTCCCGCGCAGGCATCGACTACTTCGGCCAGCGCACACGCTGCGGCGCCGTCGCTGTCGATGCGCCAGGCATTGGGGCCGTCGGCGCTGGCGCGGGCCCGGTGCCCGGTGTCATCCAGCGTGAAGCGCAAGGGCTGGGCATTTGCGTGGCTGGAGCACCAGCCATGCAGCTCGGCCGGATAGCGGCGCGCGTTGCGCTGCGCGCGGTGCCACGCCAGCAGCGCGCTTGCCGCCAGTAAGACGCGCTCGTGCGCGGGGCCATTGCCGCGCCGGTCGGCAGGCAGGTGCTGGGCGATGAAGCCGGTGCTTGCCTGGCCCGCCGCAAAGACCGGATGCGCCAGGCATTGCGCCAGGAAGGCGCGGTTGCTTTGAAGCCCGAGCAGCAAGCAATCGTCCAGCGCGCGCCGCAGCCGGCGCAAGGCATCGGCGCGGTCGCGGCCGTGGGCCACCAGTTTGGCCAGCATGGAGTCGTAGTAAGGCGGCACCTGCACGCCGTCAGCCAGCGCGTGGTCGCAGCGCACGCCGGACGGCGCTTCCCAGCGCAAGACTGCCCCGCTTTGCGGCAGGAAGTCCTGCTGCGGGTCTTCGGCGCACAGGCGCACTTCGATGGCATGCCCGCCCGCCGAGCGCCGCGTATCGAGTTCGGCCTGCGATAGCGGCAGCGGCGCGCCGGCGGCCACCAGCAGCTGCCACTCGACCAGGTCGACGCCGGTGATGGCTTCCGTGACCGCATGCTCAACCTGCAGGCGGGTGTTCATTTCCATGAAATAGAATTCGCCGTGGCGGTCGAGCAGGAACTCCAGCGTGCCGGCGCCGACATAGCCGATGGCGCGCGCCGCCGCCACCGCGACCGCGCCCATGCGCTCGCGCAGCTGCGCCGAAACCGCTGGCGATGGCGCTTCCTCGATCAGCTTCTGGTGGCGCCGCTGCACCGAGCAATCGCGCTCGCCCAGATGCACCACGTTGCCGTGGGCGTCGGCGAAGACCTGGATTTCGATGTGGCGCGGCTCGATGATGGCCCGCTCCAGGATCACTTCCCCGCTGCCGAAGGCATGCATCGCTTCGGAGCGCGCCGAGACCAGCGCCGCGCCGAACGCGCCCGCGTCGTCGACCCGGCGCATGCCGCGTCCTCCGCCCCCGGCGGCGGCCTTGACCATCACGGGGTAGCCGATGCGCTGCGCTTCCTGCGCCAGGCGGCTGTCGGACTGGTCTTGGCCCTGGTAGCCCGGCACGCAAGGTACGCCGGCTTCCAGCATCAGGCGCTTGGCGCCCGCCTTGTTGCCCATGGCCGCAATCGCCGCGGGCGGCGGCCCGATAAAGACCAGCCCCGCGTCGGCGCAGGCCTGCGCAAACTCCGCCCGTTCGGCCAGGAAGCCGTAGCCCGGATGCACCGCGCCGGCGCCGCTGGCGCGCGCAGCTGCCACCAGCGCCGGGATATTCAGGTAGGAGTCGGCCGGCGCGGGGCCGCCGATGCGCAGGGCGGTGTCGGCGGCCAGGCAGTGCGGCGCGCCCAGGTCGGCGTCCGAGTACACCGCCGCGCAGCGGTAGCCCATGCGGCGCGCCGTGCGCATCACGCGCAGCGCAATTTCGCCCCGGTTGGCGACCAGGATAGTGTCGAAGGCGCTCACGCTTTGCGGCCCGGCAGGATGTCCATGTACTTGCAGATGATGCCCAGCATGACTTCATCGGCGCCGCCGCCGATCGAGGTCAGGCGGCCGTCGCGGTAGAACTGCGATACCGGGTTTTCCAGCGTGAAGCCCATGCCGCCCCAGAACTGCATGCAGCCGTCGGTGATCTGGCGCGCCAGGCGGCCCGCCTTCAGCTTCGCCATCGAGGCCAGCTCGGTGACGTCGGCGCCACCGATATACATGCCGCAGGCGCGGTAGGTGAGGGCGCGCAGCGATTCGAGCTCGGTCTGCATTTCGGCCAGCTTGAAATGCACCCACTGGTTATCCAGCACGCTGGCGCCGAAGATCTTGCGCTCGCGCGTGTATTCGATGGTGGCGCCGATGCAGTTGTCCATCTGCTGCACGATATTGGCGGCGCACCACAGGCGCTCTTCCTGGAATTGCAGCATCTGGTAGGTGAAGCCCTTGTCCTCCTCGCCGATCAGGAAGCGTTGCGGCACGCGCACCTCGTCGAAGTGGATCAGGCCCGTGTCGGAGGAGTTCATGCCGATCTTGCGGATCTTCTTGCCCACGCTGACGCCGGGCGTATCCATCGGCACGATGATCAGCGACTTGTTGCGGTGGGCCGGGCCGTCGCCCGTCACGGCCAGCAGGCACATCCAGTCCGCCTGCAGGCTGTTGGTGATCCACATCTTGCTGCCGTTGATGACGTAGTCGCCGCCGTCCTTGCGCGCCGTGGTGCGCACGGCCGCCACGTCGGAGCCCGCGCCCGGCTCGGACACGCCGACGCAGGCCACCGCCTCGCCGCTGATGGCTGGCGCCAGGAATTCGCGCCGCAGCGCGTCCGAACCGAAGCGCGCCAGGGCCGGCGTCGCCATATCCGTCTGCACCCCGATCGCCATCGGCACGCCGCCGCAGCGGATGTGGCCCAGCGCCTCGGCCATCGCCATCGAATAAGAGTAGTCCAGCCCCAGCCCGCCGAATGCGGCCGGCTTGGACACGCCGAGCATGCCCAGTTTCCCCAGCTTTTGGAACACTTCCTTGGCCGGGAAGATTTCCGCCGCCTCCCATTCGTCCACGAAGGGATTGATGTCGCTGTCGATGAAGCGTTTCAGGTTGCGCTGCAATTCCAGGTGTTCGTGGCTGTATTCCATGTGGTCTCCTTGGTTATGGCCGGGCGACGCCGAATTGCACGGGCTTGAGCTCGCGGCGGCGCGCTTCGGCGCACACCGCCAGCACGCAGGCCAGCACCTTGCGCGTGTCGCGCGGATCGATGACGCCGTCGTCCAGCAGGCGTCCGGATGTCGTGAAAGCGTCGGTCTGGCGCTCGAAGGTCTCGATTACCCGGGCGCGCATGGCGGCGATGGCGTCCTGGTCGACTTCCTTGCCCTTGCGCCGCATGCTGCCCTCCATCACGATGGCCATGGTGGTGGCGGCCTGCTCGGCGCCCATCACGGCGGTGCGCGCATTGGGCCAGCTGAAACAGAAGTCGGGCATGAAGCCGCGCCCCGACATGCCGTAGTTGCCGGCGCCGAAGGAGGCGCCGCAATGCACGGTGATCCTGGGCACGTTGGCGTTGGCCAGCGCCTGTATCATCTTCGAGCCGTGCTTGATCATGCCGGCCTGCTCGTAGGCCTTGCCGACCATGAAGCCGGTGGTGTTCTGCAGGAACAGCAGCGGCGTGCCGGACTGGCAGCACAGCTGGATGAAATGCGCCGCCTTGGTCGCGCCGGCCGGGTCCAGCGGGCCGTTATTGGTCACGATGCCGACCGCCATGCCGCAGATGGCCGCGTGGCCGGTCACGGTGGCCGCGCCGTAGCCGGGCTTGCATTCCAGGAAGGCCGAGCCGTCGGCGATGCGGGCGATCACTTCGCGCATATCGAGCGGCTTGCGCTGGTCGCAGGAGGCGATGCCGAGCAGTTCTTCGGCCGCGTAGCGCGGCGGCTCGAAGGCCGGCAGGGCCGGCGGCAGGGCGGCGTTCCAGCCCAGGCTTGCCACCAGCTCGCGCGTGATGCGCAGGGCGTCGGCGTCGTCCTCGGCCAGGTATTCGGCCAGGCCGGAGACCGCGGCGTGCATCTCGGCGCCGCCCAGTTCCTCTTCGCTGGCGATTTCGCCGGTGGCCGCCTTCAGCAGCGGTGGACCGGCCAGGAAGGCCTTGGCGCGCTCGCGCACCATCACCACGTAGTCCGACAGGCCCGGCATATAGGCGCCGCCCGCCGTGCTGGGGCCGTGCACCACGCTGATCACCGGCAGCCCGGCCGCCGACAGGCGCGCCAGCCAGTAAAAGCCGCTGCCGCCGTGGATGAAGGTCTCCACCTTGTAGTCCAGCAGGTTGGCGCCGGCGCATTCGACCAGGTGGATGAAGGGCAGTTTCTGCGCCAGGGCCACCTGTTGCAGGCGCTGGAATTTTTCGATACCCATCGGCTGCACGGCGCCGGCGTCGATGCCGGAATCGTCGGCCACCACCATGCAGCGCACGCCGCTGACAAAGCCGATACCGCCCAGCAGGCCGCCGCCCGGGACCGAGCGTTCGGGATCGGCGTGGTCCAGGCAGTAGCCGGCCAGCGTCGCCATTTCCAGGAAGGGCGCGCCGGGGTCGAGCAGGGCGCCCAGGCGTTCGCGCGGCAGCAGCTGGCCGCGCTTGGCGAACAGCGGCGCCGACGCGGCGGATTTATCGCGGGTGCGCGCTTCCAGGCTGCGCAGGCGTGCCAGCTGGCCGCTCAGCGCGGCGCGGTTGGCCTGGAAGGCTTCGCCCTGCGGCGTGACGCGGCTCGACAGCGCGGGCATTATTCGCCCTCCAGCACGCGCGGCCGGGCCGCCAGGTGGAAGCCGTCGAAGGCGGCCGCTGCCCCAGCCTGCTGCGGCCTGGGCATGGGCATGCCGGGCCGCACGTTTGGCCGGCCGCCGTCGACGCGCAGGGTGGTGCCGGTGATGAAGCCCGCCGCTTCCGACAGCAGGAAGACGATCGCCGCCGCCACTTCGGATTCGGTGCCGAAGCGGTGCAGCGGCACGGTGCGCGGGAAGGCGCGGATGGTGTCGCGCATCTCTGGCGGGTACTGGTCCATGCCGGAGGAGGCGATATAGCCCGGCGCCACCGCGTTCACGCGCACGCCGTATTGCGCCCACTCGAAAGCGGCGGTCTCCGTCAGGCTCACCATGCCGGCGCGGGCGGCGCCGGAGTGGCCCATATTGGGCATGCTGCCGAACATATCGGCCACGATATTGACGATGGCGCCGCCGTGCTGCGCCATGCTCTGTTCCAGGCATTCGCGCGCCATCAGGAAGCCGCCGGTCAGGTTGGTCTGCACCACGGCCTCCCAGCCTTTCTGCGAGATGCTGCGCAGCGGCGCCGGGAACTGGCCGCCGGCGTTGTTGACCAGGCCGTGAATCGGGCCGTGCGCGGCGACGATGCCGGCCACCGTTTCGCGCACCGCCTCTTCGCTGCGGATATTGCAGCTGGCGGTGTACGCGGCGCCACCGGCCTGGGCGACTTCGGCCTGTACGCTTTCCAGCTTGGCGCCGTCGCGTCCCACCAGCACCACGCGCGCGCCCAGGGCCGCCAGCTCGTGCGCCGTGCAGCGCCCGATGCCGCTGCCGCCGCCGGTGACGACGATGGTGCGCCCGTCGAACAGGCCGGGTTTGAAGATGGATCGGTACATTCGTCTTTCCTTTCAGGACCAGCCGAGCTGGCGCGCGGCCAGGTCGTTGAGGATTTCTTCGGCGCCGCCGCCGATCATATACACCTTGACGTCGCGGTAGACCCGCTCGGCCACCGTGCCGCGCATGAAGCCCATGCCGCCCAGGATCTGCACGGCGTGGTCGGCGCACACCTGCATGGTCTGGGCCGCGAAATTCTTCAGCATGCACACCTGCGCCACCGGCGCTTCGCCGGCGTCCATGCGCGCCACGACGCTGTCGATGAAGGCGCGCGTGGCCTCGACGCGGGTGGCCATTTCCACCAGCTTGTGACGCACCGCCTGGTGCTGCACCAGGGCCTTGCCGAAGGTCTTGCGCTGGCGCGCCCATTCGCCCGCTTCGTCAAGGCAGGCTTGCGCCAGGTAGCAGGCGTGCATGGCCAGCATCAGGCGCTCGTCGTTGAAATTGCGCATCAGCAGGGCGAAGCCGGCGTTCTCCGCGCCCAGCAGGTTGGCGGCGGGAACCCGGCACTGCGCGAAGTGCAGTTCGGCGGTGTCGGAACACCACCAGCCCATCTTTTTCAGCGGCGAGCGCGCCAGGCCGGGAGCGTCGCCCGGCACCAGCAGGGCCGACACGCCGCCAGCGCCTGCACCGCCCGTGCGCACCGCCACGGTGAGCCAGTCGGCGCGCATACCGGACGTGATGAAGGTCTTGCTGCCGTTGACGATGTAGTGGTCGCCGTCGCGCACGGCGGTCGTCGCCAGGTTGGCGACGTCGGAACCGCCGCCAGGTTCCGTCACGGCCAGGGCGCTGATTTTGTCGCCGGCGAAGATCTCGGGCAGCACGCGCGCGCGCAGTTCCGCCGAGCCGCCGTGCACGATCGGCGGCGCGCCGATGCGGTGGCTGAACAGCGATGCCAGCAGGCCGCCGCAGCCGGTGCGGCACAATTCTTCGTTCAGGGCTTGCAGGTTGCGGTAGCTGGCGGGAATGCCGCCTTCCGCTTCCGGGAAGCCCAGGGCGAGCAGGCCAAGGTCGCCGGCCTGGCGGTACAGGGCGCGCGGGAAGACGCCCGCTTCCTCCCAGTCGTTGATATGCGGCTGCAGCTCCTGGTCGACGAAGCGGCGCACGGTGGCGCGCAGGGCTTCTTCCATCATGGCCTCCGCGTCGTGAATCCGGGCGGTACCACCACCGGCATCGCCAGCAGCCATTGCGCCATGCCTTTGCCGAGCGGGTCGTGGCGCAGGGAAGCCATGCCGCCGCCGCCCAGTGCCTGCTCGCAGACGAAATTGAAGGCGTGGATGCCGGGCAGTTCGTAGCGCGTCACCGGCCCGCCGACCTTGTCGGCCAAAAACGCCGCCACCGTCTGCGGCGTGAGCTGCTCGCGCAGCAGGGCCAGGTCGTCGGGATGGCGCGCGATCACGCCGATATTGGAGATGTCGCCCTTATCGCCGCTGCGCGCCCAGGCCAGTTCGATCAGCGGCACGCTGCGCCAGCCGTCCTTTGCCTCTGTCGGCGTTTCGGCCCGCGTCCCGCCGTCGGCCCTGGCGGTGTGCCCAAGCTGGGGCATGGGCCCGTCCGTGACCGCCTGGCCGGGCGGGATCGTGGGCCGTACCTGCGATCCATCGGGCAGGTGGACCACGGGCTGCAGCC
The DNA here is from genome assembly GCF_000425385.1 of Pseudoduganella violaceinigra DSM 15887. GTDB lineage: Bacteria > Pseudomonadota > Gammaproteobacteria > Burkholderiales > Burkholderiaceae_D > Rugamonas > Rugamonas violaceinigra. The sequence continues at coordinate 77,524 of NZ_AUDI01000016.1, read as the reverse complement.
GGGTCTTATCGAGCAGGAAGGAGAACTGCTTGATGGCCGGCGAGACGGCGGGGCGGCCGCCGAAGCCGGTGGTGCCGGGCGCCCACGAGGTGCCCGCGGGCGCGATTTCGCGCGCAAACAGTTCCAGCGCGGCGCGCTGGGGATGCGCCACCGCCAGCCACATCACCGCCTGGCCGAAGCCTTCGGCGGCGCCCAGCACGTCGATATGCGTGGCCGTGTAGTCGCCCAGGCCGGCGCGGGAAAACATGGCGCGCGTGCGGGCCAGGATCGCCTCCGCGCTGCGGCGCGCCTTGCGCCCCGCGTCATGGCCGACGATGGTTAGCTGCGCGGCGCTGCGGAAACCGTCGGCATAGGTGGCGCTGACTTTGTAGGTGGGCGTCGGCGCATGGCCGCGCGCGCCGCGCACCAGCACGCGCTGCGGACCGTCGGCCGCCAGGGTGACGCCGGTGAAATCGCACACCACGTCCGGCAGCACATAGCGCGCCGGGTCGCCGATTTCGTACAGCAGCTGTTCGGCCGCCACGGCCGGCGCCACCAGGCCGCCGGTGCCGTCCGGCTTGCCCAGCACGAAGCTGCCGTCGGCGCGGCATTCCACCACCGGGTAGCCGCTGTTGGCCCAATCCGGCACCGCTTCCCAGTCGGTGAACAGGCCGCCGCTGCCCTGGCAGCCGCATTCGATCAGGTGGCCGGCCAGGCTGCCGGCGGCCAGCCGGTCGTAATCGTCGCCGGCCCAGCCGAATTCGTGCATCAGGGCGCCCAGCGTCACGGCGCTGTCGACGCAGCGGCCGGTGATCACCACGTCGGCGCCGCCGTCCAGCGCCGCCTTGATCGGCAGGGCGCCCAGGTAGGCGTTGGCGCTCAGCACGGCGGCCGGCAGCGCCGTCCCCTCCGCTTGCAGCGCCGGCAGCAGGGCCGCGACATCGTCGCCTTCGACCACGGCGATGCGCGGCGCCAGGCCCTGTTGCGCCGCCAGGGCGCGCAGGGCCGCGGCGCAGCCTTGCGGATGGATGCCGCCCGCATTGGCGATGATGCGCACGCCGCGCGCCAAGGCGTCCCCCAGCACATCGCGCATGGCGTCGATGAAGTCGGTGGCATAGCCCAGCTCTGGCTGCTTGCGGCGCGCCGCCGCCAGCAGCGACATGGTCAGCTCGGCCAGATAGTCGAATACCAGGTAATCGAGGTCGCCGCCCTCGAGCAGCTGGCGCGGGCCGAGGGCGCTGTCGCCCCAGAACCCCGCCGCGCCGCCAATGCGGACATGGTTCCTGCCTGTGCGCACCGCGCCTCCTTTATTAAATCAATCGATTGAATAATTCAGGATACCGTGAAAATATGGCAAGGCGCAAGCGCATCCCGTTGCGGGCGCACGACGCATGGATGACGGGAATGTGTGGGGGGGAACCCGGCTGCCGCCGCAAGGCGGCGCCGGGCCGGTGCCTCAGGGCACCAGGTTGAAGTTGACGCCGGTGGCGTCGGCGGCATTGATGTCGACCGACGGCGTCGATTGCGTGGTGTAGCCGGCCGCCCCGGCCTCCACCTTGTACTTGCCCATCCCAGGCAAGGTGGTCGCGCCCACGAAGGTCAGCGGCAGGATCGCGCTGTAGGTCGCATACTGCGGCGCCGCCAGCGGCAGTTTGCCGAGGCTGTAGGCGCCGGTCACCAGGTCGGCGCCCGCATAGCGGACGGTCACCGTCGGACCGCTGGCGATGGCTTGCTTGGCCGAAAGCAGGGCCGACTCGGTGGCGCTGGCCGGCGCCAGCACGGCGCTGCCGCTGATCGATCCCATCAGGCTGCTGGCGGCCAGGGTGAAGGGTGCGCCGCTGGTGCTGATCGGTACCATGGCGGTGCTGGAATTGACCGGCACCCCGCCCACGATATAGGCGGCATGGCTGTTGGAGGTGATCACCACGTCGTAATTGCCGACCGGCAGGCGGGTCAGGCCGAATTCACCGGTGCTGCCCGGTACCGTGGCAGCGATCACCGCGCCACTCTGCTGGGCGCTGACCATGACGCCGTCGGCCAGCAGGGCGGTGCTGACAAAGCCGCTGATGCCGTTCAGGGCGGTCGGCACCACCTTGACCACCGGTTTCAGGGCATACCTGCCGTTACCCTTGGTGACGATGGATTTGCAGGCGTCAAAGTCCATCACCAGGTCGTAGCGCTGGCCCGCTTCCACCGTGAAGTCGGCATTTAGCTTGATGCCGCTTTGCACTGCGCTTGGCGTGTCGAGGGAGACTTCACTGCCATTGCTGCTCAATACCACGGAGTTCGCCATCGAATTCCCGGTGTTCGGGTCGAGCAGCAGACGGACCTGGGTGTAGTGGCCGGCGGTCAGCGCAGTCTGGCCCAGCGCGTCCAGCGTGCCGTTGGCCAGGTTCAGGAGGTTGATCTTGCGCGCCGGCGACAGCGTGATGTCGGTCCAGCCGCCGTCGGTTTCGCTGGCGGTGGCGTTCATATTGACGCGCACCTTGGTCACGGTCACATTGACCGCATCGAAACCGCAGGATGGCGCGTCGGTGAGCGACACGACCAGGGTGCCGGCGGTCTGCGACGGCGGGGCAGTGCCGCTGCCACCGCCGCCGCCACAGGCGGTGAGCAGGAGGGCGGACAGCAGCAGGGGAAGCAGGAAGACCTTCGGGCTCATGATGTTGCCTCTCGGTTGATTAGCACTCCTCCATTATGGCGCCGGATTGGCCTACTGCCATGTGCGCTTACACACTTAGGAATCGATTGTTACATGGCCGCCTCAGCTCATGGCGAGCAGGCGACATTCCATGGCAGGTAATCGCTGCGCGCTGGCCGCACAGAGAGCTTGAGCAGGCCGCCGAGGTCGTTGCGGTATACCAACAGCGGCAGCTTATCCTCCCCGTATCCCAGCGCCACCACGGCAAAGTTGCGCGAGCGCATGGGGGCACAGCTGGTGTTGCCGGACATCAGCAAGCGTGCGCGCTGCAGCAGCTCGCCCTGGGCCAGCAGCAGCTTGAACGCGTCCATCTCCGGCAGCGCGGCGCGCAGTTCGACCATGGTGGCGGGCGGGGCGCCGCAGGCGGTGCTGTGGTTGACCCAGACATGCTGGCTGCTGGCGCTTTGCCAGCTGTCGCCGGCGCCCAGGGTGTAGCGCGTGCGGCTTACGCGGCACAGGGGAAGCCCCAGCCGCAGCGGCGGCGCGTCGGCCACCGCGCTGACGCTCCATTGCCGCGCGCCCGCCGCGCGCTGCGCCTGTAGGGGCGGCGCGCTGGTGCCCGGTGCAATGCCCTGCCAGAACTGCGCGAACGATCGTTGCTCGGCCAGCGTCGGCGCGCGCGATGCCTCGCCTGGCGCGGCCGCGGCGGCCTGCGCGGTCATCGCCGCCACGAATAGTACATATCGCATCCACTCTCCTTTCAATGCGCGGTGATTATAGATATAATCCGCTCGCTGCCGAAAGGTGGCAAACGCTAGGGGTCCTGCGCGCTGCAAGTGCGCGGGTGAGAAATACCCTCCGAACCTGATCTGGATAATGCCAGCGAAGGGAAGCTTCAGGATACGCTTGCTGCCTGCGCCGACGCGCGCGCGGCGGTCGCAACCTAACCTCCTTTGCTGGCTCCTGCGCCAACCAAGGAGCCAAATGAACGCCAATCCGAAATTCCTCGCCGAACAGGCCGAGGTCGACTCCGCAGCCGTAGCACCGCTGCCGAACTCCCGTAAAATCTACATCCAGGGCAGCCGCGCCGACCTGCGCGTGCCGATGCGCGAAATCAGCCTGTCCGGCGAGAATGCGCCGGTCACCGTGTACGATACCTCCGGTGCCTACACCGATCCCGAGGCGCGGATCGACATCCGCTCCGGCCTCGGCACCCCGCGCGCGGCCTGGATCGCCGAGCGTAACGACACCGACGTGCTGGACGGCCCGACGTCCGACTACGGGCGCCAGCGTTTGGCCGACCAGGAGCTCGACGCGCTGCGCTTCAAGCTGCACCGCCAGCCGCGCCGCGCCCAGCCGGGCCGCAACGTCTCCCAGATGCACTACGCGCGCCAGGGCATCGTCACGCCGGAAATGGAATACGTGGCGATCCGCGAAAACCTGCGCCGCAAGGAATACCTGGCCGGCCTGCGCGCCCAGGGCGAGAAGGGCCAGCGCATGGCCGAGCTGCTGGGCCGCCAGCACCGCGGCGAATCCTTCGGCGCCGCCATACCGGAGGAAATCACGCCCGAATTCGTGCGCCAGGAAATTGCGCGCGGCCGCGCCATCATCCCCGCCAACATCAACCACCCGGAACTGGAGCCGATGATCATCGGCCGCAACTTCCTGGTCAAGGTGAACGCCAATATCGGCAACTCCGCCGTGACTTCCTCCATCGGCGAGGAAGTGGAGAAGATGACCTGGGCCATCCGCTGGGGCGGCGACACCGTGATGGATCTCTCCACCGGCAAGCATATCCACGAAACGCGCGAATGGATCGTGCGCAATTCTCCGGTGCCGATCGGCACGGTGCCGATCTACCAGGCGCTGGAAAAGGTCAACGGCAAGGCCGAAGACCTGACCTGGGAAATCTTCCGCGACACCCTGATCGAGCAGGCGGAGCAGGGCGTCGACTACTTCACCATCCACGCCGGCGTGCTGCTGCGCTACGTGCCGATGACGGCCAACCGCATGACCGGCATCGTCTCGCGCGGCGGCTCGATCATGGCCAAATGGTGCCTGGCCCACCACAAGGAAAACTTCCTGTACACGCATTTCGAAGACATCTGCCAGATCATGAAGGCCTACGACGTCAGCTTCTCGCTGGGCGACGGCCTGCGTCCGGGCTCGGTGTGGGACGCCAATGACGACGCGCAGCTGGGCGAACTGCAGACGCTGGGCGAACTGACGCAGATCGCCTGGAAGCACGACGTGCAGGTGATGATCGAAGGCCCGGGCCATGTGCCGATGCAGCTGATCAAAGAGAATATGGACCTGCAGCTGGAGCAGTGCAGCGAAGCGCCGTTCTACACCCTGGGCCCCCTGACCACCGATATCGCGCCGGGCTACGACCACATCACCTCCGGCATCGGCGCGGCGCAGATCGGCTGGTACGGCACCGCCATGCTGTGCTACGTGACGCCGAAGGAGCACCTGGGCCTGCCGAACAAGGCCGACGTCAAGGAAGGCATCATCACCTACAAGATCGCGGCCCATGCGGCCGACCTGGCGAAAGGCCATCCGGGCGCCCAGATCCGCGACAACGCCCTGTCCCTGGCACGCTTCGAATTCCGCTGGGAAGACCAGTTCAACCTGGGCCTGGACCCGGACCGCGCGCGCGAATTCCACGACGAGACCCTGCCCAAGGATTCGGCCAAGGTGGCGCATTTCTGCTCCATGTGCGGCCCGCATTTCTGCTCGATGAAGATCACGCAGGAAGTGCGTGAATTCGCCGCCAAGGGCATGCAGGAAAAGTCCATCGAGTTCGTCAAGGGCGGTGCGAATATCTACCGCGAGCAGGCATGATTTCGATCGAACTGAATGGCGCACCGCATGCGGTGCCGCCGCAGCAGACGCTGGACCAGCTGGTCGATGCGCTCGAACTGACCGGCCAGGCGCTGGCGCTGGCGGTCAACCGCCAGGTGGTGCCGCGCCAGCGCTGGCCGCTGGTCGCGCTGGCGGCCAACGACAAAGTAGACATTGTCCGCGCCATCGGCGGGGGCTAAGGGAGAATCAAGATGCAAGACCAACCATTGACCATCGCCGGCAAGGAATACGGCTCGCGCCTGCTGGTCGGCAGCGGCAAGTACAAGGACCTGGCGCAGACGCGCGAAGCGACCCTGGCGGCCGGCGCGGAAATCATCACGGTGGCGATCCGCCGCGTCAATATCGGCCAGGACCCGCACGCCCCCAGCCTGCTGGACTACGTGCCGCCGCATGAATTCACCATTCTGCCCAATACGGCCGGCTGCTACACGGCCAAGGACGCGGTGTACACGCTGCAGATGGCGCGCGAGCTGTTGAACGGCCACAAGCTGGTCAAGCTGGAAGTGCTGGGCGACGAGAAAACCCTGTTCCCGAACATGCCGGAAACCCTGGTGGCGGCAAAACAGCTGGTGCAGGACGGCTTCGACGTCATGGTCTACTGCAGCGACGACCCGATCCAGGCGCGCATGCTGGAAGACATTGGCTGCTGCGCCGTGATGCCGCTGGCTTCCCTGATCGGTTCGGGCATGGGCATCCTCAACCCGTGGAACCTGTCCTTGATCATCGAACAGTCGAACGTGCCGGTGCTGGTGGATGCCGGCGTCGGCACGGCCAGCGATGCGGCCATCGCCATGGAGCTGGGCTGCGACGGCGTGTTGATGAACACGGCCATCGCGGCGGCGGGCGACCCGGTGCGCATGGCGCGCGCCATGAAACTGGGCGTGCAGGCCGGGCGCGAGGCCTTCCTGGCCGGCCGCATGCCGCGCCGCTTTGCCGCCTCGCCTTCCTCGCCGATGGCTGGGAGAATCGCATGAGCGACCGGCCCTGCGTGCTGGTGTTCTCCGGCGCCGACCCGTCGGGCGGCGCCGGCATGGCCGCCGACATCCAGGCCATCACCGCCATGGGCGCGCACGCGCTGCCGGTGCTGACCGCCATCACGGTGCAGGACAACAACCGCGTGCACGCCGTCATGCCGCTGGCGCCGGAAGTGGTGCAGCAGCAGGCGCGCACCCTGATGGCGCAGGTGCCGGTGGCGGCGGTCAAGATCGGCATCCCGGGCAGCGCGGAAAACGCGCAGGCCATCGCCGAGCTGATCGCCGAGCTGCGCGCCACCCACCGCCAGGCGGCGGGGGCGGCGCCCGGCTGGGCGCAGCAGCTGTACAGCGAACCGCCGGTGGTGCTGGACCCGGTGCTGCGCAGCGGCCACGGCGATGCGCTGGGCCGCGACGACGCGGTCAAGGCGCTGGCGCCGCTGCTGCCGCTGGCCACCCTGGTCACCCCCAACGGGCCGGAAGCGGCTGCGCTGGCGGCCGGTATGGCGCGCCACGCGTCGCTGCCGCCCGGCGCCGGGCATGCGGCCTGGCAGGGCACGCCGCACGGCGACGCGCTGTCGCATGCGCGCGCCCTGCGCGCCATGGGCTGCAGCCATGTGCTGGTCACCGGCGGCCACGAAGAGAACACCGATGTGGTGGTGAACCGCTGGCTGGGCCCCGACCGCCAGCAGAACTGGAGCTGGCCGCGCCTGGCGGGCAGTTTCCACGGCAGTGGCTGCACGCTGGCGGCCGCTGCCGCGGCCCTGCTGGCGCTGGGCAACAGCATGGCGCAGGCCTTGACCAAGGCCCAGGGTTATACCCAGCATGCACTGGCCGCCTCGTACGCCATCGCGCCCGGCCAGCGCATCCCGCAACGCTAAGGAGCACATGTAATGCAAGGACTTTACCTGGTCACCCCGAACTGGGATGACACCGAACAACTGCTGGCGGTGACCGAGCAGGCGCTGCGCGCCGGCGTGGCCCTGCTGCAGTACCGCCACAAGGAAGCCAGCCCGGCGCTGCGGCGCGAGCAGGGCGGGGCGCTGCGCGAACTGTGCCACCAATACAGCGTGCCCTTCCTGGTCAACGACCACGTGGCGCTGTGCCGCGAACTGGGCGCCGACGGCGTGCATCTGGGCGGCACCGATGCGCCGCTGGCCGAAGTGCGCGCCACGCTGGGGCCGAACAAGCTGATTGGCGCTTCCTGCTACGGCGAGCTGGCGCGCGCCCAGGCGGCGCAGGCGGCTGGCGCCAGCTACGTCGCCTTCGGCGGTTTCTATCCGTCCAAAGTGAAGCAGTACGCGGTGAGCACCGAGCCGGCCATCCTGCGCCATGCGCGCGAAGCGATCGGCGTGCCGCTGTGCGTGATCGGCGGCATGACGCCGCAGAACGCGGCCCCGCTGGTGGCCGAGGGTGCACAGCTGGTAGCCGCAATCACCAGTGTGTATATGGCTGAAGACGTGGCGGCGGCGGTGCGGGAATTTCGGTCTATAATCGGGCCATTAGCATAACCATAAGGTTGCCGCCCAATGAATGCCCAGCCTGCACTGAAGCGACTGATCCTCATCGTTGACGACGATAAGATCCTGACCGAGTTCCTGGGCGAGTTGCTGGCGCGCGCCGGCTACGACACCATGTTGGCGCATTCCTCCGACCAGGCCCTGGCCCTGATCGCCGAATGCGAACCGGACCTGGCCCTGCTCGATATCCACATGCCCGGCATGTCGGGGCTGGACCTGGCCAAGCAGCTCAACCGCAACACCTCCGTGCCGTTCATGTTCCTGTCCGGCCGCGGCGACGCCGATGCCGGCAAGCAGGCCGCGGCCTATGGCGCGGTGGGCTTCGTGGTGAAGCCGGTCGATGAACAGCACCTGATGCCGGCCTTTGAGGCCGGCCTGGCGCGCGCGGATGAAATCCGCCAGCTGCGCCGCACGGAAATCAACCTCAACGCGGCGCTGGCGGCGGGGCGTGAAACCAGCCTGGCGGTGGGCCTGTTAATGTGCAAGTACCAGACCGACCGCAATACCGCCTTTGAAGTCCTGCGCGACCACGCGCGCTCGAGCCGGCGCAAGATCAACGAAGTGGCGGACCAGCTGCTTGCAGCGGAAGAAATGTTGAACGGCTTGCACGCTGCTTTCAATACACGCCTGAAAAAATAATCGTTCCGCCAGCCTGGTTCTTGGGCTACACTGTCGAGATGGGCCTCAACTCGCCCGCCCGTCGCATCCCTCAGCGGCCGCCCCTTCTTCGCGGCCCGGCAATATCCTTCGGCCCAGCTCCGCCGACCATCCCTGCAGTGCGGAGAACGTTCCATGAATATGTCATTTGATCTGCACCCGGCGCCACGGGTGCTGCACGTCGATTCCGATGAAGATAGCGCCATCGTGCTGGCCACCTTGCTGGCACCCGAAATCCACGTGGTGCACGCCGCCACGTATGGCCAGGCGCGCGACCAGTTGCGGGAGTGCGAATTCGCCCTGCTGGTGATCGACCCCGATCTGCCGGACGGCGACGGCCATACCCTGATCCGCACCATGCGCCAGACCGACCTGCGGACGCCGGTGCTGCTGTATTCGGCCAGCCAGCCCATGCTGCACCATCAGGCGCATGCCTTCCTGCCCAAGCCGTGGACGTCGCCGCGCCAGCTGTGGCGCACCGTGTCGCATATGCTGGGCCTGGAGTCCATGCTCGCTGTTAGGAGTTAGGCTATGCTGTCGTCTTTATCACATTCGGAGTACGGCGATGAAGACGAAAGCGGCAGTAGCATGGAAGGCGGGGGCACCGCTGACGATTGAAGAGGTCGACCTGGACGGCCCGCGCGCGGGCGAGGTGCTGGTCGAAATCAAGGCGACCGGCATTTGCCACACCGACCACTACACGCTGTCCGGCGCCGATCCGGAAGGGCTGTTCCCGGCCATCCTCGGCCACGAGGGCGCCGGGGTGGTGGTCGACGTCGGCCCGGGCGTGACGTCGCTGAAGAAGGACGACCATGTCATCCCGCTCTATACGCCGGAATGCCGCCAATGCAAATTCTGCCTGTCGCGCAAGACCAACCTGTGCCAGGCGATCCGCGCCACCCAGGGTAAAGGCCTGATGCCCGATGGTTCCAGCCGCTTCTCGCTGAACGGCAAGCCGCTGTTCCACTACATGGGCACGTCCACCTTCTCCAACTACATCGTGGTGCCGGAGATCGCGCTGGCCAAGATCCGTTCCGACGCGCCCTTCGACAAGGTGTGCTACATCGGCTGCGGCGTGACCACCGGCGTCGGCGCCGTGCTGTTCACGGCAAAAGTGGAGGCGGGCGCCAACGTGGTGGTGTTCGGCCTGGGCGGCATCGGCCTGAACGTGATCCAGGCGGCGAAGATGGTGGGCGCCGACAAGATCATCGGCATCGACATCAACCCGGCGCGCGAAGCCATGGCGCGCCAGTTCGGCATGACCCACTTCATCAACCCGCGCAATGTGGAAAACGTGGTGGACGCCATCGTGCAGCTGACCGACGGCGGCGCCGACTACAGCTTCGAGTGCGTCGGCAACACCGAGCTGATGCGCCAGGCACTCGAGTGCTGCCACAAGGGCTGGGGCAAGTCGATCGTGATCGGCGTGGCGGCGGCGGGGCAGGAGATCTCGACCCGTCCATTCCAGCTGGTCACGGGCCGCCACTGGCTCGGTTCCGCGTTCGGCGGCGCGCGCGGCCGCAGCGACGTGCCGAAGATCGTGGACTGGTATATGGAAGGCAAGCTCAAGATCGACGAACTGATCACGCACACCCTGCCGCTGGAGCGCATCAACGAAGGCTTCGACTTGATGGAACGCGGCGAATCGATCCGCTCCGTGGTCGTCTACTGATACAGCCAGAACAGACCGGGTCCGACCCTTGGGTCGGACCCCGGTTTTCCGCTGTAAACGCATCCCAGTCGGCAAAAAACGCCGTCCGTCGCAAATCCTCCCCCACCCCGGCAGCACTTGGCTACATTCCCTCCTGAGCCCTCGCACCCTGATCTAGACAAAAATTTCTAGACATAAAGTTCTAGATAATTTAATCTAGATTGCAAGGACACCACCACCGGAGCCGCCTGCCATGAGCCACCTGCTGAACGCCGTCATCCCCGCCCTGGGCTGGTCCCTGCTGCACTTCCTGTGGCAAGGCCTGCTGATCGGCTGCGTGGCGGCCCTGGCCCTGCACGCCCTGCGCAACGCCAGGCCGCAGGCGCGCTACCTGCTTGCCTGCGGCGCCCTGCTGCTGTGCGCGGCCCTGCCGCTGGCCAACTTCGCCTGGCGCCTGGCCGATGCCGCCGAGACCGGCTATGTGCTGCCGGCGCCGCTCGAAGCCACGGCCATCGCCGCCATCCCCGGGATCGCCGAGGTCCAAGGCAGCGATACGGCCCTGGTCGACGCCGACGCCATGACTGCCTGGGAATACCTGCTGCGCCGCCAGATGCCCTGGCTGGTGCTGCTGTGGGCCGCCGGCGCGGCGCTGATGACGCTGCGGCTCTCGCTTGGCCTGCAATGGGTGCGGCGCCGCACGCTTCACGGCCATTACCACGCCGACGCCGGCTGGCAGGCCCGCGCCACGGTCCTGGCGCAGCGCATGGGCATCCGCCGCCCGGTGCTGCTGGGCGTCTCGGACGATGCGCTGGAAGGCCCGATCACGGCCGGCATCCTGCGCCCGATCGTGCTGCTGCCGGCAGCCCTGGTCAGCGGCCTGCCGCCCGACTTGCTGGAAGCGCTGCTGGCGCATGAACTGGCCCACGTGCGGCGCCACGACTACCTGGTCAACCTGGTCCAGAGCGGCATCGAGATTTTCCTGTTCTATCACCCAAGCGTGTGGATGCTGTCGCAATGCATCCGCTGCGAACGCGAACAAATTGCAGACGACTTAGCCGCAAGCACGCTCGGCGAACCGCGGCGCCTGGCACTTGCACTTTCCGAGCTGGATAAATTCCAGTTCACCACCACGCACTTTGCTGCCCCCGCGGCACACGGAGGAGACCTCATGTCCCGAATCAAACGCCTGATCCGTCCCGATGCACAACCACTGAGCTGGAAGATGGCGACCCCGCTGTTAGGTATTTTCGCGGCCTGCGCCGCACTGTACGCCCATGCGGCGCCGCAGGCGGCCAGCGCGCCCGCAGCGGTCCATGTCACGGACGCCGGCGACCAGCACCAGGTGGAACCGGCACCAGTGGCCCCGCCTGCGCCGCCGGCTATTCCTGCGCCCCCGGCACCACCGCCGCCAGCCGCCGACGCTGCGCCAGCGGCACCGATGGCCGCCGTGCCGCCGCTCCCCCACCCCCCCAAGCCACCGAAACCGCCCAAGCCACCCAAGGAGCTGAAGGACGAAGAGGGCAGCAACAACTACAACTTCAACGACAGCAGCCGCACCGCCTACACCATCGTGCGCGATGGCCAGCAAACAATGAACGTCCATGGCCGCGGTTCGGACACGTCCGAAGTGCAGCGCTTGAAACGCGACACCAAAGGAGACTTCATCTTTGTGCGCAAGGAAGGCAAGGCCTACCTGATCCAGGATCCCGCCACGCTGGCCAAGGTGAAGGCCGCCTGGCAGCCGGCGGAAGAGCAGGGCAAGAAGCTGGAAGAGCAAGGCAAGCTGATGGAGGTCCACAGCAAGCAAGTGGAAGCCATGAGTGCGCAAATCGAAAAAGAAGTCGACGCCGCCATGGGCAGCCGGGAACAGCAGGCGTCCCAGCGCGCAATCGAGCGCGACGTGGAGCGCAAACTGGAACGTTCGGCACGCCAGCAGGAACGCATCGGCCGCGCCATGGAAAGAGCCAGCCGCAAGATGGAACTGGCGGACGACAAGACGCGCGCCCAGCTCGAACGCGACATGGAAGAGCTGCGCAAGCAGATGGAACCGCTGGCAGCCGACATGGCGCGCCAGGGCAAGGAGATCGCCGAACGCCACGCCGCACTGGCGGCACGCCAGGCCCCGATGGCCGACCTGCACGCCCGCATCGCCGAAGCCTCCAAGCCAATGCGCGAACTGGGCCGGAAGATGGGCGAACTGGGCCGAGAACAAGGGCGCCTGTCGCGTGAAGCGGACAAAACCTCGCGCACCCTGATCGACGAAGCCATCAGCAACGGCAGCGCCAAGCCGCTTATGTAATGAAAGTCGGGGTCAGCTCTGGCAATCGGACATTTCGCTGCGCGTCGCGCAGCGAAAAGCTCCTCGAGAAGCCGAGCTGATCCCGACTTTCAAATCCATGCTATGGTCTATTTTGCATTTCCTCATTGTCAACAAACCACATGGAGAAAGCATGTCCCTGAAACAGTACTACACCCTCGGTAATTCCGGCCTGCGCGTGTCGCGCCTGGCGCTTGGCACCATGACCTTCGGCACCGACTGGGGATGGGGCGCCGACAAGGCCAGTGCGCGCGACCTGTTCATGGCTTATACGGAAGCGGGCGGCAATCTGGTCGACACGGCCGACCTGTACACCAACGGCGAGTCGGAACGCTGGGTCGGCGAGTTCACCCGCGACAGCGGCTTGCGCGATAAGCTGGTGCTGGCCACCAAGGCTTCCTACAGTTCCGATCCGTCCAACCCGAACGCGGGCGGCAATGGCCGCAAGCATCTGATGCGCGCGCTGGAAGGTTCGCTGCAGCGCCTGGGTACCGACTATGTGGATCTGTACCTGGTGCATGCCTGGGATCTGGTGACCCAGCCTGAGGAAGTGCTGCGCACGCTGGATGATGCGGTACGCGCCGGTAAAGTGCGCCACATCGGCCTGTCGAATGTGCCGGCCTGGTACGCCAGCCGCATGCAGGCGGTCGCTGAACTGGGCGGCTACGAGCCGTTGACGACGCTGCAGCTGGAATACTCGCTGGCCGAACGCGCCATCGAGAATGAATATATCCCGCTTGGCACGCGCCATGGCATGGGTGTGATGGTATGGAGTCCGCTGGCCAGTGGGCTGTTGTCCGGCAAGTACAAGCCCAGCACCGGCGGCCAGTTCGGCGAAGGGCGGTTGCAGACCATGAGCGCTTCCAATAATCCGGCTTTCTCCAAATTCAGCGAGCGCAATTTCGCCATCGTGGCGGAGCTGGAACAGGTGGCGCAGAAGATGGGCCGCAGTATGGCGCAGGTGGCGGTGAATTGGGTCGCCAACCGGCCTGGCGTGTCCACCGTGATGATAGGGGCGACCAAGCTGTCGCAGTTGCAGGATAACCTTGGCGCGCTGGATTTCGAGCTGCCGCACGAGCTGCTTGCGCGCCTCGATGCAGTCAGCGCCAACACGCCTGGTTACCCATATACCTTCTTCACGCCGGGGATGCAGACCATGCTGTCGGGCGCGGCGCCGCTGGGCGATAAGCCCGATGGCTACCACGCGCCGGTGCGTATCAGCGGCCCGGCGGCCGGGGTTCAATAGAGGACAGCATCGCCCTCTTTGGCCAGGTGGCGCATTGCCAGCTGGCCGACCAGCCGGCGGCCTGCGTTGTCGCCGGCGATCCATTCCTGCGGCGGGAACAGGTCGAACAGACCCACTTTGGCGACGGTAGAAATGGCGGCTTCCAGCTGCCGTTCAATGTCGCCGCGTTCGCCGGCGTTGTACAGGTCGATATTGCGCAGCATGGTGGCCACGGTGCCGGTCTGCACCTTGCTGCCGTCTTTCAGCTGCACCAGCGGCAGCGATTCGCCGTCGGCGAGGATTTTCTGGTTGATTGCCGCGAGATTGTTTTCCATCTTGGTTCCTTTCGTCGTTGGATGAGATGCATATTCGCACCGTCCGCGGCGCTTTAAATCCTTTGGGGCGAACCTTGACGGTTTTGCGATAACATCTGGCGATTACCATTCATCCGGCGTACTTCGCTACATGCAAACCCGATCCTTGATACCCGCCGATGCTGCCAGCTACCACGCGCTGCGGCTTGAGGGGCTGCTTGATACCCCCTCCGCATTCACTGCGAGCTACGAGGAAGAGCTGCGGACGCCGCTCAGCGAAATTGAATGGCGTCTCGCACCCGGATCGGGGCGCGACTATTTCGGCGTCTTCGAAGGGGACGTACTGATTGCAATCGCGCGTGTTGACCGGGACAGCAGCCCGAAACAGCGTCACCGCGCCTACATTCGCGGCGTCTACGTGTCCGCCGCACATCGCGGCAAAGGCGCAGCACGGAAATTGATGGAATACGGGTTGAATCTCGCCGCTTCGCTACCCGGCGTAACTCACGTCAATCTCGCGGTCACCGCGGGGAATGTGCCTGCACAGAAGCTGTATGAGTCATTAGGATTCAAAGCATGGGGATGCGAGCCGGCCGCGTTGGTAGTGAACGGTGTAGCCTATGATGAAATCCCGATGACAAAGGTATTGGAAGCGTGATTGCTGCAGAAGAGGCGCAGGCCATCATCCTGAGCCGGGTTAATGGTCGTTAAGGCGAAGTGAGAAGGAATATTTTTGTCATCCAGGCTAGTTGACTGCTCCGCAGAACGCCTGGATCGCAGGTCGTCTAAGCGCGCTGAAGGAAGCAAAAAATCTCTTCGAACGAAACGGTATCATTGGCCATCAGGGTAGTGGCAGTGCTATATTGCCAACCTTCCTTGTTTGAGGTGCTCTGATGCAAAACAATTTCGAATCGATTGCCGGTTGCTGGGAGCTGGTGGGAAGCACCACGATCAATAGCGAGATCGCGTTCGTCGACGATGAACCTGATCCAGACGGGATCGCTGATTGGTTGAACGGTGTTGGCGACGAACTTGAGGAGAGTTTGAAAAGCACCTCCGGCATGAAACTTGAAGTGGCACCTGATGGACGCTTTTCCGAGCACCTGACCGGACAGCCATCGGTTACCTGGTTCGACGTAGAAGGTGTCTTGTGCAACAGCGTGGTTCCATTCAATGGTGCGCTTCGCCGGAATGATGAGGGCATCTATTTGCAACCGGACGACATACCTTCGTGGTCGGAGCATCTGGCGGCGAATTATGGCAACGCGATTCTTCGCTATGACGATGGCGATACGAAGATCTCCGATTTCCTGCGCATGAAAGATGGACGTCTGCTCCGAACCGTAAACGTGGTGACGGATGAACTCTACACAGACCGTGTGCTCATTGCTTATGCAAGATGTAAAGAAGAGCGCTAATAAAGTTTGCGTCGAGCGTTTGGTTGCCGTTCTCCCGATTTGCCTTTTCGTCCGTTGAGCGCGCAGCAGCTCGTCTTCTGTCTTACATGCGACGGGATGCAAAAAAATGAGCACCGTTTATTTGGCGATTAGTGCAAAGGGTCTTCAGCAAGCGCTTTTGACCGCCTCAGTGAGCGGTGCTGTCATTTGGTGCGGTGCCGACGCGATGACCGAGCAAGAGTTCGGCGCGCACAGTGGTTTGAGCCTTACCCGATTTCCTTCCCGTTGGCAGGTGAGCCTGAAAACATCCTTGCAGGCGCAATTGAAACGGTACGAGAACATCATCCCGACGCGATTGTTTGGGTCGAATCAAAATACTGAAAGATGAATAGTCAAACGATGGGAATGCCGGTGGACGACGGATTCGATACCTTGCCAATGCATGATGCCGTCTTAATCTCGGTTTTGGTTAGCTGGGACGTAGCACGATGCGAACTCCGATTTCGTCCGGTCGGCACGCTGCCGCACCTGCTGGTATTCGAAGGGTTCACACGAATCGATCTTCCGCGCCATGAGAGCTGGGGACCATCCTCGTCGGTTAACTCCGTGCGTCAGCCACGGAATGGACTGTTCGAAATTGAGCTTCAGTCAGGTGACACCCTTAGTATAGAAGCGCTACGGTGGGCATTTTTGCCCGCTGAAACATAACGCATTTTTTAACTTCATTTAAATAGCCACGATAAGGTGTATTGCTCATGCCCCTCCAGACGATCCGCGGTGATCTAGTCCAGCTCATCGATCATTGAAGAAGAACTGGAAGGTGAAAGCCACACCTATGTCGAATTCGCGAAGTGATTGGCCACCAATGCAAATAAAAGCGGCGCAGCTACCTGAGATTGAGATCCTTCGCCGCAAGTGTATGGCGCTGGCGATGTTGGATGCCTTGATTTGCCCTGAGTGGGATTATCGGTATTTCAGCTTCAATGCACACTGGTCCCCCGGTGAGGAAATGGCATCGATGCGCAATGGCGAAGGAGACGACTGGTTTCTGCTGTTCGACGAAAATGACGCGGCGCTGAAAGGATTTTCGCATGAATCAGCGGTCGTCGGTGCCAACCTTGCAAAGGCGATACAGGAAAGGGTGCCCCAGGACTTCAGTTCCTTCCTTGGCGAGCCGGCGTTCTCGATGGCGCAAGCGACTTTCTGCTTCTGGCGGCGCGGGTACGACAGCCACTGGTCGCAGGTGAATGTGGAAGACGTGCAGTGGGCAGACGAGGATGATGGGAGCAGCTATTTGCTAGCACTCCTGATCGCGCCTGAGGAGGCATACCAGGAATATGCCAGCGACTATTTTGAGGAAAATATTCCGATCGATGCCATCCGCGCCATCTTTGCGCATGCGCCGCTCACCGCGAGCCTGGTCGCAAGCTTGAATCCAGAAATCGAAATGAATGAGGCGGAAGAAATGGCACTGGAAATTGGCTATCCCGTCGCAGTGGCGCCTGATATTGAGCGCTAGCGGCAATTGAAGAAGAAGGTGCCGAACATACGAACTATCAGGTTTGCCGCAATCGCAGCGGCGGTGTTTGTTAGCGTCGGCGTCAATGCGGGCGACATGCCGCCCAACGCCTGCAACCCATCGTCAAATGCGGAATCGCTGCATCGCAGCGCGGATTTGCCAATCTGCGCAGGCCTCGCGTCCGGCGACGGATGCGCGGTGCGCAACGGTTTTGACATCACTCGTGAAATGGGGACGGGCTGGAATCTTGGCAACACCATGGATTCCATTGACGAAAAACCCGACGCACCGGGTGATGAAACGCGATGGGGTAATCCCAGGACGACCAGGGTCAACGTCGACAAGCTCAAGGACCTGGGCATGAATACCTTGCGCATTCCTGTCAGCTGGGACAATCATGTGAGCGGTCCTGACTGGACTATCGACAATGCCTGGATGGACCGGGTCGAGGAGATAGTCAACTACGCTTTGGACAACGGCATGTATGCGATCGTCAATGTCCATCACAACAACGGCTGGGAAGAGCCAACTTCCGCTAACGAGGCGCGTGCGAACGATATCCTGGCCAAGCTATGGGTACAGATCGCCCAACGCTTCAAGCCATACGGGCATCATTTAATCTTTGAGGTCATGAATGAGCCGCACGTAACGGTCAACGGCAAGGAAGACTGGAAAGGAAAACCGGAATATTTCGAGGTGGTCAACCGGTTGAATTTAGCGGCGCTGGCGGCAATTCGGGCCAGTGGCGGCAATAATGCCCGACGGCTGGTTATGCTGCCGTCATACGCGGCGACGGGAGGAGCGGCGCAATTGGACGCTGTTGTAATGCCCCCGGACCGGATGGTTGCATTGTCCACCCACGCCTATATGCCGTCGCAGTTCACAATGAAGTGGGCAGGGACGGCGGAATTCCACGGCGAGAAGGAGATTGACCAGTATTTCGACCGCCTGACACGCAATTTTATCGAGAAGGGCGTGCCGGTGGTGATTGGCGAGTGGGGATCGATACACAAGAACAACCTGGCGCAGAGAGTCCGCCACGCAGCATATTTGATCCGTAGTGCCAGGCGCGCAGGCATTCCAACGATTGTGTGGGATAACGGCGACCTTTCCGTTTCATCCGAGCAGGCCGAAGTCTTTGGATTGCTGGACCGCCGGAACAACACGTGGGTCTATCCGGAGCTGATGCACGCTATTATGGGCGCGGTCCCGTAAGCAGGTGTCATGCTTAAGGTGTCCACGCAATGCTTTCGAACAGTCTCTGTAACTTGACTGCCCGATTCACGTTAAGCATCTTCACATAAGAAATCCTGCCAGCCAAATGGGCGCGGAAGTCGGGACGGTTATGCCTGTTCTGCGATGTCGGCCCGTGGCGGACGCAGTTCGTCAGCATGGCCTTCAACGTGTCGTACTCGCTGCGCGCGAGATTGGGGTGGGTGTTGACGACAACGCCTGTCACTTGTTGGCGAGTACCTTCGCGCATGACGCGGGTCTTCCGTGTATTGACGCGAAATCCCTCTTCAAGCGCGATCGCCGCAACCTGGATATGGAAGCGGTGGGCAGCGCGCGCGAAATCCGCGCCACCAGAAAATGCCAGGTCGTCGGCATAGCGGCTGTAGGAAGCGCCAAGCGACTGAGCCAGCGTTTCGAGCCGTATGTCGAGACGGTATGCGCATAGGTTGGCCAATGCCGGCGAGCAGGGGGATCCCTGCGGTAGGTGAGGCGTCTTCAAAGCCTGGCGTTCGACCCAGGGTAGCGAGCCTCCCGTCTGTTTGTCACGGAACAGGCCATAGGGTGCGCGGTTGACGCATATCCGGGCCAGTGTGCCTGCGACGCTTTGGGAATAGCCCAGCTTTTCAAACAGCGCATGGATGCGTGAGACTTGAATGCTTGGAAAAAAGTCTTTCAGGTCCATGCGAATCACGACGCGCTTGCCTGCGTGCAGGGCAGCGTGCGTAACGCTGGAACGCCCCCGGCGGAAACCATGTACGGATGGATGCGGCGGCGCCAGATCCAGTATCTGGCGCAGGATTTTTTGCTGGACTCTGCGAAGTCGTGCCTTGGGTATCTCAATCAGGCGCAAGCCGCCGCTGCGTTTTGCTACCCAGCGATAATGGTAGTTTTGCAGGCGCGACTGCGCGTCGCCCGCAAGGCGCCATTGGTCTGCAAACCATTCGAGCGCGCCGACCGGTTCGTTCAGCCAGTGGGCGAGATCGCCGATGGTGGGAAGCTCGGGGAGTGCAAGTGCGGCCAGCCACTCCGGTTTCGGGGGGCGTATCGGCTGATCGAGGCAATAGCGCCGCACTTGCGGCAGCTCGATGTATGGCGGCGAGCTGTCTTCTTCCCCAAACTCGTCGTCGTTGTACTCGCCGTACTCATCGTCGTCGAACTGGTGGCCAAGGAGCTGCAGCAGTATGTCGGCCAGCTCATGCCGGCTGAAGTAATGGAAGCTTTCGCCGGTCCGTTCAATGAGTGCAACGCAGATTCCCGTCGCCCACGGCTGACGGGAGCCGAAGACGCGATTACATGCCGCGATCAGGCTTTCCATGCTGCCGTCGGTGGCCAGCATCGTATCGGCAAGTGCCAGCGCGGTGAGTTTATCGGTAGTCATTGGTGTAGGGAGGGGCGCAGAGCCTTCAACGAGTCTCGTGATGCTTGAGTTTCGTTGCGCGGAGCGCAAGGACTCTCATGCGGCGAAATGCTGAGCAAAAAATATCCCACGGGGTAGCCCCGTAGAGGCTGTCACTGCGCGAGGCAAGGACAGGCCGGCTTGAAGGATACGCCCCGCCGACACCTTAGGGGAATTCCAATTAAAGGTCAACTCCGGCACTGCGCTCCTCGCGCTTGCGGTTGCTTACAGCAGCTTGATTGCAGCGACACCGGCGAGCAGCAGCACGACACCGGCCAGCCGCAGCGGCGAGACCTCGCGTTTTGGTAGCCTGAACCAGCCGTGGCGGTCAACGAACACGGAGGCCAGCTGTTGGCCGGCCACTGTCAGGCCTACCGCTGCCGATGCGCCGATCACCGGAATGGCTGTGAATACCGTGGTGACATAAACCGCGCCGGCAAAGCCGCCCAACCATCCCCACCATGGCATAGTGGGCAGACCTTGCAGCGTGGGCGCCGGCGCGCGCAGGACTACGGCGGAGAAAAGCAGCGCAGCCGCCATTGCCAATGTGGCGACCAGGAAGCTCACTGCGCCGACGACGAATGGCGCTCCGAGGTCATGTCGCAGCAGGCCGTTGACCACGCCCTGGATAGGAAGGACGGCTCCTGCCAGCAGGGCGAGGACGATCCAGCCGGCCTTGCCCTGAACGGGCTGCGACTGTTGGCCAGCCTGGCCTCTCACAATGATGGCCGCGCCCGCGAGTATTGCAGTCATGCCGAGGGCAAGCGGCGCATCAATCGGACGCGGCGCGCCGTTGGCCACGCCGCTGGCATCGAGGGCAAAAGACGCGAGCATCTGCCCTGCGATGAAGAGGCCGACCGACACGATCGCGCCGAGGCGTGGAAACAACAGGATAGTGGAAACGACATAAAACGCGCTGGCCACGCCACCGACGGCATGCCACCAAGGCACCTTGGGGAGACTTGAGATCGCGGTCAGCGTTCCGCTTAAAAGCGCAAGCACCAGCAGTGCCAGCGTGCCGACCGATAATTGCAGCGTCGTAGCGGCAAAGGGGCTGCCGGTTGCCTTCGACAGTTGCGCATTGGCGCCCGCCTGGACGGCGAGCAGTCCGCCTGCAATCAGCGAGGCGGGGATCAGGAAGGTTTCCATCTGTGGGCTCCAGTGTGATTGTTCACTGGCGCCCACTGTAGGCTATGCTTTCATGCATTGGTATTCCAAAAAATCGCGTTCTGGCTATGCAAAAATGCAGAACGCGATTTGGAATCCCAATCGGGCGGAAGCGAAGAAGCTTCCACCCAGGGTCGTTAGAGCCGTTCGAGCTTGGCGACCGACAGGTCGAGCACCTTCATGCCGAAGGAGCCGAAGTTGATTTGCGCGCGGCAGTTTGCGCCGCTGCCTTCGATGTTGACGATCACGCCTTCGCCGAACTTGGCATGCGCCACCGATTCGCCGATGCGCCAGCCGCCCGATGCGCCGGAGCGCTCGTTCATGCGCGCCGCCAGGCGGTTGTCTGCGCTTGGCACGGAAGGCATCTCATCCCACGCCGACTTGCGCGAGCCGGTGCTGAACCAGTTGTTCTGCTGGGCGCGTGCGGTCAGCCACTTCAGCGATTCCTCCGGCAGTTCGTCGAAGAAGCGCGACTTCATGTTGTAGCGGGTCTGGCCGTGCAGCATGCGGGTTTGGCAGAACGCCATGTACAAGCGCTTGCGGGCGCGGGTGATCGCCACGTACATCAGGCGCCGTTCCTCTTCCACGCCGCCTTCTTCCTTCGAGCTGCTCTCGTGCGGGAACAGGCCTTCTTCCAGGCCCGTGATGAAGACATTGTCGAACTCAAGGCCTTTGGCCGAGTGCACGGTCATCAGCTGCAGCGCATCCTGGCCTTCCTGCGCCTGGTTGTCGCCGGCTTCCAGCGAGGCATGCGACAGGAAGGCGGACAGCGGCGACATCACGGTTGCCAGCGGCGCGTCGGCGTCGATGATTTCCACGCCATCGGCCACCACCACCTGGGCGCCGGCGGAAGCGGAAGCCTGCGGGCCGAGGTGGGCGGGAGCGCCCTGGCCGAAACCTTCTTCCGACACGAATTGCGTCGCGGCGCTGACCATCTGCTCCAGGTTTTCCACCCGGTCGGCGCCTTCTTTTTCATTCTGGTAGTGCTGCAGCAGGCCGGACGAATCCAGCGTAATGCGCACCAGCTCGGGCAACGCCAGCTGCTGCGTCTCGAAACGCACGCCTTCAACCAGCTTGGTGAAGGCCGCCAGCGAGCTGCCCGCCTTGCCGACCATATAAGGCACTGCCGCATACAGCGAGCAGTTGTACGTGGCCGCAGCATTTTGCAACTGCTCGATGGAGCGCGCACCAATGCCGCGCGCCGGGAAGTTCACCACGCGCAGGAAGGCCGAATCGTTGTGCGGGTTGTCCATCAGCTGCAGGTAGGCGATGGCGTGCTTCACCTCGGCGCGCTGGAAGTAGCGCAGGCCGCCGTACACGTGGTAAGGCATGCCGGCCGAGAACAGCGCATGTTCGATCACGCGCGACTGCGCGTTGGAGCGGTACAGGATGGCGATCTCGCGGCGCAGGGCGCCTTCGGCGATCAGCGACTTGGCCTCCTCGATGATCCACTGCGCTTCCTGCAGGTCCGAGCTGGCCTCGTACACGCGAACCTGCTCGCCGTGGCCGGCGTCGGTGCGCAGGTTCTTGCCCAGGCGGCGGCTGTTGTTCGAGATCAGCAGGTTGGCCGCATCCAGGATGTGGCCGTGCGAGCGGTAGTTCTGTTCCAGCTTGATCAGGTTCTTGACCTGGAACTCGCTTTCGAAGGCCTGCATATTGCCCACATTGGCGCCGCGGAAAGCGTAGATGCTCTGGTCGTCGTCGCCGACGGCGAACAGGGCGCCGCCGAACTGGGAACCGTGGCCCGCCATCAGCTTCAACCAGGCATACTGCAGGTTGTTCGTATCCTGGAACTCGTCGACCAGGATATGGCGGAAGCGCTGTTGGTAATGCTGGCGCAGCGGCTCGTTGCGCGACAACAGCTCGTAGGTGCGCAGCAGCAGTTCGGCGAAGTCCACCACGCCTTCGCGCTGGCACTGGTCGTCGTACAACTGATACAACTCGACCAGCTTGCGCTCCAGCGCGTCGTAGGCCTCCACCTGCGAGGCGCGCAAGCCCTGATCTTTGTTGTTATTGATGAAGTACATCACCTGCTTCGGCGGGAAATTCTCGTCGTCGATATTGTTCGCCTTGAGCAGGCGCTTGATCATCGACAGCTGGTCCTGCGAATCGAGGATCTGGAAAGTCTGCGGCAGCGCCGCGTCCTTGTAATGGGTGCGCAGCAGGCGGTTGCACAGGCCGTGGAAGGTGCCGATCCACATGCCGCGTGTATTGATTGGCAACATGGCGCTCAAACGGGTGAGCATTTCCTTCGCCGCTTTGTTGGTGAAGGTCACCGCCAGCACGCCGGCCGGCGATACCTGGCCGGTCTGGATCAGCCACGCGATGCGTGTGGTCAGCACCCGTGTTTTGCCAGATCCGGCGCCGGCCAGGATCAGGGCGTTTTGCGGTGGCAGGGTGACTGCTGCGAGTTGTTCGGGATTGAGGTTGTGGAGGAGATTTTGCATCCCGCCATTATACCGGCGAGCGGCCAGGGGAGCCGGGCGGGGAGACGCCAGCCCGGCGCCAGGACATTGATCGGCGCGGGATTCGACGGCATAATGAGGTTTATCAAAACGTTAATGTGGCGCCCGTTTGCTTGGCATCTGGCACAGGTGTCACCCCCTAATTGGAATTCTCCTGCGATGGTCCAGAAATCCTCGTGCATTCAACTTCGTCAAATGAGAGCGGTATGCTGCGCTGGTTAGTCGTCGCACTATTCATTGCATTATTCGGCTGCAAGCCGCCGACGCCCGAAACTGCGACAGCCTATATTCGTATTTCGGTTGCTGAAGCGGGGGCCAGCACCCCGTCGAAAGTGCTGAATGAGCTGCAGCGCCTCGGATTCCAAGAGCAGCACAATCCCGCGCGCGAGCCCCATTTCCGGATATATTCCATTCGCGTGCCCGAAGAGTACCTGGTAGGCCTTCCGCTGCAGCCGGGCGACTGGTCCAGCGAGCAGACGCTTTATTTCAGCGGCCCCAAGCCGTTCAATGATGCGGGTCTTACGCTTTATCGCAAGCTGGTTGCGGGCCTGAGTGAGCGTATTGGAGAAAGGTATGTCAATCCGAGTAGCTCCAGCAGCACAGGGCAGTTACTTATCCCGGGCGCGCTCCTACCGTCCCCATCGAGTGCAATGATCTTTGGCGCGCCCGTAGAGGGATAGCGTGATCGAGGAGTTAAATTTTTGAAGGACGGAGTAGATGGACGAAGTAGTTAGAAACGAAATTTTGTCCCTGGCCAAGGCCGCGCACGACTTGACCGAATCGTCCTATCAAGCGAATGCGTCCATACGGGGCGCGCCGGGCTGGATGGATAAGCAAAGAATTCTCCTGGCGGATATGGCTCTCCATTTGCTGCAAACGAGCTTGCGTGATGGTGAGTTGTTCGAGGAGGGGCTGAAGAGGAATTTGTTTTCTATCCTGACGATCTGCGATCAGCTCATGCCAGGACACGAATTGAAGAAAGTCGCCGAAGAGCTGTATTCCGCGTAAGGCGAGCATTTACCATATGAAAATTAGAGTCTTGAGGGATGCCTGTTGCGCTGCAGATGACCAGGCCGGCCCGCTGGAATTAAAAATTGAGCTGGACGCTCCCGCGTCGCTTCAGGATCTGGTCGAAACGGTTCTGGCTTCGGGGTTTCTGCAATATTCATCATCGCATACGTCCATGCTTGGATTCGTGGACGATGCCGTCGTCGTCCGCGTGTTCAGCCTTGATTACACGAACGCGCAGCCCCACTACCTGGTCGACCCAGCTACGCCAATTGGAACAGCTGTGAGCAGCGGATTGCTGGATTTCCGTTTCTAACAGCTTGGTTAACTGATCTCCGACCGCTTGGCGCTCGCTTTGCTTTCGGGCTGGCTGCTGTATCGCCAAGCTCAGGCGCCTTCCGCTGGCAGCTGCGGCTCGCCGAAAATATGCTTGTAAGCCGCGTACACCGAGCACTGGATTACCATCATGACCACCATCAGCGCCGATTGCTGCACGGCTTTGCCGAGCAATGTCATGCCGACCAGCAGGTACACCAGGTTTGTCAGCAGCATGACGATCGCCATCCAGCACAGAAAATACAGCAGGAAGGCACGCAGTGCACGCCACACGGCGAAGAAGCTGTAGAAGAGTGCTTTGCCCACGCCCATCTGCTGCCAGAAAATCAGCGGCGCGGCAAAGAGCATCGCCATGCTGATCGGAAGCGACAGCAGGAATACCACAAGCATGGCCAAGCCGAAGTTACCGTTGGCGGCTACTGCTTCCGGCTTGAGCTTTTGCTCGGCCAATTGGCGCATGACGTCCAAGCCGACCATCCAGACAAATAGCAGGAGCAGCATGAGGAGCACCAGCATGAGCAGGGTGCCCAGGCCTGTCAGGCGCGAGAAGACCGGCTTCTGGAAGATCGGACGCAGCATTTCCGGCGTCAGGGGGCGGCTGCGGTCGGCCGCTGCGCAAGCTTGCACGAAGACGGCGGTGAAGACCGGCGCCAGGATCATCGGCAGCACTTGTCCAAGGAGCGGAACAAATGCCAGCAGCACGCTGGCCACCAGGTAGGCCAGCATCATCAACATCAGCCCGCCCGGTTGCTTGCGGAAGATGGCGAAGCCTTCACGGATCCAGGCGACGCCTGCGCTGGCGGGGATATTACTCATTAATACAACTCCGGAGCCGGAACGGCAATGCGTGTGCGCAAGATGCGCTCAAAATGGGTCGGGTCGTGCGGCGTCAGGATTTCGGCGGCACGCGGCAAGTGCAGATCGTACAGGCGCGACAGCCAGAAGCGCAGGGCGCCGGCGCGCAGCAGGGCCGGCCACAGCGAATGCTCGGCCGCGGTGAACGGACGCACGGCGTGGTAGGCGTCGACCATGGCGCGCACGCGCGCTTCGTCGAGGGCGCCGGTGGCCAGATCGATGCACCAGTCGTTGACGGTGACGGCGACATCGAACAGCCAGCTGTCGCAGCCGGCGAAGTAGAAGTCGAAGAAGCCGGTCAGGCGTTCGCCGTCGAACATGACGTTGTCGCGGAACAGGTCGGCGTGCACCGGGCCGCGCTGCAGTGAGTGGTAGTCGGCGGAAGCGTGCAGCGCTTCCTGGAATTTCATTTCATCGTGCAGCAGGTGGGCCTGTTCCAGCGCCATATGCGGCAGCACGGCGGCAGTGGCTTCGCGCCACCAAGGCAGGGCGCGCAGGTTGGGTTGTTGCAGCGGGTAGTCCTGGCCGGCCAGATGCATGCGCGCCAGCATGGCGCCCACGGCGGCGCAATGCACCGGCTGCGGCGCCATTTGCGGCTTGCCTTCCAGTCGGGAGACGATGGCCGCCGGCTTGCCGTGCAGCGGTACGCACAGCTCGCCCTTGTCGTTGGCGACCGGCGCCGGCACCAGCACGCCATGGTCGGCCAGGTGGCGCATCAATTGCAGGTAGAAGGGCAGCTGTTCGAAGCTGAGGTTTTCAAAAATCGTGAGCACGTACTCGCCGCGCTCCGTCGTCAGGAAAAAGTTGCTGTTTTCGATGCCGGACGCGATACCTTTCAGCGCAACGGCTTGGCCAAGGGGGAATTGCGCAATCCAATGGCCGACATCTTCCAGTGTGACCGGGGTAAAAACTGCCATGAGAAACCAGGTTAAATGTTCGTACGGGGCGCGCGCTTACTTGGTCGGCGCGGCCGGCTGGGCTGGCGGAGGGGGCGGCGGGCCGTCTTCCTTGTCCGCTTCCTCGGCGGAGCGTTTTTTCTTCTTGCCGAGGATGTCGAACTCCAGCACGGTCCACTGCGGGCCACGGTTGGCCGAGCCGGCGGCATCGCCGGGCAGTGCGCTGCCAGCCGGGGTATTCGGCTTGACGGTATACGTGCTCTTGCCGCTTCTGACCTTGGCTTCGGTCACACGGCCACCTTCGCGCTTTTCCACAATCCTGGTTTCCGAGCTGGGCTTGGAAGTCACGGTCACCGGGTTGTCCACTTCCTCGATTTTTTCCAGCTGCTGGGGCGGGGCCGATTGCGCGGATGCGCCGGTAGCCAGCAGGAGCAGGGGAAGGGCAAGCCATGAAGTAGAGGCGCGCATGATGGGATTTCGTTCAATTTATTGGTTCGACCATTGTATCAAAAGCCCCCCAGTCCCGTTGCAAAACTCTGCGATAATGGAATATTGAGATTTACACCACTCCCCCGCTATGCAAAAGACCCTGTTGCTGGTCGATGGTTCCAGCTACCTGTACCGTGCCTTCCACGCCTTGCCTGACCTGCGCAGTGCTGAAGGCCACCCGACCGGTGCCATGCACGGCATGGTCAATATGCTGCGCCGCCTGCGCGCCGATTTCCCGGCTGCCTACATTGCTTGCGTATTCGACGCCAAGGGCAAGACGTTCCGGGATGATATGTATCCCGACTATAAAGCCACCCGCGCGCCGATGCCGGACGACCTGCGCTTGCAGATCGAGCCGATTCACGAAGCGGTGCGCGCCATGGGCTGGCCGATCCTGATGGTGGAAGGAGTGGAGGCGGACGACGTGCTCGGCACGCTGTCGGTGCAGGCCGAACAGGCCGGGATGGATGTGGTGATTTCCACCGGCGACAAGGACCTGGCCCAGCTGGTCACGGCGAAAGTCACGCTGGTCAATACCATGACCAACGAAAAGCTGGACGAGGCAGGCGTGCTGGCCAAATTCGGCGTGCCGCCGAACCGTATCATCGATTACCTGACCCTGATTGGCGACACCGTCGACAATGTGCCGGGTGTGAGCAAATGCGGCCCGAAAACCGCGCTGAAATGGCTGCAGGAATACGACAGCCTGGCTGGCATCATGGCAAACGCCGACAAGATCGGCGGCGTGGTGGGCGCCAACCTGCGCGCCGCGCTGGACTGGCTGCCGAAGGGCCGCGAGCTGATCACCGTCAAGTGCGACTGCGACCTGTCGGCGCACATGATGTCGATTTCCGAATCGCTGGGCGCGAAGGATGAAGACCGCGAGCAGCTGATTGCCTTCTTCACCAAGTACGGCTTCAAGACCCTGCTGCGCGAGTTGTCCGGACTGACCCCGGCCGCGCCGGCACCGGGCAGCGCCGCCGCCCAACCGGCGCCGGGCGCCACCGCCGACCTGTTCGCCGCGCCGCCGGCCACGATCAGCTATGAAACCGTGCTGACCGAGGAGCAGCTGGACGCCTGGATGGCGCGCATCGATGCCGCCGAGCTGACCGCCCTGGATACCGAAACCACCTCGCTGGAGCCGATGCTGGCCGAAATGGTCGGCATTTCGCTGT
The DNA here is from genome assembly GCF_000425385.1 of Pseudoduganella violaceinigra DSM 15887. Classification (GTDB taxonomy): domain Bacteria; phylum Pseudomonadota; class Gammaproteobacteria; order Burkholderiales; family Burkholderiaceae_D; genus Rugamonas; species Rugamonas violaceinigra. The sequence continues at coordinate 49,448 of NZ_AUDI01000016.1, read as the reverse complement.
CGACCGAGCCGGGCATCGCCTGCTACATTCCGCTGGCGCACCGCTATGCGGATGCGCCGCGGCAGCTGCAGCGCGACTGGGTGCTGTCCAAGCTGAAGCCTTGGCTGGAAGACGCCAGCAAACCAAAGCTGGGCCAGAATTTGAAATACGACGCCCATATCTTCGCCAACCATGGCGTGAGCTTGCGCGGCATCGTGCATGACACCCTGCTGCAATCGTATGTCTTCGAATCGCACCGCACCCACGATATGGACAGCCTGGCGCTGCGCCACCTGAACCACAAGACCATCGCCTACGAGGAAGTGTGCGGCAAGGGCGCCAGCCAGATCGGCTTCGACCAGGTCGAAATCGGCCGCGCCACCGAGTACGCGGCGGAAGACGCCGACATCACGCTGCGCCTGCACCTGGCCATGCACGGCCAGGTCAGCGCAGACGAAGGCCTGACCCGCATCTATAACACCATCGAGCTGCCGACCGCCGTGGTGCTGCAGAAGATCGAACGCAATGGGGTGCTGATCGACGCCGGCCTGCTGGCGACCCAATCCAACGAGCTGGGCGCCCGCATCCTGGAGCTGGAGCAGAAAGCATATGAACTGGCGGGTCAGCCGTTCAACCTCGGTTCGCCCAAGCAGATCGGCGAGATCTTCTTTACCAAACTGGAACTGCCGGTCGTGAAAAAGACGCCGAGCGGCGCGCCTTCCACCGACGAGGAAGTGCTGCAAAAGCTGGCCGAGGATTACCCGCTGCCGAAGGTGCTGCTGGAGTACCGCGGCATGGCCAAGCTCAAGTCGACGTATACCGACAAGCTGCCGAAGATGATCAACAGGCTTACCGGCCGCGTGCACACCAACTATGCGCAGGCGGTGGCGATCACCGGACGCCTGGCCTCCAACGACCCGAACCTGCAGAACATCCCGGTGCGCACGGCGGAAGGACGGCGCATCCGCGAAGCCTTTATCGCGCCACCCGGCTCTCACATCGTGTCGGCAGACTACTCGCAGATCGAGCTGCGCATCATGGCGCATATCTCGGGCGACGAGGCGATGCTGCGCGCGTTCGCCGAGGGCGAGGATATCCACCGCGCCACCGCTGCCGAAATCTTCGGCGTGGCGCCGGCCGATGTGCAGCCGGAGCAGCGCCGCTACGCCAAGGTGATCAATTTTGGTCTGATTTACGGCATGAGCGCTTTCGGCTTGGCGGCCAACCTGGGCATCGACCGCACCGCCGCGCAGAACTATATCGACCGCTACTTTGCGCGCTTTGCCGGCGTGAAGCGCTATATGGACGACACGCGCGCCGAGGCCAAGGCGCAAGGCTTTGTGCAGACCGTGTTCGGCCGCCGCTTGTGGCTGCCGGAGATCAATTCGCCGAACGGCCCGCGCCGCCAGGGCGCCGAGCGCGCGGCGATCAATGCGCCGATGCAGGGTACGGCGGCGGACCTGATCAAGCTGGCCATGATTGCGGTCCAGGAGTGGATTGAGCGGGAAGGGCTGGCGACCAAGATGATCATGCAGGTGCATGATGAACTGGTGCTGGAGGTGCCGGATGCTGAACTGGCCCTGGTGAAGGATATGCTGCCGAAGCTGATGGCGGGCGTGGCGGAGCTGAAGGTGCCGCTGGTGGCGGAGGTCGGTGTGGGCTGTAATTGGGAAGAGGCGCACTAGAACCGGTAAACCGGGGGCAGGCACAAGTGCCTGCCCCCCAACGGTCTCAAGACTGCGGGGGCCGGGTTTAGCCTGTTGGTTTTTTGAGAACGTCAAAGTCGCACAACCGCTCACTTCGTTCTGTTGTTCGTTACGGGCCGGGGCCTGATGGATGCGGTGAGTCTGTCCCATAAATACACGGCTTCTTCATCGGTAATGCTTGGGATCGAGCCGCTTGTTCTGTTGCCCTTTACACCCGTGTCGAGCGCGATGTCGAAAGCCGGCAACATTGGGTTGTTCGGTTCTCTGCCCAAAGGCGCCGTCAAGGCATATGCCGGGTTCCGAAGGCAGTTCATCCTCAAGACGGGGCCGTAAGAGCGGTGCAACAGCATTAATACGAGTTATCGCATCCTGAAGGAAGCCTTGCCGGACCATATATGACGTCGGAATCAGCAGGAACATCCAAAAGAAACCTGTCGACACATATCGTCTTCTGAATCTTGAATGCTTCTAGCATTCTGTTGGCGGAATCTTGTTTCATTGGCTCACCTGCACAAGCGATAGGTGTAAAACATCCTGCGCCGACAAACACGAAAACGATTGGCGCAACGAGCCACACTTGCGACGTTTTGTCCTGCATGCCAATTCCCATTTGCGTAGCGATGTGGCCTCCCGCGCCGAGTACGAATGTTCGATGTCGAGGGTGTCATCCACGCGAGTTGCCGACATTGATTTTTGGCAAATGCTCATCAACCATAACACTCGCCAAAAATTGTCAGGTTTGTATGACAAAATTTGTCAGCTGCGACGACAATCCTTGTCATGTCATCCTGATACAATTGCCCTCCAGTCAGCATGAGGGGAGATCCATGAACGATTTGCAAAACGATGCCATGGCCCTGATCGGCCAAGCCGGGGGCGTTGACCGCCGCGACTTTATCAAAGCCGCCCTTGGCACCGGCTTCGCCGCCGCAGTGATGCCGGCGCAGGCGCAACATGTGATCAGCACCGATTCCAAGGGCTTGACCGCCCGCACCGTCCACATCAAATCGGGTAGCCAGACCGTGCCGCTCTATATGGCCCACCCGGAAGGCAAGACCAATCTCCCGGTCATCCTGGTCATTTCCGAAATCTTCGGCGTGCACGAGCACATCGCCGACGTGGCGCGCCGCTTTGCCAAGGCGGGCTATCTGGCGCTGGCGCCCGACCTCTTCGTGCGGCATGGCGACCCGAGCCGCGAGCCATCCATCGCGGATTTGCAAAAAAACATCATCAGCAAGACCCTGGACAGCGAGGTCCTGGCTGACCTGGATGCGGTCGTGGAGTGGGCGCGCACTTACGGTGCGGATACTGTAAAGTTGGGCATCACTGGCTTCTGCTGGGGCGGGCGTATCACCTGGATGTACAGCGCCCACAATCCGCACGTCAAAGCCGGCGTGGCCTGGTATGGCCGCGTGGTCGGGCAGGCGACGCCGGCCTGGCCGCAGCACCCGATCGATATCGCCGCCCGCCTGAAAACCCCGGTGCTGGGCCTGTACGGCGCCCAGGACACGGGCATCCCGGTCGAATCGGTGGAGAAGATGAAGGCGGCCCTGGCCCAGGCCCACAACCAGTCCGAATTCCGGATTTTCGAGCATTCCGGCCACGCTTTCTTTGCCGACTACCGCCCCAGCTACAATGCCGCCGACGCGGCCGAGGGCTGGCAACTGGCGCTGGGCTGGTTCAAGTCGCACGGCGTGGCCTGAGCCAAATTAGCAAGAATTGCAGCCGGGCGGTAAAATGCCCGGTTTGCACCCAAAGGAAGCACCATCGATCCCGTCCTGACCTCCATCCTGCTGGCTACCACGATTGCCGGCGTTGCCAGCATTACGGCGGCGGCGGTGTTTTCGTTCGCCCTGTTGTCGAAGGTGGTCGAAAAGATGGTCAGCCTGTCGGTCGGCATCATGCTGTCCACTTCCTTGCTGCACGCGCTGCCGGAGGCCTTCGAGTCGGGCACCGACCCGCGCCACCTGTTCGGCGCGCTGCTGGCCGGCCTGCTGGCCTTCTTCCTGCTCGAAAAGCTGGCCATCCTGCGCCACTCGCACCACCACGAGCACGACGGCCACCACCATCACCACGGCCATGACAAGGCCGAGGCGGGCCGCGCCGGCTGGATGATCCTGCTGGGCGATGGCATGCACAATTTCACCGACGGCATCCTGATCGCGGCGGCTTTCCTGGCCAACCCGCAGTTGGGCATCGTCACCGGCGTGGCCATCATTGCCCACGAAATCCCGCAGGAAATCGGCGACTTCATCGTGCTGCTCAATGCGGGCTTCTCGCGCACCCGCGCCTATGTCTATAATCTGTTGTGCAGTCTGTTGGCCGTGGCCGGCGGCCTGCTCGGCTATTACACGTTGGACAAGGCGACCAACCTGATTCCTTTCGTGCTGGTGTTCGCGTCCTCGGGCTTCATCTATATCGCTGTCAGCGATTTGATGCCACAAATGCAACGCCGCGCGACGATGCGTGAAACCATCCCGCAAGTCTTGCTGATTGCGCTGGGTGTGGCAATCGTGCTATTCCTTACCGCTAGCGCGCACGATACGCATTAAACGGTTTCCGACTGGCATCATTTTTGCTACGCTTATGGGATAGGAGAATCCCGATGCAAGAAACCGCGACCGAACACTACACCGCTGACACCCTGATGGCCGCCTTCCAGCGCGGCGCCGGCGTGCAGCCAAATTGGCAACTGACGCCTGAATTCATGGAAATGCTGGGCAAACTGGTCGCCACTTCGATCGACGGCACCCATAAGCTGCTGCGCACCCGTGCGGCGCTCAAGCGCGACATCCACGCCGACGCCACCGTGGTGGTGGTGCGCAACAACAACCCGCTGAAGTTCCTGCCCGATGGCCAAGCCGCCAAGACCCAGATGCTGCGCAAGAAGATGCCCGGCTTTATGGGGCCGGTGGAAGCGATGGAAGACGCCTACGTCGACCTGGCCGCCCACCAGAAATGCGTGATGGGTGGTATGGAAGGCGCGGTGGCCGAGGCGCTCTCGCGCATCTCGCCGGCGGAGATCGAATCGCTGCAGCCGAGCAGTGCGCTCGGCTCGATGCTGCCCGCCATGCGCAAGGCCGCCCTGTGGGACCGCTATTGCGCCAAACACGCTGCACTGACCAAGTCGACTGTTGCCGATTTCCATGCTGTCCTGGGCGATGCTTTCCTGAGCGCTTACGAGCGCCGCCAGGACTCAATGGAATAAGGGAATACAAGAAGATGGCTGATATGCCCCAGCGCATTGCGCTCAATGTCGCGGAAGTGACCTCTGTCGGCGGACGTTCATCGAACCAGGATGCCATGGGCCGCGCCGAGCGCGGCGAACTGGCCTGTTTCGTCGTTTCCGACGGCGCCGGCGGCCATGAGGGCGGCGAAGTCGCGTCGCGCACGGTGGTGCAGACCGTGCTGTCCAATTTTTACGCGCGCCCCGATTTCAGCGAGGACGCCACGCCGGCCATGGTGGCCGAAGCGGCCATCGCCGTCGCGCGCAGCAAGAAGCAGCGCCCGGCGCTGCAAAGCATGAGTGCCACTGTGGCGCTGGCGCTGGTGGACCGCGCCGGTGCGCAGGCCACCTGGGCCCATATGGGCGACACCCGCATCTACCTGTTTCGCCGCGGCCGTCTGCTGCACGCCACGCGCGACCACAGCATGGTGCAGCAGATGATCGATGCCGGCCTGGCCGCCGGCGCCGACCCGCGCAGCCATCCAAAACGCAATGTACTGTATGCCGCCATCGGCACCGACAACGAGGTGCCGCCATCCGTGATGCCGCCAATGGGCGTGCGCGCCGGAGATGCTATCCTGATCTGCACCGACGGCCTGTGGGAATGGGTGGCCGAGCCGCAGATGGAATTGCTGCTGGCTAAGGCGGGGAGTGCGCAGGAATGGCTGTCGGCCATCTGCGCCCTGGCCGACGAACGCGCGGGCCTGATGCACAAGGCGCGCGACAATTACAGCGCGCAGGCAATTTTTATTGGTGAAGCTCCATGAACAAAGCAGTCGAACTGCCTAATAGCCTGCCAATCGGCACCCGCGTCGCGGAGTTTGAGATTCGCGAAGTGATCGGAGAAGGCGGTTTCGGCATCGTCTATCTCGCCTTCGACCACTCGCTGCAGCGTACCGTGGCGGTCAAGGAATACATGCCGGCAGCCCTGGCTGCACGCTCCACCGACCAGACCGTGCAAGTGCGCTCGAAGCGCCACGCGGAGGCCTTCCACGCCGGCCTGCGCAGCTTCATCAACGAAGCGCGCCTGCTGGCCCAATTCGACCATCCGGCGCTGGTCAAGGTGTACCGTTTCTGGGAACAGCACGGCACGGCCTATATGGCGATGCGTTATTACGAAGGCCGCACCTTCAAGTCCGTGGTGCACGACCATCCCGAGCTGGTCACCGAAGCCTGGCTGAAGCAGCTGCTCAAGCCTATCCTCGGCGCGCTCGATGCGCTGTACGCGGCCAAGATCCTGCACCGCGACGTCTCGCCGGAAAACATCATGATCCAGCCGGACGGCCAGCCCGTGCTGCTGGACTTCGGCGCCGCGCGCCAGATCGTGCAGGACATGGCGCAGTCGCTGACCGTGATCCTGAAGCCTGGCTTCGCACCGGTCGAGCAATACGCCGACGACGAATCGATGCGCCAGGGCCCCTGGACCGATATCTATTCGCTGTCGGCCGTGGTGTATGCCGCCATTACCGGCAAGGCACCGCCGGCCGCCGTGGCGCGCATGCTGAACGACCCGGTCGAGCCGCTCTCCATCAGCGGACGCACCGGCTACGACATGCAGTTCCTGGAAGCGATCGACCGCGGCATGGCGGTGCGGCCGGAAATCCGTCCGCAAACCATCGCGGAATTCGCTGAACTGCTCGGCCTTGACGGCCTGGCCGGCGCCACCTCGTCGCCGACGGCCGTCAGCGGCCATACGCCGGTGGCCAGCCTGGCCGCCGCTGCCGGTGCGCCGGTGCCGCCCCCTGCCAGCGCGCCGCAAGCGGCCAGCACCCCGCAACCGGCCGCTGCGCCGCAAGCGGCCAGTGCACCGCAGCCTGCCAGTTCGGCCGGGGGGGGCGGTTCGGCCAGCCGCCAAGCCGCCAGCCCTGGCAGCGCTTCGTCGGCCAAAGCCTCGCGCAGCGGCGACAGGGGCGCGCCGGCGTTTACCGATCCCGAGAAGCGCTCCAGGCGCGCCAAGCCGCCGGTGCCGCTGGTCGGCAAATCCGGCGCCAAGCCAGGCAAGCAAGCGGCATCTTCCGGGCGCAAGCTGCCGGCGAAGAACACCATGATCGCCGCCGGCCTGGGCGCGATGGCCCTGGTCGTGCTCGGCCTGACCTGGTTCGCCGACGGCAGCCCGGTAGTCCCGGCGGCCAGCGAAGCGGCAAGCGCCGCCAGCCAGCCAGCCACCAATGTCGCCAGCGCGCCCGCGGTCGCCGTGCCGGCCGCCGACACGCCCGCGGTAGCGGATGCCGGCGCCAGCGCGCCAGCCGAAGTGCCCGCGGAGCAGCCGGCGGTGGACGCCGCCAGCGCCACCGCGCCAGCCGCCCAGGCCAGCGCCGCAGCTGTCGCGGCCGAAGTTGCCGCACCGGCCAGCGGGACGGTCAGTATCACCGTCCAGCCATGGGCTACAATCTATGTCGATGGCGTCCAATACGGCGTAACACCGCCGCTGAAAAAACTGACGCTACCGCTGGGCAACCATGAAATTCGCCTGGTCAATCCTAACTTCCCAGCGTACGTCCAGAAGGTAACGGTCGACGCCAAGAAACCTGTCACCATCAAACACGATTTCGGAGCATGAAGAGTAAGCTTTTTCTAATCGCCGCCGCTGCGCTGCTGGCCGGCTGTGAAACCTTCGGCCCCCAGCCGCAGCATCCCGCGCCCAAACCGGCCCCTGTGAAAGAACCGGCGCCGGCCCCGGTCAAACCGCCGCCGCCTGTGGTGGCGCCGGCGCCGCCCGAGCCTTCGCCGGCCCGCAAGGCGGTGAATACCGGCATCGACTTGTACAAGGCGGGTAATTTCAACGGCGCCATCAAGCAGCTCGGTTCCATTCCGGACCTGGCCAAAGCGGAACCGTCGGTGCAGCTGGACGCGATCAAGTACACGGCGTTCAGCTACTGCGTCACCAACCGCACCGCGCAATGCCGCCAGCAGTTCGTCAAAGGCTTCAAGCTGGACAAGTCCTTCGACCTGAGCCCGGGCGAGAAAGGGCATCCGCTCTGGACCCCGTCCTTCGAGAGCGCGCGCAAGGAAGTGCTGAAGAAGAAGTAAGCGTCAGTGCACGACGCGTAGTGCCGGAGTGTGGCGCAGCAGGTTCATGATCTCATCGTCCCCGAAGCCGTTCTGCTTCAGGAAGATCCAGGCATGGATGCTGCCCGCCTCCACATTGATGCGCATGGCAATCTGGACGATATCCTGCGCAGTGAATTCCGCAGCCGCCAGCTCGGTTCTCGTTTTCATAACATTGCCCCCGCCACACAGCCTGGTGTTCCGACGAACTCTCAAGAATATAGTCACACTTTCCTCCGTAAATTTCCATCGGAAAACGCGCTGTTGCGGCAAGCACGCCACGATGCAATACACTTGTCACAATCTTTTACTAGGCTGTCGTCATGATTTGGACAATGTTGAATACCTGGTACGCGCAACGCATCCTGCAGCGTTCGCGGCACAGCAAGGCCGTCAAGGACATCCCGGCCAATTTATACAGTTACTGGAAAAGCAGTGCACCCGGCGAATACCACGGCATCCCGACAGATGCCGTTTTTTTTGCCCGCGCCACGTTGGGCCTGCTGGACTTTTTCGAATGCGCCGCCCAGGGCACGGGACCGTGCGCCCTGCCGTCCAAGGCCGCCGATTCGGTCTGGCACGCCTGGCTGCGGTTTTCGCCGCTGCGGCTGGAAACCTTCTGCCGTAAGCACTTCAAGCGCGTGGTGCCGCATGTGGAAGCGGCCGACATGGGCGGCGATATGGACGCGGCGCTGGCGGTCTGCCTGGTGCGGGCGCGCCAGGCCGAGGGACTGGACCGCGAAGGCCCGCGCATGCCATCGCTGTTCCTGCTGGATAAACGGCTGAAGATGCCCTTAGGTTTCGGCTACTCGCTCAAGCGCGGCCAGCCGGGCTACAGCCAGCTCGATGGGCGCGGCCGCTTCAACCCGGCGATCAACTGCCCGCCGCAGATGGCGGCCGCGGGCCTGCTGACGGCGGGCCTGATCACGACGGCCCAGTTTCAGGATTTCGAAATGCGCGCGCGCCGGCAGGCAGCGAGCAGCGACAGTGGCAGCAGCTGCGGCAGCAGTTGCAGTTCCGGCTGCGGCAGCGACAGCAGCGACAGCGGCAGTAGTTGCGGCAGCAGCTGTGGCAGCAGCTGCGGCGGAGGCGGCGACTAACAGCTGAGTCCGTGGCAACCTTTGGGTCAGGCTCTTTGCTTGCCACAAGCCCAGCCGCAGCTTGTGGACGAGCCCGTGTCAACCTGCGAGCCTGACCCCAAGGTTGCCGCAGGCTGGGCTGTGATCAGGCGGGGCCGGTGGCGATGGGGCGGGCGCTGTCGGCGCACCATTCGGACCAGGAGCCCGGGTAGAGCGCGGCGCCCGGCAGGCCGGCCACTTCCAGGGCCAGCAGGTTATGGCAGGCGGTGACTCCCGAGCCGCATTGCATCACGGCGCCGGCCGGCGTGCCGATAATCGGCGCCAGTTCCTGCCGCAGCGTGGCGGCATCCTTGAGGCGGCCGTCCGCCCGCAGGTTGTCCTTGAAGAAGCGGTTGCGCGCGCCGGGGATGTGGCCGCCCACCGGGTCGATGGTTTCATTTTCGCCGCGGAAGCGGTCGTTGGCGCGGGCGTCGACCACCTGCAGGCGTTTGGCGTCCAGGTTTTCCACCAGTTCACCCACCGAGACGGTGCGCACCAGCGCCGGCTTGGCGGCGATATTGCCGGTCGGACGGGGGGCGGATGGCGTTACCAGGGGCAGGCCGGCCGCGTGCCAGCTGGCCAGGCCGCCATCGAGCACCGCCACCGCGCCATGGCCGACCCAGCGCAGCAGCCACCACAGGCGCGCTGCGAACATGCCGCCGTGCGCGTCGTAGGCGACCACTTGCGAGTCGTCATTGATGCCCCAGCCGCGCAGCGTTGCCAGCAGCTGCTCGCGCTCGGGCAGCGGGTGGCGCCCGCGGAACCGGCCGTCGGCGCCGACTTTCGGCCCCGAGAGATCGGTGTCGATATTGGCGTATTGCGCGTTCTGGAGATGGCCTTCGGCGAAGGCATTGCGGCCGAAGTCCGGGTTCATCAGGTCGTGGCGGCAGTCCAGCACCACCCAGCGGGGATCGGTCACATGCTGCGCGAGGGTGGGGGCATCGATCAGGGTGGCGTACATGGTTCTCCTTAGGCTTCGCTGGCTATCGGGTCGGTATCGGCAATCGCTTTGCCGCGCTCAGTGTTGCGCGTATTGTAAAACGTGGCGGCGATGCCGGAGCACAGGATGATGCCCATGCCGGTCCAGCTGAGCGGGCCGAAGCTGTCGCTGAACAGCAGCACGCCCCAGATGCTGGAGAAGACGATGCCGGTGTATTGCAGGTTGGCCACCACCAGCGTCTTGCCCAGGCGGTAGGCGCGCGTCATCGCTACCTGGGCGGCGGTGGCGCACAGGCCGATGCCCAGGATCAGCAGGACGCCGCGCTGCTGGTCCAGCGCATGCCAGTGCCAGCCGCTTTCCAGCAGGTGGCCGCTGAAACCGGCCATGAAATTGCTCACGCTGAAGAAGAACACCACGCGCGATTCGGGCTCGCCCGCCAGGCCCAGTTTGCGCACCTGCAGATAGGCCATGGCCGACAGGACGGAGGAGCCGAGCGCCATCAGGGCCGGCGCCAGCTGGTTGGCGTGGAAGGCCGGCTGCAGCAGGCAGGTGACGCCGACAAAGCTCATGCCGACGGCCAGGATCAGCGGCCATTCGACGCGGTTTTTCCTGTGCCACCAGCCATGGCCGAACAGCCAGACGGCGATCCAGATCGGCGCCATGTAATTGAGCGTCATGGCCGTGGCCAGGGGCAGCTGGGCGATGGTGTAGTACCAGATCCAGAGCGAGAGTACGCCGACCGCGCCGCGCCACAGGTGGGCCAGCGGCATGCTGGTCTTGAGGGTGCCGCCTTGCAGGCGCAGCATGGCGAACAGGATGACCATGCCGATCATCCCGCGGTACATCACCATTTCGGAAACGCTGAATTGGTCGGATGCCAGTTTCACGCACACCCCCATGGCGGCGAACAGGAAACTGGCAACTAGCATCCAGAGCGATTGCATCAGACGTCCAGCTTGCTCCGGTACCATTCATGGAAGTGCTGCATGCCGTCTTCCATCGGCGATTGATACGGGCCGGCGTCGTTTTCGCCGCGCTCCAGCAGGACCTTGCGGCCGGCATCCATGCGGGCGCCGATTTCATCGTCTTCGACGCAGGTTTCCATGTAGGCGGCGCGTTCGGCGGCGATGAATTCGCGTTCGAACAGCACGATTTCTTCCGGATAGTAGAACTCCACCACGTTGCGGGTGCGGTTCGGGCCTTCCGGCCACAGGGTCGAGACCACCAGCACGTGCGGGTACCACTCGACCATGATGTTGGGGTAGAGCGTGAGCCAGATGGCGCCGTGCTTGGGCGGTTCGCCGTTGCGGAACTTGAGCAGCTGCTCGTGCCAGGTCTGGTAGGTGTCGGAGCCGGACTTCTTCAGGCCGCGGTTCACGCCCACGGTCTGCACGCTGTAGTCGCTGCCGAATTCCCAGCGCAGGTCGTCGCAGGTGACGAAGCTGCCCAGGCCCGGGTGGAAGGGCTCGACGTGGTAGTCCTCCAGGTAGACTTCGATGAAGGTCTTCCAGTTGTAGTCGCAGTGGTGCACTTCCACGTGGTCCAGCATATAGCCGCTGAAATCGAGGTCCTTGGTCACGGACAGCGACTTGAGCTTGTCCATCACGCTGAAGCCGTTCTGCTCGAACAGCAGGCCGTTCCAGTTTTGCAGCTGGACTTTGGGCAGGTTCAGGCACGGGGTGTCCGGGAAGTGCGGCGCGCCAATCAGCTCGCCCTTCAGGTCGTAGGTCCAGCGGTGCAGCGGACAGACGATGGTCTCGGCATTGCCGCGGCCATTGAACATCAGTGCCTGGCGGTGACGGCAGACATTGGACAGCAATTCGATGCCGTTGGCATTGCGCACCAACATGCGGCCTTCATTTTCAGCCGCCAGCGTAGCAAAGTCGCCGATATTCGGCACCATCAGCTCATGGCCGACGTAACGCGGGCCTTTCTTGAACAGTTCCTGCATTTCACGCTGCAGCAGCGTTTCGTCAAAATAGACGTTGACCGGAAGTTGCGCGTTCGAACGCGCCAGCTTGGCGTGGCTACCCAGATCGGACATCCAAACCCCCCTTAATTAAATACCAAACCAAGAAGAGAAAGATCCGTAAAGACCTGAATTTAGAGAATCAAAAAACGGTATTTCGGACAGAACCGGAGATTATAGCGTCAAACAGGGTATCTTCGCTGAACTTTCTCGGATGGGGCGCGAGGCAGGCAAGATGAAAGGAATTGCAACGTTTTCACCGCTTTAGAGGGGGCTTTTTAGACCGGCAACAGGACTTTGTTCTAAAATAGCGGGCTACACTTAAGTTAGACAACATGCCCAAGAAAATGAATGCGCCCGCCACCTTCGAGGAAGCGATGGCCGAACTGGCACAGCTGGTCAGCCAGATGGAAGCCGGCCAACTGCCGCTGGAAGCCTCGGTCGCGGCCTATGCCCGCGGATCCGAACTGGTGAAATTCTGCGCGGGACAGCTGGACAAGGTCGAAGCCCAGGTCAAAGTGCTGGAAGGCGATATGCTTAAGCCCTTCGCCGAAGGCGAGGAGGCAGTCCAATGAGCGCATCGTTCCAGGACTGGATGAAGACCATCCAGGCCGGCATGGAGCAGGACCTGTCCTCCTACCTGCCCGCCGAAGACATCGTTCCAGCCAAGCTGCACGCCGCGATGCGCTACGCCGTTCTTGACGGCGGCAAGCGCGTGCGCCCGCTGCTGGTGCATGCGGCCGGCGCCCTGTTCGGCGCCGATGCGCAGGCCTTAAGCCGCGCCGCCGCTGCCCTGGAGATGATCCACGCCTATTCGCTGGTGCACGACGACATGCCCTGCATGGATGACGACGCGCTGCGGCGCGGCAAGCCGACCGTGCACGTGGCCTACGACGAAGCCACCGCCCTGCTGGTGGGCGACGCGCTGCAGGCGCAGGCCTTCTCGGTGCTGGCGCACGCCGCTACGCTGCCGCCGGCGCGCCTGGTGGGCATGCTGCGCCTGCTGGCCGATGCCGCCGGTTCGGCCGGCATGTGCGGCGGCCAGGCCATCGACCTCGATAGCGTAGGCCTTAGCCTGACGCTGGAACAGCTGGAGCGCATGCACCAGCTGAAGACCGGGGCGCTGCTGCGCGCCTCCGTCGTGCTGGGCGCGATGGCGGGCAAGGAGTTGACGGAAGCCGAGCTGGCGGCGCTGCACGATTACGCGCGCGCCATCGGCCTGGCCTTCCAGGTGGTGGACGACGTGCTCGACGCCACGGCCGATTCGGCCACGTTGGGCAAGACCGCTGGCAAGGATGCGGCGGACAACAAGCCGACCTATGTATCCATCCTCGGCCTGCAGCCATCGATCGCCTTGGCGGAAAAACTACGGCAGGATGCGCACGCTGCGCTGGCGCCATTCGGAGAACAAGCTCTGCGCCTGCGTGAACTCGCAGACCTGATCGTGCAGAGGAAAGCTTAAACATGAAACTGCTTGACACCATCAATCATCCTGCGGACCTGCGCAAGCTGCCGCGCCACCAGCTGACGCCATTAGCCGATGAGCTGCGTTCCTTCCTGCTCGATTCCGTCTCCAAGACCGGCGGCCACCTGTCGTCCAACCTGGGTACCGTCGAACTGACGGTCGCGCTGCATTATGTATTCAACACGCCGCAGGACCGCATCGTGTGGGACGTGGGCCACCAGACCTACACGCACAAGATCCTGACCGGCCGCCGCGAGCAGTTCCATACGCTGCGCCAGCTGAACGGCATTTCGGGCTTCCCGCGCCGCGTGGAATCGGAATACGACACCTTCGGCACCGCCCACTCGTCGACCTCGATTTCCGCCGCGCTGGGCATGGCCATGGGCGCCAAGATCAAGGGCGAGCACCGCCATTCGATCGCCGTGATCGGCGACGGCTCCATGACCGCCGGCATGGCCTTCGAGGCCCTGAACAACGCCGGCGTGGAGAAGGACTGCAATCTGCTGGTGATCTTGAACGACAACGATATGTCGATCTCGCCGCCGGTGGGCGCGCTGAACCGCTACCTGGCGCGCCTGATGTCGGGCCAGTTCTACGCGGCCGCCAAGAACGTCGGCAAGTCGGTGCTGCCCGGCCCGCTGCTGGAAGTGGCCAAGCGCCTGGAAGAACACGCCAAAGGCATGGTGGTCCCGGCCACCATGTTCGAAGAACTGGGCTTCAACTACATCGGCCCGATCGACGGCCACGACCTCGATTCGCTGATCCCGACCCTGCAGAACATCAAGCAGCTGAAGGGCCCGCAATTCCTGCACGTGGTGACCAGGAAGGGCCAGGGCTACAAGCTGGCCGAGGCCGAACCTATCCTGTACCACGGCACCGGCAAGTTCAATCCGGCCGAAGGCATCAAGCCGGCGCTGGCGCCGTCCAAGAAGACCTACACCGAAGTGTTCGGCGACTGGCTGTGCGACATGGCCAAGGCCGACAAGCGCCTGGTCGGCATCACTCCGGCCATGCGCGAAGGTTCGGGCATGGTGCGCTTCGATAAGGAATACCCGGACCGCTACTTCGACGTCGGCATCGCCGAGCAGCACGCCGTGACCTTCGGCGCAGGCCTGGCCTGCGAAGGCCTGAAACCGGTGGTGGCGATCTATTCGACCTTCCTGCAGCGCGGCTACGACCAGTTGATCCACGATGTGGCGCTGCAAGACCTGGACGTGACCTTCGCGCTGGACCGCGCGGGCCTGGTGGGCGCCGACGGCGCTACCCACGCCGGCAACTACGACCTGGCCTACCTGCGCTGCATTCCGAACATGGTGGTGATGGCGCCATCCGACGAGAACGAGTGCCGCCAGATGCTGAGCACCGGCTACCATTATCCCGGCCCGGCGGCCGTGCGCTATCCGCGCGGTTCCGGCATCGGCGCCAGCATCGCGCCGGAGCTGACCACGCTGCCGATCGGCAAAGGCGAGATCCGCCGCAAGGGCCAGAAGATCGCCATCCTGGCCTTCGGTTCGATGGTGGCGCCGTCCATGGGCGCGGCCGACCTGCTGAACGCCACGGTGGCGAATATGCGCTTCGTCAAGCCGCTGGACGTGGAACTGGTCAAACAGCTGGCCGCCGAGCACGATTATCTGGTCACGGTGGAAGAGGGCTGCATCATGGGCGGCGCCGGCGCCGCCGTGGCGGAGGCCATGGCAGCGGAAGGCATCACCAAGCCGATTCAGATGCTCGGCCTGCCGGACAAGTTCATCGATCACGGCGACCCGGCCAAGCTGCTGGCACTGGTCGGCCTGGACGCCGCCGGGATCGCGGCCTCGATCAAGGCCCGTTTCGGCGACGAACCGAGGCTGGTCGTCAACAACGGCTAAAACGAACGGCGCTGCGGCGCCGTTTTTTTTTCGCCTATCAAGTTGCAAGTGTTGCAATATTGTTGCGGAATAAATTTTTTATTTGACCAGCAGAAACGCCTTCGCTATCGTCATGCCGGCAAGTGATTGTCATTTGCTTAACTATAATTCCAACGATTGGAGGAGCATGATGTTCAAGAAAGTTGCTGCATTCCTGTTCGCGCTGGGCCTAGGCGCGTCGGCATTCGCGTATGAACCGGACGAATGCGAGTACCAGTGTTTCCAAGAGCTGAACAGCTGCACCTCCACCATGGCGCTATGCACACACAAGTTCCGCCTCTGCATGAGCCAGCGTTGCAATAATTTCGACTACGAACGCTAAGCCGCGCCCGCACACGTCCCCCACATCTGCGAACACACGATGATCAAGCAATTGAAGACTTTTGGGGCTTACGCCCTGATCCTGGCTGCCGGACTTGGCGTCGGCGTGGCGGTTGCCAAAGCGCCGGCCCTGTTCAAGAAGGATTATGTCCAGGGCGATTACAGCGCCTACCTGCAGGAGCACAAAGCGAAGGTGGTGCTGTACGGGACTGAGACCTGTCCCTACTGCGCCAAAACGCGCGACTATTTCAAGCAGAACGGTATTGCCTATGTCGACCTGGATGCCGGCAAACCGGGCCCGGCGCGCGAAGAGTTCGCGAAGCTGGGCGGCGGCGGCGTGCCCTTGCTATTGATCGGCGACCGCCGTATCGATGGCTTCATTCCCGCCGCGATCAATGCGGCGCTGAAGGCGGACGCGGACAAGGCCGTCCGCTAGGCCGGGCGCCAACCGTCAGGGCGGAGGCCGTCTTCGGGCTCGCGCAAGGGATTGCGCGAGCTCTTTCCGCCCTACGCGCCGATGATGTACATGGTTTGAGTTCGATGCTGGCGTCGTCGACTATTCCTTGTGTTCTCCCTGGCTTGCAGCACGACTTTTCTTGGCCTAGATTGGTATAAATGGTTTATGCCAGTGGGAGAAGCTTATGCGCTGCCTGTTGCCCGCTTTACTCTTGGCTGCGGCACATGTCCATGCACAGGTGCCGGATTCGGGACGCTGGCAGGAGCTGCGCTTTTCGGCGGAGGAGGTCGGGCTGGTAGCGGAAGACCGTTATATCGAACAGACGGTGTCGCTGGCCGCCGACGGGCGACTTGATCGCGACCGTGTCCTGCTTGTCCGCGTGCAGCGCATCGCCGACGGCTTGATCCGGGCCGGCATATCGCTCAAGCCCGCTGCCGCAGGCTGGCAATGGGAAGTCCATGTCGCCGGCGATCCCGATGTCGAGGCGGAAAGCCAGGCGGGCGGCAAGCTGCTGGTCGGCGGTGCATTCGTCGAGCGCCTTCAATTGAGCGATGGTGAACTGGCCGTCCTGCTTGCGCATGAAATCGCCCACGCCATTGCCGAACATGCACGTGAGACCTTGTCCGAGGCCTTGATTGACAGCCGGCGCGACTTGCCGCTCGATGTGGTGGAGGAGCGGCTGGTTTCCGATATTCCGCTGCAATTGCGTTTGTCGAAGTTGTCGGCCATCCAGGAACGCGAGGCCGACCAGCTGGGAATGCTCATTGCCTTCCGTGCAGGCTGGCCTTGTTCGGCGATGCTGAGCTTCTACGGCAAGCTTGCGCAAGACTCCAGTGGCCCGGCCTTGCTTGCCAGCCATCCAGGCGGCGCCACCCGTCTCAGCCTCGCCAAAGGGATGTCGCACCTACTTGGCGATTAGTGCCGCAATCCTTGCCATTTCCGCATAGCCGGCGTCGCTCGGGTGCAGGTGGTCGCCCGCGTCGAAATCCGGGCGCAGGCGCGATGGCTGAGCGGGATCCCGCAGTTGCAAGTCGAAGTCGATCACGGCATCGAAGTCGCCGCTGCCGCGTATCCATTCGTTTACCTCGCGGCGGACAGCATCCTTGGTGCGGGAATAGTGGCCTGCGAACGGCGTACCTTGCAGCGCGCCTTCGAAGGGAAGCAGGGTGGCGCCGACGATGCGGACCTGGCGCGTCCGCGCCGCTGCGATCAGGCGGCGGTAGCCGGCGATGATGGATTGCGCCGTCGCGGGCGGTTCTTGCGGTGCGAAGGCGCTGCCGGGCCAGCCGATGTCATTGATCCCAAGCAGGACGATGACCGTGTCGGCTCCTGGTTGCGACAGCACGTCCTGCTCAAAACGCGCCAGCGCCTTTTCCCCCATGCCGTTCGCCAGCAGACGTGCACCGGAAATTCCCGCATTGACGACAGCGACACCGTCCATGTGCTCGGACAGAAGGTCCGGCCAGCGGCGATTGCGGTCGGGCGTGGAGCCGTTGCCGTCGGTGATGGAATCGCCCAGAGCAACGACGGTGCGGCGCGCCGGCCCGTCAAGCTGCACGGCACTCAGGAAGGTTCGCCCCTTCCATTCTTCGACGCCTGTGAGGGCCGTGGCGCCGGTCTGGTTGCCCTTCACGACGAAAGCTGTCTGCTGTGCGCCCCAGTGGAAAGTCGTCAGGGGTGTGCGCTGCGGCAGCCAGGTTGAAACCGACAGCCGTTGGTGCGCCGCGGCAGGCATTGCAGCCGGATCACTGGTGGCCGACTGCCCCGGTGCAATCGTGACGGCGCGCTGGCCGCCAAAGGTCAACAGAACGCCATTGCTTGCCGTGAGCGCCGAGGCGGCGCGCGCGGGATTGTCCCGCGTGGCGGCGACGCGTGCCTCCCCGATCGTCAATGGCGTATCGCCGTAGCGGTTGGAATAGGTGACGCGAACCCGGGCGCCGCCCACGCTGGTGCGCACCACCTCGCGCACAGTCTGCGCCTCCAATGCGGAAGGCATCATGGTCGGCAGGGGAAATTCAGCGCCCCAGGCAGGCATGGGGGCGGCATACCAGGTGGTGCGCCATTCCGCGGCATGCGCGGTGGCGGCGGATAGGAAGGCTGCAAAAGTACATATCAGGCGTTTCATGATGGCTCTCCACGACGATTCAGGTGGAGAGAGTGTCGATTATTCTGGAATGGACTGGTAGCCGGAATAATAGACTATAGTTAAGTCTAAAATGGAATGATTATGGACACCTTACGCTCCCTCAATTGTTTTGTGCGTGCCGTCGAACTGGGCAGCTTGTCGGCCGTCGCGCGCGAGCAGGGCACGACGCAATCGAATATCAGCAAAATCGTCGCCGCACTGGAAGACGAACTTGGCGTGCGCCTGCTGGAGCGCAGCACGGCGAGTCTGTCGCCGACCATGCCCGGGCGCCGTTTTTACGAACGCGCGCGCGGCATGCTGGAAGACTATGCCGATGCGGTGGCCGATGCGCGCGGCGAGACCGCGGCAGCCAGCGGCCTAGTGCGCATCAACGCGCCCGTGGCATTGGGCCAGTTCTGCCTCAACGCCTATGTGCAGGACTTCCTGCGGCAATACCCCAGGATGGAAGTGGAATTGATCCTGAACGACCGTATGGTGGACCTGGTGGAGGACGGTGTCGATATCGCGGTACGCCTTGGCAGCGACCTGCCGCCGAATGTGGTTGCGCGCCGGGTGGGCGCTTCGCAGCGCATCCTGGTCGCCGCGCCGGAGTACTTGAAGGCCCATGGTACGCCGCAGTCGCCGGAGCAACTGGCCGAACATGAGTACATCCGCTTCGCCTGGCTGAGCAGCGGCGACCGGCTGGAACTAAGGGATGGGGAGCAAAGCGTGACGGTCGCCACGCATGGCCGCTATCGCGTCAACAATGCGCTGGCGATCCGCGACACGCTGGCGGCGGGCGGCGGCATCGGCCTGTGTCCGGAATGGCTGGTGCAGGACCTGCTGGCGCAGCGCAAGCTGCGCCGGGTGCTGCGCCACTGGCATGGTCCGGAGCAGGAACTGAATCTGCTCTATCCCAGCCGGCGCTACTTGCCGCACCGGGTGCGGCTCATGCTCGACTATTTGCAGCAGCGCTTCGCCGGGCAGGCGGGTTTTTAGCTGCGCTTGCGGTCGTGGTGCCACAGCACGTCGCTGCCGCCGGCAAATCGGTTCAGGACGCGCGCCAGCACGAACATCAGGTCCGACAGGCGGTTCACATACTGGCGCGGGAAGTCGTGGATGGTTTCCGTCTTGCCCAGCGTGACGATGGCCCGCTCGGCGCGGCGGCACACGGTGCGGCAGACATGGGATACGGCGGCGGCACGCGAACCGGCCGGCAGGATGAATTCCGTCAGCGCCGGCAGGGTGGCGTTGTACTTGGCCAGCAGCGCGTCCAGGCGCTCGACATGTTCTTCCTTGATCATCTGGTAGCCGGGAATGCATAGCTCCCCGCCCAGGTCGAACAGGTCGTGCTGGATCGATACCAGTTCCTCGCGCATCTCGTCCGGCAGGGCCTCGGCCAGCAGCACGCCCAGGTTGGAATTCAGCTCATCGACTTCGCCGATGGCCTGGATGCGCGCATTGTCCTTGTCCACGCGGGAGCCGTCGCCCAGTCCCGTGGTGCCTTTGTCCCCGGTGCGGGTGGCGATTTTCGAGAGTCGATTACCCATTGCAGCCTCAAATTGTCAATAACGGTGGCAGGATACGACAAATTACCATTGCTTGGGAGGGGAATTCCGCGCCGTGGATGTATTTAAACTTACAATGGATTAATGAATAACAGCACCGCCCTCGTCGCCGCATTGCGCGCGGTCCTGCCGCCCGCCAGCGTGCTGTCCGACCAGGAAGATACCCGCCCCTACGAATGCGATGGCCTGTCGGCCTACCGCCAGCTGCCCATGGCCGTCGTGCTGCCGGCCGACGAGGCGCAGGTGCTGGCGGTCTTGCGGATCTGCCGCGAATTGAATGTGCCGCTCGTGCCGCGCGGCGCCGGCACCGGCCTGTCCGGCGGCGCCATGCCGATTGCCGATGGGGTGGTGCTGTCCACGGCGCGCATGAACCAGGTGGTGCGCATGGACGCGTATTCCCGTACTGCGGTGGTGCAGCCGGGCGTGCGCAACCTGGCGATTTCCGAAGCGGCCGAAGAGCACGGCCTGTACTACGCGCCCGACCCGTCCTCGCAGATTGCCTGCACCATCGGCGGCAATGTGGCGGAAAATTCGGGCGGCGTGCATTGTCTGAAGTATGGCCTGACGGTGCACAACGTCATGCGCGTGCGCATGGTGACCATCGAAGGCGATGTGGTGGAGCTGGGCAGTGGGGCGCTCGATGCGCCGGGCCTGGACTTGCTGGCGGCCTTTATCGGCTCGGAAGGCATGCTGGGCATCGTGACCGAAGTTACCGTCAAGCTGGTGCCCAAGCCGGCCGCCGCGCGCGTCATCATGGCTTCGTTCGACGACGTGGTCGCGGGCGGTAACGCGGTGGCTGCCGTGATTGCGGCGGGCATCATTCCCGCGGGCCTGGAAATGATGGACCGCACCTCGTCGCGCATGGTGGAGCCGTTTGTGCGCGCCGGCTACGACACCGATGCCGCTGCCATCCTGCTCTGCGAGGCGGATGGCACGGCCGATGAAGTGGAGGAGGAAATCGCCCGTATGACGGCCGTGCTGCAGGCGGCGGGAGCCAGCGCCGTGCAGGTCTCC
The DNA here is from genome assembly GCF_000425385.1 of Pseudoduganella violaceinigra DSM 15887. GTDB lineage: Bacteria > Pseudomonadota > Gammaproteobacteria > Burkholderiales > Burkholderiaceae_D > Rugamonas > Rugamonas violaceinigra. The sequence continues at coordinate 28,605 of NZ_AUDI01000016.1, read as the reverse complement.
ACCAGCGAAGCGGAACGCCTGAAATTTTGGTCGGGCCGCAAGAACGCCTTCCCGGCGGCGGGGCGCATTTCACCCGACTATTACTGCATGGACGGCACCATTCCGCGCAAGCATCTGGCGCGCGTGCTGACCGGCATTGCGCAGATGGAGGGCAAATACGGCCTGCGCTGCGCCAATGTTTTCCATGCCGGCGACGGCAATCTGCATCCGCTGATCCTGTTCGATGCCAACCAGCCGGACGAGCTGCAGCGGGCCGAGGCTTTCGGCGCCGAGATTCTGGCATTGTGCGTGGACGTGGGCGGCACCATCACCGGCGAGCACGGCGTGGGCATCGAGAAGATCGATTCGATGTGCGTGCAGTTCCGCGACGCCGAACTGGCCGCTTTTCACGCGGTCAAGAGCGCCTTCGATCCCTTATCGCTGCTTAATCCCAACAAGGCGATTCCAACGCTGAACCGCTGCGCCGAATTCGGCAAGATGCATGTGCGCGCCGGGCGCCTGCCGTTTGCCGGACTGCCGAGGTTCTGAGATGGATGCGATCCTCGAGCAGTTCCGCGCCCGTATCCGGGCCGCCAGTGAAGACGGCACGCGGCTGCTCTTGCGAGGCGGCGGCACCAAGGACTGGTATGGCCAGCATGTGGTGGGCGATGTGTTCGATACGCGCGCCTATACTGGGGTGGTCGACTATGAGCCGACCGAGCTGGTGATCACGGCGCGCTGCGGCACGCCGCTGGCCGATATCGAAGCCCTGCTGGGGCGGAACGGCCAGATGCTGGCGTTCGAGCCGCCGCGCTTTGGCGCCGGATCGACCATTGGCGGCGTGGTGGCCAGCGGCTTGTCCGGGCCGCGGCGCGCGTCGTCGGGCGCAGTACGGGATTTCGTGCTGGGCGCGCGGCTGATGGATGGGCGCGGCGAGCTGTTGTCCTTCGGCGGACAGGTGATGAAAAACGTCGCCGGCTACGATGTATCGAGGCTGCTGGCGGGTTCTCTTGGCACACTGGGGCTGATGACCCAGGTCTCGCTGAAAGTGCTGCCGCAACCATTATGCGAGGCGAGCCTTCGTTTCGAGGTCGATGAAATCAAGGCGCTGCGCTGGATGAATGAATGGGCGGGGCTGCCGCTGCCGGTGTCGGCGACCTGCTGGCATGGCGGCCTGCTGACCGTGCGGCTGTCGGGCGCGCAGGCGGCGGTGAAGGCGGCCATGGCCGGCATGGGCGGCGAGGCCTTGGCCGACGGCGAGACGTTCTGGCGCAACCTGCGCGACCAGCGCAGCGATTTCTTCGCCAGCGCGGAGGGCGGCGCGGCGGAGCTATGGCGCCTTTCTGTGCCGAGCGCCGCCAGCGCGCTCGTCATGCGCGGCGAACAGTTGATCGAATGGGGCGGTGCGCAGCGCTGGCTGCGGGTGGAGCGCGGCGTGGCGGACGACATCCGGCGCGTCGCGGCGGCCTCCGGCGGGCACGCCACGCGCTACCGCGTCGAGCGCGCCGACCTGGGCGCTGGGGAGGGCGCATTCCATCCGCTGGCGCTGGCCGTCGCGCGTATCCATGAACGCCTCAAGGCCGCCTTCGATCCGGTGGGCATTTTCAATTGCGGCCGCATGTACTGATATGCAGACCAAGCTCGCAGATTTCATCAAGGGTACGCCGGAGGGCGACGAGGCGGAAGCGATCCTGCGCGCCTGCGTGCATTGCGGCTTTTGCACCGCCACATGTCCGACCTACCAGCTGCTGGGCGACGAGCTCGATGGTCCGCGCGGCCGCATTTACCTGATCAAGCAAGTGCTGGAAGGCGCGCCGGTGACGGCCAGCACCCAGCTGCACCTGGATCGCTGCCTGACCTGCCGCAACTGCGAAAGCACCTGTCCGTCGGGGGTCCAATATGGACGGCTGGCCGACATCGGCCGCAAGGTGGTGGAACAGCGCGTGCCGCGCAAGCTGCCCGAACGCATCAAACGCTATGTGCTGAAAGAGGCCCTGCCGCGCCGCTGGCTGTTCGAGCCGGCGCTGCGCGCCGGCCAGCTGCTCAAGCCTTTGCTTGGCAAACCGCTGCAAGACAAGCTGCCGCCGCTTCGCCGTGCCGGCGCATGGCCCGCGCGCGAGCATGCGCGCAAGATGCTGGTGCTGGATGGCTGCATGCAGCCGGGCATGGCGCCCAACATCAACGCGGCCACCGCGCGCGTGCTGGACGCGCTGGGCGTGCAGCTGATCGCGGCGCCCGGCGCCGGTTGCTGCGGCGCCCTGCGCTTTCACCTGAACGACCAGGCGGCGGCGCTGGACGATATGCGCCGCAATATCGATGCCTGGTGGCCCTTGGTGGAACGGGCGGAAGCCATCGTCATGACCGCTTCCGGCTGCGGCGTCACGGTCAAGGACTACGGCCACCTGCTGGCGCATGACGGCGCTTATGCGAAGAAGGCGGCGCGCATCTCCGCCATGACGCGCGACCTGAGCGAGATTCTGCCCGGCTTTGAGGCCGAGCTGGTGCGGCGCGCGGTGGTGCGGCAGCCTTCCGAGGCTGTGGCCTGGCACCCGCCCTGTACCTTGCAGCACGGCCAGCAGATCCGCGGCAAAGTCGAAGGCCTGCTGCGCGCCCTCGGTGTCGAGGTGAAAATGTGCCGCGACGCCCACCTGTGCTGCGGCTCGGCGGGAACGTACTCGCTGCTGCAGCCGGAACTGTCGCAGCAGCTGCGCGACCGCAAGCTGGCCGCCCTGGCCGATACCGGCGCCGGACGCATCGTGTCGGCCAATATCGGCTGCATCGGCCACCTGCAGTCGGGCACGCAAACGCCGGTGGAGCATTGGATCGAGCTGGTCGACCGCGCCTTGCACGGCTAGCGTTCCGCCCACCTCTCCATGATTTGCCGGATCGCGGGCAACTGCTCGAGGAACAGGTCCAGCAGGCGCGGCTCGAAATGCGACCCGCGTTGCGTGGTCATCCATGCGCACGCATCTTCGATGTTCCAGGCCGGCTTGTAGGGGCGGACCGACGTCAGCGCGTCGAATACGTCGGCCACGGCGACGATGCGCGCGGCCAGCGGAATGGCTGCGCCGGCCAGCCGGTTGGGGTAGCCGCTGCCGTCCCATTTCTCGTGGTGCGACAGCGCCACATCGTGCGCCATGGCCAGCAAGCCGCCTTCGTGATGGCCGATGATGTGCGCGCCGATGGCGGGATGGTTCTGCATGACCAGGTATTCCTCCGGCGTCAGGCGTCCGGTCTTTTGCAGGATGTGGTCGGGAATGCCGATCTTGCCGATATCGTGCATGGGAGCGGCGATGAACAGATCGTCCGCCTCCTGCTCGTCGAAGCCGGCCGCGATGGCGAGCAGGCGGGCGTAATGGCTCATGCGGATCACGTGCAGGCCGGTTTCATTATCCTTGTATTCGGCGGCCAGGCCGAGCCGCTGCACGATTGCCAGGCGGCTGGCGCGCAATTCTTCCATGCGCACCAGCGACAGGTGCAGCTTGATGCGCGCCTTGACCACGGCGGGGCTGAGCGGCTTGCTGATGAAGTCAACGGCGCCGGCCTGGAAGCCGACGATTTCGTCGGCCGCATCGGTCAGTGCGGACACGAAGATGACGGGAATGGCTGCGGTCGCGGGATTTGCCTTCAGCGCCCGGCAGGCGTCGTAGCCGGTCATCCCGGGCATCATCACATCGAGCAGGATCAGGTCGGGCTTTTCATTGACGGCCAGCTCAAGGGCGCGTGCGCCGTCCTTGGCGAACAGCAGGCGGTATTGCTCCTGCAGGACCTGGCGCAGCAATTGCAGGTTGGCCGCTTCGTCGTCGACGGCAAGCACCGTGGCCGTAGCTTGGCGGGTCATTGTGCATTCCTTTGCAAGTCCCTGCATTCGTCGAGCAGCGCCTGCAGGGCGTGGCGCGCGGCCGTGGCGTCGAAGTCGTCCAGCGCCTCCTGCAATGCCGCCAGCCGCTCGCCGGAGACGGCGCTGCCGGCGGCGGCCGCCAACTGGGCCAGCTCGCGCGGGTCGAAGCTGCCGCGCTCGAGAGAGCGCAGCATCGCTGTGCCCAGCGCGCATGCCTGTGCCAGGTCCGGCGGCGCGGCGTCGGCGCCCGCGGGGGCGGCCTGCCGGCTGTCCCAGTGCTCCTGGATGGCGGCCAGGGCTTCGGACAGGCGCTGGGCGGCCTGCTCCAGCAGCTGCGGCAGGACTGCGCGGCCGTCCGCCTCCTGCAGGCCGTTTTCCAGCCGCCACAGCGCGTCGGCCAGTTGTTCCAGGCCAAGGTTGGCGGCGGCGCCGCGCATGCGGTGCGCCAGCGCTGCGCCGGCGGCATGCTGTCCCGCCGCCAGGGCCGAAGCCAGCTCCTGCGCGGCATCTTCATGGTCGCCGGCGAAGCGCCGCAGCGCGCGCAGGTAAGGCGCGTGCTGGCCGGTCCAGCGCTGCAGTCCCTTGTCGACGTTCAGCACCATGCCGCGCACCGGGAACGGGGAGGGCGCCAGCTGCGGGGCGCCGGCCGGCATGTCCAGCACGCGCGCCAGTTCCTGGGTCAGGACCGCCACGTCCACCGGCTTGGCGGTGAAGCCGTCCATGCCTGCGGCGCGGGCCGCTTCGCGGTCGCGCGCCAGCACATTGGCGGTCATGGCGATCACCGGCACGCGCGGCCGGCCGGCCGCGTCTTCCGCCGCGCGGATGCGGCGCGTCGCCGCCAGTCCGTCGGTGCCGGGCATCTGCACATCCATCAGAATGGCGTCGAATTGCGCTTCCGCCGCCAGCCGCGCCGCCACGGCGCCATCGCTGGCGCCGGTCACCGTATGGCCAAGTTTCGCCAGCAGCAATTGCAGAACTTCGACGTTCTGCGGCACGTCGTCGGCCGCCAGGATGTGCAAAGGCGGCAGCAGGGTCGGCGCGGCGGCGCTGCGCGCAGCCTGAGCGCGCGCCGGCAGCAGCGGCAACAGGACGTGAAAGGTGCTGCCCTGGCCTGGCACGCTGTCGGCCCACAGGCGCCCGCCCATCAGCTCCACCAACTGCTTGCAGATGGTGGTGCCCAGGCCGGTGCCGCCAAAGCGGCGGTTCATCGAGGCATCGGCCTGCACGAAAGGTTCGAAGATGGCTTGCATGCGCTCCGGCTCGATGCCGATGCCGGTATCGCTGACGGCAAAGTGCACCATGCGCCGTTCGCCTTCGATTTCCGGGCTGACCGCCAGCGACACGCTGCCGCGGCTGGTGAATTTGAGGGCGTTGTCCATCAGGTTGGTCAGCACCTGGCGCACGCGCAGCTCGTCGCCGTGGATCCAGTTCGGCAGGGCCGGGTCGTACTGCAGCGACATCGACAAGCCCTTGGCCCGGGCCGCCGTGGCCATGGTCGATGCCAGTTCGTCGCTCAGGGCCAGCAGGCTGAAGTCGTGCAGTTCCAGCTCCACCGCGCCCTTGTCCAGCTTGGCCGTATCGAGAATCGCGTCGAGCAGGCGCAGTAGCGAGCGGCCGGCATTGCGCACCGTGTCCAGGTGGCGCCGCTGCACCGGCGTCAGCTCGCCGTTCAGCAGCACGTCGGTGAAGCCGAGGATGGAGTTCATCGGTGTGCGGATTTCATGGCTCATATTGGCCAGGAAGGCGGCGCGCGCGGCGGCGGCCTGCTCGGCGCGCTCCTTGGCGATGCGCAGGTCCTGTTCCATCAGGCGCCGGCCGCTGATGTCGAGCACCACCCCGTCGATCAGCTCGACCTCGCCGCTCGGGCCCGGCACCACATTGCCGTTGCCCCAGAACCAGTGGATGCTGCCGTCGCGGTGGCGGATCCGGTATTCCAGCCGGAACGGGCGGCGCTCCATCACCGCGCTGCGCGCGCCCTGCTGGACTGCCGGCCAGTCGTCCGGGTGCACCAGTTCCCCGAACAGGCGCCGCGGCGGGTCGCCCAGGAAATCGGCGGCCGGATAGCCCGTCATGCTTTCGATGGCATCGCTGACAAACAGCAGCGGCCAGCCCGGCACATTGCGGCAGCGGAAGGTGATGCCGGGGATATTCGCCACCAGCGAGCGCAGTTGCTCCTCGCTGGTGCGCAGCGCCAGTTCCAGCCCGCTCACCTGGTGGAACAGGGCGCGGTAGCGCAGCATGCCGTTGGCGGACACCACCAGCGCCGTCAGCAGCCCCGTGGTCATGCCCACGGCCAGCGCCAGGAACGCGGCGTTGGCGATGCCGCTGTCGGGCTCCAAAGGCATGCGGCCGACGAAGCGCGCCGCCGCCATGCCGGTATAGTGCATGCCCGCGATGGCGCAGCCCATGATCACGCCGGCCGTGGCGACTGTGGCCGTGTGGCCCAGGCGGCCGCGCAGACCCTGCAGGCCGAAGCGCACCCACAGGGCCAGGGTCGCCAGCGCCATCGCCACCAGAATGGAAAGGCCGAATATCCAGGGATCGTAGCGCAGCTGCAGGGCCGAGCGCATGGCCGCCATGCCCGTGTAATGCATGGCGGCGATGCCCGCGCCGACCATGGCGCCGCCGAGCAGCAGGCTGCGCAGGCCGATGCGCTTGCGGCTAAGCAGGGACAGGGCGACGCTGGAGGCGGCAATGCTGGGCAGCATCGACAGCAGGGTGGTGGTGGGGTCGTAGGAGACTTGCGTGCACAGCGTGAAGGCCAGCATGCCGATGAAATGCATGGCCCAGACGCCGCTGCCAAGGGCCAGGCTGCCGGTGGCCAGGGCCACCAGGCGCAGGCCGGGCCGGGTGCCGCCTGCCGCCAGGCCGGCCATCTGCAGGGCCATGGCGGAGGAAAAGCTGGCCACCAGCAGCGATAGCAGGACCAGCCAGGGATCGTAACTCCCGTAGGTGAGTAGCGCCGGGTCGGCGGGCGGTGAAAACAGCTGGATCAAGTAGGTCTTGATCGCGCCCATGACTGCGCTCCCCTCCGGTTATTGCGCCAGCAGCTTCCTGATCTCGTCGGCCAGGTCTTCCGGCTTGGTGGTCGGGGCATAGCGGTCGTGGATGCTGCCGTCGTTCCGCACCAGGAACTTGGTGAAGTTCCATTTGATGCCTTCCGTCCCCAGGATGCCCGGCGCGTTCTTTTTCAGGTGCTGGTAGAGCGGATGCGCGTTGTCGCCATTGACCTCGATCCTGGCGAACATCGGGAAGCTGACCCCGAAATTCTGTTCGCAGAACGCGCCGATTTCCTCCGCGTTGCCGGGTTCCTGCTGGCCGAACTGGTTGCAGGGGAAGCCCAGCACTTCGAAGGGCTGGCCGGCGAACTGCCGGTGCAGCTCCTCCAGGCCCTTGTACTGCGGGGTGAAGCGGCATTTGCTGGCGGTGTTCACGATCAACAGCACCTTGCCCTTGTACTGCCCCAGGTCCACCGCCTGGCCCGCCAGGCTGTCGGCGCTGAAGTCGTAAACCGTCGTCATCAGATGATCCCCAGGTGCTCGGTGCCGGCCGCCAGGTCGCGCGTCTTGGCTTCCTTCGACTCCAGCTTGATGGCCAGGCGCAGGTCGTTGACCGAGTCGGCGTTGCGCAGCGCATCTTCATAGGTGATCTGGCCGGCCTCGTACAGGTCGAACAGGGCCTGGTCGAAGGTCTGCATGCCCAGTTCGCGCGAGCGCTTCATCAGCTCCTTGATCTCGTGCACCTGGCCTTTGAAGATCAGGTCGGCGATGAGCGGGGAGTTCAGCATGATTTCCACCGCGACGGCGCGGCCCTTGGCGTCCTTTTTCGGAATCAGGCGCTGCGAGATCATGCCCTTCAGGTTGAGCGACAAGTCCATCAGCAGCTGCTGGCGGCGTTCTTCCGGGAAGAAGTTGATGATACGGTCCAGCGCCTGGTTGGAGCTGTTGGCGTGCAGGGTGGCCAGGCACAGGTGGCCGGTTTCGGCGAAGGCGATCGCGTGGTCCATGGTCTGGCGGTCGCGGATCTCGCCGATCTGGATCACGTCCGGCGCCTGGCGCAGGGTGTTTTTCAGCGCAATTTCCCAGTCCTCGGTGTCGACCCCCACTTCGCGCTGCGTGATGATGCAGTTGCGGTGCGGGTGCACGAATTCGACCGGGTCTTCGATGGTGATGATATGGCCGTAGCTGTTGGCGTTGCGGTGGCCCACCATGGCCGCCAGCGTGGTCGATTTACCGGAGCCGGTCGCGCCGACCATGATCACCAGGCCGCGCTTGGTCATGATCACGTCCTTCAGAATGGGCGGCAGGCCCAGTTCGTCGAACTCCGGGATCGAACTGTTAATGGTACGCAGCACCATGCCCACGGCGCTCATCTGCACGAAGGCCGAGACGCGGAAGCGCCCCAGGTCGCCGGGACTGATGGCGAAGTTGGCCTCCTTGGTCTGCTCGAAGGACGCAGTCTGCTTGTCGTTCATGATCGAACGGGCCAGATCGGCCGTGTGGGCCGGCGTCAGCGCCTGCGCCGAGACGGGCGTCATCTTGCCGTCGATCTTGATGGCCGGCGGGAAGCCGGAGGTAATGAACAAGTCGGAGCCCTTCTTGCTGACCATCAGGCGCAGCAAGTCGAACATGAATTTTGAAGCCTGGTCGCGTTCCATTTTTATCAGCCTGGGAAGTTGTCTGGGATTTTGGCGGCAGCGCGCGCTGCGGCCGGGGAAATCTGGTTGCGGCGCACCAGGTCGGTCAGGTTCTGGTCCAGCGTCTGCATGCCGACGTTGTTGCCGGTCTGGATCGCAGAATACATCTGCGCGATCTTCGCTTCGCGGATCAGGTTACGGATCGCCGGCGTGCCGACCATGATCTCGTGCGCGGCGACGCGGCCGGAACCGTCCTTGGTTTTCAGCAGTGACTGGGATATGACGGCCTGCAGCGACTCGGACAGCATGGCGCGCACCATTTCCTTTTCTTCGGCCGGGAACACGTCGATGATACGGTCGATGGTCTTGGCGGCGGAGGAGGTGTGCAGGGTGCCGAACACCAGGTGGCCGGTTTCCGCGGCCGACAGCGCCAGGCGGATGGTCTCCAGGTCGCGCAATTCGCCAACCAGGATGGCGTCCGGGTCTTCCCGCAGCGCCGAACGCAGCGCGTTGTTGAAGGACAGGGTATGCGGCCCCACTTCGCGCTGGTTGATCAGGCACTTCTTCGATTCGTGCACGAATTCGATCGGGTCTTCGATGGTCAGGATGTGGCCGTATTCGTTTTCGTTGAGGTGGTTGACCATCGCCGCCAGGGTGGTCGACTTGCCGGAGCCGGTCGGGCCAGTCACCAGCACCAGGCCGCGCGGCTTCATGGCGAAGTCGGCGAAGATCTTCGGCGCGTTGAGTTCTTCCAGCGTCAGGATCTTGGACGGAATGGTACGCAGCACGGCCGCGGCGCCGCGTTCCTGGTTGTAGGCGTTGACGCGGAAGCGCGCCAGGCCCGGAATGGCGAACGAGAAGTCGCATTCGAGCATCTCTTCGTACGCCTTGCGCTGGCCGTCGTTCATGATGTCATAGATCATGCCGTGCACGTCCTTGTGCTCCAGCGGCGGCAGGTTGATGCGGCGCACGTCGCCGTGTACACGAATCATCGGCGGCAGGCCTGCAGACAGGTGCAGGTCGGATGCTTTGTTCTTGACGGAGAATGCGAGAAGTTCGGAAATGTCCATTTATAATCCCTGTGCTTTATTCATAAGCCAAAATCCTTGGCCCTGTCTCATTCGATTATGTCCACAATAGCCCACAACTTGCAAGTTGTTACTGAAGCAATTACCGTTGCCGCACGAGAAGCGCAGCGTGCGCCCAACGAAGTCCAGCTGCTGGCCGTGTCCAAGACCTTCCCGGCGCAGGCAGTTTTCGAGGCGGTGCTGGCGGGGCAGCGGGCGTTCGGTGAAAACTATGTGCAGGAGGGGGTGGATAAAATCCACGAACTGGCAAACATGCGCGGCTGCACTCCGTTGGAATGGCATTTTATCGGACCAATCCAGAGCAATAAGACGCGTCTTATAGCCGAAAACTTCGATTGGGTGCACACGATTGAACGGGAAAAGATCGCCCAGCGCCTCAACGAGCAGCGTCCCGCGGGCCTGCACCCCATGCAGGTATGCATTCAGGTCAACACCAGCGGGGAGGCCAGCAAGAGCGGCGTGCTGCCCGCCGACGCCGCCGCGCTGGCCCGCGCCGTGGCCGGTTTGCCGCGCCTGGCCTTGCGCGGGCTGATGTCCATTCCCGAGCCGGAGCCCGATTTCGAGCGCCAGTGCGCGGCCTTCCGCGTGCTGGGCGAACTGCGGGAACAGCTGCGCGGCGAGGGCCTTGCGCTCGACACCCTGTCGATGGGCATGTCGGCCGATATGCGCGCCGCCATCCACGAGGGCGCCACCATCGTGCGGGTTGGCAGCGCCATCTTCGGTGCCCGTGATTACAACAAAGGATAAAAAGTCATGAAGATTGCATTCATCGGCGGCGGCAATATGGCCGCCGCCCTGATCGCCGGCCTGGCCGGCAAGCTGACGGCGGGCGCGAATATCCACGTGGTCGACCCGAATCCGGCTTCGCTGGACAAGCTGCGCCAGGAATACGGCGTCAGCGTCGCGCCGGCGGCGGGGGAGGCGGTGGCTGGCGCCGACGTGCTGGTGCTGGCCGTCAAGCCGCAGGTGATGCATGAAGTGGCGCTGCAGCTGCTGCCGCTGCTGCAGGCGGCGCAGGCGGATGGCCGCAGCCCGCTGGTGCTGTCGATCGCGGCCGGCATCCGCGCCGCCGACCTGGCGCGCTGGCTGGGCGGCTACCCGGCGATCGTGCGCACCATGCCCAATACGCCGGCCCTGATCGGCATGGGCGTGACCGGCATGGTTGCCGCGCCGGCTGTGACGGCGGCGCAACGCGCGGCCGCCGACCAGATCCTGCGCGCCGTGGGGGCCACCGTTTGGCTCGACGATGAAGCGAAGATCGATGCGGTGACGGCGGTTTCCGGCAGCGGCCCGGCCTATGTGTTCTATTTCATCGAAGCGATGCAGCAGGCCGCCGAGGAGCTGGGCCTGACGGCGGAACAGGGCCGGCAGCTGGCCATGGAGACTTTCAGCGGCGCCGCCCAGCTGGCGGCGCAGTCGCCCGACCCGGTGCCGGTATTGCGCGAGAAAGTGACCTCGAAAGGCGGCACCACCTACGCCGCGCTGACCAGCATGGAAACTAGCGGCGTCAAGGCAGCCATCATCACCGCCGTCAAGGCCGCCGCGGCGCGCGGCAAGGAACTGGGCGAGCAGCTCGGCGCCGCCGGCTAACGCGCCCGGCGAATGGCGCGCCAGGCCATGCGCCTGGCGCGCCGCGCAGCGGGTCGGCGGCCGTGACATCAGCAGGCACTTGCGCCAGGCCGGCCTGGACGGGAACCAGATCTTCCGCAGCTTTGGCGACGCCTTCGGCAAGGGCGGCATGACGCTGCCGGAACCGCTCGTGGCCCGCCTGCAGGCATTAGGGGCGAGCGAGCCTTTGCCGGCAGAACGCGCATCGGCGTGGCGGACGCCACGCGCCCCCGTCTGCCGAATGTGTGCCCGTGTCGTCGAGCGACGAGGCCGACCGCGCCTGCCTGGATGAAGGCAAAGGCGGCATCGGCGAATTCACCCTGGATATCGTCAAGGACACGCCGCAGCAGATCGTTTCCCTCTGCTTCCCCGGCAAGCGGGAACGCATCGACCCGCTTACGCTGCGCTTCCGGATGCACGATTACGTGCCCCAGGACCGCCTCGTCCTGAATTTCTATACGCTTATTTAGCCTCGGCCAGCCGGGCCAGCAAGGATGCCAGCTTGTTCTCCAGCTCCGTCGCCAGCGTGCCAAGATATTCCGTTACGCCGGCATTGGCCAGCATTTCCACCTGGCCGCAGAGGGCGCTGAGCTCGCGGTCGCCGAACAGACCGGCGCTGCCCTGCAGGTTGTGGGCGTTCAGGCTGACGGCCACCATGTCGCCGTTGGCGATGCCCTGGCGGATGGCGGCCAGCTGGCGCGGTCCTTCCAGCCTGAAGGCGGCGCGCGCCGCCGGGCTGACCATGCGCAGCGGCGGCTGGGGCAGGGCGGCATTATCCATGCCGAACATGGCGTCGAGGTCGGCCAGCGCCGGCGCCGGCACCAGGAAGCCGGCCTGGCGGCCGATTTCGGCATGCAGATTCGCTTCGTCGATCGGCTTGGGCAGGAAACCGTTGGCGCCCGCTTCCATGAAGCGCTGGCGCTCCTCGGCCGCCGCGTTGGCGGTCAGGGCGATCACCGGCACGGCCGGCTGGCGCACGCCGTAGGCGCCGGCGCGCAGCAAGCGCAGGGCGGCAATGCCGTCCATGCGCGGCATGCGGCTGTCCATGATCACCAGGTCGAAGTCGCGCTGCGCCAGCTGTTGGAGCGCGGCGGCGCCATCTTCCGCGATGGTGACCCCATGTCCCATGTCGGACAGCAGCTCGCGCAGGATGATCTGGTTGGTGCTGCCGTCTTCCGCGCACAGGATTTCGAGGCGCGCCGCATGCGGGGCCGGCTTCTCCAGCGCCCTTACCGCCGCGGGCTGGCCTTGCTGCAGCGGCAGCCGCACGTCGAATACGCTGCCGGCGCCGCGCTCGCTGCGGACGGCGATCGCGCCGCCCATCACGTCGACGATGTTCTTGCAGATTGCCAGGCCGAGGCCGGTGCCGCCGTATTTGCGCGATGTGGCGGCGTTGCCTTGTTCGAACCTGCCGAACAGGCGCGAGATGGCGTCCGGCTCGATGCCGATGCCGGTATCGCTGATGGCCAGCGCGATGCAGCCATCGGGCGCCATGCCGGCGGCCAGGCGCACTTCGCCGCGTTCGGTGAATTTGACACCGTTGCCGACCAGGTTCATGACCACCTGGCGCAGCCGCACCGGGTCGCCGCGCCACCAGCGCGGCAGTGCGGCGTCGATATCGGCCACCAGGGAAATACCCTTGGTTTCGGCCCGGTCGGCCAGCAGCGCCACCACGTCGTGCAGCAGGGCGGGCAGGTCGAAATCGATGTTCTCAAAAGGCATCTTGCCTGCTTCCAGGCGCGAGAAGTCGAGGATGTCGTTAATGATGTGCAGCAGCACTTCGGCGTTGCCCAGGCTGATGCGCAGCTTGTTGCGGGTTTCGGCCGACAGGCTGTTGTCCTTCTTCGCCAGGCGCAGCATACCGATCACGCCCCCTAGCGGGGTACGCACCTCGTGGCTGATCATGGCGAGGAATTCGCTTTTTTGTTCGTTGGATTCTTCCGCCGCCTTTTGCGCGGCGACCGATTCGCGCAGCGCCACTTCGCGCGCCTGCAGGATGGCGATCTGCGCTTCGAGCTTTTCGTGCACGGCGCGCTGGCGCCTCAGGGCGCCTTGCAGTCCGTGCAGCAGGTAGGCGCAGGAGACCACCAGCAGCGACGCCACCAGCAGGAAATTGATGGAGACGATGGTCCAGTGCAGCAGCGGGGTCGAGGTATCGGTGGGCGTGCCTTGCGGGATGCCGCCGAAATAGCCTGCCAGGAACAGGGTGAGGCTGCAGCCGGCAACGGCCAGCACTGCGGAGCGGCTGCCCATGAGCACGGTGCACAGCAGCGGCAAGGCCAGCAGGTAGATCTGGCTCATGGTCCCGATGGCAAACAGCAGCGACACGGCCAGCAGGTAGACGGTGGTGAGGAAGGCGGCGGCGCGGTAGTGATAGGAAAGGTCGCGGCGGAAATGCAATATTGCCACGGTGATAAGCGCCAGGAAGTCGGCCGCCACCAGGGCCCACAACTGGTACTGGACGCTGAACCACACGCTGGGTGCTCCGACCAGCAGGCCCAGGTAGCAGGACACCGCGCACATGCCGTTCAACAGGCTCAGACGCCAGGCGCCCAGGTGTTCCGCATTGGCGCCGGGCGTGACAATCCGCCGTGGCAGCGCCGCGCGCAGAGCACCGAAAGGAGTGCGGATGTTGACTGGCATGCAAGAAAAGTGAACGACAAAAGATCGATTCTATCACTGTGCAAGCCAGTATTTCCGCGCCGCTGCGGCGCCCGGCGCTACATGTTCACGCGCACTTCCACCCCCACCTGGCGCGGCGCATTGACCATGGCGTACGGGGTGCCGAGCAGGCCGGTGGTCATATTGCCGATGCTGGTGACATAGCGTTTGTCGAACAGATTGTTGACGAACAGCGCCGCCGCCCACTGATGGCTGTTCGCCTCGTAGCCGACACGGAAATCGGTGCGCTGGGTGGCGCCGCCGACGCGGAAGCGCGGGGTGGTGAGGCAGGCGCCCTGCAGCGCGTCGGCATTGCAGCGGGTGGCGCCCGTGTAGGCATGCTGCAGCGTGAAATCCAGGTCGCCGCCCGCCACATCGCGCACCCAGTAGTCGGCGCCCAGGGCGGTGGTCCATTTCGGCGTGCCGACCGGCTGGCCATCGAGCTTGACGCCGTCGCTGGTGGTGAAGTTCTTGTAGGTCTGGTCGATGTAGGCGGTGCTCATGTTCAGGCGCAGGTCGCGCACCGGCTGCCAGCGCATGTCGAAGTCGACCCCGTGCGCGCCCTGGTCGCTGCTGGTGACCTGGTAGCTCGGGATGGCGGAGCCGTTATTCACCAGGGCCAGCGACTGCAGGTTGCTGAACTTGTATTTGTACAGCGAGGCGTTGACCAGCAGCTTGTAGCGGCGGTAGTAGTTCTTCATGCCGATCTCGTAGTTCCACACCTTCTCCGGGTCATAGCTGGCATTCACCTGCAGCGCGTTGAAGCCGCCCGACTGGTAGCCCTTGGCAATCGAGCCGTACACCATCATGTCGTCATTGAGCTTGTAGTCCAGCACCATGCGCGGGCTGGTGTCGTTCCATTTATTCTTCTTCGCCAGCGGCGCCGCTGTCGCGCCGGTGCTGGTGAATTCGATATTCTGGGTCATGGCGCCCATCGCCATCATCAGCTGCTCCGGCGTGATGGCCCCCATGCCGACCAGGGCGTCGAAAAAGCCGAGGTTCTGCAGATTGGCGATGCTGCCATCTAGTCCGGCCGCGGTACGCAGCGGGCTATACCAGCTGAAACGCTTGTCGTCGCGGGTGAAGCGCACGCCGGTGGTCAGGTTCAGCTTCGGCGCCAGATGCCAGATCACGTCGCCGTAGATCGCGCTGGCCTTGTTGCGGGCTTCCACATGCAGGTTCTCCTGCCAGGAGTTGCCCAGCAGGCCGGCCGGAATACCGGCCATGGCCGCAGCCCCTTCCAGCTGGCTGAAAACGGGGAAGCCGGCCACATTGCCGAAGATATTGTCCAGGGTATCGGTATTGGTGTTGACCTGGCTGGTCTGCCCGGCTTTCTCGTGATAGAGGCTCACGCCTGTCACCCAGTCCGCCATGCCCGTATTGCCGGACAGGCGGAACTCCTGCTGCCAGCTGCGGTTGCGTTCCGAGTTTTCGGTGTCGACATAATGGGTCGGCAGGTTGGTGCCGTCGTTGTCCTGGCGGTTGCGCGAGTCGAAGCGGCGGTAGCCGGTGGTGGCATTGAACGTGGCCCAGCCCAGGGGCACTTCGATGCGCAGGGTGCTGCCGCGGAAGTTGCGCGTCTCGCCGTTGTGGATGGCGTCGTTGTAGACGGGGGCCGTGCGCGGGTCGAGGTAGCTGGCCGGGTCGGCCGGCACCGCCGGCACGCCGGCCACCAGGCCGATTGCGGGACGGGCCATGTGGTCGAGCTTTTCCGCCTCCACCGACAGCAGCACCTTGGCGCGCGCCGGCGCATCCCAGCGCAGGGTGGCGCGCACACCGTTGTCGGTGCCATGCTGCAGCGAGGCGCCGCTGGCGGCGTCCTTCAGCCAGCCGTCGCTGCCGTGGTGGACGGCGGTGATGCGCAGGGCCGTGCTGTCGGACAGCGCCGTATTGGCCAGCAGCTCCACATTGCGGGTGTGGAAGCGGCCGTAGCGCAGGCGCGCTTCCAGCTCGGTTTCGCGGCCCGGCTCGCGCGTGACGATCGAGATGGCGCCGGCCGCGCTGTTGCGGCCGAACAGGGTGCCTTGCGGCCCTTTCAGCACTTCGATGCGCTGCACGTCGTTGAAGTTCATGACCGCGCCGCCGGTCTTGCCGCCGTAGACGCCATCGATATAGATGCCGACCGGCGCGTCGGTGCCGATGCCGAAATCGCTGGTGCCGATGCCGCGCAGCGACATCGAGGGCTGGGTGGCCTGCTCGGCGTTGACCGACAGGCCGGGGATGTAGCCGTTCATCTCCGCCAGGCTGGGCGACGCCAGCTTGTCGATCTGCTCGGCGCCGACGATCTGCAGCGCAATCGGCACGTCCTGCGCCTGCTGCGTGCGGTTCTGGGCGGTGACCACCACCACATGGGTTTCTTCCTTGGGCGCCTGGTCGGCGGCCAAGGCGGCGCCGCTGCATGCGAGCAGGGCGCTGGAAATGCTGGACGTCAGGACTTTCTTGCGCAGCTTCATCTGGTCTCCCTCGTTATTGTCAGTTGCAGCTTTCCTTCATTGCGGCGATCCATGCGCGGATCAACTCCACGCCTTCGCGGTGCGAGGTGGCGCGCCCCAGTTCCGGCATCATCACGCCCGTCTCGGTCGATTGCAGGCGGAAGACGAAGATCGAATCGTCCGGTTTGCCCGGAGTGATGTCGAAAGCATTGCCGCCGGTGCCGGCGCCCGCCGCCACGGGCGGCTTGCACAGTCCCAGGTGCTGGTTGGCCGGTGCGCCGATCTCCAGGTGCAGGGCGGTGGTGTTGGCCGTGCCCTTGTTGTTGTGGCAGTGGGCGCAGTTGATGTCGAGGTAGGCGCGGGCGCGCGCGTCCACGCTGGCGAGCTTGTCGCGCCAGTCGACATTGCGCGGCGCCGCGGCCGCCGCCGGCGCGCCGGACAGGAAGCCGGCCTGCGCGAATTTGTCGAGCTGCCCATCGAGGTTGATATGGCGGGCCTTGAGGCCGAGCGGCTCGAACTTCCTGCTCTTCAGGTCCGCCACGTGGCAGGACGCGCACTGGTTCACGTTCGGCACCACGTAGGTGAATTTCTGGCGGCCCTGGGGCGACACCAGCTCCATCGGGATCTGCTCGCCCGTGCGTTTCAGCTCGGCTTCGGTCTGCGCCTCGTTCCATACATAGGGCAGGGCGGTCCAGCCGGCTTCGCGGCGCACCAGCAGGCGCGTTTCCACCAGGCGCACCTTGCGCAGGTCGAGCGCGCTGTCGGCGCCGTTGTCGTCGCTGGCCAGCACGGCTCCGCTGGCGCCATCGCGCGGATAGTAGAACGTCTTGCTGATGATTGTGCCGACCGGGAAATCGAAGGCCGTATCGGGCCGGTAGGCCGCCGCTACGCCTTTTGGCATCCACACGGTGCGCAGCTTGTGGGCGTAATCGCTGAACAGCGGCGTGTTGAGCCGGTAAGGCAGCACCTCCTTGTTCAACACCAGCTGGCCTTCGCTGGCGGCCATCAGGCGCCACGCGCTGAGTTTTTCGGGACGCCCGTCGGCAATGAAGTTCACCGGCCCGGCGGGCGGGGCGGGGCTGCGTGCACAGGCAGCGAGAAGGAGCGCGCACGCGGCCATACGCGCCGCCCGCAACAGGCGGAAAGCGGGAACGGCAGGCATCATCAGGATTGCGAGCTGAGTTGGGGAATGGTGACGGGCGGCAGCTTGGCCAGCCGGCAGCGGTGCGGCGCCGAATCGGCCCTGGGGTTCTTGTACTTGTTCGGCCCATCGGCGTTCAGCACGTCCGCGCCATCCTGCACGCAGATGCGGGCGTCGGCCGGCAGCACGCCGTTCCTGGCCAGCGCGTTGTCGGCGTAGCCGTCCCACAGCACGTCGGGCAGGTGGCCGGACAGGCCGTATAGTGCCACCTTCAGCGTCTTCAGGTCTAGACCGTCGGGCGAATCGCCGCCGCCCTTGAAGCGGTTGTCGTATACGTAGATCGCCTTGGGATACGGATCGTAGTCCTTGTCCACGCCTTTTTCGGTGTAGTAGCCGGTCGAATGGTAGCTCGAGATGATCACGTTGGCGGTCTGGTTGTCGCTGATGTCGTTGTCAAAGATTTCAACCTTCGAGTTCGAGTTGATCACCACGCCCGAGCCGGCCGGCACGCTGGCGACGGCCGTGCCGCGGGCGGCGAAGTTGCCCAGGTTGTTCGCCTCGACCTTGTTCTTGAACACGCGCGTGCTGTGGCCGGGTTGCTGCAGGTTCGGCATATTGAACACCAGGATGCCGCCGGTGTTGCGGGTGGCCACGTTGTCGTAGACGTCGGCGTTGATGGTGTTTTCGATTTCGATGCCGGCCACATTCGCTTCGGCGCGCGAATTGCGCACCACCACATTCTGCGACTGGCCGACATAGATGCCGGCATCGGACGCCGCGATGGCCACGCAGTCATCGATCAGCACGTTTTTCGTCTTGACCGGGTAAATGCCGTAGGCGCCGTTGCTGACCTTGGAACCGCCGGTCCATTGCACCTTCACGCTGCGGATGGTGATGTGGTCGCCGTCGTTGATCTTCAGGCCGTCGCCTTTGGAATCCTCGATGGTCAAGCCTTCGATGGTGAAGTTGTTGCCGTAGACGAGCAAGCCTTCCGGCCCTGTTACTTGCGGCTTGAAAGACAAGACGGTCTGGTCCATGCCGGCGCCGCGGATGGTCACGCCGTCGGCGCGCAGCTGCAGTCCGCTGGTGAATTTGTAGTTGCCGGCCGGGATTGCGATCACCGAGCCTGGCTTGGCGTCCAGCAGTTGTTCCTGCAACTGCTTCTGGAAGGCGATGTCGGCCGCCGAAACGGGCGCCGGCAGCGATGGTGTGGTCTTGTAGCAGGCGGACAGCATGCAGCACAGCGCGAGCGCGCCGATGGCTTTATACATAAATTCTCCTTGCCGTTGTAGAGATGCATCAGCGAAGCCAGTATATCCGTCCATTATTAAACTGTTATGCGCGAAATCGGCCAATTCTGCTGTTAGTATCGGCCAGGATGAGAGCGCCAGTGACTATCGCCATCTACGTTGCCGACGACTGCTGGGGCGGCCTTGCCCTGCTGGCGCGCGAAGCGTTTGCCATCGCCGGCACGCTGCATGCGCGCAATCCCAACCTGGAGGCAACGGCCCTGTTCCGCGTGCGCCTGGTGGCGCTGGATGCGGGGCCGGTGCGCTCGTTTACCGGCCCCGCCCTGCTGCCGGACGCCACCCTGGCGGACCTGGCGGAACCGCAGGTGGTCATCGTGCCGCCGTTCTATTTGCCGATGGCGGCGCGCCAGCCGATTGCGCCCGCCTTGCGCGCATGGCTGTTGCAGGCCCACGCCGCCGGCGCGCTGCTGGTGGGGATGGCGGGCGGCATGCGCATCCTGGCCGAGACGGGCCTGCTGGACGGACGCGAAGTGACCGGCAACCTGGCCGACCAGCGCGTATTCGCCCAGCACTATCCCGACGTGCGCTTCAGTCCCGACGCGCCGCTGGTGATCGACGGCAGCATCATCAGCGCCGGCTCGGTCAACCCCTGTCTGGACGCGTGCAGCTACCTGGTGGGCCACTTCCATGGCGACGCGGTGGCGCACAAGCTGTCGCGCTACACCAATCCCGCCAGCCAGCCCAGCACGGGACGGGTGGCGATCCGCAACGCGGGCTTGAAGCAGCATGGCGACCAGCGCATCCGCCAAGCGCAGGAATACATTGAACGCTGCTTCAAGCAGGACCTGACGGTGGAGAGCGCGGCGCAGCGCACCGCCATGAGCGTGCGCAATTTCTCACGCCGCTTCCAGCACGCGGTCGGCATGGCGCCGCATATCTATATCGCACGCTGCCGCGCCGAATATGCGAAGGAACTGCTGGCCCGGCCGGGCCTGTCGATGCTGCAGGTGGCGCTGCAATCGGGCTTCCGTACGGAGGCCATGCTGCGCCGCACCTTCTGCCAGCTGTTCGGGGTGTCGCCGGCGGCTTTCCGCACCGGCGCGGCTCAATCGCCGGCCAGGTATTTGGAATAGATGGCCTGGAAGCGGCCGCTCTCCTTCAGGTACTTCAGGCCGGCGTTGAAATCGTCGCGGATGGTGCTGTCGCGGAACACGGGACGGTAGTCCATCGGGTTCAGCCGGACGAAGGGGTGCTCGGTGACCGGCTTGGGCCGGAAGGACTTGTTCAGCTTGAGCTGCAAGGTGAAATACTTGAAGATATTGCGGTCGCTCAGGACCACGTCGTAGCGGCCGCGGTCCAGCGTCAGCACCTGCAGCGCCTGGTCGTTCTGCTCGAAGTAGTGGCCGGCCTTGCGTACCGCGTCCAGCCATTCTGGATAACGCTTGGCGGCGCCGGCAAAGGAAATCACGGTCAGCCCCTGCAGGTCTTCCGGCCGGTTGATCGCCAGGTGGCGCTCTTTCAGCGTGATGAAGACATTGTCGTAGAAGACGGCGGGGTTGCCGTAGAAGGCGCCCCAGGATGTCATGTCCTCGCCCAGGTCGGTCATGGCCGCATCCACCTCGCCGGACTTGAAGGCGACGGGAATCCGCGCGAACGAGTAATAGCGCGGCTTGAGCACGTGTCCGCGGAACGCCAGCGCCTCGCGCATCACTTCCAGCTCGATGCCGGAATCGGTTTCAGGGAAGCAGAACGGCGGGATTTTTTCACCGAACGCCATGCTGACGTCCGCGGCCGATGCCGCCCGCAGCAGCAACGCCAGGATGATGGCAAGGCTGAGGTTGGCGGCCGTTGGCATGGTCTGCCTCAGAACTGGTGGCGCATGCCGCAGGCCAGCAGGCGCCGGTCGCCGCCCGGCAGCGATGCCTGGTAGCGCGCCGCAGCCTCGTTGCGCAAGCCGGACGCGATGATGTAGGTGTTGGTGCGCTTCGACAGCGTGTAGTAGTAGCCCAGGGCCAGCTGGTGCGCATCGGCGTTGGCGTGGAAGCGGTCCTGCTTGCGTACATAAGTCGCGGCGATGGATGACTGGCCCAGCGGAACGGTCAGGCCCAGCAGGATGTCGCGGGTGTCGAGTTCGGCGTCATTGCGGTTGCGGGCGGCCAGCAGCCAGGCACGCACGGGGCCGAAGTCCATATTGCCGCCCACGAGCACGCTGCGCACCTGCCGGTTGCCCTTTGCATCGTTGGTCTGGTGGT
Source organism: Pseudoduganella violaceinigra DSM 15887 (assembly GCF_000425385.1). Taxonomy (GTDB): domain Bacteria; phylum Pseudomonadota; class Gammaproteobacteria; order Burkholderiales; family Burkholderiaceae_D; genus Rugamonas; species Rugamonas violaceinigra. Next base: position 7,717 of record NZ_AUDI01000016.1, on the reverse strand, counting down.
AGGCCAGCACCGTGTTCAGCGGACCGGCCGCATAGCCGGCATCCATGCTGAGCTGGCGGTTGGCGGCCTGGCTGACGCCGGACTCGCCGAAGCCATAGGCCAAGTCCGCGTAAACACCGCCCAGCAGGGGCGGCAGCGAATATTTGACGGTATTGTCCATCCGCACCCCGGAATCCTGGAACAGGCGGGTCGCCTCGCCCGGCCCCTTGGCGTCGAACGGATCATTGGTGGCGATGGCGCCGAAGTAGGGCGTGAACATGCGGCCCAATTTGAGCGCGCCGAGCGGCCCGGCCAGGCCGACCCAGACCTGGCTGCCGAACACCTTGCCGGCAAACGAAGGCGTGCCGGTGTCGGCCTCGATCTGGGATTCGATGACAAAGCTGGCCGTCATGCCGCGGCCCAGTGCCTCAGTGCCTGTGACGCCGAGGCGCGATGCCGTCTGCAGGCCGCTGTCGACCTTCATTGTGGTGGTGCCGGAGTCATGGTCGCGCAGCACGCCAAGGTCGGCCACGCCGTAAACGGTGATGCCTTGCTGGGCGAGGGCTGGCGCGCAGGCGGCCACTCCCAGGAATATCGGTGCAAGCCGTTTCACGACCATCCCCCGGCTGATGCTGACAGTCTCTTTGTACGCCTGGGCTCTCCACAATGCAATGCTGGGCTGACACATTGTCCTGTCTGCGCGACAGGGCTCCAGCCTTGGCGATTGCCGCTCGGACGGGATTTGGCTATGCTGGTCCGATGTTGACCAAGCTCTTACTGTGTGCATCACTAGCGCTGACCGGCGTCTTGGCGGCAGCGCAGGGTTGTGAGGCGGTGCGCGGCAGCACGTTCACGGTCGGTGTCGAGAAGCTGCAATACCTGCCGCTGCATACGGTCGACGGCAACAACCACTTCGGCGGCTTTGCGCGCGACGTGCTGGACGCCTTCGCAGCCGATCACGGCTATACCTTCGATTACATTCCCTTGCCGATCAACCGGCTGTATGCGCGCTTCCTCACGGAACGCACGCTGGACTTCAAGTATCCGGACAACCCGCAATGGCGCGAAGAATTGCGCGGCGGTGCGCAGTTGAGCTACAGCTCGGTGGTGGTGTCGACGGAGGAGGGCGCCATGGTGCTGCCGCACAAGCTCGGCAAGCCGCTGTCCTCCCTGAAAACACTGGGCACGGTACTGGGATTTACGCCGTGGCCGTACAAGGCGGCCATCGACAGCCGGGCGCTCAAGGTGTCGACCTCGAATACCACCGACGGCCTGCTGCGGCTGGCCATGATGGGCAACCTGGATGCCGCCTATGTGAACGTCGACGTCGCCGGCTACATGCTGGCTGGGGCATTGAAAGCGCCGGGCGCGCTGGTGTTCGACCCTGGATTGCCGCACGCGCGTTCCGACTTCCGCCTGGCGACATGGCGCTGCAAGGAAGTGGTTGAGCAATTCAACCGCTTCCTGCAACGGGAGCAGGGACGACTGCAGCAGTTGCGCGCCAGCTACCGGATCGGGGAAGCCGGCGGCAACGGACGCTAGCGGCGCGCGACCAGCAGGCCGACAATCACGCCGATGGCGGCGCCGGTGGCGACCGCCTTCCAGGGATTGTCGTGCACATAGTGGTCGGTGGCCTGGGCCGCGATTTTGCCGCGCGCGATCACGCTGTCTTCCAGCTTCAGGAGATCGCGCTTGGCGGTGCGCAGGGCGTCTTCGAACTTGGCCTTGACCATGCCCAGGTCGTCGGAATTGGCCGTGGCCGCATTGCGTAGCCAGGTTTCCGCGTCCTGCACCGCCTGCTTGAGGTCACTCATCAGCTGTTCGCGTGCTTCCGCACTCTCGTGGTGGCTGTGGCTCTTGCCGTTGGCAATGCCGCCGCCGTTGGGTTTTGCTGCAGTTTGGGGTGTCTGGTCCATGATCGCCTCGTCTCAGTGAACAGCACGCAGGGTAACTTTCAGTATAGCTCAGCGCAGCGCGTAGTCGAGTGCAATGCCTGCAAAGACAGCGGCGCCGAGGTAGTTATTGTGGCGGAATGCGGCGAAACAGGGCGCACGCTCGCGGCCTCGGATCAGGACGTAGTGGTAAATGGCGCAGCCGGCCGCAATGGCCAGGCCCAGCACGAAGGGCAGGCCCAGCCCGAAATGCCAGCCGACCGCCAGCAGGATCGCCAGGTGGACGCCATAGCAGAGCATGATGGCGGCCACGTCGAAGCGGCCAAAGGTAATGGCGGAAGTCTTGATGCCGATTTTCAGGTCGTCGTCGCGGTCGACCATGGCGTATTCGGTGTCGTAGGCCACGGCCCAGAACACATTGCCCGCCAGCAGCAGCCAAGCCACCGGCGGTACCGTACCCTGCACGGCGGCGAAGGCCATCGGCATGCCGAAACCGAAGGCGATGCCCAGATAGGCTTGCGGGATGGCGAAGAAGCGCTTGAAATAGGGATAGGTGGCGGCAATGACGAGGGCCGCCACGCTGAGCTGCTTGACCAGGATATTCAGGGGCTGGATCAGCAGGAAGGCCAGCAGGGACAGTCCGGCGGCGATGGCCAGTGCTTCCTTGCCGCTGACGCGGCCGCTGGTGATGGGGCGTTCGGCCGTGCGTTTGACGTGCTTGTCGAAATCCTGGTCGGCGTAGTCGTTCACGGCGCAGCCGGCCGAACGCATCAGGAAAGTGCCGAGCGAGAAGATCAGCAGCAGCTTCCAGTCCGGCACCCCGCCGGAGGCCAGCCACAGGGCGGCCAGCGTCGGCCACAGCAGCAAAACGGTGCCGATCGGCTTGTCCAGCCGGACCAGGCGGAAATAGAGTTCGAGTTTGCTCAGGGGTGGGGTAGTCGCGTGCATCCCGGCATTTTACTACCCGTGGCCGTTCAGCACGCGGACGCCGGGCAGACGGCAGTCGGCCACGGCCGCCACGACTGCATCGATCGCCGCCTTGCGGGTGAAGCTCTTGCGCCAGACGATGACCACGCGCCGGTTCGGCTCCGGGTTCTCGAAATAGCGGAATGCCAACATGCCGTCGCGGCCTTCCATATCCGGCACCGAGGCGCGCGGCAGCACCGTCAGACCGATGCCGCTGGCCACCATGTGGCGGATGGTTTCCAGGGACGAGCCCTCGAATGTGCGCTGCATGCCGTTGCCGGGCGAGGAGAAGCGGGCCATTTCCGGGCAGACTTCCAGCACCTGGTCGCGGAAACAGTGGCCATTGCCCAGCAGGAGCATGGTTTCCGTTTTCAGGTGCTCGGCCGGCACGCTGCTGCGCGCGGCCCAGGGGTGGTTTTTCGGCATCGCCACCACGAACGGTTCGTCGTACAGGGGCTGTACCGACATGCCGTGCTCGGGCAGCGGCAGCGCCATGATGGCCGCGTCCAGTTCGCCCTGGCGCAGCATTTCCAGCAGCTTGACCGTGAAATTCTCCTGCAGGATCAGGGGCATCTGCGGCGTGGTTTCGATCATCCGCTTGACCAGGGGCGGCAACAGGTAGGGGCCGATGGTGTAAATGACGCCCAGGCGCAGGGGGCCGGCCAGCGGGTCCTTGTTCTGTTTTGCCAGCTCCTTGATGGCCGCCGTCTGTTCCAGTACCCGTTCGGCCTGGGCCACGATCTGGGCGCCCAGCGGGGTGACCGAGATTTCCGCGCCGCCGCGCTCGAACAGGACGACGCCGAGTTCGTCTTCCAGCTTTTTGATCGCCACGGAAAGTGTGGGTTGGGCGACAAAACATGCCTCGGCGGCATGGCCGAAGTGTTTCGCTCTGGCAACAGCTACGATATATTTAAGCTCGGTCAGCGTCATGAACCCATTTGAACACAGGTGAATGCCTTGTTGCAATGCCAGGTATGGGGGATGGCACTGGCTATAATGACTAGCAATCCCAATAAACGAGGCAAAACATGTCATCCACACTAGGCCACGAAGAAGCCCAGTCATATATCTACAAACTGCTGACCGCCATGCACCAGGTCGGCGGCTCCGACCTGTTCATTTCGGCGGACTTCCCACCCAGTATCAAATCGCAGGGCTCGATGCGCGCGCTGAGCCAGCAGCGCCTGACCCCGGATGTGACGCGGGCCCTGGCCTACGCCATCATGAACGAGAAACAGCGCCGCGAGTTCGAGACTGAGCTTGAGTGCAATTTCGCGATTTCGCTGCCGAATGTGTGCCGTTTCCGCATCAACGTCTTTGTCCAGCAGCAGGCGGTCGGCATGGTGTGCCGGACCATCGCCTCGGAAATCCCGAATTTCCAGAAGCTGGACTTGCCGGAAGTCTTGAAAGAAGTCGTGATGACCAAGCGCGGCCTGGTACTGGTGGTGGGCGGCACCGGCTCCGGCAAATCGACCTCGCTGGCGGCCATGATCGATTACCGCAACCAGAATTCGGCCGGCCATATCATCACCGTGGAAGACCCGGTCGAGTATGTGCACAAGAATAAGAGCTGCCTGATCACCCACCGCGAGGTGGGTGTGGATACCTTGTCCTGGCACCATGCGCTGAAAAACACCCTGCGCCAGGCGCCGGACGTGATCCTGATCGGCGAGATCCGCGACACCGAGACCATGGAGCACGCGATCGCCTTTGCCGAGACCGGCCACCTGTGCCTGGGCACCCTGCACGCGAACAATGCGAACCAGACCATGGACCGCATCATCAACTTCTTCCCGGAAGAGCGCCGCAACCAGCTGCTGATGGACCTCTCGTCCAACCTGCGCGCCATCGTCTCGCAGCGCCTGATCCGCACCGAAGACGGCAAGGGCCGCAAGGCGGCCATCGAGATCCTGCTGAACACGCCGACCATCGCCGAGATGATCTTCAAAGGCAACTTCCACTCGATCAAGGAAATCATGGCCAAGTCGCGCGAACTGGGCATGTGCACTTTCGACCAGGCCCTGTTCGATCTCTATAATAAGGGTTACATCGCCTACGAGGAGGCGCTGCGCAACGCCGACTCCACCAACGGCCTGCGCCTGCAGATCAAGCTGCATGGCAACCGTCCGCCGCCCGATGCGGCAGCCCAGGTTGTGGCGGCGCCGAAGGCGTCGAGCGGCCTGAGCATGCAGTTGGATGAAGAAGAGGAAGAAGGCGAATGACCGATTTTGAAAACAAGATGTGCTCGCGCGCCGATCTGGCCGCGCGGGTAGCTGCCCTGCCAAAACCGGTGGTGATGACCAACGGCGTGTTCGATATCCTGCACCGCGGCCATGTGACGTATCTGGCGCAGGCACGCGCGCTGGGCGCTTCGCTGGTGGTGGCCGCCAATACGGATGCCTCCGTCAAGCGCCTGGGCAAGGGGGATGATCGTCCGCTGAACAATTGCGAAGACCGCATGGCGCTGCTGGCCGCGCTGGAATCCGTCAGCCTGGTGGTGCCTTTCGACGAGGACACCGCCCTGGAAGCGGTGCTGCAGGCCAGGCCGGAAATTTACGCCAAGGGCGGCGACTACGATATGACCGCCATCCCGGAAGGGCAGGCGGTGCTGGCATACGGCGGCAAGGCGGTGGCGATCGACTTCGAGCATGACCGCTCGACCACCAAGCTGCTGGCCAAAGTGCGCATGTTTGGACAATAGGAGGCCATGATGGCTTTTGGTGTGCTGCTGACCGACGAGGGCGTGGCGGAACTGGGCGCCGCGCTGAAGGACTACCTGGCCGAGGGGCCTTCAGGCAGGTACCTGCCTTGCAAGGAGGCCAGTCCCGACCGCGATTTCTTCCACCTGGTGTCAGAGGCGCAGAACGCCGAAGGCGCGACGGTGGAGGTGGAGCTGTACGTCCCGAATCGCTATATCAAGCTGGTGATGTCGGGGCTCGAGCGCAAGCACATCGGCTTTCTCTGATCGGTTTCGGCGGGAGTTTTACTTCCAGCCGAAGCTGAAGCACAGCGCCGCATTAAACGGCGATGCCATGGCGAAGGTGGGATCACGCGCGGCCTGGCGGCCCCTTTCGACCCGAAGCGAACGACTCCCCGGCATTGACGGCCTAGAGTTTTGTAGTCAAATTAATCGAATAGAATTAGATGAACTGTTTCAACCACCCCCATAGCAGCGCAGTCGGAATTTGTCGAGTTTGCGCACGCGGACTTTGTTCTGAATGCGCCGCCGATCTTGGTCATAGTATTTCATGCAAAGGCGAGCACCAAGAGCGTGCGGCTTCTCTGAATTCCCTTACCCTGCGCAGTACAAAGATGTTGAAGGTTACGCGTAAATCGAGGTTCCTTGGCCCCGCCTTCTTTGGTGTATGCGGCTCGGTCTACGGATACGAAGGAATACATCAGCAGGATCCATTCAATTTCGTCAGCTACCTTGGCGCTGCGTTCGTCATCTTCGCGGTGGCGCTTCTGGCAGCCAATTTACGCGCATATGGCGGTAAGGTGTCCGCCGATAGCTGATCTCGTCGCCTGTACATGGTGAGCAGATCGCTAGCTGTCTATGTAAGCCCGCATTTTCTCGAGCAGTCGTGCAGAGGTTGAGCGGCGCTCGGATTGAGCGAACATGAATTTTTTGGAATGACGGACATGTCACGCTTACCTATTACCTATTACCTATTACCTATTACCTATTACCTATTACCGTTGCCGAGGCGAACGGCGTTCTCTGCGCAGTTCTAGACTTGCCGGTTTCGCTCGCATGGCAAGGGGAATTGGCACCTGTAGAGTAAACAATGAAAACTGAACGGGATGGCTGATGAAAGTAAAATTTCGAGTGATTTGCTGCGCATTTTTCTCCTATGTGCTGCTGTCTACAACCGCGTTTGCATGTGCCGCACCAGATAGCGTAATGAGCTATCGACCCTCTAAAAAACCGGTGAGGGTAAAGATGCGGGAAACGTCAGAGGGGCTGATGCCGGCACGCTTGCCCCCCTTCGATGTTTCGTTAAAAGACGTTCGCCGTTCTCCTGGCAGAGATGCCATGCCGTGCGGTCAATACGGTAGTATCACAGTTCAAATAGATTGGCCAGCGTCCAGCGCCTATCGTTTGGATGAAGTCGGCTTTTATTTCCGGGTTGTAGATGCTGCCAACACCGCTGACATATTTGAGACTGGCCCGGTAGTTGGGAAAATAACGGGTAACTCAATGCGACTGTTCTTCGTATTTGATGATGAGGAGCCTAAAGAGCGAAAACCTTGGAACCTTACAGTAGAGGCTTTTGCGGTGAACGCCATGATGGAAATCGGACCTGTGACAAAATTTCAATTAAAATCAGTAGACTGAAGGTATGACTGAGAACGGCCAGAACCGGAACATCGTTGCAAGTGAAATCTGTTTGATGCAACGAGTAAGTTTAATAGAATGAAGATAATCGTTGCGCTGATATTTTTGGTTTGCGGTGTCAACGCGAACGCGCAAGTTGCCGCTAACGAGGAACTCAAGAAGTTGGTAAGCCCGGATCGGGGCGCACTGCATGGCCGCAGGCTTGAGAGCTAGTGGACTGTAACAGTTAAAACTGGAGTATCATTGAACGCAAGGAGGCGTCCATGATACTCACAGATAGCGAACGTTCGGAACTGCAGCAGCAGGTCAATGCGCGCAATGTGCGTGCGGATGTCGTGCGACGGGCGAGGCTGATTCTGCTGTTGGCGGATAAGCACACGTGGGAGGAAATCCGCGCCAAGCTCGATTGCAGCAACGGCTTCATCGCGCTCTGGCACAAGCGCTTCTCCGCCGAACGCCTGGCTGGCTTGTATTCGCGCCACGCCGGACGATCCGCCTTCAAAGTAACGGACCGGCTTGAAGCACGTGTGCTGGCACGCAC
>NZ_AUDI01000015.1 GCF_000425385.1 Pseudoduganella violaceinigra DSM 15887 | reverse complement strand
AGATAACCTCTCCGCCCACAAGACCAAGCTGGTCACCGCCTTCCTCGAACAGCATCCGAACGTCCACATGCACTTCACCCCGACCTACTCGTCCTGGTTGAATCAGGTTGAACTTTGGTTCGCCAAGATCGAACGTGACGTGATAGCACGTGGCGTATTCACTTCAGTCAAGGATCTCAAGGCCAAGCTCATGCGCTATATCCGCAAATACAACGAAGCGCCTAAGCCTGTGAAGTGGAAATACTTCGACGCCAAACGGCGCATCACTACGGATTCAACTGTTACAGTCCACTAGCCTCAGTTCCTATTGCCCCGGCGCGGGCCAAACGCGCACCGCCATCGAAATCAGCGTAGCTGCTTGATTCCCTTCAACCGTTCCGCATCCTCTTTGACCATGGCCAGAGCGAACTTCCAGGTGCTACCGTGCGGCGATGCACGTATCCATGCGGTGGAAGCACATAGCGGTCAATCCTTTTCCCGGCATACCCACGAGCAGTTCGGCATCGGCCTTGTCACAAGCGGCGCGCAGAAATCGTTCAGCGGCCGCGGTATGGTGGAGGCTTGCGCCGGTGACTTGATCACCGTGAACCCCAACGAAGTCCACGACGGTGCGCCGCTTGGCGATGCGGGGCGCAGCTGGAAGATCCTTTACCTGGCGCCGGAACTCGCCGCCGAATTGTTGCGGGACGAGAGCCGTGCCGGCGAGCTTGAGTTCAGCGCGCCGGTGCTACGCGATGGCGGCATGGCCGCGGCATTTACGCGCGCCTATATTACCGCCACCTCGGCGCTACCGGGCGCGCGCCTCGCCGCCGAGCAGCATCTGCTGGACTTGATGGCGCAGACCTTGCTGCGCCGTCGTACCGCTGTTGACCGCACCACCGCGCCGACGGCCATCGCGCAATCGATGATGGAAGACGATCCATTGGCCGATTGGTCGTTGTCGGAACTGGCGGGAGCCTGCGGCATGAGCCGCTTCCAGCTGGTGCGGTCTTTCTCGCGCAATACGGGATTCACGCCGCATGCTTTCCTCCTGCATCGCCGCATCCTGCTGGCGCGCCGCCTGATCGCGGGCGGCATGGCGTTGGCCGACGCTGCCGCTGCCAGTGGATTCGCCGACCAAAGCCATATGACCCGCGTGTTCACCCGCAAGTACGGCGTCGCCCCGGGCGCTTTTGCAATTTCGTTCAAGACCTGAGGTAGCCGCCGGAATTAGCCTGCAACTTTCTGACATGGAGGTTGCAAATGGTGGGATATCTTTACTGCGCGCTGGCGATGGTGACCGTCGGCAGCACCGTGGTGGCCAGCAAGGTGATTGCTGCCGGGCTGCCGCCGTTCACGGCGACTGCGCTGCGTTTTGCGGTCGCGCTGCCGGTGTTCCTGGTGTTGTGCTGGCTGCTGCAGGCACGCTTTCCCCGCTTCGGGCGGCGTGACCTTGTCCTGCTGGTGTTGCAGGCTTGCGCGGGAAGCGTCGGCTATACGGTGCTGCTGATTTCCGGAATGTCGTTCACGAGCGCCGCAACGGCGGGTGTCCTGGTGGGCACGCTGCCGATCGTGTCGGCGGGATTTGCGGTGCTCGCATTGGGCGAGCGGCCGACCGTACGCTTGCTGGCTGCTGTCGCCCTCGCGGCGCTCGGCGTGCTGGCCGCCAGCGGCTTCTCCACGGTGGAGCTGCAGGCGCCAGCGACGAAGCACCTGCTCGGGGCGGCCTTGGTGCTGGCGGCAGTCGCTTGCGAGGCGCTGTTCATCTTGCTCAACAAGCGTCTGCGCGCGCCGATGGAAGCGCTGCCGTTGTCGACGCTGATGTGCGCGCTGGGTTTCGTGTTCGCCTCCGCCGCGTCCTTGTTCCTTGAACATCCATGGCAGATCAGCATGGACGTCCGCGCATTGGAGGCGGTGCTGTATTACGCGCTGGTGCCGACCGTGCTTGGCTTTGTGCTGTGGTACGCCGGCGCGGCGCGCGTGAGCGGAATGGAGGCGGCGCTGTTCACGGCGCTGGCGCCGGTATCGGCCACGCTGCTGGCTAATACCATCCTGCACGAAGCGATTACACCAAGGCAGTTGGCCGGCATGGCCTGCGTGCTCGCCGCAGTGGGGAGCCTTGCCTGGCAGCCCCCCTCATATGGTAGGGTAGATGCTTTGTAACTTAGGAGGTGCGCCATGAGCGTCAACAAAAAAACATCCATCCTGCTGGCCGGCCTGGCGCTCGCCGCCAGCGCATTTGCGGGTCCGCTGGACGCATTGACCGAAAAGGAAGCGGGCGGGGGCTTGAAAGCCGCACTGGAAGCGGGCTCCGTGGCCGCTGTCGGTAAGCTGGGCGTCGAAGGCGGTTTCCTGAACAACGACGCGGTGCATATCAAATTGCCGCGTATTCTGGAAAAAGCCCGTCCCATCCTGGAAATGACCGGCCGCGGCGAGCAGTTGGAAGAGCTGGAAACGGCCATGAACCGTGCCGCCGAGCAGGCCGTCCCGCTGGCCAAGCCATTGCTGGTGAACGCGGTCAAGTCGATGACGCTGAGCGACGCCAAAGCCATCCTGACCGGCGGCGAAACCTCGGTCACCGATTTCTTCAAGGAGAAAACCGCCGCGCCGCTGACGGATAAGTTCAAGCCGATCGTGAAGGGCGTGACCGACAGGTCCAAGCTGTCCGGCAAGTTCAACAACGCGATGGCGCAAGCCACCAAATTCGGGCTGGCCAGCGAAGACCAGGCCACGGTCGAAGGCTATGTCACGCAGCGTGCGCTGGACGGCCTGTACCTGATGATCGGGGAAGAAGAAAAGAAAATCCGCGAGAACCCGATTTCGTATGGCAGCAAAGCTATTGCGAAGGTCTTCGGCTTGCTGAAATAACACGGCCATCGTGCTACTATGAAACGATTATTTTTTGACTAACATTATTCATGTCTAAATTCTCCTTCATGCGTGGCACGATTTCCCTGATTGCCGCTTTGCTGTGCGCCGGTTGCGTGGCCATCGTGCCGCCGCCAGATTCCCATTCTTCGCAGCCTGCGGCGACAACTTCAGGAAAAGGTGCCACCTTCTGCCAAAGCGCCTCCGACGGAAAGTCGGTCGCTTGCGGTAGCCAGGCCACTTACTGCCAAAAGTCGACGGACGGCAGCGCGGTCGCCTGCGGCGGGCGTGCCACATTCTGCGAAACGTCTGCCGATGGCAAGCAGGTTGCCTGTGGTGGCGGCGCTTCGTTCTGTGCCAAATCGACCGATGGCAAGATGGTCGCCTGCGGCCTCGCCGCACCATATTGCGAGAAATCGTCGGATGGCCAATCGGTGGCTTGTGGCGGCAAAGCAGGCTTCTGCGAGCAGTCCGCCAACGGCCGCCATGTGGCTTGTGGCGGCCAGGCGAGTTATTGCCAGCCTTCGGGCGATGGAACGTCGGTCGCCTGCGGCGGCGGTTGAGTTCTAGATCAGGGTGCGGCCGCGCGGGTTGCGTGCCTGTGCGGCTGAGTTCAGTATTTCCAGCTGCCCGGATTTGAAGGTTTGCTGGTGATCGCCATCGCTGTCGTGCCAACGGCACAGGACATCCTCGTCATCGCCCAGGCCTGAGCGGCCCGGGGTGGTGCGGATCACCAGCATCTTATGGTGCCAGCCGAGTGGCCGCACCGCGTCACCTGCCTTTGCCCGTTCGCGTTCCATGGTCGCCTCCTGAAAGCTGCTGCGACCATCATACGCCCGCCGGGAAATGCAAGGCGCAATCTACAATCAGCTGCCTACTAGCTGCACCGCGTCAACATACAGGCGTTCCGTGGTCACGTTGTTGGACTTGGTGATGCGGGCCGCTTTGGCCTTGTAGGCGGTCTTTTCGATCGGCTGCACATACCAGGTACGGGCGCCGCGCTTGTCGGTCTTCACAGTCTGAATGCCGCTCCAGATGGTGTTCCAAATGCCGTCGGTATCCTGCAGTTCCAGCTTGGTGATGCCTTCCAGGCCGTAGCCGTCGCTGATTGCCACGCGCAGCTGGGTGGCGTTGACCGGCTTGTCGAAAGTCACTTCCAGCGCATCGAAGCCGACGTCGCTGCCCTTGGTGGCAAAACTCTTGCCGTCGACCTTGCCGGTCGCGTTGGCCGGTTCATAGCTGCTGCCGCCATATTCGGACGTCGCGGTCGCCTTGCTGGCCCACTGCGCATTGGCGTCGTTGATATAGCCGTCTTCCATATTGGAATAGTCGAGCTTGGCCTGGCGCTTGGCCATTTCCTTCTGCTCGTCGCTCATGTTTTCGGTGTCGATATGCGGCGTCGGCAGCGGGCCGTTGGCGGCTGAGGGAGGCGCGGCAGGTACCGGGGCCGCCGGTGCGGGCGCGGCGGCTGGCGCTGGCGTGGCGGTTTCGGCGGCTGGCGGCTGCGGCGGCTGTTTCTTGGAGCAGGCTGCGAGCAGCAGGGCAGGTAACAGCATGGCGTACTTGGTCTTCATCACGGCTCCCTCTTGATTATCAAAACAACAAGCGGCCGATGATGTCACAAAGACGCCCCGCGTTCAATTGTGCGGAAGCTTGGGTAAGTTACAAAGTGCTATTTACGCAACATTCACGTCGAGCAGCACGGTGTAGGACAGGCGTTTGCCTTGGTACAGCTGGCCGCCGCGGATCACGGCGTCGGTGGAGGTGAGCTGGCCCGGGATTGCCTGGCGCGCCAGCATGGTGCGGAAAGCCATGGCATCCTTGGGTGCCAGGTAGCCGACCATCTCGCTGTTCAGGAAGACGGCGACCGCCTTGTCTTCGTAAGGATTGTTATCGTCCGCCAGCAGCAAGGCTTTAAGCCGGGTGTCGGCGGCACCATCGCCATGCTCGCCTGCCAGTTCGCGGATGGTGTCGGAATAGCGCGATTCGCCCAGCACTTCCAGCTGGAAGCGGCCTTCGTCGGTCCAATGGTGCACCGGCTCGCCCTGCGGCAGCGGGGTATAGGAGCCGCCCGCCGGCTTGCCAACCGGCGCATCCGCCATTTTCGGGCCGCCCTTCAGCAGGAAATACAGCGTTACCAGCGCCAGGAGGATGATGGCGATATTCAGTGCGAGGGCCATAAAAGTGGACTTCCTAAGGATCGAGACCCGCTATTATCGCAGGCCGGAGGCCAAAGCCGGAATGCTATAATCGCCCCTTTTCCCAGCACGATCAGCCATGTCTTCCGAATCCACGCCAAAGGGCAAAATGCTCTACGACCCGACCGAACACCGCATCCGTAGCTTCGTCACGCGTGCTGGCCGCCTGTCCACGGGCCAGGAGCGTGGCCTGAAAGAGTTCGGCCCGCAATTCCTGGTCGAGCACAAGAAGGAAGCACTGGATTACGAGCAGGCTTTCGGCCGCAAGGCCCCGGTGATCCTGGAGATCGGCTTCGGCATGGGCGGCACCACCGCCCACATCGCCAAGCTGATGCCGGAGAAGGACTTCATCGGTGTGGAAGTACACACTCCGGGCGTGGGTAGCCTGCTCAAGCTGATCGGCGAGGAAGGCTTGACCAACCTGCGCGTGATTCAGCACGACGCGGTGGAAGTGCTGCGCGATATGATCCCGGCCGGTTCGCTGGCGGGCGTGCATATCTACTTCCCGGATCCATGGCACAAGGCGCGCCACAATAAGCGCCGCCTGATCCAGGGCCCGTTCGTGAAGACCCTGTGCGAGCACCTGGCTCCCGGCGGCTACATCCACCTGGCCACCGACTGGGAAGACTATGCGGTGCAGATGCTGGAAGTGCTGAGCGCCGAACCTGCATTGCAGAACACGGCCGAAGGCTACGCGCCGCAGCCCTCGTATCGCCCGCTGACCAAATTCGAAAACCGCGGCCTGAAACTGGGTCACGGCGTGTGGGATCTGGTTTTCACTAAGAAGTAAGTTTGACTCCGGCCGGCGCCCGGGCCTTTGCCCGCGCCGGCATGAATGCCAGCAAATTCCCGCCAATCACCAGCAGCAGCCCGGCCAGCGCCATGCCGCTCCACTGGTAGCCCTCGAAGAAGGTGGACACCGTTAGCGCCACCACCGGGAACAGCACCGTGCAGTAGGCCGCGCGGTCCGGCCCCATTCTCCCCACTAGAAGCAGATAAGCCGTAAAGGCGATCACCGATCCTGGCACGGCCAGGTAAAGCAAGGCACCCATATAGCGCGGGCTGGCGTCGAAAGTGAACGGCATGCCAAGCACCAGCGCGCCGATCGTGAGGATGCTGGCGCCGCACAGCATGGCCCAGGTGTTGGTGAGCCATGGCTGCATGCCCAGCGCCTGCATGCGGCTGGAGAGCAGGTTGCCGGTCGAGAAGCACAGTGTGCCAAGCAGGGCCAGCCCCAGGCCGGCCAGCATGCCGCTGTCGTTCCAGTGTCCCCGCATCGAGGGCAGGAACAGCATGACGATGCCCGCCAGTCCCAGCATCGCACCGCCCAGCACTTGCTTACGTATCGCGCGTTTCATGAAGATGCGGCCATTGATCGCGTTCCAGATCGGCGCGGTGGAGAACACCACGGCCACCAGTCCGCTCGGCACCCAGTTGGTGGCGTAGTAGAAGCACAGGAAGTTACAGCAGAACAGTGCAAACCCTTGCGCCAGCAGGTAGCGCCAAGCGGAACGCGGCGGCAGGATTTGATGCCTGCGTACGAGCAGGACCAGCATCAGTACCAGCGCGGCGATCCAGAAACGATAAGCGATCGATACCGGCGCGGGTACCACGCCAAGCTGAAATTTGATCGCAATCCAGGTGGTGCCCCAGATGAGCACCGTGGTGAGGTAGAGGGCAAGATTCATAGTGCCGCCAGTGTGCGGCTTGCAGCGCACCGGCGGTTGTCTGATCTTGCGGAATACTTAGATTGCTGTGCGGCGGCGTGCGATGCCCAGCGCAGACAGGCCCAGGCCGATCAATCCCAGCGTGCCTGGCAGCGGCAACTGCTGCGACGGAGCGGTGTCGACATTGATTTCCGAGATGCCGACGCCCTGCGTGCCGCCATCCTGGTCAATATTGAAGGTGACCGAAGTCACGCCGGCCATGCCGAATATTGCCAGAGGGCCAGTTCCGGACAGGGTTTGCGTTGCGCCGTTGGATCCGGTCAGGGTAATCGAAGTGGCGCCATCGTTGAAGCCGGCAATATTCAGGTTGACCAGGTTGAAGCTGGCGCCGAAGAAGTCGAGGACCCAGCTGACATCGTCGGGATTCTGGAAACCGTTATGGATGCCGATGTCGCCGATAAAGTTCGGATCGTAGTGATCGCCGGCGCGAACCATGCGAAGGCGGAAGCCATCTTCCGTATAAGTGTCGAATACGACCGAGCCATTGTTATTGGCATTCGTGCCGCTGGTCATGTCCAGGGTAACTGGAGTGGCTTGGGCTGCGGAGACGCAGAGTGCGAGGGCCGCAAGGCAGGCAAGCTTCTTCATGTCCATTTCCTTTCAGAACAATAGTCTAATTGACAGCATTATTGAGCTGGCAAGAAGCAATTTCTGGGCCGTGATTGCAAGCGACTGATTTCAATGGATAAAAAGTCTTCGCACTGACAGAACTGTAAATTTTTCCGACACCTGTGAAGCGGCCGTTAACCGGAGGCGGCCAGTATTGTCTGGTCTTGCGCAATTGTTTGGTTGCCCCGGTAAGGCTGCAGCGCCCATGTTAGACTTTTCGGCGTGAAGCCACTGACTGGACAACTTGACCATGCCGTTCCCCGCAAGCGTGCGGGTGCTGCGGCGTGTGAAGCGCTCGATGCGATACCGGGCGACGCAATGTCGCATGCGGTGTTCCGCACCATGTCCGGCACCGACGCGACGCTGGAGCGCTTTGCCTGGCTGGGCGACGGCCTGGCGGCTGCGGTCTGGTGGCGCAGTACGAAAGAAGCGCTGACGGAATATCGGCAACCTGGCCACCACACCTTGTCCTGCTATCTGGGCGGCGGCTACAGCGTCGAACGCGGGGGCTTGCCGGGTCAGTACGGCGCGCCGCAGCGCCTATGCTCGCTACCCGACTGGCACGAGTCGGAATGGGTCGTGCGCGGCCAACTGCGCATGCTCCATCTCTACTTCATGCCTGAGCATTTCACGCGGCGCGCGGTGGCGGAACTGGACCGCGAACCGCGCGGGCTCACGCTGCAGGACCGTACCTATTTCGAAAACGAAAAGCTGGTGCAGCTGTGCGGCGACCTGCTGCAGCAACCGTGGGAGGATGCCGACCAGCTGCTGCGCGCCAATGAAATCACGCATGCTGTGCTGAGTGAACTGCTGCACTCGCAGTCAATGAGCAAGCCGGGCCTGCGATTGCGCGGAGGCTTGGCGCCATTGGTGCGGCGGCGGCTGCACGAATACATCGAAGCCCATCTCGATCAGAGCATCACGCTGGGCATGCTGGCGCAATTGGCCTGCATGTCGGAATTCCATTTCGCGCGCATGTTCCGCATTAGTTTCGGTATGCCGGCATCGGCGTGGATCGCTGCGCGCCGCATCGAGCGTGCGCGCAGCCTATTGCGCGCGGGCCGTTTGCCGCTGCAGCAGGTCGCCCAGGCATGCGGCTATGCCGACCTTAGCCACTTTACGCACCGCTTCACCGAAGCCGTCGGGGCGCCGCCCGGCCGCTACCGCCAGCTGACCAGCAGCCTCAAGTTCTGACGCTATCGTCACACTTCGCACGATTGGAAGTACGGTGCGCACCGTTGCCGGGGCAAGCCCACCATTGGCGTTTTCGCTCGTTACCGGAGGACGCCATGAATTTGATCGCCAAACTGTGCGGCATCGCAGTCGTCATGCCCATGCTCGCTGTTGCCCAGGTACCTGCCGCTTACCGGACCACGGCACTTCCCTTCGACAGTGGGACGCTGGTCATCAACAACGCCGGTGATGTAGCCGGAATGGTCGATGGGAGAGTGGCATTGTGGCAGCGCGGAAGCGGCCTGTCCTATCTCACGGCCAGCGGTGAATATGCCACGTTTGCGGACATGAACGATCTGGGGCAGCTGGTGGGCGCGTCCGGCGACAGGCCGACGATCTGGCAACTGGGCCGGCAGCCCGTCAGCTTTGACGCCGGCGTGTATGGCGGCAGCGCGATCGCGATCAATAACAATGGCACGATGGTCGCCATGGCTCGCGGGCTCCTTGGGGAAGAAGGGCGGGAAGACGACTACTTCATCTACAAGGATGGACAAAGGACCTCGCTGTACGGCTTCTTCCCTTCGGAGATCAACGACCGTGAACAAATCGTGGGCAATCTGCGCGGCCCCGGCGGCCACGGCGCGATCTGGCAGGATGGCACGCTGCACGCACTGCCGGATGACGGCTACTCATGGTCTGCCACCATCAATGATCAAGGCTGGGTGGCGGGCGGTACCAGCGATGGCAGCTTGCCGATCCACGGCGCGATATGGAAAGGCGGGCAGCCGGAAGTTTACGGGCCCGGTTATGCCTACGGCATCAACAACGCGGGACTCGCAGTGGGCTTCTCGTATGACGCGCAGCACGCGATGTTGTTTTACGGTGGACAGACCTATGACTTGAATGATCTGTGGGACAGCACCGGTTGGGAAGGGTGGAGCCTGATTTCCGCAGAGGACGTCAACAATGCCGGCGACATTGTGGTGGTGGCGGGCCGGCCGGGAGGCGGGGGTGAACAAATGCTGCTGCTATCGCCGGTGCCCGAGCCTGCCAATGCCTGGTTGTTGCTGGCGGGACTGTTGCTGTTTGGCGGCTTGCATCGCGCGATAGCTGGCAATCCTATCGCGCAGGTGCGCACGATTTGAGCTGCGGCGCGCATCGCCGTCGCGCTGGGCGCAGCATAAGCTCCTGTTCAATTAACGGGAGATTGCCATGCCCAAGTTTGTTCAACTACTGGTTGCGGTGCTGGCGCTGGCCGCTTGCACCGCCTCCGCGCAGCAGGCGCCGCTTTACCGGGCGACGCGGCTCGACGGCCAGTTCTCGCCGCGTATCCTGAATGACCTGGGCCAGATCGCCGGCATCGGGCAGGATGGCAAACCGGCCATCTGGAACCCGGATGGTTCGCTGCTTCAGCTGTCCGGCGCCGTCAGCCAGCTCACGATCACCGGATTCAACAACCAGGGAACGCTGGTCGGCAATGCGGTAATTCCGGGCTACAGCTTGCCGCAAGCGGTAGCCTGGCGTCATGGCGGCGCGATGGAGCGCCTGCCGTTCCAAGGCTTGGCCGGTTTTGCGCAGGGCATCAACAACCGCGGCGACATCATAGGTTATATGGCCGGCGCGCCGGATACGCGCTCCGAACAGGTCGGCTTTATCCAATGGGGCGATGGCCGCACGCCGCAACAATTCGACGACTACACGCCACAGTTAATCAATGACCTGGGCTTTGTGATTGGGCAGCGCAGCGGAGAGCCGGGCGTCAGGAGCTGGCAGGACGGCGCGTTCGGCCAGTCGCTGTTCAGCAATGACCTCTTCATCCGCGCGCTCAACAACGAGGGCCGCGTGGCCGGCACGCAAAGCGATTACCACGCGTTTTCGCTGGTGGAACGGGACGGCGTGCGCGACATGCAGGAGCTATGGTTCGGATTTGTCTCCGGCATGAACAATGCAGGCAGCGTTGTCGGTGAAACAGAATTCTCGCTGGCCATGTTGTGGTACCAGGGCCGCGCCTATGCCCTGGACCATCTGTGGGCGGACCCGCAATTTTCGGGCTGGTCTTTGCTCTCAGCACGGGGGATCAATGACCGCGGGGAAATTCTCGCGAGCGCGACCGGGCCCTTTGAAGAATATGCGCAATTCCTGCTGTCGCCGGTGCCCGAGCCTCGCGCGTCCACGCTATTGCTGGCCGGCCTCTTGCTGTTGCTGGCCTTGGGGCGCGTGCAACAAAAACTTCACGCCAACTAAGGGAGGCCGCCATGTGCAAATTTGTCCGCATATTGTGGTGGTTGCTGGTGCTGCTAGCCTGCAGTGCGACTGCGCTAGCGACGCCCGCTTATCGTGCCACCCGCTTCGACGGCCAGTTCACGCCGCAGTTCTTGAACGACGCCGGGCAGGTCGCCGGTATCGGCCAGGATGGCAAACCGGCGATCTGGAACCGCGACGGCTCGATCGTGCACTTGGCTGGCGCCGCCGGCCAAGTGACACTCACCGGTTTCAATAACCAGGGCACGGTCATCGGTAACGCCACGATTCCCGGCTACGCGCAATCGCAGGCGGTCGTCTGGCGCAACGGCGGCGCGATGGAGTTGCTGACCTCCGCCGGAACAGGCGGAATTGCCGCAGGCCTCAACAACCGCGGCGACATCGTCGGCTTCAACCACAACGGGTCTGGTCCGGCCGGCTTCATCCTGTGGGGAGATGGCAGCGCGCCCCAACTGTTCGATGATTACCGGCCACATATGATCAACGACGTGGGCATGGTTCTCGGTGGACGTCGCGATGAATTTGGCTTCAGGAGTTGGCGTGACGGTGTCTTTGCCGATGACCGGCTGCCTTACGACTTCGAGGTGCGGGCGCTGAATATTCAGGGGCAGGCGGCAGGCTACCAAGACACCGGCAACGCATTCAAGCTGTTGCGGCAGGAAGGCCGATGGCAGCGGCAGGACTTGTGGTCGGCTTATGCCTACGATATCAACGATGCCGGCAGCGTTGTGGGGGAAAGCGAATACTTGCGCGCCATGCTGTGGTACCAGGATCGCCCCTACGTGCTGGACCATCTGTGGAACGAAGCGCAGTACGCCGGCTGGTTCCTGCGGCACGCCTGGCAGATCAACGCCGGCGGCCAGATTCTCGCCAGCGGAACCAGCGAATGGGAACACGGTGCGACGTTCCTGCTGTCGCCAGTGCCGGAACCTGCGCAGGGCTTGCTGCTGTTGGCCGGGATCGCGCTGCTAGGCTGCGTGCGCGTCAGGTCAGTTCGGTGATCAGCTTGACAATCTCGTCGCCGTAAGACACCAGCTTCTTCTCGCCCACGCCGGAAACCACGCGCAGTTCGCCCAGTGTGGAAGGCCGTACCTTGGCGATTTCGCGCAGGGTGGCGTCGTTGAAAATGACGTAGGCCGGCACATTGTGTTCGCGTGCGGCGCCCATGCGCCAGGAACGCAGGCGGTCGAAGATGCGCTGTTCGTCGCCATCGAGGTCGGTCTCGACATAGCCTTTCGGCGCCGAGCTGCGTTTCTGCTTGACCGGCTTCTGGTACTGGCGCAGCTGTACTTTCTGGCCGCCTTTCAGCACAGGGCGTGCCGCGTCGGTCAGCTTGAGGGAGCTGAATTGCTCATGGTCGACGGTGACCAGGCCCAGCGCGATCACCTGGCGCAGGATGGCGCGCCATTCCTGTTCGCTGCGGTCGGCGCCGATGCCGAACACGGACAGCTTGTCGTGGTGCCAGGTCTGGATGCGTTCGGATTCCACGCCGCGCAGCACGTCGATCACATGGCCGGCGGCAAAGCGCTGATCGCAGCGGTAGATGGCCGACAGCAGCTTCTGCACCGGTACCGTGCCGTCGAAGGAGACCGGCGGGAGCAGGCAGGTATCGCAGTTGCCGCAAGGCGTGGCCGGCTCGCCGAAGTACTCCAGCAGGCGCATGCGGCGGCAGCTCAGGGTCTCGCACAGGCCCAGCATGGAATCGAGCTTGGTCGACAGCACGCGCTTGAAGTTCTCGTCGGCTTCCGACTCGTCGATCATGCGCCGCTGCAGCACCACGTCCTGCAGGCCGTAGGACATCCAGGCGCTGGCGGGCATGCCGTCGCGGCCAGCGCGGCCGGTTTCCTGGTAGTAGCCTTCGATCGATTTCGGCAGATCCAAGTGGCAGACGAAGCGCACGTCCGGCTTGTCGATGCCCATGCCGAAGGCGATGGTTGCCACCATCACGATACTGTCCTCGCGCAGGAAGCGCGACTGGTTGTTGGCGCGCACCGCATGCTCCATGCCGGCGTGATAGGCCAGGGCGCGCACGCCGTGCTCGTTCAGGAATTCAGCCGTCTCTTCCACCTTCTTGCGCGACAGGCAGTAGACGATGCCGGAATCGCCCGCGTGTTCGGCGGTGATGAAGTCCAGCAGCTGCTTGCGGCCGGTGGTCTTTTCGACGATCTGGTAGCGGATGTTCGGCCGGTCGAAGGACGAGACGAATTGCGCGGCCTGGTCCAGCGCCAGGCGGTGGACGATTTCGTCGCGCGTCAACTGGTCGGCGGTCGCGGTCAGCGCGATGCGCGGCACATTCGGGAAATGCTCGTGCAGTACCGACAGGCGGATGTACTCGGGACGGAAGTCGTGGCCCCATTGCGAGACGCAGTGCGCCTCGTCGATGGCGAACAGGGCGATCTGGGAATCCTGCAGCAGATCCATGCATCGCTGTGTCAGCAAGCGCTCGGGCGCCACGTACAGCAGGTCGATCTGGTTGCTGCGCACCAGGCGTTCGATGCGCGCCGCTTCTTCATAGTTCTGGGTCGAATTCAGGAAGGCCGCGCGCACGCCGACTTCGGCCAGGGCGTCGACCTGGTCCTGCATCAGCGCGATCAGCGGCGACACCACCACGCCCACGCCTTCGCGGATCATGGCCGGGATCTGGTAGCACAGCGATTTACCGCCGCCGGTCGGCATCAGCACCAGTGCGTCGCCGCCATTGCCGACATGCTCGACAATCTGCGCCTGCTTGCCGCGGAAGGCTGGGTAGCCGAATACGGTCTGGAGTACGTGCAGGGCGCGCTGGCTGGTGTCCTGGTCTTGCATGTTTTTATTCAGCCCAGGTGACCATGCCGGTGTAGTAGGTGGCGATCACCACGATGCCGAACGCAATGCGGTACCAGGCGAAGACGGTGAAGGTGTGGGTGCTGATGTAGCGCAGCAGCCAGCGGATGCAGGCGAAGGCGGAGATGAAGGCCACCAGGCTGCCGATGCCGAACAGCGGCAGGTCGGCGGCCGACAGCAGGGCGCGCTCCTTCCACAGCGAGTAGAACGTTGCCGCCAGCAGGGTTGGAATCGCCAGGTAGAAAGAGAACTCGGTGGCAACCTTGCGCGACAGGCCGAACATCATGCCACCGATGATGGTGGCGCCGGAGCGGCTGGTGCCGGGAATCAGGGCGAAGACCTGGGCGATGCCGACTTTCAAGGCGTCCATGGCGGTCATATCGTCGACGGATTGCACGCGCACCGCCACCGGATTGTTCCTGGCATTGCGTTCCACCCAGAGGATGATCAGGCCGCCGACGATGAAGGCCAGCGCCACCGGCACCGGTGCAAACAGGACGGCCTTGATCTTCTTATTGAACAGGAAGCCCAGGCCGGCGGCCGGCACGAAGGCCACCGCCACATTGAATGCAAAGCGGCGCGCGCTCGCGTCGCGGAACATGCCGGACAGTACTTCGCAGATCTTCTGATGGTATTCCCAGATCACAGCGACCATGGCGCCCCCCTGGATGGCGATCTCAAACACTTTTGCCTTGTCGCCGGTGAAGTTCAGCAGGCTACCCGCCAGCACCAAGTGGCCGGTGGAGGAAATCGGCAGGAATTCGGTGAAACCTTCGACCAGACCCAGGATCAGGGCCTTCAGCGCAAGTACGATATCCATTGTGGTTTTGTTAAAAAAGTCGGTAGGAGGAACGCGGGCGGGATGCTTCGCGGGCACGAAGCTTACCATGAGCGCCCCCCTCCAATGCACTAAATCCAAGGGTAGACCCGTTGCCTGGCCGCTGGTTTGCGCTGCGTCAGGAGTGCACGCGCACCAGGCGGCTGCTGGCGGCGACCAGCAACAGGCCGGCGCCGAGGGCGGCAAAGGCGAGCTCCAGGCTGGACAGGTGGGCCATGACGCCGATCAGGGCCGGTCCGGCCAGGATGCCGGCGTAGCCGATGGTGGTGATGGCGGCGATCGCCAGGCTGGCCGGCATGGCCTGCTGGTTGCCGGCGGCGGTAAACAAGACTGGCACGATATTCGAGGCGCCCAGGCCGACCAGTACAAAGCCGCACAGCGCCGCGCCCGGGGTTGGCGATGCAACCGCGGCGAAGAAGCCGGCGGCGGCGCACAGGCCGCCCGCCAGCAGGACCCAGCGCCCGCCGAAGCGGCTTACCACCCGGTCGCCGGTCAGGCGGCCGACGGTCATGGCGACGGCGAACGCGGCGTAACCGAGTCCGGCGCGGCCCTCTTCCAGCCCGCGTTCGGCGGTCAGGAACACGGCGCTCCAGTCCAGCATGGCGCCTTCGGCCAGGAAAACGATGAAGCACAGCGCGCCAATAAAGATCACCGCGCCGTGCGGCAGGGCGAAAGCTGGACTGTCGCCGCTGCGCGCTTCCGGTTCGTGCAACAGGTCGGGCGCAGCGCGCCACAGCAGCAATGCCGCCACCGCCACAATGGCCAGGCAGGCGCCGGCTGGTTCGCTGCCCAGCCAAAGCAGGAGGGCCATGCTGCCCGCGCCGGCGAAGCCGCCCAGGCTGTACATGCCATGGAAGCCGGACATCAGGGCGCCGCCGCCGGCTTTTTCGACCAGCACGGCTTGCACGTTCATGGCCACGTCCATTGTTCCCAGCGCGGCGCCGAAGCAGAACAGCGCCAGGCCAAGCAGCAGGGGCTTCGGCGCGAGCGCCAGTCCAGGCAGGGCCAGGCAGACCACCAGGGCGGACCACAGAATCACCGCGCGGCAGCCGTAGCGGGCCGTCAGCGCGCCGGTCAGCGGCATCGCCATCAGGGAACCGGCGCCGAGGCAAAGGAGTAGCAAGCCAAGCGGTCCATCGCCCAGCGCCAGCCGTTCTTTGGCATACGGCACCAGGGGCGCCCAGGCGGATGTGGAGAATCCCACTGTCAGGAAGGCAAGCCGGGTGGAAAGGCGGTGACGCTGGGAAATGCTATTGTTCATAACTGAAAATTCTAGCCGGGAATCGTTTCCAGCGCCGCCAGTGTGATGTCAGGGGGCGGTGGCCAGCTCGAGCGTGGTGAGCCAGTGCATGGCCTGTTCCCGCGTTTCGCCGCACATTTCGGCCGAGGGCTGCAGGCCGCCGCAGAAAGCGGGCCGCTCCGGACGGCCAAAGATCATGCAAAGATTATCTTCGCCCAGCTGCACGCAGCGCACGCCGGCCGGCTTGCCGTTCGGCATACCGGGAATCGGGGAGGTGATGGAGGGCGCCGTGCAGCAGGCGCCGCAGGCGGGGCGGCATTGGAAACTCATGATGGGGCAGTATTTTACCCTTTGGCCCAACCGAGCCAGCGCATTGCCTGTTCGCGCGACGCGCCGCACACCGATTCGTCGGCCTTGTAATCGACGCATACTTGCGGGCGTTCCGGCAAACCATACAGCTTGCAACGCCGCTGCTCGTCGAGCTGAACGCATGGCACGCCAGCCGGCTTCCCGTCCGGCATGCCGGGAATGGGGCTGGCAATCGAGGGCGCCGTGCAGCAGGCGCCGCATTGCGGGCGGCACGGGATCGGGGCGCGGTTCATGATGAGTCGATTCTACAACGCTGTGGCTTTTAGATAAACTTCGGCGGGCTCTTGACTTGCATAATGCTCCTCATGAAAAAGACAACCATCGCCTTGCTTATTTCCCTGTTTGCCGCAGACGCGGCGCACGCTGCCACCGGCACTGACTGGAGCGCCAAGGCGGCCACCGACCTTGAAGCGGCCCGTACCGCCATCCGCGCCGGACATCCGGGCTATATCGATGAGCAGAATCCCGCTTTCCTCGAATGGGAAGCCAAGGGATACGCTGCGGCGCGCGCCCTGCTGCCGCGCGTGAACAGTTACGAGAGCATGCTGGCCGCAGTGCGCACCTATACCGCCGGCTTCCAGGACGGACACCTGTCCTACTCCGACGACATCGGCAACGACACCTTGACCATGGGGGGCTGGCGCCTGGATTATGTGAACAGCGCCTACCGGGTTGGCGCTGTCATGCCCGATTGGGGCAAGCCATTGCCGCCGGTCGGCGCCGAGCTGCTCGCCTGCGACGGTTTGCGGCCGGAGCAGCGCCTGCGCCAGGTCGCCAAGTATTACGATGGCCGCGACCTGCCCGGTATACATCACGCCCTGGCGACCATCTTCACGCAACTCGATATGCCGGGCGAGGAAATGAAGCGATGCACCTTCCGCACGGCGAACGGCCGGGAGGTCCAGTTTGCACAGCACTATAAAGAAGTGAAGGCGGCCGACTTCCGCGCCATGATGAAATCGCGCCCGCGCCCGCAGCACTTTAATACCTACTCGCTGCAGGATGGCGTGCTATGGATCCGCGCCGGAAATTTCGATCCCGACCATGAAGCGAGTCAACAGCTCGACAGGATGGTACGGGAACTCCCTCAACTCGAAGGCGTGCGTACCATTGTGTTCGATTCGCGCGGCAACGGCGGCGGCAACAGCGCCGTCGGCGTCCGCATATTCGATGCCGCCACGGGCGGCCTGGAATTCGAGCAGGACAAGCTGGACCAGGTTCCGCGCACATTTGCCCAGTGGCGCGTGTCCGAGCTTTCCATCAAGGGAATGGAAGAGCGGCTGGAAAAATTCAAGGCATCCTATGGCCCGGACAGCGACGACGCCAAACGCGCGGCAACCGTGCGCGACAAGCTATTGCAGGCCCGTGCGGCAGGCCAGCCATGGGTCGAGCAGCCGGGCCGCCCTCGCTTGTCGCGCGCCGACATTGCCGCCCGCAACGGCAAGCTGCGCCGCTTTAACGGCAACGTGGTCCTGGTGACGGACGAGGACTGCGTCAGTTCCTGCCTGAACTTTGCCGACCTTGTGCGCAGCGTGCCCGGCGCTATTCACATGGGCCAGGCGACCAGCGCCGACACCGCATATATCGATGTCACCTTCGTTAGCCTGCCGAGCGGCAACCACCTGATGCTGCCGATGAAAGTCTGGCGTAACGACCTGCGCGGCAATAACGAAGTGCTGCAACCGGACGTGCCCTTGCAGGTCAATATCCGCGATAACGCCGCCGTGCGGCAGGCCGTGCTGGCGGCGCTGCCACGCTAATGCATGACGTGCCGGGAGCGGCTGCCGAAGGCTTTCAGGGCGTCCGATAAGGACACCTCGATGTGGCCCAGGTGGGCGTCGGCCAGCATCCAGGGTTCGCCCGCCACCGGCTGCCGCTTGGCGACTTCGCGCTCGACCATGGCAGCCATGCGCTCGTGCAGGACTTGCTCATAGCGCGGCGAGTCCGGATTGCCCGCCTGTGCGCGGGCATACATATCGGCGCCTTCCCATAATTCCTGGATGCGTTCATCCCCCAGTCCGGAGGCGGCGGCAAGCACTTGCAAAGTTGTCTTGTTATGCATTTTTACTCTCCCAGACACGTTCTTTGACGCGTACTTACCAGTAAATACCTTATCTCTTCGATTTACCAATTATTTCGAACGGTTGGATCCATATAACAACAGTCGTTGTGTTTCTGGCTACATTGTTGTGCAAGTGCCGACTGCTAGAATGGCGCCTCAATGTGACAGGAGCAGGAATGGACTTTACGCAGTCGCCCCAAATCAGCTATCGCCGCTTGTTTGCCCCCCTGGCTGTCATCGGTACCGGACTGCTGACATTGATTGCCTTGGTCGGCCAACCCCTGGTGACGCCCGTTCCCTCGACACCGCCGCCAGTCGCCCCGGCCAGGCTCGAAGCGCATGTGAAGAAGCTGAGTGTCGACTTGTATCCGCGCTCATTCGACCGAGCCGGAAATCTGAAGCGTACGGCGGCATACATCGCCGAGCAATTCAAAGAGGCCGGTGCGCTGGTGTCTTTCCAGGATGTGGTCGTCGATGAAGCGCACTTCAAGAACGTCGTCGCCCGCTTCGGTCCTGCAAGCGGCCGCCTGCTGGTGATTGGTGCGCATTACGACAGCTACGGCGGCACGCCGGGGGCCGACGACAATGCCAGCGGCATTGCCGGCGTGCTGGAACTGGCGCACTTGCTGGGCCGGTCCGCACCCGCCCGCCCGGTTGAACTGGTGGCCTATACGCTGGAAGAGCCTCCGCATTTCCGCTCGCGCCACATGGGCAGCGTATGGCATGCCCGCGCGCTGAAAGCGGAGGGGCGCGATGTGGAATTGATGCTGTCGCTGGAGATGATCGGCTACTTCAGCGACCGCCCAGGGAGCCAGGCCTACCCGCTGGCCCCGATGAAACTGGGCTATCCGGATCGCGGCAATTTCATCGCGCTGGTGGGGCAATTCGGCGACTTTGGCGTCAGCCGTTCGGTGAAGGCGGCAATGTCCGGGGCATCGGACTTGCCGGTCTATTCCCTGAATGCGCCCGGCGCTGTGCAAGGGGTCGATTTTTCCGACCATCGCAGTTATTGGGCGCAGGGTTATCCGGCCCTGATGGTGACCGATACGGCCTTTATGCGCAATCCGAACTATCACGGGGCTGGCGATACGTTCGACAAGCTCGATTACAAGCGCATGGCGATGGTGGTGCAGGCGGTCTACGCCGTGGCGAAAAGAGCAGCAGAACCCTGAGGTTGCCCGCCTTACAGCTTGACGTGCGGGGGGCGTAGAACTAATATAACTGACTCGTGAGTAAGTTACCCAATCGCAATTTTGATCATGCAAGCCCCGACTGATACCAAGCCCCGCTGGGAACGGCGCAAGGATGCGCGACCGCAGGAACTGCTGGCTTCCGCGCTGGAGCTGTTTGTCGATCGCGGATTTGCCGCCACCCGCCTGGAAGACGTGGCGCGCGCCGCCGGCGTCTCCAAGGGCACGCTCTACCTGTATTTCGAAAACAAGCAGGAACTGTTCAAAGCCGTCGTGCGCGAGACCATCGTGCAAACCATCGGCCAGGCGGAAAACGACGCGGCCGCCGCGCGCGATATGCCCAGCGACGAACTGCTGCGCCAGATGCTGCGCCGCTGGTGGACCCAGGTCGGCGCCACCAAGGCCGCCGGCCTGACCAAATTGATGATGGCCGAATCCGGCAATTTCCCCGAGCTGGCCCAGTTCTACAATGAAGAAGTCATCGAACGCGGCAGCGCGCTGCTGACCCGCATCCTCGAACGCGGCGTGGCGCGCGGCGAGTTCCGCCCGGTTGATCCCGTGATGATGACCAATGTCCTGATTGCCCCGGTGCTGACGCTGATGATGTGGAAGCACAGCTTCTTCCCCTGCGAGACGCACGAGGGCGTCGATGCCGACGCCTTCATGGACACCTTCCTCAGCCTGGTGCAGCAGGGGCTGGCGCCGCAGAAGTGAAGCTTGAATTGCTCAATTCTGTCGTTCACCCCCCCAAATCTGCAGACTGTCGCAATTTCCCGCGATCCGTTGTCTTAATCGTTAATATGCCCACCTGACCAGACAAACGATAAAATGACGGATTATTTATCCCTCACCGAGTCAACAAAGATGAATATCGAACAAGCCCGTTTCAATATGATCGAACAGCAAATCCGTCCTTGGGATGTGCTGGATACGGACATCCTCGATCTGTTGCTGGTCGTTAAACGCGAGAATTTCGTGCCAGAAGCCTACAAGAACCTGGCTTTTGTCGACACTTTCATTCCGCTGGAGGGTGGCGAGCAAATGCTGACCCCGAAGCTGGAAGCGCGCATCGTACAGGATGCGCAGATCAAGAAACATGAAAACGTGCTGCTGGTCGGCGCGGGCACCGGCTACCTGGCCGCGCTGCTGGCCCACCGTGCACGCCACGTGACCGCCGTCGAAATCGCGCCCGCACTGAAAGCGCTGGCGGCCAAGAACCTGGCGGACAACGGCATCGCCAATGCGACCGTGGAACTGGGCAATGGCGCCCAGGGCTGGTCCAACGGCGCGCCGTTCGACGTGATCGTGTTCTCCGGCTCGCTGCCGGTACTGCCAGAAGCGGTGCTGCAGCAAGTGAAGGTAGGCGGCCGCATCATGGCCATCATCGGCGCATCGCCGGTGATGTCCGCGCACCGCATTACCCGCACCGGCGACCACGGCTACGACACCGTCAAACTGTTTGAAACCGATGTCAAGCCGCTGGACCTGGCGGTGAAACCTTCGGCGTTCACTTTCTAAGGGAACGCCATGCAGCACATTACTGCACCGGAACTGGCTGGCTGGCTGAATGATGAAGGCCGCGCCAAGCCGTTCCTGCTGGACGTGCGCGAGAACTGGGAGTTCGAGACCTGCCATATCGCAGGCTCGACCCTGATGCCGATGCAGACCATTCCGGCCCGCATCGACGATCTCGACGAGGATGCGGAGATTGTCTGCATCTGCCACCACGGGGCGCGCAGCCTCAATGTGGCAGCCTTCCTTGAGCATCACGGTTTCAGCAAGGTAAGCAATCTGACAGGCGGGATTCACGCCTGGGCTGTGCAGGTGGACAGCTCGATGCCTAAATATTAGGCCGAAAACTAACCCTTTTTGACGACTCCAACGGAGATGCAAATGCAGAAACCCCTTCTCGCCGTGCTGGTTTCCAGCGCCCTGTTCTCGCTGAATACACAGGCGGCTGACCTGGTCCAGGTGTACAAACAGGCGCTCGCCAACGACGCCACCTACTCCAGCGCCCGTGCGGCACTGGTGGCCGGACAGGAAAAAGCAGTACAGGGACGTGCAGGGTTGCTGCCAACCATCTCCGCCAGCGGCCAGCAGATGAAGAACAATGGCGAAGGCGCGCTGGACAAGGTCAACTACAAGGACAAGGACTATTACAACGGCGTGGTGCAGGTTCAATTGACCCAGCCGCTGTTCCGTTGGGCCAACTGGGAAGGCTACCAGCAGGCCAAGCTGTCCGCCGCCGCTTCGGAGGCCGTGTTTGCGCAGGCGCAGCAGGACGTGATCCTGCGCGTAGCGCAAGCCTATTTCGACGTGTTGACGGCACAGGACAACCTGACCACGACCCAGGCGCAGAAAGTCGCAACCACCGAACAGCTGGCGTCGGCCAAGCGCAACTTTGAAGTGGGCACCCAGACCATCACCGACACGCACGAAGCGCAAGCGGCATACGACCTGGTGGTGGCGCAGGAGTTCGCCGCGCTGAACGACCTGGAAGTGAAGCGCACCGCGCTGCGACAGATCATCGGCGATGTGCCGGGCACGCTGGCGCCGCTGCGCACCGGTGTCACCATCGCCAGCCCGCAACCGGGGACCCTGGAACCGTGGGTGTCGGCTGCCGAGGAACAGAACTACGGTGTGACCGGGGCGAAGCTGAACGTGGAAGTCGCCAAGCGCGAAATCAGCCGCCAGCGCGCCGGCCATATGCCGACGCTGGACCTGGTCGCCAACTCGACGCGTGCTACCGCCACCGGCGCCAACAACGGCGGCATTAACAAGAACAATGCTATCGGCCTGAGCTGGAGCGTTCCGATCTTCAACGGCTTCGCCATCACCAGCAAGGTGCGCGAATCGATCGCGCTGGAAGACAAGGCGCGCACCGACCTGGAGGCCTCGCGCCGCCAGGCCGCGCAAACCGCGCGCCAGGCCTTCCTCGGCGTGAACAGCGGCCTGGCCCAGGTCAAGGCGCTGGAAGCGGCGGAAGTGTCGTCCAAGTCCGCGCTGGAATCGAACAAGCTGGGCTACCAGGTGGGCGTACGTATCAATATCGACGTGCTGAACGCGCAGCGCCAGCTGTACTCGACCCAGAAGGACCTGTCGAAGGCGCGCTACGACACCATCATGAATGGCCTGCGCCTGAAGTCGGCGGCCGGTTCGCTGAAGGAAGAGGACCTGGAGCCGATCAACGCCCTGCTGCAGCACTGATCACGGCCGAGGCGCCGATGGCGCCTGGCCGGAAATCCTCGTCAGATAGCTGGGAACTCATTGAGGCGGTTCGTTCCCGGCTTCCCTTAGCGCAGACCAGCCCCCTGGCCGTCGAAGCTGCGCTCGATCAGCTCAATCTTATACCCGTCCGGGTCGGTGACAAAAGCGATGACCGTGCTGCCGCCCTTGACCGGGCCCGGCTCGCGGGTCACGCTGCCGCCGTTGGCGCGCACCGCCGTGCAGGCGGCGACGATATCGTCGGCCGAAATCGCGATATGGCCGTAGGCATTGCCCATCTCGTATTTGTCGACGCCGTAGTTGTACGTCAGCTCCAGCTCCGCATGCTCCGGGTTGTGCCCGTAGCCGAGGAAGGCCAGCGTGTATTTGTATTCGGGATTGTCGCTGGTGCGCAAAAGTTGCATGCCCAGCACCTTGGTGTAGAAGTCGATGGATCGCTGCAGGTCACCAACCCGCAGCATCGTGTGTAGGATACGCATGGGTTTATTGTATCAGCGCGCCGCCGGCGCCACACGCCACACCACATTGCCCACGTCGTCGGCCACGAGCAAGGCGCCGGTCTTGTCCACCGCCACGCCGACCGGCCGCCCTTTGGCCTTGCCGTCGCGCGTGATGAAGCCGGACAGGAAGTCCACCGGCGGGCCGGCCGGGCGCCCGTCCGCGAAGGGCACGAAGACCACTTTGTAGCCGCTCAGTTCCTTGCGGTTCCACGACCCGTGCTGGCCGATGAAGGCGCCGCCCTGCCAGTTGGCCGGGAAGGCTTTGGCGTCGTAAAAGGCCAGTCCCAACGATGCCGTATGCGCCCCCAGGCCGTAATCGGGCATGACGGCTTTCGCCACCATGTCGGGCCGCTGCGGCTTGACGCGCGCGTCGACGCGCTGGCCGTAGTAGCTGTAGGGCCAGCCATAGAAGGCGCCGTCCTTGACCGCGGTCAGGTAGTCGGGCACCAGGTCGTCGCCCAGCTCGTCGCGTTCATTCACCACGGTCCACAGCGCCTTGGTCCTGGGTTCCCAGGCCATTCCGTTTGCGTTGCGCAAGCCGGTCGCGTACAGGCGCGACTTGCCGGTGGTGCGTTCGTATTCCCAGATCGCGGCGCGGCCGTCTTCCTTGTCCATGCCGTTTTCCGCCGCGTTGCTGTTCGAACCCACGGTGACGTACAGGAAGCGGCCATCGGGGCTGGCCGTGATGTTCTTGGTCCAGTGGTGGTTGATCGGGCCGCCCGGCAGGTCCAGCACCTTCATGCCGGCTGCCGTGATCGACGTGGCGCCTTCGGTGTAGGGATAGCGCACCACGGCGTCGGTGTTGGCAATGTAGAGGTCCTTATCCACCAGCACCATGCCGAACGGGGAATTGAGATCCTTGAGGAAGGTGCTGCGCTTTTGCGCCACGCCGTGTTCATCGATATCGCGCAGCAGTGTGATGCGGTTGGCAGACGGGGTGGCCGAACCGGCCTTCTTCATTTCGTGTTTCATGATGGCGCCCTTGATGCCTTTGGCGTCTTCCGGCTTGGGCGGCGCGGCGGTTTCGGCGACCAGCACGTCGCCGTTCGGCAGTACGTACAGCCAGCGCGGGTGGTCCAGATTGCGCTCGTAGGCTGTGACGCTGAAGCCGGATGCCGCGACCGGCTTGTCGTCTCCTTTCCAGCGGTCGACCGGCGCCACGTTCATGGTGGGAATCAAATTCTTGTTTGGCTCCGGCAGGCCGGGATTGGGACCCCAGCCGGGCGGGTAGCTTTGCGCCAGCGCGGCGGCCGCGCACAAGCCGGCCGCGAGGAAAACAAGGGCGGTGCGCATGACGCCCTCAATCGCGTTTGGTGCCGGGCAGGGGATTGGCTTTCGACTCGCCGTCGGCATGCGGCTTTTGCAAGCCGGGTTTGCCGTGCAGGTCGGTGTCGACCAGCCCCTGCTCGATATCTTCGGCCGCCTGGCGGATCACGCTGCGCGCCGTCTGCTGCGACTGACCCTGCGGCGACTCGTCGCGCTCATGCGGCAGGCGCTTGCCGCCGCTGCGGTCCACGGGCGCTTGCGTATTGACCTTGCGGTCCTTGCTGTTCGGTTCCATGGTGTCGTCCTCCTGAATCCATGGTAGCGAAGCCACGCGCCAGCGGTCGCCAGCTTGAATAGAAGCAATTCCACCGGTAGCATTGCAGAATGATTAATGCCCTCGACCATACCTGCCGCAACTGCGGCGCCACCACGACCGGCAATTTCTGCCATATGTGCGGCCAGGAGACCCGCCTGCATGCGCCCAGCTTGGGCGAGTTCCTGCACGAATTCATCGGCCACTATGTCGCGCTGGAAGGGCGTTTGTGGGGCAGCATCACGCGGCTGCTGTTCCGTCCCGGTCTGCTGACCACGGAATACCTGGCGGGCCGCCGCAAGCGCTATGTGGAGCCCCTGCGGCTGTACCTGTCGCTCAGCATCATCTTCTTCGCCGTGCTGAAGTTCAGCGATGCGGAGGTGGTCACGCTGGATTCGGCGCATGAGCCGCCGGCAGCCGTGCACCAGGCTGCGCCCGCAAAAGCAGCGCCGCCATCCGCCGACAGCAAGCTGGAAGAAGTGATGCAGCATGAAGCGCCCGGCGTTTTCCATTCCTTCGACCGCTTCAGCAAGATGGGGGACCGCGAGAAGAGCGCTGTGCTGCAAACCGGTTTCTACAAATATGCGCCGTACGCGATCTTCCTGCTGATGCCGCTGTTTGCCTTATGGCTCAAGCTGCTCTATCTGGGAACCGGCAAGAAGTACGGTGAGCACCTGCTGTTTGCTCTGCATACCAATGCGTTCGCCTTCATCATGCTGGGCATTTTCATGTTCCTGCCGGAGGGCTTCGTGAAATTCGTCGCCTTCTGCTGGGTGACGGGCTACCTGCCGTGGGCCATGCAAAGGGTCTACCAGAAAGGCAAATGGGGTACGCTCTGGCGCTGGATCCTGCTGGGCGTACTGCACGGCATTTCGCTCGGCGTGGCAATCCTGGGCGTCATGGCGCTGGGGATTATCTCAGCGCATTAAGCCGAACAAAGGCCGCGACTTCCCGGGCGGCCTGATGCGGCGCCATTTGCAGCAGGAAGTGTGAAGTGTCGAATACTTCCACCTTCGTTGCGGGCTTGATTTGTGCGATCAGGTTCCCGGCGGCGCGCGGCACCAGCCAGTCGCGCTTCGCCTGCAGGTAAAGGATCGGCGCCTCGCAGGCCTTGAGCAGGTCGCAGGCATCGACCGCCAACACGTTACGCAGCCTGGCGCGCAAGGCCGATGCTGTCACCTGGCGTAGGGAGCGTTTGAATGCGGCGCGCATTGCCGGCCCTACCAGCATGCCCGCCGGAAGCGCTTTGACGGGGGCGAAGGAAATCAGCGGCTTCAGGGCCGCCAGCGCAGGCCTTGGATTGCGGGCAAAGGTGCTGCACAAGATCAGCCCTCGCAACTGGCCCGGCGCCGCTGCCGCGATTGCAATCGCGATCGGTCCAGAGAACGACTCGCCCAGCAGAACATAAGGCCGGTCCAGTGGGACCGCTGCGCGGGCAATCGCCTCCAGCTCTGTGTATCCGCCGCAATGCTCGCCTGGATAGGTCACGATCCGCACATCGAATTCGCCGTCAAGCGCGGCGACGAAGGGAGCAAACAGCTCGCCCGTCCCGTCCATTCCGGGCAAGAGCAGGAGCACCGGTTTCAAGTGAGTTTGCCGTGGCGGTGCAGCCATATGCAATAGAGCGTCATTGCCACTGTTACCGCCAATACCGGGAGTTCCGGCGCATTGCTGGTGAGGACGACAAGCTTCCAGCAGGCTGAGGCCAGGTAAATGCCGAACGCGTATGTTGCGGCTTTCCGCATGAAGAAGAGCAGCAGTCCGGCGAGGAGCAGCACCAGGGGGAAGAGCAGGCCGGCAATGAAGGCGGCGGGAGACTGGTTTCCTGTGGCGACGAGGTAATAATACCGGTCCCAGCTGCTGCATACGAGAACGAGGACGAGCACGGCCTGCAGCGTGCACCAGGCGGTCACCAGATAAACCGGAACCGGGCGTTTGGGGCGTTCAGCGGTGAATTCGGTACGCGGCGGAGCGTAGTTGTTTTCGGGCACGTTAATAGTCGAACTTGGTGCTGCGGGTATTCCTGGTTTGGCGCCGAGTGCGTTCCGCGGCCTGGCGGGCCTCGGATTCGGCGCGCTGGCGCTGGCGCGCATCTTCCGCCGCTTGCGCCTTGGCGGCGCGTTCAGCATACACGGAGTCGAGGCGGCGCTGCGATTCAAAGCGCTCGCTGATGTTCTGGAAGTGAATGGCTTGCTGGGCGAGTGCGACCAGCCAGGCAATCGCCAACGCCCACAGCACCAGGGTGTAGAGGGATTGCCAGGTGCCGAACGAGGTTTCCAGCAAGGGGCGCGACTGTGCCAGCGCACTCTGGCCGACAAAGGCCAGCAAGCCCGCCATGACACCCAGCGCCACCGTGCCAAGCAGCTGGCGTTTGGCCGCCTGACGCAACTGGCTGAGCTCGAATTGTTCTTCTGATACGGAATCCATGGTGCCGCCGGACAATCTCCCAAGACTTTGGATTGTACAACATGCTTGCCATGAGGAAAGTGGCTTCTGGCCTGGGGTTGAGGCGGATCAGTAACGTGATCCTAACTTGCATAGGCGTGGTGGAAAGCGATTTTGCCCGGCTCAGGAAGTTCGGAATCGTCAAGCTGGTGACCGAATCCGGCCGAAAAGTGGTCCGCCTGCAGCTGGGCCAGTTCCTTACTCCGCAGCAATCGGCTGCCACAACTCGATCTTATTCCCGTCCGGATCGATAAACCAGCCGAAGCGGCCATAGTCGAAGGATTGGACATCACCCACCAGGGTGCCGCCACCGTCGACAATCTGCTTGAGCGCGCCGTCCAGGTCGTCGACGATAAGGTTGATCATGAATTCGCGCTTGGAGGGGGCGAAATAGGAAGTCGTGCTCTTGAACGGGCTGAATAACGTGGCGCCATTGTTCGGCATCGTGGCGGGCGCGAACGAGGCGTACTCCTTGGATTCGTCCGGCAAGCCCAGGCATGCCTGGTACCAGGCCATCAGCGCTTGTGGATCCTTCGATTTGAAGAAGATCCCGCCAATGCCCAATGCTTTTGCCATTCCAGTCTCCCTTGATATATACTGTGCAAACGTACAGTATTTTCAGCGTATCGGCCATTGTTGCAATGCATGGCATGAGCAAGCATTATGGGTTACTCTGCTGCGTGTTGCCACCCCCATATTTTGACCGAGATTGATATGTCCGTTACGCCTCCGTTGTACAACACGATAGCCCTGGTTGTTCGCGCCAATACCACCGGCATCGAGGAGCCGGTGCGCGATGTCATCGAATTCCTGAAGCAGGGCGGCTACAGCGTGGTGCTGGAGACGGATACGGCCGAGCATCTTGGTATCACCGACATCCCTTCCATGAGCGTGCAGGGCATCGGCGAGCGCGCTGACGCGGTGGTGGTGATGGGCGGCGACGGCACCATGCTGGGCATTGCGCGCCAACTGGCTTCCTACGATACGCCGCTGATCGGCATCAACCAGGGCCGCCTCGGCTTCATGACCGACATCCGCCAGGAAGACATGCTGCCCGTGCTGGGCCGCATCCTGGGCGGCACCCACAAGGCCGAGCGCCGCACCCTGCTGGAAGGGCGCGTCATGCGCGAGGGAAAGGCGATCTTCTACGGCACCGCCGTCAACGACGTGGTGGTGTCGCGCGGCGCCGGCGCCGGCATGGTGGAGCTGAGTGTCGACGTCGATCACCAGTTCATGTACAACCAGCGTTCGGACGGCCTGATCATCTCCACCCCGACCGGCTCCACGGCCTATGCGCTGTCGGCCGGCGGCCCGCTGCTGCACCCGACGCTGGGCGGCATCGTCATGGTGCCGATTGCACCGCACGCGCTGTCCAACCGCCCGATCGTACTGCCCGATTCCAGCGAGATCGTGATCGAGATCAAGCGCGGCAAGGACACCACGGTCAACTTTGACATGCAGACGTTCGCCAGTCTGGCGAACGGCGACCAGATCCATATCCGTCTGTCGCCGCACACCATCACCTTCCTGCATCCGGAAGGCTGGAGCTACTACAACACCCTGCGCGAAAAGCTGCACTGGAACGAATACCCCTCTACTGACGGCAAAATCTGATGCTTCGAACCCTGTCCATCCGCGATTTCGTTATTGTCGATTCGATTGAACTGGAATTTTCCCCTGGCTTCACAGTCTTCACCGGCGAAACCGGTGCCGGTAAATCCATCCTGATTGATGCACTGACGCTGGCGCTGGGTGGCCGGGGCGATGGCAGCATGGTGCGCGAAGGCGCGGCCAAGGCCGACATCACCGCCGACTTTGCGCCGACTGCGCAAGCGCAGGCCTGGCTGGCGGCGAACGAGTTTGCGGTGGAAGAGGGCGGCGCCTTGCTGCGCCGTGTGATCGACAATGCCGGCCGTTCAAAAGCCTACATCAACGGCGTGGCCGCGACGGCGGGGCAGCTGCGGGAGCTGGGCGATATGCTGGTGGATATCCATGGCCAGCATGCGCACCAGTCGCTGTTGAAAACCGAATCCCAGCGCGAACTGCTGGACAGCCAGTGCGGTTCGAATGTGCGTGAAGTGACGGCCGCCTACCGATCCTGGCGCGCGCTGTCGAAGCAGCTGGAGGAATACGAGGCCAATGCTGCCAATCTGCAGTTCGAACGCGAACGGCTGGAATGGCAGGTGGCTGAACTTGACAAGCTGGCGCCGAAAAAGGGCGAGTGGGCGGAGATCGGCAATGAGCATTCGCGCCTGTCGCATGCGGCCAGCCTGCTGGAAGGCGCGCAGGAAGCGCTGGGTGTGCTGTCGGAGGCGGAAGAGCATCCGGTGCTGTCGCAAGTCACGAC
Organism: Pseudoduganella violaceinigra DSM 15887; assembly: GCF_000425385.1. Taxonomy (GTDB): domain Bacteria; phylum Pseudomonadota; class Gammaproteobacteria; order Burkholderiales; family Burkholderiaceae_D; genus Rugamonas; species Rugamonas violaceinigra. The sequence continues at coordinate 249,267 of NZ_AUDI01000015.1, read as the reverse complement.
CATCGGTTCGCGGCTTGGCAAACTCGTGTCGGTCGACGCGGAACTGCAGCCGGTTGTCGAAATGCTCGAATCGGCGCGTATCCAGCTGCAGGAATCGGTGTACGCGCTGAATAACTACATGGACCGCGTGGAACTTGATCCCGAGCGCCTGCGGCAAGTGGATGCGCGCATGGAAGCGCTGCATTCCGCTTCGCGCAAGTTCCGCGTGCCGGCCGATGAATTGCCGGACGAGCACGAACGCTTGTCGGAGAAACTGGCGCAGTTGGCCGATGCCGCCGACCTGGAAGGCTTGCGCAAGCAGGAGGAAAAGCTGAAGGCCGCTTACCTGGTGCTGGCGTCCGAGCTGTCTGAAACGCGCGCTTCGGCATCCAAGGCGCTGTCGGCTGCTGTCACGCAGGGGATGCAGGAGTTGAGCATGTCCGGCGGGCGCTTCGAGATTGCACTGCGCCCGTGCGAGCCGACCGCTTACGGCGTCGAACAGGTGGAATTCCTGGTGGCCGGCCATGCCGGGGTGGCGCCTCGTCCGCTTGCCAAAGTGGCTTCCGGGGGCGAACTCGCGCGTATTTCGCTGGCGATTTCGGTGATCACGTCGAATGCGACGACGGTGCCGACGCTGATCTTCGATGAGGTCGACAGCGGCATCGGCGGCGGCGTAGCGGAAGTGGTGGGCCGCCTGCTGAAGCGCCTGGGACAGGAGCGACAGGTGCTGTGCGTGACGCACTTGCCGCAGGTCGCCAGCCAGGGCAACCAGCATTTCCAGGTGGCGAAGGGGCCGGCGGAACACGGCCGCACCGCGTCGCGTATTGAAGTGCTGGACCAGAAAGCGCGTATCGAAGAAGTGGCGCGCATGCTGGGCGGGCTGGAAATCACCGCCACCACGCGCAAGCATGCGCGCGAGTTGCTGGCTTCGTGAGGAAGCCGCTCAACCGGGCTCCGACCCAGGGGGCAGACCCTGTCCTACCGGGTTTATAATGACGCGCCCACAAAAACAACAGAATCCAAGATGCCGTTCGCCAAAGAACCTCCGTACCAGCCAGGCTCCCCTTCCAGAACCGCGGTGGTCCTGGTCAATCTCGGCACCCCTGACGAACCGACGCCCAGCGCCGTCCGCCGCTACCTGAAGGAATTCCTGTCCGACCCGCGCGTGGTCGAAATCCCGAAGGCGGTCTGGTGGTTCATCCTGAATGGCATCATCCTGCCGTTCCGCTCCAAGCAGTCGGCGGCGAAATACGCGTCGATCTGGACCAGCGACGGCTCGCCCCTGAAGAGCAACACCCAGGCGCAAGCCAAGCTGCTGCGCGGTCTGCTCGGCGAGCGCGGCCACGACGATGTCACGGTGGCCATGGCCATGCGCTACGGCTCCCCGTCCCTGCCGGAAGTGCTGGGCAAGCTGAAAGCCCAGGGCCACGACCGCATCCTGATCCTGCCCGCCTACCCGCAATACTCCGGCACCACCACGGCCTCGGTCAACGACGCCGTCTTCGACCATTACAAGACCGTGCGCAACCAGCCCGAACTGCGTTTCGTGCGCGATTACCATGATCATGAAGGGTATGTAGACGCGCTGAGGAAAACCGTCCTGGCCCATTGGCAGACGCATGGCCGCGGCGACAAGCTGGTGATGAGCTTCCATGGCGTACCCAAGCGCACCATCGACCTGGACGACAGCTACCAGCGCGAGTGCATGCGGACCGCGCGCCTGCTGGCGGAGCGGCTGCGCCTCGACGAAAACGAGTACTTGGTGACTTTCCAGTCGCGCTTCGGCAAGGCTGAGTGGCTACAACCCTACACCGCCCCGACTGTGGCGCAACTGGCGAAAGACGGCCTGCGCAAGCTGGACGTGATCTGCCCCGGCTTCACCAGCGATTGTCTGGAAACCCTGGAAGAAATCGCCATGGAAGTGAAGCACGACTTCCTGTCCAACGGCGGCAAGGAGTTCAATTACATCCCCTGCCTGAACAGTCACCCGGCGTGGATCGCCGCCCTGACTGAGGTTGCCGAACAACACATGATCGGTTGGCCGACCAGGAAGTCCATGCGCAAAGTGCGCAGTTAAATGCCAGCGCGCGTTGTTAGCACTTGCGGGTGGTGAGTGCTAACCTGCTAAAATAACTGGTTAGGGAAAGAGTTCGCTGAAGACGATCACCGCGGTGGCAAGAAAGCTCCAGGCGATGATCGATGCTGTTATAAAGGGCAACTTCATGATGCGCTCCGAGGGACGCGGCGTCCAGGCGCCGCATAGATTCATCTTAGTCAAAACCCCCGGTGTGCGTATCTGCGAGCTTTGTAAAATTTGTAACTCTGCCGTTACATCATGCGTCCCGCCGGCGTGCGCCGGGCCTTTGCACAGAGGGGCAGAATGCCCCTTGAAAAGATAGGGTTAAACCCCATTTCTTGCTCGTGCATTCAGCAACTGATGTTAAATAAACACGAATTTGTAGGAGTCTTTAGATGCAAGACCAGGAAAACCAGCCAAGCCAGAACCCGGAAGTGGAACAGGCAGAAGAGCAATCGACTCCAGCCGAAACGCCCGCAATGACCGACCTGGAAGCGCAACTGTCCGCGACCGAAGCGAAACTGGCCGAAATGCACGACGCTTTCATGCGTGCCAAGGCCGAGAGCGAGAACATCCGCCGCCGGGCGCAGGAAGACGTCTCCAAGGCGCACAAGTTTGCCGTTGAAAGCTTTGCCGAAGCCATGGTGCCGGTCAAAGACAGCCTGGAAATGGCGCTGAAAGTCGAAAACCCGACCTTGGAATCGCTGAAGGAAGGCGTCGAAATGACCCTGAAGCAGCTGAATTCCGCCTTCGAGCGCAACCGTCTGGTGGAAGTGATGCCGGCGGCCGGCGAAAAGCTGGACCCGAACAAACACCAGGCCGTGGCCATGGTGCCTGCCGAGCAGGAAGCGAACACTGTGGTCACCGTGCTGCAAAAGGGTTACATGATTGCGGACCGCCTGCTGCGCCCCGCCATCGTGACGGCTGCCCAGCCAAAGTAAGCACTTGAAAAGAAACACAAATTCCACATATAAGAAGTAATTAAACTTAGTACACAAGGAAGAACAAATCATGGGCAAAATTATCGGTATTGACCTGGGCACCACCAACTCCTGCGTTGCCATCATGGAAAATGGCGCGCCGAAGGTCATCGAGAATGCGGAAGGCGCGCGTACCACCCCTTCCATCATCGCCTACCAAGAAGACGGCGAAATCCTGGTTGGCGCACCTGCCAAGCGCCAGGCGGTGACTAACCCGAAGAACACCCTGTTCGCAGTGAAGCGCCTGATCGGCCGTAAGTTCCAGGAGAAGGAAGTCCAGAAGGACATCTCCCTGATGCCTTACGAAATCATGAAGGCCGACAACGGCGACGCCTGGATTGGTGTGCGCGACAAGAAGCTGGCGCCTCCGCAAATCTCGGCGGAAGTGCTGCGCAAGATGAAGAAGACCGCGGAAGACTATCTGGGCGAAGAAGTGACCGAAGCGGTCATCACCGTGCCAGCCTACTTCAACGACTCGCAGCGCCAGGCAACCAAGGACGCCGGCCGTATCGCCGGCCTGGAAGTCAAGCGCATCATCAATGAACCGACCGCAGCCGCACTGGCATTCGGCCTGGACAAGACCGACAAGGGCGACCGCAAGATCGCCGTGTATGACCTGGGCGGCGGCACCTTCGACGTGTCGATCATCGAAATCGCCGACGTGGACGGCGAGAAGCAGTTCGAAGTGCTGTCGACCAACGGCGACACCTTCCTGGGCGGCGAAGACTTCGACCAGCGCGTGATTGACCACATCATCGAAGAGTTCAAGAAGATCAACGGCCTGGATCTGAAGAAGGATCCAATCGCCCTGCAGCGTATCAAGGCCTCGGCCGAGCGCGCGAAGATCGAACTGTCCTCCTCGCAGCAGACCGAAATCAACGAGCCTTACATCGCCATGGCGAACGGCGCGCCAGTCCACTTGAACCTGAAGATGACCCGCGCCAAGCTGGAGTCCCTGGTTGAGGAACTGATCACCGCCACCATCGAGCCTTGCCGCACCGCGATCAAGGACGCTGGCGTGAAAGTGTCCGACATCGACGACATCATCCTGGTCGGCGGCATGACCCGTATGCCTAAGGTGCAGGAAAAAGTGAAAGAGTTCTTCGGCAAGGATCCACGCAAGGACGTGAACCCTGACGAAGCCGTGGCCGTCGGCGCCGCGATCCAGGGCGCAGTCCTGTCGGGCGACCGCAAAGACCTGCTGCTGCTGGACGTGACCCCGCTGTCCCTGGGTATCGAAACCCTGGGCGGCGTGATGACCAAGATGATCCACAAGAACACCACGATTCCTACCAAGTTCTCGCAAGTGTTCTCCACCGCCGACGACAACCAGCCGGCCGTGACCATCAAGGTATACCAGGGCGAGCGTGAAATCGCAGCGGGCAACAAGGGCCTGGGCGAATTCAACCTGGAAGGCATCCCGCCGGCAGCACGCGGCACCCCGCAGATCGAAGTGACCTTCGACATCGACGCCAACGGCATCCTGCACGTGGGCGCGAAAGACAAGGCCACCGGCAAGGAAAACAAGATCACCATCAAGGCGAACTCCGGCCTGTCCGAAGAGGAAATCCAGAAGATGGTGAAGGACGCCGAGCTGAACGCCGAAGAAGACAAGAAGCTGAAGGAACTGGCCGAATCCCGCAACCAGGCCGACGCGCTGGTGCACTCGACCAAGAAATCCCTCGGCGAGTACGGCGACAAGCTGGAAGGCGGCGAAAAAGAGAAGATCGAAGCTGCGATCAGCGCGCTGGAAGCCACCATCAAGGACGGCGACAAGGCAGCGATCGACGCCAAAGTGGCAGCACTGTCCGAAGCTTCGCAGAAGCTGGGCGAAAAGATGTACGCTGACATGCAGGCGCAGCAAGGCGCGGCCGGTGCTGAAGGCGCCGCCGGCGCCGGTGCCCACGCCGAGTCCAAGCCTGCCCAGGACGACGTGGTCGACGCCGACTTCAAGGAAGTCAAAGACAGCAAGTAAGCTTCACACCCGGTCAACGACTGACCTGCCGAGCCGAGCATCCAAAAGGGGCTCGCTCGGCTTTTTCGCATAAATTGGTACACCATGGCAAAGCGTGATTTTTACGAGATCCTCGGGGTCGCTAAGAACTCGTCCGATGACGAAATCAAGAAGGCCTATCGCAAACTCGCGATGAAATATCATCCGGACCGCAATCCGGATAACAAAGAGGCTGAGGAAAAGTTCAAGGAGGTCAAAGAGGCCTACGAGATGCTGACCAACCCGGAGAAGCGCGAAGCGTACGACCGTTATGGTCACGCCGGCGTCGACCCGAATATGGGGGCGGGCGGCGGTGGCGGCTTCGGCGGCTTTGGCGACGCCTTCGGCGACATCTTCGGCGACATTTTCGGCGGCGGCGGTCGCGGCCGCTCTTCCGGCCCGCAGGTTTACCGCGGCGCCGACCTGCGCTACAACCTGGAAATCACCCTGGAGCAGGCCGCCCACGGCTTCGACACCACGATTCGCGTGCCGAGCTGGGACAAGTGCGACACCTGCCACGGTTCGGGCGCCAAGCCGGGCACCTCACCGGTCACCTGCGGCACTTGCGGCGGCCACGGCCAGGTTCGCATGCAGCAGGGCTTCTTCAGCATCCAGCAGACCTGCCCCAAGTGCCACGGCACCGGCAAGATCATTCCCGAGCCGTGCACCTCGTGCTCCGGCGCGGGCCGCATCAAGCGCAACAAGACGCTGGAAGTGAAGATCCCGGTCGGTATCGACAACGGCATGCGCATCCGCTCGACCGGCAACGGCGAGCCGGGCACCAATGGCGGCCCGCCGGGCGATCTGTATGTGGAAATCCACATCAAGCAGCACCCGGTGTTCCAGCGCGAAGGCGACGACCTGCATTGCGAAATGCCGATCAGCTTCGCCAAGGCGGCGCTGGGCGGCGAAATCGAAGTGCCGACACTGGATGGTAAAGTGTCGTTCACCGTGCCGGAAGGCACGCAGTCCGGCAAGACCTTCCGCCTCAAGGGCAAGGGCATCAAGGGCGTTCGTTCCGGTTACCCGGGCGACCTGTTCTGCCATGTCGCCGTTGAGACCCCGGTCAAACTGACCGATAAGCAGAAGGATCTGCTGCGCGAATTCGAGCGTTCCACCACCGAGGGTGGTGCGAAGCATAGCCCACAGACCAAGTCCTTCATGGACAAGGTCAAAGACTTCTTCGAGTGAATGATATGAGCGATGATGTACTGAAGCACCTGCTGGATAACAACCGTAAATGGGCCGAGGCGAAAGTTGCCGCCGACCCGGACTACTTCCGCAACCTGTCGATGGTGGGGCCGGAATACCTGTGGATCGGCTGCTCCGATTCGCGCGTACCGGCGAACGAACTGCTTGGCCTGCCGCCTGGCAAAGTGTTCGTGCACCGTAACATCGCCAATGTGGTGGTGCACTCGGACCTGAATTCCCTCTCGGTGCTGCAGTTCGCCACCGAAGTGCTGAAGGTGAAGCACGTGATCATCGTCGGCCATTACGGCTGCAAGGGCGTGCACACCGCGCTGACCGGCGGCCGTGTGGGTCTGGTGGACAATTGGCTGCGCCATGTGCAGGACGTCGCTCAGAAACACGAGCGCTACCTGGGCTCCGCGCTGGCCGATGTGGCCAAGCAGAGCGAGCGCCTGTGCGAATTGAACGTGGTGGAGCAGGTGGCCAACGTCTGCTCGACGACCATCGTGCAGGACGCCTGGGACCGCGGCCAGGAACTGACGGTGCACGGTTTCGTGTACGGCCTGAAGGACGGCCTGCTGCACGATCTGGGCATGAATGTCAGCTCGCAGGCGGAATTGCAGCCTTGCATTGACGCGCGACTGGCGGATTACGCCAACCGGTAAATGCTTCCCAAGGCCCGCGCAAGCGGGCTTTTTCAATTCTGGCGCTTGCCGATTCAGATTGGCGCCGCGCCGGAACGCGCGTATGGGCAGGTCACATGGGGTGGAATTGCATGTACACTTTCGTGCATGTTCAAATTGCTATCCTCCTTCTTCTCCTCCTTTGGTGCAGCGCGGGCCAAGGCCGTGCGAAACTTCCAGCCCAGCGAGCAGCTTCTCGTGAAGGTGGGGGACGTGCTTGTCCAGCCGATGGCCGATGGCGGCTCATGGTCGGCCCTCAAGATCTTTGCAATCGAAGGCGCAACGGCACACTACCTGACATACGAGCCGAGCGCGAAGAAGCCGACGCTTGACTCGCTGGTGCAGGCAGCCGTACGCATGGCACACGCGCAGCGTGACGTTGCTTCGCTGGCGGACGGCTGGGAGCTGGCCGGTAATCAGGCCGCCACGGCGCGCGAGCTGCAAGGCCTGAAATACATGGATTTCGAACGCTATGTGCGGCTGACGGGGCAGGATGCCGCCGCCATCATGCACAGCGCCGAAGAGCATTACACGCGCGCCGGCACACATGCAGCCGAGGGCCGGCGTATCGAGGCAATCAACGAGTATGGCAAGGCCATCGAGCTTTATCCCACCTACGCCGATGCGCTGGATCAGCGGGCCTTCGCTTTCATGGAACTGGGCCTGCATCAGCAAGCGCTGCGCGACCTGGATGAATCGCTTTACATCAATCCCGAGGGGATGTCGGCATTCTTCTGCAAAGGCGAATGCTTGATGAAGCTCGGGCACCTTGACGAGGCGGAGGCAATCTTCATCGAAGGCCAGGAGCGCTTCCCCGAGCATGCCACGCAGTTCAACGAATTCCTCAAGCGGACGCGCGCGTTTGCACTGACCGGCCGCCCGGCCTAAAACATCAAGCGGCGAACAAGAGGATAGCCTTGTCGTGCGTACTAAAGACTTGAGCTACCGCTCACACTAATCATGGAAGCTTGTTTTGGAAATGAAGACGCAAACAATTGAAACCGCTCGAATCATGAGGGATGGTGCCATCGACGCAATGGCTGCGTTGAATGCTGCCGTGGAGCTGGCACTCGTTGACTTGCCTCAAGAGCGAGCTGCGGAGCTAAAACACGCGACTGGCGATGCAATGGGCGAGATCTGCGAAAAGATCATCTTTCCGGCAATTCGAGCTTTCCCAGAACTGGAACTCGATCAAGCAGGCTGGTCAGAAGTTGCCCGGACGCGCGCCCGTGCGCGTTCAAGCTTGAATGAGTAGATGGCCTGCTCCACAGCCTATTGCCGAAGCCTCAAACCGCCTCGGAAGGGAAGGCCCTTTCTCGTAGTTTGGAGCGTGCAACAGTGCAATTCAAAATATGCACCGCCGTACCGGTCAGGATACGTCTGAACCAATGGACTGTTGAAACTCGAGAAAGTCGCGCGCCGCTCGGCGCGTCGACTCCAGCATCGGCAAATGGCCGATACCTTCCATCATGATCAAGCGCGCATTCGGCAACAGCGCCTTGGTCGCAGGCGCGCCTTTCGGACTGAGGATGCGGTCTTCCGTACCCCACACGATCAGGGCCGGCGTATCGATCGGGCCGCGCAGGTGCGGCGATGCATGCAGCTCTTTCATGAGCGCACAGTGCAGCGTGTAATCCGCCACGGCGCGCCGCGCCAGCACGTGTTTCAGGCTATAAGGGAAGTAGGGCGCTTTTGCCATGCAGGCGGCCATCATCGTATCGAACGCGCCTGGCTCCGGCACCAGGAGGGGCATGCCATTGCCGGCCAGGTATTGCCGGAAGGCCGGTGAATCAAGCGTTTCCTCTGTGCCTGCGGGAGCGAGCAGCCACAGGCTCTTCACCTGTTCGGGATGGCGTGAGGCATATTCCGCGGAAATGAATCCCCCCATCGAATTGCCACCCATGTGGAAGCGCTGCACGCCCAGTTCGGCCATGAAGGTACGCAGGTTCTCGACCTGGGTCGCCATGTCGTGCTTTGCATTGGGATCGCGCCGCGCGTCGCCAAAGCCGGGCAAGTCAGGAATGATCACCCGGTAGTGTGGAACCAGCAACCGCGCGATGCGGGTGAAGTTGTCCTTGTCGCCGGCGAATCCATGCACCAGCAGCAGTACTTCGCTGCCGCAGCCGCCTTCGAGATACGGTAATGATCCCTGCTTTGCCACCAGGCCGGAACGCTTGCGCTCCAGTGCCAATGCCGCGCGCGCCAGTGGCGCTGGCAGTAGCCGGTCTGCCGCCGCCAGGGCCAGCACCGCGCCACCCAATGCATACAAGAAGAACATCCCGCCTCCGTATTGACTTGTTATTAATGCAAAATTATAGTCTGCCAGAACATTCAGGGGGCGGCGATGGAATACGATGTGGTGATCGTGGGCAGCGGCTTCGGCGGCCTATGCAGCGCAATCAAGCTGAAGGAAGCCGGTATCGACAATTTCGTCATTCTGGAAAAGGATGAAGTGTTCGGCGGCACCTGGCGCGTCAACACCTATCCCGGTGCCGCATGCGACATCCCCAGCCACCTGTACTCATTTTCCTTTGCGCAGAACGCGCGCTGGAGCCGCCTGTTCCCACGCCAGGACGAGCTGCTTGAATATACGCTGGGCGTGGTGCGCGACTACGGCCTTGAGCCGCACCTGCGGCTTGGAACAGCGCTGCGCTCAGCGCAGTTCGACGAGGCCGCCGGCCGCTGGCGCATCTCCACCAGCAAGGGGGAAATGACGGCGCGCACGGTGATCTTCGCCATCGGCCTGCTGGGCCGCCCCAGTACGCCGCAATTTGCAGGTGCCGAGCGATTCCGTGGCCAGAGCTTCCACTCCGCGCAATGGGACCACAGCATTGACCTGCGCGGCAAGCGCGTGGCGGTGGTTGGCAGCGGCGCCAGCGCCGTGCAGTTCGTCCCCGAGATCCAGCCGCTGGTACGGCAATTGGATCATTACCAGCGCACCGCGCATTGGGTGCTGCCGCGTCCGGACCGTGCCGTGACGCGTATCGAGCAATGGCTGCTGCAACGCGTACGCCCCTTGCAGCTCCTGTTCCGGGCCAAGCACTATGTGCAGTTCGAATCGCGCGTGGTGATGTTCATTTTCCTGCCGATGCTCGCGAAGTTCATGGAATGGCAGGCGCTGCGCCATTTGAAGCGGCAGGTCGCCGACCCGCAGCTAAGGGACAAGCTGACGCCCAACTACACCCTGGGATGCAAGCGCGTGCTGCTGACGAATGACTACTACCCTGCGCTGGCGCAGCCGAATGTGGCGGTACTGAAGGACGGCATCCGCGAAATATGCGAACACGGTATCGTCACCGGCAGCGGCGAGGAGCGTCCTGTTGATGTGATCATTTACGCCACCGGTTTCGATGTCGAACATGCCTACGGCCCGATCGAGCTGCGCGGGCGCGGCGGCTGCAGCTTTGCGCAAGCGCTGGAGGAGGGGGCCGGCGCCTACAAGGGCGCCACTGTGGCAGGCTTTCCCAACTTTTTCATGATTACCGGACCGAACACCCTGTTGGGCCACAATTCCATGATCTATATGATCGAATCCGGCGTGCGATACGCGGTGGACGGTGTGCGTCGCGTGCTGCGCGGCGGCCTGCATTCGCTCGAGGTGCGGCCGCAGGTGCAGGCGGCCTACAACCAGGAGTTGCAGCGCAAACTCAAACGTACGGTATGGCACACCGGCTGCAACAGCTGGTACCTCGACTCACGCGGCCGCAACCTGGTGATCTGGCCGGGCTTCACCTTCCATTACCGCCATCTCACCAGGCGTTTTGATATTGGCAGTTACATCGCGCGGCGCGCGGCATGAGGGCGGGAGGGATGTTGCCTGCAGCATTAATCACAAACGTATTCATCGACCGCGAGACATGGCCTACCAGGCTGGTTGCGATCTATCTGGATGAAACGTCGCGCGTGGTCGACGGCGTTCGCCAGCATGTCGGCGAGCAGCTGTTGACGGGCATGGCGTTGCCGGTGGTGGGCGTGTCGCGCGCGCCCTTTCCTCGCCCGGGCGGCCTGGTGGCGGCAAAGAACATGGACGGCGATGCCTGGCCGCTTGGCGGCGGCAACGGGCCGATGGAGCATATCGCCCCCGGCAAATGGCCGCACCCCGAGAAGCTGAAGTGCATCAATGGCTTTACCTACGCCGTCGGCGCCGGCCGCTCCATCTACAAGCGTACGGGCGTCGGCCAATGGCAGGCGATGCAAAGCGGTTTGCCCAAAGTGGAGTCCACCAACAAGCAGGGCTTCTGCGACATCGACGCATTTTCCGAGTCGGACATGTATGCGGTCGGCGGCCATGGCGATGTCTGGCAGTTCGATGGCGTATCGTGGAGGCAAATGGGCTTCCCAAGCCACGTACAGCTGGCCACCGTTACCTGCGCGGGCGACGGCAACGTGTACATCTCGGGCGAGGGCGGCAGCCTGTGGGTGGGGCGGAAATCGACCTGGACGCGCATCTATCAGGGTGGCTCAAGCATCATGTGGAACGATGTGCTACGGTTCCAGGATCGGCTCTGGTTGGCCTCCGACTACCAATTCTGCACCTGGAACGGCAACGAGCTGGAACCTGTGACGCACCAGGGCGAGCGCGTGCCGATGTCTGGGCATATGGATGCCCACGACGGGCTGCTTGCCATTGCAAGCCTCGAATATGTCATGGCTTTCGATGGCAGCGCATGGCGAAGAATGGTGGCGCCATATTTCGAATGATGTAGATGATCGGTCAATCTGTCAGCATACTCCGCTGCTCGTGCGTCAGGCCGAGGAAGTGCCCTTCTACTGGTCGCAGCTGGGGCTTGAAAAATATGCGCATTTCAGCCGTATGCTTGATGTGCACCTGGAAGGACTGTCGGTAGCGTCGACCGATGGTTTGCAACAGGTTCTCGCCGGGCTGCAGCGCTGGAGATGGCGCTTTGCGCAAGCCGGTCCGGGCGGCGACCTGGCCGACCCGGGCGTCTGGAAAAATCTGGTGAAGGAAAATTAGCTGGCTTGATGCCGCGCCGGTCAGGTGGTGGCGTCGCGCGCGGACAAGTGCCGGCTCATGGCCGGGCTCATGAACTGCGACGGTATCTCCGCAGCCAAAAGCTGCGGCTTGTCCAGCGCGAGGAAGCAGTCCTCGTATTCCCGCTGCAAGTCGAACTGCATCGGCAATTGCAGCAGGCTCTTTGGAGACAGCTTGAATGCAGCCAGGCGCACCGGCGCGGTCAGTTGCCTGGCCGGGATTTTAGCCAGCAGTTCATGCACTTCGGCGCGTTGCAGGGGACACTCCGGTGCGAGCAGCATCAGGTACATGTCTTCGTTGCGTAGTTCCTTCGGCAGTTTGGCGACGCGGGTGAAATCGCGCCACACTACGTCGCGCCATTCTTCCTTTGTCTGCGGTGTCTCCAAGGTGGATAGCTTGCGCCCCTGCCGCAAGCCCTCCAGCACTACGTCCAGGGACAAGGGCGTATTCTTCAGCAGTTTCTTGAGCGGGGCGGGCAGGCGCTTGTCGTCATCGGCATCGCGGCATTGGGACATGTCGATGTAGAGATGCTTGCTGCGGCCCTGCTTCCCACGCTGGTCAACGGCATGGTCGTCATTGACCAAGGCCTGGGCAATGATCTCGCCATGGACGATCAGTTCACCGTGGTTGTAGTGGGCATATACCACCTCTTCCACCACAAGGTCGCCGCCCACCCTGATGTAGGCGCCGCCGCAACTGGCCTGCCGCGCGTGTAATGCGCCGGAGACCAGCAGCAGCGGGGCGGAATCGCCATCGGCGTTGATCAGCGCGCCGCTGATGTGCAAGCTTCCGTCAATGCATAAACCGCGGATACTTTTACCGCCTGCCGTCGCTGTTACGGCTGGTAGGGAGATGATGGCGCCATCGTCCCAGCCGGCATTCCAGTCCAGTGCAAGGTCGCCATCGAGATGAAGGTCGCCAGCGTGCAAAAGCATGGTGTCCGATTCTTCCACCCATGAAGGAATCGAGAATGCTGTGCGGAGTTCTCCGCTCGTCTTCAGGCTGAACATGAATGCTCCAGGAATGCAGAATCCCGCAATGTAGCACGGCGGCGCGGGGAGTCATCCTGCACATCGTGCGCCACCTGGCCCGGTGCTTCGTACAATGGTCGGATGAAAGAAAAGCCGGACGCGCAACACCCAGCCACGCTGGACGAGTGCCGCCGCTGCGATTTGTGGCGCAATGCCACCCAGCCGGTAGGCGGGCAAGGCGCGCGCCATGTGAAGCTGATGCTGGTGGGCGAGCAGCCCGGCGACCAGGAAGATCTGGCCGGAAAACCCTTCGTCGGCCCAGCTGGCGCGCTGCTTGACGACGCCTTGGAAGCTGCCGGTATCGATCGGCGCGAAGTCTACGTCACCAACGCCGTCAAGCATTTCAAATGGGAGCTGCGCGGCAAGCGGCGCATGCACAAGACTCCTGCACAGAAGGAGGTCGCGGCTTGCCATTACTGGCTCGAGGCCGAGCTGGAGAGCGTGGCGCCCGTCGTAGTCGTAGCCCTTGGCGCGACGGCCTTGAAATCCGTCCTGCAAAACAGCAGCGCCGCATTGAAAGATTACATGGACCAGCCGGTCGAACGGAATGGCCGCTGGATAGTCGCCACCTACCACCCGGCATACGCCCTGCGCCTACCCGACAGCGAAGCACGAGCTGCGGCTCGCCAGGCCATTGTCGACGCCTTGCTGGAAGCCAAGCGTTTCCTCTAATTGATTGTTTTTGCGGCAATTGGTTGCTATTGTGGCGATCTATTTTTAACTGCGCAGGAACATCATGGGAAATGAGACCGGTAACTTTTACGCAGCGCCATTGGCGGCGTATGAGGTGGAAGATGGCGAAAACACATCGGGAATGGGCAAGTTCTATCCAGCTCCGCCCGAGGTGGCCGGCTGGTCGTGGGGAGCATTTTTCTTTAGCTGGATTTGGGCAATCGGCAATCGGACCTGGATTGGGCTGCTGGCGTTGTTCCCCTACCTGGGGTTCATCATGGCGATCGTGCTCGGCGTAAAGGGGCGTGAATGGGCGTGGCAAAACAAGCGCTGGGACAGCATTGAGCACTTCAACCGCGTGCAGCGGCTCTGGAGTATCTGGGCCGCCTGTCTGGTCCTGGGATTCGGGGGGCTTGGTATCGTAGCTGCTATCGCCATACCTGCATATTCGGACTATGTGGGGCGTGGACGTACCAATGAGGCGTATCTGTACTCGCAACGCGTTGCGGCAAATGTCGGCGACTACATCAAGGAAAACCACGCGCTGCCTGCCGACCTGGCGGCTGCCGACGTGTCGAACCAGTTTCCGGAAGCGATTGCCAATATCGTTTTGAACCAGGATACCGCCCAGCTTGAGATCACGATGGGCCGCGGCGGCCTCCAGGGCAAGGCCTTCTACCTGTCGCCAAGCGCCGACAAGGATGGAAATATTTCCTGGCGCTGCCTGCATGGCGAGATTCGCCAGTCAGTCCTGCCGAAGGAATGCCGCTATAGCGCGGCCGATCCATTCCACTTGTAAGCATCGGAACGGTTGTCACAGGGGGCAGTGTTGGCTGGCCCCTGTTCACTTGAGTATTAGTTATCCGCGCGCATGCAACTGCCGGTCATGCAGGCCGGTCAGCGATAGCAGGGCACACACACTGCCGATCAAGGCCATGAACATGTCCGACTGGGTATCCCACGGGTCACCCTGGGTCCCCAGGAATTCATCGGCCCCCTGGCCCATCGCCACAGCGGCGCCCCATTCGATCAGCTCATAGCTCGCGCTGATCGCCAGCACAATGCAAATCACAATGAAGGCCAGCATCTTGCCGCGCGGGAGGTAGCCCTTGCGCAGCAGGACTTCGCGCGCCACCATGGCCGGCACAAATCCTTGTGCAAAATGGCCGATCTTGTCGTAAGGGTTGCGCGATAGACCGAACCAGTGCTGCAGGTCGAAACCAAGTGGAACGCGCGCATAGGTATACGCGCCGCCTACCATCAGGATTACGCAATGCATGGCGATCAGCACATACAGCAGGTCCGTCAGGCGAAAGCTGCGATAGGTCGCCGCCATCAGTGGTAGGGCAATCAGCACCGGAGCGACTTCCATCCACCAGGTGGTGCGGTCATACGGCGCGATACCGGACCATGCCAGGGCGGCAAGGACGAAGACTGCCAGGGCGAGATGGAGCTTTGGGATGTTGTACATGCCGATCCTATGCTGTGCGAAAAGCGCATATTAATATCAAAAACAATTCGTTTCCAACGCGGGTGGCGGCGCCTAGACTGCTCGGATGAACTGGCCGCATTTCGACATCCGCATTCTCGACGCGCCCCTCGGCGCGGAAGTCATCGGCTTCAGCTTGGCGCACGACCGGGACGACAACAATACCGACCGCCTGCAATCGGCCTTGCTCGATCACCATTTGCTGGTCTTCCGCGGCCAGCAGGTCACGCCGCGCTTGCAGCGCGATGCCGGCCATCGCCTGGCCGCGCAATCGCTGGCGCCGCACGGTGAAGCCGCCTTGTTCTCCAACCTGCAGATGGCGTACGACACGCTGACTCTTGGCTTGCGGCGCCTCGTCCATAGCGCGCGGGTGTTGCAGGAAGGCGCCGCCGGAGCGCTGCCGCTGGTGCGCCTGTACCCGGAAACGGGCCGCCGTGCCCTCGTGGTGCCTGACCCGGCAGCCACGCGCGTGGTGGGGGCAAGCGATGCCGAAAGCAAGGAGCTGCTGCAGGAACTGCATGCCCACGCCACGCGCCCACAGCACCTGTATCGCCATTCCTGGCTGCCGGATGATCTATTGTTCTGGGACCAGCACAGCCTCATGCAGGTTGCCGTGGACTGAAGCTGGCGCGGTTCTTGCTGCAGGGGAGGCATGAGCCGCAATCTACGCATCGTTTTGATCCATCCGCCGCATGAAAGTGAGGCGCGTGCCCATGCCTTGTGCAGCGGTTTGGCGGAGGCCGGGTACGATCTGGTGGCTTCGCTGGCGGCCGACTTCCACCTGGCGGAACATATCCTTCGCCTGCAACCCGACATGATCATTGTCGATGCCGAATCGGATGCGCGTGACGTGCTCGAACATATCGTCATCGCCACCCGCGACGAACGCCGCCCCATCGTCATGTTCACAGAAGACGACAAGGCCGATTCCATGGAAGCCGCAATGGCGGCCGGGGTTTCCGCCTATGTGGTGGCCGGTTTGCAGCCGGAGCGCATCAAGCCCGTGCTGAATGTCGCCATGGCGCGCTTCAGGCGCGAACAGAAGCTTCTGGACGAACTGGAAGTCGCCCGCCTCAAGCTGGCCGAGCGCAAGCTGATCGACCGCGCCAAGGGCATTTTCATGGCGCGCCAGGGACTGACCGAGGAGCAGGCATTCCAAAAATTGCGTAGCATGGCCATGAACAAGAACCTGAAGCTGGGGGAGCTGGCCCAGCGTATCCTGGACGCGGAGGATTTGCTCGGCTGACGCACCGTCGTGGTGCGAGCCGGGCAGGAGTGAAGAATGCAGATTGAAAAAGACATCGTTAGAGTGGGCTTCAATCCGCTCACGGACTGCGCCTCGCTGGTAATGGCGTCCGTCCTGGGGCTGGACCGCAAGCATGGCATCCGCATCGTCTTGAGCAAGGAGACTTCCTGGGCCGGTGTGCGAGACAAGCTGCTGACCGGCGAACTCGATGCTGCCCATGCACTGTACGGGCTTGTTTATGCAACCCATCTTGGGGTGGGGTCGGCCCGGCGCGATATGGCTGTTCTGATGAACCTGAACCGCAATGGACAGGCCATCACCCTCGCGCGCCGTTTGGCGGACGAGGGCGCGTGCGATGGCCCCGCCGTTGCCGCGCTGTCGCACCGGCGCGAGCTGCGCTGGGCGCATACCTTCCCGACCGGAACGCACGCCATGTGGCTGTATTACTGGCTGGCCGCGCATGGCGTGCATCCCTTGCGCGAAGCGCGCGTGATCACCGTGCCGCCTTCGCAGATGGCGGCCAGCCTGGCGGGCGGCCATATCGATGGCTTTTGCGTCGGCGAGCCGTGGAATCATCGCGCGCTGATGGACGGCGTCGGCGTCACCATCGCCACCAGCCAGCAGATCTGGCCCGACCATCCGGAAAAGGTGCTGGCCGCCACCGCCGATTTCACCCGGAGCCATCCCAGCACTGCCCGAGCGCTGATCGCCGCTGTGCTGGAAGCGGGGCGCTGGATCGACGCCAGCGACGCCAACCGCATGGCGATGGCCGAGATCATCTCCGCCGTCCAATACGTCAACACGGGCAAGGACGTGATCTGGCAGCGCATTCTCGGCCACTATGAAGACGGCATGGGGCACAGCTGGGTGGATGCGCACAGCATGCGCTTCCACCTGGAGGGCGCGGCCAACTTCCCCTATCTATCGGACGGCATGTGGTTCATGACGCAGCAGCGGCGCTGGGGCCTGCTGCAGGCCGCGCCGGACTACCTGGGCACCGCGCTCAAGGTGCAGCAGGTCGCCCTGTACAAGGAGGCGGCGGAGATGACCGGGACGGAGATTCCCGACAGCGCCCTGCGCAGTTCCGTGTTCATGGACGGCGCCACCTGGGATGGCCGCGATCCTGAACGCTATGCGGCGTCGTTCGACATCAGGATGTAGCGCGTGCGCTATTGCGGTGCACCAATTTTGGGCGCAACGCACCGTCAAATGGCGAAATTCGCGGCGCCAGGGCGCGCGCAAGGGGCTCTTCCCCCTTGGGATGGCTGGCACGGGTCTTGCAAAGCATCGTTAAAGCGCCGGTCTAACGGAGGACCGGCTAACCGGACAACGGCGTCCGCACAGCACTGCCATCGATGGCGGCGGCTGCGCGGACGCCTTTTTGTTTTCAGGGACTACATCATGGCCAGTAAAGCGACCAGCATCAAACTGTTTTCGTTCTCCACGCCGCAGATGCGCGCCTTCCACCTTACCTGGATGGCCTTCTTCATCTGTTTCTTCGCATGGTTCGCCTGTGCGCCTCTGATGCCCGTGATCAAAGGCGAATTCGGCCTGACCGCGGCGCAAGTGGCCAATATCAATATCGCCGCCGTGGCGATCACGATCATCGTGCGCCTGGTCATCGGCCCGCTGTGTGACCGCATCGGCCCGCGCAAGGCTTACACTGGCCTGCTCCTCCTGGGCGCCATTCCGGTGCTGGGCGTCGCCGCAGCGCAAACCTATGAGAGCTTCCTGTTTTTCCGCCTTCTGATTGGCGCGGTCGGTGCCAGTTTCGTGATCACCCAGTACCACACCTCCGTCATGTTCGCGCCAAACGTGGTGGGTACCGCCAATGCGGCGGCTGCCGGTTGGGGCAATGCGGGCGGCGGCGTGGTGCAGTCCACCATGCCGATGATCATGGCCGCCATGATCATGCTGGGCGTCGGCGAGACCATGGGCTGGCGCGCCGCCCTGGTGGTGCCGGGCGTGCTGATGCTGGTCATGGCCTTTGTCTACTACCGCTTCACCCAGGACTGCCCGGACGGCAACTACGCCGACTTGCGCGCCGCCGGCATCGCGCTGGAAGGGGGCAGGAAAGGCGGCTGGGAGAGCTTCAAACTGGCGGCGAAAAACTATCGCGTCTGGATGCTGTTTGTGACCTACGGGGCCTGCTTCGGCGCGGAGATCTTCATCCACAACATCGCCGCCACTTATTACGTTGACACCTACAAGCTGTCGCTGGCACAGGCCGGCCTGGCGGCGGGCAGCTTCGGCCTGCTGGCGCTGTTCGCCCGTGCGCTAGGAGGCTGGTTGTCCGACAAGGCTGCTTACCGCGGCAGCCTGAATAGCCGCGTCACCCTGCTCTTCGTCGTGATGCTGGGTGAAGGCATCGGGCTGTTGTTCTTTTCCAGGGCCGACAGCGTGAGCCTGGCTGTCATCTCGATGCTGGTATTCGGCCTGTTCACCCATATGGCCTGCGGCGCCACCTATGCGCTCGTGCCTTTCATCGACAAGCGCGCGCTGGGCGGGGTTGCTGGAATTATCGGCGCCGGAGGCAATGTGGGCGCGGTGGCGGCGGGCTTCCTGCTGAAAGGCGTCGGCAATACCCAGCAAACCTTATGGATACTCGGTGTGCTGGTCGCCATTTCCGCCCTGTGTGCGCTGGCTGCGCGCTTCAGCGAGTCCACAGTCAAAGAAAACGCCATTGCAGGAGCGGCAGCATGAAAATCGTCGTCATCGGCCATGGCATGGTGGGCCACCAGTTCCTGAAGTCCCTGCCTGTTGGCAGCGCCCAGGTCACCGTCCTGTGCGAGGAGCCGCGCCCCGCGTACGACCGGGTGCACCTGTCTGAATTCTTCAGCGGCAAGAGCGCCGATGAACTGTCGCTGGTGGCGCCGGGCTTCTTCGAGCGCGACGACATGGTGCTCAAGCTAAACGGACGTGCCGTGGCCATCGACCGCGCCGCGCATACCGTCACCACCAACAGCGGCGAAGTGCTGGCTTACGACAAACTGGTGATCGCTACCGGCTCTTTTCCCTTCGTGCCGCAGATTGAAGGAAAGGACCGCAAGGACTGCTTTGTCTACCGCACCATCGAAGACCTGGAAGCGATGCAGGAATGCGGCGCCCGTTCCAGGAGCGGCGTTGTCATCGGCGGCGGCTTGCTCGGACTGGAATGCGCCAAGGCGCTGAAAGACCTTGGTCTGGAGACCCACGTCGTTGAATTCGCGCCGCGCCTGATGGCCGTGCAGGTCGATGAGGGCGGCGGCCGCATGCTGCGCAAGAAGATCGAAGAGCTGGGCGTGACCGTCCATACCGGGAAGAACACCACGGCCATCGTGGCGGGCGAAACCGGTACCCACCGCATGCAGTTTTCCGACGCCACCTCGTTGGATACCGACATGATCGTGTTCTCCGCCGGCATCCGCCCGCGCGACGCCCTGGCGCGTGAGTGCGGCCTCGAAGTCGGTGCGCGCGGCGGCATCGCCATCAACAACCATTGCCAGACCAGCGATCCGGACATTTACGCGATAGGCGAATGTGCACTGTGGAACGGCCAGGTATTCGGCCTGGTGGCGCCGGGCTACGACATGGCCCGCGTGACGGCGCGCCACATCAGCGGCGACACAGCCGCGGAATTCGGTGGTGCGGATATGAGCACCAAACTGAAGCTGATGGGTGTGGACGTGGCCAGCATCGGCGATCCGCATGCCAAGGAAGAGGGCGCGCGCAGCTACCAATTCACCGACGAGCGCAAGCAGGTGTACAAGAAGATCGTGGTGTCCGATTGCGGCAAGTATCTGCTGGGCGGCGTGATGGTAGGCGATGCCGGCGAATACGGCACCTTGCTGCAAATGATGCTGAACAAGATCGAATTGCCGGAGGCGCCGGAATTCCTGATCCTGCCGCAATCCGGCGGCGCAGCCAAACCAGGACTGGGTGTGGATGCCCTGCCTGCCGGGGCGCAGATCTGCTCTTGCAACGACGTGTCGAAAGGCGCTATCTGCGACGCTGTCGCCGGCGGTGCTAGCAGTATCGGTGCCCTCAAGAAGTGCTGCGGGGCAGGCACCTCCTGCGGCGGCTGCGTGCCGCTGGTGACCCAGATCATGAAGGCGGAAATGAAAAAACTGGGCATGGACGTGAACAATCACGTCTGCGAGCACTTCCCGCATTCGCGCCAGGAGTTGTTCCACCTGATCCGGGTAGGCGAGATCAAATCCTTCGAGGACTTGCTGGGGCGTCACGGCAAGGGTATGGGCTGCGATATCTGCAAACCGCTGGCGGCCAGCATCTTCGCCACTTGCTGGAACGACTTTGTGCTGAAGAAGGAGCACGCCAGCCTGCAGGACTCGAACGACTACTTCCTTGGCAATATCCAGAAAGACGGCACCTACTCGGTAGTGCCACGCATGCCGGGCGGCGAAGTGACGCCGGAAGGCTTGATCGCGGTTGGCCAGGTCGCAAAAAAATACGGCCTGTACACCAAGATCACGGGCGGCCAGCGGGTCGACCTGTTCGGTGCCCGTGTCGAGCAGCTGCCGCTGATCTGGGAAGAGCTGATCGCGGCTGGCTTCGAAACCGGCCACGCGTACGGAAAATCGCTGCGCACCGTGAAGTCCTGCGTCGGGTCCACCTGGTGCCGCTACGGCGTCGACGACTCCGTGGGCCTCGCCATCGAGCTGGAAAACCGCTACAAGGGGCTGCGTACGCCGCACAAAATCAAGTTCGGCGTATCTGGCTGCACCCGCGAGTGTGCCGAAGCGCAGGGCAAGGATGTCGGCATCATCGCGACCGACAAGGGCTGGAACCTCTACGTATGCGGCAACGGCGGCATGAAGCCGCGTCACGCTGAGCTGCTGGCTTCCGGCCTGGACAAGGCGACCCTGGTTGACTACATCGACCGCTTCCTGATGTTCTACAGCCGCACCGCCGACCGCTTGCAACGCACCAGCACCTGGCGTGAAAACCTGGAAGGTGGCCTGGATTACTTGAAAGCGGTAGTCATCAACGACAAGCTGGGCATCAACGCCGAGATGGAAGAAGACATGCAGCGCGTAGTCGATACCTACGCCTGCGAATGGAAGGAAGCCGTGAACGACCCGGAAACGCGCGCGCGCTTCCGCCACTTCGTCAACAGCTCCGAAGCTGACAGCAATGTGGTCTTCATGGAGGAACGCGGCCAGATCCGCCCCGCGACGGTCGAAGAACGCAAGCTGATTCCCATTAAAGCCATCGCCTGAGGAGATAGACCATGCACCGTGATATCCAAGCCTCCGCCTGGACGGCCGTCTGCGGCGTTGACGAAATCGTCCCGAACACCGGCGTCTGCGCGCTGCTGCAAGGCCAGCAGGTTGCCGTCTTTCGCATGAACGATGGCAGTGAAAGCCGCGTCTTCGCCATCGGCAACTACGACCCCAACTCCGAAGCGTCCGTGCTCTCGCGCGGTCTGGTCGGCAACCTGGGCGAGCGCATCGTCGTCGCTTCCCCGATCTACAAACACCACTTCGACCTGCAGACCGGCGAATGCCTGGAAGCTCCCGAGCATTCCGTGCCGACCTGGCCCGCGCGTATCGAAGGTGGAAAGGTCTGGGTCGGCGCATGAAGCCCTCGCTGGTCGTCGTCGGCAACGGCATGGCCGGCATGCGCACGGTCGAGGAGCTGCTCAAGCTCGCGCCGAATATGTACGACATCACCGTCTTTGGCGCCGAGCCGCATGGCAACTACAACCGCATCCTGTTGTCGCCGGTGCTGGCAGGCGAAAAGACGGTAGACGACATCATGCTGAATACCCGCGAGTGGTATGCGCAGAACCGCATTACCCTGTATGCGTGCGACCCGGTCGACCATATCGACCGCAAGCGCCGCCTGGTGCGCTCCCGATCCGGCCTGGAGGTGCGCTACGACCGCCTGCTGCTGGCAACCGGTTCGCGTCCTTTCATCATTCCTGTGCCGGGCCACGCGCTGCCGGGCGTGCTGGCATTCCGCGACATCCAGGACGTGGAATCCATGCTGGAGGCTGCGCGCAGCCATCGCCACGCGGTTGTCATCGGCGGTGGCCTGCTCGGCCTCGAAGCGGCTAACGGCCTGCAGCGCCAGGGCATGCAGGTCACGGTGGTGCACGTCACCGACAGCCTGATGAACCAGCAGCTGGACAAGCCTGCGGGGCAGTTGCTGCAGAAAGCGCTGGAAGCGAAGGGCCTGGTCTTCCGCATGGAAGCGCAGACCAGCGAGATCGTAGGATCCGATCGCGTGACCGCGGTGCGCTTCGCCGATGGCAGCGAAATTCCCGCCGACCTGGTGGTCATGACCGCCGGCGTTCGCCCGAATATCGAACTGGCCAAGCGCTGCGGCCTGCACTGCGAGCGCGCCATCGTGGTCGACGATACTCTGCAAAGCTTTGACCCGCGTATCTATGCTGTTGGCGAATGCGTGCAGCATCGCCGAACCACTTTCGGCCTGGTTGCGCCAATCTGGGAGCAGGCGCGGGTATGCGCGGCTCACCTGGCAGGTGCCGGCCATCGCCGCTATGTGCAACAGGTGGCGCCTACCCGCCTGAAAGTCACCGGCGTGGAATTGTATTCGGTGGGCGATTTTGTCGGCGGCGAAGGCAGCGAAGACCTGATCCTGCGCGATCCGCGCCGGGGCGTCTATAAACGCCTGGTGCTGGACGGCGGTCGCATCACCGGCGCCGTTCTATACGGGGACGTGCAGGATGGCCCGTGGTACTTCGGCCTGATCCAGAACCGCACCGACATTTCGTCGATGCGCAACCAACTTTTGTTTGGGCAGGCGCTATGTGCGCAGGCTGCGTGAATCATGATTAAGACGACGTGCGCATATTGCGGTGTGGGCTGCGGTGTGACCGCGACGCCGCGCCTGGATGGCGGGTTCGATATTGCCGGGGATACGGCGCATCCAGCCAACCAGGGGCGTTTGTGCGTGAAAGGTTCCGCGCTGGGTGAAACAATCGGGCTGGAAGGGCGTTTGCTGCATCCAATGATGCGCGACCGTGAAGACGGATCGCTGCGGCGCGTGGCATGGGGCGAGGCGTTGGACCATGTGGCCGGAAGATGGCGATCCATCATCGACGAACACGGCCCGGACGCGGTGGCCTTCTACGTCTCGGGCCAGCTCCTGACCGAAGACTATTACGTTGCCAATAAGCTGATGAAAGGCTATATCGGCAGCGCCAACATCGACACCAACTCGCGCCTGTGCATGTCTTCCGCCGTGGCGGGACATCAACGGGCCTTCGGCGAAGACGTGGTACCGGTAAATTATGACGATATCGACCATGCCGACATGGTGGTGCTGGTTGGCTCCAACCTTTCCTGGTGCCATCCGATCCTGTTCCAGCGCCTGGCGCGCGCCAAGGAAGCGCGGCCAGGAATGAAGATCGTGGTGATCGATCCGCGCCGTACCGCCACCTGCGAACTGGCGGACCTGCATCTGCCGATCAAGCCCGGCACCGACGTGTGGCTGTTCAATGGTCTGCTCTGCTATCTCTCCCGCATTGGTGCTGTCGACCCGGCCTTCGTCGCAGCCCATACCAGCGGCCTGGAAGAAGCGCTGGCCGCCGCCACGCTTGGACCGGAAGAGGTAGCGCGCGTCTGCCGCCTCAACCTGCAAGAGCTGATCGAATTCTACGAAGCCTTCGCCGCCAATGCGAAGGTCATCACCGCCTTTTCGATGGGCGTCAACCAGTCTAGCGCCGGCACCGATAAGGTGAACAGCATCATTAACTGCCACCTGATCGGCGGGCGCATCGGCAAGCAGGGCATGGGCCCGTTCTCCATCACCGGCCAACCCAATGCGATGGGAGGACGCGAAGTGGGCGGCTTGGCAAACATGCTTGCCGCGCATCTGAACATCGATAAGGCGGCACACCGCGACGCCGTGCAAACATTCTGGGAATCGCCGCGCATGGCATCTCGCCCAGGCCTGAAGGCGGTCGATTTGTTCGAGGCCATTGAAGACGGCCGTGTGAAGGCGGTATGGGTGATTGCCACCAATCCGGTCGTCAGCCTGCCCAATGCAGACCAGGTACGCCGCGCGCTGGAACGCTGCGACCTGGTTGTCGTTTCTGACGTGGTGCGCGACACCGACACCAACGCCTACGCCGACGTCCTTTTGCCCGCGTTGGCATGGGGCGAAAAGGATGGAACCGTCACCAATTCCGAGCGCCGCATCTCGCGCCAGCGCGCCTTTCTGCCTGCGCCGGGAGAGGCGAGGGCGGACTGGCTGATTCTGTCGCAATTCGCACTACGCATGGGGTACGATGGTTTCTGTTATGCCAGCGCAGCCGAAATTTTCACCGAACACGCGCGCTTAAGCGCCTGGCGCAACAACCCCGGCGAGCTGCCGCGCGCATTTGATATCGGCGCCCTGGGCATGCTCGGCGAATCCGCCTACGACGCTTTGCAGCCTACGCAATGGCCCTTAACGGGGCACCCCTTTGCCGATGGATGCTACTCGCACGCCGATGGCCGTGCGCGTTTCGTCGCGACCGTGCCGCGCGCCCCGGTCAATCTGCCGGATGGGGAATATCCGATCACCCTTAACACCGGCCGTGTGCGCGACCACTGGCACACCATGACGCGCACAGGCCGCGCTCCCAAGCTCGCTGGCCATATCCCGGAATCCTTCATCGATATGCACCCGCAGGATGCCTTGCTGTGCGGCGTGAAGGAAGGCGAGCTGGCTCGCGTCAGCAGCCACTGGGGCAGTATGATTGCACGCGTTCAGCATGGCGGCGGCATTGCACGAGGCAGTGTCTTTGTACCGATTCACTGGAATAACCAGACGGCCTCCGACGCCCGCATCGGCGCCGTAGTGAACCCGGTTGTCGATCCGGTATCGGGCGAGCCAGAATTCAAGCACACCCCCGTGATGGTCGACCGCTTCCCGATCAAATGGCATGGTTTCATCCTGAGCCGCGATGTGCCGCAGTTGGATGAACTGGCCTATTGGACCAAGGTGCAAGGGAAGGATTTCATGCGCTACGAGCTGGCAGGCCGTAATACGATCGACGATTTTGGAACATGGGCGCGCCGCCTGCTTGGCATCCAGGATGATGAGGCCGATTGGCTGGAATATGCTGACAGCAGCTCCGGTGTATTCCGCGCCGTGCACGTTATCGACGACCGCATCGCGCAATGCATTTTCATCTCGGCTCGTCCCGACCTGCCGGCGCGTCAATGGCTGGCAAGCCTGTTTGACAAGCCGCAGCTCGACATTGCTGATCGCGCCGCGTTGCTGGCTGGCCGTCCGCTCGCCGCCGGCGCAGATGCTGGACCCACCGTTTGTTCCTGCTTCGGAGTCGGCCGCAATACGATCTGCAAAGCGATCCGCGAACAGAATCTCACCACGCCGGCGCAAGTCACCGCCTGCGTGAATGCGGGCGGCAATTGCGGCTCCTGCGTGCCCGAATTGAAGAAGTTGTTGAACGAGATGCTGCTGGTGGAATCGGTCTGAGGCCTGGCGAAAACTTATGGAGAAAATTGCAGGAGCCCTTGGGTTCCTGCATCGATCTAAATCCCGCCCATGCAGATGTATTTGATGACCAGGTAGTCGTCCATTCCGTGAGTTGATCCTTCGCGGCCAAGGCCCGATTGCTTGACTCCTCCGAACGGTGCAATCTCGGTTGAAATCAGGCCGGTGTTGACGCCCACCATGCCGCTTTCCAACCCTTCCGCGACGCGCCAGATGCGGCCGATATCGCGCGAGAAGAAATAGGCGGCCAAGCCAAACTCGGTATCGTTGGCCAGCGCCAGCACTTCATCGTCGGTCTTGAAGCGGAATAGCGGTGCCAGTGGGCCGAAGGTCTCTTCGCGCGCCACCAGCATGCCGGCATCGACATCGGCCAGCACGGTGGGCTGGAAGAAGCTATGCCCCAGATCATGGCGTTTGCCGCCCAGTAGCAGGCGAGCGCCCTTACCGACAGCATCGGCAATATGCTCTTCCACTTTGGCGACGGCCTTCTCCTCGATCAGCGGGCCTTGCGTCACACCGTCGTCGGCGCCATTGCCGACCTTGAGTCTGCGCACGGCTTCCACCAGCTTTGAAGCGAAGGCGTCGTACACGCCATCCTGGACATAGATGCGGTTCGCGCACACGCAGGTCTGGCCGGCATTGCGGTATTTGGAGGCGATTGCGCCTTCCACTGCCGCGTCCAGGTCCGCGTCGTCGAACACGATGAATGGCGCATTGCCTCCGAGTTCCAGCGACAATTTTTTGATCGTCGGCGCGCACTGTTCCATCAGCAAGCGGCCGACGGCGGTGGAGCCGGTGAAACTCAGTTTGCGCACGATCGGATTGGATGTCATCTCGCCGCCGATCTCGCGCGATGCGCCGGTGATCACGCTGAACACGCCGGCGGGCACGCCGGCGCGTTCAGCCAGCACTGCCAGGGCCAGTGCCGAGAAGGGCGTGAGTTCCGCCGGTTTGACCACCATCGGGCAGCCTGCGGCCAGCGCCGGACCGGCTTTGCGCGTGATCATCGCGGCAGGGAAGTTCCACGGCGTGATGGCGGCGCAGACACCGATCGGTTCGCGCGTGACGACCACGCGCTTGTCGGGCCAGGGAGATGCCAGCGTTTCGCCGGCGATACGTTTCGCTTCTTCGCCAAACCATTCGATGAAGGACGCGGCGTAGGCGATTTCGCCTTTGGATTCGGCCAGCGGTTTGCCTTGTTCCGCCGTCATCAGCGCGGCCAGGTCGTCGGCATTGGCAAGTATCAGGTCATTCCATTTGCGCAGAATGGCGGCGCGGGTCTTGGCGGGTGTTTTGCGCCATTCAGGCCATGCGGCATTGGCCGCTTCAATGGCGCGCCGAGTTTCGGCGGCGCCCATTTTTGGCACGGTGCCGAGCGTTTCGCCGGTAGCTGGATTGCTGACAGTGATCGTTTCGCCACCCTCCGCATCGCACCATCGGCCAGCTACAAAACACTGTTGGCGCAGAAGGCTGGGATCTTTCAGGGTCAGCATGATTCACCTCCAAACTAAAGAACCCAGTATACCGGCTATCACGCGCGACGGTTGCCACGTTCGCAAATTGGGAATAAGATCAAGCTGCACACTGATAGTTACCGAAGAACTAAAATGCGCCGCCCCATCGTACTGGTCCCCGCTTGCAGTCATAAAAATGGCTCCCATCCCAGCTACGCCGCACAAAACAAATACGTTGATGCGGTGGCTGTGGGAGCGCGCTGCCAGCCGTTGTTAGTCCCCCCGCTGGGCGACAACACGGATATTGAAAGCCTGCTTGGCATGGCCAATGGCCTGATGCTGACCGGCGCCGCCTCCAATGTGCAGGCGTGCCTGTATGGGCAGGACACGCTTGATTCCTCGCTGCCGCTGGATCCGGCGCGTGATGCGACGACTTTACCCTTGATACGCGCCGCCCTGCAGCGCGGCATTCCGATACTGGCGATCTGCCGCGGCTTCCAGGAAGTGAACGTGGCACTGGGCGGCACGCTGCACCAGGCCGTGCATGCGGTGCCAGGCTATTTCGACCACCGCGAAGACAAGACCCAGGCGCTGGAACAGCAATATGCGGCCGCACACCGCATCAAGCTGGAAGCCGGCGGTTTGCTGGCCCATATCCTCGATGGTGCTAGCGAATTACAAGTTAACTCGCTACATGGCCAGGGAATAGACCGGCTGGCGCCCGGCCTGCAAGTGGAGGGGCGTTCTGATGACGGCCTGGTCGAAGCCTACTCGGTGACGGGGTCTTCCGCATTTGCGTTGGCGGTGCAATGGCATCCCGAATGGCGTGTCGAGGAGAATCACGACTCCATGCGTATGTTCAGCGCATTCGGCCTCGCATGCCGCGTGCATAGGGACCGTATCCCTTAGGTAGCTTTCCTTCAGTAGTGCTGTTTTCTAAACTACCTGAGAGGAAGCTATGGCAATCCGCGAAAATTTCAGCTATACCGATATGGACGAGTGGCTCAATGAAAAACGAGTCACCGAAATCGAATGCCTGGTCCCCGATTTGACCGGCGTCGCACGCGGGAAGATACTCCCGCGCGGTAAATTTACCCAGGAGCGCGGCATGCGCATTCCTGAGGCGGTGCTCGGCATGACCGTCACCGGCAATTATCCGACCGAGGATGATGCCTATGACCGCGCCATTTCCAGCACCGACCGCGATATGGTCCTGAAGGCCGACCCCACCACGATCACCATGGTGCCGTGGGCCGCCGACCCGACTGCGCAAGTGATCCACGATTGCTATTTCAGCGACGGACGCCTGGTCGATTTCGCGCCGCGCTCCGTGCTGCGCCGCGTACTGAAACTGTTTGACGACAAGGGCTGGAAGCCCGTCGTGGCGCCGGAACTGGAGTTCTACCTGACCGACAAGAATTCCGATCCTGACCTGCCGCTGAAGGCGCCCATCGGCCGCAGCGGCCGCGCTGAAACGAGCCGCCAGGTGTACAGCATCGACGCCGTGAATGAATTCGATCCGCTGTTCGAGGATATCTACGACTATTGCGACCTGATGGGACTCGATGTCGATACCCTGATCCACGAAATCGGCGCAGGACAGATGGAGATCAACTTCCTGCACGGCGAGCCGCTCGGACTGGCCGACAAGGTGTTCTTCTTCAAGCGCACCTTGCGCGAAGCGGCGCTGAAGCACCATATGTATGCCACCTTCATGGCCAAGCCGATGGCGGGCGAACCGGGATCGGCGATGCATATTCACCAGAGCGTGGTCGATGCGCGCAGCGGCTGGAATATTTTCAGCAACCAGGATGGCTCGCCGTCGCAGCTGTTCAAGTCGTATATCGGCGGACTTCAGCGCTACATGCCGAGTGCGTTGGCGATCGTGGCGCCGTATGTGAACTCCTACCGCCGCCTGGTGCGCCATACCGCCGCGCCGATCAATATCCAGTGGGGCATGGATAATCGCACCGTCGGCTTCCGCGTTCCCGATGCTGGCGTGCAGGACCGGCGCGTGGAAAACCGCATCATTGGCGCCGACGCCAACCCCTACCTTGCGCTGGCGGTTACGCTCGCTTGCGGCTACCTCGGTATGACCGAGCAGCTGGAGCCTACCGCGCCGACCATGGGCAGCGCCTACGACATGAAGTACGAACTGCCGCAAGGCTTGCCGGAAGCGCTGGGCATTTTGCGCGCTGAAGACAAGCTGCGTTTTGTGCTCGGCGAACGCTTCATCGACGTGTATGCCGCCATCAAGGACCTGGAGCACCAGGAGTTCATGACCGTCATCAGTCCGTGGGAGCGCGAGCACCTGCTGCTGCACGTGTGAGGGGCGCTCATGGACGATACCAAGACTATCCAGGCGCACGACCATGCGCACTATATGCATCCCTTTACCGACCACAAGGCATTGGGCGAGCGCGGCGTGCGCGTGATGGTGCGCGGCGAAGGCATCTATCTGTGGGATTCGGAAGGCAAGAAGATATTGGACGGCATGTCCGGCCTGTGGTGCGTGAACGTCGGCTACGGCCGGCACAGCATCTCCAAGGCCGTCTTCGAGCAGATGGAGACGCTGCCGTTCTATAACAGCTTCTTCAACACCACCAATGTACCGGCGGTGAAGCTGGCGACCAAGCTGGCGGAAATAGCTCCGCCCGGCTTCAGGCACGTTTTCTTCACGGGCTCCGGATCGGAGGCGAACGACACGAATGTGCGCATGGTGCGCCGCTATTGGGACTTGATGGGGCAACCGCAGCGTCACACCATCATCAGCCGCTTCAACGCTTACCATGGCAGCACCATGGCCGGCGCTTCGCTGGGCGGCATGGAGGGCATGCATGCCCAGGGCGGCTTGCCGATTCCGGGAATCGTACATATCCGCCAGCCGAACTACCTCGAATCGGGGCGCGGCATGACGGAGGACGAATTCGGCATCGAGGCTGCCTCGTGGCTGGAGCAGAAGATCCTCGACGTCGGCGCCGAAAAGGTGGCGGCGTTCATCGGCGAGCCTATCCAGGGGGCGGGCGGCGTTGTGATCCCTCCCGCCACTTACTGGCCGGAGATCCAGCGCATCTGCGACAAATACGGCATCCTGCTGATCGCCGATGAAGTCATTACGGGTTTCGGCCGCACCGGACGCATGTTCGCCTGCGAACACTTCGGCTTCAGGCCGGACCTGATCACTTTCGCCAAGGGCGTCACGTCAGGCTACATCCCGCTGGGCGGCGTCTTGGTGGGCGAGCGCGTAGCGGACGTCCTGATCGGGAAGGGCGGGGAGTTTGCGCACGGCTTCACGTACTCCGGCCATCCGGTCGCCTGCGCCGCGGCGCTCGAGACCATCCGCATCGTCGAGGATGAAAAGCTGGTGCAGCGGGTGGCGGACGATACGGGGCCCTATCTGGCCCAGCGCTTTGCCACGCTGGCCGATCATCCGCTGGTCGGCTATGCCAACAGCTGCGGCTTTGTCGCGGGTCTGAACCTGGTGCGCCGCAAGGGTCCCACCGTCCATGGCCACGAATATTTCGATCCGGAGCTGGAAGTTGGCATGGTGTGCCGCAGTTACATGTTTAATAACGGTATGATTATGCGCGCCGTCGGCGACCGCATGATTATCGCGCCGCCGCTGGTCATGACACGCGAACAGATAGACGAGATGGTGGCCCTTATCCGGCGCTGTCTTGACGATACCTATAAAGATTTGCAGCAGAGAGGATGGATGTAAGCAATGGCGAAAGAGACGATTAACTGGCATGAACGGGCGAAGCTGCTGACGATTGACGGACGTGCCTTCATCAACGGCGAACGCACCTGGGCGCGCGGCGAACGCAAGTTCGACAACCTGTCGCCCATCGATGGCCGCTACCTGTCGCAGACAGCGCGCTGCGATGCCGACGATGTCGACCAGGCGGTTGCCGTCGCCCGGCGGGCGTTCGACAGTGCGCGCTGGTCCGGCCAGGCGCCGGCGCAGCGCAAGCGCGCGCTGTGCCGGTTCGCCGACCTGATGATGCAGAACAAGGACGAACTGGCACTGCTGGAAACGCTCGATATGGGCAAGCCGATCAAGTACAGCCAGGTGGTCGACGTATCGCTGGCGGCGAACTGTATCCGCTGGTACGGTGAAGCGATCGACAAGGTGTATGGTGAGATCGCCCCGACCCCCGGCAACTCGCTGGCCCTGATCACGCGCGAGCCGGTCGGTGTGGTGGCGGCCATCGTGCCGTGGAACTATCCCTTGCTCATGGCCGCATGGAAGGTCGCGCCGGCACTGGCTGCCGGCAATAGCGTGGTGCTCAAGCCTTCCGAGAAGTCGCCTTTGACGGCCCTGCGCATGGCGGAGCTGGCGGTGGAGGCGGGGATTCCTCCAGGCGTGTTCAACGTTTTGCCGGGCTACGGCAACGAGGCCGGCGCGGCGCTGGCCATGCACATGGATGTGGATTGCATCGGCTTCACCGGCTCCACGCGCACCGGCAAGCAGATTATCCAGATGGCGGGCCAGTCGAACCTGAAGCGGGCCTGGACTGAACTGGGCGGCAAGTCCGCCAATATCGTGTGCGCCGATTGCCCGGACCTGGACGCGGCCGTTGCGGCGGCGGTCGGTTCGATCTACTTCAACCAGGGCGAGAGCTGCAATGCGCCTTCGCGCCTGTTTGTGGAAGAGTCGATCAAGGACAAGTTCCTGGAAAAAGCGCTGGCCCTTGTGCCCTCCTACGCGCCGGGCGATCCGCTCGACGAAAAGACCGTGATGGGCGCGATTGTCGACTCGATCCAGATGAAGACGGTGATGGGTTATATCGACGCGGGCCGCGACGAAGGCGCCAAACTGCTGGCAGGCGGCAATGCGGTGCGCAAGGAGACCGGTGGTTTCTATGTCGAGCCGACTCTCTTTGACGGCGTGCAGAACACCATGAAGATCGCGCGGGAAGAGATTTTCGGGCCGGTGCTGTCGGTGCTGTCGTTCAAGGACCTGGACGAGGCGGTGAGGCAGGCGAACGATACGCCGTACGGCCTGCACGCGGCGGTGTGGACGTCGGATATTTCGAAGGCGATCCGCACTTCGCGGGCGCTGAAGGCGGGCACTGTGCACGTCAACCAGTACGACGGCGACGATATCACAGTGCCGTTTGGCGGCTACAAGCAGTCAGGCAATGGACGGGACAAGTCGCTGCACGCCTTCGACAAATACACCGAGCTGAAGACGACCTGGATCCAGATCTAAGCGCCGCAGCACTTCTTGAATTTCAAACCGCTGCCGCAAGGGCAAGGGTCGTTGCGGCCCGCCTTGGCCACCTTGGCCTGCGGCGCGTGGAAGAATGCGTTGATCTTGATGACGGACTGGCTCACCTTGGCGGCGTTGACCGGCTGCTGGAATGGCACGAGCAGGGCGGGCTGCCGGGCGCGTAACGGCGCCCAGGCATCGGCGGCGATCGCAACGCCGGCCAGGAAGCCCGCGCACCACGCCTCGGCAGTCCAGCTGCCGCCGCAATCATAGATCGGCTCAAAACTGTCAGGATCCTTCTGCATCCAGACACGCATGTAGTCGTGATGGCGCAGCACCAGCGCGGCAGCCTCACCGCTGTCGGACGCCCCGCCCCAGACCTCGCGCAGCCACGTTTCCTGCGCCATTTCGGCCGGACCGATGACCAGGGCGGTCAGAAAGCCTTCCAGCTTGGCCACATCCATGCTCTGCGGGCCCATTTCGGCCAGCAGGTCATCGAGCCTGTCGTATTCGTCGTCGTTCAGCGGTGTATTCATGACTTAGAAGCAGTGCTCCACCGCAGGGAAGGAGCCGTCTTTCACGGCGCCGACATAGGCCGAGACGGCGGCCTGGATCGAGACCTGTCCTTCCATGAAGTTCTTCACGAAGCGCGCCTTGCGGCCTGGGAACACGCCCAGCATATCGTGCATGACCAGCACTTGGCCGGAGCAATCCGGGCCGGCGCCGATACCGATGGTCGGCATCGACAGCATGTCGGTCACTTCCTTGCCCAGGGCGGTAGGGATTGCCTCCAGCACCACCATCGCCGCACCGGCGGCTTGCAGCTTCAGGGCATCCTGCTTCAGCAGCTCGGCGCTTTCCAGGGTTTTGCCCTGCACTTTGTAACCGCCCAAGGTGTGCACCGACTGCGGGGTCAGTCCCAGGTGCGCGCATACCGGGATCGAACGTTCGACCAGGAAGCGCACGGTGTCGGCAACCCAGGCGCCGCCTTCGATTTTCACCATATGCGCGCCAGCCTGGATCAACTGCACCGCGTTGGCAAACGCCTGTTCCGGCGTAGGGTAGGAGCCGAAAGGCATGTCGGCCAGGATCAGGGCATTCTTCGCGCCGCGCGCCACGGCGGCGGTGTGGTAGGCGATTTCCTGCACGGTTACCGGCAGGGTGGACTGGTGGCCGTTGCACACCATGCCCAGCGAATCGCCGATCAGCAGGATTTCCACGCCGCAGCCGTCCATCAGGGAGGCGAAGCTGGCGTCATAGCAGGTCAGCATGGTGATTTTCTCGCCGGCCGCCTTCAGGGAGTTGATCGAAGGGATGGTGACGGCCTTGGTGGGGACGCTTTTGGCCGGTGCCGGGTAAGGGTTTTGCAGGTTGCCAGACATGATATGTCCTTAAATTCGAAAAACGCTATTCTAACTGCGGAAAATGAAGTACACAGCGCCCACCAGGCAAAGGCCGGCCCAGATGAAGTCCGTCTTGAAGGGCTGGTTCATGTAGTACATGGCGAAGGGGACGAAGACGCCCAGGGTGATCACTTCCTGCAGGATCTTCAGCTGCGCCAGGTTGTACTGGCTGAAGCCGATGCGGTTGGCCGGGACCTGGATCAGGTACTCAAACAGGGCGATCCCCCAGCTGATCAGGGCTGCCACCAGCCAGGACTTGTTAGAGAAGTTCTTCAGGTGTCCGTACCATGCAACGGTCATGAAGACGTTGGACAGGATCAGGAGGCCGGTGGTTTGGACGATGATGGGGATTTGCATTGTTGGGGTCCTTTTCATTAATCGGTCCACCCGACTGCTCCGGTGTTGGTTCGAGGCTGTTGATCTTCGAAAAAGATCAACGCCTTACCAGAACCTATGGCGGCCGGGCAGACGGGGTCCGACCCTTGGGTCAGACCCCGGTTTACCGGTTTTAAAGGCGGATAATACCTTGATCAGCAACCGCCGGCGCGAATCGGGCAGCGCTGCCCAGCCCAGGCAGCGCAAGCTGCGGCGCCAGCTCCAGCAAGGGCATCAGCACAAACGCACGCTGATGCATGCGCGGATGCGGCACTGTCAGCGTGGGCGTAGCAATCCGCTCATCGCCATACAGCAGCAAATCCAGATCCAGCGTACGCGGCGCATTGAAATAAGGCCGTTCACGCCCGTGCGCTTGCTCGATATCGAACAGCGCCTCAAGCAAGGCCTGCGCCGGCAGACCGGTGCTCAAACGGGCCACGGCATTGATGTAATCATCGCCCGAAGAATCGATCGGCGCCGTGCGGTACAGCGAAGACACCGCCTCCAGCGTGGCGCCCGGCAGCTTGCGCAGGCGCTCGACGGCATCCAGCACATTGGCGCGGGCATCGCCCAGGTTGGCGCCAATGCCGATATAGGCGGTGACCGGCATCAAGCTTCGCCGGCGGGCGCGTTGCCGCCACCACCATTGCGGCGGGCACGGCGCGGACGGCGGCGGCGCTTGCGGGCCGGCGCTTCGCCTTCGGATGGCGGGTTCAAGAATTCGTCGTCGTCGGACTCGTCGCCTTCGTCGGCTTCCGTTTGCGCGTCGGCAGGAACGTCCTCCTGTGCCGCCGCGCGGGCGCCGCGGCGTGGCGCAGGTTTCTTCTTTTTGCCGCCGGACGATGCAACCGTCACCAGTTCGGCGCGCATGCTCTCGTCGCCCTCGTAGAAGGCCGTCCACCAGTCGCCCAGTTCGCGGTCGATCTCGCCGGAAGCGCAGCGCAGCAGCAGGAAGTCGTAGCCGGCGCGGAAGCGCGGGTGCTCCAGCAGCTTGTAGGGGTTCTTGCCGTTGCGGCGTTCAAAACGCGGCTGCATGGCCCAGATGTCGCGCATGTCGGAACCGATCTTGCGCTGGATGGCCAGCTTCTCGGTCTGCGAGTCCAGCACTTCGTCGGCGGCCAGGTGCAGCCCGGGAATCGGGAGTTCGCCCGCCGCCTCGTAGGCCTGCCACTTCTCCAGCACCTGGTGCCACAGCAGGGAGGCGAACAGGAAGCCTGGCGACACGGTCTTGCCGGCCATGACGCGCTTGTCGGTGGAGTCCAGCGCCAGCGTCACGAACTTGGTGCCCATCGGCTGCTCCAGCACCACGTCCAGCATTGGCAGCAGGCCGTGGTGCAGGCCCTCCTTGCGCAACTGCTGCAGGCAGGCCAGGGCCTGGCCGGAGGTGAGCAGCTTGAGCATTTCGTCGAACACGCGCGCCGCAGGCACGTTGTCGATCAGGGGCGCCATCACGCCGATCGGTTCCGCGGTTGAGCGCTCGATGGAGAATTTCAGCTTGGCCGCGAAACGCACCACGCGCAGCATGCGCACCGGGTCTTCGCGGTAGCGCGCTTCCGGCTGGCCGATGATGCGCAGCGTCTTCGATTTGATATCGCTGGTGCCGCCGTGGTAGTCCAGCACTTCCTGCGTGGCAGGGTTGTAGTACATGGCGTTGATGGTGAAGTCGCGGCGCTCCGCGTCTTCCGCCTGCGAGCCGAAGGTGTTGTCGCGCAGCACGCGGCCGTGCTCGTCCTTTGGCGCGTTGTCGGTGGTGGTGCCGCGGAAGGTGGTCACCTCCAGCAGGTCCTGGCCGAACATCACGTGCACGATCTGGAAGCGCCGGCCGATGATGAACGCGCGGCGGAACAGGCGCTTGACCTGCTCCGGCGTGGCATTGGTCGCGATGTCGAAGTCCTTGGGCTTGACGCCCAGCAGCAGGTCGCGCACGGCGCCGCCGACCACGAAGGCTTCAAAGCCCGCTTCCTGCAGTGTGCTGGTGACGCGGACGGCATTGTTCGACACCATGCGCGGGTCGATGCCATGGTCCTTGGGGCCCAGGATGATGGGTTCGTTGCTGGGTCTCGCGCTCTTGACGCCCAGGATCTTGCGGATGAATTTCTTAATCATTGAACAGGTGAATTAGTGGCCAGCCTTGCGCGGTCGCGTGTTCGGACAGTCTGGCGTTCGGGTTGGTCGCAATGGGATGGCTGACGATCGACAGCAGCGGCAGGTCGTTATGGGAATCGCTGTAGAAATGAACGCTGTCGAAGCTGTCCAGCGTATGCCCCATTTTCTCCAGCCATGCCTTGGTGTGCACGATCTTGCCCTCGCCCTGGGTCGGCGTGCCGAGCAGCTTGCCGGTAATGCGGCCGGCGGCATCGCGCTCCGGCATCGCGGCAATCAGGTGCTCCACGCCGAAGGCCTTGGCGATCGGCGCCACAACGAAGTGGTTGGTCGCCGTGACGATCGCCACCAGGTCGCCGGCGTCGAGGTGCTTTTGCAGCAGCGCGCGGGCGGAAGGCAAGATATTCGGCATCACCACTTCGGTCATGTACTGCTGCTGCAGTTCGGCCAGGCGTCCCGGCTCGAAGGACGCCAGGGTGCCGAGGGAAAATTCCAGGTATTCCACCGGGTCCAGGGTGCCCGCCTGGTACTGGGCGAAGAATTCCTCGTTGCGGCGCTTGAATTGCGCGGCATCGACGGCGCCCGCGCGGCACAGGAACTGCCCCCACTCGAAATCGGAATCGATCGGCAGCAGGGTGTGGTCAAGGTCGAACAGGGCGAGTTTCATCATTCTTTCGCTTCCTCCTGCAGCCATTCGCGCAGCAGGGGCAGGGTGATCGGGCGTTTGGTTTCCAGCGAATACTGGTCGAGCGAGTCGAGCATCGAGGACAGCGATACCATGTCGCGCTGGAAGTGCGACAGCAGGTAAGGTAGCACACCGGGCGAGAGGATCAAGCCGCGCGCTTCCGCCATTTGCGTCAGCGTGGCCAGCTTTTCCTCGTCGGTCAAGCCGTGGATCTGGTACACCAGGCCCCAGCCCATGCGCGTGCGCAGGTCCTCGCGCACCGGCAGCACGGCCGGCGCCACCGCGCCCGCGCTCACCATGAAAGCGTTGTTGGCGCGGATCTCGTTGAACAGGGCAAAGGCATCGATCTGGGCCACCGGCGACAGCTTTTCGCAGTCGTCCAGCAGGTACAGGTCCACCTCCGGCGAATACACGAACTCGGTTTCGATCGAAAACGGCGAAATATAGCGGGCGCGTTCGCTCGAGGCGAGCGCCTTCAGCAGGTGCGACTTGCCTGCGCCAATTTCCCCCCACAGGTAAGCGAAATGCTCGCGCGAGCTGCGTTCGGCGAACTGGCGCATCAGCGCCGCCACCTCGGCATTGCGGCCCACCTCGAATGATTCGAGGGTGCACACCGGCTCCGCGCCCAAGTCAAGCACCAGCTGTTTCATTGGACTTGCCCCGGACTTGTGGATTTTTTGCTAACGTAATCGATCTTCACACTACGCATTATAAAAGCTGCTGCGCAGGTAGTGGCGGCGCAGGTGCCTAAATCCCACCATTAACAGGGCCGAAGCGGGCAATGCGAGCAATACGCCGACGAAGCCGAACAGTTGTCCAAATGCCAGCAAGGCGAAGATCACGGCCAGCGGATCGAGGCCGATACGCTCGCCCACCAGGCGCGGCGTCAGGAAGAAGCCTTCGATCACCTGGCCGACGCCGTAGATCACGGCCACCGCCGCCAGCCCGCTCCAGTCGCTAAATTGCAGCACGGCCGCCATCAGCGCCAGCAGCAGGCCCAGGCCGAAGCCAAGGTAGGGAATAAACACCAGCACCCCGGTCAGGATGCCGACCGGCAGCGCCACGTCGAAGCCCGCCAGGGCCAGGGCGGCGGAATAGTACACCGCCAGCACCAGCATCACCAGCAGTTGGCCGCGCAGGTACTGGGCCAGCAGCTGGTCCGATTCGCGCGCCATTTCCAGGGTGGCGCCGATATAGCGGCGCGGCACGGCGCCGGCGACATGGGCCAGCAGCTTGTGCCAGTCGAGCAGCAGGTAGAACAGCACCACGGGAATCAGCACCACGGTGGCCAGCCAGCCCAGCACGGCGCTGCCGCCGGTGCGCACGGAATTGAGCACGGCGGCCCAGATCTGGTTGCCGCTTTCGGCCAGCTTTTCCGCCGCGAGCGCCTTGATGGTGGCGCCATCGAGCGTGAAATCCACGCCCAGCTGCTGCAGGCGCGGCCCCAGGGTGTCGTTCAGCTTAGCCAGGAAGGCGGGGATCGCCGCCTGCAGCAAGGGGATTTCCTTCTGTAGCACCGGCACCACGATCAGCAGCAGCGCCGCCACGAGCGCGCCGAACAGCACGCTCACGATGGAGACGGCCAGCGCCCGCGACAGTTTCCAGCGCCGGAACAGGCGCAGGCGGCACAGCTTGTCGACCGCGGGATTCAGGGCGTAGGCAAGGATGGCCGCTGCCATGAAAGGCGTCAGCACTGGCCCCAAGACCCAGAGAAGGAAGAAGAATCCTGCCCAGACGGACACCCAGAAAAGCGTTTGTTTTTGTTCTGCCGAGAGGGGGAAAGGCATCTGCAGGGTGTTGTTGGGAAGATAGATTAGATGGCTATTCTAACGCCTCAACCGTCAAAAATACCATGTGGAAGGCTTACTCATCGTTTAATATTTCCCCAAACAAACTATAAAGTGATTCAATGCAGTCAATTCTTACCCGTACCGCCGCCGCCCTCCTGTCCCTGGCTGTTTTCGTCCACGCGCCCGCAAACGCGGCGGATGACGGCGAAAAATGCGAAGGCTTCCAGCGCTTGATTTGCACGCCGCGCGCGATGGCCGCCAGTGCCGCCGAGGCGATCGCCAGCGCCGCCGAGGCCGTGGGCAACGTCGCCGAGACCATCAATTTCAAGAAGCCGTCGACCAAGGTGGTCGACGCGACGGACGATGGCGACCTGGCCCGCATCAAGCGCTTCGACGCCAGCAAGGATGCCAGCTACGCGCCGGAAAACATGCTCGGCATCGCGGCCGACACCTACCTGACCCGGCCCGATCCGGCCAAGGACGCCAAGCGTCTCGCCGTCCTGGAGTACCTGGCGGACAAGGCCGATCTCTCGGGCGAACTGGGCACCATGCTCCTGCAGCAGACCGTCAACCAGGCCTATTTCACGCGCAACGACCCGCAGGAAAGCTGGCCGCGCCGCCTGGCGCTGGCCCGCCTGCTGGTCGCCCGCGGCGCCAACGCCGAAGGCGTCAACCTGTCGACCTGCGACTATTGCGAGACCGATAACGGTTTCATGGCCCTGATGGTCGAGCACGGCGCCAACCCGAACGTCCAGTCGACCAACTATTCGGCCTTGCTGAACCGCTTCCTCCGCAAGGACCAGTTCGACGCGGCCAAACGCCTCATCGCCCTGGGCGCCGACCCCAACGGCAGCACCTGGGGCAAGCGCAGCATGCTGGTGCGCCTGGTGGGCGAATGCGACAGGGACACGATGCTGAAACTGGCTTCGCCGGATAAATTCGAGGGGGAATGGCAGAAATGCGTGGCCCAGGTCACTGCGCGGGTCGAATTCGCCCTCGGGCAGGGGGCCGACCTGCATGGCAAGGCCAGTGCGGAAAACGACTGCATTACCCCGTATGACGCGGCGCTCGAGAAAAAGAATACTGAACTGGCGGAACGCCTGCGCAAGCTCGGTGCCGACCCGCGTTTCGGGGCAATTTGCCGCTCCCGGGGCTGAAATGCGGCGGTTCGGGGGGCAAAAATGCTAAAATAGCTGACTTGCCCTAACCGGCCACCGCTTTCCCCATCTTTCGCCTCTGTTGCGTAAAACACCATGAGCCAACCTTCGAATGTTTCCCTGTCCTACCGTGACGCAGGTGTCGATATCGACGCCGGCGACGCCCTAGTTGAAGCGATCAAGCCATTCGCCAAGCGCACCATGCGCGAAGGCGTAATGGGCGGTATCGGCGGCTTCGGCGCGCTGTTCGAGATCAGCAAGAAATACAAGGAGCCTGTGCTGGTTTCCGGCACCGACGGCGTCGGCACCAAGCTCAAACTGGCGTTCGAGCTGAACCGCCACGACACCGTGGGCATCGACCTGGTGGCCATGAGCGTGAACGACATCCTGGTGCAGGGCGCCGAGCCGCTGTTCTTCCTCGACTACTTCGCCTGCGGCAAGCT
Source organism: Pseudoduganella violaceinigra DSM 15887 (assembly GCF_000425385.1). GTDB lineage: Bacteria > Pseudomonadota > Gammaproteobacteria > Burkholderiales > Burkholderiaceae_D > Rugamonas > Rugamonas violaceinigra. The sequence goes on along the minus strand of NZ_AUDI01000015.1, from coordinate 208,840 downwards.
GAACGTTGCGACCGCCACCGACGTGATCAAGGGCATCGCCAAAGGCTGCGAATACTCCGGCTGCGCGCTGATCGGCGGCGAAACCGCGGAAATGCCTTCCATGTACCCGGACGGCGAATACGACCTGGCCGGCTTCGCCGTCGGCGCAGTGGAAAAGTCCAAGCTGATCGACGGCTCCAAGATCAAGCCGGGCGACGTGGTGCTGGGCCTGGCCTCTTCGGGCGCCCACTCCAACGGCTACTCCCTGGTGCGCAAGATTATCGAAGTGGCCAAGCCTGACCTGGAAGCGGACTTCCACGGCCGCAAGCTGGCCGACGTGCTGATGGAACCAACCCGCATCTACGTCAAGCCGCTGCTGGCGCTGATGGAGTCGATGGAAGTCAAAGGCCTGGTGCACATCACCGGCGGCGGTCTGGTGGAAAACATCCCGCGCGTCCTGGCCGACAACCTGACCGCCGAACTCGATGGCTCCTCCTGGACCATGCCTCCACTGTTCAAGTGGCTGCAGCAGCACGGCGGCGTGGCCGACGCGGAAATGCACCGCGTGTTCAACTGCGGCATCGGCATGACCGTGATCGTATCCGCTGAAAACGCCGACGCAGCGATGGCCCAGCTGACCGCGGCTGGCGAGACCGTGTCCCGCATCGGCAAGATCCGCGCCCGTGCGGATGGCGAGCACCAGACCATCGTCGTCTAAGCAAACGGGGGACGCACCCCTTTGTTCGAAGAACGGAGCCCGAGCGGCTCCGTTTTTTTTATTTGCGCGAGAACTCCATGATCCAGTTGGTCTGCCAGCTGGTGCCGTCATCCCATGAATAGGCTTGCTCCCAGCGCGCCTGGCGCTCGCTGCTGCGGCTCCAGGTGAAGCGTACGCGGGCGGTGCGGCCCTTATAGACTTCCTCGCCTTCGAAGCGGCCCACGCCATCGGCATCGAAGCGGCCCACAACCGGCGGCAGCAGCGTGCCGGTGGCGGGATCGAGTCCGCCATCGCGATTGGTCAGCCAGTAGATGCTCCAGCGCCCGCTCACCGGATCGAACACGCGCAGGGTCATGGCGACAAAGCCCGGACGCCAGTCGCCCAGCGGGCGGTACTCGTCATAATTGCCGATCCCCGCCGGCAGCGCGTGCACCAGGTTGCTGGCGCTGAAAGTCTCCCATGGGCTGTCGGGATTGCTATAGTCGGACTGGCGCCGGTTCAGCACCGTCCAGTCGCCGTGGAGGAAGTCGAAGCCGTGCCGGGCGCGTTCGATTTCCGCCGGGGTGGCAGCGCTTGCCCCCGCCGCACTACCGACCGCCAGCGCCAGCGCACCGATCATTTTTTTCATATTCACGTTCACCTCCGTATTGTTGGAGGCGCCATGCTAGGCCGCCAACAGGAAAGAACCTGCCCTATATGCGGCGGGTATCGAGTTTCAATACCCTGGAAGTTTTTTCTGGGCGCGCCGCCTGGCACCGCGCGATCATGTCGTGCCCACCGACCAGGACTCCCATCATGCTGACCACCATTTTTGCCGTTTTTGCCGCCTGTTTTGTGCTGGAACGCGTGCTTCCCGGCTGGAAGCTGCCCCATGTCCGCACCTGGCCTGTGCGCGTACTTGCGATCAACGCAGTGCAGCTTGGTGTGGTCGTGCTGGCCGGCTTCACCTGGGAGCGCTGGACTTCCCAGGCTTCGCTGCTGCACTTGTCCGACCACACAAGCCCCGTGGCAGGCGGCCTGCTGGCCTATTTCATCGCCACCTTCGTGTTCTACTGGTGGCACCGCGCACGCCATGAATCGGACCTGCTGTGGCGCCTGTTCCACCAGATCCACCACAGCCCGCAGCGTCTCGAAGTCATCACCTCCTTCTACAAGCACCCCGGCGAAATGGTGGTCAACTCCATCATCGGCAGCCTGCTGGTGTATGCCTTCCTTGGCCTGTCGCCGGAAGCGGGCGCGGTCTATACGCTATGCACCGCGCTGGGCGAATTCTTCTACCACACCAGTGTGACCACGCCGCGCTGGATCGGCTGGTTCTTCCAGCGTCCGGAGATGCACCGCATCCATCACCAGTACGGCCGCCACAAGAACAACTACGGCGACATCACCTGGTGGGACATGCTCTTCGGCACTTACGAAAATCCCGAGAAATTCGAAGCGACCTGCGGCTTCGATCCAGACAAGGAAGAACGCCTGTTCGACATGCTGGCCTACAAGGACGTGCACCAGCAGAACGCTGCCGGGAAAGGTGAAAACGTATAATCCGCCGAATGAAAAATTCCAGAAGCCGCATTCTCGTTGCCGCACTCGCTGCGGCCTTCTCCATTCAGGCATCGGCGGAGTCGGTGCCGACCGGGCCCCGGTGCGATGGCGCCGCCATGGTGATTTGCGCTCCCGTTGTCGCGGCGGTTCTGGCGAAGAAGGCGATCCAGCAGGGATCAAGCGAAAACCGCCTGGCGGATGCGCTGAAAGACGGCAATGCCGCCAAGGCAAAGCCGCTGCTGAAGAAAAGAATGCGCGGTAAGCCGGACCCGGAAAAAGTCGCCTACCTGGAGACCGCCACCGAAGCCTATTTGAAGGACATCAATCCGGCCAAGCAGGCCGACCGTCTGGATATCGTGAAGTACATTCTCGGGAAAATCGACCTGCGCGGCGAGCAGGGCGCGACCTATCTGCACAAGGTGATTGGGAGCGATTATTACACCTACGAAGCAAAGGAAAAATACGCGCAGCGCCGCCTGGCGCTGGTGAAGGCCGCCATCGCAAGTGGTGCGAACGGACGCGATCTTGACCTGGGTGCCTGCCAGTATTGCGAAATCGACGAGGAGCTGTTGCCACTGCTGTTCAAGAACGGCGGCGATCCCGCCAATGCCGCCTATCTGCTGAACCGGATGGTCGAGCGCCAGCACTACGATGCCGCACGAAGGCTGATCGGTCTTGGCGTTAATCCCAACGGAGAAATCTCGGACTGGCAGGGCCCCCTGCATTTGCTCGCAGAGCAGTGCAACCGGAAGGAAATTCATGAAAACCTGGAGCCTCAGAAAGCCGAGCAGGTATGGCAGCAGTGCGTGAAGGAGACGACATCGTTCGCCAAGTTCGCTGTCGGGCATGGCGCCGACCCCAACGGCCAGTCATCCGTCGAAACGCTGTGCGACACGCCGTATTCGCTGGCGCTGAAATCCGGTAACAAGGCGCTTGCGGAGACCTTGCGGACACTGGGCGCCGATCCCGGCTTCGCCCAGCGCTGCAAGTCCCACGCCCCCGCCGGCGCGGTTCCCTGAAGGGACGTCTTAGCGCAGCGGCAGCGCGATCGGCCGCATTGGCGCCGCATCGGCGCCGCGCAGTTTGAGCGAAGCGCCGATAAAGGCGAATTCATACACCTTGTCGCGCGCCAGCTCTTCCAGGTTGACCAGCTCCATGATCGGCACCCCGTGTTCGGCCAGCAGGTAGGTATGGACCGGGATGTAGTTGTCCTTGGCCTCGGATGGGAAGGTCTCGAAGCTCAAATTGTCCGCGCCCACCACCATCGCGCCGTTCTGCTCCACCAGGAAGCGCGCCGCATCCAGCCCCATGCCGGGAGGATTCTGCATGAAGGACTGGGCCTTTTCAAAGTGCTGCATGCGGCCGGTGCGGATCAGCACCACATCGCCTTTTTGCAGCGCCACTTTCTGGCGCGCCAGGGCTTCCGCCAAGTCCTTGCCGGTGACGCGGTAGTTATCCGGCAGCATGGCGACGCCCTTGGATGCTGCCACGTCGATCAGCACCCCGCGCGCCACGATCGGCGGCAGCTTTTCCGCACCGGCCTTGTTCCAGCCGCGGTCGCCCAGGTGCTCGCTGGCCTTGAAGCCGTTCCAGATCTTGCCGTTCAGGCCAAAGTGGTTGAGCGCGTCGATATGCGTGCCCATATGCGCGTACATCGAGATCGCGCTGCCGGAATAGCTGACGTGCTGGTTCATGGCCTTGCCTGTCTCCATCGGGTCGGACAGCACATTGCCGTGCGGCGTGTGGGTCATCCACATCAGGTAGGGCGGATCGCCGGCCGCCTGCCAGCTGGGCATGCCGACGAAGTAATCGACCGACAGGTCGTAAGCGCGGCCGCCGCCGATGCGGGCCAGGATGGCGACGCTGGAGGCCGGGGTGACCAGATTCAGGCGGCCGATTTCATCTTGCGGCCCCCATGGGCTGGTGCCGGGTTCGGCTGCCAGGACATTGGCGGACAGCAGCAGGGCGGCGAGGCTGAGTGCGAGTTTCATGTTGATTCCTTTGAAAGATTGACAGTGAAACCAGCATATTTGATTCTGCTGCTAAGATAATCCGGCATTTTGGATAAAGACTTTTTACTGAGGGGATCGAATGGATAAACTGGCGGCCATGCAGGCTTTCCGCCGTGTGGTCGAGCGCGGCAGTTTCAGCAAAGCGGCGGAGGAGCTGGGCCTGTCCCCTGCAGGCATTGGCAAGCAGGTGCGCTGGCTGGAGCAGGGCCTGCATGCCGCGCTGCTGCTGCGTACCACGCGCAGCATGAGCCTGACCGACACGGGCCGCGCCTATTACCAGGAATGCTGCCGCCTGCTCGACGAACTGGAAGAACTGGAGCGCAGCACCCGTGGCGAACAGGCCGCCATGAAAGGGCGTGTGCGCGTCAATGCGCCAATGTCGCTCAGCCTGTCGGTACTGGCGCCCTTGCTGGCCCGCTTCATGGACCAGCACCCCGACATCGATGTCGAGCTCACCATGGCCGACCGCTTGCTGGACGTGGTGGCCGAAGGTTTTGACCTGTCGCTGCGCGTGCGCACCACGTTGCCCGATTCCACGTTGGTGGTGCGCGCGGCCGGCAAGGTGGAACAGTGGCTGTGCGCCTCGCCCACCTACCTGCGCCGGCTTGGCGCCCCGCAAGCGCCGGCCGATCTGCTGGCGCATCGGGCCCTGGCGTTCCGGCTGGCCGAGCATCCCGGCCTGTGGCGCCTGGAAGGCGCGGGCGGCGCATGCGAGATCGAGCCGCCGGTGCGTATGTGGTTGGACAATAGCCTGATGCTGGGCCAGATGCTGGCGGCCGGGCAGGGTATCGGTTCGCTGCCCTCCTTCATCGCCCGGCCCATGCTGGAGCAGGGCGCGCTTGAGCGCGTGCTGCCGGCCTGGCAGCTGCAGCCGCGCCTGGTCTATATCGTCTACCCGGACAAGCGCCATCTGCAGCGCAAGGTACGGGCACTGTCCGATTTTCTGGCCGCACAACTGCCCGGCGTTTTGTAGGCAGGCCGGGGCCCGAACGTATAATCCCGGTGATTGTCCGTTTCTTCATCACAGGTCGCATGCGTTTGTCCAAATACCGCCCCCTTATCGCCGCCCTTGGCCTTGCCCTGGCCTTGCCGGTGCCCGCCCACGCTTCCAACGATGGTGACTTATGCAAGGGCCCCGCCATCCTGATCTGTGTCCCGATCGCCCTGGTGGCCGGCATTGCCCACGTCCTGACGCCCCGTTCGGCCGACGAGCATCTGTGGGATGCGATACGGGATGGCGACCTGGACGACTTCAAGCATTGGCTGAAAAAGCGTGGGGACCTGTCCGAGAAGGACAAGTTGGGCTATCTGTCCTACTGCGCCGACGAGTACATGCGCGAAGTGAAACCGGAGAAGCGGGCGGCCCGCCTCGATATGGTCAAGCACCTGGTGGAAGGCATGGACATGTCCGGCGAAGCGGGCACGGTGGCGCTGCAAAAGGCAGTCTCCACCCAAAGCTACGGCGTGGAAGCGCCACAGAATTACCAGGACCGCAAGCTGGCGCTAGCCGGTTTCGCGATCGAGCGCGGTGCCAAAGCGGATGCCGTCGATTTCGGCAACTGCGCGCGCTGCGAGGCCGTCAACGAGTTGCTGTCAATGCTGGTCAAGAACGGCGCCAAGCTGGATCAGCATAAGCCGCATGAAGCCCCTCTGTTGAACAGCCTGGTCAATGCCGGCGAATTCGCGGCAGCCCAGCGCGCGATCCTGCTGGGAGCGAACCCGAACGGCGGTATCTGGCGGCAGCGCGGCATGCTGGCCAGCGTGGCCGCGCGTTGCGACGTGGATGCCATGCGAAAGAGCATCGCTGCAGAGCGCCTGGAGGCGGTATGGCAAGACTGCGTCCAGCAGACGGTCGAATTTACCACGTTCGCGGTCCAGCATGGCGCCGATGCCAACGGCAATGCCGGCGTCGCGACGCCGTACCAGACTGCCCGCAAGGCCCAGAACGAGGAACTGGCCAAGGCCTTGCTGCAACTGGGCGCTGAAGCCCGCTAAGAGGCCGTTTCAAAATGGCCATGGCGTTGTTGCAGCTCCTTGCCGTGCAGGCGCACTGCCTTCGTCGCTGCGCCTAGCCACGCCCATTTTGAAACAGCCTCTAAGCTGGGCCGGATTCAGGCTTTCAGGATCTTTGCCACCGGCGCCGGGCGCAGGCGATAGGCGTCCGGCATACCCGAGCCGAGCAGGGGCCGCAGGTACATGCGGAAGGCATCCGTCACCCCGGTGCCCTTCTCGTCGATGAAGGCATCGTCCATGACGCGGGTCTTGCCGGCCACCGCTTCCAGCGGCAGCAGTTCGTAGTCGACCGAATAGAAGCCGGTGCGCTTGATCGCCACGGAGCCGTTGCGCTCGCCCCACATGGCAAACTGCACCGCCTTCTCGCCGACTTCGCGTGCTTCGCGCTGGTCCACGTCCGAGACGCAGCCGATGAAGGAGCGCTGCAAGTAGCCAAAGGTGTCGCCGCGCACGCGTTTGATGCCCAGTTTTTCCTTGATTTCATCGCATAACAGGTCGGCCAGCGCGCCGGTGCCGGACAGCTGCACATTGCCGTGCGCATCGCGCTCCACCTCCTTGGCCAGCAAGGTGGCGATCGGCTCGCCCGATGCGTCGTGGATCCCTTCCGACACCGCCACCACGCAGCGCCCATAGCGCGCATAGGTTTCCTTCACATCGGCCAGGAATTGATCGATCGAAAACACGCGTTCCGGCAGGTAGATCAGGTGCGGCCCGTCGTCCGGGAATTTCTTGCCCAAGGCGGCGGCGGCGGTCAGGAAGCCGGCGTGCCGGCCCATCACCACGCCCACGTACACACCCGGCAGGGAGGCGTTATCCAGGTTGGCGCCGGCGAAGGCTTGCGCCACGAAGCGCGCCGCCGACGGGAAGCCCGGCGTATGGTCGTTGCCGACCAGGTCGTTGTCGATGGTCTTGGGGATATGGATGGCGCGCAGCGGGTAGCCCGCTGCTTTGGCCTGTTCGGCCACGATGCGCACCGTGTCGGAGGAATCGTTGCCGCCGATGTAAAAGAAATGCTCGATTTCGTGCACCTTGAGCACCTTGAAGATCTCTTCGCAGTATTTCAGGTCCGGCTTGTCGCGCGTGGAACCGAGGGCGGAGGAGGGGGTGGCGGCGACCAGCTCCAGGTTGTGGCTGGTCTCCTGCGTCAGGTCGACGAATTCCTCGTTGATGATGCCGCGCACGCCGTGCAGCGCGCCGTAGATGCGCGTCACATTGCGGAAGCGGCGCGCCTCCAGCACCACGCCTGCCAGCGACTGGTTGATCACGGCGGTTGGCCCGCCCCCTTGTGCAACCAGGATCTTGCCAGACGACATGGTGCTCCTCCTTCGGCGAAGTGATGGACGAGCCGCCAGCTTACTCCGTTTTGGCCCCCGCGCCGATATGCTTGTCGAGGAATTTCTCGACCCGGGTCCAGAAGTCGACGCGGTTTTCAACCGTGCTCCAGCCATGGCCTTCGCCGGTGTATTCGACGAATTCCGCATCGGCCTTATTGGCTTCCAGGGCGCTGCGCATCTTGGTGAAATGCACGCGCGGCACGCGGCGGTCGTCGCTGCCGTGGGCCAGCAGCAGCGGGCGCTTGATGCGCGCGGCCTGCTTCAGCGGCGAGGTGGCTTCCAGCTGCGCGGCGTCCCGCTGCACGTCGCCGACCAGCTTCGGCGCGCCATACTTCTTGTAACTGTCGCCCATGTCGGACAGCATCCAGTTACCGTCGTCAAGCAGGAGCGGGATGTCGCTGACCGCTGCATAGGCGATGCCGCAGCGGTAGAGGTCGCCGTCCTTGACCAGTCCCATCAGGGTGGCGTAGCCGCCATAGCTGCCGCCCATGATGCACACGCGGTTTGGATCGGCATAGCCTTGCGCCACCGCCCATTTCACGCTGTCGGCGATATCGTCCTGCATTTTCAAGCCCCACTGTTTCCAGCCTGCGGTGAAGTGATGCATGCCATAGCCGGTGGTGCCGCGGAATTCCGGCTGGACCACGGCGTAGCCACGCGAGGCGAGGAACTGGCTGTCGGCCTCCCAGCCCCATTCGGTGCCGCGCACATAGGGCCCGCCATGCACCAGCACCACCAGCGGCAGCTTCTTGCCGCCCTTGGGTGGCAGCGTCAGCCAGGCCGGTATTTCCATGCCGTCGCGCGCCTTGAGCTTGACGAGGTCCTGCTGCCCCATTTCCGCCGCCCGGATGCCGGGATGGTTGCTGCCGATGCCTTTAAGCTCATGGCTCTTGCTGTTGTAGAGCGAATAGAATTGCGGCTGGCGGTCGGAATAGCTGGCCACCAGCATCCATGGCGTATCCGGCAGCGCCGGCGGCGTAATGATATTGATCAGGCCGCCCATCTGCTTGTCGACGTCGGCTTGCGCCGCCTTCATGCCTTCGTCGAACCACACGCTGGCGCGCGCGTCGGCCAGGTAGTGCACGCCAGCCAGATGCTTGTTGATGTACACCAGCTTGCCGCTGAAATCGAAGCCGGACAGGGCGATCAGCGGCTGCGGATCGATCTTGCCGGTGGCGAGGTCGAGGACATGCAGCGCCACCTTATCGTTCTTGATGCTGGTCCGCACCAGCAGGTGTTGGTCGTCCGAGAAGCCGACCGGCTCAAAACCGCCGCCCTTGCCGAAGGTGTCGAAGGAGGCCAGGGCGCGCCATTCGCTGCCGGCCGCGGCGCGGTAGTGCACCGTGTTCCGGCCGTCCTTTTCGGAAATCATGATGGCCGGCTCGCCCTTGCTATCGAGCAGCCAGGCCTGCGGCGCCACTGGGCGCGCGACCATGCTGGATAGTCCGGTCGATGTATTCAGCTTGACCAGCTCCGTGTGATCGATGACGAAGGTCGACAGCTTGTCGCGGACCGGGCGCTGCAGATAGATGTAGTCGGAGTCCTGTGCCCCGGCATCGTCCAGCAGGAAGGTGTTCCAGGGTTCGATGCGCGTGTGGATCTGGGTGCCGGTCGTATCCTTTTCCGTCGCCTCGTGGTTGACCAGCTGGCGCATGCCCTTGCCGTCGCGATTGACGGCATACAGTCCGGGGGCGTAGTTGATGTTGCCGGGCGTTTCCCGCCGGTCCACCACATTGAACACCAGGCGCTGGTCGTTGACCCAGCGGATATCGCCGACGTCCAGCTGGGACATGCGGGCGCCGCCCACCGGTTCCAGGGTGTCGGTGGCGAAGACCATCAATTGGTCGCGCTGCTTGCTGTCGCCAACGCGCAGCGCCACATAGCGGCCGCTGGGCGAGAGCTTGGCGTCCTTGAATTGCGAATCTTCGAAAAAGCTTTGCACCGCGGGTGGCGCGGCACAAGCCAGGCCACTCACGGCGGCCAGGCTTAAGAGGAAATAGCGAATCATTGTGCTTGCGCGCCTATATTTCGATTCAGGAAAGCTTCGACCCGGGTCCAGAAGTCGATGCGGTTGGCCGGCAGGTACCAGCCGTGGCCTTCTTTTTCGTACTCGATCCATTCCACCTGCTTGTTGTTGCGCTGGACCGCATCGCGCAGTTGCAGGCCGTGCACCAGCGGCACGCGCAGGTCGGCACCGCCATGGGCCATCAGCAGCGGCTGCGTAATGCGGTGCGCCTGCTGGATCGGCGAGGTGGCTTGGAAGCGTTCCGCATCCTTTTCCGGATCGCCGATCAGTTCAGGGATGCCGTACTTGCGCGATTCTTCGCTGGCGTCGTCGCGGTACATCGTGTGGCCTGTGACAAGCAGCTTGAGGTCGGTGACCCCGGCCCATTCGACGCCGCAGCGGTACAGCCCCGGATCATTGACCAGGCCCATTAGCGTTGCATAGCCGCCATAGCTGGCGCCGGCGATGCAGATGCGCTGCGGATCGGCGTAGCCCTGTGCCACGGCCCACTTGGTGGCATCGGCGATATCGTCCTGCATTTTCAGGCCCCACTGCTTCCAGCCCGAGACGAAGAGCTTCTCGCCATAACCGGTACTGCCGCGGAATTCCGGTTCCAGCACCGCGTAGCCGCGCGAAGCGAGGAACTGCACATCGGGCTTCCAGCCCCAGCTCGTGCCGCGCAGGTACGGGCCACCGTGCACCAACACCACCATCGGCAGTTTTTTCGCATCCTTCTGCGCGGGCAGGGTCAACATGGCAGGCACTTCCATGCCGTCGCGCGCCTTGATGCGCACCTGCTCCTGGTGGCCCATCTGGCTGGAGTCGATGGCGGGATAGGTGTCGCCCACCTTGTTCAAGCTCTTTGCCGCACGATCATAGACGTAGTAGCTGGATGGACGTACGTCCGAATAGGCCCGCACCAGCACATTCTGCGCTTGCAGGCCGGCCGGCAGATCGAGCATGTTCACGGTCTGTGGCAGCAGCTTGTCGATGTCCGCCTGCAGCGCCTGCAGGGCTGGATCGAACCATTGCGATCCTTCGCCGTCTTGCAGATAATGCACGCCCACCAGCTTGCCGCCCTGGATCACCAGCCGGCCCCTGAAGTCGTAGCCATCCAGCGTGATCAGGGGCTTTTCATCCATCTTGCCGCTTGCCAGGTCGAGGCGGAAGACCGACGTGTTGTCGGCCCCGCGCAGCGCTTTGACGTAGAGCGTGTTGCCGGTGCCAAATGCCAGCGGCGAGATGGCGTCGGGGGCGAGCCCCAGAGCCTTGAAGGTGGTCAGCCTGCGCCAGGGCGTGTTCTCATCGTCGCGCACTTTGATGCTGACTTCGCCCTTGGCCAGGCTGTAGGCCAGGCGTGGCCGTCCCTCCTGGTCCAGCAGCCAGGACTGGACGTCGCCCGGGCGTTCAATCGACTGTGTCTTGCCGGTGACGGTGTTCAGACGTAGCAGCCGGGAGTCCCCGGCAATCCCCCAGTTGTCGACTGATAAGTCTTCGACATATACCCAGTCCGAATCCTGGGCGCCGGCCTGGCGCAGCATGGCCGTGTTCAGCGGCAGCATGTCGCGCTGCACGGAACTTTGTTTCACACCCTGGCCGCGGCGCGAGGCGAGCTGTTTGAAGCGGCCGCCGTCACGGTCCACGGCATATAGCCCCGGCGCGAACCGGATGTCGCCCTGCGCCGTCTGGGTATCCTGGGTATCGAACATCAGCCGTTGTTCGTTCACCCATTGCACGTTGCGGATATCGGTGTCGCTGAAATGCGCCACCACCTGGGTTTTCTGCGTGGTCAGGTCGACCACGGCCAGCATATTGCGCTTGCCCTTGGCGCCGATCTTGGCGGCCAGGTGCTTGCCGTCGGGGGCGATGACGGCGCCGCTGAACACAGGGTTTTCGAAGAAGGCTTCCGCTGGCGGCGGGGCTGCGACGGCCAAGGCGGCCGGCGCAGCGGCCAGCCCCAGCGAGATCGCGAGGGTCAAGGTGAGAATTTTCATGGGCAGCATGTTACTTTACCAGCAACCTTAATAGAATCACCAAAAGTAACAAGCGCTATTCCGGCGTGCGGATGTGGCGTACCAGCGACAACGTCCGGGCATCCGGCGCGGGCGTCAGCAGGCTGGCGGCCACCAGCGCGGCCAGGCCGGCCGGCACGCCGAACACGCCGGCGGAATTGGCGGCGATGCCGAACCATTGCCCGCCGAGGGTTCCGCCCAGCACGGGGTTAGCATGCAGCATGTAATACAGGCAGGTGAAGAAGCCGGCCACCATGCCGGCCATGGCGCCCTGGTGGTTGGCGCGCTGCCAGAACACTCCCGCCACCAGTGCCGGAAACAGCGTCGATGCCGCCAGCGAGAAGGCTGCGCCCACCAGCGACAGGATGTCGCCCGGTTTGGTCGAGGCGGCGTAGGCCGCGATGAAGGCTACCGCCAGCAGCAGCAGCTTGGAAATCGTCACCCGCTTCTGGGTCGAGGCCTGCGGGTCGACGATCTTGTAATACACATCGTGCGAGAGGGCGTTGGAAATCGCCAGCAGCAGGCCGTCGGCGGTGGATAAGGCCGCGGCCAGGCCGCCCGCCGCCACCAGGCCCGAGACCACATACGGCAGGCCGGCAATCTCCGGCGTGGCCAGCACCAGCACGTCGCCGTCGATCATGATTTCGGACAGCTGCACGATGCCGTCGCCGTTGATGTCGCTGATCGACAGCAGCGGATTGGCTTTGTCCACATTGGCCCAGTAGGACACCCAGGTCGGCAGGTGCGCGAAGTCGCTGCCGACCAGCGCGCTGTAGATATCGTATTTGACCAGCACCGCCAGGGCGGGAATGGTCAGGTAGACCAGCAGGATGAAGAACAGCGTCCAGAACACCGATACCCGCGTTTCCTGCACCGAGGGCGTGGTGTAGGAGCGCATCAGGATGTGCGGCAGGGCCGCCGTGCCCATCATCAGGCAGAACACCAGCGCCATGAAGTTATTGCGCTTCTGGTCCGACTGCGCGCGGCTCTCGCCGGGGAAGGGCTCGGCATGCTTGACCAGCGCGCGCCCGCGCGCCAGGTTGGCGTCGCGCTGCGCGGCCCACAAGCTTGCCGCGTCTTCCAGCGTCTTCGGATAATCGGCCAGCGCCCGTTCGGCGGCGCGGATCTCCAGCAGCGAGCCGCTACCTTGCTTGACCATGTCCAGCTTGTGCTGCGCTTCCTGCCGTCCCGCATCCCAGGAGGCGGGCAGGCCGCGCAGGCGCACGCCGAAGTCCCCGGCGCGCTGCAGAAAGATATTGCGCACCTCGGCCTCTTGCGGGTCCTGCGCCAGCTGCGCTTCGCGCGCGCTGAGCTTGGGCAGCAGCTTGCCGTAGGCCACCTGCGGCACCGGATTGCCGCCGTGTTTGACCGCCAGCCACATGGCCGGCATCAGGAAGGCCACCAGGATGATGATGTACTGCGCCACCTGGGTCCAGGTGATCGCCCGCATGCCGCCCAGGAAGGAGCACACCAGGATCGAGGCCAGGCCGAGGAAGATGCCGACCGAGAAATCGACGCCCGTGAAGCGCGAGGCGATCAGCCCGACCGCGTAGATCTGCGCCACCACATAGGTGAAGGAAACGATGATGGTGGCGCTGACGGCCATCAGCCGTACCGCGCGCCCGTCGACGCCGCCGCCATAGCGCGCGGCGAGAAAGTCGGGGATGGTGTACTGGCCGAACCTGCGCAGGTAGGGCCCGATCAGCAGCGCCACCAGGCAGTAGCCGCCGGTCCAGCCCATGATGTAGGCCAGACCGTCGAAGCCGTGCAGGTACAGGCCGCCCGCCAGCGAAATGAAGCTGGCGGCGGAAATCCAGTCGGCCGCCGTCGCCATGCCATTGAACAGCGAAGGCACGCGCCGCCCCGCGACATAGTATTCCGCCACGTTCGAGGTGCGGCTGATCACGCCGATCGCCGCATACAGGACGACCGTGGCGAACATGAACAGGTAGCCGATCCACAGGCGCGGCATGCCTTCCTTTTCCAGCATCGCCAGCGCCAGCAGGAATAGGGCGAAGCAGCCGGTGAAAATCGTGTAATAGTGCTGCAGCTTGCGGAAGAAGGGCGACCTCACGCTTCCCCCTCGGCGTGGTAGCGCCGCTCCAGCGCACGCATGCGCCAGGCGTAGAAGCCGATGATGGCCAGGTAGGTCAGCGAAGCGCCCTGCGCCGCCAGATAGAAGGAGAGCGGCCAGCCGAAGATGGTCAGCCCGTTCAGCTCGCGGGCGAAGAAGACGATGCAGAAAGTCGACAGCAGCCAGGCCGCCAGTAGCCAGCCGGTCATGCGGCGCACGCGGCGCCAATGGCGCTCGAGCTTATCCAAAATGCGGTACCTCATCGCCAGCGGGTTGCTCGGGCGCGCGCAGCGGGAAGCTGACGCGGAACAGGCAGCCCGGATGTTTCGGATCGGTGGCGCGCGGGTTGGCGAACAGGTCAGTTTCCGCGCCGTGCTGCTGCGCCACTTCGCGCACGATGGCCAGGCCCAGGCCCGAACCCTCGGCGTTGCTGCCCAGGATGCGGTAGAAGCGCTCGAACACGTGGCCGCGCTCGGCCGCCGGGATGCCCGGGCCGTTGTCCTCCACCTCGAGCAAGGCCTGCTCCTGGGTGCTGCGCACTCTGACCGTGACGGCGCTGCCACGCGGCGTGTAGCGCAGCGCGTTGTCGATCAGGTTGGACAGCATTTCACGCAGCATCACCGCGTTGCCGGCGATCGGCACATCCAGCGCGGCCGGCTCGTAGCCCAGGTCGATGCCGGCGCTGAACGATGCCTGCACCCAGTCGTGCACCGTGCCGCGCGCCAGCTCGCCCAGTTCGAGGGCCTGCATGGCGGCGCCGGCCTGCGGCTGGTTTTCCGCGCGCGCCAGGGCCAGCAGCTGGTTGACCAGGCGCGTGGCAGCTTCCGAGGACTTGGCCAGCTGCTCCAGCGAGCGGTGCACCTCGGCCTGGTCGGTCTGGCGCAGCGCCAGCTCCGACTGGGTGCGCATGCCCGCCAGCGGAGTTTTCATCTGGTGCGCCGCATCGGCGATGAAGCGCTTTTGCATATCGATCGACAGCTTGAGGCGTTCCAGCATGTCATTGAGCGATTTGACCAGCGGCGTGATTTCCTCCGGCACCTGGCGCGGCGGGATCGGGCTCAGGTCGTCGGACGGGCGGGCGCGGATGCGCTCCTGCAGCTCGCGCAGCGGCAGCAGGCCGCGCGACAGGGCGAACCACACCAGGGCCAGCACGATGGGCAGGATGATGAATTGCGGCAGGATCACGCCCTTGATGATTTCATTGGCCAGCTTGGCGCGCTTTTCCAGCGTCTCGCCCACCTGCACCAGGGCCAGGCGCTGCGGCAGCGCCTTGTCTTCCTCCAGGTTGACAAAGGTCCAGGCGATGCGGATCGGCGTGCCGTGCAAGGTGGCGCTGCGGAACAGGACCGTGCCGGCGCGGATATCCTGCTGCTCCGGGTCCTGCTTCGGCGGCGCCGGCAGGTCGCGGTCGCCGTCCACATGGGCGCCGGACGGGCTGGCGACCTGGTAGAAGATATTGTCGACGTCGTCGGCGCGCAGGATGTCGCGCGCCGCGCCGGGCAGGCTGGCGATGGCGCCGTCCACTTCGCGCACCTGCTGCGCCAGCACTGTGACAGTGTCTTCCAGCGCGTGGTCGAAGGGCTGGTTGGCGATGGATTTGGCGACCAGGTAGGTGATGGCGATGCTCATGGGCCAGAGCAGCAGCAGGGGGGCCAGCATCCAGTCCAGGATCTCGCCGAACAGCGAGTGCTGGATCTCGTTTTCTTCGGCGGCCGGAGCATGCTCCCATGCGGCGGCTTGGGGCTCGCCGTTCACTTGGAAGCCGGAGCCTGGGGCGGGTTGAATTTTTCCAGGCAGTAGCCCAGGCCGCGCACGGTGGCGATGCGGATGCCGCCCACTTCAATCTTCTTGCGCAGGCGGTGCACATACACCTCGATGGCGTTGTTGCTGACCTCCTCGCCCCATTCGCACAGGTGGTCGACCAGCTGTTCCTTCGATACCAGGCGGCCGGTGCGGGCCAGCAGGATTTCCAGCAGGCCCAGTTCGCGCGCCGACAGGTCCAGCATCTGCTCATTGATATAGGCGCTGCGGCCGACCTGGTCGTAGCTGAGGGGGCCGTGCCTGACCACGGTGGCGCCGCCGCCCTGGCCGCGCCGGGTCAGGGCGCGCACCCGCGCTTCCAGTTCCGACAGGGCGAAAGGCTTGGCCATGTAATCGTCGGCGCCCAGGTCGAGGCCGTTGACCCGCTGTTCCACCGAATCGGCGGCCGTCAGGATCAGCACCGGCAGCAGGGAGTTGCGGGCGCGCAGGCGGCGCAGCACTTCCAGGCCGGACAGCTTGGGCAGGCCCAGATCCAGGATCAGCAGGTCGAATTCCTGGGTCGACAGGGCGGTGTCGGCCTCCTGCCCGTTGTTTACGCAATCGATCGCATAGCCGGACTGGCGCAGGGAGCGCGTCAGGCCGTCCGCGAGGACGCTGTCATCTTCGGCTAAAAGGATACGCATACGGTTACTGTACTCTAGCTATTTGATATTTCGCAAAGTTTGCAAAAAGGGGCTTGTCAAAAGCACTGGTTTTTTATACAGTATCACCTGTACGCAACGTAGTGACCCAATTTATCTAGCGCGAAAGAACATCATGGACGACAAAAAAGGCGTAGTACCTGCATCGGAAAAAGCCAAGGCCCTGGCGGCCGCACTGGCCCAGATTGAAAAGCAGTTTGGCAAAGGCTCCGTGATGCGCATGGACGCATCGGCCCCGATCGAGGAAGTGCAGACTGTCTCCACCGGCTCCCTGGGCCTGGATATCGCGCTGGGCGTCGGCGGCCTGCCACGCGGCCGCGTGGTGGAAATCTACGGTCCTGAGTCGTCCGGTAAAACCACCCTGACCCTGCAAGCGATCGCTGAAATGCAGAAGCTGGGCGGCACCTGCGCCTTCATCGACGCGGAACACGCGCTGGACGTCACCTACGCGCAGAAATTGGGCGTCAACCTGCACGAGCTGCTGATCTCCCAGCCGGACACCGGCGAACAGGCCCTGGAAATCTGCGACGCGCTGGTGCGCTCCGGTTCCGTCGACCTGATCGTGGTCGACTCGGTCGCCGCGCTGACCCCGAAAGCGGAAATCGAAGGCGATATGGGCGATTCCCTGCCAGGCCTGCAGGCGCGCCTGATGTCCCAGGCGCTGCGCAAGCTGACCGGCACCATCAACCGCACCAACACCCTGGTGATCTTCATTAACCAGATCCGTATGAAGATCGGCGTGATGTTCGGCTCGCCGGAAACCACCACCGGCGGCAATGCGCTGAAATTTTACGCCTCCGTGCGCCTGGACATCCGCCGCACCGGCTCGATCAAGTCGGGCGACGAAGTGATCGGCAACGAAACCAAGGTCAAGGTCGTCAAGAACAAGATTGCGCCGCCATTCAAGGAAGCCCACTTCGACATCCTGTATGGAGAAGGCACTTCGCGCGAAGGCGAGATCATCGACCTGGGCGTGGAAGCCAAGATCGTCGAGAAGTCGGGCTCCTGGTACAGCTATGGCGGCGAGCGTATCGGCCAGGGCAAGGACAACGCCCGCACCTTCCTGAAAGAGCGCCCAGCTCTGGCGCGCGAAATCGAGAACAAGGTGCGTGCGGCACTGGGCGTGCGCGAGCTGCCGGCTGTGGCCGACGACGGCGTCGAAGCACCGGCGCCGAAACTCAAAGCGGTCGACTGAACCCTGGCCCGTGGCCGCTGCGTCTCAGGTGTCTGACCCTGCGGGTCTGACACCGGTCTGGCGGTTTTAGAAATGCCATGCCCCTCCCCAAACCCACCCTCAAAGCCCGCGCCCTGCGCTTGTTAAGCCAGCGCGAGCACAGCCGCCTCGAACTGGCCCGCAAGCTGCAACGCCACGCGGAAGAGGGCGACGACATCGACGCCCTCCTGAATTTCCTCGAACAGAACAAGTGGCTCTCGGAAGAGCGCTTCTCCGAAAACCTGGTGCACCGCCGGGCCGCCCGTTACGGCAACAGCCGCATCGTGGCCGAATTGCAGCACCACGGCATCGGCGGCGAGATGCTGGCAGAAGTCAAAGAGGGCTTGAAGGAAGACGAAGTCGAGCGGTGCTGCGAGGTTTGGCGCCGCAAATTCGGCGCCGTGGCCGACGACCCCGAAGGCCGCCAGAAACAACTGCGTTTCCTGATGTCGCGCGGTTTCTCCCAGAAGGCCATCCGCGCCGCCATGAAAGGCAGCATGCCGGACGAGGACTTTTAAGCGTTCGTCACGCTCACGCTGTAATGGTTCGTTTTGGGAAAATGCGTTAAATGCGCGGCGCCCGTATTAAAGCATTAATCCTGACCCTGTGGCTCCGGCTGCCTAGCCTAACCGCGCTCTGTACCGACCAGCTTTAGGGGCTCCGGCGCCGCTTTTGCGGTTGCCGCCTTCTCGTTGATGACTGGCCGCGCCGTTTGTTGTGCTGCCGCCGCTGATTGAATAGGCCGCAGCGCGGACGTGCTGGAGTATGGCGTGGATGCGCAGGACTTCCATATGCGCACCGATGCCAGCTTGCTGCCCATGTTCAGCTCCTGTGTGCATCGGGGCGGGCCGCGCCAATTTGCCGTGTTGCATATGCATGGCAGCCATATTCCGTATGAAGATCGTTATGAGGCGGCGCCCCGCGTCTTCACGCCGACCATGCTTGACCTCGGCATTGAGACGCCGCGTGCGAGCGACAAGGCGGCAACCATCAATTCTTAGACAATACGGTGGTGGAAGCTGACCGCTTCCTCGCCAGCGTCATCGCTGAACTGTGCAATGAACAGTCTCCGGCCACCGACCATTGCCGACATCCACGTGCCGCTGATCATCTGGATGAACCCGGCCTACCGCCAGCGCAAGATCAGCCACAGCAGCATGTTTGCAACCATGCTGGACGTGGGCGGCGTGGCCTGGGAGGGCCGCGAGCCGCAGCGCAGTGTCGCCTCGCCGCAGTTCCGCGAAGGCCGGCGCGAAGTCCAGGTCGACCTGATGGAAAAGGCCGACTACGAAACGCTTCGCTGAGCGTCAATTTCTCAGGCCATGCGCAGTGTGCTACACTTTTGCAGTTTTATGCAGCACCGCGGGTGCGGTGGTTGTCCGTAGAAGCTGCGGCGTACTGATTAGCTGCTTATAATTTTGGCCACTTTTGAGTGGCATCGGTCTTATGTCCCTGTCAAATCCAGTCTCCCGACGCGCGCTGCGGCATACGCGCGCCATAGACATCCAGGCGTTCGCGCGCGAGGATGGCCTGTGGGATCTTGACGCCCATATCACGGACATCAAATCCTTCGACACCATGCTGGCATCCGGCCCGCGCAAGGCAAATCAAGCCCTGCACGACCTGTGGCTGCGCGTGACCGTCGATAAGCAGCTGACCATCGTCGATGCCGAAGCGTGTTCGGACGCCGTTCCTTATCCTGGCCATTGCGACACGATCGGCCCGGCCTACAAAGCCTTGATCGGCCTGAACCTGCTGCAGGGGTTCCGCCAGGCGCTCAAGGACAGGCTGGCCGGTGTGCAAGGCTGTACCCACCTGACAGAATTGGCCCAGGTGCTGCCGACGGCAGCCGTGCAAGCCTTTGCCAACGATGTCTGGCCGGTCAACGAGCGCTCCAGCACCGCGACAGAAAAACCGTTCCAACTTGATAAGTGCCACGCCCTCAGGACCGATGGCGGGGCAGTTGCCGAGTTCTACCCGCGCTGGGTCGTCAGCAAGACGGAAGCAGCTTAGGTGCTGTACAAAATACTACTATTCAAATGATTCGAAAGAAGGGAAAGCCAGCATGAAAATCCATGAGTATCAAGGCAAAGAAATCCTCCGAAAATTCGGAGTGACCGTACCGCGCGGCATTCCGTGCATGTCCGTGGAAGACGCAGTCAAAGCTGCTGAAACCCTGGGCGGCCCAGTCTGGGTCGTGAAGGCACAGATCCATGCTGGTGGCCGTGGTAAAGGCGGCGGCGTGAAAGTTGCCAAGTCGCTGGAACAGGTGAAGGAATACGCCGACCAGATCATGGGCATGCAGCTGGTGACCCACCAGACCGGCCCTGAAGGCCAGAAAGTGCGCCGCCTGATGATCGAAGAAGGCGCCGACATCAAGAAGGAACTCTACGTTTCCCTGGTGACCGACCGCGTGACCCAGCGCGTTGTCCTGATGGCTTCCTCCGAAGGCGGCATGGACATCGAAGAAGTCGCTGAAAAGCACCCTGAACTGATTCACAACGTCGTGATCGATCCAGCCACCGGCCTGACCGACGCTGACGCCGCCGACGTGGCCCGCAAGATCGGCGTGCCGGAAGGTTCGATCGCCGACGCGGTGGCCAACCTGCAAGGCCTGTACAAAGCCTACTGGGAAACCGACGCTTCCCTGGCCGAAATCAACCCGCTGATCGTGACCGGCTCCGGCAAGATCATCGCCCTGGACGCCAAGTTCAACTTCGACGCCAACGCCCTGTTCCGTCGCCCGGAAATCGTGGCATACCGCGACCTGGACGAAGAAGATCCAGCTGAAGTCGAAGCATCGAAATTCGACCTGGCCTACATCTCCCTGGACGGCAACATCGGCTGCCTGGTGAACGGCGCCGGCCTGGCCATGGCCACCATGGACACCATCAAGCTGTTCGGCGGCGAGCCTGCCAACTTCCTGGACGTGGGCGGTGGCGCAACGGCCGAGAAAGTGACCGAAGCGTTCAAGATCATGCTGAAGAACCCGGACCTGAAAGCGATCCTGGTGAACATCTTCGGCGGCATCATGCGCTGCGACGTGATCGCCGAAGGCGTGATCACCGCTTCCAAGGCCGTGTCCCTGCAAGTACCGCTGGTGGTCCGCATGAAGGGCACCAACGAAGACCTGGGCAAGAAGATGCTGGCGGACTCCGGCCTGCCGATCATCGCCGCCGACACCATGGAAGATGCAGCCAAGGCCGTCGTTGCCGCCGCTGCAGGTAAATAATTAAGGAATCACTATGTCTATCCTGATCAATAAAGACACCAAAGTCATCACCCAGGGCATCACCGGCAAGACCGGCCAGTTCCACACCCGCATGTGCCGCGACTACGCGAACGGCCGCGAAGCCTTCGTGGCTGGCGTGAACCCGAAGAAAGCCGGCGAAGATTTCGAAGGCATCCCGATCTACGCAACCGTCAAGGAAGCCGCATCGGAAACCGGCGCGACCGTTTCCGTGATCTACGTGCCACCCGCAGGTGCCGCCGCCGCGATCTGGGAAGCCGTGGAAGCTGAACTGGATCTGGCCATCTGCATCACCGAAGGCATCCCAGTGCGCGACATGATGGAAGTCAAGGACCGCATGGCCAAGGCCGGCTCCAAAACCCTGCTGCTGGGCCCTAACTGCCCAGGTCTGATCACCCCGGACGAAATCAAGATCGGCATCATGCCTGGCCACATCCACAAGAAGGGTCGTATCGGCGTGGTTTCCCGCTCCGGCACCCTGACCTATGAAGCAGTCGGCCAGCTGACCGCACTGGGCCTGGGCCAGTCTTCCGCTGTCGGTATCGGCGGCGACCCGATCAACGGCCTGAAGCACATCGACGTGATGCGCATGTTCAACGACGATCCTGACACCGACGCGGTGATCATGATCGGCGAAATCGGTGGTCCGGACGAAGCCAATGCAGCCCGTTGGATCAAGGACAATATGAAGAAGCCGGTAGTCGGCTTCATCGCCGGTGTCACTGCTCCTCCAGGCAAGCGTATGGGCCACGCCGGCGCGCTGATCTCCGGCGGCGCCGACACCGCACAAGCCAAACTGGAAATCATGGAAGCTTGCGGTATTAAAGTTACCAAGAATCCATCCGAAATGGCTCGTCTGTTGAAGGCAATGCTGTAATAGTAGCTGTATGATAACGGGGAGCTTCGGCTCCCCGTTTGCGTTTACCCAGGAGGATATCGATTTGGCAAAACTACTCGTAATGCGGGAAGGTGTAATTGAGCAAACCGTGCAGCTCACCAAGGAGCGCATGACGGTTGGCCGCCACAAGCATAACGACATTGTTCTGAATCACGCTGCCGTGAGCGGCGAGCACGCCATCGTCACCACCATCCTGGACGACTCCTTTCTTGAAGACCTCCAGAGCACGAATGGTACTTTTGTCAACGGCCACCGCATCGGCAAGCACTTCCTGCAGAACAAGGACGTGATCAAGATGGCGAAGTACCACCTTGAATTCGTTTCCGATGGCATCCGCCCGTTGGCCGCCGCCGCAGCCACCATCCCGGCCATGCCGGTGCCACCGTCGCCGGCCACGGTCATGGCTGAGCTGCCGCTTTGCCATATCGAAGTATTGAATGGTACGAATGCCGGCAAAACCCTGAGCCTGACCAAGGCCGTCACCAGTCTTGGCCGCCCCGGCGTTCAAGTGGTGGTGATTGCCCGCGCCATCGATGGCTATTCCGCCGCCCACGTGGAAGGCGACAAAGCTCCACTCTTGAATGGCGAACCCTTGCCGCGCCAGCCCCAGCCCCTGAAAGCCGGCGATATCCTCGACTTGAGCGGTATCGTCATGGCGTTCCGCGCCACGGCCTGACATTCTTTGTCAGCGCCGGCCTACGGTGCTGACAAAATTTGTCCTTTTCCGTACAGAAATTGTCATCTTCTTGTGTAATTTTGCTTATTTTTCAGGCAAATTTCCGCTTTTTGCTCAACTATTAAGCTGGCATGCTGATTGCTCTATGGATATAGCGTTACTTTAAAAACCCTGTTTCGGAATCTATTGAAATGAAATCGATGAAATCTATCAAAGCACAAGCACAAGCCGGCTTCACCCTGATCGAACTGATGATCGTTGTTGCGATCATCGGTATTCTGGCAGCAGTGGCAATCCCTGCTTACTCCGACTACACCGCTAAGACCAAGGCTGTTGCCGGTCTGACCGCTGTTGACTCCATCAAGACTGCCGTGGCTGTTTGCGCCCAAGAAGCTGGCGGCGACGTTTCCAACTGCAACACCGCCAACGCCAACAGCGGCATCCCAACCACCTTCACCCCGACCAAAGAAGTGTCGACCGTGACCGTGACCGGCGCCGGCATCATCACCCTGACCTACGCTGCTGACGTAGCAACCGGTGTGTCTGGCAAGAACGTGGTGATCACCCCAACCCTGCCAACCAACGGCACCGCAATGACCTGGAAGATCGACGCTTCCGCCGTCTCCAACACTGCCGTCAAGTCCGCTCTGCAGAAAAATAGCGTAGGTACCTAATTCTTAGGTCCCATGCTTGAAAAAACCGGGCTTCGGCCCGGTTTTTTTTGTGCATTCTCGACAGAATTTGTCAGGGGCGGGCCGCTGCTGACAAGTTTTTTCAAGCTCTGACAAGGAGTGTCAGCAAATCTGCGCCGATCTGCCCGTATCTGGGGCGAAATAGGCTGGCATGGGGATTGCACCAGATCAAGTGCGCAGGCTTGCTGCGTAATTCACTTGAGAGGACGAGACCATGAACAGCCTGAAAATGATGAAGAAGCAAGCTCAAGCCGGCTTCACCCTGATTGAGCTGATGATCGTTGTCGCAATCATCGGTATCCTGGCCGCAGTTGCCATTCCTGCTTATTCGGATTACACCGCCAAGACCAAGGCCGTTGCCGGGCTGACCGCCGTTGATTCCATCAAGACCGCCGTCGGAGTTTGCGCCCAGGAGGCTGGCGGCGATGTATCCAACTGCAACACCGCCAATGCCACCAGCGGCATTCCAACTACCTTCACCCCAACCAAAGAAGTGTCCGCCGTGACCGTGACCGGCGCTGGCATCATCACCCTGACCTACGCTGCTGACGTCGCTACCGGCGTCTCCGGCAAAAACGTAGTTATGACCCCGACCCTGCCGACCAACGGCACCGCCATGACCTGGAAGATCGACGCGTCGGCCGTCACCAACACCGCCGTCCAGTCCGCGCTGCAGAAAAACAGCATCGGCACCTGATCGGACTCATGGTTGAACAAAAAAACCGGGCGCGGCCCGGTTTTTTGTTTCCTGATGCCTGCCAAATGAGCCTCTTACGCCCGCTTGAGGCATCGCAAATCTAATAGACCATGGTTCGCGAACGCCCGTGTATTGTTACATTGTGTGATTTTTATGACGAAAATTGTCACCAAATATCCCGGTGCTGACAATTTTTTGGGCAACATTGACGAGAAGTGGCAGGAAATGGGGAGTTTTTGACTAAAAGTAGGGCAAAAGATGGCTGGCATATGAATTGCTCTATGGAAAGTAGGCGCATCTGTGCCGTATTTAACTTGAGGAAGAGACCCATGAAAAGCCTGAAAACGATTAAAAAACATGCCCATGCCGGCTTCACCCTGATTGAACTGATGATCGTTGTCGCGATTATCGGTATCCTGGCCGCAGTCGCCATTCCCGCTTATTCCGACTACACCGCCAAGACCAAGGCTGTTGCCGGCCTGACCGCGGTTGACTCCATCAAGACTGCCGTCGCTGTTTGCGCCCAGGAAGCTGGCGGTGACGTTTCCAACTGCAATACCGCCAACGCCACCAGCGGCATCCCAACCACCTTCACCCCGACTAAGGAAGTGTCGGCTGTGACCGTGACCGGTGCCGGTATCATCACGATGACTTATGCTGCCGACGTAGCAACCGGTGTCTCTGGCAAAAACGTGGTCATCACCCCAACCCTGCCAACCAACGGCACCGCCATGACCTGGAAGATCGACGCCTCGGCCGTCACGAATACCGCGGTCGTGTCTGCACTGCAGAAGAATAGCGTCGGCACCTGATCGGTTGATTGCTGAACCGAAAACCGGGCTGCGGCTCGGTTTTCTTGTCGCCCAGGCATGGGCATTTTCGATGTTGATAAATATGTTGCAAATTTACTGACGGAATTTGTCAGCGGCGCGGGCAACTGACAAAAAAATCACGGATATTGACAAAGACTGTCAATACATCGGCGCAAAACTCGCGAAAACAGGGCAAAAGCAGCTGGCATGCGGATTGCAATAAGGGAGTCACGCACGTTCGTGCAGAATTCACTTAAGAGAAGACGAGTATGAAAAGCCTGAAAATGATGAAGAAGCAAGCCCAAGCCGGTTTCACCCTGATCGAACTGATGATCGTTGTTGCGATCATCGGTATCCTGGCCGCAGTCGCCATCCCTGCCTATTCGGACTACACCGCCAAGACCAAGGCTGTTGCCGGTCTGACCGCTGTTGACTCCATCAAGACTGCCGTGGCTGTTTGCGCCCAGGAAGCTGGCGGCGACGTTTCCAACTGCAACACCGCCAACAGCACCAGCGGCATCCCAACCACCTTCACCGCGACCAAAGAAGTGTCGGCCGTGACCGTGACCGGCGCCGGCATCATCACCCTGACCTACGCTGCTGACGTAGCAACTGGCGTGTCTGGCAAGAAAGTCGTTATCACCCCAACCCTGCCAACCAACGGCACCGCCATGACCTGGAAGATCGACGCTTCCGCCGTCTCCAACACTGCTGTCAAGTCCGCACTGCAGAAAAATAGCGTAGGTACCTAATTCTTAGGTCTCATGCTTGAAAAAAACCGGGCGTCGGCCCGGTTTTTTCGTTTACCAATGCCCAGTGACACGATCGCCGTTGGCATATCGCCACTTTTTGCGGGTTTCCTGACGGGATTTGTCATTAGAAAAGGGGGCAGCTGACAAAAATTCGCAGATGCCGACAAAGTCTGTCAACTCAATGGCGTAGCGCTCTGCAATTCAGGAGGGAAGCAGCTGGCATAGGAATTGCTGTACGCTTGGTACGCACGTTTGTGCCGAAACATTTAAAGAGGAAGAGACTATGAAAAGCTTGAAAATGATGAAGAAGCAAGCACAAGCCGGCTTCACCCTGATCGAACTGATGATCGTTGTTGCGATCATCGGTATTCTGGCCGCAGTGGCAATCCCTGCTTACTCCGACTACACTGCTAAGACCAAGGCTGTTGCCGGTCTGACCGCCGTTGACTCCATCAAGACTGCCGTGGCTGTTTGCGCCCAGGAAGCTGGCGGCGACGTCTCCAACTGCAATACCGCCAACGCCACCAGCGGCATCCCAACCACCTTCACTCCGACTAAGGAAGTGTCGGCTGTGACCGTGACCGGCGCCGGCATCATCACCCTGACCTACGCTGCTGACGTAGCAACCGGCGTGTCCGGCAAGAACGTGGTTATCACCCCAACCCTGCCAACCAACGGCACCGCCATGACCTGGAAGATCGACGCTTCCGCCGTCACCAACACTGCCGTCAAGTCCGCACTGCAGAAAAATAGCGTAGGTACCTAATTCTTAGGGTCCCCTGCTTGAAAAGAACCGGGCTTCGGCCCGGTTTTTTCGTTTACCACTACATGCCGAAAATCTGGGTATCGACACCATTGTTACTTTTCGTTAGTTTTTGACGGAATTTGTCATTGATGCCGCCTGGCTGACAAAAATTTCACGGATGCCGACAAAGACTGTCAACTCATCGGTGTAAAACTGCCCGAAATAGCGCCCAGAACTGCTGGCATGGTGATTGCAATACCTCTGGTACGCACGCTTGTGCCGAACCCAATTGAGAGGAAGCGACCATGAACAGCCTGAAAATGATGAAGAAGCAAGCCCAATCCGGCTTTACCCTGATCGAACTGATGATTGTTGTCGCGATCATCGGTATTCTGGCAGCAGTGGCAATCCCTGCTTACTCCGACTACACAGCCAAGACCAAGGCTGTTGCCGGTCTGACCGCCGTTGACTCCATCAAGACTGCCGTGGCTGTTTGCGCTCAGGAAGCCGGCGGCGACGTCTCCAACTGCAATACCGCCAACGCCACCAGCGGCATCCCAACCACCTTCACCCCGACTAAGGAAGTGTCGGCTGTGACCGTGACCGGTGCCGGTATCATTACGATGACTTATGCTGCCGACGTAGCAACCGGCGTGTCCGGCAAGAACGTGGTCATCACCCCGACCCTGCCTGCGAACGGCACCGCCATGACCTGGAAGATCGACGCTTCGGCCGTCACCAACACCGCCGTCAAGTCCGCGCTGCAGAAGAACAGCGTCGGTACCTGATAGCTCTGGCAGTTGAAAAAGAAACCGGGCTGCGGCCCGGTTTTTATTTGCTCAGACGATTTTTTGCCGGTCGGCCAGCATGGCCTCGTACGTCAGGTTCTGCAGCAAGGTGAAGTGCGCCGGATCCAGGTTGGTGAACTGCACGCCGTAGCTGAACACTTCTTTGCCTTCGATCTTCTGCGACTGCGCCACGGTCGCATTGCGTACCAGCACCGGCGTATTGATGCGCACTTGCCGGTCGTCCGGCGGCGCCAGCAAAGTGAAGTCCAGTTGCACCGTCTCGCCCTCGCGGCTCAAGGGCTGGGCCGATTCGATCAGTGCGCCCGAAACGCTCAGATTGACCAGGAAGACCGAAGCGTGGCTGCCATCGTCGCGCACCAACTTGGCCGGAATTTCGACTTTGACCCGCATGGCCGCGCGCAAGCTGGTGCCCTGGATATCGTTGGGGAAGCTCACATGGGCATACATCAGCGGCCGCAGGAAGACGCGTTGCACGACGGTTGAGAAGGAGCAGACGTTTACCCCCGAGAAGACGCGCACGGTGAGCTTGTCGCCCTCGGTGAGTGAGATCGGCCCGCTGGTCTCCATGGGGATCTTGACGATCATATACTCGTCCTTCACCCAGCCGATCACGGTGGAGAAGTGCTGCAAGGGCCGTAGGGTGCGATGGGTGATCAGCTGGATGCGCCCACCGACCTGCAGGTTCATCTGTTCAAACGCATATTCCTGCAATTTGTTTTCGCCCGCCATCGTCGTGATTGTCTATTGTGAGCAATTATTCATTGTACGATAAGCTTGCGTAGCAGCTAAGGTTTTGCCGATACGACCGTCCAGTCCAGGCCGACCATGTGGTAGGGGTCGGGTTGCTGCTTGCTGCAGCCGCCCCCGCTGCACGTCTGCTTCGCGCCGAAGCGCCAGCCGCCGTTGTCGCGGTCGATGATCTCCCTGTCGACCAGCTCCAGGGTTTCCTGGTAGCGCCGCGCCATATCCGGCCGCTCCGCCACCGCCAGGAAAGCCTTCATGCCTTCGGCCTGCTGCCACCAGAACTTGCCGTGGTCGACCTGGCCGCCCGGCGACATGCGGTTGAAGATGCCGCCGTCCTGCTCGTCGTAGCCATGCGCGACCGCAAATTTGAGCAAGCGGTCTGCCACGGCGGCATAGGTGGGTGGCAGGCCGCGTAGCTCCGCACTGCGCAGCAAATGGCTCCATTCGAACTGGTGTCCCAGGTCGGTAAAGCCGTCGTCATCCCGCAGCGGTTTCCACTGCGCGTCATACCACTCGGGAATGTAGGTGCCGCCGTCCGGCAGGCCAACCATCAACTGGTTCAGCACGAAGTCGCCCAGGGCGCGCGCGTCGGCCACCACCTGCTGGTCGCCGGTGGCATCGATCAGCGCCAGCAAGGCTTCAAACATATGCATGAGGGGATTCTGGCTATGCCTTTTCTCCATCGCCGGCGCAAAATCGCGCGCCGCTGCGCCGCGCAGGCCGCCGCCCGGCTCGCGCAGTTTGAGACGGATGTCCTGCCAGGCCGCCAGGGCCGCGTCCCGGTACGTCGCCTCGCCCGTCACGCGCGCCGCATGTGCCAGCGCCAGTAGCGCGAACGCGTGGCCGTAGGTATTCTTGGCAGGGCTGACGACTTTGCCGGTCGCGTCGACCACCTGGTAAAAGCCGCCGTTCAACGTATCGTGGAAGGGGCCGAGCAGGAAATCGGCGCCGCGCTTTGCCGCCTCCAGATAGCGTGGATCGTGGGTCGCCTCATAGCCGACCAGCATGGTGTAGACCAGGCGGCTGTGCAGGGTCAGTTCGACGGCGGAACTGTCCGCCGGCTGCCAGTTGCGGTCGAACTGCCCTCGCAGCATGCCGGAAGGCGTGGGCGCCACGGCCAGCCAGCGCGACAGGTGGGCATCGAGGTCCTTGCGGTGCCACTCGGTGTTCGCAACTTTCGACATGGCGCGGCCGCCACCGCCGCTGTCGCACGCTGCAAGCAGGGCGAGGCATGCGGCGATGGCAGCGCGCCTGCGCATCAGGCTTTCCAGTCGCCCGACTTGCCGCCCGCTTTTTCGGTGACGCGGATATCGGTCATCACCATGCCGCGATCGACCGCCTTGCACATGTCGTACACGGTCAAGAGGCCAACCTGCACGGCAGTCAGCGCTTCCATTTCCACCCCGGTCTTGCCGTAAGTTTCCACTTGGGCGCGGCAATGAATAGCGTTGTCGGCTTCATCGGTGGTAAAGTCCACGGCGACACGGGTCAGGGCCAGCGGGTGGCACAGCGGCACCAGGTCGGCCGTGCGCTTGGATGCCATGATGGCGGCGATGCGTGCGATGCCGAGCACGTCGCCCTTCTTGGCGCTTCCCGATAGAATGAGCGCCAGCGTTTCCGCCTTCATGCGAATGCTGCCGCTGGCAACGGCAATGCGGTGGGTGTCGGCTTTGGCGCCGACATCGACCATATGGGCCTGTCCGGCGGCATCAAAATGAGTAAGGTGTTCGGTCATCGCGTAGTCTCTTGTTGAACGGGTATGATAGCACTGTGAATGCACTACATTTTCGCCGCCCATTGATGGCGGCACTGGTTTCCGGCCTGCTGGCTGCTGCTTCGCCGGTAGGACAGGCGCAGCAGCAGCCCGACCTGCCGATGCTGGGCGATGCCTCGCGCGAGGATTTGTCGCCGGTGATGGAAAAGCGTCTGGGTGAAGAAATCATGCAGAGCTTGCGCTTCGAGCGCGATTACCTGGATGATCCTCCCATCATCGACTACCTGAATAGTTTCGGCACCAAGCTGGTCGATGCCCGTCCGGGCGCGCGCGGCGACGCGAACCTTGACTATTACTTCTTCGCGATCCGCGACAAGAACCTGAATGCGTTCGCTTTGCCGGGAGGCTATATCGGCGTGCATTCGGCGCTGCTGTTGGCGGCGCAGACCGAATCGGAGCTCGCGTCCGTGCTGTCGCACGAGATCGGCCACGTCGCGCAGCGCCATATTGCGCGCCAGATCGGCGCGCAAAAGACCGATTCCCTGATTCCACTGGCGGCGATGCTGCTGGCGGCGCTGGCCGCCAAATCCAATCCCGACGCGGCAATGGGCGTATTCATGGGCGGCCAGGGCCTCGCGATACAGCGCCAGCTGAATTTTGGCCGCGATGCGGAACGCGAGGCGGACCGCATCGGCTTCCAGATCATGAACGCGGCGGGTTACGATTCGAGCGGCATGGTGGCGTTCTTCCAGCGCATGCAGAACAGCACGCGTCTGTACAGCGATCTGGCGCCGCCATGGCTGATGTCCCACCCGCTCACGACGGAGCGTATCGCCGATATCCAGGCCCGCATCCGCGAGCAGATTTACCACCAGCGCGTGGATGGCATGGACTTCCACCTGGTGCGCGCCCGCGCCCGCGTGCTGCAGGACGAGAGCAGCAAAGGCCTGTCCGACACGGAAGCGGTATTCAGGAACCAGATCCAGCAGCCCGGCCGCCAGAACGTCGCCGCCGGCCAATACGGCCTGGCCATGGTGTCGCTGAAGCGCTCCGAATTCGCCGCCGCGCAGGAGTGGCTGGACAAGGCGCGCGCAACGATCGACAAGCCGCCGGTCGCCGGCGCCTTCAGTACGCCCCTGCCGCGCGGCACCACCGATTCCGCGCTGGCTTACATGTCGCTGGAAATCAAGCTGGCGCAGGAGAACAAGCCGGAAGTGATCGCCGCCGCCATCGAGGAGGCCAGGCAGGCGCAAGGGCGTTTCCCCTTGTCGCGCGGCCTGGTGTGGCAGTACGCCGACGCCCTGATCAAGGGCGGCAAGTACGAGGAAGCGTCGCGCTTCCTGCGCGACCAGCTGCAGATGTACCGCCGCGAACCGGAGCTGCACGACTACATGGCGCAGGCTTACGCCAAGCAGGGCAAGATCGCCCTGCAGCATATCTCGCTGGCCGAATCCTACGTGCTGCTGGGCGGCACGCTGGCGGCGCTGGACCAGCTGGCGCTGGCGCGCAAGGCGCCCGATGCAACCTACTACGACCAATCGGTGATCGACGCCCGCGAGCGCGAACTGCAGGCCAAGCGCCGCGAGCAGATGGGCGAGAAGAAGAAGGAGTGAGAACCGGCGCCGCCGGGGCCAGGCCCGGGTTGCTCCGACTCAGGGTTGGGGTGAGCGCTGAAAGCGGAAGGCTGCCGGTACGCTGTCGCGCGCCATCGCCGCCAGCGGAACGGCGCGTTCGCCGATGCGTAACGTCAGCGGCGACAGGCCGGCCGGATCGCTTGCTGCGGCATCCAGCCATGCCAGCAGGGCATTATCGCCCACCGGCGAGCCATTCAACTCCAGCTGCGGCAGCAACTGCGCGAAATCGCGGTCGTCGAGCTGGGCCAGCACCTCGCCGCTGCGCAGCAGTAGTTCGCCGGCCTCGGTCAGCCAAGCCGCATCGACTTCACCCAGCGGCGCCCCCGTGTGCAACACGAAGCCATGGAGCGGATCGGTGCGCGCGATGAAAGGCGTGGTTTCCAGGTTCAAGTAGACGCGCTGCGGCCCGTTCTGGAAAAACCAGCGGCCCTCCTCATCGCTCTGGTAATTGCGCGTGATGAAGCCGACCAGGGCAGGATTGGTCAGCTTGTCGCCGGCCTGATTGAAATGCTGGGCGCGTTCGTCGCGCATGCGCCAATTGCCGCGCGCATCGAGCGCCAGCCAGCCGTAGCAGTGGGGCACGTTGGGCCATTTGGCCATTGCCTGTTTGACGATGTCATCCATCGCTCAAGCCTCCGCCATTTCGGTGGCGGTCAGGAAGTTCAGCATGCGCAGCGGCAACCAGTCCAGGCTGCCGGGCAGGCGACCGGTGGCAAAGCCGACATGGCCGCCTTCCGCCGGATAATCGAGTAGCACCTGGCGCGACGCCTGGCGCGGCAGGAACCGGCCCGGCATGAAAGGATCGTTCTGGGCATTCAGCACCAGGGTCGGCACCGTGATATCGGTCAGCACATGCTTGGCGCTGGCGCGGTCCCAGTAATCGTCGGCATCGCGGTAGCCATGCAGGGGCGCCGTCACCACATTATCGAAGGCGTGCAAGTCCTGCGCCGCCATCAGCGCATCCAGGTCGAACAGGCCGGGAAACTGGCGCAGCTTGGCCACGCACTTCGGCTTCAGCGTCTGCAGGAACATGCGCGTGTACAAGCGGCTCAGGCCGCGCGACAGGGCGTTGCCGCCCTGCGCCAGGTCGAGCGGCGCCGACACCGCGCAAGCCGCGTCGACAAACGCGGCCTGGTGCTGCGACTCGCCCAACCAGCGCAGCAGCGCATTGCCGCCCAGTGACACGCCGCAGGCGTAGAACTTGCCGCTGGCATAGGGACGCAGGCGGCGGATGATCCAGTCCAGTTCACCGGAATCGCCGGAATGGTAGAAGCGCGGCGCCAGGTTCGGCTCGCCCGAGCAGCCGCGGAAATGCGGCACCGCGCCCGACCAGCCGCGGCGCGTGATTTCCGCCATCAGGGCGCGCGCATAATGGCTGTCGGAAGACCCTTCCAGGCCGTGGAACAAGACCACGAATGGCTGGCCCGGCTGGCCGTCGACAAAATCGACATCGATGAAGTCCGCATCCGGCGAATGCCAGCGTTCACGGCGGAAACGGACCGCGGGCCTGGCGATGCAGGTCGCTGGATAAATGGTCTGTAAGTGGCCGCTGGGCAGCCAGAAAGGGGCGATGTAGTTCATGGCGCGGCTGGGATCGTCCCAGCGGGCCGATCCTGTTGTCTAATGCAGTATTTGAGCGCGCGGATCGACGGGAACGGGTCCCGGCGCTACAGACACATGATGCAACACAATGCGCCAACCCTTCGGTGTTTTAACGTACACATTGGTCGCAATCAGGTGCGCCGCGTCGCCGCTGGCGGCAGTGATGCCTTCAATGACAGTATGCACCGAACTCATCAGGTTGTGTGTTTCGTGCAGCTGCGACGGGCGGATTTGCAACCCGCCATGTTCCAGCAATGCACTCCAGGATTCGCGGATGGCGCTGTGCCCGATCAGGCGCGGCCCGCCGGGATGGACGCAGACGATTTCCTCGTCGTCGGCCCACAAGGCCATCAGCGTTTCCAGGTCGGCCCGGTTCAAGGCATCGTAAAAGGCCGCTTCGACTTCCGCCGCACTGCCATTCTGGTGTTTACGCGCTGCCATCCGGGCTCCGGGGAATGTGATTAGTGGTGGCCGGCGTCGGCGCCAGGCTTCAGCTGGTACTGGGTGCCGCAGTACGGGCACTTCGCTTCGCCATGCTTAAAGTCCAGGAACACGCGCGGGTGGGAAGACCACAGCGGCATGGCCGGATTCGGGCAGTAGGCCGGCAGGTCTTTGCCATCGAGTTCGACTGGCTGGGTGGTGTTGCTCATTTTATAACACTCCGCGAGATCAAAAATCAAGATTTTAATCCATCCCGGCAACGAAAAGCATTCGCCGGTAGAATGTCGCCTTTCCCAAGCGGCAGCCTGCACAGCCGTGGCAAGCACACAACATGACGTATCCCGATAGCCAGCCCGATGTGGCAGCCCATCACGAACCCTCCTGGCGCGCCGGCCTGAAGGACAGCATCCCGCCCCTGTTCGGCATTGGCGCCTGGGGCCTGGTCGTGGGCGTGGCCATGGTCAAATCGGGGCTCACCGTGATGCAGGCGCTGGGCATGACCCTGGTCGTCTTCGCCGGCTCGGCCCAACTGGCCTCGCTGCCCCTGATCGCGGCCGCCGCCCCGGTCTGGGTGATCTTCCTGACCGCCGTCGTGGTCAACCTGCGCTTCGTGATCTTCTCCGCCCTGATGGCGCCGCACTTCGCCAAGCTGCCGCTGGTACGCCGCTTCCTGCTTGGCTACGGCTCCGGCGACCTCACCACAGCCCTGTTCCTGCAGCGCTTCCCCAGCGAAACACCGGAAGTGGGCAAAGTCTCCTACCTGCGCGGCCTGGTCTACCCGAACTGGTTGGCCTGGCAAGCCGGCTCCATCGCCGGCATCTTCCTTGGCAGCGCCGTCCCGGCCGAATGGGGCCTGGGCTTTGCCGGCACGCTGGCCATCGTCTGCATCACCGTACCGATGGTCGCCACCCGTCCCGCGCTGGCCGGCGCCCTGGTGGCCGGCGTCACCGCCGTATTGGCGCACGCGCTGCCGTACAAACTCGGCCTGCTGGCCGCCGTCATTATCGGCATGTTCACCGCCATGCTGGTGGAAGGGCAAATCGAACGACGAAAGGCCGCCAATGTCTGACCTTGAAATCTGGATCACCATCCTCGCCCTGGGCGTGGCCACTGCGGTCACCCGCTCCTCGTTCTGGGTCATCGGCGAGCACGTCTCGATCCCGACCCGCATCCAGGAAATGCTGCGCTACGCCCCGGCGTGCGCACTGGCCGCCATCATCGGCCCCGACTTGCTGCTTGACCCGCAAGGCACGGTCGAATTCAGCATCCACAACTACAAGCTGATCGCCGGCATAGCCGCGATCGCCTACTACCTCGCCCGCCGCAGCATGCTCGAAACCATCCTGTTCGGCATGGCCTGCCTCACCGCCCTGCGCTTACTCATCCAATAAAATTCGGGGTCAGGTCTGTCATTTGGACAGCTCGCCCACACCTTTGATCTATCTCAATGATAATGAGTGAAATCTCAGGAGGGTTTATGGCGGAAATTGACCACATGATCTTGCGGGTGAGCGATCCGGCGCACTCGATTCGTTTCTATGAAGACGTGCTTGGCTTTAAGCACGAGGGCAGGGCGGGGCCATTCGAGGTGGTGCGTGTGAACGAAGGCTTCACCCTGGACCTGCTGGCCGAGCCGCCTAACACCCACCTGCATTTAGCCTTTCGCGTCGACCCTGAACATTTCGAGCGCGTGATGGCGCAGCTGCGCGCACGCCGCATCCCCTTCGGCGGCAACCATATGGACCGCGCCGGCAGCCAGCCCCAGCCCCAGTACGGCGCGCGCGGGCTGGCGCTGGCGTGCTACTTCGAAGACCCCGACGGCCACAACCTCGAAATCCGGCACTAAACCCGCCAGAGTTTGCGGGCTTCTTCCGCAATGACGTCGGGGAATTCCTCCTGGAAGAACAGCTTGCCTTCCGGGATGGCGCGAATGCCTTGCGAACCTGGGAACAACCGATCCAGGTAGCGCGCATCGGCCAGCGTGAAAATGGTGTCGCTGGCGCCCCAGACCATACGCACCGGTACCGTCGATTGCCGCAGCCGGGCCTCAATACCGGCCAGCGGGTTCGGCGACAGCGCATTGTGGAAAGCATGGTACTGCGCGCGCCGCAGCGGTGAACCGACCAGGGGCGCCGCATAGTATTCGATGATCTCATCGGTCAGCTGCGCCGGATTGTGGAAGACCGCGGCGCCGAATGTGGCGCGCGCCATGGCTGTGTCGGCCAGCCACTTGGCCGTGTTGTCGGCCAGCGTGCCCTTGCGCGCCATTTCCAGCACGGGGGCGATTTCGGCGGGCGGGCTGTGCGGCTCGATGTCGCAGTTGCTCAGCATCATGCTGCGTACGCGCTGGGGATAGCGCAGCAGGAATAGCTGGGCGACGGCGCCGCCGCTGTCGCTGGCGATGATGTCCACCGCACCCACGCCAAGTCGGTCGAGCAGGGCGGCCAGCATTGCGGTTTGATCGCTTGCCGCCAGCGCTTGCCCGACCGGGACTTCCGAGTAGCCCAGTCCCATGAAGTCCGGCGCAATACAGCGGCGATAGGGCGCCAGCCGTTCAAGCGCACCGCGCCATTGGAGGCTGTTGAGCGGGGCACCGTGCAGGAACAGCGCCGCCGACGGGCCGGCGCCGCGTTCCGCATAGGCGATTCGTCCCTGCGGCAGCTCCGCATAGCGCCGCGCTGTACGGAATCTGGCGACTTCGCTGGAAGGCGCTGCGGGCGCGGCGATGGAAAGGCAAGGTGCAGCGCCCGCGGCAAGCGCGGCGCCCGATAGGGTGAGGAATTTTCGGCGTTTCAAGGCAGTCTCCATGCGGTGGCGATGTGGTGGGGCCATGCTAGTGGCGCCGGCAATATGCCGCGCGCATGATCGGCCGGCGCCGAGCAGAATCGGCTGATTTTTCGATTGCGCTGGCGTGGGAATTGGCGCACTCTCCCATTTCCTGCGAGCCCAAGCGGAAGCGGCTTGCGTGCAAGAGACCGCCAATGACAACCAGACCTTCGTGTTACCCAGCGCGGGACGAGGCGCCGCTGCTGGATGTCCTGACTTCGCCCGTGCCCGTTGGACGCTTTGATTCCCCGGTGGACGGGCGGCACGTGTTGTGCCTGCATCTGGGGAGCCCCGTGCCGGTCAGTTACCGGGCCGGCCGCCATGAGCGGCAGGGGACGCGGCTGCATGGACAATTCTGCGTGGTGCCTGCAGGTTCCAGTACGCGTTGGACCTTGCAAGCTCCCGCCACCTCTTTGCTGCTGCGCCTGAATCCCGCCCTCATGCAGGAGGCGGCCGGGCATATGCGGCTGGAGGCCGGCCTGGTGCCCGCCATCCACATCCGCGATCCGCAGGTCGAGCGCATTGGCTGGATGATGCAGGCGGAGGAGCAGGATGGCCACCCCAGCGGACGTCTCTTTGCCGACAGCCTGGCCAGCGCCTTGGCGGCCCGTTTGCTGGCGCTGCAAACGTGGCCTGACCGCTTGCCCGTGGCTGGGCCGGTGCGTGCCTTGCCGGTCTGGCGGCTGCGTGCGGTGCAGGATTACGTCGAGGCCAATCTCGACCGGGATCTCACGCTGGCCGAGCTGGCGGCGGTGGCGGGTTTCAGCGTTTCCCACTTCAAGGCGCTGTTCCGCCATGCGGTGGGCATGCCGGTGCACCGCTTCGTGCTTGGCCGCCGCGTCGAGCGCGCCCGCCAATTGCTGCTGGCGGGGCAGCTCAGCAATACAGAAATCGCGCTGGAAGCGGGCTTCGCGCATCCCAGCCATATGGCGCGCTGCGTGCGCGCAGTCCTGGGGCGGGCCCCAGCACAATTGCGCGCTGACCGTTTGATTTAGGTCAAAGGTGTGGTGTCGGTGTCCGAATGACAGACCTGACCCCGAATTTCCGCACTACAATGAAAGGAAATCCGGGAGGCGATGATGGGCAAGGTGCTGCTGGCGCTGCTGCTGGGGGGAGCTGCCGTTGGCTGCCGGGCGGAGAGCGTGGTCCTGTATTTGATGGAGGTGCCGCCGCTGACCGTCAATGAGCCGGATCGCAAGGGCGTGGCCGGTGATATCGCGCTGGAGGGGCTGAAACGCGCGGGGTATGAGGTCAAGCTGGAGGTCGTGCCCAGCAATCGCGCGCTGGCGACCGTGGCCCATCCCGCCTCGCGCAACCTGCTGATCATCCCCTTGGCCCGCGTGCCGGCGCGCGAACCGTTGTATACCTGGATCGCGCCGCTGATCAAGGTCAATCGCGCTTTCTTTTCCTTGGATAAATTTGTCCGCAATTTTGGCGAGGCGCGCGCCAGCTTCCGCGCCATCGGGGTGTCGCGCGGCACCGCCGGGCTGCATATCCTGCGCCAGGAGGGCTTCAGCGACGGGCAGATCCGTGAGTTGAACCAGGCGCAAACCCCGCCCAAGATGCTGTGGCAGCATCGCATCGATGCCTGGTATGGGCCGATTGCCGAGGGGAGCGAGCTGTTGCTGGCGGCGGAGCCCAAGGTCAAGACGTTCGTCAGTCCGCCGCTCGGGCCGACCTACAATTACCTGGCTTGCTCGCTTTCCTGCGATCCGCAGCTGGTGGCTCGCTTGGCCGATGCCTTGGCGTCGATGGAGCAGGATGGGACTTCCCGCGCGATCCGCGAGAAATATGGTCAATCCGATAATTAAATATCGGCTTCGCCCGGGCTTAACAAGCGGCTAAGCGCCACCGGCTTAAGGTAAAATAGCGCTCTTTCCAACAGTGACCCCTGAGTAACCATGCTGAAATTCAACCGCCTGGAAGACCTGGTAGCGCGCAATGCGCTGCAAGGTAAGCGCGTATTTATCCGTGCAGATCTGAACGTGCCGCAAGACGATGCGGGCAATATCACCGAAGATACTCGCATTCGCGCTTCGATTCCGGCGATCAGGATGGCTCTGCAGGCGGGCGCCAAAGTCATGGTGACGTCCCACCTGGGCCGTCCGACCGAGGGCGAGTTCAAGGCGGAAGACAGCCTGGCGCCGATCGCCACGCGCATGGCCGAGCTGCTGGGCCAGCCGGTCGCGCTGCAGCAGGACTGGGTGGACGGCGTGGATGTGGCGGCCGGCCAGGTGGTGCTGCTGGAAAACTGCCGCGTCAATAAGGGCGAGAAAAAGAATTCCGATGAGCTGGCCCAGAAGATGGCCAAGCTGTGCGATGTGTACGTGAACGATGCCTTTGGCACCGCCCACCGCGCCGAGGCGACCACCCATGGTATCGCCAAGTTTGCGCCGGTCGCTTGCGCCGGGCCGCTGCTGGCCGCTGAACTCGATGCGCTGGGCAAGGCCCTGGGCGCGCCGGCCCGTCCGCTGCTGGCCATCGTGGCCGGTTCCAAAGTGTCGACCAAGCTGTCGATCCTGAAATCGCTGGCCGACAAGGTCGATAACCTGATCGTCGGCGGCGGTATCGCCAATACCTTCATGCTGGCTGCCGGCCTGAAGATCGGCAAGTCGCTGGCGGAGGCCGACCTCGTTGCCGAAGCCAAGGCCATCATCGACCTCATGGCCGCCCGCGGCGCCACCGTGCCGATTCCGGAAGATGTGGTGTGCGCCAAGGAGTTTGCGCCAACTGCCGCCGCCACCGTGAAGGCGGTGGCCGACGTGGCCGACGACGATATGATCCTGGACATCGGTCCCAAGACTTCCGCCAAGCTGGCGGCCCAGATCGCCGAAGCCGGCACCATCGTCTGGAACGGCCCGGTCGGCGTGTTCGAGTTCGACCAGTTCGGCGAAGGCACCAAGACCCTGGCCCTGGCCAT
This sequence comes from Pseudoduganella violaceinigra DSM 15887, assembly GCF_000425385.1. Classification (GTDB taxonomy): domain Bacteria; phylum Pseudomonadota; class Gammaproteobacteria; order Burkholderiales; family Burkholderiaceae_D; genus Rugamonas; species Rugamonas violaceinigra. The sequence goes on along the minus strand of NZ_AUDI01000015.1, from coordinate 170,264 downwards.
CGCCAACTCCAAGGGCTTCTCGATCGCCGGCGGCGGCGACACCCTGGCGGCCATCGCCAAGTACCAGATCACCGACAAGATCGGCTATATCTCCACCGGCGGCGGCGCCTTCCTGGAATTCCTCGAAGGGAAGACCCTGCCGGCAGTGGAAATCCTGGCGCAACGCGCGCAGTAACACGGTAAAAGGCGCCCGCAAGGCGCCTTTTGAACTTTCTTAAGCTCACCCGAAGGAACCTTCATGGCACGTGGCACCAAGATCGTTGCAACTATCGGCCCGGCGTCGACCGACCTGAATATTCTGATCCAGATGATCAAGGCAGGCGTGGACGTGGTCCGCCTGAATTTCTCCCATGGCAAGGCGCAGGATCATATCGACCGCGCTGCCCTGGTGCGGAAGGCGGCGGCGGAATGCGGCAAGGAAGTGGCGATCATGGCCGACATGCAGGGGCCGAAGATCCGTATCGGCAAGTTCGAGAACAACAAGATCGAGCTGGCCAAGGGCGACAAGTTCATCCTCGATGCCAAGTGGGGCGAGAACGGCGAGCTGGGCAACCAGGAGCGCGTGGGCCTCGATTACAAGAGCCTGCCGACCGATGTGAGGGCCGGCGATGTGCTGCTGCTCAACGATGGCCTGATCGTGCTGACCGTGGACAAGATCGCCGGCAGCGAGATCTACACCACCGTGAAGATCGGCGGCGAGTTGTCGAATAACAAGGGCATCAACCGCCAGGGCGGCGGCCTGACCGCGCCGGCCCTGACGGCCAAGGATATGGAAGACATCAAGACGGCGATGTCGTTCCAGGCCGATTACCTGGCGATTTCCTTCCCGAAAAACGCCACCGATATGGAAATGGCGCGCCAGCTGGCCAATATCGCCGGCGAGCCTTTCGGCTTCAAGCCGCTGATGATCGCCAAGATCGAGCGCGCGGAAGCCATTCCCGCCCTGCAGGAGATCCTGAACGCCTCCGACGGCATCATGGTGGCGCGCGGCGATCTGGCTGTCGAGGTCGGCAATGCCGCCGTGCCGGCGCTGCAAAAACGCATGATCCGCCTGGCGCGCGAATCGAACAAGATTGCGATCACCGCGACCCAGATGATGGAGTCGATGATCTTCAACGCGGTGCCGACCCGGGCCGAAGTGTCCGACGTGGCCAATGCCGTGCTGGACGGCACCGATGCCGTGATGACCTCGGCCGAGACCGCGTCCGGCAAATACCCGGTGGAAACGGTGGAAATGATGGCGGCCATCTGCACCGAGGCCGAGCAGTCCGAATACAACAAGCTCGATGCGGATTTCCTGAACGCCCGCTTCACCCGCATCGACCAGTCGATCGCCTATGGCGCCCTGTTCACCGCGCACCACCTGCGCGTGAAGGCGATTGTGGCCCTGACCGAGTCCGGCTCGACCGCACTGTGGATGAGCCGCCACAACATCGACACCCCGATTATTGCGCTCACGCCGAGCACCACCACCCAGCGCAAGCTGGCGTTGTACCGCAATGTGTGCACCTACCAGCTGATGCAGGATGCGCCGACCGATGTCGTGCTGCGCGCCGCGGAAGACCTCCTCGTGAAACAGGGTATTGCCCAGAAGGGCGATATGATTGTGGTTACCTGGGGTGCGCCGATGGGCAAGGTGGGCGGCACGAACGCATTGCGTATCGTGAAAGTCGGTGAGTTCACTCACCGCGCCGACTCGGCACGATAAACGCTAACGATTTCTTTATTGTTTGGAGTAATACCATGTCCCTCGTATCGATGCGCCAACTACTGGACCACGCTGCCGAACACGGCTACGGCATCCCGGCTTTCAACGTCAACAACCTGGAACAAGTGCAGGCCATCATGGCTGCCGCCGACGCCGTCAATGCGCCGGTGATCATGCAGGCTTCCGCCGGCGCCCGTAAATACGCCGGCGAGGCGTTCCTGCGCCACCTGATCGACGCCGCGATCGAAGCCTACCCGCACATCCCGGTCGTCATGCACCAGGACCACGGCCAGTCGCCGGCAGTCTGCATGGCTGCGATCAAGTCCGGCTTCTCCTCCGTGATGATGGATGGTTCCCTGATGGCGGACGGCAAGTCCGTTGCTTCTTACGAGTACAACGTCGACGTGTCGCGCGAAGTGGTGAAGTTCTCCCACTCCATCGGCGTGACCGTGGAAGCGGAACTGGGCGTGCTCGGTTCCCTGGAAACCATGAAGGGCGACAAGGAAGACGGCCACGGCGCGGAAGGCACCATGACCCGCGAACAGCTGCTGACCGACGTGGCGCAAGCCGCCGACTTCGTGCAGAAGACCCAGTGCGACGCGCTGGCGATCGCGATCGGCACCTCGCACGGCGCCTACAAGTTCACCCGCAAGCCAACCGGCGACATCCTGGCGATCGACCGCATCAAGGAAATCCACGCCCGCATCCCTAACACCCACCTGGTGATGCACGGTTCCTCCTCCGTGCCGCAGGAACTGCTGGCCATCATCCGCGAATTCGGCGGCGATATGAAGGAAACCTACGGCGTGCCTGTGGAAGAAATCCAGGAAGGCATCCGTCACGGCGTGCGCAAGATCAATATCGATACCGATATCCGCCTGGCCATGACCGCCGCCGTGCGCAAGTACATGTTCGAGAACCCATCGAAGTTCGACCCGCGCGACTTCCTGAAGCCAGCCCGCGCTGCCGCTGAAGAAGTGGTGAAGGCACGCTTCCTGTCGTTCGGCTGCGAAGGCCGCGCGTCGCTGATCAAGCCGATTCCGCTGGAGAAGATGGCTGAGCGTTACAAGGCCGGCGAGCTGGCCCAGATCGTTAAGTAAACCGGTAAGGCAGGGTCGGACCCAAGGGTCTGACCCGCATACGCGACTGCCGCCGGTCGGGTCAGACCCTTGGGTTTGACCCAGGTTTACCGGTTTTCAATTCTCAAAGTACCCCCGCCATGAACAGCCTGTACAAATCCTCCATCAAATCCCTCCCCCTGCTGGGCCACGGTAAAGTGCGCGACAACTACGCAGTCGGCACCGACAAGATCCTGATCGTCACCACCGATCGCCTGTCCGCCTTCGACGTCGTGATGAACGAACCGATCCCCGGCAAAGGCATGGTCCTGAACCAGATGTCCGATTTCTGGTTCGAGAAACTGGGCCACATCGTTCCCAACCATTTGACCGGCGTCACCCCGGAATCGGTGGTGGCGCAGGACGAAGTGGAGCAGGTCAAAGGCCGCGCAGTGGTGGCGAAGCGCCTGAAGCCGATCCTGGTGGAAGCGGTGGTACGCGGCTACATCATCGGCTCCGGCTGGAAGGACTACCAGTCCACCGGCGCGATCTGCGGCATCACGCTGCCGCAAGGCCTGCAGCAGGCGGACAAGCTGCCGCAGCCGATCTTCACCCCGGCCGCCAAGGCTGACCTGGGCGAACACGACGAAAACATCAGCTTCGAAGACATGGAGCAGCGTATCGGCGCCGAACTGGCCGCCAAGATCCGCGACGTGGCGATCAAGCTGTACACCACTGCCGCCGACTACGCGGCGACCAAGGGCATCATCATCGCCGACACCAAGTTCGAATTCGGCCTGGACGACAATGGCGTGCTGCACCTGATGGATGAAGTGCTGACCGCCGACTCTTCCCGCTTCTGGCCGGCCGACTCCTACCGTCCAGGCATCTCGCCGCCGTCCTACGACAAGCAGTTCGTGCGCGACTACCTGGAAACCCTGAAGGACTGGAACAAGTCGCCACCGGCGCCGGCCCTGCCGGCGGAAGTGATCGAGAAGACCCAGGCCAAGTATTTCGAAGCCATCGAGCGCCTGACCGGCCAGAAGCTGAAGGTATAAGCCATGTCCGAGAATAAACCACTGGTCGGCATCATCATGGGGTCGTCCTCCGACTGGGACGTGATGAAGAACGCCGTCGACATGCTGAAGCAGTTCGGCGTGCCGCATGAAGCGCAGGTGATCTCCGCCCACCGCATGCCGGACGAAATGTTCGCCTACGCCGAGAGCGCCCGCGCGCGCGGCCTGCGCGCCATCATCGCCGGCGCCGGCGGCGCGGCCCACCTGCCGGGCATGGTGGCCGCCAAGACCATCGTGCCGGTGCTGGGCGTGCCGGTGCCGTCCAAGTACCTGCGCGGCGAAGACTCGCTGCTGTCGATCGTGCAGATGCCCAAGGGCGTGCCGGTATCGACCTTCGCCATCGGCGAGGCGGGTGCCGCCAACGCGGCCCTGACCGCCGTGGCGATCATCGCCACCACCGACGATGCGCTGGCTGCTAAGCTGGAAGCGTTCCGCGCTTCGCAAACCGCGGCCGCCAAGGCCATGACTTTGCCGCTGTAAGAGTATGAGTAATGATGTGAAAAATCCTCCGGCGTGGCTGGGTGTGATGGGCGGCGGCCAGCTTGGCCGCATGTTCGCGCACGCCGCGCAGAGCATGGGCTACAACGTGGCCGTGCTGGAGCCGTCCGCCGATTGCCCCGCGGGGCAGGCGGCGAACCGCCTGATCAATGCCGGCTACAGCGATGCCGCCGGCCTCGATGCCCTGGCCGCGCAATGCGTGGCCGTCACCACCGAGTTCGAGAACGTGCCGGCCGACAGCCTGTCGCGCCTCGCGCAATCGGTCTTCGTGGCGCCCAATGCGCACGGCGTGTCCGTGGCGCAGGACCGTATCGCGGAGAAGAGCTTCTTCGTCGCCAGCGCCGCCAAATCCGGCGTGCTGCCGGCGCCGCACAAGGTGATCGCTGCGCAGGCGGATATCGACGCCATCAGCGACGACCTGCTGCCGGGCATCCTGAAGACGGTGCGCATGGGCTACGACGGCAAGGGCCAGGTGCGCGTGAAGTCGCGCGACGAGGTGCGCGCGGCGTTCGACGGTATGGGCCAGGTCACCTGCCTGCTGGAGAAGATGCTGCCGCTGGCCTATGAAGTATCGGTGCTGACCGCCCGTGCCGCAGACGGCGCTTCGGTGGTCTACCCGATCGCCGAAAACGTGCACCGCGACGGCATCCTGTTCACCACCACCGTGCCGGGTCCGAACATCACCGCTGATTGCGCGCGCAAGGCGCAGGCGGCGGCGCAGACCATCGTCGCCGAGCTGGGTTATGTCGGCGTGCTGTGCATCGAGTTCTTCGTGCTGGCCGACGGCTCGCTGGTGGTCAACGAGATGGCGCCGCGTCCGCACAACAGCGGCCACTACACCATCGACGCCTGCGTCACCAGCCAGTTCGCGCAGCAGGTGCGCGCCATGGCCGGCCTGCCGCTGGGCGATGTGCGCCAGCATTCGCCGGCCGTGATGCTGAACATCCTGGGCGACATCTGGTATGAAGGCGAGGGCGCAGATGAAACCCGGGTGCGCGAACCGGCGTGGGACAAGGTGCTGGCGCTGCCGGGCGCCAACCTGCACCTGTACGGCAAGGAAGAACCGCGCCGTGCCCGCAAGATGGGCCACCTGACCTTCGTCGCGCCGACGCTGGCGGAAGCGCAGCAGCACCTCAACGCCGCCTGCGCCATCCTGGGCATCGAGCCATGAGCGACGCCGCTTCCCGCGCCTTGGCCGCAGCCACGGCCGCGCCAGCCGACATCGCCGCCGCCGCGGCGGCGCTGGAGGCCGGCGCGCTGGTCGCTTTTCCCACCGAGACCGTGTACGGCCTCGGTGCGGATGCGGAAAACCCGGCTGCCGTGGCCAAAATTTACGCCGCCAAAGGCCGCCCGCAGGACCATCCAGTGATCGTGCACGTCGCCCCCGGCGCCGACCTCGATTACTGGACCACCGAAGTGCCGCAGCAGGCGCGCGCGCTGGCCAGCCATTTCTGGCCCGGCCCGCTGACCCTGATCCTGAAGCGCAATGCCCACATCCCCGACGCCGTCTCCGGCGGCCAGGATACGGTCGGCATCCGCTGCCCCTCGCATCCGGTCGCCATGCAGTTGCTGCAAGCTTTCAAAGGCGGCAAGGGCGGCGTGGCGGCGCCATCGGCCAACAAGTTCGGCAACGTCAGCCCGACCACCGCGCAGCACGTGCGCGATGAATTCCACGACGAAGTGGGGCCGGGCAATGTGATCGACTGCGTGCTGGACGGCGGATCGAGCCAGGTCGGCATCGAATCGACCATCCTTGACATGTCGCGCCTGGCCACGCACGGCCCGGTGCTGCTGCGCCCCGGCCACATCAGCGCGCAGCAGATCGCCGACGTGATCGGCATCATGCCGCGCCAGCCCGACCAGGCCGCGCCGCGCGCGTCCGGCACGCTGGAGTCGCATTACGCGCCCAAGGCGCCCGTGGCACTGTTGCCGACTGGCGACATCGAAAAAACCCTTGCGCAACTCACGCTGCGCGGGCGTCATGCCGCGCTGATCCACTACTCGGCGTTTGCGCTAACGCAAGCAAATGTGGCGCTTCCGGCCGAGCCAAAGGGGTATGCTTACGGTGTGTATGCCGCGTTGCGCGCGATGGACCAGGAGCAGGTTGAATTGATCCTCGTCGAAGCACCGCCGAGCGACGATGCCTGGCTGGGCGTGAACGACCGCCTGCGCCGCGCCGCCTTCGGTTCGAGCGGCATTCTTGAGCGTTTCCTGAAGGCGTAACCGCAGAAGGACTGTCTGCCTCCTGCGCAAGCGAGGAGGCAGCCATGTCCGGCAACACGGCGCAGTTCGCACGACGCGTGGCCCGCATCGCCACGGCCGCCGCGCTGTTGCTGCCCGGCGCACCGCCTGCCGCCGGCGCCGAAACCTCCGCCGATGCCCGGGGGTTGCTTGCGGCCCATGAACGCGGCACGCTGCTCGCAGGCCCCACCTTGTCGCGCATCGAAACGGGCGCCTTCAGCACTTCCAAACGTATTGAACCGGCCATGCTGGCCGAAGTGCTGGCGAAAGCCGGCAGTGCGCTGGCCGCCGTCGCCGGCACGCCGCGCTGCACCATCACCACCTACAGCCTGCGCTACAGCACCATCGGCGGCGGCGGCGAAGCGACCGACGCCAGCACGGCGCTGATCCTGCCATCGGGCGAGGATCCGGCCTGCCAGGGCCCGCGCCCGGTGCTGCTGTATGCCCACGGCACTTCGACCGCCAAGGACCACAATATGGCCCGCCTGCGCGGCGAAGCGAAGCTGGTGGCGGCCCTGTTCACGGCGCAGGGCTATATCGTGGTGGCGCCCAATTACGCCGGTTATGAGGGCTCCTCGCTGCCCTACCATCCTTACCTGAACGCGGAACAGCAGGCGGCCGATATGACCGACGCCCTGCGTGCCGCCCGCGCCGCCATGGCCCAGCTCAAGGCGCAGCCCGGCCCGCAGCTGTTCCTGGCCGGCTACTCGCAGGGCGGGCACGTCACGCTCGCCACCCAGCGCGCCATGCAGTTGGGGGGCGAATTCAAGGTCACCGCCGCCGCCGGCCTGTCCGGCCCGTACGCCATGGCGCGCTTTTCCGATACGGTATTCAGTGGCCAGCCGAATGCCGGCATCACGATCTATTTGCCGCTGATCGCCACCTCCGCCCAGCGTGCCGGCGCGGCGATTTACGGCAAGCCGGAAGAGTTGTACGAGATGCCGTACGCCAGCGGCATCGAGACCCTGTTCCCATCGACGATGACGCGCAACGAACTGGTGAAGCAAGGCAAGCTGCCCAAGCGCGCCGTCTTCGCGCTGGACTCGCAGCCGCAGGGCGACGGCGCCGCGGCCTATTTCAGCGACCCGCATCTGGTGCGCAGCAGCTTCCGCGAAGCTTACCTGCAGGACCTGGCGCAGCATCCCTGCGATGGCGACGCCTGCACGCCCGCCAACAACCTGCGCAAATGGATGCTGAAGAACGACTTGCGCAACTACGTCCCGCAAAGTCCCTTGCTGCTGTGCGGCGGCAGCAAGGACCCGTCCGTGCCCTTCTTCAATGCCACGGCGGCGGCCGACTACTTCACCCGGCATGGCGCGCCGCCCACCGTGGTCGACCTGGAAGAGCAGGGCGCCCAGGACGCTTTCAGCGAGGCCCGCCGCAGCTTTGTCCTGATCCGCGGCGAGGCGCAGAAAAGGGCACAGGAAGAGGCCGCCAAAACGGGCCGCGACGCGGCTGAACTGTTGATGGAAAGCTATCACGCGCGCCTGGCAGGCGCCCCCTGCCTGCTGGCTGCCCGCAGCTACTTCAATGCACTGATGGCGCACGATGCCTTGGCCGCGCATTAACGGCGAAATTTGCCAAACAGCCAACGCTGGCGGGCGATAAATTTGCATTGCTGACGCTACACTGCTACAGTCGCGCGCCGGGATCGCGCATGGTTGGGCGTTTTTTATCAAATACCCCTTATTACAATGTTACGATCACTGGCATATTATTTGGGCAGCGAATAGCACGGCCGTTCGCGAAATCAAATAAAAACCACCCCTCTGGAGACAAGATGCGTCATATCAAACTTGCCATGACTGTCATGGCAGCGGCAGTTATTGCCGGTTGCGGCAGCGGCGACCCACGTCCTGGCGAACAAACCCCGAAAGTCAAATTCTCTGCCCAGGTCACCTTCGGCGACAGCCTGTCGGACGTGGGCACTTACCGCGTCGGCGCCCTGGCGGCCATCGGCGGCGGCACCTATACCATCAATGGCGACAACTCGAAAGCGAACCCGGCCCTGACCGGCAAGAACTGGACCGAGCTGATGGCGACCCAAGCCGGCCTGCCGGCGCCATGCCCGGCCATGACCGGCCTAGATGGCGATGCCAGCAAGGGCTTCAGCGTGCCAGTGCAGACCAAGGCCGGCTGCTACGGCTACGCACAGGGCGGCGCCCGTGTGACCAATCCCGTCGGCCCAGGCAACAAGGCCACCGGCAGCGCGCTGGGCGGCCTGACGGTGCCGCTGGTCACCCAGGTCAAGAACCACCTGGGGATCATGGGCGGCAAGTTCAAGGGCGATGAAGTCGTCTACGTCATGGGCGGCAACAACGACGTGCTGATTGCCCTCGGCCAGTTGGCCGCCGTGGCGAACGCCGCCGGCAGCACCGCCTTCGCCACCAGCCTGGCCACCCAGCTGGCCGCAGGGGCGACCAATCCCGCCACAGCCGCGCAATCGATCGGCCTGGCCATCGCCACCGAGGCCGCGCGCGCCGGCAGCGACAGCACCAGCATCGTGACCGCCGCAGTAAACGCTGCCGTCCTGGCCGGCAATACCGCCGCCGCTTCGCCAGCCGTGTTCGGCCCCATGGCTGCGAAAGCCAAGGCGGACGCCACCGCCGCCGGCATCAAGGCCGGCGACGACTACGCTGCCGCGCAAGGCCCGGTCATGGTCAAAGCCATCGCCCAGGCAGGCTCGGAGCTGGTGGCAATGGTGAAGACCCAGATCGTGGCGAACGGCGCCAACTATGTGGTCGTGAACAATATGCCGGACATCGCCAACACCCCGTCCGGCCTGTCGGCCTCGGACGCCACCCGCGCCCTGATCAGCGCCATCGTGAAGGCCTTCAACGACACCCTGGCCGCCGGCCTGGCGAATGATCCGAAGATCCTGCTGGTGGACGTTTACAGCTCCAGCCATGACCAGGCCACCAATCCGGCGCCATACGGTCTGACCAACGTCACGGACACGGCCTGCGACCTGAGCCCGGCCAAGAATCCGCTGGAGAGCTCCCTGGCCTGCACCATCAACAACCTGAAGCCGGGTGACGTGAGCCATTACGCTTACGCCGACACCGTCCACCCGACCCCGTTCCTGCACCTGCTGCTGGCACGCCTGGTATCGGAAAAAATGGTGGCCAAGGGCTGGCTGTAATAAAAAGAACTGGAGACACAATGACCAAACGAATCAATAACACTGTCAAGCTGCTGGCCGTCGTTGCCGCGCTGGGCGCCGCATCGGGCGCCCACGCGCAAGCCAAAGGTGAATGGCTGGGCAAGATCGGTTTCAACCGCATCTCGCCGAACGTCACCTCGGGCGACGTCACCGCGCCGTCCAAGCCGGGCATCAAGGCCGAAGTCGGCTCGGACACCAAGCCGATCTTCAGCGTCGGCTACATGATCACCGATAACGTGAGCACCGAGCTGATGCTGGGCGCACCGTACAAGCACACCCTGTACGGCGCCGGCTCGATCGAGGGCACCGGCAAGCTGGCGACGGCCGAAGCGTTGCCACCGACGCTGTTCCTGCAATACCGCCTGTTCGAATCGACCGCGGCGGTGCGTCCCTACGTCGGTATCGGCTACAGCTATGCTTACTTCCGCAAGGAAACCGGTTCCGCCCAGTTGACCGCTGTGCTGAACGCCGGCGGCACGCCATCGACCTACTCGCTGGATGCCAAGCATGCTGTCAGCGCGGTCATCGGCGGTACGGTCAAGATCAGCGACCGCTATTACGCCGACATGAACGTGGTCAAGACCAAGCTCAAGACCCGGGCCCACTTCTCGACCGGCCAGACGCTGGACATCAAGCTGGACCCGCTGGCCGTCAGCCTGGCGATCGGTTACCGCTTCTAAGCGATTGCCCGACCCAAGCCGCCGCAAGGCGGCTTTTTTTTGCGCTGCGGGCAGCGGCTTCAGCCTCCGGTGTACGGCCCCTTGACCTCGCCCCAACCCCATTTGGGCATGGGCTGTTCGGCTTCCACCGTGGCGCCGGGCTGGGAATTGATGACCGCCAGGCGCGAACCCCATTCCAGGTAGCCCACCAGGGCCGAGCGGAATTCGGGATCGTCCGGCATATCCAGTTCATCGGCAGTTTCCAGCAGCAGGGCGACCCAGCGCCGGCGCTGTTCCTGCGACAGGTGGCGGTTCAAATGCTGGCGGATCATCTGCGCATGGCCGCCGTGCGCCTCGGAATAAGCGGCCGGACCGCCCAAAACCTCGCCCAGGAAGGCCGCGACATGCGCCGGATGGCGCTCGCCCATATGGGCAAAGACAGGTCCGAGCAGAGTGTCGGCCTTGACGAGCTGGTAGAAGCGGGTGGTCAGCCGGTTCAGCGCTGCGCTACCGCCAAGCCATTCGTACAAAGTTGGAACGCGATCTTGAGGCATGCTGTCGCTCCGCAGAAGGTAGAGGGATCGGCAAACATGCTAGCACGAAAAAAAAGTCCACCGCGGGGTCAGGAAGCCGGGTGGACATTTTTTGCAGGAAGGAATTTTGTGTCCACCTCGCTTCCTGACCCCGAGGTGGACAAATCGTGCTTTATTGGAAGGCTTGGATGCCGGTCATCGCGCGGCCCAGGATCAGGGCGTGGATGTCGTGCGTGCCTTCGTAGGTGTTGACCACTTCCAGGTTCACCATGTGGCGGATGATGCCGAACTCGTCGGAGATGCCGTTGCCGCCCAGCATGTCGCGCGCCACGCGGGCGATGTCCAGCGACTTGCCGCAGGAGTTGCGCTTCATGATCGAGGTGATTTCGACAGCCGCCGTGCCTTCATCCTTCATGCGGCCCAGGCGCAGGCAGCCTTGCAGGCCGAGCGTGATTTCGGTCTGCATGTCGGCCAGCTTCTTCTGCACCAGCTGGTTGGCCGCCAGCGGACGGCCGAACTGCTGGCGGTCCAGGGTGTACTGGCGGGCGGTATGCCAGCAGGATTCCGCCGCGCCCAGCGCGCCCCAGGCGATGCCGTAGCGGGCCGAATTCAGGCAGGTGAACGGGCCTTTCAGGCCGCGTACGTCCGGGAAGGCGTTTTCTTCCGGGCAGAACACTTCATCCATCACGATTTCGCCGGTGATCGACGCGCGCAGGCCGAACTTGCCGTGAATCGCCGGGGCGGACAGGCCTTTCATGCCCTTTTCCAGCACGAAGCCGCGGATCGCGCCTTCATCGTCCTTGGCCCAGACCACGAACACGTCGGCAACCGGCGAGTTGGTGATCCACATCTTGGAGCCGGTCAGCGAGTAGCCGCCTGGCACCTTCTTGGCGCGGGTGATCATCGAACCAGGGTCGGAGCCGTGATTCGGCTCGGTCAGGCCGAAGCAGCCGATCCATTCGCCGGTGGCCAGCTTTGGCAGGTATTTCTGCTTTTGGGCTTCGGTGCCGAATTCATAGATCGGCACCATCACCAGGGACGATTGCACCGACATCATCGAGCGGTAGCCGGAATCGACGCGCTCCACTTCGCGCGCGATCAGGCCGTAAGCCACATAGTTCAGGCCCGGGCCGCCGTATTGTTCCGGGATGGTCGGGCCCAGCAGGCCCAGCTCGCCCATTTCGCGGAAGATGGAGGTGTCCATCTGCTCGTGGCGGAAGGCTTCCAGGATGCGCGGCGCCAGCTTGTCCTGGCAATACGCCGCGGCGGCGTCGCGCACCATGCGCTCGTCGTCGGTCAGCTGGTCGTTCAGCAGCAGGGGATCGTCCCAGTGGAATGCGGCTTTGCTCATTATGCTTCCTGTCTCTCTGTGTTTATAAAAAATCAATCATTTCAACAGGTCACGGAACTGTCCGCTGTGGAATACCAGCGGTGCATTCCCCGCAAACTCGCAATGCTCGACCTCGCCCACGAAAATCACGTGGTCGCCCTCCGGATAGCGGCTACGGTTGTGGCATTCAAACCACGCCGTGCAACCCTTCAGGATCGGCTGGCCGGTGCGCGACAGCTCGAATTCGACCGTGCCGAACGGGTCTTCCGTGCGGGTCGAAAACAGCTTCGCCAGGTGGGCCTGGTCGGCGCTCAGCACATTGATCACATAGTGCGAGTTACCGCTGAAAATGGGCATGCTGTTGGCGCCGGAACCCAGGCTCCACAGCACCAAGGGCGGATCCAGCGAGACGGAATTGAAGGAGCTGGCCGTCAAGCCACGGAAACTGCCATCTGCGAGCCGCGTGGTAATCACGGTCACACCTGTGGCAAATTGCGACAGTGCCTGGCGAAAATGCGCACTGTCGAATTCGCGCTCGGTGGCGCGTGGGGAACTGGTATTCATGCGGGACCTGTTTGTTTCAAAGAGATTATGCCAAAGAACGATAGTCTAACCTTTGGCGAAAGCGACGGGGATTTTAGCTAAGGCGGCACTTTTTGAGCAGTGACTGCCGATTTGCGCTACAGTAATACTTCCGGTACGTGAGGAGGGCGATATGTCTGAAGTGGCAATCCTGGGCGGTGGATGCTTCTGGTGCACCGAGGCCGTTTATCTGGAAGTGCGCGGCGTAAGCAAGATCGAATCCGGCTATATGGGGGGCGCGCAGCCCAACCCGACCTATGAACAGGTCTGCACCGGCGAAACCGGCCATGCCGAGGTGGTGCGGATGGAGTTCGACCCGGCTCAGGTCAGCTACCGCGACTTGCTGGAAATCTTCTTTACCATCCACGATCCGACCACCCTGAACCGCCAAGGGAACGATGTGGGCACCCAATACCGTTCCGTGATCTTCTACCAGACGCCCGAACAGGAAGCGACGGCGCGGCATGTGATCGCCGAAATGGCCCATGTGTGGGACGCGCCCATCGTCACGGAGCTGGCGCCGGCCACACCGTTCTACAAGGCCGAGGACTACCACCAGAATTACTTCGCCCAGCATCCGCTGCAGGGCTATTGCGCCTTTGTGGTGGCGCCCAAAGTGGCCAAGTTCCGCAAGATTTACGCCGGGAAGATCAGGTAGCCCGCGGGCGGTGTTCGGTGCCCTCGCCGGGCGTGATGAACAGAACCCTGGCATGCTGCGCGACGTTGGCCGTGTGCCAGGTGCCGCGCGGGACCAGCAGGAATTGGCCGGGCTGCTTCAGTTCGACCTTGCGCGGGCCGGCTTCCGTTTCCAGCACAAATTCCAGCGCGCCGGTGAGCAGGAGCACCACTTCTTCGCCGGCGGGATGCCGCTCCCAGCCGCCCCAATCTTCGTTGAAATCGTAAGTCGACACCAGCCGGCCCGGGCCCAGGTGCGCAAAGGCGCCGGATGTCAGGTCATCCCAAAAGGAAGCGTTGACCTCGAGCGGGACGGCAGATCCTTCAGGCCCAAGGTGGAGATAGGTATCGACAGCCTGGAACGGTCCGATCGGTTTCAGCATGGTTTGCTCTCCTCATCGAGTGCAGCGCTCGTCGAAGCGCCGGAAATTTCCAATGCGCTGCTGCTGCGCTGAAGCGTGTATTGCGAAGTAGCGGGTGCGAACTTGGGCATCTTGCGCCTTTCCCCTCATCGGCGCCAGCCTTTTCAACTGCCTGTTCGGTCATTGTGCGCGGGGTCCGAAAAACTGCAGCCGTTCCGGCATCAACACCCATTCGGCATAGCGCCGGATGTACAGCTTGCGAGGGCAGGCGGTGATGTTGCGGCAGGCCACGGCAGTTTGTTCAAAATCCAGGTGCATGGCCAGGCGCAATTGGTCTTTGAACTGCTCTGAAAACATGCCTGTGGCCAGGCGGTCTGTGATCGTCGCCACCAACAGGGTTCGATGCGTGCGGCCGAGCGCACAGTGCTTCAGCCGGCGGCACATCATGGCTCGCGCGCGTCCGTGCCAATGGCCGCGCGTCTCCGCCAGGACAAACTGTACGCATTGCTCAATCGCTTCCGCTTCCTGCACCAGCAGGCGATCCGCCAGATCGTGAAGATCGTGCTTCGTCAGTAATTCGAACTCAGCGTGTGGTGCGGGAACGCGAGGCTTTACCATGATTGCCGCCTGAGAATTTGCGAGCCACGGCTCCCAGGCAGATGGAAACGATGGTAGCGGCAGGCAGCAACATGCGGATGGCCACCTGGGTTTGCGGGGACTGCATGTCCATCCACGCCATGAGCGAATCGAGCGATAACGTTGCAACAGTCAGCGTGGCGAAAGTCAGGGCAGTTGCAAAGAACAAGACGGCGAGTTTGTCGTTATTCATTGAGTGAAAGTGGTGTTCGAAATTTTGTGTGTGGGATGATACTCGCAATGGGCCAGGTGCTCGCACGCGCTACCTTGTTCCTGCTGCCAGGTCAGCATGCCAGATCGCCAAGTTCGACCACATCGTCCGCGAACAAAACGAAGGAGAGCTCCTGCTTCGGACAAATCTCCTCGTTGTTGCGAACGACATGTATGTCGACTGCTTGCCGGGCTCCGCCGGTGCTTAAATCGGTAAACTCAAAATATTTTCCAGAATTTTCCAGGTCACCATCGAAGGCTTCGAGCATCGGCGTTACCTGGACGTTGAAATGCGTTTCGTACTCGCGAATTGCATCCCCCAATGTTCGAGCATCTGAACGCAGTGCCAAGTCCAGATGGGGGCAAGGCGTTCCAGTGTACGTATAGCGCGAGTTCTTAGGACCGCAAAGGAATGGCATAAAGTCCTCCTTGCTGGTTCATTGTTCGTCCTCGGGGCGGAGCGGTGAGTAGGACCATGGGAATTCGTCCAGCAATGCTTTGGCTAATGGATCAAGTTCTGGCCGATAGTGGTGCTGGTGCGGACCAAGCGATGGAATCGTATCTTCTTTAAAGCCGAGCGCCATCAACTGCGAAACATATTGTTGGATGGGGCCATATGCAAAAAACTGGTTGTGCCTATCCCAGACTACCGTGGCGCGTTCGTGCGGCGAGTAGGCCCAAATATCAAAACGCGCATCACCGGTGAGGAATGCTCGGTACTTGCTTAAGAAGGCGCGAAAGGCAGCGGTTGTCAGTTCGGGACTCTGATAGCGTCCGGCATCTCCTTCGCCGCGCGGCGTATGGAGGATATAAAGCAGGATAACCGGTTCGGTCAAACCTGAAACAAGGTTCTCAAAAACGGTGATAGACCCCGCGGGTACTGCGCCCGTGATGCGATTCGCTTCAAGAGCGAAGACTGGTTCAAATGAGTGTTCAGCCCACTCATTTCCGGCAAGATGTGAAAGCTTATGCATGTGGACTGGCTGCTTTGCGGGGTCAGACATCGACCTTGAACCCAAGCGCGACATCGCATCCCGCCTGGCCGCCGCGGATACCCCAGTTTTCACTGGAGATCTCCCTGAGCAGGATTTTCACATGGTTCCTTGGAATGCCGAAAGGCTCGAGGTAATCCACGATTGCTTTGTAGAGATTTCGCTTGGCATCGAGTGAGCGTCCCGCAAATGCGTCGATGCTCACGTGCGTATAGAACTCCGGCCGCTCCCGGTCAGGCGGACAGGCAAATCGATGCGGTTCATGTACGAGCAGGCGAACATTCCTGTCGCCCGGAAGGATTTTGAAGGCGTCGCGCAAGGCCTGATGAACGGCATCCATCAGCGCAACCTCCTGCTCTTGCGTATATTGCCGCCGCACTTCAATCAAGACGCTTGGCATGTTGCGTGTCGAATATTGTTGGATGGTTCCATGAGCCTTTTTTGTCAAGTCGCCTGGCGACCTGCTTTGTCAGGACTTGCAATAAGCCCAGATTTACTTTTTGCAAATGGTAGCACGGCGCTTGCGGTGGGCCACTTACTCATCAAACTGATCAAATCAGTTACAGCACGGAAAGCTGTCTGCTTCTGGCGACGCTCCGATCGAACTTTTCTTGAGCTAGCTCATCAATTCCTAAATACTCTTCCATTGCAGTAGTTGCACAGTTTCGACCTTCAATCACCCATTACAAAAAGGCACGGAATGACTACGCATACCCCCTTGAAGCTTGCGCTTGCAAGTGCACTGATCCTCAGCGCACTGAACTCCCTGGCGGCAGAAGGAAAAGGCAAGCCGGAAATTCCGGTCCAGGCAAGCGGCGCCCACTGGCGCGACGCAGGCGAGGCCGATGTGCAGCGCGTGCATGGCAAGAACGCCGCCGCGGCAGCGCTGCCGCGGCGCTACCATGCGGCAACCCTGGACCGTGCAGCGATGGCGCAGATGCTGGCAAGCGCACCGCACGAGCGATCGCTGTCGGCGAAACAGAGCGGCACCATCATCTCGCTGCCGCATCCGCTGGGCGGTTATCAGCGCTTCACGGTCGTGAATTCGCCCGTCATGGAGGAAGGTCTCGCTGCCCGGCATCCGGAAATCAGGACATACGCCGGTCGCGGCATTGATGATCCTTCCGCCACCCTGCGCATGGACATCACGCCGATCGGTTTGCACGCATCGGTACGCTCGCCGAACGGCGCCTGGTACGTCGATCCCGCCGCGCATCTGGACGACAGCATCTATACCAGCTACCACTCGCGCGACCTGCCGAACCGCCACGGCGCCTTCAAGGAGGGGAGTATCGACGCGCCGCAAATCGTACTGCCCCGTAGCTTTTACCATGCCGGCGAAGAAGTGGAAGTACGCGGCGCTGGCTTTGCTCCCGGGGCTTCTGTCTCCCTCACCGTGCAGAATGAAGGGGCGGAATTCGGCCCGGTGCACAGCATGGTCGTGTCGGCGAACCAGGACGGCGTGGTATCGGCGACGTTTGCCGCCGACCCAACGCGCAGCACGGGCGCCTACGCCATCACCGCATCGGACGGCAACAAGACTGCGGCTTCTTCGTACCAGGTGGTCGCCGGCGATATCAGTCCCGCTGCGGCAACAGGAACGCAGTTGCGCACCTATCGGCTTGCCTTGCTGAGCGATCCCTCCTACGCCAATTACTTTGGCGGCGGCGCCAATGTCACGGCGGCCAAGGTCAGCCTGATCAACCGGGTTACGCAGGTATATGAAGACGAGACGTCGATCCGTCTTGTCCTGATCGGCAACAACGATGCCCTCAACCTCGATACCGACGCCCAGATGACCGGCGCCAACGGCCCATGCGGCGCCAACGCCTGCTATACCGCGTCCCAGGCATCGGGCTGCAGCGGCGCTACGCTGAACCAGAATCGCACGGTAATCGGCCTACTCGCCGGTGCCGGCAATTTCGACGTCGGCCATATCGCGCTGGGCCTCAATGGCGGCGGTATCGCCAGCCTCGGCGTCGTCGGCGGGAACTATAAAGCGCAGGGCTGCACCGGCATCCCGACTCCGGTGGGCGACTTTTACGCGGTGGACTACGTCGCGCATGAAATGGGCCACCAGTTTGCCGGCAACCATACTTTCAACGGTACCAGCGGCAGCTGCGCGGGCGGCAATCGCAATGCGGGAACGTCGGTGGAGCCGGGCAGCGGTTCGTCCATCATGGCATATGCCGGCATCTGCGGAACCGACGACCTGCAGCGGCACAGCGACGCCTACTGGTCGCAGCGCAGCTTCGATGAGATCACGGCCTACACTTCCGGTACGGAGTCCAACCTCTCGTCGGTGCAACTGGGCGTGCTGCGTGGCTTTTCCAGCAACGGCCAGCAATTCACCTTGAGCTATAACGGCAACGCATCCGCGCCGATCATTCGTGGATCGAATTACTCGGCCACGGGCATCAAGTCTGCGATCCAGGCGATTCCAGGCTGGCCGGCGAGTGCGACGGTGTCCGTGAGCTCGGTCAGCGACGCCGGATTTACCGCCACTTTCGGCGGTGCGCTGGCCGGTGTCCAGGCAGGCGTACTGCAGATGTCGAACTGTACAGGCGGCTGCAGCGGTTCGGTGGGCGAAATCGTTGCCGGCGGATCGACGCGCAAGCGGGGCGTTGTGAGCGCAACAGGCAACAGCACGCCGGCAGTGACGGTGACGCCGACCTACACCATTCCAGTCCGCACGCCCTTTGTACTAACCGGAAGCGCGAGCAATGCCGAGGGCGAGCCGATGACTTACTTGTGGGAGCAAAACGATCGCGCCGCATCCAGCGGCACGGCGCTCATGAGCAACAGCAAATCGAACGGTCCGCTATTCCGCCAATTCGGACTGCAGGCCCTGGTCAGCGACAGCGATGCCTTGATCTATGGCTCGCCGGGCGAGAATATGGTGACGACGAGTCCGACCCGCAGCTTCCCCGACATGGCGCAAATCCTCGCCAACAACACCAACGCGGAGACGGGTTCCTGCCCAACGCCTGCATCGCCGCCGAGCGTGTCCGACATCGCCTGCTATTCGGAGTTCCTGCCAACGGCAAGCTATACGGGCTACACCAAGGTGAATGCCAAGCCGGCTAGCTTGAACTTCCGCCTGACCGCGCGCGATGGACATGGCGGGGCGGGCAGCGCTGCAACCCGCCTGGTGCTGGCAGCTGGTGCCGGACCGTTCCTGGTGACCGCGCCGAATACGGCGGTGACGCTGGGCCGAGGTGCTCAGACGAACGTGACCTGGAATGTCGCCAATACCGCCGCTTCGCCGGTGAGTACCGCGAATGTGAAAATCAGCCTTTCGACGGATGGCGGGCAAACCTTCCCATATGTGTTGGCGGCCAGCACCCCTAACAACGGCAGCAAAATGGTGACTTTACCTGCCGTGTCGACCACCGCGGCGCGCATTAAGGTTGAGGCAATCGGGAATATCTTCTTCGACGTATCGAACGCCAACTTCACCATCAACTAGCGGTACTGGCTGGATTCGTGGGCGTCCCGCGCGCGGGACGTAGCCATCTTCACCGGTTTATCGCATGCCGCGTTAGAGGTAGGCGCTCCAGTGAGCGCCCCGCTGTGCTGGCGGCTTTTTCAGCTCCCCAGCCCGATCTGCTGGGCTAGCCCGATCAGAATTCCTTCGGGACCCCGGATGTAGCAGAGCCGATAGATGTTTTCATACTGGGCCACTTCGCCCACCAGCGTCGCCCCGCGTTTGATCAGGCGGGCGAGCGTGTCGTCGATATCCTCTACCGCAAACATGACGCGCAAGTAGCCTAGGGAGTTCACGGGATCGCCGCGGTGATCGGCGGCCACTGGAGGCGCGAGGAAGCGGGACAACTCGATCCTGCTGTGGCCATCCGGAGTACGCATCATGGCAATCTCGACGCGCATGCTTTTGAGGCCGGTGACGCCATCCGCCCAGTGGCCTTCAACCGGCGCGCGCCCCTCGAGATCGAGGCCAAGCTCGGTAAAGAACTCAATGGCGGCATCCAGGTCTTCCACCACGATGCCGACGTTGTCCATCCGTTTGACTGACATTGACCTCTCCTTGGTCTACGGTGGAAGCTCACCAGCGGCGTCTAGGTGCCGTCAGGAGAGCCACTGGATGACCGCATCGCCGCGAGAGGCGGCATCGCGATAGAAGGTCCGCAGCACTTCAAAATATTCCAGCAGATATTCAAGTCCAACTGCGCCATCGCGGACCCAGATTGAGTCAGGGTAAATCTGTTGGCGGCCCATGTCTTGAGGATCAAATCTGGCACTCAGCGATTCCGCTGAAAGCCCCTCGAGGGCGTCTGTAATGCTTGCCACTTGAGCTGCGGTCAGAAATCTTGCTGGACCGTATCCCATATCTGGCCCGAACTCGTCGCCGCCAATGATGGCCAAGCTAAGTGGTGGCGAGCCTCCGTCCGCCGTCCCTGTCAACAAATAATGAATGCCGTGCCACGCTTTGTCTATGTCGACAAAGTTCTCGGGGTCGCTTTCGCCATCATCTGGATAAAGGAAGTCTTCAACGGAATCCTCGTCGCCCTGCAGACGCACAAGGGTTTCCTCGGGAAGAGAAGCGAAACAACCGATCATGCCCATATTTATGTACTCCAGAAGTTAAGTTTTTTGTGATGCGCTTTCATTGGCCGCTAGCATTCCTTGCAAATTGCAGATGCAGTTTAACGTGCCAAAGTTAACCGCAATTGATCTCGTTCCGGAGTCGGCAACCTTGCTGCGTGTCTGGCGATGTCGTGATCAGTTAAGGAGCCTTTGACGAATTGATAGCTCTGCGCAACTCCCGCACGAAGTCTTTCAATGAGCCGCGATATAGCCATATCACGCCGCAGATGCCGTAGAGCGCGAGCGATGCTGGGGCGTTGACGGATCGCATCAGCTCCAGCGCCGCAGGATCCTTGAAGTACCAGTAAGCAGCATAGCAACCGTCTACCGAAAGCCAGGTGGTAAAAGCCGCGGCTGGAAATTGCCGCCACCTTCGTTCCAAGAGCACCCTCAGGCTGCATGGCGCGGTCAAGTAGGTCAAGAGCGCCATAATGAAACTGATCGGGATATCCCAGTCGGGCGCCGGTGTGTAGATCGAACCGGCGATGAGTAAAGCTATACCCGCGGCGAGCGATGCCAGCTTCCAGGGGCGGATATATTCGGCTGATGCATAGAGGAATGGCATGAGTGTGTGGTCGTACTTTGTACGTGCCGGAAGGAGCGGCGCGTCCGTGCAGTCAAGTAATTAGCTATTCAGGAAAGCCAATCAGAGTCGAAAACAGTATGGAACAAATGAATCCCGCAAGTAGGATAAGGCCCATTGCCTGTGTCAGCATCTCGACAGCCTTTGTTGTGCGAACGTATCTGGTCTTTCGTAGGTTGCGTGGAGAAAAGGCCAGGGCAGTCAAGCCGCCGAGGATAAACAAGGGAAGCATGTGCATCATTTGATTTGCAGGAAAGGCGCAGCTCATTGAGCGACTTCTTTGCGGGGTGTGGGGCATCAAGTCGGAAATCGTTTTTCGCAGTAAGCCTTAAGCCCCGCAAGGCGGCGCGAAACGACCCGCGAAAAGTAGAGCAAAGCTAGTGGTTCGATTATCAGGTGCAATGGCGCTGGCTTTGCGGCGATCATGTAACGAAAGCGCGCTTCCGTGCGTGTGCCGGAAACATCGCTTTCAAAGATCCAGGAGCCTGCAAACTTGGCGAGGAACCACGGTCCCTGGACCATCGTCACCGCCGCACGTGTCGGCGGCATCAGCTGCACAAACTCAACCAGCATGTTCATGCCGAGTCTTGATTTAACATGGACGCGGGTTCCGATTGCAAGGACATCCGGATCGCCGGAAACAACGGAAATATTTTCCGGAAAAGGATCCCATTCGTAACGGACCGAATAGTCCTGCGACACGCGATATACAAGATCGGCCGGGGCGTTGATTGAAACGCGCCGTTCAATGACTGCCATGAACTTCTAACGCCGAGACATCAAATGTCGAGCGCGAGATGCCATTTGGCGTTGATGTCGCGCGCCTGTTGCAGCACCTCTTTGTATTCAGCCAAATCTTCGAGCACGGCGTCGGCGGATGGAACAGAATCCGGCTGCTTCCTGATCGCCGAAGCTATAGCATCAATGAGGGAAATGCCATCGCTTGGCTTAAACCATTTTGCTTCGCCGTCTTCGCCCTCCGGAAGTTCTATATCCTCATCGAGCATGTCCGCGAATTCGTCCATCGACTGGCCCATGAACGAATCCAGGCGCTGCAAGCCATGCTGGTCGCACAGTTGGTCAATTTCGTCGGCGGCGTGAGCGACGGCTTTGCCATTCACGAACGTCTCGAAGTCCGGTTCGTCGTTATCAAGGACAATGTAGTAGGCAACAGACACTTGTATCTCCTTTACGCAGCGAGGCTGGTCAATAGATAATTTAATCGGTTTTCCGCAAACAGCGGTGTTCAGGCAAATCCAGGACGGTAGACCACTGTGGCCGCGATCAGCGCAGGATCCCATTCAGGATGCCTGCAGTTTCCAAGTCCTTGATGAATACATCGGCGACCGACCGGACGTCCAGCTTGAATGCGTCTCGCATACTGGTACGATAGACTTTCGTGTGGATGACATCTTCATGCGGCTGATCGACGACCGGGCTCTTGTAGACATTTAAGTTGAACTGCAGATAGCCGCTTTCGCCGCTGCCACCAAACTCATTTGTGACCTCGATCGACTTGCTGCAGTTGTTGTTGCTCATTGCGCGGTTAGCCAGTTCCATTGCACGCAGATTGTCCGCAGGGGCGATTTCCAGGGTCAAGATGCGGTAGCTCTTCAGCTTCTCTGCCAGTATTCCCGAAAGGGATTGATTGGACTGGTCAATCACGTTCTTGAATGCAGTTTCACCGTCCGCACCTGACCGGGTCGGTGCGGCTATTTTCTTTACTAATACCGCGCAACGCGAGTGGACTGCTGCTTCGGTAGCGGCTGGAGCGCTAGCGCTGAGTGCGATGTGTGCCTTTTGCCGGATAAGGAAAGATTCCATATTTTTGCGCGCTTCTTCGCGTTCCGTTGCGCTTAAGCTCGACTCCAGGCTGGCGAGCGGGACTTTTGCCTCCGGATTGCCGGCATAGTTTGAAATCAGGAACCAAGTATATGCCTGCTTCATGTCGGGCTTAACGCCGCGGCCTTCTGCGTAGATGATTGCGAGCATCTGGGGCGCGCGGCGATGCCCATTCATGGCGGCGCGTTCAAGCCAGACTGACGCCTGGCCGATCTTCGATTCTGCCTTGAATCCATAAAAATACAGTAATCCAAGATTGAATTGAGCCGCCTGATCGTCCTGATCTGCAGGAGGAATCAGGAGGCGCTCCGCCTTTTCGTAGTCTTTAGGGACGCCTTTCCCATTCAAGTACAGAATCGCGAGATTCAGTTGTGCAGCGGCCATTCCGAGATCTGCAGCTTGGCGGTAATACTGCGCCGCCGCGGCATAGTCTGGCTTATCGATCAAACCTCGTTCTTTCATGACCCCCAGGTTGTACATCGCAGGTGCGAGACCTTTTTCCGCCGCCTGCTCGAACAGCGCCTGCGCTTTGACTGAGTCCTGCGCGATGCCCAGGCCATCTAAGCGAAGACTGCCAAGCAGTAGTGCAGATTCGGCCATTCCCTGCGCTGCACCCTGGTCGAAGCAGGCGGCTGCGGCCACGTAATCACCGTCACGTTGCAGTTTTCTGCCTGTCTCGACATCACATGTTTGAACAGGGGCGGCTGAAGTAGCGCAGGAGACCATCAAGGCTGCGGCAGCAGTGATCAATTTCTTAGATAATGATTGCATTGCACTGGCGTGTGATTATGAATTTCGCTGATCATGCCATCAGCCCTATATCTTTGTAAATGTGAATCTCAATCCATCTGATGCGGCATTTTCCGCCTAACTCCGGATTCAATTTTCACTGTGCCTTATCTCCAGGGCGAGATCTGTTTTTTTGTCGAAAGCGGAAAGAGTGATTTGATCTGCATCGACTGCGAATGTAATGGCGACCTGGGCGCGACCGCGCGCCACCGCGGGGATTCCCGATATGACGTATGCGCCGAGCCGGTGGCCATCCTTCGCCAATTTGGCGGTTCCTCGGTACAAAAACAGCTTTATCTCCGTTTGACCATCGTCGGCATTAGAAAAGACTTTCGTAGACGCGCATGGAAGCTTGCAGCCGCGTGCCAGTAATGGGGTAAGTACGCCGCCGAGCGTTTCTATCCCTATGTCCTCCAACAATGCACCGCTACTCGATGCAGCCGGCGTGGGTTTTTCAACGATGCTTGGAGCC
The DNA here is from genome assembly GCF_000425385.1 of Pseudoduganella violaceinigra DSM 15887. Taxonomy (GTDB): domain Bacteria; phylum Pseudomonadota; class Gammaproteobacteria; order Burkholderiales; family Burkholderiaceae_D; genus Rugamonas; species Rugamonas violaceinigra. The sequence continues at coordinate 146,250 of NZ_AUDI01000015.1, read as the reverse complement.
GAGAACGCAGGTCCAGAACTTGCGATTAGAAGCGCGAAGAGAAGTCGATGCATAGAATTTTCTCCCGCAGTGATGGGCTGGTCATTCTTCTACGTTGGAGGTTATGTCAGGTTTTAATATTTGATGCCATACACCGAAGCAGGCGCCTGAGTCCGAGCAAAGCGGTACCAACGATCCCCGCAGCAAGGCACCACCAGTGCAACTCATTTATACCGATCCACAGATATAGACCGTTGCTGCTGCTGAACGGAGCAAATGGCCGAATATCTGCGTGCATGACGCTATCCAGCACAATGTGCGTGTAGCACCCTAATGCGGCGCCTGCCGCTATAGCGCGAATGGACAGCTGTTGCCACCGCAAGAAGTTGGGCAGCTTGAATTGACCGTTGACCCAACGCGCGAAAAGAAAGAGGGCGACAATTGCGGCGACCATCAGCGAGGCGCCGACATACGTATGGAAGAATCGATGAAGTGGATACTGGTCCGTAACGATGTAGTACAAAGGCTCGACATCAACGAGCACGTTCGCAGCGCAGAACGCCAGGAAGCTTACGTGTTTTGGAGCTACGGCGTGAAGGGCCGCGCCGGGGCCAAAATGAAAGGGTGTGAAGGGCATTGGGTGTCAGGTGAATTTGAATGAAAATGCAGGCCGCGATTTGCGGTTCGTCGATCCGGCCAGTGTCCATGATTGAAGGATTTCTCAATCGATAGGCCTGGAGTTATTTGCGCTTTGTCTCCCACCCGTATTCAAGCCGCTTGTTTCTTTCCTTGAGCATCATCCAGTCCTCAGCTGCGAAATCTCCGCTCTGCGCGTCCATGTAGCGCTTCTGGTTCATCAGAACGCGGAAGTTCTTCCCATCCCGAATGGTAGTCAAGGTACCAACTGAATGGACATGTCGTCGTTGGTTGCGTCGCCACTCGCAGATTCGAATATGACCTTCAGGTGATCATCAGGAAATTGACAGCTTCCTTCCCAGTGCGGAGAGAAATAAGAATTTTCCGGATAAGCCGACGTCGAAAATAGCAAGGCCAGGCTGAGTAATAGATAGTGCTTCATATGCTTAGCAGTCGTAGCCATAGTCTTCAATCTTGACGGGCACGCCGAACATTTTCTCAAACTGACCGGCTCTTTCACTAAGCCATTGCAGTCCTGGTGCATCGAATTGACCAATCTCGAACAGGAGAAGCGGAGTTGGAATGTCCTGAAGCTTTGCCTCCAGAGACACGAAGCCTGTGCCTTTCGCCTTACGCATAAAGCAGATCGCAAGACCGTCTACGCTGCCGGCATCGATCACAATTGTCCTGGTATTTCTGGCGAAACCGATCGTATTCGAAATGCTGTCTTTCCATGCTACCAGCTGCGACGGCTTGGCCTCCGCAACAAGTTTTGACACGCTGGCCGGAACGCCAGCATGATTCCCGCGTCCGGCAGGGATCTGGAACGGTAAGGCATCGCTTCCATCGAGTATTTCAATATGTGTCATATTAAGGCTGGAGCATCAGTCAAGCGAGACGAGTACAGGTTCATGCGTCACCGCAGCATGCTCACAGGCCGCCAGCAGATTCACAGCGCAATATAGTCGCCACCCGCGCCCTTCGCCCCATTTCAGTTTTACCGAGCAGGCGCCTGCATTCTCCTCGCGAGCCATCTCGCGTAAATGGTCGCTATGGCCGATCTCCGACACCAGCGATTCGCGGTAGGCTCGCAGTTGGGGAATAATCCCGATAGCGATGGCAGGCGCGACCTGCGTGTATTCCCCTGCGTCGAAGCCGGCAAGGATCTCCTGCCGAATTTCGTCCGTTAAACCAGGAAGGTCGCGAAGCACCCGCTCAAGCGGCGAGCCGGATTTTTCATCTGCCCGAAAATCGCCGCACGAAATATTCAAACCACTCATCGCTTATCCTTCGATTCAGCGTGCAGCGTATTCGCTGCTCAAATGAAGCCACATATGCACCTTGGCCTTATAGCCATCTCCGACCCGTATCGCCATCGGCTCCACTCCGAAGCTGCGGAAACCCGCCGCATGATAAAGGGCGAGGGCGGCGTCGTTATGTTCGGTGACCGTCAGTGTGATGATTTCAACGCCCGGCCTGCGACGGGCGTAGGCGAGGGCGGCGCCGAGCAACTTGCTGCCGATTTTCTTTCCGCGCCATTCGTCCAGCAGGTACATGCCGATCAGGTGGGCCTTGTGGCTGGTTTTGGGCCGGATTGAAAATTCCAGTCCGACGCTGCCGACCAAGTGGCCGTTTGCAATTGCACCGAACACAATGCTGTTCTGGCGGGGATCGGAAATGCGCTGCTCCCACCAGGACAGAGGCAGGGCCGCCCGCTCTTCTGGCGTTGCGGTGAATGCCGCGGGTTCGTGTTCGTAGCTGTGCAGCATCAGCGCGCGATATTGCGCTGCGTGCGCAATCGACAGCGGAAGAAAGTGCACGGTGTGCGCCTCAGGCGATGGGGAGTTCAAGGCTATGGTCCGAAGGTTGCGGGGTGACGCCGAGAATCTTGAGATGGTCGGAGTTCTCGAAACGGTGCCAGTGGTTCTGCGGCACTACCAGGAGCTCGCCAGTCCCTAAAGCAATGCGCCGCTGTTCGCCCTCCACCAGCACGATCACCGTGGTGCTGCCTTCCAGCGCCATCACGATTTCGTCGCCGCCAGGATGCCGTTCCCATTCGCTGCTGCCGGAATAGTAGCCTACGGAAATCGCACCATCGCGGTATGGCGCCACCTCCGCGAAGGCCAGGTCGGCGACGCCGTCGAACGCCATGCCGGGCGTCCGGTTTGGCAGATAGGCGAGGCGGCCGAGGATGTCGGCCAGCGATTTCTTCTCGATCATTCCGATCTACTCCTCAGGGGCGCTATTCACAGACTGGCGTCGCTGCGGCAACGCTGGTCGACCAGTTTCAGCAGGGTAGGGACGCGATGCTTTCCGTGCATGGCTGCGATATTGCGTTGGGCTTCTCCAAGGTCGCACCCTTCGGTGGTGACGTAAAGAGGCCGCTGGCTATCGCCACGCAATACCCCGTACTGCTCCCCGATTCCGGCAAAAGAAGTCTTGGCGACGCCGACGACGGGATGCTTGCCCTGCAAGGCGTCGAAGAGGTACTTGCCTAAACCGGGCCGCTCGTTGCCGTCGAGGTAGACGAAGCCGTCGATGATGATACAGTCGATTTGCTCGTCCACCGTGCCCAGTAGTTCAAGAATGCATGGGAGTTCCCGTTTGTAGAATTCTCCTGGGACGTACTCGCCAATGCCGTCGACGCACGCAGAGACAGTTCGTGCGGGGCTGTCCGAGAGCCAGGATTCAAAAAGGACGCCTGCAACGAATCCTCGGTCGTCGCGGTATTGCACGTCAACGGCGAGCAGCATGCCATTGAGCCGGGTAAGGGGCGGAAGGATTGCGGGTGGGGATAAATGAGGTCATGCGGAATTCGATATTTCAGTGCTTATCGCAATATAGCATTTCCGCTAACTTGGGCGATACATGTACCGGCGCGACCAGGGCAGGGCAGAGGGATGGCGCCCTGCCTTGCCGCATACGATCTGGTATAGGCTGATCCAGTCCTGGTCGAAGGCGTAGGCGCAGCCGGCGAGGTAGACGTGCCAGATACGGAAGCGCTTGTCGCCTGCGAGTTCGCGCACCTTCTCTTCATGCGCTTCAAAATTCTCGGTCCAGATAGTGCAGGTGCGGGCGTAGTGGCGGCGCAGGTTTTCCACGTCGTAGGCTTCCAGCCTGCCCTTCTGCATGGCATGCAGCACCTGGCCGATATGGGCCAGCTCACCATGCGGGAAGACGTACTTTTCAATGAACTCGCCGCCGCCGTAGGGCGTTTCGCCGTTATCCGGATCGGTGGACGTAATCCCGTGGTTCATTGCCAGGCCGTCCGCCGCCAGCAGCCTGTTGATAATCCCGAAGTACTCCACAAGATGTTTTAGCCCGACATGTTCAAACATGCCGACGCTGGTAATGCGGTCGAACGTGCCGCGCACATCGCGATAGTCCTGCAAACGAATTTCCACCAGACTGGATAGCCCGGCGGCGCGTACGCGTTCCCGCGCCAGCGTATGCTGGTTTTCGCTCAGCGTGACGCCGACACAGTGCACGCCATACTTCTGCGCCGCGCGGATCACCAGGGCGCCCCAGCCGCAGCCAATATCGAGCAGCGTATGCCCTGGTTGTAGCTGGATCTTGGCCAGAATATGGTCGATCTTCTTGATTTGCGCGGAGGCCAGGTCCTCGTCCCCGTTTTCGAAATAGGCGCAGGAATACACCATGTTCGGATCGAGGAACTGCTGGTAAAACTCGTTGGAAACGTCGTAATGGTAGCGGATCGCTTCCGCATCGCCCTGGCGGTTGTGGTGGAAGGTGCGCGCAATGCGCGCCAGACTTCCGTTATCTTTGAGCGAACTGCGCGCGAGTGCGTTGACCACCTTGATCATGTCGACCGCGCGGCCAGTCACTTCGATGGCGCCTTCCACATAGGCGGTGCCGAGGCTGGCGAGCGAGGGCTTGAGCAGGTAGCGCGCCGCGGACGGGCTGGGAATGCGGATCGTCACGCGCGGCGCTTCCTGCGAGAAGTCGAAGCTGCGGCCATTCCACAGCTCTATCCGCAGGGGCAGGGCAACGTGCGGGGCAATGCTGCTGATCCAGCTGTTGATGCGGTTCTGTACGAACATGCGCCTGCCCCTTCCCCGTGGAGGGCGGATCAGGGCTGGATGCGCTTCTTGCTCCAGCTGCCGTCCGCCTGCAGTTCATAGACTATCCTGTCGTGAAAGCGCGAGGCGCGCCCTTGCCAGAACTCGACGCGGTCCGGCACCAGGCGGTAGCCGCCCCAGTGCTCGGGACGTTGCGGCTGTTCGCCGCTGGCCGCTTCGACGGCGGCATAGCCCGCTTCCATCGCCTCGCGGCTACCGATGGGACGGCTCTGCTGGGAAGCGATCGCCGCCAGCTGGCTCTTTACCGGGCGGCTGTAGAAATATTTGTCGCTCTCTTCAGCTGAAGTCTTTTCGACGCGGCCTTCGATCCGCACCTGGCGCTCGAGCTCGGGCCAGAAGAACAGGATTGCCGCGTGCGCATTTTCCGCCAGCTGCTGGCCTTTCTGGCTTTGGTAGTTGGTGTACCAGGTGAAACCGCGCTCGTCGTACTGCTTGATCAGGACGATGCGCGAACTTGGGCGGCCGTTGTTGCCGACGGTGGCCACGCTCATCGCGTTGGGCTCGTTCACCTGCGCCTTCATGGCTTCGTTGAACCACTTGCTAAACTGCGCGACAGGGTTGGCCAGGGTGTCGCTTTCCGACAGGCTGGCGCGGCCGTAGTCCATGCGCAGATCCGCCAGGGCGATACCGCCGGCGATGGCCGCCGGCAGGATGCCGCGGCGCTGTTGCATGGCCTCGCCCAGGATCGTCATCTGGGCCGGACTGAGAATGCGTTTGGCCATGGGCGCGATATGCGCCTCTTCGGTTTCCATATGCGCGGTATAAGTTTGCACGAAGCGTTCTACGTCGGCTGCGTTCAAGGCTGAGCTCGAACCGTTGGCAATCTTATCAAGTTGAAAATTCAATACATCCCAGTCGAGATCCATCTGCCGGTGCTGTGCCAGGATCTGCGGACCCAGCTGGCCGAGCAGGGCGGCGTCTTCGCCCTGGGCCGTAGCGCTCAGCAGTGGGAACAGATCGTTTTCCTCGTCCGCATGGTGCAGGTGGGCCGCCTTGTTGAAGTACTTCTGGACGGCCTGGGCTGCCTGCTGGGCGGCGGCGTCGGCGCCGTGCTGGGACAGGTGCTGCAGCAGGTTTTGCAAGGTTTGCAATTGCTTGCGGATCTTGTCGTGGCAGTGTTTCAGGACGGCGATCGGCTGGTCATAGCCGGGGGCGGTATCGATCAAGGAATTGCTCATGGTGCGGGTCTGGTGAACTTAGCAAGAGAAAACATTGTAGCCCGGCTCAGCTAAAATAACGGGATGAATTCCCCGCAAATACTTGATCCAGTTCTGGACGATATCGATTTTGACCGCCGCTTCGGCGGCATTGCCCGCCTGTACGGCGAAAAGGCCCTGGCCCGTTTCCGTGGCGCACATGTGTGCGTGATCGGCGTGGGCGGCGTAGGTTCCTGGATTGTCGAGGCGCTGGCGCGTTCGGCCATCGGCAAGCTGACCCTGATCGACCTCGATAACGTGGCCGAGTCGAATATCAACCGCCAGATCCAGGCTTTGTCCGGCACCATCGGCATGGCCAAGATTTCGGCGCTGGCCGAGCGCATTGCCCAGATCAATCCCTTCTGCCAGGTGGTGCAGGTGGAGGATTTCATCACGCCGGACAACCTGGATGAGATGGTGGGCGCGCACCACTTCGACTACGTGGTGGACGCCATCGATGCGGCCCAGTCGAAGACGGCGCTGATCCACTATTGCCGCAGCAAGCAGATACCGTTGATCGTGATCGGCAGCGCGGGCGGCCAGACCGACCCGACCCGCATCGAAGTGCGCGACCTGTCCAAGACCGAACAGGAGCCGCTGCTGAAAAAGGTGCGCCGCCGCTTGCGCAGCCAGTACAACTATCCGCCAAACTCCAAGAACAAGCTGGGGGTGGATGCCGTGTTTTCGATGGAGCCATTGAAGTTTCCCGAGACGGGGGAGGTGTGCACCGTCGACGGCGACGAGAAGGCGGTCAAGCCGGGCGTGACCGGTATCAATTGCGCGGGCTTCGGTTCGGCGATGGTGGTGACGGCCACGTTTGGCATGGTGGCGGCGGGGCATTTGTTGCGGAAGCTGGCTGACCAGGTTGAAACCGGCAAGGCAGTGTCAGACACAAGTGTCTGACACTGGATCGCGGCCGCTGTGGGCACGTATCAGGCACTCGTGCCTGACACAGGTTGACCGGTGGTAGCGAGCGCCACGTACCGCCCATCCGCCATCGACTCAAGCAGGGCCAACCCCGCCACCCTCCATAGCACCGGCGCGCCGGAGAATGCGCCCGGCGCCTGTTTCGCCTCGCGCGCCAGCGTCACATGCGGCTTGAACTCCCCATGCGTCGCCGCGCTGAAACCGGCAGCTTCCAGCCGCTGCATCAATTCCGCCTGGGCCGCCAGCAAGGCCGGCGGCGCGACGCGCATCCCGGCCCAGGCAATTTGCGGGCGTTTGAAGTAGCCGTAGCAATCAAGCGCAAGCTCCATGGGCGGCACCGAAGACGCATGCAGGATCTCCAGCAAGGCAGGCAGCGCCGCAGCCGGCTGCTGGCCGAGGAATGCCATGGTCAGGTGCAGCTTTTCCGGTGGAATCAGCCGGCCGCGCACCGGTTGTTGCAAACGCACCAAAGCCTGCCGGGCTTCCTCGTCCGGCCACAGTGCAAAAAACAGTTTGTGGGCAGGTTCCTTTGCTATCATGGCAGCCGCCTTAACACCTCGTAAAGACTATACATGAAACGCACTTCGATCCTGATCGCAATCCTGTGCGCTGCCGCCGGCCTGGCGCAGGCACAGCAGCCAACCCAAGAAGCTACTCCTGCAAATCCAGCCGCACCGGCCCAGGCAGAAACGGCGCCGGTCGTGCCGGGCTCGGCCCAGCCAGGCCCGGCCGCCGAGCAACTGATCGTCACCGACACCAAGATCGGCAAAGGCGCCGAAGCCAATGTCGGCGCGACCGTCTTCATGCATTACACCGGCTGGCTGTACCGCCCGCTGGCCAAGAACCAGCGCGGCCGCCAGTTCGACAGCTCGCTGCCGCGCGGTGAACCGCTGGACTTCAAGCTGGGCACCGGCAAAGTGATCAAGGGCTGGGACCAGGGCATCGTGGGCATGAAAGTGGGTGGCAAGCGCACCCTGATCATCCCTGCAGAATTGGCTTACGGCAACCGCGCCATGCCTGGTATTCCCGCCAACTCGCCCCTGATCTTCGACGTGGAAATGATGGACGTCAAATAAGCCTAGTGGGCATGGCCATGGTCGTGACCGTGGCCATGCTTGTGATCGTGATCGTGCGTGCAGGCGTGGCCATGATCGTGATCGTCGCCGTGCCCCTGCTCCTCGTCGCTGCCATGCGCATGGCCAGGCCCGTGCAGGCTGCATTCGTGCTGGGTCGTTCCCTGTTCGGTCTGCAGCGTCGTGTGGTTGATGCCGTATTGCTCCTTCAAGCCGCGCGCAATTTCATCAATCGCTGCATCGCCCGGATAGCCGCCCGGCATCACCAAGTGGCAGGTCAGCGCCACATCCGTCGTGCTCATGGACCAGATATGCAGGTCGTGCACGCCCGTCACGCCCGGACGTGACAGCAGGAACTGCTCCACTGCGTTCGCATCCACATTGCCCGGCACCGCGCCCAGCGTCATGTCCAGCGCCTCGCGCAGCAGCGACCAGGTGCTCTTCATGATCAGCACGACGATTACCAGGGAAACCGCCGGGTCCAGCCATGCCCAGCCGGTGTACATCACCAGCAGGCCGGCAAGCAGCACGCCCAGCGAAATGGCCGCGTCGGCCGCCAGGTGCAGGTAGGCGCCGCGGATATTCAAGTCATCCTTGCTGCCGCGCATGAACAGCCAGGCCGAGATGCCATTCACGGCGATGCCGATCCCGGCCACGATGGACACCGTCAGGCCCTGCACCGGGTGCGGCTTCATCAGCTGCTCGACCGCGCCCCAGGCGATGGCGCCGGTGGCGGCCATCAGCAGCATGCCGTTAAACAGCGCCGCCAGGATGGAACTGCTGCGCAGACCATAAGTGTAACGGCCGGACGGTTCGCGCTTGGCCAGGATCGCCGCGCCCCAGGCCAGCATCAGGCTCAGCACATCCGACAGGTTATGGCCCGCATCGGCCATCAGCGCCGTTGAATTGGCCAGGAAGCCGTAGAAGAACTCGATACCGACGAATACCGCATTCAAGGTGATCGCAATGGCGAAGGCGCGGCCATGGCCGACCTCGCCATGATGGTGGTGATGGCCGTGATCGTGGCCGTGTCCGTGATGATGATGGGCGCTCATTGCTCGTTCCCGTTGGATGGTTCGGCGATGTGCTCCAGCATATCGCGCAGGACACCGCTGATGTGGGCATCAGCGGTGGAATAAAAGACTTGCTTGCCCTGGCGCTCGGACTTGACGATGCGGGCGCCGCGCAGCAGGCGTAAGTGGTGGCTCACTAACGATGAGCTCAGCTGGAGCGCGGCGGCGATATCGCTGACTGCGATCGGCTGCTCGAGGCAAGCCAGCACGATACGCAGCCGAGTCTGATCCCCCAGCAAATGGAACAAGTCCGCCAGCTCAGCGACGGAAGCGTCGTTATCGGAATAGATGGCCATTGCAGTTCAGATCGCGTCAGTAAACAAGTGAATAGATATTCATATGTTAGCATGAAAGTCGGGATCAGGTCTGGCTTCTTGATGAGCTTTTCGCTTCACGCTGCCCATCGTAGAAGTTGGGCAAACAGTTCACTAAAGTTTCACTGAAACCTTTGACGCGATGTATTTCTTTGTCGATGAAAGCGGGCATACAGGTCCGAATCTTTTTGATGATGCACAACCCAAAGCCCAGGCAATCTGGGGGGGGCGCGAGGAAGACTAGCCGAAACTGATTGACAGGGGTTGAAGGTTCGGCACTTGGCGCGCGCCTCATGCGAAGACCAAGCAAGGCTTCCCCCTTATTTTGTGGGTCCATGCAATTCATATTGTGCTGCCCTTGTGAGCAGCAAAGTAGGAAATTTGGTATTCATCATCGTCTGCTGGTCTAGCTCTCTCTTGAGGGCGCCGGCTACCAATTTCGCAAAGATTTGAGCGCTAAAGTATGATTTTTGGAGTTAATCATACTTTGATGCTCATTGTGTTGATGTTTTTTGGGCACTAAAGTATGATAAATCAATGTAAACATACTTTATTGCGCATGAGAACTTTGCAAGAAATCGCTGATTTTCTACGGATACGCCTTGGCTCAATGGGCCTAACGCAACAATCGTTGGGTGAGCATGCCGGTATTTCACGTCGGACACTCACGGGAGTGCTGAACGGCGCCCGAGACTACAAAATCACTACTTTGATGTCCATTCTGGACCGTCTAGGATACGAGCTTGTAATTGTTCCGAAGGGAGCAGCAACGGGGCTCTCAAGCGAACAGGGATTTGCTCCTTCCCCACCTGCGGTTAAGACGCGAGTTCAGCTTGCTCGCGAGCGATTAGAGGCAAAGGTAGCAGAAGACCAGAACGCCCCCCCTCGCCGTCGGTTGCGATTTACCAGGGAAAAGAAATGAATGTTAAGGCCTTGGGTATCTATATTGGGACGCAACAGCGTGCCGGAGTCTTGTTCCAATATCTGATTGGCGAATCGCAAGTCGTCAACCGCCTTGTGGCGGACGACGCGTTCGCCGCAATAGTCGATGCACCAGTCATGTCGCTCTCCATGTTGGCAGAAGACCCGGCAGCACAAAAAGCATTGTGGGCAGAAATCCGTTCCACACTCTTTAATGGAATGTACAGCCCAGCGAATGGATGGCTGTTACCCGCATTTTTCCAAAACCTCCTTCCCGAGGGTGTTTTCCGAGACCATGTCGCAGAAAAGCGAGGGTGTGACCCTAAGGACCATTTCGACATGCTCGCTGCATGTGGTCGCGACCTCCCAGGAAATCTTTTTGCGCTACCACTTACTCTGACTCGCGACGAGCTCGCGCATTATGTAACGCAAGATGCGGACTCCCTCGAGATGTCCGTAACTGCTGAGCCATTAGACGATGGTGTTTCCCTGTCAGGGGTTCAACCAAAAGTTGGAGTAATCCTCGAAGGTGGGCGATATGTTGGCCGCACCAAGATGCAGGATACCCATATCATTGCAAAACTTCCGGTCGTCGGACAAGCGCTTCTACCTGAAGTGGAAGAGCTGTCTTTACGGCTCGCTGGAGCCGCAGGCGTAAATGTCACAGAGGCACATCTTGAGCCGCTTGAAATGCTAGCGGTGGAACATGGATACGACCTTGGAGACGTGAGCAGGAAAACTAACTTTCTCGCAGTAATTCGTTATGACCGTAGCCCGGATGGGCGAGTTCATTGCGAAGATTTTTGCCAAGTACTTGGCGTAATGCCCGAAAACAAATATATGGGCGCAAGCTACTTGGAGGTGGCCAGCGTTCTTATGGAATTCCCTACTTTGGGCGAGCCGGCGGTACATGAACTACTCCGACGCATGGTGGTGAATGAAATGCTGGGCAATCCAGATATGCATCTTAAGAACATCGGCATTTACTATCCAGACGGGCATACTCCAGAACTGCCGCCAGCATACGACATCGTTGCTTATGCTGCCTACAACAAGCGCATGGGCCATGCGTTGCACATTCTGCCGCCTGAACTTGCAGTAAAACCTAAGATGTCTGTAAAAGATGCACAGCAAAGTAAGGCCGCAAAACCAGGGATTGGACCGGCCGTTATTCGGAAGTTTTGCGAGGAGCTCCAAATTCCTGAGAAGCCGGCAGCAAAGGTCATCCGCGATACTGTGAAGAACGCAGTTCTTCGATGGCCGGACTTGATTGCGAGTTCCTTGCTCACTGAGACACAAAAAGAACGTTTGCTCACACACTTCCACGCGCATCCATTAGTTGCATCCCTTATTAGGCGACAAGGCAAGCCCGCGGAACTAGACCTATCCTCATGATGAAAATCGCAATCGAAGGAAGTCGTTGTGAGAACCCACCGCTTTAGTAGAGGACCAGCTGGAAGAGTGGCCCGTAGCCTTCGGCTTGGATGTTGACGTCAGCACTTCAACGTACGCTTGCTTAGTTTCCAGCACGCCAAACTAGTCTTGTATCGGGTATCCACCTTAGGATTCCAATTGTTAGCGTTGCTTTGACGAAATTGGTTTCAATTTCAAAGCACTCACACGCCATAAGTGCTTGATTTTCATGCAGGCATCCGTGAGCCTAACTTCCATGATGGGCACCCGCAACGTAGCGTTTTGTCCGATTGCCAGACCTGACCCCGACTTTTATTTCGCGAGTTCGGCTTCGAAGGCGGCGCGGGTCTTGGCGTCCAGGGTTTGCAGGGCGCGCTCGAGCTTGGCGGGGGGAATGCCGGCGGGCTTGCTGACGATGGCCTGGCCGAGCAGGACCAGGGCCGCGGTCAGGACCGCCACGCCGGCGGCAGCGGCCAGCAGGCGCAGCTCGCGCCGCGAGAACGGTTCGTGCGAGGTGGGGATGGGGCGGGCGCCCGGCGGCGGGATATAGGCGGCGGACGGGGTGGTGCTGTGCGCCGCTGCCGGGACGTGGACGCCTTCCAGCCGCGCCAGATGGCGTTCGACCGCTTCTTCCAGCACGGCTTCATTCAGCGCCACCAGCGCAAAAATCGGATCGTCGACATCGACCTTGATGCCGGTCTTTTCAAACACGTGCAGGCGCAGCTTGTGCGGGTCGAGGGCCATGTTTTACCAGTTTACCAGGTCGAGTTGTTCGAACAGGTCGCGGAACACGACCTTGATGCGCTGCTTTTCCATTACATTGAATTTATCGCTGGCCTTCACTTCCTCCACCGTCAGGCGGCCGGTGTTCATCTTCTTCACATCGGCGCCGAAGGTGTCGGCATTGCGCTCGCTGAGCACCACCCGGCCGCGCACCCGCTGCGCGTTGTCGGAGTAGGTCTGCGATTCGAGGAAGGATTTGCCGGACGCCGATTGCAGCAGCCCGAAGTGCTCGTTCTCCCACAGCACCAGCGGCACCTGGGTCGATTTGGCGGTGGTGACGAAGCCCATGGCCGTGTCGTGCAGGGTGTCGCCGCCGCCCACGATGGTGTGGATGTAGACCTTGCGCCCCGATTCCTCCAGCAGGTTGAAGCAGTCGTTCTCAATCAGGTAGGCCATCAGCGGCGAGAAGGTGTTGGCGCCGTTGTCGATCACGCAGTTGCCGTCTTTTTCCAGGAGGTCGATCATCAGCGCGTCGAAGCGCTTCGGGTCGATGGTGCGCGCTTCGGTCATTACGGGCACGTGCTTCACGTCCAGCGCCTTGTAGCGCGAGAAGGTGGTGTTTTCCTGGTCGGTGTCATAGCAGCGCAGCGGGGTCTCGCTCTTGCCTTGCAGCCATTGCGCGAGGATGGTCGATACATAGGTCTTGCCGATGCCGCCCTTGCCCTGCAGGACGAAGTGAACCGTGTTTTGCATTCATGCTCCTGTTGTCAGTGGCAGTTGGCCGCGCCGCTGTCGCGCGCCTCCTGCTGCGGGTGCTCCGGTTCGGTCTTTGGTGCGACCGCCAGAAACTCCCATTCGTAGCCGCTTTCTTTCAGTACCAGTTTCAGCACGCCGGTGCGCCAGTTGAAGCGTGCTTCGCTCTGGCTGTTAATCCAGAGGAAGGGCGTGAGGAAGGCGCCGCCGGTGCCGACCACGAATTGCCGCACCCCGCGCATGGGGTCCGGCCGGCCGTCGGCATCCATCGGCGCCAGGCGTTCGTAGTCGTGGTCATGCCCGGACAGCACCAGTTCGACGCCCGCTTCGTGCAGGACGCGCCAGACGTCCTGCATCCTGGTGGTCGGGACATGTCCGCCTGAACTATACATGGGCGCGTGCCAGTAGGCGAGGGCGCAGCGCGTCTTGCTGGCGGCCAGGTCGTCTTTCAGCCACACCAGCTGGCGCTGGTGGCTGGCGGCATCGAGGTCGCTGTTCAGGGAGATGAAGTGCCAGCCGCTCTTGTCGAAACTGTAATAGCCGCGGCCGCGCGGACCGGCCAGTTCGCCGAAATAGTCGAAGTAGCCGTCGGCCCTGCCGCTGCCGTATTCGTGGTTGCCGGGCGCGGGCCGGGTGCGCTCCCTGAACTGGCCCCAGGTGGGCGCATAGCAGTCGCGGAATTCGGCCGGCGTGCCGTTCGGGTAGGTATGGTCGCCCAGGGAAAGAATCAGGGCGTGCGGGTCGCCTTTTGCGATGAGGGCGGCGGTGGCGGCGGCGCCGGAGTCGGCGGCGCGGCTGTAGCGGCAATCGGCAATGTCGCCCGCTGCATACACCACCAGCGGCCGGGCGGCGGCGGGCGCGCCTTCGGCCAGGGCCGCGGCCTGGGCGGCGAGGGCGGGCGCTGCGGCCAGCCAAGGTAGAATGCGTCTTTTCATTGGCACCATTCGAACAGGCATGCGAGTTTCACCATCCAGCGAGCAGGAAGCGATCCTGAAGTCCCGCGCCCAGACCTTGATGATCGAGGCGCGCGCAGGGACAGGCAAGACTACCACGCTGTCCATGCTGGCGGCACAGGAACCGGGCGTCGTGCTGGGACTGTGCTTTTCCGAAGGGGCGCGCCAGCGCTTCTACGAGAAGCTGGTGCTGGAATGCCCCGCGCGCAAGGTGCAGGTGCTGACGGTGGAGGCGCTGGCCCGCTCCCAGCTGACCCGTATCGCCGAGCATGGCAATTGGCTGGATTTGCCGGAGCGCTGGTCCAGCCTGGAACAGATGCGCCCCATGCTGGTGGCCGCCGCCAACACGGTGTGGCAGCGCCATGAGGGGCGCTACACGGAATTCGATTTCGATTTCGAGCGCAGCACCCAGCGCGTGGAAACGATGCTGCAGCTGCTGGCCCAGATGAAGGCCACCCTGGCCACGCTGCGCTTCGAGGATGAAGTCTTCGATGACTTCACCTTCGATGAGCTGTGCAACGAATTCCAGCTGGAAGACCGCGAGATCGTGGAAATCTTCCACGAGTTCGAGCGCCGCCGCCAGCCCCAGGCCGGGCATATCTTGTGGCAGGCCCCAGTCGATTACGCCACCGACCTGGTCGCCATCCTGCGCCGCTTCCCCGAAGCGGTGCACGATATGCCGCAGGCCGACCTGCTGCTGGTCGACGAATGGCACGACGTGAACGCCGCCGAATTCGAGCTGCTGCAGCTGTTCCGCCGCAATGCGCGGCTGGTGGTGGTGGGCGACCGCCACCAGGTCATCAATGCCGAACGCGGCGCCGATCCGCGCTTCTCGGGTGGCGGCTTCGAGCTGGCCTTCCCGGATGCGGAACGCCTGCCGCTGTCGCAATCGCGCCGCTGCGGCGTGTCGCTGAAAAAACTGCTGGAGCGGGCGCTGCCCAAATGCGGCTTCGAGTCGCATCCGGACACCTATTCGGAAGTGCGCCACATCGAGTACGACCAGGCCGACCCGCAAGCCTGCGCCCGCGCCGTCGTCGAAAAGGCGAAGGAGCTGGCGCTGGGCACGGATCTCGCCATCATCCTGCGCGAAGTCGACCAGAGCGTGGAAATCGAAAACGCACTGCTCGATGCCGGTCTGCCCTACCACTGCGACGGCTTCGCTTCTTACCTCAAGCGCCCGGAGATCATGGCCCTGCGCGCGCTGCTGCACGTGGCCTGCGGCGACTACAGCACGCTGAAGGCCGATAAGGAAAGCTGCGAGCTGATGGTGGACGGCCTGCAGACCTATTTCGCCGTCTCCGGCGACCGCCGCGACTATGAGGCCAGCCATGCCATGTACGGCTCCGGCGACGCTTACCAGCAGCAGAAGGACGCCGTGGTGCGCGACCCGGAAACGCTGGAATTCATGTTCAGTGGACTGCTGTGCGCCGAGCAGCACTATGACAGCGGTCCCACGCGGCGCTGGAAGCAGCGCCTGGCCGATGTGCTGGCGCAGATGAAGGCGCAGGCCGCGACCGCCAGCGCGGCGCAATTGCTGGAATTGGCCAGCACGGGCCTGGACCTGCCTGCCGCGACCCGCCGCACCTTCGTCAACCGCGCCCGCGCCGACTCCGTGCTGCGCACCCTGGGCGCCTTCATCGACTTTGCGCAGCGCCAGGGCGATGCCATGGCCCCGGCCTTCCTCGAGGAATTGCGGCGCCGCCAGGTTGCCACGCGCGGCAAGCCGGGGGGGCGCGGCGCCGGCAAGGCGCTGGCGCTGGCAACCGTACAGTCGGCCAAGGGCCGCGAATGGCAGCAGGTGCTGCTGCCGTATATGGAAGAGGGCCAGTTCCCGCGCGCCACGCGCAACGGCGAGGAATTTGCCGAGGAACGGCGCTACCTGTATGTGGCGATCAGCCGCGCCATCGCCGGACTGACCCTGTTCGAACCAGCTGCGGCGGAGCGCCGCAGCCGCCTGCTCCATTAATTAATGAAGCGTAGCAGGCCTTTGAGCGCGTGCTCGATGGTCTGGGTGCGCACCGCATGCCGGTCGCCCGCGAACACCAGGCGTTCCGTGTGCACCGTGTCGGCATTGGCCCAGCCGAAGCAGACGGTGCCGACCGGCTTGCCCGGTACGGCGCCGGTCGGGCCGGCAATGCCGGTCACCGAAATGGCCACATGGGCATTGCTCGAGCCGAGCGCGCCCTGCGTCATGGCGGCCGCCACTTCTTCGCTGACGGAGCCGAACTGGGCCATCAAGGCGGCCGGCACGTCCAGCATCTCGGTCTTGGAGGCATTCGAGTAACAGACGAAGCCGCAGTCGAACCAGCCGGTGGAGCCGGCAATTTCCGTGATCGCCGTCGAGATGCCGCCGCCGGTGCACGATTCCGCGGTTGCCAACAGCAAGCCTTTGTCTTGCAGGGCCTGCCCCACCTGGGTGGCCAATTCGTTGATATCGGTACTCACTTGTGGCTCCTTTAGCAAACAAACGCGGTTGACCCCATTCTAGCGCGCCGCTGTGCCGCTTGGCCACGCTGCAGCGCAATAATGTGACATCACGACTAAGATGCAAGCCGGGGAAGGCTGCTGCTGTGCGGTAAATCAATATTTGCGCCGCAGATCAGTGCTCAGCGATAGAATGCCTCCAATCCCCTGTTCGCGAGGCATGGCGGTGAGGACTCTCCAAGGACGAAGTCCGGCTTTCTGGGTGGCGCTGCTGCTGGCCGCGCTCTGGCCGCTGTTCGCCCATGCCCAGTCCAACGCCGCGCTGGAGCGGCAGGTGAAAGCCGCCTACCTGTACAAATTTGCCGGTTTCGTCGAATGGCCGGAAGGCAGTTTCGCCCGTCCCGACAGCCCGGTGGTGATCGGTGTCGCCGGCGCCGACGCGCTGGCCGAACAGCTGGAGCAGACAGTGGCGGGCCACAGCGCCAATGGCCGACCCTTGCAGGTGCGGCGCATCAAGCGCGGCGACAGCCTGGCCGGCATCCATATGCTGTTCATTTCGTCGCTGGACAAAGCCCACGCGCAGGAGCTGCTGGCCGCCAGCCGCGGCCAGCCGGTGCTGACCGTGACCGACGCCGACGAGACCTACGGTCTGGGCAGCATGATCAACTTCCTCATTGCCGACGAAAGGCTGCGCTTCGAAGTCTCGCTCAAGCATGCCGCCGTGGCGCGCCTGAAGATCAGTGCGCGCATGCTGTCGGCCGCCTTCCGCGTGCAGCAGGTGGCGGGATGAGCACGCGCCGCCGCTCCCTGCCGCAAAAGCTGCTGGGCGTGGTCATGCTGGTGACGCTGGTCTCCCTGGTGGTCTCGCTCGGCACCATCATCGCCTATGACCTGCGCGCCTACCACCAGTCGCTCGGTGCCGACATGACCACCCAGGCCGAGCTGCTGGGGCATATGAGCGCGCCGGCCCTGACCTTCGACGACGCCCGCCTGGCCAAGGAAAACCTGGCCCTGCTGCGCCTGCGCCCGAAAGTCAATGCCGGCGCGATCTACAATGCGCGCGGCCAGTTGTTCGCCACCTATGTCGCGCCGGGCCAGGATACCAAGATACCGCAGGCGCCGCAGGCCGAGGGCGTGGCCTTCGAGGGCGGCAAGATGATGCTGTTCCGGCGCATCCGCGACAACGGCGAGCAGCTCGGCACTGTCTACCTGCAGTCGGACTATGAAATCCTGGGCCGCTTCGGCGACTATGTGATGATCGCCATCGTTGCCGCCTTCCTGGCCATGGGCATCGCCTACCTGCTGATGCGGCCCTTGAACAAGGTGGTCACGCAGCCGGTGCTGGCGATCGCCGATGTGGCGCGCGAAGTGGTGGCCACGGGCGACTACTCGCGGCGCGCGCTCGGCACCAGCAACGACGAGGTGGCCGAGCTGGCCGATTCCTTCAACAAGATGCTGAGCGAAATCGAAAGCCGCACGCGCGCGCTGGAGACCTCGAACAGCGAAATTGCGCGCGAGGCGGAGCAGCGCAGCCGAGCGCAGCAGGAGGTCATGCGCCTGAACGAGGAGCTGGAAGAACGCGTGCATGAACGCACTTTGCAGCTGGAGCAGGCCAACAGTGAGCTGGCCATGGCGATGCAGGAGGCCAAGAGCGCCAACCAGGCCAAGTCGGCCTTCCTGTCGTCCATGAGCCACGAGCTGCGCACGCCGCTGAACGCCATCCTCGGCTTTGCGCAAATCCTGACCTCCGAAAAACTGCCGTCGACCCTGGAGCAGAAACGCGAATTCGCCAACCATATCCTGAAGTCGGGGCGCCACCTGCTGACCCTGATCAATGAAATCCTCGACCTGGCCAAGATTGAGTCGGGCGCGGTGGCGCTGTCGCTGGAGCCGGTGGCGGTCAACGAGATGTTGCGGGAATGCGAAACCATGGTGGCGCCGCTGGCGACGGGGCGCGGTATCCGCCTGCTGTTCCCGGACGGCTGCCTGGCCAATGTCATGGCCGACCGCACGCGCCTGAAGCAGGTCCTGCTTAACCTGCTGTCGAATGCCATCAAATACAACCGCGACGGCGGCGCGGTGGTAGTCGATTGCAGCCCGAGCGGCGCCGGCATGGTGCGTATCTCGGTGCAGGACACCGGCATGGGCCTGCGGCCGGAGCAGGTCAAGCTGCTGTTCCAGCCCTTCAACCGGCTGGGGCAGGAGAGCGGCACGGAAGAGGGCACCGGCATCGGCCTGGTGGTGACCAAGCGCCTGGTGGAACTGATGGGCGGCACCATTGGCGTCACCAGCAGCCAGGGCGTGGGCAGCATGTTCTGGATCGAATTGCTGTCCACTGACCCGACCCCGTCGCGCGTCGACATGAACGCCGAGCGCCCGGCCGAGCACCCGCGCCATGCGGCGGGCGAACCGGCCACCGTACTGTACGTGGAAGACAATCCGGCCAACCTGAAACTGGTGGAGGAAATCATCAGCTTCCGCCCCGACCTGAGGCTGATTTCGGCGCCGGACGGCCACCTGGGCATCGAGCTGGCGCGCGCCCACCGGCCGGACATCATCCTGATGGACATCAACCTGCCCGGCGTGAACGGCATCGACGCCGTCAAGGTGTTGACCAACGACCCGCTCACGGCGCATATTCCCGTCATCGCCCTAACCGCCAACGCCATGCCGCGCGACGTGGAAAAAGGCCTGGCGGCCGGCTTCTTCCGCTACCTGATCAAACCGATCAACATCGACGAATTCACGGAAGCGATCAACAGCACCATGGCCTTTCTGCAGCGCAGGGAGGAAGAGGGGAGTACCTCCCAGTGATCAGCCGCGACGATATCCTGAACGCCAATATCCTGATTGTCGACGACCAGCCGGTCAATGTGCAGCTGCTGGAATACCTGCTGCAGACCAGCGGCTATGCCCAGGTCAGCTCGACCACCGACCCGCGCGTGGTGGCGCCCTGGCATGAAGAGCACCGCTACGACCTGATCATCCTCGACCTGCACATGCCCGGCATGAGCGGCTTCGATGTGATGGAGGCGCTGAAACCGCTGGAACCGGAATACCTGCCGGTGCTGGTGGTGACGGCGCAGCCGGACCAGAAACTGTCGGCCCTGGATGCCGGGGCGCGCGATTTCGTCAGCAAGCCGTTCGACCCGGTCGAGGTGCTGACGCGCATCTACAATATGCTGGAAGTGCGCCTGCTGCACAAGCAGGCGCGCGACTACAACGAGGTGCTGGAGCAGACCGTGCGCGCCCGCACCGCCGACCTGCAGCGCTTTCGCAGCGCGATGGATGCCACCGCCGACGCCATCTTCCTGATCGACACCGATACGCTGACGCTGGTGGACGTCAACGAAGGGGCCTGCCGCATGCTGGGCCATAGGCGCCTGCAGCTGCTGGCGCTGGAGCCGGCGCGCCTCGGCCTGGGCGGGCGCGACGCCCTGGCGGCACAGGCGGCGCAAGCCGGCAATGCCGCCGCGGAAGCGCACCGGGCACCGGAGCTGGCGGAGGCGGAATTGCTGCGCAGCGACGGCACGGCGGTGCCGGTGGAAGTCTACTGGCAGCTGCAGGGCGAGGGCGAAACGGCGCACCGCACCCTGATCTGCGTGGCGCGCGACATCACCGAACGGCGCCTGGCGGAAGAAAGGCTGCGCCACATGGCGCATTACGACCGCCTGACCGGCCTGCCCAACCGCACCCTGTTCTTCGAGACCCTGGCCGAATCGATCGAACTGGCGCAGGACAAGGAATGGCGCATCGTCGTGCTGTTCATCGGACTGGACCGCTTCCGCAAGGTCAACGACTCGATGGGCGCGGCCATGGGCGACCGCCTGCTGCACGAGTTCAGCAACCGCCTGGTGCAGTGCGTGCGCCTGCGCGACACGGTGGGGCGGCTGGGCGGCGACGAATTCGCGCTGATCCTGACCATGACGCGCGACCAGCAGGATGCCGTGCTGGTGGCGAATGAAGTGCGCGAAGCCCTGCGCAACCCGTTCGAACTGGATGAGCACCAGGCCACGTTGTCCGCCTCCATCGGCATCGCCATGTACCCGGACGACGCCAACGACCCGGAAACCCTGGTCAAGTACGCCAACACCGCCATGCAGCGCGCCAAGGAGGCCGGCGGCGACGGCTACCGCTTCTTCACGGCGGGCATGAACGTGCAGGTGCTGGCGCGGCTGGACCTGGAGATGGCCCTGCGCCGCGCGCTGGAAAACAGCGAACTGGAACTGCACTACCAGCCCAAGGTCAACCTGACCACCGGCCGCATCAGCGGGGCCGAAGCGCTGCTGCGCTGGAACCGCCCGGGCTACGGCCTGGTGTATCCGGCGGAATTTGTCGGCGTCCTGGAAGACACGGGGCTGATCGTGCGCGTGGGCAGCTGGATCATCGAGGCCGCCTGCCGCCAGATCGCGGCCTGGCTGCACACGCCGGTCGGCGGGGTGCACGTGGCGGTCAATGTGTCCAGCCGCCAGTTCGTCGAGGGCGACCTGGAGAAAGACGTCAGGCAAGCGCTGGAACGGCACCAGGTGCCGCCCGAGCTGCTGGAACTGGAATTGACGGAAACGGCCCTGATGTCGAATGCCGAGCGCACCATCGAGGTGCTGCGTACGCTGAAAGAACTGGGCATCAAGGTGGCGATCGACGACTTCGGCACCGGCTACTCCTCGCTGGCCTACCTGCAGCGCTTCCCGATCGACAAGCTGAAGATCGACATCGCCTTCGTGCGCGACATCACCACCAATCCCAACGACGCCGCGATTGCGCTGGCCATCATCAGCATGGCGCACAGCCTCAAGCTGCGCGTGGTGGCGGAAGGCGTGGAGACGCGGCCGCAGCTGGAATACCTGCGCCGCAACCGCTGCGACGAAATCCAGGGCTACTTCTTCAGCCGTCCCCTGGCGGCGGCGGAAATGGGCGCCCTGGCCGAATCGGGCAAGAGCCTGCCGCCCGACCCGAACGTGGCGGCCGAACCGCCGCAAACGCTGCTGCTGGTGGACGACGACGTCAACGTGCTGTCCTCGCTGCACCGCCTGTTCCGGCGCGACGGCTACCGCATCCTGACCGCGGTATCGCCGGCCGAAGGCTTCGACCTGCTGGCGCTGTACCCGGTGCAGGTGATCGTCTGCGACCAGCGCATGCCGATGCTGAGCGGCACCGAATTTCTGGCCAAGGTCAAGGAGATGTACCCCGACACCATCCGCATCATCCTGTCCGGCTACACCGGGCTGGAAGCGGTGCTGGATTCGATCAACCGCGGCGCCATCTACCGTTTCTACACCAAGCCCTGGGACGACACCCAGCTGCGCGACAACATCCGCCTGGCCTTCCACCACTACTGGCTGATGCATGGCAGCGGCCGCCGCGCCGGCGAGCCCGGCGAAGACCACACAGCCCTCACCGGCTAGCAATCAACAAGCCGGGGCAGCTCTGGCAATCGGACAAAACGCCGCGCTGCGCGAAGCGAAAAGCGCATCGAGAAGCCACGCCCGACCCTGGCTCTCAAAAAAAATGCCGCCCGTCTAGGAAGGGGCGGCTGAAAAACATTCACGGGAGTTGGTATGAATGTGGAGACAGGCAGAATAATAGTCGCCTGTTGTGACGCCTTCGTGACATCACTTCGCGGGTGGACGCCCTGCCTAAATCGTGTTCGCAGGTCGGCCCCCGCAAGCATAGGCGCGGCAGGGACGATGGTGGTTGAGGTGAATCAGCGCGGCGGCAGCTTGTAGTTGAAGGTATAGCGGTGCTGGCCGCCGCTGATGTCGATGCTCATCGTGCCTTGCAGGCCGGCCAGCTCGCCGGTGGCGGAGTCGGGGATGACGCTGACGGTCAGCGTCGGCGCGCCCTTGTCCATCAGGCCGAAGTGCTGCAGGAAAAACGTGCCGTGGCGGCCTTCCAGCGTGGCGCTGACCTGCTCCAGCGCGACATAGCCGGCGGAGCCTTTGACGGCGGTACCGGCGGCCAGCATTTCGCCGCGGCTGCTGCCCTCGAGCGCGCCATGAAAAGTCTTGGTGATGGTCTGACGGCCCCAGGTCTGGCCTTCGGCTGCTGACTGCGGGGTGAGCTTGACGTCGAACGTGCCTTCGATTTGCATTGCCGGGTCTCCTGCGTTGGCCGCCGCGGCGGCAAATGCGAATAGTAATGGGATCAGTGTTTTCATGCAGCCAGTATGGTAGATTGCCGGCCCTGATGATTGGAAAAACGCGACAAATCGAAACGGAGCCGCGCGGCGTCCTGGTGCCGCAGTTCGCGGCTGGCGCGTTCCGCCATGAGCGGCTGGCGCCCTGCGCTGACTTGGCCGGACTGGTCGAGCACTACTGGTTCGTCGCTTGGGATATGCAGGGACACCCGCCGCAGCAGCAGGAAACGCTGCCCCATCCGAACGTGCACCTGGTGATCGAACATGACACCGACGGCGTGTATGGCGTGCACACGGCGCGCTACACCAAGCAGCTGGCGGGCCAGGGCTTTGCCTTCGGCATCAAATTCCGGCCGGGCGGCTTCCGGCCTTTCCTCGGCCACGCCGTCGCCGGTATCGCCGACCGGCGTGTGGCATTGGCGCAGGTGTTCGGCCGAGCGGGAGCCGAGTTGGTGCGGCAGGTGCGCGCCTGCGCCGCGCCCGCCGCGATGGCCGCGGCGGCGCAGGCGTTCCTGCTGGCGCGGCGGCCGCCGGAAGATGCGCACGCCGGGCGGGCGGCCGCACTGGTGGCGGCCATCGCCAGCGATCCGGCCGTGCTGACGGTGGAGGCGCTGGCCGGGCAGGCGGGCATGAACAAGCGAGCACTGCAGCGCTTGTTCCAGCAATACGTCGGCGTGGGGCCGAAATGGGTCATCAAGCGCTATCGCATGCACGAGGCCGTGGCCCAGTTGCAGGCCGGCGCTGCGCCGGCGCTGGCGCGCCTGGCCTTGGACCTGGGGTATTACGACCAGGCCCACTTCGTCAGGGAATTCACTGCCCTGGTGGGCAAGCCGCCGGGGGAGTATCTGCGCCAGCTGCCGCTACCCGCAGCACCATAGTGCGGGCCAGCCGGTCGCCCAGCCGCCTGCGGCTCTCGCCGGCAATGCATAGCGCGTCCGGCAGGAAAAACAGCAGTTGGGGCAGGTTGCGCAGCAAGGAGGTGTGCAGCCGCATGCGGCGCTCGCCCGGCATGCGCACGACCTGCAGCCCCAGTAGGCGTTTGCCGAGCCCCCGCCCCGCTATCGCATCGCGGAACACCAGGTAGCCGCAAAACAGGGCCGCAAGGTAGGGCAGATGTTCTCCCTTGAAGTGCGGCTCCAGTCGTGTCGCCAGAAGGCCGGCCGCCAAGGTGGCCGCGGTGAGGTCGAGCATGAACGCAGCCAAACGGGCGCCGACACCGGCGAGGCGGCGCTCCTGCAGCGCGCGCACTTGCCTCAGGCGCAGCAATTCGCCGGCCAGGATTGCCTCGATCGCGGCAGGCGATACGCCGCGAGCCGCCAGCACTTGCAGCAGGATAGGCTTGGCCTCGCTTGCCAGGTCGAGGCGCAGGTAAGCCAGCAGTTCGCTCGTTTCCAAGCGCTCGAAGTTTTCGCGGAATGACATGGACTCAGCTGGTGAAGTGGTCGAAGCTGGACAGTTCGAGTACCAGCGGGGTACCGCCGGCGTCGGTCCAGCGCAAGCCCGCCGCGGCGTCGATGCGGCCAATGCGGGTGACGGGGGTGGCGCATGCGGCGGCTGCGGCGCTGATGGCGCCGCGCTGTGCCACGGGCGCGGTGAAGCAGATTTCGTAATCGTCGCCGCCGGCGGCGGTAAAGGCGCGGCGCAAGGCCTGCGGCTGGCGGGCCAGCACCGGGCCCGGCGGCAGGGCGTCGGCGTCGAGCGTGGCGCCCACGCCGGACTTGGCCAGGATATGTCCGAGGTCGCCCACCAGGCCGTCGGAGATATCGATGGCGGCATGGGCCAGGCCGCGTTCGGCCAGCAGCATGCCCAGCGCCACGCGCGGCGCCGGCGTGTGCAGGCGCGTGCCGGCGGCGGCCAGCGCCTCGGCCGGCAGCGCCAGTTCGCCCAGGTAGGCGGCCAGCGCCAGGCGCGCATCGCCCAGCGTACCCGATACCCAGACATCGTCGCCGGGCCGGGCCGCGCTGCGGCGCAGGGCGCGTCCCGGCGCCACTTCGCCGAACACGGTGATGCAGATATTCAGCGGCCCCTTGGTGGTGTCGCCGCCGATCAGTTCACAGCCATGCGCATCGGCCAGCGCGAACAGGCCGCGGGAAAAGCCTTCCAGCCAGGCGCGCTCGGCGGCCGGCAAGGCCAGGGCCAGGGTGAACGCCACCGGGCGCGCGCCCATGGCGGCCAGGTCGGACAGGTTGACGGCCAGGCTCTTGTGGCCAAGGCGGCAGGCGTCTTCGCCGGCGAAGAAATGCCGGCCCTCGACCAGCATGTCGGAGGAAATGGCGCTCTGCATCCCGGCAGCCGGGGTCAGCAGGGCGCAATCGTCGCCGATGCCGAGGGTCGCGCGGCCCGCGCCGGGGCGCAGGAAATACTGTTTGATCAGGTCGAATTCGGAAAGCATCCCGCCATTTTAGCGCGACGCCCCGGTTTCGTCCTTAGTCATGCTTATCGCGCAGGTAGGCCCAGGTGCCGCCCGATGCCAGGGCTGCCATGGCCAGCATCACGACGTAGCTGGAGTCTTGCGGGATGATGATGAGGGCGGCGACGCTCGCTGGAAATAGGACGCCGGATAGACGGGACCAGGAATGCCAGAGTGCTTGGCGCATGGTTTTCTCTCCGTAAAGTGCCAGTAAATTCAGTCTAGGAACAAAAATGCTATATGTAAAGTTGTTTGCGACGAAAATTTCAAGCAAGTCCGATTTGGCGCAACAAGATTTTATGGTTTCGTGCCGCAAGTCAGCATTGTCATCGCGGCGACAGTGTATAGATGCGGAAAATTGCGTTTCCGTATGGCACTGAGTTGCGGTCGCGAAAAGCCGGGCGAAAACCAGCGCATTCTTAATTGAAAAGCAATTAACACCGATGAATATTCGGTATCGGTAAAAATACCTACGTTAGAGCAATCACTCTATCTGCTAGAATCAAAGGCTTTCGGACACAGGACAGAAGGGGCAGTACAGCATGGATTCGGGATCTGACAAAAAAGAAGAACTTCGTCAACAACTGCGCGCCGCCGCGCTCGAATACCACGAGTGCCCCAAGCCCGGCAAAATCAGCGTTTCCCCCACCAAGCAACTGACCAACCAGCGCGATCTGGCCCTGGCCTATTCTCCGGGCGTGGCTGCGCCCTGCGAAGAAATCGTCATCGACCCGGCCAACTCCTATAAGTACACGGCGCGCGGCAACCTGGTGGCCGTGATCTCCAACGGCACCGCCGTGCTGGGCCTGGGCAATATCGGCCCGCTGGCGTCCAAGCCGGTGATGGAAGGCAAGGGCGTGCTGTTCAAGAAGTTCGCCGGCATCGACGTGTTCGACATCGAAATCAACGAGCAGGATCCGGACAAGCTGGTCGACATCATCGCCTCGCTGGAGCCGACCTTCGGCGGCATCAACCTGGAAGACATCAAAGCGCCCGAGTGCTTCTACATCGAGCGCAAGCTGCGCGAGAAGATGAAGATCCCGGTCTTCCATGACGACCAGCATGGCACCGCCATCATTGTCGGCGCCGCCATCCTGAACGGCCTGAAATACCTCGGCAAGGACATCAAGAACGTCAAACTGGTGGTCTCCGGCGCGGGCGCTGCGGCGCTGGCCTGCCTGGACCTGATCGTCGACCTCGGCTTCCCTATCGAAAACATCCTGGTCACCGACCTGGCCGGCGTGGTCTACCAGGGCCGCACCGAGCTGATGGATCCGGACAAGGAGCGCTTCGCGCGCGACACCGCCTACCGCACTCTGGCGGAATGCATCGACGGCGCCGACATCTTCCTCGGCCTGTCCGCGGGCGGCGTGCTGAAGCAGGACATGGTCAAGCGCATGGCGCCCAACCCGCTGATCCTGGCCCTGGCCAACCCGAACCCGGAAATCCTGCCGGAAGACGTGAAGGCCGTGCGCGGCGACGCCATCATCTGCACCGGCCGTTCGGACTACCCGAACCAGGTCAACAACGTGCTGTGCTTCCCTTACATCTTCCGCGGCGCCCTGGATAGTGGCGCCAGCACCATCACGCGCGAAATGGAAATCGCCGTGGTGCACGCCATCGCCGACCTGGCGCACGCCGAGCAGTCGGATATCGTCGCCACCACCTACGGCATCGACAACCTGGCGTTCGGCCCGGAATACCTGATCCCGATGCCGTTCGATCCGCGTCTGCTGACCAAGATCGCGCCGGCCGTGGCCAAGGCCGCCCAGGATTCGGGCGTGGCGACGCGCCCGATCAAGGACCTGGAAGCCTACGCCGACAGCCTGCAGCAGTTCGTCTACCGTTCCGGCACCTTCATGAAGCCGGTGTTCTCGGTGGCCAAGAAGACCCCGCCGGAATTGAAGCGCATCGTCTACGCCGAGGGTGAAGAAGAGCGCGTGCTGCGCGCGGTGCAGGTGGTGGTCGACGAAAAGCTGGCGCGCCCGATCCTGGTCGGCCGTCCGGCCGTGCTGGACGCGCGCGTGCAGAAGTTCGGCCTGCGCCTGAAGCAGGGCATCGACTACGACGTGATCAACCCGGACTTCGACGAGCGCTACCGCGAATACTGGCAGGCCTATTACGAGCTGACCGCGCGCAAGGGCGTGACGCAGGAATACGCCAAGCTGGAAATGCGCCGCCGCCACTCGCTGATCGGCGCCATGATGATCAAGAAGGGCGACGCCGACGGCATGATCTGCGGCACCTTCGGCACCACCCAGCTGCACCTGCACTACATCGACCAGGTGCTGGGCAAGCGCCCGGGCGCCTGCGTGTACGCGGCGATGAACATCCTGGTGCTGCCGGAGCGCCAGCTGTGCATGGTCGACACCCACGTCAACGAGAACCCGAACGCCAACGAAGTGGCCGCCATCACCATCATGGCCGCCGAAGAGATGAAGCGCTTCGGCCTGGTGCCGCGCGCGGCCCTGCTGTCGCATTCGAACTTCGGCTCCTCCAACAGCGAGTCGGCGCAGAAGATGCGCGCCGCGCTGGAACTGGTGCGCCAGCGCGCGCCGGAACTCGAAGTGGACGGCGAAATGCACGGCGACACCGCGCTCGACACCAAGTTCCGCCATAAGCTGCTGCCGACCACCACGCTCAAGCAGGACGCCAATCTGCTGGTGATGCCGAATATCGACGCCGCCAATATCGCTTACAACCTGGTCAAGACGGCAGCCGGCAACGGGATCGCGATCGGCCCGATCCTGCTCGGCTGCGCCGCCCCGGTGCATATCCTGACCCCGTCG
Organism: Pseudoduganella violaceinigra DSM 15887; assembly: GCF_000425385.1. GTDB lineage: Bacteria > Pseudomonadota > Gammaproteobacteria > Burkholderiales > Burkholderiaceae_D > Rugamonas > Rugamonas violaceinigra. The sequence goes on along the minus strand of NZ_AUDI01000015.1, from coordinate 118,430 downwards.
GCCACCGTGCGCCGCATCGTCAACATGACGGCGCTGTGCGTGGTGGATGCGGTGTCGGAACGCGCGTAAGACGGCTGGCCATGCTGGTCGACCTGCTGCTCGCCGCGCTGCACCACCTGCTGGCCTTCGGCATCGCCGCCGCCATCACCGCCCAGCTGGTGCTGGTGCGGCCCGGCATGCAGCCGCCGGCGGTGGGCCTGGCCGCCAAATACGATATCGCCCTGGGCGTCATGTCGGCCTCGCTGCTGGCGGTCGGCTTCGCGCGCGTGTTCTTCGGCGCCAAAGGGGCCGCCTTCTACCTGCACAACCACGTGTTCTGGACCAAGGTGGTGCTGTTCGCCCTCGTCGGCCTGTTGTCGATCAAACCCACGCGCGCCTTGCTGCGCTGGCGCAAGGCGCAGGCCGCCGATGCCGGCTTCGCGCCGGGCGGCGCCGAGATTCGCGCCGTGCGCAAGACCCTGATGACCGAAATCCACCTCTTCGCCCTGCTGCCGATCGCCGCCGCCGCCATGGCGCGCGGCTACGGCTACACCTGAGGCGGCATGCCGGGGGCGGCAATATTGATGGGAAAATAAAAGTACTCGGGGTTTTATTTTCACTTGGTCAATGTTGGGCACGCTTCCGCCACATTTTGCTACGTACTTGTAGCATTTATAATTTCCACACGGTAAAATTCTATGGCCTTTGCCTGTTTATTGGGCAGGGGCTTTTATTACTTGAATCTGATTGAAGGAACAGTTGTCATGGGGCAGCAGCAAAACGCCGTCATCATCGGCGCCGGTCCCGCAGGCCTTACTGCGGCCCTGGAGTTGATCCGGAACACCAACATCCGCCCCATCGTGCTCGAAGCGAGCAGCGAGGTCGGCGGCATTTCGCGCACGGTATGCCACAACGGCAACCGCATGGACCTGGGCGGCCACCGCTTCTTTTCCAAGTCCGACTGGGTCATGAACTGGTGGCAGGACATCCTGCCGATCGACGCGGCGGCCAATGCCTCGCTCGACCTGACCTACCAGAACAAGAAGACGTCGGTGCAGGTGGCCGGCAGCGCGCTGGAAAGCGACGACGACCGCCGCATGCTGGTGCGCTCGCGCCTGTCGCGCATCTTCTTCCTGCGCCGCTTCTTCGACTACCCGATCAAGATGAACGCTTCCACCGCCAGCAAGCTGGGCTTGTGGCGGCTGACCAAGGTGGCGGTGACCTACGGCTGGATCATGCTGTTCCCGCGCACCCCGGAAAAAAATCTGGAAGACTTCATGATCAACCGCTTCGGCCGCGAGTTGTATGAAACCTTCTTCAAGGATTACACCCACAAGGTGTGGGGCATCCCGTGCGACCAGATCAGCGCCGACTGGGGCGCCCAGCGCATCAAGGGCCTGAATATCAGCAAGGCGCTGTGGCACGCGGTCAAGCAAGTTTTCAAACGCAAGGGCGGGGTCTCCCAGAAGGACACCGAGACCAGCCTGATCGAACAATTCCTGTACCCGAAATTCGGCCCCGGCCAGATGTGGCAGGAAGTGGCGCGCATGATCACCGAAGCCGGCGGCGAGATCCGCTACAACCAGGCCGTGAGCGGCGTGGAAACCCGGGACGGCAAGGTGGTGGCCGTGAGCGGCAGCGATACCGCCACGGGCCAGGCGTTCCGCCTCGAGTGCGCGCACGCCGTGTCGACCATGCCGGTGCGCGAACTGATCAAAGGGATGAACGACGTGCCGGCCGAGGTGCGCAAGGTGGCCGACGGCCTGATGTACCGCGACTTCCTGACCGTGGGCCTGCTGGTGCGCAAGGCCGACGTGCTGAACACCGACGGCCAGGCGCTGCCGGACAACTGGATCTACATCCAGGAAAAGGATGTGCGCATCGGCCGCCTGCAGATCTTCAACAACTGGAGCCCGCACCTGGTCAAGGACGAGGACACCATGTGGATGGGCCTGGAATACTTCTGCAACGAAGACGACGACCTGTGGCAGATGGACGACCAGGCGCTGATTGAGTTCGGCGCCGCCGAGCTGGCCAAGATCGGCATGCTGACCGCCACACGGGTGCTGGACGGCACCGTGGTGCGCGTGCCCAAGGCCTACCCGGCCTACTTCGGCACTTACGACCAGTTCGACGTGGTGCGCCGCTACACCGATACCATCAGCAACCTGTTCCTGGTGGGCCGCAACGGCATGCACCGCTATAACAACCAGGACCATTCGATGCTGACCGCCAAACTGGCGGCGGAAGCGATTGCCTCGGGCGACGTGTCGAAAGACGCGCTGTGGGACGTTAACATCGACGACGAGTACCACGAAGAGAAAAAGGCGGCATGACGCAAGTCCACCTTCAGCGGCCGGCGGCGCCGGCGGCGCCCCTGCCGCTGGCGCCGCCGTTGGCGCTGGCGCCGCGTTGGGACGCGCGCCAGAGCTTGATGCTGCTGGCCTTGCTGGCCGTCTGGCTGTATGCCCGGCCGTGGGCCGGCATCTGGCATGACACCCGGCTGTATGCGGCACAAGCCATGCGCCTGCTGAATCCCGGGCCGTTCGAGCACGACCTGTTCTTCATGTTCGGCTCGCAGGACCAATTCACCCTGTTCAGTCCCTTGTACAGCGCCTTCATCCAGGCCCTGGGCCTGGAAGCGGGGTCGCAACTGCTGCACCTCCTGGGCAGCGCGCTGTGGCTGGCGTGCGCCTGGTATTTGCTGGCGGGCCTGCTGCGCGGCCCGATGCTGTGGGTGGCGCTGGCCTGGCTGCTGCTGTTGCCGAGTGATTACGACCCGATCAAGGCCATCTCGCTGGCCGAACCTTACCTGACGCCGCGCATTTTTGCCGAGGCGCTCGGCATCCTTGCCATCGCCTGCCTGCTGCGCGGCAAGCGGCGCTGGCTGGCGCTGCTGTTGCCCCTGTCCCTGCTCATCCATCCTTTGATGACGCTCGCGACCGTATTGTTCTGTCTGCTCTACCTGGCCAGCGAAGACCCGCGCCGCGTCTTGCCCTGGCTGCTGGCGGGCGCGCTGGCGGTGGGCGCCGGCGCCGCGCTCGATCTAGTGCCCCTGCAGCGCTTGTGGCAAACGATGGACCCGCAGTGGTACGCCGGGGTCGCCCGCATGACCCGCCTGGTGACCTGGGACGGCTGGGAATTCAAGGATATGGCCGGCCACATCGCCGTGGCCTTCAGCCTGGTGCTGACGGCCGCCTGGCTGTCCACGGGCTGGCGCGCCCGTTTCTATTATTGCGCTGCGCTGACGGGCGCCCTGGGCCTGCTGGCCACCTGGCTCGGGACCTCGGTCTTCCACAACGTCCTGCTGCTGCAGATTCAGACCTGGCGCGCCTTATGGCTGGTGCAGCTGGCCTCCGTGCTCGCCCTGGCCTCCCTGCTTGCCGCGTTCTGGCAGCGCGGGCGTGTGTTCCAGCTGGTGCTGGCCGCCTGCGTGCTGGGCATGTTTGCGCGCGACGGCTATGGCGGCGTGCTCACGCTGCTCGCTTGCGCCGCCCTGTGCTGGCAGGCCAGCCTGCCGGCGCCGGCGCCGATGCCAAACCGCTTGTACGGCTACGCCTGCGGCCTGCTGCTGGCTTCGCTTTCCCTCTGGGTGGCGGAGGTGGATGCCCAGGCCAGCACCCCGTTGAACGTCCTGTACTGGAATTATGGCGTCGATGTCGGCGACGCGATGCATGGGCCGGTGACCCTGCTGCGCCTGGGCGGCAATGCCTTGCTGGGCATGGCGCTGATGCTGGGCATCTGGCAGGCTGCCGGCCGCCGCACGCTTGGCGCCTGGCTGCTGGCAGGCGGCGTGGTGGGGCTGGCGGCGGCGGGCGCGCTCTGGCTGCGCCAGGCTGGCGCCAGCAATGAGCAGATGAAGGCGTCGCCGCAGGGTTTGCAGGCCATCCGCACCGCTTTTTTGCCCTTGATCCCGGCGTCGGCAACCGTGTACTGGGAGGGCGACGTGCGCTTCAGCTGGTTCGTCCTGCAGCGTGCCAGCTATGCATCGCCGCCGCAGATTTATGGCATGGTCTTTAACCGTGGCAATGCCATGGAGGGCATGCGCCGGCTGGACCGTATCGAGCGCCTGGGCTCGCCCGATGTGGTGACGGGCAACCACCGCTACCGGGATGTCAGCAGTGTTCTGGCACGCATGCAGCCGGCCAACGCCGGCGACCTGGCCTATGTCTGCGCCGATGCCGCGCTCGGCTTCGTCGTGCTCCCGCAAAAAATCGCTCAGCTCGCGGTGGCCAGGGCCGACGACCCGGCCTACGAGCGCAGCTATTTCCTGTATGACTGCGCTCGCCTGCGAGCCGGTATGGCATCGCATTGAAAGCGCTAACCATGTTGAAAAAACTGCTCGGCGCACCAAGCGCCAATGGCCTGATCCAGTTGCTGCGCTACATGTTCGTCGGCGGCATGGCCTTTGTCGTGGATTACGGGGCCTTGTTCCTGCTGGCCCATTTCGCGGGGATGCATTACCTGCTGGCGGCCAGCCTGTCCTATTTGCTGGGCATGGTCTGCAACTACCTGGTCTCGGTCAACTGGGTGTTCGACTTCCGCCGCGAGACGCAATGGCAGCGCGAGTTCATCATCTTCTTCCTGGTCGGGATTGCCGGCCTGATCCTCAATGGCCTGGCCATCAGCCTGCTGGTCGAGGGCTGCGGCCTGAGCTATATGGTGGCCAAGCTGGTGGCGGCCGCCGTGATCCTGTTCTTTAACTTTGGCGCGCGCAAGGCGCTGCTGTTCTCCGCGGCCGGGACCCAGGCCGGATGAGCGCGCGGCCGCAGCCCTGGGAGCGGCGTCACCTCCCGCTGTGGCTGCTGCTCGCGGCGGCCTGGCTGCTGACCCGTCCCTGGACCGGACTGTGGCACGATAGCCGGCTCTACGCGGTGCAAGCCTTGCGCCGCCTCCTGCCCGGCAATTTCCAGAACGACCTGTACTTCCTGTACGGCTCGCAAGACGCCTTCACCTTGTTCAGCCCCTTGTTCGCGGCCTGCATTGCCGTGCTGGGCATCCCGGCGGCGGCGCTGTTGCTGTACGTCCTGGGCAGCCTGCTGTGGCTGGCCGCCGCCGCCTACCTGCTGGCGCGCCTGCTGCGCGGCCTGCCGTTCTGGCTGGGCCTGTTCTGCCTGGTCCTGCTGCCGTCCGACTACGGCCCGCTGCCCGGCGTATTCACGCTGGGCGAAGCGTTCCCGACCCCGCGCATCTTTGCCGAAGCCCTGAGCATGCTGGCGCTGGCCAGCCTGCTGCGCGGCGCATGGCTGGCGGCCTTGGCGGCGCTCGGCCTGGCCTTCCTGCTGCACCCGCTGATGGCGGCCGGCGCCGGCCTGGCCGGCCTGCTGTATCTGGCCGCCAGCGGATATGCCCGGCGCATTGCCGTGGCCATGGCGCTCGGCGCGGCGGTCCTGGCCGCGGGCGTGGCCGGCGGTGTCAGCCCCTTCGACCGCCTCCTGCTGGACATGGACAGCGTCTGGCTGGCCGAGGTACACCGGCTGGTGCCGCAGGTCGTCTGGGGCGGCTGGCATGCCGACCAATGGCTCAGCCGAACCGTCGTGGCCTTCAGCCTGGTGCTGGCCGGCGCGCGCCTGGCGCCGGGCCGGGCGGCGCGCTTGCTGGCCTGCCTGGCGCTGGCAGCGGGGATGGGCTTGCTGGCCTTCTGGCTGGGCACCGGCTGGCGCCACAACCTGCTGCTGATCCAGGCCCAGCCCTGGCGTGCGCTGTGGCTGGTGCAGCTGGCGGCGGCGCCGTGTCTGGCCTGGCTGCTGGCCCGCTATTGGCAACGGGGCGGCGTGGTGCGGCTGCTGCTGCTGGCCTTGCTCATTGCCACGCTCACGCGCAACAGCATTGGCGCGGCGCTCGCGGTCCCGGCGGCGGCGGCCCTGTGCTGGCAAGTGCGCAGCGCCACGCCGCTGGCGCTGTCCGCCGCCACCTGCCGCGCGCTGACGGCGCTGCTGCTGGCCGTCGGCAGCGTCTGGCTGGCGGAAGTGCTGAAGCTGGCGACCGATGCGGGCGCGCTGGCGCCGCAGCTGATTGAACGCAGCGCCGCCGATATCTGGGGCTGGACGCTGCTACGCACGGGCACCCTGGCGCTGGCCGGCGTCGCGCTGTTCCTCCTGCTGTGGCGCTGGACGGCCGCGGCGCAGCGCCGGCCCTACCTGCTGGCCTGCGGCGCGGCGCTGGCCAGCCTGGCCGTGGCCGTGCAGTGGCGCATCGCGCCGCCCGATATCGCCCATCCCATGTCGGCGCAGGCGCGGCGCGATGCGCAGGCGCGCTTCGGGCCCCTGATCCCGCCGCAGGCGGTGGTGTACTGGGAAAACGATGTGCGCGCCAGCTGGTTCCTGCTGCAGCGCTCAAGCTATGTCTCCGCGCCGCAGCTGGCCGGGGCCGCCTTCAATCGCGGCACGGCGATGGAAGGGGGGCGCCGCTTGGCACGCTTGCGCGAGCTGGGCGTGGAGGATGCGGTGCGCGAACTGGACGAGACGACGGCCAAGCTGCGCATGGCGGAATTGCCGCAGCCTAGCCAGGCCGGCCTGGCCCACGTGTGCGGCGACCCGCAGCTGGACTTCGTGGTGCTGGCGCGCGACCTGGGCGCTGCCAGCGTTGCCCGCATCCACGACCGGGCATTCCAGCGCTCCTATTACCTGTACGATTGCGCCCGCCTGCGCGGCGCCGCCCAGCCCTAGGGCTGCTTGGCCGCACCCGGCACCGGGGCCGCCGGTTTGAAGGCGGCCTGGATGTCGGGGCGGGTCACCGGGCTGAGGTAATGCCACACGGCGCTGCCGTTGACATCGATGAAATTCTCCTGTGCATGCAGGTAGCGTGGCCCGGGCTGGAAGGCGCGCTGCATTTCCAGCAGCGGCGTGACGCTGCCAATGACCAGCAGGACGCTGATGGCCGCGCGCCGCAGCGGCCGCGCGCTTTGCCAGGCGTCGATGGTGGCCAGCATCAGCAGCGTCAGGGCGGGAATGCTGGCGCGCATGACCAGGTCGTTGGCCGGGCCGTAATGCAGGAAGGGCAGCAGCAGCAATTCCAGCAAGGCCAGCAGCAGCAAGGGCGCGCGTGCGGCGCGCCCGGTGACCGCCCACGCCAGTAAGCCCCATTCGAGCAGGGAAAACACGATGGCGCTGCTGGCTTGCGTCAGCCCATCGCTGCCGCCGCTGCGGTCGGCATCGACCGACGCCACGCTCATGGTCAGGTAGCGAAACACCAGCAGGCCGCAGGGCAGCAGGGCCAGCACCGGCAGGCGCAGGCTGTGCAGGGCCAACTGGCGCCAGCCCAGGGCGCGCCAGACGCACCAGAGCAGCAGCGGGGCGGCGCCCACGGCCACCAGGGGCGCCCAGAACACCGTCCCCAGCATCAGCAGCGCCGCGGGTACCACCGCCACGCCGTGCTGGCGATGGCGCCAGGCGATCGCTGCCAGCAGCCAGCCCGGCAGGCCGTGGTTGGGGACCCAGAACAACTGGGTGGTCTGCGCGCTGTACTGGATCTGGCTGCCATCCCGGAACAGCTTGGCCCACCATTCGATATGGGCGCCCCAGTGCAGGCCCTCGGGGTTGGAGACCAGCCAGCCGATGACGTCCATGCCGCTGAAAAAGACGGCAATCAGCAAGGCCGAGCGCCAGGCGCCGGGCTTGCGCGCCGGGTTGGCGCCCAGCAGGAGGGCGAGGAAGAGGGAGGTCCCCAGGGCCGTCCAGCACCACAGGGCGATGCGGGCGCCATCCAGGGAACTGAGCTTGCCGACCAGCGCCGGCACCATATAGTAGCCCAGCGGGCAGCGCAGGATCAGTTCGCCGTCGGGCAGGCTGTAGCCGACCGGCCAGCTGCCCACCACCAGGTCGCGCAGCACCGACATGCGCGTCAGCCAGTCCGGATTGAGGAAGAAGCCGGGCGTCAGGCCGCTTAGGCTGACCCAGCCAATGGTCAGCGCGGCCACGGCCAGGCACTCGCGCCGCGCCAGCAGGGCGGCGCCGCGCTGGCGCCGCTGCCATGCGCCGTAGAGGGCAGGCAGGAGCGCCAGGCTCATGGGCAGTGCATAGGGCCAGCGCAGCCAGCCCAGCACGAAGACCAGCAGCGGCAGCAATAAGTAGGCGGCCGCCAGCCATTCCAGCCGGTCGAGCTCGCGGCCGGCGGCCGCTGGAGGACGCGTTGGCGCCGCGCTGGGATTCGCTGTTGCAGGATGGTCGCCCATGCTTGTTCCACTAATGAAAATATTCGAGTATTGCATCGACGCTGGGAAGGCGTCAAATAGGCGGGGCGCCGCGGCAGGGCAGCGTGGCGGCCGGTATGGCCGGCGCAGGGGGACGCTAGGAGAGAAGTGGTGGTGCCCGAGGCCGGAATCGAACCGGCACGCCTTGCGGCGGCGGATTTTGAGTCCGCTGCGTCTACCAATTTCACCACTCGGGCCACTTAACGCGACGTGCATTATTACCGATTTGCCACTGCGCGGCAACCCTGCTGTGAATATTTAAGCTATGGCCTGGCGCCGCCAAATTGAAAAAAATCAGGGCCCGGCTAGCTTTCCAATAGGAACAAGCCAGCGTACGATGAAGCACAGTCGAAAGACAACCAGCGGCCAGCACAAGGCCGGTACAAGCTGTAGCTGTCCACCCGGCAGTTTGCGGTTTGCTCCCACAGCGCCCGGCCCACCGGCCACGGCGCCGGGCACCAGGTTTGGACAGCCGGCGCGGATGCACCCCATCCGCCCCAGCCCCGAGCGCCCCCCCGACCACGGGCCAGGCGCTCCCCGGACAGCATTGCCGCACCTGACGGCAAGTCCGCCGACCGATACTTGCAGTTCGTCTGCGCGCCGTGCGTTCTATCCCTCCGAACGCGCTGTCTGTCGCCCGAAACTGCACATCCGAACGCACTTTGCTAACTTTGAACCGACCCCGCACACTTTCTGACGGCGGGGCAACAGGCAAACAATCGGAGATGATGATGAAAAAGCTGATAATGTTGAGTGCCGTGGCAGCACTTGTCTTGGGTGGAAGCGCCTATGCTTCCGGTCCTGATGATCCTAGCGTCCAGATCAAGGCGCCCGTCGCCGGCTACAAGCTGGCGCCGAGCGAATTCAATGACTTCGCGTACAGCTATTCCCTGAGCAATGGCGACCGTATCAAGTTCACGCAAAGCGGCCTGCAGCGCTTCTGGGCCAGCGTGAAAAACGGCGAGCGTTTCGAACTGTATGCGATCCAGCCGGGGGTGTTCACCACCGCCGCCGGCGCCCGTATCGAGTTCAAGGACGATGGCGAGACTGTGGTGATCGACAACTATGAAAAGCTGCCGATGCCAGTCGCCATGACGGGCGTGCATGTGCGCATGATCGCTTCGCGCTGAGGCCGCAAGCGGGCGGCCGTGGTGCAGCACAGCGCTGCGCCACGCTGCTTCCCGTTTATGCCGCCTGGCGCAGCGACGCCGTCTCCAAGCGCTCTTCCAGCAAGGCGAAAATCGCATCCTTGGAGAGCACATAGCGCTCCATCAATTCCTCCTTGAGCGATTCCATCACGGCGCGGTAGTCGCGCATGGCCGCCAGCGTGGTGCTGTACAGCTCGTCGGCCTTGGCTTCCACCTGCACCAGGGTGTGCTCGTCGCCCGCCTCGCTGCGCAGCTGGCTGTAGTCGAGCTTGGAGCGCGAATACATCGACAGGCGGTTGACCATCATGTTCAGCATCTTGGTGGCTTTTTCGATATCGTTCTGGCTGCCCACCGAAATGCCGCGCGCTCCGTAGAACATTTCCTCCGCCGCCACGCCGCCGTACAGCTGCATCACGTCGCGTTCCATTTCCTCCAGCGTGCGCAGCGACATATCGTCGCCCGCGCTCAGCACATAGCCCAGCGCATTCATCTTCGACACCGCCTCGGTGGAAATTTTCAGCAGGTGCGACTTTTCCTTGACCTGCGCCAGCGGCAGGCCGGCGCGCAGATAGGGGTCGATCTGCATGAAGAAGTGGCCCAGCTCGTGCAGCGCGATGCGCTCGCGCTGGCGCGTCTTCTCGGCCGTGGTGGCGCGGTCGGTCAGGCCGATGGTGGCGCGCTCGAAGGCGCGGAACATCAGCTCGGTATCGATCACGCATTTATCCTGGATCGAGATCATGGACGCGCGGTCGACCACGGTTTCCAGGAGGGCCGGGCTGAGGTTGGCGGTGATCTCGGCCACCTGGTCCAGGTCCATCTTGTCCCAGTTCACCAGGCCCTCCCGTTTGCGCTTGAGGAAGGAGTCGAGCAGGGCGCGCCGCTCGCCCTTGTTGGGCAGGCGGAAGTTGATCTTCACGCTGAAGCGGCGCAGCATGGCTTCATCCATCGCGCTCGAGGCGTCGTCGAAGTTGGAGGCCACGATCCAGATCACGCCCTGGCCCTGGTCGCTCTTCACGCCGTCCAGCAGGCCCAGCAGGGTATTCGCCGTATCGTCTTCCCATTTCTTTTCGCCGCGGCCGCGCGGCATGAACAGGGCTTGCGCCTCGTCCAGGAAGATGATGCAGTTGCCGCGTGCGCAAGCTTTCTTGTACAGCGCGTTCAGGGCTTTCGAACCGCCGCCCACATAGCCCGATTCCAGTGCCGAACCGGAAGCCTGGATCAGCGGATAGCCCAGGCGCTTGGCCAGGTAGCCGGCCAGCTTGGTCTTGCCGGTGCCGGCCGGGCCGGTCAGCATGACATTGAAGGGCTTGTCGATATTGTGCTGCTTGTAGACTTCGCGGTTGCGCAGCATGTCTTCCAGGTGCAGCACTTCCTGCTTGATGTCGTCCATGCCGATCAGGTCGTCCAGCGAGCCTTTCAGCTGTTCCGGATGGATCACGGAGGCGTTCGGCGCCATGCCCGGCACGCCCCACTTGAGCACGAACAGTACCAGGGCCACGACGAAAATATCGAAGGCATGGCGTTTCAGGAACGCTTGCACGCTGCCCCACTGGCCGCCGTCGTCCAGCAGCACGTCCTTGTGGGCGGCCAGGTAGTCATCCTGGGCGATGGCGTAGGGCAGGTTATTGCGCAGCAGGACTTCGCGCTCCAGGCTCTGGTGCGAGGTACTGGGCACGACCACCACGTGCAGGGTGGGGTCCTGCTTGTATTTGTAGATGTAGCGCGGCGAATCGGCCAGCGGGCGGGCGATCAGCAGGTAATCGAGGTGGTCGCGCTGCGCCACCAGGGCCGTGATTTCGCCGATATTCTGGGAGCGCAGCACCGGCGCGGCATCCTGCGCCACTTCGCCGCGCAAGAGGGCGAAGGCGAGGGCGGCGCAGGCCAGCAGCAGCAGGGTGATGCGCACCAGCGGGTTCTTGAGGGCGAGTTGGAGCTTGTAGAGATTGAACATAGGCCTGAAAACGCAAGGGTTTCTGGTGGGCCTATGGCCGTGTGGCTGACGCCCCGGCTGGCCCGTTTCTCGGATGTGCCGTACGGCAACTTTCCGCTTAGGAGGACTATACCGGGCCAGGCCCGCCTTGTGCCGCCGCACATCAAAAAAACTTTCGTTGCGCAACAGGAAGAAATGACAAGTTATTTATTGGCTTGCCACTGTTCGTATTTCTTTTCCAATCTGGTGAAACTGCCATCCTTGCGCATGCTGTCGAGGGCGGCATTCATGCGTTCGATCATGGCGTCGGGCACGGAGGGGTTGCAGGCCAGGTAGACCTTGACGTGGTGGAAGGTCAGCACCGGCACGATCTGTTCCGGGGCGGCGTACTGGGCCAGGGCGCTGCGGTCGTTGTTGCGGACCCCGACCGCCCACAGGTCGATGCGGTCGAGCATGAGCTTCTTCGGGTTGGCGGCATTGTCGGGCGCGCCGTCCACGTCGAAGCCGCGCGCGCGCAGGAATTCGTCGCGCGCATCGCCGTGATAGGTGCCGATGCGCAGCTTGCGCGCGTCCTCCAGGGTCTGCACATGGTATTGGCGGCCGGCGCGGCCCATCAGTATCCACTCCGCCTCGTCGGTCGGGCCGACCCATTTGAATTGCCCTTCGCGCTCGGGCGTGCGCGAGGTGGAGTAGACGCAGGTGTAGCGATCGCGCTGGGCCATGGTGAAGGCGCGCTTCCACGGCAGGACGTCGATGCTGTAGGCGTAGCCGGCGCGGGCCAGCATTTCGCGGATCTTTTCGCCTTCGCGCCCGACCACCTGCCCATCGACCTTCATGCTGGCCGGCGGCGAATGTTCGGAGGTGATGATGAGGGGCGGGGCCGCCGGCGCCGGGGCGCCGCTGGCCAGCAAGATTGCCAGAAACCATACATCCGCTGCCATGCCTGCCCCAGTGCGATTGTCGCCTTACAGGATAGCATGGGCGGCGGCCCGGCAATCAGTGGCGGGCGGGTGGGCGCCGCTGGAACAGGCGAAAACGCTCGCTGCGGTCGGAGGCGCGCTGGCCTTCCCATAGGAGCTGCCAATCGGGGCCGGGCTGTTGCTGGCGGGCGCGGACCTTGATGCTATCTTGCAACAGCATGACCTGGCAGTCGCGGTTGTCGACCCCGTTGAAGGGGATGCCGCCGAAAAAAGCGAAGGAGGCGCGCTGGGCCGGGGTGGCATTGCTTTGCACGCAATCGATGCCGGGCGGCAGGGCGGCGGCGGCCTGGCGCGCGACGGTGGCGTAGCTCTTGCTGTAGTTCACGTTCGGCAGGAACAGGGTCATCAAGAGGATCCAGATCAGGATCAGGCCGCCGGACGAGAGCACCACGGCGCGCCACAGCACGGCCGGGCGGCGCGACAGGCGCCAATGCACGAGCACGAACCAGCCGGCGGTGGCGCACAGGCCCACCAGCAGCGACAGCCAGTTCACCTGCGGCGCGAAGCCGGGGATCAGCTTGAGCACATTGTGGGCCGGCTTGGCCGGCCAGCCGGTCAGCTGGGCATAGTAGAAGAGCCACACCACGGCGGCGCACAGTGTCAGCACCATCACGCTGAACCAGTCGATGGCGTTGATGGCGCCGCGTTTCATGGTCAGCAGGCCAAAGGCGGCCATGATGGCCAGCGGCGGCAGCAGCATCAGCAGGTGGCCCTGGTCGGGCGCCGGGTTCAGCAGCACCAGCAGGGTGGCGGCGCTGACAAAGGTGGCCGGCACCACGATGTGCAGCAGGTTGCTCTGGCGGCGCCAGGCCCACACGGCCCAGGCAGCGAAGGGCCAGGCCGGCCAAAAGAACCAGACGCCGACGCGGAAGAAGGTGCGCACGCCGTCCAGGCTGCCCAGGCCGAGCTGGGCCTGGTTCCAGGCCAGCCAGGCCGCCAGCGGCGCCTGGCCGTAGGGTCGGGTCAGCAGGGCCGGCAGCGCCCACACCGCCGTCACGGCGGCGGCCAGCGCCACCGCGAAGCCCAGGTCGCGCAGCGACCGGGTGGCCGGCATGGCCAGGAAGCGGGTGCAGGCGAACAGGGCCAGCACCAGGGCGGCCGGGACCACCCAGCCGCGCGTCAGGGTCAGCAGGCCCAGCGCCAGGCCGGTGAGGGCGGCATTGCGCAGCGACGGCAGCTCCATATAGCGCACGCTGCGGTACAAGCTGAGCGCCAGCAGCGAAGCCTGCAGCGGTTCGGCCGTGGTTTCATGGCTATGGACCAGCAGGCCCAGGCAGCCCAGGTAGATCAGCACGGCGGCATCGGCCAGGGTGCGGCCGAAATCGTCGGGCTCGGGCTGGCCGCCGAAGGCCAGGCGTAGCGGCTGGGCTTCCGGGCGGCGGCCCAGGTTGAAGGTGGCGTACCAGAGCGACATCACGCCCAGCAGGAAGATGGCCAGGGTGGCCACCCGCGCGCCCAGCACGTCGCCCAGGGCCCAGCCGGACAGCTTGATCCCCAGCGCCCCCAGCCAGAAGGCCAGCGGGCCCTCGTCGGTGACCGAGAGGCCGGCGATATTCGGCCACAGCCAGTCCTGCCAGGCGCCGTGCGCCATGGTCCACATCACGCCGAAGCTGGCGGCGTCGTCGTTCTTCCACGGTTCGCGTCCGATCAGGCCCGGCAGGATGTACAGCAAGCCCAGGGCGAAAAAGGCCCAGCGGGGCAGGGTACGGGTGGCGGCGGCGGGAAGACGGACTGGCTTCATCGGTCGGCTAATTCTTTGGAAAGCAGGAGTATGACGGGCAAACAACAAAAAAGGCAGCCGCGGCTGCCTTTTTTTTCGAAGCGACGGGGATTAGCCGTTTGCCACTGCGGTCTTGGAACCGACTTTGCCGAACTTCTGGCGGAACTTTTCCACGCGACCGGCGGTGTCGACGATCTTGTGCTGGCCGGTGAAGAACGGGTGCGATTCCGAGGACACCTCGATCTTCACCAGTGGGTACTCTTTACCTTCGTGGGTCGCGCTGTCGCGGGTCTGGATGGTCGAGCGGGTGATGAACTTGAAGTCGCAGGACACGTCGTGGAACAGGACTTCGCGGTAATTTGGATGGATATCAGCTTTCATGCTTTTCTCTCAATATTGGTAGCCAAACTGCACTTCGTCGGTCCTTCTTGCTTCTCGACCCGATTGCCGCTCACTTGCCAGGTTTAAATGAACTCGCGATTATACCCGAAAAAAAACCGGTAGGGCAGGGTCGGCCCCCGCGCTACCGGTTGGGCGGCCGTTAGCCGCCGCGGCGCATCATCTCGAAGAACTCACCGTTGTTCTTGGTGGCGCGCATCTTGTCGAGGATGAATTCCATCGCCTCGATCTCGTCCATCGAGTACAAGAGCTTGCGCAGGATCCAGATCTTCTGCAGCTGGTCGGCCTTGATCAGCAGTTCCTCGCGGCGCGTGCCGGACTTGTTCAGGTTGATCGACGGATAGACGCGCTTCTCGGCCAGGCGGCGCTCCAGGTGCACCTCCATATTGCCGGTACCCTTGAATTCTTCGTAAATCACATCGTCCATGCGCGAACCGGTTTCGATCAGCGCGGTGGCGACGATGGTCAGCGAGCCGCCCTCTTCCACATTGCGCGCGGCGCCGAAGAAGCGCTTCGGACGCTGCAGCGCGTTGGCGTCGACACCACCGGTCAGCACCTTGCCCGAGGCCGGGATCACGGTGTTGTAGGCGCGCGCCAGGCGGGTGATCGAGTCGAGCAGGATCACCACGTCTTTTTTCATTTCGACCAGGCGCTTGGCTTTTTCCAGCACCATCTCGGCCACTTGCACGTGGCGCGTGGCCGGTTCGTCGAAGGTCGAGGCCACCACTTCTCCGCGCACGGAGCGCTGCATCTCGGTCACTTCCTCCGGACGTTCGTCGATCAGCAGCACGATCAGGGTCACATCCGGGTGGTTGGTGGTGATGGCGTGCGCGATATGCTGCAGCATCACGGATTTACCGGACTTCGGCGACGCCACCAGCAGGCCGCGCTGGCCTTTGCCGATCGGCGCCACCAGGTCGATGATACGGCCGGTGATGTTTTCGGTGCCGGCCATGTCGCGCTCGAGGCGCAGCGGCACGGTCGGGTGCAGCGGTGTCAGGTTCTCAAACAGGATGCGGTGCTTGGACGCTTCCGGCGATTCGCCGTTGACCTTGTCCACCTTCACCAGGGCGAAATAGCGCTCGCCATCCTTCGGGGTGCGCACTTCGCCTTCGATCGAATCGCCGGTGTGCAGGTTGAAGCGGCGGATCTGCGACGGCGAAATGTAGATGTCGTCGGTCGAGGCCATGTACGAGGCGTCCGGCGAGCGCAGGAAGCCGAAGCCGTCCGGCAGCACTTCCAGGGCGCCGTCGCCGAAAATCTGTTCGCCGGCCTTGGCGCGCTTTTTCAGGATCGCGAACATCAGTTCCTGCTTGCGCAGGCGGGCCGCATTGTCGATATCGAGGCTGATGGCCATTTCCAGCAAAGCTGAAACGTGCATAGCCTTAAGTTCAGAAAGGTGCATAGCTGTTTGAGTGTCCCGTGACGGGAAAGTAAGGGTAGGGGAGGGAACTGCGTTGGTCTGGTGTTAAGGGAAAGGGGTGTGGGCGCTTTCCCTGCCGTTCAGGCGGGCTGCGGGCGCAGCACCGCCTATCTTACCTCAAATATTGCTGTCGATGAAAGAGGTGAGTTGACCTTTTGCCATCGCGCCAACTTTTTGTGCCGCCGGCACGCCATTTTTGAACAGGATCAGGGTCGGGATGCCGCGGATGCCGAACTTGCCCGGCACTTGCTGGTTGCTGTCGACGTCCATCTTGGCGATGGTGATCTTGCCATCGTATTCCTTGGCCACTTCTTCCAGGATCGGGGCGATGCTCTTGCAAGGACCGCACCATTCGGCCCAGAAGTCCACCAGCACAGGGCGGTCGGCCTTCAGCACGTCGCTGTCGAAGGAGGCGTCGGTAATGTGTTTGATCAGGTCGCTCATTGTTTGTCCTTAATTGATTAGTTCGCCCGGGGAAACCCCTTGCCGTTATCGCCCATCTGGCGACGAACTGCACTAATTCAATACTGGGAGTCAACAGGGAATCAGGGCGGGAATGGCCCAAATAATAACCGATTTTTTCGGCGCGTGTATGGCATTGAAAGTCGGGGGCAGCTTTCAGCCCGCACGGTGGCTGGCGGCTTGGCTGAGCAGCTCGGCCAGGGCGGCCGGGGTGGCCGGTTTGGCCAGCGTGCCCAGCAGCGCCAAGCCGTGCGCCCGCGCCAGCGTGTCGGCGGCCTGGCGGATGCCGGCGTCCATGCCCGACAGCAGGGCCACGGCGCCGCCGAAGTGGCTGTCGGCGGCCAGGCGCAGGAATTCGATGCCGTCCATCTCCGGCATCGACAGGTCGCACACCAGCAGGTCGGGGCGGAATTGCGGCAGCGCCAGCAAGGCTTGGCGGGCGTCGCTTTCGCTGCGCACATTGAGCTGGCCCAGGTCTTCCAGCATGTCGGCCAACATGCTCAGCATGAAGGGGTCGTCGTCGACCAGGAGGATGCGCAGCGGGGTGGAGGGGGTCTCAGTCATCGTCGGCAAAAGTGGTGTTGGTCATGATGTGCTCGCTCACCGCGTGCAGCAGGGGCCACAGCCGGTCGAGCAGGCGGCGCGCGGCGGCCGCGGCGTCGGCGGCGGCCGGGGCCAGCAGTTCCAGTTCGGCGCACAGCTCGGCCATGCCGAGCGCGCCCACGGCGCGCGCGCTGCTCTTGATGCGGTGGCCCAGCTCGCGCACCTTCTGCAGTTCGCCGGCCGCCAGCGCCGCTTCCATTTCGCTGAAGCCCGCTTCGGTGGTTTGCAGGAACTTGAAGGCGAATTTGCGGATCTTGTGCGGCTGGTAGCCCAGCAGCTGGGCCAGCACCGACAGGTCGATGATGGCCGGGTCGCCGGCCAGGGTGGGACGGAAGGCGGGGCGCCCGGCCGGGCGCGCCGGGCCGGCGCCGGCGCTGCCCGCTTCGCGTTCGGGCAGCCAGCTGGCGATCTTCTGGTACATCAGGGCCGGCTGGATCGGCTTGGCGATGAAGTCGTCCATGCCCGCCTGCAGGCAGCGCTCGCGGTCGTCCTTGGTGGCGGTGGCCGTCATGGCCAGCACGCGCGTGGTGGCCAGGGCCGGGTCGGCGCGGATGCGGCGCGTCGCTTCCAGGCCGTCCATCAGGGGCATCTGCACGTCCATCAGCACGCAGTCGAAGTCGGCCTGGTGCAGCAGGTCGAGCGCTTCGGCGCCGTTGTTGGCCAGGCACACCGAGGAGCCGGCTTCCTCCAGCATTTCCAGCGCGATTTGCTGGTTGAAGGTGTTGTCTTCCACCAACAGGATGCGCGCATCCTTCAGGGCTTGCATGGCGGCCGTGCTGCGTGCGCTGTCGAGCAGGGCGGCGGCGGCGGCGTTGACTTCGTTGATCACGTCCGGCACGCCGCGCGGCGACACGCCCAGACGCGCCGTGAACCAGAAGGTGGCGCCCTGGCCCGGCGCGCTGTGCACGCCCACTTCGCCGCCCATCAGCTGGGCCAGCTGCTTGCAGATGGCCAGGCCCAGGCCGGTGCCGCCGTATTCGCGCGTGATGGCCGTGTCGGCCTGCTGGAAGGCCTGGAACAGCTTGCCCTGCTCGGCTTCCGACAGGCCGATGCCATGGTCGCGCACCTCAAAGCGCAGCAGGCAGGCGATGTCGTCGGCCAGCAGCTGGCGCACGGAGACCTCGATGCTGCCCTGTTCGGAAAACTTGATCGCGTTGTTGACGTAGTTGATCAGGACCTGGCCCAGGCGCAGCGGGTCGCCGCGCAAGACCGGCGGCAGGGCCGGGTCGAGCTCGAACGCCAGGCGCAGGCCGCGGCTGGCCGCTTTCGGCGCCACCACCGTGGTCAGGGTCTGGATCACATGGTCGAGCGAGAAGTCGACATCCTCGATTTCCAGCTTGCCGGCCTCGATCTTGGAGATGTCGAGGATGTCGTCGATGATGCGCAGCAGGTGCTCGCCGGCGAAGCGGATCTTTTCCAGGTAGTCGCGCTGGCGCGGCGCCAGGTCCGTCTTCAGCGCCAGGTAGGCCATGCCGATCACGCCGTTCATCGGGGTGCGGATCTCGTGGCTCATCTTGGCCAGGAACTGGCCTTTCGCGGCCGACGCCTCCTCGGCCTGCTGGCGCGCCTCTTCCAGCTGCACGGTGCGCTGCGCCACGCGCTCTTCCAGGTGCTCGTTGAGTTCGCGCAGCGCGCGTTCGTTGGCCTTGCTGTCCGAGATATCGATGGCCATGCCGATCAGGTAGGCCGGCGCGCCATGGGCGTCGTACACCGGCTTCTTGAAGGTGCGCAGCTGGCGCTGGGCGTTCAGGACCGGGTTCCAGATGGTTTCCTCGTAGTCGATCAGGCTGCGCCCCGCGAACGCTTCCAGGTCCTTGGCGCGGAAAGCGGCCACGTCCTCCGGCGCGTGGAAGGGCGCGTAGTCGCCATTGTTCAATTCGTCGAAGGTGTAGCCGAACTGCTGTTCGCTGGCGCGGTTCATCAGGATCATATGGCTGTCCTTGTCCTTGATGAACAGGCCGATCGGCATCATCTGGATGATTTCCTGCAGCCGCTGCTCGCCCTGGCGCAGCGCATCCTCGCTGCGCTTGCGGTAAGAGATGTCGGTCAGGCTGGCCACCACCATGCTGCCCGGGCCGTGCTCGTCGCGCAGGGGCTCGACATTGACCGAGAGCCAGCAGGGCTCGCCGCCCGCGGCGGCGGGCGCCACGCCCATCACCACGTCGCGCACCGGCTGGCCCGCGGCCAAGGCCTGGGCCACCGGATGCTCGGGCGCGCTGAAACGGCGGCCGTCCTCGTGCACCCCGTCCCACTGGCCGGCGCCGCGCGCGGCGGCGCGCCCCAGCATGCGGCTGGCGGCGGCATTGCATTCGACGATATTGCCGGCCGCGTCGAACACCACCAGGCCATTGGTGACGGCGTTGAAGACCGAGGCCAGGCGCTGGTTGGAGTGGCGCAGCGCCAGCTCGGCCAGGCGGCGGTCGCTGATGTCGGTGACCATGGTCAGGGTGCCGGCATAACTGCCGTTGTCGGCGTTGACGGTGGTGGTGGAGAGCAGGGCCCACAGCGAGGAGCCGTCCTGGCGGTAGAAGCGGCCCTCGGCCGGCTCGGGCGGGGCGGCGGCCGCCCCCTGCTGCTGGCGCTGGCGCACGGCGGCGCATTCGGGATCCATGAAGGCGGCCATGGGGCGCCCCAGCATGTGCTCGATCTCGTAGCCGAGCATGCGCGCCATGGTCGGGTTGACGAAGCTGGTCTGGTCGGCCGCGTCGCACATCCAGATGCCCTCGGCGGCGGTCTGCACGATCAGGCGGTAGCGCTCGGAGGATGCCTGCAGCGCTTCCTCGGCGCGCTGGCGCTGGGTCATGTCGCGCAGCGAGACCACCACCAGGCCCTGGCCGGCCAGCTGGATCGGCGCCAGGTGCACCATGGCCGGGAAGTGGGCGCCGTCCAGGCGGCGCGCGGTGAGCACCCGGCCCGGCAGGCGGGCGCGCGCGAACAGTTCGCGCGGGCGGCCCGGCGTGTCGCGCATGGCGTCCGGGATCAGGATTTCCATCGAGGCGCCGGCCAGCTTGCCGGCGTCGGCGGCGAACACGGCCTCGGCCGCCTCGTTGGCCTGGCGCACGCGCCCGCCGCGGTCGGCCACCAGCAGCGCGCCCGGCAGCGCCGCCAGCATGGCCTCCATGCGCGCCAGCTCGGCCGCGCTGCGGTCGGAGATATCGCCCAGGGTGCCCGCCATGCGCAGCGGCCGCCCGGCCGCGTCGCGCGCCAGCACCATGCCGCGCCCGAGCACCCAGCGCCAGCTGCCGTCGCGGCAGGCCATGCGGCATTCCATGGTGAACGGGGTGCGCCCGACGGCCGGGTCGTCCAGGGCCGCGATCTCGGCGGCCACGCGGGCGCGGTCGTCCGGATGCACCAGCGCCAGCCACTGCTCCAGGTTGGCCGGGTGCAGGGCGCCGGGCGGGTAGCCGAGGATTTCGCAGTAGCGCGCCGACAGCTGCAGGGCCGGGCGCTGCGGCTGCCAGTCCCAGGTTCCTTCGCCGGCCCCTTCCAGGGCGAAACTGGCCATGCGCTCGGCCTCGCCGGCGCGCGCCTGGGCGCCGGCGAGGGCGCGCGTGACGCGCAGCAGGCGCCACAGGGCGGCACCGGCCAGCAGGGCCAGCACCACGCCCAGCGCCAGATGCCAGGTGGGGGCGGCGCCGCTGTCCTGGTACAGGAAGCCGTCCACCTTGTAGCCCTTGGGCAGCATGCCGGCCGCGGCATAGCTGTCGGCGATGGCTTGCCAGCGCTGCGGGTTGCTGTAGCCCAGTTCGATCAAATGCTGTTCCAGCAGGGGCAGCACCTGCTGCGCCTCCCACAGCAGCTGTTCGCGCGAGCGCCGCTCCGGATAGCGCGCGCGCAGCAGGTCGACGATTTCCTGCGGGTGGGCCAGGGCGTAGCGCCAGCCGCGCAGGGTGGCCGCGCGCAGGGCGTGGGCGCGGGCCGGATGCTCGCGCAGCTCGGCCTCGGTGGTGTACAGCAGGTCGCCGTAGAAATCGATGCCGGCGCTGCGCGGCTGCAGCAATTCATAGCGCAGGTTGGTGCGCTGCAGGACGAAGGGCGCGCCGCTGCTATAGACCGAGAGCGCGTCCAGGCGGCCGGCCACCAGGTCGTCCAGGCCGGCGCTGCGCGGCAGCAGAGTCAGCGCGGCCAGCGGCACGCGCTCGCGCAGCAGCAGCAGGCGCAGTTCGGCGTCGTCCGGCGCCAGCGCCACGCGCGCCTCGCGCCAGGGCGGGCGCCGCCCGGCGCCGTCCAGGCGCAGCGCCAGGGCCGCCGAGGAATGCTGGAACACCGACGCCAGCACCACCACGGGCGCGCCCTGGGCGCGCCGCAGCAGCAGGCTGTTGTTGCCGACCCCGTACTGCGCCTGGCCGTCCAGTACCGCCTGCAGCGTGTCTTCGCCGGGCAGCGCTTCGCGCAAGGTGACCTCGAGGCCGGCGTCGCGGTAATAGCCCTGCGCCTGGGCCGCGTAATAGCCGGCGAACTGGAACTGGTGCTGCCACTTGAGCTGGAGGGTCACGGCGTCGGCCGCCTGCGCCGCCGGCAGGGCGGCCCAGCAGGCCCAGCAGCAGACCAGGGCCCGGACGAGCGCGCGCCGCCGGCGCAGGCGCGGGGGCGAGCGGGGGGACAGGGCGGCGGTCGGGCTCACGGACGGCAAGGCTTCCCTTTCGGGCCGGCGCGGGGCGCCGGCGTGCGGACAACTATAGCATTGCTCCGGCCGGGACGCTGCCGCCAAATTGGTAGCGATGGCCGGGGTGCCACATGGTGGCCAGCGAGGCCACGCGGCCGGCCGACTGGGTCTGGCGTTTCAGCACCAGGCAGGGCTGGCGCGCGTCCATGGCCAGCATGTCGGCCACCTCGCGCGGCGGCACCAGCGCTTCGATGCTGTAGGTCGCAGCCTGCAAGGGAGCGGCGCGCATCAGGTATTCGTTGGGCGTGCTGTGGCTGAAATCTTGCTCCATATAGGCCGGCGCGCAGAGCGGGTTGACCCAGCGGTCCTCGACCTGGATCGGCACCCCGTTCTCGAAGTGCACGATGACCGAGTGGAACAGCTCATGGCCGGGCGGCAAGTCGAACGCCTTGCCCAGCAGCTCGCCGGCCTTGGCCCGCTCGAGCAGCTGCAGGGCGCTGCGGTGGGCGTGGCCGCGCGCCCGCACCTCGTCGGCGATGCTTTTGATTTCCAGCAGGGTGGCCTGGTATTTTTGCGGCGCCACATAGGTGCCGGCGCCCTGGCGCCGCGTCAGCACGCCGGCCGCGGTCAGCTCGCGCACGGCGCGGTTGACCGTCATGCGCGAGACGCCGAACTGCTTGACCAGGGCTTGCTCGGACGGGATCACGTCGCCCTCCTGCCAGGCGCCGGCGCCGATCTGCGCCAGCAGGAAGTCTTTGATGCGTTGAAAGATCGGGGTGTCGTGTTGTGCTGGCTCGTCCAATCCTGGGCTCCGGGCGTATGGGTGGGCCGATTGTAGCACCGGGCAATTCAATAGCAAGCGGCGGAGTGCCGGCCGCCGCCGTCCTGCCTAGCATGGTGGCATACTAGCGACTGGAGCCTGCCATGACCCCCAAGAAGCCTTACCTGACCGACAATGAACGCTGGGCCGCCGTGCAGGCGCGCGACAGCGCGGCCGACGGCCAGTTTTATTATTCCGTGCGCAGCACCGGCGTGTTCTGCCGCCCCTCCTGCGGCGCCCGCCCGGCCCGGCGCGAGAACGTGGCCTTCCACGCCAGCATGGCCGAGGCGGCGGCGGCCGGCTTCCGCCCCTGCAAGCGCTGCAAGCCGGACCAGCCGCCGCTGGCCGCACGCCATGCAGCCATGGTGGCCCAGGTGTGCCGCCTGATCGATGCGGCCGAGGCGGCGCCCGACCTGGACGCGCTGGCCGCGGCCGGCGGCATGAGCCGCTTCCATTTCCACCGCGTGTTCAAGGCCCAGACCGGGCTCACGCCCAAGGCCTATGCGGCGGCGGCGCGCGCGCGGCGCATGCAGCAGGGCCTGGCCGGCGAGGCCTCGGTGACGGCGGCGATCTACGCGGCCGGCTTCAATTCCAGCGGGCGCTTTTACGCCGCGACGCCTGGCGCCCTGGGCATGACGCCGTCGGCCTGGCGCGCAGGCGGGCGCGGGGCGGTGATCCGGTTCGCCATCGCCCAGTGCTCGCTGGGCGCGATCCTGGTGGCCAGCACGGCGCGCGGCATCTGCTGCATTCTGCTGGGC
Organism: Pseudoduganella violaceinigra DSM 15887; assembly: GCF_000425385.1. GTDB lineage: Bacteria > Pseudomonadota > Gammaproteobacteria > Burkholderiales > Burkholderiaceae_D > Rugamonas > Rugamonas violaceinigra. Next base: position 95,411 of record NZ_AUDI01000015.1, on the reverse strand, counting down.
GATGATGCGCAGGCCCTGGCGCAGGACCTGCAGGACCGCTTCCCGCAGGCCGAGCTGCGCGGAGCGGAAACCGAGTATGAACAGGTGGTGGCGCGCGTGATCGCCTTCGTCGAGGCGCCGCAGATCGGGCTCGACCTGCCGCTCGACGTGCGCGGCACGGCGTTCCAGCAGCGTGTGTGGCAGGCCTTGCGCGAGATTCCCGCCGGGGAGACGCTCAGCTACGCCGCCCTGGCCGAGCGGGTCGGCGCCCCCAACGGCGCCCGGGCCGTGGCCGGCGCCTGCGCCGCCAATGCCATCGCCGTGGCCATTCCCTGCCACCGCGTGGTGCGCAACGATGGTTCGCTCTCCGGCTATCGCTGGGGCGTCGAGCGCAAGGCCGCATTGCTCGAGCGCGAGGCCGAGGCGGCCAGCGAGGCGGCATGATGGGCGATCTGTTTGCGCCGCCGGCTGTGGCGGAGGCGGCGCCGCACATGGCGCGGTGCGACTGGCGCGGCATCGCCGCCGACCTCGATGCGTTTGGCTGCGCCCGGGTGCGCGGTGTGCTTTCCGCGCAGGCGTGCGCGCAGCTGGCGGCAGACTATGGGCGCCAAGAGCTGTACCGCAGCCGGGTGCGCATGCAGCGCCATGGCTTTGGCAGGGGGGAGTACCAGTATTTCCGCTATCCTTTGCCGGATCTGGTGGCGCAGCTGCGCGGTGCAATGTATCCACCGCTGGCGAACATCGCCAACCGCTGGTACGCGGCCATGGGCATGGCGCCGCGCTTTCCCGCAGCGCATGCGGATTTCCTCGCGCGCTGCCATGCGGCGGGCCAGACGCGGCCGACGCCTTTGTTGCTGCAATATGGGGTGGGCGATTACAACTGCCTGCACCAGGACCTCTATGGCGAGCATGTGTTTCCCTTGCAGGCGGCCTTCCTGTTGTCGCGCCCGGGACGGGATTTCGAGGGCGGCGAGTTTGTCTTGACCGAGCAGCGTCCGCGCCTGCAGTCGCGCGTGGAAGTGGTGCCGCTGCAGCAGGGCGATTGCGTGATTTTCCCGGTCTTCCAGCGGCCCGTGGCGGGCGCGCGCGGCAGCTATCGCGTGAATCTGCGCCACGGCGTGAGCCGCCTGCGCGCCGGCCAGCGCCATACCTTGGGCATCATTTTCCACGATGCAGTGTGAGGAGGCGGGGAAGGGGATTGCGATCCGATGCCCCAAACAAAGTGCCTGAAATATTGGAGCGCAGGCGCCGTGTGCCGAATCGATGGACGAAGGGCTCAACCCGTGGCTGCGGCGCCTGTTGCGGGAGGACGGGCGGCGCAGCCAAGCAGGAAGCCGCGCCCGGCCTAGCCGCCGGCCTGTTCGCTCACCCGCAGCCGGGCGCGGAATTCCTGGCCGTCGCTGGCGACGACCAGCATGTCCTGCTCGAGCGGGCCGGTCAGCGTGTAATCGCCCACCAGCTTGCCGCCGTGGCTGATCTGCGCCTGCAGCCTGACCTGGCCTTCGAACGGCGTGACGACCAGGCGCGTGCGCCACTGGGCGGCGCCTTGGCCCAGCGCGATTTCGGCAGGCACGCCGGCCTGGACCCGCACCGCCGGGCTGCTGTCGGCCATGGCCATCTTGACCAGGTATTGTGTATTGGCGCTGGCGCCGGCATGCGCGGCCCAGGCGGCCACGCTGCAGGCTGCCAGCAGCAGGCCGGCAGCGAACTGGCCGGCCCGGCGGCGGGCGGGGGAAACAGTCGACTTCAAATGCACGATTCTCTCCTTCAGTGGGTGGGCGGCCTGCCATTGGCAAGCCAGGGGAATGCCTTGCGCCGACAGCTGTGTCTTGAGCAGGGCGCGGGCATAGGTGGCGGCCTGGCCATGGCGGCGCAGGACGGCGGCGTCGCAAGCGAGTTCCTGGTCCAGTCGGAAACGCGCCGCCGCAAGATGGATCAGCGGGTTGCACCAGGCCAGGCATTGCAGCAGCGCGCAGCCGGCATTGGCCCACAGGTCGCCCCGTTCGGCGTGGATGCGTTCATGGGCCAGCACCAGGCGCCGCTCGGCGTGCGCGTAGTCGCGGCGGAAGCCGGCCGGCAGGATCAGGCGCGGGCGCCACAGCCCCAGCAGCACCGGCCCGCTGCCGGCCGCGCCGCTGCGCAGCACGCGCGCAGCGGCGGGCGGCGGCAGGCGGCGCTGGTAGCGCAGCTGCTGCCAGGCGAGGCGCGCGGCCAGCGTGCCGGCGCCGGCCAGCCAGGCGCCGGCCAGTAAGGCGCTCCATGGCAGGCCGGCGTCGCTGGCGCTGGCCTGCACCGCCTGCCAGGCCCCTGGTGCGGCCGGCACGCTGATGGCCCACTGCACCGTGGCGCTGGCGCGCGGCAGCAGGGCGGCCAGCATGCTGGCCGGGACGATGGCCCAGGCGGCATAGGCAGCGCCGGCGCCGAAGTATCGGCGCAGCGGGCCGCGCAGCAACAGCATCAGCGCGCTGGCGCACAGGCTGGCCAGCAGGGCGCGCAGCAGCGGCTCACTTGCCATTGTCGAGCTCCTCGATCAGGCGTTTCAGCTCGGCGATGTCGGCTTTACCCAGCTTGCGGTGGCGGCTGAAATGGGCCACCAGGGGCGCCACCTTGCCATCGAACATGCGGTCGAGGAAGCCCTTGCTTTCGGCGGCCAGCCACTGCTCGCGCTTGAGCAGCGGCGTGTACAGGTAGCGCCGGCCATCCTTTTCGGCGCCGATGGCGCCTTTATTCAGCAGGCGGTTGAGCAGGGTCTTGACGGTGGCGTCCTGCCATTGCTGCGCCGCCAGCGCCGCGCAGATGTCGTCGGCGCCCTGCGGGTGGCGCTGCCACAGCACTTCCATGACGAGGGCTTCGGCTTCGCTGATCTGGATGGCCATAATAATTTACGCGTGTAATCGATGGTCAATGATTACGCATGTAAACGATTAAGTCAAGCCCGCTGTCACGGCAATTCCCGTCCCGAATGCGGGTCGACGGCGTAGGGATGGTGCTGGTCGAGAAAGCCAGGCTGCGCCCGCACCCGTTCGATCCAGGCGCTCACCTGGGCGAATGCGTGCAGCGGCAGGCCCGCTTCATCGGCCCGGTGCGTGTAGGCGAACAGCGCCATGTCGGCAATGCTGTAGTCCTGGCCGGCGATGAACGGCCGCGCCGCCAGTTCGCGCTCGAGGATCTGCAGCGCGCGCAGGCCGCCGGCGCGGCGCATGGCCACCAGCGCCGCCGGGCGCCGCGCCAGCTTGCCCGTCATCGCCCAGTGCCGCAGCGCGGCGATGTGCAGCACGTAGTCCTGCTCGAACGACAGCCATTGCTGCACCTTGGCCGCCGCGAACGGCTCGGCCGGCAGGTAGGGCGTGCCGCTGGCCAGGTAAGTCAGGATGGCGTTCGATTCCGCCAGCACGCGCCCGTCGTCCAGCCGCAGCGCCGGCACCGCGCCGGTCGGATTGATCGCCAGGTATTCCGGCCGCTGCCCCGCGCCTTCGAAGATGCTGACCATTTCGGTGCGGTAGGGCAGGCCGAGGTGCGACAGCAGCAGGCGGACTTTGTAGGCGTTCTGGGACGGCAGGTAGTCAAACAGGGTCAGCATGGTCGGGCTCCGTGGGCAAAGCGCCATTGGAGCAGGGCGCGAACCGGGCTACACTCTGGATCTTGCTTTCAAACTTGAAAGGACCGCTTCCATGCACTTTTGCCGCACCCTGCTGGCCACCGCCGCGCTGGCCGTCGCCGCTGCCGCCAGCGCCGGCACCATGATCGAGAACGCCAACGGCTACACGCTCAATGCCGGCGGCAAGCTGCTGCGCTTCCAGGCCCTGGCCTTCGACGACCAGGGCCGGCTGGTCGCCGTCGGCAGCACGCGCCAGGTCGCCGCCAGGGCGCGCGGTTTCCAGCGCATCGACGTGCAGGGCAGGACCGTGCTGCCCGGCCTGATCGACGCCCACGGCCACGTGTTCGGCCTGGGCGCGGTGGCCACCAGCGCCGACTTGTACAGCCCCGCGTCGCTGGCGGCGGCGCAGCAGGCGGTGGCCGCCTTCGCCCTGGCCAACCCGCAACGCGCATGGGTGATCGGCAAGGGCTGGAACCAGGAAATGTGGAAGCTGGGCCGCTTCCCCAATGCGGCCGAGCTGGATGCCGCGGTCGGCGAACGCCCGGCGGCCATGGAGCGCATCGACGGCCACGCTCTCTGGGTCAATAGCAAGGCGCTGCAAGCGGCCGGCATCACGCGCGCCACGCCCGACCCGCAAGGCGGCAAGATCGAACGCGATGCCGACGGCAACGCCACCGGCATCCTGGTCGACACGGCGATGGACTATGTCTACACGATCTTGCCCAAGCCGACCGAGGCCGAAGCGCGCGCCATGCTGGACGGCGCGCTGGGCATGCTGGCCAGCGTCGGCCTGACCAGCGTGCACGACGCCGGCATCGACGCCGGCGCCGACCGCCTGTTCCGCGCCTACGCCGACCAGGGCAAGCTGACCACCCGTGTGTACGCCATGATCGGCGACGTCGGCCCCGACTTCGAGCAGCTGTCGCAGAACGGCCCGCTGGCCTCGTATGCCGCCGACCACTATGCGCTGGCCGCCGTCAAGCTGTACGCGGACGGCGCCCTGGGCAGCCGCGGCGCCGCCCTGCTCCAGCCCTACAGCGACGCGCCGCACACGCGCGGCCTGCTGTTCCACAGCGACGCCGCCATCCGCGCCAGGATGGAAAAGGCCATGAAGGCGGGCTACCAGGTCAATGTGCATGCCATCGGCGACGCCGGCAACCAGCAGATCCTGGACAGCTTCGCGCAGCTCGGCAAACTGTATCCGCTGGCCGGCCGGCGCCACCGCATCGAGCATGCCCAGGTGGTGCAGCTGTCCGACATCCCGCGCTTCAGGCAGCTGGCCATCGTGCCGTCGATGCAGCCGACCCACGCCACGTCCGACCAGAACATGGCGGAGCAGCGCGTAGGCGCCCAGCGCCTGCGGGGCGCCTACGCCTGGCGCAGCTTCCTGAGGCAAGGCAGCCGCATCGCCTGCGGCTCGGACTTCCCGATTGAGTCGCCCAACCCGCTGCAGGGCATCCATGCCGCCGTCACGCGCCAGGACATGCGGCAGGTGCCGGCCGGCGGCTGGCACCCGGAGCAGGCCATGACGCGCACCGAAGCCCTGCGCTGCTTCACCCTGGACGCGGCTTGGGCGGCGCACCAGGAGCGCGCGCTGGGCACGCTGGAACGAGGCAAGTGGGCTGACTTCATCATCACCGACCGCGACTTGTTCCAGGTGCCGGCCGCAGACATCGGCAAGATCGGCGTGCTGGAAACCTGGGTCGGCGGCAGACGCGTGTACCGCCGCTAGTCAGAGCTGGGTCAACACGATGCCGCTGACGATCAGCAGTGCGCCCAGCCAGAAGCGGGCGTGCAGGCGTTCGCCGAACAGGTGCCGGCTGCCGAGTGGCACCAGCAGGTAAGCGCCGCCGGCGAAGGGGATCAGCTGGGAGATCGGCAGGGTGCGCAGCGCCAGTGTGACGAGGGCGAACGAAACCAGCTGCAGGCCGCCGGCTGCGCCCAGATGCAGCAGCCGGCGCCGCGGCCGGCCCGGCAGCGCGGCCGCCTTCATGCACAGCTGGGACACGCTGCCGCTGCACACCGAGGCCAGGCACAGGCCCAGTTCTAGCGGACTCATCGGGGCGCCACGCCGCGGCTGGTGAGCAGCACGCCGGCCAGGATCAGGGCGATGCCGATGGCGTACGGCCCATGCAGCGCTTCGGCGAAGAAGTAGACGCCGGCCAGCGGCGTGATGACGTAGATCAGGGCGGTCCAGGGATAGGCCACCGACAGTGGCAGGCGGCGCAAGGTCAGCAGCCAGCAGCCGATGCCGCCCACCGAAGCGCCGATCGCCGCCAGCAGCCAGGGGTTGGCAGCCAGGCCGGCCAGCGCGCCGCCCTGCGCCGCCGCGTGCAGTCCGGCGAACTTGAGCAAGACCTGGCTGGCGCTGGTGCACAGGATCATGCCCGCCAGGAAAACCACGCTGCGCCACTTGCCCATCCGGCCTCCCGTCAGCGCGGCTTGACGCCGACCGCCAGCATATTGCCGACCTTGAGCGCGACCTGGCGGTCGGCCAGGCCGAGCCGCTCCAGCAGGCGCAGCAGCAAGCCTTTGGCGCCGGCCGGCAGCGGCGTCAGGCGCAGCCAGTAGCGCAGCGGGTAGGCATTGCGGATCGGCTGCAGGGCGATGCGCTCGAAGCCGGCCCGCTGCAGCAACTCGCGCAAGGCGCGCGGGCTGAACAGCTGCATATGCTCGACGTCGATGATCGGCGAGCGCAGGCCGAGCAGGCGGTTCAGCGGTGCGCGCCAATCGTGCACCACCACCGCGATGGCGCCGCCCGCTTCCAGCAGGCCGTGCGCGGTGGCGACGAAGGTGCCCGGATCGCGCATGTGTTCCAGCGTCATGAAGGAGGTGATCAGCGATACCTGCTCGCCGTCCAGCAGCGCCGCCGAGAACATGCCTTCCCTCAGCATGGCGCGCGTGGCCGGCGGGGCGGCCTCGATCGCCGCCCGCGACGGCTCGATGCCGATCACGGGCGCGAAGCCCTGCGCTTGCAGATAGGGCAGCAGCGGGCCGCTGCCGGCGCCCACATCGACCGCGGCGTTGCGCCCGGCCAGCGCCTGCACGTGGGGTCCCAGGGCGGCGGCATAGGTGTGCGCGGCGGCCAGGGCTTCCGGACCGGAATCGAAGTCGGCCTCGCTGTAGGCGGCCTGCAGGAAGTCCTCGGCCGGCGGGGTGGGGGCGTACACCAGGTCGCAGCCCAGGCAGCGCACCAGGCGCAGGCACATGAATTCCGGCGGCTTGCGCGAGGCATAGGTCAAGGCCCCGACCCGGGCCGGATCGATGCGTTCGTCGGCGAAGCGGGCGTAGCTGCGGCTGTGGCAGACCGGGCAGGCGCGTTCCTGGCTCATCGCTGCCCCCGCGGGTCGGCCGGCCGGATGGTGCCGCGCACGATCAGGCTGCGGCGGATGAAGGCCGGGCGGGCCTTGGTCTCCTCGAAGATCTTGCCGATGTACTCGCCCAGCAAGCCGATGCCGAGCAGGGTGGCCGAGCCGAAGAACATCACCAGCAGCGACAGGAAGGTGACCCCGCGCGGCACGCTGTCGGCTTCGAAAATGCGCACCAGCACCGTGAAAATCGCCAGCACGACGGTGCCCACGGTGGCCAGCCCGCCGGCCGCGGTGAGCAGGTGCAGCGGCATGCGCGAGAAGGAGAAGATGCCTTTCTTGGCCCAGCCGATATTCTTGATCCAGTTGTTGGTGCTGACGCCGAACATGCGCTCGGGGCGCACGTAGTCCACCCCTTCCTGGCGGAAGCCGACATAGGCGCGCAGCCCGCGCAGGAAGGAGTCGCGCTCCTGGCACTGCAGCAGCCAGTACACCACGCTGCGGTCGATCAGGGAAAAGTCGCCGGCATCCTTCGGCACCGGCACTTCGCTCATCATGGCGAACAGGCGGTAGAAGGCGCGGTAGCAGGCTTCCAGCAGCACCGGCATCTCGCGCTTGACGCGCCGGCCGTAGACCACGTCGGCGCCGGCGCGCCAGCGCTCGACGAAGGCTTCGATCAGCTCGGGCGGATCCTGCAGGTCGCCGTCCATCAGGACCACGGCCTCCTTGCTGGCAATGCCCATGCCGCTGCGGAAAGCCGCCTGCGAGCCGAAATTGCGCGAATGGGTGATGCCGATCACGTGCGGATCGCGCGCGCTGATGTCCCGGATCACCTCGGCCGAATCGTCCGGCGAGTTGTCGTTGACGAATATGATTTCGTAATCGAGGCCCAGGCGCTGGCACACCGCCACCAGGCGTTCATGCATGATGGGGATGGCCTGGCCGTCGCGGTAGCAGGCGATCACGGCGGAGATCGAATTCTTTTCCTGGCGCGACTGGGTGCGCTTGGTCAGGCGGCCGAAGTCCGCGTGCGCCAGGTGGCCCCGCCACCAGTCGCGCGTGCGCCGCAGGCCCTCGGCCAGATCGACCTTGGCGGACCATCCCAGCAGGCGCCGGGCTTTGCCGGCGTCGGCATACCAGTTGTCGGTGTCCCAGGCGCGCCCTGCGGCGGGATTGAAACGCGGTTGCGCCGCCAGGCCGAAGGTCTGGATCGCGACCTCGGCCAGCGCCGCCAGCGTGGTGGGCTGGCCGCTGCCGATGTTGATCGATTCGCCGGCCAGTTCCGGCCCCATCCTCTGCGCCGCGTCGGCAAAGGCTTGCACCACGTCGTCCACGTGCACGAAGTCGCGGCTCACCTCGGCGCGCGCCAGCACCGGCAGCGCGCCGCGCAGGCTCGCTTCGCACAGGGCCGGGATCAGGCGCGAACTGTCTTCGTACGGACCGTAGACCGCGTACAGGCGCAGGTTGGCCACGGGAACGCCGCGCACCTTGCCGAAATAGGCGATGGCGGCACTGGCGGCGACCTTGCTTACCGCGTAATGGCTGTTGGGCAGCAGCGCCGCGTCTTCCGCGGGCGCCGTCGCATTCAGGCCGTATTCCGAGGAGCTGCCGGCGTGTACGAAGGCGGCCAGCTGCATGTCCGCGACTTCCTCCATCAGGCGGATGAAGCTGAGGTAGTTGGTGGCGTGCACGCGCTCGTAGTCCTGCTCGAAGGAATAGGCGCCGAACGAGGAGCAGTCAAAAATGGTCTTGGGCGCCACGCGGTGCAGCACCGAGCGCACGCTGACCGGGTCCTGCAGGTTGAGGAAGGCGATATGCGCCGACGGCACCTCATCCAGGCGCCAGGTGTCGCCGGAAAATACCGTGCCGGTGACGTCGCTGCGCACCGCCAGCAGGCGGCGCAGCAGGTTGGCGCCGATGAAACCGCTGGCGCCCAGCACCAGGACCGGGCCCGCCAGGTTCCTAAGCTTGTCTTCTAAATTCATGTTCTCAATCGGTGAGCATAGTGCGGATGGATGGCGCATCGAGCCCGCACTGGGCGCGATGGAAGGCCTGGGAGCCGTAGCGCCCGCTCGGGTAGCCCAGCGCCGGCCGGTGCACGAAACGCCCCGCCGCCAGGCCGCGCGCCGCCAGGGCTAAGGCCAGGTGCATGCCCAGTCCGCCCTGGGCCACGTGTTCTTCCAGCACGTACAGGGGGCGGCCGGCGATCTGCTGCAGGAAGGCCGCCGGGATGGCGGCCGCGTCGAACTCGCACACCGCCCACACCGCCGGGCGGGCATCGACGTCGAGCCCGGCCAGGGCTTGCCAAGCCACGCCCGCCAAGGGCCCCAAGGCCGCGATGGCGCCGGCCTTGCCCGGCAGGACTTCGCGCCAGGGCGCGTAGGCCGGCACGCTGAGGCCGGCCGGCCGGGCGTCGTAGCCCAGACGCAGGTAGGTCGGCTTGTCAAGCCGGGCCAGCAGGGCGGGCAGGTCGTCGTCGAAGGCCGGCACCAGCACGCGCACGCCCAGGGCATTCATGGCCGCGCAGTCTTCCAGGGCGTGGTGGGTCGGCCCCATATGGCCGTAGGCATAACCGCCGCCATTGCCGACCAGGCAAACCGGCAGGCCGCCCAGGCACAGGTCATTGCGGATCTGCTCGAACGGCCGCGCATAGCAGAACGGCGCAATGCTGTAGACAATCGCGCGCAGCCCCTCGCGCGCCAGGCCGGCCGCCACGCCGACCATATTCTGCTCGGCCACCCCGGCATTGACAAAGCGTGAACCGAAGGCGGCCTGCACTTCTTCCAGGGCCATGAAGCCCAGGTCGCCGGTCAGGAAAAACCAGTCCTCGCGGTTGCATTGCGCCAGCACGGCATCGGCGAACGCCTTTCTCATGGCTGTCCCTCCTGCTCGATGGCCTGCCGGGCGCTTGCGTAATGGGCCGCCGACAAGGGCAGGTAGTGCGATTCGAGCAGCCCTTCAAAATGCAGGCCGCGCCCTTTCACCGTCTTGAGCGTGATCACGCGCGGCGCGCCGGCCGCCGGCGCCGCCAGCGCGGCGCGGATCGCGTCCGGGTCGTGGCCGTCGACGTGCTGCACAGCGGCGCCAAAGGCGGCAAAGCGCGGCGTCAAGTCGTCGCAGGACATGACCTCGGTGGTGCTGCCAAAGCCCTGCAAGCCGTTCTGGTCGACCAGGATGGTGAGGTTGTCCAGGCGCTGGTGGATGGCGAAATTGAGCGCCTCCCAGCAACTGCCCTCCTGCCACTCGCCGTCCGAGCACAGGCAATACACCTGCTGTCCCAGGCCCTTGTGGCGCGCCGCCAGCGCCAGGCCGGCCGCCAGCGACGGGCCATGGCCAAGCGAACCGGTGGAAAACATCAGGCCGGGAATGCCGGCGCCGCTGGGATGGCCGGGGAACAAGGTATCGTCGCGCGCGAAACTTTCCAGGTCCGTATCGGAGACTTTGCCAAGGCTCCACAGCGTGACGTAGAGCGCGCCGGCCGAATGGCCCTTGGAGAGCACAAAGCGGTCGTGTTCGCCCAACACCTGGTGGTGCAGCGTCATCAAGGCGTCGATGCACGAGAAATTGCCGCCGATATGGCCACAGTTGGCATCCCGGTGGAGCTGCAGCAAGCGCAGTTTCACGGTGCGCAGCAGAGCGCGGAAATCCTGGTCGAACTTTTCCATGATATGAGTAGGTTTCGATTCAAACGACCCGGCACCGCCAAGCGCCCAGCAAAGTTCTGCTCGTTTGCGGCGCGTTTCATCTCGGCAACTTTTGGGGAAAATGACATTCTAATCCGAAGAGGATGGAGCGTCATACATTTTGCCCCGTTTGTAGCGTGATGAAAGCCGGGGTCAGCTCTGGCAATCGGCCAAAACGTGCACAGTTTCAAGAAAAGCCATCACGGACACCAACTTTCCCCGCGCCTGAAAAATCTGTTTGACTTGGTTGTCTATACAACTTATTCTGTGTGCATGCACGGGCCGGTGCAGGCCCGTTCTCACCAACTTGAGGAGATGACATGAGCACCCAGCACCTGGAAAACGATCCCCGCTACGACGCCACCCGCGACATCCGCGCCCCGCGCGGCCCGGAAATGGTCTGCAAGACCTGGGGCGCCGAGGCGGCCTACCGCATGCTGCAGAACAACCTGGACAAGGAAGTGGCGGAGAACCCGAAACACCTGGTGGTGTACGGCGGCATCGGCCGCGCGGCCCGCAACTGGGAATGCTTCGACCAGATCCTCGTCTCGCTGAAAAAGCTGGAAGCCAATGAAACCCTGCTGATCCAGTCCGGCAAGCCGGTCGGCGTGTTCCAAACCCACGAAGACGCGCCGCGCGTGCTGCTGGCCAACTCCAACCTGGTGCCGAAATGGGGCAACTGGGAGCATTTCAACGAGCTGGACCGCCAGGGCCTGTTCATGTACGGCCAGATGACGGCCGGCTCCTGGATCTATATCGGCACCCAGGGCATCGTGCAGGGCACGTATGAAACCTTCGCCGAAGCGGGCCGCCAGCACTTCGGCGGCGACCTGAAAGGGCGCTGGGTGCTGACCGCCGGCCTGGGCGGCATGGGCGGCGCGCAGCCGCTGGCCGCCACCTTTGCCGGCGCAGTGTCGCTGAACATCGAATGCCAGCAATCGTCGATCGATTTCCGCCTGCGCACCCGCTACCTGGACAAACAGGCCGCCAGCATCGACGAAGCGCTCGCGATGATCGAGCAACACAAGGCCAACGGCGACGCCATCTCGATCGGCCTGCTGGGCAACGCGGCCGACGTGCTGCCGGAACTGGTCAAGCGCGCCAAGGCCGGCGGCCTGGTGCCGGACCTGGTGACCGACCAGACCTCGGCGCACGACCTGGTGAACGGCTACCTGCCGCAGGGCTGGAGCGTGGCGCAGTGGAAGGCGGCCCAGGCCGACGCCGCACAGCACGCCAAGCTGACCGATGCCGCCGCCGCATCCTGCGCCGTGCACGTGCAAGCCATGCTGGACTTCCAGGCGCTGGGCGCCAAGGTGGTCGACTACGGCAACAACATCCGCCAGGTGGCCCTGGACAAGGGCGTCAAGAACGCCTTCGACTTCCCGGGCTTCGTGCCGGCCTATATCCGCCCGCAGTTCTGCGAAGGGCGCGGCCCGTTCCGCTGGGTGGCCCTGTCGGGCGATCCGGAAGACATCTACAAGACCGACGCCAAGATCAAGGAACTGTTCCCGCATCATGCCAACGTGCACCGCTGGCTGGACATGGCGCGCGAGCGCATCGCCTTCCAGGGCCTGCCGGCGCGCATCTGCTGGCTGGGCCTGGGCGAGCGCCACATCGCCGGCCTGGCCTTCAATGAAATGGTGAAGAACGGCGAACTGAAAGCGCCGATCGTGATTGGCCGCGATCACCTCGATACCGGCTCGGTGGCCTCGCCCAACCGCGAGACCGAAGGCATGCGCGACGGCACCGACGCGGTCTCCGACTGGCCGCTGCTGAACGCCATGCTGAACACCGCCGGCGGCGCGACCTGGGTCTCGCTGCACCACGGCGGCGGCGTGGGCATGGGCTATTCGCAGCACTCCGGCGTGGTGATCGTGGCCGACGGTACCGAGGCTGCAGCCAAGCGTCTGGCGCGCGTGCTGGTCAATGACTGCGGTTCGGGCGTGATGCGCCACGCGGACGCCGGCTATGAGGCCGCCATTGCATGCGCCAAGCGGAATAAACTGAATCTGCCGATGCTCAAGTAAAACCCGGTAAAGCGGCGGGAACTGGCCCCAGGTCCAGCGCCCGTCCCTCACTGCAAATTACGCGACGGCCGCGTACTGAGGTGCCTGACCCAGCGGATCGGACACCGCCTTACCGGTTGAACGCAAACGAATACGAGAACCAACACATGACCCAACTGACCCTTACCCCCGGCAAACTGACCCTGGCCGACCTGCGCGCCGTCTGGAGCGCCCACACCCCGATCGCCCTGGCAAGCGAAGCCTACGCCGCCATCGACGCCTCCTGCAAAGCCGTGCAGGACATCGTTGCCAAAGGCGACGCCGCCTACGGCATCAACACCGGCTTCGGCCTGCTGGCCAAGACCCGCATCCCGGACGACAAGCTGGAACAGCTGCAGCGCAACCTGATCCTGTCGCATTCGGTGGGCACGGGCGAACTGATGTCCGACGAAGTGGTGCGCCTCCTGATGCTGACCAAGATCAGCAGCCTGTCGCGCGGCTTCTCCGGCATCCGCCCGGTGGTGATCGACACCCTGATCGCCTTGTACAACAAGGGCATCGTGCCCGCCATCCCGGCCAAGGGCTCGGTCGGCGCGTCCGGCGACCTGGCGCCGCTGTCGCATATGACCCTGGCCATCCTGGGCGTAGGCGACGTGCGCGTGAAGGGTGAGCTGGTGCCAGCGGCCGAGGCGCTGAAAGCCGCCGGCATCGCCCCTGTGGTGCTGGCCGCGAAAGAAGGCCTGGCCCTGATCAACGGCACCCAGGCTTCCACCGCGCTGGCGCTGCACGGCCTGTTCATGGCCGAGCGCCTGCTGGAAGCCGGCATGGTGACCGGTTCCATGTCGCTGGACGCCGCCAAAGGTTCCGATTCGCCGTTCGACGCCCGCATCCACGCCGTGCGCGGCCAGCCGGGCCAGATCGCCACCGCCGGCATCTACCGCGAACTGGTGTCGGGCAGCGCGATCCGCGCCTCGCACCTGGTGGGCGACGAGCGCGTGCAGGACCCGTACTGCCTGCGCTGCCAGCCGCAAGTGATGGGCGCCTGCTGGGACATCATCGCCAACGCCGGCCGCACCCTCTTGATCGAAGCCAATGCCGTGACCGACAATCCGCTGATCTTCCAGAACGACGACGGCCCGGTGGTGGTTTCGGGCGGCAATTTCCACGCCGAGCCGGTGGCGTTTGCCGCCGACACCCTGGCGCTGGCGATCGCGGAAATCGGCTCCATTTCCGAGCGCCGCATTTCGCTCCTGATCGACGCCACCCTGTCCGGCGGCCTGCCGCCTTTCCTGGTGCGCGACCCGGGCGTGAACTCGGGCTTCATGATCGCCCACGTCACCGCCGCCGCCCTGGCGTCGGAGAACAAGTCGATCGCCCATCCGGCCTCGGTCGACACCATTCCGACGTCGGCCAACCAGGAAGACCACGTGTCGATGGCCACCTACGGGGCGCGCCGCCTGCACGATATGGCGCACAATACCGCCACCATCCTCGGCATCGAGCTGCTGGCGGCGGCGCAGGGCATCGACTTCCACCGTCCGCTGAAAACCTCGGCGCAGCTGGAACATGTACACGCCCAGCTGCGTTCCAAGGTACCATTCTTCGACGCCGACCGCTTCTTCGCGCCGGACATCGAGGCCGCCAAGCAGATGGTGGTGAAAGGCGAGCTGAGCGCAACCTGCAAGTCCCTGTTCAGCGCCCTGCATCCGTAAGGAGGGTTATATGGATTACCGCTTCAACGCAGGCAGTATTCCCTTGCTGGTGTCGATGCCCCACGTGGGCACCGACATCCCGGACGATATCGCGGCCGGCATGGCGCCGGCCGCCGTCGAGAAGGCCGATACCGACTGGCACCTGGCCAGGCTGTACGGCTTCCTGCAAGAGATGGGCGCGTCCACACTCTCGGCGCGCTGGTCGCGCTATGTGATCGACCTGAACCGCCCGCCGGAAAACACCAACCTGTACCCGGGCCAGGACACCACCGGCCTGTGCCCGCTCGACACCTTCCACCGCGAACCGCTCTACCTGGAAGGCCGCCAGCCTTCGCAGGCGGAAGTCGAGCGGCGCCTGGCCGCCTACTGGCAGCCCTACCACGCCCAGCTGCGCGGGGAACTGGACCGTTTGCTGTCCCTCCACGGCAAGGTGGTGCTGTGGGATGCCCACTCGATCGCCTCCGTGGTGCCGCGCTTCTTCGAGGGCAAGCTGCCCGACCTGAATTTCGGCACGGCGGACGGCGCCAGCTGCGAGCGCGCCATGAGCGATACCATCGCCGCGGTGGCGCGCAGCGACGAACGCTATACCGTGGCCGTCAACGGCCGCTTCAAGGGCGGCCACATCACGCGCTTCTACGGCAAGCCGGAGCAGGGCGTACACGCCATCCAGCTGGAGATGTGCCAGTCCACCTATATGGACGAAACGGCGCCGTTCGGCTACCGCGAAGACCTCGCGGCCGACATTCAGCCCCTGCTGCGCCAGCTGGTGCAGTCGGCCGCCGATTGGGTGCGCCAATGAAGGCCCTGTTTGCGCGGCACGCGCTGCTGCCGGAAGGCTGGCGCAAGGACGTCCTGCTGCAATGGGACGAGCGCGGCAACTTCAGCGCCGTGCAGGCCGATGCCGTGGCGGCGTCGGGCATCCCGAGCGCACGCTTGGTCATGCCGGGCATGGTCAACCTGCACTCGCACGCCTTCCAGCGCGCCCTGGGCGGCCTGACCGAGGTGGCGGGCGACGCCAAGGACAGCTTCTGGACCTGGCGCGACCTGATGTACCGCTTTGCGCGCAACATCACACCGGAGCAGATGGAAGCCATCGCGGCCCAGCTGTATTCCGAGTGCCTGCGCCACGGCTACACCTCGATGTGCGAATTTCATTATGTGCAGCGGGCGCCGGACGGCAGTCTGTATCCGCAGGCATCGGAAACGGCGCAGCGCGTGATCGCCGCCGCGCGCCATGCCGGCATCGGCATCACCATGCTGCCGGTGCTGTACTCCTATGCCGGTTTCGGCGAGCAGCCTTTGAAGCCGGAGCAGGCGCGGTTCCGCACCGATGCGCGCGATGTGCTGAAGATCATCGGCGAACTGGAACCCTTGCGCGACGCCCAGGTGGAAGTGGGCGTGGCGCCGCATTCGCTGCGCGCGGCCTCGGTGGCGCAGATCCGCGAAGTGCTGGACCACCTGCCCAAGGCGCGCCCGGTGCACATCCACATCGCCGAGCAGCAGGGCGAAGTGCAGCAGTCGCTCGATTATTCGGGCCGGCGGCCGGTGCAATACCTGTATGACAAGCTGGCGGTCGACGCGCGCTGGTGCCTGGTGCACGCCACCCACCTGACGCCGGACGAAGTCAGCGCCATCGCCGCGAGCGGCGCCGTGGCCGGCCTGTGCCCGACCACCGAGGCCAATCTGGGCGACGGATTGTTCCCGCTTGAAAGCTTCCTGGAGCAGGGCGGCCGCTTCGGCGTGGGCAGCGACAGCCACGTCTCGCAAAGCGCGGTCGAGGAGCTGCGCTGGCTGGAATACGGCCAGCGCCTGTTGCAGCAGCGCCGCAATATCGCCGTTTCGGGCGCCGAGCGCCGCGTAGGGGATTTCCTCTGGCAAGCCGCGTTGCAGGGCGGGGCGCAGGCGGCCGGGCGTCCGGTGGGCGCGCTGTCGGTCGGCAAGCGCGCCGATCTGATAGTGTTGGATGACGACCACCCGAACCTCGATGGAATCGATGCCGCCGACGTTTTGGGATGCTTCGTTTTCAGCGGAAATGATAATCTAGTCAGGGATGTGATGGTCGGCGGCCACTGGGTGGTGCGCGGCCAGAAGCACGTGGCGCAACCGGCCATCACCGCGCGCTTCAAAAAAACGCTGGCCGAACTGCGCGAGCTGCGAGCATGACTCAAATCATCCAATATGCAAGCCTGCACGCCACGCCATGGAAAAACGGCGGCGGCAGCACCACGGAGCTGTGCGTGATGCCGCCGGGCGCGGGGTTCGACGAGTTCGAATGGCGCCTGTCGCTGGCCACCATCGCGCAGAGCGGCCCGTTTTCCGTCTTTCCCGGCATCGACCGCACCCTGACCCTGGTCGAGGGCGGCGGCGTGGTGCTCGATGTCGGCAACGAACGCCGTGTTGCATTGAGCGAGCGCGAGCCGGTGATCGCCTTCCCGGGCGAGAACGCCGTCAGCGCCACGGTGGAAGGCGCGCCCACCACCGATTTCAATGTGATGACGCGCCGTTCCATCTGCAACCACCAGCTGGAGCGGCGCACGGTGCGCGACTTCTCCACCTTGGAGCGGCGCAGCCCGACCACCGTGGTCTTCCTGGCCGAGGGCGAAAGCCTGAACCTGGCCAGCGCCAGCGAGCGCATCTCGCTGGTGCGCTATGATGCCGTGGTGCTGGACAAGGATGATGTGTGGACGCTGGAAGCGGGCTACGCCACCGTGTTCATTGTCGATATCTTTCCAAACGAAGAGTAAAACATGGCAGTAGAGTGGGATTTGCTGATCACGAACGTCCACCTGGCCACCATGGCCGGCGTGGGCTATGGTGAAATGCGCGACGTGGCCATCGCGGTCGACAACGGCCGTATCGCCTGGATCGGGCGCCGCGAGGACGCCGCCGCGGCGGGCCGCGCGGAGCTGGAGCACGACGGCGGCGGCTGCTGGCTGACGCCGGGCCTGATCGATTGCCACACCCATATCGTCCACGCCGGCAACCGCAGCGATGAATTCGAGGCGCGCCTGAATGGCGCCACCTACGAGGACATCGCCCGCGCCGGCGGCGGCATCATGTCGACCGTGCGCGCCACCCGCGAAGCCAGCGTCGACGAGCTGCTGCGCCAGTCGCTGCCGCGCGTCGCCGCGCTGCTGGCCGAAGGCGTGACCACGCTGGAGATCAAGTCCGGCTACGGCCTGTCGCTGGAGTCCGAAACCAAGATGCTGCGCGCGGCGCGCCGCGTGGCGCAGCTGTTGCCGGTTTCGGTGCGCACCACCTTCCTCGGCGCCCATGCGCTGCCGCCCGAATTCAAAGAGCGCGCGGACGACTATGTCGACGCGGTGATCGGCATGATTCCCACCCTGGCCTCGGAAGGCCTGGCCGATGCGGTGGACGCCTTCTGCGAGCGCATCGGTTTCAGCGCCGCGCAGACCGAGCGCATCTTCGCCGCCGCGCGCGAGAACGGCCTGCCGGTCAAGCTGCACGCGGAACAGCTGTCCGACCAGGGCGGCGCTGCCCTGGTGGCGCGCTATGGCGGCCTGTCCGCCGACCACCTGGAGCACTTGTCGGCCGAAGGCATTGCCGCCATGGCCGCCGCCGGTACGGTCGCCGTGCTGCTGCCGGGCGCCTACTACTTCCTGCGCGACACCACGCCGCCGCCGGTGGCCGAACTGCGCGCGGCCGGCGTGCCGATGGCGGTTGCCACCGACAATAATCCGGGCACCTCGCCGATGACGTCCCTGCTGCTGGCGATGAATATGGTGTGCACGCTGTGGCGCCTGACGCCGCTGGAGGCGCTGGCCGGCTGCACCATCCATGCCGCCCGCGCCCTGGGGCTGGACGGCGAAGTCGGCACGCTGGAAGTGGGCAAGCGCGCCGATTTCGCGCTGTGGCATATCGCCCGCCCGGCGGATCTGTCGTACGCCTTCGGCTTCAACCCTTGCGTGGCGGTGGTCAACCGCGGCGTCTGGCGCGATCCGGTGGTCGGCATCCCGGCGCTGCACGCCACCCTTGCCCCGGCGCTTCCTGTCACCGTGGTCGGCGTACCCGTCGCGGGCGCCTGACTTGCTGCGCCGTATAGCGGTATTCTTGGCGCTGGCGGCCTTTGCCGCCGTTGTCGCGCCAGGGCTTGCGAGCGCCGCGCCCGGCGGCGTGCTGCGCGTCGGCTCCAAACGCTTCACGGAATCCTACATTCTCGGCGAGCTGCTGGCGCAGGCCGCTGCGCCGCATGCCCGCGTGGAGCACAAGCAGGGGCTGGGCAATACGGCCATCGTGCTGGCAGCCCTGAAGTCGGGCAGCATCGACGTCTATCCTGAATATACCGGCACCATCGGACTGGAGATCCTGAAGCACGCCGAAGCCGTCCCGCTGGAGCAGATGCAGCGCGAACTGGCGGCGCAAGGACTTGGCGTTGCCGTGCGGCTGGGCTTCAATAACACCTATGCGCTGGCCGTGCGCGGCGATGCGGGCGGCGCCAGCAAATTGAGCGAGCTGGCCGCCCGGCGCGAGTTGCGCTACGGGCTGTCGCATGAATTCATCGGCCGCGCCGACGGCTGGCCGGGCCTTGCCCAACGCTATGGCATCGGCATCGTTCCGCGCGGTCTTGATCATGGCATCGCCTACGAGGCCCTGGCGCAAAAGCAGGTCGACGTGATCGACATTTATTCCACCGACGCCAAGATTAGCCAATACGGCCTGCACGTGCTGGAGGACGATCTGGCCTACTTCCCGCGCTACGACGCGGTGCTGCTGTACCGCCTCGACGCGGCGCAGCGCTTTCCCGCAGCCTGGCAGGCCTTGCGCGCACTCGAAGGCAGCATCAGCGCGCCGGACATGATTGCCATGAACGCCGCCGCCGAACTGCGCGGGCAGTCGTTCGCCGACATTGCGCACGGCTGGCTGGCGCGGCGGCAAAAGACGGCTACCGGTATCGCTCCTGCCGCCACCAATTCCATCGCGCCTACCGCTTCGGCGCCGACGCTTTGGCAGCGTCTTTTTGCAGGCGACTTCTGGCGCCTGACCCGCCAGCACATTCTGCTGGTCGCACTCTCGGTCGCCCTGGCCAGCCTGGTCGGCATCCCGCTTGGTATTCTCGCCGCATGTCGCCCGAAGCTGCGCGAACCGGTGATGGCCATTGCCGGCATCCTGCAAACCATCCCTTCGCTGGCCCTGCTGGCCATGCTGATTCCCCTGCTCGGTACCATCGGCGCCATGCCGGCCCTGTGCGCGCTGTTTGTCTATGCGCTGCTGCCGGTCATTCGGAACACCTGCACCGCGATCAACGGCGTCCCGCCCGGCTTGAAGCAGGCGGCGCAGGCGCTGGGCCTGCGGCCGGTGCAAAGCCTGCGGCATATCGAGCTGCCCCTGGCCGCGCCCGTGATCCTGGCGGGCGTGAAAACCGCCGCCGTGATGAGTGTCGGCACTGCCACCATCGCCGCCTTCATCGGCGCCGGCGGCTACGGCGAACGCATCACGACCGGCCTGGCTTTGAACGACAACACCCTGATGCTGGCCGGCGCGCTGCCGGCCGCCGCCCTGGCCCTGCTCACGCAAGGCTTGTTCGAATGGCTGGAAAGGGGATTTAAAGCATCTGCAGCTGCGCGCGCACCAGCTCGGCTTCGCGCGTAAGCACCAATTCGGCCAGCGCATCATTGGCGCGCTGCGCTGCCAGCACCTCCAGTTGCCGCGTGCAGCGGCGCAGCCGGAAAAGCCAATAGGCGCGATACAGGGCTTTGAACATCGTCAGTCTCCAGCAAGACGGGATCACCAATTTGGCAAATTTCCTGTTGGCATGCTTTGCGTTATATCAAATGTAAGCAAGAACGCCTGTTCGGTAATAATTTGTAAGTGACTGGGCAAGGTCGAGGTAGGGGGACTATATTGAAATCGTCGATTCATCTCCCCTCCCAACTGACACCTGGGTTTACTATCCCTCGCCCGACCACACACGAGCCGCGAGGGATTTTTTTTGCTCAGGCAGAAACTGAGGGCGCCATGGAAACAATGCCCTGCTGTGTTCATGAGGTAATGATCAGACGCCGGCCAAAGATTGCAGCGCGGGACCCGTCACACGGCACACACGCCAGTCGGGCAGCACATCCGCACCCATCTGCTCATAGAACTTGATCGCGTTCACATTCCAGTCCAGCACCGACCATTCGAAGCGTCCGCACTGGCGCTCAACGGCGATCTTCGCCAGCGCCGCCAGCATCAGCTTCCCATAGCCCGCGCCCCGGCGATTCTGCTTCACATACAAATCCTCAAGGTAGAGTCCCTTTTTGCACAGGAAAGTCGAGAAATTGTGGAAGAACAGGGCATAGCTCACCACTTCGCCGGCTTCTTCTCCGACGATGCCTTCCACACCCGGCTTGGCGCCGAACAGTTCTGCGTGAAGCATGGCTTCGTCCGCCACCACCAGGTGTTCCAGCTTCTCAAAAACGGCCAGTTCACGAATCATGGCCATGATGGACGCCACGTCGTCCGGACGGGCAGGGCGGATATGCAAATTGCTCATGAAGCTTTCTGTAAAGGTTTAAGGTCAACAGGAGTAAGGCGGGCGGGCACCGATGGGGCCCTGAGTGCCCAGGCCACACTGGCCAGGCACACTACCATGCCCACGATTTCCATCCAGCCGGGACGGTAATTTTCCAGGCGAATACTCAACAGCACGGAGATAACAGGCGTCACCACGCCGATGTACACCGCTTTTTGCGTGCCGATTCGGTCGATCAGGGTGAAATAGCAGGCAAACGCAATCACCGAACCGAACAAGGACAGGTATAGCAGGCCGCCCCAATAGGCGAGCGTCGACGGCATGACAAAGGCATCGCCGCGCGCCAGCGCCCACAGCGCCACCAGCAAGGTGCCCCACAGCATGCCCCAGGCCATGGTCAGCAGCACATTCGATTCGCTCTGGCGCACTTTGACCACCAGGGTGTTGCCGACCGAACTGGCGATGGTCGCGCCCAGCGCGAGGGCGAGGCCGAGGATGAAGTGCCCTTGGCCGCCACCGATCACGTCGCGCAAGGAGGCGGCGATGGCGTGGTAGAACAGCAGGACCACGCCGCCCACCGCGGCGCAGCCCGCCGCCCAGGTACGCCAGGTCAGCGGCGTGCCGAAGGCGATGCGGTTGAGGATCGGATTCCAGAACACCATCAGCGCGAACAGCACCGCCACCAGTGCCGATACCACATACAGCTCGGCGTTATATGTGCCGATATAGCTCAGTCCAAAGCTGCAGCAGCCCTGCAGAATGGTCCAGCGCTGCGCCTTCCACGACAGGCGCAGCTTGTCGCCGCGCAGCAGGCACCAGCCGAACAGCACGCTCGAGGCCAGGGCAAAACGATAAACAATGGAGACGGCCGGTGCGATATCGCCCAGCTGCAGCGTGATCGCGAAGAAGGTGGAACCCCAGATCAGGCAGGCGGCAATGAAGAGAATCGAAGAAGGCATCCCGCCAGTATAAGTGTTTCTTACTTGCAGCGCAGGAGGCTGCGACCGGCGGGGAAGGGCTCAATAGGCGAGCTTCAAGCGACGGTACAGCACGCCCAGCACGAAGAGTGGCCCGATCAGCAGGAAGCGCAGGTCGTCGAAGAAGGATGGCTTCTTGCCCTCGATCTTATGGCCGATGAACTGGCCGATCCAGGCCAGCACGAAGATCACAATACTCAGCGGCAGCACCGCCGCTGGCGGCAGGGCGCGCAATACCACCAGCATGAAGCCCGCCATGAGCAGCATGCCCAGCGCGAAATTACGCGATAGCTTGAAGTAATAAACCATGGCTGCCGCCGCGCCACCGACGGCCAGCAGCGGATGGATGGCCCAGATCAGGCCGAGCAGGCTGAATACGATCAGTGGCACGCAAACGCAATGGATCGCTTCGTTGGTGGGATTGAGGTGGCTTTCGCTGTATTGCGAGAGCAGGGTGACGATGGCGCGCTCATCGGGCATGGTTGCGGTCTCCGTTTTGTGATGATTTATATAGCACTGCCGTTCGATTCTACAACGCTTCCAGGTCATCGCCGCCTGGTTCTAACTGTCGGAAAACTTTACACCGTGTTTCTAACTGAAAATCTAAGTGATTGGAAACAAAAAGTGCGTTCTGGCATTGATATTGCTTACAGGGTAAAAGTATTATCGATCCACAATTTCCATGGAGTAACTTGATGTCCAAGAAACTGTTTGCCGCCGCCCTGATCGCCGCCGCCAGCACTAGCGCTTCCGCTGGCGTCCTCGCTAGCAACACCACCGCAATCACCTCCACCGCACAAGGCTATAGCCAGGCATTCAACCTGGGCAACCAGGCGCAGAGCGGTGTGGTCCTGTCGATTACCGCCAAGGGCGACTTCGGCACCAACTATGCCGGCTTCGACGAATATCTGGACTTCTTCATCGATGGCGTGAAGCTGGCCCACTGGAGCAGCACCAATGGCGGCCCGACCACTGTGATCACCAACTATGCCGACTACGATTACACCCTGTCCGGCAGCATCGCCTTGAGCGCCGCCCAATGGGCGCAGTTCTCGGCGGACAAGGTGCTCAACGTGCACTGGCAGAATACTTCGATGGTCAACCCCTACGCTGACCTCGGCGGCGCCGATTTCGTGTCTTTCACCATTGAAAGCCGCAACGCCGCGACTGCCGTGCCGGAGCCAACCTCGCTGGCCCTGCTCGGTCTGGGCCTGGCCGGTTTCGCCCTGGCGCGCCGCCGCAAGTCCTAAGTGGAAGAAGCGGGCTCCTGCCCGCTTGGTAGAATTCCCGGCATGACCATTTCAAGCTCATGCCAAACCACAAGGAAGCGCTGCTTCGACCCGGTAGTTGACCATCGCACCCGCTTGCTGGTGCTGGGAAGCTTACCGGGCGAAAAGTCGCTGGTCCTGCAGCAGTATTATGGCAACCCACAGAACAAATTCTGGCTTCTGATGTCCGAGGTAATCGGCGTGGAGCTCGTTCCGCTCGACTATTCATCCAGACTGAAAGCCTTGCTGGAACACGGGGTGGGACTGTGGGATGTGGTGGCTGAGGCCCATCGCCCAGGAAGTCTGGACAGCCAAATCAGGGCGCGCAATGACAATGACTTGTGCGCTTTGCTTGCACGCCATCCGAACATCAAGGCAATCGCCTTTAATGGCGGCACCGCTGCGAAGTTGGGGATCAAGGTGCTCGGTTCGCATGCCGCCAACTACCAGATCAAGGAACTGCCTTCGAGTAGCCCGGCATATACTTTGGGCTATGCAGAAAAGGCCGTTCGCTGGCAGACTTTGCGCGCTCTCTTGCTCGCGATGTAGCTGGCAAGAGATGATTGTACTTTGACGTCTGCTGTCGTTTGCCATCGCATTGCGTGGTGGCGGCTGGGACTGGGAATTTGCCCGAGATGACCGAGTACAATCGGCCAGGAGCGGGCCGGCGGTCTGCCACAATTTCATTACAGGTATGTCGGCATTCTCCTTTTTCAAACGATTCCTTGGTGTTACCCGGACTGACAACAAGTTGAACTCTCAGGAGGCTCAGCGCCTCGTCGACCTGGTCGTTCAGGCGCAAAACCTCGATGCCCTCTTGGGACCACATCGCGTCAATATCATCAACTTGCTGAACTTGATCGCTTCCAGTAGCGATCAGATTGAGTACCAACTGGCCGCTCCAGTCAACGTGGCAAACGAGTTGGTCAATCAATGGTTCGATGATTTCTATCATCCAAGCGACACGAAGTTTTTAGGTGAGTTCTCAGCCGATGAAATCGTACAGTTGGCCAAATTTGATGCTTACTATGACGAGCGAGTTGCGGCGTTGCCTGACTCACTGGAGAGGCTCCTCATTACTCCAGCGTGGATCGAAGTGATGGCTTGTGCCGGTGCTGTACTCGATGCTTGTGGCTGGCGTGGCGTTGAAGCCCAATATGAAACTGAAAAGTCTAGATCCGGCCGTTAGCAGACGCCGAGAAAAGGTAAAGGGCACCACCTAGCGGCTTTTGATTTCTGGCATACGCGCAACGAACGATGAGGCCGTCATTGCTGGCTTGGCGTATGAGGCGCATTATTTTAGCCATGACAACGAATGCGCATCCAGTTTTCTGTACAAAATGCCACTCCGAGTTAGCGCACACGATTGCCAGATGCAAGGCGTCAACTGACGCGTTTCAAGATATCACTGTCACTAGAAATCCAGGTGGCGCCCACACGTGCTTATGCAACCGGTGCAGTCATTGCTGGAAATCTAAGGCGATTAATGTGGCTAACCTCTATCTGAAGCAGAGGCTATGAAATGGGACTGATTTCTCTAGTAAAGAATTCTTTTGCAGTCGGGACTAGCAATGCCAGGGAAGAACGCCTGGCAGACGAAATCGAGGTCTGGATGCGAAACGTTGCCGCCGCAGATGAGAATTTGCGAGTTCGGATTGCACAATCATTCATCGACGAACATGCAAAGATTAAGGTGCATAGGAGCGAAAGCGAAGCATTGCGCCTCGAATTAGGCCGCAGCATCCGAAAAGAGGCGGAGCGACTAAGTCGGCATCAGGTCAGCAATTCGGCAGAAGAAGCGAGAAGCTATGGCCTTTGGCTGGCTGGGGCGTGGCTAGAGGTAAGCACTGCACGCACTGAACGCGCCTACCTGACATTCATTGCGCTTGAAGAAATGCTAACGCTTTAGCCAAGTTATGAAGCTGGGGCGCTCGACTGAAACATTCAGAACTACGCCATGTTCTCTGCTTTTCCCTTCTTGATAAATCGCTTCTGACCTTGATCGTTGCTTACCTGAAAGGTCGGTTTGGAATATGCACGAAGGAGACGGAGATGGGGATTATCAGGAACATTGCGGTGGGTGGCATCATGATCTTCGTGGGATTGCCGGTATTTCTGACCGCATCGAGTTTGTTACGTGCTGAGAATGAAAGGCAGCGGCCCTCAGCCGCAGCCGCAGCCGCTGCACGGCAAGAGGATGATGTTGAGCGGGCGATAAAAATACTTACTGGACCTAATCCAACATCGTCCGCCCCAGTTGACAAGTGGAGATACAGTCAGGAAGTGGACCCGATGACAAGCAAGTCCATCCGATTTGCCTCCATCGATTCGGATGATTGGCTGAGCTTTGGATTTCCATATAATGGAAAAAATGTCCCGAAGCTAACTTTACGCCAAAAGCCTGGACGAGCCGACGTCTATCTGCAAATCGACAAAGGTCAGTTCGTTTGCGGAGTTTCTAGCTGCACAGTGCGCGTGCGCTTTGATGAGGGTAAGGCCATGGATTTCTCAGCCGCAGAGCCTGACGATCACGACTCCAAAACTCTATTCATTTTAAACAGCAGCCGCTTCATCAAATTTACCAAGTCAGCAAAGCTCGTGCGCATCCAGGCTACATTTTTTCAAGAGGGAAGCCCCACCATGAGCTTCAGGACGGAAGGGTTGAAGTGGCCACCATAGGATGCGCGCTTGACCTATTGCTGGTTAAGCTTATGGCGATAGCGTTCGATGGTCGCGGATGCGGACGGCGGCCAGAATCGACCGCGTCGACTGTCAAAGTTCAGGGGGCACAGATGGCAGGTCTGCCGGAAGGTCCAGGCGCGTGCGCTTCACCACGCCGTGGTCTCTTACTGTCCACGTTGAACATGGACCATCAGTCCTTGCCGACGCCAATTTCATCAGCGACACTGTAGGTGGTGTCTTTTCCGATGCAGTCCCAATCAGCCGCATTAGGATCGTTTTCGGCGACGACGAAAGCCTAGAGTATACAAACCATATCATTGGGGTTGAAGAGTTCTTAGCAGCGATTCCAGGCGCTATCCTCTACGACGAAGTTCAGAAAGCATTGTTTTCCCAGCGAGACGCTCCAGCGGACCGCCTTCGGAGCCTGCTGAGCTAGTACGTTGATGCCGCAGTCGGAATCCGGCTAAACTGGGACGCTCAGGCGCGCGCCCATTAACGCAAGCTTATTGACCCTATGAAGATAAATGACTGTGGATAGCAAAATGAGTGCAGAACAGCGATTCAAAGACCTGGGCCTTGAGCTTCCTCACGTCAGCGCGCCAGCGGGTAATTATGCGACTGCAGTTCGGTCTGGAAATCTCTTGTTTATTTCTGGCAAAGCACCACTACCGATCGACGGTCGCCCGTCGAAAGGACGACTTGGGAAAGAGTATTCAACCGCTGAAGGATATGCCCTTGCTCGCTCTGCGTGCATGGACCTTATAGCCGTCATCAGGGAAAAGCTAGGTTCTCTAGATCGAGTCGCCCAGGTGGTTGAACTTCATGGCTCCATCAATGCTGTTCCTGAGTTCGAGGATCACGCAATGGTCTTGGACGGTGCCTCAGACCTTCTCGCAGAAATTTTTGGTCCAGCCGGAGTCCATGCTCGTTCAGTCATAGGGGTGAGCTCACTTCGCAATGGGGTCCCCCTAACAGTTAAGGCAACCGTAGAAGTTAAGTCTGAATAGATGACGTCTCGTCTGCGAGCGATGAGGCGGCCGAGGTCGGCCAGCAGCGGCCTGTCGCATCGTAAGGTTTTCAATGAAGGGTTACCTCGTTCGGAGCGGTACATGGTGTTTGGATTGGCCTCTGCCTTGCGTGCGATTTCTTGGACGCCTTCGAATGCATTGCCTAAATAACGCAGTGCCATCATGAGATCCACTGCATCGCCAGTAGCAAGTACGTCGTTGAGGTAGTCGGCGGCAAGCGATGGATTCTTATGAAACATCTCAACGGTTGCATCTTCATGAGAACGATGAGTTTTTTCCATGAAGCGCCCCCGTGGGCGGATTAGGCCGGAACTTGCGTTCCCGGCCGGTAGCGGGTTGACATGTGGTTACAGGACTCGCATCCTAGTCAGATGGATGCCGATATCCTGCGCAAGCTTGGCCTGGCACTGGTGCTGTCGATTCCTGCGGCAGCATTGGCGGGGGATCTGCGTCTCCTCACCGAGTACTCCCCCCCGGACATCATGCGCGACGGTGAACGCATCTACGGCATCTCGCCCGACCTGCTGCGACTGGCGATGGCCAAAACCGGCCTGCCCTATTCCATGGAAATCATGGCCTGGCGGCGTGCCTATGTGTTGGCACTGCAAAAGCCCGACACCTGCGTCTTCTCGACCGGGCGCACGCCCGATCGCGAGGACCTGTTCAAGTGGGTAGGACCGCTGCGCGAGGTGGACTGGACCTTCTTCGGCATGGCCGATGCTCCCTTCAAGCTGACTGCCCTTGAAGACGCGCGCCCCCTGCGCATCGGCACCTATCACGGCGACGTACGCCATAGCTATCTCGAAGCACGCGGTTTCATCGTCGATTCGACGCAAGAGGACTTGGCCAATCCGAAGAAGCTGCTGGCCGGTCGTATTGACCTGTGGGCCACCGGCATGCAGAACGCGCGCCGGGAAATTGCACGCAACGGCTGGACCGGCAAGATCGTCCCCCTCCTCACTTTCAACTCGAGCCAGCTCTACCTCGCATGCAATAAGGGCGTTCCCGATGCGACCACCAGTGCCATCAATGCCGCGCTGGCCGAGCTCCAGCGCGATGGTAGCGCCGCCGCGATCCAGCGCAAGTACCAAGACGTCGGGGGCAAATCCAGGTAAGAACGTGCCCTTCTTATGGAGGGGCTGGGCGGCCCGGACTAAGAGGCCGTTTCAAAATGGCCATGGCGTTGTTGCAGCTCCTTGCGGTGCAGGCGCACTGCCTTCGTCGCTGCGCCTAGCCACGCCCATTTTGAAACAGCCTCTAAGGCGTTTACCAGGCGCTTGCTTTTTCCAGGCGCTCCGCTTCCGCCGCCAGTTGCGTCCGGGCCCGCTCGTCACCAGTCTTTGGAATGATGACTTCGCGCAGGATTTTGGCGTTGGCCACGTCGAGGGCGCGGTCTGCCGGCACGGCCAGGTCCGGCTTGACGCCCACGCCTTCCCAATTCGTGCGCGTTACGGGGTTGATGGATTGGCCGGTAGAAATGAAGGCGACCAGGCCGCTGCTTAGCGGGAAGAAGTCGCCCGGATTGGCGGCGCCGGCCGTGACTTCACCGACCAGGGTGGCCCGTTTCTGGGTCTGGAAATCGTAGGCGCATTCTTCGGCCGCGGAGGCGGTTCTTTTGGAGGTCAGCACATATACCGGACGCGTGTAGTGCACGCCGACCGCAGTGCTGGTCCAATACTGTTCGCTTCGCTGATCCTTACGGAAGATCATGTCATTCAAATGCCGCCGATCGCCCTGGGCGAAAAAGTGGCTCATCAGGTAAGCAACGGTTTCGCCCTCTCCACCGCCGTTCTTGCGCAAATCCAGGATGATTGCCTCGGTATTTTTCAGCAGCGTCATGGCCGCCTCGATGGATGCGGCGGAAAACATCGTGGGCTCGAAGCCGCGCACATCCAGGTAGCCGATATTGCCTGGCAGGCGCTCGGCGCGGAAGATTCCGCCCGCAAGCCGTTCCGATTCCTGGCGCTGCTGGTCGAGCGCTTCGGCGCTAGGGGCCGCGTTTGCCGGTGCCGGTTTGAACTGGGGATCGAAATGCACGCTAAAGTGCAAATCCTTGCCGGAGGTTCGCATATCGTCGGTCAACATCTCCGCCAGGGTCGACACCGTATCGGCGCCGGCATAGGCATTTTTCGCATCCCGCTCGCGCAAATGCGCCGCTACCTTCTTCGCCACATCCGGAAATACATAATTCTCCTCAACCGACCGCGCCAGTTCCCGCACAACGGCGTGGCGGGCCGGCGCTGCCATGGGCCCGGCTGTGGAGGCTCCTTCTTGTGCGGCAACTTGTGCGGCAGTGGCGAGCAATAGCGTGAAAAGCATGCGGGGCATATGACTTCCTCTGTGTCTTCTTCGGTAATTAAAATTGTTATGCGGCATCGTCGCCGCACTGTTGATCATATCAATCCTTTAAGATTTTTTTTCGCGGATATTCTGTGTAATATGGCGTCTTTGCAGAGATAAGCTCAGTTATGGATCAAATAGATGCGAAAATCGCCGCCATTCTGCGAAGCGACGCTCGAATCAGTTATAAGGAACTTGCCGAACGGGTCCATCTATCCCCCAATGCGGTGGCCGAGCGGATGCGGCGCCTGGAGGCAGCCGGCGCAATCCTCGGCTATCACGCGCGGCTCGACCCGCGTGTGCTCGATTTGTCCCTGCAGGCCGTCATTGACGTGAAATTGCTGCCCGGCGCGACCGCGGACGCGTTTGAGGCGACGCTGCAAACGATACCGGGCGTGATTGAAGCGATTCTGATGACCGGCAACTTCGACTATATGGTGCGGGTTGCCTGTGCCGACCAGGAGGCGCTGGTGCGGCTCAATGAGAATCTCCGGGCGCGTGGCGGCGTGCAGGACACCAACACGCGGCTGATGCTGCGCACGCGCCAGATTGCCGCGCCGCTGATCTGAACCAGGCGTTTCAGGCGGCGGGTGTGGCGGCTGTAACGTAACCGTCGAATACTGCGTGCAGCTGCGCGCTTTTGAGTACGCTGGCTGGTGTCACTGTCTCGCGTTCCCATGGAATGCGGCCAAAGTACCAGAGGCGCCAGAAGTTCAGCTTGGTATCCGGGTTTTGCGCCAGCATATTTCCGAAGGTTTGAACCTGCCCAACTTGTACTCCGGTTGCTTCCTGCACGACTTCGTGCACATAGCGGGAGCAGAACTGGCGGCGCGAATGCAGGTCGAAACCGGTGTCGTAGAAGACCCCGATACGTTTTTCGGCCGCCGCCACGAGCGCATTCTGCTGCTCGGCGGAGAGCGGGGAATTCAGGCGGCTGATTTCGACGCGACCGTCTTCGGAGCGTGCAATGAATCGCGCCAGCCCGCCGCGTTTGGAGAGCGGGAACGTACTTTCGGCAACGACAGGTTCCCCGCCATCGGTCGCAACGACGATGCCGACATGGTTGGTCCAGCTGCCCGTGGTTGCCGCCACTTCGCGGAAGGGCAGCGCCGACACCCGGATGAATACCAGGTCGCCCACTTGGAGCTGGCTAGCCAACGCTTCCTGCGATATTGCCGGTAGCGCGGATTCGGCCAACGCGCCTTGCGCACACAGGCCGGAAATGAGTGCGAAGAGGAGGCTTCGCGATGCCTTGATGAACCGCATGATCTTGTCCTTTCTGGATGGGGAATGACAGCGCGCCAGTGTGGCCAAGGCGCGGCGCAAACTGAAGCTTTATCTCGGAAAGGTTGGATTGAATGCGGGGGAGTATCGATAAGCGATACTTGTCCCGCAAACCTGGCGGCGGCAAGACGGCGCGGACCGTGGCATCATGCTGGTTTAGGAGGGAAGCCATGCATGAAAATGTCCGCATCAAAGACGTGCAACTGCTGTCTGATGATTGGTACGTCCTGAAGAAAACCACCTTCGATTTGAAGCGCCGCGATGGCCGTTGGCAAACCATGACGCGGGAAACGTATGACCGCGGTAACGGCGCTGTCGCCCTATTGTATAACCGCGCCCGGCGCACCGTGCTGCTGACGCGCCAGTTCCGCTTTCCCGCTTACGTCAATGAACACCACGGCTTCCTGATCGAGGCCCCCGCAGGCATGCTGGATGACGCCCATCCGGAGGAGCGCATGCACGCCGAGCTGGAAGAAGAAACCGGCCATATGGTGGCAAAGCTGCAGCAAGTGTTCAATGTCTTCATGAGTCCGGGGTCGGTCACTGAGCGCCTGCACTTCTTCGTCGGCGAATACGACGCCACGTCGCAGGTCGGCAGCGGGGGCGGGTTGGAGCACGAGGGCGAAGACATTGAAGTGATCGAACTTGATGCCGACAAGGCGCTGGAAATGACTGCAAGCGGCGAGATCATGGACGGTAAGACCGTCATGCTGCTGCAGTACCTGCACCTGCATTTGCTGCCGCCGCGCAGCATGATGATCCTGATCGCCGGGCCATACCGCTCGGGCACCGGGGACGATCCGGCGCGCATGGCTGCCAATGTGGCCGCCATGGAAGCTTATGTCCTGCCGCTCTACCAGCGCGGCCACACGCCGGTGCTGGGCGAGTGGCTGGCGCTGCCCGTTGTGCATGCCGCCGGCTCCAAAATGGTAGGGGATGAGGTGTACAACGAAATCTTCCACCCTCACTGCGAACGCCTGCTCGGGCATTGCGACGCAGTGCTGCGCGTGGGTGGTCCGTCGGCAGGGGCCGATGCGATGGTGGCAGTTGCGCGCGCGCGCGGCCTGCTGGTTTATCACGATATCGAGCAGGTGCCCGCCGCATGACGGACCAGTCGCTGCCAGTCGCCGCCTGGCTCAAGGCGCGCTCCATCGCACGCGGCCTGCCGCTGCCGGTCGCCGACCATGGCGGCCTGCGCGTGGATACCTTTGCAGCAGGCGAAGTCCAGCGTTGGGTCTACCCGGCAGTGACGGCGGATCTGGCCGAGCTGGCGCGCGGCATCGATTTGCCGGGCTACCTGGTCAAGGCGTGCGCGGCGCCCGAGCAATTGCGCGTAGCGTTGCCGGCCGGCTGGCAAATCCATGCACCCGGCTATTTCATGGCTGGCCCGGATGCACTCTTTGCAGTGCCGCTTTGTCCTCCCGCATACCTCGTTGAGGTTGCGCAGGCGGGCTGGGTGACCCACGTGCGGGTGACGTCCGAATCGGGCGAGCTGGCTGCCGGCGGCTATGCGGCGGAAACGGATGACGCCTTCATCTACGATCGCATTGCCACCGCGCCGGCACATCGGCGGCGCGGGCTGGCCCGCCTTGTGATGGCGACCCTGCGCCAGGCGAAGGTGGGCGTTGCCAAGCCCGAATTGCTGGTTGCCACAGACCAGGGACGCGCGCTGTACGAGTCGCTGGGTTGGCGCACGCTCTCGGCGTATTCGACGGGGAGCTTGCCCGGCGCATGAAGATCGGTATGCTGACATGGGGCAGCCACGGCGACATCCGTCCCTTCCTCGCCCTTGCCGATGGCTTGCAGGCCGCCGGCCATCAGGTCCACCTGGTGATCACCAGCCTGGAAGCCGGGACCTACGACAAGGTGCGTTCCGCGGCCGGTGCCAGAATCACCATCCTGACGCCGCATACCTTCAGCGCTGAGCAAGCGCAGGCGGTCGGCCAGGCGGCATACAGCACCCGTGACCCCATGAAGCAGATGGCGGCGATATTGCGGCTGGCATTTGCGCCGGCCGAAGACGCGATGTTCGCGGCGGCGCAGCGCCTGTGCGAAGAATCGGACCTGCTGGTCGGCCATTACTTTATGCATCCGCTGCAGATCGCGGCGGAACATGCTGGGCTGCCTTACGTCAGCGTCCTGTTGACGCATGCCGGCGTCCCGAGTGATTACGTCAATCCGCTTGGCCTGGCAATGTTCGGCAAGCCCGGAAACCGCTTGCTGTGGTGGCTGACCCGCACCCTGTTGAACCGCACGGTCAGGCATTATCCGGACCGCCTGCGCCGCCAGCTCGGCATGCCGCCAGTGCGCGACATTGTTTCGGAAGTGTGGATTTCGCCCCGGCTGGCCCTGGTGGCGGTCAGCCCCCAGATCTGCGGCCGGGCACCGGACTGGCCCGATTCGATCCAGGTCTGCGGTTTCCTCGACCGGCCTAACTGCGAGCTGGAGGGCGACCTTCCGCCATCGCTGACGGCCTTCCTTGCGGCCGGCGAAGCGCCGGTCTACATGACCTTCGGCAGCTGGATGCCGAGGGATATCAAGGGCCAGACGGAGGCGCTGCGGTTGCTGACCGATACTGCGCGCACGGCGAATTGCCGCGCGATCATCCAATGCCATGACTGGCAAGCGTGCGGCTTTCAGTCGAACGGCCAAATCCTGTATGTCGCGGCGGCGCCGCATCACCTGATCTTCCCCCATTGCCTGGCGATCCTGCATCACGGCGGTGCGGGAACGACGCAATCGGCCTCGCTGGCGGGCAAGCCTTCGATCGTGGTGGCCAATATCAGCGAACAGGAACACTGGGGACGCGAACTGCAGCGCATCGGCATCGCCGGCAAACCGGCCAGGCGGCGCAATGCCACGGCCGCGGCGCTGGCCGCACAGATCCGCCATGTGCGTGCTTCGCCTGCCATGGGCGAACGCGCCCTTCAGATCGGGCTGGCGATGCGGCAGGAAAATGGTGTGGCGCAGGCAGTGCGGCAAATCGGCTTGCGTTTCGGGCCGGCCGCGATTGATTGATAAAATTGCATCATTCAATCAGGCGCGTGGGGCGGCCACGATCTCGTCGACCCGGGGCGCTGGAACAGGCGCTGACGCGACCGATAGCGCCGCCGCGCTGTAGAAAAGAAAAAGGCCGGCGAAAGCCGGCCCTTTGAGCGATCAGCGGTAGAAGGCGTCTACCTTGCCTTTCAGCTTGATCAGCATCGGCTGGCCGCGGCGGTCTTTGGCCGTGGCGTGCTGGACCTTGATCCAGCCTTCGCTGACGCAGTATTCCTCAACGTCAAAGCGCTCTTTGTCGTTGAATTTGATGCCAATCTCGTGCTCGAACACGGCAGCTACGTGGTGCGGGCTGCGCGGGTCGATCGACAGATGGTCCGGGAGTTCTGGGCGGGTAGTATCGTTCATGGGGCAAGATTATACCGGAAGCCCGGCCACGTTCCGCTAAACCGGCCATGCGCGGTCGATGATGTCCGTAAGGCCGGTGCCCGCGGGAAGGCTGCCGAAGATGCGGCCATGGGCGGCGTCGAAACGGCTGGCGATAAAGGCGTCGGCTACCGCGGCCGGGGAGCGCTCGCGCAGCAGGCGCGCCTGGATCAGCAGCACCAGCGCCTGGGCGCTGCGGCGGGCCACGGCTTCCTGCGGGGCGGCCGCGCCATCGAGCAGGGCGTCGAGCACGGCAAGCTGCGGCGCCAGCACGGCGTCACCGGCGCAGCCTTGGCGCAGGTCGTCGCGCAAGGCCGCCATCGCTTCCGGTTCGCGGGCGATGGCGCGCAGCAGGTCGAGCGCCATCACGTTGCCCGAGCCTTCCCAGATCGACAGCACCGGCGTTTCCCGGTACAGGCGTCCCATCGGGCCTTCGTCCATATAGCCGTTGCCGCCGAACACTTCCATCGCTTCGGCCGACAGCTCGATCGAGCGCTTGGTGGTCCACAATTTACCGGCCGGCGTGACGATGCGCTGGTAAGCCCGTTCCAGCGGGCTGTGGCCCTGCTCGAAAGCCTCGGTCATGCGCATCATCAGCTGGGTGGCCGCCTCGCTTTCCAGCGCCATATCGGCCAGCACGTTCTGCATCAGGGGCTGGTCGGCCAGGCGCCTGCCGAAGGCGTGTCGCTGACGGGCATGCTGGATCGCCTGCACCACGCATTGGCGCATCAGGCTGGCCGCCCCCATCACGCAATTGAGCCGCGTGATATTGGCCATCTCGATAATGGTCGGAATGCCCCGCCCCTCCTTGCCGACCATGCGGCCCCAGGCGCCATGGAACTCGACTTCGCTGCTGGCGTTGGAGCGGTTGCCGACTTTGTCCTTCAGGCGCTGGATCTGCACCGCGTTCTTGCTGCCATCCGGGCGGTAGCGCGGCACGAAGAAGCAGGACAGGCCCCCATCGGTGCGCGCCAGCACCAGGTGGGCATCGCACATCGGCGCGGAGAAGAACCATTTGTGCCCGGTCAACTGGTAGCCGTCCGCCACCGGTTCGGCGCGCGTGGTATTGGTGCGCAGGTCGGAGCCGCCCTGTTTTTCGGTCATGCCCATGCCGACCAGGATGGAGTCTTTTTGCTCCAGCGGAATGTCGCGCGGATCGTAGGTGCGCGAGAACAGCTTGGGCGCCAGCGCCTCGAACAATTCCGGATCCTGCCGCAACACGGGCACGCAGGCCAGCGTCATCGAATGCGGGCACTGGCTGCCGGACTCGATCTGGTGCGCCATGGAGAAGGCCGCGGCATAGGCGGACCAGGCGCCGGGGCGCGTGTCGGAGAAGGGCTGGGTGATCATGCCCTGCTCGCGCGCCAGGCGCATCATGCCGTGCCAGGACGGATGGAATTCCACGCGGTCGATACGGCGGCCCTGGCGGTCGAAGGTGTGCAGTTCGGGTTTGAAGTGGTTGGCTTCTTCCGCCATGCGCATGACCGCCTCGCTGCCGAGCAGGGCGCCGAAGGTCTCCAGCTCTTCATCGTGGGCGCCGGCGCGGCGGATGCCTTCCCGCAGGGCGAGGTCGGTGGTGTACAGGTTATAGCCGGTTAATTCACGGGTCAGGTTGTCCATCGCGCTGCAGCTCCTTGATTAATGTGCAAGAAAGTGTAATGCTCGCCGCTTTCCCCGGTGTTCGGATTTTGACCATGCAGGCACCCCTTCCCGCCGCAGCCAAGCGGCGAAAACCGACACAGTCGCGCGCCCGCGCCACGGCGCAGGCGATCGAGCAGGCTTTCGTCCAGCTGCTGGTCGAGAAGGGCTACGCGCAGGTGGCGATCCGCCAGGTGCTGGCGCTGGCCGGCGTCGGTGCGGGCAGCTTCTATGAATACTTCGCCAGCAAGGAGGCACTGGCTGCGGTCTGCATCCGCCAGCGGGTGCGGGCGATTGCAGAAGCGTTGGCGGTGGCGGTGCGGGATGCCGCCACCTTGCCGCTGCCGGAACGCGTCGATGCGCTGCTGGATACCCAGTTGCGCGCACCGCTGGCGGAACCCGAACAGTGGGCGGCCCTGTTCCATCTGGAGCGCCAGGTTTCGCGGCCGCAGGCGTTTCGCGAGCTTTATCGGGAGTTCGTTGCGCTGTGGGAGACAGGGCTGGGCGCCGGGCCGGATTGGCCGGAAGCAGCCGCACTGGCCGACGCGGCGTTTGCCGCGCATGCGATTGCCTACAGCCTGGTGTCGCAAACGCTGATGGCGCGCAGCGAGCATCCGGATGCCGTGGCGCTGCGTGCGCTGGTGCGGCAGGCGGTGCATGGCTATCTTTCCGTTGTGGCGCCGCGTGCCTATCGCGGCTGCCTGGACTTTTAAGGAGACGAGCATGGCAAGCAGGAGGCAGGTACTGGGCCTGGCAGCAGGGGCACTGGTGGCCGCCGCGGCCCGCGCGGCTGAGCCGGCGGCGTCGCCCCCGGGGCCGCTGGCGATCGGCGAAACCTTCACCATGGAATCGAAGATCCTGGGCGAGACCCGCCGCATCAACATCTATGCCGCGCGGGCCTGGGACGTCAAGCCCGACGCGCCGCTGCCGGTGCTTTTCATGCTGGACGGCGGCGTGGCGGAAGACTTTGTCCACACGGCGGGCCTGCTGCAGGTTTCGGTCGCCAGCCTGGCCATGCGTTCCTTTATGCTGGTGGGGATCGAGAACACGCAGCGGCGCCGCGACATGACCTCGCCGACCGCGAATGCCGAGGACCGGAAGATCGCGCCGGTGGTCGGCGGCTCGGCCGCATTCCGCCGCTTCATCCGTGAGGAGCTGATGCCGCTGGTGACAGCACGCTACCACACCACCGGCGAGACCGCCCTGATCGGCGAATCGCTGGCCGGCATGTTCGTGCTGGAGACTTTCCTGCAGGCGCCGGAAATGTTCGATACCTACATCGCCATCGATCCCACGCTGTGGTGGAACGACCGCGAAATCCTGAAAACGGCGGCAGGCACGCTGCGTACCCGCAAGCGCCTCGACAAGACGCTGTTCATCGCCACCAGCGGCGAGCCTGGCCAGCCGGAACTGGCCAGGCAGCTGGAAGGCGCACTATCGGGCGCGCCGGTGGCAGGCTTGCGCTGGCAGATGCTGCCGATGCTCGATGAAACGCATATGACGATCGGCCACCCGGCGGCCATGCGTGCATTCCGCGCCGTGTTCAAGCCGGCTGCGTGAACTGCGCCTGCAGGAAGCTGGCGATCTTCTGCTGCGTGGCCGGCAGGTAGGGGATGTTCAGGTGGTCCGAGTCGGGAATGGTCTCGTCGTGGTGCAGGCAGGCCAGCTTGCTGACCAGTTCATTGGTATGCGAGTGCGGCACGATATCGTCGCTGGCGGCGCGCAGCACATAAGTCGGTGCGGCCAGCTGCGTGGCATGCTTGACCGATTCGAAGCGGTGCTGCAGCAGCATCGACACCGGCAGGGCGGGGAATTTGCGCTGCGCCAGCGCCAGGATGGAATCGTAAGGCGTGATCAGCACCGTGGCCTGCACCCGGCGCTGCAGCGCGGCCTGCACCGCCACGCCGGAGCCCAGGCTGCGTCCGACCACCGCGATGCGGGTCGGGTCGACCTTGTGGTGCTTGCACAGCCAGTCCAGCTGCATGCAGGCGTCGGCGACCAGTAAGTGCTCGCCTGGCTCGCCGTGCGAATCGCCGTAGCCGCGGTAATTCATGGTCAGCACCGTCATGCCGGGGAACAGGTTGCCGGCGTCGCGCACCAGCCAGGACACTTCTTCCGAACGCCCGCCGAAATACACCACGGCAGGGCGCACGCCCGGTTCGCGCGGCGTCATCAGCCAGCCCGCCAGGCGCGTGCCGTCGGCGCCGCGCAGCACGATGGCGCGCGTGCGGTGGCCGCTGCTGCGCGGACTTTGCACCTCGCGCTTGACGGTGGGATTGAACAGCAGCTTGCGCTGGCCGGCCATGAGTAGGGCCGTCATTCCGGCCCAGACAAAGCCCACGGCGCCGGCGGCGGCCGCCATTTTGCGTGAATTGCTCATGAGGTTTAGTATGCTCCTAATGCTGAGCAAACTGCGTTAAGCAACGCACCGATGTCAGATTGCGGCAACACAGTTGAAAGGATATCCATGCCCACCACCGATCCGCGCGTCGACGCCTACATCGCCAAGTCGGCCGACTTCGCCCAGCCCATCCTGAACCATCTGCGCGAAGTGATCCACGCCGCCTGCCCGGAGGTGAAGGAAACCATCAAGTGGAGCATGCCGAACTTCGACTATCACGGCATCATGTGCAATTTCGCCGCTTTCAAGCAGCATTGCGCATTCGGTTTCTGGAAGGCGGAATTGCTGCTGGCGGCGGAAGACGACAAGGGCAAGGAGGCCATGGGCCAGTTCGGCCGCATCACCTCGATCAAGGATTTGCCGCCGAAGAAAGTGCTGACGGCCTACGTCAGGAAGGCCATGAAGCTGAATGAAGCGGGCGTGAAGGTGGCGCGGCCCAAGACGGCGCCGCGCGAACTGCTGGTGCCGGATTACTTCATCGCGGCGCTGGAAGCCAATCCTGCCGCCTATGACGTGTTCAAGGAATTCTCAGCCAGCGCCAAGCGCGATTACTGCGATTGGCTGACCGAGGCCAAGACCGCGGCCACGCGCGACAAGCGCATGGCCCAGGCGGTCGAATGGATTGCCGAAGGCAAGAAGCGGAACTGGAAATACGAGAACTGCTAAGCCGCCTTAAGGCATCACCATCAGCTGCAGGCCCGATGCCGTGCCCGGCGCATGGTAGACGCGTTGGGTGGCCTTCACGAAATCTTCCGGCTTGGCGGCGGGGATGTTGGTGAAGGTTTGCGGGTTGAGGTCGACCAGCGGGAACCAAGAACTTTGCACCTGCACCATGATGCGGTGGCCGCGGCGGAAGGTATGCTGCACGTCGCCCAGCTGGTAGCTGAGCGGCTCAACCTTGCCCGGTACGAAGGGCTCCGGCTTCTCGAAGGAGTGGCGGAACTTGCCGCGCAGGGGATTGCCGCGCACCAGCTGCTGGTAGCCGCCCATCTTCAGCGAAGGCGGCGGTGTGTCGGACTGCTTGCCTTCCTCCTTGTCCTGCGGGTAGTCCTGCGGATAGACGTCGATCAGCTTGACCACGAAGTCGCTGTCGGTGCCGGTGGTGGAGACGAACAGCTTGGGCGTCACCGGACCGGCGATGGTCACATCCTCCTCCAGCACGTCGCTCTGATAGGTCAGCACGTCCGGCCGCGAGGCGGCGAAGCGCTGGTCGGACACCATGTATTCGCGCGGCACGCCGGTGGCCGGGTAGCCGATATAGGGCACCGGCTTGCGCGGATCGCTGACGTACTCGTCGAAGGCGTCCGCGGCGGCGGGCTGCTGCCACACCAGAGTGCCGTTCGGGCCCAGGTACAGCATTTTCGCCCGGGCCTGCTGCGGCGGCCAGGCGCTGTACTGGCGCCAGACGTTGGTGCCGGTTTCGAAGGTGTTGACGGCGGCGATCGGCTGCGCCGGCTTCACCCCTTTCAGCTGTTCCTCGAAGAAGGGGAACAGCAGCTTCTTGTTGAAGTATTCGCTGGTCTTGCTGTCGAATTTCACATGGCCCAGGCGTTTGCCCTCGCCGCCGGCCCAGCCGCCGTGCACCCAGGGCCCGACCACCAGACCGTTGAAGATGCCCGGGTTCTGGCTGCCGATCGCCTTGTAGACGGTGAACGGGCCTTGCGGGTCTTCCGAATCGAACCAGCCGCCCACGGTCAGCACCGCCGCCTTGATGCCCTTCAGGTGCGGCGCGATATTGCGCGACTTCCAGAATTCGTCGTAGGTGTCGTGCTCGATGGTCGGTTTCAGGTAGGCCAGCTGCTTGGGCTCCATGGCCGACAGGATGTTGGGCAGGGTCAGGCCTTTCAGGAAGTAGTCGTAGCCGCTGGTCATGCCGTAGTCGAATTCGCTCCAGGTCTTCGGCAGCGGGGACGGGTTCTTTTCCTCGGTGAAGGCGGCGTAGAAGTCGAAATTGGCCGCCAGCATGAAGGCGCCGCCGTGGTAGGAGTCGTCGCCCATGAACAGGTCGGTCACCGGCGCCTGCGGCGAGGCGGCCTTGATGGCCGGATGCGAATCGATGATGCTGGCCGAGGTGTAGAAGCCGGGATAGCTGATGCCGTAGATGCCGGCCTTGCCGTTATTGTTGGCCACATGCTTGAGCAGCCAGTCGACGGTGTCGTGCATGTCCTGGCTCTCGTTGCCTTCGCCCGCTTCGCGTTTGGCTTTGGCATGCGGCGTCATTTCCTGCCACTTGCCTTCGGACATATAGCGGCCGCGCACATCCTGCTTGACGAAGATGTAGCCGGCCTCGCTGAAGTCGGCCGAAGGACCCAGGCGGCGCGGGTAGAAGTCCACCCCGTACTGCAGCTGCTCGTCAACGTTCACGCCCGCGCTGTAAGGCGTGCGTTCGATCAGGAAGGGATAGGTCTTGCTGGCGTCTTTCGGCACGTAGACGGCCGTGAACAGGCGTACGCCGTCGCGCATCGGGATGCGGAATTCGTACTTGGTATAGGAGGCGCGCAGGTCGGGTTTTTCGTCCGGCGCCGCCTGGGCGGCGCCGGCGAAGGCCAGTGCAAGGGAGAGGGCGAGGGGGCTCAGTTGTTTCAGCATGGATCCTGGTTATTTAGATTTGTCCCGGTCGAAGACGGGCTCGCGTTTCGTAGAGACGCAGACTGGCCAGCTTGCTGGCATAGATGGCGCTGTCGCTGCGCGTGGTGCTGTTGACCAGCGCCAGGCCCATATGCTTGTCGGCCTCTTTCAGGTCGCCCAGCGCAAAGGCGGCTTTGGCCAGCCAGAAGTGGAACTCGTGATAGTAAGGCGCCCGCTGCACTTCGCGCACGAACATCGAGCGCGCCTTGCGGTAATCGCCTTCCTCCATGGCCTTTTGGCCCAGGTGGAAGAAATGGAACGGCGGATTGGGTTCAAGGCGTCCCAGCTCGGACTTGAATTTCGCCGCCTCCTCCGTCCGGCCCATGGCGGTGGCCAGTTCGGACAGGTTGAACAGGATCACCGTATTGAGTGGATCGTGCTCATGGGCAAAGCGCAGCGTCTGGTCGGCCAGCCGCATATCGCCGTGGCGCTGGTAGACCGTGGCCAGGGTATTGTAGGCCAGCAGGTAGCCGGGGTCATTTTCGACCGCGGCGCGCGCCCACCAGTAGGCGTCATCCAGCTTGCCCGCAACCATGGTCTCCGCCGCCCGGTTATTCATGTACATGGCGATGATGCGGCGCTCCGAGATGACTTCGGTCGGCATTTTGTCGGCATCAGGCGGCGGCAGGAAGTCGATGGTCACCGCCTGCGAACTGTCGTAGATGTTGAACGCATCGAAGTTGCGCTTGCCCAGCACCAGGTTGACATGGCCGCTGCTGAAATACAGCGAGCCGGCGCGGCTCCAGGTGTCTTCGCTGGTGATGCGCTGGAACTGGACCTCGAGTCCCAGCTCGCGCGCGAAGGCTGCCGTCATGATGACCAGGGACAGGCAGTTGCCCGAGCGCGCGTCGAACGCCTGGGCGGCCGTGCGCGTCATTTCGGAATCATAGTCAAGACGCAGCTGGTCGCGTTCGTACAGCGCGTCGAACAGCGCCTGGTGCTTCGGCTTGGCGTGGTCGATCAGCCGGATCTTGGCGGCATACGCCTTCATTTCCGGCGTCAGCGCGAAAATCTGCTCCGGCGTGACCATGGCTGCCGGTTTAACGAACGCGGCATCGTTGAACAGTACCCGTTCCGGAACGGTGACCGCCGTCGGCGCGGCGGCGCAGCCGGACAGCAGCGTCGCAAAAATCAATGTTGTCAGTAGTTTCATGGCGGCGTCTCCTCCCCCTTATGAAACTAGTATGTGCGCGTCTCAGGGGGCTGTCAATTCGATGGCGATATCCGCAATCCCGAGGGTCGCCAGGGCATCGCGCAGGTCCTCGATTTCCGCTTCCACGTCGTCGCCGACATCCAGCCGGCGGTCGGCGTGGGCCAGCTCGTCGGCGGCGCCGAACAGCTGCACCCCGAGGGCTGCATCCTCGTCGGTTTCCACCAGGGTGATGACGGCGCGGGCGGCGCCGTGGGCTGCCAGCGCCGCGCCGAATTCGGCCATCATGGCCAGCATCCAGAGTTCGGCCCGGCTTTGCTGCAGCGCGCCATGGAACAGGTCCTGGTACTGGAAGTTCAGCTGCAGCGTGGTGCCCTTGCTGGCCAGGCAGCGCTGCACCAGCGGCGCTGCCGAGACGGTCCACTGCTGGTAGCGTTGCAGGCGCGCCTCGAACCAGGCGTCCTGCTTCTTGCCGGCCGGCGGCACGGCGTAGAACGGGTCGTCGGCGCGCTTCAGGGCGAAGCCGAGCAGGAAGCGCAGCTCGACCGCTTCATCGCCGGCGCCGAAGGCGGACGGCTGCCAGCCGGCGATGCTGCGCAGCAGGGCCGGGGCGTCCGCCACTTTCTTCTCCAGCAGGGCCGCCGCCGCTTCATGCACCATGGCGTTCAGCTGGCTGTAGCCGATGCCCTCCATCTCGGCCAGGTCGTAGGCGTGCTGCACCAGCACCACCTTGGCCTGCGGGCCTTCCAGGCCGGCGCCGGTGAAACTGTCGAGCAGCGCGGCATATGCCGCTTCATCCTGGAAGCCTTCCGCTTCGCGCAGGCCGCCCTGGCTGTGCACGAAGAGGGGAATGGCGAAGGCATTGATTTCCAGCTCGGCGCCGTCGCCTTTGCGCAGCAGCACCGTGCCGGCATCTTCCTCGACGGCCTCCTTCAGCAGGCGGTAGGCGTCGACGTCTTCGCCGCGCGCCAGCTCGATGGCGCCGGCCAGCACGGCGTCCTTGCCCTGGCGCAGGCAGCGCCGCACGGCATGGCGCAGCTCGTCGTCCTGCGCCAGCGCGAGGCTGCACAGTTCCTGGCTCAGGGATTCCGTTTTATCGACAGTGGGGGAGGGGCGTGGTGCTGGGCGCTTGTTCTTCGTCTTTTGCATGCGGCTCAAGGTTCAATATGGAAGGTTTCGTGTAGTTCGTCCAGCAGGTCGGCGCCTTCGTCCTCGTTCAGGCCGAGGTGGCGGCAGGCGGCCGCGCCGCCTTTTTCCCACTCCAGCGAGGCGCTGTTGCCGTGGTAGCGCTGGATGGCGCGTTCTGCCAGTACCGCGCCGGCCACCAGCGAGCGGATCGCATCGTCGGTGGCGTCGTCGCACAGCACTTCGTAGTCATGGTGGTGCAGGATGGCCCAGGACACGTCCGGCGACAGGCCCCAGTTGCGCGCCAGCAGGCAGCCGATGGCGGCGTGGTTGGTGCTGTGGCGGGCGTCCTCGATGTCGGTGAATTTGCGCTCGGCGGTGCCGTTGCACAGTTCCAGGGTCTGGCCGTAGTTGTCGAAGCGCGCCATCAGGATCGGGATGCCGATGTCGCAGAACAGGCCGAAGGTATGGGCGATGTCCGGCGGCGCCAGGCGCAGCTTGCGCGCAATGAAGACCATGGCCTGGGCGCGGCAGGACGACACTTCCCAGAACTGGTTCAGGGCCGGCTGGTTGCCGCCCACCGCTTCGCGCGCCAGGATGCCGGTCAGCATGGCGGCGCACTGGTTGATGCCGAGGAAATTGATGGCCTGTTCGACCGACTTGGCCTTGCGCGCCGCGCCGTAGAACGGCGAATTGGCCAGTTTCAGCAGGGCGCCCGACATGCCCACGTCGTGGCCGATGATGCGCGCGATGGCGCGCGGCGACGGGTCGGTGTGCGCCAGTTCACGCTGCAGGTCGACCAGCAGGCTGGGACGCGGCGGGATGCGGATGGAGCGCAACAGCGCATCTTCTGCGGTCGAATTGTGGTCCGGGAGCCGGACTGCGGCTGTTGTCATTTTGCTTCGGGCTTGTTCTGCTGAGCGGGCCCCGCCATTATCGCCTGTTTTTTGCCTCCTTCCCGGGACGCGACCGGGTTTTTTTTCGTGCCGAAATGCCAGCATTGCTACAATCGATAGCATGGTTTCCCCTCTTCTGGCCGGCATCGATTTCAGCGCCCCCGCGCCCCAGGTGGCCCGCCGCCTGATCGGGGTGACGGTGCTCGTCAATGGCGTGGGGGGCCGCATTGTCGAGGTCGAGGCGTACGACCGCGAGGATCCTGCCTCGCATAGCTTTTCTGGCAAGACCGCGCGCAATGCCGCCATGTTCGGGCCGCCCGCCCATGCCTATATCTACCTGTCGCACGGCATCCACTGGTGCATGAACTTCGTCTGCCGGGAGGAGGGGCATGGGGCCGGGGTGCTGATCCGCGCCATCGAGCCGCTGA
Source organism: Pseudoduganella violaceinigra DSM 15887 (assembly GCF_000425385.1). GTDB lineage: Bacteria > Pseudomonadota > Gammaproteobacteria > Burkholderiales > Burkholderiaceae_D > Rugamonas > Rugamonas violaceinigra. The sequence continues at coordinate 51,382 of NZ_AUDI01000015.1, read as the reverse complement.
AGGGCATCGCGCAGATGCAGGCGCGGCGCGGCATGGACGATGTGCGGCGGTTGTGTTCCGGCCCCGGGCGCCTGGCCCAGGCCCTGGGCGTGACGCGCGAGTACAACGCCATGCCGCTCGGCGCGGCGCCCTTCGAGCTGCTGCCGCGCCAGGGGCGGGTGCAGGTCGCGGTGGGGCCGCGCATCGGCATTTCAAAGGCGGTGGATGTGCCGTGGCGCTTCGGCCTGGCCGGCTCGCCGTTTGTCAGCCGCCCATTCCGCTAGGCCCTGCGGCTCGCGCATCGGGCTGTCCGGCGCACGCCGTTCGCTGGCCGCAAGCGGCGCGCATCCGGCCCCGCCGTCGTCGCCGAGATCGAAGACCGCCACCGCCTGCGCCAGCCCGGACGCCTGTTCCCGCAGACTGGCCGCCGCCGCGGCCGCCTGCTCGACCAGGGCCGCATTCTGCTGGGTGACATCGTCGATCTGCCCCACCGCCTGGTTCACCTCCGTGATGCCGCGCGCCTGCTCGGCGCTGGCCTCGCTGATGCGCTCGATGATGCTGCCCACCTGCCGCACCGCGGCCACGATAGCGCCCATGCTGCCGCCGGCCTCGCCCACCGATGCCGCGCCGCGGTCGATGGTGGCCACGGACGCGTTGATGAGCGCCTTGATCTCATGCGCCGCGGTCGCGCTGCGCTGCGCCAGCGTGCGCACCTCGGCCGCCACCACGGCAAAGCCGCGCCCCTGCTCGCCGGCGCGCGCCGCCTCCACCGCCGCATTCAAGGCCAGGATATTGGTCTGGAAGGCGATGCCGTCGATCACGCCGATGATTTCGACGATCTTGCGCGAGGAGGCGCGGATCGCCTCCATGGTCTGCACCGCAGCGGACACCGCGGCGCCGCCGCGCGCCGCCAGGTCGTTGGCGTTGGCCGCCAGCTGGCAGGCCGCGTGCGCATGGGCGGCATTGCTGCGCACCGCGGCGGCCAGGCTGTCGACCGCGCTCGCCGTTTCCTCCAGCGAGCCGGCCTGCAGCTCGGTGCGCGAGGAGAGGTCCATATTCCCGCTCGCGATTTCGCGCGCGGCCAGGTCGATCTGCTGCACCGCGCCACGGATCGACAGGATGGTGCCGTTCAGCTGGGCCACGCCGCCTTGCAGCGCGCGCGCCGTATCGGCGACCTCGTCGCGCCCGCGCACCGGCGGGCGCGGCGCCAGCTGTCCGGCAGCCAGGCTGCGCACGCCGTCGGCGATCGCCTGGATATCGCGCAGCAGCGCGCGCCGCACCAGCATCGACACCGCCAGCGACAGCGCCACCGACAGCAGCAGCAAGCCTGCCATGGTCATGCCCAGCAGGCGGAATTCCTGCCGCGCGCCGCCGTACGCGGCCTCGCACAGGGCTTTTTCCAGCGCCGCCAGCTGCTGCAGCTGGGCGTCCAGCGCCGCGAACTGGTGCTCGGCCTTGGCCATGGCATTGGTGGCGATCGACTGGTCCACCTGCGCCAGTTCGAGGGTCTCCTGCACGGCCTTGCGGTAGGCGGCCAGGGCCTGCTGCGAACCGGCCAGCAGGCCGTGCTCGTCGGCCACGGCGGCGCCGGCCAGCTGTTGCAACTGCGCGTCGACGGCGCCATGCCGGCTGCGGAGCTGCGCCGTCAGCGCGTCGAGCCGGGCCTGCGCGAAGCTGCCGTTGATCCAGGCCAGCAGCTGGTAGATATTCGCATGCGCCATGCGCGCTTCGCCCGCCACATCGGCCACGGCTTGCAGCCGGGCCGCGCGCAGCTGCACCAGGTTTTCCATCGACGCGTTCTGCCGCACCATGCCGAACCAGGCGCATGCCGCTGTCGCCAGCAGCAGCGCCAGTACCACGCCCGGCGCCAGCAGCAGCTTCGGTCCAATCCGCAGTCGGCTCAGCATGGCGGCCTCCTACTTCTTGTAGATGCCGGCTTCCAGCACCGCGTCGCCGACGCGCTGGATGTAGGTGGTCTTCGGCTCGATCTTGCCGGTGGTGGGATTCTTGTACATGTAGTCGACCCAGCCCTTGCCCTTTTTGGCGGCCAGTTCGATGATTTCGCGCCGGTATTTCTTGCCGCTGGCATCCGGCACGTCGGTCAGGTCCTTGCCGACGATGGTGGGGTTGATCGGGTGGGCCAGCACCACGCCGCTCTGCAGGTCGCGGATATCGACGTACAGGGCACCCTGGATGAATTCGGGATCCTTGGCGCTGACCTTCTCGATGAATTTATCCTTGCCGTGCTGCTTGATGAACGCGACGCCTTTTTCCACCATGGCGATGGCATCCTTTTCGGTCGGCTCATTGGCCCTGGCGCTGGCCGCCGCCAGGACCAGGAGGGACAGGAATGCGGATGCGGAAAGGATGCGTTTCATGCCGGGCTCCTTGGAGGGTGAGAAGCCCAACTGTACGTCGGCACACCGGCGCGGGAGTTGCGCAAACGCAAGCTCGCAGGATCTTTCCGGCTAAGCATTGAGGTAGGGCAATAGGCGCTTTCTTAAGCGGGCCATCATGAAGTCCTAGCCCACCCACCTGGAGTACGCCATGACCGCCGATGCCCTGCAAAAGTTCAAGCCATACACCCGCCAAACCATCCGCCAGGCGCCGCAGTGGGAACGGCTGACGCCCGAGCAGCAGGAGGCGGTGCAGGTCATTTCGCATGTGCTGCCGTTCCGCACCAACCAGTATGTGCTGGAGCAGCTGATCGACTGGGACAAGATTCCCGACGATCCGATCTACCGCCTGGTGTTCCCGCACCGCGACATGCTGCCCGCGCACGAGTACTGGCAGCTGCGCGACCTGGTGCTGGTGAAGCAGGACGACGCGGCGGCGCAACAGCTGGTGCGGCAGATCCGCCTGCGCATGAATCCCCATCCGGCCGGGCAGATGACGCACAATGTGCCGCGCGTGAACGATGCGCCCCTGCGCGGCCTGCAGCACAAATACAAGGAGACGGTGCTGTTCTTTCCCAGCGCGGGCCAGACCTGCCACGCCTACTGCACGTTCTGCTTCCGCTGGCCGCAGTTCGTCGGCATGGACGACATGAAGTTCGACGCCCGCGAAACGACCGAGCTGGTGGAATACCTGAAAAACCACAAGGACGTGACGGACGTGCTGATCACCGGCGGCGATCCGATGATCATGAATACCCGTTCGATGGAGGAGATCATCGCGCCCTTGCTGGGGCCGGGCCTGGAGCATATCCAGAATATCCGCGTCGGCACCAAATCGGTGGCCTACTGGCCGCAGCGCTTCGTCGGCGACCGCGATGCGGACGACTTGCTGCGCCTGTTCGAGCGCGTGGTCGCATCGGGCAAGAATATGGCGATCATGGGGCATTACAACCATGCGGTGGAGCTGCGGCAGGAGGTGGCGCAGCAGGCGGTCAAGCGCATTGTCGGTACCGGCGCAACCTTGCGCATGCAGGGCCCCCTGATCCGGCACATCAATGAGGACCCGGCCAGCTGGGCGGAGCTGTGGCGCACCGGCGTGCGGCTGGGGGCGATTCCGTACTATATGTTCGTGGAGCGCGATACCGGGCCGCGCGAGTATTTCCAGCTGCCGCTGGCGCGCGCGCACGAGGTGTTCCAGCAGGCCTACCAGATGGTGTCGGGCCTGGCGCGCACGGTGCGGGGCCCTTCCATGAGCGCTTTTCCGGGCAAGGTGGTGATCGACGGCGTGGTGCAGATCGGCGGCGAGAAGGTATTCGCGCTGCAGTTCCTGCAGGCGCGCAACGCGGACTGGGTGCGCAAGCCGTTCTATGCGAAGTACGACCCCACGGCGACCTGGTTCGACCAGCTGCGTCCGGCCTTCGGGCGCGACAAGTTCTTCTTCGAAGAGGGCGAGCCCGGGGCGGGCCACATGCCGGGCGCCGCGACGGTGCCGGTGCTGCCGCGCCGGGTCATCCCGCTGGTTGCCTAGGCCCATGCGATGCGCGCGCCCGCCGCCATTGCCGTGCCGCCGGCGCCGCTGCGCTGGTGGTACGGCCGGCAACGGGTGCCGGGCAGCCTGTCCGGCACCGCCACGCTGTTCCTGGTCTTCATTCCCTTCTCGCTGGGGCATTACATTTCGTGGCTGCTGCGCAGCGTGAACGCCATGCTGGCGCCGCAGCTGGTGGCGCAGGCGAACCTGACGCCGGCGCAGCTTGGCACGCTGACCAGCACCTATTTCCTCGCGTTCGCCGTCGCCCAGCTGCCGATCGGCATGGCGCTCGACCGCTACGGCCCGCGCCGCGTGCAATTCGTGCTGCTGCTGGTGGCCGCCGCCGGCACGCTGGCCTTCGCCGGCTGCAAGGATTTCGCCGGCCTGGCCATTGCCCGCGCGTTGATGGGATTTGGGCTGGCGGCCTGCTTCATGTCCGCCATCAAGGCCTTGACCACCTGGCTGCCGGTGCACCGAGCGCCGTCCGTCCAGGGCTACCTGATCGCAGCCGGCGGCCTGGGCGCCGCCACCGCCACCTTGCCGGTGCGCCTGGCGCTGCAGCATATGAGCTGGCAGTGGCTGATGGCCGGGCTGGCCGGGGCCTGCGTCGTCGTTGCGCTGCTGATCCTGTTCCTGGCCCCGACACCGCCGCCGGCGGCGGTGCGCCCCTTCACCCGCGGCGCGCTGGCCGAAACCTTCGCCCACCCTGTCTTCCGCGAAACCGCAATGCTGGTCCTGCTGCCGCATACGGTGTTCTTCGGCGTGCAGGGGCTGTGGATTGCGCGCTGGCTGGCCGATGTGCCGCGCTACGGCGATCAAGCCATCGCCTGGCTGCTTTATCTCGGCATGGCGGCCGTGATCTTCGGCTCGATCGGGGTTGGCATGTTGACCGAATGGGCGGCAAGGCGCGGCTGGCGCGCCTTGGACGTGGCGGCGGCGGGCGTGCTGCTGTTCGTGCTGCTGCAATGCGCCTTCGCCTGCGGATGGCGGCCGGCGCAGCAGGTGCTGCCGGTGCTGTTCATGCTGGTCGGCTGCGTCACCGGGATGGAGTATTCGATCGTCGCGCAAGCCATGCCGCCAGCATTGACGGGGCGCGCTTCCACCTGCCTGAACCTGTTGATCTTTGTCGGCGCCTTCGCCGTGCAGGCCGGATTCGGGCAAGTGATCGCCTGCTGGCAGCCGTCGCCGCTTGGCCATTACCCCGGCGCGGCCTACCAATGCGCCTTCGCTTTGCTGGTGCTGATCCAGTTGCCGGGCCTGTGCCGCTACCTGCTCCGGCGCTTCCGGTAAAATGTCGCCTTCAACACGAAGGAAGATGTTATGAAACTGGTTCGTTACGGCCGTATAGGCAAAGAAAAACCTGGCCTGATCGATGAATTCGGCAAATTGCGCGACCTGTCCGCTGAAATCAGCGATTTCGCAGGCGCCAACCTGTCCGACAAGGTGCTGCGCAAGCTGGCCAAAATCGATCCCGAAACGCTGCCTGTGGTGCGCGGCAATCCGCGCTTCGGCGTCCCTGTGGCCAAGGTGGGCAAGTTCATCGGCGTCGGCCTGAACTACGCCGACCATGCCAAGGAGGCCGGCTTGCCGATTCCGAGCGAACCGATCATCTTCATGAAGGCGATCACCTGCCTGTCCGGCGCGGACGATCCGATCATGCTGCCCAAGGGCTCGAAGAAGACCGACTGGGAAGTGGAGCTGGGCGTGGTGATCGGCACCCGCGCCCGCAACGTCAGCGAGGAAGAGGCGGAAAAATACATCGCCGGCTATTGCGTGGTGAATGACGTGTCCGAGCGCGAATTCCAGCTCGAGAGCGGCGGCACCTGGGACAAGGGCAAGGGCTGCGACACCTTCGGCCCGGTCGGCCCATGGCTGGTGACGCGCGACGAGGTGTGGGATCTCGACAAGCTGGACCTGTACCTGGAAGTGAACGACAAGCGCATGCAGACCGGCTGCACCGAGACCATGATTTTCAAGGTGCCGCAGCTGGTGGCATACATCTCGCGCTTCATGACGCTGGAACCGGGCGACATCATCGCCACCGGCACGCCGCCGGGCGTCGGCCTGGCGCGCAAGCGCTTCCTGAAGAAGGGCGATTTCGTGCGCCTTGGCATCGCCGGCCTGGGCGAGCAGCAGCAGGACGTGATCGGCTACCAGGAGTTCTGATCCCCGCCAACGCGGGTCAGCCCCCGCGGCCCGGCCCTGGATTGCCTGAGGCGGGCCGCAGCTGCCGCAAGGCACGCTCCAGCCCATCGCTGAGCCGCGCCACGATCTGTTGCAGATCGGCTTCGGACGCGATGAAGGGCGGCGCCAGCAGCACATGGTCGCCGCGCTGTCCATCGATGGTTCCGCCCATCGGATAAACCATCAGCCCGCACGCCATGCAGGCATCCTTCACCGCCGCGTGCAGGCGCAAATCGGGATCGAAGGGCCGCTTCGCTTCCCGGTCCTGCACCAGCTCCAATGCCAGCAGCATGCCGCGCCCCCGGATATCCCCGACATGCGGATGCATGCCAAAGGCCTCGCGCAGCATGCGCTTGAAGGCCGCGCCGCGCACCGTTACGGCCCCCAGCAGCGAATCGCGCCGTATCACTTTTTGCACCGCCAGCGCCGCGGCGGCGGCTACCGGATGCCCGACATAGGTATGCCCGTGCTGGAAGACGCCGCTGCCCGAGCGCAGCCGCTGTACGATGTGGTCGCGGGCAATCACCGCGCCGATCGGCTGGTAGCCCGCGCCCAGGCCCTTGCCCAGGGCGACGATGTCCGGCACCACGCCTTCCTGCTCGATCGCATATAGCGTCCCCGTGCGGCCCATGCCGCACATCACTTCATCGGCGATCATCAGGATGCCGTACTTGTCGCACAGCGCCCGCACTCCCTTGAAATAGCCCGGCGTGGGCGGCACGGCGCCGCTGGTGGCGCCGACCACGGTCTCGGCGCAAAAGCCGATCACGTGCTGCGGTCCCAGGTCGAGGATCTTCGCCTCCAGCTCCTGCAGCAGGTTGGCCGTGTACTCGTTGACGTCCTGTCCGGCGCGGCGTTCGCGGTATTCGAAACACGGCGAGACGCGCGCCACATCCATCAGCATCGGTTCGAAATGGCGGCGGCGGTATTCGTTGCCGCCCAGGGCCAGCGCGCCCAGGGTATTGCCGTGATAGCTCTGGCGGCGGGCGATGAACACGCGGCGCTCGGTTTCGCCGTGCTCGACGAAGTACTGGCGCGCCAGCTTGAGCGCCGCTTCGATGGCTTCCGAGCCGCCGGACACCAGATAGGCATAGTTCAAGTCGCCCGGCGCATCCTGCGCTAGCCGCTCGCCTAGCTCTTCCGCCACTTCGGTGGTGAAGAAGGAGGTGTGCGCGTAGGCCGCCACCTTGAGCTGCGCCTGCATCGCCGCCAGCACGTCCGGGTGGCCGTGGCCCAGCGACGACACGGCGGCGCCGCCGCTGGCATCCAGATAGGTATGGCCCGCGCTGTCGCGCACTTGCATGCCGAAGGCGCAGACGGCGACGGGCGGCGTGCGGCGCAGGTCGCGATGGATCAGGTGGCTCATGGCGGCTCCTCGCAGGGTTGTCGGTTTATCGACATTAGCCTGGCCGCGCCCGCGCCGTTTTGATTTTTCTCCAGTCCTGTGCGACCATCTGCCGCTATGAGCGAACGATTAGGACCGATCCCGCCAGCGGACATGACGGCCGAACAGCGCGCCGCCGCGCAGGCTGTCATCGACGGCCCGCGCGGCGCCCTGTACGGGCCCTTTGTGCCGCTGCTGCACAGCCCCGAGCTGATGGCCTGCACGCAGCGCCTGGGCGAGTACCTGCGCTACCGCAGCGCCCTCGGCACCCGGCTCACCGAGCTGGCCATCCTGGTCACGGCGCGGCACTGGGACCAGCAGGTGGAATGGGCCATCCATGCGCCCATCGCGGCCCAGGAAGGTGTGCCGCAGGCCGTCATCGACGCCATTGCCGAACGCCGCAGGCCGGATGGGCTGGCGCCGGACGAGCAGGCGGTCTACGACTTCTGCCGCGAACTGCACGGCACGAAGCAGGTTGGCGATGCCACCTGGGCCGCCGCCGTGCTGCAATTCGGCGAAAAAGGCGTGACCGACTTGATGGGCATCAACGGCTACTACACGCTGCTGGCCATGGTCATGAACGGCGCGCGCTCGGCAGTGCCGCCTTCGACTGCGGAGCCGCTGCCCGATTAAGGCTTGTGTGCGCGGGCTAACGGAAGGCCGGCGCAGGGCAGGGCACCATCGTTGGCGCAGCCTTTTCGGGAGCGAACGATGCCTGACCGCCGAAGTTTCCTGCAATCCGCACTCGCCGTTGTCGGCGCCACGCAAGTCCCGGCCGCCACGGCGGCAGCCGCGCCGGTGCGCGAGGCTGTGGCGGCGCCGCCGCGCCCGGTCCATCTCCACATCAATGGCCGCGACTACCAGTTGTCGCTGGAGCCGCGCGTCACGCTGCTCGATGCGCTGCGCGAGCATATTGGCCTGAGCGGCACCAAGAAAGGCTGCGACCGGGGCCAGTGCGGCGCCTGCACCGTGCTGGCGGACGGCCGCCGCATCAATGCCTGCCTGACGCTGGCCGTGATGCACGAGGGACAGCGCATCACCACCATCGAAGGCCTGGCACAGGACGGGGAACTGGCGCCCCTGCAGCAGGCCTTCCTCGAGCATGACGCCTTCCAGTGCGGCTACTGCACGCCGGGCCAGATTTGCTCGGCAACGGCCTTGCTGGAGGAAATGCGCGCCGACGGCGCGGGCCTGAGCGATGCGGAAATCCGCGAGCGCATGAGTGGCAATCTTTGTCGCTGCGGCGCCTATCCCCATATCGTGGCCGCCATCCGCGCGGTGGCGCTGCGGCGCGGCTAGGGGAATGCCATGCAATCGATCTTCTACGAACGGGCGCGCGATGCGGCGGATGCCGTGCGCCTGGCGCAGCAGGACGGCGCACGCTTCATCGGCGGCGGCACCAACCTGCTCGATCTGATGAAGGGCGATGTCGAACATCCCTTGCAGCTGGTCGATATCAATGACGCAGGCCTCGGCCATATCGAAGAACTGCCCGGCGGCGGCCTGCGCATCGGTGCCACCGTGCGCAACGCCGATGCCGCACGCCACGGGCTGGTGCGCGAGCGCTATCCCTTGCTGTCGCAGGCCATATTGTCCGGCGCATCGGCCCAATTGCGCAATATGGCGACCATGGGCGGCAACCTGATGCAGCGCACCCGCTGTCCCTATTTCACCGACACCGCGTTCAGCCACTGCAACAAGCGCGCGCCCGGCTCCGGCTGCGATGCCCGCCAGGGCTACCAGCGCATGCATGCCATCCTGGGCGCCAGCCCGGCCTGCGTGGCGGTCAATCCATCGGACATGAGCGTGGCGCTGGCCGCATTGGATGCGTTGGTGCTGCTGCGTGGTGCGCAAGGTGAGCGGACCGTCGCGATAGGCGACTTCCACCGACTGCCCGGCGACACGCCGCAGTACGATACGGTGCTGCAGCCGGGGGAGCTGATCGTCGCCATCGATCTGCCGCCGTCGCGCATGGCGCGCCATAGCCACTACCTCAAGCTGCGCGACCGCGCCAGCTATGCCTTTGCGCTGGTGTCGGTGGCCGCCGCACTGGAGATGGATGGCGCAACGGTCAGGGAGGCGCGCATCGCCTTGGGCGGCGTCGCGCATAAGCCGTGGCGCCGCCGCGCCGCGGAACTGCTGCTGCAAGGCCGCCAGCTCGATGACGAGCAATGCCGCGCTGCCGCCCGGAGCCTGCTCGAAGGCGCCCAGCCGCTGGACGGCAACCGCTTCAAGGTCGAACTGGCGCAGCGCGCCATCGTGCGCGCCTTGCGCATCGCCGGGGAGGGCGTATGAAACAGGTCGGACAAGCGATTCCCCGCACCGATGGCCGCGCCAAGGTCACCGGTAGCGCCACCTTCGCCGCCGAGCATGCCCTGCCGCGCCTGGCGCACGCCGTGCTGGTGCTCAGCACCATTCCCAACGGCCGCCTCAGCGCCATCGACACGGCGCGCGCGCAGCAGATGCGCGGCGTGTTGGCGGTCATGACGCACCGGAACGCGCCGCGCCTGCCGCGCGAAAAGCCGGGCGGGGAAGCGCAGAAACCGCCGCCGCCGAAACTGAACCTGCTGCAGGACGATGCAGTCAACTACAACGGCCAGCCCATCGCCGTCGTGGTGGCGGAAACGCTGGAGCAAGCCCAGGATGCGGCGCGCGCCGTCAAGGTGCACTACGCGCCGCAGCCGGCGTTGCTGGACTTCCAGGCGGCCAAGCGCAAGTTGCGCAAGCCGAAGGAGCAGCCCGACCGCCCCATGCAGACGCAGCGCGGCAATGTGCAAGCGGGCCTGTCGCAGTCGGCGCGGCGCATCGACGTGCTGTACACGACGCCGGTCGAAAACCATAACCCGATGGAGCCGCACGCCACCATCGCGGCTTGGGAAGGCGACCAGTTGACGCTGTACGATGCCACGCAATACGTGTCCGGCGTGAAGAAGCATGCCGCCCGCGCGCTCGGCATCCCGGCGGAGAAGGTCCGGGTGGTGTCGCCCTATGTGGGCGGCGGCTTCGGCTGCAAAGGCAATATGTGGTCGCACGTGGTGCTGGCCGCCATGGCGGCGCGCATGGCCGGCCGCCCCGTCAAGCTCGCGCTGGAACGCCCGCAGATGTTTGCCCAGGTCGGCGCCAGGCCGATGACGGAGCAGCGTTTCCGCGTGGGTGCCAGCGCCGAGGGACATCTGCTGGCGGTGGCGCACGACACGATTTCGCATACATCGGTGCAGGACGATTTCACCGAGCCCTGCAGCGCGCCGACGCGCATCCTGTACGCCAGCGACAGCCTGCAGACCACGCAGCAGCTGGCAACGCTGAATGTCGGTGTGCCGACCTATATGCGGGCGCCCGGGGAAGCGAGCGGCAGCTTCGCGCTGGAATGCGCGATCGATGAAATGGCCTACGCGCTGGACATGGACCCGGTGGCCCTCCGGCTGCAGAACTACGCCGAAGAGGATCCGGAAAAGCACATTCCCTTCTCGTCCAAGCAGCTGCGCGAGTGCTACAAAGTGGCCGCCGAGCGCTTCGGCTGGGCGAAGCGCACCTCAACGCCGCGCTCGATGACGGCCGGCCGCATGCTGGTCGGCTGGGGCATGGCCACCGCGACCTACCCGGCCAACCGCATGCCGGCCAAGGCCTGGGCCAGCATCGCGCCGGACGGTACGGCGCTGGTGCGCTGCGGTTCGCAGGACATCGGCACCGGCACCTACACCATCATGACCCAGATAGCGGCCGATGCGCTCGGCCTGCCGCTGGACAAAGTGCGCTTCGAGCTGGGCGATTCCGATATGCCGGAAGCCCCCGTGTCGGGCGGCTCGATGACGGCCGCCAGCGTCGGCCCGGCGGTGCACCGCGCCTGCACGGCGGCGCGCGACAAGCTGTTGGCCTTGGCGGTGGCCGACCGGGCGTCGCCGCTATTCGGTTTCAATGCTTCGGAAATCGAGGCGGCGGACGGCTGGCTGCGGCTGCGGTCCATGCCGGCGCGCGCCGAGCCGATGGCGGCGGTCATCGGGCGCAACGGCGGCCAGGCTGTGAACGGTGACGCCGAGGCCGGGCCGGGTGAAGAGAAAAAACAGTATTCCATGCATTCCTTCGGCGCGGTATTCGTGGAAGTGCAGGTGGATCCCGACCTTGGCACGGTGCGCGTCCCGCGCGTTGTCGCCTGCTACGACGTGGGCACGATCCTGAACGCGAAGACGGCGCGCAGCCAGTTCATTGGCGGCATCGTGTGGGGGCTGGGCATGGCTCTGATGGAGAAAACGGAGATGGACTGGCGCTATGGCCGCGCCGCCAACGCCAACCTGGCCGATTACCACGTACCGGTGAATGCCGATGTGGGCGACATCGACGTGGTGGCGCTGCCTGGCAACGACACGCGTTTCAACGAGCTGGGTGCGCGCGGCATCGGCGAAATCGGCATCGTGGGTGTGGCCGCGGCGGTGGCCAACGCCGTGTATCACGCCACCGGCAAGCGCGTGCGCGACCTGCCGCTGACCCTGGACAAACTCATTTAGACATGTCCAGCGCGGCTCGTCCCAGCGCCGGATCATCCGTGAAGAAGCCATCCAGGCCCGTGGCCAGGTAGCGCCTGATTTCCGCGATGGAACCGGCTTCGTTGCGGGCGCGTTCGCCGTCGCCGTTGCGGAAGTCGGCGGCGAGGAAGCGGTTCTCGGGGCGGAAGGTCCAGGTTTCCAGACGCAGGCCCGCCGCGTGGGCGTCGGCCACGATGGGCAGGGGCTCGGCGAGGAAGCCATCCTTGTTGAGCGGGATGACGCCGCGCGTCGGCGGCGCCACCACATCCGCGTATCGCGCGATCTCGCTCAGCCCGGCCGGCGTGCACATCTGGCCATATGTCAGGCTGCCGCCCGCCGCCACCACATCGCGCGGACGGATGTCGCCGAGCCCCACCAGCTGCATCAGGCGGCAATTGGCGCGCTTGCCCAGTTTCTCGCGCAGATACTTCAGGTTCGCGATTTCGAAGGACTGGATTTCGAGCGGCGCCCGGCGCGTGTAGTCATGCGCCGCCAGTGTGGCGATAAAGCGGTCCTCCAGCGGCAGGCCGACGCTGGCGAAATAGGTGGAGCTCTTCAGTTCAGGGATCAGGCCAATCAGCTTGCCCGTGGTGGCCGACGTGGCGGCGGTGAAATCGATGATCTCCTCGAACGTCAGCACCTGGAACATGCCGTCGTACTGTGCGCTGCCCGGACGGTCGGCAGGAATCCGTTCGATGGCACGCAGTGTCTTCAGTTCGGCCAGCGTGAAGTCGTCGACGAACCATCCTTCATGGCTTGCGCCGTCGATGGTCTTGCGCGTGCGGCGGCCGGCGAATTCGGAACGCCTGGCGACGTCCGTCGTTTCGCTCAGATTGGCTTCGTGGCGCGCCACCAGCACGCCATCCCTGGTGCAGACCAAGTCGGGCTCGATATAGTCCGCCCCATCGGCAATCGCCCTGGCATAGGCCGCCAGCGTATGTTCCGGGCACAGCGCGCTGGCGCCGCGGTGGGCAAACAGCGTCGGGCGCGGAGTTGCCGCTGCCGACCCCATGGCTGCCGGTGCGAGCGCCAGCGCGCCCGCCGTGGCAGCCAGTCCGCCGATGAAACCGCGCCGCGACAGGTAGCGCGCGTTCACTGGAAGTCGGCCGAGATAGTGATGAAGCCCTGGCGCGGCGCGATCGGATACGTGTTGTAGGTAGCCGTAGCCGCGCCCACCACCACTTGCAGGTCGCCCTTTTTGTCAGCCAGGTTGCTCACATTCATGCGATAGCGTGCGTTTTTCAGCCAGCTGGTGTTCAGGAACGGCAGCTTGCCCGATACGCCAAGGCTCATCAGGAAGTAGCTTTTCACGGACAGGTCGTTGGTGTAAGTGGCGTGGCGCTTGCCCACGTAGTCGCCGATCAGCTGGAACTCGGTCTCGGCCAGGTTCAGGGTGGCGACGAATTTGTTCATCCATTCCGGGCTGCCAGGAACCGCCTTGCCCTTGGTCGGTACGATTGAAGTGCCGCTGGCATAGTTGTCTTCGTACTTCGAGCGGTTGTAGGAAACCGCGTCGTAGAAGGAGAAAGTGCGGCCGAAGTGGATGGTGCCGGACAGGTCGATACCGTTGGTGCGCACATCGCCCACATTGGACAGTACGGCCAGGTTGCCGCCGATGATGGAGGTAATCACAGGCGTCGGGCTGATTTGCAGCAGGCGGTCGTGGAAGTCCACGTGGTAGACGTTGACCTGGCTGTCGAAGGCGGTCACCGGGCCCCAGTTCAGCGCATGGCTGCTGCGCACGCCCGCTTCATACGTGACGGAAGTTTCCGGCTTGGCGTTGGCCTTGAACAGGTCGAAGGCGCCCTGGTTCGACAAGCTCCAGGGCGACACGCCGCCCCCGCCGTAGGTCACGAACTGGCGCATGTTTTTCTGCACGTTGAAGAAGGCCTGGTCTTGCGCATCGATGTCCCAGCGTCCGCCGAACTGCGGCAGGAACCACTTTTTGGTGTCGATGCTGCCGACCGGCAGCGCAGTCGAGCCGCCCGAAATGGCGCCCTTCAGCGGCTGCACCGGGAAGTCGCCGGTGGCGAACTGCAGGCTGGACTTGAAGCCGGCTTGCAGCGTCAGATCGGGGCGCACACGCCATTCATCCTGCGCGTGCAGCTGCACCACCTTGTTGTCGATTTCGCTGCCGTACTGGGTGATCAGCGGGGCGGTGGGGCGCTCGTACGGGGTGGAGGGATTGTTCACATCCAGCGCATACCAGCGGCGGTAAGCGGAAGAGCGATTGCGCTCGAACCACAGGCCGGCTTGCAACTGGTGGTCGCCCAGCTCCTTGCGCAAGGTGGACAGCAAGCCGCCGCGCCTGATCTTGTATTCAGTGGTGCGGGTCGCATAACCGGAATTGCCGAACACCTGTTTCAGGTTTTGCTTCGGATAGTAGACCGCGAACAGCGCCGGCAGGCCGGCAACGCCGATCGGACCGGCCACCACGCCAACGCCCTGGTCGTTGTGGTAGTAGGCCTGGTTGGACCAGGTCGTGGTGTCGTTGATGTTCCAGTCGTACTTGGCATAGGCCAGGTGGTCGGTACGCTGCGCGTCGCTGTAGTAATTGCGGTAGTTATTGCCCTCCGCGGCTGGCGTGGCGCCGGTAGGCGACAGGTAGGACTGCGCGGCCTGGAAGTCCGGATACAGGAACGGCCGGGTATAGGGCGCGCTGTTCTCGCCGGCCGTATGCACAGTCGCATCTTCGTTCGGCTCGATCTTGTCGTTGTAGTTGTAGAACAGGGTCAGCTTGCCGCTGTCGCCGTGGCGCACCAGCTTGGCGTTCAACTGGTCGCCGCCCTGACGGCCGCGGAAGTCCCAGGCGCGCTGCTCCTGGTGCATGCCAGAGATGTAGACGCTGTTGCCGTCGCCGAAGGTTCCGGTGTCGTAACGCAGGAAGGTGCGCGAGGTCTTGTAGCTGCCCAGGGTCTGCTGCGCACCGATGTTGCGCGTGCCGAGCGGATCGCTGCTGAAAGTTTCGATGGTACCGCCAAGATTGCTGGTCGACGCGGTCGCCAGGTCGCCCGCGCCGGTGGACAGGATCACGCTGCTGACGTTTTCGCTGGTGACGGCGCGCTGCGGCGACAGGCCGTTGTAATTGCCGTATTGCTGGTCGCCCAGCGGTACGCCATCCATGGTGTAGCCCAGTTGCTGGCCGTTGAAGCCATGCACGAACAGCGAAAGATTCTGTTCGTTGTTCCCCCAGGGATCGGCAGTCTGGAAGCTGACGCCCGGCAGGGTTTGCAGGGCCTTCAAGGGGTTAATGCCCGGCAGGATTTTCTGGATGTCGCCCTTGTTGATGGCAACTGCGGAGCGAGTCTTGTGCGTGGCGATTTCCACAGTGGCGATGGGGCCGGCGGCCGTTGCGGCTGCCGCTGCCGCATCGCCCGCCGCGGCGTTGTCGGCCTGAGCGCATGCCAGCAGGGGAAGGGACGCGATCACGGATGCAACGGCAGCCGCGCAGAGATTCCTGTTCATTTTGAATTGCCTGTCGAATCAAGTTAGAGATAACTACAACGACGGGCAGGGTAGGGAGTAACTGTGACGCCTTCGTGACGCCACCATTACAGCTACATTTCGGGTTCTCATACGCTGCGATATCGCCTGCCACGGGCGGTTCCATTGACGACATACCTGCTTGGTATACTGCTGCTGTCTGGGGGCATAATCGCCAAACTACGCACTCGGGTGGACGCCTGATGACGGCGATGAATTCACAATTTTGGGAAGTCAAGCGGTGACGAAGATCCGAAAAACAGTCTATGCAGTTTCTGCAATTCTTGTAGCTGGGTGCTTTTCTGTGTTTGCCCTCATGACATTGGAGGCCGCCGACTATCGGCGGTTCCTCGAGGAGAGGCTCGCAAATGTTGATGTGAGCGACGGAATCGATGCACGTGAGGCTGACCAAATCGCATGGGCCTATTTTTTGGGTTTTGTTAGCGGCTGTGGTGGCCCCGACGCCGGCCAATTGGTGAGCGATGAGTGGGTGATCCCTGCTTCGGAAGGCTTTGCAGGCCGACCGATGGACGCTCCAATCCGAATAAATGCGAAGACGGGCGCGGTTAGTCAAACCGGAAATATGGCTTTCCGTGATTACCGCAATTTCAGACTTTATCTTTTGTGGGGAATTCCATTTCAAGAGGTGAAGCGATACATCGATGACTACTACCTGCGACACTGGGCATCTTCTGATGAAATGCGAGGATAGTCCAAATGTTCAATGCCGATCATTCCAGAGGACACCTGACGGGGCCGCTGATCCTGCCTCTGGGTCGGCGTCACGATGAACCATGCGAACTGATTCGAATTTTGTTTGTCTCGAGTGTCGTTACTGCATACTTGCTGCGCGTTCGAGCCGCCTGTCAATTCTCGCTATAAAAGCTCCATGCGCATCTTCTTCGCTTTTCTCTCAGCCGTTGCAGTCCAACCGCTGGTCCTTGCGCTACGCATTGCACCGAGCTACTTCTCGTCACCCGTGCCAATGGGGATAGGCGAAATCAGCTTTATCTACTTCCTTGTCGTTTTCGTCTCAGCTCCCGTCGTTCTGGTGCTTGGCATTCCCACATTTCTTCTACTGCGCAGGTCCGCACGCCTTGGGTGGTTGTCTGTAGGCCTTACTGGTTTCATGCTTGGCGGCTTTCTTGCTGCGCTTTTTTGGCCCCATGCATTGTCCAGCGATTCGGCGAGTCAAAATTGGCATGGAAAAGACGTTGAAATGTACATTGATGGCAGCCCAACTATTTATGCTTGGCTCAGCTACGGAGAAAACATTATCTACTACGGTCTCCACGGCTTGGTCGGAGCGGTGGTCTTCTATGCTGTATGGCGCAAGCTTGCTCCTGTTGCGCCAACAGTGTCATAAACCCTCCGTTGAGCCATTTTGTTACCTTTCATCCGAAGTACGCAGGGGAGGGAGCGGGCGGCACTTTTTCGATGTCAGGTCTATTTGCGACCGAAATCGGCACTGTAATGAAATTTTTAGACCGATTTGGACATTCGGCCTGTCTCGGATAGACCGCGGTAGACCGTTCAATCAGCCTTTTAGACTGGCTAGACTGCGCTTGCCCTTACGCCGGCAGCCTCCTCAATTCTCCCTTAAAAATAGTTTGCACACTAATTGATTGTGCGCTATATTTAGTTCATGCGCTTAGCGCGCTAACCATTAACGTGCAACTAAAGGAATCCAGCCATGACCAAGACCATCAAATCCGCCCTGATCGCCGCCTCCCTCGCCGCCGGTGCCACCCTCGTTCCCGCCCATGCGGCGGAAGACACTACCGTCGTGCTGGTGCACGGCGCCTTCGCCGACGGCTCGGCCTGGAACAAAGTGATCCCGATCCTGCAAAAGCAGGGCGTGAAAGTGGTATCAGTACAAAATCCGCTGACCTCACTGGCCGACGACGCGGCTTTCGCCCAGCGCGTGATCGATGCCCAGAGCGGCAAGGTGGTGCTGGTTGGCCATTCCTGGGGCGGTGCGGTGATCACCCAGGCCGGCGCCAGCGACAAGGTGAAAGCACTGGTGTATGTGGCGGCCTTCGCGCCGTCGGAGGGCGAGGTGATCGGTGAAATCGGCAAGGATTTCCCGCTGCCGCCGGGTATTGCCTCCCTGAAGCCTGACAATAACGGCTTCATCTACCTGTCGGCCGAATCGATGGCCGTCAATTTCGCGCAAGACCTGACTCCGGCCGAGCACCGCCTGATGACCGCGACCCAGGGGCCGATCAAGGCCAGCGCTTTTGGCGATAAGGTGGACGTGGCGGCATGGAAGACCAAGCCCAGCTACTACATCGTGGCATCCAAAGACCGCATGATCGACCCGGGCCTGCAGAAGTCCTTCGCCACCAAGATCAATGCTGCCACCACCACGCTGCCCTCCAGCCACGTGCCGATGGCTTCCCAGCCGGAGGCGGTGGCCAAGGTGATCCTGGCTGCGGTCAAGCGCTGATTGGCGATTGGGGGCTGTGCTAAAGTACGCGCCATGGAAAAATGCACGCCCCCCACGCTGGACCAGCATCTCTGCTTCAAGCTGTACTCGACGTCGCTGAAAATGACGCAGCTGTACAAACCCCTGCTGGCGCCGCTCAACCTGACCTATCCGCAATATCTGGTGATGGTGGTGCTGTGGGAGCAGGAGGGCCTGGGCATCAAGGGCCTGGCCGAACGTTTGCAGCAGGATCCCGGTTCGATCACGCCGCTGGTGAAACGGCTGGAGGCTGAAGGCTACCTGCTGCGTGAGCGCGATCCGGCCGATGAACGCAACCGCGTGCTGACGCTGACGGAGCAGGGCCGCAAGCTGCGTGCCGATGGCTTGAAAGTCAGCGAGAAGGTTGCGCAGGCTTGCGCTATCACGGCCGGCGAGGTGGAGCGCCTGGCGGCGGGCCTCGACAAATTAAGCCGCAACCTTGGGGACGAATGAATGAGCGCCCTGCACGTACCAGCCAGCATCGCAGCCGAATTGCAAGGATATATCTGGGCACGTGACACTGTCGGCGCATCTGGCGGGGCGGTGTACCGGCTGCACGGCAAGCCCAATGCCCCCGACCTGTATCTGAAATTTGGCAAGGACTCGCTTGCCGATGACATCACCGATGAAATGACCAGGCTGCGCTGGTTCGGCCACTACCTGCCGGTACCGGCTGTTCTGCATTTCATCTGCACGCGAGGCGAGGCATGGCTGCTGATGACGGCACTGCCCGGAAGAACGGCATATGAGATCCTGGAACAAGAGCCAGGCCAGCACACTGCCGTCGTGGGCGCTATTGCGCAATTCCTGCGCCGGAGCCATGCCATCCCGGTTGGCGAATGTCCTTTCACCAGCAATCATGCATACCGCTTGGCACGTGCGCGCACTCGCATCGATGCCGGCCTAGTCGACGAGGACGACTTCGACGAGGTGCGCGAAGGCTGGACTGCATCCCAGGTATGGGCGGCGTTGCAGGATTTTCTGCCACTCGCGCCTGACCCCGTCGTCACGCACGGCGATTTTTCACTCGACAACCTCCTGATCCATGAGGGGGAAGTGGTTGGCTGTATCGATGTGGGGCGGGGCGGCATTGCCGATCGTTACCAGGACCTCGCCATTGCCTGGAATTGCCTGAGCGAGTTCGGCCCCTCGCTTCAACAGTCGTTCCTGGAACAGTATGGCGTGCGCACAGTGGACCAGGACAAGCTGGACTTCCACCTGATGCTGGATGAGCTTTTCTGATGGGCGCGCGAACGATTAGCTCGCGCTGCCCCGGCCGAAGCCGAGGCGGTCGGGCGCAGGCATGCGGGCGGTGCGGCGCATGCCTGACCCAAGTTTAGGCCAGCACCTTTTTCAACCAAGCCGAAATATGCTGTACTTCTTCCGCGCAGGCCGAGTGCTGCATCGGGTAGTCGTGCCATTCGATCTTGTAGCCCAGCTGGGCCAGCAGGTCGCGCGAGGCGGTGGCGCGGCCGATCGGGATCACCGGGTCCATCGTGCCGTGCACCATGAACACCGGGGTGTCCTGGTTGGCGGCGTGGCGCTCGGCGCCGGCCTTGTCGGCCAGCGGCAGATAGCCGGACAGGCACATCAGGCCCGCCAGTTTCCGCGGATAGCGCAGGCCGGCCTGCAGCGTCATGGCGCAGCCTTGCGAGAAGCCGCCCAGCACGATGCGGTGGGCCGGCACGCCGCGCGCGATTTCCCGCTCGATCAGCGCATCGACCAGGATCTGCGATTCGCGCAGGCCTTTCTCGTCTTCCTGGCGTCCCAGGTCGGTGTGGATGATGTCGTACCACGAGCGCATGACGTAGCCGCCGTTGATCGTCACCGGCATGGTGTTCGCATGCGGGAAGATGAAGCGGATGCCCGGCAGGCCTGCCAGGTCCAGCTCATTGACGATCGGCGCCCAGCCTTCGCCGCTGTCGCCCAGACCGTGCATCCAGATCACGGAAACTTCAGGATTGGGAGCAGTGTCGATGACGATGGAGTCGAGCAGGTGGGTCATGCGTTGTCCTTCTTGCGGATGGCGGATTTGGGGCGGAACGCCTTGCACACGGCGTCGTTGGTTTCGGCGTACGGGCCGCCGATCAGGTCGATGCAGTAGGGGACGGCGGCGAACACGCCACCGATGAGCTGCTTGCCGTCGGCATCCCTCAAGCCTTCCAGGGTTTCCTTGATGGCTTTCGGCTGGCCGGGCAGGTTGATGATCAGGGCGGCGTGGTCGGCGCTCTCGCGGATCACGGCGACCTGGCGCGACAGGATGGCGGTCGGCACGAAGGCCAGGCTGACCTGGCGCATTTGCTCGCCGAAGCCCGGCATTTCCTTGGTGGCGACGGCCAGCGTGGCTTCCGGCGTCACGTCGCGGCGCGCCGGACCGGTGCCGCCGGTGGTCAGCACCAGGTGGCAGCGCACCTGGTCGACCAGGTCGACCAGCGTGGCTTCGATCTGCGTGCGCTCGTCGGGGATCAGGCGCGTTTCAAAACGCACCGGGGACGACAGGGCGCTGCGCAGCCATGCTTCCAGCGCCGGGATGCCCTGGTCCTGGTACACGCCGCCGCTGGCGCGGTCGGAGACCGATACCAGGCCGACGACGAGCAGTTCGTCACTCATCGTCCTCGCCTTCCGGCGCGTCGACGTCCACTTCTTCGCCCGGCGACGGCGCCTTGGCCGCTGCCTTGCTCAGGTCCTTCAGGATCTGGAAGATTTCGCGGTAGGCCTTGGGCGGCTTGTTCTCGGCCTGCTCCTTGCGGGCATTGCGGATCAGGGTGCGCAGGTGCTGCACATCCAGGTGCGGCGCTTCTTCCAGCAGGACGGTCAGGGCCTTGTCGTCGACCAGCAGCTTGTCGCGGCGGCGTTCCAGCGCATGCAGGGCGGCGGTATCGGCCTTGGAGGCGCCTTTCCAGCCCTCGATGGTGCGCTTGATGATCGCCACTTCCTCTTCGGACAGGGTGCGCATCTTCTTGCCGATGAATTGCATCTGGCGGCGGCGGCCTTCATGGTTGTTGATATTTTGGCATTCCAGAATGACATCGCGCACATCTTCCGGCATCGGCACGCGCTTGACGCGGTCGCGCGGCGCTTCGACCAGTTCCTTGCCCAGCGCCTGCAGGGCATCGGAATGGCGTTTCATCTCGGTTTTGGATGGGCGTTCGTATTCTTGTTCGAACTCGCTGGACTGAAAGCCACAGGAGCCACGGTTTGGATTAGGCATGATATGAGGGGCAGGGGCTGTCACACCCTACCTGTAAAAACAGTAAACGGCTGCTATGATAACTGTTTTAATGCCAAGCCCCCCAAAAGACCCCATGAGCGAATCCGCCTTCTCCTATTCCCAGGACCAGTTGAAACAGCTGGCACGCGATGTTTTGAAGTATGCGCGCGAGCAGGGCGGTAGCGATGCCGCCGTCGAGATCAGCGAAGGCAGCGGACTTTCGGTCTCGGTCCGCAAGAGCAAGATCGAAACGATCGAGCAAAACCGCGACAAGGGCATCGGCGTCACGGTCTTTATCGGCCAGAAGCGCGGCAATGCCAGTACCTCCGATTTCTCCCCCGCCTCGCTGAAGGCGACGGTGGAGGCGGCCTACAATATCGCCCGCTTCACGGCGGAAGACGATTGCGCCGGCCTGGCGGAAGAAGAGCTGCTGGAAAAGGATCCGCAGGACCTGAAACTGTTCTATCCGTGGATGATTTCCACCGAAGAAGCGGTGGCCCTGGCGCAGCGCGCCGAGGCGGCCGCCTTCGCGGTCGATCCACGCGTGACCAATAGCGAAGGCGCCGGCGTGCACGTGCAGCAGTCGCACTTCGTCTCGGCCAACTCGCGCGGCTTCATCGGCGGCTACCCGTACTCGCGCCACACCCTGTCGGTGACCCCGATCGCCGGCAAGGGCGCAAAGATGCAGCGCGACGACTGGTACACCTCGGTGCGCGATCCCCAAAAGATGGCCAGCGCCGAAGCGGTCGGCCGCTATGCCGCCGAACGTTCGCTGGCCCGCCTGAACGCGCGCAAGCTGGCCACCCGCACCTGCCCGGTGCTGTTCGAGGCGCCGCTGGCCGCGGGCCTGCTGGGCGCCTTCGTCCAGGCCACTTCCGGCGGCGCGCTGTACCGCAAGTCCTCCTTCCTGGTCGATTCGCTGGGCAAGGACGTCTTCCCGTCCCACATCCAGGTCAAGGAAGACCCGCATGTGGTGGGGGGCATCGGTTCGGCGCCGTTCGATGAGGAAGGCGTGCGCACCCACAAGCGCGACGTGGTGAAAGACGGCGTGCTGCAAGGCTACTTCCTGTCGACCTACTCGGCGCGCAAGCTGGGCATGAAAACCACCGGCAATGCGGGCGGCTCGCACAACCTGACCATCTCGTCCTCGCTGACGAAAAAGGCCGACGACTTCGCCGGCATGCTGCGCAAGATGGGCACCGGCCTGCTGGTCACCGAACTGATGGGCCAGGGCACCAACTATGTCACCGGCGACTACAGCCGCGGCGCTTCCGGCTACTGGGTCGAGAACGGCGTGATCCAGTACCCGGTGGAAGAGATCACAATCGCCGGCAATATGAAGGAAATGTTCCAGGACATCGTCGGCATCGGCACCGACACCCTGGTGCGCGGCACCAAGCAAACCGGCTCGATCCTGATTGAGAAGATGGTAGTTGCCGGAAACTAAATATTTCCATACACTGTTTCCAGACAAAACCCCTTAAGGAGACAGTACGTATGGAACGTCGTTCCTTTATCAAGAAGGCGGCTGCGGGTGCTGGCGCTGGCGCTGGCGTTATCGCCGCACCGGCCATCGCCGCCGAAGCCCCCGCCATTACCTGGCGCCTGGCATCCAGTTTCCCCAAATCCCTCGACACCATCTACGGCGCTGCCGACACGTTCACCAAACGCGTCTCGCAGCTGACCGGCGGCAAATTCAATATCCGCGTCTTCGCGGCCGGCGAAGTGGTACCGGGACTGGGCGTGCTGGATGCGGTGCAGTCGGGTACCGTGGAATGCGGCCATAGCGCTTCGTACTACTACTACGGCAAGGACGCGACGTTCTCCTTCGACTGCGCGGTGCCGTTCGGCCTGACGTCGCGCCAGCAGACCGCCTGGTACGACCAGGGCGGCGGCAAGGAACTGCTGCGCGCCTTCTTCAAGGATTACGGCGTCATCAACTTCATCGCCGGTAACTCGGGCACCCAGATGGGCGGCTGGTTCCGCAAGGAAGTGAAGAGCGTGGCCGACCTGAAGGGCACCAAGATGCGTATCGCCGGCCTGGCCGGCAAGGTGATGGAGCGCCTGGGCGCGGTGCCGCAGCAGCTGGCCGGCGGCGACATCTATCCGGCGCTGGAAAAAGGGACCATCGACGCGGCGGAATGGGTCGGTCCCTATGACGACGAGAAGCTGGGCTTCTACAAGATCGCCCCGTATTACTACTATCCTGGCTGGTGGGAAGCGGGGGCGTCGTTCTCCCTGTATGTGAATATCAAGGAATGGGAAAAGCTGCCGAAGGAGTATCAGGCTGCCCTGGAATGCGCTTCATTCGAAGCCCATGTGACCATGCAGGCCGAGTACGACTTCAAGAACCCGACCGCGCTGGGGCGCCTGCTGAAGAACGGCGTCAAGCTGCGTAACTATTCGCAGGACATCATGGACGCGGCTTACAAGGCCTCGGTGGAGCAGATGAACGAAGAGGCGTCCAAGAACGCCAAGTTCGCCAAGATCTACGAACCGTGGAAGCGCTTCCGCAGCGACCAGAACCAGTGGGCTTCGATTGCCGAATCCACCATCCAGAACTACCTGATCAAGGCTGGCCGCGGCGGCAAGTAGGCAGGGGGGGCAAGCCGCAGCCGTCATCCGGCGCTGCGGCGTTCGCGAGGCCCCTTGAGTCCCTGTTTAGAGACCACCTGGGAAGCATTTTCCCCCTGTCGTTGCAGTGTGGCCTGCACAGAATAGCCCAAGCAATACCGCCCCGCCGATCCACAGCACTCCATCCGCAGCGACCGTAATAGGGGTCAGCGCCACTTTCACCGGTGCAGGCATGGAGGAATCTTCGACAAGCGTAATGGAATAGGGATGGCTGAATGCACTAGCGTTATCCAGTCCTTTTGCCGTGTAGTACTGCCCTTCGAGCCTGCCTTTCAATACCAGATCGTTCTTACCCTCGACAAATCCAACGTTCTTCAGGGCGGTTTGCTCTGCCTCGTTGAGATCAGTACTGTTGATGCTCAACGTATATGAACCCGCAACGCCACCATCGGCAAGCAAGTGGAACTCACTGAACTGAGGCTTGATGCTGGGACGCTTGCCGGATGTAAGTATGTATTTGAAGCTAGGTGAAAGAGGGAAAATGTAGTGGTGCTTTTCACCGATGATGGCCAGGGTCTTGTCGTCCGCCGAAATGTAAAATCCGCTGACTTGCTCGTGCGTGTAAGTCCACTTGTTATAGAGCGCACTGGTCATGCAGCCCGATTGCAGGAAGGCCAGCATGATAATAAACAAGCGAAGCAGTGGAGATCTGGCATTCATTCACATTCTTCCGACAAAAAGTTTGGTCCCGTCCTTGCGCAACCTAAAGCCTGCGGCGTAAATCTTTCGCAACGGCCGATCGCACAGCGAGTTCTATATTATTGTACCTGCCGCGCTATGCCTGCCCGAGAAAGGAGGCCAGCAAGGCGCGCGCAGCGGCCGTCATGCGGCGCTGCGGCGTATAGATCAGCGAGAAAGGCCGCGCACGGCCCTGCAGTTCGGGCAGCACTTCCAGCAGTACGCCGCGGTCGATGCGGTCCTGCACGATAAAGCGGAAGGTCTGGCAAATGCCCAGGCCCGCCTCCGCCAGCGATACCGTGCCCAAGGCGTCATCCGTCACCTGCAGCGCCGATTCCGGCGGCCAGTCCAGTTCTTCGCCATCCTGCATCAGCTGCCATGGGAAGGCGCGCCCTGTGCTGGGCAGCAGGAAGGTCAGGCAGTCGTGCCGCGCCAGTTCTTCCAGATTGCGCGGCAGTCCCTTGCGGCGGGCATAGGCGGGCGCGCACACCAGGACCAGCCTGGCGTCCTCCAGCTTGCGGGCGATCATGCCGCTGTCCTTCAGCACACCCTGGCGAATGGCGAAATCGAAGTTCTCTGCCGCCAGGTCGACGTTGCGGTTGCTGATATTCAGGTCGACCCGCACGGCGGGATAGCGCTCGGCAAAGCGCTGCAGCAGTGCGGGCAGGCGGTAATGGCCGTAGGTGGTGGGCGCGCTGATGCGGATGCGGCCTGTAACGTCGCCGCCTTCGGCCTGCACGGCGCGTTCGGCATCGTCGATCAGCGCCAGTGCGGCGCGCGTTTGCTCAAGGTAGAGCCGACCGGCGTCGGTCAAGCCCAGGCTGCGCGTGGTCCGGCGCAGCAGCTGGGTGCCCAGCCGCGCTTCAAGGCGGGCCAGCGCGCGGCTGATGACCGACGGCGTGGTGGACAGCGCCACTGCGGCCGCCGTCAGCGAGCCGCGCTCGACCACGGTGACGAAGGTCTCGACATCGCTGAGGTGATCGTATTTCCGGCTCATTATTGCCTTTAAGGGAAAGATGGTTTGGTTGGGAGGTAGTTTATCGCCGTTAAAGGTTTGAATAAAGTAGCGCTATCCCAATCCAAGGAGCAAACCATGTTCAAGAAACTCGCCGCAATCGCGCTCACCACCGCCGCCATGAACGCCCACGCGGGCCATGTGCTGGTGGTGCTGTCCGACAGCGCCACGCTGGACCTGAAGGCCGGCAAAACCTTCCAGACCGGCTTTTATCTGAACGAGCTGATGCAGCCGGTGAAGATGCTGCTGGACGCTGGCCACAGCGTCACTTTCGCCACCCCGAATGGCAAGGCGCCGACCCTGGACCAGGGCTCGGTCAACCCGATGTTCTTCGGCGGCGACCAGGCTGCGCTGGCGGCGCATCAGGCATTGCTGGAGCAGCTGCGCCTGACCGACAGCGTCAGCTCTCCGGTCGTCAGCCTGGCGCGCGTGGAGCAGCAGGGCTACGGCCGCTACGATGCGGTCTACGTTCCGGGCGGCCACGCACCGATGCAGGACTTGCTGCTGAGCCCAGCCTTGGGCCAGGTGCTGAGCTCCTTCCACCAGGCCGGCAAAACGACGGCGCTGGTGTGCCATGGCCCGATCGCGCTGCTGTCGGCCATGCCCGACGCCAAGGGCTTCACCCTGAAGCTGGCGCAGGGCGCCGCAGCGGCGCCGCCGAACTGGATCTACTCCGGCTACAAGGTGACCGTCTTCAGCAACGATGAAGAGGAAGCGTCCAAGGGCCAGCTGGGCGGCGGTGAAATGAAGTTCTATCCGGAGACGGCACTGGCCAAGGCCGGCCTGAAATTTAGCAAGGCCGCCAACTGTCAGGGCAATATGGTGGTCGACCGCGAACTGGTCACCGGCCAGAATCCGGCGTCGGCGGTCCTGGTGGGCAAGGAATTGCTGGCGCGCCTGCAAAAGTAATATGATGGGCGTATGAGTTATGCGCCCAACCCGGAAGGATTGCGCTCCGCCTTCGCCGCGGAGCGCCTTACGTTTGAAGCGACATCCGTGCAATTCTCGCTGGCCGAAGCCGGCCGGCTGGTGGTCGGCTCGGGCCGCATCGCCGCCGGCGATGCGCAGGCCGATCCCGCCCCGGAGCCATTCACGCAGTACGTGCCGAACGGCGACTACCCCGTCACACTGGCCATGGCGCGCTTCGACCATGGCGAGGAGCGCCTTGCCTATGCGCGCGTGCTGCTGGAGGAGGCGGCGGTCGCGCACTGGTATCCCGCCCTGACCGCCGACCAGGATGCGCGCACGCTGAATACCGAAGAAATCTTTGGTTTCCAGGTGGTGTCGGGAAGCGCCTGCTTTGCCAGCGCAGGCAGCAGCGTCTGTTTTCCGGCAAGCCCGGGCGCAAAGCGCTGCCCTTCCTATTTCGGCTATGACAGCGTGGGCCGCGTGGTGGCGCTGCTGACCGATTTCGCCGCGGTGCCGGGGATCCGTTCCGTGGCGCGCCGGCGCCGCAGCTGGTGGCATGCCTTGCTGTTCTCGTGGAAGTGACAATCTGCCAGAATTAAAACCGCTTCCACCGGGTATGATGGCGGAATGGAAAATCTATTGGTTAATGAGCATGTATTGTGGCATGGCACTCCGCGCCAGGGCCTGATGCTGCGCGGGGCCGATGTACTGATGATTCCATTCAGCCTGCTGTGGGGCGGCTTCACCGCATTCTGGGAGTATTCCGTCATCAACGCCGATGCGCCATGGATGTTCCGCCTGTGGGGGATTCCCTTCATGCTGATGGGCATCCACATGATTGTCGGGCGCTTCTTCCTCGAATCCTGGCAGCGCGCCAGGACCGATTACCTGGTGACCAATGCACGCATCCTCATCCGCTCCGGCATTTTCCGACGCCAGTTGAAAAGCCTGGAATTGCTCGACCTGGGCGAATTTTCGCTGACAGAGAGTGGCAACGGTGAAGGAACGATCTCGTTCGGCGTATCGCAGGCCGGCAATATGTTCAGCGGCCTGGCCGCCTGGCCGGGCGATGAAACCGTTCCGCGCTTCGACACGATTGCCGATGCGCGCAAGGTGTACGAGATCATTCGCGGCGCACACCGTGCCGCGGGCCAAACAAGGCCGCTGGCACAGCGCCAGGGCTGACGCGACGGCGAGCATGGCGCAAGCCAGGGCGCGAAAAATTAGCGCCGGGTTGACGCAAAGAAGGCTGCACGATCGATGCAGATGGCGGCAAGGTCCTGGCGGCGGCCCGGAATTGGCAAGTTCGCTTGAGCGCACCTAACATGAAGCATGGCCAGCAAACGACAAATCGAGCGCCTGCCCTCCCTGTATGTCGCAGCGGAGGCCGCACCCGCCATTCCGCCGCACCTGCGTGAGCCGGGCCAGCCGGGCTACCCGCAGGCGCGGGAAATGGAGCGCTTGCGACGCCGGCATGTGACCCGCGTGCGCAAGCTCAACGGCAAGTGATCAGAGTTCGATCACGCGCGCGCCGCTATCGTAGCTGCGCACGAATTGTTCGATGCCATCCACCGTGACGGTCTCGAAATGGCCGCGGATGCGCAGCGAGGTCGGGTGGTCGTCGAACGCCACATTGGCGCGGAACAGGCGGACACCGACGCGCGAACCCAGGCCGACGTCGATCCCGGCGGGCCGGTAGCCGGCACCGTTCAGCCATTTCTGCGCTTCGGCGCGGGTTTCCACCCGGCCGGCCGGCGCGCTGGCGGCGGCCAGCGTCTCCAGCGCCCACTGGTTGGAGTTCTGGTAGCGCGTCGACCAGGCATAGGACAGCATGCTGTAGTGCGGCTCGTGCATGCGCACCGGGGTGCGCGATGCCAGCACTTGCACCAGGCGCTGCTGCACTTCCGGCGACGGCAGGATCAACTGCGCCTGGTAGCGGAACACGCCGCTCAGGAAGAAGTTACCGAGGCCGTCGTTATACAGCGCCGAATTGGCGGTGCCGCAGTCGTTCAGCAGCTGCACCACCACCCAGCGGCCCGCCGGGTTGTCGCGCCACGCCAGGCCGACATGGGAGTAGCGCAAACCGTACTGCGACAGGTCCTGTCCGGCGCGTGCGATGATCGCCACTTGCGCGCCGCTGTCGTCCAGCACCTGCATGCTGCGCTGGGCCAGGCTCAGCGAACGCTCGACGTCTTCCACCGACATGGGTTTGTGTTCGCAATTCTGGCCCGCGTGGGCGCTGCCGGCAGTAGCAGCGGCCAGCAGGAGGGTAGGGAGAAGATGCTTCATGGCTTAGTTCACGCTGCTATGGTGCAGGAGGGCTTTGCCCAACTCATTCGGCAGGAAGGCGATCACCTTGCCGGAAGCGACCAGCGCATGGCCGGCCGACATGGCCACCACCTTGATCGAGGTGCCGGCAACGACCGAGACGCCTTCCAGCGCCTTGCCGCTTAGCTGGATGGTGGCCTTGCTGCCATCGCCGACGGCTTTCACGACGACCACGACGCCGTCGCCGACCGCTTCCACCGATTCCACGACCAGCCAGCTGGCGGCCGATACGGTCAGTACGGAACCCACCACCACCACGGCGGACAGGTCGCTCACGCCCTTGCTCAAGGCTTGCGAACCATCCGCCGCCTGGCCGGTGGCACAGGCAAAGGCAAGGAGGGTTGCAATCAGGGTGCGCTTCATTTTCGTTGCTCCACAAGTTAGGGGAGTCGCAATCTTTGCCCGCCAGCGCAAGCGGAGCAATCAATGCCGGAACCGTAGCGCCGATGTGGGCGCGTGGTATCATATTCCGATACCTTTTGTCGGAGAGACATGCATGTCCAACGTAAGCCGCCTGGTGGAAGCGCTGAAACGCCAGCTCAAGGCGCGCGGCATCACTTACGCCGCGCTGGGGCAGAAAATCGGCCTGTCCGAACCCAGTATCAAGCGCATGTTCGCCTCGCGTAACTTCACGCTGGAGCGGCTGGAGCAGGTGCTGGCTGTGCTGGACATGGATTTCGCCGAACTGGCGCAATCGGCCGCCGACACGCCGCAGCTGATCTCCCAGCTCACCTACGCCCAGGAAAAGGAAATCATCAGCGACACCAAGCTGCTGGTGGTGGCCGTGCTGGCGCTGAACCAGGTGCCGGTGGCGGAAGGGCTGGCCATCTACAAGATCAGCGCCGCCGAAGCCACGGCCTGCCTGCTACGGCTGGACAAGATCGGTTTCCTGATGCTGAAGCCGAATAACAAGGTCAAGCTGCTGGTGTCGCGCACCTTCAACTGGCTGCCGAACGGCCCGATCCAGACGTTCTTCCGCAACGAGGCCTACGAGGATTATTTCGACAGCCGCTTCGACGGCCAGTTTGAGGTACAGCGGCTGGTGAGTGTGATGCTGTCGCAGCAATCGACGCGCGCCTTGCTGGATCGTTTGAAGCAGGTGGCGGACGAATTCTCGCTGCAGCACCAGGATGATGCGCGGCTGCCGTGGGAGCAGCGCCGCGCCGTGACCATCATGCTGGCAGCGCGCCCGTGGATGCCGAAGGCATTCCAGGCGCTGCTGCGCTAGCAGGAATTAAATACCGCGCAGGGTGCGCAGGACCGCTTGCAGGACGTCCGCGCCCAGTTTGGCGGAACGGGCGCCGTTCCAGCCGACCAGCTCGTCCGGATCGTTGGCGTTGTCCTTGAACGGCAGTTCCAGGGTCAGCGACAGGCAGCCGAACAAATGGGTGATGTGCGGCGAACCCATGGTCAGCACTTCCGGGGTGTATGGGGAGTCGGGATAGCCGTGCTCGGACTGGAAGTCGGGCGACGCCAGCTTGAAGTCGGCGATGAACTTGTCCTGCGCGGCCTTCTGCTCCTTGCTGAAGTTCGGCAGGGCGTCGCTGCCGGCCACGAAGACGTAGGGCAGGCCTTCGTCGCCGTGCACGTCCAGGAACAGGTCGCAGCCGATTTCCTTCATCTTCTCTTTCACCAGGAAGACTTCCGGCGAGCGCGCCATGGTCGGCTCGTTCCACTCGCGGTTCAGGTTGGCGCCGGCGGCGTTGGTGCGCAGGTTGCCGCGCACGGAGCCGTCCGGGTTCATGTTCGGCACGATGTAGAAGCAGGCGTCCTGCAGGCACTGGCGGGCGTACGGATTGGCGGCGTCGAGCAGGGCTTCGACCATGCCTTCCACGAACCATTCCGCCATGGTTTCGCCAGGGTGCTGGCGCGCGATGACCCAGACCTTCTTCTCGGCCTGCTGATCGCCGACGATCAGCAGGTTCATGTCGCGGCCTTCCACGGAACTGCCCAGGTCCACCAGTTCGGTCAGCGGGTGCAGCTGGGCCGAATCGAGCAGGGACAGGTGGCGCTCCCACGAATACGGCTCGAAGTAAGCGTAGTAGAC
This sequence comes from Pseudoduganella violaceinigra DSM 15887, assembly GCF_000425385.1. Classification (GTDB taxonomy): domain Bacteria; phylum Pseudomonadota; class Gammaproteobacteria; order Burkholderiales; family Burkholderiaceae_D; genus Rugamonas; species Rugamonas violaceinigra. Next base: position 20,619 of record NZ_AUDI01000015.1, on the reverse strand, counting down.
GGAATCGTGTTCCGGCGCGTGCTCGATGGTCATCACTTCGCCGTCGAAGCTGGTCGGGACGCGGAACCAGGTATCGCGGTCGTACGACGCAACGGCGTTATAGCCCTTCCAGCCCTCGGCATACGCAGCCTTGCCAGCGTTCAGGAAACGGATGGACAGCGGCACGGCCTGCGCACCTTGCACGCGGAAATAGAACCACTGGACGATGTCCGCATGGGAATCCTTGCGGATATTGACGTCGATATCGCCAGCGGAAGTAACGCTGACCACATCAATGGCGCCAGCATCAAACTGGCTGCTGATCTTGATAGACATGGTGGGTCCTGTCGGAAGTGAAGCGCCTGCGCGCGAAGCCCGCCATGATACACCAGGCGCTACAGCCGCGTCCGTGGCCTCTAGCGCAGGCCGCCGAAGCGGTGGTGGAAGCTGGGTTCGGGCTGCGGGGCGCGGGGGTCTTCGCGCTGCAGCGCGCTGAGGATGTGCCGCTCGGCGGGGGCGGTCAGGATGCGGTAAAGCTGGCTGGCCAGTGCGTAGGCGCGGGCGCCGGGCCAGGAGTCCGGCAGCAGCTCGGTCGGCAGCTGCGGGTCGTGCAACTGCACCCGGCGGTAGGCGTGGATCAGCAAGGTGCGCAGTACGAAGGCTTGTTCGGGTTCGATTGCGGCCGCGTCGTCCAGCAGGGCGGGCAGCGCGCCGAAGCGGGCCACGAACTTTTCATAGCCGGCCGCGACTTCGCTGAGGTCCCAGCCTTCGGCCACCATCTCGCCCAGCGGGCGGGCGCGCAGGCCGGGCACTTCGCTGGCATGCACCACATAGACCTTTTGCAGCAGCCCGAGGCGCGCCAGCACGTCTTCCAGCGCTTCCATGTCCCCGGCCGGATGGCCTGCGATGCCGGGCGCGATCACGCTATAGCCTTCCCACAGCAGTTCCTTGCGCAGCTGGCTGCGCGCGGGCGCTTCCAGGCCGTCGGCGGCCAGCACCAGGGTCCACTGGCCATTCCAGTGCACGTGCAGGGGCGCGTAAATGCGGCGGAAGGCGCGGCTGAAGCGGCGCATGGCGTCCGGGGTGATGGCGTAGCTGCTGCGGCGGCCGTCGCGCTGGGCGCCCAGCCAGCCTTCCTGCGCCAGCCGGAAGACGGAGGTGCGCAGCAGGCGGTCATTGACGCCGAAGGGCGCCAGCAGTTCGATCAGGCTGCCCGTCCAGACCATGCCGCCGTGCGGCACGATGGCGTCGCCGAAGATGGTCATGACCAGCGATTTCGAGCGCGGCGGGTCGCTGGCCAGGAATTCTTCGATCCAGGCATTGATTTTCTCGTTTTTTTGCATAGACCGATTTTATACACTGTCATTGATCTGGATACAGATTTTTTAAATGACACACAAAATTCGTTTGCAAAGGCGTTTTTGTATCGTATTATGAAGCTATCCCGAACAAGGAGGCCCTCTTTATGTACGCACAAATGGTGGAAACCGGCCTGAAGAAGGTCCAGACCGCAGAAGATATGGACGCGCAGGAGCGCGAGTTCCAGGCGCGCATCGACGCCGGCATCAAGATCGAGCCGAAGGACTGGATGCCGGAGGCCTATCGCAAGACCCTGATCCGCCAGATTTCCCAGCATGCCCACTCCGAAATCGTCGGGCAGTTGCCTGAGGGGAACTGGGTGACCCGGGCGCCGACCTTGAAGCGCAAATCCATCCTGCTGGCCAAGATCCAGGATGAAGCGGGCCACGGCCTGTATCTGTACAGCGCCGCCGAAACCCTGGGCGTGTCGCGCGACGAATTGCTGGCGGCCCTGCACAGCGGCAAAGCCAAATATTCGTCGATCTTCAATTACCCGACCCTGAACTGGGCCGATATGGGCGCCGTCGGCTGGCTGGTGGACGGTTCGGCCATCATCAACCAGATCCCGCTGTGCCGCTGCTCCTACGGCCCGTATTCGCGCGCCATGATCCGCGTCTGCAAGGAGGAGTCCTTCCACGCGCGCCAGGGCTACGACATCATGATGTCGCTGGCCAAGGGCACGCCAGAGCAGAAGGCGATGGCGCAGGATGCCTTGAACCGCTGGTGGTGGCCGTCGCTGATGATGTTCGGCCCTTCCGACGCCGCTTCCGTCAACAGCGCGCAATCGAGCGCCTGGCGCATCAAGCTGTTCTCGAACGACGAACTGCGCCAGCGCATGGTCGACCAGACCGTGCCGCAGGCTGAATTCCTGGGCCTGACCATTCCCGACCCGGACCTGAAGTGGAACGAGGAGCGCGGCTCCTACGACTTCGGCGAAATCGACTGGGACGAATTCCATAACGTTTTGAAGGGCAACGGCCCATGCAACCGCGAGCGCCTGCGCACCCGCGTCAAGGCCTACGAAGACGGGGCCTGGTTCCGCGATGCGCTGGTGGCCTATGCCGACAAACACAAGCAGGCTGCGGCCTGAGAGGAGACAAGATGAGCAAAGAATGGCCTTTGTGGGAAGTGTTCATCCGCAGCCAGCACGGGCTGGCGCACAAGCATGTGGGCAGCCTGCATGCGCCGGATGCGGAGATGGCGGTCAATAATGCGCGCGACGTCTACACGCGCCGCAATGAAGGCGTCAGCATCTGGGTGGTGCGCGCATCGGACATCGTCGCCAGCGCACCGGCCGACAAGGGCCCGCTGTTCGAGCCTTCCAACAGCAAGGTGTACCGCCACCCGACCTTCTTCCCGATGCCGGAAGAAGTGAAGAACCTGTAAGGCCGCCGCCATGGATAACAAGGTCAATTACCTGCTGCGCCTGGGCGATAACGCCATGGTGCTGAGCCAGCGCCTGTGCGAATTGTGCGGCAAAGGCCCGGCGCTGGAAGAGGATATGGCGCTGTCCAATGTGTCGCTGGACCTGCTGGGCCAGACCCGCATGTGGTACACCTACGCCGCCGAACTGGAAGGCGCGGGACGCGACGAGGACAAGCTGGCTTTCCTGCGCGATGCGCATGATTACAAAAACGTGCTGCTGGTGGAGCAGCCGAACGGGAACTATGCGCACACGCTGGTGCGCCAGTTCTTCTTCGACACCTGGCATTACTTCCTGATCGGCGCGCTGACCCAATGCAGCGACCCGCGCATTGCGGAGATTGCCGAGAAGTCCTTGAAGGAGGTGACCTACCACTTGCGCCGCAGCGGCGACCTGATCGTGCGCCTGGGCGACGGCACCGATGTCTCCCGCCAGTTCACCCAGACCGCGGTGGACGAGCTGTGGATGTACACCGGCGAAGTGTTCAATTACGACGCGGTGGACGAGGCCATGGCAGCAGAAGGGGTGGCGCCGCCGGCTGCCATGCTGCGCGAGCAGTGGTTGTCGCATGTGTCGGATATTCTCGGCGAGGCGACGCTGACCATGCCTCCGGCCGATGCGTGGATGCAGAAGGGCGGCAAGCAAGGGCGCCATTCCGAGCACCTGGGCTACCTGCTGGCCGAGATGCAGTTCCTGCAGCGCGCTTATCCTGGTTCGGAGTGGTAATGGACGCGGCGCGCGTATGGTCCCTGCTGGAGCAGGTGTCGGACCCCGAGATCCCGGTGATCTCGGTGGTGGATCTTGGCATCGTGCGCGATGTGCAGGTCACCGGCCCATCGTCGTGCGCGGTGACCATTACGCCGACCTATTCCGGCTGCCCGGCCATGCAGGTGATTTCCGACGCCGTGCAAGGCGCCCTGAAGGACGCGGGCATCGGCCAGGTCGACATCATCACCCGCCTGTCGCCCGCCTGGACGACCGACTGGATGAGCGATTCCGGCAAGGCCAAGCTGAAAGGCTACGGCATCGCGCCGCCGGCGCAGAAGGTGATCGACATCAGCGGCTTGCGCACGCCGCGCGCAGCGGCCGCGCCGCTCGATCCGTTGCGCGCTGGCGTGGCGCGCGGCGCAGTGCCCGCGCCCAACGTTGTTTGCCCGCACTGCGGCTCCAGCCACACCGAAATCACCAGCCAGTTCGGCTCCACGCCCTGCAAGGCCCTGTACAAGTGCCGGGATTGCCGCGAGCCCTTTGACTACTTCAAGTGCCACTGACAATATGAGCAAATTCTTTCCACTGTCCGTCGCCAAGGTGCAGCAGGAGACCCGCGACTGCATCGCTGTCACCTTCAGCGTGCCTGCCGAACTGCAGGACAGCTTCAAATACCAGCAAGGCCAGCACCTGACGCTGCGCACCAGCATCGACAATGAAGACGTACGCCGCTCCTACTCGATCTGCTCCGCCGTGCAGGACGGCGCGTTGCGCGTGGCGATCAAGCGCACGCCAGGCGGCATGTTCTCGACCTGGGCCAATGATTCCCTGAAGCCCGGCGCGACGATCGAAGTGATGCCGCCGATGGGCCACTTCAACGTGCCGCTGGACGCTGCGCAGCGCAGGAACTACCTGGCTTTCGCGGCCGGCAGCGGCATCACACCCATCCTGTCGATCATCAAGACCACGCTGCTGACGGAGCCGGCCAGCCGCTTCACGCTGTTCTACGGCAATCGCGCTTCGTCGTCGGTGATCTTCAAGACGGAACTGATGGAGCTGAAGGATGCCTACCTGGAGCGCCTGAACATCGTCTACGTGATGTCGCGCGAGCAGCAGGACATTGAACTGTTCAACGGCCGCATCACCAAGGAAAAGACCGAGCAGTTCCTGCAGCACTGGATCGATATCGAGGATTACGATACGGCCTTCATCTGCGGCCCGGAAGACATGATGCTGGGCGTTTCGGCTGCGCTGCAGGAGGCGGGCATGCCGAAGCCGAACATCAAGGTTGAATTGTTCGCGGCCAGCATTCCGAAGCACCAGCACAAGCCGCGCGTACAGGCCGACGCGGCGCCTCACCTGACCGAAGTGACGGTCATCATGGACGGCAATGCGGCCTCGTTCACCATGGAGAAGGACAAGGAGTCGATTCTCGATGCGGGTTTGCGCGCGGGGCTGGATATGCGCTACTCCTGCAAAGGCGGCGTATGCTCCACCTGCCGCTGCAAGATGGTGGAAGGCAAGGTGGACATGGATGTCAACTATGCGCTGGAAGATTACGAGATCGCGCGCGGCTTCGTATTGAGCTGCCAGGCGTTCCCGGTCACGGATAAAGTGATCGTCGATTTCGACCAGGCTGAATAAAACCGGCACGTCAGTGTCAGACCCGCAGGGTCAGACACTTGGCCTGCGACCGCCGCGTATCGGTGTCCGACCCTGTGGGTCTGACACCGCTGTACCGGTTCTAAAAGGAGACAAGAATTGAGCTACGAAAGCATCAAATTTGAAATCGCGGAAGGCGTCGCCACCCTGACCCTGAACCGTCCCGACAAGTTGAACAGCTTCACCCAGGCCATGCACCTGGAAGTACGCGAAGCCTTGTCCCAGCTGCGCGCCGACAAATCCGTGCGCGTACTGGTATTGACCGGTGCCGGCCGCGGCTTCTGCGCCGGCCAGGACCTGGGCGACCGCGCCGTCGCCCCGGGCGGCGACGCCGTCGACCTCGGCGAATCCGTCGAAAAATTCTACGCCCCGCTGGTGCTGGCGCTGCGCGAACTGCCGCTGCCGGTCATCTGCGCCGTGAACGGCGTGGCCGCCGGCGCCGGTGCCAACCTGGCCCTGGCCTGCGACATCGTGCTGGCTGCCAAATCCGCCAGCTTCATCGAAGCCTTCTGCAAACTGGGCCTGATCCCGGACACCGGCGGCACCTGGCACCTGCCGCGCCTGATCGGCCATGCGCGCGCCAGCGGCCTGGCCATGCTGGGCGAAAAGCTGTCGGCCGAACGCGCCGAACAATGGGGCCTGATCTGGAAAGCGGTTCCGGACGAAGAACTGATGAATGAAGCCATGGCCATGGCAAAGCATTTCGCCACCGCCCCGACCAAGGGCCTGGCCTTCACCAAGCACGCGCTGCGCGCCAGCTACGACAACACCTTGCCAGAGCAGCTGAAACTGGAAGGCGAAATGATGCGCGAGCTTGGTTACAGCCACGACTACCGCGAAGGCGTGGATGCCTTCATCAACAAGCGCGCTCCAAACTTCAAAGGGGAATAAGCATGGCGGCTCTGGCGCTAGGCAGTGTCGTTGCCGTCATCGGCAGCGGAGCGATGGGCTCAGGCATCGCGCAGGTCGCGGCGGCTTCCGGCTATACCGTGAAGCTGTTCGACACCCGCGCGGAAGCGGTGGACAAGGCGATCGCCGATATCGGCAAGGTGTACGGCAAGCTGGTTGAAAAGGGCAAGATGTCCGCCGCCGATGCCGATGCCGCGCGCGCCCGCCTGCACGCCGTCGCCAGCCTGTCCGACGTGGCCGACGCGACGCTGGCGGTCGAAGCGATCGTCGAAAACCTGGACGTCAAGCGCAGCCTGTTCGCCGATCTGGAAGCCATCGTCGCCGACGACGCCATCCTCGCCACCAACACCTCCTCGATTTCCGTCACCGCCATCGCCGCCAAGCTGCGCCTGCCGCGGCGCCTGGTGGGCATGCACTTCTTTAACCCGGTTCCCTTGATGGCGCTGGTGGAAGTGATCAGCGGCCTGGCGACCGGCCGCGAGGTGGCTGACACCGTGTACGACACCGCCATCGCCTGGGGCAAGCACCCGGTGCACGCCAAATCCACGCCGGGCTTCATCGTCAACCGCGTGGCGCGTCCCTACTACGCGGAAGGCTGGCGCCTGCTCAACGAACAGGCCGCGGATGCCGCCACCATCGACGCCGTGCTGCGCGAAGGCGGCGGCTTCCGCATGGGGCCATTTGAATTGATGGACCTGATCGGCCACGACGTGAACTACTCCGTCACCGAATCGGTGTTCCGCGCCTACTACAACGATCCGCGCTTCACGCCTTCCGTGCTGCAGCAGGAAATGGTGAATGCCGGCTTCCTGGGCCGCAAATCCGGCCGCGGCTTCTACGAATACGGTGAAGGCGCCACGGCGCCGCAGCCGCTCGCTGAAGCGCCGCAGCCGGTGCCTGAATACATCGGCTATAGCTTCGAGCCGGGCGGCCACACTGCCGTGGCGACAGCGATCATCGAGCGCCTGAAGGCGCGCGGTGTGGCGGTCACCAAACGCAATTCGGCGGAAGGCCACCGCTCGTCCGAAGCGCCGGCTTTCCATTGCAACGGCGCCGCCATCTACCTGACCGACGGCCGCACCGCCACGCAGCGTGCGCGCGACGACAAGCATGACGATATGGTGGTGTACGACCTGGTATTCGATTACGGTACTTCGCCGCGCATCGCCATCGCCTGTTCGGACCAGTGCAGCCCGCGCGCCATGACGGCCGCCGTCGGCATGTTCCAGGCGGCCGGCTTCACCGTGACCCGCTTGGACGACGTGCCCGGCCTGGCCGTGATGCGCACGGTCGCCATGCTGGCCAACGAGGCCGCCGATGCCGTCAACCAGGGCGTGTGCAGCGCGCAGGCGGCCGACGTGGCGATGCAGAAGGGTGTCAACTATCCGCGCGGCCCGCTGGCCTGGGCGGACATGGTGGGTGTCCAGCACATTGTGGGCGTGCTGGAAAACATGGCGGGCAGCTACGGCGAAGACCGCTACCGCGTGTCGCCCCTGCTGCGCCGGCGCCAACAGAGCGGGGCCAGGATCCATGCATAACCCGAAGACGAATCCACAGGCCCTGGCCGAGGCGGCCGGCGCGGCGATGTTCGCGCGCGATCCCGCCAGCCAGGGGCTGGGCATGACGTTGGTGGAAATCCGCCCCGGCTATGCGCGCATGAGCATGCCGGTGCGGAGCGATATGCTGAACGGGCACCAGACCTGCCACGGTGGCTTTATCTTTGCGTTGGCGGATAGTGCTTTCGCATTCGCGTGCAACAGCCATAACCACACGACGGTAGGCGCGGGCTGCACGATCGACTACCTCGCCCCCGGGCGGTTGGACGACTTGCTGACGGCGGAGGCGATCGAACGCACGCTGGCGGGCAAGACCGGCATCTACGATGTCAACGTCACCAACCAGGAGGGCAAGATGATCGCCACTTTCCGCGGCAAATCGCATCGCGTGGCCGGAGAGGTGGTTCCAACCCATAGCTAGTTGATGGAGGTAGCACCGATGGTCCAACGCATTCCCGCCCCTTCCGACCTGGAGCCGATCGAGCGCGCCAGCCGCGACGAACTGCAGGCGCTCCAGCTGGAGCGCCTGAAATGGTCGCTGATGCACGCTTACGAGAACATTGCGCATTATCGCAAGGCCTTTGACGAAAAGGGTGTCCATCCCAGCGACCTGAAGTCGCTGTCCGACCTGGCCAGGTTCCCGTTCACGGACAAGAAGACCCTGCGCGAGAACTACCCATTCGGCCTGTTCGCCGTGCCGCGCGAGAAGGTGGTGCGCGTGCACGCCTCCAGCGGCACCACCGGCAAGCCTACCGTGGTGGGCTACACGCAGAATGACGTCGACATGTGGGCCGACATGGTGGCGCGCTCCATTCGCGCCGCCGGCGGCCGCGCGGGCGACATGGTGCACATCTCCTACGGCTACGGCCTGTTCACCGGCGGCCTTGGCGCGCACTACGGTGCCGAGCGCCTGGGCTGCACCGTGATCCCCATGTCGGGCGGCCAGACCGAAAAGCAGGTGCAGCTGATCCAGGACTTCAAGCCCTCGATCATCATGGTCACGCCGTCGTACATGCTGAATATCGTCGAGGAGTTCCAGCGCCAGGGCCTGGACTGCGCCAAGTCTTCGCTGCAAGTCGGCATCTTCGGCGCCGAGCCGTGGACCAATGCCATGCGCGGCGAAATCGAGCGGCGCGCCGGCATCGACGCCGTCGACATCTACGGCCTGTCGGAAGTGATCGGCCCGGGCGTGGCCAGCGAGTGCATCGAGTCGAAGGACGGCCCGGTGATCTGGGAAGACCATTTCTACCCCGAGATCATCGATCCCGAAACGGGCGAGGTGCTGCCGGACGGCGAAGAGGGCGAGCTGGTGTTCACTTCCCTGAGCAAGGAAGCCATGCCGGTGATCCGCTACCGCACGCGCGACCTGACACGCCTGCTGCCGCCGACTTCGCGCGCCATGCGCCGCATGGGCAAGATCACCGGGCGCTCCGACGATATGCTGATCATCCGCGGCGTGAACGTGTTCCCGACCCAGATCGAGGAGCAGATTTGCAAGCTGCCCAAGCTGGAGCCGCAATACCAGCTGGTGGTGACCCGCGACGGCCACCTGGACCAGCTGGAAGTGCTGGTCGAGCTGCGCGCCGGCCTGGCCCGCGCCGAGGCGGGCGATGCGGCGCGCGAACTGGAGCAGCGCATCAAGACCAATGTCGGGGTCAGCACCACCGTCACGCTGCTCGGCGCGGGCGGCATCGAGCGTACCGCCACCGGCAAAGCCAAACGAGTAATCGATAAACGACCAAAGGAATAATATGACCGAAGCATTCATCTGCGACGCCGTTCGCACCCCATTCGGCCGCTACGGCGGCGCACTGGCCGGCGTGCGGGCGGACGACCTGGCGGCGATTCCGATCGCGGCCCTGATCGCGCGCAATCCCTCCGTGGACTGGAAGCAGGTGGACGACGTCTACTACGGCTGCGCCAACGGGGCCGGCGAGGACAACCGCAATGTGGGCCGCATGGCGGGCCTGCTGGCCGGCCTGCCGGTGGAAGTGCCGGGCAACACGATTAACCGCCTGTGCGGCTCCTCGCTGGACGCGGTGGGCATCGCGGCGCGCGCCATCAAGTCCGGCGAAGCGCAGCTGGTGATCGCCGGCGGCGTGGAAAGCATGACCCGCGCGCCTTTCGTGATGGGCAAGGCCGACAGCGCGTTTTCACGCAGCGCAAAGATCGAGGACACCACCATCGGCTGGCGCTTCGTCAATCCCCTGATGAAGGCGCAGTACGGCATCGACTCCATGCCGGAGACGGCGGAAAACGTGGCCGAGCAATACAAGGTGGCGCGCGCCGACCAGGACGCCTTCGCGATCCGCAGCCAGCAGCGCTGGGCGGCCGCCGACGCCGCCGGCTTCTTCAAGGGCGAAATCGTACCGGTCACCATCGCCCAGAAGAAGGGCGATGCGAAGATCGTCGACACCGACGAGCATCCGCGTCCGGACACCACGCCGGAAGCGCTGGCCAAGCTGAAAGGCGTGGTCAAGCCGGACGGCTCGGTCACCGCCGGCAACGCTTCCGGCGTCAACGACGGCGCCTGTGCGCTGCTGCTGGCATCCGCCGCCGCCGTCGACAAATTCGGTCTCAAGCCGCGCGCCAAGGTGCTTGGCATGGCGACCGCCGGCGTCGCGCCGCGCATCATGGGCATCGGCCCGGCCCCAGCCAGCAAGAAGCTGCTGGCGCAGCTGGGCCTGAGCATCGAGCAGATGGACGTGATCGAACTGAATGAGGCCTTCGCGGCGCAGGGGCTGGCCGTGACCCGCGAACTGGGACTGGCCGACGGCGACGCCCGCGTCAACCCGAACGGCGGCGCCATCGCCATCGGCCATCCGCTGGGCGCATCCGGTGCGCGCCTGGTGACGACCGCCTTGAACCAGCTCGAACGCAGCGGCGGCCGCTACGCGCTGTGCACCATGTGCATCGGCGTGGGCCAGGGCATCGCATTGGTGATCGAGCGGGTCTGACATGCCGTGTTATGAAATCAACGGCGTACGGCCGGTCGTTCACCCCAGCGCCTACGTACACCCGAGCGCGGTGCTGATCGGCGACGTGATCGTCGGCCCGCGCTGCTATGTGGCGCCGCTGGCGTCGCTGCGCGGCGACTTCGGCCGCCTGATCCTGGAGGAAGGCGCCAATGTGCAGGATACCTGCGTGATGCACGGCTTCCCGGGTGGCGATACGGTCGTCGAGCAGGACGGCCATATCGGCCATGGCGCCGTGCTGCACGGCTGCCGCATCGGCCGCAACGCTCTGGTCGGCATGAACGCGGTCATCATGGACAACGCCGTGATCGGGGCGCAGAGCATCGTCGGCGCCACCGCCTTCGTCAAGGCCGGCATGCAGATTCCCCCGCGCAGCCTGGTGCTGGGCGCGCCCGCGCGCATCGTGCGCGAAGTGACGGACACTGAATTGAACTGGAAAGGATCGGGTACGCACCAGTATCATGAACTGGCGCAGCGCTCGATGCAGACCATGACTGAGTGCCAGCCCGATACCGAGCCAGCTCCCGACCGCAAGCGCATGGCGTGGGATAGCTCGCTGCCCATGCACCTGCACAAGCAAGCATTCGAAGACAAATCCTGAATAGACAGTAACCGGAGACTATCAATGGTACACACCCTGCAAAGCTTCATCGGCGGCCGCTGGCAAGGCAAGGAAGCGGCGACCGCACTGCACAGCGCCCTGGACAACCGCGTCATCTACCACACCCACGCCGAGCAGCTCGATTTCGCCGAGGCCGTGCACTACGGCCGCAAGACCGGCATCCCAGCGTTGATGAAGCTGGACTTCCAGACCCGCGCCCAGCGCCTGAAATCCCTGGCCATGTACCTGATGGAGCGCAAGGAGGAACTGTATGCGATCTCGCACCTGACCGGTGCCACCCGCCCGGACAGCTGGGTCGACGTGGAAGGCGGTATCGGCACCCTGTTCGCCTACGCCAGCATGGCCAGCCGCGAACTGCCCTCGTCCAATGTGCTGCATGAAGGCCCGGCCATGGCGCTGGGCAAGCGCGGCGGCTTCTCCGGCACCCACATCCTGGTGCCGCGCGGCGGCATCGCGGTGCACATCAACGCCTTCAATTTCCCGATCTGGGGCCTGCTGGAAAAGTTCGCGCCGAGCTTCCTGGCCGCCATGCCCTGCATCGGCAAGCCGGCCAGCGCCACGTCCTACCTGACCGAAGCCCTGATCCGCATGATCAACGATTCCGGCCTGCTGCCGGAAGGCGCGCTGCAGCTGGTGATCGGCAGCACCGGCGACCTGCTGGACCGCCTGGGCGGCGCCGACGTGGTGACGTTCACCGGTTCGGCCGATACCGCCGCCAAGCTGCGCTCCAATCGCCACCTGATCGCCAACTCCGTGCCGTTCACGGCGGAAGCCGATTCCTTGAATTGCGCCATCCTGGCGCCGGACGTCACGCCGGATGATCCTGAGTTCGACCTGTTCGTGAAGGAAGTCCAGCGCGAGATGACCACCAAGGCCGGCCAGAAATGTACCGCCGTGCGCCGCATCATCGTGCCGCGCCAGCACGCGGACGCGGTGGCTGAAAAGCTGCGCGAGCGCCTGGCGAAAGTCGTGGTCGGCGATCCGTCGGTGGAAGGCGTGCGCATGGGCGCATTGGCGTCGAAAGACCAGCAGCGCGACGTGGCGGAAAGGGTGGCCCAGCTGGCGCAAGGTAATGAGATCCTGTTCGGCGGCGCCGGCGCGCTGAAGCTGGTGGGGCCGGGCGTGGAGCACGGCGCCTTCTTCTCGCCGACCCTGCTGCTGTGCCGGAATGCGCTCGACAACGCCGCCGTGCACGATGTCGAGGCTTTCGGCCCGGTCAGCACCATGATGACCTACGATTCCATCGACGAGGCGCTGGAACTGGCTGCGCGCGGCAAAGGCTCCCTGGTGTCGACGCTGGTGACCAAGGACCCGGCAACCGCCGCTTACGCCGTGCCGATCGCCGCCGCCTCGCACGGCCGCGTGCACGTGCTGGACCGCGAAGCGTCGGTCGATTCCACCGGCCATGGCTCGCCGCTGCCGCAGCTCAAGCACGGCGGCCCTGGCCGCGCCGGCGGCGGCGAGGAATTGGGCGGCATCCGCGCGGTGCGCCATTTCCTGCAGCGCGCTGCGGTGCAAGGCTCGCCGACCATGCTGACCGCCATCACCGGCGAGTACGTGCGCGGCGGCGCCGTCAAGGAAAGCGATGTGCATCCGTTCCGAAAATGCTTCGAAGACCTGGATATCGGCGACTCGCTGCTGACCCATCGCCGCACCGTGAGCGAAGCGGACATCGTCAACTTCGGCGGTATCTCGGGCGACTACTTCTACATGCACTTCGACGATATCGCCGCCAAGGACACCCAGTTCGGCAAGCGCATTGCGCACGGCTACTTCGTGCTGTCGGCGGCGGCGGGCCTGTTCGTGTCGCCTGCGCCGGGACCGGTGCTGGCCAACTACGGCCTGGACAACCTGCGCTTCATCACCCCGGTGGCGATCGGCGACACCATCCGCGCCCGCCTGACCTGCAAGCGCAAGGTCGACCGCAACCGCGTCGACGACAAGGGCCGCGGCCAGGGCGTGGTGGCCTGGGACGTGCAGGTGACCAACCAGAACGACGAGCTGGTGGCCAGCTACGACATTCTTACTTTGGTGTCCAAGCGAGCATAAACACCACGCCCGCGAAGCCCAGCGCTATCAGCAGCACGGCAGTCCACTTCAATGTGTAGTGGCGTGCATGGCAGCGCTGGCAAACCTTCATTGTCGCGCCGCCGCTGAAGAGCGGCAGCGTCTCCGCGTTATTCCATCGGATGCCGGCGCCGCACATCGCGCACTGGCCGCGTTCATTGCGTCGCCCGCCGCGCCATTGCCGCAGGCGGTGCGCCGCCAGTGAGGCGACCAGCAGGGCGCCGAGTATCAGGAACAGGATCTTCATCGTGCGCCGACTTTAGCACATGCCTGTTAGTCATTGCACCGCCGTGCGGGGCCGGCCGAGACAGAGCCAGCACACGCTGCCGGCGGCAAGGCCGGCGAGGGTCAGCATGGGCGCCAGGCGCAGCAGGTGGCGCTGGGAGTAGGCGCAAGCCAGCAAAGGGAGCAGGGCCAGCGCTGTCGCAACCGCGCCGCCGATGAAATACAGCGGGCTGCGGATGCTGCGCCGCGCCGCCAGCGTCATGCCGGCGGCAAAAGGCAGGACGGAAGCGGCAAACGCCATGATCCAGGCAAGAACCAGGGTGGCAAGCGGGAAGCGGAAGGTCGTGTCGCCGTTGGCGGCATAATCCCACAGCTCATTGCCGAAGACGAAGGTGGTGGCGGAGCAGGTGAGTGCCAGAAGGTAGGCGTACGTGACGCGCTCGAGGGAAGTAGAGGTATCCATGGCCCGCACTGTAGCGGGCCTGTATGCGCCCAGTATGAAGCGAAAGTGAACTCGGCGCGGCTTACTTTGCGGCCTTCTCCAGGTTGGCGCGCGCCCTGGTCATTGCCGCTTCGTCGCGCTCCGCCTGGCGATCGACCACGGCGTCCACTTCCCTGGCCGTCTCGGTGACGCGTTTCAGCAATTCGTTCACCTCGGCGACGAGCGCGTCGTCTTCGAACACGAGTTTTCCGCCTTCGATCCTGGCCTGTTCCTTGTGCTGCTCGAGATAGGCGAGCAAGCGTCGCTGCGCGGAGAACATATTGCGATAGCTTTCGCCCAGGTCGCCGGCAAATGTGTACAAGCCTGCGGTCACGCCATCCTGTTGGCTGCGGAATAGGGGGAAGCGCGCGAAGGCGGAGGCCCGGACTTCCCGCTCGCGTTCCCTGATCGCGGCATCCAGGGCGGTTAGCGCGGTGGCCAGCGCATCTTCCGCTTTGTCGATCAGTCCCGCGGCTTCCTGGTAATTCTGGCGGCCGACCACGCTCACCGATTTGACAAGCTCGAAGTATTTCAGCTCCGCCAGATCCTTGTTATAGCGATGGAACGCGAGGGCGATCCTGTTGTTGCAGTTGCCCGACGCCCGGATAAACTGGTCCCACGGCTCGAATCCGATGGTATGGATTGCGGCAGGGCGGCCGCTGGCGCCGGCCGCCGGAATTTCGCTCTGCATTTTCGCCAGCGCGGCCAGGGCCTCCGATGCCAGCTTGAGTTCGAGCTCAGAACGGGCGGCAATCACGGCGCTGCGCACCAGCTGCTCGAGCCTTGGCTCCAGCTTCCTGAACTTGAGGGCCGCAGGCTCGGCGTCGATGCGAACCAGGGTTTTCTGCTCCTCGGCGCTCAGCGTCCCGCTTTCCCCGCCGGCGCCGCCCATGGCGGCGAGCTGGATCCTGGCCCGCTTGCCATAGGCCGGCTCGCGCACAATTTTCAGCATGTTTGCGGCAAGTTCCGGCGAAACGATTTTCATCGCCTGCGGGACCAGCTTTGCTATCAATTCCTGCTTCGGCACGTGGCTCAAGTAATAGGCGTGCAGTGCGCCGCCGGATACGTCCCCGAGCGCGAAAGTGGCCTTGACCAGCTTTTCGTAGAGCGGCGCCTCGTAAAGGAAGTCATACAGGTTGCGGGAATACTCCGGCGTGGCCGGGAAATCTTGCTCGTCCTCTTTGGCGGCAGCGGCGGCGGCATCGAGTGCGGCCCTGATGTCCGCCATATATGCCGTCGCCAGGCGCTCATTCTCGCGTTGCGCTTTAGAGGCGGCGGGTTGAGCCACCGGCGGCACTTTGCTCCCCGCGTTCGCATGCGGTGCAGCGGCACCCGCTGCGGCAATCGACAGCAGCATTGCGCGGGTAATGGACTTCAACTTCATTGACTGCATCCTTCTTCGATTACAGGCGCGACAGTTCGTGCTGGGCTGCCACATGATACGGATTGTCCAGCAAGCGCTTGCCCACCGCGCGCTGGAAGTAGGTCTTGGCCTTGATCTTCTGCCCGCTGGCCAGCATGTGGCGGCCGACGTAGAAGTAGGTTTCCACCAGTCTGGCGTCGACCCCGACGGTGACGTTGCGCATGGCGCGCGTAATCACCTGTTCCGGATCGGTTTTGCCGTCGAACATGGCCCCCACCTCGCCCAGCCAGGCGGCATCGGCTTCAGTCTTCTCGCCCGCAGCGGCGGGCTTGCCGCCGGCAATCCGCAGCCAGAGCGCGGCGCGCGCCTGCTCGGTGCGGTCTTCATAATGGGACATCGCGTAGCGGAAGTCCGCCTGGGCCGGGGCCAGCTTGTCCTGGTACAGGCTGGCCAGGCCGCGCGCCAGGAATACTTCCGCCTCTTCCGCGCCGCGTGCGATCACCTTGGTGTAATCGGCTTCGCTTTCCTTGAAACGGCCGAGCGTGAAGTTCACATCGGCGCGGCAGCGCAGCGCGGTGCTGGAACTTGGCTGCAGCTGTACCGCGCGGGCGGCGTCCTTCAGCGCTTCTTCCTTGCGGCCCAGCCAGGCCAGGGCCGTGGCGCGCTCGCACAGCGCCGGCACGGGATCGCGGCCGTTCGCTTCGGCGCTGGAAATGGCGCGGGTGGTATTGGTCACCATCACGGCAAGGCGCTCTTCCTCGGTTTGCGTCTTGGCCGCGGGCGCAGGCAGCGCAGGCTGCGCCGATGCGGCCGCCGGTGCGGCGCCGGCTCCACGCATGTCGGCTTTGAAGGCGTTGATCGCGCCGGAAGCAGCTTCATTGAACTTCTGCACGTTCTTCACGTACTGCGCCATGTCCGCCGGCTGCACGCGGTCGGCCTTGGTGCTGAGCTGGAAATTGACGTGCACATTGTTGCGCGCCACATCGATCTTGCGCTGCAATGTGAAGGCGTTGTCGTCGATCTCACGCGTCGCCTGTCCTGGCGTGATATTGAACGCGTCGGGCAGGCGCACCACCATATCGTATTCCATGCTGCCCGGGTGGGCCGGCACCATCAGCGGGTAATTGCGGTGCGACGTGCCGGGCGGCGCAAACACTTCCGCCATATTGCTCGGGATGTAGGACATGCTCCAGCCTTCGCCGGTCCGCATTTCGGTAAACAGGTTGGGGACGGTGTAGCGCACTTCCACCATGAGGGCGTTGTTGACGCGGTCATCCTCAATCTTTGGATCGCCCGCCAGCTGCGCCTCCGCATAGCGGCGCGTCATGATGCCTTCATACGCCTTGCGCAATTCCTGCTTGCTCATGGCGGCCAGCATGACGCGCATGTCCTCCGCCGCCACGCCGTACATCTCGCTGCGCTGCACCAGCTCGGCCGGCTTGTCGATCACGGGCGCGCTGAATTGTTCGCTGCGGCGGTTGCGCAGCGTGGGGGCGCCGGCTTCGGGGATTACGCTCAAGTCCGTGGTGCCGGGCTTGACCACCAGTACCTGGCGGCCGGCGTGCGCCTGGCCCATGCTATCGAGCTTGCCGTACTGGCCGCGCCGCGTTGGATCCAGGTAGTACTCCTTGCCGTTCAGCGCAACGCGAACGATGGCGTGGTTGAAGACGATAGGCGAGGGCAGCACTTTGGACAGACCCTTGTGCGTGGTGGTGGCGACCAGCACGGGCGAGGCATCGACGCCCAGCGCCCGCAGCATGGAAACCGCCAGCAGGCTCTTGTCCTTGCAGTCGCCGTAGCGGCGCTCCAGCACCTTGGCCGGCGGGAACGGACGGTGCGAGTTCTCGCCCATCGACACCGACAGGTAGCGGATCTCGTTCTGCACGTACTCCAGCACCCTGGCCACCTGCTCTTCCTTCGTTTTCGCGGCCCGCGCCACGCGCAGCGGCCCATCCAGCACGCCTGGCGCGGTGCTGGCGCCGAACAGGTCGAGCGCCCATTCGTTGACCTCGGCCCAGTCCTGGAAATCGGAGAACTGCATCCAGCGCACCTGCTCCACATCGTCCGGCACGAACTGCTCCGGCAGTACCGGCTCCAGGCCCTTCTCTTCAAAGCGCATGATGCGGCGCCCGTCCTTGTACTCGGCCGACTGCTGCGGCATCTTTGCCGCGCTGGCGCCGACCAGGCGGTAATTGACGAAACGATCGGCGGGCATATTCAGCGTGATGCGGCGGTAGGCGGAGGGGAAGGCGTTGTCCCAATGGCCGTCCTGCACCAGGTGGCGGCCGAACACGGGGTTCTGGCCGGCCACGGTGTATTCGTATTCAAGCGTGTCGTCGACGCGCAGGTCGCTCACCACGATCTGCGCCGTGACGCTGCCGTCGTAAATGCCCTGTTCCAGGTTGCGTTCGCGCTGCAGGAAGCGGATATCGGCGCTGGCGGTCTTGTCGATCACCTCCTTGCCGCGATGGATCGCTACCTTGTGCAGGTAAAGGCGCTGGTAGTCGGGCTGGAAATCGATCGGGATCTGCGCCAGCCCCTCCAATCCAGACGGCTGGTGCGCGATGGCTGCGCGCCGCACGTAGTAGCTGGTGGAATCGTCCACATAGACCTGCAGGTCGGAGAAACGCATGCTGGCGGTTTCGCCTTTGACCGGCGCCGGCAGGGACGCCAGGCGCTCGACCCAGCCGGGCAGCGGCGCGCCGCGCTCGAAGGACCGTTCGGCTTGCGGCGCGCTTTGCTGCGCGGCTGGTTCCTGGGCCTGGGCGGAAAGGGGAAAGACGGCGAAAGGAGCGGTGCACAGTGCGGCCGCAAGGGCCAGGCGCACGGCCTGGAGCCCCGGGGAAAGTCGGAACATTGTTATTGGCGCGTATTCAATGAAGGATGCAAAGCTTGCAACGCACTACAATAACACAATTGCCTTACGGCATTCGGGGCCGCGCCCCGGGCCAAGCGCTCAGGCTTGCAGCCCGAACGGATTGTCGATCGAGTGGGACGGCTGCGTGAACCAGCGCGGGCCGTTCTCCGCCATGTAGAAGTGGTCTTCGTGGCGCACGCCGAATTCGCCCGGCACCACGATCATCGGTTCGTTGGAGAAGGTCATGCCCACCTCCAGCGGCGTCTTGTCGCCGCCCACCAGGTAAGGCCATTCGTGGATGTCCAGGCCGATGCCGTGGCCGGTGCGGTGCGGCAGGCCGGGCAGCTTGTATTCCGGGCCGAAGCCGGCCGCCTGCAGCGAACGGCGCGCAGCCTGGTCCACTTCCTCGCAGGGCACGCCCAGCTGGGCCGCTGCAAAGGCCGCCAGCTGCGCCGCCTTCTCGGCGTTCCACACGGCGCGCTGGCGTTCGCTCGGCGCGCCGTACACATAGGTGCGGGTGATGTCGGAAATGTAGTTGTGCAGCTTGCAGCCGGTATCGATCAGCACCGTGTCGCCCTGTTTCAGCGTCTGCACATAGGACACGCCGTGCGGGAATGAGCTGGCCACGCCGAACAGCACGATCACGAAGTAGGAGCCGGCCGGCGCGCCCACCTTGCGGTGCGCCTTGTCGATGAATTCCGCCACTTCGGTGGTGGTGATGCCTTCGCGCAGGATGCTGGCGGTGGCGATATGCACGGCCATGGTCATGTCCTTGGCGCGCTGCATGAGGGCGATTTCGGCCTTCGATTTGCGGGTGCGGCAGTGCGCCGTCACCGGGCGCGCGTTCTCCAGCGCATAGCCTTCGGCCAGCGGACGGATGCCGTCGTAGATGAAGAAAGCGGCGCTTTCGTCGATGCCGATGCGCGGGGCTTGCGCCGCGTCGGGGGCAATACCCATCTTCTTCAGCACCGCGATGAAGAGGGCGAACGGGCTTTCATGTTCGTGCCAGCAGTTGACGGCGCCTTCCACCAGCATGAAGTCCTTCAGCGTGTCTTCCTCGAAGGCGGGGGCGATGTATTCGACCGCGCCGCGCGCCGGCAGGATGGCGCCGACCATGCGCTCGCTCGGGTACCACTTGGTGCCGGTGAAATACAGCAGGCTGGAGCCGGCGTTGATATAGATGGCGGCGATGCCCTGCTGGCGCATGAAGGCCTGCGCCTTTTCGATGCGGGCCAGGTGTTCATCCTTGCCGATCGGGGCGGCGCCCGCCGTCATGTCCGACAGGGATGCCAATGCCTGTTCCATAGTTTTTCCGCCGATACCGATGCCCATGCCGCCTCCTTAAAAATCAAGGAAAACATCATAGCACCGCGCAGGCGCAAAAAAGCCGGTTATGCAGCTATCGTAGTGGGGGACGACGATAGCCGCATACCGGCCGGGATGCCGAGACTGCCGGCTTGCTTAGTGGACTTGCACGCTTACCTTATCAACCACGAAGGACGTCTGCAGCGAGTAGTCTTCCGTCATGTTGAAGTGGATGCGCACGGTCTGGCCCTTGTACGGCAGCAGGTTGAAGGTGCGGGTCTGGTAGCCGCTGGCCGCGTTGACGTTGGTATAGGTCGCCAGGTTGGCCAGGTTGGTGCCGGAAGAATTCTTCACGGACACGACCAGCTTGTCGTAGGCGGTGCTGCCCGACTCGTTGGTGTCGATATGCAGCGCGAACGACAGGGTTGCCGAGGTGGCGTTGGCAGGGATGGTCACGGTCTGGTACAGGGTTTCAGTGGCCGTGTTGCCATTGCCGCCCAGCCAGGCGAAGCGGCTGCCTTCATACGGGCTTTGGCCGCTGTAGTTGCCGATCACGCCGGTGGTGCCGGCCCATGGCGCGGTGCCGGACTCGAAGCCGCCGTTGACGATCAGCTCGGACTGTGGCGGGATGCTGCCCACGGTCAGGGTGGCGTCGTTCGAGGTCGCGGTTTTCACCGGCGACGACGAATCGGAGACGACGGCCTTGAACACGGCGCCGTTGTCGGCGTTCTGCGCGGTCAGCGAGTAGGTGGCCGAGGTAGCACCCGAGATCTGCGCGCCGTTGCGGTACCACTGGTAGCTGTAAGGCGAGGTGCCCCCCGTTGCGCCGACGGTGAAGGTGGCGGTGCCGCCGGCCGAGACGGTGACATTGTTCGGCTGGGTGGTGATGCTGACGCCGCCCGGCGTGCCTTCGTCGACGTCGCTGCCGACGTTGATCGCCGCATAGGCGCGCTTGACCGCGATCGATTCCGCGCTGCCCACGCCGTATAGTTCTTCCGCGGCCTGCACCACCTTGTTGCGCGCGTCGGCATAATTGGTCGAGGCGGTGAACTTGGTGGTGTTGGCCTTGAACCAGATGCGGAAGGCCTTGTCGTTGCCGATACCGGTCATCGCCAGCGGCTGCTTGGT
>NZ_KE384360.1:6195-281465 GCF_000425385.1 Pseudoduganella violaceinigra DSM 15887 | reverse complement strand
CGCGTTCTCCGTTTTCCATCCTGTTCTCCGAAGTGAAAATCGGAGTATGGCGAAGCGAGACGGCCTTTCATATGTGGTGGCGCTGGACGCTTACGAAGGAACCGCGCAGCGATATGCCTGATCGTGCTGCCCAAACGATCAGGCATACTTTTGCTATTCGACTTGAACACTCGGTGTCAGTCGACCGTCAGATTCGCCCCATAGCAGTCTCTGAGATAACAAGCCATCCGCTTCTTTACTGGCCGTTATAATACGGCCAACAGCAAGGGGCTATTCGAATGTTTTTTAATAAGAGAACTGAGCAAGAAACTCATGCAAAAAAGTCGGAGACGCTCGAGTGGGACCAGGGCACCCGGCGCTCCCAATCGACGCGAGTCATCGTGAAGTCGTGGTTCTACAAGGCCCAACCTGGGCTTCAGTGGCGCAACGGAGGCAAAGTCGAGTTCTCGTTCGAGGGCCACGCTAGGCTTGGCACCACGCCTAATGTGCCGATATTCGGAGACATTGAAGTCCTAGATGAAGCGGAAACCCCTCGCTTCCTGATGGACCGCTGGAAAAGCCTTCCGGAGTCTGTGGAAGGCCATGCGTCACTTGCTTCCGCCGACAACTCGGGCATGCCCGAGCAGCTCTACATTACGCTGTACTGCACCCGCGAAGCGTTTGAGTCAGTCACTCGAGTGTTTGTCGCTGGCTTCTCAGCGGCCGGCGGCAAAACTGCGCTGGACGTCGATTTCATTTACCCGGACCCACACGGAGAGGGTTTCTGGAAAGAGGCCTGGCAAAAGCAAACGCTTCAGGTCGAGAAGTGGGACGTTCGATCCAGCGTAGAGCGATAGACCTTCTGGGTGTACTCCTGTAATCAAAATCGCTTCTCGAACTCATGTTCTTGCATCTTCCGAATCGTCGAGATTTCTACGTAAATCTTGTCTAATACTCGGCAAATGCCAAACACCCCGCATGCGATAGCAAACAACAGTCCGGCAATTGCGTTTTCCATGCGCTTTCCTCGATATCCAAGTGAACATTTCCAGACGTCTGCAACTGGCCACATGCTGCGTCCCCACGCAGCAGATAGACAAGGGGGATCGCAGCCACCTCAAGCGCTCAATGACCTTGGTTGTAGAGCGATGGAGGTAATATCATACGGTCCAGCGTCAGACTCTTCCTCCAGTCCATGCCTGCGCCTAGTACCCAGGATTCAAGCTCGTCTGCCGATAGATTGCGGGAACGCAATGCGTCAGCGACCGCAGCGACGGCTTGATGATAGCCGCGCCGATAACTGCCCTCCTGGTGACAATCTGCTGGACCGAAGTCTTCTGGTAGCATCGAGTCATTATCGGGTGGAACTTTAAAATCCGTCATAAAACCCTCCGTTTAGTGGCGTGCAAATAGTCCAACCTACGATATCCGTTAGACGACCGTCGTTCTTAGGAAGTCAGCGCATCCGGATCGTGCGCTAACAAAATGGTGCCTTGGCTTTACAAGCCGAGTCAAGTCCGTTCGTCCCCTCCGAAGTGGCACTTTTCCAGTTAATTGGAGCTTGTAAGTGCGAAGTACTCTGTCGCAATTTTATCGGCAATGTCTTCTGCAGCGTGTTCAAGCGCAAGCCGTTCAAATGTCCCCATATGTACCGCGCGATAAACCACCTCAACCAAGCGAATTTCGTCGGGCAAGCCATTCGCTGCGCTGGTGAGGCAGGACGAAATGGATGAATCGCCTACGTCTCCATCAAAAGACTCCTGGCCGAGTGTCACGGTCCATTCATAGAGACCAGCCTTATGCCTGGTAATGCTTACGCAAGGGGTGATCACGCTTGTTTTCCTTTCTGGCCCGACAAAACTATCAATAATTGTAGGCAAGTTGCAATAAAGTCTGATCTTGGCCGTTAATCACAGCATTAAGTCAGCCAGGGGCGACGGGCACTCTTACTTTCCAGGCCTTTACCGGGGAATCTTTCACAGTTTGAGAGCATCTAACGATTACCGTTGGGCGTTCGCCTTCTTCGACGTCCTTCCATTTAGCAATCAGCGGAACTGCACATTCTCTCACCGAAGCACGGATATCTGGATCACCTACAAACCAATGCGATTTCCCCTTCAAATTTTCGCGCCGGATGAACTCCCTTGCCACGTCCCTGATTTCATAGAGGCCGTGCCTGCCATTCTTTGTCCTGTACTTCATCAACGGATCTACCTCAGAGGCATCCTGCGCGAAGCAGTTCACGCATGCCACTGCGCCGAGAAGCAAGAATCCAAGGGCGCTACTCAATGGTGACGGTGCCAACATATTTCCCTTCTTTATCGCTACGGTTCGAAATGAGGTAGCGATACACGTCATTCCATTTGGTCAGATCATAGACGGTGACGCATCCTTCCGAGAGGTTCCCGACGTGAACAAAATTGGTGTTCTCAGTGGGAGCGTACTCGATGGCAAACCACACCGTGTGGTACTTCAAATCTGGGTTGCCGCCTGGCTCGGTTACATAAAATTCGGTGCTTTCGGCGTCGTGCGCGTGTTGCGGGGTCAGGATTTTGTATATCCCCTTCGGCAGAGGTTTCGAATGCACCGGCTTACTGAGTCTTCCTAGCCTTGGGTCGTGGAACATAACATCCGAGTCTAGCGTAACCATCGCGGTCTGGCCGTTAAAGTTAAGCGTCCCAATGAGTTGGTTCAGCGTTTCGTCCTTTGGCTTGGAATAGAGTCTTTCTCGCCCTTTGGCTTTTGCTATGAGCTTTGCGCCAGAGCCACGGCTCGCCGACACCAAGCACTTTGCGGCATTCTCGCTTTTGAGACTGACAGTTTCGCCTTTGTATTCGCCTTCGAGGATTATGAAATGGGTTCGAGTACCTTCTTTGATCACCGAAACCTTCACGAACTCCGGAAGGTATACTTTTTTTCCCGAAGGTTCACGTTGAACTTTGAGCCAACCGGACATGTCTGGCGACTTTGTGTACTTCGTTGTTACCACCACAGGATATACGCTGTCTGTAGTAGTGTTGGTGCGCGCTCTTGCGATTACCTGATTCATCAGTCAATGTGCCCTAAACAAACTTCAATGTATTGCGCGCCTTGAGTGCTATAGCGACCAGTGCGCCCATCACCGTCCGTGACACCGTGAATTCGCTGACCAGATGGCAGAATTACCGTGTAGGGCATGCCGCTCAAGATCACACCATCTTTATCCTTGAGGAAGAACTGTTCGTCATGCGGCTGTTCGTCCTTCCCTCCACTTGTGGCCGCCTGCGAAAATGACTTGCCTTCAGAAGTTGGGACGCCCGACGAGGAAACACTCGAAGTAGCCATGACGTGGCCCGGCGCCGACTCAGGCGTGATATTTTTTGCCGAACTAGAGGAGCTACCGCCGCCCCACTCAACGGTATCTGTAAATTGGCTGGCGATGAGCACTGCGCCGCATGAGGTCTTCATACCCGCTAGTGCGACACCTTTGCCAAAAATCGTCGTGGTCGGAACCCCTTCAATAATCGGAAAATCGCCTTTGCACTTGGGGCAATGGACTTTATGGCCAATATAGGCGATTGGCTTTCCCAAACAAATATCGGTCTGAGAACCTTCTAGTACTGTTCCGTTGTGACTTGTTCTGTCGCCAAGTCGAATTATTTCTCCAGCCATGCATTAACCTAAAATCTGCGCAACAGAAGATTATATTTCTGACCACAACTTCGGGTCGCACGGTTGAGCTACGCGCTCATGGACGTTATCAGGCGGACGACGACTCTAATCGAACTGGCAGGAGAGGCTACTCAATTGAAGCCGTGAGAGTTTTCAGTTCCCCGCGCAAGTCCAAAAGTACCTAGACGGGCCGTCCGATTGGCGTTGCTCTGCACACTCACGCGGGAGCGAAATTCAAGAAACTAATCACATGCCGCCAACCCACGAGCAAGTAGCTGTTGCATTTGTTCGACAGAAAAGTGCGATTTCCCATCCAACCAGCGTCGGCCAGACGCGATGTCTCGCGCAGATCCGTTAATGGCATATGTGCGCCCTCGTTCCTCGTACGTGACGTACTTTTTAGGCATGCCATTGAGCACAGTACTGAGGCAGGCTGAGCGGCCGTCAAGTGACCTGGCAGCTTTCTTTTCCCTGTTGCCAGTGAGCCTCTTTTTATCCATCCGCAATGCAAGCAGTTCCGGAAATTGCTTGCATCGCGATTCTGATTTCATTTGACTTTCAAACCATTCCGCGTACCGACCAGCCCGGTTGCTGCAGATGGTTTCGTTGCTACCGCTATTATTGACATTAAGAGTGATCTCAAATCCACTGCTGTTAAAAAAGTCTGATGGCCCATGCACCATAAGATACGGAACTCCGTCGGGAATGTTGGGCAATTCTTCCGCGCATTGGCCGTCGTAATATCGATACCAAGGTGGCTCTTCGGACTTAATGGCGCGAGCGCTGTTGTATGCATTTTTGTAGTCGACAACACAGTCACGCCACGCCGTCTCCTCCCATAAATCAACTCCATCCTTGAGCGGTTCGGCGCCTGTCTGCGCCACAGCCGCGAGAAGTGCGGCCGAACCGTGATTATCGGCAGGGACATTCCGCAAATAGCTAAGCACGTATATGGCGACAACTGTCGCCGCAGCGACCACTACTCCCGCGATTTTCGTGGCCTTAACACTTTCTGTTTGCGCGGAGGCTAACCTAATGCCCTCTTTGTAACCACTGGAAGAGTGATCATCTAAGAACTTTCGGCTCTCGCGGTCATCGGAAACCATAGCGCCTCCATTTGATAAGTGGGCGAAACGGGGGCATCTGACAATTCTGTGGGCGCTCATAGTGAGCCATTCGACCGAATTTTGGCGTCAATGAGCCAAGCGGAACTCAAACGTATACGACACCCGATGATACCGCTGTAGTGGATTCGGCCGCTTGAGACGGTGCCGATTCGCCCTGAAATCAGCTGCAAAAAAGCTGCAAATCAGTCAAAGAAGTGAGTGTCAAAACGCGCGCAAATGGGTGTCAAAACGCCCGCTACGCTACACAATCTTAGGCAAATTTACGGCACGGACATGGAAAAACAAAAAAGGGCTACAGTCCAAAAACTGTAACCCTTTGATTTGATTGGTCGGGGCGAGAAGATTCGAACTTCCGACCCCTTGCACCCCATGCAAGTACGCTACCAGGCTGCGCTACGCCCCGACTCGAGTTACAGATTATATCAGAGCAATTTGTGGTTTTGTCAAAGTTACTTCAAACTTCACGAATGACAATCGAAAAAGACCTGGCGGCACGCGCAGCCGAACTCCTTGCGCAATCGGACGGGCTGGTCATCGCGGCTGGCGCCGGCATCGGCGTGGATTCCGGTTTGCCGGATTTTCGCGGGAACGAAGGCTTCTGGAAGGCCTACCCTGCCCTTGGCCGGGCGCGCATCGAATTCACCAGCATCGCGTCGCCACGCACGTTCCACGAAGATCCGGCCCTGGCCTGGGGATTTTACGGCCACCGCCTGGCACTGTATCGCGACACCGTCCCGCATGAGGGCTTTGCGCTGTTAAAAGCCTGGGGCGAAGCGCTGGACCATGGCTGCTTTGTCTTTACCAGCAATGTGGATGGCCAATTCCAGAAGGCGGGCTTTGACGGCGGCGCGATCCACGAATGCCACGGCTCGATCCACCACCTGCAATGCCTTGAGCCATGTTGCGGCAGGATTTGGCCGGCCGACGATTTCGCGCCGGATGTCGACGCCGACAGGTGCCGTCTGCGCAACGAGCCGCCCCTCTGCCCCAACTGCGGCGGCCTGGCGCGGCCGAATATCTTGATGTTTTGCGATTGGAGTTGGGTTGAACGCCGCAGTGCAATGCAGGCGGCACGGTTGGAAGCCTGGCTTTCGCAAGTGCACCGTCCACTGGTGATTGAACTCGGTGCCGGGACGGCGATTCCTTCCGTGCGCCGCTTCGGCCACAGTGTCGTGCAGCGCGGCGGGCGCACGGTGCGCATCAATCCGCGCGAACATGCGGTCGGCAACGCGGCGGATGTCGGCATCGCTGCTGGCGCACTGGAAGGCCTGCACGCCATTGCCGCCGCGATGCAGTCTTCTGTCAGTTAGACGAATTTCACGGAGAGGCTGGCCAAGCCTTCAATGCTGCCGGTCAGCGACTGGCCGCGCGCGACCGGGCCGACGCCTTCCGGAGTGCCCGTGAAAATCAAGTCGCCTGGTTCGAGGCGGAACAACGTCGACAGGTTGGCGATGGTTTCAGATACCGACCAGATCATGTGGTCGATGCTGCTGGATTGCTTGACCGCGCCATCCAGTGCCAGCGCGATCGCCGCGTTTTCCACTCCCGGCACTTCGGCTGCGCGCCGCAATTCCCCCACCGGAGCGGAATAGTCGAAGGCCTTGCCGATTTCCCAGGGGCGTCCGGCGTCTTTCATCTTCGCTTGCAGGTCGCGGCGCGTCATGTCCAGTCCCACGGCGTAGCCGAAGATATGCTTTGGCGCGTCGGCCAGCGCAATGTCGCTGCCTCCGTCGCCGATTGCCACCACCAGTTCGCACTCATAATGGTAGTTGCTGGTCTGCGGCGGATATGGCAGTTCGGCCACCGTGCCCGGCTTCACCGGCACCACGGCCGATGCGTCGCCCGGTTTGCAGAAGAAGAATGGCGGTTCGCGGTCCGGGTCCGAGCCCATTTCGCGCGCGTGGCCGGCGTAATTGCGGCCTACACAGTAGACGCGGCGAACCGGGAATCGTTCGTCGGTACCGGCGATATGCAATGCAGCGTGGTGGTGCGGCAGGAATACGTAACGGATCATTCCACTTCTCCTCAGGTGAGCAGGAGCGCCCGCATGGCGATGCGGAAGGACGCCACCAGCTCGGGAACCGGCAAGCCGGGATAGTTCAGTACTCGCAATTGCAGGCCCTGGTGCAGGCAGATGACGGCCTGCATGCGGCCTTCGACGGTGATATCGTCGGCCGCCAGGCCATGCTTTTCGCGGCCCATTTTCAGCAGCGTGTGCAAGCTCTCGCACATGCGCCGGTCGGCTTCCTGGCTCAAGGCGGCTATCGCGGGATTACGTGCACTTTCGGCGGCGATTTCCAGGGGCAGCGCCCAGTGGTCAGGGTCCAGGTTGTTAAGGACGCTCTGCTCGGCGTCGTCGATGATCGCCTGCAGCGGGTCCGGCTGGCTGCCGATATTGCTGATGATTTCATGCACCCGCGTTTCGTTTTCTTCCACGAAAGCGGCAATGATGGCGTCCTTGCTGGCGAAGTAGTTGTAAATATGGCCAGCGCTCATGCCGGCGGCTTTCGAAATCTCAGACATGCTGGCGCCATGGAATCCGCTGCGGCGGAAACAAATGGCGGCGGCATCCAGCACCTGGCGGCGGCGGTTGGCGGCGCGCTCCGGGTCAATGTGGCGTTTTTCAGTCATAAGGCGACACAATGGAGAAGGGATTGAACTTTGTCAAATTACAACGTGCTATGATGGACCGGCAGTTACTTCATTCTTAAAGGAGTGATATGCCCTCCCGTACCTCTCGCTCAATTGAGATGCGGCCCGCCGAAGCGGGCGACCTGGCGTTCATGCAGCAACTGTATTCCAGCACGCGCAGCGCCGAAGTCCGCATGGGAGGCTGCGACCTCGCCACCGAGACCCTGCTGCAAGGCTTGCAGTTCAAGGCGCAACAAACCTGGTACGAGACCCAATATCCCAATGCCGACCTGGCCGTGATCATGGACCGCGAGCGTCCGGTCGGGCGCCTGTTTGTCGATTACGGGCCGGGAGAACTGCGCATCCTCGATATTTGCCTGCTGCCCGAATACCGCAACCGCGGCATCGGGCTCGGACTGCTGCGCAGCCTGCAGGCCCAGGGCGAACGCCTGCGCCTGCCGGTGCGCGTCAATTTGGCGCTGGGCAGCCCCGCGCAGCACCTGTTCGTGCGCTGCGGGTTTGAGCTCCTGGCGGTGGACGGCATGTACAACCTGATGGAGTGGCTGCCGCCCGCCGGCATCGATCCCGATTAGGACCAGCCACCCAGCACCTTGTACAGCGTCACCTGGTTGGCAGCCTTCGCCAGCCGCACGCTGATCAGGCCTTGCTGCGCCGCATACAGCGCGCGCTGCGAGACCAGGGCGTTCATAAAGGACTCCGTGCCTTTCTGGTAGCGCGCTTCATGAATGCGGTAACTGCGGCTGGCAGCTTCCGCCAGTGCGGACTGCGATTCCACGCGCTCGTCCAGCGTGCCGCGCTGGGCCAGGGCATCGGCCACTTCGCGGAAGGCCGATTGGATCGCTTTTTCGTAGCGAGCCACGGCAATGCCGTTGTCGGCTTTGGCGATATCCAGCCTTGCGCTGTTGGCGCCGCCGTCGAACAGCGGCAGGGCCAGTTGCGGCAGGAAGGTCCAGGCGCCGGTACCCGCTTTGAACAGATTGGACAGGCTGCCGCTTGCGCTGCCTGCCGTCCCTGTCAGCGTGATGCTCGGAAAGAAGGCCGCGCGCGCCGCGCCGATATTGGCGTTGGCGGCTTTCAACGCATGCTCTGCCTCCAGCACGTCCGGACGTTGCAGCAGGACGGAGGACGGCACACCTTCCGGCAGTTCGGCCAGCGTGCTGACTGCGGTCGGCAAGGCTTGCGGCAGCAGGCTTGCCGGCACTTGGGTACCGACCAGCAGGGCCAGCGCGTTCTCGCCGGCCGCTACCTGGGCGGTGTACAGAGCCATGTCGTTGCGCGCGGCTTCGACACTGGTTTGTGCGTCGTACATGTCAAGACCCGAGGTGGCCCCGGCGTCGAAGCGGCGCTTGCTCAGTTCAAAGGTGATTTGCTGGCTTTTCAGCGTGTCCTGGGCCAGGAGCAGGCGTTCCTTGTCGGCGGCCAGGCTAAGCCAGGTGGTGGCCACTTCCGCCACCAGGCTGAGTCGCTGGGCGCGCTGCGCTTCCTGCGTGCCGAGCCAGGTTTGCATGCCTGCTTCCGACAGATTGCGCAGCTTGCCGAACAGGTCCAGCTCATAGGCCGGCAACGCCAGGCCGCCGGTGTACTGGCGGTTGATATCGCCGCCTGGCGCACGCGCCGCACTCTGGCCCACTTGCGCATTCACTCTGGGGAATTGGGCGGCACGATCGATGCCGTACTGCGCCCTCGCCTTTTCGATGTTCAATGCCGAGACGCGCAGGTCGCGGTTATTCTTCAGAGCCAGTTCCACGACTTCGCGCAGTTGCTGGTCGCCGATGAAGTCCTGCCAGGCGATTTCGCTGGCGGGCTTGGCATCGGCCGCAGTCCGTGCGGGCTTGTAGGCTTCACCGCGCGGCCATTCGGCGGCCACGGGCGAAGCCGGGCGCTCATACACCGGCGCCATGCTGCAGCCGGCCAGCAAAGCTGCCGCTGCAAGGGTAAAGATCGTCTTGTTCATATCAATTCGCCTCCGAAGCGAGGGCCGGTGCGGATGGCGCGGCGGTAGCCTTGCGGCCTACCCATGCGCGCACCACCACGAAGAACACCGGCACGAAGAAGATGCCGAGGAAAGTAGCCGTCAGCATGCCGCCCAACACGCCCACGCCGATGGCGTTCTGGCTGCCGGAACCCGCGCCGCTTGCCATGGCCAGCGGCAGCACGCCGAGGCCGAAGGCGATCGACGTCATCAGGATCGGGCGCAGGCGCAGCTTGACTGCCTGCAGCGTGGCTTCACGCAGGTCGATGCCTTTTTCCTGCAGTTCCTTGGCGAATTCCACGATCAGGATCGCGTTCTTCGCCGACAGTCCGACCACGGTCAGCAGACCGACCTGGAAGTACACGTCGTTGGCAAGGTGGAAGCCCCAGGTGGCCAGCACGGTACCGATCACGCCAAGCGGCACCACCAGCAGCACCGAGAACGGCACCGACCAGCTTTCATACAGCGCGGCCAGGCACAGGAACACGATCAGCACCGAGATGGCGTACAGCACCGTGGTCTGCGAGCCGGAATCGCGCTCTTCAAGCGACAGGCCGGTCCACTCGAAGCCGATGCCGGGCGGCAGTTGCGCCACCAGCTTTTCCATTTCAGCCATGGCCACGCCGGAGCTGACACCCGGCGCAGGCATGCCCTGCACGTTCATCGATGGAATGCCGTTGTAGCGCTCCAGGCGCGGCGAAGCGTAGATCCAGCGGCCGGTGGCGAAGGCCGAAAACGGTACCATCTCGGCCTGTGCGTTACGCACGGACCATTTGTTCAGGTCTTCCGGCGACATGCGCGATTCCGGCGAGCCTTGCAGGTAGACGCGCTTGACGCGGCCGCGGTCGACGAAGTCGTTCACATACGAGGAGCCCCAGCCCACGCTCAGCACCTTGTTCACGTCCGCAACGCTCAGTCCCAGCGCCGTGGCTTTCTGCTGGTCGATATCGAGTTTGAATTGCGGCGTATCTTCCTGGCCGTTGGGGCGCACCGCCATTAGCAGCGGGTTCTTGGAAGCCATGCCGAGCAGCTGGTTGCGCGCTGCCATCAGCGCGTCGTGGCCTACGCCACCCTGGTCCTGCAGCTGCATGTCGAAGCCGCTGGCGTTGCCCAGTTCCATCACGGCCGGCGGGGCGAAGGCGAATACCATCGCTTCGCGGATCTGCGAGAAGGCGCCCATGGCGCGGCCTGCGATCGCTTTCACTTTCTGGTCCGGGTTCTTGCGCTCGGACCAGTCCTTCAGGCGAACGAAGGCCAAGCCGGCGTTCTGGCCATTACCGGCAAAGCTGAAACCAGCCACGGTGAACACAGATGCCACATTGGCCTTTTCATCGTCCATGAAGTGGTGCTCCAGCTTTTCCAGCACCTTCAGGGTGCGCTGCTGGGTGGCGCCGGTCGGCAGCTGCACCATCGAGAACAGTACGCCCTGGTCTTCTTCCGGCAGGAAGGAAGTCGGCAGGCGCATGAAGGAGACCGCCAGCACGGCCAACAGCGCGCCGTACACGAGCAGCGAGCGGCCGCTGCGCGCCAGCATCTTGCCGACCCAGCCCTGGTACTTGGTGCTGCTGCGGTCGAATGTGCGGTTGAACCAGCCGAAGAAGCCCTTTTCCGAAACGTGCGCGCCCGGTTTCAGGAACGTTGCGCACAGCGCCGGGGTGAACACCATCGCCACCAGCACGGACAGCGTCATGGCGGAAACGATGGTCACCGAGAACTGGCGGTAAATCACACCGGTGGAGCCGCCAAAGAAGGCCATCGGCACAAACACGGCGGACAGCACCAGTGCGATACCCACCAGCGCGCCGGAGATCTGGCCCATGGATTTCATGGTCGCCTCTTTCGGCGACAGGCCCTCCTCCGTCATCACGCGCTCAACGTTCTCCACCACCACGATAGCATCGTCCACCAGCAGGCCGATGGCCAGCACCATGGCGAACATGGTCAGCGTATTGATCGAGTAGCCGAGCGAGAACAGCACGGCGAAAGTGCCAAGCAGCACCACCGGCACCGCCAACGTCGGGATCAGAGTGGCGCGGAAGTTCTGCAGGAACAGGTACATCACGATGAACACCAGGATCACCGCTTCAATCAGGGTCTTCACCACCTCTTCGATGGACAGCTTGACGAACGGCGTGGTGTCGAATGCCACTACCGCCTTCATCCCCTGCGGGAAGCGCTTGCCCATCACCTCGATTTTCTTCTTGATCGCATCGGCGGTATCCAGCGCATTGGCGCCGGTGGCCAGCTTGATCGCCACGCCCACGGCAGGTGCGCCGTTGTAGCGCGCGACGGTGTTGTAGTTCTCGTTGCCCAGCTCAATGCGGGCCACATCGCGCAGGTGCACGGTGGCGCCGCTGGCGGTGGTCTTGAGCAGGATGGCGCCGAACTGCTCCGGCGTCTGCAGGCGGCTTTGCGCCGTCACGGTGGCGTTGAGCTGCTGGTCCGGCACGGCGGGCGCGCCGCCCAGCTCACCGGCCGACACTTCGGCGTTCTGCGCCTGGATGGCGGCCATCACATCGGCTGGCGTCAACTGGAAGCCTTGCAGCTTCTGCGGATCCAGCCAGATGCGCATCGCATACTGGGAACCGAACAGCGTCACATCGCCCACACCCGGAACACGGCTCAGCGGATCGATCACGCTGGCGGCCACATAGTCGCCCAGGTCGGACTGCTTCATCTTGCCGTCTTCGGAGACGAAGCCCAGCACCATCAGGAAGTTGCGGGTCGCTTTGGACACCACCAGGCCTTGCTGGGTGACCGCGGCAGGCAGCAGCGGCGTCGCCAGCTGCAGCTTGTTCTGCACCTGCACCTGTGCGATATCGGGATTGGTGCCGCTGTTGAAAGTCAGCGTGATATTGATGCCGCCGGTCGAATCGCTGTTCGACGACATATAGCGCAAACCGTCGATGCCCTTCATCTTCTGTTCGATGATCTGGGTCACGGCGTCTTCCACCGTCTTGGCCGATGCGCCCGGATAGGAACCGGCGATCGAGATCGACGGCGGCGCGATGCTTGGGTACTGCGAAATCGGCAACCCTTTGATCGCCATCACACCAGCCAGCATTACAACGATGGCGAGCACCCAGGCGAAGATGGGGCGGTTGATAAAGAAGCGGGACATGATTCAGCCTCCCCGCTTAGCGTGCTGCGGACTGGCGTTGCGCATCGCCGCCGGTGACCGCTTTCGCCACAACGGCCGGAGCGCCGGGCTTCACCTTCTGCAGGCCTTCGATGATGACGCGATCGCCTGCTTCCAGGCCGGACTTCACCAGCCATTTGTCGCCGATGGTGCCGCCGGTTTGCAGCAAACGCTGTTCAACCTTACCTTCCTTGTTCAGCACCAGGGCGGTCGCTTCGCCTTTCGGATTGCGGGTCACCCCCATTTGCGGCACGGCGATCGCCTGTTCGCTCACCCCGGTTTCCAGCACGGCGCGCACGAACATGCCCGGCAGCAGGTCGTGCTTCGGATTCGGGAACAGTGCGCGCAGGGTCACGTTGCCGGTGCCCGGATCGACGCTGACATCGGAGAATTGCAGCTTGCCCGGCAGCGCGTACTTGCTGCCGTCCGCCAGCAGCAGCGTCACATTGGCCTGGCCGTCGGTCTTCTTGATCGAGCCGTTATCGAGCTCGCGCTTCAGGCGCAGCAGCTCTTCGCTGGATTGGGTCACGTCGACATAGATCGGATCGAGCTGCTGCACGGTGGTCAGTGCGTTAGCCTGCCCGGCGGTCACCAGCGCGCCCGGCGTGACGCTGGAACGGCCGATGCGTCCAGAGATCGGGGCGGCCACCTTGGTGTAGTCGACATTGATGCGCGCCGATTCCATCGCGGCTTGCGCGGCTTCCACTTCGGCCTTGGCCTGTTCGTGGGCGGCTACCGCATCATCGTAGTCCTGGCGGCTCACCCCTTCGATCGCCACCAGTTCCTTGTAGCGGGCGACCTTCGGTTCGGCCGCTGCCAGGTTGGCTTTGGCCTTGGCCAGGTTGGCCTTGGCGGAATTGAACGTGGCCTGGTAGGTCGCGGCATCGATCTGGTACAGCTGCACGCCGGCCTTGACGTCGGCGCCTTCCGTGAACAGGCGCTTCTGGATCAGGCCTCCGACTTGCGGGCGCACTTCAGCCACCTGGTA
Organism: Pseudoduganella violaceinigra DSM 15887; assembly: GCF_000425385.1. GTDB lineage: Bacteria > Pseudomonadota > Gammaproteobacteria > Burkholderiales > Burkholderiaceae_D > Rugamonas > Rugamonas violaceinigra. The sequence continues at coordinate 267,957 of NZ_KE384360.1, read as the reverse complement.
GGCGGCGGTGCGTCCCGGCAGCTCGGTGCTCAGGGCCAGCGCTTGCGGCGCCACGGTAAATACCGCCACTTCCGGCGCCGGCGCTGCGCCGCCCGGCGCCGGGCCAGCCTGTTTGCCGCCGCAAGCGGCGACCATTGCAGCCACCGCGGCTGCGGCGCCCAGCATTACGAATTTCTTTTGCATGTTTTTCATCTTTTTTCCAAAAAGACTTAGAATGAACGATCATTCTAACATGATTAGGACAGATGACCACCGGGTCAGTAATGCTACGGAGGGCTTAGAGGCACCGCTCTAATCGCAGTGCAGCATCTTTAATTTTTATCAAGATGTGCCAGAATGATTTCACGCACTCATTGAAGAGCAATAACAAAAATCGTGTCCGATCTAGTGTCACCCGCGCTCCACGCGCAACCGCAGTCCCGCCCGCTGGCTGATGCCAACCCGCTCCCCTCCCTTTTGCATGTCACGGCACCGCCGCTGCGCTGACCATACGCGCGCCCATTTGCGTCGCCGTGACGCATCCGTATTTCCAGTCTTATCCACAACCGAAAGGTATGTATGTCAAGCCTGCTATTTGGGGTGATCGTCGTTGTAGCGACTCTGTTGGCTGTTTTGCTGTTGATATTGATATCCGGTGTAGTGAAATACATCCCCAATGACCGGATCGGGGTCGTTGAAAAACTCTGGAGCCCTTCCGGCTCCGTACAAAGCGGCCTGCTCGCGCTGAATGGCGAAGCGGGCCTGCAGCCAGAACTGCGCCGAGGCGGTTTCCACTTCTTCGCACCGTTCCAGTACCGCGTCCACATTCACTCGATGGTGTCGGTCACGCAGGGCACGATCGGCTACGTCTTCGCCCGCGACGGCATCGACCTGCCGGCAGGCCAGACACTGGCCGACAACTCGAACATCGACGACTTCCGCGACGTGCGCGCCTTCCTCGGCAACGGCGGACAGAAAGGCCCGCAGCGCAAGATCCTGCGCGAAGGTACGCACATCATCAACCCTGCCCTGTTTGTGGTGATGACGGGCGAAGCGACATACTCGATGTCGCTCGACTCCAAGGAAAAGATCTATTACGAGCAGATGCGCGGCTTGCTGGATGACCGCAGCGGCTTCACGCCTGTCGTGATCAAGGAAACCACGGGCTCGCACGATTCCGACCAGCTGGCGGTGGTGACGGTGCAGGACGGACCGGGCCTGCTGAAAGACGAGCTGCTGGCACCCGATGTGGGCGATAGCCATAACGCCTTCCAGGAACCCGAGAAGTTCATCGCCGCCGGTGGTCGCCGCGGCCGCCAGGAACGCGTGCTGGTGGAAGGCACTTACTTCATCAACCGCCTGTTCGCGACGGTGGAATTCATCAAGAAGACCGTGATCCCGGTCGGCTTTGTCGGCGTGGTGGTGTCTTACACCGGCCACAAAGGCACCGACTTGTCCGGCGCCGAGTATTCGCACGGCGAACTGGTGGAAAGCGGCTGCCGCGGTGTATGGCGCGATCCGCTGATGCCCGGCAAATACGCGTTCAACACTTACGCCGGCAAGATCGAGCTGGTGCCGACCACGAACTTCGTACTGATGTGGAAGTCCGGCGAAAGCGGCTCCAGCTTCGACAAGAATCTGCGCGAAATTACGCTGATCACCAAGGACGCCTTCGAGCCGCAGCTGCCGCTGTCGGTGGTGGTGCACATCGACTACCGCAAGGCCCCGATGGTGGTGCAGCGCTTCGGCAACGTCGCACAGCTGGTGGAACAGACGCTGGACCCGATGGTGTCCTCATACTTCAAGAACGTCTCGCAGACCAAGACCTTCATTGAGCTGATCCAGTCGCGTAGCGAATTGCAGCACAATGCATCGGAAGATATGAAGCAGCGCTTCCAGGCCTACTCCCTGGAGTTCCAGGAAGTCCTGATCGGCACACCGAAGCCGCAGGAGGGCGACAACAAGATCGAGAACATCATGGCCCAGCTGCGCGACCGGCAGATCGCACGCGAGCAGGTCGAGACCTTCGCCCAGAAGCAGATTGCCGCCGACAAGGAGCGCGAGCTGAACGAAGCCGAACAGCGCGCCGCCAAACAGAAGGAACTTACCGGCTCGCTGGTCGACATCTCGATCAAGGAAAACCAGGGGGCGGCGAACGTCAAGGCCGCCGAAAAGCGCCGCCAGGAGATCGAAGCCCTGGCGCAGGCCGAACGCTTCAAGCAGGAGATGGAAGGTTCTGGCCGTGCATCTGCGATTCGCTCCGTCGGTGAAGCGGAAGCTGCGGCGATCCACGCCAAGTCCGAGGCGATGCAGGGCGAAGGCGCCGACAAGCAGCTGATGCAGACCGTGATGCTGCGCCTGGCCGAAGCGTTCGAAGCAGCCAAGGTGCCGTTGGTGCCGCAAGTGCAAATGGGCGGCGCCGACAGCAATGCCTTCGGCACCCTGCTTGGCCTGATGAGCGCCATCAAGGCCGGCGAGCTGACCGCGACGTCCGACAAGACTTAAGGCTCTATCGCGGACTGGCTAACGGTGCCCAGTCCGCATTCTAGATCACTGGATATCGGACGTTTATGTCATAAGTGTTGTGAATCGCCTTTTTCCATCCTGTTGGTTGACAGCTTTAGAGATGAGAGTGACACTTCTAAATAGATGAAAAAAATCCTGATATATACCGCACTTGGACTCTCGCTCGGCGCATGCTCCCGGGGAAATAATGAAAGCCAGGCCGCGTTGCAGAAGCCACTCGAATTTGAGTCGATATCGCTGCAGCGAATTGCCTGCTATGGAGTATGCCCCGTCTACTCTGTCGAAATACAAGCAAATGGACAGGTCACGTTCTTGGGCGAAGAATTTGTAAAGATCAAAGGGAAGCGCCAAAGCAGCATTCCGCAAGCAGACGTGGAATTGGTATCCGCAGCCGTGCGCCATGTCAACTTCGCTGAGATGAACGAGGCATACGTAGACCCCAAAGACGGTTGCATGGACATCCCCAGGGACCACCCTTCGCTTTCAATTTCTATCGTAAAAAAGGGAAAGCCAAAGACCGTGAGCTTCTATACCGGTTGCCATGGTCCCACTGTGCCTGTGGAACGGTTGGAGTGGCTCGCGCGCACGATTGATATTATGGCCCGCACTGCGAGCCTGGTAGAAGAATGAGCGGACAATTAGCTGGCGCCGGTTCACGCCATCCAGCTGGCGTGGATCAGGAGATTTAACGTGGTGCTTTCAAAATATTCATGGTGCCTGATGCTCGCCGCTTCCTCGCAGATGGCGCAAGCTTGCGGCGCGCCGCCGCAGGCCGTCATCGACATCGATGCCAACAGCTACTACTCGGACAGCCATTACTCGATAATCGACCCTGCACGCAAAGCACGCAACGAAGCGGCGACGAAGCCGGTCAGCGACTTTCTTGAGGTCGTGGCCCGAAGCGCCAGCGCCTACCAAGCGAAGCTGAATCAGAGCGACGCCGAATGCTCGCTGTCCTGGCTCGCAAGCTGGGCGGGGCAAAATGCGATGCTCGGCAGGATGACAACCATGCAGTCCTATTACACGCGCAAATGGGCACTGGCCAGTCTGGCGCTAAGCTACGCACGCGTACAGCACGCCGCAGCATCGGATCAACGCCAGGTGATTGAAGCCTGGCTCAAGTCGCTGGCCGATGCCACGATCAAGCATTCGGATCAACAAAAGGGCGCGCGCAACAACCACTACTACTGGGAGGGACTGGCTGTCGCGGCAACCGGTGCCGCCACGGGCGATCAGCATTACCTGAGATGGGCACGCAATATGTTCGACTATGCGATGAACCAGGTCCAGGCCGACGGCACGCTGCCGCTTGAATTGAATCGTGCAGGAAAAGCCCTGCAGTACCACGTGTTCTCGGCGGAGGCCTTGGTTTTCGTCGCGTCGATTCTCGATGTTCAATCCGAGCCGCTGGACCGGCTGGTGAAAACCACGCTGGACGGCGTATCCAATCCTGCCTCGTTCGAGCAGATGACTGGATTCGAGCAAGAGGTGCCGAAGTCGACGCCGGGCTGGAAGCTTATCTACGACCGCCACACCGCACTTTCACCAAACGGGACACCGGCCAAGGCGTGGACAGCCCGATTAGGCGGCGATCTGACCTTACCGAATCCCCTCGAACACTTGCGGCTGAAACCAGCAGCTTAACTTCCTGTTGGGGCTGCCGATCAAGCAAAGCGGCAATTCGCTGTACTTTCTGGCAGGAGCAACGGAACACGGACCAATCGAAGTCCAACTTGATGAACAGAGAAACGCGATTCGCTTTATTTGCCGGCCCGGAGCATAGCGCGGCCGTTTCTGCAGCGTGCGATTGCGATTGGGGGTCATCCAACGGTCAAACGCGTAAAATAGCGCCTTTAAAAGGAATTCAGCATGAAAAAAACAGACCTGGCGAAGAACGATGCTAAAAAGCTGATGGGAAAAATGGCGGCTCCGGGCGCGACGTCCTTCGGCAATGCCGGCAGTCCCGCCATCGACAAGCGCGAGCAGCGCAAACGTGACCAGGCACTTGGCCTCGTGCCGTTTGCGATTAAGCTCAATGGCGATCTGGTGAAGCGCCTGCATGCATTGGCGACCGAACGTGGCGAGGACTTGAACGCCACGGTAGCCGATGTCCTGGTCAAGGGCCTCGACGCATAATTAGCCAGGCCGCGAAGGCGCTTGCCTTCGCCGCGCCAGTTCCCGGTCCAGCGCATTGGCAAAATTCTGCCGGTCGCTTTGACTAAAGGCCGGCGGGCCGCCGGTATCGACACCGGCGCCGCGCAACTCCTCCATGAAAGCACGCATCGTCAGCTGCTGTGCGATCGTGTCCCTGGTGTACCACTCGCCGCGCGGGTTGAGCGGCAGCCCGCCTTTCTCCAGCACCAGAGCCGCCAGCGGAATATCGGCAGTCACTACGATATCGCCGGTGCTGACCCGTTCAACGATTTCCGCATCGGCTGCATCCGCTCCGGCAGGAACCTGCAGCGACCGTATAAAGCGTGAGCCCGGCACGCGGATCAACTGGTTTGCCACCAATGTGACGCTGATTTGCGTGCGCTCGGCCACACGGAACAGTATGTCCTTGATTACGGCGGGACAGGCGTCCGCATCGACCCAGATATGCATGGCTTACAGTGAACAAAACAACGAAGAAGCCATATTGTAAAGCACCGTGCCGAAAGTCATGGTGACTGGGGATGTCTGGCGGCACATGCGCCCTGCGCCGCGTTTCCCTAGAATTTGGAAACTGATTCGGGTCAGCACAAGCCCCCCGGACCAGCCCCAATTTTACAAGGAATACTATGCCCAAAATCCTGACATTATGCTTGATCACTGCAGCCACACTCGCCCCATTCACCGCCTACGCAGAAGACTTCTACGTCGGTGCAGACATCGCGCCCGGCGGCAACCTGACCTTCACGAATCCCGTCAATGGCAAATCCGCCAAAAGCGACGGCAAGACTGCGCTGAAACTGTATAGCGGCTTTGCAATCACGGACTACCTGGCCATTGAAGGCGGCTTTTCGCAATCGGGCACCACGACCTTTGACAAGGCGGCATTGGGGCTGACGCAATCCCCAACGTTCAAGATGCGCAGCCTGTACCTGGCTGGCCGCTTCACCCACAAGTTCAACGACGACTGGTCGGTATTTGCAAAGGCGGGCTTTGCCCGGACGCGTTTCACAGCATTCAATGGCGTGAGCGAGCGTGACAGTTTATCCAGCACCAAACCCTTGCTTGGCCTGGGTGTAGCATACAACGTCAGCAAAGCTGTCGCGCTGACGCTGGAACTCGAACACATCGGCCGTACACGCAAGTCCGGACTGGACGTGAAGCAGGACGCGCTGCACCTGGGCGTGAAAGTGGGCTTCTGAATGGAACTCAGTAGCTATAACTGAATCCCAATGCGTTCGCGACCCCGGTACGCTGCCGGGTGCGCGGACTTGCCGCAGCATCTCCCTGTAAACGCGCAGCCCGCACGGACGCAGTCAGCGTGATTTTGCGGCTGACCTGCCAGCCCCACTGCACGTCGGCAAACACATCCCGCAAACCTCCGCTCGGCTGAAACTGCGCGGTACGGAAATCCGTTTGCTGGTAGCGCCGGTCTGCCGCATTGAATCCGGTCCCGAACTCGAGCCAGTGATGGGCCGCCGGTACGAACTGCGTACTGGCCCTGAAATTGAATAGGGCGCCGCCGGTATCGCGCAGCAAGGGGATCGAAACCTGCGCATGCAGCGCCAATTCGCGCAATGGCTGGTATTGGACAAATACCCCCGTCACTGGACGTATGACGCTGCTGCCGTCCGCGCGTTGCGCTCCCAGGTTGACAGCCAACACCGGTCCATATCCCAGCATCGGGTCGGACGACATCTGCTTGCCCACCGCCAGCCCTTCGACAAATACGCCGTTGCTCCACTCTGCCGAAAACTGGGGAACGAGGAAGGCCGAACGCCTGGCGCTTCCCGGCGCGCTGGGGGCGGTTCCCAGCACCGCCCCCATGCGCACATCGGTCGCACCGTCGGGCAGCAGGCTTGCATTGGATTGTGCGTGCGCCGGCGTCATAGCGGCAAGAACCAAACATACCGGCAGGATGCTCGTCCGCATCAGATGTGGCCCAGCTCAAGGCCGCGCAAAACGGCGCGGACACGATCGCGCACGCCAAGCTTCGCCAGGATGCTCGATACGTGGTTCTTGATCGTTCCTTCGCTCGGACCGAGCGCCTCCGAGATTTCGGCGTTATTGAAGCCGGCTGCCATTAACGCCAGAATTTCGGTTTCGCGGCTGGTAAGCGGCGCGCTGACCGCAAGCAGCGGCGGCACAGCGGGCTTTTCGTAGGCGGCACGGGTTCGTTCAGTCAGGGCGGGACGGAACAGCGTTTCGCCCGCGACCACACTGCGGATCCCGTCCGCCAGCCGCTCAAGGGAAATATCCTTGAGCAGGAAGCCGCGCGCACCGGCCCGCATGCCGTCGAACAAGGCATCGTCATCGTCGAACGTAGTGAGCAGGATAGTGGGCGGCAAGTCGACCTGAGCGCTTCGCAGCAGGTCAATACCGCTGGCGTTGGGCATGCGAACGTCAAGCAACAGAACGTCGGCTTGCGCCTGGGCGATGACGGCGACCGCTTCGGCGCCGTCGGCCGCTTCAGCGACCACGCGGATATCCGGCGTCAGGTCGAGCAGGCCGCGTATGCCGCTGCGCACCAGCATCTGATCGTCCACCAACACGACGCGGATCATGCGCGCGCTCCGGTAGATGGCACCGAGATTTCCAGCGCAAAGCCTTGCGCTCCGCTTCCGGCCACCAGCATGCCGCCAAGTTCAGACAATCGTTCGCGCATGCCGGACAAGCCGTTGCCTTCAGGCGCTCCGCGCGCACCGCGGCCATCGTCGGCAATGCGCGCGGCGAAGCCCTTGCTGTCGCACTGGACGTCAATCGTGAGCTGGTTTGCCCCCGCATGGCGCACCGTATTGGTGATGGCTTCCTGCACACAAGAGAGAAGCGTGTGCGCCGTCGCAGGCGGACAATCCGCCACTCCATCCCCCATACTGAGCTGGATAGATGGCGATGGAATGCCGGCGCACAAGAGCTCCAGCGCATGGCGCAGGTTCACCCGCGCCTCCTGCCGTTCCGCGCTGACCACGCTGCGTACTTCCGCCAGCAAAGTATGCGTCAGCTCATTGGCCGTCACCAGCGCAGGCAGCGGCTGCGAAGCCGACTGGCGGGTCGCCAGATCGAGATGCAGCTTGAGGGCAGTCAGGTGATGGCCAACGGCGTCGTGCAAATCACGGGCAATGCGAAGCCGCTCGGAGGAGCGCACGGTATCGGCCAGCAGCGATTGCGTGGCACGCAGCTGGGCATTGGCCGCCGCCAGCCCAATCCGCGTCTGGCGCTCTTGCTTCACCAGCCATGCCAGCGCCGCCCCCAGTATCAGCAAGGTTCGCTCGAACGTGAGAATAAAGAATCCGGCCCCGACGTCCGCATCGTTCAAGCGTTGACGCCCATGGGTCAGTAGCCACATTTCGATCGCCAGGCCTAACACGAAGAGCGCAGCCAACCATACCAGCGCGCGGCGCATTGGCAGCAGCGCCGCCAATGCGGTTGCCATGGCCAGGCTGAAGGCGATCGACCCCATGACCAGCACAATGCAAAACTGCACCCCAAGCAAACAACTATTGAGCTTGGCGGACCGCCCCAATCCAGGTCGTATGCGCCACCAGAGAAGGCCGATAAAGAGTGAGACCAGGGCTGCTTGCGCGACCATGAAGAAGTGAAAGGCCAGTTCCTGCCGTTCCGTGCCGGCCCGCAGCAAGGAAGTGGGTGGTGTCGACAGGCTAGCCACACTGTAAGCCGCGCGTGCCACGAGATTGTTCATTTCAGCCCGTTCCGGGCCTGCCGCCCATGGAGCGGTCAGCTCCAGGATGCCGAAGACCAGGCAACAAACCAGCGCTGCGGCGGGATAGCGGTTGCGGGTGATGCGGGCACGGTTACTGGCAATGGCAGTCATGGGCCTGTCTTTCTTACAATTTGAGCGCGCAATTCTACGCGCAAGGGGAAGGCCCGCAAAGTGCCAAAAGTCATGGCAGTGACTTTTGGCATGGGACGCCAAACACAGCATGCCGTAAAATCGCCTCCCATGCCAATCCGACCGCTGACCGCCTACCTCCTGCTGATTGCCGCCGCCCTGCCCTGCAGCGCGATGGCGGCCGATGCAACGACACTGCCGCGAGTAGTGGTGCCCGCCGCGCGCGACGCGGAGTGGTACAGCTATCGCCATGCCTACAAAGCTGCACGCTTCTTCGAGCCATTCCTGAAAACGCGTCCTTTGATCCAAGCGCATATGCAAATTCGACCGAACTCGCCGGACGAGCCGATGGACGGACTGCAGGTCCTGCTGGTGGGCGAAAGCGTGAATGTAGTCATCCCAGTCGATGCCCTGGGCCGGGCCACGCTCCCCATGTTGAAACAGGCGTACGACGAAGATGCGGTGCTGCGCCTGAATCGCCAAAAAGGCCACTACCGTTTCAGCGGCCGCTATTCGATCCGCGAGCGGGAAGATGGCGTCTACAACGCAGCGGACTTGCGCGAAGCGTGTGGGCAACTATTGAGCGCCCAGCGTGAATCGGGATACCGCTTGCGCCTGATCGGCAAGAAATGCGCCGGCGTGAAGTTTGTCTACGCGCTGGACGATTCCACGCCGACGGTGCTGCACAGCGATGCCGCGGGCATGCGGACGCCATTGGCCATACATCCTGGCGCCCCGTTCGAAGGCCCCCCAATGGGCAAGTACCGCGTCGCTGAATACCGCTTCGCCGACTGGCCCGAGCAGGGCCAGGTTCTGACTGTCAGCCGCCCGCTGGCGATCGGCACCCTTTACGAATAACGTCGCCGTCTGCACGCTTTTGTCCCTTCAGGTAGAGTAATGTCGCTCCTTGAATACAAGTAGGGAAATCTTTTGAAACAGAACGACATTGTCATTGCCGATCATGCGGAATCGGCCTCCAGCCCCCCGGATTCTACGCAAGGAATGGCTGGGTGAAGTTCGGAGAGGTCAGCTCCGGACCGGGAGGCGTCAGCCGCATTTTCATGTCCAGAACACTGTAGACGCCCAATACGGCTTTCGCCCCAGCCAGCTCAGAAAGTAACCGGCGTCGCGTCGATCTGCACGCTTTGCAGGAACACTTCGGAACGCGCTTCGAAGCCGGAGTCGATGCCCAGAATGATCCATACCGCGCCATTGGCATCGGTGGTGACCTTTTGCGACTTGTCGGTCTTCACGGTCTTGCTGGCATAAGCGGTGCTGCCGCATGCCAGGCCGTTGGCGATATTGCCCAGCACCTGGGCGTCCTTGCCGCCGGCAGCCTGATTGCCCCGGTCGATGTTCATGCGGATCTCGTTATTGACTGCGACAGCCTTCGGCTCGGCCGCCGTGGCGCCAGCATACACCCACACCGCCTCCCCTGGTGCGCCGCCGACACCCATGCAGCCGGACGGCGCGCTGCTCGCCAATTTGACCGAGAAGTTCACGCTGTACGAGGCGTTCTTTTCCAGGCCGCTGAACTGCTTCTTCACGAACAGGAACAGGTCGTCGCTGCGGTTGGTGCCGCCGATGAAGTAGCCCTTGCCCGTCAACGGGGTGGGCAGCGTACGCGCTTCGAAGATGACGTTGGTCGGGGCGGTTTCGGGAGTGTAATCGGAAGAGCTTCCGGTCCAGCCGGTGATGCCGTCCTTATTGAAATCGATCAGCATCGAAGCCGGCTTTGGATGATTGCCGCTGTCGTTGCCGCCGCCGCATGCCGCCAGCATGGACAGCATGGCGACGGAGAGACCGGCTTTCAGAATTGTTTTCATTGACTGTCCTTTTCACAAGTGGTTTAGAAAAACCAATTGTAGAAAAGAGAAAAGGCGCCGGAACGGCGCCTTTGTATGTAGAGGTATGTAGCCCGCACCTACCTTTGCCTACATATTTCTACTTCCACTCGCCACGCAATTCCGCCACCTGCTGGTACAGCGATTCGGGGGTAACATCGACCGGCGCTACCGGCTCGCCGACTGCCAGCGCCAGGTGCGAACGGAAGCCTTTGCGGAAAGCGCGTTCCAGCAGGCTGTCCTTGCTGCGGCTCAGCAGGTGGCCCCACAGGCCGCGCAGCGCCATCGGGATCACCGGCACGTGCGAACGTTCGATGATCTTGCTGATGCCGCCTTTGAACTCATTCATGTCGCCGGTGCTGGTCAGCTTACCTTCAGGGAAAATGCAAACCAGTTCGCCTTCATGCAGGGCCTGCGCGATATCGACGAAGGCCTTCTCCATCAGCCATGGATCTTCCTTGGCCGGCGCGATCGGGATCGCTTTCGCGGTGCGGAAGATCCAGCCCATGAAAGGCGTCTTGAAGATGCGGTGATCCATCACGAAGCGGATCGGACGCGGGCTGGCAGCACCGATCACGATCGCATCGACGTAGCTGACGTGGTTACAGACAAGTACCGCGCCGCCTTCTTCCGGAATACGGTTGGCATCGATGGTTTTCACATTGTGCACGGTATGGATCAGGAGCCAGGCCAGGAAGCGCATCAGGAATTCGGGCACCAGCGAGAAGATATATACCGCCACCAGGCCGTTCATGATGGCCGTGGCCAGGAACAGTTCCGGAATCGAGAAGCCCTCCTCCAGCAGCAGGATCGCCACGCCGGTAGCCACGACCATGAACAGCGCATTCAGGATGTTCATGCCGGCGATGGTGCGCGACAGGTGCTTCGGATCGGCGCGCAACTGGATCAGGGCGAACAGCGGAACGATGAAGAAGCCGCCGAACACGCCGATCATGATCACGTCGAGGATGATGCGCCAGGCGCCGGGCTGCATCGCCATGGCGTAGGCGTTCACGGTGCCCGAGGCGCTGTAGCCCAGGCTGGCCAGGTACAGGTCGATTCCAAATACCGTCAGGCCGATCGAGCCGAATGGCACCAGGCCGATTTCAACCTTACGGCCGGAGAGCTTTTCGCACAGCAGCGAGCCAGTGCCGATACCCAGCGAGAACATCGTCAGCAGCAGCACGAAGACGCTGTTATCGCCTTTCAGGTAATCCTTGGCGTAGACCGGGAACTGGGCCAGGATGATCGCGCCGTAGAACCAGAACCAGGAATTACCCAGCATCGACAGGAATACGCTGCGGTTGCCGGCGGAGAAGCGCAGGTTGCGGATCGATTCGGTAAAGGGATTCCAATTGACCTTCAGATCCGGCTGCGGCGCCGGAGTGGTCGGGATGCTGTATGCGGTGACCAGGCCAAGCACGGCGAAACCGACGGTCGCCACCGCCAGCCAGATAATGCCGTTCGGCTGGTAGTTGACAATGATGGCGCCGAACACTTGGCCAAGCAGGATGCCGACAAAGGTACCCATTTCGACGATGCCGTTGCCGCCGGTGAGTTCTTCCGACTTCAGGTGCTGCGGCATGTACGCATATTTAACAGGGCCGAACAGCGTGGAGTGCATCCCCATGCCGAATACAGCAATCATCAGCAGCGCCAGGGTATGCGTGAACCAGCCGATCGCGGCCACGCCCATGATGCCGATCTCCAGCCATTTGATGAAACGCGCCAGCATGCTCTTCTCCACCTTTTCGGCGATTTGGCCGGAAGTGGCGGAGAACAATACATAGGGCAGGATAAAGAGGCCGGGTACCAGATTGGTGATCAGCGACGGCGGCAGATCGGTCCAGCTGGTGGCGTTGAATGCCAGCGCCACGACCAGGGCGGTCTTGAACAGGTTGTCGTTGAACGCGCCGAGAAACTGCGTCCAGAAGAAAGGGGCAAAACGACGCTGTTTCAGCAGGTCGAACTGGCTAGGATGGCTCATGTTGCGTCACAGGAATAGTGAAATTGCTGACAACATACAGTATGTCGGCAATCCGCTCAACTCGACTCGTCAAAGTATCGCAATATAATACTTCAATAGAAAAAGTAATCAACGTAGCAGATTTCGAAATACCGGTCCCACCGCCAGCACCAACACCACCATCCGGCACACATGGAAGGCGGTCACCACGGGCACCTCGGCATGCAGGGCGCGGGCGGTCAGCGCCATTTCGGCGATTCCGCCAGGCGATGTTGCCAGCATTGCGGTCGCCGGATGCAGGCCGCCGCATGTCGCCAGCGCCAAACCGAATAGCGCCGCCAGCCCCAGTGCCATCGCGGTGCACGCGCCCACGGCCGCCATATAGCGCGGCGCGGCGTGCAGGAAGCCGGGGGTGAAGCGCGTCCCAAGGGACAGCCCGATACAGAGCTGGCCGGCGCGCACCATCCATTCAGGCACGCCGCCGACCGGCGCTTTGGCAGCCGCCAGCAGCGCCGCTGCAAACAAGGGTCCGAGCACCCAGGCGTTTGGCATTGCGCACCGCCACAACAGCCAACCCGCAGCGCAGCTTGCCGCCGCCAGCATGGCAAAAGCCGGTAAGGCCGCCGCACCGGCCGGGCCTTGCGCAGGGAGCGCCAACGTCGACAGCCCGGACGGCGGCATGCCATGCCCGCTCCAATAGCGCAGGACAAAGGGCAGGAAGCTCACCACCATCATCAGCCGCACGCCCTGCGCCGCAGCCACGTGCTGCGCTTCCGCCCCGTGCCGCTCCCCCTGCACCGCCATTTCCGAGGCTCCGCCCAGCGCCATCGCGAAAAAGGCCGTGGCCGTACTGACGCCGGCCAGCCGCTTGAGCAGCCAGGCGCACAACGCGCCCAGCGCCAGCGCAAATGCCAGCGCCGCCGCGATATAGCCTGCACGCGCCGCCACCACCGCCAAAACCGCAGGCGTGAAATACAACCCTAGCACCGTGCCGATCGCCCACTGTCCGGCGGCGCGCGCCGCCACCGGACAGCGCAGGTCCGCACCCGCCATGCGCAAGGCGGCGCTGGCAAACAAGGGGCCGATCAACCAGGGCAGCGGCGTATCAAGCCAGCGGCAAAACGATGCGGCCAGCAAGCCGGCCGCCAACGCCTGCAGGAAGCCGCGGTGCTTACTTAGAAAACCCACAGCTTATCGGCCGGAAGCTGCAGCCAGTACTGGCCATCCTGCAGGCGGAACTTGGAATGGGCGCGCACGCTGATGTCACCGCGCTTGAACAGGCATTCCCATCGGTCGCCAAGGTACATGCAGGTGGACAGCGCCAGCTGCAGCGAATTCTCCGCCTGGCTACTGTTGACACGCACTTCTTCCACGCGGATCAGCGGGGCAATCGTCTCGCCGCCCTTGCCGCGCGCCGTCGCCTGCAGCCTGGTGCCGGCAACTTCGATCACCACCTTGTCGCCATCGCGGCTCACCAGCGTTCCGGGCAAACGGTTGTTACTGCCCATGAATTCGGCCGTAAAGAGCGTCTCCGGCGTTTCGTACATCGACTGCGGCGTACCTTGCTGTTCGATTTTGCCGTTATTGAGCAGCAGGATGCGGTCCGAAATTGCCATTGCCTCGTCCTGGTCGTGGGTCACCATCAGCGCCGACAGTCCAAGGCGCACGATCAGCTCGCGCAGGAAAGCGCGCGCTTCCTCGCGCAGCTTGGCGTCAAGATTGGACAGCGGTTCGTCCAGCAGGATCACGGGCGGGTTGTACACCAGTGCGCGCGCAATCGCGACGCGCTGCTGCTGGCCGCCGGAAAGCTGGTGCGGGAAGCGCTCGCCCAGATGGCCCAGGCCCAGCTGCTTCAGGACTTCACTGACGCGGCGGCCGATTTCCTCCTTGTTCATCTTGCGCAGCTTCAGGCCATAGGCCACGTTTTCCGCTACGGTCTTGTGCGGCCACAGTGCATAGGACTGGAACACCAGGCCCAGGTTGCGCTGCTCCGCCGGCATGTCGAATTTCCGGCCGCCGTCGAATACACGGCGGTCGCCGATGTCGATGGAACCCAGGCGCGGGCTCTCCAGCCCAGCCACGGCGCGCAGCAGCGTGGTCTTGCCGCTGCCCGAAGGGCCCAGCAGCGCCACCACTTCCCCCTTCTGCAGGTGCATGGAAACGCCCTTCAGGATCGGGTTGGCGTGGGCGCCGCTGCCATAGTCCAGGTGCAGGTCGTCGACGGAGAGTTCGTTCATTTTGAGGTCTCGTTTCATGATCGTGGTCTCAGTTATGCAGCTTGACGCCGAAGCGCAAGGCAATGCCCAGGCCGATGCCGACCAGGGTGATATTGATAAAGGACAGTGCCGCCACCAGGTCGGTCGAACCGCCCGCCCACAGCGACACGATCAGCGCGCCGATCACTTCCGTGCCCGGCGAAAGCAGGTACACGCCGGTCGAATATTCGCGTTCGAAGATCAGGAAAATCATCAGCCATGCCCCCAGCAGGCCGTACTTGATCAGCGGCAGGGTCACGTCGCGCGTTACCTGGCCACGCCGGGCGCCCACCGCGCGGGCGGCCTCCTCCAGCTCCGGGCCGACTTGCAGCAAGGCGGTGGAAATCAGGCGCATGCCGTACGCCATCCACACCACGGAGTAAGCCAGCCACACCGCGAAGATGGTGGTGCGCAGGCTGCGCAGCGCCGGGATCGCGTTTTCCTGTAGCCACAACGCCAGGCCGCTGCCGGAGCCTTTGAGCATGCCATCCAGCCAGCTTGGCACAAACAGGAACACCCACAGGAATGCCAGGCCCGCCAGCAGGCCCGGAATAGCGCGCGGCACCAGCACGCTGTAGTCCAGGATGCGGGTCAGCAGATCCGGTTTGCGGTGCATGGCTAGCGCGATAAAGCTGTAGCAGAAGATCGCCAGGCCGCCGCCGATCACGCCGATCAGCACCGTGTTGACGATGCCGCGGATCAGCGCAGGCTGTTCGAAGATGTCGCGGAAGTGCTGCAGCGTCAGTACGTCCGCCAGCTTGACGCCCTCGCCCCAGTATTGCACGAAGGAGCGCAGCGCAATGCCGGAAATCGGCATGACCACCGTGAGCAGCAGCCATGCCCCCAGCACCGCGAACGCCAGCCATTTCCAGCGCCCCAGCGGAAGCGCCTTGCTGCGCGCGCCCTTGCCTTTGATCGACACGTATTTGCTGGCCGACTTGAGCAGCCAGCGCTGCAGCATCACCAGCGGCATCGTCACCGCCACCAGGCACACCGCCACCGCGGCCATCAGGTGATAGGACGGGGTGCCCAGCTTGTTGGTCAGCTTGTACAGGTAGGTCGGCAGCACCAGGTGGCCTTCCGGGTCGCCCAGCACCAGCACCAGGCCGAAGACTTCGAAGCCAAGGAAGAACACCAGTACGCCCGCATACGCCAGCGCCGGCATGATCATCGGCAGCGACACATTGAACATCACCTGCAGCGGCGAGGCGCCAGCCACCCGCGCCGCCTCCTCCACGTCCGAGCCGAGGCTTTTCAGCGCGGACGACGCATACAGATAGACGTGCGGCACGTGGGTCAGGCCGGCGATCACCACAATGCTGCTAAAAGAGTACACATTCCAGGGAATGAAGCCGACCAGGTCTTTCACCCAGGTCGAATAAAAGCCCACCGGCCCCATTGACACCACGTAGCCGAAGCCCATCACCATCGGCGAGACGAAGATCGGCACCAGCAGCAGCGGGGCGATCCAGCCGCGCCCCGGCAGGTCGGTGCGCACCATCAGGAAGGCCAGCATGCCGCCCAGCGGAACGGCGATTGCCGCCAGGCCGGCTGCCAGCAGCATGCCGTTTTTGAATGCGATGGCAAAGTCAGGGTCGTCGAAAATGAAACGGAAGGCGTCCAGCCCCACTTCCTTGGCGGGCATGAAGAACGGCGCCGACAGGAAGCTCTGGTAAAAGATCAGGAACAGCGGCAGGAAGATGGCAAGGCAAGTCAGCGTTGCCACCACCCAGCGCGGCCAGTTGAAGCCCATGCGGCCCGTCCCCTGCAAAGTCGCGGTAGTCATTTGCGGCTCCTTATTTCTTGCCGGCGGTTTCTTTCCACTGCTTCAGGAAGGCCATGCGTTTCTGCGGGCCGAGGAACTGCAGCAGGATCGGGTGGACAGGCACCGGCTTGATCTTGTCCTGGCCGATCTGTTTGACCAGGTCGGACGAGGTGGTTTCCCCACTCACATCGGCGCGGATCGCATACAGTTTCGATTCGTTGGCGATAATAGTCTGGCCGCGGTGCGACAGGGAGTAGTCCAGCCACAGCTTCGCTGCGTTGACGTTCTTCGCGCCCTTGTTGATGAACATGACGCGCGACATCACCAGCGTGTAGTCCTTTGGCAGCTGCACGCCGATCGACGGATCGCTCTTGGCGCGCACCAGGGCGTAGGAACCCAGCACGTTGTAGCCAATCAGGTTTTCGCCCGACGAAATGCGCTCCATCATGGTGCCGGTCGAGGATTGCACGCGCACCTTGGCTTCGCCGAAGGCGTCTTGCAATTCCGCGAACTTTGCGTACTCCTTGGCATCCTGGGTCATGAACATGAAGCCGACGCCGGATTTTTCGATGTCGTAGGTGGTGACCTTGTCCTTGAATTTCGGCTGCTGAATCAGCTTCACGAAATCGGCGTGCGTCTGCGGTACTTCCTTGGCGTCGACCAGGCGCTTGTTGTAGACGATGGCGGCCGGCTCGAACGTGGTGCCGTAGGCCTGGTCATCCCAGATTGCCCAGCCCGGAATCTTCGAAGCTTCCACCGACTTGTACTTGAGCGCATAGCCGTCGGAGGCCAGGCGCATCTGCAGGTCCATCGCGGAAGACCACATCACGTCGGCCGTATTGCCGCCGGCCGCCATCTCGGAGATGAAGCGGTTGTACACTTCGGTCGAATTCATGTCGTTGTATTCGACGGTAATGCCGGGGTACAGGGCATTGAAGTCGCGGATCAGCGGCTGCGCCGCCTTGCTGTCGGTGGCACCGTACACCACCAGCTTGCCCTCTTTCTTTGCCGCCTCGATCACCTTCGGGTAATCGGCGGGATAACCGGCAGGCGCTTGCGCGAATGCGTTGCACGCGAACAGGCCGGCAGCGGCGGCCACCAGGGTCGTCTTGATCATTTGTGTCTCCTAGGTTTTTGAGGGATGTTTCAGCGCACCAGGCCTAGCTGGCTGGCGCGTTTGCCGTAGTCGTCCACGGCTTTATGCACGTACTGGTTGAGTGCCTGACCGGTCAGGCTAAAGGGGTAAAGTCCCGCCTCCGCTCGCAGCTTGGCGAATTCGGACGTGGCCATCAGGCGCTCGAAAGTGCTGACCCAGTGCTGGTAGTCGGCGTCGGCGACCTGGGGGCCCATCCACACACCGCGGATCACCGGCCAGACAAGGTCGTAGCCCTGCTCGCGCGCCGTCGGCACGGCGGCCAGCGCGCCCGGCAGGCGCTGCTCGGACATCACAGCCAGCACGCGGATCTTGCCGTCGGCGGCCGCCAGGCTGGCCTCGGACGCATCGCCCGACACCACCTGCACAAAGTTGGCCTGCATCGCCGTGAAGGATTCACCGCCGCCTTCCAGCGCCACGAAGCGCAGCACTTTAGGATCCAGGCCTGCCAGGCGCACCAGCATCGCCACCTTCAGCCAGTCCTGGCTGCCGATAGTGCCGCTGACGCCGATCAGCACCTTGGCAGGATCGCGCTTGAGCGCCGCCACCAGGTCGGCCAGGGACTTGTAGGGCGAATCGGCGCGCACGGCGATCATGCCGTAGTCGGCCCCCAGCGCCGCCACCCAGCGTACGTCCTCCGCCTTGGCCTTGCCGAACTTGCCCTGCGCGAGATTCAGCAAGGAACCGCCGGAAAACGCCACCAGGGTGTTCGGCTCGGCGCGCCGCTGCGACACCAGCGAGTGCCACGCGACGGCGCCGATCCCGCCCGGACGGTAGACCAGCTTCATGGATGGGCTGCCCGGCACCGTCGCCAGTCCCTTCTGGGCCAGCTTGCACGTCAGGTCCATCGCGCCGCCCGGCTTGGACGGGACGATGCATTCCGCAGCCTGCGCCTGCCCCGCAAGCAGCAGGACAGTGGCGAAGATGATGGGCAGGATCTTCATGGCTTCATTATTATCAGAAGCGGTGCTGCATGCCAACCATTACGCCATGCTGGCTGTCGCCGAAAGCCGCGTCATCGCGCGACAGGCCGACCAGCTGGCCGTTCCTGGCTTTCGTGTAAGCGACAGTCGCATACAGGTCGGTACGCTTGGAGGCCGCGTAGCGGTAGCGCACCACGTACATCGTCGGGTCGGCATCCTTGCCCGCCGCAACGTTACGCACATCGATGTGGTACACGGCGCCGGTCAGCGTCACTTCCGGCTGCAGCTTGTACGCCACGCCGGCCCATAAGGTGTTGCCTTTTATATCAGCCAGCGCTGCCTTGCCGGCCACCTGCTTATAAGTGCGTCCGCCGAGCCAGAATTTGACGTCGCCGGTGGCGTAATAGCCGCCGAAATGGAAGGCCGTCGTTTCGTCGCGGTTACCGGTGGCGGCGACCGTATTGCCGTTGATCCGCTCCACCGTGAACATGCCGCCCAGCGATTCGGACTGGTAGCTGACCGCACCGGCGTATTTCGCGCTGTCGGCCGAACTGCCGCCCTGCTGCTCGCCGAGGCCGTAGCTGAAACCGTATTTCCAGTCGCCGCTCTCGCCCGAGTATTTGATCAGGTTATCGAATCCGGTGGTCATGCCGTATTTGTTTGGCAAGGTGGCGCTGCCGCCGGTGGCCCAGGAGTAGTAAGGCGCAAAGCCCATCGGGTCGAAGCGGATCACAGTGTCGTACACGCTGGTGAAGGAGCGCCCCAGGACGACGCGGCCGAAGCGGCCTTCCAGGCCCACATTGGCCTGGCGCTTGAACAGGTTGCCGTCCTGCGCGCCGGTATCCATCAATATGCCGCCTTCCAGCTGGTACACGGCTTTCAGGCCTCCGCCCAGGTCTTCGAAACCCTTGATGCCCCAGCGCGATGTATTCATGCCGCCGGAACTGACGTGGGACATGCTGCCGCCGCCCGGTTTGGAATCGGAAGAAATGTCGACGCCGACATCCAGCAGGCCATATACCTGTGCATTGGATTGGGCGTTCGCATTGCTATAGGCGGCCAGCAGCATCACGATGGCCGCCGCCATCGAAGTTCTTTTCACAATCAGTCTCCTCGGTTTATAGTTATTTACGTCATGCCTCGCTCTGGCACGGTTCAACTATAAAATCGCCAACCTTTCAAACGCCTTTCAGGCAAATGCCATGCGAATACTGTTAGTGGAAGACCACACCGAATTGCAACACTGGCTTTCCAAAGCCCTGCGTGACGCCAACCTTTCCGTCGAATGCGCCGATAACGGCGCCGATGCCGACTCCCTGCTGCTGACCCAGGACTACGCGCTGGTGATCCTGGACCTGACCCTGCCCCGCATGGACGGCCTGGAAGTGCTCAAGCGCCTGCGTGCCCGCGGCGGCAAGACGCCGGTGCTGATCCTCACCGCGCGCGGCGGACTGGAAGACCGTGTGCAGGGCCTGAATCTGGGCGCCGACGACTACCTCGCCAAGCCTTTCGAACTGCTGGAGCTGGAAGCGCGCGTCAAAGCACTGCTGCGCCGCAGCGCCGGCAACGAGTCGCTGGTATACGAATGCGGGGAGCTGCGCTTCGACACGGTCAGCCGCATGTTTTCCTACTTCGGCGAAAACCTGCAACTGACGCCGCGCGAGCACGCCGTGCTGGAATCGCTGATTACAAAGGGCGGCAAACCGGTGGCCAAGGAAAAACTGTTCGGCCAGGTATTCTCGCTGGCCGACGATGCCAATCTGGACGCCATCGAGCTGTACATCCATCGCGTGCGCAAGAAGCTTGACCGCAAGGAGCCCGGCGCCGCGGCCATCACCACCCTGCGCGGCATCGGCTACCTCCTGCAGCCGGCCGAAGCGAAGGCTGGATGAAAGCCATGCTTGCCATGGGCAGCCTGCGCGGCCAATTGCTGCGCTGGCTGCTGCTGCCGCTGGTGGTGCTGGAAATTATCAATACGGTTTCCGTCTACTACAACGCGGTGGACGCGGCGGACATGGCCTACGACCGTTCGCTGCTGGCATCCACGCGCGCCCTGGCCGAACGGGTGTCGGTGGAAGGCGGCAAGGTAGTCGCCGACGTGCCCTACGTTGCGCTGGACAGCTTTGAAACCGATACGCTGGGCCGCATCTACTACAAGGTCACCGGCATCAGCGGCGAAACGGTTTCAGGCTACGACGACCTGCCTGCGGTGCCGGCCAATGTGCCGCGCTCGGAAAACTACCCCGCCCTGGTGCGCTTCTACCACGCTAATTACAACGGCCAGCCGATCCGCATCGCGGCCCTGCTGCAGCCGGTGTATGACGACAATATGCGCGGCATCGCGCTGATCCAGGTCGGCGAAACGCTCGACGCGCGCAAGGGCCTGACGCGCAAGATCCTGTTCGACACCATTGCATGGCAGGCCGCCGTCGTGCTGCTGGCGGGCTTGCTGATCTGGTTCGCGGTCAAACTGGTGCTGCGGCCCCTGATGCGGCTCAAGCACGAAGTCGAGTCGCGCGATGTATCCGACCTGTCCGACCTCGATCCGGCCCTGGTGCATAAGGAGGTGAGGCCTCTGGTGCAGGCGATGAATACCTCCACCACGCGCATTGCAGGCCTGATCGCCAGCCAGCGCCGCTTCATCGCCGATGCATCGCACCAGTTGCGCACCCCGCTGACCGTGCTCAAAACCCAGGCCGAACTGGCGCAGCGCGCGCTGGAACGCTCTCCATCCTCTTCCGAAGAACTTCGCACCATCGTTGCCAGCATGGCGGACACCACCGACTCCACCGTGCACCTGGCCAACCGCCTGCTGATGCTGGCGCGTATCGAGCATAGCGATGGCGGCCAGCCGCTTCCGGTGCCGCTGCGCGAGACAGTGCAGCAGGTTGCGCTGGAGCTGGCCTTGTCCGCCGTGGGGCGCGGCATCGACCTCTCACTGGAAGGCGACGCTGAAGCCTGGGTCCATGGCCAGGCCTTGCTGTTGCATGAACTGGCATCCAACCTGGTCGACAACGCCCTGCACTACACGCCGCGCGGCGGCAGCGTGGTGCTGCGCGTGCTGCCAAGTGAAGAGGAAGTGGTGCTGGAAGTGGAGGACAGCGGTCCCGGCATCGCGCCGGAAGACCGCGAACGCGTGTTCTCGCCTTTCTACCGCGCCGCCGCCACCATGCAGGCGAATCCGGGCGGTTCCGGCCTGGGGCTGGCCATCGTGCGCGACATCGCGGCCCTGCACCGCGCCGCGCTCGAATTGGATCGGGGCGCAGGCGGCAAAGGCTTGCTGGTGCGGGTCAGATTCCCGCGCGCCACGCCTCCACCGGTAGCGTAACGGCAATGCACGTGCCGGACGCGCAATCCATCGCAAACGTTCCTCCCAGCCCTTGCACCCGTTCGCGCATACCCGCCAGGCCGATGCCGGCCGCGGTGCGCGCGGGATCGAAGCCGGTGCCGTCGTCCGCCACCGTGATATGCAAAGCATCGCCGCGGCGCGCAATGTCCACACTCGCACTGCCGGCGCGCGCGTGCTTGACGATATTCGACAACGCTTCCTGCACGATGCGGTAGGCCGAGATTGCGGCATCCCCATTCAGTCCGGTGAAATCGCCTTCGGTGTGCAGCGAGAAATGGCAGGCGGGATGGCTGCTGCCGACCTGGCGCACCATTTCTTCCACCGCTCCTTGCAGACCGAGCATATCCAGCATTTCCGGCCGCAGGCGGCGCACCAGCGTACGGCCGCTGTTGTACAAGCCCAGCGCGAGCCGGGTAATCGCTTGCGCCTTATCGCGGATCTGCGCAAGCGCATCGTCCGCGGCCAACGCCGCGATCTGCTGCGATTCGAGCCGTATTGCGATCAGCGTCGCATTGAGTTCATCGTGGATCTCCAGCGCAATGGCCTTGCGCTCATCCTCGACGGCCGTGGTCACGCGCTGCAGCAGGCGGCGCTTCTCCGCGTCCGCCGCGCGCACCGCCTGCATCGACGCCTGCAGCGAAGAAGCGAAGCCGCTGGTCATCTGCCAGGCGAGCGCGGCGCACACCATCAGGCCGGCAAACGCCACGCCCAGCTCGAGCTGGAAGCGCGCGCGCGCCTTGCGCAGCATGGCCGTCGGCGACATGCGCACCTGCACATAGCCCATGGTGCCTACGTTGCGGTTGCCGCCACCGGTCACATACAGCAGGCGCTTGTGGATCGCCGCTTCGTAATAACGCGATTCGGCTACGGTATCGCCGCGCGCAACCACGTCCAGCAGGGGTTTGCGGGCTTCATCGAGCAAGGTGACGCGGTGGATTGCGCGGTCGGTCTGCAGCATGCCATTGATGGTCGCACGCAGTTCGTCGAACTGGCCTTGCACCAGGCTGATTTCGCCGCTCGCGATCAGGGCGCTGGCCAGCAGTTGGCCGCGTTCGGCCAGTTCGGCCTGCACCTCCGACTGGCGCGACTGGTAGTTGTACCAGGTAAGCGTGACAAACAATGCCAGCACCGGCAGCAAAGTGATGGCCAGCAGCCGCCCGCGCGTGCCGATGCGTTTGGCCGCGCGCATCAGGCTTGCAGCACGCCGTGGCGCACCGCCAGGCGGGTGATGTCGGCCGCCCGCTCGACGCCAAGCTTGTCCTTGATCGCCTGGCTGGAATTGCTGATCGTCTTGCTGGAAACGCCGAGACGCTCGGCGATTTCGGCATTGGTCAGGCCTTCCGCCATCAGCTTGAAGATTTCCAGCGAGCGCTCGTCCAGCAGCGCTTGCGGGGATTGCTCTCCCAGCACCGAGAGGCTGGCCAGGCGTTCCGCGATCGATGGCATGAAATACAGCTCGCCATGGGCGGCCCGCTGCACGGCGGCAGCCAGTTCGGCCGGATCGCAGTCCTTGGTGACCAGGGCCCGCGCGCCGATCCGGTAGGCCTCCTTGACCAGGGCGTCCTGGTCGAACTGGGTCAGGAAGATGATGCGGGCTTGCGGGCTCGCCGCCAGGATCTGCCGGGCCGCGTCCAGACCGGTCAATTGCTCGCCGAAGCGTATATCGAGGATAGCAACGTCCGGTACCAGGGTCTGGTAGGCCTCCACCGCTTCCGTCGGCGTCCGCACCTGGCCCACCACGTCCACGCCAAATCCGGCCAAGGCCATCGCAAAACCGCCCATCACCATGGGATGATCGTCTGCCAGTAACACTTTGATCTTATTCATAGAATTCCCGATTTCCAGATGATGGAAGCATATCACGCTTACCCCTAGCAATAAAAATTGCTTGCATATTTCCATGCGATGGAAGAATATCTTGCCATGGACTGGCAATTCAGCCTACCCAGAAGAAGAAAGGAACACTACCATGAACTTCGACACCTCGCGCAAGAACTACTCTGGCCTGGCCTTCGTTGCCGTCTTGCATTTGGTAGCAGCCGGTATTGCGCTGAAACATTCCACGGTCTTGATCACCCATACCGATCCAGGTCCGTTGATCCTGGTGCCGCCAAAACCAGAGCAACCGAAACCTGAGCCAACCGACAAGCCCGAACCGCGGAAGGCGCAGCTGCCGGTGATTACTCCGCCCGAAGTACCCGTGCTGGATTTTCCTGCCGAGCCGCCCATCACCACCATTGCGCCGCCCGACGAACCACGCGGGCGCATCGAACCTGGCACGCTTGGCGGCGGCACAGAGCAGAACGAAGTCGTCGCTCCGCGCCATACGCCGGTGAATGTCGCGGCAATCATCGACGCCGCCAGCTGCGCCAAGCCGGCCTACCCGGCGGCGGCCCTGCGCAATGGCGATGAAGGCACGGTGACCCTGGCCTTCCTGGTCGGCAAAGACGGCCATATCGCCAGCGCCAAGGTCGAACGCACCAGCGGCCATCGCGACCTCGATCGCGCCGCCCTGCAAGGCCTCTCGATGTGCGCCTTCAAGCCCGGCACGATCGACGGCGTGGCGCAGGAATCGTGGGCCCGCATGCAATATGCCTGGCGCCTCGACGAGTAAGCAATAGAGCGCGGCAGTAAAGCGAAATCCCCTATCATGCGCCGGTTAACCTTGTGGTGCCCCTTGTGGTGCCGGCGCATGACCTATGCTCATCAAGCTTTCCTTCCGACAATTATTGTTGGGCGTTTTTCTGCTGATCGCCCTGCTTCTCAGTGCCGCCTCGATCCAGGCCCTGTTCACGCTCGACCGCCTGGCGGCGGAAAGCCGCGAAGTCGGCCAGCATGCCGTGGCGCTGACCGCCAGCGCCCAGCGCCTGGCTGAACGCAGCGTCGCCATGGAGCGCAGCGCGCGCCAGTTCCTCGTCCTGGACGACCCGGCTTTCCGCGACCGCTATGAAGCCGCCTGGCGCGATGGGGAAGATGCGCTGTCGGCCTTGTCGGCCGGCCTACCCGCCGTGCCCAAGGCCAGTTTCGCCGCCTGGCGCGCGCAGGGTGAGCAAGCCTGGAATGCCTTGCAGGCGCCGCGCGCCAAACGCACCCAACGCCAGCAGATGCTGAACGCGGCGCTGGCCGGGCTGCCCGCCATCAACGACGAACTGGCGGAAGAAGTCAAACGCGAAGTCGACCAGCGCAACCAGCGCATCCTGCTTGGATTGGAACACCGGCGCAGCGTCCTGGCCGGCCAACTGCTCGCCTCCATCAGCCTGGCCGCCGCCTTGGCGGTCGGCTGCGGCCTGTGGCTATCGCGCCCGCTGGCGCAGATCGAAAGCGCCATCGGCCGCCTGGGCGGCAACCGCTACGACCATCCGATCGACGTGGAAGGCCCGAACGACCTGCGGCGCCTGGGCCAGCAGCTGGACTGGCTGCGCCAGCGCCTGGCCAGCCTGGAGGCCGACAAATCGCGCTTCCTGCGCCATATTTCGCACGAACTTAAAACACCGCTGGCGGCGCTGGTGGAAGGCGTGGCGTTGCTGGAGGACGAAGTGGTCGGCCCGCTGGCGCCCAACCAGCGCGAAGTGGCGGCCATCCTGCGCCAGAATACGGCTTCGCTGCAAAACCAGATCGAAGACCTGCTGCGCTATAACACGGCAGCTTTCGCCGCCCAGCATCTGCAGCGCCAGCCCACCGATATCGCCGCCCTGCTGCGCGATGCGGTCGATGCGCAGCGCCTGCAGTGGCAGGCTCGCCGGCTGGACGTCGCGGTGGAAGGCAATGCCCCGCCCATTTCCGCCGATCCCGGCAAGCTGGCCATCGCTGCCAGCAATCTGCTGTCGAATGCAGTGCGCTATAGCCCAGAAGGCGGCAGCGTGCGCTTCATCGTTGGCGAGCAGGCCGGTACGCTTGCCATCGATTGCATCGACCAGGGCCCCGGCGTGGCGCCCGAGGATGCCGCCCACATATTCGAACCGTTCTATCAGGGACTGCGCCAACCGCCGGGCGCCCGGCGCGGCAACGGCGTCGGCCTGTCCATCGTGCTCGAATACGTCAACGCCCACGGCGGCTCGCTGCAACTGTTGCCGGCCGCCAGCGGCGCCCACTTCCGGATCGAACTTCCCTATGACTATTAAGAACCTGCCCTTGCTGCTGCTCTTGCTGCTCGTCGCCTGCGCGCAGCGCCAGCTCCCGGTCGCACCGCCGCTGCCGCCTTTGCCGCCGCCACCGCCGCCGGCGCAGCTCACGCTGCTGGTTGCGCCGCATGACGACGTGGGGCCGCTGCTGGCCTACCACCAGTCGCTGCGGCGCATGACGCAGGGCGAGCTGCTGAAGGAATTGAGCGGCTTGTCGCTGCAGCAGAAATCGCCCAAGGTCCTGCTGCAATCGGCCATGGTGCTCGCGCTCACGCGCGGCAGTGGCGACCTGGCCCGGGCTCAGGCGCAATTCGATGTCGTCGCCAGCGCGCAGGAAGCGGAGGCGCAAGGCCTGCGGCAACTGGCGCAGCTGCTCTCCGCCCAATGCGCCGATACCAGGCGTCTGGTCGACGAGGGCGACCGCCTGCGCGCCCAGCTCAAAGACAACCAGCGCAAGAACGAGCAATTGAACGAAACCCTGGAAGCGCTGAAAGAAATCGAGCGCGGCCTGCCAGCGAGGGCCAGTAAATGAATGCACCCATCTCTCACCGCCTCCTGCTGGTCGACGACGACGCCGACCTCCTGCGCCTGCTGTCGATGCGCCTGAGCGCCAACGGCTACCAGGTGACCGCGGTGGGCAGCGCCGAAGCGGCCCTGGCCAGCCTCTCGATCGCCCTGCCCGCCCTGGTGATCAGCGACGTACGCCTGCCGGAGCGGGACGGCATGTCCCTGTTCCAGCAGATCCGCAGCCAGCACCCCTCGCTGCCGGTCATCCTGCTCACCGCCCACGGCACCATTCCCGACGCGGTGGAAGCCACCTCGCTCGGCGCCTACGCCTACCTGACCAAGCCCTTCGACGCGCGCGTGCTGCTGGAGCGCATCGGCCAGGCGCTGAGCCTGGCCGCCCCCGAAGCCGCGCCGGACGCCGGCAACGGCGCCTGGCGCAGCGACATCATCAGCCGCAGCCGCGCCATGGAAGAAGTACTGCACGAGGCCAGGCTGGTGGCCGCCTCCGACGCCAGCGTGCTGATACGGGGCGAAAGCGGCACCGGCAAGGAATTGCTGGCGCGCGCCATCCACCGCGCCAGCCGCCGCGCCGCCGCGCCCTTCATCGCCGTCAACTGCGGCGCCATCCCGGAACAGCTGCTGGAGTCCGAATTGTTCGGCCACGTGAAAGGCGCCTTTACCGGGGCCGTCGCCAGCCGCGAAGGCCTGCTGCAGGCGGCCGACGGCGGCACCCTCTTCCTCGACGAAATCGGCGATATGCCGCTGCTCTTGCAGGTCAAGCTGTTGCGCGTGCTGCAGGAGCGCGTCGTGCGCCAGGTGGGCTCCGACAGCGGCCGCCCTGTCAACGTGCGCGTGCTCTCAGCCACCCACCGCGACCTGGATGCGGCCATGCTGGAAGGCCAGTTCCGCGAAGACCTGTACTACCGCCTGAACGTCATCACATTGACGCTGCCGCCGCTGGCCGAACGGCGCGAAGACATCGGCCTGCTGGCGACGCGCTTCCTGCAGATGCTGGCGGCCAAATACGGCAAGACCGTCAATGGTTTCGCCCCCGAAGCCCTGGAAGCGTTGTCGCGCGCTGCCTGGCCCGGCAATGTGCGCCAGTTGTACAACGTGGTTGAACATGCCTGCGCCCTGGCCACCGCGCCGCTGGTGCCGCTGTCGCTGGTGCAGCGCGCGCTGCGCGTCCCCACACTGGAAGTGCTCAGCTACACGGAGGCCAAGCAGCGCTTCGAGCGCAATTACCTGGTCCAGCTGCTCAAGCTCACCGACGGCAATGTGGCCGATGCCGCGCGCCTGGCGGAGCGCAACCGCACCGAGTTCTATCGCCTGCTGCAAAAGCATGAACTGAATGCTGCGCAGTTCCGCAACGAGCCTGTCGCCGAGGAGCGACAGGCGTAAGGCCCGTGAAATCAGGGGCTTAGGCGACGCGGCGCGAACGGTGTCGCCGCACGGCGACAAGCAGCGTGCTACCGCACAGCTAAGTCATTGATTTATCTACCTGGCACGGGCCTTGCAATAGGAGGGCTGACGCACCAGCGTTCTTAGCCAACTTAAACGGAGAGATAGACCATGAAGGATTCCAAACTGATCGCAGGACTGTTCGCCGCCGCTGCTTTCACCCTCGCCTCCCTGTCCGCCCATGCGCAGCAGGAGGCCGCCATGGCCGGTGCAGCCGTTGCCACCAACGACGCCAGCCTGATCGCCAAAGTCAAGTCGGCGCTCGCGGAGCAGAAGCAGATTTCGGTCTCCGCCCAGGGCGGCGTGGTGGTATTGAGCGGCTCGGTGCCGGACTCCGATACCGGCACCCGAGCGATCCAGGCGGCATCCGCCGTGGCCGGAGTGAAGGAAGTGAAGAGCGAACTGACTGTCGCCGGCAAATAATGCCTGCGCTGCAGTAGTACCTCCCTTGACGGGCGGCCACACCAGGCCGCCCGCTTTTTTATGCCGCCCGCAGGTGCAGTTCGAACTCCACGCTGCTGGCGACGGCGATGGCCAGCTGCGCATGCGCGGGATACTGCCAGTACTGCGCGGGTTGGCCCAGCTTGTATGCCGCCTCCAGCCGGCACCATTCCCGGTAAAAAGGCAGGGCGCGCTGTGTGGGCGGCAGCGCTGCAATGCGCTGGGCGGTGGCGGCATCGAAACTATGCTCGGCCAAGGCGCTGAAATCGCGCTGGCGGCTTTGCAGTTCCACGTCCAGCCCCAGCGGAGCGGACATGCTCACCACGCAGGCAACCCAGCGGCCGGCATGGGAGATACTGAAATACGGCTGCGCTCCGGGCATGCTGGCCAACGGCGGCAAGCCGGGACGTTCGAAGAATTGGATTTGCGTGCCATCGGCGCCGCTGGCGTCGGCCAGGGCCCGCCGCAGCAGCAGCCGGCCGGCAAGGAATTGCCGTTGCCGTTCTTCGCGGCGAAAGCGCCGGAAACGCTGCTGTACGCTGGCGCCCAGGCTTTCCAGGCCGCGCGCCAGCGCCGCATCGTCGCAAGCGGCCAGGTCAAGCAGCCAGAGGGTTGCTTGCGGCCGCATGGCGATTACTTCTTCTTCTGCAGGCGGACGAAATCAGCCTTCAGGGCGACACCGGTCATGATGGCGCCGTCGTGGCATTCATAATCGGTGGCCGAGGACAGGGGCTGGTTGTTGTAGTTGCTCTGGATATTGACGATGGCATCCGCACCCAGGGCGTTGGCACGCTTCTTCAGCTGCAGCATGGCCGACAGGAAGGCCCAGTTGCAGGCGGTCTGCGGCGATTTGCCGACCGAGTTGGTCTTCTGGCTGGTCTTGTCGCTGCCCAGGGTCTCCTGCACCTTGCCGGCCGGCTTCTGGTCGCCGAAGAAGAACTGCACGTCGTCACCCAGGCGGCCCTTGGCCTCGTTTTCAGACATGGCGCCGGCGATCGGGAAAGTCAGTTTGTTGTCGCGCGCCTGAACAGGGGCAACGGTGGACATCAGGGCAGCAACAGCGGCAACCGCCGCGAAGGTTTTTTTCATTCTTGTTTCTCCTATTGGATTAAGGGACTATCGCTTTACTGCATTATTGTCGGCACCGGTCGGGCCGCCATGGGCTACTGCATAGTTGCTGGTCAGGTAACCGGACGCCAGGTTCGCCACGCGTGTCAGCATCATACCGTCCGCCACGCCCACCGCCAGGCCGGCGCTGAACGCGCCGGCGCGCTGGAAGAATTCCGGCGTTGCGATCACTTTGCCGGTATTGTCCCTGATATTCAGGCGCAGCAGCACGCCCGAGCTGCCGGCCATCGGGCCGAACATCACGCGCGAGGCGCCGGAAGTCAGTTCCAGCTGCTCAACCAGCGGTTCCACCACCAGGGTGCGGCCGTTATCCGGGCCGCTGTTCCATTCGACCAGCTTCTCGGCCAGGTCTTTTTTCAGGTTCGCTTCGATGCGCTCCACACCTTTTTCCTTGCCGCTGACGCCCGGCGCAAACGCCGCCGGCTTCACTTCAATGCGCCCGAAGTTCTTGAATGCCTCGGCCGGCGGCGGGTTCACCAGGTTGGAACTCTTGACGCGCGTGGCGCAGCCTTGCGTCAGGGCCAGGGCCGCCAGGCCGGCACCCAGGAGAATGGTACGTCGGGATAGTTTCATTTGATTCCTTTCTTGAAAATCAGGGAGGTATTGATTCCGCCGAAGGCGAAGTTGTTCGACATGACATAGTCGCACTGCATCAGGCGCCCTTCGCCGGCGATATAGTCCAGCGGTGCGCATTCCGGATCGATGTCGGTCAGGCTGGCGGTCGGCGCGAACCAGCCTTCGTTCATCATCTGGATGCTGATCCACGCTTCCAGGGCGCCGCACGCGCCCAGAGTATGGCCCATATAGCTCTTGAGCGAGCTGATCGGCATGGCGCTGCCGAAAATCGAATGCGTGGCATGCGATTCGGCGATATCGCCGTGCTGGGTCGCCGTGCCGTGTGCATTCACATAACCGATGGCCGACGGCGGCAGGCCGGCATCGTCCAGCGCCAGGCGCATGGCTTGCGCCATGGTCGCCGAATTGGGCTGGGTCACGTGGCAGCCGTCGCTGTTGGTGCCGAAGCCGACGATTTCAGCGTAGATATGGGCCCCGCGCGCCTGCGCGTGCTCCAGGTCTTCCAGGATCAGGCAGCCCGCGCCTTCGCCGATCACCAGGCCGTCGCGCGCCTTGTCGAACGGGCGCGGGGTGGTCTGCGGCGCATCGTTGCGGGTGCTGGTGGCGAACAGAGTGTCGAATACTGCGGCTTCGGTGGCGCACAGTTCTTCGGCCCCGCCCGCGATCATGGCGGTCTGCTTGCCGCTGCGGATCGCCTCGTAGGCGTAGCCGATGCCCTGGCTGCCCGAGGTGCAGGCGCTGGACGTGGTGATCACGCGGCCGGTGGCGCCGAAGAACACGCCGATATTGACCGGCGCCGTGTGCGACATCATCTTGATGTAGGTGGTGGCGTTGATGCCGCGCGTGCTGCGCTCCTCCATCATGCGGCCGAAGTCGCCGATCGCGCTCGGCGTGCCGGCCGAGGAACCGAAGGATACGCCCATGCGGCCGCTTTTCAGCAGCTCCGAATCGAGCAGGCCGGCGTCTTCCAGCGCCATTTCGGTGGCGCGGGTTGCCATCAGCGCCACCCGGCCCATGCTGCGCATGCTCTTGCGGTTGAAGCGCGGGCTCAGTTCGAACTGCGCCGCCGGCGCGCCCAGGCGCGTGTTCAGGCCTTCATAATCTTCCCAGTCCGCCATGCGGATGATGGCGTTGCGGTATTCGCCCAGCCGGGCGCGAATGGCCTGCCAGTCATTGCCAAGCGGGCTGATGCCGGCCATGCCGGTGACGACGACGCGGTGATTCATGCCAGGCCCCCGTTAACGGAAATCACCTGCCGGGTGATATAGCCGGCTTCCTCGCCGACCAGGAAGCTGACGGCCGCGGCCACTTCGTCCGCAGTGCCGACGCGGCGCGCCGGAATCATCTTCACGACTTCGTCCAGCGGCAGTTCTTCGGTCATGTCGGTATCGATCAGGCCAGGCGCCACGCAGTTGACGGTGATATTGCGCTTAGCCAGTTCCAGCGCCAGCGCCTTGGTGGCGCCGATGATGCCGGCCTTGGCCGCGCTGTAATTGACCTGGCCGCGGTTGCCGACCAGGCCGGAAACCGACGCCATGGTCACGATGCGCCCCGGCTTGCGGCGCTGCACCATCGGCATCACCAGCGGATTGACCACATTGTAGAAGCCATCGAGGTTGGTGCGCAGGACAATGTCCCAGTCCTCGCCGCTCATGGCCGGGAAGGCATTATCGCGCGCCACGCCGGCATTGCACACCACGCCGTAGTAGCAGCCGTGTTCGGCGATGTCCGCCTCCATGGCGGCAGCCGTGGCAGCGCGGTCGCCGATGTCGAACTGCAGCACGCGCGCACCGCGGCCCATGGCGGCAATTTGCTGCGCCACGGCCTCCGCTTCGGCGCGCTGGCTGCGGCAGTGCACCACCACATCAAACCCGTCGCGCGCCAGGCGCAGCGCAACGGCCTTGCCGATACCGCGCGACGATCCCGTTACCAGGACAGACTTATTCATTTGAAACTCCCCGCAAAAACGCATTAACATCATCGGGCTGGAACAAGGTCAGCGTGGCGCTGGCCAGGTTGTGCCCTGGATTGCCGGCATCGGCAATTGAACATTCGTATGCGCCGAGACCATTGTCGGCGCGCATTTCCATCGTGACCCTGATATGCAGCACCTGGCCCTCGGCAAACAGCGCGCTGGCGGTGCTGTAGCGGCGCGAGCCAAGCAGGAAACCGGCCTTGACCTGCCCGCCATTCTGCCGCGCCAGCCAGCCGGCGTGCGCCGCGACGGCTTGCGCCATATATTCGATGCCGACCCAGCTGCCCACGCCGCCGCTCGATGGCGAGTAAAACAGGCTGTCGCCGTGGATCGCCACTTCGGCGCTCAGGGTGGCCTGGTCGGCCGCGAGCACGCGGTCCAGCAGGCACATGGCGCCGGCATGCGGCACCAGCGTGCGGATATCGGGCAGCGTCATGCCAGCCTCCCCAGCAGCAGGGCGGCATTGGAACCGCCGAAGGCAAAGGAATTGCTCAAGGCATAGCGCAAGGGGCGTCCCAGCCTGGCGCCCGGCGCCGCCACCTGCAATGGCGGCAGGGCCGGGTCGGCCGCGCCGTCCCACAGATGGGGCGGCAGATAGCCCTCCGGATTATCGTCCTGCATCAGCAACCAGCACAAGGCCGCTTCCAGCGCCGCCGCCGCGCCCAGCGCATGGCCGGTGAAGGGCTTGGTCGAACTGACCGGCACGCCGGCGCCGAACAGGGATGCCACCACCCGCGCTTCCATCGCATCGTTCTGCTGCGTGGCCGTACCGTGCAGGTTGATGTAGTCGACCTGCTGCGGCGTGATCCCGGCGCGCTGCAGGGCCTGGCCGATCGCCAGGCGCGCGCCGCCGCCTTCCGGATCGGGCGCCGACATATGGTGGCCGTCCGACGATTCGCCCCAGCCGCACAGCGCCACCGCCGCCGCTTGACGGCTCATCAGGAACAAGCCGGCACCCTCGCCGATATTGATGCCGTTGCGGTTGGCGCTCAGCGGGTTGCAGCGCACGGCGCTGACCGACTCCAGCGCCGAGAAGCCGGCAACGGTGAAGGCGCACAGGGTATCCACGCCGCCCGCCACCACCGCGTCGCAGGCGCCCATGGCGATCAGGCGCGCGGCGCTGGCCAGGGCCTTGGCGCCCGACGAGCAGGCGCTCGAATGCACCAGGGCCGGTCCGCTGATGCCCAGCTCCTGCGCCAGCAGCAGTGCCGGGGCGCCCATTTCCTGCTGGCCGTAGTGGAAGCCGGCCGGCAGCGCGCCGCTGGCGGCGCGCGCCGCCAGCGCCGCTTCCGCCTCGCCAACCCCGGACGTGCTGGTGCCGATCACCACGCCGACGCGATGCGCGCCGTAACGCGCGATGGCCGCGTCGACCGCCGGACGGATCTGCGCCAGCGCCGCCAATGCGAACTGGTTGTTGCGGCTGCGCTGGGCCAGCGGCAGGTGCGCCACCGAGGGCAGCACGGCGCCGGCGGCAAGGCCTAATGGCAGCACGCGCCCGGGCGAGCAGGCTTCGGTCGGCTGCACGCCGCTTGCGCCGCGCAACAGCGCCGCGCGCACAGCTTGCTTGCCGTCGCCCATGGCGCAGACGATGCCGCAATCGTTGAGGTAAAAGGCCATTACTGCATCTCCGATTCAATCGTCAGGCGATAGTTGTAGCGCAGGTTTTCCAGCACCAGCTTACCGCTCCAGCGTGGCGTACCGCTGTAGTGGATGACCATAACGGCCTCGCCGTTCAGCGAAAGCGTGCGGCGCAGGCCCTGCTCCTCCACTTGCCAGCCGGCCGGCAAGGCGGCGCGCACGGCGTCCACCGGCCACAGCGTCAGCTGCATGTCTTCCAGCACGTCTTCCGCCTTCACTTGCGCAGGCAGCAGGGCATGGCGCCAGGACGTCAGCTCCTGGCCGTCATAGCTCAGGGACAGCACGCGCTGGCCCAGCGCCAGGCCGACCAGCTCCAGGTGCGCCGGTTCGACTTCCAGCGCCACGTCCAGTTCATCGCTGCGGCCATTGCGCTCCACCCGCAGGTGCTGCTGCACGCTGAGCGACGCGCCCAGCGCGGCCGGTGCCAGCTTCAGGCCCAGGCGCGCCGCGGGCGGCGCCGTCGTCGTCGCACAGGCCGCCAGCAGCAGCGCGGCAAGCGCGGCGCCCCCCTTAAGCCGCTTCCACATTTTTTTCATCCTCAATGTTCACAAAACACGGCACCAGCAGCCAAACCAGCGCCGTGCCAAGCAGCATCGTCAGGCCGAAGGCGCGCAGGGCCGGCGTACCGCTCAATCCGAGCAGGCCGAAACCCAGGATGGCGTTGGCGGCCGACATGCCCACCGCCAGCCATGGCGCCACCGGCCCGCGGCTGGCCCGCTCCGCCATGAAAACGCCGTAGTCCACGCCCACGCCGAGCAGCAGCATCAAGGCCAGTACGTGGAACAGCTGCAGCGGCATGCCGAACCAGCCAAACATGGCCAGCGTGGCCACGCTTGCCAGCGCGGTCGGCGCCAGCACGCGCCATGCGCCGCCGCGGTAGCGCGGCAGCAGCAGCAAGAACACCACGGCATAGGCCGCGCCGACCACCCAGGCCATCATGGAACGGTAGCGCCCCAGAACCGAGGAAATCTCGCCGACCTTATCGACCCACTGCACGCCCGTCAGGCCGTCGGCAGCGCGCTGCAAGCGCGGCAAGCCGCCGTACTGCATGCCGCGCAAGGCGACGATGCTGGCGAATTCCTTGCCGTGCCGGCCCAGCCAAAGATGGCGCCACGGCTCGCTTGCCGGCGCGGACAGGAAGGCTTCCAGCGCCAGCGGAGCGGCGCCGGCAACGGCGTGCGCGCGCGTGGCGGCGATCCAGTGCCGGTCCTCGCCGACCTGCCCGGCCACCGCTGCCAGCGGGCCGTCGTCGCCAAACAGCTTCGCTTGCAGCAGCGCGCGGCGCGCCGCCTGCGTCCTGGCCGACGGCACCCAGTTCGACATGGCCTGGTAGCCGCCGATCACGCCGGCCGCGATCAAGGGGTCGAGCTGTTGCTTCAACCCCTCTTCGCGCTGCAGCACCTCCTCTTCGCTGGCGCCACGCACCAGGAAATACTGGGCGGGCGTCGCCGCATCGAGCAGGCGGCCCAGGCGCAACTGGCTCTCCAGCAGCGCTTTCGGGGAGTTCTGCAGCAGACGGATGTCGTCATTCGGCGCCAGACGGGCAACCCCGGCGCCGATCGCAGTACAGGCTGCCGCACACGCCACGCCAAACAGCAGGCGTGCCTTGGGCGCCGCGCCGGCGCGCACGAACGGCCAGCGCGGCCAATGCGCCAGCAGGCCCACGTACGGTGCCACCAATGGCCCCTGGCGCAGCACACCGCCGGGCACGCACAGCGGGAACCAGGCCATCACCGTCATCCAGGCAAACGCCAGGCCGAGGGCCGAAAAGACCGCCATCGCGCGCAAGCCGGGGAATGGCGTGAACGCCAGGCCGGCATAGCCGATCACGGCGGCCAGCAGCGTCAGCACCAGCGCCGGCAGCAGGCGGCGCAGCAAGGCGCGCGAATCGAGCGCCGGATCGGCCTCCATGCGGTTGCACAGGAAGTCGATGCCGTAATCCTGCGCCACCCCAATCAAGCTGGCGCCGAACACCAGCGTCATCAGGTGCACCTGGCCGAATATCAGCCAGCAGGCGGAAAAGGCGCCCAGCACGCCGACGCTGATCGACAGCAGCACCATGACAATCGGCCGCACGCTGCGGAACACCAGCCAGGTGAGCAGCACGATGCCGAGCAGCGAGCCGGCGCCGATCGTATGCATCTCGCGCTGCGCCTGCGCGCTGGCGGCGGCGGCGTGCAGGATGACCCCGGCCTGCACCAGGTCCGCTTCCGGCACGGCCGCGCGCGCCGCGCCGGCGGCGCGCGCGAGCAGCGGCAGTACGGTTTCCTGTGCCGCGATCGAAAACGCCGGCAGCTTCAGCTCCAGCGGCAGCAGCACATACTGCATCTTGCCGTCGCCGACGAACAACTGGCCGTCGCGCGGGCGCACCGGCGTTTCCTGCGCGCGCTGCTGCACCCATCCTGCAAACAGGCCATATGGATCGTCCTGCCAGCTGCCGACCTTGGGGCCGCCGAAGGCGCCGTACAGGCCGCCCAGCGCAGTTTCCGACCAGGCTTGCGGGCTTTGTTCGCGCAGCTGCCGTTCCTGCGCCGCGGTCAGCAGCACGCTGCGGTGCCGGTGGAACAGCTGCAGCCAGTCATCCTGGGTCTTGTCGTTCAGCGCCGTGGCCGCCAGCACCGAAGGCTGCTCCCCGAGCACCTTGCGGTAGGCATCGGCCGCCTGCTTCGCCTTGACCCAGTCGGTCGCGCCCACCAGCACCACCACGCGCTGCTGGGCCGCGTCGACCATGTGCTGGAACGACTGCTGCAGCACCGGGTCGCGCTCCTGCACCGGCAGCAGCGCCAGGATGTCCGTATCGGGCACGACGCGCTGGACGAACCAGAGCCAGGCGTTATGCCCGGCGACCAGGGTCGCGACCAGGAGCCATAGCAGGGCGAAGCGCTTGGACGTCATATCAGAACTGCGCCGCTTCTTCCGCCGTCATGGCCGCCTCGCCCGCCTGCATCAGGGAGAACACGATGCTGGTCTTGTCGCCGGCGGCCTCGTTCATGTCGATGCGTTTGACGTAGGCGCCGCCTTCCATGCTGATCGCGCCGACGGCTTTGGCCAGCGCCGGCTCGCGCGCCTTCAGCGCCACCTGCCAGCCGTCCTTGTCGGCCGAGCCGTCCACCTCGAACAGCTTGTCCAGCTGCGCCAGATCGCCGCCCAGCAGCGA
The DNA here is from genome assembly GCF_000425385.1 of Pseudoduganella violaceinigra DSM 15887. Taxonomy (GTDB): domain Bacteria; phylum Pseudomonadota; class Gammaproteobacteria; order Burkholderiales; family Burkholderiaceae_D; genus Rugamonas; species Rugamonas violaceinigra. Next base: position 231,192 of record NZ_KE384360.1, on the reverse strand, counting down.
GAACAGCACGCTATTGATCATGCGCACCACCGGCTCGCTTTTCGCATCCATGCGCATTGCCACGCGCTCGCCCTGCAGGTGGACGATTTCGTCGCGCGTCAGGCGCAGCGTGCTAGGGAACGGTTTAAGGGTGCGCCACAACACACCCTTGCCTTTGACCACGCAGAAGCGGCCGTTCGACAGCAGCGGCTTCTTCATGCCCGCCAGCTGCTTGGTCTGGTCGAAGCGGCCGCACAGCACATCCGGCTTGGCCAGCATGGACTGGATCCGGGCAATCGGCGCGCCCGCCTGGGCCCCGGCGGCAGCGGCCGCCAGCAGGGCCGCGAGCATCAGCTGTTTCAGCATGGCGCAGGCACTCCCAGCTTCGCGAACAGCACCGCCGGCGACACGAAACACATCTCCCGCGTCGCCATATCGACCGCCACCTGCACCGTGCTGGCCTTGTTCAGGCGGCGCCCGCTGGCCGCGTCGCTGATCAGGTAATCAATCTTCAGGCGGTTTTCCCATTCCACGATTTCAGCGCGCAATCTGAGCACCTGGCCGAAAGTGGCCGGCGCCGCGTAGCGCAGCTGCATGTCGACGATGGGCCAGGCGTAACCGGAAGCCTTCATCTCGACATAGTTGTAGCCGATCTTGTCGAGCAGGGCGCAGCGCACCACCTCCAGGTATTTGACGTAGTTGCCGTGCCAGACGATCTCCATCGGGTCCAGGTCGAAGAACTGGACCTGCATCTCGACTTCGGCAAACCAGCGCGCTTCGGTTTTCTTACGCATACAGTTCCCATGCCTGGCTGCGGATGCGCTGCACCAGTTGGCGCAGTTCCGGGTCGAGACGGCGGTCTTCCGCCACCACGGCGATATCCTCGGCCAAGCGCTGCTGCATGGCGGCCAGCGCCGCCTGCGGCGCCATGTCCGGGTTTTCGCGGCAGCGCAGGTGCACGCCCTGGCGCACCGTCACCAGCAGCGCGGCGGCGCACTGCTCCACCAGTTCCAGCACGCGCAGGCAGTCGCGCGCGGCGATGGTGCCCATGCTGACCTTGTCCTGGTTGTGGCATTCGGTGGAACGCGAGAAGACCGACGCCGGCATGGTCAGCTTGAGCGCTTCCGCGGTCCACGCCGAGACGCTGATCTGCAGCGCCTTCAGGCCGTGGTTGATGGCCGCGCGCGGGCCGGTGGCGCCGGACAGGTTGCTCGGCAGGCCGTGGTTGTAGCGGGTGTCGACCATCAGCGCCATCTGGCGGTCCATCAGGTCGGCCAGGTTGGCCACCGCGTTCTTCATGCCGTCCATGGCGAAGGCGATGTGGCCGCCGTAGAAATGGCCGCCGTGCAGCACGGTCTCGCCGTCCGGATCGATGATCGGATTGTCGTTGGCGCTGTTCAGTTCATTCTCGATCGCGCTGCGGAAGAACGGCAGCGCATCGGCCAGCACGCCGATCACGTGCGGCGCGCAGCGGATCGAGTAGCGGTCCTGCAGGCGCTTGCCGTTGCGTTCCAGCAGCGCGGTCGGCAGGTCGCTGCGCAGCCACGCCGCCACCTGCTGCATGCCGCTGTGCGGCTTGACCGAGAACAGCACTTCGTTGAAGTGGTGGGCGTTGCCGTCCAGCGTGAAGGACGCCATCGCGGTGATGCGGGTGCACAGGCGCACCAGGTATTCGGCGCGGTCGTACGCCAGGCAGGCCAGCGCGGTCATGACGGCGGTGCCGTTCATGATGGCCAGGCCTTCCTTCGGGCGCAGACGCAGCGGCGCGATGCCCGCTTCGGCCAGCGCCTGCGCGGCCGGCACGGTTTCGCCATTGCGCCAGACTTCGCGCTCGCCGCACAGCACCGCCGCCAGGTAGGACAGCGGGGTCAGGTCGCCGCTGGCGCCGACCGAGCCTTCGCTCGGGATCAGCGGCAGCAGGCCGGCGTCGAGCAGGCGCGCAATCTGCTCCAGCAGGTCCAGGCTGACGCCCGAGAAGCCCTTGGACAGCGACGCCAGACGCGCGGCCAGGATGGCGCGCGTCTGCGCCGGCGAGAAATGCTCGCCCAGGCCGCAGCCGTGGTAGGTGTACAGGTGGTGCGGCAATTCGGCCACCAGTTCGGCCGGCACGTTGACGGTGCAGGAATCGCCGTAGCCGGTGGTCACGCCGTAGATATTGCCGTCCTCGCGCAGCAGGCGGTCGAGGAAATCGGCGCCGCGCTGGATCATGGCGCGGTAGGCCGGATCGTCCGACAGCACGGCTTGCGCGCGCCCGGCGGCGATATCGACGATGTCTTCGATCGTCAGTCGGTTGCGGTCGAAGCGCACGGCGCGCTTGGTGTTGGTCAGGTCAGCCAGGTGCATCGCTAGTATCCAGTGTCGGTAAATGCCAGAAGTCGTAAAAATTGAACCATTGCAGCGGGGCCTGCACACAGTAGTGCTGCAGGCGGGCGGCGTAGCGCTGCGCGCATTCCTGCAGCGCCGCCGCGCGCGCCTTGCGCGGCAGGCGCACGCGTTCGCTGAACAGTTCGAAATGCAGTTCGCTGCGGCCGTCGCGCTGCAGCGGGAAAATCAGGTAGACCGGACATTGCAGCACGCCGGCCAGGACATACGGTCCGATCGGGAACGGCGCCGGCGCGCCCAGGAAGTCAGCCGTCGCCACGCGCGGCTGGTCCGCCACCGGTACGCGGTCGGCGGCCATCACCACCAGTTCGCCGCGCGCCACCCGCTCGGACAATTGCATCGCCATCGCCGCATCCATGTCCGTCACCTGCACCAGATTCATGGCACTGGCCGGATTCAGGCGCGCCAGCAGGCGGTTGAACGCTTGCGCGTGGCGCGTATGCACCAGCACCGTGATCTTCACATCCGGGTAGCCCAGCGAGAGTACGCGCGACAGCTCCAGGTTGCCAAGGTGCGAGCACAGCAGCAGGCCGCCCTGCCCTTGCGCCAGCATGCGCTGGATGGTCTGGTCGCCGTGCACCGTGACGGCGCGCGTGTCGTACAGCCCGCCCCACAGCAGCATCTTGTCGAGAATGCTCTCGGCAAAGGCGGCGAAATGGCGCAGCACGCCCAGGCGCGGCACCGGCGCGTACGCGGCGACGCGGCGCAAATAATCGCCCGAAACGCGGCGCGCGCGCGGCGCCGCCAGCAGGTACCAGCACAGCACCGGGTACAGCATGGCGCGGAACGGCCAGCGGCCGAACACGCGGAAGGTCCAGAACAGCAGGCGCATGCCCGCCACGAAGCTCACCTCGTTGATCGCGGCCCAGTGGCGCGGCGCGGCCTTGTTCATGCACCGCTCCAGCGGCGCGCCAGCAGGCGCGGCGCGCGCCACAGCATGCCGAAGAACAGGCGCGCATGCATGCGCGAAATCAGCACGTTGTCGCGCCAGACCTGAAAGTGCGACACGCCGTCGGCCGGATAGCCGACCCGGGTGGCGCGGTTGACCATCGGCACGCCGTCCCAGAACAGGCGCACCAGGATCTCGATATCGAAATTCATGCGCAGGCCCAGGCGCTGGCGCGCCATCAGTGCCAGCACCGGCTGCAGCGGATAGACGCGAAAGCCGCACATGGAATCCTTGATCTGCAGCGAAAGCGTGTTGATCCAGACCCAGATATGGGTCGCGTAGCGCCCGTACAGCCGGCCTTTCGGCACGGACGCGTCGTAGATCGGATAGCCCACCACCAGCGCCTGCGGCTGCTGCTCGGCGCTGGCCAGGAAGGCCGCCACGTCGTCCAGGTTGTGCTGGCCGTCGGCGTCCACTTGCAGCGCATGGGTATAGCCCAGGCGCGCGGCGGCCTGGAAGCCCGTCATCACCGCGCCGCCCTTGCCCTGGTTGACGGCATGCGTCACCAGGCTCAGCTGCCGCGGGTGTGCCGCCGCCAGGCGCGCCAGTTCGGCGGCGCATTCCTGGCGGCTGCCGTCATCCACCAGCACGCAGTGCAGGCCGTGCGGCAGCAGCCCCGCCACCACGCCCGCGATCGCGTGCTCGTGGTTGTAGACGGGGATGACGAAACAGGGTTTAAACACCGGCGTCTCCGGCGCGGGTGAAGCGCAGCAGCGAGTGGCAATAGCCGATGTTGTCGCGCGTGGTCAGCAGGCGCAGGCCGGCCGCTTCCGCCAGGCGCACGTAGTCGGCGGCCTGGTAGATCTTGGAATTGCCGCTGGCCATGGCGGTGAAGTACGGCGACGTGTTGATCAGGCAGTAGGCGGCGATGTCGTACTGCTGGCGGTCCCAGAAGGTATCCATGATGATGAGCTGGCCGCGCTCGGACAGCGCCTCGGTGGCGCGGCGCAGGATGCTGGCGATGGCGGCCTCGCTGAAGCAGCTGAGGAATTGGCTCATCCAGATGACGTCCATGCCGGCCGGCAGCGGGTGCGCGTCGTCCAGCAGGTCGATCGGGTGCAGGCTGGCGCGCTCGCGCACGCCGGCCGCCTGCAGGTTCTGTTCCGCCACCTCGAGCTGGCGCGGCAGGTCCACCAGGTGCATGTGCACGTCGGCGTTGTAGGCCAGGGTCGCCAGGCTGAATTTGCCGGTATTGGCGCCGATGTCCATCACCTTGCGCGGCGCAGTGGCGAACACGTCCGGCAGGATATCGGGGAAGGAAGTGTCCGAATAATAGTGGTCGAAGGCGAACCAGCTGGTCTTGGTCGGCTCGGACAGCTGCGACAGGCCCTGGTACAGGGTCGGCCATTCACCGAGCGCCTTCAGGCCGAGCGGCTGCTGCGCGTCCAGCGAGCGGTCCAGGTCGAACAGGCCCTGGTAGCAGACGTCGTGGTTGAAATCGATATTGATCTGCGTGATCCTGTCGGTCAGGACGCAGAAGCCGGCCTTGTCCAGCACATAGCAGCCCTTTTCGAGCGACACCACGCCGGCCGACAGGCAGGTTTCCAGCACAACTTTCAGGGCGTACTCGCTCCACTGGCCGCCGGCGGCCATCTGTTCGACGCTCAGGCCGGCGCCGCCAGCGTCGGCCAGGGCTTGCAGCATGCCGCGCTTCCACGCGTAGCGCACGCACTGGAACACGACGGGGCCGAATGCGATCTTCTGCGCTTCATAACGGGCGGCGAAGGCCGATTGGCGCGGCGGGGAAAACGATTTGTCTTGCATGGGCATTCGATCAAAGGTTGAAAATCAGGCTACGGCAAACAGCACGCGGCCGCTGGCATGTTGTCCGGTGTCGGACAAATACTTGAATTGCAGGCTGGATTTGCCGGCATCCCAGGCCAGTTCCAGTTGCAACGTCGCGCCCGGCGCGATGATTTGCTGGAATTTCAGCATGGCGACGTCGCGAAATACCGGCGGCATGTCGAAATAATGGCGGCCGCGGGCGATGGCCCAGTCGAGCTGCACCACGCCGGGCAGGATCGGGCTGCCCGGAAAATGGCCGTCGAAATACAGCAGGTCGGGCGGCACGGTCAGGGTCAGACTGGCCGACGTGGCGCTGCACTCGAGCTCGCGCCATACGGGTTCTACCGGGCGCCCGGCCTCGGCCGGCGCGTCGGCCAGCAGGGCGGCCAGCGCCGCGTGGGTGGTCTTGCCCTGGGTATTTACCGGCATCTGCGCCAGATAGCGCCAGCGGCGCGGCAGCACAACGGCCTCGGCGCTGCCGGCCAGCAGGGTGCGCAAGGCGCGGTTCAGCGCCAGCTTGCCCTGCGCCGCCAGTTGCTCGCGGCCTTGCGGCGCCAGCACCACGAAAGCGGCCAGGCAGGCGCGCGCTGCGCTGTCGTCCAGCAGCAGGCGGGCCTCAGCCACCAGTGGACTGGCGCGCAAGGCCGCTTCCAGCGCGTCCAGCGAAATGCGTTTTTCTTCCAGCTTGACAATGCGGTCGGCGCGGCCGCGCAGTTCGAAGCGGCCGTCGGCAGTGGCTTCGGCGCGGTCGGCCAGCTGCAGCCAGTGATCGTCGGCCAGATGCGGCGAACGCACGGCAAACATGCCCTCGTCATCCAGGCGCCATTGGACATTCGGGAACGCGGTCCATGCCGCGTCGGCAGCGGCCCGGCTGCGCTGGCGCCATGCCACGCCGCCGGTCTCGGAACTGCCATATACTTCGACCGCCGCCTTGCCAAGCAGTTCGGCGCAGGCGAAGGCCGCCTCTTCGGGCAGCGGGCCGCCGGAGGAAAATACCGCGCGCAGCTGGCCGCGCGCAGCCTGCCAGCCGGCCAGTTCCGGCAAGCGCTTCAGGTGGGCCGGGCTACTCACCAGCAGCGACGGGCGTTGCGCCAGCAATGCCGCCAACTCCTCCGGGTAGAGCGCGCTGTCGGCCAGGACGGGACGGCCGGCGCACAGCGGCCACAGCACCTTGAACAGCAGGCCGTAGATATGCTGATGCGAGACGGTGGCAAGCACCGCCGTGTCGCCGCCCAGGCTGGCGCCGAACATCGCCTCCAGCACGTCCACCTCGCTGGCCATTTGCGACAGGCGCTTGGCAATCGCCTGCGGCGCACCGGTGCTGCCGGAAGTGTGCACCACCAGCGCCTCGAAGGCGCCATCGAGCACGCGCGGCGCCGGCGCATCCGCCGCGGCAGCGGGCGCCGCCAACGGCGCGCAATCGGCCGGGAATAGGCCGATAAAGCCGTCCACACGTGCGCGCAGCGCGCCGCAGCTGGCGGGCAGCGCATCGGCGCTCAGCCAGATGGTCTTGCCGGCCTGCCAGGCGCCCAGCAGCGCCGCGGCGAATTCCAGGCTGTCCTCCAGATACAGGGCGAAATTGCGGCCGGCATGCGCGGCCAGCGCCAGCTGCCAGTCCCGCATCCGCTGCGCCAGCGCCGCGCAGCTGACGGCCTGCGTCCCGCGCCAGCCGGCCAGCGCCCCGGCGGGACGGGCGCCCAGGTCCGCGGCCAGGTGCAGCAACGCATCACGCATGGGTCACCGCCTTGCGCACGCGCCGGCGCAGCAGCAATTCGCCGCCGAACATCAGGCCCATGAGGCCGTAGGCGATCACGCCGTTATACAGCGACCACACCGCCTCGCTGGCCCACAGCGCCGTCACCAGCGCCAGCGAGCCGTTGACAACGAAAAACACGCACCAGGCCTGCGTCACGCGGCGCGTGTACGCAACGCCTTCAGGCGGCAGGTCCGGCTCGCGCAAGCGCGCCAGGCGCTCGATCATCGAAACGGGCGTCGCCAGGCTGAAGCCGAACGCCGCCAGGAAAGCCATGTTGACCAGGACCGGATAGAGCTTCAATGGCAGCAGCACATTGCTCCACACGGCCAGCGCGACCAGCACCAGCGCGCCCGCCACCGACCAGCGCGCGGCGCCGCTGATGCGCAGCGCGGGCAGCCGCGTGGCCGCCGCCAGCAGCAGCACGCAGGCCAGCCAGCGCGGCTCCAGCTGGCCGTGCCCGAGCCAGATGGCCAGCGGGTACAGCAGCGTGAGCGCCACGGTCAGCACGGTCCAGAACATCAAGCCGCCTCTTCGGTCGCCAGTCCTTGCAGTGCCGTCACCACGTCGTCGATGGTGCGGATGGTCTTGAAGGTTTCAGGGCCCATGCGCTTGCCGGTCAGCTGCTTCAGCTTCACGGCCAGGTCGACGGCGTCGATGCTGTCGATATCCAGGTCTTCGTACAGGTTGGTGGTCGGCGTCACATCCGACACATCCAGTTCGAACATGTCGGCCAGCAGGGTTACCACCCACTGGTGCAGTTCTTCCTTGCTCATGGCATTCAGGTCAACCATGCTGCTCTCCTTATTGCTTGCGTTGCGTTTCTACCAGCGCAGCCAGGGCGCGCACGGAAGCGAAGTGGCGTCGCGTATCTTCCGAATCGGCCGACAGCGAAATGCCGTAGCGCTTTTGCAGGGCCACGCCCAGTTCCAGCGCGTCGATCGAATCGAGGCCCAGGCCTTCGACGAACAGCGGCTCTTCGCTATTGATATCGTCCGGCGTGATGTCCTCCAGCTGGAGCACATCGATGATCATTTCCTTGACTTCCTGTTCAAACATGATGTTCGTATTTCCCTGCAAAGTAATGTTGTAAATAATCCGTCAGGCGCCGTGCGGCAAGCACTTCGCTCGTTCCTTCGCCCGTAAAGTGGCTCACCGCCACGTCATCTTGCACCGTGATGCTGAACCGCACCCGGCGCGGCGGCACGCGCCACCATTTTTCCCCTTTGCCCAGGGTGGCTGGCGCGCATTGAATGACCACCGGCGTGATATCGCGCTCGCCGCGCACGGCGATGTTTGCAGCGCCGCGCTTGAGCGCGATCACGCCGTCGGCGCCGGTGCGCGTCCCCTCGGGGAACACGATCAGGTTATTGCCCCGCTCCAGCGAAGCGATGCAATCGTCCACCAGGCCCGCTCCGCCGCTATTGGCGATGTACGACGCCGCCCGCACCGGGCCGCGCGTGAACGGGTTGTCGCGCAAGCTGGCCTTGACGATGCAGTCGGCCTGTTTGACGAACGCCATCAGGAACACCGTATCGATCAGGGTCGGATGATTGGCCAGGATCAGCAAGCCGCCCCGCTCCAGCTTATCCAGCCCGCTCACGTCGTAGCGCAGCACGCCCAGTACGCGCATCATTTCGATGTACACGCGGAAGCTGTGGCGAATCAGGTCCCGCGACAGGCGCACGCGCCTTCCCACGTCGCGCACCAGGACATGCAGCAGCGGGAATACCAGCACCCGCAGCAGTACGCCGCCGATGCCAAACAATGCGAAACTCAGGCCGGTGGCAAGCACCCGCCAATACATGAACAGCGCCTCAAACATGGCGTTGCCACTGCCATTGCCGCTGGTCGGCCATGCGCACCATTTGCGCTTCGCCGGCCAGGAAAAAGCGCAGCACTTGCAGCGCACCAGGCATGGAGCCGGGTATGGCAGGCGCTCCCGGCGCCCAGCGCAGCGAGAGCGTATTTCCCGCGCCGCCGGGCGCCTGCAGCAGCCAGGCAAACGCGAAGGCCTGGCGCTCGCAATCTTCAAACTGCCCGTACAACTCAGGCAAGGGGGTATCGGCCATCACCAGCAATACCTGCGGCGCGCCGTCGGCCAGCAGGCCGCAGGCTTCGATCACCGCATGCTCCAGCGAACTTGCACCGGCAGCCAGCGCTATGTGATTGGCCTGCTCCTTGCGTGCGATGGTGAACAGGCCCGGATTGGCGTTATGCACCGACATGCCGAAGGCAGTGGGCGACAGCGCCTCGCCGCGCGCCATGGCGTCCAGCAGCTCGATGGAGCGCCCGACTTCGCCGTGGCGCGAGCAGTAAACGATCGGAACGCCGGCTGCGTCCCCCAGGCATTCATAGGCCACTTCCAGCGCCATTTTGCCCAGCTGGGCGGCGCGCCGGCGCAGCATGGGCGGCATGGCCTTGAGGCCCGGCTCACCCTCGGCCCCGGCAAATGTGGGGGCGCGCGACCAGTCCAGCCACGCCTCCGGCGTAGCCAAGGACGGCGCCCACGCCGCATGCCTGACAATGGAAAAACTCACCCCGCTCATTGCTTTTTTCTCTTGCTGCTTTGTTTTTTATCTACCCTTTTTCAGGGGAGCAGCAATTATAAACGAAGCCTTCAAGCGGATGCTCAAATATTAATCAATCTGCGCAAATAAATTTCCAAAAAGCATCGAATCTATCAAAATGTAACGACGTTAGTGGTTAATAACAACAAATAGAAAATGGCCCCGGCGGGGCCATTGTTTGTCAAGCCAGGTTTTCCAGGCGAATCTTGGTCACATTGCCCACCACGCTGGACAGCTTCTCGATCTTCTCGATCGCCGCCACCACGTTCTTTTCCTGGGTCTGGTGCGTCAGCAGGATGATGTCGGTGTGGGTCTCGCCATCGGCCGGCTCCTTCTGCATCATGGCGTCGATCGAGATGGTGGCGTCGGCCAGGATGCGCGTCAGTTCCGCCAGCACGCCCGGACGGTCGGCCACCGTCATGCGCAGGTAATAGCTGGTGGTGATCTCGGCCATCGGCAGGATCTTGATGTCGGTCATCGCGTTGGGCTGGAACGCCAGATGCGGCACCCGGTGCTCGGGGTCGGCCGTCGCCAGGCGGGTGATGTCGACCAGGTCGGCGATCACGGCCGACGCGGTCGGCTCGGGGCCGGCGCCTTTGCCGTAGTACATGGTGGCGCCGATGGCGTCGCCCTGCACCAGCACGGCGTTCATGGCCCCTTCCACATTGGCGATCAGGCGCTTGGCCGGGATCAGGGTCGGGTGCACGCGCAGCTCGATGCCTTCGCTGCCATTGACCTTGGCGCGGCGCGCGATGCCCAGCAGCTTGATGCGGTAGCCCAGCTGCTCGGCATACTTGATGTCGATCGCCTGCAGCCTGGCGATGCCCTCGATATGCGCCTTGTCGAACTGCACCGGGATGCCGAAGGCGATCGCCGACAGGATGGTCGCCTTGTGCGCCGCGTCCACGCCTTCGATATCGAAGGTCGGATCGGCTTCGGCATAGCCCAGGCGCTGCGCCTCCTTCAGCACGGTGGCGAAGTCCAGGCCCTTGTCGCGCATCTCCGACAGGATGAAATTGGTGGTGCCGTTGATGATGCCGGCGATCCATTCGATGCGGTTGGCGGTCAAGCCTTCGCGCAGCGCCTTGATGATCGGGATGCCGCCAGCGACGGCCGCTTCGAAGGCCACCATCACGCCCTTGGCCTGGGCCGCGGCGAAGATTTCGGTGCCGTGCATGGCCAGCAGCGCCTTGTTGGCGGTGACCACATGCTTGCCGTTGGCGATGGCCTGCATCACCAGGTCCTTGGCGGTGTCATAGCCGCCAATCAGCTCCACGACGATATCGATTTCCGGATCGTTGACGATCGCGAACGGGTCCGCCACGACTTTGCACTGGCCTTCGGTGCGCTCTTTCGCCCGCTCCAGGTTGCGGGCCGATACGGCCACGATCTCGATGCCGCGGCCGGCGCGGCGGCGGATCTCCTCCTGGTTGCGTCGCAATACGCTGAACGTTCCGGCGCCCACATTGCCGACGCCCAGCAAACCTACTTTAATCGATTTCATCATTCACATCCCTGGTATTGTTAGCCGTGCCCGTGCCGTTTTCGGTAGCCTTCCATGAAGCGCGCGATACGGCCGAAAGCATCTTCCATGTCGTCCGAATTGGGCAGGAACACCACGCGGAAGTGGTCCGGGCTATGCCAGTTGAAGCCCGTGCCCTGCACGATCAGGACCTTGGTTTCTTCCAGCAGTTCGTAAGCGAATTGCTGGTCGTCCGCGATCGGGTAGATCTTCGGATCGAGGCGGGGGAACATATACAGTGCAGCTTTTGGCTTGACGACGCTGACGCCCGGAATCTCGGACAGCAGCTTGTATGCCAGGTCGCGCTGCTTGAGCAGGCGCCCGCCGGGCGCCACCAGGTCGTTGATGCTCTGGTAGCCGCCGAGCGCAGTCTGGATCGCAAACTGGCCCGGCGCATTGGCGCAAAGGCGCATCGAGGCCAGCATGTTCAGGCCCCAGATGTAATCCTTCGCATATTTCTTGTTTTCGCCCGAGAGCACCATCCAGCCGGCGCGGTAGCCGCAGGAACGGTAGCTTTTGGACAAGCCGTTGAAGCTCACGCAGAACACGTCTTCGCACAGCGCGGCGATGGACGTGTGGGTGACGCCGTCGTACAGCACCTTGTCGTAGATTTCGTCGGCGTAGATGATCAACTGGTGCTGGCGCGCCAGTTCGATAATCTGCAGCAGCACCTCGTCCGGGTACAGGGCCCCGGTCGGATTGTTCGGGTTGATGACCACGATCGCCTTGGTGTTGGGCGTGATCTTCCTGCGCATATCGTCGATGTCTGGGAACCAGTCCTGCTGCTCGTCGCAGACATAGTGCACCGGCTTGCCGCCGGACAGGCTGACGGCCGCCGTCCACAGCGGATAGTCCGGCGCCGGCACCAGCACCTCGTCGCCGTTGTTCAGCAGCGCATTCATGGACATCACAATCAGCTCGGAGGCGCCATTACCCAGGTAAATGTCGTCCATCGCGACATTGGCGACCTTCTTCTGCTGGGTGTAGTGCATGACCGCCTTGCGCGGCGCGAACAAGCCTTTGGAATCGGTGTAGCCGGCCGCATTGGGCAGGTTGACGATCATGTCGTGGACAATTTCGTCCGGCGGATCGAAGCCGAACGGCTGCATATTGCCAATGTTCAGCTTGATGATCTTGTGCCCTTCTTCCTCCATCAGGCGGGCTTTTTCCGGGACAGGACCGCGGATTTCGTAGCAAATCTCGTTAAGCTTGTTGGATTTCTGAACCGGACGCAAAATCAATCCCTTAGGTGTAAATGCTGCATTGCGAAAATACCCATTCTGCCGAATTAAATTGGTTTAATCAACCATCGATATGAGCAAAACGTTACAATAAGATCTCTATTGTATTTAAATATAGCGAATCGATATGAAGCTCCACTCCAGCACCACCGGCCAGTACCAGACCGTCTCTGGTTATTTCGACGGTGGAGTCGAGATCAATGGCAAGCCTTTCGACTACAGCCTGCTGGTGCTGCCGGAGTCCGCGCCGCGCGCCTGGCCGGTGGCAAAGTTCGAGGATCTGACGTCCGAACACTTCGAACAGCTGCTGGCCGAACAGCCCGACGTGGTCATCCTGGGCACCGGCGAGCGCCAGCGCTTTGTCCACCCGCGCCTGACCGCGCCCCTGATCGGCAAGCAGATCGGCGTCGAATGCATGGACACCAACGCCGCCTGCCGCACCTACAATATCCTGATGGGCGAAGGCCGCAAAGCCCTGCTGGCACTGATCATTGAAAAGTAAAATTTCGCCCCCAACTAAACGCGCATGAGCCAATCCATCCCCGACTTCAGCGCCGCCATGACCAGCGGCCAGACCTTTCAGCTTGCCGGCCGCCCCGCCAAATCCACCGTGCTGTTCTTCTACCCGAAAGACAATACCCCGGGCTGCACCACGGAGAACATGGCCTTCCGCGACCTGCATGAGCAGTTCAGCGCCGCTGGTGCCGAAATCTACGGCATCAGCCGCGACTCGCTGCGCTCGCACGAAAACTTCAAGACAAAACTGGGCCTGCCGTTCGAGCTCATTTCCGACCCGGACGAAGCGGTGTGCCTGGCCTTCAATGTCATGAAGATGAAAAAAATGTACGGTAAAGATGTCCGCGGCATCGAGCGCAGCACGTTTGTGATTGACGCAAAAGGCCGATTGGTGAAAGAATGGAGAGGCGTGAAAGTACCAGGTCACGTCGATGAAGTGCTGGAATTCGTGGCAAACCTGGGCTGATGGCAAGGCCCTCGCCGCGAATGTGTTAGCTCAACGGGAGCTTTACATTTGAACGTGTCAGCCAGATTTTGAGTCGAGTAAGTCCTTCTACCCACTGTCCCCGGTGGCATGCCCACCGGCTTTCGGGCGACGCAGACGCCCGCCAGGCATCCTTTAGTTTTTCCGATTCACCCCATAGTTCGTCCATGCCGGGCATTCGCCTTTGCGTGGGCGTATCTTTTTTAGATTGAGATCCTGATGCCACTGCCAAAACTGCCTAGCAAGCCAGCCACCCTGCTGCTGGCTAAAGACTATCCGAAGGCGAGCGGAGCAAATCCGGTTCCCTTCCCTACTGAAGAAAAGGCAGCACCGGCGCCGAAGAAAGCGGTGCCGAAAACTGCTGCCAAAGCAGTCAAAGAGCCGGTTGCGAAAAAGGCCGCGGCCAAGAAGACGCCTGAGCTGAAGGCCGTCAAGCTGCCGGACGACGTCCCGGCCCCGCCGCGCACCAAGGCTGCGCCGCAGGCCCGCGCCAAGGTCACGCCGATCAAGGCCGACGCGCCGCACCCGGCCAAACACAAAGCCCACGAAGTGGTGCTCAAGTCCGCCACCAGCCGCAAGGCCGACGTGGTGGGCAGCACCAAGCTGTTCGTGCTCGACACCAATGTGCTGATGCACGACCCGTCTTCGCTGTTCCGCTTCGAAGAACACGATGTCTTCCTGCCGATGATGACGCTGGAAGAATTGGACAACCACAAGAAAGGCATGTCCGAAGTCGCGCGCAATGCGCGCCAGGTATCGCGCACCCTCGATGCCCTGATCAGCAACACCGAAGACGACGACATGGAAACCGGCATCCCGCTGAACAAGCTGGGTAACAAGGATGCCAAGGGCCACCTGTACTTCCAGACCAAGGTGCAGGTTGCCGACCTGCCGGAAGGCCTGCCGCAAGGTAAGGCCGACAACCAGATCCTGGCCGTGGTGCGCTCGCTGGAAGCGGAGCAGCCTGGCCGCGCCGTGGTGCTGGTGTCGAAAGACATCAATATGCGCATCAAGGCGCGCGCCCTGGGCCTGCCGGCGGAAGACTATTTCAACGACCACGTGCTGGAAGACACCGACCTGCTGTACTCGGGCATCGTCCAGCTGCCGGACGACTTCTGGAACAAGCATGGCAAGGACATGGAGTCCTGGCAGGAGAACAAGCACGGCCAGTCGAGCACGTTCTACCGCGTGACCGGCCCGTTCATCCCTTCCCTGCTGGTGAACCAGTTCGTGTTCCTGGAACCGAACAGCGGCGAGTCGCCGTTCTACGCCCAGGTCAAGCAGATCAACGGCAAGACCGCCGTCCTGCAAACCCTGCGCGACTATTCGCACAACAAGAACAGCGTGTGGGGCGTCACAGCCCGCAACCGCGAGCAGAACTTCGCGCTGAACCTGTTGATGAACCCCGATTGCGATTTCATTACCCTGCTGGGCCAGGCCGGCACCGGCAAGACCCTGCTCGCGCTGGCCGCCGGCCTGGCGCAGGTATTGGAGACCAAGCTGTATAACGAGATCATCGTCACCCGCGTCACGGTGCCGGTGGGCGAAGATATCGGCTTCCTGCCTGGCACCGAGGAAGAGAAGATGGGGCCGTGGATGGGCGCCTTCGACGACAACCTGGAAGTGCTGAACAAATCCGACGGCGAAGGCGGCGAATGGGGCCGCGCCGCGACCCAGGACCTGATCCGCTCGCGCATCAAGATCAAGTCGCTGAACTTCATGCGCGGCCGCACCTTCGTCAACAAGTTCCTCATCATCGACGAAGCGCAGAACCTGACGCCGAAGCAGATGAAGACCCTGGTGACGCGCGCCGGCCCGGGCACCAAGATCCTGTGCCTGGGTAATATCGCGCAGATCGACACGCCTTACCTGACCGAAGGCTCGTCCGGCCTGACCTACGTGGTCGACCGCTTCAAGGGCTGGGCGCACAGCGGCCACGTGACCTTGGCGCGCGGCGAACGTTCCCGCCTTGCCGACCATGCGAGCGACGTGCTTTAATTGCACACAGATCAGCAGCCTCAAGCCCCGCCCCGTGCGGGGCTTTTTTTATCTCAAACCGCCGGAAAATCCACACCAGGCCAGCATCGGCAGCGAGACGAGTCGGACCCTCGGGTCAGACCCTGATGTACCGGTTCTGAACAATCAAGCGTCAATCCTGCTGAATATTCTCTGCCAGGAAGTCGATCAGCAGCCGCCCTTCGGCGCCCAACCCGGCATGACATCGACCAGGCTGCCGTCAGTCAGCGCATCCCCCACCACCATGCAGGGCGGCTGGCCACCCGCCGCTGCGGACTGTTCGCCAGCACGCGCATCACAAGGTCGCTCGACTCCAGCGGAGGAAAGCGCACGCGCAAGGCGATGCCAATTCCTTCGCCCAGCACATCGACACGCCGATTCGTCGCCTCCCGCAGCACGCGCACTTGAGGCCACTGCTTCATCAAACCGGCCACCAGCGGCCCGATGCGGTACTCGAGCAGGGCAGTCGGGCTACTGACCGGCACCACACCCTGCGGCCCGAGCGCTGGCACACCATCACCTCGCGCGCCCTGCACTTCCGCCATGACGGCCTGACACCGCTGGCAGAACTCGCGCCCTGTTTCCGTCACCGAAAAATGGCGCGTGGACCGCCCGGGAAAAGCCGCCATGCACCACCACCTGGACAAAGTAATAGAGGTCGTTCACGTTCATGTACGGCGGGCGATCGGATGGTCAGGATTCAGCTGCAGCAAGTCCCACAGGTTGCCATACAGGTCGGCAAAGACGGCAACCAAGCCGTAGTCCTGCTGCTTCGGCTCACGCACGATCCGCACGCCTTTTTCTTTCAGTCGCTCAAAATCGCGCCAGAAGTCGTCCGTATTCAAGAACAGGAATACGCGCCCGCCGGCCTGGTTGCCGACAAAGGGTTCCTGCTCCGGCTTCGACGCGCGCGCCAGCAGGATGGTGGCCCCGCTACCGCCGGGCGGCGCCACCACCACCCAGCGCTTGTCCTGTTCCGGCTGATAAGTGTCGTCCAGCAGCTCGAAACCGAGCGTGTTGACGTAAAAATCGATCGCCTCGTCGTAATCTCTTACGACGAGGGCAATATGGACGATGGACTGCTTCATCAATTCTCCTGCGATATGAACTCATGCACCGTGTGGAAAATCGTCGCAACATCCGCTGCGTACATGCGCGAAGCGTTCCAGCAGTTGTACTCGACAATACGGATGCCATCGGGAGTCTCTGCAAGATCCATCGTGAAAACCGCGTGCGGCTGGTATAGCGGCGCGAATTCGGTCGCAGCCGCCATCACATTGCCCGGAATATGGGCACTGAAATTTGCGTTTCCGGCAAAGCGATACAGCGAACCGGTGACGACCTCCCTGTTGACGACGAAGAACCGGTATTCGGCGATGATCGTCTTACAAGGGGCAATGACTGCCATTTCCTCGCGCCAGTTGCGCGCTTGGGGCTGCGATGCAATGAATCCCTCGATTGTCTGCCCCGCAGCCAGAATGCCCGCGTCGAAGGCCTTTTCATCCTTGCTAGGCTTGATGAACATGTCCCTGTCGAACACTTGCGCAAGATTGCTTTCGATCGGGTACATTTTCGCGTCGGCATTCAAAAGCGGCAGTCCGAGTCCCGAATAATGCGCCTGGTCGAACTTTTTCTCGTCATAAAAAACACCCAGCCGAAGCTGTTTTATATATTGCGCAGCTTGTGCCAGCTGGGCTGAAGTCAGGTCCTCACCCAACACTGCCGGATCTTCGGCGGCGCTCAGGATGGCGTGAAGCCGAGTCCCGCCCCGGATAATGTAACGCTCCTCCGGATCCTGCAAGTTCGCTGCAAGATTCAGAATGGCCGACGACGAGGGAAGGATGCCAAAATTGCCGAAGGCGAATCCGAGCCGTTCCAGCAACGCTATGGTTTCGATGCGGTTCGCCATGGCAAACCCTTCCTTCTGTACCAGCCACTTGACCTTGTGCTTCATTTCCGGCGCGCCCTCCTCCAAACCTTGCGAATCACAAAGCCGAGCGCGAACAGGATCAGCACCCAGGGCAGCATATAGGCCACGCCGGTGATCGCGCTGGCAATGCCTTGCGAGAGGTTGCTGGCAAAGTCGCTCATGGAATGACTGACCGGCGACCAGAAGCCGCGCTGGGTACGGGACTGGATGGCGATGTTCAGCAAGTCCATATTGACCCGCTCCATCAGGCGCGCTTCGACGCCGGTGGCCGATTCCAGTTCGCTCTGTGCCGTCGCCAGTTCCTGCGACAGCTTGATCAGCGCTTCGGCGTTGTTGCCCACCTTGGCCTCCAGCGCCAGCAGCTTCTCGCGGTAAGAACGCAGCATCTCGAGGCGCTTGGCATTATCGCGGATCGGCCCTTCCAGGTCTTCCGCTGATGTATTGCGCGACGCAACTTCGCCTCCCGCCGCCGCCAGCGAAATCATTGTCTCCACGCCAGGGCGCTTGATACGGACGCGGATGGCCGCACTGGAGTCCCGGCCGCCTTGCACACCGGAGGACAGCAGCGTGCATTGGTTCGCAGCGTCGGCCTGGCAGGCCGCGACCAACTTGTCCAACAGCGGCTTGACGCCGCCCTCGGGGACGTCAACCGTGAGGGAATGCTCATAGGCGAGAAACTTGCCGCGCGGCGACTCGGGCTCCGCATTTGCGGCGGGAGCAGCCGCAGGTGCGGCGGCATCGTACATTTTATGGGCCGGCGCCGCGGCTGCCGCATACTCAGCATGCCTGGAACAACCCTGCAGCAAAAGCAGCGCCAGCACGCTTGACTTTACAATGGTGGAAAGGATTAAAGTACGTTTATCCATAAGACGAAAGGAACTCCAAATGTATGAACTGACTGTAGAAAATATGACTTGCGGCCATTGCGTATCGGCCGTGACGGAAGCCGTGCATGCCGTCGATCCTGCCGCCTTTGTCGAGGTGGACCTGAAGGGCAAGCACGTCAAGGTCAACTCGGCTTCCGCGCTGGAGCCGATCAAGGCCGCCATCGCGGATGCCGGCTATCCCGTCACCCGCGCGGTTTGACACGCACGCCCTGTTCCAGCTCCGGGTAATGCCGGAACACGTCGTCCTCGTTGTTCGAGAGACGGCGTTTTGAGCCCAGGTAGGCGGCAATCCTGGGGCGTGCCGCCACCTTTGCCGCCAGCCGCTCCAGCCCCGGCCAGCGGCCTTGATAGCCCGCCATGGCTTTGGGGAAGGCGTAGCGCAGGCCGTCCAGCAGCTGGAACAGCGACAGGTCGACATAGCTGATGCGCGAGCCCACCATCCAGCCGCCGCGTCCCGGATTGGCCTGCAAAACCGATGCGAAGTAGTCGAGGTATTTCGGGATCCGCTCCGTGACGAAATCGCGCGACCTGGCTTTCGCCTCGCGCGCCTGCTCCTCGTAATACTGGTTGACCGAAATCGGGTGGTGCGTGTCGTGCGCCTCGCCGACCACGTCGGCAATGGTCAGCTGCAGCTGGTTGCACCACAGCCGGCCGGCTTCCGAGCGCGGCGCCAGCTTGTGGCGCGCGCCGAGGAACAGCAAGATATTCGCGGTCTGCCCAACCAGCAGTTCCCCCGCCCGCAGTACCGGCGGCGCAAATGCGGCCCGCTCGTCGCGACCGCCCGCGATCACCGCGTTCATTTCCTTCATGCCGCCCTTGCCCCGCGCCACATCGATGTATGGCACACCGGCCTCCTCCAGCGCCAGGCGAACGAATTCGCCGCGGCCTTGGATCGTTGGCCAGTAGTAAAGCTTGTATGGCTCCATCATTGCTCCTCCTGCGCCAGCAGCCAGTCTTCGACGGCGCGTACTTCTGCGCGCGGTTCGCTGCCTCCCGGACGCACGACATAAAAATCGAATCCGCCGAGCACCGGGCCAACCGGCGCCTCCAGCAGTCCCATGCCGATTTCATCGCGCACCAGGGGCAAGGCGGTCAGCACCACACCCTGCCCTGCGATGGCGGCCTGCACCGCGTGCGACTCCTCCGAAAAGCGCGCGCCGCTAGCGGCGTCCAGCGCGACCCCGGCCGCCTTCGCCCATTTATCCCATGTCAGCGCGCCCTTGAAGCCCCGCTGCCAGTCGAAGTGAATCAAGGGGTGGCGCGCCACATCGCCGGCTTTGCGCAACTTCAGGCGCGGACTCGCCACCGGGGCAAAACCGGCCCGCATCAGGCGCTGCACCTGCAGCCCGGGGAAATGGCCCGTGCCGCCGCGCACCGCCAGGTCGGCCGCGCCACCGGCCAGGTCGACCGGATGATTGCTGGCCTGGACGTTCAACACAATGTCGCGGTGAACAGCGTTGAAGCCGGCCAGCCGCGGCACCAGCCAGCGTGCAGCGAAAGACGGCGTGGTCGACAAAGTGACCGTGCGGCGCCGTTCGCGCCTGAGGCGTTCGACACCGGCGGCGATGGCATCGAAGCCGCTGCCGGTGGCCTGCAGCAGGATGCGCCCTTCCTCGGTCAGCTCTACGGCGCGGGTCTTGCGCAGGAACAGCTGCACCTCCAGTGTCTCCTCCAGCGAGCGCACCTGGTGGCTGATCGACGTGGCGCTCACCGACAGCTCCTCGGCCGCGAGCTTGAAGCTTTGCAGGCGCGCGGCCGCTTCGAAGCTGCGTAATGCGGAAAGAGATGGCAGGCGGCGTTTCATGTTAATAACTATACATGAATTGAGTTCATCCATCCGGTGAGAAATGATCCTTTGTCGAAGTTTTCCGGCGCGGGCAAAGTGTAGCCATCGCAACCTGATGGAGTAAAACTCATGACCACAATCCTGCATATCGACTCAAGCGCGCGCCCGGGCAGCTCCGGCGCGCAGGCGCACGGTTCGCATACCAGGCGCCTGACGGCACGCTTCCTCGAACGCTATCGACACATCGATAGCGAAATTGAAGTCATCTATCGCGATGTCGGCGCCGAGCCGCCCGCGCCCGTCACCGGAAGCTGGGTGCATGCGGCCTTTACGCCGCCGGCGATGCGCGAACCCTGGATGGTGGACGCGCTGGCGCAAAGCGATGCCCTGGTCGACGAATTGCTGCGGGCCGACATCATCGTCGCCGGAATACCGATGTATAACTTCGGCCCGCCCGCCCAGTTCAAGGCCTGGCTCGACAACATCGTACGCGTTGGCCGGACGTTCGGCTTCGACCGCAGCCGGCCCGGCGAGCCATATTGGCCGCTGCTGGCCGATGCGGGCAAGCAGCTGGTGATCTTGTCGTCGCGCGGCGACTACGGCTACGATCCCGGTCAGCGGCTGGAAGGCATCAACCATGTGGAGGGCTCGGTGCGCAGCGCATTTCGCTACCTGGGCGTGACGGACGCTTACGGTGCTGCCATCGAATACGACGAATTCGCCGACGAGCGCCTGGCCCGCTCCATCACCGGGGCAGAGCGCGCCACCGACCGGATCGCCGAGACCATCGCCGCCGCCCGCATGGCCGCAGGCAAGACTCGGGCAGCTTGGCTATAATGGCCCGATGCCCGAGATCCACACCATATTGCTGCTCGCCGCAGCGGGACTTTTCGCCGGCACGCAGAATGCGTTGGCCGGCGGCGGTTCCTTCATCACTTTCCCCGCCCTGCTGCTGGCGGGCCTGAATCCTGTCGCTGCCAACATGACGTCCACGGTCGCCATGTTCCCCAGCCAGACCACGTCCGCCGTCGCGGGCCGCAAACTGGCGAAAGGCGTCAGTGGCTTGAAGTTCAGGCACCTGTTTGCGATCAGCATCGTTGGCGGCATCCTGGGCGCCGTCCTGCTGTGGGTCACGCCGCCCACGTTCTTTGCCCGACTGGTGCCCTGGCTGGTGCTGTTCGCGACCAGCATGTTTGCCTGGGGCGCCTTCCGCCGCCAGCCGCTCCATGCGGCGTCGAGCATGCCGACCTGGATGCTGGCCGTGGTCCAGTTCTGTATTTCGATCTACGGCGGCTACTTCGGAGGCGGCATCGGCTTCCTGATGCTGGCGGCGCTGACCATCGCCGGCCAGCAGATCCGCGCCGCCACGGCCACCAAGAATATGCTGGCGATGGCGATGAATGCGTCCGCTACACTGATCTTCGCCTTCTCCGGCATGATCAGCTGGCCGGCCGCCATGGCTTTATGCGCGGGTGGGATTGCGGGCGGGCTTCTGGGTTCGTGGCTGATCTATCGCCTTCCCCCTAAGTTGATGCGCATCTTTGTCGTGCTGGTGGGCGCAGTGCTCACCGTGTACATGTTCCTGCGCTGAGCCCAGCGTCTGCAGGATCGGGCAATCCGGGCGGTCGTCGCCGTGGCAGGTTTTCGCCAGGCTGGCCAGCGTATCGCGCATTTCCGTCAGCTCCACGATGCGCTGGTTCAGCTCATCCACATGGCTCATCGCAATCGTCTTCACATCCGCGCTGGCGCGGCCGGTGTCCAGCCATAAGGACAGCAAGTCGCCGATCTGCTCCAGCGCAAATCCCAGGTTGCGGGCGCGCTTGATGAAGCGCAGCGTGTGCAGGTCGTTCTCGCCGTAGATGCGGTAGCCGCTATCGGTGCGCGCGGTTTCGCGCACCAGGCCGATGCTCTCGTAATAGCGGATCATTTTTGCGCTGACGCCGGAAGCCGCGGCGGCTTGTCCGATATTCATTGCCTACTCCTTCGAAGGTTGCCAACGGCGCAGCAAAAGCGCGTTACTGATCACGCTGACGGAGCTGAATGCCATCGCGGCACCCGCCAGCAAGGGATTCAGCATTCCGAGCGCAGCGAGCGGAATCCCGGCCACATTGTAGATGAAGGCCCAGAACAGGTTCTGGCGGATCTTGCTGAATGTGCGGTGGGAGATGTCGATGGCATCGGCCACCAGCAACGGCTCGCCGCGCATCAGGGTAATCCCGGCCGCATTCATGGCGACGTCGGTGCCGGTGGCCATGGCGATGCCGACGTGGGCCGCAGCCAGCGCCGGCGCGTCGTTGATACCGTCGCCAACCATCGCTACATGCCTGCCCTCGGCCTTCAGTCTGGCGATGACGGCGGTTTTATCGGCGGGCAGCAGGTTGGCTTCCACCCGGCCGATGCCAAGTGCCTGTGCCACGGCTTGCGCGCTGCCCTGGTTGTCGCCGGTCAGCATCACCGTGGAGATGCCGCGTGCATGCAGGCGCTCGACGGCGGCGCGGGCGTGCGCCTTCGGCTGGTCGGCGAAGGCCAGCAGGCCAAGCAGCCTGGCCCCGCCCGCGCTGGCATCGGCCAGCCAGGAAATCGTGTGGCCTTGGGCTTCCAGCTCGCCGGCGCGCTGCAGCAGCGGCGACAAGTCGACGCCGCGCTCCGTCATCAAGCGCCCGCTGCCAAGCAGCAGGTCGCAGCCATCCACCACCGCAGCCAGGCCGCGACCCGCCAGGGTCGTCACCGCGCTTGCTGCCAGGGTCGTCACCGCGCTTGCCGCCAGGGTCGTCACCGCGCTTGCCGTCAGCGCCGCCGGCGCATCCTTGGCGGCAGCCTCCGCCTCCAGGACCGCGCGCGCGAGCGAATGCTCACTGCCGCGCTGGATCGCGGCCGCCAGCTGCAAGGCGCGCGAGGCAGATACGCCATTCGGCAGCAGCTGCGCCAGCACCGGCTTACCCTGGGTCAGGGTGCCGGTCTTGTCGAACACCACGGTATCCACCTGCCGCGCCATCTCCAGCGCCTCGGCATCCTTGATCAAGATGCCATGCCGGGCCGCGACACCGGTACCGGCCATGATCGCCGCCGGCGTGGCCAGACCCAGAGCGCATGGGCAGGCGATCACCATCACCACCACCGCATTGATCACCGCCTGCTCGATATTCCCGCTTGCCAGCCACCAGCCGGCCAGCGTCAGCAAGGCGAGCGCCAGCACCACCGGTACAAATACCGCAGCCACCTTATCGACCAGCTTCTGCACCGGCGCCTTGGCCGATTGCGCGTCCTCCACCAGGCGTATGATGCGCGACAACATGGTCTCGGCGCCGGTCGCGCTGGTGCGCACCAGCAGCAGGCCCTCGCCGTTGATCGCCCCTCCCGTCACGCGGTCGCCGGCATGCTTGGCAACCGGCAGGCTTTCGCCGGTAATCAGCGATTCGTCGACATGGCTGGCGCCGTCCACCACCTCGCCGTCCACGGCCACGCGTTCTCCCGCGCGGATCACCACGATATCGCCGACGCGCACCTGCCCTATCGGCAAATCGGCATCGGACTCGCCCTCGCGCCGCACGCGCGCCGTCACCGGGCGCAGGTCCTGCAGGGCGCGGATGGCCGAAGCCGTCTGGCGCTTGGCCCTCGCTTCCAGCCACTTGCCAAGCAGGACCAGCGTCAGTACCACCGCCGACGCCTCAAAATAAAGGTGGGCCATTTCCTGCGACGGCGCCAGCGCCAGCGCCAGGTAGACGCTCAAACCGTAGGCAGCCGAGGTCCCCAAGGCCACCAGCAAATCCATATTGCCGGCGCGTGCCCGCAGCGCCTTCCATCCGGCGCGATAGAAGCGTGCCCCGAACACGAACTGCACCGGCGTCGCCAGCAGCCATTGCAGCCAGGCAGGCAGCATCAGGTGGACGCCAAACCAATCCGCCGCCATTGGTACCACCAGCGGCAGCGACAATGCGGCGGCCAGGACCACCGCCCAGCCTTCCGGGATACGCGGCGCCGCGTCGTCGGCCGGCGCCTCAAGCGCGCTCGCCTTATAGCCGGCCTTGCCGATGGCTTGCTGCAGACTTGCAAACGCCACCGGAGCGTCGGAATCGACGCGCGCGGTCTCGGTTGCCAGGTTGACGGCGGCATGCGCCACGCCCGGCACGGTCGCCAGCGCCTTTTCGACGCGGCGCACGCAGGATGCGCAACTCATGCCTTCAATACGGACGGTTAGCTGGAACTGACTCATGGGATACTCCTCGCCTATGCTCTGGCGACCAGTATCAAGTATCCCATGATGGGAAGGTCAAGGACTTTTTGACCTTCTTTTACCAGGTACGCCCCATGCGCAGCGTGATGCGGTTGCGGGCGTCGTCCGGCAACAGATCGGAGCGGATCACCCGGCCATAATCGAGCTGCAGGCTGGAGCGCCTGTCGAGCGGCAAGCGCACGCCGACGCCAATGCTGCCGATCCTGCCGCTGCGCAGCTGGCCGGCGTAATTGCGGTTGTAGCGGATGTAGTTGCGGTCGTAGAACAGCAAGGCGCGGCACCTGCGCAACCATGCTGCGCACATATTCGGCGAATACAGCTCAACATTGCTGCCAATGCCGCCGTCGCGCAGCACATCGCGGTCGCGCATCATGTTCAGCGCAGTAAACACGGGGGGCGCCAGGGCGTCCTGCAAGGTCAGGTCGCCGGAGTTGTACTGGGTATTCACGCTGGCGCGCACCAGCCAGTCGCGCGGCAAGGAATGTGTCAGCGTTGCCGCCAGGCGCACGGTGACGTTATTACTGGTGGGAGTGCCGGGCCAGTCGGACAATTTGGACTGGCTCGCGCTGAGGTCGAAGATGGTCGCGGGCGCTCGCTCTCGCTCAGCTCGCAGCGGTTCGGCTGCAAGGGTTCCACAGGCCATGGCCAAGGCAGCCAAGCCCGCTAAACGAGGCGCGCGGCTATTCATTTTCGTTCTCCCGGCAAGCGTCTTGCCTAGCTAAAGAGCAACGGTTTTACCCTTGGATTAGGGCAAGACGGCCAATTCGACAGCTTTATTTTACTCCCGCGCGCGGGCGCATAGTTGAGTGTTGCGAATTTGGCGCTATGATTGACACACTTAAAAAATAGATAACAAAAGGGGCGCCGTGAGCGATTCGGAACCATTACAGCTGTACCGCAAGCTGCACGCTGTGAGCACGCGCTTGCACTCGGCGCGCAGCCTCGACGCCCTGATGTCCAGCGTCCCGGCAGACCTGTGCCACCTGTTCGATTGCGACCGCTGCCTGCTATTCGTGATGGACCAGGAACAGGACTACCTGGTCGCGCGCGAGGCGCGGGTGGCCGTCACGCCGGGCAGCATCGCCGGCCACGTGGCACTGACCCAGCAAGTGCTCAACATCGCCGACGTGTACGATGCGTCCCAGCTGCGCGACATCGCGCCGGACCTGCAATTCCAGCAGGGTGCCGACCAGCGCACCGGCTACCGCACCCGCCAGGTGCTGGCCGCCCCCATTGCCGACGCCCAGGGCAAGGAGCTGCTCGGCGTAGTCCAGTTGCTTAATTCACGCAGCGGCGAGCCATTCAGCGCCAACCAGGTCGAATGCCTGCGCGACTTGTGCGAGACGCTGGCGGTCGCCCTGGCCGCCCGCCAGTCAACGCGCTTTGCCGCGGCAGCCGGCAGCACCAGGCCGGCCAGCGCGGCGGAAATCGAGGCCGCCGCGCTGGCCGAGAAAATCATCGAGGACGCCTGCCGGCTCGATGCCTCGGACATCCATATCGAACCCCAGGCAGCGCGCGGCGTCATCGTGCTGCGCCTGCGCCGCGACGGCGCCCTGCTGCCCTATGCGGAAGCCGCGCTGGAACTGCATGCGACATTGGTTGCGCGCCTGAAGACCATGTGCGGCCTGCCTGCTTCCCCCGCCGGCCATCCGATCGAAGGCAAGCTGCTGTTCCGCGAATTCAGCCAGCTCGATGTGGAACTGCGGGCCACCTTCATTCCCTCTGCCGGCGGCATGGAAGATGTCGTCCTGCACTTGTTCAGCAGCGGCGCCCCGATGCCGCTTGAGCGCCTGGGCATGCAGGCCGCCACGCAGGACCGGCTGCGCGCCGCCATCGACACCACGCACGGCCTGTTCCTGCTGTGCGGCCCCGCCGGTTCGGGACGCACAGCCGCCCTACATGCCCTGCTGCTGCAGCTGGAACGCCCTGACGCCAAGGTCTGGACCATCGAAGAACCGCTGGAAATCGTGCAGCCCGGCGCGCGCCAAATCCCGGTGCGGCGCGACGCCGGCACCGATTTCCCCGCCGCGCTGCGCGCCGTACTGCATGCCGACCCCGACCAAGTGGCGATCGGCGATATGCGCGACGGCGAGACCGCGGCCCTCGCCATCGCGGCGGCGACAGCCGGCCGCATGGTGCTGGGAGCGCTGCCGACTGCCAGCACCACCGACGCCATCGCCCGCCTGCACGAAATGGGCAACGACCGCTTTGCCATGGCCGACACCCTGCTGGGCGTGCTGGCCCTACGCCTGGCCAAGCGCCTGTGCGAGCATTGCAAGCAAGCTTACCAGCCCGGCGAGGCGGAAATGGATCTGCTGCTGGCCGAGTACAGCGAGGAATTGCAAAAGTCCGAATCCTGGCGCGCCGACCCGCGCACCGCCCGGCAGCGCATCGTCAACGGCTGGCGCGAACGTTACGGCGCGGGCCGCAGTCTCAGGCTATATCTGCCGGTCGGGTGCAAGGAGTGCAGCCATGGCTACAAAGGCCGCATCGGCCTGCACGAGCTGCTGGTGCCAGGCGAACTTACGCGCCAACTGGTGCGCGAACGCGCCAGCGCGCCGCAGCTGCGCAACGCGGCGCTGGCCGAGGGCATGCGGACCTTGCGCATGGACGGCATCGAAAAGATCCTGGCCGGACTGAGCGACGTCAAAGCGATCCGGGCCGCGCTTTGAAGCCAGGGCCGGCGCAAGCCGGCTTAAAGCGTCTTCTCGAAACAGGCTGCGGCCTGGTTGCCGGCATAGCGGCCGAAATTCTCGATGCGCCGGTAGCCGTGCGCCAGGTAGAACTGCACGGCGCGGTGATTGACCAGTCGCGTTTCCAGCCGCAGCGCGCAGTAACCGATCAGGCGCGCCTCCGCCTCCAGCCATGCCAGCACGGCGCTGCCGATGCCCTTGCTGCCCGGCCGCGCATACATGCGCTTGATCTCCGCCACCTGCTTACCCATTGGCCGCAAGGCGCCGCAGCCCAGCGCCCGCCCCAGCGCATCGCGCGCCACCGCGAAGCGGGCCGCTTCGCCGCGCACATCGCCGGCATCGAATCCGGCGCGGCCGCTGTCGCCTGTGATCGTCATCAGAATGGCGTCCAGTTCCGCCATCAGCGCCTGCGCGTCCGACGCACCCGGGTCGGCCGCAGCGACCAGCGGCAGCAGCTTGTACATCAAGGTGGTCGCGCCCAGCCGCCCGTCGGGCATGGTGGCGAATTGCGGGATTTCGCAGCAGCGCTCATAGCCCAGCTTGCGGTACATGCCCTCGGCCGGTTCGCCGCTGCAGGTGTCGAGCACCAGCAGCGTGCGGCCCAGCGAGCGCGCCGCCGCCTCGGCATGCCATATCAAGGCCTGCGCCAGGCCTTGGCGCAGCGCCCGCGGATGCACCAGCATCTTCGACAGCTCGGCGCGGTGGCGGCTGTTCGGCATGCCCGCCAGGACCAGTTGCAGCGTGCCGTCGATGCGGCCGTCGCCGCCGCGCAGCGCAAACAGGCGGCGCTCGCCGCGCTGCACGGCGCCATGCAGGCCAAGCCAGAAGGCCCGCGCCTCTTCATGCGGGAACGGCAGTTCGAAACCGACGCTTGCGCCGCCCTGGACACAGGCGCGCAGCACTTCAGCCAGGTCATCGGCATCTGCCAGCAGGCCGGCGGCGTCCAGTTCTTCTATGGTTCGCATATCGCAATCAGGTAATGGGCCGGTTCCGGCCCGGGACAGGAAAAATGCGTCGCGCCGTACAGGTGGAAGCGCAGGCAATCGCCCGCCTGCAGCCGGTGGGTAGCGCCGTCGATGGTGTAATCGAGCACGCCGGACAGCATCCACATATGCTGCTCCAGGCCGCGCACCGGCGGCTGGGCGTAATCGATGGCGGCGCCGGCCGGCAGCCTGCCCTCGATCAGCTCCGCCCCGAAGCCGCGCGCCGGCGGCGACACCATGCGCCGCACGAAGCCCGTCGACGCGTCGTGCCACTCGGCCTGTTCGGCGCGGCGGATCAGTTGCACCGGCGCCTGCTCCACCTCCGCGATCAGGCGCGACATCGGCAAGCCGTACACGGCGCACAACTTGCCCAGCATTTCCGCCGTCGGGCTGGTTTCGCCGCGCTCCAGGCGCGACAAGGTGGCCCGGCTAATGCCGCTCTGCGCGGCCAGTTCTTCCAGCGACAGCGCGCGCATTTCTCGCAGGTCGGCCAGGCGCCGCAGCAAGCGGTCCTCGAATGAATTTCCCATAATTGGGAATATATCCCATTTTTGAGACACCATGGGCAAAATAAAGGGGCGCCGCGGCGCCCCTTCGATTTCAAACCATTACATGATTTGCTTGCCGACCCACCAGGCCACCGCTGCAACGAAGGCGGAAGCCGGAATGGTGAAGATCCAGGCCCAGACGATATTGCCCGCCACGCCCCAACGCACAGCCGACATCTTTTGCGCCGACCCCACGCCGACGATCGCGCCGGTGATGGTGTGGGTGGTGGAGACAGGAACGCCCCAGAAAGACGCCATTAGCAGCGTGATCGCACCGCCGGTTTCGGCGCAGAAGCCGCCCACCGGTTTCAGCTTGGTGATCTTCTGGCCCATGGTCTTGACAATGCGCCAGCCGCCGAACAGGGTGCCGAAGGAGATCGCGCCGTAGCAGGACACGATGACCCAGACCGGCGGCGCCGAATCGCCGGCGGCCACATGGCCGGACGCGATCAGCAGCATCCAGATGATGCCCATGGTCTTTTGCGCGTCGTTGCCGCCGTGGCCCAGCGAGTAGCCCGCTGCCGACAGCAGCTGCAGGCGGCGGAACCAGCCGTCCACCTTGCGCGGCGTCGACTTCACGAAGACCCAGGACACGATCAGCATGATCAGCGAACCGAGCACAAAGCCCAGCAGCGGCGCCACCACGATGAAGGTCACGGTCTTGATCAGGCCACCGGAAATCAGGGCGCCGGTACCGGACTTGGCCACTGCCGACCCCACCAGGCCGCCGATCAGGGCATGCGAGGAGGAGGAAGGGATGCCGTAGTACCAGGTGATCACGTTCCAGACGATGGCCCCGATCAGCGCCCCGAAGATCACGTAATGGTCGATCACGGAAGGCTCGATCGTGCCCTTGCCGATGGTGGTCGCCACTTTCAGGCCCACCACGAAGATCGCGACGAAGTTGAAGAAGGCAGCCATCATCACGGCGGTCTGCGGTTTCAGCACGCCGGTGGACACCACCGTGGCGATCGCATTCGCGGCATCGTGGAAGCCGTTCATGAAGTCGAACACCAGTGCGAGGAAGACCAGTGCCCCCAGCGCCCAGATGCTAATTTCGAGGTTGCTCATGAAATGATCTTTGTAATTATGCGTTTTCGACGATGATGCCTTCGATGATGTTGGCAACATCTTCGCAGCGGTCGGTGACGGTTTCCAGGATCTCGTAGATGGCCTTCATCTTGATCAGGTTGCGCACGTCCGGTTCGTCGCGGAACAGCTTGGACATGGCGGCGCGCATCACGTGGTCGGCGTCCGATTCCAGGCGGTCGATCTCTTCGCAGATGCTGACGATCTTGGAAGCGTTGTCCATGTTCGACAGCAGGGCCACGGCATCCTTCACCTTTTCGCAGCAGGCCAGCACCAGCTCGGCCAGGCGCTTGGCTTCTGGCGTCACCGAATGCAGGTCGTACAGCGACACGGTCTGGGCGGCGTCTTCCATCAGGTCCAGGATGTCGTCCATGCGGGTGATCAGCTTGTGGATGTCATCGCGGTCCAGCGGGGTGATAAAGGTCTTATGCAGCAGGTCGACAGCGGCGTAAGTGATCTTGTCGGCCTGTTTTTCGATGCTTTCGATGGCGTGGACACGGTTTTCCAGGTCGTCGAAATTGGCCATCAGGCCCAGCATCTCTTTGGCGCCCTTCACGCAAAGTTCGGCATGCTGGTTAAACATGTCAAAGAATTTGCCCTCAGAGGGCATCAAGCGTCCAAACATTTTTGTTCTCCGTTGGTTGATTCGTAGATACTGCAGCATAGCCACCCAGCGTGGCCAGCCTGGTAATCAGTCGCCTTGGTAGATCGACAGGTTACCGGTGTAATTGCCAAACTTGGTGTAAGCACCGATCCAGGTCAGGCGGATCGCCCCGATTGGACCGTTACGCTGCTTGCCGATAATGATCTCGGCGGTGCCTTTATCGGGCGAGTCCGGGTTATAGACTTCGTCGCGATACAGGAAAATGATCACGTCCGCGTCCTGCTCGATAGCGCCGGATTCGCGCAGGTCGGACATGACGGGCCGTTTATTGGGACGTTGTTCCAGCGAGCGGTTCAGCTGGGACAGTGCAATGACGGGGCAATGCAGCTCTTTGGCCAGCCCCTTCAGGGAACGCGAGATCTCGGAGATCTCGGCCGCGCGGTTATCGCCCGGCTGGCTGCCCTGCATCAGCTGCAGGTAGTCGACCACGATCAGGCCCAGCTTGCCGCACTGGCGTGCCAGGCGGCGTGCGCGGGCGCGCATCTCGATCGGGTTCAGGGCCGGGGTCTCGTCGATATAGACCTGGGCGTCGTTCATTTTCTGGATGGCGTGCGTCAGGCGCGGCCAATCCTCGTCGATCAGCTTGCCGGTACGCAGGCGGTGCTGGTCCAGCAGGCCGACCGAGCCGAGCATACGCATGGCCAGCTGTACGCCGCCCATCTCCATCGAGAACACGGCCACCGGCAGGCCGGCTTCGACCGCCACGTTTTCGGCGATATTCATCGAGAACGCGGTCTTGCCCATGGATGGGCGGCCCGCCACCACGACCATGTCGCCGGGCTGCAAGCCGGACGTCATTTTATCGAGGTCGGTCCAGCCGGTCGGCACACCGGTGATTTCAGAGCCGGAGTCGCGCGAATACAGTTCGTCGATACGCTCGACCACCTGGGTCAGGAGCGGCTGCACCGGCAGCCAGCCGGCGGCGCCGCGCGAGCCGGCTTCGGCGATGGCGAAGATCTTCGATTCCGCCTCGTCCAGGATCTGCTTGACCTCCTTGCCCTGCGGGCTGAAGGCATTGCCCGACACTTCGTCGGCCACCGTGATCAGCTTGCGCAGCACGCCGCGGTCGCGCACGATTTCGGCATAACGGCGGATATTCGCCGCCGACGGCGTGTTCTGCGCCATGGCGTTCAAGTAAGCCATGCCGCCCACTTCCTCCGCCTTGCCCAGCATGCTGAGCGCTTCGAACACGGTCACCACGTCGGCCGGCTTGCCCGAGTTAATCAGGCGTACCATTTGCTCGAAAATGATGCGGTGGTCGTAGCGGTAGAAGTCTTCCGCGTTCATGAAGTCCGCAATCCGGTCCCATGCCGCGTTATCGCGCAACAAGCCACCGATGACAGATTGCTCTGCCTCGATCGAGTGCGGCGGAATGCGGAGGGAATCGACTTGTGGGTCGGACTGCGGGGCGGCGTTCATGGCGCGCATTATACCTGCTTCGGCAGGGTCGGAATAATCCTTGAAAATAAAAAAAGCCGGGCGTACCCGGCTTTTTTGCTGTATTTACGACGCTGATTAAGCAGCTTCGCCAACGACGGCTACGGTGACTTCCACCACTACGTCGGTGTGCAGGGCCACGGCAACTGGGAACTCGCCGGTGGTCTTCAGAGGACCGGTTGGCAGGCGCACAGCAGCTTTTTCCACTGCGAAGCCAGCTTTCGACAGGGCTTCAGCGATGTCGAAGTTGGTCACGGAACCGAACAGACGGCCGTCAACGCCGGCTTTCTGGGATACGGTCACGGTCATGCCGGCCAGCTTTTCGCCTTGGGCTTGGGCAGCGGCCAGCTTGGCGGCAGCAGCTTTTTCCAGTTCGGCGCGCTTGGCTTCGAATTCAGCAACAGCAGCAGCGGTAGCGCGGCGTGCCAGTTTCTGAGGGATCAGGAAGTTACGGGCGTAGCCGTCTTTCACTTTCACCACGTCGCCCAGGTTGCCGACGTTGATAACTTTTTCCAGCAGGATGATTTGCATAGTTTTCTCCAGGTACTAGTCTGCGCGCGAATTAAGCGTGGTGCAGATCGGTGTATGGCAGCAGGGCCAGGTAGCGTGCGCGCTTGATCGCGGTGTCCACTTGACGCTGGTAGTGCGCCTTGGTGCCGGTCAGGCGTGCTGGCATGATCTTGCCGTTTTCCTGGACGAAATCTTTCAGGGTGTCTACGTCTTTGTAGTCCACTTGCTCAACGTGCGCTGCGGTGAAGCGGCAGAACTTCTTGCGTTTGAACAGTGGGTTTTGTTGCTTGCGCTTTTCTTTCAGCTTGAGCTTGTTTTTGTCGAACTTTTTACCGAATGCCATTTTAGGCTCCTGTATTTAAATATTGCGCTGTCTAGACAGCACGAAAATCAATGATGTGAAACACCAGGGTTCTGCTATTGCGGTTCTTCTTGGCCAGGAAGCCGGTGAACTCGTACAAGCCGCCAAGGGGCGCCTGACTGAATCGTTTTGACAACTCGCCCGCCGCGACGGCAGGGACTTCAAACTCGGTCAGTCGGGCGATACCTGCCTCTGTCTGCTGCGAACTGTGCTGCAAGCTTGCATTCACAATCGGCAGGCCGGCCGGGGTGTAACGAATTTCATCCCGTTCGGCGATCAGGGCGGTAACCCGGAGCTGGTTGTACAGACCGTCTCCTGCTCAGGAATTAGGCCGCTGCAGGCGCTGCTGGGGCTTCGGCGCGATGGCTCTTGGCCGCGTCTTCACGCTGGACCGACTTCATCATTGGGGAAGGAGCGGTTTCCGCTTTCTTCATCTTGACGGTCAGGTGGCGCAGTACGGCATCATTGAATTTGAATGCGGTTTCCAGCTCAACCAGGGTTTCGTTGTCGCACTCGATGTTCAGGCAGATGTAGTGTGCCTTGGCCAGTTTCTGGATCGAGTACGCCATTTGACGGCGGCCCCAATCTTCAACACGGTGCACGTTACCGCCGCGCGAAGTCACGCTGGCTTTGTAACGTTCGATCATCGCGGGCACTTGCTCGCTCTGGTCCGGGTGGACGATAAATACGATTTCGTAGTGACGCATTAAAACTCCCTTAAGGACTGTGAATATAGCCCACCCCGGCGTCAAGACGGGTGTGGGAAGAGGTAAGCCCGCAAGCATAGCAGACTTCGCACCCCGGCTCAAGGTTTACTGATGCGGCGCAAGCCGCCCTGGCCCGGCCACTGGCATGCTGGGGCATGGATCGCCCCGACCTCGCCTGGAAGCTGTTGCTGCAGCGCCGACTGCCTGCGGTCCTGGCCTGCTTATTTCCGGAAATTTACGCGCTGGTCGACTGGGCGCAAAGTTATTGCCTTCCCGATAAGACGCTTCCCCCATTACCGCTGACAACTGCACGGGCGAACGGGAACCGGATTTCATTGCCATTGTGTCATTACTGGAATAGCCTCAACTATCTGATCCCCGAACTTTTTTTGCGAATGCAAAAAACTCGCTGCGGCCGAAGGCCGGGCCGCGGGCTTGGCTGAAGGCTTGGCGGAAGGCTTGGCTAAGGGCCGGATGCATGGCCTGGCTGAAGGTGAAACATCCGGCATGACTCTAGGTCAGCGCCAGACGCTCAAACTCCAGCTCGAGACACGCTTTGGCCAGTTGCCAGACAATGTGCTGGAAGCACTGGCGCAGGCAACCGTCGCGCAACTGGAACACCTGGCCATTGCCCTGCTTGACGCCCGCTCGGTTAAAGAAGCGCTAGACGCTGCTGGCTTGCGCACCTGACAGCGCATTGGCAGGACTGGATTTCAGAATGCCAACAAGGAAGGCGAAACCGGCCGCCACCCAGATGAGGGAAGCAACAACATCAAAGGTCCACATCCGGTCAGGAAACTTATACAAATAAGGCAACACCAGCAAGCCGCGCAGGAGGCAAACCGCAGCCACCGTCCCCTGCACCATCTGCGCAAATGGCAGCCAGCGCAGCATACCTGCGCCCGCCAAGGCATAGAGCGCACACGTCAGCATCAGCCCGCCGATCACCACCGCCCCGGCGGGCGCCAGCAGGCCGCCGTCCTGGGCCGACGCCACCACCTTTTGCGGCGCGTGGAGAAAGGCATACCAATCCGGGCCCAGCAAGGGCGCCACGAAGTGAATCAACGCGCCAAACACCGAAATCCCCGCAGCCAGCAAGAAAGCAACTCGTCCCATCCCGCCCTCCAATGGTTATCTAATCGACATTAAGCCGAATATTTTCTACTGATGCAACAAATTACTTGCAATTCCTCCCACACTGTACAAAAATACAGACTGTCTATATTCACAGTCCACCATAGCGCCATGATCAAGCTCACAGCACGACAAGAACAGATCCTCAACCTGATCAAGGATGCGATCGAAAGCACCGGTTTCCCGCCCACCCGCGCTGAAATTGCAGCGGAGCTCGGCTTCAAGTCCGCCAACGCCGCGGAAGAACACCTGAAAGCACTACAGCGCAAAGGCGCGATTGAAATTACCGCCGGCACCTCGCGCGGCATCCGCCTGACCGGCAATTTCGGCGGCCCGGCCACCGGCACCGCCGCACCGCGCAGCGCAGCGCGCGCCAAAGTCGAATTCGACGACATGCCGGCCATTCCCGCCGGCATGCTGGTGACCCTGCCGCTGATCGGCCGCGTCGCCGCCGGCTCGCCTATCCTGGCGCAGGAAAACCTGGAAACCACCTATAGCGTCGACCCCAACCTGTTCTCCGCCCGTCCCGACTTCCTGCTGAAGGTGCGCGGCGAATCGATGCGCGATATCGGCATCATGGACGGCGACCTGCTGGCAGTGAAAAAGACCGACAGCGCCCGCAACGGCCAGGTCGTGGTGGCCCGTATCGGCAACGACGTGACGGTCAAGCGCTACAGGAAAACCGGCAATACGATCGAGCTGCTGCCGGAAAATCCGGACTTCAAAGTCATCACCGTGACGCCGGAGGACGACTTCGCGCTGGAAGGCCTGGCGGTCGGCCTGATGCGGACCTGGCACTGATGTTCACCCTGTATGGCAGCGCGGAGTCCGGCCACAGCTTCAAG
Source organism: Pseudoduganella violaceinigra DSM 15887 (assembly GCF_000425385.1). Taxonomy (GTDB): domain Bacteria; phylum Pseudomonadota; class Gammaproteobacteria; order Burkholderiales; family Burkholderiaceae_D; genus Rugamonas; species Rugamonas violaceinigra. Next base: position 196,187 of record NZ_KE384360.1, on the reverse strand, counting down.
GTGCGGCTGACGCTCGAGGTGGCAGCGCTGCCATACGAATACCGCGAAGTCGACCTGCGCCTGGCGCGCGACGCGCGCGCCGAACCTTTCCGCAGCTTGGCCAGGTACGGCGAAGTGCCCCTGCTGGTGCATGCGGGCCAGCCCTATGTCCAGTCCAACGCCATCCTGCTGTTCCTTGCTGGTCACACGCAGGCCTTCGGCGGCGAAACGCCGGAACGCCTGGCGCGCTGCCGCGAATGGCTGTTCTGGGAAGCCAACCGCATAGGCACTTCCCTGCCCCACCTGCGCTTTGGCCAGCGCTTCGACCCGCAGGCCTATCCTGCCGGCGTCCTCGAATGGATGCGCTCACGCTTCGATGCCGATATCGCACGACTGAACGAAGAGCTGTCCGACGGCCGCGCCTTCCTCCTTGGCGATACGCCCACAATCGCCGACTTCTCAATCTGCGGCTATATGTTCTGGCCCGAGCAAGCCCATGTCGGCTATCCCGCATATGTCATGGCCTGGCTGGAGCGCATCCGCGCCCTGCCCGGCTGGCGCCATCCTTACGACATGCCCGGCGTCGTGCCGTTTTAGACCCGCCTGTTCCCCGATTCCTGCCGTCTGTTGCAGCGGCTGCGCCGTTCGCACGGCGCCCCGGTTATTCTTCTTGCATCAACATAAAAACAAGGAGAAAACATGTTCGCACGCCATATCAGCTTAGTCCTGTGCGCCATTGCATTTGCTTCCCCGGCCGCATACGCCGCAGCGCCACAGCAGCAATTCGCCAGCCTCGGCGACCTCCAGCTAGAAAACAAGGCCATCATCAACGACTGCGCTATCGGCTACCGCACCATCGGCACGCTGAACGCCGACAAGTCCAACGCAATCCTGTTCACCACCTGGCATACCGGCACCAGCCGCGATGCGGCGGGCATGCTGCAAAGCGGAGCACTGTTCGATCCCGCGCCCTGGTATGTGATTGTCGTGGATGCGCTGGGCAACGGCGTATCCTGCTCGCCGTCCAACAGCAAATCCCAGCCCGGTCCCGCCTTCCCGCAATTCTCGGTGCGTGACATGGTGGACAGCCAGCACAAGCTGCTGACCGAAAAACTCGGCATCAAGCATGTGCGCGCCGTCATGGGCTATTCGATGGGCGGCATGCAGACTTTCCAGTGGGCCGCCAGCTACCCAAGCTTCATGGACGTCGCGATCCCGATTGCCGGCACGCCGCGCCTGACCTCCTCCGACATGCTGTTCCTGCGCATCGTTGAAAAATCCATGCTCGACGACCCGGCCTACGCCGGCGGCCGCTACGCCAAAAACCCCGCCCTGCCGATGTACAACCTGCTGTTCGCCATGAATTTCGACAGTCCCGCGCACCGCAGCGCGCGCACCGCGCCCAAAGACTTCGAAAAGTTCTTCCGCGAGAGCCAGGCATCCGACCCGGACGGCACCGACGCCAACAATTCGCTGTGGCAGATCCGCGCAGTCCTCGGCCACGATATTGCGCAAGGCGGCAAGCTGGAAGATGCTGCGGCGAACATCAAGGCCCATATCTACCCAATCAATGCGGCACAGGACCACCTGGTCAACCCGGCGCCGCCGATCGCCTTCGCCAAACTGCGCAAGGAAGACGCCACGATACTCGACACCGATTGCGGCCACGCCGCCCTGCGCTGCGCCATGCCCGCCATGAAAGCGGTTGTGGAAAAAGCGCTACGCTAAGCCTGCAGCCTGTCCCGCCAATCCTGCAGTTCGTCGCAGCCACGCTCCTCGGGTGGCTGCGCCAACTTAAAGTGACACGACACCACATAACAACCGGGGAGATTTGATGTTCAAGCCACTCTGCATCGCAGCCGCGATGCTGGCCGCGCAGTCCGCGTTCGCCTTCGACAACCAGACCAACCACTACCGCCTGAGCATCGACCAGGATGCCAAACGGGCCCACGTCGAAGCCGACGTCTGGGTTGAGGGGCGCGAACTTGCGCTCTTCAACTGCATGCCGATTCCGCAGCTGAAGAATGGCCAGGCCGACCTGATCGAAAAGCTGGCCGTGCGCGACATGGCCGGCAACGCCGTTGCGCTGCAGGACAAGGGCGAAGGCGAATACGACGTGGAAGGCGACCGCCGCCTGCGCCTGTCCTACGATATCCGGCTCGAGCACGACAAATACGAATGGCCGGGCGGGAATGAGGAAGTCTCCTACCACACCGACGAAGGCCTGATGTCGGTCGGCTACCCGCTCTTCATCGTACCCGGCGTGAACATGCTCGGCCAGACCGAAGTCACGTTCGATCTGCCGGCCGGGTGGAAGGCCAATACGCCGTGGCGCAGCGCCGGCAAACCCGGCGTCTTCCTCACGGAATCGCGTCGCGAACTGGTGAACAACGCCTTCTTCTTCGGCACCGCGCGCGCCGAGACCTTCAAGGCCGGCGGCGTCGAGATGACGCTGGTGATGGGCAGGCAATACTGGAAGCGGCGCGACGCCTTCATATCAATGATCGACAAACAGATGAACAGCTACCAGAAGCTGTATGGCCGCGGCCCGGTGGCTGATCGCTTCCTGGTCGTCATCAACCAGGGCGGCACCGGTGACGGCGGCGCCTTCTCAGCCTCCTTCAGCCAATACCTGAAGGACGACGGCAGCGAAGTTTCGCGCCCGATCTGGGGCAAGGTGATGTCGCACGAGCTGGCCCACTTCTGGGACGGCCATTCTCTGGTACCGAAGAATGAAAGCGAAGAATGGTTCAAGGAAGGCGTGAACGACTACGTTACCGTCATCACCATGGCCCGCAACGAGCTGATGGACCGCGCCATGCTGATCCAGCAACTGGAAAACCTGGCACGCGGCCAGAACGTGGCCCGCAACGTGCAGGGCCTGACCGTCACGGTACGTGAAGCAGTCAAGGACAATCACCGCAACTGGCTGCTGGTGTACGGCGGCGGCACGATTGCCGGTCTGGCGATGGACGTGGAGCTGCGCAAGGCCACCAACGGCAAAGCCAGCCTGGATACGCTGCTGAACGCGATGTACAAGGAATTCGGCCACAAAGGCAAGCAGTACGACCAGGCAGACATCGTCCGCATCGGCAAGGCGATCGGCGGCATCGACCTCGATCCCTTGTTGAACAACATCGTCGCCACCAGCAAAGCACCAGACCTCGGCCCGCTGTTCAAGGACATCGGCCTGCGCCTCGAACAATTCGGCATGCTGGAAACCTACCTGCTGCGCGACCCCGCAGCATCGGCCGAACAGAAAGCCCGCTTCACCGCCATTTTCGGAGTGGCATACTAATTAAAAGCCGGGGTCAGCTCTGGCTTTCATTTTTCAATCCAGGGCGTTCTTGAAGTCGGCGATCAGGTCGGCGGTGTCTTCGATACCGACGGAAACGCGGATCAGGCTGTCGGCGATGCCCATCGATGCGCGGCGCTCTGGCCCCATTTCGTAGAAGATCGTGTGCGAGACCGGGATCACCAGCGTGCGCGTGTCGCCCAGGTTGGAGGTCGGAATCGCGAGCTTCAGCTTGTTCAGGTAGTCGAAGCAGTCGATGCCGTCCTTCAGTTCAAAACTGAGCAGCGAGCCGAAGTCCTTGAACAGTTCCGCTGCAATGCCATGCTGCGGGTGCGACTTCAGTCCCGGGTAGTAGACGGCTGCAACGCGTTCGTCTGCTTCCAGCATGTCGGCCAACGCGCGCGCGTTGGCCGAAGCGCGGTCCATGCGCAGCGCCAGCGTTTCGGCGCCGACGGCGATGGTGTGCGCGGCCTCCGGCGCCAGCGAAGCGCCGAAATCGCGCAGTGCCTTGGCGCGGATCTGCACCAGCCCCCACTGCGCCGCGGGATTCTTCTTGTAGTTCTCGAAGATATTGGGGAACCTGGTCCAGTCATAGGCGCCGGTGTCGGTCAATGCGCCGCCCAGCGCGTTGCCATGGCCGCCAATCGACTTGGTCAGCGCATTCACCACCAGGCCCGCGCCCACGTCCTTCGGGCGGAACAGGTAAGGCGACGTCATGGTGTTGTCGACGATGTAGAGGATGCCGCGCTGCGCGCACAGCTCGCCGATGCGTTTCAGGTCGGCGATCTGGGTGCGCGGGTTGGCGATCGTCTCGACGAACACCATGCGGGTTTCAGGTGTCAGCGCCGCCGCCACATTGGCGACGTCGGTGGCGTCGACAAAGTCCACGCCCACGCCCTGCCCCGCCACCGTTTGCCACAGCGAGTTGGTATTCCCGAACAGGAACGACGACGACACGACGTGGTCGCCGGCACGCAGCAGCGCCTGGAACACGGCGCCGATGGCGCCCATGCCCGTGGCGAAGCAGATCGTGCCAACGCCCTGCTCCATCTTGCTGACTTTGTCTTCCAGCGCGGCAACCGTCGGATTGCCCTGGCGGCCGTAGCGGAAGCCCGGCTCCTTGCCCTGGAACACCGACGCCAGCTGGCGCGCATCAGCATAGCCGAACGTCACCGAGGTGTGGATCGGCTTGTGCAGCGAGCCGTGTTCGATGCCTTTCTGGCGGTCGTTGTGCAGGATGGTGGTCGTGAAGCCGTAGTTCTTCATCAGGTTTCCGTGTTGGCGGTGTTCAGGTTCAGCTGCATACGGCCCGCATCCTCCGCAACCTTGGCCTTGGTCGGGTTGTGGCGCGCTTGCTCGATGCGGTCCAGGTACTCGGCCGACACGTCGCCGGTGACGTACTTGCCATCGAAGCAGGAAGCCTCGAATTCAGTCAGCGCCGGGTTGACATCGGCGATGGACTTCTTCAGGTCTTCCAGGTCCTGGTACACCAGCGCGTCGGCGGTGATTTCATTGCAGATTTCCTGCAGCGTGCGTCCGTGGGCGATCAGCTCGTCGCGCGTCGGCATGTCGATACCGTACACGTTCGGATACAGCACCGGCGGCGCGGCGGAGGCGAAGATCACTTTCTTGGCGCCCGCTTCGCGCGCCATCTGCACGATCTCGCGCGACGTGGTGCCGCGCACGATCGAGTCGTCCACCAGCAGCACGACCTTGTCCTTGAACTCGTCGCCGATGGCGTTGAGTTTCTGGCGCACGGATTTCTTGCGCATGGCCTGGCCCGGCATGATGAAGGTGCGGCCGATGTAGCGGTTCTTGATGAAGCCTTCGCGGTAGTCCACGCCCAGGCGCATCGCCAGCTGGATCGCGGCGGGACGCGAGGAGTCCGGGATCGGCATCACGACGTCGACGTCGTCGGCCAGTCCTTCGCGCTTGATCTTGTCGGCCAGGTACTCGCCCATCTTCAGGCGGGTGTTGTACACCGAGGCGCCGTCAATCACGGAGTCCGGACGCGCCAGGTAGACGTATTCGAATACGCATGGATTCAGCTTCGGCGCGTCGGCACAGATCTGGGCGTGCAGCTTATTGTCGCTGTCGATAAAGATCGCTTCGCCAGGCAGCACGTCGCGAACGAAGCGGAAGCCCATGCCTTCCAGCGCCACCGATTCGGAGGCCACCATGTATTCGGTGCCTTCCGCCGTTTCGTTCACACCCAGGCACAGGGGGCGGATGCCGAACGGGTCGCGGAACGCCAGCATACCGCTGCCGGCGATTTGCGCCACCGCCGCATAGCCGCCGCGCACGCGCTTGATCAGTACCGTCACCGCCTGGAAGATATTGGCCGGGGTCAGGGTGAAGCCGGTGGACGCCTTGTGGAGTTCGTGCGCCAGCACGTTCAGCAACACTTCCGAGTCGGAATCGGTGTTGATGTGGCGGCGGTCGATCTTGAACATCTCGTCCTTGAGCTGTTCCCAGTTGGTCAGGTTGCCGTTGTGCGCCAGCGTGATGCCGAACGGCGCGTTGACGTAGAACGGCTGCGCTTCTTCCTCGCTGGAAGAGCCGGCGGTCGGGTAGCGGCAGTGGCCGATACCGGAAGTGCCGTTCAGCGAACGCATATTCCGGGTGCGGAACACGTCGCGCACCAGGCCATTGGCCTTGTGCATGGAGAAGGTGTTGCTTTGATTGGTTGCGATGCCTGCCGCATCCTGGCCGCGGTGCTGCAACAGCAGCAGCGCGTCATACAGCATCTGGTTGACTGGTTGGTGGGATACGACGCCGACGATGCCACACATGGTGTGCTCCTAAACTTGGTACTGCGGATTTAAAGAATTCTAAAAATGGACATGCTGCGCCATCGCATCGGGCAGCATCGGTTTCACCGTTCGCACACTGGATTCCGCCATGGGACTCAACAGCGCGTTTTTCCAGAAATCCTGTTTGGGGATGGACGTCATCCCGCACAATATGACGCCGGCCAGCACGATCACGATACCCCGGCCGAGGCCAAACACGCCTCCCAGGCCACGGTCGGCCAGCGACAGGCCGCCGGCAGTGATCAGCGCATCGATCGCCATGGTCAGCAGGGCCATGAGGATGCGCACACCGATAAATAATGCAATGAAAGCAACGATCAGGCGTACCACCTCGCCCGGCAGGGCGCTCGGCAGCATGGCGGCCAGCCACGGGCCGTAAGCGTTGGCGACGACGAAAGCGACAATCCAGCCGGCCAGGGACAATACCTCTTTGACCAGGCCACGCAGGGTACTGATGATGACGGAAGAGACCAGCACGAAGATAACCAGGTAATCGAAAATCGTCACGTCAGCGCAGCCTCAAATCATCGGTCAGGCTGGAGTCAGGCTGCCAGTCAGGCCCAGTTTGCCCAGCTTGGCTTTGACCTTTTCAGCTTCGTCCTTGTTCGGGAACGGGCCGACTCGCACGCTGGTCAATTCGCCGTTGGCGGTGTTGACCTTTTGCGCATAGGACTTGATGCCGGCTTCGTTCAGCTTGCGCTGCAACTCGTCCACTTTGTCTTTGGCAGCGAAGGCGCCGACCTTGATCACATACTTGGCGGCTGCGGGCGCCGCTTCGGTGGGCTTGCCTTCCAGGATAGCCATGGCGCGCGCATCGTCGTTATGGCTGGGCTTGGCTTCCGGCTTAGTGTCAGGCTTGATGTCAGGCTTGGTGTCAGGCTTGGTTTCCGGCTTCTTCGGTTCGGGCTTGGTTTCCGGATGCTTCACTTCGGCCTTCGCGACTTTCAGGTCGGTCGCTTTGACATCGGCCGCTTTGGGCGGCTTTGCCGGCTCGGTCACGGCCGGCTTGGCCGGCACGTGGACAATTTCTTCGCCCTTGTCCAGCGAGGCGCCCGCCGCAGCGACTGGGGCCACCGTGCGTGAAGACTGGGCCGAGGCGGAAGGCTTGCCAGCGGCGGGCTGCTCGATCGCCGGCATCGGTGCCGGCACCGGCCCGCCATTCAGCGGTTCGCCCGGCTTGTCCTTGGACGGCATATTGATGGCGATGTCGGATACCGACGATTTTGGCTCGGAATCGAGCAGCATCGGCAGGCCGATGGCAACGGCCAGCGCCAGCGCAATGGCGCCGACCAGGCGCCGGCGGGCGCGCTTCTTCTCTGGCAATACGGGATCAGCTGCATTTTTGCCGCCATTGCGGCGCGGCGCCGCGTCGGCGCCAGCACTGGATGCGCGCTTGGAGCGGGCCTTGTCGTTCAAAGCCCGGTCGTCCTGTGCGCGGTAATAGCCGCTGTCATCACCAGCAGCATCTTGCTTGTCTTTGCCAAATTTCGATAACAAGCCCATGCGTGATTTTCTCAGTGGAGTGAGGATTTTTTCGCCGCCATGACGCCGGCGACGGTCAGGAATGATCCAAAGACCACAATTCTATCATTCTCGCCCGCACGGCTGATCGCATTTGCGAATGCCTGGCCTGGATCATCGAAAATATTAACGGTTTTCTCATCCATTTTAGGCTCAATTGCCTGCACTTTGGCCGCCAGTTCCGACGCCGTCGCTGCGCGCGGCGACGGCAGGTTGGTCAGGCACCAATGGTCGACATTGGGCGCCATGGCCTGGATCACGCCGTCGATATCCTTGTCGTGCATGGAGCCGAACACCGCGAAGGTGTACGGGCTGAAGCCCATATTGCCCACGTTCTGCGCCAGCGCGGCGGCGGCGTGCGGGTTGTGCGCGACGTCGTAGATGACAGTCGGGCGGCCCGGCAGCACCTGGAAGCGGCCCGGCAGCTCCACCATCACCAGGCCGGTGCGCACTTCCTGGGCGCCGACCGGCAGTTCCATCTTCAGCGCTTCCAGGGCCGCCAGCGCCGCGCAGGCATTGAGCAGCTGGTTGGCGCCGCGCAGGCCCGGGTAGGCCAGCGAATTGCGGCGCTGCGAACGTCCGCCGTAATTCCATTGCTGCTTGTCACCGGCATAATTGAAATCGCGCCCCATCAGCCACAGGTCGGCGCCGATTTCCGTGGCGTGATCGATCAGGGCCTGCGGCGGCACCGGATCGCTGCAGATGGCCGCTTTTCCGGTGCGGAAGATACCAGCCTTCTCAAAGCCGATCTGCTCGCGCGTACCGCCCAGGTAGTCGACGTGGTCGATATCGACGCTGGTCACGATCGACACGTCGGCGTCGATCACATTGACCGCATCCAGGCGGCCGCCCAGGCCCACTTCGAGGATAACCACGTCGAGCGCCGCCTGCGACATCAGGTGCATGATGGCCAGCGTGGTGAATTCAAAATAAGTCAGCGAAATATCGCCGCGCGAGCGCTCCACGAAATTGAAGCTGTCCACCAGCTGCTCGCCGCTCGCCATATCGCCGTTCAGGCGCGCGCGCTCGTTGAAATGCAGGAAGTGGGGCTTGATGTACAGGCCGACGCGGTAACCGCCTTGCATCAGGATCGATTCCAGCATGGCGCAGGTCGAGCCCTTGCCGTTGGTGCCGGCCACCATGATGACCGGGCACTTGAACTGCAATGCCATGCGTTCCTTGACGGCGCGCACGCGGTCCAGGCCCATGTTGATGACGGTTTCGGCATGGCGCGACTCGATCAGCGCAAGCCATTCGGGGAGGGTATTCGGGAGATTGGACATTATCGCCAGGGAGGGAGTTCGGGCGCGCAGCGCAGGAGGCTGCGCGCGCCGGGTGAAACGTAAAGCTTAGGCCAGCACTTCCACGGCCTGGTTCTGCATCAGGGCCAGCAGGCGGGCGATTTCTTCGCGCATCTGGCGGCGGTCGACGATCATGTCGATCGCGCCCTTGGTCAGCAGGAACTCGGAACGCTGGAAGCCTTCCGGCAGCTTTTCACGCACGGTGTTTTCGATCACGCGCGGGCCGGCGAAGCCGATCAGCGCCTTCGGCTCGGCCATCACCACGTCGCCCATGAAGGCGAACGAGGCGGACACGCCGCCCATGGTCGGGTCGGTCAGCACCGAGATGAACGGCAGCTTCTTCTCGGCCAGCTTGGTCAGCATGGCGGTGGTTTTCGCCATCTGCATCAGCGACAGCAGGCCTTCCTGCATACGTGCGCCGCCGGTGGCGGTCACGCAGATGAACGGCACCTTCTGTTCCAGCGCCACCTGGGCCGCGCGGGCGAAACGTTCGCCCACCACGGAACCCATGGAGCCGCCCATGAATTCGAATTCGAAGCACGCCACGACAACCGGCAGGCTCATGATCGAGCCGCCCATCGCGATCAGGGCATCGGTTTCGCCGGTGGCTTCCATCGCCTGCTTCAGGCGATCCGGGTATTTCTTGCTATCCTTGAACTTCAGCGTGTCGACCGGCAGGGTCTCCTGGCCGATTTCATAACGGCCGCCGGCGTCCAGCAGCGCGTCCAGGCGCTCGCGGGCGCGGATACGCATGTGATGGTCGCACTTGGGGCAGACATGCAGGTTCGACTCGAGGTCGGTACGGTACAGCACAGCCTCGCAGGATGGGCACTTGACCCACAGGCCTTCAGGCATTGTCTTGCGAGCGGCAGCGTCCGAGCGCTGGATGCGCGGTGGCAGCAATTTTTCCAACCAGCTCATAAATTTCTCCTCTTGCACTAACTTAGGCCGGAAGTGTAGCCGGTTCTGCCTGCCCTGTCGAACAAAACAGGCAGAATCTTGCTCTCGGATTAATGCTTTGCGTCAAGTGCGTGGCGAATGCCGGAAACGAACGATCGTACTGATTTTACAGCGTTTTCTGGCCCGGCCGACTCGATTTCCTGGATGATGCGGCTGCCGATCACCACCGCATCGGCCACGGCGGCCACCGCGCGGGCGGTTTCCCCGTCGCGGATGCCGAAACCGACGCCCAGCGGCAGCTGCACGTGCTTGCGTATCATGTCCAGGCGGCGCGCCACGTCTTCCGTGTCGATATGGCCGGCGCCGGTCACGCCTTTCAGGGACACATAGTATGTGAAACCGCTGCCCACGCGCGCCACCTGCTGCACCCGCTCTTCGGTCGAGGTGGGAGCCAGCAGGAAGATCAGGTCCTGCCCCGCGGCGCGCATCTTGGCGGCGAACGCCTCGCACTCCTCCGGCGGATAATCGACCACGATGGCGCCGTCGGCGCCGGCGGCGCGGCTGGCGTCGATGTAGGCGTCGGCGCCCAGGCGTTCGATCGGGTTGGCGTAGCCCATCAGGACCACCGGCGTGCTGCTGTTGGTCTTGCGGAATTCGCGTACGAAGTCGAAGCAGTGGCGGATGCCGACACCCTTCGCCAGCGCGCGTTCGCAGGCGCGCTGGATGACAGGGCCCTCCGCCATGGGGTCGGAGAATGGGATGCCCAGTTCCAGGATGTCGGCCCCGCCTTCCACCAGGGCGTGCATCAAGCTTACGGTGAGGCCCGGTTCCGGGTCGCCGGCGGTGATGAAGGTGACCAGGGCTTTTTTGTTTTGCGCTTTCAGAGCGGCGAAGGTTTGTGCGATACGAGTCATTTTGCTTTCCTTTTTCAAACCGGTAAGGCGGGGTCAGACCCAAGGGTCTGACCCCGGTACGCGGCGGCCGCGTGCAGGGATGTGCGCCTTGATCTTCGACGAAAGTCAAAAGCCCCAAACCAAACTCGCGGCGGATGATCTGACAGGGTCTGACCCTTGGGTCTGACCCTGGATTACCGGTTTTAGAACTGCAGTCCTGCGCGCTGCGCGACAGTATGCATATCCTTATCCCCGCGCCCCGACAGATTGGCCAGAATGATCTTATTCTTCGGCAAGGTCGCCGCCAGCTTGGCCGCATACGCCAGCGCATGCGAACTCTCGAGCGCAGGAATGATCCCCTCGATATGGCAGCAATCATGGAAAGCCTGCAGCGCCTCGTCGTCGGCAATCGACACGTATTCTGCGCGCCCCGCATCCTTCAGATAAGAATGCTCCGGCCCCACCCCTGGATAATCCAATCCCGCCGAGACTGAATGCGTCTCAATGATCTGCCCGCCCTCGTCCTGCAGCAGGTAAGTGCGGTTGCCATGCAACACACCCGGATAGCCGGCCGTCAGCGACGCCGCATGCTTGCCCGTGCCGAGCCCCTCGCCCGCCGCCTCGACGCCCACCAGCGCCGTCGCCGCCTGGTCGATATAAGGATAGAAAATCCCCATGGCATTCGAACCGCCACCAATACAGGCCACCACATAATCCGGCTGGCGCCCGGTCATCTCGGGCATCTGCTGCAGGCACTCCTCGCCGATCACGGACTGGAAATCGCGCACCATCATCGGGTAAGGGTGCGGCCCGGCCACCGTGCCGATAATGTAGAAAGTGTTTTCAATATTGGTGACCCAGTCGCGCATCGCCTCGTTCAGCGCATCCTTCAGGGTCTTGGAGCCCGATTCCACCGGCACCACGGTGGCGCCCAGCAGCTTCATGCGGTACACGTTCTGCGCCTGGCGCTTGACGTCCTCGCTGCCCATGTAGACCACGCACTCCAGGCCGAAGCGCGCGCAAATGGTGGCGGTGGCGACGCCGTGCTGGCCGGCGCCGGTCTCGGCGATGATGCGCGGCTTGCCCATGCGCTTGGCCAGCAAGGCCTGGCCGATCACATTGTTGATCTTGTGGGCGCCGGTGTGGTTCAGGTCTTCGCGCTTGAAGTAGATCTGCGCGCCGCCCAGTTGCTCCGACCAGCGCTTGGCGTGGTACACGGGCGACGGACGGCCGACGAAGTGCTTCAACTCATAGCGGAACTCTTCCAGGAAGAGTTCATCCTTGCTGTAGCGGGCATAGGCTTCGCGCAGCTCGGCCAGCGCGTAGCTCAGGGTTTCGGCAACAAAGGAACCGCCATACGGGCCGAAATGGCCGGTGGCGTCGGGCAGGTGGTAGGACGAGGCGTGGAACAGCTGCGCTGGTGGCGCATCAAGCGGGGTTTTCATGGTGCGGATCTTTCTCAAAAGTGGCATCTGCTGCCCGCGCGCCGCGAATGAACTCCGCGATCAGGCGAGCATCTTTGATGCCCTTGGCGCGCTCGACGCCACTTGAGACGTCAACCGCGTAAGGGCGAACGCTGGCCACTGCGCCAGTCACATTTTGCACGCTCAAGCCACCACTCAAAACGGCCCGATGCGCGAGATCTTTTGGGATTAGAGACCAATCGAAAACCTTTCCTGCGCCGCCATAGGCATCCACGAAGGTATCGAGCAGGAGGCCCGAGAACAAGCTGCTGGATGCGCGGCAAAGTCGCTCATATTCTAGCAGCTCGGCGCCGCTTGTGTCGGGTTTGACACGGAATACCCGCACATAGGCCCGGCCCGCGGCGCGCGCCGCGGCGGCGCACTCTGCGGCGCTTTCATCGCCATGGAATTGCAGCAGCGATACCGGCGCCACCGCCACGGTGGCGGCCACCTGCTCCGCCGTGTGGTTGACGAACAGGCCGACCGGGGTCACAAACGGCGGCAGCAGCGCAATCAGTTCGGCGGCGCGCTGCGGGGCGACGTAGCGCGGGCTCTTCTCGTAGAACACGAAGCCCACCGCGTCGGCGCCCGCCGCCACGGCGGCCTGGACGTCTTCTTCGCGGGTCAGGCCGCAGATCTTGATGCGGGTGCGTGGCATTGCCGGTTTCCTTAAAAGGCTGGGAGGATGCAGGGCTCTTCGTAAGGCAAGCCCCATTTTTCGTCGTATTCGATGCGGGACAGGTACAGGCCGTCGGGCATGAAGGTGGGCGCCGACTTGGTGCGGTCCCGCCCTGCCAGCAGCTCGCCCATCCAGTCCGTGTTCTCGCGCCCCTGGCCGACGTAGACCAGCGAACCGACCAGGTTGCGCACCATATGGTGCAGGAAGGCGTTGGCGCGCAGCGTGAACAGGATCATGTCGCCGTGGCGCTCGATCTCGATGCAGTGCATCTCCTTGACCGGCGTCTTGGCCTGGCACATCGAGGCGCGGAAGGCGGTGAAATCGTGGGTCCCGATCAGGGGCTTGACCGCTTCGCGCATGCGCTCCACGTCCAGCTTCCAGTGGGTGAATCCGGCGCGGCCCGCCAGCAGGGGCGAACGCACTTGTTGGTTGTACAGCAGGTAGTGGTAGGTACGGGAACGGGCACTGAAACGGGCATGGAATTCCTGTTCCGGCGTCGGCGCCGCGGGCAGGTAGCGCGCCCAGCGCACGCCGATCGATTCGGGCAGGAAGGCGTTGATGCCGCGCACCCAGGCGTGTTCTGCGCGATCCAGATCGGTGTCGAAGTGCACCACCTGGTTCAAGGCGTGCACACCGGCGTCGGTGCGGCCGGCGCAGGTGGTGGCCAGCCGGGCGCAGGCAAAGCGCTCAATGGCGTCCTCCAGCCTGTTCTGCACGGTCTGGCCGTGCGGCTGGACCTGGTAGCCAAGCCAGTCGGCGCCGTTGTACTGAACTCCTAATGCGATGCGTTTCAAAATAAAAAATGCCCGGTCAGATTGATCTGTGACCGGGCATTATACGGCTATTTGCTACCTAGCCGGACAGCTGAGGCTCAGCCGAGTTGGGCACGCATGGCGCTGGCGCGCGAGACCTGGTCGTCGCTGCCGCCGCGGATCACTTCATCCAGCAGCTCGCGGGCGCCTTCCTTGTCGCCGATTTCCTGGTATGCCACCGCCAGGTCCAGCTTGGTGTCCATTTCCATGTGCAGAGCAGACATCTCGTCTTCGTTCTTCGGTGCGGCAGTTGCCTGGCCCGCGCCGCCGAGGTCGAGATTGATGCCGGACAGGTCGAAGTCCGCCGGTGCCGCGGCAGCGGCCACTGGCTCGCTCGGCAGATCCAGCGAGAAGTCGGCGGCCGACAACGGCGCCGCTTCGACGTGCGCTACAGCAGGAGCCGCCGCGCCGCCGGATGGCAGCGAGAAGTCCATGCTGTCGAGTTCAGCCAGCGGATCGGCGGCAGGCGCCGCTGCGGCCGCTTTGGCTTCGCTCGGCAGATCCAGGCCGAAGTCCATGCCGATATCGGCCATGGCGTCATGGGCTGGCGCGGCTGGCACGGCTTCCGCCCTGACTGGCGTATCCAGGCCCAGGTCGAAGGACAGGTCGTGCACTTCTTCCGCAGCAGCAACCGGTGCCGGTGCCAGTTCGACCGCGGCCCCGCCAGACGGCGCCGGTTCATCGAAGCTCAGGCCACCAAGGTCGAAGTCCAGGGTATTGCTCTCAGCAGCTTTGGGCGCGGCCTTCGATTCCTCGGCCAGCGACGGCAGCGAGCCGGCATCGCGGTCGAGATCGAAGTCCATCAGGCTGGATTCCGCAGCGGCTGGCGAAGCGTCAGCGCTCAGGTCCATGTCCAGGCCACCGGCCTTGGCCGGGGCAGCAGCTACTGGCTCGGCAAACATCGCAGCGAAGTCGTTGAGCTCATTCGACTCGCTCGCTGCGAAAGGGGCGGCAGCGCCGGCGGCGGCTGCACCCAGGCCTGCAGCAGCTTTCGCCTGCGCAGCATTCACGTACAGTGGATTGTCGGCATCGATGCCGGCGCCCAGCGCGGCGGCTTGCGCCCACTCGTCGCCCTGGCCCTTGGTCATCGAATACAGCTCGCTGGCCTGGGTTTCAAAGGCGCGCGCGTCCTTGCGGCCGGCGTAGATTTCCAGCAGCTTCAGGCGCACTGGGTGGCGTTCAGGGTGAACGCGCAGCGCTTCCTTCAGGATCTCTTCCGCCTGGGCGTCGCGGCCGTAGGCGATGTACACGTCGGCTTCCGCGACCGGATCGACTTCATTGGTGTCGAGCTGGCTGGCCGACGGCGCGAAGTTCGAGTTGAACACGCTGTTGCTGGTGTCCACGCTCTGGCCGCCGGTTTCCGCGAACAGGGAATGCGCGGTCGTGCCTGGATCGCCCATCACGCTGCCCGATTCCGTGTTCATCATCGACGACTCTTCTTCGGCAGCCTTGCGGCGGCGCATCACCACCACGGCGGCACCGGCCAGCAGCGCTGCAATGCCAACGCCGATCAGCTGGATGTTTTCCATCAGCGTGTCGACCAGGCTTGGGCTGGCAGGCGCTGGCGCCGGGGCCACTGGGCTGCGCTTTGGCTTGACTGGCTTTTCCGGTTCAGGCGCCGGGGCCACTGGTGCGGCAGCTGCCGGCGCGGC
The DNA here is from genome assembly GCF_000425385.1 of Pseudoduganella violaceinigra DSM 15887. GTDB lineage: Bacteria > Pseudomonadota > Gammaproteobacteria > Burkholderiales > Burkholderiaceae_D > Rugamonas > Rugamonas violaceinigra. The sequence goes on along the minus strand of NZ_KE384360.1, from coordinate 180,879 downwards.
GGCTTCCGGTGCGGCAGGCGCCGAAGCGGCTGGAGCGGGAACTGGAGCCGGGGCCGGGGCTGGCGCCGCGGCGACTGGGGCAGGCGCAGGTGCAGGGGCCGACGGTGCGGACAAGATTGCTGCCGGAGCCGACGCCGCGGCGCTTGCCTTGGCCTGGGCGCTGGCGGCAGCCTTGTTCTTCACCTCCACCAACTTCTCGAGGCTATTGACGTTCTTTTCCAGCTCCTTCACACGGGCGCTGGCGTCGGCCATCTGACGGTCCTTGGCGATCTTCTCTTCCATGGCGCCGGTTTTGCCGGCCTTGGTGGCCGTGTCGCCCGCCTTGGACAGCTTCAGCTGGTCTTTCGACTCGCTGACGGCGGTCGGACGCTCTTGCACCTTGGCTGTGATCTTGCCGGTGTGGCTTTGCTGGGCTTCCGCTTCCTTGGCCGGGGTGGCCGCAGCCACCTGGCCCGCCAGCTTGGAACGGTAGGCATTGAAGTCGGCGGCATGCGCCACGACCAGGCCATGGGCCTCGCTCTGGCTGCTGCCCTTGACGGTGTTCGCGTCAGGCACGGTCAGGATGGTGCCGGACTTCAGGCGGTTCATATTGCCACCGTTGAAGGAGTCCGGGTTGGCGCGGTACAGCGCCGCCAGCATCATGTCCAGCGAGACTTCGGCCGGCTTCAGGCGGCCGGCGATACGCCCGAGCGTATCGCCTTTCTTGACCTGGTAGCTGTCGCCGGCGCCGGCATCGGTGCCGGCAGCGGCGCGCGATGCGGCTGGCGCTGGCGCCTGGGCTGGTGCGGACGGCGCTGCTGATGCGGCACTTGGCGTGGCGCTCGGGGTGGCGCTTGGCGCGGCAGCTGCCGGCGCATTGCGTGCCCCCTTGGCCTGCACCGGCGCCGCCACTTGCGGCGAACGGGCTGTCCGCAGGTCGGCTGGATCAAGCAGGAAGGTGTATTCCCGTACCAGGCGACCATTGGTCCAGGTAAGTTCGAGCAGCATATCAACGAAAGGTTCGTTGATCGGCTGGCCGGACGTGATACGGATGAATTGGCGTGAGCCACGGGCTTCGACTTCGAAGCGCAGGCCGAGCAGGGCCGAGTTGAATTCGATATTGGCGGCGCGGAAAGCATCCGGCGAGGCCAGCTTGGCCACCAGTTCGGACGCTTCCTCAGAGGAAACGGCGGTCAATTCGATTTCGGCGCGCAGCGGCTGCCCCAGGGAGGAGAGCACGGTGAGCTTGCCAAGACCAGCTGCGTTGACGGTAGTAGGTACGAGCACGGCGCCGCTGAGCACTGCAGCGGTCAGTGTTTTCAACGCGAACGAAGCGACCTTGGAAGGTTTTTGAACAGGCATAGTGAGCGACGAAAAATGGTTAACGTGGAAAGAAAGTTACTTTTCCAGAGGTCTCAACATAACATCATGCTTGGAAGCATGCAAGCATTCTCCCACTAATCACCCCCTCATGGCCAGCATTCTGTTTCGTTCGTGCCGAAAATATTTTGTGATTCAAAGAAAAAAGCCGAATTTCCTTTGAAATCCGGCCTTTAGAAAATACTGTTTAACTTGTTTATTATTCAGCAGTTATTATCTCGGTAATAACATTTATTTATCCAGAACGATGCGCAGCATGCGGCGCAGCGGCTCGGCCGCCCCCCACAGCAGCTGGTCGCCCACGGTGAAGGCGGACAGGTAGTCGCCGCCCATCGCCATTTTGCGCACGCGGCCGACCGGGATGGCCAGACTGCCGGTGACGGCCGCCGGGGTCAGGTCCTTGACCGACGCTTCGCGGGTGTTCGGCACCAGCTTCACCCACTGGTTGTCCTGGGCGATGATGTCGTTGATCTCGTCCAGCGGCACGTCCTTGCGCAGCTTGATGGTCAGCGCCTGGCTGTGGCAGCGCATCGCGCCGATGCGCACGCACAGGCCGTCGACATGGATCGGCGCGGCAGCGAAGCCTGCGCCGCGGCCCAGGATCTTGTTGGTCTCGGCGCCGCCCTTCCACTCTTCCTTCGACTGCCCATTGCCCAGGTCCTTGTCGATCCACGGGATCAGGTTGCCGCCCAGCGGCACGCCGAACTGCTTGGTCTCCTCGGCCGACATGCCGTGCTGGGTGGCCAGCACCTGCTTGTCGATTTCCAGGATGGCCGAGGCCGGGTTGTCCAGCAGGTGCTTGACGGAGGCGTTGATGGTGCCGTACTGGGTCAGCAGCTCGCGCATATGCTGCGCGCCGCCGCCGGAGGCCGCCTGGTAGGTCATGGAGGTCATCCACTCCACCAGGTCCTGCTTGAACAGGCCGCCCAGGCCCATCAGCATGCAGGACACGGTGCAGTTACCGCCGATGAAGTTCTTCACGCCCTTGGCCATGGCGTCCTTGATCACGTTCAGGTTGACCGGATCGAGCACGATCACGGCGTCCTTGTCCATGCGCAGGGTCGACGCCGCGTCGATCCAGTAGCCGTTCCAGCCGGCCGCGCGCAGCTTCGGGAATACCTCGGTGGTGTAGTCGCCGCCCTGGCAGGAGATGATGATCTCGCAGCGTTTCAGTTCGTCGATGTTGGTGGCGTCCTTCAGGGTCGTCTCGTTCTTCGCCATCTTCGGCGCAGCGCCGCCGGTGTTCGAAGTGGAGAAGAATACCGGCTCGATATGGGCAAAGTCGCCCTCTTCCTGCATGCGCTGCATCAGGACCGAACCGACCATACCGCGCCAACCAACCAGACCTACGAGTTTCATTTTGCTTTCCTTTGGGTGTGAAATCTATTCAATTCTAAACCGGTAAACCGGTGCCCGACCCGCAGGGTCAAGCACCGACTTGCCGGTTTCAGAGCGCCGCCACCACGGCATCGCCCATCTGCGACGTGCCAACCTTGGTCGTGCCCGCTTCGTAAATGTCCGGCGTGCGCAGCCCCTGCGCCAAGACCTTCTTGACCGCGCTTTCGATACGGTCGGCCTGCTGCGCGCGGTCCAGCGAATAGCGCAGCATCATGGCCGCCGACAGGATCGTGGCCAGCGGGTTGGCGATCCCCTTGCCCGCGATATCGGGAGCCGAACCGTGCGAGGGTTCGTACAGGCCCTTGTTGTTGGCGTCCAGCGAAGCCGACGGCAGCATGCCGATGGAACCGGTCAGCATGGCCGCCGCATCGGACAGGATGTCGCCGAACATATTGCCGGTGACGATGACGTCGAATTTCTTCGGCGCCCGCACCAGTTGCATGGCGGCGTTGTCGACATACATATGGTCCAGCGCCACGTCCGGGTAGTCCCGGTGCACGTCGGTGACGATGTCTTTCCAGAACTGGAAGGTTTCCAGCACGTTCGCCTTGTCGACCGAGGTCAGGCGCTTGCCGCGCTTTTGCGCCGCCTGGAACGCCACGTGGGCGATGCGGCGGATTTCGCCTTCCGCATAGCGCATGGTGTCGAAGCCTTCGCGCTGGCCCTTGAACGGGCCGTCCGGGCATTCGCGCACGCCGCGCGGCTGGCCGAAGTAGATGTCGCCGGTCAGTTCGCGCACGATCAGGATGTCCAGGCCCGACACCACTTCCGGCTTCAGCGTCGAGGCGCCGGCCAGCTCAGGGTAGAGGATGGCGGGGCGCAGGTTGCCGAACAGGCCCAGGTGCTTGCGCAGGCCGAGGATGGCCTGCTCCGGGCGCAGCGGGCGCTCCAGCGTATCGTACTTCCAGTCGCCCACGGCGCCGAACAGGATGGCGTCGGCCGCCTTGGCCAGCGCCAGGGTGTCCTCCGGCAGCGGATGGCCCTTGGCCTCGTAGCCGGCGCCGCCCACCGGCGCGGTTTCCATTTCAAATTTCTCGTCGAGTGCATGCAGGACCTTGACGGCCTGCTCGACGATTTCCGGGCCGATGCCATCGCCCGGCAGGATTGCGATTTTCATTGTTCGATCTTCTGTTAGATAACGTTGGCCAGCCAGGGCTGGTTCGCCAGGCGGCGCGCTTCGAATGCCTTGATTTCGTCGGCGTGGCGCAGGGTCAGGCCGATGTCGTCGAGGCCATTCATCAGACAGAACTTGCGGAAGGCGTCGATCTCGAAGGGATAGGAGACGGCGCCGTTGCTGGTGCCGACGCGCTGCTGCGCAAGGTCCACCACCAGGCGGTAACCCGGGAAGGCCTTGACTTCATTGAACAGATGATCGATCTGCGCTTCGGTCAGAACGACCGGCAGCAGGCCGTTCTTGAAGCAATTGTTGAAGAAGATGTCGGCAAAGCTCGGCGCCAGGATGGCGCGGAAGCCGTACTGGTCGAGCGCCCACGGCGCGTGCTCGCGCGAGGAACCGCAGCCGAAGTTCTTGCGCGTCAACAGAATCGAGGCGCCCTGGTAGCGCTGCTGGTTCAGCACGAAATCCGGGTTGAGCGGACGCTTGCTGTTGTCCATGCCCGGTTCGCCGTGGTCCAGATAGCGCCATTCGTCGAACAGATTGGGGCCGAAGCCGGTACGGTGGATCGACTTCAGGAACTGTTTCGGAATGATCGCGTCGGTATCGACATTGGCGCGGTCAAGCGGTGCAACTAAGCCTTCATAGACGGTGAATTTTTCCATGATTCTCAAAGGGTGGCGACGGCGGACCGTCACGGCCCGCCGTTCTGCGGTGGTTTATTTGCCAGCGCCTTCCATTTTCTGGCCGACTTTCTGGATGTCCTTGCCGAAGCCCGCAACGGTATTGCAGCCGGTCAGGGCGATGGCGGAAATGGCGAGGGCGATGGCGAATAGCTTTTTCATGATGTCTGCTCTGGCGGTGAATGGTTAGTGGATGGATCGGACATCCACAAAATGGCCGGCGATACCGGCTGCCGCGGCCATGGCGGGGGACACCAGGTGGGTGCGTCCGCCTTGGCCCTGACGGCCTTCAAAATTTCGGTTGGAAGTCGAGGCGCAGCGCTCGCCCGGATCGAGACGGTCGGCGTTCATGGCCAGGCACATCGAGCAGCCCGGTTCGCGCCATTCAAAGCCGGCGGCCTTGAAGATCGCGTCCAGCCCTTCGCGTTCGGCCTGCTCTTTCACCAGGCCCGAACCCGGCACCACCAGCGCCAGCTTGACGTTGGAGGCGCGCTGCTTGCCGCGCACCACGGCGGCGGCGGCGCGCAGGTCTTCGATGCGCGAGTTGGTGCAGGAGCCGATGAAGACCTTGTCGATGCGGATGTCTTCGATGCGCGTATTCGGCGCCAGATTCATGTACACCAGGGCCTTTTCCATGGCGTCGCGTTTGACCGGGTCTTTTTCCTGGTCCGGATCGGGCACGCGGCCGTCGATCGAGGTCACCTGCTCGGGCGAGGTGCCCCAGGTCACCTGCGGCTGGATCTGGGCCGCGTCGAGCGTGACCACGAAGTCGAATTTGGCGCCTGGCTCGGAATGCAGGGTGCGCCAGTAGGCCACCGCCTGCTCCCACTGCGGGCCGACAGGCGAATACGGGCGGCCTTTGACATAGTTGATGGTGGTTTCGTCGACGGCCACCATGCCGGCGCGCGCGCCCGCCTCAATCGCCATATTACAGACCGTCATGCGGCCCTCCATCGACAGCGAACGGATCGCCGAGCCGGCGAACTCGATCGCATAGCCGGTGCCGCCGGCGGTGCCGATCCGTCCGATCACGGCCAGCACGATGTCTTTGGCCGTCACGCCGGCCGGCAGCACGCCGTCCACCTGCACCAGCATGGCCTTGGATTTCTTGGCCAGCAGGGTCTGCGTCGCCAGCACGTGCTCCACTTCCGAGGTGCCGATGCCGTGCGCCAGTGCGCCGAAGGCGCCGTGGGTCGAGGTATGCGAGTCGCCGCACACGACCGTCATGCCCGGCAGGGTCGCGCCCTGCTCCGGGCCGATCACGTGCACGATGCCCTGGCGCTTGTCGTTCATATTGAAATAGGTCATGCCGACCGACTTCGTGTTCTTGTCCAGGGTCTCCACCTGCAGGCGCGAGACCGGATCCTCGATGCCGTGCGAACGGTCCGTGGTCGGGACGTTGTGGTCGGCCACCGCCAGGTTGGCGGACAGGCGCCACGGTTGGCGGCCGGCGCTGCGCAGGCCGTCGAAAGCCTGCGGGCTGGTCACCTCGTGGACCAGGTGGCGGTCGATGTACAGGAGGGCCGTGCCGTCTTCCTCAGTGCGAACTACGTGGGATTCCCAGAGTTTGTCGTAAAGCGTTTTCATGATGCTGCCTGATTAGGTGATCCGATTGATTATGCCATAGTTTGTGCAACGCAAAACCCAGCCGTTTTCCGCCTTGTGAGCAATCCAGCGTAAGTTTCGCCATACAGCGCCAAATAAAAAAAGCCTGCAGCCCCTTTTTGGGAGGCTGCAGGCTCGTGGTTTCTGTTTTCTTTGAAGGGAGGCTTTAAGCCGCCATTCGTACACTACCCCTGCAACCGTCCATCAGGAACGATAGGCCGACGACTAGGACCAGGTCGCCCTCGGCGGAACGCGCGGTGCCGGTAATGCCGTCCACCGACAGCGCCGTCATCGGCTTGATGACCAGGTCGGCGGTGCCGTCCACGGCTGCCACGGCCAGGATATAGGGCTGCGGCGAGTTGATGACGATGCCCACGCGCTCCGAGCATGGCTCGTAGCCCAGGGCATCGGCCAGGGAGCGCACCGGCAGCGGACGGCCCTGGTCTTTCAGGACCGGTGCGCCGCCGACTTCCATGAACACTTCCGGCAGTTCCACCACGCGCTCGACCACCGCCATCGGCAGCGCCAGCAGCGCGCCCGAGGTCGATACCAGCATGGTCGGCACGATCGACAGCTCGATCGGCAGGCGGATGGCGAACTTGGTGCCCTTGCCCAGCTGCGATTCGATGTGGATCGCGCCGCGGTTCTTCTCCACGGCGGTCTTCACCACGTCCATGCCGACGCCGCGGCCGGACACGGAAGACGCCACTTCCTTGGTCGAGAAGCCGGGCAGGAACACCAGCTGGTAGGACTCGTCGTCCGACAGGTTGGCGCTGGGCGAGATCAAGCCCTTCTCGGCGGCCTTGCGGCGCAGCGCGACCGGGTCCATGCCCTTGCCGTCGTCCTGCAGGACGATCATGACGGAGTTGGCCTCCTGCCATGCCTTCAGCGAGATATAGGCCTTGGGCGGCTTGCCGATGGCCATGCGCGCATCGGGCGCCTCGACGCCGTGGTCGAGCGCATTGCGCAGCATGTGCACCAGCGGATCGTACAGGCTGTCCACCACCACGCGGTCGACTTCGGTCTCCGCGCCCTCGATGGTCAGCTCGACTTCCTTGCCCAGGTCTTTCGCCAGTTCGCGCACCAGGCGCGGGAACTTCTGGAACAGGCGGCCGACCGGCTGCATGCGGGTCGCCAGCGTGGCGCGCTGCAGTTCGGTCGAATAGCGCGAAGCGCGTTCCAGGGTTTCGGTCAGGGCCGACATCAGGGAGGCGGCCTGGCCTTCGAACTTGAATTGCTGCAGGCGTTCCAGCAGCACGGCCGCCTGGTTGGCGGCTTGCACGGACTCGCCCGCCACCTCCAGCAGCGCATCCAGCTTGACCGCATCGATACGGATCGATTCTTCCTTGGCCGGCGCGGAGGTCGGCTTGGCTTCGGGCGCCGGGCGTTCTTTCGCTTCCGCGGCCGGGGCCGGGGCCGGGGCCGGCGCGTGCACAGCGGCCGGCGTGCCTTCGGCCGCGGCGTGCGCGGCGGCCACGCCTTCCGTGCGCGTCTCGGCTGCCGGGCGCACATACGTGCCAGGCGGCACCACGGCTTCGTACATGCCTTCCCAGTCCAGGCCATCGGCCGACGGCGCCGCAGCGGCGGCGCTCGGCGCGGCGGCCGCCGCTGCAGGCGCAGCAGGTGCCGGGGCAGGCGCGGCGGCGGCCGGCTTGGCCTTGCCGGCGGCGGAACTGGCCTTGCCGTCGATGGCGTCCTTCAAGATCGCTTCCAGGTCGGCCGGCATCGGCGCCAGCTGGTCCGGGGCGGTGCCGTTATTCAGGTCGGTCAGCTGGTCGGCCACGAAGCCCGAGGCCTGCAGCGCCGCCTCGATCGACAGCGCGGTGACCGGCGCGGCGCCGGTGCGCAGCGCGTCGAACAGGTTTTCGGTCAGGTGGCAGGCCGACACTAAGGCGCCCAGGTTCATGAAGCCCGCGCCGCCCTTGATGGTGTGGAACGAGCGGAAAACGGCGTTCAGCGTTTCCTTGTTGTGCGGGTCACGTTCGAGGCGCAGCAGGTGCTCTTCGACGTTGACGGCCAGGTCCATGGCCTCGACCACGAACTCCTTGAGCATATCGTCCATTAGAACCCCAGGTCGGCAAGCAGGTCATCGACGCTGTCCTGATTCAGGGCTTCCGATGGCACGGACGGACCCGACATCAGCGACACCTCTTTCTGCGCAATCTTTTCCCGCACATCGGCCGGCGCATTATCCTTCAACAGCTGCGCCAGCTCGGTTTCGACCTTCTTGGTGATGGCCACGACTTTCTTGATCAGCTGGCCGGTGATGTCCTGGAAGTCCTGCGCCATCATGATCTCGAGCAGGCGCGCTTTCTCGGCCTCGGTGGCCTCGGACACCTTGGCGGCAAAGGCGCGCGAATCGCCGGCCAGGGCCTTGAATTCGTCGATGCTGAGCTTGCCCGCGAACAGCGCCGCCCAGCGCTCTTCCATTTCCTTCGATTGCTTGGACAGCACCTCCTGCGCCGGCATGCCGTCGTCCAGGGTGTTCAGCACTTTGTTGGCGGCCTGCTCGGTCAGCGAGGCGACGTATTCCAGGCGGTCCTGGGCGTCGACGATCTGGGTCGAGGCCTCGGTCAGCGCCTTGTCGTAGCCCAGTTCGCGCAGCGAGTCGTGCAGCAGGCGCACGATGCCGCCCAGGCGCTCGAACATGCCGTGCTGGTCGCCTTCCGCGTGCTCGCAGCCTTCCGCTGGCGCGGCGGCCGCCGGTGCGGGGGCCGCGGCCGGCGCCGGCGCCAGGTTCGCCGCGGCTACCGATTCAAACAGGTTTTCCAGGTCATCCGAATCGCCTGAATCGGAGGCTGCAGCGGCCGGAGCAGCGGCTGGAGCAGGAGCAGGCGCATTCGCCCGTTGCGCAGATACTTCTTCAAATAAGGCATCGAAATCATCAGCGGCGTCGGTCATAATTCCTGCTTCTCCATAATTTTCAAAAGTTCCTGATGCCGAAAAAGTGTCAAATTTGACGCTCGGCAATAAACAAGGTACTCACGCGAGTGTAACAGGGGCTCCCCCATCAGTTCAATCTCTTAGGTGAAGGGACATCGCGCTCCCAGTGTACTGTTGTATTTGCGGATCGTGTGAAATACCCGTTGCAAGCCCCTGAAATCGCGGGAATTTGCGCCATCGGCCATGATACTCGGACAGTTTCTTGATAAATATCAATTCTTTACACCAGAACAATACCCATAAACGGGGCTACAATGAAGGCAGGTCAAGACTCTTTTAATAGTTAAAGGAGGCTGAGATGTACCGTAAAATCCTGATCACAACCGACGGCTCGGCCGTCTCCAGCAAGACCGCCTGCGCCGGGGTCGAATTCGCCCAGCAGCTCGGGGCGGAAGTGCTGGCCTTGTTTGTGGCGCCGGAATACCAGTATCCGATTTACGTGGAAATCATCCCGCCCAGCTACCCCAGCGAAGAAGAGTACCGCGCGGCGATGCAGCGCGCCGGCAACGAGCATGTTCAGTCTATCCTTGCGGCCTGCGCGAATAAAGGCGTGCGTGCCGAGGGCATGACGGCCTTTGCCGAAAGCGCGGCGCTGAAGATCGTGGACGTGGCCGGCCAGTGCGGCTGCGACCTGATCTTCATTGGTTCGCATGGGCGCAGCGGCTGGGGCCAATTGCTGCTGGGCAGTGTGACCAATAAAGTGCTGTCGCATACCCGGATCCCGGTGCTGGTGCACCGGCTGATCAAAGACCCGCGCCCGGCGTGATACGCCGGGCGTTACCACTCGTGCCCGCCCGACGGGCGGCGCGGGGAGAACAGTTTTGCTAAATTTTGAGGAACCATGATTCGCATTGTCATCGCAGACGACCACACCATCATGCGCGAAGGACTCAAGCGCATTCTCGACGGTGCCCCTGACATCGATATCGTAGGCGAAGCCATCGACGGCTTCGAAGTTCTCGCCCACATCCGCCAGGGCGGTTTCGACCTGCTCCTGCTCGACCTGTCCATGCCGGGCCGCAGCGGCGTCGACCTGATCCGCCAGATCCGCAGCGAATCGCCCAAGCTGGCCATCCTGATCCTCACCATGCACGAAGAGGAACAGTATGCGGTGCGTGCCATCCGCGCCGGCGCCCAGGGCTACCTGACCAAGGAAAGCGCCGGTACCCAGCTGGTGGGCGCCATCCGCAAGGTCGCCTCCGGCCGTCCTTACATCTCCACCGAAGTGGCCGAGCAACTGGCGCTGAACATCATGCAGCCGGCCGAAATCCTGCTGCACAAGCAACTCTCGGACCGCGAATTCGAAGTATTTTCGCTACTGGTGTCGGGAAAATCCATCACTGAAATCGCCAACGGCCTACATTTGAGCGTGAAAACCGTGAGCACGCACAAGACCCGCATCATGCAGAAAATGGGCATGGCTTCGCTCTCGGAAATGGTGCAGTACGCTGTGGCGCACAAGCTGCTGACCCCGTTCAAAGCATGATTGACAAGGTTGTTTTTAGGATAATTCCTACAATGGCCCACTGCCCTCCTACGGGCATATTCAGCAACGACTGATATTTTTCCCCCATTCACGTTGGCATACTGAAACCATTCCGTTTGGGAACCAGGAGATCAGCATGCTCTCAACGCAACCCGTGTCCCATGAGGCCGGCCGCCAGCGGCAAGGCCGTTTGTGGTCCAACCTGAAAGAAGTGTGCGACCTGCTGCACTTGCCGCCGGTATCGCTCAGTTCCGAAGAGCTGCTGTTCCAGCATGTGCAGTTCAAGACCGGCCAGCGGGTCCACACCATCGGCCAGCCTTTCGACATGCTGTACGTGGTCAATTCGGGCTTCATGAAAACCGTGCTGATCGACGAGTTCGGCAACGAGCAGGTGCTGGCCTTCCCCATGAAGGGCGACCTGATGGGGGTGGACGGCATCCACAGCAAGACTTACGCCTCGGAAGCGGTGGCGCTGTCCGATTGCGACCTGATCCTGCTGCCGTTCAAGAAGCTGACCACCCTGGGCCGCACCCATGTGGAACTGGAAAACTTGATGTACGGCGTGATGAGCCGCGAACTGGTGCGCGAGCAAGCCATGATCGGCATGCTGGGCGCCCTGAGCGCGGAGGCGCGGGTGGCGCGCTTCCTGGTCACGCTGTCGGAAAAATTCGCGCAGATGGGCTATTCGAGCAAGCTGTTCAACCTGCGCATGACACGCCACGAGATCGGCAGCTACCTCGGCCTGACCCTGGAAACGGTCAGCCGCACCCTGTCGGCCTTCAATGAAATCGGGTTGATCAGCGTGGACCAGCGCACCATCGGCATCAAGGATGTCGACGCGCTCAAGTCCCTGCGCCGCCTACCTCCTTCGCGCACGCGCAGCAAGCTGCCGTCGCGCGCCAAGGCTGCCGCCAGCGAAGCCCCCGTGCCGCTGCTGGCAACCTTGTAAAGAGTAACACTCACCCAGCTTTGGCCCGCCTCGGCGGGCCTTTTTTTTCTATAATAATTTTATTTGACAAATACCTAAGGCATCCGCATAATGTAAATGCGAATCATTCTTATTTAAGGAAAAAGAACAATGTCTACCGCCACCATTGCCGAAGCGCCCAAACCCATGGCTGCTGACGCCGCATCCGCCCAGCAGCCATCCCCATCCCTGCGCCGCTTCACCACCAGCGGCCTGATGGAAGACCAGCGTGAAATCGAAATCGAACATGCCGGCCGCATCTACCGTCTTCGCATCACGCAGTTGAACAAGCTGATCCTCACTGCCTGAGGCGTCCCCTCCCCCATCGCCAGCCAGCCGCTGCGTGCGGTCGCCAGCCACCCCAAATTCTTGGAGTGAAACATGGCTATCGACCGCAACGACCCCATCTTCCAGTCCCGCAACGCCGCCGCCCAGCACCCGGAACTGATGCTGTCCGCCGTGCTGCACCTGATGTCGCACTACACGGCCAATGCCGCCGACAACGGCGGCTGCGTCAAGCTCGCCTCCGTCATCGAGCGCCACCTGAAAGCCCTGTCCGCCCTGCCCGAACTGGCGCCGGTGCTGCGCGCCACCTGCCTGCAGCTGTGCGAACAATGGGCCGCCGTGGTCGAGCAAGCCCGTCCTCCGCAAGAGCGCGCCGGCTTCCTGGCGCGCCTGATCGGCCGTCCGCGCCCCACTGCACTCCCCGCCTGAGGCCTGCCATGTGCGACAAGCATCAAGCCGCGGCCGCACCGGCCGCCGAACCGGCGCGCCGGCGCCGCATCTGGGACCTGCCCCACACCTGCCACTGCCCGCTGGTCGGCGTCGGCCTGCCGCTCGGCGTGCTGCGCAAGATCGTCGCCAAGGCCGTCGGCGGCAAGGTGCTGGCCGACGACTATGAAGTGCACGTGGGCGCCGTCAGCGAATGCGGCAGCCGCAACCGCCTGTCGGAAGCGGTGCAGAAAGAACTGGAACGCCGCTACGCCGTGGTGATCCAGCGCTTCCGCGCGGCGCGCGACGCCGCGGCCCTGGAAGCGCTGTGGCAAGCCGCCGTCGCCAGCGGCGACGTGCCGGGCCCGTTCTGGGCCGGCCTCAGCCACCCGCAATGCAGCACCGAACTGCAGGAGCGCATGTGCCGCGACCTGCACATGATCCAGCACCAGGCCGGCGCCGCCACGCGCGCCGACATCAGCCGCCTGCAGACGCTGGAGCAGGCCAATGGCGCGCTCGAACGCGAACTGGCGCGCCTGCAGCAGCGCAGCACCGCCTGGCAGGCCGAACGCCACGCCGAGCAGGAACAGCACGCCGCCGCCGTCATGCAGCTGCGCGCCCAGCTGGTCGGCCGCGACAGCACGCTGGCCTCCTTGCGGCAGCAACTGGAAGACCTGCACGCCAGCATTCCCGGCCTGGGGACGCGCGAGCGCCTGGCGCGCCAGCTCAGCACCACCGAACAGCGCGTGCATGAACTGCGCGCGGAAGCGGCCGCCGCCCGCGCCGAAGCCGCCGCGCTCGAACGCCAGCTGGCCGAAGCGCGCAGCGCGCTGGCCGCCCTGCAACCGTCGCCCGCCATGCCGGCAGCCGCCACCGCCGCAACGGGCGGGCCGGCTGTCGCAGCGGGCACCACGCCGCAGCGCATCACCCTGCACGGCCTGCTGGCCGAACGCGTGCTGTGCGTCGGCGGCCGCGCCGGCAATGTGGCGGGCTACCGTTCCGTGATCGAAGACGCCGGCGCCGAATTCCTGCACCACGACGGCGGGCTGGAAGACAATGTCGCGCGCCTGGAAAGCAGCATGGCCGCAGCCGACCTGGTGATTTGCCAGACCGCCTGCATCAGCCACAGCGCCTACTGGCGCGTGAAGGACTTCTGCAAGCGCCACCAGAAACGCTGCATCTTCATCGACAACCCCAGCGTCACCACCCTCCAGCGCGAAATCCTGGCCCAGGCCTGACAAGCAAATAAAAAGCCGGGGTCAGGTCTGGCAATCGGACATTTGCGTACGCAAATGTCCGATTGCCAGACCTGACCCCGGCTTTCAAAATAAAACGCCCCAGCGCTTGCGCGCGCGGGGCGTTTTTTGCTGATGGAACTAAAGCTTAGAAGCTGTAGTTGCCGCTCAGGTAGAAGCTACGGCCCATTGGATCGGCGTAGCGTGGGTCGAAGCCAACCTGGTGGCCCGAGGAGTTACGCAGCGACAGTGGCGGTTCGCGGTCGAACAGGTTCTTGATGCCAGCACGCAGCGCCAATTGCTTGTTGACGTTCCACTTGCCTTGCCAGTCGAAGGTCAGGTGCGACGGCACGTGGATGCGAACATCCTTTTCCGTTGCGCTGGTGTCCAGGTTCCACACGGTGGTAGGAGCATCGGTGTAACCATTGCGGTAGTAGGCGGTGATCGAATTGCTGAACGCGCCGGTTTCCAGGGTGTTGGTCCAACGGATAATGTGACGGAACGACACGGCGTTGTTAATGCCGAAGAAGTTCATGCTGTCGGTCCACTGGTCGCTGGTGCCTGGCTTGGTGTAGTCAGACTTGATCAGGTAGGTGCCAGCCAGAGTCGACGAGAACTTGCCGAAGTCGAAGCTGCGGCGGCCAGTCATGTCCCAGTCGATACCTTGGTTGTGGGTCTTGCCGATATTGATCGACAGACGCTTGAAGGCGTAGAAGGTCTTGCTGGTCGCAGGTTCGGTGTAGGTGGTGAACAGCTGCGGATAGTCCGCGCCGCCATTGCTGAAGGCCAACTGCTCGGAAACCGACGACACCGCATCGCGGATCTTCACGTCCCACAGGTCGGCGCCGGCGGAGAACCAGTTTGCCGGCTCGACGCGGAAGCCGATGGTGAACTGCTTCGACTTCTCTGGTTTCAGCTCGACGTTGCCGCCCGAGTAGACCGGGTATTGATCCAGTGCGCTTGGCTTGCACAGGGTGCTGTTGCCCTGTACGTCAGGGCAGGCGTACTTGGAGGCTGTGACGCCTGCAGTCACCAGCGGCTGGCCGATGTTCAGCATATCAGGGGCCTTGAAGCCAGTGCCGTAGGATGCGCGAACCACGGTGGACGCGGTAGGCTGCCAGCGGGTGCTCAGCTTGTAGGTGACGGCCGACTCTTTCTTGCCCATCTTGGTGCCGGTCACACCATTGTCGATGGCAGTGTAGGCGTCGTAACGCACGGCGCCGGTCACTTCCAGCGATTTCACCACCGGAACCAGCAATTCGCTGAACAAACCAGAAGTGTTACGCGCCATGTCGTAAGTCGCTGGGCTGCTCAGGTTGTAGATCATGCCGTTCTTGGCGGCATCGGTCGGGGTCTGCTCGTAGTGATAACGGCGGAAGTCGCCGCCTACCGCGATCGAGCTGACGCCGCCGCCCAGGCCGAGGTCGAACAATTCGCGCGATGCGCGGGCGTCGACGCCGGTCAGGGTGGTCGATGCGTTACGGATGGCACCGTGATAGGTGGAACCGTCGATCAGCTTGCGGGTTGCATCGCTCACTGGACCCAGCGGTGCAAACGGGTCGAAGGAGCCGTTTGCCATCATGTCGCGGAATTCCTTGTTCAGCTGGTAGCCGCCGACGTAGCGCTCTTCGATCTTGTTGCGCGACCAGGTCAGGCCGGTGCTGAAGTTCCACGCGCCCAGATCGCCTTCCGCACCAACCACCAGGTGCTGGGTGTCGGTGATGGTCTGGCTGTCGCGGGTGCCCCAGTCGAAGCTGCGGTAGGTCGCGTTTACCGGCGAGGTGCCTGGCTTGGTGGTCACCGCCATATTGGCTTGCTGGGCCGGGGTCAGGTATGGCTGGACGTAGTTGGTGTAGAACGACGACGTGGTCGGAACCGCAATCGGCATGGCGTTCGGCGCAATGCGGGCGGTCAGATCAAAGCGGCCCAGTACGGCTTCCGCAAACAGGTTGACGTTGTCGGTCAGCTTGAAATTGGCATTACCGAAGAAGGTGTCGCGCTTGCTTTCCGGAACGATTTCAACCGTAGCGCCCGAATCAAAGCCGCAAGTCTGCGGGTTGGTCGGCACGATGAAGTTCATCGGCGCGCAGTTGCCATTTTTCAGCAGGTAGGGATTGAACGTGGTGTTGGCAACGCCGCCAACGCTCTTGTCCTTGAAGTCCACGGTGACATTGGCCGGCACGGAGGAGGTGCTGGTGCGGTCCATCACGTAGTTGTGACCGTTGAAGGTGAACGGCACATACGAGGTTTTCGCGAAGTCGCGCTCGGTGGCACGCAGCTTGGTGTGCTCGTCGTGGCGGTAGCTACCCATCAGGGCCAGACGGCCATCCAGCAGATCATTGGTCCCTGCGGTGATGGAGAAGTCGGTCTGGCGGCCGGAGCTGCTGTCGAACGGCTGGCCGAAGTTGGCTTCCAGGTTCACGCCCTTGTAATTCTTCTTCATGATGAAGTTGATTACGCCGGCGATGGCGTCCGAACCGTACAGTGCCGAAGCGCCGTCGGTCAGGATCTCGACGCGCTCGATCGCGCTCATCGGAATGGCATTCAGGTTGACGGTGGAACCGTCGCCCTGCGGGGCGATGCGGCGGCCGTTCAGCAGCACCAGGGTGTAGCTCGCACCGATGTCGTGGATCGAGGCAGTCACATTGCCACCGGAATTGGAACCGGCAGCGGTGGCTTCAACGGAGAAGCCTTGCATCGCTGGCAGGGCCTGGACCAGTTCGGCGACCGTGGTGGCGCCGGTCTTCTTGATCGTCTCGGCCGACAGACGCTGCACAGGCAGTGCGCCTTCGACGGCGATACGCTTGATCGCGGAACCGGTAATTTCAACGCGCTGCATCGGGGCTTCTTGCGCGACGGCGTGGCCGGCGGCGATCAGGGCCAGGGCGGACATCGCCAGGCGCACGGAACGCACAACGATCTTTTCTTGGAATACCATTCTCTACTCCTTCGGGTTTCAAAAAACGTTCGAATGAGCAAAGCGGTTTTTGACCTTTGCTCACCGACCGCGGATTATGGGGGGAGTAAAGAGGCAATATGATGTCAATAATGCTACAGAAGTGAAATATTCGGAGCTTATTCGTGCAATAGGGCAACATTCAAAATAATATTTGCCAAAAAATAATGCAAATGTAGCGTTATCACAACAACGTTGTTAGCTTAATCAATAAACATCGCGGCGATATCGACCAGAACTTGCAAGTTCTGACATAAATGTGCTGGAAAAGACATCGGCCAGAACCTGGTCGACGCCGGCGGCCATGCCCTCCAGGCTGCCGCACACATAGATGGCCGCCCCCTCGGCCACCCAGGGACGCAGGGTGTCGGCCTGGCGCCGCAGCACATCCTGCACATACTCCTTGCCATCCGGGCCGCGCGACCAGGCTAGGTCCAGGCGCGCCAGCAGGCCGTCCTGCTGCCAGGCTTGCAGCTCCTCATGGTAGAAGGCGTCGTGGACCGGGTCGCGCTCGCCGAACAGCAGCCAGTTGCGGGCTTGGCCGGCGGCGGCCCGGGCCTTGAGGTGGCCGCGCAGACCGGCAATGCCGCTGCCGTTGCCGATCAGGACCAGGGGGCGCGCGCCGTTCGCCTCCAGACGGAAGCGGCGGTGCTCGCGCAAGCGCAGACGCACCAGGGCGCCCTGCTCGGCCTGCTGCGTCAGCCAGCCGGACGCCAGGCCGTGGCTGCCGTCGCCATGCCGGTGCAGGCGCACCAGCAGGTGCACCCGGCCGTCGGCGGGAATGGAGGCGATCGAATATTCGCGCGGGCGCTCCGGCTCGGCCGGGGCGGCCACCTGCACCAGGTCGCCCGACTGCCACGCCGGCAGGGCGGCGCCGCCGGCCGGCTCCAGCTCCAGGTGGTAGATCGGTGCGCCCGAACTGCCGGGATTCAGGTGGCGCCGCTCGGCCAGGCGCCATTCGCCGAAGGCCGGCGCGTCCCAGTCCGGCGCGTCGCTGGTGCCGGCCAGGTGGCTCAGTTGCTGGCGCCAGGCGGCGATGGCCGGGGCGGCGCTGCGGTCCACTTCCACGCGCGGGAACAAGGCCTGGGCGCCGCGCGCCGCCAGCCAGGCGTCCAGGGCCCGGCCAAAGCCGCAAAAGCTGCTGTAGGCGCTATCGCCCAGCGCCAGCACCGCGTAGTGCAGCCGCCCCAGTTGCAGGTCGCTACGGGCCATCAGACGCTGCGCAAAGCGCGCCGCGGCATCGGGCGCATCGCCTTCGCCGTAAGTCGAGGCCAGGAACAAAATCCGCTCCGTCCCCTGCAGCGCGGCCGCGTCGAGGTCGTCGAATTCGCACAGGTGGTGGGCAATGCCGGCCAGCCGCAAGGTTTCGCTGGTCTGGCGCGCCAGCAGTTCGGCATTGCCGGTCTGGCTGGCATAGGCCACCAGCCAGGGCGAGTCGCCCGCCGCCGCGCGTGCGGCGCGTGCGGCGGCGCGGGCGCGCCGCGCGCGCAGCCACGGCAGCAGGCACACGATGCCATAGCCGGCCAACAGGGCGGCCGTCAGGCCGAGGCGGATCGGGTCATTCGTCAGGATCATTCTTCTTCAAGCATTTTCTGGAAGCGGCTGCTGAGGATTTCGCGCAGCCCCGCCCCTTCACGCAGCAGGAAACGCGCCGCCAGCCGCTTGCGTTCGGCCAGCGCCAGCCCGTGCTCCGGGCCCAGCACCGTCAACGCGGTGGACCAGGCATCGGCCGCCATGGCGCGTTCGTGCACCACGGTCACCGCAGCCAGCGCATGGGCGACCGGCATGCCGCTGCGGGGATCGATCGTATGCGGGCGCCGGGTGGCGTCCTGCATGAAATATTTGCGGTAGTCGCCGGAGGTGGCGACAGCCAGGCCGTGCAGGGCCACGGCAATTTCGCCGGCCCCGGCCAGCGGCTCTTCCAGCGCGACCCACCATGGCTGGCCGTCCGGCTTGAAGCCGGCGCCGCGCAGCTCGCCGCCCGCTTCCACCAGGTAGTTGCGCACGCCCTGCTCTTCCAGGTAGCGCGCCAGCCGGTCCACCGCGTAGCCTTTGGCCACGGCCGACAGGTCCAGCTGCACACCGCCCGGCTGGAAAGCGCGCCGGCGCGGGATATCCAGTGCCACCGCGCGGCCGTCCATGCCGGCGCGCACGGCGGCGACGGCGCGCGGCGCCGGCGCGACAAAGCCCGGCTGGTCGTGCCGCCCCGTTGGCCCGAAGCCCCACAGGTTGACCAGGGCGCCGGCGCAGGGATCGCAGGCGCCGCCGCTGTCGCGCGCCACCTCGAGGGCGTATTGCAAAACGTCGAAAAAACCGCCCGGCAGCGTATGCCAGGTGCAGGCGCCGGCGCGGTTGAAGCGGCCCAGGTCGGAGTGCGGTTCCCAGTGGCTCATCTCGGACACCACCTGGTCCAGCTGCAGCTGCAGGCCGGCCTGCAAGTCCGCCGCGCGCCATGCGCCGCGCGGCAGGGCCGCCCGCGCCGACCAGCTGGTGCCCATCGAGGCGCCGCCGAAAGCGACGATCTCCGCCCCCGCCGGCGGCGGCTCGGCGGAAATGGTGGGCGGCAGCAGGACGCGCCTCACTGCCTTACTGCGGCAGCACTTCCACCGTCGCCGCGTACGTTGCGCGGCGCGGCGGCATCGGACGCGGAGCGGCCGGCTGGCCGGGCTGCGGCGCCACGGCGGCCGGCCAGCTGCTCGACACCAGGTACATGCCCGCTGGCGGAATCAGGAAGCTGATTTCGCCCTTAGCATCGGTCGCCAAGCGGATCTCGCCCAGCGTGCCGCGATAGCGTACGCCGCCCGGGATCAGGCTGAAGGCCTGGTTGGCGGCCGGTTTGCCATCGAGCAGGAAGCGCCAGGTGGCCTGCTCGCCCGCGCGCATATCGTTCGGATGGGTCACCGGCACCAATTCCAGCCCGGCGCCGGTCGGCTGGAACACCGCCTCGTCGGTCTTGTTGGCGCTGACAAAAGTTTCCAGGCGGCCCGCGGTGCGCGAAACGTTCAGCTCTTCGGCATTGGCCGGCACATTGGCCGCCAGCTCCGCTTCGCTGCCGCGCCAGCGCTTCACCTCGCCGTTGGCCTTCCAGCTCGCCATCACCGACTGGCTCACCAGGGCGATCTTGTAGGTGCCCGGCTTGGCCAGCTTGACGTCGAAGGTCGAGCGCAGGCGGCCGGTCAGGGCATTCTGCATCTCCACCTTGGCGCCGTCCGGGCCGGTGATCGTGATGCCATCGAGCTTCAGGGGCTGGTGGTCGATATCGAACAAGCCTTCCGAAATCGCCGCATCGACGGTGACCCACGGCTCCTTGGCATCGACCAGCGAAGACGACGGCAGCAGCCATGGCTTGTGCGCCTGGGCGCTGAACGCGGCGCCGGCCAGGGCCAGCGCGATCAGGGTTTTACTCAGCTTCATGGCGTTTTCCTTACGGTTTGACTTGCACGGTCACATCGCCCAGTTCTTCCTTGCCCTTGGCCGAGAAGGACTGCGCGGACTTCGGCGGCCATGCCATCGGCACTTTCACCAGTTCGCGGCCGCCCGCTTCGCGCGCCGCTTCCACCACCAGCTGGTAATTGCCGGCCGGTAGCTTGTTCAGCGCATCCTTGGCGACCGGGAAGCTGAGCGACTGCTCGCCCGGGGCGCGGGTGGCGCCGCTGACGCCGTCCATCGGCATCTCCACGTCGCGGCCGGACTTGCGCCACCACTGGCGCATATCCTTCAGCCACTTGGTGCCGGCGTTGTCCTTCTTCTTGACGTCATACAGCACCGCCAGGTTGGCCACCACCTTCTGGTCGGCATTCTCCAGCCACGCGGCGATGTAAGGACGGTGGTATTCCGCCACGTTCAGCTGCGGGATATCGAATTTCAGCGTCAGGTCGGCCGCCATCGCGGAGGCGCTCACCAACGGCAAGCCGACGGCGATGGAATAACGAAGTTTCATAAAGTCCTCAATGGATATAGAGCAAAGCGATAACACAGGGAATCACGACACCCAGGCCCACCATCGGCCAGGTGAACGGCCGCTTGGCCGCGTGGAATTTCAGGATCAGCAAACCGGTGATGCAGAACACCAGGCAGGCCGCCGCAAAGATATCGATGAACCAGTTCCAGGCCGCGCCGGTGTTGCGGCCCTTGTGCACATCATTGAGCCAGGAAATCCAGCCGCGCTCCGTCTGTTCGAATTCGGCCGCGCCATCCTCCAGGCCGATGCGCACCCAGGCGTCGCCGCCGGCCTTCGGCAGCGGCAGGTAGACTTCATCGACCGACCACTCGGCCTCGCGCCCGCCGGCCTTGAGCGACCAGGTCTCGCGCAGCCAGCGCTCGCCCGCTTCCGGCAGCGGCGCCTTGGCGCCATCGTGCCGCTGGGCGAAGGCATGCAGCTCGCCCAGCAGCGCCGCCGGCGCCGTGGCCTGCTTGCGCACCACCGTCGGCTTGGCCTCGATCTGGCTGGCATGGTTCAGGGTAATGCCCGTCATCGCAAACAGGAACATGCCGAGCAGGCACATGGCCGAACTGACCCAGTGCCATTCATGCAGCAGCTTGAGCCATACGGCCCGTTTCGCTTGGATTTCAGGACTGCTCAAGATGTCGCTTTCAGTAAGTGAATTCCAGATGATAATCCATGCGGGCTTGTCAATGCAATTGAGAATCGTTATCATTTACATTCTTTTACCCGCACATAACAGCCAGCCGACTCCAGTTTGACGGATGCAGCCAGCCGACAAACATCAACTGCATCAACTCTGGAGTGAATTTTGACCATCCGTAGCCGCAAGCACACGCTGGCCACCCAGCCACTGCTGAACCAATCCCTGCTCGCCATGGCCGCCCTCGGCCTGCCGCTGTCCGTGCACGCCCAGGCGCAGGAGAAAACCATGGCCGAAGTCAAGGTCGAAGCCGCGGCCGACGTGCCCTACAAGGCAGAGCGTGCCTCGTCGCCGAAACTGACGGCGCCGCTGCTCGACACGCCGCAAACCATTTCCGTGATCAGGAAGGAGCTGATCCAGGAACAGGGCGCCTCCTCCATCGTGGAAGCCCTGCGCAACACGCCCGGCATCACCTTGCAGCTGGGCGAAAACGGCAATACCAGCGCCGGCGACACGTTCCAGATGCGCGGTTTCTCCGCCCAGTCCTCGATCTTTGTCGACGGCATCCGCGACCTGGGCGCCGTGACCCGTGAAGCCTTCAATATCGAGCAGGTCGAAGTGGCCAAGGGCCCGGCCGGCGCCGATATCGGCCGCGGTGCGGCCGCCGGCTACATCAACCTGGTCTCCAAACTGCCCACGCGCGAAGATGCCGCCGCCGCCTCGCTCAGCTTCACCCAGGGCGGCGTCAAGCGCGGCACCGCCGACGTCACGCGCAGCTTCGGCAGCAGCGGCGCCTTCCGCCTGAACGCCATGGCGCAGGATGGCAGCGTCCACGGCAGCAATGCGCTGGAGCGCAAGAGCAAAGGCTTGGCGCCGTCGGTCGCCTGGGGCCTGGGCACGCCGACCCGCGTCTACCTGTTCTCGCAGCATATCCGCCAGGACAACGTGCCCGACGGCGGCATTCCGAGCGTCGGCATGGCGGGCTTCTACAACGCCGGCGAAGCCCTGCGCAATGCGCCGCGCGTCGACCGCAACAACTGGTACGGCATCGACGGCGACTACGAAAAAGTGGACGCCGACCTGCTCACCGCCAAGATCGAGCACGAGCTGGCGCCCAAGACCACGCTGACCAATACCACGCGCTGGGGCAAGTCGAAGATGGACCGCATCATGACCGGCATCTACACCCTGGCCATGCCGACCACGGCGCCGTCCAGCTGGACCGTGAGCCGCCTGCGCCAGAGCGTCCTGCAGGAAAACAAGATCCTGGCCAACACCACCAATATCGTCAGCGAATTCACCCTGGGCGGCTGGCAGCACACCCTGTCGACCGGCATCGAACTATTGAGCGAAGAGCAGTTCGCCACGACCCGCCCGAGCACCAGCCTGGGCACCGCGCCGGCGGCCAACCTGTACCACCCGAATCGCAACGATGCGCTGAGCGGATTCAAGCCGGCGGAAAACGGCGCCTTCACCAACGGCAAGACCGAAACCGTGGGCGCCTATGCCTTCGACACCATCAAACTGAACGAGCAGTGGCAGCTGAATGGCGGCCTGCGCGTCGAGCGCTATAGCACCAGCACCGACAGCGCCACCCTGAACGCCACCACCAACGTCCTGGCCGGCAGCCACGTCGAGAAATCGGGCAACCTGGCCAGCGTCAAGGCGGGCCTGCTGTACAAACCGACCGCCGATGGCAGCGTCTACCTGGCGTACGCCAATGCCAAGACCCCGCCGGGCAGCGCCAACCACTCGCTGGCAGCGCAAACGGCCGCCAACGCCAACAACCCGGCGCTCAAGCCGCAAAAAACCACCAATGTGGAACTGGGGACCAAGTGGGACGTGATCCAGAAGCAGCTGGCCCTGACCGCCGCCCTGTACCGCACCACCAACAAGGATGAATTCCCGCAGCTGGTGGACGCCGTGACCAACACCTGGGCGCAGCTGGGCGAGCGCCGCGTGCAGGGCGTGGAGCTGGGCGCGGTAGGCCAGATCACCAGGGCATGGAGCGTGACCGCCGGCATCGCCACCATGGACACTGAAATCAAGGAAGGCACCACCGGCAACAACGCCGTCGGCGCCGCCAGCCGCTGGTCGCCGAAGGTCTCGGCCACCATGTGGACCGCCTACCAATTCAACGCCACATTCGCCATCGGCGGCGGCGTACGCTATATGGGCGAGCAGAAGCGCCTGGTCGATCCCGGCCAGGCTGCGGCCGGCGTCAATATGCCGGCCATCCCGCACTACACGGTGGTCGACGCCATGGCGTCGTACAAACTGAACAAGAACGTCGCGCTGCAGCTGAACCTGTACAACGTGTTCGACAAGTTCTACATCAACACGCTGAACAACAGCGGCGCGCGCGCCACCCTGGGCGCGCCCCGCTACGCGCAGCTGACCGCCAACGTCCAGTTCTAAGCAAGGTTGGCGAAAAAAAGGCGGGCTGGCTGCCCGCCTTGATTCAAACGCCGGAACTTGCGTCCGGCCCTGGCGCACCGCCTTCGGTGCCCAGTCCACTGCCGCCCTGCCGCGAACCGCTTTCCGTGGCGCTTTGCCGGTTGCCCGGCAAAGGTCGGTCGGCGCGGCGGATCTGGCCTTCCGGAACCGCCGTATTGCCGATCTCCGGATGCTCTGTATCGACCAGCACAAAGTTTTGCTGGCTCTCCGTGTCCTTACTGGGTTTATCGGGCCTTCCCATACGGGCCTCCTTGCCGCAAAGAATCCTTAGTACTTGTCGCCGCCCTGCTTATTGCCCTGGTAGTCCTTCTCATAGTCCTGCTGGTATTCCTGGCCTACCTGCTGGTCCTGGCTGGGCTGCTCGGACTTGCTAGCATTGCCACGCGAACCGCTTTGGCGGTTGCCATCGTTCTTGTGGCTCATGCTGCCGGCCTTGCGTGCCTCCTCGGAAGTGAACTCGTGCGCCGTTCCCTTCTGATGGGCAGCGCGGCCGCCTTCGGAAGCGATTTCGCGCTGGCGTTGCGGATCCATGGAAGCAAAGCCGCGTGCGCTTTGCTTGCTGCCGGACGGACTGTCCTGCCGGTTGCCGCGTTTGTCGCCCTGGTTGTTCGAAGCCATGATTCGTCCCCCTGCTCGGTTCGGTGGAAAAGACCCCCGCCCCTGTGCGTAGGCGCGGGAGAACTCATGTTAGTGCAAGCACTGTACAGGTAATATAGGACGTTCAGCGCGACAAATGTAGGATATTACCTACCGAATTTCGATTGGGAAAATTTATTCCCCCACGGTCGGGGGCTGTCGGCAGTTGTCGCAAATGCCGCAGCGCTCTATGGCAGCGGCCTCGTCGCCGAAATAATCGAGCAAGAGTTTCCACCGGCAATATCCGCTTTGTGCGTAGGACACCATCTGGGCCAGCGCTGCGCGGTCATGCTCCTGCTTGTCCCGGTAGCCTTCCGCCAGCCGCTCCAGGTCGACCGGGCGCGGCGCCTCGCCCGCCAGGCGGTACTGCAGCTTGCGGTCCTGTTTCAGCCAGCCGCCCTCCTTCAGCAACTTGAGGCCCACCTGGCTGCGCTTGTCGCGCGGACGCTCGCCCTGGGCGGCCGCATCGTAGGCGGCGCGCAACAAGGCCGCATCCGGGTAGCTGCGCGCGAGGAAAAACTGCTGCACGCGCTTGTCCTCATGAAAGTAAAGCAGCGTGCAGTCCGCGGCCTCGCCATCGCGCCCGGCCCGCCCCGCTTCCTGGTAATAGGCTTCCAGGCTGGCAGGCACCTGCAGGTGGATCACGAAGCGGATGTCGGGCTTGTCGATACCCATGCCGAAGGCGTTGGTCGCCACCATCACGCGGCGCGCGCCGGACATGAACATTTCCTGGTTCTGATGGCGCTCCCCGGCACGCAGCTTGCCGTGATACAGCGCCACGCTCTCCCCGGCCCCTTCCAGCACGGCCAGCATGTCTTCGGCTGCCTTGACCGTGGCGGCATAGACGATGCCACTGCCCGGTGTTTCGCGCACCAGGCGCAGCGCTTCGGCGGCGCGCTCGCCAATGTTGGTCACTTGGCGCACACCCAGATGCAGGTTGGGCCGATAGATGCCGGTGTTCACCACGCACATTGTCGGCGCGCCCAGCTGGCGGCGGATATCGTCCACCACTTCATCGGTGGCGGTGGCGGTCAGCGCCAGCACCGGCGGGCGTCCCAGGGCATCGAGGGCGGCGCCGATGTCGAGATAGGCCGGACGGAAATCATGCCCCCAGCGCGAGATGCAATGGGCCTCGTCGACCACGACCAGGCCGATGTCGGCCTGGTGCAGCAGGCTCATGAACTCCGGCGTGGCCAAGCGCTCCGGCGTGCAAAAGACGATGCGTTCCTCGTTGTCGCGCAAGCTTTGCAGCGCTTCCTGCTGCGCTTCGGCCGGCACTTTACTGTTGAGCTGGGCAGCGTCGATGCCGAAGTCGTCCAGCTTTTCCGCCTGGTCCTTCATCAGCGCGATCAGCGGCGATACCACCACCGTGCTGCCCTTCAGGATCGCGGCGGGAATCTGGTAGCACAGTGATTTGCCGCTGCCGGTGGGCATGATGGCGAGCGTGTCGCGTCCGGCCAACACGCTGTCGATCACTTGTTGCTGGCCGGCGCGTAAGCGCTCGACGCCGAAGACGTCGCGCAGCAGGCGGCGGATTTGAGGATGAGTAGCCATGTCCGCAAGGTATCGCCAGAACTGGTAACATGTCGGCGACCTAAGTAACATAGCGGATTGCAATATGTCCTTTTCCCTCAGCGAAACTCCCTACAGCAGCGAGACGCCAGAAGCCAAGCGCGCCATGTACGCAGACCTGCGCGCCCAGCTCGGTGGCCTGGTGCACGGCGAACATGACTGGATCGCCAACACCGCCAACGCCAGCGCACTGGTGTTCAACAGCATGCCAGGCTTGAACTGGGCAGGCTTTTATTTCATGCAAGGCCCGGACGAGCTGGTACTGGGGCCATTCCAGGGCAAGCCAGCCTGCATCCGTATCAAGAAGGGCCGCGGCGTATGCGGCACGACGGTTGAACAGCGCGCCACCAGCGTGGTGGACGACGTGCACGCCTTCCCTGGCCATATCGCCTGCGACGCGGCATCGCGCTCGGAACTGGTGGTGCCGGTCTTCGGCAAGGATGGCGAGGTGATCGGCGTGTTCGATCTCGACAGCCCGCTGCCGGGCCGATTCGATGCGGTTGACGCCGAGGGCGTCGAATCGCTGGTGCGCATCCTGGAACAATCCCGCCGCTGATCGCGCGCACCATGCGCCCCGGCCGCGCTTACGGTTGACGAGTCGCTCGACTTCGATGTCGCCGCTTGGGAAAGCAGGCCAGCAACTTGGCCAGGATGCTGACCACGACGCCCAGCGTCCCGATCGTCTCCAACAATGCGTTAAGCATGGCCTGCTCCCAGGTAGGTTTTCACGAAGAACGCCACGGTGATGCACGAGGTGGCAAGCAAGGTAATGGCCCGGATCACGCCGGGCGATGCACGCCGCCCGATGCGGGCCCCGCCATAGCCGCCGAAGACCGCGCCGACCAGCATGGCCAGCGTTGCAGGCCAATGCACGGCGCCCGCCATGATGAAGGCCAATACCGCCACGGCGTTCGCCGCGCTGACCAGCACGGTACGCGGCGGATTCAATTCCTTCAGATCGCGCTTGTCGATCAGCCCCCACATCGCCATCATCATGATCCCCACCGCGCCGCCGAAATAGCCGCCATACACGCCGAGCGCGAACTGCACGGCCAGCACCGCCGGCGCCCGCACCTGCCAGCGTGCGCGCAAGGCATCGCCCAGGCGGCGTCCGAACGCGATGGAAATGGCAGCCACGAGGAGCAGCCACGGCAGCACAAAAGTGAAGGTTTCGGACGAGGTGCGCAGCAGGAGCAAAGCCCCGGCCAAGCCCCCGGCCAGCGTGACCGCCAACAAGGCGCGCAGCGATACGCCGGCGACCGGCTGCAGCCCGTCGCGATAAGCCCAGGCGCTGGCCAGGCCGCCGGGGAACAGGGCAACGGTGCTCGATGCATTCGCCTGAACCGGTGGCACGCCTGCGGCGACCAGCGCCGACAAGCTGACGAATGAGCCGCCGCCGGCGAGTGCATTCATCGCTCCAGCCAGCATTCCGCAAGCAAAAGTTGTGATCAAGGTCTCCATGCAAACGATGTTAGTAGCCTGGCAGCCATCCCACAATCTGGCATTTCCGGTGCTACACTTCGGAGATTCCGAAAGCTGGAGATCATCAACATGCGTTTCGACCTGACCGATATGCGGCTCTTCCTGACCGTGGTGGAGTGCGGCAGCCTGACCCAGGGCGCCCGTGTCATGCACCTGGCCCTGGCCTCCGTCAGCGAGCGCATCGCCGGCATGGAGGCCGTTCTGGGCGCGCCCTTGCTGGAGCGCAACCGGCGCGGCGTGCGCGCCACGGCCGCTGGCGAGGCCCTGGTCCGGCATGCCCGTTCCATCCTGGGCCAGGTCGAGCAGATGCGCGGCGAGCTGCGCACCTATGCCACAGGGCTGAAAGGCCGTATCCGGGTGATGTCGAATTCGGCCGCCATGGCCTCGTTCCTGCCGCCGCAACTGTGCCGTTTCCTGGCCGCGCACCGCGACCTGTCGATCGACCTGCTGGAGCGTCCCAGCGTGGAGATTGTCCAGTTCCTGGTGGACCGGCGCGCCGACCTCGGTGTCGTTGCCGACATCACCGACCTCGGGCCGCTGCAAGCCCACCTCATCGCCACCGACCGGCTGGTGGTGGTGGCCGGCCATACGCATCCCGTGGCGCGCAAAGCAAGCCTGGCCTTTGCCGATATCCTGGGCGAACCGATCGTGGGCATTGCCGACACAGCGCTCGAGACCCACCTCGCCGAGCGCGCGTCGCGCCTGGGACGCCAGCTCGACTATCGCATCCAGCTGCGCAATATCGACCATGTGGCGATGCATGTCGAAGCGGGCATCGGCATCTCAATACTCTCGAGTGCGGTGGCCGGCGCGTTGCGGCGCGACTTGGCGATCCTGCCGCTGGCGGAGGACTGGGCAACGCGGCGCCTCTACCTGTGCGCGCGCGATTTTTCGCTGCTGACGCCGCATGCCGGCTTGTTTGCCAAGCAGCTGCTGCAGGATGCGCCGCCGGCCGTGTCAGGCCAGTAGCGCCACCCCCATCGAGCGCGCCTCGGCGGCGGCAATGTCGAGCAGTTCGGCAAGATCGGGGAACGATTCCAGGCATGCCGCCATGTCGGCGCGCCGCACCAGGTAATCGTCCTGCGGCGCCAGTACCGGCGAGAGCACCGGGCAGAGATGGCGCGCCAGCAGCAGCGTATCGCGCAAGCCGCTGGGCGGCAGGCTGATGGCGCCGTCGCGCAGGGAGATGATGGCGGCAGCGACCGCTTGCGGGACCTGCAACTTGCGCAGCACTTCCCGCGCCACAATTTCCTGCACCGGTCCCAGCCGCGCCCCCATTTCCTCCAGCAAGCCGGGCACCTGGTCCGCTTGCGAGAGCAGATAGAAATTTCCCGCTTCATGCACGATGCCGGCAAACAGCGCCGTGTCCGGGTCGATGCGTGTGATATGGCGCGCCACCTGGTAGGCGATGGCCGCCACATGGGCCGAGTACTTCCACAATTGCTCGGCGCGCTCCCTCAAGCCCTTGTCGCGGATGCGGGCGCCGAACTGGCGCACCACCATGGCGGCGGCCAGCGAATACAGGTTGCGGTAGCCAAGCCGCGCCACGGCGGCGCGGGCACTGGTGACGGCGGGCGCGCCATGGCGGCGGAACACGGCGGCATTGGCCAGCGCCACGGCGCGCGCAGCCAGCACCGGTTCGCCCAGCACCCTGCGCGTCACGCCCTCATCGTGGCAATCCGGATCGGCCAGGGCTATCTGCAATGCCAGCGCGGCATTGACGCTGGTGGGGAAGACCAGTTCCCCACGCTGCATATCGGAAATGATGGCGGCTAAATCCCTGAGCTTTTCCATGCAGAAAATTATACCGAGGCTGCCCGCAAGGCGCGCACGTTGCCAGGCATGCGCCGCGGCGCGGAAGCCACGCGCGTCACCGGCGCGGCATGGCCTTCGTTCCCCAGTGTGAAGATGCTGATCGAATTGACCAGCATCTGCGCCTGCTCCTGCAGGCTGGCGGAAGCGGCGGCGGTCTGTTCCACCAGCGCCGCGTTCTGCTGGGTGGTGTCGTCCATCTGGGTCACGGCCATGTTGATCTGTTCGATGCCGTTGCCCTGCTCGGCCGAGGCGGTGGCGATTTCCTGCATGATGACGGTGATGCTTTGCACGCTGTTCAGCACCTCCTGCATCGCCTGCCCCGCTTCCCCGACCAGCCGGTTGCCGGTCTCGACGCGGTCGACGCTGTGGTTGATCAGCTCCTTGATTTCCTTGGCCGCCGACGCCGACCGCTGCGCCAGGTTGCGCACTTCGGACGCCACCACGGCAAAGCCGCGCCCCTGCTCGCCGGCCCGCGCCGCTTCCACCGCCGCGTTCAGCGCCAGGATATTGGTCTGGAAGGCGATCCCGTCGATCACGCCGATGATGTCGACAATCTTGCGCGAGCTGTCGTTGATTTCGCCCATGGTCTGCACCACTAGCGACACCACTTGCCCGCCCCGGCTGGCGACGTCGGACGCGCTATGCACCAGTTGGTTGGCCTGGCGCGCATTGTCGGCGTTCTGCTTGACCGTGGAAGTCAGCTCCTCCATCGACGAAGCGGTTTCCTCCAGGTTGGAGGCCTGCGATTCCAGGCGCGAGGAAACATCGGCGTTGCCGGTCGCGATATCGCGGCTGGCCGCATTGATCTGGTCCACGCTGCCGCGCACGTCGGTGACGATGCCGCGCAAGCTCTCGCTCATGGACTTCAGGGAGCGCAGCAACTGGCCTACCTCATTGGGCGGCCCGACGTCGAAATCGTTATCGAGTTTTCCTTTTGCCACTTCATCGGCGACCGCGATGGCATTTTGCAGCGGTCCCGTCACCGAGCGCGCGATCAGCATGCACAGCCATGCCGCCAGCCCGAACAGCAGCACCATCGAGACAATCATGATCCAGCGCTGCTTGGTGAAGCCGGCGATTTTCTCGCCCAGCATGGCATCGAGTTCCTTGGCCGCCGCTTCGTTGGCGGCAAACTGCATATCGATCGCCGCCGTGGTTTTTGCCACCCATTCCTCGCCGGAATACGTCAGCGGATCGGCCTTGACGATCTGCTCCGATCCCAGATCCACAATCTTGCGCGCCGCGTCGCCCGCATCGCGCAACTGGGCACCAAGCTTGGCGTCGATCGCAGGATTGGCGGCGGCTGCCTTGCCAAAGGCCGTGAGGGTCTGGTCCAGGCGGTCGGTGACGCGCGACATGATGGCCGCCAGCGTCATGCGGTCTTCCGCCGACGCCTGCTTTTTCGCCAGCAGGCCGGCGCCCTTGGCGCGGCTCTTGCCCGTCTCTTCGGTCAGCCAGGGCAGCTGGTAAAACATTGACTGGATCAACTGGTAGGTGTCCTTGTCGGGATCAAGGCTCAGGCCGTAGGCGTCGCCGATCAGCTCATTCACCTTGAGCAGCTTGGGCAACAGGCTGGTATGCCCCGCATAGCTTTGCGGGACGGTGATCTTGCCTTCGGCGACATTGTTGCGCAAGCTTTCCCATTCCTGTTTGGCGCCGGCGAAGGCATCGATGATGGCTTTGTCGCCCAGCGCCGCGATCGCCGTTTCCAGCTTGCCGAATGCGGCATCGACTTCGGCCTGCTTGGCGCGGCGCTTGTCCGCCACCGTGCTCACGCCGCCCAGTACCAGCGCCGACAGGCCGCGGTGCTGCTGCGTGTATTGCACCACCTTCAACCCATCGACCACGACCGGCAGGCCGGCGTGTTCATCCTCATACGCCTGCAAGACCTTGCCGGCTTCGTGCATGTAGAGGTAGGCGGGAATGATCGCCAGCACCGCCGCAATCAGACCGAGGATCAGGAACTTATGGGCCAGCGTGAGCCGGCCGAGAAGGGAGGTAGGATTCATGGCAGTTTCCCAGAGAGAAAAGTTCGATCGAAGGCGCCTTGCAGCACCGCGATACCTCGTGCGTTGATCATATGCCGTTTTATGGCCGCGAGTTACAATTCGTGAGAATTAACCACAAAAATCTCTTACTCCGCCACCATTTCTGTTGCACCGATGCGAAACAATTGCCCGTGCAAAATTTAACTTTCATGATGCAAGAAAAATCGCTTTGGTATAGTGCGTACATGAAATTTCTCATGCCGATACTGACGCTGCTGGTGGCGCTGCTGCCGGCTGGCGCGCAGGCCGACACCGTCACCGTCTACACCAGCGCCAATTTTGCCCCGCTGGTCATCGACGGCACCCGCGGTATCTACCATGAAGCCATTGACTACCTGAACAAGCAGGCCACGGACGGCACCAGTTTCCGGCTGGCGTATTTGCCGCGCAAGCGCCTGCAAATGCGGCTGGAAGACGGTTCATTGGACGG
This sequence comes from Pseudoduganella violaceinigra DSM 15887, assembly GCF_000425385.1. Lineage (GTDB taxonomy): Bacteria > Pseudomonadota > Gammaproteobacteria > Burkholderiales > Burkholderiaceae_D > Rugamonas > Rugamonas violaceinigra. The sequence continues at coordinate 149,396 of NZ_KE384360.1, read as the reverse complement.
CATTGTGATCGGTATGATGCCCCAGTGGTTCGATGACGTCGCACAAAAGAAATACCTGTGGACCACGGCGTTTGCGATCGACCGCTTTGTGCTGGTCTCGCGCGCCGAGCATCCGGTACAGCCGGACACGCAAGCGGTGCTGGCCGGCAAGTCGATCGGCCTGACCCTGGGCTATGTCTACCCCGGCATCGATGAGTGGATCCATCGCCACGGCCTGGTGCGCCAGGATGCGATGAGCGAGGAAATCAATATGGAGAAGCTGCGCCGCGGCCGCATCGACTGCGTGGCGGTGTCGGAATCGGTGGCGCGCTACTTCGTGCGCCTGCACGGGCTGGCCAGCAGCCTCACCTTGGTCGACCTGCCCGGCCGCGCGACGGAACGGCGCTTCCTGGTGCCGATGGGACGCAACGACCTGTACGACAAGGTGGCGCCCATCGTCAAGCGCATGCGCGACGACCCGCAGTGGCTGCGCATGGCCTCCAAGTATCAGTAGGCGAATTTCGCCTGCACGCCGTAGGTGCGCGGCTCGTTGACCACCGCCGTGAAGTTGTTGAAGTCGATGGCGTTCACCGCCACCAGCCGGTTCGTCATATTGCGCACAAAGGCCGCCACTTCAAAGCGCTCGCGCCCATCCTTGTAGCCCAGGCGCAGGCCGCCGTCCAGCAGGGGCCGCGCCTGGTACTCCGCCGCCTCATACAGGAAGAAGTTGTAGCTGCCGCGGTAGGCCCAGTCGGTGTAGGCATACAGCTCGCCATTGCGCCAGGGCTGGCTAAAGCGCAGCGTGGCGTTGGCGATCCAGCGCGGTGAGCGCGGCAGCGGATTGCCGTCGACAAAAACATTGTTCGGCGCCGTGCCGCGCGGATCGAGCACGGTGCAGCCGTTGCCACAGGGCAGGACGAACAGGCCGGCGTCGCGTATCCTGGTCGCGTTGTAGCTGCCGCCCAGGCTGGCGGTCCATGTGCTGTTGGGGCGCGCCAGCCATTCCACTTCCACACCCTGCCCGCGCACCTTGGCGGCATTGACCAGGCGATTCTGGTTGACCGTGCCGCTGCCGGCGGTCAGCTGCATATCCTCCACCGTATAGCGAAAGACCGCTATGCCAAGGCGCGCCCGGCGCTCGGCGAAATCCTTCTTCCAGCCGGCCTCCCAGCTCAAGGCCTGCTCGGCGCGCGCGACCGAAATACTGTTGCCGAACAGGATACGGCCCTGGATCGACGGCGCCCGGTAGCCTGTCGCCACGCGCGCGAAGAGATGGCTGTCGGCCGACAGCGCCTGGGTCGCGCCAAGGTCCCAACTGAGGTCATTGCTGCGCGGCGCCGCGGCAAGCCCGGCAATCGGCTGGGCGCCCGGCGTCGGCTGCGGCCGCGCGGCGAAGAAATCCTTGCGGTCCTTGGTGTAGCGCAGGCCGGCCCGCAGCAGCAAGCCAGGCTGGGCGCGCCATGACAACGCGCCGAACGCGGCCAGCGAGCGGCTGTCCTGCTCCTGCCAGGCATAGCCGTTCTGCCGGTTGCCGTTGAAGGTGTCGAAATTGAAGCTGTCGACCTTGATCTTTTCGCTGAAGCCATACACGCCGGCCAGCCAGCTCCACACCTGCGCCGGTTCCGACTCCAGCCGGAACTCCTGCGTCAGCTGCTTGTGCCTGGGCAGGGCGTCCGCCGTCTCGGAAGGGAAAGGAATGCGGCCCGGCCCCATCGGCGGATGCGCCAGCGAGCCGTAGCCGGCGTCGACATCGGCGCGACTGTAAAAGCGCGCCTTCTCCCACGCCGAAATGGCATGCAGGCTCAGGCCGTCGAACTGCCAGCGCAGGCGCAGGCTGGCGCCGTTGGTCTTCAGGAACTGGTGGTTCATACCGTCGGTCGGCAGGCTGGCGTAGTCGAATCCCGGCACCAGAGCATTGCTGCCCTTTTGCAGGATATTGGCGCGGAACAGCGTGGCGCGGCCTGCCATGCGCCGGCCATGCCCATTCAACAGCGCGCTGAAAGCGGGACTGGGCTGGTACAGCAGCTGTACCCTTGCCGCATTGTCGTGATAGCCCTCGAATTCCGACGTGGGCGCTTGGGGGCGGTCGTTGAACACGCGGTTGTCGCGGTGCTGGCTTTGCAGGGAGACGCGCAGCGCCAGCGTGTCGCTCAGCGGGGTATTGAAGGCGCCGTCGAGGTTACGTAGTTCGTCCTTGCCATAGCCGGCGCTGACATAGCCCTCACGCTTGAATGCCGGGCGCGCCGAATCGAATTTCACCACCCCGGCCGGCGCATTGCGGCCGAACAGGCTGCCCTGCGGACCGCGCAGCACTTCCACCTGCTGCAAGTCGAACACGGGGAACGATTTGAGCAGCGGGCTTTCCTGCACCACGTCGTCGTACACCACGCTGACTGGCTGCGCCGCGTTCAGGTCGAAGTCGGTATTGCCCAAACCACGCAGGTAAAAGCGCGGGAAGGAGCGGCCGAAATCGGATTCGACATGCAGGCTGGGCATGCGCGAGGCCAGGAAGCGCAAATCGCGCCCACTGGCTGCCAGCACATCGAGCGCTTCGCCGCGCAGCACCGAGACATTGAACGGCACCTCCTGCAGCGGCTCCGCGCGGCGCTGCGCCGTGACGTAGACGCTGGGCAGCCCATCGTCCGCCATCGCCGGCGGCACTACCGCCAGCCCCGCCACACCGATCATCCACCATGCGCGCATGCTGCCTCCCTGTGTTGAATCGATGCTAGCAGAGTTGGCAAGGCCGGGCGTAATGAAGGCGATGAATTCAATTTCATTCCAGCAACGCCTGCCCCTCGCCCGGCGCTGCGCTCATTCTTGTTGACCGAGGCGGCCGGCCGCAACAACTATCGCATCGGCGCAACAAGGCTGCAAAATCGCGGATCGGCATGCGCTGGCATGCACCCGGCTCAATTACGTCGCCCCCTGCCTCGATACGACCGCAAGTTCGCCCGCAGGAGTATGATGGTCTTTCCTGCGAGCCGGAGAAGGCCATGGTGCAACGACGGACTATACTTGGCGTCATGCTGGCGGCTGCCGCCCTGTTCCGCGGCCATGCCTCCGGCCAGGACAAGGCACTGCGCCTGGCCGCCAATCCCAATCTCTCCGCGATCGAACTGCTGAATAATTTCGGCCCCTTTGCGCGCGAGCTCGAAAAGGAATTGGGACGTCCAGTGCGCCTGGTTTCCGGCCGCGATTACGACGACACCCTGCGTTTGCTGAAAGACGGCCAGGTCGACATTGCCGGCACCGGCGCCTTCGGCTATGTCACGGCCCACGACGACTTCGGCGCCCGCCTCGTCGTGCGCTATCTGGAGGACGACGGCGACTCCTACCACGCGATCATCTTCACGCGCCAGGACTCGGGGCTGCGCAGTGTCGCCGACCTGCGCGGCAAGCGCTTTGCCTTTACCGACGTCAAATCCACCTCCGGCTACCTGATGCCGCTCTTGGAACTGCATCGCAACGGCATCGGGCTGGCCGACCTGGGCAAGGTCGATCACGTGAAAAAGCAGCCCAATGCCGCCATCGCCGTCTACAACCGCCAGGCCGACGCCGGCGCCATGGCGGACAACCAGCTGAACGAAAAATACGGCGTGAAGATCGACGAACTGCGCATCCTATGGCGCTCGCCGCCGATTCCGCACGGGGTCTGGATCGCCCGCGCCGACATGGACGAAGGCGAGCTGGCGCGCATCAGCCAGGCGATCCTGCGCATTTCCCGCAGCGAGGAAGGCCGCAAAGCGCTGGCCCAGGCTTCGGTACGCGGCTTCGCCGCAGTCAGCGACGCCGACTTTTCCTTCGTCCGCAGCGCCGCGCGCCAGCTGCAGAAACTGCAAGCGGAATCCCGCCCCTGAAACGGGCTAGTGCAGGATGCAGGGCAAACCGATGGTGACGCTGGTGCCGCCGCCCGGCGTGCTGTCGATGCGCACCTCGCCGCCCATCGCTGTCACCAGGTTATGCAGGATGTGCAAGCCCAGGCCGGCATGGCCGGCGCCGCGCCGCGTGGTGTAGAAAGGCTCGAACACGCGCGCCAGCGCCGCGCCAGCAATGCCGCTGCCGTTGTCGCGCACCGCCACTTCGGCCCGCCCCGCCGCCGGGCACCACAAGCGCACCCACAGCTGCGGCTCCGGCACGCCGTCAAATGCATGGTCCAGCACATTGTTCAGCAAGGTCACCAGCACTTGCACCAGCATGCCGGGATAGTTGTCGAGGATGATTTCCTGGGCCAGCTCGGCGTGCACGGCGACGCCGCGCCGCTGCAGGCGGTGCTCGAAGCCTTCCAGCACGGCCCGGACTTGCGGTGCGGCGGCAAACACGCGGCGCTGTTCTTCGCGCTGGTCGGCCGCCACCAGCTTGAAGCGTTCGATCAACTGCGCGGCGCGCTCCGCATTGCGTTCGATCAGCTGCGACACGTCATGCGCCTGCCGGTTGGACTGCAGCAGCCGGCTGCGCGTCAATTCCCTGCTCTCCATTGACTGCTCCAATTGCCCGTGCAAGTGCGACAGGCCGGAAGCGGCCGTCAGGATATTGCCGATCGGCGTATTCAGTTCGTGCGCCATGCCGGCCACCAATTGCCCAAGCGCCGCCTGCTTCTCCGCTTCCACCAGCTGCAGCTGGGTGCTGCGCAGACGTTCCAGCGAATCCTCCAGGTCGCGGCTGCGCTGCTCCAGCGAGCGCTCGGCCGCCTTGCGCGCCGTGATGTCCTGCAGCACCCAGATACTGCCCTTGTCCATATCGCCCGGATCGATCGCCTTGCCCTGGAAGCTGCACTCGACCGTACTGCCATCCTTGCGCCGGAACGACGCTTCGCCATAGGTGGTGTGGCCGGCCATGATGGAGGGATACAGCAGCATCCCCTGCTGTTCATAGGCCTCGTCGGAGACGTAGTACATGCGCGTGCTTTTCCCCTCCATTTCCGGAATGGAGTAGCCCAGCATTTCGGCCCAGCCCCGGTTGCAGCGCAGGATGATGCGGTTGCGCAGGAACAGGATGCCGACAATGGCATTGTCCAAGATGGTGCTCTGCTCGAGCAGGCTTTGCTGCAAGGCGTGGGTACGTTCGGCGATGCGCACCTCCAGTTCCAGGTTCAGCCGGTGCAGGGCCTGTTCGCGCTGCTCGACTTCCTGCCCCATGCGGTTGACGGCGCGCGCCAGCTCCGCCACTTCGGCGCCGCCCTGCTCCGGCAGGCGGCGCGTGTAATCGCCGTCGCCAATGGCGCGGCTGGCGGCGGCGGCCCGCTCCAGGTGATGCGTCAGCCACAGGCCCAGCAAGCTCAAGACCAGCACGCTGGCGAGGATTTCCAAGCCGGCGATCAGGCTGCCCTGGCGCACCAGGGCAGCCCGGGTTTCCGCCGCGATCCGGGTCGACAGGCCGATGCGCAGCATGCCCAGTTTCTGCCCGCCCACCATCACCGGCCGTTCGCTGCGGTACTCGCCCTGCGCCACCGCCTGCTCCACGCTTTCGCTGGGCGGCGCCAGCGCCACGCCGCGCTCCAGGCCCACCCGCGCCACTTCGACGCCATCGGCCTCGGAGATGCTGGCATAGCTCAATTCACGCGATTGGCCCTGGACGAAGGCGCCCAGGAAGTCCTGCAAGCCCGCGTAATCGCGTTCCAGCAAGTAGGGCGCGATGGCGGCGTTCAGCATCGGCACCACCTGGTCCAGCGAGGCCTGCACACTGGCGCGCGCCGCCCTGTCGATCAGGCGCACCGAATTGGCGATCAACAGCGCCAGCAGCACCAGTTCCACCAGCACGCTGGCCATGACCAGCCGGAAACGCAGCGTGCGTGGCAGGGGCAGCTTCATGCAGCTTAAAACGAATGGCGCAGGCCCCAGCCTACGCCCGTGGGGTCCGCGCCGGGATGGCGCTGCGCCAGGGTCGGAACGACCGGATTGACGTCGAAGTCGTACAGCGCCTGACCATCGTTCAGGATCCGCGTATAGAAAAGGCCTACCGTGCTGCGTTTGCTCAAGGCATAGTGATACAGCAACGCCACCTGGTGCGCACCGGTGGCGCCGATGTTGGCGGCGGCGCACTGGCCCTTGCCATCGGCCGCGCCGCTGCAATGCACCGCCCGCGCCCGGCTCCAGTGCAGCATCACATCGTGCTGCCCCTGGCGCCAGACCGCGCCGGCGGTCCAGGCATCGCGCCGCACCGCGCCGTGGCCGGCGCCGAACAGGCCGCGCGAGCCCAGCCGGTCCCAGCCGGCGTTGACGCCCCAGGCCCCGAAGGCATAGCGCAACACCAGGCGGGTCTCCCAGTCGCTGGAGTCGCCCAGGGCCAGCTTTTGCTGCGCCCGGCGGTTTTCATAAGCCCAGCCGGCGAACCAAGGCCCCACCTCGTAGTTGAGGCCGGCGCCCAGGGTGCGGTCGTTGAAGCCTTGCGGGCGCGCTTCGCCGGGCGACCAGAGCAAGGTCGGCGTCCAGCCCTCCGGTGCCGGCAGCGTGTATTGCACGGAGTTGGCCAGGCGCGCATTCAGGCCCGCGTGCAGGCCGTTCAAGGTGGTCATGACGCCGAGATTGTTGGCAATGGAGGTGGCGCCGGGCACGTAGTTCAGGCGGCCGCCAAGCGCGCGCATGGGCGCGGTCATGAAGCCCAGGCGCAAGGTGCCAAGCGGCCCGGCCAGTCCGAGAAAGGTATCGCGCGAGTTGACGCCGCCGGCGCCGGTGTCGACGCTGATGCCGCCTTCGATCTGGAAGAATGCCTTCCAGCCCCCGTCCAGGCTTTCGCTGCCCTTGAAGCCGAAACCGGAACTGTTGCTGCTGACCCGGCTTTGCCTGCCGACCGGCCCGGCATGCACGCTTTCCGAGGTCACGTCCAGGGTGCCGAAGGGCGTGACCGGCGTTTGCGCACAGGCCGGCGCCATGGCCAACATGAGAATGGGGCCAGTCAAGAAGGATATCCTTTTCATCGCCTGCTCCCGCGGCGCGCTGCCGCCCGTCTTTGGATGGTAGCACCATTGCGAAACGGGTAAAATGGCGGGCTTGATTCCGCGCCAGATGGCGTTGCATTACCGACACTGACTCCATGACCACCCTGCCCTCCGAAATCAACCCAGAAGCCGTGAAGAACAGCCCGGCCGAAAAAGTCACACCCATGATGCAGCAATATTTGCGCATCAAGGCCGATTATCCGAATATGCTGGTGTTCTACCGCATGGGCGACTTTTACGAATTGTTCTTCGACGACGCGGAGAAGGCCTCGCGCGTGCTGGGCATTACACTGACCGCGCGCGGCAGCCAGAACGGCGTGCCGATCAAGATGGCGGGCGTGCCCTTCCACTCGCTGGACGGCTATCTGGCCAAGCTGGTCAAGGTGGGCGAGTCCTGCGCCATCGCCGAACAGATCGGCGACCCGGCCCTGGCCAAGGGTCCCGTTGAACGCAAGGTGGTGCGTGTCGTCACGCCAGGCACCCTGACCGATTCGGACCTGCTGCCGGAAAAATCGGAGCGCCCGCTGCTGGCGATGACGATGATCAGCAACCGCAAGCACGTCACCTGCGGCCTGGCCTGGCTGTCGCTGGCTTCCGGCGCGCTGCGCCTGATGGAATTCTCCGGCGACCAGCGCACCGTCAACGTGCGCCTGCAGCAGGAACTGGAGCGCATTGCACCGGCCGAAATCCTGCGCGGCGACGACGCCGATATGTTCGACGACATCAGCTTCTGCCACGTGAACAACGTGCCGGCCTGGCACTTCGACGTGGTGCACGGCCACAAGGCGCTGCTCGACCAGTTGGCCGTCGCCACCCTGACCGGCTTCGGCGCGGAAGGCCTGGGCGCCGCGTTCGGCGCCGCCGGCGCCCTGCTGCGCTATGCCCAGTCGACCCAGGGCCGCGGTCTGCAGCACGTCAAGAGCCTGTCCTGCGAAACGGAGAACGAATACATCGGCCTGGACGCCGCCACGCGCCGCAACCTGGAACTGACCGAGACCATCCGCGGCCAGGAGTCCCCGACCCTGTTCTCGCTGCTGGACCACTGCCGCACGGCCATGGGTTCGCGCCTGCTGCGGCACTGGCTGCACCACGCGAAACGCGAGCAGGCGGTCGCACGTGCGCGCCACGACGCCATCGCCGCCCTGATGCAGCACGACACCACCGGTTCGCTCGCCTACCACCTGGCGCAGGTGCCGGACATCGAACGCATCACCACCCGCGTGGCCCTGCTGTCGGCCCGTCCGCGCGACCTGTCCGCCCTGCGCGACGGCCTGCAACAGCTGCCCAAGCTGCAGCACGCCATGCTGCGCGCGCTGGGCCACGACAATGCGGAGGGCCTGCTGGCCAAGCTGCATTACGGCCTGAACGAGCCGCGGGAATGCGTCGGCCTGCTGGTGCGCGCCATCATGCCGGAACCGGCCACCATGGTGCGCGACGGCGGCGTGATCGCGCGCGGCTTCGACGCCGAGCTCGATGAGCTGCGCGGCCTGTCCGAAAACGCCGGCCAGTTCCTGGTCGACCTGGAGACCCGCGAACGCGAGCGCACCGGCATCGCCAACCTGCGCGTCGAATACAACCGCGTGCACGGCTTCTATATCGAAGTCACCAACGGCCAGGCCGACAAGGTGCCGGAAGACTACCGCCGCCGCCAGACCCTGAAGAACTGCGAGCGCTACATCACGCCGGAACTGAAGGCCTTCGAAGACAAGGCGCTGTCGGCGCAGGACCGCGCCCTGGCGCGCGAAAAAATGCTGTACGACGAGCTGCTGGCCGCGCTGGCGCCGTTCATCGGCCCGCTGCAGGCGATCGCCCAGGCGCTGGCCCAGGTCGACACCCTGTGCGCCCTGGCGGAACATGCGCTGCGCAACAACTGGTGCGCGCCGACCCTGGTGGCCGAGCCCTGCATCCATATCGTGGAAGGGCGCCATCCGGTGGTGGAAAACCAGATCGAGCGCTTCATCGCCAACGACTGCAAATTCATGGCCGAGCGCCGCCTGCTGCTGATCACCGGCCCGAACATGGGCGGTAAATCGACCTTCATGCGCCAGGTGGCCCTGATCACCCTGCTGGCCTACATCGGCAGCTACGTGCCGGCCGCCAGCGCGACCATCGGTCCGATCGACCGCGTCTTCACCCGTATCGGCGCAACCGACGACCTGGCCGGCGGCCGTTCCACCTTCATGGTGGAGATGACGGAAGCGGCCACCATCCTGAACGGCGCTACCGAGCATTCGCTGGTGCTGATGGATGAAATCGGCCGCGGCACCTCGACCTTCGACGGCCTGGCGCTGGCCTGGGCCATCGCCCGCCACCTGATCGAATCGAGCCGCAGCTTTACCCTGTTCGCGACCCATTACTTCGAGCTGACGCAGCTGCCGGAAGCGCATCCGACCGCCGCCAACGTGCACCTGTCGGCGGTGGAACACAAGGATTCCATCGTCTTCCTGCACGCGGTGCAGAACGGCCCGGCCTCGCAAAGCTATGGCTTGCAGGTGGCCCAGCTGGCCGGCGTGCCGCAGCCCGTCATCAAGGCGGCCCGCAAGCACCTGGCGCGCCTGGAGGCGCAGGCCCTGGATGCGACGCCGCAGCTGGACCTGTTCGCCGCGCCGGTGGCCGACGCCAACGACGACGAGGCGCCCCTTGCGCTGCCGGCGGCTGATCCGCGCGCCGAGGAACTGCTGGCGGCGCTGGACGGCATCGACCCGGATGCCATGACCCCGCGCGAAGCGCTGGACCGCCTGTATCAGCTGAAGCGCCTGGCGCAGGCATGAGGCGGCATCACGCGATGCGCCTGCTGCCGGTAGTGATGGCCGCCGCCCTGCTGGCCATGCCGGCGGTCCAGGCGCGCGCCGACAAGCCGCCGCGCAAGGGCGAATTCAAGGTGGCAGTGGTCGGGCACAGCTTCCGCAAAGGCGACGGCGATGCCGAATTCCGCCGCCTGCTGGCGGAAGCGGGCAGCGCCGAGCCGGCCTTCATCATCGCCACCGGCATCAAGACCAGTAGCGAGCCCTGCAGCGACCGCCTGTACGCAGACCGGCGCGAACTGATGAACAGCGCCGAGCAGCCGCTGGTATTGCTGACGGCCGGCAGCGACTGGACCGAATGCCGCAACTCCAACGGCAAATCGAACGCCGTCGAGCGCTTGAACCGGATCCGCGAGCTGTTCTTCGCCGATTCGGAGTCCCTCGGCAAAAACAAGATGCTGCTGGCGCGCCAGTCCGGCATCGCCAAATTCCGCGACTACGCCGAAAACGCCTACTGGGAGCACGAAAACGTTCTGTTTGTCACCATCAACGTGCCGGCCAAGAACAACCATTACCTGTCCGAGGCGGGCCGCAACAGCGAGTACGAAGACCGCATGGTGGCCAACCGCGGCTGGCTGCACCGCGCCTTCCTGACGGCAAAAAGCCGGAAGCTGGCCGGTATCGTGCTGCTGATGGACGGGGACATCGGCGCCCACGTAGAACAGGGTTTTTTCGCCCGCCTGGCGCAGAAGAAGGACGGCTTCACCGAAACGCGCCGCCTGGTACGCACCCTGGCCGACAAGTATCCGGGCCAGCTGCTGCTGGTGGACAGTCAGAAAAAGGACAAGACGCCGGCAGCGATTGAATGGCACAAGAACGTGGGCCACCTGGCCCTGGGAGCCGATTGGGCGGCGCTGCGCATCATTCCGGGCAGCGCCTCGCTGTTTACCCTCGCCAGCGAATAAGGCGCCTGCACGGCAAGGAGCTGCAACAACGCCATGGCCATTTTGAAACGGCCTCTAAGGCAAAAACAAAAGGCGAACTTACAGTTCGGAGGCCAGACTATGACGGCCGGGCCGAATTTTCGACCTGGCCATACGCTGAGCGCGGTCAGATACCAACGCTGTTCTTTTGTACTGCACTCTGGACGGAAAGTCTGGTTACGGCGGACGCATCGATCTTCCAGGTCATGGCAGATCCGCCAGCGGGCAGGGCCGGCGTCCATACCACTTGTTTGCCGGAGACACCGTCCGCCAGGTCAGCGGCGTACGTCATGGTGATCACCCCAGCATCCGCCACCGAAACGGCGGAGACTTCCTTGGTTGGAGTGAAGCTGCTTGGGATGCCACTGTTGGGGTTGGCGGAGTTGCACTTGGACAGGTCACCCGCAGCTTCCTGGGCGCACAGGCCGACGGCAGTCTTGAAGGAGTCAATCGCAGTCAGGCCGGCAACGGCCTTGGCCTTGGCGGTGTAATCGGAATAGGCCGGGATCGAAATTGCTGCCAGAATGCCGATGATCGCGACAACGATCATCAATTCAACCAGGGTAAAGCCCGTCTGGGCTTGCTTATGTGTCTTTTTCGGGCTTTTCATGGGAACTTCCTGGGATAGGTACGGCAACGTTGCACGTCATAACACCCAAGCAATTCTCATGCCAGTCCATTTTGCCCGGATCGTCGGGCTGACTGACAACTCTTGTCAAATTTGGAGAATATATTGTCAACTTTAATTCTCAACTGACAAATTTTGTCAGGAAACGCTTCCAGCAAGAATTAAAAGTCATCGTCGAGGCCGAGCGACGCAGGCTGGCGGCGGATGGTGCGGCTACCGATCCGTAAATCGAAATGCCATCCAGTCTTACCTGAACGGCATTACATTGGTGCGGGGTGTGATTCTTAGTGGATTGGGTGGCTGCGGAAGTGGTCGCCCTCTTCGCCATCGCCCTCTTCATCTTCTTCGTGGTGGTGGCCATGGGCGCCGTGCACGTGCTCATGCGCGATCTCTTCTTCGGTCGCGGCGCGCACGTCCATCACTTTCAGTTCGAAGCGCAAGGCCATGCCGGCCAGCGGATGATTGCCGTCCAGGACCACTTTGTCTTCGGCGATTTCCGTCACGGTGAAAATCATCGCGTCGTCTTCTTCGCCACCCTCTGGCAGGCCTTCGAACTGCATGCCGATTTCCAGCGGCTCCGGCAGGCGCGCGCGCTCTTCCACTTTCAGCAGGTTCGGATCGTAATCACCAAAGGCATCTTCCGGCTCAATCTGGATCGTGTTGGCATAGCCGACGTCCTTGCCGTCCAGTTCTTCTTCGATCTTCGGCAGGGTGTTCTCGTAGCCACCGTGCAGGTAGACCATAGGCTGGCGGCCGTCTTCGATCAGATTGTTTTGTGCGTCGGACAGTTTGTACTCCACCGTCACAACGGTATTCTTGGCGATCTTCATTGAGCTTCCTTTCATATCTAAGCTGGGGAGGATTATACCGCTTGCTATAATCGGGCCCATGAAAAAACTGACTCTCCTCGGCGATATCACGCCCGAACAATTCCTGCGCGATTACTGGCACAAGAAGCCGCTGCTGATCCGCCAGGCCATCCCCGGCTTCCAGCCGCTGCTGCCTTTCGAGCAGTTGGCCGAACTCGCCACCAAGGACTATGTGGAAAGCCGCCTGGTCACCAAAAAGGACGGCAACTGGGACATGCAGCACGGCCCGCTGAAGGCGCTGCCGGCGCGCAGCGAACGCGCGTGGACCATGCTGGTCCAGGGCGTCAACCTGCAGGACGACCAGGCCGACGAGCTGCTGCGCCAGTTCCGCTTCCTGCCCGATGCCCGCCTGGACGACCTGATGGTGAGCTTTGCCACCGACGGCGGCGGCGTGGGACCGCATTTCGACTCCTACGACGTCTTCCTGCTGCAGGCACAAGGCCAGCGCCGCTGGAAGATCAGCGCGCAGAAGGACCTGACGCTGATTGAAGGCCTGCCGCTGAAGATACTGAAAAAGTTCAAGGCCAGCGAGGAATTCGTGCTCGAGCCGGGCGACATGCTCTATCTGCCGCCGCATTACGCCCACGATGGCGAGGCGATCGGCGATTGCCAGACCTATTCGATCGGTTTCCGCTCGCCGTCCTACCAGGAACTGGGCGAAGCTTTCCTGCAATTCATGGCCGACTCGATCGACCTGCCGGGCCGCTATGCCGACCCGGAACTGGAACCGACCAACAAGCCCGCTGAAATTCCCAAGGCCATGCTGTCGAAACTGGCCGATGAATTGAACAAGGTCAGCTTTACCGAAGACGATTTCGCCATTTTCCTCGGCGAATACCTGTCCGAACCGAAGCACAACGTCTTCTTCCAGCCCGTGGAAAAGCCGCTAACGGCCAGCAAATTCCAGCAAACCGCGCAGAAAAAAGGCGTCACCCTCTCGCGCAAGACGCAAATGCTGTACCGCGGCAAAAATGTCTTCATCAACGGCGAATCCTTCGCCATGCACAAGGCGGACAAAACGGCGCTGGAAACCCTGGCCAATACCCGCGCTCTGGACGGCGCGGCCGTGGCAGGGGCGTCCAAGGACGTGCTGGAAGCGCTGTTTGCCTGGTACACCGATGGCTGGCTGGAACTGAACAAATAAGCGGAGGATAGGATGGAGAAGCAGCTTTTTGACAGCCGTACCCAGTTTCAGGCCTTGCTCGAAGAGTGCATGTCGCGGGCCCGCCTGACCTTGCAGCTGTTCGATCCCGACTACGCCTGGTGGCAGCTGGGCAGCAGCAAGACCGACGCCCTGCTGCGCCACTTCCTGCAGCATCGAGGCCGGCTGCAGCTGGTGGCCCACAGCAATGCCCACCTGGAACGCCATGAACCGCGCTTCCTCAAGCTGTTGGAGGATTATTCGCACCAGATCGAATGCCGGCTGACCAGCCGCAGCATCCACACCCTGACCGACTCCTTCTGCGTGGCCGATGGCGTGCATATCGTGCGCCGCTTCCATTCCGACCATTTCCGCGGTGAAGCAGATTTCAACGCGCCGGCGTCAACGCAAACCAGTCTGGAGCGTTATGACGCGATCTGGGCTGAAACTCAGCCGGGCCTGAAACCAGGAACGACTGGCTTATAAGCTGGAAAACTGTAAAATACTGCGGTTCGAGATAAGCCGGCGATCGCTGCAGTTGCAGGCAATACGGAGCGGTAAAAAAATATTGCGTTTTCGCAAAATAGTTGCGAAAACAATCCGTTTTGCTATTGCGACGCAGCAGAAAACGCTATAATATCCGGTGTGTTTCCGTGTCTGGTCGACCTTTTTCGAGGTTGGAAAGGCCGACGAAACGCCGTACGAGCGATAATTACCGGTAATTATTCATCGCAACATTGTTTAATTTTTGTTGAGTTAATTAAGGAAAACAAATGAAAAAATCCCTGCTGATCGCCTCCCTGCTGGCCGTTGCTCTGACCGCCTGCAAAAAAGAAGAAGCGGCTCCTGCTCCAGTAGCTACCCCAGAAGCAGCTGCTCCAGCTCCTGCTGCAGCAACCCCAGCTCCAGAAGCCACCCCAGCCGCTGCTCCAGCTGCTGAAGCCGCTTCCGCTGCTGCTTCCGCTGCTACCGACGCTGCTGCTGCTGCTTCCGCAGCTGCTTCGGCTGCTTCGGCTGCTGCCTCCGCTGCTTCCGCTGCTAAGTAATTCCTTTGCAGGGAAAAGAGACCAGCCTTCGGGCTGGTTTTTTTTGCCCCGAAAAGGTAACAGGGGACGCACCTTTAAAAGGGTGCGTCCCCTGTTTATTTTTGCCACGCCCATTTCGGGCCAATAAAAAAGCCGGCTTGCGCCGGCCTTTTCCGTCAGGCTTGCGCCTTATTTCAGCTGCTCGTGCAGCAGCGTCAAGATCTTTTCGCCCACCGGCGTTTCGTCCGGCGTGTCCTTGTTGGTCCACACCGATACCTGGGTCGAGTTGACCGAATCGGAACGTACCGAAATACGGTAGCGCTGGGCTTCCTTATCCTTGTCCGAAGAGCTGAACAGCCTGCTGAACCAGCCGCGGGTATCGGTGGCGTCGTTCACAAAGCGCACGTAGTACACGCCCTGCACGCGATCGCGGTCTTCCACGGTGAAGCCGGCACGATCGAGCGCCAGGCCGACACGGCGCCAGGTGCGGTCAAAGCCTTCGTCGGTCTTGATGAAGCGGCCGGCACCCTCCCCCATCAGGGTCGCGTGCTGCGCCTGAACCGCCGCATTGTCGACCGAGGTGCGCGCCGTCGTCTCGTCCGGCGAACCACCCAGCTTGGCCATCAGCTTGGCCAGGAAGATCGCCTCCAGGTTCGGATCGCTATTGCGGTTGGTCCACATGGTGGACTCGTTTTGCGGGCCGCTCGCCACTTCCTGCGTGCCGCGGTGGCTGATGTAAATCTCGGTGCCGCCGGCAGGGTTGCGCTCCAGGCGGGTGCGGTACTTGTCGCGCTCGCCGCTCGAGTACAGGCCATCGAATACCTTGCCGATGGTGTTGCGGATGAAGTCCTGCGGGATCTTGGCGCGGTTTTCATTCCATTCGGTCTCCATCACGCCGGCGGTGGAATTCTCCACGGCCAGGTTGAAGCCCGACTCTTCCCAGAACGATTTCAGCTGCGGCCACAGGGCCTCGGGGGTTTGCTGCACCACCAGCCAACGCTGGTTGCCGGCGCGTTCGACGCGCACGGCGCCGTTGCCGGTGGTGGCCACCTCATTGGTGCTGGCTGGCGCTGCGCCCGGCGTGGTGCCGCGCGCGGCCTGGTAGCCGGAGGCGGTCGCCACGCCACGGTCATTGCTTGGCAGCGAGTAGCGGTTGTCCTTGGACAGCTGGGTCAGGTCCGGCGGCACGTCCAGCGTGCTGGCCTTCTTGGCCGATTTGTAATCCACCTTGGAATCGCCAACGACGGACTGCACCATGCCGCAACCGGTCAGGCTCAGCATCAGGGCACCAACGACGAGCCCGCGCTGCGGGGTCTGGGAAACGATCTTGCGAATAGTCATGTGAAAAAGAAGATTAGTTCAGCACACCGGATTCACGCAGGGCAGCGCGGACGGTCTCGTGATACTGCTCTGCCAGCTGCACCAGCGGCAGGCGGATACCTTTCGGCATCCGGCCCATTTCCGCCAGCGCCCATTTGACCGGGACCGGATTCGGTTCGATGAACAGGTTCTGGTGCAGTGGGAGCAGCTGGTTGTTGATGGCGGTCGCCTTGGCGGCATCGCCTGCCATCGCGGCTTCGCACATTTCGTGCATCTGGCGCGGCGCCACATTGGCGGTCACCGAGATATTGCCCTTACCACCGGCCAGCATCAGCGCAATCGCAGTCGGATCGTCGCCGGAGTAGACGGCGAAGTCGGCCGGGGCGCGGCGCAGCAGGTCGTAGCCGCGGCCGATATTGCCGGTCGCGTCCTTGACGCCGATGATGTTCTTGATCTGGGCCAGGCGCAGGATGGTGTCGTTGCTCATGTCGGCAACGGTGCGGCCCGGTACGTTGTACAGGATGACCGGCATCTCCACCGCTTCGGCGATCGCCTTGAAGTGCTGGTACATGCCTTCCTGGGTAGGACGGTTGTAGTAAGGAACCACTTGCAGCGAAGCGTCGGCGCCGGCGCTCTTGGCAAAGCGGGTCAGTTCGATGGCTTCCACGGTGGAATTGCCGCCGGAACCCGCGATCACCGGGATGCGGCCCGCGACACGTTCCACGGTTGCCTTGATCAGTGCGCAGTGCTCGGCCACGTTGACAGTGGCGGATTCACCGGTGGTACCGACGATCACGATGGCGTCCGTGCCTTCGGCAATATGCCAGTCGATCAGCGCGTTCAGGCCTGGATAGTCCAGGGTGCCGTCGGCGTGCATCGGGGTTACGATTGCTACAATGCTACCCTTAATCATAGGAAACCAATTGCAATAAGAATTAAAACGACGATTGTAGAGCATACCCTGCACCCGTGGTGCATTTTGGTCGCTCAAAATGACGGCAACAGCGCCGCCTCCCTTGGAAACTCCCCTTTCACGGCGCAAATCCTTTGCACCATGGCCGGTTTCGGCGTATTAACGACGCCATCCTCGAACGCGATGACACGCAAGCCATGCATTCTAGCCAATTCCAGCAATTCGCCCGGCTGCAGCAAGAAGTCCGGGTTGGATGGCTTGCCGAAAGCGGCATTGCCGTCGGCGAAGGTTTCGTAAATCAGCATGCCGTTCGGCGCCAGGCTGCCCAGCATGTCGGCCAGCAGCGGACGGTGCAGGTAGTTGGTCACGATCACGGCGGCAAAGCGCGCCGGGCCGAACGGCCAGCAGGCGCCCTCCTCCTCCAGGTCGATCTGGCTGGTCACGATGCCGGGACCGGCTGCCGCGGCCAGCGCCTCGGGGTCGCGGTCGACCGCGATCACGGCATGGCCCAGCGCGGCCAAATGGCGCGCATGGCGGCCGCTGCCGCAAGCCAGGTCCAGCACTTCACCGCCCGGCACCAGCGGCGCACAGCGCTCCACCCAGGGCGAAGGCGGCGTCAACACATCAGCCATAACTCAATCCCATTGCTTCGCGCACATCGCGCATGGTTTCCTGCGCCTGCTTGCGCGCCGCTTCATTTCCGTCCGCCACAATAGCACGCACCAAGGAAGGATCGTCCAGGTAGGGCTGGGCACGCTCATGCATCGGTTCCTGTTCTTTCAGGATGGCGTCGATCACCGGCTGCTTGCATTCGAGACAACCGATACCCGCCGATTTACAGCCCTGCTGCACCCATTCCTGGGTCGGCGGGTCCGAATACACCACGTGGAATTGCCAGACCGGGCAGCGCTCCGGCTCGCCGGCATCGGTGCGGCGCACGCGGGCCGGGTCGGTCGGCATGGTGCGAATCTTTTTCGTGACCGATTCCTTGTCCTCGCGCAGGGCAATCGCGTTGCCGTAGCTCTTGGACATCTTGCGGCCGTCCAGGCCCGGCAGGCGCGACGCCTCGGTCAGCCGGGCCTGCGGCTCCACCAGGATCAGCTTGCGCGCCCCTTCCAGGTAACCGAACAGGCGCTCGCGGTCGATCATCGACAGGTTCTGCGCATCGTCCAGCATGGCCTTGGCCTGCTCCAGCGCGGCGTCGTCGCCTTCCTGCTGGTAGGCCGTGCGCAGTTCGTGGTACAGCTTGGCGCGTTTGCTGCCCAGCTTCTTGACCGCGTCCTGCGCCTTTTCCTCGAAGCCCTTTTCTTTGCCGTACAGGTAGTTAAAGCGGCGCGCGATCTCGCGCATCATTTCCACGTGCGGCACCTGGTCGTCGCCCACCGGCACTTCGCTGGCGCGGTAGATCAGCACATCGGCCGCCTGCAGCAGCGGGTAGCCGAGGAAGCCGTAGGTCTGCAAGTCCTTGTTGGCCAGGTTGTCGATCTGGTCCTTGTAGGTCGGCACGCGCTCCAGCCAGCCCAGCGGGGTGGCCATCGACAGCAGCAGGTGCAGCTCGGCGTGCTCCGGGACTTTCGACTGGATGAACAGCGTCGCCTGGGTCGGGTCGATGCCGGCCGCCAGCCAGTCCACCAGCATGTCCCAGGTGGACTGCTCAATGATGGACGGGTCGTCGTAATGCGTGGTCAGGGCGTGCCAGTCGGCCACGAAGAACAGGCAAGGCTGCTCGGACTGCATCCGGATCCAGTTCTTCAGGGCGCCGTGGTAGTGGCCCAGATGCATACTGCCCGTCGGGCGCATGCCGGAGACGACGCGGTCAGGGTACATAGTAACTTGGGAGCGCGCTAAACGGCAGAAGGATCAGGCTCTTCACAAACAGTACAAGTGCGCCCAGTAGAACCCGGAATGGCCCCGTATTCAGCAACAGGATGATGCCGATAAAAATGAAGGGGCCAAGGCGCTCAATGCTGGCGAATTTGATCGCCAGGTCGCGCGGCAACATGGCCGTCACGATGCGGCCACCATCCAATGGCGGGATCGGAAGCAGGTTGAAGCCGCACATGATCGCGTTCACCCACAATCCGGCCTGACACATCCCAAGAAGGAACGGTTCCGTAACACCGGCAGCAACCAGCAGCACATGCAATAGGACCCAAGCGATCCCCATGACAAAGTTGGCAGCCGGTCCCGCCGCGGCGACAAAACCCATTTGCTTTTTCGGATTGCGCAGGCGGCCGAAATCCACCGGCACCGGCTTGGCATAGCCGAATGCCATATGCGCAGTAAATAGCAGGACGATCGGCAGGATGATCGTGCCAAACAGATCGATATGCTTGATCGGGTTGGGGGTCAGTCGGCCCATTTGTTCGGCGGTATTGTCGCCAAAATAGCGCGCCACGTAACCGTGGGCAGCTTCATGCAGGGAAATAGCAAACAGGACGGGAATTGCGTAGACCGCGATTGCCTGGATTATCTGGTCGGTATTCATAACTGGGATTTTATCAGAGGGCATCGGCATGCCCGCCTACACGGCGGGTGGAGGATGCCCATGGGTCTCAAAGGCCGAGGGCAGCGGGGTCGCCGCGTCCGGTGCGCACCAGTTCCGGCTCGTCGCCGGTCAGGTCCACCACCGTGGTGGGCTCCAGGCTGCAGGCGCCGCCGTCGATCACCAGGTCGACCTGCTTGCACAGGCGCTCCAGCACAATCTCGGGGTCGGTCAGCGGCTCGTCGTCGCCCGGCAAAATCAGGGTAGTCCCCAGCAGCGGCTGCCCCAGTTCAGCCATCAGCAATTCGGTGATCGGATTTTGCGGCACGCGCAAGCCGATGGTCTTGCGTGACGGGTGGGACAGGCGGCGCGGCACTTCGCGCGTCGCCTCCAGGATGAAGGTGTAGGGGCCAGGCGTCGCCGCTTTCAACAGGCGGAACTGCTTGTTGTCGACGCGGGCATAGACGGCGATTTCGCTCAGGTCGCGGCATAACAGGGTCAGGTGGTGCCGCTCGTCGATGCCGCGGATGCGGCGCAGCTTGTCGACCGCGGCCTTGTCATCCAGCTGGCACACCAGCGCGTAGCAGGAATCGGTCGGCAGCGCGACGATGCCGCCGCCCTGGATGATTTGCGCCGCCTGCTTGATCAGGCGAAGCTGCGGGTTATCAGGGTGTACCTGGAAGAATTGGGTCATGTTTCAGCTTGTTGGCGCAGCCGTTGCAGGGCTGCGATACGTTCTTCGATCGGAGGATGGCTGGAGAACAGCTCGCCCCAGCCGCTGGGCGATGTGATCCCGGATGCGGCCATGTCCTGCGGTAACTGTCCGGGCTGGATGCCGCCCAGACGCGCCAGTGCCTGCTGCATGGGCACGGTGGAGCCCAGCAGGCGCGCCGAGCCGGCATCGGCCCGGAATTCGCGCTGGCGCGAGAACCAGGCCACGATCATGGAGGCCAGCAGGCCGAACACCAGTTCGCAAACGATCACCGTCACGGTATAACCGATGCCTGGGCCGCGGTATGAGGCACGCTCGTCGTCGTTCTGGCCGTTCAGGACGCTGTCGACGATGCTACCGACGATGCGTGACAGGAACACGACAAAGGTGTTCACGACGCCCTGGATCAAGGTCAGCGTCACCATGTCGCCATTGGCGATGTGGGCCACTTCATGTCCCAGCACGGCCTCCACTTCCTCCCGGTTCATCGATTGCAGCAGGCCGGTGGACACGGCAACCAAGGCGTCGTTCTTGAATGCGCCGGTGGCGAAGGCGTTGGGGGCGCCATCATAAATCGCCACTTCCGGACGGCCGATGCCAGCCCTGTCGGCCAACGCATGCACGGTGCCAAGCAGCCACTGCTCATGGGAATTCTGCGGATGGTCGATCACGCGCGCGCCGGTCGACCACTTGGCCATCTGCTTGGACATCAGCAGCGAAATAATGGCGCCGGTGAAACCCACCACCAAGGAAAACGCCAGCAAGCCGCCCATGCTCATTCCCGAGCCGGGACGGCCTATCCCGAGCAGGGACAGCACGATCGAGAGCACCACCACCACGGCCAGGTTGGTGGCGATAAAGAGGATGATGCGTTTCATAGAACAAGCTCCGGACAACTTTACCGAATGATAATCTATGGTCGGCAGTAGGGAATTACAAGCCCCGCGTCAGAACCAGTCGTGCCAGACCGGCGTCACATTGCCCGGCAGCGGCGGCAGTAGGCGGAAGTCGACGCGCGCCTCGCCCGGCGCATGGAAGTCGGTCCCGCGCGACGCCAGGAAGCCATAGCTGTTCGCCAGGTTCGCATATTTCGGATACTGGTCCGGCGTATGCGAGCCGGTCACGACCTCGATTGCCGTGCCGCCCAGCTGCTTGAATTCGTCGAACAGCACACCCTCCTGCAGCGGCGTGAATTTGTAGCGCCCCGGATGCGCGATCACCGCGATCCCGCCCGCGCCCAGAATCCAGCCGACCGCATCCTGCAAGCTCGCCCAGCGGTGCTCGACGAAGCCCGGCTTGCCTGGCGAAAGATATTTGCGGAACACTTCCGGCACCGAGGAACAAATCCCCTGCTCCACCAGGAAGCGTGCGAAGTGGGTACGGGACATCAGCGATGGATTGTCGACATAATGCAGCGCGCCCTCGTAGGCGCCGGGAATGCCGGCCAGCTCCAGCTGGCGGCCAATTTCGCGGCCCCGGTTATCGCGGCCGGAACGGGTATCCTCCAGGCCTTTGAGCAGGGTGGCATTATTTTCGTCCAGCTGCAGGCCGACGATATGCACCGTCTCGCCGGCCCAGGTGATGGAAATTTCCACCCCCGACACGAAGCGCATGCCATACAGCTGCGCCGCGGCGCGCGCCGTGGCGACGCCGCCCACTTCATCATGGTCGGTCAGGGCCCAGACATTGACGCCCGCCTTATGGGCATGCTCGGCCACCGCCGCAGGCGGCAGCACCCCGTCGGACACGTTCGAATGGCAATGGAGGTCTACGTTCAGCATACGCTTTGCAATATTGCGAAGCATTCATTGTACGCTGAAAGCTCAAGCGAGGAATTCCTCCAGCATTTCGGCCAGCAGTTCCGGCTGGTCGTGGTGCAGCATATGGCCGGCGTCCGGCATCATCTTCGGCGTAACCTGCGCCAGATGCGCCAGGCGGCGGTCGATTTCCGCGCGCGCCTCGTCCTTGGGGCCCATCCACAGCCACATATTGGTATCCTCGGCCTCGACCCACAGCACCGGCGCCGTAATCTTCTTCCAGCACGCCAGGACTTCCTCCACCCGGTACAGCGACGGGCCGGGACGCTTATGCACCGGGTCGCCCAGGATTTCCCACTGTCCCTGCGCATTGCGCGCCGACCAATGGCTGGCCAGGAAGGCGGCGCGTTCATCGGACAGGCGCGGATTGGTCTTCTGCAGACGGGCCGCGACGGCGGCCTGGCTGTCGTAGGTGCGCATTTCTGGCGCCACCAGCAATTCGTCGAGCCACTTGCGGTAGCGCGAAGGCGCCTGCTCCGGCACGGTCGCTTTCAGGCCGAAGCCTTCCAGGTTGACCAGGCGGCGGATGCGCTCCGGACGGATGCCGGCATACAGGCTGACCACGTTGCCGCCCATGCTGTGGCCCAGCAGGTTGATCGCGCCCTCTGGCTGGTAATGGCGCAGGATCGCATCCAGGTCGGCCACATAGTCGGCGAACCAGTAAGTATCCGTGCCATTGCGCTCGGTCTGGCCGAAACCGCGCCAGTCCGGCGCAATCACATGCCAGTCCCCTTTCAGGCAATCGACCACGAACTGGAAGCTGGCGCCCACATCCATCCAGCCGTGCACCATGAAGATCTTGGGCGCGCCTTCGCGGCCCCAATGCAGTACGTGGGTGCGCATGCCGCGCACATCGATAAAATCGGAACGGGATGGAATCATGATGCCTGCCTAAAAATGGGTGAACCACGATAATAGCACGACCGTGCTAAAACCTGCTTGGCGTACAATAGCGCCACTTCCCTTCCCTCCTACCGGACCGTCCATGACAATTTACCAGCTTGGCGAACACGCGCCAGAGATTGATGCTTCCGCTTTCGTGGCGGAGAATGCCACCTTGATCGGCAAGGTGACCTTGCAGGCAAACAGCTCCGTCTGGTTTGGCGCAACCATCCGCGGCGATAATGAGCGCATCACAATTGGTGAAAACAGTAATGTGCAGGAAGGTACGGTGATGCACACCGATATGGGCTTCCCGCTCACGGTGGGCAAGGACGTGACCATCGGCCACCAGGCCATGCTGCATGGCTGCACCATCGGCGACGGTTCGCTGGTCGGCATCCAGGCCGTGGTGCTGAACGGCGCCAGGATCGGCAAGGGCTGCCTGGTCGGCGCCGGCGCCCTGGTCACCGAGGGCAAGGAGTTTCCCGACAACTCGCTGATCGTCGGCGTGCCCGCCAAGGTGGTGCGCCAGCTGACAGCGGAAGACGTGGCGCGCCTGCAAGGCAGCGCCGACAGCTATGTCAAACGTGGCCAGCTGTTCAAGTCGCAACTGAAAAAGATTGGATAAGCAATGACGAACACCCCGGATACCCTGCAGAAGTTTGTTTTCGAAGACGCCGCCGTGCGCGGTGAGCTGGTCGACATCTCCGCCACCTGGCGCGAGATCGTGGCCCGCCACCACTACCCGGTCGCTGTCAAGCGCCTGCTGGGCCAGATGGTGTCGGCGGCGGCGCTGCTGTCAGCCAACCTCAAATTCAACGGCTCGCTGATCATGCAGCTGCATGGCGACGGCCCGGTGCGCCTGCTGGTGGTGGAATGCGATTCCGACCTGCGCATGCGCGCCACCGCCAAATTGAATGCCGAGTTCGCGATCGCGGAAGACGCCGGCCTGCAGGCGCTGGTCAACGCCCAAGGCCACGGCCGTTTCGTGATCACCCTGGATCCAGCCGAAAAAGTGCCGGGCCAGCAGCCATACCAGGGCATCGTACCGCTGGACGGCGACGACGTGGCGACCGTGATCGAGCACTATATGCTGCGCTCCGAACAGCTGGACACCAAACTGTGGCTGGCGGCGGACGACAAGGTCTCGCGCGGCCTGCTGCTGCAAAAGCTGCCCCTGCATGGCGGCAAGGCCGAAACCACGGCGCACGCCATCGAACACTCGCAGGAAACCTGGAACCGCGTGGTCATGCTGGGCGACACGCTGAAGGAAGCGGAGATGCTGGAACACGGCATCGACGAACTGCAAAAGCGCCTGTTCTGGGAAGAGACCCTGCGCGTCTTCGAGCCGCTGCACCCGCACTTCCACTGCTCCTGCACGCGCGAGAAGGTGGGCAATATGCTGAAGATGCTGGGCCAGCAGGAAGTGGAAGACGCGCTGTCCGAGCAAGGCAAGCTGGGCATCAACTGCGACTTCTGCGGCAAGCACTATGAATACGACGCGGTCGACTGCGCGCAGCTGTTCGTCACCGACGCACCGGCCGAAGCCCTGATGCACGGTACCGAAGCCAAGCACTGATCCAGCCGAGTCCGTGGCAACCTTGGGGTCAGGCTCTTGGGTTGCCACGCGTGGCAAGCCAAGAGCCTGACCCCAAGGTTGCCACGGACCCGGCCGTTCTTACAGGCTGCGCGTCAAGTCAACCCACGCCTGCGTCTGCGGCTTTGCCCTTTCCCGCACGCCAAAGAAGGTCACGACCAGCTCGCCGTCCTTATCGAAGAATTCCACCGACGTGACGCCGGCGCGCTGCACCACATAGCCGCTCTTCAGCGTGGTTTCGCGGATGTGCAGGTTGAATTCCGGATCGAGCACGTTGTACCACTCGCCGCTGGCAGCAGTCTTGCTGATCTTGCCGCTGAAAATCTGCGTCACCGCGCCATTTCCCAGGAAGGCCATGATCGGCATCTGCTGCTTCGCCGATTCTTCCAGCAGCTTGCGCATCGCTTGCGGTCCGATTTTCTGCACCGCGCCCTCGGGAGCCAGGCGCATCGCTTGTTCGCGGCTCAGTTTGAACTCGCCGACAATCCGGTTGAACTGGTGCACATCGGTCATCTCTTTCCACGCCAGCTGGAATTCCTTCACGTCCACGGCGCTGTCCGCCAGTTCAAGCGCCTTCGGCTCGGCGGCGACAATCTTTAGCGCGCCGCTTTGCTGCGGATGTTTGAATTCTGCCACGATCTTGTCGAACACCGCCACGCCAGCCTCGCTCTTCACATAGACCTTGTGCGCGGCATTGCCCTGCGCGTCGAAGAACTGCAGGCTGCGGCTGGTCGCGCCGTCGCGGCCCGGCTGCACGACCGCGAAGGCATGCTTCCAGTTGGCGAAGTGGAAGCGCAGGTCGATCTCGCCGCCGAGATAGCCTCCGCCCACGGCACGGTAGCGTTCCTTGTCGCTGAAGGATTCCGGCTTGGCCCGGCTTGCCACGCCGGTGCGTTCCAATACGCCGTTCTCATTGCGGGTCAGGGCCATGACGGTGCCCAGGTCCAGCGCACGGATCATGATGTCGTTCACCGCGTGTTCCGCATCGGACAGGCGGATCACGGTCTTGCCGATCCCGGTCGCCAGCAGCTCGGCTTCGGATGTGCCGAGCGTGCGGGCGGCGTCGCGGATCTGCAGTTTTGGCTGTTCGGCGCGCAGTGCATCCCAGCGTTCGTTCAGCGCGGCTGCGCCCGCGGCGCCGGCAGCCAAGGCGATGGCACCGCCAAGCAGCAGGAAGGCGTAAGTCTTTTTCATCGTATTCTCCTTATCAGTACATCAGTTTGAAGTTGAGCGCGACATGGCGGCCCGGGCGCGCCTGGCGCTCGATCTCGGCCCGCGCGGCGGCGGTGCTACCTGCGGCCAAGCTGCGCGCGGCGGCGTAATCCCAGTACTTCTTGTCGCCCACGTTATAGATGCCGGCATTCAGCACCGCGTTCCTGCCGATATTCCAGTAGCCCGCCAGGTCAACCACGGTCGCCGCCGGCACCGCGAAATACGCACCCGCCGGCGCCTGCGCCGGCGCAGCGGTCACATCGGCCTGCGCCTGTTTGCCGCGCATGTGGACGGCGGTCAGCGATGCTCCGCCGCGCTTTTGCGGGTCGTCCCAGGCCAGGCTGGCCGTGGCCTTGTACGGCTGGATGGAGTTCATGCCGCCTTTCTGGCCGGTGCGCTTGTTTTCCAGCGTGCCGCGCGAAGCGCCTGCCGACAGCGCGGCGCTGAAGCCCTGCCCCATCTGCGCCAGCGCGGAAAACTCGCCACCCCAGCTGCGCGCATTTCCGATGTTCTCAGGCCGGAACAGGCCGAACGTCACGGTCGGGAAGTTGACCGGGTCGGCCGGCTGCGCCACGTACTCGATGAAATCCTTGTAGCGGTTGTAGAAAGTGGAGGCGCTCACCGTCAGCCAGCTTGCCGCCTGCCCGCGCAAGCCCAGTTCAAAGGTGTTGCTGCTCTCTTTGCCCAGGTTCGCGTTGCCCAGCGTCGCGTAACCGTTGCCGGCTCCCGTGTAACTGAACGAATCGTATGTGCCGGTGCGCTCGGCGGCGGTCGGCATGCGGTAGCCGTGCGTGTACTTGCCGTACACGTCGACCTGCGGCGTCACGGCCACCGTCAGGCCAAGGCTCGGGGACAGGAAGCTGTCGCTGTCGTCCTTCAATTCCTTGGCTGCGGCCGGTACCGCGATCACGTAGTTCTGCAGGTTTTTCGGCTCCAGCTTGCGGTACTCGGCGCGCAGCCCTGGGGACACGGTGGCGCGCAGGCCCGCCAGCGGGAACACATACTCGCCGCGCACGAAGGCCGACAGTTTCAAGGTATCCATGTCGGCCATGCGGTTCTTGTTGGTGACCTGGTGCGCGCCGCTTGCCAACACCGTGCGGTCTTCCCTCCAGGGGCGGCGCGACGCCTGGTCTTCCACCATCGCGCCGAATGACATGCTGTCGGCGCCGAACTGGCGCGTCGCGCTGCTGGCCAGGCCTTTGCTCTTGTTAAAGTAGCCCGTGTCGATGCTGCGCGCATAGCGCTGGGGACCGGCCACATAGGCTGCATCGGTATGGTCTTCCACGCGCGAATTCTGCACATAAGCCCTGCTCTCGACCAGCCAGGTGCCGGAAGTGTATTCATGTTCCAGGCTGGCCCGGTTGCGGTGCGTATTCGAAGCCTGCGCTGCGCCTTGGGGGTACATGGCGTTCAGCTTGTTGTCGAATTTGCGGTCATGCCCGGCGCGAAAGCCGTCGAAGGTGAAGCCGAGCTTCTGGCCCGGCGCCAGGCGCCACGCCAGCTTGGCCAGCAGCGCATCGGAGCGCCAGTCATCCGGATTGGGCGCCACGCTGCCTTCACTCTGGGACTGTTCGCCGTTGCGACGTACCGCCACCGCCAATGCCTGCAACGAGCCTGACTGCACGGCGCCGGTCAGGGCATGCATGCGCGCGTCGTTGGCGCCGTGGTAGCCAAATTTGTACTCGGCATAGACGGGTTTTTCCGCGCTCACGAAGTCGGATGGCGACTTGGTCACAAAAGATACCTTGCCGCCCAGGCCTGCGCTGCCGCCGTCGGCTGCGGTGCTACCTGCGCCGATGCGCACTTCGCGGAAGGTTTCGGGGTCGAAATAGTCGCGCCCGACGCCGAAGCTGTTCAGCGTCGAATTGTCCGGACGCGGCGCCGCATCGGGCAGCGCAATGCCGTCCAGATCGAGGCCGATGCGGTTGCCTTCCACACCACGGATGTTGAAGCCCGTATTGCCCGCGCCATCCCAGATATTGGCGCCGCCGCTCAGCGCCGCCGGTACGGTGACCAGCGTTTCGTAGCGGGCCATTTGCGCCATATCGGTCACGCCGCGCCGCTCGAGCTCGCGCGCAGTAATCGTCTTGTTTTCCTCAGGCTTGGCCGTAACGAGGATTTCGCCCAGGCGGGTGGTTTCTTGGGCATGGGCGTTCGCGCCCAGGGCGGCAGCCAGCAACAGCGCCAGGCGCTGCGGCCGCAATACGGATGCAGTCATGATCTTCCAGTAGAGAGTCGGTCAAACGCTGGCTCTCGGCTGGCACGGGAACGCCATTCTAATGCGAATAATTCTCATTCGCAAGACGTTAAGGAGGGAAGATTTTGGAGTATGCTTGCGGCTTCCCTTTTGTCCAGGATCCCTGATGCAGTCTTCCCGTCTTTCCGCCGCCGTCCTTATAGCCAGCCTGCTGGCCAGTCCACTCGCCCTCGACGCTGCACTGGCGGCGCCGGCCGTCAAACAAGAGGCAAGCCAGGCCAGTCGCCAACTGGCCCAGTTGGCAAACGACTTCCACATCGCCCGCGCCAGCTTCGACCCGCTGCTGTTCGCGACTGCCAACGGCGACAGCCGCTACAACGACCAGATCGGCATGGCCATCGCCCCCGACGTGCGCGCCAAGCAGTTCGCAGCCTACCGCCAGATGCAGGCCCGCCTCGCAACGATCCCGCGCACCCAGCTGGCGGACCAGGACAAGATGACGCTCGACCTGCTGGCCTATGAGCTGGATGCGGCATTGGCATTGGCCCCCTTCCCCGAACACCTGCTGCCGCTGAACCATTTCGACAATATTCCGAGCACCCTGGCCAATTACGCCAGCGGCACCGGCTCCCAGCCGCTGGGCACCGTCAAGCAATACCAAGACTACCTGAGTCGGGTGCGCCAGTTGGCGCCCTGGATCGACCAGGCCATCGCCAATATGCGCGAAGGCATCAAGAAGGGTGTCGTCCACCCCAAGGCCATCACGCAAGCGATGCTGCCGCAGATGGCAGCGCTGCGCAGCAAGAGCGCGGAATCCAGCGTGTATTACTCGCCGATTGCGCGCATGCCCGCATCGTTCAGCGCCGCGGACAAGGCGCGTCTGGCGCGCGACTACCGTACAGCGGTGGAGCAACTCGATCCGGCGCTGGAACGCCTGGTGCGCTTCCTGGAATCGGAATACCTGCCCGCCAGCCGCAAGAGCACCGGCTGGAACTCCCTGCCGAACGGCGGGGCATGGTACCAGGCTCGCATCCATGACAGCACCAACCTGCCGCTGGGGCCGCAAGAGATCCACGACCTGGGATTGAAGGAAGTCGCCCGTATCAGCGCCACGATGCTAAGCCTGAGGCTCAAATTGGATTTCGCCGGATCTACGCAGAGTTTCACGCAATGGATGCGCGGCCAGAAGCGCTTCACGCCCTTCGCCACGGAAGCGGAAGTGCTGGACGAGTACCGCGAGATCTACGATTTGGTACAGGCCAGGCTGCCCGCCTATTTCAGCCTCGTGCCGAAATCCAAATTGGTGGTCGACCTGGAACCTGCTCTGACGCGTGCCACCGCGTCCGACCATTACACGCCGCCGGCGGCCGACGGTTCCCACCCCGGCGTATTCTGGGCCGTTGTGAACGATCCGAAGGACTACAACCGCACCGGCATGGCCAGCCTGCTGCTGCATGAGGGTGTGCCCGGCCACCACTTCCACGCAGCGCTGTTGAAGGAAATGCCGCTGCCCGATTTCCGCAAGTTCAGCACTGAAAACCAGAACAACGCAGCCTACACCGAAGGCTGGGCGCTGTACGCCGAGACGCTGGGCAAAAACTTCGGCTTATACGAAGACCCGGTCTGGCACTACGGCCACCTGAATGCGGAATTGCTACGCGCTGTGCGTCTGGTGGTCGATACCGGCATGCACTCGATGGGTTGGCCCCGGGAGAAGGCTATCGCCTATATGGTCGAAACGCTGGGCGTCCCGGAAGAACGAGCCAAGAACCAGGTTGAGCGCTATATGGTCTGGCCTGCGCAGGCTCTGAGCTACAAGATTGGTGCGATGAAGATCCTGGAATTGCGCGACAGGGCCCAGCGTGAACTGGGCGCAAAATTCAGCTACCCGGCCTTCCACGCCGTGGTGCTGGGAGACGGCACCTTGCCGCTGCCTATTCTGGAGACGCGCGTCAACGAGTGGATCGCCAAAGCGAAGAAGTAAGCAACAGAAAGTCGGGGTCAGGTCTGGCAATCGGACACGAGCCCGACAATTATCGCGGCTTGGCCTGGTCTTTGCCGAGGATCTGCACGTAGATTTCGTTCTGCTTGATCATACTGAGCTCGAAGCGCGCCCGCTCTTCGACGGCGCCGGTGCCGTCTTTCAGGTCGTTCACCTCGGAAGCCAGCTTGGCGTTGCGCTGGCGCAGGCCTTCATTCTTTTCCTGCGCAGCCGCGACTTCTTTTTCCAGCTCTCCCACGCGCCGCCAGCCGCCCTTCCCGAACCAGAGCGGGTATTGGATCAGCATCAGCAGCAGGGCAAGAACGAGGGTAATCAGGCGCATTGGCTCAAAACGGAACCGGCCGGGAGACCCGGCCGGTGGGTACTTAATTACTTCAGATTATAGAACGCATCGCGGCCAGGGTAGGAAGCGATATCGCCCAGGTCTTCTTCGATGCGCAGCAGCTGGTTGTACTTGGCCATGCGGTCCGAACGGGACATGGAACCGGTCTTGATCTGCAGCGCGTTGGTGCCCACGGCGATATCGGCGATGGTCGAATCCTCGGTTTCGCCGGAACGGTGCGAGATCACGGCGGTGTAGCCGGCGCGCTTGGCCATTTCGATCGCTGCGAAGGTTTCGGTCAGGGTGCCGATCTGGTTGATCTTGATCAGGATCGAGTTGGCGATATCCTTCTGGATGCCTTCTTTCAGGATCTTGGTGTTGGTGACGAACAGGTCGTCGCCGACCAGCTGCACTTTCTTGCCCAGGACCTGGGTCAGATGCGCCCAGCCGGCCCAGTCGCCTTCGTGCATCGCGTCTTCGATCGAGATGATCGGGTACTTGTCGCACCAGGTGGCCAGCAGGTTGGTGAATTCCTCAGCCGACAGGACCATGCCTTCGCCTTCCAGGTGGTACTTGCCGTCCTTGTAGAACTCGGAGGCGGCGCAGTCCAGGCCAATGGCGATCTGGGTGCCTGGCTCGTAGCCGGCTTCCTCGATTGCCTGCATGATCAGCTTGATCGCGTCTTCGTGCGAAGCCAGCGAAGGAGCGAAGCCGCCTTCGTCGCCCACGGCGGTGTTCATGCCCTTCTTGTGCAGGATCTTCTTCAGGGTGTGGAACACTTCGGCGCCGTAGCGCACCGCTTCCTTGAAGGATGGAGCGCCGACCGGGATGATCATGAATTCCTGGATGTCCAGGTTGTTGTCGGCGTGCGCGCCGCCGTTGATCACGTTCATCATCGGCACCGGCATCTGCATGGCGCCGGAGCCGCCGAAGTAGCGGTACAGCGGCAGGCCGGCTTCTTCAGCGGCGGCTTTGGCGACCGCCATCGACACGGCCAGCATGGCGTTGGCGCCCAGGCGGGACTTGTTCTCGGTGCCGTCCAGTTCGATCAGGGTGCGGTCCAGGAACGCCTGCTCATTGGCGTCCAGGCCCATGATGGCTTCCGAGATTTCGGTGTTGATGTTTTCGCAGGCTTTCAGCACGCCTTTGCCGAAGTAGCGCTTGGCGTCGCCGTCGCGCAGCTCGATGGCTTCGCGCGAACCGGTCGATGCGCCGGACGGCACGGCGGCACGGCCCATGACGCCGGATTCCAGCAGGACGTCGCATTCCACGGTCGGATTGCCGCGCGAGTCGATTACTTCACGACCGATGATGTCAACGATTGCACTCATGTGTTTTCTCCAAAGTTAAAGCGAATTCTGGGCAAAATTGTTGCAAGGATAACAGACAGGACCAAAAAAAGGCCGCAAAACATTGCGGCCCCTTTGCAGACAACTTAGTTGAAGTTGGTCTCGAGGAAACCCGCCTTCTTGGTGACGCGGTCCAGTTCGATCAGAACGGACAGCAGTTCCTTCATGCGGCCGAGCGGCACGGCATTGGGGCCGTCCGACAGCGCTTGCGCTGGAACCGGGTGGGTTTCCATGAACAGGCCGGCCACGCCAACCGCCACGGCGGCGCGCGACAGCACAGGCACCATGTCGCGCATGCCGCCCGAGGAGCCGCCCTGGCCGCCCGGCAGCTGCACCGAGTGGGTCGCGTCGAACACCACCGGTGCGCCGGTTTCGCGCATGATGGCCAGCGAACGCATGTCCGACACCAGGTTGTTGTAGCCGAAGGAAGCGCCACGCTCGCATGCCATGAAATTGTCTTCGTTCAGGCCCTTGGCCTTGGCGGCGGCACGTGCCTTGTCGATCACGTTTTTCATTTCGTGCGGCGACAGGAACTGGCCCTTCTTGATGTTCACCGGCAGGCCGGACTCGGCGCAGGCGGTGATGAAGTCGGTCTGGCGGCACAGGAAGGCCGGGGTCTGGATCACGTCGACCACGGACGACACGGCGGCGATTTCTTCCACGGTGTGCACATCGGTCAGCACGGGAACCTGCAGTTCGCGCTTCACGTCGCCCAGGATTTCAAGGCCCTTTTCCATGCCCGGACCGCGGTACGAGGTGCCCGAGGTGCGGTTGGCCTTGTCGAAGGACGACTTGTAGATGAATGGGATGCCCAGTTCAGCGGTCATTTCCTTCAGCGCGCCGGCGGTGTCGAACGCCATCTGGCGCGACTCGATCACGCAGGTGCCGGCGATCAGGAAGAATGGCTTGTCCAGGCCTACATCGAATCCACACAGCTTCATGCTACGTTCTCCTTGGTTTCGACTGCCTTCAGGGCTGGCTTGCCGGCGGCGGCTTTATGCGCCAGGGCTGCCTTGATGAAGGAGGTGAACAGCGGATGGCCGTCACGCGGGGTCGATTTGAATTCAGGGTGGTACTGCACGCCCATATACCATGGGTGCGCATTGGCGCCGGTGCGCGGCAGTTCCATGATTTCGCACAGGTTCTCGTTCGGGGTGCGCGCCGCCACCACCAGGCCGGCTTCTTCCACGCGGGCCAGGTAATGGTTGTTCGCTTCGTAACGGTGGCGGTGACGCTCGGTCACCACGCTGCCGTAGATCTCGGAGGCCAGGGTGCCCGGCTTCACTTCGCAGGTCTGCGCGCCCAGGCGCATGGTGCCGCCCAGGTCGGAGTTGGCGTCGCGCTTCTCGATCTTGCCGTCTTCGTTCTGCCATTCGTCGATCAGGGCCACCAGCGGCTGCTCGGTGTCCGGCTCGAATTCGGTGGAGTTGGCCTTGCTGAAGCCGGCCATGTGGCGCGCATATTCGATCAGCGCAACCTGCATGCCCAGGCAAATGCCCAGGTAAGGAACTTTGGATTCACGGGCGAATTGCGCCGCCTTGATCTTGCCTTCCACGCCGCGCTTGCCGAAGCCGCCCGGCACCAGGATCGCATCGAACTTGGCAAGTTCGGCGACACCCTTGGTTTCGATCTCTTCGGAGTCGATGTACTCGATGTTCACGCGCGACTCGGTGTGCAGGCCGGCGTGGCGCAGCGCTTCGGTCAGCGACTTGTACGATTCGGTCAGTTCGACGTACTTGCCCACCATGCCGATCGACACTTCCGCCTTCGGGTTTTCCAGGTTGTGGATCAGCTTTGCCCACATCGACAGGTCGGCCGGCGCCGGGTTCAGGTCCAGCGCTTCGCAGATGATCGCGTCCAGGCCCTGGTCGTTCAGCATTTGCGGCACTTTGTAGATGGTGTCCACGTCCCATACCGAGATCACGGCGCGTTCTTCGATGTTCGAGAACAGGGAGATCTTCGCCACTTCGTCTTCCGGGATCTTGCGGTCGGCGCGGCACAGCAGCGCGTTCGGCGAAATACCGATTTCGCGCAGCTTCTGTACCGAGTGCTGGGTAGGCTTGGTCTTCAGTTCGCCGGCCGATGCGATGTACGGCACCAGGGTCAGGTGAACGAAAGCGCAGTTCTTGCGTCCGGCGCGCAGCGACAGCTGGCGCGCGGCTTCGAGGAATGGCAGCGATTCGATATCGCCCACGGTGCCGCCGATTTCGCACAGGGCGACGTCGTAGCCTTCCGCGCCACGGCGGATGTAATCCTGGATTTCATTGGTGATGTGCGGGATCACCTGCACGGTCTTGCCCAGGTACTCGCCGCGGCGTTCCTTGCGGATCACCGATTCGTAAATCTGGCCGGTGGTGAAGTTGTTCACCTTGCGCATGCGGGTGGAGATGAAACGCTCATAGTGACCGAGGTCCAGGTCGGTCTCAGCGCCATCGTCGGTAACGAAGACTTCACCGTGCTGCATCGGGGACATGGTGCCTGGGTCCACGTTGATGTACGGGTCCAGTTTGAGCATGGTGACTTTGAGGCCTCGCGATTCGAGGATCGCGGCGAGGGAGGCGGCGGCAATCCCTTTACCAAGGGACGACACAACGCCACCAGTGACGAAGACAAATTTGGTCATTGCGAGATCGGCGCCGGGGAGGCGCGCAGCGGGAAATTGAAATTATAGCTCATTTTGGAAGCAAATGCGTGCGGCACCGAACAGACCCGGGCCCCGCCAGGCCGCAACAATGACATTATTTCAACAGGAGGCCACCATGAGTCTTGACCGCGACGAGTACGGCAACTATGTCGACACTGGGCACCAGGGCCCCGGTCCCCGCCTGATGGGCGCGGACACCCTGATCGGCGACCACGTCCACAACCTGCAGAATGAACACCTGGGCACGGTGAAGGAAATCATGCTCGATATGCAGACCGGGCATGTCGCCTATGTGGTGATGGCCACCGGCGGCGTGCTGGGCATCGGCGAGAAGCTGTTCGCGGTGCCGTTCGAGGCGCTCACGCTCGACACGTCCAATCACCGCATGACGCTCAACATCGAGAAGGAGCGCATCGACCAGGCGCCCGGCTTCGACAAGAGCCATTGGCCGGATATGGCCAACCAGAGCTGGGCCACTGAAGTGCACAACTACTACGGCACCAGCAGCAGCACCAGCGGTCCCAGCCACCTGGACCAAAGCTCGCGCTAGGCGGACTGCAGGTCGAGCCGCATCGGGATAAAGCGTATCCCGTGCATTTCCGCCACCGGGCCGGTCGCCGTGAAGCCCAGGTGGAGGTACAGGCCTTCCGCAAAGGCCGAGGAGTTCACGGTGAAGCTGCCCGGGTTGCCGCGCGCCAGCGCCGCGTCCCGGGCCGCCTCCCACAGCAGCCTGCCGACGCCCCGCCCGTGCCAGGCCGATCCCACATAAAGACTGAACAAATGCGCGTTGTCGCGCACAGCCACCACCCCGGCCAGCGTAGCGCCGTCGAAGGCCAACTGGTAGCGATAGTTGTCGGCCTGCAGATTGCGGCGGATGATGTCCGGCGACAGCGACACCAGGAACTCTTCCGCGCCAGCGCCATCGGGTTCGATGGTCAGGAATGGCTGCAGCGACAGGATCAGGGCACTGATCGCAGCTGCGTCGTCAGGCACGCCTGGCCGGACCTCAAACGCCCGGGACAATATTCTCACCTTCAATCAGCACATAGCTTTGGCCGTCGAATTTATAGCGCGCCATCCCGTTCCGCTCCTCGTGCTGGCGCGCCTGATTTTTCGGCGCATCGTCGCCCCTGTTTTCCTCAAACCCGGTAAAGCGCAGCACCACATCGTCGAACGCAGCGCCTTCGCGCTTCTCGAACTGCAGTTTGCCTTCAATCGACCAGCAGTGCGAGGTTTCTTCGCCGCAGGCGCCCTCATTGTCCGATGACAGCGACAGGCTGTGGGCCAGGTCGTGCATGGGGCCATCCGCCAGGTCAAAGATGGAAACGAATTCGACAGAGGCGCCCTGCCAGGTGCCGCCATGCCGCACCATAAAGCCAGGCTTGCCCTGGCCCAGCGACACCCACTGCACCTGGCCAAACACGCCGTTCGAACCGACTTCGGCAATATTTTCGTGACGCGCTTCGACTGTCCATTTGCCGCCGTCTTTGCGCAGGATGTATGCGCTCAACAAGCCGGAGGTGGCATGGTAGGCCATGGCTTCGCCTTGTTCATCCAGCTGCTGGGCGTTGGCAACAACGGCTACCCGGCCATCCGGCAGTTCGTGCATGGCGACTGGTTCAAGGCGATATGATCCTGTCGCATTGTGCCCTTCTTCATGGTCCGGCAGTTGCGCCACCAGATAATCCTCGTGCGCCCCTTCGTTGCCGTACACCGCGCGCAGCAGCTCCATCATGCGCACCGTCTCGGCGCTGACCCGCTTTTTCGCCTCGGCCGCCACCGGCTGCGCGGGCACGGGTTCTGCAACGGCCGGCGGAACTTCCTTTTTGGCGCAGGCCGACAGGATCAACGCCGCACCAAGCAGCATCAGCTTTTTCGTGTTCTTCATCGCAATCCTTGTAGGGTTCAACTCAAATTTCCGGGACAATATTTTCGCCCTCAATCAATACATACTGGCTGCCGTCGAATTTGTAGCGTGCCATGCCGCGCAAGGTCTTCCCCTCGCGCGACGACTTTTCCGGTGCCTCCTCGGCACTACTTTTAGCGTACCCGGAGAAGCGCAGCACCAGGTCATCATACGATGCGCCTTGGCGCTGCTCGAACTGCCACTTGCCCTCAACCGACCAGCATGAGGGACTGTCGCTGCCGCAGTTGCCGCTGGTCGAAAATACCGGCACGCCCTTCGTCAGGTCGTGCATGGAGCGATCCGCCAGACCGAATACGGACAGGTAGCTGATCGACTGGCCTTGCCAGGTGCCGCCATGCCGCACGGTGAAACCTGGCCGCCCGCTTCTCAGCGAGACCCACGTCACCTCGCCGAATAGCCCGAAGGAGCCCAGGGAGGCAATGTTTTCATGGCTCGCCTCGACTTTCCATTGCTCGCCTTGCCGGCGCAGTACGTAGGCATTCAGCAGCTGGCGGCATTTGAAGCGGCCGGCGCCTTCGTTACGGCCGCGGAGGCTTTTGCAGGGGCGGGGTTGACAGCAGCCGGCTGGGGTGTTTCGTTCCTGCCGCATGCCGCGAGGAGCAGCGCCACGCCAAGCAGCGCAAGCTTATTCGTATCGATCATCAAAGCCCCGGCACCGACGGCAGCTCGCCGCTGACCAGATAATATTCGCCATGCCGATAGGTATAGCGCAGGGTGGAATTGACCTCGCTGCGGCTGCGGGGCTCCGATTCCGGCGCGTTGTTTGGCCTGGTCTCGACATAGCCGACGTAATCGACCACCACATCGTCGTATACCTGCTGCGGCTGGCGCTCGAAACGCCACGTCCCTTTGATACTCCAGCATTCCGGCTTTGCTGCGTCACATATCTTTTCGTTGTCCGATGCGAGCGAGCGCATAAAGATCGACATATTTCTCATACGTGGAGCGGCCAGGTCGAACAGCGAAATTTGCCGTATTTCGAGACCATCCGGCGTATAAGTACTCTCGATGCCGAAACCCGGCTTTCCCGCACCAAGGTCCAGCCAGCTGACGTTACCCAGCTGCCCGAAAGTGCCCGAGCTGGAGGCGTTCTCGAACTTGCGTTCAACTGTCCATTCCCCATCCTGCTTCTGCAACAGGTAGGCGCTCAAGCGACCGGCATTTTCGTATTTCGGATCCCGGATTTCGTCAAGAACCCCATTTGCGACCAGGGCCACACGGTCAGCGCCAAGTGCACGCATGCTGACTGGTTCGAGACGAAAGCGCTCCCGCACGAGAGGAGCCTCCTCGTTTCGAAAGGTGGCGATGACGTGGTCGCCCTCCGTGCGTCCATAGACGACGCGCATCAGGTCCATCATGCTCGGCAGGCTGCCGCTGCCAGCGGCCTTGGCTTGCGCAAGCGCTGGCACTGGCGCAGGATCAGGTTTGGCGGGGGCATGCGGCGCTTCTTGTTTGGAGCAGGCAGCGAGGAGTAGTGCCGCGCCAAGCAGCGGCGTCAGTTTGGTCTGGCCAGGTTTCATATATTTCACGGATTGGGAACGGAATGTTCGCCGCTGGCAAGGACGTATTCCCCGCTGCGGAATGCGTATCGCGCTGTGTTGCTCACCTCAGTGCGGGTGCGTGCGACCGTTTCGGCGGAATCTTCGGGCCGGGACTCGGTATATCCGCTGAAATCGAACACCAGATCGTCGTAGGGTTGCTGCGTCTTGCGCTCAAAGCGCCATTTACCTTCAACGCTCCAGCAGCGATGTCGCCGCTCGTCACAATCGCCGCCGTTATCGGAGCCGACCAGCCCGACTTTCTTTGCCAGGTCATGCAGCTTCGGGTCGCCGAGATCAAACACCGACATATACTGGACGGTATTGCCTTGCCAGGTCCCGCCCCACTCGATCACGAAACCCGGCTGTCCCGGCCCCAGTTCGACCCAGGCGACAGTGCCCAGCTTGCCCCACGTCCCCATTGCATCGACGTTTTCAAAGCGACGCTCCACTTTCCATTTGCCGTCCTGTTTTTGCAGCACATAGGCATTCAACAAACCGGGCTGGCCGTGACTGGGATTATCGTCGTGCGCGTAGTTCGCGCTCGCCACCAGGGCCACGCGGTCCGTTCCAATGCCGTGCATGCTGAGAGGGGTGATGCGATAGCTGCTCTTTTCGCTGCGCTTGTCGTAGTCCGGCAGATCGACAATCAAGGGCGTATTGGCGGCAGTTCCATAGATGACGTGCATCAGCTCCATCATGCGGATTTCTTCCGGATCCACCGGCGCAGCGGGTGCTCCGGCCACTTCCTGTGGCGCGGCCACTGGCGTTTTAACTTGTATGACCGATGGCGGGGCAGCTTTTTCGCCGCGTTGGCAGGCAGTTGCAAGGACAGCCACAGGGAGCAAAATCGATATTTTCTTGATAGCTAAATTCATGCCGGCATGGTAACACCCGGAACCCGCGCACATTCTCATTGAAAATCACGGCTGGCGGTCGGCAATCGGCCCAGCAGGTGCGACAGGTCGACCAGGCGGCGCGCCACCAGGTGGCGCACGATGCCCTCCTGCTGCCACACGCCGTACACCCCAAGCAGCGTGGAGCCCAGCACTTCGCGCCGGTATTGCGCCACCAGGTCGGGCCAGACGATCACGTTGACGTAGCCGGTTTCGTCTTCAATGGTGACGAACAAGACCCCCTTTGCCGTGCCGGGGCGCTGGCGGCCGGTGACGATGCCGGCGCCGCGCGCCAGCTGATTGTTGCTGAAGGTGTTGAGCACCTCGGCCGGCAGGAAACGCTTGGCCAGGAGCGCCGGCCGCAACAGCGCCAACGGATGGCGCCCCAGCGTCAAGCCCTGCGCGCGGTAGTCGCCGACGATTTCCTCGCCTTCGGTCGGCGGAACCAGCTGCGGGGTTTCCTCTTCCACTTCGGTCGGGCGCAGCAAGTCCTTGTCGGGCACAGCACCTGCCGCGTCCCACAGCGCCTGCCTGCGGTTGCCTGCCAGCGCATGCAAGGCATTGCCGCCGGCCAGCACCTGGAGGTCGTGGCGATTGAGGTCGGCGCGCCGCGCCAGGTCGGCCACGCTGGCGAAGGGCCGCACTGCACGCGCGGCCATGATGCGCGCAGCCGCGTCCCCGCGCATGCCGTACAGCCGCGACATGCCCAGCCGCACGGCGGCTTGCCGGCGCTGGCCCTGGGCCGACAACGCCGCAAGGAATTCGTCCGGCGTCACATCGCGCCCAAGCGGCTGCATGGGCGCCGGTGCGGCCTCCTCCACTTCTTCCAGCGACGATTCCCAGGCGCTGATCGTGACATCCACTGCCCGCACTTCGATGCCATGCTGCTTCGCGTCCTGCACCAGCTGCGACGCGCTGTAGAAGCCCATCGGCAGGCTATTCAACAAAGCGCACAGAAAAGCCGCCGGCTCATGGCACTTGAGCCAGGAACTCGCGTACGTCAACAGCGCAAAACTCGCCGCATGCGACTCGGGGAAGCCGTATTCGCCGAAGCCCTGGATCTGCTGGCAGATCTGCAGCGCAAACTCCTCGCCCAAGCCGCGCTTTATCATGCCGCTGACAATGCGCTCCTGATACTTTTCCAAACCGCCCTTGCGCTTCCAGGCCGCCATCGAACGCCGCAGCTGGTCCGCTTCGCCCGGCGTAAAGCCGGCACCGTCAATCACCACCTGCATCACCTGCTCCTGGAAGATCGGAATGCCCAGGGTGCGGCCAAGCGCTTTCTCGAGCCCATCCGGATAAGTGACCGGCACCTTCCCCATGCGCCGCTGCAAATATGGGTGCACCATGCCGCCCTGGATCGGGCCGGGCCGTACGATGGCCACCTCGATCACCAGGTCGTAGAACCTGCGCGGCTTGAGGCGCGGCAGCATACTCATTTGCGCGCGCGATTCAATCTGGAACACGCCGATGGTATCGGCCTGGCAGATCATGTCATACGTCGCGTCGTCTTCCGGCGGCACACTGGTCATGCCGAACGGTAGTTGATAGCGCTGCGAGATCAGGTCGAAAGTACGGCGCATGGCAGTCAGCATGCCCAGCGCCAGCACGTCCACTTTCAGCAGGCCCAGTTCTTCCAGGTCGTCCTTGTCCCACTGGATGACGCTGCGGTCCTCCATCGCAGCGTTCTCGATCGGCACCAGGCGCGAAAGCTTGTCCTGCGAAATGACGAAGCCGCCCACGTGCTGCGACAAATGGCGCGGGAAGCTGAGCATCTGCAGCGCCAGGTGGGCCCACTGGTGCGCCACCGGCGAATCGGGATCGAGCCCGCACTCGGCGAAGCGCTCCATCAATTCCTGCTTGCGGTCGAACCAGCGGTGCGACTTGGCGACCTTTTCGACGATCTCCAGGTCCACGCCGAGCGCCTTGCCGCTGTCGCGCAATGCGCTCTTGGTGCGGTAGCAGATGACGGTGGCCGCCAGGGCCGTACGGTGGCGGCCATACTTTTCGTAGATGTACTGGATCACCTCTTCGCGCCGCTGGTGCTCGAAGTCGACGTCGATGTCCGGCGGCTCCTTGCGCTCGATCGACATGAAGCGCCCTACGACGCTGTTGCCGCGGATGGGGTCGACCGAGGTCACGCCCAGGCAATAGCAGACGGCGGAGTTGGCGGCCGATCCGCGCCCCTGGCACAGGATGCCGACCGAGCGCGCATAGCGAACAATGTCGTACACGGTCAGGAAGAAGTATTCATATTCCAGCGCCTTCACCAGCTCCAGCTCCTGCTCGATCTGCGCCTGCACCGCGGGCGGGATGCCGTGCGGGTAGCGCCCCTCGGCGCCCTTATAGGTTTCCTGGCGCAGGAAACTGGCCGGCGTATGGCCCGGCGGGATCAGCTCATGCGGATATTCGTAGCGCAGCTCCTCCAGCGAGAAACGGCACATGCCGGCGATGCGCATGGTCTCCGCCAGCACCGGCGCCGGGTAGACGTTCGCCAGGCGCAGCCGCGAGCGCAGATGCTGCTCGGCGTTCTGCCCCAGCGCATAGCCGCACTCCTGGACGGGTTTGCCCAGCCTCACCGCCGTGAGGGTATCGTGCAGGGGCTTGCGCGAACGCACGTGCATGCACACGTGGCCGGCAGCGACCACCGGCAAGCCATGCTGCAGCGCGACTTCCTCGATCGCGGCGTCGTGCGCCTCATCGAAGGCGCGGCCCAGCATGGTCAAGCCGATCCAGCTGCGCTCGCCAAAAGTGGCGGCCATCCATGCCGCCTGCCGGTGCAGGCGTTCCACCTCGGCCGGGTATTCCGGCAGCAGGAGCAGCAGGCAATCGGGCAGCCCGCGCAAATGTTCGCGTTCGGGCGGGGGCTGGGCGAAATCGTCGGGGTGCAGCTGGTAGCTGCCCTTGTCGGCGCGCATGCGGCCGAGGGTGATCATTTCCGACAGGTTGCCGTAGCCATTGCGGTTGGTGGCCAGCGCCAGCAGCGAGAGCGCCGGGCTGCCGTCGGCATGGGTCAGGTGGAAATGGGCCCCGATCAGCAATTGCAGGCCACGCTCCCTGGCCGCCGCGTGTGCCCGCACCACACCGGCCAGCGAGCATTCGTCCGTGATCGCCAGCGCACTGTAGCCGAGCTTGATCGCCCGCTCCACCAGTTCTTCCGAATGGGAGGCGCCATGCAAAAATGAAAAGTTTGAC
Source organism: Pseudoduganella violaceinigra DSM 15887 (assembly GCF_000425385.1). Classification (GTDB taxonomy): domain Bacteria; phylum Pseudomonadota; class Gammaproteobacteria; order Burkholderiales; family Burkholderiaceae_D; genus Rugamonas; species Rugamonas violaceinigra. The sequence goes on along the minus strand of NZ_KE384360.1, from coordinate 108,082 downwards.
AGGCAAAACAGCTCCGCATAGGCGGGCAGCCCGGCGCGCAATAACTGTATACCCATACAGCATTCTACACCACCGCCGGCGCCCTGCGCCACACTGTTGTATCCTGCGCCGATGACTATTTACGAGCTGAACTGTTTTGGCACCCGCCCCGGCGCGGGCAATCCTGCCCTGGTGATACTTGGCGGCATCCGTGCCGAGGACCGGCAAGCCTTTGCCAAGGCGGCCAATAAAAGCGCCAGCGTATTCGTCGACCCGGGCACCGGCGGCGCATCGTGGACACTGGACTACTTCTACCCGCACACGCGCTCTCCCCTCTGCCTGCATGCCACCCTGGCCGCCGCCCGCGTGCTGCTGGCCGATGCGCCCGGCCCGATCACAGTGCGCAGCGCCATGCGCGGCCAGGAACTGGTGCTGACCCGCAGCGCCACCGGGGCCTTCATCAGCCTGGCGCGCCAGCCGGCACCGGATGCCGCTGCGCCGGCCGACCTTGCCGAACGCCTGCTGGCGGCGCCCGGCCTGCCGCTGGTCTCGGCGCCCGCGGTCGCCTCGGTCGGCAGCCCCAAGCTACTGGTCGAAGTGGCCGACAGCGCCACGCTGCAGTCCTTGCGCCCGAACCTGGCGGCGATCTTTGAATGGGGCCAGGAGCACGGCGTAAATGGCATCTATGCCTGGTGCCGCCGCCCCGACGGCGCCTTCGAGGGCCGTAACTTCAACCACCTGGACCCCGCCAAGGAAGACAGCGCCACCGGCGTGGCCGCTGGGGCGCTGACGCTGCACCTGGGCCGCTCGCTCGACCTCTACCAGGGCGCCCAGCTCGGTCAACCCTGCCTGCTGCGCACGCAATTGGACGGCGCACACATCCAGATCGGCGGGGCGGCGGACTACGTTTGAGTTGGGGCAGAGCACGACACGTTTGAACCGGGCATGGTGCGGAATGAACGTCGGCGCCGCTTCAGGTACGAGAACGTGTGGGCGACTTCGCACGCCTGCTGCTGAAGTTCTGAATCGCTTTGATATACCGCAAAGCCTCCTCCGGGCAAATGATGCAAGGTGGAATCACAACCCACTCGGAGGAGGTGCTATGGCTGCAATGACGATCCACTTAGCCGGCGACGTTATTTCCGCAATCGCCAAATGGGCCCCGATAGAACAGATGTCGGCGGAGGAATTCATCCTCAGTGCCGTTTCCGAAAAATGCGCCAAGGCCAATGCGCTGGAGGAGGTCGAGCTGTTCTGGCTCGACCTGGCGCGTCCATTAACGGCCGGCAATTAGGGCCAGTTCCGCGCCCATGTTCGCAATGGCCGCGGCCGTGTAGTTATCGGTGAAGAAGGGGTCCGCGAACAGCGTGCCCGCCTCGGCCTTGCCCCGCAGGTGGGCCAGGACCTGGGCCCGCTGGCTGTTGTAGCGCTCTTCCGGCACATGGGCGTATTCGGCGCGGATGCCGCGCGCATAGGCCTGGTAGACCTCGGCTTCCTGGCCGAGGATGGCCAGGTCCACCGACAGCATGGTGTCCTTCAGGGGATGCACCATGGCGCCGCCCTGGAAGTGGTCGGTGGTGCGGACCAGGGTCGCCACTTCGTCGGCGCGCACGGCGTCCGGCTCCAGCCCGCTGCCCAGCCACAGGCGGGCGCTGGCTTCCTCGTTCGTCACATCGCCGGCGCCATGGGCATACACGGCATCGTGGAACCAGAAGGCGGCCTTCACCAGCGCCACATCGGCCGCCGAGGCGCCGGTATTGGCGGCCCAGGCGCGGATTTCCGCCAGCCCGTGCACCAGATGGTCGAGGTTGTGGTAATGGCGATCGGCGCCGCCGTAAGCCTGCTCGCCGGTCAGGCGCTCGAACCAGTCGGCCGAATGCGGACGCTCGCGCCACAGGCTGTCCCATTCCTTGCGCAGCCAGGCCAGGATCCAGGCCTCGTAGGCCGGGGCCGGCACGAATTTCTTCATGGTCCAGTTCCAGCCCACCGGGCCTTCCAGCGCTTTCACGAAGCTGGAGCTGACCGATCCCAGGTCGCGCGGCGGCATCACGAACAGCGTCTTGGCGCCGCCGATCACTTCCACATTGGTTTGCTGGATCAGGTTTTCATAGTCGAAATCGGCAGTGCTGCGGATGCCGCGGATCAGGTAGTCGACGCCGTTGCGCTTGGCCACGCGCGCCGTGTATTCGCTTTTCACGATCTGCACGCTGACATTGCCCCAGCCCCGCTCGGCGCAGCTGGCCAGCACGATGCCCTTGCGCTCCTCGGCGGTGAATTTGGGCGCCTTGGTGGAGTTCTCGGACAGGAATACGACCACTTCGTCCGCCAGCGAACGCGCTTCGCCAATGACCCACATGTGGCCATTGGTGATGGGATCCAAAGTGCCCGAGAAACCGATCTTCTGCATGCCCTGCTCCACTTGTCAAAAACGACATTCTAGCGCGAGGCAAACTCCACCGTCACCTGCAGGCCGCCCAGGCGCTCGGAAGCGTCCAGCGTTAACGTGGCGCCGTGCCGTTCGGCGATGGCGCGGATGATGGCCAGACCCAGCCCGCTGCCCTGGGCTTCGCTGCCCGGCACGCGGTAAAAGCGGTTGAAGACGCGCTCGCGCTCTTCCGGCGCGATGCCGGGGCCGCTGTCCTCCACCACCAGCCGCGCGCCCTGGCCCTCGGCCGCCGCCAGCACCGAAACGTCGACCATGCCGCCGGCCGGGGTGTACTTGACGGCGTTGTCGACCAGGTTGCGCAACAGGATCAGCAGGGCGTCGCCCTGGCCCTGCACGCTGGCCTCCTCGGCCCGCGCCAGTCCCAGGTCGATGCCGCGCGCCTGCGCCGCGCCGGCCATATCGCCCACGCTGCGCTTGGCCAGCTCGGTCAGGCTGACCGGTTCCAGCTTGGCGTCGGCGGCCTCGGTGCGCGCCAGCACCAGCAGCTGCTCCACCAGGCGCGAGGCGCGTTCCACCCCGGCCGACAGGCGGCCGATCGCCACCTCGCGCGCCTCGCTGCAATCGGCGCGCGCCAGGCTGAGGATCTGCAGCTTGAGCGCCGCCAGCGGCGTGCGCAGCTCGTGCGCCGCGTCGGCGACGAAGTTCTGCTGCGCCTCGAACGCCGTCTGCACGCGCGAGAACAGCAGGTTCAGTTCCTGCACCAGGGGCCGCACTTCGTCCGGCAGGTCGGCGTCGGACACCTCGGACAGGTCGTCGGCCTTGCGCAGGGCCAGCTGCCGCTGCACGCGCGCCACCGGCGCCAGCGAGCCGGAGACCACCCACCACACCACCACCATGAGCACCGGCGCCATCAGCGCGATCGGGCCGACGGTGCGCAGCGCCAGCGTGCCGGCCATGCGCTTGCGCACGGCCAGGTCCTGGGCGATCTGGATGGTCTGGTTGGCGGACTGCGCCGAAAACACGCGGTAGGTCGTGCCGTTCGCGCGCACATTGGAAAAGCCCAGCACCGCGCGCTGCGGCAGCTCGGCCCGGGACAGCGAGCGGAAGACCTGGATGCCGTCCGGCGTCCAGACCTGCACCACCATCTCGTCGTTGCCCGGATCGTTGGGGTCGGTGTTGTGGCTGGCCGCCATCGGCGTATTGCTGCGCAGCGACATGGCCATCTGCTGCATGTGGTAGTCGAAGATCTGGTCGGCGTCGCTGAGCGCCGAACTGTAGGCGATCATGGCCTGCGCCACGGCGGCCGTGGTGATGGCCGCCAGCAGGAACCATAGCAGGCGCCCGCGCAGCGAGTGCGTGACATTGACCTTCGGCACCGCCATCATCATGCTTTCGGGACCATGTAGCCGAGGCCGCGCACGTTCTGGATCAGTTCCGCCCCCAGTTTCTTGCGCAAGCCGTGGATGTACACTTCGACCGCGTTGGAATTGACTTCATCCTTCCAGCTGTACAGCTTTTCTTCCAGCTGGGCGCGCGACAAGACGATGCCGGGGCGCGCGATCAGCGCTTCCAGCACCGCCCACTCGCGCGCCGACAGGTTGACCGGCTGGCCGTTGGCGATCACCTCGCGCGTCTGCGGGTTGATCGAGACGCCCTTGTGCTCGAACACCGGCTCGGCGCGCCCGGCGGCGCGGCGCAGCAAGGCGCGGATGCGGGCCAGCAGCTCGTCCAGGTCGTAGGGCTTGAGCACATAGTCGTCGGCGCCCGCGTCCAGCCCCGCGATGCGCTGCTCCACGGCGTCGCGCGCGGTGGCCACCAGCACCGGGGTCAGTTCCTTGCGGGCGCGCATGGAGCGCAGCACTTCCAGCCCGTCCTTCTTGGGCAGGCCCAGGTCCAGCAGCACCAGGTCGTAGGTCTGGGTCTGCAGGGCCGTATCGGCCATGGCGCCATCCTTGACCCAGTCGACGGCGTAGTGCTCTGCCCGCAGCAGGTCGAGCACTACCTCGCCGATCATGGTGTCGTCTTCTACCAGCAGGAGGCGCATTGTCTTACCTTTCTTGTTCTATGGATTAACCGAGGCGCACCGGGATAAAGATGCGGTCCTCGCCGCGCTGGATCAGCAGCGCGACCGATTTGCTGGATTTTGCCACGAGGTCGCGCACATCGTTCACGGAATTGACCGGACGGCCGTTCACCGACAACAGCACATCGCCCGGCTGCACGCCGGCGCTGGCGGCGGCGCCGCCGGCATCCTCGACCAGCAGGCCGGACGGCAGGCCCGATTCGCGCCGTTCCTGCGGGTCCAGCTGGCGCAGCGCCAGGCCGAGGCGCAGCTTGGCCGCCGCCTCGTCGTTCTTCAGCGCCGCCACATTGCGGTCGGCGGCATTGCCCAGCTTGCCTTCCAGCGTAACGTTTTTCCCCTGGCGCCAGACTTCAAGCTCCACTTTATCACCGGGCATGGCCAGGCTCACCAGCGCCGGCAGGTCGCCCGAGGCGATAATCTTCTGGCCGTTCATCTTGCGGATCACGTCGCCCGCCTTCAGGCCGAGTTTTTCCGCCGGGCCGCCGCGCTCCACATTCGACACCAGCGCGCCTTCCGGCGACTCCAGGTCGAAGGAATCGGCAAAGCCCTGGTTCACTTCCTGCACCATCACGCCCAGGCGCGCATGCACCACCTTGCCGGTCGAGACGATCTGGTCGCGCACGCGGGTCGCCACATCGATCGGGATCGAGAAGGACAGGCCCTGGTAGCCGCCGCTTTGGCTATAGATCTGCGAATTGATGCCGATCACTTCGCCCTTGGTGTTGAACAGCGGACCGCCCGAGTTGCCCGGGTTGATCGCCACGTCGGTCTGGATGAAGGGCACGTTGGAGTCGTCCGGCAGGGAACGGCCCTTGGCGCTCACCACGCCGGCGGTGACGGTGTTTTCCAGGCCGAACGGCGAACCGATGGCCAGCACCCACTCGCCCACCTTCACGTCGGTGGAGCGGCCCAGCGGCACCACCGGCAGGTTCCTGGCTTCGATCTTCAGCACGGCCACATCGGTTTTCGGGTCGGAGCCCAGCACCTTGGCGCGGAATTCCCGGCGGTCGGTCAGCTTGACCGTCACTTCATTGGCGTCGCGCACCACGTGGGCATTGGTTAGGATGATGCCGTCGGCGCTGACGATGAAGCCGGAGCCCACGCCATGGGTGGGCACGGCGCCGCCGCGGCCGCGCTGGCCGGGGCCCTGGAAGCGGCGGAAGAATTCGAAGAAGGGGTCGTTGTCGGCATCGTCATCGCCGCCGCGGAAATTGGCTTCCTTGGTGCTGCCGACCGTGCTGATATTGACAACCGCCGGACCATTGCGCGAGGCGATGACGCTGAAGTCAGGCAAGGAAATCATCGGTGCCGGCACGGGCGCCGGGGCGCCCTGGGCCGCGTTGGCCGGGGCGGAAAGGGCGGCGACTGGGGCGGCGATGGCCTGGCTATGCTGGACAGCGATGGCTGCACCGGCACCGACGACGCCGGCGGTGGCCAGGGCGAGGAACATGGTAGTGGTGTTGCGCATGATTTGACTCCTGATGAAAATGGCGTTTCTCAACGGCTCCAATATGCGGCATGAAACTTAGACGCGTCTTAATGCAAAAAGGCCGGGAAACCCGGCCTTTTCATAGGAGCAGACGCGTTTAGGCCGCTTTTTGCTCCAGGGCAGCATGATTGACCACGCCGTCAATCGCGATCTTGCGTGGTTTCAGGGCCTCCGGCACTTCGCGCTGCAGCTCGATGGTGAGCATGCCGTTGTCGAAGGAGGCGCCGTTCACCCGCACGTGGTTGGCCAACTGGAAGCGCTGCTCGAAGTCGCGGAAGGCGATGCCACGGTGCAGGAAAGTCTTTTCCTGGCTGTCTTTCTGCTTGCGGCCGACGACGATCAGGGAGTCGCGTTCGGTCGTGATATCGATTTCGCTGCGGTCAAAGCCGGCCAGCGCCATCACGATACGGTACTCGTCTTCCGACACCAGCTCGATATTGTACGGAGGGTAGCTTGGCTGCTCGTTGCGATGCGCATCATTCAGCATCTGGGCCAGGCGGTCAAAACCGATGGCGGAACGATACAGTGGGGTCAGGTCAAAAGTACGCATTTTCAATATCCTTTCAAAGTTAAGCGATATACGGTCCTGCGGCCCCCTTCTGGGCAACCGCTGACTCCGATATAAGTTCGCCCAAACGGATTTCAAGAGGAATTTTTAGCGTTACGTTCTGAAACAATTCCCCACCCCCTGCGTGCTACACTCGCCCGTCGCACTTTCCTTGTTGAAATAAATGAAACTGTTCACCCAAACCGCCCTCGCCCTGCTGCTGGGCGCCGCCTCCAGCGCCCACGCCGGCCAGGCCATCCCGGCGCCAGCCGACCAGCCTTATCCAGGCACCATCGTGATGAAGGTCGACGCCTCCAACACGGCCCAGAACATTTACCGCATCCAGCAGACCATCCCCGCCAAAGCGGGCAAGATGACGCTGCTGTTCCCGCAGTGGGTGACGGCGCAGCACGGACCGACCGGTGCGCTGAACCAGTTTGCCGGCTTCAAGGTCAGCGCCAACGGCAAGACCCTGGCCTGGCGCCGCGACAACGTGAACGTCTACGCCTTCCATATCGACGTGCCGTCCGGCGCCAAGGCGATCGAGGTGGAATACCAGCACCTGGCGCCGACCGAATCGGCGCAAGGCCGCACCTCGATCACGCCCGACATCCTGGGCATCCAATGGCAGTCGATGACCATGTACCCGGCCGGCTACGCCACGCGCCGCATCCCGATCCAGGCCACGCTGACCCTGCCGCCCGGCTGGCAATACGGCTCCGCGCTGGAAGAAGCCGAACGCCATGGCGACGTGGTGAGCTTCAAGACCACCGACGTCGAAACCTTCGTCGATTCGCCGCTGTTCGCCGGCCGCTACTTCAAGCGCTTCGACCTCGATCCGGGCGCCAAGGCGCCGGTCTACCTGAACGTGGTGGCCGACAACGCCGAAGCGCTGGAAGCCAAGCCGGAACACATCGAACTGCACCGCAACCTGGTCAAGCAGGCCTACAAGGTATTCGGCTCGCAGCACTTCAAACACTACGACTTCCTGTTCGCCCTGAGCGATGAATTCGGCCGCGTGGGCCGCGAACACCACCAGTCCAGCGAGAACGCGCTGAAGACCGACTACTTCACCGACTGGAACAAGACCGAATCCGAGCGCGGCCTGCTGCCGCACGAATTCACCCACTCCTGGAACGGCAAGTTCCGCCGCCCGAAAGGCCAGGACGTCCTGAATTTCAACCAGCCGCTGCAAAACGACCTGCTGTGGGTGTATGAAGGCCAGACCACCTACTACGGCGAGCTGCTCGCGGCGCGCTCGGGCCTGATGAAGGCTGCCAGCATCAAGGACGCCATCGCCGCCACCGCCGCGCGCTACGCCATCATGAAGGGCCGCGAATGGCGTTCGGTGCAGGACACCACCTACGACCCGATCATCAACGCGCGCCGCGCCATCCCTTGGTCGAACTACCAGCGCAGCGAAGACTACTACAACGAAGGCATGCTGATCTGGCTGGACGTGGACACCAAGATCCGCGAACTGTCGGGCGATCAGCGCTCGCTGGACGACTTCTCCAGCAAATTCTTCGGCGTGGAAGACGGCCGCAACACCGCCCTGCACTACACCGTCGACGATGTGGTCCATGCGCTCAACAGCGTCCAGCCGCATGACTGGGCCACGTTCCTGCGCACCCGCATTGAAGACCTGGGCCCGGTGCCGCTGGACGGCATCACGCGCGCCGGCTACAAGCTGGCATTTGCCGAGAAGCAGACCGATTTCCTGAAAGCCGCCGAAGAGCGCGGCAAATCGGCCGACTTCACCTACTCGCTCGGCTTCAACGTCGGCAGCGAAGGCAAGATCGAAAGCATCCAGTGGGAAGGCGTCGGCTTCAAGGCCGGCCTGTCGGGCAATACCACCCTGCTGGCCGTGAACGGCCGCGCCTACAAGGCCGAACTGCTGCGCAAGGCGATCACCGAAGCCAAGACCAGCCGGAAGCCGATCGAACTGCTGGTAAAGCACGGCCAGCAATACAGCACCGTTGCCCTGCCTTATTACGAAGGCCTGAAGTATCCGCGCCTGGAACGCATCGACGGCACGCCGGACCGCCTGGAAGCGATCCTGGCGCCGCGACAGTAAACCACGCTCTTGCGGGCGCACTGCGGTGCGCCCGCCCACCCCTGCTCGCGCTGGCAGAACTCGGCCATCCGGGAGGGTTCCCCCGCTACTTGAGGTAACGCGAGCTCCAGGCGGCGATCAGGCCGGCCACGTAGCTCGCGTCTTCGCGAACGGTCAACAGGTGGTCCGCGGTATCGAGCGAGATAAAGCTCTTCGGATGCTTGGCCGCCGCGAAAATTTCCAGCGCATTGTTGATGCCGACCGTCGTGTCGCCCGGCGCATGCATGACCAGCAAGGCCTTGCGCATGCCGGCGATCTTGTTGCGCAAGCTGTGCTCCGCCACATCTTCCAGGAATTGCCGCTTGATGCGGAAAGGGCGCCCGGCCAGCTGCACCATGGCTTCGCCCTTGGCCGTGATCTCGTCAATCTGCTCTTCGAACAATTGCGTGACATGCACCGGATCGCTCGGCGCGGCAATGGTGACGACGGCCTGCGCTTCCGGCACCGTCCCCGCAAACGCCAGCGTCGCCGCACCGCCCAGGCTATGCCCGATCAGGATGCGCGGCGCCTGGAATTCATGGCGCAGGAAGGCCGCGGCAGCCTGCAGGTCCGCCACATTGGAAGAGAAATTGGTGTTGGCAAAATCGCCTTCGCTGGCACCCAAACCGGTGAAATCGAAGCGCAGCACGGCGATGCCATGTTCGGTCAGGGCCTGCGCGATGCGGTTCGCGGCAAATACATCCTTGCCGCAGGTGAAGCAATGCGCGAACAAGGCATAGGCGCTTGCACCGGTCGCTGGAGAGTCCAGCCGCGCCGCCAGCCTTTGCCCGGCGGCCCCAGGGAATTCGAGTCGTTGTGCGTACATAGGCGCTCCTCCCGTTTTGCGCCCATCATACGCCTTCCTTCAAATGGGGGTTGCCATGCGCGACGGGTTCGCCGCCAGCGCCGTTGATCGGCCCCTGGGTGAGGTCCACGGCACATGCGCTAGGCGAACAAACCATGCAGGAACCAGCGCGTTTCGTCCGTACCGGGCGTGCGCTCGCGGAACACCCAGTAGTAGGCATGGTCTTCGCCCTCGGCGATGAAATAGTCGCGGCTTTGCGTGTCGCTCCACCAGCCGGCTTCGATGCGCTCGCCGCTGGACACCATGCGCAGCGGCGAGCAATAGAACGGCCGGTGGTCGCGCATCAGCAGCTGGATCGGCTTGGGCAGCAGGAAGGCCGGGCGCGGCAAGGGACGCGGCGGCAACTGGCCCGCCACGTCGGCCGGGCGCACTGGCTCGTGCAGGGGCACCCAGCGGTTGGCCACCTCGGGCCGGTAGTCGGCCTTGGGGTAAGGCTGCAACACATTGTCGGCGCCGAGGCGCGCCACCAGCACTTCGACCAGGCGCTGGCGCTCCTGCGGGCTGCCGCCGGGTTCGGGGAACAGCGAATCGCTGAGCGGCGCCATCGCTTCAACCTGGGCCGCTTCCAGCGCCAGCCCGATCACCGGCGCCGGGAGTTCCACCTTGGCCAAGCGCTCCTTCAACAGGCGCACGATATGCGCATCGCGCCAGGTGGGCTCGGCCAGCATCACGTCCACCGGCGTGGGCGGGCAGGCTTCGCGGCCGCGCTCATGTTCGAGCAGCAGGCGGATGCGCGAAACGGCGAACTGGTGGGCGCACAGCCAGCCGGTCAGCTGTTGCAGCAGGCGGCAGGCGCCGGCCAGCAGCAGGTCGGTGTTTTCGATGCGGCCGAACAGTTCCAGCCTGGCCTTGAAGCTGGGCGGTGCCGCGATCCATTCGTGCATTTCCGGCGCCAGGCCTTGCGCGGCATCGAGCATATCCAGCACTTCGATGCCGCAGCGGCGCTGCAGGCCCGGGCGCGGCAGGCGCACCAGATCGCCGATACCGCGGCAGCCGATGCCCTCCAGCCAGCGCTGGTGGCGCTGCAACGGCGGCAACAGGCCCACCGGCAGCAGATGCAGGCGACGCAGCAGGCTGTCCAGTTTGAGCGTGCGGCCGCCGCCGGCGCGCGCCAGCAGCCAGGCGCCGCGCGCCGTCGGCGCCACGCCCAGCACGCCGCTGAAGCCGAGCTTTTGCAGGCTGTCCCGCACCAGGCGGCACAGGCGGCGGATGCCGCCGAACAGGCGCAGGCTGGCGCCCACGTCCAGCAGCAGGGTGGCGCCCTCGCCTTGCGCCACCTGGGGCGTGTATTGCAACATGGCCAAGGCGACGGCCTGCAGGGCTTCCCGCTCCTGCTGCGGCGCGCGTTCGTGCATCTGGGCTTCCGGCGCCAGCATCAGGGCGCCGCTGCGGCGCATGCCGGGCCGCACGCCCATCCTGTGGGCCAGGCAGGAGACGGCCAGCACGCCCTCCTGTTCCAGCACCACGCTGCACTGATCATCCGACCAGTTCGGACAGAACACTTCGAGCGGTAGCCGGGGCAGGTAGAGAGCGATCCACAGACGCATGGCGTTGCAACAGGGTGGGGGTTAATGGGAGGAACAGCGGCGTGTCGCGCTGCGGTCCCCGGCGCTTGATGAATTCGATATTGATGCCGCCAGCGGCGGGCCGCAGTGCCAGCCGCAGCGGCGCGGGAGAGGAATCCTGGGCCGCGGCAATCGGCCGCAGCAGGAAGAACAGGGCCTCGCCACACTGGGCAGCCAGATGCAGGCGGCGCAGCGATTCATTGCGGATCTGCTGTTGCCACAACAGCACGGCGCCGCAACTGCCGCTGCGCAGGATTTGCTCGGCAGCCCACAGGCAGTCAGCCGCCTTGCCGGTGTTGCGGATCCAGAGCAGTTGCTGGGAATGCAAGTCCAGGCCCAGGGTTTGCGGGGCATAGGGCGGTTGCAGCAATGCCACCGGCAGCTTTTGGCCGGCCAGCGCGGCTTGCAGCAAGCGCCATTCGCCGATGCCAGGTTGCTGGAGTAGCAACTCCGTCAGGACGCCCGTCGGCCAGCCTCCCCCGGGCAACTGGTGGGAGAGGACGGGGATTCCGGTATCCACACAGGACGTGGCTCCCTTGCTGAGTTGGGATGCCAGCCAGAGGGCCGGATGCAGGGGTTGTGGGTCAACGAGCGCCATGGCAGACTATACTGTACATGCATACAGTATAGTCCTACAAGCGCGCGGAGAAAACCTGTTTCCGCGTTTGGGCGGCAAGAACGGTCCAGATACCTGAGTGCGAAGAAACCTGCCGCCACCAGTTCGGCTGATAGAATCGGCAATATTGCCAACTTAAGTCCCACAGCCATGCAACTGATCGGCGCAATCCTGTTTGTCTTCGCCTTACTGCACACTTTCAGCGCCAAAGCCTTTGAACGGCTGTCGCACAAATATCCGCGCCACGGCGGCTTGCTGCATTTGCTAGGCGAGGTGGAGGTGGTATTCGGCTTCTGGGCCATGGTGCTGCTGGTGGCGATGGCCTGCGTGGCCGGTCCGCAAAACGCCATCGCCTACGCGGAAACGCAGCAATACACCGAGCCGCTGTTCGTCTTCGTGGTGATGGTGGTGGCGGCATCGAAGCCGGTACTGGATTTCGTGCAGCGGATGATCGACATCCTCTCCGGCGGGCGCCCGCTGCTGCAGGCGTGGATGGGCCTCGCCCTGGTGCCGCTGGCAGGCTCGCTGATCACCGAGCCCGCCGCCATGACGCTGGCCGCACTGATGCTGGCGCCGCAGATTTTCCGAGATGGCTTGCCGGAGTGGCAGAAGTACGCGGCACTGGGCGTGCTGTTCGTCAACGTCTCGGTCGGCGGCACGCTGACTGCCTACGCCGCGCCGCCCGTGCTGATGGTGGCCGCGACCTGGCAATGGGACAGCGCCTTCATGGCCGCCAACTTCGGCTGGAAAGCCACGCTCGCCGTATTGGTCAACGCCAGCGCGTTAACCTGGCTGCTGCGCAATAGCCTCCAGGGCAATGCGCCAAGGCCCACCGCCAGCACCCGCGCTCCCCTGGCGACCAGCATGATCCACTTGGCTTTCCTCGCCGCCGTGGTGATGCTGGCCCACCATCCGGTGCTGTTCCTTGGCCTGTTCCTGTTCTTTCTTGGCTTCACCAGCGCGTATCCGCAGCACCAGTCGCCGCTGATCCTGAAAGAAGCCTTGCTGGTCGGTTTCTTCCTCGCTGGCCTGGTGGTGTTGGGCAGCATGCAGCAATGGTGGCTGCAACCGATTGTCGAAAGCCTGCAGCCGCTGGCGCTCTTCTTCGGCGCGCTGGGCCTGACCGCGATCACAGACAACGCAGCCCTCACGTATCTTGGCTCGCTGATCGACGGCATTCAACCGCAGGCACAATACATGCTGGTCGCCGGCGCCGTCGCGGGCGGCGGCCTGACTGTGATCGCCAACGCGCCGAATCCAGCCGGCGTCGCCCTGCTGCGCAAAGGCTTTCGCGATGAATCGATCGGGGCGCTAGGCCTGCTGGCCGGCGCGCTCGCTCCAACGGCGGTCGCCGCGGCCGCCTTCTTCCTCTAAACGGGCCATCAACCGATCGGCGCGCTGCGCCAGCGTGCCGCGCAACTCCAGGTAAGGAATACCCCTTGCCTGAAGATCGTAGCGCACCATGCCCTGGATGCGGCTACGCCACGTGGCGTCATCACGCCAGCCATCCTGGTGAAACGGAATTTCCTCGCCGCAGAGGAAATGCGCCGCATAACGCCGGGCACAATCTTGCGCGTAATCGAGCAAGGCCGGCGGGGCCTGGTGCAAGTGTCCGTAGCAGAAACCAAGCAGTAACGTGGTCAAGGCATTGGTATCGGAAAACAGGTAGCGATGGCAATGCTCGAGCGCCGCATCCTCCTCCGCGCGGTGGCGTTCAGCAATCGCTACGTAATCGGCGGGCGCCAGCTGTCCCTGGCGCGCCTCCCACACTTCCCGCCCGATCTCCGGCACGAAGCGCGTGCCGCAACGCTCGGCCATGTAGGCGGCAAGCGTCGACTTGCCGGTCGACTCTGCGCCAACCAGGACGATGCGCTGCACGAAATGGCGGTACACGCCCGGTGCAAGCCAGGCACGTTGTGCATGCACATCCGCCCTGATCATGCTGGCCGAAATCGGCACGCATGCACGCGCATGGTCGACCATGCGGTGCGCCAGCCCCAGGGCTGCGGCAAACGGCGGCCCGTATTGTTCGCTGGAGAACACAACGTCGGCATCCACACCCGCTTGCGCCAGCCATTGGCGCAGGAAGGCCCAATGCGCCGGGCCCGGCGCACTATCGGGCGGGGCGCCATCCGGCACCAGCACCTGCACATCCGGATACAAGGCCGCAATCCACTGCGCACGCAATCCGGAAGGCATGTCCGTGAAGTCCGGCGTGGCATAACACAGCACAGTAACCCGCTGCGCCCCGCTGCGCGCGCATTCAATCAAGTGCTGGTGCCCCTTGTGCAAAGGCGCAAATTTACCAACCACCAAGGCATGCTTGTAATTCATGGTGGCATTGTAGCCCCACACTATTGAATTTCGACAAGGACGCGAAAAATCCAGCTGCGCTATTCTCATCTCACCCCGTTCACACAAATGAGGAGAGGCAGAATGAGCTATCTAGACCGCGACAAATTCGGCATCTATCGCGACCGTGACGATAACGATGGTCCAGGCCCCCGTCTGATGGGCGCCGACACACTGATGGGCGAAGACGTCTACAACCGGCAGGAAGAAGACCTCGGCGACATCAAGGAAATCATGCTCGACATGCAGACTGGCCAGATCGCCTATGCCGTGCTGTCCTTCGGCGGCGTGCTGGGCCTGGGCGACAAGCTGTTCGCCGTGCCATGGCAGGCCTTGCAGCTTGACACCGTCAACAAACGCTTTGTGCTCGACTGCACCAAGGAAAAACTGGAGAGCGCGCCGGGCTTCGACAAGGACCGCTGGCCCAACATGGCGGATCCGGAATTCACCACCCAGATCCACAACTTCTACGGCGCCACGTCCACCGGCATGCGCACCTCGACCGGCAGCGTGATGGGCTCCGGCACCAGCACCATGCAAAGCGACTCGACCAGCGGCAGCAGCTACAGCGGCGGCAATAAAGGCAATTACTGATTGGCAGGAATTGACGGCTTTCTGGCAGTCCTGAGCAATCCCAGGCGCAGATAATCGGCTGCTGACATTACAGCCGCTTATCTGCCATGCGCACCTTGCTCCCCCTCCCGCTGCTTGTACTCTCCTGCGCCCAGGCTGGCGAACTCCCCGCCTATCAGCCGCGTCCCGGCCACGAGCGCCCATTGATCGCCGTCCTCGGCGACAGCGCGTCGACTGAAATCACCGACTTCATGTTGCCATACGGCGTGCTGCAGCGCGCCGATATCGCGCAAGTGCTGGCGGTCGCGACCACAGGCCCAACCATCGCCATGAATACGGGCCTGCGTGTGCAGCCAGACCTGGACATGGCGGGCTTCGACCAGCGCTATCCCGAAGGCGCCGACTACGTCATCGTGCCATACATGAAGCGCGTGGATTTTCCTCCCATGCTGGCCTGGCTGCAGGCACAGGCAGCCAAAGGGGCCACCATGGTCAGCATCTGCGACGGTGCGCTGAGCGTGGCCGATAGCGGCCTGATGAAAGGCCGGCGCGGGACGGCGCATTGGGCGACCCATGACTACCGTCTTGAAAAATATCCGGATACCCAATGGCTGCCAAACGTGCGCTACGTCGCCGATGGCAAGGTGATCTCCAGCGCCGGGATCAGCGCCGCCCAGCCGGTTTCGCTGGCCCTGGTGGAAGCGATTGCCGGGCGCGAAAAAGCCGCAGCCGTCGCGGCAAGCCTGGGTGTTGCAGACTGGAGCAGCCGCCACGACAGCGGCGTCTACGCGCCGCGATTCGGTTACAACCTGAACGTCTGGCTGACGCGCTACACCGACCAATGGCTGCACAGCATGAATGACACCGGCCTGCCGCTGGCGACGGGTTTTGATGAAATCGCATTGGCTTACGCCAGCGACGCCTATACCCGCACCTACCGCAGCCGCGTGCTGGCCGTGGCGTCAAGCGAGGCGCCGGTGGCCAGCAGCCATGGCCTGAAGGTGCTGCCAGACCGGGTTGCCGGCAGCACCGCAGCGCCTGCGGCAATGCTGCCCGCCCCGGTGGGTTCGCTGGACGCAGTGCTCACAGAAATTGCCGGCTCCTACGGTCCGCGTACCGCCCATCGTATCGCGCTGGAGTTCGAGTACCCGGGCTATCCGGTGAGGTAAACTGCGGGCATGCAGCCCACCCGCCCCCGCCGCATCGTCCTGCTCGCGTATGAAGGCATGAACCTGCTGGACCTGACTGGTCCATTGCAGGCCTTCGCCAGCGCCACCCGCCGCCATTCGGCCGGCGGCCCGCCGCTATATGAACTGATCGTCGCTTCCGCGGAGGGCGGACTGGTCGCCAGCAGCGCCGGTTTGTCCTGCATGACAGTCCCTGTCGCCTTGCTCGACGGCGGCGAGATCGACACCCTGCTCGTGGCCGGAGGCTGCGCCGGCGATACCTACGTCGCCCCGCCTGAGCTGGTGAACTGGATACGCCGGCGCGCCCCATCGGTGCGGCGCCTGGCGTCGGTCTGCACCGGCGCCTTCATGCTGGCAGCGGCCGGCTTGCTGGACGGACGCCGCGTGGCAACGCACTGGGAATGGGTGGAACGCCTGCGCCGGCTGCATCCGCAGGTGCGGGTGGACGAAGACAAGATCTACATCCGCGACGGCCAGGTATGGTCGTCGGCGGGCGTCAGTGCGGGCATCGACCTCGCGCTGGCCCTGATCAAGGACGACTACGGCCACCGCGTCGCCATCGAAACAGCGCGGCAAATGGTGGTGTATATGAAACGCGCCGGCGGCCAATCGCAGTTCAGCGTCCCGCTGACCGCACAGTCGCGCGAAAACGGTAAATTCTCCGACCTGCACGCCTGGATCGCCATCAATCTGCACCGCGACCTGCGCGTGGAGCGGTTGGCGGAGCAGGCGAATATGAGCCCGCGCACCTTTGCCCGCAGCTACGCCAGCGAAGTCGGATGCACCCCGGCGCGCACCGTCGAAGCGATGCGCATGGAAGCGGCACGGCGGGCGCTGGAGGAAACCACGCTCCCCCTCAAGGCCATTGCCGCCAACACCGGGCATGGCACGGAACAGAACCTGCGCCGCACCTTCCAGCGCCTGCTCGGTGTGAACCCCGCCGAATATCGTCAGCGCTTCTCCAGCCGAGAGTCCGATCAGCAGCCAGGATCGTTTGGGGCAAGGTAGGAGAAACTGCCGGCCATGCCGACAATTTCGTCCGGTCCCGCCAGCGAGGAGAGGTAAAGCGTCAGATCCTTCCTCACGGCACCGGTATCGATGATGAAATCAGGTTTGCCGTCATTATCCAGGTCTCCCACCAAGCGGACATACGAATCCGTCCCCATGGCGCTGCCTTCGCCCCACATGATGTCAAATTGAAATTCAGCAATCCTCTGCCGCTTTGCGCCGGATTGCAGCTCCAGCCAGACCGAAGGCGGGAGCGCAGCGTCCGCCCCCGCCGCCTTCACCGGTTGATCCAGTCGGGGAACAAAGCGCAATTTCCCGCCTGCAGGCAGGGACAGTTCGCCGCCCATGACATCCCCGCCCTGGTGACGGATGCCTTTTTTCGGCTTGCATTCGCGGCCCGGGATCCACGACGTCACCGGGCCGGCTTTCAACTGCAGCTTGTCCAGCGGCGCACGGAAAGGCTTGAACACCGCGATCACGCCGTCCGCCGGCAGGCGCGGAGAAAACTGCAGCAGCTGCCCCGGCATTGGCGTGTCGTCATACCGCTCATGGTCTTTGGACGTCACCGTCACGCTCAAGGGAATCAATTCGCATGCATCATTGCAGCGTAGCGCCCACCAGCCGGAACCTGAACGATATTCGCGACCGGCCAGGTGCACCGCCAAGGCATCGCGATCTGCAGCGGAGTCGGCGCCCGCCGGAAGAATCACCGCGGGACCACTGGATTTGTGGTCGTACGACTCGTCATAGGGTGCGCCCACTGCCAGGGCGCTGGTGGCGGCCAGGGCGAGCAAAGAGAAGGTAATACGGCATTTCCAGTTCAACATTAAATACTTCCTCAATCAGCGTTGCATCGATTCCCACACCTTCGTCAGGCGTTTGACGGAAACCGGCATCGGCGTTCGTAATTCTTGCGCAAACAGCGAGACGCGCAGCTCTTCCAGCATCCAGCGGTATTCGACCAGTTTCGGGTCGGTGTTCTTGCCGGCCGACTTGTCGCGCATCAGGCGCTGGTAAGGCGCCGCCGCCTGGTTCCACTCGGACATGGCCTTGGTGTCGCGCGCGGCGTCGGCCCGCATCTTCTCCAGGCGCACGTTCATCGCCTTCAGGTAGCGCGGGAAATGCGCCAGCTGCGAGAACTCGTTCTCGATCAGGAAGCGCTTGTGCACCAGGCCTTGCAGCTGCTGCTGCATGTCCTGCGCCACCTGCTGGTTGATGCCCTGCAGCCGCTTCGGCAGGCCGTGGTATTCGGTCAGCACCTGCGACACCAGGCGGGCGATCTCGTTCACCAGCAGCACGATGCGCGACTTGCCTTCGTCCTTGCGCTTATTGAAGCTTGCCTCATCGGTCGGCAACGGATCCTGCAGGCAGGCGATGTCGATGGCCTTGGCGATGATCTGGTCGCGCAGCTCCTCCTGCGTCCCCATGGACATGAACTGCATGCCCATCTGCTGCAGGTTGGGGATCGATTTTTCGACGAACTTGATCTGGTCGCGCATCTGCAGCATGAACAGGCGGCGCAGCCCGATGCGATGGGTGCGCGCGGCCACATTCGGATCGTCGAACACTTCCAGGTCGCAGTGCGCAGTCTTGTCGACCAGGGCGGGGAAACCGATCAGGCTGAGCTTGCCCTGGGTGATTTCCAGCAGCTCGGGCAATTCGCCGAAGCTCCAGGTGGTGATATTGGTGTGCTGCGAAGGGGCGCTTGGCGCGGCGGGCGACGGCGCCCCGGCGGGCGGGCGTGCCGGGGCTGTACTGCGTGCCGCGTCGGCCGCAATGCCGCCGTGCGTCGGCTTGGCCGGAGCGGCCGCGCCGACGGCCAGCTGCGCCAGTTGTGCGGCGGAGGCTGGCGTATTGCCCCCTTCCGCCATGCGCTGGAAGCTCTGGCGCGCCTGCAGGCCGTATTCCGCCTGCAGGGTGGCCAGGTTGCGGCCCATGTCGAGCTGGCGGCCATGTTCATCCACCACCTTGAAATTCATGAAGTGGTGAGCCGGCAGCTGCTCCGGTTTGAAGTCGGACGTCAGCACGCCGATCGTGATCTGCTTGCGGATATCGGCAATGATCGCGTCGACCAGGTCGCCGCGCGCGAACTCGGTGCGCTCGCAGAACTTGGCGGCGTAATCCGGCAGCGGCACCATATGGCGGCGCTGCTTTTGCGGCAGGGTCTTGAGCAGCAGGTGCACCTTTTCCTTCAGCATGCCCGGCACCAGCCATTCGCAGCGTTCGCGCGACAGCTGGTTCAGCGCATACAGCGGAACGGTCAGGGTGACGCCGTCGCGCGGCGTGCCCGGCTCGAAGTGGTACGACAGCTGCATCTCCAGCCCGGCCGCCATCATCTTCTTCGGGAACAGTTCGGTCGTGATGCCGGCCGCTTCGTGGCGCATCAGGTCGTCGCGGTTCAGGAACAGCAGCTTCGGATCGTCGTGCGACGCATCCTTGTACCATTTTTCGAAAGCGGCGCCATTCACCACGTCGGCCGGAATCTGACCGTCGTAGAAGGCTTCAATCAACTGGTCGTCCACCAGCACGTCCTGGCGGCGCGACTTGTGTTCCAGGTTCTCGATCTCGCGCACCAGCTTGTGGTTATGGGCGAAGAACGCCAGCCTGGTGTCGTAGTCGCCGCCCACCAGCGCATCGCGGATGAAAATTTCGCGCGCTTCGGTCGGATTCTTCTGGCCGTAGTTGATACGGCGCTGGCTATACACCACCAGGCCGTACAGCGTGGCGCGCTCGGAAGCGGTCACCTGCGCCGGGCGTTTTTCCCAGCGCGGTTCGCCCCAGGATTTCTTCAGCAGGTGGCCGCCGATCTTCTCGATCCATTCCGGTTCGATGCGTGCCACGCAACGCGCATACAGGCGCGTGGTTTCCACCAGTTCGGCGGAGACGATCCATTTTCCCGGTTTCTTCGACAGGTGCGAACCCGGCCAGACATGGAAGCGGATGCCGCGTGCGCCCAGGTAGGCGCCGCCGGTCTCGTCTTCGCCTTTGAAGCCGATATTGCCCAGCAGGCCGGTCAGCAGCGCCATGTGCAGCTGTTCATAGGTGGCCGGCAGTTCGTTGGTGCGCCAGCCCTGCTCTTTCACGATGGTGAGCAGTTGCGAGTGCACGTCGCGCCATTCGCGCAGGCGCAGCTGGTTCAGGAACGTCGCGCGGCAGCTGTCCATCAGCTGGCGGTTCGACTTCTTGTGCTCGATGGCGCCCTCGAACCACTTCCAGATTTTCAGGTAGCTGAGGAATTCGGATTTTTCATCGGCGAACTTCTTGTGCGCTTCGTCGGCGGCCTGCTGGTGTTCGACAGGACGGTCGCGCGGGTCCTGCACCGACAGCGCGGCGGCGACGATCAGCACCTCGGTCAGGCAGGCGTATTCCTGCGCGGCCAGGATCATGCGGCCGACGCGCGGGTCGAGCGGCAGCTTGGCCAGCTTGCGGCCCAGCGGCGTCAGCTGGTTGTCGTCGTCGACCGCGCCCAGCTCCTGCAGCAGCTGGTAGCCGTCGGCGATGGCGCGCCCCAGCGGCGGCTCGATGAAGGGGAAGCTCTCCACATCGGCCAGGTGCAGGGACTTCATGCGCAGGATGACGGAGGCCAGCGAGGAGCGCAGGATTTCCGGATCGGTGAATTTCGGACGCTGCAGGAAGTCCTGCTCGTCGTACAGGCGGATACAAACGCCGTCGGCCACACGGCCGCAACGGCCGGCGCGCTGGTTGGCCGCCGACTGGGCGACCGGCTCGACCTGCAGCTGTTCCACCTTGTTGCGGTAGCTGTAGCGCTTGACGCGCGCCAGGCCGGCATCCACCACGTAGCGGATGCCCGGCACCGTCAGCGAGGTCTCCGCCACATTGGTCGCCAGCACGATGCGGCGCGCATTGGAGGTGCGGAAGACGCGGTCCTGCTCCTCCACCGACAGGCGGGCGAACAGGGGCAGGATTTCCACGTGCGGCGGGTGGTGCTTGCGCAAGGCTTCGGCGGCGTCGCGGATTTCGCGTTCGCCGGGCAGGAAGACCAGCACGTCGCCGCTGCCGAGGCGGCAGACTTCGTCGACGCCGTCGACGATGGCGTCCATCAGGTCGCGCTTGTCGCGGGCGGCTGCGGTGCGGGCGCCCTTGGCGTCAGCGCCTTGTGCGCCGGGCACCACCACCTGCTCGCGCTCCACCGGCCGGTAGCGCACTTCCACCGCGTACAGGCGTCCGGACACTTCGATCACCGGCACCGGCGGCTTGCCCTCCTGCGTGAAGTGGCGGGCAAAGCGTTCGGCGTCGATGGTTGCCGAGGTGATGATCACCTTCAGGTCCGGACGGCGTGGCAGGATCTGCTTCAGGTAGCCAAGCAGGAAGTCGATGTTCAGGCTGCGTTCGTGGGCTTCGTCGATGATGATCGTGTCGTAAGCCTTCAGCAGCGGGTCGGTCTGGGTTTCGGCCAGCAGGATACCGTCGGTCATCAGCTTGACCGAGGCGCCCTTGCTCAGGGTGTCGTTGAAGCGCACCTTGTAGCCGACATGCTCGCCCAGCGGGGAGCCCAGCTCCACGGCGATGCGTTTCGCGGTCGACGAGGCGGCGATACGGCGCGGCTGGGTGTGGCCGATCAGGCCTTTCTGGCCGCGCCCCAGCTCCAGGCAGATCTTGGGCAGCTGGGTGGTCTTGCCCGAGCCGGTTTCGCCGGAGACAATCACCACCTGGTGCTTGCGCAGGGCCTCGGCGATTTCCGCGCGGCGGCCGGAGACCGGCAACTCTTCCGGGAAAGTGATCGGCGGCAGCGGGTTGCGCAAGGCGCTTGCCGCCTCCCGTTCGGCGCGCTGCTCCGCCGACTCGCGCTCGCGGCGCTCCCCGCGTGCGGGCGCGTGGCCGCCTTCCTGCTGCGCGGGGGCGCGGCGGGCCTGCTGGCCGGGCTGCCTGGCCGGACGGCGCGGCTCGCCTTGAGGGCGCTCGGCGCCGGCTTGCTGGGGAGGATTCTTCTTGCTTGCTTCAGACATCGTTTTTTACATAGTTTGGGCGCGAAAACCGCGCAGCGCATTATAATGCGCGGATAATGGAAAACCCTATCCAATTCGTCTCCTGGCTGCGCTCCGTAGCGCCCTATGTCCATGCCTTCCGCGGCAAGACCTTCGTGGTCGCCTTCCCCGGCGAACTGGTTGCCGCCGGCGCCCTGCCGGTGCTGGCGCACGACCTGTCGCTGCTGCACGCTCTGGACATCAACGTCACCGTGGTCTACGGCTCGCGCCCCCAGGTCGCGGAGCAGCTCGCCCTGCGTAACGTGGAAGGCCGCTTCCACAACGGCGTGCGCATCACCGACACGGCCGCCATGGAATGCGCCAAGGAAGCGGCCGGCGAGCTGCGCCTCGATATCGAGGCCGCCTTCAGCCAGGGCTTGCCGAACACCCCGATGTCGCATGCCGCCATCCGCATCATTTCCGGCAACTTCATCACGGCCCGCCCGCTCGGCGTGATCGACGGCGTGGACTTCGAGCTGACCGGCCTGACCCGCAAGGTCGACGCCGAAACCATCCATTCGATCATGGGCTCGGACGGCGTGGTGCTGCTGTCGCCGCTGGGCTTCTCGCCGACCGGCGAGACCTTCAACCTGACGATGGAAGACGTGGCCTGCACCGCTGCCATCGCCCTGCATGCCGACAAGCTGGTCTTCATCACCGAAACCCAGATGATGGCCGACGCCGCCGGCACGGAAATTCGCGAACTGTCCTCGCACCAGGCCGAAGCCGTGCTGCAGGCCGGCTTCCTGCCCGACGCCACCGCCTACTACCTGAAGCACTGCGTCAAAGCCTGCAACAACGGCGTCGAACGTGCCCACATCGTGCCGTTCGCGATGGACGGCTCGGCCCTGCTGGAACTATTCACCCACGATGGCGTGGGCACCATGATCTCGCACGAGAACCTGGAATCGCTGCGCCCGGCCACCATCGAAGACGTGGGCGGCATCATCAAATTGATCGAACCGCTGGAGGCCGACGGCACCCTGGTCAAGCGCGGCCGCGAACTGATCGAGCGCGAAATCGAGATGTTCTCGGTTATCGAGCACGATAGCGTGATTTTCGGCTGCGCCGCGCTGTACGTCTTCCCGGAAGAAAAAATGGCCGAAATGGCATGCCTTACTGTCAACCCGGACGTGCAAGCCCAGGGCGACGGCGAGCGCATCCTCAAGCACATGGAAAACCGCGCCCGGGCGCAGGGCATCAGCAAGCTGTTCGTGCTGACCACCCGCACCGCGCACTGGTTCATCAAGCGCGGCTTCATCCCCGCCACGGTGGATGCACTGCCGAAGGACCGCCAGCGCCTCTACAACTGGCAGCGCAAGTCGCAAGTCCTGATCAAGACCTTATAATTGTATTTTTTAGGAGCACCGAAGATGGCCCGTACCGTCCACTGCATCAAACTGAACAAGGAAGCCGAAGGCCTGGACTTCCCGCCATATCCGGGCGAGCTGGGCAAGCGTATTTATGAATCCGTGTCCAAGGAAGCCTGGGCTGCCTGGATCAAGCACCAGACCATGCTGGTCAACGAAAACCGCCTGAACCTGGCGGACGTGCGCGCCCGCAAATACCTGGCGGCACAGATGGAAAAGCATTTCTTCGGCGAAGGCGCCGACCAGGCCGCCGGCTACGTACCACCGCCGGCCTGACGAGAGAGAAAAACGGGGCGCCGCCAAATAAAGAGGAAACGCCTCTTTCGTTTGGCGGCGCCCCTTTTCTTTTAGCGGCTTGCCGTTTCCGACTCAATCGCCTTGCACTGGCGCAGCTCGCAGCGCGCCATGAATACCTTGCCACTCGAGCAAGCCATGCGGTATACCTCGATCGGCCCCTGGGCCGATACCAGTCCTGCGCCCTGCCCGCCGCGGCATTCTTGCGCATATGCCAAGCGCTCCACCGTTGCCGAGGACACGCCCGAACGGATTTCCACTTTCTGCGCCGTCTTGGACGATCCTTCGGTGGCCACCACAGGTTTGCGATTGACGGGCGCCTGGGCAACCTTGGGAGCGTGCGAACATGCACTTAACAGACCAGCAACAAGCAACAGCAGGGAAAAACGTTTCATGGGCTCTTTCACGAGTAGGAATTAGTATTTGAGGGTGCGCACACCGTCGGGCGTACCCAGCAGGCACACATTGGCGCCGCGCGCCGCGAACAGGCCGACGGCAACCACGCCGACCATCTGGTTGATCCGGGTTTCCAGCGCCACCGGGTCGCTGATCGACAAACCGGCCACATCGATGATGTTGCCGCCGTTGTCGGTCACAAAGATCTCGTCGGAACCGGCCTTGGTGCGGACCTTCGGCTGGCCGCCCAGGGCCACCAGCTGGCGCAGCACCGCATTGCGGGCCATCGGCAGCACTTCCACCGGCAGGGGGAATTTACCCAGGGTTTCTACCAATTTGGAACCATCAGCGATGCAGACGAACTGTTTCGACACCGATGCCACGATTTTTTCGCGGGTCAGGGCCGCGCCGCCGCCCTTGATCATGTGGCCGGCCGCGTTGATCTCATCGGCGCCGTCAATGTATACCGCGATCTCCGAAACCTCGTTAAGATCGTAGACAGGAATGCCATGGCTTGCCAGGCGCGCCGCCGTGGCTTCCGACGACGCCACGGCGCCCTTGATGCGGTGCTTGATCTTGCCCAGTTCATCGATGAAGAAATTCGCGGTGGAACCGGTGCCGACGCCGATGATTTCGCCGTCGATCACGTAGTCGATCGCGGAAATAGCAACAGCGTGTTTCAATTTGTCTTGCGTCATAGTTACAATGGAATCAATAAGGCGGATAGAAAAGATGGCGTATTTTATCCGAATTGCCACACTCACCCGGGAAAACCGCAATGAAGCCAAGTACCGTACTCATCGTGGATGACAGCCGCGTGTCGCGCATGCTGACGCGCCAGCATATCCAGGTGCGCCATGCCGATTGGGTTGTGGAAGAGGCCGCCAATGGCGACGAAGCCCTGGCCAAGGCCGAAGGATTGCAGCCCGACCTGGTCCTGCTCGACGTCAATATGCCCGGCATGAACGGGGTCGACGCCGCCGCCGCCCTGCGCGTGATGCTGCCCAATGCCCATATCTCCCTGCTGACCGCCAATATCCAGGCCGCCACCCGCCAGCGCGCCCAGGAAATCGGCGTCGGCTTCATGGAAAAACCCATTACCGCCGAACGCATCGCGCAACTGATCGCGCCGCTGGAAGCCTGACATGGTCCGGCTCTCCGAACTGGAGCACGACGCTCTCGTCGAGCTGTTCAATATTGGCGTGGGCCAGGCCGCCTCCGCCATGAGCGAGATCGTCAACGAAACGGTCACCATGTCGGTACCGGCCATCAGCTTCCTGACGCGCGGCGCGGCCGCCAAGCTGCTGACCAGCCGCAGCAGCGGCAATGGCCGCCTGTGCGGCATCAGCCAGCACTACACTGGCGCCTTCGAGACCGAAGCGATCCTGATGTTCCCCGAAGAGAAAAGCCAGGAAATCGTCCGGCTGATGATCGGCGACAGCATGCCGCTGGCGGAACTGTCGGCCATGGAGCAGGAGGCGATGAGCGAGATCGGCAATATCCTGCTGAACAGCTGCGTCGGTTCGCTGGCCAATCTGCTGGGGCATGAGCTGCAAGGATCGCTGCCCGATTACCAGGTCGGCTACAGCGAAGAGATCCTGTCCCTGGCCGGCTGCGGCGAAACCGCCGTGCTCATGCTGCATATCGAATTCGTCATCGAACGCCAGCAGATTGCGGGCGACGTGGCCTTCATCATGGACATGACGGCGCTGCAGGACCTGAAGCAGCATATCGTCAATTTCCTGCAGCGCAACGTCGGCGGGGCCCTGCCATGAAAAGCGCGGCCGAGTCCCTGCCGCTATTGCAGGGCGTGCTCGATTGCATCGACATGGGCGCCCTCGTGCTCGATGCGAATGAACGCGTGGTGCTGTGGAATCGCTGGATGAGCCAGCACGCCGGCGTGTGCGATGCCGAAACGCGGCAGCGCAATTTCTTCGACCTGTTCCCGGAGCAGCGCGGCAAGCGCCTGGAAGCCGCCATCGGCCAGGCGCTGCGCAGCAACCTGCCGTCCCTGCTCTCGCAAACGCTGAACCGCTGGCCGCTGCCGCTGTACAGCAACAAGGCCACCGCCGAAAAAGGCGAGCGCATGCAGCAGCAGATCACGGTCACGCCGCTCCATCTCGCGGACGACGAGCGCTATTGCCTGATCCAGGTCAACGACGTCAGCGCCGCCGTGCAGCGCGAAAACCTGCTGCGCGAGCAAGCCGTGGCCCTGCGCTCGCAAACCTTGCTGGACGACCTGACCGGCGTCGCCAACCGCCGCCACTTCGATATGGCGATCGACCGCGAAACGCGGCGCGCGCGGCGCATGGGGACGTCGCTCTCGCTGATGATGCTCGACATCGACTACTTCAAGGCCTACAACGACCATTACGGCCACCAGCAGGGCGACGCCTGCCTGGAGGCAGTGGCCTCGGCGCTGTCGACCATGCAGCAGCGCCCGGGCGACCTGTTCGCGCGCTACGGCGGCGAGGAATTCGCGGTGATCCTGCCCGACACGCCGGGCGACGCCGCCGTGATGATGGCCAACGCCATGTGCCGCAAGGTGCGCGACTTGCGCATACCGCACCAGGCGGCCCGCATGGACGAACACATCGTCACCATCAGCATCGGTGTTGCTTGCAGCGACAGCGGCCAGGCCGACGAAGCGTATGAATTGATCAACGCCGCCGACCGCGCCTTGTACCAGGCCAAGGCATGCGGCCGCAACCGGGTGCATTCAATTTGAAAACTTCAGTCTTCATCGCCTGCAGCCTGGATGGCTTCATCGCCCGCGAGGACGGCAACCTCGATTGGCTCATGTCCCGCACGCCGGTCGACGGCGAAAACGGCTACGACACTTTCATGGCTGGCATCGACGTGATCGTCATGGGCCGCAACACCTTCGAGACGGTGCTCGGCTTCGAGGACTGGCCTTACGAAGGCAAGCGCGTAGTGGTCTTGAGCCGCGCCATGGACGACATGCCCGCATCGCTTCAAGGCAAAGTCCAGCTGCACCGCGGCCCCGTACGCGCCCTCTATGACTCGCTGGCCGCCAACGGCTGCCGGGGCCTGTATGTGGACGGCGGCCTGACCGTGCAAAGTTTCATCCGCGAGGACCTGGTGGACGAACTGACCGTCACCACCATTCCAATCCTGCTCGGCGCCGGCATACCGCTATTCGGGCATACCAGCCGCGACATCCCGCTGCGCCTGATGGGCACGCGCCAGCTGCCGGGCGGCCTGGTGCAAAACACCTACGCTACGCGCCTTATCGGCTAAGAGGCTGTTTCAAAACGGGCGTGGCTAGGCGCAGCGACGAAGGCAGTGCGCCTGCACGGCAAGGAGCTGCAACAACGCCATGGCCATTTTGAAACGGCCTCTAAAGCAGTTCGATGCCGAAACGCCGCACCGCCATCGCAAACGCGGCGAAGCAGGCAACCGTCAGCAGCACGCTGACGCCCAGGGTGGGCCAGAAACCCAGGCGCGGCAGCAGCCAGGGGAAGACCAGGAACATCGGCAAAGTCGGCACCACGTACCAGAAGGTGTACCAGGCGTGGTTGGCGATCTTCTCCTGCGGTTGCCGTTCGACGTAGAGCCAGATCAGCGCCAGCACCGTCACCAAGGGCAGCGCCGCAATCAGCCCGCCCAGGCGGTCGCTGCGCTTGGCGAATTCCGACACCGCCACCACGACACCGGCAGTAACCAGGTATTTGAAAATCAGCCAGAGCATCGCCTTCTCCTAATGGGCAAACGCGTAGCGGACCAAGGCCAGCGACAGCGCAAAGACATAACCATAAGCGAAGCGGTCGATGCGCAGCACATCGTCGCCGCGGCGCGCACGCCAGGCGCCCATCAGGCACATCGTGCCGCCGGCGGCCAGCGGCGTCACCAGCAGGTTGAGCTTGCGCAGAACTTCGCTGCGCACCAGGTGGTCGGGCAGCAACCAGAGCGTGATGCCGCCCGCAATGGCGCCGAAGATAGCGTAGCCCAAGCCCGCCAGCCAGGGATTCTTCGGACGGCGAAATGGCTCGCCCAGCGAATGCAGGCCCAATTCCGCCAAGGCCTCGACCAGCAATTGCAACAGGAACTCGCCAACGAGCTCGAACAGGAATTCGATCATGGGGTGAACAAGGCATGCTGTCCGGCGGTATGGAAGTCGCGCCAGACACGGTTGATGTCGGAATCCTCTTGCGCCGCACGCAGGCCACAATAAGGATAGATATCGGCCACGGCCCGGCGCGCCGCCAGCACCAGCGCCATCGACGCCTCGCGCAGCCGTGCGTCCAGCGCCGCGCCGACGCTGCCGGATGGCGCGTCAGCTTGCGTCCAGGCCTGGTCGAGCAAAGCATACATGCGTTCCCGCGCTCCTTCCAGCGCCACCGCGGCTTGTGCCAGCGCATCCTGGGCATTGGCGGACGGCGTGCGGCGCAGCGCGACAATGTCCTGCGCCAGTTGCAGGAAATGGCGCGCCATGCCGGAAAGGTTGGCCGCCAGGGTCACCCAGGCCAGCAGCATGAATGGGAAGCGATATAAAGGACCCGGCGCGGTGGTGCAGGCGGGGTCGATCGTGAAGCCATGGCTCGCGGGTACCCAGGCGGCGTCGAGCCGGTAGCTGTGCGACGCCGTCCCGCGCATGCCGAAGCTGCGCCAGGTCGCTTCCACCACCACCTGCGCCGCCGGCACCACAAAGGCCCGAATGCGCTCCTCGCCCTCGCCGCGCACCACTGCGTTCAGCGTGAAATGGGTCGCCATCGGCGCCCCGCTGGCGATATCCCAGCGCCCGGTGATGCGGTAGCCTTCGCCCGCGCGGTCGGCATAGCCGGTCGGCGCGCCGCTGCCCGCCAGGCAGGCGTTCGGCGTGGCGATGATTTCGCGCGCCGTATCGGGCGGCAGGAAGCCCGCGAACCAGCCCGCACCGGCGCACAGCGTGACCACCCAGCCCATGCTGCCATCCGCCTCGGCGATTGCCTCCTCAAGCCGGACGGCTTGCGGCAAGGGCATTTCGGCGCCGCCGGCAGCGCGCGGCGCCAGCATTTTCAGCCAGCCGTTTTCATGGATCAGGGCCTGCTGGTCCGCCAGCAGAAA
Source organism: Pseudoduganella violaceinigra DSM 15887 (assembly GCF_000425385.1). Taxonomy (GTDB): domain Bacteria; phylum Pseudomonadota; class Gammaproteobacteria; order Burkholderiales; family Burkholderiaceae_D; genus Rugamonas; species Rugamonas violaceinigra. Next base: position 79,225 of record NZ_KE384360.1, on the reverse strand, counting down.
GCCGGCGGCTTCGGCTCCAGCAGCGCCGGCCCGGATTCGAGCGATGTCAACGTTCATAGGTATTTTGTGACAGAATTGCCAGCATTCTAACCTCGGAGGCCCCCATGCTGCGAACCGCCCTGCTTTGCCTGATGATGACCGCGCTACCTCTCGCATCCCACGCCGCTCCGCTCAACGCACAGCTCACGCAGCGTACCGTGATGAACCTGAGCGTGATCAAGCAGATTGCCGCGGCAGCCGAGGCGGAAGCGCGCAAGAACAACTGGAACGTATCGATTGCCATCGTCGATGAAGGCGGGCAGCTGGTGCATTTCATCCGCATGGACGACTCGCCCAATTCCTCGGTCATGGTGTCGCAAGGGAAGGCCCGCCACGCGGCCAACTATCGCCGCGATACCAAGTTTCATCAGGAGGTCCTGGAAAAAGGCAACATAGCCGCCCTTGCCCTGCCGGACTCGCTCCCGATCGAAGGTGGCGTGCGGCTGGTGGCCGACGGCAAAGTGATCGGCGCCATCGGCGTATCGGGCGTCCAGGCGGCGCAGGACGCACAGATCGCCCGCGCCGGAGCGGCGCTGTTGAAGGAGTAAGCGGCCGGCACGGCACGCCTGGCGGTAGCAAGGCGGTCAGGCGGCCAAGCCTTGGGCTAGGTGTTCGCGCATCTGCCCAATCGAATCGGCATCCCCAGCAATCAACCTTTCCAAGCGCTGGACGGTTACTGGATCGGAGAGCGATTGTGCCTGCGCCCCGATTGGGCGAAGCCGCGACCAGCGTGCGCTTGATATCCAGTGCAGCAATTCTGCAGCAAGATCCTTTTCCAATGGCGAACCAGGAGCAATATCACGTGCAACGAGCGATATCGCTTCCAGCCAGTTCCATTTATGGCCGCGGACAGTAAACATCAAACCGAGCAGATATTCATTTGCCCCGATCGCCGCATGAAGGTCGGGAAATGACGCATATCCGCCGTGCTTTTCCAAGACCTGCCTGGCGAATTTGCGGACCAATGGTGAGCGGTCCGAAAAGGCACGTAGCATCAGTTCGTCTTTTTCATTTGGTGCAAGCCGCATCCAGGCGGCATAGGCCGCTCCTCTCAACCTGCTGGCCGCGGCGTTGGTGTACTCCTTGACCAGAGCCAAATCCCCGGAACTGCCCAACGACGCCAACGAAAGCAAAGCGATGCGATGTGTCGTTGGCCGCTGAGCCGAATCAAGCAATGCGCTGCGATAAAATGCGTTCAAATCGAATTGCTGCTCACGCAGATGGGACATGGCGATTCCTCGCACTGTCCCGTGCATATCCAGCAGATAATCGAGCACCAAGTCCCCCGCCCCACCATTGGCCAGCAGGGCCTGCAACGCAATCCGGCGGACTGCGCCAAACTGTGAATTCAGCGCAATACGCAGTACAGGCAGACCCTCGGATACAGGCAGTTCCCTGGCGATTTGCGCGCTTCGGCAAGCGATAACAATATCGCGCCTGGAGGAAACGCCGTTGGCAAGCATTTTCGGCAGGATGCGCGATGAGCGCTTCAGCAAAATTTCAAAACATATTCTTGCCAGTTTATTTGGTGCCGCCACATACCAATCCCAAATACCATCCTCTCCTGCCGAAGACAGAAGGATATCCTCGAATGCAGAAATCCATTCGGCATGGCTTGTGCGGTTCGCATTCCGCAGCGCGCCCACTATTTGCAAAGCGGCGCACTGATCCTCCGGACTGGCGTCGGCCAGCATCGCCAGCACTGCCGCCCTTGCCGCGTCCCGTACTTGAGGTACCCAGTCGTTCAGTCGAGTGGCCACCAAGGGCAGCGTGCCTGGCAAGCTCAGCTCCAGGCAGCGCTCGACTGCGGCCTGGCGCACATATCCAGAATAGTCCCCCAGCTGCTCCTCCAGTTCAGCCAGATCATGCCACTTCAATCGCCGGCTCTGCGCCGCAATTTCCGGGCGAACGCTTTGCGGCTTAACTGCGGGCCCTGCCGCCGGCGGCGGCGAAATTACTGGATCGGGGCGGCGAAAAATATTCTTGAAAAACGAAAAAACCATTAACCTTTCCTTATGCAGCAGACAGCGTCAGCACCACCAGTGCGTAGATTGAGAGCACGATCAACGCCATCAGCAGCAGGAAGCAGGTGCGCCATAACGCGCCGAAGTTCGACAACGCATATGCGCCGCGCAATTGCCGGTACATGTGTACTGGCGGGGCGAAAACGAGCAGCAGGCCTGCCGCGACGCCGAAACCGAAATGGCCCAGTGTCGTAAAGACCGCCAGCAGCAGCGACATGAAGCACAGCGAATACAGCGAGAACACGGCATGGTCGTACATCGTGATGCCGCGACGCCAGAAGAACATCAGCCACAGGAATGGCAGCGATATCGGCACCAGCAGGAACGCATATTTGTAGGCCGCATTGACCAGCTTGTATTTGGCCAGCTCCGGATTATCGGCGGCATGCTTGATAGCCTTGTCGACCCACGGAAGATCGGAATGCAGGCCACGCTTCCCCTCGGCCTTGTCCTCTCTGTTTGCTACGCCAGTCGCTACATCGCGAATGACTTCCGCTGCGATATCGTCATCCTTCCCGGTATCTTTTTCCGAGCTATCCGGGCTGGCGGCCTTCCCTTCCTCTTCCGGTTTGCTCTTCGCCTCATTTACCTTGGCAGGATCGCCCAAGGCAGCCTTGCCAGCCTGCAGGGCAACATTCAATCCGGCCAGCTCTTTCTGCGCTTTTTCCAGACGGCGCTGCGCTTTTTCCGCCTTCGGACTGCCTGCCTCCACCTCTTTCAGCTCTTTTTCGGCTTTGGCAATCAACGCGTTCTGGCCCGCGATTTTCTTGTTGATTTTCTGTTCGAACGTGACCGCACTGTCTTTACCGTCTTCGGCATCCGAAGTCGAATGGGTCCCAACCGTCAGCGAGAAGACGAAGAACATGAAGAACATCATGAACAGGAACAGCGCCAGCGGCGAAACGAAGCGCGTGCGCTGGCCGTCGATGTAGCGGCGCGTCAGCTCGCCGGGGCGCATGACCAGCAGCGGCAAGGTGCGCCAGCCCTTGGTGTCGAAGTGCAGCAGGCCGTGAAGCAATTCCTCGCCCAGGTGCAGCACCGATTTATGCAGGTGGCCTTTCTGGCCGCAGTTGCCGCAGTAATTGGCGGTCACCGGCGTACCGCAGTTGGCGCAGGGGCCTGCATCCGCGTGTGCGCCGGATTGACCGGCTTCGCCCTCCACCTCGCTCGCCACCAGGGTGGCCGTCACCAGGTCGCCTGCTGCTTCAATCTCGAGTCCCATCACTGCCACTCCACCAAGTGCAAAGTGGCAATGTTAGCAAATTATTGCTCTTTATTGCTAAGTAAGCCAGCGGCCACGGCGATGACGGCTCCAACTGCCGCCCAAGGCAGCGCAACCAGCGCTGCAACCTGGCCCGCCGGCCCGTCTTATTTGCTGACTTTGACGACCACGGTGCCCGCCAGGAAGTCGTGCACGGCACGGCGGCGCTCGTTCAACAGCAGCACGATGGCGCCCACCAAGGTCCAGGCATTGATCAGCCAACTGACAATCGTCACCCAGCCAGGGCCCGTGGCCACCAGCATCGTGCTTCGTTCCATGAAACCCAGCGCCATATACGTCGCATCGTCCATCTGCATGGCGGCCATCCCCAGACCAAGATTGCTGGCGGCTCCCATCAGCATCAAAGGCGCCTCGCGAATCAAGGCTGCCGTGAACGATACCGGCGAATGATCCTTCATCTGCACGCGCAGCTTCAATGCCAGTTTGCCCGGGGTGCCGCCGAAACGGCGCACCAGGTAGACCGAGTAGAACATGGCGAACAGGAGGGACGGAATCACCGCCCAGAAATAGAAGGAACGCGACTTTGCGCTCAGCCAGATAGTCAGTCCGACAATCGGCAGCATGACGAGGAAATCGATGATTTTTGCGCCGACGCGCGGCCAGAAGCCCCCGACCGCCGGAGTGGAATCGCCCTCCTGATTACCTTGTTCCAGGGTGGCGACGGGTGCCTGATAGGGATTATGCATAGCGACTTAATAAATGCTCAAAAGCAACTACGATACCACACTGTTAGCAAAAAATATATTCGGCAAGTTGGCGTGCGATGCGGGGTCGCGCAGGAAGTCGCTCAGCATGTCGGCATAGACCCCGGTATCGAGCTTGTGCAAAAAGGCCAGCGCGAAATAATCCGCCAGCACCTCGGCCTGTGCCTCCATATTGAAGTCGCATAGGCGCAGCTCGGGCGACACCTCGTAATCGTAGCTGAGCCCAATCCGGATGGCGCCGCGCCACATCACTGGGTAGCCAAGCTGGTACTGCCAGACATGGGCCATCTCGTGCATGAACCAGTGCTGCTCGCGCGCGCTGGCCAGCGAGAAGTCCGGGCGAAAGCGCGACAAGTGGAAATACAGTTCGCCGTTGGGCGTGATGCAGACATCTTTGTGCTGCAGGAAGGGAATGAAGCGGGTGTTGTGGACGCGCACCCGCTGGTAGTCGATCGCGCTGCCGAACACCTGCCTGGCCAGCGCGATCTCGCCCGACGTCAAAGGCCGGGCAATGACTTCCATCAGTGGCGCAGCGCGCTGGCCGCCTTGGCGATGGCGGTGATGCGGTCCCAGTCGCCGGCCTGCAGGGCGTCCTTCGGCGTCAGCCAGGAGCCGCCCACGCAGGCGACGTTCTTCAGCGACAGGAAGGCCGGCGCCGTGTCCTGCGAAATACCGCCGGTCGGGCAGAACATCACATCCGGCAGCGGGCCGGCAATCGCATTCAGCATGCCCACGCCGCCGGCGGGAACGGCCGGGAACAGCTTCAGCTGCCTGAAGCCCTGTTCGCGCGCCTTCATCACTTCCGACGGCGTCATCACGCCCGGCAGCAGCGCCAGGCCGCTCGACTTGGCGGCGCCGATCAGGGCATCGGTCAGCCCCGGCGACACGCCGAACACCGCCCCCGCATCGCGCGCGGCCGCGAATTCCTCGGGCTGGGTCAGGGTGCCGACGCCGACGATCGCGCCTTCCACCTGGCTCATGGCGCGGATCGCCGCCAGGCCGTGCTGGGTGCGCAGGGTCACTTCCAGCACGCGGATGCCGCCCGCCACCAGGGCTTTCGCCAGCGGCACGGCGTGGTCGGGGTCGTCGATCGCGATGACGGGAATCACGGCCGAGGTACGCATAATTTCAAGCAGGGTCATATATCAGGCTTTCTTGGCGAGGAAATCTTCATCGGAACCGGGCACGGTGTTGCCCACGTCGTCTTTGCCGTGCAGCGGCACGGTGGTCGGGATCGGCGAAGGCAGCGGGAAGGTAGCCGCGCCCTGCTCCGCTTCGCTCACGGTGCTGCGGAACATGGAGAACAGTTCCCGGCCCATGCCGATCTGGTTAGGCGAGAGATCGGCCTGCGCCAGCGAGCGGCCATGCCATACGTCGGAGGAGACCAGGGCGTCGAGGGTGCCGGTGGCGGCGCAGACGCGGATGATGTCGCCGTCGCGCACCAGGCCCAGCGGACCGCCAGCCAGGATTTCAGGCGACACGTGGATCGCGGCGGGCACCTTGCCCGAGGCGCCGGACATGCGGCCGTCGGTCACCAGCGCCACCTTGCGGCCGGCGTCCTGCAGGTTGGCCAGCGCCGGGGTCAGGGAGTGCAATTCCGGCATGCCGTTGGCTTTCGGGCCCTGGAAGCGGATCACGGCCACGAAGTCGCGATCGAGCTTGCCGGCCTTGTAGGCCTCCATGAAGGCTTCCTGCGAATCGAAGACCAGCGCCGGCGCTTCCACCGTCCGGTGCTCTTCCTTCACGGCGGAGACCTTCATGATGGCGCGGCCCAGGTTGCCCTGCACCAGCACCATGCCGCCATCTTTCGAGAACGGATCGGCGGCCCCGCGCAGCACTTTTTCGTCGGCGCTCTTCAGCGGCGCATCCTTGAAGACCACGCTGGTCCCATCGTCGCCCAGGAAAGGCTCGGCGCAGTGCTGGCGCAGGCCCTTGCCCAGGATGGTGTGCACATCCTCGTGCAGCAGGCCCGCATCCAGCAGCTCGCGGATCACGAACCCGGTGCCGCCGGCAGCGTGGAAGTGGTTTACGTCGGCGTCGCCGTTCGGGTAGATGCGGCACAGCAGCGGCACCACGGCGGACAGTTCGTTGAAATCGTCCCAGTCGATCACGATCCCGGCCGCCTTGGCGATCGCCACCAGGTGCAAGGTGTGGTTGGTCGAGCCGCCGGTCGCCAGCAGGCCCACCACGGCGTTGATGATAGCCTTCTCGTCGACGATATGGCCAACCGGAGTGTACGCGCTGCCCATTTCGGTAATGCGGGCCGCATGCTGGGCGGCGGCGGCGGTCAGCGCGTCGCGCAGCGGCGTACCCGGGTTGATGAAAGCGGCGCCCGGCAAGTGCAGGCCCATGATTTCCATCAGCAGCTGGTTGGAGTTGGCGGTGCCGTAGAACGTACAGGTACCGGCACCGTGGTAAGACTGGGCTTCGCCTTCCAGCAGTTCTTCGCGGGTGGCTTTGCCCTGCGCATAGCGCTGGCGGATCGCCGCCTTCTCCTTGTTCGACAGGCCGGAGGTCATCGGGCCGGCCGGCACGAATACCGCCGGCAAGTGGCCGAAGTGCAGCGCGCCGATCAGCAGGCCGGGAACGATTTTGTCGCACACGCCCAGGTACAGCACGGAGTCGAACATATTGTGGGACAGGCCCACGGCCGTCGCCATGGCAATCGCATCGCGCGAGAACAGCGACAGCTCCATGCCCGGCTGGCCCTGGGTCACGCCGTCGCACATGGCAGGCGTGCCGCCCGCAAACTGCGCCACCGCCCCGGCCTTGCGCACGGCATCCTTGATGATGGCCGGGAAGGTTTCGAACGGCTGGTGCGCCGACAGCATGTCGTTATACGCGGAGATGATCGCCACGGAAGGCTTCTTCACTTCCTTCAGCACCAGCTTGTCGTTCGCCGGGAATGCCGCAAAACCGTGCGCCAGGTTGGTGCAGGCCAGCGTGCCGCGCTGCGGACGGCCTTTGACGCGCGCCGCCTCGAGGTGGGCCAGGTAGGCGCCGCGGGACACGCGGCTGCGCTGGGTGACGCGCGCGGTGACTTTTTCCAGGACTGGATGCAACGGCATGATCGTTCCTTTTCAATGAATTTACGGAAATTTTACTACAAAATCTCCGGAAACGAGCGCCTCCAACGCGCTGAATTACGCTTCCACGCCCCTTGCAGCCTATAGCACGTTAAAAGATTTGTAGTGAATTTACCGATTTTTCTGTATAGTTAGCCACTACGATCCAACTTCACAGGACATTATGCGCTCGCCTGCCCTGACCTCCACCGCCGCTTACCAGGCCCTCGAACACCACGCCCACGACGCCCGCGACTGGCACATCCGCCAACTGTTCCAGAAGGATTCCGGCCGTTTTCCGCGCATGACGGTCGACGCGGCAGGCCTGTTCCTGGACTATTCCAAGAATCGGGCGAACGATGAAACCATCCGCCTGCTGGTGCACCTGGCCCGCACCCGCGGGGTGGCAGAGCAGCGCGACGCCATGTTTGCCGGTGAAAAGATCAATATTACCGAACGCCGCAGCGTGCTGCACACGGCCCTGCGTATGCCGCGCGGCAAGGCTTTGCATGTGGATGGCCAGGACGTGAACGGCGACGTGCACGCGGTGCTGGACCGCATCAAGGTGTTCACCGACAAGGTGCGCAACGGCGGCTGGCTGGGGCATACCGGCAAGCCGGTCACGGACGTGGTCAATATCGGCATTGGCGGTTCCGACCTGGGCCCGAAGATGGCGGTGCTGGCCCTGCGCTCCTACTGCCACCCGCGCATGAAGATGCACTTCGTCTCCAACGTGGACGGCCACGATATGGACGCGCTGCTGGCGCAGGTCAATCCCGAGACCACGCTGTTCATTGTCGCCTCCAAGACCTTCACCACGGCCGAAACCATGCTGAACGCGCAGACCGCGCGCAACTGGTTCCTGGCCAAGGGCAAGGAAGCCGACCTGCCGCGCCACTTCGTCGCCGTATCCACCAATACCGATGCGGTGCGCGCCTTCGGCATCGATCCTGAAAACATGTTCCCCTTCTGGGACTGGGTCGGCGGCCGCTATTCGGTATGGTCGGCGATCGGCCTGCCGCTCGCGCTGGCGATCGGCTTCGGCTACTTCCAGGCTTTCCTGGAAGGCGCTCACGCCATGGACGAACACTTCCGCGAAGCGCCACTGGAAGCGAATATGCCCGTGCTGCTGGCCATGATCGGCTTCTGGAACCGCCAGTTCCTCGGCGCCGGCACGCTATCCATTGCGCCCTACCACCACGACCTGAGCCGCTTCCCGGCCTACCTGCAGCAGCTCGACATGGAAAGCAACGGCAAGCGCGTGACCAAAAACGGCCAGCCGGTCGACACCCCGACCTGCCCGGTCGTCTGGGGCGAGTGCGGCACCAACGCACAGCATGCCTACTTCCAGCTGCTGCACCAGGGCACCGACACGACCCCGATCGACTTCATCGCCGCCCTGCGCGCCACGCACGACCTGCCCGGCCACCACGATGCCCTGCTGGCCAACTGCTTCGCCCAGTCGGAAGCCTTCATGAAGGGCAAAACGGAGGATGAAGTGCGCGCCGAGCTAAAAGGCGCCAACCTGCCGGCGGCGGAAATCGAAGAGCTGGTGCCGCACAAGACCTTCCCCGGCAATCGCCCCTCCAACACCATCCTGATGGACCAGTTGACGCCATCGACGCTGGGCGCCCTGATCGCGCTGTACGAGCACAAGACCTTCGTGCAGGGCGTCATCTGGAACATCGCCAGCTTCGACCAATGGGGCGTGGAACTGGGCAAGGTGCTGGCCAAGAAGATCCAGTCCGAGTTGACCGGCAAGGTCGATCCGGAAGCCCATGACAGCTCGACCAACGGCCTGATCGTCATGGCCAAGTCGGCCCAGATCGAATGAACAGCTACCAGATCGACGTCGCCTGCGACGCCACCATGACGGTGGGCGAGAGCCCGCTCTGGGTGCCCGATGAAAAAGCCCTGTACTGGGTCGATATCGAAGGCTTCGCCATCCACCGCCTGTGCAGCGCCAGCGGACGGCATGAACAATGGAAGGTCGACAGCGAAGCGTCCGCGCTGGCGCGCGCGGCAAGCGGCGGCCTGATGGTCGCGCAGCGGCGCGGCTTCTCGCACTTCGACCCGGACAGCGGCGCACTGGAACTGGTGGCGGAAGCGCCCTTCGACCAGTCCACCACCCGCTTCAACGACGGCAAGTGCGACGCCGCGGGCCGCTTCTGGTGCGGCACGATTTACGAACCGCGCGACAAGCCGGCGGCCGAAATGTATGTGCTGGAACGCGGCCAGGTCCGCAAAGTCTGGTCCGGCGGCATGGTCAACTCGAATGGCCTGGGCTTCAGCCCGGACAGCAAGACCATGTTCCACGCCGAGACGGCCAGCCACCGCGTGACGCGCTTTGCGTTCGACCTGTTGTCCGGCAGCGTCAGCGACGAGCGCGACGTGCGCCGCTTCTCCACCGACAAATCGGCAGCCGATTACGGCGGCCGCCCGGACGGCGCCGCGGTCGACAGCGAAGGCAATTACTGGGTCGCCATGTTCGAGGGCGGCCGCATCCTCAAGCTGTCGCCCCAAGGCGACCAGCTCGACGAGATCCGCCTGCCGGTGCGCTGCCCGACCATGGTAGCCTTCGGCGGCGACGACCTGCGCACCCTGTACATCACCACCGCCGGCAAGCGTCCGGCGGAAGAACTGGCAGCGCTTCCGCTGACCGGCAAATTGCTGTCGGTGCGCATGCCGGTGGCGGGGCGCATTGAACCTGCTTACGTAGACTGAAGTAAACTCTGTTTCAACTCACCTGAAGACGATTATGGCTCTCTCTGATTTCGACCTGGTTCTGTTTGGCGGCAGCGGCGACCTCGCAATGCGCAAACTGCTGCCCGCTATGTTTAGCCGCGATGTCTGCGGCGACCTGCCGCCGACTGCGCGCATCGTCTGCGTCGGCCGCCAGGAAAGCACACAGGAAGAGTTCATCAATATGGTGACCACCACTTCGCGTCCCCATATCAAGTCCGCCAAGGCCACCGATGAGAACTGGGAGCGCTTCCTGGCGCGCATCGTCTACGTATCGCTGGACGCCACCGACGCCGCCACTTACGGGCCGCTGGCCGAGTCCCTGCGCAGCGACCAGGGCGTCACCCGCGTCTACTACCTGGCGACGCCGCCAGCCTTGTTCTCGCGCATCTGCGACAACCTGAAGGACAAAGGCCTGGCCACGCCGAATTCGCGCGTGGTGCTGGAAAAACCGCTGGGCCGCGACCTGGCCTCGGCCAAGCAGATCAACGCCGAAGTGGGCAAGGTCTTCGAAGAATCGCAGATCTACCGCATCGACCACTACCTCGGCAAGGAAACCGTACAGAACCTGCTGGCCCTGCGCTTCGGTAACATCCTGTTCGAACCGCTGTGGCGCCGCGAATGGATTTCCGACGTGCAGATCACCATCGCCGAAAAACTGGGCGTGGGCAACCGCATCGGCTACTACGACACCTCCGGCGCGCTGCGCGACATGCTGCAGAACCACCTGCTGCAGTTGCTGTGTATCGTCGCCATGGAACCGCCGACTTCGATCGCCCCGGACGCAGTGCGCGACTCCAAGCTGCAGGTGCTGCGCTCCCTGAAGCGTTTCACCCCGACCACGCTGGCGCAGAACATCGTGCGCGGCCAGTACCGCGCCGGCCATGTGGAAGGCAAGGCTGTGCCGAGCTACCGCGACGAACCGGAAGCGCCGCAGAATTCCAGGACCGAGACCTTCGTCGCCATGAAAGTCGAAATCGACACCTGGCGCTGGGCCGGCGTGCCGTTCTACCTGCGCACCGGCAAACGCATGGCCGATTCGCTGGCCGAAATCGTGGTGCGCTTCAAGCAGATCCCGCACTCGATCTTCAACCAGCCGACCTCCAGCTTCCAGCCGAACTCCCTGGTGATCCGCCTGCAGCCGGACGAAGGCCTGCGCATGAACCTGATGGCCAAGACCCCGGGCGAAGGCATGCGCCTGAAACCGGCGGAGCTGGAACTGGACTTCCGCGAAACCTTCAAGATGCCGCGCATGGACGCCTACGAGCGCCTGCTGCTGGACGTGCTGCGCGGCCAATTGACCCTGTTCATGCGCGGCGACGAACTGGAAGCCGCCTGGGAATGGGTCGAACCGATTCTGAACAACTGGGAGCAGGACGACTCCACGCCGCTGCCGTACGCCTCCGGCACCTGGGGCCCGGCTGCGGCCAGCGCCCTGATCGGCCGCGACGGCCTGCAATGGCGTGAAGAAGCGTTGCCTGAAGACTGATGCTGCTCGATTCCATCCGCACCCAGCTCGACTCGCTCTCCAAATCGGAGCGCAAGGTCGCGCTGGCCGTGCTAGACAACCCGACCCGCACGGTGGGCGCCAATATCACGGCGCTGGCCAAGACGGCGCAAGTCTCCGAACCGACCGTGGTGCGCTTTTGCCGCACGCTCGGCTACGACGGCTGGCATGAGTTCAAACTGAAACTGGCGCAAGGCCTGGCGCTCGCCCTGCCCGGCCTGAACGACCAGCCGGCGCAGGACGACCTGGCCGCCGACCTGGTGAGCAAGATCTGCAGCCGCTCCATCAACACGCTGCTGGACCTGCGCAACAACCTGAACGCCGAACCGGTGCAAAAAGCGCTCGACATCCTCTCGCGGGCGCGCAAGATCGAATTCTACGGACATGGGACGTCGGGCATCGTGGCGGCGGACGCCCAGCACAAATTCTTCCGCTCGGGCGTGCCGACCGTGGCCTATGCCGACCCGGCGATCCACAGTATTTCTGCGGCCCTGCTGCATGAAGGCGACGCCGTGGTCGCGATTTCCCAGCGCGGCAACAGCCCGGCCCTGGTGCGTTCGGCAAAATTGGCAAAGGAAGGCGGCGCCGACGTGATCGTGCTGGCGCCATCGGGCACGCCGCTGGCGGAAACGGCATCGGTCCTGATCCCGATCGACCTGATTTTCAACACCGACCCGTACACCCCGATCTCGGCGCGCCTGGCCTACCTGGTGGTGATTGACGTACTGGCCGTGGGACTGGCGCTGAAACGCGGCCCCGAATTCCGCAAGAAAATGCAGAACGCGCAAAAGGCCCTGCAGGAGTTCGACATGCAGTTCGACTCCTTCATTGGTTAACATTTGAAAGCGGTGGTCAGCTCTGGCTTCTCGAGGAGATTTGCGCTTCGCGCAGCGCGAATGTCCGATTGCCAGAGCTGGCCCCGGCTTTCATTGACTTAGAGACCGTCCTTCAGCAACTTTTCCATTGCGACGCGCGAGACGTGCGGCGTATCCTTGCCGGATTCCACCTGCCACTGGCCGCCCTTCTGCAGCACGGTGTATTCGACCTGCGAGCTGCCGCCTTTGGGATGCGGTACCGCCTGCTCCATGTCCAGCCCCGCCGTCGGCGTGTAGTTGAACGTCACCACGGCCTTGCAGCGCGCGGCGTCGCAGTTCAGCGCGTCGGTTTTCCAACCGTCGACCAGGTGAACCTGCTCGAAATACCCTTCGGTATCGTTGCGCAGGCGTCCGCCGTCCAGTTCGAAGCGCAGGAATTGATCAAGTGCCGCTTGCGGCGTGGCTTCCGCGGCGTGCGCGGAAAAGGCAGCGCAAAGCGCGCCCAGAATAATGATTTTTTTCATGTCAGTATTATATGTTTCCATAATGAAATTTCTCAACATAAAAATCCGACGCACGGCTCTAAAATCCATATAATGCCTTTCATGCAAGAATCAACAATGTATGGCCGTGTACTCGGTCTTGCCAACCTGGGCTTCATGGTGCTGGATGCTGACCAGCGTATCGTTTTCTGGAACCAATGGCTAGCCAGCCGCTCCGGCATGGCGGCTTCCCGTGTGCAGGGCTTGACGTTGCTGGAGGCGTTTCCCGCCTTGTCGGGCCGGCGCATCGATCAATCGTTGCAGTCCGCCCTGGCCAACAACCTGCCGTCCGTCCTGCCGCAGAACCAGGATCGCACGCCCTTCCCCTTGTTTGCCGCGGGCACCTGGGGCGGCGAACGCATCGAACAGTCGGTCACGCTGACGCCTTTCAACGAAGGCAAGGAACGCTTCTGCCTGATCGAGGTGGCGGATGTCAGCAATACCGTCGACCGGGAACGCCAATTGCGCGGCCAGGCCGAGGCCCTGCGCGCGCAATCCTATGTGGACGGCCTGACCGGCATCGCCAACCGCCGTCACTTCGACGTGGCGCTGGACCGCGAGCTGCGCCGCGCCCAGCGCCAGGACGGCGCCCTTTCCCTGCTGCTGATGGATATCGATTCCTTTAAGGCCTACAACGACCACTTCGGCCACCAGCAGGGCGACGCCTGCCTGACCATGGTGGCCGAAGCCTTCGCGTCGCGCCTGCAGCGCCCGGCGGACCTGGCCGCGCGCTACGGCGGCGAAGAGTTTGCCGCTGTGCTGCCCGATACCACGCCCGAACAGGCGGTCCAGCATGCGGAAGTGATCCGTGCATATGTGGAATCCCTGAAATTGGCGCACGCCCCAGAAGCTGCGCATGCGCATGTCACCCTGAGCATCGGTGTCGCCAGCTTCGATAAAGAGCGCCTGAACGACGCCAGGACGCTGCTGGAAGCGGCCGACCGGGCGCTCTATGCGGCCAAGCACGCGGGCCGCAACCGCATCGTCATCGGGCAGCCCGCCTAGCCTTTGTAGAAATACGGGTCGAGCGAGGTCACTTGCGTGATCTTGTCGACCGGCAGCTTGTTCATTTCGGCGGTTTCGCGGATCGCTTCCGGCGATGGCGCTTCGTACAGGCAGTAGGTTTTACGCAAGTCCTCGCTCACATAGGAGTGGATCCAGGTGACGCCGCTGCGGGCATTGGTGCCGATCACGGCGTCGCAGGCCTTGGCGCCGTCCGCCGTCACAGGGATGTGCAAGCCTTCGGGGAAAGTGCGCTCAACAATATAGCGGGGCATAGTGGTCTCCTTCGGTTGCCGGATTGGCGGCCGGGCCGCCCATCTTCACCATAGACTATCCTGCCGCGCTGTCCAGTCAAGCCGCCAACGGTGCGCGCCGGCGCGGGCTTGCCGGTGCCAGTGCCTGCTGCAGCTGGCCGGCGATGAGCTCAGCAGTAGCGGCCGCCATGGTCCACCCCAGGTGGCCGTGGCCGGTGTTGTAAAACACGCCAGGCCGCTTGCCGGGGCCGACGCGCGGCATCAGGTCCGGCATCATCGGCCGCAGGCCCGCCCACGGCACGGCCTGGCGCGTGCTGACGCCGGGGAAGCATTGCTGCACCCAGTTCACCAGGGGCGCGATGCGCTCGGCGCGGATGTCGCGGTTGAAGCCATTGAATTCCGCCGTTCCCGCCACGCGGAAGCGGTTGGCGCCCAGGCGGCTGCAAACCAGCTTGCTGGCGTCGTCCAGCAGGCTGACCGTCGGCGCGGCCGCGCGGCTTGCTGCATCTTCCAGCATTACCGTGATCGAGTAGCCCTTCACCGGATAGACGTTGACACGGTCGCCCAGCATGGCCGCAATCTTCCGGCTGGCCGTGCCGGCGCATACCACCAGGGCATCGAAACGCTGCGCTTCCTCAATACCGTCGCGGGTGTAGAGGACCCGCGCGCCATCCTCGCCGGCGTCAAGCCGCCGCACATCGACGCCGCATGCCAGCGCCACACCGCGCGCCTGGGCCGCCTGCGCCAGACCCACCGTGAATTTGTGGATATCGCCCGTGCTGTCGCTTTCGGTGTAGAACCCGCCGTAGAACCGGCCAGCCAGGGTCGGTTCGATGGCCCGCATTTCCTGCGGCGTAACGGCGCGCTGCGTCAGGCCCCCTTGCGCCAGCAGTGTGCTCACCCGGGCAGCGTGGTCGAAGCGCGCCTTGTCGCGATAGATATGCAGGATGCCTTCCTGCCGCTGGTCGAAGTCGATGCCTTCCTCGCGCGCCCAGCCGAACAGGTGCTCGCGCGCTGCAATGGCCATCCGCGCGCCGGCAATGGTGTTCGATTCGTAGCGCGGAATCGCGGCCAGGAATTCGGCAAACCAGGACAGCTTGTGCCAGCCCGGCGTTGGGTTCACCAGCAGCGGCGCATCGCTGCGCAGCATCGATGTCAAGCCTTTGAACACGGTGCCCCAGCTGTTCCACACTTCGGCATTGGAGGCCGATAACTGGCCGCCGTTGGCGAAGGAGGTTTCCATGGCCGGATAGCGATGACGTTCGAACAGGGTGACGTGCAGGCCGCGCCGGGCCAGTGCATAAGCGGTCGTGACGCCGGTGATGCCGCCGCCGATCACTGCGATAGATTTCATGGTGGAACTGAGAGATTCACAGCCTCCTACGGTCCCCTACTGCGCCGCCACCCGTCCATGCGAGGCGGCGCCCGTTGCGCCCAGCGCACCGGCGATCAGCAGCACATACCACAACGCACCGGTACCGCCGTGCAGCGCCAGCAAGGCCGTTGCATCCGCCACCAGGGCCGCCGCGCAGCCCACCGCCATCACCAGCAGGGCGATCGAGACGGCAAAGGACATCGCGCGGAAATTGGCCACGCGCGCGCCGGTGGCAAACAGCAGGTAGCCGCTGATGCTAAACAGGGGGAACATCAGCCACAGCGAGATGCCGGCGGCCACGCCACCGATGCCCAGCTGGGCCATCACCAGCGCAGCTCCGGAGAACAGGCCCAGCGCCAGCAGCAGGGCTCCAACAATTGCCAGGATCATGGCCAACTCCTCAATACCAAAATATGAAAATACCAATACTCTCCATTGTAAACGCAACACGATGGCGCGCGCCGATTTAGTACAATAAGTCCTTTCCGTCGCCCTCTTTTTCAGGACTGCAATGAACCAGCTCGAACAGCTCAAGCAATACACTACCGTTGTTGCCGACACCGGCGATTTCCAGTCGATCAAGGCGTATGCGCCGCAAGATGCGACCACCAATCCTTCCCTGATCCTGAAGGCGGTGCAAAAGGACGAATATAAGCCGCTGCTGGAAAAGGCGGTACGCGACAACAAGAATTCCACCACCGGCGAAATCATCGACAAGCTGCTGATCGCCTTCGGCACGGAAATCCTGAAATACGTGCCGGGCCGCGTATCGACCGAAATCGACGCCGCCCTGTCCTTTGACGTGGCAGGCAATGTGGCCAGGGGCCGCGAGCTGATTTCCTTGTACGAAAAGGCCGGCATTCCGCGCGAACGCGTGCTGATCAAGATCGCCTCAACCTGGGAAGGCATCCGCGCTTCCGAGCAGCTGGAAAAGGAAGGCATCCGCACCAATATGACCCTGCTGTTCTCGCTGTGCCAGGCGATCGCCTGCGCGGAAGCGGGTTCGCAGCTGATTTCGCCGTTCGTCGGCCGCATCTACGACTGGTACAAGAAGTCGACCGGCATCGACTACCAGGGCGCGGAAGACCCGGGCGTGCAGTCGGTCAAGCGCATCTACAACTACTACCGCAAGTTCGGCTACAAGACCGAAGTGATGGGCGCCTCCTTCCGCAACACCAGCCAGATCCTGGAACTGGCCGGCTGCGACCTGCTGACCATTTCGCCGGACCTGCTGCAAAAGCTGGCCGACACCCAGGGCCCGGTCGAGCGCAAGCTGAGCCCGGCCGACTCCGGCACCGCCATGAAGATGTCGATGGACGAAAAGACCTTCCGCTTCATGCTGAACGAAGACGCGATGGCGACCGAGAAGCTGGCCGAAGGCATCCGCGCCTTCGTGGCCGACGCCAACAAACTGAAGCAGATGATCTCGGCACTGCGCTGAGCATTTCGCCGCTTCCCCCCCCCCCCCCCCGAAAAAAGGCGCTGCGGCGCCTTTTTTGTCATTTTCAGCTATACAAAACGTTACAATTAACAGTGTTATACAATTTTCGGCGCAGTCCCACCTCACAATAAGAGACGCCAATGAAACCTGTATTGCGCACACTCCCACTGGGTCTCGCCCTGTCGCTCATCCTGGCGGCCTGCGGCGATAAGAAAGACGCCAACAAGGCGGCCCCGCCCCCACCCACCGTATCGGTCGTCACCACCGCCACCGGCGCCGTCACCGTCACCAACGAGCTGCCGGGCCGCGTCGAAGCCTCGCGCATCGCCCAGGTGCGGGCGCGCACCCCGGGCATCGTGCTGCAGCGCGTGTTCAAGGAAGGCGGCGACGTCAAGGCCGGCGAGGTCCTGTTCCGCATCGATCCCGCGCAGTTCCAGGCCAATGTGGAAAGCGCCGACGCCGCCATCGCGCGCGCCGAAGCCAACCTGGCCCAGGCCGACCTGAAAGCCAAGCGCTATAAGCCGCTGCTGGCGGCGCAGGCGGTCAGCCAGCAGGAATACGACGATGCGCTGACGGCGCAAAAGCAGGCCGGCGCCGAACTGCAGTCGGCCCGCGCCGCGCGCAAGAACGCCGGGCTGACCTTGGGTTATGCCACCGTCACCGCGCCGATCTCCGGCCGCGTGGGCCGCGCCCTGGTCACCGAGGGGGCGCTGGTCGGGCAGAACGAAGCGACGCCGATGGCCACCGTGCAGCAGCTGGACCCGATCTACGTCACCATCACCCAGTCTTCCGCCGAGCTGCTGCGCCTGAAACAGACCCTGGCTGGCGGCACGCTGAAAAGCGCCGGCAAGGACCAGGCCCGCGTGACCCTGCTGACCGAGGATGGCCAGGAATACGCCAAGCCGGGCAAGCTGCTGTTCTCTGACGTTGCGGTGGACGAATCGTCCGGCGCGGTGTCGATGCGCGCCGAATTCCCGAATCCCGACCGTACCCTGCTGCCCGGCATGTATGTGCGCGCCCGCCTTGAGCAGGGCGTCAACGAAGCGGCCATCACCTTGCCGCAGCAGGCCGTGGTGCGCGGCGCGGAAGGCGCCTCGGTGCTGGTGGTCGGCGCGGACAACAAAGTGAGCTCGGTGCCGGTCAAGGCCGACGCCTCGGCGGGCGGCAAGTGGATCATCAGCTCCGGCCTGAAAGGCGGCGAACGCGTCATCGTGGAAGGCTTCCAGAAAACCAAACCGGGCGGCACGGTCAATGCGGTGCCGTGGAAAGGTCCGGCGACCGGACCGGCAGCGGCGGGCGCCGCGCCCGCCGCATCCGCTCCGGCGGCCAAGTAAAGGGGCCGCCACATGGCAAAGTTCTTCATCGACCGCCCCGTATTCGCGTGGGTGATCGCGCTCTTCATCCTGCTGGGTGGAGCGCTGGCGATCACCATGCTGCCGGTGGCGCAATACCCGACCATCGCACCGCCGTCCATCGTCGTCAGCGCCGCCTACCCCGGCGCCACGGCGCAGGTGCTGGACGATGCCGTCACCTCCGTCATCGAACAGGAAATGAACGGCGCCGACGGCCTGCAATACGTGGAGTCGCAAAGCGATTCGAACGGCTCCGTCAGCATCACCGTGACCTTCCAGCCCGGCACCAACCCGGACCTGGCGGCGGTGGATGTGCAGAACCGCATCAAGCGCGTCGAGTCGCGCCTGCCGCAGGCGGTGATCCAGCAGGGCGTGCAGGTGAACAAGGCGCGCTCCAACATCCTGATGTTCGTCGGCGCCTATTCGACCGACGGCAGCATGGACCCGACCGCCATCGGCGACTACCTGGCGCGCAACGTGCTAAATGAGGTCAAGCGCCTGCCGGGCGTGGGCCAGGCCCAGTTGTTCGGCACCGAACGCTCGATGCGCATCTGGGTCGATCCCGACAAGCTGACCGGCTACAAGCTCAATATGAGCGATGTGACCACCGCGATCCGCCAGCAGAATGTCCAGGTGGCGGGCGGCACGGTGGGCGACCTGCCCAATCCGCGCTCCCAGGCCTGGTTCGCCCCCGTGGTGGTGACGGGCCAGCTGTCCTCGGTGGAGGAATTCGGGAAGGTCGTGCTGCGCGCCAACCGCGATGGTTCGCTGGTGCGGCTGCGCGATGTGGCGCGCATGGAACTGGGCGGCGCCAGCTACGGCATCCAGGCGCGCTTGAACGGGCAGCCGTTCGTCGCCATCGCCGTGCAGCAGTCGCTGACCGGCAATGCGCTGGCGACCGCCACCATCGTGCGCGAAAAGATGGACGAGCTGCAGAAGTACTTCCCGCCGGGCTTGAAGTACACCGTGCCTTACGACACGTCGCTATTCGTCAAGATCTCCATCGAGGAGGTGGTCAAGACCCTGCTGGAAGCCGTGGCCCTGGTGTTCCTGGTGATGTATGTCTTCCTGCAGAACTTCCGCTACACCCTGATCCCGACCATCGTCGTGCCGGTCGCCCTGATGGGGACTTTCGCCGCCATGCAGGTGTTCGGCTTCTCGATCAACGTGCTGACCATGTTCGGCATGGTGCTGGCCATCGGTATTCTGGTGGACGACGCGATCGTGGTGGTGGAGAACGTCGAGCGCATCATGAGCGAGGAAGGCCTGTCGCCGCGCGATGCGACGCGCAAGGCCATGTCGCAGATCACGGGCGCGATCATCGGCATCACCCTGGTGCTGATCGCCGTATTCATCCCGATGGCTTTCTTCGGCGGCGCGGTGGGCGCGATCTACCGCCAATTCTCGCTGTCGATGGTATCGGCCATGGTGTTCTCGGCCCTGATGGCGCTGTCGCTGACGCCGGCCCTGTGCGCGACCATGCTGAAACCTGTCGCAGCGGGCCACCATCATGCCAAGACCGGCATCTTCGGCTGGTTCAACCGCGGCTTCGCCTCCACCGCCTCGCACTACCAGGGCTGGGTGGCAAAGATCCTGACGCGCACCGGCCGCTTCCTGCTGATCTTCGCGGCCTTGCTGGGCATTGTGGCCTGGCTGTACGTGCGCCTGCCCTCCTCCTTCCTGCCGAACGAAGACCAGGGCTATATCATCGCCAACGTCCAGCTGCCGCCGGGCGCGTCGCGCAACCGCGCCGAAGCCGTGCTGGCGGAAGTGGATTCGTACTTCCGCGCCCAGCCGGGCGTGGCGCGCACGATCGCGGTGGCGGGCTTCAGTTTCTCCGGCAGCGGCCAGAACGCCGGCCTGGTATTCGTGCCGCTGAAGGATTGGAAAGAGCGCGGCCCCGACCAGTCGGCCGATGCGATAGCCATGCGCTCCTTCGGCGGCCTGGCCCATATTCAGGATGCGCAGGTGTTCGCCCTCAGCCCGCCGCCGATCCGCGAGCTGGGCAACGCCACCGGCATCACGGCCCGCCTGCAGGACCGGGGCGGCCTTGGTCACGACGCCCTGCTGGCGGCGCGCAACCAGCTGCTGGACTTGGCGGGCAAGAGCAAGGTGCTGACCGGCATGCGTCCGGAAGGCCTAGAAGACGCGCCGCAGCTGCAGGTCGACATCGACCGCGAAAAAGCCAACGCACTGGGCGTGGCGTTCACCGACATCTCGTCCACCCTGGGAACGGCGTTCGGCTCATCCTACGTGAACGACTTTGCCGCCAGCGGCCGCCAGCAGCGCGTGATCGTGCAGGCCGACCAGGAGCGCCGCATGCAGCCGGAAGACATCCTGCGCCTGAATGTGAAGAGCAGCACCGGAACGATGGTGCCGTTCGCGTCCTTCGCCACCACGCGCTGGGTGACCGGACCGATCCAGCTGGTGCGCTATAACGGCTACCCCGCCTACCGCCTGAGCGCCAACGCGGCGCCTGGCCATTCCACCGGCGAAGCGATGGAAGAACTGCTGCGCCTGGCCGAGCAGCTGCCGCCCGGTTTCGGCATCGAATGGACCGGCCAGTCGTCCGAGGAGCGCCTGTCCGGCTCCCAGGCCCCGGCGCTGTTCGCCCTGTCCATGCTGGCCGCCTTCCTGGTGCTGGCGGCCCTGTACGAATCCGAATCGATTCCGGTCGCCGTGCTGCTGGTCGTTCCGCTCGGCGTGCTGGGCGCCCTGCTCGGCGCGCATATCCGCAGCCTGCCGAACGACGTGTACTTCAAAGTCGGCCTGATTGCGATCATCGGCCTGTCGGCCAAGAACGCGATCCTGATCATCGAATTCGCCAAGGACCTGCAGGCACAAGGCAAGGGCCTGATCGAGGCAACGCTGGAAGCCGTGCACCTTCGCTTCCGGCCGATCATCATGACCTCGCTCGCCTTCATCCTCGGCGTGCTGCCGCTGGTGATCGCCTCCGGCGCCGGATCGGCCTCGCAGCGCGCCATCGGTACCGGCGTGATGGGCGGCATGATTACCGCCACCGTGCTGGCGGTCTTCCTGGTGCCGGTCTTCTTTGTGGTCGTGCGCCGCATTTTCAAAGGCAGCGAACGCCAGCGCCGCCTCGCCGCGCATGAACTGGACCAGCCGGAGAAAAAGCAATGATGAAGCATTCCAACGCCGCCCTCGCCGCCGCCCTGCTGCTGGCCGGCGCGATCTCGGGCTGTTCGATGGCGCCGTCTTACCAGCGCCCCGCCGCGCCGGTTGCCGACGCCTTCCCGGCCGGGACGCCGCCGGTCGGCGCCGCCACCACCGCCGCGCAGGGCACGCAAGCCGCCATCGACACCGGCTGGCGCGCCTTCTTCCCGGACGGGCGCCTGCAGCAGTTGATCGAAACGGCGCTTGCCAACAACCGCGACCTGCGCATCGCCGCCCTGCGCATCGAGGAAGCGCGCGGCGTCTACCGCATCCAGCGCGCCGACCGTCTGCCGACGCTGAATGCGAACCTGGGCGAATCGCGCAGCCGCACGCCGGGATTCGCAAGCATCAGCGGCCAGCCGCAAACCAGCGGACGCTTCGACGCCAGCCTTGCGATTCCCGCCTTCGAGCTGGACTTTTTCGGCCGCGTAAAAAGCCTGAGCGACGCCGCCCTGGCCAGCTACCTGGCCACCGAAGAAGCCAAACAGGCGGCGCAAATCAGCCTGGTCGCCGAAGTGGCCAAGGCCTACTACACCGAGCGTGCCTTCGCCGAGCAGCAGGTGCTGGCCGAAAGCACTTACGACGCCCGCAAACGCACCTTCGACCTGACCAGGCAGCGCGTGGAAGGCGGCGCCTCCTCCCTCCTCGACCTGCGTTCCAACGAGCAGCAGATGGAGACCGCCCGTGCCTCCGCGCTGGCCCTGGCGCGCCAGCGTGCCCAAGCCGCCAATGCGCTCGCCCTGCTGGTCGGGCAGGCGCTGCCGGCTGGCACGGCAAGCGGCGCACCGCAGCCGACAGAAGACGCGCAAGCCGATGCCATGTCCGCGCTGACTGCGGGCGCGCCGTCGGACCTGCTGGCCAACCGCCCCGACATCCGCGCCGCCGAACAGCGCCTGAAGAGCGCCAACGCCAACATCGGCGCCGCCCGGGCCGCCTTCTTCCCGCGCATCACGCTGACCACCTCGGCCGGCAGCGCCAGCCGCGATTTCAGCGGCCTGTTCGAAGGCGGCAGCGGCACCTGGGCCTTCGCGCCGCAACTGGTGCTGCCGATCTTCGACACCGGCCGCAACCTGGCCAACCTGGATGTCAGCCACGCCCGCAAGAACATCGCGGTGGCCGATTATGAAAAGACCATCCAGACGGCCTTCCGCGAAGTGGCCGACGCGCTGGCCGCAAGAACCTACCTCGGCGAACAGGTCGCCGCCCAGCGCACCGTGCAGGAAGCCCAGGCCGAGCGCCTGCGTCTATTACAATTGCGCTTTGAAAACGGGGTCGCCAGCTCGCTCGACGTGCTCGACGCCCAGCGCGAATTGTTCACCGCGCAGCAAGCCCTCGTGCAGGCACGCCTGCTGCGCATGAGCAGCGCCATCGACTTGTACCGCGCCCTTGGAGGAGGTTTGAAGTAGTGGATTCACCGATCAGTATCCGACTCGGCCAGCGCGCCCGCCAGCGCATCGAGCGCGAAGGCCTGCAGGCCGCCGACATCGCCATCATTCCTGCTGCGGCAGGCGGCCCCAAAGGCCTGATCCTGAACGGCATCGACCAATGGATGTTCGGCGAGTGGCTGAAACAGGCGCCGCGCCAGCGCCGGCTGATCGGCGCCTCGATCGGCGCCTGGCGCATGGCAGCCAGCGCCTTCCACGATCCGGTGGCGGCGCACAAGCGCCTGGCCCACCATTACACGCACCAGACCTATCCTGAAAAAGTGGATGCGGCCTATGTCAGCCGCGTCATCCGCACCCTGCTTGACAGCGTGCTCGATGGCCGCGGCGAGGAAATGCTGGCCAACCCCGGCTACCTGCTGTCGGTGATCGCAGTGCGCGGCATCGGCCCGCTGGCGCGCACGGGCGGCCGCCGCTGGCGTGAAATAGCCGGTTTCCTGCGCGCCGCCGCCGGCAACGCGGTGTCGCGCCGCCGCCTGGCCGGCGCCATGGAACGCGTTGTCTTCCACGACACGCGCGACGATGCCGCCTGGCTGCGCACCAGCTTCGATGCCTTCGCATCCCACTATGTCGGCCTGTCGGAACAGAACCTGCATGCCGCCCTGCTGGCCTCCGGCTCCATCCCGCTGGTGCTGCAGGCGGTGAGCGACATCCACGGCGCGCCACCCGGCGACTACTGGGACGGCGGCTTGATCGACTACCACCTGCACCTGCCCTACCAGCGCGACGAAGGCCTGGTGCTGTATCCGCACTTCACCGACCATATCGTGCCCGGCTGGCTCGACAAATCGATGCCATGGCGCCGCGCCCGCGACAGCGCGCTGGAAAACGTGATCCTGGTCTCGCCCTCGCCCTCCTTCCTGGCCAGCCTGCCGAACCGCAAACTGCCGGACCGTACGGACTTCAAGCACTACGGCCAGGAGCATGCCGCCCGCATCCGCGACTGGACCTACGCCATCGGCGAAAGCCAGCGCATGGCCGAGGCGCTGGCCCAGTGGGCGGAGCGACCCGACCTGGGACTTGCCCAGCCATTCTAAGCGCCGCATTTCCTGTTGCAGGCTTGCAACGGGATATCTGCCACGCAACTATTCAGGCGCATACTAGTACTCCAAACTCAGGAGGCCAGTATGCAAGTCCTGTCCCAGCTTCGCATTGGACCCCGCCTCGCGGCGGGCTTCGGCATCGTTCTGCTGCTGTCGGCGATCGGCACCAGTTACGCCCTCTACCATTCCAACGACACGGCCAACGCCACGCGCGCCATGATGGACCGCCCGCTGGCCAAAGAGCGCCTCGTCTCCGACTGGTATGTGCTGATCTACTCCGCCATCGCGCGCACCCAATTGATCGCCCGCAGCAGCGATGCCGAACTATCGAAGACCTTCGCCACCGTCATCGCGGACAGCACCAAGCGCGGCGGCGAACTGCTGAAACAAGTCGAAGCACTGCTCGAGACGCCG
Source organism: Pseudoduganella violaceinigra DSM 15887 (assembly GCF_000425385.1). GTDB lineage: Bacteria > Pseudomonadota > Gammaproteobacteria > Burkholderiales > Burkholderiaceae_D > Rugamonas > Rugamonas violaceinigra. The sequence goes on along the minus strand of NZ_KE384360.1, from coordinate 55,008 downwards.
GAAGAGCGCAAGATCTACGACGATGCCATGGTCCTGCGCGCCAAATACCAGGAAGCGAAAAACAACATCATGAAGGCCAACCAGGCCGGTAATGCGACCGAAGGCGAACGGCTTTACCGCGACGTCTTCGATCCTGCGGCCAAGGGCTATCAGGAGAAGGTCAAGGAACTGCTGGCGCAACAGCGCAAAGCCATCGACGCCACGGCTGCCGGCATCAATGCCGCCCACGAACGCAGCACGCGCTTGATGGTCACCCTCAGCATCCTGCTGTTGAGCTTCGGCGCCTGGGCAGCCTGGGTCATTTCGCGCAGCATCACGGTGCCGCTGAACTCCGCGCTCGGCATCGCCAATACCGTGGCCGAAGGCGACCTGACCACCCGCTTCGATGACAAGACCGCGCGCGATGAAATCGGCGACCTGATGATCGCCCTGCGCGGCATGAACGATGCGCTGCGCCGCTTGGTGAGCCAGGTGCAGACCGGCACCACGGCCATCGCCACCGCCTCCAGCGAAATCGCCGAGGGCAACCTGGATCTCTCCTCGCGCACCGAACAGCAAGCCAGCTCGCTGGAGGAAACCGCCTCCTCGATGGAAGAACTGACGTCCACCGTGCGGCAGAACGCCGACAACGCCAACCAGGCCAACCAATTGGCGCATGCCGCCTCCGACGTTGCCGCGCGCGGCGGCGAGATCGTCGGCCAGGTGGTGGAAACCATGGGTTCCATCGATGCCTCTTCGCGCAAGATCGTCGACATTATCGGCACCATCGACGGCATCGCCTTCCAGACCAACATCCTTGCCTTGAACGCGGCGGTGGAAGCGGCGCGCGCCGGCGAGCAGGGCCGCGGCTTCGCCGTGGTGGCCTCCGAAGTGCGCAATCTGGCGCAGCGCTCCGCCGCCGCGGCAAAAGAAATCAAGGAGCTGATCGACAATTCCGTATCGCAGGTGAACGCCGGCACCTCGCTGGTGCAGCAGGCCGGCACCACCATGGGCGAGGTGGTGACCAGCGTGCGGCGCGTGACGGACATCATGGGCGAGATCACTTCCGCCAGCCGCGAGCAAAGCGTCGGCATCGACGAAGTGAACCAGGCGATCGGTCAGATGGACCAGGTGACGCAGCAGAACGCGGCGCTGGTCGAAGAAGCGGCTGCCGCAGCAGCCAGTATGCAGGAGCAAGCGGCACAACTGGCGCAAGTTGCAGCCTCGTTCAAACTCGGCACCGATGCAGTGGCCCGCTGGAGCGCACAGCCCCGCCCGGCAACTCAAAGGACCGACAACAGCAGGGACGCTGTTGCGCCAGCACTCAATTCCGCACCGCCGAAGCGACTGAGCACAACGGAGGCACGCAGCGCGCCGCGCGCCACGCCACGCCCGGCCGCCAACACTTCGGACTCAGACCGCTCAGCGGAACGCCGCACGAAGGCAGAACGCCGCTCACCTGCCGCGGCTAACGACGAATGGGAAGAGTTTTGATTTCATCACCGCATAAAGCAAGGGCGAACAACCGAAGTCGCCTGATGCATTGATGTCGGCAACATATGGGAGCATTATTTTTGCGGCCTCGATATCACCATCGAAGGCGACCATATGAAACGGAGTATCGCCATCCAGCCGGGGGCTGTCGGGCGCGTTGATCGTGTATCCGGAAAACATGTCAAGGGCGGCGTACCTGCTTACCAACGCCGTCAATTCATCGGATGCATCGCCGATGCAATCAGGGCCCCGTTCAGGTACTGTCATTACTCGCCCAGGAACATCTGCTGCAGGTCATTCAGGAAGCGCTGGCCCAATTCCGTCGGTTTGATCAGCATGTGGTCGCGGTACAGCAGGCCTTTGGCCTCGGCCGCGTTCAGCTGCTTCTCGATGGTGTTGAGCGCCACCCCGGTGCGTTCCGCGAACAGGTTCGGTTCGAAGCCGTCTTGCAGGCGCAGGGTGTTCAGCATGAATTCGAAGCCCATTTCATCACGTGCCAGTTCGCGCTCTTCCTGCACCGGGTTGCCGGCGGCCACCGCATCCATATAGGACTTGGGCTGCTTGTAGCGCGCCTGGCGCAGCACGCGGTGCGGGAAGGACAGTTTGGAATGCGCACCGGCTCCGATACCGAGGTAGTCGCCGAACTGCCAGTAATTGAGATTGTGGCGCGCCTGATGGCCCGGCCGGGCGTAGGCCGACACTTCGTAGTGGCCATAACCGTTCGAAGTGGTGAGGTCGGCGATCATGTCCTGCATATCCGCGCTCAGGTCGTCGTCCGGCAACTGCGGCGGATACTTGGCGAACACCGTGTTCGGTTCCATCGTCAGGTGGTACAGCGACAGGTGCGGCGGCTTGAAGGCGATCGCGGTCTCGATATCCTGGCGCGCCTGTTCCAGGCTTTGCCCCGGCAACGCGTACATCAGGTCGAGGTTGAAGTTGTCGAAATTGGCCAGTGCGATTTCCACCGCGCGTTTCGCCTCGCCGTCGTCGTGGATGCGGCCCAGCGCCTTCAGATGCTCGCTGTTGAAGCTCTGAATGCCGATCGACAGGCGGTTGATGCCGCTGTCGCGGTAGGAGCGGAATTTCTCGGCTTCGAAGGTGCCAGGATTGGCCTCCATCGTGATTTCACAGGCGCCGTCCAACGGCAGCAGGCTGCGCAGGTCCGACATCAGGCGATCCATGCCGGCCGCCGACATCAGGCTCGGCGTACCGCCGCCGATGAAAATCGTGTAAATCTTGCGTCCCCAGATCAGGGGCAGCGACATTTCCAGGTCGCGCCGCAACGCGTCCAGGTATTCCTGCTCTGGCACCTCGCCCTTGGCTTCGTGCGAATTGAAGTCGCAGTACGGGCACTTGCGCACGCACCACGGCCAGTGGATATAGAGCGACAGCGGCGGCAAGGCCTGCAGGTTCAGCGCGCCGGGGCGCAGGTAGGTAGCAGCGACGCCGGCGGCGCTGTCGATGGTGCGGCTTGGTGCGGCATTGCCGACCGGCTTAATCGGGATCATTTCTTCAGCTTCTCTACCAACGCACGCAGTGCCTGGCCGCGATGGGACAGGCGGTTCTTCTCTTCCGGCGCCAACTCGGCGACATGCTTGCCCAGCGCAGGGATCAGGAAGTGCGGGTCATAGCCGAAACCACCCTCGCCGCGCGCCTCGGCCGAGATCACACCTTCCCAGCGCCCATCGGCGATCACCGGCTGCGGATCGTCGGCATGGCGCACATATACCAGCACACAGTAATAGTAGGCCGATTTATCGGCGTGCGCAGCCAGGTCGGCGATGACCTTCTCGTTGTTGCGCGCGTCCGACTTGGGTTCGCCCGCATAGCGCGCCGAGTATACGCCGGGCGCACCGCCCAGCGCGTTCACGCACACGCCGGAGTCGTCCGCCAGCGCCGGCAAGCCGGTCAGGCGGGCGGCATGGCGGGCCTTGGTCAATGCATTTTCGACAAAAGTGTGGAAAGGCTCTTCCGCCTCCGGCACGTCGAATTCGCCCTGCGGATGGACGGAAAAACCAATGGTCGAGAGCAGCTCGTTGAATTCCTTGAGCTTGCCCTTGTTGTTCGATGCGAGAACGATGCGTTGTGTCATGAATATCGGCTCTTTTGAAAGAGCCGATATTTTAAACCACTTGCAGGACCAGCTTACCCTGGTTGGCGCCGGTGAACAGCTTGGCGAAGGTCTCCGGGAAGGTATCCAGGCCCTGCACCACGTGTTCGCGCGTTTTCAGCTTGCCGGACTGGATCCAGCCGCCCATGGTGGAGATGGCCTCCATCGCGCGGTGATAGTAATCGCCCACCATCACGCCACGCATGGTGGCGCGCTTGACCAGCAGTTGCAGGTAATTCGACGGGCCGGTCACGGCTTCCGTGCTGTTGTACTGGGAGATCGCGCCGCAAATCACCACGCGCGCGCCGTGCGCCAGGTTGGCCAGCGCCGCATCCAGGATCGCACCGCCGACGTTGTCGAAGAATACATCGATACCCTTTGGCGCATGCTGGCGCAGTGCGGCGGCGACGTTCTCGGTCTTGTAATCGATGGCGGCATCAAAGCCCAGTTCTTCGACCAGGTAGCGCACTTTGTCCGCACCGCCGGCGATGCCGACCACGCGGGCGCCTTTGAGCTTGGCGATCTGGCCTACCAGCGCGCCCACGGCCCCGGCGGCACCGGACACCACAACGGTGTCGCCTTCCTTCGGCTGGCCCACGTCCAGCAGGCCGAAATACGCGGTCAGGCCCGGCATGCCCAGCGCACCGAGGAACAGCGGCAGGGGCGCCAGCGTTGGATCGACCTTGTTCAAGCCTGCGCCGTTGTGGATTGCATATTCCTGCACGCCCAGCAGGCCGCTGACATGGTCGCCCGCCTTGAACCCCGGGTTGCGCGATTCGACCACGCGGCCGACGGCGATGGCGCGCATCACTTCGCCCAGCGCCACCGGCGGCATATAGGACTCGGTGGAGGCGTTCATCCAGCCGCGCATGGCCGGATCGAGCGATACGTGGGAAACCTGGATCAGGACTTCCCCGTCTTCCAGGGCGCGCAGCGGTGCGCTGGCGAAGTCGAAATCGGAACGCTGGACAGCGCCTTCAGGACGGCGGGCAAGCAGGAACTGGCGGTTGTTGGTCATGATGCAAAACTCCTTGGAAGATTGAATGATGCCAGTGTACGGCGCTTGGCTTTGCTTGATAAGTCAACGATCAGGCATTACATTGTTGACCATGGAGGAACAATGAACCCGCAACGCCTTGCCATTTTCGCCACAATCATCCAGTCCGGCAGTATCAGCGCCGCCGCACTCAAGCTGGGCTGCGGCAAGTCCGTCGTATCGCGCCAGCTGGCCCAGCTTGAAAAGGATCTGGGCGCACGCCTGATCCAGCGCTCCACGCGCCAGCTTGCGCTGACCGAGGTGGGGCAGATGGTGCTGGAGGAAGCGCGCCAGATCGAACGCTCGCTGGACAAGATCGCCCACCTGACCGATAGCTTCAAGCAGGAGGTGCGCGGCCTGCTGCGCGTTTCTTGCTCGATGGCCGGGCGGCGCGTGCTGGTGCCGCTGCTGGCCGATTTCACGGCGCGCTATCCGCAGGTGAAGGTGTCGCTGCAGCTGGACGACTCGATGGTGGACCTGATCGCGCAGCAGATCGACGTGGCGATCAGGACTTCGGCCCTGGTCGATTCGACGCTGGTGGCGCGCAAGCTGGCCGAGAACCCCAGTGTGGTGTGTGCTGCGCCGTCATACCTGGCGCGGTGCGGCGCTCCGCGCACTCCGCAGGAGCTGCAGCGGCATGCCTGCCTGCTCTATGCGGTGGGCTCGCGCGTTTATGACGAGTGGAATTTCGGCGACGCCGGCACAGTGCGGGTCGATGGGCCGCTGCAGATGAATGATGGCGGGGCGCTGGTGACGGCAGCTGTGGGGGGCGCGGGCATCATCAAGGTGCCGGTGCCGATCGTGGCGGACGAGCTGGCGGGCGGGCATCTGGTACGCATCATGGAGGATGTGGCCTTGCCGCCGGGGCCTGCCACCTATGCGGTTTATCCGGCGCGCGAGTTCCTGCCGTTGAAGACTGCGGCGTTTGTGGATTTTCTTTTGGAGCGCATGTCTAGAACCGGTAAACCCGGGTCAGACCCAAGGGCCTGACCCGGTTTCGCGGCGGCCGCAGACCGGGGGCTGCTTACAGGCCCAGTGCCTGCTTCTGCAGCTTGACCAGATCGCGAATACCACCTTCCGCCAGATCCAGCAGGCGGTTCATGGCGGCGCGATCGAAGGCCGCACCTTCAGCGGTGCCCTGCACTTCCACGAACGCCCCCGCATCCGTCATGATCACGTTCATGTCGGTATCGCAATCCGAATCCTCGGGGTAGTCCAGGTCCAGCACCGGCACGCCCTTGTACACGCCGACCGAAATCGCGGCCACGAAATGCTTGACCGGAATGGTCTCGATCATGCCGCGTGCCTTCAGCTTGGAGAAAGCATCATACGCCGCCACCATGGCGCCGGTGATCGACGCCGTACGGGTACCGCCATCAGCCTGGATCACATCGCAATCGAGCTGCAGCGTGCGTTCGCCGAAAGCCTCCAGGTCGAAAGCCGCGCGCAGCGAACGGCCGATCAGGCGCTGGATCTCCTGGGTGCGGCCGCTCTGCTTGCCCTTGGCCGCCTCGCGGTCCATGCGCGAATGGGTGGAGCGCGGCAGCATGCCGTATTCCGCCGTCATCCAGCCCTGGCCCTTGCCCTTCAAAAAGCCCGGCACGCGTTCTTCGATGCTGGCGGTGCAAATCACCTTGGTGTCGCCGCACTCGATCAACACCGAACCCTCGGCATGCTTGGTGTAGTCGCGGGTGATGCGGATGTCGCGCAGCGCATCGACGGCGCGGCCGCTCGGGCGGTTCACAGTGGTCATGGATTTCCTATTTCAATAATTGGGTGGACTTCTCGATGGCCCCGCGGATTTCCGCGATCGCCTTCTCGATTTCGTCGTCGTCGAACACGTCGTTCTCGACTTTAGCGCCATGGATGGTGGTGCTCACCACATCCTCCGGCAGCTGTTCCGTCGAAATCACCGTGGAGCCGGCGTGCGTGGTCGGCGCGCCGTCGGCGACCAGGGCGCCCTGCCACATGATGGCCAACGCCGTCACGTTATCGCTGGTCTCGCCGGCGCGGCGCAGCGCCGTGGCCAGCATGTCCGGCACGGCGCGCACCACGGTTTGCGTGGTCAGCATCTGCACCAATTCCTCGTCGCTGACCACCGCCCACAAGCCGTCGGAGCACAGCATCAAGGTATCGCCCGGCAGCAAATTGGCGCGGCCCGAGATCTCGATGCGCGGAGCGCTGCTGGCGCCCAGGCAGGCGTACAGCTTGTTGCGGTCCGGGTGGGTATTGCGCGCCGAAGCCGGGATCAGCCCCTTCTCGATCATGTTCTCCACATGCGAGTGGTCGCGCGTACGTCCGTGCAGCTGGCCGTTACGCACCCAGTACAGGCGCGAATCGCCGCAGTGCGCCCACACGGCGGTATTGTGCTGCACCAGGCAGGCCACAATGGTGGTGCGCGGCGACTCCGGCATATTGTGGGTCATCGTGTACGTATGGATGTCCCGGTGCGCGGCCTCCATCGCCTCTTCGAGGAAGCGCTCGGCCCCCTTCACGTAAGGCGTGGCCTGCTGCTGGAACATCTGCGAGATGGTGCGGGTGGCAATGGAAGCGGCGATTTCGCCGCGCGCGTGCCCGCCCATCCCGTCGGCGAGCACCAGCAGCAGCGCGTCGCGCGTGAAGCTGTAGCCCATCCGGTCCTGGTTGACCTTGCGGCCGCCAATGTGTGTTTCCTGATATACCGCGAATTGCATGGCATGAACTCCTTATTTTTGCGAGCGCGGCGCCGCTTCTTTTTTGCGGCCGAATCCGAGCTTGCCTGCCAGCTTGCCCAGCTTTTCAATTGCCCCCGGCGCAGGAGGCGGTTCTTTCGGCACCGGCGTCTGCGCCAGCAGTTTTTGCAGCTCGAACAGACTTTGCGGACGGCTCAAAGGATCAATCTGCAAAGTCGATCGTACCAGCTTGATCAGCTCCGGCGAGTAATTGCCGTCCAGCCGCTGCAGGTAGGCTTCCATCTTGTCTTCCTTGCGGCGCTGGTCGGCCGGCTGCGGCGGCTGGCCCAGCATACAGGCGAACATCGACGCACCGATCGAATACACGTCGGTCCACGGGCCCAGCGCCTCGGTCTTCGAATACAGCTCGGGCGGCGCAAAGCCGGGCGTATACATCGGCATCAGCTTGGGGCTGTCCGTGTTCACGGTCTGGCGCGCCGCGCCGAAGTCCAGCAGCATCGGCGTGCCGTCCGTGCGCAGGTAGATATTGGCCGGTTTCAGGTCCAGGTGCAGCAGCTTGTTGGTATGCACTTCGCGCAAGCCTTTCAGCACCTGCGTGAAGATCTGCCGCACGAAAGCCTCGCTGCAATTGCGTCCCTTGCTGCGCTGGCGCTGAATGTGGTCCTGCAGCGAATGACCCGATTCATAGGCCATGACCATATACACCGTTTCGTTCGCGCGGAAGAAATTCAACACTCTTACAACATTCGGGTGTGAAATCTTCGCTAATGCACGGCCCTCTTCAAAAAAGCATTTCAACCCGATCCTAAAGACCGCAAGGTTTGCTTTGGTGACCACAGGCACCATTTCGCCCTCTTGACGCAATGCAAGGCTACTTGGTAAATATTCTTTAATTGCTACTGCATTACCTTCGGCATCGTAGGCCAGGTACACAATACTGAACCCGCCTGACGCAATTTTCTTTACAATGCGGTATCCAGCAATTTCCAGGCCATCCGGTAATGGAGCGTTGTTTTGTGCTGCCATAAGTTTCCTCGCTTCAACTAAACCGGATTGTGTGGGACAAAGCAATATATTGTAAAGACAAAGACAAAATCGGGGATATCCTTTGAGCATTTCCAGCATGACTGGCTACGCCGTCGCCACCAGCGAAAGCGCCGCGGGCACACTGACAATTGAGATCAAAAGCGTCAATTCACGCTTTCTTGACCTGCAATTCCGCATCAACGACGACTTGCGGGCCCTCGAACCCGATTTACGCTCCGCCATCATGGGCGCCATCACCCGCGGCAAAGTAGAGCTCCGGCTCAGTTTTGGCCGTAAGGCCGCCGCCGCCGGCACCCAGGCCCTGAATCTCGCCCTGCTCAACGAACTGGCCCGCCTCCAGGGCGAGGTAGGCCAGCATTTCTCGGGCGCAGCACAGATGAGTGTTGCGGAACTACTGCGCTGGCCCGGTGTTGTCGAAGAGGCACAAATCGGCCAGGAATCGCTGCAGGCCGACGTTGCGGCCCTGATGGCCAAGACCTTGGCCGCCTTCGTCCAAAGCCGCCAGCGCGAAGGCGCGGCCCTGGAAGCGATGCTGGTTTCCCGCATCGAAGCGATGGAAACCATTGTCAAAAGAATTACCCCACTGATTCCTCAGGTAGTTGCACAATTCCAACAAAAAGCTGTCGAACGCATGCAGGAAGCCCTCGGCCTGGCCTGCCAAGGTTCGAACACGTCGATGTCGCGCCAGGACGCGATGGAACGCATCCGCCAGGAAGTGATCCTGTACGGCATCCGCATCGACGTCGCGGAAGAGCTGGGCCGCCTGTCGGCCCATCTGGGCGAAACCCGCCACATCCTGAAAAAAGGCGGCCAAGTCGGCAAACGCCTCGACTTCATGATGCAGGAATTGAACCGCGAAGCCAACACCCTCGGCGCCAAAGCATCGGTCAAGGAACTGGCCGACGCCTCGATGGAACTGAAGCTGCTGATCGAACAAATGCGCGAGCAAGTCCAGAACCTCGAATAAAAGTCGGGGTCAGGTCTGTCATTTGGACAGCCAACGCACACCTTTGATAAAGATCAATACGGGGCGAAACGCACAACTGTGCGCTCGCCCCGTTTGCTATTTTAGGAGCGTATTGAGATTTCTCAAATGTCGTCTTCGGGTGTCCAAATGACAGACCTGACCCCGAATTTCTTCCAAGGAATTCAACGATGAATATCCGCGTTGGCATTGGTGGTTGGGAGTTTGCTCCCTGGCGCGAAACTTTCTATCCGCCGGATGTTCCCATCAAGCGCGCGCTGGAATACGCGAGCTGTGTGCTGACCAGTATCGAGATCAACGGCACTTTCTACCGCGACGCCAAGCCGGAACATTTCGCCGGCTGGGCCGAACGTACGCCGAAAGATTTCGTCTTTGCCGTGAAGGCGTCGCGCTTTGCCACCAACCGCAAGGTGCTGGGCGAGGCTGGCGAGTCGATCGAACGTTTCATGAAGAGCGGCCTGTCCGAGCTGGGCGATAAGCTGGGCCCCATCCTGTGGCAGTTGGCCGCGACCAAGCGCTTCGATCCGGAGGATGTGGCGGCGTTCTTCAAGCTGCTGCCCAGGAAACTCGGCAAACATAAGCTGCAGCATGTGCTCGATGCGCGCCACGAAAGCTTCTTGTGCCCCGCGTATCTGACGCTGGCAAAGAAACACAAGATCGCGACCGTGATTACCGATTCGCCGAAATACCCCCATTTCACCGAGGTGACCGGCGATTTCGTCTACGCTCGGCTGATGGATGCGCAAAGCGAGATCGCCACCGGCTATACCAAACCCGCCCTGAAGAAGTGGGCCGCGCAGGCACAGGCTTGGTCCGACGATGGCAAGCGCGATGTCTTTGTCTATTTCATCAACGGCGCCAAGGAGCGTGCCCCTGCGGCGGCGCAGGAATTGCTGCGCGCCTTGGCGGCCAAGCGTTAGCGTTCCAGCCCGTCGAACCAGGCGAGGGCGCGCTCCCACAGCGCTTGTGCATGCGGGCGGAAGTAGCCCATATGCCCCAGCTTGCCCAGCCCGGCGACGGCCGGGTCGATATCGACGCTGTGCCACGCTGCGTTGCGGTAGCCGGACATCAGGGCGTCGCGTGACAGCGGCGGCGCCCATAAGTCGTCGGTGGCGTTCAGCGCCAGGATCGGCATGCGCACTTCGGCGAAGCCTTGCGCGATCTCGGGCACATCCGGGTCGTCCAGGAAGTAGCGCGGGAATTTGCACCAGTGCTTCCATTGCCGGTACACGCCCATGGGCAGGTCTTCGCCCATGCCAAGCTTGCTCCAGGCCAGGCGGCCCTTCCAGCGCGTGACGATGGGGCCGACGATGTGCCACATGGCCAGCACCCGCAGGCGTTCCAGGGGCGGCATCCAGCCGTGCCAGCCGGCGCCGACGCCGAACAGGTAGACGCCGGCGATCTTTGCGTGGTTCGGCACCAGCCCCAGTGCGTGGCCGCCGTAGGAGTGCCCGACCATGTACAGCGGGGTGCTGTCGGCGGGGGCGAAAAATTCGATGACCGCGTTCAGGTCCAGGCGCGCCCAGTCGAGGAAGCTGGCCTCGAAGCCGCGCAGGGTTGTCGGCGCGGAGCCGCCGACGCCGCGGTAGTCGAAGGTCAGGACGGTGTAGCCCTGCCCCGCGGCGAATTCGGCGAAGCGGCGGTAGAAGCCTTGCGGTACGCCGGTGGCGCCGGCCACCAGCAGGCGCGCTTTTTCCGGGCCGCGGGCGCGGTAGCGCATGGCGGAGAGCTGGTAGCCGTCGGCGGCGCGCAGTTCGAGTTTTTCCGCCAGCAGGAGGGCGGCGGCGGGCATATTGCTCATGTTTTCTTCTCCACGTTCAGCATCGGCATCAGGGCGTCCATGGTTTGCACCATCGGCGCGGTATCGCCCGCCACGCGGGCTTGCAGCAGGCCGCCTTCGTAGGCGGCGAGGATCAGGGCGGCGATGCCTTCCGCGCGCTGGCGTTCATGGCCGGCCAGCACCAGCGCATCGGCCATCCGGCCGCGCAGGCTGGCGAAGCCGGTTTTCAGGGCGTTGCGGATGTCCACGTCGCCGGCGGTCGATTCCAGCGCCACGGCGGCCAGCGGGCAGCCCAGTTCGAATGCGCTGTCGTCCAGGCCGCGCAGGGCGCGCAGGATCCAGGCCTGCAGCGCGCTGACCACGTCGGGCTCGCGCTCCATATAGGTGTCGAGCTTGTGCAGCAGGAAGCTGAAGGTGGCTTCGATGGCGGCCACGGCCAGTTGGTCCTTGCCGCCGGGGAAATGGTGGTACATCACGCCTTTGGGCGCCTTGGCCGTGGCCAGGATTTCGCTCAGGCCGGCGCCGTGCAGGCCGCGGTGCTGCAGCGTGGTGATCATGGCGTTGATCAGGCGTTCGCGGGTGGTCAGGGTGGGCGTCGTCATCAAACAACTCTATAGACCGGTCGGTCCATTGTCAAGCAGTGCAAAACCACTTGCCCTTGGTAAAATACCTCTTTGGGCGCGAGCCTAGCTTTTGAGAATTGCCAATGAGCCAACATTTTTCCGGTAGCCTGTTCATGGTTGCAGCGCCATCCGGTGCCGGTAAATCGACGCTGGTCAATGCCCTGCTGGCGCAGGAACCAGCCATCAAGCTGTCGATCTCGACCACCACGCGCCAGCCGCGCCCGGGCGAACAGCATGGCCGCGAGTACTTCTTCACCACGGCCGAGGATTTCCGCGCCCGGGCCGCCCAGGGCGAGTTCCTGGAATGGGCCGAGGTGCACGGCAATTACTACGGCACCTCGCGCATCTTCGTGGAAGAGCAGATGAAGGCCGGCACCGACATCCTGCTGGAGATCGATTGGCAGGGCGCGCGCCAGGTCAAGAAGCAGTTCCCGCAGGCGGCCGGCATCTTCATCCTGCCGCCCTCGTTCGCGGCGCTGGAAGAGCGCCTGCACAAGCGCGGCCAGGACGAAGTCCACGTGATCAACCGCCGCTTGCTGGCGGCGGGCGGCGAAATCGCCCACGCGCCGGAGTTTGAGTATGTTATTATCAACGAAGAGTTCCCGGTCGCCTTGTCGGAGCTGAGCGCGATCGTCCGATCCGCCCGTTGCCGGTTCGCGCAACAAGCCGCCCGCAATGCCAAGTTGATGTCCGAGCTGGGCATCCACGCCGACCACGCAGAATAAATACCGCATCTACCCAGGAGTGAAAGCATGGCCCGTATTACTATTGAAGATTGCCTGAAGAACGTCCCTAACCGCTTCCAGCTGACCCTGGCAGCCACCTACCGCGCACGCCAGCTGCTGCAAGGCCACACCCCTAAGGTCGAAGCCAAGGACAAGCCAACCGTCGTCGCCCTGCGTGAAATCGCCGCCGGCAAAGTAGGCCTGGAAATGCTGAAAAAGGTCCCTATGTAAGCTGGGAACCTTTTTGTTCCCGATATGAACCTGTCATCCGCCGATCCCAACATCAGCGAACAGCCCGCACGGCGGGCACGGCGCCCGGCTAAGCAACAGCCGGGCGTTGACGTTTCTGCCCCCGCAGTTTCGCCGTCCCCGCCGTCCCCGCCGGCCGCGCCGGCCGTGCCAACCGGCGTCGCCACCATCACCCACCTGACCGAAAAGCTGGCCGAGTACATGAGCGAGGCCGACCTGAAAAAGGTCAAGGAAGCCTATCGCTTCTCGGACGAGATGCACCTGGGCCAGGTGCGCAAGTCGGGCGAGCCGTATATCTCGCACCCGATCGCGGTGGCGGAAATCTGCACCGAATGGAAGCTCGACGCGCAAGCCATCATGGCGGCCCTGCTGCACGACGTGATGGAGGACCAGGACGTCAAGAAGGAGGAGCTGATCGAGCGCTTCGGCGCCCAGGTGGCGCACCTGGTGGACGGCTTGTCGAAGCTGGAAAAAATCGAGTTCCAGAGCCAGATCGAGGCGCAGGCGGAAAACTTCCGCAAGATGCTGCTGGCCATGGCCTCGGACGTGCGCGTGATCCTGATCAAGCTGGCCGACCGCCTGCACAATATGCGCACGCTGGAAGTGATGGTGCCGGCCAAGAAGCGCCGCATCGCAGCCGAGACCATGGAAGTGTATGTGCCGATCGCGCACCGCCTCGGCCTGAACAATATCTACCGCGAGCTGCAGGACCTGTCCTTCTCCCACCTGTACCCGCTGCGCTACCATGTGCTGCACAAGGCCGTGAAGGCGGCGCGCGGCAACCGGCGCGAGGTGGTGTCGAAGATCCTGGACGCGGTGAAGAACACGCTGACCATGGCCGGCATCGAGGCCGAAGTCTACGGCCGCGAAAAGACCCTGTACGGCATCTACAAGAAGATGCGCTCCAAGCACCTGTCGTTCTCGCAGGTGCTGGACGTGTACGGCTTCCGCGTGGTGGTCGACAGCTTCCCCAACTGCTATGTGGCGCTGGGCACCCTGCACTCGCTGTACAAGCCGATGCCGGGCAAGTTCAAGGACTATATCGCGATCCGCAAGCTGAACGGCTACCAGTCGCTGCACACCACCTTGATCGGCCCCTACGGCACGCCGGTGGAGTTCCAGATCCGCACCCAGGAAATGCACCGTACCGCCGAATCGGGCGTGGCGGCGCACTGGCTGTACAAGAGCAACGACGCCAACATCTCGGACATGCAGCAGCGCACCCACGCCTGGCTGCAATCGCTGCTCGACATCCAGCAGCAGACCGGCGACTCGGCCGAATTCCTGGAACACGTCAAGGTCGACCTGTTCCCCGATTCGGTCTACGTGTTCACGCCGAAATCGAAGATCATCGCCCTGCCGCGCGGCGCCACGCCGATCGACTTCGCCTACTCGATCCACACCGGCATCGGCGACCACACGGTCTCGGTCAACATCAACGGCGAAGCGGCGCAATTGCGCACGGAGCTGCGCAACGGCGACATCGTGGAAATCGTCACCGACCCGAACTCGCGCCCGAGCCCGACCTGGCTGTCCTTCGTGCGCACCGGCAAGGCGCGCTCGGCGATCCGCCACCACCTGCGCACCATCAATCTGCCGGAATCGATCCGCCTCGGCCAGCAGTTGCTGGCGCAGGCGCTGGCCGCCATCAACGTGCCGCGCGAACTGCCGCCGCCGCTGATGGAGCGCCTGCTGAACGAATCCTCGGCCAAGTCGATGGAAGAGCTGCATGCCGACATCGGCATCGGCAAGCGCATGGCCGCCCTGGTGGCGCGCCACATCTTCGGCCTGCTGGGCGGCGAATCGGCCAGCGCGCCGATCGAGCACACCAGCCCGAAAGAGCTGGACCCGGTCACCATCTACGGCAGCGAAGGCGTGTCGGTGCAGCTGGCGCCGTGCTGCCTGCCGATCCCGGGCGACCATATCGTCGGCCAGCTGCGGCGCGACCAGGGCCTGCAGGTGCACACCGGCGACTGCTCGGTCGCCAAGCGGCTGAAGCAGAAAGAACCGGAACGCTGGATCGCCGTGAAATGGGGCACGGAAATCAACCGCCGCTTCGACAGCCGGATCCGCCTGATCATCAACAATGAAAAAGGCATCCTGGCGCGCGTCGCCGCCGAAATCGGCGAATCGGACGGCAACATCACCTTCGTCGGCATGGACGAAGACCGCGAGCACATCCTGCACCAGCTGCGCTTCACGATCCAGGTCAAGGACCGCGTCCACCTGGCAGCGCTGATCCGCAACGTCAGGAAAGTCGCCGGCGTCAACCGCGTCACCCGCGAGCGCGCATAGCATGGTGTCAGACCCTGCGGGTCTGACACCGGTTTACCGGTTTTTCGCGCTGCGCAGCGTAGCATCCCCCTTGATCGCAAACCGGATGCGCTCCAAGTCCTTCTCGGAAAATGGCAAATCAAACAGTGCCCTATACGCGCGCAGCCGGCCTAAAACATCGATGCCAAGATCAAGATAGACCGGGTGTGGACGCAGCAATTCGTCCTCTTTCCCTTCCGCATTCGCACGGTAGCTCGACCACCTATACGCACCGGCGAAATCAACCATCCTGGCGCGCACTGGATTCAGTTCGATATATCGCTGGCACAACAGCAGATAGGCCGCGCTATCGATTTGCGAGGAGTGATACCTGCTATCCCACATCGTTCCAGTACCGCCATGCCGCACATGGCGCCAACGCGAAGTTCGTTGCGCCAGGGATTTCATGAAACTCGCCTGGCAGTTTTGTGCGCGCAGCGTGACCAAAAGATGGAAGTGATTGCTCATCAACACATATGCGTGAATGTCGCAATCGGACTTCAGACTATGCTCTTTAAGTAACGCCAGGAAGCGCCTTCGCTCCTCGTCGTCATGGAAACATACTTGGCCATTATTGCCACGTTGTACGAGATGAAGACAGGTGCCTGCTGGGTAATTGCGAAGGGAACGGGGCATTTCAGCGCTCCTTGTCAAAACCGGTACACCGGTGTCTGACCCGCAGGGTCAGACACCGTCCAGTCAAAGGATAGCCGTACTGCCGGCTGGCGTTTTGTGCACGCTCAAGGCGCGGGGGCGGGGTAGCTGACGTCGAGGATTTCCAGTTCTTCGGCGCCGTTGGGCGTGTGCAGCAGGACCATGTCGCCTTCGCGCGCCTTGGTCAGCGTGCGGGCGACCGGACTGATCCAGCTGATCTTGCCCTTCAGCGGATCAAACTCGTCGATGCCGACGATCGTGATCGTGTGTTCTTCGCCATCGCCTTTGGCATAGGTGACCGTGGCGCCAAAGAACACCTGGTCGTTGCCATGGTGGATGCTGGGATCGACCACCTCGGCCAGGTCCATGCGCTTGGTCAGGAAGCGGATGCGGCGGTCGATTTCGCGCAGGCGGCGCTTGCCGTAAATGTAATCGCCGTTCTCGGAGCGGTCGCCGTTGGAGGCGGCCCAGTGCACCACCTTCACCACTTCAGGACGCTCGACATCGATCAGCTGCAGCAACTCGTCCTTGATGCGCTGATAGCCGGCCGGCGTGATGTAATTTTTGGAACCTTTTGGAATCGGCGGCGCGCCTGGCGGCAGGTCGTCGTCATCGTCCGGCTCGCTCTCTTTGACAAAAGCTTTGTTCATAACCGCATTCTAATTATTTGGTGCAATAATGGCTGCCACATGAAGCGATTGTACACATTCAGACGCCGCCTGTTTGCGCCGCTTGTCTACCTGGCTGCCTTGTTCCTCATTTTCGAGGAATGGCTGTGGGATGCGGGCGCGCGCCTGATGATACGGCTGTCCGCCTTCCCGCCCTTCCGGGCCTTGGAACGCCTCATCTGCGGCCTCGGCCCGGCCGCGGCCATGGCCGTCTTCCTGCTGCCGGCCCTGATGCTGTTCCCGGTCAAGCTGCTGGCCCTGTTCGCCATGGCGCGCGGCCACGCCATCATGGGCCTGAGCGTGTTCGTGCTGGCCAAGATCGCCGGCGCCGCCGCGGTGGCGCGGCTGTACACGCTGACCCGGCCGTCCCTGCTCAAGCTGCGCTGGTTCGCTTGGCTGCAAGGCCGTTTCCTCGCGGTGAAGGAGCGCTGGGTGGCCCGCCTGAAAGCCAGCGCCGCCTGGCGCGCGTACCGCGCCCTGGTGGACAGTGTGCGCGAGCGCCTGCGCCGCTGGCGTGCCGGCTGGCGCCGCGGCCGGCTTTCCGCCCGGCCGATGCGCGTGCTGCGCCGCTTCAGCGCGTTCTGGCGCATGCGCCGCCGCTGAGCCCGTCGCCCGACCATGCGCCCAGCCTTGCCGACCACCCTGCACACGATCGCCGCCAATGCCCCCGGCCTGGTGTACCAGTTCCGCCGCGCGGCCGACGGCAGCGTGTCCTTCCCTTACCTGAGCGATGGCTGCCTGGCCTTGCTGGGCGTCGGCGCCGCCGAACTGCAGGCGGTGCCCGAGCGCTTCCTGTCCCTGGTACTGCCGGAAGACCGCCCGGCTTACCTGGAGTCGATGCAGTCGTCGGCCCAGTCGATGGCGAGCTGGAACTGGGAAGGCCGCATCTGGGTCGAGGCCTGGAAGGACGTCAAGTGGATCAACCTGCGCTGCACCCCGCACGCCCTGCCCGGCGGCGCCGTGCTGTGGGAAGGCATGATGTCGAATATCACGGAGAGCAAGCGCGAGCAGCTCGAAGTGCGCGCCAGCCGCGCCCGCCTGGCCGAGCTGACCGCCCACATCGAAAAGGTCAAGGAGCAGGAGCGCGAGCGCATCGCGCGCGAAATCCACGACGACCTGGGCGGCAACCTGACCGCCATCAAGATGGCCCTGGCCATGCTGGCGGCGCGCCTGCCCGACGATGAAGCCTTGCAGAAGAAGGCGTCCTATGTCGACGCCCTGGTCGACCGCACCATCGACGCCGTGCACCGCCTGACGCTGGACCTGCGCCCCACGGTGCTGGACTTCGGCCTGCTGCCCGCGCTCGAATGGCAGGCCAAGGAATTCGAGACCCAGGCCGGCATCGCCTGCACCCTGCGCGCCGGCATGAAGGAGCTCGAGCTCGATCCCGAACAGGCCGCCGCCCTGTTCCGCATTGCGCAGGAAGCGCTGACCAATATCGCCAAGCATGCCCAAGCGAGCGCGGCCGCGATCCGGCTCAGCCGCAGCCGCGGCGTGCTGACCTTGAAGATCAGCGACAACGGCCGCGGCATCCGCCCGGCCGACCGCGCCAAGCCCGACTCCTTCGGCCTGCGCGGCATGGCCGAGCGGGCCCGGGCCCTGGGCGGTACGCTGACCCTGGGCCATGCGGCCGGCGGCGGGACCGAAGTGGCGATAAAAATCCGTCTCCCGGCATCGGCCCCGGACGTTACAATAGGCCATGAATGAAAAAGCCGTCATCAAGGTTTTCATTGCCGACGACCACGCCATTGTGCGCGAAGGCTTGAAACAGATATTGGCCGAGACCCGGGACATCGTGGTCGCCGGCGAGGCGGAAAGCGGCCTCGATGCCATCAAGCTGTTCCGCAAGTCCGGCTGCCATGTATTACTACTTGATATTTCGCTGCCAGATCGCAACGGAATTGAAGTACTAAAACAAGTCAAGAAAGACAAGCCGGAACTGGCCGTGCTGGTGCTATCCATGCACCGCGAAGACCAGTACGCCATCCGCTCGCTCAAGGCCGGCGCCGCCGGCTACCTCACCAAACAAAGTGCGCCAAAAGAGTTAGTAAATGCAATCCGCCAGTGTGCGGCAGGGTTAAAATATATCAGTCCGGCCTTGGCCCAGGAATTGGCCAACCATGTCGGCGAGGACCACCAGGCGGCGCCGCATGAAACGCTGTCGGACCGGGAATACCAGACCCTGACCATGATCGCCTCCGGCAAGACGGTGGGCGCGATTGCCAAGGAACTATCGCTCTCGGTCAAGACAGTCAGTGAATACCGCTCCCGCCTGTTGGCCAAGATGAACCTGAAGAACAGCGCCGAGCTGACGCACTACGCCATCAAGAACCAGCTGATCGAATAGAAATGATGCCGTGAAGTAAGCACATTTCCACCCGTTGATTCTGGAATCGGGCGACTGGCGGGTGGCTTAAGATGCTGACAATCGGTAAACCTTTGAAAAGGCTGTACGTCAGATGTCTAGCAAACCCACCAATCCAGCCGCGGGGGACATGAATCCGGCTGATATTGCGCGCGAGGCGTTCCGCCGCCTCGCCGTACGCCGGATTGCCCCGACGCCTGACGCGTATCGCGACATCTACAATGAAATCGCCGGCGTCAGCACGCCGCCGCCCGCCCCCGTGGTGCAGGACAGCCCGGCCGAAGCCATGCTGGCCCAGTTTGCCGCGCGCCTGACCGACCAGCCGGGCGACTTGGCCGACTTCGGCCGCCGCTTCAACCGCGCGGTCAAGGCGCGCGACTGGGATACCTATGCCCGCACCCTGGCCTCGCTGGCCGAACGCCCGCTGGTCAAGGTGGGCGCCGGCGGCCTGGTGCCGGAAGAGACCAACGAGCAGGCGCGCGTCCTGCGTGAACTGCTGAGCCGAACGCTGACCTTCGCCGTCGCTTCCCTGCTGTCGGGCTCGCCAGCCCTGGTGGCCGAGGCCGAGTCGCTGGGCGCGGCCACCAAGGAAGCCCATACGGACGCGGCGCTGGCCGAAATCAGCAGCCGCCTCAAGCAGCTGTGCTACCAGATCGAACTACGCAGCGGCGACACGGCCGAGCAGCAGGAATTGCTGCTGCGCCTGTTCCGCCTGCTGCTCGAAAACGTCAGCGAGCTGCTGGACGACGATTCCTGGCTGCGCGGCCAGATCGACGCCGTGCAGAACCTGATCGCCGGCCCGCTCGACTCGCGCGCGCTGGAGGAAGCCACGCGCAGCCTGAAGGACGTCATCTATAAGCAAAGCCAGCTCAAGCACTCGATCACGGACGTCAAGGCCACCGTCAAGAACATGATGATGACCTTCATCGACCGCCTCGGCGCCGTGGCGACCTCGACTGGCGACTTCCACGAAAAGATCGGCGGCTATTCCGACAAAATCCGCGCCGCCCACGATATCGGCGAGCTCAACCAGATTCTCGACGATGTGCTGAAGGAAACCCGCCAGGTGCAGAGCGATGCCCTGCAGGCGCGCGACAATATGATGGTGGCGCGCCAGGAAGTGCAGGATGCCGAGGCGCGCATCCACGCCCTGGAAGCCAAGCTGCAGCATTTGAGCGAACTGGTGCGCGAAGACCAGCTGACCGGCTCGCTGAACCGGCGCGGCCTGGACGATGTGTTCGAGCGCGAGACGGCGCGCGCCGACCGGCGCGGCACGCCGCTGTGCATCGCCGTGCTGGACCTGGACGACTTCAAGAAACTCAACGATACCCTGGGCCATATCGCCGGCGACAATGCGCTGAAACATTTGGTCAAGGTTGTCAAAGAGACCTTGCGCTCCATGGACGTGATCGCCCGCTTCGGCGGCGAGGAATTCCTGATCCTGCTGCCGGAGACCAACATCGAGGCGGCCGAGGCCACCATGACCCGCCTGCAGCGCGAACTGACGCGCCACTTCTTCATGCATGAAAACGAGAAGGTGCTGATCACCTTCTCGGCCGGCGTCGCCCTGCGCCGCCCCAACGAAGTGCAGGCCGACCTGGTCAAGCGGGCCGACGAGGCCATGTACAAGGCCAAGAAATCGGGCAAGAACCGGGTCGTCGTTGCCGAATAAACCACCGCGCTCCCAGCAGCCCGCCCTCCGGCGGGTTTTTTTTCGTCTTTTCGGCGCATGAAAAATATTTTTTTCCGGCCTAAAGTTCAGGAAAAACACGCCGTCTTAGCGAACATGGCGCAGGCAACTTGAGGGGAGTAACAGGACGATTTACCGCGCAAATCGCCCTAAAGGTTCCCGTGTGGAAACCGTTACCCAATACAACAGCGGCTTGATCGTCACAGCACAGCGTGGCGGGCCAAAGTGAATGAGCAAATTGCCAAATCAGCAGTACCGTATGGAGAAATACCATGGCTTCCGTAATCAATACCAACATCTCGTCCCTGAACTCGCAGCGCAACCTGACCGCTTCCCAGAACAGCCTGTCGACCTCCCTGCAACGTCTGTCCTCCGGCCTGCGTATCAACAGCGCGAAAGACGACGCGGCTGGCCTGGCGATTTCCGACCGTATGTCTTCCCAGATCCGCGGTATGAACCAGGCTGTGCGCAACGCCAACGACGGCGTTTCGCTGGCCCAGACCGCGGAAGGCGCCCTGGCGTCCTCCGGCGACATCCTGCAGCGTATCCGTGAACTGGCAGTGCAGTCCTCGAATGCCACCAACTCCGCTTCCGACCGTCAAGCCCTGCAGACTGAAGTCGGCCAGCTGGCATCCGAACTGAACCGCGTGGCGCAAACCACCACCTTCAACGGCCAGAACCTGCTGGACGGCACCATGGGTACCGCCACCTTCCAGGTCGGTGCCGATGCCAACCAGACCATCTCGGCCAGCGGCGCCAACTTCCTGACCAATACCTACGGCGACAACCGTGTGGAAAACGACCAGGTTGCTGCCGGCGCCACCACCAAATTGGTGGCGGCCAAGGCCATCGACGTGGCCGGTGTGCGCGGTGCCGCTACCTACACCACCGTGGCAGGCGACTCGGCCAAATCGATCGCCGCTGGCGTCAACAAGCTGACCTCCCAGACCGGCGTGACCGCTTCGGCGCGTACCGACGTCAACCTGGCCCTGGGTACCGGCCAGTCGTACTCGATCGACTTGGTGGGCGACAACGTCGGCTCGGCCGTGCGCGTGTCGTTCTCGACCGGCGCCACCGTGTCCTCGGCCACCGACTACGCATCCGGCATCAACGCCATCAATGCGCAATCGGCCAAGACCGGCATCACCGCCCAATACGATGAAAAGAACGGCGGCATCAAGCTGACCAGCTCGACCGGCGCCGACATCTCGCTGGTGAACCAGGCCTCGGCCGCGAACAGCAAGCTGGACGTGTCGACCTACACCACCGCCAATGCCCTGACCGCCGCGTTCGACGCCAAGGCTGCCGCCGCCACCGCCGTGGGCAACGGCCGCGTCACCTTCGACTCGGAAAGCTCGTTCTCGGTCAAGGATAACGGTTCCGGTTTCGGCGTCGGTGCGGCTGCCGCTGCCACCACCATCCAGGCATCGACCCTGAAGGCCGTGTCGACCCTGGACGTGACCACCTTCGACAACGCCCAGCTGGCCATCAAGATTGCCGACTCCGCCCTGGCGTCGGTGAACAACCAGCGTGCTGCTTACGGTGCACTGCAGTCGCGCTTCTCGTCGACCATCTCGAACCTGAGCACGACGACCGAGAACCTGTCCGCATCGCGTAGCCGCATCCAGGACACCGACTTCGCTGCAGAAACCGCGAGCCTGACCCGCGGCCAGATCCTGCAACAAGCTGGTACCGCCATGCTGGCCCAGGCGAACTCGCTGCCGAACGGCGTGCTGAGCCTGCTGCGCGGCTAAGCGCCGGACAGCTAGCTGGAAAGCGCTTCCCCGCTCCGGTTCGCCGGACCGGGGAATTTTCCGTAGGAGGTCTCCATGACTATCGATTCGATTACTGCTACTGCGCCACGGGCCGACCGTGGCGGCGCGGTCCACGAGATGGTGGCCCTTCCGGTGGCAGGCCGCAGCCCCGCCGCTGCGGTGGAAACCATCGACGCGGTCAAGGCCAAGCAGGCCGTGCCTTCCAAGAAGGATGTGGAAGAAGCGGTCGCCAAGCTGAACAAGTCGATCCAGGAGCGGGCGCAAAGCCTGGAATTCTCCATCGACGAGGACAGCCACCGCACCATCGTCAAACTGATCGACCAGAAAACCAAGGAAGTGCTGCGCCAGATTCCGACCCCGGAAGCCTTGCAGCTCGCCAAATCCCTGGTGCCCGCCAAAGGCTTGCTGGTCAACCAGGAAGCCTGAGCGGCGCGACACAGAAGCCCGGCCTGCCTTGCGGCAGCCCGGGCTTTTTTTCGTTATGCTATATCCGTGCATCCTTGCCATTTCGGCCACGAACAAACAGGTATTTCCCCCTCTCAAGTCCCCTTTGAATCTGCCGTAAACAAGTTAGACTTATCTTGTTTCCTCAGGAGTTTGCCGTGGCCCTTTCTTCCACCCCAGCACTGTCATCCCCCGGTCTCGGTTCCGGCCTGAATGTCAACGACATCGTCGACAAGCTGATGGCGGCCGAAGCCGCCCCGCTGTCGGGCTACGACAAGAAGACCGCCTCCTACCAGGCCAAGGTGAGCGCCTTTGGCCAGCTGAGCGGCGCCGTCGGCGTGTTCCAGGGCGCCCTGAGCAGCCTGAATTCGGCCACCGCCTTCAAGGGCTTGACCACCACCGTCGGCAGCAAGGACGTGCTGAGCGCCAGCGCCTCGGCCAAGGCGGTGGCCGGCAACTACAAGATCAATGTGTCGCAGATTGCCCAGGCGCAGACCCTGATGACCAGCGGCCTGGCCAGCAAGACCTCGACCATCGGCCTGGGCGGCGCGACCACCCTGTTCTTTCAGTTCGGCAGCGCCAGCGGCAGTTTCGGCCTGCAGGGCAGCGGCTTGAGCTCGGCCATGCTGACCAATGGCCTCAGCAATGGTTCGCTCAGCATCAACGGCACGGCGATCGCCACCTCGGCCAGCACCAACAGCGCCAGCGCCCTGGCCAGCGCCATCAATGAGAAAAGCACCACCACCGGCGTCACCGCCAGCGTGGCGAATATCTTCTCGACCTTTGGCGACGTGGCCACCGCGGCCGGTGGTTCCTATAGCCTGAAAGTGGGCAATACCGTGATCGCCAGCCAGGGCGCGGGCGTGGCGGCCGGCGCCGGCGTCACCGCCGCCGCGCTGGACGCCGACCTGGCCAATGCCGGTGGCGCCACCGCCACCGCGCTGGCGGCGGCCGGCATCACCTTCACCGGCAGCGCCGCCGCCGGCACCCTGGAATTCCGCAGCGCCAGCGGCGCCAGCGTCGCCATCACCGAAACGGCGACCGGCGTCACCGGCGGCGCCAAGACGGCGGCCGGCGCCGCCAACGCCGGCGCCAGCTATGCCTCGGCCAGCAGCGTCAGCCTGGCCTCGGCCAATGGCAGCCCGATCACCATCGCCGGCACCAACCCGGCCGGCGCCGGCCTGACTGCCGGCACCGGCGGCAGCGTGCTGGGCGGCGGCTTCAGCCAGGACGCCAGCCAGCCCTCCGGTTCGGTGGTGATCGACAGCAGCAACAACACCCTGCAGGGCGTGGCCGATGCGATCAACAAGGCCAGCCTGGGCGTGACGGCCACCATCGTGTCCGACGGCAGCAGCAATCCCTACCACCTGGTGCTGACGTCCAACAAGACCGGCGAAAACGCCTCGATGAAAATCGGCCTGAGCGGCGACGGCAGCAACCCGCCCGACGCGGCCCTGCAATCGCTGCTCGGCTATGATCCCGGCGGCAGCCAGTCGATGCAGCAGACCACGGCCGCGCAGGACACCAAGCTGACCGTGAACGGCATCGCCGTCAGCAGCCACTCGAACACGGTCAGCGAAGCGATCCAGGGCGTCAGCATGACGGCCAACCAGGTCGGCAGCAGCAGCCTGAATGTGGCGCGCGACACCAGCACCTTGAAGAGCAACCTGCAGTCCTTCGTCAAGGCGTATAACGACCTCAACGGCGCGCTGAAAAAGCTCACCGCCTACGATCCGGAAACCAAGAAAGCCGGCGCCCTGCAAGGCGATCCGACCGCACAGTCGATGCAGGCGCAGCTGCGCCGCATGCTGAGCGGGCAGATCACCGGCCTGGCGGGCGGCCTGACCAATCTGGGCCAGGTCGGCATTTCCTTCGCCAAGGACGGCACGCTGAACCTGGACGACGCCAAGCTGGGCAAGGCGATCGAGAGCAATTTCGGCGATATCGCCGGCCTGTTTACCGCGATCGGCAAGGCCACCGACCCGAATGTCAACTTTGTCAGCTCGACCGCCAAGACCAAGCCCGGCACCTATGAGCTGAATATCACCAACCTGGCCAGCCAGGGCGCCCTGACCAGCGCGGCAGCGGTCGGCCCCAGCACCACCATCGGCGCCAACACGGTGTGGGCGGTGTCGCTGAACGACAGCACGCCGAGCAATTCGAAGAACATCGCCAACGTCACCATCCCGGCCGGCACCTATACCCCGGCCGACCTGGCCAAGATCGTGCAGTCGTCCATCAACGGCACCTCGGCCTTCTCGTCGAACGGCGCCAGCGTGGCCGCCTCGATCGACAGCAATGGCAAGCTGGTGCTGTCCTCCAGCAAGTATGGCTCGACCTCGAACATCGGGCTGAGCGATGTCGGCGGCAGCAGCGTCGCCAGCGTGTTCGGCGGCGCCAGCCCGGTGGCCGGCACCGATGTGGCCGGCACCCTGGGCGGCAAGGCCGTGGTCGGCAGCGGCCAGACCCTGACCGGCGCCGACGGCAGCGATACCGAGGGCTTGAAAATCGACATCACCGGCGGCGCCCTGGGCGACCGCGGGACGGTCGGCTTCTCGCAGGGCTATGCCTACCAGCTCAACAACCTGGCCACCTCCTTCCTTGGCACCGGCGGTGTGCTGACCAGCGTGACGGAAGGCTTGAACAACAGCATCAAGGATGTGGCCAAGCAGCGCGACGCCTTCTCGACCAAGCTGGACGATATTGAAAAGCGCTACCGCACCCAGTTCACCCGCCTGGACGCGACCCTGTCCAAGATGCAGGGCACGCAAGCATATTTGACGCAGCAGCTGGCGGCCATCGCCTCCAACCGCTGATCGCAGGAAGAAGGAGAGACCATGTTTGGAAGCACCCCACGCGGCGTCAACGCCTATGCCAAAGTCGGCCTCGAGACCGGCGTCACCTCCGCCTCGCCGCACAAGCTGATCGTCATGCTGTACGACGGCGCCCTGGCCGCCATCATGACCGCGATCACGCAGATGAAGGCGGGCAATGTGCAGGAGAAGGGCAAGGCCATCTCCAAGGCCATCCGTATCATCGACGACGGCCTGCGCGCCAGCCTGGACAAGGAAGTGGGCGGCGAAATCGCCCTCAACCTGGACGCCCTGTACGACTACCTGAGCCGCCGCCTGCTGGAAGCGAACCTGAAGAACGATGCCGACATCCTGGAGGAAGTGCGCGGCCTGGTGGCCGACCTGCGCGACACCTGGAACCAGATCGGCGGCGCGCCCGCCCCGGCCCCCAACCAGCCAGCCGCCATGGCCAGCATGTAAGCGAGGATGAGCATGACGAACGTGGAAGTATTGCGCGCCTACGCCGCCATGGCGGCACTGAGCCACAAGATGGTGGCGGCGGCGGCGGCGGCCGATTGGGACGGGCTGGAAGCGCTGGAGGCCCAGGTGGCGGAACAGGTCGCCGCGCTGCGCGGCAATGAAGCCAGGGTCGTGCTCGACGCCGGCGAGCGCCAGCAGAAGCTGGACCTGATCAAGCAGATCCTGGACGACGACCGCCAGGTGCGCGACCTGACCATGCCCTGGATGGCGCAGCTGTCCAAACTGATCAACAACACCGGCACTGAACGGCGCCTGGCCGCCGCCTACGGCGCCGTCTGAGCGGGGCGGCCGCCATGCTGCCGCCGCGCCTGGATGTCCGGGGCGTCAGCGCCACCAGCGCTGCCAACGCCACGCCGGCGGTCGCCGCGCCGCGCCAGGAAGCCTTCCAGCGCGCGCTCTCGCAAATGGTCGGGCAAACCCTGCCCGCCCAGGTCCTCAGCAAATTCACCGACGGCAGCTTCCTGGTGCGCCTGGCCGACACCAACGCGCGCATGCTGCTGCCGGCCGGCGTCAATGCCGGCGACGAGCTGCCGCTGACCGTCATCAGCGGCCAGCCGCGGCCCACCCTGCAAGTGGGCAGCGGCAATCCCCAGGCCGGCCAGCTGGCCACCTTCGTCGGCGGCGACGCGCTGCCCGACCTGCCCGCCGAGGGCGGCCGCCTGCCGGCCCAGGAAGCGGCCATCCTCAACCTGAGCGGCAAGCAGCCGCCTGCCGAGGGCGCAACGGGGCAGGCCGCGGCGGCGCAGGGACGCGCCCTGAGCCCGGGCGCCGCCCTGCTCAGCAAGGCGCCCCTGGTGCCGTCCGACCAGCTGCCGGCGCTGGGCAAGGACACCGCGCCCGCGATCTTGAGCCCGGCCGCGCGCGCCATCGCCAGCGCCCTGGCCTCGGCCTATACCACGCCCGGCGTACCGGTCACCATCAATGGCAAAGCAGCGCTGAGCGCGGGCGGCCCGCCCGACACCGGCATGCTGCGCGAAGGCTTGCAGCGCGCCCTCGGGGACAGCGGCCTGTTCTATGAATCCCATGTGGCCGAATGGGCCGAAGGCAAGCGCCCGCTGCAAGACCTGCAGCGCGAGCCGCAGATGCAGCGTCAGGCCGCGGCCCAGGGCGCCGCGCACAGCCAGGCCGAGGCCGTGGCCAAGGCCCTGGCCGGCCCCGACCTGTCGGCGGCGCAGATGATCAACCAGCAATTGCACACGCAGGAACAAGGCAAGGTGATATGGCAGGGCGAAGCCTGGCCCGGGCAGCCGATGCAATGGCAGGTGGAACGCGAACAGCCGCGCGGCGACGGCGGCCAGGGCGGCCGCCGCGACGGCGAGGGCGAGGGCGCCGACAGCGTCTGGCGCAGCGGCGTGCGCTTCCGCTTCCCCATGCTGGGCCAGGTCGCCGCCCACGTCACCCTGGTCGGCGACCAGGTGCATATCGCCGTGCAGTCCGGCTCGGAAGACACGGCCGCCACCTTGCGCGCCTGGGCCGGCGCGCTGCAGCAGGCCATGGATGCCGCCGGCGCGCCGCTGACCTCGCTGGCCATCAACGCGGAAGGCCAGGATGGCACAGAGTGACGCCAGCGACGCCACGCGCAAGCCGCTGCAAAGCGCGGTCGCCCTCGCCTACAAGAGCGGCCAAGCGGCCCCCAAAGTCGTCGCCAAAGGACGCGGCCTGGTCGCCGAGCAGATCATCGCCGTGGCGGCCGAGCACGGCGTGTACATCCACGAATCGAAGGAACTGGTGTCGCTGCTGATGGAAGTGGACCTGGACCAGCAGATCCCGCCACTGCTCTACCGTGTAATTGCGGAACTGTTAGCCTGGCTTTATCATATCGAAGCAGCGCAAAAGACTGGCAAGCCAGCGCCACCGGCGCCGGACCTCAGCGTACCGATTGAATCCCCAGACAACGGACATTGATGCACAGCTATATTTCGGATTCGGATTTAGAGAACTGGCACAATTTCGAGGTCGCTTCGCGGCGCGAGATCATTGCCCTGCTGCGCAGCATCGGCGAGAAAAACCAGCTGATCCGCATGCTGGTCAAGGGCGAAGCCGATGTCTGCGTCACCTCCATCCTGGATGTCGATGCCGATGGCGGCCACGTGATCCTCGACTGCTCCATCAGCCCCGACCAGAACCGCCGCATCCTCGGCGCCAAGCGCCTCTCCTTCGAAACCACGCTGGACAAGATCCGCATCATGTTCAGCGTCGAGCAGATCGAACCCTTCACCTACGAAGGCAGCGCGGCGTTCAGGGTGCCCCTGCCGGCCACCCTGGTGCGCCTGCAGCGGCGCGAGTTCTACCGGATGGCCACGCCGGTCAGCAGCCCGGTGCTGGCCACGATCCCGCAGCCGGCCGAACTGGGCGGCGGCAGCAAGGCCTTCCCGCTGGCCGATATCAGCTGCGGCGGCATCGCCATCCTGGACAACAGCCTGATCCTGGGCGACACGATCGGCAAGGTGTACGGCGACTGCCGCATCGAACTGCCGGAGATCGGCATCATCAGCACAGGACTGCAGATCCGCAACTCGCTGGACCTGACGCTTTTAAACAACAAGACCAACCGCCGCCTGGGCTGCCAGTTCGTCGACCTGTCGCGCTCCTCGCTGAGCGCCGTGCAGCGCTACATCACCAAGCTCGAGCGCGAACGCAACGCCCGCATCGCCGGCCTTGAATAGCACTTGAAAAGCCGGGGCTTTCTTCTTTAAACCTGCATGTTCATGATGTCGTGGTAGGCCTGCACCAGCTTGTTGCGCACCTGCACCGTGGCCTGGAAGTTGATGCTGGCTTTTTGCATGGAAATCATCACGTCCGACAGATTGACCGAGTCGTCCCCCATCTGGAAGCGCTTGGTCAAGCCTTCCGCCGTGTCCTGGCTGGCCTGCACCGCGTCCAGCGCGCCCTTCAGGGCGTTGCTGAAGTCCGGCTTTTGCACCACCTTCTCGGTCTGGATCGCTGGCGGCGTGGCCGAGGGGCGCGTCGCCGCCGCGTGCAGCTGGGCGATCATGGCCTGGATCTGGCTAGAATCTATTCCGCCTGTTCTCATTCGTTGGCTCCAAGATACAAAATTCCTGTGTTCAGGCTTCCAGAATAAGGGGCATGACACAAGGGGATAGCCCTGAGCAGCAGGGCAAACGGCCGCCTGTTCCGGCCTTTAAAGGGCGCAACAAGGCCTGATAATGTGCAACAGGCCCATTAACCCACAGTGATCTCCCATGGCTGCAGCCGCCGAACCAATCGATATCGACGAACCCGAAGCCCGGCAGGGGTTGCGGAGCCGCTTTGCCTTTTTCCAGACGCCGATGGGCAAGATGGTGCTGCGCGGCGCCGCCGTGGCGGGCATCCTGGCGCTGATCCTGATCCTGTGGCTGTGGAACAAGGAAGCCGATTACAAGGTCCTGTTCGCCAACTACACGGACAAGGACGGCGGCGCCATCACCGCCGCGCTGGACCAGATGCAGGTCAAGTACAAGCTGGCCGACGGCGGCCAGGCCATCCTGGTGCCGGCCGAACAGGTGCATAGCGTCCGCCTGCGCCTGGCCCAGCAGGGCCTGCCCAAGGGCGGCAATGTCGGCTTTGAAGTCATGGAAAACCAGAAGCTGGGCGTGTCCCAGTTCCTGGAGCAGGTCAATTACCAGCGCGCGCTGGAAGGCGAGCTGGCGCGCTCGATCCAGTCCATCGGCGCGGTCGAATCGGCGCGCGTGCACCTGGCCCTGCCCAAGCCGTCCGTCTTCGTGCGCGACCAGCAAAAACCGACCGCTTCCGTGATCCTGCAACTGCATGCCAACCGCATGATCGAGCCGGCCCAGGTCAGCGCCATCGTGCACCTGGTGGCCTCGTCCGTGCCGGAACTGTCGCCGGCCAATGTCACCGTGGTGGACCAGGCCGGCAACCTGGTGTCCGACCTGAACAAGAACGGCAGCGCCGCCAACAACGCCAAAAACCTCGACGCCTCCCAGCTCAAGTATGTGCAGGAGATGCAAAAGCAGGTCATCAAGCAGGTCGAGTCCATCATCACTCCCATCGTGGGCGAAGGCAATGTGCGCGCCGAGGCGGTGGCCGATGTTGACTTTTCCGCCATCGAACAGGCCGCCGAGACCTACAAGCCGAATTCGCCGCCCGCCGCCTCGGCCATCCGCAGCCAGCAAAACAGCGAAACCAATGGCACCTCGAGCCAGAATCCGGGCGGCATTCCGGGCGCGCTGTCGAACCAGCCGCCGGGCGTGGCCACCGCGCCGCTGACCACCACGCCGCCCGGCACGGCCGCGGCGCCGGGCCAGCCGGGCACGGGCGCCGCCGCCACGGCAGCCGGCCCCAACCATAAGGAATCGACCACCAATTATGAAGTCGACAAGACCGTGCGCTACGAACAGAAGGCATTGGCCGGCCTGAAGCGCATGACGGTCGGCGTCGTAGTAAACTATCGTCGGACCATCGATAAAAACGGCAAGGTCATCGTGAAACCGCTGAGTGCGGACGAGATGGCCAAGATCAACAGCCTGGTCAAGGAAGCCATGGGCTATAACCAGGACCGCGGCGACTCCGTCAGTGTGGCCAATGCGCCCTTTGACGGCGTCGACAAGGAACCGGAAGCGCCGCTGGAATGGTGGCGCGACCCGGCCAACCTGCCGCTGGCCAAGGAGCTGGCGAAGTTCCTGATCACGGCGCTGATCCTGCTGTATATCCTGCTGCGTATCGTGCGTCCCATGCTGCGTCCGGTGTTCAAGAAGATCGACGCGATCAACGAGCCGGAACCCGAACCGGAACCGGAACCGATCGTCGAGCCCAGCGGGCCGACACCGGAAGAATTGCTGGCGGAGGAGATCGCCAAGATGGAAGAGAACACCGCCCGCACCTACCGCGACAACCTGGCGCTGGCCAAGAAACTCGCGGCGGAAGATCCGCGCATCGTCGCCAACGTCATCAAGGAATGGATAGGCAACAATGACTGAGAATACCGGACTGCAGAAAGCCGCCATCCTGATGCTGGCGATGGGCGAAGGCGAAGCGGCCGAGGTGATGAAGTTCCTCGGCCCGCGCGAAGTGCTGAAGCTGGGCGCCTCGATGGCGACCATGAAGAACATCCCGCACGAAATGGTGGTCGATGTGCTGGACGACTTCCGCGACCGCTTTGCCGCCGCCTCCACTGTCGGCCTCGATTCGGACGAATACATCCGCCAGGTGCTGACCAAGGCGCTGGGCGACGACAAGGCCTCGGTGCTGCTGTCGCGCATCCTGGGCGGCAAGGATGCCTCGGGCATCGAATCGCTGAAGTGGATGGATTCGCAATCGGTGGCCGAGCTGATCCGCAACGAACACCCGCAGATCATCGCAACCATCCTGGTGCACCTGGAGCGCGACCAAGCTTGCGAAATCCTCGGCCATTTCACCGACCGCCTGCGCAACGATGCGGTGCTGCGCATCGCCACCCTGGACGGCGTACAGCCGCAAGCCTTGCGCGAGCTGAACGATGTGCTGACCAAGCTCCTGTCCGGTAACGAAAACATCAAGAAATCGACCCTGGGCGGCGTGCGCGCCGCGGCCGAGATCCTGAACTTCATGTCCGGCGAGCAGGAACAGAACGTGATGGACAACATCAAGAACTACGACAACGATATGGCGCAGAAGATCATGGACGAAATGTTCGTGTTCGACAACCTGATCGATGTCGACGACCGCGGCATCCAGCTGCTGCTGCGCGAAGTGCAGTCCGAAATGCTGATCATCGCGCTGAAAGGCGCGTCGCCCGATCTGCGCGACAAGGTCTTCAGGAATATGTCGGCGCGCGCTTCGGAGATGATGCGCGAAGACCTGGAGAACAAAGGCCCGGTACGCCTGTCCGAGGTGGAGACGCAGCAGAAGCAGATCCTGCAGATCGTGCGTCGCCTGGCCGATGAAGGCCAGATCGTGCTGGGCGGTAAAGGCGAGGATTCCTTCGTTTGATGGCAACCATTCCAAAAGAGCAGCAAACCGCTTACCAGCGCTGGGAAATGCAATCCTTCGGGGATACGCGCCCCAGCATTGTGGCCCAGCGCGAACGCGAGCAGGAGGAACACCGCGCCAGCGAGGTGGCCGAGGCGGCCGCGCTGGCCGAAGTGGAGCAAGCCGAATACGCGGCCGAGCAGGCCCCTGAGCTCGAGTACCCGAGCGAAGAAGAATTGGCCGCCATCCGCGAGCAGGCGCGCCAGCAGGGCTATGACGAAGGCTACAAGGCCGGCCAGGAGGAAGGCATGGCGCAGGCGCTGGACGAACAGCGCGCCGCCACCGAGCAGGCGGTCGCCCCGGTGCGCGCGATCGCGGACAATTTCAGCGCGGCGCTGCGCGAGGCCGACCAGGCCATCGGCAACGAAATACTGGAACTGGCGCTGCACCTGGCCAAGGGCCTGGTCAAAACGTCGCTGCGCATCAAGCCGGAACTGGTGCTGCCCATTGTGCGCGAGGCGATCGAATACCTGCCGGTGCTGCAGCAGCCGGCCCTGCTGATCCTGAACCCGGACGATGCGCTGGTGGTGCGCGACAGCATTGCGGAAGAACTGGACAAGGGTGGCTGGCGCGTCATCGACGACCCGACCATCGAGCGAGGCGGCTGCAAGGTCGATACCGCCTCCAACCAGATCGATGCCACCGTGGCGTCGCGCTGGCAGCGCCTGAGCCACGCGCTCGGCAAAGACGTGGACTGGATCGACTGAGATGGGCGCCCCGGACGCACAAGTGCATGCAGGCCGCTGGCGTTCTTACCTGAACGATTGCGCGACCCTGGCCGATTTCGTCGAGCCAATGCAGGTCTCCGGCCGCGTCACGCGGGTGGCGGGCCTGGTGATGGAAGCGGTCGGGCTGCGCCTGGCCGTCGGCGCCGCCTGCACCGTGCCCCTGCCCTCCGGCGGCAAGGTCGAGGCCGAAGTCGTCGGGTTCGAGGGCGACAAGCTGTTCCTGATGCCGCAAAGCGATGTCGAGGGCATCGTGCCCGGCACCCGTGTGTTCCCGATCGAGCAAAGCGTGCCCAAGCCAGGCAGCGTCAGCCACCCGCGCCGCCGCCCCAGCGACCGCGCGCGCCACCTGCCGGTCGGCCCTGAACTGCTGGGCCGCGTGGTCGACGGTGCCGGGCGTCCGCTGGACAGCCTGGGACCGGTCAATACCAGCGATTCCGCGCCCATCAATGTGCGCCCGGCCAATCCGCTGGGCCGCGCCCCCATCGTGGAAACGCTGGACGTGGGCGTGCGCTGCATCAACGCCATGCTGACCGTGGGACGGGGCCAGCGCATGGGCCTGTTCGCCGGCTCCGGCGTCGGCAAGTCCGTGCTGCTGGGCATGATGGCGCGCTATACGGAAGCCGACATCATCGTGGTGGGACTGATCGGCGAACGGGGCCGCGAGGTCAAGGAATTCATCGAACAAATCCTGGGCGAGGAAGGCTTGCGCCGTTCGGTGGTGGTGGCGGCCCCGGCCGATACGCCGCCGCTGATGCGCCTGCAGGGCGCGGCCTATGCCACGGCGATTGCCGAGCACTTCCGCGACAAGGGGCAGAATGTCCTGCTGATCATGGATTCGCTGACGCGCTACGCCATGGCGCAGCGTGAAATCGCGCTGGCGATCGGCGAGCCCCCGGCCACCAAGGGCTACCCGCCGTCGGTCTTCGCCAAGCTGCCGGTGCTGGTCGAACGCGCCGGGAACGGCGAGCTGGGCGGCGGTTCGATCACGGCTTTCTATACCGTCTTGACCGAGGGGGACGACCAGCAAGACCCGATCGCCGACTCGGCGCGCGCCATCCTGGACGGGCATATCGTGCTCAACCGCAGGCTGGCCGAAGCGGGCCATTACCCGGCCATTGATATCGAACAGTCAATCAGCCGCGCCATGCATTCGATCACCTCGCATGCCCACCAGAACCAGGCGCGCCGGCTCAAGCAGTTGTTTTCGCGCTACGAACGCAGCCGCGACCTGATCGCGGTCGGCGCCTACACCCCCGGCACCGATCCGGTGCTCGACCAGGCCATCGCCCTGCACGATAAGATTGAGCAATTCTTACAACAGCAGATCACCGAACAGGTCAATATGCCTGAGAGTTTGGGGCAGTTAACCTCTCTGTTTGACTGATTGGTAGGGCTGGCCTTGCCTATAATGGATCATCATGGCCTCCACCCAGCAACTTGCGACTCTGATCGATCTGGCCCGGCGGGAAACCGACGATGCGGCCAAGCGCCTCGGCGCGGCCCTGAAAGCCGTGGCGGACGCGGAAGAGAAGCTGAACATGCTGGTCGGCTACCGCGACGAGTATGGCCGGCGTTTCGACGAGTCCCAGCAGCAAGGCATCACCCCCATGGCCTACCGCAATTTCCAGGCTTTCATGGAAAAACTGGATACGGCCATCAAGGGCCAGGAAGATGTGCTGCGCCACAGCAAAGTCCGTGGCGATAAGGAAAAGCAGTTGTGGCAGGACGCCGAACGCAAGCGCATGTCCTACTCCACCTTGCGCGACCGGGCCGAAGCCCAGGAGCTCAAGAAGGAAGCCAAGCGCGACCAGAAGGCCATGGATGAACACGCCTCGCGCCAGGCATTTTTCAAACGTTAGAGCAATTCGATCATGCAAACCCAGACTGTGCAGAACTCACCCCTTCTCTCCGGCAATACGGCTTCCGGCCGTCCATCCAATGCCGCCCAGGAAGACCAGCAGTTCGCCCAGGCCTTGAACCGCCAGATCGAACGCCAAGCCCTGCCGCCGGCGCTGACGCCGCAGGCCAACGCCGCGCCGCGCCGCGCCGAGGGCCCGAAACCGGTGGCGCAGCAACCCCAGACTGCCGCCGCCCAGCAGGCAAAGCCGGCCGCGGGCAACGTCCCGGCGCCCGCCAGCAAGCCCGCCCAACAGGCCCAGGCTGCCGCCAAGCCCCAGCAAAGCAACCAGGCCAATCCCGCCGCGCCATCCAGTAACGGGCAGGCTGCGCCCGCCGACAGCGGAAAGGCATCTGCTTCTGCGGACACTGCCGAGGGTCCGGCGGAAACAGATCAAGCAGGGGAACAGCCAGCCAGCAGCGATGCCGTGGCCGATATGCTGGCCATGCTCCAGGGCCTGGCCCAGCCCAACGCCACCGATGCCGCAGCGGCGGCAGCGGCGGCCGCCGCTGCTGTCCAAGAAAGCCGGGCCGCCAGCGCTGCGGCGCCGGCCAGCGACGCCGTATTGGAAGGCAACACCAGCCAGGCCGCCAGCGCCGCGCGCCTGCCTGAAGATGGCATGGCTATCGATCAGGCAACATTGCTCGCCGCCAAAGCGACAGCCGACGGCGCCGCCAACAGTCAGGCCGTGGCAAACGATGCCGACCCGAGCTTGGCCGATGCCCTGGCCCAGCAGGCCGTCGGCAGCAACGCCAGCGGCAAGGCCGCCCTGCCCGACGCTGCGGCGCCGCGCGCCGATTTCCAGGCCACCCTGCAACAGGCCAGGGCCGACGCCAGCAAGGCCGCCGATGCCGCCGCCCGCGATACCAAACAACTGATCCAGCCGCAGGCCAGCGCCCTGCAGGCGACTGCCACCGCCCTGGCCCCGGCCGGCGCGGCAAATGCGCAAGCCGCCCAGGCCCTGGCCAGCAACCAGCTGCACGCCCGCGTTGGCAGCCAGGGATGGGACCATCAACTGGGCCAGAAAGTGGTCTGGATGGTCAATGGCGGCGAGCAGAGCGCCACCCTGACCCTGAACCCGCCCGACCTGGGCCCGCTGCAAGTGGTGCTGAGCGTTTCCAACGACCAGGCCAGCGTGGCCTTCACGGCGGCCCAGCCGGAAGTGCGCCAGGCGCTCGAGCAAGCCCTGCCCAAGCTGCGCGAAACCATGGGCGAAGCCGGCATCATGCTGGGCGACGCCAGCGTTTCCTCGGGCAGCCAGGATCAGCAGCAAGCCTTCGCCGGGATGGCGGGCGGCGGCCGTGGCCGCGGCGTCGCCACTGGCCAGCATGGCAACGCCACGGACGGCGACAGCGCGGCCCAGCCCGCCCCGACCATCCGGCGCGGCGTGCTGAGCGCCGTCGATACTTTCGCCTAAGAGGCTGTTTCAAAATGGGCGTGGCTAGGCGCAGCGACGAAGGCAGTGCGCCTGCACGGCAAGGAGCTGCAACAACGCCATGGCCATTTTGAAACGGCCTCTAAGGCAGAGATAGCCCTGCTTCCTGCCTCTTTTCGGCGCATGGCTTCCCGAAAGAATTCGCGATAATGACATAATGGCGTCATGATCCAACTCTTGCATCCAGGGCAGCAGAATTGAAAGCGAATCCAAAAATGAAGGCTGATGCCAAGGCAGAAGCAGCACCACCGGCAGGCGGTGGCTCCAAGAAGAAGCTGATCATTATCCTGGCCGCTGTGCTGGTGCTCGTGCTGGGCGGCGGCGCCGGTGCCTACTTCATGCTCAAGGGCGATAGCAGCGAAGAGCATGCGGAAGAAAAGGCGCCGAAGAAATCCAAGAAACCGGCCAAGAAAGCCGGACCGCCGGTGTATGTCCCGGTCGACCAGTTCGTCGTCAACCTGCAGCCGGAGAACGGCGAACAGTACCTGCAGCTGGCCATCACGCTGCAAGCCGGTAGCCTGGAAGAGTCGGAAGTGATCAAGACCAATATGCCCAAGCTGCGCAGCCGCATTCTGTTGCTGCTGTCGAGCAAGCACGCCTCCGAGATCAATACCCCGGAAGGCAAGGAGCAGCTCAGCAAGGACATCATGGAAGCGGTCAACCAGCCTTTCGAAAAAGGCGGCGAGCCCCAGGAAGTATCGGAAGTGCTGTTTACGGCGTTTATCATCCAGTAAGGTCGGTGTGAAGCATGGCTGATAATTTTCTCTCCCAGGAAGAAGTCGATGCCCTCCTGAAGGGCGTCAACGGCGACCAGGACGACGTCGCAGCGCCAGAGGAGTCCACCGGTGTCCGGACCTATAATCTGGCAACGCAGGAGCGCATCGTCCGGGGCCGGATGCCGACCCTGGAAATTATCAACGAGCGTTTCGCGCGCCTGCTGCGCGTGGGCCTGTTCAACTTCCTGCGCCGCAGCGCGGAAGTGTCGGTGGGCTCGGTGCGCGTCTCGAAGTATTCCGAATTCATCCGCAACCTGGTGGTGCCGACCAACCTCAACCTGGTGCACATGAAGCCGCTGCGCGGCACCGCCTTGATGGTGTTCGATCCGGGCCTGGTGTTCCTGCTGGTCGACAACCTGTTCGGCGGCGACGGCCGTTTCCATACCCGGGTCGAGGGGCGCGACTTCACCCAGACCGAGCAGCGCATCATCCTGCGCATCCTCGATATCGTGTTCGAGGCTTATACCAAATCGTGGGAACCGGTGTACCCGGTGGAGTTCGAGTACATCCGTTCCGAAATGAATACGCAGTTCGCCAACATCGCCACGCCGAACGAGGTGGTGGTGGCGTCCACCTTCACCATCGAACTCGGCTCGGTGTCGGGCCAGATCCACTTCTGCATGCCGTACTCGATGATCGAGCCGATCCGCGATGCGCTGACCTCCTCGCTGCAGGGCGAGGCGCTGGAAGTGGACAAGCGCTGGATCCGCCTGATGACCCAGCAGATCCAGATCGCCGAGGTGGAACTGATCGCCAAGCTCGGCACGGCCAAGGTCAGCTTCGATGAGATCCTGAACATGAAGGTGGGCGATGTGATCCCGCTCTCGATTCCGGAAACCATCGAAGCCACGGTTGATGGCGTGCCTGTGCTCGACTGCACCTACGGGGTGCTGAACGGGCAATACGCCTTGAAGGTGGAGAAACTGCTGGCAAACACCGATAATATGAAATAAGGCAGCATTTAGGAGAAAGACATGTCGGACAATCAAGACGACGATACAGGCAGCATGGATGACGATTGGGGCGCCGCGATTGCCGAACAGGCCGCCGCCGAAGCCGCCGCGATGCAGAACCAGGCTGCCACGGCGGCCGTGTTCAAGGACTTCTCCAAGCAGCCCAACAAGACGGAAACCCATAACGATATCGACTTCATCCTCGATATTCCGGTCCAGCTGACGGTGGAACTGGGGCGTACCAAGATCGCCATCAAGAATCTGCTGCAATTGGCGCAGGGCTCCGTGGTTGAACTGGACGGCTTGGCGGGCGAACCGATGGACGTGCTGGTCAACGGCTGCCTGATCGCCCAGGGCGAGGTGGTGGTGGTGAACGACAAATTCGGTATCCGCCTGACGGATATCATCACGCCTTCCGAACGCATCCGAAAACTGAATAAATGACGCCAAACCACGCCGCAAGGTCCGTCCTGGCCGCCTGCGCGGCCGCCTTCTGTCTTGTCGGCGCGCCCGCGCTGGCGCAACAGGCCCCCGCTCCCGATACGATTTCCACCAGCACGCCAGCAGCGCCGGCGCCCACGGCCGACGCCGCGCCTGCAACGCCGGCCACGGCCGCGACGCCCGAGCAGCAGGCCGCCCTGGCCGGCGCCCGCGCCGCCAATGCCCCCGCGCCGAACCATGCGCTGGCGGCGCAGGCGCCCTCGGCTGCCGGCTCCCTGCTGCAGACCATCCTCTCACTGGGCTTCGTCATCGCCCTGCTGGTCGGCCTGGCCTGGCTGCTCAAGCGCTTCGGCCCGAAACATATCACGGGCGGTTCGCGCATCAAGCTGGTCGGCGCCCTTAGCGTCGGCGCGCGCGAGCGCATCCTGGTGGTGGAGGTGGGCGAGCAATGGATCGTGGTCGGTGCCTCGCCCGGCCGCATGAACGCCCTGGCCACCATGCCGCGCCAGGCAGTGGACGAGGGCGAGGCGGCCGGCGCGCCGGCGCTGCCCGCCAATTTCGCCGACTGGTTCAAACAGACCGTCGAAAAGCGCAATGGCAAATAAACGCGCCTGGGGCCTGACCACCGGCGCCGCCCTGCTACTGCTGCCGTTGATCGCGGCGGCCGAGCCGACCATTCCAGCCTTCACCAGCACACCGGCCGCAGGCGGCGGCACCAATTACGGCCTGACGCTGCAAACGCTGATCCTGATGACGGCGCTGACCTTCATCCCGGCGGCGCTGCTGATGATGACCGGCTTCACCCGCATCGTGATCGTGCTGTCCCTGCTGCGCCAGGCGCTCGGCACCCAATCGGCGCCCCCCAACCAGGTCATCATCGGCCTGTCCATGTTCCTCACCTTCTTCGTCATGAGCCCGGTGTTCGACAAGATCTACAGCGACGCCTGGGTGCCGCTGCAGGACAGCAAGATCACCATGCAGCAGGCGATGGACCGCGCCGCCGTGCCGCTGAAGACCTTCATGCTGAAGCAGACGCGCCAGTCCGACCTGGCCCTGTTCGTCAAGATTTCGCGCAGCCAGGCGCTACAGGGGCCGGAAGACGTGCCGCTGAAGATCCTGGTGCCGGCCTTCATCACCTCCGAACTGAAGACCGCCTTCCAGATCGGCTTCGCCATTTTCATCCCCTTCCTCATCATCGACATGGTGGTGGCGTCGGTGTTGATGTCGATGGGTATGATGATGATGTCGCCCGCCGTGATTTCGCTGCCGTTCAAGCTGATGCTGTTCGTGCTGGTGGATGGCTGGCAACTACTGCTGGGCTCCTTGTCCCAGAGCTTCTACTAGGGAGGGCCGCCATGAATCCGGAAACCGTCATGAGCATGGGCCGCCAGGCCATGGAAGTCACGCTGATGGTGGCCGCCCCGCTGCTGCTGGTGGCGCTGGTGATCGGCCTGGTGGTCTCGATCTTCCAGGCCGCCACCCAGATCAATGAATCGACCCTGTCCTTCATCCCCAAGCTGATCGGCGTGTTTGTCGCCATGGTGGTGGCCGGCCCGTGGATGCTGTCGGTCATGCTCGACTATATGCGCCAGGTGCTGACCAATATCCCGCAACTGGTCTCGTGAGCGATGCTGGTCGTCACTGCCGCCGAGCTGAATACCTGGATCGCCGCCCTGCTGTGGCCGGCAGCCCGCATCCTGGCGCTGATCGCCGCCGCCCCCATCTTCGGCAACGCCCGCATCCCGGAAACCGTCAAGCTCGCGCTGGGCCTGATGATCGCCCTGGTGGTGGCGCCTGGCGTACCGGCCATGCCCGCCCTCGATCCAGCGGGCTGGGCCGGGCTGTCGGTGCTGGCGCGGGAAATCGTGATCGGCGCTGGCATGGGCTTCGCGATGCGCCTGGTGTTCGGCGCGGTGGAAATGGCGGGCGAGATATCCAGCCTGACCATGGGCCTGGGTTTCGCCAGCTTCTTCGACCCGATGTCGCAGGGCCGCTCGTCGGCGGTGTCGCAATTCATGGTGTGGATCGTGACGCTGGCGGTGCTGGCGGTGAATGGCCACCTGGTGCTGCTGGAAGCGCTGGCCGAAAGCTTCTTCACGCTGCCGGTGGCGGCGATTTCCTTCAACAACGACGGCTTCTGGGACCTGGCGCTGTGGGGTTCCAGGATCTTCTCGGCCGGCCTGCAGCTGTCCCTGCCCGTGGTCGCCGCGCTGCTGGTCACCAACGTCGCGCTGGGCATCCTGACGCGCGCGGCGCCGCAGTTGAACCTGTTCGGCATCGGCTTCCCGATCACCTTGGGCGTGGGTTTCCTGACGCTGGCCATGACCCTGCCCTACCTGAACATGCCGATCCAGAGGCTGGTCAACGAAGGCATAGAAAAAGCGCGGCAATTGCCGCGCGAGTGGGATAGCAGGAAGGAAGCCGGGGTCAGGTCTGGCAATCGGACACGGCCCCGACTTTCAAATCAGATTGAACAGCGATAGCCCGGTCAGCGCCTTGTAGGACTTCTGCGCCGCTTCCAGCGTGGTTTGCTGCTGGGTGAAGCGCGAGATCGCTTCCACCGGGTCGAGGTCGACCAGGTCGGACAGCTGGCTCGAATATTGCAGGTTCAAGTCGTCGCCGGCGCTGTCCAGGTGGTCCAGCTCGCTCAGCCGGGCGCCGACCGAGGCGCGCACCGACAGCGTGTTGTCCAGCGCATTGGTGATGTTCTGGTTGGCCAGGTTCAGCGCATTGGTCAGCCCGGCGCCCGCCTGCGGCGAGCCGGCCGGGCCGCGCAGGGCGGCGATCAGGGTGGTCATGGTCTCGAACACCGACTGGTTCTTGCTCGGATCGACATTGAACACGTCGCCATTGGCCGGCACGCCGCTGACGTCCATCTGGATGCCGTCGAAGGCGATCGGCTGGCCCGCCACGTAGGGCACGCCCGTCGCCACGGCGGTGCCGCTGGTGACGTCGTTGACGGTATAGGTGGTCGCGGCCGGCACACCAGGCGCGGCGGGCACCACGGTGAAGTTGAGCGTGTAGTTATGCCCGGTCACCGCAGCGGGATTCTTCACCACGCCCGGCGAAATGATGCCGGTGCCGCCGCGCGTGTAGTTGTTCGGGTCGACACTGGTCTGGAAGGTGCCGTTGCCCGTGATATTGCTTTCAAAGATGGTCGAGCCGGTTTCGCTGATGGCCAGCTTGCGCGAGGATGCCACTTGCAGGTCGCGCTGGCCCTGGTCGCCGTTGTAGGTGGCGCCGGTGGCGCTGCGCGTGAACGGCTGGATATCGCTCTTGTAGCCGGAGAACAGGTAGGCGCCGCTGCCGTCGGTGGCGTTGGCTTGGCCCAGCAGGTCTTCCAGCCGTCCATCGAGCTCCTTGGCCAGCGCTTCGCGGTCGGCCATCGTGAAGGCCGGATTGCCGGCGGCGACGATTTTGCTCTTCACTTCCTGCAGCAAGTCGTCGGTGCTGGCCAGCGTATTGTCGACCAGGGACAGCGAAGCCTTGGCGTTCGAGCGGTTGGTGACGTACTGGGTGTTCATTTCCTTCGACTGCGACACTTCCAGTGCGCGTGCCGAAGCAACCGGGTCGTCCGATGGCGTGACCACGCGGCGCCCGGTCGACAGCTGCATCTGCGTCCGCTGCAATTGGCCCTGCAGGGTATTCAGCTGGCTGACGCCGTTGTCGTACAAAGTCTTGGTGGCAATACGCATGACCATGGTGCTCTTCCTTCAAAAATCTTATTGGTTCAGCGACAGCAGTGTGTCAAACAAGGTGTTTGCCACCTGGATCACTTTACCGGAGGCCTGGTAAGCCTGCTGGTAGCGCAGCAGGTTGGCCGCTTCCTCGTCCAGGTTGACGCCCGAGACCGAGTCGCGCGCAGCCTGGGCCTGGACCACCGCGGTATCGGCCGCCGAGCTGGCGATCTGCACTTCGCGCGTCTTATTGCCAACGAAGTTGACCATTTGCGCATACGAGCCCTGGAACGTCGCGTGGCCGCCATCCAGAATGTTTTTGGACTGCAGGCCCGCCAGCAGCACGCCGTTGCGCGCATCGCCGACCCCGCTGCCGGGCGCGATGGTGAACTTGTCGTTGTTGGCTGGCGTGCCAGAGAGACTCACTTCAATGCCCTGGAAGGCGATCTGGGCGCCCGCCGTGTACGGCACCGGGGTGCCGGCCGGATAAGTGGTGGTGGTGCCGTTGACCGTCACGTCCACCGGGCTGCCGGCGGGGAAACCGCTGAGCTGGTTGGTCCCGCTGTTATAGGTCAGGGTCACGGGCGCCGCCAGCTGGTTGCCGGGCAACAGGTAATTGGCATTGACCGCGCCGGGGCTGATCTTGCCATTGCCGGTATTGGTGGTCGGTACCGAGGTGCTGATCGGCGCCGCCAACGCGATCTTGTTGGGATCCTTCAGCGCCACGCTGATGTCCTGGGCGGCGTTATACGTCGGGCGCACCAGGAAATGGTCGGGGCCGCCAGCCGCGCCGGTGATGGAAAAGGCGACGCCATCGATCACCTGCGGCTGGGCCTGCGGATACGGCGCGATAGTGGTGGTGGCGCCGTCGCTGGCGCGCGTCACGATGAAGTCGGTGCCGTTGTAGTTGATGTCGTAGTCCGAGGTGGTCAGCGCGGCGGCGTCGACGATGGTGGCGTCGACCTTGACCGTGCTGGTGGGCGCATTGCGGTTGTCATAGCCGACATAGGCATGGATATCGTTGAAGAAGTTGCCGCCGAACTGGCTGTTCAGGTCGAGCCCCAGCTTATGCTGGTCGTTGAAGGCGTCCGCCAGGCCGGCGGCCACTTTGCCGAGGCTGGCATTGGCCACGTCCAGGCCGCTATTGCGAAAGTCGATCAGGCCGCCGAGCTGGCCACCGATCAGTACGCTGTCCGGCAGCTGGGAGAAATTGCCGTTGGTCTGGTAGCCGACCACGATACGCTCCGGGTCGGACGGCGAATTG
The DNA here is from genome assembly GCF_000425385.1 of Pseudoduganella violaceinigra DSM 15887. Taxonomy (GTDB): domain Bacteria; phylum Pseudomonadota; class Gammaproteobacteria; order Burkholderiales; family Burkholderiaceae_D; genus Rugamonas; species Rugamonas violaceinigra. The sequence continues at coordinate 11,926 of NZ_KE384360.1, read as the reverse complement.
GCCGTCGCCAGCACCTGGCTACGGTTGCCCACCACCAGCGGCTGGCCCGTGCCGAACGAGACATTCAGCATATTGTTTTCGGCCGGCATGACGGTGACCTTGACCTGCTTGTTCATCTCGGCGATCAGGGCGTCGCGCTGGTCCATCAGGTCGCTCGGCAGGGCCGACGGGTCGACCGACAGGCCGGCAATCGTATTGTTCAGGTCGGCAATCCGGCGGGCGAAGGAATTGATTTCATTGACGCTGGCGGCGACGCCCGTGTTGACGCCCTGCTGCAATTCCTTCATGCGCGCGGAGATGCCATTGAAGCGCGAGGCCAGCGATTGGGCCGACGAGAGCAAGGCCTGGCGGGCCGCCGGCGACTGCGGGCTGGAGTTGGCGTTCTGCACGCCCTTGAAAAAGTCCTGCAGGGCCGGCGACAGGCCGACCGTGGTATCGGCCAGCAGGTTGTCGATCTGGCTGACCTGGTTGAAATAGGTGTCCAGCTGGGACTGGTTGGTCTGCGCGCCCAGCAGCTGGCGGTTCAGGAAGTCGTCGTAGACGCGCTTGATCTGCGCCACCTCGGTACCGGTGCCGACAAAGCCGTCGCCGGTCTGCAGCGGCGGCGTAGTGCCCTGCACCACCACCTGGCGGTTGTAACCGGTCACATTCGAATTGGTAATATTGTGCCCAGTGGTGGCCAGGCCCGTCTGGGCGGCCAACAGACCACTTTTACCGATGCTGAGAAGACTGGACATTGTGATAAGTACCTTCGCTTGTTAGGTCAGTTTACGGCAGATTCCGACAAAACTTGATGTCCGTCAGGCAAGAGTGCGCTGGATAATCCCCGCCAGCTTGCTGGCGTAGTTGGGATCGGTGGCGTAACCGGCCCGCTGCAGGCCCTTGGCAAAGCCGGCGGCATCGCGGCCGTTGGCGGCGGCCAGCGCCTTCTCGTAGCGGGCATTGCTGGTCAGCATGCGCGCGTAATCCTTAAAGCTGTCGGCATAGCTGTCATAGGCCCGGAATTTGTCCACCCGCGTCTGCGGCTGGCCATGCACGTACTCTGTCGTGGCCGTTTCGACAACACGGCCTTTCCAGTCCGGGCCGGCCTTGATGCCGAACAGGTTGTGGCTGCTGGTCCCGTCGCGGCCCTTGATTTCGCGCCGGCCCCAGCCCGTCTCCAGCGCCGCCTGGCCCAGCATGAACTTGGCCGGGATGCCGGAGGCGCGGCTGGCTTCTTCCGCGTGGCTGCCGAGCTTGTCCTGGAAGGCGCGCACATGGGCGGGCTTGTCCGTGGCCGGGGCGGCATTGGCGATGGCCGCGGCGCCGCCGCTGGCTTCGATCGAACGCTGCAGCTTGGCCTGCTCCAGCAAGGCGCGCGCCATGGCCGGGTCGGCGCCCACGGTCTCCTGCGCCGGCAAGGTCTTCGACAGCTGGCGCACCAGCATATCGGCCAGACCCAGGCCCTTCTTGGCGATATTCTGGCTGGTCTGCTGATCGAGCATGGTCGTGAACATCCGGGTTTGCTGGCTGTCCGTCAGACCATCCTGCGGCGTGGCCTCGCGCATGCTCTTCATCATCATGTTGACGAACATGGCTTCAAATTGCGTGGACGCCGCCTTCAACGCTTCCGGCGATCCGGCGCGCGCCGACTGGCGCAGCTCGGACATGCCCTTATTGTCGATGGCAAGGTTGGCGCTCAGGTCGGTGGAGCCGGGACGCGGGATCATGGCGGCATCCTCAAATGATTTCCAGTTCGGCGCGCAGCGCGCCGGCCGCTTTCATGGCCTGCAGGATCGCCAGCAAATCCTGCGGCGAAGCGCCAATGGCGTTGAGGGCCTTGACCACTTCGGCCAACGACGCGCCGCTCTTCAGCATGATGACCTTGCCGGAGTCCTTCTTGATGTCGACGCTGCCCTGCTGGGCGACCACGGTCTGGCCGCCGCTGAGCGCATTGGGCTGGCTGACCTGGGTGTCGGCGCTGACCGATACGGACAGGTTGCCGTGCGAAATGGCGCACGTCTCCAGCGTCACTTCCTGGTTCATGACCACCGAGCCGGTACGGGCGTTCATGATGACCTTGGCGGCCTGGCGCGCCGGGCGCACATCCATGCTCTCCAGCTCGCCGATGAAGGCCACGCGCGCATCGCTCGACGAGGGAGCGGTGACGCGGATGGTGCGGCCGTCCTGGGCGTACGCGACGCCGGCGCCGTATTTGTCGTTGATAGCGTTGACCACGCGGCTGGCGGTGGCAAAGTCGGTATTGTTCAGTTCGAGGCGGATCTGACTGCCCTCCCCCAGCGTGGTCGGCACGGCGCGTTCCACCGTGGCGCCGCCGGAAATGCGGCCAACCGACAGGTGGTTGACCACCACGGCGGCGCCGCCGCCCGGCGCTTGCGCCCCGACACCGCCCACCAGCACATTCCCTTGCGCCATGCCGTACACCTGGCCGTCCGCGCCTTTCAACGGCGTCATCAGCAGCGTGCCGCCGCGCAGCGACTTGGCATTGCCCATGGATGACACGGTGACGTCGATCTGCTGGCCGGGCTGGGCAAAGGCTGGCAGGTTGGTGGTGACCATCACGGCGGCCACATTCTTCAGCTGCAGCGTGGTACCGGGCGGCAGCGCCACGCCCATCTGCTGCAGCATGGAGGCCACCGATTGCACCGTGAACGGGGTTTGCGTGGTCTGGTCGCCCGAACCATCGAGGCCGACCACCAGGCCGTAGCCCATCAATTGATTCTGGCGCACGCCGGCCACGCTGGCCAGGTCCTTCAGGCGCTCGGCCTGCACGGCTGGGGCCAATACCAGGGCGGCGCACAAGGCCAGGAGCTTGAAAGTCTTCATGATCAGAATGGCAGCAGGCTGAGGAAGAAACGCGACAGCATCGATTGCACTTCGGCGCCGTCGATATTGCTCTTGGTGCGGTATTCGACGCGGGCGTCGGCGATGGCGGTCGACGCCACCGAATTGCCGTTGATCGAATCCGGGTTCACCATGCCGGAAATGCGGATGTACTCGGTGGCCTTGTTCATGCCGACCTGCTTTTCGCCGGCGATGATCAGGTTACCGTTCGACAGCACTTCCACCACGGTGGCGCCGATCGTCCCGCGGAAGCTGTTGCTGAGCGACTGGCTGTCGGCATCGGCGAACTTGTTGTCGGCGCTGGTGGCCACGTTGGCACCCAGCCTGTTCTGCAACAGGCCCGGTACGCCGAAGTTGACGCTGCCCGACTTGTTGCCGGCGCTGGCGCCGTTCTTGACGGCCGAGGTGCTTTCCGTGATGACGACATTGATCACATCGCCTACATGGCGCGCGCGGCGGTCCTCGAAGGCCGGGCGGTAGCTGCTGGCCTGGTAGATCGCGCCATTGTTCTGCACTGCCGGCGGGTAAGGCGGCGGCAGCGGACGGGCGCTGGTGGGACCGTTGACGATCGTCGTCGGTGCGCCGACGCAGGCTGACAGCAGCAGGGCGGCGGCGATGGAGGCAAAAGCGGTACGCATGGCGGGCTCGCTCGATTACAGCTGCGTCAGCCGCTGCAGCATCTGGTCGGAGGTGGTGATCGCCTTCGAATTGATTTCGTAGGCGCGCTGGGTCTGGATCATGTTCACCATTTCCTCGACCACGTTGACGTTCGAGGTTTCCACATACCCCTGCATGATCACGCCGGTGCCGTTGGTGCCTGGCTGGTTCTGGGTCGCCGCGCCGGACGCGCCGGTTTCCACGTATAGGTTCTCGCCCTTGGACTCCAGGCCGGTCGGGTTGATAAAAGTGGCCAGCTGGATGGCGCCGATCTGCTGCGCGGCGGCTTGGCCCGGCAGCGTGACCGACACGATGCCGTCGCGACCGACGGTAATGCTGGTGGCGTTGATCGGGATGGTGATGGCCGGCTGCAGCACGAAGCCGCTGGAAGTGACCATCTGGCCATTGTTATCGCGCTGGAAGGAGCCGTCGCGGGTGTAGGCCGTGGTGCCGTCCGGCAGCAGCACCGGGAAGAAACCGTTGCCGTTGACCATCAAATCCTTGTCGTTGCCGGTCGCCTGCGGGTTGCCCTGGGTATGGATGCGCTCGATGGCCACCGGGCGCACGCCGGTACCGAGCTGCATGCCCGATGGCAGCTGGGTCTGCTGCGAGGAGGCAGCGCCCGGCTGGCGGATGTTCTGATACAGCAGATCCTCGAAGACGGCGCGCGACTTCTTGAAGCCGTTGGTGCTGACGTTCGCCAGGTTATTGGACACCACGTCCATCTGGGTCTGCTGCGCTTCCATGCCAGTCTTGGCAATCCACAGTGATCGAATCATTTCCTGCCCCTTAACAATAAACCTACGGCGTATTTCTATGCAGGCATTATCCCGTGGCAAAGGTCAAGTTAAAGCGTCGATCTGGCTGGTTTTCCCCGGTCTATTCAACCGTGTGGCGGGAATACTTCAGGTCTGCTATTGTTTCCAATTTTATAATTATTGCCAAGCAGACAGATTATGAGGACTGAACTCCTGTCCCAGGTATATGCCGCCCTTGCCCAGTTCACCAGCGCTAGCCGCTTGTATGAACTGCGGCTCCCGAAAACCGAGGAGATCGCCGGCGGCGGCCTCCTGGTCGAAGCCTTCCTGGCCGACGACGGCCTGCAGGAGCTGGCCAGGCGCGAAGTGATCGCGCTCTCGACCAGCGCCGCCATCGATCTGCGCTCCCTGCTCGGCCAGCCTGCGACCTTCCTCGCCAGCCTGGCCGACGGCGGCCGCAGCGCGTTTCACGGCTACGTGAGCCAGGCCGGCCTGCTGGGCAGCGAGGGCGGCTTCGCCCGCTACCGCCTGCGCATCTCGTCCTGGCTGTGGCTGCTGACCCAGGTGCGCAACAGCCGCGTATGGCAGGACAAATCGGTGGCGGAAATTGTCGACGAAGTGTTCGAAGCGCACGCCCCCTACGCCAACTGGCAATGGAGCGAAGACGCGCGCGCCTGCCTGGCCGATATCCCACCGCGCAGCTACTGCTGCCAGTACCGCGAATCGGACTACGACTTCGTGCGCCGGCTGCTGTCGGAGGAAGGCATCGCCTGGCGCCTGCAGGACGGCGAAGAAGTGCAAACCCTGATGCTGTTCGCGGACAGCCGCGAAATCACCGCCACGCCCGAAGACGCCAGCAGCAAGAGCGGTTTCGGCCTGCGCTACCACTCGGCGCGCGCCCTGGAAAAGGCCGACGCGATCCAGTCCCTGCGCCGCCAGCGCAGCCTGCTGGCAGGCAGCGTATCGATCTACAGCTACGACTACAAGGCCAAAAGCCTGATCGGCACCACCGTGCCTACCTGCATCAGCGACTTCGGCAAACATGCCCAACTGCCGGAGAGTTTCGACTACCCGGGCCAATACGCCTTCACCGACGGCGACGACGCCCAGCGCTACGCCCTCCTGCAAATGCAGGCCCGCGAAGCGCGCAGCCAGCCATGGGAAGTGCGCAGCACCGTGCGCACCCTGCGCGCCGGTACCCGCTTCAAGCTGGTCAACGGCCCGCTGGACCTGGGCGAGCATGAAAACGAATACGTGATCACGCGCGTCGCCAGCGTCGGCATCAACAACCTGCCGGTGGCCGCCCGGAATGGCCTGGCCGAACTGTTCGGCCCCATCCCGGAACTGCTGGAGCAACTGGCCGCGCCGTTCACCGGCATCGTGTCCGACCTGCCGGCCCTGCTCACGCAGGCCAACAGCACCGGCTACGCCAACTGCAGCCAGGCGCTGCCCGCCACCGTCCCGTGGCGCCC
>NZ_KE384360.1:0-5055 GCF_000425385.1 Pseudoduganella violaceinigra DSM 15887 | reverse complement strand
ATTGGCGTGTTGGGTGGCGCGGTCAAACCCGGCGCGCAGGATCTCGGCGTGCAAGTGATCGCCGCGCGCGATCCAATCGACGTGCAGGCGCAAGCTGGTGCGATGCTGGTACAGGCGCGTGATGAAATCAACGTGAAGAGCGCCAACGCCCATATCGATTGGGCTGCGGCGAAGAAGATCAGCCTTTCTACGGCTGGTGGCGCCAACATCACCATCGATGGCGGCAATATCACGGTGCAGTGCCCGGGCAAGATCGAGATCAAGGCTGGAAAGAAGTCCTTTATCGGGCCAGAACGCACGGACTACCGCATTCCGGAACTACCATCCAGCGAACCTGTCTGCATTGATTGCCTGATTAAAGCCCTTAAATCTGGTTCGCCCGTCGCGGTGGTTTAAATGAAAAGAACAACAGAATATTTTGGCCAGGACCCGGCAAATGTTCCTGCAGTCCGTGAAGCTCTGATTGCATCGGCCGAAGCGCAGCCCGACCTTCACTGGGCGGCATTGATTGATGCAGCATTCGACTACCCCAATGCCAACGATGCTCCTTACTGGGATCGAGGAATAAATTGCTACGCCAGCCACGCGTATGAAGGCCTGCGCAAAGCTGCACCAATATTGGTACCGATCGATCCGATAAATGATCAGGCCTTCCTCTCCCGGCTACTTCGACACAGTCACGACCGCCCCATGATCAGCTTCCTCGGGAGCGGAATTGACTTGAAAAAATTATGCGAATCGTGGGAATTACTTCATTGGGTAACGGCCATCGATCACCAGAAGATGCTATTGCGTTTGGCGGACACCCGCGTACTCGCAGAGCTTCCAAAGGTATTCAGACAAGATCAATGGGCGGCACTTGCGGCACCTATTGTGGAATGGCTGGTAGTAAATCGTGAAGGCGGCCTGACGCCGCTTGCCTTGTCGGACCCTGATGCATCGAAGGCATTAAAGATTCATCTCGAACACGAACAACTGGCCTCATTACTTTTGGCGGCCGAACCAGACAACATCCTGTTCCTGATATCGGGCTCGATGTCGGACATCATTCCGCAAAATATGCCACGTTCAAAATGCTACTCAATGGTTTCGAAAAGCTGCGAAATCGCGCGCCAGTTCGACGTAACCAACTGGGCAGACGTTGTCTCGCTTTCGGTTGCAGCTTTCCTGACTGAAGGGAAGACGAACCAGGATGACTCCTTAAATGCATATCTCGCCAGAAAGCAGTGGCCCCCCGGCGATCTCGGAACAGGTTTGGTTAGCGAAAGTTTTTTGTGATTTCAAAAAGCGAAGTGGACCTACGCAATTGCATGGTGCACAAAAAATTTATTTGATAGTGAGGTTTCAAGTGAAAGTAAATTTTTCAATTATTTCGTTTGCACTAATGTCTTTCCTACTTGTCGCCTGTCGCGATGATTCAGTTGCCGTCACCGTTGTCGGGTACAACCACACTGCAAATCGGCCCATTGAACAATTTTATGTAAATGATGCGATGGGACCCGATGTGATGCCTCAATCGGGTGGCGGAAAGGATTTGTGCTGCTTCATGCTGCCGAGGGAATGGCGCCCAGGGATGCATGTAGAGGTCAAATGGACTTACGGACGAATGAAAGAATCTGACGAGAAATTGCCGGCGCAAGCCGCAATCGTGGAGGTACCCAAATACCTTAAAACGGGAAACATTCATGTCCACTTTTACGACGATGACAAGATTCAATTGGTGGTTACAACTTGCGATGCAGAGCATCCACTCTACCCATTGGACGAAAAGCTACTGTTGCCATGGAAGGCGAACCGAAGCAAAGCTGAATTTATGAAAAATGAAAAACCCTTAAGGCCTGGTCATGTCTGCTAACGTCCAACCTGCAAAAAACCCAAATTTATCGAACACGCGCGGAAGCATGCGGCCGCTCGGTAACGCCGAAGCCATGCAGCGCGCCAAAGCGATCGCACTCCAACAAGGAACCCAGTCCTCGCCCAAATGCTGTGGCCACATATTCGCCGGAATATTCTTTGATGGCACTGGGAATAATGAGTACCTCGACTATCAGAAAGTCCGCACCAGCCCCGAGCAACATAAGCAAAGTAATGTGGTTCGTCTATTTCATACGTACCCCGACGGAAAAATCGTCGGTACAGATAAGTACTACGCAACTTACATTCCTGGCGTTGGAACGCCATTTGATGGCATTCGCGACAGTGGTGGCACGCTTGGAACGGCTGCATCGTGGAATGGCGAACCTCGTATCATTTGGGCCCTGCTCCAGGTAGTGAATTACGTCAGCCGGTTTTTGACCGGCAACTTGCTGATTGGTCCTGAAGACGCAAACAAAATCGCCAACAATCTTGGCGGTATAGGTTCAACAGCGTTGGAGCGCAACTTCGTGCTAAGCGGCTGGGTCAACAAAGTAAAAACAATGGTTGCAGGGCGACCCAGTGGCATTTCCTATCCGGAGCAAATCAATTTATCTGTGTTTGGTTTTTCACGTGGCGCTGCAGAAGCGCGTGCTTTCGTGAACTGGTTATATGCACTCTGTGAGAAAAAGGGAGAACTTTTTTACTTTGCGGGTATCCCCCTGCACTTAACCTTTCTTGGGATATTTGATACCGTTGCCTCCGTCGGGGTTGCTGCGGGATTTTCAAATGGTATCGCGGCATTTGAAGGTCATCAGTCGTGGGCCAACGACAATATGCAGATCAACCAGGCGGTACAAAACTGCCTACATATCGTTGCAGCTCATGAGGTCCGTGCAACGTTCCCGCTAGACTCAGTTCGAGTGGACGGAAAATATCCAGCAAACGTTCGAGAATATATTTATCCTGGCGCCCATTCCGATGTTGGCGGTGGTTATTCTCGAAAAGCACAAGGCAAGACAGACGAATTGGCCAGGATCGCTGGTTTTGAAATGTATTGCGCAGCCCTCGCTGCCGGAGTTCCCTTGCGCTTGCTCGGTGAGATGATATTAGAAACCAAGATGGCACTAATCCCGTCAAAGGCAGCACTCGATGCATTCAATTCCTACTATCAGCATGCCAAAATCACTGAGGCGCCAGTTGAAGAAATGGCGCGCCAGCACATGGCACACTACTTCACCTACAGGTATCAAGCACGGAAGGCTCCTGGGACTCACCCACAAGCAGGGGGCTACTACACGCGAAAATTTTATAAGGCGGCTCCAACCGAGACCAAGTTCTTGCGAGACTCCCAACAGCGGTTTATTGCGGTGCTGGCAAATGTGGCACACATGATCGACTACCTGATGAAGAACGAAAAATCCTATGACTTCCACCTCCCGCAACCATATCAAGTCGCAGCTACCGGTTCAACATTCACCGAGAAATTGATGACTGGGTCGGTACTAAAGTACTCCTATATTCTAAAAAAGCGATTGGGCGCTGGCGATGACGACCGGGATAATGGCCAAGCTGATATCGATGCTCATAAGATTCTCGATAAATTAGAACAGTGGCGCAAGTGGCTTGCTGACAATGCTTCGCCATTTCTGGTAGATGCTGATGCGCCCGAACGTGATGTCCTTGGCGTTGTGCAATCGCTGAGCGAAGCTCCACAGCCAATGGAAATGGTCAATTTTTTTGACCATTGGGTGCACGATTCAATTGCCGGCATTCAAAAGGACAATGTCGATGAATTCCTCCTTAATGGCATAGGCATTGCAAAATTCCGGCGGATCTATTTTGGCGACCAGGGTGATAGCATCGTCAAAGAAACAGCGGAAAACGAAAATGAGGTGGAATGGCGAGCCGCCAAGGCGCAGCGCCGACAACTTAAGCAATGGGCGCTGGACAAAGCCGAGTATGACCGGATGAGATAAGAATCATGAATTTTGGTTAATCAAAAAACCAAGCTAGCAGGCTGCTGAAATCCCCCCACAGCCTCTCGGGGCCGGTCTGTTGATGATATCCTGAGTTCCCCACCTGATCCGAAGCACCAATGCGCGGCGCCAACACCTTCACCGAAAGCCAAGAAGGACAATTAATATGAAAAGAACGATATTTCTTCTTGTATTGGAAATTATTGGATCCATATTAATTAGTGGATGTAAGGAAGAGATGGTCAGCTCCGGCATACGAGGATTCAACCATACTAAAGATAGGCCAATCTATATGTTCACTGTAGATGGCTCAATGGGACCAGACGTTGATCCAGAGTCGGGTGGTGGAGCTGTAACATGTTGTGCGCAGCTGCCAGCAACTTGGCGTCCTGGATTGCGCGTAAAAATCAAGTGGGAGTATGACCGTATGAAAGAAGAAGACCCACAACTTCCGCCCCAATCGATGGAGCTCGAAATACCTAAATATGGGAAAAGGGGCGGGAGCCTTCAGGTACATTTTTACGATAATCATCAAGTAAAAGTTTTGGTCTCCAATTGCTTCCCCGGTCATCCTTTTTACCCAATGGACGAAAGTTCACTTCTTCCATGGAAGTCGAATGGCACGAGGGAAAACTATTTGGAGTGGGAGAAAAAGGCAGGAGAAACTCATGATTGCTAATTCAGCCTGCGAAAAATCATAATCTATTTAAGGGCACCTCGAAAAACCTCTGCAGTGATGGCATGATGTCGATGGTCCATTTCTAACGACGCTGCCGATGATGAAACCGAACTTGTTTGCCGCCCAGGAGCGTGAGGCCAAGCTGACCAAGCTTGGCGACGCGCTGCAAGTGCTGGAGCGGCATGTCGACTTCGCCGCGCTTGCCGCTGCAGTCGACGACGCTGCACCGCGCCCTGGTCGCGAACGTGGCGGACGACCGTCGTTCCCCACCGAGGTGATGGTACGCATTCTGTTGATCCAGCAGTTGTTCAATCTGTCGGACGAACAAATGGAGTACCAGTTGCTGGACCGCCTGAGCTTCCAACGCTTTGCCGGATTGCGTGATTCGAGCCAGATTCCGGATCGCACCACGATCTGGACGTTCAAAGAGCGCCTGATCAAGGCCGGCGCCAGCGAAAGCGTCTTTGAAGCCGTCAATCGCCAACTGGCCAAGCATGGCTTCATTGCGCGTGGTGGCCAGATGATTGACGCCAGCATCGTGCA
>NZ_AUDI01000012.1 GCF_000425385.1 Pseudoduganella violaceinigra DSM 15887 | reverse complement strand
AAGACGCTACGCTCCATCGGCTTGGCGCGCGCTACGCTGAATTTGAACTGGAAGGTGGCTGCCTACAACTTGCGCCGCCTTTCCTATCTCCGGGAGGCAAACGTCGTGGCGTTCTAACGCCCGAAGTCCGCCCACATCACTGAAAATGGTGGTGACGGACGGGAAATAGCACCGAGCTGGGAGCGAGCACGGGGGATTTTCCCACTTACGCCACCTTTTGCACGGCACCCAAGTCCGAATTGTCGGTTATTCGAGGTTCCCGAAAGCGTTTGACTTCGTTCCATGGAGTTCCCCTGCCCTATCGGTGGCGCAGCGTCGTGGTGCATCGATATGGCCAACTTGTGCGCCAAACAGTACCGAAAAAGAAACCATTGCAGTCGGAATTCGTATGCCATTCGATGCTGCATTTTGGGACGCTCACAAGGCATCAGCAACCGCACCTGATGGATTAATGGGATTCTTCACCGCATTGCCGACATATTGGACAATAAGTGAGAATAACCAACCAGGCTTAATGAGCACAGTATTGCTAACTATAAATGACGAGGATCCGGTCAATGGAACGATGTGTGCATAATCGCGCTAGTCTTGGTGCTAGTCTTCGGGCGCTCGCGGCTATAGCCATCGCAGTGGCAGCACTCGGGGGCACTCGAGCAGCAGAATTATCGAGTGAAGGATCTGGAAAGTACGCCGCGCGCTCAGGTTGGGAATCGATTTGCTTGGGGCACGTTGCCATGGACGTGCCATCGCAGGTGATTTTGGGCGCTACGCCTCTGAAGTTTGACTCGGCATTCCAAATTGAAGGGATCGGTGGCGGGGATTTTTGGGGAGAGCTTCGGTATGGCGGCTTAAATATTCTTGAATCGTACCCTTCCGATAATGCAGGGTTTAAGCAACTCAAGAATGAAGTGAACGGGAAAGTCTCTACCCCTGAAGAATACCGCCTATCGATCAGTTCGCATCGTGAGGAGGTCGCGCATTGGCGCGAACGCGTTCGTAAGGAGCCGCATAGCGAATTCCAGAAAGGCATTCTCAAAGATGAGGAAGCTGCACTCAATGAGCTGATTGCAGGGGCTCGTGTTTCAGGTGTGGCAAAGCTAAATGATTCAAAATCGTTTGCAATCCGAAGTGAGAAGAGTTTTATTGGGGGCTTTCGTGATGACTTGGACAAGCGCGTACGGGTCTTTGATGGCCCGCTAACGACGCTTGAGCCAGGCAGTCCCAAAGCCGCGGAAAATGAGCTCCAGCGAATTCGTAGACAGTACGTCACGCGCCCACCCAATTCAATTCCTCATTCCCCAGGTTTCTGTACCGGATTCGGCTTTATCAATGAGCCAGCTGGCCCCCAAAGTCGGTTCACGGTTCGCATTCCTTTCCAGTTGAAACAGCAGCCGAATCTCCTGTTTTATGTCGCAATAACTCCGGCGGAAAACATAGACCCGAAGGACAGGATAAAGCTCCCAAGAACAAGTGCAGTGTATGCGATGACGAATCAAACTGGCATGACGCACCGTCACGGGCCGCACGCTGTTAAGATTCTTGGCATGCCGGGACAGATGACTGCACATGAGTATGGGCCGATCTGCTCAACGTCGACTGACTGCGTGCCTGCTGAACAGGCCTATGACATGGAAGCAGAAGTGTTGGGAGAGGAAGGGCGGGCTGATCGTCCACATTTGGTCCTTCATATGAGCGCAGTTCTATCCGACGAATATAAGTCGAAGCTAGCGCCAGTCTCGGGAAACGATAACTCTAACAAGCCGGACCATCCGGCGCTGCGCGGGCAGGTTCCTCCGCCGTATAAAGTGGGGCGCGAGATATTTGAGCAGGTGCTGCAGTCAATCCGGATTCGACCAGGGGCCTTTGCGAATAAAGCAAACGGGCCCGCAGGAGATGATGGGGGTAAGGCCAACTGAGTGTGCGCTGCAATGGACATCTACGCGTAATGTGGTTGCGATTAAATGATCAGCTACGCGGAAGACAGTATCTCCAGGCTTAAAAAAGCAATTCCATCATCTAGAAGGGACTTCGATCACGATCGTAAAGCAAGGTACGCAATAGAAAGATGAACAGGGATGATGGAAATGCAAACAGGCCCGCAATCGACGAAAAATACGAATTGAGGTCGCCAATAAAACACCAGAAGTCAAACCACATCAACAGACGGCACAGGCATCAACGGCTGCGGCCGCCCCACACCATAGCCTTGGGCAAAGTCCACGCCCATGGCTCGCAGACAAGCTAGGATAGCGTCGTCTTCCACGAACTCGGCAATGGTCTGCTTGCCCATCACATGCGCGATCTGGTTGATCGATTCGACCATGGCACGTTCGGTCGGGCTGTGCAGAATGCCGCGAATGAAGCTGCCGTCGATCTTCACGTAGTCGACCGGTAAATGCTTCAAGTAGGCGAAGGAAGACATGCCGGCGCCAAAGTCGTCCAGCGCGAAGCGGGCACCCTGCGCCTGCAAGTCCTGGATCAGCGCCGCGGCCTGGGCCAGGTTGGCCACGGCTGCCGTTTCCGTGATTTCGAAGCAGACGTTTTCGAGCGCGATGCCGCTGGCGCGCCGCTGCTCGAGCACGTATTCCAGCAAACCCTCGTCGCACACCGAGGCGCCCGACAGGTTAATGGCCCAGCTGGTGCCGGCCGGCTGCGTGGCCAGCGCGCTGAAGGCGTGATGGATCACCCAGCGGTCCAGCAGGGGCATCAAGTCGTAGCGCTCGGCTGCCGGGATGAAGGCCATCGGCGGCACCAGGCCGCCCTCCTCGTCCAGCATGCGCACCAGCACTTCGGCGTGCGCCCGCCCGCCAGGCCGCAGCGGGGCGATGGTCTGCAGGTGCAGGCAGAAGCGGTCGTTCTCCAGCGCGGCGCGGATGCGCGATACCGCTTCCATTTCAGTGTGGCGCACCGACAGTTCGGCATCGTCGTCGCTGTACACGTGGATGCGGTTGCGGCCCTTTTCCTTCGCCATATAACAGGCGGCATCGGCCGCTGTCATGACTTCCTTCAAGCTGCTGCTCTCGCCATCGAGCAGCACCACGCCGATACTGACGCCGATGCGGTAACTGCGCACGCCCCAGGCGAAGTGCAGCTCGACCACGGCCTTGCGCACTTTTTCCGCCACGATCAGGGCGTCGCTGTGGCTGCACTGGGTCAGCATGATGCCGAATTCGTCGCCGCCCAGGCGGCCCACAATATCGCGCTCGCGCAGCGTGGCTTGCAGCAGCTTGCTGACTTGCTTGATCAGTTCATCGCCCGCCGCGTGGCCGCTGGTGTCGTTGACGATCTTGAAGCGGTCCAGGTCGAGGTACAGCACGGCGTGCTCGCCGCCGCCGCCCCGGCGCAGCACCGCCAGCAGCTCGCGCAGGCGGCGTTCGAATTCACGCCGGTTCATGATGTCGGTCAGATCGTCGTGCGTGGCCTGGTAGGTCAGCTGGGCGGCATGGCGCCGCGCTTCGCTGGCGTCGTGCAGCACGATGACCTGGCCGATGGCGGTGCCGTCCGGGGCGTGGATCGGCGCCACGGACCGGTCGACCGGTACATCCGTGCCGTCGGCCGCCAGCACGTGCAGCGCCTTGGCCTCGCCTTCCAGCCTGCACACCTCGTCGAGCGGGCGGCCCAGCATGGCCGATTGCCGCAGGCCCAGCATCTGTTCGGCGTTGCGGTTGCAGTAGCTGACGCAATGCGCCTGGTCCGTCGTGATGACGGCGTCGGCGATCGAGCCCAGGGTCACCTGCACCAGCTCTTTTTCGGCAAAGGCTTCCGCCTCGCTTTGGCGCAGCTGCTGCAGCAGGCGTTCGCGGCGCGCGAAGGAGCGCCGCAGGTAGCGGTGGCCGCTCCAGGCCAGCACGGCGGCCGCCAGCAGCAGTACGGCCATCAGGGCATTCGATACCTGGCGCGCGGCGTCGCTGATGGCGCCGGCAAAACCGATCGCCAGGGGCGTCAGGCGGCGGTCGATTTCCTGGATTTCCAGCAGCACCGCCGGGGCGCGGCGCCCCTGCGGCGTCATCGCGTGCACGCGCTCGCCGAGCGCATCCAGGCGCAGCAGGTGTTCGTCGCTATGCTCCCAATACGCGATGGCGCGCGCCATCAGGTCGAGAAACTTGAAGTTGCGGTACAGCCAGACCAGGCCGCGGATGTCTTCCTCGGCATTGCGGCCGCCAAGAAAGCCTTCGCGCACCACCGCCCAGTCCATGTCCGGTTTGTCCATTTCGCGGCGCGCGCGCATGTCCGACAAGGGCACGGCCAGCTCGGCTTGGAATTGGCGGTAGTCCTGCTCGTCAGCCGTGACCAGGTAGCGCTGCAGCGAGGCGATGGCGGCCTTCTGGCCTTTCGACCAATGGCTCTCCCCGCCCACGTAGGCGCGCAGCGTGGCCGCAATGGACAGGCTGAATACCGCCACCAGGGTCAAAGCCGCCACGGCCAGCGCGAACGGCAGGACCACGGCGGCATAGCGTTCCTCGGAGGGAGCCATAAGCGTGGGCTGCAGGATGAAAAGATTCCATGATGGGGAATCCGGGCACGATGCGCAATGCCGCAACGGCCAAACGTTGCCGAGCGGCAACGAACTTATTGCAACCTTAATTCAACGCCAAGACTTGTGTGGCTTTTGCGGCATTGTTTTCCGCATTTTTCAGCAGGCTCATCTGCGTTTCGAAGGAGCGCGCCAGGGCGATCATATTGACCATGGCGTCGATGGCGTTGACGTTGCTGCCTTCCAGGGTGCCGTCGGCCAGGCGCACCGTCTGGTCGGCGTCGGCCGGCAGGCCGCTCTGCTGGCGGAACAGGCCGTCGTCGCCGCGCACCAGGCCCTTGGTGTCGGGATTGACCAGCTTGATGCGCCCCAGCACGTTGGAGGGCCCCGGCTTGGCCTGCGTGGTGTCAATGGCCGACACGGTGCCGTCGGCGGCGACCGCCACGTCGGCATCGGGCGGGATCGCGATCGGGCCGTTCTCGCCCACCAGGGTCAGGCCGGCCGCGGTTTGCAGCATGCCGTTTTCGCTGACTTTCAGGCTGCCGTTGCGGGTGTAGGCTTCCGAACCGTCGCTCGACTGCACGGCGATGAAGCCGTCGCCGCGCAAGGCCACATCCAGCGCCCGCCCCGTGGTCTGCATCACCCCGGCCCGGAAGTCCGAGCCCACCGTGTTGTCGACCACGAAGGTCCGGGTCGGCAAGCCCTCGCCCACCACCGGCACGGCGCGGAAGGAGTCGAACTGGGCCCGAAAGCCCGTCGTGGTCGCATTGGCCAGGTTGTTCGACGTGGTGGCCTGCTGCTCCAGGATGTGGCGGGCGCCGGTGGCGGCGGTGTAGATGAGGCGGTCCATCGCTGACTCGCTTAACGCAGGTTGACCAGGGTTTGCAGCACCGAGTCCTGGGTCTTGATGGTCTGCGCATTGGCCTGGTAGACGCGCTGCGCCGTGATCATGTCGACCAGTTCCTTGGTCAGGTCGACGTTGGACGACTCCACCGAAGACGAGCGCAGATTGCCCATATTGCCCTGGCCCGGCGCGCCGACCTGCGGTGCGCCCGAGGCCGAGCTTTCGGCCCAGACATTGTTACCGAGCGGGATCAGGCCGTCCGGGCTGGCGAAGTTGGCCAGCACGAATTGCGCCAGCGGCCGCGATTTGCCGTTGCTGTACTGGCCGATGATGGTGCCGCTGGCATCGGTCGAGAAACGCTGCAGGCTGCCCGAGGAATAGCCGTTCTGGGTCGATTCTTTTTCGCTGGTGGGCGAGCCGTACTGGGTGGTGCCGACAAAGTTGGTGGAAATCGTCATCATCAGGTCGGCGCCGTTGTCCGGGAAAATTGGCAGGTTGACCGAGAATGGCAGGGTCTGCGGCGGCACCAGCAGCGCCATGCGCGCGGCGCTCAAGGCGCCGTTCGTATCGAAGGCCAGGGTGCCGACCTTGACCGATGGGACCGTAATGGCCGCCGCCAGCTTTTGGTCGATGATGTCCGGGTTGTTGCCGGGCACGGCGCCGACGTCGGTCGGCGGGGTATAGACGGCGGCCAGCTTCGCCAATTGGGCCGGCGTCGCGCCAGCCGCGGTGGCGGCCGCGGTCATGGCGGCGCCGGCGGCCGCCGAATAGGCTTGCTGGGCGGCCAGCATGCCGGCCGCGTTGCCGGCCGTCGCCGCCGCGTTGTAGGCCGTGCGCGCCGCCAGCGAAGCCGGATCGGTCAGCACCGCCTGCGCCACTTTCTTGGCGTCGATTTCGACGCCGTCGCTACCGGCGTAGACGTCCCAGATGCCGCTCCCCTTGTTTACATAAAACACCGACATGGTGTGGGCATTACCCAGGCTGTCGAACACGTCCATCACGGTCTGCTTGGTATAGGTCAGCGGATCGGTGGCGTCGAACGGCACCTTGGTCGGCACCGGCGAAGTGGACGACAGGTTGATCTTGAAATTGGCTTCGGTGGTTTCCACCGGGGTCAGGTCGGCGGTATCGATCTTGATCGGCACCGGCGCGCCGGCCAGGATCACGCCGGACTGGTTGGCCAGGTAGCCGGTGATGGAATTGCCCTGGGCATTGGTGATGATGCCGTTCTTATCGAGCAGGAACTGGCCGTTGCGCGAATACTGCACTTCGCCGCTGGGCGCCAGGGTGCGGAAGAAGCCGCCGCCATTGATGGAGACATCGAGCGGGTTGTTGGTGGTCTCGATATTGCCCTGGGTGAACTGCTGGGCGATGCGCGAGATGCTCACGCCGATACCGGGATTATTGCCCGCCACGCCGTTCAGGGAATTGGCATACAGGTCGGCAAATTGCGCCTGGGATCCTTTGAAGCCCACCGTGCTCGCGTTGGCGATGTTGTTGCCGATCACGTCGAGCGACTTGCCTGCGGCATTCAGACCGCTGAGACCTTGTTGAAACATGGTATTTCCCCTTCAGGTTGGGCTTACAAAACTTGCTTGATATCGTCCATCGACAACTGGCCGATGGCTGGAACATTGATCTTGGTGCCGCCGGAACCGGTCGACACGCTGGCCACGGTGCCGAAGGTCAGCGCCTGCACGCCCTCGGCCGCCTTGCCGCCCAGGGTGCCGCTGACAGCCACGCTGTACATGCCGTCCGGCGCGCTCGTGCCGTCGTCCATCTTGCCGTCCCAGGCCAGCGGCAGCGTGCCCGCATCGACCGCCTGCAGCGACAGCGAGTGCACCACCTTGCCGCTGGCATTCTTGATATCGATCTGCAGCGTGTCGACGGCGTTCTTCAGCTCGACACCGAACAAGCCCTTGCCGGAGGCCAGCTGCAGGTTCTTGCCGGCCGCCAGCACGCCATGGTTGATCAGGTTGGTCGCCTGCAGCGAGGCCGACGCGGCGTAGTCCTTCTTCAGCGACTCGATCGTCTCGTTTAGCTTATTGATCCCGGTGACGGTCTGCAGCTGCGCCAGCTGGCTGGTCACTTGCGCGTTGTCGAGCGGGTTGAGCGGGTCCTGGTTCTTCAGCTGCGTGATCAGCAGCGTCATGAACTTGTCCTGGTCGGCCGACACGTTTTTGCCGGCATTGCTGCCGTCGCGCGTGTTGACCGCGTTGAGCAGGGCTTGCGACGGGCTGCCGGCGCCAGTGACAGGGGTATTGGTAACGGCCATGATTACTGTCCAATCGTGAGGGTTTTCAGCAGCAGGGTCTTGGCTGCATTCATCGTTTCAACATTGTTCTGGTAGGAACGCGAGGCCGACAGCATATTGACCATCTCGTCGACCACATTCACATTGGGCATCGTCACATAGCCCTTCTCGTCCGCCAGCGGATGCTTGGGGTCGTAGACCTGGCGCAGCGGCGACGGGTCTTCCACCACCTGGCTGACCTTGACGCCGGTGGCGGCGCCATTGGCGGTCGGGGTGGCTTCGAACACCACCTGCTTGGCGCGGTAGGCTTCGCCGCTGGCACTGGTGGCGCTATCGGCATTGGCCAGATTGGACGCCACGGCGTTCAAGCGCTGCGACTGGGCGCTCATGGCCGAACCGGACACATTGAAAATACTGAACAAGGACATGCTCAGCCTCCCTGGATCGCGGCCAGCAGGCCTTTGATCTGCGAATTGATAAAGGTCACCCCGGCCTCGTAGCGTACCGCGTTGTCGGCAAAGTTGTTGCGTTCGGCATCCATCTCGACCGTGTTGCCGTCCACTGCGCCCTGGGCCGGGTGGCGGTACAGCAGCGGCGTGCCGTCCGGCAGCGTGCTGCCGTCCTGGGGCGGGCCCGGGAAGTGCCGGGCGGCGGTGGTATTTAGCGGCTGCGGCGTGCTGGCGCGCAGCATGGCCGCCTGCAGGTTGGCGGAAAAGTCGATGTCGCGCGCCTTATAGTTCGGCGTGTCGGCATTGGCGATATTCGACGCCAGCACGGCCTGGCGCTTTTCGCGCAGGCTGAGGGCGGTTTCGTTGAACAGCAGGTAGTTGTCGAGTTTGCCTAACATGGCACTTCTCCGCTTGATGACAGGTTCGATGATACGGAGCAATGCCGCACCTTGATCGGCAGAGAAAGGCCGGGTTTTTGCCCCTATTCGCCGCTTGCGGCCCGTCCCCGGGGGCTAAGATGGCAATATGAAACAGATTCTCGCTCTTGCCGCCTTGCTGGCAGCCAATCTTGCCACGGCGGCCACGACGCGCATGGAACCGGCTGCGCTGCGCCAGGTGGCCGAACAATTCCTGCAGGTCCAGAGCGCCGGCCTGCCGGGCAAGGTCACGGTCAGCGTCGGCGCCGTCGATCCGCGCCTGAACCTGGCGCCCTGCCCGGCGCCGGAAGCCTTCCTGATGCCGGGCGCGCGCGCCTGGGGCAAGACCACGGTGGGAGTGCGCTGTGCGGCGCCTTCGGCCTGGACGGTTTATATTCAAAGCCAGGTCTCGGTGCTGGGCAACTATGTGGCCGCCGCCGCGCCGCTGGTGCAGGGCCAGGCCATCGAGGAGACGCAGTTGGCAATCATGCAAGGCGAACTGACCGCCCTGCCGCCCGGCATCGCCACCGACAAGCGCCAGCTGCTGGGCAAGACCAGCAGCCTGTCGATTTCGGCCGGCACGCCGCTGCGGGTGGACATGGTCAAGGCCCGGCCGGTGATCCTGCAAGGCCAGCTGGTCAAGCTGGTCTCGACAGGCAATGGTTTCTCGGTCTCGGCCGAGGGCAAGGCGGCCGGCTCGGCCGCCGAGGGCCAGGTGGTGGCGGTCCGCGCCAATAATGGCCAGCAAATCAGCGGGATTGCCCGCCCGGGCGGGCTGGTGGAAGTGGCTTTTTAAACAAGTTCCATGATGCCAGCTAAAGTTTGGCCGAAGCTTGCCGTAAAAGACTCGTATGCCGGGGTAAAGTACTCCAACCAGACGAGGATAAAGCTGTGAAGATCAACGATACATTGAAGAACACGCCGGGCTTGCCAAGTTCGCCCGCGACGGGCACGAACGCGCGCGGCGCGGACAAGGCCGCCGCGGCGGCTTCCACCGCACCGCAGGCAGGTACCGACAATGTGCGCCTGTCGGCTCAAGGACAGGCGTTGGCGGCCAGCGGCGCTGCCGCCAGCAGTGGCGTATTCGACACCAAGAAAGTCGAACGCATCAAGATGGCCATTGCTGACGGACAGTTCCAGGTCAATTCGGAAAAAGTGGCGGATGGTTTGCTGGACACGGTCCGCGACCTGCTGAACGCACGCAAGCAACGTTAAGGAAGCATGATGGCCGCTATCTCGCCAAAACACAGCCTGCAGGCTGAATTGGACAAGATTACCGAACTGCTGGCAGTGCTGAAACAGGAGCAGCAGGACCTGGTCGCGGCGGACATCGAGCACCTGACCGCGCTCACCCCGCACAAGTCAGCCCTGGTCAATGCCATGGCCGATCTGGCCGCCGGACGCCACCGCGCCCTGGCCGACGCCGGTTTCCCCGCCCTGGAAGCGGGCATGGAATCCTGGTTGCAAGCCCAGCACGACGATGCCGCCAATCTGCTGTGGCAGCGCCTGCTGGACCAGACGCGCGAAGCCAAAGAGCTGAACCGCCTGAATGGCATCCTGATCAACAAGCACCTGGGCCACACCCAGGGCGCCCTGCA
This sequence comes from Pseudoduganella violaceinigra DSM 15887, assembly GCF_000425385.1. Lineage (GTDB taxonomy): Bacteria > Pseudomonadota > Gammaproteobacteria > Burkholderiales > Burkholderiaceae_D > Rugamonas > Rugamonas violaceinigra. The sequence continues at coordinate 272,227 of NZ_AUDI01000012.1, read as the reverse complement.
AGCGCTGCGCCCGCAGCAAACCACGGTGTACGGCCCGAGCGGCCTGACGACCGGCGGCAGCACCCGCCGCGGCTTTATCGCCGGCTGAAATTTTCCAACCGGCGCGCGGCCGGTTGTTGCATAATCTGCAAATGCGTACATTTCTCTCAGGAATTATCCTGGCGGCAGGTGCCGCCCAAGCCGAAGCCATGCCCGTCCAGCCCGCCCTGGGCAGCGAACGGATCGGACTGCTTCCCGCCGACAAGTTCAGCATGGCCGAGGGCCGCTGCGACCACTGCGCCCACCAGCCAGCCCTCTGGTATTTCCAGGACGACCTGGTCGCCCTGCCGAAACCGGGCGCCGGCGATACGCCAGGCCTGGTCTGGCTCGGCTCGCCGCAACTGGTGCCGCAGGCCCGCTATGACGGCACGTCGCTGCAGACCGCCGACGGCAGCACGCTAAAGCTGCGCCTGACGCCGAAGATCGCCACCAACCGCTCCTACTTCGACGCCAGTTCGGAAGCGTTCTTCCGCCAGCGCGAGGTGCGGGTGCGCGGTGAATGGGATGAGGCCGGCCAGCAGTTCGTGGCGCGCACCATCTGGCCGCGCGATTATGTGATCAATGCCGGCAAGCTGCCGCTGCAGCCGCTCTCCGGCAGCGACAACCTGCAGGGCTTCGTGCGCCAGGCCGAAGGCGGCGCACGCGCCGACTTTGCGGTGCGCAAGGTCTGGCAGCGGCCCGGCGCGCCCGAGGCCGACCTGGCCGGCAAGCCAGTGCTGGCCATCGTGCTGAGCGGCGCCCAGGGCGACGATGACGAAGCCTACGGCGGCCATTTCGCGATCGCCACCGGCCGCCTCGGCCCGCAGGGCGAATGGTCGGACTGGATGGTCAACAACTTCTACAGCCTCGATTCGTACAGCGAAAAAGGCATTGTCGCGTCGGCGCTGCCGATGGATAACTACCTGATGGACCTGAACAGCGGCCAGCAGTACTACCGGCCGTCCTATATGCTGGTGGCGGTGCTGAACGATGCCCGCACGGCGCAGGCCTACCAGAGCAATGTCAACCAGGTGTTCCGCGAGTTCTACGCCCACCATTTCAGCTACAAGCACGCCGCCGCCAACTGCACCGGCATCAGCGTGGACATCCTGCGCAAGCTGGGCTGGCAATGGCCGCAGCAGGGCCCGACCAATCGCCTGAAGGCGGTCGGCGCCTTCGGCTATATGGCGGCCAAGGACTTGAGCATCGCCAGCGGCCGCAAGGCTTTCAGCTACTTCACCGAAGAGCAGACCCGCTTGCACCCGGCGGTGGCCTTCGACGCCCTGGGCCACGACTTGCTGGCCATGCTGGGCGGGCAGCCCGGCCGCCAGCTGGGCGGTTTCGAGCAGCAGCTGCAGTCCGATGTGGCGGCGGTGATGCTGGTGCGCATTCCCCAGCTGCCATCGAGCCGCGCCTTCGGCTCGGCGCCGGCGTATTCCATCGATGAATTCATGGCGCGCGCGCCGGCCGACCGCAGCAAGTGGCAGGTGGTGCCGGTGGAGCCGCGCCCCTTCCCCGAGGAGCTGATGGACGAGCAGGCGCGGCGCAACCTGCGCACCTCGGCCTGGCCCGTGGCGGCCTTGCTGTTTGCCATCGCGGCGATTGGCACGGCCTGGAGCTGGCGCCGCCGCCAGCGCCTGCGCGCGGACATGCATCATCCGGAGCGCCTGCGCGCTTAACAGCGCTAACACCGGCCCGCCTGGCCGGTTTACTGGTTGGGAATCTCGGTCGCCGGATCCGGAATCCCAGAAAGAATCGTCACCGCCACGCGCCGGTTGCGGGCGCGCGATTCCGGGTCCGTATTCGGCGCCACCGGCTGGTTGTCGGCATGCCCCACCGCCGTCATGCGCGATGGCGCAATGCCGGACTCGATGAACAGGCGCACCACGCTGCCCGCCCGCACCGCCGACAATTCCCAGTTCGACGGATAGGCTGCATTCCTGATCGGCATATTATCGGTGTGCCCCTCCACCTGCACCGCATGCGGGTCGCTTTTCAATAGGGTCGCCACCGCCGTCAGCGCCTCGCGCGATTCATCGGTCAGGCGCGCATCGCCCGGATTGAACAGCACCGACGCATTGATCTCGACGCTGACCCCGCGGCTGTTCTGCGTTACCCTGACCTTGCCCTCCTTGACCAGGGGCGCCAGCGTGCTGCTCAGGTCCTTGGCCAGGCGCGTCATCTGCTCCTTCTCGCGCTTGATCTGCTCATTGCGCTTGCGCTGCGCCGGATTGGGAATGGGCAGGCTCTGGATTTCGTTATTGTTCGGCGGCGCGGAGCCGGAACCGCCGAAAGCATCGCCCAGGGCGTCGGAAAACACCTTGTACTTGCCCAGGTTAACCGAGGAAATCGCATACATCACGACAAAGAAGGCGAACAGCAGCGTGATGAAGTCGGCGTAGGAGATCAGCCAGCGCTCGTGGTTCTCGGGATCGTCGTCGAACTTGCGGCGCGCGCGGCGGTTCTGCATGTCACGGCTCCCGCATCAGGGTCGCGACCCGTTCGTCGATGACACGCGTGAAGTCGCCGGTGGCGATATCGTAGAACACGGAAGCGGTCAGCTCCTGCAGGTAGACCTGGCGCGTGACGATGGTCTTGAGCTTGTTGGCGATCGGGTAGAAGAACAGGTTGGCCAGGCCGACGCCGTAGATGGTCGACACGAACGCCACGGCAATGCCGGAACCGAGTTTGCTCGGGTCGGTCAGGTTTTCCATCACGTGGATCAGGCCCAGCACCGCGCCCAGGATGCCGATGGTCGGCGAATAGCCGGCCGCCGATTCCCAGATGCGCACGGCCTGGCGCTCCGCCGTTTCGAAGGCTGAGATTTCCATATCCAGCATCTGGCGCATCTTGTCCGGGTTGATGCCGTCCACGATCATGCGCAAGCCCTTGGCGACAAATTTGTCCTTGGCGGCCAGCATGGGGCGCTCCAGCGCCAGCAGCCCGTCGCGCCGGGCCAGCATGCTCCAGTTGTTGATGTCGCGCGCCAGCTGGGCGCGGTTGTCCGGCGGCGGCTGGAACACCCAGCGCACCATCCGCAGGCCGCGGCGCAGGGTCGGCACCCGGGTTTGCAGCATGACGGCGCCGAAGGTGCCGACCACCACGATGGCAAAGGCGGCCGGCTGCAGCAGGGAAGAGAGTTTGCCGCCTTCCAGCCCCTGGCCGACGATGATGCCGGCCAGCGCCAGCAGCACGCCGGCTACGCTGGACCAGTCCATGCCTGCTCCCGCAGCGAGGCACGCAGGCGCGCTACGGCCTGCGTATGCAATTGCGATACCCGCGACTCGGACACGCCCATCACGGCGCCGATCTCTTTCAGGTTCAGCTCTTCCTCGTAGTAAAGGCCCATCAGCATCTTCTCACGTGGCGGCAGCGCATCAATCGCATCGATCACAGCCTGGCGGAAGTCGGTATCGAGCAGCGCGCGCAGCGGATCGGCATCTTCATCATGGGCATAGCGGTCGAGGAAGCTGTCGTTGCCGTCTTCCTCGTGAAAATCTTCGTAGTACACCAGCTGGTGGCCGCCGCCCTCGGACAGCATTTCCTGGTAGTCGGCCAGCGACAGTTTGAGCGATTTCGCCACTTCCGACTCGGTCGGCGGGCGGCCCAGGCGCTGCTGCAGGGCGGCCATCGCGGTTTCAATCTTGCGCATGTCCTGCCGCATCGAGCGCGGCATCCAGTCGGACGACCGCAGTTCATCGAGCATGGCGCCGCGGATGCGCATCACCGCGTACGTCTCGAACTGGGCGCCGTGGGTTTCTTCGTAACGATTGATTGCGTCGAGCAAGCCGATCATGCCTGCCTGTACCAGGTCATCCACTTCCACACTGGGCGGCAATTTTGCCTTCATATGGTGGGCCAGGCGCTTGACCAACGGCATGTGCTCCGTCAGCAAGGAATCCTTGTCCACCTTCCCTTTGACCGTGTACATAAAGGTTCTAGTTCTTTTCAGGCTCTAAAATGGTTGCAGCTCCCCATTGCAAAACGCCCGGCCAGCTGGCGGAAGGCCACCGAAGCCCCGGCCAGGGGGAAGGCGTCCACCACCGCACGGCCCAGCCGTGCTGCACGCTGCAGGTATTCGTCCGCCGGAACGGACCCCATGGAAACGAGGTTGACCGCCAGGTAACGGCTTGCCGCATGTGCCATATTATCGTAAACCACCCTGGCGTCGGCCTCGGAAGCGCCGGTGACCAGGATGCCGAAGGGGCGGCGGCCCAGCTCATGGTTGAGCCGCTTGATCATCATATAAGCATTCTTGATGGATGTGGCGCTGTTTGACACCTGCACCACGATCTCGGAACTGGCCATCAGCGGCACCGGGAAGGCCGCGCCGTCGAATTCGCCGTCCACCAGCACGATGCCGGCCTGGCTGGCCAGGACGCCGAAGGCCTTGGCCAGGCGGCGCCCTTCGTCGGGGCCACGGCGCCCCTCGCCGCGCGTCATCGACACCACATTGAAGCCTTGCGGCGCCGCATGCAGCACCTGGTTCAGGCCGCAGCGCTGGCGCGCCACGTCGAGCAGGCTGCTGCCGTGGTCCAGGCCCAGGCGGGACACCACGCCGTGGGCGCTGGCGCAGGCATCGACCAGCAGCACATCGTTGCCCGCCTGCGACAGCGAGGCGCCCAGATTGACCAGCATGGCGCCCTTGTCGTCCTGCGGCGTGGCCGACAGGAACGTGATGATGCGCGGCCGGGGGCCGGCCAGCATCCGGCGCAGGCCCTCCGCCTGGTCGAAGTCGAAATTAGCCAAAGCGTACCTCGCGCAGCATTGGGTCGTGGGCGGCGCCCGCTACCAGCAGCGGCAGTTCGGCGTCGCCATATTTCGCGGCGGACTGGCCGCCGAAGGCGCGCGCCACCAGCGCCGCCGGATCGGCCAGGTGCAGGTCTTCCGGCACGCGCTGGCCGTTGGAGGCGTAGAACAGGCGCAGCTTGTGGCGGATCACCACGTCCAGCACGGAGCCGATCGAGGCCGCTTCGTCCAGCTTGGTGACGATGGCGCCGGCCAGCCCGCTGCCCTGGTAGGCACCCACCACCTCGGCCAGGGTCTCCTGGGTCGAGGTGGCGTTCATGCACAGGATGCGCTGCACATTGGCGCCCACGCCCTGCAGCATGGCGACCTGCTCGGCCACCATCTGGTCGCGCTGGCTGACGCCGACCGTGTCGATCAGCACGGTGTGCTTGTTTTTCAGTTCATTGAGGGCGATGCGCAGGTCGGCTTCGTCCTTCACCGAGTGCACCATCACGCCCAGGATCTTGCCGTAAATGCGCAGCTGCTCGTGGGCGCCGATACGATAGGCGTCGGTGGTGATCAGGGCCAGTTTTTCCGGGCCGTGGCGCATCACGCAGCGCGCGGCCAGCTTGGCCGTGGTGGTGGTCTTGCCGACGCCGGTGGGGCCGACCAGGGCGAACACGCCGCCCTTCTCCAGCAGCGCGTCTTCATTGTTCATGGCGCTGATATTGCGCGCCAGGACGGTGCGGGTCCACTGCACCGCCTCGCCGGCATCGCGGGTGGCCGGCAGCTTGTCGGTCAGGTAGCGCGCCAGGCTGGCGGAGAAGCCGGCGGCCAACAGCTCGCGCAGCACGGCGGTCTTGTGCGGCTCGCGCTGCTGGGTATTGCTGAAGGCCAGTTCGTTGAGCTGGGTTTCCATCATGCCGCGCATGGCGCGCAGCTCGCCCATCATGCTGCTCATTTCGGCGGCCGCGCTGGCTTTGGCGCTGGCGACGGCTTCGGCCACCATGGAGGAGATGCGGTCCATATCGAGCGCTGGTGCGGCCGCTGCCGGACGGGCCGGCGCGCGCGGCAGCGCGGGTGCCGGGCGCGGGCTGGCGCGCACCACCGGCGCAACGGGATGCGACACCAGGGACGGCGCATGCTCGACCGGTGCGGCCGGCGCCGGGGCCAGATCCAGGTGCGGGGCCGGGGCGGACATCGGGGAATCGGAGGCGTGCGGGGCCAGGGCGGCGGCATCGTCGCCGGCCAGGGCCAGGATTTCCACGGCGCCGTCGACCGCGCGGTTGGACAGGATCACCGCGTCCGGGCCCAGCGTTTCGCGCACTTTGCGCAGCGCTTCACGCGATGTGGGGGCGGTAAATTTTTTAACGTTCATGTTCCAGCTGCTCCTGCTGATACGCACATGGTCAGATTATTGACGATGCGCATGGGTAACAAAGGGCGGAATAGCTTGGGAAATGCCGCTTAATTCAAAACCGGTAAACCGGGGGTCAGACCCAAGGGGCTGCCCCTGTCTGCACGAGCGCTGTATGCCGCGTTTGAGGCCTTCGATGTTCAACGCAGGTCCACGGCACACAACCATCCATTTGGCGGTGCCGCAGACGGTGTCACTGCGCGCCAACCAGCGCGGTCACCCGAATCGTCTTCGACTCCGGAATCTCCGCATGCGACAGCACCTTCAGCTGCGGCAATGCACGGCGCAGGAACTTCGACAGCAGCGGCCGCAACGCGCCCGGCACCAGCAGCACCGGCGTCACACCCAGCGCCTCCTGCTGCGCCGTCGCCGCAGCCGCCTGCTGCGCAATGGTATCGGCCAGTCCCGGCTCAATCCCCGCCGCATCGGCGCCCCCGCTCTGCATGGCCTGCATCAGCAAACGCTCCAGGCGGTTATCCAGCGTCATCACCGACAGCTCGCCGCCGCCCGGGAACAGCTGCTGCACAATGGCACGGCCCAGCGCCACGCGCGCCTGCGCCGTCAGCTCATTCGGATCCTGGGTATGCGGCGTGAACTCCGCCAGCGTCTCGATAATGGTGCGCATATCGCGGATATGCACCCCCTCCGCCAGCAGGTTCTGCAGCACTTTCTGCAAGGTCGACAGCGACACCATCTTCGGCACCAGGTCCTCCACCAGCTTGGGCGCGTCCTTTTCCAGGTGATCGAGCAGCGACTGCACTTCCGCGCGGCCCAGCAATTCGGAAGCGTGCGACGTGATCAGGTGGTTCAAGTGGGTGGCCACCACGGTCCCCGCATCGACCACGGTATATCCCATGCCGGTGGCCTGGTCGCGCAGCGAAGCGTCGATCCAGATCGCGGGCAGGCCGAAAGCCGGGTCGGTGGTCACCATGCCGGGCAGCGTGCCGCTCGCCATGCCGGGGTTGATCGCCAGGTACTGGCCGTTGAAGGCCTCGCCCGTGCCCACTTCCACGCCCTTCAGCGTGATGCGGTAGGCCGAGGGCTTCAATTCCAGGTTGTCGCGGATATGCACCGGCGGCGCCAGGAAGCCCACTTCCTGCGCGAATTTCTTGCGGATGCCCTTGATGCGTTTGAGCAGCTCGCCGCCCTGGCTCTTGTCCACCAGCGGGATCAGGCGGTAGCCCACTTCCAGGCCGAGGGTATCGACCGCCAGCACGTCCTGCCAGGTGGCTTCCTCCTGTTCGGTCGCAGCCTGCGCGCCGCCGGCCGCACCGGCTGCGGCGGCCCCGCCCGGACCGGCCGCCTCGCCCGTCGCCACCGCCTCCGCCTTTTCCCTGGCGCGCTTCTGCTGCAGGTAACCGGAACCGATCAGGGTCGACGCAAGCAGGATGAAGACCAGGTTCGGCATGCCGGGAATCAGGCCCAGGCCGCCGATGATGCCGCCGGTGATGAACAGCACCTGCGGCTTGGCGAACAGCTGGCTGATCACCTGGGTGCCGATGTCGGTCTCGGACGCCACGCGGGAGACCACGATACCGGCCGCGATCGAAATGACCAGCGATGGAATCTGCGCCACCAGGCCGTCACCGATGGCCAGCAGCACGTAATTTTTCAGCGCATCGGCAAAGCCCATATCGTGCTGGATCATGCCCACCAGCAGGCCGCCCACCACGTTGATCACGGTCACCAGGATGCCCGCCACGGCGTCGCCGCGCACGTATTTGGAGGCACCGTCCATGGCGCCGTAGAATTCGGCCTCCTGCGACACCTCGTTGCGGCGGCGCTTGGCCTCCGGCTCGCCGATCAGGCCCGCGTTCAGGTCGGCGTCGATCGCCATCTGCTTGCCGGGCATGGCGTCCAGGGCGAAGCGCGCGCCCACTTCAGCGATACGGCCCGCGCCCTTGGTCACCACCACGAAGTTGATGATGGTCAGGATCACGAACACCACGATACCAACCGTGTAATTCCCGCCGATCAGGAAGTGGCCGAAGGCCTCGATCACTTTACCCGCCGCATCCGGGCCGGTATGGCCTTCGGTCAGCACGACGCGGGTCGAAGCCACGTTCAGCGACAGGCGCAGCATGGTCGATACCAGCAGCACGGTGGGAAACGCCATGAAGTCCAGCGGCTTGATCGTGTACAGGCTGGTCAGCAGGACAATGATCGACAGCGCGATATTGAAGCTGAAAAACAGGTCGAGCACAAACGCCGGCAACGGCAGGATCATCATCGCCAGCAGCATGATGATCAGGATCGGCGCAGCCAGGGCCTGGCCGTTGCCGGCGATGCCTCTCATCCATGGCGGCATGTTCAGGGCGTTCATTCTCTTACTCCTGTGGCTTGTTCAGTGGATCCATATCGTCCGGCACATCGAGCCTGGTCGGACGGTCCGGATAGCGCAGGCCGGGGCGGTAGGCTTTGAGCTGGTAGACATAGGCCAGCACCTCCGCCACGGCGGCGTACAGGCGCGGCGGGATTTCGTCGCCGATCTCGGTGTGCTTGTGCAGCGCGCGCGCCAGCGGCGGGGCTTCCAGGATGGCGATGCGGTGCTCCTTGGCCAGCTCGCGGATTTTGGCCGCCACCGCGTCGCTCCCCTTGGCCACCACGCGCGGCGCGCCCTGCCCGCCTTCGGCATATTTCAGGGCCACCGCATAATGGGTCGGGTTGGTCACCACGACGTCGGCCGTCGGCACTTCCTGCATCATGCGTTTCTTGGCCATATCCCGCTGCAGCTGGCGGATCTTGCCCTTGATCTGCGGGTTACCATCCGATTCCTTGGATTCCTGGATCAGTTCCTGGCGCGTCATCATCAGCTTGTTCGCGTAGTGCCACATCTGGTAAGGCGCGTCGATGGCGGCGATGAATCCCAGGGCGCCGACGATCACCATGAAGCTGAAGCCCAGCATGTTCATCACATGCGCGCTGCCGGCATTCAGGGGTTCGTTCATCAGGCCGATGGCTTCCTGCTGCTGGCGCGAAATGACCATCCAGGCCACCACGCCGACCACGATGGATTTGACGATGGCCTTGAGCAGTTCCACCAGCGAATTGCTGGAAAACATATTGCCGATCCCGGTCAAGGGATTCAGCTTCATGAAATTCGGGGTAAAGGCCTTGGCCGAAAACAGCCAGCCGCCGACCAGCAGGGGCGACGCCAGGGCCACCACCATGACCGCCACGCCGACCGGCAGGCAAGCCAGCATCACGTTCACCACGTCGACCAGGATGCGCGTGACCAGCACGTCGGGATTGAAGATTTGCTCGCGCGTCAGCGACAGCCCCGAAGTCAGGCTGCGGCTTATCTCGCGCACCAGGCCGGAGCCGGTCATCCACAGGCCGGCGCCCGCCGCCATCAGGACGGTAAAGGTCGCCACCTCGCGCGACCTGGGGACGTCCCCTTCCTCACGCGCCTGCTCGAGGCGCCTCGGTGACGCGGGTTCTGTTTTCTCGGCGTCGCTGTCTTCAGCCATCTCTGCTCCTATTACTGCAGAGCATTATCTCAGCCAGCCCTCCCCGGCAAAGCCGCGAATAGGCGTGTTTTCACCGGCGTGCTTGCCGTCATAAATGTTGACTTTTCCATACTTTCCGGTAAAGCTGTCGTGGAACCTTAACCAAATTACAAGGGGGACGTTAGTGCAATCTCGATTCACTTATTCCGCTTACCCATTGCCTTATTTTCCAATGAGTGTTTTGGAGCAAGGCTTGGTTGCAGGTGGGACGTTGCAAGGAACGTGTACGGTGTGCGGACAAGCCGCCACGTTTTCGCGTTTCAACGACAATCTCCGCGAATCCGGCAGTTGCTCGGTCTGCAACTCCAACAATCGCAAACGCCAGGTTGCCTTTGTGCTGCGCCAATTCTATGGGCTGCCCAATTACGGTCGCTTTGCGTTCAACAGCGACTTCGTCATTTTCAATACCGAAACCAGCGGGTCGTTTCATGAACAGCTGTCCCGGCATTCCTCGTATTACGCATCCGAATACTTCGGTCCCCAGTACCGTCCTGGTGCAATGGTCGACGGCAGGCGGCACGAGGACTTGCAGAACTTATCGTTCGACAACAACACGCTTGGCGTGGTGCTGTCGAGCGATGTCCTCGAGCATATGCCCGACCCGTACAAAGCCCACGCGGAAATCCACCGCGCCTTGAAGCCAGGCGGGCGGCACATCTTCACGGTGCCGTTCGACGACCAGGCGTTCCAGGACCAGGTGCGGGCCTCGCTGGTGAACGGCAAGCTGGTCCATCACATGCCGGCGATTTACCACGGCGATCCCTTGAACCCGAATGAGGGCATTCTCGTCTATCGGATATTTGCCCTGGAAATGCTGGTGCGCCTCAATCAGATCGGCTTCAATACGCGCCTGCATGTATTGCATGAGCCGGAATTCGGAATCGTCGGCCCGGGCGCCCTCGTGTTCGACGCGGTCAAGACGCCAGCTGCCTGAGCTGGCCGGCCCGGGGCTCGCGGCCCGGCTCAGGCCGCGGTGGCTGCCGCAACGGCCTGCTCGATCGCACCAAAGATCGACCGCCCTTCGCCGTCGAGCATTTCAATGCGGATGGTATCGCCGAATGCCATGAAGTCGGTACTCGGCTTGCCATCGGCGATCATCTCCAGGCAACGCTTCTCGGCGATGCAGGAATAGCCTTTCTTCGCATCCTTGTTGGACACGGTGCCCGAACCAATCACCGAGCCGGCCCGCACATTGCGCGTCATGGCCAGATGCGAAACCAGCTGGGCGAAATTGAACACCATATCGGCACCGGCATGCGGCTGCCCGACCAGCTTGCCATTCCAACTTGAACGCAGCGGCAGGTGAACTTTGCTGTCGCGCCAAGCCTCGCCCAGCTCGTCAGGCGTTACCGCCACAGGCGAAAAGCTGGTGGCCGGTTTCGATTGCAGGAAGCCGAAGCCTTTCGCCAGCTCCTCCGGAATCAGCTTGCGCAGCGATACATCGTTGACCAGCATGAGCAGGCGAATCTGCTGGTGCGCATGGTCGGGTGTGGCGCCCATCGGCACGTCGTCCGTGATGACGGCAATTTCGGCCTCAAAATCGATGCCCCACTCCTGGCGGCGGACCACGATATCGTCGCAGGGACCAATGAAATCATCGCTGCCGCCCTGGTACATCAGCGGGTCCTCCCAGAACGAGGCCGGCATCTCGGCATTGCGCGCCTTGCGCACCAGTTCGACGTGGTTGACATACGCCGAACCGTCGGCCCACTGGTAGGCGCGCGGCAACGGAGCCATGCAATCTTTGGGCTCGAAATCGAAACTGCGCCGGGCCTTGCCGTCGTTCAGCTGGCGATACAACTCGTCCAGCTGCGGGGAAATAAAGGACCAGTCATCCAGGGCGCGCTGCAGGCTGCGCGCGATGCCATCGGCGACCACGGCAGTTTTCAGGTCGCGCGCAACAACGATCAGCTGGCCGTCGCGGGTGCCGTCTTTGAGGGTGGCAAGTTTCATGGGAACGCTATCGGATAGGTAGAGATAATCCATTTTACCGCTTAGATCCGAATCATTATCCTTTGACTCAACAGGAAAAGGAATCCGCTCACGCCCTGCCCCTCCATGACCGCTGGTTCGATCGCGCCCGGCTGCCCTGCGCCGCTGCCGCATGATGGCCGCGGAAGTGCGGCAGCGAACTGACGCACCGGGCCGGCAAGCCTAGCCTCGGTCCATTCAACGCGGACATGGAGGCGGATCATGCTGGTCGACAAGGATGCGATTGCGATGATCGCGGTCAAAGACCTGGCTGCGGCCGAGAAGTTCTACAAGGATGTGCTGGGCCTGGAAGAACTCGAGAGCCGGGAAGAGGAAGTGCTGCTGTTTCGCAGCGGGACCACGCGGCTCAACGTGTATCGCTCGCAGTACGCTGGCACCAATAAGGCCAGCTGCGTCACTTGGAATGTCGGCGGCGAGATCGAGGCCATTGCGGCGACCTTGAAGACCCAGGGCGTGGTCTTCGAGCATTACGATATGCCCGGCCTGAAGCTCAACGGCGACATCCATTCAGGCGGGCACATGAAGGTGGCCTGGTTCAAGGATGCCGACGGCAATATCCTCAGCATCGTCAGCGGCTAGGCCCAGGCAAAGCCGGAGAAATGATCAGGCCGGCGCCAGCAAGGCGAGTTGTCCAGGGCTAAGGTAACACCATTCGCCCTCTTCCAGCCCCAGCGCGTCGAGCTGCAGCAGGCCGATGGCGGAGCGGTGCAGCGCGGCGCAATGGTTGCCGGCGGCGGCCAGCATGCGCTTGACCTGGTGGTATTTGCCCTGCTCCAGCACGATGTCGAGCTGGTGCTCGCCGCGCTTGATGCAGGTGACGGCCGCCAGGGGCGCCGGTTCGTCGTGCAGCTGGACCCCGGCCAAGAGCTGGGCCACCAGTTCCTCGGTTACCGGATCGGCCGTGGTGGCCTGGTAGACCTTGGGCACATGGCGCTTGGGCGAGGATTGGGCGTGGATGAAGGGACCGTCATCCGACATCAGCAGCAGGCCGGTGGTGTCGTGGTCGAGGCGGCCCACCGGCTGCACTTCGCGCCAGGTGAACTGCTCGGGCAGCAGGGTCAGCACGCCGGGATGGTGGCTGGGCTTGCGTGAGCATTCGTAGTCGGAGGGCTTGTACAGCGCGATATACAGGTGTTCGCGATAAACCCATTCTTCGCCGAACACTTCCAGCACCAGGCCCTCGGTTTCGAGGGCGGCTTTGTAGTTGCTCTGCACCGCGCCGTCGATGGCGACGTCGCCGTCTTCGATCAGGGCGCGGCAGTATTTACGGGTGCCGAAACCTTGCGATTGCAAGATGCGGTCGAGGGATAATTTACTCATGGGGCGGGATTTTACCGGATTTAAGCAAGCGCAAGCCTAGCTATTGATGCAGATCAAAGGATGCGACAGTCGAGTTGTTACACTTAAATAGCATTAGGAATCTGCTGAATCGGCTATAGGAATTTCTTGGGGGAACTCAGCAAATGAAACTCTACATCAACCGCAAGTCCTTGGCACAGGCCCATGCTGCTTCGCTGGAAACCCGCTTGGCGGTCGCTCGCTGGAGCGGCCAGGCGGGGGCGATGCCGCAAGCGCTGTGGCGCCGGCAGCGGCAGCTGGAAATGGAACAGTGGCTGGCGCAAGGGGGCTTCGCGGCCGAATACCAGGCTGCGGAAACGAAAACAGCGGCCATGGGCCGCCGTTCTCTTGCCTCTCAAAGAGACAGTGACGAGGAATGTAAATTCACTCAACTCCGCATCCGTGATGCGGCTGCGTAGTCTGCCTCAAGAATTGATTGCCTATTCGCCCTCCCCTTGAATCGAACTACACCGTCAATATAGTCCACGTCGGGGAAATGGCAAGGCAAAAACTAGCCATAAATGCCAACGTTAATTGCTGAGCCATTGGCGGCCGGGCTCAGCGCAGGCTAGGCTTGGACGCCTCCGCGGCAGCCTTGATGGCACCATGGCCAACGGCCGCGCCGAACTTCTTCAAGACGCGCTCGGGCAGGTTTTCGTGCTGGGTATAGTCGACGATATCTTCCGCCTTCACCACGTCGCGCGCCACGCTGTCGACGCTGCCCAGGTCGTCGGCCAGGCCCATTTCAATCGCGCGCGCCCCCGTCCAGTAAAGGCCGGAAAACATCTCCGGGGTTTCCTTCAGGCGCTTGCCGCGCCCGCTGCGCACCACCTCAATGAATTGCTGGTGGATTTCTTTCAGCATGGACTGGGCGTGCTGCTTCTGCTTTTCCGACTGCGGACTAAACGGATCCAGGAACCCCTTGTTTTCGCCGGCCGTCAGCAGGCGGCGCTCGACGCCGAGCTTTTCCATGGTGCCGGTAAAGCCGAAACCGTCCATCAAGACGCCGATCGAGCCGATGATACTGGCCTTGTTGACATAGATGCGGTCAGCGGCCGAGGCAATATAGTAGCCGCCCGAGGCGCAGATTTCATCGACCACCACGTACAGCGGCTTTTGCGGATAGCCATGGCGCAGGCGGTGGATTTCATCGACGATCATGCCGGCCTGGACCGGGCTGCCGCCGGGACTGTTGATATGCAGGACAATGGCCACCGAGCCGGAATCGGAGAACGCCTTGTTCAGCGCCGGGATCACCACGTCGGCGGCGCCGCTGCCTTCGGATTCGATACTGCCTTCGATCTCGACCAGGGCCGTATGGCGCCCCAGGGCCTCGGCATCGCCGCCCATCAGGTTGACGCCAAAATAGCTGGCCACGGCGAAGAAGATGATGGCCAGCGTCGACACCTTGAAGAAGATGCTCCAGCGGCGATTGGCGCGCTGCTCCTTCAGCGTGGCGAAAACCAGCTTTTCCAGGACCTCGCGCTCCCACTTGATCGGCGGGTGCTCCACCGGTCCCGGGGCGGGCGCCGGCGCCGGCTGCTTGCTGTCGTCGTTATCGCTCATGGTCGTGGGCCGACGTAATCGTCAGGCTGCCAGTAAATGTTGTCGTCGTGCTCGCTGACGGCGATGGGGCGCAGGCGGCCGCCGCGGCAAGGCCCGCCGGCGCACTGCCCATTCTCAGGCATATAAATCGCGCCGTGGGTGGAGCACATGATATATAAGCCGCTGGACTCGAAAAACTCGCCCTCCGCCCAGTCCAGTTCGATCGGCACGTGGGCGCAGCGATTCAGGTAGCCATACACCTTGCCGCCGTAGCGCACCACGAAACCGGTAGTGTCTTCGCCGCCGGCCCGCAGCGGAAAACGGATCCCTTTGCCGCCCTCCAGCAAGGACTCGGCTGCGCAGACCAGGAATTCCGCCCCCATCACGCGTTCTCATTCAGCCATTGATGCAGCTGCGGCACCGTGCGCGCTGAAAACAGCGGCTTGCAGGCCGCCAGCTGATCCAGCGGATGGGCGCCGTATTCGACGGCGATACCCGAAGATCCAGCGTTTTGCGCCATCATCAAGTCATGCGTGGTGTCGCCGATCATCACGGTACGGCGCAAATCCTGGCCCAGTTCACGGGTCAGTTCCTGCAGCATGGCGGGATGCGGCTTGGAGAAGGTTTCGTCGGCACAGCGGGTGGCATCGAAGGTCGACAACAGGCCGGCCGCGTTCAATGCGCGGTTCAGGCCGACGCGGCTCTTGCCGGTCGCCACCGCCAGGAAGAAGCCCTGCTGCGAGAGATCCTGCAACATTTCCGGAACGCCATCGAAGAGCGTCAGCTCATGGTCCTTGGCCAGATAGTGGTAGCGGTAGCGCTCCACCATGCGCGGGTAGACCTTCGGGTCGAGGCCGGGCATCGCCACCTGCATGGCTTCGCCCAGGCCCAGGCCGATCACATGGGCGGCCTGCTCCCGGCTCGGGATCGGCAATCCCAGATCCTTGGCGGCAGCCTGGATGCATTTCACGATGGTGGCAGTGCTGTCCATGAGCGTGCCATCCCAATCGAAAACGATCAGGTCAAATTGCTTTCTTGGCATTATCTTTTTCTCAATTCAATGGTTTCCCCAAGCTTACCAAGAATCGCTGGCATTCGGCGGCCAAAGGCGCATTCAAGGTCATCGGCTTGCCCGTTTCCGGGTGCGTGAACGTAATCTGGTGGGCGTGCAGGAACATGCGCTTCAGTGCACCGCGCGTTTCCGTGGCCTTCTGCAGCGCCTTGTTCAAGGTGAAATCGCCGTACTTATCATCACCTGCGATGGGGAAGCCGGACGATGCCAGATGAACGCGGATCTGGTGGGTGCGGCCGGTCTTCAGTTCAGCTTCCAGCAGGGCATAGCCATCGAACTTCTTCAGCAGGCTGAACACGGTGTGCGAGGCCTGGCCATCGGCCTGCACGCGCACCCGGCGTTCGCCGTCCGGCAAAGTATATTTATGCAATGCCAATTTGACATGCTGGCGTTGGTTCTTCCAGTCGCCCACGGCCAGGGTCAGGTAGCGCTTGTCCGTCAAGCCATCGCGCATCTGGTCGTGCAGGCTGGTCAGGGCGGTACGCTTCTTGGCGATCAGCAGCAGGCCGGAGGTTTCCCGGTCCAGGCGATGTACCAGCTCCAGGAACTTGGCATCGGGGCGCGCCGCGCGCAACTGTTCGATCACGCCAAAGGACACACCGGAGCCGCCATGCACCGCCACGCCGCAGGGCTTGTCGATCACCAGCAGGTGGGCGTCCTCGAAAATGACGGGGAATTCCGCGGCCGGCACGACGGCCTCTTGCTTCTCAGCAATACGGATCGGCGGAAGCCGGACCAGGTCGCCGGCATTCAGGCGGTACAACTGGTCGATCCGCCCCTTGTTGACCCGTACCTCACCCGAGCGCAGGATACGATAGACGTGGCTCTTTGGCACACCTTTGCAAACACGCAACAGGTAGTTATCGATCCGCTGACCGGCCTCTTCTTCCGTGATTGTGACGAATTGTGCTTGCGGCAGGACCTGCTGGGCGGAAGCGGAATCGGCTTTTTGCGGCTTGTTTTGGCCCGACTTCCCAGAATTTCTCTCTAAGTCCTTCATTTTGAATATATAATCGTTTTGCCGCAGTTTTTAAATTGCTGCACGTGTAAAGAATTAAACGTACATTTTACACAGGGGCGTCTCCACTGGCCTCGCCAAAACGCAAATTCAGTGGGAAAAATTGTATACGCACATTCGTGCGCTGATCAGGGTCGCAACCACTGTTGCCATCGGCTCGAGCGCTCGGGTGCAGGATTAGACTGGCTGGATTGTTAGGATAAGTCCGGCGAGCAAGCACTACAGTCGTTGCTCGCTGGTTGATGAAGTGGATAACGCTTGCCGTTTCGCCAAGGCACCATACAAGATGCCCTGGCCCGACGATGTGCGCACGCCTGCATTCTCCCGCCTCCCGACCAAGGTTCGGGCCGTTGGATGATGTTGCGCGCAGTGCGCAAACTCGGCATGACGATCGGCTTCATGCGCCCAATGCAGCGGCTGCGCTTCGCGCCTGCTGCATGACGAGGCATTTCCCCCTACAGCCTCCTTAATTCACGCGTATATCCTTGTACTTCGCCGTTTCTTCGGGGACGGCTTTGACATGGCCCAAGGGTCGCGGAGTTAATAAAAATGAAACGCATGTTGTTTAATGCTACGCAGCAAGAGGAGTTGCGCGTAGCCATTGTTGATGGTCAAAAATTGATTGACATCGACATCGAGACCGCCGGACGAGAGCAACGCAAGTCCAATATCTACAAAGGCGTCATCACTCGAATCGAACCCTCCCTCGAAGCTTGCTTCGTCAGCTACGGCGAAGACCGCCACGGCTTCCTCCCCTTCAAAGAAGTTGCCCGTTCCTATTTCCGCGAAGGCGTCGACGTCCGCAATGCATCCGTCAAGGAAGCGCTGCGCGAAGGCCAGGAAATCATGGTGCAGGTGGAAAAGGAAGAGCGCGGCAATAAAGGCGCGGCACTGACCTCCTTTGTCTCGCTGGCCGGCCGCTACCTGGTCTTGATGCCGAACAACCCGCGCGGCGGCGGCGTATCGCGCCGTGTGGAAGGCGAAGAGCGCCAGGAACTGCGCGAAACCATGGACAAGCTGGACCTGCCGCAAGGCATGTCGGTGATTGCCCGTACCGCCGGCATCGGCCGTACCGTGGAAGAGCTGCAGTGGGACTTGAATTATCTGATGCAACTGTGGCGCGCAATCGAAGGCGCGTCCAAGTCCGCCTCCGGCGCCTTCCTGATCTACCAGGAATCGTCCCTGGTGATCCGCGCCATCCGCGACTACTTCCAGCCGGATATCGGCGAGATCCTGATCGACACCGACGAGATCTACGAACAGGCGCACCAGTTCATGTCGCACGTGATGCCGGACATGGTGCACCGCGTGAAGCGCTATAGCGACGACGTGCCGCTGTTCTCCCGCTTCCAGATCGAACACCAGATTGAAACGGCGTACAGCCGCACCGTGCCGCTGCCGTCCGGCGGCGCCATCGTGATCGACCACACGGAAGCCCTGGTCTCCATCGACGTCAACTCGGCACGCGCCACGCGCGGCTCCGACATCGAAACCACCGCCTTCCACACCAATTGCGAAGCCGCCGACGAAGTGGCGCGCCAGCTGCGCCTGCGCGACCTGGGCGGCCTGATCGTGATCGACTTCATCGACATGGAAGTGTCGAAGAACCAGCGCGAAGTCGAGCAGCGCCTGAAAGACGCCCTGCACCACGACCGCGCCCGTGTCCAGATGGGCAAGATTTCCCGCTTCGGCCTGATGGAACTGTCGCGCCAGCGCCTGCGCCCTTCCCTGTCGGAAGGCTCGCACGTGACCTGCCCGCGCTGCTCCGGCACCGGCCATATCCGCGATACCGAATCGTCCGCCCTGCAGGTGCTGCGCATCATCCAGGAAGAGGCGATGAAGGAAAATTCCGCCGCCATCCACGTGCAGGTACCGGTCGACGTGGCCGCCTTCCTGCTGAACGAGAAGCGCGGCGAAGTGCTGAAGATCGAGACCCGTCACCGCATCACCGTGATCCTGATCCCGAACAAGCACCTGGAAACCCCGCACTACAAGCTGGAACGCATCAAGCACGACGATCCGCGCCTGGAAGACCACGCTGCGTCCTACTCCATGGCGGAAGCCGCGGAAACCGACATGTCCTTCAGCAAGCGCAATAAGGAAGAGGCCAAGCCGCGCCAGGAAGCCGTCGTCAAGACCATTACTCCAGAGCAACCAGCGCCGCTGGTGGAACACAAGCCGGAAGCTGTCAAGCCAGCCGCCGCGCCGCGCGCCGCCAACGGCCCGCGTTCCGCAGCGCCTGCCGCACCGGCGGAAAAAGGCTTCTTCGCCAAGCTGGTCGCCTTCTTCACCGGTGGCGACAAGGAAGAGCCAGTGCAGCCGAAGGCGCCGGTCATTGTGACCAAGGCGCCAGCCAACGCCGAGCGCGGCGACCGCAACCGCCGTGAGCGCGAAGGCGCTGAGGGTGTGGAAGGCGCGGAAGAAGGCATGACCGAAGCAACGTTCACCGTTGCGCCGGCCGAAGGCGGCGCTGCCGTTGAAGCCCCAGCCGCTGTAGCAGCCGAGCCGGCCGCTGCGGTCGTCACCGCCGCGACCGAGCCTGTGGCCGCAAGCGCTGCGGTGGAACCAGCAGCTACCGAAGTTGCCGCCGCCGACGCTGCCGCTACTGCCGCTGTCGAAGCGCCAGTGGTGGCTGAGCCGGTCGCCGCAGCGCCGGTGGCTGCCGCTCCGGTGGCGCCTGCCGCAGTGGAACTGCCGGCTGCCGCGCCAGCGGCTGAGCCGGTCGCTGCTGAGCCGGTCGTTGCTGAGCCAGCTGCTGCCCCGGCATCGCCACAAGCCGTGCTGCCGTTTGCCGAACCGGCGCCGGCTGCCGCCGAACCGGCCACCGCTGAAGAAGTGGCTGCTGAAGTCGTGGAGGCCGTGGCTGCCGCCCCGGTAGCCGCAGCGCCAGCCGCGCCAGTGCAAGCTGCGCCAGCGCCCGCACCGGTAGTTGCCGCAGCGCCCGCACCGGCCCCCGCGGCCGCCAAGGCAGACGTCGACACCATGCTGGCCGCCGCCGGCCTGTCGATGGCCGTGACCGATCCAGCCAAAGCGCGTGCCGCCCAGGAAGCCGCTGCGGCCGCCGCCACGGCCCAGCCGATCCGCGTGCCGCGCGAGCGCAAGCCGCAGCCACCGGTCGCCAGCGAACCGCTGGTGCAGGTTGAAACCAAGGCGAATGGCTGATCGGCCAAGCCTTGACGAAAAAGGGAAGCCAAGTGCTTCCCTTTTTTGCGTCCCGTGGCGGGAGGCCTTCCTGTACTGGCTCAAGCTGGGCTTCATCAGCTTCGGCGGCCCCGCCGGCCAGATCGCCCTGATGCACGCCGAGCTGGTTGAACGGCGGCGCTGGATTTCCGAGCAGCGCTTCCTGCATGCCCTGAATTACTGCATGCTGCTGCCCGGCCCCGAAGCCACCCAGCTTGCCGTCTACATTGGCTGGCTGATGCACCGCACCTGGGGCGGCATCATGGCCGGCCTGCTGTTCATCCTGCCGTCGCTGCTGCTGCTGACCGGCCTGTCCTGGGCCTATATGGCTTACGGCAGCCTGCCCGCCATCGCCGGCATCCTGTATGGCATGAAACCCGCCGTGGTCGCCATCGTGTTGGCCGCCGCCTGGCGCATCGGCAAGCGCACGCTGCGCAACCGGGCCCTGATGGCCATCGCCCTGGGCGCTTTCGTCGCCATCAGTTTCATGGAGTTGCCCTTCCCCGCCATCGTCGCCGCAGCTGCCCTGCTGGGCTGGCTCGGCGGACGCCTGCGTCCGGCCCTGTTTGCCCTGGGCGCCGCCGCGGCGCATGGCCCATCCACCACGCCGGCTGGCCGCCTCCCGGCCCTGATCGACGACGACACACCGACACCGCTGCATGCCCGTTTCAGCTGGACAGGCCTGGTGCGTGCCGCCGCTGCCGGCCTGGCGCTAATGGGCGGCGGCTGGCTGCTGCTGGCCTGGCTGTTCGGCGTCGACCGGCCGCTGGCGCAAATGGGCTGGTTTTTCACCAAGGCAGCCTTGATGACCTTCGGCGGCGCCTACGCAGTCCTGCCCTATGTCTACCAGGGCGGCGTCGAGCATTTCCACTGGCTGAGCGCCGCGCAGATGGTGGACGGCCTGGCGCTGGGCGAAACCACGCCGGGCCCGCTGATCATGGTGGTCGCCTTCGTCGGCTTCGTGGGCGCCTGGACCCAGCAAGCCATTGCGGGCCAGCCGGCGCTGGCGGGCGTGCTGGGCGCCGCGGTGGCAGCCTGGTTCACCTTCGTGCCGTCCTTTGTCTTGATCCTGGCCGGCGGGCCGCTGGTGGAATCGACCCGAGGCAATATCCGCATGACCGCCCCGCTCACCGCCATTTCCGCCGCCGTGGTGGGCGTCATTGCCAGCCTGGCACTATTTTTCGGCATCCACGTATTCCACCCGTCCGGCCGCTGGGAATGGCCGGCCATGCTGATCGCGGCCGCCGCCGCCGTCGCCCTGATGCCGTATAAGCAAGGGACAATCCGTGTCTTACTTGCCTGTGCAATTGCTGGCATCGTGCTATCGTACCGGGTGTAACCGAACACCCAGTATGACCGAAAAAATCATCCTCCTGAACGATGGCCGCAGCCAGGCGCCGGCCATCCCTGCAAAACTCGCGGCGCCAACGGGCCGCTTGCAGGACAAGTACGCCCGTCCGCTGCACGACCTGCGCATCTCCATCACCGACCGCTGCAACTTCCGCTGCGTCTATTGCATGCCGAAGGAAGTGTTCGACAAAAACTACCAGTACCTGCCGCACGACGCCCTGCTGACGTTTGAAGAAATCACCCGCGTGGCGCGCCTGTTCGTCGAACACGGCGTCGAGAAGATCCGCCTGACCGGCGGCGAACCGCTGCTGCGCAAGGGGCTGGAGCGGCTGGTCGGCATGCTGGCCGAATTGCGCACCGTGCACGGCAAGCCGCTCGACCTGACCCTGACCACCAACGGTTCCCTGCTGGCGCGCAAGGCGCAATCGCTGAAGGATGCCGGCCTGCGGCGCCTCACGGTGTCGCTGGACGCGCTGGACGACGCTGTCTTCCAGCGCATGAACGACGTCGATTTCGCCGTTGCGGACGTGCTGCGCGGGATCGACGTTGCGCACAGCGCCGGCCTGGGCCCCGTCAAAGTCAATATGGTGGTCAAGCGCGGCATGAACGAGCAGGAAATCCTGCCGATGGCGCGCCATTTCAAAGGCTCGCCAGCGATCCTGCGCTTCATCGAATTCATGGACGTCGGTTCGTCCAATGGCTGGAATATGCACGACGTGGTGCCGTCGGCGGAAGTGCTGCGCATGATCGGCGCCGACATGCCGCTGGCGCCGGCCGATCCGAACTACACGGGCGAAACGGCGGAACGCTGGCGCTATGTGGACGGCGGCGGCGAGATCGGTGTGATCTCCAGCGTGACGCATGCGTTCTGCAAGGACTGCTCGCGCGCGCGCCTGTCGACCGAGGGCAAACTGTACACCTGCCTGTTCGCATCGCGCGGCCACGACCTGCGCGCTTTGCTGCGGCAAGGCCACAGCGACGCGGAAATTTCGGCCGCCATCGGCGCACTGTGGCATGTGCGCGGCGACCGCTATTCGGAACTGCGCACCATCAATACCGACGGCCTGGCGCTGGGTGCCGACCGCAAAGTCGAAATGTCATATATCGGGGGATAAGCCGGCAATGGAAAACAGCATCAGCGCATTGATACTGGCGGGCGGCCGCGGCACCCGCATGGGCCGCGTGGATAAAGGCCTGCAGCCGTTCCGCGGCAGCACGCTCGCCGCCCATATCCTGCAGCGGCTCGCGCCGCAGGTCGCCAGCGTAACCATCAACGCCAACCGCAACCTGGGGGCCTACGGCGCGCTGGGCGTGGCGGTGCTGCAGGACGAACTGGCGGGCTACGAAGGTCCGCTGGCGGGCCTGCAAACCGGCCTGCGCCATTGTCCGACCGAACTGCTGTTGACCGCCCCTTGCGATTCGCCCTTCCTGCCGGCCGACCTGGCGCAGCGCCTGTACGATGCCCTGCATGCGCAAGGCGCCGACCTGGCCGTGGCGTCCACGCTGGAGGCCGACGAAAGCGGCGCCACCCGCACCCAGCTGCATCCCGTATTCTGCCTGGTGCGCAAGAGCGCCCTGCCCGCGCTGGACGCTTACCTGCGCACCGGTTCGCGCAGGATGGATGGCTGGTATCCATCGATCAAGGTGGCCGAAGTGCTGTTCCATGACGCGGCGGCCTTCCGCAATATCAATACGCTCGAAGAGCTGCAACGGGAAGAGGAAGCGGCAGCCAATCCTGCGCTGAAGGACGTGGCAAGCTGCCTGTCCGCCTACGATCCGGACGCGCTGCCGGTGCGCAGCGCGCAGCGCATCATCCGCGAGTTCATCCAGCCCGTGCGCGGCGTTGAACAAGTCGCGCTGCGCAGCGCGCTCGATCGCGTGCTGGCGGCCGACGTGGTTTCGCCGATCAATGTGCCGGCGCATGACAACTCCGCCATGGACGGTTTCGCCTTCGCCGGCGGCCAGTTGAAAGCGGATGGCAATACCACGCTGAAGGTACTGGGCACCGTCTACGCCGGCCGCCCTTCCGCGCTCAAACCGGGCCCCGGGGAATGCGTGCGCATCATGACCGGCGGCGTCATGCCGGACGGCTGCGATACCGTGTTGCCGCAGGAATTGGCGGCGGATGTAAGCGACGTCGCCGTCACGATCGCGCCGAACACCTTGCGCACCGGCGACAACCGCCGCTTCAAGGGCGAGGACATGGCCGCCGGCACGCCCGCGCTGCGCAAGGGCAAAGTGCTGCGCCCGGCCGACCTGGGCCTGGTCGCCTCGCTCGGCCTGGCCGAGGTGCCGGTGCAGCGCCGCCTGCGCGTGGCGTTCTTCTCCACCGGCGACGAACTGCGCTCCATCGGCGAGCCGCTGGCGGAAGGCTGCGTCTACGACAGCAACCGCTACACCCTGTTCGGCATGCTGCAGCGGCTCGGCTGCGATATCGTCGACATGGGGATCGTGCAGGACGATGCCGCGTCGCTGGAAGAAGCGCTGCGCACCGCCTGCGAATGCGCGGATGCGGTGATCACGTCCGGCGGCGTCTCAGTCGGCGCCGCGGACTACACCAAGCAGGTCATGGCCACGCTGGGCGACGTGCACTTCTGGAAAATCGGCATGCGCCCGGGGCGCCCGATGGCCTTTGGCCGGATCCGCTCCAACGGCCACAGCGCCTATCTGTTCGGCCTGCCGGGCAACCCGGTGGCGGTGATGGTCACCTTTTACTTCTTCGCCCGCCATGCGCTGCTGCGCATGATGGGCGCCGATTCGCCCGGCGACCAGCTGCTGCGCGTGCGTTCGGCGCAAGCGATCCGCAAAAAGCCCGGCCGCACCGAATACCAGCGCGGCATCATCTCCACCGCGCTGGACGGCAGCCGCGAGGTGCGCACCACCGGCGCGCAAGGCTCCGGCATCCTGCGCTCCATGTCGGAAGCGAACTGCATGGTGGTGCTGCACGACGAGCAAGGCAATGTCGCGGAAGGCGAGCTGGTCGATGTGATTCTGTTCGAAGGACTGATCTGATGACGCGCCTGGTCGATCGCTCCAGGAAAAGCTTCGACGCCGTGGCAGAACTGCTGCTTGAACACGGCAACGCCCCCCAGGGCGACGGCTGGTTCGTTGACAAGGAGGGCTATCATCTCCTTTTAACAAAGCCCATCGACTGGAAGCTGCTTTACGCGAACTTCACCTTTTCCTCAGGCGATATCAAGCTTGACGACAACAGCATATCGACCTGGGATCCCGCCTACGAAATCATAGGCGGCCGGTAATGTCACGCCTCGCTCTCGCCTTCGGCTTCCCCAAGAAGCATCAACGCAGCCTCGGACGGTAGCGCTTCAACAGACTTCAATTTGCGCGCCATCTGGCGGCTGCGCACTTCGGCGCTTTCGATGTTGCGGGCGGCGCGTTCCAGCGTGGTCTTGGTGGCGGCGAGCACGTCGCCGAATTTGGCAAATTCGGTCTTCACTGCCCCCAGCACCTGCCACACTTCCGACGAGCGTTTTTCCAGCGCCAGCGTGCGGAAGCCCATTTGCAGGCTGTTCAGCAGCGCCGTCAGCGTGGACGGTCCGGCGATGCTGACGCGGTTCACGCGCTGCAATTCGTCGGCCAGGCCAGGCCGGCGCATCACTTCCGCATACAGGCCTTCGGTCGGCAGGAACAGGATGGCAAAGTCCGTGGTCAGCGGCGGCGAGACGTATTTTTCCGCGATGGTTTTGGCTTCGCCGCGCACAGCGCGTTCCAGCTCGCGGCCGGCGGCGGCCACGCCATCCGCATCGGCGCGGTCGGCCGCTTCCAGCAGGCGCTCGTACTGCTCTTTCGGGAACTTGGCGTCGATCGGCATCCACACCGGCGCCCCATCCTCTTTCTGGCCCGGCAGCTTGAGGGCGAATTCGACGCGGGCATTGGTGCCCGGCACGGTCTCGACGTTCTTCGCGTACTGGTCCGGCGTGAGGATTTGCTCGAGCAGCATTTCCAGCTGTACTTCGCCCCAGGTGCCGCGCGTCTTCACATTGGTCAGCACGCGCTTCAGGTCGCCCACGCCCAGCGCCAGCTGCTGCATTTCTCCAAGGCCCTGGTGCACGCGCTCCAAACGCTCGGAAACCTGGCGGAAGGACTCGCTCAGGCGGGTCTCCAATGTCTCGTGCAGCTTTTCGTCGACTGTCCTGCGCATTTCCTCCAGCTTCGCGCCGTTATCGGCCTGCAGCTCGCGCATCTTGGTTTCCAGTGCGACGCGCACTTCCAGCAAGCGGCGCGCGTTCGACTCGGTCAACACTTCGATCTGGCGGCGCATGGTTTCCAGCTGCTGCACGGTGGCGGTATGCGATTGCGACAGCATATGGCCCATTTCCTGGCGCTGCGCCTGCGCGGTGGACTGCAACTGCAGGCGCACTTCGCGCTCCACCCGGTCCAGCTGGTCGGCCACATCGCCGCCGCGGCCGCG
The DNA here is from genome assembly GCF_000425385.1 of Pseudoduganella violaceinigra DSM 15887. Classification (GTDB taxonomy): domain Bacteria; phylum Pseudomonadota; class Gammaproteobacteria; order Burkholderiales; family Burkholderiaceae_D; genus Rugamonas; species Rugamonas violaceinigra. The sequence continues at coordinate 246,628 of NZ_AUDI01000012.1, read as the reverse complement.
CATCAGCGACACAATCTGCAACACGATAATGACGGCGCCCAGCGCCAGCAGGATAGCCAGTTCCATCAATCGGCCTTGTTCCGCATCCAGTCGGCGGTCTGGTAGAAGGATTCCATCAGCCGCAGGCGCAAGTCCTCGGCGATGCCCACGTCCTGCATGGCCCACGCCATGCAGCGCAGCCACTGGTCGCGCTCACTGGAACCGACGGCAAAAGGCAGGTGGCGCGCGCGCAGGCGCGGGTGGCCGAAACGCTCGATGAACAGGTCGGGGCCGCCCATCCAGCCGCTCAGGAACCAGAACAGCTTGTCGCGCGAGCCTTCGGTGCTGGGCGGGTGCATGGCGCGGATGCCGGCAAATTCCGGCTCCAGCTCCATCAGGTCGTAAAAACGGTCAACCATCTCGCGCAGCGTGGTTTCGCCGCCGATGACTTCGTAAAGGGTGCGTGCTTCATCATTCATCTCCCAATGATAGCGCATGGACGTATTGATGTGGATCAAGCTTCGTGCGGATTCTGCACAAAAAGAGCGCACGAGCCGCCATCATGGCCGGATGATTCGACGCCTGATCCGTACCCGGCTGCACGCCCGCAGCGCCGAGGAAATCGCCGACCTGCGCTTGGCCGCCCTGAGCTGGCTGGGGATCACCTGCTTTCCCCTGTATTACGCTTTTTTCGCCTGGATCTTCCCCCAGCCCTATGAAAGCGTGGTGGCGCGCGCGGTCGGCACGGCGCTCGCCTTTGGCGGGCTGCTGGCGCGCCGCCTGCCGCCGCGCCAGCGCGAGCGCTACACCCAGCTGCTGGTGACGTATGAGCTGCCCTTCTTCTGCAGCTTCATGTTCCTGATGAACCATGCCAACATCGCCTGGGCGCAGGTGATGCTGGTGATGCTGGTGGCGCTGTTCCACTTCGATGCCCGCCTGGCGCTGCGCGCGGGGGCGGCCGGCATCGCCGCCGCCGTGCTGCTGGCCATGGCGCTGGGCGCCGGCGAGAGCCTGCGCTCCGTGGCGGTACTGCAGCTGCTGCCGGTGCAGCTGTTCCTGGTCGGCTGGATGTGGGTGTTCTCGCAAAGCCGCAAGGCGCTGGAGGAGGAGAAACTGGACGGCCTGGGCGAAGGCCTGGGCGCGGTGGCGCACGAAATGCGCACCCCGCTGGCCAGCCTGGATGCCAATGTGCGCGGCCTGTCGCGCATGCAGCAGCGCGCCGGGCAGGACAACCCGGCGATGCGCCAGGCGCTGGGCCGCATGCAGTACGAAGTCCGCCATATGAACCATATGATCGACCTGTTCCTGCTTAGCGCCCAGGCGGTACGGCAGAAGCTCGATCCGCACGAAACCGTCTCCATGCTCGATACGGTCGAATCGGCGCTGCGCCGCTACCCTTTCACCGGCGAGGCCCAGCGCCAGCTGGTGGCGCTGCAAGTGCGTAGCGATTTCCGTTTCGGCGGACAGAGCGAACTGGCCATCATGCTGCTGCTGAACCTCCTGCGCAACGCCATGCAGGCCGTGCAGCGCGCCGGCAAGGGCCGGGTCAGGGTCGTGATCGACGGCGAGCGGCCCACTCCGCGCGTCCTGGTAATCGATACCGGCTGCGGTATCGCCCGGCACCACCTGCCGTTAATTTTCCAACGTTTCTTTGCATATCCAGAGCATAATGGCGCCGGTATCGGCCTGGCATTGTGCCGCCAGGTGATGCAAGCGTGGGAGGCACGGCTCCATTGTGTCTCGCGCGAGCACGCATATGCTATCTTTGTGCTTGAATTTCCCTTAGAAGCCAGTCGTCAAACATGAAACTGCCCGTTTACGCCCACCCAACCATGACCGTCCTGGTGGACGACAGCGATACCTTCCTCCATAGCCTGGTATTCCAGCTCGACCCGATGCAGGCCAGCGTGTGCTTCCACGACCCGCTACAGGCGCTGGAATGGTTCAAAGCCAATGCCTGCAGCAGCGAACTGCCGCTGCAGGTGGACTTCGACAACCCGAACCAGTCGGCGGAACAGCGCAATGTGGCGGTGGACCTGGAGCGTATCTACCGGATTTCCGGCCAGCGCCAGCGCTTTTCCATTCCCTCCGTGCTGGTGGTCGATTATTCAATGCCGCAGATGAACGGCGTGGCGTTCTGCCAGGCGATCCAGCACCTGCCCTGCAAAAAGATCTTGTTTACCGGCCAGGCCGACGAAAAGATCGCGGTGGACGCCTTCAACCGCGGCCTGATCGACCGCTATATCAAGAAAAGCGCCGACGACGCGCTGGACCGGCTGGAAGAGGAAGTGGCGTCCCTGCAGAAAGCCTTCCTGCAGGAGCAGTCGGAAACGCTGCTGGACATGCTGGTGCTGCATGAATTCAGCTTCCTGCGCTGCAACGCGCTGGCCAAGCTGGTGGAGCAGCTGTACCGGGAACATGGCTTCGTCGAACACTACCTCTTCCCCAGCCCGAGCGGCATCCTGTTCTTCAAGGCCGACGGTTCGGCGCAGCTAATGGTGGTGGAGACGGCGCGCGGCTACGAATCGCAGGTGGAAATGGCGCGCGACAGCGGCGCTCCGAACTCCCTGGTGCTGGCACTGGAAGAAAAGCGCGTGCTGCCGTTCTTCCCGCCGGACGGCATGTATTCCGACGAAGTGGGCCAGCACTGGCACCGCTACTGCAAGGAGCCGCAGGTGTGCAAAGGGCTGGAAACCTATTACTGGGCCCTGTTCGAAGTCGATCCGGCCCTGCTCGATATCCAGCCCACCCCATACGCGGAATTCCTGCGCCAGCACACCCCGCCCCTAGCCGCATAAAAGCCGGGGTCAAAGCCAGAGCTGCCCCCGGCTTTCTCCTGTCAAGCCTCGCGCAGTGTTTGCAGCGGCGGGTGGTTCAGCACATTGCGCAGGCCAAGCCAGCCGCCGATCACGGCGCAGGCGGCGCCGGCCAGCAAGCCTGCCAGCCAGACCCATGGGCTGAAGGTCCAGGCGAATTTGAACTGGTAGGTGGCCAGTCCCCATCCCATCAGGCCGGCGCCGGTGGCGGCCAACAGGCCTCCCAGGCCGCCCACCAGCATGAATTCCATCATCTGCGCTTGCGAGAGCTGGCGCCGCGTCGCCCCCAGGGCGCGCAGCAGGCCCGCTTCGCGCCGGCGTTCGTCCTGGGATCCCATCAAGGCGGCGTACAGCACCAGCACGCCGGACAATAAGGTGAAGGCAAACAGGAATTCCACCGCCTGGATCACCTGGTCCAGCACCGACTGCACCTGGCGCAGCACGCCGCCGACGTCGACCATGGTCAGGTTGGGGAATTCCCGCGACAGGGCCGTGCCGGCGGCGGCCGCGCGCGGCGGCAGGTGGAAGGCGGTGATCCAGGTTTGCGGGGTATCCGCCATCGACGCCGGGTTGATGATGACGAAGAAGTTCACGCGCATCGAGCCCCATTCCAGCTTGCGCAGGCTGGTAATTCTTGCCTCCACGGGCGAGCCGGCGATCTCGAAGCGCATCGTGTCGCCCAGCTTCAGGCCCAGCGTCTTGGCCAGGCCCTCTTCCACCGAGGCTTCCGGCGCCGTGCCGTCCATCGCCCAGGTGCCGGCCGTGACCCGGTTCTGCGCCGGCAGCCCGGTCATCGTGGACAGGTTGAATTCACGCTCGGCCAGGCCGCGCGCGCGTTCCTCGGTGTAGGTCTGGCTGGTGATGGCCTTGCCGTTCACCGCCACCAGGCGGCCGCGGATCATCGGGAACATCGGCGCGTCGCCGACGCCCGCTTCCCGCAGGCGGGCGGCGATGGCGTCTTTCTGGTCCGGCTGGATATTGATGATGAAGCGGTTGGGCGCGTCCGGCGGCAAGGTATTGCGCCACGCCGCCATCAGGTCGCCGCGCACCACGGTCAGGAGCAGCAGCGCCATCAGGCCCAGCGAGAGCGATACCACCTGCACCACGGTGGCGCCGGGACGGCGGCGCAGCGAATTGACGGCAAAGCGCCAGGACTGGTGCGCGACGGCATTGCGCAGCGGGCGCAGCGCCAGCAGGCCCAGCCAGCCCACCAGGGCAAATACGCCGAAGCCAAGCAGGAAGCCGCCGCCGGTCATGCCGGCCAGCTTGATGTCGTTCGATTGCCACAGCAGCAGTGCGCCAAAGGCACCAATACCCAGGCCGTAAGTCGCCAGCGCGGCGGGCTTGGGGGCGGCAGCCTCGCGGCGGATGACGCGGTTATGCGGTACGTTGCGCAGTTGCAGGATGGGCGGCAGCGCGAAGCCGGTCAGCAGCAGCATGCCGGTGGCCAGGCCTTGCAGCGCCGGCAACAGGGTCGGCGCCGGAATATCGGCGCCGACCAGGCTTCCCAGCAGCTGCAGCAGCACATAGTGCGCGCCGAAACCGACCAGCACGCCGAGCGCGCTGCCCGCCAGCCCGACCAGCAGGAATTCAATCAGGTAGAGCGCCGTCACCTGGTTCTGGGTCAGCCCCAGACAGCGCAGCATGGCGCAGGCGTCGAGGTGGCGCTGCATGAAGCGGCGCGCCGCCATCGCCACCGCCACGGCGGCCAGCATGGCCGACAGCAGGCCGACCAGCGACAGGAAGCGGTCGGCGCGGTCCAGCGTGGCGCTCATTTCCGGCCGCCCTTCTTCCAGCGATTCGATGCGCACGCCGCGCACATTGTCCTTCTGGATCACCGCCTTCAGCCAGTTGCCGTATTCCTGCGCGGGACTGGAACTGGCGCCAGGTCCGGCCAGCAGCATCCGGTAGCCGACGCGCGAACCTTCCTGCACCAGCTTGGTGGCCGGCATGTCGGACAGCGCGAGGAAGACGCGCGGGGCGAAATTGATAAAGCCGCCGCCGCGGTCCGGTTCGGCGGCAATCAGCTGGGTCACGCGAAATTGCTTGTCGCCCAGCTGCAACGTGCCGCCGACGGCGACTTCCAGCGCGCCGGCCAGCGCCGGGTCGATCCAGACCGTGCCGGGTTCCGGCGCGGCGGGCGCCGGGCGGCCGATGCTGTCATTGGCTTGCGCGAGATCGGTATTGACCTTGACGCGCCCGCGCAGCGGATAGCCCGGGCTGACCGCCTTCAGCGTGACCAGCACGGAGCGGGCGGCCTCGCCCTCGCCCGCCTGGGCCATGCTGGGAAAGGCCAGGGTATCGGCCACCTGCAGGCCGCGCCGCTGCGCTTCTTCGCGCCAGGCGGCCGGCACCGGATTGTCGGCCACCACCACCAGGTCGGCCCCGAGCAGCTGGTGCGCATCGCGATTCAGCCCGCTGCGCAGGCGATCGATAAAGAAGCCGGCGGCCGACAGCGCCGCCACCGCCACCACCAGCGCCACCAGCAGGAAGCGCAACTGCCCGGCGCGCCAGTCGCGCGCCGTCATCCGCAGAGCTTGTCGAAACATGCGTCAGACCACGTTAAAAGCCGAAAAATAAGTGTCCACTTCATCGAGGAACTTCTGCTTTTCCTGCGCCGGCAGGAAGGCCGCCTCGAAGCTGTTGCGCGCCAGCTGGTGGGCGTGCGCCAGGCCGAGCGGCAGCGCGTCGAAGACGGCGATGAAGTTGTCGTTCAGATAGCCGCCGAAGTAGGCCGGGTCGTCCGAGTTGACCATGGCCAGCAGGCCGGCGTCGAGCAGGTCCAGCAGGTTGTGGTCCTGCATCCGGTCGAACACGCGCAGCTTGGTGTTCGACAGCGGGCAGACGGTGAGCGGCATGCGCAGCGCGGCCAGGCGGCGCACCAGCGCCGGATCCTCCAGGCAGCGCACGCCATGGTCGATGCGCTCCACCTTGAGCAGGTCGACCGCCGTTTCGACATAGGCCGGCGGCCCCTCTTCGCCGGCGTGCGCGACCAGGTGCAGGCCCAGCTCGCGCGCGCGGGCGAAGACGCGGGCGAATTTTTCCGGCGGATGGCCCACTTCGGAGGAATCGAGGCCGACGCCGATGAACTTGTCGCGGAAAGGCAGCGCCGCGTCCAGCGTGGCGAGGGCATCCTCTTCGCTCAGGTGGCGCAGGAAGCACAGGATCAGCGTCGCGCTGATCGGCCCTTCAGCGCAGGCGCGATGGATACCATTAATGACATCGGCCATCGGCACGCCGCGTACCGTGTGGGTCTGCGGGTCGAAGAAGATTTCGGCGTGGCGCACGTGGTCGGCCTTGGCGCGCTGCAGGTAGGCCATGGTCATGTCGTAAAAGTCCTGCTCTTTCAATAGAACGCTGGCGCCGGCGTAGTAGATGTCGAGGAAGGACTGCAGATTGGTGAAGGCATAGGCGGCGCGCAGTGCGTCCACCGAACCGTAGGCCAGCTTGACGCCGTTGCGCCGGGCCAGCGCGAAAATCAGTTCCGGTTCGAGCGAGCCTTCGATATGGATATGCAATTCCGCCTTCGGCATGTTTTGCACGATGGAGCGCATTTGGGTGGTCATTTTTTGTTCTCTTCCGCGGTGGACATGGTTTCGCATCTTACTGCAATTACTGTGCTGCAGAGTCGGGCAAGCCGTGCTACTGTGGTGCCATATGCGAGGGGATCAAGCACCGGCTTTACTTCTAGATCCAATAGAGCAATAATAAATTTCATCAACGTAAGATGCGTTTCGAGCCCGGCAACCATCCCCCCGCCGGCTAATAATGATCCAGCTCCGAGCCTCGGGCAATCCCTGGCACCTCTGGCAAGCTGGCAAAGCATTGAGCAGGCCTGCAGCCCCAGCTTCGACTGCCGACCATGTGACGAGTAGATTTTTCATTAAAGGACATTCACATGACCATTTTTGACAACTACGCAGCACGCTATGAGCGCACCAAGGAAGAGGAAATGTCCCTCTCCGAATATCTCGCGCTCTGCAAAAAGGACCGCCTGACCTACGCTTCGGCGGCGGAACGTATGCTGGCTGCGATTGGCGAACCCACCCTGGTCGATACGCGCAACGATACGCGCCTGTCCCGCATTTTCGCCAACAAGGTCATCAAGATCTACCCCGCCTTCCGCGAGTTCTACGGCATGGAAGACGTGATCGAGCAAGTGGTGGCCTATTTCCGCCATGCGGCGCAAGGGCTGGAAGAGCGCAAGCAGATCCTCTACCTGCTGGGCCCGGTCGGCGGCGGCAAGTCCTCGATCGCGGAAAAGCTCAAGACCCTGATGGAGGAAGTGCCTTTCTACTGCCTGAAAGGCTCGCCGGTGAATGAATCCCCGCTCGGCCTGTTCAGCGAGGTGGAGGACGGCACCATCCTGGAAGAAGATTACGGCATCCCGCGCCGCTACCTGCGCAACATCCCCTCGCCGTGGGCGGTCAAGCGCCTGCATGAGTTCAATGGCGATATCAACCAGTTCCGCGTGGTCAAGCGCTATCCTTCCGTGCTCAAGCAGACCGCCATTTCCAAGACCGAGCCGGGCGATGAGAACAACCAGGACATCTCCTCCCTGGTCGGCAAGGTCGATATCCGCAAGCTGGAAGACTATGCCCAGGACGATCCGGACGCCTACAGCTATTCCGGCGGCCTGTGCCTGGCCAACCAGGGCCTGATGGAATTCGTGGAAATGTTCAAGGCGCCGATCAAGGTGCTGCACCCGCTGCTGACCGCGACCCAGGAAGGCAACTACAAGGGCACGGAAGGCTTCGGCGCCATCCCCTTCGAGGGCATCATCCTGGCGCACTCGAACGAGTCCGAATGGAAGAGCTTCAAGAACAACCGCAACAACGAGGCGTTCCTCGACCGTATCTATATAGTGAAGGTGCCGTACTGCCTGCGCGTCGCCGACGAAATCAAGATTTACGAAAAGCTGCTGCACAATTCCTCGCTCGACAAGGCGCCCTGCGCCCCCGGCACGCTGCGCATGATGTCGCAGTTCGCCATCCTGTCGCGCCTGAAAGAGCCGGAAAATTCGAGCATTTTCAGCAAGATGCTGGTGTACGACGGCGAAAACCTCAAGGATACCGACCCGAAAGCCAAGTCCATCCATGAGTACGTCGACTATGCCGGCGTCGACGAGGGCATGAACGGCCTGTCGACGCGCTTCGCCTTCAAGATCCTGTCCAAGGTGTTCAACTTCGACTCGACCGAGGTGGCGGCCAATCCGGTGCACCTGCTGTACGTGCTGGAACAGCAGGTCGAGCGCGAACAGTTCCCGCCGGAGACCGAGCAGAAGTACTTCTCCTATATCAAAGAGCACCTGGCCCAGCGCTACGTCGAATTCATCGGCAAGGAAATCCAGACCGCCTACCTGGAGAGCTACTCCGAATACGGCCAGAACATCTTCGACCGCTACGTCACCTTTGCCGACTTCTGGATCCAGGACCAGGAATACCGCGACCCGGACACCGGCGAAAGCTTCGACCGCGAATCGCTGAACAACGAACTGGAAAAGATCGAGAAGCCGGCCGGGATTTCGAACCCGAAAGACTTCCGCAACGAGATCGTCAACTTCGGCCTGCGCGCGCGTGCCAACAACGGCGGCAAGAACCCGGCCTGGACCAGTTACGAGAAGTTCCGCACGGTGATCGAGAAGAAAATGTTCTCCAATACCGAGGAACTGCTGCCGGTGATCTCCTTCAATGCCAAGGCCAGCGCCGAGGATGCCAACAAGCACGCCGACTTCGTGGCGCGCATGGTGGAAAAGGGCTACACGGCCAAGCAGGTCCGGCTGCTGTGCGAATGGTATCTGCGCGTGAGGAAGTCGTCCTGATGTAAACAGTGGATAATCAGGACGCGCCAATCAAGCAGGCAGGAGGCACATGACTTACCTCATCGACCGACGTTTGCAGGGCAAGAACAAGTCCGCGGTCAACCGCGAACGATTTTTGCGGCGTTACAAAGGCCAGATCAAGGATGCGGTCGGGCGCGCCATCAAGGGGCGCTCGATCACCGACATCGAGAATGGCGAAAAAGTCTCCATTCCCGTCAAGGACGTGAACGAGCCCTCGTTCGGCCACTCCCATGGCGGGGTGTGGGAAGTGGTCAATCCCGGCAACCAGGAATACCAGAAGGGCGACTTGATCAATCGCCCCAAGGGCGGCGGCGGCAGCGGCCGCGGCAAGGCCGGCAACAGCGACCAGACCAGCGAAGATGATTTCATCTTCGAGCTGTCGCGCGAAGAATTCATGAACTATTTCTTCGAAGACTTGGAACTGCCGCACATGATCAAGACCCAGCTGACGGCGACCACGGAATTCAAGCCGCAGCGCGCCGGCTACACGGTGTCGGGCACGCCGTCCAATATCCACGTGCTGCGCTCTTTGCGCGGCGCCCTGGGCCGGCGCATCGCCGTGGGCGGCTCGTCGCGCAAGCGCCTGAACGAGGCCGAGCGCGAGCTGGAGGAATTGCTGGTGGCCGGCGCTCCGCTGGACGACCCGCGCGTGATCGAACTGAAGAAGCTGGTGCACCACTTGCATACGCGCCTGCTGGCCATCCCCTTCATCGATCCCTTCGACCTGCGCTACGCCAACCGCATCAAGGTGCCCAAGCCGATGACCCAGGCCGTCATGTTCTGCCTCATGGACGTGTCGGGCTCCATGGACGAGCAGCGCAAGGATACCGCCAAGCGCTTCTTCATCCTGCTCTACCTCTTTCTCAAGCGGGTCTACGACAAGATCGAGGTGGTGTTCATCCGCCACCATACGGCGGCGTCGGAAGTGGACGAAAACGAATTCTTCCACTCGCGCGAGTCGGGCGGCACCGTGGTCTCGTCCGCCCTGCACCTGCTGAACAAGATCATCGACGAGCGCTTTGGCGGCGGCAGCTGGAACGCCTATGTGGCGCAGGCCTCCGACGGCGACAACTGGGACAACGATTCCGTGCTGTGCCGGCAGCTGCTGGTCAATACCATCATGCCCAAGGTCCAGTATTACACCTATGTCGAGATCACCGATGGCCCGCCGCAAAACCTGTGGGAGCAATACGCCCAGGTGCCGGAATACCATCAGCACTTCGCCATGCAAAAGATCGTCACGCCGGCCGACATCTATCCGGTGTTCCGCGAACTGTTCAAGAAGCAGCCAAAATGAACCAGATGACCAAACGCCCGCCGCATCCAAGGGCCCTGCCGGAGCAATCCGAATGGACGTTTGAACTGATCGAGCAGGCGCACGAGGAAATCCGCCGCGTGGCGCGGCATTTCGGGCTCGATACCTATCCCAACCAGCTGGAAATCATTACTGCCGAGCAGATGATGGATGCCTACACCTCGGTGGGCATGCCGGTGTCCTATGCGCACTGGTCCTTCGGCAAGCATTTCCTGGCCACCGAGAAGGGCTACAAGCGCGGGCAGATGGGCTTGGCCTACGAGATCGTCATCAACTCCAATCCCTGCATCGCCTATTTAATGGAAGAGAACAGCCTGACCATGCAGGCACTGGTGATTGCCCATGCTGCTTACGGGCACAACTCTTTCTTCAAGGGTAATTACCTGTTCAAGACCTGGACCGATGCCGACGCCATCATCGACTATATGCTGTTCGCTAAAAATTACATTACTGAATGCGAACAGCGGCATGGCATCGATGCGGTCGAATTGCTGCTCGACTCCTGCCATGCGATCCAGAACTACGGCGTCGACCGCTACAAGCGGCCGGCCAAGCTGTCGCTGGCGCAAGAGCAGTTGAAACAGAAGGAACGCGAGGCGTATTTACAATCACAGATCAACGAATTGTGGCGCACGGTTCCGCGCCGCGAAGAGGAAGCGGTCGACAAGCCGGCCCCGCGTTTTCCGGCCGAGCCGGAGGAGAACCTGCTCTACTTCATCGAGAAGTATGCGCCGCTGCTGGAACCCTGGCAGCGCGAGATCGTGCGCATCGTGCGCAAGATCAGCCAGTACTTCTATCCGCAGCGCCAGACCCAGGTGATGAATGAAGGCTGGGCCACCTTCTGGCACTACACCATCCTCAACCAGCTATACGAGGAAGGCGTGGTGGGCGACGGCTTCATGATGGAGTTCCTCAAGAGCCATACCAATGTGGTGTACCAGCCGCCCGTGCACAGCCCTTACTATAATGGGATCAATCCCTATGCCCTGGGTTTTGCCATGATGTCGGACATCCGCCGCATCTGCGAGAACCCCAGCGAGGAAGACCGCGAATGGTTCCCCGACATCGCCGGCAGCGACTGGAAGAAGACGCTCGAGTTTGCGATGCGAAATTTCAAAGACGAAAGTTTCATTGCCCAATATCTTTCGCCGCGCCTGATCCGCGAATTCCACTTCTTTGCCGTGCTGGACGACGACAAGAACGACAAGCTCGCCGTGTCGGCCATCCATGATGGGCTGGGCTACCGCTATGTGCGGCAAATGCTGGCCGACCAGTACAACCTGGGCAACCGCGAACCTAATATACAGGTGTGGTCCGTCAACACCCGCGACGACCGCGCCCTGACACTGCGCCACACGCAGTACAACCGCCGCCCCCTGAACCAGCAGGCCAATGAAGTCTTGAAACACGTGGCCCGCCTGTGGGGGTTCGACGTCCACCTGGATACGGTCTCGCCGGACGGCCAGGTGGTCAGCACCATCGAGTGCAAGCGCGAAAAGCGCAACCGGGTGATTTGACCGGCGCTTTTGACAGAGTTACGTCGAAGCCACGCACTTCACCAAATTTCCTTAGCCGGGCGGCCACTGCGGTCGAGCATTCTTTCGTCCTCATCAAAATTTGATGAAGATCAATCGCAGGAGCGAAAAATGGGGCAACTTTCTCTTGCTTTTTCTACCAGACCACTTCGGGAAAGCGGGTGGACGGCCTGCTAATATGGGGCTAAGGGCATGAAATTTAAACGGTTTTGCGGGCAAAAATCTATGCAAAAATCCAAAATTCGTATGTATAATTCGCCGACGTCCCGGATGCGGCTGTAGCTTTTTTGTCGCCATTTTGGGGGTTTAAAGTAGCAACACAAGAGTTGGTATTGGAGAAAGCAGGCATGAATTTCAGTGATAACGAGAAAATTGCCGGGAAGAAGAACTATACGGGCATCGTGTTCGTCGTAGTCCTGCACCTTATCGCTGGTTACGGCATCGTATCCGGCCTGGGCAAGAAAATGATTAGCAAGATGATCGAACCGGTGGAGACCAAGATCATCGAGGAGGTCGCCCCGCCTCCGCCAAAAGAACTGCCACCACCCCCACCTCCGCCAGAGATGAAGGCACCACCACCGCCATTCATTCCTCCGGTTGAAGTGAACGTGCAACAGCCGCCCCCTGCGCAGAACGTGATCGCCAACGCGACCAGCCAGAAGCCGGCAACCACCGACATTCGTCCAGCCCCTCCGGCACAACCGGCACCACCAGCCCCTCCGGCGACTGGCGTCCGTACTCCTGCCGTAGTGGATTTCGGCACCTGCGCCAAGCCAGAATGGCCGAAATCCTCGCTGCGTAACGAAGAAACCGGTACGGTGACCCTGTCGTTCCTGATCAGTGCGGACGGCCGTGTGGGCGATTCGAAAGTAGTGAAATCGAGTGGTTTCCGTGATTTGGACAAGGCGGCCGTCAACGGCATCTCCAAGTGCAAATTCAAGCCAGCCACCGTGGATGGCCATCCACAAGAAACCTGGCAACAGATGCAATACGTCTGGACGCTGGAATAAACCTGAGACAAAGCACCGTCTCGCAACTAAGTAAGTCCGTTGTCGTTTAAGCCAGCGAACTGATTATTTTTCAAATTTGGAGGAAGCATGTTTAAGAATACCCGTTTGTCCGCTGTACTGGCCGCTGTGCTGTTCTCGGTGACCGCAGCTACCGCCCTGGTAAGCGCGCCAGCAATGGCTGACGCTCCTGCCTCGGCAGCCGCTTCGGCTCCAGCCGCTGACGCACCTGCAGCGCCAGCAGCCGACGCGGCAGCAGCTCCAGCAGCCGAAGCAGCCGCCCCTGCTGCTCCTGCCGCTCCAGCCGCTAAAGAAGAAGTCGAAAACCCATTCGGTATCTCCGCTGTGTGGGAAGCCGGCTTCGTTGCCCGCGCTACCCTGATCATCCTGTCGATCATGTCGATCGGCTCCTGGTACATCATCGTGACCAAGATCATCGACCAGCAGAAGATCTTCAAGCAGCAGAAAGAAACCGCTGCCAAGTTCTGGAAAGCGTCCTCGATCGCTGCCGGTACCGCGACCCTGACCGAAGGTTCCCCATTCCGCTTCATCGCTGAATCCGGCACCAAGGCAACCGCCCACCACGACGGCGCCCTGCTGGAACAAATCGACCTGTCGACCTGGGTCACCATGTCCATCCAGCGCGCTGTGGACAAAGTGCAGTCCCGTCTGTCCGACGGCCTGTCCTTCCTGGCAACCGTTGGTTCGACCGCTCCGTTCATCGGCCTGTTCGGTACCGTGTGGGGTATTTACGGCGCGCTGACCAACATCGGTATGACCGGTAACGCGTCGATCGACAAAGTTGCAGGTCCAGTGGGTGAAGCGCTGATCATGACCGCCTTCGGTCTGCTGGTGGCGGTGCCTGCCGTTCTGGGTTACAACTGGCTGCTGCGTCGTAACAAGACCGCAATGGAAGACGTACGTTCCTTCTCGGCTGACGTGCACTCCGTGCTGATCTCCGGCGCCATGTCCACTTCGAACGCTGCTGCTTCGTCGAAAAAAGTAGGTTAATACCATGTCGATGTCCGTAGGCTCCGATACCGGCGGAGAAGAGCAGCTTAACAGTGAGATCAACACGACTCCGCTCGTGGACATCATGCTGGTTCTGCTGATCATCTTCCTGATCACGAGCCCGGTCGTTCTCAAACTGCAGAAGATCAACCTGCCGGAAGAGATCAACCAGGCAATCCAGACCAAGCCAGAGAACGTCAACATCGTTGTTAACAAGGATGGCGACATCTACTGGAACCAGAAGAAAATGCGCGACGCGAATGAGCTGTTCGATTTTCTGAAAGAGGAAGCGGTGAAGGTGCCTCAGCCTGAAGTTCATGTCCGCGGCGATAAAGACGCGAAATATGAATCGATTGGCCGTGTGATCTACACCACCCAGCGCGCTGGCATCCAGAAGGTCGGTTTCATCACCGAACCACCTGATAAGATGTAAGAACAAGCCGCCCCTGGCCATAGCGGGGGCGGCCTTCTGAAAAGGAAACAATTCATGAGTATGAGCGTAGGCAGCTCCAGCGGCGACGCGGAACCAATGATGGAAATGAACATGACGCCGATGATCGACGTCATGCTGGTTCTGATTATTCTGCTGATCATTACCATTCCAAAGGCCAACCACTCGGTCAACCTGAACATGCCGGTCGGCACCCCGCCACCGCCAACGACGGAACCTGTGGTCGTCACCATTGACGTTGACTTCGACGGCACCATCCTGTGGGACAACGTGGTCGTTCCCGACCGCGCCGCCCTGGAGAACAAGCTGGTCGCGGTAGCAGCCCAGGCTAACCAGCCTGAAGTGCACCTGCGTCCCAACAAGCTGGTGAGCTACAGTGCCGTGGCAGGCGTCATGGCTTCGGCACAGCGTCTCGGCGTCACCAAGATTGGTCTGGTCGGCAACGAGCAGTTCCAGTAAATAATTGGGCCAACACACCCTTTATTTTCCCAAATAGGCAGGTTATCCTGCCTATTTCGCATTTTGAAGAAAGAAAATCACCCCATGATTAAGTTTCGTCTCGCACATCTCGGCCTGGTAATGGCCGCTATCGGTTTCAATGCAGCCGTTCCAATGGTGGGCCTGTCGTCCATCGCTTATGCCGATACCGTGCGCGCTGAAGTGGGCAAGCCACTGCAGGAAGCACAGAAGCTGGCCTCGTCCGGCAAGTACAAGGAAGCCCTGGCGAAACTGAAAGAGGCAGACGCAGTATCCGGCAAGTCCGAACTGGAAAAATTCCAGATTGAATACACCCGCGGTTCCGCCGCGACCGCCGCCGGCGAAAACGACACCGCAGCCCGCGCCTTCGAACAAGTGCTGGCGTCGCCGAAGCTGACCCCGGCCCAGGCACCAAAGATCACGGAAGCGCTGGCCAGCATCTACCTGCGCGCCCGCGACTACCCGAAAGCCATCACCTACATCCAGAAAGTGTTGAAGGATAATCCTAACAACAGCGCGATGAAGGAACAACTGATCCAGACTTACTACCAGAGCGGCAAGCTGAATGAAGCGGCCAAGGAACTGCAAGGCGCCAAGTCCGAAGGCAATCTGCAGATGCTGGCCAATATCCAGCTGAAGCAGAACGACAAGGTCGGCTATGTGCAGACCCTGGAAAAACTGGCTGCCGCTTATCCGAAGGCATCCTACTGGGCCGACCTGCTGAACCGCGTCATCGGCAAGCCAGGCTTCTCTTCGTCCCTGAACCTGGACGTGATGCGCCTCAAGCTGGCCTTGAAGCAGATCACCAAGCCATCCGAATTCATGGAAATGGGTCAGCTGGCCCTGCAAGCCGGCAATCCGGCGGAAGCCATCAAGATCGTCGACGAAGGCTACAAGAAAGGTGCCCTGGGCACCGGCGCCGACGCCGGCCGTCACCAGCGCCTGAAGGATCTGGCCCTGAAGACCCAGGCCGACCTGCAGAAGAACGCCGCCGCCCAGGAAGCCGCCTTCACCAAGGAGAAGGATGCCGACGGCCTGGCCAACCTGGGCTATGCCCTGGTTGCTGAAGGCAAAGGCGCCGATGGCCTGAAGCTGATGGAAGAAGCGATCAAGCTGGGCACCGGCCGCAAGCCTGAAGAAATGAAGCTGCACTACGGCGTGGCGCAGTACATCGCCGGCAAGAAGGCTGCTGCCATCAGCACCCTGAAATCGGTGAAGGGCACCGCTGGCGAGCCGGAACTGGCGCGCTACTGGACCCTGTACATTAACAACCCGGTCTAAGCAAAGCCGGGCTGAGCCAAAAAGCGCTGCCTGCAACCGCAGGCAGCGCTTTTTTACTTTCACCACGTATAATCAAGCATTTACGCCAGACAAACCAGCATGAAGGTATTTCGCGGACTTCCCAACGCAGCGGCGCGCGCGCCCTGCGCCCTGACGATCGGCAATTTCGACGGTGTCCACCGCGGCCACCAGGCATTGCTGGCGCGCGTGCGCACGGCCGCCGATCGCCTGGGCCTGGAATCGGCCGTGATGACCTTCGAGCCGCATCCGCGCGAATTCTTCGCCCGCAAGATGGGCGATATGTCGAAAGCCCCGCCCCGCATCGCCAACCTGCGCGACAAACTGCAGGCGCTGGAAAACAACGGCGTGGACCGCGTGATCGTCGAGCACTTCTGCGATGCCTTCGCCGGCCAGTCGCCGCAAAGCTTCGTCGAGAAAGTGCTGGTCGAAGGCCTGCACGTGAAATGGCTGATGGTGGGCGACGATTTCTGCTACGGCGCCAAGCGCGCCGGCAATGTGGCCATGCTGGCCGAAGCGGGCACGCAGTACGGCTTTGAAGTCGAAGTGCTGCCGACGGTGCGCAACGGCGAAACCCGGGTCTCCTCGTCCGCCGTGCGCGCGGCGCTGGCGGAAGGCGACTTCCCGCACGCGCAAGCGCTGCTGGGCCATCCTTATGCGATTTCCGGCCACGTGATCCACGGCGCCAAGCTGGGACGCAATATCGGCTACCCGACCCTGAACCTGCGCGTGCCGCACCGCCCTGCCCTGGCGGGCATCTTCATCGTCCAGGTGCACGGCCTGGGCGAGCATCCGCTGCCCGCCGTCGCCAGCCTCGGCGTGCGGCCGACGGTGGAAGACGCCGGCCGCGTGCTGCTGGAAGTGCATGTCTTCGATTTCGCCCAGAACTGCTACGGCAAGGTGGTACGGGTCGAGTTCCTGAAAAAACTGCGCGACGAAGCAAAGTTCATCGACCTGCCGACGCTGGTCAAGGCCATCGAATGCGATGCCGCCCAGGCGCGCGAGTTCTTCGCCGCCAACTCCGTCACCGACCGAATTCAGGCGCTGCCCTGACAAACCGCAAGCGCCTACCGAAACACAAACTTAAAGTATTTATCATGTCTGACAACAAAGCAAAAAAGCCTGAGAGCAAATACCCGGTCAATATGACCGAAACCCCGTTCCCGATGCGCGGCGACCTGGCCAAGCGCGAGCCGGGCTGGGTCAAGCAATGGCAGGACAAGAAGATCTACGAACGCGTGCGCAAAGCTTCCGCCGGCCGCCCGAAGTTCGTGCTGCATGACGGTCCGCCATACGCCAACGGCGACATCCACATCGGCCACGCCGTCAACAAGATCCTGAAGGACATCGTCGTCAAGTCGCGTACCCTGTCCGGCTTCGACGCGCCTTACGTGCCGGGCTGGGATTGCCACGGCATGCCGATCGAGATCCAGATCGAAAAACTGCACGGCAAGAACCTGCCGACCGCCGAGGTGCTGAGCAAGGCGCGCGCCTACGCCCACGAGCAGGTCGAACGCCAGAAGAAGGACTTCATCCGCCTGGGCGTGCTGGGCGAATGGGACAACCCTTACCTGACCATGAACTACGGTAACGAGGCCGACGAACTGCGCGCCCTGGGCACGCTGCTGGAGAAGGGCTATGTTTACCGCGGCCTGAAGCCGGTCAACTGGTGCTTCGACTGCGGCTCCGCGCTGGCGGAAGCGGAAGTGGAATACCAGAACAAGCGCGACCCGGCGATCGACGTCGGCTTCGCCTTCCATGAACACGCCAAGCTGGCGGCCGCCTTCGGCCTTTCCGCCCTGCCGGCCGGCGACGGCTTCGTGGTGATCTGGACCACCACCCCCTGGACCATCCCGTCCAACCAGGCCCTGAACATGCACCACGAGGTGACCTACGCGCTGGTGCAGACCGAGCGCGATGGCAAGCCGCTGCTGCTGATCCTGGCCAAGGACCTGGTGGAGGCCTGCCTCGAACGCTACAAGCTGCAAGGCACGGTCATCGCCACCGCCACCGGCGACAAGCTGGCCGGCATCGCCTTCAAGCATCCGCTACACGCCCGCGACGCGTTCTACGACCGCCTGTCGCCGGTCTACATCGCCGACTACGTCACCACCGAAAGCGGTACCGGCGTGGTGCA
Organism: Pseudoduganella violaceinigra DSM 15887; assembly: GCF_000425385.1. Classification (GTDB taxonomy): domain Bacteria; phylum Pseudomonadota; class Gammaproteobacteria; order Burkholderiales; family Burkholderiaceae_D; genus Rugamonas; species Rugamonas violaceinigra. Next base: position 228,759 of record NZ_AUDI01000012.1, on the reverse strand, counting down.
CTCGGCGCCAGCCTACGGCCAGGACGACTTCGTGTCCTGCAAATCGCACGGCATGAAGGATGACGAGATCCTGAAGCCGGTGATGGGCGACGGCAAATACATCCCTTCCCTGCCGCTGTTCGGCGGCATGAGCATCTGGGAAGCGTCCAAGCCGATCTGCGAAGCACTGCGCGAAGCGGGCGCCCTGTTCGAACTGAAGATGTTCGACCACAGCTATATGCACTGCTGGCGCCACAAGACCCCGATCGTCTACCGCGCCACGTCGCAGTGGTTCGCCGGCATGGATCTGCAACCGCTGGACGGCGGTTCCACCCTGCGCGAGACCGCGCTGGAGGGCATCGAAGCGACCGAATTCTTCCCTGACTGGGGCAAGGCGCGCCTGCACGGCATGATCGCCAACCGTCCGGACTGGACCCTGTCGCGCCAGCGCCAGTGGGGCGTGCCGATGGCCGTGTTCGTGCACAAGGAGACGGGCGAGCTGCATCCGCGCACCGCGGAACTGCTGGAGCAGGTGGCCAAGCTGATCGAGCAAGGCGGCATCGACGCCTGGCAGGCACTGGATCCGGCCACCTTGCTGGGCGCGGAAGCCGAGCACTATGTGAAGAACAAGGACACCCTGGACGTGTGGTTCGACTCCGGCTGCACCCACCAGACCGTGCTGCGCGGCTCGCATCCTGAGCAGTCGCACTTCCCGGCCGACCTGTACCTGGAAGGTTCGGACCAGCACCGCGGCTGGTTCCATTCCTCCCTGCTGACCTCTTCGATGCTGAATGGCCGTCCGCCGTACAAGGCGCTGCTGACGCACGGCTTCGTGGTCGACGGCGAAGGCAAGAAGATGTCCAAGTCGATCGGCAACACCGTGGCGCCGCAGAAGGTGTCCGACACCCTGGGCGCCGACATCCTGCGCCTGTGGGTGGCCGCCACCGACTACACCTCCGAGCTGTCGATCTCCGACGAGATCCTCAAGCGCGTGACCGAGTCGTATCGCCGCATCCGCAACACCCTGCGCTTCCTGCTGGCCAACACCTCGGACTTCGATCCGAAGGCGAACGCCGTGCCGGTCGCCGAGCTGCTGGAAATCGACCGCTACGCGCTGGCCAATATGGCTGCGCTGCAGGCCGACCTGTCGGCGCACTACGAGCGCTACGAATTCCATCCGGTGGTATCCAAGCTGCAGAACTTCTGCTCGGAAGACCTGGGCGGCTTCTACCTGGACATCCTGAAGGACCGCCTGTACACCAGCGCCGTCGATTCCAAGGCGCGCCGCTCCGCGCAGACCGCCCTGTGGCACATCACCCAGTCGCTGCTGCGCCTGATGGCCCCGGTCCTGTGCTTCACCGCGGAAGAAGCGTGGGCATCGTTCGCCGGCGAAGAGGCATTCAAGGCCAGCGACGAAACCATCTATACCCAGACCTGGTGGCAGCTGCCGGAACTGGCCGACGCCGAAGCCCTGCTGGCCAAGTACGCGACCATCATCGCCGTGCGCGCCGACGTGACCAAGCAGCTGGAAGAGCTGCGCGGCTCCGGTGCGATCGGCTCCTCGCTGCAGGCGGAGCTGGAAGTGAAGGCGGCCGGCGACAAGTACAAGGCGCTGGCTTCGCTGGACGACGACTTGAAGTTCATCTTCATCACGTCGCTGGCCAAGGCAGTGGAAGTGGCGTCCGAAGCGGAGGAAGCCGTCAACGTCGCCGCATCCACGGCGCAAAAGTGCGAGCGCTGCTGGCACTATCGCGCGGATGTCGGTTCGCACGCCGACCATCCAGGGCTGTGCGGACGTTGCCACGCCAACCTGTTCGGCGCTGGCGAAGCGCGCAAGTTCGCCTGAAACCAGTGAGCCAGTGTCAAACCCGCAGGGTCGGACACTGGCACGCGGCAACCGCCTATCGGTGTCCGCCCCTGCGGGTCCGACACCGGGTACCGGTTCCGGCAAGCACACAGATAAAGCACATCATGGCCACAAAAAAAACCACCACCAGCAAACCCTCCTCCGGCAGCATGGCCCCCTGGCTGGGCATCGCTGCCATCATCATCCTGCTCGACCAGCTCAGCAAGATCACGATCAGCAAGCTGTTTGTCTACGGCGAAGAAAAAGTCATCACCAGCTTCTTCAACCTGGTCCTGGCCTACAACAAAGGGGCGGCATTCAGCTTCCTGGCCAATGAAGGCGGCTGGCAGCGCCATATGTTCACCGCCATCGGCATCATCGCCGCGCTCTACATCATCTACCTGTTGAAACGCCACAGCGGCCAGCGCATGTTCTGCTGGGCCCTGGCCCTGATCCTGGGCGGCGCCATCGGCAACGTCATCGACCGCATCGCCTACGGCCACGTGATCGATTTCCTCGACTTCCACTGGCAAGGTTTCGGCCACTTCCCGGCCTTTAACATCGCCGATTCCGCCATCTGCATCGGCGCAGCGCTGTTCGTGCTGGACGAACTGCGCCGCGTGAACAAGTAGGAGCAGCAATATGGAGCTGACTGGCAAGAAAATCGTCCTTGGCCTTTCCGGCGGCGTCGCCTGCTACAAGGCCGCTGAACTGTGCCGCGCGCTGACCAAGGAAGGCGCCTCCGTGCAGGTCGTCATGACCGACGCCGCCACCCACTTCATCACCGCGGTGACGATGCAGGCGCTGTCGGGCAAGCCGGTGTTCAGCAGCCAGTGGGATCCACGCGTGAACAACAATATGGCGCACATCGACGTCACGCGCGACGCCGACGCCATCCTGATCGCGCCCTGCTCCGCGGACTTCATCTACAAGCTGGCGCACGGCGTGTGCGACGACCTGCTGTCGACCATGTGCCTGGCCCGCCCGCGCACCTTGCCGCTGCTGATCGCCCCGGCGATGAACGTGGAAATGTGGTCCAACCCGGCCACCCAGCGCAATGTCGACCAGGTGCGCGCGGACGGCATCACGGTGTTCGGCCCGGCCGCCGGCGACCAGGCCTGCGGCGAAGTGGGCCTGGGCCGCATGCTGGAGCCGGAAGAACTGCTGGCGGAAATGATCGCCACCTTCCAGCCGAAAGTCCTGGCGGGCAAGCGCATCTTGATCACGGCCGGCCCGACCTTCGAAGCGATCGATCCGGTGCGCGGCATCACCAACCTGTCCTCCGGCAAAATGGGTTATGCCGTGGCGCGCGCCGCGCGTGAAGCGGGCGCCGACGTGACCCTGGTGTCCGGCCCGACCGCGCTGGCGACGCCGTTCGGCGTGGCGCGCCACGACGTCAGGAGTGCGCAGCAGATGTTCGACACCGTGATGGACCAGATCGGCGGCCAGCATGTGTTCATCTCCGTGGCCGCCGTGGCCGACTGGAAGGTGGCCAATCCGAGCGCGCAGAAGGTCAAGAAGACCGGCGACGGCAGCGTGCCTGATCTGAAGTTCGAGCAAAACCCGGACATCCTGGCCAGCGTGGCCACCCGCACCAGCCTGGCCGGCTGGCCTTACTGCGTGGGCTTCGCCGCCGAATCGGAAAATCTGATCGAGTACGGCGCCACCAAGCGCGAACGCAAAGGCATTCCCCTCCTGGTCGGCAATATCGGCCACAATACCTTCGGCCAGGACGACAACACCATCATCCTGTTTGACGAACACGGACACACCATCCTGCCGCGCGCCGACAAGCTTACACTGGCGCGCCAGCTGATTTCCGAAATCGCCAAACGCATCGACAACAACTCGCTCTTCCAATGAAAACTGTAGACGTCAAAATCCTCGACCCGCGCATGAAAGACCAGATGCCGGCCTATGCAACCCCCGGCAGCGCGGGCCTCGACCTGCGCGCCTGCGTCGACGCGCCGATCGTGATCGAGCCCGGCCAGACCGTGCTGGTGCCCACCGGCCTGGCCATCCACATCGCCGACCCCGGCTATGCCGCCATGATCCTGCCGCGCTCCGGCATGGGCCACAAGAACGGCATTGTTTTGGGGAATCTGGTAGGCTTGATTGACTCCGATTACCAGGGACAACTGATGGTGTCCACCTGGAACCGGGGCGTCAACACGTTTACGCTGAATCCCATGGAACGCCTGGCGCAGTTGATCATCGTGCCCGTGCTGCAGGTTGGCTTCAATCTTGTCGAAGACTTTGAGGCCAGCGACCGCGGCGCCGGAGGTTTCGGCAGCACTGGCAAGCACTGAGGAAATACTTATGGCAGTAGGGCAACCCGTCAAATCACCTTACCCGCTGGCCTGGCCGGCAATCGCCGCCGCGCTGCTGCTCTCTGCCTGTTCCACCCTCCAACCCGGCGGCGAGCCGCCGGTCCCGGCGCAGCCGCTGCCGCCCGCGGAACCGCCGGCGCCGGTGGTAACGCCGCAGATGCAGGCCGCGCGCGACCAGCTGAAAGTGATCGCCGGCTTGCAGGAGCGTCTGTACCGCATCGCCGCCCCGCTGCTGATCAATAACGCCGACCTGTGCAAGACACAGGCGCGCAACCTGCTCGGCTTCACCGCCAAGAACAAATATTCCTACCCGGGCGAATATGCCGACGCCTCGACCGCCGTGCTCGGTTACGACGACGTGCTGCAGATTTCCGGCGTGCTGGCCGGCAGCGGCGCCGCGCGCGCCGGGCTGCGCAAGGGCGACGACCTGCTGGCAGCCGGCGGCAAGCCCCTGCCGCGCGGCCGCGACGCCGAAAGCAAGGCCGCCGCCGTCTTCGGTCCCCTGACCGCCAGCAGCGCCACGCTGAGCATGACCATCGGCCGCAACGGCAACAGCCAGACGCTCAACGTCCCCGTGACGCGCGCCTGCGCCTTCCGCGTCGATCTGGGCAACTCGGACAATGTGAACGCCTACAACGACGGCAGCCGCGTGCTGCTGACGCGCGGCATGATCAACTTCGCCCAGAACGACGAGGCGATCGCCTACGTGATGGCGAAGGAACTGGCGCACAACATCCTGGGGCACACCAACCAGATGAAGAGCACCGCCACCGTGTCCAGCCTCATCGACAACCTGACCTCGGTGCGGCCCGACCTGACCATGCTGGTCGGCAGCGCCGGCGTGCGGCCCATGCCACCGGACTACGATGTGGCGGCCGACAACCTGGCGCTGTACATGCTGGCGCGCGCCGGCTACAACATCGGCAATGCGCGCAGCTTCTGGCAGCGGCTGTCGGGCCAGTATCCGGCCACGGTGCTGAACGGCTATACCGCGATCCACCCGAACGTGACGGCCCGCCTGGCAGCCATGGACCGCAGCGTCTCCGAAATCAAGGCCAAGCAGGCCGCCAAGCGCCCCCTTCTGCCATGAAACCCGCGGTCCTGCTCCTCGCCCTGGCGCCTTCGGTGGCGCTGGCGGGGCCCTGGACCACCGTCGCCAGCGACAAGGACAGCACCTTGCTGCTGGACCGCAAATCCGTGCGCAGCAACGCCGACGGCCTGCGCGCCTGGACCATGGAAAGCTACCGCAAGCCGCAGACCGCCCCCGACGGCAAGATGTTCCTGTCCGTGCGCTCCCTGCACCTGTACGGCTGCGCTGCCGGCACCCGCACCCTGCTCAGCCAGACCTACCACGCCGAAGTACTGGGCAAAGGCGAACCGCTTGGCACCTTCAAATTCGAGGCCTACGACCCGGAAACCATTGCCCCGGACAGCCTGGCGGAAAAGGCCTTGAAGGCCGTCTGCAAAAAACCCTGACCCTTGCTATAGTGCGGTGCATGGACAGCATCGACCTCGAAGTACTCAAGACTTGCGCGGCATGGCTGGCGGCGGACCTGCGCTGCCAATTGGTCACGGTGATCCGTACCTGGGGCTCCAGCCCGCGCCCGATCGGCGCCACCCTGGCCATCTGCGAAGACGGGCGCGTGGTCGGATCGGTCTCCGGCGGTTGTATCGAGGACGACCTGATTGAGCGCGTGCGCAGGGAAGGCATCGTGCGCCGGCAACCGGAAATCGTCAGCTACGGCATCACCGCCGACGAAGCGCACCGTTTCGGACTGCCCTGCGGCGGCACCATCGAACTGGCGCTCGAACCGCTCGGCCCGCACAGCCGCATCGACGAACTGCTGGAACGGCTGGCCGCGCACGAACTGGTGGCGCGCACGCTGGACCTGGGCAGCGGCGCCGTCGCCCTCGAACGCGCGCGTCCCGGCGCCGTACTCGAACGCCGCGGGGACCAGCTGGTCACGCAGCACGGCCCGCGCTGGCGGCTGCTGATCATCGGCGCCGGCCAGCTATCGCGCATGCTGGCGCAGATCGCCACGGCGATGGACTACCACGTCACCGTCTGCGACCCGCGCGAAGAATACCGCGCCGGCTGGTCGCTACCCGATGTGCCGCTGGTGCACGCCATGCCGGACGACGTGGTGCTGGCAATGAAGCTCGATTCGCGCAGCGCGGTCGTGGCGCTGACCCACGATCCCAAGCTGGACGACATGGCCCTGATGGAAGCGCTCAAATCGGCTGCCTTCTACATCGGCGCCATCGGCTCGCGCGCCAACAACAACAAACGGCGCGAGCGCCTGCAACAGTTCGACCTGACGCCAGAACAGATCGCCCGCCTGCACGGCCCGATCGGCCTGTATATCGGCAGCAAGACGCCGCCGGAGATCGCCATCTCGATCCTGGCCGAAATGACGGCGATCAAAAACGGCGTCCCCGACGTATTGCAGATCAACCACGCCGCAGCGCTTGCGACAGAACCCGGTCCGGCCTGCCCCTCATGAATTCAATAGCAAGAAGCGGCTTGTCCCGACGGACGAGCCCGTGGCAACCTTGGGGTCAGGCTCTTGGGTTGCCAAGCATGGCAACCCAAGAGCCTGACCCCAAGGTTGCCACGAACTGAACTGAACCATATGAATACTTCAAACCTTCTCAAGCTGATTTTGCTGGCCGCGATCTGGGGCGGCTCGTTCCTGTTCATGCGGATTGCGGCGCCCGTGCTGGGGCCAGGGGTGCTGATCGAGTACCGCGTGACTTTCGCCGCCATCTTCCTGGCCGTGGTGGCCTTGGCGCTGCGCAAGCGGCTTGACCTGCTCACGCATTGGAAGCATTACCTCATCCTCGGCTTGTTCAATTCTGCCCTGCCCTTCCTCTTGTTCGCTTTTGCAGCCAAGACGCTGACCGCTTCCGTGCTGTCGGTGCTGAACGCGACCGCGCCGATCTGGGGCGCCATCGTCGGCGCCGTGTGGCACCGGCATATGGTGTCCGGGCGTGTGATGCTCGGGCTAGCCCTGGGGACGGCGGGCGTCGCCATGCTGGTCGGCTTCGACCATGTCAGCAGCAAGGATGGCGCGCCGTTGGCGATTGCTGCGGCCACCCTGGCGGCCTTCAGCTACAGCATCGCGACAACGTATACCAAGGTTGCCAAGTCGGCGCAGGGCGTGGAGCCCTTCGCCAATGCGCATGGCAGCATGTGGGCGGCGGCGGTGCTGACCATTCCTTCGCTGGCGATCTTCCCGCAGCCGGGCGAGCCGACCGCCGGCATCATGGCGGCCGCGCTGGCGCTCGGCGTGCTGTGCAGCGGTATCGCTTACCTGCTGTATTTCGGGCTGGTGCGCGATGTGGGCCCGACATCGGCTTTGACGGTCACCTTCCTGAACCCCTTGTTCGGCATCCTGTGGGGAGCCTTGTTCCTGCATGAAGTCGTGGGTTGGTACACCATTGCCGGGGCGGCCATCGTGATCACCGGCACCATGCTGGTCACGGGCTATAAAGTCCGTCTGCCATGGATGCGAAAAACCGAAGCGGCATGAAGCACGCCTTTTCGCTGGCCTTGCCCGCCGGCTACCGCGTGCAGGATGTGCTGGCCTTCCATGGCCGCGATGCCGAGAGCGTCGCGGAGCAGGTCAGCCCCGAAATGATCCGCAAGGGCATGCTGCTGGACGGCGTGCCGGTGGTGCTGAGCGCAGCGCTGCCACGCGGGCGCACGCGGACCGTAGCCTGCGAGGCCGACATCGAACTGCCCCGCGCACGCAAGCTGCCGCCGGCGCTGGCCGGAAAGCTCGAGGCGGCCGCCCGCAACATCCTGGGCCTGCACATCGATCCCGCTCCCTTCGTCGCATTCACGCGTGAAGACGCCCTCTTCGGCCCCTTGGTAGCGCGCCAGCCGGGCCTGCGGATCGTGCAATCGGCCACGGCGTTCGAGGCATTGACCTGGGCCATCATCGGCCAGCAGATCAACCTGTCGTTCGCCATTGCCCTACGCCGCACCTTCATCCTGCAAGCCGGGCGCCAGCACAGGGAGGGGTTGTGGTGCTATCCCGAAGCGTCCGATGTGGCCCGCCTGAGTGCCGAAGATCTCACCACACGCAAGTTTTCGCGCGCCAAGGCGGAGACCTTGATCCGCTTCGCCCAGTTGGTCGCCACCGGTGAACTCGATATCGAGGAACGCGAGGATAATCCAATTCCCGAGATTTGCAGGAAGCTGCTGGCGGTCAAAGGCATCGGCCCCTGGACCGTCAACTACGCCCTGCTGCGCGGCTATGGCTACGCCGATTGCTCCCTGCATGGCGATGTGGCCATCCGCGCCGCGCTGCAACGCCTGCTGGGCGAGGAGAGCAAGCCGGATATGGCGCGCACCGAGGCCTTCCTGCTGCGCTACGCGCCGCACCGCACGATGGCGGCGGCCCACCTGTGGGCCAGCCTGGCCAGCGCGCAGTAGCGTCAGAAGTCGTATTTGGTTTTCCGGGCCCAGACGCATCCCACGCCATTGATGCCGTTCGCGCCCCATACGGAAGGCCATCGGCACCACTTCATCTGCCGTACCGGCCGCTATCCATGCGGCAGAATGGCAAGCAGCGCGGCGGCGGCAAGGAGGCGAAAACGTTGCATAGTACGCATGCATAAGGGACGGATCGCTTACCATGACGATTTCTGCGAACAGTGCTTGACCCTCACCTAACGTCAGGCTCCAGCATGTGGCTAATGTAACGAGGACAAGGAGTTGAACATGATGTTGAAAGTGGGGGAACTGGCGCGCCGCTCCGGCCTGACCGTGCGGACGCTGCACCATTACGACAGCATCGGCCTGCTCAAGCCTTCGGGACGTTCCGATGCCGGCTATCGCCAGTACAACCGCGACGACGTGGCACGCCTGCACCAGGTGCAGGCCCTGCGCCGCTTCGGCATGGCGCTGGCCGATATCGGTCATTTCCTGGCCAAACCCGGTAATTCCCTACCCGAGCTGATTGCCCGCCAGATCGACTCGCTCGATCAGCAGATCGCCGAAGCCGCCAAACTGCGCGCGCAGCTGGTGCTCCTGCGCGGGCAGTTGCTGGCCGGTGAAGAACCGGAATTGGCCACCTGGCTAACCACACTGGAGCAAATGACCGTGTACGACAAATACTTTACCAAGGAAGAACTGGCCCAGCTGCCGATTTACACCGATCCGGCGGCGCGCGAGGAGTGGGCGCAGTTGATCGCCGCCGTCACCGAAAAGATGTCCGCCAACGTTCCGCCAGCCGATGCATCGGTGCAGGCACTGGCGGAGCGGTGGATGGCAACCTTCAGCCGCCATGCCGGCGACAATCCCGAAATGATGGTGCGCCTGGATAATATGTGGGCCCGCGAAGAGGCATACCGCAAGACGGCGGGCGTGACGCATGAAATGCGCAACTATATCGCCGCCGCGAGCGGCGAAAGGAAGCTGGCACTGTATGCCAAATACATGCTGCCGGCGGAAGTGGAGACCATGCGCAAGCATATCCAGTGCCGCGCACGTGAATGGCCGGACCTGATCATGGCCATCCGCCGGCAAATGGCCGCCGATTCCTCCCCTGCCGCACCGCAGGCGCGTGAGCTGGCGCAGCGCTGGTTCGAGCTGTTTACCGATATGGTGGGCAGCGCGCCGGACGCGCGCCTGCGTTTCCGCACGGCCCTTGAAAAAGAGCCGGAACTGAACGCGGGCCGCCTGATGAGCGACGATTTGCTGGAATTCCTGCGCCAGGCACACGTACCGGCCTGACAAGACGAAAAAAAACCGTCATCGCAAGCTGCTGATGACGGTTTCTTCTGAATTCTGGTTGCGGGGACAGGATTTGAACCTGTGACCTTCGGGTTATGAGCCCGACGAGCTGCCAGACTGCTCCACCCCGCGTCTGATGCACGTATTATAGGGCAGCGCGCCACTTTAGGCAATATTTATCCCAGCTCTTTTTGCGATAGCTCGAATATATTTCACTCGATCCCGGACCAAAGGCGTTCGGTGTAAAGTAGAGGTCCGCAGCAGGCAGCGCACGTCCGCGGATTTGCCCCGTCCTTCGCAATCAGCTACATTAATCCCATGAAATTTTGCTCAGAATGCGCCCACCCTGTTGAGTTGTTGGTGCCGGCCGGCGATAACCGGCCGCGTTATGTTTGCGTCAACTGCTCGGCAATCCATTATCAGAATCCCAAGATGGTGATCGGTACGATCCCGGTCTGGGAGCGCAATGGCGAGTTGCAGGTTTTGCTGTGCCAGCGTGCCATCGAGCCGCGCCGCGGCTTCTGGACCCTGCCGGCGGGTTTCATGGAAAACAATGAAACCACGTCCGAGGCGGCCCAGCGCGAGACGGAAGAGGAAGCCGGCGCCCACATCGAACTGGGCAAACTGTATACCCTGCTCAACGTGCCGCACGTGCACCAGGTGCATATGTTCTACCTGGCCACCCTGCGCGACCTCGCGTTTGCGCCCGGCGAAGAGAGCCTGGACGTGCAGATGTTCAGGGAAGCGGAAATTCCCTGGGATGACTTGGCCTTCCCCACCATCCGCACGACGCTGGAATGCTTCTTCGCCGACCGTGCCCGGATGCACCAGGGCGGCGGCTACGGTTTCCACACCCAGGATATTACGCAGCCGATGCGCCAGCCCGACGCCACATGATTCCCTGGCTCGACGTCAACACGCCCTTTCCCGATGTCTCCGAAGCCCTGACCACGGACGCGCCGGGACTGCTGGCCGCCGGCGCCGATCTGTCGCCGAACAGGCTGCTGGCCGCCTACCAGCGCGGCATCTTTCCCTGGTTTTCGGAAGGGCAGCCCATCCTTTGGTGGAGCACCGACCCGCGCATGGTCCTGCGCACGGCCGACTTCAAGGTGTCGGACAGCCTGAAAAAAACGCTGAAGAAGATCGCCCGCGATACCGGGCGCTGGGAAGTGCGTTTCGACAGCGCCTTTGAACAGGTGATGCGCGCCTGCGCCGCGCCGCGCCGCGACGGCCCCGGCACCTGGATTTCGGAAGACATCATCGCCGGCTACACCGGCTTGCACCAGCAGGGCTACGCCCACTCGTCGGAATTGTGGCTGGACGGGGAACTGGTGGGCGGCGCCTACGGCGTCTCGATCGGCGCCATGTTCTACGGCGAGTCGATGTTTGCGCGCGTCACCGACGGTTCCAAGGTCGCGCTGGCCTATCTCGTGCATTTTTTACGACAGCATGGCGTCGAGCTGATCGACTGCCAGCAGGAGACCGGCCACCTGGCGTCCCTGGGCGCCCGCCCTATCGCGCGCAAGGATTTCATTGCCCACTTACAGAAATGTATTGTGATGCCCCAGATACGCGATTGGTGCCCTATCGCACCGTTTTAAGCCGCGGACGCGTTATGATATGACTCATGACGCAGCTTAACGACCTCCCCTTCGCGACGTTGCAGTTTTATACAACGGCGCCTTATCCGTGCAGCTACCTGGATGCACGACAGGCCCGTTCGCAAGTGGCAACGCCGTCGCACCTGATCAATGCCGATGTGTATTCGGAGCTGGTGAAGAGCGGCTTCCGCCGCAGCGGCATCTTTACTTATCGTCCATATTGCGATGGTTGCCAGGCCTGCATTCCCGTGCGCGTGGCGGCGCGCGAATTCAAGCCGACGCGCGGCCAGCGCCGTGCATGGCAGCGCCACAGCAATCTGAAGGCGGGCGTGGCCAGCCTGGCCTTCTCGGACGAGCATTACGATCTTTACCTGCGCTACCAGAGCACGCGCCACGCCGGCGGCGGCATGGACCAGGATTCGCGCGACCAGTATGCACAGTTCCTGCTGCAAAGCCGCGTGAATACGCGCCTGGTGGAATTCCGCGAACCGGACGGCACGCTGCGCATGGTGTCCATCATCGACGTGCTGTCCGACGGGCTGTCGTCGGTCTATACCTTCTTCGATCCGGACGTGCCGGGCGCCTCCTTCGGCACCTACAACGTCATGTGGCAGATCGAACAGGCGCACGAACTGGCACTGGATTTCGTCTACCTGGGCTACTGGATCGAGGACAGCCCGAAGATGAACTACAAGATCAAATTCCAGCCGCTGCAAGCGCGTATCAAGGGTGTCTGGGGGCCGCTCACGGCGTCGTAGGCGCGGGCAGCGCAGTGTAAAATGCTGCAAAATTCCACAAAGCTGCCCACATGTCCGAAAAATTCCTGTACTCCCTCGCCCGCCCCGTCCTGTTCTCGATGGACGCCGAATCGGCCCACCATTTCACCCTGCCTGCACTGAAGCGCCTGTCCGCACTGGGGCTGACGCGCGCCATGGTGCGCCGCCCGAAAGACGATCCGCGCACCGTGATGGGCCTGACCTTCCGCAATCCGGTCGGGCTGGCCGCGGGCCTGGACAAGGACGGTGCCTTCATCGACGCGCTGGCCGACCTGGGCTTCGGCTCCATCGAGGTGGGCACCGTGACCCCGCGCGCGCAAGCTGGCAATCCCAAGCCGCGCATGTTCCGCATCCCGGCGGCCAAAGGCATCATCAACCGCATGGGTTTCAATAACGGCGGCGTCGACGCCTTCGTGGCCAATGTGCAGTCCTCGCGCTTTTACCAGAACCGCGAAGGCGTGCTGGGCCTGAACATCGGCAAGAACGCCGACACCCCGATCGAGCGCGCGGTCGACGACTATCTGCACTGCCTGGATAAGGTGTATCCGTATGCCAGCTATGTGACGGTCAACATCTCTTCGCCGAACACCAAGAATTTGCGCCAGCTGCAGGGCGCGTCCGAAGTGGACGGCCTGCTGTCGCAGCTGAAGGCGGCGCAGCTGCGCCTGGCCGACCAGCATAAGCGCTACGTGCCGATGACCTTGAAGATCGCGCCGGACATGGACAGCGACCAGGTGAAGAACATCGCCGACGCATTGATGCGCCATAAGATCGATGGCGTGATCGCCACCAACACCACCCTCAGCCGCACCGCCGTGGAAGGCATGCAGCACGGCGCGGAAACGGGCGGCCTGTCCGGCGCGCCGGTGTTCGAACTGTCGAACAATGTGATCCGCCTGCTGAAAGCGGAATTGGGCGGGGCGCTGCCGATCATCGGCGTGGGCGGCATCATGCAGGGTAAGGACGCCAGGGCCAAGATCGACGCCGGGGCCCAGCTGGTGCAGCTGTATTCCGGCCTGATCTACGCCGGCCCGGCGCTGGTGCGCGACTGCGCCGACGCGTTGCGGGGCTGAGAATGGAGAAAACCGCCCTTGGCCGCAGCGGCCTGAACGTCAGCAAAATCTGCCTCGGCACGATGACTTTCGGCCAGCAGAACAGCGAAGCCGATGCGCACGCCCAGCTCGATTACGCGCTGGAGCGCGGCATCAACTTCATCGATACGGCGGAGCTGTATCCAGTGATGCCGTCCGCTGCGACCCAGGGTGACACGGAACGCTTCATCGGCAGCTGGCTGAAAAAGTCCGGCCGCCGCGCCGACATGGTGGTGGCGACCAAGGTCGCCGGCCCCAACCCGTATCTGCAGTGGATCCGCAAGGGCAAGAGCAACCACAACGCGACCCATATCCGGGCCGCGGTGGAGACCAGCCTGCAGCGCTTGCAGACCGATGTCATTGACCTCTACCAGTTGCACTGGCCGAGCCGCAACGTGCCGATCTTCGGCGCCAGCCAGTTCGATCCCGGCAAGGAACGCCACAGCATCGCCATCGAGGAAACGCTGGCGGTATTGGGCGACTTGATCAAGGAAGGCAAGATCCGCCATATCGGCGTATCCAACGAGAGCAGCTGGGGCGTCGCCGAATTCGTCAAGCAGGCCGAGATGAAAGGCTTGCCGCGCATTGCCACCATCCAGAACCTGTACAACCTGACCGCGCGCCATTTTGAGACCAGCTTCCTGGACGAGACTTGCTTCCGCGAGCAGGTAAGCCTGCTCGCGTATAGCCCGCTGGCGTTCGGCCAGTTGACGGCCAAGTATCACGATGACCCGAAGGCGCATGGCCGCCTGACGATCTTCCCGCCCAGCTGGAGCCCGCGCTACCTGCGCCCGGGCGTGATCGACGCCGTGGCGCAGTACGCCAGGCTGGCGCGCGACAACGGCATGACCCCGACCCAGCTCGCCCTGGCCTGGTGCTATTCGCGCTGGTTCGTGGCGTCGACCATTGTCGGCGCGACCACATTGGCGCAACTGAAAGAGAATATCGACGCGCTGGAGGTGAAGCTGCCGCAGGACGTCATGGCTGCCGTGGATGCGATCCATGCGCGCCTTCCCAATCCGGGCCAATAAGCCACAATCTCACCAATTCCCACTTGCTTTGCGGGAACCTTGTTGCTAGCATCGGGGTTCCAGGGCGTCCGCCTCGCCGGACCATGCCTGCCCTGCCTCCCCGCCGCCCCACCCTCGCGGCATGAAACTCTCCCGAACCAGAAATGATGCCTGCGCACGTGCGCGGGCCGGAGCCGCACATGCTGAACAACCTGACAATCAAGACCCGCCTGATCGCCGTCCTGGCGCTGCTGTCCATGACCATGACCGTGATCGGCGTGGCGGGCATCGCCAGCCTCGCCAATTCGAACGCGTCGCTGAAAACCGTTTATGAGGACCGCCTGGTGGCGCTGGGCCAGCTGCAGGACGTCATCCGCACCATCAACCGCAACCAGCTGAATGTCGCCAAGGCGGTCAGCGACGATCCCGCCAAGCTGCCGGAAATGGTCAAGGCGGTGGAAGAAGGCCGCGCCAAAACCATCAAAGTCTGGACGGAATACGCCGCCACCTATCTCACCGACGAGGAAAAGGTCCTGGTGGAGCGGTTTGTCGCGGCGCACACGGCATTCCTCGACGAAGGCCTGAACCCGGTGCTGGAAGCCGCACGCGCCGGAGATGTCCCGAAGATCAACACGCTGCTGCATGGACGCCTGAATGAGCGCTATGTGGCCATGCGCGAGATCATGAACCAGCTGATCCAGCTGCAAATGGATGTCGGCAAGAACGAGTTCGAAAGCTCGCAGGCCAGCTATGCCAGCTTCCGCGTCGTCGTGATCGGCCTGATGCTGGGCGGCCTGGCCATGGCGGCCGGCATCGGATGGTGGCTGATACGCAGCATCACCCAGCCGCTGAACCGTGCGGTGCGCATCGCCGAAAGCGTCGCGGCTGGCGACTTGACGCAGGAAATCGCGGTGCAGTCGCAGGACGAAACAGGCAAACTTCTGGCGGCGCTGCGCGAGATGAACAACAGCCTGGTGGGCATTGTCGGCAATGTGCGCCAAGCTACCGACTCGATCAGTACCGCCTCGTCGGAAATCGCCAGCGGCAACCTGGACCTCTCCTCGCGCACCGAAGAGCAGGCCAGCTCGCTGGAGGAAACCGCATCGTCGATGGAAGAACTGACATCGACCGTGCGCCAGAATGCCGACAATGCGAAGCAGGCCAACCAGTTGGCGGGGAACGCGTCGGACGTGGCGCGCCGCGGCGGCGCAGTGGTGTCGCAAGTGGTCGACAAGATGAGCGCCATCAACGAATCGGCCTACAAGATCGTGGAGATCATCTCGGTCATCGACGGCATCGCATTCCAGACCAACATCCTGGCGCTGAATGCGGCAGTGGAAGCGGCACGCGCAGGCGAACAGGGACGCGGCTTCGCCGTGGTGGCGTCCGAGGTGCGCAACCTGGCGCAGCGCGCGGCTGGCGCGGCGAAGGAAATCAAGCAGCTGATCGACAACTCCGTGGCGCAGGTGGAAGAAGGCAGCCGCCTGGTTGACCAGGCCGGCGCCACCATGCAGGAAGTCGTCGCCAGCGTGCAGCAGGTATCGGACATCATCGGCGAAATCTCGGCTGCCAGCGGGGAGCAAAGCGCCGGCATCGAGCAGATCAATGAAGCGGTGGTGCAGATGGATAATGTCACGCAGCAGAACGCTGCGCTGGTGGAGGAAGCGGCAGCGGCGGCGGGAGCGCTGCAGGAACAGGCGGCATCGCTGTCGCAGGCTGTCAGCGTGTTCCGCCTGGAGGCAACGGCGCATGCTCCCGCCGTCGCGCGCGCCGCGCCGCGCAAGCAGCTGGCAGCACCGGCACGCAGCAGCAGCAGCAGCAGCAATGTCGCACGGCTTCAAACGCGCAGCGCGGCAGAGCCTGCTGCCCCGGCGCCTAAGCGTTCGGCCGAGGCATCCGGCGGCGACGGTTGGGAAGAATTCTGAGCGCCAGGGCTCAGAACTCGCCCCACTCCCCTTCCGCTTTGGTGCTGGCTTTGACCAGGCGCGGCGCTGCCCGGCGCCCGGCGGGCGGCGCCGACGGCGGGCGGGTTGCCGCCTTGACCATCGCGCGCGCTGCCAGCCGCTGCGGGTCCGCCTGCTGATCCACGAGGCGGAACACACTGACCGCCTCGGACAGCATTTCCGCCTGTTCGCGCATCGATTGCGCGGCGGCTGCGGCTTCTTCCACCAGCGCGGCATTCTGCTGCGTCACGTCGTCGATGGAGACGATGGCCTGGTTGACCTGCGCGATGCCGCTGCTTTGCTCCTGGCTCGCTGCGCTGATCTGCTGCATGATGTCGCTCACTTGCTGCACCGCCTTGACGATGCCATCCATTGTTTCGCCGGCTTGGTCGACCAGGCGCGCGCCCTCGTCCACGGTATCGACCGAGTGCCCGATCAGCTCCTTGATCTCCTTGGCGGCGGCAGCGGAGCGCTGCGCCAGGTTGCGCACTTCGGAAGCGACGACGGCAAAGCCCCTGCCCTGCTCGCCGGCGCGCGCGGCTTCGACGGCGGCATTCAGCGCCAGGATATTGGTCTGGAACGCGATGCCGTCGATCACGCCAATAATGTCGACGATCTTGTTCGAGGATTCCTTGATGGCGCCCATGGTATTGACCACCTGGCCCACCACCGCGCCTCCGCGCGTGGCGAAATCGGAAGCGGCCACCACCAGTTGCGTCGCCTGGCGCGCATTCTCGGCGTTCTGCTGCACGGTCGACGTCAGCTCTTCCATTGAGGATGCGGTTTCTTCCAGCGAGCTGGCTTGCTGCTCCGTGCGAGAGGATAAATCGAGGTTGCCAGTGGCGATTTCGCTGGACGCCGTGGTGATGGTGTCCGACCCCGAACGCACCTTGCCGACGGTGCGCGCCAGGCTGTCGTTCATATTGGCCAGCGCCTGCAGCAGCTGGCCCGTTTCATCGCGGCTGGTCACTTCAATGCGCTGCGTCAGATCGCCGCCGGCGACCGCCTCCGCCACGCCGACCGCGCGGTTCAGCGGCCGGGTAATGCTGCGCGTCACCCACCATGCCACCCAGGCGGCCAGCGCGGCCGCCGCCGCCGTGAGCATGACCATCAGATTGCGCGAACTTGTGTAAGCCTTGTCGGCCACATCGTTGGCGGCGTTGACGGCTTCCGCTTGATACTTCACCAGCTCAGTCAGCGCGGCCAGATAAGCCGTCTGCTCCTTGCGCACGGCCGAGAGCAGGTATTTGACGCTCTCTTCGCGCTGGCTGTCGTCCCGGGATTTCTGCAGGAAGGTTGTTTGCACCACCAGATAGCGGTCGCGCGCTTCCAGCACGGCCTTGAGCTTGGCCTTGCTGTCCCCATCGACATCATCGGCAATCAATTTGGCAAGCTTGTCGAGATTGCCATCGATCTCGACCTTCTTGTCCTCGACCCGCTTCAACTCTTTCTTGATGGTTTCCGGATCGGTGGACAACATGGCGTTGCGCATGGCGCGGGCGATGTCGTTGACGCCGCCGATCGTCTCGTAGGCGGCGACCACCTTCGGCACCTTATCCTTTGCAATATCCTCGGTGCCTTCGTTCAGTTTCCCCAGGTTGGCAATGCCCGTTCCGGCAATGCCAACCATGAAGG
This sequence comes from Pseudoduganella violaceinigra DSM 15887, assembly GCF_000425385.1. Taxonomy (GTDB): domain Bacteria; phylum Pseudomonadota; class Gammaproteobacteria; order Burkholderiales; family Burkholderiaceae_D; genus Rugamonas; species Rugamonas violaceinigra. The sequence continues at coordinate 210,805 of NZ_AUDI01000012.1, read as the reverse complement.
CCAAGGCGAGCCCCAATCCGGCGGCCAGGCGGACGCCAATCTTCCAGTTGCCGATCCCCATACAACCTCCTCAAGGTTACAGGGCATCGCCTCCCTGCAAGGCCTGCTCGATGTCGGCGCGCTTCAATTCCGGTGCAAACTGCGCGATAAATTCATAGGCATATGAACGCAAGTATGCTCCTTTGCGTAATGCAAGTCTTGTTGTATTTGCCGCGAACAGATGGGAAGCTTCGATCGCGCGCAAGCCTTTGTCGCGGCCGTGGTCGAAGGCCATTGAGGCGACGACGCCCACGCCCAGGCCCAGCGTCACATACTGCTTGATGACGTCCGAATCCATCGCGGTCAGCACAATATCCGGATTCACGCCGGCCTTGTCGAATGCGGCGTCGATGTGCCCACGGCCGGTGAAGCCGACGTCGTAGGTGATCAGCGGGTAGTCCGCCAGGTCTTCCAGGCGGATCGGGGAACGTGTCAGCAGCGGGTGGCCATCCGGCACGACGACCAGGTGGCTCCAGCGGTAGCACGGGAACGACACCAGGTCGGGGAACTGCGACAGGCCTTCGGTGGCGATGCCGATATCGGCCTTGCCCGACAGGACCCATTCCGCAATATGGTCAGGCGCGCTTTGCTGCAGGGCAATGCGCACATCCGGGAACTCGTTACGGAAATGCGAGACCGCCTTCGGCAGCGCATAGCGCGCCTGGGTGTGCGTCGCCGCGATGGTCAGCGTACCGCTCTTCTGGCCGGTGAATTCCAGGCTGGCCTGCTGCAGGTTTTCCGCCTCCACCAGCAGGCGGTCGACGATCTTCAGGATGCCCTTGCCCGGTTCGGTCAATCCGGTCAGGCGCTTGCCGTTGCGCTCAAAAATGACGACGCCAAGTTCGTCTTCCAGTTCGCGGATCTGGCGGCTCACCCCCGGCTGGGACGTGAACAGCGCATTCGCCACGTCGGTCAGGTTGTAATTGCGGCGTGCGGCTTCGCGCACGGAACGTAGCTGTTGGAAATTCATGCGTGTGCACCCTCATCGACAAAGACGCGCAAGCGCTTGGGACGTACCACAAGGGTCTCGCCGTCTTTCAGGTTTAATGCGATATATCGTTCGCTGGAAATGGTTGCCTCGATCATCTGGGCGTTGTCGGCGCGTTCCAGGTCGAGCTGGGCCAGCGGGCCGATGGCATGGGCACGGCGCAGCTTGACCACGATGCCTTCGGCGCCCTGTTCATAGCGTTCGACTTCGAGATCATGCGGGCGGATGTAGGCTGTGCCTTTGCCGCTGCCATGGCCCTCCACGTCGAACTCCACGCCGTCGCTGGCCAGCACGCCTTCGTGCACGCGGCCATGGAATACGTTGACATTGCCAAGGAAGCCGTAGACGAAGGGCGACGCCGGATGGTTGTAGACCTCGTGCGGGGAACCGAGCTGCTCGACGCGGCCCTTGTTCATCAACACCACGCGGTCGGCCACTTCCAATGCCTCTTCCTGGTCGTGGGTGACGAAGATCGAGGTCACGTGCAGCTCGTCGTGCAGGCGGCGCAGCCAGCGGCGCAGCTCCTTGCGCACTTTGGCGTCCAGCGCGCCGAACGGTTCGTCCAGCAGCAGCACACGCGGTTCAACCGCCAGGGCACGCGCCAGGGCGATGCGCTGGCGTTGACCGCCGGAGAGCTGCGGCGGGTAACGGTCGGCCAGCCAGTCCAGCTGCACCAGTTCCAGCAGCTCCTTGACCTTGCGGCGGATCTGCTCTTCCGACGGGCGCTCCTTGCGCGGCTTCACGCGCAGGCCGAACGCCACGTTTTCGAACACGGTCATATGCTTGAACAGCGCATAGTGCTGGAACACGAAGCCGACCTGGCGTTCGCGCACGTGGCGGTCGGACGCGTCGGCGCCATCCAGCAGCACCTGGCCCGAATCCGGATGCTCCAGGCCGGCGATGCAGCGCAGCAGCGTGGTCTTGCCGCAGCCCGATGGCCCCAGCAGCGCGGTCAGCTCGCCTTGCGGGAAATCGAGCGACACATTGTCCAGGGCGACGAAATCGCCGAAACGCTTGTTGATGTTCTTGACTGCGATCGTCATATCAATGCTCCTTGGCGTCGTCGCCGTAGTTTTCGTGCAGACGCCATTCGATAAAGGTTTTCACTGCCAGGGTCACCAGCGCCAGCAGTGCCAGCAGCGAGGCCACGGCAAAGGCTGCGGCGAAGTTGTATTCGTTATAGAGGATCTCGACCTGCAGCGGCATGGTGTTGGTCTCGCCGCGGATATGTCCCGACACCACCGAGACGGCGCCGAATTCGCCCATGGCGCGGGCATTGCACAGGATCACGCCATACAGCAGGCCCCATTTGATATTCGGCAGGGTCACGCGGAAGAAGGTCTGCCAGCCGTTCGCGCCCAGCACCACCGCCGCCTCTTCTTCCTCGCTGCCCTGCGCCTGCATCAGCGGGATCAGTTCACGGGCCACGAATGGGAAGGTGATGAACACGGTGGCCAACACGATGCCCGGCACGGCGAACAGGATCTTGACGTCATGCGCCGCCAGCCATTCGCCAAACCAGCCCTGCGCGCCGAACAGCAGCACGTAGATCAGGCCCGAGATCACCGGCGATACCGAGAACGGCAGGTCGATCAGCGTCAGCAGCAGGCTCTTGCCGCGGAATTCGAACTTGGTGATGGCCCAGGATGCCGCCACACCGAACACCAGGTTGAATGGCACGGCGATCACGGCGGTCAGCAGCGTGAGCTTGATGGCGGAAATCGCATCGTCTTCCAGGATGGCGGAGGCGTAGACGTTCCAGCCCTTCTTCAGCGCCTCGGTGAATACGGCCGCCAACGGCACGAACAGGAACAAGGTCAGGAAAGTCAGCGCCAGGGCGATCAGGGCAAAGCGCACCCAGCGCGGCTCCAGCACGTCCTGGCGTTGCGGCAGTTCGCCGCGGCGGATGGGGGTGGCCGATGCGCTCATTTGCGGGCCTTTCCGCGCGACCAAGCCTGCAGCAGGTTAATCGTCAGCAGCATGAGGAAGGAAGCGACCAGCATGACCACGGCGATGGCGGTGGCGCCGGCATAGTCGTACTGTTCCAGCTTGGTGATGATAAAGAGCGGGGTAATCTCGGACACCAGCGGCATATTGCCCGCGATGAAAATCACGGAACCGAATTCGCCGGTGGCGCGCGCGAAGGCCAGCGCAAAGCCGGTCAGCAGCGACGGCAGGATGGTCGGGAACACCACGCGCCTGAAGGTCTGGAAAGCCGAAGCGCCCAGGCTGGCGGCCGCTTCTTCCAGTTCGCGCTCGGCATCTTCCAGCACCGGTTGCACGGTACGCACCACGAACGGCAGGCCGATGAAGGTCAGCGCCACCACCACGCCCAGCGGGGTGAAGGCCACCTTGATGCCCAGGACACCTTCAATATATTTTCCGAACCAGCCATTGGACGAATACAAGGCTGTCAGCGTAATGCCGGCAACCGCGGTCGGCAGCGCGAACGGCAGGTCAACCAGGGCGTCGACAATACGCTTGCCGGGGAATTTGTAGCGCACCAGCACCCAGGCGACGATGCCGCCGAAGAAGACGTTGAACAGGGCCGCGATGAAGGATGCGCCGAAGGTCAGCTTATAGGAAGCCACTACGCGCTCCGAACTGATCGCCGCCCAGAAGGCGCTCCAGCTCATGGTGAAGGTCTTGAGGAAGATCGCCGACAGCGGGATCAGGACGATCAGGGTCAGGTACAGGATCGTGAAACCCAGCGACAGGTTAAAGCCGGGCATCACGCGGTATGGCGCTTTACGGGCCTTGACCTCTCCTGCCGGCGCGGTCGCCGGCAACGCTACTGCAGACATGCTTGCTCCCTTATTACATTTTCGACTAACAGGAGCGAATATTCGCATTCAGGCGTTATAAACCCAACTAACCTTTTGTCATTTGCTTAGATGCGGGACCGGCAGTCAGGCCACCAGTTTGGCGGCAACGGACACCAGGACGGTTCCCAGCACCCCGCGCAGAATGCGTTCCGGCATAGAGCGGGCGAACCAGGAACCGATCGCAATGCCGGGCACGGAGCCCACCAGAAGGGTCGCGAGCAGGACCCAATCGATGGAAACCAGCCACCCGCTGCCGCGATCGCGGTCAGCGGCACGGCATACGCGATGTCGGTGCCGGCTTTACATATGCGGATCAAGTGGCCGATTTGCTTGTCCAGGGCGCCGAAGTGTTTCAGGGCCATGGTCGCAAGCACCGCCGCAGGCTAGGCGCCGCGGCAAAGCAGCCGCACCACGTCCCAGCATACGGTGCCGCGCACGCGGTGGGTGGCAACGCCCGCGTTCTTGGTAATGGAGGCTAAGGCCAGGTCAGTGCGCACCGCCACCGAGCGGGAACTCCCAAACAGGAGGGTCAGGCTGGGGCGCTTTTGTCCGATTGCCAGAGCTGACAACGACTTCTTGTATGCACGCTGATACGGCAGCCGAGGCCGGAAATCAGGTGTTTAGCCGACCAGCGTTCAGACTTTCGGGCGAATAGCAGAAAACATAAGAAAACTACAATAGTGCAATTATTCTAACATCTCCATGGAAACATTCTATAAATTAATAAATAATGTAATCAAATTGTAATTAGTTTTTGGTAATTGTTTAGATTGGTATCGAAGTGCAAGCAGTCCCTGCAGTATTCCCAGTTTTCCCCGAGATCCTTTGGCTGAACACTTCCAGGATCGAAGCGCAGACCGTGCGCGACATTTTCAACGCCAGCGCCACCAATAACCCGCGCAGTGCGATTCATTCGACCTCATTGCGAGAAGCTGTCGCCGAGGTCATCTGGGCAGAAGTATTAAAACAGATGCTGCCTTTCGGCTCAGTGCCGGCCTATGCTATTGTGCGGCAAGGCGAAGCAGCCCATCACCTGGTCTTGCGCCAAGCCTCCTTATGCCATGCAGCCTATCAGGGCGCAGCACTTAGTGAAATCTATGCGGAGTTTGCTTCCATCTTCGGCGACGATATACGCCACCTGAGAGGAAATGCGCGCATTAGCCAAGGGCTGATCCATGTCTTGCGGCGCTATGCCGTTCAATTCAGCGCCGGTGTGGCGCGGTGCCTGCCGTACGAATTGTTGGCACCAGCTCACCTCGCTCTGGATGGACGAGTCAATGTGGCCGGAGCTACGCAACTACTATCCGGTCGCACAACCGATCGGTATGCCGACCCGGCACGCTCAAAGTTCCGCACCCTGGTATATAGCCTCCGCGACTTCCACCGGCAAGTCGAATGCCACTGGGGCAAGGACGGTCTGATTTCCCGAGCGGCGCTACTCGAAGCCTTCCGGCGCTCTTACCTGCGCGGCCGCGCCACTCATTTATTGAAGCTGACAGGCATGCCGGCCGCCTTTTGGATAAAGCAGGAATCATCTGGTCGCACGCGCTTCTTCCGCCAGGTGCGCCGACTCGATGCCGCAGCGCGCCATGCTGTGATGACTGAAGCTGCACTTACGGCTGACGCGCATCTCGATCAGCACTTACATGGCCTGATCAACGACGACGCTTCGCGTCAATCTTTCGTCGAGAGCTACATCCTGTACAGGAATCGGTTTATCGCCGTGTTGCCGATGGAACGACAGCCTTATGGGCGCCTGTACCTTGCACTGCAAGCCCACCGGTTGAACGCGGATTGGGTTTCTGCTGTCACGGAATGGAGCCGCTTCGATGGCGAGCCGGAACAGGTGTCCGCCCATATTGGCAATGCGCTCGACCATTTACGCTATCTTGTTCCGGATTTGCATCCAGACCTCCCCGCACCGACCGCTCTGAGCCAGATCGACGAATTGATGTATCTGGACAGGCCGCTCGATAAATTTGTCGCAGAATGTATGCGCCGCGCCAAGGCCGGCAGCAGCGCCATCGCGCGAGCCCTGAGCCTGGCTGCGGCCTGCCGCCTTGGCTGGCCGCAGGTAGCCTGCTAGCCCATCTCCCTTTCAAAGCTTATCTGAACGCATCAAGCGACGACATCGCCGTCGCCGCTTGTGTAATGGCTGATATTGCCCGCCAAATGTTATGAAGTGGCAGTAGTTAATTAGGAAATGTAATGCGTGTATTGAAAGTAACCGAGTTCGCCTCCGTATCGGGTGGCAATGATTCGCAATGTCCTGGCGGTTGGGCAAAGGGTTCCGATGGCAGTGTGGTTTGCTGCCCAGCAGGAAGCCGGGCCGATGTTGTCGTTAAAGATTCTGGTGGCCAAGGGGGCGGCCAAGTTGAAATGACGTTCTCCCAAAAGCTCTTGGGCAGTCTGGGTTTTGGCGGTGGGGGTGCCAGCCATACCCATGAGAGCCATGCTCAATGCGTCGAAAACAGTCCAGGGCTCAAAGCCACCCAGCCTCGACAGCAGTCGCCACAACCACGTAATTCGCCACAACCACGTAATTCGCCACAGCCACGTAATTCGCCACAGCCACGCGCATCGACGCCTTCTCCTGGTCCTGCTTGCTCTTCCGGAAGTGGCGGCGGCGACAGCGGCGGTGGCGACAGCGGCGGCGGCTGGGGAGGTGGCGGCGGCAGTACCGTGGCTAAATACGAACAAGATGACGAAATGTAAGCGGGGGCCGACGTCAATATCGGTTCGCTGAAATCTGGCAGCGCCACGTGTGGCGCTGCCACATCAAATGAAATCTATGAAAGTCATTCTTCAGACTGAAGCAAGTGAATGCGCGCTTGCCTGCCTTGCTATGGTCTCCTGCGCCCATGGCAACCAAGTCGACCTGATCAGCCTGCGACGCCGCTTCACCGTATCGCTCAAAGGCAGCAACCTGGAGCAGGTCGTCCATTATGCCGGTCTCATGAATTTCAGCAGCCGCGGACTGCGACTGGAGCTGGACGAGCTGGATCAGCTGAAACTCCCGTGCATGCTGCACTGGGACATGAATCACTTCGTCGTCCTCAGGCGCGTGGCCGGCAACAAGATAACGATCATCGATCCCGCTTTCGGGGAACGCGTCCTTGACTTTAAGCAGGTTTCCGGCCATTTCACCGGTGTCGCACTGGAGCTCACGCCGAACGCCCAATTTCGCCGCGCCGAAAACCGCCGGCAAGTAAAGCTATCGGATCTGACGGGCCGTGTACTTGGACTGAATATTTCACTGGGCCAGATCTTCCTGGTCTCGATCTTCCTACAATTGCTGGGTTTGGCAGCCCCCTTATTAAATCAGATGGTGGTCGACGATGTCCTGGCGGGCCACGACTGGGAGCTACTGCCTGTGCTCATGCTCGGCTTCGGCCTGGTGCTGCTGATCCAGACAGCCGTCACCATGGCGCGTGGCTGGATGGTGATGGTCCTGAGCCAGAGCCTGTCACTGCAGTGGTATAGCAATGTGTTCAGCCACATGCTGCGTTTGCCACTGGCCTTTTTCGAAAAACGCCACCTTGGCGACCTGCTCAACCGATTCAGTTCGATTGGCACGATCCAGAATACCCTCACCACCAATGCCGTCACGGTCTCGCTTGATGCGCTGACCGGCCTGATCGCCGTGGTCATGATGTGCCTCTATTCAGGACGCCTGGCCCTGATCACTCTCGGCGCCACTGCTGCCTACGCCCTGCTGCGCCTGATGTCCTACCGCGCCTACCGGAATGCTTCCCTCATGCGGATGAACAGCAGCTCGCGTGAAAATTCGCACTTTCTGGAGACCATGCGCGCAATGCTGCCGCTCAAGCTATTTGGACGCGAGCAAGAACGCCTCGCACGCTGGCAGAACCTCCGCGTGGAAGTGCAGAACCGCGATACCCAGAACACCATCATGAATATCTGGTTTGGTGCAGGCAATAGTCTGATTTTCGGCATCCAGAACTTGGCGGTGTATGGCGTGGGTGCCAGCCTGATCATGGACAGCAGGCAAAGTTCTGCCTTCACGATCGGCATGTTCTTCGCCTTTAACAGCTACGCCAGCCAGTTCACCGCACGCATGGCATCGCTGATCAATTACCTGGTCGAACTGCACATGCTTGGCTTGCACTCCGAACGCCTGGGTGATATCGCCTTATCAGAACCAGAGAAGGACTCCACACCTGCGAACGATTTGAGCCACCTTACGCCACGGATTGAGCTGCGCAATGTCAGTTTTCGCTATGGCGAAGGCGAATCCTGGGTAATCAAGGACGCCAACCTGGTCGTCGAACCGGGCCAGAGCGTGGCCATCGTCGGCGCCAGCGGCGGCGGCAAGACCACTTTGATGAAAATCTTACTTGGACTGCTCAAAACCCGCCACGGCGAGGTGCAATTTGGCGGCACCTCGATCGAAAAACTCGGCGTACGCAACTTCCGGCGCCTGATCGGCACTGTCATGCAGGAAGACGTCCTACTCACCGGCAGCATCGCCGAAAACATCAGCTTCTTCGACACCAAGCCTGATGAACAACTGATCCATGAATGCGCCAAGGCCGCTTTCGTATTTGACGAAATTAGCGCAATGCCGATGGGCTTCCACACATTGGTAGGCGACATGGGTTCCTCCCTGAGCGGAGGCCAGAAGCAGCGCATTCTGCTGGCGCGCGCACTCTACAAAAGGCCCATGATCCTGGCGATGGACGAGGCGACAAGTCATCTCGATTCGGACAACGAGCGACGTGTAACAGCGAAACTGAAAGAGCTGAACGTGACGCGCATCTTCATCGCACACCGCCGCGAAACGATAAACAGCGCAGACCGCGTATTCGAACTGAACAAAGGCCGCCTCACCGAGCGCAAGCCCGCCACAGCCCAACCGAACATTCTTAAGGACGCAGCAATATGAACAACTTCCCCCATCACGAGCTGGCCGGACAGACCAGCGCAGGGAAAGCCCCCCTCTTGCCGGAACGCGAACGGCGCAAGCCCGCACGCGCATTGGTTGGCTGGATGTCGAAAAAAGCGGCGGCGGAAACCTTGGCCGGCCGCCACCATAGCCCGAACGATCCAGATATCCTCAAGCGGGTGCGCGATGCGCACAACGCTGTCGCCGATCGGATCGGTACTTTTGACAGCACAGGCGCGGTTTACGATGTTCCTGAGATCCTCCGGGACTACGTGGATGCACTGAGCGCCATGCCCATGTATGACCTCTACCGGCGCCATGGCTGGCAGGTGAAAATGGTCGACCTGCGCAAAGTATGCGCGGTGCAGGAAATCGTCCACCTGGAACATGCAGTCAATCGCTTCGACGCTCTCCGTGCCGACGACTTGCTGTCGATTGCCAAGGTGTGCTTGCCGCAGAAAGGCGATGTGGGGGACGTCAAGGTCCATTGGTCCGAGGCCGACCAGCATTGGATACTTAGTTCCGAAAATCCAAACCTCAATGTATGCGCCCATTACAACGAGCCGCAAGATCTCGGTGGCGGACGCATGGTCCCGGCATATGGATTCTGTGCCGAGGCCCAACCTTCCCTTGTGCAGGTTGTCCATTACCGGGGCCGTTACATATTACGGGATGGTTATCACCGTTCTTTGGCGTTGGCAGCGCGCGGCATTCATCACATTCCCGTGGTATTCCGTGAATATGGCGAGTTCGAAAGCCTTGGCCTGAATAGCGGCTGCCTTGCGGAGCCCACTTTCCTCGGCAATAATCCGGCGACTATTTTTGACTTCCTCGACGACGAGGTGTCGGCGCCAACGACCTTGTCGGTGAAGAAGACGCTGATCGTTATTGAAGCCAAACGTTACGTGCTGTCGATTTAGAGGTAAATGGTGAAGTTGTTTCGGGACGAAGTGCTGCAAAAGGATCAGAACTGGCTGGGAACAGTACGTTTGGCCCGCCCCCTGAGCTTTTCGGTCATTGCTGCCGCTGTAGGCGTGGCCCTGCTACTGACGGTGGCATTTCTCGCCTTCGGCAATGTCACCCGCAAGGCCAAACTCGCAGGCTTGCTGGTTCCTGCAGAAGGGAGCCAGAATATCACGACGCCGCAAAATGGCGTAGTGCTGGAGCGGCTCGTGCATGAAGGACAGCATGTGGAAGCTGGAGAAACCCTTCTTGTCATTAGCCTCGAACGCAAAAGCCTGGTCGGCGGCGGCATAGAAAACACCAGCGAAGCGGTTGCCCAGGAAATCAGCCGGCGTCAGCTACTGGTGGAGGATGCGAGGCTCCTGAGCCGGATGCGCATCATGCAACAGCGGCAATCGGCGCAAGAACGCTTGGCCGGGATCGACGCCGAAATGGCTCAGACTGACGAAGCAATCCATCTGCAGCAGCAAAAGATCGCGCTTGAACAAGACAGCATTGAACGCCTGAAGCCGCTAGTAGCCAGCGGCTATCTTGCAGAATCAAAGCTCATCGAAAAGCGCGAAATGCACATCGATGCAATGAGCCAAATGCAATCGCTGACACGCGCACGTTCTTCCCTGATGCGCGACCGCAGAAGCTTACGCGGCGAGATCGACAATTTCGACGTGCAGCTGAAATCGGAGGCAAATGCCTTGGACGTTCAGCAAAGCACTCTGAAACAGGATGAACTGGAAAATGCTGCCCGAAGACAGCTGGTGCTGACCGCCCCCAGCTCCGGCACTGTTTCCGCGATTGAAATCAAGCCCGGCCAATCCGTTCAGGCCGGGCAGACCCTGGCGACCGTATTGCCAAATACCAGAGGCGGAAATACTCTGGAAGCCCAACTCTTTGCGCCTAGCCGGACCGTGGGGTTTGTGCGGCCAGGCCAAAGCGTCTATATCCGCTATGCAGCCTTCCCTTTCCAGAAGTTTGGCATGCATGAAGGCCATATCAAGGCCATTTCGGCGACGCCGTTTTCACCGAGCGAACTGCCTCCGGAACTTGCGCAGCAGCTGCTTGCACAGAATGGAAGTACAGAGGGGCTGTATCGCATTTCCGTAGCGCTGGATAAGCAAACCGTCCAAGCCTACGGAGAGGCGCAAGCGCTGAAACCAGGCTTCGTACTCGAAGCCGACGTGATTCAAGCGCGGCTCAAGCTGTGGGAGCTGATGTTCGAGCCGCTCCTCGCAATCGAGAAAAAAATGCAAATAGATTGACCATGGACTTTGACTTAATCAAGCATCATTGGGGTTTCAAGGCAGCGTTCCTGGCCACAGCGCTTACATCGCCAATTTGCCAGGCAAACTCCGTTACGAAATTGCGCGACGACATACACTTCCGCGTCTATGCAAACGGTCGCTTCGACTATACCCAGACCGTCGTTACCCGGATTGACGATGACGAGGCTGCACAGAACAATCGCATGGTACGGATCTGGTTCGACCCAAACCGGGAAAAAGTCGACGTCCGGGAAGCATGCATCAAGAGACAAAACGGCAAACGCTGGTGCGCGGTCAAGAGCCAGATGAAATTGCAACCAGGCACGCTAAAGATGTTGGACGCCGAGTTTACGAACTTTCGTGCGCTCGGCATTTCTTTCGACCAGTTGGCCAGCGGCGACGAGCTGGTACTCGTGACCCATAGCAGGATGGTCGGCAAGCCGCCCATTGCAAATCAGTTTGCTGCAATGACCGAGCCAGGTTTGGCACGCTCACCCGCCACGGTATCCATGTCGATTGACTTGCCAACAAGTATGCCACTTCGGGACTTGGTGCAGGGATTCCGCGCAACGCGTACAAGGCTCGCTCACGGCCGTCAGTTCTACCGCTGGGTCTGGGATGGCAAGCCAGACCCGCGCGTCGAGACAAACGGGGTCGATTCGGGATTGCGAAGGGCCCAGGTCCGGGTCTCCACTTTTGCAGATTACGCAAGCATTGCTCGCACCTTCGACAGCATGTTTGAGACGCAGTCCATGCCAGATCAAGAACTGTCGCAACTGGTTGAGCATCTGATCGCAGGCGTCAGCGCTCCCAGGGACCGCGCTCTTGCCCTCTATCGCTGGGTTCAGGACAATATTCGCTACAGGGCGGTGTATGGCGCGGACGGCCGGATCATCCCCAAACATTCGGCCGCTGCCATTTACACTGCCCGCATTGGCGACTGCAAAGACCACGTCGTATTGTTGAATGCGATGTTGAAGGCAGCGGGGATCGACAGTTCTCCCGCATTGATCGCCTTGGGACAGGAGTTCTTCAGCGTGCCGGACACGCCAACACCAGTCTTTGACCATGTCATTACCTACATTCCTTCGCTGGACCTTTATCTTGATGGCACATTCAAGGATGCCGCCGGCCCCTATCTTCCCGGCCGTCTCTACGACAAGCCCGTCTTGCTGACACGTAGCGGCGTCTTGTCGCGCACGCCCTTCAATCAAGCAGGACGCGAAACACGTCAAACTTCCTTTGTGTTGCAGTCGGATGGCTCGGCAAGGTTCGACTATAAGGAGCAAGTGGAGGGGCTGCGCGGAGCGCTATTGCGCCGAAAACACAATGGCTACGCCAAGCTTCCTTCGGGCGACTGGGCCGAACCAATGTTGGCCGGACGCGCCTGGGACGGCGGCGGCATGGAGGAGCCCAGCGCCCCTGAAGGAAAGCATGACGCATACGCTTATCGTCTGCACGCCAGGATCGAGCACTTCCTAAAGCCTGGCCAGTCAGCCTTCGAGCTCGATAGCTCACTCAATTCCGGCATCTTTGATCTTGCTGCGGAACTGGATCGCGAAAAAGTCAGGTCCCAGCCTTTCCTTTGCGATCCAGCGGACCACGAGGAAACAGTCAGCTATATTCTTCCCGACGGATTTGAACCGGCTTCCTTGCCGTCCGATGTCGCTGTGCAGGCTGGCATCCTGCGCTACTCCGCAAGCTACCAGCATACAGGTCAGAACATCATGGCCACTCGCAAGCTCGTCCTGCTGAAACCAGGCACCCGCATTTGCACCCCAGCCGACTTTGAACGCTTGCAGCCTGCGCTGGATGCGATTCGCTCTGACCTGCTGTACAAAGTATCGTTGCAACCTGTCGCAGAAGCTACCAATGCCACCGTTGGCGCAAGCGGCGGCACCTAAGGCTGCCGGATGAAAAACGGGGCGGCAACTGCCGCCCCGCCTGGACACATATCTGCCGATAATCGCTTAGAAGGCAGTATCGAACTTCACATACATCGAACGGCCATTCATGCCGAACGGGCAGGTTTCCCAGCAATATTTGAAGCCGATGTTTGCCAAGCCGCCGCCATTGGTCCACTCGGAAGGATAGGTGTCAAACAGGTTGTTGACGCCAAACGATACGCTGGTCTTCTTGCTGAAGTTATAGCGAACGCTCGTATCGAGCAGCCATTTGGCTTCCCAGGTGTGCAGGGGACCGAAGCCTTCGCCGCTCACTTCGCCGTAGTAGTTGGCGCGGGCGTTGACGTTCCATGGGCCGAAGGTGTAGTCGGCCGCCACCACGTGGTGCTTGCGTGGCTGGCCGTGTTCGATCAAGGTCACCTGCGCCTGGCTGAACAGCTGGTCGCCGGTCAACAGGCTGGATGGCGAATGGCGTTTGGTCACCTCGGTCTTGTTGAAGCCCAGCTGGCCGGACAGCACCAGGGTGGACGATTCAAACTTGGTCGTGTGGTCGGCCACGATGTCCAGGCCGCGGGTCTTGGTGTCGACCGCATTGGTGAAGAACTGTGCCTGCCCCACCCCCAGCGGGTTAAGCACGTTGGCGATCGGTCCGCCGCCGGCTTCTGGCGAGATCTCGCTCGAGAACACGATACGGTCCTTGATCTTGATCTGGTAAACGTCGGCGGTCAGCGACATATTCTTGGCAGGACGCAGCACCATGCCGACCGATGCGTTGCGCGACGTCTCTTCTTTCAGTGGCTTGATGCCCAGCGCCGTGGTGACGGCGCTGCCTTCGCGGGCGGTCAAGGTCTCGGTCAGCTGGCCTGCGCCGTTCAGGTTGGTCGAGACCGAGCTGTAGAACTTCTGCTGCACGCCCGGTGCGCGGAAGCCGGACGATACGCTGGCGCGCAGGCCGAATTCCTTGATCGGGTCCCAGCGGGTGCTGAACTTGCCGGTCACGGTGCTGCCGAAGTCCGAGTACTTTTCATAACGTACCGCGCCGGCCAGCAGCAGCTCTTTGACCGGGTGGTATTCGCCATCCAGGAACAGCGCGATATTGTGACGGCCTTCGTCCACGGCCGTGGCCGGGGTATAGCCGGGGAAGCCTTGGGTGCCGGAAGCCGCTGTGCCGCCATTCTGGTTTTTGATGACGACAGCCGGGTTATTGGTGCGGCCGTACTGGTAGGACACAGGGTCGCCCGCAACAATCTGGTAATTGTCCTGGCGGTATTCAAAACCGGTCGCCAGGAACACTTCCTGGCCGCCCAGCTTGATCGGCCCTTTCACATCGGCGTTGATGGTGGTCTGGTTGAATTTCAGCTTGCCGGTATCGGCTTCGAATGGCGAGTCGGCGTAAATCCCTCCGCCCGGCTTCGGCTCATACCAGTAGGAGATGTTGATGGTCTGCTTCTCGTGGAAATCAAACTCGCTAGCGCCGTGGTTGATGCTGATGTCGGCCTTCCAGTCGTTGGGCAAATCGCGGCGGTAGCCAAAGGCGAACGACGCGTCTTTGATCGTCGTACGGATGTTGGGCAGGAAGCCTTCTGGATATACGGAAGGCACATTCCGGTCATCATCCTTTGGACGGAAGAAGCCAGAGGAATCGCCTTTGCGCTTGGATAAGCCGCCGAAAGCGTAGAACTCGCTGCCATTATCGATCGGCAGCGCTGCGTTCCACCACAGGTAGCCGTCCTTGGCATTGCCGTCGCCGATGCGCATGGTCCTGCGCGGAGGATTCGTGCGTGCGTCAAGACCGGCGCGGTTGGTTTCGCCGCGCTTGCGCGCTTCCAGGGAAACATTGATGAAGCCGCCGTTTTCGCCCAGCGCCCAGCCGCGGTTCACGCTGCCGGAATACAGGTCGCCGTCGCCTTCCTTGGTGGTGCCGTACTGGCCGCTGAGCGCGGTTTCGCCCACGTTCGACTTCAGCACGATGTTGATCACGCCGGCGATGGCGTCCGAGCCGTATTGGGCCGCCGCGCCGTCGCGCAGCACTTCGATGTGGTGGATGGCCGACAGCGGAATCGCGTTGATGTCGGTACCGGCCGAACCGCGGCCGATGGTCTGCTGCACGTTCACCAGGGCCTGCTGGTGGCGGCGCTTGCCGTTCACCAGCACCAGCAGCTGGTCAGGGCCAAGCGAGCGCAGAGTCGCAGGGCGGATGCTGTCGGTACCGTCGCTGACGGTGGTGGAGGAGAAGTTGAACGACGGATCCAGCGACTGCAGCAGCTTGCCCAGTTCGAGCGGACCGGCCGACGTCATGTCCTTCATATTGATCAGGCCAACCGGTGCTGCGGTGTCGAGCGCGGTCTTGGCGGTAGCGCGCGAGCCCAGGACGACAACGGTTTGCTGTTCATCGGCGGCAGTCTGGGCAACAACCTGGGAAGTGGCCAGTAAAACAGCACTGGCGATAAGGGTGCGTTTCATATCTTGATCCAATCTCTCTAACGATTTTTATGTGGTGCCGCCAAAAAATACTAACCTCGCACAATAAAACTCACAAAGGAATAATTCATTTATAACAAGTGATTTGCCTGCCAACGTTGCAAGAATGGAACAGCTTGCGGCTATTGGCTTGTCTCCGCCCCGGTGCTACATTGTCAGCAAGCGATCCATGGGAGGAAGTGTGATGACTGATGCTCTGTTGCTGACCGACCGTTTGTGCGACCTGACCGAAATGGCCCTGCAGGCCTACACCAAGTTCGAGAAGGCCACTGTCTACTGCACCGCCAAACAGCTGATGGCCGACTTCGAGAATGCCGGGCTGCCGCTGGCGGCCTTCGACAAACTCGCCGCCATCCAGGCCAGCATCCTGGCGGCCGTCGAATTCGCCCCGCCGGGCGGCAAGAACAATCCCCAGTGCATCGTCAGCGCACGCAACGAGATCGCCGCGCTGCGCGACATGCTGAAAGAAAAAAAGCGCCCCGAGGGGCGCCTGCAAGAACATCTGCACTAGTCGTTGCAGGAGCCTGGTGATCGTCGCCCCCGCCCGACCGGCATATTTCTTAAACCGTCACTTGTTCGGTTGCGGCGTAAGGCGCAGGTATGGGCGCGGCGCCTTGAAGCCCGCCGGGTACTTCTGCTTGATCACTTCCGGATCCTGCACGGTAAGCGGGATGATCACGTCGTCGCCATCCTTCCAGTTGCCCGGGGTGGCGACGGTGTGCTTGTCCGTCAGTTGCAGGGCGTCGATCACGCGCAGCACCTCGTCGAAGTTGCGGCCGGTGCTCATCGGGTAGGTGATCGAGAGGCGGACCTTTTTGGCCGGGTCGATCACGAACAGCGAGCGCACGGTGGCGGTGGCCGACTGGTTCGGGTGGATCATGTCGTACAGCGCCGACACCTTGCGGTCGGCGTCGGCGATGATCGGGAAGCCGACCACGGTCTGCTGCGTCTCTTCGATATCCTTGATCCATGCATGGTGCTTGTCGGCGGGATCCACCGACAGCGCGATCGCTTTCACATTGCGCTGATCGAACTGCGGCTTGAGCTTGGCGGTCAGGCCAAGCTCCGTGGTGCAGACCGGGGTGAAATCGGCCGGGTGCGAAAACAGCACGACCCAGGAATCGCCGGCCCATTCATGAAACCTGATGCTGCCAATGCTGGAATCCTGTTCGAAGTCCGGTGCGGTATCGCCAAGGCGCAAACTCATTCATTTTCTCCATTGTTAAATTTGATGCGCGCTGCGCCAGGACTTGCAGCAGCCGCTGGCCAAAACGCCAGTCGCCCAAGCCCGAATCAGCGTTGATATGTCCCAAGGCCCCGGCGTTGACGAAGTCGCTGCCCCAGCGCTGCGCCCAGGTTTCGGCGCGCTTGGCCGTCATCCATGGATCGTTGGTGCTGGCCACCATGATCGAAGGGCATGGCAACTCTCCGTGCGGCAGCAGGGAGCTGACCTGGAACTTATCGGGATCGGCAGGCCCCACCAGCAACACGCCCGCCACGTGGGGGGAGGATGAACGTGACAGGCTCAATGCAGTGGTGAGGCAGCCGAAACTGTGTGCAACGATGAGGGTCGGGCGGCGGTCTTCATCCAGTACTTCATCCAGGCGGTCGGCCCAGCGCAGCAGGACCGGATCGCTCCAGCGCTTCTGCTCTACCCGCTCGAAGCGCGGGTACAGGCGCTGCCAGCGCGACTGCCAGTGATCGGGGCCGCTGTTGTGCAGGCCCGGCGCGACCAGGACGCGGAATCGGTTCAGTTGTTGGATCGCCATGAGACCCTCCGTTGCTTGAATTATTTACCCGCGACCTTGGCGCCGGGCTGGTAGATCTGGTCGAATACGCCGCCATCGGCAAAGTGCGTCTTTTGCGCGATGCTCCAGTCGCCGGCCACGTCGCTGATCTTGAACAGCTTCACGTTCGGGAATTGGGCGGCGTACTTCTTCGCTTCCTTCTCCACGCTCGGGCGGTAGTAGTTCTTCGCGATGATGGCCTGGGCCTGGTCGGTGTACAGGAAGTTCAGGTAAGCCTCGGCCACTTTGCGGGTACCGCGTTTGTCGACCACCTTGTCGACCACGGCGACCGGCGGTTCGGCCAGGATGGAGGCCGACGGCGCCACGATTTCCACCTTGTCCGCGCCCAGCTCCTTGATCGCCAGCAGGGCTTCGTTTTCCCATGCGATCAGCACGTCGCCGATGCCGCGCTCGACGAAGGTGGTGGTGGCGCCGCGCGCCCCCGAATCGAGCACCGGCACGTTCTGGTACAGCTTCTTCAGGAAGTCGCGGGCGCTGGCGTCGCTGCCGCCCGGCTGGCGCAGGGCGTAGCCGTAGGCCGCCAGGTGGTTCCAGCGCGCGCCGCCGGAGGTTTTCGGATTGGGGGTGATGACGGCCACGCCCGGCTTGACCAGGTCGTTCCAGTCCTTGATGCCTTTCGGGTTCCCTTTGCGAACCAGGAAGACGACGGTGGAGCTGTAGGGGGCGGCGTTGTGGCCCAGGCGCTTCTGCCAGTCCTTGCCCACCAGGCCGCGCTCGGCGATGGCATCGATATCGTAGGCCAGCGCCAGCGTTACCACGTCGGCTTCCAGGCCGTCGATCACGGCGCGGGCCTGCTTGCCGGAGCCGCCGTGCGACTGCTTGATTTTGACGTTGTCGCCGGTCTTGGCCTTCCACTCCTTGGCGAAGGCCGCGTTGACATCCTGGTACAGCTCGCGGGTCGGGTCATACGAGACGTTGAGCAAGCTCACGTCGGCGGCCTGGGCCACGGCAGCGGTGGCGAACAAGGCGGCGGCAATCAGTTTCCTGGACAGCATCTGGATTCCCCTTAATGTTTGGAGATGCCAGATTACCTGCCGCCTATATAAATACGAACGAATACTTTCTTCGTTCGTTATACCGGAAAGTAATTAAAAGAAGCGATTGAACAGGACGACCGCCCAGGTCGCGCCTGCCAGCAGGCAGGCCAGCAGCACGGCGGCGCTGCCGAAGTCCTTGGCGTTCTTCGATAGCGGGTGGCGTTCCAGCGAGACCCGGTCCACCACCGCTTCAATGGCCGAGTTGATCAGCTCGACGATCAAGACGATCACCATGCTGCCAATCAACACCAGTTTCTGGAAAGCAGAGACGGGCAACAGCACGGCCGCAATGGCGCCCACCACGAACACGGCCAGTTCCTGGCGGAAGGCGTGCTCCGAACGGACGGCGGTTTTCAAGCCATCGATGGAGTAGAAAAAGGCCGAAAAAATGCGCTTCAGGCCGCTCTTGCTTTTGAATTCACTAGTTGGTTCCATGGGGACGGATTATAGCGACAGATTCCCATTTTTTTCACATCATGGTATAAATAAGTCTGCCTATACCGCACCGCACCAACCACATTATGAAAAGCGAAACCCTGCCCCCGCAGGAACAAAAGACCACCATCCAGGTCATCGACCGCATGACGGCCCTGCTTGACGCCTTGGCCAAATACCCCGATCCGGTCAGCCTGAAAGAGCTGTCCAAGGTCTCCGGCCTGCACCCGTCCACCGCCCACCGCATCCTGAACGACCTGGTGGTGACGCGCTTTGTCGACCGGGTGGAGCCGGGCACCTACCGCCTCGGCATGCGCCTGCTGGAACTGGGGAATGTGGTGAAGAGCCGCCTGTCCGTACGCGAAGCGGCGCTGGATTCGATGCGTGCATTGCACAAGAAAACGCAGCAGACCATCAACCTATCGGTGCGCCAGGGCGACGAAATCGTCTACATCGACCGCGCCTATTCCGAGCGCTCGGGCATGCAGGTGGTGCGTGCGATCGGCGCGCGCGGCCCGCTGCACCTGACGTCGACCGGCAAGCTGTTCCTGTCGGTGGACGAGCCGAAGGCGATCCGCGCCTATGCCACCCGCACCGGGCTGGCTGGGCACAACAAGAATTCGATTACCGACCTGGCGCGCCTGGAGCGCGAGCTGAGCCTGGTGCGCGCGCGCGGCTATGCGCGCGACAACGAGGAACTGGAACTGGGGGTGCGCTGCATGGCGGCCGGCATCCTCGACGATTCCGGCAAACTGGTGGCAGGCTTGTCGATTTCCGCGCCGGCCGACCGGCTGCAGGACGAATGGCTGGAAGACCTGGTCAATACCGCCAACCAGATCTCCGCCACCCTGGGCTACATCCCCGAGTAAGACTGGGCGCTGGTGCTGGCGCCGCTCACATTGTCACCGAAGGCCGGCCTGAGGGCGGCCAGCCACTTCTTCATGCGGGTGGCGTCCGCCACGCGGGCCGCCGTGCCTTTGGCATCCAGCAGCACCATGATGACGGCGCGCCCTTCCACAATCGCCTGCATGATCATGCAGCGGCCCGCTTCATTGATGAAGCCGGTCTTCTGCAGGCCGATTTCCCAGCCCGAATTCGGCGCCACCAGACGGTTGGTCGTGCCGAAGGTGACCGGGTGGCCGTTGTTTTCCACCACCGCTTTCGGGTCGGTGGAGAATTCGCGCAGGATCGGGTGTTCGTAGGCAGCCTGCACCAGTTTGGCCAGGTCGCGGGCGCTGGCCACATTCATCTTGGACAGGCCGTTGGAATCCACATAACGGGTGTCGTTCATGCCCAGCGACTGCGCCTTGTCGTTCATGGCCATGACGAAGGCCGGCAAGCCGCCCGGATAATTGCGGCCCAGGGCGGACGCGGCGCGGTTCTCCGAACTCATCAGTGCGATGTGCAGCATATTGCGGCGGGTCAACTGGTCGCCGACTTTCAGGCGCGAGGAACTGAATTTTTCACGGTCGACGTCTTCGTCGGTGACGGTCAGCACTTCATCCAGGTCCTGGTTGGCTTCCACCACCACCAGGCCCGTCATCATCTTCGTGATCGAGGCGATCGGCAGGGCAACGCCGGCATTCTTTTCGAACAGGACTTCGGAATTGGCCTGGTCCAGCACCAGGGCCACATTGGATTTCAGGTCCAGCGGGTCGCGCACCAGGTTCAGGCCCGCCAGGTCGCCCTCGGTCGGGCGGCTGTAATCATTGACCTTGCTCATGCGCTGGTAAATGATCTTGCTGTGGCCGCGCACCATGACCGTACGCTTGACCATCTGGACTTTGGCTGCCGGGGCGGCATGACGGACGCCTGCTTTCTTGATGGCCGCCTGCGCAGAACCCATCGATGCCGATGCGCAAAGCACGGACACCAGCACGCTGATAGCAAGTTTGTTCATTCGTCATTCCCCGGTGTGAAACAGCAGAATCGCTAGTTGCAGTGTAGCAAAACCAAATTCCTGCGCAAGCTTTTCTGAAGTAAAGTTTTCAGCCTCACAATACACAATTTCCCTAGTGACGCGGGCCTGCAACGAAAGCTTGTTCACTCCATAAATTTAACAAATTTGGCAAGCGGCTCGCGCTCGGTCACCAGCGTATTTTCAATTTTGCCACGATCGGCAAAACCAAGCGACATTCCGCATACAACAGTTTCACTGGCGGGCAATCCAAGCACCTCGCTGATGATGCGGTGGTACTGGGTAAAGGCGGCCTGCGGGCAGGTATCGAGGCCGCGGCCGCGCGCCGCCACCATGATATTTTGCAAAAACATCCCATAATCGAGCCAGGAGCCCTGCTCCATGATGCGGTCGATGGTGAAGATCATGCCGACCGGCGCGTCGAAGAATTTGAAATTGCGGCCATGCTGGGCCGCCATGCCGGCCTTGTTGTCGCGGGTCAGGCCCAGCAGCGCGTACAAGTCCCAGCCCACTTTGCGGCGGCGGTCGATGAAGGGCGAGACCCACTCGCGCGGGTAATAGGCGTATTCCTCGATATGCAGCTTGTTCAGCTCGGGATCGGCATAGGCGGCCAGGATGCGGGCCGACAAGGCCTCCTTCATGGCGCCCGTCAGCACATAGACTTTCCAGGGCTGGGTATTGGTGCCGGAGGGCGCACGGGCGGCCACTTCCAGGATGGCTGCGATATCCTGCTGCGCCACCGGGGTCGGCAGGAACGCGCGGATCGAGCGGCGCGAGGTGATGGCCGTGTCGACGGCTTGCTGTTCTGGGGAGGTGATCATGGTGGCCTGGCCTGTTGGTTGCTCAACCACAAATATTACTCCAATCGCCGCCGCGGCCCTACTGGCATCGCCTGGTGGCAAACGCAGCTGCCTGGCAGCAATTGGCGTGCAACTTCTATCAAGAAATCCTTTGGTGACAATAAGTTAGTTACTTTGTGCAACGCACAAAAAGCGCTTGACTTTGCCCCCTGAACCCGGATAATCGGCTTTGTTGCGTTGCACAATACGTTGTTTTCAGTTGTAGAAGCAGCAAGTTCCAACGACTAATTTACTTATTTGGAGAGTCCAATGTTTGCGATTCCTGAGCAGTTTTCAAATGCCACCAAGGCAAACTTCGAAAGCCAATTCGCACTCTTTTCTTCGCTGACCAACAAAGCCTTCGAAGGCGTTGAGAAGTTCGTAGACCTGAACATCACCGCTGCCAAGGCATCGCTGGAAGAATCGTCGGTCGCTACCAAGCAGCTGCTGGCTGCCAAAGACCCGCAAGAATTCTTCACGCTGACCGCTGCCCAGGCCCAGCCAGCCGCCGAGAAAGCCATCGCTTACAGCCGCCACCTGGCGTCGATCGCTTCCGGCACCGGCGCGGAATTCAGCAAGGCCGCCGAGTCGCAGATCGCCGAGACCAACCGCAAGGTGATCTCCCTGGTTGACGAAGTGAGCAAGAATGCCCCAGCCGGCAGCGAAAGCGCCGTTGCCCTGTTCAAGTCCGCCCTGAACAACGCCAACGCCGGCTACGAGCAGTTCACCAAGAGCGCCAAGGCCGCCGCTGAAACCTTCGAAGCCAATGTGAACGCCGCTGTGAACCAGTTCAGCGCCGCCGCCACGTCCGCAAAGAAGCAGTAATCCATACCTCCGCCGGCCTTGATGGCCGGCCATGAAGCAACGCTGTACACAGGTCTCCTCGGCATCCGTGGTTTCCTCTCAGCGGGTGTCCTTCACGAGCCCCGGCTAGTCCGGGGCTTTTTTTGCACCAAAGTTTACAATTCATCCAAAACGAGATAATCTGTCTTAATGACAAAGCGCACGCCCGACCAGCAGCACTTGCTGGACCAGATGAAACACGTCGCCGAGGGCCTTGGCCGAACGCTGGCCCCGTTCACCGAGGTGGTCCTGCACGACCTGCTCGACCCCGGCCATGCCGTGCTGGCGATCCATAACAATCTTTCCGGCCGCGCCGTGGGCGAGCCCGCAACGGAACTGGGACTGGCGCGGATTGCCGATCCCGCCTTCCCGCAAGTGCTGGCCAACTACCCGAATACCTTCCCGGACGGCCGCCCGGCAAAGAGCACGTCGGTCGGCATCAAGGACAAAAACGACCAATACATTGCCGCCCTGTGCCTGAATGTGGACCTGAACCTGTTCCGCAGCCTGCAGGCGATGCTGGGGCAGTTCAGCAATGTCGATCCAGCCGCCGCCGTGATCGAATCGCTGGCGCCGGCCGCCGGGGCGGACGCGATCCGCGCCCATATCGAACAATTCGCCGCACGGCTCTCGACCACGCCGCGCGCCTTGAAAGCCGACGACCGCCGCGCCCTGATGCGCGAACTGGGCGACGCCGGCCTGCTGCAAATGCGGCGCTCGATGGAAACCATCGCGGCCCACCTGGGCGTATCCCGCGCCACGGTGTACAACTATGCAAAATAACGACGCCAGCTTGCTGCTGCTCGACCGCGATGCCGTCGCGGCGCTGCTGCAGCCGGACGATGTGCGCGCCGCGGTGCGCGAAGCATTCGCACTGCACGCACAACGGGCCGCGCGCGTGTTCCCGCTGGTGCGCGAGGAGCTGCCGGGCAGCGCGGTATTCGGCATCAAGTCGGGCGACGTGCCGTCGCAGGCGCTGCTTGGCTTCAAGGCCGCCGGATTCTGGCCCGCCAACCGCGAAGCCGGCGGCGTAGCGCACCAGGCCACCATCATGCTGGTCGATCCGCGCAGCGGCCGCCCGCTGTGCATCGCCGACGGCAATGCCGTCACCACCGCGCGCACGGCCGCCGCCGGAGCGCTCGGGCTGCAATTGCTGGCGCGCGCCGACAGCGCACAACTATGCGTGTTCGGCACCGGCGTGCAAGCACGCGGCCATGTCGACTACGCGCTGCACGCCCTGCCCTCGCTCCAGCGCGTGCGCTATGTGACCGCGGATGGCCGGCAGGACGCGGCGTTTGAAGCCCTGTTTGCCGGCCGCAGCGATGTCGCGCCGGCAGGCGGCGCCGGCACGGCCGCCGCCGATGCGGCCGTCGCGGCGGCGGACATCGTCATCACGGCCACGCCCGGCCACAGCACGCTGTTCAGCGCCGGCGCCGTGCAGGCCGGCACGCACATCAACGCCGTCGGCGCGGATACGCAAGGCAAGCGCGAACTGCCGCAAGGCCTGCTGCAGCGCGCGCGGGTCTGGGCCGACGACCTGCCGCAAGCGCGCCGTATCGGCGAGCTGCAATGGGCGCCAGGGTTGCCAGCGGCCGAACTGGGCGAACTCTTGGCGGCGCCGCTGCCCCGCAAGGCGGGCGACATCACGATATTCGATATGACGGGCATCGCCCTGCAAGACCTCACCACGGTGCGCATGCTGTACCAGCGCGCCATCGCCAACAATATCGGCCGGAACATTCCCTGGCCCTGGTAAGGAAAGAAAATATGACCCTCCCGACTTATGCAGACATCGTCGCGGCCGCCGGCCGCATTGAAGGCCACGCCCACCGTACGCCGGTGCTGACTTCGCGCAGCGCCGACGAAGAGCTGGGCGCGCAGCTCTATTTCAAGGCGGAGAACCTGCAGCGCATGGGCGCCTTCAAGTTCCGCGGCGGCTTCAACGCGCTGTCGCGTTTCAGCCCGGCGCAGCGCAAGGCGGGCGTGGTGGCCTTCTCGTCCGGCAACCATGCGCAGGCGATCGCGCTGTCGGCCAAGCTGCTCGGCATCCCGGCGACCATCATCATGCCGGAAGACGCGCCCGCGTCGAAGATCGCCGCGACGCGCGGCTACGGCGGCAATGTCGTGACGTACGACCGCTACAAGGAAGACCGCGAAGCCATCGGCCGCCAACTAGCCGAAGAAAAAGGCATGACCTTGATCCCGCCCTACGACCACGCGGACGTGATTGCCGGCCAGGGTACGGCGGCGAAGGAACTGTTCGAGGAGGTGGGCGAACTCGATTACTTCTTTGTGTGCCTGGGCGGCGGCGGCCTGCTGTCAGGCTCCGCGCTGGCGACGCGCGCGCTGTCGCCGCAGTGCAAGCTGTACGGCGTCGAGCCGGAGGCGGGCAACGACGGCCAGCAATCGTTCCGCAGCGGTACGATCGTGCACATCGATACCCCGCAGACCATCGCCGACGGCGCGCAGACGCAGCACCTGGGCGCGCTGACCTTCCCCATCATCCAGCGCGATGTGGACGACATCCTGACCGTCAGCGACGCCGAACTGGTCGATGGCATGCGCTTCTTCGCCGCGCGCATGAAGATCGTGGTCGAACCTACCGGCTGCCTGGGCTTCGCGGCGGCGCGCAAGATGAAGGAAGCGCTGCGCGGCAAGCGGGTGGGCGTGCTGATCAGCGGCGGCAACGTGGATCTCGCACGCTTCGCCAAGCTGCTGGCCTAAGAGGCCGTTTCAACATGGCCATGGCGTTGTTGCAGCTCCTTGCCGTGCAGGCGCACTGCCTTCGTCGCTGCGCCTAGCCACGCCCATTTGGAAACAGCCGCTAAGTCACCGTCTGCGCGGCGCGCATGGCGTGGCCGCGCCAGTTCACGGGCTGCACGTCGAATTCGCTGCACAGTTCGCGGAACTGCTGGCTGCCGAGGAACTGGTATTCCTTGACGCGGAACGCCGCCCCGCCCCAATCCTTCAGCGCCGGATGGCACATGGCCAGCCCGCCCTGCGCCGGTGCGCTGGCCAGCCAGCCATACCAGCGCGCCGCCAGGTCGGCCGCGGCGGAACGGTCGTAGACGCCCATGAAATCGGCATTGCTGCGGCAGGCGATGCGTTCCAGGCGGCGCGCCAAACTGGCGCTGCCCAGCATGCCGATCACGGCCGCCTTGCCGCCGCGCCAGCGGCGCGAGGCGGTATTGCGCACGCGGATGCGTTTCGCGCCGTGCCGCTCCAGCAATTGCACCAGCGCCTCGCGGATGACGGGAAACTGGTGCACATGCTGGTGGCCATCGATGAAGTCGGGCAGCCGCCCCGTCAGCTCGCCAAAGCGCTGGAACTGTCCCTCCAGCGCCGCACGCACATGCGCCGCATTCAGTGTGCCGCTCCAGGCAGCAAGCATCAGGGACGGCAACCCGGTCTCGCGGCGATAAGCGGCGCGCGCCATCTCGCTGGTGAAATCCAGGTGCAGTCCGAGGTCGGCCCCCTGGCGCGCGATGGCCCCCAGCGTTTCGCGATTCGGCCGCCCCAGTGCCATGACGCTGGCAGCGCTCACAATCCCCCGGCCCACCAGCTCAGCCACGGCGTCATCCACGGCGGGATGCATGCCGACGTCCTCGGCATTGATGATCAAGCTTTTCATTGTTTTAATTCCGCAAACGTCCTGGCCCGGCTTTGGGTAACATGCTCAGGCTGACTGATGATCATGCGAACAGGCTAGCAGGGGCAGAATTAAGGCATCGTTAACGCAGGTTAAGAAATAATATTGATAAGACAACTTCAAGGAGACAGGGTGCGATTGTTACTGGTGGAAGACGACGACATGATCGGCGAAAGCATCGAGGCCGGACTGCGCGGGGAAAACTACGCGCTCGATTGGGTGCGCGACGGCGGCAGCGCCGAACTGGCGGCGGCCACGGGCAGCTACGACCTGGTGCTGCTCGACCTGGGCCTGCCGCGGCGCGAAGGCATGGCGGTGCTGCGCAGCTTGCGCGCGCGCGGCGAAGACATGCCGATCCTGGTGGTCACGGCGCGCGAAGGCACGGCAGCGCGCATCGAGGCGCTGGACGCCGGCGCCGACGACTACCTGGGCAAGCCGTTCGACCTGGATGAACTGCTGGCGCGCATCCGCGCCCTGCTGCGGCGCCGGGTGTCGCGCAGCACCTCGCTGATCGTGCATGGCCGCCTGAAGCTCGATCTGGCCAGCCACACCATCACCTGCGACGGCGCCGAAGTATTGCTGTCGGCGCGCGAATTCGCCGTGCTGCGCGTCCTGCTGGATGAACCGGGCGCGGTGGTCCCCAAACGCCAGCTGGAGGAGCGCCTGTACGGCTGGAATGCCGAAATCGAGAGCAATGCCATCGACGTCCATATCCACCACCTGCGCAAGAAGCTGGGCGCGGGCCTGATCCAGAATGTGCGCGGCGTCGGCTACAAAGTGGCGGCGTCATGATGTCGACCTTGCGCCGCCAGCTGATGGTGGGCATGCTGTGTGCCACCCTGGCCGCCACCCTGGCTGCCGGCTGGCTGCAATACCGGGCTCTGCGCATCGAGACCAACGAACTGGCCGACATGCAATTGCGCCAGCTGGTCGAAGCCCTGCCCGACAAGCTGGCCTATGACATCCCGACACCGACCGCTGAAGATCCGGACGAGGACTTCGTGCTGCAGGCATGGGATGAACTGGGCGAGCAGATATACGATTCCAAACCGTCGGCGCGGGCGCCGCGCCACGACCTGTCCGGCTTCGCGGTGATCGAACAGAACGGCGCTGCCTGGCGCGTCTTCGGCGATACCGCCAATGGACGCTATGTGCAGGCCAGCCAGCCGATCGCGGTGCGCAACCGCATGGCCGCCGCCATCGCGCTGCGCACCGGCATGCCCCTGCTGGCCTTTGTCGGCGTGATGGCGCTGCTGGTGCGCTGGGTCGTCAGCCGCGCCATGCGCCCGCTGGAATACCTGGCCAAGGCGGTGGCGCACCGTTCGCCCGCCATGCTCGATCCGCTGCCGCCGGACGGCTGGCCCGGCGAGCTGACGCCGGTGGTGCACGCGCTGAACGGGCTGCTGGAGCGCTTCGGCCGCTCGCTGGCGACGCAGCGCATCTTTGTCGCCGACGCGGCGCACGAGCTGCGCTCGCCAATCACCGCGCTCAAACTGCAGCTGCGCCTGATGGAGCGTGCCGACAGCGAAGCGGCGCGCCAGCAGAATTTCGCCAAGATGCATGAGCGGCTCGACCGCACCAGCCACCTGGTGCGGCAATTGCTCAACCTGGCGCGGGTGGAGGCCGGGCCGGCGGCCCAGGATGTGCAGAACGTGGACTTGCAGCGCCTTGCCTGCGAGGCGGTGGCCGACTACAGTGCGCTGGCGGAAAGCCGGCGCGTCGACTTGGGCGTCGAAGCGCAGGAAGCGGTGTATGTGCGGGCCGACCCGGACGGCCTGCGCATCCTGCTCAATAACCTGCTGGACAACGCCCTGCGCTACGCGCCCGACGATGGCCGGGTCGATGTGATCGTGCAGCAGCAGGGGCGAGGCGCCCTGCTGCGCGTCAGCGATAACGGGCCGGGCGTCAATGCGGCCGACCTGGAGCGCCTGTCGGACCGCTTCTTCCGCCCCGAAGGCAGCCGCCCGGGCGGCTGCGGCCTGGGCCTATCCATCGTGCGCCATATCGCCGACAACCACGGCGCCCGCCTGCATATGGACAACCGCGCCGGCGGCGGCTTCAGCGTATCGGTCGAGTTTTGAGCCACGGCGCGCAAGCCAGGGCCGGATCACCCGGCCCGGCGCATCGCTACTCGCCCAGGTAGGCGGCCTTGACGCGCGGGTCGTCCAGCATGTCGGCGGCATTGCCAGTCATGGTGAGCGCGCCCGACTCCATCACATAGCCCCGGTTGGCAGCCTGCAGCGCCAGCTTGGCGTTCTGCTCCACCAGCAGGATGGTGATGCCCTGCTGGTGCACGTCGCGGATCACCTCGAAGATCTTCTCGACCATGATCGGCGACAGGCCCATGGAAGGCTCGTCCAGCAGCAGCAGGTGCGGATGGCACATTAGCGCGCGCGCCATGGCCAGCATCTGCTGCTCGCCGCCGGACAGCGTGCCGGCCAGCTGGCCGGCGCGCTCTTTCAGGCGTGGGAACACGCCGAACCACTTCTCGATATCGGCCGCGATGGCGGCCTTGTCGTTCATGGTGTAGGCGCCCATCATCAGGTTTTCGGTGATGGTCATGCGGGTGAACACGCCCCGCCCTTCCGGCACCATGGCCAGCTTCTTCTCCACCAGGTGGAAGGACTGCGAGCCTTTCAGCGACTGGCCCAGATAGGACACGGTGCCTTCCACCTTGCAGGCCGGCAGGGTGCCGGTGATGGCCTTCAGCGTGGTGGTCTTGCCGGCGCCGTTGGCGCCGATCAGGGTCACCAGTTCGCCTTCATTGACTTCCAGGTCGATGCCCTTGACCGCCTTGATGCCGCCGTAGGCGACCTTCAGGCCCGAAACTTTCAATACATTGGCGCCCATCAGTGCGCTCCTCCCAGATAGGCGTCAATCACGGCCTTGTTGCTTTGGATTTCGGCCGGCAAGCCTTCGGCAATCAGCTTGCCGTATTCCAGCACGCTGATGCGGTCGCACAGGCCCATCATCAGCTTCACATCGTGCTCGATCAGCAACACGGTCTTGCCGTCATTCTTGATCTTCACCAGCAGCTCGCGCAGGGCCAGCTTTTCGGTCGCGTTCATGCCGGCCGCCGGCTCGTCCAGCGCCAGCAGCTGCGGGTCGGTCGCCAGCGCGCGGGCGATTTCCAGCCTGCGCTGGTCGCCGTAAGCCAGGGACTTGGAGGTGCGGCTGGCAAAGTGGCCGATGCCGACGAAGTCCAGCAGTTCCTGCGCGCGCTGGCGGATCGCCGCCTCTTCCTCGCGCGCGGCCTTGTGGCGGAAGATGGCGCCGAGCACGCCCTGGCGCGTGCGCACGTGGCGCCCCACCATCACGTTTTCCAGCGCCGTCATCTCGCCGAACAGGCGGATGTTCTGGAAGGTGCGGGCAATGCCGGACCTGGCCACCGCGTGCGGCGCGGACGGCGAGTAAGGCTGGCCGGCCAGTTCGAAGGTGCCGGTGTCGGGCTGGTACAGGCCGGTGATCACATTGAAGAAGGTGGTCTTGCCGGCGCCGTTCGGTCCGATCAGGCCGTAGATCTGCCCTTTGTTGATCTTGATGCGCACGTCGGTCAGGGCCTGCAGGCCGCCAAAGCGTTTGTTGACGCCTTCGATTTTCAGGATTACTTGTTCGCTCATCTCTACTAGCCTCATGCTGCCATTACGCCGGTCGACTGGCCCTTGGCGTCCGAATCGGCGTCCGGACGATCTTCATGCTTGGGCGAGGGCCACAGTCCCGCAGGGCGCACCAGCATGATCAGCACCAGGGCCAGGCCGTACAGCAGCTGGCGCAACACTTCCGCATCGATCAGCACTTCGCCGAACAGCTTCATTTGCAAGGGATTGACCACATAGCGCAGCAGATCCTGCAGCGAGGCCAGCAATACCGCCCCCAGCACCACGCCGGGCACATGGCCGATACCGCCCAGGACCACCATCGCCAGCACGCTGATCGATTCGGTCAGGCTGAACGATTCCGGCGACACGAAGCCGGTGAACGAGGCGTACATCGCGCCTGCCACGCCGCCGAAAGTGGCGCCCATGGAAAAGGCCAGCAGCTTGACGTTGCGGGTGTTGATGCCCATGGCCTTGGCGGCGATTTCGTCTTCGCGGATGGCGACCCAGGCGCGGCCCAGGCGGGAATGCTGCAGCCGGCTGGTGACGAACACGGTGCCGATCGCCAGCAGCAGGAACAGGAAGTAATAGGCATTCACTTTCGGCATGGAGAAGCCGCCGACGGCCACGATGCCGCGCTCGCCGGCCAGGCTCACGCCGAACACCTTGATCGGATCAATCATATTGATGCCTTGCATGCCATTGGTGACATTGACCGGATCGATCAGGTTTTGCAGGAAGACCCGGATGATTTCACCGAACCCCAGCGTCACAATGGCCAGGTAATCGCCGCGCAGCTTGAGCGTCGGGGCGCCGAGGATCACGCCGAACAGGCCCGCCAGCGCCGCGGCCATGGGCACGATGAACCATACCGACAAATGGATACCATTGCTGCGGATATCCTCGCCCATGACGGCCGCTAGCGCATTGCCGATGGCCGGGCTGAAATTGATCAGCGATTCCAGGAAGGTGGCGAACTGCGGCGAAGCGAGCATGCCGGTCAGGTAGGCGCCCAAGGCATAGAAGGCGATGTACCCCAGATCCAGCAGGCCGGCGAAGCCCACCACGATATTCAAGCCCACCGCCAGCATGATATACAGCAGGGCCATGTCGGCGATACGCACCCAGGAATCGCCGAATGGAGCGACCGCGAACGGGAAGATGAGCAGTGCCGCCAGCAGCAGGGCCAGGTTGCGATAGGCCTGCTTGGGGTGCGATTGCGTGTCGAAATGCATCATGTCCAGATCCTGTTAAGCGCGGTCGGCCACGCGTTCGCCCATGATGCCGGACGGACGCAGCGTCAGCACGACGATCAGCGTGAAGAAGGCGAAGATATCCTGGTAGTTCGATCCCATGAAGCCGCCGGTCAGGTCCGAGATATAGCCAGTGCACAGCGCCTCGATCAGGCCCAGCACGATACCGCCGACCATGGCGCCATAGATATTGCCGATCCCGCCCAGCACCGCGGCACAGAAGGCTTTCATTCCCGGCAGGGCGCCCATGTAGAACACGATGTTGGCGTAATTGGCGCCCCACATCACGCCGGCCACGGCGGCCAGGGCGGCGCCGATGGCAAAGGTGACGACGATGATACGGTTGGCATCGACGCCCATCAACCCGGCCACGCGCGGGTTTTCCGAGACGGCGCGCATGGCGCGGCCCAGCCGGGTCTTCTCGACCAGGATGACCAGGCCGAACATCGACAGGCCGGCCAGCGCCAGCAGCAGCAGCTGGGTCACGGTAATCGACGCCCCGCCCAACTGGATCGGGTCGGTGCTCAACAATTGCGGGAAGGTCAGCGGATTGCGGCCCCAGATCATCATGGCAAAGGTCTGCAGCAGGATGGACATGCCGATGGCGGTGATCAGGGGCGCCAGGCGCGGCGCATTGCGCAGGCGGCGGTAGGCGATGCGCTCAATGAGGACGTTGACGATGATGCAGCCGGGGATGGCGCCCAGCATGGCAATGCCCAGCTGTACGTAGCCCGGCAGGCCCGGGGCGTACACGCCCAGCAGTTTCAAGATGGAGAGGCCGATCATCGCGCCGATCATCAGCACGTCACCGTGGGCGAAGTTAATCAGGTTCAGCACGCCGTACACCATCGTATAGCCGAGGGCGATCAACGCATACATGCTCCCCAGCACCAGGCCGTTGAGAATTTGTTGGATAAAAGTATCCATCGGGTCTGCCCTTTAGTACTCAAAAGAACGAATAAAAACGGCACCCAAGGTTTCCCTCGTGGTGCCGCCGTTTGGAAGCGTTCGCCATCATAGCGAGGTTTCCGAAAAACTAATCGTGGAAAATCCGCAATATTCTAAATTAAATTCTTTGCGCTCCGGCCCGTATTACTCGGCGCTGTTGTTTTTGCCGCCATCAAGGCCTTTTGGCAGCGGGAAAGTTACCGCCTCTTCCACGCCGTCCAGGGTGCGCACGCTCTTCGCGCCCAGTTCCTTGAGGCGGTTGATGACGGCTTCCACCAGCACTTCCGGGGCCGAGGCACCGGCCGTGACGCCGAAGCGCAGCTTGCCGTCCAGCCAGGCTGGATCGATCTGGGAGGCGTTGTCCACCATATACGCCGGGGTGCCCTTCTTCTCGGCCACCTCGCGCAGGCGGTTGGAATTGGAGCTGTTCGGCGAGCCGACCACGATCACCACCTCGACCTGCGGCGCCATGAATTTCACGGCTTCCTGGCGGTTGGTGGTGGCGTAGCAGATGTCGCCTTTTTTCGGCTCAATAATATTCGGGTATTTTGCCTTCAGGGCTTCGATGATTTGTGCCGTATCATCCACGGAAAGCGTTGTTTGCGACACATAGGCCAGCTGGTCCGGATGGCGCACCTGCAGGCGGGCCACATCCTCCACCGTCTCGACCAGGTACATGCCCTCGTCGGTCTGGCCCATGGTGCCTTCCACTTCCGGGTGGCCTTCGTGGCCGATCATGATGATTTCGCAGCCCTGCTTGCGCATCTTGGCCACTTCCACGTGAACCTTGGTCACCAGCGGGCAGGTGGCGTCGAAGATGGACAGGCCGCGCGCTTCCGCTTCCGCGCGCACCGCCTTCGACACGCCGTGGGCCGAGAACACCAGCGTGTTGCCGGACGGGACATCGTCCAGTTCTTCGATGAAGATGGCGCCCTTGGCGCGCAGGTCTTCCACCACATAGGCGTTGTGCACGATTTCGTGGCGCACGTAGATCGGCGCGCCGAACTGCTGCAGCGCGCGCTCGACGATTTCGATGGCGCGGTCGACGCCGGCGCAGAAGCCGCGCGGCTGGGCGAGGAGGATTTCTTTGTCCATAGTCTTACAGCACCGAGATGATGTTGACTTCAAACTTGACCGGCTGGCCGGCCAGCGGGTGGTTGAAGTCGAAAATGGCGACGTCGTCGCGCAGTTCGCGCAAGACGCCGGCGAAGCGGCCGCCCTTGGGCGCCGCGAAGTCCACCAGGTCGCCGATCTTGTATTCATTGTCCGGATCGGAGTTTTCCTCCAGCGTGGCGCGGGTCACGGCCTGCACCAGGTCGGGGTTGCGCGGGCCGAAGGCTTCGCCGGGCGCCAGTTCGAATACCTTGTGGGTGCCTTCCGGCAGGCCGATCAGCAGCGCTTCCAGGTTCGGCGCCAGCTGGCCCTGGCCCAGCATCAGCGTGGCAGGATTGCCTTCAAAGGTGGAGACGATATTCACGCCATCCATGGAGGCGAGGCGGTATTGCAGGGTAAGGTAGGCCGAAGCGGTGACAACGTTAGACATGGAAACAACTCTGGTGACGGGCAAAGCGGTATTGTAAAGCCTTGGCTGGCGCCCTGCCCATTCGGCAGTTGATTTTAATGATGCGAAAATAATAATATTCACTATCGCCATCACGAAAGCTTGCCATGCCCCTTTCCCGCCTGTTGCCCGCTTGCGCCGGCCTGCTGTTGGCCGCCCTCCCCGACGCCGCCCGCGCCCTGCCGGCCGACCAGTTGTACGCCAGGCTGGCCCCCAGCGTATGGCGGGTGAATACCTTCGACAAGCAGGGCAAGCCCTATGGCCAGGGCAGCGCCGTGGTGATCGGCCGCGAAACGCTGCTGACCAACTGCCACGTCCTGCTGGGCAGCTATGGCGCGACCGTGCAGCAGGACAACCGCAGCTTCGGCATCGTGCTGCAGTACGCCGACCCGGACAACGATCTCTGCCAGGTCACGGCAAAAGGCCTGGACGCCCCGGCGGTGGAGCAAGGCGACAGCGACCGCCTGGCGGTCGGCAGCCGCATCTACGCGCTGGGCAACCCGCGCGGCCTGGAGCTGACGCTGAGCGACGGCCTGATTTCCGCCCTGCGCAAGGATGGCAAGGGCAGGCTGGCGTGGATACAGATCAGCGCCCCGATTTCGCCAGGCTCCAGCGGCGGCGGCGTATTCGACGAAAACGGGCGCCTGATCGGCATCAGCACGGCCGGCTACGAAAACGCGCAAAACCTGAACCTGGCCCGGCCCATCCTGCTCGCCAAAGGACTGGCCGAACGCCACGCCGCCTGGATGGCGCGGGCCGATGCGCGCAAAGCCGCCAAGGCGGCCGCCAGCCCGCCCCTGCCGGTGAGCCCTGCGGCGCGGCCCGGCCTGCAGGCGTCCGGCTACGCCGAGATTGACGACCTGGCAAAATTCAAGCGGGTGGCGGCGGGCGCCGGACCGGAAGCGGCTTACAAGCGCTTCCTGGCCGCGCCCCTGCCGCGCGCCTTTGCCATCAGCGACGACGGGCAGACCTGGCAAACCTGGAGCCTGGCGCCGCAGGACCAAGGCGCACCGCGCGAACCGTCCGAACGGGCCATCAAGCGCTGCGAAAAGGAATACCGGCAGCACTGCTACTTGTACGCCATCGACAACACGGTGGTCTACCGGCCGCCGCAATAATCAGCAGCAGGCTTGAGGCGCTTCAAGGCGCCGTCCGCCGCCGCACCGGACAATGCATACTTTGCAAGCGGAGGCGGGAATGGCGATTCCAGACTGGCCGGCCAGCGAGCGGCCGCGTGAACGGTTGATACGGCAAGGCGCGGCATCGCTGTCGGATGCGGAATTGCTGGCGGTTTTCCTGCGCACCGGCATTCCCGGCAAGGATGCCGTGGCGCTGGCGCGCGATGCACTCAACCGCTTCGGCTCCCTGCACGCGCTACTGGCCGCTTCGCTGACGGAATTTTGCGTCGTGCCCGGGCTGGGCGCGGCCAAATACGCGCAATTGCAGGCCACCATGGAGCTGGCGCGGCGCGCCATCGCCGAACAGCTGGCCGAGCGCCACGTGCTGGGTTCGCCGCAGGCGGTGCGCGAATTCCTCAGCCTGCGCATGCGCGGCAAGCCGTATGAATCGTTCCACGTCCTGTTCCTGGACGTGAAAAACCGCCTGATCGAGGCGCGCGAACTGTTCCGCGGCACCCTGACCCATACCTCGGTCTACCCGCGCGAAGTGGTGCGCGAGGCGCTGGCCTACAACGCCGCCGGGCTGATGCTGGTGCATAACCACCCGTCCGGCACGCCCGAACCCAGCGAATCGGACCTGCTGCTGACCAGGGCGCTGGTGCAGGCGCTGGCCCTGGTGGATATCCGCATCCTCGACCATTTTGTGGTGGCCGGACACCAAGTCCATTCCTTCGCCGAACACGGTCAAATCTAGCTTTTACAAATGTTAAATTAATCGATTTTCACATGACACAATTGTTTTTCGCAAGTGCTTGAAAAAGCTCAGGAAATTCCATATACTCTTGTTTTTCCAAATTCGGAAGTAATTCAAGGAGTGTGCCATGGCACGTGTTTGCCAAGTTACTGGGAAGAAGCCGATGGTCGGCAACAATGTTTCCCACGCAAACAACAAAACCAAACGTCGTTTCCTGCCTAACCTGCAGAACCGTCGTATTTTTGTTGAATCTGAAAACCGCTGGGTCTCCCTGCGTCTGTCTAACGCCGGTCTGCGCGTAATCGACAAGGTCGGCATCGACGCCGTCCTGGCCGACATGCGTGCACGTGGCGAGAAAGTTTAATAGGGAGCTGAATCATGGCAAAAACTGGCCGCGACAAGATCAAGCTGGAATCGACCGCTGGTACTGGTCACTTCTACACCACGACCAAGAACAAGCGCACCATGCCTTCCAAAATGGAAATCATGAAGTTCGATCCTAAAGCACGCAAGCACGTGATGTACAAGGAAACCAAGATCAAGTAATCGATCTTCGGTTCGAACAAAAAACCGCCCTTCCGGGCGGTTTTTTTATTTGCAGCCTTCCAGCGTTTGCAGCTGCAGGCGCTTGCCGGCGTGGATGGCGGCCACCTTGCCGTCATTCATCATGTAGCGGATGGCCAGTTCGCGGTCGCCCGTTTCCACCATCAGCCAATCCTCATGCTGGGGATGCGGCCTCACCGCGTCGCCATACACGCGCACCAGCTTGGAAGCCGGATCGCCGATCTTGATATTGCGCTCGGTGCCATAGCCGCCGGACACGTCGACCCGCGCCACGACCTTGCGCACGAAGGTCACTTCCACGGTCGGATAGCGCTTCGAACGGGCCACGCGGCAGTTCTTGTCGTCCGAGATCATCTTGTCCGCCTCCAGGCCGCCGAAGGTGGTGCCCAGGTTTTCGTAGCGCGCGCCAACCTTGTACGGGCCCAGGCCCTCCGGTTTGATTTGCCAGGACGCCGCGTGTGCACTGCCCGCCAGCATCAGCGCCAGCGGCAAAAGTAAGCGTTTCAAAGTTGCCTCCATCCAATTATTTTCCACAAAGAAACAGAGAGCATAATGCAAAACGGCCCCGAAGGGCCGTCTTGCTGGAAAGTGTGTTGCGTATTAGGCGTAGCTGCGCAGGCGCAGCGAGAATTCCTGCAAGGACTTGATGCCCGACGCTTCCGCGCGCTCGCACCAGTCTTGCAATTTCTGCACCAGCTCATCACGCGTAAAGTGCGAACGCTCCCACAGCACGCCCAGCTCCACACGCATATTGTGCATGGTTTCCAGCGCCTTCGAGTGCTGGAACAGTTCCACCAGCTGCTGCTGTTGCGGCGCCGCCAGCTTGCCCGGCTCGCGCTGCAGCAGCTTGCGGGACGACTTCAGGAAGCGCGATTCCAGCTGCGCCTTGTCCTTCAGTTGCGCCAGCTCTTCCTTCCAGGCGTGCTTGACCGACTTGGCGTATTTGGCCATCACGTCGTAGCGGTTGGCGATCACGGACTGCAGGGTGTCGAAGTCGGCCTTCACCTTGGCGGTGTCGAATTTCGGCTTCGGCGGCATCTTCTTCACTTTGGCCAGGCCAACCATTTCCATGGCGCGGATATAGCCCCAGCCGATGTCGAACTCATACCATTTGGACGACAGCTTGGCCGAGGTGGCGTAGGTGTGGTGGTTGTTGTGCAGCTCTTCACCGCCGATGATGATGCCCCAAGGGACGATGTTGGTGGCGGCATCGGCGCAATCGTAATTGCGGTAGCCCCACCAGTGGCCGATACCGTTGATGATGCCGGCGGCGGTCACGGGGATCCACAGCATCTGCACGGCCCACACGGTAATGCCCTTGGCGCCGAACAGGATCATGTCCAGGATCAGCATCAGTGCCACGCCCTGCCAGCTGAAGCGCGAGTACAGGTTCTTCTCGATCCAGTCGTCCGGCGTGCCGTGGCCATACTTCTCCATGGTTTCCTTGTTCTTCGATTCAGCGCGGTACAGCTCGGCGCCTTCCCAGAATACCTTCTTGATGCCTTTGGTCACCGGGCTGTGCGGATCTTCTTCGGTATCGCACTTGGCGTGGTGCTTGCGGTGGATCGCGGCCCACTCCTTGGTCACCTGGCCGGTGGTCAACCACAGCCAGAAGCGGAAGAAGTGCGAAGGAATCGCGTGCAATTCCAATGCACGGTGCGCCTGGTGGCGATGCAGGAAGATCGTCACGCTGGCGATGGTGATATGGGTCAGGATCAGCGTTGCCGCCACCGTGCCCCAAACGCCGAGGCCGGTCACGCCATTACTGATGAAATCGAGAACTGCGCTTAAATCCATTACAACTCCAAATGAGGCCACGAATAGGCGCAATTGTACGCGCATTCGACAGTGATTTGAGGAAGGTTTTCCCTTAGGAACTGATTATTTATTAGGCAGATGCTCCGGCAGAGGGCCTAGCAGGCGCACCTCGCGTTGCGGGAACGGTACAGCAATATTATTTTCTTTCAAAGCCTTCCAGATTGCACGATTGACATCCGAAGTCACGCCGCCGCGGCCATTTTCCGGATCATTGATCCAGAAAGCCAGCGCCAGTTCCAGGCCATCGGCACCGAAGGCCTGCAGCATGCCGGAGGGCGGCTTGTCCTTCATCACGCGCTCGATGGTGAGGGCGGCATCTTCGATCAGCTTGAGCACGAAGTCGACATCGGACTCGTAGCCGACCGTGACGCGCGTGACAATCACCACGGCCGGATTGGTCAGCGAAGAATTCTGCACCGCGCCCGACACCAGCATCTCGTTCGGCACGATGGACTCGACGCCGTCGGCGCCCTGCAGCACGGTATAGCGGGTATTGATCTGCGTGACCTGACCGCTGTACTTGTCGACGGTGATGACATTGCCGATGGTTAGGCTGCGGTCGAGCAGGATGATAAAGCCCGACACATAATTGCTGGCGATCTTCTGCAAGCCCAGGCCAAGGCCGACACCCAGGGCGCCGCCAAACACCGACAGCACCGTCAAGTCGATCCCCACCAGCGACAGGCTGACCAGCACCGCCACCAGGATCAGCAGCGCGCGCCCCATGCGCGCCAGCACGACGCGCAGGTTGGAATGCATATTATGCAGGTTCATCAAGCGCTCTTCGAGCGCCGCGCCGGCCCACATCGCCAGCAACAGCAGCACCACGACGGAAACGGCGGCCTGCAGGATGGTGGAAATCGAGACCTTGTGCTTGCCGAGCGGGATCAGCGTGTCGTCGAGGAAGTCGAAGATGTCCTGGTAAAAACCGGTGATATAGAACACGAAGGCCAGCCACACCAGCAGCTGGAACACCTTCTCGATGGTTTGCATGCCCTCGCCCACCACGCCGCCGCGCGCGAACACGCGGCGCAGCAGGTAAAAGCCGAAGCGGATGACGGCAAGCGAGCTGAAGATTGGCAGCGCCAGCTTGAACAGATTGGTGTGGTACCAGCGGCCCAGCAATTTCTGCGAGAGCCACAGCAAGGCGACGATGGCCAGCGGCCCGACCACGCGGCCGAAGCTCTCGACTCCGAAGCGTGCCACATGGTTGTTCGCCGTGCGCGCCTCGACGCCGCGGCGCAGGAAGCGCGACAAAGTCCAGCCCAGCAAGATCGACAGCATGATCGCCCCGCCCTGCCACACCAGGCTCGGATCGCGCAAGTCCCCCAACAAATCACTCAGCAAATTCGCCAACGGCATCGTTTGGCATCCTCCTTATGGTTCGGTCCGTGGCAAGCAAAGAGCCTGACCCCAAGGTTGCCACGGGCTGGACAGTAATTACTCTTCGTCGGCCTCGGCCGGCTTGGCCATGGGCTTGCGCTCGAACACGGCTGCGAAGAAGCCGTCGGTCTGGTGCTTGTGCGGCAGCAGCTTGAGGTAGTCGCCCATTTCCAGGTTGGCGATCTTCTGCTCGGCCAGCACTTTGCTCATCGGCACCAGTTCGAAGTCCGGGTGGCGGTCAATGAATTGCTTGGCGACGGCGTCGTTCTCTTCTTCCAGCAGCGAGCAGGTGGCGTACACCAGGCGGCCGCCCGACTTCACCAGGCGCGCGGCACCGTCCAGGATGGAGATCTGCTTTTCCTGCATTTCGCCGATCGCGCTTTCCGGCTGGCGCCATTTCACGTCCGGATTGCGGCGCAGCGTACCCATGCCCGAGCATGGCGCGTCGACCAGTACGCGGTCGATCTTGCTGGCCAGGCGCTTAACCTTGGCGTCCTTTTCGTGGGCGATGGCGACCGGGTGCACATTCGACAGGCCGGAGCGCGCCAGGCGCGGCTTCAGCTTGCTCAGGCGTTTTTCCGAGACGTCGAAGGCGTACAGGCGGCCGGTGTTGCGCATCTGCGCCCCCAGGGCCAGCGTCTTGCCGCCGGCACCGGCGCAGAAGTCGACCACCATCTCGCCGCGCTTGGCGCCCAGGATTTGCGCCAGCAGCTGGCTGCCTTCGTCCTGCACTTCAATGGCGCCCGATTTGAACAGCGGCAGGTTTTGCAGCGCCGGCTTTTTCTTCAGGCGCAGGCCCAGCGGGGCGAATGGGGTCGGCTCGGCGATGATGGGCGCGTTGGCCAGTTCGGCGATCACGGCGTCGCGGTCGGTCTTCATGGCGTTGACGCGCAGGTCCAGCGGCGCCGGGGTGTTCAGCGCATCGGCCAGGGCCAGGGTTTCGTCTTCGCCATACTGGGCAACGAGCTTGTCGAACAGCCATTTCGGCATATTCGCGCGCATCGATTTGTGCAGCAGCGAGCGGTCGATTTCCAGCTGGCGCTTCAGCCATTCGGATTCGTCTTCCGACAGGCCCGGCAGCGCGTCGATGCCGACCGCGTCGGCCATGCCCAGCAGTACCAGGCGGCGGATGGTGGCGCCGCCGGAGCCGGCTTCGGCGCGGTCGGTGAAGAAGGCCTTGTTACGCAACACGGCGTACACCGATTCGGCGATGGCGCCGCGCTCGCGGCCGCCCAGCTTCGGGTGCAGTTTGAAGAAATGCGACAGGGTGGTGTCGGCGGGCGCGGTGAAGCGCATGATTTCACGCAGCACGGTTTCAGCGCTGGTGAGGACGTATGGTGGCAAACGCATGGTATTTCTTTCTAGTTGTTCAGTGGCGGTCAATATTGACCTTGCCATCCTCGATCTTCATCCGGCCTTCGACGAACCAGCGGATGGCGCGCGGGTACATCATATGTTCCTGCGCCAGCACGCGCGCCGCCAAGACATCGGCGCTATCGCCCGGCAGGATGGGCACCGACACCTGGTCCACCAGTGGGCCATGGTCCAGCTCGGCGGTCACGAAGTGCACGGTGGCGCCGTGCGTGGCGGCGCCGGATGCCAGCGCCTGTTCGTGCGTGTGCAAGCCAGGGAACAGCGGCAGCAGCGACGGGTGGATATTCAGCATACGGTTTTCGTAGTGGGCGACGAAGCCCGGCGTGAGGATGCGCATGAAACCGGCCAGCACCACCAGGTCGGGGCTGAAGCCGTCAATGACTTCCTGCAGCGCAGCATCAAATGCTTCGCGGCTAGGGTAATCCTTGTTGCTGACTACGGCGGTCGGAATGCCGTGCGCGGCCGCGAATTCGAGGCCTTTGGCGTCCGCCTTATTGCTGATGACGGCGGCAATGCGGGCGGGCCATTGTTCGGCCTGGGCTGCACGGACCACCGCTTCCATATTGCTTCCGCGTCCGGAAATGAGGATGACGATGTTTTTCATGGCCGCCATTGTACCTGCTCAGGCGAGCCAACGCGACATTATGCTGCTGCGCAGCAAACTATGCAAGAGGGGAATCGGGACTACTCGAAGGAGTAGAAGACGCGGAACGGTACTTTCTTTTCAGCCCAGAAGTCGGCGGCATCGCGGAACACATCGAGCAGGCACTCGCGCGCTTCGCGGTCAAACTTTTGCGTATTCGGCAATTGCTCGAGCACGACCAGGAAGCCGGCTTGCTCGCCCGCCTTGGCCATGGTGTCGGTCAGGGTTTCGCGCAGCGCGTCGAAATTCTTGGCGTGCGGCTTCGGAATATGGAAAGACTCGGCAATAATCCCCAGGACTTGCTGCTTGGTCAGGCCGGCATGGCAATGCGCATACAAAAAGTGCTGCCCCAGGCGCGCTGC
Source organism: Pseudoduganella violaceinigra DSM 15887 (assembly GCF_000425385.1). Classification (GTDB taxonomy): domain Bacteria; phylum Pseudomonadota; class Gammaproteobacteria; order Burkholderiales; family Burkholderiaceae_D; genus Rugamonas; species Rugamonas violaceinigra. The sequence continues at coordinate 169,537 of NZ_AUDI01000012.1, read as the reverse complement.
CTCGTCCTGCAGCTCTGCCACGCGGAAGGCGCGAATAGACTGGACTAAATTAGGCGGCACAGTTATCAACAAACTCATCTTTCCCTCAAATCGACCTATCCAATACAAGCCTCAGGCGGGTCAATGCGCCGGGGCCGGAGCTTTCGTTTCTCCCTGTCAATCTGATTCCTCGCCATAAGGGTAACGTGTTGTACTCTATGAATCAACCCGAAAGTGAGTCCTAACGCAAGTTTTGTTAAAAACTTACCATATTAACCCAAAAACATGGGGTTACATTTTGTTGCCTTACTTCCCACAGCGATGCGGCCGGCGGCGTTAATATTTAGGCGTGCAATTCCAATTCAACCCAGCGAACTGCTCAAAAAACCAGAAACGAGGTAAATAGAATGAACGCCAAAACTAAATTGTTTTTCGCAGCACTGAGCCTCGGCGCCCTGCCACTGGCGCAAGCGCAAGCCACTAATTTCGAAGACTACGGTCACGTCACCCGCGTCTCCCCGGTCACCGAACAGATCAATCGCCCGCGCCAGGAATGCCGCACCGAATATGTTCAGGTCCAGCAGCCGGCCGAGCGCGGCGTCGGCGGCAGCATCATCGGCGGCCTGTTGGGCGCAGCGGTCGGTAGCCAGGTCGGTGGTGGCCACGGCAAGACCGCCGCCACCGCCGCCGGCGCGATTGCCGGCGCCGTGATCGGCGACCGCACCCAGAACGCCAATGCGCAGCCGGGCGCGGTACAGGAGCAGGCCGTGAAGCAATGCCGCATGGTCGATGCCTATGAAACCCGCACCACCGGCTACAACGTCGAATACGACTACCGCGGCCGCAACTACACCAGCTTCATGAGCTACGACCCGGGCCAGCGCATCCGCCTGCGCGTGAATATCGAACCGATGAATAACTAAGCGCAAACGAATACCAGGGGGCGCGCCGCTTTTCCGCTGGACGGGAAAGGGGCGCGCCCCTTTTTCGTTTGTGCGCTTGCTTGCAAGCAAGATAACGCGGGATAATGCCGCCATGCTGATCAAACGTAAATCCATCGAAAAAGAGGAATCGCTGCGGCCCGCTTCCCGGCCCGCCGCTAAGCCGGCCACCCGCAAGCCCAAGTTCGCCCCGGTCACCCTGTCCGAACTGGACGGTGTGCGCTACCTGCACTTCGGCACCGAATGGGTGCAGGGCGCCATGCGCATCCGCAAGCCGGACTGGCCGGAACTGGAGTACGCGCAGCAGATGATGGCGTGGATGCTGTGGCACGCAGCGCCCGCCCATATCGCCCAGCTGGGCCTGGGCACCGGCGCGTTGACCAAATTCTGCTACAAGACTTTCCCCGACGCCCGCGTCAGCGCAATCGAGCTCAACGCGTCGGTGATCAGCATCTGCTATTCCATGTTCAAGCTGCCCGACAACGACGGCCGGCTGGATGTGTTGGAAATGGATGCCATGGATTACGTCACCAATCCTGCCAACCACGGCACGCTGGACGCGCTGCAGGTCGACCTGTACGACGCCACCGCCCGCGGTCCCGTGCTCGATACCCCCGAGTTCTACCAAGCCTGCGCCGCCTGCCTGAATGATGATGGCATCATGACCGTCAACCTGTTCGGCGACCATCCGAGCTACGCCAAAAACCTGAAGGCGATGAAGTTCGCCTTCGCGCAAGTGGTCTCGCTGCCGGAAGTGCATGATGGGAATGTGGTGGCGATCGCCTTCAAGACACGCCGAACGATCGACCTGGCAGCGCTGGCCGGGCGTGCCGCGCAAATCGTCGCCGACACCAAATTGCCCGCAAAGTCCTGGGTCAAGGGACTGCAAGCCGCACTCGCATAAGGTTACACATGGCAAAAGCACTCGATCTTCAAGTTATCTTCACCTGGCTGCTGGCTGATGGAATGGTCGAGAAGGCCGAAGTCAAGGGGCTTTACTCGCATGCGCAGGGCATCCTGCGCAATACGCCGGGCATCATGCACCCGCTCAGCGCGGTGGCGCACTGCAAGCTGGTGTCGGTCAAGGATGAAAAGCTGCTGACCCTCGATGCGCTGACCGAATGGGTCGCGCGCCGCTCCAAGCTGCCCTTCTACCGCATCGATCCGCTGAAGATCGACTTCACCAAGGTGGCCGACGTGATGTCGGCCAGCTATGCCGCTCGCTTCAACATCCTGCCGGTGGAAATCACGCCCGACACGCTGACCGTCGCCACCGCCGATCCGTTCGCCCTGGAGTGGGAAGGCGAGATCGCCAAAGTGTCGCGCCGCATCATCCGGCGCGTGATTTCGAACCCGCTCGATATCTCGCAGTACACCTCGCAGTTCTTCTCGCTGGCCAAGTCGATCAAGCACGCCAACAAGAATACCGGCCAGGACCTGGCACTGCGCAATAACTTCGAGCAGCTGGTCGAACTTGGCAAGATGAACAAGACGGTCGACGCCAACGACCAGCACGTGATCAATATCGTAGACTGGCTGTGGCAGTATGCGTTCGAGCAGCGCGCGTCGGATATCCACCTCGAGCCAAAGCGCGACCTGGGCACCATCCGTTTCCGCATCGACGGCGTGCTGCACCAGGTCTACCAGGTGCCGGCGGTGGTGATGATCGCAATGACGGCGCGTATCAAGCTGCTGGGGCGCATGGACGTGATCGAGAAGCGCCGCCCGCAGGACGGCCGCATCAAGACCCGCACCGCCGGCGGCCAGGAAATCGAACTGCGTTTATCGACGCTGCCGACCGCCTTCGGCGAAAAGCTGGTGATGCGTATCTTCGACCCCGAGGTGGTGGTGAAGACCCTGCCGGAGCTCGGCTTCCCGCAGGAAGACGCGCAGCGCTGGGACGCGCTGACCTCGCGCCCGCACGGCATCATCCTGGTGACCGGCCCCACCGGTTCCGGCAAGACCACCACGCTGTACACCACGCTCAAAGCGCTGGCGACGCCGGAGGTCAACGTCTGCACGGTGGAGGACCCGATCGAGATGGTGGAGGCATCCTTCAACCAGATGCAGGTCCAGCCGGGCATCGACCTCACCTTCGCCGACGGCGTGCGCGCCCTGATGCGCCAGGATCCCGACATCATCATGGTGGGCGAGATCCGCGACCTGGAGACCGCGGAAATGGCGATCCAGGCCGCGCTGACCGGCCACCTGGTGCTGTCCACCCTGCACACCAACGACGCGCCCTCCGCCGTGATGCGCCTGCTGGAACTGGGCGTGCCCTACTACATGCTGGAAGCCACCCTGATCGGCATCATGGCGCAGCGCCTGGTGCGCACCCTGTGCAAGGACTGCAAGGAAGCCGGCGGTGAAATCGCCGATGATATCTGGGAAGGCCTGAGCGGAGGCTGGGACATCAAGAAGCCGGAGCAGGTGTATCGCCCGGTAGGCTGCCCGGAATGCCGCCAGACCGGTTTCCGCGGCCGGACCGGCATCTACGAGCTGCTGACCACCAGTGAGACCTTCAATTCCCTGATGCAGGCGGAAGCCGACATCACCGCCTTGCGCAAGCAGGCCGTTTCCGAAGGCATGAAGCCGCTGCGCATCGCGGGCGCTTTCAAGGTACGCGAAGGGGTCACCACGGCCGAAGAAGTGCTCAAAGTGACCGCGATGCGTTAATGAAAAAAGCCGCTTGGCAAACGGCGCAAGTCACGTATATAATACGGCCTCTTCGGGTCGTTAGCTCAGTTGGTAGAGCAGCGGACTTTTAATCCGTTGGTCGCAGGTTCGAGCCCCGCACGGCCTACCAGAATGAACAGGAAAGCCTCGTCTTCGGACGAGGCTTTTTTGTTTTCGGATCCAGGAATATGCTACGGAATACCCACGTCACCCGCACGCTTTGCGCCTTGCTTCTACTGCTCAGCGGCCAGCTTCTACTTGGCGTTTCCCAATTCAGTTCGCTCAATTTCCACAGCGATCCCTCCCTTGACCTTCAATCCGCCGACAGCTTCGGCAAATGGCTTGAACTCGCGGCACGCTACCCCGGCGAAATCCTGCCCGCAATCCCGTTCGGGATACTCGATAGTATCTACGGCGTGATTGCCCTGGTTTGCATGCTGCTGCCCGTCTTCATTGTCGCCATATCCCGCACACGTCGCGGACTGCAGTACTTCACGCTGGCAGCGCTTGCCCTGCTGATCCTGGCCGACTTGCACTGCCTGCTGAATTTCAGAAGCGAAAACTCGGCGAACGAGATCCTCTGCGCCTACCTGCACTGCCTTGCCGGACTGGTAAGCGGCGGCCTGGCAGTAGTTCTCGCGGCCTGCCGCGCGCTGTCAGGGCGTCCGAACAGCACCGGCACCGGCACCGAAGAATAGCAAACGGCCATCGGCAGTGGCGGCAAGCAATTGGCCGTCGTGCCATATGGGCGCCGCGATGAAGGCGCCCAGCCGCTTCACGTGCTCGATCGAGGCCAGCACCGAATGTCGGCCCTCGTACAGGCGCTGGCCATTGAATTTTCCAGTGTCCGGGGCAAGCAGCCCGAATTCGTCGGCCGCGCTCTCCGCTGTGCGCCACGACCATTGCAGCTTACCCGTGGCGGCGTCCAACGCGAACAATTCGCCGCGCATGGTGGCGCCGAACACGGCGCCCTCCGACAGCAAGGGGGTTGCATAAGTCCACACCTTGGTATCGTGTTCGAACAGCGGCTTGCCCGTGCGCTTGTCCAGCGCGACCAGCAGGTTGCTGTCGGAGGTGCCGAAATAGACGCTTCCCGCATCGCTGACGGCGCCTGAGAGTACCCACGAACCGTTGCCGTTGTAGCGCCATTTCATTTTGCCGCTGGCCAGGTCCAAGGCATAGAAATAGGCATCGCGCGAACCGATATATACCGTGTCCCCGTCGATCAGCGGCGGCGCCTGAACGCCGGTCGTGTTGCCGGTCTTTTGCTCGGTCTGATAGCGCCATAGCTGTTTGCCATTGACCGCATCCAGCGCATACACCGCCCCGTCCCAGCTGCCGAATACCAGCGCCTTTCCGCTGACGGCCGGCGCGGCGTGGATCATGCCGCCGCTCTTGAATGACCATTGCATCTCGCCTGTCATTGCGTTGAGCGCGTACAGCCGCCCGTCGGAACTGCCGAAATACACGCGGCCGCCAGCCACCACGGGCGACGATAGCCAAAAGTCCCACGGATCGCCTGTTGCGGCACTTTTCCTGGCCCGGCCGTGCAGGCCATAGCTGTCAAAGCGCGCTTCGCCTTGCGTGGCAAATTCCCACAATTGAACGCCGGACTGGGCATCCACGGCATGCAGCAGGCCGTCGCGCGCCAACACGTACACGATGCCTTCCGCCACGGCGGGCGTGGAGCCGATACCGGCGCCGGCATGATAAAGCCATGCCAGCTTGCGGCTCGCCAGGTCGAAGGCGTACAGGTTGCCGTTCTCCGCGCCGATGTATAGCCTGCCTTGCGCAACGACAGGGCTCGCGGAAATCTGTGCGCGCAGTTCGATGGTGTGCTCCAGGTTCAGCGGCAGCGCCGCATCGGCACAGGCCGCAGCGAGGCATAGCGCCAGCGCCAATAGGGAATTAAACAATCGCATGAAGGTCTCCTTGGTGAATGCGGCGATTCTAGCGACGTGCGGCGCGGCCAACCTTCAGGCTTGCTAAAGGCCGCCGCCGCGCATGCTGCTACACTCTCCAGCCATGAAAATCCTTCTCGTAGAAGACGATCTGGAACTGGGCCGCGCGCTGCAGGCGGTGCTGCTGGACGACGGTTTCGATGCCGTCTGGGTGCGCATGGCATCGGATGCGCGGCGCCTGCTGGCGCCGGAGACATTCAGCGCCGCCGTGCTGGATCTCGGCCTGCCCGACGGCGACGGTATGGCGCTGCTGCGTGAACTGCGCAGCGGCGGCGCCCAGTTGCCGGTGGTATTGATTACCTCGCGCGATGCGCTGGAAGACCGCTTGGCCGGCTTCGCCAGCGGCGCCGACGACTATCTCGTCAAGCCATTCGACATGGCGGAGCTGTTGGCGCGCTTGCGCGCCGTGCTGCGGCGCACGCATGGCGCTGCGGCCGGATCGGGCCTGTGGTCCTGCGGCGCGCTCGCGCTGGACGACCGGCGCAAGTTCGTCACCTGCGAAGGCGAACCGCTCGCCTTGTCCCCGACCGAGTACTCGCTGCTCTGCGCGTTGCTGCAGTCCGCCGACCGTGTTGTGACGCGCACGGAGCTGGAAAACCGGGCACTGGCCGGCAGCGAAAGCCAGTCGCTGGACGTCCACATGTCCAACCTGCGCAAGAAGATCGGCGAACGGCGCGTGCGCACCGTGCGCGGCGTCGGCTACATGATCGCGCCATGAAGGCACAGCGCTCCCTGTTCCGCCGCCTGCTGGGCGGCTTCCTGCTTGTCATGCTTGCCATCTGGCTGGGCGTGGTCGGCCTGGCCGTGTACGAGACCAAGGTGCTGCATGCGCGCCATACCGCGGCCGAGAACCGGGGCTGGGCGCGCCAGGTCATGCTCAACCTGCGCTCTGTCGCGCGCGACCCGGCGCAAGCGGCGAGCGTGGCGCAACAAGTCGAAAGGCTGCGCTTCGAGATGCTGCGCGAAGTCGATTACTGGTCCAAACCGGCCATGCTGCAGGTATGGCTGCACGGGGAACGCATCTACCGCTCGGAAGGCGGCCTGCCCGGTGGCCTGACGCTGCCGCAGCCGGATAGCCCTGCGCTGGGTGCCGACTGGTCCTATGACACCGAGCACGATGCGGCCAGCGGCTTGATCGTGCGGCGCGACGCCATGCACGACACCAGCTGGCTGCTGACCGGGTCGGGCGCCGCCTACTATATCGCGCCGCTGCTATACAGCCTGCCCTTCCTGCTGCTGCCCGCATGGTTCATCGCCCGGCGCGGCCTGCAGCCATTGCAGGAAATGGTGGCCGCCATCGAGCAGCGCACCGGCAGCGACTTGCAGCCATTGCCGCCCTCAGGCTACCGGGAACTGTCGCCGCTCGCAGCTTCCGTCAATCGCCTGATGCAGCGCCTGACCGAAAGGGTCGAACGCGACAAGGAGTTCCTGACAGACGCGGCGCACGAACTCAAGACGCCGCTTTCCGTCATCCAGGCCAACGCCCACCTGCTGCTGAACCATCGGGAAAATCCCGCACGCGCGCACGAAGCCGATCACGGCTTGCGGCAAGGCGTGGCGCGCGCCACGCATACCGTGCACCAGTTGCTGGCGCTCGAACGTGCGCGCCACGACGACGAAGCCGGCGCCCCACTGCCGCTCGACCTGGCGCACATGCTGCGCGAGCGCATGGCGCACGCCGCACCGCTGGCAATACAGCGCAATGTGGAGCTGGAACTGGAGGCGCCGGCGGCCTGCATGCTCCCGCTGCATCGGGAGAGCATCGTGGCCCTGCTCGACAACATCGTGGGCAACGCCATCAAGTATTCGCCCGACGGCGGGCGCGTCATGGTATCGCTCGCGGGGAGCGCGGCGCCAGTGCTGGCGATCAGCGATGAAGGCCCGGGCATCGCGCCCGAACTGCGCACCAAAGTGTTCGAGCGCTTCTACCGCATCGCAGGCCAGCTGCAAGCGGGCAGCGGCCTGGGACTGGCGATCGCCGAACGGGCCGCCCAGCGCAACCGGGCCCGCATCGCACTGCTTGCCGGCGACGGCGGGCGGGGACTGCGGGTGCAGGTCAGTTTTTCGGAAGCCTAGCGGAAGCGCTTAGGCTGGCGGCGGCGGTTGATGGCATTCTGGTCCTGCAGGATCGAATCGACCCGCGCCGACGCGGAGCGCGACAGATCGAGCGCCAGTGCCACGTCGGGGAAGTGCTCCGGCATGCGATACCCCAGCCAAGCGTAGGCGGAATACAGGCGGCAAGCGTCTTCCGCCTCCTGCAGGTTCATCCAGTGCAACGGGTTCTGTTCCGGATGCAGTTGCGTCACGCGCTTGCGTGACAGGGAAACGCACCAGTGCTCCCAGGCCTTCTGCAAGGCGGCCACGTGAGATGAAACCGGCACCAGCGACAAGGTGAATTTTTCCGCCACCGACAGCGGCAAGGTATCGAGCCATTCGGCGCGCTCGAATTGTTCCTCGGTGATGCGCGGGAAGAAGAAACCGTCCGGCACATCGATATTGTGCACAAAGCGCTTTAACAGCCGCGCCAGCGAATCTTCGCCGGTGACGGCGGCGATGCGGTGCAGGTGCTCCAGCGTCGGCGCCACGGCGAAGCCGGTCGACTTGATCTGCGGCAGCTTCTCCTTGAGCAGCGAGCGCATCACGCCGTGCGTCTCGTCGTCGTAGCCGGCCACATGGCCTTCCTCGTGCACGCCGTAGCGCCCCGCCCGGCCGGCGATCTGGCGCGCCAGCGCAGCCGGGATTTCCTCCTCCTCGTAGCCGTTGTACTTGACCGTGGTGGTCATCACCACGCGCTGGATCGGCAGGTTCAGGCCCATGGCGATGGCATCCGTGCCGACCACCACATCCGCATGGCCGTCGCGAAAACGCTGCGCCTGTGCGCGCCGCACTTCCGGCGACAGGTTGCCGTACACCGTGGCGACCGACAGGCCGGCCTCGGTCACCATATCGCGCCACATCAGCACTTCACGGCGCGAGAAGGCGATCACCGCGTCGCCCTTGCGCAGGCCCTTCAGTTTGCGCACGGCGGACGATTCCATGCCCAGCGGCGCCTTGCGCTTCAGGATGTGCACTTCCAGTTCGCATTCCAGGCGTTCGGCCAGCGCCTCCACCGCGCGCCGCGCTTCAGCGGCGCCCACCAGGTAGACCGTGCGCGCCGGCGCACCGCAGACGGCCGCGGTCCAGGCGGCGCCGCGGTCGCGGTCCGCCAGCATCTGGATTTCATCGATCACCGCCACGTCCACCGGAGTGCGCGTATCGAGCATTTCCACCGTGCTGGCAATATGGGTGGCGCCCGCCTCGATGCGGCGCTCTTCGCCGGTGACCAGGCTGACCTTCAAATCGGGATCGGATGCCTGCAGGCGTTCGTAGTTTTCCAGCGCCAGCAGGCGCAGCGGCGCAAGATAGACCCCGCTGCGCGCTTTTGCCAGGGCTTCCATGGCCTTGTGGGTCTTGCCGGAGTTGGTCGGTCCCAGCAGCGCGATGAACTTGCGCGGCATGCGGCGCGCCACCTCGAAGGTGTCGGGATATTCGGCCAGGTTGATGCTTTGGCGGGTGCGCTCGGCATGGCGCTCTTCGCGGTGGCGTTCCACCGCATGCTCCAGGCGCTGGCGGATGCGGTCGAACACCAGGCCCGACGGCTCCGAGGTCTGCATGTCTTGCAGCGCATGCAGGAAGTCCATCGGCGCCATGCCGTAATCGTCGCATTCCTCGCGCAGTTCGGCGGCGAAAACGACGACATCGGCATGCAGCGCGCTTTGCGCCGCCTCGCCGCCGCGCTCCAGCAGCAAGGCCGCGCGTCCGTCGCGATCCAGCTTGCGCCACTTGGACGGCTTGGCCAGCACGCCTTGCTGCGGCACCAGGTCGTAGGGAATGTGCAGGCCGTCCAGCTCCACCGAACCGGTGAAGCGCAGGAATACCCGGCCTTCCTGCTTTGCCAGCCCGATGCCGCGGGCCGTCAGGCCCAGTTCATGCACCAGCTGTTCGTCGTCGTCAAAATCTGTCATGGCGTGGCGATTATAGCGCCTTGACGAGGCCCACGGCGCGGAGCAAGCTGGCACGCTGGCACGCTGGCAAGGCGCATTGGACGCGGTGCAGGCCGATGGCAGCTGGCGCCGCATCCTCGCCGGCTACGGCCATGGGCTGCCCCTTAATTCCAGATGCGGTAGATCCAGTAAGTCTCATCCTCCAGCCCGCGCCGCAGGATCTCCGTTGGACTCAGGCCGCTGATTTCACGGGCCTCGCGGCTCATATGCGCCTGGTCGGAATAACCGCCGCGCTGCGCCACATCGCCCAGCGATATCTTGCCTTTCAAGGCCTCGTCGCGGGCTGCAAGGAAGGACTGTTCGGCACGATAGGCGCGGCGCAAGCGGCGCAGCGGCTGGCCCGCCCATTCGCGTATGCGGCGTTCGGCCATGCGCGCGCTGCGGCCGATGCCTGCGGCGGCGGCTTGCGCGCCAAGGCGGCGCACCCAGTCGCCGGCGGCGCCATCAAACGGCCCGCCCTGGCGCACGGCCTGCCAGCGCGGCTCAAGGAATTCCTCCAGCAGCGCCACGCGCGCTTCGTCGCTGGCTGCCGCAAGCATGCCAGCGGCAAGTTCCCGCCATTCGGCGCCGAGCAATGCGTCGATGGGCAGGAACTGGCCGGCAAGACCATTCATGTCGATCCCGGTCAGCCGGTGCAGCGCGTCCGGGAAAAACAGAACCATCATGAAATGCGCCGGGCCGGGGTTGACCGAGGCGGTGGGTCCTTGCTGGATACCCGAGAGCAGCACGCCGCCTTCCGGACAGACCATCTCCGGCCGCCACGGTTCGACCATCACGGACTGCCCGGCCAGCTGCAGGAACAGGGTTGGAAATGCGCTTGCCGGGTAGCGGTTCAAGCGCTGTTCATCGGGCAGCTCGCAGCCGATCGTACTGCGCACCACGACCGCCCGCACACATGAGGCGAGCGACCGGCGCGGCACGATGAATGTACTAATTGGCAACATGCGGAGCATTGTAGCGCGATGTCGCAAATGTTCAAGACCGCCCCACTTAGCGCGCGCATACTGGCCGACATGGATACCACGACTACCTCGGCCGCCAGCGCGCCGCGCCGGATTTCCGCTCTCCCCGGCCCCAGGGGCCTGCCTTTTCTTGGCAACACCTTGCAGCTGCGGCCAAGCAAGGTGCACGCCGACGTCGAAGCCATGGCCCGCCGCTACGGTCCCCTCTTCCAGATGCGGATCGGCCGCCAGCAGGTACTGGTGGTCGCCGATGCGGCCCTGGTCGGCGCCATCCTGCGCGAACGGCCCGATGGCTTCCGCCGGCCCGACGTCACGGCCCGGGTCTCCGATGAGCTGGGCGGCGAACGCGGCGTCTTCCTGGCCGAGGGAGCAGTCTGGCGCAAGCAGCGCAAGATGGTGATGCAGGCCTTTGCGCCGCACGCGATCAAAGCCTACTTCCCCCTGCTGGCGCGCGTTGGCGCACGCCTGCAGCAGCGCTGGGCCCAGGCCGCCCGGGATGGCCGTCCCATCGCCCTGAATGCGGACTTGAAGCGCTACACCGTCGACGTGATTGCCGGCCTGGCCTTCGGCGAGGAAGTCAACACCATTGAAAACGGCGACGATGTGGTGCAGCGGCAGCTGGAACTCATCATGGAAGGAACGGCGCGCCGCTCCCTAATGCCGGTGCCCTACTGGCGCTACGTCAAGCTGCCCTATGACCGCCGGCTGGAAGCCGCCGTGCGGGCCACGCGCGCGGCGACCAACGGCTTCATCGCCAAGGCGCGCCAGCGCATGCAGGACGATCCGTCCCGCGCCAGCCATCCGCACAATATGCTCGAAGCCATGCTGGCCGCAGCGGACCAGGAAGGCAGCGGCATCGACCAGGGAGCGGTGATCGGCAATGTCAGCACCATGCTGCTGGCGGGCGAGGACACCACGTCCAGCGCCCTGTCCTGGCTGATATGGCTGCTGGCGCGCCATCCAGCCGCATTGCAGCGGGCGCAGGAGGAGGTACGCGGGGTGGCGCCCGATCCGTCGGCATTCACGATCGAGCAAATGGACCGGCTCGAATTCGTCGACGCCTGCGCGCACGAAGCCATGCGCCTCAAACCGCCGGCGCCCTTCCTGCCGCTGCAGGCCAATCATGACTGCGTGGTGGGCGATGTGCGGGTGCCGAAGGACTGCGTGCTCTGGTGCGTGCTGCGGCACGACAGCGTGTCGGAAGCGAAAGTGCACAATGCCGCCGCCTTCGATCCGCAGCGTTGGCTGGACGGCGGCAATGTGCGCCAGCTGGCCATGCCGTTCGGTTCGGGGCCGCGCCTGTGCCCGGGACGCTACCTGTCCCTGCTCGAGATCAAGGTGGCCATGGCTTGCCTGCTGGGGGCCTTCGACATTGTTTCGGTCGACGGCGACAGCGGGGAATACCACGGCTTCGTCATGCAGTCGGGCGCCTTGACGATGCGGCTTTTACCAAGAGCTGGATAGTCAGCGCGAAAACGAAGGCGCAGAAGAACGAAGCCGGCACCGGCTGGGCGCGCAGCAGCAGCGCGATGGACACGCAGAAGGCGGCGAAGGCGAAGTAGCCGAGCATCGTGCCGCGCAGCAGCATCACAGCGCTGCCGCGGCCGGCCTGCACGTGCGTGAAGCCGACCAGCACCGTCCCCATCACCGGGAACATGGCGAAGAAGCCGCTCAGGCGCGGGCCCAGTCCTGCCGCCGCGGCGCTGACCGACATCACCAGTACGGCCCCCGCCAGCATGCGCCAGGGCAGGTCGCCGCCGCGCCTGGCCGGCTGCGCCTGCTCCTGCGGGCCGGGCGCCGGGAACAAGCGCGGCGCAACCAGCAGCGCGCCAACCACCGCGATCGCCGCAAATGGCAACGACAACCGCATCGACTGCAGTGCCGCCACCGCGACCGCCCACGCGCACAGCGCGACCGGCATCGCACCCGCCACGCCCAGGTGCCCCGACGCCCACGCGTAAGTGAGGCTGAAGGCAATCATGGCCAGCACGGCCATCAAGGTTCCCTCCGCCGCTGCGGCAGCGAAGCCGCTGCCCTGTTCCAGCGCGATCGCCAGCAGGATCGGTCCGGCCACGATCGGAAAAGCCGAGAGCCAGCCTGCAACGGCGGGGCCCCAGCGCCGGCCAGCCAGGGTGACGGCGTAAATCAGGAAAGGAACGAGGAAGAGTTTCAGCGCGAGGATGGAATTCATGGGCCGCGAGTCTACCATGCGCATGCTTTGTAACGCCCAAGTAACAGCGCATTGACAGGGGGCCCCTGATTCCTCACTATCCGCGATTCGATTGATTCAACGAAGCCAGTGCAATGATTGCAACAAAAATCCTCCCCAAGCTCACTTCCCTGCTGATCCTCGGCGCCAGCGCCACCCTGGCTCAGGCGGCCGCGGTCGAACCGGCCAGGCATGCCATCACCCACGAAGACGTGTGGCTGATGAAGCGCGTCGGCGCCCCGCAGCCAAGCCCCGACGGCAAGTGGGCCGTGTTCTCCGTCACCGATCCAGCTTACGACAGCAAGGACCAATGGTCCGACATCTGGATCAAGTCCCTGGTTGACGACAGCGCAGCGCGCCGCCTGACATTCAGCAAAGGCAGCGAATCCGCGCATGCCTGGTCGCCGGACAGCCGTTTCCTGCTGTTCGTCGCCAAGCGCGAGGGCGACGAAGCGCCGCAGATTTACCGCCTCGACGTGGCCAATGGCGGCGAGGCGCAGCGCATGACCAGTCTGACGCTGGGTGCGCGCATGCCGAAGTGGAGCCCGGACGGCAAACAGATCATGTTCGTGAGCGAAGTCTTTCCCGGCGCCGACGATGAAGAAGCCGTGAAGAAGGCCGCCAAGGAACGCAAGGACCGCAAATACAGCGCCCGCGCCTACGAATCCTTCCCGCCGCGCTTCTTCGATAAATGGCTGGACGACAAGCAGGTGCGCCTGTTCGTGATGGAAGCGCAGGCGGGGGCAACGCCGCGCGACATCCTGGCCGGCAGCAAGCTGGCCGCCCTGCCTGGCTTTGGCGGCAGCCAGGGCGACGAAGGCCAGTCGCTGAACGCCGTCTGGGCACCGGACGGCAAGAGCGTGGTATTTGCCGCCTCCACCAACCGCAACGAAGCGGCGCGCGCCTCGACCTTCACCCAGGTCTACAGCGTGGCGCTGGCGGGCGGCGAGCCGGTGCAGTTGACCCGGGACGTCCGCAGCTATCACGACCTGCGCTTCGCGCCGGACGGCAAGACCCTGTTCGCCCTGACCGAAGAGGAAGTACCGCACAAGGTGTACGACCTGACCCGCCTGGCGAGCTTCACGTGGCCGTTCACCAGCGCGCAGCCAAAAATCCTGACGCAGGACCTGGACCGCTCGATCTCGCGCATCGCCCTGCCAAACGACGGCAAGCGCATTTACTACTCCTTCGAGCATGCCGGCCTGGAAAAGGTCAGCTCGATGAACTACAGCGGCGGCGACAAGCGTGAAGAGCCTTCGCTGCCGAACGGTTCGATCAACGCGCTGAGCGCGGGCGGCAAGGCCCTGGTGGGCGTCTGGGAATCCTCGATCAACCCGCCGGAAATCTATGCCTTCAACGGTACGCCGAAACGCCTGACTTCCTTCAACGTGGAGAAAGCCGCAAGCATCGACTGGCAGGCGCCGGAGCACTTCTGGTTCAAGACCCCGGATGGCCGCCAGATCCACAATATGATCGTGAAGCCGGCCGGCTTCGATCCGAACAAGAAGTATCCGCTGTTCGCAGTCATCCATGGCGGTGCTGCCAGCATGTGGCGCGACCAGTTCGTACTGCGCTGGAATTACCACCTGCTGGCCAAGCCGGGCTATGTGGTGCTGCTGACCGACTACAAAGGCTCCACCGGCTACGGCGAAGAATTCGCGCGCTCGCTCCAGTACGATCCGCTGAAGGGCCCGGGCGACGAAATCAACTGGGCGGTGGATGAAGCGATCAAGAAGTATCCATTCATCGACGGCACCAAACTGGCTGCGGGCGGCGCAAGCTACGGCGGCCACCTGGCCAACTGGCTGCAGGCCACCACCACCCGTTACAAGGCGATCGTGTCGCACGCCGGCGAAATGGACCTGGTGATGCAATGGGGTACCAGCGACAGCATCTACGGCCGCGAAATCAATGGCGGCGGCCCGGTGTGGAGCGACCTGCCGGTGTGGCGCGAGCAAAGCCCGATCATGCAGGGCGGGAATCACGAGAAAGGCACCGGCTTCAAGACGCCGATCCTGATTACGGTGGGCGAACTCGATTACCGTGTGCCGGTCAACAACGCACTGATGAACTTTGCGGCGCAACAGCGTTTGAATACGCCTAGCAAGCTGGTAGTATTCCCGGACGAGAATCACTGGATCCTGAAAGGCGAAAACAGCCGCTACTTCTACAACGAAGTGCATGGCTGGCTCGCCAAATACCTTCAATAAATAAGGAGAAGTAGAAGATGACGCTTGCAAACTGGTGCATCGCAGCAGCCTGCATCCTGCCCATGGCGGTGGCACTGACGCCGAAAGTCGCTTCGGTCAAGTCCAAGGACCGCTACGATAACGCCGAGCCGCGCCAATGGGCGGGGCGCCAGGAAGGCTGGGCCAAACGCGCCATTGCCGCACACCAGAACGGCTTTGAAGCCCTGCCGCTGTTCATTGCAGCCGTCATCCTCGCGCAGCAGGCCCACGCGAACCAGGACCGCATCGACATCCTTGCGATGGTCTTCGTCCTGATCCGCGTGACCTACAGCATCATTTACATCAGCAACCTGGCCACGCTGCGCACGCTGGTGTGGTTCGCCGGCATTGGCGTCAGCCTGGCGATCCTGGCACATTCCTGATCAGCCCCCCTCAAGGCAAGCCTGGCAGGCAGCGTCGGTAAAGCGCTTCTGGCACCAGCGCTTGCCAGGTTCCTTCTTCTCGATTTCCCGGAACATCTTGCAGTTCTCCGGCGCCAGTGCCGCGATCGCAGGCTGCTGGAGTTTCACGCCGTCCTTGTCGCTCATCGTCAGCCGCGAGCCGTTGTCGTCCGCGCGCATCTCGATCGTGCTTGCCTTGGTGATCAGGCTCATCGCGCTGCTCTGGCTTTCATCCGGACCGGCCACCATGATTGCCGCCATGCGGTGCTTGGAATCGAGCGTGATCATGGCATTGCTGCCTTCGTCGGCCGTAATATAGCCGCCCCGCTCGATGCCTTCTTCGTCATAAATGATCATGCCCGCGGCCTTGGTGCCGCGATTCGAAACGCGCCCTCCGGCCATGACGCCATTGGGCAGGTCACCGCCGACGCGGGCACGAACCGTGCCCTTGGAATCGACCACCACCAGCTCCTTGGCCCTGATGCTGTCGAACACGGCATCCTGGACCGCCGCCCCGGCGACGGCCACACCGCCCGCCAGCGCCAGCACGCTGAAGAGCCAGGCCGCGCTCTGGCGCGAAATTCGTTTGCGCAGGCTGGCGTTTTCCTGCTCTAGCGCCGCCAGGCGTTCTTCGATCGACTTCGTCACTGCCCTTCTCCCCTCCTGTTGTTGGAGCGAACAGCATAGCAAGGAGCAACGAACAACAATCTATCCCAATCTCACGCCGCCTTGGCCACCGTCGGCGCGGAGGCTGCGGCGGGGCGCAGGCGGATGGCCAGCGCCATCATTCCCGCCACCAGGCAGGCCGCGCCGGCGGCGAACAGCGCCGGGTTATACGTAAGCAGCAGGGTGCGCACCTGCCCGGCCCCGAAGGCCGCGACAGCAGCGCCCAACTGGTGGGCCGCAACGATCCAGCCGAACACCATTCCCGCCTTCTCCTTGCCGAACGTGGTCGCGCTCAGGCGCACCGTCGGCGGCACGGTGGCGATCCAGTCGAGGCCGTAGAACATGGCGAACAGCGACAAGCCGTACAGCGTGAACTCCGAATACGGCAGCCAAAGCAGCGACAGGCCGCGCAGGCTGTAATACCAGAACAGGAGCTTGCGGTTGTCGTAGCGGTCCGACAGCCAGCCGGAAGAAATGGTACCCACCAGGTCGAAGGCGCCCATCATGGCCAGCACCGATGCCGCCGGCACGGGCCCCATGCCGGCGTCGCCGCACAGGGAGATGAAGTGGGTCTGGATCAAACCATTCGTGCTCAGACCGCAGATGAAGAAGCTGCCAGCCAGCAGCCAGAATACCGCGCTGCCGGACGCTTCGCGCAGGATGCGAAACGGCGTCGCGAACCCCACCGCCATCGGCGCCGCAGCCTGCCCAGCGGCAGGCTGGATTGCGCCATACGGTGCCAGGCCGACGTCCGATGGGCGGTTGCGCATCAAGACGAAGACCGCCAGCGCGACCAGGCCGCATGCCACCAGCACCGGCACCACCGCCATACGCCAGCCGAAGTGCTCCACCAGCCAGGCGCCGACCGGCAGGAAGATCAGCTGTCCCGTGGCCGAACTGGCCGTCAGCAAGCCCACCACCAGGCCGCGGCGGGTCTCGAACCAGCGCGTGGAGACCACCGCGCTCAGCACCAGCGCGGTCATGCCGGATCCAACGCCCAGCATCACGCCCCACAGCAGCACCAGCTGCCAAAACTGCGTCATCCCCAGCGCCAGCAGAGAACCGGCCGTCACCAGGCTGAGCGCCGTCACCACCACATTGCGCAAGCCGAAGCGCTCCATCAGGATCGCCGAGAAGGGCCCCATCAGGCCAAACAGGGCGAAGCGTACCGCCAGGGCCGATGAGATCTGGTCCACGCCCCAGCCGAATTCCCGGCTCAGGGGCTGCAGCAGTGCGCCCGGCAAACCGAGCGCCGCGGACGATGTCAGCGCGGTCAGGAAGGTCAAGGCAACGATGACCCACGCGTAGTGGATGCCGCGGCGTTGCAACCGCTGGGAGATGGTATCGGCTATCATGCAGCTCAATATAAATGACGATCATCATTAAATCAAGGAAAATAAAAGCCGGCGCGATGCACCGGCTTGGGCTCGATCAGAGAAAGTTATTTCTTGATCTGCAGGGAGGATTTCACCTCCTGCACGCCTTCGACCCTGCGGGCCAGTTCGACAGCCTTGTCAGCCTCTGCCTTGGAAGGCACAAAGCCGCTCAGCATGACGATGCCTTTCTGGGTTTCCACGTGCACATCCATGGCTTTGACCAATGGATCGGCTGCCATTTCAGCCTTCACCTTGGTGGTGATCATGGTGTCGGACGCGGTGTCGGCCAGGTTGGCGCCAGCTTCGCGCGTGGTCTGCGCGATATTCGAGGTGGTGCTGCCGCCTGCATTGGCCAGTGCGGTCTTATGAGCGGACTTGGCATCGGACTTGCAAACCGATTTTGCCGAACCGCTCATATCGTCGCAGCGCTCCTTGGCCAGGTCATATTCAGCATCGGCCAGTTTGCGCTTGGCTTTCTCGACGTCCTTGGCCGTGTTCTGGTGCTGCGTGGTCGCATCCAGCTCGGCCCGGGCCAGCGCTACCTTGGCCTCTTCCTTGCAGACGTCTTCGGCGTTGTGCTTCAGGGTCTTGCAATTGTCCTTCGCCACCTTGTAATCGGATTCAGCCTTATCCTTGGCGGCTTTGTAGGCGTCGTTATCGGCAGCCTGCGCAACAGCGAAGGAAGTACTGAACAGGGCAGCCAGCGAAATACACAGGATTTTCTTCATGGTTAGTCCCCTTTAGGATGGTTTGCATGGCGATTAAACGCCTGCCGGGGACGAACTTCTGTGCGCGACCGTACACAGTTGGGTTATTGCTCGTCTTTTAGCAAGCCTTTGCCCCACAGGGCGCGCGCCTGTTCGAAGGGATTATGTTCGCTATCAAACACGGAGCCATCGGCTGCAAGTTGCAACCAGGCGCGCGTGTTGTGCGAACTGTGCGCAACCGGCTGGCGCACCTGCATCAGCCAGGCATGCACCTGCCGGTACTGCCCGGCGTTGGCGCGTTGCGTCCAGGCCAGCGCCACCAGGTCGGAAAAGGCCTCCTCTCGGCGCGTGTCGCGCATTGCCTTCGACAAGGCTTGCAATTCGGGACTATCGAGTTGCTCCTGCGGGCCCTCGACGAAACCGGCAGGCAAGGCATGCCAGCTGCCGTGCGCCTGGCGCCAGCAATGGCCGACCTCGTGCGCCGTCATGGCTTCGATCAGTACTTTCTGTTGCGCGGCAGGTACACCGTTCAGCACCTCTTCCGCCTGCGGATTGCCGCGCATGGAAAACACCAGCTTGCAGCGGCCATCGGCAAAGCCCATGGCCAGCGGCACGTCATTCGGCCCGGCCTGCGGCTGGACCACGATATCGATGGGGAGATTGAGTTCCTGCTTGGCGTAGGCCAGCACGGGAGAGCCGGCCTGCAGCCAGCGGGTTTCCGTTTCGGTCAGCTGTGCCGCGCCTGCCGAGGCAGCGCAGAAGGACAGCAGGATTGGCAGGCTCAGCTTCATGATGAACTCCGGTAACTAGCTTCAACTATACATGCCTTACGGCAAGCTAATACCGGAGTTTCGGGGCTGTTACAAAATATTGACTGAGCTAGTCGGCAAGTTTATTTTGCGAGCAAGGACTTGGCAGTCGGGAAAGATGGACGAATGTCATTGGGGACTGTCTTCATCTTGTCCAAGGCCTTCTGCACATCGGGGCGGATGACGACGTACTTCGCCATCATGTCCTTGGCGCGCGCGTAATCGCCGGTCGCCTCGATGGTGAGGAACTCGCGGTCAAGATCGATCACCGCCTGCTTGATCTTCTTGAAATCGACCGAGAAGGTACCGTCGCCGTGCGACACAAAACCGCCCTTGTCCAGCAGGTAATTGACCTGGATCGCCATGCCGCGCGCATGCGAATCGGTCAGGCCGAAGTGCAGCGTACGGAAAGCCGATGCCAGGAAGGAGATGTGCAGCTTGCGTTCCGCCGCCTCGCCCTGGCCCAGGGTATCGGCCAGTTGGCCCTTTTCCATCATGTACATCAGGGCATACAGGCCGGTGATATCGGCTTTCGCTTCCTCGATGGTGGAATAGGCCTCCTTCAGGTCCTGGCGCGGGGTCGATTCGTTGGCGCCAGCCTTGGTAATGTGCGGGCCCAGGCCGTGCGTGATTTCATGCGCCAGGATGTGGGTGAAGAAGGAATTGAAGTCCAGGTCCTTCTGGTCGGCGGGACGCAGCACCAGCTTGGCGATCGGGGTCAGCGTCGCCTTGAACTTTTCTTCCTGCACGTTCTTCAGCATCACGCGCTTGGAACCGCGCTGGCTGATGATGCGCTCATCGTTCGGCAGGTTGTAGGCGGCCGTTTGCACGCCCATATTGCCGTCGCCCGCGCCGTACACTTCGTTGACCACCACCATCGGCGCCACCGCGCCCACTTTAGGATTGCGGTACTGGGCGTCGAGCGGCAGATTGTCTTCCAGCTCCTGCATATGCTTGGCGAAGAAGTCCAGCTTGCGGGTTTCCTTCTCGTCGCGAATGTTCACATACGCCTCGAAGGCGGCCTTGTAGCCGAACAGCTCGTCGTTATAGGTTTCGTACGGGCCGATGGTGACGTCGACCGGCGAATCCAGGTCCATCCAGGCGAAGTCGGACGCCAGGTAGTCGTTGGAGAGGAAAGCATCGGCGCGCAGGTCGAGGAACTTCTTCAGCGAAGCGCTCGAGGTAGCGGCCGAGGCTTCCTTCAGCAGCTTGGCCAGCTTTTCCAATTCGGGCTTGTACTCGTCCGAATATTTGACGATCTTGAACTTGCCATCATCGCCCTTGCGGATGGTGGTGAAGAACCATTGCGCGTCCTGCTTCTGCGCCGCAGGCAGGGCGTTCATCCAGCTTTCCAGCTCTTCCTTGGTCGCGCCCTCGGGATAGAAGTTGGCGCCGGCAGGCTTGTGGGCCGGCACCTTGATGCCCGCCACTTGCTCCGGCAGGAAGGACTGGTGCTCATCGAGGATGGACCACGGGCCTTTGTTCAGCCACAGGTATTCGGTGCGGGCCTTGCCCAGCGGCGATTTGTCCTTCTGCAGCACGGCGTACAGGGACTCGTTGCCGGACCAGCGCTGGCGCAGCTGCAAAGTGTCGACGATCTTGGCGGCTTCGATCAGCTTCTTGATCGCCTGGCGGTCGCCGGCCGACAGCTGCGACGCATCGGCTTTCAGCTGCACCGGCGCGTAACGCTTGGTCATCTTTTGCAGCTGTGCGACGTCGGCCGGCGCCGCAGCGGCAGTGGCGCTCGCAATCGCAAGCACCAGCGGGGTCAAAAGGTTTTTCATGTGGCCTTTTCTCTACAGTTGAAAGGAAGGCCACATTGTATGCCTCGGCTTACCAGGCGCGGTAGGTTTTTCCGCTTTCTGCGCCTTCCACGCAACGGCTGTAAGCGCGCGCCACGCGGGCCGAGGACACCGGTTCGAAGCCATGGAACAAGGCCTCGAACTTCTGCGCCGACTCCTCCAGCAGGGAAGGATTGACAACGTTGATGCGCAAGCCGCGCTGCAGCTCCAGCGCCGCGCCCTGGGCGAAGCCTTCGACCGCATTGTTGACGGCGACCGTGTTGACGCAGCCGCGCAAGGGGTTATGCGCGTCCACGCCGCTGGTCAGCGTGATCGACCCGCCGTCAGGCAAATGATGCTGGGCCTCCAGCGCCACATTGACCTGCCCCATCAGCTTCGAATCGAGGCCGGTACGGAACTGCGCCTGCGTCATCTCGTCCAGCGGCCCGACATGCAGGGCGCCGCAGGCGACCACCACATCATCCACCCTGCCCGCCTTGGCGAACAGCGCACGCACGGAAGCGATATCTTCAATCGCCACGCGATGGTCGCCGCTGGAGCGGCCGGCGGTGACCACGCGGTGACGCTTGCCCAGCTCGCGTACCACGGCCCTGCCGATGGTGCCGCTGCCGCCGATTACCAGGACCGTACGCATTACCATACGCGGTAGGTTTTGCCGGTTTCCGCGCCTTCCACGCTGCGGCTGTAGGCCAATGCCACGCGCTTCGCCGGTACGGTTTCCATGCCGTAGAAATAAGGGCCATAGGCCGCCACCGATTCATCCAGCAAGGCCGGGCTGATGACATTCACGCGCAGGCCGCGCTGCAGTTCGATTGCCGCGCCAAGCACAAGGCCTTCCACCGCGCGGTTGACGGCACTGGCGTTGGCGCCGAAACGGATCGGCTGCTCGGAGACAATGCCGCTGGTGAGGGTGATCGAACCACCTTCGTGCAGGTGCTTCTGCGCCGCCAGCAGCACATTCACCTGGCCCATCAGCTTCGAATCGAGGCCGATGCGGAACTGCTCGGGGGTCATGTCCAGCAAGGGGCCGAAATGCAGGTCGCCGGCAGCCACCACCACGCCGTCAACCTTGCCCACCTGTTCGAACAGTGCCTGCACCGACGCCGGATCTTCGATCTTCACCTGGAACTGGCCGCTGCTGCGGCCGGCGGTGACGACTTCATGGCGCAGGCCCAGTTGTTCCACGATGGCTTTGCCGATGGTGCCGGAAGCGCCGATAACGATGATCTTTTTCATTTGAATCTCCTGTGGGTTGCGAAGTGAAGCCAGTATGCGCTCCGTCGCCACAGGAATAAATACGCTATCATTTAAATAATTACAAACCAATAGTTCGCAATGGATAAATTACGCAGCATGGAAGTGTTGGTCGCCGCCGTCGACTTGGGCAGCTTTACCGCCGCCGCCGATCGTTTCGGCATTTCGGCCGTCATGGTCGGCAAGCATGTGCGGGAACTGGAGCAGCGCCTCGGCGCCGCCCTGCTCACGCGCACCACGCGCCGCCATTCGCTGACAGAAATCGGCCGCCAATACGTGGAACAATGCCGCGCCATCCTGGCCCAGATCCATGCAGCGGAAAGCCTGGCCGAAACCATGCGCATCGCGCCGCGCGGCGTGTTGAAGGTATCGTGCGCCGTATCGTTCGGCATGGAATGGCTCGGCCCCATGATCGCCGACTACCTGGAGCAATATCCGGAAGTCAGCGTGGACCTGAACCTGAACGACCGCGCGATCGATATCGTGGAGGAGGGATTCGACATCGCCGTGCGCATCGGCACGCTGGAAGACTCGTCGCTGGTGGCGCGCCCGCTCAGGCCGTACGGGGTGGTGATCTGCGGCTCGCCGGCGTACCTGGCGCGGCGCGGCACACCGCAGGTGCCGGCCGACCTGGCGCAGCACGAATGCCTGGAATTCAGCGGCTGGACGCCCGGCTCGCGCTGGCGCCTGAAGGGCGACAGGGACGGGCGCCACGTCCCGCTCAGCCGCCTGCGCGCCAACAATAGCTATGCCTTGAAGCAGGCGGCCCTGAGCGGCTTCGGCCTGGTCATGCAAGCCGAAGTGGTGCTGGCGCAGGACATCGCCGCCGGCCGCCTGGTGCGGGTGCTGGACGACTACCTCCCCGCCCCGCGCCCCATGCACCTGCTCTACTCGCGCGACCGGCAGCAGACGCCCAAGCTCACCAGCTTCATCGACTTCATGCTGTCACGTTTTAAATGAAACCCTGAAGCTTAAGGTGCTTGCCAGCCGCCACCGAGGGCGCGGGCGAAGCTGACTGTGGCGAGCATGCGCTGGGTGTTGATTTGCACGGCGGCGCGGTCGGCGGCCAGGGCGCTGCGCTGGGCGTCGGTGACGTCCAGGTAGGTGCTGATGCCGCGCTCGTAGCGGGCGCGCGCGACGTCGTAGGCGCGGGTGGCGGCTTCGCGGGAAGTCGCCTGTACCTTGCCCTGCTGCGTACGCTGCTGCACGTCGGAGAGCGCGTCTTCCACTTCACGCAATGCTGTCAGCAGCTTGCCTTCGTGGTTGGCCACGGCTTCTTCGTAGCGTGCCTTGGCAACCGTCAGGTTCGACTGGTTGCGGCCGCCGTCGAAGATCGGCAGCGACAGGGCCAGCGGGCCGAAGCTGAATGCACGCGAGCTGCCCTTGCCGATATCGCCCAGGCTTTCCGAGGCATAGCCGAAGTTGCCGGTCAGGCTGATCGACGGGTAGAAGGCGCCTTCCGCCACACCGACGTTGGCGTTGGCGGCACGCACGCTTGCCACGCTGGACGCCAGGTCCGGACGATGCGCCAGCAGGTTGGCCGGCAGGCCGGCAGGAATCGCCGGCGGCGCAGGCAGCTCGGTGGCGGTGGCCGGTTCCAGCTGCGTGCTCGACGGCGATGCGCCGACCAGCACGGCCAGCGCGTGCTCCAGCGTGTTGCGCTGGCGTTGCACCTCTTCCAGGTCGGCTTCGGCGTTGGCGCGTTCGATGCGGGCGCGCGAGGTGTCCAGCTCGTTCGACAGGCCGGCGTTGAAGCGGGCGTTCACCAGTTCTTCGGTTTCCTTGCGGGTCGCCAGGGCGCCGCGCAGGATGGCCATTTCAGCATCCAGGCCGCGCAGCTGCCAGTAGCTGGTGGCGATCTGGGACGACAGCAGCAGCAGCACGCCGTCGCGGTCATGGCTGGCGGCCAGTGCTTGCGCGTCGGCCGATTCCACCGAGCGGCGCACGCGGCCGAACAGGTCCAGCTCGTACGAGAAGCCGGCGGCTACCGAGTAGTTATTGCCATGGATCGAGCGGTGGCCCAGAGCGATACCTTGCGAGGTATTGGCCGAGCTGCGCGTATTCGATACGCCGGTGCTGATCGTGATATTCGGCTTTTCGCTGGAACGCACCAGCCCCAGTTGCGCTTCGGCCTGGAACAGGCGCTGCGCCGCCGCCTTGACGGTCGGGCTGTCGCGCAAGGCCTGGTGTTCAAGCCGGTTCAGCGTGTCGTCGCCGAACACGGTCCACCACTGCGCCGGCAGTTGCGCTTCGCCGGATGCGCCTTGCGGGGCGTGGCGGAAGGCTTGCTCCGGCGCGCCGGCCGGGGCCTTGAAATCGTTGCCGACGGTGCCGCAGCCTGCCAGCACAGCCGCTGCGCTTACTGCCAATGCAATCATCTTGATGTTCATATCTTTTTCTCTCATTAGTGCGCACCAGCGCCGCCGCCCGATGGGGATTTCACCTTATCGGACAGCCACAGGATCAGGATGCAGGACAGCAGAATGCCGCCCACGATCAAAAAGCCGTCGTTGTATGCCATGACAAAGGACTCGCGCCGCACGATGCTGTCCACCGCCTTCAGCGCCTTGTCCGATGCCGTGATCGGATCAAAGCCCTTGCCGATGAACGATTGCGTCAACTGGTCAAGGCGCAGCTGGGTCGCCGCCGAGAAGCCGTTCACTGCCTCGCCCAGGCGGGCCGAGTGGAAGTGTTCGCGCTGCGTCAGCTGGGTCGCCAGCAGGGCGATGCCGATCGAGCCGCCCAGGTTGCGGATCATGTTGAACAGGCTGGAAGCCGATGCCGTGTCTTTCGGCGCAATGCCGTTCATCGCGAAGTTCGACAGCGTCAGCATCACGAATGGCTGCCCGAGCGCGCGCACCACCTGCGACAGCAGCAGCTGGTCGTAGCCGGTGGTCGCGTCCATATAAGCGTTCATGATGCAGGACACGCCGAACAGGCCCAGGCCAATCGAGCACAGGATGCGGTTGTCGACCTTCATCGACAGCTTGGCCGCAAACGGCATGATGAACAGCTGCGGCAGACCGGCCCACATGATCACTTCGCCGATCTGCATCGGCGAGTAGCCGGCGATCTGGCCCAGGTACAGCGGCAGCAGGAACGATGAACCGTACAGGCCCATGCCCATCACCGCGGCCAGCGCCGACGCCACCAGGAAGTTACGCTGTGCGAACAGGCCCAGGTTGACGAAGGGTTGCGGGCGCATGGCGCTCGTGATCACCCAGCCCAGCAAGCCGACGATCGCCAGGCCCGCAAAAGCGATGATGAAGCCCGATTCGAACCAATCCTTGCTATTGCCCTCTTCCAGGAAGATGGTCAGGCCGCCCAGGCCCATCGCCATGAAGGCGATGCCCAGCCAGTCCGCGTGGAACAACTCGCTAAGCTTGCGCTCTTCGTGATCCAGGCCGTAGGCCACGCCGGCGATCAGCAGGATGCCGGGCACCCAGTTGATGTAGAAGATCGACGGCCAGCCATATATTTCGCTCAGGTAGCCGCCCAGGGTCGGTCCCATGGACGGCGCCAGCGTCGCTGTCAGGCCGAAGATCGCCATGCCGACCGCGCGCTTGGATGCGGGAAGCTTGGCCATCACCAGCGTCATCGCCATCGGGATCAGCGCGCCGCCGGTAAAGCCCTGCATCATGCGGAACAGGATCATGCTTTGCAGATTCCAGGCCGTGCCGCACAGGGTCGAGAACAGCAGGAACAGGGCGGTCGTGCCCATCATGTAGGCGCGCATGCCGAAGGTGCGCGTCAGCAGCGCCGTCAGCGGGATCACGATGATCTCGGCCACCAGGTAGGCGGTCGAAATCCAGGAGCCCTCTTCCTGGGTGGCGTTCAGCGCACCGAGGATGTCGCGCAGCGAGGAGTTGGTGATCTGGATATCCAGCACCGCCATGAAGGCGCCCAGCATGCCGGCCGCCACCGCGATCCAGGTGCGGCCGGATACCCGTCCTTCAGGCACCATCATCGGGGCGCTCATTTTGCGTTCGCGTCGGATTTGATGCTGACTTCAGCGATAGCCGACATGCCAGGCACCAGGCGGCCTTCGTAGGCTTTCAGGTCTTCCGGCTTGAAGGTGATCTTCACCGGCACGCGCTGCACGATCTTGGTGAAGTTGCCGGTGGCGTTATCGGCCGGCAGCAGTGCGAACTGCGCGCCGGAGGCTGGCGAGAACGAATCTACGCGGCCCACCAGCTCTTTGCCCGGCAGGGCGTCGATGGTCAGGTTCACGTGCTGGCCAACGCGCATGTCGGCAAGCTGGGTTTCCTTGAAGTTGGCGGTAATCCATACATTGTCCTGCACCAGGGCCACCAGCTGCTGGCCCGGCTGTACGCGCTGGCCCACTTCCAGGCTGCGCTTGCCGACGCGGCCGTCGACCGGGGCGATGATGCGGTTGTAGGCCAGCTGCTGCTGCGCGTCTTTCAGCTGCACCTGCAGCACTTTGACTTGCGCCTTCAGCACTTCGCGGGCGGAGGTGGCGGAACCGATTTGCGCTTTCGCGGCTTCGGCGCTGTCCTTGCGCGCCGCCACATCGGCGGTGGCGCTGGCGCGGGCGGCGTTGGCGGCATCCAGTTCGGCTTTCGACACGGCCTTCATCTGGCTGGTATACAGCTGGCCGTAACGCTCGGCGTCCTGGGTTGCGCGCAGCTGGTTCGCTTGCGCCTGGGCCACTTGCGCGGAGGCGGCGCTGGCCTGTGCATTCACCTGGGCGATCTGGGCATCGGCCTGCAGCACCTGTTGCTGCACGCTGGCGATCTGCGCCTGGATCTGCTCAACCTTCACTTGCTGGTCGAACGGATCGAGCTCGGCGATCACATCGCCGGCCTTGACCAGCTGGTTGTCTTCCACCAGCACCTTGGTCACCACGCCGGCAATGCGCGCGGACACCGGATGCACGTGGCCCGCCACATAGGCATTTTCGGTTTCCACATAATGGTGGCCGCGGTACCACATGCGGCCGCCCGCGCCCAGTGCTGCCAGGGCGATCAGGCCGGCGATCAGGAGAACGCGACGGTTGGGTGGGGTGGCGGCAGGCGCGGCTTCAGGCACGGCGCTGAGCACTTTTTGTTCGGCTGGGTTGTGCTGGGACATGGTGGGAAACTCCCTAAAAATGAAATGAGTCGTGTGCATTATTCGCCAATCAATGCGTAAAGTCAAGAAATGAAACGATTGCATTTCATTTTAAATTGGCATAAAGTGGGGGCATCTGATAGTCTCTGCCTCCAATCATGTCTATTGAACAACTCATCGAGCCAGTCAAAGCTGGACGGCCCAAAGCGGCCGAGGCGGAAGCGCGCCTGAACGACCTGATGGACACGGCCGCCCACCTCATCCTTGAGAAGGGCTACGCCAAAGTCAGCCTGGAAGCCATTGCCAAAGAGGCCAGGGTTGCCGTGCGCACCATTTACGTGAAGTTCGGCGGCAAGGCCGGCCTGCTCAAAGCCATCCTGCTGCGTTACCGCGCGGGCGCCTTCGACCCGAGCGGCATGGAGACCTTGCACCGCCCTGTCCGCGAAACGCTGCTGGAATTCGGCATGCGCTTCCACCGCCTGGTCAGCACGCCCAGTGCGACGGCCCTGTACCAGATCGTGGTGGCCGAGGCGCACGCCAATCCCGACCTGGCCGAAGCCTTCTGGGATGCCGGCCCGCGCCAGACGCGCGAGCTGCTGGCGCGCTATTTCGCTCGCCCCGACATCGCCGCCCAGCTCGATACCGCAGCGCCGCCCGAGCGGCTGGCGATCTACCTGATGAACTGCCTGATGGGCGACCAGCTGCACCGCTTCCTGTTCGAATCGCGCTGCGGCGTGGCCACCACGCCGGAGCAGATCGAGCAAGGCATCGACCTGTTCCTGCGCGGCGTTTTGAAGCGTTAAGCCGTCTTTAAGCGTGCCCGGCAGCGTGTGTGCGCTAGCGCACGGTGGCCCGTCGGCCAGCTGCCGGATACTGGCCTTCTCAAGAACCAAAATTAAAGTGGGAGGTTGTATGAGCAAGGTCGACCGGCTCGAATGGAGCAGGAAAATCGCGACGCTCAACGAGCGCATCAAAGGTTTCCAGGAAAACCCCAGCAAGGAGCACCTGGATGCGGCGATCAAAGAACTGCGGGCCTATGCGGAAGCGGCCAGTAGCGGCGGCATTGAAATTCCGGAACGATTCATAGCGAGCTAAACAACAAACCGGGCCAATTGCCCGGTTTTTTATTGCGGCAAAGCGCCCGATGTGTCACGATGCCCACCCCTAGTATCAATTTTTGGTAGTGAAACATGAGCGAACAAGCAACCCAGCAGCAGCAACAGAACGACAACCAGAAGTTCTTCGAAAACGTCGACGCCTACATCGCCCTGGCCAATGCCCACGAAAACAGCAATGTCGGCGCGCCACAACTGGTTGGCGCCAGCCTGTTGTTTGCCGCCGCCCGCTACAACGCCTACTTGGTAGCCCGCGCCCAGCCGGACCTGGAAACCTTCAAAGGCAAGAAAGAAGAAGCGAAGGCCTACTTCATCGACCAGTTCAACAAGATGTTTGACGACAACTGGGCCGAATACACCGAGCAGTTCACCAAGAAATAATTGTCCCTCCTGGGGTCAGGAAGAAAAGTGGACATTTTTCTTCCTCCCCATGCCGCTCTGATCTAGATCAGCCCCTTGCATTACCAAGGTGATATCGTCGGTGAATGAGCCGACCGCCACGCCCCCTCTTCCCAGGCGCCTTCTACCATGTGACCTCGCGTGGCAACCGCAAGGCGAACATCTATCTCGACGAGCACGACTATTCAACTTGGCATGCGCTGTTCGCACGCACGGCCGAGCGCTTCGGCTTCATCTGCCATGCCTACGGCCAGATGCCGAACCATTTCCATCTGCTGCTGCAGACGCCACGGCCGAACCTGTCCGAGGGAATGCATTTCCTGAATTGCCTGTATTCGCAGAATTTCAACGTCCGGCATGGACTGACGGGGCATGTGCTCCAGGGACGCTTCCATTCGGTGCTGCTGGACGCCGAATCGCACTTCCTCGAACTGGCGCGCTATATCGCGCTGAATCCGGTGCGCGCCGGCATGGTGGCTTGCGCGGCGGATTGGCGCTGGAGCAGCTACCGGGCAATCGCCGGACTCGACACGCCGCCCGCTTGGCTGGATACGGCAACGATCCGAAACCGCTTTCACGGCGAGGATGATGCCGGGCGCATACGGGCATACTGCAATTTCGTCGCCGCGGGAGTGGGCGGGAAGGATCCACTGAAGGCGCCCGCCCTGCCCCAGGCCTTCGGCAAGCAGGCGAAGCAGCAGGCGATCGCCGAAGCACTGCGGGCGGGTCTGCACAGCCCCGCGCAGATAGCCGAGCATTTCAAGGTCTCGACCAAGACGGTACAAAGAATACGCGCAGCCGAAGCTGCGCGTTAAGGAAACAATTGTCCACCTTTCTTCCTGACCCAGGGGTGGACAAAAGTTGCTTTAGCGCTTGCGTGGGGGCGGCAGGTCGGTGCAGACGCCTTCGTAGGCTTCGGCGGCCATGCCGATCGATTCGCCCAGGGTCGGGTGCGGGTGGATCGTCTTGCCGATGTCGATGCCGTCGGCGCCCATTTCGATCGCCAGGGCGATTTCACCGATCATGTCGCCGGCATGGGTGCCGACAATCGTGCCGCCGATGATGCGGTGGGTTTCCGCATCGAACAGCAGCTTGGTGAAGCCTTCGTCACGGCCGTTGGCAACGGCGCGGCCGCTCGCGGCCCATGGGAAGTGGCCCTTCTCGACCTTGATGCCCTTGGCTTTCGCTTCGTCTTCGGTGATGCCGGCCCATGCCACTTCCGGATCGGTGTAGGCCACCGATGGAATGATCCTGGCATCGAAGTGCGCTTTCTCGCCGTGGGCGGCTTCCGCCGCGACGTGCGCTTCGTGCACGGCTTTGTGCGCCAGCATCGGCTGGCCGACGATATCGCCGATGGCGAAGATGTGCGGTACGTTGGTGCGCATCTGGCTGTCGACGTTGATGAAGCCGCGATCGGTCACGATGACGCCTGCCTTGTTGGCGGCGAGCTTCTTGCCGTTCGGGCTGCGGCCGACCGCTACCAGGACCATGTCGTACAGCTGCGGTTCCGGTGCGGTGGCGCCGGCTTCGGCGGCCTCGAAGGTGACCTTGATCCCTTCCGGCAGCGCTTCCACGCCGACGGTCTTGGTCTTGGTCATGATGCGGTCAAAGCGCTTCTCGTTGTACTTCTGCCAGACTTTCACCGCTTCGCGGTCGGCGCCCTGCATCAGGCCGTCCATCATTTCGACCACGTCGATGCGCGCGCCGAAGGTGCTGTACACGGTGGCCATTTCCAGGCCGATGATGCCGCCGCCGATGACCAGCATCTTCTTCGGCATGAAGCGCAGTTCGAGCGCGCCGGTGCTGTCGACGATACGCTTGTCTTCGGGGACGAAGGGCAGCTTCACCACGCTGGAGCCAGCGGCGATGATGGCTTGCTTGAACTGCACAACCTTCTTGCTGCCGTCGGCTGCGGTGACTTCGATGTGGTTAGGGCTGAGGAACTGGCCCACGCCCTGCACCACGTTCACCTTGCGCATCTTGGCCATGCCGGCCAGGCCGGTGGTCATCTTCTTGATGACGCCTTCCTTGTAGCTGCGCACCTGGTCGATGTCGATCGTCGGCTTGGCGAAGGTGACGCCGTTCTTGGCCATATGGCTGGTTTCGTCGACCACGGCCGCCAGGTGCAGCAGGGCTTTCGATGGGATGCAGCCGACGTTCAGGCAGACGCCACCCAGGGTCGCGTACTTCTCGACCAGGACGGTGTTCATGCCCAGGTCCGCAGAACGGAAGGCGGCGGAGTAGCCGCCAGGGCCGCCGCCCAGGACCATCATGTCGCAGGTGACGTCCACTTGGCCGGCATAGCCGCCAGCTTGCGGAGCGAGCGCAGGAGCGGCCGGTGCCGGCGCTGCGGCGGCTGGCGCCGGGGCGGCGGCGGGTGCTGCGGGTGCAGCAGCCGCTGGGGCCGGGGCAGCGGCGCCGGCGGCTTCTTCCAGCACCATCAGCGCGGAGCCTTCGTTCACTTTGTCGCCAACTTTGATCTTGAGCTCTTTGATCACGCCAGCGTGGGTCGATGGAATCTCCATCGATGCCTTGTCGGATTCGACGGTCGCCAGCGATTGGTCGACCTTGACGGTATCGCCAACCTTGACCAGCAGCTCGATCACTTCAACATCCTTGAAGTCGCCGATGTTCGGTACTTTAACTTCGATCATCGCGGCCTCCTTACAGCAGAATCTTGCGCATATCGGCCAGCACTTCGGCCAGGTATGCAGCGAAGCGGGCACCGGACGCGCCGTCGACCACGCGGTGGTCGTAGGACAGCGACAGCGGCAGCATCAGGCGCGGCACGAACTGCTTGCCGTCCCATACCGGCTTCATGGAGGACTTGGACAGGCCGAGAATGGCCACTTCCGGTGCGTTCACGATCGGGGTGAAGGCGGTTCCGCCGATGCCGCCCAGCGAGGAAATGGTGAAACAGGCGCCCTGCATATCGGTCGGCTTCAGCTTGCCTTCGCGCGCGGCCAGCGACAGCTCGCCCATTTCCTTGGCGATCTGGGTGACCGACTTCTGGTCGGCGTTCTTCACCACCGGCACCACCAGGCCTTGCGGCGTGTCGGCGGCGAAGCCGATGTTGTAGTACTTCTTCAGGATCAGGTTCTCGCCCTTCTCGTCCAGGGACGAATTGAAGGTCGGGAATTTCTTCAGCGCGGTCACGGAGGCCTTGATCACGAACGCCAGCATGGTGAGCTTGACGGCATCCTTGTTCTTGGCATTGGCGTTGTTGCTGTCGACGCGGAACTGCTCCAGGTCGGTGATGTCGGCGTCTTCGAACTGCGTCACATGCGGGATCATCACCCAGTTGCGGTGCAGGTTCGGGCCGGAAATCTTCTTGATGCGCGGCAGCGGGGACAATTCGGTTTCGCCGAACTTGCTGAAGTCCAGCGACGGCCATGGCAGCAGGTTCAGGCCTGCGCCGCCACCGGCTGCCGGCGCCGCGGCGGGTGCCGCGACCGCGCCGGACACGATGCCCTTCACGTAGTTCTGCACGTCGAGCTGGGTCACACGGCCTTTTTGGCCGGTGCCGCCAACGCGGGCCACATCCACGCCCAGCTCGCGGGCGAACTTGCGGACGGACGGGGAGGCATGGGCCAGCTTGCCATTGACCGCAGGTGCGGCAGGTGCGGATGCGGCCGGCGCTGCTGCGGCCGGCGCTGCTGCGACCGGAGTCGACGCTGCCGCAGGCGCTGCGGCAGGCGCCGGTGCGGGCGCGGCGGCGGGCGCAGGCGCGGGCGCCGCGCCACCAACGGCGTCGACGATCAGCACCAGCGAGCCTTCGGCAACCTTGTCGCCTACCTTGACCTTCACTTCTTTCACCACACCGGCGTGCGACGATGGGATTTCCATGGAGGCCTTGTCGGATTCGACCGTCACCAGGGACTGGTCCTTGGCGATGGTGTCGCCAACCTTGACCAGCACTTCGATGACTTCAACTTCCTTGAAGTCGCCAATGTCCGGGACTTTCACTTCAACCGGGCCGGCGGCGGCTGCAGGCGCAGCGGCCGGCGCAGCGGCGGCAGGCGCAGGGGCGGGTGCAGGGACGGCGGCAGGAGCGGCGGCGGCAGCCGGTGCGGCGGCGGCGCCGGAGGCTTCAACGATCAGCAGCAGCGAACCTTCCGCCACCTTGTCGCCGACCTTCACCTTGATCTCCTTGACGACACCGGCTTGCGACGAAGGGATCTCCATCGATGCCTTGTCCGACTCGACGGTCACCAGCGACTGGTCGACCTTGATCGTGTCACCCACCTTGACCATCAGTTCGATGACTTCAACTTCCTTGAAATCGCCGATATCCGGGACTTTCACTTCAACCATACTCATAGTGTTTGCTCCGTCTTCTATTTATTGGGTCACCGGATTTGGCTTGTTCGGGTCGATGCCGTACTTCTTGATGGCGTCTTCCACCACCGACATCGCGATCTTGCCTTCGTCCGCCAGGGCGCGCAGGGATGCGACGGTGATGTAGTAACGGTTCACCTCGAAGAACTCGCGCAGCTTGGCGCGGCTGTCGGAACGGCCAAAGCCGTCGGTGCCCAGCACCTTGTAGGTACGGCCGGCAGGCATGTATGGACGAATCTGGTCGGCAAATGCACGCATGTAGTCGGTGGTGGCGACGATCGGGCCGGCGGTGTCCTTCAGCAGGCCGGTCACGTACGGCACGCGCTGTTCCTTGGTCGGGTTGACCATGTTCCAGCGGTCGCAGTCGGCGCCATCGCGCGCCACCAGGGTCAGCGACGGTGCGGACCAGACGTCGGCGGCGATATTCCAGTCGTTCTTCAACAGTTCCGCCGCAAAGATGGATTCGCGCAGGATGGTGCCCGAGCCGACCAGCTGCACGCGCTGCTTGGCGGCCTTGTCGCCCTCCTGCAGCAGGTACATGCCCTTCAGAATACCCTCTTCCTGGCCTGGCTTCAGGCCCGGGTGGGCATAGTTCTCGTTCATGATCGTGATGTAGTAGAACACGTCTTCCTGCTCGCCCACCATGCGGCGCAGGCCGTCCTGGATGATCACGGCCAGTTCGTGGCCGAAGGTCGGGTCGTACGGCACGCAGTTCGGGATGGTGGCTGCAACGATATGGCTGTGGCCATCTTCGTGCTGCAGGCCTTCGCCGTTCAGGGTGGTGCGGCCGGCGGTGCCCGCCATCAGGAAGCCGCGGGCGCGCATATCGCCCGCCGCCCACGCCAGGTCGCCAACGCGCTGCAGGCCGAACATCGAGTAGTAGGTGAAGAACGGGATCATCACGCGGTTGTTGCTCGAGTACGAGGTCGCCGCGGCGATCCACGAGCTCATGCCGCCCGCTTCGTTAATGCCTTCCTGCAGGATCTGGCCGGCCTTGTCTTCGCGGTAGTACATCACCTGGTCCTTGTCGACCGGCTCGTACAACTGGCCTTGCTGGTTGAAGATACCGATCTGGCGGAACAGGCCTTCCATACCGAAGGTACGGGACTCGTCAACCAGGATCGGCACCACGCGCTGGCCCAGGGACTGGTCGCGCAGCAGGGCCGTGATGATACGCACATACGCCTGGGTGGTGGAGATCTCGCGGCCTTCCGGGGTCGGGTCGGTCACGGCCTTGAAGGCGTCCAGGCCCGGCACCACCAGCTTCTCGTCGGCCTTGGTGCGGCGCGACGGCAGATAGCCGCCCAGCGCCTTGCGGCGTTCGTGCAGGTACTTCATTTCAGGCGCGTCGTCGGACGGCTTGAAGAACGGGATGTCCTTCAGCTGGTCGTCCGGGATCGGGATGTTGAAGCGGTCGCGCATTTCGCGGATGGCCTCGTCGTCCAGCTTCTTGGTCTGGTGCGCGGTGTTGCGCGCTTCGCCGGACTTGCCCATGCCGAAGCCCTTGACGGTCTTCACCAGCAGCACGGTTGGCTTACCGACCGATTCGTTGGCCTGCTTGAACGCGGCGTAGATCTTGTGCGGATCGTGGCCGCCGCGGGTCAGGCGCCAGATGTCGTCGTCGGACATGTTGGCGACCATTTCCAGCAGCTTCGGATGCTTGCCGAAGAAGTGCTTGCGCACGTAGGCGCCGTCCTTGGCCTTATAGTTCTGGTATTCGCCGTCCACGGTTTCCATCATGACGCGCTGCAGGATGCCGTCCTTGTCCTGGGCCAGCAGGTTGTCCCAGCCCGGGCCCCAGATGACCTTGATGACGTTCCAGCCGGCGCCGCGGAAGTCCGCTTCCAGCTCCTGGATGATCTTGCCGTTGCCGCGCACCGGACCGTCCAGGCGCTGCAGGTTACAGTTGACCACGATGTTCAGGTTGTCCAGCTGTTCGCGGGCAGCCATGCCGATCGCGCCCATCGATTCCGGTTCGTCCATTTCGCCGTCGCCGCAGAAAGCCCAGACTTTGCGGCCTTCGGTATTGGCGATGCCGCGCGCGTGCAGGTACTTCAGGAAGCGCGCCTGGTAAATCGCCATCAGCGGGCCCAGGCCCATGGACACGGTCGGGAATTGCCAGAATTCCGGCATCAGTTTCGGGTGCGGGTAGGAGGACAGGCCTTTACCGTCCACTTCGCGGCGGAAGTTCAGCAGTTGTTCTTCGCTCAGGCGGCCTTCCAGGAAAGCGCGCGCGTAGACGCCCGGGGACGAGTGGCCCTGAATGTACAGCAGGTCG
The DNA here is from genome assembly GCF_000425385.1 of Pseudoduganella violaceinigra DSM 15887. Lineage (GTDB taxonomy): Bacteria > Pseudomonadota > Gammaproteobacteria > Burkholderiales > Burkholderiaceae_D > Rugamonas > Rugamonas violaceinigra. The sequence goes on along the minus strand of NZ_AUDI01000012.1, from coordinate 134,323 downwards.
CCGCCATGGGTTTCGCTCTCGGCTTTCCAGAAGTGGTTAAAGCCGATGCCCAGCATGTTCGCCAGCGAGGCGAAGGAGGACAGGTGGCCGCCCAAGTCGCCGTCGGCGCGGTTGGCCTTGACCACCATCGCCATCGCGTTCCAGCGCATCCACGAGCGCAGGCGCTCTTCATATTCCAGGTTGCCTGGGCAGTGGACTTCTTTGTGGGCGGGGATGGTGTTGACGTAGGCGGTGTTGGCGGAGAACGGGATGTCGGCGCCGCGGCGGCGGGCCAGGTCGACCAGCCGCTCCATCAGGTAGTGGGCGCGCTCAGGGCCTTCGTTTTCCAGGACGGCTTCCAAGGCCTCCAGCCATTCTTTGGTTTCCTGTGCGTCAGGATCTGTGGCCGTTTGTGCCGTGACCTGGTCAAGTTGAGCTGACATGTAACTAGTCTCCTATCGATTTGAAGGCGCCCCACCCTGTGCTCCGGACGGTGCTGGTGATTATTTACTAAGACTTTGGCTAAGTGTGAAGGATTCTATCAGCGAATCCGTTGTTTTTCAAATTACGAAAGAAGATTTCGCAATGTGAAATATCGAGATTTTGAGCCAGGTCAATCGTGCGCGCTGTAACCGGTAGTAGCCTGACATTGAACAAACGAGGGGGCGCCATGTTTTACGAATTCCTATCAGAAAACCGCAGTTGGCTGCTGGACCGCTGCAAGGCATACCGCATAGTGCGCAGCCAGACCTCCACCGATGACCGCACCGACGAGGCCATTGCCTTTTTCCTCGACAAACTGATCGAGTCGCTCAAAGTCGAACTGGCGACCAGCAGTACCCACGCCGACGACGCAATCGCGGGCAGCACTGTCGGCATTCCCACCCACTTCGATATCGGCACCTCAGCGACCGAGCACGGCAAGGAGATGGAGCGTCTGGGCTTCAATGTGAACGACGTGGTACACAGCTATGGCGACATGTGCCACGCCATCGTGGAGCGGGCGATTCAGCAAGGCTTGAGCTTTGCCGTCGAAGAATACCGGCTGCTGAACCGTTGCCTGGACAATGCCGTTGCCAACGCGGTGAGCGAATTCACCTACCAGCACGACAGCGACCTGGCCAGTCTCCAGGCCGACGATGAAAGCCAGCGGCTGGGAGCGATCGCCAATGAATTGCGCAACCAGCTTGGCACCGCAACGCTGGCCGTGGCCGCGATCAAGTCGCGCGAGCTGACGCTGGGCGGCACCACAGGCACCATCCTGGAGCGCAGCCTGCAAAGCCTGGGGCGCCTGGTGGAAGATATGCTGGAATACGCGGAGCACAAGGATTCTTCCAGCGACTTGCTGGAATTGCTTTCGCTGCGCGAGTTCATGATGCAGCTGCTGCATACCGTCGAGCCGGTGGCAGCCAGCCTGTCGCTCAAGCTGACCTTGTCCGATGTCGACCCCAGCCTGGCGATCAAGGGCGGCCACGAGACCTTGCAGGCGGCTTTGGCGGGACTGCTGCAGGCTGCTTTCCAATTCAGCCATGCTGGCGAACAAATCCATATGCATGCCTATGCCAACGGCAAGCGCATCCTGATCGATATCGTGTGCCCCAGCCGCCCCAACGATTCGCTGGTCCAGCATCCGGCACTGGCGGTGGCGGGCCAGCTGCTCAATGGCCTGAACGGCAAGCTGGAATTGCGTGACGGAGGGCTCGTCCCCTATACCTTGTCGCTCGCCCTGCCTCGCTACAGCATGCCCACCTGAGAGCAGCCGTACCGCTACCCGCTTAATTTCCTGCTCCGGGGCCGGCGAACCCTGCCCCCCCCCTACTTCGCGCACAGTCCCAGGCTCGGACTGAAGGGGTCGAGCCAGAGTTCCTTGCGGGCCACCATGGCCGGGTCGATGATACGGTTCGGCAGCTCGATCCGACGGCGCTGGCACAGCCTGGCGCGCTGCAGGTGGCTACGGTGGTGTTCAAGCACAAAGCGCTCCAGCGTGCCGTCTTTCAGCATCGCTTCCATGCCGGCCACCAGCCGCTTGCGCAAGCGCGGTTGCTGGGGCGAGACGAAAAACAGCGTCGGGATGTGGTCATGCAGGACAAAGCTGTCCTCGATGGCGAGCTGCGGGAAGGCGGTCTTGCGCTGGTCATACTCGTCGAAGATCTCATTGACGCCGCGCGGGAAGTAGTCGAAGCGGCCAGCCATCAGCATATCGAACAGTCCCAAGTAGTTGCTGCCGGTGACATAGCGGAAGCCGTTGTCCTGCAGCGAGGCGCGCGTGACCCAGGACGCTCCAACGCCCGCGGTCAGCGCTTTCAGCTCGCCCGGCAGCGTCAACTTACGCATGCGCGCCTGCTGCCTGCCGTCGATCAGGGCGATGCGCCAGCCCAGAAGCCCCATATCGGTCGGCACCGGCACATAACTCAGCGATTTGAGCCATTTGGCGTCGGCGGGATAGGCGGTAACGTTGATCAGCTTGCCGTCCTTGAGCGCCTCCAGCATGCGCGCCCGCTCCATATGGGCGTCCGCGTAGTCGATTGTGTAGGGGCCGAACTCCGGCACCGTGCGCTCCATCACCAGCTGCAACAGGGCCTTCGAATATTCGCGGCGCAAGTCGGCCGCCGATGCCGCACGGTCGAAGAGCACGGCGTCCACCGCCTGGGCAGGCCGGCAAACGGCCAGCAATAGCACGAAAATTGCACGCAAGCATCTCATAATTGCCCGTCATCGCCAGTGTTGCTATTCGCTGCCTGATAAGCAGCCACGCATTGCCGCCTTCCTAACGGAAGTATATCTTGTTAATAGTCACTTCCCTGGCACAACAAGGAGAAACGCCATGTCTTTCCGTAATCTCAAAATTGGGGCGCGCATCGGGGGCGGTTTCCTGATCCTGATGTTGCTCGTGGTCATGATGGCCGTCATGGGGATTATTCGCATGGGGCAGATCCAGGACCGCCTGCTCGACATCGCCAAGGTCAATAACGTGGAAATGCAGTTGCTGGTCAAGATGCGCGACTCGATTACCGAACGCGGCATCGCCAACCGCAATATCATATTGCTGGACGATACCGAAGCGATGAAACCGGAAGCGGCCCGCATCGACAAGGCCACAGCCGCTTACGCCGAGGCGGAGGGCAAGTTGCGCCAGATGTTCGACAGCCTCGCCGCCACCACCGAGCACGAAAAACAGGCCATGGAAAAAATCAAGGCGGCCGAACAGGCGACCCTGCCGCCTTTGCGCAAGGTGACCGAGCTGGGCCTGGCCAACAAGAACGAGGAAGCGACCGCCGCGCTGTTAACGCAGGTGCGACCGGCCCAGAAAAAGTGGCTGGACGAGATCAGCGACTTGATCGTCTTTGAAGACAAGCTGAACCAGGAAGCCATTGCAGCCGCCGAATCCGTGTATAGCTCGGCCCGCGGCTGGATGATCGCCATCACCGCCGCGGCGATCGCCGTCGGCCTGGTGGTGGCCTGGATTACCACACGCAGCGTCACGGTGCCGATCCAGGCGGCTGTCGAGGCGGCGCAGACGGTGGCCTCGGGCGACCTGACCCACGACATCAAAGTCCTGTCGCGCGATGAGACAGGCCAGCTGCTGCAAGCCTTGAAGGATATGCGCGGCAGCCTTGAAGGCATTGTCGGCCGCGTGCGTGCCGGGACCGACGCCATCGCCACCGCCTCGACCCAAATCGCAAACGGCAACCTGGACCTGTCCTCGCGCACCGAGCAGCAGGCCAGCTCGTTGGAAGAAACCGCGTCCTCGATGGAGGAACTGACCAGCACCGTGCAGCAAAACGCCGAGAACGCGCGCCAGGCCAACACCCTGGCCGGATCGGCCACCCAGGTCGCCGAGCGCGGCGGCGACATCGTGACCCAGGTGGTGGCCACCATGGGCGAGATCAATGCGTCGTCCACCAAGATCGTGGACATCATCAGCGTTATCGACGGCATCGCCTTCCAGACCAATATCCTGGCGCTGAATGCCGCGGTGGAAGCGGCGCGCGCCGGGGAGCAGGGCCGCGGCTTCGCCGTGGTGGCGTCGGAAGTGCGCAGCCTGGCCCAGCGCAGCGCGGCGGCGGCGAAGGAAATCAAGGCACTGATCGACGCCTCGGTGGAGCGGGTCCATGCCGGCAGCCAGCTGGTGGACCAGGCGGGGACCATCATGAATGAGGTGGTGGACAGCGTAAAACATGTCAGCGCCATCATCGGCGACATCACCGCGGCCAGCGTGGAGCAATCCACCGGGATCGCACAGGTCAACCAGGCCATCATCCAGATGGACGACGTGACGCAGCAGAATGCGTCGCTGGTGGAAGAAGCCGCGGCGGCGGCCGGCGCCTTGCAGGAGCAGGCGCAAGGCCTGGTGGAGGCGGTCAGCGTCTTCAAGGTCAACGGCGCCACGCGGCCGGCGGCGGCCGCACCGCGCGCCATGGCGGCAGTCAGGCCTGCGGCCGCCGCTAAAGCCCCGGCCAGGAAGGCGCCGCTGCGGGCCGTGCCTGCCGCCCAGGCTTCCACGGGCGCCAGCAAGAAAGCGCCTGCGAGCGGCGACGATTGGGAAGAATTCTAAGGCGCGCACGGCGCAGCGGCCAGCCGGGGGCGTTGTCCGCCTGCAGCGCGTTCGCCTATCATAGCGCGATATGAGCAATGAATACGTCCACCCGACCCCCGGCTTTCCCGGCCGCCTGCTGGCCCGCCTGGCCAATTCCCGCAGCTTTGCGCATGCGCGCCGCGCCGTGCTTTCGCGCCTCCCTTTCCTGGTGCTGGAAAGCGATGTGCGCGATGTCGTCTACCTGACGTGGATGATGGATGCCGCCACCGCGCAGGCCATGGTTCCGCCAGGCGTGCGCCTGTGGCAGCGCAATGGGCTGACGCCTTTCAGCGTCCTGACCTACCGTCACGGCAACTTCGGCCCGGCGCTGGCGGGACCGGCGCGCCGGCTGCTGCCGTCGCCCCTGCAAAGCAATTGGCGCTTCTACCTTGAAGAGCCGGGCAAGGTGTATTTTGTGCGCAATGTCATGAGCAGCACGCTGCATGCGCTGGGTACGCGCATGTTCAGCGATATCCTGCCGACGCATTTGCCGGCCCGCTTCCTGCATGAGCGCGATGGCGACCGCTTCTCCACCATTATCGCCCCCGGCGAAGGCAGCGCTCCCCGGCTGGAGGCCCATGCCAGCGTATCCAACCAGCGCGTCCTGCCGGCCAGCCTGGCTGGCGCCTTCGCAAGCTGGGAGGAAGCGGTCAATTTCCTCGCTTGCCAGCATACGGCCATGATTGAAGTGGCGGCGCTGGGGCGCATGGCGGTTTCGGACATCAGCCTGCCGATCGAACTCGATGAAGTGCTGCCGCTGGCGGCAGGCTCGGTCACGTGTCCGATGGCCGGCGCGGATGCCGGACCGCCCTTCTGCTTCGCCGTTCCGCGCGTGCGCTTCAGGGTTCTTTCGGAGTCTCTAGCAGCGTCTTGAGCATGCGGCGCGGGTTGGCCATGAAGTCATGCATGACTTCATAGTGCTCGGTGTCTTCGTAGGCGCGCTGGCGGATGCCTTGGTCGCTGCAGACATAAATGGAGGCCTCGGGGTAAGCCATCAGGATTGGCGAATGCGTCGCAATCACAAATTGCGATCCCGCTTGCACTAATTGATGGATGCGCGCCAGGGCGCTCAATTGACGTTGCGGCGACAACGCCGCTTCCGGCTCATCCAGAATATAAAGCCCCTTGCCGCGGAATCGGTTTTGCAGAAGTGCCATGAACGACTCTCCATGCGATTGTTCATGCAGCGATTTTTCGCCATAGCCGCTGACGCCAAGCCGCTCGACCTGGGTTGCGACGTTGAAGAAGCTTTCCGCCCGCAGAAAAAAGCCGTCTTGGGGCATGCGCACGCCGCGCGCAATGCGCAGGAACTCATGCAGGCAAGAGTGCGACGCATGGGTGCTGAAGCCGAAATTCTTGCTGCCGCCTTCCGCGTTAAAGCCCAGCGCAATCGCCAGGCCCTCCAGCAAGGTCGACTTGCCCGAGCCGTTTTCGCCGACGATGAACGTGACGGCCGGGTCGAATGCGAGTTTGCCAAGGTGGCGCACGGCGGGCAGGCAAAAGGGATAGGCCGAGAAATCAGGCTGCTTGTCGGGATGCAGCTGGACGTCAATCAGGTACTGTGTCGAGATCATTTGTTGACAATCGTACAATCATGTGCGGTGCAGCACAAGGCCGCCAGCATTTATAATGGCGTCTTTCCATTCCACCAATCCATGCAATCATGTCTGCACAACTGATCGACGGAGTAGCGCTCTCCCACAAACTGCGCGCCGAAATCGCTTCCCGCGCCGCCGCATTGACCGCCAAAGGCAAGCAGCCAGGCCTGGCCGTGATCCTGGTCGGCGACGACCCGGCCAGCCACGTCTACGTGCGCAACAAGGTCAAGGCTTGCGAAGACGCCGGCATCCGCTCCGTGAAAGAGCAGTACGCTGCAGACATGAGCCAGCAGGCCCTGCTCGAGCGCATCGCCACCCTGAATGCCGATCCGGGCATCCACGGCATCCTGGTGCAAATGCCGCTGCCCAAGCACATCGACCCGCACAAGGTGATCGAAGCCATCGCCACCAGCAAGGACGTGGACGGCTACTCGGTGCTGAGCGCCGGCGAGCTGATGACAGGGTTGGAAGGCTTCCTGCCTTGCACCCCTTACGGCTGCATGAAGCTGATCGAATCGACCGGCGTCAACCTGAAGGGCAAGCACGCTGTCGTGATCGGCCGTTCCAACACCGTCGGCAAGCCAATGGGCCTGCTGCTCTTGCAAGCCAATGCAACCGTCACCATCTGCCATAGCGGCACGGCGGAGCTGGGCTACCACACCCGCCAGGCGGACATCGTGGTGGCGGCAACCGGCCGCCGCAACACCCTGACTGCTGATATGGTGAAACCGGGCGCTATCGTGATCGACGTCGGCATCAACCGCGACGAGAACGGCAAGCTGTGCGGCGATGTGGACTTTGCCGGCATCAAGGACGTGGCGTCGCATATCACCCCGGTGCCGGGCGGCGTGGGTCCGATGACCATTACCATGCTGCTGATGAATACTATCGAGTCGGCGGAGCGCGCTTAAACCGCGCGCTTAAACCGCGCGTTTAAACCAGTAAACCCGCGGCTGCAGAATCACCGGTGTCCGACCCTAGGGGTCGGACACCGCTTTTAAGGTTTTAGAGGAGTCGAGAATGACTGACAACCCATTGCTGGACTTTAGCGGCCTGCCGCGTTTCGATGCGATCAAGCCCGAACACGTCACGCCGGCCATCGAGCACCTGCTGGAGCAGAACCGCGCCGCCGTAGCGCAGCTGGAAGCGCCGGCAGGCGATGTGACCTGGGATAACTTCGTCACCCCGCTGGAAAACTCCACCGAACTCCTGGGCCGCGCCTGGGGCATCGTCAGTCACCTGAACAATGTGGTGGACACGCCCGAACTGCGCGCCACCTACAACGAAAACCTGCCGAAAGTGACCGAATTCTGGACCGCCCTGGCCCAGAACGAGGCGCTGTTCGCCAAATACAAGGCCCTGCGCGCCAGCGCGGAATTCGCCGCCCTGTCGCCAGCGCGCCAGCGCATCATCGACAACGCCATCCGCGACTTTCGCATGGGCGGCGCCGAACTGCCGGCCGACAAGAAAGAACGCTTCGCCGAGATCCAGGAAGAACACGCCGCCACCAGCACCCGCTTCAGCGAAAACGTGCTGGACGCCACCAACGACTGGAAGATGCTGGTGGAAGACGAGTCCGAGCTGCGCGGCCTGCCCGACGATTCCCGGGCCGCCGCCCGCGCGCTGGCGGAAAAGGAAGGCAAGCAAGGCTGGATGTTCACCCTGCACTTCCCGTCCTACTATCCGATCCTGCAATTCGTGGAAAACCGCGCCCTGCGCGAAAAAGTCTACCGTGCCAACGCCACCAAGGCGTCGGAACTTGGCGATGCGTTCAGCAAGCGCGAAGACTGGGACAACACCGGCAATATCGCGACCCTGCTGAAACTGCGCGCCGAAGAAGCCAGCCTGCTCGGCTACAAGAACTTCGCCGAAGTCTCGCTGGTGCCGAAAATGGCCAAGTCGCCGGAACAGGTGATCGAATTCCTGGAAGACCTGGCCAAGCGCGCCCGCCCGTTCGCGGAAAAGGACCTGGCCGAGCTGCAAGCCTACGCCGCCAAGGAACTCGGGATCCAGCACTTGCAGTCGTGGGACCTGCCCTACGCCTCCGAAAAGCTGCAGCAGCACATGTATTCCTTCTCGGCGCAGGAAGTGAAGCAGTACTTCCCCGAGCATAAGGTGATCGACGGCCTGTTCAAGCTGGTGCAGAACCTGTTCGGCGTCAGCATCAAGCCTGACAGCGCGCCGGTCTGGCACAAGGACGTGCGCTTCTTCCGCATCGAGCGCGACGGCAAGCTGGTCGGCCAGTTCTACCTCGACCTGTATGCCCGCGAAGGCAAGAGCGGCGGCGCCTGGATGGACGACGCGCGCGGCCGCCGCATGAAGAACGGCGCGCTGCAAACCCCGGTCGCCTACCTGACCTGCAATTTCACCGAGCCGCTGGAAACAGACGGCCAGGTGCAACCGTCGCTGTTCACCCACGATGAGGTGATCACCCTGTTCCATGAATTCGGCCATGGCCTGCACCATATGCTGACCCAGGTCGAGGAACTGGCGGTATCGGGCATCTCCGGCGTCGAATGGGATGCGGTCGAGCTGCCGTCCCAGTTCATGGAAAACTTCTGCTGGGAGTGGGATGTGCTGAGCCATATGAGCGCGCACGTGAAAAGCGGGCTGCCGCTGCCGCGCGCCCTGTACGAGCGCATGCTGGCGGCGAAGAACTTCCAGTCCGGCCTGCAGACCCTGCGCCAGGTGGAATTCGCCCTGCTCGACATGCTGCTGCACTACGATTTCCAGCCATCCGGTGCGCAATCGGTGCAGGATGTGATCGACGACACCCGGCGCAAGTTCGCCGTTATCATTCCGCCAAGCTTCAACCGCTTCCAGCACGCTTTCAGCCATATCTTTGCGGGCGGCTACGCGGCGGGATACTATAGCTATAAGTGGGCCGAAGTGCTGTCCGCCGACGCCTATGCCGCCTTCGAAGAGGCGGCGGCGCTGGACGGCGGCAAACTGTCCACCGAAACCGGTAAGCGCTTCCAGCAGGAGATCCTGGCCGTCGGCGGCTCCCGCCCGGCACTGGAATCGTTCACCGCCTTCCGCGGCCGCGAGCCGACCATCGACGCCCTGCTGCGCCACAGCGGCATGGCGGCTTAAAGGAGATTGAAAGAAATGAAACGCGCTGCCCTGCTTTTGCTGCTGCTGACTGCCAGCGTGGCGCACGCTCAGATGTATAAGTGGAAAGACGACAAGGGCGTCACCCACTTCAGCGAGTCGCCGCCGCCGGTGAGCGCCAAGAACTCTGAGGTGAAGAATTACAACACTTCCGGCACCGGCTCGGTCGACCTGCCGCCGGAACTGGCCGACGTCGTGCGCGCCCGCCCGGTGGTGCTGTACACCTCCAACGGCTGCGGCGCCGGCTGCAATCTGGCCCGCACCCTGCTGGCCACGCGCGGCATTCCCTACCGCGAAAAGACCGTCAATACGCCCGAGGACCATGAAGCGCTGAAAAAAGCCGGCAGCGATGGCCAAGTGCCGCTGTTGCTGATCGGCCGTGCGCGCCAGCTCGGCTTCGAGCAGGCCAGCTGGGATGCCGCACTGACCGAGGCCGGCTACCCGGCCACCAAGGTGCTGCCGGCCGGCTATTCCAATCCGTCGCCAACGCCGGCCGCCGGTGCGCGCGCGCCAAGCGCGGAAGAAGTGGCACGCAACAAGGCCGCCGCCAGGGAAGCCGCCGCCGCGGCCGAGAAGGCGCGCCGCGAACGCGACACGCCGGCCAACGGTCCGGATAACTTCCGCTTCTGATTGATGACGCAGATTGATTTCCACAGCGGCGTGGCGGACAAGGTGGCGTACGCCTGCCGCCTGCTGCGCAAGGCCTACGCCAGCACGCCGCGCATCGTCGTCATGACCGAGGACGCGGCGCAGCTGGCGCAGCTGGACCAGGCCTTGTGGTCCTTCTCCGCCACAGACTTCCTGCCGCACGTGCACGCCAACGACCCGCTGGCGCCCGATTCAGCCATCATCCTGGTCGATAGCGACGCCACCGAACTGCCGGAAGCGGGGCTGCTGGTCAACCTGTCGCGCCGCGCCCCGGCGCAATTCGAAGCGTTTCCCCGTTTGATCGAAGTCATATCCTCCGCCGAGGACGATGCGGCGGCGGGCCGCCTGCGTTATGCTGCCTACAAACGGCAGGATTTCCCGCTCAAACATCTCACCGTAGGCAAGCAATGAACCAGCCTTTTGACGCCAGCATCCCGGTCCTGACCGAGATCATGAATAACGAAGCGCCGGCCCCCGTTGCAGCCGAAACGCCTGCGCTGCCGGTACTGGACGACGCTGAAGCCTGGGACAGCCTGGAACGGCGCCTGTCCGAACGCGTGCTGCACCAGCTGTCGACCCGCATCGACTTCGTGCTCGAGCAGCGCATCAAGGACAGCATCACCGATGTCCTGAACCACGCGCTGCACGGGCTGACGGCGGAGATCCGCGAAGGCCTGCACGACACCATCGGGCAGATCGTTTCCCGCGCCGTGCAACAGGAAATCACCCACCTGCAGGCCAGCTCCGGCCAGCGTAAATAATTCCTGCTTTGCCATTCGGGATTTTTGCTGTATTTTCTCTGGCAAATCTGAATCTTTTGACTGGAGACCCCGATGCAGTTCAAGAACAAGTTCATCCCTGTCGCCATCGCCCTGGCATTTGCCGGCGCCGCCCACGCCCAGGACACCATCCGGATCGGCCACGTGTCCCCGGTTTCGGGTCCCAACTCGCACCTGGGCAAGGATATGGAAAACGGCGCCCGGATGGCTATCGAAGAACTGACGGCCAAGGGCATCAAAATCGGCGGCAAGCCGGTCAAGTGGGCGGTCCAGTTCGAGGATGACGCGGGCGACCCGAAACAGGGCACCGCCGTCGCGCAAAAACTGGTGGACGCCAAGGTACAGGGCGTGATCGGCCACCTGAACTCCGGCACCACCATCCCGGCCTCCAAGATCTACTACGACGCCGGCATCCCGCAGATTTCCCCTGCCGCGACCTCGCCGGTGTACACCAAGCAGAAATTCAACACCGCCTTCCGCGTGGTCGCCAACGACAATAAGCTGGGCGGCACCCTCGGCGCTTACGCCGTGCAGAAGCTGGGCGCCAAGAAGATCGCCGTGATCGACGACCGCACCGCCTACGGCCAGGGCGTGGCCGACGAATTCATCAAGGGCGCCAAGAAAACCCTGCCCGGTGTGCAGCTGGTCGGCAAGGAATTCACCACCGCCAACGCTTCCGACTTCAACGCCATCCTGACCAATATCAAATCGAAGAACCCGGACCTGGTGTTCTTCGGCGGTATGGACTCGGTCGGCGGCCCGCTGCTGCGCCAGATGAAGGCCCTGGGCATCAACGCCAAGTTCATGGGCGGCGACGGCGTCTGCACCGACGCCCTGTACCGCCTGTCGTCCGGCGCCGCCGCCGACGGCGTGGTGACCTGCGCCGAAGCCGGCGGTGTGACGGCGGAAATGCAGAAGAACATGGACGACTTCCGCGCCAGGTACAAGAAGAAGTACGGCCAGGAAGTGCAGCTGTACGCGCCGTATGTGTACGACGCCATCATGACCATGGCCGACGCCATGCAACAGGCCAATTCGTCCGAGCCGGCCAAATACCTGCCAGTGCTGGCCAGGATCAAGCACCAGGGCGTAACCGGCGCCATCGAATTCGACCAGTTCGGCGACATCAAGGACGGCGCGCTGACCCTGTTCACTTACAAGGGCGGCATCAAGACCAAGATGGAAGTAGTAAAGTAATACGCGAGAATATCGGGGGGGAGCCCGTGGGCCGCCAGCCAGCATGGCGGCCCTTTTCGTTTCAGGAGAAAGTGCAATGCAAACCAAAACCATCATCGCCGCCATCGCCGTGACCTTTGCTGGCGCCGCAAGCGCCCAGGAAGTGGTCAAGATCGGCTACGTCGGCCCTCTGTCCGGCCAGTCCGCCCACCTGGGCAAGGACAATCAGAGCGGCGTGCGCATGGCGGTGGAAGAATTGAACGCCAAAGGCTTCAAGATCAACGGCAAGGCGGTCAAGTTCGAGATGGTGTCCGAAGACGACGCCGGCGACCCGAAACAAGGCGTCTCGGCCGCGCAAAAACTGGTCGACGCCAAGGTCAGCGGCGTCGTCGGCCACCAGAATTCCGGCACCACCATCCCGGCCTCGAAAATCTACTACGACGCCGGCATCCCGCAGATTTCCGCATCGTCCACCAGCCCGATCTACACCAGCCAGGGCTTCAACACCACCTTCCGCGTGGTGGCGAACGACTTCAAGCTGGGCAGCTCGCTGGGCAAGTACGCCACCCAGAAACTGGGCGCCAAGCGCATCGCCGTGATCGACGACCGCACCGCTTACGGCCAGGGCGTGGCGGCCGAGTTCCTGAAGGAGGCCAAGAAAGGCGACGGCGTGCAGATCGTCGACAAACAGTACACGACCGACAAGGCCTCCGACTTCAACGCCATCCTGACGTCGATCCGCGCCAAGAACCCGGACCTGGTGTTCTTCGGCGGCATGGATTCGGTGGGCGGCCCCCTGCTGCGCCAGATGAAAGCCCTGGGCATCAAGGCCCGGCTGATGGGCGGCGATGGCATCTGCACCGAGGCCCTGCCCAAGCTGTCGGGCGGCGCCGACGACGCGGTGGTCTGCGCGGAAGCGGGCGGCGTGACGCCCGAGCAGGAGAAGAAGCTGGCCGATTTCGCCAGCCGCTTCAAGAAACGCTACGGCTACGAGGTGCAGATCTATGCACCGTATGCCTACGACGCCGCGATGGCGATCGCGCAAGCCATGGCCGACGCCAAATCGGCCGAGCCGGCCAAATACCTGCCGTTCCTGAAAAAGGTGCGCTACGACGGCATCAGCGGCGTGATCGCCTTTGACGACAAGGGGGATATCAAGGACGGGGCGCTGACCCTGTTCGGCTATAAAGCCGGCAAGAAGACGCGCATCGAGGTGATCAAGTAAATGAAAAAGCCGGGCTAGCCCGGCTTTTTTTTCAATCTCATTTCTGCGACAGGACCCATTTCACCAGGGTCTTCGCTTCCGCTTCGGTCACCTGCGGGTTGGCTGGCATCGGCACCGCGCCCCAGACGCCGGAGCCGCCCTTCATCACTTTCGCCACCAGCTTGGCTTCGGCGTCTTTCTGGCCAGCATATTTGGCGGCGACGTCCTTGTAGGCCGGACCCACCAGTTTGGTGGCGATCGCGTGGCAAGCCATGCAATTCTTGGCCTTCGCCAGGTCGGCGTTTGCAAAAGCGGCCTGCGACGAGAATGCCGCGGTAACCAGGAAACCAACCATCAGGGAACGTTTCATTTTCATCTCCAGGAAAAAACTGCGACAATTTTACTCCACAACGTCCATTTCGTATTATGGGTTGACCGATTGCTGGATATTGCTATGATGGAATACTAAGGAGCTATCCATGCCTATTATTCTATTGTTAATCGCCCTCGTGGCACTGAAGTATTTTGAAGTCTGGAAGTTCGCCGAAATGTCCTGGTGGTGGATCATCGGCGTTGCGGGCGTTGCCTTCCTCTGGTTCGAATTCGTCGAACCGATGCTGGGCCTCGACAAGCGCAAGGCGCACAACATCGACGAGCAGCGGCGCAAGGAACGCATCAAGAAGAACTTCGAAGATATGCAGAAGCGCAAGTAAGCGACAGGCTCAACAGTCGGGGTCAACTCTGGCATTCGGACACGCACGAATGTGCATGTCCGATTGCCAGAATTGACCCCGACTTTTTTGCCCCGCCTTTTTAACGCTTGAGCTGGGACAGGTCGCGCACGGCGCCGCGGTCGGCGGACGTGGTCAGCGCGGCGTAGGCCTGCAGGGCTTGCGAGACATAGCGCTGGCGCTCGCGCGGCTGCCAGGCGCCGGCGCCGCGCGCCTCCATGGCGCTGCGGCGCTGCGCCAGCGTTTCCGGCGCGACGCGCAGATTGATGGTGCGCGAGGGGATGTCGATGTCGATCATGTCCCCTTCTTCCACCAGGCCGATGGCGCCGCCTTCGGCCGCTTCCGGCGAGGCGTGGCCGATCACCAGCCCGGAGGAGCCGCCCGAGAAGCGTCCGTCCGTGAACAGCGCGCAGGCCTTGCCCAGGCCTTTCGATTTGATGTAGGACGTCGGATACAGCATTTCCTGCATGCCGGGGCCGCCTTTCGGGCCTTCGTAGCGGATGATCACAACGTCGCCGGCATGCACGGTGTCGCCCAGTATGGCTTCCACCGCCGCGTCCTGGCTCTCGAATACACGCGCTTTGCCGCTGAATGTGAGGATCGATTCATCCACGCCGGCGGTCTTCACGATGCAGCCCTTCTCGGCGATATTGCCGTACAGGACAGCCAGTCCGCCGTCTTTCGAATAAGCGTGTTCCAGGTCGCGGATGCAGCCGTTGCTGCGGTCCAGGTCCGACGAGGCGAAGCGCTCGGACTGCGAGAACGCCACCTGGGTCGGCACGCCGCCCGGCGCCGCGCGGAACAGCTGGTGCACGGCCGCGTCGTCGCTGCGCTTGATGTCGTACTGTTCGATCGCTTCGCCCAGCGTGGCGGTGTGCACGGTGTGCTGCGTGGTGTCCAGCAGGCCGGCGCGCGCCAGCTCGCCGAGGATGGAGATGATGCCGCCCGCACGGTGCACGTCCTCGATGTGGTACTTGTCCGTCATCGGCGCCACCTTGCACAGGCAAGGCACTTTGCGCGAGATGCGGTCGATGTCGGCCATGGTGAACGGCACTTGCGCCTCATGCGCCGCCGCCAGCAGATGCAGCACGGTGTTGGTGGAACCGCCCATCGATACGTCCAGCGCCATGGCATTTTCAAAGGCTTGCTTGGTGGCGATGGAGCGCGGCAGGACGCTGTAGTCATCCTGTTCGTAGTGGCGCTTGGCCAGTTCGACGATCAGGCGGCCGGCGCGCAGGAACAGTTCCTTGCGGTCGCTGTGGGTGGCGACGATGGTGCCGTTGCCCGGCAGGGACAGGCCCAGGGCCTCGGTCAGGCAGTTCATCGAATTGGCGGTGAACATGCCGGAACAGGAACCGCAAGTCGGACAGGCCGAGCGCTCGGCTTCGGCCACGTCGGCATCGGAGACGCTGCTGTCGCCGGCCTTGATCATGGCATCGATCAGATCCAGCTTGATGATTTTCTCGCCGCCGTTGACGGCCTTGATCACCTTGCCCGCTTCCATCGGCCCGCCGGAAACGAACACCGCCGGGATGTTCAGGCGCATGGCGGCCATCAGCATGCCGGGCGTGATCTTGTCGCAGTTGGAAATGCAGACCATGGCGTCGGCGCAGTGCGCGTTGACCATGTATTCCACCGAGTCGGCGATCAAGTCGCGCGACGGCAGCGAGTACAGCATGCCGCCATGGCCCATGGCGATGCCGTCGTCCACGGCGATGGTGTTGAATTCCTTGGCCACGCCGCCGGAAGCTTCGATCTCGCGCGCGACCAGCTGGCCCAGGTCCTTCAGGTGCACGTGGCCCGGAACGAACTGGGTGAAGGAATTGACCACGGCGATGATCGGCTTATTGAAGTCGCCGTCCTTCATGCCGGTGGCGCGCCACAGGGCGCGGGCGCCCGCCATATTGCGGCCTTGGGTGGTGGTATAGGAACGGTATTGCGGCATGGTGGGATCTCCTGGATAAGAGCCTAAGGGTGCCTTTTGCGCCGATAGTTGTCAAATATATGATAGGCGTGCCTGTGATATTCTTTGCGAATGAATATCGAACTTCGCCAGCTGCGCTATTTCGCCACCGTCGCCGAGGAGCTGCATTTCGGCCGCGCCGCGCGCCGCCTGCATATGACCCAGCCGCCGCTATCGCAAACCATCATGGCGCTGGAACAGATGCTGGGGGCGCCCCTGTTCGAGCGCAACCGGCGCGGCGTGACGCTGACCGCCGCCGGCGAAGCCCTGCTGCCGGAAGCGCGCCGCCTGCTCGAACAATCGGCCGGGCTGGCGGAGCTGGTGCAACGCGCCGCCGCCGGCGCCAGCGGGCGGCTCGCGCTGGCTTTCGTGTCGTCGGCCGATTACAGCGTGCTGCCGCCAACCCTGCGCGCCTACCGCGCCGAATTTCCGCAGGTCGAGATCACGTTGAAAGAGGCCACTTCCGACCTGCAGCTGGACGACTTGCTGGAAGGCCGGGTCGATGCCGGCCTGCTGATCCCGCCCCTGCCCGACCGTGCGCGCCAGGAGCTCGATTACCTGCCCGTGCTAAGGGAACCACTGGTCCTGGCGGCACCGGCCGGCATGCCGGCGCTGGTGCGCGCCAAGGCGGCCGACTTGCGCACGCTGGGCGGCCTGCCGCTGATCATCTTCCCACGCCACATCTCGCCCGGACTGTACGACGCCATCCTGTCGGTGTTCCGCGCGGCGGGCATCACCGCCGAGGTGGGCCAGGAGGCGATCCAGATGCAAACCATTGTCAGCCTGGTATCGGCTGGCATGGGATTGGCACTTGTGCCACAATCCGTGTCGAATTTGCGCCGGCCCGGGGTGGAATACCTGCCCCTGGTCCAGAGCACGCCGCTGGTGGAAACCGGCCTGGCCTGGCGGCGCGACAATGCCTCGCCCGTGCTGCGCGGCTTCCTGGAATTAATGAGAAAGAGAATCTGAATGCCGCTGAACCATCCAATGCCCGATCCGGTCGCCGTCAGTATCGGCCCCTTCTTCGGCATCGGGCCGCTGAATATCCACTGGTATGGCCTGATGTACGTGCTGGCCTTCCTCATGTTCATCGCCCTAGGCCGCGTGCGCATCAAGCAGCCGCACATCGCCGCCCAGGGTTGGACCAAGGAAGACCTGGACGACATGCTGTTCTATGGCATGCTGGGCGTGATCGTGGGCGGCCGCCTGGGCGAAGTATTCTTCTACCAGCCGGAGATGCTATTGACGCCTCAGCGCATCATCAGGGTCTGGGAGGGCGGCATGAGCTTCCACGGCGGCTTCCTCGGCGTGCTGATCGCCATGGCCCTGTGGTCGCGCAAACGCAAACGCAATCTGCTCGATGTGTATGACTTCATCGCGCCGCTGGTGCCGCTCGGCTATGCGGCCGGCCGCATGGGCAATTTCATCAACGCCGAACTGCCCGGACGTGTGGTCGGCGATCCCTCGCTGCCATGGGCGATGATTTATCCGAACCTGTACGACAATATGCCGCGCCACCCTTCCGCGATCTACCAAATGCTGGTGGACGGCATCCTGGTGTTTTGCATCCTGTGGCCGTTTGCACGCAAGGCGCGGCCGCGCCTGGCCGTCGGCGCCCTATACGTGCTGCTGTACGGCTGCGCGCGCTTCTTCACCGAGTGGTTCCGCACCCCGGACTGGGAGATTAACGTGGCGGGCCTGCCGGTGACCTCCGGCCAGATGTTGTCGCTGCCGATGATCGTCGGCGCCATCATCATGCTGGTGTGGGCTTACCGCTCAAACCAGCCCAACGGCGCCGGCCAGCGCGCCTAAGGCGATCAGCCACAGCGGGTTCAATTTGGTTGCATAGGCCGCCCCGGCGGCGGCCAGCGCCAGCACCATGCCGCGCCATCCGGCGCCGGCCACGCTCAGAAAAGTCCACGCGGCGCCGGCCAGCATGCCGGCCGCCAGCGGCGCCAGCGCATCGCGCAGCGCGCCGGTCCAGCGGCCATCGGCGCCGCCATGACGATTGATCACCGTTCCCAGTGCCAGCACCAGGCATGACGAAGGCAGGATCGCCGCCATCGTCACGACCACCGCGCCCAGCCAGCCCTTGATCATCCAGCCGACCAGCGTGACGAACAGCAGGTTGGGGCCCGGCGCCGCCTGCGCCAGTGCGTACATGGCGGCGAATTGATCATCGCTCATCCAATGGTTCTGCACCGAGACGTAGTGGTGCACATCGGGCGCGACCAGGACCACGCCGCCGCCGATCGCCGTCAGCGACAGCACGGCCAGGTGCCAAGCCAGCCCGCCCAGTTTGACGTCTTCGCTCACGGTTTCCTCCACACGAAGGCGAACAGCAGGAAACCGATCGGCACCAGCGTCGCCACCACCGCGATCAGGCCGACCTTCACGACGCCCAGGCCAATGAACGCGGCCACCAGCAATGCAAGCTGCGCCGCGCGGCGTCCTCCCCCTACCGTTCCGCGCAGCATGCCTGCCGCCAGCTTGATTGCCGTGGCGAGGATCAGGCCCGACGCGGCCGCCGCCATGCCGCGCATGGCATTGACGAAGAGGGGATGGCCTGCCAGCCCCTGGTAGGCCGCGCCCAGAGCGATCACAATAAAAAATGGTCCCAGCAGCAGGCCGGCCAGCGCGGAAAATCCACCGGCCACACCGGCGTAGCGCTGGCCGACCATGACGGAGAGGTTGCAGATCGTGGGACCAGGCAGCAATTGCGCGATGCTGAGCAGTTGGCCGAATTCGGATGCCGTCAGCCATTGCGTGCGCTCGACCAAGTGGCGATAGGCGAACGGCAGTACGCCGCCGAAGCCTTGCAGGGCCATATGGGAAAAAACCTTGAACAGCGACCAGCATCCGACTCTTGCTTCCATCCCGGCCTCCAAACGCCGCGCAGCTATGCCAGCGCGTGATAGAACATATACGCCGCCAGCGCGAACAGCACCACGGCAAAGACGCGCTTGAGCGACGCCACATCCATCTTGTGCGCAAGGCGCGCACCGAGCGGCGCCATCGTCACACTGGCGGCCGCGATTACAAGCAATGCCGGCAGATAGACAAAGCCCAGCGAATGCGCCGGCAGTCCCGGCGCAGCCCAGCCGACATAGATGTTCGACACAGTGCCGAACAAGGCAATCGGGAAGCCCAGCGCCGCACTGGTCGCAACCGCCTGGTGGATCCGCACATTACACCATGCCATGAAGGGGACGGAAATAAAGCCGCCGCCCGCCCCCACCAGCCCCGCCATGGTACCGATCACGCCGCCCGCTGCGATCATGCCCGGCGTTCCGGGCAACTCGCGCCCGGCGGACAGATGTCGGCTGCGCAGCATCTGCACCGCTGAAAACGCCACGAAGGCGGAAAACAGCAGCGACTGCGCACAGGTGTTCATCTGCTTGCCGATCCACGGCCCGAGCATGGCGCCGGCCGCGATGCCCGGCGCCAGCAGCGCAACGATGCGCCACCGCACCGCGCCATGCCGATGATGCGCGCGCACCGAAGACAGTGAAGTGAACATGATCGTGGCCAGCGAGGTCGCGATCGCCATATGCACCACCAGCTCCGGGGGAAAGCCCTTGGCGGTGAAGATCATCGTGATGAAGGGCACCAGCACCATGCCGCCGCCAATTCCGAGCAAGCCCGCCGCGAACCCGCCGCCCGCCCCCATCGCGAGCAATATCAACATCAATCCAATATCCATAAGGCCTGGATTTTACGCTGTGTCGCCGGCCTCCGTTAAAATACTGCCCTTTTATCTTTTTATCATTTTCATGAAACGACTGCTTTCCGCCATCGTGCTTTCTTGCTGCGTCGCTTTTGCCCATGCAGAAGGCTATGAAACAGGCGTTGAAGCCTACCGTGCCGGCGATTACGCGAGAGCGCTCAAGATTTTCCAGGAATTGTCTGCCCGCGGCTACGGCGATGGTGACTGGATGTTGAGCATCATGTACGCGAACGGAGCTGCCGTTATGCAGGACAGCAAGAAGTCCGAGGAATATGCCATGCGGGCGGCCGAGCGCGGCGTCGAAAACGCATATACCCTGGTGGCGATCCTGCATCTCTCGAAAAAGTCGGACCGTTTCGACCCTGCCAAAGGGGTCGCCTGGCTCCAGAAAGGCGTCAAGGCGCACAATCCCGAAAGCCTGCGCATTCTCGCCCTTCATAAATCGAAGGGCAAATATATGCCCCAGGATAAGGAAGGCGCTTTCAGGTTAATGAAGGAGTGTATGGAATTGAACGACGCCTTATGCGCAATGGGCCTGGCTGAAATGTATGCGAAAGGGACCGGAACTCCGCAAAGCTACACCAAGGCATTCAGGCTCTACAAATCCGTCCGAGACGACGCCGGTGAGGCCAACTACATGCTAGGGCGCATGAGCGAAGCCGGCCAGGGGACTGACAAGGACTTCGGGCTCGCAATGGAGTACTACTTGAGCGCCGCAAAGAAACAGAACGGCGGCGCGATGAACCGTATCGGAGAACTATATCTGCGCGGCCAGGGCGTAGCCCGTGACTATGCGCAGGCGGCATACTGGTTCGAAAAGGCGGCCGATTTCCAGAATAGCGATGGTCTTGTAAATGGCGGCCACCTCTACGCACAAGGCCTTGGCGTCAAACGCGACGACGCCGAGGCGGTGAAGTGGTATCAGGAAGCCGCCGAAAAAGGAAACAGCGACGCGATGCGGGCGCTGGCGCGTTTCCATGAAGAGGGACGCGGCGTTGCCGCAAGCAGTTCGAATGCCAGTCAGCTGTTCTGCAATGCGGCCTTGAACGACCAGCCGCGGATGCTGGAAGAGCTGGCTGAAGCAAACCTGGAAGCTGCGGCGCGCAAAAACATCATCGGCGAACTGGCGGTCCTGTATCACTGCAAGAATAAGAGCGAAGCCCGCGAAGCCGCCAGCGCCCTGGAAACCCGCCTGACGGCAGCCGAACGCGACGCCGCGCAAGCACTCGCCGGCAATTTCAAGGACGGTGGGATCGGTAAGGCGCTGGACAGCTTTGCCCCGTCCAGCCTGTAGAACTCAATCCTTCAGCAGCTTATTGACCGCAGCCCATTGCGCCGGCGTGACCGGCGTGATCGACAGGCGGCTACCTTTTTGCAGCACCACCATCTCCTCAAGCTGGGGCAGCGTGCGCATTTCCGCCAGCGACAGCAGGCGCGTTTTGCGCACGCCCTTCACATCGACGGAAACCCAGCGCGGCTGCTCCTGCGTGGCTTTCGCATCGTAGTAATGGCTCTTGGAATCGAACTGGGTCGCGTCCGGATACGGACCGCTGACCACTTCCGCAATGCCGGCAATGCCAGGCTCGGGACAGGAGGAATGGTAGAACAGGACGCCATCGCCAGGTTGCATCGCGTCGCGCATGAAGTTGCGGGCCTGATAGTTGCGCACACCGAACCAGGGCACCGTCTTGCCCTTGGCGGACATGACATCGTCGATGCTGACTTCGTCGGGCTCGGACTTCATCAACCAGTATTGCATGGCTCCCCTCTGGGCGTAAAAAAACGGTTGCGCACCCTCGGGTGCTGGCAACCGCTTTCATATGAATGAGGCCCCGCCTGTGCCGTTATGCCGGCATCCCGAACCTTACGGTTCAAGGTGGTTACAGTTAGTTCAACTTCGGGTTCATCAGACTAGTGACGCTCACGCCCGCCAAACAAATTTCCGCAACCGATGCGTGTAAATGGTTCAAGGAATATATGGCAAATCTCGAACACCGCAGGGTGACACGAAGTTTACTCCTCAAACGATTTTCGGGAAAGGCCTTTCGGACAATTAGAACAGATTTTCTTGCGGGGTCAGTGCGTTGTCGAGCACCTTGTGCATGGCGCCCAGCTTTTCCTGGACTTCCAGCATGGACGGGCCGCCGTTCGCCGTCTTCGACGCCAGGAACTCGGCCGCCATGCCCAGCGCCGCCATGACGGCGATGCGGTCATTGCCCTTGACCTTGCCGGCGTCGCGGATGGCGTTCATCTTTTTGTCCAGCAAGTTGGCCGCTTCGCGCAGCGCGCGTTCTTCATCGGCCTTGCATGCCAGCTTGTAGGGCTGGCCCATGATGGTCACGTCGACATGGATCATTGGGCATCCTCAGGAGTGTCAGCTTCGGCTGCCGGAATCTTGTCCAGCAGCGCCGTCACGCGCGCATGTGCTTCGCTCAGGCGGCGTTGGTATTCAAGATTATCGGCCACCAGGGCCGCATTGGCTTGGCGCAATTGGGCGTTCTCTCGGCGCAAGGTATGCGCGAGCTCCGCGAGGCGGTCGATTTTATCGGAAAGTTCTTGGTAGTCTGCGATCATCCAGAAACTATAGGGCCGCACGCTTGCACGGTCAACTTGGTGTTAGACATGCATGCGATTGTAGCTCATTTGCAGTGAGGCCCTGCAATGTTCCTGGCTGCGCGGCGCCGTGTGGAAGAGATCCACTAAAGCGGCTCCGATTACAAATCTGTAATCGCTTGCCGCTCCCGCCACTACGAGGTCCTCCTGCTTGATATCATGGTGCCGGGTCGTGATGGCTGGAGATCCTGAAAGGCTTGCGCCGCGAGGGGCGCGATACGCCGGTGATCCTACTCACCGTGCGCAATGAACTGGACGACCGCCTGCAAGGGTTGAACCTGGGCGCCGACGATTACCAGCGCCTGCGCAAGAAGCTGGCCCTGCCCGAACAAGTCGCCATTGAAGCCATGCGCGGCGTCGGCCACCGCCTGCGCAAGCCGGACGACGATGTATGACGCCGGCCCGACCGCCCCCGCTCCGCTCCTTCCGCCTGCGCATTGCGCTGATCACGACCGGGCTCGCCGTCGGCGTGATCGCGGTGCTGTTCGTCGCGTCCGCGCTGACGGTGTTGGCGCGGCGCGCGGGCATCCTGGACCGCATGATGGCGGCGCATCTGTCCGGACCGGGCTTCGGCACCAACGCGGCCGCGGTCTTGCCTTCCATCGACGCCCACTTGAACGCCAGTTTCAGCGGCTTTGCCCCGCTTGAAAGCACGGAGCATTTCGCCATCGTGCGGGTAGTAGACGACAGCGGCGGCGTGCTGGTGCAGCTGGGCGTGAACACCACATGTCGGAAGCCCAGCTGAAGCCCACCATCGGGCGTTTCGGCGGCGCAGTGTTCCTGCTTTGCCTGCTGGTCGGAACTGGAACAGGCGCTGGCCGATGTGCTGGATGAAGTGCGGCGCCTCGATAATGTGGTGCGCAAGCTGCTGATGCTGTCGCGTGCCGATGCCGGGCAGCTGCAGATCCCCATGCAGCCGCTCGACTTGGCGCCCCTGCTGCGCGAGCTGGCCGACGACCTGGACCTGATGGCCGCCGACCGCCCGCTGCGCCTTGAGCTGCCGCCGCGCATGCCGGCGCTCGGCGATGCCGACCTGCTGCGGCAGGTACCGCAGAACCTGGCCAGCAACGCGGTCAAATATGGCATTCCGCAGGGATGAATAGCCATCACGGCCCGCGCCGCGGGCGCGGGCTGGCAAATCGATATCGCGAACGCCTCCACCGGCATCGCTCCTGAGCATCGCGAGCGTCTGTTCGACCGCTTCTACCGCGGCGGCCAGGCGTATAACCGGCGCATGTCCGGCGCTGGCCTGGGTTTGGCGCTGGCTCGCGAACTTGCCCGCGCACATGGCGGCGACTTGGTCCTGGCCGCGTGCACGCCCGCCCAAGTCACTTTCCGCCTGACCGTCCCGCAGGCGTAAACAAGCAGGCCACCATCCAGTACCGATTTTCAAGTATTTGATTTCATTGGTATTCATGTCGAAAATCTTTACATCAATAGAATATTCCATCTGATATCAATTAACAAGTAAGCAATAAGTTCTTGTATTCATTCATGCTTATTCTTTTGGCATGGTCTTTGCTATGTCAGCTCTGCAACTGATAAGTCCATAAAACCATGACGTCCAAATTAGCAACCTGAATGGAGAAATGCATGAACAAAACGCTTTGCCGGTCGCTTGCTGGGGCACTTGCCCTGGCCGCGGCGACCCAAGCCTATGCAGCACCGGTGTTCACGATCGACCCCACCGTCATCAGCGGCACTGGCAAGCTCTTTCAAGCCGACGCCATCAACGGCTTTTCTTCCACGCGCATCGTGCAGAATCCCGGCGAACCGGCCAATGTCTACCATGCCAATGGCTACGCCTTCTTTAATGGCTTCTCGCTGAAAGGCTCGACGGTATCCGGCGGCAATTCCCGGCTCAACGTCGACTACGGCCTGTACGCGGTGTTCAGCCAGAACATTACCTGCCAAGCCATCGTGTCGCCGGGCGTGAAGTGCTCTGTGACGAGTTTCAACTTCGAGTTGTGGGCGGACCCGGGCAACGACAACAGCTATTCGCAATCGAGCCTGGCGCAGGACCCGTCCGTGACGAAGAAAGGCATCCAGTACAAGCTGGCCAGCGCCGGCCTCCTGCGCGACAGCGGGGGCGGCCTGAACGAACTGGGCGGCTCGTTCCAAAACCTGAATTTCGGCTGGGTACTGCACGACGATCCGGCCAAGCCGAACGGCTATGGCTTCTTCAAGGACCCGCGTCCCTTCTATTCCGCCGCATTCTCCGCCTTCAACAACACGTCGCAGGGCATCCTGTGCGATACCGTGAAATGCGACAAGGCCAAGAAGATCGCCATCAATTCGCAAACCGGGGTCCTGGACTTCGCCGTGCCGGAGCCGGGCAGCCTGGCCCTGCTGGGACTCGGCCTGGTGTTATTGGGCAGCCGCCGCATTCGACGCAGCTAAGCTTGCAACGGCCGCTATCCCCTCCCCTGGGCGGGGATAGCGTACGAAGCATCCCGTAGCGAATTGCAAGTCATTGATTTTATTGACTTTCATGTCGGTAAATTTTACAGCAATAGAGTAGTTTCCAAAGTTTCAATTTATAAGTAAGCAATAAGTGCTTGATTCCTTTAGGGCCATGGATTGCTTGGCACAGCGCTTGCATAGGAGGCATTTGCTTGTTGTCGCTTCCTCACTATAAAAACTGAATGGAGATCGAGCATGAAGAAACAATTATGCGGGCTGATTGCAGGTGCTCTGGGTCTGTTAGGCGCATCCCAGGCATCGGCCGCTCCGGTTTTCTCCGTGGACCCCACGGTGATCAGCGGTACTGGCAAAGTCTTCCAAGCCGACGCCATCAACGGCTTTTCGTCCAACCGCATCCACCATGACGCTGCCGATCCGGCAAACGTCTACCGCGCCAACGGCTACGCCTTCTTCAACGGCTTCGGGCTGAACAGCTCGCCGGTGTCCGGTGGCAATACGCGCGTCAATGTCGATTACGGCCTGTACGCGGTCTTCAGCCAGCAATTCACTTGCAGCGGCATCCTGGCGCCGAACGTGACTTGTAACGTGACCAGCTTCAACTTCGAATTGTGGGCCGACCCGGGCAACGACAACACCTATTCCCAGTCCACCGTGGCGCTGGATCCGAGCATCGGCTTGACCGGCATCCAGTACAAGCTGGCCAGCTCCGGCCTGCTGACCGACGGCAAAGGCGGCCTCGATCCGCTGGGTGGCGCTTTCCAGAACCTGAACTTCGGTTTTGAACTGTACGACGACCCGGTCAATCCTGACGGCTACGACTTCTTCACCGACCCGCGCCCGTTCTACAAGGCCGCGTTCTCGGCCTTCAATAACACCTCGCAGGGTATTACCTGCGACGTCGCGAACTGCGTGGGAGCCAAAGTGGTCGCGATCAATTCGGAGTCGGGCATCCTGGACTTCAACAGCAAGACCGTGCCAGAACCTGGCAGCCTGGCCCTGCTCGGCCTGGGCCTGTTGGTCGTCGGCAGCCAGCGCATGCGCCGCCGTTAAACGGCCGTGCAAACGTACGGCAGGTTGCTGCGCTTGCCCGCATCAGCCCGCCGTGCCATGATTGTTTTTCTGCGCTGCGCGTTTGTCGTACTTGTTAGCTTTCACAATGCTATTTTCGGGATGACTTTACGCTTGGCGCGAGCTGGAGGAGCTCGCCATGCAAAACAGCCCAGACACCACGTCCACCGCTGCGGCCGACCTGCCCGTGGAGGACGCGGCCGCGCACCCCACCGTGAGCGAAGGCGATCCACTGATTGCGCTTTTGCCCGACCAGGTCACGCAGGAACTTAACTTCGGCATCAGACTGGTCGACACGCCCACCGGGCGCAACCAGGCCAGCATGCTGATCCACCGCATGTACAGCTGGCGCGGCTTCAGCGGCAACCATGCGCTGACGCCGGTGGCCAACCGCGTCACCCTGATGGCAAGCCAGCACGGCGAAACGGTCGGCACGCTGAGCGTAGGCCTCGACTGCCCGGAAGGCCTGCTGGCCGACGAACTGTTCAAACCGCAGCTGGACGAGTGCAGGAGCCGCGGCGGCAAAATCTGCGAGATCATCAAGTTCGCCTTCGACGTCGCCGGCAGCAGCAAGCAATACCAGGCCGCCCTGTTCCATCTGGCCGTGATCACGGCGCGCGATCTGCACCAGCGCACGCATATGTTCATCGAAGTGCAGCCTCGCCATGGCGGCTTTTTCGAGAACGCGCTGGGCTTCCAGCAGATCGGCGATCCGGTCATCAATCCCCGGGTGAATTACCCGGGCATCCTCATGTCCGTCGAAATCGCCTATATGACAGAGCAGATCCAGCGCTTTGGCGGCAAAGGTGCCGTCCCGGGCGTGCGCTCCTACTACCCGCACTTCTTTTCGCCGCGTGAAGAAGAGGGAATCGTCAACCGCATGCTCAACCTTCCCAAATGACGGCCCGCTTCAACTATGAAGAGGCGTTTTCGCGCAACCTTGGCTGGGTCACGCCGGAAGAACAGCAGCGCCTGCGGGGCAAGCGCGTCGCCATCGCCGGCATGGGCGGCGTCGGCGCCGTGCACCTGCTGACCTTGGCCAGGCTGGGCATCGGCGCCTTCCATATCGCCGATTTCGATTGCTACGACATTCCCAACCTGAACCGCCAGGCAGCGGCATTCATGTCGACCATGGAGCAGCCCAAGGTGGCGGTCGCGGCGCGCATGGCGCAGGACATCAACCCGCAGCTCGAGATCCGCCAGTTCGGCGACGGCGTCACCAGCGCCAACGTCGGCCAGTTCCTGGATGGCGTCGACCTCTATGTCGACGGCCTGGACTTCTACGCGTTCGCAGCGCGCACGCTGGTGTACGGCCATTGCGCGGCGCAACGCATTCCCGCCACCATGGCGGCGCCGCTGGGCATGGGCGCCTCCTGCCTGAATTTCCTGCCGGGGCAGATGAGTTTTGAAGACTACTTCCAGTGGGGCGACCGCCCGGAGGTGGACAAGGCCCTGCGCTTCCTGGTCGGCCTGGCGCCCGCCAGCCTGCACCGCGGCTACCTGGTCTGGCCGCAAGGGGTCGACCTGGCGCAGCGCCGCGGCCCCTCCACCAGCATGGGCTGCCAGCTGTGTGCGGGGATTGCCGCCAGCCAGGCGCTGAAGATCCTTCTTGGCCGCGGCAAGGTCATGGCCGCCCCCTACGGCTTCCAGTACGACGCATACAGCGACCGCTACGTGACCACCTGGCGCCCCGGCGGCAACCGCCATCCCTTGCAGCGCCTGGCGATGGCGCTCGCACGGCGTAAGTTCATCGGGACGGCTCCTCCACAAGCAAACTGACGGAAACACTGGCAGAGCGATGCCCGCTATTGGTGGCGGTCATCGTCACGGTATGGCTTCCCGGGCTGAGCGCCGCAGTGCGCAGCATCAGGCCATGCCCCAGCCAGCCGTCGCGGTCCGATGCCCAGGCAATCGCGTCGCCGGCCAGCACGCCATCGACACAATCGAATGCGCTGCCCTCGAAGCGGATCTGCGCCTGCGGCGCCACCACGCTGTCCGGCGCCGGCGACACGATCAGCAGCTCCGTCGGCGCCAAGCAAGACATGCGCGCGCCCTCTGCAGCAGGCGGCTGGTACATTTCCTGGCCCGCCGGCAGCATGGCGGCGACCAGCGCCAGCAAAACATAAATGTGCATGGGCTCCTCCCAGGGGATTGGCGTATCGGGCCAGTTTAGGAGGGAATTAGTATTGTTACATGATTAACATCTAATTAATGCTTGACCGAGCGCAAAGAAATTCTCTTGAAAAGCGAAAGTGTCGTCCCTATAATTGTTAGCACTCGTTAGCCGAGAGTGCTAACAACTGACAATAAACCGAGTAAAAGGAGTTTTGTATGAACCTTCGCCCTTTGCATGACCGCGTCATCGTCAAACGCCTGGACCAGGAAACCAAGACCGCGTCCGGCCTGATCATCCCTGATGCAGCCGCTGAAAAGCCGGATCAGGGTGAAGTGCTGGCAGTTGGCAACGGTAAAGTTGCCGACAACGGCACCGTGCGCGCTCTGGAAGTGAAAGTGGGCGACCGCGTTCTGTTCGGCAAATACGCCGGCCAAGCCGTCAAAGTCGACGGCCAGGAACTGCTGGTAATGCGCGAAGAAGACATCATGGCCGTGGTGCAGAAGTAATCACAGCCCCCTAGATAGACAGAATTCAGGAGAAACAAACATGGCAGCTAAAGAAGTCATTTTCGGCGATTCCGCACGTGCCAAGATGGTCGAAGGCGTGAACATCCTCGCCAACGCAGTTAAAGTCACCCTGGGCCCTAAAGGCCGCAATGTGGTGCTGGAGCGCTCCTTCGGCGCCCCAACCGTCACCAAGGACGGCGTTTCGGTCGCTAAAGAGATCGAACTGAAAGACAAACTGATGAACATGGGCGCGCAGATGGTCAAGGAAGTCGCTTCCAAGACCTCCGACAACGCCGGTGACGGTACCACCACCGCAACCGTGCTGGCCCAGGCAATCGTGCGCGAAGGCATGAAGTACGTTGCCGCCGGCATGAACCCAATGGACCTGAAGCGCGGCATCGACAAGGCAGTGACTGCCACCGTCGAACAGCTGAAGTCGATGTCCAAGCCAACCACCACCTCCAAGGAAATCGCCCAGGTTGGCGCGATCTCCGCCAACTCGGAAACCTCGATCGGCGACCGTATCGCTGAAGCGATGGAAAAAGTGGGCAAGGAAGGCGTCATCACCGTGGAAGACGGCAAGTCCCTGCACGACGAGCTGGACATCGTGGAAGGCATGCAGTTCGACCGCGGCTACCTGTCCCCGTACTTCATCAACAACCAAGAGAAGCAAGTTGCCGTCCTGGAGAACCCATTCGTTCTGCTGTGCGACAAGAAGATCGCCAATATCCGCGACCTGCTGCCAGTACTGGAGCAAGTAGCGAAAGCCGGCCGTCCACTGCTGATCATCGCTGAAGACATCGAAGGCGAAGCACTGGCGACCCTGGTGGTCAATAACATCCGCGGCATCCTGAAGACCTGCGCAGTGAAAGCCCCTGGCTTCGGCGACCGTCGCAAGGCAATGCTGGAAGACATCGCAATCCTGACCGGCGGCCAGGTTGTTGCTGAAGAAGTCGGCCTGACCCTGGAAAAAGCCACCCTGGCAGAACTGGGCCAAGCCAAGCGCATCGAAGTGGGCAAGGAAAACACCATCGTCATCGACGGCGCAGGCGAAGCCTCCGCAATCGAAGGCCGCGTGGCGCAGATCCGCACCCAGATCGAAGGTGCCACCTCCGACTACGACCGCGAAAAACTGCAAGAGCGCGTCGCCAAGCTGGCCGGCGGCGTTGCCGTGATCAAGGTTGGCGCAGCCACCGAAGTCGAAATGAAAGAGAAGAAGGCCCGCGTTGAAGACGCACTGCACGCAACCCGCGCAGCTGTGGAAGAAGGCATTGTGCCAGGCGGCGGCGTAGCCCTGCTGCGCGCCCGCGCCAACCTGAACGTGAAAGGCGACAACGCCGACCAGGACGCAGGTATCAAGATCGTCCTGCGCGCCATGGAAGAGCCTCTGCGCATGATCGTCACCAACGCCGGCGAAGAAGCTTCGGTGGTTGTGAACGCCGTGCTGGCCGGTTCCGGCAACTACGGCTACAACGCTGCCAACGGCACCTACGGCGACATGGTTGAAATGGGCGTTCTGGACCCAGCCAAGGTAACCCGCTCTGCCCTGCAGAACGCGGCTTCCATCGCTGGCCTGATGCTGACCACCGACTGCATGGTTGCTGAAGTCGTAGAAGACAAGCCAGCCGGCGGCATGGGCGGTATGGGTGGCATGGGCGGCATGGGTGGCATGGACGGCATGATGTAATAGCCGGCTCCCACGAGCATCCCGAAAGCCTGCATGGTTCGCGCCTTGCAGGCTTTTTTGTTTCGTACAATATGAGGGACGTGTCCGGTGACAGACGACTCGAACAACGGTATCGGCAGAACGCCTCCCGACGCGAAAGTCCTCGGGCTTTTAGAGAAGGCTGGGGAATTCAAGTGGATGCTCGCGATAGCAGCCACAACGCTTTATGTCGACTGCGCACTGATGGTGCACGCACATAAAAATCTACTGACCCTCGATTGGCCGAAGTTCAACTGGACTGCAGCATTGGGAACATTGGCAGTTGCGGCCCTTTTCTTCTCGATTCTCATTTCCGCAGTCCTGCCATTTTTAGAGTTCTTCTTTGCCAACGCGGTTCGCCTGGCTTACTATCAATGGATATGGACGCCTGACTCCGACCAGGTGGGGCGTTTGTGGCGGCCCAGGAACATGGTCAAATACCATGAGCTCAAAGAGCATGCGGACCGCACACAAAGTCAGTACGTCCTCGCAAAATGCAAAGAATGGGATGAAAAAAATCGGAAGAGCGCGGAGGAAGCAGCCCAATTGGGCAGCGTCGCCTTCCGAGCGCTCTGGTTCCTGATCGCGAACCTGATTCTCAGTCTGAAATATGGTCCCGCCGCGATATTCAGCCTTGCCGGATCAATGGAAAGCGACGCGCTACGGGCGACAATACTTGCCGTCGCTGGGATACTGTGCTGGATCTCGTGCGTATCGTGGTGCCGTGATCCCAAGCCTGACAAATGGATAGCGTATGCTCCACTCTACGATGAGCTTCACGCAGCAGAAGAACGCCAGCGCGAAGCATATGAAAAATAGGCCTGACATGTGGGGCTGCAAATACAAGCAGCTAACGACGTAGACGCCAATCACAGCTAAAGGAAAAACAACGATGCACAAATTCGAAGGAAAAGTCGCACTGGTTACCGGCTCCGGCCGCGGCATCGGCCGCAGTGTGGCGCTGCAATTGGCGGCACAAGGCGCACGCGTGGTAGTCAACGACCTGGACGCCGGCCCCGCCGAAGAAGTTGTGGCTGAAATCAAGGCGGCCGGTGGCAGCGCCGTCGCCTGCGAAGGCAGCGTCACGGCTCCCGATTTCGCCGACCGCTTCATCAAGAGCGCGGTGGACAACTTCGGGGGCATCGACATCATCGTCAACAACGCGGGCTACACCTGGGACAATGTGATCCAGAAAATGAGCGACGAGCAGTGGTATGCCATCATCGATTGCCATCTCACGGCGCCATTCCGCATCCTGCGCGCGGCCTATCCCGTGCTGAGTGCAGCGGCCAAGGCGGAAGCGGCCGCCGGCAAGGAAGTATTCCGCAAGGTGGTCAACGTGTCGTCCATCGCCGCGCAAGGCAATGCGGGGCAAGTGAACTATGCCGCCGCCAAGGCCGGCATCGTCGGCCTGACCAAGACCCTGTCGAAGGAATGGGGGCGGCTCAAGGTCAACGTCAACTGCGTGGCATTCGGCCATATCGAAACGCGCCTGACGCAGCCGCTGAGCGGCGATGAAAACAAGACTGTTTCGATCGAAGGACGCGAGATCAAGGTCGGCATCGGCGAAGCCGTGGTGGAAATGTCGAAGAAGATGATTCCGCTGGGCCGTCCCGGCCAGCCGGATGAGGCGGCAGCGGCCATCGTGATGCTGTGCGGTCCAGAATCGAACTACATCTCCGGTCAGGTCATCACTTGCGGCGGCGGCCTGGCCGGCTTGTAAGCCCCCTCCTTTACAGCAGCATCAAGCCCGCGTGGATCGCACCACGCGGGCTTTTTCATGCGCTGCGGCGCTGCCATGACCACCAAATTACTTTCACTTGATCGGCTGCGCGCAGCAGCTGATACCATGCGCGCATGACGAACGAAACCATCACCTGCCCTACCCATGGCGACAGCGAATTCGCCCATGTTTGCAAACACCTGATCGAGCACCCGGCCCAGCCTTGGTATTGCGGCTACCCGGAAGAGGATGCGCCCTGGCGCGATGCCTGGTGCGCGGCATGCAATGCAGCGTTCGAACGCGAAGGCGAATGGAACGAGAAGAATGAAGGCGAGGCCGAGATCGGCCTGCTGTGCTGCCATTGCTACGAGGAGGGCATTGCGCAAAGCGTCACCAGCATGGACGACACCACGGCGCAAGCGTGGGTCCAGTACCTGGACACCCAATGCAAGGTCCTGCGGGATAAGCAGCAAGCCATGACCGGGCGCCTGAAACTGAACGACTATTCGCGCTGGGACTATTACCAGGAAAACGCGCAGCTGGTGTTTTCCGGCGGCGCGCAGCCTGACCTGGTGGCGGACGTCGAATTCGTCGGCACCCTGTCCACCGCCAGCGACACCTGGATGTGGTCATGGGCGAATTTCAGCCTGCTGCAGCCGGTCCGTTCGCGCATCCTTGCCGTACGCGACTTCGGCGAAGAGCACGACTACCCATTGCTCACCGTCCCCAAATGGAAAGCGCAGCAGCAGGACGGCTGGCACATGACCGCCATCGCCCTCGACGTGCTCGGCGCCATGGGCGCCTACCGCGTACCGACGGATAATGGATTCATCTTCATGGTCGTGCTGTCCGCACAATTGCGCAATTAGTTTCCACGAAGCATCATCAGCCTGCACGCCGCCTTGGGTTGCAGGCTTTTTTCAGCGTGCTGATTTTTTCCGCAATTGTCGTGCTACAATCTTGATATCTTTTGCGCAAGCCACATTTCAACGGGACAACATGAAGAAATTCCTCGCCGCAGTACTCCTTCTCGCCGCCGGTGCCGCAACCGCAGGTCCTGTTGAACTCATCAAAAATGGCAGTTTTGAAAAGAATGGCGTGAACGCCAACACGTGGACCATCATGTCCGCGCTGGACGGCTGGACCGTCGGTCCGAACGGCGCGGAAGTGCGCAACAACATTGCCGGCGCGGCCAAGGACGGCAACAATTACCTGGAACTGGATTCGACCGCCAACAGCTGGATCAGCCAGTCCTTCAATACGATCAGCGGCGCCCAGTACAACCTGTCGTTCTTCTACGCCCCGCGCGAGCATACCGCGGCAAGCACCAACGGCATCGACGTGTTCTGGAACGGCAACCTGCTGAAGCATGTGGCCGAGGATAACTTCACCTCCCTGACGCAATGGCAGAAGATCGACCTGTCGATGTTCGCCATCGGTAACCTGTCCACGCTGCAGTTCAAGGCCAGCGGCATCAGCGACGGCTACGGCGGCTCGCTGGATAACGTATCGATGTCCGTCAAAGTGCCGGAACCGGGCACGCTGGCGTCGATCCTGCTCGGCCTCGGCATGCTGGGTTTCACCCTGCGCCGCCGCCAGAAATAAGCAGCAGCATCCGCTTCAAGAAAGCCTGCCAGGTTCGCCCCTCGCAGGCTTTTTTTGATTCTGCTTGCCGGCAAGCGGATCTGTTAGTATGGCCCCACTTTCACTGCAGCTAGCGCTACCCATGTCTTCCTCACGTAATGCCGCTATCGCCGGCACTATTGCCGGCTTGCTTGTTGCCGGCTTTGGCGCCTGGTATGTAAGTCACCACAAACCTGGAGCGCCAGTGTCGCCGGTGCCCGCAGTATCCGCACCGGCTGCAACCGCCGCGGTGAGCCGCGAACAGGCGGTGCAAAAGCTGATGGCGCTGCCGGAACTGAAACACTGGGCCGATGTGATCGAGAAGCGCAGCGAAGGCGAACGCCATGGCGCGCTGATTGAGACCGACCCGGCGCCGCGCGATGTCAACGGCCGCCCCTACTACCAGCTTTCCTTCGTCGAAAACGGCGACGATATGGCGCAGGCGATGGCCAGTTTCCTGGTCTCGCAAGCGAATGGCGATATCCTGGTGGAAGACGATGTGAGCGGCGACCTGCTGCCGCTTGATCAATGGCGAAAGAGCCTGAAGGACTGAACCAGGTACGCGCATCGAATCCATGTGGGCGACACTGGAGCGGTGTTTGCCCGATAATGGCGATCCTATCTGCCGGGCGAGTCCTTTCCGGCGCGGACCCGATGGTGGCCATGCATATGCGATGGTCACGCAATATGCCGCGCCCCGCAACCACCTGGCCGGCACACCACAAGTATGCCGACATGATGCGCGCCCGTATCGACTGGCGCCAAATTACGGAAGTTGAAGCCTTAACTGGATGGTGAAGATGTTCAAGAAGTTGTTCGCGGCGTTTAGCGCCAAATCGAAGACGCGCGCTGACGCTCCCTACGGCACGGAGGAGTTGAATACTGTGCACAATATGCTGTTCTCCGACGATGTGGGCCACCTGTTCGGCGATGCGCCGGACGCGCGCGTGGTGCAAGCCATCGCGCAAGACCCCAATGAAGAATCCCGCGTGCGCCTGCTGGCCGCGCAGTGGCTGCGCGCCAATGGCCATGCGCCGGCGGCGCCGGAAGTGCTGGGCGTGGTCATCGAGGTACCGCTGGAAGAGAGCATGGACACCCTGGCGGCCTACGCCGATGGGCGCGTGCGCTACATCAACGCAAGCGGCCGCACCGCTGTATTCGAAGGCGCCCCGTCCGATGTGGCGGAGCAGGCGAAAATACTCGTGGCGACCGCCATCCCGGCCTTCTTCAAGGCGGCGCAGCAAAAGCCCGCTTACGTCCCGGGCGCGGGCCAGTTGCGCTTCACCTTCCTGTCGCAGGACGGCAACCGGGTGACGGAAGGTTTTTTCAGCGACGTCGTGCGCGACGAGCTGGCCAAGCCCGTACTGGAGCAAGGCCAGCGATTGCTGGATCTGGTGGTCAAGCAGGGGAACGCGCAGTAAGCGGCGCGGGTGCGCCCTGCACCCTGGCAACCCACCAGACAGAGAACAGCATCAGCGCAGTGGCGACAAGACCGATCGTGTCGTAGCCGAGGATGTGGCCCGCGGCATCGGTATGCACCAGCAAGCCGCCGGCAAACGCGCCAATCCCCGTTCCCACCTGCTGTACCGCCGCATTCGCGCTGAGGAAGGCGCCGCGGCGTTGCGGCTCGGGAATCGTTGTCAGCAGCGCCTGCATCGGCACGAAGCGGCCCGACATCGCCACCATGAAGAAGGGGAAGAACAGCATCACCAGCAGCAGCGGGATCTGCGGCATATGGGTCATGAACAGGGTTGGCGCAATGGAGAACAGCGCCATCCAGCGGAATACGCGCTGCTTGCCGGCGCGGTCCGACCAGGCGCCGATCAGGCGTGAGCTGAACAGGGTCGCAATGCCGCCGCACAGGTAGACGTAGCTGATCTGCGCCGGCGCGATACCCTGGTTCCCCACCAGCATGGGCGAGATGAAGGGAATCACCATCATGCCGCTGACCGTCACCAGAAAGCACAGCAGGAAACCGCGCAAGTGCGCCGCCACCTTGAACAGGCCAAGCAGCTCCGGCAGCACGCGCGCCAGCGGCACCGGCGTATTGGCCAGGTGCGCCGTCATCGAAGGCAGCGAACGCGCGGCCACCAGCCACACCAGCATCGACAGCACCACCAGCAGGTAGAACGGCGACTGCCAGCCGAAGTGCGCCCCGAGCATGACGCCCGCCGGCACGCCCGCAATGGCAGCCATGCTGAAGGAAGTCATGACGATGCCGGTGGCGGCGCCGCGGCGCTCCTGCGGAATCAGGTCGGCGATGATGGACATGCTGATAGCACCAAGCACGCCGCCGGTCATGCCGGCAAAAGCGCGCGACAGCACCAGCACGTGGAAGTTAGGCGCCAGCGCACACGCCAGGTTGGACAGGTTGAACAGCATGAAAACCGTCAGCTGCAGCTTCTTGCGGTCGAAGCGGTCGGCATATGTCGCCGCCAGCAGGCCGGACAGGCCGGCGCACCAGGCGTAAGCCGACACCGCGCCCGAAACCTGGGCGGCGCTGATCGTGAAAGCCCGCATCAGCTGCGGGGCCAGCGGCATCATGACCATGAAGTCCATGATGACGGTGAATTGGATGAACGCAAGCAGCCAAAGGACGGTGCGTTCGCGTTGCGGTGTAAGTGTCTGGGTCATCAGTTAAGTTGGGTGATTTCAGTGATTGCGCGCTTGAGGATAGCGCGAATCGCGTCGACGTGCTCGCGGGTGCTTCCCGGTCCCCTGCCGCGCGAGATGACGGCGTCTTTCAGTGCATGCATCAGGGCGCGCAGATCGCCGCCGTCCTCGCGGCCGGCGCTGCCGGACAGGCGCGCCATCACGGCATCGACCATGGCACGGTTTTCGTCGAGGAACTGCTGCCCTTCCGGCAGGATCGAATACAGCTTCTTGTTGCCGTCCTTGACGATGTCGACGTGGCCCATATCGGCCATCATCGACAGCAGCGGGTAGATGGCGCCAGGGCTGGGCGTGTAGCTGCCGCCGGTCAGCGCTTCCAGCTCCTTGATTAATTCATAGCCGTGGCGCGGCTTGTCGGCGATCAGCTGCAGGACCACGTAGCGCATGGCGCCGGAATCGAACATCTTCGGTCCGCGCCCGCCGCCGCCGCGGTGGTGATGGTGGTGTTCATGGTGCAGGCGATGGTGGCCCCGGAAAAAATGGAACATGGCTTCCTCCTTGAGAGTTAAGATATATCTTAATGCGATATATCTTAACAGGATTTTTCCGACCTTTGGAAGTCACTTTCACGGTTTTTTTTACGTTGACCTTTTTTAAACATTGGCGCTAAATTCATCTGCCGCCACCATCGGCGGCGGCGGAGACACTGCAATCATGATCAACTTTCAGAAAAGAGTCGAAAATGAAAAAGCAAACCGAGAAAAAGCTGTTCGCTTTCAAAGTCGCAGATAAGAAAGCCGAAGCCGACAAGAAACCAGCCGCCAAGTGGCAAGCCCGCGAAGGCGTAGCAAGCGCAGGTTGCTCCTTCCCGTCGGAACGCTACTACCGTTCCTTCGGCGACAACGGCGTGTACTGCTGAACCGCCGCATACCGGGAAGCCTCTGTCCGATGGAGCGGGGCTTTTCATTTTCCCGGCCTTCCGCTCCCATGAGCAAAAACACGGTCCTGATCATCAGCAACTCCGGCGACCTGCACGCCGACCTGGTGGCGCCGCTGCTCGCCATGCGCGGCATGCAGTGCTTCCGCATCGACCTCGATACCTTCCCGCGCGACTATCAGCTTAGCCAGCGCTTCATGCATGGCGCCTTGCATGGGCGGCTGCGCCACCTGCCCAGCGGCGCCCAGGTGGGCCTGCACGATATTGGCGCTGTCTGGAACCGGAAATCGGGCGAATTCGCCTTCCCCAGTACCGACCTGGCGCCGCAGGAGCTGGCCTATGCGCAGCAGGAAAGCGAGCAGGCGCTATTCGGCCTGCTCTACACCATCGACTGCTTCTGGATGAGCCATCCGACCGCCCTGCGCGGCGCGAACTGGAAAGGCGAACAGCTGCAGCGCGCCATGTGCCAGGGCTTTCGCGTGCCGGCGTCCATCGTCACCAACGATCCCGGCGAGGCGCGCGCCTTCCTGTCCGCACTGCCCGGCGAAGGGATCTTCAAATCGCTGTCTTCGCCCCTTCTGGGCGCCGACCGGGTGGATGAGGACGAACGTATCGTCAACGGCCTCGCAACAACCCTGGTGACGCAGGAGATGCTCGATTGCCTGGACGCGGTCGGCGAGCTGGCATGCCACTTCCAGGAATACATACCCAAGCAATACGAACTGCGCGTCACCGTCATCGGGGAGCGCGTCTTCGCCGCGCGCATCGATTCGCAGGATGACGAGCGCACGCGGGTCGACTGCCGCGACATGTCGGCCGAAGTGCGCTACAGCGCCGTGCAGCTGCCGCCGGAAATCGAGCAGCGTTGCCGCTCTTTCGTGCGTAGCTACGGCCTGGCTTTCAGCGCGCTGGACCTGATCGTCACACCGGAGGGCGACTACGTCTTCCTCGAAAATAACTCCTGCGGCCAATTTCTCTTCATCGAACAGCTGGTGCCCGAATACCGCCTGCTCGAAGCGGTGGCCGACCTACTGTGCAAGGAGTGTGCATGCCGCCAGCAGTCGACTTTGCAGCGCTAGACACGCTGCGCCAACTGGAAGAGCTGCGCGGCAGCCGGGTACTGGTGCTGGCCGCCAGCACGCTGGACATCGAAATGCTGCCCGCGCTGTATGAACAGCTGTGCGGCATCGGCAAAACGGAACGGCTCGACGTTCTGCTGCACAGCCGCGGCGGCATCGTCAACGGCGCGCGCCGCATCGCCCTGCTGCTGCGCGAATTCACGCGCCACCTCGGAATGATCGTTCCCCACTATTGCGAGTCGTCGGCCACGCTGCTGGCCATGGCGGCCGATGAAATCGTCGCCGGCGACCTGGCCATCTTCTCCCCCATCGACCCGCACCTGCACGGCGATGCCGGTGCCGGCACAGGCACGCTCTCCGCGCAGGACATCCGCCTGTTCGGCAAGATGTGCGCCAGCTGGTTCGGCGCCGACCCGGACGCGGCGCGCGAACAGGCGCTGGGCCTGATGTGCCAGAACATCTTCCCGCCAACCCTGGCCGCCTTCTACCGCAGCACGCTTGAAGTCGAGCAGATCGGCGAGGAACTGCTGCGCCACCAGCTGCCGCAGCTGGATCCCGCGCGCCGGCGCGCCATCGTGCTGCGCCTGATGCAGGACTACCACTCGCACAACTACGCCATCACCGGCCGCGAACTGGGCGAGCTTGGCCTGAACGTGGTACGCCAGCCGCAGGCAGAAGCGCTGGCCTGGCAGATTTCCCGCCTGCTGCAGGCGAGCGTCGGGCGCGGCATCGCCGATTCCGAAGAAGATGAATGGGACGATATGCTGCTGGCAAGCCGCGATTGCGTGAGCATGCGGCGGCGCCGGCCAGGCGGACTGCATCCGCGCTGGCGCGAAGCAAGGCTGGCGCCATGAGCGCCGCCGAATTCTTCGCCGACACGCTGCGGCTGATGGCAGCCCTGCTCCTGTGCACCGCAGCCTGGGGCAAGTGGCGCGCGCTTGACCGCTTCCGCGACAACCTGGCAACCAGTTTCGGCGCCAGCCCCGCGCTGGCGGCCCTGCTGGCGCCGGGCATTGCTGGCGCCGAGCTGATACTGGCCATCGGGCTGCTGCCGGGCGGCGCCGCCAGCCGGATGGCACTGGTGGGGGCGCTGCTGCTGTTCGCACTCTTCACCGCTGTCGTGGCGTGGAAG
The DNA here is from genome assembly GCF_000425385.1 of Pseudoduganella violaceinigra DSM 15887. Taxonomy (GTDB): domain Bacteria; phylum Pseudomonadota; class Gammaproteobacteria; order Burkholderiales; family Burkholderiaceae_D; genus Rugamonas; species Rugamonas violaceinigra. Next base: position 95,292 of record NZ_AUDI01000012.1, on the reverse strand, counting down.
TATGCGACAGAGGACATCGTCAAATGCAGCTGCTTCGGCGACGCCGACCGCTCCGTTTCCGGCTTCGACCTGGCGCGCAACCTGGCCATCATCGCCGGCATCGCGTTCAGCCTCCTGGCAAGCGGCGCGAACGGCGGCAGCTGGCAAGCCACCGTGTGCGCAACGGGGGTGGCGACGCTGCTGGCCGTGGTGCTGGCCAATGCCCACGACATCATGATGCTGCTGTTGTATGCCAGGGAAGGAGCGGTGTGATGGATACCAGCACCCTTTACCTGGTGCTTGGCCTGCTGGCGTTTGGCGTCGCGCTCTCGCTCAGGCTGTCGCTGGCGGCGGTCGATGCCGCGCGCAACTTTGCTGCCGCCCGCACGCTGCAGCCAACGCCCCCATTGGACGAAGTCATCCCGGCCATTTCGGCGCGCCCGCTGCAAGGGCGCGCACACAAGGAGCTTTCCAGTCTCGAGATGCCGGCCGTACTGCTATTCCTTTCCAGCACCTGCCCCAAGTGCCGCCAGAAGCTGCCGGAGGTCGCCGGCTACCTTCCGCTGCTCGAGCATGCAGGCCTGGAACTGTGGCTGGTCAGCCGCGAACCGGCATGGCGCCTGCGGCGCTTCCTGCGCGGCAGCCCGCTGGCCCAGCATGCGCTGCGGGTGGGCATGCGCGACTACAAAATGCTGAACCCGACCATGGGCTCGCCTTTCTACCTGTTCGTCGACAACGACGGCAAGCTGCAAGCCGGCGGCATGGTCGGCGATGAGAATTGGCAAACCTTCCAGCAGCAGATGCAGGAAATTGGAGCACAACGGGAGGCGGCCTGAATCCGCACCTGCAACGCTTGCACATGATGCGTCCCTTCGCGTGGCGCATGACAGCCGGCGTGCTGTTCATGGCGCTGGCAGTGGCAGTGCAACTGGCCTATCCAAAGGCGCTCGCATACTTCATCGACAATATCGGCAAACGCCACGCATCGGAATGGTACGCCGGCTTTTTCCTGGCGGTGCTGGGCATCCTGGTGTTGCAGGCCATCGCCACCACCCTGCGCTACTACCTGTTCGAATCGACCGGCTACATGATCGTCACGCGCATCCGGCGCCTGGTGTACGCCGCCCTGCTGCGCCAGCCCATCGCCTTCTACGACAAGCATCACGTGGGGGAACTTACCAGCCGCCTCGCCGCCGACGTCGAGCAGTTGCACGACACCCTGAGCATGGGCCTGGCGATTACGCTGCGCTGCCTGTGCATTGTGGCGGGGGCGATCATCATGCTGCTGGCGATATCGCCGCCGCTTTGCCTGGTGCTGCTTGGCTATGCGCCGCTCAGCATTCTGCTGGGGAACTGGGCGGGAACCCGGCTCGCCGGCCGCGCACGCGACATCCAGCGCACCCAGGCCGCATGCGGCAAAGTAGCCCATGAACATTTTGCGAACATCCGCCTGGTGCGTGCCTTCGGCCAGTACCTGGGCGCCGTTGCGCGTTATGAGGAGGCCACCGGCCAGGCGCTGCGAACGGCAGTGAACAGCACCCGCCTGTTCGGACTGTATCGCGGCGCATCCTCCTTCCTGACCTATTTTGCGCTGCTGTTGGCGCTCTGGTACGGCGCGCGCCTGATCGGCCAGGGCGCGCTCAGCATCGGCGAGCTGACCGCCTTTGTGGTGTACGCCGCCATGGCGACGGAATCGGCAAGCATGATCAACGACTTCTGGGCCGACTGGGTGCGTACGCTGGGCGCCACCGAACGCCTGTTCGAGATCATGGACAGCGCACCGCAGCCGGAACCTGAACCGGCAGCAGCCGCGCCGGACGGCCAGATCACGTTTGACCGCGTCAGCTTTCGCTACCCCGAGCGCCCGCAGCAACTGGCGCTCGATAACGCCAGCTTCAGCGTCGACGCCGGCAAGACGATAGCGCTGGTCGGCGCATCGGGGGCGGGGAAGTCAACGATCGCCAACCTGCTGCTCGGCTTTTATGAACCGCAGGAGGGACGCCTGCTGTTCGATGGACGCCAACTCGCCCCCCACGAGGCGCGTGCCGGCATCGCCATCGTGGAGCAGGAACCCGCACTGTTCTCAGGCACCATCCACGAGAATATCGCGTTCGCTCTGCCTGGGCGGGCGGCGACGCGCGATGAAGTGACGGCGGCAGCCCACCTGGCGCATGCGCACGGCTTTATCGCGGCCTTCCCGCAAGGCTACGAAACCGTGGTCGGGGAACGCGGCGTGCAGCTATCGGGCGGCCAGAAGCAGCGCATCGCCATCGCCCGGGCCTTGTTGCGCAATCCGGCCATCCTGATCCTGGATGAAGCCACCAGCGCGCTGGACGCCGCCAGCGAAATGCAGGTGCAGGCCGCGCTGGAGCGGCTGATGGACGGCCGCACCACCATCATCATCGCCCACCGCTATTCGACCGTGGTGAAAGCCGACCGCATCCTGGTGATGCAGGAAGGCCGCATTGTGCAGCAAGGCCGGCATGAAGAACTGCTGCGTGACCACGAAGGCTTATACCACCACCTGATGCAGCATCAGCTCAGCCAATACCGCAATATCGCAAGTGCAGCTTGAAAGGTAAATTAGTTGTCGAGGTGGGAGATCTGCAGCCGGCGGCTTTCGTGCACAACGCCGCCGGATTTGTGCTCCAGCACCAGTTCGGCTTTTTGCTCGTCCAGCGAGATGCCGACCGAAAGGATGTCGATCAGCAGCAGTTGCAGGATGCGCGAGATCATCGACAGGAAGGCGCTGCTGTCTTCCGCGTGGTCCACCGCCAGGCAGAGCGTGGCTTTCTTGGCCAGCGGCGACTGGCTGCTGGTGATGGCGATGACGTCGGCGCCGGCTTTACGCGCCGATTCCACCGCTTCCAGCAGCTCGGGCAGCTTGCCGGAGTTGGAAATCGCGATCACGACGTCACCCGGTTTCAGCAGCTCCGAGGCCAGCTTGAACAGGTGCGAGTCGCCGTAAGCCGCCGTCGGAATACGGAAGCGGAAGAACTTGTGCTGGCCGTCCAGCGCCACCACGCGCGAATTGCCCATGGCGTAGAACTCGACCTTCTTGGCCTTGGACAGCAGTTCGATGGCGCGATCCAGCGAGTGCACATCCATCTGGTCGCGGAATTTCAGGATCGCGGAGACGGTGTTGTCGATCACCTTGGCGCTCAGGTCGTGCGTGCTGTCGGAGACACGCACCTGGCTGTGGCGTACCGGGATGGCGCCGGTCAGGCTGGAGGCAAATTTCAGCTTGAAGTCGGCCAAGCCCTGGAAGCCCAGCGAGCGGCAGAAGCGGATCACGGTCGGCTGCGACACTTCCGCCAGGCGGGCGATGTCGGCGATCGGTTCGTTCAGCACCAGGCGCGGCTGCTCGATCACCAGCTGCGCCACGCGCTGTTCGGCCGGCGTCAGTTCCGATTTGAGCGTCTGCACCCGTTCCATCAGGGTGTTGGCGCCGGTGCGTCCGCGCAGGTGCTCGGACAGGATGGTCGCCACGCCGTAGAACGCCGGGTTCGGCGCGGTGATGACGTAGGTCGGGATGTCGGCCAGGTAGGACGAGAAGCGGCCCTTGGCTTCAAAGCGGCTGCGGAACTGCGATTCCTTGAACCATTCTCCCATGCGCGGCACGATGCCGCCGCCGATGAAGATGCCGCCGAAGGAACCCAGCGTCACCGCCAGGTTGGCCGCGGCGCCGCCCAGCATGGCGCAGAAGCATTCCAGCACTTCAATGCACAGTTCATTCTTGTCTTTCAGTGCGCCGGCGATGATTTGCTGCGACGTCAGTTCGCGCACATTCAGGCCGTTGCGGCGCGCCAGCGCGCGGTAGATGATTTCCATGCCCGGGCCGGAAATCAGGCGTTCATTCGATACGTGCGGCCAGGTTTGCCAGGCATATTGCAGGATGGCGTATTCGCGCTCGTCGGCCGGGGCGAAATTGGTGTGGCCGCCTTCCGATCCCAGGGTCACGAAACCATCCGTGGTCGGGATCACGCCGGAGCAGCCCAGGCCTGTGCCGGGGCCCAGCACGCCGATCACGGAATTCTGCGCCGGGGTTCCCCCGCCGACCTGCATCAGGTCATCGGCCTTGAAGCCGGGGATCGCCATCGCCAGCGCGGTGAAGTCGTTCACGACCAGCAGGGTATGCAGGCCAAGCTCGCGCCGCACTTCGTCCGTTGAAAATTGCCAGTCACGGTTGGTCATGCGAATGAAATCGCCATGGACCGGGTTGGCCAGCGCCAGCGCGCCGTGATTCAGGGTGATGTCGCCGTGGTCGGCCAGATAGCTGCGCAGGAGAGGAACGATGCCGGTGAAGTCGTCGCATTGCAGCACGCGGACGGACTGGAACTCGCCGGGCGCCGTTTGCAGGGCCAGGCGAGCATGGGTGGCCCCGATGTCAGCCAGCAGGCGGGGGCCATCCGCAAAAGCGGAACGGTGAGCTTTTGGGTCTGCCTCTATCTGTTTCATCTTCTATTTAAATTTTAGATAACACCTGAAGGCGGGAGAATACCCTAAAACCGCCGCGGCGGGGTCAAGCGGCGTACCCGAACCACGCCCCATACCCCGGCAACTGAACCTCGCCGTCCACCACGTCGCCCGGCAAGCCGGGCTGCTCCAGCTTCTGCGCGCCCTGCGCCGCAGGCAAGCGGAAGTTGACCGGCGCCGCGCCCAGGTTAAACAGCCCGATCACACTGCGCTCCCCTTCCAGGTCGCGCCGCAGCGCAAGCACCGGCTCCGGCGCGTCATAGAACACGATATCGCCGCGCGTCAGCTGCGGCATGCTCTTGCGCCAGGCGATCATGCGGCGCGCGAAGTTCAGCGGCGAATCCGGATCCGTCTCCTGCACCGAAGCCGCGATAGCCTTGTGCTCCTCCGCCACCGGCAGCCATGGCGTACCGGACGTGAAGCCGCCATGCGCGCCGTTGGTCCAGGCGATCGGTGTACGGCAGCCATCGCGCCCCTTGAATTCAGGCCAGAAGGTCTTCCCGTACGGGTCCTGGATCAGCTCATACGGCACATCGGCTTCGCTGAAAGCCAATTCATCGCCCTGGTACAGGCAAGGCGTGCCTTTCAGCGACAGCTGCATGGCCAGCACCAGCTTGGCGAAGGCCGCCTGGTTGCTCATGCCGTTCCAGCGTGTCACCACGCGCACCGCGTCGTGGTTGCCGACCGACCACGAAGGCTGGCCATCCTTGACGCGCGCCTTGAAGTCCTCGACCTGCTTGCGGATATGGCCGGCGCTGCTGTCCGCAGTGAGCAGATTGAAGCTGTAGGCCATGTGCAGCTTGTTGCCGCCCGCCGTGTATTCGGCCATGACGGCCAGCGAATCGTCCGCCCCCACTTCGCCAATCGCGACCGCGCCGTATTCATCCAGCAGCACGCGCAGCTTTTCCAGGAAAGCGACGTTTTCGGGCTGGCTCTTGTCATGGATGTGGGCCTGCATGCCGTACGGGTTGGCGTCGCTGACGGTGGATGTGTCGCGCACCAGGGCCGGCGGATTGCTGCGCAGCTGGCGGTCATGGAAGTGGAAGTTGCAGGCGTCCATGCGCACGCCGTCCACACCGCGTTCGAGCCAGAACCGCAGCGCGTCGAGGTGCGCCTGCTGCACTTCCGGGTTGTGGAAGTTCAGGTCCGGCTGGCTGACCAGGAAGTTGTGCATGTAGTACTGCTTGCGGCGCGAATCCCATTGCCACGACGAGCCGCCGAATACGGACAGCCAGTTGTTGGGTGGATTCCCATCCGGCAGCGGATCGGCCCAGATATACCAGTCGGACTTCGGATTGTCGCGCGAAGAGCGGCTCTCCTTGAACCAGGGGTGGTCTTCGGAAGTGTGGGACATGACCTGGTCGATCATGATCTTCAGGCCCAGGCCGTGGGCCTTGGCGATCATGCGGTCAAAGTCGGCCAGCGTGCCGAACATCGGGTCGACATCGCAATAGTCGGCCACATCGTAGCCGAAATCGCGCATCGGGGATTTGAAGAAAGGCGAGATCCAGATAATGTCCACGCCCAGCTTGGCGATGTAGTCGAGGCGATCGGTGATGCCATCCAGATCGCCGATGCCGTCACCGTTGGTGTCAAGGTAGCTGCGTGGATAGACCTGATAAATGATTGCTTCTTTCCACCAAGGTGTGCTCATATTCCCAATCCCGATAAAAACTGTGATGTAGATAATATACATGATGAACACAGGAAGTTCAAATCCTATTATTCCTTAAAAATCAATAACTTATAAATTCTCAAGTAGTCAAACTACATGTAAGTGAAACCAGTAGTTGCCAAGAAAGATGGCTTCGCATAGCATCGCGCCCATTATTCGAAACGGGAGAGCTCATGTCGACGCAGGAACTGGAACAGGGTAACGGGCCAATGCCCCGGCAAATCCCGTACATCATCACCAACGAAGCCTGCGAGCGTTTCAGCTTTTACGGGATGCGCAATATCCTGGTGCCTTTCCTGATCAGTACCCTGCTGCTGTTCATCCCGGCGGAACACCGCGCCAACGAAGCGAAGCACGTCTTCCATACCTTCGTGATCGGTGTCTACTTCTTCCCGCTGCTGGGCGGCTGGCTGTCGGACCGCTTCTTCGGCAAATACAACACGGTGTTCTGGTTCTCGCTGATCTACTGCGCGGGACATGCCTGCCTGGCGCTCTTTGAAGCCAACCTCAATGGCTTCTACTTCGGCCTGTTCCTGATCGCTTTCGGTTCGGGCGGCATCAAGCCCCTGGTGGTGTCCTTCGTCGGCGACCAGTTCGACCAGACCAACAAGAAGAAGGCCAAGGTGGTGTTCGACGCTTTCTACTGGAGCATCAACTTCGGTTCCTTCTTTGCCTCCCTGCTGATGCCGATCTTCCTGAAAGACTTCGGTCCGGCCGTGGCATTCGGCGTTCCCGGCATCCTGATGTTCATCGCCACCATCGTATTCTGGCTGGGCCGCAACAAGTATGTGCACATTCCTCCCTCGGAACCGAGCAAGGAATCCTTCACGCGCGTCGCCAGGACTGCCCTGATGTCGGCCATGCCGGGACAATCGCGTCCGGGCCTGACGGTTGCCTTGATTGGGGTGGTGGCCGGCGTCGTATCGCTGGCGATGACGCCGTCCTGGGGCTTCGTGATCGCAGCCTGTACCGCCCTGGTGCTGGTCATGGCGTTCGGCGGCATCGGCACGTCGATGCAACTGGAACGCGCGCGCGGCAAGCATAGCGACGAAGCGGTGGACGGCGTGCGTGCAGTGCTGCGCATCTTTATCGTGTTTGCCATGGTGACGCCGTTCTGGTCCCTGTTCGACCAGAAGGCATCCACCTGGATTGTGCAGGCCAACGATATGGTGCATCCGACCTACGAATTCCTGGGCTGGTCGTTCTCCTTCGTGCCGGCGCAGATGCAGGCGCTGAACCCGCTGCTGGTGATGCTGCTGATCCCCTTTAACAACATCGCGCTGTTCCCGCTGCTGCGCAAGCTGGGCATCGAGCCGACGCCGCTGCGCCGCATGGGCACCGGCATCCTCGTCTCCGCGCTGGCGTGGGTGGTGATCGGCACGCTGCAGGTGGTCATGGATGGCGGCACGCCGGTATCGATGGCGTGGCAGATCCTGCCGTATGCGCTGCTGACCTTTGGCGAGGTGCTGGTTTCCGCCACCGGCCTGGAGTTCGCGTATTCCCAGGCGCCGTCTTCAATGAAGGGCGTGATCATGGCGCTCTGGTACCTGGCGGTCACCGTCGGCAACCTGTGGGTGTTGATCCTGAACGCGGGCGTGAAGAACGATGCCGTATCGGCATATATCAAGACCACCGGCTTCTCGGTCATGGCCTTCCAGATGTACTTCTTCGCCGCCTTCGCCGCCCTGGTGGCGGGCTGCTTCGCGCTCTATGCAATGCGCTACAGGATGGTGGACTTCTACCGCAAGGAACCGGAGCCGCAAGTCTGCTACGGCACCACGCCTGAAGCGCAAAAAGCCTGACACGCATTCCGCAGGAGGCGGCGCGATACGGCGGCAATCCGCACAAGGCGCCGCCGCAATTCCGGATTTCCGCCGCACCTGGGTTTCCCGGCAACGCTCATCGCCTAGCCGGCACCAATAAAATCAAGCACTTGCCATGCCGCCCGCTGCTGGCATGGAAGCTGCTAATTGCTGGTCAAAACACACCCTTGTCGAGGAGACCCAGCATGACCAAGCTCAAACTTGCATCCATCATCGTGGCCGCAGCTTTCGCCACCACTGCCAACGCCGAGGAAGTTGTCCGCCTCGGCAACCTGAAGTTCGCCCACTACGGCGCCGTCTCGTATATCAAGGAAATCGCCCCCAAGTGCGGCATCAAGGTTGAAGAACACGTCTTCGCCAAAGGCCCGGACGTGATGCAGGCCATCCTGGCCGGCGAGCTCGATGTCGGCGCCACCGCGTCCGAAGCCGCCATCCAGGGCCGCGCCAATGGCGCCCCGATTTATGTTGTCGCAGGTTTCGCCAAAGGTGGCGCGCGCCTGGTCGCGCGCCCCGACAGCGGCATCAAGGCCATCAAGGACCTGAAGGGCAAGAAAGTCGGCGTGACGCGCGGCGGCATCCACGAAGTGCTGCTGGCAGCCGAACTGGCGCAGGCCGGCCTGAGCTTCTCCGACCAGCCGGGCAAGGACGTGCAGCTGGTATTCCTCGCCTTCGCCGATCTGAACCAGGCCCTGCTCGGCAAGAACCTGGACGCCATCATGCAATCGGAGCCGCAATCCTCGCAAGCCATCAACAAAGGCTACGGCGTGGAAGTCATGAAGCCGTATGACACCCCGATCGGCGAGCCGGTGCGCACCCTGGTCATGAGCGAAAAGTTCTACACCACCCACCGCGCCACTGCCGCCAAGTTCATGAGCTGCTTCGTACAGGCCACCAAGACCTTCATCGACGACAAGCCGGCCGCCGAGAAGTACGTGCGCAACGCAATCTTCAAAGGCCAGATCACCTCCGACGATTTCCAGGACGCGATCTCCAATTCGCCGTACACCTATGATATCTCGCCGCAGCACATCCAGATCACCACCGATGTGATGAACAAGACCGGCGTGGGCAAAATGCGCAAGGCGCCCGTGGCCACCGAGTGGGTCAAGACCGACCTGCTGGACGAAGCCAAGAAAAGCCTGAACATCAAATAAGGCGGAGTCCATCATGGCAAAAATGAATTTACGCCAGGTTGCCGCAGGCTCCGTCGTGCCCGTCCTGCTGATCGCAATATGGCAGGTATGCGCTTCGCTTGAATGGATCAATCCGCAAGTGCTGCCCTCGCCGTGGGCCGTGGTGACCAAGTGGGTCGAATACCTGCTGCCGTTGCAAGCGTACGATCCGGCTGCCAGTTCCTGGCTGGCCTGGGCGCTCTCCGGCGAGCTGATTGGCGATACCGTCAGCAGCATGTACCGCGTGCTGGTCGGCTTTGCCGTCGGCGCCGGCCTGGCCTTGCCTTTCGGCCTGGTCATGGGTTCGAGCAAGCGTATGTACGACTGGCTCAACCCCTTGCTGCAGGTGCTGCGTCCGATTCCTCCGATCGCCTATATTCCGCTGGCCATCTTGTGGTTCGGCCTGGGCAACGCACCCGCGGTATTCCTGATTGCACTGGGCGCTTTCTTCCCCGTGCTGATGAATACCATCGCCGGAGTGCGCCAGGTGGACGGCATTTATGTCCGCGCCGCCCACAACCTGGGCGTCAGCCAGAGCACCATGTTCTTGCGCGTGATGTTGCCGGCTGCCGTACCCTACATCCTGTCCGGCGTGCGCATCGGCATCGGCACCGCCTTCATCGTGGTGATTGTGTCGGAAATGATCGCCGTGAACAACGGCCTCGGTTTCCGCATCCTTGAGGCACGCGAGTACTTCTGGTCCGACAAGATCATCGCCGGCATGATCAGCATCGGCCTGCTTGGCCTGGCGATCGATATCGGCATGAACAAATTGAATAATCACTTGCTGCGCTGGCACCGCGGCCTGGAGAACTGAAATGAGCGCAACCCATATCGACGTCAAAGGCGTCAACAAGGTATTCAAGACCGACAACCGCGAAGTCGTGGCGCTGCGCGACATCAACCTGCAAATCCCGCACGGCCAATTCGTTTGCCTGCTGGGCCCATCGGGCTGCGGAAAATCGACGCTGCTGAATGCGATCGCCGGCTTCTCGCTCCCCTCCAGCGGCGCGATTACGGCCGACGGCCAGCTGGTCACCGGTCCGGGGCCGGAACGCGGCATGGTGTTTCAGGAATATGCGCTGTTCCCCTGGATGACGGTGGAAAAGAACATCGCCTTCGGCCTGGAAATCAAGGGCATGGCGCAGGCCCAAATCAAGCAGCGCGTGGACCAGCTGCTGTCCATGCTGTCGCTGTCGGACTTCCGCAACCGTTATCCGAAAGACCTGTCCGGCGGCATGCGCCAGCGCGTGGCGATTGCGCGCGTGCTGGCACTTGATTCGCCGATCATGCTGATGGATGAACCGTTCGGTGCATTGGATGCCCTCACCCGCCGCAACCTGCAGGACGAGTTACTGCGCATCTGGTCGGAACTGAAGAAAACCATCATCTTCGTGACCCACAGTATCGAAGAGGCCATCTACCTGGCCGACCGTATCGTGGTCATGACCTACCGTCCCGGTACAGTCAAACGCGACATGATTGTCGAACTGCCGCGCCTGCGCGACCCCGCGTCGGCCGAGTTCAACGCGCTCAAACGCGAGCTTGGCGCGCTGGTGATGGAAGAGCAGCAGCGCCATCACAGCGACGAACTGCGCATGGCGGCAGTCGACTAAACCCCGCTCCGCGGCCGGGTCAGGCCCTGGGGCCTGGCCCTGGATTACCGGTTTAGAATTGCACACATGCGCAAACCCCACCTCCTGCTGCTTCCCGCGGCCGCAATCGTCATCGCAGCCGCCTACCTGATCGGCGCCCACCGCGCCGGCAACGAACAGCTGGCCCAGGGCCGGCGCCAACTGCAACTCATGGCGCCGGAACTGCAATCGGTACTGGAACGCTTCGAAACCCTGCCCTTCGTCCTGGCCCGGCAGCCCGACCTGGCCAACGCCCTCGCCCACCCGAACGACCAGGACGCCATCACCCGCCTGAACCAGACCCTGCAAACCATCCAGCAGCAAGCCAAGGTCGGTGCGCTGTACCTGATGGACCGCAGCGGCCTGACGCTCGGCGCCAGCAACTGGGACCAGCCGCGCGGTTTCACCGGCAAGAATTTCTCTTACCGCCCTTACTTCCAGGCTTCACTGAAAGGCGAAGCCGGCCGCTTCTACGGCATCGGCACCAGCACCAGCGAAGCCGGCTACTTTATCTCGCAGCCGGTGCCCCGGCACGGCGAGATCGCCGGCGTCATCGCAGTCAAGATCAGCCTCGCCGAACTGGAACACAATTGGAACAGCAGCGAAGACCCGATCCTGCTGGCCGACCGCCACGGCGTGATCTTCCTCAGCAACCGCGCCGCCTGGCGCTACCACAGCCTGGCGCCGCTGCCAGCCAGCGCCCTGGCGGAACTGGCCAGCACGCAGCAATATATCGGCCACCAAGTTACACCGCTGGCGCGCGATCCCGGCCCGCGCGTCACGCAGGAAGTGGGCCGCCTGGGCTGGCAGCTGATGATTTTCCCCAACCAGCTGCGCGTGGTTCGCGGCGGCATCTACTGGGCGCTGTCGGCGGCGCTACTCCTGGCTTGCGGCGCAATATCCTACTGGGCCATGCACCAGCGCCGCCGCCGCCGCGAAGAGCGCCTGGCCTTTGACCGCGAACTGGAAAGCCGCATCGCCCAGCGCACGCAACAGCTCAGCGAAACCAACCGCATCCTGCGCACGACGCAGAATGAGCTGGTGCAGGCGGGAAAACTCGCCATGCTGGGCCAGATGGCGGCGGGCATGACGCATGAATTGAACCAGCCACTAGCGGCGATCCGCGCCTTTGCCGACAACGCACGCACCTTCCTGGAGCGCGGCCAGCCGGAGCAGGCGGCCAGCAACCTGGGGCACATCAGCGATGCCAGTGCACGCATGGGCGCCATCATCAGCCAGTTGAAGGGCTTCGCCCGCAAGGACGAAGCGGTCGGTCCCGTGGATTTGGGGCGCGCAGTACGCAGTTCGGCTTTCCTGCTGGAGAGCGAAAGCAAGCGGCGCAATGTCGTGCTGGAGATCGACACTGGCGCCGCACCGCTGACAGTGGCGGGCGACGTGGTGCGCATCGAACAGGTCCTGATCAACTTACTGCGCAATGCACTGGATGCGGTTGAAGCGACGCCGCAGCCGCGCGTCTCCGTATTTCTGGCCCGTGAAGGCAGCGAAGGCGTCGCGCGCATCATCGATAACGGCCCCGGGATTCAGCAGGAAGCGGCGGCTCACCTCTTCGAGCCCTTCTTCACCACCAAGCCTGCCGGGCAAGGTCTGGGGCTTGGGCTGGCGATTTCGTCTTCCATCGTACAAGCGATGAATGGGCGGCTGACGGCGCATAACATGGCATCCGGCGGAGCGCAGTTTGAGTTACGCTTACCCCTTATTCAGGAAGGAACGGGCAAATGAAGGCGCTATTGGTTGAAGACGAGGCCGTGCTGCGCCTCGCCACTTCGCAAACACTGGAACTGGGCGGATTCGCTGTGCAGGCTTGTGCCAGCGCGGAAGAAGCGACGCCTCTGTTGCAGGCCGATTTTCCCGGGGTGGTCGTGACCGACGTGCGCTTGCCCGGCCGCTCCGGCCTGGATCTTCTGGCAAGCATCGCGGCGCTGGATGCCGAATTGCCCGTCATCGTGGTCACCGGCCACGGCGATGTCAGCATGGCCGTGGCAGCAATGCGCGCGGGCGCCTACGATTTCATTGAAAAGCCCTTCTCATCCGAACGGCTGATGGATGCCGTCAAACGCGCCCAGGAGCGGCGCAGCCTGGTGCTGGAGAACCGCCAACTGCGCAGCGAACGCGCACAGCATCCCGACATGCCGGACCTGATCGGCCGCTCCGAAGCCATCGAGCACTTGAAGGTCGTGGTGCGCAACATCGCGCCGACAAGCGTCGATATCCTGGTCAACGGCCAGACCGGCACCGGCAAGGAAGTGATGGCGCGCCTGATCCACGCGGCCAGCGGACGGAAAGGGAATTTCGTCGCGATCAATTGCGGCGCCTTGCCGGAGTCCGTGTTCGAAAGCGAGATCTTCGGCCATGAACCAGGGGCATTCACCGGCGCCCAGAAGCGCCGCATCGGCAAGCTTGAATACGCCAACGGCGGCACGGTGTTCCTCGACGAGATCGAGAGCATGCCCATGGCATTGCAAGTCAAGCTGCTGCGCGTACTGCAGGAGCGGCGCCTTGAGCGGCTGGGCGGCAACGAGTCCGTCGCACTGGACTGCCGGATCATCGCCGCCAGCAAGGCGGACCTGTTGGCCTTATCGACGCAAGGCCAGTTCCGCGAAGACCTGTATTACCGGATCGGCGTGATCAGCATCGACTTGCCGCGCTTGCGCGACCGGCGCGAGGACATTCCGCTGCTGCTGGCGCACTTTGTCGCGGAAGCGGCGCAGCGCTACCAGCGCCCCCTGCCACAATGGACGGCGGAGCAGATGGCAGCATGGCAGGCATCCGACTGGCCGGGAAATGTACGCGAGCTACGCAATTTCGCGGAACGGCTTACGCTTGGACTTGTGCCCCCGGCCGCCCCGGCAAACAGTATCGCCAGCGCCGCGGCGATCGTCCCCGCAGCAGTGGATGCCGAACAAGCCTCACTGCCGCAGCAGGTCGACGCCTTTGAACGTGACCTGATCCTGCGGGCGCTGGCGGCTGCGGACAACAACGTGGCCCTGGCTGCGGATCGCCTCCTCCTGCCGCGCAAGACCTTGTACGACAAATTGAAAAAGCACCAGATCCAGCGCGATTGAAATGTAGTATAACTACACGCTTTGCGATAAGATTTCTGTAGCACCACTACTACGGAGACTTCATGAAGCAGCGTTACTTAACGGCGGCCCTGGCGGCGCTTGCAGCCAGCATCGCATCGCAGGCCCTGGCTGCACCAACCACGGCCCTTACCGCCTCGCCGGGCGCCGCGACACCCGCCACGCTGGCTTCCTGCGAAGGCCCACACGAAACTGTCCTGGCACGCACGCAAGGCTTCGATGCGCGCGCCCTGTGGCTCGATGGACGGCTGGCCAAATGGACCGGGATCGAGGCTGAAGGCAGCTTCAAACTCTATTACGCCACAGCCGCCGGCATCAGCGCGCCGCAAGGCGGAACCGTCGGCGGCGCCGACGGAGCACTGGAACTGAGCGCAACTACCGCGCCGCTGGCACCGGGGCTGGCCGCACGCTTCAAATATACCGGCGACGGCGTGGTATTGGCGCTTCCCTCCGCCGACCACGCCCGCCTGCCAACCTTGCTGGCCAAGCAGCTGGTACTGGTGCAGCAACACCCGGATGGCACCGTGCGCGACGCGACCGCACTGCAAGTCCCGGGGGCCTTGGATGACCTCTACGCAGCCGCCGAGCAGGTCCCCGATCTCGGCGCTACCGCAGGCAAAGGCAGCACGGGTTTCAAACTGTGGGCGCCGACCGCGCAGCGCGTAGCCGTGTGCGTGTTCGACACCGGCAGCAGCAAAGCAAAATCGATCACCGCCATGCACGCCGATACGAAGACCGGTATCTGGTCCGCCAGCGCGCGCGGCAACTTGTCCGGCCACTACTACAAATATGTGGTGGATGTGGTGGCCCCCAGGACGGGCCTGGTGCGCAATCTGGTTACCGATCCCTACTCGGTCAGCCTGGCCGCCGACTCCGCCCGCAGCTATATTGCAGACCTGGCCGACCCGCGCCTGGCACCCGCAGGCTGGAACAAAGACCAGCCACCGGCCACGGTGAAGGCGCAGCCGGACATGTCGATCTACGAACTGCATGTGCGCGACTTCTCGATCAACGACCTCTCGGTCAGCGCCATGAATCGCGGCAAATACACAGCCTTCCGCGAAACCGGCTCCAGCGGCATGAAGCACTTGGCGATGCTGGCCAGGGCTGGGCTGACCGACGTGCACCTGCTGCCGGTGTATGACCTTGGTAGCGTACCGGAAAAAGGCTGCGTCTCGCCGGTCGTCCATGGGGCGCCGGACAGCGACCAGCAGCAGAAAATCGTCGGCGATAACGCCCTGAAGGACTGCTATAACTGGGGTTACGATCCATGGCATTACAACGCGCCGGAAGGCAGCTACAGTACTGACGCATCCGACGGTGCGCGCCGCATCATCGAGTTGCGCGAAATGGTGATGGCACTGCACAAGGCCGGCCTGCGGGTCGGCACCGACGTGGTCTATAACCACACTTATCGGGGCGGCCAGCATGAACGTTCCGTTCTGGACCGCATCGTCCCAGGGTACTACCAGCGGCTTAACCTGAAAGGCGACGTAGAGAATTCAAGCTGTTGCTTCAACACCGCCACAGAGAACCGCATGATGGCCAAGTTGATGATCGACTCGGCCGAACTGTGGACAAAGCACTACCACATCGACTCCTTCCGCTTCGACCTGATGGGCCACCAGCCGCGCGCGGCGATGGAGGCGCTCCAGTCGCGCGTCAACAAGGCCGCCGGGCGCCATGTGAACCTGATCGGCGAAGGCTGGAATTTCGGGGAAGTAGCGGATGGTGCGCGCTTCGTACAGGCTTCGCAGCTGTCGCTGAATGGCAGCGGGATCGGCACATTCAGCGACCGTGCACGCGATGCCGTCCGCGGCGGCGGCGCAGGCGACTCGGGGCCGCAAATGATTGCCCTGCAAGGCTACGTCAACGGATTGGTGTACGACCCGAACGCCAACGCGGGACTGCGTCCGGTGGCGGATCTGCTGGCCGCTTCCGACCTGGTGAAAGTGGGGCTGGCCGGTTCGATCCGCAGCTATCGCATGCAGACCTATACCGGCGAGACGAAGGAACTGCAGACTATCCCCTACGGCGGAAGCCAGCCCGCCGGCTACGCGAGCCAGCCGGGCGAAGTGGTCAACTATGTGGAGAACCACGATAACCAGACGCTGTACGACATCGACGCCTTCAAGCTGCCGCTGGCAACCACCAGCGCCGACCGGGCACGCGTGCAGATGCTGGCGGCGGCGATCAACGCATTCTCGCAGGGAGTAGCCTACTATCATGCGGGCTTTGATATCCTGCGCTCCAAGTCGATGGACCGCAACAGCTTTGAATCGGGCGACTGGTTCAACCGTATCGACTGGACCTACCAGACCAATTACTTCGGCTCCGGCCTGCCACCGGCAGCCGACAACGGCAAGGACTACGCCCTGATCCAGCCTTTGCTTGCCAATGCCGCGCTGAAGCCGACGCCCGTCGATATCGCTTTTGCGCGCGATACCTTCCGCGATTTGCTGCGCATTCGCGCAAGCAGCACGCTTTTCCGCATGCGGACGGCCCAGGACATCCGGCAGCGCCTGCATTTCCTCAATACCGGGCCGGGCCAGGTAGCAAGCGTCGTGGCGGCGAGGCTGGATGGTTCAGGCTATGAGGGCGCGGGGTTCCGCACCGTGGCGTACTTCATCAACGTCGATAAGGCGGAGCAAACGATTACTTCCCCCGGCGAGGCCGGAAAAGCATATCGCCTGCATCCGGTGCAGGCTGCGGCGCAGGCCGGCGACAAGCGCGCGATGGAAGCGCGCTACGATGCAATAAAAGGCAGCTTCACCATTCCAGCGAGGACGGCAATAGTATTCGTCGAATAATCTTTACGGCCAGGGCCGTCCAACCATGTCAACTATACTCCGCGCAATTCAAGGCGACATCACTAAAATGCCGGTCGATGCAATCGTCAATGCAGCCAACTCTTCGCTATTGGGTGGAGGCGGCGTTGACGGCGCAATCCATCGCGCTGCGGGGCCAGACCTAGTCCACGAATGTCGACTCCTCGGTGGCTGCAAGACTGGCCAGGCAAAATTGACGAAGGGCTACCGGCTGCCGGCCAAGCACATCATCCATACTGTCGGACCGGTTTGGCGCGGCGGCACAAATGGTGAGCCGGAGCTCTTGACGGCCTGCTATCGCAGCAGCGTCGAGTTAGCAGCAAAGCACGGTTCCGTCTCGCTGGCATTCCCCAGCATCAGTACGGGCATCTATGGCTACCCGATCGAGTTGGCCGCCAATCTGGCCGTATCGACAGTGCGCACAGCTGTCGAGCAATTCCCAGGCATTCAAGAAGTCATCTTCTGCTGCTTTTCGCAAGCTGACCTTGCAGTCTACGAAGCGATTCTCAAACAATGAAACAGCCTTCACTCTCCAACGGCGAATGACTTGCCGGTACGTAGGCTTGCCAACTACGTACCCCCAAGCTTAGTCGATCGCTTGCGCTGCAGGCGGTCTTACTGTGCCAGCAAAATAGTAGCGTTCTTACCGTTGGTATGGACAGCACCGTTTTTCACGGTATATGAAAGGCCCGAATAGGCATCCCTCACTTTTGCGCCATCGGCGAATACGCCGCCGACGGCAATATCGACTGGCTGCACGGTCTTCACGTCCAGCGCGACGACAACCTTATCGTCGCCACGCACGCGGCTGAAGGTGTATGGTGCGTCCGCCAGTTTCTTATGCTCGCCAGCACCGATCGCCGGATGCTGTTGACGGAATTTTCCAAGCTTCGCCCAATGCGCCCGTATTTTTGCGTTCGCCTTCAAGTCGCCCCAATTCATGAACGAGCGCAGCTTCGCATCGCCCTTCGCGTCGGCCACGTCAAGGCGCCGTGAAATCTCGTCGCCGTAGTAAATCTGCGCTGCGCCCGGCGCAAGAAGCAGCTTGTTCGCGGTCTCGAAAGGCTTCTGTCGGGCGGGATCGAATGGATTGCCGTCATCGTGAGAATCCATGTAGTTCATGACCGTGTACCCTTTCAGCGGCCCCGCCAGCTGCGTCGCATACTTGCCGAACAGGGACTCGTAATCACCCTTCGCATCGTGCACCATGCCGAAGTTGATCAAGCCATCAAAGCCGTTGGCGTAGAAATTCGCTTTCGCGCCGCCCCCCATGTCGAAGTCCAGGCCGTGCGCGATGTTGTAGTTGTACACCTCCCCCACCATGAAAAAGCGGCCATCGCCCAGCACCTGCTTCGGATTCAGGCTTTTCCATTCATCGTGCGCCGCCAGCGCCACCTTGCGCAATTCCGCCCATACGCCCGGCTCGACATGCTTGGCCGTATCGGCGCGGAAGCCGTCGATGCCGAACTTGCGCACCCAGTCCGCATGCCACTTCATCAGGTAGTAGCGCGGTGCGCGCGGATAGCCGGTGCGCGCGAAGAAATC
Source organism: Pseudoduganella violaceinigra DSM 15887 (assembly GCF_000425385.1). Classification (GTDB taxonomy): domain Bacteria; phylum Pseudomonadota; class Gammaproteobacteria; order Burkholderiales; family Burkholderiaceae_D; genus Rugamonas; species Rugamonas violaceinigra. The sequence continues at coordinate 77,059 of NZ_AUDI01000012.1, read as the reverse complement.
GTCCAGCTCCTTCGTCTCGCGTTCGTACCGCCCTTCGGACTTCCACTTGGCTGCCAGCGCCTCCGGCAATTCAACCGGCGCATCGCTCTCGGTACGGAAATCGGGCAGGTTCTTCACCAGCGTGCAGCTCACGGTGGTCGCCACATCCTTATACGAGCATTGCGGCTCCGTACGCACCCAGCCTTCCGGCCAAGCCGGATCGGCAACCGTCACCGGCCCGGTGTGATTCATCACCACATCCAGCAGCACGCGTATGCCGCGCGCATGAGCTGCTTCGACGAAATCACGGAAGTCCTTTTCCGTGCCGAGATTGGCGTCCATCGCCGTAAAATCGCGCGCCCAGTAGCCGTGGAAACCGTAGGATTTTCCTGTGCCCTCGTCGGTCCCGGCATGGACTTGTTCTACCGGAGGCGTTGTCCAGATCACATCCACGCCCAAGTCGTCGAAATAGCCGGACTTGATTTTCGCTGTCAGTCCCTTGAAGTCGCCACCCATGAAGCCACGCAGCGGCGCGGCATCGGCCTTGCGGCCATAAGCGAGATCATTGCTCTTGTCGCCGTTCGCGAAACGGTCGGTCACCAGGAAGTAAACGGTCGCATTCTCCCAGAGGAACGGCTTCGGCGGCGCGGCGAATGCACTGTGTGCGCCAGCGGAAAACAACAAGGACAATGCGATGGATGACAGTTTCATTCGGCTTTTCCTATGTAATAACAGATGGATTACTGCGGCCAGTATGCATGGCGATGCTGGCCACGCTGTCTGCAATGGCAATCAGGCCGGCCAGGGCCTGCTGCGTCGGGATATCGTGCTGCGCGGGATCGGCTTCATATCGTTCCAGATAAACGCGCAGGGTCGCGCCCTCCGTGCCAGTGCCGGACAGGCGATACACGATGCGCGAGCCATCCGTCATCATGATGCGGATGCCTTGCTTGCTCGCGTGCGAGCCATCCACTGGATCCGAATATTCGAAATCGTCGGCGGAGCGCACTTCGTAATGGTTCAGCTTCTGTCCTGGCAGATTGGTCAGCTTGATGCGCAAATCCTGCATCAGCAACTGCGCGTCGTCGGCTGCGAAAGCTTCATAATCGTGGCGGGAGTAATAATGGCGTCCGAATCGCCGCCAATGTCCGGTGACGATTTCCTTGACCGACGTACCGCGCACCGCCAGCAGATTAAGCCAGAACAGCACGGCCCACAGCCCGTCCTTTTCACGGATGTGGCGCGAGCCGGTGCCGTAGCTCTCTTCACCGCATAAAGTCGCCTTGCCCGCATCGAGCAGCGTGCCAAAGTACTTCCAGCCGGTGGGCGTCTCGTAGCACGGCACGCCCAATTCCGCTGCGACCCGGTCGGCGGCGCGCGAAGTCGGCATGGAGCGGGCGATGCCTGCCAGGCCGTCAGAATAGCCTGGCGCCACCGTGGCGTTGGCCGCCAGCACAGCCAGGCTGTCGGATGGCGTGACCACGAAATTGCGGCCCACGATCATATTGCGGTCGGCATCGCCGTCCGACGCCGCGCCAAAGTCGGGCGCGGCATTGGCGCACATGATATCGATCAGCTCTTCCGCGTTGGATGGATTGGGATCGGGATGCAGGCCGCCAAAATCCTCCAGCGGCGTGCCATTGATGACCGTACCGGCAGGCGCTCCCAGCATGCCTTCGAGGATGGCTTGCGCATACGGCCCTGAGACCGCGTTCATGGCGTCGAAACGCATGGTGAAGCCGCCTGCGAACAAGCGGCGGATGGCATCGAAGTCGAACAACTGCGCCATCAACTCGGCGTAATCGGCGACAGGATCGATCACCGCCACCGTCATGCCCTCGATCGTCAAGCGCGCGCCAGCAGCGTCGACATCAATGTCCGGTGCGTCGCTGATGCGATATTGTTCCAGCGCCAGCGTACGCGCATAGATCGATTCGGTCAGCGCCTCCGGGGCGGGACCGCCGTTTTCGGCGTTGTACTTGATGCCGAAGTCCCCGTCCGGGCCGCCGGGGTTGTGACTGGCGGAAAGAATGATACCGCCCATCGCCCCATGTTTGCGGATCACACAGCTCGCGGCAGGGGTGGACAGAATACCGCCTTGCCCCAGCAGCACCCGCGCGAAACCATGCGCGGCGGCCATCTTCAGAATCACCTGGATCGCGGCGCGATTGTGATAGCGGCCGTCGCCGCCCAGCACCAGCGTTTTGCCGGCGGCTTCGCCGAGCGTGTCAAACACGCCCTGCACAAAATTTTCGAGATAGTGGGGCTGCTGGAAAACCGCGACTTTCTTGCGCAGTCCCGAGGTCCCCGGGCGCTGCCCTGGAATGGGGGAAGTTGCTACCGTATGGATTGCCATATTCGCTCCTTCTGGGGTGAAAGTCGGGGTCAGCTCTGGCAATCGGACAGGGCGCTGCGCGCCATGTCCGATTGCCAGAGCTGACCCCGACTTTCACCGTTGTACCGCGAATAGCGCGATCGGTGCGCGCCGCAGGAAGGCTCAGGCCTCTTTCTTGGCTGAATCGCTGACGATCAGGGTGACAATGCCGCCGACCACCATCGATACGCCGCCCAATACCAGCACGTTGACCGAATGGCCATGGAACAGGTTTTTGATGACCGGGCCGAGCACCAGGTTGGCGACGATTTGCGGCAGCACGACGAAATAATTGAACACGCCCATGAAATAGCCCATGCGCTTGGCAGGCAGCGCGCCTGCCAGGATCGCGTACGGCATGGTCAGGATGCTGGCCCACGCAATGCCGACGCCGATCATCGGCAGCATCAGCATATTCTTGTCGTGAATGAAGGCGATGCTGACCAGGCTCGCGCCGCCAATCACCAGGGACAGCATGTGCACGAATTTGCGGCTGGTGATGTGGGCCAGTTTTGGCAGGACAAAGGCAACCAGGGCGGAAACACCGCCGTACAAAGCGAACAGCTTGCCGACCCAGTTGCCGGCTTCCTGGAAGACGGCGGTTTGCGCATTGGTGGTGCCGAACACGTTTTCCGCCACCGCAGGCGTAGTGAAGACCCACATGCCCATCAGCGCGAACCAGCTGAAGAACTGCACCACGGCCAGCTGCACCATGGTTTTCGGCATGTGCACGAAGCCGCCGAACACTTCCTTCAGCGACGACAGCATGCCGCGGCGCTGCGCGCGCTCCATGCGGAATTTCTCGACATCTTCCGGCGGCAGTTCGTCGGCGCTCAGCACGGTCCACAGCACGGCGAAGAAGTAGGCGGCGGCGCCCGCGTAGAAGGAGTAGCGTACCGAGTCAGGAATGGCGCCGTTGACGACCTCATTACTGACGTGCAGGTAGTCGGTGAAGATGGTCGGCAGCAGCGAGGCAATCACGCCGCCAAGGCCGATGAAGAAAGTCTGCATCGCAAAGCCAGATGTCTGCTGCGATTCGTCCAGCTTGTCGCCGACGAAGGCGCGGAACGGTTCCATCGAAATATTGATCGATGCGTCCATCAGCCACAGCACGAGGATGGCCATCCACAGCGCGGTGGAATTCGGCATCAGGATCAGTGCAATACTCGCCAGCAGCGCGCCAATGAAGAAGAATGGGCGGCGGCGGCCCCATTTCGGGTGCCAGGTATTGTCGGAGAGGTAGCCGATAATCGGTTGCACCAGCAGGCCGGTGACCGGCGCGGCGAGCCAGAACAGCGGCAGTTCGTCGGGAGTGGCGCCGAGAGTGGAGAAAATGCGGCTGGTATTGGTGTTCTGCAGCGCGAAGCCAAACTGGATGCCGAAGAAGCCGAAGCTCATATTCCACAGCTGCCAGAAGGTCAGCCGCGGTTTGCTGATGATGGAGTGCATCTACTGTCCCCGAATAATTTGTAGCAAAATAACATGGCAGTTTAGGGCTGTCAACGCATATACAGCCCGTAAACCGCGTGTTTTCGGCTCAATTTGTAGTCATGCTACAAAGTTACCCTCAGTTTTACCTTCATTGCACTACGCGCCGGCAAAATCAGCTGCAATGTGCGGCTGCGGGCATCCCAACGGGAATCTACCGGCTTGTCATCGAGCTCGACGCTGCGCGGGCGGCGCGCCACGTTGTGAACTTTCAGGGTGTAGGCGCGGGAAATGGCCTGCCAGGATTTGCCAACCTCGGTTTCGATACCGATGCCGAAACCTGAAGCCGACGCGTCACCCTCGAAGCGGGCGATTTCGTATTTGCCCTGCTCGTAGGCGTTGGCTGTGGCGCCGTCGTCGTCATACAGCTTGCCGCTGGTCGCCCCGGCGCTGGCGTCGTAGTAGTAGTTCAGTTCCACCTGCCTGGTACTGTAGTCGCGCGTGGTCTGCACCACATTCGCCAGCGGGACGAATGCGCCAGCGCGCACGAACACCGGAATATGCTCGACCGCCACCGGCACCACCTCGTTGATGCCACCCTTGTGCGCGGCACCAGTGTAGAAGTCGAACCAAACCTTGGCCGATGCCGGGAAATTCACTTCCTTGCGCTGCGCGCCAGGTTCGGTGACCGGGGCGACCAGGAAGTCGCGGCCCCACAGGTAGGTCGAGGCCACGCCGTTGTCGCCGCCCTCGAACATGATGGGGCGCATCAGCGGCAGGCCGGTCTGGCTGTTCTCGAAGGCCGCGCTGTAGTTATACGGCAGCATGGCGTAGCGCAGCCGGATCGCTTCGCGCGCCAGCGACTTGGTGCGTTCGGCACGGAACACCGGCTCGGCCGCCACTTCTTCCTGCGCGTGCGGGCGGAACACCGGCTGGAACACGCCGTATTGCAGCCAGCGCACATACAGCTCGTCATCCTGCATCGGCGAGGCGAAACCGCCCAAGTCGGAGTGCATATAGGCCAGGCCCTGCATACCCATCTGCAGCGCGATCTCCATTTGCGACTGCAGGCCACCCCAGCTGCGCTGCACATCGCCCGACCAGGGGATCATGCCGAAGCGCTGCGAACCGGAATAGCCGGCGCGCATCAGGATGAAGGGCCGCTCGTTCGGGAAGTCTTTCCTGTACCCTTCCGCGATCAGGCGCGCCCAGTCGTGGCCGTAGATGTTGTGAACCTGGTCCGCGCCCAGCTCCCCACTGCCGCCATGGCGCAGCGCGGACGGATGCACTTCCGGCTCGCCCAGGTCGCCCCACCATCCGGCCACGCCGCCCGCCTTCAGTTCCTTGTAAATATTCCAGAACCACTCGCGTCCTTCAGGGCGGTATAAGTCAACTAGGCCGGTGTTGCCAAAGTAGAAGTCATACTTGAAGGGCGCGCCTGCGGTGTCGGTGGCCAGCACCTTCTTGTCCACCGCTTCCTGCCAGCGCTTGGAGGTGGTCAGCACGAAGGGCTCGGTGATAACGACGGTTTTCACGCCCTTTGCCGCCAGGTCGGCCATCATGCCTGTCGGGTTCGGGAAGCTGTCCTTGTCCCAGGCCAGGTTGCCCATGGTGCCTTTGACGGTCTTGCCGAACCAGTACAAGTCCAGTACCACGGCGTCGAGCGGGATCTTGTCGGCGATGAATTTGTCGACCACGGCCCTGGTTTCAGCTTCGGTGTGGTAGCCGAAACGGCTGGCGAAATTGCCGAAAGCCCAGCGCGGCGGCAACGGCTGGCGGCCCGTCAGGCTGGTGTAGTTGGCCAGCACGTCTTCCCACCGCGCGCCGGCGATCACTTGATAGGTCTTGCGACCGCCTATGGTTTCATAAGACAGCGTGCCGTCCTTTTTGCTGTCGAAATCAAGGTAGCCGGTCTGTGGATTATCGAAGTGTATCGCGTATTTTTTCGACGACAGCGCCATCGGGATCGTGAAATTCAGCAGCTGCGAACGGGCCTCGTAGCCATAGTGGGCCCGGTTGTAGAGCTGGAAGCGGTTGCCGCGGCGGTTCATGCCGGTGGCGCGGGCGCCCGCGCCGTACAGCGCCTCATCGCCGTCCAGTGCGAATTCGATCGCTTCCATCGTGCCATCGCGGCGGTAGCCCCGCTTCTCGGCCAGCAGCGGCTGGCCTTTGTAGACATAGCTGATGCGGAATGGCTGCTTCTCCACGCGCACCGCGATACCCGCGGTGGCAAACTCCAGCATCGCGCCCTCTTCCCGCAGCGTGCTGGCCACATCGGCAGGCGGCAGCACTACCGCATGGGACACCGGATCGGCGCTTTCGCCGTTCGGAATGAAAGTGGTCTCCACCACGGCCGCCGAATACGGCCGGATGATGTATTTGCCGTCGCTTGTGCCGATTTCGAAGGCATTGCCATTGCGTACGGCAGAGAGGAAATGGCGCTCCGCGTTCTGCGCCATGGCGGCCTGGCTGGCAAGGGCCAGGATTGCAATTTTAATGAGTTTCATGGGGTGTTATATTAGCGGGCAGTTTTATCAGAGAGGAGATTGAATTGATTAAAACGACTATGAAAAAGCCACTGGTTCTGGCACTGGGACTGGCCTTGGCAGCGGGCTTCGCCCATGCCGCTCCAGCCCCGAAAAAAGGCAAGGGCACCCCGGCCGAGGCCAGGAAGTTCATCGCGCAGACCGAAGAAAAGTTCGACAAGCTGAGCGACGACGCCAATAAGGCTTCGTGGGTAGCGCAGAACTTCATCACCGACGACACCGAAGCGCTGACCGCCTATTTCGGCGAGCTGCAGCTGGATGCGGCCGGCCAGGCGGCGCTGGAAGCACGCCGTTTCAACGGCGTCAAACTGAGCGACGATGAAGCGCGCAAGATCAAACTGCTGCAGCTGACGCTGATGCTGCCGGATCCGAAGGAACGCCAGGCTTACGCCGACGGCAACGCCAAGCTGAATGGCGCCTACGGCAAAGCCAAGTACTGCCCGACCGACGGTCGCCAGTGCATGGCCCTGGGCGATCTGGAAAAGACCCTGGCCACCAGCCGCGATCCGAAAGTCCTGCTGGACGCGTGGAACGGCTGGCATATGCAGTCGCCTTCCTACAAGAAGCTGTACAGCGACTACGTCGAACTGTCCAACAAGGGCGCGCGCGAAATGGGTTATGCCGACACCGGCGCCCTGTGGCGTTCGGGCTACGACATGACGCCGGACCAGTTCTCGGCCGAGATGGAACGCACCTGGCAGCAAGTGAAGCCGCTGTACGATTCCCTGCACACCTACGCGCGCTACAAGCTGCGCGAAGCCTACGGCCCGGACGTGGTACCGCTGGAAGGCCCGATCCCGGCCCACCTGTTCGGCAATATGTGGAGCCAGAGCTGGGAAAATATCTACCCGCTGCTGATGCCTGCCACCGGCGCTTCCAAATTCGACTTGAGTAATGTGCTGGAAGAGCGCAAAACCAGCGCCAAGGAAATGGTGCAGTACGGCGAGCGTTTCTACACCTCGCTCGGCATGCCAAAGCTGCCTGAAACCTTCTACCAGCGCTCGCTGCTGGAAAAACCGCGCGACCGCGACGTGGTTTGCCACGCTTCCGCATGGCAGATGGACGGCAAGGACGATGTGCGCATCAAGATGTGCATCCGCCCGACCGAAGAAGAATTCGCCGTCATCCACCATGAGCTGGGCCACATTTACTACGACCTGGCTTACAAGAACCAGTCCAACCTGTTCCGCAACGGCGCCAACGACGGCTTCCACGAAGCAATCGGCGACACCATTGCCCTGTCCATCACCCCGAGCTACCTGAAGAAGGTCGGCCTGATGAACGAGAACCCGGATCCGAACGCCGACATCGGCGTGCTGCTGAAGCGCGCGCTGGCCAAGGTGGCTTTCCTGCCGTTCGGCTACTCCGTGGACAAATGGCGCTGGGACGTCTACAGCGGCAAGACCAAGCCTGCCGACTACGACAAGAGCTGGTGGCAGCTGCGCGAGCAGTACATGGGCGTGAAGCGCCCGCTGCCGATGCAGCCTGACGGCTTCGATGCCGGCGCCAAGTACCACGTGGCCGCCGACGTGCCGTATGCGCGCTACTTCCTGGCCCACCTGCTGCAGTTCCAGTTCCATCGCGCCCTGTGCAAGGAAGCCGGCTACACCGGCCCGTTGCACCAATGCTCGATCTACGGCAGCGAGAAGGCCGGCAAGAAGCTGTGGTCCATGCTGGAGATGGGTACGTCCAAGCCATGGCCTGAAGAGCTGAAGGCCGCCACCGGCGAAGATCGCATCGACGGCCAGGCCCTGCTGGATTACTTCGCCCCGCTGAAAGTCTGGCTGGACGAGCAAAACAAGCAGTTGGCCGCGAAAGCCAAGTAAATACAAAAATCGGGGGCCGCGGCCCCCGATTTTTTTTACAGCTGGATGCTTAGAACTTGTAGTTCGCGCCCAGCAGGACAGTACGGCCATACTTCTGGTATTCCAGTTGCTGGTTGCGGTTGCCGTTGTAGGTTTCGTAGGCGGCGTTGCGCAGATTGTTCACCTGGAGCACCAGGCCCAGGCCCTTGAACATGCCTTCGCTGAAGCTGTAGCCGATCTGGAAGTCGAGGATGTTCTCGCCCACCACGTAGCGCAGCGAACGCTCGCCGGCGAAGTTGCCGATCTCTCCCACGAAGTCAGAACGCTTGCGCTGGCTCAGACGGGTCTCGAAGCCGTTCTTCTCGTAGTACACGGTCAGATTGCTGGTGTTCTTCGACAGGCCTGGCAGCATGATGTTCTTGCCCAGGCTCGCGTTCGGATCTTCGATGGTGATGGCGCTGTCGGTGTACGAGTAGCTGCCGCTCATGCCGAAGCCGTCCAGAGCTGGGGTCAGCATGTTCAGGGGCAGCGAAGCGGTCAGCTCCAGGCCCTTCATGATGCCGCCATGGCCGTTGTACGGAGCCTTGTAGTTACCGATCGGCGTGATCGCATTGGTGCCAGGAATCTGCGCCGAGAAGTCGTGCTCCATGGTCTGGGTGAAGATGTAGGTGTCCAGCTTCTTGTAGAAGAACGCCACCGCCGCATAGGCTTTCTTGCCGAAGTATTTTTCATACGACAGGTCGAACGCCTTGGCGCGCCATGGATCCAGCTGGGCATTGCCGCCTTCGCCGCCCGGTTTGAAGGTGTTGGTGCTGACGTTGAAGTCCAGCGCGGAGCGCAGCTGGTCGACACGCGGACGGGCGATCTGCTTGGCCAATGCCATACGCACGGTATGATCGTTCGGCAGCTGGAAAGCCAGGTTCAGGCTAGGCAGCACGTCCGTGTAGGTCTTGCCGTCGTGGACAGCCTTGACTTCCTGGCCGACCGGGGCGGTGCCGTCCCAGTATTTGGCGTCGGACGATTGATCCGTGTGCTGGACCTGCACGCCGAAGTTGCCGCGCAGGCTGACGTCGCCCAGCTCGTGTTCGATATTGGCCTTGGCGAAGGACGTGGTGATCTTCTCGTTGACGGTCCAGGCCTTCGAGATCAGATAGTTCTTGTTGTCTACCGGAGCGAAGGTCATGTACTTGGACACGACGCCTGGAACGTTCCAGGCAGGGATGGTACCCACGCCGGCAAAGCCCAGGTCGACCGGCGCGTACATCAGGTCGGAGGAAATGGTGGTCGGTGCGCCATTCAGCAGAATATCGCCTTCAGGCTGGCGCTTGTCCTTGCTGCGGTCGGAGTAATGGACGCCGATATCGAAACTCGAGAAGTACTTTTCCACCGCGCCGGATGACTGGATATTGGCCGCCAGCTTATAGCCGTTCAGCGTATCTTCCACATGCGGGGTCTTGCCGTAGCCCGAACCGTAGATGGTCTTGCGCACATACAGGCTGGAAGGGTCGCTGTAGTTGCGGCCCGGATCCATGGTCGGGAAACCGCCGGTGCGCAGTGCCAGGGCGACGGAATCCAGATATGGGTTGCCGGCGGCGTCGCTGATCTGCAGGTTGTTTTCCAGGTTCGTTTCATCGCGCTTGGCGGTGGAACGGCTGATATCGGCCACCAGGGACCAGCCACTCAGCTTCCATTCATTGTTCCAGCCGATAGCGCGGATATCGTCCTTGCGCTTGTCGTACATGCCGCGCACCAGCGGATACACACCGGTTGCGGTGCCGGTCGCGAAGGCGCCGTTGTCGGTGGTGACATTCTGGAAGTTCAGGCCCGGCGTGAAGCCGCCGTTGTAGCCGCCGACGTGTACTTCGAACTGGTTGGCGGTGTCTTCATGCTTGAAGCGCGACGCATACACGTCGATCATCGAGGTGAAGCTCTTGTTCGGACGGTACTGCAGCACGCCCATCAGGCCGTCGCGCTTGTTGTAGCCGCTGCGTGCCAGGGACTTGATGCCGTCGGTGACGTTGGTACCGGCAGGCACGCCTGGACGGGACTCGTTCTTCCATGGCTCGTACAGGCCGGTCTCCTGGTCCAGGACCGGGGAATCCAGGTGGGCAAAGCCCAGCGCCACACCGATGGTGCGGTCCGCGAACTGGTCGATGTAGCTGAAGCTGAAGCGGCCGCCGCGCGAGCTGGTATCGGCGATCCGGCCCATCGAGTTCTTTTCCATGCGGGCGTTCATGGACACGGTGCGCGCGCCGAAGGCCAAGGGACGCACGGCTTGCAGGTCGAGGGTACCGGACAAGCCCTGGCCGACCATGCCGGCGTCAGGGGTCTTGTAAATGGTCACTGCGCTGATCAGCTCAGACGGATACTGGTCGAATTCGACGCTGCGGTTGTCACCGGTCGAGACCTGCTCGCGGCCATTCAGCAAGGTGGTGGCGAAGTCCGGCGACAGACCACGTACGGAAATGTTCTGGGCGCGGCCGGCAACGCGCTGGGCGGCCAGGCCTGGCAGACGGGCGATGGATTCGGCGATGGAGCTATCCGGCAGCTTGCCGATGTCTTCCGAAGAGATGGCCTCGACGATGGAAGTCGCGTTTTTCTTTACCGAGATTGCGTCCTCAATCCCGCGGCGGATACCCGACACGGTCACGGATTGCATTGGCGCTTCAGCTGCCTGGCCGGTGGCCGCGGTCTGCGCGTAGGCGGAACCTGCAATTGCGGATACGAAAACAGCACAGCCGGCCGCAACCGGGCTCAGTCGGAAAGCGGTATTGCCTCGCTTGGTGGCGAAGATAGTCATCAAAGTCCCCTCACTTATTAAACATTTTTTCCCGCAACCTGCCCAGACCGGTTTATTTCGACTACACGGGAATCCTTGGAAATCGAACGCTCTTACGGACGCTCTGAGCCGGATTCTGTACTAAAACTAGATTTGATGTCAATGAATGACCATCATCACAGCCGTGTATTTCTGCCTCTATTGGCGGGCTCCCTCTGGGATTTTTGGCAAGCACGTTGTATTTCGGCTACAACTCTGCGCATACCGATGTGTAGTGGAACTACACGAAAATTAAGTGTATTGTCGGGCCCATAAGTTATTCGAACGGGAGACCCGATGAAGAAGACCGCATTCGCCGCCCTGCTGGGTATTGCTTTACTGCAAGGGGCAGCCGCCGCCCCCGCCACGGTCCGGCATATGGAGCCGCCATTCTGGTGGGCCGGCATGCACAGCCCCAAACTGCAGCTGATGGTGCATGCGACGAACGTGGCGGAGCTGGAACCGGCCATCGACTACCCGGGCGTGCGGATCGGCAGCGTCAGCCGGGTCGCCAACCGCAATTACATGTTCATCGACCTGATACTGGCGCCCGGCGTTGCCCCAGGGCGCTTCGATATCCGTTTTTCAGCGCCGGGCAAAGCCGCCCTTCTATATAGCTACCAGCTCCTGGCGCGCGCCCCCGGTTCCGCGCAGCGCCAGGGATTCACCAGTGCCGACGCCATCTACCAGGTCATGCCGGACCGCTTCGCCAACGGCGACACTGCCAACGACAGCGTGGCCGGCATGCCGGACCAGGCCAATCGGGCCGACGGCAACGGCCGCCACGGCGGCGACCTGGCCGGCATGGCCGCACACCTCGACTATGTGAAAGAGATGGGATTCACTCAGATTTGGCCGACGCCACTGGTGGAGAACAACCAGGATATCCACTCCTACCATGGCTACGCGGCCACCAACCATTACAAGATCGACGCGCGCTATGGCAGCAACGAGGACTACAAAGCCTTCGTGGCGCAGGCGCGCTCGCGCGGCATTGGCGTGATCCAGGACGTGGTGCTGAGCCACATCGGCAGCCGCCACTGGTGGATGAAGGATATGCCGATGCCGGACTGGCTCAGCTACGACGGCAAGTACACGCCGACCGCCCACCACCGTGTCGCCAACACCGACCCGTACGGCAGCAAGGAAGACGCGCGCAACTTTACCCAGGGCTGGTTCGGACCGCAGATGCCGGATATGAACCAGGGCAATCCCTACGTGGCCAACTATCTTATCCAGAACAATATCTGGTGGATCGAGTATGCGGGCCTGTCGGGCCTGCGCGTGGATACTTACGGCTACTCCGAATCGGCCTTCCTGACCGAATGGTCGAAACGCCTGCTGGCGGAATACCCGAACCTGAATATGGTCGGCGAGGAATGGAGCACGCGGATTCCCATCGTGGCCCGCTGGCAGGCGCTCAACGCACCAAGCATGATGGACTTCCCCCTGAACGACGTGCTGCGCAAGGCGCTGGGCGACACAGACGGCACTTACCGCCTTTACGACGTCTACGAAACACTGGCGCAGGATTACCTCTATCCGAATCCTTCCAACCTGGTCCTGTTCGAAGGAAACCACGACCTGGCGCGCAGCTTCAGCATGGTGAACAGCGACCCCGCCCTGTTGCGCATGGCGCTGGCCTTTACGATGACCGTGCCGCGCATTCCGCAGTTCTACTACGGGACGGAGGTCCTGATGCCAAGCACGGTGAAGGGCCGCGACGATCCGTCCTACCGCCACGATATGCCGGGCGGCTGGGCCGGCGACAAGGTAAACGCATTCACCGGCGAAGGCCTGAGCGCGGAACAGCGCGGGATGCAGGTTTTCGTGAAGAAGCTCGCCAACTGGCGCAAGACATCCAGCGCGGTCCAGCATGGCAAAATGATGCAGTTCGGTCCGGAACAGGATACCTATGTCTACTTCCGTTACGATGGCACACAAAAAATCATGGTGGCGCTAAACAAGAATGCCAGAGACATCACACTGGACGCCGACCGCTTCCGCGAAATGCTGGCTGGCGCGAAAACCGGCACCGACGTCATCACCGGCCGCAGCATGCCGCTCGATGGGAAATTCACCCTGCCTGCCCGCAGCGTGCTCGTGATGGAGGTCCAATGATGCGGCGCGCTATTGCCGCAGCCATCGCGGGTGCGGTGGCGTGCGCACCAGCACTGGCCGATACCAGTTTCGAGCTGCCTTTTGGCGCCTACAAGGCGCGCTTCGCCACGCCTGATACGCAAGCGGACCTGCGCAGCTACACGCAGTCCACCACCATGCCGCTGCGCGACAATGCGCCACAGTCGATCACCTATGCCGAACAGCCAGGCCAGCCCAAGGTCCGCAGCGGCAACCTGGCCTTCGACGCCCTGTTTGCGCTGGCAATTACGGAAATGAAACAGGATTCCGTACAGGCGATCCGCGACGGCAGCTATAACGCTGGCCAGCCGATTGCATGCTTGTGCTTCGAAACCGGGGAGAAATGGCATTACGTGTGGACACGCGACCTGTCCTACGCAGCTAGTCTTGGCCTGGCGATGCTTGACCCGCAACGCACTCGCAACTCGCTGCAGTTCAAGCTCTCCGGCTATCGCGGCGCGAAGCCGGCGCTGGCGGCAGGCAGCGAAGACGGCCTGCAGATCGTGCAGGATACCGGCAGCGGCGGCAGTTGGCCTGTCAGCACCGACCGCGTCAGCTGGGCCTTCGGTGCCGAACAGGTGCTCAAATCCCTGCCGCCGGAAGAACGCGCGCAATTTGCGGCGACCGCGCTGCATGCCCTGCGCAATACCATTGAGAACGACCGCATTGCCGCCTACGATCCGGCGAGCGGTCTGTACAACGGAGAGCAGTCCTTCCTCGACTGGCGCGAGCAATCGTATGCGGCCTGGATTTCGAACGACCTTTCCAGCATGGCCACGTCGCAGTCTCTGTCGACCAATGTCGCACATTACAAAGCCCTGACATTGGCTGCGGAACTTGCACTGGAAGCCGGCGATAACGACGATGTGCGGCGCTACGTCCTCTGGGCGGCGGACCTGAAGATTGCCATCAATGACCGCCTGTGGCTCAAGGACGCCGGCATGTACAGCAGCCTGACCGCAGGCCATTTCGACGGTGCGCCCCTGCACAAGTTCGACTGGCTTGGCGAGTCGCTCGCCATCATCACAGGCGTGGCGGATGCCGAACAGGCGCAATCGATCCTGGCCCGCTATCCGCATGGACCGCTGGGGGCTCCGGTGATCTGGCCGCAGCAGCCAGGTGTCCCGGCGTACCACAATCGCGCCTTGTGGCCCTTTGTGAGCGCCTACGGCCTGCGCGCTGCGGCCCAATACGGCAACGTAGCCGTGGCGGATGCTGCCTACGCCAGCCTGCTGCAAGGCGCGGCGCTGAAACTGTCGAACATGGAGAACATGGAATGGCAAGGCGGCGATCCGTCCGCACCGGCCATCAATTCCCGGCGCCAGCTTTGGTCTGTCGGGGCTTTCCTGGGAATGGTGGTACAGCAGGCGTTCGGCGTCACCGTGGACTCGGAACGCCTGAACATCAATCCATTCATCACGTCCCGCCTGCGCCGCGAATGGTTCACGGGCAGCGAACAGGTGGAACTTTCCGGGCTCGCCCTGCATGGCAAGCGGCTGCGCATCAAGATCAAGCTTCCTCCTGCCGTGGCGCTGGAGGGCTACTACCTGCCGACCGGCGCAAAGGTGAACGGCAAGGACATCCAAGGTCCCGTCGCATGGAATGCGCTGGCGGACGATAACCTGGTCGAGGTGGAAATGGGGCCGCTGGTGCCGGGACGCAGGCAAATCACCTTTGCCGGCGGCGAGACGGCATCCACTGCACCGCCGGAACCCGTCGTCCAAATCGTGCCCGGGAATCCGGGCGCGAGACTGCATATCGCGCCGGGCGCGAACTTGCAGGGTGAGGCCCGGTATAACATCTATCGCGACGGGCAGCTCATCGCAAGCAATATCACTGCTGGCGACTGGACCGATCACAGCACCCCGCTGGCGTCGTCCTGCTATGCGGTGGAGACCGTCTACCCGGCGACCGGCACGCGCAGCCATCACTCGCAAGCCCTGTGTCCCGCGGCGGAGGACAACAACGCCGGTCCGATCGACAGCGTGACCGTTGCCAAAGACGGCCGCTATTACGTCCAGTTCCGCTACGACAACCATGCCCACCAGATCAACCTCGGCGTCACCAACGCCGTGTACATGCTGCACCTGCGCGACCAGCAAGGAGCGGTAGCGGCCGAGGGCATCATCCAGATGCCGCACAATGCCCCCGGCAACGGCCCGGCATGGTCCACACCGTTGACCGCGCAGCTGAAACAAGGAAGCTACCGGCTCGAGCTGGAGCCGTTCTACAATATGAGCGGCCTGCAAAGCAATGCCGCTTACGCCGATGCCGGCGGCGCCGGCGGTGCCCGTAACGAAGCGAAGGTGCAAGGCGCACGCCTGCTCCCCGCCGCTGCGGCGCCGAAGCCCGCGCGCCACGGCACCCTGCAATTGGTGGAAAAATTCACATCCCCCCAGCTCGGCAACGAGCGCACTTTGCGCATCTACCTGCCGCCAAGCTACGGCAGCGACACCAAGCGCCGCTATCCCGTGCTTTACATGCACGACGGCCAGAACCTGTTCGATCCCAAAACAGCCAGCTTCGGTACCGAATGGAATATCGACGAGGTGATCGACCGCCTGCTGCGCGACGGGGAAATGGATGAAGTGATCGTGGTCGGCATCGACAATAACAGCGACCGCGTTGCCGAATACACACCCTGTTGCGATCCCAAACACGGCGGCGGAAAACTCAAGGCCTACGCCGACTTCGTGGCGAAGACGGTCAAGCCCTGGGTCGACAAGCAATACCGCACCAAGCCGGGCCGCCAGCACACAGCGGTGATGGGATCATCCCTGGGCGGCCTTGCATCGATCGGCATTGCGCAGCGCTACCCGCAGGTATTCTCGATGGCTGGGGGCTTCTCCAGCTCCTTCTGGTGGAACAACAAGGACGCACTCAAGCATCCACCGAAACGGATGCCGGTGAGGTTCTATATCGATGCGGAACGGTGTATGACGGCCTGGATGACAGCGAAACATTCCGCCAGGCCCTGCTGAAGAAAGGCTACCGGGAAGGGCGCGACCTGCTGTTCCTGGTCGATGAAGGCGGGCGCCATAATGAGCAGTCCTGGGCCAGTCGCGTCCACGTCGCGCTGGCCTGGTTCTTCGGCAGGAAAAAACCTTAAGCCGGTAAGGTCTGCAGGCTGCGGCTTGCGGACAGCCGCGGACGCGCGCCGCCCATCGCATCGCGCACCTTGAACACCGAAACAGCCTCGGTCAGGCTGGCGGCTTGCTGCTGTAAGGCTTCGGCGGCGGCGGCGGCCTCCTCCACCAGCGCCGCATTCTGCTGCGTCACCGAATCCATCTGGGCGATGGCATCGCTGATCTGCTCGATGCCGTCGCGCTGCTCGCCGGTTGCAATCGCAATCTCGCCAATGATCGACGTCACACGCCGCACGCTGTTGACCACTTCCTCCATGGTCACGCCGGCCTCGCCGACCAGGCGGCTGCCCTCTTCCACACGCTCCACCGAATTACCGATCAATTCCTTGATTTCCTTCGCGGCGGCTGCGGAACGATGCGCCAGGTTGCGCACCTCGCCTGCCACCACCGCAAAACCGCGCCCCTGTTCGCCTGCGCGCGCAGCTTCCACCGCCGCATTCAGCGCCAGGATATTGGTCTGGAACGCGATGCCATCGATCACGCCGATGATATCGACAATCTTGCGCGACGACTCGTTGATCGCGCCCATGGTCTGTACCACTTCGGACACGGTGGCACCGCCGCGCACCGCGACGTTCGACGCTTCGTCGGCCAGCTTGCGCGCCTGGGTCGCGTTCTCATTGTTTTGCCGAACGGTGCTGGTCAGCTCCGTCATCGACGAAGCGGTTTCCTCCAGCGAGGCGGCCTGCTGTTCGGTACGCGACGACAAGTCCATGCTGCCCGTCGCCACCTCGCTCGAAGCGCTGGCGATGGTCTCCGTACCGACGCGCACACGGCCCACAATTTCGGCCAGGTTGCCGCTCATCTGCTTCAAGGCGCCCAGCAGCTCGCCGACCTCGTCGGTGGTCTTCACTTCCACTTCGCGGCTCAGGTCACCGGCAGCCACGGTCTTCGCAATTTCGATAGCCTGGTCGAGCGGACCGGTAATGCCCTTCACGATCCACCACACGATGGCGGCGCCGATGGCTGTCGTCACGACCAGTACGATGAGCAGCGTGATGGTGGCGGAACGGCTGGTCGCCTCCGCCGCAGCCGTGGCTTCGGCCACATTCTTCTTCGACTGCGTGTCGATGAACTCGACGATCTCGTCGATCTTCTTGGTTGGTGGACGATCCATGCCGGCAACGGCCTTGTCGACTATCTTGTAGCTGTCCGGGTTGGCCGTGTCGAACTGTTTGAGCGCGGCCATATAGTTCTTGCCCAAGTCCTCGTGCATCTTGATCGCTTCATCATCAAGATTGGTTTCAAGCTTCAACTTGGCAAACAAGCCGGACAGTTTCTGCAACTCGGCATTTGTGGCTTGCCCGCTCTTGACGAAAGCGGCCGAGTATTTTTCCAGCTGGGCCGGATCATGGCCGCGCACCAGGATGTTTTTCCACTCCTGAACTTGAATCTTGAATTCAACCTGGGCGCCGCGCGCAGTATCGACAGCCTGGGTCAGATCGACCGAGCGCTGCATGCTCTGGGCATTGTTCGACTTGATGAGGTTAATCGCACTCCAGCCCTGGTAGCCGACCGTCAACAGCGCCAGCAGGAAGAAGCCGCCCAGCGCTGCAAGGCGGACCCCGATTTTGAGGTTTCCAAAGTTCATGATCTGTATCCCTTGTAGTTAGACCACGTGCCGAAATTTTCTCTAGGGCAAAAATAAGTGTGCCTTGGTTTCGGTCTGCAATCTAAATCATGCGCCTTTGGGTAGTAAAAGCCAAGAAACCTCTGTTGGCTTACGCCTACTTGTGGCGCGGGGGGAACTCAATACGGTAAAGATCCGTGTTTTTCTCCGTCGCGAGCCGCTCGACATAGTGCATGCCGAGCTTTTTCAACAGCGCAGATGAAGCAATATTGGCAGGAGATACAATCCCGAGCAGGAACGGCAGCCCGACAATATCGCGGCCATAAGCCATCGCAGCGGACGCCGCTTCCCAGGCATACCCCCTTCCCCAAAACTCCGGCAGGTAGGCATAGCCTATATCGGTACCCGGAAGCGTGTCGCGCCTGATCAGGCCGCACATGCCGATGCAGGCGCCATCTTCCTTGCGCGTCACCATCCAAAGGGAATAACCAAGGCGCACCTGCATCTCGATCGGGCCCGCCAGCAGCGCAGAGCGCGCGCCGTCCAGGTCGCGCACGCCTTTGTCGCCAATATTTTCAAGGAAGGATGGCTCATTCACCAGGCGCAGGTAGAACGGCGCATCGTCAACAGTGAGGGGACGCAGATTCAGTCGTTCGGTATCGATCATTGCTCCGGCCAATCGTTGGGGTCGGCCAGGAACTTGTACATCACATACACGTCAACAAAACCGAGCTGCTGGTGGCGATAGGCGCGCGGCAGCGTGCCGATCACGGAAAAACCGAGCCGCTTCCACAGCAGCACGGCGGATACATTAGTGCTTACAACGTAATTGAACTGCATGGACAAATAGCCGTCGCGCCGCGCCTGCTCCAGGCAATGGCGGCCCAGCATCTTGCCGATACCCACGCCCTGCGCGGCGGGACTGACCATGAAGGAAGCGTTGGCGACATGCGAACCGCGGTCCAGCTGGTTGGGCAGCAGGCGGTACATGCCGAGCAGGCGGCCGGTGTTCAGCACCGCCACCCAGGTCTTGATATTGCGTCCGAACCAGTAGGCGTGGCAGTCGTCGCGGCTGGTTTCAGCCGCGAAGTAATAGGTATCCCCGCTCGCGATCAACTCCTGGAAAATCGTCCACATGGAGTCGAAGTCGGCCTCGCTGGCCGGGCGGATGACAATGTCTTTCACAGCTGCTCCCAACGGCAGGAATGATGATGAATTGTCATGCATTTTTCCTTGCAAGTCCAGCGGGCATCGGGAGCCGGAAATCCGCCTGGGGCGGGCGCCCCGGCAGCGCCAGCCGCGCCACGGCGCGCGGCGATTCGGCCACCACCTGGCCGCGGCGCAGCACCAGGCGCCGCGCCGCGCGCAGGCGGATGGCTTCCACCGCATCGCCGGCATCGAGCAAGACCAGATCGGCATGGCAGCCCGGGTGCAAGCCATAGCCTTCCAGCCCGAGGATCCTGGCTGGCGTCTCGGTCACCGCCCGGAAGCAGTCCCTCATCGCATCCTGCCCTGTCATCTGCGCGACGTGCAAGCCCATGTGGGCCACCTCGAGCATATCGCCGGAACCCAGGCTGTACCAGGGGTCCATCACGCAATCGTGGCCGAAAGCGACATCGATTCCCTGCGCCAGCATTTCCGGCACACGGGTCATGCCGCGCCGCTTGGGATAGCTGTCGTGGCGGCCTTGCAGCGTGATGTTGATCAGCGGGTTGGCGATAGCCGCCACGCCAGCCTCCTTGATCAACGGCAGCAGTTTGCTGACGTAATAGTTGTCCATCGAATGCATCGAGGTCAGGTGCGAACCGGCGACGCGGCCCTGCAAGCCGAGGCGCTGCGTATGGAAGGCAAGCGTTTCGATATGGCGCGACAGCGGATCGTCCGATTCGTCGCAATGCATGTCGACGCGCAAGCCTTGATCGGCGGCGAATTCGCACAGGATGCGCACGGACTCGGCGCCGTCAGCCATGGTGCGCTCGAAATGCGGTATGCCGCCGACCACATCGACGCCCATGGCGACGGCACGCTTCAGGTTGGCCAGCGCGGAGGGACTGCGCAGCACACCGTCCTGCGGGAAGGCCACCAATTGCAGGTCCAGGTAAGGCGCCACGCGGCGCTTCACGTCGAGCAGCGCCTCCACCGCCAGGAGCCGGTCGTCGCAGACATCGACATGGCTGCGGATCGCCAGCAAGCCGCGCGCCACGGCCCAATCGCAATACTGCAGCGCGCGCGCCACCAAGGCATCCTGTGTCAGCTGCGGCTTCAGCTCGCCCCACAAGGCGATGCCTTCGAGCAGCGTCCCGGACTGGTTCACGCGCGGCAGGCCATAGCTGAGCGTGGCATCCATATGGAAGTGCGCATCGACGAAAGGCGGGGTCACCAGGTCGCCTTCGGCATCGATCTCGCGCGCCCCCTTGGCTGGCAAACCTGGCGCGACAGCGGCGATGCGGCCCTGGTCGATCGCAATATCGACGCCCCGGCGGCCGTCCGGCAAGCTGGCATTGCGGATGACAAGATCCATCGGCTGACTCCACGAATGAGATGGCCGATTGTAAGCAGGAGAACGCAGGACTTGCAATGTTGCAGTGCATAACTTTCGCTTCAAAAGTCGGCAAAAATGTCTTTCCATTACCATATTTCGCCGCTAGAATGGGTTTATTGCAGCGCACCATTTCCCATCGATCCAGGAGAAAATATGTTTTCGATTCCCGAGCAATTTTCCGCAGCCACCAAGTCGCAGCTGGAAGCGCAGCTGAAAATCCTCAACAACTTCGCCGCCACCGCATTCGAAGGCGCGCAAAAGGTGATTGCCCTCAACCTGAGCATCACCAAAGCCAACGTCGAAAAAGGTTCCGCCGCAGCGCGCGAGCTGCTGGCAGCGAAAGATCCCCAAGAATTTTTCGCCAAGAGCTCGGCCCGCGTGCCGAACTTCGATGGCGTCTTTGCCTACAACCGCGAGCTGTTCAGCATTGCCAGCAACACCCAGGCCGAACTGTTCCAGGCCGCGCAAGAGCAGTTGAAGGAAGCGGGCAAGCAGACTGCGCAAGTGCAGCAGCTGGCCACCCCGGTCGCCGTACCGGTGGAAGCCCCGGTCCCGAAAGTCGTCAAACCAATCCCGAAGATTGAAAAGGTCGAAGCCAAGGTCGAAGCGGAAGAAAGCAAGCCGGAAGTCAAGGCCGAAAGCAAGCCGGTCAAGCAGCCTGCCATCTTCCCCGACGCGAAGTCCGAAGCCATCGCCGCAGCCCCCACCGCAGTACCGAAGCAAAAAAAATAAAGCAAAGCCTTCTGATTTAAAAGTCTGGGTCAGCTCTGGCAATCGGACATTTCGCTACGCGCAGCGCAGCGAAATGTCCGATTGCCAGAGCTGACCCAGACTTTCATTCACAAAGCCCGCTCGGCGAAAAATTCAGGGCTGATGTATGCTTGCAGGCTCGCCAGCATTTTTCTTCCAAGCATATGAGTTTATCGCGCCTGATCGGTGGCTTCGTCCGTAGCCATTGGCGTCCTTACGTCGCCGCCGGCGCCATGCTGACCGGCGTCGCCATTATCGGTATCTGGATCCCGCGCCAGATCGGCTTCATGGTCGATGGCCTGGCGGCGGGCAAGCTTGGCCGCGAGGCCTTGTTGCAGGCGATGGGCCTGCTGCTCCTGCTGGGCGTGGCCAATTACGGCTTGCGCGTGGCGTGGCGCATGAAGCTGTTCTCCGCCGCCTATCAGTTGGGTGTCGAGCTGCGCACGCGCTTCTATCGCCGCCTGTCCTTGCAGGGGCCGCAGTTCTTCCAGAAGCAGCGTACCGGCGACCTGATGGCGCTGGCGACCAACGATATCGATGCCATCGAAATGGCGGCCGGCGAGGCCATGCTGGCCGGCTTCGACGGTTCGCTGACGCTGCTGCTGGTGCTGGGCATGATGCTGGTCGGCGTCGACTGGCGCCTGGCTTTGTTTGCGCTGATTCCTTTTCCGCTGATGGCATGGGCCTTCTGGCGTATTTCCTCGCACATCCATACTGCTTCGGCGGATTCGCTCAAGCGCTTCAGCGCCCTGAATGACCACGTGCAGGAAACCCTGTCCGGCGTGCGCACCCTGCGCGCACTGGGCCTGGAGCAGCGCAGCAGCCAGCACTTCGAGGAACTGGCAGGCGCCGCCGCCGATGCCAGCCTGACGGCGCAGCGCTGGGAGGCGGCCTACGAGCCGGCAGTCGGCCTGACGCTGACCGCCGCCACCGGCCTGTCGCTGGGCTTGGGCGGCTTCCTGGTCTGGCGCAACGAGCTGACCATCGGCGAACTGACTTCCTTCAGCATGTACCTGGGCCAGCTGATCTGGCCGATGTTCGCGGCCGGCTGGGTGCTGTCGCTGATTGAACGCGGCCGTGCCGCCTATGCACGCCTGCAGCCCATGCTGGATGCGCCCTTGACCATCGAAGACCATGGCAGCCTGCCGCATGTCGCGCCGGGCAATCTCGAGCTGCGCGGCGTGGGCTTCTCCTATCCCGGCCAGCAGGAAGCGGCGCTGTCCGATATCTCGCTGACGCTGCAGCCGGGCCAGACCCTGGGCCTGGTCGGCCCCACCGGATCCGGCAAATCGACCCTGCTGCGCGTGCTGCTGCGCCAGGTCACGCCGACGCATGGCCGCGCCGAGTGGAGCGGCCATGCGCTGGACCAGTACACCTTGCAGGCCCTGCGCGCGGCAATCAGCTGGGTGCCGCAGGAGTCCTTCCTGTTCTCGGCAACGATTGCCGAGAATATCGCGCTGGCCCGCCCCGGCGCCAGCCGCGCCGAAGTGGAACGCGCCGCCGACCTGGCGGCGATCCATGACGACATCCTGCTGTTCCCGCACCAGTACGAAACGGAAGTCGGCGAAAAAGGCATCACGCTGTCCGGCGGTCAGCGCCAGCGCGTGGCGATCGCGCGCGCGCTCCTGTCCGACAACGATTTGCTGCTGCTGGACGATGCCCTGTCGGCCGTGGATACCGGCACCGAAACGGCCATCCTGGAACACCTGGAGGAGCTGCGCCGCGCCCACACCACGCGCTGCGCCATTATCGCCAGCCACCGCCTGAGCGCCGTGGTGGACGCGGACCAGATCGTGGTGCTGCAGCATGGCCGCATCACGGAATCGGGCACGCACGCAGAACTGCTCGCGCTGAACGGCTGGTACGCCAGCCAGTGGCGCTACCAACAATTGGAGGCCAGCCTTGACGCAGCCTGAAAAACACAGCGCGCGCGAACAGACGCGCCAGGCCGTCGGGCTGCTGCGCGCAGCTTCCGCTCCCGACCTGCACCATCTCGGCTGGGCCGTACTGTTCCTGGTGCTGGCGGCCGGCATGGAAGTGCTTGGCCCCTTGCTGGGCAAACGCCTGATCGACGAACACCTGTTGCCAAGGCAGCTGGACTGGCCGCGCATGGCCTGGCTGCTCGGCGGCGTGCTGCTGACCGGCTGGATCGCGACCTGGGTGCGCTACCGGCAGCTGGTGCGCCTGTCCGGCGTGGCCATGCGCTCGGTGCAGCGCCTGCGCGAGCGCGTCTACAGCCACGTACTGCGGCTGCCGATGGCGTTCTTCGACCGCGCCATCACCGGCCAGCTGGTGTCGCGCGTGACCAACGATACCGAAGCGGTGAAGGGGCTGTACATCCAGGTGCTGTTCGTGATCCTGGACAGCACCATCGTCCTGCTCGGCACCGTCGCCGCCATGGCCTGGCTGGACTGGCGCCTGATGACCATCGTGGTGGCCTTGCTGCCCTTCGTGCTGGTGATCGTCTGGGCCTACCAGCGCCTGAGCGCCCCGGCCGTGACGCGCGCGCGCCAGCTGCGCAGCGATATCAATGCGCAGATCGCCGAATCGATCGGCGGCATGACGGTGCTGCAGGCGAACAATGCGGAGCAGCGCTTCGGCGAACGCTTCGCCGCCACCAATGCGGAACATTACACCCAGCGCCTGGCGGAAATCCGCGCCAACGCCTGGCTGCTGCGCCCCGCGCTCGATATGCTGAACGTCCTGCTGCTGGCATCCGTGATCTTCATGTTCGGCCAGCGCGATATGAGCGCGGCGGAAGTGGGCGTGCTATATGCATTCATCAACTACATCGCACGCGTGATCGAGCCGCTGATCCAGATCACCATGCAATTCAGCCAGCTGCAGCAGTCGGTGGTGGCGACGTCGCGTGTGGCGATCCTGCTTGGCGAACAGAGCGCGCCCGAACATCGTGCTGGCGCCAATGCCCATGCGCGCCACGCCGCCAACGATGAAGGCGCGCCGGCCATCGATATCCGCAACCTGGATTTCGAATACATCGAAGGCCAGCGCGTGCTGCACCAGCTGTCGCTGGAAATCCCGCAAGGCGCCTTCTTCGGCATCGTCGGCCATACTGGCAGCGGCAAGTCGACCCTGCTGTCGCTGCTGCTGCGCTACTACCCGGCACCGCAGGGCAGCATCCGCATGAACGGCATGCAGCTCGATGAAATCGACAATGAGCAGTTCCGCGCCGAAGTCGGCCTGGTGCCGCAGGACCCGTTCCTGCTGGCCGCGTCGGCGCGCGAGAACATCGACATGGGGCGCGGACTGTCGCAGCAGGAGATCGAGGCGGCGGCGCGCGCCGCCCACTGCCACGACTTCATCATGGCGATGGAAGACGGCTACGATACCGTGATGGGGGAAGGCGGCTCGCGCCTGTCATCCGGCCAGAAGCAGCTGATCGCCATTGCCCGCGCATTGGCCGGCAAGCCGCGCATCCTGCTGCTCGATGAAGCCACGTCGCGCATCGATTCGCACACGGAGCAGATCGTCCAGGTGGCGCTGAAGGAGCTGCGCGGCCAGGTCACCATCATCGCCATCGCGCACCGCCTGTCGACCATCCGCGAGGCGGACCGCATCGTGGTGCTGAACCATGGCCGCATTGCGGAACAGGGACCACATGAAGAACTAATGCAAATCGACAACGGTTTGTATCAGCGCCTCTACCTTTTACAACAACTGGCCGCCTGATTTTTTGTTTCCGCACGAAAAGAATTACTAGTCAAAATGTAGTCGGGGTATGCTGCCCTCAGAGGAGGACAGTGCCATGCCAAAGAATCTTTCCATCAAGCGGATCTTCATCGCGTTTTTCACCATCACAGTGGTGTTGGCGGCATTGACGATGCTGTCGCTGCTGCGCGTGTCGAGCAAGGAGGCGGAAGCAAAACGGGCCGCCGATTCGCGCTACCAGTCCTACCTGCTGGCCGACGAATTGCGGCAAAGTTCGGACGACCTGACCCGCCTGGCGCGTACCTATGTGGTGTCGGGCGAGGCCGCCTACGAGCAGCAATACATGGACATCCTGGCCATCCGCAACGGCCAGAAACCGCGCCCGCAGCATTATGAACGCATCTACTGGGACTTCGTCGCGGCTGGCGCTCCCGTACCGCCCTCCTCGGGCCAGACCATCGCCCTGTCGGAGCTGATGAAACGCGCCGGCTTCACCGACCAGGAATTCGCCAAGCTGAAAGAAGCGGAAGCCAATTCCAATGAGCTGGTTCACACCGAGGTGATCGCGATGAACGCGGTCAAAGGCAAATTCGATGACGGCAAAGGCGGCTTCACCCGCGAAGCGCCGCCCGATCCCGAGATGGCGCGCCGCATCATGCACGACAAGGCCTACCACCAGAACAAGGCCAAGATCATGCAGCCGGTGAATGAATTCCTGGCCCTGCTCGACGAACGCACCAGCGCCGAAGTGGCGTCCGCCAGCGCGGCCTTCGACAAGGCGCAGTTCCTGGCACAGTTGCTGCAGGCGCTGTCGGTGATCGCCGCCGTGGCCTGCCTGTTGTTCGCCTACCGTTACATCCGTGCCGGCCTGCAGGAGGCGATCGATACCGCGGAATGCATCGCAGGCGGCGACCTGAGCCGCGATATCGACGCTTCGCGCAGCGATGAAATCGGCCAGCTGCTGCAGGCGATGGAGCATATCAACAAGGGCCTGGCGGACATGATCGGCAATATCCGCAGCAGTACCAACCAGATGACCGTAGCAACCGGCGAAATCGCCACCGGCAACGCGGACCTCTCTTCCCGCACGGAGTCGCAGGCGTCCTCGCTGGAAGAAACGGCCAGCGCCATGGAAACCCTGACCGATACCGTGCAGCAGAATGCCAGCAACGCCAACCAGGCCAACCAGCTGGCGGCCGAAGCGGCGCATGTGGCGGAACAAGGCGGCGACGTGGTGTCCCAGGTGGTCACCACGATGGGGGCGATCAAGGACAGCTCGGCGCGCATCGGCGACATCATCGGCGTAATCGACGGCATTGCCTTCCAGACCAACATCCTGGCGCTGAACGCGGCGGTGGAAGCGGCGCGCGCCGGCGAACAGGGGCGCGGCTTCGCGGTGGTGGCATCGGAAGTGCGCAACCTGGCGCAGCGCAGCGCGGCGGCGGCCAAGGAAATCAAGGAATTGATCGGCGCCTCGGTGGCGCGCGTCGAGGAAGGCGGGCGCTTGGTCGACGCGGCGGGCGACACCATGCACCGCATTGTCGCCTCTGTGCACAAAGTGGCCGGCATCATGGGCGAGATCACCAACGCCAGCCAGGAGCAGAGCAGCGGCATCGGAGAGGTCAACACGGCCATCGGCCAGATGGATGCCATCACCCAGCAGAATGCCGCGCTGGTCGAGCAGGCCGCCGCGGCGGCGGAAAGCCTTCAGGAACAGGCGCAGGCACTGGCCAAGGCGGTCAGCATCTTCCGCATCAAAGGCGGCATCGCGCAACGGGCGCCTGCCGCCGCCCCGGTGCGCGCTGTCGCGCCCCGGCCTGCCGCTGTGGCGCCCAAAGTGACGCGCGCTGCGCCCGTCAAACCGGCCGCGCAAACGCCGGCGCCGGCGCGCAAGGCCGCTGCCGCCGATGAATGGGAAGAGTTCTAAGGCGATGAGCGGCAGGCCTGCGTGACAAAGCGGGAGATTTGGCGTCTTAAGGCTGAGGTAAGGTGGCAGGGTTACTTCGTCCTGGAGAAAGCCGTGAAACGAAGCGTCCTTGCCTATCTGCTCTGTCTGCCCGGCGTTGCCTGTGGCGAGGAACCATCCGGCCCGAATGAACGCCCCGCTTACCTGCAAGCCTACGAATCCAATTACGCGATGTACCGGCGTGCGAGTCCGGACAAGAATACCTTCACCGCCCACTATTCATTCCGCTACCTGCTCTCCGAACCAGTAAACCCAGGCACGCAACAGCCGCAAGGCTGCGCGCTGGCCACCTTTTGGCATTGCAAGCCGGAGTACTTCGCGGCCTATACCGGCGAATTCGACTTTTATTGGAACACGAGGCCCTCCTCGCCCGTCATCAACCGCATCAACAATCCCGCCCTGCATATGCGGTGGATTGCCGAGCAGCTGAGCTGGTTCGATCTGGGGCTGGAGCATCGCTCGGACGGGCAAAGCCTCGACATCAAGGATGCGGACGTGCGAGCCCGCGCCGACCAGGCATACCGCTCCGGCGACCGGGCATTTTTCGATACGATCAGCCGCAGCGCCAACTATCTTTCATTCACCGGTGCCTGGCCCGGACCAGGAAGCACCCAGAACCAGGGCGGGCAACTGATGCTCCAATTGAAGCAATACGTGTTCGGCGAAGAGAGCGACGTTACCTGGGGGCCGCTGAGCCACTCGCATCCGCGTTTCGCCGATTACGACCGCTTGCGCATTTCGGCAATCGCATGGCGTTCGGACGGGACTGAATTCAGCCTGCACTGGAGCTTGGGGAACAAGGGGCTGAAGACCGACTCTGCAAACGCCGATCTCGCGTTTCGGGTTCGGGGAACGCCAACGCTGACCATGTATCTGCGCTACCACCACGGGCCCATGTTCACCTTATCGAATTACACGCAGCCGCAAAACTCCATCGGCATCGGATTCAAGCTTATCCCCTTTGCCAATGCACATGGCTTCAATCCCGCGCCATACTAGCCGCCCGCCATTCTCCTAATAGGCTCCCCTGCGGGTGTGGACAAGTCCCGCCACCCAAGCCAGGCAAGCGGCCAGGCCCCACGCAGCCGCACTGGCTGCATTGGCGGCTCCGTTGAAGCCAACCAGATCGAGCGCCGCCTCCTTCGGCGTGTTCAGCGCCACATACCATGTGAACAGGAACAGCGCCATAAACAGCCGTGCCCCGCGCGTCAGGCTTCCCAGCAAGCTGGCGGCCGATGCCAGCGCCAGCATCCCGGCGAAGGCGGCGGCAGCCCGCGTGGGCGATTCGCCGCTCCAGCGCAGCGCCACCACGCCTAATGGAAGCGCGAGCACCAGGCTCGCAGCCCAATGCCGCAGGTAGCGCCGCAGCGCGCCGCCCGGCAGCACGCCAGTCATCGCATCGGCGCCGTTCTGCCAGTCGCGCGGCACGATACCGCACACAATCACGCCCCAGCAGGCGACGCCGATCGTCATCACCCCCTGCAGCGCCGCACCGCGGGCCAGCATCGCTGCCGCCCCGATTCCGGCCAGCGCCAGCGTGGCGGCAGGCGACATGGCCAGCACCAGGGCCACTTCCGCCAGCACTTCGCCCGCGAATCCGGGCACGCGCATCGCCAGGGCCGGCAACGGGCGCACCAGCCAGCCCACCGGACGCAGGATGCGGTCCGCCAGCGCCAATAAGCGGTTGCGGCGCGAAGAGCGCGGCCGCACCCGGTCCGGCGAATAGCGGTGGAAGAATAACGACGCTGGCGCCAGCAACGAAATCGACAACAACAGCGTGCAGGAACGGATCGACCAGGCGCGCAGCGTCCACAGCGAATCCGGAATCACGACCGGCGCTACCGCCGGATCGAATCCGTGCCGCCCCAATGCGAAGTAGGTCGTGGCGAAATGATCGCGCAGCGTAGTGACGGCAACGGACAGGCCGGAGAAATCAATATACATCGGCCAGGTTGTCCCTGGATGTTCGGTCACGCCCGCCACGGCGCCAAACTGCATACACCACAGGAAGAAATACAGCACGTCGCCGCGCTTGCCCACCAGCGCGCCGATATTGTCGAACAGGACGGCGCAGGCCGCGCAGTAGCTGGCAATCGGCAGCAGCATCAGGATGTAGGTCTGCAGATAGACCAGCGGCTGTATCGGCCCTTCGCCCCGCAGCGCATGCAGCGCCAGCGTGGAACCAAGGTAGGCCAGTACAAATAGAAGCAGGTAGCACACGCCGCCCAGCCAGCGCCCCAGCGCCAGCAGCGCATTGCCCGCGCCCGTTGCGCCGATCACGGCGCCCATGCCGCTTTGCAGGTCTTCGGCCGCGCGTCCGCGCACCAGGTAGAAGCCGGCCAGGCCGAGCAGCAGCCCGGCGATATGAGCGCTGCCAAAGGCCAGCGCCTGGCTGGTGTACAGGACCCGCTTCTTGTCGATCACCATCATCGTCACGCCGGTGGCAGGATCGGCAATCGCCAGCCAGCACAGTCCCACCACCGCCAGCAGCACCACCAGCGTGGACAGGCGGCGCAGCCGCAGCCGGACTTCGTTCAGCGCAAGCACGCGCAAAGCGTGGCCGTTCATGCCGCCACCGCGATCGGTTCGGACATTGCATAGCGCTGCGCCATCAAGGCCTCTTCGAGGCTCGGCTCCACCTGCTGCGCCCCGGACAGCGGCGGCCCCGGATGCGCCACGCGCAGCTGCACTTGCGTGCCCTGGCGCTGCGCCTGCAGTACATGCAAGCGGCTGCGCAGCGCTTCGTAATCGGCTGCATCGACGCTGGCCTGCCATACCTGGCCGCGGGCGCGCTGCAGGATGGCCTCCGGCGTTTCCAGCGCCAGCAAGCGGCCCTTGCGCATGATGGCCAGCTGGCCGGCGATGCTCTCCACATCGGACACGATATGCGTCGACACGATCACCAGCTTGCCGAAGCCAAGTTCGGACAACAGGCGGCGGAAACGCAGCCGCTCTTCCGGATCCAGGCCTGCGGTCGGTTCATCCACGATCAGGATGTCGGGATCGTTCAACAGCGCCTGTGCGATGCCCAGCCGGCGCCGCATGCCGCCCGAGAACGAGGCGGCCGGCCGCCGCGCATGCTCGGACAGGTTCACCAGCTCCAGCAGGTGGCGGATGCGGGCCGGATCGCGCACGCCTTTCAGCGCCGCGAAATACTGCATGCACTCCAGCGCCGTCAGGTTCGGATAGACGCCGAACTCCTGCGGCAGGAAGCCAAGGCGGCGCCGCATCGCTTCCGGATTGCGGACAATATCGATGCCGTCGAACAGGATGCTGCCGGCACTTGGCCGCGACAGCGTGGCAAGCAGTTGCATCAGGGTGGTCTTGCCGGCGCCATTGTGACCAATAAGCCCAACCACGCCACTACCAAGTTTCAATGAAATATCGTCGACGGCTTTCAGCTCACGGTAAGCCTTACTGACATTGCGCAGTTCCAGCATGTTGTACTCGCCTCAAAGTTCAAGATGAAGCGACTGTAGCGCCGCCCCCACGCGGGCCGCATGGCCAATGCGACGAACGGTTGAAACGGAAGGATGGACGGAAGAGCAACTCATTACATAACTGAAAAAACCACTTGCATTTTCCCCACAGTTAAGCCGCCTGGCATGCAAATTGTGAGTCAGGAGAAGGCTTTCCCGCTTGCAACAGGCATATAATGAAGCGCACACGCTGCTCACGCGACCCACAAGGACCCAAGTTGCCAGGCTTTCCGGTTTCGACCTTTTCCATGCGCCTGCGCTTAATGGCCTGCGCCGGCTTGCTCGCGCCCTTCCTTGCCCTGGCCCAGACGCAGCTTGACACCGACATCGCCCAGGTCCGGGAAGTGGTCCGCTTCGTCCCCGACAAAGCCCTGGTCCAGCTGCAGCAGATGGAGCCGGCGGCCCGCTCCGCCACGCCCCTGACCCGCGCCGAATTCCTGACCCAGCTCAGCCTGACGCACCGCAGCCTGGGCAGATACAAGACCGCGCTTGCACTGGCCGACGAGCTGTACGACTATGGCCGCGCACAGGACAACAAGATCATCATCGCCAAGGGCCTGCTGACCAGGGCCTATGTGCGTTCGGCGATGAACGAGCGCCAGGTGTCGCACGAACTGGCCTTCGAGGCGGAAAAACTGGCCGGCACCACGGACGACCTGGTGCTGCGCGTGCAGGCCACCATCACGGCGGGCCAGAGCTATGCCGAACAGGGCAACTACCCGGTCGCCTTGAGCCGGCTGCAGTCGGCGGTGGAACTGGCGCACCAGATCAAAGACGACAATGTGCCGCTGGCCAGCGCCCTGAATGCCCTGACGCTGCTGTACACCCAGATGCGCGAGTACGAAAAGGCCTGGGAAACCCTGGGTGAAACCTTCGAAGTATCGGAAGCGCTGAATTCGCCGGGCCGCATGGCGATCGCCAACAATACCGAGTACGGCCTGGCGGTCGACACCGGCCAGTACAAGCGCGGCATGCGCGCCCTGCTGTCCAACCTCGAGCTGGTACGCAAGCTCGGCGCCCAGCGCATGCTCGCCACCACGCTGGTCAACCTGTCCGACGTCAACCTGAAACTGCACGAATTCCCGAGCGCGCTGCGCTACGCCAATGAGGCCTCCGCCGCGGCACGCGATGCGAACGATGAAGCCAATGAAGCGACGGCGCGCATCAATGCCGGCCAGGCCTATATGGCCACCGGCAAGGTAGCCGAAGGCAAGAAATCCTTCGCACAAGGCATGGCCTACTACGAAAAGACCGGCGACAAGCCCGAACTGCAGGCGCTGTTGACCGAGTACGGCGAAGCACTCGAACGGGTTGGCGACTACCAGGGCGCGGTGGAAGCGTATCACCGCGAACGCAAGCTATCGAACGAGATGTTCGAAGCGCAGCGCAAGAAAGCCATGTGGGAGCTGCAGGAAAAATACGATACCGAAAAGAAGAAGCGCCAGATCGAACAGCTGTCGCACGAAAACCAGGCCAAGGGGGCGGAACTGACCGCGCGCCGCCTGCAGCAGCGTATCTGGTGGCTGCTGGCGATCGTGTTCGCCATGGCGGCGGTGATTGTCGGCATGCTGTACCGCAAGGTGCGCCAGGCAAATGCCCAGCTGGAGGTGAAGAACCTGGAGCTGAAAGCGCAAAGCTCGCTCGACCCGCTCACGTCCCTGTACAACCGCCGCCACTTCCAGGAATACATGCGCTCGCATAACCAGGTCGAGCGCCGCGGCGCCAACGGCGAGGACATCGTCGGCGCCCTGTTCCTGCTCGATGTGGACCACTTCAAGCACGTCAACGACACCTATGGCCACGCGGCCGGCGATTCGGTGCTGAAGATGATTGCGGAGAGCCTGCGTGTTGCGCTGCGCGAGACGGACATGATCGTACGCTGGGGCGGCGAGGAATTCCTGGCCTTCCTGCCGGCCATCCCGCGCAACGGCGTGGATGAAATCGCACGCCGCATCCTGGGCTGCGTATCGTCGCAGCCGGTGCCGTTCCAGGAGCAGAACATCTATGTCAACGTGTCGGTCGGTTTCGCGCCCTTCCCGCTGGCCCCGGGCGGTACGCCGCTCCCGTGGGAGCGCGCGGTCAACCTGGTCGACATGGCGCTCTACCTGGCCAAAGCCCATGGCCGCAACCGCGCCTACGGCGTGCGCGGCTTTACCAACTTCGAGAAGACCTCGATGGAAGCCATCGAACAGAACCTGGAGCAGGCCTGGCGCACCGGCTTCGTCGACTTGACCCTGGTGCTGGGCAGCACGCCCGACGATCCGCCGCCATCCAATGTGGTGCCGCTGAAAAGCAAGTCCGGCAATTAATTCTTTTCCTTGCGCGCTTCGCGGGCCGATTGCTGCATGTCCTTGCCCGCCTGCTCGACTTTCTCGCCCAGTTTTTCCGTTGCCTGGTTCAGCTTTTCGCCGGCGTGCTGGGCCGCCTCGTCCAGCTTCTGGCCGGCCTGGTCCAGCTTTTCGCCGGCATGCAGCGCCGCCTGGTCCAGCTTCTGGCCGGCCTGGTCCAGCTTTTCGCCGGCCTGGACGGCAGCCTTGTCGATCTCGCGACCAGCCTGTTCGGCCGGGCCGATGCGCTTGTCCTCCGGTTTGTGGCAGCCGCTCACCGCGGCCATCGCCAGCGCCGCAAACAACACTGCGATCATGCTTTTCATGGAAGTCTCCTTTGGTTCCTGCATAGGGGAAATGTTACGCTAGAATACCCCAATGGACGCGCACATTCCCATCCTTAAGCGGGCGGGCATGGTGCTGGTGGTGCTGGGCACCTGCGACTTGCTGGCCCTACGGTCCGGCGTGTTCCTGCTCAGCGCGGCGGCCGGTATCGGTTTGCTGTGCGGCAGCCTGCACGTGGCCTCGATGGTGCGCTGGATCGCCGCCTTCGGCCTGTGCGCCCTCGGCGTGATGATGCTGGCCTGGCCGCTGATGCAGCCGGTCGACCTGACCCTGGCCCAGCTCAAGCTGCAGCCGCGCATCCTCCCCTCGCTTCTCACCAGCGCCACCTGGCTGGTCCTGCTGCACTGGCTGTACCGCACCCTGGGCGCCCCCGCTGTGCTGGCCGCGCGCAATGCCGCCGGCCACAAGCCGCGCCATATGGGGCTGCCTGCCGCCAGCGGCGCCGGACTGGCCGCGCTGCTGTGCGCCATGGCGGCCCTGCTCCTGCATGGCGAAGCGGCCGAACGCGCCCTGCTGGCGGCAGAACGCCAGTTCGGGCCCGATTACCGTTATCACGTGGCGGCGCTGAAAGTGTCGAACTCGGGCAATAGCAAACAGGTGGAGGGCTTGGTCACGGCATGGAACGCCAGCGAGATCCGCCATATCCCCGTCGCCTGGCAAGAGGAGGCTAGTGGCGGCCAATGACGAAGGCGCCGACCAGGGCGGCCACGCCGAAGACGAGCAGGGTGCTGCAGAAAGCCAGATTGAGGAATTTGGAAAGGTTCAGCACGCCGATGACGGCAGCGCCAAGAAAGGCCACGCCAACGAACAACAGCCAGCCGGCCGTATCGGTGGACATCATATCGGTCCCGCGCGCCCTCGCATGATGCATGAACAGATGCCGGGCAATATTGGAAGCCAGCAACACCAGCACGAATGCACCGCCAACAGAGAATAAACCGGTGTCCATCTGCCCTCCGGATTTCAGCGTTGGGAAGATGGTAACACCGACCTGGCCTTATTCGGCGACGATTTTTTTCGGCGGCGGCGGCGGGGCGAAAGCGACGTTATCGCTGTCGGGTGCCGAATCCATTGCTTCCGAAAACTCGAGCCAGCGATCCAGGCTGGCGCGGCGGCGGATGGTGATGCCGCTGGTGCTGATGTAGCCGATCTGTTCAAAATTGTCCAGTTTGCAAACCATCTTCGAGGTGGTGGGCAGATTGTCGAGCAGGCGGTCATAGGCCTTGCGCGCCTTGTTCTCCCATTTCGCCAGCGCGGGGTCGTTGAAGCGGTTGCTCTCGTAGTAGATGGTCAAGGTATGGTCGTGATTGCCGAAGCCGACCACCGCCGCCCCTTTGCGCACAGCCGCCAGGACGTCTTCCTTGATATTGGCGGTGGGCACGAAAACGGCCGCCCGATTATCCGCATCGTCGGGCCGCTGCAGCGGTAAATCCTGGCCAAACTGTATTCCCATTGCTGCCCCCGCGAGATGGTAGGCCGGGGTGGTCAAATGTTTCTCCCTAGCCATATTCTCCCGATTCTACATCGGCCCCTATCCCGGTTCAAGCCGCGCCACACCGTATAATGCGCAGGCCTCATCCTCTTTATAGCCGAAAATGAACGCTTTTCCACCTGCCGTCCGGGATGCGGCCGCCCGCAATGTCCGCGACCTGCTTACCCACGCCATCGAATACGCCCCGCCACAGCAGGCGCTGTTGGTTTTTGACCAGCGCAGCCCGCTGGCCGAAGTGCTGGCCGGCGCCTACCGTGCCGCCCTGCCCGACGGGCATTTCATCGACTTCGACACGGTTCAGCCCGAGCAGGTACTTGCGGCTTTCGAGCAACTGAAGGCCGGCGACCTGGTGGTCCTGGTCCAGACCACCAGCTTCCGCCTGAACGAATACCGCATCCGCATGGAGCTGTTCAAGCGCGGGCTGAAGGTGATCGAGCATATGCACCTGTCGCGCATGCCGGACGGGCAAGGGCTGGTGTATGTCGACGCGCTGGCCTATGACCCGGTCTATTACCGCGGCGTCGGCCACGCGCTCAAGGCGCGCATCGACCGCGCGCAATCGGGCGTGGTGGAAAGCGGCGGCGAACGCCTGCTGTTCGCTTCGCCGTTCGAGGAGGCCAAGCTGAATATCGGCGATTACAGCGCCATGAAAAACGTTGGCGGTCTGTTCCCTATCGGCGAAGTATTCACCGAGGCGCAGGACTTGGAAGCGGTGAACGGCCGCGCCAAAGTCTTCGTATTCGGCGATACCACCTTCCACGTCAACCGGCCGGCCACGCCGATCACCATGATCGTGGAAAAAGGCCGTGTTGTCGGCGCCGAACACAGCACGCCGGAGTTCGACAATATGCTGTCCATCATCCGCGCGCATGAAGGCGAGGTATGGGTGCGCGAGCTCGGCTTCGGCATGAACCGCGCCTTTTCGCGCGAACGCACGGTGGACGATATCGGCACCTATGAGCGTATGTGCGGCATCCACCTCTCGCTGGGCGCCAAGCACGGGCAGTACCAGAAGCCTCAGTTCAAGCGCAAGGACGCCCGCTTCCACGTCGACGTGTTCGTCCAGACCGACGCGGTCTATCTTGATGACGATCAAGTCTACCGCGACGGCGGCTGGGTGGCCCAGTGCTAGCATAGCTAGACGGAGGAGCGCAGCGATCCCGCTGCCCCTGACGTTGGCCTAATCGCCGGATTTAGACTTCACATCTGATTCGTTTGGTTCCCCGGATCGCACCACATTCCAATTCGTAATTGCACGCAACACCCACTCTGCCGGGCCGTAGACATGGCGCGTGGTCCACCATGCGCTGAGCGCCATCTGCGCCAGATAGATCACCGGCACCAGCCCTATCACGGCGATTGGCGATAGCTTGTCGCACAACCCAAGTCCATAACCGGTGAACAGCAGCGCCATCACCAGCGACTGCAGCAGGTAATTGCTCAAGGCGAGCTTACCCATCGGCGCCAGCGCCGCAACCACGCGCGCGCCATAGCGGCTTTCGAACAGCAGCATCATGCCTACGCCATATGCCGCAGTCAGCAACGGTGCTGTCAGGTAGCTGAGCGCCGTGGCGAATAATATCAGCGCACCGCCCGGTGCAAACGCCGAAGCAGCTGCGTACAGCAGGGCGCCGCCAAGCCCCAACATAGCACCGAGACGCAGGATCGGCGCCACCAGCGGACGGAATGCGTCGACGCTTTGCAGCAGGCCCAAGCGCCCCGCCCCCAGGCCGAACAGGAACATTGCCAGGGCGCTCGGCCCCTGGCCAAACATCAGCAGGGCCGCGATCCCGGGGAACTCGCCCGAGGTATAGGCCAGGGTGCTGCCCGCGCCGCCGTGAAAGGCGGCCAGCTTGGCGGATACGCCCGCCAAATCCGGCGCCGCCGCTTCCGGCGTAAGCATGACCAGCACACCCAGCACCACCAGCATCAAGGCCGCCACCATCAGCAGAACCGCTCCCGCTTCCGCCGTGCGCCGCAGGCGCTCATGCAAAGCCACCAACAGCAAACAAAGCAGGCCATACAGGTTCAGGATGTCGCCATAGAACAGCAGGCAACCATGCAGGACGCCCAGCACAACCAGGCCAGCCGACCGGCGCAGCATGCGCGGACGGAATGCGGCGCCCGCGCGCTCGGCCGCCGCCATCTGCAGCGTGAAGCTGTAGCCGAACAGGAAGGAGAACAGCAGATAGAACTTGGCCTCGAACAGCAGCGTCGTCATGAAACGCACCGCCACGTCGAGCACCTCGTGATAGCGCGGGTTGTTCATGCCGGACGAGAAATAGGGATCGGCGAACGACCAGATATTGACGGCCAGGATGCCCAGCAGCGCAAAACCGCGCAGAGCATCGACATGGTGGAGGCGATAATTATTCATCTGTAGTTTATATATTTAACAATCCCGCATCCAGCAGCGCTTTGTCCCAGGGCGGCAGCGGCTGGTATTCCGCCACCAGGAAGTCAATCAGCGCCCTCACCTTCGGCGACAGCTGGCGCGTGGCCGGGTACAGGGCGCTCAAATGGTTCAGCGGAAGTTCCCAGTCCGCCAGCACCGGCACCAGGCGTCCCTCGATGATGTCGCGCCAGGCCAGGAAGGTGGTGGAGTACACAATTCCCAGCCCGCGCAGCGCCGCATGCTGCAGCACCATGCCATTATTGGCGGTAAAGGACGGCGCCACCCGCACCGTGGTTTGTTCCTCGCCGCGCGCGAAGTGCCAGGCGATGCCGCCGGTGAGGTGGCTGAAATGCAGGCACTGGTGGCGATGCAGATCCTCCGGTGCTTCCGGCCGTCCCGCCTTGGCAAGGTAAGCCGGCGAGGCGCACAGCACGCCGCGGCAAGGCGCCAGCGGCCGGATCGCCAGCGCACGGCTATCGGGAATCCCTCCCACGCGAATGGTCAGGTCAAAGCCATGTTCGATCGGGTCCAGCAGCGCGTCGTCCACATGCAGCAGCGGCTGCAACTGGGGGTGCGGCAGGCTGAATCGCGCCAACGCGTCGGCCAGCCACTCGCTGCCGAAGCTGGACGGCGCCTGGATCCGCAGCGGCCCTGCCAGCTCGATGCCGGCGTGCGTCACGACCCGCGCCGCTTCCTGCGCCTGCAGCACCGCCAGGGCGCAGGGCTCCAGATAGGCCTGGCCGGCATCGGTCAGGCTCACATCGCGGGTCGAACGGTGCAGCAAGCGCGCATTCAGGCGCTCCTCGAGCGCGATCACATGCTTGCTCACCATGGCGCGCGAAATGCCCAGCCGGCGCGCCGCGCCGCTGAAGCTGCGCTGGCGCGCCACCTCCACGAAGATTTCCATTGCCCTGAGCTGGTCCATGCGGCCAATTGTCTCCATATTGAAGACAATGTGTCAACCGTTTGCGCATTGTTGGCCACCAATGGCTTCCTTAAAATGACCTGCATTAAGAACAGGAGCAGCAATATGTTGACCGACGCCCAAAAGGCCCAATACGCAAAAGACGGCTTCATCGTCATCCCCGGCTTCAAAACCGCCGAAGAAATCGCCGCCCTGCGCGCGCGCGCCGCACAGGTCGTGAACGAGTTCGACCCGGCGGTCGCACAAGGCATCTTCACCACCAAGGAACAGGAAAAGAAAGCCGACGACTATTTCCTCGGCTCCGACAACACCGTGCGCTGCTTCTTTGAAGAGGAAGCCTTCGGCCCGGACGGTCAGCTGAAGCAGGCCAAGGAACTGTCGATCAACAAGATCGGCCATGCCATGCACGACCTGGACCCGGCCTTCCGCGCCTTCACGGCCGACGCCCGTCTGGAGCAGATCGCACGCGATATCGGCCTGGCCGAACCGCAGGTATGGCAGTCGATGTACATCTTCAAGCAGCCCGGCATCGGCGGCGAGGTGCGCTGGCACCAGGACGCCACCTATTTCGATACCACGCCGGTCAGCGTCACCACCTTCTGGTTTGCGCTGGAAGACGCCACCCTGGAAAACGGCTGCATGTGGGCGGAACCGGGCGGCCACCGCTCGCCGCTGCGCGAACGCTTCATCCGCGAGGGCGACCAGGTGAGCGTGGAAAAGCTGGACGACACGCCGTGGCCGACCAACGCCACCGCCGTCCCGCTGGAATGCAAGGCCGGCTCGCTGGTCTGCTTCCATGGGCTGCTGCCGCACTACAGCGCGCCGAACCGCTCGCCGGTTTCGCGCCATGCCTACACCCTGCATGTGACCGACGGCCGCACCGCCTACTCCAAGCGTAACTGGATCCAGCGCGACGCATCCTTCCCAGTGCGAGGCTTCCTGTGAAAATCAGCATCTTCGCACCGCACTGGGGCAGCAACGAGCTGCCGCCGGACGTCTTCATCGCCAAGGTCAAGGAGGCCGGCTTCGACGGCATCGAAATGTCCCTGCCGCTGGACCGCGCCCAGCGCGACAACTGGGTCTACAAGGTCGCCAACGCCGGGCTGGACCTGATTGTCGCCCAATGGGAGACAGTGTTCCACAGCGACTTTGCCGCCCACAAACAGGCCCTCGGCGAACTGCTGCGCAATGCCTGCGAAGTGCAGCCGGTGCTGGTCAACTCGCATACCGGCAAGGACTGGTACACGCCGCAACAGAACGAGGAACTGATCGCGCTGGCCGCCGATATCTCGAAAGAGTACGGCGTGCCGGTGGTGCATGAAATCCACCGCAGCCGCTTCAGCGGCCACCCGATGCTGCTGCTGCCCTACCTCGATCGCTTGCCGGAGCTGCACCTGAACGCCGATCTTTCGCACTGGTGCGTGGCCTGCGAATCGCTGCTGGAAGACCAGGAGCTGATGCTGGCCAAGGTATTGCCGCGCGTGCGCCACATCCACGCCCGTATCGGCCACCAGCAAGGCCCGCAAGTCGCCGACTTCCGCGCACCGGAAAGCGCGGACGCGTTGAAGGCCCATCTGGCCTGGTGGGACCGCGTCATCGAATTGCGCCGCAATGCCGGCGCCGAACGCATGACGCTCACCCCCGAGTTCGGCCCCGCGCCCTACACCTTCACCCTGCCCTACACCGGGCAGCCGGTCAGCAACGCCTGGGACCAGAATGTCGCGATGCTGAATCTGCTGCGCCAGCGCTATTGCTCCTAACGCAGGGGGGCGCGCACGGTTCGCAGCGTTTTGCGATTCGCCAATTAGCTGCCATAATATTAATTGCAATTTCGCAATATTTATCTTGAAGCTTTGAATGGGTGCCGACCGGATCGCAGAAATTTCCACTCTGATACGTGAAGTTTTGGAAAGCTACGCCAGCTCGCCATCGGATTCCGATGACGAGCTGTGCGCCACGCTGGAGGTGGACGGGCATCCCGAAGCATGGGTGCAATTCGTTTTCGGCACATTGAACTTCGCCTATCCGGCCCAGCAAGCGCCGGACGCCGTGCTGGCCGACGTGCTCGACCAGCTTCCCGGCTGGCGCATCGAATCGTGGGAAGCGGAAAAGTATGCCACGGTCAATTTTGACCACGAGACCAGTGTCGCCAGGATCGCCAACGCCATCGACGCGCTGTTCACCCAGCTTTTCTCGCTGGACGATTTCTCGATCGACGGCAGGCTCGAAGAAATTTCATGCGGTTCCGATGATCCATCGCCGCCTGAACTCATCGCGATCGACCACGATGACTACCATGCCGCGTTTGTCGGGACAACTGCCGATGGCCGGCAGTTCTTCCTGACGACGCCGTTCGAACCAGCCGTCGGCGGCCGCGATGGCGAGGAATTTTTGGCCCTCTATCTGTTCGATGCGGACGGCATGCTGCTGGACGCGAAAATCGACCGCTGCGGCAGCCGGGCCACAATGGACCGGTCGGCACGCCAGTCCCTCCAGCAAAAGCGTCTGGCCGATTTGGGACCGGTGACCTACCAGAGGATCGAGATCGCCCCGTTCGCAGTTGAAAAGTTCGGTACGACTTTCGGCCTGGTGCTGCGCGCGCCCGAAGACGAAGATGATGTCTGGGCAGTCGAGGCCCAGCCGGGCAACTATATGGCATTCTTCGAGCCTTGGGATAGCGGCCAATACGATACTTGATCAAATGGCTTGCGCAAGCAAGGCCGTCCCTTGCCGTTCCTCGAACCTCCGTCAGCATCGCCCTCGCCACCTTCCCGGCACGTATCAATCGTGCCCGCAAATATCCAGCAACACGGAACATCCGCTTTTAACGCATGAAAAAATTGGGAAATAAAATCGCCTTTGGCCTTGCCGCATTGCTTTCGAGCGGCGGCGTCCACGCGGGAGGCAAGACATCTGACGTGCTCGAACATATGACCGTTGGCATCTGGGCCGAATCTCCGCTTGGTACCTCGGCCCGCCTGGGACTGGCTGTCCCGACTGGCGCCAATGAGGCCATTACCATCGGCCATGAGTTCGGACTATATGGCAGCAAGGATTTTGTCGGCTACCGCGCTGCAGCGACCGGCCATGGCGTCTTCTTCGGCGCCATCGACCTGGCACGCTGGAAAACAAGGTCGCATCCATGGTTGGCGGAGGAGGGAACCGTGTATTACGGGGTCGAAGCGCAGTTGCTGATTCTGCGCGCCGGCCTCATGTTCCCCAAAGGCTCGGACCACCACCCGACAGTGACCTTCGGCCTCGGTTTCGGGTTCTAGGCCGGCATTCACTCTGAGGCGGTCACGTCAAAGGAAACAATGAAACAATTCGAAAACAAAATCGCTTTCGCCCTTGCAGCATTGCTTTCGAGCGGCGCCGTACAGGCGGGCACTCAAGTCTCTGATCTTCTCGAATACACAACCATGGGCCTCTAGCTCCACTCGGCGTCTCGGCGCGACTTGGGCTGGCTGTCCCTATCAGCTCTGACGAAGCAGTGACCGTCGGCCATGAATTCGGACTCTATGGGAGCAAGGACTTCGTCGGCTACCGGATTGGTGGCCGAAGCCATGGGATCTTCAATGGCGGCGTCGACCTGGCTCGCTGGAAAACGAGATCGCATCCATGGTTGGCGGAAAAGCAGACCGAATACTATGGGATCGAAGGCTAGCTGCTGATTATGCGCGCCGGCCTTATGTTCCCCAAGGGTTCGGGCCACCACCCGACAGTCACTATCGGCTTCGGCAGTGGGTTCTGAAGTACAGCGATATCTCGCGTAGTACCGTCCGCAACTCAAGCGTTGGTAAAGGAATTGGCATATGTTGGATTGGGAATCGGTCGTTGCGGCCATCCATGAGCTGCGCCTTGAGAGCAGGTTAAAGGAGCTTGGGGGCGAAAGTTTGGAGAGATGGTCTCCAAGCCTGATCGTTCCCGTGCCTGGATATTTGGAGTGTTCAGGTGGACCAATTCCATTTCGGGCCATCGAATACCTGATGGTAAAAAGACTCAGGACAACGGCACGGGGGCGTCTGGTAGCCCCGCTAGTCGAAGATTTGACTGCCCAGTTGTGTCGGGCGCTGGATACCGCTGGTGCGAACTATTGCATCGAGCCAGAAGCGATTTGCATTTCTGCCCGCCACTAGTGGCGCTTGCGAGTTCAGCATCAAAAGGCTAATCACATAATTTGACTTAGAGGTTTCCTTGAAAGGTTTTCCATCCAATCCCGAAGGACCGCAACCTACTGCTACGAGGTTCACAACGATATGGTCGCATTTACGTGGCTAGAGCAACGTAGTGCCTAGCATTGCCATTCATGCCGCACTTGGGCTTGCCCCAAAACAGGAGAAACAGATCGGGGCCAACGCCGCATCGATTTCGCGCTGCCCGATTTCGGCAAATAACGGATTAAACATGTTGCTATTCCCGTGCCGCGGTGGCGGTTCACTCAAATTGATGGTGCACTGCCCTTGAAAAAAATTCTGCTCGCGCTTGCTTCGCTTTGCTTGTCCCTAAGCGCCAATGCCGACTCCACGCGCGCGCCGCGCCCATTAGGGAAGTCCAGTGAAAACGGCTCGTATGTCGTACACGTGACACCGGGGAAAAGCATGGGCGATGTCTTTGGCTATTCCGGTAGGGAAAAAGGCCCGTATGCGGTTGCGGAATGGTACAAATACGATGGCGAGAACTACACATTGGTTAGCCGTGCCACACTGCTTAACCCGATTGCTCCTCAACAAATTGAGGTAACAGAAGGCGGAAACCTGATTACGCTGGATAACTGGCACAATCAAGGAATTGGCGCAGCGCTGGTCATCTACTCGCCGGACGGAAGCATCGTAAAACAATACACCCTGCTCGATCTCTTCTCGGAACGCGATCTGAAGCGAATTCGCACCACCACCTCATCGATTCATTGGCGGTGCAACGGATTTTCCGCTCTTCTCGACACGCCTAGCAGACTCTGGATCGAAGATAGCCTGGGTGGAAGGTTTATCGTCGACGTAGAGACTGGACAATTCAATTATTCAGCCGCTGGCGGCAGCTGCGGGCGGTCACCAGGATAAGCATTTCGCTCACCGCTCCAACAATTTTTAACGGCCTTACCAATGAGAGATGACAAAGCAGCAGTAGTCGCGTTTTTCGTCGCACCGGTTGTGCCTGCCATCTTTTTCGCCTTGTCTAGCCCGGGCCTCGGAGGCGGGTTCGGTACCGATTTTGCGTCGCTGTTAACGCTATCGGTCCTCGGCTATTTCTGTTCGCTTGTTGCGGTTGGGCTAATGGGCCTCCAGGCATTCCTGATCCTGCGCAGATACGCCCTCGATACTGTCTCAGTAACAATAGCGGCTGGCGGGCTACTTGGATTGCTTGTCGCGTTCGTTATAACAGCACGACTATCCTATCTTTCAGCGCTGGATTGGCTCTGGCAAAGTCGAGAGTTGGTCATTATCGGTGGCACAACCGCTTTGGCATTTGGGGCTGTGCGTGCCTTGGGGCTACGGGGAGCATCGACAGCAGCTAAGCTTGGAAGCGACAGCGACAAGCGGCACATCGGTTAGCATTTCAATTACCCTGCAGTCCCCAAAAAACCCCAAACAGAACGTTGCCCCACCACAGGCTTCAGTCCAAATAAGGTTTATCAATCACGTATGAAAAATAATGGACAGCTTTGCGCCGAATTGGCGGCAATCCTGGCGAAGGAACTTGCGAACGGCAATTCGTTAATCGAAAAGCCGGTAGTCGCCGACTGGCCCAAAACGGGATCGGTCTTCGCACATCTGGCCAAAGACCTCACCACGCCCAAAAGCGCACTGCCAGACATCATCGAAGCGTCGATATGCAATGACCCGCATTACGGCTGGTACCAGGAGCTATGCTGCCGCAAGCATCAGCACTTGCTGGTGGCGGGAAGTCCCAAGCCCGGCCAGCCAATGTGGACTGACTTTTAGAACCGCGCTTCGCGAAGAATTCCCTGCTTCACTTGTTCTTGCGTTAGTATTTCCTCCGCCGTTCGTCCCGAAGTTTCCGACTTACGAGGAGCCCATGAAAGCCATCGCAATCGCATTCATCGCATGTGGAACAGCAGTGCCGGCATCAGCCCAATCCCAGAATAACTCGACGTTCGAGCGATATCAGGCGATGGAGCGCGGCTTCGATCCCGCCGTCGCCGACCTCTATTGCGACAACGCGATCATTCGCAACACGCGCACCTATCCGGACGGCCAGCAACGCACGCTGGAAATCCCCGCTCCGAAGTACAAGCAGCTGATTCGGACCTCGATGCCGATGGCAAAAGCCAAGGGCGATTACAGCACCTATTCAGACATCAAGTATTCTCCCGAGGGCTTAAATACCCGCATCAACGCCAGCCGCTATTCGGTATTGAAAAAATATTCGAGTCCGATTTCAATCTTGCTGGGTCCTTGCGGAGACTCCTGGGGCATTATTGAAGAAATCAGCCAATCGCAGCCTTGATTACAGGAGCATTCGTATGCTGATCGTTGCCGCCCTGCTGTTGTTCCTGACCGGTATCGCCCACTCGTATCTTGGTGAGCGCTACATCCTGATCCGGCTTTTCAAACGCGACAACCTGCCGCAGCTTTTCGGCGGAACTGACTTCACCACCAGCACGCTGCGCTTCGTCTGGCATCTCCTGACCGTTGTATGGTGGGGCATCGCCATCCTGGTTTTGCAGGCCTCGGGGCAGCAGCTGCAATC
This sequence comes from Pseudoduganella violaceinigra DSM 15887, assembly GCF_000425385.1. GTDB lineage: Bacteria > Pseudomonadota > Gammaproteobacteria > Burkholderiales > Burkholderiaceae_D > Rugamonas > Rugamonas violaceinigra. The sequence goes on along the minus strand of NZ_AUDI01000012.1, from coordinate 32,656 downwards.
GCGCTCCGTGCTGGAAATGTTCAGCGCCATCGCTTTCGTCTCCGGCATGTTCCCCTTTTTCCTCACCCGCGGCCGGCATCTATCGTGGGTGGTTTTCTTTGCCGTTTCGGCCCTGCTTTGGGTCGCGGCGCCGGGAGGCTGAACATGTACCACGCCATTGTCCGCCGCAAGATCACACAGGTCTTCGCGGGACTCAGCGAAGGGCGAATCGAGGCGGTCACCGACGAACTGGCCCCGTCCGCCACGCATTACTTTGTCGGCACCCACGCCCTGTCGGGCACGCGGCGCACGCCGGAGGCCATCCGGGCCTGGTATGAAAGGCTGCTTCGCCTGCTGCAGGGGATTAACTTCACGCTGCATGAAGTACGGGTCTCGGGCTGGCCATGGCATACGCAGGTCGAAGCGATTTGGACCGAGACGAACAGTGGCACCGATGGCGTGAAAACTACCGCCGAAGGTGTTAATCTCATCGAAATCCGGTGGGGCCGGGTAACCAGTGTTCGCATCTATCCGGATACCGCTGCGCTGGAAAGAACCCTGCATCGGATCGCTGCAAAGGGCACCGCGGAAGCGATGGCCACTCCAATCACATCGTAATCGGCAATAAAAGAACCAATGATCACCTGCTATCTCCGCTACATCATCGATCCATTCAAACTCATGGAATTCGAATACTACGGCAAGACCTGGATTCCGCTGGTCGAGAAATTTGGCGGCACGCACCACGGGTATTTCATGCCATCCGAAGGGGCGAACAATGTCGCGCTGGCGATGTTTTCCTTCCCCAGCCTCGCCAAGTACGAAGAGTACAGAACCAGATCGCTCGAAGACCCGGAATGCCAGGCCGCATTCAAATACGCAGAAGAGACGCGCTGCATCATCAGCTATGAGCGGAGCTTCTTCCGGCCGGTTTTCGAATGAAGCTCGCAATCTGCAGTTGCTGCGGAAAGCAGCTTCCAATTAACGAAATCGAGCTGTGCTTCCGCCGCCCGGACGACTTTCTTCTTATTCCGCTTGACGAGCGGGAGGCCAGGACTCAGGCCAATGACGACCTGTGTGCAATTTGGGGCGAAGGCGATGCCGATCACCGATGTTTCGTCCGCGGTTTGTTGTCATTGAATGTGAAGGACTGGGGTAGTACGTACAGCCTTGGCGCGTGGCTCGAAGTCTCGCAGACCGACTTCAAACGCATTTATGATCTGTGGGATGAAGCAGATCAGTCCAGCGAGCCGCCGTTTTCCGCCAAACTTGCCAATGCCGTTCCTTTTCATTCGTCCACGCGCAACCTTTCAGGGGAGCTGCTCCTGACCGGCCCGACGACCAGACCGAGTTTTCGACTGTCCGAATCGTCCAACTCATTGTTTGAAGAGCAAAGCCGCGGCATCAGCGCACACAGGGCAAACCAGTATGCCGCGCTGGCGGCAAAATGAATGTGGAGCGCACAGTTTCAAAAGCGTCGATGCCGCGGATATTTGATTTCCGTGACCTGGATTAAATTTGCTAAGATTTACGCAGGGACCACGTCATACGGAAAGTCCATGCCAAGCAAAAGCATCGATAGCTTTGAGGTTGAATTCACCGGCGAACTATTGGAGGGCACCAAGCAATGGGGCGCCTACGTTTCCATTTTCGCCCCGTCCACAAACCCCATGCATATGACGCACATCTTTCCGAAACGCCGCGTCTCGGCGGATCTGACCTTGCTGGACCAGCGCTCCGCCGAGGAAGAGGCGGAACGCGCCGCATTGAAAATTCTGGAAGCGCTGCGCTCCTAGCGCCACGCCGGCTACTGCATGTGCAGCAAGTCGTTTTCGGAGAGTTCGTCCTTGGCGGGGACTTTGCGGGGCAAGGTGAGGATGACGGTGGTGCCTTTGCCCGGTTCGGATTCGACCCGGATGGTGCCGCGCAGGACGCCGGTCACCAGGTTGTAGACGATGTTCATGCCCAGCCCTGAACCGCCCTGTCCCATCTTGGTGGTGAAGAAGGGATCGTAGACCTGGTGCAGGGTGCGCGGGCTCATGCCGACCCCGTCGTCGGCGAAGCGCAACTCGGCCGATTGCTCGTCCACCTCGCTCGCGCTGATCGTAATATGGCCGGAGCTGCGGCCTTCAAACGCGTGCATCATCGCATTCTGGATCAGGTTGCTCAGCACCTGGCCCACGCTGCCCGGGTAGGAAATGAAATTCATCGGATCGGGAATCGCCACCTTCACGTCGCAATTGGCACGCCGCAGCTGCGCCGAGTAGGTCGCCAGCGTATCGTGCACCACGCCGTACAGGTTGAAGTTGCGGCGCTTGTCCGACGTCTGGTCGACCGCCACCTGCTTGAAGGAGTGAATCAGGTCCGCAGCGCGCGTCAGGGAATTGGTGATGATGGAGCACGCCATGCGCGCGTCTTTCAAATGCGTATCGAGCGCCGAGCGCTTGATGCCGCCCTCGCCAAGTTGGCGTTCGAATTCCTTGCACATATCGCTCAGCGCCGTTGCCGTCAGCAGGCTGTTGCCGATCGGCGTGTTCAGTTCATGCGCGATCCCGGCCACTAGCGCGCCGAGCGATGCCATTTTCTCGGACGTGATCAGGCTGGCCTGCGCCTGTTTCAAAGTCAGCAACACGGCCGACAAGTCCTTGTGGGCCAGTTCCACATTGGCTTTCTGCAGCGCCAGCTCATTCAGGCTGCGCTCCAGGCCATGCTTGGTATCGACCAGCGCGGCTTCGGTCTGCTTGCGTTCGGTGATATCGATGATCACCCACACGCAGCCCTTGCGCGGCTCGCTCTGGTCCAGCATGCGGCCATTCACCATGCACCACAGCCGCTTGCCGCTCGCGCCGGCCAGTTCAAGCTCAAAATGCATCGAAGCGCCGTCCGCCGCACAGGTAAAGGGGTCATTAACGCCGGCCGTCAGCACGCTGCAAGAACGGCCGGACAACTCGCCGGGCGGGTAGCCCATCATCTCCTCCAACCCGCGGTTGCAGCGGACGATATGACCGTTGGCGAACAGGCCGATGCCGACGATGGCGCTATCCTGCAGGGCGCGCAGCTCGTCGGCCGTGACGCGCAGTTTTTGCGCCAGGGCGCGGCGGCGCTGCAAGGTCAAGATCTGGGCGCCGATCAGGGCGCTGATGATAAAGCCCGCCATCCCGATCACGGAAACCAGGCGGTAGTCGCGGCTATAGCGTTCGCTCGCGTGGCCCTCGAAGCCCATATCCCAGCGCCGCTCGCCGACATCGAGAGCGACCTTGTCGACCAGCCCGGGCAGCGGCGGCAAGCGGGTGCCGGAACCGAGCTTGCCGAAACTGTCGAACATCAGGTTATCGACCGACGGCGGAGTGCCGCGTCCAGTGCTCAGATAGCCCGCGTCATGGATGCTGACATAGAGATTTTGCAGCATCGGGCTGTCGATGGTTTCCGACATCAGGTCGTTCACACGGAACACGATGGCGACGAAGCCCACCAGCGCCGCATCGCGCTCCGCCTCCGTCAGCAAGGAAGCGCCGCGCCGGTAGATAGGGGCGCGCGCCACGAAACCGGGCTGGCCGCTGGCATCCTGTACCAGCGTGATGCGTTCGGTGGCAATCACGCGGCCGGTCGCCTTCCCAAGTTGCAAGGCCAGGTAATGCGGCGGCAAGGCAGCGAGGTCGAGGCCGAAGGCGTTTTCATTGCCCTTCATCGGCTCGTTGTATTCGACCACAAAGTGCTCGGGCCGCACCGATACCGGATGTACCTTGAAGTCCGGGTAGCCGCCGCTTTGCAGGCTGTCGTCGGCGCGGATACGGTCTGCATAAGCGTCCAGCTGGCTCGACTTCACGCGCCGCACGAACTGGATCGCCTGGAAGCCAGGATAGCGGCGCTTCAGGTCCAGCTCGCGCACGTAGCGGCTGAACTCCAGGCGCGACACATCCTCATGCACCGCGAACACGCCCTTGATGCTAAGCAGCATGTCGAAATAAGTTTGCAGGCGCACCTGGGTATCGTGCGCAATCTTCTGCGTGTCGCGCTGAAAGGCTTCCTTGGTCTGCTGGTCCTGCACGTTCATGACGAACATGCAAACCCATACGGTAACGCAAATACCGACAATAAAGGCCAGGTATCCGTGTAGGCGCATGCTCGCTCCGGCGGGATGGTGTTGCCGACTATAGCATATGGAAACCCGCAATACGCTGGGGAAAAAGCTAAACCGTCGCGTCCTGGTATCGCGCCGAGATTTCCCTGATTTGCTCCTCCTCGGCGAGCAGGGCGTCGACCACGTCCGGATCGAACTGCTCGCCGCTGCCCTGGCGGATCAGCTCGATCGCCGTCTCGTGGGTGAAGGCCGGGCGGTAGACCCGGGCCGACACCAGCGCATCGTAGACATCGGCCACGGCGACCAGGCGCGCCGACACGGGGATGGCATCGCCCGCCAGCCCCTGCGGATAGCCGGATCCATCGTAACGTTCCTGGTGGGAGTAGGTGATTTCACGCGCAAAACGCAGGAAGGTATTGGAAAAGCCCAGCTCCCGCTCGACGCTGGCGATGGCATCGCGGCCATGCGCGGCGTGCTGCTTCATGACCTCGAATTCCTCCGGCGTCAGGCGGCCCGGCTTGAGCAGGATCGCATCGGGGATGCGTACCTTGCCGATATCATGCAGCGGCGCCGCCTTGAACATCAGCGGGATATGCGGCTCCGTCAATTCATCGGCGAAACGCGGATTGCCCTGCAGCCAGCGCGCCAGGGCCAGGACAATGTACTGGATGCGGCGCAGGTGCGAGGGATCTTCCGCATCGCGCCATTCGGCCAGGGTGGCGATGGCCCATACCGCGGCGTCGGTGATCTGGGTCAGTTCGGCTATCCGCCCCCCCTGGCGCTGCACCTTGGCCTGCGCCTCGCGCAGCTGCAATTGGGTGGCGATACGCGCGAGCAGCATTTCCGGCACCAGCGGCCGCGCCACCACTTCGGACGCGCCTTCGGCGATCGCACTGCACTCCTGCTCCGGATGGCCGCGCTCGATCATCGCCAGCAAGGGGATGCCGGCCGTATCGGGATTGCTGCGCAGGCGCTGGAAGACGGCAAAGCCGTCCTGCACCACGTCGACCAGGATCAGGTCCGGACGCGGCAATTGCTGGGCCATGGCGAGCGCGGCATCGCACTCGGCCACTGGACGCACGGCATACTTGTCTTCCAGTAAATAGCAGAGCTGTTGCAGGTGGTCGGCCGATCCATCAACGATCAGCAGCAGCGGCTTGGTCTTTGGGCTCTTCATTGCGGCATGATACCGCAGGGACTGTTCAATCCGCGAGTGCCGGCGAGCCATCGGGCAGGAAAGCGCCGAAACAGCGTGTGCATTCGATACAGAACAGGTGGGCGACCCGTACATTCCTCTGGCGCAAGACCAGCTGCAAGTGGCCTTCCTCGCAGATCGGACAGGTTTCGCGCATGGTGCCGCAGGCCAGGACGTCGTCGGCCAGGTAGTTGTCGTCATAGCGCACGCCGTCGACGACGCGCTGCGGATCGAGTTCGACCAGGAACAGGTTCGGCTCAAAGCCGCGCTGGTCGGGCACCGGGTAGGCACCAGAATGATAGTGATTCATCTGATTCATTGTCATCCCCTTTTCCCAGCGCAGCTTACGGGCACTTTAACAATAGTCAAAGATTCCCCTTGAGGCAAGGTCGACAGGGAGTTTAGCTTGCAATTAGATCGCGCACTATCTATACTGCCGGCATGGATAGCAAAACCTACAATCTCGCGCAAGTTCCCAAGCTCGACCAGCAACTGTGCTTCGCTCTGTATTCGACTTCCCTGGCGATGAACAAGCTGTACCGCAAGCTGCTGCGCAAGCTGGGCCTGACTTACTCCCAATACCTGGTGATGATGGTGTTGTGGGAGCAGGACGAGCAAACGGTATCCGCCCTGGGCGAGCGCCTCTTCCTCGATTCGGCCACGCTGACGCCGCTGCTCAAGCGGATGGAGCAGGCTGGACTGATCACCCGCACCCGCTGCCCGCAGGATGAGCGCCAGGTGATCATCGCCCTCACCCCGCACGGCAGCGAGCTGCGCAATGAAGGCGCCAAACTGCCAGCCTGCGTGCTGCGCGCCAGCGGCTGCGATATTGAGCAAGTGATACGCCTGCAGCGCGAACTATCGGATCTGCGCAGCAGCCTGACGAACAACGCATAGCAGTCTAAAAGTCGGGGTCAGGTCAGGCAATCGGACAAAGCGCTGCGCGTTTTGTCCGATTGCCTGACCTGACCCCGACTTTACTTTTGCATGTTTCAGGATTTTTACAAATAAACTAAATGTTCTCCGGAAAGCTCCCCTAGAATAGCCCAGCATTTATTAAAACAATTCTGGGGATTCGATGAAACGCTTTCAAATTGGTCTTGCCGCACTCTGCCTGACGGCGACGGCTTTTGCAGCCGAGCCTTTCGAAGATAAGTTCCGCCAGCTCGATGAGCTGCTGCCGTCCGCCAACCAGTACCGCACCGCTTCCGGCGCTCCCGGTCATGCTTATTGGCAACAGCGCGCCGACTATACGATCCGCGCCGCGCTGGACGAGGCCAACCGTTCCATCACCGGCAGCGGCCAGGTGACCTACCACAATAATTCGCCGGATACCCTGAACTACCTGTGGCTGCAACTCGACCAGAATATCTACAAGCCCGATTCGGATGCCCGCATGACCCTGACCGCGCCTTCGCGCGAAGCCTGGGCCAATGCGCGCGGCGCCGAGGAAGGCATGAAATTCGAAGGCTTGCGCTCGATTCTGGCGGGCCGCGATTTCGACGGCGGTTTCAAGATCGGCGCCGTCAAAGGCCCCAACGGCGCGGCGTTGAAGACCACCGTCAACCGCACCATGATGCGCATCGACCTGCAGCAGCCGCTCAAGCCGGGCGAGAAGTTCACCTTCTCCATCGACTGGTCCTACAAGATCAATGAGCAGAAAGTGCTGGGCGGCCGCTCCGGCTACGAGTACTTCAGCGAAGACAAGAATGCCCTGTTCGAAATCGCCCAGTGGTTCCCGCGCATGGCGGCTTACTACGACGTGTACGGCTGGCAGCATAAGCAGTTCCTGGGCTCCGGCGAATTCACCCTGGAATTCGGCGACTACGATGTGCAGATTACCGTGCCCGCCGACCATATCGTCGCGTCCACCGGCGAACTGCAAAACCCCAACGATGTCCTGAGCGCCGCCCAGCGCGAGCGCCTGTCCAAGGCCCGCACCAGCAAGACCCCGGTCGTCATCGTGACCCAGGCCGAAGCCGAGGAAGCGGAGAAGCACCAGGCGTCGGGGAGCAAGACCTGGCACTTCAAGGCCAGGAACGTGCGCGATTTCGCGTGGGCGTCGTCGCGCAAATTCATCTGGGATGCCCAGGGCTACAAGAAGGACGGCAGCAACCTGATGGCCATGTCCTACTACCCGAAAGAGGGTAATCCGCTGTGGGAGAAGTATTCGACCGCCGCTATCATCCACACCATCGAGCAGTACAACAAGTACAGCCTGGATTATCCATACCCGACAGCGATTTCCGTCAACGGCCCGGTGGGCGGCATGGAGTATCCGATGATCTCCTTCAACGGCCCGCGTCCGGTGAAGGACAAGAAAACCGGCGAGATCACTTACACCAAGCGCGCCAAATACGGCCTGATCGGCGTGGTGATCCACGAAGTGGGCCATAACTACTTCCCGATGATCGTCAACAGCGACGAGCGCCAGTGGACCTGGATGGATGAGGGCCTGAACACCTTCGTGCAATCCCTGGCCCAGGAAGCCTGGGAGGAGAACTACCCGGCCGGCCGCGGCGATCCGCGCTTCATCGTCGACTACATGCGCTCCAAAAACCAGGTGCCGATCATGACCAACTCGGAGTCGCTGCTCCAGTTCGGCAACAATGCCTACGCCAAGCCTGCCGCTGCCTTGAACATCCTGCGCGAGACCGTGCTGGGACGCGAGTTATTCGACTATGCCTTCCGCGAGTACGCGCGCCGCTGGAAGTTCAAGCGCCCTACCCCGGCCGACTTCTTCCGCACCATGGAAGATGCTTCGGGCACCGACCTTGACTGGTTCTGGCGCGGCTGGTTCTACACCACCGATGCGGTGGATGTGTCGATCGACGGCATCAGCGAATACGGCGTGAGCAGCAAGGATCCGCAAACCGAGAAAGCCTGGAAGAAAGCACAGCACGACGGCGAGCCGGTCTCCCTGATCGACCAGCGCAACAAGGGCATGGTGCGCAAGGTCGACGAGCAGCCGAACCTGAAGGACTTCTACAACGAGCACGACGACTACACCGTCACCAATGTCGACCGCAACAAGTTTGCCGAGCAGACCGCCGACCTGGAACAGTGGGAGAAGGACCTGCTGGCGCAGGGCAAGCACCTGTACCTGGTGGACTTCTCCAACCTGGGCGGTCTGGTGACTCCGCTGGTGCTGCAGATCGAACTGAAGTCGGGCAAGAAGTACATCGAGCGCATTCCGGCCGAAGTGTGGCGCTATTCGCCGAAGAAGATCACCAAGATCATCGTGACCGACGAGCCGCTGGTGTCGCTGGTGCAGGACCCGTACTGGGAAACCGCCGATATCGACCAGTCGAACAACGCCTGGCCGCGCAAGGTCACCCCGTCGCGCCTGGAACTGTACAAGGCGCGCCAGCCGGATAATATGATGAAAGACTTCAACACCCCGCTGAAGAAGAAGCAGGACGCGGAAACCGATAGCAAGTGATGATGCGTTGCAAAGCCGTCCTGGCGGCGGCGCTGCTCTGGTGCAGCGCCGCCGCCCACGCCCATAATTTCCACGTCGGCTTGACGGAGATCAGCTTCAACCCGCGCACAGGCAGCACGGAGGTGGTGCATACTTACACAGCGCATGATGTGGAAGCGCTGCTGATGAATCTGTACCAGCGCCAGTTTGACCTTGGGTTGGAGGAGGACCAGGCCGTGTTCCGCCGCTACCTTGAAAAGCAGTTCCGCATCAGCGCCGGCGGCAAGCCCCTGCCGCTGCAGTGGGTCGGCATGCAGGCCAATATCGACAGCATCAACGTATTCCAGGAAATCGAAAAGACCGCGCTGCCGCCGGGCGCCGTTCTTGTCGACGGCGTGCTGACCGATTTCCTGCCGCAGCAAGTCAACAACGTCAACGTCAGCGGCCCCGGCCGCCCGACGGCATCGATCGTCTTCAACCGCGAACGCCGTGAACAGCCGCTCCCGTAAGCTGGCATTCGCCTGCCTGCTGGCGCCGGCGGCGGCCCATGCCGACGATCCCTTCATGCAGCGCGTGCTGGTGGAAGGCGCCCGCGCCAGCCAGGTCGGCGTGGCCGATGCCGCCGGCATGGGCAGCGTTTCCCAGCGCCAGCTGGAGGCGCGCACCATTTACCGTCCCGGCGAACTGCTGGAAGCGACGCCCGGCCTGGTGGCCAGCCAGCATAGCGGCGAGGGCAAGGCCAACCAGTTCTACCTGCGCGGCTTCAACCTGGACCACGGTACCGACCTGCGCACCACGCTGGACGGGATGCCGGTCAACCAGCGCAGCCATGCCCATGGCCAGGGCTGGACCGACCTGAATTTCATCATCCCCGAACTGGTGGCCAGGCTCGATTACAGCAAGGGGCCATACAACGCCGGCAGCGGCGACTTTTCTTCCGCCGGCGCGACTGCGATCAATTACGCTGCCCGCCTGCCGCAGGACCGCGCCAGCCTCACTGCGGGCCAGAACGGCTACGGCCGCGGCCTGCTGGCCGGTTCGCGCGAGAGCGGGGACAGCGGCGACAGCGGCGCATTGCTGTATGCGCTGGAGACGGCCCATAGCGACGGCCCGTTCACGCGCGGCGACAATTACCGCAAGCTGAACGCGGTGCTGCGCTACAGCGCGGGCTTCGCCAACAACGGCTACGCCATCACCGCCATGGCCTATCGCGGCGCCTGGCATGCCACCGACCAGATCCCGCAGCGTGCCGTGGCTAGCGGCCTGCTGGGACGCTTCGACGGCATCGACCCGACCGACGGCGGCCAGGCGCGCCGCTACAGCCTGTCCGCCGCCTGGGCGCGCAGCGGCGACAAGCAGAGCACGCGCGCCAATGCCTACGTGATCAACAACCGGCTGGAGCTGTTCTCCAACTTCACCTACTTCCTCGACGATCCCGTACATGGCGACCAGTTCGCCCAGCCGGACCGCCGCGTCACCAGCGGCTTTGAGGCAAGCCACAGCTGGCATGACCATAGCGACGACATGGCGTGGAGCACCACGCTCGGCGCGCAGGCGCAGAACGACAATATCTTCAATGCCCTGCAGCATACCGAAGCGCGGCAGGTACTTGGCACCGTGCGCGCCGACCATATCGTGGAAAGCAGCGCCGCCCTGTATCTGCAGCAGCGCCTGCGCGTCGCGCCCTGGCTGCGCGGCGAAGCCGGGCTGCGGCTGGACCGCTACCGCTTTGCCGTCGGCCAAGCGCGCGCCGGCGACACGCTCGCCAGCCCGAGCGTCAGCCTGGCCTTCGGCCCCTGGTCGCGCACGGAGTTCTACCTCAATGCGGGCCGCGGTTTCCACAGCAACGATGCGCGCGGCGTGACGCAGGCGCAGGATCCGGCCACCGCCTTGGCCCGTTCGCGCGGCCTGGAATTCGGCCTGCGCAGCGAAGCGCTCAAGGGCCTGCAGACGGTGCTGGCGCTGTACCGCCTCGACTTCGATTCGGAACTGGTCTACCTCGGCGATGCGGGCAGCACGGAAGCGGGCCGCCCGAGCCGCCGCTACGGCGTGGAATTCTCCAACTATTACAAACCGGCCAAATGGCTGTCGCTGGACGCCGACCTGGCCTTTGCGCGCGGCCGCTTCCGCCGCGCCGCCGGGGAAGGCGACCGCATTCCCGGCGCGGTGGAAGGCGTGGCCCAGCTGGCCGCCACGTTCACGCCATCCGGCCCCTGGTCGGGCGCCCTGCGCCTGCGCTGGTTCGGTCCGCGCCCGCTGGTGGAGGACAATGCCGTGCGCTCCAAGGCCAGCACCACGGTCAACGGCCGCCTGGCCTACAAGCTGGCCGGCCGCACCACGCTGGAACTGGAGGGATTCAACCTCGCCAACCGCCAGGTGTCAGCCATCGACTACTTCTATGCATCGCGCTTGAAGGGCGAAGCCGCGCCGCGGGAAGACGTGCATTTCCACCCCATCGAGTCGCGGTCTTTCCGCCTCAGCCTGAATCACGCATTCTAAGTACAATAGGAGCATGATGACGCCACTGCCCCAATTGATCCACACCCTGCGCAGCGCAGGCTATGCCTTGCTCAAACCGGCCGACGTGGCCAGCCTGGCCGGCTGCACGCTGGACGAACTGAACGCCATGCTCCCGAGCTGGGACAGCCTGGCCCCGGACAACTATCTGAAGGATGGCGGCCGTTATCGCCGCCGCCGCCATTCCTGCTTCGTGCTGGACGGCCTGGCGCTGGAACAGGTCGAACACCGCGCGCATTGGCAGCCGGTCGAATACAACGCCCTGCACGGCGGCATGCGCCGCCTGTTCCAGCCGGTCGAGGCGCGGACCACGGCCAATCCGGCCTGGCAGAAGCTGCTGTCCGCCATCGGCCAGGCCTGCGGCCAGGTGCGCGGCCAAGGCCCATGGTATGTGGAAGCCCACCAGTTCCGCATCGACACCACCGACGGCATCGGCCGTCCCACGCCGGAAGGGGCGCACCGCGACGGCGTCGACTTCGTGGCCGTGCTGCTGGTCGGCCGCCACGGCATCAAGGGCGGCGAGACGCGCGTGTTCGAAGCCGACGGTCCGAACGGCAAGCGCTTCACCATGACCGAGCCCTGGACCATGCTGCTGCTCGACGATGCGGCTGTCATCCATGAATCCACTCCGATCCAGCCTGTATCCGGCCACGGGTACCGCGACACCCTGGTCGTCACCTATCGTGACGGCGGTTTCCAAGGCGGCTAAAAAAACGGTATAGTCTGAACACCCAACCATTTTGGAGGTGCCTTGGACTCCAGCTACGATATCGCACCCGATGAGATGGAAATCCTCATCGTGGAAGACAGTCCGACCCAGGCCGAACGCCTGCGCCGGCTGATCCAGTCCTCGGCTTATCACGCCAGGGTGGCTGCCAACGGGAAGCTGGCCCTGGCCGACATCAACGAACACAAGCCGCACCTGGTCCTGTCGGACATCGTCATGCCGGAGATGAACGGCTATGAGCTGTGCCGCGCCATCAAGGCCGACCCGGCCCTGCGCGATATTCCGGTGATCCTGGTCACCTCGCTGACCGATCCCCGGGACATCATCCGCGGCATCGAATGCGGCGCCGACAACTTCATCCGCAAGCCTTACGCCGACGACTACCTGCTGAACCGCATCGGCCAGATGCTGGTCAACCAGAAGCTGCGCAAGAATTCCAGCATGGAAGTCGGCATCGCCCTCTACCTGGGCGACCAGAAGCACTTTATCAACGCCGAGCGCCAGCAGATCCTGGACCTGCTGATCTCGACCTACGAACAGGCGGTGCAGGTCAACAGCGAGCTGCAGGCGCGCGAGCGCCAGGTGATCGAACTGAATATGCGCCTGGCCCACCATGCCGGCGAGCTGGAAACCATCAACCGCGAAATCGCGCTGAAGAACCTGGAGCTGGCCGAGGCGAGCCGCATGAAGTCGGCCTTCATCGCCAATATGTCGCACGAACTGCGCACGCCGCTGAACGCCATCATCGGCTTTACCGGCGCCCTGCTGATGAAGCTACCCGGCCCGCTGACCGACGAACAGGACCGCCAGCTCAACACCATCCGCTCCAGTGCGCGCCACCTGCTTTCGCTGATCAACGATATCCTCGACGTGGCCAAGATCGAAGCGGGCAAGGTCACCCTGTCGCTGGAATCGGTGCACTGCCAGCAGTTGATGGGCGAAGTGGCCGAGACCCTGCGTCCGCTGGCCGCCCAGAAAGGCCTGGAGGTCTTCATCGAAATGCCGGAACAGCCCATCGTCCTGCAGTCCGACCGCCGCGCCCTGGCCCAGATCATGATCAACCTGGCCAACAACGCCATCAAATTTACCGAGAAGGGCATGGTCAAGCTGGCCTTGTCGCAGCGCACCGACGATGACCAGGCGCTGATCACGGAATTCAGCGTGACCGACAGCGGCAGCGGCATCAAGGCTGAGGACCAGGCCAAGCTGTTCCAGGCCTTTTCGCAGTTGGACAACACGTCGACCCGGCATGCGGAAGGCGCCGGCCTCGGCCTTTATCTAAGCCAGAACCTGGCCAACCTGCTGGGCGGCTCGCTGTTCTTCAGCAGCGACTTCGGCAAGGGCAGCACATTCACCCTCGCACTCAAATGCCGGCCCGCGTCCTGATCATCGAAGACAACCAGGCGAATATGGACCTGGTGACGTATTTGCTGCAAGCCTATGGCTACCAAGCCCTGTGCGCAAGCGACGGCGACATGGGCGTGCAGCTGGCCTTGCGCGAGAAGCCGGACCTGATCCTGTGCGACCTGCACTTGCCGAAGATCGACGGGCTGGGCGTGGTGGCGCGCCTGCGCGCCGATCCCTCCACCCGCCGTATCCCTATCCTGGCCGCCAGCGCGCTGCCCGTCACCGACGGCTGCGCCGCGCTGCGCCGCGCCGGTTTTTCCGGCTGCCTGCCCAAATCGATGGAGCCGGATGTCCTGATTCCCTCGCTGGAGAGCTTCCTGCCCGCCCACCTGCGCGCCGGGGCCGGGCCCGCCGCGCCCGCGCCGGCCGCAAGCCCGGCGGCCGCCGCGGAACCTGCGGCGGGACGGGGCCGCCTGCTGCTGCTCGACGCGGCGCCCGAGAATGCCGGCCTGGTAGCGGCCATCCTGGCCCATAGCGGCTACGCGCTCAGTACCGCAGCCAACCCCAAGGATGCCGGCGTTCTGCTCGACAGCCACCGCTACGACCTGCTGATCTGCGAACTGGGTTTGCTGGAGGCGGGCCGCCTGTCCTTCCTCGCGGATGCGCTGGACATGGCGCCCGGCCTGCCGGTGCTGGTGATACGGCCCGACGACGACGACGACCTGGGCACGCTCGGCGCCGGCCGGCGCCGCGCCCTGCTGTCGCACCCGCTCGACCCACAGCAGCTGGTCGCGGCGATCGGCAACATCCTGTCCGAGTAAGGGTTTCCACAACTTGAGTTGGTAATGATTCGCATTTATTATTGCGCATTTCTCAATTTCATGAATCCAGTTCAATGCGCAAACACCTCTTGTTGGCGGCCGGCCTGCTGGCTGCCGCCCTGCCCGCCGTAGCGGATGAAAACCTGTTCGGCTATGTCCGCGGTTCCGAAGTGCTACCCAAAGGCAGCGGCGAGTTTTACCAGTGGGTCACCCAGCGTAACAACAAGGGCAGCGGCCATTACCGCGCGGTCGATACCAAGACCGAAATCGAATACGGCGTGACCGACCGCTTCCAGGTGTCGGCTGAAGTGAACGGCCTGGCGGTGAAAAGCCAGGGCCTGCTGATCGACGGCTACCTGCCGAAGGACATCGACTCCAACCTGCGCCTGCAAGGCTTTGAAGTCGCCACCAAGTACAACTTCCTCAGCCCGGCCAAGGACGATTTCGGCCTGTCCGCCTACACCTCCTTCGAGTACGGCCGCCTGGACGTGCATTCGGGCCAGCGCAAGCGCGAACTGGAATTCGAAGCGCAGCTGCAGGCGCAGAAGTACTTCCTGGAAGGCCAGCTGACCTGGGTCGGCAACATCGGCCTGCGCGCGGCGCATGAAAAGCGCTACGCGATCGACAACCTGCCGGAAGGCTTCGACTGGCCGACCAAGCCGGAAATGGAAATCTCGACCAAGATCGGCACCGGCCTGTCCTACCGTTTCGCACCGGGCTGGTATGCTGGCGGCGAAGTCCTGTTCGAGAACGAATATGAAACCGAAGTTGGCCAGGAGCGCTGGTCCGTCTTCGGCGGCCCGTCCCTGCACTACGGCGGCAAGCAATGGTGGGCAACCCTGACCGTGTTCCGCCAGCTGCGCGGCGGCGGCGAGCGTTACGAGGGCCAGCCTGAGCGCCAGCTGCACCTGATCGAGCGCACCAAGAACGAGCTGCGCCTGAAGGTCGGCTACAACTTCTAACGGAGAGCACGATGACCGCACATCGCTGGAGCGCCTTCTTCCTGCCGGTCGCCGTACTGGCCGGCCCCACCGCCTATGCCACCGACTATCTGACGGCGGCGCAGGCGCAGGAGCAGCTGTTCCCCGGCGCCCAGTTCAGCGAGCAAACGCTGAAATTCAGCGGCGAGCAGCGCGACCGCATCAAGGCCGCTGCCGGTGTGCGGCAACGCACGGATGAAATGAAGCTGTGGCGCGCCGAAAAGAACGGCAAGCTGCAGGGCTGGCTGATGGTCGACGAGGTGATCGGCAAGCATGAGTTCATCACCTACGCCACCGCCATCGGCGCGGACGGCAAGGTGATCGGCGTCGAAATCATGAGCTACCGCGAAACGCACGGCGGCCAGGTGCGCGAGCAGTCCTGGCGCAAGCAGTTCGCCGGCAAATCGCTGTCCGATCCCTTCAAGCTGGACCAGGATATCCAGAACATCAGCGGCGCCACCCTGTCGTGCCGCAATGTGATGGACGGCGTCAAACGCATGCTGGTGATCCAGCAGATGTTCCTCAAGACCTGATGGACGCAGTACGGCGCATGCGCCCCGCGCTGGGCACCTTCGTCGAGGCGGGGGCCTGCGGCGGCGCGGGTCTGGCCGCCATCGAGGCGGCTTTTTCCGTTTTGGCGCAGGCGCAGGAGCTGTGGAGCTTCCAGGACCCGGCCAGCGAGCTGTCGCGCATCAACGCCAGCGATGGCGGCTGGATCGCCGTGCATCCCGATAGCGCGCGGCTGCTGCGCCTTGCGCGCGGCCTGATGACGGCCAGCGGCGGCTATTTCAACTTCACCATCGGCGGCGCGCAAGTGCTGCGCGGCAGCCTGCCCGACCACGGCGGCCGGCCCGCGCTGGCATGCGGCACGGCCCAGGACGTGGAACTGCGGGGCAATGCGGTACGCCTGCGGCGGCCGGTACGCCTGGTATTCGACGGCATCGCCAAAGGCTTCGCGGTCGACCTGGCCTGCCGCGCCATGCGCCGCGCCGGAGCGGCGGCCGGCTGGATCAATGCCGGCGGCGATCTGCGCGTCTTCGGCGGGCTCGATTTACCGCTTGTCCTGCGCGGCGAGGATGGCGCCGTGCGCCCCTGCGGCACGCTGCGCAACGCGGCCTTCGCCACGTCGCAGGTGTCCGCTGATGGCGGCGACACCTTCCCCGCCGACATCATCGCGCCAGCCGGAAGCTCGCCGCAAGCGGGCGTCTGGTCGGTGCTGGCACGCAGCGCCTGGCGCGCCGACGCACTGACCAAGGTGGCCGCAACGGCGCCGGCCAGCGTGCGTGCGGAGCTGCTGGAGCGCTTGAAAGGAAAGTTGATATGAAAGGCTATCCGCGCTGGTTCCTGCGCGCGCTGATAGGCGCCCTCTTGTTAATGCTGCTGACCGGGCTGCTGCTCGCTCCCGGCACCCTGGTCATGCGTGGGGAGATGGACCTGCCCTGGCGCTTGCCGGGCGATGCCCGCGTCTACACGGCCATGCTGCACGCCGCCGGCGGCTTCGGCCTGGCCGCATTCACGGGATCGCTGTGGAGCCTGCATATGCGGGCCGGCTGGCGGCGCAAGAAGCACCGCGGCAGCGGCCTGTTTCTGGGCTTGATTCTGGTAGCGCTATGCATGAGCGCCGTGGCGATTTATTACCTGGGCGAAGAACAAGCGGGCACCATCGCCGCCCTGCTGCACCTGGGCCTGGGCCTGCTGCTCATCGGCCCCTTCGGCTGGCATTGGGTACGCGGCCATCGCAGCCGGCATTAAACCAGCAGTATCCAGCTCAGGAAAACGACGCTGAACGCCACGGTCAACAAGGCCATGGCGTCTTCCGACCGTTCATCGTCGCTGATCAAACTCCAGAGGAACCTCAGCATTGCTTCCTCCCACGCCATGCCAGCGCCAGGCGGCCGTCAGGCGTAGCTGCAGATAATCGAGAAACACGCGCACCCGGAGCGGCAGCTTGCGGCCATGCGGCAGGATCGCCTGCAGCGGCGCGGCCGGCATGGAATACGCCGGCAGGAGCCGCTGCAACTTCCCGTCCAGCAGGTCGTCGCCCACATCCCAGATCGATTTTACTACGATGCCCGACCCTTGCAGCGCCAGCGCATGCGCCGCCTGGCCGTCGTTGGTGAGAAAGGCCGCGGCCACCCGCACCGTAACGGTCTCCTCGCCCTCGAAGCGCCAGTCGGCGTGGCGCCTATCGCCCATCACGATGCAGCGGTGGGCGCCCAGCTGTGCCGGATTGGCCGGGCTTCCATGCTGCGCCAGGTAGGCCGGCGCAGCGCACACGACACGGAAATTCGGCGCCAGCCGGCGCACCACCAGGTGGGGTTCTTGCGCGCCGCCGAAGCGGATGGCCAGGTCCTGGCCCGTCTCCAGCAGGTTTACCAGCGTATCGCTCAGTTCCAGCTGCACCTGCAGCGCGGGATGCTGCCGCTGGAAGTCGGCGATGATGGGCACGATATGCTGGCGTCCCAGCTCGGCAGGAGCACTCAGGCGCAACAGCCCCGCCACGTCGCCGCGGCTGTCGGCCACGAGCGCCTCGGCCTGCGCCACCTCGTCAAGGATGCGCAGGACGCGCGCGTGGAACTGGGCGCCGTCCGCCGTCAGCGTCTGGCGCCGGGTCGTGCGCTGCAGCAGGCGAATTCCCGTGCTCTTCTCCAGCTGCGCCAGCCGTTTGCTGACCACGGACAAGGGCAATGCCAGTTCCCTGGCGGCGGCCGACATGCTGCCAGCGGCCACGATCCGGGCGAAGGCCTTCAAGGCCGGCAAATCATCAAGCATCGTTCATTATTCGCAATCTGGAAAATATGTATTCGTCGTTCGGGGCTATTTTACGCACACTTGGCGAAATACGATGCAATCCTTTCCAAAGGAGATAATATGAAACGCCTTAGCACCCTGATCGCCGCGTCCCTCGCCATGGCTGGCGCGCATGCCGCGCCGGACGCGCAACTGGTCCGCCCGCAAGTGCAGATCGTCGATTCATCCCTGCCGGCGGCCAAGGCCGAGGCCAACATCCTTGCAGCCCGCCGCTACGCCTCGTTCTGGAACAATGGCGACGAAGCGCTGGCGCGCGCGGCCCTGGCGGCGGACTTCACGGATCGCACCCTGCCGCCCGGCCGCGCACAAGGCTTGCCCGGCCCGCTGGCCGCTTCCGCCTTCGTGCGGCGCGCCGTGCCCGATATGCGCGCCGACATCGAGCAGTTGATCGCCAGCGGCGACCGGGTCATCGTGCATCTGCGCTTTCGGGGCCACTTCACTGGCAGCTTCCAAGGCGTGCTGGGCAAAGGCCAGGCGATCGACTTTATCGCCACCGACATCTACCGCATCGCCGACGGCCGCATTGCCGACAACTGGCATATCGAGGACAACCTCGCCTTCCTGCGCCAGCTCGGCGTGATCGGGGAGTAAGGCCATGCGCAGCGTGAAAGACGACGCGGCGCGGCCTGCGCGCCGGCGCTTCATGGCCCGGGCAGGGGCAGGCATCCTCGCAACGGGCGGCATACTGGCGGGCGGCGGGGTTTCCGCCGCGCCGCAAATGTCGGGCAGCGCGGCCACCTTCTGGCCGGACGGCGCCAGGCTGGTGATTTCGATCTCGATGCAATTCGAAGCAGGCGGCCAGCCGGCAAAAGGAACCGATAGCCCATTTCCCAACGTGGATTTTCCGGCCAGCGTGCCGGCCGACCTTGCAGCCAACACATGGTTCGCCTACGGCTACCGCGAGGGCATCCCGCGCATGCTCGACCTGTGGGACAAGCATGGCGTGCAAGTGACTTCGCACATGATCGGCGAGGCGGCGTTCCGCCATCCGGAGCTTGCCCGCGAAATCGTGCGGCGCGGCCATGAGGCAGCTGCGCATGGCCCGCGCTGGACGTCCCAGTACGCAATGCCCCGCGCACAGGAACGCCGCTTCCTGGACGACGCTGCCGGCATGGTGCGGCAGGCAACGGGGCAGCGCCCGGTGGGCTATAACTGCAACTGGCTACGCCGCAGCCCGCACACCCTGGAGCTGCTGCAGGAACTGGGCTACCTGTATCACATCGACGACTTGAGCCGGGACGAGCCGTTCATTGAACAGGTCAAGGGCAAGGATTTCGTCGTGGTGCCTTATACGCTGCGCAACAACGATATCCTGCTGGTGGAGGGCCGCCACTATTCGCCTGGCCAGTTCCTGGAACAGATAAAGCTGGACTTCGACCAGCTATATGCGGAAGGTGCTGCACGGCGGCGCATGATGTCGATCAGCGCGCATGACCGCATCAGCGGCACGCCGCAGATGGTGCGGGCCTGGGATGAATTCCTGCGCTACGCCAAGTCGCATCCCGGCGTCGCCTTCATGCGCAAAGACGCTATCGCCCGCTACGCGCTGGCCAGCCCGCTGACCTTGCGCGAAGCAGAAACCATCTGAGTTCAAGCCAGCAGGTGCAGCGGCGCGCCGCCCGGCAAGCCAGGGAAGGTGCGGGCCAGTGCCGTATCGGGCAGGCGCAGGTGGCGCTCGGCCACATGCGCCAGCACCTGGCGGAAGTCGGTGGTCACCGGCAGGTCGCGTCCTTCGTTCAACTGCCCGCTGGCCAATCCCTTCCATTCGCCGGCCACCTTGCCGCCCTGGACTTTGCCGCCCAGCAGCCAGATGGCGTTGCCGTGGCCATGGTCGGTGCCGCGGTTGCCGTTCTCGCGCGCGGTGCGGCCGAATTCCGACATCACCACGATCACCGTATCGTCGAACAGCGGGCCAAGGCGCTGCGCCAAGGTCGCCAGCCCCTGCCCCAGCGGCTGCAGCCGGTTGGCCAGCTGGCCTTTGCCGGCGCCCTGGTTGGCGTGGGTATCCCAGCCGCCCAGGGCAATGAAGGCCAGCTGGATATTCGGATTGTTGCGCATCAGCGTGGCCAGGCGGCCGGCGTCGTCGGGGAAGCCGTTGGGCAGCGGCGCACCGTTATCGGCGGCCTGCATTTCCGACATCATGCCGCCGTTGGCCGCCGCCATCACTTCCTCGTGCGCCATGCGCCCTTCCGTGTAGACCTTGCCGAAGCGCTCGTTGTTTGCGTACAGCGCGTCAAAAGCCTTGGCCACCTGCGGCCGGTCCAGCGGCGTGGCGCGCGTGGCGGCCGCACCGTTGGCGAGATTGGTGGCGGGCAGCGCGCCGGAGAGCACGCGCGGCATCACCGGGCCGATCGACAGCGCCCGCGTCGGCGTGGTGTCGCCGGGCAGCACGCCCAGCAGGCGGTTCATCCAGCCGTCCTGGGTGCCCTTCACGCCCGGCGTGGCCGATTCCATATAGTCCTGCGCATCGAAGTGGGAGCGGCTGGCGTCGGGCGAGCCGCTGGCATGCACGAAGGCGAGCTTCTTCTGCTCCCACAGCGGCAGCAAGGGCGCCAGCGCCGGATGCAGGCCGAAGTAGCCATCCAGGTTCAAGGCCCCGTCTTCGGCGCCCGGCCTGGCCAGCGCGATGTTCGGGCGCAGGCGCGCATATTCGGCGTCGGCCACCGGAGCGACCACGTTCATGCCGTCGACAGCGCCGCGCAGCATGACGACGATCAGCTTCTTCGAGGTGGGGGACGCGGCGCCGGGGGCCATGGTGGCGGCCCAGGCGTGCGGGCCCAGGGGCAGCATCAGGCCGGCGCTGGCAGCGAAGGCGTTCAGGAATTGGCGTCGTTGCATGGTGGTCCTCAGTGTTGCATGAAGTCTGGGCTGCCGAGCAGCATGGCGGCGCGCAGGCGCTCGTTGCTGCCGGCGACGATGGAGGCGGTGTTCTTCGAGACCGAAGCACCCAGCGCGTCCTGCACTGTGGCGGCGTCGGCGCCGGAGGAAAGCGACATCGCATAGCTGATGCGGCGGCTCAGACCATCCGGGTTGAGCCAGGCGCTCTCCGTATTCTTGTAGCCGTCCGGCGTCTGGCAGCCGTACAGCGGCTGGCCGAGGCGGGACAGGATGCCCACCAGCGGCTTGACGTCGGCCACCGGCATGGCCGACGCACGCGACGCCGATACCACGAACTGGTAAGGGGTCTTGAATTTGGCGCCCGCGTACTGCTGGTCCATGAATTCAGGGCTGGAGAACAGGGTGCGCAGCACCGAGCGGATATCGCCGTTGCTGCCGATCCAGGTCTGCGCCATGCGCTCCACCAGCGCCGGCGGCGGCTGGTCGGCCACGAAGTACTGCGCCAGCTTGCGGCTGATATTGCGCGCGGTCGACGGATGCACCGCCAGTACGTCCAGCGCATATTCGCCTTCCGCGGCCCCGCGCGCACCGACCGTCTTGCCCAGCCAGGTCTTGGAGCCGGTGTCATGGCGGCGCGGGTCGAAGGCGAACTGGGCGTCGCGCTTCGGGCGGTAGGTCCAGCCGGTCAGCATGCGCGCCAGCTCGGTCACGTCCTTCTGCGTATAGCCGCCGTCCACGCCCAGCGTATGCAGCTCCATCAGCTCGCGCGCATAGTTTTCGTTCAAGCCGCCGGCCTTGGAAACCCAGTTATCCAGGTAGAACAGCATGGCCGGGTGGTGGGCGGTGGCGCCCAGCATCTGGCGGAAAGAGCCGAACACGTAGGGCCGGATGGCGTCGCGCTCATAGCTGGCCACCAGGGCGCGGTCCTGGCCCTTGCCGGCAAAGACATTGAAGTGGTTGTACCAGAAGTCGACCATCACCTCTTCCAGCTGGCGCGGACTTTCGACGGCGCGCAGCAGGCGCGCTTCGGCCGCTTCCGCCGCCAATTGCTGTACCACCTCGCGCCGTTCGCCCTGCTCGCCCTGGCGCGCATCCTGGAACCGCTGCAGCGCGTCGCCGGCGCTCATTTTCAGCGTTTCCAGCTTGTCCAGCCGCTGGGCCAGCGCAGGCGGCAGCGGCGGCGGGTTCAGTTGCTCGTCGATATAGGCCGCGACCCCGGCCTGGCGCACCCGCTCGATATCGCCCGGGCGCGGGCCGTAGGCCAGGCGGTTCAGCACATGCACCGCGGCTTGCTCGCCGCTCAGGGGCGCCGCCCATACGGCGGCTTGGGGTAATGTCGCGATGACGGCGGCCAGCATCCAGCGTCGCATGATGTCGTCCCAATACAATGATTAGCAGGACTTTCTTTATACGCTAGGCGCCGAATCGAGGGCAAAGACTCCTTTGTATCAGGATGTTAATTGGTTGATTTATATGCTCTAATTCACGTTGCGCAAAATGAAAGGAAGGCATGAAAAGATATCGTGGCCCATTATCGATGGCGGCCGTGCTGGCGCTCAGCGCCTGCGGCGTCACCGGGCCGGCCAACAAGGTCGCGGCGGACGCGCCGCAGCAATGGCAGGCGCCCCTGCCCCACAACGGCAGCACCGCCGAATTGGCCAACTGGTGGCAAGGCCAGTCCGATCCGCTGCTGGTCCAGCTGATCGAGGCCGCGCAGGCGGCCAGTCCCACGGTCGCCAGCGCCCAAGCGCGCTTCGCCGCCGCCACCGCCGAGCGCACCGCCGCCGGCGCGGCCCTGGCGCCATCGTTGACCGGCGTGCTGTCGTCCACCCGCATGAGCCAGCAGTCGGCCAGCGCCCCCATGAACACCACCACCCAGCTGCTGGCCCAGGCCCAGTGGGAAATCGACCTGTTCGGCGGCGGCCGGGCGCGCCGCAAGGCCGCCATCGCGCGCCATGAGGGCGCCCAGGCGGGCTGGCACGAGGCGCGCGTCTCCGTGGCCGCCGAAACGGCCAACCAGTACTACAGCCTGCGCGCCTGCGAGAAGCTGCTGGACACGGCGCGCCGGGACGCCGCCTCGCGCGCCCATACCGCGCGCCTGACCGACATCACCGCCAAGGCCGGCTTCCAGTCGCCTTCCGCCAACGCCCTGGCGCGCGCCAGCGCCGCCGACGGCAACAACCGCGCCGTGGCCCAGCGCGCGGCCTGCGACAGCGACATGAAAGTACTGGTGGCGCTGACTGCCATTGCAGAACCGGACCTGCGCGCTCGGCTTGCCTCGAACGCCCCGGATGCGGCCCTGTCGCCGGCCGCCGGCATCGCCATCGATTCGCTGCCGGCCCAGATCCTGGCCCAGCGCCCGGACGTCTACAGCGCCGAACGCGAATTGGCCGCCGCCAGCTACGACGTGGCCAGCGCGCGCGCCGACCGCTGGCCGCGCCTGGGCCTGAGCGGCTCCGTGGGCCGCGGCCGCCTGCACACCCAAGGCGAGGACATCACCGCCAACGTGTGGACTCTCGGCCCGCTGCAAATGACGCTGCCGATCATTGACTGGGGCCTGCGCCGCGCCAATGTCGACGCCTCGCGCGCCCGCTACGACGCCGCCGTATCGGCCTACCAGGCCAGCGTGCGCCAGGCCGTTGCGGAAGTCGAGCAGGCCCTGGTGGCCCTGCAAAGCACCCAGGAGCGGGAACAGGATGCGCAAACCGCGCTGGACGGCTACCGCACCTTCTTCGACGCGACGGAAGAACGCTACAAGAACGGGCTGGCCAGCCTGCTCGAACTGGAAGACGCCCGCCGCACCCGGCTGGCCGCAGAAAACACGGTGGTGAACCTGCAGCGCGAACGCAGCGCCGCCTGGATCGCCCTGTACCGTGCGGCGGGAGGCGGCTGGACCGCCCCGGCCGCGCAATAAGATTGGATAAGACATGAAACCATTGCACCGCACTCCCTCCGCCATCGCCGCCCTGGCGGTCGCCACCGCCCTTGCCGCCCTGGCCCAGGCGCCGCTGGCCCAGGCCGAAGACAAGAAAGCCGCCGCCGCCAAGCCTGCCCTGACCGTCAGCACCGTGCGCCCGGAAAAAACCAGCCTGCCGATCCGCCTGACCGCCAACGGCAACGTCGCCGCCTGGCAGGAAGCCGTCATCAGCAGCGAGTCGAACGGCCTGCGGCTGTCCGACGTCAAGGTGAATGTGGGCGACGTGGTCGCCAAAGGCGAAGTGCTGGCCGTGTTTGCCCCCGAAACCCCGCAGGCGGAAGTGGCGCAGGCCAGGGCCGCGCTGATGGAGGCGGAAGCTGCCGCCGCCGAAGCCAAGGCCAACGCCGACCGCGCGCGCTCGATTGAATCGACCGGCGCCCTGAGCGCCCAGCAGATCAGCCAGTACACCACGGCCGAAGCGACGGGCCAGGCGCGCGCCGCATCGGCCCGCGCCATGCTGGCCTCGGCCGAACTGCGCCTGCGCTACACCAGGGTGGTCGCGCCGGACGCCGGCGTGATCTCGGCGCGCAGCGCCACCGTGGGCGCGGTGGCCGGCCCCGGCACCGAATTATTCCGCATGATCCGCCAGGGCCGCCTGGAATGGCGCGCCGAAGTCACGGCCGCCGACCTGCGCAACCTCAAGACCGGCACCAGCGCCGTGGTCAAAGCCGCCAACGGCAGCGAACTGACGGGCAAGGTGCGCATGGTGGCGCCGACCATCGACCCGCAGACGCGCTCCGCCCTGGTCTATGTGGACCTGCCGGCGGCGAATGGCAAGCAGCCGCCGTTCAAGGCAGGCATGTTCGCCACCGGCCAGTTCGAACTGGGTTCTTCCGATGCGCTGACCGTGCCGCAGCAGGCGATCACGGTGCGCGACGGCTTCAGCTACGTGTTCCGCCTGAACCAGGACCAGCGCGTGAGCCAGGTCAAGGTGCAGCCGGGCCGCCGTATCGGCGACCGTATCGAAGTGCTGTCCGGCCTGGCGACCGATGCGCTGATCGTGGCGGCCGGCGCGGGCTTCCTGAATGACGGCGACCTGGTACGCAATACCGGTGCGCCGGCGCAGGCGGCGGCAGCGGCCAAGCCGGCCCGCTAAGGAGACGCCGTGAATTTCTCAGCCCTCTCCATCAAGCACCCGGTTCCGGCCATCATGCTGTTCATCCTGCTGTCCCTGGCAGGCTGGATGGCGTACATCGCCAACCCGGTGCAGGACTTTCCGGACATCGAACTGCCTATCGTGACCGTCTCCGCTTCCCTGCCCGGCGCCGCGCCGGCCCAGCTGGAAACCGAGGTGGCGCGCAAGATCGAGGATTCGGTCGCGACGCTGCAAGGCGTGAAGAATATCTATGCCAAGGTGCTGGACGGCACCGCCACCATCACCGTTGAATTCATCCTCGAGAAGAACCTGTCCGACGCCGTCAACGAGGTGCGCGACGCGGTGACCCAGGTGCGGGCCGATATGCCCGGCGAGATGCGCGATCCGGTGGTCAGCAAGGTTTCCACCGCGGGCCGCGTGATCCTGGCCTTCGTCGTCACGCCCAAGGAAGGCGCCAACATCGACGACGCCGACCTGAGCTGGTATGTGGACAACGCCGTCTCCAAAAAGCTGCTCTCGGTGAAAGGCGTGGGCGCGGTCAAGCGCGTCGGCGGCGTGAACCGCGAAATCCGCGTCGAGCTCGATGACGAACGCATGGCGGCCCTGCGTGTTTCGGCGCTGGACGTCTCGCGCATGCTGCGCCAGGTGCAGAAGGAAGCGCCGGGCGGGCGCGGCGACATCAGCGGCGCCGAACAGTCGGTACGCACCATCGCCACCGTGCGCAGCGCGCAGGAACTGTCGCAGATGGACATCCCGCTGGGCGACGGCCGCCATATCCGCCTGGAGCAGGTGGCCAGCGTGACCGACACCATCGCCGAGCCGCGCGCCGAAGCGACGCAGGACGGCAAGAAGTTGGTGGCCTTCGAAATCTTCCGCACCAAGGGCGCCAGCGAAACCCAGGTCGCCAACGATTCGCGCGCCGCCGTGGAAGAACTGCGCAAGGCGCACCCCACCATCGACATCACGCAATCGATCGACAATGCCGAACCGGTTGCGGAAAACTTCTCGGGCTCGATGGAGCTGCTGTATGAAGGCGCCATCCTGGCCGTGCTGGTGGTGTGGTGGTTCCTGCGCGACTGGCGCGCCACGCTGGTGGCCGCCTCCGCCCTGCCGCTGTCGGTGCTGCCGGCCTTCCTCGGCATGTACTGGATGGGCTTCACGCTAAATACCGTGACCCTGCTCTCGCTGGCCCTGGTGGTCGGCGTGCTGGTGGACGACGCCATCGTGGAAATCGAAAACATCGAGCGCCACCTGCATATGGGTAAGACGCCGATGCAGGCCGCCATGGAAGCGGCCGACGAAATCGGCATGGCGGTGATCGCCACCACCTTCGCCCTGGTGGCCGTGTTCCTGCCGACAGCCTTCATGGGCGGCATTCCGGGCAAATTCTTCAAGCAATTCGGCTGGGCCGCCGTGCTGGCCGTCCTGGCCTCGCTGGTGGTGGCGCGCTTGCTGACGCCGATGATGGCGGCCCACCTGCTGAAACAGACCAACAAGCCGCAGGCGCCGGACGGCTGGATCATGCAGCGCTATATGAAAGCCATGCGCTGGTGCCTGAGCAACCGCTGGAAAACCGCCCTCGGGGCCCTGGTCTTCTTCGTCTCGTCCATCATGCTGGTGGGCCTGCTGCCGACAGGCTTTGTGCCGCCTGCCGACCGCGCCCAGACCATGGTCAACCTGGAGCTGCCGCCCGGCTCCACCCTGGCCGAGACGCGCGACGTGGCCGAACGCGCACGCCTGGCGATCATGCAGGTCAAGCCGGTGACCCATGTCTTCAGCTCCATCGGCGGCGGCTCCGCCGGCGACGCTTTCGCACCGGGCGCAGCGGCCGAAGCGCGCCGCGCCGTGCTGACCATCACCACCAAGCACCGCAACGACCGCAAGGAATCGATGGCGCAGATCGACGATATGATCCGCGAGAAGCTGTCCACCCTGCCGGGCGCCCGCTTCACCGTCGGCCCGCCCGATACGGGCGTGAAAATGCAGCTGGTGCTGCGCTCGGAAGACCCGGTGGCGCTGCTCGACTCGGCGCGCAAGGTGGAGCGCGATTTGCGCACCCTGCATGGCATCGGCAATGTCACCTCCAGCGCCTCATTGGTGCGTCCCGAGATCATCGTGCGCCCCGACTTCGCCAAGGCCGCCGACCTGGGCGTGACCGCCAACGCCATCGGCGAAACGGTGCGTGTCGCCACCGCCGGCGACTACGACTTCGACCTGACCAAGATGAACCTGGCCGAACGCCAGGTGCCGATCCGCGTCAAGCTACCCGACAGCGTGCGCGCCGACCTCGATGCCATCGGCCGCCTGACCGTCCCCGGCCGCAACGGCCCGGTCATGCTGGCCAATGTGGCCGCCATCACCATGGAATCCGGCCCGGCCCAGATCGACCGCCTGAACCGCAGCCGCAACGTGACCCTGGACGTGGAACTGGGCAGCCGCACCCTGGGCGAGCTCGATGAAGAAGCGCGCCAGCTGCCGTCGATGAAGAACCTGCCGCCGTCGGTGACCAAGGCGGAACTGGGCGACACCCAGGAAATGCAGAACCTGTTCGTCAGCTTCATCATCGCCATGCTGATCGGGGTGCTGTGCATCTACGGCGTGCTGGTGCTGCTGTTCCACGACTTCCTGCAACCGCTGACCATCCTGGCCGCGCTGCCGCTGTCGATCGGCGGCGCCTTCGTGGCGCTGCTGGTGACGCAGAAGGCCTTGTCGATGCCGTCCATGATCGGCCTGATCATGCTGATGGGGATCGTCACCAAGAACTCGATCCTGCTGGTCGATTACGCCATCCTGGCGCGCGCCGAAGGCATGAGCCGCTTCGACGCCCTGGTCGACGCCTGCCACAAGCGTAGCCGCCCGATCCTGATGACCACCATCGCCATGGGCGTGGGCATGATGCCGCTGGCCCTGGGCTGGGGCGCAGACCCGAGCTTCCGCTCGCCGATGGCGACCGCCGTGATCGGCGGCCTGATTACATCGACCCTGCTGTCCTTGCTGGTGGTGCCTGCGGTCTTCACGATTGTCGACGACGGCGAGCAGCTGTTGAAACGCATGGTGCGCGGGCTGCGCAAACCGCGTAAGCACGCAGCCTCGCCGCTTACCGAATAAGGAGCCCGTCATGAAAGTACGTGTTGTAGAAATTGAACCCGCCCGCGTGGCCTACCTGCGCCACACGGGGCCTTTCGGCCCGGCGCTGGGCGAATTCTGGCGCGGCGTGGTCGCGCCATGGATGCAGGACAATGGCCTGATGGGCCGGGTGACCTACGGCGTGGCGATGGACGATCCCGCCAACACGCCGCCGGAGAAGTGCCGCTACGACGCCTGCGTTGAAGTCGGCCACGACGATGCGGCGCCGCCGCCGGCCGCACTGGCGACCATCCCCGGCGGCCGCTATGCCGTGGTGGATTACTACGGCCCGGCGGGCGGCATCGGCGAGGTGTGGCATGCCTTTTATTCGCAGGGTCTGCCCGAAGCGGGCCTGAAGGACCGCCCCGGCCCCTGCTTCGAGCGCTACGCAGCCGATTTCCGCGCCGATCCGGAAACCGGCGAATTCGCCTGCGAACTGTTCATCCCCCTCGACCAGGAAGAAGAAGCATGAGCGCCCAACCGGGACACGACAGCGACCACCTACGCTTCCACCGCGAACATGAGCACCTGACCAAAACTTTCGGCGCCGACACCTTCGGGCTGAAGGCCGAAGCGTTCGCGCGCTTCTTCGGTACACCCCTATTTCTGGGCGGGCAGACTCTGCTCGTCGCGACCTGGATCGGCGCCAATATCTGGGGCCTGACGCAGTTCGACCGCTATCCTTTCATTTTGCTGAATTTGGCCTTCAGCCTGCAGGCTGCCTACGCGGCGCCCCTGATCCTGCTGGCCCAGACGCGCCAGGCCGAACGCGACAAGGCGCATAACGACGCCGACGCCCGCCACCGCGAGGCGCTGGCGCAGCAGGCGGCCCGCCATACCACCCAGATGATGGAGCTGCTGCGCCAGAACACCGAGCTGACGGCCACTACCAAGCAGCTGGTTGAACGCATCGACAAACTGACGGCCGAAATGCACGGCCACATCCTGCAGGAACGAAAGGATTAGGAGCGCCTGACAAAGCCGTTCGATATACAGCCAACGAGTGAGCTAGCAGGCAAGCGAAAAAAACGCCCTATGTATGCCCGCTCGTCGTTCGTGCCGAATGCCCGGTCTGCGAACGCGGTGTAGCCAGCTGTGCGCTCGAGATTTGGTCAACTAGCGGCAGCCCACGCTGATCCGCCAAGTAATAGTGTCTGCGCCGAATTTTCGACGATCACTCGGCTTTCGGCCCGCATCCTCGCCACCGGCAGGTGCACGTACATCGGCGGCGTGACCGCTAGCTCCATTCCAAATGATCCGGTCGTGCTTGCGCAACCGTCGAAGAAGCTCCTTTACGACCGCTATCGCCCCAATTCGGACCTTTGTCGACATTTCGGTTTCGAGCAAAGCGACAAATCAAAGCGAAGTACAAAGTTCTATCGTCCAAGCCGCAGGTGATCATCACAAAAGCAGGCGTCCACCTACTTGATCGAAATAGCCAAGGCTTTCGATGTAAATTATGCTTCCACCGATTGTTTCGTTTGTTCGTTTGTTCTTGAATATCGGATCGTAAGTCGACGGACCAATACGCTCCCAGTTTTCCAACGGCTCCACTGTGAATCCTCTGTTGTCGCGATAAGGCGATACCATTTTTGACTTGTCCGATAAATATCCAAGCTGATGTGCTTGCAGAACTAAATTTCGAGCCTCTTGTTTTGCTTTGGAGTGCGGAATCTGAAATTCGTCACTGTGATAATTGTCGCCAAGCCAATACGCAAACATCGCTGATATCGCGCCCAATAATGCCGCCCCTTCTTCCTTCTTGGCGAACATTAGCCCAATAAGGAAGGCCCCTCCACCCCAAATGAGTGCATTCTTGATACAGTTTTGACGGAACCATGGTTTCCACTTCTCATGCATGGCATTTGATGCCAGAGCTTCATGCTCCTTAATTTTTTTACTTACTTCTTGAAAGTATGTGGCAAGAGATTCGAGTTCCATTCGACGGTCTTGAGCTTCCCGCCAACTACGGTGCCTTTCATCGCTTTCTGCCTGCTCAAGATCACGTATTCGCTGGATTCTTTCCGCCTCGCGTTTGGCCGCAGCGGATAGGCCCGATGCATCGATTGCGCCCCACGATGCAAGAAGTGCAGAGACTTTTTCTACTGCGCCTTGGGGGGTAAGCCGGAAAAATTCGCCAGTTTCACGTAATCTTGCTAGTTCAGAAAAAATGCGTTGCTCCCACAAATAGGCGTCTTCAAGAAGCCAGCTTTGGTGGACCATCCACTTACCGGGAACACCAGTCGTATTGCTTAGCTCTTGTGCACGAGTATTGGGAGCTCGATCCGTATAGCCAATTTTCACTAGATCCGGCACGTAGCAATTGGTGAGGATATAGACATAGCCGTCGGCCATAGTTTTGGACCTCCACCTTATCCATTCAACGGCTCTTGATAAATTGCAGCGGCTTCCTTTGACCTTGAGGCCCAAGAATGTCCACACCTACAAACGCACTGAAATGAGCCATTAAGATTTTTCCTGGCGACCTCAACGTGTAGGTAGATATCCGTCTCAACTTTACCTCGTGCGATGTTGTGGGCGTTAGCGTCTCGGCATTCACTGCAATAGATAGGCCGTGTGGGCATTGGTTGGCTCTGAACGAAAGTACGTGGCCGATGGGGCTAAATAGCGTGGATCCGCAACATGGCGTGTTGCAGACCACGGTATCACATTGGCCGGCCATTCGCCGAAAATCCATAGCCCACCACCGTCTTTGCATCATTGGTGAGTGCAATCGCAAGTAGGCACTTTAGTGACTGCGGCTGGCCGAGGTCTGCCATTAATTGTGTAGGTAACGACCGACGTTCACGACCCAAGCGCCAAACGTCGCTATAAAACCTATGCCCAAGAAGGCCGCACCTATGCGAAAAGCACTTCGACTCTCGGTACCGCGAACTAAGCGTGCCAACACTATAGGAATCGTCCAAACCAAAACTGCAACTCCAGCAAGGCAAGCAACTATCAGCGCAGAAGTTGCAACGACACCATACAAGGAATGTGGATTGAATATCGTGCCGCCAATCCTTGGTACAAGCGCAGCAACGACTACAACGAACACCACAAACAGTAGCCATGCCTCGGCCGCCAGCATCAATCGAACAGTCTTCGACAGCATGGTTGTGCCTCCGGAACTTTTACGAAATTGCCCCTCTCAGGCGCCTTCTAAAATGGAAATATATATCAGAACAGGTACCAAATAAAACGTCTGGAAATGGCCGGATACTGCCTGCATCGAATGGTTCGCACCAGTGCTAATTATTCGTCAACCCATCCGACCTTGTTACCGATGTTGTTCCAAGCGCGTTGGATGACGTGAGGGCGTCTGACTCGATGACGATCAGACTAAGCAGATGATCCGACGAGAAAGCCACTCTCTTCCCATCCACCAAAGAAGCGATCTCCACGAAGTCTTCGCCACGAACAAATTCGGGTGACGACAACGCGACGACCTCATGCCCCTGGGCCGCAATCTCATCCAGAAAGAGCACGACGCACGGCCGCCATTCGGCATTATCGAACGAGTACCCCCATTTGTAGTCCAGCCAGAGTGCATCGGGATCTGTTGGCCTTCCAAGAGGATACAAACGGTACATTTTTCAATTTCTCCTAGCTTCGAAGCTGATCATCTCCAATGCCGACTTCTGGCCGGCTGCTGCTGGCCGGCAAAAAGGCAGTCAGAAATTATCCCAATCGATGAAATTTCGAAAAACTTCTTCATCTGGTGTGCTGATAAAGTAATTAATCTCTTCCATGGCCAACGCAAACGCGGCAGCCCCTCTCGCAGACTTCTCAATCTGTGGATCCACATATACCGCATCAAGGTGCTCAGCCAGGGTGGCTGCACAAAGGCATTGAACGGCAAAGTCCACGGTACTGCGCCCGCTGGCAGTGCTGAAGCCAAAGCCTTCCTCATCCGTCCAGAATTCGAAATATGCTGATGCGGGTTCGCACACGTCTTCTCGGGTAAGGCTTGCTGGCGCACTCAATACTTTCATAATAAGTACGCCAGTTCTACATTCAGATAAGAAATTCGGCGGAAACTCAATTGCTATACCATGTCGCGCTAGGGCCGGCACCCATATAGCGGGCAAGTTGGTAGGACGTACATCGCTCTGAACTTCTAATGAAAATGCCATCTATGTTCCTAAGTTTTGCTATTTCAAATATTCTGAATTGTTAAACGTGCGGCCGCTGCCGGCCGATTGTACACGTTCGCCTGGCTGGCGCATCCGCCCCTTCTCGGACCTTCGGCTTTATTGTTCGGATATTCGAAGCTACTTGAAGACTAGGCCCTTTTGTGAATCTGCGTCTGCCAGTTGCGCAGCGTCGTTTAAATGCTCTCTAGCAGGCTGCTGAAATACTGCTGAATTCGCATTGATCATGCAGCTGTATTTGCGGCGCCGCTCATCTTTGTGTCGCAATGTGGGAAATCGGCCTAATTGCAGAGCGTTTTCCTTGTTTTTGCGGCGCATCCTGCTGGATTTCTTTTATGTCGCTCCCTGCGGACGGATTTGTCCCAAGGAGCGCATGCGCACCAAGTTGTACGCCGCCATAGTCAGCACGAACATCTGATCAACTTTCTTTAGTCGGCGCACCATCACCTGACGTATGCCGCCGACGTATTTGGCCCAACCAAATCCTTGCACGATGAGCTTTCGTTTTTGCTGCGAAATCGCATACCCAGCGCTCTGCGCGATCGCTTCGGGCACCGCCGATCTTCGCCCCGACTTGTTCTGCGCC
>NZ_KE384359.1:113405-332351 GCF_000425385.1 Pseudoduganella violaceinigra DSM 15887 | reverse complement strand
AAGCGCGACTCCGGATCGGTTTTGGATTGGTGGGTGTCATTGCTGCGCTTTTCGCCTTTGAAGTTGCCGCCGCCACCGTTGTCTTGATCATCGTCCTTGCGGACGAAGCTCTTGTGGCCGGCCCAGGCCTGGATCAGCGTGCCGTCCACGCTGAAGTGCTCGCCCGACAGCCACTCCTTCTTTTCGGCGATGGCCAGCACTTCGTTGAAGAATTCGACGACCGCGTCGTGCTTGATAAGGCGCGCCCGATTCTTGGTGAAGACGGTGGGCACCCACACGACATCGTCCATCGACAACCCGATAAACCAGCGAAACAGCAAGTTGTACTGGGCCTGTTCCATTAACTGGCGTTCCGAACGAATGCTGTACAGCACCTGCAGCAGCATGGCCCGCAACAGCTTTTCTGGCGCGATGCTCGGGCGCCCCCCCCCCCTTAATGTCGGCCTCATACATCTCAGCGAACAGGCCGTTCATCTTCTCCAGCGCCGTATAGGCCATCTGGCGAATCGCACGCAATGGATGATCCTTCGGGATGAAGTCCTCCAATTTGCGCATCGTGAACAGGCTTTCGGTAAAGGTGTCGGCGCCGCGCATCGTTTTTCAGAATGAAGTGGGGATGTCAGGATAACATTGGGCCGCCAGCCACAGCCCGCTTGTCAAGGCAGTATTTCAGCAGCCTGCTAGGGCCGCGCTCATGACCAAAACATCCACTGGAGAGTTAATACTCAGCTCGGGTATGAAGGGTCATATGACCGGGTGGCTGCTTTCGCCAGTGGAAGGTGGGTCAATCGGAGTGGGTCAATTCCGCGGGCAAACGAACACCTGATGCAGCATAAGCTGGTCCAACACGAATTTGACAAATTCGCGATGGCATTCATGCATCAAACACGACGTCAATCGCTAGGCGGACTCAACACCCGGCAATGTCGAGAAATAGCGCTTGAGCGCCTCCACCGCAGCACGTACCTTGGCCGGTTCGCCATCTCGCCGGGGGGTGATCACGGTGACCGGCATTGGCGTGAAACGCCACTGCGGCAGCAGGCGCACGAGCGTGCCGCGTGCAAGTGAAGGAAGCACGTCGGCATGGCCTAAAGGGGCGATGCCCAGGCCTTGCTCGCACATTTGCTGTAGCGAAAGATGATTGTTGCTAACGATGCGCACGCCAACATGCACGCGCTGGCGCTCACCGGCCATGCCGTGCAAATCCAGCGCCAACGTGGGCAGGCCTTCGGTCGCGCCGCCGGAACCACTTTCCTCCGGCTCAACCGCGTCGCGTGCGAACGCCAGCCAATGATGGCCGGTGAGATCATGCGGCGAATTGGGCGTGCTATGACGTTCGATGTAGGCGGGTGCTGCGCACAAAATCATTTCAAGCTCGCACAGCGGGCGGGCGATCCAGTACGAGTCTGCGAGGCGTCCGACGCGGACGGCGATATCGATACGCGCATCGATCAAGTCGATCATCGCGTCGTCCACCAGCAAGCGCAACAGCAGTTGCGGCGATTCTGCGAGCAGTGGCGCAAGGGCGGAAGCGATATGAGCGGCGAAGCCAACCGGAGCGGCGACACGCAGCTCACCGGACGGCGCATCGCGTGCAAGGGCAAGCGAATCGGCTGCCGCACGGGCAGCGTCAAGCAACTGGCGGCAATGCGGGTAGCAACGCTGGCCAGCCTCAGTCAGCGTCAGCTTGCGCGTCGAGCGATGCAGCAAGGTTACGCCTACTTGTTGTTCAAGCGCTCGAATGGTTTGACTGACAGCCGACGGGCTCATTCCGAGCCGCCGCGCTGCTGCGCTCATGGAACCGGCGGCGACGGTTTCGGCAAATACCGCATAAGGTTTTAATTCATCCATTTTGCAGCCAGACTTCAAAGTGTTAGCGATTTTACGGCACTAATCGATTCATCGTGAAGCCTGTATAGTTTTTATATCGATTACTTACTTGGAGGAAATAATGAAAATCGCCCTGATTGGTGCCACCGGGTTCGTCGGCAAAGCTGTGCTCGAAGAACTTTTGCAACGGGGCCACAATGTCACCGCGCTTATGCGCGATCCGTCGAAACTTACCCCCCGGCCTGGTTTGACAACTGTCATAGCAGACGCCTACGCGGCCGATTCTATCGGCACCGCCACGCGCGGTCATGATGCCGTCGTATCCGCCTTCAACCCCGGCTGGAATGAATCCGAGCTCTACGACAAATTCTTGCGCGGCAGCGCCGCAATTGAGCGCGGTGTCACAGCGAGCGGCGTCAAGCGGCTGCTGGTGGTAGGTGGCGCCGGCAGCCTGTTCGTGGCGCCCGGCGTGCAGTTGGTCGACACGCCGGAGTTCCCCAGCCATGTGCCCGCTAACATCGTCCCCGGCGCTCGGGCGGCGCGCGATGCACTCACCGCGCTGCGCGGCAATAATGCATTGGACTGGACCTTCCTTAGCCCGCCCGCGCTGCTGGCACCGGGCGAGCGCACCGGCGCATACCGCGTAGGCGGGGAGGAATTGTTGATGGCTGGCGACCGGCCAGCCGGGATCTCCGTCGCCGACCTCGCGGTTGCCATCGTCGACGAGATCGAACAGCCGCGCCACGTGCATGCACGCTTCACCGTTGCGGCTCAGGACTAAGGCGTTTCAATGTCCAGCGCTCAATCCGTTCACTCCGTCCGCGCGGCCCCCCCTGCTGATTCGACTCATTCCATCCGTGCCTTAGTAGCGCTGGGTGTCGGCGGGTTTGCTATCGGCACCGGCGAATTTGTCATCATGGGTTTGTTGCCGGAAGTCGCGCGCGACGTTGGCATCACTATCCCAGCAGCAGGCCACTTCATCAGCGCGTATGCACTTGGCGTCGTGATTGGCGCGCCGCTGCTGGCAGTGCTGGGCGCACGCTGGCCGCGCCGCGCGCTGCTGATTGCGTTGATGGCGTTCTACGCGCTTGCAAACTTTGCGACGGTGCTCACACCGGGCTATTTTGCGGTCAGCATAATGCGCTTCGCGTCGGGCCTGCCGCACGGCACTTACTTTGGTGTCGCAGCGCTGGTTGCCGCTGGTATCGCACCGCCGAATCAGCGTGCGCGTGCGGTCGGTTTCATGATGCTTGGATTAACGGCCGCGTTGCTGGTGGGCGTACCAGTTGGCGCATGGCTAGGCCAGTATTTCGGCTGGCGCGCCGCCTTCGTGCTGGTCGGCGCCATTGCAGCGCTCGCGATGGTATTGATTCGCTACTGCGTACCAGACCTGCTTGCCGACGCCGATGCTCACCCGCTGCGCGAACTCGGTGCGCTGCTGCGTCCACAGGTCTGGTTGACGCTTGCCATCGCGGGCATCGGTTTCGGTGGCATGTTTTGCATCTTCAGCTATGTCAAACCGATACTTGTCGAAGTCAGTGGTTTACCCGTTGCTCACGTGCCGCTGGCGTTGTCACTGTTCGGTTTTGGCGGCATAGCAGGCAACCTGATCGGCGCACGCATGGCCGACCGCGCGCTGATGCGAACAATCGGCGGCACCTTGCTCTATTCGGCCGTGCTCTTGGCTGGCTTTAGCATGCTTGCACAACACCTGGCTACCGCACTGGTGGGCGTGTTCCTGCTCGGAGGCATCGTTGCACTCGGACCGGCCGTGCAGATCCGGTTAATGGACGTCGCCGGGGATGCGCAGACGTTGGCAGCGGCATTGAATCATTCAGCGTTTAATTTCGCCAACGCGCTTGGTGCATGGCTCGGTGGTTTGGCGATTGCAGCGGGCTGGGGATGGACAGCACCCGGCAGGGCCGGCACACTGCTTGCCATCGGCGGCTTGGTGATGTTGGGAGCGTCGCTTGCATTGCAGAAAGCGTCCAAAACGTGATGGTCTGACGGTTATTGCCATGCAACTTCAGCAATACTAATGGTCAAAGCCAGCGCATTTTTTCAATCTGAGTTTGTGTTGCTGCGGAGAATTTGGTTTCATCGAACCTTTGGCCATCACAATCTATTCAATGCCAATTCTTAGCGTCCGGCTGCTTCTGGCCGGGTTCTGCCCATGGCATCAGTGTCGGCCAAAGGCACGAGGTTAGTAGCGGAGACCTACACTTTGATGTTCTTTCCTCGAATTATGCGGAGCGCAATAACTGTAGGTCGAAACTGCATGTTTCCTACCCCTATCGTCCAAAATTGTTACCGAGAGCTTGAATAGTTTTCCCCACGTGATGATCGGGACGTGCTTTTCGGGTTGTTCTTTCGGGCTGAAATCGAGTTCGATCGTTGCCGATGCAATCCAACAATTTGGAATTCCTCGAGCAGCAAGATGCCTTTGCAAAAACGAACTACAGCCCTGCAGCAGCTTGGAAAATTCTGTGGATTTTGGATGCACCGTCTCGGAAAGAAGGTCAAGCGCCACGCCTGTTGTTGCACTATCTTGTGCAAGTAAGCATAGCTTCCCAATTCCCCAATACCCACCAACGTCGTTGTTACGGCTAATGAAGGAACACAGCAATCCAGATGCAATGTTCTTAAGTTCGCGCCTACGAGCCATACAAACGTCTAACCAGTCATATTTTACAAATTAGCAATATAGCATGCAGGGCTACGCAGCCTGGCAGTTCGCATTTGGCTGGAAGATGCACCTTCAAGAAATCGCTTCACCAGTTGCAACAATTCGCGCTCCCTCCAACACGTCAAAAAGCACACCTGTCTTCAATGCTGAATAGTCGACGCCGGGATAAATCAAGACAGCACCTGCGCTTGCGCTAGTACCGGGCAACGCCAAGGCCGTCGAACCATTGATCAATACCACGCCAAGATACCCGCCTTTATCCAGCCGAAAATGCGGGCGATAGATTCCGGCGCGCAGATCGGCCGGAGTTATGCGCCCACCAGCATCTTCCGATCTGAATCGGATTTTGACCCTGATACTTTTTTGTTCCATCACGTATTCGAAATTGAGGATGTCCGCTTTTGGCGATAGCGGACACTCAGCTTGGTTCAGTGTACCGGGCGGTCTCCGTCAGAGCAACTAAAGAGCTTCACACAGAGCGCATAGTCAACGCACATTCGAATCCTACTATGACGCTTCCACTATCCACCAATGAAAACGCAATGCCAGAGAAAGCCGCCTTGGAAGGCCAGTTTCCCCCGCGCCGCATGCCGCGTGCGACCATCGTCCTGATCGCCCTGTTTGGGGTCTTGCTACCAATAGCCGCACTGCTGTTTGAGTCGATCACCGGCATGTGCCGCCAGATCTTCTTCGATCCCTTGCCAAGCCCATTCCATTTTGTCTTGTACGCCACGATACCGCTGGCCAATGTGCGGGTTTTGCTGGCATTGAAACGCGGCGAGTCCTTGTCCGCGCGCTGGATCTGGCTGCATACCTTTTCCGCCGGCGTCGCCGTGTTCTATAGCCTGGTCTTCCTGCCGATTTCTCCCATCGCGTTGTTGGCCGTCATCGCCTTCGGCATCGGCATGTTTGGCCTCTCGCCCATGTTTGCCGTGCTCTGCGTCATTTTCGCCCGCAGGGCAATCAAGGCGGGCTCCGGCCGGGCGCCCGGCAAACTGTGGCAAGGGATGGCGCTCGCCTTCTTCGTACTGCAGGCCGTCGATGCGCCATCCACCTTGACGCGCATAGGCATGCAGATGGCCGCCTCGGACTCCGCCGAAACGCGCTTGCGCGGTATCCAGCTGCTGCGCAAAGTCGGTAACGAAGACTTGATGCTGCGCCTTTGCTACCAGCAGCGTGGGCAGGCGACCGACCTGCTTGGCACGGTGTTCGCAGGCGAGATCGAGAGCGACCCGCAGCAGGCGAGGGCTGTCTTCTATCAGGTGACAGGCGCCGTATTCAATTCCCGCCCGGCCCCCGTGCGTCGTTCGATGCGCGAGTGGGAACGTACGTTCGACAGTGACCAGAGAAGTGCAGGCGTTGGCCAGCGCGTCGGCGACGTTGCGCTGGTATCCTCGCGCATGGACGGATCGATCGATGCCAAGGCTGCCTTAGGCTACATGGAATGGACGATGGAGTTCCATAACAAGTCGCCAAGCCAGCAGGAAGGCCGGGCCGAGGTGGTCCTGCCTCCGGGCGCGGTGGTCTCCCGCGCGACGCTGTGGATCGACGGCGAAGAGCGCGAAGCCTCATTCGGTGGCCGTGCGCAAGTGCGCGAAGCTTACGCCAAAGTGGTCAGCAGGCGCCGCGATCCATTGCTTGTCACCACGGCGGGGAACGACCGGGTCATGGTTCAACTGTTCCCGATTCCTCCATCGGGCGACATGAAAATCCGCCTTGGCATCACTGCTCCCATGCCAATCGCGGGCAAGGACGGCATGCATCTCCAGTTGCCTGCGTTCAGCGAGCGCAATTTCGACCTGGCGCCGGACTTGCGCCACGCCGTGTGGTTTGAATCGTCCGAGCCGCTGAAAGGCAGTCCTGGCCTGAATGTGCAAGCGGGCCCGCGCGGCCTGTATGCCGTCCGGGGCGAACTTGTGGAACCCTTGCCGGAGCAGGCCATGCACACCGTGTGGGCGCCAGGCGCCCGCCCCGCGCCGCTGGCCTGGAGCAGCGACGAGAAGAATAATGACGGCAAGATCATCGTCCAGGAAGTCCGCGAAACAGCCGCCATCCCACCGCAGCGGGTAGCGCTGGTGATCGACGGTTCCTTATCCATGCAGCACCGAAAACGCATGCTGGTTGAAGCTCTCAGTGCATTCCCCCAGAATGCCGAGATGGCTGTCGTATTTGCCGGCGATGAAAAACCGTCCCTGTTCCTGCATAACAGGGCCAATTCACTCCTCACGCGCCAGTATCTTGAAAAGCTGGAATTCGTGGGCGGACGCGATAACAGCGAAGCACTGGGCGTGGCCTGGGATTGGGCTGGCATGTCAAGCCGTGGTGCGGTCTTGTGGATCCACGGTTCGCAACCGCTGGCGTCCGCGTCAACGGACACCTTGGGGCAGCGCTTCGAGCGGCGTGCAAGTCAAGTGGCCTTGTACGACATGGCTGTGGAGCGGGGACCAAATGTGATAGCACAGCACCTCCAGGGCGTCAGCGCCGTACCGGTTCTCGGCAACCTGAACGAAGATCTCGGCCAGCTTTTTGCACGGTGGCGGCCTGGCGCCATCCGCATGGCAGTCTCGCGTGAACGCCGCAGCGCCGGCGGCCTGCCCCAATCCAGCCGCACGTCCGAGCATCTGGCACGCCTGTGGGCGGCGAAAGAAGTTGCGGCAATGAGCACGGCCCCCGCCCTGCAGACGGCCGCCGTCACGCTGGCCACCCGCTACCAGCTCGTCACATCCGTGTCCGGCGCCGTCGTGCTGGAATCGTCAGAGCAGTATAAGGAAGCGGGGCTGGAGCCAGTGCGTGCGGGCAGCGTACCAACCATTCCCGAACCGGAAACCTGGATGATGATACTGGTCGCCTCATTTCTGCTGATATGGCATCGCCGCTTCCGCAGCCAATGAAGACGCCGCCATTTTCCCTCCTGCTGGCGGCCTTGTGCCTGGCGTTCTGGCCTGTCCTGCGCTGGTTCGCCACGGGCACGGCGGACGGATCGAACGACAGCGCCGGCCTGCTGGCTGTTGCGGCGGCGGCCGCCGTCGTCGCGCTTGCCCCGAAGCGGGAAGCCATTTCGCGCCCCTTATTGCTGCCTTCCTTATGCCTCGTCGTCTATGTCGTCGCCACGGTCTGCCACGTGCCCGTACCGGCGCGTTCGCTGCTCCTGGCACTGGCCATCACCGCGCTGGCCAGCAGCTTCCGGCTTGGCAAGCGCTTCGACATGGCCTTGTTCGCGCTATGCATCCTGGCGCTGCCGTTTGCCGCCACGCTGCAGTTCTACCTGGGCTATCCGCTACGCGTCCTCGCCGGCGACCTGTCCGTCTTCCTCTTGCGAATGAACGGCCTGGCGGTCGCGCGCGAAGGCGCCATGCTGGCCTGGCAAGAGCAAACCGTGTCGATCGACGCCCCATGCAGCGGCGTGAAAATGCTTTGGTCCGGGCTGTTGCTGGCCAGTGCTTTGGCCGCGGCCGTCCGGTTGTCGTCGCTGCGCACGGCCGCCGCACTGATACTGGCCGTCGTCTTCATCGTTGCGGCCAACGCCGTTCGCGCCTCGGCCTTGTTCTATATGGAAGCCGGCATCACTCACCTGCCCGCCTATGCGCACAGCGTGATCGGCGTCATCAGCTTTGCCGTCGCAGGCGTGGGTATCTTATTCCTTATTCACAGTATGGGAAAACGTGCAAGATGAGATCAAGCATTACCTTTGCATTCGCTGCGCTATGTGTTGTGGCAGCCCTGGCGCCGCTGGCCGTCGAGAACGCCCCTGGCGTGCACATAAGCGCCGGCTTTCCTGGATGGCCCTCCAGCTTTGAAGGGCGCAAGCTCACGCCGCTTCCGCTCACCGCGATCGAAGAGCGCTTCCAGCAGAACTTCCCCGGCTGCGTGGGCCGCTTTAGCGATGGCGAGCGCGAAATCGTTATCCGCTGGGTGGACCAGGGCACGCGCAAGCTGCATGCCAGCGGCGACTGCTTCAAGGCCAACGGCTATGAAATTACCGCACAGCCGGTGGAAATCCATGCGGAGGAACGCTGGTCCAGCTTCATCGCGTCCAGGAGTGGAAAACAGCTCGCAGTGCGCGAACGCATTGTCGACGCCAGCGGCGGCCAATGGAGCGATGTCTCAGCCTGGTACTGGGCCGCCATGTTGGGGCAGACGAACGGCCCATGGTGGGCCTTTACAGTTGCAAGCAGCGCTTCAAATTAATCCCCGCTCCAGCCGCCGCCCAACGCGCGGTACAAGTCCACGCTGGCGCCCAGCAGGCGGCTGCGCAGCTGAAGGCGCGTCACGTCGGCGTTGAACAGCGTGCGCTGGGCATCCAGTTCTTCCAGGTAGGACGCGTAGCCGTTGCGGTAGCGGTTGCGCGCGATACGCAGCGTTTCCGCCGCCGTGGCGCGGCGCGCCTCGTTTTGCGCTGTCTGCTCGCGCAGGCGCTGCAACGCGGTCATGCTGTTTTCCACTTCCACCAATGCAGTGCGTACCGCATGTTCGTAGGCGAGCAGCGACTGGTCGCGCTGCGCTGCCGCCGCATCGGTCTGCGCCTGGACGCGGCCACCGTCCCAGATCGGCGCAGCCATGGCGGCGCCGATCCGCCACAGGTAGGTCGGATCGTGCAGGAACTTGCTGAAATCGGTGGACTGCACTCCGCCAGTCGCCGTCAGCCGGAAGCTTGGCAGCAGCTGTTCGCTGCTAGCCTGAACGCCGGCCTTCGCCGCCGCGACATTATGCGCGGCACGGGCAATGTCCGGGCGGCGCTGCAGCAGAGCGGAAGGAAGTCCAACCGGAATCTCCGGCGGTGAGAGTTCGTCGAGACTTTTGCCGCGCGCGATCGGGCCGGGATTGCCGCCAGCCAGCAGGGACAGGGCATTTTCCTGATCGCTGATCTGCCGCTGCAATTGGGGCACCTGTTCCGCGGCGGCTTGATACTCGGCCTGGGCCTGCAGCCATTCCAGGCGCGAGGTGTAGCCGGTTTCAAATTGCTGCTGCGCCAGGCGGCGCGATTGCTCGCGCAAATCGAGCGTGGCGCGCGCCAGCTCCAGCGCGGCGTCCAGCCCACGCAATTGCAGGTAGCCATTGGCGGTCAGCGCCGCGACAGACAGCGCCGCCGCGTCGGCGTTTGCCTTCTCCGCCGCCAGCGATTGGGCTGCCGCTTCGCTGGCATGTCCCAAGCGGCCCCACAGGTCGACTTCGTATGCGGCCTGGATTTCGCCGGCAAACAGGCTGGTCGTGTAGGGAATCCCGTTATAGGCCAGGGTGCGCGTGCGGACCGGCGCGAAGGTCGCAGCGAGCGTCGGCGCGCGGCTGGCATCGGCCGCCGCCAGCCGTGCGCGGAATTCCGCCACCCTTAACTGGGCAAGGCGTATATCCGTGTTGTGCGCCAATACGCGCGCAACCAGATCCGACAATGCCGGATCGCCGTAGGCCTTCCACCATGCACCGTGCACTTGCGTCGAAGACGGCTCCGAAAGACGCTGTTCGCTGCGCCAGCTTTCGGGTAGTGATAGCTGCGACGACAAGGGCGCCGGGATGCGGGCGGCGCAACCTGCGACGGCCAGGCTGGCGGCGATGACCATCCCTGCCAAGGGGCGCTTCATGGCCGCGCTCCGGACGCTTTCTCGTTCAATACCGCCGACGTATCGATGCTGACGATGACCGACATGCCCGGTCTCAACCGCTGCGCCAGTTTCTGCCCTGCGTCGATGCGGATCCGAACGGGAATCCGCTGCGCGATCTTGACGAAATTGCCGGTCGCATTATCCGCCGGCAGCACCGCAAACTCGGAGCCGGTGGCGGGCGAGATGCGCTCGACCTGCCCGGTCAGCGTGGCGCCGTCCAGCGCATCGACCTTGAACGTTGCACCCTGCCCCACCTGCACGCCGTTCATCTGCGTTTCCTTCAAATTGGCGATCACCCACATCTCCTGCGGAACCAGGGCCATGAGTTGCGCGCCGGACGCGACGAAGGCCCCGCGCCGCACATTCACCTGCCCCAGCTGGCCGTCCGCCGGGGCGACGATGCGGGTGTTGTCCATGTCCACGCTGGCGGCCTTCAACGCCGCTTCCGCGTTTGCCACCGCCGCTTCCAGCGCGCCGCGGTTCACCGCAACCGATTGCGCCTGCTGCTTTGCGATGTCCACGTTGGCCCTGGCCTGGGACACCGCTGCCAATGCCTGCGCCCTTGCCGCGCGCTGCGCATCCTGCTCACGCACCGAAAGGGAGCCATCGCCGACCAGTTGCTCAGCGCGCGCATAATCCGCACCGGCGCGCGCCGCTTGCGCCTGCGCGTTCGACAGCACCGCCTCCTGCAGCGCAATGCCAGCCTTGGCGCTGCCGCGCGACTGCTCCCAGTTGGCCAGCGCCGCCTTTTGCGCGGCCAACTGCGCCTGCGCCTGTTCCAAGCGCTGGCGATAGATGCGCGAGTCCAGCTCCACCAGCAGGTCGCCTTTATGGACGAACAAGAAGTCCTGCACCTTCACATCCGCCACATAGGCCGATAATTGGGAGCCGATCACCGTGACCTGCCCGCGCACGGTGGCGTTCTCGGTCGAGACGATCGGGCTGGTGAACGGCGGCAGGCGCCAGGCGTAAAGCACGATCAGCACACCGGTCAAGGCGATCAGCGCAAAGCCAACGCCGGACAGCCACTGCGCGCGCCGGTCGGGCACTGGTGGCGCCGGCGCCGGCGCCGCGGCAGTCTCGCTTGCTGGTGTTGGTGTACTCATCGCGCCCCCGAGTTGGAAAGTGATACCTGCGCCA
The DNA here is from genome assembly GCF_000425385.1 of Pseudoduganella violaceinigra DSM 15887. GTDB lineage: Bacteria > Pseudomonadota > Gammaproteobacteria > Burkholderiales > Burkholderiaceae_D > Rugamonas > Rugamonas violaceinigra. The sequence continues at coordinate 321,098 of NZ_KE384359.1, read as the reverse complement.
TTCCTGTCTGCGCATTCTGCGCCTGCGCCTCGGGACGGGTTGCCGTGCAGGCCTGCCATGCGTAATGCAGCGCCATCCACACCAGCGTGCCGCAGGCAACAAAGAAGATCATCAGGAAGACGTCGTTGTAAGCCAGGATATTGGCTTCGCGCGTTGCCGCTCCGGCGAGCGACGACAGGCCGCGCGCCTGCACCCGCGCCGCCACGAGCGGGTCCTGCAGCGTCAAATGCTCGACCAGCTGGCTGGAGTGGAACTTCTCCCGCACCACCTGGAAAGTACCGATCAGCGCCGAGCCAAGCAGGCTGCCCAGATTCTGCGTCATCGAAAACATCAAGGAGAAGCTGATCAGGTTGCAGGGCTGCGCGATCACGGCGCCGAAGCCTGAAACGAAGACCGGTCCCAGGAAGAAGGTACCGCTGAACGCCAGCAGGAAATGGCTGAAGTACATCTGCTCCGGACGCGTCAAGCTGCTGGCCTGCGAATCGATCCAGGCGCCCGCCGCCATCAATACCAGGGCAAACATCAGCATCGGCTGCAGGCGCCGCGGCGTAATCACCAGGGCACTGCTGACGATACCCAGCGCGGCGCCCGCCAGCGCCACCAGCCATAAGGTCTGCATCTGATCATTGTTCAAGCCGATCGCCTGCAGGAAGCCGACCGCGCCACCGGCCTCCGACTGCACCACGCGGATCAGCAGCACCGACACCGCCAGGCGCGTCATGCTGGCCGTGGTCAGCCAGCGCGTATTCAGCAGGGGCCGGCGCCGGTTGTGCTCAATGGCGACCGCCGCCGTGAACAGCACGATGAAGGCAACCAGCGACCAGCCGATCCAGGGCGCTTCGAACCACCACACCGTGCGGCCCAGCGCCAGCACGGCGCACAGGAAGGCCACGCCCGGCGCGAACAGGGCGAAGGTCAGGAAGTCGATTTTCTCGAATGCCTTGACGCGGTCGCCGGGCGGCAGCTTGAGCAGCAGCACGCAGCCTAAGGACAGCAAGGCCATGCCCAGTTCGAAGGAATACAGGCCGCGCCATTCCGCAATGGACAGCAACTCCGAAGAAAAAATGCGCGCCAGCGGCAGCGACAGTTGCGCAAAGCCGATGCCCAGCACGACGCCCTTCAAGCGGTGCTGGGCTGGAAACGCCTGCAGCACATAGTACAGGCCGAGCACCGTCAAGGCCGCCCCGCTGATGCCGTGCGCCGCGCGCACCGCGATGGCCGATCCCAGCCCGTGCACGAACAGGTGGGCCACCGTCACCAGGGCGTACAGCATCAGGAACAGTTCCGTGAACAGGCGCAGGCCGAACTGCTGGCGGAATTTCACCAGCAGCAGGTTCATCGAGACATTGCCCATCACATAGGCGGCCGGCAGCCACTGGATTTCCGCGGAGGTGACGCCGAGCGAACCCTGGGCATAGACCAGGTTGACGGTCACCAGCGCGTTGCCTAGGCCGCCGGTCAGTGCGACGATCAGGCCGACCAGGAGGAAGGCCAGGCGCTTGGGCGCCGAGTGGAGCGGCGTGGAAGGAGAGCCCGGCAGCAGCGGGCGCTCGTGAGGAAGCCATTGTTGGGGGGCGTACTCATCCATTTGGATAGTGTACACCCGCCAACGCCGGCGGCATCAATGCTTGCGCATGCCGAGCAGCTTGGATACGACATAGCCGGCGGCAACGGCCACCAGCAGCGATTTTCCGGGGCTCTCGCGAATGTAATTGCGGCCGTTTTCGGCGAAGCGCTTATAGGCCGCGTTCAGCTGCTCGCCCCTGGCGCCCACCTGGCCGGTGATATTGCTGATATTGTCGGCCACCTTGTCGATGGTGCTGTGTGCCCCGGCGCGCAAGTCCTTGATTGCATTTTCATTGTGGGTGATGTTGTTGTCCATGATCGAGCTCCTCATCGTTTGGGTTGGTCTTGAAGGGTCAAGATAAGGCCGCACGTCTGCGCCCACCGTGCGCCATTTAACGATGCGCGGCCCCGAAGTCTGGCAAAGTCCTTGCATGATTCCTGTCGATCCTTTGCATGCCGCCACTCCTGTCGCGCCGCCAGCCGCTGGCGAACGGATTGGGCCTGCCACTGCCCCGGTTCCGGCCGACGCAAGCGCCGCACCGGCCGTCTCGACGCTGGGACAGTTCCTGTCCAACCTCGTCCTGGCGCAGCGCAGCGTGCGCGATATCGCGGCCAATGGCGGCGACGCGGCGGCATTTGCCGCCGTGGCAAGGCAGGTGGTGGATAACGCGAACGCCAATGCGCCCCCTCACCTTGCGCCCGTACTGACGTCGCAACAGGGCCTCTTGCGGCAAGCGGGCATCGATGTCGCGAGCGATGGTGCGCTTTCCGCTCAGGACAGCGCGCTGGCCGCCGCCTTCAACACGGCGCCGCGGCAGGCGCTGGCGGCACTGGACAATGCGCTGGGCGCCATCGCCGCCAGCGGGGACGCCGGCCAGGGCGGGACGGTGGCGCAAGCAAGCCCCGTCTCGCCCAATCTGTCCGATCTGGCCGCCCAGCAGCGCCTTGCCGCGGATCAGTTGGCGGAAACGCGCCAGCAGGCCAATGCGGCACTGGCGGCCAATACGCTGGAAGACACGCAGCAGCAGCGATTGGCCGAGGCCCAGGCGGCCGAGCGGCGGCAGCTGGAAAGTACGCGGGAAGAAGACCTGGCCGCGCAAGCGCTGGCCGACCGCCTGGACGCGGCCCGCCGCGCCGCCCTGCAGGATGCCGAGTCCAGCCAGCTTGGCCGGACCCGGGCTGAACGCGCTGCCGCCGACCGGCTCGACACGGCCCGGCGCCTTGTTGCCGAGCAGGCCGAAGCCACCGAAACCCAGGACCTGGTTGCGGCACGGCTTGCCCTCGCGCGCCAACAGGCAGCGGCCGGCGCGAGCGGCGCCGTGCTGCCCTCGGGCGCCGCCCAGCCCGAGACGGCTACCGCAGGGTTCGCGCCTATCGCCGCCACGTCCACCGCCGCAACGCCGCCTTTGGCGACCCAGGCAAGCGGTGTGGCTCCGCTGGCACCGGCCCCCCAGGCGCCCAGGCAAACGACAATAGCCGCGCAGGCGCGCCAGGCGGCCGATGCCGCCGAACAGGCCCAAGCCGCGCGTTCGGCCGATGCCCTCTCCATGCAAGACCGCCTGATTGCCCAGCGTCTCGACGATGCCCAGGGCGTTGCACAGGAATTGGCCAATGAGCAGACAGAAGCCCGGCTCGAGGCTCGGCGCCAGGCACTGCGCGAGGCGCAAGTGGCGGCGCAGGCCGCCGCGACCCTGACCCGTAACGCCGCGCTGGCGCCGCCCGCCGCGCCGCCGCACCCTGCCAGCGCACCACCGCCAGCCGCGCCGCCGGGGACTGTGCCGCCCGCCAACCCCGCCATCCGCCCGCCGGAAGCCGCCGTCAATGCCGCCGGGCCGCCCGTCAGCGGCGCAACCGCCACCGGCCTGCCACCCGGTCCGGCCGGCGTAGCGGCACCGCCGCCGGCATCGACCGCCGCCAACGCCACGGCGGCGGCGCAGGAAGCCAAGGACAGCGCCGAGCGCGCCAGGCAGGCCGCCGAGGCAGCCCGTCTGGCTGCCGCTCCCACCTCGCAGCAGGCGCAGCGCCAGCAAGCCACCGACCCGGCCATTGCCGCCGCGGTGGCGGCCTACCGCACAGGAGAAATCGCCGCTGCCTCAGGACGTCCGCCGGCAGCGGCGCCCGGCACGCAAGCCGTCCCCGCCCCCGCCGCCGTGCCGCCAATTCCGCCGGTCGCCCCGGTGCAGGGGCGCCCCGGCCAACGGCCGCTGGACACTGCGGCAAATACCAACGCCGGCGCCGGCGGCGCAGCGGGACGCGGCGCCGCCGGCCAGAATGTCCCGGCCGACAGCCAGCGCGGCGGGCAGCCGGGCAGCCATATCGACAACAAGGCCTGATCTAGCCCTTATGCCGTTTTCGGCACGGCCTTGGCGGAATCCAGCAGAAGTCCCGCGCCACTTGCCGCTTGATGCAAAGCGGCTTGCCGTGCCGTCCGGATTGTGGATAATCACGCCATCGACAAATAAAGGGAGACTCTTCGATGAAGCTGAAGCACACGGCAGGCGCGGTAGCGCTGCTGGTAATGGCCGCCGCCGCAGGCGCGCAAGACCTGGTGGTAAAGATCGGCCATAGCGGCCCGCTGTCCGGAGCGCAGGCGTTTTCCGGCAAGGACAACGAAAACGGCGCCCGCCTCGCCATCGAAGAACTGAACGCCAAGCCGATCACGGTCGGCGGCAAAAAGATCAAGTTTGAACTGATGTCCGAAGACGACCAGGGCGACCCGAAAGCCGGCGTCTCCGTCGCCCAGAAACTGGTCGATGCGGGCGTCAAATATGTGGTCGGCCCGTACAACTCCGGCGTTGCGATTCCGGCCTCCCGCATCTATAACGATGCCGGCACGCTGATCGCGCCGGTGGCGACCAATCCCAAGCTCACGCAGCAAGGCTACAAGAACATCTTCCGCATCAATGCCAGCGACACCCAGCTCGGCTCGAAGATGGCGCTGTACGCCGCCAATGAGCTGAAGTTGAAAAATGTCGCCGTCATCGACGACCGCACCGCCTTCGGCCAGGGCCTGGCCGACGAATTCAAGAAACAGGCGCGCACCGCCGGCCTTCAAGTGGCCGGCCACGAATACACAACCGACAAGGCGGTCGATTTCACCGCCATCCTGACCAAACTGAAATCGAAGAATGTGCAGGCCGTGTTCTTCGGCGGCTACGCGCCGCAAGGCGCCCCGATGGCGCGCCAGATGAAGCAACTGGGCATCCAGGCCAAACTGCTGGGCGGCGACACCATCTGCACCGCCGAAATGGGCAAGCTGGGCGGCGATGCCGTCGGCGAAAACGTGCTGTGCGCACAAGGGGGCACCCTGCTGGACAAAGCGGCCTCCGGCCCTGCCTTCAAAGCCAAATTCAAGAAGCGCTTCAACGCGGAGCCCGACGTCTACGCCTCGGCCTACTACGATGCGGTGCTGATGTACGCCGCCTCGATGCAGAAGGTGAACTCGATCGATCCTGCGAAAGTCGGCGCGGACATTTCCGCGGGCAGCTACAAGGGCGTATCGGGCACCTACGCGTTCGACGCCAAGGGCGATATGAAGTCCTCGCCGGTGACCATCTTCAACTTCAAGAACGGCCAGCCTGCCGCAATTTCGAGTCTCTGAGGAAGTCCCATAATTCCTGCGCCACCGGCCCATGCGGCCGGTCGCTTCGGCGGGCAGCCACCAGTTCTTCCACGCTGCCCGGCAAATACCTGCCGGCGATCGACAGCAGGCTCCCCTCCTCCAGCTCCCGCTCCACCAGGAAGCGCGGCAAATGGCCCCAGGCCAGGCCTTGCAGGATGATTTCCTTTTTCATCTGCTGGTCCGGCACCGAACATCTCTGCGCGCCCGCGATCGTGAAATAGCTTTTCCCCTCGCTGCGCGCCGTGTCGCGGATGACGCATTGCGTGTAATCGCGCATCTGCCCCGGCTTGATGGAGCGCCCGGCGGGAAAGCGCAGGAATCCCGGCGCCACCACCGGAACGAAGGGAATCTTCGCGATGTCCAGCCATTCCACGCGCGCATCGCTCTTGTCGACGCCATGCACGATCAAGTCGGCATCGCCGTCGTACAGGCGCTCGGCGGGACCGCTGACAGCATCCACCTGCACATGCAGCCGTGTCGCCGGGTGACTGCGGAAGAATTCGGCGAATGTCGCCAGCACCTCGCGCTGCGGGCACATATCGCCGATCACCACGCGCAGCTCGTCCTCCTCCCCCATAGCCAGCTGCTCGGCATGCACCTGCAGGCCGGCCAGTTCGGACAGCGTGGCTTGCGACTTGCCGTGGAAGGATTTCCCGGCGGGCGTCAGCGCAATGCGGTAGCCGCTGCGGTCCAGCAGTTGCAGGCCAAGTTGCCGCTCCAGCCGCGTCACCGCCGCGTGCACGGCCGGATGGGAGCGATGCAGCAGCTCGGCGGCCGACTGGAAGCTGCCGGTGCGGGCAAGCGCGTCGAAGCATTGCAGGTCGTGCAGGGTGAAAGCGCTCATTGTCAGCATCATTTACAAAGATATGCCGATCTTTATAATATATTTTCGCGCCGGGCGCACCTACCATGGGTCCATCAACAGCATTCATTGAAAGGACCGAATCATGCATATCACCACCGGCGACAATGTCCGCATCGCATACCAGCTGGACGGCGCGGACCACCTTCCCGTACTGATCCTGTCGAATTCCATCGCCACCACCTACCGCATGTGGGATGGGGAGGTGGATGCCCTGTCCCGGCATTTCCGCGTGCTGCGCTTCGATATGCGCGGCCATGGCGAGTCCGGCATCCCGGCCGGCGCCTACTCGCTCGACCGCCTGGGCCGCGACGTGCTGGAACTGATGGATGCACTGGGAATCCGCCGCGCCCACTTCCTCGGCTTGTCGCTCGGCGGCTTCATCGGGCAGTGGCTGGGCGTGCATGCGCCGGAGCGCATCGACCGCCTGATCCTGTCCAATACCGCCGCCCATCTCGGCCCGGCCAGCGTATTCGACCAGCGCATCGCGGAAGTACTCGCCGCAAGCGATATGCGGGAAACGGCGGAAGGTTTTCTCGCCAACTGGTTCCCGGCCCCTATGCTTGCCGCAGGCGGCCCTGCCATCGAAAAATTCCGGCGCATGCTGCTCGCCGTGGACCGCAACGGTCTGGCGGGCCTGTTTGCGGCGGTGCGCGACGCCGACCTGCGCCGTACCGCCCGGCTGATCGAAGCGCCGACCCTGGTCATCGCCGGGCGCGACGACACGGTGACATCGGCCCGGCATGGCGCCGACCTCGCGGCAGCCATCCCCGGCGCCCGCCTGCTGACGCTGCCGACCGTGCACCTGCCGAACATCGAGCTGCCGGCGGAATTTACCGCGACCGTGCTGGGCTTTCTGCGCTGATCCAGGCGATCGCCGCCGCGTAGCCGGGCGGCGCCGGCAGGCTGGCGGCGGCGAAGCTGGGCCAGGGCCAGCGGCCGTACGCCAGCCGGTAGCGGCCCTGCTCCAGCGCCAGCACGGAAAGCTCCTGCAGGTACGTGCCGATCCCCACGCCGATCGCCTTCAGCACCGCCTCCTTGCCGACCCAGCGCGCGAAGAAATCCATCGGTGCGGCGCGTTCGCGCACCGTCAGCGCCTCCTCCTCGGCAGCGCGCAGGCGCTCATCCTGCCATTCGATATCGATACCGACCGGTCCCTGGCTGGACAGGGCAATCAGGGCGTAGTCGCCGGAGTGCGCTACATTGAACCAGAGCCCCTGCACGCCCGCCAGCGCAGGTTTGCCGTACTTCCCGGTGCGCAGCATCACCTGGGCCGGCCCGCAGCCCAGGGCATCGCCCAGCAGGCAGCGCAAAGCGGCGCGCGCCAACACGTAGCGCCGCTGGGCGGCCGCTGCGCGGAATTCGCCCGCCCGCTGACGTTCGGCGTCGTCCAGCAGCGGCCAGGCCGGCTCCAGCGGCGCGTCGAGCCGCACCCGCCATGCGGCCAGGCCAGGCGGCAGCGGGGTCTCCAGTTTTTCAGGGCGCATGCAAGGCCGGATCGTTGAGGGGCACATTGCGCAAGCGCTTGCACAGGCCGAACATGGCCAGGCCCAGCACACCCGCCGTGGCGCCCAGCACAAAGATGCCGGCCGTGGCGGACAGCAGCTTGCCCAGCAGGCCGATGCCGATGGTGGCCAGCGAGTCGCCGGCCGCATCCTGCGCGGCCCACAGGCCGTTGACCCGGCCCATATAGTGATCCGGCGTGTGGCCCTGCACCAGGCCGTACTGCAGCAGCGAGGCAATCGACACGCAATAGCCAAAGCAGGCCAGCAGCGCCAGCATCAGCGGGAAGGCAGGCTGCAGGCCAAGCAGCATCAGGCAAGCGAATGCGGCCAGGCTGGCCGCGATCATGGCCTGGCCAGGCCGCTTCAGGTGTTCGGTCCACCCGCTGATCATGGCGCCCAAGGTGGCGCCCAGCGAGACCGCCGAATACATCAGGCCCAGTTCCAGTGCGCCCGGCGCCATCGCAGGGAACAGCACGCGCACGGCGGTGGTCAGCGTCACCAGGGTGCCGACCAGCACCGTTGCCGCCAGCACGGGACTGGTGGAGAGGAAGCGCACGCCGTCGGCCAGGGCCCGCAGCGGATGCTCGTCGCCGGCGTGCTGGGGCAGCATTGACGGCAGGCGCAGCAAAGGCAGCAGGGTCAGGCCGGTGCCGATGGCGGCAATGGCATAGGCCCAACCGACGCCCGCGGCGGCGATCAGCACACCGCCGATGGCGGGCGAGATCACGGTCGCCAGCCGCATCGAGACCATGCTCACGGCGCGCGCCTGCATCAGGTTTTCCCGCCCCACGATGGCGGGCATGCAGGCCAGCAGCGCCGTGACGCCCAGCGCGCCGAAGAAGCCGTCCCAGGCCGACAGCAGGCAGACCGCCCACAGCGACGGCGCCGGCAGCCAGGCATTGGCGGCCAGGCCGACGAAGCCCAGGCCGCACACGCCGCGCGCCAGGAGGATCAGTTTGCGGCGGTCGTAGCGGTCGGCCAGCACGCCGCCCAGCAGCAGGCCGGCGAACATGCCGCAGCCCTCCAGCGCCAGCGCCAGGCCGACCTGCAGGCTGTCGCCGGTCAAGGCGTACACCTGCATCGGCACGGCGACCGACAGCATGCCAAGCCCCAGCAGCGAGATGGTACGGGCGATAAAGACGCTGCGAAAATCGCGGTTGCGGCGCAGCAGTCCCAGATCAACAAACATTTTCATTTCTTTCCCTTCGTTTCAGGCGCTGCGGCGCGTACGCAGCTGCAGGCGCTGTTCCGCCCCGCCGATGGCGCGATCGAGCAGCGGTCCCAGTGTTTCAAGCGATTGCGGCGACAGAATGGTCTCGTGCGAGCAATGCGCCAGGTGGTGGACTTCCAGGTCGGCGACATGCTTGCGCCAGGCTTCGAGCGGGCGGATGTACGCGGGCAGCGACTGGCCGGCGATGAACAGCGTGACCGGCCCGTCGTAGTCGGGGGTACGGGTCTGCGCCAGCAGGCGTACCGCATCGGCGTAGTTGGCGAAGACCTGTGCCAGCATGGCTTCCTTTTCCTGCCGCAGCACGTCGTCCGTTTCGCCCTCGTAGGCATCGCCCAGCAGGCGTTCCTGTTCGCGCTCCGCGCCCAGCGCCGCTTCGGCGCCTTGCGGATCGCTCCAGTCGTGCACTTCGGCCGGATAGGTATCGAGCAGGCCGAGGAAGCTGATCTCCTCGCCCTGGGCGCGCAGGCGCTCGGCCACGCCGTAGGCCACCGTGCCGCCCAGCGAGTAGCCGAGCAGGTAGTACGGGCCTTCGGCCTGCACCCCGCGCACGATCTCCACCTGGCGGTCGAGCAGGGCTTCCATGTCCGGGCTGGAGGCGACCAGGCCGTGCGGCCGCGGCGACTGCAGGCCGACGATGGCGCGCCCGCCGCCCAGATAGCGGGACAGCACGCTATACTGCCAGGCGAAGCCCGACCCCGGGTAGAAGCAGATCAGCGGCGGTCCGTCGCCCTGGCGCAGGTGGATGACTTCGTCGAACCCGTCGTTGCCGAAATCATTGACCATGCCCTGGCTGTTCAGCAGCGCGGCCAGGCGCGCCACCGTCGGCGCGGTCATGACCTGCCCCACCGTGACGCGGCGCTGCAGCGAGCGCCGGACTTCGGCCGCCAGCTTCATCGCCAGCAGCGAGTGGCCGCCGAGCGCGAAGAAGTCGTCGTCGGCGCCGACGCTGTCCAGGGCCAGCACGCGCGCAAACACCTCCGCCAGGCGCGTTTCCAGGCCGCGCGCCGGCGCCCTGCCCGCCGCCTGCCCGGCACGGGCCGGCAATGGCAGGGCTTTGCGATCGAGCTTGCCGTTCGCGCTGAGCGGCAGGCGCGCCAGTTCCAGCACCGCCACCGGCACCATATGCGAGGGCAGGCGCTCGGCCAGCGCGGCGCGCAGCTGGTCGGGTTCCGGCGCCGCATCGGACGCCGGCACCACATACGCCAGCAATTGCCGCGCATCCGCGCCGTCCGCCTCGCCGCCCAGGACGGCGGCATGCACCGCCGCTTCCGCCACGCCGGGCTGCTCGCGCAGCAGCGCTTCGATCTCGCCCAGTTCGATGCGCTGGCCGCGGATCTTGAGCTGGTCGTCGGCGCGGCCCAGGTATTCGACAATCCCGCCATCGAGCCAGCGCACGACGTCGCCCGTCCGGTACAGCCGCCCGCCGGACGTGAACGGGTCGGCCACAAAGCGCGCCGCCGTCAAGCCCGGCTTGCCGATATAGCCGTCCGCCAGCTGGACCCCGCCCAGGTAGAGCTCCCCCACGGCGCCCGGCGGCACCGGGCGCAGGCTGCGATCGAGGACGCGCAGCTGGGTATTCCACACCGGACGGCCGATCGGCACGCCGGCCCCGCCCCGCCCCATGTCGCCAAAGGCCGGCATATAGCTGACGTCCACCGCCGCTTCGGTCGGGCCGTAGAGGTTGTGCAGCGCCGCGCCGCTGTATTGCGCGAACTCGCCGGCCAGCGATTTGCCCAGCGCCTCGCCGCTGCAGAACACCAGGCGCAGGCTGGCGCAGCGCCCGCCCGCCTGTTCGGCGAGGTGGCCGGTGAAGACCGACAGCATGGACGGCACGAAATGCAGGCAGGTGACGCCGTGCCGCTCGATGGCGTCGACCAGCGCGGCCGGGTCGCGGTGCGCCTCCGGTTCCGCCATCGCCAGGCAGGCGCCCTGCATCAGCGGCCAGAAGAACTCCCACACCGACACGTCGAAGCCGCAAGGGGTCTTCTGCAGCACCACATCCGCTTCGCCCAACTGGTATTCGTATTGCATCCAGGCGATGCGGTTGAAGATCGCCTTGTGCGCCACCATCGTCCCTTTCGGACGGCCGGTGGTGCCGGAGGTGTAAATCACGTATGCGGGATGGGATGGACCGATTTCCACGTCCAGGCGCGGTGCGGGAGCGTCGGCATCGGCCAGCTCGTCGAAATACAGCAGCGCCGTCGCGGCGCCGGCAAAACGGCCGGCATTGCCGCTGTCGGTCAGCAGCAGGCGCGGGGCGGCATCCTGCAGCATATACGCCAGCCGCTCGTCCGGATAGCCCAGCTCCAGCGGCAGGTAGGCGGCGCCCGCCTCGATCACGGCCATCACGGCGATGCTCAGGCGCACGGAGCGCGGCAGGGCGATCGCCACGATATCGCCCGGGCGCACGCCCCGCACCGCCAGGCGCGCGGCCAAGGCCAGGACCTGGCGCCGCGTCTCGGCGTAATCGAGCTGCACGCGCGCATCCAGCAGCGCCGGACGGTGCGGCGTGCGCTCAGCTTGCGTCGCCAGGGCGGCGCGCAGGGTCTGCGCCGTCAGCGTGACAGCGGTGTCGTTGGTTTTGGCCAGCGTATGGGCTTCCGCCTGCGTCAGCAACGAATAGCGCGCCAGCGGCAGCTGCGGCTGGTCCAGGGCCGTGCGCAGCACCTGCTCCACCCTTTGCGCCAGCGCCGCCGCGTCCCATGCCGGACTGCGGCTTTCCACCAGCAGCGAGAGGCGCTCGCCCGGCAGCACCAGCAGGGCAAGCGGATAATGGCTATAGCCGCGGTTCAGCACTTCGCCGATGCGCAGCGGCGCGCCGTCGCGCCCAGGCAGCTCCTGCTCCAGGTAGGCATTGTCCGGATAGTTTTCCACCACCAGCAAGGTATCGAACAGCGCGCCGGCGCCCACCGCGCGCTGGATCGCCGCCAGGCCCAGGCCGTCGTGCTCCATCAGGCCGATGTGGCGCTGCTGCAGCGCCGGCAGCTGCTGCCAGATCGATTGCAGTGAATCGAGGCGGGTCCGCACCGGAACCGTGTTCAGGAACAGGCCGACCTGCTCTTCGATGCCGTCGATCGCGCTGTTGCGGCCCGACATCGGGCTGCCGAACAGCACCTCGTCGCGCCCGGCCATCACGCCCAGCACCATGCCCCACACCGCCTGCATCATCACGTTCAGCGTGATGCCGTTGCGGCGCAGCGCGTCCTGCAGTTTCGCGCTCAGCGAAGCGGGCAGCTCCAGCGTGTATTCCTGCACCGGTGCCGCCTCCGCCGCCGCCTCGAACAGCAGCAGGGGTTCGGCGCCAGCCAGGTCTTCCCGCCAGGCCGCTTCCGATGCCGCCGTGTCGCGCCGGGCGAGGCGCTCCAGCAGCGCGGCGTAATCGGCGCGCAACGGCGGCAGGGACAGGCCGCAATTGCGGTACGCCGCCAGCAGGTCGCGCAGCAGCAGCGGGGTGGACCAGCCGTCGATGATCAGATGGTGCACCACCAGCAGCAAGGCATGGCGGCGCGGCGCCAGCTTCACCAGCGCGGCCTGCAGCATGCCGCCGAAGCGGGCGGTGGAGCCGTCCTGCGCCAGCAAAGCCGTTTGCAGGGCCGCCAGCTGCGCCTGCGCATCGGCTGGGGGCAGGTGGCTGAAATCGTGCTGCTGCCAAGGCCAGGCCGGCACCGCGTCCGGCGCCGGCATCAGGAAGACCGGGCGCTCCGCCGCGTCGAGGTCGAACAGGCCGCCCAGCTGCGGATAGCGGCGCAGGACGATGCACAGCGCATCATGCAGGCGGTTCGCATCCACCTCGCCGTCCAGGTGCAGCAGGGTGAAGGCGTTGTAGCTGCCCTGCCCCTGCATCGCCTGGGCGTGGAACAGCATGCCCTCCTGCAGCGGCAGCACGGGCAGGATGGCGCCGTGCGCGCCGTGGCGGCGCGCCAGCAGCTCGCGCTGTTGCGCCGTGATGTCCGTTTCATCGGCCACGGGAGTTGCCGGCGCGGCCAGCGGCTGCAGCTGCGCCGCCATGGCACGCGGGGTGCGCTGGGAGAACACTGCCGCCGGACGCAGCAGATGGCCGCAATGGCGCAGGCCCGTGCACAGCATGATGGCGGAAATGCTGTCCCCGCCCAGGGCGAAGAAGTCGTCGTCCGCGCCCGCTTGCGGCAGCTTCAGCACGTCGGCCATGACGCGCGCCACCAGCAGCGCCAGCGGATCGGCGGCGCCGTCCCGCACCGCAGCCGGCGCCGCCATCGCTTGCGGCGGCGGCAGCTGCTTGCGATCGACTTTTCCGCTGACGTTGCGCGGGAATTTGTCCAGTACGACCAGGGCGGCCGGCACCATATAGTCGGGCAGGGACAAGCGCAAGGCAGCCAGCAGCTCGCCGCTGCGCGCCATGCGCTGCTGCTCGTCGAGTCCCGGCACCACGCAATAGCCCACCAGGCGATGGGTGTTGTTGACCGCCTGCGCCAGCACCACCACGCTTTCCACGTCCGGCAACAGCGACAGCGCGTTTTCGACTTCGCCCAGCTCGACGCGGTAGCCGCGCACCTTGACCTGGTCGTCGCCGCGGCCCAGGAATTCCAGCTGGCCGTCGTGGTTCCAGCGCACCAGGTCGCCGGTCCGGTACATACGGGCGCCCGGCGCGCCGAACGGACAGGCGACGAAGCGCGCCGCGCTCAAGCCGCCGCGCGCCAGGTAGCCCTGGGCCAGGCCGGCGCCGCTGACATACAGCTCGCCGGCCGCCCCCAACGGCACCGGCTGCAGGCGCGCATCGAGCACGTGCGCCACCGTGTTGCCGATCGGGCGTCCGACGACCGGCTGCTCGCTTCCCGCCAGCGGGGCGCGCAAGGTGTCGACCGTGTACTCGGTCGGGCCGTAAAGATTGTGCGCCTGCAGGTCCGGGAAGGAGCGCAGCTGCTGCCACAGGGCGGCCGGCGCCGCTTCGCCGCCGATCAGGATCAGGGTGGGCTGGTGGCGGCCGGACGCCATCAGGCCGTTGCCCAGCATCTGCGCCAGGAAGGATGGCGGCAGATCCATCGCATCGATGCCGATGCGCTCCACTTCCTGCACCAGGCCATAGGCGTCGCGCCGCATGTCTTCATCGAAGACGTACAGCTCCTGGCCGCGCAGCATCCAGAACAGCTGCAGCCAGGAAGAATCGAAGGAGAAGGAATGGGTATGGGCCGCGCGCAGGGCACGGCCGGGGTGGCGCTGCGCGACCGCCTGCAGGGCGGGGCCGTAGACGGTGTCCTCGTGCGCCAGGAACAGGTTCAGCAGGGCGCCATGGGTGTTCATCACGCCTTTCGGCCTGCCCGTACTGCCGGACGTGAAGATGACATAGGCCACGGCGTCGGCCGCCAGGACGCCGCCGCGCTCGTCGGCCGACAGCGGGCCGTCCGGCTGCTGCGCCAGCGCCTCCAGGACCGCGCTGCTGTCAAGGTCGATCCTCGCCACACCGCACGGGCCGGCGAAGCCCGATGCGCTGGTGGACAGCAGCAGCACCGGCGCCGCGTCTTCGCACATCATGCCGATGCGGTCGGCGGGATAGTCCAGGTCCAGCGGCAGGAACACGGCGCCGCTTTCCATCACCGCCAGCATCGCCACCACCGATTCCACCGAACGCGGGATGGCCACTGCCACCACCCGGCCCGGTCCGGCGCCCTGGCGGCGCAGCAGGCGCGCCAGTTGCGCCACGCGGCTCGCCAGTTCGCCAAAGCCCAGGGTGCGTTCGCCGCACACCAGTGCGACCGCCTGCGGCCGCTTGGCCGCGCATTGCGCCAGCATGGCCGAGAGCCGGTCGACGGCGGGCGCCGGCACCTGCGGGCCCTGCGCCCAGGCGCGGATACGCGCCAATTCGGCGGCCGGCGCCAGCGCCAGCGCTTGCAGCTCGCGCTGCGGCGCGGCAGCCCATTCTTCCAGCATGCCGGCAAGGCGCGCCGCGTGCTGCTCCAGTTCCGCCAGCCCGTAGCGCGCGGCGTCGGCCCGCAGTTCGAGGGAAATGGCGTCGCCCACCTGCAGACTGAATTCCAGGTCGTCCACCGGGCCGGTCGCCAGGTGATGCGTGACGCCCGCCAGTCCCGCCAGGTCGAGGCGGTAGTCGAACATCTTGAAGTTGATCAGGGCGCCGTACAGCTTGCGTCCCGTGCCGACCATGCCGGCATCGCGCTGAATCTGCTCGGCCTCATAGCGCTGGTGCGGGCGTACCGCCTGCGCCGCCGAACGGAAGGCGCGCGAAACCCCGAACCAGTCCATGTCGGCGTCCATCTCCACCGCCAGCGGTAGCACATTGACCATCGGCGCCAGGGAATTGATGGCACGCGATCCCATGCGGCGCATGAAAGGCATGCCGATGGCCTGGCGCTTCTGCCCCGTCATGCGGTACAGGTAGGCCGCCAGCAGGCCATGCAGCAGGTCAGGCACGGCCAGGCCGGCGGCGGTGGCATGGCGCTGCAGGGCCGTGGCCGCGCCATCCGGCAGCCGCCAGGACAGGCTATGCGTTCGCCCCGAAGGCGGCGCATTGCGCAGCGACAGACTGGCCGCCGGCGGCAGCGATTCGCAGAATCCCGCCCAGAAGGAGCGGTCGCGCTCCCGCGTCTCGCCAGCCTGGTAGGCCAGGTATTCGTCGACCGCGACCGCCACCGGAACAAAGGGCGACGCTCCGGCGTCGGCGCCGCCGGCCAGCGCCGTGTAGTGCGCGGCGATACGGCGCGTCAGCGCCAGGAAGCTGAATCCATCGAGCATGATGTGGTGGAAGCGCTGGTACCACAGCCAGTGGTCTTCGCCGATGTGGAACAAGGCCTGGCGGTAGCAGGCCTCGCCGCGGGCCAGGTCGAACGGCGCTTCGATATCGGCTTGCATCCAGGCGTCGGCATCCTGCCGCGCGTCCTCGCTGCCGCGCAAGTCCAATTGCTGCAGCGGCGCGATGGCGGCATCGCCCGCGCCCGAGAGCGTGATCTGGCGGGCGCCCGCTTCCACCTGCACATAGCGGGCGGTGACGGTATCGGCTTCCGCCAGTCCGCGGCGGACGGCGCGCGCCAGCAGCTCCGGCTGAAGTCCGCCCCGCATTTCGATGCAATGGGCGATCACATAGCCCTGCTTGTTTTCGGCTACCTGGTCCGCCAGCCAGATCCCCAGTTGGCTGCCGTTCAAGGGCAGTTGTTGCTGTTCCATGCCGGCTCCTCAGGCGCGTGCCGCAAAGGGGTTGATGGCGAGCCAGTGGCGCTCGATGTAATCCACGCATTCGCTGCGCTGCGCAGGTCCGTGGCAAGCCAGCCAGCCGGCCGGAACCGGTGCGAATTCCGGCCACAGGCTGTACTGGCCGTCGCTGTTGCGCAGCACCGTGAACTGGTGGCGCTCGTCGTCGAATGGGTTGGTGGTGTTTTCGTTGCTCATGGTTGTTCGCTCTCGTCAAAGTTCTTCATCAGTTCACACAAACCCTCCAGCAGGCCGTCGCGCCAGCACAGCCAATCGTGGCCGCCGCGCACTTCGCGCAGGACGGCGTGATGGCCGGCGGCGCACAACGCCTGGTGGAAGGAACGATTCGGTCCCAGCATGCTGCCTTCGTAGCAGCCGATCTCCAGCAGGAAGCGCAGCGGGGCGCCGGCGCCCAGGCCGTTCGCCACGTCGGCCGCCAGCCTGCCGCCGCTCGCCGTATCGGCGGGATCGGGCCACCAGAACGAGCCGGATTGGCTCAGCACATTGCCGAAGCGTTCCGGCCAGTTCAGCGCCGCATACGCCGCCGCCAGGCCGCCGAAACTCTGGCCCGCCACCACCGTATGGCGCGCCTCGGAAGTGGCGGGTTCCAGCGCTTCCACCGCGGGCAGCAATTCCTGCTGCAGGGCGTACCAGAACGGCGCATGGCAAGGCAGCTCCATGGCGCGGCGCTCGGGCGAGACCGCGTCCACCAGCAGGTAGACGGCCGGCGGCAGCTCGCCCTGGGCGGTCAGCAGGTCCAGCGCGCCGAACAGCGGCGCCTGGCGCGCCCAATAGTGGCCGTCCAGCAGCAGCACCAGCGGCGGCTTGCCCGCTTGCGCCTGCGGCGCCGTGCGGTAGATCCAGCTGTCGCGCGACAGGCCAAGCGTGAAGCTGTGCCAGCGGTGCTGGTGCAAGCGGCCTTGCGGCGCTGCCGCCCTGTCCCAGGCGCTGTGCACCGGCGCCTGCGGCAGCAGCAGCGGCGACAGCGGCTGGCCCCAGCCGCCCGCATGCGGCGGCCGCAAATTCAGCGGATCGGCCTGGGCATTGCTCTCCAGCAGGCCGACCCACCAGCGGCGCAGGGCCGTTGCGCCGCCCTCTTCCGGCGGCAGCCGTTCCGCGCCGACCGGCATCAGGAAATAGCTGCCGCGCCAATCACTGGGCAGCCGCGTCTCCCAGCTCCAGACATCGGTGCCGGCGTGATGGCGCATGGCGGCCGGGCCGCTGCTGGGATGGGGGGTATGCGAATACACGTCGAGATACACGGCGTGCGGCGCGGCGCCCGGCGCGGCGCGCCACAGAAAGGTTACGGCGGCGCTGCCGTCGGCGCCCGCATCATTGGCGGCCACCAGGGGCGTGCCGCGCGCGGCAACCTCGCCCCACCATGCCGCGCTGCCGAAATCGGCGCGGGCCATCATGCGCGACGCTCCTGCGGCGCCGGCTGGGGTGCCGCTTCCGCGCCTGCGGGTGCGGCCCAGACGCTGTCCAGCGGACCGCTACGGGCGCGGCGCGCCGACAGGCGGGCCGCCCAGGCCAGCATCGTCGCCAGGGCGAATGCCGCCAGGTCGACCGCCATTGCCCCCAGGCTGCCGTGCGCCCACATGCCCAGCGCCGGGAACAGGCGCGCCAGCAAGGACGTGAGCGGGATCGCGAATCCGGCCAGCGCGCACAGGCCAAGCAGCTCGGGGGCGGCGCGCGCCGCGCCGCGCCAGAACGCCCAGGCCACACAGGCCAGGAAGACCGCATAGTAGGAGCCCATCAGCGCGGCGTTCAGGTTGCCCGCCGAGGCATGCAGCCATTTGGCGGCCAGGAGGGCGCCCGCCACGCCGGCCACGCTGCCCAGGCAGACGCCGACGGTGGCCGCCGCCAGCAAGGCGGTGCGGCGCGGCTGCTCGGGCGGCGCCTGGTCGCGCAGCTGGTTCTTGCGGCGTTTCTCCACCCACAGCAGGTTGCCGCTGTAGAACAGGAAGGCGCCGGACAGGCCGAACGCGAAGTAGGCCCAGCGCATCCAGTTGCCGCCGTAGCTGCCGAAGTGCAGCGAGAAGAAGGCCGCCGCCATGCTGCTCCAGGTATCGCTTTTGGTCGGCAGCATACTGGTATTCAGCACCTGCGCGCTGTATGGATCCATCAGCAGGTAGCCTGTTTCGGCGCCGCGCACCACATAGTCGCTGTTGGCCACGCCCACGCGCACCAGAGGGCGCGGGCCTTCCAGGTCCATGAACAGCATGTCGGTGACGGTGAAGCCGGGGGCTTCCTGCTGCGCGCGCCTTACCAGCGCGCTGGCCGGCGCCAGTTGGGTGATGTCGCCCGGTCCCGGCGTGCCGGACGGCCGCGTCCACATTTTGTGCTCGCCGTACACCACCTGCTGCAGGCTGCCGTAGAACTGGTCGTGGAAGGCAAACACGATCACGGTCAGGCTGATCACGATATGGAAAGGCAGGCTCGCGATGCCGATCACATTGTGCGCATCGAGCCAGAAGCGCTTGCGGTTTTTGCCCTGGCGCAGGGCGAAGAAATCCTTCACCAGCGTCGGCAGCAGCAGGATCACGCCCGACACCAGCGCCAGGAAGTACAGTACGCCGGCCACGCCCATCACGTAGACGCCCAGGTATTCGTCGCCCAGCGTGCCGGGGATGCCGCCGGTACGGTGCAGCATGTCCACCATCTCGCCGAACAGGGAGGGACGCACTTCCTGCGCCAGCAGCTTGCCATTGGCGTCCAGCGTGCCCTGCCAGCGCATGGCATTCAGGTCGATCTCGCGCCCCGCGTGGCCGGCGCTCCAGGTCACGGGCGCCGGGTGATCCTCGTGGCGCTCGACATGAAGGGTGAATTCATTGCGCGCGGCGGGATGCGCGGCCAGCACTTCGCGCACGACGGTATCGACCTGCTGCGGCGCCAGCGCTGCCAGCGGCGCCGAGGGCGCGCTCACCCAACGTTCCAGCGGCTGCTTGAACATGGTCAGCGCGCCACCGAAGAAGCCGATGAACAGCAGGATGCCGGCGCAGATGCCGGCCCAGGTGTGAAGCGATTGGTAGATGCGAAGGATATCGCTGCGGACTTTCATGGCTTACCCCAGGGTGGAACGAATATAGAACAGCAGGCCGTACGCCGCCGCATTGGCGCCGCCCAGCCACAGGACGGCTTGCAGGCCGCTGCGGAACAGGTAGACGGTGGAAAACACGATCATCCAGATCGGCGCCATGATCCACATGACGACCTGCGCCTTTTCGCGCGCGCCGATGCCGCCGGGGCCCACCCAGGCGAACAGGCCGGCCAGCGCCAGCGCCAGGGCGGCGCCCAGCACCGCGCCGGCAAAAGTCTTGCTCCACCAGTCGGGACGGATGGCTGCGGGCTTGCTGCTCATGGTTTTCCTTTCAGCAGTGAGGCGAACGGCAGCAGGCTGAATGCCAGCATGCTGACGGCGAGCCAGGCGAACACCGCCGCCAGCGGCGACAGCGCGAAGCAGGCGGCGGCCAATGCCAGCAGCAGCGCGGCGGCGCCGCCCGCGGCGCCCAGTGGGCCGATCGGTTGCGCCAGCCAGCCCTGGTGGCGGTGGCTCAGGTACAGCAGGCAGCAGCCCGCGATATTAAGTATGAGGAACAGGATCATGTTGTAAGACCCGGCCTTGGCCGGCTTTCAGGATGGACAGGTAGAACAGCGGCACCAGGAACACGCCCAGCGCCGTCGACAGCAGGACGCCACCGAGCACGCTGGCGCCGATCGCCTGCTGCGCCGCCGCGCCGGGACCGCTGGCCACGACCAGCGGCACGATGCCGGCGCCGAAGGCGAGCGAAGTCATGAGAATGGGGCGCAGGCGCTGGCTGGCGGCCGCCGTGACGGCCGCCCACGGCGCCTGGCCGGCGCGCACCGCCGCCTCGGCGAACTCCACGATCAGGATCGCGTTCTTGGCGGACAGGCCGACCGTGGCGAGCACGCCGACCTGGAAGAAGATGTCGCGCTCAAGGCCCAGCAAGCCGGCGCCCAGCACCGCCCCCAGCACGCCGGGCGGGATCGCCAGCAGCACGCAGAAGGGGATCGACCAGCTGCCGTACAGGGCTGCCAGACAGAGGAAGACAAACAGCACGGATGCCGCGTACAGCAGCGGCGCCTGGCCGCGCGCGAGCTGGTCCTGGTAGGACAGGCCGCTCCAGGCCAGGCGGCTGGAGGGCCGCTCCGCCACCAGCGCTTCCAGGCGCGCCATCAGTTCGCCCGAGCTGGCGCCCGGCGCGCCGGCGCCGCTGAAGTGCACGGCCGGCAGGCCGTTGAAGCGGCGCAGCTGCGTCGGCCCGCTGTCCCAGCGCGTGCTGGAGAAGGAGGACAGCGGCGTCATCGCGTTGCCGCTGCCGCGCACCGACCAGTGCTGCAGGTCGTCCGGCGCGGCGCGCCACGGCGCGTCCGCCTGCACCAGCACCTTGCGCACGCGGCCTTCATGCAGGTAGTCGTTGACGTAGACGCCGCCCCAGGCCGCGCTGAGCGTGCTGTTCACATCGTCCAGGTTCAGGCCCAGCGTCAGCGCCTTGGTCTGGTCGATATCGATGCGCAGCTGGGCCTTGCTGTCGCTGCCGTCGGCTTCGGCGTAGATCACGCCGGGCAGTTCGTTCGCCTTGGCCGCCAGCGCGGACGCGCGCTCGGCCAGCGCTTCGGGCGTCGCGCCGGAGGTATCCTGCAGCCAGAATTCGAAGCCGCTCGCTTCGCCCAGCCCGTCGATCGGCGGCGGCACCATGGCGAACACGCGCGCGTCGCGCAGCTTGCCCAGCGCCTCGGTGGCGCGCGCGGCGATCGCCTGCGCCGAGTTTTCCGCCCCCTTGCGCTGCGACCAGTCCTTCAGATTGACAAAAGCCATGCCGGCGTTCTGGCCGGCGCCACCCAGGCCCATCCCGGCCACGGTGTAGACCATGGCGACATTGGCTTTCTCGGTCTCGCGGAAATACCGCTCCACCTCGCGCGCCAGTTCGGCGGTGCGCGGGTAGGTGGCGCCGGCCGGCAGCGCAAAGCGCACCATGACCGTGCCCTGGTCGTCGACCGGGATGAAGGATGCGGGCAGGCGCTGGTAGCCCCAGGCCGCGCCGCCCAGCAGCACGGCGTAGACCAGGGCCAGGCGCCATGGCCGGCCCGGCAATGTTTGCAGCAGGCTGTCGTAGCGGCGCTGCACGGCGGCCATGGCGCGTGCGAAGCGGCCGCCGGCGGCATGCGCCGCGGCGGGACGCAGCAGCGCCGCGCACAGCACCGGCGTCAGGCTGATGGCCACCAGCACCGACAGCGCCATGGCGGTCACCAGCGTCACCGAGAACTGGCGGTAGATCACGCCCACCGACCCAGGGAAGAAGGCCATCGGCAGGAACACCGCGCCCAGCACGATGGCGATGCCGGCCAGGGCGCCCGTGATGCCGCGCATCGATTGCAGGGTGGCGCTGCGGGCGTCGCAGCCCTGCTCGGCCATGATGCGCTCCACGTTCTCCACCACCACGATGGAGTCGTCCACCAGCAGCCCGATCGCCAGCACCATGGCGAACAGGGTCAGGGTGTTGATGGAAAAGCCGGTCAGGGCCAGGACGCCGCAGGTGCCCAGCAGCACCACCGGCACGGTAATCACGGGCACCAGCGTCGCGCGCCAGCCCTGCAGGAAGACGAACATCACCAGCACCACCAGCAGCACCGCTTCGGCCAGGGTCGCCGCCACCTGGCGGATCGACAGCTTGACGAAACGGGTGGCGTCTTCCGGATAGCCGACCTGCACGCCCGGCGGGAACGCCGGCTGCAGCGCCGCGATGCGCTCGCGCACGCCCGCCGCCGTCGCCAGGCCGTTGGCGCCCGGCGCCAGCATGACCGCGAAACCGGTGGCAGGCTGGCCGTCCACGCGCGAAGCGGCGCCGTAGGATTCGCTGCCCACCTCCACCCGCGCCACGTCGGACAAACGCACCACGGCGCCGTCCGGGCGGGTCTTCAGCACCAGGTCGCGGAATTGCTGCGGGGTTTTCAGGCGCGACAAGGCCGTCACGCTCACGTTCAACGCCTGTCCGGCCGGCGCCGGCAGCGCGCCCAATTCGCCCACCGGCACTTCGGTATTCTGGCTTTCGATGGCGCGCACCACGTCCGCCGGCATCAGGCCGAAGCTTTGCAGCTGGTGCGGCTGCAGCCAGACGCGCATCGCGTACGGCGCACCGAAGCTGCGCACCTCGCCCACGCCGTGCACGCGGCTGACGGCGTCGATCACCTGGCTATTCATCCAGTCGGCCAGCGCCGCCTCGCCGAGCGCGCCGCGGCTGTCGCTGAACACCACCACCATCAGGAAACTGTTCTGCAGGGCGCGCACGTTCAGGCCGTTCTGCTGCACCGCGCGCGGCAGACGGTAGGCCAGCTGGTTGACCTTGTTCTGCACCTCCAGCTGGGCCAGGACCGGGTCGGCGCCCTGCTCGAAGGTCAGCATGATCTCCGCTTCGCCGGACGAGGTGCTGCTGGCATCGAAATACGTCAGGTGCTTCAGGTTCTTGAGCTCCTGCTCCAGCACCTGCACCACGCTGTGCTCGACCACCTGGGCCGAAGCGCCAGGGTAGCTGGCCGCCACGCGCACGGTCGGCGGCGCGATGTCCGGGTACTGCGCCACGGGCAGCTTGGCCAGCGCCAGCATCCCGCCCAGCATGACGAGCGCCGCCAGCACCCAGGCCAGCACCGGCCGCGCAATGAAGAAACGCGCCACCATCGCTCAGCCCCCCCGATCGACGCGCGCGGCGGACGATGCCGCCGGGGCGGCGCCAACGCGCGCCGGATCGCGCCATTCGACCGCATTGACGCGGGCGCCCGGGGCGGCTTTCATGCCGCCCTCGACGATGACGCGTTCGCCGGCGCGCACGCCGGACAGCACGGCCCAGCGGCCCTGGTGGCTGCCGGCCAGCACCAGCGCGCGCGGCTCCACCTCGCCCTTGGCGTTGACCAGCAGCGCGGTCGCCTTGTCGCCCTCGCCCAGGCGCACCGCCTGCTGCGGCAGCATGACGACATCGGGCTGCACGCCGTGTTCGACGCGGGCCCGTACATACATGCCCGGCATCAGCAAGCGCTGCGGATTGGGGAAGCGCGCGCGCAGCATGACCATGCCGGTCTGCGGGTCCACCTGCATATCGGCGAACTGCAGCTCGCCCGCGTGCGGATAGGCGCTGCCGTCCTCCAGCGTCAGCGTCACGCCGCGCGCGCCGGGTTTGACGCTGCCCTTGTCCAAGGCGCGGCGCAAGGCCACCATCTGCTGGCTGGACTGCACCACATCCACGTAGACGGGATCGAGCTGCTGCACGCGCGCCAGCGGTTCCGCCTGGGCGCGCGACACCAGGGCGCCCTCGGTCGCTTCCGCCCGCCCAATGCGCCCGGCGATGGCGGCCCGCACCTCGGTGCGCTGCAAATCGATCTGCGCAGCGCGCAGCGCCGCTTCGCGCGCTTGGACGCGGGCCTGGCCCTGCTTGAAGTTGGCCTGGGCCAGATCGTGGTCCTGCTGCGTCACCGTGCGCGAATCGAGCAGGCGCGCGTAGCGCTCGGCGATGACGCGCAGGTTGACCAGGCTGGCCTTCTCCAGCGCCAGCTCGGCGCTGGCCTGCGCCTGGCGCGCCGCATAGCTGGCGCTGTCGATCCGGTACAGCAGCTGCCCGGCGCGCACGTCGGCGCCCTCGTCGAAGTAGCGCTGCACAATCACGCCGTCGACCTGCGGGCGCACTTCCGAAACGCGCACGGCGGCAACGCGCCCGGCCAGGTCGCTATTGAGCGGCAGCTTTTCCAGCGCCAAGGTGGTCACCGCCACTTCCGGCACCGCCGGGGCGGGCGGCGCTTCCTGCCTGGCGCCGCATGCCGCCAGCAGCACGACGGCCGGCAGGTACTTCAGGTAGTGCATGTTCGCTCCAGAATGCTCATGCGGCCAGCGTGGCGCCGCCGTCGACGACCAGGTCCTGCATGGTGATATGGCTGGCCAGGTCCGAGGCCAGGAAGACGATGGTGTTGGCGATCTCGCGCGCGGTGGCGATCTTGCGCAGCGGGATACCCAGCTTGTACTGCTCCGGCAAGCCGGCGATGGTGCGCTGCATGCCCTCCTCGTCCGGCAGCATGGAGCGCAGCATCGGCGTATCGGTCGAGCCGGGCGACACCAGGTTGCAGCGCACCCCGTACTGCGCCAGCTCCAGCGCCGCGCAGTGGCTCAGGCTCACCAGCGCCGACTTGGAGGCGCAATACGCCACCATATTCATGCGCGGCACATGCGCCGCATTCGACGCCACGTTGACGATGCTGCCGAAACGCTGCGCCTTGAATTGCGGCAGCAGACGGTTCAGGATGTAGAACACGCCGCTGACGTTGATGTCGAAACAGGCCTGCCAGTCTTCGACACTGGTGTTTTCCAGCCGCCCCAGGCGCAGCACGCCCGCCGCGTTGACCAGGACGTCCACGCGCGGAGTTTCCAGCAGCAGCTCGCCGCAGGCTGCCGCCACCGCCGCCTGGTCCGTAATATCGAGCTGCACGGTTTTGAAGGGATACTTCTTGCCGTGCACCGTTCCCAGCTCCGAATCGAAATGGCGGTCGATGCCGACCACGCGCGCTCCCAGCTGGCGGAAAGCCATCGCCGCCTGGTAGCCGATGCCGCGCCCGGCGCCGGTCACCCACACCTGGCGCCCTTCGAAATCCAGGCCGGGCGGGCGCGGCGGCGCCTGCGGGCGGGCCGCGGTCAGGTTGTTCTGTTCAGCCAGGAACATGGTTCACCTCAGGCGGCGATCTTGCGCTGCAGGACGTCCCACCACGCGTTGAGCGTCGGCGTGCCGGCCAGTTCTTCGAAGCGGACGCGCAGGCCCAGCTTCTCCCATTCGGCCACCAGCGCCATCACTTCCAGCGAATCGAGGCCGTAGTCGAGCAGATTGTCGTCCGGACCGAAACCGCCCTCCTCCACCCGTCCCTCCAGGCAGGCGCGCAGCCATTCGATCGACAGCTCAGGGCGTGCGCCCAGCACCTGCGCCGTGTGGACTGCCATGCCGCAGCGGCCGGCCACGTAGCGCAGCGCCATGCGGTGTTCTTCCTCGCTGAAGTCGGCCAGCGCGTCGGCCACCATGAAAGGCTGCACGTCGCGCATGAAGGCGTCCAGCGCCGTCGTCATGCAGCCGATGTGGGCGTAGACGCCGGCGATCAGCAGCTGGTCGCGGCCCCAGTCGCGCATCAACTGCTGCAGGTCGGAGCGCTGAAAAGCGCTGTAGCGCCATTTCACCAGCACCGTGTCGCCCGGCAGCGGCGCCACGGCGGACGTCACCTGCTGCAGCGCCGGATCGGCCGTGGTCAGGCCCGGCCCCCACATATCGTTCAACAGGGCGCGCTCTTCCGCGCTCTGCTCGACCGGCTGCGCCGTGTACACCACCGGCACGCCGGCCGCGCGCGCCCAGGCGCACAGGGCGGCGATATTGGCCACCAGCTTGGTGCGCAGCTCGCTGTCTGCGCCGTAAAAGCGCAGGAAGTAGTCCTGCATATCGTGCACCAGCAGCACGGCGCGGCGCGCCTCCAGCTGCCAGGCGACCTTGTTGGCGGGCAGACTGTCGGGCTGCGGCATCGGGTAGGAAGAAATTACGGGAATGCTCATGGTCCAGGCTCCATCTCAATTGGGAATGCGGGCGCGCAGCGCCAGCTTGTCGGTCTTGCCGACCGCCGTCAGCGGCAGCCGGTCCATCATTTCAAAGCGGTCGGGCAGCTTGTAATCGGCTACGCCCAGCCCGCGCAGGTATTTGCGCAGTTCGACGGAACGCAGGCCGTCGGCGCGCGGCACGATGCAGGCGCAGCTCATTTCTCCCAGCATCGGATGCGGCACCGAGATCAGCGCCGCCTGCAGCACGCCGGGATGGCGCAGCAGCAGGTTCTCCACTTCCTCCGCCGCGATCTTCTCGCCGCCGCGGTTGATCTGGTCCTTCACGCGGCCCACCACGCGCAGGTTGCCGTCCGCGCTGCGCTGCACCAGGTCGCCCGTGTGGTAGAAGCCGTCGGCGTCGATCACGCGCGCGTTGTGCTCCGGCGCGCGGTAGTAGCCGCGGAAGGTGTAGGGGCCGCGCGTGGCCAGCATGCCGGTTTCGCCGTCGGCGACCGGGCGGCCGTCCGCGTCCAGCACGCGCACCTCGTCGGCATCGCTCATCGGACGGCCCTGGGTGGTGTAGACCACGTCGTCGGCGTCGTCCAGGCGGGTGTAGTTGACCAGGCCTTCGGCCATGCCGAACACTTGCTGCAAGGCGCAACCCAGTTCCTGCGGCACGCGCCGCGCCAGCGCTTCGGCGAAGCTGGCGCCGCCCACCTGCAGCAGGCCCAGGGACGCCAGCTGCGCGCGGCGCTCCGGCTGCTGCGCCGCTTGCAGCCACAGCGTGACGGCGGACGGCACCAGGGCGGCCATATTCACGCCGTGCCGCTCGATCAGGGCGAAGCAGGCCAGCGGCTCCGGCGCCGTCGCCAGCACCACGGTGCCGCCGGCGTGGAACACGCCCAGCGCGCCCGGAGAGCTGAGCAGGAAGTTGTGCCCGGCCGGCAGCGCGCACAGGAAGCGCGTACCACGGTCCAGGCGGCAGATTTCGGCGCTGCGGCGCACGCTGTAGTAGTAATCGTCGTGGGTGCGCGGGATCAGTTTCGGCGTACCCGTGCTGCCGCCGGACAGCTGGAAGAAAGCCACTTCCGGCGCCGGCGTATGCTGCGGGCGCGGACCGATACCGTGCGCCTGCTCGCGGAAGCCGTCCGGACCCAGTACCATGGTGTGCGGCACGGCCAGTTCGCGCGCAAAGGCGTCGTTGGCGAACAGCGGATGGCTGGCGGAGGCGATCAGCAGCTTCGGTTGCAGCTGCTGCGCATACGCGGACAGCTCCAGGCGCTGGTGGCTGAACAGGGCGTTGACCGGCGCCACGCCCGCCTTCAGCAGGCCGAAGAACGCGATATAGAACTCCGCCACGTTGGGCAGCTGCACCAGCGCCGTATCGCCCATGCCCAGGCCGCGCAGCGCCAGCACCTGCGCCAGGCACTCGGCCTGTTCGTCCAGCTCGCGGTAGCTGAGCATGCGCTCGCCGCAGATGACGGCGATGCCCTGCGGATGTTCGCGCGCCTGGCGTTCCAGGATCTCGGTCAGCGGCAGCCCGCGCCACAGGCCCTGCTCGCGGTAGCGGCGCGCCGCATCATCGGGCCAAGGGGTGAAGGCGATCATGCGGCCTCCCTGGCGGTCAGGGCGCCCAGCATGGTTTGCAGCTTGGCCTGGGTTTCCGCCCACTCGGCATCCGGGCAGGAATCGGCCACGATGCCGGCGCCCGCGAACAGCTGCACGCGGTTGCCGTCCACGCGCCCGCAGCGGATGGTCACGGCCCACTCGCCGTTGCCCTGGTCGTCGCACCAGCCCACCATGCCGGCGAACAGGCCGCGGTCGAAAGGCTCGACCAGGTCGATCAGCTTGCGCGCCAGGCGCGTCGGGAAGCCGCACACCGCCGGCGTCGGGTGCAGGCGGCAGGCCAGTTCCAGCGCGCCCAGCGCGCCGTCGTGCAGGGTGCCTTCGATCGGCGTCGAGAGATGCCACATGGCGGACGTGGACAGCAGCGACGGGTGTTCCGGAATCGACAGCTCGCGGCAGACCGGCGCCAACACACGCCGGATTTCGTCCGTCACCAGGCGATGTTCGTAGGCATCCTTGGCCGAGCGCAGCAGCGCATCCGACACCGCGCGGTCGCGCGCCGGGTCGGCATCGCGCCGCGCGGAGCCCGCCAAGGGATTGGACTCCATGCGCGCGCCTTCCTTGCGCACCAGCAGTTCAGGGCTCACGCCGACCAGCTCCGAGCCGTCCGCCAGCGGCAGCCGGAACTGGAAGCCGGAAGGATTGCGCGCCATCAGGCGCCGGAAGATATCGCCCGCGTCGGCACGGCCCGCCAGCTCGACGTCGAGAAGACGCGACAGCACCGCCTTGCGGATATCGCTCAAACCGAAATTGGCGACGGCCTGGCGCACGCCCTGCTTGAAGCGCTCCTCGCCGGGAATGCTTTGCTCGCGCAGGATGGGCGGCAATTCAACCGCAGCCTCCTGCACCACGCTGGAGCGCTCAATGAATTCCGATACCATGGGCACCACCAGCGCGGACGGCTGGCGGGTATCGAACGGGATGGCGCCCAGCGCCACCGGGTGTGGATTGCCGCGCACGCGCGCACGGCGCAAGGCCGCAGCGACATCGGCCTGCAGACGGCCGGCATCGAATGCCGGCGTGTCGATGCGTTCTGCAACGCCGCTGCCGCGCAGCGAACGGTGCGGCGACAGGAATAAGCTCGTAGCCATGGTCTACCTCGCAAACTATTGGTTGGTTCGCTGGCTCGACGCTGGCTAGGGGGGGGAAGAGGTGGGGCCGCAGCCCCACCGGTGTCAGAAGCCGTACGTGGCGCTGACGTAGTAATTGCGGCCCAGTTCGAAGAAGCTGAAGTCCTTGCTCTTCTTCGCCAGGTCGACGTCGGTCAGGTTCTTGACGCCGGTACGCACGGTCCAGTGCTTGTCGACTTTGGCGGAAACGCCCAGGTCGACGCGGGTGTAGGCCGGCATCTCTTTTTCGGCGTAGAACTGCTTGCCGGTGTAGTGCGCCGACAGCGAAGTCTGGACGCCCGGCAGCACCGTCCAGGCCAGGCTTGCCATGCCCACGTTTTTCGGACGGTTGTCCAGCACCGCGGTGACACCCTTTTCGTTCACATAATCCGCGTTCAGGTGGGTGTAGTTGGCGGTCAGGGTCAGCGACGGCAGCAACTGCACATTGCCTTCCAGCTCGATGCCGTTGGTCTTGGCTTGCGCCACATTGGTCCAATGGCGGGCATTAGCCACCGGATCGTAAGTTGCCACGATCAGGCCGTCCACATCGTTCCTGAATGCCACGGCGGTGAAGTCCCAGGTCTTCTGGTGCATTTCGAAGCCGATTTCGTAATTGGTGCTGGTTTCCGGCGACAACTCCGGATTGCCGGACAGGAAGCAGCTGCCGCCGCAGCTGACGATACGGTATTCCTTGCTCAGCTGATAGGCGTCCGGCGCCTTGAAGGCCTTGCTGATGCCGCCCTTGACGGTCAGCACATCATTGCTTTGCCAGACCAGGTAGCTCTTGGGCGAGAAGTGGCCGCCGAACACGCTGTGGTCGTCGAAGCGGCCCGCCAGCGTCAGGCGCAGGTCCTTGGCCAGGGTCAGTTCATCTTCCAGGAAGACGGCCTTGGTATCGGTGCTTACCTTGCCGGTGTCCAGATAGCTGGCGCCGTCGTGGATCACCTGGCGGCGCAGGTCCACACCGGCCGTCAGGGCGTTGATGCCCAGGGCAGTGCTGCCGTAGAACTTGGCGTAGGTATTGTCTTCCTTCAGGGTGCGCTGCTGCGGCGCATTGTAGCGGGTGTTGAAGTCCTGGATCTCCGCGCTTTCACGGGTGATGTAGGCGGTGGTGTTACCCCAGTCCCAGTTTGCGCGGTGGGTCAGGCCGTAGGTCTTGCGCTCGATGTCCTGGTCGCGGATGTCCTTCGATTCGAAATTGTACGCCGGGTAGAAGGCGTAGTAGTACATCACGCGCGGACGTTTGTCCTTGTTGTAGCCCAGGTCGAAGTCCAGCGACTGGTTCTCCGCCACTTGCCAGGTCAGGGTGCCCGTCAGGTTACTCGCCTTCTTCTCTTCCAGGCGCGGCGTGCGGGTCTTGTCGCTGGCCGGGGTATCCCACCATGCGTCGCGGTCATAGCGCTCGCCGGCCAGGGACAGGCTCACCGTGTCGCTCAGGGCGCCGGAAGCATTCGCGCCAACGCGGTACTGGTCGCCGTCGTAGCCGCTGGCCACGGTGCGGTATTCGCCGGTGACGCTGCCTTTCCACTCCTTGCTGGCCGGCCAGGTGATGATGTTGATCACGCCGCCGATCGCATCAGAGCCGTACAGCGCCGCCATCGGGCCGCGCACGATTTCCACCCGCTTGATGCTGGACAGCGGGACCGAGCTGAAATCGAAATCACCGCCGCGCCACAGGGCGCCCCCGGACGATACGCGCTTGCCGTTCACCAGCATCAAGGTGTACTTGCCGCCCAGGCCGCGGATGCGGATCTCGTCGCGGCCGTTACCGTCGGTCTGGTTGTTCACGCCCACGCTGTCGCGCAGCAGGTCGGCCAGGCCATTGGCCGGCGACTTGGCGATATCTTCCGCCGTCAGGACGGTCGTGAACGCTGGCGCGCCGGCCACGGTATGGGCACGCATCGATGCGGTCACGACGACGACATTACCGTCGCTGGCACCGGCGGCTTCGTCAGCAACTGCGGGGAGGCCGATTGCGGCCAAGCTTGCCGCGAGGAGGGTTTTCGAAAAGGACATAACACGCTTCACGTTTGAAAAAGAACGCAAATGATAATCATTCTCATTCAAACATGCAAGAAGTATAAGGCAAAAAAGTTAATCTGTCATAATTATTAACGGAAACCATCGTGCTGAGAGGAAATAAATGGATCAGATGCACCTGATGACGGTATTCGTGGCGGTAGGCGAGCAGGAGAGTTTTGCCGGCGCCTCGCGCAGCCTGAACATGTCGCCGGCCGCCATCACCCGCGCGGTGGCGGCGCTGGAGGAACAGCTGGGCGCGCAGCTGCTGCAGCGGACCACGCGCAATGTGCGCCTGACCGAGGCGGGCCAGCGCTATCTGGACGACTGCCGCAACATCCTCGCCAGCATCGAGGAAGCCAATGATGCCGCGGCCGGCGTCAATTCCCAGCCAAAGGGCAACCTGTCCGTCACCGCCTCCGTCCTGTTCGGGAAGAGCTTCGTCACGCCCTGCATCGTGCAATTCCTGCAGCAGTACCCCGAAGTCGATGTCAGCGCCTATTTCCTGGACCGCGTGGTCAACCTGCTCGAGGAAGGCATGGATGTCGCGGTCCGCCTGGGCCCCCTGCCCGATTCCAGCATGAGGGCGCTGCGCGTGGGCAGCATGCGGCGCGTGCTGTGCGCCTCACCGGAATATCTCGCCAGGCACGGCGAACCCGGGCACCCGGACGAATTGCCGCGGCATACGATCATCGCCGCCAGCAATATCACGCCGCGCGTGGAGTGGAAGTTCGGCCGCGGCAGCGAGCCCATAACAGTCCGCATGAAACCCCGCTTCACCGTCACCAGCAACGACGCGGCCATTCGCGCCGCAGTCGAGGGGCTGGGCATCTGCCGCCTGCTGTCCTACCAGATGGCCGATGAACTTGCGGACGGCAGGCTGAAAATCCTCCTGCCGGAGTTTGAAGAGGAACCGTGGCCGGTGCATATCCTGCACCGCGAGAGCAAGTACGGCTCCTCCAACGTGCGCAAATTCATCGACCTGCTGGCGCAGCACCTGCGGACGCACCCGCACCTGAACTAAGCTTGCCGAGGAAGGCGCCTGTGATGGCGGCGACTTCATCGAGCTTCGTATCCATCACAAAATGGCCGCCGTCGAGAACATGCACTTCCGCGGACGGGTTATCGCGCTTGAAGGCCTGCGCTCCAGGCACGGTGAAAGCCAGGTCGTGCTTGCCCCAGACGACCAGTGTCGGCAACTGGCGCTGTTTCAGCCAAGCCTGCCATTGCGGATACGCGGCCAGGTTGTGCTGATAGTCGTAAATGAGGTCGGCCTGGATACGCGCCTGGCCGGGACGGTTAAGGTAGGCATATTCGTCCATCCACAGATCCGGGTCATACGCCGCAATATCGGGATCACTGCCGATGTGGCGCGCGCGGGTCGCCGCCACCGACTGGTGCACCGCGATCACGTCCTTCTCATGCGCCTCGCGGTTCGCCCAGAACGGTTTGCGCTTGGCCCACATCGCACCCAGGCCCTCCTCGTACACATTCCCGTTCTGGAACACCAGCGCCTGCACCGCTTCCGGCCGCGCCTGGGCCAGGCGCATGCCTACGGGAGCCCCGTAATCCTGCATCAGCAGCACATAGCGGCGCGCGCCGACCGCATCGGTGAAGTGCTGCATGACGACGGCCAGGTTCTCAAAGGTGTAGGCAAACTTCTGGGGATCTGGCGCATCGCTGTTGCCAAAGCCCGGATAATCCGGCGCGATCAGGTGATAGCGGTCGCCCAGCTTGCGCAGCAGGCCGTCGTACATGCGCGATGAACTGGGAACGCCGTGCAGCAGCAGGACAGCCGGCTTGCTGGCGTTCCCCGCTTCGCGATATGCGATGTTCACGCCGTCCACGTTGACGGAGCGGTAGGCTACCGGCGCCGCATATGCAGGGGCGACGACGGCAAGCGCAATGGCGGCAGAGGCTAACAGGGTTTTCATGGTGTTCTCCAGTGGGTTGTCGATGCCCCTACTCTATCGGCGCCTCGCGCCACGCGGAACTACGCGCAGCGAAATGGATTGTTTCGCTGCGCGTAGTTCCCCCGTACCCGGCGGCTTCCTAAAATCCATCCCATCCAAACCACTGTTGAAGGAAGCGAACATGAAAACCTCTCGCATCGCCGCATCCCTGGTCCTCGCCTTTGCTGGCGCCACCGCCTTCGCCGCACCGGCGGATGTCAGCTATCGCACGGTCAAAGTCGATGGCATCAACATCTTCTACCGCGAAGCCGGGCCGAAAGATGCGCCAACCGTGCTGCTGCTGCACGGCTTCCCGACGTCATCCCAGATGTTCCGCAACCTGATCCCGCAGCTGGCGGACCGCTACCACGTGATCGCCCCCGATTATCCCGGCTTCGGCCAAAGCGATATGCCGGCACCCGATAAATTCGCCTACAGCTTCGACAACCTCGCCGCCGTGGTCGACAAGTTCACCGCCGCGGTCGGCGCATCGACGTACGCCTTGTACGTACAGGACTACGGCGCCCCGATCGGCTTCCGTCTCGCTACTGCGCACCCTGAGCGCGTGTCCGCCATCGTGGTCCAGAACGGCAATGCCTACAACGAAGGCATCGACAACGAATTCTGGGCGCCATTCAAGGCTTACTGGGCCGAAAAATCCGAAACAAACGGCGCCAAACTGAAGCCCTTCTTTGAAATCGGCGCGACCAAATGGCAGTACACGCACGGCGTGCGCGATGCCGGCAAGATCAGCCCCGACGCATGACCGTGGACCAGGCATACATGGACCGCCCGGGCAACAAGGACATCCAGCTCGAGCTGTTCTACAGCTATGGCAGCAACCCGGGACGTTATCCGGAGTGGCAAGCCTATTTCCGCAAACACCAGCCGCCGATGCTGATCGCCTGGGGCAAGAACGACAAGATCTTCCCCGCCGCTGGTGCCGCGCCCTACCTGCGCGACCTGCCGCGAGCCGAGCTTCACTTGCTCGACACCGGCCACTTCGCACTGGAGGAAGACGGCGCGGAAATAGGCAAACTGATGCGCACTTTCCTCGCGCGTAACGTGAAGTAACGCGGCGCTGCGCACGTTCGACGTGCATCAAGCGCGCGCTTTATCGGGTGGCGACAATGGTAGGATCACTTCAAGGAGCCGCCATGGACGCCACTCCCCCGCCAGAGCTCGCCGACCACGAGAAACGCATCGCCAAGCTGGAGAATGCCGTGACAAATCTTTCGTGTGAATTACAGTCGCTACGCTCACATCTCGACGTTCGCTTTGAGCAGGTAGCCGGACACTTCAAACACCTCGAAAATAGCTTGGATAATCTGCGCATCGAATTGCGAGCAGAATTCGAAGCCAAGTTATACGAGGCGATGGAAAAGCTGAATGCACGGATGGACTCGCAGAATCATCTGATCGTCGGACTCCTGATCGCAATTTTTCTCGCGCTTGTGGCGCTGGTCGCAAAGATGTAAAACGAAAAAACCCTGCCAAATCAAAGATTTGACAGGGTTTCTATACGTCCTGGTGCCGGAGATAGGAATCGAACCTACGACCTTCTCATTACGAATGAGCTGCTCTACCAACTGAGCTACACCGGCAAAGAGCCCGGATTATAACAAACAACCTTGCGCGTTCGCTAGTAGCAGAGCGCTATTATTGCAAAAATTACACGCCGGCCTGGTGATAGCTCGTCACCAGGGCCACTTCGTCGCGCGACCCCAGGAAGACCGGCACACGCTGGTGCAGCTTCTCAGGCTGGATGTCGAGGATGCGCTTCTTGCCGTCGGTGGCCATGCCGCCCGCCTGCTCGACGATGAAAGCCATCGGGTTCGCTTCGTACATCAGGCGCAGACGGCCTGGCTTGCTTGGGTCCTTATTGTCGGCCGGGTACATGAAGATGCCGCCGCGGTTCAGGATGCGGTGCACATCGGCCACCATGGAAGCGATCCAGCGCATATTGAAGTCGGTGCCGCGCGGGCCGGTGGAGCCGGCCAGCAGTTCGCCGATGTAACGCTGCACCGGCGCGTGCCAGTGGCGCTGGTTGGAGGCGTTGATCGCGAATTCCTTGGTCTTGGCAGGAATTTGCATATTGCGCTGGGTCAGCACCCACGAACCCATCTCGCGGTCCAGGGTGAAGCAGTTCACGCCGTTACCGGTGGTCAGCACCAGCAGGGTCTGCGGGCCGTACACCGCGTAGCCGGCAGCCACTTGCTTGGCGCCTGGCTGCAGGAAGTCCTGCTCGGTAGGTTCGGTCATGCCGTCCGGCGCCTTCAGCACGGAGAAGATGGTGCCGATCGAGACGTTGACGTCGATGTTGGAGGAGCCGTCCAGCGGGTCGAACACCAGCAGGTATTCGCCTTTCGGGTAGCGGTTAGGGATCGGATGGATGTCTTCCATCTCTTCCGACGCCATCGCCGCCAGGTGGCCGCCCCATTCATTCGCTTCCAGCAGGATTTCATTGGAGATCACGTCCAGCTTCTTCTGGACTTCGCCCTGCACGTTTTCGCTTTCCAGCGCGCCCAGCACCTCGCCCAGGGCGCCCTTGCCGACGCTGTGCGAAATGGTTTTGCAGGCGCGGCCGACCACCTCGATCAGGAGGCGCAGTTCGGCTGGGATGCTGTGGTGCTGGCGTTGTTCTTCAACGAGGTATTGGGTCAGGCTGATACGTTTCATTGTTTCCCTAGGTTTGTGCTTAATTAGTTTGCGAGCGCCTTGCTCACCACTTCCATGACGTCGTTCGACAGCTTGGTGGCTGCGGCGACTTTTTCCAGCGCGTGGCGCATATGGACTTGCAGCGCCGGCGCGTAACGGCGCCAGCGGTCCATGCTGCGCGCCAGGCGGGCGGCCACTTGGGGGTTCAGGGCGTCGAGCTTGATCACGTGCTCGGCCCAGAATTCGTAGGCGCTGCCGTCGGCGGCGTGGAATTGCGATGGGTTCTGGTTGCAGAAGCTGAACAGCAGGCTGCGCGCGCGGTTCGGGTTTTTCAGTGTGAAGGCTGGATGCTTCATCAGCTCGCGCACCTTAGCCACATTGGTGTGCGGCGCCGCACCCTGCATGGCGAACCATTTGTCGACCACCAGCGCTTCGCCCTTGAAGTCCTTGTAGAAGGCATCGAGCTGCTTGCCGGCGTCGGCGCCGCTGTGGATCAGGGCGGACAGCGCGGCGGCAAGGTCGGTCATATTGCTGGCGGCGGCGAACTGCTCGCTGGCCAGCTTGACCGCTTCGGCGTTCGGCTGCACCAGCAGGTAGGCCAGTGCCACGTTTTTCAGGCCGCGCTTGCCGGCCGAGACGGCGTCGGGGCTGTAGGCGCCCGGGGTGGCATTGTCGGCATATACCTGCAGCAGTTCGGCGCGCAGCGCTTCACCGATGGCGTGGCGCATGAATTGGCGCGCACTGTGGATGGCTTGCGGATGCACCACTTCCATCCGTTCCGCGATGATGGTTTCCGACGGCAGGATCAGGCACTGCTCGCGGAAGGCGGCATCCAGTTCCTTATCCGCCAGCACGGCGCGCAGTGCGCCGATATAGGTGTCGTCCAGCTTGAGCGGCTTGTTGTCCAGCACGGCCTTGGCCAGCGACAGCAGGCGCTCCATGGCCAGGCGCTGGCCGGCTTCCCAGCGGTTGACCGCGTCGCTGTCGTAGCGGAACAGGTGCAGCAGTTCGTCGTCGGTGTACGGATATTCCAGCACCACCGGCGCGGAGAAGTCGCGCAGGATCGATGGTACCGGCGCTTCGGCCACGCCCTCGAAGCGGAAGGTCTGTTCGGCCTTGGTCAGCTCCAGCACCCTGGTCGGGATAAGGTCCTTGCCGTGTCGGTCCAGCAGGCCCACCGCGACCGGAATGTGGAATGGCTGCTTCTCGGCCTGGCCCGGCGTTGCGGGACAGGACTGGCGCAGCGTCAATTCATACACCTGTTTGGCGCCGTCATGACGGCCGCTTGCGCTGAGCACCGGTGTGCCTGCCTGGCTGTACCAGCGCTCGAACTGTTTCAGGTCGCGCTGATTGGCGTCCGCCATCGCGGCGCGGAAATCGTCGCATTGCACGGCTTGGCCGTCATGCCGTTCGAAGTACAGGTCCATGCCCTTGCGGAAGCCTTCGCGGCCCAGCAAGGTCTGGTACATGCGCACCACTTCGGCGCCTTTTTCGTACACGGTCACCGTGTAGAAGTTGTTGATCTCGACGAAGGAATCGGGACGCACCGGGTGCGCCATCGGGCCCGCGTCTTCCGGGAACTGGGCCTGGCGCAGCGTGCGTACCTGGTCGATCCGCGTCACGGCGCGGCCGCTGTCGGTGCCGATCATGTCGGAGCTGAATTCCTGGTCGCGGAAGACGGTCAGGCCTTCCTTCAGCGACAACTGGAACCAGTCGCGGCAAGTGACGCGGTTGCCGGTCCAATTATGGAAGTACTCGTGGCCCACCACGGCTTCGATGCCGGAGTAGTCGATATCGGTCGCGGTGCGCGAGTTGGCCAGGACGAACTTGGTGTTGAAGATGTTCAGGCCCTTGTTCTCCATCGCGCCCATATTGAAGTCGCTCACCGCGACGATCATGAAGCGGTCCAGGTCCAGTTCCAGGCCCCAGCGCTCTTCGTCCCAGCGGATGGAATTCTTCAGCGACTGCATGGCGTAGTCGGTCTTATCGAGGTTGCCCTCCTCCACCCACACCTGCAGCAGCACTTCGCGGCCGGACTTCAGCGTGTATTTCTCTTCCTGGCATACCAGGCGCGCGGCCACCAGGGCAAACAGGTAGGACGGTTTCTTGAACGGGTCTTCCCACTTGGCGTAATGGCGGCCGTCGTCCAGGTCGCCCTCTTCCAGCAGGTTGCCGTTGGAGAGCAGTACCGGGTATTGCTGCTTGTCCGCGCGCAGCATCACGGTATAGCGCGCCATCACATCGGGGCGGTCGGGGAAATAGGTGATGCGGCGGAAGCCCTCGGCCTCGCACTGGGTGTAGAAACCGCTGCCCGAGGTGTACAGGCCGGAAAGCGTGGTGTTCTCGACCGGGGCGCAAGTGGTTTCGATTTCCAGCAGCACATCGGCCGGAGCATTGCGGATGGTCAGGGTATTGTTGCCAATAATATATTGGCCCGGATTCAGCGCTTCACCGTTCATGCGCAGGGCCACCAGCTCGATCGCCTCGCCGTGCAGCACCAGATCGCGGCTCTTGCTGGCCGGATTATGGCGCAGTTGAACGCGGTTGGCGACGATGGTGCAGTCGGGATCGAGGTCAAAGCCCAGTTCCACGGTATCCACCAGGTAGCTGGGCGGGGTGTAATCCTTGCGGTAAATCGTTTGCGGGCTGTCGGTACGCATGGTTTGGGCGAGCGGAGACAAAGAAGGCTATTTTACCAATACCGCGCACCGGGTACGCCCGATTCTTTTCCGGTAGCCCGCCGTGGGTAACATTCTGTAATAATTAGGTGAAAGGCATGTTGCCGGATTAAACTGACATCTACGTAGAAACAGGAGTTTTGCCATGAGAGCCCTAGCCATTTTGGTGGCGGCCACCGGTCTGTTGCTGAGCGGCTGTGCCACGACCCTGCGCAGTAACGTCACGGTCTTCCACGAGTGGCCGAGCGACCTGCAGGACAAATCGTATACCTTCGAAACGCCGTCACCCGGCGAAGATACTCTGGAATTCCGCAGCTACCAGAACCTGGTGGGCGGCGAACTGGCCAAGCTGGGCTTCACCCAGGCTGCCAGCGCTCGGGACGCCAAACTGCGCGTCGGTATGCAGTTCAGCACCGTCGACCGCCCGGTCAAGGTCCTGACCGCGACCGATCCCTGGATGTATGGCCCGGGCCCGTGGGGCTACTATCCGCGCTGGGGCTACTACCCTTACCGCTACTATGGCTACTACGGTTTCCACCGCCCCTACTACGATCCGTGGATGTGGGGCCCGATGGAATTCCGCGAAACCATCCAGCACAACTATGACCGCAACCTGCATGTGACCATCAACAACCTGCAGGGCAAGAAACTGTTCGATGTAACGGTACAAAACACCAGCCGCAAGCAATCGACGCCGATGGTGATGCCGGCGCTGGTACAAAGCGCTTTCACGGGCTTCCCGGGCGAAAGCGGAAAGGCAAAGCGCGTAGATCTTGAACTTCAATAACAACGGCCGCGATCTCTGGCGGTGGCTGCGCGCAGGCGCATCCACCGCCTTTTTCCGTTCTCCGCGCTGGGACGGCCTTGCGCATACGGACGCCAACCTGGTTCTGACGCTGGTGCTGCTGGTGCTGTCCCAAACGGTCATTTTCCAGCGCCTGTATGTCCAGGGCCCGGCCCAGTTCTACTGGCAAGCCATAGCATATGGCTGGCTGCCTTTCGCCCTGCTTCCGTTCTACGCCTTGCTGGTACGCGGCACGGGGCCGAGCGGGCGTCCGGGCGCGGCGCCCGACCTGGCGGCCCTGGTGACCATGCTGCTGTCGCAGACCGTCTGGCTGAACCTGTTGCTCAACCTGTTCCTGTTCAGCATGTGGGCCGGCAAGGCCGATAAGTGGTCGACGCGCTACCTGGGACCATGGGGTGCCTGGATCTTATGGGGTATCCCGGTCACCTTGTTCGTGCTGTCGCAACTGACCCTGCTGGCGCGTGCTGGACGGGGCAGGCGCTGGCCACTGGCAGTGACGGCCGTCATGATGGCGGGGGTGGTGGCGCTGGGGGTGTCGGCACGGCACCCGGACTTCTGGTATCCAGAAAAGGATTCGGCCGATAACGAGGACGCGCCGGAGCGGTACCTGAAACTGACGGCGGAAATGATGGAGGCGCAGCCGGCGCTGCTGTCGCGCCAATTGGCGGCGTTGGCGCCGCAGCGGCCGGGCAAAGTCGACATGTATGCGCTGACCTTCGCCCCCTATGGCGACGAAGTGTTCCGGCGCGAAAGCCAGATGGTGGCCGACGTGATGTCCGCGCGTTTCGACACCGGCGGCCGTACCGTGCAGTTTGTGAACCACGTCAAAACCGCCGACAAGCTCCCCTGGGCCACCACGCTGAACCTGCGGCGTGCGATCCGCAGCGTGGCGCGCACCATGGACAAGGACGAAGACGTGCTGTTCGTCTACCTTACCTCGCACGGAGCGCGCGAAGGGCGGTTGGCGGCCGACTTCTGGCCGTTCGAATTGACCGAGCTGACGCCGGCCATGCTGCGCAAATTCCTGGACGATGCGGGCATCAAACACCGGGTGATTGCGGTATCGGCCTGCTATTCCGGCAGCTGGATCCCGGCCCTGAAAGACGATGCGACCATGGTGCTGACGGCGGCCGATGCCAACCATACTTCATATGGCTGCGGCTACAAGTCCGAATTGACTTACTTCGGCCGCGCCATGTTCGACGAGCAGCTGCGCAGCCACACCCGCTCCTTCGAGGAAGCCCATGCAGCGGCCCGTGAAGTGATACGCAAGCGCGAAATCGAAGCGGGCAAGGATGACGGCTACTCCAACCCGCAGCTTTCGGTGGGCCCCGCCATCCGCGCCAAGCTCGCTGCGTTTCAGTGACCATAGCCCTGGCCGAAAGGTCAATCTGTTTTCAGGGCGCGCAGGGAAATGTCGTTGTGGCCGACGCCGGGCACAAGATGGAAGGTGGCAACTCCTGAACGGAAGCTGCGATACAGCGCCTCGCTGCTGGTACGCGGAATCACCTCGTCGCGCTCGGCGGCCAGGATGGTGGTGGGGGCATTGATCCGCGGCGCATAAGCGGCGGAGTCATACCGGTCGCGCAGCAGCAGGCGCACCGGCAGCCAGCGGAAGTGATGCGAGGCCACCTCGCCCATGCTGTCGTAAGGCGTGACCAGCACCAGCCGGTCGGCCGGACGCAAACTCGCCAGGCGCGTGGCGACGCCGCTGCCAAGGCTGCGCCCGACCAGCGTTACCTGCGGGTGCCGCGCGCGCACATACTCATACAGGGCCAGCGCGTCGGCGGACAAGCCCTCCTCGGTCGGCTCGCCCGGTGTGGCGCCGTAGCCGCGGTAGTGCATCAGGTACAGCGACTGGCCGGGAAACACGGCTTGCAATTCCGGCAGGCTGTATCCGACCGCCTCCGCGTTGCCGCCAAAATAGATCACGGCGGCGGGTCCGGGACGCTCGTCAACGGTGGCGCCAACGCGCGCACCGCCGCCCAGATCGAGCACCCTGCCGCCTTCAAACGCCTGCGGGAAATAGAGCATGCTGCGCTGGCGGAAAAACACCAGGGCACATGCCGCGGTGTAGACCACAAGCAGGAGGAGGAGCATTGAAATCGCCATACGCATGGCCGGCCTACGCGCGCGCATCCGGCCGCCCCCAGCTCATGCCCCAGGAATACAAGGCGACGAACATCATCACATCCATGAAGATGCCGAACACCAGATATAGCAAAGGCAGGAACAACAGCGTCATATGGTGAAGCACGTAAGCGTGCAGCAGGTATTGCATGGGAAAGGCCAGGATGAAATAGGCCAGTATACAGACAGTCAATCCAACCTTGCGCCACAAAGCGAATCCGAAGACGTAATACGTCGCACCCAGGCCCCACGGCATCATGAACAGGAAGATCAGGGCCATGGTCAGCGCATCGCCGATATAGCGCCCCGCATCGTAAGGGAATTCGCCCGGAAAGAAGTGGAAGAACAGCAGCGCGGTGGCCTGCACCAGCAGGCAGGCGCGCAGGATGTACTGCAAGGGCAGGAAGCGGTCGCGCGATACGGCGAAGCTGGCCAGCAAGGCCAGCACGCTGGCTGCCAGTGTGATCCACCACAGCTGGTTTCCAGGTTCGCCGGCCGGGAGCAAAGGGTATGGCAGATCAAGGTAGTAGGCGCCCAGGTCGATCTGGCGCACGCCCACGCTACCCACGGGCGCAATGCGCGGCAGCCAGAACTCGAAGATGCCGCGCCACAGCGCAAGGATCGGCGACAGCAGGCAAAGCAGCACGGCAGTGAACACGATCGGCAGCGCCAGCGAGCCAAGCAGGTTGCTGCGGCTTAGCTTGATCTGGTACATCGAACGGTGCATCTGAATCGCGCTGCCGCCGAAGCCGCGGAAGCGCAGGTCGTCGATCTTGCGCTGCCAGGTATGCAGTTGCTTCAAGCTCAGAATTCCTTGAACAGGGCCGCTTCCAGGCCGCGGCGGTTGTAGAACGGGTTGTGATAAGCCTCGGCGCGCAGCTGGAAGCCGTAATCCGGGGCCAGCCATTTGCGCCAGGTGCCGCTGAACACATTGCTGCGGAAGTTGACCAGCAGGTCGGCCGTTCCGGCGCCGATATACTGGTAGGCCTCCTCGCCCGTATCGTAGCGCAGCGAGAGGTACTGCTGCTTATCGTAGCCCCAGGTCATGGCCACGTATTTGGAGTTGGCCATGACGCCGCCCGGATTGCTGCGGTTGATGCGGGTGCCGCCTTGCAGCACCAGTGCATTGGGCAGGTACCATGACAAGCCAAGCAACAGGCTGCGGTCGCGGTGGCCGTCGCGCGCGTTGACTGCCGTCAGTCCGAGCGTGGCGATCACATTGCGTTCGGCGCCCAGTTTGCGGTTGATCACCGCGTCGCCCCTTCCCTGCGGGTAGAAAAAGCCGCTGCCGGAGCTGGCCGCCAGGCTGCCGTACCAGTCTTCATTGAACACATGCGAGACGCCGCCCACCACCAGCGTGCCGTGCGCGCCGAACTGCCTGGCATTGACCAGGTCCGCATTCCACACGGTGGCGTCGGAAGTGCGCAGCGTTCCGCGCACGAATTGCTGGTTCCAGTTGCCGTAGCCGTCGGACAGGCTGTGGTGCAGCAGGCCCGCTTCAACCGTGCCGCTGGATCCGCCCTGCGCTGCGGCGCCGCCTGCCGCCATGGCCAGCAGCATCGCCAGCCAGGACGAATGCGTGGAAAACTTATGAGTCATTCATGCTCCGTATCAGAATGTCCTTGATGCGTTCGGCCGCAAAGCCGTCGCCAAATGGATTAGGGGCGTTGCGCATCGCCGCATACGCCCTGTCGTTGCCGCGCAATTCATCGACCGCGCCGACAATGGCGGCGCCCTCGGTGCCAATCAGGCGCCCGCCGCCGCTGGCCACCAGCTCCGGCCGCTCCGTCGTTTCGCGCAGCACCAGCACCGGCACCTGCAGGCAGGCCGCTTCCTCCTGGATGCCGCCGGAATCGGTCAGCACCAGCCAGGACTGGCGCAGCAGCTGCAGCGTGGTCGAGTAGTTCAGGGGCTTGGTCAGGAAGATGCGTTCCGCGATTTCATCCGGCAGGTCGGTGAACACTTCGTCCACCGTGGCGCGGATCCTGGGATTGCTGTGCACCGGCCAGACAATCACCAGGTCTTCGTCGGCCAGCAGCAGCTGGCGCACAGTGGTCGAAATCGACATCAGCGGCCGCCCTAGGTTTTCCCGGCGGTGCGCCGTCAGGAACACCAGGCGGCGTCCCGGCAGCACGTGGCGCAGTCCGCGCAGCTGGCTGCCGGACAATTCGTCCGGGTTGTCCAGCAAGTCGGGCGAGGTGGTGGCCAGGCGCACCGCGTCGACAATCGTATTGCCGACCATGTGGATGCGCTCGTCCTCGATATTCTCGTTCAGCAGGTTCTGGCGCGCATTCCCCGTCGGCGCGAAGTGCCAGTCGGCCAGCCGCCCTATCAGCTCGCGGTTCTTCTCTTCCGGGAAAGGGTTGTAGCGGCTGTGCGAGCGCAGGCCGGCTTCCACGTGTCCCACTCGAATGTGCTGGTAGAACGCCGCCAGCGCAGCCATGGCGGCGCTGGCGGTATCGCCATGCACCAGCACCGCGCCCGGCTTGACGGCTTCGAACGCCGCGCCCAGCTTTTCCAGCAGCATGGCCGACAAGTGGTGCAGCGCATCCGATGTGCGCTGCAGCGGCAGGCTGTAATCGGGCAGGATCTTGAAGAATTTGTACATCGGGTCGGCCATGTCTTCGTGCTGGCCGGTGTGCAGCAGCAGCGGCTCGAGCCCGTCCTGCTTCAGCGCGTAATAGACCGGCGCCATCTTGATGATTTCGGGCCGGGTGCCCATGCAGAGGAGGATGGTATTGTTGGCCAATGCGGTCTCCTGTTTTCAGCTGTGGGTGGCGGCGGGAACCACATAGCCAAGTTCCCGCGCCCATACCGTGCCGTGCGCCAGCGTGCCTTCGTGCACGCGGATCTCCAGCGCCGTCACCGTGGTTTCGACGGCCGGCGAACCCAGCACCGTACCGGCCTCGATTTCGATGGTCTTCTCGCACACCAGCGGACCGCGGATGACGCATCCCCGGCCGATGAACATATTGCCGCCGCAAACCAGCGCGCCATCGATGCGGCTCCCCTCCCCCACACGCAGGTCGCCATGGCATTTGATACTGCCTTCCACCAGCCCATGGGCCCCCACCGTCATGCCGCCTAGCGCCACCAGGCTGCCCTGGTGCATGCTGGCCGGCGGCAGTTCCAGGTCGCCGCCAGCCAGCCACCGTCCGGCCGCATCGTCCAGCAGCGCTGCGGGGCGGCGCAGCGGCTGGCGTGCCTCAGGCTGCGGCAGCGGCGCCGGCAGCGCGTCGCCGAAGCGGATCGCCGGCGCGTGCATGCGGCCGAAGCGGGTTTCCCCGTGCAGCAGCAGCTCCTGGTTGGCCGAGACGCGGCCGAACAGGCGGGCATGCCTGCT
Source organism: Pseudoduganella violaceinigra DSM 15887 (assembly GCF_000425385.1). Lineage (GTDB taxonomy): Bacteria > Pseudomonadota > Gammaproteobacteria > Burkholderiales > Burkholderiaceae_D > Rugamonas > Rugamonas violaceinigra. Next base: position 277,245 of record NZ_KE384359.1, on the reverse strand, counting down.
GGCCGTCAAGCGGGTATCGCTGTGCGCCCAGCGCAGCACATCGCATTGTTCGCCCAGCGTAATGTCGCCGCGCGCCAGCAAGGCCCGGAAGGAGTTGCCGCTGCCGGTGCGCAGCGCGCCGGCGGAAAACACTTCCTTCTCGTAGAGCAGGTCCTGGTCCAGTTCCAGGGCGCCGGTGCCGAGCACCAGGTGGGCCACGGTCTGCGCCGCCCGCTCCTGCGCCGTAATGACCGGCCCGGCGCCGGCGGCCACCAACTGATAGCGGTCGCCCGTCGGCAGGCGTCCGCTGCGCGCCACCGCCGCCGTGCCGGCCGATTGCGCCAGTTCGGCAAACTGCTCGTTCAGGAAATGCCGGAAGCGGTTCGCGAAATGCTTGATATTGCCGTCGTATTCGCGCACGACTTTCAGCGGCAGCGCATCGCGCCGGGCGCGCCATTCCGCCAGCGCCGGCAGCAGCGGCAGCAGGAACAGCAAGGCCTGGCAGGCAAGGAACAGCAGCATCCAGCTCATGCTTCGCGCTCCGGGCGCCGGTAGCGCGCGGTCTTGTCCCATTCCAGCTTGCGCTTGAAGATCCAGTCGAACACCAGTTGCCTGAAGGTGGCGATGGTGATCGAGAGCAGGCTGACCAGGAAGCCGAAGTAATTGAGCGGCATCAGGCGGATGCGCTCACGGCTGCCATCCAGGTAGACGGCGGCGCCGATCTCGAAGAAGGCGGCAAAATTGCCCAGCGCGCTGTAGGACATCAGGCAGAACAGCGCCAGCACCCCGGTCAGCCAGTGATTGGCATCGGCGTAGAACAGGATGATGGCCAGCGCCCAGCCGGCCAGCAGGATCGGCGACATCGCGAATACGCCCAGCAGCAGCAAGCCGTCGACCTTCTCGCGCAGCGATACCTTATCGCTCGCCAGCAGCGCGCCCGCGTAGCGGAAGGCGGCCTGGTTGTGGCCTTTCGACCAGCGCATGATCTGGCGTACCCGCACCGGCCAGGTTTCCGGCACTTCCTCATAGCATTCGGAGCGATTCTGGTAGGCGGTCTTCCAGCCGCTTAACAGCAGGCGGTAGGTCAGGTCGGTATCCTCGGCCAGGGCATCCTCATGCCAGCCGCCGATCGCTTCCAGCGCGCTACGCCGTACACCGCCCACGGTACCGCCATACTGCGGCACCAGCGACAGGTTCATGCGCGCCTGCTGGTCGACCTGATAGCCGCCGGAACGCTCCATATCGAGCAGGCGGGTCAGCAGGTTGCTGCCGGTATTGAGCGGCACCACACGGCCCATGACGGCGCCAATTTCCGGGTCGAAGAAAGGCGCCACCAGCTGGCGCAGCAGGCCGCGGCCGGGCACATAGTCGGCGTCGAACACGATCAGGATGTCGCTCTCGACCAGCGCCGTGGCGTCCTTCAGTGCGGCGGCCTTGCCCGGCTTGCCCTCGCTGCGGTGGAAAGGCGTGATGCGGCCCGGGTTGGCGGCGGAAATCTCGTCGATGATGCGGCGCGTGTCGTCGGACGAGCGGTCGTTGACCGGCATGATGCGCAGGCGCTCGCGCGGGTAGTCCACGTCCAGCAGGGCGCGCAGGGAATCGGCAATCACGGCCTGTTCATTGTGCGCGGCCACCAGCACCGTCACGCTCGGCCAGTTGCCGCTGTCGACGTCGAGATAAGGGTGGCGCTGCTTGCCGAACAGGCGGTTGAAGGTGAAGTAGTAGTGCCGCACCGTGTACAGCAGCACCAGCGCGATCACGGCCCATAGCAGGTACAGCAGGATGGTCAGCGTGCGGGAACTGAGTACCGTGCGATGGCGCGATTCGACCTGGTCGCGCATGGCGATCCAATCGCCGCGCTGGGATTTTTTGTGGAAGGCCGAGGTGGGGCTCAGGCTGAACGCCGCTTCAGCCTGCGCCGCCGGCGCCGCAGGTGCAGCCAAGGCCAGCGACAGGGACAGGGACAGCCACCACCCGGCAAGCACCGCGAGAACCTGCAGGATGAAGCAGCGTCGTACTGTCATCGGATAAGCCCCCGCCGTGTCGGCGAACATGGTCGATGGCCCATTCTAGCAAATCAGCTTTCGGTCCGGTCAAGCGCTGTGGATGCCGCGGCCGGGGCGAAGGGCGCAGCCAGTTGCCCGCCCAGGTCGCTGGCCACCGGCGTATCGGTACCGTAGTCGGCAGGCCAGGTGCGCGGCAGGTAATAGGTGCCAAAGATTCGGTCCAGCAGCGGCAGCATGGCGGCGAAGTTGCGGTCGATATGCTCGTGCCGCGTATGGTGCCAGTGGTGGAAGGCCGGCGTCGACAGCAGCCATTCCAGCGGACCAAGGCGCACGCGAATGTTCGAATGGATGAAAAATCCCCACACTGAGCCCAGCAGGATCACCGCCACCGGGGTAGCGCTACCGGCCACGCTGGGCCCGGCAAGGCCGAGCACATACAGTGGCAGCAAGCCGCAAAAACGCACGAACAGCAGGTCGACTGGATGGGCGCGGGTATTGGTCAGGAAATAGACATGGGTCGGGCTGTGGTGCACCGCATGGAAACGCCACAGCAGCGGCCAGCGATGGGCCAGGCGGTGCGCCCAGTAAGCGCACAGGTCGCTGACCAGCAAGGCCAGCAGCAGACGCGCTGCCAGCGGCAATGCCGACAGGGTGGTCGGCACGGCGGCCGGCACGATGCTGCGCGACAGCTGCGCGGCCAGCGCCATGGGCACGGCCAGCAACAGCATCGGCAGCAGGCTATTGGCGAAGTAATAGAACAGGTCCGGCCAGCGCTGCCGCTCCCCCGCTTCCTCCTGGTGCACCGCGAAACGGCGCTCCAGGGGCAGGAAGATGGCGCACAGCAGGCACAGCCAGAGCACCAGCCGCAGGACCTGTTCGGCGATGGCTGCCAAGGCGGCCGCTTCGGCTCAGGATGGGCGGCGGCGCAGCGCCAAGGCCAGCAGGACCAGCCCGGTCAGCATGATCAGCGGACCGGCGGGTTCGGGCACCACCACCGTGTCATTGTCGGGCTGGCCGAGCGAGAACAGCGACACGCCGTCCAGCAGTGAAAACGGCGGATGGCCTTCGGGCGTGCCGGCCGCCAGGAAGGACAGCAGGCCGCCGGTCGTCTTGGCGGTGAAGGAGAAGGCTTCCTGCATCCAGCCGCTGGAAGCGTGGTTCTGGTTGGCGTAGGCAGCCGTTTCAAAGGTGTTGCCGTCGATGCTGACGGTCCACTTCTCACTGGTGTCGCCATGGAAGCCCCATTGCTGGGCAGCGGCCCATTCGAATTTCAGCAGGTAAGTTTCGCCGACCACCAGGTTGATGGCTTGCTGGATCGGGACGATGCCGTAGGCGCCGTCGGCGGCGAGAAAGTTGCCGCCGTTGGCGCTGCTGGCCAGCGCATGGGCGCCGCCGTTATGCGCGCCCCACAGGGTCAACGCCTGGTCGTTCGGGCCGTTGAACCAGGTCCAGGCGCCGGTGGTGTCGGCCGTACCCGGCGCAAAAACAAAGTTGTAGCCGCCCGGCGACGACCAGTCGGACACGCTGGTATTGAAACCGATCTGGCCGGTGCCGTGGGATGTCGTCTCAAAGCCGCCGTTCTTGACCAGGTTGATCGGCGACGCCTGGGCCGACGCCGCCAGCACCAATACTGCCGCGAAGCCTTGCAATAACTTGCTCAGCACAGAAGATTTCATGGTTCTTCCTTGGAATTCGAATGTATTGGCAGAATCCAAGCAAGAATAATGCCCAAACCGTGAGCTCAGCTGTAAACCATTGAACGGAATCGAATTTCCTAATAGCAATAACTATTATTGGTATATCAAAACAGATTGGTGTAAGAAAACTCGACACCAACTAGTTTCTCGCAATCAGCTGTAATAGGCTTCGCTGGCAAAGGTAATGAGACCGATCAGCGCCACGGCGCTCAACAGGACAATCAGCAGGCGTCCAAATTTCGGGTTGCCGTCGTCGTCTTCGGCTGGGCGGTTCTGGTCGGTCATATCGCTCACGGTAAAAGGATGGTGGAACCCGTGGTGCGGCGCGCCTCGAGGTCGCCATGCGCCTGTCCCACATCGGCCAGATTATAGCGCTGGTTGATATCGATTTTCACGTCGCCGCGCGCCACCACATCGAACAGGGACTGGGCGCAGGCATCAAGTTCGGCACGGGTCGACGTATAGTTGCCGAGCGCCGGCCGCGTCAGGAACAGCGAACCGCGCGCGGCCAGTTCGGCCAGCGAGAAATTGGCCACCGGGCCGGAGGCATTACCGAAACTGACCATCATGCCGCGCGGACGCAGGCAGTCGAGCGAGCCGATGAAGGTATCCTTGCCGATCGAATCGAATACGGTGGAAACTCCCTTGCCGCCGGTGATGTCGCGTACCCGCTCGGTGAAATTTTCCCGGTTGTAGTTGATGGCATGCGCCGCGCCGTGCTGCAGCGCCAGCTCCGCCTTTTCGTCGGAACCGGCGGTGCCGATCAGGTTCACGCCCAGCGCACGCGCCCATTGGCAAGCGATCAGCCCCACACCGCCGGCAGCGGCATGGAACAGGATGGTATCGCCGGCCTTGAGCGGTGCCGCGCTGTGGAACAGGTATTGCACCGTCATCCCCTGCAGCATCATGGCGGCGGCGGTGTCGCTGCCGATCGCGTCCGGCAGTTTCACCAGCAGGCTGGCCGGCATAGTGCGCGCCTGCGCATAGGCGCCGTTGGGACGGCCGGCGTAAGCCACCCGGTCGCCGACGCGCACATGGCTCACGCCCTCGCCCACCGCTTCCACCACGCCGGCGCCTTCCTGGCCCAGGCCGCCCGGCAGCGGCTGCGGGTAGAGGCCCGTACGGAAATACACGTCGATGAAATTCAGGCCGATGGCCGCATGCCGCACCGTCGCTTCGCCGGGACCGGGCGCGCCCACTTCGACATCCACGTATTCCATCACTTCCGGCCCGCCGGTGCGGGACATGCGAATCGCCTTGACCATCATGCTGCTCCTTCTCCATGTGCCGCCGCGGCGGCCTGCAATTGCGACAGCACCAGGTGGGCGGTCGCCAGGTTGGTGGCGCAGGCGACGTTGTGCACGTCGCATGAGCGCACCAGGGCGTTGATATCCGGTTCATGGGGCTGCGGCGTCATCGGGTCGCGCAAGAAGATGATGGCATCGATATGCCCCTCCACCAGCATGGAGCCGATCTGCAGGTCGCCGCCCAGCGGGCCGGAATGCTTGCGCTCCACCACCAGGCCCACTTCCGCGATCAGGCGGCCGCCCGTGGTGCCGGTCGCGCACAGCTTGCAGGTGCGCAGGAAGGCGGCGTACTCGCGGGCCAGCGCGATCATGTCGTCTTTTTTCTTGTCGTGGGCAATCAGGGCAATGCGGGGCGTCATTTCACTTCACCTTTCACGTTCGACAGCAAATATATACCGGCCAGCACCAGGGCCGTTCCCGCCAGCTGCCAGCCGGTAATGGGTTCGGACAGGATGACGGCGCCAAGGAACAGCGTGGAAACGGGACCGATCATGGCCGCCTGCGAAGCGGCCCCGGCGCCGATGCGCTGCACTGCGGTCATGGTCATGAACACCGGCATCACGGTGCACAGGATGCCGTTGACCAGGGACAGTCCATACACCGGCATCGGCTGCACCAGCAGCGCCGCGGGCCGCAGCAGGAAGAACTGGCCGATGCAGGCGGCGCTCGACACGCACATGGCGTACGACACCAGGCGCAGCGCGCCAAGGCGCTTGACCATTTCGCCGGAAGCCAGCAGGTACAAGGCGTAGGACATGGCCGAGCCCAGCACCAGCAGCGAACCCAGGGCCACATTGCCGCTGCCGCCCTGCAGGTCGTGGCAGAACACCAGCACGATGCCGGCATAGGCGATACAGAGCGACAGCCATTGCTGGCGGCCGATACGCTGCTTGAGCCAGAGCGCGGAAGCCAGCAGCACAAAGGTCGGGGTCAGGAACAGGATCAGCCGTTCCAGGCCGACCGTGACGTATTGCAGGCCCAGGAAATCAAGGAAGGAAGACAGGTAGTAGCCGACCAGGCCAAGCCCGACCAGGCGCCATGCGTCGGCACGCTGCAAAGGCGCCTCGGTGCGCATCTTCCACAGCGCGATGGCGGCGAAGACCGGCAGCGAGAACAGCATGCGGAAGGCGACCGCCGTGACGGCGTCCAGCTGGTAGCGGTACAGCAGCTTGGCCACGATGGCCTTGGTGGAGAACAGCACGGCGCCGCCAATGGCGATGGCCAGCCCGCCCAGGTAGGCGGCCCGTTTGCCTTGCGGTTCCGGTGCGGCTATTTCCATGCCACCATTGTAGCGGCAAGCCGCCAAGCCTGCTGGCGGCCGAAAAAAGGCGGGCTCGCGCCCGCCCTGCCTTGATGCCGGCGCCGCTTACACGACGGACACGGCGACCTTACCTGCGGTGACGGTGGCCGAAGCGACCATGGCGATCACATTGGCCGGCGCATTGCCGCCAACCAGTTTGTTCACCTGCTTGAACTGCGCCACCAGGGAGCCTGGGGTCAGCGTCACCACCGTATAGCCTTGCGCGTCGGTATTGACATAGCGCAGCCATGGGTTGCTGTTCAGGCCCGCCAGTTGCTGCGCCAGCGGCACCAGGGCGGCGTTGAAGCTCGCATCCGCCTTGATGGCTGCCAGCACGCTGTCCACCGTCGCATCGAGCACCGCTTCCGGCACGCCTTTCGCGCCCAGCGCGCCGCGCAATTGCACGGTCAGCGATCCGGCCAGCGAATCGGCGGTTGGCGCCGCCTTGCCCATGGTGTAGTCCAGCAGGTCGACGTTCAGGTTGACCGTGCCAAGACCAGGCACCGGCACTGCCAGCGGCAGCGACACCAGGGTGCCCAGACTGCCCAGGCTCGCCGCGGCGTCGCGCAGATAAGTGAAGAAGGAGTCGGAGCTGACGCCGGCCGACACCAGGTCCACCATCACCGGCGTGCCGCCGCCGGCTGCGTCGTAGTCGTCGTTGACGGTGCCGGCGAAGAAGGAGTGGATGTCGCCGGTCAGCGCCACCACATTGCCGATGCTGTTGGTCTTCAGGTGCGACATCAGCGCCTTGCGTTCGGCGTTGTAGCCGTCCCACTGGTCGCAGTTGATCAGGAACTTGCGGAAATAAGGTCCCAGCGCCGCGGCCTGGCTGGCCACGAAGGAGGACGCCGCCTTGTTGGCCTGCACGTCCGGCTTGATGAAGCCGATGGCGATACCCTGGGCCGCGGCCGTCGCCTGCGCGGTGGCACTGCCGCCGATCTTGGCGGAAGCTTCGGCCTGGCCGAACGCCAGTACCGCCACCGCGGCCTGCAGCGGGGTCAGGCCCGCGCCCACCGCCGCGTTGGTGCGCGCGCTGGTGTCGCCGCCCCCTGCGGCGGAAGCCGCGACGGCCATGGCGGCCGCCTGCGCGGTCGAAGGCGCGGTTCCGGCGGTCACGGCGCCCACGATCGCGGCGGCCACCGGCACATTGCCGCTGGTCGACACGGCGGTCGTACCGATATTGGTAGCGACGGTGCTGATCGCCTGCAGCGCCACCAGGGTGGCGATGGCGTCGGTGCCGTTCAGGCCCATGCGCAGCAGCGACACTTCATTGCCCCACAGTTTCCAGGTCGCGCTGGACGACTTCATGGTGGACTTCCACCATTCGCGCTGGGTGGCGCCCAGCATGCTGACGCCGGACAGCGGATCGGCGCCGCCGGCGGCCATCTTCTGCGCTTCGACGCCGTTGTACAGGTCCTGCGCCACCAGGTAGCGCGCGCCGACACTGCCCAGCGGCAGGCCGGTGGCCGGGTTGGCCATCTGTTCCGGCACCACGTGGTCGGCGCGGTACAGGCGCTCGTCGGTCATCACCAGCTGCATCAGTTTGCCGAACTGGAAATCGCGGTAGATCTTGATGTTCTGGAAGCCGGTCGCGGCGCTGTCCAGGGCAACGTCAGCCGGCATGTATTCGAACCAGGCCTGGTTGGCGCTGCGGCGGCGCGGCGTGTCGTGCTTCTCGCCTTCGGCGTAGGTCTGGGTATCGCCCCAGCAATCGTCGCTGAATTCGTGGTCGTCCCAGATCGCAATGAAGGCAAAGCGCTCGTGCACCGCCTGCAGGCGGGCATCGGTGCGGTACTTCTTATACAGGTAGCGGTAGTCGGCCAGGGTGGTCGCGTATTTCGCGCCCGAGACGCCGTTCTTGAAGGTGCCGTTCGGCAGGGTCAGCGCATCGTGGCGCTTTTCGACGGCACCGGCCTGGAAGGCCTCGCCCACGGTCTCGTAGATGTAGTCGCCGAGGTGGACGATGAAGTCCAGCTTCTCGTTCTTGGCGATATTGTCCAGCGCGCCCCAGTGGTTGATGCTCCAGTCCTGGCAGGTCAGGTAGGCGAACTGCAGTTGCGCCACGCTGGCGTCGGCCGCCGGCGCCGTCTTGAAGCGGGCCACGTTGGAGCGCACATCGCCGGCGATGAACTGGTAGAAATACGTCTGGTTCGCCTGCAGGCCGGTGACCTTGTGGCGAATCGTATTGTCGAAATCGGGGTTCAGGTCCAGTTGCACATCCACCACAGCGGTGCCGTCGAGGGCTTTGTTGCCGCCCAGGGAAGCGCCGTTGTCGGCCGCCGTCACCAGCAGGCGCACCGAGACTTCGCTCTTGCCGCTTGGGGAGGCCACGTCGTCCACCGAGGACGGCACCACGCGGGTCCACAGCATGATGCTGTCCGCGCGCGGGTCGCCCGAGGCAACGCTTTGCGGGAATTTCCAGTTACTGCCAGTGGCTGGCGGCAAGGTGGGGGCCGGCGCCGTATAAGAACTGCCGCCGCAGCCTGCCAGGCCGCTGGTGGCAACCGATACGGTGATGAAGCCGCCCAATTTCATAAACTGCCGACGATCCATAAGTCTCCTTGATGATTAAAGTTTTTGTTTTACGATATTAACTTTACAAGCCGATGAAACGACCCCGAGGAAAGCCTCTAATTGTTTCTTGAAAGTTCCATCCCGGCGTGCCGCTGCGCGGCTCCCGGCGAACCGGCGCAATCGCCGTGGAAGGCGGTCCATAGAGGGCGTTATGCTAGAATGTCGCCCTCGATTGCATACCGTCTAAGGAAGATTGAACATGGCTGGACACAGCAAATGGGCCAATATTAAGCATAAGAAAGCGGCAACGGACGCGAAACGCGGCAAGATCTGGACACGCCTGATCAAGGAAATCACCGTGGCGGCCCGCATGGGCGGCGGCGATATCGCGTCCAACCCGCGCCTGCGTCTGGCAATCGACAAGGCGGCCGACGCCAATATGCCGAAGGACAACGTCAACCGCGCGATCAACCGCGGCACCGGCGGCGGCGACGGCGCCAACTATGAAGAAGTACGCTACGAAGGCTACGGCATCGGCGGCGCGGCCATCATCGTGGACTGCATGACGGACAACCGCGTGCGTACCGTGGCTGAAGTGCGCCATGCCTTCAACAAATACGGCGGCAATATGGGCACCGAGGGTTCGGTTGCCTTCATGTTCCAGCACACCGGCCAGTTCCTGTTCGCACCGGGCACCGACGAAACCAAATTGATGGACGCCGCGCTGGAAGCGGGCGCCGAAGACGTGGTGACCGACGAGGAAGGCGGCATCGAAGTGCTGTGCGGCCCGCACGACTTCGCCGGCGTGAAGGATGCGCTGGAAGCGGCCGGCTTCAAGGCCGAAGTGGCGGAAGTGATCATGAAGCCAGCCACCGAAACCGTCTTCACCGGTGAAGAGGCAGCCAAGATGCAAAAGCTGCTGGACGCACTGGAAAACCTGGACGACGTTCAGGAAATCTATACCAACGCTGTCATCGAAGAATAATCCCCTATGAAGATCCTGGTAGTCGGCTCGGGTGGCCGTGAACACGCTTTGGCCTGGAAACTGGCGCAGTCGGAACGCGTACAGATGGTCTATGTTGCGCCCGGCAACGGCGGTACCGAGCGCGATGTGCGCCTGCAGAACGTGCCTATCACCGACCTGGAGCAACTGGCCGCATTCGTCGAGCAGGAGCATATCGGCCTGACCGTGGTCGGCCCGGAAGTGCCGCTGGCCGCCGGCATCGTCAACCTGTTCCGCTTGCGCGGCCTGAAAGTGTTCGGCCCGACCAAGGAAGCGGCGCAGCTTGAATCGTCCAAGGATTTCGCCAAGGCCTTCATGAAGCGCCACGGCATCCCGACCGCCGAATATGAAACCTTCGCCGACGCCAAGGCCGCCCACGCCTATGTGGACGCCAAGGGCGCGCCGATCGTGATCAAGGCCGACGGCCTGGCCGCCGGCAAGGGCGTGGTGGTAGCCATGACCCTGGAAGAGGCGCACGGCGCGGTCGACCACATGCTGTCCGATAACGCCTTCGGCGACGCCGGCGCGCGCATCGTGATCGAAGAATTCCTGGCCGGCGAAGAAGCGTCCTTCATCGTCATGTGCGACGGCAAGAACGTGCTGCCGCTGGCCACTTCGCAAGACCACAAGCGCCTGCTGGACAACGACCAGGGCCCGAACACCGGCGGCATGGGCGCCTACTCGCCTGCGCCGATCGTGACCCCGGCCATGCATGCGCGCGTCATGCGCGAGATCATCATGCCTACCATCCAGGGCATGTCCAAGGACGGCATCCAGTTCACCGGCTTCCTGTACGCGGGCCTGATGATCGACGCCGCCGGCAACCCGAAGACGCTGGAATTCAATTGCCGCATGGGCGACCCGGAAACCCAGCCGATCATGTCGCGCCTGAGGACCGACTTGCTGGGCGTGATGGAACATGCCGTCAACGGCACGCTGGACCAGGTGGAACTGGATTGGGACCGCCGCACCGCCGTTGGCGTGGTGCTGGCAGCCGCCGGCTACCCTGACGCGCCGCGCAAGGGCGACCATATCCACGGCATTCCGGCTGAAACGGCCGATTCCGTGACCTTCCATGCCGGCACCACCGACGATGCGGACGGCAAGCTGGTGACCGCCGGCGGCCGCGTGCTGTGCGTGGTGGGCCTGGGCGACAATATCAAGATGGCGCAGAAGCAGGCTTACGAAACGGTCGAAAAGATCGGCTTCGAAGGCGTGCAGTTCCGCCGCGATATCGGCTGGCGCGGTTTGAAACACTAAAACCGGCACGTCGGTGTCAGACCCGCGACCGCCGCGTAACAAAGGTGTCGGACCCTGCGGGTCTGACACCGTTTTACCGGTTTAAGGAATAAAACAAGAAATGACCGCCCCCAACCCGCAAGAAGTCAAAGCCTGGCTGCTTGGCCTGCAGGACCGCATCATCTCCGCGCTGGAGACTGCGGACGGCAAGCCATTCCTGCGCGATGCGTGGGAACGCCCGGAAGGCGGCGGCGGCATTTCGCGCCTGATCGAAGAGGGCAATGTCTTCGAGCGCGGCGGCTGCAACTTCAGCCACGTGACCGGCGCCAAGCTGCCGCCCTCGGCCTCGGCGCACCGCCCCGAACTGGGCGGCCAGCCCTGGGAAGCGATGGGCGTCAGCCTGGTGCTGCACCCGCGCAACCCGTACGCGCCGACGGTACACATGAACGTGCGCTTCTTCAGCACCAGCACGGCCGAAGGCAAGCCGGTCTGGTGGTTCGGCGGCGGCATGGACCTGACGCCCTACTACGGCAACAGGGAAGACGCGCAGCACTTCCACCGCAGCTGCCACGAAGCCCTGGCAGGCTACGGCGACGCGCTGCATCCGAAGTTCAAGCAATGGTGCGACGAGTACTTCTACCTGAAGCACCGCAAGGAAGCGCGCGGCGTGGGCGGTATCTTCTTCGACGACTTCAATGCGCTCGGCTTCGAACAGAGTTTTGCAATGACGCGCAGCGTGGGCGACGCATTCCTGGCCGCCTACCTGCCGATCCTGCAGGCGCGCAAGGACACGCCGTATGGTGAGCGCGAGCGCGATTTCCAGGCCTACCGCCGCGGGCGCTACGTCGAATTCAACCTTGTGTTCGACCGCGGCACCCTGTTCGGCCTGCAGTCCGGCGGCCGTACCGAAGCGATCCTGATGTCCATGCCGCCGGTCGTCAAATGGCGCTACGACTGGCATCCGGAAGACGGCAGCGCGGAAGCGGCGCTCTACACCGACTTCCTGCCGCACCGCGACTGGCTGGCCGAGTGAAACGCTGCATCGCACTGCTGGGAGGCAGTTTCGATCCGGTGCACAACGGCCATCTCGCGCTCGGCAAACTGTTTGCCGAAAAGCTGAGCGCCGATGCCCTGCTGGTCATCCCCGCCCTGCCCTGGCAAAAGGGGCAGTTGGCGGCGACGCCGCAGCAGCGCGTGGACATGCTGGCATTGGCCTTTGCCGGCCTGCCCTGCCCGGTCACGATCGACTGGCAGGAACTGGCGCGCGGCAGCGCCACGTATACGATTGACACGCTGCGGGCGATCCGCGCCGATGTGGGGCCCGATGTGTCGCTGGCCTTCCTGATGGGCGCGGACCAGCTGCAGCGACTGAATACCTGGCACGAATGGCGCAACCTGTTCGACCTGGCCCACTTCTGCGTGGCGGCCAGGCCCGGCTTCGAGCTGGACGACGCCCACGTGCCGGCCGAGGTGGCCGCTGAATTCCAGCGCCGCCTGGCCACGCCGGAGCAGGTCAGGAACACCCCGGCGGGCAGGACCATGCTGGCGGCCGAAATGGCCGTCGACATCTCGGCCACTGCCATTCGTGCTGCATTACAACGGGGGGAAGGGGCGAACTCGCTTCTGCCACCGGTAGTGCTAGACTATATTGAACAACATAATTTGTATAAGAAATAAATAATGGATATCAAAAAACTGCAAACCCTCGTCGTGGACGCCCTGGAAGACGTGAAGGCCCAGGAAATCGTCGTATTCGACACCACCGGCTTGACCAGCCTCTTTGACCGCATCGCCATCGCTTCCGGTACCTCCAACCGCCAGACCAAGGCCCTGGCCGCGTCCGTGCGCGACAAGGTGAAGGAAGCCGGCGGCGACGTGATCGGCATCGAGGGTGAAGATACCGGCGAATGGGTGCTGGTGGACCTGGGCGACATGATCGTCCACATCATGCAGGCGCCGATCCGCGCTTACTACCGCCTGGAAGAAATCTGGGGCGAAAAGCCGGTAAAACTGGGCGCCGCCAAGCGCAAGTCGACCAGCGAAGGCAAGGAAGCAGCCGCCAAGGAATCCACGCCGAAGAAATCGGGCCACCTGGCTGCCACCAAGGCTGCCAAAGCCGCCGAACCCGTGATCGAGAAAAAGCCGGCTGCCAAGAAGCCTGGCACCGCGAAGGCAACCGCCGCAGCCGGCGCCGTGGCCAAGAAAGCCGCCGCCAAGAAGGCCGCGCCGAAGGTCGTCGCACCGGAAGGCAAGAAAGTGAAGGTCGCTACCACCAAGACCGCCGAGGCATCCGCCAAAGCCGCCAAGGAGAAGAAAGCCGCCTCCGCTGCCGCAACGCCGGTCAAGACCGTCATCAAGCGCCTGAAGAAGGCTGCGGCAGAGTAAGTGCAGCTGATCATCGCTGCGGTCGGCCATAAAATGCCGGCCTGGATCGAAAGCGGCTTCACCGAATACGTGAAGCGCATGCCGCCGGAATTGCGCATCGTGCTGAAGGAAATCAAGCCCGTTGAGCGCTCCGGCAGCAAGACCGCCGCCACCGCCATGGCCCTGGAGCGCGAGCGCATCGAAGCGGCCCTGCCGAAATCGGTGCGCATCATCGCCCTCGACGAGCGCGGCAAGGACCTGACCAGCGTGGGCCTGTCCCAGCAGCTGGAAACCTGGCAGCAGGATGGCCGCGATACGGCCTTCCTGATCGGCGGCGCCGACGGCCTCGATCCGGGCCTGAAAGCCAAGGCGGAGGGCATGCTGCGCCTGTCCAGCCTGACCCTGCCGCATGGCATGGTGCGCGTCATGCTGGCCGAACAGTTGTACCGGGCGTGGACAATTACGCAAAACCACCCTTATCATCGTGTCTAAACCCTAAGGCATCCGATGAAACTGGTCGAAAAGAAGATCTACCTGGCTTCCAAGAGTCCACGCCGGCGCGAGCTATTGCGCCAGATCGGCGTGGATTTCGAGCTTTTATTGCTGCGCAACGACGGCCCGCGCGGGCCGGACGTCAGCGAAGACGTCAATCCCGGCGAAGATCCGCTGGCCTATGTGGGCCGCGTGGCCCAGGAAAAAGCCGATTTCGCCTGGGACATGATCCAGCGGCGCCGCCTGATCCTGCGCCCCATCCTGGCCGCCGACACCACCGTCACCGTCGACGGCGAGATCCTCGGCAAGCCGGCCAACGTGCGCGAGGCCACGGACATGCTGCATCAGCTGTCCGGCCGCACCCACCAGGTACTGACCTCGGTGGCCGTGCATGCGCAGGACTTTTCAGGCCATATCACCCAGGTTTCGGCAGTGCGCTTCGGCAAACTGAGCGAGGCTGAAATCAGGACGTATTGCGCCACCACAGAACCTTACGACAAGGCCGGCGGCTATGGCATCCAGGGCCTGGCCGCCCTGTTCGTGGAACATATCGAGGGCAGCCACTCCGGCATCATGGGCCTGCCGCTGTACGAAACGGCGCAGCTGCTGCGCCAGGCAGGATTGAAACTCCCCTGATGAACGAAGATATCCTTATTAATATCACCCCGCAGGAAACCCGCGTCGCCCTAGTTGTACAGGGCGCGGTGCAGGAACTGCATATCGAGCGCACGCTGACGCGCGGCCTGGCGGGCAACGTCTACTCCGGCAAAGTGGTGCGGGTGCTGCCCGGCATGCAGTCGGCCTTCATCGACATCGGCCTGGAGCGCGCAGCCTTCCTGCACGTGGCCGACATCTGGGAAGCGCGGCCGCACGACGGCGCCCAGAACGCCACCCCGACCCCGATCGAGAAGCTGCTGTTCGACGGCCAGGTGCTGACCGTGCAGGTCATCAAGGACCCGATCGGCACCAAGGGCGCGCGCCTGTCGACCCAGATCTCGATCGCCGGCCGCATGCTGGTCTACCTGCCGCAGGACGGCCATATCGGCATCTCGCAGAAGATCGAAAAGGAAGCCGACCGCGAAGCCCTGCGCGCGCGCATGCAAAGCCTGCTGCCGCCGGAAGAAAAAGGCGGCTACATCGTGCGCACCCAGGCCGAAGACGCCTCGGACAGCGACCTGCAGGCCGACATCGAATACCTGCGCAAGACCTGGGGCGCGATCTGCCACGGCGCGCGCACCCGCCCGCCCACCTCCCTGCTGCACCAGGACTTGAGCCTGGCGCAGCGCGTGCTGCGCGACTTCGTGCACGACGAAACGGCAACCATCCAGGTCGATTCGCGGGAAAACTTCCTGTCGCTGACGGAATTCGGCCGCATCTACACGCCGTCCGTGCTGCAGCGCCTGGCGCACTACACGGGCGAACGGCCGCTGTTCGACCTGTACGGCGTGGAAGAGGAAATCCACCGCGCGCTGGGGCGCCGCGTCGACTTGAAATCCGGCGGCTACCTGATCGTCGACCAGACCGAGGCCATGACGACGATTGACGTCAACACCGGCGGCTTCGTCGGCGGGCGCAATTTTGCCGATACGATCTTCAAGACCAACCTGGAAGCGGCACACGCCATCGCGCGCCAGCTACGCCTGCGCAATCTGGGCGGCATCATCATCCTCGACTTCATCGACATGGAGAACACCGAGCACCGCAACGCCGTGCTCACGGAACTAAAAAAAGCCCTGGCGCGCGACCGCACCAAGGTGTCGGTATCGGGCTTCTCCGCCCTGGGGCTGGTGGAAATGACGCGCAAGCGCACGCGCGAATCGCTGGCCCACATCCTGTGCGAACCCTGCCCGGCCTGCGAAGGCAAGGGCCAGGTCAAGACCTCGCGCACCATCTGCTACGAAATCCTGCGCGAACTGCTGCGCGAAGCCAAGCAGTTCAACCCGCGCGAATTCCGCATCCTCGCCTCGCAGGAAGTGGTGGACCTGTTCCTCGAAGAAGAATCGCAGCACCTGGCCATGCTGGGCGACTTCATCGGCAAAAAGATTTCGCTGCAAGTGGAAACCAGCTACCACCAGGAACAGTACGACGTCATATTAATGTGAAAGCCGGGGTCAGCTCTGGCAATCGGACACGGCCCCAGCCCTAGGCCTCGCCTACGGCTGGGGCCGTGTCCGATTGCCAGAGCTGACCCCGGCTTTTTCCATGATAGCCAGCCATTCCGCGTCGTGTTGCAGCGCCTGCACCGCGGCGGCGGCCCTTTGCGCCGTTTCCGGCGGCAGGCTGGGCGAGAGCAGGATGTGGCGCAGGAAGTCGCCGCCCAGTTCCGGCATGGCGACCAGTTGCTGAAGCTCGGGCGCCGCTTCGGACAAGGCGCGGAAATGCAGCCGGTTCAATACCGTGAAGTCGATACGACCGGCAAGCAGCTTGCGCAGATTGTTCATCTCGTCCCCGACTTCGTCGACGTGCAACTCCCCGCGCCGCCCCATGCCGTCCAGGAAACGGTACACGTGGCCGCGCACAGCGCCAAAACGCAGGCCGCGCAGCGAAGCTGGCATCGGTGCCACGGGCACATGTCCTGCCTTGAATACCAGCACATTATGGTCGGCGAATAATGGCTCGCTCCAGCCCACACGGCTGGCCAGCGGCTCTTTGAGAAAGGTCGGCGAGAGGAACAGCGCAATGCCGTCGATCCGGCCCTGGCTGGCCATCGCCAGGAAGCGGGCCCGCGGCACATTCTCCAGGACGAAGCGATCCGGCCCCATATAGCGGTTCAACGCGTCCACCAGGTCGGCGGCCAAGCCGCCGCCATCCTGCCGCACAAACGGCGGGTGCAGGTAGGTATTGTAGGCCGGATAACTGGCGGCGGCCGCCCACCAGTGCCACGACAGCAGCACGACCAGCCCGATGCGCATGAACTTTGCCATGGCCCATGCTAGCCCAAAAAAGAAGCAATTGCGCGACAACTTTACTTTGCCGCCGATTTTGGCGTTAGTATCGTGAAGCAGCTGCAAACTATCGCTGATCCTGGGGAGGATTGCTCGATGAAGAACCTGAAGATTGGGGCGCGTCTGGGTTTGGCTTTCGCTGTCGTGCTGGTACTGCTGGCGGTGATGACCGTGGTCGGCATCCTGCGCTTGCAAAGCGCCAGCACCAAGACCGAGGCGCTGGTGGCGGACAATGTCCGCAACGAACGCCTGGTCGCCGAGTGGCAGAAGGTGGTCGAGGTGAACGCGGCGCGCACCACGGCCGCTTATATGGTGTCCGATCCGGAGCAGCAGAAATCCATCGAGGCGCAAATGAAAACCGCCTCGGGCCGCGCGACCGAAATCCAGGACTTGCTGGGCAAGCTGCTCACCAACCCCGCCTCGCATGCGGCCTACGAAAAAGTACTGGCCAGCCGCAAAGCCTATGTCGACCAGCGCAAGGCGGTCTACAAAGCCAAGGCCGACGGCGACATGGCCAGCGCACAGCGCCTGTTCACCGATATGGAAGCACGCCGGGTCAGCTACCTCGGTGCGCTGGACGAAGTCACGGTGGCCGAGCACCGCAACCTGGACGTTCTTGCCGACGAGATCCAGGCCGGCAACCATAGCGGCCGCAATCTGCTGATGCTGCTGGGCTTCGCGGCAGTCGCCCTGGGCGTGGGCTTTGCCTGGATGACGACCCATTCCATCGTCAAGCCGCTCAACGAGGCGGTGCAGATCGCACAGACCGTGGCCGACGGCGATTTAAGCCGCCGCATCGAGGCGCATGGCGAAGACGAGGCGGGCCAGCTGCTGAAAGCCCTGAAGTCCATGAACGACAGCCTGTCCCGCATCGTCAGCGAAGTGCGGCACGGCACGGAGAGCATCGCTACCGCCTCGCAGCAGATCGCCTCCGGCAACCTCGACCTGTCGACCCGCACCGAACACCAGGCCAGCACGCTGGAGGAAACCGCGTCCTCGATGGAGCAGTTGACTTCCGCGGTGCGCACCAATGCCGACAATGCGCGCACCGCACGCCAGCTGGCCGCCACCGCGTCCGACGTTGCCACGCGCGGCGGCAGCGTGGTGAGCGAGGTGGTTCAGACCATGGGCTCGATCAATGCCGCGTCGACCAAGATCGTGGACATCATCGCGGTCATCGACGGCATCGCTTTCCAGACCAATATCCTGGCGCTGAATGCGGCGGTGGAAGCGGCGCGCGCCGGCGAACAGGGGCGCGGTTTTGCCGTCGTGGCGAGCGAAGTGCGCAGCCTGGCCCAGCGCAGCGCGCAGGCGGCCGGCGAAATCAAGGACTTGATCAACAACACGGTGCAGCAAGTGCAGGCGGGCAGCGAACTGGTGAATCAGGCTGGCACCACAATGGATGAAGTGGTGGCCAGCATCCGGCACGTGACCGCCATCATGTCCGAGATCGCCTCGGCCAGCAGCGAGCAGACCGAGGGCATCGAACAGGTCAACCAGGCCATCGTGCAGCTCGATAACGTCACGCAGCAGAATGCCGCCCTGGTGGAGCAGGCAGCGGCTGCGGCCAGCGCCATGCAGGACCAGGCCGGCCGCCTGACCGGCCAGGTGGGGCGCTTCAAGCTGGCCTGATGATTGGTTACCGCCGCCGCGCAGGCGATGCTGCGGGAAGTTTTCGAGCGGCGCGAGCGCTGCGCCGCATCCGCCATCAATGCGCGCTCGCCGCGATGATGGCAGCTGTCGTCCAGAGAGCGATGGGTTTCCAGTTCATCCCATCCTCGAACGGCATGCTTTCGCCCTCTTGGCCTTTGCATGGCTCATCAACCTGGGGGGCAGGCTGCGCATCCTTCTCGAATGCCCTGCGGGCGATGGCCTGCGCCAACTCCTCCATGCGGATCGGATCGGTCTGCGCGCGCAGAATTGAAATGTGATAGCCCATATTCCCAAGCCGTTCCAAGATGCGACGCGGACGTCGCCGGCGCTTCCCGGCGATTCGGGCTGCGTATAGCGTTAGATTTTATGCAACAAGCTATCGAAAAATCGCGGCCAGGGAGGCTGCGAGCAGCTGCGGTTGTTCGAGCGGAATCAGGTGGCCGGCAGCGGGCACGATCGCCAGGCGCGCGCCAGCAATGCCATCGGCCAGTTCGCGCGCTTCCTCCGGGCGGCGCAGCTGGTCGTCCGCTGCGGCGACCACCAGTGTCGGGCAGCGGATATCGCCCAGGCGGCCGGTATCGGCATCGCGCACGATCAGCGACTGGCGCACGAAGACTTCGCGGCCAAGGCGCTCCCCCATGGCGCGCACTTGCGCGACCAGCGCCTCGTTGCCGGCATTATCGGGATGCAGCGACTGGGCGATGGCGGCGCGGCCAAGGCCCCGGAATGGACCGAGCGGGGTGGCGCGGGCGGCCTTGCTGCGCTGCTCGACCTGCAGCGGCAAATCGGCCCGGCTGGAGGTGGCCACCAGCGCCAGCGAGCGCACGCGCTCGGGCGCGAGCCGCACGATTTCACGCGCGACATAGCCGCCCATCGAGAAGCCGAGCAGGCTGAATTGCGGAGGACATCCGGACAGAACCGCTTGCGCCATGGCGGAGATGGAATCGCCTTCGGCCAGGCTGGCGAAATGCAGCGGGAGTTCGGGCGGCAGGAACGGCAGCATGCCATCCCACAGAGCGTCGTCCAGCATATAGCCGGGAATCAGGACCAGCGGTGTCATGCCGCGAGTATACGCCTGGCCATCACCGGCTAAGCATCGGCTCCAGCGTCTGCCATACTTGGCCGGCGCTGATGCCGTGCATGCAGTTCTGGTGGCCCAGCGGGCATTCGCGCTGGCGGCAGGGCGAACAATCCAGGCGCAGCGAAATCGAGGCCGCCAGATCGGAGAACGGCGGGGCGTGATCGGGATCGGTCGGGCCGTAGATGGCGATCACCGGGCGGTTCAGGGCGGACGCGATGTGCAGCAGCCCGGAATCGTTGCTGACCACCGCCGCGGCGCGCGCGATCAGCGCGATCGCATCGGCCAGGCTGGTCTTGCCCGCCAGGCTGACCAGTCCGGCCGGGGCGCCGGCGGCGGCCATCACCTCCGCGCAGGAGGGGCCGTCCTTCGGCGAACCGAGCAGCGCGACCTGGGCTTGCGGGTCGCGCGCCAGGATATGCCGCGCCAGCTGGCCGAAATGGGCCGGCGGCCAGCGCTTGGCGCCGCCAAATTCGGCGCCCGGTGCGAACACCACCAGCGGGCGCGCCGGATCGAGGCCGGTCTTGGCGCAGGATGCCGCCACTTGCGCGTCGCTGGCGGCCAAGCGCGGCTTGGGCAGGGCGCTGCGCAGTGGCGCATGCGGCGCGCCGGCCAGCGCCGCGTAGAACGGCACCATCGGGCGCGGCGGCACGTCGTCATGGTGCATGACGTTGATCAGGCCATAGCGGCTTTCGCCTTTGTAGCCCACGCGGCGCGCAATGCCGGCCAGCCAAGGGATCAGGGCGTACTTCAGAGTGTTGGGCAGAATGTAGGCATCGGCGTAGCCGCGCTGGCGCAACAGGCGCGCATAGCGCCAGCGTTCTTTTAGCTGCAGCGCACCGTGGCGGAACGGCGTTTCCAGCACCTCGGCCACTTCCGCCATCTGGCGCCAGACCGGCGAGACGGCCGGCGGCGCCAGCACGTCGATCGGGCGCTCCGGGTTGGCCGCCTTCAGCAGCTGCAACAGCGGCTGCGCCATGACGGCGTCGCCGATCCAATTGGGCGAAATCACCAGCGTACGGGCCGAATGCGGGGTCATGATGTCCATTTTTCCAATTCCTGTAGCCGAGCATTATTACCGATTGCCGCTACGGCAACAACACACTGCTGGCGCCGGGCCGCACAGCCCCGACTGTTATAATCGGCCATTTTTCGGCTTCTTCGATAGCGCAGTCTCATGCTGGAAACACACGATTTAACGCCCGCCAAAACACGACTGCACGCCACCTTCCTGGTTTTTGCCCTGCCGGCGCTCGCCTTGACGACCCCGTTCGGCATCGGCGCGATCCAGGCCGTCGCCCTGTTGTTGTTTGCCTGGCATTTCCGCGACGGCGTCTCCACTTGCTATCGCGACAACTGGCACGCGGTGCGCCCGCTGGTGCTGGCATTTGGCGCTTTCTTTCTCTTTTCGCTGCTGCGCATGTTCACCGACCACCAGCCGCTGCGCACGCTGGACGGCCCCTCGCGCATGCTGTTCGGCCTGGCCTGCATCGGCGTGTTCTATTACCTGAAGCCGCAGGCGCGCTATTTCTGGCTTGGCCTGTGCTACGGCACCATCGCCGCCGCCGCGCTGGCCGTGCTGCAAACCCATGCCTGGGGCATGGCGCGCGCCGAAGGCTTCACCCACCATGCGATCACCTTCGGCGACCTGGCCCTGGCCATGGGCATGATGGCCATTTGCAGCCTGAATACGGCGCCTGGCTTGCGCTACCTGCCGGCGCTGGCGCTGCTGGCCGGGCTGCTGGCCTCGGCCCTGTCCGGCTCGCGCGGCGGATGGCTGGCCATGCTGCTGGCCGCCGTGCCGCTGACGCGCAACGGCTACAAGATGCACGGCCAGCGCATGCTGGTGGCGCTGGCGCTGGCCGCCCTGCTGTGCGTGCTGGCCTACCTGGTGCCGGCAACGGGCGTGGCGCAGCGCCTGGCCGAAGGCGTTTCCGACATCCAGGGCTACTTCAGCCGCGGCGACGCCACCACCTCGGTCGGCATCCGCCTGGAACTGTGGAAGGCATCCTGGCTGATGTTCATGGAACACCCCTGGCTGGGCGTCGGGCGCGACGACTTCGACGTTGCGCTGCAGGTGCTGGCGGCCAAAGGCATGCTGCAGCCATCGCCCGCGCTGGGCTACAGCAGCAGCCATAACGATATGCTGCATTTCCTGGCCACCGGCGGCCTGCTCGATTTCAGCCTGCTGATCGCCATGTACGTGGCGCCGCTGCTGTTCTTCCGCAATATGCTGAACGCGGCCGACAACGGCCAGCGCCCGCTGGCCCTGGCCGGCCTGGTGATGGTGCTGTGCTTCATCGGCTTTGGATTGACCGACGTGATGTTCTGGCTGATGGCGCCCAAGCTGTTCTATGTCACCATGGCGTGCAGCCTGGCCGGCATGTGCCTGTTCATGACGCGCGGCGCCAGCCAGGCGCCGCGCCGCATCCTGGTCACGCGCACCGACAATATCGGCGACGTGGTGCTGACCCTGCCGATCGCGGGCTGGCTCAAGCAACGCTACCCGGGCGTGCATATCACCTTCCTGGTGCGCGGCTATGCCGCCCATACCGTGGGCCAGTGCCAGCATGTCGATGCAGTGCTGGCGGTGGAAGAGCTGCCCGACCTGGCGCGCCATTTCCGCGCGGCCGGCTACGACACCGTGCTGCTGGCCTTCCCGGTGCGCCGTATCGCCATGGCCGCCTGGCGCGCCGGCATCGCGCGCCGCATCGGCACCAGCCACCGCTTTTACCATTGGTTGACCTGCAACCGGCTGGTCCGCTTCAGCCGCGTGAAGTCGTCCCTGCACGAAGCCCAGCTGAATTTCGAACTGCTGCGCCCGCTGGGCCTGACGGCAATCCCGCCGCTGCAAGAAGTGTGGCCGCAATACGGCCTGCAGGCGCCGGCCAGCGCCAAGGTCGATGCGCTGCTGGGCGAGCAGGGCTATCATCTGGTACTGCACACCAAGTCGAACGGCAACGGCCGCGAATGGCCGCTGGAGCACTTCACCGCGCTGGCCCGTCTGCTGCAGGCTGCAGGCGATGTGACCATCTGGCTGACCGGCAGCGCCGCCGAAGGCGAGCTGCTGGCACAGCAGGCGCCGGATCTGCTGGCGCTGCCCCATGTGAACAATGTGTGCGGCAAGCTTGACTTGCGCGAGCTGTTGTCCCTGATCGGCCGCGCCGACGGCCTGGTGGCCAGCGGCACGGGTCCGCTGCACCTGGCGGCGGCGCTGGGCCGCAACACCCTGGGCCTGTTCCCGCCGATCAAGCCGATTGATATCGCGCGCTGGGGGGCGCTGGGCGCCCACGCGGTGAACCTGTGCGCGCCGCAGGCTTGCGGCAGCTGCCAGGACAAGGCGCTCTGCCGCTGCATGGCGGCCATCACGCCGCAGCAGGTGCGCGACGTGGTACTCGGCTGGCGCACCCTGCGCCGCAGCGCCGCTTAAGCCTTAGAGGCTGTTTCAAAATGGGCGTGGCTAGGCGCAGCGACGAAGGCAGTGCGCCTGCACGGCAAGGAGCTGCAACAACGCCATGGCCATTTTGAAACGGCCTGTCAATCGCGCAGCGCCACGCGCACCAGGTCGGCCACATTATCCACGCCCAGCTTGGCCATCAGGCGGGCCTTGTGCACTTCCACCGTGCGCACGCTGATATTGAGCTGGGGCGCGATTTCGCGGTTGTGGCGCCCCATCACCACCAGTTCGAACACTTCCCGCTCGCGCGGCGTCAGTTCGGCCAGCAGCTGGTCGCGCTGGTTGCGGCGGTCGCGGTCCTGGCGCTGGCGCTGCTGCATCGAGAACGCTTCCTCGATGGCGGCAATCAGCTTGTCGTCGTCGAACGGCTTTTCCAGGAAATCGACGGCGCGCGCCTTGAAGGCTTCGCGCGCCGAACTCACGTCGCCGTGGCCGGTGACGATAATCACCGGCAGCAGGCAGCCCATTTCATTGAGCTTGCGCTGCAGGGTCAGGCCGTCCATGCCGGACATGCGGATATCGGCCACCAGGCAGCCGCACCACTCGGCCTGCCAGGCCTGCAGGAACGCTTCGCCGCTAGCGAAAACAGCGGTACGGTAGCCGCGCACGCCAAGCAACAGGCCGAGCGCGTCGCGCAGCGAAGGATCGTCGTCGACGATGAATACGGTAAGGTTTGACAAAGCTATTCTCCAGAGTCCAGCGCCGGCAGTATAAATCGAAAGATGCCGTGGGCGGCAACTTCAGCCCATAAAGTTCCGCCGTGGGCCTCCACGATGGAGCGGCTCAGCACCAGGCCCAGCCCCATGCCGGTGGCCTTGGTCGAGACGAAGGGCTCGAACAGGCGCCCCGCCGCCTCCTGCGTCAGGCCGCTGCCGCTGTCCTCCACCGTGAAGCGCAGCTTGCCGCCGATATTCTCCGCCGTCACGGCGATGCTGCGCTGGCCGGCCGGGCGCATGCGCACCGCGTCCAGGGCATTGGCCAAGAGGTTGCGCAGCACCAGCTCGATTTGCAGGCGGTCGACCTGCACCGACAGCGGCGCCACATCCGACACCGTGAGCTGCACCGCGTGCTCGGCGAACTGCGGCCGGAACTGCTGCACGATGCCCGCCAACAGGGCCGAAGCACCGACGGTCTCCAGCTGCATGGCGCCGGTGCGGAAGAAGTCGCGCAGGCGGCGCACCACGTCGGCCGCGCGCGCCGATTCGTTGATCATCTGGCCGATCGCGTTTTTCAGCAGGTCGCCGGCCTCGCCGCGCGCCAGCAGGTGCTCGCAAGCCTTGCCGTACACGGCCAGCGCCGTCATCGGCTGGTTCAGTTCATGCGCCAGCGCTGCCGCCATTTCGCCGGCGGCCGCCAGGCGCAAGGTCTGTTTGAGCTCCTCCGCCACCCGGCGCCGCTCGTCGACCACGATGCCGATGAAAAAGCCCACCAGCGCCAGCACCGCGTCGAGCATCTGCAGCTCGGAGACGGTGATGTTGTTGGCATGGTTGATGCGGATCAGGGTCACGATCGCCAGCTGCAGCACGAACACCACCAGCGCGGCGCCATTCACGCCCTGGCGCGAGGCGGCCCAGATCAGCGGCAGGAACAGGAAATAGAAGTGCTTGAATTCGGCGGTCACGATATAGCCGAACACCGCCCACAGCACGCAGGTCGCCAGGGCCAGGTAGCCCAGCGTCTCCGGCTGCCAGGCGGCCTCGCGCAACTGCGCCCTGGCCTGCGGGTCGGCCAGCTTCCACAGCAGCGGCATGCTGACCACCACGCCCACCATGTCGCCGAAGCCGAAGCGCCAGGCGGCGCGCAGCCATGCGCTCCACGGCACCATGCCCAGCCAGGCCAGCAGGCTGATATGGACCACGGCATTGAGCAAGGTGCCAGCCGCCACCATCAGCAGCCAGCGGTAGAAACCGCCGCGCGAACTGAAGACCGCTTCGCCGCCCAGGACGCGCCGCAGCGCTTCGCCCAGCAGGCCATAGCCGCAGGTGAGCCAGGCGGCGCTCAGCAGGGTGCCCGCCATGCCGCCCGGCATGCCGCGCACCAGCACATCGCCCGCCACCAGCGCGGCGAACCACGGCAGGGCCGCGCGCCTGCCATAGACCAGCCAGAACACCAGGCCCAGGGCGGTGTCCGGATTCCAGGGCGTGATATTCAGGCCGAGCAGCGGTTCGACATAGCTGACCCAGTCGAAGAGGAGGTAGGCGGCGATGAAGCCGGCGGCCGGCAGCAAAAATGCAAAACGCATAAGAAAAAAACACAACTAAGTGTTTAACGTATCTAATTTGTTTACTATTAAATTAAGCCCAGGCGAAACATATGTTGACTTAGGGAAAGTAATAAGTGAAACACGTAAGTAAAATTACAGTATTGCAGTGGCAATTCAGGCCATTTACGATGGTCAGATTGTAACGTACTGTTTCAAAGAAATAAGCCAATGTATCTGCGCGCAATTACACTGCGTTCCGGCCTGGAACCGAAGTCGACCCTGTCCCGGATGACCGCTGCCGTGAAATTGCATGCACGCGCCATCACGGCCCCCCGCCTGACCCGCGGCTGGCTGGAATTACTCAACTCCCACCCGGCCTTGCGCGAACTGGCTTCGGCACAGCCGCGCCTGATCCACAAGATTTACCGCCCCTGGCTCAGCAAACGCCTGTGCCGCCGGCGCCGCCTGGCCGCACTGGGCGACCACTACCGCTTTATCGTCCAGCAGGGCTTGGGCGATGCCGTGGTCAAGGCGGCACGCGACGGCTTGCAGCTCGCTAGCTTTACGGGAAAATCGGGCGCCCACTATACCATCGAACTGCGCGCCGTCGTCCCCATGGAGCGCGAAGGCGAACTGGTGCTGCAGCTGATGTGCCAGGGAAGCCTGGTGTATTCGCTGGCCTTCTCCTTTGTCCAGGAAGGCGACTTGCGCCAGGTCGGCATCGGCTGCGTGCAAGGTCCGCAATGCGGCGCCGGGCTGGACCTGGCGCGCGAAGCGACACGCGACCTGCACGGCCTGCGCCCCAAAAACCTGCTGGTGCGCCTGGCAAGCCAGCTGGGCCATGCGCGCGGCTGCCACCACCTGGTTCTGGTTGGTAACTTGAACCGCACAGTCTGCGGCAAGTCGCTGCGCAAGGGCAAAGTCAAGGCGGACTATGACAGCCTGTGGCAGGAACTGGGCGCCGACCAGCGCGCCGATGGCGACTGGCAAATGGCCTGTGCGCCGCTGCAGGAGCCGGATCTGGAAGAAGTTCCGTCAAAGAAACGGGCCGAAGTGCGCCGCCGCCACGAATTGATGACCCAGATCAATTATGAGGTACTGCGCTCCCTGAGCCGCTAAACTTGCATGGCCAGCGCCATGCAAGCGGAGTAGAATCAAAGCGTTACGCCAGCCTGTGCGTAGGACTAGTTGAAGGGAGATGAAGATGCGCCTGGATATCTATCGTCGTGCCGAACATGACGGCATTTTTTCATACCTCGCCGTACCAGAGGGCAAACCCATCCCGCAGGAAGCCATCAATACCGACTGGTTGCCAGCCGAGCAATCGCTGGAAGTCGACGACGATGTGCAAGGCCTGCCCGCCTACCACATTGACCGGCTGACCCAGCAAATGGGCAGCAAAGGCTACGCCATCACCGGGCTGAAAGACATGTAAGCTTGTCGGCTGGCAGAATCAATCGCCGAACAGCTCGTCCAGGCCGGCGGGGCGGGTGCCGGCCTGCGGCTTGGCGCGCCCCTTGCGGCCGGTGAATTCTTCCTCGATATTGTCGCGGTAGAAGCTCCACGCGCTGCCCGTGGTGGACAGGCGCTGCCAGATATCGCGCCCCACGCCGTCATAGTCGATGGCGCTGCCGTCGTCCAATTCGACGCGCAGCATTCTGGCGCGCTCGTCGTAGCCGATGGCGCGCAGCTTGCCTGCATTGATGCGCTTCATTTCCATATCATGCTTCCTGTTTTACTGGCGCCGCGCCGCCTGCGCGACCAGCTGCCGAGCCTCGGCGAACAGCGCCGGCTGCGCCGCCATGCAGCGGCGGCGTTCGGTGGCAATGCGGCGGCGGTCCTGTTCCAGATTCTGCAAGGTCAGCGCCATGCCGAAGCCGTCGGCCGGCGCCCCGCCCAGCATGCGCCGCATCATCTCCTCCCCCAGGGCCGGCTTCTGGTGGCCCGCCTCCCAATACCAGCGCGTGGCGCCCTGCTCGCCCGGCCCGGGGATGGCTTCGCAATTATAGTCGCCGAAGCCGCTGAAATCATGCACCACGATGCGCGCCTGCGGGTAACGGGCGCGCGCGGCCTCCACTTCCTGCAGCAGCAAGGTCTTCCATTCCTCGAAGCGCGGCCACAGCCCGCTCGCCTCGTACAGCGCCAGCATCTGCGCATGGTAAGCGTACACCATCAAATGCAGGTCGACGCCCGGATTGCCGTTCGCCGCGGCGTCCAGCAAGGCGCGCAGTTCGTCCTGCACGCCCTCGCGGTCCAGCTTGCCGGCCGCCTTGGCCACCAGCGCGGCGGCGCTTTCCTCGGCCCGCTGGCGGAAGATCTTGTAGTAGCCGTCGTGGCGCGCGAAAGTTTCGTACTGGCGCAGGGGATTGAGGCCGCGCCCGGTCATGCTTTCCGCCTCGCGGTCGCCCTGCATGGCAAAGGTGGCCGCCGCATCGCGCAGCGCGCCCAGGGAAAACAGGCTTTCGAAGCGCCATGCCCAGCCGGCGGCCGGCATGATCGGCTGCTCGCGCACGCTGCGCTGGCCCGGCCGCAGCAAGGCATCATGGAAATCGATGCCGGCAATGACGCGCGCGGGCCGCACGCCCGACTGGCGCAAGTACTGCAATTGGCCGGCGGCGACCATGGTGCCGGTGCCTGCCAGGCCCAGGTTATAGGCGCCGCCGCCCAGTTGCGGGCTGTCCGGGTCGAAGCCGACTTCCACGCGCGAATTGCCCAGCAGGAACTGGGTGGCGGCGACGCGCCGCGCGCCGGCCAGCTTGATCTCATTGCGAAAGCGCTTGGGCGAAGGCTTGTCGGCATTCAGGCCCGGCCGCCGCAGCATGCCGTACAAGCCATAGGGGTCGGCCACCAGCACGGTGGCCACCACCAGGAGGATGCCCGCCAGCATGGCGCTGGCCAGGCTCAGCAGGTAGCGACGATAGGGATGGCGCGCCATGGTCAGAACTGGAAGTAAAGGAATTCGCTGGGGCGCGCCAAGGCCAGCAGGCAGAGCACCGCCAGCATGCCGGTCATCAGCGCATGGCTTTGCACCGGCACCCATGCCAGGCGCGCCGGTGGCGCCAGGCCGTCATGGTCCAGCGCGGGTGCGAAGCGGTGCATGATTTGCTGCGTGTTGGGCGCGCAGAATGCCACCAGGCCGGCGGCGGCCACCCAGCTCCAGGTCTCGATGAATTGCGCGCCGCCGCCCAGGGACCAGCCGACGCCATGCTGCAGCAGCCACTGGCCCAGGGCGCCCAGGCGGCTGCCGACGGCATCGGGCAGCGCGACGCCGTGCTGCCCGGCCATGCCGGCGACGATGCGCAGCGCCGACGGCAGGTCCGCCGCGCGGAAGAAGACCCAGGCCAGCAGCACGGCGGCAAAGGTCAGCGCCCAGCCGGCCAGACGCCCGGCATTGCCGCCGCGCCAGCCCAGGCGCCCGGCCAGTGCCTGCCAGGCGCGGGCGAGCACCAGGTAGGCGCCGTGCAGCGCGCCCCACAGCACGAAATTCCAGCTGGCCCCGTGCCACAGGCCGCCCAGCACCATGGTGATCATCAGATTCAACCGGGCGCGCCAGGCGCCGTGGCGGTTGCCGCCCAGCGGGATGTACAGGTAGTCGCGCAGGAAGCGCGACAAGGTCATATGCCAGCGGCGCCAGAATTCAATGATATTGGCTGCCTTGTAGGGCGAATTGAAATTCAGCGGCAGGTTGATGCCGAACATGCGCGACAGGCCGATCGCCATATCCGAATAGCCGGAAAAATCAAAATACAGCTGGAAGGCGTACGCCAGCACCCCGCCCCAGGCCACCAGCAGCGTCGGCGCGCCGGGCGCGGCAAAGAGCGCGTTGGCATACGGCGCCAGGGAGTCGGCCAGCAGCATTTTCTTGGCCAGGCCAATGATGAAGATGGTGCCGCCGACCGAGAAATTATCGGCGCGCGGCACGGCATTCTTCGGGTCGGCGAACTGCGGCATCATTTCCTTGTGGTGCAGCACAGGCCCTGCCACCAGGTGCGGGAAATAACTGACGAACAGCAGGTAGTGGATGAAGCGCCCTTCCTGCACGAAGCCGCGCGCGCTGTCGACCAGAAAGGCGATCTGCGTAAAGGTGAAGAACGAGATGCCGATCGGCAGCACGACTTGCAGCACCTCGGCATGCTGGCCGGTCAGGCTGGTGTAGAAGAAGTTGGCGTATTTGTAGTAGCCCAGCAGCAGAAGGTTAGCCGCCACCGCGCCGGCCAGCCAGCGCCGGCGCGCCTTGCCTTGCGCATGCCGGATCGCCAGCGAACAGGCGTAATTGCCGGTGGCGGAAGCCAATAGCAGCGGCACGTAGCGCACATCCCACCAGCCGTAGAACACGAAGGACGCCAGCGCCAGCCAGGCAATGCCCCAGGAGGGATGGCGGCGCGCCAGCACAAAATAAGCGATCAGGGCGGCCGGCAAAAAACCCAACAGGAAACTGAATGAGTTAAATAGCATAATCGGTAGTCACCGCGCGGCAGAAAGGCCGGCGGCGCCCCACGATTATCTTGAAATATTGTCAACTGTGCCGCACGATACGCGACAGTTCACCTTCAATATTCGATCACCACTTCCTGCGCGCCCAAGCCCTGCTCCAGGGCGGTCTTCAAGGCGTCGGAGGGCGCCACGCGCCATTCGTCGCCCAGCTGCAGCACGCAGTCGATGCCTTGCGGCTTGACCCGCATCGACACCGGCAAACCATATTCGTCGCGGTGCGGGCCGAGCACTTCGGCCAGCCTGGCCGACGGCACCGCCTTCGGCAGCGCCAGCCCGATCTGGCGGCCGAACTGGATGCGCGCAGCGGTGATGTTGTACACCTTCTCCGCCGAAATGCGCAGGCCGCCGGAGAAGCGGTCTTCCGACACCTTGCCCGTCACGCACAGGAATTCGTCGTCCTTGAACATATGCTTGTTCGGCTCGAAGACTTCGTTGTACACGGTGACTTCGACCACGGCAGTCTTGTCGTCCAGCGTGACGATCAATAGCTTGCCGCGCTGCGTCATCTGGGTGCGGATGCCGGAAATCACACCGCACATCATGCGCGGCTCGCGCGAGGGCTCCAGTTCGGACAGCTTGGTGCGCGCGAAGCGGCGCGCTTCCTGCTGGTAGGAATCGAACATGTGGCCGGACAGGTAGAAGCCGAGCGCGATCTTTTCTTCGGCCAGCTTCTCGCGGTCGGTCCAGGCGGTGGCGGCCACGTAGTCGGGCGGCGCCACCAGGTCGGAATCCTCGCCGCCGAACAGGCTGACCTGGTTGGCCGACTTGGCTTCCTGGTCGGCGTATTCCATGGCGAAGCTGACCGAGGCGAACAGCACCGCGCGGTCGACGCCGAAGCAGTCGAAGGCGCCGGCGCGGATCAAGGCTTCCACCGTGCGGCGGTTCATCTGCTTCTTGTCGACGCGCTTGCAGAAGTCGAACAGGCTGGTGAACGGCCCGCCCGCTTCGCGCGCGGCGATGATGGCTTCGATCGCGTTCTGGCCGGCGCCCTTCACGCCGCCCATGCCGTAGCGGATCTTGGTGGCCTTCTTGCCCGGCTCGCCGTCCGGACGGAAGCGGTAGGACGACTGGTTCACGTCCGGCGGCAGGATGGTCAGGCCGCACACGTCGATCGAGTCCTCGACCAGGATCTTGACCTTCTCGGTGTCGTCCATGGCCAGCGACATATTGGCTGCCATGAACGCTGCGGTGTGGTGATGCTTCAGGTAGGCCGTGTGGTAGGACAGCAGCGCATACGCGGCCGCGTGCGACTTGTTGAAGCCGTAGCCCGCGAACTTCTCCATCAAGTCGAAGATCTCGTCGGCTTTTTCGACCGTCAGGCCGCCTTCCTGCGCGCCCTTGCGGAAGATCTCGCGGTGCTCCGCCATTTCTTCGGCTTTTTTCTTACCCATGGCACGGCGCAGCATGTCCGCGCCGCCCAGCGAGTAGCCGCCGATGATCTGCGCCATCTGCATCACCTGTTCCTGGTAAACCATGATGCCGTAGGTTTCGGACAGGATGCCTTCGGTGCGCGGATCCGGATAGTCGAATTTCTCGCCGTGCTTACGTTTGCAGAAGTCCGGGATCAGGTCCATCGGGCCCGGGCGGTACAGCGCCACCAGCGCGATAATGTCTTCGAAGCGGTCGGGGCGCGCGTCCTTCAGCATGCCCTGCATGCCGCGCGATTCAAGCTGGAATACGGCGACGGTTTTGGCCTTGGTCAGCAGCTCGTACGTCGGACGGTCGTTCAGCGGCAGCTTGGCCAGGTCGAAGTCTGCCGCGCCTTCCGGATCGAGGTCCTTGATGTAGTTGACGGCGCGGTCCAGGATGGTCAGCGTGGTCAGGCCCAAAAAGTCGAACTTGACCAGGCCGACGGCTTCCACGTCGTCCTTGTCGTACTGCGACACCACACCGGCGTCGCCGCCCTGGGTGTACAGCGGACAGAAGTCGGTCAGCTTGCCCGGCGCGATCAGCACGCCGCCGGCGTGCATGCCGATATTGCGGGTGATGCCTTCCACCTGCTGCGCCAGATCGAGCAGCTGGCGCACCTCTTCCTCGTTTTCCTGGCGCTCCTTGAGCAGCGGTTCTTCCTCGATCGCCTCGGCAATCGAGACCTGCTTGCCCGGCTTGAAGGGGATCAGCTTGGATACGCCGTCGCAGAAGTTGTAGCCGAAGTCCATCACGCGGCCCACGTCGCGGATCGCGCCTTTCGCCGCCATGGTACCGAAGGTGGCGATCTGCGACACCGCCTCGCGGCCGTACAAATCCTTCACGTGCTGGATCACCAGTTCGCGCTTTTCCTGGCAGAAGTCGATGTCGAAGTCGGGCATCGATACGCGTTCCGGATTCAGGAATCGTTCGAACAGCAGGTTGTATTTCAGCGGGTCCAGGTCGGTGATCTTCAGCGCATACGCCACCAGGGAGCCGGCGCCGGAGCCGCGGCCCGGACCGATCGGCACGCCGTTGTTCTTGCCCCACTGGATAAACTCCGCAACGATCAGGAAGTAGCCCGGGAACTTCATCTTGATGATGGTGTCGTTCTCGAACTTCAGGCGCGCCTCGTAGCGCGGGCGTTCCTTCTCGCGTTTTTCCGGATCCGGGAACAGCTGGAGCAAACGCTCTTCCAGGCCCTTCTGGGTCTCGGACACCAGGAATTCGTCGATCGACATGCCCGGCGTCGGGAAATTCGGCAGCTGCGGCTTGCCCAGCGTGAGCACCACATTGCAGCGCTTGGCGATTTCCACCGAGTTTTGCAGCGCGGCCGGCAAGTCGTGGAACAGTTCCGCCATTTCGGCCTGCGTCAGGAAGCGCATCTGCTCATTGAAGCGCTTGACGCGCTTGGCATTGGCCAGCATCTCGCCCTCGGCGATACAGACGCGCGCCTCATGGGCGATGAACTCTTGCTGCGACAGGAACTGCACCGGGTGGGTCGCCACCACCGGCAGGCCGAGCCTGGCCGCGATGGCGAGCGACTGGCGCACCTGCGCTTCCTGGTTGGCCTGGCCGGCGCGCTGGATCTCGACGTAGAAATGGCCGTCCGGGAAAATCGCGGCCCACTTGCGGGCATTGGCCTCGGCCAGCTCCAGGTTGCCGTTCTCGATCGCCTGGCCGATATCGCCGAAGTGGGCGCCGGACAGGGCGATCAGGGCATGGGCGCCGCTCTCGCCGGGCAGCAGCGGGTAGTCCTTGCTGGCCAGGTCGCGCAGCCATTCGGTACGGATTTCGGCGCGGCCCTTGTACTGGTTGTTCAGCCAGGCTTCGGACAGCAATTCGCACAGCTGCAGGTAGCCCATGCGGTTCTTCGCGAACAGCATCAGGCGGTGCGGCCTGTCGCGGTTGTCGTCGTTGCTGACCCAGACGTCGACGCCGACAAGGGGCTTGATGCCTTTGCCGCGCGCCGCTTTGTAGAAGCGCACCATGGCGAACATATTCGCCAGGTCGGTCACGGCCAGGGCGCCCTGCTTGTCCTTGACCGCCGCCTTGATCATGTCATCGATGCGCACCAGGCCGTCGACAATCGAGTATTCCGTGTGCACGCGCAGGTGGACGAATTGCGGTCCGGCAGGGGCTGCGGGCGGGGCGGCGTCTACTGGCTGGTCGATGGTTTCAATGCTCATGGGGCGGCGGGAGGGATAAGTCGAATATCCCCGTATTTTAACGCCTGAGCGACCCTAGCTCCTACCCCGCAAGCCGGGCCGGCGCGCGCCGGGACGCCGGTTCTGCCGAAATAACTTGCCTGTTAACTTGCCTGTTGCCCCATTCCACCGCGGGCGCGCCATAATTGCTTACAAATCAGGCCGCTATTTGCCTCTGGCAAGGCTAGAATCACCTTACCCATCGCCCTTGGAGCCCATGATGAAAATTGCAATTGCTGCCCTGCTGATGTCCGCCTCGCTGGCCGCCCATGCGGACGACACCGAGCAGCTGGCCAAGTCGAAGAGCTGCTTCGCCTGCCATACCATGGCGAAAAAGCTGGTCGGCCCGTCATTCAAGGATGTCGCCGCCAAATACAAAAATGACAAAGGTGCCGAGGATAAACTGATCCTCAAAGTACTGCAGGGCGGTTCCGGGGTGTGGGGGGCCGTGCCGATGCCGCCCAACCAGGTGACCGATGCTGAAGCGCATCAGCTGGTGCGCTGGGTACTGGCACAGAAGTAAGCGCTGACAAGGGTACCGCCGGGCAGGCTGCGCGCGGGCAAGTCCCACTGCGAAAGATCGGCCGGGTGCCCAATATTTGAGCATGCGGCCGAGAGCGGCTATAATGTCGGCTGTTCCGGATTCCATCGATTACCAATCCCATGCAAGCAACCATTGAAAACGCGCCTGCGACGCCCGGCGCGGCACCCGCCGTTTACGTCAACATTGCGGCCTACAAATTCATCACGCTCGACCAGCTGGACGAATTGCGCCCGCAATACCAGGCGATCTGCGCGCGCCTGGGCCTGAAAGGCACCGTCCTGCTGACCCCGGAAGGCATCAATATGTTCCTGTCCGGCACCCGCGCCCATATCGACGAATACCTGGCCTGGGTGCGCAGCGACGCCCGCCTGGCCGATCTGGAAGTGAAGGAAAGCTTGTCGGCCGAGCAATCGCACCGCCGCATGCTGGTGCGCATCAAGAAGGAAATCATCACCATGCGCCACCCGCTGATCCGTCCGGAAGAAGGCCGCGCACCGCATGTGAAGGCCAAGGACCTGAAGCGCTGGCTGGACCAGGGCCACGACGACAACGGCAAGCCGGTCGTGATGGTCGAGACCCGCAACGATTACGAAGTGGACGTGGGCACCTTCAACAACACGGTCGACTACCGCCTGACCAAATTCACCGAATTCCCGGAAGTGATCGAGAAGCACAAGGCCGACTTCGAAGGCAAGACCGTGGTGACCTTCTGCACCGGCGGCATCCGCTGCGAGAAAGCTGCGATCCACATGCAGAACATCGGCTACGACAATGTGTACCAGCTGGAAGGCGGCATCCTGAAGTATTTCGAGGAAGTGGGCGGCGCCCACTATACCGGCGACTGCTTCGTGTTCGACTACCGCACCGCGCTGAACCCGCAGCTGGAGCCGACCGAGACCAAGCAATGCTTCGCCTGCCGTGCCGTGGTCACGCCGCGCCAGCAGCTGGCGCCGGAATACGTGCCGGGCGTCTCATGCCCAGCCTGCTTCGGCAAGCACTAAGCCAAGCAAGCGATATAAAAAAGGCCCGTTGATCAACGGGCCTTTTTTGTTTCTCAGCCTTTCGGCAAGCCGCCCAGCAAGGCGGCAACCTTCTGCTTCGGCTTGGCCGGAGCCGCCGGCGCGGCAGCAGCCAGCGTACCGTTGTTGCGGGTCGGCTCATATGGTTTCAGGAACCATGGGTCGACCTTCTCGCGGCGCGGCTGCGGCGGTCCGTCGCCGCGGGCGCCGTCGCGGCGCTCAGGGCCGCGCGGCGCCGAGCGGTCGGCCTGGGTGCGGTCGCGGCGGCGGTCGCCATGGCGCTCGTCGCTGCGGAAGCCGCCCGGCACGAAGCCTTCCAGGGTGCTGCGCGGGACGGTCTGCTTGATCAGCTTTTCGATGTCGGCCAGCAGGCGTTCATCCTTGTCCGAGTAGATCGAGATCGCATCGCCGGAAGCGCCGGCGCGGCCGGTGCGGCCGATGCGGTGCACATAGTCTTCCGCGTTGTACGGCAGGTCGAAGTTGATCACGGCCGGCAGGTCGGAGATGTCCAGGCCGCGCGCCGCCACATCGGTGGCCACCAGCACTTCAATCTCGCCCTTTTTGAAGGCGTCCAGCGCCGCCATGCGTTCCTGCTGCGTCTTGTCGCCGTGGATGGCGGCCGCCTTCATGCCCTCGGTCACCAGGCCGCGCGCCAGGCGCGAGGCGCCGATCTTGGTGTTGGAGAACACGATCACCTGCTTCAGCTGGCGCTGGCGCAGGATGTGGGCGACGGCGTCGCGCTTGTGCTCTTCGCCGACCTTGTACACCACCTGGGTCACTTTTTCGGCGGTGGCGTTGGAACGCGCCACTTCGATCGTGATCGGGTCGGTCAGGAAGCTGCCAGCGAGCTTCTTGATCTCCGGCGAGAAGGTGGCCGAGAACATCAGGTTCTGGCGCTTCTTCGGCAGCAGGTTGATGATGCGCTGCAGGTCGGGCAGGAAGCCCATGTCCAGCATGCGGTCGGCTTCGTCCATGACCAGCATTTGCACCTGGCCCAGCGAAATATTCTTTTGCTCCACGTGGTCCAGCAGGCGGCCCGGGGTGGCGATGACGATTTCCACCCCGCTGCGCAGCTTTTCCGTCTGCGGCTTCATGTCCATGCCGCCGAAGACGACGGTCGAGCGCAGCGGGGTGTGCTTGCAATAGGCCGCCACGTTTTCCGCCACCTGCACCGCCAGCTCGCGGGTCGGGGCCAGCACCAGGGCGCGCACCGGGTGGCGCGCCGGGCTCATCGACGTGTTCGCATGGGCCAGCAGCAGCTGGATGATGGGCAGGGAAAAGCCGGCTGTCTTGCCAGTGCCGGTCTGGGCCGCGCCCATGACGTCGCGTCCCTGCAACAGGATCGGGATCGCTTCCGCCTGGATCGGCGTAGGGTGCACATAGCCCTGGTCGGTCAGTGCGCGCAGGATTTCCGGCGCCAGGCCGAAATCGGCGAACTTTACTTGCACAGGGGTGTTCTCAATGTCAGACATACAATTCTTAAGTTAACGGCGGCCAACCCCGCATGATACCCGATATCGGCCGCCAGACGGTCGGAATGGGCGCGCGCCCCTCAATTATTGCTGAGTTGGCAGCTATAATCGCACTCAATGAATGATACCGACGCCCGCGGCTGGCCCCCAGGCCGCATCATGTTGCTGCTGGTCCTGGCATGCAGCCTGCTGTGCGCCGCCGCCCAGGCCGTCGCGCCGTCGCTGCGTTTTCGCAAGCTCGGCCCGCTGGGCAATGAAGAGCCGTCCATGTTGTCGCTGCTACAGGACCGGCACGGCTTCATGTGGATCGGCACCCAGTCCAATGGACTCTACCGCTACGACGGCTATCATGCCAGCAAATACCGCAGCAAGGCGGGCGATCCGCGCAAGCTGCCGCACGACCGGGTGGCGGCGCTGTTCGAAGACCAGCGGGGCCGCCTGTGGGCCGGCACCCAGGACGGCCTGGCGCGCTTCAACCGGGAAAGCAACGATTTCACCACCTTCGTCCCGCCCAAGGTGCCAAACAACGGCCGCAATATCAAGGCCATCGTAGCGGACGGCCAGGATGGCATGTGGCTGGCGACCTGGGGCGGCCTGCAGCATTTCAACCCGTCCAGCGGCGCCTTCGTCCAGTACGTGCACGACCCCGCCCGCCCGTCCAGCCTGGCCAGCAACGACCTGAATGCGCTGGCCGTGGATGCCAGGGGCGGCGTATGGGCCGCCACCTGGCCGGGCGGCCTGGACTACCTGCCGCCCGGCGCCACGGCGTTCGAACACCGCCGCGTGGACAAGGGCCAGGACCCGAACGCCCGCCCGAACATCGTGCGCGCCCTGCGCTTCGACCAGCAGGGCGTGCTGTGGATCGGCACCGAAGCCGGCGTGCTGCGCTGGGACAGCCGCCAGCCATGGGAAACGCGCACCGCCGTGGCCTCGCCGGACAGCCGGGTCACCAGCCTGTACTTCGACCGCGACGGTACCCTGTGGGCCACCACCCTGTCGGCCGGCCTGCTGCGCTGGGACGCCGCCGCCGGGCGTTTCGACCAGTACGGCCACAACAGCGACGACCCGTATTCCCTGCCCGGCGACAACCTGCGCTCCATGCTGCAGGACCGCGGCGGCATGCTGTGGATCGCCTCGTTCACCGATGGCATTGCCTTGGTCAACCTGAGCAGCAGCGGCTTCACACGCCACCTGCCCTACCGCCTGGACGGGCGCCATGGCCGTGCCAGCAATGCCTTGCTGAGCCTGGAAAACGGACCGGACGGCACGCTCTGGCTGGGCGGCAATATGGGCATCGGCCTGTACGACCCAGCGCGCGGCGAAGTGCGGCGGCGCTACCAGGCCGACGGCCGGCCCGGCGCGCTAAGCAACAATATCGCCTACAGCATGTACCAGGATCCTAAAGGCCCCTTGTGGGTGGGCACGGCCAACGGCCTGAACCGGCTGGACCAGCCGGGCGGCACATTCAAGCTGATCCGCTTCGGCGACACGGCCAGCGATTTCGTCAACGCCATCGCCCCCGGCCGCGACGGCGTGCTCTGGCTGGGCACGGGCAACAGCCTGGTGCGCTACGACCCCCTGCGCGAGCGCTCCACCCTGTTCTACCACGACCCGCATGATCCGCACAGCCGCAGCGTGGGCGGCACCAGCGTGGTGCTGGAAGACCGCCAGGGGCGGGTGTGGATGGGTTCGGAATTCAATGGTGGCGGGCTCGACCTGCTGGAGCCGGGCAGCGGCAAGTTCCGCCACCTGCGCAGCGGCGGTCCGGAAGGCATGATCGACGACAATGTGGTCTCGCTGCATGAAGACGCCGAAGGACGGCTGTGGATCGGCACCGCGCGCGGTGTGGTGCAGCTGGACGAGACGGGCGGCGGCCTGCGCCTGCGCTCGCACGCCGCCGCCGTGCAGCACCTGAAGGCGCTGGCGATCCAGTCCGACGCCAAGGGCAAGATCTGGGTCAGTACCCTGGCCGGCCTGTTCCGCCTTAACCCCAGCAACGGCTCGGCCCAGCTGT
The DNA here is from genome assembly GCF_000425385.1 of Pseudoduganella violaceinigra DSM 15887. Taxonomy (GTDB): domain Bacteria; phylum Pseudomonadota; class Gammaproteobacteria; order Burkholderiales; family Burkholderiaceae_D; genus Rugamonas; species Rugamonas violaceinigra. Next base: position 238,851 of record NZ_KE384359.1, on the reverse strand, counting down.
TCACCGTGGCCGACGGCATGACCGACGGCTTCACCGCCAACGCCTCGGCGCCGGGCACAGACGGCCAGCTGTACTTCGGCGGCGTGCACGGCATGACCGGCATCGCGCCGGACCAGGTGCGCAGCGCCTCGGTGCCGCCGCAAGTGGCGATCACCGACATCAAGCTGTTCAACCACTCGCTGCGCGAAGGACGCTTCCGCGACCAGGCCCGGCTGGAAGGGCCGCTGACCGCGCCGACCGGCCTGGTGCTGTCGTCCCAGGCCAGCGCCTTCACCATCGAATTCGCCGCCCTGCACTACACCGAGCCGTCGCAGAACCGCTACGCCTACCAGCTGGAAGGCTTCGACCCCGACTGGCAGGAAACCGACGCCGAGCGCCGCGTGGCGACCTACACCAACCTCGACCCGGGCCGCTATGTGTTCCGCGTGCGCGCCGCCAACCACCACGGCAGCTGGAGCGAAGCGGCGGCCACGCTCAACGTCACCATCACGCCGCCGTTCTGGCAAGCGCTGTGGTTCCGCAGCGGCGCCGCCGTGCTACTGCTGGGCAGCCTGTGGAGCCTGTACCGCTGGCGCATCCGCCGCCTGACGCGCCTGCAGGCCGAGCTGGCGCAGCAGGTCGCCGCCCGCACCGCCGAACTGGAAGACTCCAACCGAAAGCTCGAAGCGCTGAGCCAGACCGACGGCCTGACCGGCGTTGGCAACCGGCGCGGTTTCGACCTCGCCCTGGAAGCGGAATGGCGGCGCGCCGCGCGCACCGGCCAGCCGCTGGCGCTGTCGATGCTGGACGTGGACTACTTCAAGAAATACAACGACCGCTACGGCCACCTGGCCGGCGACGCCACGCTGCGCGCGGTGGCGCGCGTGATCACCGAGCACGGCCGGCGCAGTTCGGACCTGGTGGCGCGCTACGGCGGCGAGGAATTTGCGCTGCTGTCGGTGGCCACGCCCGGCGCCGACGCCATCGGCGTGGCGCACACCATCTGCAGCGAACTGTCGCTGCTGCAACTGCCGCACGACGCTTCGCCGTTCGGCCACGTCACGATCAGCATCGGCGTGGCAGTGCTGGTGCCCACCGAGCACAGCCGTCCGGAGCAATTGCTGCGCCTGGCCGACGAAGCGCTGTACCGCGCCAAGCAGCGCGGCCGCAACCAGGCCCTGCTGGCGCTGGAAGAATGATGGCAAGGCACCCGGACCCCAAGCCCCAGCCGCCGGCCCAGCCAGGACCGGACGACTGCTGCCACAGCGGCTGCACCTGGTGCGTGCTCGACCTCTACGACGAAGAACTGGAACGCTACCAAAGAGACCTCGCCGCCTGGGAAGCTCGCAGAAAGCAAGCCGGGGCTTGCTAATTTGAAGTTAGTGGCCGTACAGATGGCAAACTGGGCCTTCGCTAAGATCGGGGCATGGAACAGCAGCGCCAATCATGGCTGGACAAGCTCGGCCCGGGGCTGATCGCAGGGGCGGCCGACGATGACCCCAGCGGAATCGCCACCTATTCCCAGGCCGGGGCCCAGTTCGGCTTCGGGATGCTCTGGTTCGGCCTGTTCACCTATCCGCTGATGGTCGGCATCCAGGAAACCAGCGCCCGCATCGGCCGCATCAGCGGGCGCGGGCTGGCGGCCAATATGCGCCGCTGCTTCCCGGCCTGGCTGCTGTACTCCCTGGTCAGCCTGCTGCTGGCGGCCAATACCATCAATATCGCGGCCGACCTGGCCGCCATGGGCGACGCCCTGCACTTGGTGGCCGGCGGCCGCGCGCACTGGCATGCGCTGGGCTTCGGCCTGCTGTCGGTGCTGCTGCAGGTGTTTGTCCCCTACCGGCGCTATGCCCGCCTGCTCAAGTGGATGACCTTGGCATTGCTGGCCTATGCGGCCACCGTGCTGGTGATCGATGTGCCCTGGCGCGCCGTCGCGGCGCATACCGTCGTGCCCCATATCGAATGGAAGAAGGAATACCTGACCACCTTGGTGGCGGTGTTCGGCACCACCATCAGCCCTTATCTGTTCTTCTGGCAGGCGGCGCAGGAGGTCGAGGAGCTGCGGGCCGATCCCGATGCCCAGCCGCTGCGCCGCGCGCCGCGCCAGGTGCGCCCCCAGCTGCGCCGCATCAAGCTCGATACCGCCATCGGCATGGCATTCTCGAATATCGTGGCCTGGTCGATCATGCTGACCACCGCCGTGACGCTGCACGCCCACGGCATTTTCCAGGTCGGCTCCTCGGCCCAGGCCGCGGCGGCCCTGCGCCCGATCGCCGGCGACCTGGCGTTCGCCCTGTTCGCGCTGGGCATTGTCGGCACCGGCCTGCTGGCCATTCCCGTGCTGGCCGGTTCGGCGGCCTACGCCATGGCCGGCGCCTTCAACTGGCGCAGCAGCCTGGAGCTGGAGCCGCTGGCGGCGCGCAAGTTCTACGCCATTATCGCGGCCGCCACCCTGGCCGGTATCGGCATCTGCTTCCTGCCGCTGGACCCGATGCGCGCGCTGTACTGGAGCGCCGTGATCAACGGCGTGGCGGCGGTGCCGGTCATGGTGGTGACCATGCTGCTGTCGACCCGGCCCGGGGTGATGGGAAATGTGACGCTGTCGCGACGTTTGCGGTTGTTGGGGTGGTCCTGCACACTGGTGATGGCGCTGGCGGTTTTGGCCATGTTCGCCAGCATGGTAAGCTAGCGCGCATGAACAAACGTCATTTCCTGCTGGCCCTTGCGGCCGCCATCGCCCTGCCTGCCCTGGCTGCTGAGCCACGCCCATTCCCGCCCAAGGCCAAGCGCGGCCTGCTGACCCCCGCCTATGCGGCGCCGGATGTCTACATCGACGGCAAGCTGCGCCAGCTGTCGCCGGCGGCGCGCATTTTCAACGACGACAACCTGACCGTGGTCCCGAACGCGCTGGAAGGCAAGAATATCGTCGTCAACTATACCGAAGATTTGAACGGCGACATCGACCGCGTCTGGATCCTGACTGCCGAGGAAGCGCGCCTGCGGGCGCCCGTCATCCGCTGAACATGCCGCGGTGCGGCAAGGCGCAGCGCCCCTGCTTTAGCGTGCCAGCAAGCTGTCGATGAAGGCTTGCACGGCGCCGGTGTAAGGGCCGTCCGCGCCCAGTTGCAGGTTGATTTCGCGGTGGCTCATGGCCTGCTCCAGGACCTCGCCGCGGGCGCCACTGGCCCCCAGGCGCTGCACGAAATCGTGCGCCTGGCGGCAGGAGCTGTCGCGCTGGGTGGAACACACCAGCAGCATCGGCCGCGCGCCCGGCTGCAGCACATGCAGCGGCGACACCGTGCGCCAATAGGCAGGATTCCTGCCGAACGCTTCGTCATACAGCGGCAGGTGGCGCTGTTGCATGATGTCGGGCACATCGAGGGCGCCGCTGTCGAGCGATACGGTGCCGAGCCAGCTGCTGCCCGCCGCCAGCGATGGCTCGGCCGCCAGCAGCGCCACCATATGGGCGCCGGCCGAATGCCCCATCAGGATGAAACGGCGCCGGTCGGCGCCCCATTCGGCCGCCCGGCCCTGGGCGGTCGCCAACGCCTGCGCCACGTCCTGCGCCTGCCGCAGCGGATCGGCGTCGGGCAGCATGCGGTAATTGATCGAAATGAAAACGTAGCCGCGCCCCGTGAAATACGGCGCCTTGTTTGCCACCACGGCCGTTTCGGCCTTGCCGCCGGTGCGCCAGCCGCCGCCGTGCACCATGAAAATCACGGGCGCACCGGGCGCCGCCTGCGCCGGCAGGTAGACGTCGAATCGCTGGCGGGGATCGCCGCCGTAGGGCATATCGCGCAGGACTTGGGCCGGACCGGCAGCGCGGGCCTTGCGCGCCGCCTGGCGCTCCAGCAGCCGCTCGCGCAGGGGACCGGCGTTGCCGGCGAAGGTGACGGCGCCCAGCGCGATGGCCAGGACGCCTGCGAGGAATCGCTGCATGCCGCCTCCTGTGAAGAGGCAGCGAGCCGCCTCAGATGTAATAGATTGCTGCCGCCAAGCCGATAATAAGGCCAACCTTGGTGATTTTGTAGACGTTCTTGTTCCAGGCCTTGAAGGCGCGGCGGTATTTGCCGGCGTAGAAGGAAATGCGGAACAGCTTGGACACCACGCCGACCTGGTCGCCCTGCTCGTTGGGGGAGGCGGCAGCGGTCATCATGGTGCGGCCGAGGAAGCGGTTGATGGCCTGCGCCCAACCGAAGCGCATCGGGCGCTCGACGTCGCAGAACAGGATAATGCGGCCGCTCTCGGAACCATTAATGGCCCAGTGGATATAGGTTTCGTCGAAGATCACGCCCTGGCCGTCGCGCCAGCTATGGCGCTCGCCGTCCACGTCGATGAAGCAGCGGTCGTCGTTCGGCGTGGCCAGGCCCAGGTGGTAGCGCAGCGAGCCGGCGAACGGGTCGCGGTGCGGATTGAGCTTGCCGCCCGGCGGCAGCTCGGCGAACATGGCCGCCTTCACCGACGGAATGCCCTGCAGCAGGGCAAAGGTTTGCGGGCACAGTTCCTGCGCCGAAGGATGGCTGGCGTTGTACCACTTCAGGTAAAAACGCTTCCAGCCGTTCTTGAAGAAGGAGTTGAAGCCGGCGTCGTCGTTTTTTTCCGACGCTTTGATCTTTTGCAGGCGCAGCAGGTTTTCCGCTTCAGCGCGGATCACTTCCCAGTTTTCTTCCAGCGGTTTGAGCTCCTTGAAGGTGTCGACCGGCAGGTAGGGCGTGGACGGCACGCGCGAAAACCAGTGCATGAAAATATTGATCGGGGCCATGAACGACGAGTGGTCGAACAGCTGGCGGCCGATCGGCAGGCGCACCTTGCCACGGAAGTGAATATGCAGCACGGACAGGAGGTAAAACCCGATAACAGTCCATTTCATTGCAAAACCTCGGAATGATCCAAACCTGCCATTTTACCGCAGCTTCGATGGTGAAGATTTGTGTATCCCTCAATCATGCAAACATGCTATCTTAATTCGCATGACCTGTATCGTATGCCAATCACCCCTGAGTGCCGGCCTTTCGAGTTGGCACCACACATGCCGCAACTGCGCGTATGAAAGTGCGCAGTTGGCGGTCGCCATCAACCATGCAGCCGAGCATGCCAAGATCGACGAGGATGCGCGCGAGACTTCACTCAAAGCGCTGCGGCAGGAAAGCTTTCGCACCATCGTCGCCCTTACACGGCAGTTTGCCGCGCCCCACGCCCACACCTTGCTCGATGTCGGCAGCGCCCACGGCTGGTTCCTGGAAACGGCGACCGGCGCATTCGAAGCGGTAGGTGTCGAACCGGACGAGGCGGTCGCCGCCAAGTGCATCGCGCGCGGGGTGCCGGTACGGATCGGCTATTTCCCCCAGGCGCTGGCCGATGGCGAACGATTCGACGTCATCGTCTTCAACGACGTGATCGAGCATATTCCCGACATCCGCTCGGCGTTGCGCAACTGCCATGAACGGCTGTCGCCGAACGGTACCCTGGTGCTCAATCTCCCGAGCAGCCGCGGGCTATTTTACCGCCTGTCCAAGCTATTCGCGCGGGTAGGTCTGCGCGGGCCATTCGACCGCCTGTGGCAAAAGGGCATGCCGTCGCCACATGTGCACTACTTCAATCCCGTCAACCTGACCAAGCTGGTCGAAAGCGAAGGCTTCGAACTGCGCCACAACACCGAAATGGAGGCGGTCAAGGTAGAGGGGCTGTGGCAGCGGCTGACCATGTTCGGCAACGTGCATCGCGTGAAAGCGGCACTGCAGTACGTGTGCATCCGCTGGGGACTGCGTCCCCTGACGGGGCTGTTCCCAAGCGATATCATCGTCTGCATCTACCGCAAGCGTTAAACCGGCTGCATGGCGCGCCACAGCGCCAGCGCTTCCTGCGCCACCAGCTCCGGACGCTCCTCCGGCCAGAACAGCTTGGCACCTTCAATACGGCGCACGCCTTTGCTGTTGCCAAAAGCCTGCTCGAGATAATCCGCGCCGCGCGGCAGGAAGATGCCGTCCGCCATGCCCCAAAGTACGCGTACCGGCGCCTGGCTGGCTTTCAGCGCGGGCAGGATGCCGTAAAGAGCGTTGCGTTCCAGCGCGGCGATGTAGCCGTGCAGGCGCTGCGGGTTATCGACCAGGGGGCGTAGATAAGTCTCGAACACCTCGTCCGCCAAGGCGGCGGGATGCGCGTAGCACAAGCCGCCCAGCGCATCGGCGGAACGGGCCTTGTCCTTGTCTGCCAGCCAGGGCGCCAGCCACTCCTGCGCGAATTTACCTTGTTTGGCGAGCTCGATCACCGGCAGCATGGCCGGCGGCGGACTATCGATTTCGGTATCGCAGTTGGTCAGCAACAGGCTGCGTACACGCTCAGGATGCAACACCAGCAGCAATTGCGCCACGGCGCCGCCGCTGTCGCTGGCCACCACATCCACCGGGCCGGCGCCCAGCTTGTCGAGCAGTTCGGCCAGCATGGCGACCTGGCCTTCCGGATCGAGACTGGCGCCCGGCGCGGGTTCGCTGTGTCCCAGGCCCAGGAAGTCGGGCGCGATGCAGCGGCGATGCGGCGCCAGGCGCGCCACCGCGCCGCGCCATTGGAAGCTGTTCAGCGGCAGGCCATGCAAGAAGAGCGCCGCTTGCGGTCCGCGGCCGCGTTCGACCACCGCGACTCTGCCAACACTGGTCGACACGAAGCGGCGCGCGGCGCGCCAGGCGCGTGCATCGCGCGCCGCTGCGGACCGCAGCGCGGCATCGTACGGCGACAGGCGCGTTCCCTGTGCTGTGACATGCGCGGCGCCTGCGATGCGCGCTGCGCCGCTCGCCGCAGCGACGGCGACAGCGGCAAAACCCACTTTCAAAAAGTTCCGGCGAATCATGCGTATCTCCTCAAAGACTGGTTTTCGATGGATTGCATGATCGGGCCAGGACGGAGCAGAAACAATGACCTCCGAGGTCATGGAAGCGCCTCGCCAATCCTTGCTAATATGGCCACATGAACGCAAACAATGTCCCCATCGCCCACGTCGGCGCCCTGCTGCGCGAATGGCGCGCGGCACGCCGCCTGAGTCAGATGGACCTGGCCCTGGACGCCGGCCTGTCCACACGCCATTTGAGCTGCATCGAAACGGGCAAGGCCCAGCCGAGCCGCGACATCCTGGCGCGCCTGGCCGACACGCTGGAGATGACCCTGCGCGAGCGCAATGCCTTGCTGGTGGCAGCGGGCTACGCGCCGCGCTATACGGAGTCGGCCCTGGCCAATCCCGAGCTGGCGCCCATGCGGCGCGCCATCGAGGCCATGCTCAAACAGCAGGAGCCCTACCCGGCCTTCCTGATGAACCGCCACTGGGATATCGTGATGGCCAACGACGCAGCCATCCGCATGAACCGCTGGCTGCTGGGAGGCGGCGACAGCCCGCACCGCAATATGCTGCGCCATGTCTTCGATCCGCAAGACTTGCGTGCGGTGCTGGTGAACTGGGAAGAAATTGCCGGCCATCTGCTGGCCCATTTGCACAAGCTGGTCGCCACCGCGCCCGCCGATGCCAGGGCGCGTGCGCTGCTCGATGAAGTGCTGGCCTATCCCGGCGTGCCGGAAACATGGCGCCAGCGCGACTTGCGCGCCGCGCCTGCGCCGTTGCTGGAATCCGTGTTCGAACGGGATGGCCGGCGCGTCGCCTTCTTCTCCACCATTACCACCTTCGGCACTCCGCGCGACGTCACACTGGAAGAGCTGCATATCGAATCGTGCTTCCCGGCCGATGAAGCCAGTGCTGCCTTTTGCCTCGCGCTGGCCGGACATGGTCAGGAATGAGCGACAGGATACTCCCGGAGCCAGCCACTGCAAGTCGTTACGCCAGATAAGAAGCTCTTCTGCGGCGCAGATACTCACCTTTATTGGCGCGTTTGAATTGAAGCCGGCGGCCCTTCCATTACAACTGCGCGATTTCCTTGTACGCCGGGACCAGCGCCTTCATGACGCACCACGCGGCGAGGTAGGCCAGCGCGCAAAAGGTGAACATGATCATATAGCCGGTCTGGATTTGCTCCAGGGCGTGGTAATGGTCGAACAGCCTGCCTGCCACCTTGGTGATCAGCACGCCGCCCAGGCCGCCGGCCATGCCGCCGATGCCGACCACCGAGCCGACGCAGTGCTTGGGAAACTGGTCGGATACTGTCGTGAACAGATTGGCCGACCAGGCCTGGTGCGCGGAGGCGCCGATGCCGATCAGGAGCACCGGCAGCCAGATGCCCAGATAGCCAAGCGGCTGCGCCAGCAGCACCACCAGCGGGAAAATGGCGATGGCCAGCATGGCACGCATGCGGGCCTGGTAGGCGCTGGCGCCGCGCCTGATGAACAAGGACGGCAGCCAGCCGCCGCCGATCGAGCCGATGATGGTCATGGCATACAGGAGCGCAAGCGGGGCCGCCATGCCGGTAGCGGACAGGCCGTAGTGCGCGGCCATGTATAGCGGCAGCCAGAACAGGAAGAACCACCACACGCCGTCAGTCAGGAATTTACCGGCGGCGAAAGCCCAGGTCTGGCGGCAGGCCAGCAGCTTGAACCAGGATGGCGTATGCGCCGCGGCGGCCGGCGTTGGGGCGGCATCGCCGTTGATGTATTCCAGCTCGGTGCGCGACAGTCGCTTCTGTTGCTCGGGCGCGTCGTAAAAATACAGCCAGAAGCCGAGCCACACAAAGCCAGTAGCGCCGGTGACGGCGAAGGCCGCTTTCCAACCCCAGGACTCGGCGATCAACGGTACCGCAGCCGGAGCCAGGATCGCGCCGAGATTGGCGCCGGCGTTAAAGATTCCAGTGGCGAGAGAGCGTTCCTTGCGCGGAAAATATTCGGTGGTGGCCTTGATGGCGGCAGGGAAGTTGCCCGCCTCGCCCAACGCCAGAACGGCACGGCAAAGCATGAAACCGGCCACTGACGCTGGTACGGCGGCGACGCCCACTGCAGCAAGAAGTGCGGCGAACACGCTGCCGGCAGCATCGGCATAGGCATGCAAGACCGCAGCGAGCGACCACACCGCGATGGCCAGCGCGAAGGCGCGGCGCGTGCCGATCCTGTCGATCACACGGCCGGCAAACAGCATCGCAACGGCGTACACGAATTGGAATACGGCGGCGATATTGGCGTAGTCGGAATGTGACCAGCCCAATTCCTTCGACAGCGCGGGGGCCAGCAGCGACAGCACCTGGCGGTCCAGATAATTGATGGTGGTGGCGAAGAGCAGCAGGCTGCAAATGATCCAGCGGTAGCGGCCGATCGCGGCAGCGGGGGCGGCGGCTTGCAGGTGATGCTGATTCATCGTTTCTTCGTCTCCAGCCTGGGGGAGACAGGAATATGGCCATTTTCTGGCAAAATGTCCATATTCTTTCCTGACCCCAAGGTGGACATGGTGGCTAGCGAAACGCAAGCAATGAATATCCCGGGAGAGAGCCCGCACTTCGTGCGCGCGGTGACGGAGATGGGCGATACGCGCGAGGTCATCGCCAGCGAGGATATCTACGCCAGCAACGGCACCAAGCTGCTGGCCAAGGGCGCGCGCATCGACAGCAAGCAGTTCGAGAAGCTGACGCGCTATAAACTGTCCGCCCCGCTCGACCAGGTGCTGTCGTCCGACAAGGCGGTCGACGCCGCCACGCTGGCGATCGAACTGGACCGCATTCTCGAACAGGAGGCGGTCTACCGGCAGCTGCTGGCGCGCGCCGGCGATCCGCGCCAGCTCAAACACTGCACGGCCAACCTGCGCCTGCATGCGACCATCGAGCTGCGCCTGACCGTGATGTCGGACAAGCACCCAGAAGTGTTCGGCCACACCCTGCGCACCGCCATCATCGCTTTCGCCTGCGCCCAGCGCATGGGCGTGCCGGCCGGCGAGTTGCCGGCGGTACTGCTGGCCGCCCTGTGCCATGACTTCGGCGAAATGCATACCGATCCGCGCATCCTCGACCAGTCGCACCAGGTCACCGCGGAGGAACGCCGCTTCGTGCATGTGCATCCGGTGACCGGCTACGTGCTGCTGAAGGACTTGAAGGATTTCCCCCTCGCCGCGGCCAGGGCCGTGCTGCAGCACCACGAACGGCTGGACGGCAGCGGCTACCCGTATGGGCTGCGCGGTGCGCAGGTCGATCGCATGGCGCGCATCGTGGCCGCGGCTGATGTCGCCGAGACGGTGATGCGCCGCCTCGACATGCAGCGCCTTGAAATGCTGTACCGGATCAACAAGCAGCGCTTCGACAGCGAGGTGGCGGCCACCCTGCGCGACCTGCTGCAGCTGCAATCGACGCAGCCCGACGACAGCGCTCCGGCCTTGGATCCCGCCGTACGCCTGACCCATTTGTCCGAGTTGCTGCATGCCTGGTTCGCGCTGAAGGCCCTGCTGGAGCAGCGCCCGCAAGCCGATGCCCCCGCTTCGCCGATGGCCTTCCTGTTCGACCGCATGGCGTCGATCCGCTCGCTGGTGCTGCAGGCAGGCTTCAACCCGGACAATATCACCAGCATGCTGGCCATGGTGCAGGACGATGCCGCGGTGCTGGCGGAACTACGCGCCATGCTCGATGAAATGGATTGGCTGCTGGCCGACCTGGCCAATGAAATCGACCGCCGCTCGCCGGCGCTCGATGGCCTGTCGGCCGGCGCCATGAAGGGCCTGATGCAGCAATTGCGCGCGGAAGTACATTAACGAAACGGTTTCAATTGCTTACACCGATTACATGGGCCCACATGCTGGCGCGGCCAATCCAGCCCTATACTGCAGCCACGCGACTTGCGGATTACCACCAAATGAAAGGGAACGCCATGAAAACCACCAAGCTGCTCGCTGCCGTGCTGGTATCGGCCTTTGTCTTGCCTGCCTTTGCGCAATCGACACCGAACCTGGACAAGCGTGAGGACCGCCAGCAGGGACGCATCGCCCAGGGTATCGAATCGGGCCAGCTGACGGCGAAAGAAGCCTCGCACCTGGAAGCGCGCGAAGCCAAATTGGCCAACGACGAAGCCGCCGCCAAGGCCGATGGCAAGGTGACGCGCAAGGAGCGTCGCAAGCTGCAGCGCGAAGCCAATCGCGACAGCGCCGCGATCCACCGCCAGAAGCACGACAAGCAAACCCGCTGATCCGCCTTTCCCCACCTTTTTGTGCCTTTTCGTGCCTTTTCGTGCCGCGCATCTCACTGCGCGGCATGTTCACATTTCGATTGACAGGCCAGACATCGTCGACCATTGTTGACGCATGCCGAACCAGGATTCCCTGCCCTCCCCCGCCTTGCAGCGCTATGACGTGATCGTCGTCGGCAGCGGTCCCGGCGGCGCCAGCGTCGCCCAGTCCCTGGCCCGGCAAGGGCAGCGCGTGCTGGTGCTGGAACAGGGCAGCGCAGCCCCGCTCAGGGGCACGCTGGCGCACATGGCCAGCATCGGCGCGATTCCCGGCAAAGGCGCTTTTTTCCATCGCGATGCCTCGCTGCTGGTGCGCGGGCTGACGGCCGGCGGCAGCTCGGCCATCAATTTCGCCACCGCTGCGACGCCGCCGCTGGAGCGCTTTACGGCCCTGGGCATCGACCTGGCCCCGGCCCTGGCGGCATGCCGCGCCGAGCTGCCGATCGGCCCCTTGCCCGACAGCTTGCTCGGCCCCATGGCGCGGCGCATCATGCAGGCCGCGCTGGCTGCCGGGCTTCCATGGCACAAACTGGACAAGATGATCCGCCCCGCCGTCTGCCGCACCGGCTGCTGGCGCTGCGTCTACGGCTGTCCCTTCGGCGCCAAATGGAGCGCGCGCGACCTGCTGGACGAGGCCCGCCTGCACGGCGCCCATCTGCTCGACTGCGCGCGCGCCACCCGCGTGCTGCTGGAGCAAGGCCGCGCGGCCGGCGTCGAGTACCTGCACGGCGGCGCACTGCGCAGCGCACGCGCGCCCACGGTGGTGCTGGCCGGCGGCGGCATCGGCAGCCCGCGCCTGCTGCATGCGTCGGGACTGGCGCCGCGCAGCCTGCCCTTTTTCAGCGATCCGGTGGTGGCGGTGATGGGAACGGTGGACGATATCGCGGGCGGCGCCGAAGTGCCGATGGCCGCCGGTATGGCCCTGCCCGGGGACGGCCTGTGGTTTTCCGACCTCACCTTGCCCAAGCCCATGTACCAGGCCTTTGCCCTGCAGGTGGGCCGCGTCGACCGTCTGTTCGCGCATCGCCGCACGCTCAGTATCATGGTCAAGATACGCGACCAGGCCGGCGGCGGCATCGGCCCGCGCTGGGCCGACAAGACGCTGCAGCCGGACGACCGCGAGCGGTTCCAGCGCGGCGTCGGCCTGGCGCGGAACATTCTGTCGCAAGCCGGCGCACGCCATGTTTTCAAGAGCTGGCATTTCGCCGCCCACCCGGGCGGCGCACTGGCGGTGGGCGGCGGTGGGCCGGCCGCCGTGGACAGCGATTTGCGCAGCGCCACGCCAGGCCTGTATGTCTGCGACGCGTCGGTACTGCCGGCGCCCTGGGGCATGCCGCCCACGCTCACCCTGCTGGCGCTTGGCAAGCGCCTGGGATACCTGCTGGGCGACGCCCGTTATCGGCTTACTGCAGATGCAGCATCGCCCTTAAACAGGCGGAAGACGAAATGCGGCCAGATCTGCTCCGAATTCAAGCCGTCGCGCCGAATCAGCAGGTCTTCCACCGCCTCGGTCGCACCGATGCAGGAAGAGACAGCGGCATCGTCGAACACCACATACCCGCCGTCGACCATATTCGGCTTGACTGCGTCGTAGGAGAATCTGACTGCGGACGCAATATCGCAATCGATATGCGCCAAGGCGACCTGCCGTGCCTCGCCCATGACTTTTGCGCTGGTTTCTTCGAACAGCCCGCGTACCAATACAAGATTGTCCAGCCCGAGTTCTTCAACCCTTGCCCGAAGGCTATCGAAATCATTGTCGGAAAAATCGCCGCGGCTATGAGCGTCGATATCCTTATCGGTCGCAGGCATGCCGGCATAGGTGTCGAGGGCGTAAATCCTGACATCCGGGAAGAGGTGCTTCGCCACGTAGGCCATGAAGATTGCGTTGCCGCCGCGATAGGAACCGTATTCGATGATATGGCCATGCGGCAGACTTCCCATGAAAAACCGCATGATCAAGTAAATGTTCATGCGGTTGGCCTCGGACATGATCGTCCGATCGCCGGCGATCGCAATCGCATCCTGATACAGGGCGTCGCCCAGTATCTTTTCCCGCACATCGCCAAACTGAAGCCCCCAGCCACGCTGGTAGCCTTCCGCGACATTCCGGCCATTCCTGAAACCTGTTTTCACCCCCAAGCACGACGGCGAGGGCAAATACATTTCTGTTTGATACTTTTCCAAAATACACTCCTCCAAAACTGTGGTTGTCGTTGACACGCGAGTTTTACAGCAGCTGCTTATTTTGCATTTTAGTTAAGTATATTCCTTAAGGTACTTGCCGTAAATCATTGATTTTCCGCAAACCTTGCCACCGTTGCGCAGCCCTCACTGTTTCCGTTGCAGAATCGAGCGTTGCGTGGCGACGTAGAGTGTCCCCTTCTTGTCCACGGCAAGGGCGCGCAGCCTGCCGGCTGATGCCGGCAGGTCCAGGCCGTCGCTGCTCACTTCGCCGGTCGCAGACATCTTACGCAATTGCCCATCGTCGAGCAGGTAGATATTGTTGCCGGCATCCGCTGCGGCATGCGTGATCGTCCGAAAGCGCGCCAGCAAACCCGTGCCGTCGCTGCTGCCTTTGCGTTCACGGCTGCCGGCCGCCAGCCATTGCGAGCCGTCGGAGCCGACCCGGGTCAGGTAGTGGCCATGCAGCATGAAGACTTCGTCGCTCGGCGCCACCACCACATCGCCGCAACCGTCGCCGCCCTGCAGCTCGATCTTGCGCGCCAGCCCGCGCGGGCGGATACGCCACAGCACATTGTCGGCGCAGTACCAGGCCTGGCCGGTGGCGTCGGCGGCCATGCGGTGCTGCCCCAGGCCGGGCAGCATGAAGGGCTCGGTGTCCTGGGTGACATAAGACCAGACCCGCTTCAAGGCAGGGACCAAGCCGCCCTGGTCGGGCGCCATGCCGGGCGGTCCGCTGACCAGGGAAATCATGCCTTCCGCGCTGACGCCGGCCAGTGCGCCGTTGGCCGTCACGAAGACACCGGTGCTGGGCCGGGCCGCCATCGAGCCGTGCAGGTCCACCTGGGCCGCCGTACGCGATTCGCGCAGCTTGCGGAAGCCCCCTTCCTCCAGCAGGGTGCGCACCGTGCCGTCCTTGTCGATGCGGCGCAGCTGGTCGCCGTCCAGCACATACAGCCCCCCGTCGCGGCCGACCGCCAACTGGGTGATATCGCCGAAGCGCGCCTGCAGCGCCGGGCCGTCGCGGTTCAGCGAGGCGGCGTACTGCAGGGGAAACGGCTGCAGCCTGCCGGCGGCATCCCAACTGGCCGCGAGCTGGCGCTCGGCCAGCATGAGATACAGCTTGCCTTGCTTGTCGCGCGCCGCGCCGGACAGCTCGCCCGTCACGTCGCCGGGCCCCAGCAGGGGCGCGATCATGCCATTGGCTTCGATCCGGTAAATGCTGCCGGCGGCGGGAACTGTCGCCAGCAAGCGCCCCTGGGAGTCGGCCGCCATCTGGCCGGCCGGCGCCGGGCGCGCGGCTGTCAGCGTCGGCATGCTGGGCGCGAGGTAGCGGCGCAGGCATTTGCCGCGCGGGCATCCCTCGGCCGCCCCGGCGGGCGATTCAGCCGCACCGGAGGCGCCACCGCCCTGCGCATCGAGTGCCTGCCAGGTCCCATCCGCCTCGATGCGCAGCGCACCTGCCGCGTCGTGCACCAGCACGCCGCCACGGGCGTCGATAGCCACGCCTTGCGGCTGCAGGGGCAGGCGCTGGGCCACCGTACTGACTACGCCGTCGGCCGCGATCCGGCGCAGCGCGCTGTTGCCGGCGTCGGCCACCAGCAGGCTGCCGCCAGCGTCGAGCGCCAGCCCGGCCGGATGGTCGAAGCGCGCCGCGATGCCCTTGCCGTCGTTGCGCCCCGCCGTACCGGCCTGCCCGGCCACAGTGCGCACCTCGCCCGCCGGGGAAATCGATTTCACCGCGTGGTTGCCGGCATCGGCGACATACACGGTACCGTCGCCGCCCACGGCCAGACCGGCAGGGGCAATGAAGCGTCCCGGCAGCGTTGCCAGCGCGCCGTCCGGCCGCAGCACCCTTACCTTGGCGCCGTCCGTGAAATAGACCGCGTCGTCGCTGCCCACGGCGATACCGCGCGGCGTCTCCAGACGCCCGGGATGCAGGGCGAGCGGCGCGCCGGCCAGCACCTCCCAGGTGGCCGCATAGGCGGTAGTGGACAGCAGCAGCGCGGCGGCGGCAACGGCAAGCAGGGGTTTCTTATTCATCCAGCGGGCGGGAAGTGGGCAGGCGCAGCAGGTAGACCGTCACGCCGCAGGCAATCAGGAACAGCATGGCCTTCAACGCAAGGAAGGGCACGCGGTACATCGAATAGATCATCGAAGGCCACATCATGGCCATGGCCAGCACCTTGCCACGCAAGGGGATGCCGCGGCCATCTTCATAGTCGCGCAGGTAGCGGCCAAAGCGGCCGTGATTGCGCAACCAGTTATGCATTTTGTCCGAACTGCGGGCGAAGCAGGCCGACGCCAGCAGCAGGAAGGGTGTGGTGGGCAGCAGCGGCAGAAACACGCCCAGGACCGCGAGGACCAGGAACAGGAAGCCGAGAGTGACCAGGACGATTTTCATCGTCCCATTATAGCGGGGGCAGGATCCTCGTATGGGCGTCGCAAACCTCGCGGAAGGGGGGCGCGTCGCCGGTTTCGAAACCGGCTTTGGGATAGGCGCAGAACAGGGGGAAGGATTCGCGCTGGCACAGCCCGGTCCACATATGTTCCAGGCGCATGGTCGCGCGGTACAGCTTTTCCTCCCACAGCAGGGCCACCATCTCGCCGAACGCGCGCACCGTCGGATGCCGCTCGCGTGCCTTGGCGAGCAGTTCCTCCACCATCGCATGGAAACGCGCCTCGGCCGGCCAGCCGTCGAACATGAACCTGGCCAGGCTGGCGCGGGCATCGCGCACGATATACTGGCCGCGCTCCGCGGCTGCCGCCGAGTCGATGCCGTTACGTTCGATGCGCCGGTCCAGCGCTTCCCGGTGCTCCGGCGTGGCGATGACGATTACCGCATCGCCCTGGCGAAAGCCCGCCATGACAAAGCCTTCCAGCGCATCAAGAAAGGCGCTGTCGTTCTCGTACACCTGCACGCAATGGTCGCAATGCGCCGTGTTCTGCCAAAATTCCTCGATCGCTTCCCGCTGTGCTGGCTGCATTGCCCCGGCTCCGAAAAAAAGATACGCAAGGGTAGCAGGACATCAGCGGCAAAAGATGCACACTTTGTCACGCCGCGCGGCCGTGCAAGTGGACCGCCAGCCACATCGCCTTGTCGGAAACCTTGAGCACGGTATGCGGCGTGCGCGCCGGCAGGAACAGGTAATCGCCGGCCCGCAGCGCCACCCGTCGCCCGGCCACATCCAGCTGCGCCTCGCCGGTCAGCAGAACGACCCATTCGTCCTGCTCCTGGACGTACTCCTGCGACGCGATCTTCGACGTGCTGACGATGCGCTCGATCACCAGCCCCTGGTGCGACAGCAGCGTATCGAAACGCTCACCCGTTGTGGGCGGCAGTGCATCCTCGTACAGATTCCCCATAATTACGTCCCTGGTCAGTGCGCGCCATCATGGCCGGCATCGCATACACGACGCACTGCGCGTCGATCAGCATAGCCTGTTTCAGGTCCAGGCGCCGTGCCATCTCGCATCAGCCCTGCGGGCCGACCACAACGAGCGGCTTGGCATTGCCGTCCGAGCGCAAGCCCGCGTCGGCACCGCCGGAGGTGATGATGCTGACCGATGCCACCAGGTCCAGCGTCTGCCCGTGCATGCCGCCAGCAGCGGCGGCGGCACGGCGCACGCCAACAACTGCCGGCGGCTCATGCTCAGCTCTTGGCCATGTAGTCGATGGCGGCCTTCACCTCATCGTCCTTCAGGCCCGGATTGCCGCCTTTCGGAGGCATCATCTTGAAGCCGTTCAAGCCGTGGGTGTAGAGCACTTCCTTGCCTTGCTTGACGCGCGGGGCCCACGCCACCTTGTCGCCGAACTTCGGCGCGCCCAGCACGCCAGCACTGTGGCAGGATGCGCAGTTGGCCGTGTAGATCTTTTCGCCGTTGGCGGCGGGCGCGCCCGCCATGGCTGCCGGCGCCAGGATGGCGGCGGCGATGGCAATCATCAGAGATGCTTTCATGGTTGTCTTCCTCTTGGTTGGTGGGTAAATGGTTCAGCGCATGGAATCGTTATGCGCATGGTGCGCAGGCCTGGGGTGCCGTCCTTGCAGCTGCCGTGGACGTGGTGCGTGTCGCCGGTGGTATATTTCAGGCGTGGTGCGCCCGAGCCCGGCGCCGCGCTCTTACCCATGAATCGACGCCGGCTGTTTGCCGCGTCTTTTACATCATGACCGCTACCCATGTTTCAATACTTCTACTCTGTGCTATTCCAGAGCAGGACTCTACGGACTAACGATCAAAAAAGAATTGACTCAGGTCAAGTGCATGAACACTTTATCTATTCGCCCTGCAAATATTGCTGACGTGCCCCTGCTGCTAAGCCTGATCCATGAACTGGCCGAGGCCGAAGACTTTCCTTATGGTGTCACCGTCAGCTGGGAGGCGCTGCGCGCCAGCCTGTTCGACCCGCATCCCGCCGCCGAAGCGCTGGTCGGCGAGGTGGACGGCCACCCAGCCGCCTTCGCGGTATTCTATGAATCGTTCGCCACCACGACCGGGCGGCGCGGCCTGCACCTGGACGATCTGTTCGTGCGGCCGCAATTCCAGGGCGCCGGCCACGGCAAGGCCCTGATGGTGCATATCGCCGGCATTGCCGTTGAGAGGGGATGCGCCCGTTTCGAATGGTGGGCGCAGCGCGGCAATGCCGCCGCGCTGCGTTTTTACGAAAGCATCGGCGCCCGGCAGCTAAATGAACTCATCGTCCACCGCCTGCAGGACGACGACATCGCGCTGCTGGCGCGCGGATAGCGTCAGGCCGCAGCCGGTTCTTTCGCATACTGGGCCACCTGGGCCGCCATCCCCCTTTGATAAGCCGGCCGGGCGGTGCAGCGCGCCTGGTAAGCGCTGACAGCGGGGAATTCGTCTTTCAGGCCGCTGGAGTCGAGCAGGCGCAGCACGCTCGTCATCATGATGTCGGCTACGCTGAAGCTGCCCGCCAGGTAGTCGGCGCCGGATAACCACGCTTCCAGGTCGCCCAGGCGGCGCCGGGCCATCGCCTCCAGTCCCGGCTTGCGCCCCTCGACCCACGCTTCGCCGGCATGGAACACGCCCAGCTCCGCGAGCGCGGCGAAATGCGGTTCGACTGAATTCAGGGCGGCGTACAGCCACATTTCAGCCAACTGGCGCTGCTGCGCGTCTTTCGGCATCAATCCCAGCTTGTCGCCCAGGTGGCGCAGGATCGCCCCCGATTCAAAGATGGACAGCCCGTCATCCAGCAGTACCGGCACTTGGCCGAAGGGCTGCTGCCGGCGGTAGGCGGCGGACTTCTGCTCATCGGGTCCGACCGTGCGCACCGAATACGCTTGGCCGGCTTCCTCCAGCGTCCAACGCACGCGCAGGTCGCGCACATAGCCGACAGCGAAATCGGGAACGGCGCTCAGGGTAATCAGGGTGTACATGTTTGCTCTCCTAAGGGGTGGTGGGGTTAAACATGCGGCCAGATTACGGGCTTACATATTATGTTCAAGAACATATTTTGAATCGGACGCATAATGCGAACCGAGGAGGACCAGTAATGCCCTATACCGCAGAGCATAAGGAGCGCACCCGCGCAAAAATCGTCGAATCGGCACGCAAGCTTTTCAACCGGCACGGCTTCGAGCAGGTGTCGATTGAAGCCATCATGTCGGAAGCGGGCCTGACGCGCGGCGGCTTCTATAACCACTTTGATAGCAAGAGCGAGCTATATGCCGCCGCGGTGGCCAGCTTCACCCATTGCAATCCCTTCCGTAAGGATCTTTCGGACGCGCCGCCGGCCGACTCGCGCGAGCTGGCGTACCGCCTGCTCAACATTTACCTGAGCGACCGCGTGCTGGAAGATGTGGACAACCACTGCCCGCTCTACGCTCTGCCGGGCGACGTGGCGCGCGCCGGCCTTTCGCCGCAACGCGCCTATACGGATCTGATCCGCAACCTGACCTGCGTGTACGAGAATGCGCTGAAAGACGTCAGCGACGGCCGCAAGCGCGCCCAGGCTATCGTGGCGCTATGCGTGGGCGGCATGCTGCTGGCCAGAACGACGGACGATGACGCTTTACGCGCAAGCCTGCGCGATGCCGCACGCGAACAGGCATTGGCGCTGCTGGGCACCAATTAAGCTCGGCGCGACATCAGGGCTTGATTTCGGTCCCAAGCACTTTGAGGAATTGCGCCATCCATTGCGGATGCGCAGGCCATGCCGGCGCCGTCACGAAGTTGCCGTCCGTGACCGCCTGGTCCATTTCCACCGACACATATTCGCCGCCGGCCGAACGCACTTCCGGCGCGCATGCGGGATAGGCGGAAATGCGCTTGCCCCTGATGACATCCGCCGCAGTCAGGATTTGCGCGCCGTGGCAGATCGCGGCAATCGGCTTGCCGGCTTTCGCGAACTCCTGCACGGTTTCCAGCACGCGTGGATTAAGGCGCAGGTATTCCGGCGCACGCCCGCCCGCAATCACCAGCGCATCGTAGGCAGCCGCACGCGCCTCGTCGAAACTCGCGTTCAGGGTGAACTGGTGGCCCGGCTTTTCGGTATATGTCTGGTCGCCTTCAAAATCATGGATCGCGGTCTTGATCTTCTCGCCCGCCTTTTTGCCGGGGCACACCGCGTGCACCGTATGCCCAACCATTTGCAGCGCCTGGAACGGCACCATGGTTTCATAATCTTCCGCAAAATCGCCCGTCAAAAACAGGATCTTCTTGATTGCCATTCCAATCTCCTTGTTTAAACTTGCATGACGAAATGCGCGCACGGCGTGTGGCGCAGCCCATCAGAATAGCACCATGCCGGCGGCGCCGGCGCGAAAGCCATGGCATCACTTCAGCACCTGGACCGCATCGACGATCTCCACGCCCTGCAACTGGCCAAGCCACTGGTCAAACCACGGCTTGTGCGATGCCCCCACAATGGTTAGTACGCGCGCGCCTGGACGTTCGCGGAACGTCTCGCGGATATTGGCCACCATGCGCAGGTTGCGGATTTCCCAGCCCCCAACCCAGATTTGCGGATAGCCTTCCGGCGACTTGGTGCGCATCATGGGAAGTACATTGCTTTCAGCGTGGATGCGGGCGCTCTCAGGAGAATTGACATAGCGGTAAAGCGGCAACATGTCTTCGGCAAGGGACAAGTCATCCTCCCTCTTTTGATGCTCCTTTGCCTCTTGGCTGCCCGAAGCCCAA
Source organism: Pseudoduganella violaceinigra DSM 15887 (assembly GCF_000425385.1). GTDB lineage: Bacteria > Pseudomonadota > Gammaproteobacteria > Burkholderiales > Burkholderiaceae_D > Rugamonas > Rugamonas violaceinigra. The sequence continues at coordinate 218,403 of NZ_KE384359.1, read as the reverse complement.
GCCGCTTCGATGGTTTTCACGAAGGCCTTTATGTCCGGTACGTCGATCCGGTCACCGGTATGGTTGTCGACAGCATAGACGCGCTGGAGGCCGAGCCGCGCAGCCAGCGGCGCCGCGATCAGGTTATCTTCGTTCTTGCGTTTCTCCAGTTTTTCCAGCATTGCTACCAGCGCGGCATCCAGGCTGTCACCGCTGCGGCGCTCGGCCGCCGGCAACTGCAACCATTGGACTAAAGCCGACGCCGGCTCGTTCGCCGCCAGGAAGGCCGCAGCCAGGCGGCGCCGCTGTGCATGCGCGGGCTTTGCCGGCCAGGCTTTCAACGTTTTGTCCACTTCCGCCAACGCGGCAGGTATATCGAGGCCGGTCGCCGCCTTGGCGGCATCGGTCTTGGGACACCAGTCAGGTCCATACTTTGCCGGATGGCGCTGCGCGAGATCGCAATCTTCCCCGGGTTCGCGTTCGATTGTGATGATGTCCGGCTTGAAGGCAGCCAGCTTGTCGATCACGCCGCCCAGCGACGACGCGTTGAAGCTCGCCGGCATTCCGCTCAGGTGCACGGTACCGAGGACCATGACCTGAGACCGGGGCCCGACCATATCGCGGTCAAGCTTGGTCAAATCCACTTGCGCCTGCGCCATCAACGGCGCCGCTGCCACCATGGTCCACGCTGCCTTGCTCCACATTCCCATACCCCCTCCTGTGCCAGTGAATCGGAATGCCGATTCTAAGCACGGCGGCGCAGGCAACGCGCCGCCTTACGACAGGCTGCAGTATCTCGGCCATGGGCTGCAAAAAACCGCCGCCTCAAGTACTCGACAAAGGCCTGGCGACACGGCTGCCCACTGTCCGCCTTCGCACAATGGTGTCCCGACGTGAACACTGATGACAGTAACAAAAGCCCCTGCTAGCCTATCGCGGCGGGCTTTTCTTCTGTGGCACGCGATTTGCAACACGTTGCTCCGACAACTTCCCCACAGCGAAAGGAGCACTACCATGCACTGCTCACAGTTTGTCCAGCGCACCTGCGCCATCATCGCCCTTGCCATCGGCTTGGCCGGATCTGCCGCCGCCGAGCGAGGTCCCGCCACCCCCGAAGAGCGCGCTCGCGTCGTGCAGCTGGCCGCAGCCGCCAACCAGGACCCGGTCGGGGTCATGACTTCCGCCGATGGCCGCTGGTTCATGAAATGGTCGGACGAAGTCCCCGACTATATGTTCGGTCCCGACAAAGGCGCGTTCTGGATGGATGGCGGCGCCGCCAAGGGTGACCTGCGCCGCGTGCTGCGCTTCCATCACATGCTCAGTACCGCCGCCTACCAGGTCCAGCACCAGATCCTCGATCCGGAAAAGGATGCAGCCACGCTGGAAGCCAAGACCATCGCCGGCGTGGACGGCTTGCTACACGCCTATGAAAGCCTGAAAGACAAACGTGCGGAAAACCGTTCCGAAGCATTGGACCAGGCAATCGCCATGCGCGACCAGGGCAAACTGGCGGCCTTCGTCCAATCCCTGCCACCTGCGCCTAAACGGTGACCGGCATGGCCCGCTTCCTGACCATCCTTCTGGCCTTGCTCGCCAGCGGGGCATACGCCGCCGACGCGCCGCCGCCCGCCCAGGCGCTGATCGACGAAATTGCCGCCCGCTCGGAAATGCAACGCAACCTGGAAGAACTATGCGACGACATCGGCCCGCGCATGACCGGTACGCGAGGATTGCAGAACGCGCAGGAGTGGGCCATGCGCAAACTGGCCGCTTATGGCGCGAGCAACGTCCACCTGGAAGCCTATGACCTTGGCCGCCCGTGGCAACGGGGCGCCGCGCACGCGCGGCTGCTGAATGCCAACGGCATGCATTTGAACGTACTGCAGAAAGCCTGGACGGAGGGAACACGCGGTACGATCCGTGCGGATGTCGCGCTGCTCAGCGCACGAACCATGGACGACTTCAACGCCGCCCTGCCCCGCCTCAAGGAAAAAATCGTGCTGGCCGAACAAACCCCGCGCGAGGCGCCTAGGCAGGCGCTGCGCGAAGCCGGTGTCGCCGCGGTGCTGCAGGTAAGCGGAAAGTCCGACGGCCTGCAAGATATGTGGGGCGGCCCGGGCCAGCGCTACGACAGCAATGCCGGAATCATCACCGGAGAACATGCCGCCTTGCTCAGGCGCCTGCTGGCGCGGGGCATTACACCCCGGATGGAATTGACGCTTCGCGGCGGCTTCGCGGTGCGGCCAGTCAAGGCGCATAACGTCATCGCCGACTTCCCCGGCAGCGAGGCCGATGGCGACATGGTAATCCTCGGCGCTCACCTCGATTCGTGGGATTTATCGAGCGGCGCCAACGACAACGGCGCCGGCGTGGTCACCATGCTCGAAGTGCTGCGCGCCATGCGCGCCGCCGGGTTAAAGCCAAGACGGAGCTTGCGCATCGTCCTGTTCTCCGGCGAAGAACAGGGCCTGCTGGGAAGTAAAGCCTATGTAGCCGCGCATGCCGGTGAACTTTCCCGCATCCAGGCGGTGCTTGTGCAGGATGCGGGCAGCGGCCGCATCCTCGCTTTTCCCGATATGGAAGTCGAAGGCTGGTATGGCCCCTTGAACAGCGCGCTGGCGCCGGCCAAGGTGCTGGGCGATATCGACGTGCATTACGCGAAAGGTCTGGGCTCCGACCAGGAGTCCTTTTTCAAGCAGGGCATCCCCGCCTTCTCCCCGCTGCAAGACTCCCGCAACTACCGCACGCACACGCAGCACAGCGAAATCGACACACTCGACCATATCGACCATGCCGGCTTGCAGCAGGCGGCACAAGTCACTGCGATATTGGCCTGGGGCCTGCTCAACGGCGAGCGCCTGCCGCGTTAAACTCCAAAGAGAACTTAGCGGCCTTCTTGCTTCCGCAACTGTTCTTGAGCTGCTCGGGCGACAGGCTGCCCTCAAAAGTGACGGTACGTAGCGGCCCTTTGAGCGGGATGATAAATCCTCCGGCAGCGCTGTCGTACACGACGATCTGTGGCGCTTCCTTGCCATCCGGCCCCTCAGGATTAAAGACATCCAATTCGGTCGCACGTCCATTCAGGCTGAAGCGGCAGTCACCTGCTCGCTGTTCGTACACGTAGTCGAAGGAGTGTTCGCCTTTCTGGTTAACCTTGATCGGGCCAACGTTCAAGGAATGTTCAACACCCGCCAAAGCCAAGCTGAAGACGGTGTCGCCTTCAATACTGCCCTTGCTCAGGGCAAGCTTGCCGCTGTCCTTGGATACGACAAACCACTGTCCCATATTGGTCGCCGCAAACACCGGCTCGCCGGGTGCCAGTTGCAACGGAGTCTCCTTGCCTGACGCTGGCGAGATCGCCAGCAGCTCGGCAGCCTTGCTCTTGCCGCTGCAAGGCTTGCGCAGCGCTAATACAGCATTCCCGTATTCGGAAATCGAACTCGATTCGCAGTATTTGCTCGGGTAGCTGGCCAGGGAAAGCTGCTTGCCTTCGGCGCTGGTCACGGCCAGCGTCGAGCCGGCGTCGCCGTATGCAAGCGAATACAATGCGCCCTGCTGGGAGACTCCCATCGCCACATCGCGCGGCGCTTTTTTGAATGGGCGCATGCTCCATGCATAGCCGCCATTCACCAGCAAGCGCGAATTGGCGAAGTCGTCGACCCAGTCGTTCTGGGCCAGCTTTGCGGGAAGGAACTGGCCCGCGATATACAGGTTGTCGCCCACAAGACGCGCTTTGGCGCCGCTGGCAAATGCCCCGGTCTTGCGAACGTTTGGCTTGCCTGCCTTCAGTTGCCGGTCGACTGCGACAGTAAACAGCGAGTACTGATCGACATCCTTCTCCACGTCCTTGATATAGCCGGCAACCTGCACGCCGTTCGCCGAAAGCCCCAGCGCATATCCGTACTGGTCCCTGCCTTGTTCGATCAGGTTTTTGAAGCCCAGCTGCTTGCCGTCCGCACTGAATTGATAGAGGTAGACCAGCGTCTGGTTCATCGATTGCTGGCTTTGCGTATTCACGTTTGCCAGCAGGTAAACGTTTTCGCCATCAATCGCGCACTGCTCCGGCTGCAGCGAGACGAAATCTTCCGGCGGCGAAATGCGCACATGCCAACGCACCGCATCGCGTTTCAAATCGAGCAGAACCAACTCGCCGCTGCCCTGGCCCGTGTCAGGATCGAAGCGGCTGCCGAGAAGGCAGGCACGCGCGTTGTCGGCGGCAAAGCCCATATAGCGCGCTGAGAAATGCTTGTCCGGCAGCGGAATGGAAGCCGCCGTGGCATTGGAGACTGCCAGACAAGCCAAAATTGTTCCTGAAATTTTAGAGATGTGCATAATCAAAATTATTGTTTAAACGGATAGCGCGCGATGACCGCTAGGTCTACGCCTTTTGACGTCGAACCCCATAAGTAGCCGTCTTTAACGTCGACCTTTTGTGCTTTCCTTATTCCTTGATTGCGCCGGAGTGAAGGAAAAAGCGATTCGTGCCATCCTTCGCAACGATGAACCATTGCTCGTTATGGGTCGCCACAAAAACGGGTTCACCCGAGACCAGATGCTGGACTACTTCTTTGCCGTCAGCCGGCGCTATGGAAAGCAATGCCGCAGTTTTGCCTTGCCCACTGCACGGCTCACGCACCGCGATCACGCCATTGCCATACTCGGAGATCGATTGCGTCCTACAGAATTTCCCATCAAAGCTAGTCAATGAGAGTTGTTTGCCCTCTGCGCTCGTTACGGCCAAGGTCGAAGTACTACCCTTGCTGGACAAGGAGTAAATGAGTCCGCGCGGAGACACTACCGCTTCAACCGACCTGTACTCCTGTTTGAATGGACGAACACTCCAGGCATAGCCGCCGTTCGACAGGATGCGCGACTGAGCGTAATCAATTGCATAGTCCTGCTTGTTCAATTTCGCAGGAACGAATTCTCCTGCGATATACAGTTGATCGCCAACGAAACGCGCAGCGGCGGAGCTGGCAAATGCTCCCGTTTTCCGCAGACTGACTGTTCCCACGCCCAGCTTCTTGTCGAGCGATACTGTAAACGTCGAATTGTATTCGGCATCCCCGTCTTCGTCTTTGGAATAGCCTGCAACGACTACGCCAAAAGGCGATGCCCCAATGGCGTAGCCGTAGCGATTCCGTCCCGGAAGCGAAAGCTCTTTGTGGCCAAGCTCCTTTCCCTGGACGTCGAACCGATAAACATACACCAAGGTCTGGTTCAATGTACTCTGGCTCCGCGTGTTGGCATTCGCAAGAAGGTACACGTTATCGCCATCGAAGACACATTGCTTCGCTCTCAAGGAAGCGAAACCGTTCGGTGCGGCGATGCGCTTTGTCCAAAGCACGGCGTTACGCTGGTAATCGACCACCGTCAGCTCGGCGCCGTTTTGTGCCGCATCCGGATCAAAATGGTCGCTGGCGAGGCATGCGCGCGCACCGTCTGCGGCAAACCCCATATGGTTCGGGCCAAAATCGCTATCCTTCAGCTGCAGTTCCAGCGCTTGTGCACATGGGAACAACAGCGCCATGACGACGGCGGCAAAAGATCGGTAAATATTCATGGTTGATAATTCAAAGCGGCCGGCTCTGACGGATTACGTCGTCCAGATGCGTCAGGTCGGTGTTGCTTGTCTGGATAGCGTGCAATGGTGCTGATAATCGTTCCTTGGCCAAATGCTTCGATACGCACTGCTACCGTGGGCATGACAAACTGGAGGGACTGCGGTTTGTCGGCAACCAATCGGATCCAGGCGTCGCGCCAGCTTTCCTCACCAAGAAAAGTTTCTACGCTCTCCGTCGAAATTCCCTCTGGAGCCAAGTGCTTGATCCCCCGGCCCGCCAAGCGCTTGCGAAATTCGCTGGCCACTTTCTCCGGCGGTGCGTCAAGGACCAGGTGGTATGCAGAGCCACTTTTCGCTCGCGCATAGTGCATGCTGCGCACATGGGCGCCAAACGCCAGGGTTGCCTGCTCTGGCTGATAAACATACGGCGCTTCGCAGGAACATGTCGCGTAAGCTGCTGCGCCGCCGTCCATCTGCCGGCGCCAGCCTGGCAGGCATGCAGGGCTGCTGCTGGCAAAGCAATTGTCATATCCCGTGCTGGCATCGAGGAAGATCTCCTCGACCGCGTTGGTCGTCCTGTGGCTGGTACTTTCGCCAGCGGCCTTGGCTATATCCCATCGGCCGGCGGCGTTCTGTTGCCACTTGAAACGCGCGTCGAACCAAGGGTGAATTTGGCCCGGTGGTCCATCCACCCGCACTTTGTCAGAAACTCCCGTCGTCGCCGGAATAGGAAGAGGATCGCCGGTTTGGCCTTGCAAGTCGACCAGCGCCACTACCGTAGGAGCATTCGGCGAATCCGCGTAGGCGAATGCGCTCAAGTCAGGAGCGATACCGGCAAGATAAGTGATCGACGGATTCGAAAGGCCCAACGGCAACGGCTTTATCTCGACGGGAAAGCCCTTCAACAAAAAGCCGGCGTTATATTTTCCGCCGCTGGAAAAATAGCGCAAGCCGGGGCCGATATCCTCGCCAACGGTGGTCGCCGCGCTGCCCACGTCCAAGCGCTCAACAACGGCTTTTCCCTTGCGCTCATACACGAGCTGAAGCGGGGATTGATCGCCTGCATAACGGTACGCAAGAATCGCTGCCTGCCCCGCGCCCTGCCAGGGCTCAGCCGGCTCAGCCCTTTCAATGACGACCTTGTCACCGTGGAGCACCCTGTCGTAATCCTGTGGCAGGGGGCTGAACGAGCCCCAGCGATAATTGCGCCACTCGACATGCAGAATAGTGAACGGCCCATTTTGCTTGACCGATTTTACGGACTCGTCCTGATTCAACCAGGCGGCGTATGGTCCGCTTGGCGGACGGCCCGAACTGCAAGCGCCAAGTAACAGACAAGCGGCGACAAAGAATACCTTGGGAGATCGAATTGCATACATGAAGGAAATATTACCATATGAGCAACTAGCTTCCGTGCACGATTCAGTGCCGCGCAGATGCCGGATTTCCCGCCGCCTTCCCATGCGCACGCGCGCGCATGGCGCATGCAGCGGTCGCCGGCACGGTCTTGAAGATGACTGAGGATTCTGCAGTTCCAGCAAGCGATGTGCTGAAAACAATAGCAGCCAGATAGCAGCTATTGAAAAGTGGTAGGCCTCCCCGGAGTCGAACCGGGTACCAACGGATTATGAGTTTGCCAGCGAAACCGTGTCCGTAGGGAAATCGAGGTAAAGTAAGCACAGGTTAATGAAGGCAATAGTATACAACAAATCAATGGGTTAGCGAAATCCAGATAAATTTGCGGATCATAACGAGTGTACCGCTGATGTACCGAACTGCGTCCTTGGCGCCTACCGTCCACATGGCAATACCAACGGAACTTAGCTGATCAGCACCTATTTGCATCGCATCTGTAAAGTGGCTCACTTGGCGACTTGCCGTCGCTGAGGTAAAGTATCGGTTTTGGGCCTCTAGCTCATGCTTGGTTAGAGCAGCGGACTCATATGCAAATGTGCCTTACGAGGGGAAACCACGTAAGGGATGGTGTCAAATTCGGTGAAACCTAAGCGCAGCGATGCGTATGGCAATGCCGAGCCAAGCCTCAGTGCGAAAGCGCTGTTGAAGGTGTAGAGACTAGACGGCACCCACCTAAGGCGCGAGCTATGGTGAAGGCATAGTCCAGGGAGTGGCGAAAGTCACGCAAACCGGAATCCGTTGGTGCCGTGTTCGACTCACGGGAGGCCTACCAAATTCAGCAGTAAGATCAAAGGGTTGCGAAAAACTTCGCAACCCTTTTTGTTTGCCACCATACTTTAGCGAGCTCCCCCATGCCAATGGCAGCACATCGCCTAGCGCCACTCCATTACGCTGGGATGGGGCCCTTATGACACCACTTCGACTTCTTCCCACTCCCACACCAACAGGGGACGTATGGATCGTAGCGCTTTGAACGGTTCGCAATCCGAGCGCTAAGCATAAGGATGTTGCCAGCTATAGCCTCGTATTCAAGCACATCCTGGCCAGCTATGGACACTTCCCCATGCTGCCCAGCTCGGTCACCACGATTCATGAACTCAAACATTGCGTCATGCGCTCGTAGGTAGGTCTCAACATCCGGATCGGCACTAATCGAGCGACGAACGTTATTTACCTGCCGGCCGGCATATATCGCTTCAGGCTGAAGCAAAAACAGAATGCTTCTGTCGTGCGTTGCCTTTGGCGTAATGTCGATCAAGATGCCCTCTGGCGACCGCCATACTGCGTGAAACTCTGCCTCAACAAAGAGTCCGGGTGACTCCCATATCGACCAGCCGATTACCACCGCCCCTCCGTCGCAGTCCACTTTTGTCAACACGTTCGGGAAACACTCATGCACCCGAGCACATGGGTCGGCTACGACTTCAACATATTGCGGAGTTTGGCCTGGCGAAAGTTCTTCACACAACGTTTCGATGGAACGACTCAGGAAAGCAGGAGTGACTGGAGCTTTTAACACTTGGGGTTCCTAGCGATTGCGCAAATGGCAATTATATTACCATTCAACAATAATGCGGACTACAGCTTCGGGCTTCCTCGAGACGCGTTACTAACTCTCTCTGGAAGTCGAGGTCCGGCTCAACAACTCAATCACCGTTCAGCAAGATTCCCCGTCAATTTGGCCTTGACATTCCAACAAAATGATCGGAATATACTCATTACGCACAACAAAGACAATTTGATATCATTTTGAATCATCGGAACGGAAAGAGATCATGTTCAATAAAATCGCCATCAGAAACATTCCCAGTTCGATCTTTCGCGCCTTGGAATCATTCGCCGAACTTCATGATCGATCTACAGAAGCAGAAGCTCGCCAAGCACTGAAGGCGTGGGTTGAGCCTGCATTGGTGCAGGAAAGCAGGAACACACGTCGCAAAGAGGTTGCAGAGCGCCTCAATCGAATGTTGACGCAAGTGAATTCTGGTCGCAGGGGATCTAAATTAGCCGCTTCACATATCGCCGAAGCGATAAAGGAGGAGCGGGCCGAAGACGTAGAGGACTGGTTCCTGGGTAACAAAGAACCTAGCTTCTCCCAACTATCCGCGATCGCAAATCTGTTAGGTGTTGACGCCGATTGGCTAAAGCATGGTGATAAAGCGCTGTTCCCACCTGAATTTATGCGCTTGTCTGAAAATCCGTTCGAAGCCGTGGAGTGGCTGCTGGCTTGGCCAACGACTGTCGCTAACCCCGAGGAAAAACTTTCCGTCCTCCACCTCATTCGTGCCGATAATTCAACTGGTAGCTTGTATATCGTAAAAGAGTCTGACAAGGGGCACTTCCGCACTTACTACACGACAATTCACGTATCCGAAGAAATCGGCGCTGGTGGCGAAGCGGCTCTCGCCGCTCTCTTCGTTACTCTCGAGTTACTGTATAAACGCTATACATCACTTGGAGGTCTAATGGTGCTTGGTTATCTTCTTCCTGCGGATGACGTGACTCAACTAACCGGCGGAAACACACATCCTGGCTCGCTACTGAACGATCGCAGCCGCTCCATGTGGTGGGAAGACATTTGGGATCATAAGATGGCCCCCAAACATACGTATTGGACGGGCTGGAAGTCTCTGTACGAGCGCATTGAACGGGTAATCTCGGCCAGAAATCATCTAAACGAACTTCGCACAAAGATCCGCGAGGGCGTAACGTCAATGGATGCAGCCTAAAACGATATTCGCTGTGAGGCGCCGAACATGACACTGACAAATTGCAATGTAATTAGTCTAATAGTTTGCGCAGGTACATTTGGTGGCCTCGTAAATTTTGCGCAGGCGAGAACCAAAGAATCGACGTGGCGTGATGGCTGCTGGTCTGTGGTTATTGGTCTTGGAGCTGCGTTTCTCATACCGCTGTTCCTAAACACAATTTCCAGCTCGCTTTTGGCTGGGCTGTTGAATGGCACGGCAGGCAGCGCAGATCCGTTCGTCTTTTTCGGTTTCTGCTTGCTCGGCGCCATTAGTTCGAAATCAATGATTCAGTCACTTTCGCAAAAGGTACTTAGACTTGCGGAGGAAACAAAGCGTGATGTTAAGAACCTAAAGGATGAAGTCAAGCCAATCATCGACAAAGAGACCGAGCCTGACCAACATAAAAGCAACGAAAGTGCATTCAGAGTCGAGGCGTATGGTCTTACGGGGGACGACGCGTCCAAGGTAATTAAGGCGCTTGGCGACAGCAAATACTCGAGGCGCACGGTGCAGGGAATCTCAAAGGATGCAAATATCGCAGAGGGCACAGTTATCGAGACATTGCGTTGGCTCCAACAAAATGGTCTTGCCACCACTACGGGCGGACCTCGCCACTATTGGAGCCTAACTGACAAGGGGCGAAGCGCCTTCGCTGAAATCTCGTCCCTAAGGAACTAATCGGCCGCTCCTCGATACGCACGCCCTTAAATATTATGTTGAATGTGGGCTTATCCCCGCAATTTCCGGACTGACGCATGAGCCGTCCCGCCGTCTGACAGTCCCTGCGACGTCGCCTGTCCGGTCAAGTTTGAGCCACCACAAATAGTGATGACTTCGGCCAGGTATCGCTTCATGGCCGCCTCGAAAGTCATACGTTCAGATGGAGCGCGTTTGATGAACATGCCGCGCACCATCTCATCTTCAGTACCACGCGCCCAATCCTCAGCGTCTTTCTTCAGGCGGAATGTCTTGACGGTGGTGGGCCATCCCGTCTTCCGTATAACTGCCTTCCAGGTTCCCGATGGGGTCTTAACGATCGTCGCCACTAGCGCTCCAGTACTTTCAAATTTTGCTTACTGTACCGAAATTGTACCGAAATACCCAACGGCAATAAAAAAAGGACTTGGGTTTTCACCTAAGTCCTTGTTTTCACTGATTTTACTTCCCAATCCGCAGCAGCACTAAGCTCGGCACTAACGGATTATGAGTCCGCTGCTCTAACCAAGCGTGAGCTAGAGGCCCTGGGAACCCGGCAGGATAGGGCCGCTGGCCCTATCCGTCAAGTTTTAGTTACCTTCCAGGAAGCTCTTCAGCTTGTCGGAACGCGATGGGTGGCGCAGTTTGCGCAATGCCTTGGCTTCGATCTGGCGGATACGTTCGCGCGTCACATCGAACTGTTTGCCAACCTCTTCCAGCGTATGGTCGGTCGACATTTCGATCCCGAAACGCATGCGCAGCACCTTGGCTTCGCGCGGCGTCAGCGAGTCCAGCACATCCTTGACCACGCCGCGCATCGAGGCATGCAGCGCCGCGTCCGAAGGCGCCAGCGTGTTGTTGTCCTCGATGAAGTCGCCCAGATGGGAATCGTCGTCGTCACCGATCGGCGTTTCCATCGAGATCGGCTCCTTCGCGATCTTCATGATCTTGCGGATCTTATCCTCTGGCATTTCCATCTTGATCGCCAGGGTTGCCGGATCCGGCTCGGCGCCGGTCTCCTGCAGGATCTGGCGCGAGATCCGGTTCATCTTGTTGATCGTTTCGATCATGTGCACCGGAATACGGATGGTACGCGCCTGGTCGGCGATGGAGCGGGTGATCGCCTGGCGGATCCACCACGTTGCATAGGTCGAGAACTTATAGCCGCGGCGGTATTCGAACTTGTCGACCGCCTTCATCAGGCCGATATTGCCTTCCTGGATCAGGTCGAGGAATTGCAGGCCGCGATTGGTGTACTTCTTGGCGATCGAAATCACCAGGCGCAGGTTGGCCTCGGTCATTTCACGCTTGGCTTTGCGCGCTTTCATTTCACCGGCCGCCATCTGGCGGTTGATGTTGCGCAGGTCCGGCAGCGGCAGCACGACGCGCGCTTGCAGGTCGATCAGGCGCTGCTGCAGTTCCTTGATGGTCGGGATATTACGGCCCAGGATCGCGCTGTACGCGTGACCAGCGGCGACTTCGCCATCCACCCATTCCAGGTTGGTTTCATTCCCCGGGAAGACCTTGATGAAGTGAGCGCGCGGCATGCCGCACTTGTTCACGGCCACGTCCAGGATCTGCTTCTCGATATGGCGCACCTCATCGACCTGGCCGCGCAGCGTGTCGCACAGTTTCTCCACCACTTTGGCGGTGAAACGGATGCCCAGCAGCTCGCCGGAAATGGATTCCTGCGCCTTCAGGTAGGCCTTCGAGTTGTAGCCATCCTTTTCGAACGCCTTGCGCATGCGTTCGAACTGGTTGCCGATATTGTCGAATTTTTCCAGGGCAGCGACTTTCATCGCTTCCAGCTGCTCGGCGGTGTAGCCGGCTGCCGCGCCGCCCGGACTGGCGGCTTCTTCCTCTTCTTCCTCGTCCTCTTCCCCCTCGTCGTCTTCCTCGTCTTCCTCTTCGGAAGCGGCGGACGCGCTGGCGACGTTTTCACCGTCCTCATCGACCAGCCCGTCGACGATTTCGTCGATCTTGATCTCGTCGATGCGGATGCGTTCCGAGGTGGCGAGGATCTCGGCGATCGTCACCGGGCAGGCGGAAATCGCCTGAATCATGTCGCGCAGGCCGTCTTCGATACGTTTGGCGATTTCGATCTCGCCTTCGCGGGTCAACAGCTCGACCGAACCCATTTCGCGCATATACATGCGCACCGGGTCGGTGGTGCGGCCGAAATCGGAATCGACGGTGGACAGCGCGGCTTCCGCGGCGGCTTCGGCTTCGTCGTCGCTGGTGACAGTGGCGACGTTATCCGACAGCAGCAGGGTCTCGGCATCGGGCGCGTGCTCATACACGGCGATGCCCATGTCGTTGAAGGTGCCGATAATGCCCTCGATCGCTTCCGGATCGACGATATTTTCTGGCAGGTGGTCGTTGATTTCAGCGTACGTGAGGAAGCCGCGCTCCTTGCCGAACTTGATCAGCGTCTTGAGCTTCTGGCGGCGGCGTTCGAGTTCCTCTTCGGTGGCCTCGGTATCGGACGAGAACGCGTCTTTCAGCAGTGCCTTTTCCTTGGCCTTGCGGTCCTTGGCTTTCGCCTTGTCCGCAGCCTTCAACTCGGCACGCTCAACCGCGTTCAGCGCTGCAACCTCGTCATTTTCGGGCGTAAATTCCTTCGGCTTGCGGCCACGGCGGCCCGGCACCTTGACGGTTGGCAGCACGTATCCGGAAGTATCGATGGCGGCAAGTGTGGCCGCGTCCGTAGTCTGACTAACCGCCGGCGGAGCCTTGGTAACGCGAGTAGCCGGTTTTTCAGCCGACTTCGTCGCGGGCTTGGCGGTCACTTTGCGAGGCTTTTCAGCCGCTTTGGTTTCAGGTTTCTTTGCTGGCACAGGCGCTTTCGGGAATAGTTAAGTCCACTACAAACCGCAACAACTACTACTGTAACTTACTGAAAACAAACGAAAATACTGCCCCGCTAAATATTGCAATATTTAGCATTTTATTATAGCACGCCCCTTTACAATTACCAGACGGGCAGGATTGCGTGCGCCTTGGCAATTACCGCGGACTTAAATCAGCTTCAGCTTCCCTCCTCAGTTGATCTTGCTTGGCGGTAAGCTCGCGGTAACGCACCCCAAATTCCTCGGACGGCATGCCGGCACTAAATTGCTGCATAAGCTGGGAAATTTCAAGATTCACAGCTTCGATCCGAAGGTGGCGCACGGTAGCCAACAGCCATTGGCGCTCGCCTTCAATATCCGGTTCCGGCGCGGCGGCGATTTCACTGATCAGCCGATCGTAATCGCTGCCCGTCTCCTTTACCAACTGACAAAATGCGGCAAAACTGCCCTGCTCTCCCAGCGACTGCGCCTGCACGATCAGCCAGACCAGCCGCTCGGCCGCTTCCTGGCCAAAGTGGCTGAAGGCCAGCAGCGCTTCATCGTCCAGCAACAGCGCCAGGGGCGGATGCGTGAGCACGACACGGATCAGTTTCAATTCCAGCCCCACGGGCTGCTCGCGGCGGCTTCTTGGCGGCGCCACCTTATTGGCCGCCACCGGCTTTGCCAGCTCGAACAGTTGCTCCACCTCGCCCGGCGCGCTTTGCGTCATCGTCGCCAGGCCGCGCACGATTTGCAAGCGCAGCGCGGTCGGCGGCATCGCCTGCAGCATCGGCTTGGCGTCGAACTGGACGCGGGCGCGGCCCTCCGGCGAGGTCAAATCATGCTCCCCCGCTGCTTCGCGCAGCAGGAACTGCGACAGCGGCATGGCTTCCTGCACTTGCTGCTCGAAGGCCTGGGCGCCGTATTCGCGGATATAGCTGTCCGGGTCGTGCTCGGCCGGCAAGAACAGGAACTTGATCGTCTTGTCATCCGACACCTGCGGCAGACAGGCTTCCAGCGCCCGCCGCGCGGCGCGGCGACCCGCCTTGTCGCCATCGAAACTGAAGATCACGTTGTCGGTTTGGCGCAACAGTTTCTGGACATGGGTGGTGGTGCAGGCGGTTCCCAGCGTCGCAACCGCCTGGGGAAATCCCATCTGGGCCAGCGCCACCACGTCCATATAGCCTTCCGTCACCAGCACATAACCCGCATCGCGGATCGCCTGACGCGCTTCGAACAAGCCATACAGCTCCGTGCCCTTTGAAAATAAAGGCGTTTCCGGGGAATTCAAGTACTTCGGTTCCCCCTGGTCCATGATGCGGCCGCCAAAGGCGATCACCTGGCCCTTGACATTGCGGATAGGGAACATCACGCGCTCGCGGAAGCGGTCATAGCGCTTGGTGCGCTTGCCATCCTCATCCACGTTCTGGATGATCAGGCCCGCTTCCACCAGGACCGGGTTTTCATAGTCGGGGAATACCGCCTTCAAGCTATCCCAGCCGTTTGGCGAATAGCCGAGGGCAAACCGGGCCGCGATTTCGCCGGTCAAGCCGCGCCCCTTCAGATAGCCGATGGCCTGCGGCGCCTGGCGCAACTGGGCACGGTAAAAGTCACTGGCCTTGGTCATGGCATCCGACAGGGCCATGGATTGCTGTTGCAAGGCAGCGCGCTGGGCGGGCGGAATCTTGTCGTCCTGCTCAGGCACCACCATGCCGACGTTCTGGGCCAGGTCCTTCACCGCATCGACAAAGCCCATGCCCGAGTATTCGATCAGGAAGCCGATCGCAGTCCCATGGGCGCCGCAACCAAAGCAATGATAGAACTGCTTGGCGGGGCTGACAGTAAAGCTGGGCGATTTTTCGCTATGAAACGGGCACAAGCCCTGGAAGTTGGCGCCGCCTTTTTTCAGCTGGACGTAGCGCCCCACCACGTCGACGATATCGACGCGGTTCAGCAAGTCGGAAATGAATGACGGTGGAATCACGAGGCTGAACGGTATTTGTTATAAATCAGACTATACCGCCGCGCGCGATGAGCATTTGATCCAGATCAACACACGCGGCCCCAGAACACGGCAGAGATCGTGGCAACCTTGGTTGCCACGAACTGGGCAGTAGATTATGCCGGGGCCAGGGCTTTCTTGACCAGTGCGGATACCACGGTCATGTCGGCGCGGCCTGCCAGCTTTGGCTTGACGATGGCCATCACTTTGCCCATGTCCTGCGGACCGGCGGCGCCGGATTCGGCAACAGCGGCCTTCACCTCGGCGGCGATTTCTTCGTCGGACAGACCGGCTGGCATGTAATCGACCAGGAAGGCCAGCTCGGCTTTCTCAATGTCAGCCAGGTCGGAACGGCCGCCGGCTTCGAACTGGGTGATCGAATCCTTGCGCTGCTTGATCATTTTTTCCACAATGGCCACGGTCTGGACATCGTTGACTTCAATCTGTTCGTCCACTTCCTTGCGCTTGATCTCGGCCAGCAGCAGGCGGATGGTGGCCAGCTTGCCGGCTTCCTTGGCACGCATGGCGGCTTTCATGTCATCAGTGATCTTTGCTTTCAGGCTCATAGCTACCTCAAAAGTGTGCGGGGAAAAAGGAAAACCCGCTGCGGATCAGACCGGAGCGGGTTGAAACTCTGGCGTGGGCATCCGTGGCGATCAATGCGCCTGCAAGGATGACCAACGAGAGCTGAATTAGTACAGCTTCTTAGGCAGTTGCTGGCTGCGGATGCGCTTGTAGTGACGCTTCACGGCAGCTGCCAGCTTGCGCTTACGCTCTGCGGTTGGCTTTTCGTAGAACTCGCGTGCGCGCAGTTCGGTCAGCAGACCAGTCTTTTCGATGGTGCGCTTGAAGCGACGCATTGCGACTTCGAACGGCTCGTTTTCTTTAAGGCGGATAGTAGTCATGTAAAAATTCAAACCGTTAGGGTTCAGGAAAGACAGCGATATTAGCAGCTTTTGCTCAAAAATGGAAGAGACAACAGACGCCAAACCGCGCATTCACGGCGGTTCCCAGTGGATATCGGCGTCTTTTCGCGGGCAATCTTTCAGCCCAGCTAACATCATGAATCCGGCGAAAATTACCCTGCCGGGAGTCGAATGATATCAGATTGCGAGCCCAGCAGCCACTCCCGATGCCCAGGCCCATTGGAAATTGTAGCCCCCCAACCATCCCGTCACATCCACTGCTTCACCAATGAAGTAAAGCCCGGGCACATTCTTGCATTCCATCGATTGCTGGGACAGCTCGCGGGTGTCGACCCCGCCGCGCGTTACCTCGGCCTTGCGATAGCCTTCCGAACCGTTGGGCGTGAGGGTCCACTGGTTGACGGCGCGGCCCAGCTTACGCAGCTGCTCATCTTTCATGTCGGCAATACGCGCTTCCGGATCGAAGCCATGGGCTTGCAACAGGCCTTCGGCCAGGCGGGTCGGCAACCATTGCGCCAGCAGATTGCCGAGCTGCTTCTTGAGCGTGCCCTTCCCGTCGACCAGGGTCTGCGCCAGATCCATCTCCGGCAGCAGGTTGATGATGATGGGGTCGCCCGGCTGCCAGAAGGACGAAATCTGCAGGATGGCCGGGCCGCTCAGGCCGCGATGCGTGAACAGCAAGTCTTCGCGGAAACGGGCGCCGCTCGGGTTGCGGCCTTTCAGGGAACCGGTTTCCACGTCCACTTCCAGCGAAACGCCGGCCAGCGGCACAAAAGGCGCCCATTCCTGGGCGTCGAAAGTCAACGGCACCAGGGCCGGACGCGGCTCCACCAGCTTCAGGCCGAAATGCTTGGCCACGCGGTAGCCGAAGTCGGTGGCGCCGATCTTGGGAATCGACAGGCCGCCGGTGGCCACCACCACGGCGCTGGCATGGATGTCACCCGTGTCGGTTTCCAGAACAAAGCCGGCGCCATTCCGGGCCACGGCCTGCACCTTGGTCGGCATGCGCCAATGCACACCGCCATCGGCGCACTCGTCGCGCAGCATGTCGATGATCTGCTCGGCGGAATCGTCGCAGAACAGTTGTCCTTTGTGCTTTTCGTGGAAACCGATGCGGTGCTTCTTCACCATCGCCAGGAAGTCCTGCGGCGTAAAGCGCGACAGGGCACTCTTGGCGAAATGCGGATTCTCGGACAGGAAGTTGGCGGGCCCCGCGTTAACATTGGTGAAATTACAACGGCCGCCGCCGGAAATGCGGATCTTCTCCGCCAGTTTCCCGGCATGGTCGAGCAGCACCACCCGCTTCCCACGCTTGCCAGCGGTCGCCGCGCACATCATTCCAGCGGCGCCCGCGCCGATCACCGCCACATCAAATTCTTTAGCCATAACCGCCCATTTTACAGGAGGCACTAAATGCCCACCCTGGGGTCAGGCAGAAAAGTGGACATTTGTTGCGCCACAGCTTTGCAGTGGGCGACTTGCTCGGCAATCGATTCGGGGACGGGGACGTCACCGCGCAGCACCGCCTGGATCCAGGCGGCAGTAGACTCCGCGCTCTTGTCTTCCGGCAGCTCCGGCAGCGTGTCGACCACGGTCTGCTTCTCGACCAGTACGGTGCGCTCGCCATCGTGGAACCAGTCGATTTTCTGCGCCTTGTTGGCATTGGCGACCGTCTCGCCTTCCGTGCCGCGCATCAGGAAGGCGTGGCCTTTGTTCTGCGTGAAGAACGCGCCGAGCGATTCCAGGTATTCCGGATGCGTGTACGACACCAGCCGCAGCGCCGCCCCCGCAAACGGCTGCATGATCTTCACCAGCGTATGCATCGAGTTGCGCACGCCAAGGATGCGCCGGAGCGACAGCATCCACGCCAGCCTCGGCGCCAGCGCGTCGATCGTGATGAACGCCACGCGCCCCTCCGCCAGCGCCGCTTCCGCCGCCGCATGGTCGGGCGAAGCATGCACGCCCAGCGCCTCAAATACTTCCGCCGTGGCCACCCGCCCCACGTCATGCGCAACGCCATGCACCAGCACCGGCACGCCTTCGCGCGCCAGCAGCATGGCCAGCAAGGCCGTCAGGTTCGGCATTTTGCGGGCGCCGTTATAGCTTGGAATCACGACGGGCGCGAAGTCTCCGTCCGGTGCATGCAGCTTGTCGAACGAGGCTTCGGCGGCTTCCAGGAAGCCGTCCAGTTCGTCCACCGATTCGCCCTTGATGCGCATCGACAGCAAGATGCCGCCCAGCTCGAGGTCCGACACGCGCCCTTCAATAATCGCGCCCCACAATGCGCGCGCCTGGCCGCGGTCCATGCTGCGGGCGCCCTTCGCGCCCCGGCCGATCTCTTTGATGAAAGGGGCGGCGTGGAATGGTTGTATAGTCGTCATCCAGCCAGTTTACGGCATTTCGGCTACACTGTTAGATCCCCCAAGCAAAAACACAGTGAAAAGCAGACTGATCATGATTGCCCAAAACCTTGAAAACATTAACGTTACCTCGTTCGCATCCATGCCTACCCCTGAGGAGCTGCATGCGAAACTGCCGCTGAGCGAAAAGGCGTCCGACACCGTCACCAAGGGCCGCGCCGACCTGCGCGCCATCCTGGAGCGCCAGGACAAGCGCCTGTTCGTGGTGGTTGGTCCTTGCTCCATCCATGACCCGGTCGCGGGCCTGGATTATGCGCGCCGCCTGAAAGCGCTGCAGGAAGAAGTCAAGGACACCATGCTGCTGGTGATGCGCGTGTATTTCGAAAAGCCGCGCACCACCACCGGCTGGAAGGGCTATATCAACGATCCGTATATGGACGATTCCTTCCGCGTCGACGTCGGCATGGAAAAGGCGCGCCAGTTCCTGCTGGACGTCTGCGAACTGGGCCTGCCGACCGCCACCGAGGCGCTGGACCCGATCTCGCCGCAGTACCTGGGCGACCTGATCGCCTGGACCGCCATCGGCGCCCGCACCACCGAGTCCCAGACCCACCGCGAGATGTCGTCGGGCCTGTCGACGCCGGTGGGCTTCAAGAACGGCACGGACGGCGATATCAGCATTGCGATCAACGCCATCCTGTCGGCGGCGAATCCGCACGCCTTCCTGGGCATTAACAGCCAGGGTAACGTGTCTGTCGTGCGCACGCGGGGCAATCCGCATGGCCACGTGGTGCTGCGCGGGGGCGACGGCCGGCCAAACTATGATTCCGTCTCGGTGGCGATCGCGGAGCAATCGCTGCAGAAAGCCAAGCTGCCGGCCAATATCGTGATCGACTGCTCGCACGCCAACTCGTACAAGAAACCGGAGCTGCAGCCGCTGGTGATGACCGACGTGGTCAACCAGATCGTGCACGGCAACGAATCGATCGTGGGTGTGATGATCGAATCGAACATCGTCGCCGGCAACCAGAAGATCCCGGCCGACCTGTCCGAACTCAAATACGGCTGCTCGGTGACCGATGCCTGCATCGACTGGGACACCACGTTCCGCGTCCTGAAGGAAGCAGACCGCGAGCTGCGCGGCCGCCCTTAACACCGGCACCCCGGTGTCTGAACCTGCGGGTCAGACACCGCTTTACCGGTTTAAAAACGCCAGCTCCCCTCGACCCGAATCTCCGACTTCACCGAGCGCGCCAGGAAACACTCCCCATGCGCCTCATAGTGCAGCCGCTCCACCTCCGCATCCGTCGGCGCCTTCGCGCCAGAAAAAACAAGCAGCGGCTTCAGCGTCACCACGCTGATCCAGCCATCCTCCATCATCCCTTCCGCCGCATCGACATAACTGTCGACCACATAGCCGTCGCGCGCCGCCAGGCTCAGGAACCACAGCATATGACAGCTCGCCAGCGCAGCCACATACGCCTCCTCCGGATCGACGGCGGAAGGATCCGACCAGGGCACCCGCACCACATGCGGCGAAGACGATCCCGGCACCACCGTGCCGCCGTCGAACGTCCACCTGTGCAGCCGGCTATAACGGTTATCGGTGAATTTGGCATCATGGCGGAACCACGCCACCTCGGCGCTATGCATCGGCATTGGAAGCCTCCTTATCAAGAATACAAGCACGATACCCCTGCCCGCTTTCCATTACAATGGCGGATTGCCCTCTCACCTTTGTTCCACACAATGATCGTTCTTGGCGTTGAATCCTCCTGTGACGAAACCGGCCTGGCCCTGTATGACACGCAGCACGGCCTGCTGTCGCACGCCCTGCACTCGCAGGTGGCGATGCACGAGGAGTACGGCGGCGTGGTGCCGGAGCTGGCGTCGCGCGACCACATCCGCCGCGCCATCCCGCTGCTGGAGCAGGCGCTGTCCACAGCCGGCAAGCAAGCCGCGGAGATCGACGCCATCGCCTACACCCAAGGTCCCGGCCTGGCCGGCGCGCTGCTGGTGGGGTCGGCCATCGCCTGCAGCCTGGGCATGGCGCTGGACAAGCCGGTGCTGGGCGTGCACCACCTGGAGGGCCACCTGCTGTCGCCGCTGCTGGCCAGCGATCCGCCGGAATTCCCCTTCGTGGCGCTGCTGGTGTCCGGCGGCCACACGCAGCTGATGCGGGTGGACGGCGTCGGCCAGTACGCGCTGCTGGGCGAAACGCTGGACGACGCGGCCGGCGAAGCTTTCGACAAATCGGCCAAGCTGCTCGGCCTGGGCTACCCCGGCGGCCCCGCCATCTCGCGCATGGCCGAATTCGGCGATCCGGAAGCCTATAAGCTGCCGCGTCCCATGCTGCACTCGAAGGATTTGATGTTCTCCTTCTCCGGCCTGAAAACAGCGGTGCTGACCGTGGTGAACAACAACGGCGGCGCCGCCAACGTCTGCGAGCAGGACAAGGCGAATATCGCGCGCGGCTTTGTGGATGCGATCGTGGATGTGCTGACGGCCAAATGCCTGTCCGCGCTCAAGCAGACCGGCTTGAAACGCCTGGTGATTGCGGGGGGGGTGGGCGCGAACGCGCAGCTGCGCGCGTCACTGAACGCGGCAGCCGGGAAGAAGCACTTCAAGGTCTACTACCCGGAGCTGGAATTCTGCACCGATAACGGGGCAATGATCGCCTTCGCCGGCGCCATGCGCCTGCAGATCAATCCGCTGGCGGCGCAGCGGGATTATTCCTTCAATGTCCGTCCGCGTTGGCCGCTGGACGAACTGCGGGTCATTTAAGCCAGGAGCCAGGCGCTCAGGCCGACCAGCGCCAGCAAGCCGGCTGCGATGCCGGTACGTACGCCCTTGTGATTCAGACTGATTTGCTGCCGGACGCGGTCGTGGCGGTTAGGCTTGTCTTCCCGTCGTGCTTCTTTGGCAACGTTGTGCTGCTGTACTTCGGTGTCCATCTAATGCCTCCATCTGTATAGACCACCAATGTAACAGCACAACCGTTCTGTCGCCACACATTTGCACATTGCTACGCAGCATTTAATCTCGGATCGTTGCGTAGACGCTCCGCCATCAGGTCGACGAAGCTGCGGATGCGGGTCGAGCCTTGCCTGCTGTCGCGGTGGATGATATGGATCGGTACGCACGGCGTGGCGTACTCCCGCAGTACTTCGACCAGCTCGCCCGATTCCAGCAAGGCTGCCGCCTGGTAGGACAACAGGCGCGCAATGCCAAATCCGCCGCGCACGGCCTCGATCGCCGAATCGTTGTTGTTCACGCCAAGACGCGGTTTGACCCGCAGCGATTGGGTGCCGCCGTCATTGTGAAAACGCCAATCCGGCGGCACGCTGGAACCGGATGCAGCGACGATGGTGTGCCGCTCCAGATCCTGCGGCGTGCGCGGCGCGCCATGCTGGGCCAGATACGACGGCGCGGCGACGATCATGCGCCGCACCCGGCCGACCGGAACCGCGCGCATGCTCGAATCGGGCAGCTCGCCGATGCGGATGCCGACATCGATCCCCTCCTCCAGCAGATTGGTGACGCGGTCGACAAAGACCGTTGAAACGTCCATGGCCGGATAGCGCCGCAGGTAGTCGACAATGCCCGGCATGACATACAGGCGCCCGAACAGCACCGGCGCCGTGACGGTGAGGTGGCCGCGCGGCGCGGCGTTGATGCCGGCCACCGCGTCGTCGGCCTCGTCGACTTCCGCGATGATGCGGCGCGCGTCGTCCAGGTAGCGCTGCCCCGCTTCGGTCACGCGCACATGGCGCGTGGTGCGGTCCAGCAGCTTGACGCCCAGGCGTTCCTCCAGCGCGGCGACGGCGCGCGTCACGGCCGGCGGCGACATGCCGAGCCTGCGCGCGCCGGCCGCGAAGCCCTGCTCCTCGGCCACGGCCACATACACGGTCATCAGGTAAAGCCGGTCCATTTGCGTTTCAGCATGAAGTCGATAAAGTGCCGCACGCGCATCGGCATGCGGCTACGCTGCGGATAGTACATGTAAACGGCGGCATTCGCCGTGACGTGGGTGGGCAGCAGCTGCAGCAGCCGTCCTTCGGCCAGGTCGCGTTCCACCGTAAACAGCGCCAGCTGGCCGATACCGACGCCGGCGCGCACCGCCGCCACTTCCCCTTCCGCCGTGTTGAAACTGGCCACGCAGGGGATGTCCCGGTAGACGGTGCCGCCCTCGCCTTTCAATTCCCACGGGACGATGCGGCCGCTGTTCGGCTGGCGGAAACCGGTGCAGCGGTGCTGCAGCAGTTCGTCCACGGTGCGCGGTGCACCGTGGCGTTCGACATAGGCCGGCGCGGCGCAGATGTAGAGCGGAACCTTGCCCAGCTGGCGCGCCACCAGGTTGCGCTCGGGCGGATTGCCGGAACGGAAACCGACGTCGATTTTCGATTCGGTCAAGTCGGTGAAGTGGTCGTCGAACAGCATGTCGAAATGCGCGCTCGGGTACAGCTGCTGGAATTCGCGCAGCAACGGCGCCAGCAGGACGGTCCCGAACGCGGTCGGCGCGGCCACCCGGATCATGCCGTCCACGGCTTCGCGGCTGTTGCGCACATGGTCCAGCGCCTCGTCCAGCAGGCGCAGGCCGGGGTTGGCCAAGTCGAACAGGCGCTGGCCTTCGTCGGTCAGGTTCAGGCTGCGCGTGGTGCGATGGAACAGGCGTACGCCGAGGTGTTCCTCCAGCTGGCGGATGGCCTTGCTGACCGCCTGCGCGGACAGGCCGGCATCCACGGCGGCCTGGCTGAAGCTGCCGGCATGCACGACGCCGATGAAGAGGGAGATGACGCGGGCCTTATCCATTATTTACAACCACAAGTTGAAGATCAATCACCTTTACGCTGGCTAGTGTAGCGGGGTTCCGAAGCCTAACATGCCCTGCTCGACCAATGAATAATGAAGGAACATCATGATGGCAAACAAAGTCTGGTTCATCACCGGCGCATCGCGCGGCTTCGGCCTGCTGATTGCACGCGACGCCCTGGCGCGCGGCGACTACGTGGTCGCCGCCGCCCGCAAGCCGCAGGCCGTGGCCGAGGCGCTGGGCAACCATCCGCGGCTGCTGCCGGTGCAGCTGGATGTCGCGGATGACGCCGCGGCCAGCGTCGCCGTGCAGGCTGCGGTAGAACGCTTCGGCCGCGTCGACGTGCTGGTGAATAACGCCGGCTATGGCCTCGTCGGCGCCGTCGAGGAGACATCGGCGCAGGAGCTGCGCAAGAACTACGAAGTGAATGTGTTCGGCCTGCTGAACGTAAGCCGCGCCGTGCTGCCCGTCATGCGCCGGCAGCGCAGCGGGCATGTGATGAATATCTCCTCGCAAGGCGGCTACCAGGGCTTCTGCGGCTTCGGCATCTACTGCTCCACCAAGTTCGCGGTGGAAGGCCTGAGCGAAGCGATGGCGCAGGAGCTCGCTCCGCTGGGCGTACACGTGACCGTGGTGGAACCGGGCGCCTTCCGGACCGACTTCTTCGACGCCGCCTCGCTGGTGAAGGCCGCCGCGCATATCGAGGATTACGACGGCACGGTAGGCCCCATGCGCCAATTCGCCGCCGACAACAACCACGCCCAGCCCGGCGACCCGGAAAAGCTGGCGCAGGCCCTGCTGGTATTGGCCGATGCGGGGCGCCCGCCGCTGCGCCTGCAACTGGGCAGCGATGCCGTGGCGCGCGCCTACGCCAAGCACCAGCAGGTGGAGCAGGAGCTGGCGCAGTGGAAGGAACTGGCGCTGTCGACCGACTTTGAGCCGGCGGCCAGGCAGGCCGCCTAGTCCCGGCCGGGCCCTTCGCCCAGCAGGTCGGCGCGGGGCATGCCCCATTGCGGCACGCTGAATGGGCATTGCGGCCTCGCCGCCAGCTTCAGCGTGGTGAAATTCCCGCGCGGCGTGGTGGCGAAGCGCAAGTCGCTGGCCTGCTCCAGCTCCATGGCCGGCATGCGCGCAAAGCGCAGCCAGGCCGCCAGCCGGCAATCGGACGCCGCCCGTTCCCGCAAGTCCGCCACGCTGCCCTGCCAGGAGCCGGACAGCAGCACGCCCGGCACCACCACCGGCATCTCCCCGGCCGCGTCTTCCGACAAGGCCGGTGGGCATTCGCGCGGCGCCAGCAGCGCCGGCGCCAGGCTCAGATGGCCGCGCCGCAGCTGATAGATCTTGCCATCCGACTCGATCGACGTGAAGCTCCAGCACAAAGGCTGCGAAGGAAAGGCCGTCAGCGCCACATCCAGCACGCGCGCCTGCGGATCCTGCAACACCAGCGCCGCCGTCACGGCCTCGCGCGCCTTGAACGAAGCGGAAGCCTGTACACCGACATACGCCAGCGCCACGCCCACGGCCAGCAGCAAGGCACGGCGGCTTTGCATATGCATGAAGCGCAGCAGCGCGACAGCCGCCCCCAGCGTCACCAGGGCCTCGAACGAAGTCCAGCCCAGATAGCCATGCAGCGTGACATACAGCAGCACCACCGGCAGTACCGCCAACAGCACGATCCTGCCGCGCCGCGAAGGCACGGCCATCGCCAGCGGCACCCCGAACGCCACCCAAAACACCGGCTCGATGATGTAGACCATATCGCCGAAATACCAGGTTCCGCTGAAGGGATGGAAGGGATGGACGCCGTAGTTGTTCATGAAGTCCATGCCCAGGTGCAGCAGGAAGCCCGCCGCCAGCGCGACACCCAGGCCGCGCCGCGCGTGGCGGCTCGCGCGCAGCAGGGCACGGGCATTCGGCCACAGCGCCCACAATAGCGCAAGCAGCAGCAGCGCCTGCGGCAGCAGGAACAGCAAGGTATGCGTATGCCCGCGGTGGTGCAGCAGATAGCCCAGCGGGGCTGGCGCCAGTCCGGTGAAGAGTAGATCCAGGTCGGGGAAATTGCTGGCCAGGGCGCAGGCCGTCAGCAGCAGGCGGTGGCGCGTCGTCTGCCGCGCCGGTTCGGCCTCCGGCGGCAGCGAGCGCTGAATCAGCTCGCCGACACCCAAGCCGACCACGGAATGCGTGATGTTATCCATGCTTTATGAAAGTCGAGCTCAGGCAATCGGACAATACGCTGCGCGTTTTGTCCGATTGCCTGAGCTGACCCCGACTTTCAACTCCTAATTAATGTTCGACTTCGACGCCGTGCCAGAATGCGATGCGGCCCTGGATATTGGCGGCCGCTTCCTTGGGCGTAGCGTAGTACCAGGCGGCGTTGGTGTTCACCTTGCCGTCCACCACCACGTGGTAGTAGCTGGCCACGCCCTTCCAGGGGCACAGCGTGGTGTGCTGGCTTGGCTGGAGATAGTCCTGCCGGACCCGCCCGGGCGGGAAATAGATGTTGTGCTCGACGATCTCGACTTCGCTGCTATCGGCTTCCGCAATCACGGCGCCGTTCCACATTGCCTTCGGCATGCAAACTCCTGTCCTGTTCAACCTTCCACACGGTTGCGGCCCCGGCGTCATCGATCTCCATGGGATTGAAGGAACCGATCCCATGCGCGCCCCGGCGCTATGCACCTGGGCTTCGATCCGCGACCGCAACGTCTCTGCGAACTGGCGCGCTCCAGCGAGCGGCGTGTCCGGCAACAGGATACACAATTCTTCGCCGCCATAGCGTCCAGCCACATCGATGACGCGTACATGTTCGCGCACCCGCCGGCCCATCGCGGCCCGTACCTCGTGCGATGGGCAAGCTAACAGTCTTATTTCTGGGCCACTATTTGCCGCAGGGCCTTTTCAAATGCTTCCGGCGGTTGTCCCCCCGAAATCAGGTGGGTTTCGTTGATGATGACAGCCGGCACCGACTGGATGCCATTGCGCTGATAGAAGTGCTCCATATCGCGCACTTCCTGGGCGTAGCGGCCGGACGACAGCACTTGCACCGCCTCCGCCTCGTCCAGCCCGACTTTGCCCGCCACTTGCACCAGCACACTTCGCGAGCTGGGATCCTGGCCACGGGTGAAGTAGGCGTCAAACAGCGCCTTTTTCAGCTCTTTTTGCTTGCCCTGCTCGCCGGCCCAATGCAGCAGGCGGTGGGCGTCGAACGTGTTGTAGATCCGGCTACGCATCCCCATCGCGAAGTCGAAGCCGACGTCGGCGCCGCGCTGGCGTATCATGGCCCGGGTCTGTTCCTGCTGAGCGGGACTGGCGCCGTATTTCTGGCGCAGGTGCTCGGTGATGTCCTGCCCTTCCGGAACCATGTGCGGGTTCAGCTCGAAGGGCTGGAAATGAATTTGCGCCTGGACGCTCTCGCCAAGGCGGGACAGCGCCACTTCCAGGCTGCTCAGCCCGATCGCACACCAGGGACAGGAGACGTCGGAAACGAAGTCGATGCGGAGCGGGGTGGTCGTCATGGTGGTCTAGGCCTTTTTCTTGGCTTTGCTGCCGATGCGGCTTTCCTTGCCAGCAATCAGATTAGCAATATTTGGGGCATGGCGCCAAATCAGCAGGCCGCTCATCGCCAGGACGGCCGCCAGCTGCGGCTCGGCGCCGAACAGCAGGCCATAGTAGAACGGCGCGAAGACGGAAGCGATCAAGGCTGCCAGCGAGGAATAGCGGAAAGCGTATGCCACGATCAGCCAGGTTGCCAGCGTCGCCAGGCCCAGCCATACATTCAGCGCCAGCAGCACGCCCAGCGCCGTGGCCACGCCCTTGCCGCCGACAAACTTGAAGAACACCGGCCACAGGTGGCCAACGAAGACTGCCACCGCCACCAGGGCAATGATCTGGTCGGCGTGTTCGCCCAGGCCCAGCTGCTGCTGGAAATGGTCCACCAGGAACACCGCCAGCCAGCCCTTGAAGGCGTCGCCGATCAGGGTCCAGATGGCGGCGCCCTTGTTACCGCTGCGCAGCACATTGGTGGCGCCGGGATTGCCGGAACCATAGGTGCGCGGGTCGTCCAGGCCGTAAAACTTGCTCACCACCACGGCGAAGGAAATCGAGCCCATCAGGTAGGCGGCAAGCATCAGAAGCAAAGTAATCATGTTTCCCCGGAAAATCGTTGTTTTTATATGCGGCAGCGACTATACACCATCACGCCCGGCCATGGCGGGCCGGCCGGCCACAATCTTGTCAATCAGCCAATGCGCACTGCACCGCTTTGGCGCACAGCACTTGCGTCAGGACTTCCGGCTTGATTCCAATCAGGAAGCCGCGCCGGCCGCCATTGATATAAATCGTTTCGAGGCCGAGGATGCTTTCTTCCACATAAATCGGCATCGCCTTCTTGGTGCCGAACGGCGAGGTGCCGCCCACCATATAGCCGGAATGGCGCTGCGCCACCTCCGGTTTGCACGGTTCGACGGATTTGCAGCCGATATTGCGGGCCAGGTTCTTGGTCGACACTTTGCAGTCGCCGTGCATCAGCACGATCAGCGGCTTGGCCGCTTCGTCCTGCATCACCAGGGTCTTCACCACATGGTGTTCTTCGACGCCCAGCGCGCGCGACGAGACCGCGGTGCCGCCATGCTCTTCGTACTCATATGGATGTTCGGAAAATGCGACTTTGTGCTTGCGCAGCAATGCTGTCGCGGGTGTTTCGGAAATGTGCTCTTTTTTTGCCATGCCGTGATACGCTAATGCCAGAGAGGAGTTCCTCATTATGCAGCAAGAAATCCGCTTTGCCACCTTCAATGTCTGCAACCTTGCCCCGCCGGGGGCAAGACTGTACGACAACCTGCCGCCGCTCACGGCGGTGGAGTACGAGGCCAAGGCGGAGTGGACTGCGCAGCAGCTGGACCAGCTGGATGCCGACGTCATCGGCTTCCAGGAAATCTTCTCCCAGGAAGCCTTGCGCGACGTGCTGTCGCGTACCCGCAAATACCGCGAGGCGGTGCATGTCGGCTTCGACCCCGATCCCCATGCGGCGCGCCTGACGCCCAATGTGGCGCTGGTGTCGCGCCTGCCGCTGGCGGCGGCGCCGGAAGTCTATGCCAATTTCCCGGAAGGCGTGCCGGCCGATTCCGGCCTGGCCGAATCGGACCGCTTTGCCCGGGCGCCCCTGCATGCGCAGATCGTGCTGCCGAACGAGGCGATCGTCGACGTCATTGTGGTGCACCTGAAGTCGCGCCGCCCCGATTACCGCAGCGGCGACACGTCGGAAGATCCCCTGCACCTGGCCATGGCCAGCCTGCGCTCGCTGGTCTGGCGCGGCACCGAGGCGGTGGCGCTGCGGGTTCTGCTAAGCAAGATGATGCGCGAAACGCGCCGTCCCTGCATCGTGCTGGGGGATTTCAACGACACGGCCGATGCCGTCACCACCACCATTGTGCTGGGCAATGGCGGCGGCATGCTGCCCGGCGACGAACGGCGCGGCCGCATGTACGACGCCAACCAGATCCAGCTGCGGCAGGACCACCTGCGCCACGTCGCCTACACCAGCATCCACGAAGGCCACTATTCCACCATCGACCATGTGCTGGTGTCGGAAGAGTTCAACCCGGCCTCGCCGCGCGCCATCGGCGAAGTGCTCGATGTCAGCTACTTCAACGACCACCTGCGCCAGGAACGGCCGGAAGTGTCCGACCACGGCCAGGTCCTGGTCCGTTTGCGCCTGCGTTGACCGCCGCGCAGCGGGCGGCAAGGCGTCACCGCGCGGCGTCACCGTCCAGGCTGCTGCCGGCCAGCTGTCCCTGGTACTGGTCGCAGCCAAGCTCGCGCAGCAGCTGGAGCTGGGCTTCCGTTTCCACCCCTTCCGCGACGACGGTCATGGCCAGGCTGCGCGCCATGGCAATGATGGTGCGAATGGCGGTGGCATCCGTACCATTGCCAAAGAACGATTGCGCAATCTTCAGCTTGTCGATCGGGCTATCCTTCAACTGCGCCAGCCGCGAGTAGCCGGTGCCGAAGTCGTCAATCGACAGCCGAACCCCCAGCGCGCGCAGCTTGCCCAGTATTGCTTGCGCGTGGGTATTGGCCTGCATCAGCATGGCCTCCGTCAATTGCAATTCAAGCAGCCGCGCCGGCAGCCCGGCCGTGCGCAACGCGGCGCCGACGCAGTCGGCCAGGTCCTTGTGCACGAACTGGGCCGGGGCCAGATTGACCGACACCACCCGCTCCCGCCCCGCGTCCTGCCAGCCGCGTGCGTGGCCGCACGCTTCCTGCAGCACCCAGCTGCCGATGGCCACCATCATGCCCGCCTCGGTCGCGACATCGATAAAGCGCTCCGGCAGCAGCAGCCCCAGCTCGGGATGGCGCCAGCGCAGCAGCGCTTCCATGCCCACCACGGCGCCGCTGGCGATGTCCACCTCCGGCTCGAAGGCCAGTTCGAACTGCCGCTCGGACAGGGCGCGCCGCAAGCCCTGCTCCAGCCCCGAACGCTCAACGATGCGCGCGTTCATCTCGCCGCTGAAGAACTGGTAGCCGTTGCGCCCCTCCTGCTTGGCGTGGTACATCGCGATATCGGCGTGTTTCAGCAGCGCCTCGATGTCGTCCCCGTCGGCGGGAAACATGACAATGCCGACCGATCCCGAAATATGCGCCAGATGCTCGCCCAGCACAAATTCCTGCTCCAGTGCACGCAGCACGGTTTCCGCCGCGTGCGCCGCGCCGGCCGGTCCGGCCACATCCGACAGCAGGATGACGAACTCGTCCCCGCCCTGCCGGCTCACCGTGTCCGCCTCGCGCACGCAATGCACCAGGCGGCTGGCGACTTCCTTCAGCAGGCGGTCGCCCATGGCGTGCCCCAGCGTGTCGTTGACAAGCTTGAAGCGGTCCAGGTCGACGAACAGCACCGCCAGCATGGCCTGGTTGCGCCGCGCCGCCGCCAGCGCCAGGCGCAGCCGGTCCAGCAGCAGCACCCGGTTCGGCAAGTCGGTCAGGAAGTCGTGCTCGGCCAGGTGGCGCGTATGTTCCTCGGTCTTCTTGCGCTCCGTGATATCGGTAACGATGCCCATATAGTTGCTGACCCGGCCCGCCGTGTCGCGGATGGCGCTGATGCTGGTCCAGCAGGGAAACAGGCCGCCGTCGCGGCGCCGGCCCCAGGATTCGCCTTCCCAGTGATCGCCGGCGTCCACTTGCGACCAGACTTCGCGGTAGAACGATGCCTCGTGCACGCCCGAGCGGAACAGGCTGACCGGCTTGCCCAGCATCTCCTGCGGGCCAAAGCCGGTGATCACGGTAAATGAACGGTTGAGCGCAATGACGCGCCGCCCGCGGTCGGTCAGCACAATCGCGTCCCGGCTGTTTTCGAACACCTGCGCCGCCAGGTGCAGCATGCGCTCAGCGTTCTTGCGTTCCGAAATATCGCGCACCACGGCGTAATACAGGTTGCTGCCATCGAGGGAGACCGCCGTCAGCAGCACTTCCGCCCAGAACAATCCGCCCTCGCAATCGACATAATGCCACTCGCCGCGGGCGTTGCCGCTGCGGCGCGCCTCCCCGGCCATGCGTTCTTGCGCGTCTTCCGAGAGCACGCCTGACGGCTGGGTCATCGGCGAGAAATCGTGCAGGCTGCGCCCGACCAGGCGTTCCGGCCCCGCGCATTTGAACAGGCGGACCGCGGCCGGGTTGGCGTCCTCCACCACGCCGTCGCGCAGCAGGAAAATCGCGTCGCTGGAACGCTCGAACAGGTGGTCGAAGTTCTCGCCCGCCGCCTGCAGGGCGTCGAATTCGCGCTGGCGCTGCGTGATATCGACTTCCATGCAAAAGATCTGCGCCAGTTCGCCACCGTGCCACACCGGGATGTGGGTCGAATACAGCCATAAATCGCGGCCGTCGCCGGTGCGCACCCGCCAGTCGCCGGCCTGGCTCGCATGGCCATTGCGCCAGATATCGGCCACCAGCGCATCGTGTTCCGCCTGCCGCTCGCCGTGCGAACGCAGCGTCCCGATGCGCTGGCCGATGACCTCGCCGACCTTGACACCGAGCATCTCGGCGCAGGCCTGGTTGCAGAATTGCACCACGCCGTCTCGGTCGAAACTGCACACCGCAACGAGCGGCGTCAGCTCGAGCGCGGCCACCATGCGCGCGATCAGGTCGAGGGCGGCAAGGGCAGGCGTCAGGGCGCTGGGCGCCATTGGCGTGGAGGTAGGCATACCGCATTTTTGCCATGCCGCGCGGCGCGCCGGTTGCGCTGCATCAAAGGTGCGGCTCCTTCCCCGCTTTTTGCATTTCAGCGCGCCGTTTGGACGCTTTATCGCATTTCCGTGGCCGCTCGACGGGCTTCATCCTAGAGTGAGACCATCGCCTCCCGCGCCAGCGGACAATATTTTCAAAGAGATAACAATGAGCCCACAACCCGTGCACCTGGCATCTCCCAAGCGCTGGCGTCTTCCCCTGATCGGCCTGCTGCTGGCGGGTCTGGCCGGGGGCGGCTGGGCCGTCATGACATCGCAGGCCAGGCCGACGGAAGCGGGCAAGGCGGCCGCTGGCCCGGCCAAGGCGCCGGTACTGGAACTGGCCAGCGCCGACGTGGCGCCGATCGCCGCGCGCCGGCTGGCGGTCGGCCTGCCTTTGTCGGGCTCCCTGATCCCGGTCAGCCAGGCCACCATCAAGTCCAAGGTGTCGGGCCAGGTGCAGGAGGCGGCGCTGCGCGAAGGCGTCTCGGTACAGGCAGGCCAGTTGCTGGCCCGCCTCGACCAGGCCGACCTGAAAGCCCGCCTGCAGCAGCAACAAGCCATGCTGGAGGAAGCCCAGGCCCGGCTGTCCATGGCCCAGAAGAACGAATACAACGCGAAAGCCCTGCTGTCGCAGAAATTCATTTCGCAAACCAGCTTCGATACCACGGCCAATGCCGTCGAGCTGGCGCTTGCCAACGTCAAATCCGCTTCCGCCCAGGTCGACCTGGCCCGCATCGCGCTGAACGACAGCATGATCCGGGCCCCGATCGGCGGGATCATCTCCAAACGTCATGTGCAGGCGGGCGATAAAGTCGCGCCTGACATGCCCGTCTACACCATCGTCGGCCTGCAGGAGCTGACGCTGGAGGCGCAAGTGCCCGCCACCGACATCCCGCGCGTGAAGGTCGGCCAGGAAGTCAGTTTCCAGGTCGACGGTTTCGCCAAGCGCGCATTCAGCGGCAAGGTGGCGCGCATCAACCCTACCACCGAGGCCGGCGCGCGCGCCATGCTGGTCTATGTGAGCGTGGCCAACAGTGACGGCGCGCTGCGCGGCGGCATGTTCGCCAAGGGCAGCATCACCACCGAGAAAGGCAAGGAAGCGCCGGTCGTGCCGCTGGCGGCCTTGCGCGAGGAAACGGGCAGGCAAGTGGTGTACGCGGTCGCCAACGGCGTCGTGGTGGCGCAGCCGGTCAAGCTGGGCCTGCGCAACGAGGATGAAGGCGTGGTGGAAGTTTCCGAAGGCCTGGATGCGGGCGCGCTGGTGCTGGTCGCCAAGCTGGACGGCGTGAAGCCGGGCGCCAAGGTCAAGCTTCCGCCGGGCGCGGCGCTGCCGGCGGCGAAACCGGCCATGCTGGCCAAGGGCTGAGGAGGACCGGCCATGTGGATCACCAAAATTTCGATCCGCCAGCCTGTCTTCGCCACCATGGTGATGGTGGCCCTGATGGTGCTTGGCATCTTCTCGTACAAGGGCCTGGGCGTGGAATCCATGCCCAACGTTTCCTTCCCCTTCGCCGCCATTGAAGTGGCGTATCCGGGCGCTTCGCCGGAAGCGGTGGAAAACGACATCACGCGCCCGATCGAGGACATCGTCAACACCGTCTCGGGCGTCAAGACCATCCGCGCCAATTCGTGGGAAGGCAAGGCCGGGGTGTACGTCGAATTCGAACTGTCCACCAATATGGACAAGGCGATGCAGGACATGCGCGACAAGATTGCGCTGGTGCGGCCGAAATTCCCGCGCGAGGCAAAGGAACCCTTCATCGCCCGCGCGGAAGGGGAAAATGACCAGGCGATCGTCAGCCTGTCGCTGGCATCGGACAAGCGCAGCCTGCGCGAGCTGTCCACCATGACCGACCAGATCCTGGCCAAACGCTTCCAGGGCGTTCCCGGCGTGGGCCAGGTGCGCGTATTCGGCACCACCAAGCGCCAGATGCTGGTCAGCCTGCGCCCCTCCGACATGCGAGCGCAAGGCGTCGGCGTGGACGAAGTGATGCGCGCCATCCAGAGCACCAACACCAACCTGCCGGCGGGCCGCCTGAGCGCCGATGTCACGGAAACCCTGGTGCGCGTGGAGGGCAAGCTGAAGGCAGCGCATGAATTCAACCGGATCATCGTGGCGCGCCGCGCCAGCGGCCCGGTCTATCTGGACCAGGTGGCGGACGTGGTCGACGGCGAAGCGGACGAACAATCGATCTCGCGCGTCGACGGCAAGCGCGCCGTTTCGCTGGACATCACCAAGGTGCAGGACGCGAATGTGGTCGAAGTCGGCAACGGCATCCTGAAAGTGGTGGAGAACCTGCGCAAGACGCTGCCGGAAGATATCAAGATCAAGGTGCTCAATTCGCAGTCCGAGCGCGTGCAGGCACAGCTCGACAACGTCAAGCGCACGATCGTCGAAGGCGCGCTGCTGACCATGGTGATCGTCTTCTTCTTCCTGCATTCCTGGCGCTCGACCATCATCACCGGCCTGACGCTGCCGATCTCCGTGCTGGCCTCCTTCATCGCCATGAAAGCCTTCGGCTTTACGCTGAACTTCCTGACGCTGATGGCGCTGTCGCTGTGCATCGGCCTGCTGATCGACGACGCCATCGTGGTGCGCGAGAACATCGTGCGCCACCTCGGCTTCGGCAAGCACCACCGCAAAGCGGCGGAAGACGGCACCAATGAAATCGGCATCGCCGTGATGGCGACCACCTTCGCCATTGTCGCCGTGTTCGTGCCGGTAGCCTTCATGAACGGCATTATCGGCCGCTTCTTCCTGCAGTTCGGCGTCACCGTGACCATGGCCGTGCTGGTGTCGCTGTTCGTCTCGTTCACCCTCGACCCCATGCTGTCGTCAGTCTGGCACGATCCGGTCAAGGATCGCTTCAAGTACCTGCCGTGGCTGGGCAGCACCATGGAGAAGGTCGAGCACGGCGTGGAGAAAGTGCACCAGCTGTATGCCGGCATACTGGCGTTCGCGCTGAAGTGGCGCAAACTGACATTGTCATGCGCCTTTGCGCTGTTCGCCGGCAGCCTGCTGCTGGTGCCGATGATCGGTGGCGAGATGTTCCCGGAAACCGACCAGGGCCAGATCGTCCTGCAGCTTAAAGTGCCGGTCGGCTCCAGCCTGGAATACAACGACGCCAAGGTCAAGCAGGTGGAAGCGGCGCTCAAGGAATTTCCCGAAGTCGACGCCATCACGGCCAACGTGGGCGATCCCGCCGGCCGCCACATCTCGTTCATCCGCATCAAGCTGACCGATATCAAGAAGACCCACCGCCAGTCGCAGCAAAAACTGGAAGGCGCCATCCGCAAGCGCATCGAACGCATTGCCGGCATCACGCTGTCGGTGGGCCAGAAGCCGATCTTCATCGCCATCCTGGGCACCGATGAAGCGAAGCTGGAGCAGACGGCGCAAACGCTGATGGCCAAGATGCGCAAGATCAAGGGCGTGGCCGACCTGGAATACAGCCAGGAAGGCGCCAACCCTTCGACCCTGATCAAGATCAACAACGAACTGGCCAGCGACCTGGGTCTCAGCGTGCAGCAGATCGGCAGCGCCATGCGCCCATTCGTCGCGGGCGACACGGCCAGCTACTGGCTGGCGGCCGATGGCCAGAACTATGAGGTGAATGTGCAGCTGCCGAAATCGGGCCGCCAGCGCATTGCCGACCTGGCCGACCTGTCGCTCACGTCGAGCAAGGTGGGCGCGGATGGCAACCCGCTGATGGTGCCGCTGCGCCAGGTGGTGGAGTTCGTGCCAGGCTTCAGCCCGCAAGTACTGAAACGCCAGGCATTGCAGCGCCGCGTGGCGATCTACGCGGGCACCGAAGGCAGGCCTGCCGGCGACGTCGACGCCGACGTCAAGAAAGCCATGGATTCCATGACGCTGCCGGACGGCGTGCGCTTCGACGTCGCCGGCAACGCGCAGCAAATGCAGGAAACCATGAACGGCGCCATGACCGCGCTCGGCATCGCGGTGGTGTTTATCTATATCGTGCTGGCCTCGCAGTTCAGCAGCTTCCTGCAGCCGATCGCGATCATGGTGTCGCTGCCGATGTCGCTGATCGGCGTGCTGGTGGCGCTTCTGGCGACCGGTTCCACCCTCAACGTCTTCTCGGTGATCGGCGTGATCATGCTGATGGGCCTTGTGACCAAGAACGCCATCCTGCTGGTCGACTTCACCAACCATGGCCAGCGCGAAGGCAAGCCGCAATACCAGGCCATCATGGACGCCGGCCAGGTGCGCCTGCGCCCTATCCTGATGACGACCCTGGCCATGATCTTCGGCATGCTGCCGATGGCGATCGGCCTGGGCGAAGGCGGCGAGACGCAGGCGCCGATGGGGCGCGCGGTGATCGGCGGGGTGATCACCTCCACCCTGCTGACCTTGGTCGTGGTCCCGGTCGCCTACACCTATCTCGATAACTTCGGCCAACGCGCCAAGCGCTGGCTGCGCCGCGGCCAGCACGACGAGGCTCCCGCCACCGCGGAGCCCGGGGTTGCCGAAGCCGCCTAGCAAAGATCGCCTTACCCGTCCCCGCGCTGGCGGGGACGATACGGCGGCGTGTCAGCAACCGCCGTCGCCGCCTTCCACCAGTTTCTTCCAGCCCTTGCCGTCGCGCTTGAATATCTCGTAGCGCCATAACTCGTAGCCGTTGTATAGCAGCACCAGCTCCGGCTCCCCGTCGCCGTCCACGTCGGCGTAGGCC
This sequence comes from Pseudoduganella violaceinigra DSM 15887, assembly GCF_000425385.1. Taxonomy (GTDB): domain Bacteria; phylum Pseudomonadota; class Gammaproteobacteria; order Burkholderiales; family Burkholderiaceae_D; genus Rugamonas; species Rugamonas violaceinigra. The sequence continues at coordinate 182,157 of NZ_KE384359.1, read as the reverse complement.
AGCAGGCGGTAGGCGTTGTAATCCTCGTCGCTCTTCATCTTTTTGAAGAAGCGGTGGGTAATCGCATATTTTCCGCTCTTGTCCGGTTCCATCACGAACAGGAAAGAATAGCCGCCCTTTGCGTCCTCGGAAAAATTCAGCGACGATATGACCAGCCCGGTCTGCCCGGCAGATGGAATGGCCGACATGGCAAGGCCCGCCTCCCCTTCTTTCGGCGCGCGCAGCAGGCGCGCCATGCTGGCGGCAGGCACGCCGTACGACTTCAGTTGCGCCCCGGCCACCTCCAGTGCGGTGCGTTTCTGGGCATCGCTCAGCGCGGTATCGGGATCAGCCAAACGTTCCGTCAGCGGGAAGTTCGCCGCCACGCCGGCGGTGTCCGGCTTGCCGCCGGCCCGCTTGTATTTGGCCGACATCGACGAGCATCCCACCTCCTGCCTGCCGGCCGCCAGCACCGCCCCATCCAGCCCGCCGCGGGTATAGAAATGGTAGGCATGGCCGCTCGCCAGGTAGCGGGTGGCAAAACGGACGCCTGCCTTGCGCGTCTCCTCATCGCCATCGCTCCAGGAGTAGCCAGACCATTTGCCATCGGCGAAGGTGGCAATCGGCGTCAACGAATTGTCGCTGACGGCGAACAGCATCTTGTCTTCGTTCTGCGCCCGCGCGACCGTGGGCGCATGCAGCCCCGCCAGGCGGCGCTCCAGCTTTTGCGTCAAGTCGGCATCGCCGACGCTGCGCACCACCTGCAGCACCGTTTCGACATTTGTTTCATCCAGCGGATCGAAGGCCAGCACGCGTTCGGCCTGCGTGCGCAAGGCAGCGGCATTTCCTACAGGCACGCCGCGCAAGGCGTCCAGCGTTGCCGCGCGGGTTGGCTGCTCCGGCCCCGCCAGGTCGGCGCGCACCCAGCCGGCCAGATACGCCATGCCGTCGGCCCGCACCTTGAGCCAGCCGTCCTGCTGACAGGCAACTTCAAGCTGGGTGGCAATCGGCGCATAGCCCATCAGTTCGGCCGAGGCCGACGGCGCGGCGCGCACGGCGGCCGCGCTGGCGATGATGTAGTGTGTGACGGAACTCTGTTCGCCGGGCGCGGAGCATTGCGCTGCGCTCGACGTGCCCTCGGCGGCGTACGCTGTCGGGAAACTGAGGAATGCGGTGGTCAATACGAGGGGGGCGAGTGCGTGTCGTCTCATTATTCCGGTGTGGTCAAGTCCGTCTCGGTGGATTCAAAGCCAGCCTCATCGGCTGACTGCTCAGACGGCGGCCGGGTCTTGGTTTCCAGCTTGCGCTGGGCCTTTTCTTCCGCCTTGCGCTTCTTCTCCAACTCGCGCTGCCGTTTTTCGTACTGGAAATTGGTTTTTGCCATGGTGTTCATCCTCCTGGGCTCAAGGTAAGCCGATTGGCGCTGCCGCGCAAACGAAATTATCCGCGCGGATGATGTAGCGCATGAATTTGCTTCAAACGCTCCCGGGCGACGTGGGTATAGATCTGCGTCGTCGAAATATCGGAGTGGCCTAAAAGCAACTGCACCACCCGCAAGTCCGCTCCATGGTTCAGCAAGTGGGTGGCAAATGCATGCCGCAGGGTGTGCGGCGACAAGGGCGTGGTGATGCCGGCTTTCAAGGCATGCTTCTTGACCACCACCCAGAACATTTGCCGCGTCATCGGGCCGCCGCGGCCGGTGATGAACAGGGCGTCGTCCTGCTGGCCGTCGAGGATGACGCCGCGCGCCTCGCGCAGGTAGCGCTCGAGCCACAGGCGCGCCTGCTCGCCAAAGGGCACCAGGCGCGTCTTGGCGCCCTTGCCGGTGACGCGCAGCACCCCATCGTTCATGCTCAGTTCCAGCGTTTTCAGCGCCACCAGTTCCGACACCCGCAGGCCGCTGGCATACATCAGCTCCAGCATGGTGCGGTCGCGGATGCCGAGCGGGGTGCGCAGGTCGGGCGCCGCCAGCAGCGCCTCCACCTGCCCTTCGCTCAGGGTGTGGACAAAGCGCAGCGGCTGCTTGGCCGAGGCCATGCGCAGGCAGGGGTCTTCCGCGATGTGGCGCTGGCGCAGCGCCAGCTGATAGAAGCGCTTCAGGGCCGACAGGCGCCGGTTGGCCGAGCTGGCCTTGGTGTCTGTATGGCGCGCCGCGAAATACGCTTGCAGGTCGGCCGTGCCGGCCGCGTGCAGGCTGGCCACCGACGGCCGCGCCGTTTCCAGCCATTTGGCGAAGGCAGCCAGGTCGCGCCGGTAGGCGTCCAGGGAATTCTTCGACAGGCCGTCTTCCAGCCACAGGCTGTCGCAGAATTCGTCGATCAGAGCAAGGTTGCCTGCTGCCATTGATACTCTTGATGGCCTTCGTGGGCCAGCAGCCAGCGTTTCACGCCGAGGGTGTAGCCGTTCTGGTCGTCGCTGCCGGCAAAGCCGCCCAGGCTGTTGGCGCCCATCACGCGGTGGCAGGGCACCAGGGGCGGGAAGGGGTTGCTGCGGCAAGCTTGGCCCACGGCGCGCGCCACGGAATCGAGATGCCTGGCCAGCTCGCCATAGGTGCGCACCTGGCCGCGCGGGATTTCGCGCAGGGCTTGCCAGACGCGGCGCTGGAATGCGCTGCCGCGCATGGCCAGCGGCAGGTCGAAGCGGTGATCGGCATCGGCGCAATAGGCCAGCAACTGCTGCACGGCTTTTTCCGCCAGGGCGTTGCTGGGCGCCAGCTCCGGCGTGTCACCGGGCAGGTAGAACATTTCCGTCACGCACCCGCCGGCCGTGCCGACGCCCATGGCGCCGAACGGGAGGTGGACGATGGCGGCGAAGTCTTTGCCAGCATGTTGTAATTCGGTCACGCTTGCTCCATTAAAACTGTGGCATTGATGCTACACCACTGCGCTAGGATAGGGCAAAAAAAAACGCACCCGTAGGTGCGTCTTGAGCCATTTTTTCGCCGCCCCGGCTATTTAACCCCGCTTGTGGCGGTGGCCAACAGCATACTGTCAGGCGCCGTGTCTCCTCTATATCCGCGGCCAGGCCGCTATTGTTCTTCTGCACTCCCCACTAAATTCCGGGCCCATAACCATCATGGTGCAAGCTGCACCGTTCGGGGGCGACGCCATAGTAACCGATCTTTTTCCAGATATCGTTATTTATTTTTGGCAACTTGACCGTGGGGCTACTTTGCAGTTTCGCGGTTGATGGCCTGGATCAGGTCCTTGCCGATCCGGTCTTCCATCTGTTTTTGCACCGGCAGCAGGACATTGCGCCACATTGCCTGCTCCTGCGCGCTGAGGTTGTAGATCTGGGTCTTGCCCGATTTGCGGATCGCTTCCAGTGCCATATCGTTGTCGCGCTGGGCGATGGCTTTTTCGTAGGTGGTGGCTTCTTTCATCGCCGCTTCGAGCTTGCTGCGGATGTCGTCCGGCAGCCCATCCCAGAACTTCTTGTTGACGATGACCGCATAGCCCAGGTAGCCGTGGTTGGACACCGTCATATGCTTCTGCACTTCGTGCATCTTCTGCGTGTACATATTCGACGGCGGATTCTCGGTGCCGTCCACCACGCCCGTCTGCAGCGCCATGCTCGCTTCGGAGAAGGCCAGCGACTGCGGAATCGCGCCCAGGGCGCGCATCTGCGCATCGAGCACCTTGGAGGCCTGGATGCGCATCTTCAGCCCCTTGAAGTCGGACGGCAGGCGCAGCTGCCGGTTGGCCGACATCACCTTGAAGCCGTTGTCCCAGTACGCCAGGCCGGTGATGCCCTTGCTCTCGAGCTTGCGCAGCAGGCCCTTGCCGATCGGGCCTTCGGTCACGTTGTACAGCGCGGTCTTGTTGGGGAAGATGTAGGGCAGGTCGAAGACTTCGAATTCCTTCACGCCGAGCGGGCCGAATTTCGCCAGCGATGGCGCCAGCATCTGCACCGCGCCCAGTTGCAGCGCTTCCAGTTCTTCCTTGTCCTTGTACAGCTGGCTGTTCGGGTAGATCTGCACCTTGACGCGGCCGCTCGTGGCCTTCTCCGCCAGCAGCTTGAAGCGCTCCGCGGCCTGGCCCTTGGGCGTGTCCGGCGCCACCACGTGGCTGAATTTGATGACGATGGGCGCCTGCGCCCAGGCCTGGGACGCGAAGAGGAGTGCCGCGCCGAAAGCGGTCAGCAGGGACTTCAACAGCATGGCGTCTCCCGGCGATTCTGATGCATTATTACCCACCTTGTTATTCACATTGCATTGTGTTTGCCGGCATCTTGGCACACAACTGTGGAAACCCACAATACAAGCAGCAAGCGGATTCGCTACCCTCGACCCATGTCAAAACGCTTTTTCCTCTCCTATTCCATGCGCTGGCTGCTGCCGGTGGTGCTGGTACTGCTGTTTCTTGCCATCGTATTCTGGCTGCCCTGGCAGGCGCGCCAGCTGGAAAGCAATGAGCGGCAGGAGCAGCTGATCGCCGACACCCTGTGGGTCGAGCAGTCGATCCGCTTCCAGCTTGGCCGCCATGAGGAAAGCCTGCGCGGCCTGGCCAACGAGATCGCCATCGGCCGCCTGGCGCCGGCCGACGTCCAGCAGCGCATGGCGCGCATGCTGAAGAACGGCGCCGAACTGAAAGGCGTGATCCAGGTCGACCCGGAAGGCCGCACGCTGGCCTCCAGCGATCCGGCGGCGGCGCATACCGTACTCGGCCAGGCCGCCCTGGCCGCGCAGGACCGCGCGCGCCGCAGCCACGCGCCGGTGTATGCCGAGCCCGAACCGGCGGCCGGCGATTTTGCCGCCGGCGCGCTGAAGATGGACTTGCTGGTGCCCGTCTACCACGGCAACCAGTGGCTGGGCAGCCTGGTGGCGACGTTCCAGCTCGGCAGCCTGCTCGATGAGATGGTGCCCTGGTGGTTTGCCCAGGATAACCAGGTCAGCCTGCTCGACCGCGACGACAAGGTGCTGGCGCGCCGCAGCGCCGCCGGCCCGGGCCACGGCGTCTACACGCATAAGCGCGCGCTCGACCTGCCGGGCGCCAGCATCATCCTGATGACCGACAGCGTGAAGAGCGAACCGAAGCTGCTGCCCAACCTGCTGGTCGGCTCGGTGATTGCGCTCTCGCTGGCCCTGTTATGGAGCCTGTTCGCACTGTGGGGCCATATTTCGCGCCGCCTGGCCACCGAGGGCGAGCTGCGCCAGCAGATGTCCTTCCGCACGGCGATGGAAAACTCGCTGGTGACCGGCTTGCGCGCGCGCGACCTGGAAGGCCGCATCACGTACGTCAATCCGGCGTTCTGCCAGATGGTCGGCTATCCGGCGGAGGAACTGGTGGGGCGGCTGCCGCCCATGCCCTACTGGGCGCCGGACGCCATGCAGGAATACCAGCACCGCCTGGCCAGTGTGCTGGCCGGCTCCATCACCCCCGAGTACGAAACCTCGTTCCAGCGCCCTGACGGCACCCGCATCCCGGTGCTGGTGTTCGAGGCGCCCCTGGTCGACAAGGAAGGCCGCCATACCGGCTATATGGGCTCCATCCTCGATATTTCCGACCGCAAGCGCATGGAGGAGATGAACCGCCAGCACCAGGAAAAGCTGCAGGCCAGCGCGCGCCTGGCCACCATGGGCGAAATCGCCTCCATGCTGGCGCATGAACTGAACCAGCCGCTGGCCGCCATCTCCAGCTATACGACCGGGGCGCTGAACATCCTGGCGCGCGGCGGTGACACGGCGACGCTGAAGCCGGCGCTGGAACAGGCCAGCGCCCAGGCCCAGCGCGCCGGCCAGATCATCCGCAGCGTGCACGAATTCGTGAAGAAGCGCGAATCGGAGCGCCAGGATGTGGCGCTGCAGGCCATGCTGGACAGTATTCTGGCCCTGATCGAGCTGCAGGCGCGCGCCTACCATGTCTCGCTGCAGGTCGAGATCCCGGCCGCGCTGCCGCTGGTGCGCGCCGACCGCATGCTGGTCGAGCAGGTGCTGCTGAACCTGACGCGCAACGGCATCGAAGCCATGGCCGACACGCCGCAGGCCCGGCGCGTGCTGCGCGTGGTGGCGCACCGGGACCCGCTGGCGGCGATGGTGGTGGTGCAGGTGATCGACTGCGGCCACGGCATCTCGCAGGACGTCGCCGAGCGCCTGTTTTCGCCGTTTTTCTCGACCAAGGCCGAAGGCATGGGCATGGGACTGAACATCTGCCGCACGGCCATCGAATTCCACGGCGGCACATTGACCCACCATCCGCACCCGCCAGGAGGTACCATATTCACCTTTACGCTGCCGGTGGCCGGCGGCCATAGTTGAGCAAGTACCCGGAGAATTACAGAAATGCTACATATCGTCGACGATGAAGCCGTGGTGCGCGATGCCCTGTCCTGGCTCGCCGCCTCGCGCGGCATCGCCGCTACCGCCTACGCCAGCGCGGCGGCCTTCCTCGCCTTCACCCAAGGCGAGGCCTTCGACCCGGACGGCGATTGCGTGCTGCTCGACGTGCGCATGCCCGACATTAACGGCGTGGCGGTGTTCGACCAGCTGGCCGCGCGCGGGCTGACCGCGCGCCTGCCCGTCATCTTCCTGACCGGCCACGGCGACGTGCCGATGGCGGTCGACACGCTCAAGCGCGGCGCCTTCGACTTCTTCGAGAAGCCCTTCAACGACAACCAGCTGATGGACCGCGTGCAGGAAGGCCTGGCCGCCTCGCGCCAGGCCAGCGGCAAGGCCGCCGTGCAGGCGCGCCTGGCCACCCTGTCGACCCGCGAACGGGAAGTGCTGGACCTGATCCTGGCCGGCAAGATGAACAAGGTGGTGGCGGACGAACTGGGCATCTCCATGCGCACCGTCGAAGTGCACCGCGCCCATATCTTCGACAAGATGCAGGTCAAGACCGCGGTCGAACTGGCCGGCCTGCTGAAGTGATCTAGACGGGGGGAGCTGGCCGGCCCCCCGTCCATTGCCGCAAAAATAATACATAAGCGCTTATGTGTTATGTTAGCATGGGGCCATGAAACAAGGACTCGGAACCCAATTGCGCCATTTGATCGAACTGCTGGACGGGGCCGTGCAGGCCGCGTACGCCGAAGCCGGCCTCGATTACCGCCCCCGCTATACCCCCGTCATGCGCGCCCTGGCCGGGGGCCAGTCGTGCAGCGTGAGCCAGATCGCCGAAAGCGCCGGCATCACCCAGCCCGCGGCCACCCAGACCATCGCCCTGATGCTGAAGGAAGGCTGGCTGGTGGCCCAGGCCAGCCCCACCGATGCGCGGCAAAAGCTGCTGCGCCTGAGCGCACAGGGCGAGCGCCTGCTGCCGCAGCTGCAGGCGTGCTGGCGCGCCACCGCCGCCGCCGCCGCCTCGCTCGACGCCGATCTGCCCCAGCCGCTGTCCGACACGCTGGCCAGCGCCATTGCGGCGCTGGAGCAGCGTCCCTTCAGTGAACGTATTCGCAACGCAAAGGAGTAGAACGATGCAACAAGCCATCCATGCCCCGCTGTCCCTGCCCTTCCGCGCGCGCCTGGCGCGCAACCCCGTGGTCCGTATCCTGGCCGGCATCGCCTGCATTGCTATTCCCTTCCTCGCGACCATGATGCTGGTCCAGAACCTGGTGCCGAAAGAATTCCGCCTCGTCTGGCACCATCTGCTGGCGGCGATCCTGTGCCTGGCCGGCTACCGCTTTTACGTGCGCCGTTTCGAACAGCGCGCCGCCGGCGAAGCGGCGCTCGGGGGCGTCCTGTCCCCATTGCTGCAGGGCCTGGGCATCGGCGCCGCGATCAGCGTCGTGGTGGTCGGCCTGCTGGCGGCGGCGGGCGCGCTGTCGATCGCTGCCGGCGCGCACTGGAGCGCTGCCCTCAAGCCGCTGTCCGAACAGGCCATGGTGGCGGTGATGGAGGAACTGCTGTTCCGCGCGCTGCTGTTCCGCATCGTCGAGGCGCGCTGGGGCACCCGCGCCTCCCTGCTGGTCAACGTGCTGCTGTTTGCCCTGGCCCATTTGCCGAACCAGCACGTTACCGCGCTGGCGGTACTGAATACGGGCGTGGCCGGGCTGGCGCTGTGCGCCGCCTGGATGCTCACGCGCAGCCTGTGGCTGCCGGTCGGCGTGCACTTCGCATGGAATTACCTGTTCGACGGGGTGCTGGGCGTTCCCGTCTCCGGGCACGCGGCGCGCGGCTGGCTGCATGTGCAGCTGTCCGGACCCGAATGGCTGAGCGGCGGAGCCTACGGCGTGGAAGGCTCGCTGGCGACGCTGGTCGTGTGGGGCATCGCCGCGGCGCTGATGCTGCGCCTGCGCCCTAAACGCCCATGACCACCTGGTTGCGGCCGCCCTGCTTGGCGCGGTACAGCGCCTGGTCGGCGCGCCGTACCCACGATTCATAGCTCGCCTCGTATTTGTCGCTGATGGCGATGCCAAGACTGATATGGCAGCGGAAAACATGCCCCTCATGGCAGATATCGGTCGCCGCCACGCGCTCGCGCAGGCGCTCGGCGAATACGTAGGCGCCCTCGCGCGCGGTCTCCGGCAGCACGATCAGGAATTCCTCGCCGCCATAGCGCGCCGACAAGTCCACTTCACGCATCACGGAACGGATGCAACTGGCCAGCATGCGCAAGGCCGCGTCGCCGCCGGGATGGCCGTATCGGTCGTTGACCTGTTTGAAATGGTCGATATCGAGCAGCACCAGGGCCGACGTATGGCCGGTACGGCGCGCGCGGTGCCATTCCGCGTCCAGGTGGCGGTCGGCGGCGCGGCGGTTCAGCAAGCCGGTCAGGGCGTCGGTCGTGGCCAGGCGCTCCAGGTCGATATTCATGCGCTGCATCTCGTTCAGCAGGCCGTCGGTCGACTCCTGCCAGTGCGAAAACAGCTGGTAGCCGAAGAAGGCGCTGAAGAGGATGATCGTTGCGAACACCCAATAGAAGATCCACACCGTCTGGCGGAACACGTCGGGCGCGGCGCTGGCGTCGGCTTCCGCCAGCCGGATCGTGACAAAGCCGTACAGCAGCACACCCGCCGCCACGGTCGCCAGCATGCGCAGCACCGAACGGCGCGAGCCGCCGCGCCGCTTGCGCATCAGCGTCTGGTGCTGCAGCTGCCACAGGTGAACGCGCGGCCAGAGCAGTGCCAGCGCCGGGCCGCCCATCAGCGCGCTTTGCAGGAAGGAACCCAGCCACCAGCCCTGCCAGTCCGGCAGCTGCGCGCCCGGCGCCACGTGGTTGGTATAGCTCCAGATCAAGGCGCCGGCCGAGCTGAAGATGCTGGCCACGAAACATAGCTGGACGAAGTACAGCAGCGCAGAGAGCTGGCGCAGGTCGCGCCGCATGACCATGCCACGGTAGCCGATCGCCATGATGCCCAAGCCCAGCGGATCGGCGCAGGCGAACAGCAGGGCCCATGGCAGGGGCATGCCGGCGTACAGCGCCAGCACCAGGGTCGAACAATAGGCCGGGATGGCGCCCCACCACCAGCCCAGGGTCAGCGTCAGCAACAGGCAGATGGGCAGCGGCGGATACAGGGTGATATAGGCGGTGACGCCGCCCATGTCGACGGGCATCCCGGACCAGCTCCATTCGACGGTCGCCACGCCCAGGCCCACGCAAAGCAGGAGCAACAGCAGCCAGCCGCCGAAGATGGCGCGCCGTTGCGCAGTGCTGCCATGCCGCCAGACGCGAATCGGCGACAGCTCGCAATAACTCTGTACGGCTTCCGCAAAGGGGGACAATTTATCGCTCGCGAAAATTGACCAGGGCCGTCAATTATGCCCTAGTGCTGGCCGATGGCCCATTCCACGTGCTCGCGCACCAGCTCCGACGGATGGTCGCGGCGCGCCTGCAACGCCGCCAGGATGGCGGGGTCGCCCTTGGCCCCCATGCGCGCCGCATTGCCCAGGCCCACCGCCAGGTTGCGCAGCCAGCGCTCATGGCCGATGCGGCGGATCGGGCTGCCCTCCATGCGGCGGTTGAATTCCTCTTCGCTCCAGGCGAACAGCTCGAGCATGCCCGCGCTGCCCAGCGCGTGGCGCTCGTCGAAATCGGGCAGCGTGGCGCGCTGGGCGAATTTGTTCCAGGGGCAGGCGGTCTGGCAGTCGTCGCAGCCGTAGACGCGGTTGCCCAGCAGCGGGCGCAGGTCTTCCGGGATGGCGCTTTTCAGCTCGATGGTCAGGTAGGAGATGCAGCGCCGCGCATCCAGCCGGCCCGGGCCGAGGATGGCCTGGGTCGGGCAGACGTCGATGCAGGCCGTGCATTGGCCGCAATGGGCGCCGGTCGGCGGATCGACCGGCAGCGGCAGGTCGACCAGGATTTCGCCCATGAAGAACAGGGAACCGGCGCTGCGGTTGATCAGCAAGGTGTGCTTGCCGCGCCAGCCCAGGCCCGATTTTTCCGCCAGCGGCAGCTCCATCACGGGCGCGGAATCGGTGAACACGCGGTAGCCGAACTGGCCGACGGCGGCGCTGACCTTGTCGGCCAGCTGCTGCAGGCGCGCGCGCAGCACCTTGTGGTAGTCGCGGCCGCGGGCATACACCGAAATCACGGCCTGGGTGGGATCGGCCAGGCGCGCCGTTTCGCGTGCGCGCCAGTGCTCGTCGGCCGCGCCGGGCAGGTAGTTCATGCGCGCCGTGATCACCCGCACCGTGCCCGGCACCAGCTCCGCCGGGCGCGCCCGTTTCATGCCGTGGCTTGCCATATAGTCCATATCGCCGTGCATGCCGGCGTCCAGCCAGGCTTGCAGGCCCGCTTCGGCGGCGGACAGGTCGATGTCGGCGATGCGCACCTCCGCGAAGCCGAGTTCCAGCCCCCATGCCTTGATACGGCTGGCTAATTCGTCTAAATTGGCTGGGGACAGGGACACGGCCTTACAATGCGGGGAAATTCAAACCATCATTTTATTCGATGCAGCACTTTAAATCCCATCTCCACGACGAAGCCGGCACGGCGGCCCTGGGCGCAGCGCTGTCGCGCGCCCTGCTGCCCGGCATGGCGATCTATCTGCACGGCGACCTGGGCGCCGGCAAGACTGCGCTCACGCGCGCGCTGCTGCATGCGGCCGGCCATGTGGGGCCGGTGAAAAGCCCGACCTACACCTTGTCCGAGCCGTACCGCGTGCAGGTCGACGGCAAGCCGGCCAACGTGGTGCATTTCGACCTGTACCGCATGGGCAGTCCGGAGGAATTCCTGGACGCCGGCTTCCGCGAGGAATTCAACCGCGAGAACGTCTGCATCGTCGAATGGCCGGAGAAGGCCGAAGGCGTGCTGCCGCCGCCCGACCTGCATGTTTTCCTCTCTGTGGCCGGCGCTGGCCGTGATGTAGAATTGCAGCCGTCCTCCGCTCTTGGTTCGTCATGCCTTCAACGCCTCCAGTTCGCTCCAAACCTTTAAGCCGCCGCACCGTGCTCAAGGCCGGCGGCACCCTGCTGCTGTCCGTGCTCGCTCCGATGACCGCGCAAGCGGCGCAGATCCTGGCCGTGCGCGTCTGGCCGGCCGATGACTACACCCGCGTCACCCTGGAAAACGACAGCGAGCTCAAGGTCAAGCACTTCCTGGTGCCCGATCCGGACCGGCTGGTGGTCGACATTGAAGGCCTGGCGTTGAATGCCACGCTGAAAAGCCTGGTCGCCAAGATCGAGTCGAACGACCCGTACATCAAGGAAGTGCGGGTCGGCCAGAACCGCCCGAACGTGGTGCGCCTGGTGTTCGACCTGAAAGAAAAAGTCAAACCCCAGGTATTCACGCTCGATCCGGTCGGCGCCTACAAGCACCGCCTGATCTTCGACCTGTATCCGGTCAAGGCCGCCGACCCGATCGCCGCCCTGATCGAAAAAGGCGACTGGACGCCGGACGACAAGCCTGCCGGCCAGCCGGCCGCGCCAGCCCAAGGCGCGTCCAGCCAGGCCGCCGCATCCGCATCCGCGTCCGCGCCGACGTCCCCCGCTTCCGGCCAGGCTGCCCAGGTCCAGCCTGAAGGCGACGCGGCCACGCCGGCCCTGGCCGGCAAGCCCGGCACCGGCACCGGTGCTGGCGAGCAGGAGACCGCGCCGGCGCACCATAAGCCGGGACAGAAGGCGGGGCAGGAAAAGATGGTGCGCATGATCACCATCGCCCTCGACCCCGGCCACGGCGGCGAGGATCCCGGCGCCATGGGTGCGCGCGGCAGCCGCGAAAAAGACATTGTGCTGGCCATCGCCAAGCGCCTGAAGGACAAGATCGAGGACCACCCGAATATGCGCGTCATGCTCACGCGCGACGGCGACTACTTCGTCCCGCTCGGCAAGCGCGTGGAAAAGGCGCGCAAGGTCGACGCCGACCTGTTCGTCTCGATCCACGCCGACGCCTTCGTGAAAACCAGCGCGCGCGGCTCGTCCGTGTTCGTGCTGTCGGAAAAAGGCGCCTCGTCGAGCGCGGCGCGCTGGCTGGCCGACAAGGAAAACCAGGCCGACCTGATCGGCGGCGCCAACGCCAACGGCCGCGACCCGCAGTTGGCCAGCGTGCTGTTCGACCTGTCCACCACCGCCCAGATCAATGACAGCATGAAAGTCGGCAAGGCCGTGCTGGGCGAAATCGGCGGCATCAACCAGCTGCACAAAGGCGCGGTGGAGCAGGCCGGCTTCGCCGTGCTGAAGGCGCCCGACATTCCCTCGATCCTGATCGAGACCGCCTTCATCTCCAACCCGGAAGAGGAAGCGCGCCTGCTGGACGACGCCTACCAGGACAAAATCGCGGACGCCATCGTCAAGGGCATCCGCCGCTACTTCGCCAAGAACCCGCCGCTCTCCAAGAACCGGCTCACATAAGGACCAGGCATGAACGAAGTTCGCATCGCCACCGCCGAAGGCGCCGAAGCCACCATTTCCCTGTTCGGTGCACATCTGATGTCGTGGAAGACTGCGGACGGCAAGGAGCGATTGTTCCTGAGCCAGCGTTCAGCCCTGGACGGCAGCGCCGCCATCCGCGGCGGCATACCGGTCATCTTCCCCCAGTTCGCCACCCGCGGCGACGGCCCGCGGCACGGCTTCGCCCGCACCGCCACCTGGCGCATCGCCGGTCAGGCCGGGGATTGGGCCGAATTCGCGCTGGCCCAGACCGACCTGCAGCGCAACCGCGTTCCCTCCTGGCCGCACCCCTTCGAGCTGCGCCTGCGCTTCGCGCTGCGCGGCAACGCCCTGGACATGCGCTACACGGTGCGCAACCCGGGGCAGCAGGATTTCAGCTGGGCCGGCGCCCTGCACACCTACTTCGCGCTCGCGGCATTCGACCAGGCCACGCTGGACGGCATGCCCTTCGGCGGCGCCCTGGACGATATCCGCCCGGCCACGGCGCCGCTGCGCCTCGATACCGGCGCCGGCATGCTGCAGCTGGAACAGCAGGGCTTTACCGAATGGGTGGTCTGGAATCCTGGCGCGCAAGGCGCTGCCGCCAGCGCCGACATGGCGGACGGCGACTACCGCCGCTTCGTCTGCATCGAGCCGGCCCGGGTCGACCAGCAGGTGCTGCCGGCGGGCGCCGAATGGACCGGCCGTCACACCATCAGTTGGATTCCTTGATCATGCGGCCGGAACTGGCCTGGATCGGGCGGGCGTTGAACGGATAGAGGCGGCTGAACAAGGCCAGTTGCGCGGGCGATGCCTGGACCGGCTCCTTCATCACCAGCCACAGCACGCCCTCGGTGCAGGGCGGCGTGGTCAGCGACCCCATGAACGTATAGTAGTCGCGGCGCTGCGGCAGCAGATCGTTCGGATCGAGCACGATGGTCGGCGTGGCCGTATCGCCCTTCTCCAGCGGCAGGTTGTTCCACACGGTCTGGATGGTCGGCTGCGGCTTGCCGCGCTCCAGCAGCAGCGCCAGCACCGCCAGCTTGCCCTCCGGATCCTTGTGCACCAGGTGCACCACCATTTCGAAACCCTTGCCGTTGACGCGCTCCTCGGCCGGGCGGTGGAAGTGGAATTGCTGCAGCTCGTACGTGCGGCCCGCCACGCTCAGGTAGTTGCCCGGGCCGACCATCACCTGCACGGTATGGCCATTGTCGGTCACGTTGAAGCCGGACGGGCGGTAATCGAAGGCGATCTGCTCCAGGTCGACCTTCATGCCGTCGCGGATATCGATGGGCGACTGGCGCGTGCCGCTCGCGCATTTGGCCCAGTCGGAATTGATCCTGGACCAATTGGCCGGGCCGGACTCGCCCTCGTAGCTCCAATGGGTGCCATACGCGCGCGGCGGCGGCGCCTTGGCGGCGACTTCCTCGGCGACGACCTTGGCCGCCTTCTGCTTGCGGTTTTTCTCGGCGGCGGCGAGGCGTGCCGCCTGGTTGGCGCGCATTTCCGCCAGGCGCTGGGCGATTTTGTCGGACAGCTCGGCTTCCGCGCGCGCCTCGTCCTCGCGCTGGGCAGCGGCACTGGCGGCCGCATTCTTGCGCTGCGGCGGCACATATTTCGGCTTATCCGCCGGCTTGGCTTCCGCCGGCTTGCCATCCTTTTCCAGATTCGCCTTCTCGGCCGCCGCAGCGGCAGCCAGGTTCGGACGAATATTGGGTACGCCCTTCACAGGCGGGACGACGGGATCGGCGGCGCCTACTGTCCCGATGACTAGACAACAGGCCGACAAGGCGATCAAGTTACGCATGTTAAATCCGGAGGAGAGACTGTTTCTCCGGTTAACGGTTGCGCTGGGGGAAAACTTGAGAGCGGCTTAACGTTTCAGCATGCTGCGGCCCAGCTTCCAGGCGCCGCCCAAGGCCATCGGCACCACGGCCACGCCCACGCCGAACAGCACGATGGCGCTCAGGTGATCGCGCACAAACGGGGTGTTGCCGAAGATATAGCCCGATACGCACAGCGATACCACCCAGGCCACGGCCCCGACGATATTGAACATCTGGAAACGCGCATGGGTCATGTCCGAGACCCCGGCCACGAACGGTGCGAAGGTACGCACCACCGGCACGAAGCGGGCCAGGATGATGGTCTTGCCGCCATGCTTTTCGAAGAATTCGTGGGTGCGCTTCAGGGCATCCTTGTTGATCCAGCGGTAGTCATGCGTGAATACCCGCTGGCCAATGGCCTCGCCAATCCAATAGTTGGTCGTATTGCCCAAAATAGCGGCAGTCGACAACAGGAACATCAGCAAGCCAAGGTGCATCTGGCCGGTGGCGCAAAAGGCGCCGGCGATGAACAGCAGCGTATCGCCGGGGAAGAAGAACAGTACCACCAGGCCGGTCTCGCAGAAGACGATGGCAAACAACAGTGCATAGACATACACGCCGTATTGGGCGATGAGGGTGCCCATCGCACGGTCTACGTGAACCAGCATGTCCAGCAATTGAACGAAATCCATTTATATAATCCCAAAAGGTTGCGGCGGGAATAATACCAAACAGTCCATCTTACAGGCTAAAATTCCCCCGCAACTTACAAGCCGCTTAGAGGCTGTTTCAAAATGGGCGTGGCTAGGCGCAGCGACGAAGGCAGTGCGCCTGCACGGCAAGGAGCTGCAACAACGCCATGGCCATTTTGAAACGGCCTCTTAGAACCCCCACCAAGGAGACGTTAGTGAAGTCCTACTTGCCCGCTGCGCTGTGCGTATCTGCCGCGTTGACCCTGCCCCTGGCCGCAAGCGCCGCCCCCGTCAAGGAATTGGCGCCCAAGCCCACCGTCGGCGACATCGTCAAGGCATCCAAGCCCGCCGAGTGGCGCCAGCTGGACCCGGCCAACACCCTGTATATGGACCTGCCGACAGGGCGCGTGATCATCGAACTGGCGCCGGCCTTCGCGCCGAACCACGCCGCCAATATCCGCACCATGGCCAGGGAAGGCTACTGGGACGGCCTGTGGATCTACCGTTCGCAGGACAACTGGGTGGTGCAGTGGGGCGACCCGCGCGAAGACAAGCCGAAGGAGCTGGGCACCGCCAAGGCCAAGCTGGAACAGGAATTCACGGTGCCGATGAAGAACGACACCCAGTTCACCCGCCTGCCGGACAAGGATGGCTATGCGGCGCAAGTCGGCCACTCGAACGGCTTCCCGGCCGCGCGCGACCCGAAAACCGGCCAGACCTGGCTGGCGCATTGCTACGGCATGGTCGGCGTGGCACGCGGCAACGAGTCCGACAGCGGCAACGGCGGCACCTTGTACGCCGTGATCGGCAACTCGCCGCGCCACCTGGACCGCAATATCACCGTGGTCGGGCGCATCGTCAGCGGCATGCCGCTGCTGTCCGTGTTGCCGCGTGGCCCGGCGCCGATGGGCATGTATGAGAAGGAAGAACAGTATGTGCCGATCAAATCGGTCAAGCTGATGGCCGACGTGCCGGAAGCCGAGCGCACAAAATTTGAAATCATGCGCACCGAATCGGCCAGCTTCCAGGCCGTGGCCGAAGCACAGCGCAACCGCGGCGGACCGTGGACCAAGTATGCGGCCGGCCATGTCGACTTGTGCAACGTTCCGATTCCGGTACGCGAGGTGAAGTAAGGCTGGCACTACCGCCAACACCGGCAAACCGGTGTCTGCCCCACTGGGTCAGACACCGCCCTACCGGTTTATAATCCAGCAATGAACGCACCCACTCCATCCAGCCCGATCCGGGCCCTTCCAGACCAACTGATTTCCCAGATCGCCGCCGGCGAGGTGGTGGAACGCCCTTCCGCCGTCGTCAAGGAGCTGCTGGAAAACGCCCTGGACGCCGGCTCGACCCAGATCACCGTGCGGCTGGAAGAAGGCGGCGTCAAACGAATTTGCATTACTGACAACGGCCGCGGCATCCCGCCCGACCAGATGCCGCTGGCGCTGGCCCGCCACGCGACCTCGAAAATCGCGTCGCTGGACGACCTGGAAAACGTCGGCACTCTCGGCTTTCGCGGCGAGGCGCTCGCTTCGATCGCTTCCGTGGCGGCCGTCACCCTGACTTCGCGCACCGCCGACGGCGCCCACGCCTGGGAGCTGGAAGGCTCGCATCAAGGCACGGTGGTGCCCTCCTCCGGCGCCCCTGGCACCACGATCGATGTGCGCGACCTGTATTTCAATACCCCCGCGCGCCGCAAATTCCTGAAATCCGAGCAGACGGAATACGGCCACTGCGCGGAAGTGGTGCGCCGCATCGCCCTGGCGCGCCCCGATGTTGCGTTCACCTTAAGCCACAACGGCAAGACCGTCGACCACTGGATGGTCACCGACATGGCCAAGCGCAGCGCCCAGATCCTGGGCAGCAATTTCGAGGAAGCCCGCCTGGCGCTGGACGAGGGCTCCGGCGTGCTGCGCATCCACGGCTTTGCCGGCCTGCCGACCGCCTCGAAAGGGCGCGCCGACAGCCAGTATTTCTACGTCAACGGCCGCTTCGTGCGCGACAAGCTGCTGGTGCACGCTGTGCGCGCCGCGTATGAAGACGTGCTGCATGGCGACCGCTACCCATCCTACGTGCTGGCGCTCGACCTCGACCCGGCGCTGGTCGACGTCAACGTGCACCCGTCCAAGATCGAAGTGCGCTTCCGCGACAGCCGCGCGGTACACCAGTTCGTCTTCCACGCCGTGCAGCGCGCCTTGGCCGCGACCTCGGCCACCTCGCATGGCAGCGTGCCCTCCCCGCTGCCGGCGGCCGACAATCTGCAGGCATCCGGACCGACGTGGCGGCCGCAGCAGCAAACCAGCTTCGGCTCCATCCTGAATCCGGAATACCGGCCGACCTTCTCGCCGTCGCCATTTGGCAGCCCGAATACGGGCGGCGTGGCCCAGAGCACGGAGCGCTACGGCGCCTTCTTCGCCGCCGATGCGCGCGACGGTGCCGCGCCGGCGCAGGGCGGCAACAGCTTCCGCGCTGCGTCCGACTACACGCTGCCGCAAGCCGCGCCCATCGCCGCCAGTTCAGCGCAGATGGCCGGCGAGGAATTCCCGCTCGGCTTCGCGCTGGCCCAGCTGCATGGCATCTATATCCTGGCCCAGAACAGCAAAGGCCTGGTGCTGGTCGATATGCACGCCGCGCATGAACGCATCCTGTACGAACAGCTGAAAAACGCCCTGGACGCGCAGATCGACGGCACCGAGATGTCGGTGCAGAACCTGCTGATCCCCGTCACCTTCTATGCCGACGCGATTGACGTCGGCACCGTGCAGGAACATGGCGAGACGCTGAAGACCCTGGGCTTCGACATCGCCGTGATGTCGCCGACCACGCTGGCCGTGCGCGCCGTCCCTGCCTTGCTGAAGAACGCCGACGCCCAGACCCTGGCGCGCGACGTGATCCGCGACGTACGCGAATACGGCGGCTCGCGCGTGCTGATCGAACGGCGCAACGAGCTGCTCGGCACCCTGGCCTGCCATACCGCCGTGCGCGCCAACCGCATCCTGGCGGTACCGGAAATGAACGCGCTGCTGCGCCACATGGAGGCAACCGAGCGCGCCGACCAGTGCAACCACGGCCGCCCGACCTGGGTGCAGATCGACATCAACGCGCTGGACAAACTCTTCCTGCGCGGGCAGTAACCAATGACTATGCAGTCCAACAAGCGTCCGCTGGCGGTCGCCATCATGGGGCCGACCGCGTCGGGCAAGACCGCCGCCGCCCTGGCCATCGCGCAGCAGGTGCCGTGCGAGATCATCTCCGTTGATTCCGCGCTGGTGTACCGCGGCATGGATATCGGCACCGCCAAGCCCACGAAAGAGGAACTGGCCGCCGTACCGCACCACCTGATCGACATCATCGATCCGCTCGATTCCTACTCGGTCGCCCAGTTCCGTACCGATACCCTGCGCCTGGTCGGCGAAATCAGTGCACGCGGCAATGTCCCGCTGCTGGTGGGCGGCACCATGCTGTATTACAAAGGCCTGGCCGACGGCCTGGATGAGCTGCCCGGCGCTGACGCCGCACTGCGCGCCCAGCTCGACGAGGAAGCGGCCCGCATCGGCTGGCCTGCCATGCATGCCCGCCTGGCGCAAGTCGATCCGGCCACGGCAGCGCGCCTGAAACCCGCCGATTCCCAGCGCATCCAGCGTGCGCTGGAAATCCACGCCTTGTCCGGCAAGCCGATGTCGGAACTGCTGGACCAGCGCGAAAAAGAAGAACTGCCGTTCGAGCTGGCCTCGTTCGCGCTCGAACCGTCCGACCGCGCCTGGCTGCACCAACGCATCGCGCGCCGTTTCGACATCATGCTCGCTTCCGGCTTCCTGGACGAGGTGAAAACCCTGCGCGCGCGCGGCGACCTGCATCTGGGCCTGCCGTCGATCCGCTGCGTAGGGTATCGCCAGGCCTGGGAATACCTGGACGGCACGATCGACCATGCCGCGATGCGCGAGACCGGCATCATTGCGACACGCCAGCTATGTAAGCGCCAGCTCACCTGGCTGCGCTCCATGCCCGGGCGCACCGTGGTTGATTGCTGCGCACCGGATGCCGCGCAACAGTTGCAGGCGCAAGTCCTTGCAAAAATAAGCAGCGAAAATCACGGCGCCAGAATAAATCCTTGACAGCGCGGCGTCGAGCGCCGATAATACTGGCCTTGCGGTGATATAGCTCAGTTGGTTAGAGCATAGCATTCATAATGCTAGGGTCGGTGGTTCAAGTCCACCTATCACCACCAAAGGATTCATCGAAAAACCCGCAGTGCACTTCGTGGCACTGCGGGTTTTTCGTTTCCAAACTGCCCAGGAGAGCCATGCGCCATTTCACCGCAACCTTCGTACTGAGCCTGATCCTCGCCGCCCCCGCCCATTCCGAGCCGGTGCAATTCGACTTTCGCAGCAGCTTCCTGCTCAACCTGCACTCCTTCCTGTACAACGCGGCGCAAAGTCCGGACAGCCTGCGGCAGGTTACCTGGGAAACCCCGCCCAGCACGGAGGAAATGCAGCAGCTGCAAGCGGCGGTGGACTATTACCGCGCCAATTACGCCAAGCGCCATCCGGTTTTCGACGAAGAACTGGGATACATCACCGACACCCTGGCCAGCGACGACCAGCGCCGCGATGCCGAAGGCCTGGCACTGCCGCAATCGCTGGCACAGGCACTGCATGACGCCGCGCCCGCCTATGCGCGCACGGCCTGGCCGGCGCATGACCGGATGAACCGCGACTGGATCGCCAAGGTACGCGAACTGAACCTGAGTTACGGCGCCGAAATCCAGGAACGTGCCAGCACGTGGCTCGGCCACGCCTACCCCGCCGGCATCCGCGTCGACGTGGTGCCGCTGACAGGCACGCGGCAAGGCGCGTATACGCTGGATGAACCGCCGCATTCCATCATCCCAAGCGCAATCCCCTCCTATCAGGGCCTGGCCGCACTGGAGATGCTGTACCACGAGGCCGCCCACGCCGGCGCCATCCAGCCGCTGGAGCAAGCGCTGGACAAGGCGGCGCAGGCACAAGGCCGCGATGCCGGCGACCTTTGGCATGTGCTGCAGTTCTCGGCCGTCGGGGCGGCCACGCAGCAGACGCTGGCCGCGCACGGCATCGCCTACACGCCTTACGCCGATAGCAAAGGCCTGTATGCGGCAGCCTGGCCTCAATATTTGGCGCCAATGAAAGCCGCGTGGCTGCCTTATCTGGCCGGAAAAATGCAGCGTGACAAAGCCATTGCGCAGTTGGTCAAGCGGCTACCGCCACGCGCGCCAGCGCCGCCAGCCCATGATTGACAGATCGGCAACGGTTGACAGCACTGGCGACGTGCCGCATAATGCATGGCTCTGGTGATATAGCTCAGTTGGTTAGAGCATAGCATTCATAATGCTAGGGTCGGTGGTTCAAGTCCACCTATCACCACCAAAGATTCATCGAAAAAGCCTGGTCCGGAAACGGTTCAGGCTTTTTTGTTTTCCGGCTTGCCGGGTAGTTGCAGGTCCCAGGCCAAGCCGACGCGCTCCAGCGCACGCAATGCCCACCAGCCCGGGTCCCACTCCCCCGGAGCCAGCCCAAGCCGCGCCGAGCGGGGAAATGCGTGATGGTTGTTATGCCACCCCTCGCCCATCGTCAGCAGCGAAGTCCAGCGGATATTGCGCCCCTGGACTGCAGCACCCTCCACTTCATATGCCAGGTCGCCGTGGTTATGGGCGAAATAGCCGATCAGCCAATGTCCGCTTACACCGGCCACCACCCGGGCGCAGACGCCCCAGCAGACAAAGGCCCAGCCGCCCCACACATAGCAAACCAAGGCCAGTGGAAGTTGCTGGAGCATCCATGTCCGCTCCAGAAACCGGTAGCACCGGTCGCCGGCAATACGCTGCTCGATGCGGATCGCAGGCGCATGAACCAGCACCAGGTCGCAATGCAGCTGCCACCAGGCATCGCGCCAGAACCCCGCCCCATGCCGCAGGAAAGGATGGCAGTCGCCTTGCCGCTGTGCGTAATCCCGCAGTTCGTGCTGGCGCAACAACCCTATCGGCCCGGCCAGGCCAACTTGCACGCCCAACCAGACCAACAGATACTCCAGCCATTTCGGGCAAGCAAAGCTGTCATGAATCAGCTTGCGATGGCTTCCGAGTGAATGCCCAAAAAGTAAAACCATCGCGCTGACGCTTGCAAACAGCGCCATCGCAGACAACTGCGGAAACGCGAGCATGCCGTACACGGCACCGCCAAGCATCGCCATCAGCCAGAAGGACTTCGCTGGCGCGTAGCGCACCTGGCCGGCGCAGAATGCTGCCGGGTCTTCGCTCGCCACACGGTGGCTGCGTACGAGATTAGGAATCTTTCTTGCGGCGAGCTTTATTTTTTCAGGCATCACGATTCATTTATTAACAAATTAGTTAATAGATTAATCGATCGCCAAAAAAAATGTCAAGCAAGCGGCGAAAAAAAGCCCGCCAAATGGCGGGCCTGGTTTATTCCGATTGTTGGCGTTGGGCTTCCTTCTTGGCTTCCCTCTTCGCTTCTTTCTTGGCCCGCTTGCGCTCGCGGCGCGTATCTTGCGGCTGCGCCTGCGGCTCCGCACGATACTGCGCGTCATACGGACCGGCCGGCAAGCCCAGGCTGGCCGAGGCAATTGCCGTGGAATTCACCTGGCGTGCCAGGGGAATATAGTTCGGCTTGGCCTTCTCGATCGCCGACGCGATGGCCATGGCGATCAAGCCATTCTGGTTTGCCGCAGGATCGTATGCCAATTGCTCCTTACGGGTCCACAACTCCTGGCCCTCGGCGCTCTTCAGCACATAGCTCAGCTCAACCGTCGTCACGGTGGAGACCACCGCATATTTCGAATCCCAGCGCTCGATCGTGACATACAGCACCGCATCCGTGCCGAACATTTCGGCGAGTTTGCTGGTATCGCTGCTGTGTACCAGGTTCGCATCCGCCAGCCCATCGTCTTCCAGCACATGCTTGACCAGGTTGACCGGGAAGACGTAATAGCCGCGCTCGGCCAACGGAACCGTAATCGTCGACAGGAAATAGTCCGGCGCATCCACGTCCACCGAACGGCTCACGACCGGCACCACCAGCACCGACTTCGGATCGGCTTTGCGGAATTCGGTGTAGTCTTTCTGTTCGTGATGACGGACCTTGCTTGCGCAACCGGCCAGCACCGCCAGCATGGCGCCCAGCGCGAACAGTTTCAGATATTGCTTCATTGCTGCACTCCTTGCGCGCTTGCCGGCTTCGATTGCGCCAGCTTGATCATGCGGTCCATCAATACCGTGGACTCAGGCCATTTGTTCTTTTCCTTGATGAAGTAGACCTGCGCTTCATCCAGCCTGTTTTGCTGCAACATCAGGTAGCCGTATTCGGCATACAGGCCCGGTGGCACGGCGCGATTGTTCTTCTCGGCGTTGTTGATGGTGCTGCTCAATGCCGCAGTGATCGCAGGCATATCCGCAGGCTTCTTGTAATGCTCGTACAGCGATTGCTCATACGTGCCCCAGTCATATTTGGTCGTGGGGGCTGTCGAACAGCCAGCCAGCGCCGCCAGGACGGCAACGGCAATCAGAACGCGGTATTTCATTTCTTCTCCTCGGCGCGAACGACAACGGTGCTGGTTTCGCCGTCGCGCGCAAAGATTTTTTGGGACAACAGCACGGCGCCAGCCTGGCGCACTTCAACGACGTGGGTGCCGTCTTCGACGTACACTTTTCTGCTCACGCCGTTGTACGCCGATGCATCCCCCATTGGCAGGCCGTCCACGAACAACTGTGCGCCTTCCGGGGCGCCTTGCACCGCCAGGGTTGGGCGCACGGCGCCGGTTTTCACTGCGGTTTTAGGCAGTGCGCAGCCGGCCAATGCGATGGCCAGGATCAAGGTCAGGGACTTCTTCATTTTTGCTCCGAGATGTAATAGCCTGCGGTGCTGCCGGCCGGCGCGCTGCCGCCGATGACTTCCGCCACGGAGCCTTCATTGGTTTCGTTGTCGCCGAACTGGGCGACGACGCGGGCGCTGCCGACCTGTTTGCCCGGCAGGGTGATTTCAAAGCCGGTCTGGCCGCTCTTGACCTTCTCCCCCTCGCGCATGATGGCCAGCGTGTCGCCTACCTTCAAGCCCTGGCGTGCACCGCCGGAGATGAATACCTGCTTGGCGTCAGCCTTCAGGATGTCGGTACGCCATGCGCGCTCTTCCAGCTTGTTGATCAACGCCGTCTGCAGATCGGAGATGGCAGCCGCGATGGCCCGGTCGTTCAGGGTCGCATCGTAGTCGGCCTTGCTGCCGTAGCCGGCGATTTCACCGGACTCGGTCGACGCCTCGCCGGCGCCGGTGGCGGAGAAGAACACATAGCCGGTACGGGCATCGACCAGGCGCACTTCCACCTTGGCGCGTGCGGTCTGGATCTTGGTCGAGCTCAGGAAGCCGGACTTGCCGGTCGTGCTGCGGCCAAATTCGGTCACCGAACCGAGGATCAGGCTGTCGACGCCGATCAGGTCGGCCGGGCTGGCGCCATTGCGGCGCTGCTCTTCGCTCAGCTTGGCCAGGTCCTGGCGCTCGAACACGAGGAATTTGTTGGAACCGACCAGTTTGGTGGCCAGCATATCCGACGCCTGCTTACCCAGCGGGTCGTTGTTGGCATCGGTCTGGAAGGTACGGCCGTAGCGGCTTTCGTTGGTAAAACGGCCGATGGCGAGCTTGCGCTTCAGGGTTTTCGCCTGCGGCAGGGCGGCAGCCTTCTGCGCTTCTTGCTGCTGGGCGCGCGAAACAGGCGCATCAACCGCTGCCGGCGGCGTGGTGGTGGTCGCGCAGGCCGAAAGCAGCAGTGCGCCAAGACCGATCAGTAGTTTGCTGTTCAAGACAGTCTCCGACTTTTGGAAAAGGTCGAAATTCTACTGACTAACTGCTTAAATGTATAGCACTAAAGAAATAAATGTTGATTTGTGACAATAAGCGAGAATTCGGTAACTTGAATTGTGATAGCGTCTATGTCGTTGATATTTTAACAAACCCATCCCGCAATGCGTCTGCCTCGTCGGGGCGGACCACACGCGCGACTTCCTTGCCGTCCTTGAGGAAGATGACGGTCGGCCACAATTTGACGCGGAAGGCGCGGCCCAGCAGCCTGCCTGGACCGTCTTCCACCTTGAAATGAGGGATAGGGGCGTACTCGCGGTACGCCTGCGCGATGTGCGGCTGGGCGGCGCGGCAATAGCCGCACCAGTTGGTACCGAATTCCAGCACTGCAGGTCCGGTGAGCGCTTCGATGTCAGCCCGGGTGGGCTGCTCTGCCTTGTACACAGTTTCCATCATGCGCCCACCTTAGCATGACCAGACAGGCTTAGGCAGCGGGCTGGATCTTGCCGTCCACCACGCGCGGCACGTTTTGCGGGTTGGCGTTGGCCAGGGTCGACGGCAGCGCCCACTCCGGCGCGTCCTGGTAGCACACCGGACGCAGGAAGCGGTCGATGGCGGTCGCGCCGACGGAGGTCGACCGCGGGTCGGACGTCGACGGGAAGGGGCCGCCGTGCACCATGGCGTGCGCCACTTCGACGCCGGTCGGGAAGCCGTTGAACAGGATGCGGCCGGCCTTGCGCTCCAGGGTCGGCAGCAGCCCGGCCGCGATCTCGCGGTCATCGGCGGTGGCGTGCACGGTGGAGGTCAGCTGGCCTTCCACATGCTCGGCGATACGGCGCATATCGGCCGCATCGCGGCAGCGCACCAGCACCGAGCTGGGGCCGAAGTTCTCGTCTTCCAGCGCCGGCGTGGACAGGAAAGTGTCGACGTCGGTGCTGTACAGGTGCGGCTGCGCCGCGCAGGCGGTGCTGCCCGCGCCGCCTTGCGCCAGCAGCTCCACCTTGTCCAGCGCGGACAGCTTGTGCACGCCGGCTTCGTACGATTTGTGGATACCCGGGGTCAGCATGGTGGTCGACGGCTTGGCCTGCACCGCTGCAGCCGCGGCGGCGGCAAACTCGTTCAGCTCCGGGCCTTCCAGGCCGATCAGCAGGCCCGGGTTGGTGCAGAATTGGCCCGAGCCCATGGTCAGCGAGTCGGCAAAGCCTTGCGCGATACGCGCAGCGCCGGACTTCAGCGCGCCAGGCAGCAGGAAGACCGGGTTGATCGACGCCATTTCGGCGTACACGGGGATCGGCTCCTTGCGCGCCTGGGCAATGCGCACCAGGGCCAGGCCGCCGCCGCGCGAACCGGTGAAGCCGACCGCCTTGATGGCGGGATGCGCCACCAGGTCGCCGCCGATCTGCACATCGCCGATCACCATCGAGAACACGCCCTCATGCAGGCCGCAATCGGCCACGGCTTTCCGGATCGCCTTGCCCACCAGCTCGGAGGTGCCAAGGTGCGCCGGGTGCGCCTTCACCACGACCGGGCAGCCGGCCGCCAGCGCGGATGCGGTATCGCCGCCGGCAACGGAGAAGGCCAGCGGGAAGTTGGAGGCGCCGAACACGGCGACCGGACCGACACCGATCTTGCACATGCGCAGGTCGCTGCGCGGCGGCACGCGCTCAGGCAGCGCGGAGTCGAGCGTCGCGCCCAGGAACAAGCCGTCGCGCACCACCTTGGCGAACAGGCGCAGCTGGTTGACGGTGCGGCCGCGCTCCCCTTCCAGGCGGGCTTGCGGCAGGCCGGATTCCTGCATGGCGCGCTCGATCAGCAGCGGGCCGATATCGAGGATATTCTGCGCCACCTGTTCCAGGAACTGCGCGCGCTTTTCCAGCGCGGTTTCACGGAAGGAGTCGAATGCTTGCGCCGCCAGTTCGCAGGCGCGCCGCAGGTCGGCCGCAGTGGCCATGCCGAAAGCCGGCTCGATCTCGATATTGCGGGCCGGGTCGGTTGCCTTCATCTGGCCTGCGCTGCCCTTGACGGCAGCTTGTCCGATCAACATTTCACCTGCGATCTGCATGCTTTGCTCCTTGATTATTTTGGGGTCGGCAGGGCCGAAAGTTTACTTGAATTTGGCGCAGGGGTCTGTGCGCTTTTGCGCGGGAACCTTGCGGATTTCGTCATAGCTACCCTGTATGCCGTCCGGCTCCACGAAGCCGATGGCGCGCACGGTGAGTTTGGGCTCGATGGCGTTCAGCCAGCGCGGCACGCCGATATCCTTGCGCACATGGCC
This sequence comes from Pseudoduganella violaceinigra DSM 15887, assembly GCF_000425385.1. Classification (GTDB taxonomy): domain Bacteria; phylum Pseudomonadota; class Gammaproteobacteria; order Burkholderiales; family Burkholderiaceae_D; genus Rugamonas; species Rugamonas violaceinigra. The sequence goes on along the minus strand of NZ_KE384359.1, from coordinate 155,794 downwards.
GTTGCCCGCGATGAGAACCACGTCGCGCGGCTGCTGTTGGCGAATCAGCTTGGCCATCCAGATATCGCGCGCCACCTGGGCATTGACCATGCCGGGCAGCATCAGGTCCGACACCATATTGCAATGCCCCTCCTGGATCGCCTTTTCCTGGCCGCGCCGCAGGTCGGACGGCAGCGCGTCTTTCAGCTTGTAGGCGCTGATGGTGGCCGCGTCGAAACTGGAGGCCACGCCGTCGCGCACCACCTTGGAGGCGTCGTTGCGCGACAGGTTGGCGGCAATCAGCGGCAGCTTGTTGTTCAACGCCAGCTGGATCACCGGGTAATACTGCTGCCAGTCCCAGCCCTTCTTGCCCATGACCGTGATCAAGCAAGAAGCATCCAGGCAGCCTTTCTGCGCCTCGTCCAGCATCGCCTGCGTTTCGCGGTCGAACTGCTCCATCGCGATGGCGGGGCGCCAGCCCGCTTCCACGCGCTGGCGCAAGTCTTCAAAGCGCAGCTTGTGGCCTTCCTTATTGTCATGCACCTCGCCCAGCAGCAGCACTTGCGGGTTGGATGCGGCGGAAGGGGCCGTGTAGGCGACGGTTTCCTTGCTGCTACAACCGGCCAGCGCCAGGCCGGCCAGCAGCAATGCGAACGTGTATGGCTTCATCGATGCCTTGTCAAACTATCGTCGAAAGCGTCTAGTCTAACAGGGCGTGGATGGCTTTGCCGATCACTTCCGCATGGGTCTCCAGCAGCTGCACGATCGTGTTCGGATTATCGCGGCGCTAGGCCTTCGCGCCCGGCGGCGTGAAGAACGGGTCGTGTTTACCCCAGATGGCCAGGGTCGGCACAACCGCAACAAGGTGGCAGCGTTCCGCCAGCGCCAGCAGGAAGGCTAGCGCAGAAGGAAATCGACGAAGCTGCGCACCCGCAGCGAGAGGTGGCGCGCATGCGGGTAAATCAGATAGAAGGGCCGTGAGCAGCCGCCGTACTGCGGCAGCAATTCGACCAGCTCCCCGCTGGCCAGCGCGCGCTCCACGCTGAAACGGTAGACCTGGGCGATGCCGCCGCCGTGCAGCGCCAGCGTTTCCATGCCGAGGAAGTCGTCCGCGATCACGACCGCGTCGCTGCCCGCCAGTTCAATCTCGACGCCGTCGCGCATGAACTGCCAAGGAATCAGCCGTCCCGTGCTGGGCAGGACGAACTGGATGCAGTCGTGTGCGGCCAGGTCCTCCGGCGACTTGGGCCGGCCGCGCAGCTTCAGGTAGGCCGGCGACGCCACCAGCGCCAGCGCCGCATCCTCCAGCTTGCGTGCAATCAGGGTCGAATCCTGCGGCGCGCGGCCGCGGATTGCCAGGTCATAGCCTTCTTCCGCGAAGTCGATATTGCGGTTGCTGATGTGGACTTCGACCTGTACCCCGGGATACTTGCGCCGGAAAGCGGAGACCCGCTGCAGCAGGCGCGAATGCGCATAGGGGGTCGGTACGCTGATGCGCAGCTTGCCTGCCGGTGCCGTCTGCCGGCCCGTCACTTCGCGCTCGGCGTCGACCAGTTGCGACAGCGCCTGCCGGCACTGTTCGAAGTATGCCTGGCCGCTGTCGGTCAGGCGGATCTGGCGCGTGGTCCGCACAAACAGCCGCACGCCAAGGCGTTCCTCCAGCCGCGACACCGAACGGCTCACCGCCGCCGGCGTCACCCCCGCCAACGCGGCCGCCGCGGTGAAACTGCCCTGCTCTCCCGCCAGCACGAACAACTCGATGCTGCCCAGCTGCATATCGTCAAAGTGGCGCCGCATTCATTACCCCATGTATCAAGTGAATTACGCAAAGGCGTATTTATCGACGCCCAAGTCATAAGTATAGTGATTTCACCTTAACCAACCTCATGGAGTTTCAAATGACCAGAACAGCCATCGTCACCGGCGCTTCCAGCGGCCTGGGTTTCGCCATCGCCAAGGCTTACCTGGCGCGCGGCTACAATGTGGTGGGCAATGCCCGCACCATGGACCGCCTGCAGACCGCCGCCGCCCAGCTGGGCAACCCCGCCAACTTCCTGCCGGTTGCCGGCGACATCGCCGCCCCGGCCACGGCGCACGCCCTGTTCCAACAAGCCTCCGCCCGCTTCGGCAAGGTCGATATCCTGGTAAACAACGCCGGCATCTTCATCGCCAAACCGGCCGTCGATTACAGCGAAGCCGACACCGACGCCATCGTGGCGACCAACCTGAAGGGCTTCCTGTTCCCGGCCCAGGAAGCCGTGCGCCATATGGAAGCCAACGGCGGCGGCCACATCGTCAACATCACGGCCAGCCTGGGGGTGACGCCGGCCAAGGCCACCGCCTTGCTGCCGGTGCTGATCAAAGGCGGCCTGAATATGGCCACGCGCGCCCTGGCGCTGGAAGTGGCGGGCAAGAACATCAAGGTCAATGCGGTGGCGCCGGGCATCATCAGCACGCCGATGCACGGCAAGGACGCGGGAACCCAGGAATTCCTGAAAGGGCTGGTGCCGACGCACCGCCTGGGGTCGGCCGAGGATATCGCCGCAGCGGTGCTTTACCTGACCGATTCGACCTTCATCTCGGGCCATGTGCTGACCGTTGACGACGGCGCGGCGGCCGGCAACTGGTAAGAGGGGAACAGCCTGCCGGGCGGCAGGCTTACAGGGCGCACACGCTGTGGATATTGGTGAACGCCACACCGCCGGCAATCGCGCGGCCGATACAGCTGACTTTCTGCCAGCCATTGTCGGCAATGGCGAAGCCGCCGATCACCAGGGCCAGAACCACGGCGCCGAGGATCAGGGCGCCGCGTAGCGTGTCATTCATCTTCATTACAGGTCTGACAAAATTGTGGACAAGCGATTCTAGACGCTCGCCGCATGCACCGCCAGGAAAGGGCCGGTAAGAGTATCCTATTTACAACTGAATTATATTTTTGCCATCAAATTCAGCTTGCTGATGGTGCTCCAGTTGCGCGAAGTCACGGCGTCGCCCAGGGCCTTGCCCATGGCCGCCGCGGCGCGGCTGGCCAGCACCCCGTCCGGGCACCAGATATAGGCCGCATGGCGGCCCAAGGCGAAGGCCTCCGGCTGCCAGCTCTGGCGTGCCAGCGGTTCGAGCTTGCCGCGGTCTTCATCGGGTTTGTTCAGCACCGCCACCAGCAGGCGCGAATGGTCGTCGGCCACATCCTGCAAGCTGTTTTCCGCAACGATTTCGGCCAGCTGTCCGGCTTCGATCACCGTGACCTTGGCGGGCACGCCCAGTTTCAGCACCAGGGCTTCCTCGATGCGGGCCGCGCAATCGGAGGCTTCGTGCGCAGTGCAGTCGAAGACGACGTTCCCGCTATTGAGCAGGGTGCGCACATCGCCAAAGCCCATATCGCTCAAGACCTTGCGCAAGTCGGCCATCGCCACGCGTTTGGCGCGCCCGACATTGATACCGCGCAGCAAGGCAACCAGTCGCTGTTTTCCCATCACAGTTCTCCCTGCAGGGCTCCAGTATGCGGCAGTTCAGGCCGCAGCGGCGCCCAGCTCGGGCGCTCAGCCGGCAGTCGGCGCGTGCAGCGGTGCGTCGGGATGCTTGTCTTCGCCCTCGTCGCTCGGCGTCACGCGCGGGATGCGCAGCACGAACTTGGCGCCCTTGCCCTGGGTACTCGTCACGGAGATGGCGCCGCCGAACTGCTTGACGATCAGGTTGAACACGATATTCAGGCCGAGGCCGGTGCCGCCCTGGCCGCGCCGCGTGGTGACGAAGGGATCGAACACCTTGTCCAGCATATCGGGCGCAATGCCCTTGCCGTTGTCGACCACCTGCATTTCAATGATATCGCCTTCCGGGATCACATTGATGTCGATATTGCCCGCCCCGTCGGGCTCGAACGCGTGCTCGACGCAATTCAAGGTCAGGTTGGTGATGACCTGGGCCAGCGCGCCGGGATAGCTGTCGAGCATGATCTCGTCGGGACAGTTGATCGCCACCACGATGCGCGTTTTCTTCAGCTTGGGCTGCAGGCTCGACACCACCTCGCCGATGTATTCCTTCAGCTCGAAACGGCGGCGCGCCTCGCTGACCTGGTCCACCGCGATCTGCTTGAAGCTGTGGATCAGGTGCGCCGCGCGGTAAGCGTTGTTCATGATCAGGCGCGCGCTTTCGCCGGCCGTCTCGATGTATTTCTGGATTTCCGATTTTTTCACCTGGCCGGACTGCATCGATTCGTCGACCTTGGTGGTGGCATCCATCAGCACCGAGGCGCTGGTCAGGGCAATGCCGACCGGCGTATTGATCTCGTGCGCCACGCCGGCCACCAGCGAACCGAGCGAGGCCAGTCGCTCCGCCTGCAGCAGCGATTCCTGGGTGCGTTGCAGGTCGTCCAGGGCCTGCGCCGTTTCCTGCGCCGAGCGGCGCGCCAGGTCTTCCGCCTCGCGGGTGCGCTTGATGATGGACTTCACCTTGCGCTGGATGGCATTGAAGCCGCGGATCACGTCGCCCAGCTCGTCGCTGCGCTTTTCCGGCAATTCCTCCACCTCGTCGGAGCCGCGCGTGGCCAGTTCGAACAAGCCGTCGCGCAGCTTCTTCAAGGGGTCGAACACGATGCGCAGCGAGAGCGCCAGCGCCACCACCAGGATCAGGTCCAGGGTCAGCACTTCCACCACCTTGCGGCGCACTTCGGCCGCCAGCGTGGCATCGATCTGGGCGCGGCTGAAATTGACCACGACGCGGCCCACGATGACCGGTTTCAGCGCGCTGCCGGCGGCGCCCGCGTCGCGGTAAGCCAGGTCGGCCACCACGGGCGCGCCCTGGACATCGGTTTCCGATTCGATCGGGATGATGCCGCCGTCGTCCTTGCGCCGCTTGCCGGAAAACAGGCCGACGGAAGTGTCGTAGACGCGGATGGCAACGAGTTCTGGCGGCAACATTTCCGCCGCGACGATATTGTCGACCTTGGCCTTGTCCAGGTCCCACAGGGCGGATGGCAGGCTGGTCTGCAGGCGGGTCAGCACGCCCTCGCGCAGGCGCTGGTTGGCCACTTCCAGTTCATGACCCAGGCTGTACTGTGCGTAGGTGCCGGAAATGCCCAGCACGACGGTGACGATCACCACGAACAGCGCAGTCAGCCGGCCTTGGATACCAAACATTAAGTCCCTCCCCGTGTTCCCACCAATGTAAGGGATGGAGTGTCGCTTGGCAAGATTTTAAGGATGATGCCTTGGCGGCACTGAGGTAAGATTTGTTGTGCTGACCAGGGAGATCAAAATGACGGGTACCTATCGCCACCTGCCGCTGGCCGACGTCCAGCCCGGCATGGTCTTATCCGATGAACTGTTGGACATGCAGGGCCAGGTGCTGCTGCCAGCGGGCACCGTGTTGACGGAAAAGATGCTCGAACGCATGCCCGGCCACAGCGTCGAATCGCTGGCGGTGGTGGACGACGCCGCGCCCGATCCGCAACAGACGGCCGCCGAACGGGCGGCACAGCTGGCGCGCATCGCCTACCTGTTCCGCCGCCATGACGACGACGACGTCGAAGACGGGGCCGCCCAGGCGCTGCGCGCCCTGGTCACCAGTTTTCGCGCAGGCGGGGAGGCCGCATGAGTTCGCTGCTCAGCTACGACGATGTGGTGAAGAACCTGGAGGACCTGCCGTCCTTGCCGGCCGTGGTGATGGAGCTGCTCAACAGCATCGACCAGGAAGAGATCGATATCACGGTGCTGGCCAAGAAGGTGTCGCACGACCAGGCCCTGACCGCCAAGACGCTGCGCCTGGCCAATTCCTCGCTGTTCGGTCTGCAGGTCAAGGTGACCACGATCCAGCAGGCGATTACCTTCCTCGGCTTCCAGAGCACGCGCAACCTGATCACGGCCGCTGCCGTCACCGGCTGCTTTGCCGACAAACAATGCCCCGGCTTCGACCACCGCAGCTTCTGGCGCCATTCGATCGCGGCGGCGGCCTGCGCCAAGGTATTGGCGCGCCATGTGCGCTTCAACCAGGACTACGCCTTCACCGCCGGACTGCTGCACGATATCGGCCGGCTGGTGCTGGTGTCGAGCTTCCCGGACCGGTATGCGCAGGTGCTCGTCTACCAGCAGGAAAACGATTGCCATGCGCTGCAGGCGGAACGCGCCATACTGGGCATCGACCATGTCGACGCCGGCTTGGCGCTGGCGGAGCACTGGAATTTTTCCGACACGATGCGGCTGGCGATCGCCGGCCACCACGATCCCGGAAAAGCCGGCGCCGGTTTCCTCGCTGCCATCATCCATGTGGCCGACGCCGTGGTCCATGCGCTCGACCTGGCGGGAAAACCGGACGATATGGTGCCGCCGGTTTCCACCATTGCCTGGAAAGCGCTCCACCTGAACGAAGACAGCTACCTGCACCTGTTCCGCGAAACCGAACTGCAATACGAAGAGATTGCGCTGGTGCTGCTGGCTTAGTGGGCCGTGGCCTGCGGCATGCCGTTCTGCAGCGAGGCGCCGGCCGGTTTCTCGTCCGCCTTGGGGCGGCCCTGCGCATCCGACAGGCGGTACTTGGTGCGGCGGTCGCCCATCAAGTCGCGCAGTTCGCGGATACTCATGCCGGTGACTTCGTGCATGCGGATCAGCAGCGAGGCGCCGACCGGCAAGCGGTGGTGGCGGATCTTGCTGATGACGGGAGGCGCGACTTCGAGCATGCGCGACAGCGCCGCATCGTTTTTCAACTGCATTTTGCCCAGCAGGATGTCCAGCAAATGATTCGGGTTGTAGCTTTCCTGCGAAGCGAGAGCGTGGTGTGCCATGATGGTTCCTCTCTTGACAGTGGAGTGTTGAGGCAGGGCCGGGCGTCTTGACAAATTTTCATGCCAGTGCACCGGGCGAACCTTGTTCAACATCAAGACTTGGCGATGATTTACCGAAAATCTTGACAACAATGCCATTTCAACACAGGGATTATTCCTGTGTCGCACGAAAGAACCTCAAGGAAATTGTGTTGCGCGGATATTTCACGCAGTCACGGAAATAATGCTGCCGGGCGCCGGCGTGCCTGGCGTCGGGCGGTTGGCTTGCGCGTTCTGCGCCTGTAATTGCTGCCGAGTAAGAAAGTCCTGCTGTTCCGCAGCCCGGGTTTGCTCGGTGCGGCGCGTCTCCGCCGTCCTGGTAGTGTCGCGCTCGTTGCGCGCGGCCTGCTGGTCGCGGACGCGCTGCTCATCCTGGCGCAACTGGCGTTGCTCGTCGAGACGGCGCTCGGCGGCGGCATTGTCGACCTGCTGGACATTCCGGGTGGTCGGCCCAATCCCATTGATAGCCATGATGTCTCTCCGCAAAGCTGGCACTTTTCACTCTAGGCCCCGCCGTGCCTGATTTCAAGGGCAGGACAGCGATTTACGGTAAACTTGCGGGTATGCAGAAAAAAGTATTCATCAAAACCTTCGGCTGCCAGATGAACGAGTATGACTCGGATAAGATGGCTGACCTGCTCGGCGCGTCCGAGGGACTGGTACGCACCGAATCCCCGGAAGACGCCGACGTCATCCTCCTGAACACCTGTTCCGTGCGCGAAAAGGCGCAGGAGAAGGTGTTTTCCGACCTGGGCACCTTCAAGAAGCTCAAGCAGGCCAAGCCTGAGCTGGTGATCGGCGTGGGCGGCTGCGTCGCCTCGCAGGAGGGCGAAGCCATCGTCAAGCGCGCGCCGCTGGTGGACGTGGTATTCGGCCCGCAGACCCTGCACCGCCTGCCGAAGCTGATCGAACTGCGCCGCCACACCGGCAAGCCGCAGATCGACATCAGTTTCCCCGAGATCGAGAAATTCGACCACCTGCCGCCGGCCCGTGTGGAAGGGGCGTTCGCCTACGTCTCGATCATGGAGGGCTGCTCCAAATACTGCTCCTACTGCGTGGTGCCGTACACCCGCGGCGAGGAGGTGTCGCGCCGCTTCGAGGACGTGCTGACCGAAGTCGCCGGCCTCGCCGCGCAGGGCGTGAAGGAAATTATGCTGCTGGGGCAGAACGTGAATGCCTTCCGCGGCGAGACCGCCGACGGCAGCGTCGCCGATTTCGCCATGCTGATCGAATACGTGGCCGAGATCCCGGGCATCGAGCGCATCCGCTTCGTCACCAGCCACCCGAAGGAGTTCACCCAGCGCCTGGTCGACTGCTACGCGAAGATTCCGAAACTGGCCGACCAGCTCTATCTGCCGGCCCAGCATGGCTCCGATAAAATCCTGGGCGCCATGAAGCGCGGCTACACGGCGCTGGAATACAAGTCCATCATCCGCAAGGTGCGCGCGGTGCGCCCGCAAGTGGTGATTTCCTCGGACTTCATCGTCGGCTTCCCCGGCGAGACGGACGAGGATTTCGACGCGATGTACAAGCTGGTGCAGGATGTCGACTTCGACAACAGCTTCAGCTTCATCTTCAGCAAGCGCCCCGGCACGCCGGCCGCCAACCTGGCCGATGACACCCCGGCCGCAGTCAAGTCGGCCCGCCTGCAGCGCCTGCAGGCCCTGTTCGACGAGAACACCAAGCGCCACAGCGCCGCCATGGTCGGCATGACCATGCAGGTGCTGGTGGAAGGTCCGTCCAAACGCGGCGGCAATGCAATGCAAGGCCGCGCCAGCAATACCCGCACCGTGCATTTCGACGGCGGCGCCAATGCGCAGGCACTGATTGGCCAAATGGTCAGCGTGCGCATCACTGAAAGCCTGGATTACGCCCTGTGCGGAGAAGCGATACTTTGAAAACAAAAACCCCGGTGCAACCGCACTACTTCGTTCCAGAACCGCTGGACAATGCGCGCCTGGCCCATTTGTGCGGCCCGCTCGATGAAAACCTGCGCCAGATTTCCGCCGCGCTGGACGTGACCATTTTCCGCCGCGGCGAGAAGTTCATCGTCAGCGGCACCAATGCCGAACGCGCCGTCGCCATCCTGGCGCGCTTCTACAGCGTCGCCGACAAAGTGGTGCCGGTGGAGGAGGTGCAGCTGGCCCTGGTCGAGCAGCGCGCCAGCGAAGCGCCGGACGATTTCGGCCCGGCCGGCGAGGAACCGCCCTTCCATGAGCCGGACATCACCAGCCCGGTGCTGAAGACGCGCCGCAACGACCTGCGCGGCCGCACCCCGCACCAGATCCGCTATCTGCGCAATATCCTCGAGCACGACATCAGCTTCGGCATCGGCCCGGCCGGTACCGGCAAGACCTACCTGGCCGTGGCCTGCGCCGTCGATGCGCTGGAGCGCGATGCGGTCAAGCGCATCATCCTGACCCGCCCCGCCGTGGAAGCGGGCGAGCGCCTGGGCTTCCTGCCGGGCGACCTGGCGCAGAAGGTCGACCCTTACCTGCGCCCCCTGTACGACGCGCTGTACGACCTGCTCGGCTTCGACCGCACGCAGAAGATGTTCGAGAAGCAGGTGATCGAGATCGCGCCGCTGGCCTATATGCGCGGCCGCACGCTGAACCACGCTTTCGTCATCCTGGACGAGGCACAGAACACCACGGTCGAACAGATGAAGATGTTCCTGACCCGTATCGGTTTCGGCAGCAAGGCCGTGGTCACGGGCGACGTGACCCAGGTCGACCTGGCCAAGCACCAGAAGTCCGGCCTGGTCGATGCCATGCACGTGCTGCGCAATGTGCGCGGCATCGCCTTCAGCCAGTTCTCCAGCGCCGACGTGGTGCGCCACCCGCTGGTGGCGCGCATTGTCGATGCCTATGAAAACGCGCAGGAAGCCAGTGCCGAACTCGCGCCCCTGCTGCAAACCGTCAAACCTGCTGTGAAAGCTGTGCGCAATGTCCGAAAAAAATAAGCTGGCCCTGTCCATCCAATACGCCGACCCGCGCCTGCAGGACGCCATCACCCGCCCGATGATACGCAAATGGGTCAAGGCCGCCCTGTTCGCGCCGGCCGAACTGACTATCCGCTTCGTCGACGCGGAAGAAGGCCTGGAACTGAACCGCGACTACCGCGGCAAGGATTACGCCACCAATGTGCTGACTTTCGCCTACAACGAAGGCGAGGAAGTGGCCGAGGACGAACCGACCCGCGCCGATATCATCCTGTGCACCGACGTGCTGCAGCGCGAAGCGGCCGAGCAGAAGAAAACAGTGGAAGAACACACGGCCCACCTGATCGTGCACGGCGTGCTGCACGCCCAGGGCTACGACCACGAAGACGACGAGGAAGCAGCCGAGATGGAAGGCATCGAAACCGAAATCGTCACCGGCCTCGGTTACGCCGATCCGTACTAAACCTTCAGCATCGTCAAGCCGAACGCGCAAAACACCAGCGCACCCAGGCGCGAGAGTATGCGGGCGCTGCGCGGCTGGCTGAGCCAGTTCCTGGCCCGCGCCGCCAACCCGGCATACACGCCATGGATCACAAGCAGCACCATGCAGTAGCTGCCGATGGCCAGCGCCAGCGGCACCTGTTGCCGCGCCGCGCCCACGCCTTCGGCGACCTGGGGCAGCACGGACAGGAAGAACAACAGCGATTTCGGGTTGCTCGTCTGCAGTAGGCGGCCGCACGGCCCGCTGTCCAATGCAGCATTGTCGCGGCGCTGGAACCGGCTGGCGGCATGGCGCCCCGGCATTGCATCGTGGTCGACACCAGTGTCACGCTGGCGATGCATTGGCTGATCCCACAACTGCCGGACTTCCGCCGGCGCTTTCCCCACATCCACGTCGACGTGCACACAGCCGACGGCGACATCAATCCCTCCGCCCCGGTCGATGTCTTCATCCGGCGCGATCCGGCGGCATTGCGTGGCTTGCCGTCGCAAGCCTTCATGGACGAGCGCTGCGTGCTGGTGTCCAGCCCGGCCTTTGCGTCGCAGCTGGGCGTGCCCCTGGCGCCGGCATGGCGTGGCTGGCAGCGGCGCCGCGCATTGGTGCGCGCTCCAGGCCGGACCTGTGGCCGGGCTGGGCGCGCGCCCACGGCATGGAAGCGCGGGCGTTGGCACCGACCCTTGAGCTCGACAATACCGTGCTGGCGATCCAGGCAGCCATCCAGGGCTTGGGCGTGCTCGTCGTCCCCGAAGCCTTTGTCGCCGCCATGGCCGGCCACGGCACGCTCCAGCGCATCCATTCGGCCAGCATCGGCACCGGCGCCTATGCGTTTGCCGCGGGCCGCCAGCGCGCCTCCCCGCGGGTGGAACTGTTCACCCGCTGGCTGGTGCAGCGCGGCGGACCTTAATCCTGCCGCTGGCGCAACAGCCAGGCCCCCGCCACCACGGTAAACAACACCACGATGCCGGCGATGATCCAGAATCCGGACTTGTCTTCGGATAGCGGGATGCCGCCCACATTCATGCCCAGCAGGCCGGCAATGATATTGATCGGCAGCGCCAGCACGGTCACGATGGTCAGCACGTAGAGGCTGCGGTTATTGGCTTCGTTGACCAGGGCCGCGATTTCCTCCTGCAGCAGCTTGATGCGCTCCTGCAGCGCCGCCATATCGTTCAGCACCACGGCAAATTCCTCGGTCGATTCGCGCAGTTCCTGGCGATCGGCCTCGCTGGCCCAGGACGGCGGCCGCTGCAGCAGGCGGAACAGGGCCGCCGGTTCCGGCGCCAGCAGCCGTTGCAAACGCACCAGTACCCGCCGCAAGGCGCCCAGGTCGGCCCGCTTGAATTTCAGCTTACCGGACAGGAGGTTGTCCTCGATGCGGTCCACCTTGCCCGTGGCGTCGCGCACGATGCGCGTCAGCACATCGGCCTGGTCGCGCAGCAGATGGGTCAGCAGCACCACGCTGGAGCCCAGGTTTTCCCCGCCGCGCACCGCCTGGCGCAAGCGCTCGACCGCCTGCAGCGGCTTGCGCCGCGCGCTCACCACCAGGCGCCGGTCGACGCTCAGGCAGACGCTGGAAATGTCCGACGGCTCGAAACTGAAGTCGCGCAGCACGTCATTGACCACCGCCACCAGGGTGTCGTCCGCCTGCTCGATGCGGGTCGAGCGCGCGCCCTCTTCGTGCAGGCTGTCGTAGTATTCATTTGCCAGCTCGGCATGTTCGCGCATCCATTTCTCGCTGGCGGTGTTGGCAAGGTTGAAATGCAGCCAGATGAATTCGCCGGCCGGATTAGCGGGGGCGCGCAGCCATTGTTCCGCCTCGGAGGCTTCGATCGGCACTGGTTGCGGGCCGCGTCCGAACAGGTAAGCGCACACGAGGCCGCATTGGTCGGAGCCATAGGTGACTGCACTGATCTGCATCGTGTTTCCAATTTAGCAATTAGGCCGGGGCTCGGCCGTTTAGTGTATGCTATAGCACTTCGAAACAACGGCTTTCATGCCAATTATGCAAGAGCACCCTAGTAGCGTCAGGAATGACGCTAAACCACACCGGTCGCTGTTCGAGCGACTCACCGCCCTGATTTCCCCTGAGCCCGAGAGCCGCTCGGAGCTGCTTGAAGTCCTGCACGATGCCCATGAACGCAATCTGATCGACGCCGATGCGCTGTCGATGATCGAAGGCGTATTCCAGGTGTCGGACCTGTCGGCACGCGACATCATGATCCCGCGCTCGCAGATGGATGTCATCGATATCACCAAACCGATCGAGGAATGGATCCCGCTGGTGCTGGAGACAGCCCACTCGCGCTTCCCTGCCATCGAAGGCGAACGCGACAAGGTCGTCGGCATCCTGCTGGCCAAGGACCTGCTGCGCTACTACGCGGAAGAATCGTTCGACGTGCGCGATATGCTGCGCCCGGCGATCTTCATTCCGGAATCGAAACGCCTGAACGTGCTGCTGCGCGATTTCCGCGCCAACCACAACCATATGGCCATCGTGGTCGACGAGTATTCCGGCGTGGCCGGCCTCATCACCATCGAGGACGTGTTGGAGCAGATCGTCGGCGATATCGAGGATGAATACGATTTCGACGAAGAAGAAGACAATATCCTGTCGATCAAGGAAGGCAAGATTGGGCCGCGCTGGCGCGTCAAGGCGCTGACCGAGCTGGAGCAATTCAACGAAGAGCTCGATTCCGGCCTGGCCGACGAAGACGTCGACACCATCGGCGGCCTGGTGGCCAAGCACCTGGGCCGCATGCCGCACAAGGGCGATACCTTCGACATCGCCAACCTGCGCTTTGAAGTGCTGCGCGCCGACGCGCGCCAAGTCCATGTGCTGACCGTGGAAAAACTGCCGGCCTCCGTGGATGAGCAGGACTGATGCGCTGGCGTAAGACCAAGCCCGGCGAAGCGCCTGCCGCGCCCCGCTCCACCCGTAGCCGCATGCTGATCGCCGCCCTCTGCGGCGCGGCGGGCGTGCTGGCGTTCGCGCCGTTCGGCTGGTGGCCGCTGCAGATCCTGTCCCTGGCCGTGCTGGTCTACCAGGCCTTGCGCGCCGAGTCAGTGCGTGCCGCGGCCCTGGTGGGCTGGGCCTTCGGCTTCGGCTGGTGCCTGGCCGGCTTCCATTGGCTGTATATCGCCATCCACCAATTCGGCGGCATGCCCGCGCCGCTTGCCGCCATCGCCATTGCGCTGCTGGCGGCGGCCATGGCCCTGTACGCCGCCGGCGCCATGGCAAGTACTGCCTGGCTGCGCAAACGCTGGCCGCTGCCCTTGCCGGCCGCCACCCTGCTGGTGCTGCCCGCTTGCTGGGCGCTCTTCGAACTCCTGCGCGGCTGGCTGTTCACCGGGTTCCCCTGGGTAACGGCGGGGTACGCCCACAATACCTCGCCGCTGGCCGGCTATGCGCCGCTGCTGGGCGTGTACGGTATCAGCTGGCTGGCGGCCATCACCGCCGGCGCGCTGCCGCTGCTGATGCACCCGTTCCGCTACAAAGCAATCGCCCTGGTGGCGGCCATCTGGCTCGGCGGCCTTGCACTCGGCCGCGTGGAATGGACCGCACCGTCCGGCAAGCCGCTGACAGTGCGCCTGGTGCAGGGCAATATCGCCCTGAAGAACAAATTCGACATCCAGCACATCGGCGATACGCTGCGCCAATACCAGCAGGCAGTCACCGCCCAGCCGGCCGATTTGATCGCGATTCCCGAAACCGGCGTGCCGCTGTTCGCGTCGCAGCTGCCGACAGGCTACCTGGACGCCTACGGCCAGTTCGCGCGGCGTACCGGCAGCCATATCGTGCTGGGTATGCCGATGACCAATGGCGTCGAATATTCGAACAGCGTGCTGGGCCTGCCGCCGTCGCTGGCCGTCAGCGCTTACCGCTACGACAAGCACCACCTGGTGCCATTTGGCGAATTCATCCCGACCGGCTTCCGCTGGTTCACCAACCTGATGCAGATTCCGCTGGGCGACCAGACGCGCGGCGCGGTGATCCAGGCGCCGTTTCCGGTGAAAGACCAGAAGGTGCTGCCGAATATCTGCTATGAGAACGTGTTCGGGGAAGAGATTGCGGAACAGATTGCGTTGACCGGTGCCACCGTGATGCTGAATGTGTCGGAACTGGCCTGGTATGGCGATTCGATCGCCATTCCGCAGCATTTGCAGATGTCGCAGATGCGCGCGCTGGAGACCGGCCGCCCGATGCTGAGCGCCACCAATAGCGGCGCCACGGTCGTGATCTCGCCGCGCGGTGAGGTGCTGCACGCGCTGCCGTACCGCCAGCCGGGCGTGTTGAGCGCAACAGTGCAAGGCATGTCGGGCGACACGCCTTACATCAGGCTGCAGAACAAGCTGTTCCTGGCGCTGGCAGCCCTGTCCCTTGGCGCCGCCTGGCTCTGGTCGCGCCAGCGCCGCGGCTAAAAGATCTCGTCAAGGGTCCTGGCGGTCACCACCGCCAGGATCCAACGCTCCAATTCTTCCTGCTCGGCGTTGTCTATTTTTTGACGCACGCTCGCGTCGAGTTGCCCAAAACGCCGCTCCAGCTGAAGGCAGATCATACTTCGCATCGTTTCCAGCCGACCACGTGCTTCCCCTCTTGCCTCGCCTCTTGCCTCGCCTATTGCTTCACCTCTCGCCTCACCTATTGCTTCACCGCGTGCCTCGCCGCGTGCCATACCACGCTGTTCGGCGCGCTCTTCCCATAGATATTTCCAAGCCATTTCACTTCCCCTTTCCAACAGAGATTGTTGTTCATCGACCAGCTCTTGCAACGCTTTGGGCAATCCCATCATTCGGTCGATAAGGTCATATATATCGTGGAACTTCAGGACCTCCCAGCCAACTGCCCTCAAGCCAGTCAGCAGTTTGTCTTTGACAAGCGCGCGTACGGAAGGTTCCCGGCGCGTACGCAGAGTAAATAGATGGGCCGCCACAAGCCATGCGAAAACGTTGTCGCTGCAAAATAACGCGTCCAAACAAGCTTCAAAGTCCCTCAGCTTGATCGTCTCGAATTCAAAGCTCATACGGGTATTGCCTGCGGCGAGTTCAAATTGGCGGGGTCGCCAGCCAGGACTACGGTCGCCAAGGATGACGATGCTGCGCACCGGCAGGCGGAACTGGTCGTAAAGCCGGTATTGGCAAACAAACATGCGCTCGGCAAACCCGCGCTGGCGAGCAACCTGCACTTCGATATGCCACAAGCATGGCTGCGCATCCGCGCCGGGGACCCGCAGCAGCTTGTCGACCCGGAACAGGCCCAGCTTGCTATCGCGGAAGCATTTGGCAAGCTCCTGGTCAAGGCTTTCGGGCAAAGCTCGGCCGCCCCACTCTTCGAGCAGGAAGAAGGCTGTGAAATCAGGCCAATAGCGTTCGATCGCCTGCTTCCAGACGGCATCGTAGTCGGCTTGCGGTAGATTCATGCCCCTTGGATGGGCTGGTGCAGCCGTAGTTCTGACGCAGCAGACAGGCTTTGATCTGGATCAACCGCCCTGCGGGCTGGGCAAAACTCTACAGGTTCCCCCCAAAAACCGCTAAAATGAGCCGTTTTAGCGAACCGATAACGCTCGCGCCAAGGCGCCACCAACGACCACGATGCTGACATTTCAACAAATTATCCTGACCCTGCAAACCTACTGGGACAAGCAGGGCTGCGCACTGCTCCAGCCGTACGACATGGAAGTCGGCGCGGGCACCTTCCACACCGGTACTTTCCTGCGTGCAATTGGCC
This sequence comes from Pseudoduganella violaceinigra DSM 15887, assembly GCF_000425385.1. Lineage (GTDB taxonomy): Bacteria > Pseudomonadota > Gammaproteobacteria > Burkholderiales > Burkholderiaceae_D > Rugamonas > Rugamonas violaceinigra. The sequence continues at coordinate 139,833 of NZ_KE384359.1, read as the reverse complement.
CCGAGCCATGGCGCGCGGCCTATGTGCAGCCGTCGCGCCGCCCGAAAGACGGCCGCTACGGCGAGAATCCGAACCGCCTGCAGCACTACTACCAGTACCAGGTGGTGTTGAAGCCGGCGCCGGAAAATATCCTGGACCTGTATCTGGGCTCCCTGGCCGCGCTGGGCCTGGACCTGAAACAAAACGACGTGCGCTTCGTGGAAGACGACTGGGAAAGCCCGACCCTGGGCGCCTGGGGCCTGGGCTGGGAAGTCTGGCTGAACGGCATGGAGGTGACCCAGTTCACCTACTTCCAGCAAGTGGGCGGTCTCGATTGCAAGCCCGTGCTGGGCGAGATCACTTACGGCGTGGAGCGCCTGGCCATGTACCTGCAAGGCGTGGAAAACGTCTACGACCTGGTCTGGACCGAATGGGAAGAGAACGGCCAGAAGAAACAGCTGAAATATGGCGACGTGTTCCACCAGAACGAAGTGGAGCAGTCCACCTACAACTTCGAGCACGCCAACACCGACCTGCTGTTCGCGCAATTCGCCAACCACGAATCCGAAGCCAAGCGCCTGATCGAGCTGCAGCTGGTACTGCCAGCCTATGAGCAGATCATGAAAGCCTCGCACAGCTTCAATATGCTGGACGCCCGCGGCGCCATTTCCGTGACCGAGCGCGCCGCCTATATCGGCCGCGTGCGCACGCTGTCGCGCCTGGTGGCCCAGGCCTACTACGAGTCCCGCGAACGCCTCGGCTTCCCGATGGTCGCCAAATAAAAGAATACCGAACATGAATCAGACCCTGCTTATCGAACTGCTGACCGAAGAACTGCCGCCGAAAGCCCTGTCCAAGCTGGGCGCCGCTTTCGCCGCGGGCATCGTCAACGGCCTGAAATCGCGCGACTTCCTGGAAGAAGACAGCGTCGCCACAACCTACGCCACCCCGCGCCGTCTGGCCGTGTCGATCACCAAGGTGCGTGCCACCTCGCCCGACAAGCAAGTGCGCGAAAAGATCCTGCCGGTCGCCATCGCGCTGGACGCGGAAGGCAACCCGACCGCGCCGCTGACCAAGAAGCTGGCCGCCATGGGCCTGGCCCACATCGCCGTGGCCGACATGGAGCGCGCCCAGGACGGCAAGGCCGAAAGCTTCTTCTACACCAAGCTGGCCGCCGGCTCGGCCCTGCAAGCGGGCGCCCAGGCCGCGCTGGAAGAAACCATCGCCAAGCTGCCGATCCCGAAGGTCATGAGCTACCAGCGTCCGGACGGCGAAACCGTGCAGTTCGTGCGCCCGGCGCACGCGCTGATCGCCCTGCATGGCGCCACCGTGCTGCCATTGACCCTGCTGGGCCTGACCGCGGCGAACAAGACCGAAGGCCACCGCTTCCTCACCGCACCGGGCCAGCGCGAAGTGACCATCGCCGACGCCGCATCCTACGCTGCCACCCTGGCCGACGCCGGCAAGGTCGTTGCAGGCTTCGACGCGCGTAAAGAGGCGATCCGCGCCGCCCTGCTGCAAAAGGCCGGCGCCGACCAGGTGCTGATGCCGGAAGCGCTGCTGGAAGAAGTGTCGTCCCTGGTCGAATGGCCGGTGGTGTACGAATGCCACTTCGAGGAAGAATTCCTGGCCGTGCCGCAGGAATGCCTGATTCTCACCATGCAGACCAACCAGAAGTACTTCGCCCTGACCGACGCCAACGGCAAGCTGCGCTCGCGCTTCCTGATCGTATCGAACATCGCGACCGCCACCCCGGCCGCCATCATCGGCGGCAACGAGCGCGTGGTGCGCCCGCGCCTGTCCGACGCCAAGTTCTTCTTCGAGCAGGACAAGAAGAAGTCGCTGGAATCGCGCCTGCCGCTGCTGAAGAACGTGGTCTACCACAACAAGCTGGGCACCCAGGCCGAGCGTTCCGAGCGCGTCACCGCGCTGGCCGCAGCCATCGCCGGCCGCCTGGGCGGCGACAAGGCGCTGGCAGAACGCGCCGCGCGCCTGTCCAAGGCCGACCTGCTGACCGATATGGTGGGCGAGTTCCCTGAGCTGCAAGGCATCATGGGCACCTATTACGCCCGCCACGACGGCGAGCACGAGGAAGTCGCGCTGGCAGCGTCCGAGCACTACCAGCCGCGCTTCGCCGGCGACAGCCTGCCGTCCACCGCCACCGGCACCGCCGTGGCGCTGGCCGACAAGGTGGAAACCCTGGTCGGCATCTGGGCCATCGGCCTGCAGCCGACCGGCGACAAGGATCCGTTCGCGCTGCGCCGCCACGCCCTGGGCGTGCTGCGCATGCTGGTGGAAAAGCGCCTGCCGCTGTTCATCTCCGCGCTGCTGGGCGACGCGGTGCAGCAATTCGTGGCGGTGCCGAACTTCAAGGACCCGAGCGCCGACGTCACCGCCTTCATGCTGGACCGCCTGCGCGGCATGCTGCGCGAACGCGGCTTCAGCGTCAACGAGATCGAAGCCGTGGTGGCGCAGAATCCGGACCGGCTGGATGACATCGTGCAGCGCCTGGAGGCCGTGCAAGCCTTCGCCGCCCTGCCGGAATCGGTCTCGCTGGCCGGCGCCAACAAGCGCATCACCAACATCCTGAAAAAGAACGAGGAAGCGTTGGCGCAGGCCGGCACCGTCAAGGCCGAACTGCTGCAGGATGCGGCCGAGAAGGCCCTGCACGCCGCCATGGGCCGCGTGGCGCCCGAAGTCGACGCGGCATGGGCCAAGGGCGATTTCACCGCCACCCTGAAAACTCTGGCACAGCTGAAGGAGGAAGTCGACGCCTTCTTCAACGACGTGATGGTCATGGCCGAAGACATCGCCCTGCGCAACAACCGCCTGGCGCTGCTGTCTTCCCTGCACGGCATGATGAACCGCGTCGCCGACATTTCCAAACTGGCGGCCTGAGATGCCACAAAGCCAGCCGACCAAGCTGATCATCCTGGACCGGGATGGTGTGATCAACCATGACTCGCCGGACTTCATCAAGTCGCCCAACGAGTGGATCCCCATCCCCGGCTCGCTGGAAGCGATCGCCCGCCTGAACCAGGCGGGTTATCGCGTGGTGATCGCGTCGAACCAGTCGGGCATCGCCCGCCAGTACTTCGACATCGGCACCCTGAACGCGATTCACCAGAAGATGCACCGGCTGGCGCAGCAGGTCGGCGCCGATATCGACGCCATCTTCTTCTGTCCGCACGCGGCGGCCGACAACTGCGACTGCCGCAAGCCCAAGCCCGGCATGTTCACCGAGATTTCGAAGCGATTCGAAATCAGCCTGAAAGGCGTGCCCACGGTCGGCGACTCCCTGCGCGACCTGCAGGCAGGCTTCAACAGCGGCTGCGTGCCTTACCTGGTGTTGACCGGCAAGGGTGAAAAGACCCATGCCACAGGGGGGCTGCCTCCCGGCACGCAAGTGTTCCCCGACCTGGCAGCCACCGTAGACCACATCCTGAAATCCGAATAAAAATTCATTAAGAATATTGGAGACTGTCGTTGCGTAATATCGTTCCGTTCCTGCGTTCCCTCGTGTTCATGTTGCTGATGGTGGTTGCCACCATTATCTGGTCGGCAGTCTGCATGCTGGCAGCGCCGCTGTCCTACAACAAACGGTATTTCGTGACCTCGCGCTGGAATGTCTTCATCGTCTGGTGCGCCAAATGGATCTGCGGCATCAACTACCAGTTCAAGGGCTACGAAAACTTCCCGGACAGCCCGGCCGTCATCCTGTCCAAGCACCAGTCGGCATGGGAAACCATCTTCCTGCTTGCCAACTTGCCCCGCCCGCTGGTCTTCGTTTTCAAAAAAGAAATCCTCTACATTCCTTTCTTCGGCTGGGGCATCGCGCTGCTGCGCATGATCCCGATCGACCGCAAGCAAGGCAAAAATGCGTTCAAATCTGTTGTAGTGCAAGGCAGGCGTCGACTCAAGGACGGCCAATGGATTATCATGTTCCCGGAAGGAACACGCATTCCGGTCGGCCAGCAGGGCAAGTACAAGAGCGGCGGCACGCGCCTGGCGGTGGAAACCGGCGCCGTGGTCGTACCGATCGCGGTCAACTCCGGCGAATGCTGGCCAAAGAATTCCTTTATCAAGCGGCCAGGCACCATCACGGTGTCGGTCGGCAAACCGATTGCATCGGAAGGTAAGACTCCCGACGAATTGATGGAACAGGTGGAACAGTGGATCGAATCAGAAATGCGCGTCATTTCGCCCCACGCCTACAGCGCTGGCTAGCCGAAAAAGCCGAAGCGCAACAGGAGGCGCCGCCGCCAGCGGCCGCGCCTTCTTCCCCGTTTCCCGTTCCCGCTCCCGCGGCAGTGAACCTGCTGCGCCCTCCGGTGCAACTGCGCCGCCCCGAACCCACCGCCCCGCCGCTGTCCGGCGACCAGGACAAGCGGCAATTGCTGGTCGGCGAATACATCCTTGAATATGTCCTGAAGCGCACCACGCGCCGCTCGATCGGTTTCACGATCGACGACACGGGCCTGTATGTCACCGCGCCCAAACGCTGCGCGCTGGCCGATATCGACAACGCCATCCGCGCCAAGCAGCACTGGATCCTGTCCAAGCTGGATGAACGGCGCCAGCGCCGCGCGGCGCGCCTGGAAAAGCCGCCCATCGTCTGGGAAGATGGCGCCAAGCTGCCCTACCTGGGCGGGGAAGTCACGCTGCGCCTCTACCAGGCGCCGCGCAACCGCACCGAATTCGATCCGGCGGCGATGGAGCTGTCGATGGGACTGGTGCAAGGCGCCACCGAGCAGCTGCTCAAGGAGCGCGTCAAGAACTGGTACAAGGCGCAGGCGGAAGGACTGTTCCAGCAGCGCCTGGACCTGTACGCGGCGCGCCTGGACGTGCAATACGCAGGCTTTTCGCTGTCCTCGGCCGACACGCGCTGGGGCTCCTGCACCGCGCAGCGCACCATCCGCCTGAACTGGAAGCTGATGCACTTTTCGCTGCCGCTGGTGGACTACGTGGTGGCGCATGAATTGGCGCACATCCTGGAAATGAACCACAGCGCGCGCTTCTGGGCCAACGTGGGCCGCATCTATCCCCAGTACGAGGAAGCCAAACAGCTGCTGCGCAAGCGCGCCGCCGAACTGCCGCCCTTGTTCACTTGATGCGCGTTACCGCCGCCCTGCTCCTGCCGGCATGCTTGGCGGCATGCGGCGCCCTCCGCGCCGGCGAGTCCGGCTACACCGTAGTGACCGTCGATCCATCCCGCGAGCGCCTGCAACTGTTCCTCAGGGATGAAGAAGGCCACCCATACAAACGCCTGGAGCGGGTTGCCGCCGCGCTGGGCAAACGCGGCCAGCGGCTGGCGTTTGCCATGAATGCGGGCATGTACCACGCCGACTTTTCGCCGGTCGGCCTATTCCTTGCCGACGGCGTCGAAACGTCGCCGCTCAACCTGGCGCCGGGCAAAGGAAACTTCTTCATGCGCCCTAATGGCGTATTCCTTGTGACCGATGCCGGCGCTTTGGTGGTTGAGTCATCCGCATATCCGGCACTGGCCGGCAAGGCCCGCATCGCGACCCAATCCGGCCCCATGCTGCTGTCGCACGGCATGATCAACCCCTTGTTCGACCCGGACTCGCGTTCCCTCCATCGCCGCAATGGCGTATGCGCCCTGCACGGCAAGGCAATATTTGTGATCAGCGAAAGGCCCGTCAATTTCCACGGCTTCGCCAGGTATCTGCGCGACACCCTGCAATGCCGCGACGCCCTGTACCTGGATGGATCGGTGTCATCGCTGTATTCCGCGGCGCTTGGGCGCAACGACTATCGCGCCGACCTGGGCCCCATCATTGGCGTCGTGGCCGATTAAAGCCAGCCGGCTTCGCGCGCCAGGCGGAAGGCTTCCACCCGGTTGCCGGCATTGAGCTTGCTGATCGCTTCCGAGAGGTAATTGCGGATGGTGCCCTCCGACAGGCGCAATTGCCTGGCGATCTCGGCGCCGGTGCGCCCTTCGCCGGCCAGGCGCAGCACCTGGCGTTCGCGCTCGCTCAAGGGATCTTCGCCGCCGCCCCAGCTTTCCAGCGCCAGCTCGGGGGCAATGGCGCGGCCGCCCGCGTACACGCTGCGGATGGCCGCCGCCAGCGATTCGGACGGGGCATCCTTCAGCAGGTAGCCGCGCACGCCGGCCGCCATGGCGCGGCGCAGGTAGCCGGAACGGGCGAAGGTGGTGACGATCACGACACGCGTGGGCGCGCTCCGTTCGGCCAGCACCGCCGCCAGCTCCAGGCCCGTCATCAGGGGCATTTCGATATCGGTCAGGACAATGTCCGGCTGCAGCTCCTCGCACAGGGCCAGCGCTTCCTGCCCGTTGCGCGCCTGGCCGACCACATCGAGGTCGGGCTCCAGCTTCAGCAGCGCGGCCAGGGCACCCAGCACCATCGACTGGTCTTCGGCGATCAATACGCGGATCATGCGGCAGCTCCCATCGGTAGGTAAAGTTCCAGCGCCAAGCCGTTTTCGGCCCGCAGCGCAAGGCTGCCGCCGGCCGCGCAGACGCGCTCACGCATGCCGCGCAAGCCGTTGCCGCGCGCCAGCGCATCCGGGTCGACCTGCGCCGCGCCGTTGTCGCGGATATGGCAGGCAATGCGGCCACCTTCGAGCCGCACGCTGACCTGGCAGCGGGTGGCTCTGGCGTGGCGCAGGATATTGGTGACGGCTTCCCGCAATGAAAGGGCCAGCACGTTCTCCGCCGTGGCAGGCATGGCGAAGGGCTGCACATCGGCATCCAGGCTGACATCGGCGGCGGCCAGCGCCGCCCGCGCCTGCGCCAGCTCCTGGGCGAAGCCTGTCTGGCGGTAGCCGCTGACGGCGCTGCGCACTTCGGCCAGGGCGTGGCGCGCCGTGTTTTCGATATCCTTGATTTCCTTCGCCGTGGCGGCGGCATCGCGCTCCAGCAGGCGGCCCGCCAATTCGGCCTTGATGGCGATCAGCGACAAGGTATGCCCCAGCAAATCGTGCAGGTCGCGCGAGATGCGCTCCCGTTCGGCGATACGGGCAATATGTTCGACTTCCTCCTGCTTGCGCATCAGCATCTGGCCCGAGCGGCGCACGCGGGCATCCATCACGCTGGCGACGCCTACCGGCGCGCCGACCGCCAGGGTCGGCAGCAGGAAGTTCAGCTGCAGGTCGAAGGCCAGGGCAAACAGCGATGCCGTCCCCAGCACCAGGCCGATCCCCAGGTAGGCATGGCGCGGCTGTTCCAGCGCCGCGCACATCGAGCAGGCGAAAATGAAGAAGGTGCAGGCGCCGAAATTGAACGGCGCCCAGGCGATGCCGAGCGCGAAAGCGGCCAGGATCAGCGGCACGGCGCGCCCGTTGCGCAGCCAGTAACAGGCCAGGTACATCGGCACGAACAACGCCACCGACCCGGCCAGCAAGGCCAGCTCCAGCAAGGTGGGCTTGACGCCCACGTATTTCCACAGCAGGAAGTTGAGCGACAACAGCCACAGGTAAGGCGCCTTGCCAAGGTGCGGCGGCACCCAGGGACCTTCCAGCCAACGCCTTAGCTGCTCCATGCCTTCCCTCTTACTGGTTAGTCAGCCGCACATCGGCGATCTGGAACTGGTAGTCGCCGGTCTTGGGTCCCGCATTGAACATGATCAGGGTGATCGCGCTGGTATCGACCCCGGCGAAGTTGGCCATCGGCAGCGACACTTCCTGCCATTCCGCACCGGCGGCAAACGGCTGGTAGACCGGAATGCGCGCGCTGCCGTGCATGATCCCGACCTGGTAGCCATGGCCGTCGCCTTTGACGCGGAAACGCAGGGTTTTGGCGGCGCTCAGATTGGCCGGCTGGAACGGCTGGCTGCCCGGGACGAAGGCGATGCCGGCCCATGGGAAGGCAAAGCCGGGCTGCACGCTGGCCTTCACGTTGACCGCGTTCTCACCAGCGTATTCCAGGTTCACGGTCGATTTGCCGCCCAGGAAGGCGTCGTTGGAAGGCACCCAGCCAGTGCCGAAGGGGCTGGCCAGCTTTTCCTTGCTGAACAGGCTGATCATGCCATCGGCAGGCAGCGCTTGCGGCGCGGCTGTCGGCGTGCTCAGTTCCTTGGCCACCAGTTCCTGCTGCGCCTTGCGGCGTGCCGACACGGTCGCGCCATCCTTCCAGACTTCGACGATATTGCGGCTGGCCTTGATGTCCTGGCTCGGGTCGCCCTCCACCAGCACCAGGTCGGCCTTGGCGCCTTTGGCGATCACGCCGCGGTCGGCCAGGCGGAAAGCCTTGGCCGGCACCGAGGTGGCGGCGCGCAGCGCTTCCAGTGGCGTCAGGCCGGCCTGGGTCAGCGACAGCAGTTCGTGGTGCAGGCTGGCGCCGGCCTGGGTGCCCGCATTGCCGGCGTCGGTGCCGGCCAGCACCGGTACCCCGGCAGTGCGCAGCGCCGCCACCACCGACTTGGTGGCGTTCATGCGCTGCGCCCTTTCCTGTTTGCCGTACGGGGAATTCAGCGGCGCGGCCTGGTCGGCGGTGAGCAGGGCCATCATCTGCTTATCTTCCAGCACGTCCGTCTCCTTCAGGCCGGACACGCTTTGCAGCACGCTGAAGGTCGGAATGATGAAGGCTTTGCGCGCATGCGCCAGCTTGACGAAAGACTTGAGGTCGGCATCGCTGATCGACTCGCCGTTAAACAGGTGCACCAGGCCATCGGCGCCCTCTTCCAGCGCGGCGCGGGCGTCGTCCTGGTTGGAAATATGCACCACGGCCAGCTTGCCGCGCTGGTGGGCGGCGGCGATCAGCGCCTTCACGGTAGCGCGGTCCAGGGAAGGCATCGGGTGGCCGGGCCAGCCCGGCTCCATCACGATCTTGATGAAGTGCGAGCCTTCGGCAATGCGCGCATCGACCCAGGGCTGGGCCTCTTCCGGCGTGGTCAGGGTGGGGATGGGAAAGCCGTACTCGGTGCCATGGCCGCCCGGCACGGTGGCCAGGATGCCGGCCGAGATGATGTCCGGACGGTCCTTGTTCTCGCCGCGCGCCATGCGGCTGTTCATTTCCTGCACCAGCGGCACGGCGGTGAACATATCGAGCTCGCTGGTCACGCCGAACACCAGCGGCAGTTCGAAGTGCTGGAAGCTGTGGGTGTGGGAATCGATCAGGCCCGGCATCAGGGTCCGGCCGGCGCCGTCGACCACGTGCGTGCCGGCGGGCGTCTTGCCTTTGAAGTCGGCGTTGACGATCTTGCCTCCTTCCAGCAGCACGCTGCGCCTGGCGTGTACTGTTTGCCCGTCAAAGACGCGGACATCCTTGATCAGGGTGGTGTCGGCTGCCATGGCAGGCAGGGCACAGGCCAGGCTGGCGGCGATCAACAGCTTGCGGAACGATTGCATTGCGTCTCTCCTCATGGTCAGGTGAACGCAGTATCCGGCCTGCCGCTCCCCCGCGCCAGAATGGAATGCCATGACTTGCGCATGACATTTGTCACTTCAATTCTGGAAGCAATGCAATCGTGCGCGCCGTGGCGCCGCGGTGGGTGTTGGCGAAGGTCAGCGCATGCGCGCCCATGGCGGTGCGCGCCTGGACGTCGGCCAGCAGGCGTGCCGCCTGGTGCATCAAAGCGTCGCTGCTCTGGACGCGCACGGCGCCGCCCTGCTGCAGGCAGTCTTCCGTCGCCTGCGCGAAGTTGAAGGTGTGCTCGCCGACGATGATGGGCTTGCCCAGCGCCGCCGGTTCAATCAGGTTCTGGCCGCCCAGCGGCTGCAGGCTGCCGCCGATGAAGGCCAGGTCGCAGGCCGCATAATAGGCAAACATCTCGCCCATCGAATCGCCCAGCAGCACCGCGGTCGACGCCGCGACGGCGGCGCCCGGGGCGCTCAGGCCCGAGCGGCGCTGCAGCGACAGGCCGCGCTCCTGCACCATGGCCGCCACCGCGTCGAAACGCTGCGGGTGGCGCGGCACGATCAGCAGCAGCACGTCGGCCGGCAGCGTGGCGCGCGCGGCCTGGAAGGCTTCCAGGATCATGTCCTCCTCGCCTTCGCGCGTGCTGGCGCACAGGAAGACCGGACGGGCGCCGAACTGCTGGCGCAGCTGCGCCCCGGTCGCCAACGCCGCCGAAGGAATCACCACATCGAATTTGATGCTGCCCGTCACGCTCACATTGGCCGCGCCCAGGGCGCGGATGCGCAGCGCGTCGGCCTCGGTCTGCGCCGCCACCACGGAAATGCCCTGGGCCGCGTCGCGTATCGCCTGGCCGAAACGCTGGGCCTTGCGCAGCGAGCGCTCGCTCAGGCGCGCATTGGCCAGCACCACCGGCACGTCGTCGCGCTGGCATTGCAGGATCAGGTTCGGCCACACTTCGGTCTCCATCAGGATGCAGATCCGCGGTTCGAAATGGCGGATGAAGCGCGCCACCAGCGGCGGCATATCGTAGGGCAGGAAGGATTGCACCACGCGCGCGCCGTGCTTGCCGAACAGGCTCTTGCCGGTGGCCCGGCCGGTCGGCGTCATGCAGGTCAGCACGATGCGCGCCTGCGGGTATTTGGCCAGCAGCGCATCGACCAGCGGCTCGGCGGCGCGCGTTTCGCCGACGGACACCGCGTGCACCCAGATCGTGGCCGGTTCGTCGTTGGCGGCGCGGGCGCCGTAGCAGCCCAGGCGCTCGCTCCAGTGCGCACGGTAGCCCGGCTCCTTGCGGCCGCGCCACCACAGGCGGCCCAGCACCAGCGGCAAGGCCAGCCACCACATGAATGTGTAAAGGCGCCGCATGGTCAGAGCAGGCTCCTGGCCGCGGCCAGCACGTCCGCCGTGCCGGGCGGCGAACCTTTGTCGCCGAGGTTGATGATGCGCGGCGACCAGTTGCCTTCGGTCTTCCAGCGCGGCGAATCGGCGTAGATTTCCACCACGGGGCGGGAGAACGCGGCGGCGATGTGCGTCAGGCCGGTGTCCACCCCCACCGCCAGCGCGGCGCGGCGCGCCAGCATGACGGCGTCGGCCATCGGCAGCTTCGGCAGCACGCGCGCGTTCGGAATGGCGGCGGCCAGCGCTTCGGCTTCGGCCTTTTCCTTGTCCGAACCCCACGGCAGCAGCACCGGCATCGGCGCCAGCGCCTTGCCCAGTTCGATCCAGTTGGCGGGCGCCCATTTCTTGGCGTCGCGCGCCGTGCCGTGGAAGAACACGGCATACGGCGCCTCGCCCATCCACTCGGGGCGGGGCTCGCCGGCCGGCACGTCCGGCAGGCCGAAGTCGGCCGGATCGTCGGCCTTGAAGCCCAGCGCCGCGCCGACCACCAGACGCCCGCGCGCCACCGCGTGCGTGCGCGGGTCGAGCGGGATACTCTTGCTGTGGAAGATGCGGGAGATGCCTTCGTAGCCCGAGCCTTCGCTGCCGTTGGCCAGGCCGACCTTGTGCTTGCCGCGCGCGGCGCCCATGATGATGCCGGTTTTCAGCAGGCCCTGCGTGTCGAACACGTAGTCGTATTCCACCTCGCGCAGCTGGCGGAAGAAGGCGCCGATTTCAGCACGCGTTTCCTTCTTGCCCAGGCTCTTGCGCCAGCGCCGCAGGCTCCACGGCAGGATGTTGCGCACCATCGGGTTCAGGCGCACCAGGCTGACATAGCCCTCTTCCACCACCCAGTCGATATTGGCGTCGGGGAAGTGGCGCTTGATGTCGGCCACGATGGGCATATTGTGCAGCACGTCCCCCATCGAAGAGACGCGCACCAGAAGGATATTCATTTAAAACGGCAAGTGTGCGTCAGGTTTGGCGGCCAGGATCACGTCGCGGAACTGGCCCTGGATGCGCGCCAGCGCCGCCGGGGTCTCCGCCTCGAAGCGCAGCACGATCACCGGCGTGGTGTTGGAGGAGCGCGCCAGGCCGAAGCCGTCGGCATATTCCACCCGCAGCCCGTCGATATCGATCACGCGCTCGTTGCCCGGGAACTTCGCCTCGGCGGCCAGCTTGGCCATCAGGGCGTAGTTCTCGCCCTCGTTCAGGTGCAGGTGCAGTTCCGGCGTGCTGTCCGATTTCGGCAGCGCGTTCAGCACGGCCGAGGGATCGGCGTGCCTGGTCAGGATTTCCAGCATGCGCGCGCCGGCATACAGGCCGTCGTCGAAGCCGTACCAGCGGTCCTTGAAGAAGATATGGCCGCTCATTTCGCCGCCCAGCGGGGCGCCGGTTTCCTTCAGCTTGGCCTTCACCAGCGAATGGCCGGTCTTGTACATCAGCGGCTTGCCGCCGGCCTTCTCAATGTAGGGGGCCAGGTGGCGCGTGCATTTCACGTCGTACAGGATTTCCGCGCCCGGGTTGCGCGCCAGCACGTCCTGTGCGAACAGCATCATCTGGCGGTCGGGGAAGATGATCTGGCCGTCCTTGGTGACGATGCCCAGGCGGTCGCCGTCGCCATCGAAGGCCAGGCCGATTTCGGCGTCGCTGCCCCGCAGCGCCTTGACCAGGTCCTGCAGGTTTTCCGGGTGGGCCGGATCGGGGTGGTGGTTGGGAAAGGTGCCATCGACCTCGCAGAACAGCTCGTCCACTGCGCAGCCCATGCCGCGGTACAGATCGCCCGCGAAGGCGCCGGCCACGCCGTTGCCGCAGTCGACGGCGATCTTGATCGGGCGTGCCAGCTTGACGTCGCCAATGATGCGCTGCAGGTACTGTGCGCGGATATCGTAAGTGCCGTACTTGCCGCTGGCGGCGGCCGGCTGCAGGCCGGTGTCGATGGCGTGGTACAGGGCGGTGATGGCGTCGCCGTGGATCGCCTCGCCCTTCAGCACCATCTTGAAACCGTTGTAGTCCGGCGGGTTATGGCTGCCGGTGACCATGATGCCGGAACGGGTATCGAGCACCTGGGTGCCGAAATACACCATCGGCGTGGCCACCACGCCCAGGTCGATCACGTCCATGCCGGCGGCCTGCAGGCCTTGCGCCAGCGCGGCGGCCAGCGCGGGGCCGGACAGGCGGCCGTCGCGGCCGATGACGACGCTGCGCTCTCCCTTGGCGGCGGCGGCCAGGCCGAAGGCATGGCCGATGGAACGGGCGACGCCTTCGTCCAGCGTGTTACCGATGATGCCGCGGATGTCGTAGGCCTTGAAGATGGACTTGGAGAGAGCAAGCATAGAAAACCAGTAGAACCTTGAATGAAAGATGAGGCCGGATCAGATGCGCAGGCCGTCCATCGGCTTGCCGCCTTCCACCCAGTCCTTGACCCACTTCGGCTGGCGGCCGCGGCCGGTCCACAATTCGGCGGCATTGGCCGGGTTGCGGTAGCGCGCTTCCACTTTGCCGCCCTTGTTGCGGGTGCCGGGGTAGCCGGCCAACAATTCCTTGAGCGGCACGCCGGCCTGCTGGGCGATGGCGAAAATCTGCTCGCGCGCCTGTTGCTTATCCGAGCCTTCGCGCTGTTTTAATTCGCGCTTGATCTGTTCTTGCAGATTGCGCAATTCAGCAGACGGCAATTTCGACAATTCCATATACATGCCCCTTATTGTGTTCGATGCTTGGCAATATACACGAAATTGTCTCAATGGATTTTCTTATGTCGGATCATCCAGCGCGGCGCTTTAAATCGGACGATGCGCGAATATATCCAGACATAACTGGCAATGAATAACAGGCAAAACAGCATCAGCACCCAGGTGTAATGCCAGAATACCGTGGCGGGAATCACCGCCATCAGCGAAAACATCCACAAATAAGGCGAGGTCAGGGAATTGCGGCGCACCAGGGCCCGGGCATCCTTGCGGCCCACGGCCCATTGCACCACGCGCCGGAATATCAGGCTATGCAGGTGAATACCATCGGGCATGGCTGGCGACTTGCCGCGAATGAACAGGCGGCGATAAACGCTGAACAAGGTTTCAAATGCCGGGTAGATTAATAGCAAGACTGCATACCAAGTAGAAACTTGTGGATTGCGCATTACCAGTAATAGCGCCAATTCGCCCAGCATAAAGCCGATAAAATATGCGCCGCCATCGCCCAGGAAGATAAGTCCGACCGGGTAATTCCAGATCAGGAAACCTGCCGTGGCGCCCGCCACCATCAGGGCCGCCACCAGCACGAACATATCATTGACCTGCAGCGCCACATAACCAAGCGAGAGCAGCATGCAAATCGTCACCACGCTGGCCAGGCCGTTGAAGCCGTCGATGATGTTGACGGCATTGGCGATCCCCGCCACCGCCAGCACCGTGAGCGGCAACGTCAGCCACAGGTAGGGCAGCGGCCAGGCCGAAACGATCCAGTCGATGCGGTCGATGCGGGCGTCCAGCAGGAAATAACCGAGCAAGGCGGCAACCATGGTCAGCAGCAGGCGCCGCAGCGCGCTGACCCGTCCGGTATAGTCTTCCACGATGCCGCCGGCAAAGGCGAACACGGCGCACACCATCAGCGACAGCATCCAGCTGGTCATGACCGGCACGCGCCACACGGAAATACAGGCACTCAGGACGACGGACAGGAAGATCGACAGGCCCCCAATGCGGGCCACGTGGTGGACATGCACTTTTTGCACGCCATTGAAATCGGTGTCCAGCGCCGGGCCATGCAGCCGCACTTCTTTGATCACCCACAGGGTCAACAGTGCAGACGCAAAAAAGCTCACGAGGAAGGAAAACATTAATTCTTATCAGTATTGGGAGCCAACCGCCCGTTGCAAATCGCAGCGCAGCAAGAAAGATTGCTGGCACGCTAACCGGCGATTGTACCGGATTCGGGCTAGCCGACGGGAAATTCTAAACGCGGGCGTTGCGGCCGGGGTAATTGCTTATCAGATGATACCGTTCCCCCCTGCTCACCGGTTAATCACCCTGTCGTCCAGGATGCGCAGCAGGTATTGCCCATAGCCGTTCTTTTTCAGCGGTTCGGCCAGTTCCAGCATGCGCTGGGCGTCGATATAGCCCTTGCGGTACGCGATTTCCTCCGGGCAGGCCACTTTCAAGCCCTGCCGGCGTTCGATGGTGGCGATGAACTGGGACGCCTCGAGCAGCGATTCATGGGTGCCGGTGTCGAGCCAGGCCATGCCGCGCCCCATCAGTTCCACCGTCAGCTTGCCCGCGTCCAGGTAGGCGCGGTTGACATCGGTGATTTCCAGCTCGCCGCGCGCGGAAGGCTGGATGCCGGCGGCAATGTCGCACACGCCCCGGTCGTAGAAATACAGGCCGGTGACGGCGTAATTGGACTTGGGCTGGGCCGGCTTTTCTTCGATGCTGATGGCGCGCCGCGCGGCGTCGAAGGCCACCACACCATAGCGCTCCGGATCGGTCACATGGTAGGCGAACACGGTGGCGCCCTCGCTGCGCGCGGCGGCACTACGCAGCATGGCGTCCAGATCATTGCCGTAGAAAATGTTATCGCCCAGGATCAGGGCGGACGGATCGTCGCCCACGAATTCCCGGCCGATGATAAAAGCCTGCGCCAGGCCGTCCGGCGACGGCTGCACCGCATAGCTGAGACTGATGCCCCACTGGCTGCCGTCGCCCAGCAAGTCCTGGAAGCGCGGCGTGTCCTGCGGCGTGGAAATGATCAGGATCTCGCGTATGCCGGCCAGCATCAGCACCGTCAGCGGATGGTAGATCATCGGCTTGTCATGGATCGGCAGCAGCTGCTTCGACACTGCCTTGGTGATCGGATACAGGCGCGTGCCCGAACCGCCTGCCAGGATGATGCCTTTGCGTTTCATACGTTATCCTAAGGTGTGAATGAGACCCAAGTTTGTGAAAGCACCCCGATGAAAACTTATGTAGTGGGCGACCTGCAAGGCTGCCACGGCGAAACAGTGACTCTGGTCGAAAAGATCCTGGAAACAGAACATGTGGCGGGGAATGCGCCGCCGGCCATCCTGTTTTGCGGCGATTTGATCAACCGCGGCCCCGACTCCCTGTCCACCCTGCGCTATGTGCAGGCGCTAAGCCAGGGCAGCGACGGGCGCATCGACGCCGTGCTGGGCAACCATGACCTGCACCTCCTGGCGGTGGCCAATGGCATCCGGCCCGAATCGCGCTCCGACACCATCGAGCATATACTGGCTGCAGCCGACCGTGACGCACTGCTGCACTGGCTGCGCCTGCGCCCCATGGCCATCCTGCGCCAGGGCCACCTGCTGGTGCACGGCGGCGTACTGCCGCAATGGAGCGCGCAGCAAACCATGGAACTGGCGGGCGAGGTGGAAGCGGCGCTGCGCGGCGGGCAATGGCTGGAATTCCTGGGCGAAATGTACGGCAACCAGCCGGACCGCTGGGACGATGCACTGACCGGCAGCGCGCGCCTGCGCTGCATCGTCAATGCCCTGACCCGCATGCGCTTTTGCAGCGCCGACGGGGTCATGGATTTCAAGCTGAAGGAATCGGCCCATGCCGAGCCGGCCAGCGGCCTGATGCCGTGGTTCGAGGTGCCGGGCCGCCGCAGCAGCGACACCACCGTGGTGTTCGGCCATTGGTCGGCCCTGGGCTTGCGCATCATGCCGCGCCTGATCGCGCTCGACAGCGGCTGCGTCTGGGGCGGCAAGCTGTCGGCCGTCTGCCTGGACGACCGCCGCCTGCTGCAGGTCGATTGCCCGGAGTACCGCAGCGTCTAGTGCCGGGAGGCGCCTTCTTCCGCCGCCGCAGCCTGCGCCTGGCCTTCGGCCTTGGCCGGTTCGCCGGCGCCGTCGGCGGAAGCCGCGCCTTCCGCCGCCGCCGCGGGTGCGAAACTGGCCGCCATCAATTCCTTGTAGGCCTCCGCCTTGTGCAGCGGCTGCAGGTTGGCGTTGCCCTTGATCGCCTCTTCATCGGTGAAGCCGTTGACGATGGCGTTTTCCAGCGATGCCATGGCGGCGTTCTTGCGCCCCAGCTGGGCCTGCGCCTGCGCCAGCAGGAAGTAGGATTCCGCTTCCTTGGGCGCCTTCAGCGTGGCGGCATAGGCCTTGTCTGCGGCGATGCCGAAATTCTTCTGCGCCAGGCTTTCCGTCGCCTGCGTGCGCAGCGTCTTGGCATTAGTGAAAGTGTCGCCGCACGCCGCCAGCGCCAGGCAGGCGGCCAGCATACGGATCCTGGTCATGCTGATTGCTCCCGTAAAGATTGCGCTTCCGGCAGGATGCCCAGCGCCGTGCCGATGGCATCGTGGCTGGCCTGCGCCAGTTCGCGCCGGTGGGCGCCTTCGGTATCCATCGGCTCCAGCACCGACAGGCGCGCGCGCACCGGCAGACCATCCAGGATATTCGCCACGCTTTGCACGAAGGTCATGTCGCCGATGAAGTCCACGCCCGCGTGCGGCTGGCCCTGCGGATCCAGATAGGATAGCGCGAACGGCTGCACCTTGACCTTGCCGTCCACCGCCGCCTCGAACAGATTGGCGTGGAACGGCAGGATGCTGCCCTGCGCCGCTGTCGTCCCTTCCGGGAAGAAGGCCACGCGCTGGCCTTCCTGCAGGGCATGCACCAGGCCCTTGAAGATGTTGCGCAGCTCGCGCTTGTTGCCGCGCGCAATAAACACCGTACCCGCCTGCGCCGCCAGCCAGCCCGCCAGCGGCCAGTCGCGGATTTCGGCCTTGGCCACGAAACGGCACGGGTGGAGCGCATTGATGACGAAAATGTCCAGCCACGAAACGTGGTTGCAAACGACCATCCCCTGCTCCAGCGCCGCCGCGCTGCCCGGCGTCACCTGCACGCTGACATTGCAGATCGCCAGCAGCTGGCGCGACCAGCGGCGGATATGGGCGTTGCGCTTTTCCAGCCCGCTGAAGGGAAAGATGAACGCGCAGGTTGCCATCCCGCCCACTATATGCAGCAACACCCGCCCCATGCGCAGGATCAGGCGCCAGTCCAGGTTGCGCTGGCTTGACGGCTTAGCTGGCGTTGCGCTCATATGCCACGCGGCCCGCAACGATGGTCGCCCGCACCTGGCCGGCCAGCTCATAGCCCAGGAACGGCGTGTGCTTGCCCTGGCTGGCCAGGGCGCCGCCGGTCACGGTCCAGCGTGCGGCCGGGTCGAACACCACCACGTCGGCCACGCTGCCCACGCCCAGCTGGCCGGCCTGCGCCAGGCCCGCCACGCGCGCCGCCTCGCTGGTCACGCGCGCCAGCGCTTGCGCCAGGGCGTCGTCCCGGCCCTGCGCCGCCGCGTAATCGTCGGCCCACTTGATGGCCAGCGACAGCAGCAGCTCCAGGCCGGTGGCGCCCGGCGACGCCTCGCCGAAAGGCAGCAGCTTTTCATCGTCGTCGCATGGCGTGTGGTCGGAGCACATGGCGTCGATGGTGCCGTCGAGCAGGCCGGCGCGGATCGCTTCGCGGTCGCGCTGGGTGCGCAGCGGCGGGTCGAGGCGCGCATTCGCATCGAAGAAGTTGATGTCGGTGTCAGTCAGGTGCACGTGGTGCGCGCCCACGTCGCAGGTGATCGGCAAGCCTTCCGCCTTGGCGGCGCGCACCAGCGCCAGGCCGGCGGCCGAGGACATGCGGCACAGGTGGACTTTGGCGCCGGTCGAACGCATCAGCTCGAAGATCGTGTGCAGGGCGATGGTCTCGGCCATCACCGGCACGCCCGACAGGCCCAGGCGCGACGCCAATGGACCGCTGTTGGCGACGCCGCCGCGGCCGATCCAGGCGTCCTGCGGGCGCAGCCAGATGGTGAAGCCGAACGTGGCCGCGTACTGCATGCAGCGCTGCAGCACGGTGGTGTCCCGGACCGGGGTCTCGGCCTGCGAGAAGCCAATGCAGCCGGCGCCGGTCAGTTCCACCAGCTCGGTCAGCGCCTCGCCTTTCAGGCCGTGGGTCAGTGCGCCCAGCGGATGCACGTGGGCCTGGTTCAGGGCTTTGGCGCGCTGCTTCAGCATCTCCACCAGGCCCGGCTCGTCCAGCACGGGGTCGGTGTCGGGCGGGCACACCAGGGACGTCACGCCGCCCTGCACCGCCGCCTGCATTTCCGACTTCAGCGTGGCCTTGTACTCGAAGCCCGGCTCGCGCAGGCGCGCCGACAGGTCGACCAGGCCCGGCGCCACCACCATGCCGGCGGCGTCGATGGTGCGCTCGGCCTTGAAGCCGGCCGGCGCCGTGCCGATGGCGGCGACCTTGCCGTCAACGATGTACAGGTCCTGCTTGGAATCGATCTTGTTGGCCGGATCGATCAGTCGGCCGTTTTGGATATGTACGTTCATGTTTATGCTTGCGTGCCTGCCAGGATGCTCATCACCGCCATGCGGACTGCGATACCGAAGGTGACCTGCGACAGGATCACCGCTTGCGGGCCGTCGGCCACGGCGGAATCGATTTCCACGCCGCGGTTCATCGGGCCCGGGTGCATCACGATGGCGTCCGGCTTGGCCAGCGCCAGGCGCTCCGGGGTCAGGCCGTAGGCGCGGAAGTATTCGCCGGCGGACGGCAGCAGCGCCCCGCTCATGCGTTCGTTCTGCAGGCGCAGCATGATGATCACGTCGACGTCCCGCAGGCCTTCATCCATATTGGTGAAGGTGCGCACGCCCAGTTGCTCCAGGCCGCCCGGCAGCAGGGTGTGCGGGCCGATGGCGCGGATTTCCGGCACGCCCAGGGTGGTCAGGGCGTGGATGTCGGAGCGGGCCACGCGGCTGTGCAGGATGTCGCCCACGATGGCCACGCGCAAGTTGGTGAAATCCTTCTTGTAGTGGCGGATGGTGTACATGTCCAGCAGGCCCTGGGTCGGGTGCGCGTGGCGGCCGTCGCCCGCGTTCACCACGTGCACGTGGTTCTGTTTCGTATCCTGCAGGTGCTTGGCGATCAGGTAAGGCGCGCCCGACTGCGCGTGGCGCACCACGAACATGTCGGCGTGCATGGCCGACAGGTTGTCGATGGTGTCCAGCAGCGATTCGCCCTTGCTGGCGGAGGACGCCGCGATATTCAGGTTGATCACGTCGGCCGACAGGCGCTTGGCCGCGATCTCGAAGGTGGTGCGGGTACGGGTGGAATTTTCAAAGAACAGGTTGAAAACGCTTTTGCCGCGCATCAGCGGGACCTTCTTCACTTCGCGGTCCGACACGGACACGAACGAGGAGGCGGTATCGAGGATCTGGTTGATGATGGCCTTGGGCAGGCCCTCGGTCGTCAGCAGGTGCTGAAGCTCGCCGTGTTTGTTGAGTTGCGGATTAAGCATGGTTCTGTTCAATAGTCAGGGAAAACTTTCCTGCGCCGGCCTGCTGCAGGCGCAGCGCCTGGCCCGGCGCGCAGCGGGTATGGGCCGCCACGAAATCGGCGGCCACCGGCAATTGGCGTTCGCCGCGGTCCACCAGCGCGGCCAGCATGATGCGCGCCGGGCGGCCGTAGTCGAACAATTCGTTGATGGCGGCGCGCGTGGTGCGGCCGGTGTAGAGCACATCGTCCACCAGCACGATGGTGGCGCCGCTCACATCGAAGCCGATATGGGTCGGCTTCACGTCGTGCGGCAAGCCCTTCTTGGCGTAGTCGTCGCGGTAGAAGGACACGTCGAGCACGCCCAGGCGCGCCGCCAGGCCCAGGTCGCGGGCCAGGCGTTCGGCGATCCAGGCGCCGCCCGAGTGGATACCGACGATGGCCGGCTCGTTGGCGCCGGCGATGCCGGCCTTG
Source organism: Pseudoduganella violaceinigra DSM 15887 (assembly GCF_000425385.1). Classification (GTDB taxonomy): domain Bacteria; phylum Pseudomonadota; class Gammaproteobacteria; order Burkholderiales; family Burkholderiaceae_D; genus Rugamonas; species Rugamonas violaceinigra. Next base: position 119,374 of record NZ_KE384359.1, on the reverse strand, counting down.
ACCTGCTCGAGCAGGCTGGCGTACAGCGCTTCCGCGTCCAGCTGTTGGGGTTCAGTGTGGGACATATTCGTCAAAGTATTGTTGGAGGATGATGGCGGCGGCGCGGTCGTCGATGATTTCGCCGCGCTTGGCGGCGATCATCGCCGACGAGTAGCGCTCGTCGACCAGGACCACGGGAAGATTGAAGCGGCCGTTCAGCTGGTTGGCGAATTTGCGGCAGCGCGCCGTCATCGCGTGCTCGGCCCCGTCCGGATGGAAGGGCAGGCCGACAACCAGCCTGGCAGGGCCCCACTTGTCGATCAGGGCCTTGATTTCGGCGAAGCGCGCATCGTTGACCGCGGATTGAATGACGGCCAGGGGACTGGCCTGGCCGATCATCGTGTTTCCCATTGCGACACCAACGCGTTTGATGCCGAAGTCGAAGCCTAAAACAGTTTCCGGACTATGCATGACCCGCTTCAGAGTTGAGCATCAGGGGGTCGAAGCCCAGCAGTTTGATGGCGGCCTGGTAACGTTCTTCGATCGGCACATCGAACACGACGCGCGGGTCGGCGGCCACGGTCAGCCAGCCGTTGCGCGCCAGCTCGTCTTCCAGCTGGCCCGGACTCCAGCCGGCGTAGCCGATCGACACCATCATGCGCTCCGGGCCGTTGCCGCGGGCCACCGCTTCCAGCACATCGATGGAGGTGGTGAAGGCGACGTCGCTGGTCACCGTCAGCGAGGACGAATAGTGCGCGCCGGGGGTGTGCAGCACGAAGCCGCGGTCGTCCTGCACCGGGCCGCCGAACATGATCGGCTCCGATTCCAGGTGGCGTTCGGCGGCGGACGACACTTCCAGGTCGATCCGGTCGAACAGCACTTCCATGGTCATATCGGTGGGTTTGTTGATCACGACGCCCAGCACGCCGTTTTCATTGTGTTCGCATACATACACGACCGTGCCGCCAAATATCGGGTCTTGCATGGATGGCATGGCAATCAGAAAATGATTTGCCAGGTTGAGCGCAGGGGCAGTCATGGGCGCCTTCAGCTCCTTCAGTTCACTAGTGTCCGGTAACAATCCCGGCACAGGCATGCTTCTGGTCAATTTGACTTTTTTCATGATTGCTCTTTATGCAGGACTGTTAAGAGTTCTTTACTGTAATATCCGCGCTGCAACTGCCGGATATACCCACAGTTTACTATGAATTGCTGATCCAGCTATGAAAAACGCCCTTGTCTGGTTGCGCCGCGACCTACGATTGTTCGACCATGCCGCCCTGCACCATGCGCTGACCTCGGCTGAGACAGTGTACTGTGCCTTCATTTTCGACCGCGCCATCCTGGAGCCGCTACCGCGCGCGGACCGGCGTGTCGAGTTCATCCATGACACCCTGGCGGCGCTTGCCGCTGAGCTCGAAGCCCTTGGCGGCCACCTGATCGTGCGCCACGATCTTGCGGAAACGGCAATCCCGGCCCTGGCGGCGGAGCTCGATGCGCAAGCCGTGTTCGCCAACCACGACTATGAGCCAGCCGCCATTGCCCGCGACGAAGCCGTGGCGGCCGCGCTGCGTGCGGCCGGCCGCCGCCTGCACACCTTCAAGGACCAGGTGGTGTTCGAGCGCGACGAAGTCTTGACCCTGGCCGGCCAGCCGTTTTCCGTCTTCACGCCCTACAAGAACGCCTGGCTGCGCAAGCTGGAGGCCGATCCCGCCGTATTGGCGCCTTGGACCGTGGAACCGGCCAGCGCGCACCAGCCGGGCCGCTTTGCGCCCGGCCGCAGCACGCTGCCGCCGCTGGCCGCGCTCGGCTTCGAACCCACCAATCTGCACCAGCTGGGCATCGGCAGCGGGCCGCAGCTGTTCGACGACTTCCTGGGCCGCATCGCCGACTACCATGTGGCGCGCGACTACCCCGCCGTGAAGGGCCCCTCCTACCTCTCGCTGCACCTGCGGTTCGGCACCGTCTCGATCCGCCACCTGGTGCGCACCGTCATGACCATGTCGGCGCGCGGCGCGGCGGGCGAAGGCGGCGCGGTATGGCTGTCGGAATTGATCTGGCGCGAGTTCTATATGCAGATCCTGTACCACAATCCGCACGTAGTGGGCGGCGCCTTCAAGCCGGCCTACGACAAGATCGAATGGGAATCCGGCCCCGAAGCGGACGAGCTGTTCGCCGCCTGGTGCGAAGGCCGCACCGGCTACGCCCTGGTGGATGCGGCGATGCTGCAATTGAACCGCACCGGCTATATGCACAACCGCCTGCGCATGGTGACGGCTTCCTTCCTGTGCAAGGACCTGGGAATCGACTGGCGCCGCGGCGAAGCCTATTTCGCGCTGCACCTGAACGACTTCGAACTGGCGTCCAACAACGGCGGCTGGCAATGGGCCTCGTCTTCAGGCTGCGATGCGCAGCCCTACTTCCGGATCTTCAACCCGGTGACGCAGTCGCAGAAATTCGATCCCGAGGGTAAGTTCATCAAGCGCTATCTGCCGCAGCTGGCGGGCCTGACGGCCAAGGAAATCCACCTGCCGCGCAACCCGGTGGTCGACCATGATGCGGCGCGCAAGCGCACGCTGGAGCGCTACGAGGTGGTGAAGAAGTAGGAAATGAAGCCGGCGACCTCGCGCGGGATCGAATACAGGTCGCGCAGCTCGGCATAGCGCGCGTGGACATGGCCGGCCACGTGCACGCCGGCGCGTTCCAGCGCGAAGCGGGTGCGCGGCACGTGGAAGTACTGCGTCGCCACCAGGGCGCTGCGCAGCCCCCGGGCGCGCATATAAGCGGCCGCGTTGCGCGCCGTGGCCATGGTATCGAGGCCCTGGCTGTCGACGGCGATGGCCGCCGGCGGCACGCCGTTCCCGGCCAGGTAGGCAGCCATCACCGCCGCCTCGTCGAAGCCTTCCTTGCCCACTCCGCCGCTGACGAACACGATGCCGGCGCGATGTTCGCGGTACAGCAGCAGTGCCGCGTCGAGGCGCGCCTGCAGCCTTGGGCTGGGTCGGCCGTCCGGCGCCACCGTATTGCCCGGCACGATGATCATATCGGCATCGGCCAGCCGGTCGCTGCACCCGGCGGCGACGATCAGTCCGGTGCCGGCCAGGAACAGGCCCGCCAACAGCAACACCAAACGTCGTAACAGCCGCATCTCGCTCCCGCAATAAAAAAAGGGCAGGCGCGCAGGCCTGCCCTGTGGACCGCTCGCGCGAACCTTAGCGGTTCAGCGGCAGCAGGCTGGTGATGGCGCCGAGCAGGATGTCTTCCTGGAACGGCTTGCCGAAGTAGGCATTCACCCCCAGCTGCAGCGCGTAGTTGCGGTGCTTGTCCGCCGAACGGGAGGTGATCATGATGATCGGGATCTCCTTGGTGCGTTCGTCGCCGCGCACGTTGCGGGTCAAGTCGAAGCCGTCCATACGCGGCATTTCGATGTCGACCAGCATCAGCTCCGGCAGGCGGTCCTGCATCTGCTCCAGCGCATCCACGCCGTCTTTCGCCAGCATCACGTGGTAGCCCTCGCGTTCCAGCAGGCGCTGGGTCACCTTGCGCACGGTGAGCGAATCGTCGACCACCATGACGGTGCCGTGGGCGCGGGTCTGCACCGCCGGTTCGGCGGCATCGCCGGCCGGCGCCGGCGCCGGCGTGGCGGCAGTCTTCGGCGCCAGTTCCGGATGCTGGGCCACATGCAGCTGCAAGGCCACCGGATTCAGGATCAGCACGATCTCGCCCGAACCCAGCACCGTTGCGCCGGCAATGCCCGGCATACGCGACAGCTGCTGGCCGATGTTCTTGATCACCACCTCGCGGTTGCCGAGGATTTCATCGACGTGCAGCGCCACGCGGTCGGAGCCGTTACGCAGCATCATGACCGGCGAGGAACGCTGCAGCAGCGGACGAGCTTCGCCGTCGCCCAGCAGCGTGGCCAGGTAGCGCAAGGCGACGTGCTGGCCGTGGTGCACCACGGCGCCCTTGGCGGTGGCTTCGGCCAGTGCGCCTTCCTTCAGCTGCAGCACCTGTTCCACCATCAGCGCTGGCACCGCATGGGTGCGGCCGCCGGCGGAGATCAGCACCACCTGGGTGACGGCCAGCGTCAGTGGCAGGCGGATGGTGAAGCGGGTACCCTTGCCTGCTTCGGTGAAGGTTTCCACGCGGCCGCCCAGGGCTTGCGCCTCGGACAGCACAATGTCCATCCCCACACCGCGGCCAGCCAGTTCGGTCAGCGTATCGGCGGTCGAGAAGCCCGGGTGGAAGATTAGGGTCGACGCCTCGGCATCGCTGATTTCCTCGCCCTCATCGAGCAGGCCGACACTGCGTGCCTTGGCGCGGATGCGCTCCAGGTCCAGGCCGGCGCCGTCGTCGCTGAACTCCAGCACCACTTCGTTACCCTGCTGGCTGACCTGCACCAGCAGTTCGCCGGTCTCGCCCTTGCCGTGTTCGACGCGCTGCTCGCGCGACTCGATGCCGTGCACGATAGCGTTACGCAGCAGGTGTTCGAACGGCGCCGCCATGCGTTCGAGAACGCTACGGTCCATTTCCACGCCGCCGCCTCGGATGTCGAGGTTGACGCGCTTGTCGGTTTCTTTCGCACCCTGGCGCGCCACGCGGAACAGACGCTCGGAGACGCTGTTGAACGGCACCATGCGCACGCGCATCAGGTCCTGCTGCAGGTCGCGCGTCATACGCGCTTGCTGGTTCAAGTCGCCCGAAGCGCTGTCGATGGAGCGGAACAGGCCTTCGTGGAAGGAGGCCACGTCGTTCACCGACTCGGCCATCATGCGGGTCAATTCCTGCAGGCGGGTAAAGCGGTCGAACTCCAGCGGGTCGAATTCACGCTCGCCGGCGATCGACATACGCGATGCGATCTGCGATTCCGCTTGCATCTCCACCTCACGCAGCTGGCGGCGCAGGCGGTTCAAGTTTTCCTGGAAGTCGGACAGCGAGGTACGCAGCGAACCCACTTCATTTTCCAGGCGCGAACGGGTGATCGACACTTCACCGGCCTGGTTCACCAGGCGGTCCAGGATGTCGGCGCGGACACGCACCAGCGGTGCGGCCTTGGCGCCGCCTTCGGCGTCGTCGCCCGCGCGGGCTTTGCCGGCGGTGCCGGCCAGGCGCGCAGCCAGGGCGGCCAGGGTCGGCGTGGCGCCGCCTTCCTGGGTGACCGGAACTGCAGCGGCAGCTGCGCCGCCCGCTACCGGCGCGGCGGCAGCGGCTTGCGCAGCGGCCATGGCAGCGGCATAGGCTTCAGGGTTTTGCAGTTGTTCGAACAGCAGCAGCGCGTGGTCATAGTGCGCCATCAGTTCGTCGAACGAGTGCTGCGACGCGCTGCCCGCGTGCACCATGTTTTCAATGTGCGTTTCGATTTCGTGGGCGTGCTGGCCAAGGCGCATTGCACCGGCCATACGGGCGCTGCCCTTCACGGTGTGCAGCACGCGCTGCAGGCTATGGGCATGGCTGAAATCGGTCGGCTTGGCGTGCCAGGCACGCAGGGTCTCGCCAATCTGCGGCAGCAAGTCGGCGCCCTCTTCCAGGAACACCGGCAGCAGGTCGGGGTCAAGCTCGTCCTGCACGTCGGCGGTGCTGGCGCCCAGCAGGTGCGGGCTTTCCTTCAGTTCGACGACCTGCACTTCGGCAGGCGATGCGTGATCGAGGTCGACCGCATCATCCACGATCGCCTCGCCCGCGGACAATGCAGTGGCGTCGATGGCGTCCACTTCGAGCGCCGCTTCCGCAGTTGCGGCCTCGGTTTCAGCCTGCAGTGCAAGGGCTTCTTCCGCGGCCACAGGCGCTGCGGCCTCCACTGCGACTTCGGCGATGGCCGGCGCGATCGCTTCGATTTCAGATTCAGGCGCGGTGGGAACGACGGCTTCGATTCCCGGTTCAACAGCAGCTGGAACGAACGCTTCGATTTCCGGTTCAACGACGGCCGGGGCGAATGCTTCGATTTCCGGTTCAACAGCAGCCGGAGCGAAGGCTTCGATTTCCGGTTCAAC
>NZ_KE384359.1:0-113340 GCF_000425385.1 Pseudoduganella violaceinigra DSM 15887 | reverse complement strand
GCAGCCGGAGCGAAGGCTTCGATTTCCGGTTCAACAGCGGCCGGAGCGAAGGCTTCAATTTCCGGTTCGACGGCAACAGGGACGAAGGCTTCAATTTCCGGTTCAACGGCGGCCGGAACGAAGGCTTCAATTTCCGGTTCAACAGCAGCCGGGGCAAAGGCTTCGATTTCCGGTTCAACGGCGGCCGGTGCGATCGCTTCGATCTCCGGTTCAGGCAGAGCCGGGATGAACGCCAGGATTTCTTCTTCGGTCGCAGGTGCGGCCTCGGCAGCGACCGGCGGCACCAGGTGCAGCGGTTCGGCGGCAGGGGCGGCCAGCGTCAGTTCCGGCAGGTCCAATGCGTCATCGAAAGCCGCTTCGAACAGGTTGTCGATGTTGCCGTCCTGGGCCACCACTTCCGGCTGCGGCGCGGCGGCATGCGCCGGCTCGGCCGGTGGCTCGGCGACCAGGCTGTGATAGGTATCGCTGAACAGGTTGTCGAGGCGCGCTTCCAGCTGCCCCGCTTCCGGTTGCGCGACGATTTCTTCCAGACGCTGGTCCAGCGCATGGCTGGTTTCCGGCGGATGCGCCAGTACGTCGCGCAGCTTGTGCAGCGCTTCGATCAGCTCCGGCTGGTCCGGCGGCAGTTCGCCGGTGGCGAAGCTTTGCAGCATCTGGCGCACGCGCTCGATCGCAAAGTCGAACAGGTCGTGCTGGGAGGCGTCCAGGTGCGGCGCCGGCGGCTGCAGCTGCTGCAGCGTGGTTTCCAGCGCATAGGACAGCTCGCGCAGCGGCTTGAAGCCCACCGTACCGGAGGTGCCGGTCAAGGTGTGCACCGCTTGCAGCCCTTCCGGATTGACCGGACGTTGTTCGTGGCGCCATTCGCCAAAATCGCGCGACAGCAGGCGGACCAGTTCATCGGTCTCCGCCATGTAGATGTTGTACAGCGGCAGCGGGATCGCCAGGCCACCGACGAACTTCATATTGTCTTCGGCCGGCAGCTCTGGCGCGGCAGGCGCGGTGGCGCTCGGGAAATCAATGACGTTGGTGGCACGCGCTGCCGGTTCCACCTCGTCCACCGGGGCCAGATTCAGTTCGGCGGCCGGTGCCGTTTCCAGCGCGTCGAGCAAGGGCAGCTCGGCGCTTGGGGCGACTGGCAGGTCCAGGTCGGCGAAATCGACTTCGGCCACGGCCAGCGCATCGGCGCTGGCTTCCTCGATGCCCGGCAGGTCGAAGTCGAATGCGGCGTCGGCCTCGGCCGGCACGCTGGCAACAATGATTTCCTCGACGGCGGCGGGCGCTTCGGCGACCGGTTCCACGGCCGGCGGCGCGACAGCGGCCGGCGGTTCGGCGGCGGCAGGCGCAACGGCGGCAGGGCGCTCGAAGGCGCCGCCATCCTGCACGCGCGTGGCGGCATCGATGATCGGCTGCTCCTGGCGCGCCGACGTACCGGTGCTGGCCAGTTCGTCGACCCAGACCGACATTTCCTCGCTGGCGTAGCCGAGCAGGCCGAACAAGTGCTCATTGGCGCGGCGCTCTTCCGCCAGCCACATGTTCATCACCTTTTCGATCGCATGGCCGGCATCGCCGAAGCGGTTCAGGCCCACCATGCGGCTGCTGCCCTTCAGCGTGTGGAACGAGCGGCGCAGCATGGTCAGCGTATCCAGGCTGGAGATTTCTGCGTGCGGGCGTGCCAGGGTTTCGCGCACGAAGGCCAGCACTTCCTGGGCTTCGCCGATGAAGATTTCCAGCAGTTCGGCTTCGACCTGCTCGTCGCCGGCGGCGCCGGCTTCGGGCACGGGCGCGGTCAGCACCGGCTCGGGTGCCGCTTCCGGCTCCGGCAGTGCTTCTTCCAGCACCGGGATCGATTCGGGACCGGAGATCTTCTTGAATGGAACCGCACGGAAGGTGCCGTGCTCCGGGTCGAAGGTGAAGCGCTCGCGCGCACCATCCGGATTCTGGGCCAGCATGTCGACGAAGAAGCCCAGCGCGCCGACGTTCTGCGCGATTTCGTCCAGTGACTTGGCTTCATGCGCGGAATCGGACTGGGTGGAAGCCAGGCGGCCGATCTCGATGCGCACGTGGGCCGCGGCGTTCATGGCGTCGTCCTGGTCCAGGATGGCGCAGGCGCCGTGCAGCTGGTGCAGCACCTTGTCCAGGTCGGCCAGTTCGGCGCGGTGCGCCGGGTCGTTGTAATACTCGTCCAGCACCTTCTCGATCTGGCGCAGGCCGGTCTTCATTTCCTGGGCCAGGGCGACGATGGTGTCCTCTTCGTGCAGCTGGCGCGCCAGGCTGCCCTGCCACTGTGCCGGCTGCGGCACGGCGCCGCCGGCCTGCAAGGCTTGCAGGCGCGCGGCGATGGTATCGGCGTGGGCATTGAAATCGTCCGGCAGGTGGCGGATCTGGGCAATGCCGTGTTCGGCGAACAGCAGCGCCGTCACCATTTCCAGGCCCAGCGCTTCGCTGCGGCGCGCGCCGGCGGTATTGCGCGCGGTATCGGCCAGCTGGCGCAGCAGCGCCGCCAGGGCGCCCAGTCCCAGCATTTCGCTGGCGGCGGCGACCTTGGCCAAAGATTGGCCGAAGTCATTCTCCAGGTCCGCATTGTTTTCGCTCTGCTCCATGCGCTGCCAGACGGCGCGCGCGTGGGCGATGCCGTCGCGCGCGGAGGCCAGCGAATGGTCGTCGATGCGGCCGTAGCGGCGCGTCTCGAAATCATGCGGCACCATGCCTTCCAGCGCATAGCCGGCACGCAGCTGGCGCGCCAGCGGCGGCATGGTTTCCGGCTCGGCCGAAGCGATGAAGAACAGCGCTTCGCGCAGCACATTGTCCGGCAAATCCGGCGAGCCGGCCGACAGGCGGCGCAGCTGCAGGTTGATCAGGCCGAACAACTGCTTGACGTAGCGGTTGCTTTCCTGCTGGCCGCCCACCACCAGCTCGGCGAAGGCCTGCATGGCGCGCCAGAATACCCGCGCCTTATAGTCGCGCTGCTGGTCGGCGACGTCGGTGATGGCTGCCTGCAGCGCCGCCGCGTGGATCGCCTGGCTGCCGGCGTCAGCCGCTTTCAGGTAAGGCAGCAGGGCGCGCTCGAAACGCTGGCGCAGGGCCTTGTAGTCCGGCTCTCCGGCCGGCAGCCCGGCCGTAGGCATGGCGGCCGGCAGTTCCGGCACGTGCGACACGTCCGGGAAGAACAGGTCGGCCGGGTGCACCCGGTCGATGCCCAGCAGGTCCTGGATGTCGCGGAAGAACGGGAACAGGCGGACCGGCTGGAACGGCGCACCGGCCAGCAGCTCCTCCAGGAACTCCACCAGCGCCTGGTACATATTGGCCAGCAGCTGGACATGGTCCGGCGTGCATTTCAGGGTGCCGTCGCGCATGCGGTCCAGCACCACTTCCGCCAGTTGCGTCAGCAGCGCCACACCGTCCACGTCGACCATCTGCAGGGCGCCGTGCGCCTGGTGCAGGTGGGTCTTGGCGTGCATCAGCGCGGTGGTCTGATCTTCCGGATCACGACCGCCGGCTTCAAACAAGGCGGTGCGGGAACGGGCCAGCGCTTCGCGGATTTCACCCATGACCCAGGACAGCGGTCCGGTATCGTATTGCGGCAAAGCGGTGAACGAAAGATCAGGTTTGCTCATAGATTCAATAAATTAAGCAGACAACTTGGAGCACTAATCAGGCGCCAACACGGAATCGCGACACGGAGTTCTTCAACTCCTGCGCCAGGGAGGTCAGTTTGCGCACCGAGATTGCGGTTTGCTGGGTACCTTCCTGGGTTTGCTGGGTCACCTGCAGGATGTGCTGCATGTTATGCGCCACGCCGTTCGCCGACGTCGCCTGCGTACCGGTCGCGTAGGAAATGCCCTGAATCAGCTCCGCCAGACGGTCCGAAACCTGGGAAATGTCCTGCAGTGCGGAACCGGCCGCGTCGGACAGTTTGGCACCTTCCACCACACCCTGGGTCGATTTTTCCATAGCGGCCACCGCGTCGTGGGTGTCGGTCTGAATGGTCTTCACCAGCGCACCGATCTGCTTGGCCGCTTCCGCGGAACGTTCCGCCAGTCGCTGCACCTCTTCCGCAACCACCGAGAAGCCGCGGCCGGCTTCACCCGCCGAGGCCGCCTGGATCGCCGCGTTCAGCGCCAGCACGTTGGTCTGTTCGGTAATGTCGGAAATCAGCTCGGTAATTTCACCAATCTCCTGCGAGGATTCACCCAGTCGCTTAATGCGCTTCGAGGTTTCCTGGATCTGTTCGCGGATCTCGTCCATACCCTTGATCGCGTTCTGCACCGCCGTCGCGCCCTGGCGCGCCGCATTAACCGACTGACGCGCAACGTCCGCCGATTCGGCCGCGCTACGCGACACGTCGGTAATCTCGTTGGCCATCTTCACAACGGTGTTGGATGCTTCCTGAATTTCCTTCGACTGTGCCGCCGATGCGCTCAGCAGGTCATTGGAAATGCCTTGCGCGTGGGTCGACGCGGACGTCACCTGCTCCGCCGTCACCGTCACACGGCCCACCAGGCCGCGCAGCTCTTCCACGGTATAGTTCACCGAGTCGGCAATCGCACCGGTAATGTCTTCCGACACGGTGGCCTGCACGGTCAAGTCACCGTCCGCCACTTCTTGCAGTTCGTTCATCAGGCGCAAAATTGCGGCCTGGTTCTGCTCGTTAATGGCCTTGGTTTCCTCTTCCTGCTGCTGCGCCTTCAGACGCATCGCTTCCGCTTCCTGGCGGCGGCGCTCGGAAGCGCGGCCCCGGTTCTGGGAATCGAGCAGCAGCACGCGGCCGATCGCCGCGGCGGAGAGCAGGGTCAGCACCAGGCCCACCACCATCAGCCAGAACGCCACGCCCAGCGAGTCCTGCTGCTCGCGCAGCTTGGTCTGCAGGGTCGCGAAGCTGGCACGCACTTGTTCGTTTTCGGCGAACAGCAGTCGTTCCGCGCTCTTGGCGGCGGAGAATTTTTCCAGACGGTCCAGAATGAACTTGACCAGCTTGTCGTAGTCCTCGAAGCCCTTTTTCAGCGCTTGCAGGTTTTCACGCGTTTCGCCGTCCTTCACGGCCGGCAGGCCGAGCGTATCGCTGCCGCCCAGGAAGCCTTCCACGGTCTGGCGGAACACGGTGGCGTCGCGTCCCAGCTGGAACGCGGTTTCGGAGGAGGACACGCCGCCTTCGGTCAGGAAGGCCGAGGCGCTACGGCTCATCCGCTGGGTCAGCATGCCCAGCTTGCCCAGCGCCGCCAGTTCCTTGGCGCTGCCGCCCTGCTTCAGGCGCGCGCCCGCGACTTCCTCGGTCAGCGACAGCAGGTCCGGCGACATGGCGTTCAGTTTCTGCAAGGTCTCGTCCAGACCGGCCAAGTCCCACTTGTATTTGGCGATGGTGGCCGCGGCCTTGTCGGACGCGGTCCACTTCTTGCGCGCCTCGTTCAGTACCGGCAGCACATTGCCCGGCGCCGACAGCACCGAGTGGCCGGCGTAGCGGCCGCCCTCGGCCAGGGCCAGCAGGGCGCGGTTCAGTTCGCTACGGCTGTCTTCCAGCTGGACGGTGGCATCCTTATTGCCCTTAATCGCGTTTGGCGCCGCCTTACCGATACGCTGGGAGTGCATCAGCACGTCCGAGGCGATCTGGGTACGGGTCGAGGCCACGCCGCTGTTGTACGCGTTCCATGCCACGAACACCACCGACAGCAGAATCGACACACCCAGGGTGGTGGACAGCACGCTCAGCTGGCGCGCGCTCGGCAGGTGGCCGATCAGCGGCAGCTTGACGTTGGCCGCCGCTTCGCCGACGCTGCTCAGGCCCAGGCGCTGCATCAGGCCGAGGCCGCGCGCGCCCTCCGGCGACGCTTCGCCAGCGGTGAAATCGGCCGTGACCGGCTCGGCGGCCGTTTCATTGGCAGGCGTGCCTTCGTAGGCCGAATTGGTGAAACTGGAAAACTCCGAATTGGAAGCCAGCTCGACGCTAGCCTCTGGCGCGGAGCGCGAGAACAATTTAAATGCCATTACTACATCCCCCGATAACTTTCGATTTGGTGGCGCCCGCCCGGTTGGCGGTACGCGAATTACAGGCCGATTTGCAGGAACCGTGCATCACGCACCAGCTCGGCCAGGTCCAACCTGGTCCATTGCTGCGTTTCGCGGTCTTGGAATTGCTGGCCGCCCCAGGCAGGCTGCCCGCTGTCCGATGGCTGCTCAGCCATCTCATCCAGGTTGCGCAGGCCCAGCACGCGGCCGACCAGGATTGCGCAATTGAAGCCCAGATGCGTCGCAAACGTTATCAGGCGGCTGTCCGGGCCCGGCGGCGTGCCGGCATCGCCCAAGTAGCGCGCCAGGTCTACCACCCCGACCAGGTTGCCGCGGATGTTCGCCAGTCCGCGGTACCAGTCCTGCGACAACGGCACCGCCGTCACCGACTGGAAAGGCACGATTTCACCCACCTGCGTCAGATCCAGCAGGCAGCGGCGGCCGCCCAGCAGCACGCCCAGCTCGCGGCCGGCATTGCCCGTGCCGGCCCTGGCGGCCTGCATGCGCTCCAGCAACGTGACTTGGTACTGCCGCAAGCGGCTGCGGCGTTCTGCGCCCGTCGGCGCCTGCTGATCGGTCGCCATCGGTTAACCGAGCGCCGCGATCTTGGCCAACAGCTCGGCCGCGTCGACTGGCTTCACCAGGTAATCCTTGGCGCCCTGGCGGATGCCCCAGATGCGGTCTGTTTCCTGGTTTTTGGACGAGCAGATGATCACCGGCACGTCCTGCAGCTCCGGATCCTTGGCGATGGCGCGGGTGACCTGGAAGCCGTTCTGGCCAGGCATCACCACATCCATCAGGATCAGTTGCGGCTTGTCCGCCTTGATCTTGGCGAAGGCTTCTTCGCCGTTTTCTGCGGTGGAAACGGTAAACCCGCTGCGCACCAGGATATCGGTCAGGTAGTAGCGCTCGGTAGGCGAGTCGTCTACGATCAGGATTCGTTGAATTGCCATGCTATGCCTCTGTAATACGATGTTTTCACGCGCTGGCAGCGGTGTGCTCGCGCACCGCTGCCAACAGACTGTCTTTGGTAAAGGGTTTGGTCAGGTAGGCGGCCGAACCGACCATGGCACCGCGCGCGCGGTCAAACAGGCCATCCTTGGAGGAGAGCATCAGCACCGGCGTGGTGTGGAACTTGGCGCTCTTCTTGATCAGGGCGCAAGTCTGGTAGCCATCCAGGCGCGGCATCAGGATATCGCAGAAGATCAGCGCCGGCTGCTGGTCGTTGATCTTGGCCAGCGCATCGAAGCCATCCTCGGCCAATACCACCTGGTAACCCGCTTGGGTCAGGAAAATTTCGGCCGACCGACGAATGGTGCTGCTATCGTCAATCACCATGATTTTCAGTCCGGTTCCTTGTGGTGTAGTCGTCATTTCAAATGTAATCACCCTATAGTACCGCTACGATAGCACAGGGCGCAGGTCTGTGGCTCAACCTGCTGCTGAAAAGAAACACTTATTTATTTAACTACTTGGAAACATTAATTGAGCGGAAATTAACTCAATTGCATGGGATGTAATAGCCGCCTGCCATTGTTTGCTATCAGATTGCTACCATTTCGAAATCATCCTTGCGGGCGCCGCACTCCGGACAGGTCCAGTTCATCGGTACATCGGCCCAGCGGGTGCCTGGGGCGATGCCTTCTTCCGGCAAGCCGGCGGCTTCGTCATAAATCCAGCCGCAGATCAGGCACATCCAGCTTTGGAATTCCTGGCTTGGTTCAATGCTGCTCACGTTGAGTCACCCTCTAATAAAGTAAAATGCTGAATTAGGTATCTTAATCTACCCGCCGTGCAAAACCAAACATCTCCCTTGATCCTGACCTTTGGCGTCGCCGACCCGGTCGGCGCGGTCGGCGTGCATGCCGACCTGGCCGTCTTCCACGCCCTGGGCTGCCACGGCCTGACCGCCACCACCGCCCTGCTGGTGGGCGACAGCGCGCGCGTCGAAGAGCAGCAGCATGTCGATCCCGACTGGGTGGCCGACCAGGCCCGCATGGTGCTGGAAGACGTGCCGGTGCAAGCCTTCAAGATCGGCGCCCTGGACCACCTGGAGCACGTCTCCACCCTGGCCGAAATCGTTTCCGACTACCCTGACGCGCCGCTCGTGCTCGACCCCTTCGGCAGCCAGCTGCCGGCGCCGGGCGACGAAGACGACCCGGAAGAATTCCTGACCGTGCTGCGCCAGTTGCTGGTGCCGCAGGGCACCTTGCTGATGCTGTCCGAAGTGGAGCTGGCGCGCCTGGCCGAAACCTGGCGCGAACTGGGCAACGGCGAAACCATGGCCGACGACGCCGAGCACCTGATCGCCCTCGGCTGCGAATATGTGCTGGTGACGGGCACCAACGCCGGCGGCGGCCAGCGCGCCAACACCCTGTACAGCGGCGAGGGGGTGCTGCGCCATGACAAGTGGCAGCACCTGCCGGGGCCTTTCGTCGGCGCCGGCGGCACCTTGTCGGCTGCCATCGCCGGCTACCTGGCGCACGGCATGACCGTGCCGGACGCGGTGGAGCGCGCCGAACACTACACCTACCTGTCCCTGCTCCATGCCCAGCGCTACGGCATGGGCCGCTTCGTCCCCAATCGCTTCTTCCAACCATGACTACTTCGAAAAACGACAGCCTGTTCGAACGCGCCCAGCAATCCACCCCGGGCGGCGTCAACTCGCCGGTGCGCGCCTTCCGTTCGGTGGGCGGCACGCCGCGCTTCATCACCCGTGCCGCAGGCCCCTACTTCTGGGATGCGGACGGCAAGCGCTATATCGACTACATCGGCTCCTGGGGCCCGGCCATCGTCGGCCACGCCCACCCCGACGTGGTGCAGGCGGTGCAGCAGGCGGCCACGCGCGGCCTGTCCTTCGGCGCCCCGACCGAAGCGGAAATCGAGATGGCCGAGGAAATCTGCCGCCTGCTGCCCTCGATCGAACAGGTGCGCCTGGTTTCCTCCGGCACGGAAGCGACCATGAGCGCCCTGCGCCTGGCGCGCGGCGCCACCGGCCGCGACAAGATCGTCAAGTTCGAAGGCTGCTACCACGGCCACGCCGACTCCCTGCTGGTGAAAGCCGGCAGCGGCCTGCTCACCTTCGGCAACCCGACGTCGGCCGGCGTGCCGGAAGATTTCGTCAAGCACACCCTGGTGCTGGACTACAACAATGTGGACGCCATCCGCGCCGCCTTCGCCGAATACGGCGCCGAGATCGCCTGCGTCATCGTGGAACCGGTGGCCGGCAATATGAACCTGATCAAGGGCACGCCGGCCTTCCTGGGCGCGCTGCGCGAGCTGTGCACCGCGCACGGCGCCATCCTGATCTTCGATGAAGTCATGTGCGGCTTCCGTGTCGGCCTGGGCGGCGCCCAGGAGCTGTACGGCATCAAGCCGGACCTGACCGCGCTGGGCAAGGTGATCGGCGGCGGCCTGCCGGTGGCGGCCTTCGGCGGCTCGAAAGCGCTGATGTCGCACATGTCGCCGGTGGGCGCCGTGTACCAGGCCGGCACCCTGTCCGGCAACCCGGTCGCCGTGGCGGCCGGCATGGCCACCTTGAAGCTGATCCAGCAGCCCGGCTTCTACGAAGGCCTGGCCCGCAGCGCGCGCCGCCTGGCCGACGGCCTGACCGCCGCCGCCAGGGAGGCCGGCGTGACCTTCTGCGCCGACGCCGAAGGCGGCATGTTCGGCCTCTATTTCAGCGCCAATCCGCCCAACAACTACGCTGAAATGATGGCCGGCGACCGCGAGAAGTTCAACCGCTTCTTCCACCAGATGCTGGATGAAGGCGTGTACTTCGCGCCGGCCGCCTTCGAGGCCGGTTTCGTCAGCGCCCAGCATAGCGACGAGGTGATCGACGCCACCATCGCCGCCGCGAAAAAAGTCTTCGCGACGCTCACATAAGAAGCCCCGGCTGCTAGCTTTTAGCTTCTATCTCGAAGCGACGGAGCTAGGGCACCAGGTCGATATCGATGTCGCGCGCATCGGCGCGGCCGTCGCCGTCGGCCACCCGCACCGTATGGTGGCCGGGCCCGGACGGCTGCCAGGCCAGCGCCGCGCCAGGCGCGGCGCGCCCCACCAGGGCGCCGTCGACAAACCAGAACAGTTTACGCACCCCGCCGGCCGCCTGCGCCACCAGCAGGATCGGCTCCGGGTGCGCCGTCCGGACGATATGGCGCACCCCGCGCAGCGGCTGCAGGATGCGCGGCGCGCTGTCGCCGCCGGTCTCGCCGCAGGCGCCGCTGTCGCGCAGGGGCAGCCCGGCCTGGCGCATCAGCTGCTGCACGTCCGACCCCCAGGCTTCGACCGTTTTAGCCACCGTGTTCGGCCCCGGCCGGCAGGCCAGCGTGCCCTTGTCCTGGTCGATCCAGACCTGGCGGTGCAGCGTGCTGCGCTTGATCGGCGATTTGCCGGCGATGAACCAGGATTGCACCAGGCGCGGGCAGGCCTGGTCCGGCAGGTCGCCGCTGGCGGCGCATACTTCCACCAGGCGCAGGTCGGGCGGCAGTTCGCGCGGCACGGGGCCGGGGTCGAGGCGCTCCGCGCGCAGGGCGTCGACAATGCGCAGGAACAGCGGCGCGGCCATGTCGACGCCGACCAGGGCCGGGTTGCCGGCGCCGTCGAAATTGCCAAGCCAGACCGCCAGCGCGTAGCGGCCAAACACGCCCGCCGTCCAGGCGTCGCGGAAGCCCCAGGAGGTGCCGGTCTTCCAGGCGATGGCCGGCTGGCCCGGCGCCGCCGTGTCGGGGCGGGGATTGCGGCGCAGCATCGCGAGCGTGATATAGGCCGCCTCCTCGCTGAGCAGGGGGCGCTGCTGGGCCGGCGCCGCCGTGCCGCGGTAGGTCAGCGGGCGCCACTGCCCGCCGTTGGCCAGCATGGCATACATCTGCACCAGCTCCTCCATCGAGACCTCGCCGCCGCCCAGCACCAGGGCCAGGCCATAGTGTTCGCGGCTGTCCAGATGGGCCACGCCGGCCTGCTGCAGGAAGTCGTACAAGTCGGGGCGCGCGAGCCGGGCCGCCACGGCGACGGCCGGCACATTGCGGCTGCGGATCAACGCGTCTTCCGCCGTCAGCGGGCCGGCGAAGCGGCCGTCGAAATTCTCCGGCGTGAAGGCGCCGAAGGCGGAGGGCGTATCGCGCAGCACGGTTTTCGGATGCAGCAGGCCCTGGTCCAGCGCCAGGCCGTAGATGAAGGGCTTGAGGGTCGAGCCGGGCGAGCGCCGCCCCAGCGTGCCGTTGACCTGGCCGGCGATCGCCGCGTTGCCGTAGTCGGCCGAGCCCACCAGCGCCCGCACCTGCATGGTCGCGGTGTCGACCAGCATGGCGCTGGCATTGACCACGCCGCTGTCCGCCCGCGTTCGCAGGTAGCCGCCGATCACGCGCTCCAGCACGCGCTGGACGCGCAGATCCAGGCTGGAATCGATGACCCCTTGCGTCTCCATTGCCTGCTGCTGGGCATGCAGCAGCAGGTCGACCAGGTGCGGCGCCAGGAAAGGCAGGGTGGCCCGGCCTTCGGTGCGCAGGGCCAGTTGCATGTCGGCCTGCCAGCGGCGGTCGTCCGGATGGCGCGCCTGCCAGCGCTGCCACAGGCGCGCGCGGGCGGCGTGCAACGCTTGCGGCGCCGCGGCACCGGCCAGCCGCTGGCGCGGGTTCTGCGGAATCACCGCCAGCGCCAGGATTTCCGGCAGCACCAGCCTGGCGGCGCTCTTGCGGAAGTAGACCAGGCTGGCCGCCCCGACCCCTTCCACATTGCCGCCGTAGGGCGCGAGGTTGAGATAGGCTTCCAGGATCTCGCGCTTGCCGTAGCGCGCTTCGAGCCAGAGCGCGGCGGCGGCCTGGCGCAGCTTGCCGCCCACGCTGCGGCTGTCGATGCGGTACAGGCGGCGCGCCAGCTGCATGCTGATGGTGGAGCCGCCCTGGCGGCGCGCACCGGTGGCGCTGGCCCAGGCACTGCGCAGCAGCGCCAGCGGATTGACGCCGGGGTGCCAGTAGAACCAGCGGTCTTCGTACAGCAGCACCGATTCGGGCAGCGCCGCCGGCATCTCATCGAGCCGCAGCGGCAGGCGGAACTGCTCGTCCGCCGCCAGCGTCAGGCGCAGCAGCTCGCCGCCGCTGGCCTGCACGGCGTGCGACCAGGCCTGGCCCGCCAGCAAAGGCGCGTGCGGCCAGGCGCGCACCAGCAGCAGGGCCAGCGCAGCGACGGCGGCCAGGCCGGCCAGACCGGCCATCCCGCGCCAGCGGCCGGCCAGGGTGCGCAGGCCCGGCAGCATTATTGACGGTCCCGTATCACGAGCTTCGAGCCGGCCGAGCGGCCGAACACCTTGCGCTCGTACATCGCCTCGCCGTAGGCGCCCGGCACCACGAACTCGCCGACATTGGTGGCGCGCACCTTGTAGGTGATTTCGGTCTGGTGGCTGCCCACATTGCCGAAGATGATGACGCGGTCTTCGCGCAGATCGACGTAATCGACATTCCAGCTCCAGCCCTTGGTGCCGACCCGGCGCTGCCACAGCGGCGCGTCGGAGTCTTCCTCCGAGGGGCTGCTCAGGACCGGCTCCAGACCGCCCGGCAGCACGTCCACCAGCGCCACCTGCTGCACTTCGCTGCGGCCGACGGCGCGCACGCGCACCCGCACTGTCACCTCGTCGCCCAGCGTGGCTTCGGCCAGGGGCTTGCCGGCGGCGTCGACGAATTCGCGGATGATCTCGATGCCGTTGGAGGCCGCCGTGGCAGGGACGTTGCGCTCAAAGCCGGTTTCCGCCAGCGCATAGTACAAGGGCAGGCCGCCGCTGCTGCCGATCTTCAGCCTGGCGGCATCGGCCGGCACCGCCGTCCTGGCGATCACGTTCAGGGCGCCCAGTTCCAGCGCCTTTTCCTTGCCCTGGCGGTCGACCGCCCTGGCCGTGATGGCGCCGGCGGCGCCGCTGGCGGCGGCGTTGCTGTAGGCGTCCACCGCCGTCACCACGGCGGCCGCCGACAGGCTGCTGTACCAGCCTTCGCTGAGCCAGGCGGCCATGCGCTCGAACGCCTCCGGCGGCAAGTCCCTGAGCCGGTTCGGGAAATGGCGCGCCACCAGGGTCACCAGGGTGGCGTCGTGCACCAGCGAATCGTAATACCAGCCCCAGCTCTTGAATTCATCCTTCTTCGCCAGGCGCGCCAGCAAATCCTTCCACAAGGGGTCGAGCAGCTGGCGCGCCACCTGGTCCTGCTTGAGGATCTGGTAGCTGGCCGCCAGGTAGGCATTGCCCAGGTCGGTCTCGCTTGCCGCCGCGCCGCGCGCATCCTTGGGCGTGGCGCCGCGCAGGTTCACCAGCGCCGCCGTGGTCACCGCCCCGCTGCGCGTCAGCAGGTAGGCGGCCTGGGTACGCCAGCGCCAGCCGTAGCGCTCGCCGCCGCCCTGCGCGGCGTAGTTCTGCAGCCAGCCCAGCGAACGCGCCAGCAAGTCTTCCGGCACCGGCATCTTGTGTTCGCGCGCATCCAGCAGCAGCTGCGCCGCGTACACGGTGGCAAACGGGTGGGCCGACTCGCCCGGCGCATACAGGCCGAAGCCGCCGTCGCCGGTCTGGCGCGCGCGCAGCACGGTGAGCATGCGCTCGAAGGCCTTCTTCGGATCGGGTACCGCGCCGCTGCCGGCCCGCGCCGCCTGCAGCTCCCTGGCGATATCGGGACGATTGGCCAGCAGCACTGCCGGCGTCATCTGGCTGATCATCTGCTCGGTGCAGCCGTAGGGGTAGTCCTGCAGGTAGCGCAGCATGCCCGAGGCCAGCGACCACGGCGTGGCCGAGACCGACAGCTCGCTGCGCTGCATCTGCGGATAGAACTGCCCCTGCGTCGCGATCTCGCCGCCGCCCTTGAAGCGGCCCGTCTGCACCAGGGTCACCAGGGCCGAGGCCGGCCGCACCGACAGATCGGTCGCCAGCTTCGCCTTGCGCTCCTGGTACTGGGCGCTGAACACCACGCCGGCCGATCCCAGCTGCGCCTGGGCGCCGCTGCGGGCGCGCACGCGGAAGCGCGCCGTGGCTTCGCCGCCTTCATTGATGGCCAGCGTCACCTGGGCCTTGCCGAGCACTTCCAGCGCCGGCGCCACCTGCAAGGTCAGCGCCACCGGCGCCCCCTTGCCCGAGCCCTTGATATTGTTGGCCACGCCGATCCCCACCTCGGCCTCGTCGCCCGGGGTCAGCGCCACCGGCACATTGGGCAGCAGCACGATGTCGCCGCGCACCGTGGTCCTGGCGCTGGCCGCGGCGGCCGAGCTGTCGTCCACCGCCACCGCCATCACGCGCAGGCTGCCGTTGAAATAGTCCGGCACCGTGTAGCTGAAATCGCGGCCGCCCTTGACGTCGACGATGCCCGACCAGTAGGCCACCGGCTTGTCGCGCTTGCGCTTGAAGGGATTCAGATGCTTGCCCGCCTCGCCGTCGGCATCGCCGCCCGGCGCGGCCCCCTGCATCAGCTTGCGGAACTCGGGCAGGATCTGGTCCAGCGTCTGCGCCGTCGTCACTTCCAGGGCGCGCTTCTGGAAGAAGTACTGCAGCGGATTGGGCGCCTGGTAGCGCGCCACCTGCAGGATGCCTTCATCCACGGCGAACACCACGGCGCGCACCGGCTTGGGCGCATCGAGGTGGAATTGCACGGTCTGCCCGGGCTTGACCAGCTCCGGCGCCTTCAGCGCGATTTTCGTCGTGCGCCGTTCCAGGCTGGTGGCAAAGGGCGCCACGCCATAGCTCAGGGGACTCATGTAAATCTCGTCGGAGGACGGGGCGCGCGTGAACTGCACCATCACATAGCCGTTGCCGTCATAGTCCTTGGGCAGCGTGATCTTCTGCACCGAGGCGTTCTGGTCGGCCTTGAACCATTTCGAGGCGTACACCTTGTCGCGCTCGATGGTGATCAGGCCGGCCCCGGTGTAGGGCGCGCGCACGCTGATCTCGATCTCTTCGCCGGGCTGGTAATCCTTCTTGTTCAGCGTCAGCTGCAACTCGGCGTTGCGGTCCAGGCTGCGCGTCACATTGCCGCTGCCAGCCACGCTGTAGCGGAACTGGGCCAGCGCCGCGCCCTGGGCGTTCTTCAGCACATAGGTGAAGTTGCCCGGCGTATCGGTCGCCGGCGCCAGTTGCGCACCACCGGCCCCGATGGCAAAGGGCTCGCTCTTGAGCAGCACGTCCTTGCCGCGCGACTCGTACTTGAACAAGCCGTTGGACTGCTTGACCAGCACCGACAGCACGCGGTTTTCATAGCGTTCCAGCGTCAGCCCGGCGACAGCGGTCTTGCGCGCCTTCGGATCGATCGCGATCAGGTGCACGCCGCGCGCCGCGCCGCGGCTGATGTAATTCAAGTCGCCGTCGGCCTTGTAGCCGACCAGGTAGGGCGCGTCGGAGACCAGGGACTGTACCTCGGCGCTGACGCTGCGGCCGCCCTCCGGCTCGAAAGCCCTGGCCAGCACATGCAGCTGGTAGGTGGCCGACTGGTAGCGGTGCAGCCCGAGGTCGAAGCTGACATCGCCCTGCTCGTCGGTCTTCTGGTCCGCGATGGTATCGGTGAAGCGCTCCTTGGCGCGCTGCGGGTCGTAGAAACTATAACCGGGCCAGGAAGCGAAGGCCGGGTAGGCCGGCGTCAGCGTCACCACCGCCTCCACCTTGCGGTTGGGCGCCGGCGTGCCGAACAGGTTCTGCACAGTCATCTGCGCCGTCAGCGACTGCGGGCTGACCCAGCCCTCGCCGGCAGCGGCCGACAGCTTGAGCGCGACCTTGGTGCGGTCGGGCAGGAATTCCTGCACCTTGACGGTGGTCGCGCCAAGGCGCACCGGCTCGCCCTGCGCACCGTCGCGCGGCAAATTCAGGTAAATCGTGTAATTGCCGGTCGGCGCGCTATCGAGCGTGGGGTGCGCGAGCTCCGCCATGCCGGCCGGGCCCAGCTTGAGCATTTCGCGCCGCACGGTCTGGCCGCGCGCATCGACCACTTCGGCTTCCACCGGCAAGTCCTTCAGGTTCTGGCTCCAGTCGCCGCTCTTGACGATGATGCCGGCCTGGATGGTGTCGCCGGGACGGTAGATGCCGCGGTCCGAGAACAGGTAGGCGCGCATCTGGTTCGGCAGGCCGCCGCTGTGGGTGCCGCCGACGTCGAAGCGCGACATGTCGAGCGCGCGGTCGTTGCGGTTGAGCGCCATGAAGGCCGTGTCCCCCGCCTTCTTCACCACCAGCAATACCGCCTGCTTCTCGCGCGTGTAGCCGCGCAGGTCGGGCAGGCGCACCACGCCGCCGGCGTCGCTTGCCTGCGTGTGCAAGATCAGGCCGTTGCGCCCCCAGACTTCGACCGTGGCCCCCGCCACCGGCGCGCCGCTGCTGATGGACTGGACGTAGACCTGCTGCGCGCCGTCCACGGCGCGCTTGCTGACCAGGCCCAGGTCGGTCAGCATGATCAGGCGGCTGTCCGCCAGCGCACCCGCGTCGCCGCTGTACTGCTCCTGGCCCTCGCCCTCGCCTTCGCCTTCGCCCCCGCCCTGCTGCGGGCTGGGCGGCGCGGCGGCGGCATCGCTGGCGGGGTCGTAGCCCTGGATCTTGACCAGGAAAATGCCGCGCCGCTCGCTGCCCTCGGTTTTCAGGTATTCGGAAAAGTCGATGGTCTCGAAATGCGTCTTGCCGGGCGCCAGCTTCAAGGGCAGCTTCTTCTCGAACCGTTCGGTCAGGCTGTCCGGCGTCACGCCGCGGTAGAACTGCGGGTTGGCGTAGTTGCCCTCGGCGTGCGTGGCCAGGAAATGCAGCTGGTGCGGCAGCACGCGGCCGATCTCGATCTTCACGCCCGGGATATCGCGCACCATGATCGGCAATTTGCGCTCGCCGTTCAGCGCCAGCAGCGCGCCCGTGCCCATGATGGACAATTCGGGCGCGGAAGCCTTTACCTGCAGGATCGCTTCGCGCTTCTGGCCCAGCTGGTAGCCGCCCACCGACTTCATCCCCTTGGCGATGCGCACGAAGATGAAGCTGCCCGGATCGGCCTCGAACTTGAAGGCGTGCACCTCGGTGTTGTCGCGCTCCTGCGGCAAGGCCGGCAGCGCCAGGCGCTTGGCCTTTTGCAGCACGGCGTCGGTGACGTCGGCCGGATCGTCCCAGGCCTTGGCCTCATTGGTGGCCGCCGGCAGCGCCCAGGCGCTGACCATGCGCCCCGCCTCCTTCTCATTGACCGCCATGCCGGTGGTGATGCGCAGGACGTTTTCCATGTCGCCGCTCTGGCCGGTGACGATTTGCGTCTCGATCGCCTGGATCTCCAGCCCGAACAGGCCGGGCACGGCGACCGCCTTGCTCACCTCCTCGGGCGTGCCGTCGCCGCCGCGCTGGGCCTTCAGTCCGGCCTCGATATGCAGGGTGAGCGCCGCCGTCTCCTGGGGGATGGCAAGCGGCTCGGACTGGATGGTGGCGCCCACCTTCCACTTGTCGTAGGTGAGGGTGAACCTGGCCGGCTTGCCATCGAGGTCCATGCGCAGGCGTTTTTCGAAGTCGGCCGGCACCACCGGGTGCGTGAACTTCACTTCGAACACGCCTTTGCGCAGGTTGAACTGGGTCGGGTCCTGGTAAAACTCGGCATTGGCGACGGTGACGGCAAAGCGCGCGGTTTCGAACGCATATTCCTTGTTCGCCTTGACCTGCGGCGCCAGCGCTTTGGCGCCGAAGCGGATCGTAAACGTCTGTCCCACCGGCCAGTCCTGGGCCGGCTGGAAGGACAGTTCATGGTCGCTGTTCCAGGTCCACTTGCCGGCGATCGCCGGCGACAGCTGGATGTCGCCCGCCTCGCGCCCGACCCGCGCCAGGGGCGCGGCGGAAGCGCTGAATTCGATGCGCAGCGCCTGCGGCAGGCCGTCGTTTTCCAGTTCCGTGCGGCCCGGCGCAATGATGCGCACCCCGGCCTCGCTGGAGGCGAGCTTGTCCGGCTTGATATAAGGCATGCGGCTCTTGACCAAGGGGTAGGCGGCCAGGCCGGCCACCATCAGCACCGCCAGCGCCGCCAGCACGCGCCGGTGGCGCCCGGCCCAGGAGCGCAGCGGCAGAAGGCGCTGCCCGGCGCTGTGCATCCATGCCGGAGGAGACCAGGACAAGCTGCCGAACATGGCGGCGCCGACGCGTACGAGCAGATTCCAGATGCGCTTCACCCGGCTCCCCTTTGGACAAAATGATAATGGTGCCGGGGATTCTATACTCAGCGCGCTATTTCATCCAGCAGCCTATGGCGCGACCGGGGCGTTGGCGAACGGCCGCGCGTCCATCGGGATGTCGATCAGGAAGGTCGTGCCCAGCGGGGCCGAACTGGTGACGATGATGCTGCCGCCGTGGCTTTCCGCGACGCGGCGTGCATACGGCAGGCCGACGCCCCAGCCGTCCTTGCTGGACTTGCCGACGCGCGCGCGGCGGTACACCTGAAAGATCGATTCCAGCTCCTCCGCCGGGATCGGCTCGCCTTCATTATGCACCGACAGTTGCACGCGGCACTCGTCGCCGCCCACCCGCACCAGCACCGGCGTGCCCGGCGCCCGGTATTTGATGGCATTGCCCAGCAGGTTTTCCAGCGCGCGCTGCAGCGATGTCCGGCACCAGTGGCCGACGGCGGACTCGAATTCGACCCGCACCTCCACCCCACTGCGATCGCGCGCCTGCTGCCCCACCTCGTACGCCAGCAACGCCAGGTCGAATTCCTCGATATTCAGCGGCAGGCGCTGGCCGCCTTCGAACACCATGCTATCGAGCAGGTCGCGCGTCATCGCCTCGATACGCTGCGCATTGACGACGATGCGCTCGGCCAGCTGGCGGATGTCGTCGCTCGGGGCCCGCGTCTCGATCACTTGCGCCGCCATGCTGAGCGTCGACAGCGGCGTGCGCAAGTCATGCGTGAGGGCGGCGATGAACTGTTCGCGCAAGGCCGACTGGATCAGGGCGAACGCGGTCACGCTTTCGCGGATGGCGCTGTCGATCGAGGTACTGATCGCTTCGCGCTGCTCGTGGGTCAGCTGCAGGCCGGCCTGGTGCAGGCTATTGAACAGCACCTGCCGGAACAGCTGGTACTCGCGGATCAGGGTGGGAGCGTCGTAGCCGCTCAGGCGCGCCCGTTCGCCGCCGTGTTCCTGGGCCGTCAGCGCCACGTCGACGCCGCTGGCCTGGTAATACTCCTGCGTCAGCAGGCGCGCCAGGTGCTCGTAGAAGACCGGCAAGGTATTCAGCAGGATGGGATCGGGCAGCGCGCCCGCCTTGCCCAGGGTCGCTCTAACGGCCTGGCACCAGGCGTCAATCACCTGGCTGCGCAAGGCCAGCATTGCCTGGGAGGACGGAGACAAAACAACCGCTGCCATGCACCCTCCCGAAATGTGAATTGTAAAATGGAAGAATGTGACGCCGATACGTTCGTGTCAAGCGCGGTACTATTGAAATAGTTGATTGACAAGCACATTCGCTCACCGGCACGACGCGTGCAGGTTTGGCCGGCCACAGGACTGCGGCGGGACCGAACCTTTTGGTTACAAAACTGTTGCGTACTTGCTGCGTCGGCGCGCGGGGCGCAGCGCTTTTTATTGCTGCGCCTGCAGCCCGGCAGCGTCGCATCCCGGTGCGGGCGACGCGCGCTTGACCGGGACCGACATCAGCCATCCGCGCAAGTTCCTGACCAGGGCACGGCCGCAGAACTCGCTGATCGGCTCGGCACGTTCGATCGCTTCCGTCTTCCCTTCCAGGTAGCGGAAAGTCTGCTGGGCGCCGGCAAGCGTCGCCATTGGCGCCAACGCATCGGCACGCGCGATCTCGACGGACTCGCGGAACAGCGCGGCGCTCGCCTCCCGCAGACGCTGGCCCCGGTTGCGTTGCCAGTAGATGGCCTCGTTTTCAACTTCCACGGCGCGCGAGACGACCCGCACCGTATTGGTATACACCGGCCGCTTGCTGCCGGCCTGGAACACGGACACGGTATTGTCGACGATCAGCGCGCTCTGGTCCTGCGTCATGTAGAAAACCGGTGCACTTGCAATGCGCATGCCCGCCGGCGTTCTGGCATCGCCGTCCAGCAGGCGCACGCCCGCCTCCACCGGGAACGCCCGTTCCGCCAGTTCGCCATGGTTGAAGGTGGCCAGCGTCTTGCGGAACGGCAGCAAGATCCGGTCGGCGGCGCTTTCAATCTCGCTGCGCTCTTCTTGCCGCAGGCCGTTGACCACCAGGGCGTGCGTCGCCAGGGCAACGACAAAGCCAGCCAGCCCGGGCACCGGGTACAGCATGGTGCCGGGCCCCTGCCCCGCCTTGTCGAAATTGACCTGGCCATGGAAGACCACTTTTTCCCTGGCGGGCAGACTCAGCGCCCAGGCGGCATCACCCGGCGCCGTTTCGGCCGATTTTGTCATGGGCATGCAAGCCAGCAGCGCGGCCAGCGCAATCAGTTGACGGCGTGGCATTATTTCGCCAGCGGCCGCAGGATGGCCTGGCGGGCCTCCTCCACTGCCTGGAAATAGGCATTGCTCAAGCCGGGGAACGCCGGCGGCTCATCCCAGTTACCGAGCGCGCTCTTTTGCCCCAACACCGGCAAATACCAGTCGTAGGAATTGTCCTTGAAGTTGACGATGTACACCACGCCGCTCACGATCCCCTTGGGCTCGCCGGTCGGCACGTAGGAGGAATAGGGGCGGGTGATGCCCACTTCCGTCAGCTCCAGCACCAGCAGCTTGTCGAGCTGGTAGCGCGCCTGGAACGCGGTGTAATCCCTGCGTGCGGCATTGCGCGCCGGGCTGCTCGCTTCCGGCAGCTGTTCCACCGCGATCGGCTCGTCGATCACCACGGGGACCTGGCCCTTCCGTTTCAGCGCCTGGGCGATGTCGCCCTTCAGGCGGGCCAGGTCGTCAGCCGGCAAAGTCCGGGTATGGGCCGTCAGCGAAGCGTTCGCCACGGCGGCGGCGGCGTGCGACAGCGGCCATGCGGCGCCGGGGAAACTGGTGTCGACCGTGGGCAGCTTGCTCATCGCCACACCGATACGCAGGCCCGGTGTGGCGAACGTCCGGAAGCCCATCGATACGGGCGCCTGCGGCGGGGCGCTGGCGCAGCCGGCCAGGAGCGCCGCTGCAGCAGCGACCACCAGCCCAAAACGGAATTTCATCTCAGCCCTTTCGTGCCATTAAACTCATCGCAACCGGGAGTTGCGGCAGAATTTTACCCAGCACAAATGGAGCTTAGCAAATAAATATGTTGCCGAGTGTCAACGCAACCACCCGCGGCGGCGGAAATACATCAACGGGGCGGCAGCGCTGACGATCATCAGGCCCCAGGCCCAGGGATAACCAAGCTGCCATTTCAGTTCGGGGATGAAATCGAAGTTCATGCCGTACACCGAGGCGATCAGGGTCGGCGGCAGGAAGGCGACCGACGCCACCGAGAAGATCTTGATGATCTTATTCTGGTTGATGTTGATGAAGCCGACGGTGGCATCCATCAGGAAGTTGATCTTATCAAACAGGAAAGATGTGTGGCCATCCAGCGATTCGATGTCGCGCAGGATCTGGCGCGCTTCCTCGAACTGGTCCGAATTCAGCAGGCGGCCGCGCATCAGGAAGGATACCGCGCGGCGCGTGTCCATCATATTGCGGCGGATACGGCCGTTCAAGTCTTCCTCATGGGCGATGGCGCTCAGGGCATCGGCCGCGTCCCGGTCGGTGAATTCTTCCTGCAGCACGCGGCCCGAGACTTCTTCCAGCTTCAGGTAGATGCCTTCCAGCGCATCCGCCGAGTACTCGGCGTCGGTGGCGTACAGGTCCAGCAGCACATCCATGTAATCGGCAATCGAGCCGGGACGCGAACGGGCGCGCATGCGCACCAGGCGGAATACCGGCAAGTCGTCGGTGTGGACCGAGAACAGCATTTTCTTGGCCAGGATGAAGGCCACCGTGACCACGCGCGACGGACCTTCATCCTCTTCCAGCAGGAAATCGGTACGCAGGTGGAGGTCGCCGTTTTCCGCCTCGTAGTAGCGGGCCGAGGCTTCGATGTCCTTGACTTCGTCTTCGCCGGGCAGGATCACGCCATAGATGGACTTGACCCAGGCGCGCTCGTCTTCTGTCGGATCGGTCAGGTCGACCCAGACCGGCGCCGCTTGCTCAAGGTCTTCGCGCGTCTCAATGGGCACCTGGTTGAGCCGGCCATTTTGTAAAACGAAAACATTGATCATAGGCAATCTTAGCCGGACAGGGGGTGTAGAGCGCGGGTTCTAAAAAACTTCGCAAGTGTACCCGCAAAGGGGGGCGCGTTGCCACCCCTGGCGATGCAAATATTTCACGCCGGAGACAGCGGATTTATTGCGTCGCGCGCTCGATGGCGCGGGCCGTGGCGCTCGACACGGCTTCCGGCTGCGCTTTCGGCTTGGGCGGTTCCTTCGGCGCTTCGATGCCGCGCGTATCGTGGATCTCGATCACCTTGCCCGTGTCGCCGCACTCGGTGTTGGAAATCACGGTCTTGCCATTGATGACACATTTGCGCATGGGCGCGGCCGGCGCCACTTCCGCCATCACCGGTGCCGCGACGGCAGCGGCCTTGGCCCCCACCTTGTTCCACCCTTCGGAAAACAGGTTGCGCTCCTGCCGCATCGAGATCAGGGCGAACACCGCCACCGCCCCCAGCAGCCCCATGACGACCGCCACCGCGACCAGACTGACGCCTTGTTGATATTTTTTCACGGTAACTCCGCCGAATTCATACGTTGCATGATGATGCCCGTGCGCCGCGCCAGGTAGGACGAGTCGCGGTGGGCATCGTAGTATTTGGGACGTGGCAGCATCACGGCCAGCCGCGCCGCCTGTTCCGCGCCCAGCTTGGCGGCTGGGATGCGGTAGTAATGGCGCGCCGCCGCCTCGGCACCATAGATGCCCTGGCCGAACTCCGCCACATTCAGGTAAATCTCGAAAATGCGGCGCTTGTCCATCAGCATTTCGAGCATATACGTAATGATCAATTCCTGCCCCTTGCGCAGATAGCTGCGCGAGCCGGAGAGGAACAGGTTCTTGGCCAGCTGCTGGGTGATGGTCGAGCCGCCGTGGACCTTGTTGCCCTTCTTCTTTTCCTGGTTGTGCTCGTAGGCCTTCTGCATCGCCTCCCAGTCCACGCCTTCGTGTTCGGCGAAATTGGCGTCTTCAGAGGCGATCACGGCGCGTTTCAGGTTGGGCGAGATGGCCTGGTAGTCCACCCACATCTGCTTGACGCGTGCCTTCGGATCCTTTTCCTGCATGGCCGCCTGCTGCTCGCGCATGAAAGCGGTCATGCCCGGGTTATGGTCGACCCACCACCAGATCTGCACGAAGAAGTACAGCTGCACGGCAAGGAAGATCGCGACCGGCACGATCAGGAACCACTTCAGCTTCTTGCTCATAGCTTGGCGCGCAGAGCCTGCAGTACTTGCGCCGTCTGCGGGCGCACACCGCGCCAGAGCTGGAAGGCTTCGGCGGCTTGCTCGACCAGCATGCCCAGGCCGTCGCGGGGTACGGCGCCGTGGCCGGCGGCAAATTGCAGGAAAACGGTGGGCTGGGCGCCATACATCATGTCCAGCGCCAGCGCGCCCGGTGCGAAGACGCCGGCCGGCACGGGCGGCAGGTCGGCGCTCAGGCTGGCGGAGGTGGCATTGATGACAACATCGAACGCCTCCGCGGCATCGGCAAAGCCGCAGGCGCTCAGCACGCCCGGCCCGGCCAGTGCGCCGAATTGTTCGACCAGGGCCGCCGCCGTGGCGACGGTACGGTTGGCGATCACCAGGGCGGCCGGACGGTGCTCCAGGATCGGCAGCACCACGCCGCGCGCGGCGCCGCCGGCACCCAGCAGCAGCACGCGCTTGCCGATTAGCGCCACGCCGGCGTTCTGCACGATGTCGGCCACCAGGCCGGCGCCATCGGTGTTATCGCCGGTGATGCTGCCGTCGGCGCCGAACACCAGGGTATTCACGGCGCCGGCAGCCTGGGCGCGCACGGTCAGGGCGCTGGCCAGCTTGTGCGCCTCCAGCTTGAAGGGCACCGTCACATTGGCGCCCTTGCCGCCGGCGGCGATGAAGGCGTGGACGGCGGCGGCAAAGCCATCGAGCGGCGCCAGCTGCTTCTCGTAGTGCAGTTGCTGGCCGGTCTGCAGGGCATAGGCGGCATGGATCTCCGGCGATTTGCTGTGGGCAATCGGATTGCCGAAGACGCAGTACCGGTCCATCAGTAGTAGCCGCCGGTCAGGTTGGCTTCCAGTTTCTCTTCGCGCGTGAACTTGAAGGTGGTGATGATCACCCACAGATCATCGCGGTCCTGCGACAGCATATTCGGCGGGAACCTGCCGAACGGGGCGGAGCGGCGCACGATATTGATGGCCGCCTCGTCCAGCGCCGGGTTGCCGGAACTCTTTTCGACGCGGATGCCGCCCTCTTTCAGATAGATGCTGCCATCCATGAAGATCGGGATATTCAGCACCAGTTCGCCATACAGCTTCTTGCCGTTCTTCTGCGGGAAGTTCAGGGTGCCGATGTCTTCCACGCGGCGCTGGAAGGTCTTGTAGTACATCGCATAGCCCACGCCCTTGGTGGTCGGCGAAAGGTAGGTCTTCCTTGGCCGCTTGTTCTGGTCTTCGATGGTTTGCGTGATTTCCGCCACATTGCGCGCCAGGGCCTTGCTGGTTTCGATCAGGTCGGTGCCGGTCTGGTTCGGCTCGGACTGTTTCTTTTCAGTCACAGGCGCCGCCGTCACGGGACTCTTGTTCAGCTGGGTCAGCAGGTTTTTCTGGCGCTCCTCCATTTCCTGGATGTAGCGCTGCGACGCCTTGATGCTGTCGCCATCCTCCATGCGGCCCATATTCGGCAGCGGGGATTTGGCGCGGCCGGCATCGGCATTGCCGCCGCCATCGAGGTCGGCCTGCGCCAGCGCATCCGCCTTGAGGGGCTTGGACGCATGCTTGGCGTTGACCAGGATGACCTCGAGGCCGGGGTCGGTGGGTTCGACCTTGAACGCTGCGGGGGCAACAAAGTGCACCGTCAGCGCAACGGCGTGGAATGCCACCGACACGGCGGTGGCAATGAACAGGAACTGGTTTTCTTTGAAAGACTTCACGCGCTGGAATCTGGAATGATGCTTTTGAGAACCTGAATTCTACGACAAACCCGGTACGGCGGATACGCCGCAGCGGTCCGGCCCGCAGGCCGGACCCGATTTACCGGGTTTACTGGGGGTCCGGCTCCGTCACCACCGCTTCGCTGGCGCGCGACGCCTCTTCCGCGTCGACCTCGGTCGGCTGGGCGGGATCGGCAGGCGATTCTTCCTCGTCCAGTTCTACCGCTGGTTCCGACGGCAGGGTAATCGAGCCTTCCTGCAGGCGGGTTTCGATCGCCAGGTCGACTTCGTCCCAGCGCAGCACATCGAGCTTGACGTGCGCCCCGCGCGCAACAGCCGGCATGCCCGGCATGCGCACGATCAGCGGAATCTCGGACAGGCGCAGCACTTCATCCTTTAGCACCACCGCCTCGACTTCCTTGGCATCCTGCTGGCCCAGCCAGCGCAGGCACCAGTAGCGCTCCATATTCGACTGGAAATCGCCATAGGCCGCATAGGCCGCGTCGAAGGCCGAAACGATGGCGAACAGGTTGGCATCCTTGTGCTTGAACGGCGCCACCATCGGCGCGGTCACCCCGTGCGAGGCGCAGGCCAGGATCTGCCACTGGTTGACCAGGTCGGTATACCGGCGCAGCGGCGAGGTCGACCAGGCGTACTGGTCCACGCCCAGGCCCTGGTGCGGCGCGGCCTGCGTCATCATGCGCACCTGCATCTTGGCGGCCCAGCCGCCCACGCCCTGCCCTTGCGTGCGGTAGATGCCCGGCACGCCATGCTCGTGCATCAGCTTGCCCCAGGTGCTATTGGCGAAGATCATCAGCTCGGCGACGATCTTGTCCAGCGGCGCGCCGCGCTTGCGGCGCGCAATGGTGACCACATCGTCTTCCACGTAGAAGTTGAAGTCGACGCGGTTGTTCTGCTCCGGCTTCAGGCCGAACGCTTCGCGCTTGACCATGCGGCCCGCTTCCAGGTGCTGGGCCCAGCCCCACAGCAACATCAGTTCGGCCTTGCGCGGATAGTCGCCGGCGCCGCTGGCCAGGGTTTCCTCATTGACCAGCTCGTCCAGCGTGTTGTGGCGCAGGTTGTTGGCGATCGGGACCAGCTCGGCCCGGGTCTCGGTCGACACGACGCTCCAGTCGGCCGGATCGAGCACGGCATACAGCGACAGGGCCGGGCAGGTCTTGCCTTCGGCCAGCGTGAAAGCCTCGACGATATTGTCCGGCAGCATGGTGATCTTGTCGCCCGGCATGTACACGGTGGACATGCGGCTGCGCGCGATCTTGTCGATGGCGTCGTCCGGCTTGATGCCCAGGCCCGGCGCGGCGATGTGGATGCCCACGCGCACCTTGCCATCGGCCTGGTGCACCACGGAGAAGGCGTCGTCGATCTCGGTGGTGGTCACGTCGTCGATGGAGAAGGCCTCCACCGCGGCCAGCGGCAGGCCGGCCGGCGCGGCCGGCACCGG
The DNA here is from genome assembly GCF_000425385.1 of Pseudoduganella violaceinigra DSM 15887. Lineage (GTDB taxonomy): Bacteria > Pseudomonadota > Gammaproteobacteria > Burkholderiales > Burkholderiaceae_D > Rugamonas > Rugamonas violaceinigra. The sequence continues at coordinate 86,819 of NZ_KE384359.1, read as the reverse complement.
CAGCTCGGGGAAGCCGTGCCCTTTCGGGAAGTTCTCGAACAGGAACTTGGCCATGTGCAGCTCTTTCGGCGATTTGACGCCGCCCGCCGACAGCATCAGGCGCGCCGGCGTGGTGTGTGCCTCATTGGCGGCCTGTTCCAGCGCCTTGTATTCGATGGTGTTCTTGTCCGGCTTGAACAGCAGCTGGCTGACGATGTTCTGCATCGAGGCCGGCAGGGTGCCGGCCTTCAGCTCCTCGGCATACTGGCCCTGGATGACGGCCTGCTGCTTCTTCTTCTCGATGCCGGCCAGGGCCGCCTTCAGGGTCTGCTCCGGCGCTTTCTTGTAGCGGCCGCGGCCCTTCTTGTGGAAATAGATCGGCGCCGCATGCAGGCTCAGGATCAGGCCGGCCGCTTCGGCCGCCTGCGGCGCATGGCCGAAATACTCGGCGCCCAGCTCGGCGAAACCGAATTCCTCTTCGCCCGCCACTTCCCACAGGAAGTCCAGGTCGACATCGGCGGCGATGGCCTTGGCCTGCTCCATCAGTTCGGCCGGCGACGGCTTGTCGAACTGCAGCATCACATCCTTGGTCTTGACCTTGTTGCGTTTGCCGCTGGCCATTTCCACCTGGTAGGCTTCGCCCGCCTGCGACAGCACGCTGCCGACCTTGAAATCGCCCGATTCTTCAAAAAATACATTCATTTCGCATTATTCCGTTCAAGCTTGAGCACCGGGGGCAAAAAGACCTCGGTCACCAGCAAAGTTCCTTCATGGCGCCGGTACAGGCAGCGCCGTGCATACAATAAAACCTCCTCCGGCACCGCGGCGTCATTAGCCGCCAATGCCGCCCTGGCACGCCGCGCCAGGGGATGGGAAGCGCGCAAGCGCGCAAATTCCAGTTCGCCGCGCCGCACGCGCGGGTCGCCAAACAGCGTACTGCCGAGCGAGCGTTCGCCCAGGGCGCTGAACAGCGGCCAATCCGAGGCGTCCGCCGACATCGGCACCACGGTATGGGCAAAGACGACAGGCGTATTATCACACCGCAGCAGGACTTCCCTCTCCCAGACGCGGCCGGGGCGGTGATAGCCGATGATATTGGCTTCGTCCGCCAGGCAGATGGCCGTGTCCTGGTGCAGCAGCTGCACGCGGAAAGCCCTGCTGTGCGCTTTCAGCTTATTGGTCAGCGAACCGCCGCCCGCCAGCCAGCGGCGGTAAGGATGCGGGGCGTTCGTGGCAAGCAGATGACCGTGCCAGTTGGCCTGGCGCAGCGATTGACCTTTCATCGGATGTCGCCCGCGATGCCGCAAAATTCCAGCACTTCCCCGAGGTAGTCGGCGTATTCACTGATGGCGTGGTCGCTGCCCGGCACCACCTTCTGCTTGGCGCCCGCATAATGCGCCACCATGTCACGGTAGTCCAGCACTTCGTCGCCGGTGCAGGCAATCAGGAAGTAGCGTGCAGGCTGGGTCACCCGCGGCACGGCCAGCGCGCGCAGCTCCTCGATATATTCACGCTTGAATTCAAACGGCTGGTCGGAGTGGTAGGCCGTGCTGACGCCGACATGCTGGTCGAGATCGAGCATCGGCACCACGGCAGGATTCAGCACGACCGCGCGGCAGCCCAGTTGTTCCGCCATCCAGGTGGCGTAGTAGCCGCCCAGCGAAGAGCCGACGATGGTCAGCGCTGCGGCCGGCACGCCGGCCACCAGGCCGAACGCCAGTTCCATCGCCAGTTTCGGGCTGGCCGGCAGCTGGGGGCAGATGAAGTCCGCACTGCGGCCAAGCTGCGCCATCCGCTCCCCGGTCAGCCGCGCCTTCATCGACAGCGGCGAGGAACGGAAGCCATGCAAATACAAAATCATGACTGCAGCGCCTCCAGCAGTTTCTGGTGCACGCCGCCAAAGCCGCCATTGCTCATCACAAGAATATGGTCGCCCGACCTGGCCGCAGCCACAACCGCGTTGACCATCGCGTCCAGGTCGTCATAGGCCGCGGCGATTGCGCCCATCGGCGACAAGGCTTCGCCCAGGTTCCAGCCCAGCGATTTTTCGCTGCCGAAGCCGAACACCAGGTCGGCCTGTTTCAGGCTGCCGGGCAGCGCATCCTTCATCGTGCCCAGCTTCATGGTGTTGGAGCGCGGTTCCAGCACGGCCAGGATGCGGCCGGTATTGCCGATTTTCTGGCGCAGGCCGCCGACCGTGGTGTCGATCGCGGTCGGATGGTGGGCGAAATCGTCGTACACGGTCACGCCATTGACGGTGCCGCGCACTTCCATGCGCCGCTTGACGCTCTGGAAATTGGCCAGCGCCTCGGCGGCGGCCGCGATCGGCACCCCCACGTGGCGGGCGGCGGCAATCGCAGCGAGAGCGTTGGCGCGGTTATGTTTGCCGCTCAGCTGCCAGTTGACGCGGGCGGCCGTGGCGCCCTGGAACACGACGTCGAAGCTGCCGTCGGCGTGCTCGATCATGGCCCAGTCGGCGCCGTCGGCGCTGCCGAAGGTTTCCTGTTCGCTCCAGCAGCCGCGTTTCAGCACGCGCTGCAGGCTGGCCTCATCGGCATTGGCGATCACGCGGCCGATGCCGGGCACCGTGCGCACCAGGTGGTGGAACTGGGTTTCGATGGCGCCGATGTCCGGGAAGATGTCGGCGTGGTCGTATTCCAGGTTGTTCAGGATGGCCGTCTTCGAGCGGTAGTGCACGAACTTGCTGCGCTTGTCGAAGAAGGCGGTGTCGTATTCGTCCGCTTCGATGACGAAGAACGCGGAGTCGGCGCCCGGGCCGCTCAGGCGCGCCGAAATGCCGAAATTCTGCGGGATGCCGCCGATCAGGAAGCCGGGCGCGTAGCCGGCATGCTCCAGGATCCAGGCCACCATGGCCGAGGTCGTGGTCTTGCCGTGCGTGCCGGCGACGGACAGCACCCATCTATCCTTCAGGATGTGCTCGCCGATCCATTGCGGGCCCGAGATCATCGGCAGGTTGCGGTTCATGATCTCTTCGATCAGCGGATTGCCGCGCGAGACCACGTTGCCAATCACATACAGGTCGGGATTCAGTTCCACCTGCTCAGGGCCGAAACCCTGGATCAGCTCAATCCCCTGGGCCTGCAGCTGTGTGCTCATCGGGGGGTAGACGTTGGCGTCGCAACCCGTTACGCGATGGCCGGCTTCTTTTGCCAGGACGGCAAGGCCACCCATGAAAGTGCCGCAGATGCCGAGGATGTGGATGTGCATGGTGATGATGGAAAAGAATCAAGAGCCGGATTTTACCTGATTCAAATCCGGTCAAGCGGGGGCGGCCCTTTGCCGGATGGCGACCCGGTCTGACCCCGCTTTGCGGTTTTAGGTATGATGCATTCATGAACACCGAAGTCAAAACCGAAATCGCCGCCGCCGCCGCACGCATGATCGCGCAGGACGGCGCCGACTACAGCAGCGCCAAGCGCAAGGCCGCGCGCCAGATCCTGGGCGATGCCCAGGCACGCGACTTGACCGACGTCCTCCCCGATAACGAGCAGATCGAAGAAGCAGTCCGCCTGTACCACGCTCTATATAATGCAGACACCCATCCAGCCCATTTATTCAGGCTGCGCGGCCAGGCCTTGCAGGTCATGGAGATGCTGGAACAGTACCAGCCCTTCCTGACCGGCTCCGTCCTCACCGGTACCGCCGGCATGCACGACGACATCCACCTGCAGGTGTTCGTGGACAGCGCCAAGGAAGTCGAGATTTACCTCCTGAACAAGAACCTGCAAATCGAAATCTCCGAATCGCCGCACTTCCGCGGCCCCCGTTTCGAGGATGTCGAAACGGCCAGCTTCATGTGGAAGAACACCGGCGTCCACGTCGAACTGTACGAACAGGACGACCTGCGCGGCGCGAAAAAGAAAAGCGGCGATAGACTGCTGCGCGCCGATATCGCCGAAGTGCGCAGCATCCTCACCAACAGCTCCCACCCAGCCCAACAATGAAAAAAATCCTGATGTATGGCGCGGTCGCCGTCCTCTTCACCGGCGCCGGTGCCTGGTTTGCCCTGCACACCCCACCCGCGGACGGCCCCGTTGCCGCCGTGGCAAGCCCGGGCAACCCGGTCACCGCCCTGCTGGCAGAAACCTTGCCAAACGAAAAAGGCGAACAGGAAGCGCTATCGAAATGGCAAGGCAAACCGCTGCTGGTGAACTTCTGGGCATCCTGGTGCGGCCCTTGCGTGGAAGAGATGCCGGAATTGTCTGAATTGCAAAATTCCGAACTGGGAAAAAAGGTCCAGGTGCTCGGCATCGGTATCGATTCGCCATCCAATATTGCAGAATTCACACAAAAAGTGAAAGTCGCCTACCCCATCTATGTGGCCGGCATGAGTGGCACCGAATTGTCGCGCAAGTTCGGCAATACGCAAGGCGGGCTGCCCTTCACAGTCCTTATCGGCGCTGATGGTACGGTCAAAAAGACCTATCTCGCGCGCCTCAAATTCGATGCCCTGAAAGCCGACCTGGCGGGCTTCAACTAGCCGAAGACGGCCGGCGAACGACCGTTCTATTAGCTTCCGCAAAGCTATTTTCTCTTGCCAATGCTCGTAGATGGCGGCAAAATGCGGAACTTTCGCGGAAAATGGTCAGGGAATCATGGCAAGGAACCTGCTGCTTCTTAATGGCCCCAACCTGAATTTGTTGGGGACGCGCGAGCCTGCAACCTACGGCGCCAGCACCTTGGCCGACGTGGAACAGGCAGCGCAGGCGCAAGCCAAGGCAGCCGGCGCCCAGCTCGCCTGTTACCAAAGTAACCACGAAGGAGCGTTGATTGACCGTATCCACGCAGCCCGCACCGAGGGCGTGGATTTCATTGTCATCAATCCGGGAGGCTACACCCACACCAGCATCGCCCTGCGCGATGCCCTGGCCGGCGTGGCGCTGCCTTTTATTGAAGTACACATTTCGAATATTTATCGGCGGGAGGAGTTCCGCCACCATTCCTATCTCAGCGCAATCGCACAGGGAACGATCTGCGGGCTAGGTATCGAGGGATACCGTCTCGCCATCGACTTTGCTTTAAAAAGCAGTTAATCTACCGCGATCTGCACACATCTAACGCGATAGCGCCCATAAGGCGAGATCGCAGAAACCGTCAACATAATAGATAGAACAAGGGAGCCAACAACATGGATCTACGCAAGCTGAAGACGCTGATCGACCTGGTTGCAGAGTCGGACATCGCTGAACTGGAAGTGACCGAAGGCGAAAGCAAGGTTCGCATCGTCAAGTCCGGCGGTCTGCCGCAAAACCAGCTAGTGATGATGCCGTCGCAAGCGCCAACCCATTACGCCCCTGCTGGCGCCCCTGTCGCAGCACCGGTTGCCGCGCCAGCCGCCGCGCCGGCTGCCCCCGAAATCTCCGGCCACGTTGTGAAGTCGCCAATGGTGGGCACCTTCTATCGCGCTTCCGCCCCTGGCAACCCTGCCTTCGTCGAAGTGGGCGCCACCGTGAAGGAAGGCGACACCCTCTGCATCATCGAAGCGATGAAGCTGCTGAACGAGATCGATGCCGACAAATCCGGCACCATCACCCAGATCCTGGTCGAGAACGGCCAACCGGTCGAATTCGGCCAGCCACTGTTTGTGATCGGCTAAAGCCGGGCCATGGCCGCCGACGATATGACAGCGGCCAGCACAACCTCCCTTTCCCACACAAACATAGAAGCTGCCATGTTTGAAAAAATCCTTATTGCCAATCGCGGTGAAATCGCCCTGCGCATCCAGCGCGCGTGCCGCGAACTGGGCATCAAGACTGTGGTCGTGCACTCCGAGGCCGACCGTGACGCCAAATACGTCAAGCTGGCCGACGAATCCGTCTGCATCGGCCCGGCGCCTTCGGCACAGTCCTACCTGAATATGCCGGCCATCATTTCCGCGGCCGAAGTGACCGACGCGGAAGCGATCCACCCTGGTTACGGCTTCCTGTCCGAGAACGCGGACTTCGCCGAGCGCGTGGAGAAATCCGGCTTCGTCTTCATTGGCCCGCGCGCCGAATCGATCCGCTTGATGGGCGACAAAGTGTCGGCCAAGCAGGCCATGATCAAGGCCGGCGTACCTTGCGTGCCCGGCTCCGACGGCGCCCTGCCGGATGACCCGAAACTCATCGTGCAGATCGCCCGCAAGGTCGGCTATCCGGTGATCATCAAGGCCGCCGGCGGCGGCGGCGGGCGCGGCATGCGCGTGGTGCATACCGAAGCGGCCCTGCTGAACGCGGTCACCATGACCAAATCGGAAGCCGGCGCCGCCTTCGGCAATCCGGAAGTCTATATGGAGAAGTTCCTGGAAAACCCACGCCACGTGGAAATCCAGATCCTGGCCGACGAACACCGAAACGCCGTATGGCTGGGCGAACGCGACTGCTCCATGCAGCGCCGCCACCAGAAGGTGATCGAAGAAGCACCGGCACCAGGCATCCCGCGCAAGCTGATCGAAAAGATCGGCGACCGCTGCGCCGAAGCCTGCCGCAAAATCGGCTACCGCGGTGCCGGCACCTTCGAATTCCTGTATGAGAACGGCGAGTTCTATTTCATCGAAATGAACACCCGCGTGCAGGTGGAGCATCCGGTGACCGAAATGATCACCGGTATCGACATCGTGCAGGAGCAGATCCGCATTGCCTCCGGCGAGAAGCTGCGCTTCCGCCAGCGCGACGTGATGCTGTCCGGTCACGCCATCGAGTGCCGTATCAATGCCGAGGATCCATTCAAGTTCACCCCGTCGCCAGGCCGCATCACGGCATGGCATACTCCGGGTGGCCCGGGCGTGCGGGTTGACTCGCACTCCTATGCGGGTTACTTTGTACCACCGAACTACGATTCGATGATCGGCAAGCTGATCACCTACGGCGCGACCCGCGAGCAAGCCATCCGCCGCATGCAGATCGCCCTCTCGGAAATGGTGGTGGAAGGCATTTCGACCAACATCCCGCTGCACCGCGAGCTGATGGTAGACGCGCGCTTCATCGAAGGTGGCACCAACATCCACTATCTGGAACAACGACTGGCAGAAATGCCTAAAGCAGGTAAATAAGGCAGGTAAGTAATCTATGAGCTGGACTGAAATCGTCATCGAAGTCGCCCGTGACCACGCTGAGGCCCTGTCCGAAGCGCTGATGGACGCGGGCGCGCTGTCGGTGTCGGTGGAGGATGCCGATGAAGGCACCGACGCCGAAAAACCCCTGTTCGGCGAGCCGGGCATGGAGCCGACCGAAGCGGCATGGGATCACAGCCGCGTCGTCGCGCTGACCGATGACGAGGAAGACCAGGCCCTGATCGTGGCGGCTGCCGCCGGCGCGATCGGGCTGGCTCACCTGCCCAAGTTCACCACCCGCAAGGTGGCGGACGCCGACTGGGTGCGTTTGACCCAGTCGCAGTTTGAACCTATCCATATCGGCAAGAATATCTGGGTCGTGCCGAGCTGGCACGAGGCCCCCGATCCGTCCGCCCTGGTGCTGGAACTGGACCCGGGCCTGGCCTTCGGCACCGGTTCGCACCCGACCACCAAGCTGTGCATGGAATGGCTGGAAGCCCATCCGGCGCCCGGCAAGACCGTGCTCGATTACGGCTGCGGTTCGGGCATCCTGGCGATGGTGGCGCGCAAGCTGGGCGCCACGACGGTGGCGGGTGTGGATATCGATCCACAGGCCATCGTGTCGGCCCGCGACAATGCGCTGCGCAACCGCGTGGACGATATCCAATACTTCGTGCCGGACGATTTCGCGGAGTCGGCGTTCGCCGCCCAGCGTTTCGACATCGTGGTCGCCAACATCCTGTCCTCGCCGCTCAAGCTGATGGCGCCGATGCTGTCGGGCCGCGTGGCGCCGGGCGGTTCCCTGGTGCTGTCCGGCGTGCTGGCGCGCCAGGCGGAAGAAGTGGCCGCGGCTTATGCACCGTTCATCAAGCTGAGCGTCTGGGCTGAGCACGAAGGCTGGGTGTGCCTGTCCGGCACTCTGGCTTAAGGCAGTTTCCCGACTGATGGCGCTCGCCACTAAATGCCCCCACTGTAGTACGATCTTCCGGGTCGCGGCCGACCAGCTGAAACTGCGCGGGGGCATCGTTCGCTGCGGCTCCTGCTCGCAGGTTTTCGACGGCAATGCCGCACTGGTGGAACCGGCCGCCAAGCCTACCCCGGTGATTCCCGATGTCGCGGCAGACGCTGGCGCACCGCATGCCGCCGTGCCGGCGATTTCCGACTACGTCCATGGTTCGCCGGTCGACTTCGAGCTCGAGCTCGATTTTGCCGAAGCACCGAAGCCGGCCATTCCCCAGCAGCGCACGGCAGCTCCGGCAACCCCGGCCCAGCCGTCCAGCCCGCCGCCGGCCCCGCTCGACAATACACCGCGCGACGAAGCGCCAGCGCCGGCAGTCTGGCGCTCCACCGCCGCTGCCCCGCCGCAAGCCCCGGCCGCGCCCGCGCCCTCGCCCGCCGATGCTGCGGCACAAGCAGCAGTAGCGCGCGCATTTGCCCACGCCACCACGCCCCCTGCCGCGCCTGCGACGCCGATGGCGGAGAAGAAAACAGCGGCAGCGGTCAGCGCACCCGCGAAAGACACCGCCCAGGCGCTGGGTTCCCGCGCAACCGGCGCGCCGTCCACACCTGCGGCAGCGCCGGCCGTGGAAAAATCGCCGACCTGGGAATTCGCGCTGCCCGACGAAGCATTCCTCGCCGCCATCGCCGATGAAAAGCCTGCGCCGCTGGGCGAGAAGCCCTCGATGGCGGTGCCTGCCGCCCCGGCCACGCCTGCTGCGCGCCCGCCGGCCGAAGACAAAGCTCCGACCTGGTCCCTGGTGGAACCGGGCGAGGCGTTCCACGCCGCCTTCGCCGCTGAAATGCCGGCAGCTCCCAAGGAAACCATTCCACCGCAGAAGGCCGCCCCTGCGGCGCCGCTGCGAGCTGAAGAAAAAGCGCGCCCAAGCCAACTGGCACAGCCTGGAGCAGCATTCCACGCCGCGTTTGCCGCTGAAATGCCGGCGCCGCCGAAAGAGGTCGCCCCCCCACCGGCGCCCACCATCATACCGCTGCCCGCAGGGCCGTTGAAAGTTGAGGACGTGGCGCCTGCCAGCGCGTCCGCCCAGGACAGCGCGGCATTGCCGGCACCGGCGGCTGACATCCCGGCGGAGGCCGCAGCAGGACCAGCACCAGCAGCGCCTATCGCACCGGTTCCGGCACCGCAATTCGAGCTTGAAGAAACAGCACTGCCAGGCGACTTGGCCAGCCCGGCAGAGGCTTTCCATGCCGTGGATGATGCCGACCTTGCGCCGCAGCCGGCGCACCTGGCGGACAATGCGCCGCCGGTCGCTGAAGAGCTGTCCGCCGCCCCTGCACCTCCACTCGCGATCGAGGAAGCTCCGGCCGAACAGCCGGCGGCGCACGCTGCGCCTGAAGCCGCCCCGGACGCCGGGCAGGCGCTGGTGGCCGCCATTGAGCAGTGGTCGGCCGACCATGTGGCCCCGGATGGCCGCATCGAACCGTCGTTCGGCACGCCGCATGAACCGATCTTCCTCGCCGTCCCCGCCGACAGCGAGCAGGTGGAACACCTGTCGCTGGACGAGCCGCCGGACGCCACCCCGCCCTCAGCCGAAACCGGGCATGCCGCCACCGTGGATGCGGACAGCGCGGGCGAGCCGTCCTTGGATGAGCAGCCCTGGTCCGCCGTTGCGATCGCGCCCGAGCCGGCTTCGCCGGAGTCTACTGAGCGCGACGACACCGCCCTGCATGCGATCGCGGCCGTGAATACTGACGTGCCGGACGACGGCGCCTCCCTGCCCGAGGACGCGGCGCCCGAGCCGGCCCCCGAGTCGCGCCGCGAGCGTGCCCTGAAGCGTATGCAGGCCCGTCGCAACGCCATTGCTCAGACCCCGGCGGAACCGGAGGAGGCACCGCCCGCCGCCGCGGAGCCCAGCAGCGACACCATCGAGCCCGTCGAAGACAGCGCACAGGCGGCGGCTGCCCGCATGCGCGCCCTGGCCGGCGTCGACGAACACGCCAGCGCGGAAATCGACCATTCCGACCTGAGTTTTGTGAAGCGCGTCGAGCGCAGGCAGCGCTACGGCAGGGCCATGAATACTGCGATGGCGATCGGGATCCCGTTCCTGCTGGCCGGTCTGGCGCTGCAGGCGGGCACCACCTTCCGCGACACGCTGGCCGCCAACTACCCGCAATTGAAGCCGGTGCTGATCGCCATGTGCGAACCGCTCGATTGCAAGATCGCCCTGCCGACCCAGCTCGAGGCGCTGAGCATCGAACAGGGCGAACTGGCCGGCCTGGCCGAGAACACCTTCAGCTTCGCCACGGTGCTGCGCAACCAGTCCAAGATCGCGCAAGCCTGGCCGCACATCGAATTGATTCTCAACGATAGCGCCGACAAACCGGTCTTGCGCCGCGTATTTTCCCCGCAGGAATACCTGGCCGATGCGACCGAAGTGGACAAAGGCTTCGGGCCGCGCACCGAGCAAAGCATTAAGTTGTACTTCGAGCTGAAAGAGCTGAAAGCTTCCGGCTATCACATCGCCATTTTCTATCCATAAAATACCATGACAAAAACCGCCCTGGTCTGTGGCTCCCTGGCCATCGACATCATCATGCAATATGAAGGCCGCTTCGGCGACACCCTGCTGGCCGACCAGCTGCACAAGGTCAACGTCTCCTTCCTGGTGCCGACCATGCGCACCGAGTTTGGCGGCTGCTCCGGCAATATCGCCTACTCCCTGAAGATGCTGGGCGGGGACCCGCGCATCGTCGGCGTGCTGGGCCAGGATTGCGCCGCCTACCTGGAGCGTTTGCAGAAGCTGGGCATCTCGACCGACAATATCCTGATCAAGAAGGATGCCTACAACGCGCAGTGCTTCGTCACCGCCGATGCGGACCACAACCAGATCAACGCCTTCCACCCGGGCGCCATGTCCTTCGCGCACGAGAACCCGATCGAGAAGGCCGGCGCTGCCCGCCTCGCCATCATTTCGCCGGACGGCCACCTGGGCATGCTGCAGCACGCCGAAGACCTGGCGCGCCTGGGCATTCCATTCGTCTTCGACCCGGGCCAGCAGATGCCGATGTTCACCCCGGACCAGCTGATCGGCTTCATCGAGAAGGCCACGTATGTGACCTGCAACGACTATGAGATCGAGCTGCTGATGTCGCGCACCGGCCTGACCATTCCGGATATCGCGGCCAAGCTGGAAGCGCTGATCGTGACCCGTGGCGAGAAGGGTTCGGAGATTTACACCGGCGGCAAGCGCATCGATATCCCGGCGGTGGCGGTGGATACTTCGCTGGACCTGGACCCGACCGGCTGCGGCGACGCTTACCGCGCCGGCCTGCTGTACGGCCTGGTCAATGAGCTGGGCTGGGAAAGCACTGGCCGCCTGGCCAGCCTGCTGGGCGCAATCAAGATCGTCACCAAGGGCGCGCAGAACCATGTGTTCACGCCTGCGGAGATTGCCGACAAGTTCGAGGCGGCGTTCGGGTATCGTTTCTAAGTCCGGTCGACCGGGGTCGGACCCGCAGGGTCAGACCCCGTCTGTTCAAAGGCCGCGGGTCAGACCTCGCTTTACCGGTTTAACAGGCGCGCCACATCCTCCAGCGTCACCCCCGCCACCTCCAGCAACTTCTTCTTATTGGTCTGCCCGTGCGTCAGCGTCACCGCGCTGCGCGCAACGCCCAGGGCCCCGGCCAGCCACTTCACCAGCGCCTCGTTCGCCTTCCCTTCGATGGGTTGCGCGGCCAGCTTGATCTTCAGGGCGTCGTCCAGGACCCCGACCACCTCGGTCTTCTTTGCATTGGGCTGGATCTGCACCGCCAGGCGCACGCCGCCCGGCAGCGGGGAACACCAGGCACGGTTCACTGGAACCCGAATAGCATGCCAATCACCTTCTGGCCGATCAGGAGCAGCACCATTGCCACCATCACCGATAAGTCCAGGTTGCCGACCAAGGGCACGACCTTGCGGATCGGCTTAAGCAAGGGTTGGTTCAGCGCATACACGAAAGGCGCCATCGGTGCGTGCGGATTGACCCAGCTGAAGAGCACTTCGATGAACAGCAGTGCCATGAAGCCAAACAGTATCCACTGCAGGAAGCGGTACAGGGCCGCCAGCAGCACGAATTCCACCGAGAGGCCGACCAGGAAGTCGATCGAGGTCGCCAGGAGCACGATCAGGAAGGCGCCGATCAGGCTGGCCCAGTCATAGCCCCCCATGCCGGGGACGATGCGGCGCAGCGGGCGCACCAGCCAGTCCGAAAGCTGAAAAGTAAACTGCGCCACCGACGGCGGTGGGCGGACGCGGATGGCCTGCATCCAGAATCGCAGCAGCAGCACGCCGCCAAGCAGGCTCGCTATCACATCGACGATCAGCTTCAGAATATCAAACACAAGTCCACTCCAAATAAAAAAACCGCTGTGCGATTGTCTCACACAGCGGTGTTTTCGCCATCCGGCGCTAAGCGTTCAAACGCTTAAGCAGGACGGGTGCTGGTCGGGAACGGCCAGGCGGCTGCCGGGGCGATCACGGTTTTTGCTGCCGGAGCGGCGGCTGGCACTGGGGCAGCAGCAGGTGCTGCTGCCGCTGGCTTCGCAGCTTCCTTCTTAGGAGCGGCAGGTTTCTTGGCAGCGGCCTTTTTAGGGGCTGCTGGTTTTGCAGCAGGAGCTGCAGCCGGTGCTACGGCTACTGGCGCAACAGCTGGCTTGGCTGCTGGCTTAGCCGAGGCTTTTTTTGGGGCGGCCTTTTTAGCTGCAGGCTTGGCAGCTGGTTTTGCGGCGGCTTTAGGAGCGGCTTTTTTAGCAGCTGGCTTGGCAGCGGCTTTCTTGGCAGCTGGCTTCTTGGCGGCTGGCTTGGCAGCAGCTTTCGGCGCGGCCTTCTTGGCAGCAGGCTTGGCAGCGGCTTTCTTCGCAGCTGGCTTGGCAGCGGCTTTCTTGGCTGCTGGCTTCTTGGCAGCAGCTTTCTTGGCCGCTGGTTTGGCAGCTGCTTTCGCTACGGTCTTTTTCGCTGCTGGTTTCGCAGCGGCTTTTTTCGCTGCTGGCTTAGCTGCGGCTTTCTTTGCTACTGGCTTAGCTGCGGCTTTTTTAGCGACGGCTTTTTTCGCTGCTGGTTTTGCTGCGGCTTTTTTCGCTGCTGGCTTAGCGGCTGCCTTGGCGACGGTTTTCTTCGCTGCTGGCTTGGCGGCTGCCTTCTTCACTGCTGGTTTTGCTGCTGGCTTAGCAGCGGCTTTCTTCGCTACTGGCTTAGCTGCTGCTTTCTTCGCTGCTGGTTTTGCAGCTGGCTTGGCGGCGGCTTTCTTGACTGCTGGTTTAGCGGCTGGTTTAGCAGCGGCTTTCTTGGCAGCTGGTTTAGCAGCTGGCTTCGCTGCGGCTTTAGCGGCCGGCTTAGCGGCGGCTTTCTTGGCTGGAGCAGCTGCTTTCGCGGCTGCTGGTTTCTTCTTAGCGGCGGTTGCCATTTTTAGATCTCCTTCATCTGGGATGGGAAAATTCACGCACAAATTTAAAACCCGTCCGGCCCTGCGCTGGACCAGGCGAATTATTCATCGGCGCAAACAGGATTGCGGTTTGCGCTAATGAATTCGGCACCCAGCTGAACTGCTGCACCTCCTCACAAGTGCAGCGCTTCAGCCATCGATTCCTACGCCGGTGCTGGGCAGCGCAGGACTCAAATTCTATGTCGCGACGATTGCGCGGGCGGGGCGTCAATTCAGCTCCTCAACCCTCGTCGGGCCACGTGTTACGACCAGCATTCAAAGAAAAAACCGCCCGGCCTGGTCGAAGGATCAGGAGAGCGGCTCCGCTGTCGTCGTGTGGTCTTTCAGCATACTTATGCGTTTTTGGTTCCCATTATTCTTCGATTTTTGCGGTAACAACACACTCAAAAAACAGTGCTTGCATATTCACGCGATTTCAAGTTCGCAAAGTACACGAAAGCTTGTCGATGCGCAACCAGCACGAATGATTTTCTTCTTTTTTTTTTGCGCCGATCTGCGAGGTCACGCACATTGAAGTGCGCTTCGCGCGCCGCTCCCCGCCATCGAGCGGCCGCACTCATGTCGACCTTCTTTGAATAGCGCCTTTAGGTAAAGGCTGTATAAAAAGCGGCGCGCCCCGGTTCGCGTTTCTGCGCGAGACCGGGGCGGCCAGTGAAGACGTTTGAAATTTTTTTTTCGTCGCGATTACGCGACATGCAGAATTCGCCTCATCACGCGTTCCAGATCGAGCAAGCAGACGCTGAGCGTCCCACCATCAGCCTGCGGCAGCTCCAGCACCTCATGCGATTCGGCCGACAGGCCTTGCACTTCTTCCTGCCTTTTCATCAATGAAGGCGCGGCTAAACGCTTGCCGTCATCGACGGTGACGATGTCGGCGACGGCATCGACCACCAGGCCGTAGCGCCCTTCTTCGCGCTCGATGACCAGCACCTTGCCCACGTCCTCGCTGGCGGCATCCATGCCGTACAGGCGGCGCACGTCGACCAGGCTGATGAGCTGCTGGCGCAGGTTCAGCACGCCGCACAGGCAGTCCGGCATGCCGGGCGGATGGCTGATGTCGCCGGCGTGGTCGATGATCTCGCGCACCTGCTTCAGCTCCAGCGCGTACAGCTCGCCCACCCGGAAGCTCAGGTAGACCTTGCGCCCGGTGCGCTGCTGCGCCGCCGCCTCGGCCTGGGCCGGATAGAGCTGGCGGTGGCCCAGATCGAGCGCGCCGATCTCGCTGTGCGAGAAGATGCCCTCGTGCGCCAGCAGGATGACGTCCTGCTCGCCGGCGCGCGCCACGCAACCGGCAAACATCTCGCTGCGCGCTTTGCTCAGTAGCGGGATCGGCAGTACTTCATCACTGGTGAAATGCAGGATGCTTTCCACCTGGTCGACCAGGAAGCCGATGGTCGCTTCGCCGATATGGGCCACCAGGATGCGCTGCTCGCCGCGCTCCTGCGCCCGCTGGCCGCCGGCCAGCGCCGCAAAGTCCACCACCGGCACCTGCAGGCCGCGAAAGTGCATGCGCCCCAGGCACAGGGGGCCGGCCAGGACCGATTCGGCCAGCTCCGGCACGCGCACGATTTCCTGGATCGCCGTCATCTCCATTGCGAAGCGGGCGCCGGCGGCGTGGAAGCTGATCGCGTGGCGGCGTGCGCCCACCACCCGCAGCTGGCGCCGCGTTTCCGCGCCGTTGGCGCGCATTGATTGGACTTGCGGCACGTTCTCGATGCGCACCAGGCGCTCGATGTCGAGCACCTGAATCAGGCGCCGTCCCTCGTCCAACAAAATGGTGCCGGCTACTACCCCTTGTGTCGAACCCTCCGCATAACGCAACCGGCTGCGTTGTTCGGGCCGCACCCGCAGGATTTCACCGGTGGCATGCACCAGCAGGCCGACCTGCATTTCGCCGTGGTCGATGATGGCGATCTTGTTGGACGCTTCGGCCGCCGGCGCTGCCGGGTCGAACAGGCGTCCCAGGTTGACCACCGGGATCACACTGCCGCGCAGCGTGAACATGCCTTCCAGATAAGAGGGCGCCAGCGGCACGCTGGTGATGCGCTCCGGGAAGTTCACCACTTCGCGGATGCTCAGGGCGGGCAGCGCGAACTCGCCGCCGCCCAGGAGGAAGGAGCCGAACAGCTCGACGGCCGGCACGCCGCTGCCGGCCGGCTCGGCGGCCGGCACTACGCGCAGGGCATCCATGCCTACACCACGAAGCCGGCGACCAGCTTGTTCAATTCCCCGGCGCGCGAATTCAGGCTGGAGGTGGACGCGGCGATGCTGTCGCAGCTGCCGGCCGATTGTTCCGCCGCTTCGGCAATATGGTTGATGGCCACACCCACCTCGCGCGCCGACAAGAGCTGCTCCTTGGCCTCATGCGAGATTTCGGCGATCGCCTCGCTGGTCTTGCCGACACCCTTGACGATGCGGTCGAAGGCTTCGCTGGCCTGGTGCGAGATGGCGCTGCCGGTATTGACCCGCTTGACCGACTCGCTGATCAGCTTGGAGATCTCCTTGGTCGCCTGGGAAGAACGCTCGGCCAGCTTGCGCACCTCGTCGGCCACCACCGAGAAGCCCAGCCCATGCTCGCCGGCGCGCGCCGCTTCGATGGCGGCGTTGAAAGCCAGCATATTGGTCTGGTTGGCAATATCGCTGATCACCTTGACGATTTCCCCGATATCTTCCGAGGAGCGGTTGATCAAGTCCATCGCCTCGATCGAGCGCGCCACCGCCTTGGCGCCGGCCTCCGCTTCGTCCTGGGTGGAGCGGGCCAGGTCGTTGGCATGGCCTGTGCTGGTGGCGATGGCGTCGATCGAGCGGGTCAGGCCGTCGACCGTGGCATTCATTTCCTCCACCGTGGCGCCCAGCTCCTGCGAGCCGCCCGCCACCACCCCGGCGCGGTTGGCGATTTCCTCGGCGTCGTCGGCGAAGGCGGTGGCCGACATCACCACCTGGCCGATCACCCCGCGCAAGTCCGCCATCATCTTGCCGATGCCGGCGCCCAGCTGGTCGAGCGGCTCCTCCCCGCGCAGCGGCACTTCGGCAGTCAGGTCGCCCTTGGCCGCGCGCGCCACCGCGTCGAGCAGGCGTTCGATCTTGGCCGCATCGCTGGCGGCCTTCTCCTTGATGCCCTGCTCCATCAGCACCTGCTCGGTGATATCGCTGGCGAACTTGACGATTTTGAAAGGCGTGCCATTCATGTCGAGGATCGGGTTGTAGGTGGCCTGGATCCAAATCGTCTTGCCGCCGTTGCCGACGCGCTTGTAGCGGCCGCTGTCGAATTCGCCGCGGTTCAGTTTTTGCCAGAAGCGCTTGTAATCGACGCTGGCGGCATACTCGGTTTCGCAGAACATGCGGTGGTGTTCGCCCTTGATGTCGTCCAGCGTATAACCCATCGCATCGAGGAAGTTGCTGTTGGCCGCCAGCACATGGCCGCTCATATCGAATTCGATCACGGCCTGCGCCTTGTCCATGGCGCTGACCTTGCCCTCGTATTCCGCGTTGCGCAACTTGCTGGCCGTGATGTCGGTGGCGAACTTGATCACCTTGTAAGGCCGGCCTTCGGCATCGAACACCGGGTTATAGGAGGCATTGATCCAGATCTCGCGCCCGCCTTTGCCCAGGCGCTTGAATTCGCCTTGCTCGTAATGGCCGCTGCGCAGGCTCTCCCAGAACTGTTTGTAAGCGTCGCTGGAAGCAAAAGCGCTGTCGCAGAACATCGAATGATGGTGCCCCTGAACCTCATCGAGCGTGTAGCCAACCGCACTTAGGAAGTTGGCATTGGCGTGCAGGATGGTGCCATCGAGCTGGAACTCGATGACGGCCTGGGCACGGTTGAGTGCGGCGTTAATCGCCTGGAGTTCGACGTCCTGCAAATGGCTTTCGGGGATGACCTGGCTGTTCATGAGGGCTCCTGTAAGGGGGGAGATGTTGCCACTGAGAATTTTCAGTATAGACAGCAACAGCCCTTTGAAACTCACGCTTTGTCACAACGCGGCTTATGTGCGACAGGCTTCAATCGGCAGCGCCTCCAGCGTGGCGCGCTGCCGATGGTGTCCCCATCCGCCAGCCCGATTGCTGCGATTGACTTCACCTGGCAACGCGCACATGATGAGCCGATGATCGCCATAAAGCTGCTACTCGCCGCCACCGCATTTGCGCTCCCGCTGGCAGCGCAGGCGGGCGCTTTGCAGCTATTCACCGAATACACACCGCCCGACATCATGCGCGACGGCGCCCGGATTTACGGCATCTCGCCCGATAAAGTGAAAGAAATCATGTCGCGCGCAGGTATCGCTTACACCATAGAAATCATGGCTTGGCGGCGCGCCTACGAACTGGCGCTGCGCACCCCGGATTCCTGCGTGTTCTCCACCTCGCGCACACCGGAACGCGAGACGCTCTTCAAGTGGGTCGGCCCGCTGCGCGAAGTGGACTGGACGCTGTACGGCCTGGCCAATTCCTCCTTCCGCCTGGACACCCTGGACGACGCCAAGAAGCTGCGCATTGGCGGCTATAGCGGCGACGTGCGGGCGCAGTATCTGCTGGACCGCGGCTTCATGGTGGATGCCGCGCCGGATAATTTCTCCAATCCCCGCAAGCTGATCGGCAAGCGCATCGACCTGTGGGTCACCAGCCACCAGTTGGCCAACGGCGTACTGTCCCAGGAAGGCCTGGTGGGCAAGATTGTTCCCCTGCTCACATTCCACACCTCGCGCGCCTACCTGGCCTGCAACAAGGCCGTGCCCGACGAACAGATTACAGCGATGTCGGCCGCCATGGCCGACATTGTGAAAGACGGTACCTCCGCGCTGATCGACCGCAAGTATGCGAACTGGCGGCCGGCGACCGCGCCGGCCCATTAGCTCGCGGAAAACACTACCAGCGCGACGGAATCTCACTTACGCGGTGAGGCTGAACGCTTATCCAGCCTGCGAGCCGAGCACCGCGCCGTCCTTGGTGACGCGATTGGCACGGTGATCAGGAGCGAGCGGTGCATGGTGTTCGCCATGCAGCCATACGCCACCACGGACCCCGCCAGCACCGGCAGCAATGCCTTGCGGTCGTCCGTCAGCTTAAAGGCGCACATGGTGGTCATGACCGTCGCGCGCAGCATGCCGGCCACGTTAGGGAATGCAGCGGCCGGCGGTCCCCAAACTGGCGCATAATGGGGAAATCCCAGCGCGCGCCCGAAACATGAGACTGTTCCGCCTGTTCGCATTTGCCTGCCTTCTCATGGCCGCCCCGTATGGGCGCTGCGGCGAACTAGTCGTCCTGGTCGACCGGGCGGCCGATATGCCGATGGCACGCATTGAAAACGGCCTGCTGATCGACGGCGTGCACAAATTGCTGGGCGAAGCGCTGGCCCGCAGCACCGGGCGCGAGGTGCGTTTCCTGCTCTTGCCGCGCAAGCGGATTGCCAAAGCATTGCAGAAGGGCGAGGCCGACATCCTGTGCGGCTATGCACCGCAGTGGATCGAAGGCGATTACCTGTGGAGCGAACCGGTGTTCACCGCCGAGGAAGTCCTGGTCACCGCTGCCAGCGAGCCGCGCCCGCTCGCCATCGCCGACCTGCGCGGCCAGCCCATAGGCACCATCCTGGGCTACCAGCATCCCGAGATCGAGACCGTCCTCGGGACCGGCTTTGCGCGCGAAAACTCGCCCAATATGGAGATCAATTTTGAAAAGCTGGCGCGCGGCCGGGTTCACCACATCCTGATCGCGCGCGCCGTCCTCGACTACCGGCAGCGCTTGCGGGCGGTGCCGCTGAAACTGCACCCGCCCCTGCCGGCGGCAAGCTTCAAGACCCGCTGCGCCGTATCGCGCCAGGGGCATCTCAGCCTGGCGGAGGCCAACCACGCCATTGCCACACTCACCCGGGACGGAACGCTGGCCCAGATCCTGGCGCAGTTCCGCTAGCCAGAAACGCAAAATCCCCGCTCGCAAGCGGGGATTCTGGATTTGCCGTGGTGCTGCGAAACGGTTTCAGCGCATCACTCTTCGCCGAGCGACACCTTCAATTCGTCCGGCAGCAGGTAGCTGAAGCTCTTCGGATCGAACATCACTTTCCAGGTTTTTGCAGGCACCTGCACGCCTTCTTCCATGCCGGCCTTGCGCGTGATGTACAGGGGCGTGAAGGTCGAGTCGGATACCGGGTCGGTGCGGTACGACCATTGCAGCTTGGTGCAGCGCACCGGGTCGAAGTGTTCGCCATCGCCCTCTTCCTCTTCGGGCGCGCTGGCCGCTTCGCTCGCCTCATCGCCGGTGGACGATGCCGCGCGCGCGGCGGCGGCGGCCTTACGTTCGCTGCGCGCCTTCTTCCACTCGGCATAGTGGTATTCGGTTTCCGTGCAATCGCCCTGGCCGGTCTGATCCAGCGCGGCGTTGAATTCAGCCAGTTCGACGATCTTTTCGTCGTGCAGCGCCAGGACCACGTTGCGCGTCGTGACCACGCTGGCATTCTCGGTCTCTTCCTTGACGACAGTCTTCACGACCCAGCCCCACACATCCGCGCTCAAGGCTTCGAAGTGCACCTGTTCCGGCGTCACCGGTTCATAGGCGCCAAGCGTGCGCGGGCTGCTGTACTGGTAAAGCTGGTCGCCGGTCCAGCGCAGCTGGAACACGCCATAGAAGGAGGTGCCGGTGGTACTCGCATCGAGGGGCTTGCCGCTGGTAACGAGATAAAGCTCATCGCCATCCTTGCCCGCGATTTTCTTTTGCTGGACGACCGTGACGATATAGGTCGTATGGTCCGCGTCATCGACAAAGAGCCAGCCCTTTTGCGCTTCCGAGTACTTGCCGTAATTGCGCGTCATCAAGTCGGACACGGTTTCATCCGCGTCAAACGTGTGATCCGGCCGCCCCTTCTTTTGCATCATTCCGATGACGATAATGATGGTGAGGATCAGGCCGATGGCCGCAAGCAGGTAGACGACGGCGCGCGCCCATTTCCGGGCGGGCTTGGTTGGACTAGGTGTGGTGACTTCTTCCATTGGATTTCAACTATTGTATATTGGCAATATTACTCAGTGCCAAATTATACAAAAGTCTTTCCAAACCACTCATTTTTCTGGATTGAAGCGTGCGCGTGCCGGCTACTTGCCAACCGCCTCCGGTTCATGGCGGGCGCTTGCCGCATGCTCCGGGAAGCGCAGCTCCGGCGCCACCATCTGTGGCCGCGGCGGCTCCTGCACGAAATGCGGGGACATGATTTGCACGCCTTCGCGATTGAAGACGTCGACCACGTTCTGGTGCAAAAGGCTGATCAGCGCGCTGCGCCCGTGGGGCGAGCCCTGGGCAGAAATGGCCACCAGCTTGTACTCGATGTAGAAGTCCGACAGCGCGCACTGCATGACAAAGGGCCGGGGTTCGGCGGCAATGCCTTCGGTGGCGCCCGCCGCCTCCTCCAGCAATGCATGCACCAGGCGCCAGGGCGTGTCGTAGCCTATCGTCACCATGGTATCGATGACGCAGGCGCCCGGTACCGCGCGCGAGTAATTCTTGATTGTATTGCCAATCACCCAGGCATTCGGCATCGCCACCACGATGCCCATGCCGTTGCGCACGCGCGTGTCGAACACACCCGGCTCGACGACAGTGCCCTGCACGTCGCCGATGCTGACGTAATCGCCTTTGCGCAGCGCCCTGGTGTACATCAGGATCAGTCCCGCCGCGCCCTGGCCCACAATGCTGGACGCGCCGATCGACAGCATCAGTCCGGCCAGCACGGTCACGCCCTGGAACGCCGCGGTTTGCGAACCGGGCAAATAGGGATAGGCCATGGCCAGCGCGAACAGCCAGATGCACACCGATGCCAGCCTGCGCGTCGGCGTGGCGGTATCGTGATCGAGCCAGCCGAATTGCAGTTCGCCGCTTTCGACCCGAGCAAAGACCGAGGCCAGGGTGGCCGTGGCCAGCCGGGCCAGCACCGCGATCACGGCGACAATGAGCAGGCCGGGAATCGCTTGCGCGACGCTGCCGGCGATGCCGGCCGCCGTATCGAACAGGAAGTCCTGCAGCCGTTCGCCCCAGTTGCGCGCAAAAGGAATCCTTGCCAGGACAAAGGCCAGCCAGATATAGGCCGCCAGCAGCCCGAGGAACCAAGCCGAGACATTCACGGCAAGGCGCGTGAAATGGACCAGATGCCCGGCATCGAGAACACTCACATTGCGCACCCGGACGCGCGCCAGCCGCTGCCCAAGCACGGCTTCCAGCCGCTGGCCGGCGTAGCGGCGCAGCGCCGCGAGCATCCACAACGCCATGGCGAGCGCGCAGGTGGCCAGGATGCAGTAAGCGACCGCCAGCGCGACATAACGCAGGCTGCGCTGTTCGCTGCGCTCCTGCAATGCCTTGCTTAACTGCGCGGCGCTTTCTTGCGCCAGCAGGTCTGTGCTATCGCCGGCCAAGGCATTGATGTCGCCGGGTGTGATCAGGAACAGCAGCGAGCCATCCAGCAAGACTTGCGTGCCTTCGCTGATGGAACGAACGCTGGCTTGCTGCGGACCGCCGTTTGCAAGCGCGCGCTCCAAGCGTTTTCCTGCAGCGTCGACACGGTCCTGGGGCGTATAGCCGCTCAGCATGGCGCGGAACACCATGACGGTCCGGTTGCCGACAGCAAGGTGGGCGCTGGGCGCATCGCGCGGCAAAGGCGGCGTTGCCGCTTGCAAGGCATGGCTAAACTGGCAGAACGCCAGCAGCAAAAGGCCGAATAGCGTGCGTTTGAGCATGGCTGACCTCTTCAGATTGCATGAAATCATAGTACACATTGACGCATAACGCTTGCTGTTTCTGCCGCCCGCCCCATTAACAAACAAACCCGCATGAAGCGGGCTTGTTTGTTAATGGGGCGGGCAAGGCCGATGTCGCCGGGCCAACGCAGCAGGCTGCTACTCTACTCTAAAGAAAACATCGATATAGATCTTTTGGGAGTAAGCGCCACGATGGAATGTCGCGGAGACAGAAGTCCAATATTGCTGCGGGCAGCTTCTGTTCTGCAAATCCGACGGGGTGCATGGATTTCCCCACCTATTCAAGGTGTGGGGGGCAGCCGGCACCCCTGAAATCACGCCGGTCGCCGGATCAAATACCAGACCGGGAGGTAAGCTGTTCGTCCCGCTTGGGTTATAAATACTGGAGTGATTGGGAACGAGCTGGAAATCGTCGATCCTATCGCCCGCAAAACCTTGAACAATCCGCGGCGCGCCGCTATTGAAGTCCATGCCATTGCGCACGTAGAAATCAGAGGAGCCCGCCGGACGTGCGTAGTTGACGGAAATCATAGGAGCGTAGACGATGAAGCTCGCCACAGCCGAATAAGGATAGCTGACGCCGTTATAGTTCACGGCGATGCGAATATTGACGTCTTTGGCCGTGGGGGAAAGCTCCGTCGGCGTTCCGCTAATTTCGCCTGTCGCGGTATTGAGATTCAATCCTGCTGGAAGCGGCGTCGCTGGATCAATGCTGAACGTAATCTTGGCGCCATTGGGCTGTGGATTTTCCTGCGCGTTCCAACTACCGGGAGTCAATTTCTTCGACGGAATAGTCTCACCCAGTTGCAACCTCACCGTAGGACCATAGTAGAAATTCCTGTCCGAGATGCTGAACACAAATGACGATTTCAATTCGCCAGAAAATCCCTCAACGCTGATCGCAATACTCAAGCTTGCATAATTTTGCACACTGGTCGGCACGCCCGAGATTTCGCCGGTATGTTCATTCAGCTGCAGCCCGTCAGGCAGGCGGCCCGACACAATCTTGAAATGCGGTTTGTTCTTACCTAATTGACCGACATTCGGCTTGATGCTTAGCGGAGAAAAGCGCTCAAACGGCCACGCTACGGAGCTATAGGAAAAACTGAGGGCCAAGTCCCCATTTGGAGTATTGCCCTTGGGGCTGCTGTCAGCACCGCCACAACCGGCAAGAAAAACGAACGCAATAGCGCAAAGAAAACGATACATCATCGAACGATATTTATTAAGGATTTGGAATGGGATGGCAATAGCCTCAACAGACGTAACGCGGCGCCGACTTTATTTGCTCAGTTACGAATTGATGCCTGCTAAAGGATGAGGAGTGCCGCGAAGCAGCATAGGATTCCATGAGACTAATCCTATTAACATTATTGTATTGAAATATTGCATGAATTGCCAGACATCCTGCGGCAGCAATGCCTTGTCGCTGGCCGCGCACGCTCCTCCCGCTGTGGCGTTTTTCGCGTTCTCGCGATCCGCGCTACATTGAGGCTTCCCCGCGCGAAGTGCGTTCTATCGCAAGGAGCCGGCCATGACTATCCAGGGAAGCTGTCACTGCGGCACCACCGCATTCGAAATCGATGGCGACATCCCCGCTCAACTCACACGTTGCACGTGTTCGTTCTGCGCCAAGCGCGGCGCCGTGACGGCAAGCTTCGCGCCGGCGCAATTCCACCTGGTGCAGCCGCCAACCGGCGAAAGCACCTATCGCTGGAACACCAGGACGGTGAACCACCACTTTTGTCCGCAATGCGGCTGCGCCACCTATACCGACTCGCCCGATTTCCAAATGGACGGAAGCTGGGATAGCCACACGCGCCGCATCGTCGTCAACGCGTGCCTGTTCAATGACTTCGATGCTGCCAGCGCCGCGGTCGCCGTGATCGACGGCAAGCACCTGTGGTGAACAGGACCTTGCCGCCGTTACTTACGTGCCCGGGTATTTCAACTCGTCAGGCAGCAGGTAGGTATAGCTCTTTGGATCGAACATGACCTTCCAGGTTTTCGCATCCACTTTCACGCCTTCCTTCATGCCTGCTTTGCGCGAGATGTACAGAGGCGTGAACGTCGCGTTGGTGACCGGGTCGGTACGATAGGACCACTGCAGTGTGGTGCACCTGGGGGGTTCCATCACGTCCTCTTCGGTGAGCTCTTCGCTGGCAGATTCAGGCGAGCCTTCGCCCTCGGCCGGTGCCAGTTGCCGCTTATCCTGCTTTTTTTTCCAGGAGGCGTAATAGCGCTCCGTTTCCTCGCAGTTGTCGGTCCCTAAAATCTGGTATTCAGCATAGAACTCTCCCAGCACGGCGATCTGTTCGTCGCGCGGCGCCAGAACCACGTTGAGCGTCGTGGTGAATGCCTCGCCATCGCCGTCTTCGATGGTCAGGAGCTTCACGACCCAGCCCCAGACATCGGCGCTCAGGGCTTCGAAATGGACCTGCTCCGGTGTCACCGGATGGAAGCCGCTGGGTCGGCGCGCATCGCCATATTCATGCAGCTGGCCATCGCGATAGCGAAGCTGGAACACGCCGTAGAAGGAAAGCGGGCCATCCTTCGATTCGATCACGCGGCCGCTGGTGACGAGGTAGAGCTCATCGCCTTCCTTGCCATTGACTTTCTTCTGCTGCACTACGGTCACCAGATAGGTCTCGTGTCTCGCCTCGTCGACATAGTGCCAGGCTTTATCGGCTGGCGAATACTTGCCGTAGTTGCGCGTCATGATGCCGTCGATCGCCTCGTTCGTATCGAAGCTGCGATCGGCTGGTTTAGTCTTGGCGCTGAACGCGAAGTAGGCGATCGTCAGTGTGAGCAGCAAGCCCACGGTGGCAAACAAGTAGATCGCAACGCGCAGCCATTTGCGGGCTGGCTTGGCTGGGCTTGGTGGGGTGGCGTCCATTGGTTCTCGATGATTAAGGGCGAAATTGCGAGGCGCCAAATTATACAAAAGTTAAGGCGGCACGCTTTATAGCCCGACACGCGAGCGGGAAACGCTTACCAATGCCGGAAGTCGGGGATCCATGCGCGCGTCGATCAGTTCATTGATCTTGTCGACCAGTCTGGGATCCTTCTCTTCCGGTCAAGATCCCGTACTCGAGATTTGCCGGCCTTCAACTGTTCCAGTGATATCAACACGTGCTGCGGGCCAATTGACACTCTCAGCAAATTGAAAAGGCCCCTTGGTTTTCACCAAGGGGCCTTTGGGTTCCTCACGTGACGAAACTCATTCCATGCGTCACGCGACGATGCCGCGAGAGATTAATCCCAGCTCAACGCGCCGCCGGTCTGGTACTCGGTCACGCGGGTTTCGAAGAAGTTGCGTTCCTTCTTCAGGTCGATCATTTCCGACATCCATGGGAATGGATTCTCGTCCTGGTCGAACAGGGTTTCCAGGCCGATCTGGGTCGCACGGCGGTTGGCGATGAAGCGCAGGTAGCCTTTGAACATGGCGGCGTTCAGGCCCAGCACGCCGCGTGGCATGGTGTCTTCGGCGTAGCGGTATTCCAGTTCCACGGCCTGCAGGAACAGGGCCTTGATCTCGTCCTTGAAGGCCGGGGTCCACAGTTGCGGGTTTTCCAGCTTGATGGTGTTGATCAGGTCAATACCGAAGTTGCAGTGCATCGATTCGTCGCGCAGGATGTACTGGTACTGCTCGGCGGCGCCCATCATCTTGTTCTGACGGCCCAGCGCCAGGATCTGGGTGAAGCCGACGTAGAAGAACAGGCCTTCCATCAGGCAGGCGAACACGATCAGGGACTTCAGCAGCTGCTGGTCGGTTTCCAGCGTGCCGGTCTTGAAGGCCGGGTCGGTCAGCACGTTGATGAACGGGATCAGGAACTGGTCCTTGTCGCGGATCGACGCCACTTCGTTGTAGGCGTTGAAGATTTCCTGCTCGTCCAGGCCCAAGGACTCGACGATGTACTGGTAGGCGTGGGTGTGGATCGCCTCTTCGAACGCCTGGCGCAGCAGGTACTGGCGGCACTCAGGAGCGGTGATGTGGCGGTAGGTGCCCAGCACGATATTGTTCGCGGCCAGGGAGTCGGCGGTGACGAAGAAGCCCAGATTGCGCTTGACCAGGCGGCGCTCGTCTTCGGACAGGCCGTTCGGGTTCTTCCACAGCTCGATGTCGCGCTGCATATTCACTTCCTGCGGCATCCAGTGGTTGGCGCAGCCGGCCAGGTATTTGTCCCAGGCCCATTTGTATTTGAACGGGACCAGCTGGTTGACGTCGGTCTGGCCGTTGATGACGCGTTTGTCGTCGGCGTTGACGCGCAGGGCGACTTGCTCGGCAGTGGCTTCGGCGTTGGCGCCCAGTGGTGGGGTTTGGCGCGGTGCTGCCGCGGCTTCATCATCCCAGGATAGCATTTTGTTTTTTCCTCTTTGATTTACTTTTTTGAACCGGTAAACCGGTGTCAGACCCAGAGGGCCAGACACCGCCTGCTCAACGGCCAGCGGATCTTTTCAAGCCGCGCACTTTATTCAGCCAGTGTCAGACCCGGCGGGTCTGACACTGTTTTGCCGGTTTTGACTATGACTATTGTATTACTGGCAGGCTTCGCACTCTTCGAAACCGTCGTCACCAGGACGCAGGTAGCAGGCGGCGCCATCTGCCTCAGCCGTTACAGCGGCCGGGGCGACCGGCACGGCTGCCGATACCGCGTTCAGGGCGCCGGTACGGGTGGTGGATTTCTCCATGTGCGAGGCGGCGATGGTGCGCAGGTAGTAGGTGGTCTTCAAACCGCGCAGCCATGCCAGCTTATACGTCTCATCCAGCGTCTTGCCCGATGCGCCGGCCATGTAAATGTTCAGCGACTGGGCCTGGTCGATCCACTTCTGGCGGCGCGATGCCGCTTCCACCAGCCAGCTTGGCGACACTTCGAACGCGGTGGCGTAGATGTCGCGCAGGTCTTGCGGGGCGCGGTCGATCTTGCTCAGCGAGCCGTCGAAGTACTTCAGGTCGGCGATCATCACTTCGTCCCACAGGTCGCGTGCCTTCAGGTCGCGCACCAGGTAGGCGTTGATCTCGGTGAATTCGCCCGACAGGTTGGACTTCACGTACAGGTTCTGGAAGGTCGGCTCGATGCAAGCGGACACGCCGATGATGTTCGAAATGGTCGCGGTCGGAGCGATCGCCACGCAGTTCGAGTTACGCATGCCGAACTTGGCGATGCGCTCGCGCACCGGGGTCCAGTCCATCGCCGACGACAGGTCCTGCTCCAGGTAGCCGCCGCGCTGTTCCGCCAGCAGGCGCACCGAGTCCTGCGGCAGGATGCCGCGCGACCACAGGGAGCCTTCGTACGATTCGTACCTGCCGCGTTCTTCGGCCAGCTCGGTCGAAGCCAGGTAGGCGTAGTAGCACACCGCTTCCATCGAGGTGTCGGCGAAGTTCACCGCTTCCATCGAGGCGTATGGCACGCGCATCATGTGCAGGCAGTCCTGGAAGCCCATCACGCCCATGCCGACCGGACGGTGGCGCATATTGGCGTTGCGTGCTTTTTCGACGGCGTAGTAGTTGATGTCGATCACGTTGTCCAGCATGCGCATTGCGGTGCGGATGGTCTTCTGCAGCTTGACGTGGTCGATCTTGCCTTCCTTCATGTGGGCCGGCAGGTTCACCGAACCCAGGTTGCAGACGGCGATTTCGTCGGCATTGGTGTTCAGGGTGATCTCGGTGCACAGGTTCGAGCTGTGCACCACGCCCACGTGCTGCTGCGGCGAACGGATGTTGCATGGGTCCTTGAAGGTGATCCATGGGTGGCCGGTTTCGAACAGCATCGACAGCATCTTGCGCCACAGGTCCAGCGCTTCGATCTTCTTGAACAGGCGCAGTTCGCCGCGCGCCGCCTTGGCTTCGTAGCCCAGGTAGGCTTCTTCGAATTCCTTGCCGAACTTGTCGTGCAGGTCAGGCACGTCGGACGGCGAGAACAGGGTCCAGCTGCCCTTTTCCATCACGCGCTTCATGAACAGGTCTGGGATCCAGTTGGCGGTGTTCATGTCGTGGGTGCGGCGGCGGTCGTCGCCGGTGTTCTTGCGCAGGTCGAGGAATTCCTCGATGTCCATGTGCCAGGTTTCCAGGTAGGCGCAGACCGCGCCCTTGCGCTTGCCGCCCTGGTTGACCGCCACGGCGGTGTCGTTCACCACTTTCAGGAATGGCACCACGCCTTGCGATTTGCCGTTGGTGCCCTTGATGTGGGCGCCCAGGGCGCGCACCGGGGTCCAGTCGTTGCCCAGGCCGCCGGCGAACTTGGCCAGCAGCGCGTTTTCCTTGATGGCGTCGTAGATGCCTTCCAGGTCATCCGACACGGTGGTCAGGTAGCAGGACGACAGCTGCGAGCGCTGGGTGCCGGAGTTGAACAGGGTCGGGGTCGACGACATGAAGTCGAAGGTCGACAGCAGGTTGTAGAACTCGATGGCGCGCGCTTCGCGGTCCGCTTCGTTCAGGGCCAGGCCCATGGCGACGCGCATGTAGAAGGCCTGCGGCATTTCGATGCGCACATCGCGCACGTGCAGGAAGTAGCGGTCGTACAGGGTTTGCAGGCCGATGTAGCCGAACTGCAGGTCGCGGTCGGCCACCAGGGCCTTGGCCAGCTTGGCCAGGTCGAACTTGCCCAGTTCTTCGTTCAGCAGCTCGGCGGCGATGCCCTTGGCGATGTACTGCGGGAAGTACTCGATGTAAGCGGCGGCGGCGCCGGCTTGCGGCACTTCCTTGCCGAATACTTCCTTGCGGATGGTGTGCAGCAGGATGCGGGCCGTCACTTGCGAGTAGGCCGGGTCCTTTTCCATCAGCGCGCGGGCAGCCAGGATGGCGGACTTGTGCAGTTCTTCGACCGGCACGCCGTCGTACAGGTTCTTCACGGTTTCGGCCAGGATGGCGTCGGCATCGACGTGCTTTTCCAGGCCCTTGCAGGCGGCGCCGATCAGGTCGCGCACTTCCTGCATCACCAGCGGACGGGCGACGCCGTTCTCGGTGACATTGATCTGCGGTTCGGCGGCGGCCGTGGCACCGGACGCTTCCTTCTTCAGGCGGCGCTCTTCCATGTGCTTGGCGCGGTACAGCACGTAGGAGCGGGCCACGTCGTGTTCGCCCGAGCGCATCAGGGCCAGCTCAACCTGGTCTTGCACGTCTTCGATATGGAAGGTGCCGCCGGCGGGCTGGCGGCGCATCAGGGCCTCCACCACGTTGTTGGTCAACGCTTCCACCAGCTCACGGATGCGGGCGGAAGCCGCACCCTGGCCGCCGTTCACCGCCAGGAAAGCCTTGGTCATGGCCACGGCAATCTTGGATGGCTCGAACGCCACCACCGCGCCGTTGCGGCGGATGATGCGGTAGTCGGCCATCTGGCTGGCGGAAACAGCGACGCCGCCGGCGGTTTCACCAGCGGAAACAGGCACTTGCAGCGCCTGGTTGGTGGAAATGTCTTGAGTAGATTGCATTTATGCTCCGCGTATTCAGTATTTGTTTATGACTACTATATCTAGTGAACTATCAAATTCCGTCCACTAATTGTAGT
The DNA here is from genome assembly GCF_000425385.1 of Pseudoduganella violaceinigra DSM 15887. Classification (GTDB taxonomy): domain Bacteria; phylum Pseudomonadota; class Gammaproteobacteria; order Burkholderiales; family Burkholderiaceae_D; genus Rugamonas; species Rugamonas violaceinigra. Next base: position 57,106 of record NZ_KE384359.1, on the reverse strand, counting down.
GACGGGATCCGGATCGTACAAGGTGAAATTTTTTCGTTTAGACCACGATTTCTTGTTGACTTTTTCTATCTCCAATCACCACGGGCGAACGGCGGTGTGCGAGCACTAACACTGATTTTTGCGTGCTGGCTTATTAAGCAATGTTGCGGCGCAGCAGGAACTTGTGCGTTGGCGAAAACGCTACACGATTCGAGGGGATTTTCGCGGCGGAGCGGGATTATAGACGAATCGGGCGGCCGCCGCCGCCCGTGTCGACTAGCTTGGGTCCTGGATGTTCAGCTTCTGCATCTGGTAGCGCAGCTGGCGGAAGCTGATGCCCAGCAGTTGGGCAGCCTGGGTGCGGTTGTAATGGGTCTGCCCCAGGGCGCGCGTGATGATGTCGCGTTCCACCGCCTCCAGGTAGGCCGGCAAGTTGCTGGGCAGGACGTCGAACACCGGCAGCGGCGGCATCGCCGCTTCGCCGGCCGGCGCGGCCGCGCCGGAAACTGGCGCCTCGGCCGCCGGCGCGACCGGGGCAGCCGGCACTGGCGGCGGCAGCAAGGCCCCCTTCAACGCCAGGTCTTCCGCCGAAATCACGCCGTCGTTGGAGAACGCCAGCGCCCGTTCCAGGATGTTTTCCAGCTCGCGCACATTGCCGGGGAAGGGGTAACCCTTCAATACATCCAGCACGCCCGGGGCCAGCACGGCCTTGTGCTCGAAGTTGCCCAGCCGCGCCAGGATGGCCTCGACCAGCTCCTCCAGGTCGTCGAGCCGCTCGCGCAGCGGCGCCAGGCGCAGTTCGATCACGTTCAGGCGGTAGAACAAGTCTTGCCGGAACTGGCCGTCCTCCACCAGCTTTTCCAGGTTCTTGTGGGTGGCGCTGATGATGCGCACATCGACCGGCTCTTCGGCCGTGGCGCCAATCTTGCGCACGCGCCGCTCCTGGATGGCGCGCAGCAGCTTGACCTGCATGGCCAGCGGCAGGTCGGCCACCTCGTCCAGCATCAGGGTGCCGCCGTTGGCGGCCTGGAAGAAGCCGTCGCGCTCGTCGACCGCGCCGGTGAAGGCGCCCTTGCGGTAGCCGAAGAACTCGGCCTCCATCAGCGCTTCCGGGATGGCGCCGCAGTTGACGGCGATGAAAGGTTTGTCGGCGCGCGAGCTTTGCGCGTGGATTTCGCGCGCCGCCAGCTCCTTGCCGCTGCCCGACTCGCCGTTGATGGCGATCGGCGCCATCGAGCGCGCCAGGCGGCTGATCTGGTCGCGCAGCGACTGGATCGCGGCCGAATTGCCGCGCAGGCGGCTCTTTTGCGGGCCGCGCGCCGGCGCCGCGGCCGGCTCCTGGCCGGTCACTTTCAGCGCCGACTGCACCAGCACGCGCAGCTGGTCCAGCTGGACCGGCTTGCTGACGTAGTCGAAGGCGCCGGCCTTGAGCGCGACCACGGCGTTTTCCGCGCTGCCGAACGCCGTCACCACCGCGATCGGGGTGTTCTTGCCGCTGGCCGTCACTTCGCGCACCAGTTCCAGTCCCAGCCCGTCGGGCAGGCGCATATCGGTCAGCACAAGCTGGTAATCTTTTTCGGCGAACAGCTGGCGCGCATGCTGAAGGGTCTCGGTGCTGTCCACGTCCAGCCCCATCTTCAACAGGGTAATTTCCAGCAGCTCGCGCAGGTCGGCTTCGTCGTCAACGACCAGCACACGTGGAGAAGTCATGCAAATCTCGCAAAAGTAATAACAAAGCGGCCACTCGACTTGCGGGCGCCGCCCTCCGTCATGCCGGCTTCGAAACGGTGTTCGTAATCGAGCATGGCATCGTTATTCAAGCACAATTCGCGCGCGAGATACAGGCCCAGGCCGGTTCCCTTGCTGGAAGTGGTGTAAAACGGCTCAAACAGGTGGGCCCGCACCTGCGGCGAAATGCCCGGACCGTCGTCCTGCACATGCAGCTCCAGCGAGCGGCCGTCGACCTGCACGATGAAGACGCGGATGCAGGCCGGCGTGCCGCTGGCATAGCGCACCGCGTTGTTGAGCAGGTTGATCAGCACTTCGCGCAGGTGCAGCGGGTCGAAGCGCACTTTCACCCCCGGCATGGCGGCCAGCTGCACGATGCGGGTGTCCAGGTTATGGGTTTCGTCGAATTCGGTCTTCAGTTCGGCCAGGAAAGTTTCCAGCTGCAGCGGTTCGTGATGGCTTTGCGCCTTGCGCGACAGTTTCAGGATGTCTTCCACCATGCGGTTGACGCGCGCCACATTGTCGCTGACGATCTTCAGCAGCCGCTTGTGCACCGGCTCCACCAAGTCTTCCTCCAGCAGCGAATTGGCGTGGCCGATGGCCGACAAGGGATTGCGCACCTCGTGCGCGATGCTGGCCGTCAGGCGCCCCATGGAGGCCAGCTTCAGTTGCTGCGCCTTCTCCTCGATGCCGGTGACGTCTTCCAGGAAGATCACATTGCGCTCCACGCCCAGGCCGGTCGTGTCGGCGGCGGCAAACCGCAGCTTCAGATGCAGCGGCACGTCGCGCCGCGCACTCCAGGCGGCCGTCAATTCCGCCAGTTCCGGATCGGCAAAGGGCTTGATGGTGACGAAGGCGGTCGCCTGCCCCTGGTCGGCGCGCCAGCTGTCGTAGGCGGCGGAAATCGGTTGCAGCGCGGCGGCGTCCAGCTCCGGCGCGGCCGCGCCCAGCATTTGCTGCGCCGCCGGGTTGCTCATGTCGACCGCGCCGTCCGGCCGCACCACCAGGATACCGTCGGCCGAATGGGCGATGACCAGGCGGTTGACCGCCTGCTGCACGCCCACTTCGATGCCGCGCTGGGCCGCCAGTTCTTCCTGGCCGATCAGGCGCGCCGCCATGCGGTTCACCAGCAGCACGGCGGAAAAACAGGCGACGCCGTACAGGCCGGCCTGCATCACCAGCGATTCGCCCTGGGCAATCGCTTCATAGGTGCTGTGCGCCAGCATGAACAGGGTGGCCAGCGACGCGCTGAACAGCGCCAGCACCAGCGGCGCCAGGATGGCGCAGCCGGCCAGCGGGAACAGGTAAAGGATGGCCAGGCCGGAGCGCATGCCGCCGGCGACCACGTACAGCAGCGAGATGCAGGTCAGGTCGCAGGCCACCTGCGACATCAGCTGCAGCATGAAATGGCGCCGCCAGCGGCTGGCCAGCGCCTGCAGCGCGATGGCCAGCAACAGGTAGCCGATGCTGAACTGCACCGACAGCTCGCGCGAGAGCAGCTCGCCGGCCGCGAAGTAGGCCAGCAGCACCAGGGCGATCACGATGCGGGTCGCGCCCAGCGCTTTCAGGGAGCGCCAGAAAGTGTCGCGCGAGGCGGCCGAGAGGGAGTGGAGGTGGGCAAACACGCTGCGGCAGCCTCAATGCGGCGCGTGCGCCGGGCTGCAATAATCGCGGCCGTTGGCCGGCACGTTTTCCGAGGCCGGGAAATGCACGCCGCAATGGGCGCATTGCAACATCCTTTCGATGGGCTGCTCGGCGGCGCGCGGCGGCGGATTCGGCGCCGGCGCCGCCCCGCCCGGCGGCGGGCCGCTCATCTTGCGCAGCTTGCTGCGCACGGCAGCGGCCACCAGGAACACCAGGGCCAGCCAGAACAGGAGCCGCGTCATGCCGGCCCCCGGTGCAGCACCACTTCCAGCACAAAGCGGCTGCCGACATAGGCCAGCAGCAAGGTGGCAAAGCCGGCCAGCGTGAAGCTCAGCGCCGTCTTGCCGCGCCAGCCGCGCCAGTAGCGCCCGGCCAGCAAGGCGGCGAACAGGCCCCAGGACAGCAGGGTGAACACGGATTTATGGTCCCAGCGCAGCGCGCGGCCGAACAATTCCTCGCTGAAGACGACGCCCGACAGGACGGTCAGGCTGAGCAGCACGAAGCCGAAGCCGATCAGGCGGAACAGCAGGCGCTCCATGGTCAGCAGGGCCGGCAGCTGGTCCAGCGCGGCGGCGAACAGGCCCGGCCGGCCGCTGCGCGTGTGCAGGCGCGATTCCTGCAGCGCCATCAGCACGGCGTGGAAGGCGGCGATGGTCAGCGTGCTGTAGGCCAGCGTGGCGATGGCGATATGCCAGCCCAGCATGGCGGCGTGGCTGGTGGGCGGAATCAGGGTGCCGGGGAAGCCGGCCTGCAGCGCCACGGCCAGGGCGGCCACCGGCATGACGATGCGGCGCAACCCGTCCAGCGGAAAGTTCTGGTTTTCCAGCCAATAGGCGCCGACCGAGATCCACAGGGCCGAGGAGAGCATGGTGGCAAAGCCGATGCGCAGCGCGCCCGGCACCATCACATCGGCCCACAGGGCCGCGCCGTGCAGCAGCCAGGCGCCCGCCGTCAAGGCGGCAATGGGCACGCTCTTGCGCGTTGGCAGGAAACCGCAAATCAGGTAAAGCAGCGTTGCTGCAATCAGGAAGTAAGTTTGCATCCGGTAAGTTTAACACTGAGCGTCCACGCTGCCAGCTCCCGACGCGCAGCGCATGCCCGGCGCTGGCGGCGCAGGGTCGTTCAGTCCACCGCCGCGGCCCGCAGCTCGGCGTTGTGATGCCGTTGTTGTTCTTCCATCACCAGCAGCCCCAGTTCGCGCTTCAGGGCGTTGAATGCCGGCGCCGCCGGGTCGCGCGGGCGCGCCAGCTCGACCATCAGATCGCGCTTGACGGTGCCGGGGCGGTAAGTCATGACCACGATGCGTTCGGCCAGGTAGAGCGCTTCCTCGATGCTGTGGGTGACGAAGATGATGGTCTTTTTCAGCTCGCCCCACAGGCGCAGCAGCTCGTCCTGCAGGTTGCGCCGGGTCAGCGCGTCGAGCGCGCCGAACGGCTCGTCCATCAGCAGGATGGGCGAATCGAGCGCCAGCACGCGCGCGATGGCCACCCGCTGGCGCATGCCGCCCGACAGGTCTTTCGGGAAGCGGTGGCGGAAGTCCTGCAGCGACAGGGTATGCAGCAGGCGCTCCACCGTGGCGCGCACCTGCGCCGTCGGCAAGCCCTTGATCTCCAGCCCGAACGCCACATTGTCGGCCACCGTCATCCAGGGGAACAGGGCGTATTCCTGGAACACCATGCCGCGCTCCGGTCCCGGGCCCGCCACCGGCTGGCCGTCGGCGACGATGCTGCCGCTGCTGGGCGGGGCGAAGCCGGCGATGGCGTTCAACAGGGTCGACTTGCCGCAGCCCGAAGGCCCCAGCAGGCAGACCAGCTGGCCGCGCGGGATCTCCAGGCTGATGTTCTGCAGCGCCATCAGCGCACTGCCGAACACCTTGCTGACACCCCGCACTTCGATATGCGCTGCGCTCATTCAGCCCTCCAGGCCGCGGTGCCAGCGCAGCAGGTAGTTGTTCAGGCGGTCCATAAGCACGTCGATCGCCAGGCCCAGCAGGCCAATCGTGATCATGCCGGCGATGATCTTGTCCGACCAGAAGTACTCGCGCGCCTCGCTGATGCGGAAACCGAGGCCGTTGTTGACCGCCACCATCTCGGCCACGATCACCACGATGAAGGCGGTGCCGATGCCGATGCGCACCCCGGCCAGGATGGACGGCACGGCCGCCGGCAGAATCACGCGCAGGAACAGGGTCGGGCCGCCCGCGCCCAGGTTGCGCGCCGCGCGCAGGTAGATGCCGTCCACCTGGCGCACGCCGGCGATGGTGTTGATCAGCACGGGGAAGAAGGCGCCCAACGCAATCAGGAAGATGGCCGGCGGGTTGCCCAGGCCGAACCACAGCATGGACAGCGGGATGTAGGCGATCGGCGGCACCGGGCGGATGATCTGCACCAGCACATTGAACAGGCGGTAGGCGTGCACGCTGGCGCCCATGGCCAGGCCGAGCGGCAAGGCCAGGCCGGCGCCGATGGCAAAACCGAGCAGCACGCGGAACATGCTGCCCAGCGCATCCTGGATCAATTCGCCGGACAAGGCCCACGCCAGCCGGCTGCCCTGGCCGTCGTAGGGCTGCAGCGGCAGCAGGTATTCCAGCCACTTGCGCGCCACCGCTTCCGGCGACGGCAGGGCCTGCGGGTTGACCCAGCCCTGGTGGGTCACGATATGCCAGGCCAGCACCAGCGTGGCCGGCGCCACCAGACCCACGCCGATATCGCGCCAGGCCGCCTTCATTGCACGCCCAGCGATTTCTTGGCCTGCTCCAGCAGGTCGGTCTTGACCCAGTCCCTCGCCAGCGGCGGCCGGGCCATGCGCCCGACGCCCGTCTTCACCATGGTGTCGGTGGTGACCTGGATATGCTCGGGCGTCACGTCATAGGAATACGGCGAATTGCCGATCGCGTCCTGGAAGTCGTCGCTGCTGATCTGGCCCTTGAACACGGTCTCGCGCACGTATTTTTCCGCCGTGGCCGGCTGGTCGAGGAAGGTTCGGGTCGCCTGCACGAAGCAGCGCATGAACTTCTCGGCCAGCGGCCGGCGCTCCCTATAGAACTTCTCCGTCATCACCATGGTGCGCACCGGCGCGCCGAGCGGCGTGTCGTAGGGCTTGAGGACTTCGGCGCCATAGCCCTTGTTGATGGCCTGCGAGGATTGCGGCTCGGACTGCATCATGGCGTCGATATGCTTGCCCAGCAAGGCCTGGTTCAGATCGGCGTAGGCCAGCAGCACCGTCTGCACATCCTTGCCCGGCTGCTCGGACACCGTCAGGCCGGCCTGCTGCAGCTCGGCCAGCAGCAGCACTTCCTGGATGCCGCCGCGCGTCACGCCGACCTTTTTGCCCTTCAAGTCCTTGACCGACTTGATGTTCAGCTCGGGACGCGCCACCAGGCGCGCGCCGCCCTTGGCAAAGCCGGCCACCACATAGATCGGCGCCCCGCCGGCGCGGCCGGCGATGGCCGCTTCGGACGCGGTGGCGCCCACATCGAGTTCACCGGCGATGATCGCCGACATCACGTCCAGGCCCTTGGGGAAGACCCGCTCTTCGACCTTGATGCCGCATTTGGGCGCGATCTCCTTGATATAGGACACGGCGCCATAATGGGCAAACTTCAGGTTCCCCAGCCGCACCACGTCCTGCGCCTGGGCGCCGCCCGCCGCCACCCATGCCGCCAGCACCACCAATTTGCCGATACGTTCCAGTGTCATACGGATCTCCCTTGAATTGTTGGCCTGCGGGGCCACGCCCATCATAGCGGACGGCGCGGCGGCTTACAGCGCACTGCGTTCGCGCTGCTGCGCCAGGCGTTCCGCGCAGGGCGGATGGATGGCGAGGTAGGCGCGCTGCGGGCCGTCGGTGCCGGCCAGCGTTTCCTGCAGCTCGGCCAGGTTGCGCAGCGACAGGCCATTATGCTCGAGCAGGTCGGCCGCGTACTGGTCCGCTTCGATCTCGGCCTGCAGCGGCCAGGCCAGCTGCGGCGCGCGCGCCGCCACGCTGGCGACCAGCCAGTCCGTATCGCCCAGCACGATGGCGGCGCCGGCCGGCAGGATCGCTTCGCGCACCAGGCGGCGCAGCATGTGGCGGCGCTGCTGGTGGCCCAGCTCATGCGCCAGCACGGCCAGCACGGCGCCGTCGTCGGGCAGGGCCAGCAGCAGCTGGTCGGTCAGGATGATGTCGCCCGACGGCAGCGTGAAGGCGGCGGCGCCCGCATGGCCGCTGCGAAACAGCAGCTGGCGGCGCGGCGCGCCTTCGTGCGGTGCCTGCAGGCTGGCGAACGCGGCGCTGATGCGGGCCTGGCGTCCGTCGCTCAGCTCGCTGGGCAGCAGGGTGTGCCGATCCAGTTCGCGCAACATGCCCTGCCCCAGGCGCGCTTCCAGCGCCGGCGGCACGGCCTCGGCCAGCTGCTCGGCGACCAGCGGACGCGCCAGCTGCCAGCCGGCAACCAGGGCGGCGCACGCGAGCGCCACCAGTGCGGCTTGACGCCAAGGGCGCCAATGGCGCAGCATGCCCAGCCGTCCCGGCGCGGGGGTGTCGATCAGCTCGGGAACGGCCAGCGTTTGCACAAACAATATCCTGGGAATTAATTTATAAGCAAGATGCACGGTAGTCGCATATCTTGTCAAGGAGAAACTTTGTGTATTTCGCAAAAATGTGCACGGCGGTGACAATGTGTGAGAGAGCGCCGCGCACCTGCCTTCCTGCCTCGCCCGCCGGCTACTAAGGTAAAATGGCGGGATTTTCCGCAGATATCTATTACTAGGCCACCCATGCTAGACAACCTGACTACGCGCCTTGCCAAAGTCGTCAAGACGATGCGCGGCGAGGCCCGCCTGACCGAATCGAACACCGCCGAGATGCTGCGCGAAGTGCGCATGGCGCTGCTGGAGGCCGACGTCGCCCTGCCGGCCGTGCGCGAATTCATCGCCAAGGTCAAGGACAAGGCGCTCGGCGAAGAAGTGATTTCCTCGCTGACCCCGGGCCAGGCCCTGGTCGGCGTGGTGCAGCGCGAACTGGGCGCCCTGATGGGGGCCGACCTGGGCCCGGACGCGGCGCAGCTGTCCTTCGCCCAGCAGCCGCCGGCGATCATCCTGATGGCCGGCCTGCAGGGCGTGGGGAAGACCACCACCGTCGGCAAGCTGGCCAAGTACCTGAAGGAACAGAAGAAAAAGAAAGTGCTGACGGTATCGGCCGACGTCTATCGTCCAGCCGCGATCGCCCAGCTGCAATCGGTCACCGCCCAGGTGGGCGCCGACTTCTTCCCGTCCACGGCGCAGGACAAGCCGGTCGACATCGCCCTGGCCGCGCTGGACTGGGCCAAGAAGCACCACCATGAAGTGCTGATCATCGACACCGCCGGCCGCCTCGGTATCGACGAAGAAATGATGCAGGAGATCGCCGCCGTGCACGGCGCGGTCAAGCCGATCGAAACCCTGTTCGTGGTCGACGCCATGCTGGGCCAGGACGCCATCAACACCGCCAAGGCCTTCAACGACGCCCTGCCGCTGACCGGCGTGGTGCTGACCAAGTTGGACGGCGACTCGCGCGGCGGCGCCGCGCTGTCGGTGCGCCATATCACGGGCAAGCCGATCAAGTTCGCCGGCGTGTCGGAAAAGCTGGACGGCCTGGAAGCGTTCGACCCGCAGCGCATGGCCAACCGCATCCTGGGCATGGGCGACATCCTGGCCCTGGTCGAGGAAGCGCAGAAAAACGTCGACACCAAGGCCGCGGCCGAGCTGGCGGCCAAGGTCAAGTCGGGCGGCAAGTTCGACATGAACGACTTCAAGGCCCAGCTGGCGCAGATGAAGAAGATGGGCGGCATGTCCGGCCTGCTCGACAAGCTGCCGGCCCAGTTCCAGCAAGCCGCCTCCGGCGCCAATATGGACCAGGCCGAGAAGCAGGTGCGCCGCATGGTCGGCATCATCGATTCGATGACGCCGGCCGAACGCGCCAAGCCGGAACTGATCAAGGCGGCCCGCAAGCGCCGCATCGCCGCCGGCGCCGGGGTCCAGGTGCAGGAAGTCAACCGCATGCTGAATCAGTTCGAACAGATGCAGACCATGATGAAAAAGCTGTCCGGCGGTGGCCTGATGAAGATGATGCGCTCAATGAAGGGCATGATGCCGGGCATGCGCTGAAGCGCCCTGCTCTGCGCCCGCGCAACAAAAGCCACCCGCGGGGTGGCTTTTTTTTTAATGTTGGTCCGCCATACACGTCGTTTCTGGGAAAAAACGCACAAAACACTTGCACAAGCGGCAAAGCCCCGCCAATATTAGCCGTGCGATAGTATTGCGCAATTATCCATTTGTTTGTTAAGGAGGCTCGAATATGGCAACAGCCAAGAAAGCAGCACCAGCACCAGCAAAGAAAGCCGCCGCCAAGCCGGCCGCGAAAAAAGCTGCACCGGCCAAGGCAGCCGCCAAGCCAGCAGCAAAGAAAGCCGCAGCACCCGCAGCACGTAAGCCTAACGCAGCCTTCATGAAGGCGATGACGCCATCGAGCGCACTGTCGGCCGTAGTCGGTTCCGCACCGCTGCCGCGCACCGAAGTGACCAAGAAAGTCTGGGACTACATCAAGAAACTGAACCTGCAGGACGCCGCCAACCGCCGCATGATCAATGCCGACGACAAGCTGAAGGCTGTCTTCGGCGGCAAGGCCCAGGTCTCCATGTTCGAAATGACCAAGCTGATTTCCGACCACCTGAAATAAGCTGCTTCTGGCTGTTGCAGCCGATCGAGGAGCCCCGACGCGACATCGCTCGGGGCTTTTATTTTATGCCCCCACGCACCCACGCCTTGTTGTCCCTGGCCAGCCTGGCCACGCTGGGCCCGCTGGCCTTCGATGCCTTCCTGCCCGCCCTGCCGGCCCTCGGCAAGGAATTCGACCTGCCGCTGCCCGCGCTCCAGTCGCTTCTGGCGCTGTACCTGGCGGCGCTGGCCACCTCCCACCTGCTGTCGGCCTGGGCCGCCAATGTGCTGGGCAAGCGCGCCGTCCTGCTCGCCGCCACCCTGCTCTTCTGCCTTGGCTGCGCCGTCTGCGCGCTGGCCGTGCGGCCCGTGCAACTGCAAGCCGGGCGCATCCTGCAAGGCCTCGGCGCGGGTGCTGCGGCGGCCTTCCTGCCGCTGCTGCTGCAATCGCGTTCGCGCCGCGCGCTGCGCCTGCTGGCCGAAGGCGCGATCCCGATCCTGGCGCCTTGTGCCGGCGCCTGGTTCGTGCTGGAGGCAAGCTGGCGGCATACCTTCTGGCTGGCCGCCGCAGCGGGGCTGCTGGTGATCGTGCTGGTCGCGCTGGCGCCGGCCGCCGCGCACAAAGCGGACGAGCGATTCCAGTTTGCCGAATTGACCGGCAACATCACCTTCTGGCGCTACGCCGCCTGCCACGCCCTGAGCTTTGGCGCCCTGGCGGCCGGCATGGCCAGCCTGCCCGTCCTGGTCATGCTGGACCTGCGCCTGGATGCCGGGCGGCTGGCCCTGCTGCAGTGCGCCGGCGCCCTAGCCATGCTGGTGCCGGCGCTGAAAACCATGCAGTCCCGCCTTTGGGGGCCGACCAACAACCGGCTCACCGGCGGCTTTCTGCTGATGGTCTGCGCTGCCGTCATGGCCGCCTCCTGGAGCCAGATGGAGGATGGCGTCGATCCCTTCCAATACCTGCTCGGCTGCTGGGCGGTGATGTGCGCCGGCTTTTCCATGTGCGCCACGCCATTGGCTGCCGGCGCGCTGCAAGCGGCGGGGCGGCATGCCCGCGCCGGGCTGTCGCTGCTGCAGTTTGTCACCCACGCGACCGCCGCCGCCGCCATCCTGCTCACCGCCCGCGGCAACGTCGAATTTGCCGGCGGCATCGCCTTCGGCTGCGCCGCCTTGATGGTCTTCGCAGCCTGCCTGGCGCTGCCCGGCTTTGTCTGGCGCAATTTATCGCGCGGGGAATAGCGGGCCGCCATGCACGCGCTCCAGCGCCTCGCCATCCCGCTCGCCAGCCTGACGGCCTTGGGCTTGCTGGCTTCCGACCTGTACCTGCCGGCGATCCCGGTGATGGCGGCAGACTTGGATGCGTCGATCCCTGCCGCGCAAGCGACCATGGCGCTGTTCATGGCGGCCCTGGCCTTGTCGCAGCTGGCTTGGGGCTGGGCCGCCGACCACTTCGGCGACCGCCGCACCATCATGGCCGGCACCGCCCTGCTGGGGGGCGGTAGCCTGGTGTGCGCGCTGGCGCCGGACATCGGCGTCATGCTGGCGGGCCGCCTGCTGCAGGGCCTGGGCGCGGGTGCCGCAACCGTGGCGGTGCCGGCCCTGATACGGCGCCGCTTCGACCAGGCCGACGCCGTCCGGGCGCTGGCCATGGTGGCCATGGCCGAATCGACGATTCCCGCGGTCGGCCCGGTGGCCGGCGCCGCCATCGTGCTGTATGCCGGCTGGCGCACCACGTTCTGGCTGATCGCCGCCATGGCGCTGCTGCTGCTGCCGCTGGTGGCGCATATTGTCGGTCCTGCCGCCGTGCCCGCAGGACCGCCCTTACAGCGCGGCTATGCGGCGCTGCTGCGCAACCGCCTGTACCTGCGCTATGCCCTCAGCTACGCGCTGATGTTCGGTGCCCTGCTGATGTATGTGGCCAGCGCGCCTGTGCTGGTCACGCATGCCCTGGGACTGGGGATCGAAGCGTTCGCCATCCTGCAGATTTGCGGCGTGCTGGCGTTCATGGCCGGCGCCACGGCCGCCGTGCGCATGCTGCAGCGGGTCGGCCAACAATGGCTGGCGCGCAGCGGCACGCTGCTGCAATTCCTGGCCGGCGCCGGTTTGATGGGCATGGCGCTGGCCGAGGTGTCCGGCCTGGGCGGCCTGGCGCTGCTGGCCGTGCTGGCGGCCCTGTTCTGCGCCGGGCTTGGCCTGCGCGGCCCCGCCACCATGGGCGGCGCCCTGCATGCCGCGGGCGAGGATGCCGGCAAGGGCTCCGGCCTGCTGATGTTCCTGTCGTTCGCCTGTGTGGCGGGCGCCACCCAGTTGGTGGCGCCTTTCCTGCATTACGGCTTGCTGCCGCTAGGCGCCCTGCTGTTCGCCATGGTCAGCGCCAGCGCCCTGCTGCTGCCCAGGTAAGCCTTAGCGCGCTTGCTTGCGGCGACGCGCGCCAGCCAGCGCCAGCAGGCCCAGGCCGAACAGCGCCAGCGGCGCCGGCTCCGGAACGAACGCTGCCGCGCCGCCGGTGGCTTCATTGATGTAGTCCAGGTAGCTGTGCAGCACCATGCCGCCGAAGTAGCTGCCGAACGCGCCTTCCACCAAGCCATCCGGCGTGCCGCCGAAGGTATTCGTGGCAATCAGCATCAGCTCGCCGTACATCTCGACAAAGGATGGGCCGCCCGAGTCGCCGCCGCCGATATTGGCTTCGCGGTCGTTTGGCAGCACAGGGCTGCATACGCCTTCGTATTTACACCAGGTATCCTGGCCGGCGCCGTCGAAGTCCGCGTACCAGACTTCCTTGCGGCCGGTGTTGCCTTTTTCATCGTCGAGATCAAACAGGTCGACGTAGTTTTCGCCGCTGCGCTTGACGCGGAATTTCGGATCGACCGTGTAGCCGTTGATGCCGTCGCCGGAAGTGCCATAGCCGGCCATGATGATGCGGGTGCCCGCCTGCAGCTCGGTCGCCGCGATCTTGTAGATCTTGGCCTCCTTGGGCGCGTCCTCGCTCAGCGTCACGACGGCCACGTCGTCATTGACGCATTGGCCCTTCATGCCGGCCGGGCAGTTGCCGAAGCCGGCATAGTCCGCGTGCATCGAAATCTTGGATGCGGCAATCGCTTGCGAGCCGGAACCGGACGAGGTCGCGTTAAAGACCGCCTTCACATAATTGCCCGGCTTATTCAGGTCGATCAGCACGCCATGCTCATTGGAGTCGACGCAATGGCCGGCCGTTACCACCTGGCGCTTGCCGACCAGTGTACCGGAGCAGATGAACAGCTCGTCATTGTTCTGGATAGCCAGGCTCACCACGCCCGAGAAACGCGACGACGCAACGTTGGCATCGACACGCGCTTCCGGCGAATCCGGGGCCGCACCTGAACTGATCATCGGCTTCACGCCGCCGACCGAAATGGCCGGCCCCGCAGCCGCGCTGCCAACAGCGCCGATGGCCAGGACGATGCCAAGCAGCTTTTTGATTGCGTTATTACCCAAAAGACCTTCTCCCTCTCATGATTATTGAAATGTTTAACTACTACAACATTTCCAAGCGAGAATCATGCCAATGGGAACTTTTTCTTTACTATCAGCTAGTTACGTTATTTAAAACTAAACAAAATTAAATAAATGTAAAAATTTTCGACAAATTAATACAATTCGCAATAGTTCAAGAATCAACTGCCCTTGCCGATGCTGAACTGCTTGATCAGGTGCACGCGGTCGTTTCAGTTTCCGCTCGGGACCTTCACATGGCGCAGCAGTTTCATGCGGGTGCCGGTCCACTCGAAGAAAGAGATGCCGCGGCGATTCTCGTCTTCCTCCGGATCGCCGATCAATACCAGCAGGCGGCTGTCGGGACGATAGCGCAGCGTGCCGCCGTTATCGAAAAAGCTGTCGTCGATATTCACGACCACATTCGATTCCACACCGGCCGGGTGAAACACCTTGCCGCTGCGGGCATCGATGATCTTGTTCATGCTGCAGCCGCTGCCGCAGCCCCAGTGGGCCAGGATGAAATGGCCGGCGAAATTCGGGTGCTGGCTCTTCGCCGCCTCCCGCAACCTGCTGCGGTACAGGCGCGCCTCGTGGTCGCCGTGCAGGCGCACGGCAGCCACCGGGCCGGTGTAAGGCCTGGCCGGATAGTCTTCGAAGCGCGGCGCATCGGCCGGGTAGTGCTCCGGGCAGATCGTATACTCGTTGCTACCGTCATCGGCCGGGGCGCCTTTGCAGGCATACGCCGCCTGCGGCGCTGCGGCAATGGCAAGCGTGGCGCCCAGCATGGTCAGAAAACGCATCATGTTTTTCAGGTATAGGATTGATCGCGGGCATGGGTACTCCATGCCACCTTGGCCACCGCCAGCAGGAACGCAAAGCGCGGCAGCAGCAGGAACCAGCCAAACTGCCCCGTCTTGACCGGGGTGGCGGGCAGGCCGTGCGGCGGCCCGTCCGAGAAGGCATATTCGGCGTTGGTGATCTTCAGGGCGAAATACCGGCCTGGTGAAATATCCGGTAGCGCCATGCCATGGCTGAACATCCAGGCCAGATAGGAGCCCATCTCGGCTCCGAATTGCACGCTAAGGCACAGCAGGATCAGGAAGGCGAAATCGATGCGGTCGCCCTCGCGCTGCAATCGGCGCGGCGACAGGATGTAGCCGGAAACCGCGCACAGTCCGACCACGGCAGCGCCAACCGGGATGAACGCGTAGACCTGGAAGGAAAAGATGCTCAGGCCAGTCTTTGCCAAGATCAGCTGGTGGATGACCAGGGTCAGGAGAAAGCTGGCGCAACAAGCGCCCCAGTGCTTCAGGCGGATCGGCAGGGCGGATGGATTCATTGGGGACGGCAGGTCTTAGTAAATCGTAAATTCTAAAGCCTGCGTACCGCGCGTACAAGCCGGGCGCCGGGGCCAGGGAATACCATGGATTCCGCCGCTGCCATGCCGTACGCACGGCATGGCCAGGCCCCGCTACAAATTCAAAGCTTCCATTTATTCCATGCCGAGAGTACCGCGTTCGGGTATTCCGGCTTGCCGCGGCTGCCGTTGTAGCGGCCCAGGGCCAAGTACAGGTTGCCATCCTCCATATCGATGTACATGCGCAGGATCGAGCAGCCGTAGCGCAGGTTGGTCTGCATATTGAACAGCTTGGAGCGGTCGCGGTCGCCGATCACATTGGTCCAGAACGGCATCACCTGCATATAGCCGCGCGCGCCGACAATCGACACGGCGTACTTGCGGTAGGCCGATTCAACCTGGATCAGCCCCAGCACCATGCCGGGGTCGAGCCCGGCGCGGCGCGCCTCGTACCAGGCGGTTTCCAGGAATTCGCGGCGCGTGAATTCGTCCGGCAGGCGGCGCTTCAGGCGGTCCGACATGGCGGCGTACCAGATGTCGTACTGCGAGCGGTCGGCGGGCGTGAGGAAGACGGGCTTGGGCGGCCGCGCATCCATGATGGCGTTGGACAACGCCACCCGCACGCCGTCGGCCAGCGCTTCCTCTTTCTGGTTGCCGGCGAAGCCGAATGGTGCGCACAGCACGCCGCTGGCGAACGCCAGCGTATGCCACCAGCGCAGCGGACGCGCCCACCAGCGGCGGCGCTCGCGTCCCTGCTTTGGCAAAAGTCCAGCCATGGCAATCACTTCTGGATCTTGCCCTTGATGAAGGCCAGGGCTTGCGCCACCGGTACAGCGGTCGCTTCGGTGTCGCGGCGGCCCTGGTATTCCAGGTTGCCTTCCTTCAGGCCACGTTCGCCGATCACCACGCGGTGCGGCACGCCAATCAGTTCCCAGTCGGCGAACATGGCGCCCGGGCGCTGGCCGCGGTCATCCAGGATGACGTCGATGCCGGCTTCCACGGCGGCGTTGTACAGCTTTTCCGTTTCGGCCTTCACCAGCTCCGAGCGGTCCATGCCCATCGGACACAGCACCAGTTCGAACGGCGCCAGCGCGGCCGGCCAGATGATGCCCTTGTCGTCGAAGTTCTGCTCGATGGCGGCGCCCAGGATACGGGTGATGCCGATGCCGTAGCAGCCCATCTGCAGCGGGGCCGGCTTCTGGTTCTCGTCCAGGAAGGTGGCCTGCATCGATTCGGAGTAGGCGGTGCCCAGCTGGAACACGTGGCCCACTTCGATGCCGCGCTCGATCGCCAGCACGCCCTTGCCGTCCGGCGAGGCGTCGCCTTCGACCACGTTGCGCAGATCGGCCACGAGGGCGGGTTCGGCCATGTCGCGGCCCCAGTTGGCGCCGGTGTAGTGGAAGTCCACCTCGTTGGCGCCGGTCACGAAGTCGGACATCAGGGCCACGGTGCGGTCGGCCACCACGGTCACAGGGGCCTTGGTGCCGATCGGGCCCAGGTAGCCAGGCTTGCAGCCATACACTTCCAGGATCTCGGCTTCGGTGGAGAAGCGGTTCTGCGCCAGGCCCGGCACCTTGCTGGCCTTGATTTCGTTCAGCTCATGGTCGCCGCGCAGCAGCAGCATGAAGTGCTGCTTGGAGCCGTCTTCCTTGTCGGCGGTCAGGGCGATGGTCTTGACGGTCTGCTTCAGGTCGATGCCCAGCAGCTTGGCCACGTCTTCGCACTTGGACGCTTTCGGGGTGGACGTCTTGGTCAGGGCGGCGCCAGCGGCGGCGCGGCTGCCCGATGCCAGCGCTTCGGCCGCTTCCATATTGGCCGCGTAGTCGGAGGTCGGGCAGTACACCAGCGCGTCTTCGCCGGTGGAGGCGATCACGTGGAATTCATGCGAACCGGTGCCGCCGATGGCGCCGTTGTCGGCCGCCACCGCGCGGAACTTCAGGCCGAAGCGGGTGAAGATGCGGGTATAGGCGTCGAACATGATCTTGTACGACTTTTGCATGCCTTCCAGGTCGCGGTCGAAGGAGTAGGCGTCCTTCATGGTGAACTCGCGGCCGCGCATCAGGCCGAAGCGCGGGCGGCGCTCGTCGCGGAACTTGGTCTGGATGTGGTAAAAATTCAACGGAATCTGGCGGTAGGACTTGATCTCGCTGCGCACCACGTCGGTGATCACTTCCTCGGAAGTGGGCTGGATGGCGAAGTCGCGGCCATGGCGGTCTTTCACGCGCAGCAGCTCCGGGCCCATTTTGTCCCAGCGGCCGGTTTCCTGCCACAGCTCGGCGGGCTGGACCAGCGGCATCAGCAGCTCAATGGCGCCGGCGTTATTCATTTCTTCGCGCACGATCGCCTCGACTTTGCGGATCACTTTCAGACCCATCGGCATATACGTGTAAATGCCGGAACCGAGGCGCTTGATCATGCCTGCGCGCATCATCAACTGGTGGCTGACGATCTCGGCGTCAGATGGAGCTTCCTTGAGGGTTGAAATAAAAAAGCGAGATGCACGCATATCGGTGAATTCTTTTTAAAAAGAGAGAGTTATAATCGACCTAATTTTAAAGGATTAGCTGGCCTGATGCGTCCAAACTTTATACAAAGAGCGCTATTACAGTAGGATTTGTAGTCAAAAATATAAGAGGACGCCTCGGCCACAGAAAGTTTGAGGTGCAATATGCTCGATCGGGAAGGGTTTCGCCCCAACGTCGGCATCATCCTGCTCAACTCGCATAACGAGGTGTGGTGGGGCAAGCGGGTGCGCGAGCACTCGTGGCAGTTCCCGCAGGGCGGGATCAAGTACGGCGAAACGCCGGAGCAAGCAATGTACCGCGAGCTCGAAGAGGAAATCGGACTGCGTCCGGAGCACGTCAAGATCATCGGCCGCACACGCGACTGGTTGCGTTACGAGGTGCCAGATCACTTCATCAAGCGGGAAATCCGCGGCCATTACCGTGGCCAGAAGCAGATCTGGTTCCTGTTGCGCATGTGTGCCCGCGACAATGACGTGAACCTGCGCTTGACCGACCATCCTGAATTCGACGCCTGGCGCTGGCACGACTATTGGGTGCCGCTGGACGTGGTGATCGAATTCAAGCGCGAAGTATATCAGCGCGCGCTGCAGGAGCTGTCACGATTCCTCACCTGGCCCGCGCATGGCGACCGGCGCCATTCTTCGCGCTATCTGCGCCAGCCGCATGGCCAGCGCGGGCAGCGCAATGGCGACAAGCCGCAGCCGGTGACGCCGCCGACGGAACTGGTAACAAAAGAATAACAAAAAGGGGCGGCCCGCGAGGGCGGCCCCTTTTTGTCTATAATGGCGGCCTATGTTTACACCGTCCTCCCACGACGTACGCCGCTTCTTCTGCGACGTCTACCGCAAAGCCCACGCCAACGAAATCATGTCGCCGATCGAGCTGATCGCGCGCGACTGGGTCATGGAGCATCCCGAATACCACGACCAGCTGAAGGACGCCGACGCGGCCATCGCGCGCGACTACTCGGTCGAGGGCGGCCAGGCCAACCCCTTCCTGCACCTGTCGATGCACTTGTCGATCACGGAGCAGCTGTCGATCGACCAGCCGCGCGGCATCCGCCCGGCGTGCGAAGCGCTGGCGCGCAAGCTCGGTTCGGAGCACGCGGCGCACCATGAAATCATGGAATGTCTGGGCGAGATGATCTGGAATTCCCAGCGCCGCGGCGTGCCGCCGGACGGCGCCGCCTATGTGGAAGCGGTCAAGCGCCGGATTTGACCAGCAGCCTAGCCACCCCGGCCAGGCCGAAGCCCGCCGCCAGCATCAAGGCGAAGCGCACGTCGGGCAGGGTATCGGCCCGCAGCGGCACGCTGCAGCCGCAAGACAGCAGCGATACGGTAAGCGCCAGCGCCAGCAGCATGGCGCCAGTGGCGAACAGTCCCGCGGCGGCCCGGCTCCCCGGCGTGCGCCAGGTCAGCCAGACGCTCAGCACGCCGACGCATAAGGCGGTCATGAAGGCCATTTACGCCTCTTCCACGCGCACGATCGGCATATGCCAGATCAGGGCGAACACCAGCGGACTGGCCACCGCCGCAAAGACCACCGCGCGCATCAGGTGCTGCGAGTCGGCCGCCAGGGCCGGCGCGACATTGATCAGCCATGGCAGCGTGGCCGCCAGCAAGGCTTGCGAACGGCGGCGCAGGCGCGCCATCAGGCAAAGCATCAGCACCGCCACACCGGCCAGCAACGCTGTGAGCATGTACACCATTTCCCGGGACCTCCGCGATTTCTCGATATGGCCATCTTAGACCAACGGTTCCCCGGAGAAACTATCCAATAATCGCGGAAGGGCAAAAAATTTACGGCCGCCGCAGCACGCAGTAGCCGCCCAGCAGGCGCGCCTGCGGCGCCGCCGCCAGTTGGCCGTCCGGCTGCAGGTGGATGCAGGCGCCGGCACGCCCTTCCAGCCGCGCCAGCATTTCCGCCAGGGTGGCCTGGTCCGCGAAATCGTCCCAGGCCGCGCCGGCACCGGGGCCCGCGCGCGGCGTGACGATGGCGTGGCTGGAGCCGAACGCCGACGCCAGGCGCAACGCCAGGCCGCCCAGCGCGGCGCGGCTGCCGCGCCCCTGCAGTACATCGGGCCAGCTGAAAGCGACGTCGCGCAGTTCCAGCGCCACGATATGGCGCGACACCTGGCGCACCAGCAGCGGCAAGGCGCCGACCCGGCCCAGGGCCCGGTCCACATGCCGCTGCAGGCCGCGCGCCGGCAGCGCGTGGCTGACATAGATTGTCGAAGTTTCCATGCTCATTCCCTCCATGCATCTATCTTTCTCCAGCATAGACCATGAATGCCACATAGAAACTATCAAATAATTGCGCCGCCCTAGGCCAGACGCAGGCCGGCCTTGGCCAGCGGCAGCGCGGTGTAGCGCTTGCCGGTGGCGGCGAACAAGGCGTTGGCCAGGGCCGGCGCCAGCGGCCCGACCGCTTCCTCGCCGACGCCGCCCGGTGCCTCGTTGCTGTCGAGGATGGTCACCGAAATCGCCGGGGTCTCCGCCAGCGACAGCAGCCGGTAGTCGGTGAAGTTGGCCTGCTCCACCGCGCCATCCTTGACCGTGATCTCGCCGTAGAAGGCCGCTGTCAGCGCGAAGATGATGCCGCCTTCCACCTGGCCGCGCACATTGCGCGGATTGACGGCGATGCCGCAGTCCAGCGCCGTGGCCACGCGGTGCAGGGTGACGCGCGACTGCGCATCGACCGACAGTTCGACCACATGGCCGATGCAGGTGCCATTGGCCCAGGCGAAGGCCATGCCGCGGTGGCGGCCCGGCGCCGCCGCCGCGCGCCAGCCGGACGCCGCTTCCAGCCGGTCCAGCAGGGCGCGTTCGCGGCTGCCCGGCTTCATCAGGCCGCGCCGGTAGTCGAAGGGGTCGGCCCCGGCGCGCAAGGCCAGCTCGTCGATGAAGCTTTCGCTGGCAAAGTCGTTCTGCGATGCCGCGACGGAGCGCCAATAGCCGAGCGGCACGCCGGCTTCGACGGTATGGGTGCGACGGATGAACGCGGGCAAGGCGTAGCAGCGGGTGGGCGGCACGCCGACCGCACTGCCGTCGAAAGGCTTGGTGTATTGCTTGTCCATGGCGAAGCGCGAATAGTTGTACACGCTGTCGCTAGCGCTGTCCATGCGCACCGCGGCCAGGGCACCGGCGGCGTCGAAGCCGGCACGCAGGCGCAGCAGCGCCGCCGGACGGTGGTAGCCGCGGCGCATATCTTCTTCGCGGCTCCAGAGCAGCTTGACCGGCGCGCCGGCCTGCTGCGCCAGCAGCGCCGCCTGCACGGCAAAGTCGGCCTCGATGCGGCGCCCGAAACCGCCGCCGCTCAAGGTGATGTGGATGGTGACGGCGTCGCGCTCGATGCCGAGCGCCTTGCCGACGTAGGTGCGGGCCAGGTCCGGCGCCTGGGTCGGCAGCCAAAGCTCGGCCTTGCCGTCCTTGACGCTGGCGGTGCCGTTCATCGGCTCCATGGTGGCGTGGGCCAGCAGGGGGACGCTGTAGCTGCGTTCCAGCCAGGCGACGGCCCTGGCCGCGCCGGCATTATGCGCGGCATTGACGTCCTCCGCCTTGGCATTGCGCGACAGCACCAGGTCGCCCTCCTCCCGCATGGCCTCGTGCAGCATGGCGCGGTACGGCGCGCTGGAATGCCGGCTGGCGGCGCCCAGGTCCCATTCCGGCTTGAGCACATTCAGCGCCTGCTGCGCGCGCCAGTAGCTGTCGGCCACCACGGCCACGGCGCCCGGCAGGCGCACCACTTTCTTCACGCCGCGCCTGGCCAGCGCCGGCTGCGCATCGAGCGCCGCCAGCGTGCCGCCGAAATGCGGGCATTGCCGGATCGCCGCATACAGCATGCCGGGCAGCTTGACATCGATGCCGTACACGGCGCTGCCGTCGGTCTTGCCCGGCAGGTCGAGCCGGGCCACGTCCTTGCCCATGTGGCGCCAGCGCTCCTTCGGCATCAGCGGCGGGTCGGCCGGCACCGGCTGGGCGGCAGCCTGCCCCGCCAAGCTTGCGTAAGCGAGCTTGCGGCCGCTCGGCCCGTGCAGCACGGCGCCGGCCTGCGTATCGCACTCGGCGGCCGGCACTTGCCATTGTTGCGCCGCGGCGCCGATCAGCATGGCGCGCGCCTGCGCCCCGGCCTTGCGCAGCTGGGCGAACTGGCGCGCCACGCCGCCGCTGCCATAGGTGGCGTATTCGCCCCAGCCGGGGTTGATGAACTGCTGTTCCAATGGCGCCATTTCGATGCGCACGGTGCGCCAGTCCAGGTCCATTTCATCGGCCAGCATTTGGGCGATGGCGGTGCCGGTGCCCTGCCCCAATTCGCTGGTGTTGGAAAGAATGGTGACGCTGCCGTCGGGCGCAATGCGCACCCAGCCCGGCGGCGGCGTCAGCGGCGCGTCGGCCGCCCCTGCCCTGCCGCCGATGGCCACCAGCAGGCCGCCCGCCGCCAGGGTCTTGAGGAAATCGCGGCGGCTGCTCATACCGCCTCCTCCAGCGGCATGCCGGCCGCACGCCGGATGGCGCGCCGCACGCGCGGGTAGGTGCCGCAGCGGCACAGGTTGGTCATGGCCGCAGCGATCTGCGCGTCGCTGGGCCGCGGCGTCGACTTGAGCAGGGCGGCGGCCGCCATCAGCATGCCCGACTGGCAATAGCCGCACTGCGGCACCTGCTCCGCGATCCAGGCCTGCTGCAAGGCGTGCGAACGGTCCGGCGACAACGCCTCGATGGTGCGCACCTTGCCCTTGCCGACGGCGCTGACCGGCATCACGCAGCTGCGTACCACCTGGCCATCGATGTGGACGGTGCAGGCGCCGCAGACGCCCGCGCCGCAGCCGTATTTGGTGCCGGTCAGCCCCAAGGTATCGCGCAGCACCCACAGCAGCGGGGTATCGCCCTCCACATCCGCGCTGCGGGCCGCGCCGTTGATCGTCAGTTTGTATGCCATGTTTCCCCCGAAAGTTGGGGGAAGATTAACAGCGGCGGCGGGCGGCGAAACGGCGCTGTGACGAATGCCGGCAACCATGGTTTGAGCGGCCAGGAAGGCCGGCGGCGCCTACCGCGGCATGAAGCACATCACGAGCAGGGCCGCCACGCTGAACGCCAGCGCCAGCGCACCGACGATTTTCGCCTTCAGCACGGGCATGGAGCGAAAGCGCGTGCACAGCCAAATGAAGAAAAAGGCGTGCAGGACCAGGAGCGTCCCAAGGACCATGCGGTATGTCGTCACGAACCCCTTCTCCTTCGCTTGCGAAAAATGAAAAAGCCCGCGCATGGCGGGCTCCTTTGGATGCGGTACTGATTCAGCGCTTCAGGACCAGCGAACCTTGCAGCGAGTGCAGGTAGGCGGCGATGTCCTGGATGTCCTTATTGGTCAGCGGTTCGACCTGTTTGGTCATGGTGCCGTCCGAGCGGCCGTTCGGCTTGTCGCCGCGCTTGTAGGCGGTCAGGGCGTGCACCAGGTAATCCTTGTGCTGGCCGGCCAGCTTCGGATAGCTCGGGTCGAGCGGGGTATTGAAGTCCTTGCCGTGGCAGGTGTTGCAGCTGTATTTCTCGGTCAGGGCCTTGCCGTTTTCAATATTGCCGCCAGCCAGGGCGCTGAACGACACGGCGGAGCAGAACAGGGCAATGATCAGTTTTTTCATGGTTCCGGGCCTTATTTCTGCTGGGAGTAGAACGCGGCGATGTCGGCAATATCCTGCTCGGACAGGCTGGTGGCGATGCCCTTCATGGACGGGTGCTTGCGCTGGCCCTTCTGGTAAGCCTTGAGTGCGTTTTCAATGTACTTGGCGGATTGGCCGCCGATCATCGGGACCTGGAACACTTCCGGGAAGGTCGCTTTATAGCCTGGGATGGCATGGCAACCGATACACATCTCGATTTTGCCTTTTGCATTCTTGGCGTCGCCGACGATGTCCGCAGCTGCGGCACCTTGCGCTACGGCGACCAGCGCGAGGAGTGCGAAGATTTTTTTCATAGTGTGGGCTTTAAATCAGTTGAAATCGGATACTGCGTGGCGCAACAACCCGGACTTCGCGCCCTCAACCTGCGATTTTACCTTACAAGTCAAAATACCGTCCATCAAATAGGTCTAGTTTTGACAACATCGAAAAAAAGTAATTGTTTCCACATGGAAATTAATGGTAGATTGGACAGTTAAGTTCAACCACATTAAGTGCCGCACGGCAATTCCACATGATTGATTACCTGAGCAAACCGCGCCGGCCCCTGCTGGCGACCATGGTCCTGGCCCTGCTGTTGAGTGCCTGCGGCGGCGGCAGCAAGTCCGATGCGTCCGCCAATGCTGGCGCCACGCCGACCGGCGCAACGCCAACCAACGGCGGCAACACGCCCGGCAGCGGCCCGGGTGCCGGCACCGATGTCTTGACCCTCGCCATGCGCGACGGCGACGTCAGCAAGCTGCCCGACAGCACCAAGCTCATTGATGCAATTAAGCAACAGTTGGCGCTGCGCGAAAGCGAACAGTCCAACCTGCTGGGCCAGGTCTGGGGCGGCGCCGCCATCACCTACAACCCGGGCCGCAATTCCCAGCTGCTGACGCCGCAACCGATGCGCGAATCGGCGCGCACCTACCCGCTGGCCGTGGGCAGCGGCGGCAACGGCCTGGCCATCGCCGGCCAGGTGCAGGCGGCGCGCGTTGCCGCTTTCGGCAGCAATATCATCGGCACCATGCAATCCGGCAGCGCGCCGGAGATGACAGCGCCGGTGCGCCGCCTGCTGTCCTGGCTGCTGCTTGGCCAGCAGCAGGACATCGGCGCGGCACGCAGCATCAGCCTGCTGCGCTATAGCGCCGGCGAACAGAGCGCACTGAAAAACTGGTTCAAGGCTCAGTTCCCGAACTGGACCGTCAACACCTGTACCGACGACAAGCAGCTGGACGCCTGCACCAAGGACAGTCAGTTGCTGCTGGTCGGCAGCGAGGCCAGCACGCTGAACGACGACAATGCCGCCTTGCTGTCCTTCCTCGACAAATCGCTGGCGGCGGGCAAGCCCATGCTGTACCAGCACACCGGCAGCTGGGGCGACGGCGGCCTGCCGCAGGTGGCCGGCCTGCTGGGCCTGGCGCCCCTGCCCTACCCGGGCAACTACTTCAGCCAGGACAGCGCCGCCTGGAGCAGCAAGGACGCCATGGTGGCAGCCCAGCCGTCGGCGCTGAAGCCGATGCAGGCGCTCAGCCGCCTGGTCAACCACCTGGCCGCCGGCGACTACGCCTTCAACTGGAGCCAGTGCACCAGCGACAGCCGCTGCACCGAAGCGGCCGGCATCAACAGCGAGTTTTATGACGGCGCCGGCCTGCTGAAGGACTGGATCGCCTCGGTCGAAACCGGCGGCAAGCGCCTGTTCGACGCCGATACGCCGGCCCTGCTCAAGCAGCTGGTCCTGCTGGGCGACTACTACCGCAAGCAGGTGCATTACCCGATGGCCAAGGGCAGCACCCCGGTCAACACCTTCATGCGCGCCCTGTTCTCCGACCACGCCCTGGCCAACAGCCGCAGCATCCAGCCGGCCGCCAACCTGGAGGGCAGCAGTTTCAGCCCGCCGATTCCGGCCGGCGCGGCCGCCGTCACCGTCAACCGCAGCTTCACCACCCGCAGCGTGGACTTCAGCGCCAGCGCCGCCGTCTACGCCCTGCCGGGCCGCGCCCTCAAGGTCAGCCGCAGCGACAACAGCAGCGCCCGCATCACGGTCTTCGTCAACCAGCTGCGCACCGGCGCCGCGCACGTCTTCGGCGACGCCTACGACCGCCCGATGTACTTGTGGGGCAACGGCATTCCCCTGGCGCCAGGCGGCTCCATCGAGATCAGTAATCCTTACGGCGGCATCGTATATGTCTCCGTCGAAAAGAGCGACACCCCGGTCACCGCTTCCCTGCAATTCGCCGGCGTCGGCCAGCATGCCGTGTACAGCGGCCCGGCCAGCGCCAGCGCCTTCGCCGCCTCGGTGCGCAACAACCAGCTGGGCTGGTCGGAGTTCCTGACGCCGGGCTTCGAAGTCCACTCCACCGCCGCCAAGATGCGCCAAACGCTGGCCAACTACGGCGACGACGTGCAGAAGCTGACCGGCTATGTCGACACCTACTTGTACAAGGACATCTACAACCTGGCCGCCTTCAATGGCCGCGACCTGTCCCTGGCGCCCGGCGTGTCGGCGTTCTGCCAGGCGAATGGCTGGGATTGCAGCAATGCCGGCACCCACGGCCTGGCAGGCATCCAGCACTTCAACACTGACCAGGCCAACTGCGGCTATATGTGCTCCGGCCAGCCGATCGACAGCTATGCGGAATTCGAACCGCTGGGCTGGGGCGAGTCGCACGAAGTGGGCCACAACCTGCAATACGGCCACTTCAAGGTGTACGGCGGACAATCGGGCGAAGTATCGAACAATATCTTCCCGGTCCACAAATGGCTGCATTACAACCGCGACTTCCCGGCCGCCAAGCAGTGGGGCCGCGACATCAGCCAGAAGGAAACCTTCGCGCTGCTGCAGGCCGCCCAGGGCAAGGCTGCGCCGGTGGACTACGTGAAGAACGGCCTGTGGTTCGACGAAAACCTGTTCTGGGGCCGCCTGAACTTCTACTGGCAGCTCGCCCTGGATAACCGCAGCACCATGGGCGACGAAGGCTGGGACCTGTACCGCCTGCTCTATCTGCACGACCGCCTGCTGGACAAGGCGCAGGGCAGCGACAGCACCTGGAGCAGCGAGCGCGCGAAGCTGGGCTTCGGCGACGGCGGCTACGCCAACCGCAGCGCCGTGCAGAGCATCACCGCGGAAGACTACCTGGTCATCGTCACCTCGAAGATCACCGGCCGCGACCAGCGCAATTACTTCGATATGTGGGGCATCAAGTACAGCGCCGCCGCGGCCGCCCAGGTGGCCAGCTTCGGCTACCCGGCCACCAGCAAGCGTTTCTGGGCCATCCCGTGCGAGAAAAACGGCTTCAAGGCGCCGCTTTCCACGCCGGTCGCCATCGACGGCACGAGCGCCTGGCCTGCTGCAGCGAGCTGCCCACCGTAAGCCGGTCTGGCATATACTTCCGGTGATACCCTCACCGGAAGTATGACTATGCACGCACCGCAACGCTTTGAAGGCTCCGACAACTACGTCGCCACCAATGACCTGAAACTGGCTGTCAACGCCGCCCTGACCCTGCAGCGCCCCTTGCTGATCAAGGGCGAACCGGGCACCGGCAAGACCATGCTGGCCGAAGAAGTCGCCGCCGCACTCGATATGCCATTGATGCAATGGCATATCAAATCCACCACCAAGGCCCAGCAAGGCCTGTACGAATACGACGCCGTATCGCGCCTGCGCGACTCCCAGCTGGGCGACGAGCGCGTACGCGACATCCACAACTACATCGTCAAGGGCGTGCTGTGGCAAGCCTTCACCGCGCCGGAACCGGTGGTGCTGCTGATCGACGAGATCGACAAGGCCGACATCGAATTCCCGAACGACCTGCTGCGTGAACTCGACCGCATGGAGTTCTACGTCTACGAGACGCGCGAAATGGTGCAGGCCAAGCACCGCCCGCTGGTCATCATCACCTCCAACAACGAGAAAGAGCTGCCGGACGCCTTCCTGCGCCGCTGCTTCTTCCACTACATCAAATTCCCGGACAAGGACACGATGGAAGCCATCGTCAAGGTCCACTACCCGCACCTGAAGCAGGAACTGCTGGCCACCGCCCTGCAAACCTTCTACGAGGTGCGCGACGTGCCGGGCCTGAAGAAAAAGCCGTCCACCAGCGAATTCCTGGACTGGCTCAAGCTCCTGATGGCGGAAGACATTCCGCCCGAAGTCCTGCGCGGCAAAGACCAGAAAGCCGCCGTGCCGCCGCTGCATGGCGCCCTGCTGAAGAACGAGCAGGACGTGCACCTGTTCGAACGCCTGGTATTCATGTCGAGGACCAACCGCTGATGGAAGCTGTAAGCCCGGTCACCCTGGAAGCCAAGGGCCTGCGCCTGGAGCCGCTCGGCCCGCAGCACGCCGACGCCCTGCGCGACGCCGCCGGCGACGGCGAACTGTGGAAGCTGCGCATCACCTCGGTACCGGAACCGCAGCAGGTGGAAGCCTATATCGCCACCGCGCTGGAGATGCGCCCGTCCCGCCTGGCCTTCGCCGTGATTGAAGCGGTGAGCGGCCGGGTGCTCGGCACCACCAGCTACCACGACATCGTGCCCGCCATCGACCGTCTGGAAATCGGCTACACCTGGTACCGCCGCAGCGCCCAGCGCACGCACGTGAACACCACCTGCAAGCTGCTGTTGCTGGCGCACGCCTTCGACACGCTGGGCTGCGCCGTGGTCGGCTTCCGCACGGACAATTTCAACCACGCTTCGCAAGCGGCCATCAAGCGTATCGGCGGCAAGAAGGACGGCGTCATCCGTCACCACGCGCCGCGGCGCGACGGCACCGTGCGCGACACCGTCATGTACAGCATCGTGCGCGGCGAATGGCCGGAAGTGAAAGCCCAGCTGAACTACCTGCTGGCACGGAGGGCCTGACATGCTGATCGATTTCTTCTTCACGCTGAAAGACGCCAAGATCCCGGTCACCATCAAGGAATTCCTCACCCTGCTGGAAGCCATGCAAAAGCAGGTGCTGGAACCCTCGCTGGACGACTTCTACTACATGAGCCGCCTGTGCCTGGTGAAGGACGAGGCCAACTACGACAAGTTCGACCGCGCCTTCGGCCAATACTTCAAAGGGATCAACGCCGTCTTCGACACCACCAAGGAGATTCCGCTCGACTGGCTGCTGCAGCGCATGAAGCGCGAACTGACGCCCGAGCAGATCGCCGCGCTGGAAAAATTCGGCTACGACAAGCTGATGGACCGCTTGAACGAGCTGCTGAAAGAGCAGAAGGAACGCCACGAGGGCGGCAATAAATGGATCGGCAGCGGCGGCACCTCGCCGTTCGGCAACGGCGGCACCAATCCGGAAGGCATCCGCATCGGCGGCAAGGGCGGCAACCGCACCGCCGTCAAGGTATGGGAGCAGCGCACCTACAAGGACTACGACGGCGAGCGCGAACTGGGCACGCGCAATATCAAGGTCGCCCTACGCCGCCTGCGTAAATTCGCGCGCCAAGGCGCGGCGGAAGAACTGGCGCTGGACCAGACCATCCGCGCCACCGCCAGCAACGCCGGCTACCTCGACATCAAGATGCAGCCCGAGCGCAAGAACAACGTCAAGGTGCTGATGCTGATGGACGTGGGTGGCACGATGGACGACCACATCGAACGGGCGGAAGAACTGTTCTCGGCCGCCAAGACCGAGTTCAAGAACATGGAGTTCTACTACTTCCACAACTGCGTGTACGACTACCTGTGGCGCAGCAACCGGCGCCGCAACGCCGAACGCTTCGCCACCTGGGACGTGCTGCGCAAATACCCGCCGGACACCAAGCTGATCTTCGTGGGCGACGCCACCATGAGTCCTTACGAAGTGCTGCAACCGGGGGGCTCGGTCGAATACAACAACGAAGAAGCCGGTGCCGAATGGCTGGGACGCTTCACCGCGCACTTCCCGAAATTCATCTGGCTCAACCCCGAGCCGGAAGGCCTGTGGCAATACCGCCAGTCGATTGCAGTCATCCGCCAGATCATGCAGAACCGCATGTTCCCCATCACGATCGAAGGCCTCGAGCGCGCCATGCGCATGCTCTCGAAATAAATGTCGGGGTCAGCTTAGTTGGAGGCGGTAGCCGACGGCGGTTTCGGTCAGCAGGTATTGCGGCTGGGCGGGGTCGTCTTCCAGCTTGTGGCGCAGGTGACCCATGTAGATGCGCAGGTAGTGGCTATTGTCCGATTGCGCCGGGCCCCAGACGGCGCGCAGCAGCTGCGGCGCCGTCATCACGCGGCCGGCGTTGGCCACCAGCACCGACAGCAGCCGGTACTCGGTCGGCGTCAGGTGCACGTGCTCACCGCGCTTCAGGACCTTGCGGTTCGGCAGGTCCACCACGACTTCCCCAAACCGCACCTGGCCGGCGCTGTCGGCTTGCGGCTGCCGCTGGCGGCGCAAGGTGGCGCGCACGCGGGCCAGCAGCTCACCGACGCCGAATGGTTTGCTCAGGTAGTCGTCGGCGCCGGCGTCCAGCGCCTTGATCTTGTCTGCCTCGTTGACGCGCGCCGAGAGCACGATGACCGGCACCTGCGACCATTTGCGCAAGTCTGCAATGAAGTCCGTGCCATCGCCGTCGGGCAGACCCAGGTCGAGTATCACCACGTCCGGGCGGCGCGTGCCGGCGTCGATCAGGCCGCGCTGCATGGTGGCCGCTTCGTGCACGTGCCAGCCTTCTTCTTCCAGCGCCGCGCGCACAAAGCGGCGGATCTGCGGCTCATCCTCCACCAACAGGGCTGTGGGCGCGACGTCGGTCTGTTGCTTGTTCATATTTCCTCAATCTCGGGCGCTTGCGGCGGGCTGCCGACCGGCAGCGTGAAGACGATGGCGGCGCCACCCAGCGGCGAGCTGTCGGCGCCGATGGTTCCACCATGCGCTTCGACGATGGCGCGGCAGATGGCCAGTCCCAGGCCAACGCCCGGTTTGGACGATTCCTTCTCGCCGCGGGTGAATTTTTCGAAGATGGCCTCCTCGCGCCCGCGCGGCAGGCCGGGGCCGTCATCGTACACCATCACACGTGCGAATTCGCCGCGCTGCACGGCGTAGACCACGATGGAGGAGCCGGGTGGCGTGTACTTGGCGGCGTTCTCCAGCAGGTTGCACAGCACGCGTTCAATCAGCACCGCGTCGAAGCGCAGCAGCGGCAACGCCAGCGCAAGCTGGGTGCTGACCTTGCGCCGCTTGAGCTGCAGGCTGCTGGCGCGCAAGGCGCTGCCCACCACTTCCTCCAGCGGCTGCCATTGCAGGTTGATTTTCAGCTCGCCGCTTTCGATGCGTGCCATGTCCAGCAGGTTGGCCACCAGGGCGCTCATGCGCAGCGCTTCGGTATGCAGCGACGCGGCGATGTCAAGCTGCTGCGCCGACAGCGGCGGGCGCGATTGCGCCAGCGATTCGGACAGGCCGACCAGCGATGTCAGCGGCGTGCGCAGGTCGTGCGATAGCGCGGCCAGCAGCGAATTGCGCAGGCGTTCGGACTCCATATTGACCAGCGCTTCCTGCGCCACTTCGATGTAGTGTACGCGTTCGAGCGCGATGGCCGCCAGCGCGGCGAAGGTGTCCAGGTGCTGCCGCTGTTCGGGAATCAGGATCCAGCGCCGCTGCGCCGGCTCGATCGCCAGCACGCCGCGCGTGCGCATCGGCGCCACCAGCGGCATGTAGAACAGCGGACTGGCGGGCAGCGTGTCCGTGCCCAGGCCCGCGCTCTCGGCGTGGTCGAAGGCCCATTGCGCCACGCCCTGGTCGAGCGCCGCCGCGCCGGCCGGCATCAGCAGCCGCCCGTCGGCGTCGGGCAGCAGCAAGGTGGCCTTGGCGCGGAACGTACCCTGCACGAATCGCGCGGTGGTCTCGAAGATCTGCTCGGTCTGCAAGGCGCCGGACAGCTCGCGCGCAAATTCGTACAGCGCCCGGGCGCGCGCTTCGCGGTGGGAGGCGACGCGCGCCTGGAAGCGCAGGCCGGCGGTGAGATGGCCGGTAATCAGGCCTACCGCCAGCATGACGGCAAAGGTGATCAGGTACTGCAGGTCCGAAATGGCGAAGGTGAAGCGCGGCGGGACGAAGAAGAAGTCGAAGCAGGCCACGCTGACGCAGGTCGCCAGGACCGACGGCGCGCGCCCGTGGCGCACCGCCACCAGGAGCACCACCAAGAGGAACAGCATGGCGATGTTGGCCAGGTCGAAGTACGGCAGCAGCGGCGTCGCCAGCAGCGCCATGCCGAGGCTAGAGCCCGCAGCCACGGCGTAGCCGGCAAGCCGGGCGAACATGCGCTGCCCGTCCTCCTCGGCATCGCTGGCCGCTTCCGGCCGCGGCGGCGCGTCGCGCTCGCTGACGGCCACCTCGATCAAATCGATGTCGGGCGCGTGCGCGGCCAGGCTGCGGATGTGGGAGCGGCGCCACGGCCAGTTGCGGTGCGCCCGCCCCATCGTGATTTTGGACAGGTTATGGCCGCGCGCGTATTCCACCGCCGTGGCGGCGATATCGCGGCCCGACAGCACGGCCGTGGTGGCCCCCAGGGTTTGCGCCAGCTTGAGGGTCTGCAAGATGCGTTCGCGCTCGGCGGCCGAGCGGCGCTGCAGCGATGGCGTTTCCACGTAGATGGCATGCCATTCGGTGCCCAGTTGCCCGGCCAGGCGCGCAGCGCTGCGCACCACCTGCTCGCAGCCGGACCGTGGGCCGACCAGGGCCAGCACCGAGGCGCCGGTTTTCCAGATGGTGTCGATCGACTGTTCCACGCGGTAGGCGCGCACATCGTCCTCGATGCGGTCGGCGGTGCGGCGCAGGGCCAGTTCGCGCAAGGCGATCAGGTTCCCTTTGCGGAAGAAGTTCTTGGCGGCGCGCTCGGCCTGCTGCGCTTGATACACCTTGCCGCCTTTCAGGCGCGACAGCAGTTCATCGGCCGGGAGGTCGACCAGCACCACCTCGTCGGCGGCGTCGAACACGGTGTCGGGTACGGTTTCGTTGACCTGGATGCCGGTGATGCCGCCCACCACATCGTTCAGGCTTTCCAGGTGCTGCACATTGACGGTGCTGAAGACGTCGATGCCGGCGTCCAGCAGTTCCTCCACGTCCTGCCAGCGCTTGGGGTGGCGCGAACCGGGCCCGTTGGAATGGGCCAGCTCGTCGATCAGGACCAGCGGGGGATTGCGCGCGAGCGCCGTGTCGATGTCGAATTCGGCCAGGGTCTTGCCCCGGTAGGCGATCTGCTTGAGGGGCAGCACGTCCAGCCCCTCCAGCAGGGCCGCCGTCTCGCTGCGGCCGTGGGTCTCGATGACGCCGACCAGGACCTGCCGCCCCGCAGCCTGCAACTTGCGGGCGGCCGACAGCATGGCGTAGGTCTTGCCGACGCCGGCCGATGCGCCGAAGTAGATGCGCAGCTTGCCGCGCGCGGCCTTGCGTTCCTGCGCCTGCATCTGCGCCAGCAGCGCGTCGGGGTCCGGGCGGTCGTCGTCGAGTGGGATCATTTCAGCGAGTATGCGGCGTTTTGCCGTCCAGCGCCAGATTCAGCGCCAGGACGTTGACGCGCGGCTCGCCGAAGATGCCCAGCATGGCGCCCGAGGTGTGCTGCGCCAGCAGGGCCTGCACCTGCTCCGGCGCCATCTGGCGCTGGGCGGCGACGCGCTTGAGCTGATACTGCGCGGCGGCCAGGCTGATCTCCGGATCCAGGCCGCTGCCCGAGGCGGTCACCAAGTCGACCGGGATGGGCGCCGTGTTGCCGGGATCGGCCGCTTGCAGCGCTGCCACGCGGCCTTTGACGGCCTCGGTGAAGGCCGGATTCAGCGGGCCCAGGTTGGAAGCGGAAGAGCCGTTGGCGTTATACGGCATCGGCCCGGTGGCCGACGGCCGGCCCCAGAAGTATTTAGGCGAGCTGAATTGCTGGCCGATCAGCAGGGAACCGGCCGGCTTGCCGTTCACTTCCACGATGGAGCCGCCGGCCTGATACGGGAAGACGGCCTGGCCCACGGCCGTCACCGCCAGCGGGTAAAGCAGGCCGGTGGCCAGCGTCAGGACGCCGAACAGCACCAAGGCGGGGCGGAAAGTCGAAATCATCATATTCTCCAGATTAAACGAGGTTGAACGCGGCCAGCAGCATGTCGATCAGCTTGATGCCGATGAATGGCAGGAGCAGGCCGCCCACGCCGTACACCAGCAGGTTGCGGCGCAGCAGCGCGGTGGCGCCGATGGCGCGGTAGCGCACGCCCTTCAGGGCCAGCGGGATCAGGAACACGATAATCAGGGCGTTGAAGATCACGGCCGACATGATGGCCGAATTCGGGCTGGCCAGGTGCATGATGTCCAGCGCCTTGAGCTGCGGATAGGTGCCCACGAAAGCGGCCGGGATGATGGCGAAGTACTTGGCGATGTCGTTCGAGATCGAGAAGGTGGTCAGCGAACCGCGCGTCATCAGCATCTGCTTGCCGATTTCCACGATCTCCAGCAGCTTGGTCGGGTTCGAGTCGAGGTCGACCATATTGCCGGCCTCCTTCGCCGCCTGCGTGCCGGAACTCATGGCTACCGCCACGTCGGCCTGCGCCAGCGCCGGGGCGTCGTTGGTGCCGTCGCCGGTCATGGCCACCAGGCGGCCGTTGGACTGGTAGCCGCGGATCAGTTTCAGCTTGTCTTCCGGCGTCGCCTCGGCCAGGAAATCGTCCACCCCCGCTTCGGCGGCAATCGCCGCGGCGGTGATCTTGTTGTCGCCGGTGATCATCACGGTCTTGATGCCCATGCGGCGCAGCTCGGCGAAACGCTCCTTGATACCGCCCTTGACGATGTCCTTCAGCTCCACCACGCCCATCACGCGGCCGGCATCGGCCACCACCAGCGGCGTGCTGCCGCGGCGCGACACGTCGTCCACCGTGCGCAGCACCTCGGCCGGGAATTCCTTGCCTTGGGCTTCCACGTATTTGCGCACAGCTTCGGCGGCGCCCTTGCGCACCTCGCGCCCGTCCATATTCACGCCACTCATGCGGGTGTTGGCGGAGAACGGCAGGAACTCGGCGTGCAGCGCCGACAGCTCGCGTTCGCGGATATTGAACTTCTGCTTGGCCAGCACCACAATGGAGCGCCCTTCCGGCGTTTCATCGGCCAGCGAGGCCAGTTGCGCCACGTCGGCCAGCTCGCGCTCGGTCACGCCCGGCGCGGCGAAGAAGGCCGATGCCTGGCGGTTGCCGAGGGTGATGGTGCCGGTCTTGTCCAGCAGCAGCACGTCGACGTCGCCCGCCGCTTCCACGGCGCGGCCCGAGGTGGCGATCACATTGGCCTGCATCATGCGGCTCATGCCGGCCACGCCGATGGCCGACAGCAGGCCGCCGATGGTGGTCGGGATCAGGCACACCAGCAGCGCGATCAGGACCGTGATGGTGATCGGGCTGCCCGATTGCGCGGCCGCCACCGAGAACAGCGAGAACGGCAGCAGGGTCGCCGTCACGATCAGGAACACGATGGTCAGCGCCACCAGCAGGATGGTCAGGGCGATCTCGTTCGGGGTTTTCTTGCGCTTGGCGCCTTCCACCATGGCGATCATGCGGTCGAGGAAGGTTTCGCCCGGGTTGGCGGTGACCTGCACCACCAGCCAGTCCGACAGTACGCGCGTGCCGCCGGTGACGGAGGAAAAGTCGCCGCCCGACTCGCGGATCACGGGCGCCGATTCGCCCGTGATGGCGCTTTCGTCCACCGAGGCCACGCCTTCGATGACGGTGCCGTCGATCGGAATCACGTCGCCCGCCTCCACCAACACGTAATTCCCTTTGCGCAGATCGGTGGCAGGGCATGGCAGCCACTGGGTGCCGTGCTTCGGTGCTGTCAGCTTTTTCGAGCTCACGCTCTGCTTCAGGCTGCGCAGCGAGGCCGCTTGCGCCTTGCTGCGGCCCTCCGCCAATGCCTCGGCGAAGTTGGCGAACAATACAGTGAACCACAGCCAGACCGAGGTGGCCAGGATGAAGCCGGAGCCGGCCTCCCCTTTTCCGTCCAGCGACTGGAGGTACAGCAGGGTGGTGATGATGCTGCCGACATAGACCACGAACATCACGGGACTGCGCAGCTGCACGCGCGGGTCCAGTTTGTAGAAAGACTCGGCGATTGCCGGCAGCACCAGCTTCGATTCGAACAGTTTCAGGCGCTGGCCTGGTTGGGCGGCCGTCATCGCTTGCGATTGCGACATATTAATGCCCTCCTTTATTTATACAGTTGCAGGTGTTCGATGACCGGGCCGAGGGCCAGGGCAGGAACAAAATTCAGGACGCCCACCAGCAGCACCACGGCCACCAGCAGGAAGACAAACATCAGGCCATGGGTCGGCATGGTGCCGGCGTTGGCTTGCAGGCGCTGCTTGCCAGCCAGCGAACCGGCAATCGCCAGCACCGGCACGATCATGGCGAAGCGGCCGAACCACATGGCGATCGCCAGCATGGTGTTGTAGAACGGCGTGTTGGCGGAAAGGCCGGCGAACGCGCTGCCGTTGTTGTTGGCGGCCGAGCTGAAGGCATACAGGATTTCGGTAAAGCCGTGCGCACCCGGATTGGCGACGCCGGCCTTGCCCAGGTCCGTCATCACGGCGATCGCCGTCCCCACCAGCACCAGGGTCGGGGTGACCAGGATGGCGATCGAGGTCATCTTCATTTCATACACCTGGATCTTCTTGCCCAGGTATTCCGGCGTGCGCCCGATCATCAGGCCGGCGATGAACACCGCCATGATGGCGAAGACCAGCATGCCGTACAGGCCGGAGCCGACGCCGCCGAACACCACTTCGCCCAGCTGCATCAGGAGGGTGGGAACCATGCCGCCCAGCGGCGTGTAGGAATCATGGAAGCTGTTGACGGCGCCGCAAGATGCCGCAGTGGTGACGGCGGCGAACAGGCCGGAGGCGGCGATGCCGAAACGCGTTTCCTTGCCCTCCATATTGCCGCCCGATTGCAGCGCGCCGGCCGACTGGTCGATGCCCATGGCCTGTAGGGCCGGGTGGGCTTGCTGCTCGGCTGCCATGATGCCGGCGGCAGCCACCACGAACATGATGGTCATCGCGGCCAGCACCGCCCAGCCCTGGCGGCGGTCGCCCACCAGATGGCCGAAGGCGAAGCACAGGCCGGCCGGAATCAGGAAGATCGCCAGCATCTGCGAGAAGTTCGACAGCGCGGTCGGATTCTCATACGGGTGGGCCGAGTTGGCGTTGAAGAAGCCGCCGCCGTTGGTGCCCAGCATCTTGATCGCTTCCTGCGAAGCGACCGGGCCCATGGCGATCAGCTGGCTGGTGGCGACCTTGTCTTCCATCACAGGCTGGCCAGCGGCATCTTTCAGCGGCTGGCCGTCGGGGCCGGCCTTGGGTTCGGCATACTTGACCACCTCCACCAGCGGCACTTCCTTATAGGGGGAGAAGTTCTGGATCGTGCCCTGGCCGACCAGGAACACGGCATAGACAAAGGAGAGCGGCAGCAGCACATACAGCGTGATGCGGGTCAGGTCGCGCCAGAAATTGCCGATCGACTCGGCCGAGCGCGCAGCAAAGCCGCGGATCAAGGCAAAGGCCACGGCGATCCCGGTGGCGGCCGACAGGAAGTTCTGCGGCGCCAGCGCCAGCATCTGGCTCAGGTAGCTCATGGTCTGTTCGCCGCCATAGCCCTGCCAGTTGGTGTTGGCCACGAAGCTGACGGCAGTGTTGAACGAGGAGTCCGGAGAGACATTGCCCAGGCCTTGCGGATTGAGTGGCAGCCAGGCTTGCAGGCGCTGCACGGCGTAGACGAACAGCGCGCCCAAGGTATTGAAGACCAGCAGGGCCATGGCATAGGATTTCCAGCCCATGCCTTGTTTGGCAGCGTCGCCAGACACGCCAGCGGCGCGGTACAGCAGCTTTTCCACGGCGCCCAGCCAGCCCAGGCCCGGGATACTGCGGCCGTCGGCGACGCGCGCCAGCAGAAGACCGACCGGCCAGGCGGCGGCCAGCAGTACGAGCAGGAAGACTGCCAGCAGCAGGAACGATTGGGTAGTCATGTTACAGGTCCTCCGCTTTCAGCAAGGCGAGCAGCAGGTAGACCAGCAAACCTGCGGTGGCGACAGCGCCAATCAGGTAGAAGGTGTTCATTGCTGGCCCCCCAGCTTGTCGCAGCCGGCCGCCATGGCGGCGACCAGCGCGAAAAAGGCGACGAACGCGCCGAGAAATACGATGTCCATTGGGTTCCCCGAAAGGTCTTGTTTGTTTGTGAAACCAGCTTATCGAGCAGCACCTAAATTCGGTGTAAAGACTCGGCAAGCCGGTGTAAACAAGGTGTAAAAACAAGGTGTAAAAACAAGGTGTAAAAATTCAGAAATTCCGGCTGACGGTAAGCTGCAGGGCATTCTTGCCAAGGAATTTCCCGTTGGCCGGCGAGGCATATGCCGCCCTGTTCGCATTGGTGCCGACGACGGCCAACTGCAGGCTGGCGACCCCAAGGTCTTTGCCCACGCCCAGCTTCCAGTCGGAGTAATCGGCGGCCGCGTTGCCATGTACGCGCTGGCGGCCGGCATGCAGGCTGGCGGACATACCGCTGCCCAGATCGAATCCGGCGCTCAGGTCAAGGTAGCCCGAGCTTTTGCTGTCTGCGAAGCCGAACAGGCTAGTCAGCGCATGCGAGTACTTCAGCGTGAACGGGCCGTAGCCAAGCTGGCCGTAGATTTCCCAGGTGTCGGGATTGTCGAGGCCGGGGATGCGGCCTTTGTAGATATAGCTCAGGATGCCGGCATCGTAGCTGATGGCCGGCGAGAGTTGTCCGCGCTTGCCGGCGTAGATATCGAGCTCCATGCGGCCCGCCCCGCCTGCATCGCGCGTCCAGTTGATGCTGGATGCCCACGCACCGGCATAGAGGCCGGTGGAGGGGGCGGCGAATTCGGCGCCGCCTTGAATGGCGGGCTGCAAACGGGATTGCGAAATACCGCGGTAGCGGTAGTCGCTGGTCAGCGATGTATTGAAGCTAACTTCATCTGCAGCCAGTACGGGTGCCGCCGCGAAGGCAGCGGCGAAGAAAAACGCAAACTTCATAAGTCCACTTTCGTCAAAAAGAAGGTGACGAAAGCGTATCGGCCGGCGCGTAAAAAAGGTCTAAAGAGGTGAGCGGCGCGAATCAACGCCGCATAAAAATGTCCCCCGTGGGGTCAATTAATTCACAGGCGCATGAATTTGCGCAGGGTGGCTTGGATCTGGCTCTCGGCCAGCGGCTTGTCCAGCATGCCGGCGGCCCCGGCGGCGCGGCCGCGGGTAATGTCGTAGTCATGCGCGGACTGGACCAGGAATACCACGTCCGGGTGCGTTTCTTCGCCGCGCAATTGGGCGCATAAGAGGTAGTGGTCGATGATGGGGGCGGCGAAGTCCAGCAGGACCACGGCCACCGGACGCTTGCGGCAGATCGCCAGCGCGGCGACGCCATCCACCGCCCACAGTACCGCGGTGCCGAAGTGCGTCAGCGACTGGGCAAGCTGCTCGCTGAAGTGGGCGTTCGCGTCGACGCAAAGCACGGCGCCTTCACGGCGCGGCTTGCGCATTCTTTCGTAGACGGCCGGTTCGGTCAGGTCCAGGTCGAGCCGTTCGCGGCGCCGGCGTTCCGGCGCCAGCGGCTGGCCACATGCCGCCAGGCCGGCCAGCAAATCGGCGCGGCGCGTCACCAGGCGCGCCAATTCGGCGTACATGGCGTGCCATTGCACCGGGAACGGCAGGTTCGTGAAGGGCAGCGTCACGCCGGTCGCGCCCAGTACCAGCGCGGGGCGGATGTCGCCGGCAGCCAGCGAGGCGATGACGGCCAGCGCTTTCAATTCGGTGCCGTTGGCCAGGTAGATGTCGGGGTCGCGCAGGCTGTCTTCGGCCAGGCAGAGGAAGGCGGGACCATCGGCCGGGGCCCGCTCCAGGCCCTGCGCAAGCGCGCGTTCGGCGTCCCGGGGGAAGCCGACCAGCCTGACTGCGAACGTTTGCCGATCTGTCGTCATAAAGCCATTTTACCGCTGGGATTCGCTTGCGCCACAGGCTGTTGCGGATAGAATGCGCAGGCATGCGATCCGTCAAATCGGAAAATACTGTATATAATCACAGCACTTTGCATTACCAATAACACGTATGGCCACTAAAAAACCAGTTTCCGACTACAGCGAATCATCCATCCGCGTCCTCAAAGGACTGGAGCCCGTCAAGCAGCGTCCGGGCATGTATACCCGCACCGAGAACCCTCTGCACATCATCCAGGAGGTGATCGATAACGCCTCCGACGAGGCGTTGGGCGGCCATTGCAAGAACATTATCGTGACGCAGAATGCCGACGGCTCCATCACCGTGGAAGACGACGGCCGCGGCATCCCGGTCGGCCTGCACCCTGAGGAAAACGTGCCGACGGTGGAAATCGTCTTCACCCGCCTGCACGCGGGTGGTAAGTTCGACAAGGGTTCGGGCGGCGCCTATGCCTTCTCGGGCGGCCTGCACGGCGTCGGCGTGTCGGTCACCAACGCGCTGTCGAAGCGTCTGGAGATCGCAGTGTGGCGAAAAGACGACGCCGGCAACGGTTTCCACCAGATCGCGTTCGAACACGGCGACCTGGTCGAACCTTTGAGCTCCCAGCCCGCGCCGAAAGATGGCAAGAAGTCCGGTACCCGCGTCACCGCCTGGCCGGATGGGAAGTATTTCGATTCGCCGCAGATTTCCCAGGTCGAGCTGCAACGCCTGCTGCGCTCCAAGGCGGTACTGCTGCCCGGCGTGACCGTCACGCTGAAGAACGCCAAGAACGGCGACGAGCAGACCTGGATGTACAAGGACGGCCTGCGCGGCTATCTGAACGAACAGCTGGCCCAGACCACGTCCAACGGCGAAACCCTGATCCCCCTGTTCGAGGGCGAGCAGTTCGCTACCCCTGACGCGGAAGGCTTCGCCGAGGGCGAGGGCGCGTCGTGGGTGGTGGCCTGGACCGAGGAAGGCGCCGTGGTGCGCGAGTCCTACGTCAACCTGATCCCGACCCCGAACGGCGGCACCCATGAATCGGGCCTGCGCGAAGGCCTGTTCGGCGCCATGAAGAATTTCGTCGAACTGCACTCGCTGCTGCCGAAGGGCGTCAAGCTGCTGCCGGAAGACGTGTTTGCGCGCGCTTCCTTCGTGCTGTCGGCCAAGGTGCTGGATCCGCAGTTCCAGGGCCAGATCAAGGAACGCCTCAATTCGCGCGACGCGGTGCGCCTGGTGGCCACGTTCTCCAAGCCTGCGCTGGAGCTGTGGCTGAACCAGCACATCGACTACGGCAAGAAGCTGGCGGAACTGGTGATCAAGCAGGCCCAATCGCGCCTGCGCTCGGCCCAGAAGGTCGAGAAGAAGAAGTCCTCCGGCGTGGCGGTGTTGCCGGGCAAGCTGACCGATTGCGAGTCGGACGATGTGGTGCGCACCGAGATCTTCCTGGTCGAAGGCGACTCCGCGGGCGGTTCGGCCAAGATGGGCCGCGACAAGGAATTCCAGGCCATCCTGCCGCTGCGCGGCAAGGTGCTGAACTCCTGGGAGACCGACAAGGACCGCCTGTTCGCCAACAACGAGATCCACGACATCGCGGTGGCGATCGGCGTCGATCCGCACCACCACGGCGATACGCCTGATTTGTCCGGCCTGCGCTACGGCAAAATCTGCATCCTCTCCGATGCGGACGTCGACGGCTCGCACATCCAGGTGCTGCTGCTTACCCTGTTCTTCCGCCATTTCCCGAAACTGATCGAGAACGGCAATATCTGCATCGCCCGTCCGCCGCTGTACCGCGTGGATGCGCCGGCGCGCGGCAAGAAGCCGATCCAGAAGCTGTACGCGCTGGACGACGGCGAGCTGGTGGCGATCGAAGACAAGCTGCGCAAGGATGGCCTGAAGGACGGCTCCTGGACCATCTCCCGCTTCAAGGGCCTGGGCGAGATGAACGCCGAGCAGCTGTGGGAGACCACCATGAATCCGGATACCCGCCGCCTGCTGCCGGTGTCGCTGGGCGATTTCGACCATAGCTACTCTTCCTCGCGCTTCAATATGCTGATGGGCAAAGGCGAAGCCGCCGCCCGCCGCGCTTGGATCGAGGAGCATGGCAACGAAGTGGAAGCGGATATCTAAAACCGGTAAAGCAGTGCCCGACCCGCAGGGTCAGGCACTGGTACGCGACCGGTGCGGGCCAGGTGTCTGACCCTATGGGTCTGACACCGAATTACCGGTTTAGAAAGCAAACAATATGACTCAAGCAAATCTCTTTGACGAACCAACCCCGCCAAACGGCGGTGGCGGCAGCGACGACGGCGGCGAATCCCTGACCCTGTCGACCTTCGCCGAGCGCGCCTACTTGGACTACGCCATTTCCGTGGTCAAGGGCCGCGCCCTGCCGGACGTGTGCGACGGCCAGAAGCCGGTGCAGCGCCGCATCCTGTACTCGATGAATGTACTGGGCCTGGGCCCGACCGCCAAGCCGCGCAAATCCGCCACCGTGGTGGGCGACGTGCTGGGTAAGCTGCACCCGCACGGCGACCAGTCGGTGTACGACGCGCTGGTGCGCATGGCGCAGGACTTCTCGCTGCGCTACCCGCTGATCGACGGCCAGGGTAACTTCGGCTCGCGCGACGGCGACGGCGCGGCGGCCATGCGATACACCGAAGCCCGTTTGACCCCGATCTCGCGCCTGCTGCTCGACGAAATCGATATGGGCACCGTGGACTTCATCCCGAACTACGACGGCTCGTATGAAGAACCGGCCCTGCTGCCCGCGCGCCTGCCGATGGTGCTGCTGAACGGCGCTTCCGGTATCGCTGTGGGCCTGGCGACCGAGATCCCTTCGCACAACCTGACCGAGGTGGCGAAAGCGGCTGTGGCGATGATCCGCAATCCGAAGATCACCCACGCGGAACTGATGGAGTTGATCCCAGGCCCGGACTTCCCGGGCGGCGGCCAGCTGATCACCCCGCGCGCGCAGATCGACGATATGTATGCGTCGGGCCGCGGCTCGATGAAGGTGCGCGCACGCTGGAAGATCGAAGAACTGGCGCGCGGACAATGGCAAGCCGTCGTGTACGAACTGCCGCCGGGTACCTCCTCGCAAAAGGTGCTGGAAGAAATCGAAGAGCTGACCAATCCGAAGGTCAAGCTGGGCAAGAAGGCGCTGTCGCCGGAACAGGTGGCACTGAAAGGCCTGCTCCTGGGCCAGCTGGACAAGGTGCGCGATGAGTCGGGCCGCGAAGCCGCGGTGCGCCTGGTGTTCGAACCGAAATCGAAGAACCAGAACCAGACTGAGTTCATGCACATGCTGCTGGCGCATACTTCCCTGGAGTCGTCGGCGTCGATGAACCTGGTGATGATCGGCGGCGATGGCCGTCCGCGCCAGAAGGGCATCAGCGATATCCTGGCCGAGTGGATCGAATTCCGCTTCGCCACGGTAACCCGCCGCACCCAGTTCCGCCTGAACCAGGTCGATGAGCGCATCCATATCCTGGAAGGCCGCCAGATCGTCCTGCTGAATATCGACGAAGTGATCGCCATCATCCGCAATTCGGACGAGCCGAAGGCGGCGCTGATCGAACGCTTCAAGCTGTCGGACCGCCAGGCGGAAGACATCCTGGAAATCCGCCTGCGCCAGCTGGCGCGCCTGGAAGCGATCAAGA
Source organism: Pseudoduganella violaceinigra DSM 15887 (assembly GCF_000425385.1). GTDB lineage: Bacteria > Pseudomonadota > Gammaproteobacteria > Burkholderiales > Burkholderiaceae_D > Rugamonas > Rugamonas violaceinigra. The sequence goes on along the minus strand of NZ_KE384359.1, from coordinate 14,493 downwards.
TCGAGCAACAACTGGCCGAGCTGCGCAAGGAGCGCGAAGGCCTGCAGGACATCCTGGATAACCCATCCACCCTGCGCCGCCTGGTGATCAAGGAAATCGACGCCGACGCCAAGTCCTACGGCGACGCGCGCCGCACCCTGATCGAGGAAGCGCAGAAGGCCGTCGTGGAACAGAAGGTGGTCGACGAGCCGGTGACCGTGATCATCTCCGAAAAAGGCTGGGTGCGCGCGCGTACCGGCATCGGCCACGATCCTGCGCAGTTCACCTTCAAGGCGGGCGACTCGCTGTATGGCGCGTTCGAATGCCGTACCGTGGATACCCTGCTGGGCTTCGGCGACAACGGCAAGGTGTATTCCGTGCCGGTCGCCGCCCTGCCTAACGCGCGCGGCGACGGCGTGCCGATCACCACCCTGGTCGACCTGTCGGGCGGCGCGCGCCTGCTGCACTACTATGCGGGCAGCGGCGACAGGCAGCTGCTGCTGGCGTCCGACGCGGGCTACGGCTTTATCGCAAAGGCCGGCGATATGGTGTCGCGCCTGAAGGGCGGCAAGTCCTTCATCACGCTCGATGAGGGCGACAAGCCCCTGCCTCCTACGGTGGTGGTGGATGGCGCCAGCGCAGTGGCGGTGATCTCGGAGAAGGCGAACCTGCTGGTGTTCGGCATGGACGAGATGAAGGTGCTGTCCAACGGCGGCCGCGGCGTCATCCTGATGGATCTGGCCGATAAGGAGAAGTTGGTTGCCGCTTGCGCGATCACCGACAAGGGTGTGACTGTGCAGGGTGTCGGCAATGCGCAGAAGGCGAAGGAAGACCGGATGGGGCCGACCGCGCTGGGGCCGCACTTCGGCAAGCGCGCAAGGAAGGGTAAGGCGGTGCCGGTGCGGATCAAGCCTACAGGTTTGCTGCCGAACACTTGAAACCGGTAGTTCAGTGTCTGACCCGCAGGGTCAGACACTGTTACGCGTCCGCTGCGGGCGGGTGTCTGACCCTGCGGGTCAGACACCGGTTTACCGGTTTCAGCGCGGCGCGTACAAATCAATCGTCTCCTGCACCGCATCGCTGCACACCGCGCAGAAAGCCTCGCTGCGGTCAAACATCAAGCACTGCTGCTGCGAACGATAATAGCCGGTCGCCTCGTAATTCGCCCCCTCGAACGCCCCCGCCGCCTTGCGGTTGGGCGCCTTGGAAAACAGCGCATTGGTCCAGGCCAGATCCTCCCTGAACAACTTGCTCATCTCCGATTCCGGACGGTTATCCTTGCGTAGCTGCGCACGCACTTTCTGGTATTCCCTGGAATGCGCCTCATACTCCGCCTTCGGCCATGAAGTAGGCAGCGCCGTCCCCGGCGTCACGAACTTCTTCCACTTCACGTTCGCGGGATCCAGCAAGGCCGTCACATTCGGCTCCCAGGGCTCCATGCGCGCTCCGCCCGTCGCATAAGCCACCGGCGAAGTGTAGTACTCGTCCGCCAACCCGGCGAAGTGGTGCCCGAATTCGTGCACGAACAGGTAGTTGGCCCAATCGTTGTCCGCCGCCGCGGTGCTGAACTGGCCGTAAATACCGCCGCCGCCATAGGTTTCGTTATTGACCAGGATTTCGATGAACTCATAGGGCGCATGCTGGGCGATCTCGCGCAGGGCGCGGTTGTCCACCGTCAGCACGTAGCGCTCGCTGCCGAAAATGTCGTAGCGCGTGCCCAGCTTCGAAGCATGGTGGGTATTCGTCGAAGGCCGCGACACGCCGCTCTCCTGGGTCGGCACCGCCATCGCCCAGACATTGAAGTCCGTGGCGCGCTCCTTGAACGGGGATACGGTGAACAGGTAGTCCGACAGGCGGCGCGCGGCGGCCTCGAACTTGGCCATGTCCGCCTTGGTGTAGCCGTCGCCCAGGATCAGCAAATCGACCTTCTTCTCGCTTGGGCCGTTGACGCGGATAGCGATCGGCTTGGCGGGTGCGGGCTCCTGCTTGCGCACCACGTCCATCGCGTCGGTATCGATCTCCACGCTCCACACCAAGGAGAACTCATTGCGCTCGTCGCGCTTGAGGATGCGCACCTTGACCGGCTGCCCTGGTTTCGGGAAGCGCACCGACTCGTGGAAGCCGCGCGTCAGCTTGCCCGCCTCCTCGGTTGAACGCCACTCGCCGAAAATGGTGGAAAAAGTGCGGGTGTAGAGCACTTTTCCGGTCTTGGCATCGGCCACTTCCACCTTGTTCGTACCGCGGTTGGTGGTGTCGATGGTCCTGGACATATCGCCCGGCCACGGCAGCGGCTCGATCGCCACCTGCTCGATCGCGTAACTTTCGTTTAATGCGTTACCGCTGTGCATATAGTCCAGGCGCACGGTCGCAGGCTGCCCGGCCAGCGCCAGGCCGGCGACGGCACTGAGGGCAGCCCCCGCCAGCAATCGATTCAGGTACGGCATGAGGTCTCCAGTGTGGTTTAGTGGCGGATATTGTAACTTTGCTTTGCGGATTACTATAGACCAGCCGGTTTGGCAGGCATAAGATTGCTCCATGCCCATTGAACCCGAACAGCTAAGAACCTGGTTAGCGGCGGCCGCCCATCAGGATACCGCGGCCTTTCGCGCGCTGTATGACGCAGCCGCGCCGAAACTGTTTGGCTTTGCCATGCGTATATTACGTAATCGGGAGCTGGCCGAAGAGGCGCTGCAGGAAGGCTTCGTGTCGATCTGGCACGCGGCGCCGCACTACCAGGCCGGCCTCGCGGCACCGCTGACGTGGATGGCGGCCATTGTCCGCAACAAGGCGCTGGATATCCTGCGCCGCTCGGACGATACGGTGGAACTGGATGTCACAATGGATGCCTTACTTCGGGACGATGCCGGCACTCCGGCCGATGCGAGTGAAATGAGCAGCGATGCGCGGGCCCTGGCGGCCTGCATGTCCAGGCTGGAAGGCCTGCACCGCCTGGCCATCGCCCTGGCCTTCTTCCATGACATGTCGCATAGCGAGGTGGCGCAGCGCATGTCGCTGCCGGTCGGCACGGTCAAAACCTGGATCCGGCGCGGCATGGAGAAACTGAAGCTTTGCCTGTCCACCGGGGGCATGCCATGACCAGCCTTGGCAACGACGAGCTGCGCGACCAGTTGGCGGCCGAATACGTGCTCGGCACCCTGCGCGGCGGCGCACGCAAGCGCTTTGAAGTCCTGATGTACAGCGACGCAGCCTTGCGCCTGATGGTGAAGGATTGGGAGCGGCGCCTGCTGCCGATGCACGAATTCGTCCGCTCGCAAGGCCCCTCGCCCCAGGTGTGGGCCAATATTGAAAAACGCCTGCATCTCAAGCCGGAACGCAGCCGCTGGCACTTTTGGCGCGGATTTGGCCTCGGAATGGGATCCGCTGCACTGGCGGCGGCCCTGATGGTCGCCATCGGCGTGCAGCAGCTGCGCACGCGCACGCCTTCCTACGACCTGGTGGCGACGCTGACCGACCAGCAGGCGCAGCCCGCCCTGCTGGTACGGGCCGATACCGCCAAGCGCCTGCTGCAGGTCCATATCGTCGGCGGTACCCCGGTGCCGGCCAACAGGTCCCTGCAGCTGTGGGCGATCCCGAAAGCGGGCTTGCCGCGCTCGCTGGGGGTGCTGGGTCCGGACGGGCGGGCCACGTTCGCGCTAGCGTCGGGTGCCACCGGCAGCGACGTTGTCGTCCTGGCGATTTCGCTGGAGCCTCTAGGGGGATCGCCCGATCCGAACGGGCCGACCGGGCCGGTGCTGTACAAAGGCCCCTGGCTGCGGGCCATGTAGTCAAACGGCGGCGCGCTCGGCCAGCCATACCATCGCCAGCACGGCGATGCAGCCCGATCCCCCCTTGACCAATACCTGTCGATAAACCCAGGTGCTGCGCATGGCATATGCCAGCGGCACAAAGGCCGCGACGATCGCCAGCTGGCCCAGTTCCACGCCGACATTGAATGCCGCCAGCGCCAGCGCAGCCGCGCCCCGGGGCAGGCCAAGGTCGCCCAGTACCCCGGCAAACCCGAAACCGTGCAACAGGCCGAATGTGAAGGCGGCCAGCCATCGTTTGCCCTGCACCAGGGGCCAGATGTTGTTCAGCGCCGCCACCGCGACCGAAGCGGCGATGGCCGATTCAACCAGCCGGCTTGGCAGCGTCACCACCTGCAGCGCCGCCAGCGAGAGCGTGATCGAATGCGCCAGCGTGAAGGCGGTAACGATGCGCAGCACATCGGCGCTTGCGGGGCGCCAGCCTTTGGCCAGCACGGCAGGCAACAGCAGGGAAAGCAGGAACAGGATATGGTCGTAGCCGGTCCAGATATGCCAGACGCCATGGCGCAGGTAGTCGATGGCCTGGCGCCAGTTATCCCCCGCGCCGCCGCCGGCCGTAAAGCGCGTGCGGTCGCCGCCCAGCACGGCGGACTGCGTCTTCCCGTCAACGGTGAAGCTGGCCATGCCGCGATGCTGTGCATCGAGGTCGGAAAACAGTTGGTAGTCGATGCCGAAGACGGCGCCGGGCTGGCATGCGCCGCGCAGCAGCAGGACCGCGTATGCGCCATCCGTGTGGTGGTCGATCAGATTGCCCGTTACGCGCAGCTGACAGCCGGCGGCAAGGCCGAGGCGCGGCATGGCATAGGCGGCGATGTCGGCATGGCGCGAGCGGACTTCGTCCCAGGTCAGCCGGCCGTCGCCATCCGTATCGAGGCCAAGGGCGAAATCAAGGTCGCGCAGGGCAATATCCCAGCGTCCATCAATGGCAAGGGGCGCGGCCTTGTCCGAAAGGCGCAGCGCCAGATAGCTGTCGCTCGGTTTATGCGCTTCGGCGGCACCGGCTGCGAGCAATAGCGGCAGCAGGAACAGCAAGGCCAGCCTGCGGGCGACCGGGCTCATAGCGCACCTCCTTCCAGTTGATGCGCCAGGGCGGCGATGGCGCCGTCCTCCATGCCATGCTGGCGGCGCCAAGCCAACGCGGGCGCTGCGGCGGCCGGAGCGTGGGCCGCCAGCGCCGCCTCCAGCAGGATGCGCAGGTCGGCCGGCTCTTTCTGCACCCGCCAGTTGGCCAGCGCCAGCTCCAGCGCGGCGCGGGCGTCATGGCGCAAATGCAGCTCGAAGCGCGCCTGCTCGCGCTGGTGAATGGCGTCCCCCCTGCGGGCGGCGGCGTCGAAGCGGGCCTGCAACACCGCGACGGCGCTGGACGGCGCATCTTGCCCGGCCAGCGTGTGCCGCAGCAGCAGGCTGTCGATGCGCAGATGCTCGCCCAGCAGCGCCTGGACTTCCCGGTAGCGATGCTGGTCAAGCAGCAGGTCGGCATAAGCGCCAAGCAGATAGCTGTCGCCCGGCGACAGCGCCAGCGCCTGGCGGAAGCGCGCTTCCGCGGCGGCAGGATCACCCCGCCTGGCCGCAAGCTCCCCCAGCAGCGTCAATGCCCAGGTTTGCAGGGCGGCGGCCTGCTCGCCGCCCGCGCCAGCCCGCGCGAGCGCGAGCACCAGCAAGCGTTCGCTCGCAGCAAGCTGGCCGCTGGCGGCACGTGCGTTGACGAGACATGTCACGCTGGCCAGCGGACTGGCCAACGACGACAAACGCCCGCAGCTGCGTACCGCCGCCTCGTACTCGCCGCGCACCACCTGCACCGTCGCCAGTGTCAGCCAAGCCTGAGCATTGCCGGGATCGGCGGCGGTCACCAGGTTCAGGTCGCGCATCGCTTCCGCAAAATGGTGGCCGGATTGCAGCAGCGTGGCACGCAGCAGCAGGACCGGCACCGGCGGCGCAGCAGCGGCCCACCAGGGCGCCAGGACAGCCTGCGCATAGCCGAAATAGCGCGGATCACCCGCAGCGCGTCCCAGCTCCACGTAGCGCTGCGCCAGGCCAGCCGCCAACACTGGATCGCGCGGCGCTTCGGCCAATCGCGCCCTTTGGCGGCGCAATGCCGCGTCGGCGGCATCGGCCCGGCGCGGCAGCGTTTCCAGCACTTCCGCGCCGGAGCGAGGCTCGTATGGAGCCGCGCCGGCGGCACATGCAGCCACCAGCGCCAAAACAGCAAAGGCAGGTCCCTTCATGGCCGACTCACTTCACCTTCGCCGGTTCGCCGTCATCCGGCCTGGATGGCGAGACGCCCTCCACATTGTCAGGCTCCGTCGTTTCCGGCGTACTCTCCACCAGCGCCGCCAGTCCCGCCGTGAAGGCATCCGCGGCCGTGGACGGCGCTGGCGATGGTCCGGAAGTGTTCATTGGCGAGCCAGCCCCGCCGCCACCACCGCATGCGGCCAAGAGCGCGGCCGCCAGCGCAAGACATAAACGTTTCATGGCTGCGCCCTCCTATTGCTGCGGCGAGCCGGAAATCGGCGCCTTCAGGTAAGGGAAGCCTGCGCTGAAGAAGCTGTCGTCCAGGTAAGCGCCGTCGGTAAAGCGGATCGCGCCGGCCGGCGCATCGGAAGGCGCGCAGCCGATATTCAATGTGCACAACTTGCCCATCACCACGCGCAAGGCAATATCCACCACATCATCGCCCGGCCGCCGCCCATTGGGGAAGCCGGCGTTGTCGCCGTCGATCACGCCCAGCCGCTTCTGCGCCCCCTTCGCCACCGGTGCAATCGCGGTATTCAAGCGCAGCATTTCGGAAGCCTTCACATGCGCAGGCTGGTTCAGACCCGGCACGCCGGTCAGGAAGGCCGTCACCAGGTCATTGCGCGGGAAGTTGGTCGGCGCCTTGGCGCCAGCGCTGCCGAACAGCACCTCCACCAGCGCCGGCAAGGTCGGGTTGGTGACGTAATCGGCGAACTGGCCGTCGTTCACCGGCTTGCTGTGGTTGAAACGATCCTTGTCCTTCAAGCCAATCACGACCTCGTTCACCAGCGGCATGCCAAGCCTGGAGACCTGCGTCCACGCACCGCCCTCCTTCGAGCCGCCGTTCGGATTGAGCAGGCGCCCCTGGCGCAAGCTGGCCGTGGTCCAGCCGCCGATCACCGGCTCGCCCCCTGCCGTCAGGCAGGACGCCGCCACCTCCATCTCGATCGAAGTCACATTCTTGTCGTCCAGGTCGTCGCGCGCATTCTTTTCCGCTGTGGCGAGGAATTCAACGGCTGGCGCCTTGATGTTGATCAGGTCAAAAGTTTCCGCCAGGTTGACCACGAAGGGATCCTTGCGCTGCCCCACAAACATCCGCGCCGGTACCGCGCAGCCCGGAATATTCACCGTGTAGACATGCTTGCCCGCGTACCCCGCGTAATCGGGAATCGACTTGTTGCCGACGTTGTCGATCGGTTTGTCGAACACGCTCGCCCCGTTTGCCGCCATGCGCACAGACTGCCGCACCCCGCGCCGCTCGCCGCGCACGACGTCGACGGTATAGGTCTCGCGCACATTCAGCCCCGGCGGATTGACGTCGTTGATCGCACCGCCATTGATAATGAGCGGAATCGGCACCTGCTTGCCGCCCACAGTGAAGCTGGAATTCTTGAAGGTGTTGGTGAAGCGGAACTGGAACGTGATGTCTTCGCGCGCATCGCCATTGTTATCGATATGGATCTCGTACAGCGCGTCCTGGTCCATCGTGAAGAAGTTCGGCCCGCCGTAGGCGTCCTGCAGCGGCACATAGTTGGCGATCAGGGTCACGAACTGCTCGCGTCCCGGCTCATAGCTGCGAAACATGTAGAAATCGGTTCCGTCGACCTTGGGTTGGCGCGTGATGAAGGGTGCTTCGCGGTGGCTGGACGCCTGCGCCGCAGGCGCCAGGGCCGACAGCAGGGCTAACTGGACAGCAGCGTGCTTGATGAGTGCCATGGTTTCCTCCCGTGTGGTTGGTTGCCATGGCATATACGCGGCGAACATGCCGCCGGATTCAAACCGTCATTTATATTTATAGAGGGGCCGGGTGATTTCGATAGGCCGGATATCGAGCCGGATATTCAGCACGGAATACGCCTCCGCCAGACTGGACACATAGCCCACGCTATCCGGCGTCTTGGTGAAGCGGAATTCAAAGCCCACCTCGCTACCGCTGGCGCGCGGATTGCCGCTGGCGATGCCGATCGCCTCTTCCTGGTTGCTGTCGATCAGGCGTTCCATCAAATCGATCACGGCGCTATTGCCCAGCACATCATTGCTGAACACGGGCCCCCGGCCCAGGGTACGGGTCGGATCGATGCGCCCGCCGGCCTTGTCGTTCGACGGCAGGAACATATGCGTGGCGATATTGAACTTGTCGCCCCGGTCAAGGTAGCTGATCACGGCATTGCGCACGCCGAAGTGCGGCGACTCCTTGTCCCATTCCGCGCGCGACAAGTCGATCAGCAGCGCGCCCTTGTAGCCGATGACTTCCACCTCGCGCTGCGCATTGACCACCATCGCACTGTCTTCATCGATGCCGAGCCCAATCTGGTAGCCCTTGGCCAGCATGGCGGGAATCATGCGCGCAAAGCGCCCGCGCACCAGCAGGTGCTGGTCCACGAAAACGTCATCGCCGATAAATCCCAGGCCCGGACCCAGCTCGCGGCCGTCCGCGATCCCGGTCTGCAGCATGGCCAGCACCGCCTTGGGGTTGGAGAACATGGTGCTGCTCATGATGGCGGCGCCCGCCGACGAACCGGCGATCACGCCACCGCGGCGATACACATCCCACACCGCTTCCAGCACGGCGGTCTGCGTGCCATCGTCGCGTAACAATGCTTTGGTGATGCGGCCCTGGTCGCCGCCCGCAAAATAGATGCCGTCCGATTCGCGGATTTTTTTCGCCAGCGCGGCATCGTCCGCGTTCTTCTTGTAGTCGCTGCCGGTCAGCCGCACCGCCACCGGCACCAGGAAGGCATCGGCGCCCCACTTGCGCAGGTAGCCGATGATGGTCTGGGCCGAACGCTCCGGATTGCCGGACGCCGACGGGAACACGGCGATGCGCGAGCCCTTGCCGCCCGCCAGCTTCACCACGCGCTGCCACACGTCCGCATTATCGCCGCGCAGGCCGCCGCCGATGATCACCAGGGAGCCTTGGTGCGCCGCCACCGGCGACGGCGCAATCGCCGCCGACCCGCCGCTCAGCGTCGCACTGGCGCCGGCCACGATGCGCACTGGCGCGGCCGTATCCGGCGCGGCCGGTGAAGCCGGGGACGGCACCAGGGGCGCCCGGGACGGGACATCCGGCGGCGGCGTGGTACTGGTGCGGGCGGGGGCGTGGTTTTTGGGCGGCGCTTCCCGCGATTGAACGGGAAGGCCGCAGGCGGCTAGCAAGGCCAGGCCCAATCGGGCCAGACCGGCGGGAGAGTACAGCTTCACGATGGCCTCCTCTTCGACTACTTGCTCACTGGCATCGCTGGTAGACATCTGGGCAATACCTTTCCATCAGTGTAGCCGGGCGCGATGGTGGAGTAAAACCGAATTGTGCATACAGTCCGTGCGCGTCGCCCGTAGCCAACGTAAACCGGCGCAAGCCCTGTAAATCGGGGTGAGCGAGCACTGACTCCATTAGCAGTTTGCTAAAGCCCTGGCCGCGATGGCCAGGCAACACGAACACATCTACCATATTAGCGAAGGTTGCGCGGTCCGTGATGACGCGGGCAAAAGCCACCTGATTTCCCTCAAGGTAGCCGCCAAAGCAGATCGAATTGGCGATCGCCCTGTCGACCAGCGCGCGGGATGCCACGCGCCCAGGACGATTCTTCCGACAGAAAAGCGGTGCACCAGGCCCACGTCGAGGCGGGCCGGGTCGGTGCTGATGTCGAAGGCCGCCATCAATTCGGCTTCAGGTAGCGCTCCGGCAGCGGTGTCTTCTCGCCTTCCGGTTGCCACAGCAGCTGGGAAATCCACCAGCGCTTGCCGTCGTTCACCAGCTGGATGGAATTGATGCCGCGCACAAAAGGCTTGTCCGCCGGCGCATGGCGCGCCTCATAGGTGCTGAACACCTGGGCGATCTGGCCGTATTCCTCGCCCTTGCGCGCCAGTTCGGATTCGTAGAAACCATCTTTCGCGAACACCGGCGTCACGCGGGTGATGTAGTCCTCCAGCGACAGCACGCGGGTATTGAGCGCCCCGTCCTTGCCGGTGCTGTGCACCACCATGCGGCCGTCGTTGCGGAACAGGGAACGCAGGCGGTCCCAGTCGCGCGCCTTGCCGGCGGGGCCGGAAATGGTGTCGTACAGGGCAGCGACGATGCTGTCCACGGAGGCCACGTCGGCCGGTCGCGCATCCTGCGCCAAGGTGCTGCCGCTGGCCAGCACCAGTAATAGCAAAGTTGCTAACTTCTTCATTGATTCTCCTACTAATTTATAATCGTTTGAATCTCACCGGAAAACCTACTATGACAGATCAATTCTCCAAGAAGGCGGAAGCCTGGTCCGCGCGCTTCTCCGAACCAGTATCCGACCTTGTGAAACGTTACACTGCCTCCGTGTTTTTTGACAAGCGCATGGCCAAGGCCGACATCCAGGGTTCCCTGGCGCACGCCGACATGCTGGCCGCGCAAGGCATCATCCCCGCCGCCGACCTGGCCGCGATCCAGAAAGGCCTGGCCCAGGTCAGCGCCGAAATCGACGGCGGCCAGTTCGAGTGGCAGCTGGACCTGGAAGATGTGCACCTGAATATTGAAAAACGCCTGACCGAGCTGGTTGGCGACGCCGGTAAGCGCTTGCACACCGGCCGCTCCCGCAACGACCAGGTGGCCACCGACATCCGCCTGTACGTGCGTTCCGCCATCGACGACATCACCGGCCTGCTGCAGCAGCTGCGCGGCGCCCTGGTCGACCTGGCCGAGAAAAACGCCAACGTGATCCTGCCCGGCTTCACCCATATGCAGGTGGCGCAGCCGATCACCTTCGGCCACCATATGCTGGCCTATGTTGAAATGTTCGGCCGCGACGTCGAACGCATGCAGGATTGCCGCAAGCGCATGAACCGCCTGCCGCTGGGCGCCGCCGCCCTGGCCGGCACCACCTTCCCGATCGACCGCCAGCGTGTGGCCAAGACCCTGGGCTTCGACGATGTCTGCCACAACTCGCTGGATGCGGTGTCCGACCGCGACTTCGCCATCGAATTCACGGCCGCCGCCTCGCTGGTCATGATGCACGTCTCGCGCATGTCCGAAGAACTGATCATCTGGATGAGCCCACGCGTCGGCTTTATCGACATCGCCGACCGCTTCTGTACCGGCTCCTCGATCATGCCGCAGAAGAAAAACCCGGACGTGCCGGAGCTGGCGCGCGGCAAAACCGGCCGCGTCTACGGCCATCTGATGGGCCTTCTGACCCTGATGAAAGGCCAGCCGCTGGCCTACAACAAGGACAACCAGGAAGACAAGGAACCGCTGTTCGACACCGTGGACACCGTGGTCGACACCCTGCGCATCTTCGCCGACATGGCGGGCGGCATCACCGTCAAGCCGGAAGCGATGCGCTCGGCCGCACTGCAAGGCTACGCCACCGCGACCGACCTGGCCGACTACCTGGTCAAGAAAGGCCTGCCGTTCCGCGACGCGCACGAAGCCGTGGCGCATGCGGTGCGCGCCTGCGACGATCTGAAAATCGACCTGGCTGAGATGTCGCTGGAACAGTTACGCGCCTTCTCGCCGCTGGTGGGCGAGGACGTGTTTGCAGTGTTGACGCTGGAAGGCTCGGTGGCAGCGCGCGACCACGTGGGCGGCACTGCGCCGAACCAGGTGCGCGCCGCGATTGCCCGCGTGCGTCAGCAGCTGGCAGGTTGAGTCTTACGGGCATGGCGGATGCTGTTCGCCATGTCCCCCATGACGAAGCGGTGCATCGACCGGATGATGTGATCGACGATCAGGTGGCGTACGACATTACCTGAACCCTTGGGCTCGTAGCTGGTGGCCATGCTCACCAGCGTACGCCCATCCCGCAGGCTTTCCAGGTAGATGCTGCCGCCTTTGAGCGCAAGGTGGCGCTGGAACTGTTCGCTGGCTTCCGTCACAGAGAATTCGAGCGCGGCATTGTGCACCGACTTCGTGATGCGCTTCATGATGTACTGATTATTCCCATACTCGCAACGGCACAAGGTACCCACGGTCTTGTGGTCGCCAACGGTCCTCACCGGCAAAGGCAAAGTCCAGCGCAGAAACCAGTTAGGCCTTGTTTTGACTTCCTCGTAAAAGCAGACTTTGTCCCATACTTCCGCAATGTCGGCGTTGATGATGCGATCCGTTTGAGCGATGTTCATCTTGTAGCATCCTTATGGTTTTTGGCAGTAAAGAAAGCGTTACATCCGACCAGCCAGACCTCGACCTGGCTGAATCGTTGCGATAATTCTTCGCGCAGGGAATCGACTGAGTCGCCGCCGTTGTCCACCACCTGCAGCCAATTCATGAATCCCATCAGAATCCTGGCGTGCCAGGACATCGGCGCACCGCTGCCAATCAGCGTGTAGCCGAACAGCGTCGTTCCCGGCGCGCACAACGGCGCGATGGCGTCGAAAATCCTGCCCTTGTCCCGCATCGTGCCCGGCACGCAGTGGATCAAACCGCCAATGCAGATGGAATCGACTGTGCGACCGATGGAAATCGGGCGGAAGGCGTTGCGCACATGGCAGTCCGGCGCATAACGCTGCAGGCGCTGCGCGGTGTAGCGCAGGCAGTTGCGATTCAGGTCGATCAGGGCGATCTGCTGCATGCTCTCGTCAAGCCCGGCGTGGTCAAGGAAGTATCCGGTGCCCACGCCGATATCCGCATGGCGGCGCCGCGCATGCCGGCGATAAATGTCGATGTAATGCCGCCCCTCGCACTTCCAGAAGAAGCGGGTAAATATCCCGATCACCAGGAAATCGTATAGGTGAAGGAAGAATGGCGTGTAGGCCTTGATCCCGTTCCGGTACGTTCCAACGTCCATACACAGCCCCTTCAGATAAAAAGCGTGCAGAAACCCCTGGCCCAAGCAAGGCCATACTTACGGTCTATATGTACTGGCGAATTACGCTTCGCTGGCCTTTTTCTTGGCCTTGCTTTCGCGCTTGAGTGGCCCGGCGGTCGGGCACAGCGCAAAGGCAAACTGCGTCAGCGTATTCACGAGGTTGTCGGGCACCAGCCTGTAATAGACATACTGGCCGCGACGCTCGCTGCTGACCAACCCTGCACCTTCGAGGACGGACAAATGACGGGAAACCGCAGGCGCACTCATTTCGAAGCGAGAAGCCACCTCCCCTGCCGTCATCTCCTGTTCAGAGAGGTAGGCGAGGATAAGTCGACGAGGCGACGAGGCCAGTGCTTCAAATACTTTGTCCGACATGCTGGTTTTCTGTTGAGGGACGCCGCAAATGCGCGGCGAGGCCTCTAGTCTATACCCGAAGAGCGCTCCAGCCAATGCCGGAGTACTACTATTTCTTTAATTAAGCATTTAACGAATATCTTAAATGCTTAATGGATTTCCGTCCAGTTCTTTCGCTAGGCTGCCGACAAGCGCGTGGCCGGGCGCCGTGCCGCCGAGCTCCACTCGCCGCCATCGATCATAGGGGGCCGCCATGTTCGCCATACTTGCCGCATTCGTGACCGCCGTAGTGGTTGGACCGGCGACCGGAGCGTCACACTTCAAGGAGCGATGCGATTTCTCATCAAGCTTAGACCTCTGAATGCAATCGAACACGCCAGCACGAAGGGCGTATGAGATCCAGCTGCAGCGTAGAGATTGAAAAAATGCCTTTTTCTATCGACTATTGGCTGGACTCGGGAGCAGGTTTTTTCGAGGCGGGAATGGGATGCTTTGTACTCCAACCTGCATATGTAGAAACAACCACCCGCACCTCGTCGTTTGGAAAGATGTGAATGTAGAGGCTTCCGCCGTCGTCGTCTTCGTACCGCTCCACTTCGACTATCTTTTCTTTATAGACGTCTTTACTACCCTCGGGCATATTCCATCGAACATGAACCTTCAGGCCCGGATACCACTTTGAAGGCACTATGACACAGCAGACATTCGCACCACCAGCTCCCCACGCGCCCATATTTGCTCCGCCAGCTCCATTTGCCAATGCGGAGTGGATATATTTGGAGGTGTGATTGACTATACCCACGCTCGCACCATAGACTGAGTCATCACGACTTGGGTGTGTGGAGCAAGCGGTCACAACCATTGCAAATATGATAATAAGAACTTTCATTTTCTATCCAAGTATTGAATGCCCCAGAGCCAGAATGTCGAATGCACCAAGTCGACTGCTAAATGGAGCCCTCGTCGGGGGACGCCGAAAGACTGATGTGTTAAGTTTATGTGTTGCGACCGGCAAAGGTATTCAGCGCGATGAATGACCTTAGACTGGGATAGCTTGCGTTACAAGCAGCCTTGCAAAGGTTTGCGGTAACGGTCGGCATCTGGCAAATGACCTCTGCGCAGCGTGCAGTTAACCTTTGGCATGGGTCGGCTGATCTGAATTACCTAGAGCATAAAGTCGAAATCGGCGCCTCCAAGCTCAGTGCTGGCCAGCTGCCGGGAAACGACGTTGAAGACCGCTATTTATGCGGCCCTCAACGCTACGCTATCGCCGATTCTTTCAGTTAAGATCAAACTGGTCTCGATTTGATTCCCACCACGTGAAT
>NZ_AUDI01000009.1 GCF_000425385.1 Pseudoduganella violaceinigra DSM 15887 | reverse complement strand
GACAACGTCTCCATCACCGTCAAGCTGATCTCCCCGATCGCGATGGAAGAAGGTCTGCGTTTCGCAATCCGTGAAGGCGGCCGTACCGTCGGCGCGGGCGTGGTAGCCAAGATCCTGGGCTAATCAGCCTCAGTGATTCAAGCGGGCCGGCATGTGCTATCATGTCGGCCCGTCTTAGTATTTACTCTCATTGCCGGAAACGTATTGTTGCCGGTTCGTTCTTTTAAGGAATAAGCATGTCCGCTCCAAACCAAAAGATCCGTATCCGCCTGAAGGCTTTCGACTACAAGCTGATCGACCAGTCCGCACTGGAAATCGTTGACACCGCCAAGCGCACCGGCGCCGTGGTAAAAGGCCCAGTGCCTCTGCCAACCCGCATCCAGCGTTACGACGTGCTGCGTTCCCCGCACGTGAACAAGACTTCGCGCGACCAGTTCGAAATCCGCACCCACCAGCGCCTGATGGACATCGTGGACCCAACCGACAAGACTGTTGACGCGCTGATGAAGCTGGACCTGCCAGCTGGCGTGGACGTCGAAATCAAGCTGCAGTAAGACCGGTTTCGTCGCAAGACAAAAAAGCCCGCAAATTGCGGGCTTTTTCTTTTTTCGCGGCCGCAAACGAAAGCGCCTGCCCGGCCAGGCTTGCGTTCCTGCGCCGCCGCGTCGCGGCAGCACAACACAATCCCGTCAAAACGGCAAGCATGCTGGTAAAGATTTTGATTCAGGCAACATAACTTATAGTTTTTCAATTACTATATTTCGCTTTTACTTTTTTCATAAGTTAAATAAACGGGAGTGAGTAGTTGAAAAGTAAGCCTAACCTGAACAAGAGCGCGATCGCTGCAGCGGTGGCTGTCGCTTTTGCCGCACCGGCCTTTGCCCAGCAAGGCGCCGCAACGCCAACGATGCAGCGCGTGGAAATCACCGGCTCCAGCATCAAGCGTGTCAACAATGAAAACGCCGGCTCCCTGCAGGTGCTGAACCGCGCCGACATCGAGCGCACCGGCGCCACGACTGCACTGGAAGTGCTGCGCTCGGCGTCCGCCATCGATACCAGCCTGAACTCTGCCACCTCGAGTTCCGGCAGTTTTGCGCCGGGTTCCTCCGCGGTGCAGCTGCGCAGCCTGGGCAAGGTTGCCACCCTGGTGCTGGTCAACGGCCGCCGCATCGCCCCGTATGGCCTGTCCGACGGCGGTCAGGATAACTTCACCAACCTGGACGCGATTGCCTCCGAATCGATCGAGCGCATCGAAATCCTGAAGGATGGCGCTTCCGCGATCTACGGTTCGGACGCGATTGCCGGCGTGGTCAACATCATCCTGCGCAAGGATTACACCGGCGCGCGCATCAAGGCCAACTACACCGAAGCGCCCAAGTTCAAAGACCAGCGCACCCGCAATGTGGCCGCCATCTTCGGTTACGGCGATGTCGACACCGACGGCTTCAACACCTACCTGAGCGTCGAGGGCTACCGCGCCGACGGCTGGAGCAGGGGCGAGCTGCGCCGCTTCGTGCCGGACTGGCACGGCCAGACGCCAACCGGCGCGGCCTGGGATGCCAAGAGCACCTATTCGCCGACCGGCAACTACTGGGTCAACAACAAGCCGACCCCGGCGCCAGGCTGCCCGGCCGACGCCATGGATGCCGGCGCCTGCAAGTGGGATGTGCTGCCATACGACGGCCAAACCACCGACAACGAGCGCTGGGCCCTGGTCAGCAACACCCACTTCCGCATCGGTAAATCGATCGACGCCACCCTCGAGATCACCTCGTCCGGCGCCAAGACCGACTACATCGTGCCGCCGTTCACGACCCCGAGCCCGACCAGCACCTACCTGTGGTACAACGCGGTCGAAGGCCACACCGTCGGCCCATTCAGCTACCCGAAACTGCCGGTCGGCCACGCCATGAACCCGTATAACGTGCCGGTCGAGTACCGTGCCCGCTTGATGGACACCGGCAACGGCTTCAACTTCAACCGCACCAATTCCGAACAGGCGCGCTATATGCTGACCCTGAACGGCAGCGTCGGCAAGTACGATTGGAAGTCCGCTTTCGGCCAGATGACGTCGGAAGCGACCAAGGAAACCCGCAACGCCAGCGCCAAAGGCTACACTGACGCCATCGTCAAGGGCGCCTACAAGTTCGGCCAGCAGAACGATCCAGCGCTGCTGGACGCCATGTTCCCGGTCCGCAGCACTGCCGGCCGTTCCAAAACCACCTTCATCGACGGCACCATCACCGGTGAAGCGATGCAGCTGCCGGCCGGTCCGCTGAGTTTCGCAGTCGGCGCCGACATCCGTCGCCAGCACTACGAAATGGCCAGCTCGGACAACGTGCTGCGCGGTGAACTGGTCAGCGTGTTCGGCTTGCAGGTGAACGACACCGTGAACCAGTACGCCCTGTTCGGCGAAGCCGTGATCCCGGTCTTCAAACGCCTGGAAATGACGGCCGCCCTGCGCGCGGACAAGACCGACAAGTTCGACGCGCACCTGTCGCCAAAGCTGGGCCTGAAGTTCACCCCGACCGACAGCCTGCTGTTCCGCGCCACCGCGTCCGGCGGCTTCCGCGCACCGAACATCAACGAAACGGGCAATGGTCTGGGCCGTGGCTCGGTATCCACCAACGTGAATGACCCGCGCCGCTGCCCAACCGCCGCCGCCCTGAACGATCTGGTGCAAAAAGCGGCGGGCGCCACGTCCGCCGACAAGGCACGCGCCAAAACGCTGATGGAGCTCGATTGCAAGGGCAGCCTGTCGACCTTCGTGTCGGCCAATTCCGAGCTGAAGCCGGAAACCTCGAAGACCTTCACCGTTGGTGTGGTCTGGGAGCCGATCAAGAACACTTCGTTCTCGCTGGATTACTACAATATCAAGCGTAAAGATGAAATCGGCACCCGCGAAGTCCCCGACCTGTTGAACGCTGAAGCTTCGCTGCCAGCCGGTATGCTGGTGCGCGTCGACAACACCGCCCAGGACAACGAATTCCTGGGCATCGTCAACAAGTACGTTCCTGGCAACACCAAGAACTTCGGTGGCGTCGGTTCGCTGGGCCTGGCTTACCGTCCATACGTCAACAGCGGCAAGACCAAAGTCGACGGCTTCGATTTCGACGCTTCGACCCGTGTCAAGCTGGACGGTATCGGCGAGCTGCGCGTTAAGCTGGAAGGCGAGTACAAGCTGCACTACCAGATCTGGAACGTGGGCACCAATAGCTACAACCCGAACCAATACGGCACCTGGGACTATGGCTTTGGCCGTTGGAACGTGAAAGTGCGCCCATCCTTGACGGTTGGCGCGTGGGATCATGGCGTGACGATGAACTACCGCAGCGCCGCCAACAACAACAGCTATGGCAACGACACCTACTGCGTGACCCAGAAGGTGGCGCCAGAGAACATGGGCGCATGCGAAAAGGTCAAGCGTCCGGTGATCTTCGACTACAACCTGCGTTACTCCGGTATCCAGCACCTGACCCTGTCGATGTACGTGAACAACGTGTTCGACCGCCAGCAGGCCGTACGCTGGCGTGATGGCTGGTCGTTCACCAGCACGGGCTTCCGCACCGTCGGCGTGAGCGCCGCTTACGACTTCTAAGCGCCTCTCGGCGTAAGAGCGAAAAAGCCGGGCAGGGATGCCCGGCTTTTTATTTTGTATACTCGGGATTTCCGCTCGGGAGGTTGAAATGAAACGCATGATCACTATCGCAGCGCTGGCCCCACTGATCCTGCTGGGCGCCTGCGGCCAGAAGAACCCGGCCGACCAGGCGGCGCAGGACATCAAGGCCATGGGCGCGCAGCGCGACAAGGCCAAGGATGCCATGAAGGCGCTGGAAGACAGCCAGCAAAAAGCCAAGGAGGCGGCCGACAAGGCGGCGGCGGGCGACGATAGCCAAAAGAATTGATCTCGGCCGCGCTATACTGCGGCGCATGAGCGACAAGACCATCCTGATCGTCGAAGACGAACAAGCCATTGCAGACAGTATTGCCTTCGCCCTGGGCAAGGAAGGCTTCGCGCCGCACCATGTGACGCTGGGAGAGCAGGCCCTGGCCGCCGCGCGCGACCAGGCGCCGGCGCTGGTGATCCTGGATGTCGGCCTGCCCGACATCAGCGGCCTCGATGTGTGCCGCCGCCTGCGCCAGTTTTCCGACGTGCCGGTGATCTTCCTCACCGCGCGCAGCGATGAAATCGACCGCATCGTCGGCCTGGAAATCGGCGCCGACGATTATGTGACCAAGCCTTTTTCGCCGCGCGAGCTGGTGGCGCGCGTGCGCGTGATCCTGCGCCGCGCGGGGCCCGCGCCCACCGCCGCACCCGCCACCGTCGCCAATCCGCGCACGCCCGGCTTCGAGCTGCGCGCCGCCGAGGCGCGCATCCTGTTCGCCGGCCAGCTGCTCGAACTGACGCGCTACGAATACCTGCTGCTGAAAACCCTGCTGGAGCATCCGGGTCACGTGCTCTCGCGCGCCCAGCTGATGGACCGGGTCTGGCGCGACGCGCCCGACACGCTGGACCGCACGGTGGACGCCCACGTCAAATCGCTGCGCGCCAAGCTGCGCGGCGTCGACGGCAGCGCCGACCCGATCCAGACCCACCGCGGCATGGGCTACAGTCTGCAGCCCGGCGCATGAAGATCGGCCTGCGCATCCTGCTGGGCTACTTCCTGATCGTCGGCCTGGCGGCCTGGTTCCTGCTCAGCATCTTCGTGCAGGAGGTCAAGCCCGGCGCGCGCTCCACGCTGGAGGCGGCCATGAACGACTCCGCGCAGCTGCTGGCCCAGGTGGTTGCCGACGACATGAAAGAGGGGGCTGCCAATGGCACCCTGCTGGCCAGGATCGCCGCCGCCAGCCGCAACACCGACTACCGCATCACGATTACGGACGCGCAAGGCCTGGTGCGCTTCGATTCCGCCGGCAAGGCGGTCGGCAAGGATTACTCGCACTGGAACGATGTCTATCTCACGCTGCGCGGCAAATACGGCGCCCGCATGTCGAGCGAGTCGCCGCACGATTACGGCAGCCTGGCGATGTATGTCGCCGCGCCGGTGCGCGACGGCCAGCGCATCATCGGCGTGCTGACGGTCTCCAAACCGATCTCCAGCGTGCAAGGCTTCATTGAACGCAGCCAGCGCAAGATCCTCAAATGGGGCGCCCTGCTGCTAGGCTTGTCGCTCCTGATCGGTGTCGTCATCACCTGGCGCATGGCCAGCACGGTCAACAAGCTGATGGTCTTTGTCGAGGCGGTGCAGGCGGGGGAAAAGGCGGTCATGCCCAAGCTGGGCAGCAGCGAGATCAGCACGCTCGGCCACGCGCTGGAAGCCATGCGCGCCAAGCTGGAAGGCAAGGATTACGTCGAGACCCTGATGCACACCCTGACGCACGAATTGAAAAGCCCGATCGCCGCCATCCAGGCCGCCGCCGAGCTGCTGGAAGAGGACATGCCACCGGCGCAGCGCCGCCAGTTCCTGTCCACCATCCAGGCGCAGAACGCGCGCCAGCGCGACCTGATCGACAAGCTGCTGGCCCTGGTGCGCGTGGAAAAGCAGCAGCGCATCGACGATGCGGCGCCGCTGGCTGTGGCCGGCCTGCTGCGGGACGTGGCCGGCGACTTCCAGGCCCGCCTGGCCGCCCGCAAGCTGGAGCTGGAGATCAGCGCCGATCCCACGCTGGAGCTGCGCGGCGATGCGCTGCTGCTGCGCCAGGCGCTGGGCAACCTGCTCGACAACGCGATCGGCTTCGCGCCGCCCGGCAGCACGCTGAAGCTGGCCGCCAGCCGCAGCGACGGCCACGCCGCCATCAGCGTGAGCGACGCCGGCCCGGGCATCCCGGCCTATGCGGAGGCGCGCCTGTTCGAACGCTTCTATTCGCTGCCGCGCCCCGACGGCGCCAAGAGCACCGGCCTGGGCCTGCCCTTCGTGCGCGAAGTGGCGTCCCTGCACGGCGGGAGCGCCCAGGTGGCGAACGGCGAGGGCGGCGGCTGCCGCGCGGTGCTGCTGCTGCCGCTTCACACAGAACGCATTATCAGCGCATAAACGCTCTCTACACTGGCGCAACCTTGATAACAACAATAGGAAGCGCCAAATGCAAAAAAGACTCCTGGTCAAAGCCCTCTTCGTCGGCATGCTGATGCTGCTGCTCGGCATACCGCTGGCCATGATCCAAGCCACCATCAACGAGCGCATCGCCTACCGCGACGAGGCGGCGCGCAGCATCGCCGCCGATTCGGTCGGCGAGCAGCACATCTACGGACCGGTGCTGGTCATGCCTTACGACGAGGTGTACACCGTCGAAGAGCGGGATAAGGACGGCAAGCCGGAAATCAAGCGCTACCGCAAGCGCTCGCAGCACCTGGTCTTCCCCAACCAGCTGGAAGTGCAGTCGAACCTGGAGACCGAGCGCCGCCATCGCGGCATCCACCAGGTGCTGATGTTCAACGGCGCCCACACGATCAGCGGCGACTTTACCGTGCCGTCGACGGCCGAACTGCCGCATACCGAATCGGGCTCGCAGATTACGCCGGAGCGTCCTTACCTCGCGCTGGCCGTGGCCGATGTGCGCGGCGTGCGCGATATCCCGCGCCTGGTATGGGGCGAACGCAGCGTCGAATTCGAACAGGGCTCCGGCCTGCAATCCTCGCGCCAGGGCTTGCACGCCACGCTGTCGCCCGAGGAGGCCGCCGCGGGCCCGGTCAAGTTCAGCTTCAGCCTGAACCTGGCCGGCATGGACAGCCAGTCCTTCGTGCCGCTGGCGCGCAACAACCGTTTCGTGATGTCCTCGCCCTGGCCGCACCCGCAGTTCAGCGGCCGCTTCCTGCCCGAGCAGTACAACCTGAACGAGAAGGGCTTCCAGGCCGTCTGGCGCATTTCCTCGCTGGCCAGCGAAGCCCAGGCCCAGCTGCGCCAGCGCGAACAGTCGGCAGGGCAGGGCGGCAATGCCTTGCCGCAACTCGATACCATCCACGCGTCGTTCATCGAACCGGTCAATGTGTATTCGATGGCCGACCGCGCCACCAAGTACGGCCTGCTGTTCGTGGCGCTGACGTTTGCCGCCTTCTTCCTGTTCGAGGTGATGAAGCGCCTGCCGATCCACCCGGTGCAGTACCTGCTGGTGGGGCTGGCCCTGGCGCTGTTCTTCCTGCTGCTGGTCAGCCTGTCCGAGCACTACGCCTTCGTCGCTTCCTACCTGGCCGCCAGCGCCGGCTGCATCGTGCTGATCGCGTACTACCTGGCCCACGTGCTGCGCGATTGGAAGCGCGGGGTCGGTTTCGGCGCCGCCCTGTGCGGCCTGTACGGCATTTTGTTCGGCCTGCTCAACTCGGAAAACAATGCCCTGATGCTGGGCGCCATCCTGCTGTTCGCCGTGCTGGCCGCCATCATGGTCGCCACCCGCAAAGTGGACTGGTACAACCTGGGCAACCAGGCAGGCTCGCCTGCGGAGCTGGCGTAAATGGACCTGGAGGGCTCCCTCATGCGCCGGATCTATTGGGGCCTTCTTTTCCTGCAGATGGTCATATTTGGACTACTCGAGCATGCGGGGCTGGCATGGTTGCGCATCACGGAATTTGGGGCGAGCGGCGACCCTGGTACTTGGGGAGCCATCGTCGTCGCCCTGAATATCGGCTTTGCGCTGACGTATCTTGCCGCGCTCGTCATATCGTCAAGAAGCAGGACGTTGCTTGATATTGCGCCGCTGCGGGACAGGCTGGCGCATTTGGGTATGACCCTCGGGTGGCCAGTGGCGATTTGGTTTGCCTATGGATTCTTATTCGGCTACTCGGCAAGTTGAGCTGGCCTGGCCATTTTATTTGGAGCTTGTATGAACGACATTCATAATTCACACTCCCCCGCCAGCGCGATGCTGCCAGGCGGTCTGCTGGCCCCCTCCCTCGCCGAGGGCGCGCAACTGATGGTGCTGTCCGGCTTCACGGCCGGGCCGCCGGCCGCGCCAGTGCGGGTGGTGCTTGACCAGCGTGGCACGCGTATGGTGCTGGTGCTGGCCAGCTATGAAACGGTGGCCTGGCAACTCGACGTGCGTCCCGGCACGGTGTTGGCCGCCGTGGTGGTCAGTGCCTACCGCGACGTCGCCGTGGCGGGACATGGCGCCGCGCCCGCCTTCCGGCTAGCCTTGCCTTGCGCCCCGACGCCGGGTAGCGCTGCCTACCAGGACCTGATGCAAATCCTGCAGGCGCGGCTGGGGCGTGGACAGCCCGATCTCTTTCGCGGCTATGAGCGATTGCCTGAGCAGGTGGCGATCGCTGCCGGCGGACCCGTAGTGGGCGCCGTGCTGCCATCGCAGGCGCGCATGCGGCGACAGCTGCACACCTGGCAAGCGGCCGGCCAGGATGTGCTGCACGCCAGGCGTCAGACCGCGGGCGCGACGCCCGGGCGTACAGCTCCCCTCACCGCGTCTGCTGCCGCGCGACGCGCCTGGGCATGAGGCCTGCCTTGGGCAGCAGGAGGGCCAGACCCGCCAGCAGCATCAGCCAGGCAGCGGGTTCCGGCACGGGCAACTGCAAGTCCAGGCCGGAATGCCAGTACCACCAGACGTTTTCCACTTCCGTCGTGTCGTTGCGCAAGGTGGCGACAATGGTGTCGTCGAACGACTGGGCCTGCGGCGACAGTAGCAGGCTGAAATAACTATGTTGCCACTGGTTGAGCGTGGCGGGCATGAACTGGGTCTCGCCCAGGACCCGGCCAAGGTAGGGGAAGGCGGCATCCGCGGCACTCAGTGCGCCATGCAGGCGGACGGTAAACGTCGCCACCGTGTTGGGCGCCACGTCGAAGTTGTGCACCTGGTAGTCGGCATCGGCTGACACGGTGTTGCGGCTGGCGCCGGGGATGAATTCGAGGTGGGCGGCGAGGGCGGTATACCCGTCCCGGGCCTCGGCCGTTGTCCAGCTGTTCCGGTAGCGGAGCGAAGAATGCTGCGGCAGCGTCGCCGCATCGTCGGGCCCGGCGTCGATGCGCTCATGTTGGCAGAAGGCGGGCGGGAAGCACAGGTCGTTGGACAGATGCGCCCAAGGCCGCACGGTCTGGGTGACCCCCGGCGCGGGGCCATCGGGGGCGATCGCCGCGGCCGTCACTTGCGGGTCGGAGAAGGTCACGGCGCCGTCCAGGGCGCGGTACTGGGCCCACGCGGGCAGGGCGCTGGCGAGGCACAGCGCCGTCATTACTGAGCTTGCTATCCTGTCCATAATGTCCTCCTGATAACCCTGCAAGGGTAGCGCGAAGCCGGCGCCGCGCGCGCCACGCAGGATTCAGCCTTGGCGGAACACAAACATTTGCCATACCTCGTACAAAGCTGTTGCGTCAAGTGGGAATTCTCGGTACACTAGCCGGCTTCGGTATGGGTTCGTCTTTTTTATGGCCCGTATCATTTTTTGTAGTTAAACAAAGCCCCGCCCAATCGTAGGTGGGAATGGAGAAAAAATGAGCCTTGGCCTCCTCGGTCGCAAGGTTGGTATGATGCGCATCTTCACCGATGACGGGGATTCGATCCCAGTCACCGTGGTCGACGTGTCGAACAACCGTGTTGCGCAAATCAAAACTCCTGAAGTGGATGGTTATTCCGCTGTTCAGGTTGTCTTCGGTCAGCGTCGCGCATCCCGCGTGACTAAAGCTGCTGCCGGTCACTACGCTAAAGCAGGTGTTGAAGCTGGTTCCTTCATCAAGGAATTCCGCGTTGACGCAGCTAAAGCCTCCGAACTGAAAGCCGGTGAAGTGATTGCCGCTTCCCTGTTCGAAGTCGGTCAAAAGATCGACGTGCAAGGTGTGTCGATTGGTAAAGGCTATGCCGGTACCATCAAGCGTCACAACTTCGCTTCGGGTCGTCAAACCCACGGTAACTCCCGTTCGCACAACGTACCAGGCTCGATCGGTATGGCGCAGGATCCAGGCCGTGTGTTCCCAGGTAAGCGCATGACCGGTCACATGGGCGACGTCACCGTCACCACCCAGAATCTGGAAATCGCTCGTATCGACGCTGAACGCCAGCTGCTGCTGGTGAAAGGTGCAGTGCCAGGCGCGAAAAACGGCCAGGTTGTTGTATCGCCAGCTGTTAAAGTTAAAGCAAAGAAGGGAGCTTAATCGATGGAACTGAAGCTCTTGAACGCGCAAGGTCAAGTCGCCTCCAACGTAGCCGCCGCTGACACCGTCTTCGGCCGTGACTACAACGAAGCACTGATCCACCAAGTCGTCGTTGCTTACGCTGCGAACGCACGTAGCGGTAACCGCAAGCAAAAAGACCGTGAAGAAGTCCACCACACGACCAAGAAGCCATGGCGCCAAAAAGGCACCGGCCGTGCTCGTGCTGGTATGTCCTCCTCCCCGCTGTGGCGCGGTGGTGGTCGCATCTTCCCGAACTCCCCTGACGAGAACTTCACCCACAAGGTCAACAAGAAGATGTATCGCGCAGGTATCTGCTCGATCCTGTCTCAGCTGGCCCGTGAAGAGCGTCTGGTGGTGATCGAAGATCTGTCGATCGAAGCCCCGAAGACCAAGCTGCTGTCGCAAAAGCTGACCGGCATGGGTCTGGACTCCGTCCTGATCGTTACCGATACCATCCAGGAAAACCTGGAACTGGCTTCCCGCAACCTGCCGAACGTGCTGGTTGTCGAGCCGCGTCACGCTGACCCAATGTCCCTGGTCTTCTACAAGAAGGTCCTGGTCACCAAGGCAGCCCTGGCACAGATTGAGGAGATGCTGGCATGAGCGCAGTTATCAAACACAGCGAAGAGCGCCTGATGAAGGTGCTGCTGGCTCCGGTCATTTCCGAAAAAGCCACCATGGTTGCGGAAAAGAACGAGCAGATCGTGTTCCTGGTTTCCAAGGATGCGACCAAGCCAGAAATCAAGGCCGCCGTTGAACTGCTGTTCAAGGTTGAAGTGGAATCGGTGCAGACCGTGAACCGCGAAGGTAAGGTTAAGCGTTCCGGCCGTTTCGTCGGTCGCCGCAACCACACCAAGCGTGCTTTCGTGTGCCTGAAGCCAGGCCAGGAAATCAATTTCACCGAGGAGGCTAAATAATGGCACTCGTTAAGATGAAGCCAACCTCCCCAGGCCGTCGCGGCATGGTGAAGGTTGTGAACAGCGACCTGTACAAAGGTCGTCCGTTCGCCGCCCTGCTGGAAAAGAAGTCGAAGACTGCTGGCCGTAACAACAACGGTCACATCACCACCCGCCACATCGGCGGTGGTCACAAGCAGCACTACCGTATTGTGGACTTCAAGCGCAACAAGGATGGCATCCCTGCGAAAGTGGAACGTATCGAATACGATCCAAACCGCACCGCGCACATCGCCCTGCTGTGCTACGCCGACGGCGAGCGCAAGTACATCATCGCCCCGAAAGGCGTGAGCGTTGGCGACACCCTGCTGAACGGTTCGGAAGCGCCGATCAAGGCCGGTAACTGCCTGCCAATCCGCAACATCCCAGTCGGCACCAACATCCACTGCGTGGAAATGCTGCCAGGTAAAGGTGCCCAGATGGCCCGTACCGCTGGCGCCGTTGTGGTCCTGATGGCCCGCGAAGGTACCTACGCCCAGGTGCGCCTGCGCTCCGGCGAAGTGCGCCGCGTGCACATCGAGTGCCGCGCCACCATCGGCGAAGTCGGCAATGCCGAGCACAGCCTGCGCAAGATTGGTAAAGCCGGTGCCATGCGCTGGCGCGGTGTTCGCCCAACCGTCCGCGGTGTGGTCATGAACCCGATCGACCACCCGCACGGTGGTGGTGAAGGCCGTACCGCAGCTGGTCGTCATCCAGTGTCCCCATGGGGCCAGCAGACCAAGGGTAAGAAGACTCGCTCCAACAAGCGTACTTCTTCGATGATCGTCTCTCGCCGCGGCAAGAAATAAGGATAAACCATGACTCGTTCATTGAAAAAAGGGCCGTTCTGCGACGCCCACCTGGTGAAAAAAGTCGAAACCGCGCAAGCGATCAAAGACAAAAAGCCAATCAAAACCTGGTCCCGTCGCTCGACGATCATGCCTGACTTCATCGGTCTGACCATCGCCGTGCACAACGGTAAGGTCCACGTGCCTGTGTACGTTTCCGAGAACATGGTTGGTCACAAGCTCGGCGAATTCGCGCTGACCCGTACCTTCAAGGGCCACGCTGCTGACAAAAAGGCTAAGAAATAATGGAAACCAAAGCTATCCTCAAAGGCGTACGCCTGTCGGATCAAAAAGGTCGCCTGATCGCTGACCTGATTCGCGGTAAGAAGGTTGATGCTGCCCTGAATATCCTGCAGTTCAGCCCGAAAAAAGGCGCGTTCATCATGAAGAAAGTGCTGGAGTCCGCTATTGCGAACGCCGAGCACAACGACGGTGCCGACATCGACGAACTGTTCGTGAAAACGATCTTCGTCGAAAAGGGCCCAATCCTGAAGCGCTTCACTGCACGCGCTAAAGGTCGTGGCGACCGTATCTCGAAACAATCCTGTCACATTTACGTGACTGTCGGTAACTAAGGAGCTGCGATGGGTCAGAAAATTCATCCAACCGGTTTCCGTCTGGCGGTCACCCGTAACTGGGCATCTCGCTGGTACGCAACCAACGGTAACTTCGCTTCCATGCTGAACGAAGACCTGAAGGCACGTGCTTTCCTGAAAAAGAAGCTGAAAAACGCTTCCGTCGGCCGCATCGTGATCGAGCGTCCTGCCAAGAACGCACGCTTCACCGTGTACAGCTCGCGTCCTGGCGTCGTGATCGGCAAGAAGGGCGAAGACATCGAAGTACTGAAGTCCGCCCTGACCAAGATCATGGGCGTGCCAGTGCACGTGAATATCGAAGAAATCCGTAAGCCGGAAATCGACGCGCAGCTGATCGCTGACTCGATCTCCCAGCAGCTGGAAAAGCGTATTATGTTCCGCCGCGCCATGAAGCGCGCCATGCAGAACGCAATGCGCCTGGGCGCCCAGGGCATTAAGATCATGTCCTCCGGCCGCCTGAACGGCATCGAGATCGCCCGTACCGAATGGTATCGCGAAGGCCGCGTGCCGCTGCATACCCTGAAGGCGGACATCGACTACGGTACTTCGGAAGCCTCGACCACCTACGGCATCATCGGTGTCAAGGTGTGGGTGTACAAGGGTGACCGCTCCGCCACTGGCGAAGCACCAGTCATCGACACCCCAGCGGAAGAGAAAAAGCCACGTGGCCCGCGCCGCGACGACGGTAAGCCAGCTGGCCGCCGTCCAGCTCCAGGCGCCAAAGCCCCAGCCGGTCGCCGCGCTGCCAAGCCGGCCGCAGCTGACAAAGCAGGAGAATAAGCATGCTGCAACCAAGCCGCAGGAAATATCGTAAAGAGCAGAAAGGCCGCAACACCGGCATTTCGCACTCCACCGGCACCAATGTGTCGTTCGGTGAGTTCGGCCTGAAGGCCGTGGCACGCGGCCGTATCACCGCGCGCCAGATCGAGTCCGCACGTCGTGCGATGACCCGTCACATCAAGCGTGGTGGCCGTATCTGGATCCGTGTCTTCCCAGACAAGCCGATCTCCAACAAGCCTGCCGAAGTCCGTATGGGTAACGGTAAGGGTAATCCGGAGTACTACGTTGCCGAAATCCGTCCAGGCAAAGTCCTGTACGAAATGGATGGCGTTGGCGAAGAACTGGCACGCGAAGCGTTCCGTCTGGCTGCTGCTAAACTGCCGCTGGCTACCACCTTCGTGGTGCGCCAGGTTGGCCAATAATTGGAGTGAAATATGAAAGCATCTGAACTCCGTGGCAAAGACCAGGCCGCACTGCAGAAAGAACTGAACGACCTGCTCAAGGCCCAGTTCGGTCTGCGCATGCAGGCTGCTACCCAGCAGCTGGGCAACAGCTCGCAGCTGAAGAAGGTCCGCCGCGACATCGCCCGCGTGAAAACGGTAATGAACTCGAAGGAAGCGAAATGACCGAACAAGTTAAGCTGAAGCGTACTCTGATCGGTAAAGTCGTGTCCGACAAGATGGACAAGACCGTTACCGTTCTGATCGAACGTCACGTCAAGCACCCTCTGTATGGCAAGATCATCGTGCGTAGCGCCAAGTACCACGCGCACGACGAGACCAACCAGGTCAAAGCCGGTGACACGGTCGAGATCCAGGAAGGTCGTCCGATCTCCAAAACGAAGGCGTGGACGGTGACCCGTGTAGTGCAAGCTGCACAAATCGTCTAAGTAAGTTGCAAGCCGGGAGCGTGAGTTCCCGGCCACAATTTAATTAGTTCTTGCAGGCCCGCAGGTTTTATGTGATACTTGCGGGCTTCGTCCATGTATCCGCCGCAAAGTTTCTCTCCGCAGACGCGATAGCGGTCAGTACTTGTATGAAGATCAAGCACCCAATCAGTGCGCATTGTGCGCGCTGGCGGGACCAAGACTGACCGATATCCGCATTGTGTGGATTCTTCGGCTTAAGTTGGGAAAGAGATAACTATGATTCAAACTGAAAGCCGGCTCGAAGTAGCCGACAACACCGGTGCCAAGGAAGTGATGTGCATCAAGGTGTTGGGCGGTTCCAAGCGCCGTTACGCTGGCATCGGCGACGTGATCAAAGTCACCGTTAAGGTGGCTCAGCCTCGCGGCCGTGTCAAAAAAGGTGAAATTTATAACGCCGTGGTAGTGCGCACCGCTAAGGGTGTGCGTCGCCAGGACGGTTCGCTGGTGAAGTTCGACGGCAATGCCGCTGTCCTGCTGAACAACAAGCTGGAACCGATCGGTACCCGTATCTTTGGACCAGTGACGCGCGAACTGCGCACTGAGAAGTTCATGAAGATCGTGTCCCTGGCACCGGAAGTCCTGTAAGGAGTCAGACAATGGATAAGATTCGCAAAAACGACGAAGTCATCGTCCTGACTGGTAAGGACAAGGGCAAGCGCGGCGTAGTGACCCAGCGTGTAGACGCTGAGCACGTCGTGGTTGATGGCGTTAACGTGGCTAAAAAAGCCGTTAAGCCGAACCCAATGACGGGTGTTCAAGGTGGCATCGTCGATAAGACCATGCCGATCCACGTGTCCAACGTTGCGCTGTTCAACGCTGCGACCGGTAAGGCAGATCGCGTAGGCTTCAAGGAAGTGGACGGTAAAAAAGTCCGCATCTTCAAGTCGAACGGCGAAGTAGTGAAAGGGTAATCAGAAATGGCCCGTCTGCAACAACTGTACAAAGACAAGATCGTCGCTGAGCTGACCGGTAAATTCGGTTACACCTCCGTGATGGAAGTGCCGCGCCTGACCAAGATCACCCTGAACATGGGTCTCTCGGAAGCCGTGGCTGACAAGAAAATCATCGAGCACGCTGTTGGCGACCTGACCAAGATCGCCGGCCAGAAGCCAGTCGTGACCAAGGCCCGTAAGGCTATCGCCGGTTTCAAGATCCGCGAAGGCTACCCGATCGGTACCATGGTGACCCTGCGCGGCGCCCGCATGTATGAATTCCTGGACCGTCTGATCACCGTGGCTCTGCCGCGCGTGCGTGACTTCCGTGGTGTGTCTGGTAAATCCTTCGATGGCCGTGGTAACTACAACATCGGCGTGAAAGAACAGATCATCTTCCCGGAAATCGAGTACGACAAGATCGACGCACTGCGTGGTATGAACATTTCGATCACCACCACCGCGAAGACCGACGACGAAGCCAAAGCGCTGCTCGCCGCCTTTAAATTCCCGTTCAGGAACTAAACGATCATGGCAAAACTCGCACTGATTAACCGTGAACAGAAGCGTGCTGACCTGGTGGCGAAATTCGCCGTCAAGCGCGCCGCTCTGAAGGCCATCATTGATGACCAGACCAAGTCGGAAGAAGAGCGTTACGAAGCGCGCCTGAAACTGCAGGCACTGCCGCGTAACTCGGCTCCAACCCGTCAGCGCAACCGCTGCCAGGTCACCGGTCGCCCACGTGGCACCTTCCGTAAATTCGGCCTGGGTCGTATCAAGCTCCGTGAATTCGCCATGCGTGGTGAGATCCCGGGTATGACCAAAGCCAGCTGGTAATAGGAGAATAAGCAATGAGTATGAGCGATCCTATCGCCGATATGCTGACCCGTATTCGCAACGCACAAACCGTGCAGAAGACCTCCGTGGCCATGCCATCGTCGAAGGTTAAAGTTGCGATTGCCAACGTCCTGAAAGACGAGGGTTACATTGAAGATTTCGCCGTGTCCACCTCTGAGGGCAAGTCGGAACTGAAAATCGGTTTGAAATATTATGTAGGCCGTCCTGTGATCGAGCGTCTGGAACGTGTTTCGCGTCCAGGCCTGCGTATCTACAAAGGCAAAGATGAGATCCCAACCGTGATGAACGGCCTGGGCGTGGCAATCGTGTCGACCCCGAAAGGCGTCATGACCGATCGCAAGGCGCGCGCTACCGGTGTTGGTGGCGAAGTCATCTGCTTCGTGGCTTAAGGAGTAACACAATGTCTCGTGTAGCTAAAATGCCGATCGTTGTGCCTGCTGGCGCCGAAGTTGCCATCTCCGCACAAGCGATCACCGTCAAGGGCCCGCTGGGTACCCTGACCCAGAGCCTGAACGGCCTGGTAAAAGTTGAAAACAACGCTGGCACCCTGTCCTTCGACGTGGTGAACGACAGCCGTGAATCGAACGCCATGTCCGGCACCCTGCGTGCCCTGGTGAACAACATGGTAGTGGGCGTGACCAAGGGCTTCGAGAAGAAGCTGTCCCTGGTTGGCGTGGGTTACAAGGCCCAGGCGCAAGGCGACAAGCTGAATCTGTCCCTGGGCTTCTCGCACCCAGTCGTCCACGACATGCCTGCCGGCATCAAGTGCGCCACCCCGACCCCGACCGAGATCATCATCTCTGGCGTTGATCGCCAAAAAGTCGGCCAGGTGGCTGCCGAAGTGCGTGCTTACCGCTCCCCTGAGCCTTATAAGGGCAAGGGTGTCCGCTATGTGGACGAAGTGGTTAAGCTCAAAGAAACCAAGAAGAAGTAATTAGGGGCTGACGATGGACAAAAAAGAATCTCGTCTGCGCCGCGGACGTCAAACTCGCATCAAGATCGCGCAACTGAAAGTGAACCGCCTGTCGGTGCACCGCACTAACCTGCACATTTACGCGAACCTGATCAGCCCGGACGCCAAAGTTCTGGTTTCGGCCTCGACCGTGGAAGCGGAAGTGCGCGCCGAGCTGGCTGGCAAGTCTGGCA
The DNA here is from genome assembly GCF_000425385.1 of Pseudoduganella violaceinigra DSM 15887. Lineage (GTDB taxonomy): Bacteria > Pseudomonadota > Gammaproteobacteria > Burkholderiales > Burkholderiaceae_D > Rugamonas > Rugamonas violaceinigra. The sequence goes on along the minus strand of NZ_AUDI01000009.1, from coordinate 329,318 downwards.
AGGGTGGCAACGCCGCCGCTGCCGCACTGGTTGGCAAGCGTGTCGCAGAAAAAGCACTGAAAGCGGGCATCACCGAAGTCGCCTTCGACCGCTCCGGTTTCCGTTACCACGGCCGCATCAAGGCGCTGGCTGAAGCCGCGCGTGAAGCTGGCCTGAAGTTCTAAGGGTACGATCATGGCAAAAATGCAAGCAAAAATGGCATCCGATAAGCCGGATGATGGCATGCGCGAAAAGATGATCGCGATCAACCGCGTGACCAAAGTGGTCAAGGGTGGTCGCATCATGGGCTTCGCCGCGCTGACCGTGGTGGGTGACGGCGATGGCCGCATCGGCATGGGCAAGGGCAAGTCGAAGGAAGTTCCGGTCGGTGTGCAGAAGGCAATGGAAGAAGCCCGTCGCAACCTGATCAAGGTTCCTCTGAAGAACGGTACCCTGCAGCACACCGTGACCGGCCGTCACGGCGCCTCGCGCGTCATGATGTCCCCGGCCAAGCCTGGTACTGGCGTGATCGCTGGTGGCGCCATGCGCGCTATCTTCGAGGTGATGGGCGTGACCGACGTCGTGGCGAAATCCACCGGCTCGAACAACCCGTACAACCTGGTGCGCGCCACCCTGGACGGCCTGGCCAAAATGAGCACTCCAGCTGACATCGCCGCCAAGCGCGGCAAGTCGGTTGAAGAGATCCTGGGTTAATAGGGAGCACTTCAATGAGCACTATCAAAGTCAAACTGGTGAAGGGCCTGATCGGCACCCGTCAAGACCACCGCGCAACCGTGCGTGGCCTGGGCCTGCGTCGTGTGAACTCTGTCAGCGAACTGCAGGACACTCCTGCGGTGCGCGGCATGATCAACAAGGTCGCCTACCTCGTTAAAGTCGTTTCCTAAGCGACCCTTAGGAACTGGAGAAAACAATGCAACTGAATACCATTCAACCAGCAGAAGGCGCGAAGCACGCTAAGCGCCGCGTTGGCCGCGGTATCGGCTCCGGCCTGGGTAAAACCGCAGGCCGCGGCCACAAAGGTCAGAAATCGCGTTCGGGCGGCTTCCACAAAGTCGGCTTCGAAGGCGGTCAAATGCCTCTGCAGCGTCGTCTGCCTAAGCGTGGCTTCAAATCCCTGAATGCCACTTTCAAGGCTGAAGTGCGTCTGTCCGACCTGAACGCGCTGGCTGTCGGCGAAGTCGACATCCTGGTGCTGAAACAGGCCGGCGTGCTGAATGTTCTGGCACGCGACGTACGTGTGATCGCTTCCGGCGAAATCACCAAAGCAGTGACCGTAAAAGGCCTGAAGGTGACCGCTGGCGCGAAAGCAGCCATCGAAGCAGCTGGCGGCTCGGTAGCCTGAGTCAGCTAGCTTAATCGGAGCGAAAATTGGCCAACAACCAACAGCTTGCTAAATCCGCCGCCGCCGGCTTCCCTTGGAACCGGCTGTGGTTTTTGCTGGGCGCTCTGGTGGTGTACCGGATCGGGGCTCATATCCCCGTTCCAGGTATTGACCCGCTGAAGCTGGCACATTTGTTTGATTCGCAGCAAAACGGCATCCTGGGCATGTTCAACATGTTCTCGGGTGGTGCGTTGTCGCGTTTCACCATCTTTGCCTTGGGCATCACTCCATACATCTCGGCCTCGATCATCATGCAGCTGGTGTCGATCGTGTCCCCGACGATGGAGGCGCTGAAAAAAGAAGGTGAATCGGGGCGTCGCAAGATTACCCAGTACACCCGTTATGCAACTGTCGGTCTGGCGCTGTTCCAAGCGTTCGGCATGGCGGCCTTCATGGAATCCCAGGGTGTGGTACTCGACCCGGGCGTCATGTTCCGCTTCGTCACCGTGGTGACACTGCTGACCGGCACCATGTTCGTGATGTGGTTGGGCGAGCAAATTACCGAGCGTGGTCTGGGTAATGGCATCTCGATCATCATCTTCGCCGGTATCGCTGCCGGTCTGCCGAATGCGCTGGGTGGCTTGTTTACCCAGGTCGGCAACCGCCAGATCAACGAGTTCTCGGCGATTCTCATCGTGGTCCTGGTGGCAGCCGTCACCTATGCCGTGGTGTTTGTCGAACGTGGTCAGCGCAAGATCCTGGTCAACTATGCCAAACGTCAGGTCGGTAACAAGATCTACGGTGGGCAGACCAGCCACCTGCCGCTCAAGCTCAATATGGCAGGCGTCATCCCGCCGATCTTCGCTTCGTCGATTATCTTGTTCCCGGCTACCATCGTGGACTGGTTTTCGAAAGGTTCGGACAACAACAACCCGGTTGTGCGTTTCCTGAAAGATCTGGCCGCGTCGTTGGCTCCTGGTGAGCCAATCCATGCACTGCTGTACGCTGTGGCAATCATTTTCTTCTGCTTCTTCTACACCGCTCTGGTGTTCAACAGCAAAGAAACTGCGGACAACTTGAAGAAGAGCGGGGCCTTTGTGCCAGGGATTCGTCCCGGTGAGCAGACAGCCCGTTACATCGACAAGATTTTGATGCGATTGACCCTGGCGGGCGCCGTGTACATCACCGCCGTGTGCTTGCTGCCTGAATTCATGCAAGCGCAATGGAAGGTGTCGTTCTATTTTGGTGGTACTTCGCTGTTGATTATTGTGGTTGTGACCATGGACTTCATGGCCCAAGTGCAAAACTATGTGATGTCGCAGCAATATGAATCGCTGCTGCGCAAAGCTAACTTCAAGGGCGGGCTTCCGACACGATAAATGGCAAAAGACGACGTAATTCAGATGCAGGGCGAGATCCTGGAGAACTTGCCCAATGCAACTTTTCGAGTAAAGCTGGAAAACGGCCACGTGGTACTCGGCCACATTTCGGGTAAAATGCGTATGAACTACATCCGCATTCTCCCTGGCGACAAAGTCACGGTTGAATTGACGCCGTACGACCTGTCCCGGGCCCGTATTGTGTTCCGGACAAAGTAATTAATTAAGCAATTTCGAACATAAGAGAGTGCAATCATGAAAGTTAACGCTTCAGTTAAGCGCATCTGCCGCAACTGCAAGATCATCAAGCGCAAGGGCGTGGTCCGCGTAATCTGCGTGGAAGCTCGTCACAAGCAGCGTCAAGGTTAATTCGAGGGAATAACGAATGGCACGTATTGCAGGGGTTAACATCCCAAACCATAAGCACACCGTTATCGGCCTGACCGAGATCTACGGTATCGGCCGTCCTCGTTCGCAGTTCATCTGCGCACAAGCCGGCGTTGCAACCAACAAGAAGGTCAAGGACCTGGACGACAGCGAACTCGAGAAGCTGCGTGAAGAAATCGGCAAATTCATCGTGGAAGGCGACCTGCGCCGCGAGCTGTCGATGAACATCAAGCGTCTGATGGACCTGGGCTGCTACCGTGGTCTGCGTCACCGTAAGGGCCTGCCGGTCCGCGGTCAGCGCACCCGCACCAATGCACGTACCCGCAAGGGCCCGCGCAAAGCCGCTCAATCGCTGAAGAAATAATCTAGGAAACTACTATGGCTAAGCAACAAAGCTCCGCAGCAGCCGCTCGCGTACGCAAGAAAGTCAAGAAGAACGTCGCTGAAGGTATCGCACACGTTCACGCTTCCTTCAACAACACCATCATCACCATCACCGACCGCCAGGGCAACGCTCTGTCGTGGGCGACCTCCGGTGGTGCTGGCTTCAAGGGTTCGCGTAAGTCGACCCCGTTTGCAGCGCAGGTTGCTGCTGAAGCCGCTGGTAAAGTTGCGCAGGAATGCGGCGTGAAGAACCTGGAAGTTCGCATCAAGGGCCCTGGTCCTGGCCGCGAATCCGCTGTGCGCGCACTGAACAACCTGGGCATCAAGATCACCGAGATCCAGGACGTGACCCCAGTGCCGCACAACGGCTGCCGTCCTCCAAAGCGTCGCCGCATCTAATCTCTGCAAGACAATGGCCGGTCTGGTGTGGACCGGCCACCGTTTTCAGACATCAAAATTGCTGGAACAGTGAACCGGAAACGGTTATACTGTCCGGCTATTTTTGCCTTTCCGCGCCGCTTTTGTAGCCGGACTGGCAATGTTGAGCCACCGCCTGCTTGCACGTGGAGCAGGCTAGCGCCTAACCGCATCCCGATGCGGCTGGGGCGTCATTTAATCAATTAAGGAAAATACCGTGGCACGTTATATCGGACCAAAAGCAAAACTGTCCCGCCGTGAAGGCACCGACCTGTTCCTGAAGAGCGCACGCCGCTCCCTGGATTCCAAGTGCAAGCTGGATGTCAAGCCAGGCCAGCACGGCGTGAAATCCGGCGCCCGCACCTCCGACTACGGCAACCAGCTGCGCGAAAAGCAGAAGGTCAAGCGTATGTACGGCGTGCTGGAACGCCAGTTCCGCCGCTACTTCGCTGAAGCTGAGCGCCGCAAGGGCGCCACCGGCGAAACCCTGCTGCAACTGCTGGAATCGCGCCTGGACAACGTGGCCTACCGCATGGGCTTCGGCTCGACCCGCGCTGAAGCGCGTCAGCTGGTTTCCCACAAAGCGTTCACCGTGAACGGCAACGTGGTCAACATCCCTTCCTTCAACGTGAAGAAAGGCGACGTGATCGCCGTGCGCGAAAAGTCGAAGAAGCAGACCCGTATCGTGGAAGCGCTGTCGCTGGCGGAACAAGTTGGCATGCCAGCTTGGGTGTCGGTTGACGCGAAGAAAATGGAAGGTACCTTCAAGTCCTTCCCAGAGCGTAACGAAATCGCTGCTGACGTCAACGAATCGCTGATCGTCGAACTGTATTCCCGTTAATCGCGGGTGCTGTACCAAGGCGGGACTGGGTCCCGCCTTTTCCATTTAATGCCATCAGCCTTATCGGTGTAACGAGCCGAGGGTAATGAAAAGGACATTTACATGCAAAATAGCTTGTTGAAACCACGTATTATCGATGTTGAAGCCCTAGGCCACGGTCACGCCAAAGTCGTGATGGAGCCATTCGAGCGCGGCTACGGCCACACTCTGGGCAACGCGCTGCGCCGCGTGCTGCTGTCTTCGATGACCGGCTATGCGCCGACCGAAGTCACCATCGCCGGTGTCGTTCACGAGTACTCCTCGCTGGACGGCGTGCAGGAAGACGTGGTTGACCTGCTGCTGAACCTGAAGGGCGTCGTGTTCAAGGTGCACAACCGTGACTCCGTGACCCTGACCCTGAAGAAGGAAGGCGAAGGCCCTGTGATGGCGTCGGACATCGACCTGCCGCACGACGTGGAACTGATCAACCCGGACCACGTGATCGCCAACCTGACCGCTGGCGGCAAGCTGGACATGCAGATCAAGGTTGAAAAAGGCCGCGGCTACGTTCCTGGCAATGTGCGCCGCCTGTCGGAAGACGCCAACAAGACCATCGGCCGCATCATCCTGGACGCGTCGTTCTCGCCAGTGCGCCGTGTTTCCTACGCTGTCGAATCGGCGCGTGTGGAACAGCGTACCGACCTGGACAAGCTGATCATCAACATTGAAACCAATGGCGTGATCACCCCGGAAGAAGCGATCCGCCAATCGGCGCGCGTGCTGGTCGACCAGCTGAACGTGTTTGCTGCCCTGGAAGGCACCGAAACCACCGCTGAAGCGCCATCGCGCGCTCCAATGGTCGATCCGATCCTGCTGCGTCCAGTGGACGACCTGGAACTGACCGTGCGTTCGGCCAACTGCCTGAAAGCGGAAAACATTTACTACATCGGCGACCTGATCCAGCGTACCGAAAACGAGCTGCTGAAGACCCCGAACCTGGGCCGCAAGTCGCTTAACGAAATCAAGGAAGTGCTGGCATCGCGCGGCCTGACCTTGGGCATGAAACTCGAGAACTGGCCACCTGCCGGTCTGGAGAAGTAATTTCCAGCTTGGGTGACCGTGCCGGACCTCGCGCAGCGAGGTTCTGCCCGGTGACCAACTGATTCGCAGTACCACCCGTCGCGCTGTGCGGCGGGTGTCAATAACCCTGAACCGGACCGCGCTCTCGGGCGATCGAAGATCTCGGAATTAAACAACATCGAAAGGAAGTACCATGCGTCACCGTAACGGCCTCCGTAAACTGAACCGTACCTCGTCCCACCGTCTGGCAATGCTGCGCAACATGACTGTTTCGCTGCTGCGTCACGAAGCGATCAAGACCACCCTGCCAAAGGCCAAGGAACTGCGTCGCGTCGTGGAACCAATCCTGACCCTGGGCAAGACCGACACCCTGGCCAACAAGCGTCTGGCTTTCGCCCGTCTGCGCGACCGCGAGATGGTTCTGAAGCTGTTCGCTGAACTGGGCCCACGCTACGCAAACCGCAACGGCGGCTACCTGCGTATCCTGAAAATGGGTTTCCGTCATGGCGACAACGCTCCAATGGCTTTCATCGAGCTGCTGGACCGTCCAGAGACCAGCTCTGCTGACGAGGCACCAACCGCTGAGTAATCTCAGTCAGGTTTATTAAGAAGCCGGGCATTGCCCGGCTTTTTTTGTCTGTAAGCCGGTGGCAGCTTAGCGGCTGTTTCAAAATGGGCGTGGCTAGGCGCAGCGACGAAGGCAGTGCGCCTGCACGGCAAGGAGCTGCAACAACGCCATGGCCATTTTGAAACGGCCTCTTAAAGCGGCGTTAAGCCGTCCGGTGTACCATTGGCGTGCCCGATCGATTCACCGCCCAAGACCATGCACCATAAAGCATCCCCTTTCCAGGCGTGGCTGTTCGCCGCGCTGTCCCTCCTTGTCTTCCTGATTGCCGGACCGGTGCGTGCCGAGGATGCATACCTCGATCCGCAGGTCGCCTTCAAGTTCTCCACCAGGGTGGTGGACGGCAAGGCGGTGGCGGTCACCTTCGATATCGCGGACGGCTACTATATGTACCGCGAGCGTTTCAAATTCACGGCCGAGGGCGCCACGCTGGGCGCCCCGCAGTTCCCGCCAGGCAAGGTCAAGTACGATGAGAACTTCGCCAAGAACGTGGAAACCTACCGCCAAGAGGTGACCGTGCTCATCCCGGTCGAGGCGGCGGGCCTGTTCACACTGAAAGTGAGCAGCCAGGGCTGCTCGGAAAAAGGCCTGTGCTATTCGCCGCTGGAGTCGAGCGCGCGCCTGATGCTGGTCGGCGGGAAAGCCACCGGCGCCATGGACAAGGCGCGCGCCCTGTTCGGAATCGGCAAGGGCCCCGCGTCGGGCGCCCAGAGTGTGGCGAGTGCTGCCGCGCCGGCCGGCACGGCGGCCGCTGCCGCCTCCAGTGTGGACTGCCCGGCGCCCGGCGCGCTGGCCGACGGCGGCGTCAGCGGTTCGGCCGCTGGCGGCGACAGCGAATCGGGCCGCATCGAAGCTGCCCTGAAGGGCGGCAGCCTGCTGGTCATCGCTCCCCTATTCATCCTGCTTGGCCTGGGCTTGTCGTTCACGCCCTGCGTGTTGCCGATGGTGCCGATCCTGTCCTCGATCATCGTGGGCGATGGCGCGGCCGGTAACCGTTCGCGCGGTTTCATCTTGTCCCTGAGCTATGCCCTTGGCATGGCGATCGTCTACACCGGGCTGGGCATTGCGGCCGGCCTGGTCGGCCAGGGGCTTGCCGCTGCCCTGCAAAACCCGTGGGTGCTGGGCGCCTTCGGTCTGTTGATGGCCGGCATGTCGCTGTCCATGTTCGGCGTCTTCGAATTGCAAGTCCCTGCCGGCATGCAGTCGCGCCTGGCAAATGCGTCGAACCGCCAATCGGGTGGCAAGCTGGCCGGTGTGTTCGCCATGGGCGCCATCTCGGCCCTGATTGTCGGCCCTTGCGTAGCCGCGCCCCTGGCGGGCGCCCTGGTGTATATCAGCCAGACCCGCGACGTGGTGGTGGGCGGCAGCGCACTGTTCTCGATGGCGGTCGGCATGAGCATTCCGCTGCTGCTGGTCGGCGTCTCCGCAGGCGCCCTGTTACCGCGCGCCGGTGTCTGGATGCAGGCCGTCAAACGCTTCTTCGGCGTGCTGATGCTGGCCATGGCCCTGTGGCTGGTGGCCCCGGTATTGCCCGGCAAGCTCTTGATGGTCGGCTGGGCGGTATTGGGTGTCGCTTATGCGTTCTACCTGCTGACGCATGAGCGCGGTAAATGGCTGCCTAAAGCGATTGCCGTGATTTTTGCGTTGCTGGGTCTTATCCAGATCGCCGGCCTGGCCACTGGCAGTGCCGGACCGCTGGACGCTGTTTCCAAAGTCATTGGCCATGAAAGCAAGCCTTTGCAATTCCAGCGCGTTAAAACTGTCGATGAACTGAATAATGTGCTGTGCAATACCGGCGGTAAAACCGTCATGCTGGATTTTTATGCGGACTGGTGCACGTCGTGCAAGGAAATGGAGAAATTGACTTTTATTGACCCGGCAATCCAAAAGAAGCTGGCCAATACCATTTTGCTGCAGGCCGACGTCACGGGAAATGACGATGCCGATAAAGCCATGCTGCAAAAATTCAAGCTGTTCGGCCCGCCCGGCATTATCATGTTTAATAGCGCCGGCCAGGAAATTCCGGATTCGCGGGTGATTGGCTTCCAGAATGTCGAGAAATTCCAGCAGTCACTGCAAAAGCTGAACTGATCAATGAGGGCGCCGCGCGGCGCCCTTTCTTTTTTGAGCTGCAGCGACTTTTCCTGCCATCCCACCGATCCTGGCTGCCAGCGGCCGCGCCACGCTGCGCTCACCGCTGCATCGGCGAATCAAGCTCAGCATTAGCTGGTTTGTGCCAATATTTGGTCTGCTTGCCAATCTTTTGGCCAAAAAATGCCGAGATGGCGATGGTCCATCTCGGCTATGAAGACTAGGGTTGGATTCAGTCGCGGCGGTGCATCATGCCGCCGCGCTGATGCGCGCCGGCGTGCTCAGTTTTCTCGTCGAAGAGTTTCTGCTGTTCTGGCGTCAGCGCGGCATAGAACGTCTTCGTGGCCGCCAAATTGCTTTCCATCCGGGTAATGCGGGCTTTGGCCATTTCAATGTGTTTTTCCATACGCTGCGGCGCCGGCATTTCTTTCATTGCCGCGCGGTCGATTTGGTCGTGCTGCGGCATATTCGATTTTCGCGCCGACAAATAAGCCTGCCAAGCCCCTTCCTGCGCCGGCGTGATTTTCAAGGCATCGTGCAAACGCTGTGCATGTTCATCCATGCGCTCCTGCATTTTTACCGGATCGAATTTGGTGGCCGCATATTGGTGCTGCGGCGCTTCTTCCGCGACGGCCGGCAAAGCCGTCGCGCCCAAACCGATAATCGTCGCGCCGATAACGAATGCTTTAGATAAGGCTTTCATTATTAATCCCTTCACAAATGAAATGATGAAATTGTGCATTCGCATTGCACATGGAAATTATCTTCCCAGTTTCCTGTTTCAACCAAGTGTCCAGAGGTCGGGATTTTGTATCGAGATGTTGCGTTATCGATTTCATTATGGCAATCTTGCTTTTCTGTTTATACACAAGTGGGCCTTACAGGATAATTATGCGGAATAGTGTGCTTGGGATGATGGGGGTGGCCGTGTTGCTGGCCGCCTGCGGTGGTGGCGGGGGAAGTGGCGGCAAGGACGCGGCACAAGTGCCACCCGCGCCCAAAACCTATGTCGCCGCGAAAGCGACGGTGGGCGACTACTACACGTACAAAAACACCTTCCAGGCGCTGGAGCCAACCCCGGGCGTCGCCAGGGAATCATACAACACGAGGCTGCTGACCAGCGTGTCGGACGATGGCGCGAAGAGCTACCGGTCCTCAACGAACTCGCCAATCCGTAACGGGAACGATTTCCTATACACAACCTTAACCATGGATTTCGATCAGCTTGGCCGCTGGCTCGCAACGACCCGCGCAGACTGCCGCATTACCCCTGCGCCTGCCCAGTATTTTGTTGCGCCCAATTCGCTTTCGGTCGGGGCGAGCTGGCAATACAGCGGCCGCATTGAATCCAAATGTGCCCTCAATCCTGCGACGGTGCAAACCGATGAACTCAACGCCAAGGCGGTTGCAGAGGAGTCGATTACCGTTCCGGCTGGCACCTTTAATACCATCAAGATCACTCAAAGCGAGCAACTGCGGGATGACGCATTCCTGTACAGCATGGAGCAAAGCTGCTGGTGGGAGCCCAATCTTGGGGTGGAAGTGAAATGCGTGATTAACACTACCCTGACCGAAACGGGAACCAGCCGTAAGGAAGTTTCCGTCAACACCCGCGAGTTGCAGGGATATGCCAACCAGGCCTTGGCAAGGAAGGCCGATACGCTCCTGCGTTACACGGGAGCCTGGAAGGGGCGCTTCCAGGGCGCGGCCCCCAACGAAGGCGTTGCCGGCGATTGCAAGCTGCTGCTGAAAGCCGATGGCACTATCACGGGAAGCTGCAGTGGGGCTTCGGTAACATTCAATCTTACCGGCACCATCAGTGCAAATGGACAATTGAGCCTCGCTTTGGGCGGCGCCGGCCAGTTTACCGGCAAGCTCGACAATCAAGAGCAGATCAGCGGCACCTGGAGCACGCCGGATGGCGTCAACGGGACCTGGAGCCTGAGCCGCTAAGCTGCCGCCCCGCATGAGTTTGTAACGCAATGTGTACTTCCGCTGGCTTTACACATGGCGATACAAACTCATTCCCTGCCCAAGTCGTATCAAGGGATAATTGTAGGCATGGAAAATGCCGCCTCAATTCTCATCGTCGACGACGACCGCGATATCCGTACCCTGTTGCAGGATTACCTGGAAACCAACGGTTACCGTACCCATGGCGCCGGCGATGGTGCGGCGATGTGGAAAGTGCTGGACAACGCCAAGCCCGACCTGATCGTGCTCGACCTGAACCTGCCCGGCGAAGACGGCCTGACCCTGTGCCGCAAGCTGCGCGCCCACTCGACCCTGCCGGTCATCATGCTGACGGCCCGCAGCGAGCCGCTGGACCGCATCCTCGGCCTGGAAATGGGCGCCGATGATTACCTGCCCAAGCCCTTCGAGCCGCGCGAGCTGCTGGCGCGCATCCGCAGCGTACTGCGCCGCAGCAACAATAGCGGCGCCAGTGGCGTTGAAAAGGCCAGCCGCATCCGCTTCTCGAACTGGGTGCTGGACCTGACGGCGCGCCACCTGGTCAATCCGCAAGGCACGGTCATCATGCTGTCGGGCGCTGAATTCCGCCTGCTCAAAGTCTTCCTCGAGCATCCGAACCGCGTGCTGAACCGCGACCAGCTGCTGAACCTGACCCAGGGCCGCGATGCCGACCCCTTCGACCGTTCGATCGACATCCAGATCAGCCGCCTGCGGCAGAAGCTGGGCGAAGATGCCCGCCTGCCGCAAATCATCAAGACAGTACGCAATGGCGGTTACGTGCTGGCCGGTGCGGTGGCGGTGGAGCCGGACTGATGACATCGTTCTTCAGGGGCATGACGGGCCGGGTCTTCCTGGTCCTGATGCTGGGTATCCTTGCCTCTGCCGCGCTGACACAGTACCTGGCCGTCAATGAACGCCAGCGCACCCTGCAGCGCTACCGCGACTATTTCGCCCTGGAGCGCGCCGAACAAATCATTTCCACCGCCAGCGTGGTGATGCCCGAATCGCGCAACCAATATCTGCGCGTGGCGAGCATGGGGGCGATCAAGCTGGAAGTGCTGAGCCAGCTGACGGGCGTCAGCCCGGACCTGAGCGAGTTCGGCGCCACTCTGGGCAATCGCCTCGGCAAGCAGTATGTGCTGCAATCGCTGGTCGACCGTCCCGAAGCCTGCGAACACCCGACCACGACCTATACCCCGTTTTCCGTGTTTGGCGCCGGTACCGGCACCTGGCGCGGCACCTGCGAATCGATTGCGGTGACCATGCCGGACGGCCAGCACCTGAAGCTGTCCATCATGCCGCCGCGCCAGCCGGCGCCGACCGGCAAGAATGAGTATGCCGCGTTCGTCCCCTTCCTGATCTGCATTGCCGTGCTGGCCTACCTGGTGGCGCGCATGACCATGGTGCCGCTGAATAAGCTGGCCAAGGCCGCCAAGAACCTCGGGCATGACATCAACCACGCGCCCATCGCGCTGGGCGGCACGACGGAAATCCGCACCGCCTCGGCTGCCTTCAACGCCATGCAGGCGCGCATCCGCCAGCACATTGCCCAGCGCACGGAGATGCTGGCCGCCATCACGCACGATCTGCAGACCCCGCTGACCCGCATGCGCCTGCGCCTGGAAAAGGTGAAGGACACCGAGCTGCAGGGCAAGCTGCTGGAAGACCTGTCGGCCATGCAGCAGATGGTCAAGGAAGGCCTGGACCTGGCGCGCAGCATGGACGCCACCGAAGCCATGCAGCGGGTCGACCTGGACGCCTTGCTCGACAGCGTGTGCGCCGACGCCGCCGACGCCGGCCAGCAGGTCGAATTGAAAGGCCGCGCCGCCATGGACATGATGGGCCGCCCGCTCGACATCCGTCGCTGCCTGGTGAACCTGATCGACAACGCCGTCAAATACGGCCAGCGCGCCCATGTGACGGTCGAGCGCATGGCGGGAGCTTCGCGGGTGCGCATCCGCGACGACGGCCCCGGTATTCCCGCCAACCAGCTGGCGCAAGTGTTTGAACCGTTTTACCGCCTGGAGACCTCGCGCAACCGCGCCTCGGGCGGCACCGGCCTCGGTCTGACGATCGCGCGCAATATCGCCGAGCAGCATGGCGCCAGCCTGAGCCTGGCCAACCATGCCAGTGGCGGGCTGGAAGCCATCCTCGTATTTCCCGAATTTTATGCAGGAAAGTAGTGAAGCTCTCATGAAGAAGAAAACTTTGGCAGTAGTGCTTGGCTTGGCCGTGGCGATCGGCGGCGGCGCCTGGTATGCGAACCGGGGGCCGGCCGAGCAGGGCGCCGCGCAGGCCCAGGGCGGCGGCAAGGGCAAGGGCGAGCAGGGGCCGACCACGGTCAACGTGGTGGCGCCGCTGCGCCAGGATGTGCCGGTCATGCTGGCCGCCAACGGCACGGTGAGCCCGATCTCGACGGTCGACCTGCATCCGCAAACCACCAGCACCATCGCCCAGGTCCATGTCAAGGAAGGGCAGTTCGTGAAGCAGGGCGAGCTGATGTTCTCGCTCGACGCCCGCACGGAAGCGGCCAATGTGGAAAAGGCCGACGCCCAGGTCGCCAAAGACCGCGCCACCCTGGCCGACCTGGAGCGCCAGTACCAGCGTGCGCAGGAGCTGCGCGGCCAGAATTTCCTGGCCCAGAGCGCCGTCGATACGCTGAAGAGCCAGGTCGATTCCAGCCGCGCCCTGCTGGAATCCGATATCGCCGCCGTGCGCGCCAGCAAGGTCGGCCAGAGCTTCACGCAAATCCGTGCGCCGCTGACCGGCCGCGTTGGCGCCATCAATGTCTACCCGGGCAGCTTGGTACAGCTGAGCACCTCGCTGACCACGGTGACCCAGCTGAACCCGATCAACGTGGCCTTCACCGTGCCGGAAGCCAGCTTGGCGGCCCTGCTCGACGCCCAGCGCGCCGGCAAGGTCACGGTGCAAGCCTTCCAGAACAATTCGGACAAGCCCATCAACGGCCAGCTCAGCTTTGTCGACAACACCGTCGACCCGGTGGCCGGCGTGATCCGCGTCAAAGCCGTCTTCGACAATGCCGATACCCGCCTGTGGCCGGGCCAGTACGTCAACACCAAGCTGACGGTGGCGACCTTGAAAGACGCGCTGGTTGTCCCGCAGAACGCTATTATTACCAATACCAAGGGCACTTTTGTCTACACGGTGGCAGCGGACCAGAGCGCCAAGGTGGTGAACGTCAAGCGCATCCACGGCTTTGGCGCGCTGGCCGCGGTCAGCGGCCTGAACGGCGATGAGCAGATCATCGTGGAAGGCAAGCAGAACCTGCGCCCGGGCGGCAAGGTCCGCATTGCCGAGCCGGCGGTCGCCGAGAACGGCAAAGGCCACAAGAAGGGTAAAGCAGAATGAACCTTTCCGAGCTGAGTATCCGGCGCCCCGTGATGGTGGTGCTGCTCTCGCTGAGCCTGATCCTGGCGGGGGTGCTGGCGTATTCGCGCATCCCGGTGGCGGCACTGCCGAGCTATAACACGCCGGTGATTAATGTCAGCGCCGACCTGCCCGGCGCGTCGCCGGAAACCATGGCCTCGTCGGTCGCGCTGCCGCTGGAAAAACAATTCTCGACCATCGGCGGCCTGTCGATGATCACCTCCACCAGCACGCTCGGCAATACATCGCTGACGCTGGAATTCGACCCCGCGATCAATGTCAACGAAGCGGCGGTCGATGTGCAGGCGGCGCTGCTGCGCGCCCAGCGCTCGCTGCCGCAGGAAATGACGGACCTGCCGTCCTACCGCAAGGTCAACCCGGCCGATGCGCCGGTGCTGTTCGCCACCATGACCTCGCCGTCGCTGAGCCTGTCGGAGCTGAACGACTACGCGGAAAACCTGGTGGCGCCCAACCTGTCCACCCTGCCTGGCGTGGCCCAGGTTTCGGTCAACGGCCAGAAGCGCTTTGCCGTGCGCGTACGCGCCAAGCCGGACCTGATGAACTCGCGCAACCTGACGCTGGACGAGCTGCAGCAAGCCATCAAGGCCGCCAATGCCAATACCCCGCTCGGCACCATCGATGGCCCGAGCCAGACGCTGACCATCCAGGGCAACGCCCAGCTCATGCATGCGGCCGACTTCGCCGACCTCATCATTGCCACCCGCAACGGCCAGCCGGTGCGCCTGAAGGATGTGGCGACAGTGGAAGACAGCTTCCAGTCGATCAAGGCGGCCGGCAGTTATAACAGCGAACGCGCCATCGTGCTGCTGGTGCAACGCCAGCCGGACGCCAATACGGTGCAGGTGGTGGACGCGGTGCGCAAGCTGCTGCCGCGCTTCAAGGCCCAGTTGCCGGAATCGGTGTCGATCAACCTGGTGAACGACCGCTCGGTCTCGATCCGCGAAGCGATCCACGACGTCAACCTGACGCTGGCGCTGACGGTGGTGCTGGTGGTGCTGGTGATCTTCCTCTTCCTGCACCGCCTGGCCGCGACCTTCATTCCGGCCATCACCATGCCGATCTCCCTGCTCGGTGCGCTGGCGCTGCTGTATGCCATGGGCTACAGCCTGGACAATGTATCCCTGCTCGGCATCACGCTGGCGGTCGGCCTGGTGGTCGACGACGCCATCGTGGTGCTGGAAAATATCGTGCGCCATATCGAGCTGGGCAAGAAGCCCCTGCAGGCGGCCCTGGTCGGCTCGAGGGAAATGGGCTTCACCATCGTGTCGATCTCGATTTCGCTGGTGGCCGTGTTCATCCCGATCTTCTTCATGCCCGGCGTGATGGGCTTGATGTTCCATGAATTCGCCGTGGTGGTGGGCTTGTCGGTGCTGGTGTCGGCCATCGTGTCGCTGACCCTGGTGCCCATGCTGGCGGCGCGTTTCATGCCCGCCGATTCGCACGAAACCTCGGGCGACGATACTTTCATCGGCCGCCACTTCGAGCGCGCCTTCCACGCCGTGCGCGACGGCTATGCCCGCACGCTGGACGTGGCCCTGCATCACCGCTTCGTGGTGCTGGGCGTCGCCATCGCGACCTTCGCGCTGACGGCCTGGCTGTACATCGAAATCCCGAAAGGCTTCTTCCCGGAAGAGGACCTGGGCCAGATCCGCGTCAACACGGAAGCGGCGGAAGATATTTCCACCTCGGCCATGCTGGAGCTGCAGGAAAAGGTGGCCGCCGTGATCCAGGCCAACCCGAACATCAAGGACGTCACATCATTTACCGGCGGCGGCAATACCGGCCGCATGTTCCTGGTGCTGAAGCCGCGCGCCGAGCGCGAGAAGATGGCCAAGGTGCTCGACAGCCTGCGCAAGGAAACCAGGAAGATCGCCGGGATCCAGGTCTACCTGAGCCCGGTGCAGAACCTGCAGCTGGGCGGCCGGCCCTCCAAGAGCCGCTACCAGTACACGCTGCAGTCGGTCAGCCCCCACGCGCTGAACGACTGGGCCGGCAAATTCCAGGAAGCGATGCGCGCCGACAGCGATTTCCGCGACGTGACCAGCGATTCCCAGAACAAGGGCTTGCAAGCGCAGCTGAAGATCGACCGCGACAAGGCCAATATGCTGGGCGTCAAACTGGCCGATGTGCGCACAGCGCTCTACCTGGCCTTTGGCGAACGGCAGGTGTCGACCATCTACTCCTCGGCCGCCAGCTATTTCGTGATCCTGGAGGCGGCGACCGAAGACCGCCAGTTCGACGATGCGCTGACCAAGCTGTCGGTGCGCAATAGCGCGGGCCAGCTGGTGCAGCTGTCCAGCTTTGCCAGCGTGGAGCGCACCGTGGGGCCGACCTCGGTCAACCACCAGGGCCAGCTGCAGGCGATCACGATTTCCTTCAACCTGGCGCCGGATGTCCCGCTCGGCAATGCCACCGCCAAGATCGAACAGATGGGCCAGCACATGGGCCTGCCGGCCTCGATCATCACCAGCTACGGCGGCGATGCGGCGGTGTTCAAGGATTCCCAGGGCAGCCAGCTGATCCTGATCGTGGCGGCGCTGGGCGTGATCTATGTGCTGCTGGGCGTGCTGTACGAAAGCTATATCCATCCGCTCACCATCCTGGCCGGGCTGCCGTCCGCCGCCGTGGGCGCGCTGCTGACGCTGTGGCTGTTCAAGATGGACCTGACCATGATCGCCATCATCGGCATCCTCATGCTGATCGGCATCGTCAAGAAGAACGCCATCATGATGATCGACTTCGCCCTGGTGGCGCAGCGGGAAGAGGGCAAGGCGCCGCTGGAGGCGATCCGCGAAGCCTGCGTGCTGCGCTTCCGGCCGATCATGATGACCACGCTGGCCGCCCTGATGGGCGCCTTGCCGATCGCCCTGGGCCTGGGCGCGGGCGCGGAACTGCGCCAGCCGCTGGGCCTGGCCGTGATCGGCGGCCTGCTGTTCTCGCAAGTGATCACCCTGTACATCACACCGGTGATTTACCTGTTCCTGGATAAATACTCCGGTAGCGGCCCGATGAAGGATGACGACCTTGGTGACGAATCTGCAACAGAAATCGCCCAACCGGTCGAGCTTCGGGCCGTCAAAGGGACTAAACACTGATAACATCGTGCGGCGCTTACAAGCTGTAACACTCGTGAAGGCCGAAAGTCGGTAAGCTGCCGCCCAGCCCCCTCAGTTCAAAGCCACTATCTTGCACCAGTACACCCATTGTCACGCCGAACTCGCGGCCCATGACGGGCATTGCCCGACCTGCGGCCAGCCATGGCCGCAGGAAAAAGTGCTCGACTACGGGGCCAACCAGCCCAACCGCTGGGGGATGGCCTTCACCATCGCGCTCCACTTGCTGGTGGTGGCCATCTATTTCATCAATCCCAAGAACAAAATCAACCTGAGCCCGCCGCCCAAGGCCGGCGAGATGGTCTACATCACGCCGGGCAAGCCGGCACCCCAGCCCAAAGCGAAGGCGCAGCCGAAGGCCCAGCCCAAGCCGGCCAAGGAAACGCCGCGTTCGGCGCGCGCCTACCTGCCGCCGAACAAGAATGCCATTACCGAAACCATCAAGCCGCAGGAGCAGGTGGTGCCGCCGGAGCAGGCCAAGCTGACGCCGCCGCCGGAGGATGTGCCGGACATGGCGGCCCTGGTCGAAAAACGCCGTCGCGCGCGCATGGGCGATGCCCAGCAGCCGGCCCAGGAGGAGGATGCCGGCGCCCAGGCCAAGGCGCGCGCCATGGCCAATATCATGGGTGCCCAGGGCCGCAACGCGAATGGCGAGCGTAATGACTCGGGCGGCGTGTTCCAGATCGTGAACCAGAGCTTCAATAGCGCGGAGATCAAGTTCAAAGGCTTCAGCTCGAACTTCAAGCGCCAGTGGCTGCAGCAGGTGCGCGTGGAGCAGGGGACGGAAAAGGATGTCGAAACGGCAATCGTGAAGAAGATGATCGAAATGATCCGCAAGGAGAAGCCGGGCGACTTCGTCTGGGAGTCGCACCGCCTCGGCCGCAATGTTCCTATGAGCGCGCGCAAGGAGGACGAGAAAGAGCTGCAAGCCTTCCTGATGCTGGAATTCTTCCCGAATTATGGGAAAGTGCGATAAGGCAACAACGTTGTAAAAATTCTTCAAACCAGCCGAGTTCTTGCCGCTATAATCGCCGAATTTGCCGCTCGGAGCCGGAGTTTTCGCCGCATGAACATCACCCTGATTTCCTTTGTCGTCCTGTACCTGCTGGGTACCCTTGGCCTGGGCGTGTGGGCCGGTACCCGCATCAAGAACACGACCGACTTCGCGGTGGCCGGCCGCAGCCTGCCCCTGATTATGGTGGTGACGACAACGTTTGCGACCTGGTTTGGCGCGGAAACGGTGATGGGCATTCCCGCCAAATTCATCCAGGGCGGCTTGAACGCCATCGTGGAAGATCCGTTCGGCGCGGGCACCTGCCTGATCCTGGTCGGCATGTTCTTCGCGGCCCGCCTGTACAAGCTCAACCTGCTGACCATCGGCGACTTTTACCGCCAGCGCTTCGGCAAGGGCATCGAGGTGTTCTGCTCGGTGGCCATCATCGTTTCCTATCTGGGCTGGGTGGCGGCGCAGATCACGGCGCTCGGCCTGGTGTTTTCCGTGCTGACCAACGGCGCCATGTCGGAAACCATGGGCATGGTCGTCGGCACCCTGGCCGTGCTGATCTATGTGGTGATCGGCGGCTTCCTGGCCGTGGCATGGACTGACTTCATCCAGATGATTGTGC
Source organism: Pseudoduganella violaceinigra DSM 15887 (assembly GCF_000425385.1). GTDB lineage: Bacteria > Pseudomonadota > Gammaproteobacteria > Burkholderiales > Burkholderiaceae_D > Rugamonas > Rugamonas violaceinigra. Next base: position 310,697 of record NZ_AUDI01000009.1, on the reverse strand, counting down.
TGGTGGTCGGCCTGTCCGTGATCGCCTTCTTCTCGGCCGACCTGGCGGGCGGCGCCGGCAAGGTGGTCGAGATGGTGTCGAGCAAGGATCTGGGCAGCTTCCTGCCGCCGGCCAAGTTCACCGACGTGGCCTTCTTCGTCGGCTCGGCCGTGACCATGATGCTCGGTTCGATCCCGCAGCAGGACGTGTTCCAGCGCGTGATGTCGGCCAAGAACGCGCCGACCGCGCGTACCGGCGCCATTATCGGCGGCGCCAGCTATATTCTGTTCGCGGCGGTGCCGATGTTCATCGTTTGCTGCGCCATCATCGTGATGGGCGACCACGGCCTGGAAATGGTCAAGAACGACTACCAGCGCCTGCTGCCGACCTTCGTGCTCACCAAGATGCCGCTGGTGATGCAGATCCTGTTCTTCGGCGCGCTGCTGTCGGCCATCAAGTCGACCTCATCGGCCACTCTGCTGGCGCCGTCGACCAGCTTTGTGGAAAACATCCTGAAGAATCTGCGTCCGGGAATGGGAGACAAGCAGCAGCTGTTCGCCATGCGCGCCACCATCGTGATCTTCGCCGGCTCCGTGCTGATGTATGCGGTGGCGATGAAGGGCACCTCGATTTATGAGCTGGTGTCGAGCGCCTACCAAGTCACCCTGGTCGGAGCGTTCGTGCCGCTGGTGATGGGCCTGTACTGGAAGCGCGCCACCACCCAGGGCGCGATCCTGTCGCTGGTGCTGGGCATCGGGACCTGGCTGCTGTTCTTCCCGCAAATCGGCGGCGAAGAATTGTCGAAGATGTTCCCTGGCCAACTGGCCGGCCTGGCGATGGCCTTCGTCGGCCTGATCGCCGGTTCGCTGATGCCGCAGTTCCTGCAAAACCGGCAGGAAAGCGTACACCACGTTAAAGGCTTGAATGCCTGACGAAATAAAAAGGGCCGCTGTGAGCGGCCCTTTTTCATAGCGCTGTCCCGGCTCAGGCCAGGCCCTTGAGCTTGCGCGCAATATCGAGGGCAAAGTAGGTCAGCACGCCGTCCGCGCCGGCGCGCTTGAAGGCCATCATCGATTCCATCATCACCTTGTCATGATCGAGCCAGCCGTTCAGCGCGGCGGCTTTCAGCATGGCGTATTCGCCCGACACCTGGTAGGCATAGGTCGGCACCTTGAATTCATCCTTCACGCGGCGCACGATGTCCAGGTAGGGCATGCCCGGCTTGACCATCACCATGTCGGCGCCTTCGGCGATATCGAGCGCCACTTCGCGCAGGGCTTCGTCGCTGTTGGCCGGATCCATCTGGTAGGTGAATTTGTCGGCCTTGCCCAGCGCCGCTGCCGAGCCGACCGCGTCGCGGAACGGGCCGTAGAAGGCGGAAGCGTACTTGGCCGAGTAGGCCATGATGCGGGTGTGGATCAGGCCGCGGGCTTCGAAGGCCTTGCGCATCACGCCGATGCGGCCGTCCATCATGTCGGACGGGCCGACCACGTCGACGCCGGCGTCGGCCTGGCACAGGGCCTGGCGCATCAGCATCTCAGTGGTTTCGTCGTTCAGGATCGAGCCTTTGGCGTCGACGGTGCCGTCCTGGCCGTGGCTGGTGTAGGGGTCGAGCGCCACATCGGTCATGATGCCCAGTTCCGGGAAATTCTTCTTCAGCTCGCGCACGGCGCGCGGGATCAGGCCTTCCGGATTGAGCGCTTCCATGCCGTCATTGGTCTTCAGTGCTGGGTCGATGTTCGGGAACAGCGACAGCACCGGGATGCCCAGCTTGACGCATTCTTCGGCCACTTTCAGCAGCAGGTCGACCGAGATGCGGTCCACGCCTGGCATGGTGGCGACCGGCTCGCGGCGGTTGCTGCCTTCGACGATGAAGACCGGGTAGATCAGGTCGTCAACCGTGACGGTGTGCTCGCGCATCAGGGCGCGCGAGAACGGGTCGCGGCGCATGCGGCGCATGCGCAGAGCCGGGAAATCTGGGGTGATCATTCGTGTTCCGTTTCAATGGTGATGGGCGCTGCATCGCCATCGGCGAGGCCGGCCAGCGCTTCGATCTTGGCCGTGGCTTCCTCAATGCCGATGCGCTTCAGCGCGGAGAATAATTGCACGGTGAAGGGGAAACCTTCGCCGTCTTCATCGACGTAGCTGTCGAGCTTGGCTTGCGCCTGGCGCAGCACGTTGATGGATTCGTTGCGGTTCAGCTTGTCCGCCTTGGTCAGGATGCAATGGATCGGCTTGCCGGTCGGGGCAAACCATTCGATCATCTGCTGGTCCAGGTCGGTAAACGGGCGGCGCGCATCCATCATCAGGACCAGGGCCGCCAGCTGCTCGCGCCGCTGCACATAGTCGCCCAGCAGGCGCTGCCAGTGGTTCTTGGCGTCGCCCGATACTTCGGCATAGCCGTAGCCGGGCAGGTCGGCGATCATGCACTGGATCTCGTCGATATTGGTCGGGTCGTGGCGGTGCATCGCCACGTGGGCGCCGCCGATCGAGAAGAAGTTGATGTGCTGGGTGCGGCCCGGAGTCTTGGAGGCGAACGCCAAGCCCTTCTGGTTGCACAGGATATTGATCGCGGTGGATTTGCCGGCATTGGAGCGGCCAGCGAAGGCGATCTCCGGCACCGTCGTGCGAGGCAGGTCGCGCAGATGGTTGACGGTGGTGAAAAAGCGGGCTTGCCAGAGTTTAGACATGGGGGGCAACAAAAGAGGGCAATAAAGCAGAAAAGCTATTGTACAATAAGGGGTTACGAATTGTTGCCATGCTATATTGCCGGTCAATGAGGCAATTCGCATGACCCGATTCCTCTACCGCTAACTATTTACTTTGTCCCAGGGTGTCTGAATGAATCGTGCGTTTTCGCCATTTGTAAAATCCTTGTTCATCGCAATGCTGGCTGTGACCGGTGCGGCCTCGGCCAACGAAGCCCACGCCCCGGCCGCCGCCAAAGCGGACCCGGCCAAAGGCGCCACCCTGTACGCGGAAGGCGACAACGCGCGCGGCATCCCGGCCTGCGTCACCTGCCACGGCGCCAAGGGCGCATCCACCATCACCGTCAACCCGAAACTGGGCGGCCAGGGCGAAGCCTATATCTACAAGCAACTGCTGGCGTTCAGCGGCGATGCCCGCCCCGGCACCGTGATGACCCCGTTCGCCAAGGCACTGTCCGATGAAGAAAAGAAAAACATCGCGGCCTACCTGAATACGGAAGCGAGCAAGTCCGGCGCTGCCAAGAACAAGGATACCGTCGAGCTGGGCAAGAAGATCTACCGCGGCGGTATCGCCGAAAACCGCGTCCCGGCCTGCGCTTCCTGCCACGGCCCGGCCGGTGCCGGCATGCCGTCGGCCTACCCGCGCGTGGGCGGCCAGCACCAGGATTACACCGCCGCCACCCTGAAGGCATTCAAGGCCAACACCCGCAAGTCGAGCCCTGAAATGCAAGCCATCGCCTACCGCATGTCCGACAAGGAAATCGAAGCGGTTGCCGACTACATGGCCGGCTTGAAGTAATCAATGCACCGCCCGCTGCCGGGCGGTACTGGACATGAACAGGGCGGCCGCGCAAGCAGGCTGCCCTTTTTGTTGTTATCCTCCTGACTTTTCCCCGAGTAATGAGCAACGCCCCCACCACTTCCGGAATCCAGCTGCGCCACCGCCGCGGCCCAGTCGCTGAGACCGTCGAGCTGCTGTCTTCGATGCGCTTTGCGATCGCCCTGTTCGTGGTGATCATCTTTGCCGCCATCATTGGTACCATCGTGCAGCAAAGCCAGCCAATGCCGAACTACATCAACCAGTTTGGCCCGTTTTGGTTCGAAGTGTTCAACAAGCTGGGGCTGTACGCCATCTACTCGTCCTGGTGGTTTGTTGCCATGTGCGGCTTGCTGGTCGTCTCGACTTCGCTGTGCGTGGTGCACAATACGCCGAAGATGCTGAAGGATATGCGCAGCTGGCGCGAGAAGGTGCGCGAAGCGTCGCTGAACAACTTCCACCACAAGCACCATTGGCAGTCGCCCCTGGCGCGCGCCGCGCTGGCCGGCCAGACGGCCCAGCGCCTGGGCCATGCCGGCTATGCCGCCAGGATCGTGGAAAAAGAGGGCGCCACCCTGGTCACGGCCAAGCGCGGCGCCGGCAACAAGTTCGGCTATATCTTTGCCCACAGCGCCATCGTCGTCATCCTGGTGGGCGGCATGCTGGATTCCGACCTGCCGATCCGCTTCCAGCAATGGCTGCTGGGCAAGACCGCCTTCGCCGGCTCCGGCCTGATCGCCGACGTGCCGGCCCAGCACCGCCTCGGGGTGCACAACCCGACCTACCGCGGCAATATCGCCTTGCCGGAGGGCACGACCGGCAATACCGCCATCCTGGCCCGTCCGGATGGCGTGCTGTTGCAGGAATTGCCGTTCTCGATCCAGCTGAAGAAATTCGATATCGACTTCTACAGCACCGGCATGCCGAAGCTGTTCGCCAGCCATGTCACCGTGCGTTCCAACGAGAGCGGCAAGAGTGTCGATGCCGTGATCGAAGTGAACAAGCCGCTGATCTTTGAAGGCGTGGCAATCTACCAGTCCTCCTTCGAGGATGGGGGCACCAAGCTCAAGCTGGTCGGCTACCCGATGCAGGGGGCCGGCAGCACCAGCTTCGCCATGCAAGGCGAAGTGAATGGCGCGAGCAAGCTAGATGACGACTACAGCGTGGAGTGGAGCGACTTCCGCCCCTTCAATGTGGAAAACATGGGCAGCCAGGACGCGCGCGCCGTCAGCAAGGGCGAGAACCTGAACGAATCCATCGCCCGCAGCCTGGACAAGCAACTCGGTTCGGCTGCCAAGACCGCCCACAGCAAGGACTTGAAAAACCTCGGCCCCTCGGTGCAGTACAAGCTGCGCGACAAGACCGGCCAGGCGCGCGAATTCCAGAACTATATGCAGCCGGTCACCATGGACGGCGAAACCTTTTTCCTGTCCGGCGTGCGCGCCACCCCGGCCGACCCGTTCAGCTACCTGCGCATTCCCGTGGACGACGAACACAGCGTACGCGACTGGATGCGCCTGCGCGCCGCCCTGCAGGACCCGGCGCTGCGCCAGAAGGCCGCCGAACGCTATGCCGCGCTGGCGATGCCGAAGTCGAAAGCGGGCGACACCTTGCGCGCGCAACTTGAAGGCTCCGCGCTGAAGGGCCTGGAAATCTTCGCCGGGGACGCCAAGAGCGCCGGCTTCTTCGCCATCAGCCGCTTCCTGCAGGACAAGGTACCGCAGGCCGAACAGACCAACGCGGCGGAAATCTTCCTGAAAATCCTGAACGGCTCGATGTGGGAGCTGTGGCAGGTGGCGCGCGAGAAGGATGGCAAGCCGGCCGCCGCAATGGACGAGGCGCACGGCCGTTTCCTGCAGCAGGCCACCAATGCCTTGTCGGACAGCTTCTTCTACGGGGCGCCGGTCTACCTGCAGCTGGACGAGTTCGTCGAGGTCAAGGCCTCGGTGTTCCAGGTCACCCGTTCGCCGGGCAAGACCCTGGTGTATATCGGCTGCCTGCTGCTGGTGCTGGGGGTGTTCGCGATGTTCTATATCCGCGAACGCCGCGTCTGGGTGTGGATCAAGGGCGGCGAGACCGGCGCCGAGGCCTTGATGGCCATGAGCACCCAGCGCAAGACGCTGGATTTCGAGAAGGAATTTAAGGAACTCAAGGAGAAACTGCCGCAATCGGCGTAAGCTGTTGCCAGGTTTTTGGAGAACACAAATGGAAGCGACACAAATCTATGCCCAGCAGCCGGGCTATTTCAAGCGCCTGGGCGCGTTTGACTGGCTGTTTTCCCTGGTCCTGTTCGCCGGTGCGCTGTATGCGTTCCAGCGCTTCGGCGCCTATATGGATGTGTACGAGAAAGGCATCCTGCTGGCCTCGGCGCCCGCCTTCTCCGCGCTGGGCTGGTATTGGAAGCCGCTGCGCTGGCTGATGCCGCTGACTTTCGCGCTGGCGCTGGCCGGCATCGGCATGTATGGCGGCCAGCTGGCCGCGGCCGAGTCGCGCTTCTGGCTCAAGTACATGCTGTCGAGCCAGTCGGCGATCCTGTGGATGAGTACGATGTTCGTTCTGTCCACCCTGTTCTATTGGGGCGGCATGCTTAGCCGCTCCGCCCTGGGCGGCGCGGCGGGCTCGATCCTGTGCTGGGCTGGCGTGGTACTGGGCGTGACCGGCATGCTGGTGCGCTGGTACGAGTCCTACCTGATCGGCGCCGACATTGGCCACATCCCGATTTCGAACCTGTACGAAGTGTTCGTGCTGTTCTCGCTGATCACCGCCATGTTCTACCTGTATTACGAAGCGCACTACGCCACCCGCGCGCTGGGCCCCTTCGTGCTGCTAGTGATCACGGCCGCGGTCGCCTTCCTGCTGTGGTACTCGGCGGCGCGCGGCGCGGCCGAAATCCAGCCCCTGGTGCCGGCGCTGAAAAGCTGGTGGATGAAGATCCACGTGCCGGCCAACTTCATCGGCTACGGCACGTTTGCGCTGGCGTCGATGGTGGCCTGGGCCTACCTGCTGAAATATGAGGAGCCGCGCGTCATGTGGAAGGCGCTGGGCGTGATCCCGGCGGTGATCCTGTCCCTGTTCGGCATGCTGGCCAAGACCGGCTTGACGGAAGAGGCTACCAATATGGCGCTGCTCAAGAGCGGCAAGATGATCGTCGGCCTGATGGTGCTGTTCGCGCTGGGGAACCTGCTGCGGTCGCGCATCGTCAACCGCCTGCCCGATGCCGAAGTGCTGGAAGATGTGATGTACAAGGCGGTCTCGATCGGCTTTGCCTTCTTCACCATCGCCACCATCCTTGGCGCGCTGTGGGCGGCGGAAGCCTGGGGCGGCTACTGGTCCTGGGATCCGAAGGAAACCTGGGCCCTGATCGTCTGGCTCAATTACGCGGCCTGGCTGCACATGCGCCTGATGTCGGGCTTGCGCGGCCGCTGGTCGGCGTGGTGGGCGCTGATTGGCCTGCTGGTCACCACGTTCGCCTTCCTGGGCGTGAATATGTTCCTGTCTGGCTTGCATTCCTACGGCAAGCTGTAAGCCCACGTCTTGATGGCGTGCCCCCGCCGCTTGGCGGGGGCTTTCTTCAGCGCTTACCGGCGCAATCCCCTTTGCAATTCAGCCCGGAACGAGGCCGGTGCGCGCGGTTGATCGACCGGCGTCAGTCCGGACAGGCATCCGACCCGCGTTCGGGTTCGGCGTATTCATTGTGGATTGCGGAGTGGGGAGTCCTCCCCCCTCAGAACGAGGGGGACGTAAATGCCCGGCCACGCAAGGCGGCCGGGCTGGCGGACTTAGTAGCCCGCTGGATAGCTTGCACCGGCCGACATCACGATCGGCGCGCCGACCTTGTCTTTCGGACTGATCACGGTGTTCATCGGGAAGTACAGCGCCTGCGACGACTGGTAGTTGTACGCCGCCACTTGCGCCTGTGCCGCCGAGGTGGTGGTGATGCCCCACAGCGCGAACATCGGGCGCATGTCGCGGCCAATGATGTTGGAGCTGGCAATCAGCAGGAAGTCGTTGCCGTCCATCGAACCGGGGTAGCTGCCGGCGTAGGTGCCGAAACCGAAGCCGGCGGCCTTGCTCGACCAGCTGGCGTCATTTGCCTGCGCGAAGTTGCGGTTCAGCAGGTACAGCAGCGGAACGATTTCCCAGCCATCCTGGAACTGGCCGCCGTTGTTGTAATAGCGCGCATACTCGACCAGCTGGCGATAGAACATCAGGCGCGGCGTGCCGTTGGCGGCGTAGCTGGCGTCGCTCCAGCTGCTGTTGTACATGGAGGTGACAGGATCGGCCGTGCCGAGCGCCGCTTTCACGATGTCGAACACTTCCTGGCCCGCGCCGGCGTGCGACCTGATCGGCGAGGCAATACCGGCGGCGCTCAGGTTGTACTTCATCTGCTTGTGCACCGGGAAGATATTGTTCGACACTTCGGTCGACTTCCCGCCATAGACGTTCAGGCGCGATTGCTGCAGGTTGTGGCCGATTTCATGCGATTCGCCCCAGCCCAGCGGATCGAACGCCCAGTCTTCGTCGAACGGATTGCCGGAGCAGCCGTTGCCGCACAAGGCATGCGAGTCGCTGATCACGTGCTGCATCACGTCGCGGCGGTGCTGCAGGCCGGTGCAATCCCAGCCTTTGCTATTGCAGAAGGCCGTCACGCCGTTTGCCAGTTGCAATTGGCCGCTGGCCGAATTGAAGCCTGCCAGCTCGTAGGTGTCCTTCACCGTGTACACGGCGATATCGGAGGCCAGTGCCGCCATATTGCCGTTGTAATCGGCGATGGTCTGCTTGAAATGGTCCAGCGTCGAATGGATGGTCAGGGTATCGGTGGTAAAGCCTACCCAGTTGGTCGGGGTGGTATTCACCTCGTTCTGGAAGGCGGCGACGGCCGCCGGGTCGTTCGGATTGCGCAGCACCGGGTGGGTGATCACGCCGTCCACGCGCACCGTGACCGGCTGCGAGCCCGACGTGGCGGCATCGACAAACAGCATCAGCGGACCGCCGAACGGGCTGGTGATGGAGACCGGCTTGTTCTGTTCCAGCGCAGGGCGCGGCGAAGAAATATTGGTCGGGCGGTCGTAGGTATTGAAGATCCGCGTGGTGTCGCGCAGCATGTTCAGGCCGAAGTGCACCGGACCGTTGCCGCCGTCGGTACGGGTCAGGGTGACCGTCTTGCCTGGAATGACGTACAGGCCGGTCAGGTATTCCTTGCTGCCGCTGGCCGGCAGGGTGACGGTCACGGTCTGCGACAGGGTTGGCGTGCTGGTGGCGATCGGCGCGGAGAAGTTGCCGAGGTTTTTCGCCACGGACGAGCTGCTGCGGGTGATATAGGCGGTTGCGTCCGAGAAGTAGGCGCGGAAGAAGTCCTGTTTATTGGCGGACTTGTCCATCGGGTAGCTGACGTTTTCGCGGTATTTGTCGCCCAGCAGGACGAGCAGCTTTTCCAGCTGGTAGCCGGGACGGGCAAACAGTTGCGTGCTGTCGCTGTCGAACTTGCGCAAGGCGTCGCGGATCTGCGCCGCCAGCGTGCCGAATTCCGCCATATAGGTGGCGTCGCCGGAGCAGTCGATGCGCATCGCGTTCGAGCAGCCGCTCCAGTTCGTGCTGAAGCTGCCTTGCTCGAGGCGGTTGAGCAGGGCCTGCATTGCGGACAGTTGCGCTGGCGCGCTAGGCAGAGAGGCTGGGTTAAAGGCTTTCAGCCCCTCTTCCGACCAGTAGTTGATCTCCTGATCCAGACCAAAATAGTCGAGCATGCGGCCGGCCAGGTCGTTGGCGTCGCGGTAGTGGTGCAGGTACAGCACGGGAATGCCGCGCGCCTGGGCATCCGTGACGGCTTTCATCACGGTGTCGCCCGAATAGCTGCCTGGGCCCTGTTCGCGGCCGATCACCAGCAGGTCGGCGCCTTGCAGGCAGCCGGCAAGCGCTGTGCCGTCGCAGCTATTGTCCTGCTGGCTGGCGCCGGACGCCAGGTTGTTGACGGTCACACCGGTGTATTTGCCGTAGAACCAATCGCGCACCTTCTTCTCGTGCGGATACCAGTAAGTTTCCGTGCCGGGCATATGTGCCACGACCACCTTGAAATTGCCGCTGCCGGCGCGGCTCGAAAGCCAGCCGACAGTGTTGGTCATCAGCTTGTCCATGGCGGCATTGCCCGGCACGCCGAGCGGATTGCCGCCGAATGCGGCGTAGCGTGCCTTGCTGACCGGGGCCGTGCCGGCCACGGCCAGCGTGGCGCCGGAGCCGGCGGCATTGCCCTTGTACTTCCAGTTGCTTGGGAGTAGTACATGGTTGCGGGCTACGTCCAGCACCGTGAAATAGGAGGAATCCTGGCTCGGATCCCAGTCGATCGGACCGACGCCGTTGAAGACCGCTTGTTTAACCGAGCCGTACTCGCTGATCTGGCCCGAGATCAAGGTTTGCGCCGCACCCATGACCGTGCCGAGGCTGAGGGTGCTGCCGTTGCCGGAGGCCAGTGCATTGATCAGTGGCGCGTTGGGATCAGCAGGCTGGCCGCCGCCGCCATTGGCCGGATTGTTGGGGTTGCTGCCGTTTGCCTGGCCAGGGCTGCCGTTGGCATTCTGGCTGCTGCTCGAACCGCCGCCGCAACCGTACAGGCTGGCCAGGATGCAGAGCAGGGGAAGGGACATGCGCAGTCTGCGCGCGATGCCAGGGGAGGGTACCGAATTCATATTCTTTAAAAAATGTTGACGCATGGAAACAGAAAGATATCATGATTTTGGGCAAGTTCTTGAAAATACTGCCAATTTTTCGCAATTGCTGTTGCAGGAAAGATAAAAATGCCTGGGCCTGGCTTTAATATCGGCTTCAGCAATCTGGTGTAACGTTCAGCTATTACCGTTGCACCACCCTTGGAGCCGCCATGCTGATCCTTCCTTCCGAAATCACCCCGCGCGACGTGTTCGAGTCGCGCCGCAAGTTCATCAAGCTGGCGGCCGCCGGCGCCATCCTCGGCCCCGAGCTGGCGCTGGCCCAGGGCGCCGCAGGTGCGCGGCTGCCGGCCCGGCCCAATCCCGCCTTCGCGGTGATGGAAAAACCGACTTCGCGCAAGGACGCCACGTCCTACAATAATTTCTACGAATTCGGCACCGACAAGTCCGACCCGGCCGAAAATGCCCACACCCTGCGCACGCGGCCCTGGACCGTGCAGGTCGAGGGCGAGGTCAAAAAGCCGATGACGCTCGATATCGACAGCTTGCTCAAGCTGGCGCCGCTGGAAGAGCGCATCTACCGCCTGCGCTGCGTGGAAGGCTGGTCGATGGTGATCCCCTGGATCGGCTACTCCTTCTCGGAATTGATCAAGAAGGTCGAGCCGACCGGCAATGCCAAATTCGTGGAGTTCGTCAGCCTGGCCGACCACCAGCAAATGCCGGGCGTACGCAGCCGGGTGCTGGAGTGGCCCTATGTGGAAGGCTTGCGGATCGACGAAGCCAACCATCCGCTGGCGCTGCTGACGTTCGGTATGTACGGCGAAGTGCTGCCGAACCAGAATGGGGCGCCGGTGCGCATGGTGCTGCCGTGGAAGTACGGCTTCAAGTCGGCCAAGTCGATCGTCAAGATCCGCTTCGTGCGCGAGATGCCGCGCACGTCCTGGAACAAATCGGCGCCGAATGAATACGGCTTCTATTCGAACGTTAACCCGGAGGTCGACCACCCGCGCTGGTCGCAGGCCAGCGAGCGCCGCATCGGCGAAGACGGCTTCTTCACCAAGAAGCGCAAGACGCTGATGTTCAATGGCTATGCCGAGGTGGCGCCGCTGTACAGCGGCATGGACTTGAAGAAGTACTACTGATGGCCTTCACCCCGACAGCGCGCCAGCTGACGGCGATCAAGTCCAGCGCCTTCGTGTCGGCGCTGCTACCGTTCTTCGCGCTGGTGTATCTGGTGGCGGCCGACAAGCTGGTCGAACCGCTGCAGTACATCACGCGCAGCACCGGTTCGTGGACCCTGTACTTCCTGTGCCTCACGCTGGCCGTCACGCCGCTGCGGCGCTTGTCCGGCTGGAACTGGCTGCTCAAGCTGCGCCGCATGCTGGGTCTGTACGCCTTCTTTTACGCGCTGCTGCACTTCACTACCTTCCTGTGGTTCGACCATTTCTTCGACGTGCAGGCGATGCTGAAGGATGTCGCCAAGCGGCCGTTCATCACCGTCGGCTTCAGCGCCTTCGTCCTGCTGCTGCCCTTGGCCGTGACCAGCACCAATGCCATGGTGCGCCGCCTGGGCGGCAAGCGCTGGCAGGCGCTGCATAAGCTGGTGTATGTGATCGCCCCGCTGGGCATCCTGCACTTCTGGTGGATGCGGGCCGGCAAGCACGACTTCAACAAGCCGATCCTGTTCGGCCTGATCGTGCTTGCCCTGCTGGGCGTGCGCGCATGGTGGGCGCGCGGCAAAGCCGCCGCCGCCCGCGAACGCCTTACTTGATCAGGGATTCCAGCGCGAACAGCTCGGCCGGATTCTCACGCCGGCGTACCACGTGGACCTGGCCGGCGTCGACGATCAGTTCCACGGCGCGGCCGCGGGTGTTGTAGTTGGAGGCCATGGTCATGCCGTAGGCGCCGGCCGTCTTCATCACCAGCAGGTCGCCCGGGGCGACATTCAGTTCGCGGTCGCGCGCCAGCCAGTCGCCCGATTCGCAGATCGGACCGACCACGTCGAACATGGCGGTTGCGGCGCCGGTCTTGTTCACCGGCTGCATAGCCATCCACGCCTGGTACATGGCGGGGCGCGCCATATCGTTCATGGCCGCGTCGACGATGCAGAAGTTCTTCTCTTCGCCGTGCTTGATGAATTCCACGCGCGTCAGCAGCACGCCGGCATCGCCCACGATGGAGCGGCCCGGCTCGAAGATCACCTTGATCGGCTTGCCACCGTGCTTTGCCGCGCGCCAGGCATCGACCCGCTTGAACAGGCGCGCCAGGTAGTCGCCCACCGGCACCGGTGCGCCGTCGCCGTAGTCGATGCCCAGGCCGCCGCCGATGTCCAGGTGGTGCAGGTGGATGCCTTCCGCGCCCAGGGCGTCGATCAATTCGATCAGCTTGTCCAGCGCTTCCAGCAGCGGCGCGTCGTCCAGCAACTGCGAGCCGATATGGCAGTCGATGCCCGACACGTCCAGGTGCGGCAGGGCGGCCGCGCTGCGGTAGGTTGCCAGCGCGTCGTCGAAGGCGACGCCGAACTTGTTGGCTTTCAGGCCCGTTGCGATATAAGGGTGGGTCTTGGCGTCCACGTTCGGGTTCACGCGCAGCGAAATGCGCGCCTTCTTGCCCATGCTGCCCGCCACCTCATTCAGACGGTGCAGCTCGGGGATCGATTCGACGTTGAAGCACAGGATGTCGTGCGACAGGGCCAGGCGCATTTCCTCCACGCTCTTGCCGACACCCGAGAAGATGACTTTCTTCGGATCGCCGCCGGCGGCGATCACGCGCAGCAGTTCGCCGCCCGAAACGATGTCGAAACCGGCGCCGCGGCGCGCCAGCAAGTCCAGGATGGCCAGGTTGGAATTGGCCTTCATCGCGTAGCACACCAGCGCATCGCGGCCGGCACAGGCGTTGGCGTAGGCGTCGAAGTTCTCGGTCAGCCGCGCTTTGGAGTAGACATAGGCGGGCGTGCCGTACGTTTGCGCGATCGCATCGAGCGCGACGCCTTCGGCGTGCAGCACGCCATTCTGGTATTCGAAGTGGGACATAAGCTTACTGTTGGGATGCTGGGGGAGTGGACGGGACCGGCGCCGACGGCGGCGCCACGCCCGGCTTGCCCGCGGTAACAGGCTTGGAGGGTGGCTTGGGCAGGTAGAGCGGGCCGGTTTGGCCGCATCCGGCCAGCAGGGCTGTCATGGCAAGGACAGCAAGTGCGATTCGGGACTTCACGATTAGAATAGGGGCTTGATAGGAATCTTGGAGTGTAGCATGACCGAAACGGAATTTTTGGACCAGGCCGAGGCAACGCTGGCTGCGATCGAGGCTGCCCTGGACCGCCTGTGCGAGCAGGACATGGTGGATGTGGAGTGCAGCCGCAGCGGCAATGTGCTGGAAATCGAATTCGTCGACAACGGTTCGAAGGTGATCATCAACTCGCAGGCGCCCATGCAGGAGCTGTGGGTGGCGGCGCGTTCGGGCGGCTTTCATTACCGCCAGGTGGCCGGCCAGTGGATCGATACGCGCCGCGGCACCGAGCTGTATGCCGCGCTGTCGGCGATCGTGACGGAGCAGGGCGGGGCGCCGGTGGTGCTGGCGCCATAAAAAAAGGGGGCGCCGCCCCCTTTTTTGCCGCTGCTTAGAACAGCTCGTTCTTCACCGCGTCCTTCTGTTTCTCTTCCGCCGGCGTGCCGCGCGTATTGCCTTCCAGGCTGTCGATGCCGACCCCCGGCGGATTTTCCGCATAATAGTACTCGCCATCCTGGGCGATGATGCCCGGCGGAATTGCTCGTTCCTCGATCGGAATATTCTTCAAGGCCTTGCCCATATAGCCGATCCAGATCGGCAGGGCCAGGCCGCCGCCGGTTTCCTTGTTGCCCAGGTTCTTCGGCTGGTCGAAGCCGATCCAGGCCACGCCCACCAGCTTGGCCTGGTAGCCGGCGAACCAGGCGTCGATCGAGTCGTTGGTGGTGCCGGTCTTGCCCGCGATGTCCGGGCGCTTGAGCGACAGGGCGCGGGTGGCGGTACCGAAGCGCACCACATCCTTCATCATGGAATCCATCAGGAAGGCGTTGCGCTCGTCGATCACGCGGTTCTTGGCCTCGCCGGCCTTGTCCGGGCTGGCCTGCGACAGCACCTTGCCGTTGGCATCGGTCACCTTGGCGATCAGGTAGGGCGAAACCTTGTAGCCGCCGTTGGCGAACACGGCGTAGGCGCCGGCCATCTGCATCGGCGTCACGCCGCCGGCGCCCAGGGCCAGCGTCAGGTAGGGCGGGTTGCGTTCCGGGTCGAAGCCGAAGCGGGTGGCGTATTCCTGGCCGTACTTGGCGCCGATGCGGTGCAGGATGCGGATCGAAATCATGTTCTTCGACTTGGTCAGGCCGCGCCGCATGGTCATCGGGCCCTCGTACTTGCCGTCATAGTTCTTCGGCTCCCAGGCCTGGCCGCCGGTCTGGCCGGCGTCGAAGGAGATCGGGGCGTCGTTGATCATGGTGGCCGGCGACAGGCCGCGCTCGAGCGAAGCGGAATAGATGAACGGCTTGAACGAGGAGCCGGGCTGGCGCCAAGCCTGGGTCACGTGGTTGAACTTGTTGCGGTTGTAGTCGAAGCCGCCCACCATGGCCTTGATGGCGCCGTCCTCGGTGCTGGCCGAAACAAAGGCCGACTCCACTTCCGGCATCTGGGTGATCTGCCAGTCCTTGCCTTCCTGCATGACGCGGATCACGGCGCCGCGGCGGATGCGCTTGTTGGGCGGGTTCTTGTCCGACAGCCAGCTCTTGCCCATGGCCAGGCCGGCGCCGCTGATGCTGATTTCCTCGCCCGAGGCGGTGACGGCGGCGACCTTGTCGGCGGCCGCGCTCAAGACCATGGCGGCCACGATATTGTCGCTGTCCGGGTGGGCCGCCAATTCGGTCTCGACCATCTCGTCGGCTTCGGCCTTGTTGGCCGGCAGGTCGACATAGGCTTCCGGGCCGCGGTAGGCGTGGCGTTTTTCATACTCCATCACGCCGCTGCGCAGGGCCAGGTAGGCGGCGTCCTGGTCGGCCTTGGTAATGGTGGTGAAAACGTTCAGGCCGCGCGTGTACGTCTCCTCCTTGAACTGCTCGTAGACCAGCTGGCGCGCCATTTCCGCAACATATTCGGCGTGGACACCGAACGCGCTGCTGTCGGTTTTCACTTTTAGTTGCTCAATCTTTGCCGCTTCGAACTGTGCGGGCGTAATATAGCCAAGCTGGGCCATGCGTTGCAGGATGTACTGCTGGCGCACCTTGGCGCGCTTCGGGTTGACCACCGGGTTGTAGGCCGAAGGCGCCTTGGGCAGGCCGGCCAGCATGGCCGCTTCCGCCACGCTAATGTCTTTCAAGTTCTTGCCGAAATAGATTTGGGCGGCCGAAGAAAAGCCGTAGGCCCGCTGCCCCAGGTAGATCTGGTTCATATAGACCTCCAGAATCTGGTCCTTCGACAGGTTCTGCTCGATCTTCCAGGCCAGCAGCGCTTCGTAGGCCTTGCGCTTGAACGTTTGCTCGCTCGATAAGAAGAAGTTGCGCGCTACCTGCTGCGTGATGGTCGATGCCCCCTGGCGGGCGCCGCCGGTCGCGTTATGGACGGCGGCGCGCAGAATGCCCAGGTAGTCGACGCCGCCGTGTTCGTAGAAGTTGCTGTCTTCAATGGCCAGCACCGCCTTCTTCATGACATCGGGGATGTCCTTGATATGCACCAGGGTGCGGCGTTCTTCGCCGAACTCGCCCAGCAGCACATTGTCGGCCGAGTAGATGCGCAGCGGCATTTTCGGCCGGTAGTCGGTGATGGTATCCAGCGACGGCAGGTTGGGGTAGGCCAGAGCCAGGCCGAACACCACCAGCAGCACGCCGGCCAGGACCAGGCCCAGCAGGGATATCAGGGCCATCAGCAAGAAACCCTTCGGCGATTTTTTTTTCGCCGAGGTCTCGTGGTTATTTGCAGTCATATGCGGTTTCAGTGGATTTTATGCAAGGCATTATAAATGAGGGCCTACGCCCCGGCGCGCACCTGATATTGAGAAATATTTTCTGTGAGTAACTATGCAACTTAGTTACTTGATATGCCATTTATGCAGCATTAAGTGTGGTTAAACCCGCACAAATCTGTAATCGTGCACTGGAGAAATACCTTTACAGTGCGCAGTTAAAGTTGCTAGCATCTAATGTACTGTCTCATGTTTGCGGTCTAAACACGGGTTTTTAAAACGAATTTGGATATGTAAATGTCTATGGAGTTGTCAGGAGTGCATCCATGTCATTGGACCTGAAAGCCCTGTTCAGCGGCAACCAAGGCCCGCTGGTCGGCCTCGATATCAGCACCTCAAGCGTGCGCCTGGTTGAATTGTCTGAAACAGGCAAGGAAGGCCTGCGCCTTGAGCGCTGCGCCACGGAGCCGCTACCACGCGGCGCTGTCGCCGACGGCAATATCGAAAATATGGAGCAAGTGATCGAGGCGGTACGCCGCCTGATCAAGAAAAGCGGCACGCGCGCCAAACACGTCGCGCTGGGCATGCCGCCTGCTTCCGTCATTACCAAGAAAATCGTGCTGCCGGCCGGCATGTCCGAGGAACAGCTGGAGATTCAGGTCGAATCCGAAGCTGCCCAGTACATCCCGTTCGCGTTGGACGAGGTGAGCCTGGACTTCGACGTGATCGGCCCGGTTGCCAATTCCACCGAGGACATCGAAGTCATGCTCGCCGCGGCGCGCCGTGAAAAAGTCGAGGACCGGGTGGCGATTGCCGAATCGGCCGGCCTGAAGGCGGCGGTGATGGACATCGAATCGTACGCCGCGCGCGCCGCGCTGGACCGCGTCACCGCGCAGCTGCCTAACGGCGGCGGCGGCCAGGTGATCGCGCTGTTCCAGATCGGCGCCGTGTCGACGCAGATTTCCGTCATGCTCGATGGCACCACCATCTATGAACGCGAGCAGCCTTTCGGCGGCAATTCGCTGACGCAGGATATCGTGCGTTCTTACGGCCTGGCTTTCGAGGAAGCCGAGGCGCGCAAGAAGGCGGGCGACCTGCCGGAGAATTACCAGGCCGACGTGCTCGGGCCATGGCTGGAAGGGGCGGCGCTGGAAGTCACGCGCGCCATCCAGTTCTTCTTCACCTCGACGCCGTACACCAAGATCGACCAGATCTTCCTGGCGGGCGGCTGCGCGCTGCTGCCGGGGATGCTGGAAATGATCGCCAGCCGCACCCGTATTTCCAGCGCCGTCATTTCGCCGTTCAAGGGCATGCAGCTGGCGTCCGGCGTGCGTGAACAAACGTTGCGCAGCGATGCGCCGGCGTACCTGGTGGCCTGCGGCCTTGCCATGCGGAGGTTTGGCTGATGATACGTATTAACTTACTCCCGCACCGGGAGGCGCGGCGCAAGCTGCGCAAGAGCGCTTTCTACGCCCTGCTGGGCGTGGGCCTGCTGTCGGGCGCTGCCGTTGTCGCCATGGTGGGCGGCTATAACGCCCGCGAACTGGCGATCCAGGCCCAGCGCCAAGAGGTGCTGAAGGGCGCCATTGCCGACCTGGACAAAAAGATCGCGGAAATTTCCACGCTGCGCCAGGAAATCGATGCGCTGAAGGCGCGCCAGCAAGCGGTGGAAGATTTGCAGGCCGACCGCAACCAGCCGGTGTACTTGATGGACGAACTGGTCAAGCAGACACCGGCCGGCGTGTTCCTGAAATCGGTCAAGCAGGAAGCGCTGAAAGTCACGCTGACCGGCAGTGCGCAGTCGCAGGAGCGCGTCTCCGAACTGCTGCGCAACCTGTCCGGCAATTCGCCGTGGCTGGAGCGTCCGGACCTGGTCGAAGTCAAGGCCGGCACGATGGGCGGCAGCGGTCCCAATAAGACGGGGGGCCGCAATATTGTGGAATTCCAGCTGTCGGTCATGATCAAACGTCCACGCGACAAGGACGACAACCCGGATGGCAAGCCGGGCGCCAAACCAGGCGCCAAGGCCGATGCCGCTGTCAAGTCCTGAGAGCACAACTATGGCAACTGATTTGAAAAATATAGGGGAAACGCTCAGCTCCCAGTTCCGGAACCTGAATGGTATCCATCCGGGCCTGTGGCCAATCCTGCCGCGCCTGCTGTTGGCAATCGGCGTGGCTGGCTTGGCGGTGCTGGGCGGCTATTTCGGCTACTGGCAGGGCCAGTACGAGGAGCTCGAGCAGGGCGCGGCGCAGGAGCAGAAGCTGCGCGACGAGTTCAGCCTGAAGGTGGGCCAGGCGGTCAACCTCGAGGAGCTCAAGCGCCAGAAGGAGCAGGTCGACAAATACGTGGTGCAGATGGAAAAGCAACTGCCGGGTAAAGCCGAAATGGCGGCCCTGCTGTCGGACATCAACAATGCCGGCACCGGGCGCGGCCTGTCGTTCGAGCTGTTCAAGCCGAGCCGCGTCGACGTCAAGGAGTACTACGCCGAGCAGCCGATCGAACTGCGCGTCAATGGCAGCTACCATGACCTGGGCGCCTTCGCCGGCGACCTGGCAGGCATGGCGCGTATCGTCACGCTGAACAATATCTCGCTGGAGACCAAGAGCAAGGACGCCAAGGACGCCGCCGCCGCCGGCATGCTGACACTGAATGCCACGGCCAAGACCTTCCGCTACCTCGATCCGGAAGAAGTGGCCCAGCAGCGCCAGGCCGCCAACGAGAAGAAGAAAAACAAGGGAGGGAACCCGCAATGAAGAAGTTCGCCCCCCTCGCCTGCGCCTTGCTGTTGACCGCTTGCGGCGACAGCGATGTGCAACAGGTACGCAGCTGGATGAAGGACGTCGAGGCCAATACCAAGCCGACCGTCAAGCCGCTGCCGGAGCCGAAGACTTTCGTGCCGTTTGCTTACGCGGCCGGCGATGCGCTGGACCCGTTCAATGCCAGCAAGCTGCTGACCGAACTGGCCAAGAGCCGTCCGGGCGGGGCCCAAGCCCCGGACCAGAACCGGCGCAAGGAGTTCCTCGAGAGCTTCCCGCTGGATGCCATGAAGATGGTCGGCAATATGGAAAAAAACAATGTGGTGTATGGCCTGGTGCAGATTGACCGCACCGTCTACCAGGTCAAGAAGGGACAATACGTGGGACAGAATTACGGTTTGATCACCGGCGTCAATGAAGACGCGATCACGGTGCGTGAAATTGTTCAGGATGCGGCCGGCGACTGGGTCGAGCGCATGTCGAAGCTGGAACTGCAGGAAAGTAAGGAGAGCTCCAAATGATCGCCATCAGAACCCTGAAGCGTCTGTGCCGCCAGGCTAGCGTCGTGCTGGCGCTGGCCGGTAGTGCCGCCGCCGCGCAGGCCCAGCCAGGCAATGCGATCGAATCGATCACCGCTAACCAGCAAGGTAGCAATGTGATCGTGAAGATCGCGATGAAGGACGTGCCGCAGAAGCTGCCGATCGGCTTTGCCATCACCAACCCGTCGCGCATCGCGCTCGATTTCGGCGCCACCACCAACGCCACCGGCAAGACCAGCCAGGACATCAATGTGGGCGACCTGGCCAGCGTCAATGTGGTGCAGGCCGGCGAACGTTCGCGCCTGGTGTTCAATCTCAAGCGCGCGCTGAACTACGCTACCGCGCTTGACGGCAAGAACGTGATCCTGACCATCGATGGTTCGGGCGGCGTGGCGCAAGCGGTCGACGGGCGCGGTTTGCCTGTGGCTGCAGCGATGGCGCCGGCACCGGCCGGCAAGCAGCAGCTGCGCGACATCGATTTCCGCCGCGGCACCGGCGGCGAAGGCCGCGTCGTGATCGACCTGCCGAACAATCAGGTTGCCGTCGACGTGCGCCAGACCCCGACCGGCGTGGTGGTCGACTTCCTCAAGACCGGCCTGCCGGATACCCTGCGCCGCCGCCTGGACGTGACCGACTTCGGCACCCCGATCACCCGCGTCACCACCGTGCCGCAGGGCGACAACGTGCGCATGACCGTGGAAGCGCACGGCCTGTGGGAGCAGAGCGTCTACCAGAGCGATACCCAGCTGGTGGTGGATGTCAAGCCGATCAAGGAAGACCCGAACAAGCTGGTGCAGGGCACCCAGGGCTACCGCGGCGAGAAGCTGTCGTTCAACTTCCAGAACGTGGAAGTGCGTGCGGCGCTGCAAGCCATTGCCGATATCTCGGGCCTGAACATCATCACCAGCGACAGCGTGCAGGGCAACCTGACCCTGCGCCTGAAGGAAGTGCCATGGGACCACGCGCTGGACGTGGTGCTCAATGCCAAGGGCCTGGACATGCGCAAGAACGGCAATGTGCTGTGGATCGCGCCCAAGGAAGAACTGCTGACCAAGGAAAAGCTGGAGCTGGAACAGAAGGCGCAGATCGCCGACCTGGAGCCGCTCAAGTCTGAAATCTTCCAGCTGAACTACCAGAAGGCGGAAGCGTTCAAGACCGTGTTCGGGATTGAAAACGCGGGCGACACCAAGAACCGCATCCTGTCCAAGCGCGGCAGCGCCATCATCGAGCCACGCACCAACCAGGTGTTCGTGACCGATATCGCCGCCAAGCTGGAAGAAGTGCGCAAGCTGATCCAGAAGACCGACATCGCCACCAAGCAGGTGCTGATTGAAGCGCGTATCGTGGAAGCGTCCGACACCTTCACCAAGAACCTGGGCGCCAAACTGGGCTTCGCCGACATGCGCGCCATCCGCGGCGGCGTCGCCGGCTGGGGTGCGGGCGGCAATACCCGCGTCGGCGTGAGCGGCAACCAGACCGGTCTCGGCCAAGCCCAGGGCGTGGTCAAGGTCAACAACGGCATCGATGACTACGGCAACACCCAGTTCATCAACCTGCCGGCAGCCTCGATCAACGGCGCCCAAGCGGGCAGCCTGGCGGTCAGCCTGTTCAACGCGGCGGCCAACCGCTTCCTGAACCTGGAACTGTCGGCGCTGGAAGCCGATGGCAGCGGCAAGATCATCTCCAGCCCGCGCGTGGTCACCGCCGACAAAGCGGCCGCCACCATCGAGCAGGGCGTGGAACTGCCATACCAGGTGGCCACTTCCAGCGGCGCGACCTCGATCGTGTTCCGCAAGGCCAACCTGAAGCTGGACGTGGTGCCGCAGATCACCCCGGACGGCAATGTGGTGCTGGAAGTCGACGTCAACAAGGATTCCGTGGGCCAGGAAACGCGCGCCGGTTTCGCCATCGATACCAAGCACGTCAAGACCCAGGTCATGGTGGAAAACGGCGGCACCGTGGTGCTGGGCGGTATCTACCAGCAAGTGGAACGTAATTCCGTCAGCAAGGTGCCGCTGCTGGGCGACGTCCCGATCCTGGGCAACCTGTTCAAGACCTCGTCGCGCACCAACGACAAGACCGAGCTGCTGGTGTTCATCACGCCGAAAATCGTGACCGACCGCCTGACCACGCGTTAAGCGGCGCGGCCGGCGGCAGCCGGCTCCCGCCAACGCCCGAACGGCCCCGGACAGCAATGTCCGGGGCCGTTTGTCGTTGGCCGCGCTGGCCGGCGCCGCCCGCACCGGCCCCGGCGCGGACTGCCCCGCCGCAATTTGAGCTATCATGCGTGCATGCAAAATGTATATTTAGTTGGGTTGATGGGGGCGGGCAAGACGACCATCGGCCGCCAGCTGGCCCGCAAGCTGGGCCTGCGCTTTGTCGATTCGGACCATGAAATCGAAAGCCGCACGGGGGCCTCGATCCCGTGGATCTTCGAAATCGAAGGCGAAGCGGCGTTCCGGCGGCGCGAGGCCGAAGTGATACGCGAGCTGGCCAGCGAGCAGGGCATCGTACTGGCCACCGGCGGCGGCGCCATCCTCGACGCCGGCAGCCGTGCCCTGCTCATGGAGCGCGGCACCGTCGTCTACCTGCGCGCCACCGTCAATGCGATCCTGGCGCGCACTGCGCACGACAAGAACCGGCCGCTGCTGCAGACGGCCGACCCGCGCCGCAAGCTGGAAGAATTGCTGGCGCAGCGCGAGCCGCTGTACCTGGAGATGGCCGACCTGGTCGTCGACACCGGCCGTCCTAACGTACAATCGATGCTCCAGACCATCATCAACCAGCTCGACGCGCTGGCCTGCCAGGCCGCGCCCAACTGCGTGACCAAGGCACAACCCGCAATGAATGAACAAACCAGTATCCTGCTCAACGTCGACCTGGCCGAACGCAGCTACCCGATCGTCATCGGCCCTGCGCTGCTGGACGACGCCAGCCTGCTGCCAAGGCATGTGGGCGGCACGAAAGTAGCGATCGTCTCCAACGACACCGTGGCCCCGCTGTACATGGAGCGCGTGCGCGCCCCGCTGCTCGCGGCCGGCAAGGAAGTGATCGAAGTGGTGCTGCCGGACGGCGAAGAGCACAAACACTGGGCGTCGCTGATGAAGGTGTTCGATGCGCTGCTGGCCAATAAGGCCGACCGCAAGACCACCCTGGTGGCCCTGGGCGGCGGCGTGATCGGCGATATGACCGGCTACGCGGCCGCCTCCTATATGCGCGGCGTCGACTTCGTGCAGGTGCCGACCACCTTGCTGTCGCAGGTCGATTCCTCGGTGGGCGGCAAGACCGGCATCAACCATCCGCTGGGCAAGAACATGATCGGCGCCTTCTACCAGCCCAAGGCGGTGATCGCCGACACCGCCACCCTGGAGACGCTGCCGCTGCGCGAACTGTCGGCCGGCCTTGCCGAAGTGATCAAGTACGGCTGCATCATCGACCTGCCTTTCTTCGAATGGATCGAGGCCAATATGGGCCTGCTGCTGGCGCGCGACAAGGCCGCGCTGGCCTACGCTATCGCGCGCTCCTGCGAAATCAAGGCCGACATCGTGCGCCAGGATGAACGCGAAGGCGGCCTGCGCGCGATCCTGAATTTCGGCCACACCTTCGGCCACGCCATCGAGGCCGGCATGGGCTACGGCGCCTGGCTGCACGGCGAGGCCGTTGGCTGCGGCATGGTGATGGCGGCGGATTTGTCGCAGCGCCTGGGCTGGATCGACAGCGCCGCCGTGGAACGCATCCGCGACCTGGTGGCGGCCGCCGGCCTGCCGTTCGCGGCGCCCGACCTGGGCGCCGCGCGCTGGCTGGAGCTGATGGAAGTGGACAAGAAGAACGAGGGCGGCGACATCAAGTTCATCCTGCTCGACGCCCTGGGCCAGGCGCGCGTCACGACGGCGCCGCGCGAGCTGCTGCTGCAAACCCTGGCCGCCTGCACGGAATAAGGCATGGAAGAGACGCTCGCCCCCTACGCGGCACATTCCGGCCAGGGGCGCGGCCGCCGCTTCCCGGAAACGCCGCACGCCTCGCGTTCGCAGTTCCAGCGCGACCGCGACCGCATCATCCATTCGACCGCCTTCCGCCGGCTTGAATACAAGACCCAGGTCTTCCTCAACCACGAGGGCGACCTGTTCCGCACGCGCCTGACGCACAGCCTGGAAGTGGCGCAGATCGGCCGCTCGCTGGCGCGCAACCTGCGCCTGAACGAAGACCTGGTGGAAGCGATCGCCCTGGCGCACGACCTGGGGCACACGCCCTTCGGCCATGTGGGGCAGGACGTGCTGCATGAATGCATGAAGGAACACGGCGGCTTCGAGCACAACCTGCAAAGCCTGCGCGTGGTCGACCTGCTGGAAGAGCAATACGGCGCCTTCGACGGCTTGAACCTGATGTTCGAAACGCGCGAAGGCATCCTGAAGCACTGCTCGGTGAACAATGCGCGCCAGCTGGGCGAAGTGGGACAGCGCTTCCTCGACAAGACCCAGCCTTCGCTGGAAGCCCAGCTGACCAACCTGGCCGACGAAATCGCCTACAACAGCCACGATATCGACGACGGCCTGCGCTCCGGCCTGATCACCATCGCCCAGCTGGAGCAGGTGGCATTCTTCGGCCGCCTGTGGCGCGAGGTGCAGGCGGCGCATCCGGGCCTGTCCGGCCGGCGCGCCATCTACGAAACCCTGCGCCGCCTGATCACGGCGCTGGCCGACGACCTGATCGCCACATCGCAGGCGCGCATCGCGGCGCACGCGCCGCGCAGCCTGGACGAGGTGCGCGCCGCGCCGCCCCTGATCCGCTTCTCGGACCGGCTGCGCAAGGATGCCACGGAGCTGAAGCGCTTCCTGCACGAGAACCTGTACCGGCACTATAAGGTCAACCGCATGCGCCTGAAGGCCAGCCGCATGGTGCGCGAGCTGTACCAGGCATTCGCCGCCGATCCTTCGCTGCTGCCGCCCGACTACCGGGTGGCGGGGGGCGAGGCCACGGCGCAGGCGCGCCGCGTGGCCGACTACATCGCCGGCATGACCGACCGCTACGCGATCGCCGAGCACCGCCGCCTATATTCGCTGGAAAACCTCTAGCTTGCATCGGGGCCCGGGGCGGGTTACTCTTCCGGCAAACACAACTTGCCAGAAGAGCCATGAACGACACCTCCCTCGCCGCCGTCCCGCAACTGAGCAAGCATCGTATCGAAGCCCTGGTCGACGGCATCTTCGCCGTCGCCATGACCTTGCTGGTGATCGAACTGAAACTGCCCGAACATGTGCAGGCCACCAGCAGCGCCGAGCTGCTGCATGTGCTGGGCGAACTGGCGCCCACCTTCGGCTCCTGGGTCATCAGCTTCCTGGTGCTGGCCATTTTCTGGGTCGGCAACCACCGCCTGTACAGCTATGTGCGCCATGTCGACGGGCCCTTGCTGTGCTACACCATCCTGCTGCTGGCGGGGGCCAGCCTGCTGCCGTTCGCGTCGGCTGTGAATGGCCGCTTCCTGTCGCAGCTGGCGCAGTTGGTGTATGCGGCCGTGATGACCATCATGGCCGTCGGCTCGCTGCTGGTGGCCGCGCGCATCTATAAACACCCGGAGCTGTGCGCGCACCCCATGGACAAGGCGACCTACGCCGGCGTCTGCATCCGCCAGGGCACCCTGATCCTCATCGCCGGTCTGACCGTGCTGCTGGCGGGCCGGGCGCCGGGCATCGCCAACACCGCCTTCATGCTGCTGTTCCTGGGGCGCCCGCTGGGCAATTTGCTGACGCGCCGCATGCACCGGGGGTGAGGCGGCGCAGTCCACGCGACGTCCGCGTCAGCGGGACGGCCGTGCACCCTGGCGTAACGGCATCGTTCCCGCGTGCGATCAGAAGATGCGCGCCTGGCGGTGTTCGCCGAGCAGCTCAAGCAGCAGCTTCTTGATGGGGGCCGGTAGGGCCGCGCCAGGCAGGGCGCCGGCGTCGAGCCATTGGTAGCGCTGTTCGCCGGCCAGCGCGGCGCGCGACGACAGCGTGACCAGCAGCGGCTGGATGTGCAGCTTGTAATGGGTGAAGACGTGCATCACCGGCAGCAGGCGCTCCAGCGATTCCATGACGCCGAATGGCTGCACGGCGGCGGCAACCGCCGCATCCGCTGCCGGCTCCCCGGCGTCCGCCAGCGGCAGGTGGCCGTCCAGCTCGGGCAGCGACAGCAGGCCGCCCCAGATGCCAACGGCGGGGCGCTGCTCCAGCAGCACCTGGCCGCGGTCGACCAGCAGCAGCATGCGCGCCGCTTTCTCCGGCGTGGCCTTCTTCGGCTTACGCACCGGCAGTTCGGCGGTGCGGCCGGTGGCGTAGGCCACGCAGCGCGCCTGCATCGGGCAGCGTTCGCAGGACGGGCTGCTGCGCGTGCACAGGGTCGCGCCCATGTCCATCAAGCCCTGGGTGTAGGCTTCGATGTCTTCGTCGGGGGCGAGCGCTTCCGCGCGCGCCCACATGGCTTCCTCCGTCCTGCGCTCGCCCGGGTAGGTGTCAATGCCGAACACGCGCGCAAACACGCGCTTCACATTGCCGTCCATGATGGCGGCGCGCCGGCCGGCGGAGAATGCCGCGATGGCGGCCGCCGTGGAACGCCCGATGCCGGGCAGTTCGGCCAGCAGGGCCGGGTCGGACGGGAACACGCCGCCGTACTCTGCGACCACGCGCTGCGCGCATTTATGCAGGTTGCGGGCCCGGGTGTAGTAACCGAGGCCGGCCCACTGCGCCATCACATCGTCGACGGAAGCGGCGGCCAGCGAGGCCAGGGTGGGAAAGCGCTCCAGGAAGCGCGCGTAATAGCCCAGTACCGCCGCGACCTGGGTCTGCTGCAGCATGATTTCGGACAGCCACACCAGGTAGGCGTCGCGCGTGTTCTGCCACGGCAGGCCGTGGCGCCCGTGCTGTTTCTGCCACGCGACCAGGGCGGCCGCGAAGCTCGGGTCCTGGTACTGCACTTACGCCGCTGCCTCCAGCGCCACCGGTTCGGCCGCGATGGCATCGTTGATGGCGGCCGCCAGCGCAGCGAGCTTGGCTTTCTGCGCTTCCAGCTCGGCCTGGCTGGCTTCGAAGGCTTCGATCTTCTGTTCCAGCGTATCGGTGGCGTCATGGATGCGCGCGATCGACTGCTGGCGGTGCTTCAGCTGTTCCTTGTGCTGGCGGATCTGCGCTTCCAGCGGCGCCATGATCACCTTGAGCCAGGCATCGGTGTCGGCATTGGCGGCTTTGAAGCAGCGCTTCACGGCCGACGCCACGGAATCAAAGAAGCGCTCCATCAGCACCACGCGCGAGGTGGTCAGCATGACCGCCGTGCCGAACTGCTTTTCGTAGATGCCGTGCGCTTCGTTGATCTCTTCGCGGTACTTGGCCAGCGAGAAAGCCATCGGCATGGCCAGCGCCAGGCCGTGCTCGGCCGAGAACTTCTTGTACATGGTTTCCATCATGGCGCGGATTTCGGCGATCTTGCGCTCCGATTCATCCAGGTTGGCGTGGATGCTGTCGAAGTAGTCCTTGATCGCGTCGCGCATACCGATGGTGAAGCTGGTCTTCTGCATTTCAGCGCGCGCCTTGACCAGGTTGTCGCGCAGGATGCCCATGCCCAGGCTCGAGTACAGCTCGGTGGACAGGCGCGTGAACACGGCGCGCGTGGCCTGCAGCTTGAACAGGCTTTCGTCGAATTCCTTCTTCTCGGCGTCGACGCGGCGCGCCATGTGCGCGATCACGGACTGGTTCTTGCCGCGCAAGCCTTTCAGCTCCAGCAGCTGCTCGACGATGCCGCGCGTCTTGGCCGACAGCGCCGCGTACTGGCCGCCGCTCAGCGCCGCCAGCTCTTCGCCCAGGCGGCGGCGGATGATGTCCTTGCGCGCCGGGATCAATTCGTTGAACAGGGCGCTTTCCAGCTGCTTCATGCGGCTCTTGTGCACCAGCTCATGGTCGCCCGTGATCTTGCCCACCAGGGCCTTTTGCGCCGAGACGGGGAAGACCTGGCGCGCATCGAGGCCCAGCATATGGGCCGCGTGTTCGCGCTGGCGCGCGATCTCGGTTTCGATCTGCTCTTCGGTGCGCAGCGGATCCCACATGGAGTCGATCTTGTTCAGCACCACCATGCGGCCGGCGCCGTTGCCGATATGGGTGCGCCAGACTTCGATATCGCTCTTGGTGACGCCGGTGTCGGCGGCCAGGATGAACAGCACCGCATGCGCATGGGGAATCATGTTCAGCGTCAGTTCCGGCTCGGTACCGATGGCGTTCAGGCCCGGCGTGTCGAGGATCACCAGGCCTTGCTTGAGCAGCGGGTGCGGGAAGTTGATGATGGCATGGCGCCACTGCGAAATCTCGACCAGGCCCTCGTTGTCCAGCGTGGCGCTCATGTCGGGATCGTTCTCGTCGTACAGGCCGTAGCGCTTGGCTTCGGCCACCGGCACGTGGCGCGTCAGGCTGACCTGCTTGAACACGTCCTGCATCTGTTCCGGCGTATCGAGCAGCAGCGGCAGCACAGTCCAGGCATGCGGGTCGTCGCGGTAGTCGCTGGTCGACAGGTTCTCGGCGCGCGTCTCGATCGGCAGCAGGCGGATGCAGGCCGGGTAGGCCGGGTCGTACATCAGCTCGGTCGGGCACATGGTGGTGCGGCCGGCCGCCGACGGCAGGATGCGCTGGCCGAAATCGGCGAAGAAGATCGAATTGATCAGTTCAGATTTGCCGCGCGAAAATTCCGCCACAAAGGCCACCGTCAACTTGTCGTCGGCCAGCTTGGATAGTGTGCGCGCAAGGCGCTGTTCGGTCGACGCGTCGGCCAGGTCGGCCTGCACGACCCAGTCACGGTAGTTTGCGACGGCGCCCATGACGCCATTGCGCCATTGGCTGTATTGTTCCAGGTCCCGTACCATTAGCTTCTCGTTATTTCTGACAATTTACACAATAAAAAGTAGATCGTTGGC
Source organism: Pseudoduganella violaceinigra DSM 15887 (assembly GCF_000425385.1). Classification (GTDB taxonomy): domain Bacteria; phylum Pseudomonadota; class Gammaproteobacteria; order Burkholderiales; family Burkholderiaceae_D; genus Rugamonas; species Rugamonas violaceinigra. The sequence goes on along the minus strand of NZ_AUDI01000009.1, from coordinate 282,381 downwards.
CTTGCTTGATCTGGCGCACAGGCGCGCCGCATAAACGGCAAGGCACACCAGCACGATCATAGACGAAATATGTCTGTTGGAAATAGCCTGATTGGCCATTTACACCGATAAAGTCACGCAAAGTGCTACCACCCTGAACAATTGCCTCGGCCAGCACGTCGCGGATGGCTTGCGCCAGGCGGTCGTAGCGGGCCGCGCTGATGCGGTTGGCGGCTGTTTTCGGGTTGATCCCGGCGCGGAACAGGCTCTCAGAGCAGTAGATATTGCCCACGCCCACCACGATATCGCCGGCCATCAGCACCTGCTTGACGGCTGCGCTGCGCGTGCGCGTCTGCTCGAACAGCAGCCTGCCGGTGAAGGCGGGGCCCAGCGGCTCGACGCCCAGGCCGCGCAGCAGGGCGTGCTGGGCCAGGTCGCCGTCCTGCGCCGCATGCCATAGCACGGCGCCGAAGCGGCGCGGGTCGGTCAGGCGCAACACATGGCGGCCGTCCTCGCCTTCCACCATCATGTCGAAATGATCATGTTTCTCCGGCGGGATACCCGACGGCAGCACGCGCAGGTGGCCGCTCATGCCAAGGTGAATGATCAGCGTGCCATGCGCGAACTGCAGCAACAGGTATTTGCCGCGGCGGCCGGTGCCGTCGACGCGCTTGCCCGCCAGCAGGAGCGGCAAGTCCGGCGGAAAGGGCCAGCGCAAGCCGTCGCGGCGCAGCACCACATCGCGCACGATACGGCCGTCGATGTGGGGGGCGACACCGCGCCGGGTGACTTCGACTTCTGGTAATTCTGGCATGAGGGTGGTTTTCTACAGGTTGGCGTAGAATCAAGTCTTGAGCCCGACTTGCAGGATCTTCCTTTGAAAAACGCATTCGCCATTGTAACCCTGTCGACCCTGATGTCCGCTTGCGCTGTCGCGCCAACGGAGCAGGCCGTAAGCGGCCCGGCGCCGGCCGAGGCAGCTCCAGCCCCGGCGGCCGAGGCCCCGGCCCAAGCCGCGGCGCCCGAGGAAAAGCTGCCTGGTGTCGAACTGACCAGCGATTTGTTCTACAAACTGACCAAGGCCGAACTTGATTTCAAGCGCGGCCAGTGGCAAAGCGCTTACGTGACGATGCTGCTGCTGGCGCAGCAGACGCGCGACCCGCGCCTGGCGCGCCGTGCCTCGGAAATGGCGCTGTCGGCCAAGCAGGGCAATGAAGCCCTGGCGGCGATCCGCCTGTGGCGCGAACTGGCGCCCGATTCCGACGAGGCTGCGCAATACTTCCTCGGCTTCGCCGTGCTGGGCGACGACTTGGGCGAAGCGGAACAGCTGTTCGCGCAGCGGCTGAAGGCGGCGCCGGCCAACGGCCGTCCGCTGCTGATGTTCCAGATGCAGCAATTCCTGCTGCGCGCCAAGGACAAGCCGGCCGCCTTCGCCCTCATGGAGCGCGTGCTGCAACCCTACCTGACTACGCAGGAATCGCACCTGGTGCTGGCCCAGGGCGCCCATGCCGCCGCCAACGCTGAACGCGCCCGCGCCGAAGCGCAAAAGGCGGTGGCGCTCAAGCCCGATTCGGAGCTGGCGACGCTGACCCTGGGCCAGGTGCTGGGCGACCTCGATGGCGCGCAAACCCTGTTCGCCGCCTTCCTGCAGAAATACCCGGCCGCGCGCGAAGTGCGGTCCGCCTATGCCCGCCTGCTGGTGGAGCAAAAGCAGTACGAGCAGGCGCGCGGGCAGTTCGAGCTCCTGCTGAAAGACCAGCCGGACAATCCCGGCACCCTGTACGCGCTGGGCATCATGGCGCTGCAGGGGCAGGACATGCCGGCGGCCGAAGGATATCTGAAGCACTATGTGGAGGTGCTGGCCAGCCAGCCCGACCCCGAGCGCGACCCGAACAAGGCGCTCATGCTGCTGGCCCAGATCGCCGAGGAAAAGGGCGATTTCGACGGCGCCCTGGCCTGGCTCGACAAGATCGACGGCGACGATGCCCGCACCATCCTGTCGGCCCGCCTGAAGCGCGCCCATCTCACGGCGCGCAAGGGCGACCTTGACGGCGCGCGCGCGCAGCTGAAAGGCATCACGCCGGCCGACCAGGCCGAGCAAGTGCAGATCCTGCAGACGGAAGGCCAGCTGCTGCGCGACGCCGGCCGTGCCATGGACGCCTTCAAGACCCTGGAAGATGGTGTGCTGCGCTTCCCCAACAGCCCGGACCTGATGTACGACTATGCGCTGGCGGCTGAAAAGCTGGGCAAGGTCGAGGCCATGGAAACGGCGCTGCGCAAGGTGATCGAATCGGTGCCGGACAACCACCACGCCTACAATGCGCTGGGCTACTCGCTGGCGGACCGCAATGTGCGCCTGGAGGAAGCCTATGAGTTGATCGACAAGGCGCTGAAGATGGCGCCGGGCGACCCGTACATCATGGACAGCATGGGCTGGGTCTTGTTCCGCATGGGCAAACTGAAGGACGCCGAGCAATCGCTGCGCCAGGCGTATGCGCTGCGCAGCGACGCCGACATCGCGGTGCACCTGGGCGAGGTGTTGTGGAAACAGGGCGACAAGGCCGGCGCCGCCAGACTGTGGCGCGAAGCGCGCGCCAAGGACCCGAACAATGACGCGCTGCGCTCGACGCTGGCGCGCCTTAACGCTGGAATTTAATGAGCTTCAAGACACTTGCCGCCTTGGCTGGCGCGGCCGCCATCCTGTGCGGCTGCGCCACCGCGCCCTCCGCGCCCCCATCCACCGCCGCCGTCGCACCGTATGCGGAGACGCTGTCCGTGTCGGGGCGCCTGAATGTGCAATACCTGCAGGACGGCACCCAGCAATCGGTGACCGTGAGATTCGACTGGCAGCAGGACGCGCAGCATACCGACGTCGCCCTGTTCGATCCCTTCGGCACGAAGGTGGCCGCGATCGCCGTGACGCCCCAGGGCGCGACGCTGCGCCAGGGCGGCAACAAGGCGCCGCTGAGCGCCGACAGCATCGACGCCCTGAGCGCCCGCGCACTGGGCTGGGCGCTGCCCGTGTCCGGCCTGCGCGGCTGGCTGCAGGGCCACGCCACGGCGGCCGACGGCAAGCCCTGGTCGGCCAGTCCCGCCCATAACGAGGTGACCACGCCCGATGGCTGGCATTTGCGCTACGTCACGTGGCAGGCCGGCAGCGAGCTGCCGCGCCCGCTGCGCATTGACGCCGACCATCCGGGCGGCGGCGGCATCCAGCAAATGGCCCTGCGCATCGTGATCGTCGAATGAGCATGCATAGCCTGTTGAACTGCCCGGCCCCGGCCAAGCTGAACCTGTTCCTGCATGTGAATGGCCGCCGCGCCGACGGCTACCACCTGCTGCAATCGGTCTTCCAGATCATCGACCGCAGCGACACGCTGCACTTTTCGCTGCGTGCGGACGCCGAGCTGCATCGGACCAATGACATTGCCGGCGTGCCGGCCGACCAGGACCTGGTGATCCGCGCCGCCCGCCTGCTGCAGGCTGAAGTGCTGCGCCGCCGCGGCGCGCTGCCGCCGGGCGTTAATATCACGGTCGACAAGATCCTGCCCATGGGCGGCGGACTGGGGGGCGGTTCGTCCGACGCGGCCACCACCTTCATGGCGCTGAACAAACTGTGGCATGCCGGCTTGACGCGCGAGGAATTGATGGCGCTGGCCTTACCGCTGGGGGCCGACGTGCCGTTCTTCATCTTTGGCGAAACCGGTTTTGCCGAAGGCGTGGGGGAGGACTTGCAGGCGGTCGATGCCGCAGACTGTTGGTATGTTGTTATCGAGCCCGGGGTGGCCTGTCCGACGGCGCAAATATTTACTTCAGAGCATTTGACAAGGAATACGCCGCCCGTTAAGATGTCGGACTTTTCCAGCTACCATGCAAATCGACAAGATCTGCGGCAGTTTGGGAAGAACGATTTGCAACAAGTGGCGTGCCGCTTATTCCCGCAAGTAGCAGACGCGGTAGAATGGCTGGGCGCTTACGGTGACGCCAGGATGACTGGCTCCGGAGCTTGTGTGTTCGTCGCGATCCATAGCGAAGAACAGGCCGATGCTGTGCTTGCGAAAGTGCCAGCCGCCTGGACCGGATGGAAAGCGAAGGCACTGAAACGGCATCCGATCATCGCCATGTTGTGAAGCGAAAAAAGATTTGGTTTTTCGTGAAATAGGCTATATAATGTCGGCCTACTGACGAAAGACAGTCAGTTAAGAGTAGGGGAATCGCCAAGCTGGTTAAGGCACCGGATTTTGATTCCGGCATACCAAGGTTCGAATCCTTGTTCCCCTGCCACCGTTTTCCCTGGGTCTGTCGAGGCAGCAGTCTCCAGCCAGGGTCAAGACAAAAGCTCCTGCCACGCAGGAGTGCCTCAAAGAATTCAACACTACCTCTCGGGACTCCCAATGGCTTACGAAAACCTGATGGTTTTTACCGGCAACGCTAATCCTGCCTTGGCAGAAGGGGTCGCAAAAAATCTCGGCATACCACTCGGCAAAGCAGTCGTCTCGAAGTTTTCGGACGGCGAAGTCATGGTCGAAATCAACGAGAACGTCCGCGGTAAAGACGTCTTCGTGCTGCAATCGACTTGCGCGCCGACCAATGACAACCTGATGGAACTGATCCTGATGGTTGATGCCCTGAAACGTGCGTCCGCTGGCCGTATCACCGCTGCAATTCCGTACTTTGGCTATGCCCGCCAGGATCGCCGTCCGCGTTCCGCGCGCGTGGCCATTTCCGCCAAAGTCGTCGCCAATATGCTGGAAGAAGCCGGCGTCGAGCGCGTCCTGATCATGGACTTGCACGCCGACCAGATCCAGGGCTTCTTCGATATCCCGGTAGACAATATTTACGCTTCGCCGATCCTGCTGGGCGACCTGCAGAAGAAGGCCGAGCAAGACCTGCTGGTGGTGTCCCCGGACGTCGGCGGCGTGGTGCGCGCCCGTGCACTGGCCAAGCGCCTGAACTGCGATCTGGCCATCATCGACAAGCGCCGCCCAAAGGCCAATGTGTCCGAAGTAATGAACATCATCGGCGACGTGGAAGGCCGTAACTGCGTGATCATGGACGATATGGTCGACACCGCAGGTACCCTGGTGAAAGCCGCTGAAGTGCTGAAAGAGCGCGGCGCCAAGAAAGTGGTCGCTTACTGCACCCATGCTGTGCTGTCCGGCCCGGCGATCGACCGCATCTCCGGCTCCTCGCTGGACGAGCTGGTGGTGACCGACACCATCCCGCTGTCCGAAGCGGCCAAGGCTTGCGGCAAGATCCGCCAACTGACCTGCGCACCGCTGCTGGCCGAGACCTTCAAGCGCATCATCAAGGGCGACTCGGTGATTTCCCTGTTCGTCGACTAAAAGATTTGCCGGCCGTGGCCTACGCCGCGGCCGATTTGTCGAAGTGCCCTGGTCGCGGGGCACTTCTTTACCGACAAGGCGCAAGCCTTGTTTTATTTTTTGGAGTATTCCATGAAAGTTGTAGCATTCAAACGTGATCTGCAAGGTACGGGTGCGAGCCGCCGCCTGCGCAATTCCGGCCAGACCCCTGGCATCATCTACGGTGGCACCGAAGCCCCGGTGACCATCGCCCTGGACCACAACGCACTGTTCCACGCGCTGAAAAAAGAAGCTTTCCACTCGTCCATCCTGGACCTGGAAATCGACGGCGCCGTACAGAAAGTGCTGCTGCGTGACTTCCAGATGCACGCGTTCAAGCAACTGGTGCTGCACGCTGACTTCCAGCGCGTTGACGCCAACAAGCCACTGCACGTGAAAGTTGCCCTGCACTTCGAAAACGCTGAAGTGTCCCCAGCTGTGAAACTGCACGCTGCAACCATCAGCCACGTGGCCAACGAGATCGAAATCTCCTGCCTGCCAGCTGACCTGCCAGAGTTCCTGAGCGTTGACCTGTCCACCATGGACGTTGGCCAGTCGATCCACGCTTCCCAGCTGAAGCTGCCAAAAGGCGTGACCATCGTGACCCACGGTTCCGATGCCACCATCGCTACCGCATCCGTGCCAGCCGGCGCCGTTGCTGCTGAAGCCGCTGCCGCCAAAGAGTAATCCTCTTTCGCCGCAATAAAAAACCCGCGCCTGGCGCGGGTTTTTTTTTACCTGTCCCGATTATGCTTCGGAACCGTGGCACAAGGTTCGGAAGAAGCGGCAGGCAGCGGCGTCGCCGGCTGCGCACTCATCCTTCATGATCTGGCAATTTTCCCAGCCTGGGGATGCCGACACGCTGTACGAAATGCCAAAACCCATGCCGATGGCTGCAACCAGGATTGCTGTTTTCAGTTTATTCACGGTTCTCCACTTTCATTATGTTGGTTTAATGGGCCTTTAACAGCAGGCCACGCAAATCCTAACATTAATCCCCGTGAATATTGTTAAATAATTAATTGCAAGTTAGGCAGCGGGGCGCGGCTGCGGCGCCGCAGGCGGGACGGCAATGGATTCGTTCAGGCGCAGGAACTTGAATCCCGCTAAGCCGTTCTGTGGGCGTGCCTGGGTGCGCGCAATAAAGGCTTCGAAGGGCTCCTCGCGTACCGCCGGGGCCGACGAATGCAGGAGGCGGCGCTGGCCCTGCGCATCGAGCACAACCAGGCCGACATGGGTGACCATGTGCTGGCCCTGGCGCACCGATACCACTTCCACCAGATCGCCTTCCTCCAGCGTGCTGAATTCGCGCATGGCGCGTGCCACCGGCAGGAAGGATTCGACGCTGTCCTGCACCGGTATCGCGCGCTGCACATGGTGCTGGCTCAGCAGGAACCGGGCGCGGTCGACCCGCATCGCATAGCTGGCGCCGCTGCTTGCGTCGGACAGCAGCCAGCGGTTGTTGATGTTCCAGTCCACTTCCATGTAATGGTTGCGGCTGGCGACGCCGATCACGCCATCCTTGTAGCGGATGCGCTGCAGCGTCCAGAAAAACTCTTCCCATGACGCGCTCAGCGCCATCGCGTAAGTATGTTCGGCGAACACCAGGCAATCGCTGGCGCCCAGGCTGTACATGGGCAGCGTATCGTGCAGCTCATAAGGGAATTCGCCGAGCAGGTTCAGCTTGTACGGCTGGCCGATATTGCGGCGGCCGATGGCGGCGATGCGTTTGCGCAGGTCGGGCTCGGTGCGCCGCAATTCGGTGATGAAGGCGCCGGCCTCTTGCGGCGACATCTGGTAAATCTGTTTGGGTTCGCTTGCCGAAGCCAAAGCTGCGGCGAATACCAGGCTGGCGAGGAGGGGCATCAGGTGGGCACTTTCAACATATTGTGGACGCCGAGGGGCTCGGACAGGAGCTCGGCTGCTGCCAGTGTAATGGATGCCCGACGGTAGCCGCCAGCGCCGGGTGCGAAATTCGTATGGCATTGTCTTCTTACCTGCCCGAATTGCGGCGGCGGTTTCGTGCCGCGCCCGATCCGCCCGTGACAAACTGGAACAACTATCTGGGCGCGGACCCGGCCAGCACCGCACCAGCGTTGAATTGCCGGCGGGGCGGGTCTAAGCTGATACGACGATCCGTCACGAGGAGGGCTGTCCAATGAACGCGCAACTTGCAGGGGTGATGGTATTGGCTGCCGTGGGTTCGGCGCCGGTGTTTGCGGCCGACGCCAAAGCCGAAATGGCCGCCGTGAAGGCGGTCGACCAGAATTGGCTGAAGGCGTTCAAGGCCGCCGACGGTGATGCGCTGGCCAGCCTGTATGACGACAACGCGGTGCTGATGCCGCCAGGCGCGCCCGCCGTCATGGGCCGCGCGGCAATCCGCGCATTCCTGCTGAAAGAAGCGCAGGGCGCCAGCCAGTCGGGCATGGCGTTCAGTTTCGGCGAGAAAAGCGATGGCGGCACAAACGGCAACCTTGGCTGGTCGTCCGGCACGTATATCGTCAAGGACAAGGATGGCAAGGTGGTCGAGACCGGCAAATTCCTTTCCGTGAACCGCAAGGTCAATGGCAAGTGGATGTATTGGCGCGATACCTGGAACGCCGACAGCATGCCGCCGAAATAGTGCCGCTGCCATCGTTGCTGCATGCTGGCCACGAGCCGCACGGGCGAGCTGGCCTTGCCCGCGCACAGCGTGTTGGGCTGAGCGCGCGGGTATAATCTGCGGTTTTGCACTCGCAAGCGCAAGACTATGCCCATCCGCCTGATCGTTGGCCTCGGCAACCCCGGAGCCGATTACGAACAAACCCGCCACAACGCCGGCTTCTGGCTGGTGGACAATCTCGCCAATTCGCTGCCCAATGCACGCCTGCAGCGCGAAGCGGGCTTCAATGCCATGGTGGCCAAGACCATCATCGGCGGCAACCAGCTATGGCTGCTGGAACCGCAAACCTATATGAACCGCTCCGGCCAGTCGGTCGGCGCGATCGCGCGTTTCTACAAGATCCAGCCCGAGGAAGTGCTGGTGGTGCACGATGAGCTGGACCTGCCGCCCGGCGCGGCCAAGCTGAAGAAGGGCGGCTCCTCCGGCGGCCATAACGGCTTGAAGGACATCACCGCCGCCCTGGGCACCCAGGATTACTGGCGCCTGCGCATCGGCATCGGCCATCCGCGCACGCTGAACCTGAACCAGCCGGTGGCCGACTTCGTGCTGCACCGCCCGCGCCGCGAAGAGCAGCTGCTGATCGACGAAGCCATCGAAAAAGCCCTGCGCGTCATCCCCACCGCCGTCGCCGGCGACTTCACCAAGGCCACGATGGAGCTGCACACGCCTTAAGCGGCATTGTCCGCCTGGCGCAGCAGGCGCCACACCATCCCCGCCACCACCGCCACGCCCAGCACCAGCACGCCCCACAGGATGATGAGGCGGTTGCGGGCTGCGCCGCTGTCGGCGCTGGCGCGCCGTGCGGCATCGGCCATGGCTTCGACCTGGGCTTGCGCCGGGCCGGCTGTGGCGCGCTCCAGCTTGCGCAATTCGTCCTGCGAGAAGCCGGGCGCCACCTCCGCGATGTCGCGCGCCGCCGGTGCGGCTTGATCGCGCCCGACGGCCAGGGTGTAGGGCGGCGTGCCGCCGGCGACGAAGACCAGCGTGGCCGGTTCCCAGGTGATGCGCAATGCCGGCTTGACGGCCGGCGGCTGATCGAAACGCAGCACCCAGCGCTCGCCGATCCAGGCCGGGACGGCGATATCGCTCGATTCGCGCGGCTTGCCGTCGTGTTCCAGCCGGAAGAAGGTGGTACGCACCGCGGGCTCGAATTGGACCTGGGCGGAGCGCTGCTGCGTGCGATAGCTACCCAGCGTAACCGGCAGTACCAGATTGCCGCTGTCGATCTGCAGTCCCGCGCGCAGGGGCGTGATGCCGGCGGGCCTGGTGTACTGCAGGTCGCGCGGGTCGCGGCCGGGCTGCGCTTGCAGCAGCAAGGAATCGGTGACGACGGTGTCCTTGCCGCGCACCCGGGCCTGGGCGCTGATGCCGGCAAACTGCAGGGGCTCGCCGCTGCGCCAGCTCAGGCGTGCATAGCGCATGGGGCGGGCCGGGAATTCCAGCTTGTCGCTCGCCAGTTTTTCATCGCTGGCGTTGGCGAGCCAGCTCAGTTCCGCGGCGCCCACGGCTTCCCAATTTTTCAGGTCGTCGCTGGCCTCCAGCAAGACCTGGCTGGTGTACGTGCTGCGTCCTTGCGGCAGGGTGAATTGCAGGGCGTCGATCTGGGCCGGTTCGGCGGCGCCCTCCTGGCGCAAGTCGAGCACCAGCCCGGCCAGGCGTGCGCGTGCGTGCTCGCCCTGGCCGGCCGGCAGGCGCACGGACAGCACGCGGCCGTCGGTCGCCGTACTCACTTCCAGTCCCGCCATCGGCATGTCGGCGCGCTCCGCCATCAGGGGGAAGATGCGCACCGGCAGGGCGCGATGGGTGGTGCTGGCGGTATTCTCCTGTGCCCGCAGCGCGAAAGGCTGTGCGGCGCCGTTGGCGTCGAAAATACGCACGTCGTGCAGGCTGGCCGAACGCGCGTTCAGGTAGGCGTCGCGCGGCAGCTGGAGCTGCACCACGCTGGACTTGCCGCTGAGCGCCAGCGGGATGACGTGGGTGTAATCGCGCGGCGTATCGCCTGGCGCGGCCGCGGCGACGGAGGCCGCCGCGGCGAAGAGCAGGGCATTCATGCCGCCTCCTTGCTGGTTTCATCATTGCGCGCCGAAGGATACGGAGCGAGGTAGCCGATGCCCACCATGAGCGCGCCAACGCCGAGGAAGGATACGATGCGTTCGACGCCGCCGACATTCGACAGGTCGACCAGGAACAGCTTGGCCACCACCACGCCGAGCAGCACGGCGCCGGCGATCCACAGCTTGCGTTCCAGCTTGCGCGCGGCCTGGCGCATCAGCAGCAGGGCCGTCACGCTCCAGACCAGCGACAGCATGGCTTGCACGAACTGCGACTGGAACAGGTCCTCGAACCGGTAAGGCACGCCAAGGTAATGCGAGACGGTGCGCAGCAGCGCCAGGTTGAACCAGGCATAGGCCGCCAGCGCGCCGGCCGCCAGCAGTTGCGGGCGGTACGGCGCGAGGCTGGCGCGGAGCATGCGGTAGCCGGCCACGCACAGCAGCAGGGCAAAGATGCTGGTCAGGTCGAGCGGGTTGGCCAGCGGGATGTAGGGCAGCGGGGCCATGGCGCCGTCCTGCGTCAGGTTCCATACGGCGACCAGCAGCAGCGACCAGGCGCAACCGAGCGGCAGCAGGACATCGCGGTACCAGGCGGCGACCGGCTTGACCGGCCAGCCATCGGCGCGCACGCGGCGCATGACCCAGGCCAGGGCGCCCATCATCAGCCAGGCCGGCAGGAAGTTGGCCCAGGCCGGATCCGCGCTGCCGCCATCCAGTGCGCGCGAAATCCAGTAGGCGCCAACCGGCCAGATCATCATCCAAGGGCCGCTTGTGCGCACGGTATGCAGCAGTACCAGCGCCGGATGGCGCAGGGCGCTGCGGCGCATGCGCCATTCGCACAGCAGCCAGAGCACCGCGTAGGCAACCCAGTCCTCGCCGGCCGGCATGTCGCCGCGGCCATACAGCACGCCGAGCATGCCGAGCGTGGTAACGATGAACAGCACCCAGGCCGGCAGCGCACCGGCGCGCAGGGCCGGCCATTCGAGGCGCTGCGCCAGCACGATGAACAGCGGCGTGGTGGCGGCGATCATCAGGATGTAGGCGCTGGCGCGCAAGCCGCTGTACGGGTCGAACGCGCCGGTGGTCGCGATTTCATAAAGGGCTAGCAGCCAGTTCGCGAATGTCGGCACGATCACCAGCAGCCACCACATGCCGGCGTAGGCCAGGATTGCGTTCGACAAGGACAGGACGCTTTTCGCGCCATGGCGCATCAGGGCCCAGGCGGTGAACAGGGCGCCTGCCAGCAGCATCACGCTGCCGATGATCGGCGTGGCGAACAAATCGGGCGAAACCGGGGCGACTTCCCAATGGGCCAGCAGCAGGCAGCCCAGTACCAGGCCGCCGAGCAGTTGTGTGGCCAGGGCCAGGCCGCGTGCCATCGGCCAGGCCAGCCGGCGTGCGATCAATCCCATGACGACGGCCGCGCCGATGGCGCTGACGGCCAGCAGGTCCGCTTGCAGCTTGCCGCTGGTGCGCAGGATGACTTCGGTCCATGCGCCGCCCAGCAGCCAGACCGCTGAGCCGAGCAGGAACAGCGCGCCCACGACGCCCAGGCCGCGCCGGCCTTCTTCCTCGGCATGGCTGCGGAAGCGCATGGCCATGAAGCAGGCGCTGGCTGCCAGCAGCAGGAAGCCCAGCCACAGGTTGGCATTCATCGCCTTGAAAGCGGACAGGCCGGCGACCGAGCCGATGAAGCTGACCCAGGCGCCCAGCTGGACCAGCAGGCCGAAGCCCCAGGCCAGCGGCTGGCGCTGGCGCAGGCCGATCCAGACAATGCCGGCGCCTTCCAAGGCCCAGGCGGCGGAGGTCCAGCGGCCGTCGAGCGCCATCGGAATGGCCAGTGTGCCGAACACCACGGCCAGCGCGGTGAAGGCATCCACCAGCAAGCCGTAGGTGGCGCGCCGGCGCGCCAGCGTGATGGCCAGCGCGCCGTAGAACAGGCCCAGCGCGAGGGTGGAGTAGGCCATGCCGAAGGCGAAGTCTTTCACCAAGCCGAATTGCAGGCTGGCCGCCAGCATCGGCGTGCCGAATACCAGGGTGCCGTCCACATAACTCTTCAGCTTGGGCGCCGCGAGGTGGGCATAGGCGATGGCAATGCCAACGTAGTACAGGAAGAACAGGAGCAGGAAGCCTTGCACCGATTGGTAGAACTGCGGCTCGTAGCGCAGCACGCCCCACGCCGTGCCGATGGCGAAGGTGAACACGAAACCGAGCAGGTTCAGGACGCGCCAGGAGCGCTTGAGGGCGATGGCCAGGATGCCGGCGTTGAGCAGGGCGTAGTAGGTGAACAGGGCGATATGGCTGCCTTGGCCGGTGGAGGTCAGGATCGGCGCGGCAAAGCCGCCGGCAATGCCGAAAATGGCCAGCCATTGGGCGTTCTGCAGCACCGCCAGCATGCAGGTGCCGATGGTGAGCAGGAACAGCATGGTGAACGCCATGCCGCTCGGGATCAGGTGGTAAATGCGGAAGGCGCCGAAGACGACCAGCATCAGCACGGCCATGCACGTGCCTTGCAGCGGCAGGCTGACGCCCTTGTGGCTGCGGCGGATGCGCCAGGCCCAGGCCAGGGCGGCCACGTCGGCCAGCACGATGCCCGCCAGGCGCAGCTCGATCGGCACGGTGACGCGGGCGGCGGCATATTTGAGCAGGAAGCTGACGCCGATGAACAGGATCAGCAGGCCCATTTTGGCGACCAGATTGCCTTCAAACAGCCAATTGCGGGCGGCGCTGAACCATGCCGGGGGCTGGCTCGGACGGGGCGCCGGACGCGGCCGCGCAGGCGCGCTGGCGGCGGCTTCCTTGGCGGCGCCCCAGGCGCTGTCGGACATGCTCGCCGTGGCGGGCGTGGCCATGGTGTCCACTTTGGCCGGTTCCATTTGCGCAGCGGGCGTTGCCGGTGACACCGGCGCCGCCGGGACCGCGGGCGGCGTGACGGCGGTGCGGGCCGCCTGGGGAGCGTGCTGCGCTGGCATGGCCGGCACCGGCGCAGCGCTGGGTTTGGCCACGGCCGGTACCGGGATGGCCGCTGCGGGCGGTGCAGCGGGCGCCGCCTCCGGCGCGGCGGGCATTTCAGCGGCAGGCGCGGCGCGTTGGCGCTGCAGGCTGGCGACGGTGGACTCCAGCGCCGCCAGTTCCTTTTGCAGCCTCAGTGCATGCTCGCGCGCGTGGCGGGCGTCGCGGCGGGCCGTCCAGGCCCAGCGCGCCACCACGGCGAGCACGATAAACCACAGAAATTCCATGACAAGCTCCCTCTATTGTTCTAAAAGCATTATTTACTGCCGGGAACAATAGCACAAGGGGCGGCGATACCCGTATTGGCAAGCGTGCGGGGTGGTATCGGGAAATGATCCCGCTTAGCCGTCGGCCTCCGGAAGCAGCAGCAGCAGGTCCGTCGCCCCGGCGTCAACCCCGGCCTGCGACAGCAGGGTGGTCGCCTGGCCGCGATGGTGGGTCTGGTGATTGAAGAAATGCAGCAGCAAGAGGCCAAGCTGGCGCCGGTTGGCCTCGCCGTTCATGCGGCGGTAAGTGATGACTGCCTGCAGGTCATCCTCGGCCAGGCCGGCGCTCCAGTCCAGGATCAGCTGGTCGAGCCAGACGCGCTGCCGGTGCAGGTCGGCGAAACTGTCGAACAGGGGCTGGTTCAGCGCCGCCGGCGTGGGCAGGGCGGCAAGCGGCGCCAGCGCGGCGGCAAAGCGCGCGTGGCTGGCAATGCGCTTGAGCCAAATGGTGTCGGCCACGGCGATATGGTTGAGTGTCGCCAGCAGGGAGCCGAAGAAGGCCCCGCGCGCGGCTGCCAGCTCCTCCGGCGGCAGGGCGGCCGCGGCCTCGTACAGCTTGTTGTTCATCCACGCGTTGTAGCGGGCCAGCAGGGTGATCTGGGCGGTTCCGGGCATGATCTGGGGTACAATCTCGGTCTATTTGCGGAAAATTCCGTAGCAGAACCATATCATTTAAAGGTTTTCCATGAGTCTCAAATGCGGCATCGTCGGCCTGCCTAACGTCGGCAAGTCCACCCTCTTCAATGCACTGACCAAGGCCGGTATCGCGGCCGAGAACTACCCGTTCTGCACCATCGAGCCGAACGTCGGCGTGGTGGAAGTGCCTGATCCGCGTATGCAGCAGCTGGCCGACATCGTCAAGCCGGAGCGCATGGTCAACGCGATCGTTGAATTCGTCGACATCGCCGGCCTGGTGGCCGGGGCCTCGAAAGGCGAAGGCCTGGGCAACCAGTTCCTGTCGCACATCCGCGAGACCGACGCCATCGTCAACGTGGTGCGCTGCTTTGAAGACGACAATGTGATCCACGTGGCCGGCCGCGTATCGCCGCTGGACGACATCGAAGTGATCCAGACCGAGCTGGCGCTGGCCGACCTCGGCACCGTGGAAAAAGCCATCCACCGCGAGCAGAAGAAAGCCCGCTCCGGCGACAAGGATGCCGCCAAGCTGGTGGCCCTGCTGGAAGTGCTGGTGCCGCACCTGAACGAAGCCAAGCCGGTGCGCGCGCTGGGCCTGGACGCTGAAAAAATGGAACTGATCAAGCCGCTGTGCCTGATCACCGCCAAGCCTGCCATGTATGTGGCCAACGTGTCCGAAAGCGGCTTCACCAACAATCCGTTGCTGGACCAGCTGACCAAGTACGCCGAAGCGCAGAACGCCCCGATCGTCGCCATCTGCGCCGCCATCGAAGCGGAAATCGCCGACCTGGACGACGCCGACAAGGAAGCCTTCCTGGCCGATATGGGAATGGCCGAACCGGGCCTGGACCGCCTGATCCGCGCCGGCTTCAAACTGCTTGGCCTGCAAACCTACTTCACCGCCGGCGTGAAGGAAGTGCGCGCGTGGACCATCCACGTGGGCGACACCGCGCCGCAGGCCGCCGGCGTGATCCACACCGACTTCGAGCGCGGCTTCATCCGCGCCCAGACCATCGCTTTCGACGACTACATCGCTTACAAGGGCGAAGCGGGCGCCAAGGAAGCGGGCAAGATGCGCGCCGAAGGCAAGGAATACGTGGTCAAGGATGGCGACGTGCTGAACTTCCTGTTCAACGTCTAACCCCTGTCGCATAAAAAAAGCCGCCGTGTGAAATGGCGGCTTTTTTTTTCGCCCGGCGGGCCTGGCCGGGCTATTGGTCTGCCACGAGCGTACCTGCCTTGGCCCAGTTTTCATGCGGCACCTCGGTGATGACAACGTCGACACTGTCGGGCGGGCAGGCCAGGATGTCGACGGCAAGGCGGGTTACTTCGCGCGCGAAGGCGCGCTTCTGTTCCAGGGTGCGGCCGGCGCGCATTTCCAAACGCAAGATAGGCATGGCAATTTCCTCTTCAAGCGGCGCGCCGGAGTGCGCGCCAACACTTGCAGTGTTACCGACCCTTGCGCCAGGATAAATAGGCAAACGTTTCGCTCACTCCAAACCGGCAGGTTTCGAATCGCAGCTTACGGTTGCTTCGCTTCGAAGTCGCGGATGGTCTTGGTAAAGCCCTCCATCAGCGGATTCGGCACGGCCAGCGACAGCTGGTAATGCTCGATCTTCAAGCCCTTGCCCGTGTTGAGCAGCACCCCGCTGGCCTGGCAAGTCCCCATCTGCGTGTTCAACTGTTCGTCAAACCACACGTATTTCTTATCCGGCGAAAAGTAGACATTGCGCTTTTGCGCCGTGAAACTCCACGCCTTCTTGCGGTCCCAGAAGCGCTTGGCCCAGGCCTTGAACTCCTTGTAGTTCCACACTTCGCTCTTGTCGGTGCCGATGAAGACGGCGTCCGGCGTGAATTTTTCCCAGTAGTCGGGACGGGTGTTGGCGGCGTCGTCGTGCCAGCTGTCGACGAAGCTGTTGACCTGCTGGCGGAATTCGGCGTCCGGGTCGGCCGCGAGAGCGCTGTGCATCATGAGGGCGGCGGCTGCGGCGATCAGCAGGTGCTTCATTTATCGTCTCCTGGGTCGGTGTTGGCGAAATAGTATAATCGCCGGATTCTGCACAGCTTCCAATAAAAATCATGGCTTCACCTAACGATAATGCCAGCATGGCGCTGTTCTGCGACTTCGAGAACGTCGCACTGGGCGTCCGCGACGCCAACTACGAGAAATTCGACATCAAGCCCGTGCTGGAGCGCCTGCTGCTGAAGGGCAGCATCGTGGTCAAGAAGGCTTACTGCGATTGGGAGCGCTACAAGGCGTTCAAGGGGCCGATGCATGAAGCGAATTTCGAACTGATCGAAATCCCGCACGTGCGCCAGTCCGGCAAGAACTCGGCCGACATCCGCATGGTGGTCGATGCACTGGACCTCTGCTACACCAAGGCCCACGTCAATACCTTCGTCATCATTTCCGGCGATTCCGATTTTTCGCCGCTGGTATCCAAGCTGCGCGAGAACGCCAAGCGCGTGATCGGCGTGGGCGTGAAGGATTCAACGTCCGACCTGCTGGTGGCCAACTGCGACGAATTCATTTTCTACGACGACCTGGTGCGCGAATCGCGCCGCCAGCGCCAGACCAGCCGCGATGCGCGCGAGCAGCAGCCAAAGCGCACGCCGGAAGAGGAAAAGCGCCGCCGCGAAGAGATGGACAAGCGCCGCAACCAGTGCATCGACATCGCCTACACCACCTTTGACGCGCTTGCTGCCGAACGCGGCGAAGGCAAGATCTGGGCATCGGTGCTGAAGGAAGCGATCAAGCGCCGCAAGCCGGACTTCAGCGAGTCGTACTACGGTTTCCGTACCTTCGGCAACCTGCTGGAGGAAATGAAGGCGCGCGGCCTGCTGGAATTCGGCCGCGATGAGAAGTCGGGTGCGTATGTTTATCGCGGCAACCAGCCGGCTGTCTTGCCGTCGGTGGAGGCGCCAGCCGAGCACGAAGCCGGGTTGGCGGCGGATGCTGTCGCCGATGCGCCGGAACTTGCCGAAGACGCGGCGCCGCACGCCGAGCCAGGCGACACGCGCCGCGATCGCGAAAGCCGCGATAGCCGCCGTAACCGGGGCAACCGCGGCGGCCGTGGCCGTCGTGGCGAAGGCGATGCGGTGCCTGCGGTAGCCGCCGTTGACGTGCCGGACGATGCCGAAGTCGCTGCCGTCGCTGTCGTGGAGGAGGCGGCGCCCGTGATGGAAGCGCCGGCCGAAGCCCCGCCCAAGCGTACCCGTGCCGCTGCCAAAAAGCCGGCCGCCAAGAAAACCAGCGCGCGCGCCAGCAAGGTCGCGCAGGCGGCCGCCGAGGCGGCCGAGGCTGTGCAGCAGGCGGAAGCGGTGCTGGCGGCGGTTGCCGAAGTTGCCGCACCGGCTGACGCTGCGGCGGAGGCGCCAACCGACGCCCAAGCGGCGCCCAAGCGCGCCAGGAAGCCGGGTATGCACAAGGCATCAGCGCGCAGCAAGCTGCCGAAGAAGCCGAAAGCCGAAGCAGCTTAACGCCGCCCAGCCGGGGCCTGCACCATTGGAGCAGGCCCGCCGGCGGCCTGGCTGCCGGTTTTCTGCCATACTCACGGGCACTATGCCCATCATCTCCGAACTTACCCTCTACCCGGTCAAATCCTGCGCCGGCCTGTCGCTGAAGCAGGCGACCCTGACCCGCGCCGGCCTCATGACCGAGCAGGTATACGACCGCGAGTGGATGCTGGTCGACGCCAGCGGCGTCGCGCTGACCCAGCGCGAACATCCCCGCATGGCCCTGATCGTGCCGCAGCTGAAGACCGACACCATGGAACTGCGCGCGCCCGGCATGCTGCGCCTGGAAATCCCGCTCGGCTTGCCCGACCCGGACAGCGCGCCGGCTCTGCAGGTGCAGGTATGGGACGATACGGTGCTGGCCTACGATTGCGACGACGTCACCGCCACCTGGTTCAGCAAGTACCTCGGCATCGCATGCCGCCTGGTGCGTTTCCATGCCAACGCCCAGCGCCTGACCAGCGGAAAATGGACCGGCGGCGCGCAGCATCCGACCCTGTTCTCGGACGGCTACCCGATCCTGGTGATCGGCAGCGGGTCGCTGCAGGATCTCAATGACAAGCTGCAGCAGCAAGGCCGCCAGCCGTTGCCGATGAACCGCTTCCGTCCCAACCTGGTCATCGGCGGCCTGGACGCCTTCGAAGAAGACTACACGGAAGAATTCCGTATCGGCGACGCGGTACTGAAGCCGGTCAAGCCCTGCGCGCGCTGCCCGATGCCGTCGATCGACCAGTCCACCGGCGAATTCGGCCCCGATCCGCTGGACATCCTGCAAGGCTACCGCGCCAAACCGGAAGTGGACGGCGGCATTTGCTTCGGAATGAATGCCATCGTGGCAACGGGTGATGGCATAAAACTATCGGTCGGCGATCAAATCGAGGTTACACTGTCGTTTTAGTAGTAAATAGTGGCGGGCGATGGAGATCACGCAGAACAACACGGGCAAGCAGCTCACCCAGGCGGAACTGGCGGCAGAAAACCAGTCCCTGCGCGCCCGCCTTGCCTACCTGATCGACCAGGCCGACCGCAACCACGCGATCATGATGCGCCACCAGGCGTTTGACCTGGAAATCGTCGGCGCGGCCAGCTTCCCCGAGCTGATTGGCACCATTTTCCGCACCCTGCCCGTGATTTCCGACCTGGATGCCGTGACCCTTTCCCTGGTCGACGAGGGCGACGATATCCGTACCGTGATGGAAAAGCTGGGCGTCGATTTTGCGGCATTCCCGGACCTGGTGTTCGTCCCCGACCTTGAAAGCCTGGGCTTCGAGCTCGATGCCGGCCACGCGCCCAAGCCACAACTTGGCATGTTCGACGCGGCCAAGCATCGGCGCCAGTTTCCGCAGCCAGGCGTGCGCCTGCAAAGCGTGGGCATGGTGCCGCTGCTGCGCAACAAGCGCCTGATTGGCTCGCTGAACTTGGGCAGCGCCGATCCGGCGCGCTTCTCGCCCAGCCTCGGCACCGATTTCGTGGAGCATATGGCGTCCATCATCGCCATCTGCCTGGAGAACGTGATCTCCAACGAAATGTTGAAGTACATGGGCCTGACCGATGCGCTGACCGGGGTATTCAACCGCCGCTATGTGGATCGCCGCCTGCTGGAGGAGATTTCACGCGCACGCCGGCAGTCGTATCCGGTGTCGTTCATGTACATCGATATCGACCATTTCAAGCGGGTCAACGACAGCGTCGGCCATGGCGGCGGCGACGAGGTGCTGCGCGAGGTGGCCAACCGCATCAAGGCGGAGCTGCGCGTGTCCGATGCGCTGGCGCGTTTCGGCGGCGAGGAATTCGTGGTGCTGCTGATCGATGCGGACCTGGACAGCGCAGCCTATGTCGGCGAGCGCATCCGGGCCGGCATCGCTGCCAGCATGTTCGAATTGTCGCAGGGCGTGCAGGTGTCGATTACGGCGTCGGTGGGCGTGTCCAGCCTGGCGCAAGTGGACGACGGCGGCAAACCCGAGGTGCAGGCGGCGCGCCTGATCGAGCTGGCCGACGACGCGCTGTACCAGGCGAAAGAGGGCGGGCGTAACCGGGTGGTGCGGTATGCCGGTTGACCCCGGGCGACCGGAGTCTGAGCCGAGGGGCTGCGCCCGTGCGTTCGGACGGCTTTCAGGCCAGCAGATCGTTTTCCGCGCGCGCCACTTCCTCTGCCGTGCCGCGCAAGACCACCACATCGCCCGCTTCCAGCGTCATGCCCGGCTCGGCCTCCAGCCGCACCCGGCCGCGCCGGATGGCTGAAATCTCGGCGCCGCTTTCATCCAGACCCAGCTCCCGCACGCACTTGCCGATGCAGGACGCCTGTTCGCCCAGCGGCACCGAATGCAGCCGGACCATTTCCGATTCCTCGCCGCTGTCGCTGGCGCCGTGGAAGTAGCCGCGCAGCGAGGCATAGCGTTCTTCGCGCGCCCGCTGCACGCGGTGCACCACGCGCCGCAGCGGCACGCCCAGCATCACCAGCGCATGGGACGCCAGCATCAGCGAGCCCTCCATCAGCTCCGGCACCACCTCCGCCGCGCCGGCCTCCTTCAGCCGGTCCAGGTCCGAATCGTCGTGCGAGCGCACGATCACCGGCAGTTCCGGCGCCAGTTCATGCACCAGGTGCAGCACTTTCAGGGCGGACGGCGTGGACGCGTAGGTGATCACGATGGCCGAAGCGCGCTTGATACCGGCTGCCACCAGCGACTCGCGCCGCGCGGCGTCGCCGTAGGAAACGCTGGCGCCCGCGGCCTGCGCCTCCTGCACCCGGATCGGGTCCAGGTCCAGCGCCTGGTAGGGGATCTTTTCCTCGCTCAGGAGCGTGGCCAGCGACTGGCCGGAACGCCCGAAGCCGGCCACGATCACGTGCTTTTGCGCCGACATGGTGCGCGCCGCGATATTGGTCAGGTTCAGCGACTGCATCATCCACTCGTTGGCGGAGAATTTCATCACGATCCGGTCGGACTGGGCGATCAGGAAGGGCGCCAGCAGCATCGACAGCACCATCGAGGCCAGCACCACCTGCACCACGAAGGGGTCGACCAGCTTCATGCCGCCCACCACGTTCAGCAGCACGAAGCCGAATTCGCCGGCTTGCGCCAGGGCCAGGCCGGTGCGCATCGCGGTCGACGTGGTGGCGCCGAACAGGCGCGCCAGGCCGGCGATCAGGGCGAACTTGAGCAGCACCGGGCCGGCCAGCAGCACCAGCACCAGCCACCAGTTTTCCATCACCACGCGGGCATTGAGCAGCATGCCGACGGTGATGAAGAACAGGCCAAGCAGCACGTCGCGGAAAGGCTTGATATCCTCTTCCACCTGGTGCTTGTATTCGGTTTCGGAGATCAGCATGCCGGCCACGAAGGCGCCCAGCGCCATCGACAGGCCGGCCTGCTCGGTGATCCAGGCCGCGCCCAGCGTCACCAGCAGCAGGTTGAGCATGAACAGTTCCTGCGAGCGGCGCATGACCACGATGGTGAACCATTTGCGCATCAGCTTCTGGCCCAGGAACAGCAGCAGGACCAGCACCGCGGCCGCCTTGGCGCCGGCCAGGGCCAGGGTCATGGGCAGGTCGGCCGGATTCTGCGCCAGCGCCGGAATCAGGATCAGCAGCGGCACCACCGCCAAATCCTGGAACAGCAGGATGCCGATGATCTTGCGGCCATGCAGGCTTTCCAGTTCCAGCCGCTCCGTGAGCAGTTTGACCACGATGGCGGTGGACGACATGGCCAGCGCGCCGCCCAGGGCGAACGACGCCTGCCAGCCGAGGTGGATGGCGGGCGGCAGCAGGAAGTGGATGATCCAGCCAAACAGCATGGTGACCGCGATAGTGAGCACCACCTGCGCCATGCCCAGCCCGAACACGATCGAGCGCATGGCCATCAGCTTGGGCAGGGAGAATTCCAGCCCGATCGAGAACATCAGGAACACCACGCCGAATTCGCCCAGCAGCTCGGTGGCGTGGCTTTGTTCGGCCAGGCCCATGGCGTGCGGGCCAAGCAGGATGCCGACGGCCAGGTAGCCGAGCATCGGCGGCAGGTGCAACATACGGAAGGCGACCACGCCGAGGACGGCGCTGCCCAGGAGGAGGAGGGTCAGTTCAAGGGGGGTGAACATCCGTTGTTGTTTTGTGTGGCAAGTTTTTTGCTTATTTAATTCGGCTATACTTCGGGCATGAGTGTAACCCATGAAAAAACAATGCTGAAATCTTTTGATGCCAAGACCGCAAGCCGGGCCCTGGAACTGGCGCGCGAAGCCTTGCAGATCGAGACGGACGCCCTGGCTGCGTTGCATGCGCGCCTGGCGACCGACGAGACGGTGGGGCAGGCGGTTTCCTTGTTGCTGCAATGTAAAGGCCGCGTTGTAGTCTCGGGCATCGGCAAGTCCGGCCATATCGGCCGCAAGATTGCAGCCACCCTGGCATCGACCGGCACCCCGGCGCTGTTCGTGCATCCGGCCGAAGCCGCGCACGGCGACCTGGGCATGGTGACCCCGGAAGACGTGGTGATCGCGATTTCCTATTCCGGCGAAGCGGCCGAACTGATGGCCATCCTGCCGGTGGTCAAGCGCATGGGCGGCCACGTGATCGCCATGACCGGCAAGCCGGCGTCGAGCCTGGCCCGCCTGGCCGACGTGCACCTGGACGTGTCGGTGGCCAAGGAAGCCTGCCCGATGAACCTGGCGCCGACCGCCTCCACCACCGTCACGCTGGCGCTGGGCGACGCGATCGCGGTGGCGCTGCTGGACCTGCGCGGCTTCAAGGAAGAAGATTTCGCCCGCTCGCACCCGGGCGGCGCCCTGGGCCGCCGCCTGCTGACCCATGTGCGCGATGTGATGCGCAAGGACGGCGCCGTGCCGGCCGTGGGCCTGGAAACCCGCCTGCCGGACGCGCTGCTGGAAATTACCCAGAAGGGCATGGGCATGACGGCCATCGTCGATGCCGGCAACAAGCCGGTCGGCGTGTTCACCGACGGCGATCTGCGCCGCATGATCGAGAAGGTGCAGGACTTCACCAAGGTCGTCATCAAGGACGTGATGCACCTGAACCCGCGCACCATCGGCCCCGACCAGCTGGCGGTCGACGCCGTGGCGGTGATGGAGGAATTCCGCATCAACCAGATGCTGGTGGTGGACACCGACGGTACCCTGATTGGCGCCCTGCATATCCACGACCTGACGCGCGCCAAGGTGATCTGATGACGCCCAACCATGCAGACCTGGTCGCCCGCGCCGCCAAGGTGCGCCTGTTCATTTTCGATGTGGACGGCGTGCTGACGGACGGCAGCCTGAGTTACGGCGCGCAGGGTGAACTGATGAAGACTTTCAATGTGCACGACGGCCTGGGCATCAAGCTGCTGCAGGAGTCGGGTGTGAAGACCGCCATCATCAGCGCGCGCATCACCGCCATCACCAACGCGCGCGCCAAGGACCTGGGCATCGACTACGTGCACCAGGGCGGACACGACAAGCTGACCCCGTTCAAGGCCCTGCTCAATGAGCTGGGACTGGCCGAAGAGCAGGTCGCCTTTATCGGCGACGACGTGGTGGACCTGCCGCTGCTGCGCCGCGTAGGCTTTGCGGTGAGCGTACCGAACGGCCGCAAGGAAGCGCAGCGGCACGCGCACTACATCACCGGCGCGGCCGGCGGCCGCGGCGCGGTGCGCGAAGCCTGCGAATTCGTGCTGCACGCGCAAGGCAGCTACGAGCGCGTCATGGCGCAGTTCATGGCGTAAAAGGACCAAGCAATGCGCAACCAGAGGATAGCCCACCGCTTCCGCCTTTCGATCGGCATGGTATTCGTGCTGCTGGCGGCGCTCGGCAGCTTCTACCTGCTCGAACTGCTGAACCGGGCGGGCGAGCAGATGCAGGCCGATATGCGGATGAACGAGCCTGACTACATCGTCGAGAATTTCTCCTTCGTGCGCATGACGAAGGATGGCAAGCCAAGCTACATTATCGCCGGCGACAAGCTGACCCACCGTCCGGTCGACGATTCGTCCGAGATCGACAAGCCGCGCGTGCACAGCCTGGCCAGCGACAAGCCGCCGATGGACATCGTGGCCAGCACGGCGCGCGTGGAAGACGCCAACAGCCGTGTGACCCTGAACGGCACGGTGACCATCGACCGCGCTGCGGCGCCGGGCGCGCGATCGCTGCACATGGCGACGGAAAAGCTGGTGATCTTCCCCGATGAGGACCGCATGGAAACCGACCAGCCGGTAAAGATGAAGGTGGGCGATACGACCGCCTCGGCCAACAGCATGCGCGCCAATAATGCGACGCGCGAAATGCACCTGGAAGGCGCCGGCACGCTGGTGCTGCCGCCGAAGGCCCAATAACAAAGGAACGACCATGAAACGACTATTCCTGTCGGCCGCCTTGCTGCTGGTTGCAGCGGCGCCGGCGCTGGCCGAAAAGGCCGACTCTTACAAACCGACTGTCATCAACTACGGCTCGATGGATATCGACGACGTCAAGCAGATCACCATCCTGCTGGGCGGCGTGAAGCTGACGCGCGGCACCCTGACCATGACGGCCGAACGGGCCTATGTGAAACAGACCCCGGACGGCTTCCAGCAGGTGACCCTGTTCGGCGGCGACAAGAAAGCCACCTTCCGCCAGAAGCGCGACGGCGCCGGCGACCAGTGGGTCGAGGGCGATGCCGAGCGCATCGAATACGAGGAACAGGCCGAGCTGGTGAAGATGTTCAGCAAAGCCTCGATCCGCCGGCTGGAAGGCGGCAAGCAGAACGATGAAGTGCAGGGCGAGTTCATTTCCTACGACAGCCGCAAGGAATTCTTCAGCGTGCGCAATACCACGACCGGCGAGAGCAAGCCGGGCGGCGGCCGCGGCACCATGGTGATCCAGCCATCGCGCACCGAACCGCCTGCTGCGCCAGCCACGCCGCCTGCCACGCCAGCGGCCACTCCGGAGAAAAAGTAAGAATGCAAGCAAATACCTGCGCCAGCACGCTGGTCGTGCGCGGCCTCCAGAAGACCTATGGCAAGCGCCAGGTGGTGCACGATGTGTCGCTGCAAGTCGATTGCGGCGAGGTGGTCGGCCTGCTCGGCCCGAACGGCGCCGGCAAGACCACCTCGTTCTACATGATTGTGGGCCTGGTGGCCTCCGATGCCGGCACCATCGATATCGGCGGCACCGACGTTTCCAGCCTGCCGATCCACAAGCGCGCCACGCTGGGACTGTCCTACCTGCCGCAGGAAGCTTCGGTGTTCCGCAAGCTGACGGTGGAAGAAAATATCCGCGCCGTGCTGGAAATCCAGCGCGTCAACGGCAAGGCGCTGTCGAAGGCGGAAATCGAGCAGCGCCTGGAAGCGCTGCTGGCCGACTTGCAGATTGAAAAGCTGCGCGAAAACCAGGCCCTGTCGCTGTCCGGCGGCGAGCGGCGCCGTGTCGAGATCGCCCGCGCCCTGGCGACCAACCCGCGCTTTGTCCTGCTGGATGAGCCCTTCGCCGGCGTCGATCCGATCGCCGTGATCGAAATCCAACGCATCGTACGATTCCTGAAGGAGCGCAATATCGGTGTGCTGATCACCGACCATAATGTGCGTGAGACCCTCGGCATCTGCGACCGCGCCTATATCATCAACCAAGGCGCGGTGCTGGCCTCGGGCCGCCCGGACGACATCATTGCCAACGAATCCGTACGCCGCGTCTATCTCGGCGAACACTTCCGCATGTAAGCGAGGGCCATGAAACAAACACTGCAACTGCGAACCTCGCAACACCTGGCGCTGACGCCGCAGCTGCAACAATCCATCCGCCTGCTGCAGCTCTCGACGCTGGAGCTGCACCAGGAGTTGGAACAGCTGCTGGGCGACAACCCGATGCTGGAGCGGCTCGATGATCCGCTCGACCACTCGGTACGCCTGCTGGCCGATGGCGCCATCAGCCAGGTCAACGGCAATGGCAGCGAAGCCGCCGCACCGGCCACGCCGGAAAGCGGGCCGGCCGAGGGCGCCGATGCCCCGGCCGCGGCTGAAGGCGAGAGTTATGAAAGCGGCGACGGCGAAAGCATCAACAGCAGCGACGACGCCGACTGGAGCGCCAGCAGCGCCGGTAAATCCGCCGACGACGAAGACAGCCGCCCGCAGCTGGAAGCCTCCGGCTGCACTCTGCGCGAGCACCTGCTGGAGCAGATGCGCGTGACGGTGCAGGAGCCGCGCGACCGCGCCCTGATGGAACTGATCATCGATGCGCTGGACGACAACGGCTACCTGGAAGAGCCGCTGGAGGAAATCCACGAGCGCCTGCCGCCGGAACTGGAAATCGAACTGGACGAGCTGCGCTGCAGCCTGGTACTGCTGCAAAGCTTCGACCCGGCCGGCGTCGGCGCGCGCAATGCCGGCGAATGCCTGGCGCTGCAGATCCGGCGCATGCCCGCCGTGCCGCTGGTGACGCGCCGCATGGCGCTCACCATCGTCGAGAAGCACCTGGCCTGGTTCGCCCAGCGCGAATTCACCAAGCTGAAAAAAGCGCTCGACTGCGATGATGAAGACTTGCGCGAAGCGCAGGCGGTGATCCGCCAGTGCAATCCGCACCCGGGCGCCGAATTTTCCTGCGGCGATTCGGACTACGTGGTGCCGGACGTGATCGTGAAGAAGGGGCGCGGCGGCTGGCTGGTCATGCTGAACAATGATGTGGTGCCGCGCCTGCGCGTGAATGCGCTGTACGCCAACCTGCTCAAGCAGGGCAAGAGCGAGTCGCAGATGAACGGCCAACTGCAGGAAGCCAAGTGGCTGATCAAGAATATGCGCCAGCGCTTCGACACGATCCTGCGCGTCGCCGAAGCGATAGTAGAAAGACAAAAGAACTTTTTCAGCCACGGCGCCGTGGCCATGCGCCCCCTTGTGTTGCGTGAAATAGCTGATACACTGGGACTACACGAGAGCACTATTTCTCGCGTAACAACTCAAAAATATATGCTCACCCCACATGGCATGTTTGAGTTGAAATATTTCTTTGGTAGCCACGTCGCCACCGAAGCTGGGGGTGAAGCTTCGTCGACTGCGATACGGGCACTGATCGTGCAATTGACAGGAGCAGAAGACCCGAAAAATCCTTTATCTGACAGTAAGATTGCGGACATGCTCGGTGAACAAGGCATGGTAATTGCGCGACGGACTGTTGCCAAATATCGCGAAGCGTTGAAAATCCCTCCGGTAAGCCTCCGCAAATCTTTGTAGTGAATGGGTTCCTCTGCGCGCCATTGGCATGCACGAACTCGAGAGCGACATCATCTTTAGGAGTGTGTATGAATCTCACCATCAGTGGACATCATGTCGAAGTGACCCCAGCCATCCGCGAGTACGTGCAGAACAAGCTGGAACGAGTCAAGCGCCATTTCGATCAAGTAATCGATATTGCTGTCATCCTGACTGTAGATAACCTCACCGAGAAAGAGAAACGCCAGAAAGCGGAAATTAACCTGCGCATGTCTGGCAAAACTGTGTACGTCGAAAGCCTGTCGCAAGATCTCTACGCCGCCATCGACACCCTGATTGATAAACTGGATCGCCAGGTCATGAAGTACAAAGACCGTGTGCAGAACCACAATCATGCGGCCATCAAGCATCTCCCGGATACGTACGAGGCACCCCCCACCGCCATGTAAAGGAATGGCCGTGCAGCACACCTAAGGGCGCAATTGGCGCCCTTTTTTGCGTCCGCTGTTTGCGTGGCGTCTGCGTTAGAATATTTGCATGAGCGAACACGTCCAAATCCAACTCTCGAACGGCACCGGCTTCATCACGCTGGACCGCCCCAAGGCACTCAACTCCCTTTCGCTCGGCATGGTGCGTGCGATGACGCAGGCCCTGCTGGCATGGCGCGACGATGCCTCGGTGGCTGCCGTCGTGGTGCGCAGCACCAGCGAACGCGCGCTGTGCGCCGGCGGCGATATCCGTTTCTTCTACGACGTCGGCCGCGCCAATACGCAAGGCGACAGCGCGCTGCTGGAAGACTTCTTCAGCGAGGAATATGCGCTGAACCATTTGATCCATTTCTATCCCAAGCCTTACGTGGCCCTGATGGACGGCGTGGTGATGGGCGGCGGCATGGGCATCGCCCAGGGCGGCCCGGACTGCGGCGTGCGCGTCGTCACCGGCCGCACCAAGATGGCCATGCCGGAAGTGAATATCGGCTTGTTCCCCGATGTCGGCGGCAGCCACTTCCTGTCGCATGCGCCGGGGCAGCTGGGCATGTGGCTTGGCCTGACCGGCCTGACGGTGGGCGCGGCCGACGCGCTCTACCTCGACCTGGCCGACTACTTCGTGCCGGAAAGCGAACTGGCGGCGCTGACCGCACTGGTCGAAGCCACGCCCGGCAAGGCGCTGCGCGATGCGATTGCCGTCTTTGCCGGCCCGTACAACGCGTTCGCCGGCGACAGCGAACTGGAGGCGCAGCGCGCCCTGATCGACCGCCATTTCGCGGCGGGCTCGGTGCCGGCCATCATGGAATCGCTGCGCGGCGACAGCCATCCCTTCGCGCAGAAGTCGCTCAAGGCGATGGAGCTGCGCTCACCGCTGATGATGTGCGTGACCCATGAACTGCTGAAGCGCGGCGCGTCCCTCGGCGTGTCCGATTGCCTGCGCATGGAGCGCAACCTGGTGCGCCGCAATTTCGAACACGGCGAGATTTTCGAAGGCGTGCGCGCGCTGGTGATCGACAAGGACAACCAGCCGAAATGGAATCCCGCTGCGCTGCCCGAGGTCACGCCCGACATGGTGGCGCGCTTCTTCGAGCCGTGCTGGCCGGCCTGGGCCCATCCGCTGCGCCATCTCGCATGAGGGATCTGGACCGGATCGACCGCGGCATCCTGAATATCCTGCAGGAGGATGCCAGCACCCCCCTGCGCGAAATTGCGGAGCGCGTGCATTCATCGGTCGCCACCTGCCAGCGCCGCATCGAAAGGCTGCGCAACGACGGCGTGCTGGTGAAGGCTGTGGCGCTGGTGGACCGCGTGGCGGCCGGGCGGCCGCTGACCGTGTTCGTCTCGGTCGAACTGGAAAAGCAGAACACCGACATCCTCAAGCAATTCGAACAGCGCATGCGCGCGGTCCCTGAGGTCATGTCCTGCTACGAAGTCGCCGGCGAGTTCGATTTCCACCTGATTGTTACGGTGGAATCGATGGAGGAATACAGCGCCTTTACGCGCCGCGTCTTCACCTCCCACCACAACGTCATCAACGTCAAGAGCCTGTTCGCGATGAACTGCTCGAAGTTCGAGACCAAGCTGACGCTGTAGACGCTGGCCGTTAGCCGGCAGCCGGCGTCCTGGCTGCTCGACGCGCTGCAAGCGCTGCAAGCATCAGGGCGATACACGGCAGCCAGACCCACATCATCTCCGATTTGATGACCGCCAGGCCGGCGGGGCTCAGGAAGCGCTGCACCGTCAGCGGCGACACGCGGATGACCTGGGTGGAAAAGAACAGGCGCTGGTCCGAGAATGGCCAAAGCAAGGCCGCGCCCAGGCCGCCGGTGGTGCACATATCCAGCAGGGGATGGGAGACGCAGGCGGTGGAAATAAAGGCCCAGGCGACCCAGCGTTTCGCGCGCAGCCACGGCGCAAGCAGTGCCGCCAGTCCGCCCAAAGCCAGCGCAAAAGCGATGGAATGCGAGGCGCCGCGATGGCCGAATTGGTCCGCGTAAGCGATGCCGAGCTTGAAGGCGACGACGTCCATGTCCGGCGCCATCGCCGCAAACATGCCGGCCAATAGCAGCCGAGTTGAAATCCTCGTTGGGCCGAGCGTGACGCCGATCGCCAGCGGAATCGCGGCATGGGTAATGATGGTGGGCACGTTCGATTACTCGCTATGTCCGAAGACGACAAACAAAACAAACCAGATGAGCGCGGTTGCGAGAACTGGAGCCAGGATGGCGGCGACGCAGATTTGTATTACCCTGCGCGCCGGGGTGAGCGGCGTATTGCGGCCGGCCCTGAACTGGATAGCGCCGCATCCAAGCAGCGGCACCAGCAAAATGACGATATGCATGAGCGGTCGCGGCTCCTGGCCTTGCAGGGTGAGCATGACGCCCAAGAACCAGACGCATGCGAATCCTATCGCCAGGATGAATGACTGCAACGGGCTCAATTTCTTCAATTTCTGTGTTTCCATTCCGTACGTTCGAAAAAATGCCCGCGCGGCCAAAGCAGGTTGGCCCCTTCGCCGTGGTACTGCACTTCAGCGGCCGACATGCCGCGCGACCGGGCCCAGCGCCGCCAATGGTAAACCGAGACCGACCACCAAAGCCAGGCCGCCGTAAAACCGGCGCCAAGCGCAAGGAATTGCGGAAGCGGCGGCTCGATCGCGAAGCAGGTTTGCATGATGAGGAAAGGCCCCAGCATCAAAGGCAGGAGCGGACCATTGACCAGGATCTTGCCCGCAATGACAGTATTTCTGACCTGCGCTACGCCCGCCTTGGGCAAGGCAAATTTCACGTCATCGGAAATGCGCGCGAGGGCCTTCCGTTCCTGCTCCGGCATCTGAAGCAGGCGGCTGCGCAGCGTGCGCTTTTGCAGGGCAATAATCACGGACAGCAGTCCCGATGTGCACAGCATGACGGCCAGGAAGGTCAGCTTGCGATGTGTGCCAAGCCAGCGCGCCAGGAACTCGGTGACGAGCCATAGCACCGCCAGCCCCGCGGCTACCAACAGGCAGGCGCGCAGCCTGCCCACTATTCTTTCGGGCAGTCGACAGGCGGCAAAGGCCCGAATACAACTTCGCTGTCGGCAGGCCCCGAAGTCTGGAGGATATAGACAACCTTGGCGGCGCTATCGACGTACATCATGTGCGCCCGGCCGCCAGGCAGCATGCCCGGCGAATTGAGCGCGATATGCCGCGTGTCGCGCAAGCTTTCCGGCAGCTTGGGCACCGTCGGCCACTTTTCGCGGGTGCCCGAAGGCGACACGAAGGCGCCGTAGTGTGCGGCCGTGCAACGCCAGATTGGATCCGGCTCCGGAGGTGCAGCGCCCAGCGCCGCAGCAAGAAGTAGTGAGATCGCCATAAGCAGATAATAGATCAAAAAATCCAGTCTGCAGTAATTTTGATTGCAACAGAATGTTTGTTGCTACCGAGTTCGGTATCGGCGAGGACGGGTCATCTGATCAGGGCTCGAAAGGAACGTGGCCATACATCGCTTTCAGGCGATGGTGGCGGTGGCGGAAGACAGCGCGGTACATCGGCATGAGCAGCGCCGCGAGGAAAGGAATCCGGCCTTGTACCGTAAGCGTATCGGTGACCACGCAGCCGGCGTCGCTGCGTTCGGTGGTGCGTTCGTGTTGCCAAACCTTGTTGCACCACGAGTGGGAACGTTCCAGGAAGCCGCGCGCGGGAATGATCTGGGCCAGCCGCAGCGAGTGCACATCGACCGGGATGAGCCCGAACAGCAGGATCACACTGCGGAACAAGACCGGGCCGGCAGCCCACTGCTCCACTGGACAATTCCTCCATGCCGCCGGGGCGGTCATGCTCACCAGCGGCCGCAGTTCGGCATTGACGGCGTTCATGGACATGCGGCGCCAGAACGCTTCCGGCGTGACCGCCAGTTCGGTGCGGATGGTGAATGTGGGCATTCGCTAAGGCGTGATCCATGGCATGGAGTCGATGCTAGCACGGCGTGGGAAAATTTCCCGCTGCCTTCGGTTAATTCGGGAAATCGTTTCGCGGCGTCAACATATGATGACCACTCGCTGTTTGAAAGGAGCGCATCATGATTGACCACGTATCCATCGCCACCCGCGACCTGCCGCGCGCTGTGGCGTTCTACAAAGCCTGCCTGGAGCCCCTGGGCTACAGCGTGCAGCACCAGGATGAAGGACAGGCCATTTTCGGCGCCGACGGCCATTGGGCCTTCGCAATCTACCCGGCGCAGGGCGATGCGCCCCTGGTGGGTCAGCGCGGGCATATCGCCATCAGGGCATCGTCGCAGCTGGCGACGCATGCCTTCCACGCCAATGCCATGGCGCAGGGCGCGGCATCGCTGCGCAAGCCGGGCCTGCGCCCCGATGTCAACGAGCGCTATTTTGGAACGATGATCACCGATCCGGACCAGCATACGATCGAAGTGGTGCACTGGTTGGATTAATTTGGTGCACAGGGCCGGCCGGCGGCTGGCCCGCATCTTGCTGAACAGCTTGGGTCATTCACTTTACCCAAGCGCCCATGACCCTCATCCGCTCAGCCCATCCGGCCGACGCCGCCGCCATCGCGGCCATCTACAACCACTACGTTGCAAGCAGCACGATCACGTTTGAAGAAGCGGAAGTCGGCGCCGATGTGATGGCCGTCCGCATCGCCAAAGTGATTTCGTCCAAGCTGCCCTGGCTGGTCATCGAGCAGGACGGCAAAGTCCTCGGCTATGCCTATGCCAGCAAATGGAAGGAACGTTCCGCCTATCGCTTTTCGGTCGAGAGTTCGATCTACCTGCAGCAGGAAGCGCGCGGTCGGGGTTTGGCACGCAAGCTGTACCAGCACCTGTTCGAACTGTTGCGCCAGAGCGGCGTGCACCTGGTGATCGGCGGCGTGGCATTGCCGAACGATGCCAGCGTCGGCCTGCATCGGAAGATGGGCTTCCAGCCGGTCGGCGCGTTCAAGGAAGTCGGCCGCAAGTTCGGCCGCTGGATCGACGTCAGCTATTGGCAGCTGCGCCTGGAGTGAGCCGCTTCAGGATTGTTCGCGATGGCGCAGCACCACGGTTTCGGCTGGAGCGAAGTGCCTGGCCAGGCGTTCGGCCATATACACCGAGCGATGCTGGCCGCCGGTGCACCCAACGGCCACCGTCAAGTAGGAACGGTTGTCGCGCTTGAAATGCGGCAGCCATTTGCTGACGAAGCCTTTGATATCCTGGAACATCTCTTCGGCGCTTTCCTGCGCATCGAGGAAGGCGATCACCGGGGCATCGCGTCCGTTCAATGGGCGCAGTGCGAGGTCGTAATAAGGATTCGGGATGGCGCGCACGTCGAACACGAAGTCCGCGTCGAGCGGCACGCCGAGCTTGAATGCGAAGGATTCGAACAGCAGCGTCAACGGCGCGTTCTCGCTTTGCACCAGGTCCTTGATCCATGCGCGCAGCTTGTTGGCGCTCATTTCCGACGTGTCGATCACGTGGCCAAGCTGCTGGATGGCCGACAGGCGCTCGCGTTCTTCGGCGATGCTTTCAATCAGCGTGCGGCGTGCCGTAGGGTTCTGGCCCGGTCGAATCTCGTGCGACAGCGGATGGCTGCGGCGTGTTTCGGAAAAGCGCGCCACCAGCGAATGGGTGTTCGCGGTGAGGAAAATCACTTTGACTTCGTGCCCGTCTTCCTTCAGCTTGCGGAATTCGCCCGGCAGGTTGGCAAGGCTGGAGGCGCTGCGCGCGTCGACCGCCACTGCCAGCGCATCGGTGCCCTCAACGGCAAGGCGCTCAACCAGGTCGGGCAGCAGCGCGGGGGGCAGGTTGTCGACACAGTAGTAGCCGGTGTCTTCGAGCACGTTCAGCGCAACGGATTTGCCGGAGCCGGAAATCCCGGTAATGAGGACGATTCGCATATGACCGATAGTACCATTAGTCCGTATCAGTCACCGGACATTGCCTGGCGTTGGCGCTCCATGAATTCCTGCAGCGTGTCGATGCCGCGCAATTGCAAGATGGTGTTGCGTACCGCCGCCTCCAGCAGCACCGCGATGTTGCGGCCGGCCGCCACGGGAATCACGACCTTGCGGATGGGCAGCCCGAGCACGTCTTCGGTCGGGAACTGGAACGGCAGGCGTTCCACTTCCTCCTCCAGCGCCGAGCGGCGCACCAGGTGCACGATCAGCTTCAGGCGCATTTTGCGGCGCACGGCGGTCTCGCCGAAGATCGCCTTGATATCGAGCAGGCCCAGGCCGCGCACTTCCAGCAGGTTTTGCAGCAGCGGCGGGCAGCGGCCTTCGATCATATTGGGCGCGATGCGGGCGAACTCCACCGCGTCGTCGGCCACCAGGCCGTGCGAACGTGAAATCAATTCAAGTCCCAGCTCGGATTTGCCGAGGCCGGAGTCGCCGGTAATCAGCACGCCCACGCCCAGCACGTCCATGAACACGCCGTGCATGATGATGCGCTGCGCCAGTTTCTTGGACAGGTAGACGCGCAGGAAGTCGATCACCTGCGCCGCCGGCAGCGGCGTGGAGAACAACGGGATATTCTTTTCGTCGCAGATCGCCAGGATGTCGGGCGGCGTCTCCAGGCCTTGCGCGATGATCAGCGCCGGCGGGCCGCCCGCAATCAGCTCGCCGATCACATGGGCGCGCGTCAGCGATTTGAGGCGCTGGTAGTAATTGATTTCCTGGTGGCCGAATACCTGGATGCGGCCGGGGTGAATGGTATTCAGGTGGCCGACCTGGTCGGCCGCCGATGCCACATCGCCGGAGATCAGCCGCTCGCCGCCGGGAAAACCGGCGAACCAGCCCAGCTGCAGGGTTTCGCGATTGTCGTCGTACAGTCTCTGGATCGTCAGCGGCGTTTGCAGCATGTTCAACCCGCCGCTTGCAGGCTAGGCTGCCAGTTGACGATGCGGCTGTAGACCGACTTCGGGTCCGGGTCTTCCGTCAGGGCCTGGCGGAAGGCGTCGTCCGAGAACATTTCCGCGATCTCGGACAGGATTTCGAGGTGCTGCTGCGTCACGTGGTCGGGAATGAGCAGGAAAAACAGCAGGTTCACCGGTTTGCCGTCCGGCGATTCGAAAGGAATCGGCTCGGCCAGGCGGACGAAGGCGGCCAGCGGCGCCTTCAGGCTCTTGGAACCCTTGATGCGCCCGTGCGGCACCGCCACGCCGTGACCCAGGCCGGTGGAGCCCAGCCGTTCACGCGCGAACAGGTTGTCCGATACGGTGGATCGGGCAATGCCGCAGTTGTTCTCAAAGATGAGGCCGGCTTGCTCGAAAGCGCGCTTTTTGCTGGAGACTTCCAGATCAAGCTGGACGTTCTCTAGCGAAAGGATTTTGCTCAGGTTATTCATGACGCGACATTATGTGCTAGTGCGAGCGCATTATAGGCCTGTTTCTCAGCTGTGTAACTCGAAATTCATGCAATGTTTCCACATGGAAAATCCTTTACTGGCGGGCGTTGCGCAAATTCGATGGCCGCTGCGCACTCGTGAAATTGGTGCGCCATGGATTGATATCCAGTCCGCCCCTCCGGGTATAGCGGGCATAGACCGTCAAATGTTGAGGCTTGCACTGGTGCAGGATGTCGGTGAAGATGCGCTCCACACATTGCTCGTGGAACTCATTATGCTCCCGGAAACCGATCAGGTACTTGAGCAAACTCTCCTGGTCGATCTGCGGACCGTAATAGCTGATCTGCACGCTGCCCCAGTCCGGCTGGCCGGTCACCAGGCAGTTCGATTTCAGCAGATGCGAGACGAGGGTCTCCTCTACTGGCAGTTCATCGAAATTGGCTTTCAGGGTTTCCGGCTGCGGGGAATAGTTGTCGACATCGATGTCCAGGCGGTCCAGCAGCTGGCCCTCCAGCTCCCCCATTGCCAGCTTACCGAAATCTTCCTGCATGGTCAGGGTCACATGCACGCTGGCGCCGGCGGCGGCCGATAAATCCTGCTGCAGCAGGATTTTGAGGGCGTCCGGGCCGGCCAATCGGGTCTGGTTGAAGGAATTGAGGTAAAGCTTGAAAGATTTGGATTCGATCAAGTTGGGCGAATCGGCGGGGATGGTGAAGCGCGCCACCGCCACTTGCGGCTTGCCGCGCATGTTCAGCCAGGAGAGCTCGTAGCCGTTCCAGATGTCCACGCCGAAGAACGGCAGGGTACCTTGCAGGCCCAACTCGTCACGCTTGCCCTGGCGCGGGATTGGGAACAGAAGTTCCGGCGCGTAGTCGCTGCGGTAGGCGGAGGTTTTGCCGAGGGGGGAGTGTTCTGGGAGGTTCATGGCGGACGTAATTTGCGAAACAGTCTGCCAGTTTAACAAAAACCGGTCATTCGGGGTCAGCCCCGGCGGGGCTCGGCGCTGCCCAACAGCGCATGACCAGCACCGTTGCCCGTTGATCAGACAGGGTCAGACCCTTGGGTCCGGCCCTGGTTTACCGGTTTTAAAGAAACAGCTTATATACCGGATTCTGCGACTCATCCCAATAGCGATAGCCCAAGGTCGTCAGGAACTGCATGAACTTCTCGGCATCCTGCGGCGGCACCTGCAAGCCGATCAGGATCCGCCCCACATCGCCGCCCTGCGAGCGGTAGTGGCACAAGGAGATATTCCATTCCGGCTCCATCGAATCGAGGAAGCGCATCAGCGCCCCCGGGCGCTCGGGGAATTCAAAGCGGTACAGCAACTCATCCTTCGCCAGCTCGCTCTTGCCGCCCACCAGGTGGCGCAGGTGCGACTTGGCCAATTCATCGTGAGTCAAGTCCAGCGTCCGGAAATCATTTTCCTCAAAACGCCGCGCGATCGCCGACGACTCGCTGCGGTCGGCAATCTGCACGCCGACGAACACGTGGGCCTGCTCCTTGTCGCTGATGCGGTAGTTGAACTCGGTCACATTGCGCGGCCCCACCAGGCTGCAGAAGCGCTTGAAGCTGCCGCGCTGTTCCGGAATGGTCACCGCAAATACGGCTTCGCGCGATTCGCCCAGCTCCGCGCGCTCCGCCACAAAGCGCAGGCGGTCGAAGTTCATATTGGCGCCGCTGCAAACGGTCACCAGCGTCTCGCCCGTAATCGGGTACTTGCCCATCTCCGCGCGCTCCACATAAGCCTTGGCGCCGGCGACGGCCAGCGCGCCGGAAGGCTCCAGGATGGAACGCGTATCGGTGAAGACATCCTTGATCGCGGCGCAGATCGCATCGGTATCGACCACGATCACCTCGTCGACAAACTGCTTTGCCAGGCGGAAGGTTTCTTCGCCCACCAGGCGCACCGCGGTGCCGTCGGCGAACAGGCCGACATCGGACAGCGTCACGCGCTCGCCCGCCTTGAGCGAGCGGCCCATCGCGTCCGAATCCATGGTTTGTACGCCGATGACCTTGATATCCGGGCGCAACTGCTTCACATAGGTTGCGACACCGGCAATCAGGCCGCCGCCGCCGATCGGAACGAAGATGGCGTGGATCGGGCCCGAATGCTGGCGCAGGATTTCCATGGCAATCGTGCCCTGGCCGGCGATCACTTCCGGATCGTCGAAGGGGTGGACGAAGGTCAGCTTCTGCTCTTTTTCAAGCTGCAGGGCGTGGTTGTATGCATCGGTATAGGACTCGCCGTGCAGCACCACTTCCACGCTCTGGCCGCCGCGGCGGCGCACGGATTCGATCTTCAGAAGCGGGGTGGTGGCCGGCATGACGATGAGGGCGCGGCAACCGAGTCTGGCTGCGGACAGGGCTACGCCCTGCGCGTGGTTGCCGGCCGAGGCGCAAATGACGCCGCGCTTCAATTGCGCGTCGCTCAGATTCGCCATCTTGTTGTAAGCGCCGCGTACCTTGAAGCTAAAGACGTCCTGCATGTCTTCGCGCTTGAAGTAAATCTGGTTGCCGATCCGCTGCGAGAGAATGGGCGCCAGTTCAAGCGGGGATTCATGGGCCACGTCGTAGACGCGGGAGGTCAGGATTTTCTTCAGGTAGTCGATAGTCATGATTTGCAAAGGAAAAGGATTGGTGCAAAGACTGTCAACGGCGGGTAACCGAAGGGGGCGCACGCCTGCCATGCGGGTATGCGGGTGGCAGGATGTCTAACGTGCTTTAAGCTTGGTATGGATGATTATAATTGAGTCATGATTGAAAACGCTATTCACGGACTGCTGAACCTTCTGGCAGCGCCGGAAGTGGGACTGACCTCGCTCTTTATCATCAGTTTCGTCTCTGCCACCCTATTGCCCCTGGGCTCGGAACCCGCCGTCTTCGCCGTCTGCAAAGCCAATCCTGAACTGTTCTGGCCGGCCATTGCCGTCGCCACCCTGGGCAATACCTTGGGCGGGGTCGTCGACTACTGGCTCGGGTACTACGCCAAGAACGCCTTTGCCAAGGAACGCTCCAGCCGCTGGTTCGGCTGGCTGGCCCACCACGGGGCCAAGACCATGCTGCTGTCCTGGGTGCCGGGCATCGGCGACCCCCTGTGCACGCTGGGCGGCTGGCTCAAGCTGCCCTTCTGGCCGGCCACCATGTACATGGCAATCGGCAAGCTGGCGCGCTACCTGTGCATGACGTTAATGTTGCTGTATGTACCGGATGGGTTCTGGCGCTCGCTGGCCCACGCCCTGGGCGGGTGATGCCCGCCCAGGGCGAGAGGGATCAAAAGATTCCGCATAGCAGCAGTGCTGCAAAATTTCAGGTTTGATCAGGCTTTTCCGCGCAAACTAACAACGGTTGGCCTTATTTTCGGCGAAATAATGTTTTGTTGATTGACGTTAACGGAACCCGCTCACCCTCTAAGGCTGTTTCCATCTTGTGCGCCGCAATAAGATAGAATGTTCTGTCCTAGCGTCAGCCCCCCCGTCCACGCATAATGAACGCACCAGCACAAATCCAGGCACTGCTCGCCGAATCGCCAGATGGTCACGCCCACACCCGCTTGCGGGAAATTCCTTATAACTACACCTCCTTCTCCGATCGCGAAATTGTGATCCGCCTGCTGGGCGAAGAATCCTGGGTGCTGCTGGATGAATTGCGGGCGTCGCGCCAGACCGGTCGCTCCGCACGCATGCTGTACGAAGTGCTGGGCGATATCTGGGTGGTGCGCCGCAATCCCTACCTGCAGGACGATCTGCTGGATAACCCGAAGCGCCGCCAGGCCCTGATCGACGCGCTGCACCACCGCCTGTCGGAAGTGGACAAGCGCCGCAGCACCGTCGACGCGGCAGATGTGGAAACGCAAAAGCGCAGCGGCAACGTGGAAAAGCTGCTGCGCGCCGCCAGCAAGGCGGTGGCCGACTTCGGCGAAGAATTCCGCCAGACCTACGACCTGCGCAAGCGCACGTTGAAGGTCCTGGGCAAATACACAGAGAAGCACAATATCTGCTTCGACGGCATGAAGCGCATCAGCCACGTGACCGATGCCACCGACTGGCGTGTTGAATACCCGTTCGTGGTGCTGACCCCGGATAGCGAAGATGAAATGGCCGGCCTGGTGAAAGGCTGTATCGAACTTGGCCTGACCATCATCCCGCGCGGCGGCGGCACCGGCTATACCGGCGGCGCCATTCCGCTGACGCCGTTGTCGGCCGTGATCAACACCGAAAAGCTGCTCAAGCTGGGCGCCGTCGAAATGAAGGTGCTGCCGGGCCTGGAGCGCGAGTACGCGACCGTGCATTCGGAAGCGGGCGTCATCACCAACAAGGTCAGCGAAGCGGCCGAAAAGGCGGGCTTCGTGTTCGCGGTCGACCCTACGTCGGCGCACGCTTCCTGCATCGGCGGCAATATCGCCATGAATGCGGGCGGCAAGAAGGCCGTGCTGTGGGGGACCGCGCTGGACAACCTGGCCTCGTGGCGCATGGTGGACCCGAACGGCGACTGGCTGGAAGTCACGCGCCTGGAGCACAATCTGTCCAAGATCCACGACACGCCGCTGGCGCGCTTCAAGCTGGAATGGACCCATCCGAACGGCCGCGGAGAGTCGAAAGGCGAACCGTTCAGGACCGAGATCCTGGAAATCGAAGGCCGCAAGTTCCGCAAGGAAGGCCTGGGCAAGGACGTCACCGACAAATTCCTGGCCGGCCTGCCGGGTGTGCAGAAAGAGGGGACCGACGGTCTGATCACGTCGGCGCGCTGGATCCTGCACAAGATGCCGAAGTTCACCCGCACCGTCTGCCTCGAGTTCTTCGGCCAGGCGCGCGATGCGATCCCGTCGATCGTGGAGATCAAGGATTATCTGGACGGCTTGCCGGCGCAGGGCGAACAGTTCAAGACCATCCGCCTGGCCGGCCTGGAGCACCTGGACGAGCGCTACCTGCGCGCCGTCGGCTATGCCACCAAATCGAAGCGCGGCGTGCTGCCGAAGATGGCGCTGTTCGGCGATATCGTCGGCGACGACGAAGATGCCGTGGCGCTGGCCGCATCGGAAGTGGTGCGCCTGGCGAACACCCGCGTCGGCGAGGGCTTCGTGGCTGTGAGCCCGGAAGCACGCAAGAAATTCTGGCTGGACCGCGCCCGCACCGCCGCGATTGCAAAGCACACCAACGCCTTCAAAATCAATGAAGACGTGGTAATCCCGCTGAACCGCATGGGCGAGTACACCGACGGCATCGAGCGCATCAACATCGAGCTGTCGATCAAGAACAAGCTGCAGCTGGCGCAAGAACTGCGCGAATTCCTCGGCGCCGACAAGCTCCCGATCGGCAAGAGCGACGATGCCACCGACGACAAGGTCGGCTACGCGGAAATGCTGGGCGACCGCCAGTTGCAGGCGCTGGCCCTGGTGGACCAGGTGCGTGCGCGCTGGACCTTTATCCTGTCCAACCTGGACAAGCCGCTGGCCGACGCGCGCGGAGAATTGCTGGCACTGGGCCTGGATCACCTGGCCGGCGCGCTGGACGAGCGCCTGCAGCACCAGCCGCAAGCGACCCTGTTCGACGTGGCGCAGGACCGCACCGTGCGCATCAGCTGGAAGCAGGAAATCCGCGCCCAGCTGCGCCAGATCTTCAACGGCGGCGCCTACAAGCAGATCCTCGACGAAGCGCAGGCGATCCACAAGCGCGTGCTGCACGGCCGCGTATTCGTGGCGCTGCACATGCACGCGGGCGACGGCAATGTGCACACCAATCTGCCGGTCAACTCGGACCACTACGAAATGCTGCAGGACGCGCACAAGGCCGTGGCGCGCATCATGAAGCTGGCCCGTTCGCTGAACGGCGTGATCTCGGGCGAGCACGGCATCGGCATCACCAAGCTGGAATTCCTGACCGAAGACGAGATCGGCGAATTCCGCGAGTACAAGAAACGCGTCGACCCGGAAGGCCGCTTCAACAAGGGCAAGCTGCTCAACCTGCCGGGCATGGAAGCGACCCTGCTGAACGCCTACACGCCATCCTTCGGCCTGATGGGCCACGAATCGCTGATCATGCAGCAAAGCGATATCGGCGACATCGCCAACAGCGTGAAAGACTGCCTGCGCTGCGGCAAGTGCAAACCGGTGTGCTCGACCCATGTGCCGCGCGCCAACCTGCTGTATTCGCCGCGCGACAAGATCCTCGCCACCTCGGCGCTGATCGAAGCCTTCCTGTACGAAGAGCAGACCCGCCGCGGCATCTCGATCCGTCACTGGGAAGAGTTCGAGGATGTCAGCGACCACTGCACCGTGTGCCACAAGTGCGCCACGCCGTGCCCGGTGAATATCGACTTCGGCGACGTGTCGATGAATATGCGTAACCTGCTGCGCAAGATGGACAAGCGCTCCTTCAATCCCGGCAAGCGCGCGGCCATGTTCTTCCTGAACGCATCGGATCCGGCCACGATCCAGGCCACGCGCCAGACCATGATCGGCTGGGGCTACAAGGCGCAGCGCCTGGGCCACGAAGTGTTCAAGGCTGTGGCGCGCAAGCAGACCAAGGCGCCGCCGCCGACGGTCGGCAAGCCGGCCGTGCGCGAGCAGGTGATCCACTTCGTCAACAAGAAGATGCCGGGCAACCTGCCGAAGAAGACCGCGCGCGCGCTGCTGGACATCGAAGACAACAAGATGATCCCGATCATCCGCGACCCGAAGAAGACCAATGCCAATACCGAGGCGGTGTTCTACTTCCCGGGCTGCGGTTCGGAGCGACTGTTCTCGCAGGTCGGCCTGGCCACGCAGGCCATGCTGTGGGAAGTGGGCGTGCAGACCGTGCTGCCTCCGGGCTACCTGTGCTGCGGCTATCCGCAGCGCGGCGCGGGCGAATACGACAAGGCCGAGAAGATGATGACGGACAACCGCGTCCTCTTCCACCGCATGGCCAATACGCTGAACTACCTGGATATCAAGACCGTGGTGGTGTCCTGCGGCACCTGCTACGACCAGCTGGCGACCTACGAGTTCGAGAAGATCTTCCCGGGCTGCCGCATCATGGATATCCACGAGTTCCTGCTGGAGAAGGGCGTCAAGCTGGAAGGCGTGGAAGGGACCCGCTACATGTACCACGACCCTTGCCATACGCCGATGAAGCAGCAGGATCCGCTGAAGACCGTGAACGCTCTGGTGTCCACCGTGGACAATGTGAAGATCGAGAAGAACGACCGCTGCTGCGGCGAGTCGGGGACCTTCGCCGCGGCCCGTCCGGATATCTCGACCCAGGTCCGCTTCCGCAAGGAGCAGGAAATGGTGGCGGGCGCGGACAAGCTGCGTGCCGACGGCTTCAAGGGCGACGTCAAGATCCTGACCTCCTGCCCGTCCTGCATGCAGGGGCTGACGCGCTACAACGACGATTCGGGCACCACCGCCGATTACATCGTGATCGAAATCGCCAAGCACAAGCTGGGCGACAACTGGCTGGTGGATTACGTGGCGCGCGCCAATGACGGCGGCATTGAAAGGGTGCTGGTATGACGACGCATTGCGACCTGTGCAAGCTGCTGGCCGCGCCGCCGGCTGAGGTGCTGGTATGGCGCGATGCGCGCCTGGCGGTGATCCTGGTGGACGAGCCGGGCTATCCCGGCTTCACCCGCGTGGTATGGCACGGGCATGTGCGCGAGATGACCGACCTGGCGCCGGCGGAGCGCGACCATGTCATGCGCACCGTGTGGGCGGTTGAAGAAGCGCAGCGGGCGACCCTGGCGCCGCACAAGATCAATGTGGCCAGCTTCGGCAATATGACGCCGCACGTGCACTGGCACGTCATCCCGCGCTACACTGACGATGCGCACTTCCCGAACCCGACCTGGGGCGCGAAGCAGCGCGAGCACGACGCAGCGGCGATCGCGGCGCGTGCGGCTTTGCTGCCGGCCTTGCGGGCGGCGATTATCGAGAAACTGAAATGAGCAATCCTACCGGCCTGACCGTCCACAGCAAATCGCGCTACCTCGAAATCGCTTTCGACGATGGCGCGAGCTTCAATATTCCTTTCGAACTGCTGCGCGTGTATTCGCCGTCGGCGGAAGTGAAGGGCCACGGGCCGGGCCAGGAAGTGCTGCAAGTGGGCAAACGCGAGGTTGGCATGACTAATCTCGAGCCGGTCGGCAACTACGCGGTCAAGCCGACCTTCGACGATGGCCATAACTCCGGCCTGTATACCTGGGCATACCTGTACGACCTGGGCGCCCGCATGGAGCACCACTGGGCGGACTACCTGAAGCGCCTGGAAGCGGCCGGCTTCCCGGGCGACGCTGGGCGCGAACCCGGAACCGTCCTGCCCGGCGCCAGCGCCAAGGCGCAAGGCTGCGGCCACCAGCACTGACTGAGTCCCGGTCCCGCTCCGGGTGCTGGCGCATGAACTCCTTGTCGCGAAATTATTTATTGTCGGGCAGGACGAGTAATGATTCCTACTTTCCCAGGCCAGGGCGCAGAGGGGGAGTGTCGAGGTCGATGTTGCAGGGCATTGGGCCAGCTTTACGCCGGGCCCGAATGCCTGCGGTCGGATATATCAAGAGTCGGGCGGCGAGTTATCGCCCTGGCAATAGTCTCAGTTGACCATCATTTTGCGGCGCTGGAATTCTTCGTAGCGCTGCTGCTCGCGTTCCCAGATGTAGCGGAAGGCGGCGCGGGCTTCTGGAGTCAAGCGGCGGATTGCCTCAACGTTAAAAGTCATCGGGTGCGGCTCAGCGGAGGCCAGGGCGCGCGACTGGGCGCGGGTGGCGTCGATGA
Organism: Pseudoduganella violaceinigra DSM 15887; assembly: GCF_000425385.1. GTDB lineage: Bacteria > Pseudomonadota > Gammaproteobacteria > Burkholderiales > Burkholderiaceae_D > Rugamonas > Rugamonas violaceinigra. Next base: position 239,179 of record NZ_AUDI01000009.1, on the reverse strand, counting down.
ACTGCTTGGTGGCTTCGTCGATATCCGGGAAAAAAATGTCCGCGGGCAATTTTTGCTGAAGCTCCATCTGAAATCTCCTAAGTGCGACAAATCGTCTGAGCCTTAAAACGACTCGTTGAGCATTCTGGTTGACAAGCTTCATCAAAATCTGTGCGCCACTCCACAAATGTATAATGCGGCAATTACAAGGCACCCTGAAAATGACCAATACCACGCATTTCGGTTATAAAACCGTCAACGAAGACGATAAAGTCAAAGAAGTCGCCAAGGTCTTCCATTCCGTCGCCGCCAAGTACGACGTCATGAACGACCTGATGTCCGCTGGCCTGCACCGCATCTGGAAGGCTTTCACTATTGCTAACGCGGCGGTACGCCCGGGCATGAAGGTGCTCGATATCGCTGGCGGTACCGGCGACCTGGCCAAGGCGTTCGCCAAGGCGGCCGGGTCGACCGGCGAAGTCTGGCTGACCGACATCAATGAGTCGATGCTGCGCGTCGGCCGCGACCGTCTCTTGAATAAGGGCCTGGTGACCCCCACCTTGATTTGCGACGCGGAGAAGCTGCCCTTCCCGGACAACTACTTTGACCGTGTCAGCGTGGCGTTCGGCCTGCGCAATATGACGCACAAGGATGTTGCTCTTTCTGAAATGCGCCGTGTGCTCAAGCCGGGCGGCAAGCTGCTGGTGCTGGAGTTCTCGAAAGTGGACCAGCTGCTGCAAAAACCGTATGACTTTTATTCCTTCACGGTGCTGCCGTGGATGGGCCAGAAAGTGGCCAACGATGCGGAGAGCTATCGCTACCTGGCCGAATCCATCCGCATGCACCCGGACCAGGAAACGCTGAAGACCATGATGCAGGCGGCGGGTCTGGAGCGCGTGCAGTATTACAACCTGACTGCGGGTGTGGCCGCCTTACACACCGGCATCAAAATGTGAGTGTACTCTCAATGAAAATGAAGAAGTTCCTGGCCAGCGCGATGATCGCACTGACCGCTTTCAGCATGATGGGCGAGTTGTCGGCGCGTCCGATGGGTGGTAGCAAGTCGTCCGGCCGCCAATCGTCGAACGTGAGCCGCATGCCGCGCCAGGCTGCACCGGCCCCGGCACCGGCTGCGCCGTCCGCGGCGCCTTCCGCCGCGCACCAGGCTCCTGCCGCGCAGGCGCCTGCGCCGGCACCGAAGAAGCCGAGCATGTGGAAGGGCCTCCTCGGCGGCGCGCTGCTGGGTCTTGGCTTGGGCGCACTGCTGTCGCACTTCGGCCTCGGTGGCGCCATGGCGTCGGCCATCAGCTCGATCCTGATGATCGCCCTGATCGGCGGCGTGATCTTCTTCATTGTCAGCATGCTGCGCCGCAAATCGCAGCCAGCGGCCCAGCCGGCATTCAGCGGCATGAACGGCGTTCCACTGAATCAGCAGCAGTCAGCGCCGTTTGAGCCGGCACCGGCAATGCAGTCGGCCGCCGCGCCGGCCGCTGCGGCGCATACCCCGTGGGGCGTGCCTTCCGATTTCGATACGCCCGGTTTCCTGCGTGCGGCCAAGACCAACTACATCCGCCTGCAAGCGGCTTGGGACAAGGCCGACGTGGAAGATATCCGCAACTTCAGCACGCCGGAGATGTTCGCCGAGCTGCGCATGCAGATCCAGGAACGCGGCGCGCAAGTCGAGTACACCGATGTGGTCACCATCGACGCTGAATTGCTGGGCATCGAGAACGACGGCAAGGAATATTTGGCCAGCGTGAAGTTCTGGGGACAGATGAAGCCTGCGCCCGACGCGCTGCCCGAATCGTTCCAGGAAGTCTGGAACCTGAGCAAACCGGTCAGCGGCAACACCGGCTGGATGCTGGCTGGCATCCAGCAGCTGGCCTGACCTGGCGCGCTTTAACTGGTAAGATCTAGACCGCCCTGGTTTTCCGGGGCGGTTTTGTTTTTGCGAATGAAAAGACGAAGAATATGTTTCCATTTCCGCCCAAGCTACCGGGCCTGAGCATGCCGGTCGCCGCCACCATCAACCACCTGCTGGCGCAGGAACCGTGGGCGCGCAGCGAATTGAAGCTGCACGCCGGGAAAGTGGCCGTCATCGACGCCAGCCCGGCCGTGCTGCGCCTGCGCGTGGCCGCGGACGGCATGGTGGAGGCGGCGGGCAGCGACGCGGCGGCGGTGACGATCCGCATGAAGCTGAGCGACCTGCCGCTGATCGCGCAAAACCGCGAACGCGCCTTTTCCTACGTGCAGATCGAGGGCGACGCCGAATTTGCCAACGCCATTTCGCGCCTGTCGCAAGCGCTGCGCTGGGAGGCCGAGTACGACCTGGAAAAACTGGTGGGCCCGATCGCCGCGGTGCGCCTGGTGCGGGGCGCCAGGGCCATGGTGCAGGGCGCCCGCAACGGCCAGCGCAAGGTGGCCGAAAATGTCGCGGAGTACTTCCTCGACGAAAACCCGCTGCTGATCCGCCCGGTGGCGGCGGAAAGCTTCGCGGCCGATGTGACCCGCTTCCGCGACGATGTGGAACGCGCCAGCAAACGGCTGGAAAAACTCGAACAAAAACTGGCTAAATGATCCGTAAATTCCTTCGGCTGTGCAAGATTGTCCGCGTCTCCGTCCAGTACGGGCTGGACGAAATCGCCATCTCCGGCTTCGACAAGCCGCGCATCAGCAAATTCCTCGACATCCTCTTCTTCTGGCGCGACCTGTCCACGCCGCGCGCCGTGCGCCTGCGCCGCGCGCTGGAAGAGCTGGGCCCGATCTTCGTCAAGTTCGGCCAGGTGCTGTCGACCCGCAGCGACCTGTTCCCGCTGGATATCGTCTCCGAGCTGTCCAAGCTGCAGGACCGCGTGCCGCCCTTCGATTCGGACCTGGCGATCCAGATGATCGAGGCATCGCTGGGGGCGCACCCGGACGAACTGTTCGCGCGTTTCGAGCGCGTGCCGGTGGCCTCGGCCTCCATCGCCCAGGTGCACTTCGCGGCGCTGAAGGACGGCACCCAGGTGGCCGTGAAAGTGCTGCGCCCGGGCATGAAGAAACTGATCGATGAAGACGTGGCGCTGATGCATATCGCGGCCAACTTCATCAACCGCGTGTGGGCCGATTCCAAGCGCCTGAAAATCCAGGAAGTGGTGCAGGAGTTCGACAAATACCTGCACGACGAGCTGGACCTGATGCGCGAGGCGGCCAACGCCAGCCAGTTGCGGCGCAATTTCGCCGAGTCCAAGCTGCTGCTGGTGCCCGAGATGTACTGGGACTACTGCTCCAGCAATGTGATCGTGATGGAGCGCATGCACGGCATTCCAGTGTCGCAGATCGACCGCCTGGTCGAGGCCGGCGTGGACCTGAAAAAACTGTCGTCTGATGGGGTGGAGATTTTCTTTACGCAAGTGTTCCGCGACGGCTTTTTCCACGCCGATATGCACCCGGGGAATATCCTGGTGTCGATCGAGCCGGAGTCGTTCGGCCGCTATATCGCGCTGGACTTCGGCATCGTCGGCACGCTGAACGACTACGACAAGGATTACCTGTCGCAGAACTTCCTGGCCTTCTTCCGCCGCGACTATAAACGCGTGGCGGAAGCGCATATCGAATCGGGCTGGGCACCCAAGGAAACCCGTGTGGACGAGCTGGAGGCGGCGGTGCGCGCCTGCTGCGAGCCGATTTTCGATCGTCCGCTGAAGGATATTTCGTTCGGCCAGGTGCTGCTGCGCCTGTTCCAGACCTCGCGCCGCTTCAATGTGGAAGTGCAGCCGCAGCTGGTGCTGCTGCAAAAGACCCTGCTGAATATCGAGGGCCTGGGCCGCCAGCTGGACCCGGAGCTGGACCTGTGGAAGACGGCCAAGCCTTACCTGGAACGCTGGATGGCGGAGCAGGTGGGCTGGCGCGGCCTGGTGGACCGGCTCAAGGCCGAAGCGCCCAGGTATTCGCATATCTTCCCGCAGCTGCCGCGCCTGGCGCACCAGGCGCTGACGGTGGCGGCCGAGCGCGATGTGGAAACCCGGCAGCTGCTGGCCCGGCTGCTGGCCGAGCAGCGGCATACCAACCGCCTGATGACGTTCTTCGTCTTCTTTGTGGGCGCCTTCGTGGTCGGCACGGTGGCGTACCAGGTCTATGCCCGAGTTCTCTAACCGCAATCCGCGCACGCCGGAGTTCTGGGACCAGCGCTTCGAGGGCGCGTTCACGCCCTGGGACCGGGGCGGGGTGCCGGCGCAGCTGGCAAGCTGGCTTGAAACCGGCAAACCAGGGTCCGACCCAAGGGTCAGACCCGCCTTGGCGGAGGCCACGGACTGCCGGTTTTCGGCGCTGATCCCCGGCTGCGGCTCCGGCTACGAACTGCAAGCCTTCTGCGAAGCGGGCTGGAACGCCACCGCCATCGACTTCTCCCCAGCCGCCGTTGTTGCGGCGCAACAAGCGGTCGGCGCCTGGCGCGATCATGTCGTCCAGGCCGACTTCTTCGGCTACACGCCGGCGCAGCCGCTAGACTTGATCTATGAACGCGCCTTCCTGTGCGCCATGCCGCGCGATATGTGGCCGCGTGTGGTGCAGCGCTGGGCGGAACTGCTGCCGGAGGGCGGCCTGTTGCTGGGCTACTTCTTCTTCGACGACGCGCCCAAGGGACCGCCGTTCGGCGCTGACAGGGCGCAGCTGGAGCAGTTACTGAGCGCTCACTTCAGTCTGGCGTGGGACGAGCCGGCCGGCGACTCCATCCCGGTATTCCAGGGCAAGGAGCGCTGGATGGCCTGGCGCCGGGAAAAAGCTTTATAATTCAGGGTTTTGATGTTTTTTGCGGAGTAATAGATGCCGATCTACGCTTACCGCTGCGAGGAATGTGGCTTTGCCAAGGATGTGCTGCAAAAGATCTCCGATCCGCAGCTCACGGACTGCCCTTCCTGCGGCAAGTCCACCTTTAAGAAGCAATTGACCGCGGCCGGCTTCCAACTGAAAGGTACCGGCTGGTATGTCACCGATTTCCGTGGCGGCAGCGCCCCGGCGACCGGCGTTGCCAGCTCGTCCAAAACCGAAGCCCCGGCGGCAGCCGCTCCGGCGCCTGCACCGGCAAAGTCCACCGGCGAGGCCTGATGGCCTCCGCACAAGGAACACGATGCGCAAATATTTCGTAACCGGGCTGCTGGTCCTGGTGCCGCTGGCGATCACGGCATGGGTGCTGCACCTGGTGATTTCCACCATGGACCAGTCCCTGCTGCTGATCCCGGAGAGATGGCTGGACAAAAAACACCGGCCATCGGGGCTGGGCACCATCTTGACCGTGCTGGCCGTGTTCCTGACAGGCTTGCTGACCAATAACCTGGTCGGCAACTTCATGGTGCGCCAGTGGGAAAAGCTGCTGCATCGCATCCCGGTGGTGAGCTCGCTGTATGGCAGCGTGAAGCAGGTGTCGGATACGCTGTTCTCCGACTCCGGCAATGCCTTCCGCAAAGCCGTGCTGATTCCCTACCCGCATGCCGGCTCGCGCACCATCGCGTTCCTGACGGGGGCGCCAGCCGTTGAAGTAGCCAAGTACCTGGATGAAGAGCACATCAGCGTCTATGTGCCGACGACGCCGAACCCGACGTCCGGCTATTTCCTGATGCTGCCAAAGAAAGACGTGATCGAGCTCGATATGAGCGTCGACGCTGCACTGAAGTACATCGTGTCGATGGGCGTTGTCGTCCCTGAACAAAACTTAACCTGAAACTGAGAATTAATATGTCCTCCATGCGTACCGAATACTGCGGCCTCGTTACCGAAGCCCTCGTTGGCCAAACCGTCAGCCTGTGCGGCTGGGTGCATCGTCGCCGCGACCACGGCAAGCTGATCTTCATCGACCTGCGCGACCGCGAAGGCCTGGTGCAGGTGGTTTGCGACCCGGACTTTGCCGAGATGTTCAAAGTCGCCGAATCCGTGCGTAACGAGTACTGCCTGCAAATCACCGGTACCGTCAAGGAGCGTTCGGCCGAAACCGTCAACGCCAAGCTGAAGTCGGGCAAGATCGAAGTGATCGCCACCAAGGTGGAAGTGCTGAACGCTTCCGTTCCTGTGCCGTTCCAGCTGGACGACGACAACCTGTCCGAAACCACGCGCCTGACCCACCGCGTGCTGGACCTGCGCCGCGCCCAGATGCAGAACAATCTGCGCCTGCGCTATAAGGTGTCGATGGAAGTGCGTAAATACCTGGACGACCTGGGCTTCATCGATATCGAAACCCCGGTGCTGACCAAGTCCACCCCGGAAGGCGCGCGCGACTACCTGGTGCCATCGCGCGTGAACGCCGGCGAATTCTTCGCCCTGCCGCAGTCGCCGCAGCTGTTCAAGCAGCTGCTGATGGTGGCCAACTTCGACCGCTACTACCAGATCACCAAGTGCTTCCGCGATGAAGACTTGCGCGCCGACCGCCAGCCTGAATTCACCCAGATCGACTGCGAAACCTCGTTCCTGAGCGAACAGGAGATCCGCGACCTGTTCGAGACCATGATCCGCAAAGTGTTCAAGAACACCATGGACGTGGACCTGCCAAACCCATTCCCGGTGATGGACTTCGCCGAAGCCATGGGCAAGTACGGTTCGGACAAGCCGGACATGCGCGTGAAGATGGAGTTCACCGAACTGACCGACGTGATGAAAAACGTCGAATCGAAGATCTTCAACAGCGCCGCCAATATGGCCAACGGCCGCGTGGTCGGCATGCGCGTACCGAAGGGCGGCTCCATGTCCCGTTCGGAAATCGACGCCTACACCCAGTTCGTCGCCATCTACGGCGCCAAGGGCCTGGCCTACATCAAGGTCAACGAGAAGGCCAAGGGCCGCGAAGGCCTGCAGTCTCCGCTGCTGAAGTCCCTGGACGATGCAGCCCTGAACGCGATCATCGAGCGCACCGGTGCCGAGGACGGCGACCTGATCTTCTTCGGCGCCGACAAGGCCAAGGTTGTCAACGACGCGATCGGCGCGCTGCGCGTGAAGATCGGCCACTCCGAGTTCGGCAAGGCCAACGGCCTGTTCAACGACGTCTGGGCGCCGCTGTGGGTGATCGACTTCCCGATGTTCGAGTACGACGAGGAAGACGACCGCTGGACCGCGACCCACCACCCGTTCACCGCGCCAAAAGACGGCCACGAAGACATGCTGGAAACCAATCCAGGCGCATGTATCGCCAAGGCCTACGACATGGTGCTGAACGGCTGGGAACTGGGCGGCGGTTCGATCCGTATCCACCGCGAAGAAGTGCAGTCGAAAGTGTTCCGCGCGCTGAAGATCGACGCTGAAGAAGCACGCCTGAAGTTCGGCTTCCTGCTGGACGCGCTGCAATACGGCGCGCCTCCGCACGGCGGCCTGGCCTTCGGCCTGGATCGTATCGTGACCCTGATGACCAAGTCCGATTCGATCCGCGACGTGATCGCCTTCCCGAAAACCCAGCGCGCCCAGTGCCTGCTGACCCAGGCTCCTTCGGCCGTGGACGAGAAGCAGCTGAAAGAGCTGCACATCCGCCTGCGTGCGGCCGAGCCGAAAGTGGCCGGCTAAACCCGGCAAGGCAGTGTCAGGCCCGCAGGGCCTGGCACTTGGCCCGCGACCGCGGCATATCGGCGCCCGACCCTGCGGGTCAGGCACCGGGTTACCGGTTTAAAAAATGTACAAGATCCCGGAATCCGTCCTGGTGGTGATCCATACCGCCGACCTGGAAGTATTGCTGATCGAACGCGCCGGCAACCCCGGCTACTGGCAATCCGTCACCGGCTCGAAAGACAGCGTCGACGAAGCCCTGCTCACCACCGCCACCCGCGAACTATTCGAAGAAACCGGCATCGTTGCCGACGGCCAGGACATCGTGCTGCGCGACTGGGGCCTGCAGAATATCTACGAAATCTACCCGGTCTGGCGCCACCGCTACGCACCCGGCGTGACGCACAACCTCGAACACATTTTCAGCGTGCAGGTGCCGCGCAATATACCGGTCATGCTCAGCCCGCGCGAGCACACGGCCCACGTATGGCTGCCCTACCTGGAGGCCGCCGACCGCTGCTTTTCGCCCTCCAACGCCGAAGCAATCCTGCAACTGCCACAGCACATGTAACTTGCAATTTGCTTGCTAATTGCAGGCCGCGCGTTGTGGCTATAATCGTGCATAGACCGTCACACTAGGGGTGAACGCCATGCCGGATACTCAGGATATCCTTCTGGAGCAGTTGCAAGTCGGCTTATACGTTCATCTCGACCTGAAGTGGTTCGAGCACCCTTTTGCCTTCAGCCATTTCAAGATCAAGTCGCAGGAGCAGATCCACCAGCTGCGCAGCCTGGGCTTGAACAAGATCCGCATCGACCCCGCCATGAGCGATGTGCAGCCGGTGGCGCTGTCCATCAACCTCAGGGAGCTCGCCGAGCCTGCGCCGCCGCCGGTGCCGGCACCCGATTCGCCGGAACTGGCGGCGAAGCGCGCCATGATGGAGCGCATGCGCCAGCAGCGCGAGGACGCGGCCCGCATCGAACACGCCTTCGTCGATACCGCGCGCGCCATGCGCGACATGGAAAAGAACATCTTCGCGCGCCCAGCCGAAAACCTGCAAAAGGCCAGCGAGATGATCGGCAAGATCGCCGATTCCATCCTCAGCGCGCCGGAGCTGGCGATCCACGTGATGGGCGACCGCACGGGCGGCGAAGAGATCTACCTTCATTCGCTGAATGTCACCATGCTGGCGATGATGATTGCGCGCGATATCAAGCTGCCGCGCGAAGTCGCCGGCGCGATGGGCGTGGGCTCCATGTTCCACGATCTTGGCGTGCGCAATATACCGGACCGGGTGCTGACCAAGACCGAACCCTGGAACCATTCGGAACAGCACCTGTACGAAACCCATAGCTCGGTCGGCACCGAGATGGGGCAGCAGCTCAAGTTCCCGGCCGCCGCGGTGGCCATCGTGCGCGACCACCATGAGATGTACGACGGCAGCGGCTACCCGCGCCACCTGAAAGGCGAAGAGATCGGCGTGCTGGCGCGCATCGTGGCGATCGCCAACTACTACGACCGCCTATGCAACCCTGTCAACGGCACGCAGGGCCTGACCCCCCACGAAGCGCTGTCGCTGATGTTCGCCAAGAACCGCGACAAATTCGACCCCAAGCTGCTGCAGGTGTTCATTCGCTGCCTCGGCGTCTACCCGCCCGGCACCATCGTGCAGCTGTCGAACGGCGCCACCGGCATGGTCGCCACCATCAATACGGAAAAACCGAACAAGCCCGAGCTGGTGGTGTATGAGCAGGGGGTGCCGCGCGAAGACGCAATCATGGTGGACATGGAGCGCGAGAGCGACCTGAATATCGTGCGCGCCATCAAGCCTTCGCAGGTACCCAAGGAAATCTACGCCTATCTCAGCCCGCGCAAGCGGGTCAGCTATTACTTCGACGCGAGCAAACCAGGACAGGGAGCCGCCGGGTGATTTCCGAACTGCGCCAGCTGATGCTCGACCACAGCCCGCACATGATGCTGCTGGTCGACCCAGCCGACCTGCGCATCGTGGTCGCCAACAAGGTGGCCGAGCAGGTGCTGGGCTATAGCGCGGCGCAACTGACGGATATGCAGGTCACCGACATCGAAAGCTCGCTGCAGGACGTGTTTTACTGGGAGGATGTGCGCGGCGGCCATTTCCAGGATATCGATACGCAGGAGGGCGAATACCGGCGCGCCGACGGCAGCCAGCTCATGGTCATGAAATCGCTGCGCGTGCTGCGCCACGGGGAGCGCTGGCTGATCCTGATTTTGGCCCGCGATGCGCGCCAGGAGCGCAAGGTGGAGGACGTGCTGGAGCAGACCCTGTCGCAGCTGCGCACCACGCTGGAGGCGACCGGCAACGGCATCCTGGTGATCGACTGGCACAACAAGATCGCCAGCATGAACCGCCAGTTCAGCGAAATGTGGCATATCCCCGAAGCCTTTCTCAGGAGCGGCAACGATGCGGCGATCCTGGAATTCCTGACGGCGAACGTGGTGGAGCAGGACGCCTGCCGCGAGCTGCTGCAGCAAGTCAGCGCCCCGCATGAAAGCCTGGGGCTGTTGCACCTGCATGACGGCCGCGTCATGGAATGCCGCTCGCGCCCGCAATTCCTGGGGGAGCGCATCATCGGCCGGGTCTTCGGCTTCGTCGACATCACCGAGCGCGAACATACGGAACAGGTGCTGCGCGAATCGCGCGACCAGCTGGAGAACCGCGTGCACGAACGCACCCTGGCGCTGCAGATGGCCAACATTACGCTGGAGAGCGAAAAAGCGCGCCAGGCCGAATTGATACGCAAGCTGGGCGAGGCCCAGAACCAGCTGCTGCAGTCGGAGAAGATGGCCTCCATCGGCGTGCTGGCGGCCGGCGTGGCGCACGAGATCAACAACCCGGTCGGCTTCGTCAATTCCAACCTGAGCAGCCTGCAGCGCTATATGCAGTCGCTGATGCGCCTGCTCGACGCCTACGAGGCCCGCGAGCCCCATTTGCCCGACGGCGACCGCAGCGAGCTGAATGCGCTGCGCAAGGAAATCGATGCCGACTACCTGCGCGAAGACCTGGGCTGCCTGCTGAGCGAGTCGATGGATGGACTGGACCGCATCAAGCGCATCGTGCAGGACATGAAGGACTTCTCGCATGTCGGCGGGGGCGACGTGCTGGTGGCCAACCTGGAAACGGGCCTGGACAGCACGCTGAACGTGGTCTGGAACGAACTAAAATACAAGGCGGAAGTGGTGAAGGAATACGGCGGCGTGCCGGAGATCGAATGCATCCCCTCGCAGCTGAACCAGGTATTCATGAACCTGCTGGTCAATGCGGCGCACGCGATCGAATCGCGCGGGCGCATCACGGTGCGCACCAGCTACGAAAACGAGATGGTGACGGTGGCCGTGAGCGATACCGGCGGCGGCATCGCGGCCGAAAACCTGGGCCGCATCTTCGAACCCTTCTTCACCACCAAGCCGGTCGGCAAAGGCACCGGGCTGGGTTTGTCGCTCTCCTACAGCATCGTGCAAAAGCACGGCGGCCGCATCGAGGTCGACAGCGAAATAGGGCGCGGCACCACCTTCCGTGTGATCCTGCCGCGACAAATGGCGCCCGCCGCCGAGGAAAATGATGTTGTAAATTGACTAAGGTTGACGCGGTGATTACTAATTCCCGCATGAAAAACCTGTTCTTCCACTTCGGCCGCAAGGCCGCATCGCAGCGCCCTCCCGCAGGCGACACCTGCCATAACTGCCACGCCGGCGTCAGTACGGCTTATTGCGGCGCCTGCGGCCAGACAGCGCAGGTGCACATCGCCAGCGCGCATGAATTCCTGCATCACTTCATCGGGCACTATATTGCTGCGGAAGGCAAGCTGTGGCGCACGCTGGGCTGGCTCTTTGCCAAGCCGGGCGCCTTGACGGTGGAATTCATCCGCGGCCGCCGCGGCCAGTTCATCGATCCCTTACGCTTGTTGCTGACGGTGTCGCTGCTGGTGTTTCTGGTCATGAAGTGGCAAGTGCACCATTTGCCGCCGGTCCCTGCCGCACCAGCCGCGGATGCGCCGGTTGCGCAGGCGACGTCGGCGCAGGCCATCAACAGTATCGACCGCAAGCTGTTCGACGTTTTTGCACTGGCCAGCGATCACTTTGCCGTCAATTACGGCAAATTCGTGGCGCTCCCCGAATCCACTCAGAAGGCGCAGTTCTTGGAGTCGTGGCTGCGTTTCGGCCCGACCGTCATGCTGTGTCTGATTCCCCTGATGGCGCTCATGCTCAAGCTGCTGCACCTGGGGACGGGCTGGCGCGACGGCGAGCACCTGGTGTTTTCCATGCATTTGCAGGCGGTGAACCTGCTGGCGCTGATCGTCGTTGTCACCGGCATGCCTGGCTTCACCAAGCTGGCCTTGAAATCGGTGCTGGCGCTCTACATTTTGCTGGCCATGCGCAAGGTATATGGCGGTGGCTGGGCTGTGCTCCTGGTGCGCATGGCGATTTTCGGAAGCTGCCTCGGCATGGGCTTTGATTGGCTAACCCGCATCGCGTTTATGCTTCAGATGGTTTGCGCTGACCCGCTAGTTGAGGCAAGCGATCGCAAAGTCGACGTGGTAATGCTCGTCATGCCGCACCCATGGTTTGCCCTTCATGAAATTGAGCTGCTTTAGCGCCGCGCCGTGTGGGGTGTCGAACAGGCGCGGCAGGTAAGCGGTATCGAAGATGACCTGCGCGATGCCCTGGCCGCGCGCGCGGGCCGCCAGGTCCAGCTGGTACAAGTGTTCGCCCAATGCGGCGAAGTCGATGCTGTATTCGCCGTAGCGCGCTGCGCCGTCGAATTCGATGTCGTAGCCGAAGTGCTGGGACGCGGGCATCGGCAGGCGCGCCGGGCGGCCTTTCCGATCGCGCACCGGAACAAAGAAATCCACCGACAAGCCGTTTTGGTGGGTGCGGTGGGGGCGGATCCGTCCCCCATTCACAAAGCCGGTTTCACCATAAACGTATTGCGAACCCGGCGCGGCACGTTCCAGTTTTGCATAGGCGCCCAGCATGATCGCCGCCACTTCGCTGTGCACGTAATTGCGTCCCATGGCGGCGCCGAGCGTGCTGTAGACGGAGAAATTGGCGCCATCGGCAGGTAACTGGACACCGTCTTCGAGGCTGCCCTGCTTGACGCTGCCGTGGCAGGTGCTGGAAGCGCCGGCCACGGCGGTACCGGCCGCCAGCAGCGCTGCAAGAACGAGGCGCGCCGTCTTCATTGCACGGGCCCGGCCAGGACGCGGCGCAGCATGTAACAGGCGGGGAGGGCAGGCAATAACATGAGCGCCAGAGTCGTGGGATTATTGTCCGCAGTGCCGGCGCCGGTATTTGCCAACAGCATGACACCCGAATTGATGACTGCGTGCATGACCATCCCCGGTATCAGCGAACGGCTACGTTCATACAGCCAGCCGGCCGCCACGCCGAAAGTGATGCCGCCGACAAGCTGGTAAATATTCATATGGGCGAAGCCGAATACGACTGCCGAACCCAGGATAGCGTAGCCGCGTTCGTATTGGCGTAGGAAACTGCGCAGGATAATGCCCCTGAACAGCATTTCCTCCACTACGGGTGCCAATACGCAAACCATGATGATCTGGGGCGGACGTGGGGCAAGCATATCCTTGCAACGCTCCGACACATCGGAACCCGGCGGGAACGCTGCCTGCAGCAGATCGTTCAACTCTCCCATTACCAGGAACAGGCATGGTGTGGCCAGCAAGACCAGGGGCACTACCGCGGCCATGGTCGCGGCTGTCGTGGTTTGCGGGGCGTGGAAAAGGTCCCGGTAGTCCAGGTTCTTCCAATGCAGCAAGGCCGTAAAGATGAGGCCGCTCGCCAGCACCCTGGCAATGGTGGCCAGGCCGTAAAAATCATCCACGCCGAGCCATCTGCGTATGTCGTACATCGCGCAGATCATCAGGTATTCAATGGCCCAGGTGCAGACAACCAGGAAAAAAGCTTCTAGTGCGGAAGGGAAAGTAGTATGTCGTTCGTTCATGGGGCGTGACTATAAAGCAATTCGCAGCACTTTTGACCGCCAGCAAGCCGGGCTGTTGGGGTTAGAATAAAACCCATGAAGATCCGCGTTGCCACCTACAACATCCACAAGGGCGTGTCGTACCGCAGCCAGCCCCGGGTCCACGCCTTGCGCCATGCGATCGAGGCCTTCCATGCCGATCTGGTCTTCCTGCAGGAAGTGCAGGGCCAGCATGACCGGATCGAGGCGCGTTTTGGCGAGGAAGCGCACGGCCACCGGCATTGGCCGAAAAAGGCCCAGCATGAGTTCTTCGCCGGCGAATCGCACCAGTCGGTCTATGGCATGAATGCGCAATACGACCACGGCCACCATGGCAACGCGCTGCTCAGCAAATACCCGATCGCGCGCTGGACCAATACCGATATTTCCGACCACGCCTACGAATCGCGCGGCATCCTGCATTCGGTGATTGCAACGGAAGGCAAGCTTGTGCATTGCTTCGTCATCCACCTTGGCTTGTTCGAGCGCAGCCGGGTGCGCCAGGCCGATATGCTGATCGAGGCGGTGCGCGCCTCGGCGCCGGACGGCGAGCCGGTCATCATTGCCGGCGACTTCAATGATTGGCGCAATACCTTGACCGATAAGCTGCAAAGCGCGCTGGGCGTGCGCGAAGTCTTCGACGAAGTCAAGCACGGCAGCCCGGTGGGCGACCTGGTGCGTACCCTGGCGCGGCGCAAGGCTTCCCAGCGTCCGGCCCGCACCTTCCCGGCGGCCTTGCCATTTTTCAGGTTGGACCGCATCTATGTGCGGGGCTTCGAGGTAGAATCCGCGGAAGTCCTGCACGGCCCGCTCTGGGCCAAGCTGTCGGATCATGCGCCCATTGTGGCGAACCTGAAACTGGTTTCCTGACTCATGCGTCACGTTGATTTTCTGGCCGATAACGAAGTCAAGCTCCTGCACTGCGGTACCGATTATTTCCCGGCACTGGTCGAGGCAATCGAGGCGGCGCAGTACGAAGTCTATTTCGAGACCTATATCTTCGCCGAGGACGAGACCGGCGCGCGCGTGGTGGCCGCCCTGAAAGCCGCCGCCCGGCGCGGCGTCACCGTGCGCATGATTACCGACTGGTTCGGCACCGGCCACAAACCCGCCTACCGCCTGCATGCCGACGTCACGGCGGCGGGCGTCGAGCACCGCATCTTCAATCCCTGGTTCCGGCGCGGCGTGACGCGCACCCACCGCAAGATCTGCGTGGTGGACGGGCAGGTGGCGTTTGTCGGCGGCATCAATATCAACGACGATATGTTCACCGACTACGACCACAGCAAGGCGCTGGCGGCGCCGCGCTGGGATTTTGCGGTGGCGGTGCGCGGGCCGCTGGTCGAGTCCATCCATGGTGAAGCGGAAACCCAGTGGACGCGCCTGGGCCATATGACCATTGTCAAGCGCCTGACCCTGTTCAACGAAGTGCGCAAGCTGAACAAGATTGCGCGCCAAAGCACCATGCAGGCCGGCTTCGTGGTGCGCGACAACTTGCGCAACCGGCGCACCATTCAGCGTGCCTACTTGCAGGCTCTGGGTCGGGCAAAGAAGAGTGTGCTGCTGGCCAACCCGTATTTTGCCCCGGGCCGCAAATTCCGCCGCGCCCTGGCCGCGACCGCGCAGCGCGGGGTGGAGGTGGTGCTCTTGATCGGCGTCGGCGAAATCTGGCTGCAGGATGCGGTGGCCCATTCCTTCTACCCCAAGCTGCTGGAAGCGGGCGTCAAGGTGGTGGAATACCGCAAGACCCAGCTGCACGCCAAGGTGGCGGTGATCGACGACGACTGGGCGACGGTCGGCTCCTCCAATGTGGACGGGCTGAGCCTGTTCCTCAACCAGGAAGCCAATGTGGTGATCAAGGATGCCGAATTCGCGCGCGCGCTGCGGGCCAGGATCGAGGAGGCGATTGCGGAAGGCCAGGCGATCCAGCAGCAGGATTTTGAGCACATCGGGCGTTTCCGGCGGATGGGATATGAGGTGGCGTACCTGGCATACCGTACGCTGATGCGCATTTTTGCAGTGGGAAAGTACACATGAGTGATGTCAGAATCGACAAATGGCTGTGGGCGGCGCGTTTCTTCAAGACGCGCCAGCTGGCCATTGATGCCATCGACAAGGGCAAGGTGAAGTTGTCGGGCGGCGAGCGCATCAAGCCCTCGCGCAACGCGAAGCTGGGCGAGCGCCTGCATATCGATAACGGCGCCGATGAGTGGGATGTGCTGGTGGTGGGCATTTCCGGCAAGCGGGAAGGTGCGCCGCTTGCCCGCCTCCTCTATGAAGAGAGCGAAGAATCGCTGGCTCGCCGCGCCGCCCTGATCGAGCGCAAGAAGCTGTTCCCGGAACCCTTCGCCGACAGCAAGGGCCGCCCCACCAAGCGCGACCGGCGCGCCTGGGAGCGCGCCACGGACAATTGAACTTGGGCGGCGGCCTTAGTTGGCCGGGCCCTGACCGCTCGACAGGACTTCGCTCAGCGGGGTGCCGCCGATTGCGCGGCAATTCTTGCTGCCGTCCAGCTTGATCGCCGTGCCTTGAACGACAGGGCGCACCAGGCGCCATGGCCAGAAGCCGAAGTGCTGCGCGCCGCTGAAATCGGCGATGGCGTTGGCGCCACGGCTGGTCGCCTGGCTCACCACTTCAGGGACGATCTGCGCGGCCGAGCCATAGGTGCCCTTGCCATACTTCACATGGCCCAATTCCTTGTATTTAACGCTTGTTGGCGGTTTCCCTTTGAACAGGCAGAACTCGTTCGCGCCAGCCTTCGGCGCGTCAAGCTCAGCCTCAGGGGCCGGTTCTTGGGCCGGCGCTTGGGCCGGCGCCAGTTTCTCGGCGGGCTGGTTTTCCAGGCCAGGCACTTCTTTCGGTTCATAGGACTGTTGGGCTTGTGCGGCGCAAGCAGACAGCAGCAGGGCAGCGAATATGGCGCTTTTTTTCATGGCGAAACTTCCGGTTGCAAAAACGCCAATATAGATTCCCATATGAAAACTGTCAATTTCCAAAGTTGGGCGCGGCCCACCTTCCACGGTTGGCCCGGGGCGTCGGCGGAGGATGTTTGTTGCGCCGCAACAATAGAGAGGCACTTCTAGTCTTGTCGTTTGACTTTCGCCACACGCTGGATAATAGTACGAACGTTCGCAAAACTTTTCACCAGCGGCCGATCTGTTAGAGCGAGAATAAGGTTTTTCCTTCTAACGGGACGGGATTCAAAGTGAGTGGCATTCTTGTAAATACACCAACAAAATTCATGCGCAAAGGCGAAATGACCCGTGCGGCCATCCTTGATGTGGCCCTCGACCTGGCAAGCCGCGACGGCCTGGAAGGCCTGACTATTGGCTTGCTCGCCGACAAAATGAACATGAGTAAATCCGGTGTATTTGCCCACTTCGGCTCGCGTGAAGATTTGCAGATTGAAGTGTTGAAGCTGTACCACCACCGTTTCGAGCAGGAAGTGTTCTACCCGGCGATGAAGGAGGCCCGTGGCCTGCCTCGCCTGCGCGCCATGTTTGCCAACTGGATCAAACGTGTGAGCGTGGAAATCGCCTCGGGCTGTATCTATATCAGCGGCGCCGTCGAGTATGACGACCGTCCCGGCCCGATCCGCGAAGAATTGCTGGCCATGGTCGGCGCCTGGCAGGCGGCCTTGCTGCGTTGCGTGCGCCAGGCCATCGACAACGGCGACCTGCGCGGCGATACCGATGCCAGCCAGCTGGTGTACGAAATGTACGGCCTGATCCTGGCCCTGCACCATGAGGCGCGCTTCATGCGCACCCCTGGCAGCGTGGACCGGGCCGGCGTGGGCTTCAACCGACTGATCGAAAACTACCAACCATCCTGATGCTGCATTCCGCAGCCTGACAAACATAACCTTTTAGCCATCTGGAGAAAAAAATGGGTCAATACGTCGCGCCAATCCGTGATATGCAGTTCGTCCTGCATGAACTGCTGAAGGTGGAAGAGAAGCTGAAAGAGCTGCCTCCTCACGCCGAAACCGACGCGGACATCATCAACCAGGTGCTGGAAGAAGGCGCCAAGTTCACCTCGGAAGTGCTGTTCCCGCTGAACCATTCCGGCGACCGCGAAGGCTGCCACCACGATGCCGCGGCCAAGACCGTGACCACGCCAAAAGGCTTCAAGGAAGCCTACAAGCAGTACGTTGAAGGCGGCTGGGCCGCACTGGCCTGCGATCCTGAATTCGGCGGCCAGGGCCTGCCGATCGTGCTGAACAACTCGTTCTACGAGATGCTGAACTCGGCCAACCAGGCTTGGACCATGTACCCGGGCCTGTCGCACGGCGCCTACGAGTGCCTGCTGGCCCATGGCACACCGGAACAGAAATCGACCTACCTGCCGAAGCTGGTGTCCGGCGAGTGGACCGGCACCATGTGCCTGACCGAACCGCACTGCGGCACCGACCTGGGCATGCTGCGCTCGAAAGCCATCCCGAACGAAGACGGTTCCTGGAACATCACCGGCGCCAAGATCTTCATCTCGGCCGGCGAACACGACATGGCAGAGAACATCCTGCACCTGGTGCTGGCCCGCGTGCCGGACGCACCGGAAGGCTCGAAAGGCATCTCCCTGTTCCTGGTGCCGAAGTTCATCCCTAACGCCGACGGTTCGATCGGCGAACGCAACCCGATCTTCTGCGGCGCGATCGAAGAGAAGATGGGCATCCACGGCAACTCGACCTGCCAGATGAACCTGGACGGCGCCAAGGGCTGGATCATCGGCCAGCCGAACAAGGGCCTGAACGCGATGTTCGTGTTCATGAACGCCGCCCGTCTGGGCGTGGGCGTGCAGTCCCTGGGCCTGACCGAAGTGGCTTACCAGAACGCGCTGGTGTACGCCAAAGACCGCCTGCAGATGCGTTCCCTGTCCGGCGTGAAGAACCCGGAAGGTCCTGCCGACCCGATCATCGTGCACCCGGACGTGCGCCGCATGCTGCTGACCGGCAAAGCCTACGCCGAAGGCGCGCGTGCTTTCGCTTCCTACGTGGCGCTGCAGATCGACCGCGAACTGCACCACCCTGACGAAGAAGTGCGCAAGGAAGCCGGCGACGAAGTGGCCCTGCTGACCCCGATCATCAAGGCCTTCATCACCGACAACGCATGGATCGCCACCTCCGACGCGATGCAGGTGTACGGCGGCCACGGCTACATCTCCGAATGGGGCATGGAGCAGTACGTGCGCGACGCGCGCATCAACCTGATCTACGAAGGCACCAACACCGTGCAGTCGCTGGACCTGCTGGGCCGTAAGATCCTGATGGACAACGGCTCCAAGCTGCGCAAGTTCGGCGAGAAGGTGCGCGCCTTCGTGGAAGAAAACGGCACCGACGAAGCGATGTCCGAATTCGTCACCCCGCTGGGCGACCTGGGCGAGAAACTGACCAAGCTGACCATGGAAATCGGCATGAAAGCCTTCCAGAACCAGGACGAAGTCGGCGCCGCCGCCGTGCCTTACCTGCGCGTGGCCGGCCACCTGGTTTACTCCTACTTCTTCGCGCAGATGGCGAAGATCGCTCTTGAAAAAGAGGCATCGGGCGACAAGTTCTACACCTCGAAGCTGGCCACCATCCGCTTCTACTTCGGCCGCCTGTACCCGGAAACCGCAACCCTGATCCGCCAGGCTCGTTCCGGCGCCGCCAACCTGATGGCACTGGACGCAGACCTGTTCTGAAGTTGATGGTGTCGGCAGTTCGAGCCCTAGACCGGTAGGGCGCGTGTCTGACCCAGCGGGTCAGACATCGGTTTACCGGTTTCAGCTGAGACAGCCGACGCCCAAGCAAAGCGACAGATACACCAACTAAAGGATATATATGAGCAACTTCAACGTGAAAAAAGTGGCGGTACTGGGCGCCGGCGTGATGGGCGCGCAGATCGCAGCCCACTGCGTCAACGCCAAGGTTCCAGTGGTCCTGTTTGACCTGCCTGCGAAAGAAGGCAACAAGAACGGTATCGGCATCAAGGCCATCGAAGGCCTGAAGAAGCTGTCCCCTGCGCCGTTCGGCGACAAGGCTGACGCGGAACTGGTGCAGATCGCCAACTACGAAGACAACCTGGACCTGCTGGCCGGCTGCGACCTGATCATCGAAGCGATCGCCGAGCGCATGGACTGGAAGCACGACCTGTACAAGAAGGTCGCTCCGCACATTGCGCCAAACGCGATCTTCGCTTCGAACACTTCCGGCCTGTCGATCAACAAGCTGGCCGAAGGCTTCGACGCCGACCTGAAGGCGCGCTTCTGCGGCGTGCACTTCTTCAACCCACCGCGCTACATGCACCTGGTGGAACTGATCCCGACCACCGGCACCAAGCCGGAAATCCTGGACCAGCTGGAAACCTTCATGACTTCCGTGCTGGGCAAGGGCGTGGTCCGTGCCAAGGACACCCCGAACTTCATCGCTAACCGCGTTGGTATCTTCGGCATGCTGGCCACCATCCATGAAGCCGAGAAGTTCGGCCTGTCCGTCGACGTGGTCGACGACCTGACCGGCGCCAAGCTGGGCCGCGCCAAATCCGGTACCTTCCGTACCGCCGACGTGGTGGGCCTGGACACCATGGGCCACGTGATCAAGACCATGGAAGACAACCTGGCTTCCGATCCGTTCGCGTCCCTGTACAAGACCCCGGCCGTGCTGGCCACGCTGATCGGGAAGGGCGCCCTGGGCCAGAAGTCCGGCGCTGGCTTCTACAAGAAAGTCGGCAAGGACATCATGCGCCTGGACGCCGCCACCGGTGAATACGTCGCCGGCGGCAAGAAGGCAGACGACATCATCGCCCGCATCCTGAAAGAAAAGGATCCGGTCAAGAAGATGAAGGCGCTGCGCGAATCGACCAACCCGCAAGGCCAGTTCCTGTGGGCGATCTTCCGCGACGCTTTCCACTACATCGCGATCCACCTGGAATCGATCGCCGACAACGCGCGCGACGTCGACTTCGCCATGCGCTGGGGCTTCGGCTGGAACGTCGGCCCGTTCGAAACCTGGCAGGCAGCAGGCTGGGGCCAGGTTGCACAGTGGGTCAAGGAAGACATCGAAGCGGGCAAGGCGCTGTGCAATGCACCGCTGCCGGCATGGGTCTTCGAAGGCAAAGTGGGCGAGCAGGGCGTGCATACCGCTGAAGGCTCGTTCTCGCCAGCGACCAAATCCTACACTCCGCGTTCCGACCTGGCCGTGTACAAGCGCCAGGAATTCCGCGCTCCTGTGGTGGGCGGCGGCGGCGCCGATCCTAAGACTGCCGGCGTGACCGTGCACGAAGACGAATCCGTACGCCTGTGGCACACCGGCGACGACGTCCTGATCCTGTCGCTGAAGACCAAGATGCACGTGATCGGCAAAGGCGTGATCGGCGGCATCCAGCGCGGCCTGGCAGAAGCTGAAAAGAACTTCAAGGGCCTGGTGATCTGGAACACCGACGCGGCCGAAGGCGGCGCCTTCTCGGCCGGCGCCGACCTGCAGGAAGCCCTGCCAGCTTTCATGGCCGGCGGCGCGAAAGCAGTCGACCCGATCATCAAGGAACTGCAAGACACCTTCATGAAGATGAAGTATTCCAACGTGCCAGTGGTGGCGGCTGTTGCCGGCATCGCCCTGGGCGGCGGCTGCGAAATGATGCTGCACGCATCCAAGCGCGTGGCGGCACTGGAATCCTATATCGGCCTGGTGGAAGTGGGCGTGGGCCTGATCCCTGGCGGCGGCGGTCTGAAGGAAGCGGCTGTCCGCGCTGCCCGCGAAGCCAAAGGCAACGACATCCTGCAATTCCTGAAGACCGGCTTCACCAACGCCGCCACCGCGAACGTTTCGAAGTCCGCGCTGGAAGCGAAGGCCATGGGCTACCTGAAGGAAGACGACGTGATCGTGTTCAACGCCTACGAACTGCTGCACGTGGCGAAAGTGACCGCGCGCTCGATGGCCGATGCCGGCTACCGCGCGCCGATCCAGCGTCCAGTGCCTGTGACCGGCCGTTACGGCTGGGGCACCATCCGCGGCCAGCTGGTCAATATGCGCGATGGCGGCTTCATCTCCGCGCACGACTACAAGCTGGGCGACATGATCGCCGAGATCGTGTCCGGCGGCGACATCGACCAGGGCAGCGTCGTGAGCGAACAGTGGCTGCTGGATATGGAACGCAAGGCCTTCCTGGAATTGCTGAACCATCCTAAGTCGCAAGAGCGCATCATGGGCATGCTGCAGACCGGTAAGCCGGTTCGCAACTAAGAGTAAATGTCCATCCTGTCGCTGGCCTTCAAAATCCTGTTGCGAGTGAAACCAAGCATGGTCTATGAGCAAATCAAACAGCACATGACGGAGTCGCTGCCGTTCGTGCGCCTGCTCGGCATCCGCATCGACAGCATCGGCCCGGGAACGGCCGAAGTGTCGATGCCGGACGACGGCAAGCTGCACAACCACCTCGGCACGCCGCACGCGGGTGCGATCTTCACGCTGGCCGAAACGGCGTCCGGCGCGGCCATGGCGGGCGGCTTTGCCGACCTGATCATGGACATGCGCCCGGTCGCCAAGGAGTCGCGCATCGAGTACCAGAAAGTGGCCAAGGGCGCGACGCGCGCCTCCGGCAAGGTACCGGGCGACCTGGCCGCGCTGAAAGCGCAGCTGAAGGATGAAGGAAAAATCGCGTTCCCGGTCAACGTCGACATCTTCGACGAACACGGCACGCTGGCAGCACAAGTACAGGTGGACTGGTACCTCTCCGCCAAACGCTAACGAACACAGATACTGGAAAGCTTAAAATGAGCAAACAACTGCAAGACGCATACATCGTCGCCGCCACCCGTACCCCGATCGGCAAGGCGCCGCGCGGTATGTTCAGCAAGACCCGTCCGGACGACCTGCTGGTCGCCGCCCTGAAGGGCGCCATGGCCGCCGTGCCTAACCTGGACCCGGCCCTGATCGTCGACGCCATCATCGGCTGCTCCTTCCCTGAAGCAGAGCAGGGCTTCAACATCGCCCGTAGCTCCGTGGTGCTGGCAGGCCTGCCGAACACCGTGGGCGGCGTGACCATCAACCGCTACTGCGCATCGGGCATCACCGCCCTGGCCATGGCTGCGGACCGCATCCGCGTTGGCGAAGCCGACGTGATGATCGCCGGCGGCGTGGAATCGATGTCCATGGTGCCGATGATGGGCCACCACCCATCGATCAACATGGAAACCTTCAAGGACGAGCACGTGGGCCTGGCCTACGGCATGGGTCTGACCGCCGAGAAAGTGGCGCAGCAGTGGAAAGTCAGCCGCGAAGACCAGGACGCCTTCGGCCTGGAATCGCACCGCAAGGCGATCGCCGCCCAGCAAGCCGGCTTCTTCAAGGACGAGACCACCCCGGTCGAAATCATCACCCGCACCCCTGATCTGCGCACCGGCGAGATCAAGATTGGCAAGCGCACCGTGGATACCGATGAAGGCGCCCGCGCCGACGCCTCCATGGAAGGCATGGCCAAGCTGAAGCCGGTGTTCGCCGCCAAGGGTACCGTGACCGCCGCGACCTCCTCGCAGATGTCCGACGGCGCCGGCGCGCTGATCGTGGTGTCCGAGAAGATCCTGAAAGAACACAACCTGACCCCGCTGGCCAAGTTCTCCTCGTTCGCCGTACGCGGCGTACCGCCGGAAATCATGGGCATCGGTCCTAAGGTCGCCATCCCGGCCGCTTGCGCCGCCGCCGGCATCACCCAGGACCAGCTGGACTGGATCGAACTGAACGAAGCATTCGCCGCCCAGGCGCTGGCCGTGATCCGCGACCTGAACCTGGACACCAGCAAAGTGAACCCGATGGGCGGCGCCATCGCCCTGGGCCACCCGCTGGGCGCAACCGGCGCGATCCGCGCGGCGACCGTGGTGCACGCACTGCGCCGCAACCAGCTCAAGTACGGCATGGTCACGATGTGCGTGGGCGCCGGCATGGGCGCGGCAGGCATCATCGAGCGCGTATAATCCGCGCGCAATGATCTAGCGCACTCAGCAAGGCGGGTCGAACGACCCGCCTTTTTTTATAGGGGTGTCCGACCCTGCGGGTCCGACACCGGTTTACCGGTTTTACGAAACGGAGACAAAAGACAATGGCAATCCTGACCACCAAAGCAGCCGGCATCCTGACCATCGAATTCGACCGCCTGGACCGCAAGAACGCGATCACCTCCGCCATGTACCAGACCATGGCTGACACCATCAACGCCGCCGAAAGCGACGCCGACGTGCGCGCCATCCTGATCACCGGCAAGCCGGAGATCTTCACCGCCGGTAACGACCTGGTTGACTTCGCGACCACCACCGCCGCCAATGATGGCGTGGCCTTCTCGGACCGCCCGGTGATCCAGTTCATGAAGGCCCTGTTCAACACCAGCAAGCCTGTCGTGGCAGCCGTGAACGGCGCCGCGATCGGCATCGGTACCACCATGCTGATGCACTGCGACCTGGTATACGCGGCCGACAACGCCAAGTTCTCGGTGCCATTCGCGGCCCTTGGCCTGTGCCCGGAATTCGGCTCCAGCATGCTGCTGCCCGCCAACGGCGGCCATGCCCGCGCAGCGGAAAAGCTGATGCTGGGCGAACCGTTCGGCGCGCAGGAAGCCTACGACATGGGCCTGATCTCCAAGCTGCTGCCAGCCGACCAGGTCCTGGCGCACGCCCAGGCCCAAGCCGCCAAGCTGGTGGCGCTGCCGGCCGAATCGATCCGCCAGACCAAGCGGTTGATGAAGGCCGGCCGCGAAGCCCTGAAATCCCACATCGATGTGGAAAGCGCGCAGTTTGGCGCCATGCTGACCGGCGCCGAAGCCAAGGAAGCGTTCACCGCCTTCTTTGAAAAGCGCAAGCCTGACTTCTCCAAGTTCGCCTGAGCTGAACAATGCAGCTGATTCCTGCCGTTGAGTGCCTCAGAGAGTGAGATTTTTGCCGTTAGGAGTGAGATTTTTGCCAGACAAAATGAGATTCTGGGATAAGTCGAAGTCTCATAGCATTTGGCAGGGATCTACTCTAATCGCCTCGGCCAGCAGCGGCAGGCCGAGGCCGTAAATCATAGCGAATGTTTTCGACTCATGTGATGGCGCCGCCCAGTAAGGTCGGGAAAATTGTTCGGGGATCTGAAGTCACGTCTGTCGCTTAAATTTACGTCACTCGTTTATCGGAGGGGCATTTCTCCAGATCGCGAACAATTGCTCAACGGGCGCTTCACCGGGATCGAATGCGTAGAAAATTTCGCTTATACGTTGCGGTTGCAAAGCGAAGGAAGGGATGCCTTTTCCGACGAACGATATGGACCATTAATTGAGGGCTCTATGAAGTGAGCAACTCCACGCGGCAAACAGCGTGACCCCAATACTTTCTTATACAAACACGGCTTGGTACCCATTGGAAAACCGTGCCAGAGTTAGACGATCCAGGAAGCAGTTAGTTCGTAACGTGGACTACGTCGTTTCCGCCCACTTGCTCTCCCAAGCTGCAATTTCAATCTCCATCACGAGACTTGAAACTGCTTCAAAGCAGTCTCGAAGCCTCAACACGGCAAGCTGTTGTCCCAACTCTTGCCAATTGCCATGAGCAAAGGCATTCCTGATCGTTCGGAAGGAGTGAATTATCGATAATTCCAGATCTTGATCAGGCAGCGCCAGGCCAGCATTCTCCTTGATATGTTGAAGAAGGTGTTCAATATCGCTTAGGTCTCGACTGGTCTTTCGTGGCACCTCGGAAGTCAGTTCTTTGGAAATGGTCTTCAACGCCCATTCTGCAAAGCTGCAAAGTAGGACAATTGCGTTTGCCTTTGCAATAACATCTACATTATTTTCCCAACCCGGAATCTGCTCGTCGTAGTAATCCAATTCTTCGGCAGAGGGCCAGCGTTGATTCTTAGCCTCGTCACGTTGCGATTTGAGTTCGGACAGATGTGAATGCGACGACACCAGTTGGTGAAAGCAATAGTTGTTTAGCTGAGCAAGCTTGCTGAATACAACCCAGAACGTTTCGCAGAAGCGCGTAGGCTGATACAAGTAAAGGCCGTTCGCATATTCCAGACCTTCCTCGTCTTCAAGTACTGCGTGTGCCATGTACAAACCATGTATCTTGAATACATTCAGTTCTTCATCAGTTACCACATCTTTCATTTGCAGTCCTCGTATTCCATAAAATGGCTAGTGTCGGCTCCTGACCGCTTTCTGGCGGAGGACGCCTCTAATCCATCCGTTCGGGCTTATGTACATTTTAACTATCGACCTGCGGAACGCCAGCAGCCAGCGATATCATTTCAGCAGCCTCAGCAAGGCCGTTCCGAAGCGTCGTTAAATCCTCGTTGTCGATTCGCCCGTTGGAAATGAGGCAAGCAGCAACACTCTCCAAAAAGAACTTCGCTGCAAGCCTCGTCATCATTATCGAATACGCCCAAGCCTCTGTGCTCATCTCTTGATGTGTTGCGCCATCAACCTGGATAGACATTAGCCAGTTCATCGTGTCCTCACCAGATATGTAGCTGGCACCACTCAGCCTGTGGTAGCTCTCGTAATAGTCTGTCCTTCGCCCAAGACGGTCAAATCTATTAAACAGCTTTTGCGGCCAGATATACGGTTTATCCGACCGATCCAACAATGAATGTCAGACCAGATTGAGCTACTTGAACTTGGCAGTCGCTGTCTATGCTGCTAGATAGCTTGCATCGAATTCAGTATCGACATCGAACGTCCCGTCATGCGGGACTTGGGGGCTTCTGTGGGCGCCGCCACAGGCGGCATCGGTAGGCCAATTATTCCGAGTCATAACGATCTAGAGATCGCTGATCAGACTGTCGTACGATGTACTGCCATTACAGCTAAATGGTTCGTTCACATGTTGAAGCTTAATGGACGATACGTCTTCTTCGTCCATTGGGAAAAAGGCGCCTCCGGGTTCGCAATGCATTGCAAAATCGCCTTGCTTCATCCCACAATGCTCGCAATGGTTCATCCAGTAAGAGCTATTGGTCGTCTTACTAAAATCCAAGTAGTAGTGCCGGGTAATGGATTTGATATGAGCTACGACAGTGGGCAAGAGGTCAGTAACGTATGAGACCATGGACGCCCCCTCATTGGTGTACCAGGCGTCGATATAATCTTCTCCTTGCTCGAAGGTCTGATAACCGGCTGGCAGTAAGAAACTGTACATTCGAGTCAGCTCACCACACTTCCAGCATGTATCTTCAGTCTCCGCGACGCGGTAACTATTTGCTCGGATGGTGACGTCTGGTGGTGGGTCTGGCAGCCACCTCTGGAAAAGGTGGGGATTTACTCCTTCCGGTACAAACCAGACCTTCGATGACGGGTCCCATCGAGCACCAAGCTGTTTCGCCTCGTCTTTTTCGGAAAACGGTACGTTGAGATTGACGCGGGTCATGCGGCCTCCCTTCCTTCGATGAATGTGTAGCTTATGCACTGGCCTAGCCAAGGCCGAGGCGGCGGTGATTTCGGCATTGATTTTGCAAATATATCCACCAGCCTCACTCACGTGCGCCTGCAGCACACTGCCAAGACTAAAACTGGCCATTGCAATTGTTCCGATGCCTGGCCGATCTCGGGACTGTAAGAACGACCAGTCCGGCGGCCGTCAACTCCGCTCGGAATTGAGTTTTTGCATTAGCTTCTGGTTTTCCATGCTCTGCTTGCGGACCGGAGAGCCGGCACCTCCGCTTGCGTACCAATGGATGCTCCGCGCCCAGTGGACAATGACGCGAGGACAGTTTGCCGTGATGAGCTCAAGTAGCTCCCCGCCTAAGAGGCGGATCACTATTACGACGAATGCGCACGTGGTCGTGAGCACTATTATGCTGAGGCAGGTGAGCACAAATTCACTATTACGCGGGCCGAGCCAGTGGTACCAAATTGCCGCGCCAAGTACAACAGATAGTAACCCGGCTATCGTAATAAACGACTTTGCAACAAACCAAACCAAGAAGTCTATCGCCGGGCCGACGAATAAAACGGGGCCAGCATTTCTTGAGAGGCCACTCAAAACGTAGGCAATCAACTGCGGCACGACGAGCATGGAAACTATACCAATGGCCAACAAAAAGTCTCCATTTATGTCCATGAACAACTTCATAGACACGTCAAGAACATGACCGACAGGGCCACTAAACGATCCATTACTATCGATGGCACCAATCTCCCTGGCAAACATTAGGATCAGGAATGAAGCATGACATCCGATGCCGAAAAATAGCCAGATTAGGCGTATTGCATGCCCATGGAGTGTACGTAAATGCCAAATGCTAAAGCCAAGGACAATGACGCATAAGCTGATCAAACTAAGCACTTGTGCTTGATTTCCCAATTCTTTCTCCCTAGTTGAATGGAGCTTTTATACTTAGTTAAATGTTAGAGCCTGCGTCAATCGGGTTGATGTGGATTGCAGCTCCTGCGAAGGAGTGGTACGCAAGGCTCCCACTAGCCATCAATATAGTTTTCTTCGTGGCCTTGCGGGCCGATGCAGGCATTCCACTCAGAATCCTGGCTCCAACGGAAAAACGGATCGTCAGTCAAC
This sequence comes from Pseudoduganella violaceinigra DSM 15887, assembly GCF_000425385.1. Taxonomy (GTDB): domain Bacteria; phylum Pseudomonadota; class Gammaproteobacteria; order Burkholderiales; family Burkholderiaceae_D; genus Rugamonas; species Rugamonas violaceinigra. The sequence continues at coordinate 211,172 of NZ_AUDI01000009.1, read as the reverse complement.
TGCTCCAATTGTTTCATGCGTCTTCTTTATTAGCTCGTCGTAAGATGAAGTACACTCCTCCGAATCCATCCGGACCGGGTTGCATACCTTGTGTATCCTTAACACTTGAGGTAAATGAGTCAATGGGCCGGCGAAGTGTTTTCTTAGTTGAGGGTCTTATGCAATTGCTCAAAAGATTAGCACGGAGGGAAATCTTAACTTTTGTGGCAAGTCTGAAAGAAATCTCATTCTACATGGCGCGACATCTCAATCGAAGTGGCGAATAGGCCGTTAAGTGTTTGATTTGCACATGAATATGTCTCAGCTCTGGTGTCACTCAATGCCTGCGCTGGCCTGGCTGCCGTTCGGCTTGTTGGGTCTTTCGATTGTCAGCACCGGCTTGGCGGCCGGGCACGATAATCGGCCGGTTTTCCTGCGCCATTTCTGGCTGCTTTTGCTCGGGCTTGCGGTCGGCACCGGCTTGGCGGCTGGTGTGCTGCACCCCGCTGCCTTGGCCAGCATCGCCGCCTTGCCGGTTTTCGCATGGCTGGCAACCCGTCATGGCAAAACCGCCGTGCGCTTGCTGTTTACGGCGTTGACCCTGGCGCTGGCATTTGCGCTTGCCGTGCATGCGGTTCCCGGCTACGACAATCCCTTGCTGTTGAAGGACTTCCGCATATCGGCCCAATCGGTGCCGTACACCATGTATGCGAACTTCGACAAGGGCGTGGTCGGGCTGGTGCTGCTGGTCTTCTTTTGCCGCCGCGCCAGCTCCTGGCGCGATTTTGCCGCAGCGTGGAAATCGTCGGCATCGCTTGTTCCAGCGCTGTTGCTGGGCGTGTTGGGGATCGGCTGGGCAATGGGATTTGTGCGCCCCGATTTCAAGCTGCCGTCCTTCCTGGCGCTGTTCGCCGCCGTCAACCTGCTGTTTGTCTGCGTGGCGGAAGAAGCCTTCTTCCGCGGCGTGATTCAGGGACAACTGGAACGCTTCGGCGGTGTATTGGCTATTGCAGCTTCTGGTCTGCTGTTCGGCGCCGCCCACCTTGGCGGCGGCTGGCAGTTTGCGGCGCTCGCCAGCGTGGCGGGTTTCGCTTACGCGCTGCTGTACGCCAGGACGCGGCGCATCGAATTCCCGATCGCCGCCCACTTCCTGCTCAACCTGGTGCATTTCGTCGCGTTCACATATCCGCGTGCTGCCTGAACGATGATGGTGCGCCGCTACACCAGGCGGCCACCGCCATCGATATGCAGCACTTCGCCGTTGACGTAGGCATTGCTCATCATGAACAGGATGGCGGAAGCAATTTCCTCCGCCCGTCCCACGCGTCCGACCGGAAGGCTCTCGGCAACCTGCTGCAGGAAGGCGGTACGGTTTTCTCCCAGCACGTCGAATAGCGGCGTATCGGTGAAGCCCGGCGCGATCACATTGACGCGAATCGGCTTCAGTTCTTGCGCCAGCGCACCCGCCAGCGCCTCGACGCCGCGTACCGCGGCTGAAATCACTGCAACACCGTTGCCGCTGGGACGATCCGACAACTGCCCGCCCATCAAGGTGATGGAAGCGCGCGGCGAGAATAGAGGCAATGCCGCCTTGATCGCATACAGTGGCCCAGCAATACGCTCGTCCAGCGCGCGCAGCAGGATATCCGGATCGGTGTCGGCCACACGGCCCGCGTTGTAGGCGCCCGCCGTGATCAGCAAATGATCCACGCGCTCTGCGCCGGCGAATACCTGTTCGACGGCCGCGCGGTCGGTAATGTCGGCCTGAACGATCCGGGCGCCTCCCAGCGCTTCCGCTGCGCGCTTCAATTTCTCATGGCTTCGGCCGACCAAAGTAAGTTTTGCGCCCAGGCTCCGCGCTTGACTGGCGGTGGCCAGGCCGATCCCGCTGCTGCCACCGAAAATGACGACGTGTTGATGTTCGAACATTCCTGCCTCCGATTGAAGTTGAGTTGCGACGCAGTGTATGCTCTTCGAAAAGCGATGGGTATTGGGTCATTTTGAATAGGTTCCATTCCAAAATAGAATGCGGAGAGCAATGGATCAACTCAAAGGAATGCAGTTTTTTGTACGTGTCGTCGAGACGGGCAGTTTGTCGGCCGCCGCCCGCGAGGCTGGCATTACGCAGCCAACCGTCAGCAAGACGATCGCGAATCTCGAGCGCACGCTGGCTGCACGCCTGCTGGAGCGCAGTTCCACCAGCCTGGCGCTCACGGATGCGGGCAAACGATTCTATGAGCGCTCCAAACGCGTGCTGGATGCGTATGAGGAGGCCTTGGCGGACGTGCGTGGCGCGCTGGAGCAGCCCTCTGGTTTGCTACGGGTGAACGCGCCGGTCGGCATCGGCGAGGCGCATTTGAACGCTGCGATCCTGCAATTTCTGGACTCGCATCCGGGAATACAGATCGAGTTGATTTTGAACGACCGCCTGATTGACCTGGTCGAAGAGGGAGTCGATTTGGCTGTGCGGTTGGGCGGTGTTTTGCCAGGGAACGTCATCGCGCGAAAAATCGCTTCGTCGCCCCGCATCCTGGTGGCCTCACCGCACTACCTGGAACGCTTCGGTACGCCGCAAGCCTTGCAGGATTTGGCCAGGCATAACTTTGTGCGGTACGCATGGCTGGAAGGCGGTGACCGCATCAGCTTCTACCGCGATGACACGGTCACGGCGGTTGAAGTGAATGGGCGACTGCGGGTTAATAATTCGCTTGCCGTGCGCCAGTCCCTGGCGTCGGGGTTCGCATTGGGCATGGCGCCGCTTTGGCTAATCCACGATTTGCTGAAAAGCGGGCAACTTGTACGGCTCCTGCCGGACTGGGAAGCGGCACCCCATGAAGTTCATTTGCTCTATCCCTCCAGGCGTTTCATGCCTCTGCGCACGCGTGCGTTGATCGAGTTCCTGCAGTCCACCGTGGCGAATTGGCCGGGCTTTAAGCGCAACGATTTTTGCTAGACCTCGACGATGAAGTTCGGATCAAAGCGTTCGTTTTCCTGGCTGCCGTCCCTCGACATATATCCGAACGGGTTGCACACAACGCGGCACGGTCCAATTTTGTAGTCGAGCGATTCGTGCATATGGCCGTGCACCCAAATGTCGGCCTTTTCCACCACCTCATCCAGGTTCGATGCGTACGCTGAGGACAATAGATCATTGGCGTACTGTGTCGGCACCGATCGCATCGACGGGGCCATGTGGGTCACGACGACGGTCGGGCCGTCATGCCGTGTGGCGAGCTTTTCGGCGATCCAGGACTTCTGCTGCTCGTGAAAGAGGGCAGTATCTTTGCTGCGTAGTCTGCCGTAACTTTTGCTGGCGAGCCGGATGCACCGGTAGTCGGACATGGCTTCTTCCGCCCTGGCCATGGCAAAGTAGCGCCGGTCGTCACCGAACAGTTTGAAGTCGGTCCATAAAGCGGCGCCCAGGAAGCGTACATTCCCCACGATGTGTTCCCCGCAGTCCAGGAACGTCACGTTGCTGGTGGCGGCGCTGGCGGCGCGGATCTTCTCGATTTCACGATCCAGGTTATGGCCATAACCTTCATGGTTGCCGTGCACATAAATCACCGGGATGCCATCGAAGGACTTTTCCGCCCATTGAACAGCGCGTACGCCGTTGGTGTCGATGTCGCCGGCCAGCACGACGGCGTCCGGCGCACTGGCGGCGGTATCGAACGAAACCTGGTGCTTGCGCCAGAATTCGCGGTGGAGATCGGAGAGGATGAGTAGGCGCATAAGAAACGTTCTTTGGATGGCATTGCCCAGCAAACATTATAATAGGCGTTGCATAATTTTAATTGTTTTAATGGTAATGAGAATCACCCACACCTTTTGCGCTACCTTGTTGGCCGCGATGCTCGCCGGCTGCGGCGGTGGCGGCTCCAGCAGCACTTCCGTTCCTTCCACACCTGCCAATCCGCAACAGCCTACCGTTGCCGCGCCCGCGGCATATACGGTGGCGCCAAGTTCGCTGACGGCCAGCGCGGTGGAAGGTTATCCTGCCGCGCTCGACTTCAAGGTGAAGAGGGCGCCGGCATCCCCCGAATTTGCCGCCGTAGGGGTCAAGCCCGATTCCGACTTGTTTGAAGCAGGGTTCTATATGCGGGCCAATGCCGACGGTGGTACCGATATCCAGATCCGGACCTCGGCTGCGATCAAAGCGGGCCACTATGCGGGCAACCTCGAGGTCAGTCTCTGCCTGGACGCAAATTGCAGTGCGCAGCTGCCGGGTTCGCCGTTTAAGCTGCCTTACGAGGTTGACGTGGTTCCAGCGGATGGGCAGGTCAAGCCGTTCTCCCTGACGCCGCTGGCCGCCTTGCCAGGAGCGGAGGACTGGGGCACCTTCCAGGCCAATGCTTCGCACACCGGCTATGTGCCTGTCATCCTGAATCCCGGCGCTTTCAGCCCGCGCTGGAAAATGGACACTCCTGCGATCCAGGGCGAGCAGCGGGTCCCATCCGCGGTCGTCACGGGCGGGGGACGTTTGTTCACGGCTTATGGCGAAGGCGGCAACGGCGGGCCCGTTACCATTGCAGCCTATAACGAAGCCGACGGCAGCGAGGCCTGGGCCGGCAATGCGAAAGAAAACCTCTCCGCCCGCATCAATGCGCCCGCATATGCCAACGGAAAGGTGTATGTCGTGGCCGGGCTGCCAAACACGTCCTCGATTATTGCCATCGATAGCACCAATGGTAGCCAGGTGTTTAACACTGTCTTGGGAGCCGGGGCGCTCAACCTGGCGCCGACCATTTATGGGGACCGCGTCTTCACTGCCGGCGGCTCGGATGACGGCAATAGCGGTGCCCTGTATTCGATTGGCGCGAGTGCCGGCGACCGCCTGGCAGCCAACATGCCGAATTTTGAAGGCTGGACGCCTGCACTGGACACGCATGGACTGTATGCGTATGTCGGTGGCCAGCTCCATGTGATGGACGCAGCGACGGGAGCGACGCGTGCCATGATTGACGACCCCAAGCGCGACTGGAATGGCCCGACGGGCAGCGGCGCGCCGGTGATCGGCAGCGCAGGCCTGGTTTTCGCCGGGAATTTCGGTTCGCCCCAGAAGAATGCGATCTCGGCATATGACACCGTGTCCAACACCGTGCGTTGGAGTTCGACGGGGGGCTATTCGGGCAATCCCGCCTACGCGGATGGAACAGTCTTTGTCGCCAATAATTGGACAGAAAGGCTGGCCGCGCTCAGTGAGCTCAATGGCAGCGTTGACTGGACCTGGCCGCGCCCGGACGGTGAGTCCTTCGTGAGCGATGTCTTATTGACAAAAAACCTGGTCTTCGTCAGTACGGACAGGGCTACTTACGCGATCGACCGCAGCAGCCATCAGCAGGTGTGGCGTTATCGCGCAAGCGGCAGCCTGGCCCTGTCGGCCAATGGAATTTTGTATATCAAGGGCAAAACGTCCATCACCGCGATCAACCTGCATTAAAGAGAATGAGATGAGGCCAGGCTGGAATCCGACACGCCGTAACCGTCACGCCGGAACCAAAGCCAATGGCCTCGGCCGGGAAAACAGCTTCTGGATTCCCGACCAGCGCGGTGCACCCGCCGCTGCGATTGTCGTGCGCCGACAGGTGAAGGGGCGGGACATCACGTTTCTTGTCGACCCGGCGCGGCCAGGGTATACCTACCCCTGCACGGTGGACGATATCGCGGCCGTGCTGGAGCAAGTTGCGGCGCCGGTTGAAATCTTCGTGCTGCGCCAGCCGACCCGTAAGCAAGAGCTGCATGCGCCGGTATGGGGCCGCGCTTTATGGCATTTCGACGAGCAAGGGTTGCAAGGACCGGCGATCGTACTCGAAGCCCATTCGCTCAGACCTTACCGTTGGTCCAGACACATCGATCCCGAGCGCGCCCGCGAGCTGGCGCGCCTGCGCGACGACGGCCAAGAAGTCGTCAAGACCCGCCGTGGGCTGGAGTTCCGGCCCACGCCTTCGAGCATGCGCAATACCGTGCTGTTCCGCACGCTGCTGCATGAAATCGGCCATCACGCCGACTACAACAAGCGCGGCGATCAAGCCTATTACCAGCGCACGACTACCGAGCGTGAAGACTTTGCGTACCGCTATGCGAGCGAAGCGCAGGCGCGCCTGCAGCGCTTTGCGCCGATCGTCGACTTGGCGCAAATGGAGGCCGAAGGGCTTGATCCCGCCTGGTTCGCACGCTAGCCAAACTGTCACCTGCAACGCGTATAATCTTCGCGACGATTTTAACCGGAGATACCGTTAATGAGTATGCAACTTCTGCGCCGCGCCGCCGCCCTGTCCGCGCTCGCTGCCGCCATCGCCATCCCTGCCCGCGCCGGCAGTTCTGCTTCCTCTGCCTCCAGCGCCGGCTCAGACATCTCTGGCAGCGTGTCCGATTCGATCGGCGCTTCGAGCAAGAGCTCCAGCGGCGACGACAAGAAAAAAGTCGCTGCGGGCCAGTACCGCGTGATGGACGTGGCGGAAGCTCCGGGCAAGCCGGGCGCCGCACGCCTGACCCTGCGCGGCGAAGGCAAGGAATTCTTCCTCGACCTGCCGAAGGCCGCCCTGGCCGAACGCGCGCTGCCGGCCGGCGCCTTGGTGCAGGTCAGCGAGCGCCCCTACGGCTACGAATTTGCCTACGCCGACACCCGCCAGGCCTTCTTCCTGGCACTGCACGACGCATGGCAACGCGAACTGCGCTCGCACGCCATCTGATCGCCGCCTGCCTGGCGCTGGGCTGGAATGCCGCGGCGCAGGCGGGTGGATTGATGTTCTGCGACCGTCCCGCCAAGGTGACGGCGACGGTGCAGGACCACGTGCTGCGATTTGCGGCCGTGGTGAAGGATGAACTGGAGCGCTCCGGCGCCACCGCCGCGGTGGTGTCGCGCGCCGGCCTGGACCTGGCGCGCTTCGGCTTGCGCTATTCCCATGCCGGCCTCGCGCTCAAGGCCAATCCGAACAGTCCGTGGTCGGTGCGCCAGCTGTACTACGCCTGCGACGAGGCGCGTCCGCGCATTTTCGACCAGGGCATGGCAGGTTTTGTTTTCGGTTCGGAAGAGCCCGATCAGGGCCATTTGTCGCTGGTGCTGCTGCCGGAGGCACAAGGCGCCGCCCTGCAGGCGGCCGCGCTCGATCCGCAAACCCCGCTGGCGCTGCTGGCCGGGGAATATAGCGCCAACGCCTACGCCTACAGCACGCGCTTCCAGAACTGCAACCAATGGCTGGTGGAGCTGATCGCCAGTGCCTGGGGGGCGGGCACGGCCAGGCGCGAGGAAGCTCAGGCCTGGCTGCGCGAGCGCGGCTACGAAGCGGAGCCGGTGCATGTCGGCCGGATGCTGGTGTTTGCCGCCCATTTCGTGCCGATGGTGCACGTGCGGGACCATCCGGATGACGACCTGCGCGCGCAGACCATGCGTGTCAGCCTGCCGACGTCCATTGAACACTTCGTCCAGCGCGAGGCGCCGCAGGCGCGGCGCATCGAGCTTTGCTACAACGCCAGCCACATCGTGGTCCGGCGCGGCTGGCAGGCGATGGGGCCGGGTTGCGAAGCCCAGCCCGGAGACGATGTGATCGCCTTCGATTAACGGCGGTCGTAGCCGAATTGCAGGCCGGCGGTGCCGCCGGTTTCGATGAACAGGTTCATGAAGGCCGGCACCGTCTCCTTGCGCTGCCAGTCGCGCTGCAGTTCGCAGAACATCTGCGGCACGCTGATCATCTTGCCGCCCGCCCGTTCGATGCGGCGCAGCGCCATTTCGTGGGCCGTGGCCGAGGTGCCGCCGACGGCGTCGGCCACCACGTAGACGTCATAGCCTTCGCGCAGCGCGTCCAGTGCGGGAAAGGTGAGGCAGGCCTCGGTCCACAGCGCGGTCATGATCAGTTTCTTGCGGCCGGTGGCTTCCACCGCCTTGCGGAACTCCACGTCTTCCCAGGAATTGATGCTGATACGGTCATAGGTCGGGATGCCCTCCAGCACCTTGCCGATCTGGCTGATCGGCGGCTTGTTCAGGCCAGTCTTCACATTGACCGTGGAATGCACGATCGGCAGTCCGTACGCCAGCGCACCCTTGCAGGCGCCGACGATATTATTCACCAGCAGCTGGCGGTCCAAATGCGGCCGAATTTGCCGCGCGTGAAATCCTGGAATGCCTGTTCGATTTCGCCTTCCGCGTTCATGACGAACGGGCCATGGCCGATGATCGGTTCGCCGATCGCTTGCCCGCTCAGCCGACCCCATGCTCGTACCGTAGTGGACAGCGATGACACTTTTTAACTGGATCTCATGCTGTAGACTTGGTATAAGTAGCAATTCAGTATCTGCCAGGCGGGGCGTCCGGGATAGACGAAAAATCGGCCATCAGCGTTCCATGAGAAGAACGATGGAGCTTTTCCGCGTTTGTAATAAAATAACGAGTTTTGTCAACTTACGAGGACTAGATGGCTACACCCATTGCTTCGCTCTACCTGATCTCCGTGGGAGCGCTAGCAATGTCTGCATTCCACGCGGGCCTGCTGGCGCGCAACAGCTCCTATGAGCGGGCATGCTGGACTTTCGCTGTGATCTGCCTGACGTTCGCCGGCTTCCAGTACGCGAACGTGCTGCAGTTGCTCGCGCCTGGCCTGGCGCAGGCCATCTCGGCCCACAAGTGGGCCAATTTCTTCTCGCTGTTGCTGGTGCCGCAGATCTGGTACCTGGTCGCCGCCCTGGATAAGCGCAAGCTCGCCTTCCGCCTCGCTTACGGGGTTGCCTGCATTTCGGCGCTGCTGGTGGTCGACAACCTGGTCTCGCCCTTCGGCTACCGCTTTGCCGCGCTGGCCAGCGACGCGCCCGTGCAACTGGCATGGGGCGAGCCTGCCTTCCTGCTGTCCGGTACGACGACCCCGGCCTATGCCGTCAACCGCCTGCTGACGGTCGGTGCCGCGGTGTTCGGCGTGGTCTTCTGCGTCCGCGCCCGGCGCCAGCGCGCCCGCTTCTCGAACCGCCTGGTCTGGGTGTCGATGGCGCTGATTACGGTCACCACGGCGCTGGGCGGCGCCACCGATACGGGTTTACTGCGCCTGCCGTATGTGAGCGGCTTCGGTTTCCTGTTCCTGGCCGCCTCCTACCTGCTGCTGGTGCGGCGCGAAACGACCCAGCGCCTGACCGAGAAAATCCGCATCAGCGCGGCGCTGCAGCGTGAAGTGGAGAGCCACAGGCTGTCCAGCCGCCGCTTCGAACATGCCTTGACCAATGATGCGCTGACCCGCCTGCCCAACCGCGCGGGCGCGCTGGAAAAGCTGCGCGCCATGTTCCTGTGGAGCGAATCGAGCCTGACCCGCATGGGCGTGCTGCTGCTGGACCTGGACCGCCTGGCCATCATCAACGGTACGCGCGGCCACGAGGCCGGCAACCAGGTGCTGGTCGAGGTGGCGCAGCGCCTGCGCGCCCACTGCGGCCGGCGCCGCCTGGTGGCGCGCCTGGGCAGCGCCCGTTTCGTGGTCGGCATCGCCGGCCACAAGACCTGGGCCGGCATCGAACGCGAAGTGGAGGGTGTGCTGGCAGCGATCAAGCCGCCGATCACCATCGAAGGCACGGAGTTGAACATGACGTTCAGCGCCGGCGTGGCGCTTTATCCCGACCACGCCCTGTCGGCGGAAGATTTGCTGGCCTCGGCCGGGCTGGCGCTGCACGAGGCGCGCGACGCCGGGCCGGGCAACCTGCGCATCTTCCATCCTACGCTGCAGCAGTCGCTGAGCGAGCGCATCGGCCTGGAGAACGAGCTCAATGAAGCGCTCGAAAACGGCCAGTTCTTCCTGCACTACCAGCCGCAGGTTTGCGCCGTCACCGAGCGCGTGCTGGGTGTGGAAGCGCTGATCCGCTGGCAGCATCCGGCGTTGGGCGTCATCATGCCGGACAAATTCATTCCACTGGCGGAGGAATCCGGCGCCATTGCCGCCATCGGCTCGTGGGTGATCGACAGCGCCTGCCAGCAGCTGGCCGATTGGCGCGCCATGGGCTTCGACGATTTCCGCGTGGCGGTGAACCTGTCGGCGCAGCAGCTGCTGCTGTCCGACCTGGACGAAACCGTACAGCAGGCGCTGGAACGCGCCGGCCTGCGCGGCGAGGATCTTGAGCTGGAAATCACCGAGTCGGTCCTGATGCAGGACCCGCAGCGCTCCATCGAAAGACTGGAATCCTTGCGCAGCCTGGGTGTGCGCCTGTCGATCGACGACTTCGGCACCGGCTACTCGTCGCTCGGCTACCTGAAGATGCTGCCGGTGCATTCCTTCAAGCTCGATCGCAGCTTTGTGCGCGATATCGGCCAGAGCGAGAAGGACCTGGAGATCTGCGCCACCGCCGTCGGCCTGGCGCGCAACCTCGGCCTCGAAATCGTCGCCGAAGGGGTGGAAGATTCCGTGCAGGCGGCGCAGCTGCGCCGTCTGGGCTGCGACCTGCTGCAAGGCTACTACTTCGCCCGTCCGCTGGCCGGCTACGCGGTGCGCGCCTACCTGCTGGACCGTAATGAAATGACGATCGTCGGCGCGGCCTGATAGACTGGCCGGCCTCATATCCAAGGAGCTTTCACGGTGGGACTTTTCAGCGGCATTCTGGGCAATGCGTCCAAGATCGACAACGACGAGATCAGCGAGGAATTCGGCAAGGTGCTGGCGCCGAATGAGCGCGTCGAACATGCCTACCAGCTGATCCGCGATTATTTCGTCTTCACCGACAAGCGCCTGGTGGTGGTGAACAAGCAGGGCATCACGGGAACCAAGATGGAATTCCATTCGATTCCCTACAAGAGCGTGACGCACTTCAGCATCGAGACCGGCGGCCCGCTGGACCTGGATGCGGACCTGAAGATCTGGATCTCCAGCACCGCCGAGCCTTTCGCGCAAAAATTCAACAAGCGCCTGAGCTATGAGGTGCAGGCCGTCCTGGCCAGCTATGTGCTGAAATAAGGCCCGGCCCGGGGCCGCGCCTTCATTCCCAGTGCCAGGTCTGGCCCCAGCTTTCCTGGAAGTCCCACAAGTGCAGGTCCTGGCCGTCGAACGAACCCCACCAGGCATCCTTCACGTCCACCGCCTTGCCGGGCGCGTGGGAAGGCCGCAGGGTCTGGCCGTACCAGGCGAAGCGCTGGTTGGCCTGGTCGTTGCAATCCCAAATCACCAGTTTTGAACCGTTGCCGGTGCCGAAGGCATAGACGTCCACGCATTTATCGGGATTGTTCTTGCTGCGCAGTAGTCCGTCCGGGTCCTGGTACCACAGCTGCGTCGCCTGGCCCTGGCAGCTCCAGTGGTGTACCGGGGTGCCGTTCGACATATTGTTGCCTTCGATGTCCATGCACTTGCCGCGCCCGTCCACCAGCTTGCGGAAGGAATAGGCGGCCCCCGGCTTGACGCTGGCCGTCACGCCGGCTCCTGTAACCGATGCGTCGGAGGTCAGGCGGATCCGGGCGCTGTCGCCGCTGACCATGAAACTGGCCGCGATGGCGCCGGACAGGGTTTTCACCAGGGCGCCATTGCGGTCGTACACCTGGATGAAATCGCGGTTGGCGTCGGTGCTGCCGTTGACATACACCTTGAGGGCGGCGGCGCCGGGCACGGTCAGCCATTGCGAGCGGTCCTCGTTATTGCCGTAAGGGCCGCTGCGCCATGAGGTGGCCAGCGCTTCGATGGAAACGCTGGCGCCGGCGGCCGTGCCGGCGCCGTCGCTCACCAGCTGCGCGATGACGGCGTTGTCGGCCACCACCAGCATATGCGCCAGGTTGCCGCTGAATGCCTGCAGCAGGCGGCGGTTGCTGTCGTAGATGCGCAGGACGTCGCCCGCGCCCAGCGCGCCGCCGATATTCACGCGCACCGCGCCGGCGCCGGGCAGGCGCAGAGTCTGGACGCGGTCTTCGTTGTTGCCATAGGCGCCGGTGTCCCAGCGCGCCGGGGCATCGTCATACTTTTCCCATTTGCCTTCTTCCGCCTGGTCGGAGTAGTTGAGCCATACCGGCATCGCGCCGGACGCTATCCGCAGCCGCTCGTTCATATAGGCGTTGGCGGGAACGGAAAAGGCGAAGCCGCCGCCGAACGCCGCGGCGCAGGCCTGTTTGCCGCCTTGCCATGGACCGGCCGCCGCCGTCACGCGCCAGTCGTCGGGCTGCGAGCGGTTCTGGCAGGCGAAGCGCAGCGGCGCGGCACAGGCGGCGTCGTTCCAGCGTCCGTCGCTGCGTAGCTGCGCGCAGTTTTCCCCGGCGCCGCCGTTTGGCTCGCCGTCCGCCCAGGACCAGATGGCGGCGGCGATCATGCCCTCATCCCAGCGGTCGGCATCGACGTTGTCCACGCCGCAGCGCATCAGGGCGGGAATATTGGAGGCGTCGATGGTGCCGGTTTCGTCGACCCAGGAGTCGGGCAGCACATCCTTGCCCAGCTTGGAGTCGGACACGGCGTAGATCTTGTCCTGGTCCATGGGCAGGCCGTCCACGGTGCAGTTGGCGGGGTTGACGAATTTGACCTGCCGGCTGTTCCAGCCGCCGGCAGCGCCGGTGGCGAACAGCGGCCCTTGCCAGACCACGGCGCCGTCGTAGGTGTTGTTGGCGGATTTGACGATCACGCGCTTGCCGCGCGCGATCATTTCGCGCGGCGATTCCCAGCGCCCGGCCGGCTTGTCGGAAGGTTTGTACAGCAGCGCGCCGAACACGGAGAGCAGGGGATTGACCACGCCGGGCTGGTTGTCGGCGCGGTCTTCCAGGTCGACAAAGACGATGGCCTTCGGGTTGGCATCAAGCCAGGTGCGTATCTTCCACAGCTCGTTGGGGTAATTGTCCGCTGCGCCGTAGATGGCGCGGCAATCCTGGTGGCACAACTTCACTTCGCCGTTATCCATGTGCAGGTCGAGGTCGACGTTGCGGATGCCGACATTGAGCAGCTGGTTCATCGGCCAGCGCTGGTTGGCCCAGGTGGCGCCGCTGTCGTTCCACGCGTTGTGCGCGCCCAGCACCTGGATGCGGTTGAGGGGCGTATCCATCGCCACATCGTATTGCGTGCGGATGCCAAGGCCCAGGTCCGCAGCCTGCGCGGCCTGCATCCCAAGCAGGAGAGAAAGGACGACGCCAGACAGTTTCATTCTGCCTCCAGAAATGGGTGCTTCGAAACACGCCAACTTACCCCAGGAATGGCGGCTGCGCGCTGGAGGCATGCCTCTAAGATTTTGGCTCGTGCGGTCATTTACTTGTAGCAAAGAGTTGCTAGCTTGGCCGGTTCGCCGTCCCGAACGGATCGTTCACCGCTGGACTATTTACAGGAGCTTAAACATGCCAGGATCCCTTAGCCGCGCCCTTATGTTCGCGTGCACCCTTTCCACCCTGCCTGCCACGGCGGCTTGCCCGGACTACGTGACGGCGGCCAATCCGCCCGCCCTTTCCGGCCCCGCGCGCAAGGCCTTCAGCCATTTCGGCAACACCATCCTGGCCGGCCTGTACAAACCGTGGCATATGGCGCACGACGTCATTGTGAAAGCGGGGCAGGCGGCCGCGATCACCGGCAAATTCGATTACGACGCGCTGCTGCACAAGGACCTGGAAGGAGAGCGCGTGCATGCCTACCTGTACGGCAGCGGCATGGCGCAGTGGCAGTATCTGGGCAGCTTCATCACCGACAGCGACGGCAAGATCAATGTGCCGCTTGGCGTGCGCCCGGTTGGCGACTATGTGGTGCGCTTTGTGGTGGAAGGCGACCTGAGCGCCACCAACGGCTACCTGAGCGTGGTCGACCCGAACCGCGATGCGGTGCTGTTCGACATCGACGGCACGCTGACGATCAACGACTTCGAGGCTTACGCGGACTATGTTGGCGTGAAGACGGCGACGCCGTATTCGTATGCACCGCAAGTGGTGGACGCCTATCGCAGGAAGGGCTACCAGGTGATCTTCCTGACCGGGCGCCCGTACTGGGTGACCAAGGACGGCCTGGAGTGGCTGAAGATCCAGGGCATGGGCCAATGGCATTACCATTCGAACCCGTATGGCGGCGGCCCGATTCCGCCGGATACGCAGCAGTTCAAGACCGACTATGTGCGCTACCTGCGCAACACGGTCGGCCTGAATATCGTGCGCGCCTACGGCAACGCGACGACGGATATCGCCGCGTATGCCGACGGCGGCATCCCCAAAGCGCAAACCTACATCATCGGTCCGAATGCCGGCGCGTCCGGCACGCAGGCCATCCAGGGCGACTATACCGCCCATTTCAGCTTCGTGGTCGAGCCGACGCCTGCCGCCAGCTGCCGCCGCTAGCGCGCCGTGCAGCGCGCCATCAGGAAGTCGATGAAGGCGCGTACCCGCAAGGGGAGGTTGCGCCGCGTCGGATAGACGGCGTACACCTCCACCGAAGGCTTGCGCCAGTCCTCCAGCAAGGGCCGCAGTTCGCCGCGTGCGATGGCTTGCGCCACGATGAAGTGGGGCAGGTAGGCGATGCCGTGGCCCTGGATGGCGGCCTCGCGCAGCGCCGCGCCGTTATTGACACGGAACGGCGAGCGCACCTCCACGCTGAAAGCCGGACCGCCGGCGGGATCGCAAAAGGACCAGTATGCGCTCTCTTCCAGGTTGCTGTAGGCCAGGCCCCGGTGCGCCAGCAGGTCGTGCGGCATGCGCGGCACGCCGTGCGCCGCCAGGTAGGCCGGGCTGGCGCACAGGGTATGTTCGACCGAAGCGATGCTGCGCGCCACCAGGCTGGAGTCCTTCAGGCGCGAAATGCGGATCGCCAGGTCGAAGCCTTCATTGACGATATTGACGATGCGGTCGTTCAGGTCCAGCTCCACCGCCAGGTCCGGATGCTGGTCGGCGAATTCGGCCGCCAGGGGCGCCAGGCACATGACGCCAAAGGACATCGGTCCGGCCACGCGCAGCTTGCCGCGCAGGGCGCTGCTGCCGGAAGCGACCTCCGTCTCGGCATCGTGCAGGTCTTCCAGCAAACGCAGGGCGCGCTCATACAGCGTGGCGCCGGCCTCGGTCACGCTCATGCTGCGCGTCGAGCGCACCAGCAGCTGCGTACCCAGGCGGTCCTCCAGCTCGCTGATGCGCCGGCTCACCGCCGACTTGACTACACCCAGGCGCAGGGCGGCGCCGGAGAAGCCCTCGGCCTCCACCACCGCCACAAACGTCCGCAGGTCTTCGTAGCGGTCCTGCATTGTTCTCTCCTGGAGTATTCTGTGTGCTCGGTGCGAGGCCCCCGCAAGTGCGGCGGCCCCCTAAGATGAGGGCAGTATAAAACCTTCACAGGAGAGAAGCATGAATTTCAAGACAATGGGTGCGGCGCTGTTGCTGGCCGCCAGCGCGGCGCAGGCCGGGGAACCGATCTGGGATGCCAACAAGGTCGAACTGAAAACGCACAAGCTGGCCGAGGGCGTCTATGCCATGGTGCCGGCCGACGCGGCCAGGGCCGCCGACGGCGTGCCGCTCGCCACCACGTCGGGCATCCTGTCCGGCAGCAAGGGCGTGCTGGTGGTCGATACCATGATCAACGAGCGCCTGCACAAGCAGGTGATGGCGGAGGCCAAGCGCCACGGCGCGGTCCGCTACGCCGTCAATACCAGCTACCACGGCGACCACTCTTACGGCAATTACTACCTGCCGAAGTCGACCACCGTGATCCAGCACGCGGCAGCCAAAGCCTATGTGGACGCCAACTTCGCCAAGGACGTGCAGTTCATGGAAGGCGCCTTCGGCAAGGGCCGCGGCATCGACAAGATCAAGCCGCGCACCGGCGACGTGCTGCTGGAAAAGGACGGCCGCATGCAGCTGGACCTGGGCGGCAAGGTGGTGGAAATCATCGATTTCGGCTTCGGCCAGACCGGCGGCGACCTGGTGGTGTGGGACCCGCAGGCGAAAGTGGCGTTCACCGGTAATCCGGTGATTGCGGGCCGGCCTTCGCTGCCATGGCTGCTCGATGGCCATGTGCAGGACACGCTGGACACGCTGACCCGCCTGTACAACTTCCTGCCGGCCGATGCGCGCATCGTACCGGGCCACGGTCCGGTGATCGGCAAGCAGGACATGAAATGGCACCTGGACTACCTGGCCGCGCTGAAGGCGGCGGTGCAGGACGCCCACGCGCAGGGCATGACGCTGGAGCAGGCGCAGGCGCACGCCGACCTGCCCGCCTTCCAAGGCTATGCGATCTACGACTGGGTACACAAGGGCATCAATATCCCGGCCGCCTATGCGGAATTTCGCCAGTGATCAATTGACCCCGTAGCGGGCGCGGATGGCGGCCAGGGCGCCGTTCTGCTCCAGCTGGGCAATGGCATGGTTGATGCGCGTCAGCTGCGCCTGCGTGGTGCTGGCGGCGTTCAGCATGATGTGGACGGGCGCCCGGTAGGGGATGTACGCCAGCGGCGCGATTTTCACATTCTGCGCGCGGGCGATATGGCGCAGGGCGTTGGCGTCGCCCATGATCAGGTCGCCGCGCCCCGCTTCCAGCATCTTGATGCCCTGCTCGAACGTGCCGAAGGTGCTGCGCCGCCCTTCGGCATTTAGCAGCGGCAGGGCGCGCTCGTAATCGTCGCCATAGTAGCCCAGGCGCGGCGCCAGCAGGCTGACGCGCTGGGCGACGATGCCCTGGAAACTGTCGATGCGGCGAAATTTGTCGAGCTTTTCCGGCAGGGTGAACAGGCCGACCGTCTCTTGCCGGTAGGGCAGGCTGAAACGGGCGTAGCCGCGCCTTTCCTCGGTCAGCGAAGCGGCCATCAGCAAGTCGAGCTTGCCTTGTTGAAACAATACATTGCGCCGCGCAGGCGGCATTTCCTTTTCCACCTGCAGGGCGCAGCCGGCGTGGCTGAGGATGGCCACCAGCAAATCGTAGTCGACGCCGGTCAGGACGGCCTTGTCGTTGTGATAAAAATAAGGTGGCCACTCTTCCGGCGCCAGGCGCAGGGTGCAAGCCCAGGCGGGGATGACCAGCTGGAATAATAGGGCAGTGAGCAACAGCCTCATGGCTGGGAGCATCCGAAAGTATCCACGTGGACAGTGTTTCAGATGGCGGCGTTGCTGTAAAGGGTAAAGCCACTCTGTGTGGTGCCGGTATATTTCCCGACCGCCGGCCCCGGTAGTGACGCCTTGCAGCGTCAGATGCAGGCATTTTGCGGGCCGAATATGACGGCGGTTTGACGCCAGTGTGACGGCTTGGTGTAATACGGGCCATGACCGATATCCATGCCCTCCTGCAACAAGCCGTCGCCCTCCAACAGCGGGGCGAGCTGGGCCGTGCGCAAGCCCTGTACGACGACGTGTTGCGCGCCGAACCGTTGAATTTCGATGCCCTGCACCTGAGCGGGGTGCTGGCGCGCCAGCAGGGCGATCCCGGCCGGGCGCTGCTGCTGATCGACGGCGCCCTGGCCATCGACGCCCAACGCGCCAGCGCCCATTGCAACCGCGGCGTGGTCCTGCAGGACCTGGGCCGGTTCGCGCAGGCGCTGGCCAGTTTCGAGCGCGCCCTGGCCTTGCAGCCCGATTACGCGGTGGCGCTCAGCAACCGCGGCAATGCACTGCGCCACCTGGGCCATATCGACCGCGCCCTGGACAGCTACGATGCGGCGCTGCGCCTGTCCCCCGAGTATGCCGAAGCGCTGTGCAACCGTGCGCTGGCGCTGCAGTCGATCGCCCGCCACGAAGCGGCGCTGGACAGCTTCGGCGCCGCCCTGGCCGTACGGCGCGCCTATGCCGAAGCCCTGCACGGCGCCGCCGTCTCGCTGCTGGCGCTGGGCAAGCCGGCAGACGCGCTGGAAGGATTTGAACGCGCGCTGCAGCTGCAGCCCGAGTACGCGGAAGCGTGGTGCGCCCGCGGCGCGCTGCTGCTGCGGCTGCGCGAGCATGAGGAAGCGCTGGCCAGTTTCCGCGATGCGCTGACCGTGCGCCCGCGCTATGCGCGCGCCCAGCTCGGCATGGCCAACACCTTGCGCGCCATGGGGCGCAGGGCCGATGCCGTCGAAGCCTACAAGGCCGCGCTGGCCTTCGGCGCCGATGCCGACACGGTCGGCTATATGCTCGCCATCATGGGCGCCGAGCAGGCGCCGGGCGCATCGCCGGCCGGCTATGTGAAGGCGCTGTTCGACCAGTACGCGGGCAATTTCGACCACCACCTGGTCGACGTGCTGCGCTACCGCACGCCGACCCTGCTGGTGGAAGCGCTGCGCCGCCACCTGCCCCTGGGCGAACTGGATGTGCTGGATGCCGGCTGCGGCACAGGCCTGTGCGGCCCCCTGCTGCGGCCCCTGGCCTGCATGCTGGAGGGCGTCGACCTGTCGCCGCACATGCTGGACCGGGCGCGCGATACCGGCTTGTACGACGGCCTGTATTGCGGCGATATGGTGGGCTACCTGCGCGTGCGCCCATCCAGCGTCGACGTCATCGTGGCGGCCGACGTGTTTGTCTACGTGGGCGACCTGAAACCGGTATTTTCCGTGGCGCGCATGGCGCTGCGCGGCGGCGGCGTCTTCGCCTTTTCCGTGGAGGAGCACAGCGGCGCGGAAGCCTTCGCGCTGCGCGCATCCGGGCGCTATGCCCATTCGCGCGCCGGCATCGAGGCCTTGGCGCGCAGCCACGGCTTCGCCATTCTTCAAATCACCCCCGACACCTTGCGCCAGGAAAGCGGCGCGGACATGCGGGGCTTGCTGATCGTATTGGGAACCCATGCAGAGTAGCGCCCTTGAAGTCGCCGCCAATGCGGTGATGGCTGTTTCCATCGTCCTGGCGGGGCGAAATAATCTCCATTCCTGGTGGACCGGCATTGTCGGCTGCACCTTGTTTGCGGTGCTGTTCTACAGTACGCAACTGTATGCCGACGTCGCGCTGCAGCTGTTCTTCATCGTCACCTGCGTCATTGGCTGGCGCCAGTGGCTGCGCGGCGACCATGGCCACGCGCTGCATATCCGCACCGCGCCTCCGGCCACGCTGCTGAAGATGGCGCTGGCCGGCGCCGCCGCCACCGTCGGGTATGGACTGATGCTGAGGCATTACACCAACGCCTATGCGCCCTTCATCGATTCGGCGGTGCTGATGTTCTCGGTGATCGCCCAGGTGCTGCTGATGGGGCGGCGCATCGAGAACTGGCCGGTGTGGCTGCTGGTCAATACGGTATCCGTGCCGCTGTACGCCAGCCGCGGGCTGTACGTGACGGCCGCACTGTACGCAGCTTACTGGATCAACGCCCTGGTCGCGTGGCGGCACTGGCGCCGCCAGCGCGCCGCCGGCGCTTAGAGGCTGTTTCAAAATGGGCGTTGCTAGGCGCAGCGACGAAGGCAGTGCGCCTGCATGGCAAGGAGCTGCAATAACGCCATGGCCATTTTGCAACGGCCTCTTAGAACTGCCGGGTATAACCCGCCTGCAGCCGGGCGCCGCCCTGTTCGCGCGACAGGGTCCGGGTGCTGCCATTGCCGTCCCGGTAGGCGCTGCCAGCGCGTTCCGGGTGGCGCAGCATGTCGGCGGCACTGAAGCGCAGCATGCTGTGCGCATCGGACCGTTTCGGGGCGCAGGCCGGGATTGCCGATCCTGTCCGGTTCCACTTCCGAGTTGAGCAGGCTGGCGAAGCGGCGCGGCGCCAGCTGCTGCAGTTCCGGCGCCTTGTAGCTTGCGGCCAGCGCCGCGCGCAGCTGCCGGCGCGGTTCGTCCTGCAGTTTCCAAAGCGCTTGTACGGTCGGGCTGGTGAGCGACATGTGGTTCGCGGTGGCCGCCACGTCGCTGCCGGTCGTGCGGGTGCTGCTGCTTTCCCTGCGCAGGCCGGCGTACAAGGCGAAGCCGCGGCCGGGATTCCATTCATCCTGGGCGTAGACGGCGAAGCGCCGCAGGCGCGCGTCGGTGCGGCGGTCGAAGTCCATCGGTCCGGCGTCGACAGCCAGCAGGTCGCGCTGGATTTCACGTTCGCGCTGGCTGCTGCGCGCGGCGTCCCATCCCGCGCTGAGCGTATGGTCGTTGCGGGCCGGCCAGCTGAATTTGCCGGTGGCGGCGCCGCCGCTGCTGTCCGGACGGCTGTCGTAATCGCGGGCCAGGAGGGCATCGCCCTGCGGGCTAGCCGCAGTGTAGCTGCGGTCGCGCTGGATCTTGCCGGCATTCAGGCTGAACGATGTTTCCAGGCTCGCGCCGCTATTCCATTGGCGCGACCAGGCGGCCTCCGTACGCAGGCTGCCTATGGCGTCCCTGCGCCGGAAGCCGAAATGCCCGTAAGGATAGGCCGGTCCTAGCTCCACATTGGTCTGCGTCTCACGCTCGAAGCGGAACAGGTTGGCGGCGCCGAACGTGTTCCAGCTCAGCGTCTGGTCGTTCCCCAGGGTCCAGACCAGCCGCTGGTTCACGTTCAGGATCAGGCCGCGCGCCTAGGATTCGCCATCGTCGCTGCGCCTTGCCAGCGGCTTGCCGCCGGCATCGGCATTTTCGGTGCTGTCCCGGACCGCGCGCTGGTTGACGATGCTGGCCAGGCTGGCATTGACGGTGTAGGCAACAGCATCGTTCTTGTCCGACATCGCCAGGCTGGCGTTGCGGCTCGTGAAATGGGACGGCACGCCCAGCGCCGCCTTCCATTCCCGCATCGGCTTGCCGCCCGCCTTGCGCAGCACGATGTTGATGGTGCCGGCGACGGCTTGCGCGCTGAATTCGGCCGTTGTTGCGCGCATGATTTCGATACGTTCGATCATGTCCGGCGACAGGGCATCGAGCGAAACGCCGGGCGCCGGGCGTTCTCCGTTGATCAGCAGCTGGGTGTAGCCTGCCCCCAGGCCGCGCAGCCGCGGCCCGTTGCCGGCCACGGTGACGCCGGGCAGGCGCTTCATGACGTCGAGTGCGGAAGCATTCCCGTGGCGCAGGATTTCTTCACGGTTGATGACGACGCGCGACGCTGTCTCGTCGCGCCGCACCGTGTTTGCGCTGGCTTTCACCTGCACAATGGGCGGCGTTTCCTGGGCGTAGGCGCGTGCGAAGACCATCGCCGCGCAGGCGATCAAGCGGAGTTTCACGGGATTTGCCTTACTTCAGGACGAAGATGGCATTCACGGTTTGTGAATACGGGATCGAATCGGGCACTTTGTACCTGCCGACTTCGGGCGGGGTGCCGCGCGTTTCGCGGCCAGCCTGCGCTTCCATGAAGGGCGCGCCAACCTGGGTCAGGGGGCCACGCGCGACGGCGACCACGGGGCCGAGTTTGCGGCCGAAGGCCTTGGCCAGCGCATTGCCTTTGGTGCGCGCATCATCGGCGGCGGCAGCCATCAACTGGGTATTGATGTCGTCGCCGTCGATGCGGTCGAAGCTGGAACTGATGCTCGTGACGTGGGCCATTTCGAGCAGCTTGGCCACCAGGTCCGGCCACTGGGCCAGGTCGCGCACCCGGGCGTGGTACAAGCGGCCGATTGAATAGACTGGCGGCTTCCCCTCATCGACCGCGACCATCTTCTTTTCAAGCTCGTAGCATTCGATGTCGGCTTCCTGCACGCCATGCTCGGCAAGTAATTGCGCGACGCCGGCGCTGAGTTGCTGCAACTGCCCGGCGGCGGCCTCCGGGCTGGCGTCCTGCGCACCGGCTTCGAACTTGACTTCGCCGATGTCGGGGCGCATCCACAGCTGCGCCTTGCCGCTGGTGCTGACGAAGGGATGCGGGGGCAGGGCAGTGCCCGAGGCCTGCGCGGCGCAAATGGCGGGCAGTGCGCAGAATGCCAGTGCTGCAATGGTGGTGCTGAATGTCATGCGCTTACCCCAGGGGCCAGATGTATTTCATTTCCACGCTGCCGGGACCCTGCTTGAAGCGGCATTTGGAAATTCCGGTGCGGGCGGCTTCGTCCAGCGCCGGGTGGCCGGAACTATTGACGATGGCAGCATCCGTGACTGCGCCGTTCTGGTCGACGGTGAACTTGAGCGTGACGGTGCCGGTGTGTTCTGCTTCCAGGTCTGCTTTGGGCCAGATGGGCTTACGGCAGGAAGCGAAGTCCACGATAGGGTGCTTTGCAGCATCGGCGGCCACGGCTTGGGAGCAGGCGGCGATGGCGGCGAGCAGTGCGGCGGTGCATAGTTGTTTCATGGGCGTTTCTCCTTATTCGAGGGTCCAGATGTACTGCATTTGCTGCCAGGTGGCGACGGGCGTGCCGCGTACCTTGGCCGGTTTGAAATGGCATTTTCCGATGCCGGTTTGCGCTGCCTGGTCCAGCCCGGGATGGCCGCTGGATTTGACGATCCGTGAACCGGCGACGTCGCCTCGTTCATTGATGTTGAACGACAGCGTGACGGTGCCGGTATGCTCGGATTTGAGGTCCTGCTGCGGCCAGAGGGGCTTGGAGCAGGAATTGAAATCGACGATGGCCGGCGTGCGCGGCGCCGGAACGTTGGCGGTGTCGACGCGGGCATTGGCATAGCCGGCCAGGCAGGCGGAGGCCAGGCCCAGTACGGCCAGCAGGGCTTTCCAGTTGCCGCGCGGCTGCTGCGGCAGCACCAGGTGGCGGATACGCTGCGCCAGGTCGCCGCCATCGGCCGCCAGCGCCAGGCGCTGGGTCGCGAACTGCATCTTCTCCAGTTCCGACAGGGCGAGCGCCAGGCGGCGCGGTTCACCCGTCAGCTGCGCGGCCATGCTGTCGGCCACCAGTTCGCGCTCATGGCGGATGCGGCGCGACAGCCACCACACCGCAGGGTGATAGAACAGCAGGATTTCGACCACGTTCTGCAGCAGGTTGACGAGGAAGTCGTGGCGGCGCACATGGGCCAGCTCGTGCGCCAGCAGCGCTTCCAGCAGTTCGGGCGGCATGCGCGCCACCAGCGCGGCCGGCATCAGTACGACGGGACGCCACCAGCCCGCAGTGATCGGGCTGGCCAGCGTTTCAACGATGCGCAGCGTGACGTCGCGGCGGATGCTGAGGCGCGCTGCCAGGTGCGACAGGCGCTGCTGCCAATGTTCGTTGCGGCCGCCGGTGCGGCGGGCGCGGGCGATCCATGCCAGGCCGAAGGCGCTGCGCAGGGCCAGCGCGGCGACGCAAGCCAGCCAGGCGGTCACCAGCAGCGGCAGGCGATTGTCGATGCCTGTCAACAGTTCGCTGTGCGCGTATGCCTCGCTGTTCGGCGCGGCGAGCAGCGCCTGCAAGGCGCGCGGCGAAGTTTGCAAGGCGCTGGCGAATTCGTATGCGGGCCACAGCAGGCAGGCCAGCATGGCCGCGCAGGCTACGGTATAGCGCGCACCCGGACGGGCGCTGCGCATCATCCCCAGCAGCAGCGCGGTGGTCAAGCCTGTCAATGCACCCTGCCAGAGGAAGTGGATCAGCGTCCAGCCGGCCGCGTTGATGATGTTATTCATGCGGCTTGTCCTCCTGCTTCAACAGTTCTTCAATCTCGGCGCGCTCCTTTTTCGAGATGCCGCTTTTCAGGGCCGCCAGCACCAGCGCCTTGGCGGAGCCGGCGAAAGCGCGCTGCAGCAGGTCCTGCAGCATATTGCCCTGCATGGCTTCGCGTGCCACGGCGGCGGCGTAGATGTGGGAGCGCTGGCTCTCGTCGCGGATCAGCAGGCCCTTGGCGTGCATGATCTGCATCAGGCGCAGCACGGCGCCATATGCCAGGTCGGGCTTTTCGGCCAGCATGGCTTCATGCACCTGTTTGGCGGTGGCGGGGCCCAGCGGCCAGATCGCTTGCAGCAGTTCCAGCTCGGCCGGAGTGGGTTTGGGAATACTCGCCATGTTTATTTCCTTGTAAGGTTTTGGCTAGAATAGCCTGTCTAGACAGAGTTGTATACTTTGGCGTTTCTGCTGTGGCAAAAACTAGACAATGATGTCTATAGATTCAAAATGCATATAAATCTGAGTTTTAATTAGTTTCAGAAATGAAGCGCCACGGCTATAGTTGCCGCATGAAAACTCCAGCCTCACCACGCCGCCACACCATCTACCTGCTCTGCATGGCGCAGTGCATGTGCCGCAGCTAAGCCGCTCCACACTCCCCGCAATACCGTTTTGCCCATCCGGCCCCACGAGGCAGGCAGGGCGCTGCACACCCATAAGGAAGAACATGATCAAGCCTCTCAGCATCACCCTGGCCATCGCCGCCGCTTTCCCGCAATTCGCCTACGCCGAAGCAGAACTCGCCCGCGTCGTCGTGACCGGGTCGAATATCCGCACCGCGCAAAAAGAGGGCGCCAGCGCCGTGCAGGTGTTGAGCGCCAAGGACCTGGCCGCCACCGGCAAGACCAGCGTGGCCGACGTGCTGCGCTCGATTTCCGCCAACAGCGGCAACAGCTATAGCGAGCAGTACACCGGCAGCTTCTCGGCCGGCACGTCGGGGCTGTCGCTGCGCGGCCTGGGCCAGAAGAACACCTTGATCCTGGTGAACGGCAAGCGCGTGTCTCCTTACGCCACGGCGCAGGATCTGCAGGAAGTGTTCGTCGATCTGAATTCGCTGCCGATGGCCGCGGTGCAGCGCATTGAAGTGCTGAAGGATGGCGCCTCATCCGTCTACGGCTCCGATGCCGTGGCGGGCGTAGTCAACATCATCCTGTACAAGGAATTCACGGGCACGGAAGTCAGCGCGCAACTGGGTTCTTCGACCCAAGGCACTGGCCAGCTGGAACGCAGCGCATCGCTGCAGACCGGCTTCGGCAGCCTGGATGACAAGGGCTGGAGCGTGGTCTTCTCGCTCGATGCGCTGAAGCGCGACAAGCTGCAGCAAAGCGATGTGTCCTACCTGCGCGGCAGCGATTTCCGCGGCAACGCCAACGGCACGCTGGCCTGGACCCCCGCCAATTACTACAGCACGTCCGACGCGACCAAGCAGCTGGGCGGCGTGCAAGGCCCGCTGCAAGTGCAGAACTACGGCGATATCACGCCGGGCAAGAGCGGCAAGGTGCTGGCCTACAATCCGGCCGAATACCGCACCCTGGTGCCCGGCGTGGAGCGCGTGCACGCTTCGCTGCGCGGCACCCTGAAGCTGAATGAAACCACCGAGGCTTACGCCGAAGCGCTGTACGGCTATTCCTGGGCCGAGCAGACGTTCGGCGCCCCGCTGACCGTGGGCAGCGGCCTGCGCGCATGGAACAACGGCAAGCAGGCGCTGGACAACATCAATGTCGTGCTGCCGGTGGGCCACCCGAATAATCCGGGCAGCGCGCCGCAGCCGTTCACGGCCACCCTGTTCGACCTGGGCCCGCGCATGAAGCAGGACAAGGTGGACTTCTACCGCGCGCTGACCGGCGTCAAGGGCAGCTGGCATGGCTGGGACTATGACGCCTCCATCGGCCGCTCGGGCAGCAAATTGAAGGAAACCGTACAGAATTTCGTCAACCGCTACGAATTCGAGAAAGTGCTGGCCGAAGGCAGCTACAACTTCGCCGACCAGTCGAAGAACAGCGAAGCGGTGCGCAACCGCCTGCGCCTGTCCACCTTGCGCCCTGCCGAATCGACCCTGACCGTGGCCGACTTCAACGCCTCCACCGAACTGGCCGACCTGCCGGCCGGCGCCCTGGGCTTCGCCTTCGGCGGCCAGTGGCGCCAGGAGGAAATGGATTCGAACACCTCGACCGCCGTGCTGTCCGGCACCGAGCTGCGCCCGGCGATCAACATCATCAAGGGCAAGCGCGACGTGACTGCAGCCTTCGCCGAATTCAATGTGCCGGTGCTGAAAGACCTGACCGTCAACCTGGCCGGCCGCGCCGATAAATACAGCGACTTCGGGTCGGCTTTCTCGCCCAAGGCCAGCGTGCGCTACCAGGCCGCCCCGTGGCTGCTGGTGCGCGGCACCGTGTCGCGCGGCTTCCGCGCGCCGTCGCTGCCGGAGATCACCAATTCGACGTCGGTCAGCTATGCGTCGGTGACCGATGCCAAAGACCCGGTCACACCGACCCAGCCGCGCGGCATCACCAATATCACCATCGCCAACAGCGAGCTGTCGCCTGAGCGTTCGAAGAACGTCAACCTGGGCTTCGTGGTATCGCCGACGGCCAATAGCAGCGTGGGCGTGGACTTCTATCACATCCGCACCAAGGGCGTGATCGACACCGAAAGCAACGACACCATCCTGGCCAACGAAGCGGCGCATCCGGAAAAAGTGGTACGCGACGCGCAGGGCCGCATCCTGACCCTGTACCGCCAGTACGCCAACCAGGGCGAGCGCGTGGTGAGCGGCATCGACATCGACCTGCGCCACAAGCTGCCGAAGACGGCCTACGGCAGCGTGACCCTGAACGCCCAACTGAGCCGCGTGTTCAAGTATGAGCAGCCGCTGTCGAACGGCGAGCCGCTGACCAACGGCGCCGGCACCAATTATTTTGGTTCGATCCCGAAATGGCGCGGCACCACCAGCGCCACCTGGGAGCTGGGCCAGTGGACCACCAACGCCGCCTGGAATTATGTCGACGGCTATGAGCAGACCACCCGTCCGGGCGAACGCGTGAAGCCGTTCGCCACCGTGGACCTGAACGTGGGCTACAAGATCAGCGCCGCCACCAGCGTCAATGTCGCCGTGGCCAACCTGTTCGACCGCAAGCCTTCGTGGGACAGCTCGTTCACCTTCTTCGACTTCACGCAGGGGGACCCGCGCGGCCGCTTCGCCTCAGTCAAGCTCAATCACAAGTTTTAACGATGGCGCTGCGGTAGTTGCTGGGCGTGGTGCCCAGCCTTTCGCGGAAGGCGGTGGCGAAATTGCCGGCATTGGCAAAGCCCAGCAGCAGCGCGATATCCTGCACTTCCATGTCGGTGTCGCGCAGCAGCTGCATGCCGCGCTGGATGCGCGCTTCGCGGATGTAGGCGAACACGGTCATGCCGGTGTGGGTACGGAACAGCTGGTTCAGCTTTTCGCGGTAGGTGCCCACGCTGACGGCGATTTCCGCCAGGCCGGGCAGGGCGGCCAGATTGTCGTAAATCAGGCGTTTGGCCGCATTGACGATGACGGAATCGGTATCGGCCGGTTCCGCTTCCCCGGCTTCCTGCGGCGGCCGCTTCATCAAATTCAGGTGCACGTGGATGCGTGCCGCCAGTTCCCCCGGCGTGAAGGGCTTGCTGACAAAGTCGACGCCGCCGATCTGCAGGCCGGTGATGCGGTCTTCCGCCGCTTCTGTTCCACTCAGGAAAATAATAGGGATATCGCGCGTGGCCGGGTTCGCCTTGAGCAGGCGGCAGCAGGTATACCCGTCCATATTCGGCATGCGCACATCGAGCAAGATCAGGTCCGGCAGGCCCGACAGCGCCAGCTGGTAGCCCTGCTCGCCATTGAAGGCCACCGACACCCGGTAAGGCATTTCGCTCAATAAATCTACAAGCATGCGTTGCTCAAACGCGGAATCATCCACGATGAGGATATTGCGCACTTGCGCGTCGCTGGTCAGGTACATGGTCGCTTCAGGAGGGGGCCGTCCCGCTCATTATGCCCTTGTTTAAAAAAAAGTTGCGGCTTTCACATCTGGCAAAGGGATTCTCTCCTCTGGCAAACATCGTGTGCGCCACAACAACACCGAATGGAAAGAAGATAGCGACGTTCCTTGCAAGAGTGATTTTTGGTGAGTCTTTTGAGGGTGTTTTCGAGGTTCAATTGAGTCCTGAAGCATTCAACTGGTTAAACAACCATCCAAACTAGGAGGCAATATGAAACATACCGACTTCGGCCAGATGCCTTGCCCCATCGCACGTAGCCTGGGCAAAGTAGGCGAGTGGTGGAGCATCCTGATTCTGCGTGATGCGTTTTACGGTCTGACCCGCTTCGACGAATTCGAAAAGAGCCTGAAGATCGCGCCGAATATGCTGACCCGCCGCCTGGCTGGTCTGGTCGAGGGTGGTCTGATGGAGCGCCGCCAGTACAGCACTCGCCCGCCGCGCTATGAATATATCCTGACCAAGGCTGGCCGCGACTTCAAACCCGTGCTGCTGGCGTTCATTGCCTGGGGTAATGAGCACTTGTCGCCGGAAGGCGCCAGCCTGCTGGTGGTGAGCCGCGAAACCGGCAAGCCGGCGGATCAGGTCCTCGTCGATGCAAACAGCGGCCTGGCCATCAATGACGAGGACTATATGTTCGCGCCAGGCCCAGCCGCCCCGGAAGTGATGCGCAACCGGATCACCGAAGCCAGCCGCCGCATGCCCAACTAAGGTTGCAGCTGTTCGTAGACCGCCTGGGCGATCTGCGACAGCTCCGCCTTGCCGACGGCAGCCGAGAGCGCATAGCCGAAGCTGCCGTCGATCCAGTAAAACACTCCCACATTGCCTTCCTGCGCGAAACGGAATCCCGTGTCGCGCTTGCCCTGTTGTCCTGGACTGACATATAGGGTCAGGCGCTGGCCGCTGGCGTCCGTGTACATGAATTGCGCCACCGGGCCGGTTTCGCCCGGTAACAGCCGGCCCCCGACCAGTTCATATCCCTGCTGCGCCAGCCGCGGCGGGCGCAGTTGTTTACCCAGGCGTTTCGAGAGCCAGGCCACCAGATGCTGCTGCTGGTCGGCGCCGACCTCGACCGGGTGCCGGACTTCCGGCGTGTAGACGGCGTGGGCCAGCGCGGCCTGGTGCGGCAGGGCGGCCAGGGACGGCGGCGCCTGGCCGCCGGCGCCGCGCAGCGTCCAGCCGGCGGTGCCGCCGAGCAGGCCGGCACCGGCGGCGACGACCAGCATGGCGGCCATGCGGCGCCAGGCGGGAAGCCTGGTGGCCGGACGCAGCGCAGGCGGGACCGGCGCGTCGAGCACGCCGTCGAACAGGGCGTGCAAGGCGGTGTTTTGGGCGCGGTAGGCCTGCAGGCGGGCGGCTTCGGCGGGATGTTCGGCCAGGTAGCGTTCGACCTCTGCCTGCCGCTCCGGCGCCAGGCGGCCATCGACCCAGGCTTGCAATTCGGCTTCGTTCATTTCACGACTTTCAACGAGGCGGCGGGCGGCTGTCCCGCCATCGAGCGCCGCACATTCTCGCGTGCCCGGCTCAGGCGCGACATCACCGTGCCGAGCGGGATGCCGAGCGTGGCGGCCACGTCTTCGTAGCGCATCTCTTCCAGCGCCACCAGCAGCAGCACTTCGCGCTGGGCGGCCGGCAGCAGTTGCAGGGCGCGTTCCAGGTCGCGCATTTCCAGCGGCGAACCGGCGGCGGGCGCCGGCAACGCGCCGTCGTCCAGCTCCATGGCCGGTGGCGGCGAGCGGCGCAGCTGGTCGATATGCAGATTGTGCATGATGCCGAACAGCCAGGCGCGCAGGTCGCCGTCGGGCCGCCACTGGCCGATGCGCGACCAGCCGCGCTCCACGGTGTCCTGCACCAGGTCGTCCGCGCTGGCGCTATCGCCGGTCAGCGCCCGCGCATAACGGCGCAGGCGCGGCAGGCAGGCCAGCAGGCGCGCATGGTGATCGCCCGGCACATCCCCCATCGTTCAATCCTTGGCGACGTGCCAGATTTCCTTGACGTTGTCGCCGTTGCGGTCGCCGGCTTTCTTGTCGCCCACGAACAGGTAGAGCGGCTTGCCCTTGTAGGCCAGCTGCTTGCTGCCGTCGTCGCGGGTGATGGCCGACCAGGGCGCGGCCAGCGCGCCGCTGGCGGCGACGGCCGGCCAATTCTTCAGGCAGCCGTCGGCGCAGGCGCTCTTGCCGCTGCCAGCAACGTCCTTGTCGAAGGTGTACACGGTCATACCGGCGGCGTCGACGAAGCCGGCATCGGTCTTTTTCAGCGGTTCGGCGGCCAGCGCGGATGTGCTCAGCAGTGCAGCGGCGGCGAGGGCGAGGAATTTCATGGCAGTCTCCTGGTGTGGTGGAAAGTATTGCGTATACGTAGCGTGTGGGCAGCTTATTCCAAGCTGCATAAAATATTTTCCAGCTAATTCTTTCACGGAGGATGCGATGAACCATTTCATGCGTGTAGCTGTGTTGTCGGCTTTGCTTGGTACGGGGAGCGTCTGGGCGGACAGCCTGTCCAAGTCGGACCAGAAACTGCTGACCGATCTGGCCATGGCCAATATGGCCGAAATCGAAACAGGCAGGATGGCGCTGCAAAAGACCCAGAGCGACCGGGTCAAGAGCTTCGCCCAGCAAATGGTGGACGACCATACCAAGGGCCTGGAGGAAGTGCGCAAGGTGGCGGCAGCGCGCAGCGTGGCCCTGCCGACGGAACTCGATGCCAAGCATAAGGCAATGGCCTCCCAGCTGGACAAACTGTCGGGCGACAAATTTGATCGCAGCTATATGGAGCAGGCGGGGGTGCAGGCGCATAAGGAAGCAGCCCAGTTGGTCTCAAAAGCGGAATCCTCGGCCCGTGACAGCGAACTGAAGTCCCTGGCGACCCGATTGCAGCCCACGATTCACCAGCATATGGAGAATGCCGAACAGTTGAATGCCGCGATCAAAGGCGGCACGGCGGCTGGCGCCAGCGGGACCCAGGGCACGGCCGGCAGCAGCGGCGCCGGCACCCCGCAGCAGGACAGCGCCGGCAACCGCGACCGGACCACGGGCACGGGCGACAAGCCGGATGCCGGCGCCCGCGCCACCAAGCCCGAACGGCGCTGAAGGCGGCGGGCCAGCCGGGCTTAAGCTACTTGAACACTAAAACGTCCGGTCGTGCTGTATGATTCCTTGATGTAACATATATTTCAAGGATATCAAGTAGTGGATTTGTTCGTGCTAGACGACGTGCTGGCCCAGTGGGAAGCGGAATTGCCGTATGCGCAAGGCGAGCACCGCCTGGCGCTGCTGACCCGGATGGCCTGGCATGGTCGCCAGCGCGATGTTGTAAAGGCGGCACAACTTGCGGCGGAGGCAAGCTCGTTGGCCGGTCTGTTGCCGGAAGGGCAAGGGCGCGTGCTGGCCGCGCGCCTGGCACTGGTGCAGGCCGAAGCCTGCTGGCTGGGCGGTGATCTCGAGGCGGCCATCGGCATTGCCGATCGGGCCATGCTGGACTTTGCCCGCCAGCGCGACCGCTTGGGCGCGGCCGACACGCACAGCCTGCTGGCCTGGATCGCTGTCGACCGCGGCGATTCGGCCGGCTGCGACAACGAGCTGGCGCTGGCGATCGCCGATGCGCGCGCCGTCGGCGACCGCATGCGCACCGATATTTTCGAGAGCCTGGCGGCGCTGTTCAGCGTATTCCGCAATGCCGGCGCCGCCAATGAGCGCTGGAGCAAGCGCGTTGCCCCCGACCTGTTCGGCCAGCACCCGGTGGTGGCGGGCTGGATCTCCGACTACCTCGGCACGGCGGCCTTCCAGACCGCGGAATTCGGGCGCGCCATCAGCCACCTGATGGCGGCGTTCGACGCGGCCCTGATGTCCGGCCAGCTGCGCCGTGCCATCATCCTGGCCACCAATATCGGCAATGCCTTTACCCGCCTGAACGCGCACGACGCGGCGCTGGAATGGATGCAGCGCGGCCTGGAACTGGCGCGCCCCACCGCCTGGCCGATGTGCGTCGGCCTGGCCCAGATGCAAACGGCCGAAACCCTGCGCCACCTGGGGCAGCGGCAGGCCGCGAAAGACCTGCTGCGCGAGGCGCTGCAGATCCTTGCGCCCTTGTCCGGATCGCGCGCCTTCGCCATGGCGCTGGAATACCAGGGCGACCTGGCGCTGGACCTGGGCGATTACGAGGCGGCGCTGGCCAGCTTCCGCGAACTGGAACAGCGTGGCCACGCACTGGCGCAGAACGACTTCCAAAGCTGCGCCCGGCGCGGCCAGGCGCATGCGCTGGCGGGGCTGGGGCGCACCTGGGAAGCCCAGGCCGCGGCGATGTCCGCGCTGGCGCTGGCGCGCGAAATGCATGATCCCTTCAGCCAGGTGGCGGCCCTGCGCGTGCTGGCGGACATCCATGCCGGCAACGCCCTGTCCGTGCTGCAGTACCTGCGCGAAGCGCTTGCGGTGGCGGCGACCATCGAGGGCTACATCCTGCCGGGGGAACTGCTCGATGCGGTGGCGCGCGAGTACGCCGCGATGGGCGATTTTGCGCGCGCCTACGAGTTTTCCTTGCAGGCCAATGCGGCGCGCGACCGCACCCACAGCCAGGAGGCGACCAACCGCGCCATCGCGATGCAGGTGCAGCACCAGACCGAACGCGCGCAGGCGGAAGGCGAACACCATCGGCAGCTGGCGGCGGCCGAAGCGCAGCGCGCCGAAGTGCTGGCGCAGACCAGCGACACGCTGAGCCACCTGTCCGCCATCGGCCAGGAAATCACGGCGCAGCTGGAGACGACGGCGGTGTTCCGCGCGCTGGACCGCCACGTGCACGGCTTGCTCGATGCGACGCATTTTTCGATTTTCCTGCTGGCGCCGGGCGGCGACTTCCTGCACTGCGCCTTCGGCGTGGAAATGGGCCTGCCGCTGCCGGCGATGCGCATCGCGCTGTCCGAACCGCGCTTCAACACCGCGCGCTGCGTGCGCGAACGCAAGGAAATCCTGATCGAAATCGAGGACAGATCCGATACGCCCAACCTGATCCCGGGCACCTTGCCGACGCTGACGCTGCTCTTTGCGCCGCTGGCCATCGGCGAGCGGGTGCTGGGCGTGATGACGGTGCAGTCGATGCTGCCGCGCGCCTACGGGGAACGGGAACGCTTGATCTTCCGCACCCTGTGCGCATACGGCGCCATTGCGCTGGACAACGCGGCGGCGCAGGCGCAGCTGCTGGAAAAGAACCTGGAGCTCGAGCGCGCCTACCAGGCGCTGGAAGAGGTGAGCCTGACCGACCAGTTGACTGGCCTGCGCAACCGCCGCTTCTTCCTGCAGCACGTGGAATCGGACGTGGCGCTCAGCCTGCGCGGCTACGACGGCCTGGCCGCCGGCGCAGAGGCCACCGGCCGCGATCTGGTGTTCTACATGGTGGACCTGGACCATTTCAAGGAGGTCAACGACCGCCATGGCCATGCGGCCGGCGACTCGGTGCTGGTGCAGATGAAGGACCGCCTGCGCGAAGTATTCCGCGAATCGGACTACCTGGTGCGCTGGGGCGGCGAGGAATTCCTGGTGCTGGCGCGCGCCACCGACCGCAGCGGCGCGCACGCGGTGGCGGAAAGGATACGCCGGGCCGTCTCCGCGCGCGACTTCGTGCTGCCCGACGGCACGCGCCTGGCGCGCAGCTGCTCGATCGGCTTTGCCTGCTATCCCTACCTGCCTTCCCAGCCGCGCCTGATGTCCTGGTCGCAGGTGGTGGAGCTGGCGGACGTGGGCCTGTACATCGCCAAGGATTCCGGGCGCGACGCCTGGGCGGCGGTGCAGGCGGGCGGCGATGCCCGGCCCGAAGGCCTGTTCGCGCGGCTGGTGCACCAGCTCGATGACTGCGTAGCGCGCGGCGAGGCGCGCATCGTGACCAGCCTCGGGGAGCGCACTATAATCACCCCATGAGCATACATCGCTGTTCCTGGGCCAATCCAAACAATCCACGCTATATCGCCTACCACGACCAGGAGTGGGGCGTGCCTTGCCGCGACGAGCTGCGCCTGTTCGAGATGCTGAACCTGGAAGGCGCGCAGGCGGGCCTGAGCTGGGAAACCATCCTGAATAAGCGCGACAACTACCGCGCCGCCTTCGACGGCTGGGATGCGCGCAAGATCGCCGCCTACGACGCGGCGAAGATCGAGGCGCTGCTGGCCGATCCCGGCATCGTGCGCAACCGGCTCAAGGTGAACGCGGCTGTCAGCAATGCGCGCGCCTACCTGCGGCTGCTGGAGGAGGGCGGCAGTCTGGCGTCCCTGATGTGGGGCTATGTGGACGATAAACCCATCGTCAACCGCGTGCAGGCGCAGGGCGACCGGCCGGCCCGCACCGAGCTGTCCGACCGGATCTCGAAAGACCTGGCCAAGCGCGGCTTCAAGTTTGTCGGCTCGACCATCATTTACGCCTATATGCAGGGCATCGGCATGGTGAACGACCATGACCTCGCCTGCTTCCGCCACCAGGAGTGCAAGCAAGTTGGCTGAGGCGCGCCATGTCGTCCTCGATACCGCGTTCGGCGCGGGCGCGGCATTCCTGGCAACCGTCGCCCGCCGCCGTGCGGGTGAACCGCTGCATTACCTCGCCATTGCGCCAGCCGTCCCGGACATGGCGACGCTGGCCGCGCTGGCGGCCGTGCTTCCGGGCCTGGCTGCGCAGTGGCCGGTGGATGTGCCGGGCCTGCACCGGCTCCACCTGCCGCAGGAGCAGCTGACGCTGGATTTGCTGGCCGGTCCTGCCGACGACTGGCTGGCCGAGATCGTCGCCCGGGTCGATGAATTCATTATTCCCGCGCCGCTGGAGGCGATACGCGCCCTGCAGCGGCTGGCGGCGCCCGCCGCCACGCTGCGCATTCGCCATGCCGACGAACAGGCCCTGCGCAAGCTGCGCGCCGCCGGGTTCACCGTGGCGGGCGACGCGGACGGCGAATGGCTGCATGCGGTCTACACCAGCCGCAAGCCGCAGCCGCCACGCGCGCCACGGCCCGAGCGTCGTGCCGTTGTCATCGGCGCCGGCGTCGCCGGCAGCGCCGCTTGCGAACGCCTTGCTGCACGCGGCTGGCAAGTCACGCTGATCGAGCGCCATGACGCGCCGGCGCAGGAGGCGTCGGGCAACCGCGCCGGCATCTTCATGCCGCTGCTGTCCAGGGACGACAATATCCCGACGCGCCTGACGCGCGCGGCCTTCCTGTATGCCCAGCGCGCCTGGCTGCAGCTCGGCGGCATCGATCCGCAGGCGCCGGGGCCCGAGGCCGGCGAGGGCGGCATACGCGGCCGGCAGTGCGGCGTGCTGCAACTGGCGCGCGACGCCGCACATGCCCTGCTGCAAAAAGAGGTGGTCGACGCCCGGCATTATCCGCAGCAATACGTGCGCTGGCTGGACGCGGCGCAGGCCAGCGCCATGCTGGGCGCGCCGACGCCGTTTGGCGCCTGGCACTTCCCGCAAGGCGGCTGGGCGACGCCGGCCACCGCCTGCCGTGCCATGCTGCGCGCCTGCGGCGACAGGCTGCACCGCCTCTTCCACGCCGAAGCGCTGCGCCTGGAGCGCGGCGGCGATGGCTGGCGCGTGCTGGCCGCCGATGGGCGCCAGCTGGCCAGTGCGCCGACCGTGATTCTCGCCAGCGGCGCGGGCGCGACCGCCCTCGCTCAGGCGCGTGAACTGCCGCTGTATACCATGCGCGGCCAGGTCACCCACTTGCAGGAAGACGCTTTCCCCAGCCTGCAGCTGGTGGTGTGCCGCGAGGCGTATATGACGCCGCCGGTGGACGGCATCGTCAGCGTCGGCGCCACCTACGACAAGAGCGCCGACCGGCAGCTATGGCAATCCAGCCAGGACGAAAACCTGCTGCGCGCGGAGGAAATCCTGGGAAGCCCGCACGGCGCCGGTGCGCCGCTGCAGGGCCGCGTCGGATTCCGCACCATGGCGCCGGACCGCCTGCCCCTGGTCGGCGCGCTGCCCGACAGCACTATCGACGCCCGCGCCGAACGCCTGCGCGACCTGGCGCGCCACGCGGGCCTGCATACCTTGCTAGGCTACGCCAGCCGGGGCCTGATCTGGGCCCCGCTGGCAGCGGAAATCCTGGCCTGTCAACTGGAAGATGAGCCTCTTCCCATCGAAGCAACACTGGCCGCCGCCCTGGACCCGGGACGCTTCCTTCTCAAGCAGCGCCGCAAGCTATAATAGTTTTCCATCCAATGGCTGGAGAATCCATGGAAGACCGCGCCGGCTCGCCAGAGCTGTTCATGTTCCTCGCCGCCACGGTGCACGACATGAAGAATTCCATCAGCGTGCTGTCAGGCACGCTGGAGAACCTGCTTGTGCAGGCCGGGGATTCAGCGCAGGACCATCCGGCCTATCCCCAGATGGCGCAAATGCTGTATCAGACCCGGCGCCTGAACGACCATTTGATCCAGCTGCTTGCGCTCTACAAGGAAGTCGGGCGCCCCGGCTATCCCTTCGATCCGGTCCCGGTGCAGGTGAGCGAACTGGTGGAGCAGCTGGCGGCGCAGCAGCGCGTGCTGCTGCAGTCGAAGGGCATCCGTTTCGATGCCGAATTCCCGCCCGGCCTGATCTGGACCTTCGACGAAGACCTGGTACTGGGGCTGCTGGCGCACGCCATCAACAACGCCGTGCGCTATACGCGCGACCGCATCGCCCTCACCATCTGCGAACAGGATGGCTTCATGGAAGTGAGAGTGGAAGACAATGGCGGCGGCTTCCCGCGCAGTATGCTGGAAGCGGGCCAGTTGACGGGGCAGGCCATCAACTTCCTGACCAATAGCAGCGGCCTTGGCCTGTACTTCGCCGGCGAAGTGGCCCGGTCGCACAAGCATCGCCAGCGCCAGGGCAGCGTGGCGCTGGAAAACGGCGGCGCGCTGGGCGGTGGCTGCTTCATCCTGCGCCTGCCATGAACGCGCCGGCCCCCATCCAGGCAGCAGCGGCAGGCGATAAGGC
The DNA here is from genome assembly GCF_000425385.1 of Pseudoduganella violaceinigra DSM 15887. Taxonomy (GTDB): domain Bacteria; phylum Pseudomonadota; class Gammaproteobacteria; order Burkholderiales; family Burkholderiaceae_D; genus Rugamonas; species Rugamonas violaceinigra. Next base: position 174,933 of record NZ_AUDI01000009.1, on the reverse strand, counting down.
GGCCGGCGTCAACTGGGCGGAAAAACGCTACCTGATCGTGGACGATTTTGTCGGCGTGCGCCAGCTTTTGCGCGAAGCCCTGCGCAGTCTCGGCGCCCGCCACATCGACCAGGCCTCCAGCGGCGGCGAGGCAATGAGCATGCTGACCCGCCTGCAGTACGACGTGGTGCTGTGCGACTTCAACCTGGGCGAAGGCAAGAGCGGCCAGCATGTGCTGGAAGAGGCGCGCATGCGCGGCCTGCTGATGCCAAGCTGCGTATGGCTGATGGTCTCCGCCGAAAAGAGCGTGGAGGCGGTGATGGGCGCCGCGGAACACCAGCCCGACGCCTACCTCATCAAGCCGATCACCGAAGGCGTGCTGTTGACGCGCCTGAACCGCGCCTGGCAGCGCAAGCAGGTGTTCCAGGAGATCGACCACGCCTACCTGGAGAAGGACTACCTGCGCGCGGCCAGGCTGTGCGAGGAAGCGGCGGCGCGCAGCAAGCTGCACGAGATCGACCTGCTGCGCATGCGCGCCGCGCTGCTGCTGAAGGCGGGCGAAGCGGAGCAGGCGCGTTTGGTGTACGAGAAAGTGTTGCAGGAGCGCGATTTCAACTGGGCGCGCACCGGCGTCGGCAAAATCCGCATGGCCAATGGCGACAACGAGGCGGCGCGCCAGATGTTCCAGGGCGTGATCGCGGAAAACCGCTTCTACCTGGATGCCTACGACCAGTTGGCCAGGTCGCTGGAGAATATGGGCCGCACCCAGGAGGCCTGCGACGTGCTCGAGCGGGCCGCCAAGCTCTCGCCCAACTCAGTGCCGCGCCAGCGCGCGCTGGGCATGGCGGCGCTCAAGCTGGGCAATATCGCGCTGGCGGAAAAGGCCTTCCGCAAATGCCTGCAGGTCGGCGAATACTCGATCATGAAGACGGTGGACGCCTATTTCGGCCTGGCGCGCGTATTGGGCCAGAAGAGCGACCCCAAGGAAGCCTTGCTGCTGCTGGCCGCCGCCCAGCGCGATTTCTCGGGCAATATGGTGGACCTGCGCTGCAAGATCACGGAAGGCCTGGTGTACCACGAGAGCGGCGACTACCGGCGCGCCCGCAAATCGGGCGACGAGCTGGAAGCCATGCTGAAGCAAGAGCGCCAGCGCCCCGACACGCCGACCTGCCTGGAAATGGCCACGCTGCTGTTCGCCGTCGGCGTCAAGGAGGCGCCGGCGGAGCTGCTGTGCTACGTGGTGCGCAACAACGACGAGAACACCGTCATTCACGAGGAAGTGCAGCGCATCTTCGACAAGGCGCGCATGGCGGAGGAAGGCACGTCCCTGATCACTTCGGCGCGGCGCGATGCCTCGGAGCTGATGAACAAGGGCGTGCTGCTATGGAAGACCAACAAGCTGGACGAAGCGGTGGCGTGGATGCGCGATGCGCGCCTCAGCCTGCCGGACAATATGCGCATCTTGTTCAATTCCGCGCAAATTCTGATCTCGCATCTGCAGGCCAGGGGCTACGACGAAGCCCTGGTGAACGAAACCAATGAAGTACTGATGCATGTCGACCGCATCGCGCCGGGCCAGCAGCGCTTTGCCCAGCTGATCGAGCAGTTGCAGAAGTTGATACCCGGCCGCATGACGGCGCAGGAAATTGAAGCCGAACTGACGGACGCCATGAAAGATGACCACGACAAGGAGTGATCATGCGTGATATCGCCAAAGAGGTCTACAACAAGATGAAAGTGGGCGCCGCGGCCTGGATCCGGCCGGTCAGCGCCAAGGGCGACACCCTCGCATCCTTCCAGGCCGCGCACGACGGGGCCCGGGCGCTGGAAGACGAGGGTTTGATCAATATCATGAAGGTGCAGCGCGACGAGGATGGTCTGATCGAGGCCATCCGCATTCAAAAGCTCAATTAAGGCTTGGAGGGGGCTTTCACGCTGGTGGTGCGCTTGCCCGTTGGCTTGCGTGCCGCCGGCTTGGCCGCGGGCTTGCTGGCATCGTGCGCCGCGCCGACCTTGTCCGCGGCGGGCTTGGCGGCCGGGTCGGCTGCCATTGCCGTGTTGACGGCTTGCGTGAACTGGTCCTGCAGCAGGTTCCACCAGGCGGCGGGGTTGGCCATCTGGCCGGCGGCGGCGCCGGCGCTGTCGCCGGCCGGCTTGGCCGGTGCGGCCGGCTGCTCGGCGGGCTTGGCTTCCTTCGGCTTGCCCACGTTGGCGAACGGATCGTGTTGCGGCGGCTGCTGCACGGCGGCGGCCAAGGACTGGCCCATGGATTTGAGGGCGGCGATGGTGCCGCGCTGCACTTCCAGCGCCTGGATGCTGGAACGCAGCATGGTGGCGTTCAGATTGAGCCAGGACTCGACGGCTTTCAGTTCGCTGATTTTGCGGTCCAGCTCATCGACCGACAGCGTCGGCGCGGCGATGCCGGGAATACTGATGCCGGGCACCCCCATGCTGCCCCACAGCGATTTGACGAAGTCCAGCGTATCCGTCATCACTGCAGCGCCCGGGAGGTGTGGCATTTGAGGAGTGGTCATATCGGGTCTCCGAAGATAGGTGATTTAGCGTAGCACACAGCTCTCCCACACAGCAACGAACAGCAGCACCAGGACGCAGGCGCCGGAGGCCAGCAGCGGCGACAGCTGCAGCGGCAGGGCCAATGCGGCCAGCGCGAGCAGCAGGGCGATGCCCAGCAGGTGCGACAGCGGCGGCCAGGAACGCGTCCGCGCCAGCCACTTGAACAGGGCCGTCCCGCACAGGAATAGCAGCGGCCCGCCGATGATGGCCGCCAGCGCGGCCATGCCGCCATGCTGGGGATGGCTCAGCACCAGCTCATCGCCCACCGCGCCGACGATGATGCCGGCCACGATGGGGATATGCAGGTAGGTGTAGTTGTTGCGGGCGTGGCGGCCCGGCGTCTGCGAATGCACGATGCGGTGGTGGCCCTGCTCCAGGCCGTGCTCGAAGTACAGCCACCACATCAGGATCGCACCCAGCACGGCCAGCAGGAAAGCCAGCACGGTGGCCGCATCGAATGCCAGTTCGGCGAAGGTGGCGCCGGTCACCAGCAGCGATTCGCCCAGCGCGATGATGATGAACAGGGCGCAGCGTTCGGCCATATGGCTGCCGTCCACATTCCAGTCGGCCAGCCTGGAGCGGCCCAGGCCCGGCACATGGTAGAACAGCAGCGGCGCCGCCAGATCCACCGCCAGGGCGGCCAGCCACCAGGCCATGCGCGACTCGGGCGCGGCCAGCCCGCCGGCCAGCCACAGCGCGCCGCTGCCGCCGATCCACAGGCTGATACGCAGGAAATTGCGGCGCAGGGAGGCGTCCTCGCCGCGGCTGCCGGCCAGCATGGCCAGCGTGCGGCCCGATTGCTGCAGCAGGATCGCGGCGCCGAACAGCCAGCCCAGGTCGGTGAAGGCGCGCGGGATCGAGACCGACATCAGCAAGCCCGCCACCAACAAGGCGAACAAGGCGGCCCGCACCGATTTCTTCTCCGGGTCGAACCAGTTGGTGGCCCAGACGGTGTAGATCCACACCCACCAGGTTTCCATGAACAGCAGGCCGACTTGGGCCGCGCCTTCCCCATCGAGCTTTTTCAGCAGGGTGTGGGACAGCTGGGTTACGGCGAAGACGAACACAAGATCGAAGAACAGTTCGACCATGCCGACCTTGCCGGAATCGGCCTGGCCGCGCTGGCGCAAAAGGGACATCAGGACTCCTTGTCATAAATTCCCGCAAATTATGCCACCGAGCCTGCTGTCAGCGGAATCATGGGCTGACACGTTAAACTAGCGACCATGACGATCGTTTCCCTTTTCCGCCACCGCCGCCGCATCCTTGCCGTACTTGCCGCCACCGTGGCCCTGCATTTGGTGACGATCAACTGGGTCAGCGGCCGCATTGGCGTGGCCGAAGGTGAACGCGCGGACGCGAAAAACGTCATCACGGCGGAATTGCGCCTGGCGCCGCCGGCACCGGCTTCAGTGCCGCCGCCGGCGCCGCCGAAACCCAAAGCGCGCAAGCCCAAGCCAGCCCCGCCGGCGGAGGAGGCGCCGCCCGCCGCCCCGGCGCCGGCGGCATCGGCACCGCTCGCCGCGGACGGGACGCAAGTCCCCGCAGCCGATCAACGCAGCCAAACGGACGCGCCCACCACGCCGGCCGGCGTAGAATCTGCCCAGGCCGAACCCGCCCCGCCGGCGCCGGCGCCGGCGCCCGCCAGCCTGCCGCAATGGAAAGTCGCACTGCCGCCATCGGCCAGGTTCGAGTTCGATGTCAAACGCAAGGATGCCAATGGCAGCAACTGGAGCGGTTCGGCCACGATCGGCTGGCAGCTGGACGGCGCCAGCTATAAGGCGACGCAGGAAGTGAGCGTGAGCCTGCTGATAGCGAGTGTGAACGTGATGACGGTGAGCAGCGAAGGGACGGTGGGCGAATTCGGCATTGCGCCGGCGACCTTCAACCAGAAGCTGCGCAACCGCTCCGCCACCGCCACCCACTTCAACCAGCAGGAGCAAAAGATCACCTTCTCCGCCAGCGAACGCACGGTGCCGCTGGTCGCGGGCGCCCAGGACCGCGCCACGCTGCTGTTCCAGCTGGCGGGCATCGGGCGCGCCGACGTCAACCAGTACGGCCAGTCCATCGAGATGCTGGTTGGCGAAGACCGCAACGCCCAGGTCTACACCTTCCAACTGGTGGGGGAGGAAGAAGTGGACACCAAAATGGGCAAGCTGCTGACCTGGCACCTGGCCCGCCCGCCGAAGCCGGGCAGCTACAACGCCCGCCTGGATATCTGGCTGGCGCCGAACCTGGACTGGTATCCGGTGCAGATCAGGAATACCGAGGCCAACGGCGCCATCACCACCCAAACAGTCACCCGCATTATCAAGTAAGGAAGCAAGCATGCGCAGTATCCTGATTTCCCTGGCATTCATGGCCGCCGCCAGCGCCTCCGCGGCCGACTACCCGGTCGCCAAGCGCGCCAGCAGCCTGCCGCCGCAGGCCGACCTGTCCTACAGCGTCAAAGGCAGCAACCACGGCCTCCCGCTGATGGGTACCGGCACCATCAGCTGGCGCCACGGCGACGGCCAGTACGCGCTGCTGACCGAAGCGCGTTCCAGCCTGTTCGGCAAAGTGATCGAGCAGCGCAGCGAAGGCACGCTGGACGACTACGGCCTGGCGCCCGGCCTGTACTATGAAAAACGCATCCGCAAGGACCCGACCACCACCCGTTTCGACCGCGAAGCGCACCGCATCGAGTTCGAAGACGGCAAGAACAGCCACGCCATCCGCGGCGGCGAGCAGGACCGCAGCAGCATCACCTGGCAGCTGACGGTGCTGGCCCGCGCCGCGCCGGACAAGTTCACCCCGGGCAGCGAATGGACCTTCTACGTGGCCGGCCGGCGCGACGGCGCGCCCTGGACCTTCCGCGTGGTGGGCCAGGAAACCATGGAAAGCGGCGGCCTGGGCGACCTCAAGGTGCTGCACTTCGTCCGCAAGCCGGTGGCCGGCAACGACCAGGACGTCGATATCTGGCTGGCGCCGGGCCTTGACTGGTACCCGGCGCGCATCCTGTTCAAGGAAGAGAACGGTGATTCCTTCGAGCAAGTCCTGGAGAAAGTCAACCGAAAATAGCCACACCCGGCCTGTTATACTTGCACCCTCAAAGTCGGGGTCAGCTCTGGCAAACGGACATTTTCATCATGGAAATGTCCGTTTGCCAGAGCTGACCCCGGTTTAATTACTGGAGCGCAATGATTGATTTGATGGCAAGTTCGGCCCAGGCAGCCGACACCAATCCGACTGTGCAAGAGCAGCAGGATGCCCTGCAGGCCCATTTCCAGCCCCATATTTCCGCCGACGAGATCGAGCAGGTCTACCACCTGAAGCGTGCCCAGCCGCTGTTGCAGGTGTTTACCGCCCTGTTCCACGGCGGTTTCGAGGGCGTGCTGGTGCGCCTGCTCGTCCTGCGTGAACTTGCTAATGAGACAACTTCGTCCGCGTTTTCGCGGGCCGATATCAACACGCGCCTGGCCTACCTGCTGCCGGAAAGCCTGGAAACCGTCCTGAACCGCCTGCGCACGAACGGCCTGCTGGCCTGGGATGCGCAGCAAGCCGTCTACCGCGTCACGCCGATGGCGCGCAATGTGCTGGCCTCGATCGACAGCCTGCTGGCCCTGGCCGCGCCCGACGACGATGCGGAAATGGGCTTCCTGCTGTCGCAGGTGGCCGGCGCCCAGGCCGTGGGCGGCGTCACCACCGAGCAGCTGCAGCATTTGCTGGGCCGCCTGGTCGACCTGACCGAGGAATTCCGCGACGCCATCGCCTCCGGTTCCGAATTCCGCCTGCGCGAGTCGCAGGCCAAGTGGCACCAGGCCTGCGACTGGGTCGAGAAGGGCTCGGTCATCCTGCGCGCCATCACCACCGACGAAAATGCGGACAGCGCCACGCACCGCGCCGCGCAAGCGATCGGCCGCGCCCAGTCGCAGCTGCTGAACATGCAGGGCATGTTCTCGCGCGCCTTGAACCAGATCGAGCGCCAGCGCGTGCACCTGGGCCAGTCCGGCCTTTCCACCACCGACATCAAACGCTGGCTGCTGGCCCATGAGGACCTGTCTTCGCTGGCGCACGATGCGATCGACCAACCGGTGAAACCGCTGTTCATCACGCCTGCCGAGATGATCGACGTCGCCGAAACAGAATTAATGACAGAACGTGTGAATAACAATGGGCTCAACAGCCTGCCTGCCGGCCAGGATGCGCCGACCACGATCAACGACAGCCCTGCCATGCAAAAGGAGCTGGACGACTGGCTGGCGCGCCTGTCCGACTTCGCCCTGCTGAACAACTTCCCGTCCTTGGCCGAGGACTCGCCGCGCGAGGTCAAGGTGCACGAGGCGCTGCTGCCGGCCTCCTTTGCGCTGGCCTCCTACCGCGCGTCCATGCTGCCGCTGCTGGGCGATGAGGCCGAGGCGTCGATGCAGGGCACCACCGCCGACCTGGCGCGCCTGCCGGTGCGCTTTGCGCCGCAGGATGAAATGGTGCAGCTGCCCGACCTGGAGGTCGCCGCCATGTCCCTGGCCGCGCTGACCCTTGAATTAGACAAGAAAGAAGAGGGCAAGTCCGATGAGTGACGATTCCCAGATCCTGATTGCGCGCCTGGTGGCGCACCAGACCCTGCGCCGCGACGACAAGATGGTCAAGCGCGCGCTGTCGGACGAGTTGTTCCGCGCCGAAGTCGACGCGCGCCTGGCCGCCTGCGGCATGAAGCTGCTCGATAATGTCTATGCCGACCACGTCACCCTGGCCCTGCAGCGCGCCATCGAGCCCAAGGTGTTCGGTGCCAAGGACATCTGGCAGAACAATAATTTCGGCCTGGCGCGCGATGGCGTGGCCCTGCTGGTGGTGTTGTGGGCGCTGATCATCCTGCCCAAGCGCGAGCGCCAGGAGACGCACCAACAAGCGGACGATGACCAGAACGATATGTTCGGCACTGACAAGCCGGTGCCGCGCGCGGAAGACACCTCGATCGGTATCCCGTACAAGGCACTGCTGGCCGACTTCGGCGACAAGCTGGGCAAGAAGACGCGCATGGACATGAACCTGGGCACCCTGGGCAAGCTCGGTTTCATCGAGCGCCGCAACGACATCATCGTCGAAGGCCCGCTGCTGGACCTGCTGATGGATACCGACCTGCTCAAGGAGCGCATCATCAACGGCGCCCTGGCCGACGTATTCAAGCGCGCCCCGGCGCAGATCGTGCACATTCCGCGCGAAGTGCTGGCCGCCGCCAACGACGCCGAGCCGGAACAGGCCGCGGCTGAAGAAACTCCAACGGAAGAATAAGCGATGTTCCAAATCAAATCCCTTGAGCTGGTCCACTGGGACTACTGGCAGCGCATCAAGAATATTCCGCTGGATGCCAAGATCATCACCATCGCCGGCCAGAACGGCTCCGGCAAGACCACCCTGCTCGATGCGCTGCGCACGCTGTTCGGCCTCGATTGCTCGATGGGCCGCACCTACAAGCACTACGCGCGCCACAGCGGCCAGCAGACCGCCTGGCTGCGCGCCGTGGTGGACAACAAACCGCAGGGCAAGCAGCTGTCCAACCGACCTTTCCGCTCCAGCGGTTTCTTCGCCGAAGACGAAGTGACCCTGTTCTGCCAGGTGCAGAAGAACGGCGGCGACTGGAAGCGCCAGTACCTGATGCGTCCCGGTAACGTGGACATCGAGGAAGTCACCGAAGCGAGCGACTGGCTGGGCGTGGAAAACTACCGCAAGCGCCTGGCCAATGCCGGCCTGTCGCAAGCCATGTCCAAAGTGCTGGCGCTGGAGCAGGGCGAAACCGACAAGCTGTGCGAATACGCGCCGCGCCAGCTGCTGGACCTGGTGTTCCAGGTGTTCGGCGACAAGGAGGTGCTGGACGCCTACGACGAGGCCAAGCGCCACCAGCGCGACACCGAAGAAGAACTGAAGCGCTTCGAAGCCGAACTGGAAGGCTCCAAGACCAACCTGGAAGGCCTGCGCCTGCGCGTGGCCAACTACCACCAGTGGGAAACGCTGCACAAGGAACGCCGCAACCTGCAGGAAGAAGTGCTGCCGTCGCTCGAATACCACGAGGCGCGCGAAAAGGCCGGCAACATCAGCCGCCAGCTGCGCGAAGCGCGCAAGCCGCTGGCCCAGGCCGACCAGGTGCTGGCCGACAAGCGCAACGAGGTGGCGAAACAGGCCAAGGCCCTGCAGGACGCCCAGCAGCAGGAAACCCTGCTGGAGCAGGAGCAGACCGCCCTGACGTCGCGCCTGAACCACATCAACGGCAAACTGAAGCCGCTGGAATCGCTGGCGGAGCAGAAGTCGCGCCTGCAGAAGCTGGCCGCCGAATCCGGCGCCGACGTGGCCGATGCCGCCGCCCAGCTGGAAGGCAAGGAAAGCGAGCTGCAGAAGCTGCGCGCGCAGCGCGACGCCGTGTCCAACCGCATCGCGCAGGACAAGGCCACCATCAATGCGCTGTCGGGCAAGAGCGCCATGCCGGAGCCGGACAATGTGCGCGCCATGCGCCGCGCCCTGAACGACGCCGGCATCGCGCACGCGATGCTGTCGGACATCGTCGAAGTGACCGATCCGAAATGGCAGGGCGCGGTGGAGGGCGTGCTGGGCGGCTACGCGTCCGTGGTGCTGCTGGAGCGCGCTTCCGACGCTTCTTCGGCCTACCGCCTGGCGGAGAAGGAGCGCTATCGCCACTTCATCGTGCCCGACTGCGTCAAGGCGCACGAGCCGAAGAACCAGAGCCTGCTGTCGGTGGTGAAGTTCAGCGGCCTGGCGCCGGAATGGCTGATCGACCAGCTCTCGCGCATCACCCGCGTGGAGTCGGTGGAAGAAGGCGCGAAGCTGGGCAATATCGAAGAATGGATCACGCCCGAGGCCTACCACAAGGAACGCCGCGGCGGCCGCTCGCTGTTCGTGGAAGCCTCGCGCTACCGCTTCGGCTCGGCCGGCAAGACCTCGCGTATGGACGCGATCCAGAAGAACCTGCCGAACCTGGAAGCCGAGGAAGACAAGTACACCCTGCAGATTTCCAAGCTGGCCTCGGAAACCTCGGCCCTGAAAGCCCGCCTGGCCGGCGTCGATGCGGTGAAGGAGCTGTCGGCCCGCACCGAGGAATTCGACGAAGCCGCGCGCTCCGCCGTGCCGCTGCGCGCCGAGCGCCTGGAGGTCGGTTCGCGCCTGGGCGAGCTGCAAGGCCTGATGAAGAACGCCACCGTGGCGCGCACCAAGGCCGACACCGCCTGGCAAAGCGCCCGCATGGCGCTGTCCGAAGCGGAAGCGGGCCTGCGCCTGAACTTCAAGCGCCAGATGGAGCAGCGCTCCGACCACGCGCGCGCCATGCAGGCCATGCGCCGCCAGTGGCGCCACCTGCCGGGCGCATGGCGCCGTCCGGCGCGCCGCCTGGCGCTGGTGCAGCAGCACCAGAACGCGCACCAGGTCGACCTGCGCATCGCCAGCCTGCAATCGTCGCTGGCGCGCGACGACTGGGAACTCGACGCCACCGTGATCGACCAGTACGCCCGCCTGAACGAGCAGCTGTCGAACCGCAAGTCGGAGACCGAAGAGCGCCGCTACCAGAACAACCGCGCCATCGAAGCGACCGCCAATGCGCGCGGCGCCTATATCGAGCGCCTGCGCTACACCATCAAGACCTACTCCGCGAACATCAAGGAACTGGGCGCGCTGGCCAATATCGACGTGCACGTTGAACCGGTCAAGCTGGAGAACGACGACCTGCTGCTGGCGCAAGCCGGCCTGCAGGTGCGCTTCAAGTTCGACGGCAAGGGCCCGATCGGCATGAACGACGGCGAAGCGTCGGGCGGCCAGCAGGTGATGAAATCGCTGGTGCTGCTGATTGGCCTGCTGAAGTCGGAAGACGGCTCCGGCGGCTTCGTCTTCATCGACGAACCGTTCGCCCACCTGGACATCCGCAACATCCAGCTGGTCGGCGAGTTCCTGAAGAACACCGATGCGCAATACCTGATGACGACGCCGCTCACCCACAACACGGACGTCTACGATCCTTCCGACCTGACGCTCATCACGAGCAAGAAGAAGAAGGATACCCAGTGGGCGCAGCCGATCTTCGTACTGCAGCGGCGCCAGGCCGCCGCCGCGTAATGGCGCGAGGTCCTTCGCGCTGGACCAGCGGCGAGGCGCCGGCGCTGCTGATCATGCTATCGCTGCTGTGGTGCCTGGGCCTGGTTGTCACGGGGCTGTACAACCCGGTGCGGCAATGGCTGGACCTGGGCGCAGCGCAAGGCTATGTCGCCGTCCCGGTGGCGTTGCGCCGCCTGGAGCTCGAAGCGTATCCGGTCGGCTCGGAGCAGCACCATCGCCTGCACGTCGATTATGAATACCAGCTGGCGGGCGCCAGTTTCCGCTCGCAGGCCATGTTCCTGGTCGATGGATTTCCGTCTGAGGGGCAGTACGCGGCGCTGTACGAACGGCTGCGCGCAATGCGCGACCAGGGAAAGCCGGTCGTGGCCTGGGCCGATCCGCGGCAGCCGGGACGCGCCGTGCTCGATCGCACGCCGGTCGATTGCGCCGGCAACTACTTCATTGCCGGCGTCGGCATGCTGTTCTTCCTGCTGACGGCGGGCTTCGCCTTCCTGCCGCGCCGCCAGGAAGCGCTGCGCGAGGCATAGCGCCGTCCGATGCCTTAATCGCCGCTGGTCCGGATGCCGACCGCCCGGTACAGGGGGCAATGCTTGACCGTGCCCGTCAGCAGCGGCACGACGCCGATCCAGCCCCAAGGCCCCACCAATCCCAGCAACACGGCGGCGATCAGGCCCATTCCGACGGCAACACGCAAGGCACGGTCCACCGTGCCGATATTTTCAATCATGGTCATCGCTTTCTCCTGTGAACTGGCAGCCAGTATGGGAAAGCCCGGCTCAGCCGGGAATGACCTGGATCAAATTCCTGCGCGGCCTCAGGCGGCTTCTTTGCTGCAGACGCCGAGGATGGCGTCCAGTTCCTTTTTCAGCGCCAGCGCGACCGGCCGGCCGCGCACGCGGTTCACCATCTCGAAGAAGGTGATGCGCATCGCTTTCAAGTCCTCCAGCGTGGCAGCGGCATCGAGCTTGGCTTGGAAGACCTGTCCACGCAAGCCCAGCGTAGGCTCGATGGTGCGCTCGTAGAACGAACGTGCTTGCGCGAATTGCGCGGCGAGTTCCTGTTCGGTAGGCAGTACCGGAGGCGGCGGTGGCGGCGCCACGTACTCGCCTTCCTCGATGAAACCCTGCGCCAGCAGCTCGGACACGGCGCTGGCATCCAGCCCGATTCCGATGACCTTCGGCAACAACTCTTCCATCGGATGGCGGCCATCAATCATCACCAGCAGGGTGCGCATACGCGACTGGAGTCCGTAAGTGCGCGCCGAGATCTCTTCCCGGCCCTTGTCGGTCTTATTGTAAGTCGTCATAAGAAAATTTCCTCACGGCAATCATTTTTGTGTGATTTTAGAATACACGACCTTTAAGGAATTGACATCATTAGATTTATGGTCTTTAATTTCTGTAACAACAGAAAAAAAGGAAAAATAACTTAAAACAATAATTGTTCATTGTGGGAGTAAGCGAACGGGCATGCGGAAGCGACTTCCGGCATGTGTCCCCTCACCTTGTAGCTTGTAGTTTTTTAGCCACACACATAGGAAAAACAGATGAATGCGCTGACCTTGTATTTCGATAGTGCCTGCCCGTTCTGCCGGCACGAAATGGCGCGCCTGGAGCGTTGGGACCGGCATGGGCGGCTGGCCTTTGTTGATATTGCGGCAACTGGCTTCGATCCCTCGCCCCTGGGCGTGAGCTTGGCGGCGATGAACATGGAACTGCACGGCGTGCGCGCCGACGGCGCCATGCTGGTCGGCACCGACGCCATCCTCGCGGCCTATACCCTGGCCGGACGCAGCTGGCTGGTCTGGCCGCTGCGCCTGCGCTTCCTGCGGCCGGTGCTGGCGTGGGCCTACCGCGGCTTCGCCCGCCGGCGCTACGCCATCTCGCGCTGGCTCGGGCTTGGCGGCCCGGGAGGCGCCTGCGACGGCGCCGCCTGCGCCATCTACGTCGGAGACCGGCATGGAACGTAAATGGCTGGTGCGCTGGCTGTACGCCAGCGCCGCCGCCCACCTGCTGGTGGGGCTGCTGCTGCCCTGGGCTGCCGATGCCAGGGCGCTGGACTGGTACCACGCCTGGCTGGGCGGTCCGCTGGCGCGCCCGCGCGACGCCTGGTGGATGGCCCTGTTCGGAGCGACCCTGCAGTGCGTTGGCCTGTGGATGCTGGCGCTGGTGTGGTTCGGCGACCAGCGCCGCGAACGCGCGGCCTGGCTGTGGATCGCGGCCGGCCTGCTGCTGTGGGGGCCGCAGGACATCCTGGTCTCGCTGCGCGGCAGCGTGTGGCCCAACGTATGGGTCGATTGCGCCACCCTGGCCTTGCTGCTGCCGGCCCTCTGGCGCCTGTACCGGATCGACGCCGTCCATGCCGCGCGCGCAGCGGCGCCCGTGGTCGGCGAGGGCGAGCTGTTCCGCAAGATCCTGGGCGCCGAGTGGGGCAAGCTGCATCCGGACATCCAGCAGCGTTTCGCGAAGAACCCGGCGCCCGGCAAACCGCTGCTGTACTACGGCCGGTTGGCGGAACTGTCGTCGTCGCGGCTGGGCAAATTTGTGGGCTTCGTCAGCCGTCCCTTCATCCAGGGCGCCCTGATTCCTTATGACGACGGCGATTTTCCGGTCGACATCCAGGTCTACGGCAAAGAAGGGTCGCCCCATATCTACAAGCAGCGCCTGTACAGGCTGAACGGCCGCCAAGCGGTGCGCTTCACCTCCTACATGGCCGAAAGCGAGCAGGGCGAGGTGCTGGAGTATGTCGGCCTGGGCCTGGGCATGAAACTCAAGCTGCACGTGGCGGACGGCAACCTGCACTTCACCAGCGACGGCTATTTCTGGGACCTCCTGGGCTGGCGCATCCCACTGCCGGACGTCCTCACCCCGGGCAAGACCTTTCTGCGCCACTGCAACGAGGCACCCAACCGATTCAACATCCGTATCGAAATCCGCCATGTGTGGTTCGGGACGACGTTCGTGCAAGCGGGCGTCTTCCAGGAACGGCGCGCGGCGGGCAAGGAGACCGCATGAATACGCATTTACTCGCCCTGCAACTGATGGCCGCCCAAGGCTGCCTGGGCGCATTCGACACCATCTACCACCATGAGCTGACGGAAGCGCTGCCGCAGCGGGCCACGGCGCGGCGCGAACTGGCCATCCATGCGGTGCGCGCGACGATCTATGGCGTATTGTTCGCCGGCCTGTCGGCCTGGAAATGGCAGGGCGCCTGGGCTTGGGCGCTGCTGGCGCTGTTCGGCGTCGAAATCGTTCTCACGCTGTGGGACTTCGTGGTGGAAGACCAGACCCGCCTGCTGCCCGCAAGCGAGCGCGTAACGCATACGGTATTGGCGATCAACGGCGGCGCCTTCATCTGCCTGCTGGTGCTTGGCCTGCCGGAAGCGCTGGCCGCGCCGACCGGATTCCAATACGCGCCGCAAGGCTGGCTCAGCGTCTTCCTCGCCTTATGCGGCGCGGGGGTCTTCGTATCCGGCATGCGTGACGCATTCGCCGCGCGTGCGAAACCCAAGGCCGCATCGGACAAGGTGCACTTTGACGGCGCACCGCAAACAGTGCTGGTCACGGGCGCCACGGGCTTTATCGGCCGCGCGCTGCTGCCCGCGCTGTTGGAGAGCGGCCATCGCGTGATCGTACTGTCGCGCGAACCGAAAAAAGCCGCCTGGGAATTCAACGGCGCCGTCCGGGCGGTGGCCAGCATGGCCGACCTGGCACCGACGGAACACATCGACGTCATCATCAACCTGGCCGGGGCCCGCATCCTCGGCCTGCCCTGGAGCGCGCGCCGCAAGGCCGTGCTGCAAAGCAGCCGCGCCGGGCTGACCCAGGGCGTGGTGGACTGGATCGCCGACGCGGTGCGCAAACCGCGCCTGCTGGTCAACGCCTCCGCCATCGGCTATTACGGCAATCAGCCGCATGGCAGCGAGCAGGTATTGAACGAAGCCAGCCCGCCGCAAGCGATCTTCATGTCACGCCTGTGCCAGGAATGGGAAGCGGCCGCTGTCCGGGCGCGCGAATACGGCGTTCCTGTCGCACTCACACGTTTTGGCCTGGTGTATGGAAACGGCGGCGCGCTGCCCCCGATGCTGATGCCGTTCAGGATGGGATTGGGAGGACGGCTGGGCAGCGGGCGGCAGCGCAGCTCGTGGATCCACCTGCATGACCTGCTGCGCGGGCTGGCGCATGTCTGGCGCCTGGGCGCGCACGCCGACGGCGCCTGGAACTTCACCGCCCCGCAGCACCCGACGCAGCTGGAATTCGCCCAGGCCGCCGCCGCCGAACTGCATCGGCCATGCCTGCTGCCCACGCCGGCCTGGCCGATCCGCCTGCTGCTGGGCGAACAAGCGGACCTGCTGCTGGAAGGCGCCGCCATCGCCCCCGCCCGCCTGCTCGCCACCGGCTTCACCTTCCGCTACCCGACGGTAAAGGAAGCGCTAGTCGATCTCATTTAAAAAGTCAGGGTCAGCCGTGGCTTTAATCCTGCAACTTGTTTGCCTTGCGCCAGCGCAGCAGGCCGATCGAGTAGGCGGCCAGGTAGCCGAGCACCAGGCCGAAGGGGATCACGCTCAGCGGGTCCTGCAGCACTTCCATCTGCTGGATCACGCGCGGGTGTTCGGATTGGCGGTTGATGTAGAACTCGACGCCAATCTGCAGCACGCGCGCGGCGAACAGCATGCAGACCAGGATGGCGGTGCGGCTCGGTGGCGTGAAGTACAGCTTGACGCCCGTGTTTTCGAACCGGGTCTTGCGCAGCGCGAAGAAGGCCAGCCAGGCGCCCGCGATCACGGCCCCGGCCATCATGGACAGCGCGGGCAGGTTGCCCAGCATGGATTGGGCGGCTGCCAGCAACAGGATGGGCAGGCCGGCCGCGCCGATCCCATGCCGCCATGCGACCGATTCCTGGCGGCGGAACACCAGTTTCAGGCGCGAATAGATGCGCCAGACCAGCGTCGGAACGAGGATGAGCAGGACTACGGTCGTGACAGTCAGGTGCATGGAGCGGCGCAATTCATAAAAAAGAAAGATTCTACCCGGAGGCGTAGAATACCCGTTCGTGATCTCGCTTTCCGGAGTCCCAGCCATGGATAAACACCCCATCCACGCCCACCGCGCGCCGGACTTGCCGGTGCCGGTCGATGAATCGCAGCCGCGCCCGGAGCCGGTGCACCCCCACAGCCCGCACAGTCCCGTCCCACAGGACGAGCCGGTGCCCAGCCATAATCCCGAGCTGGGGCCGCCGGGTCAGTCGAACGCCCAGTTATAGAGCACGTCCAGCGCGTTGTTGGTGCCCGTTTGCACCTGCAGCGTGACCCGGTTGTTGATCTTGTAGCGCAGCTTGACCAGGCTGGTGGCGCTTCCCGCGCCCTGTTCGAAACTCAGATAGGCGCGCGAGGACAGCTTCTTGCCGACCGTGACAACGGTGCTTTCCAGCCCCTTGGCCTGGCTCACGCCCAGTTCATCGAGCCCGACCCGGTTCGCCAGGCTTGGGCCGCCGCTGCCGCCCAGCAGGGCGCCGGCGGCCGTGCCGAGCAGGCTCATTTCATTGCCCGCCATGTCGGCGGTGCCGTGGCCGAGCACCATCCAGGCCAGCTTTTCGCTGTCCGGCACCGACGGCGTCGAGACCAGCTTGGCGGCCGGCGCCAGCGCCGTGCCGCGCACTTCGACCCCCGCTTCCACATTGGTTTCGCTCAATTCGTCGCCCTCGGGACGTTTGCGCACGGCGCGGATGTTCAGGCTGGGGTTGTCGTAGGCGCCGGTGAAATTCAGCACGCCCCGTTCGATCGCCAGGCGCTGGCCGTAGGCGGCATAGGTACCGCTGACGACGCGGATGCTGCCATTGACGCGCGGCGGCCGGCGCTCGGCCACGCGCACGCGCACGCTGCCGGCCAGCTGGGCGTCCAGGCCTTTGCCGCGCAGGGTGAAGTCGTCGCCCAGGTCGGCTTCCACATCGATGTTCAGCGGCTGCCCGGTGGCGGGGGCGGTCTTCGGTTTTTCGCGGCCGAGGATCACCACGTCCTCGCTGATGGTCGGGGTGTCGAGCGAAGGCAACTCGATCAGGGCGCGGTTGGCCTTGAATTTGCCATCGAATTCGAAGCGCTTGGCGTCGCGCACCAGGGTGCTGCTGCCGCTCAGGACCAGGGTGCGGTCGGGCCGGTTGAACACTTGCAGCTTGTCGGCGGCCAGCTTGAGGTCCAGCGCCACGTCGCCGCCGGTCAGCCGCAGCCAGCCGTCGGCCTGCACATGGCCGTCGGTACCATCGAAGCGCAGGCGCTGCAGCTGCAGCTGGTCGCCGGCGACCTTGGCCTGCAAGGCGCCGTTGCGCAGGCGGATGCCTTGCTCGGCCCAGTTGATCGACAGGCCGTCGCCCACCACCTCGCCGTCCAGCAGGGGATTGGCGATGGTGCCGCGGCCCGCGGCGCTGGCGCGCAGGGCGCCATCGAGTTCCATGCCCTGCACCCCGAGCAGTGGCGACAGCCAGGCGATGGAGGGCAGGCTGGCGCTGGCGCCGAATTGCAGCGGGCTGTCGGCGGGAATGCGGCCGTCGCGCAGCTGGGCCGTGGCTTCCAGGCGCGCGTTGCCGGCCTTGTCGCCGGCGAGTTCGGCCTGGGCGCGCAGCTGGTCGCCGGCCACGGTGACGTGCGCATCGAGCAGTTTCAGGCCGAGCGGGAGGGGGCGTTCGCCGCCGGTGATGGTGATATCGCCTTTTTCGCGGAACACGTGCACGGTGCCGTCCAATGCGGGCGCGGCGCCTTTCGCCGCCGGCGCCGACAGGTCGAGCGCCCAGTCGCCGCCCAGCGTCATGGTGCTGGCGACGCTGCTGCGCCAGGTGTCGGACAACTGGGCCAGATAAGCGGCGTTGACCCCGGTGGCCGTGCCTTTGCTGCGCCAGTGCAGGCCGTTCTTTTCCAGCGTGTCGATGCGCAGGCTGCCTTCCGGCATGGCGATGGTGGCGCCGCCGAGCGCAAGCTGTTCCGGCTTGGCCAGGCCCGCCATGCCGCCGCCCTCGCGGCCGGCGATGCGCAGGGTGGCCGGCGCCTGCAGCGATAGGGCGAAGCGGCCCTTGTTCTGCAGGGCGTCGATGCTGCCGTTCCAGCTGTCGCCGGCCACGCTGCCGTGCAGCCTGGCGCTGGCGTCGAAGTCCGGGTTGGCGGCGCCGACCTGCACGCTGTGGTTGCCGGCGCTGCCGCTGGCTTGCAGGCGCAGGCGGTCCAGCTGCACGCCCGGCGCATTCAAGCCGCTCAGCGCCAGGTCGGCCTGCAGCGGATCGTCCGGGCCGACGGCGGTGCCGATGGTGGCGCTGCCCTTGATGGTGGCGATTTCGAACTGGCCCGGCAGGCGCAGGGAGGCGCCGTCCAGGCTTGCGCTGAGCGTGGGCATGGCCTTGCCGCCAGCGCCGCCGCTGGCATAGCCGCTGCCGCGCAGGCTGCCCGACCAGCCGCTGCCCAGCACTGCCAGTTGCGGCGCGTCGAGCTTCCAGTCGAAGCGGTCCTGCGGCTTGCCGAAGGCGCCCCTGGCCTGCAGCAGGTTGGGGCCGAGGTGCAGGTCGATGTCGCCGTCCTGCACGCGGCCGGGACTGGCGGCCAGGCGGGCGTGGCCGCTCAGCGCCGCGTTGCCCAGCGTGGACGCGGGCTGCAAGCGGATGTCGGCATGGGCCAGCCAGTCGGCGCTGGCGCGCAGGCTGGCGTCGAAGTCCGCGTTGACGCTGCCGGCCACGGGCGCACCGAAGCTGGCGGGATTGACGCGCGCCGCGCTGCCGGACAGCTTGACGTCCATCGTCCCGGACAGGGCCGCTTCGCCGCTGGCCTTGATCACGCTGTCGGCCTGGGCCGCCGGCGCGCGCTGGCCCGGCGCCAGGAACGCCAGCCCGCGCGCTTCGGCGCTGAAGCTGGTGCGCGGCGCCGCATAGCCGCCGGCCAGGGTGCCGCTGGCGTTTGCGCTGCCCTGCAGCTGCGGGTGGAGCGCGGCCAGCTGCGCCGCCTCGAGCTGCCAATCGAGCTGGTCGCCGGCCGCGCCGAATGCGCCGCGCGCGGTGAAGTTGTTGCGGGCGTAGGCCAGGCTGGCATCGATGCCGGAAAGATGCCTGGCATCGGCGGCCAGCACGGCTTTGCCGGACAGCGGCTGTCCCATCAGCTTACTGGGCTGCAGCAGCAGGCTGACGGCGGCGCGCCAGTCCGGCGCCAGCTTGCCGCTGGCCTGCAGTTCCGCATTCAGGTCGGCCACCGCGAAGGCGCCCAGCGCGGCGGGATCGAAGCGCTTGGCGCTGGCGTTGGCCTTGAAGGCCTGGTCCTCCTTCAGGCTGGCCTGCGCCGTGGCGGTAATGCTGCCCTGGCCGGCCGTGAGGCGGGCTTCGTGCACGGTCAGCAGCAAGTCGCGCAGCGTGGCGTGCGCGTCCAGCCGCAGCTTGCCTTCGCCCAGTGCCGCGCGCAACGTGTGCTGCCGGCCCTTGCTGTCGGCGCTGATATCGCCGGCGATGGCGGTGCGTGCCGCGGCGCTGAACAAGCCGTGCAGGTCGAGCCGGTCGGTATGCAGGCGCAGGGCGGCGCTGTCGATGCCGCCGTCTTGCGGCAGGCGGCGCAGGGTGCCGCCGCCGGTGAATTTGCCGGCGGCGCCGAAGTCGATCAGCAGGCCGCCCAGGCTGGCGTTGTCCAGCGTGCCCCCCAGTTGGGCGAAGGCGCTTTGCAGCGGCAGCTGTTGCTGGTCCAGCGGGCCGAGTGTACCGCGGTTGGTGGCGGCCAGTTTGCCGGACAGTTTGTTGCCCTCGATGGCGGCATCCAGCGCCAGGTCGATGGCGGCCTTGGGCCAGGCCGGATCGAAGCGCGACGGATCGACATCGCGCGCCTGCAGCCGGATGCTGCGCAGGGGCAGGGCGTCGAACGGCGCCAGCAGCAGCGTGCCGTCGCCGTTGGCGTAATGCGATGTGCCTTTGACGTCGAGCTTGAGCTGGGCCAGATCGCCGCTGGCGACCATTTCCAGCTTGGCCGCGCTGCGCCGGACCAGGCCCGGGTCGGGCGCCTTCACTGGCCCGGCCCCCGCTGCCGGCAGCGGCGCCAGGGCCGCCGTCGCGCTCAGCTTATACGGCCGCTGCGTGGACATTTCGGCGCTGGCGGCGATGGCGCCGGCCGGCGTCTCGGCGCTGGCGTCTTTCAGCAGCCAGCGCTGACCGTCGCCTTGCAGCTGCAGCCGGATCGCGTGCAATTCCGTGCGGCTGCCGTCCAGGGCGACGAGGGCCAGGGTCGTCACGCGGCCGTCGCCGAGCTGCAGCCGGAACGGCGGGGCGATCGAGGCCGGCATCGCGGCGGGCTTGGCGGGCCCGGTGGCGCGCGACTCGGCGCGCGCCACGTGCAGTTCGCTGATGGCGACGCCTTCGCTGAAATACTGCAGCGGCGACCAGTTGATCTCGATGTTGTCGAGCGTGAGCACGCTCGATGCGTCGCGGTAGACGAGATGGCCGATGTGCATGCGGCCATACAGCGAGCCGCTGACGCCGCTGACCGAAATCTGGCCGCCGCTGGCGCGGGCGACCTGCGCCAGGATGCCCTGCAAAGTGCTTTCCCGGCCCAGCAGCCAGAGCGCACCGCCCAGGACGGCCAGGGTTGCGCCGCCGCCGAG
The DNA here is from genome assembly GCF_000425385.1 of Pseudoduganella violaceinigra DSM 15887. GTDB lineage: Bacteria > Pseudomonadota > Gammaproteobacteria > Burkholderiales > Burkholderiaceae_D > Rugamonas > Rugamonas violaceinigra. The sequence continues at coordinate 154,678 of NZ_AUDI01000009.1, read as the reverse complement.
CAGGGCGCGGCGCAGCCATTTGCGCCGCGGCGCTGGCGGCACGGGCGTGTCAGGAGGAGTAGGCGGCGTATCCATCAGAACGTGAATCCCAGCGAGAAATGTAGGCGCACCTTGCCGGTGGCATGGCCGTAGGCCAGGTCGACGTTGATCGGTCCGACCGGGCTTTTGTAGCGCACCCCGGCCCCGTAGCCGGACTTGGGATGCAGCCCGCCCAGGGAGTTGGCGGCATTGCCGGCGTCGTAGAAGAGCGCCGCGCCCCAGGCCGGCTTGAACCAGTACTGGTACTCCGCGCTGCCGGTCACCAGGTAGCGGCCGCCGACCGTGGCGTCGCCCTGCTGCACGCCCAGCTCCTGGTAGGCGTAGCCGCGCACCGAGTTGTCGCCGCCGGCGCGGAACAGGTAGGTGGTCGGCACGCCGTCCTGGCGCGCCGAGGCGAGCGCGCCGATCTCCGCGCGCAGGATCACGGTCGACGCCGGGCTTAAAGGGCGGTAGGTGATGCCGCGCGCGGTGGCGCGGAGGAATTTCTCGTCCGTCAGCAGCGGAAGCAGCGCCCCGCCCAGCGTGGCATTGATCACATGGCCCTGGGTGGGGAACACCAGGTTGTCCACCTTGCGCCAGGTGGCGGCATAGGTGATGGGCAGCGACTGGCTATGCGATGAGAGCACGCGGTTCACCGTCTTGCTCTCGTTCAGGTACTCGATCGAGATACTGTGTTCCAGCAGCGGCGTGCCCCAGGCCCGCTTGGCGGCGATGGAACCGGTGCGCGTGATCTCGCCCTCGATGTCCTTGCGCTCCAGCGCGGCGCCGAAGCTGTCGTTGTAGCCGTCGGCCGTGGTGGGGAAATAGAAATCGCTGCGCGCCGACTGGCGCTTGGTCTCCAGCGTCAGCGCGCTTTTCATCTTCAGGCCAAACACGTCCAGGTCGTCGTACGTGCCGGACGTGCGGGCGCCGGTATTGGTGCTGAAGCCGATACCCACGCTGGCGGTCTTGCGCCGGTTCTCGACCACCCGCACCAGCAGGGGCAGCGGCGCCATGGCGGCCGGCGGCGGCGTGCCTTCGGCCTTGTCCGCGGCGGCGGCGATCTGTTCGTCCAGCAGCGCGGACAGGTCGGCGCTCACCTCGACGTTGGCGAAATAGCCGGTATCCTGCAGCTTGCCCTGGTAGGCCTGCAGCGCCGCTTCGCTGTAATAGTCGCCCGGCTTGATCGGGTTCAGGTTGCGCACCACCGACGCCGGATAGCGCCGCAGGCCCTCGATTTTCAGTTCGCCGAAGCGCATCTCGGGCCCGCTCTCCAGCGTCACATGCAGCAGGGCGCGCCGGGTTTCCGGATCGACCACGGCTTCGCTGGCCGTCATCTGCGCGCGCGGGTAGCGCGTCTGCACCACCGCGCGCAGGAGATCGCGCTTGGCCTTTTCCCATTCGTCCTGGCGGAACACGGACCCCGCCGGCAGGCCCCAGCCGGCTTTCAGGGCCTGCTGGTCGAAGGGCGCGGCGGCGGTCGACTCGAAACCTGCCAACCGGATGTCGACCTCGCCCACCCGCACCGGTTCGCCCGGCACCACCTCGATCCGCACGGTCGGCGTGCCGCTGTCGTCCAGGCGGATATCGACGGCCGGCGTGTAGTAGCCGGCCGTGGCCGCCAGGGTCTTGATCTGCTCGGGCGCCGCGCGCAGCATGCGCTGCAGCTGGTCGCGGTCCATGCGCGGGCTCTTGCGGTAGCGCACCAGGTCCAGGTTGTCTTCGAGGAGTGACTCCAGTCCGTGCGGCGCGTTGATGCGCACCTCGTAATGCCAGTCCTGCGCGGCGGCCAGCAAGGGCAGCAGGGCGGCGCAGCCCAGGATCAGGCCCTTCAATACTTTTATGCCGGTTTGTGCCAAAATTCGTGATCTGCGCTCTGGAAGTCGAAACCGAATGTTACCGGATCAGCAGAAAAGTGGGCGTACCCCTAAGACTTTTTAAAACCAGAAGCAACCAAGAGAAAGTGAAGCGATGCTGACTAACGACGCCGCACTGGTCCTGTTCAGCGGTGGACAGGACTCGACCACCTGCCTGGCATGGGCCCTCGAGCGCTATCCGCGCGTCGAAACCATCGGCTTCGATTATGGCCAGCGCCATGCCATCGAGCTGGCCGTGCGCCCGCGCGTGCTGGAACAGCTGCGCAGCCTGAAGCCGGAATGGGCGGCCCGCCTGGGCGAGGACCATATGGTCGACCTGGGCCTGATCTCGCAGCTGTCGAAAACGGCCATGACCGAAGACATCGAGATCGAAATGCAGGAAAACGGCCTGCCCAACACCTTCGTCCCCGGCCGCAACCTGCTGTTCATGACCGTGGCCGCCACCGTGGCCTACCGGCGCGGCCTGACCGTGCTGGTGGGCGGCATGTGCGAAACCGATTTTTCCGGCTATCCCGACTGCCGCGATGACACCATGAAGGCGCTGCAGGTGGCCCTCAACCTGGGCATGGATACCCGCAACAAGCTGGAAACGCCGCTGATGTGGCTGGACAAGTCGCAAACCTGGCAGCTGGCCGAACGCCTGGGCGGGCGCCAGCTGGTCGACCTGATCCGCGCCGATACCCACACCTGCTACAAGGGCGAACGCGGCGAGCTGCACGACTGGGGCTACGGCTGCGGCACATGCCCGGCCTGCGAGCTGCGCGCGCGCGGCTACCGCCTGTACCATGCCACTTCCAGTCACAATCGCCCCGCTGGCGCCGATTGACTTTTTCTATAGGGCAATTTCTTTGCCCTAAATAAACTAGTATGCGGGTATGCACAGGCCACCAGCCAGCCCGCTGTCGCAGCGCTTGCTCCAGCCCCGCCTGCTGGCGGGGTTGGTGGCCGCGCTGTGCCTGACGGCCACGGCCAGCGTCTGGTGGGGCGCCCAGGCCGACGCCCGGCGCGACGCCAATGCCGACTTCGAGTACCGCGCGCGCGAACTGGCCAATCATGTCGCCGCGCGCATGCAGGCGTATGTGCAGCTGCTGTATGGCGTGCAGGGCTTGTTCGCCAGCTCCGATTTTGTCGACCGGCGCGAATTCCACACCTATATCGAACGCCTGGAACTGGCCCAGAACTTCCCGGGCCTGCAGGGCATCGGCTATATGCGCCTGGTGCCGGCCGCCCAGCTGGCGCACCATATCGCCCGGGTCCAGGCCGACGGCTTCCCCGACTACGCGGTCACCCCGCCCGGCCAGCGCAGCCAGTACGCGCCGGTGGTCTACCTCGAGCCCTTCACGGGCAGCAACCTGCAAGCTTTCGGCTACGACGGCCTGGCCGAACCGGTGCGCCGCGCCGCCTTCGAGCAGGCGCGCGACAGCGGCCTGCCGGCCATGAGCGGCAAGCTGCTGCTCAAGCAGGACGGCGCCGGCCCGGTGCAGGCCGGCTTTCTAGTGGCGCTGCCCATCTACCAGAACGGCATGGGGCGCGCCACCCAGCGCCAGCGCCGCGCCGCGCTGGCGGGCTGGGTCTACGCGCCGTTTCGCATCGGCGACGTGATGGGGGCGCTGGGCCAGGATGCGCTGCGCGGCCTCGCCGTGGCCATCTACGACGGCGAGGAGCCGAAGCTGGAGAACCGCCTGTTCGACAGCGCGCCGGCGCTCACCGCCAACGGCGACCGCCGCCACACCCTCAAGCCGCTGCACTTGGCCGGGCGGCGCTGGACGCTGCAGGTCAGCGCCCTGCCCAGGCCTGGCGGCGTCCTGTCCGACAAGCCGCACGCCATTGCGCTGGGCGGCCTGCTCATGAGCGCCTTGCTGGCGCTGCTGGCCTATGTGCTGGCGGAAAGCCGCCAGCGCCTGCGCGTGGCGCTGGACCAGAGCAGCCGCATGGGCGACGAATTGCGCGAAGGCCAGGAAACCCTGCTGGCCATGGCCGAACATGCGCAAGCCAGCCAGGCGGTCTTGCGCTGCATCCTCGATTCGACGGTGGACGGCATCCTGGTCGACAACTACCGCGGCGCCGTGCTGAATTCCAACCGCCGCTTCCGCCAGTTGTGGAATGTGCCCGAACAGCTGGACTGGCAGAACGATGGCGCCATCCTGTTGGCCCATATGGCGGCCCAGCTGGAGCAGCCCGAGGCCTTCCGGCAAGCCTGCGCGCGCCAGGACCAGGCGCCGGAGGACAGCCACAGCCAGCTGCCGATGCGCGACGGGCGCGTGCTGGAAGTGGCCACGCGCCCGCTGCACCTGGGCAGCGAGGCGGCGCGCCTCTGGTCCTTCCGCGACATCACCGAGCGCACCCTGAACGAACGGCGCGAAGAAGGGCGCCACCAGGTGCTGGAGCTGCTGGCCGCCGGCGCGCCGCTGCAGCAAGTGCTGGATAGCCTGCTGCGCGGCATCGAAGCGGTCAATCCCGGCATGATCTGCAGCGTCATGCTGCTGGACGAGGAGGGCCGTCACCTGTTCGTGGCCGCCGGCCCCAGCCTGCCGCCCGCGTTCAATCGCGCCATCCACGGCTTGGCGATCGATGCCGGCAACGGCGCATGCGGCAAGGCGGTCCGCAGCAACTGCCGCGTCATCGTCGACGATATCGGCACCGACCCGCTGTGGACGCCTTACCGCGAGCTGGCCCTGGACAATGGGCTGGGGGCCTGCTGGTCGGAACCGGTGCACGGCGCCAACGGCAAGATCCTGGGCTCCTTCGCCATTTACCACCGCGAACCGCAGCGCCCCAGCGTGGCCCATATCGCCCTGCTCGACCAGGCCGCCAGCCTGGCCGGCATCGCCGTGGAGCAGGCGCGCGCCGCCGCCGCCCTGCGTGTCGGCGAAGCGCGCTTTCGCAGCTTGTACGACCACGCGCCGGTGGCCTTGTGGCAGCAGGACTGGTCGGCCGTGCGCGCCGCCTTGCAGGAGCTGGCCGACGCCGGCGTGGACGACCTGGCGCAGTGGCTGCAGGACCATCCCCGCGAGCTGCCGCGCCTGGCGCAGCGGGTGCGCATCACCGACGTCAACGCCGCCGCCCTGGCCCAGGTGGGCGCCGCTGCCGCCGACAAGCAGCCCGGCAGGCTGGGCCTGGCGCAGAACTTCGCGCCGCCGGCGCTGCCGGTGTTCGGCCGCGCGCTGCAGGCGCTGCTGCAGGGCGCCCACCTGTTCCAGGGCGAAGGCAGCTTCCTGCGCCTGGACGGGGTCGAGCGCCAGAATGAATTGACCTTGCTGGTGATGCCGGGCCACGAGCACGCGCTCGATTTCGTGATCGTCTCCACCCTCGACATCACGGAGCGCAAGCGCTTGAACGATGAACTGGTGCAGCTGGCCAGCACCGACTACCTGACCGGCCTGCCGAACCGGCGCGAATTCATGGCGCGCCTGGAAGACGAGCAGGCCCGCCTGCAGCGCGACGTCGGCGGCCGCGCCGCCGTGCTGATGCTCGACATCGACCACTTCAAGCACATCAACGACGAACATGGCCACGACTGGGGCGACGCGGTGCTGCGCCACCTGGCCGGCCTGATGCGCGACTCGCAGCGCAAGATCGACATGCTGGGCCGCGTCGGCGGCGAGGAATTCGCCATCCTGTTGCCGGGCGCCGACCTGGACGCGGCGCGCGCCTTCGCCGAACGCCTGCGCCAGCGCATCGCCGACACGCCGATGGGGCGCGACGGCAGCCAGGTCGCCATCACGGTCAGCATCGGCATCGCCAGCCTGTCGCCATTGGAGCGCAATGGCGACGCCGCCCTGGTGCGCGCCGACCAGGCGCTGTACCGCGCCAAGCGCGGCGGCCGCAACCGCGTGGACGGCTGATTACTCGGGGCGCATGCGCAGCTGGTCGATCTTGTCGCTTTTGCCCAGCGCGAACTCCACCAGCAAGGTCCCGGAGGCATAGTTCAGGCGGTAGCTGTACTTGCGCACTTCGCCGTCGACGCTGCGCGACAGCGCCTCCACCCGGTTCAGCGCACCCCAGTCGCGCAAGTCGTCGGCGACCATGGCGATGAATTCCGGCGACAGCGCAGCGGCCACCTTGTCGCTCACGCCCTCCGGCGGCTTGCCGTCGGCGATGCGGGCGAACATGGCGCGGACGCGCTCGGCCACGGCCGGTTCGGTATCGGCGATGGCCGGCGCCGGCTTGGGCGCCAGCGCCGGCAGGTAGTGGGCGGCGACGATATCGCCCAGCTTGGCGGGGCGGGCGCTGGCGGAATTGGCCAGCACCACCACCGACAGCTTGTCGTCCACGAAGCGGTACAGCTGGGCGCGGAAGCCTTGCCATGCGCCGCCGTGGGCGATGGTTTTGTGGCCGTTGCGCTCGAACAGCTGCCAGCCGTAGCCGTATTCGGTGGCCTTGCCGTCGTTCAGCCGGGCCGGCGTCCAACTGGCCTGGCGCACGCTGGCCGGCAGCACCTGGTCGCCGTACAGCGCCAGATCCCATTTCGCCAGGTCGCGCGCCGTCAGGTACAGGCTGCCGTCCGCCGTGGTGTTCAGGCGCGGCGCCACCCAGGACTGGTTGACCAGCTTGCCGCCCTTGCGCTCATAGCCATGCGCGCGGTGCGGCACGATGTCGGCTTCGCTGATGATGCGCGTGCCCATGTCGAGCGGCGCGAAAATGCGCTCGCGCAGCTGATCGCCGTAGAACTTGCCGCCGGCCTTGTTGCAGATGAAGCCGAGCAGGTGGTAACCCATATTCGAATACGACCATTTCTCGCCCGGCGCGAACAGCATGGGGATTTGCGCCTCCAGCGCGATCAGCTCCTCTTCCGTGTAATCCTTGGTCAGGTCGAGCTTGGCGTACGGGTCGCCCAGGCCGGATGTGTGGGTCAGCAGGTGGCGGATGGTGATGCCTTCCCAGGCCTTGGGGGTGTTGGCCAGGTATTTCGAGACCGGATCGGCCAGCGCCAGTTTGCCGTCCTGCACCAGCAGCATCACCAGCGCCGCGGTGAAGGTCTTGCCGACCGAACCGGACTGGAACACGGTGTCCGGCGTGACCTTGACGTTGTTCTCGATGTCGGCCAGGCCATAGCCTTGCTCGCGGATGATCTTGCCGTCCTTCACGACGGCGATCGACACGCCGGGAATATGGCTGCGGCTCATCTCCGCCAGGATGGCGTCGTCAAGCGGGTCGGCGTGGGCGGGCAGGGACAGCGAGAGGGCGAGGGGGAGCAGCAGGAGGGTTGGGCGCATGGATGCAATTCCGGTGGTTGCCAAAATTGCATTCTAGCACCCGGTGCGGGCCATCAGGCCGGGGTATGTCCCAGGCTGGGCGCGGCGGCCTGTTGGCGGCCCTTGCGCTTCATCAGCCAGTAGATGGCGAACGGCAGCAGCAGCGGCAGGAACAGGGGCGACATGGCCGCCACTGCCACCACCACGCCCAAGGCCAGGCCGCACAGCATCAGCACGCCGACCCCGGCCATCACCACCCCGACCAGTACCGCCACGACGGTCAGTACCACCGCCACGATGGCAAACACGCCGCCGGCGATCGCCGTGCCCAGCAGGGCGCCCAGCGGGCCATCGATATCGCGGTCGCCGAAGCTGACCACCATATCGTTGCTGTCGATCAGCGTCCACGCCGCCAGCATGGCGACGACGAAGGCGAGCAGGGAGAAGGCAAGGAACTTTTTCATGATGGGCCTCGTGGCGTTGAACATGGTGTCACTCTAGGCCGCGCCCCGCGGCCCAGCCACTGGATTGCGACGAACGGTGGAATTCCGATGATGAATGGAAAAACAGCGGCATCCCTGCTTGAATTGATTAACTCTTTGCCTATACTGAATATCCGATCTCTGAGATGGAGGGAAATATGGCTTGGCTAGGAAGAGACGGGAGCCAATCGTTGCTCCTGGGAATCGACAGCGAACCGCGCCAGCGCAGCGCCACGTCATGCTTCGGCGGCGGCCCCAAAGGCCCGCCCTCGGCGCCACCGACGATCCCACCGATTATCATCAATCCCTTTAAATACCAGACGCCGGATCCGGCCATCGACCCGCGCATCACGCCGCTCGGTCCGCCCATCCTGCCGCCGCAACGGCCGGCCATCTCCCTGCATTGACCTGCCGCAAACCGATCGCGCCCGCGGTGCACGCGGGCCTGGTTTTCCGCTGGCTAGCCCGCGTCCCGCCTGCTATATTGCCCTGACGCATCTAACCATGGGAAGACAATGGAAAGCCGCCTGCGCCGCCTGGAAGCCGTCCAGGAAATCCTGCTGGAGATCGGGCAACTGTCCAACAGCTGCACCGACATCACCGTGTTCCTGCAATCGGTGCACGCGGCCCTGGGCCGCATCATGTACGCGGCCAATTTCTACGTTGCCCTGAGCGAGCGCGACGCCCCCGGCAACGCGGTGCGTTTCGTCTATTTCGTCGACGAAGCCGACGAGCCGCCCAGCAAGGCGCAACTGGTGCAGCTGGCCACGCCCGACCAGTCGCCCACCGCATGGGTCATCCTCAACCGGCAGCGCCTGGTGATGACGGGCGACGAGCAGCGCGCGCGCGAAGAGCACGACGCCTTCGGCCTGGGCACCGTGGCCGAGCACTGGATCGGCTGCCCGCTGCTGGACCAGGACCACGCCGTCCTGGGCGCCATGGTGATCCAGAGCTACGACCAGGAGCACACCTACAGCGAAGAAGACCAGGCCCTGTTCGCGCAAATCGCCAACCACGTCTCGAGCGCCCTGCAAGGCCTGCAAAGCATGGACCGGCTCGAACGCGCCGTACGCCAGCGCACCCTGGAGCTGGAGCGCGAAGTGGCCGAACGCAGCAAGGCCGAACGCCTGCAGCGCGCCCTGTATGGCATCGCCAGCCTGTCCGCCTCCGCCTCGGCCGAATCGGACGCCGGCGTCCTGTATGCCCGCCTGCATGGCATTGTCGGCAGCCTGATCCCGGCGCGCAACTTCCTCGTCGCCCTTTACCACCCCAAACGCGGCGACATCTCGATTCCCTATTTCGCCGACGAAAAGGACGCGCAGGCGCCGCGCCCGCGCTTTGCTTATGGCATCGGCATGAGCTCCTACGTGCTGAAGAAGCGCCAGCCCATGCTGCTCGACGGGCCGGCCTTCGCCGCGTTGCTGGCCAGGGGCGAGGTCCGCGAGCCGCTCGGCAACCAGGCCATCGCCAGCTGGATCGGCGTGCCGATGCTGGTGGGCGAACAGGCGCTGGGCGTGATCATCGTGCAAAGCTACGACGCCACGGTGACCTACACCCAGGCCGATCTCGACATCCTGGCCTATGTGGCCAGCCACACGGCCGCCGCCATCGCCCGCACCCGCGCCGACCTCGCCATGCGGCGCGCCAAGGCCGCCCTGGAAGAACAGAACAGCGCCCTGGCCAGCGCCCTGGCGCAGCTGCAGGCCGCGCAGACGGAACTGGTGCGCCAGGAAAAGCTCGCCTCCCTGGGCCGCCTGGTGGCCGGCGTCGCCCATGAAATCAATACCCCGCTCGGCATCTGCGTCACCGCCACCAGCCACCTGGTGGAAGAACTGCGGCTGTGCCGCCTCGACCTGGCCGAAGGCACCCTCGACGAAGATGGCCTGCACCAGTTCTTCAGCACCGCCGACCAGTCGCTGAAAATCATGACCACCAACACCCAGCGCGCCGCCGCGCTGGTGCGCAGCTTCAAGCAGGTGGCGGTCGACCAATCCTCGGAAAACATCCGCCACTTCAACCTGCGCAAATACCTGGACGAAGTGTTGCTGTCGCTGCAGCCCAAGCTCAAAGGCAAGCCGATCACCGTCGCGATCGACTGCCCGCCCGACATCGACTGCGAAAGCTTTCCCGGCGCCGTCTCGCAGATCGTCACGAATATGGTGGTGAATTCCCTGGTGCACGGCTTTGCGGAAGGGCGGCCAGGCACGATCCGCATCAGCGGCAAGCGGGACGGCGAGCACATCCTGTTCGACTACAGCGACGACGGCGTCGGCATGGACGCGGCCACGCTGCAGCAATTATTCGACCCCTTCTTCACCACCAAGCGCGGCAACGGCGGCAGCGGCCTGGGGGCGCACATCCTGTTCAACCTGGTGACGGGCCCGCTGGGCGGCACGGTCCACGTGACCAGCGCGCCCGGCATGGGTCTGCACTACCGCCTGCGCTTCCCCCGCGACCAGCGTAGCAAATAAAAAGTCGGGGTCAGAAAGTCGGGGTCAGGTCTGTCATTTGGACAGCCGCCGCGCACCTTTGATCCCTATCAAAGCGCGCCCCATCGGCAAGAATGGCGTGTTTTGATTATCTGCGAAAAGCGAGATATTGAGCGAGATCAAACGAACGTGCTGCCTGTCCAAATGACAGACCTGACCCCGACTTTAATCCGGCAAGCGTGCGTTGATGGCCAGCGCTTGGTCGATGTGCTGCACCATCAGTTCCACATACTTCGGGTCCAGATGCTGGCCGGCGACTTCCCGCAGGTGGGCCACCACTTGTTCGACCGGCCAGGCGTCTTTGTAGCAGCGCTTGTGCAGCAGGGCGTCGAACACGTCGGCGACCGCGACGATGCGGGCGTATTCGTGGATGGCCTCGCCGCGCAGGCCTTGCGGGTAGCCGCTGCCGTCGAATTTTTCGTGGTGCTGGTGGGCGATCACGGCGGCCGCTTTCAGGATCGGCCGCTGCGAGCCGTCCAGGATCGATAGGCCCACCACCGGGTGCTGCTTCATGATTTCCCATTCGGCCGCGTCGAGTTTGCCCGGCTTGAGCAGCACCGCGTCCGGTGTGGCGATCTTGCCGATGTCGTGCATCGGGGCGGCGTGCTTGAGCACGGCGGTTTCCTCGTCCGACATGCCGGCGGCACGCGCCAGCAGCTGGCACAATTCGGCGATCCGCCGGACGTGGTTGCCCGCTTCATTCGAGCGCGATTCGACCACGTCGCCCAGGCGCATGATCAGCTCGGCCTGCGTGTCGGTGATCTCCTGCGTCAGCAGGATGTTGTCGAAGGCGATCGCCACGCCGCTGCAGAAGATTTCCAGCAGCTGCTGGTCGAGCTCGGAGATTTCTTCCACGCCCTGCAGCACCAGCAGCGAGGCTTTGCCGCTGCTGTTCGGGAAGTAGCCGACGAAGGTGTCGCCGGTCAGGCGCGAGATCCGGTTGCGCTCGGCGTCCTTGAGCTGGGCCAGCAGTTGCGGCGTCAGCAGGCTGCCTTCGTCGCGCCCGATCTGGGCCAGGATTTCATAATCGGTCTGGCCGCTGACGGCGCTGGCGCCGCGCAGGCGCAGCAGCATGCTGTGTTCCAGGCGCAGCAGGGCCACCACTTGCTGCAGCAAGCCGCCGGCGAAGTCTTTCAGGTTGCGCTGCTGGAAGAGGTGGGCCGAGGCGGCGAGCACGCGCTCCAGGCCTTCGCGGTAGTGCAGCTGCTGCCGGCGCGCGGCGTCCACCTTCATGATGTCGCGGTAGGCGCGCAGGGCGGCGAAGGTGGTGGTGAACAGCTTGGTGCGGTCGAGCTCGGTCTTTTCCTTGTAGTCGTTGATGTCGTAGTCGACAATCACGCGCTCTTCCGGCGCCTGGCCCGGCTGGCCGGTGCGCAGCACGATGCGGGTGAACTGGTTGCCCAGGTCCTGGCGCAGCCAGCGCGCCACTTCCAGGCCGGCGTCTTCCTGTTCCATCACGACGTCGAGAAAGACCAGGGCGATGTCCGCTTCCGCCGCCAGCACTTGCTTGGCTTGGGCGCCGCTGTAGGCATGCAGGAATTCCAGGCCGCGCCCGTCCAGGCGGAAACGGCGCAGCGTCAGCTGGGTGATGTCGTGGATGTCCGGCTCGTCGTCGACCAGCAGGATGCGCCAGGGCGCGGCGTTGGGGGCGGCGGGCGACAGGAAAGCCATAGGGTAACTTCCTAATGTGACAGGCGGTCTGGGCGAGGCGCCGGTGTGCGCTGCCTCGGGCCGATTGTAGTCCGGACGATTGTTCTTAACAACAAGCAAGGCGCGCGCCGTGCCGCCTTCACCCGTCGGCGCCATACCGCTTTTGGCAGTGCCCGCACCAGAAGCTGCGGCGCTGGCTCAGTCCCAGGTGGGCACGCTGCAGCGTGCGCTGGCAGCGCGGGCAGATGCTGCGGTTGTGCACTTGCCAGTGCTGTTTCAGGACGAAGGCCAGCTTCCAGGCCTTGAAGTCGAAACTGTATTGGCGCGCCTGCTGCACCAGGGCGCGCAATTTTCCCTGCGGTAATGCGCCGACCAGCGACAGCGGATGCAGGCGCAAGCGGAACAGGACTTCGTTCTTGATGATATTGCCGACACCAGCAAAGATGTCCTGGTCGAGCAGGGCGTCGCACACCAGGCGCGCGGGCTGCGCGCGCAGTTTCTTCAGCGCCAGGCGGGCGCTCCAGTGCGGCGACATGACGTCGGCGCGCCAGTCGTACGCCTGGGCCAGGTCGCCTTCCACCAGCTTGACCGAGCAGGCGTAGAAGTTCAGCTCGCCGCCTTCCTCGAAGTGCAGGGCCAGGCGCGGCGCCGCGCCGTCCTTGCGCTCGTCGATGCGGTAGCTGCCGAACAGCAGGAAGTGGATGCGCAGCGTGTACAGCGGCAGTTCGAGCAGGAAATGCTTGCCCCAGCTGCGCAGCGATAGCAGCGGCTGGCCGGGCAGCTCGGCAAACGGCACGGCCTTGCTGTTGCCGCTGGCGGCGGCGATGGTGCGGCCGGCGAAGGCCTGCGCCTGTTCGGTGAGGATGACGATCGACGGGCCTTCGGGCATGGGCTCCTCCTTGCCGGCCAGTGTCGCCGCGGCGCGCCTGCCGCGCTGTGCGCGCCCGCACCTTTGCTGGCGCGTGGCAGTTGTCAGAAATTGTTTCAAGCGCGGCGCGGCGGCGCCGCAGGAGTACTATGGAAGCTCTCGCATGAAAGGACCGCCATCATGAAACGCCTCACTCGCTACTGGATTGCCGCCGCCTTGCTGCTGGCCGCCGCCGGCGCCGCCTCGGCGGGCACGGTGACCGTGACCTTCCAGGAACCGGAAAAATTCGCCGACGTACCGTTCTGGGAGCAGGAGCGCACCCAATTGCTGAAAGAGCTGGGCGAGCACTTCCAGCATCTGGGCCAGCAGCTGCCCGCCAATCAGCAGCTGCGCATCACGGTGACCGACCTGGACCTGGCCGGCCGGGTCGAGCCGCGCCGCCACTTGATTCACGATATCCGGGTGCTGCGCGGCGGCGCCGACTGGCCCACCATGACGCTGCAGTACAGCCTGGAACAAGACGGCAAGGTGCTGGCCAGCGGCCAGGAGCATTTGAAGAACATGATGTACCTGGACGGCTTGAACCGCTATGCCAGCGGCGACGCGCTGCGCTATGAGAAGCCGATGGTCGATGCGTGGTTCCGCGCCACCTTCGGCAGCCCCACGCAGCTGAGCAGGAAGTAGGCCAGCTCAGTCGACCCAGTTCACGCGGCTGAACTTGGCGCGGAAGTCGTCCGGCATCGGCACCACCTGGCCGTGGCCGTAGTGGTAAAACACGAAGCCCTGCTTGGCCATCGCCACCAGGGTGGCGTCGGCCGGGCGGGTGATGCGGAAGATCACGTCGCCGCCATACTTGTTGAAGTCCATCACGCCCACCTCGAACAGCAGCTGGTCGCGCGCATGGGCTTCGGCGCGGTAGGTGGTGGCCAGGTCGGTGACGATGATGCCGGTCCCGTCGCCTTCGCTCTCGCGCACGCCGAACTCGAACAGGAAGCGCGCCCGCGCTTCCGAGATCATGGAAATCATCGAGTCGTTGCCCAGGTGGCGGGCGCCGTTGATATCGGTGACGCGCACCGTCATCGGGGTTGAAAAGCAGAATTGCTCGTCCGGGAAGCTCAGCGTCAATCGGGCCATGGCGTGCGGGGCGGGTGGGAAAGCGTCCATTGTAGCGGGCCCGCCCGCCGGCGCCTATTTGCGCACGATCTGGTACACCTTGCCGCCTTCGCTCAGCATGTACAGCTCGCCGGCCGCATCCTGGCCGAAGCCGGGCACCTTGCCGATGTCGCCCACCGCCCAGTCCTTGGTTTCGCTCAGGGCGCCATTGGCGTACAGGAAGCTCTTCAGGAAACCCTTGCAGTAGTCCGAATACAGGTAGCGCCCGGCCAGCTCGGGCAGCGCCGCGCCGCGGTAGACGAAGCCGCCCGTGATCGAGCAGCCGTTGGCGTTGGCGGCGCCGTGCAGGTAGTCGACGACCGGCAGGGTCAGGCCCTGGGTGGAACAGTTGCCGCCGTTGAAGCAGCCGCTGCCCTCCATCAGGTTCCAGCCATAGTTGGCGGCCTTGAGCGCGGCCGGCACCACATTGACTTCCTCGCGCACCTCCTGGCCGACGTCGGCGAGATACAGGGCGGCGCCGGCGGCGTCGAAGGCGAAGCGCCAGGGATTGCGCAGGCCGTAGGCCCAGATCTCGCCGCGCTTGCCGGGCTGGCCGACAAAGGGATTGTCGGCCGGGATGTTGTACAGCGGCGGCTGCGGGTCGTCCACCTTCAGGCGCAGCAGCTTGCCCAGCAGCGAGCCGAGGTTTTGCGCGTTGCCGTTCGGGTCGCCGGCCCCGCCGCCGTCGCCGGTGCCGGCATACAGGTAGCCGTCGGCGCCGAAGGCCAGCATGCCGCCGTAGTGGTTGGTATAGCCGGGGTGGGGGATGGTGATCACGCGCTTGAGCGAATTGGCGTCGGCCAGGTCGGCGCTGGCGGCCGAGGCCCGGCCTTCGTCGATGGCGATATTGCCGAACTTGTCGGTGTAGTAGATGTAGAACTTGCCGTTGGCCGCATAGCCGGGATGGAAGGCCAGCGACAGCAGGCCGCCCTCGCCGTCCGTGCTGATCAGGCCGGTCAGGTCGAGGAAGGGCGCGCTGCGCAGGCTGCCGTCCGCGGCCAGGATGCGGAGGCGGCCGGCCCGCTCGACGATGAAGCGGCGCGCATCGCCGGGCGGGGCGTTCAGCAACACCGGCTGCGCCAGCCCGCTGGCCACTTCGCGCAGGGCCAGGACCAGCGGCGCCGCCGGGGTCGGCACGGGCGTTTCCGGCTGCGTGACCGGCGCGCTGCCGCCGCCACCGCCGCCACCGCAGGCGGCCAGGGTGGCGGCCAGGGTGGCGGCCAAGGCGGTGGCCAAGACAGTGGCGGCCAGGGAGGCGGCCGGGGACACAGCGGCGGCCGCAGACGCGGGCCGGGAATTCAGGTCATCAGCCATCATTTCCTCCGTAGGGTCAGAAGGTCGAGCTTACGAGCCCACGGCCGGGGCATCTGTGCGGGAACGCACGCACTGGGCGGCGCCCAGGCGGGGCCGGCAATGGCCAGCTGCCGCGGCGCCAGGGCGCGCGCGGCAGGCCCGGGCAGCGCCGCGACCGTCCAGGCCGCTGGCGGGCGGCGCCGCCTAGCGCGCTACCTGGCCGAACGGCTCGCCCGCGCGCCAGCGCGGCATGGCGCGGCCGTTGGCCAGGGCATAGCCCAGGTTGAGGGTGAACTGGGCCTGCTGCAGCATGCCGGCCAAGTCCCAGGCCGCGTGGTAAGTGTCGCGCGGGGTGTGGTAGTCGCCCTTGAAGGCGGCGATCTGCGCGGCGGCGGCCTCCTGCGCCTGGACGAATGCGAAGTGGCCGTCGCCGGAGAACACGGCCGCACCGACATTGAAGGCCGGTACGCCGGCGCGCGCGAACTGGACGTGGTCGGCGCGGAAGTAGGCGCCCGACAGGTCGGGCACGGCCGGCGCCAGCGTCAGGCCCATCTGCCGCGCCACCTTGGCGGCGCTGGCGTACAGGGTGCTGCGCTCGGCGCCGGCGACGCCGATATCGCGCGTGCGGCCGGCGAAATTCATGGAATCGAGATTGAGGTCGGCCAGCGTGTCCTTGAGCGGGAAGGCCGGCTGGGCCACATAGGCGGCGGCGCCGTGCATGCCCACTTCCTCGGCGGCCGTCCACAGGAAGACCTGGGCGCGGCGCGCCGGCCGGCGCACGGCGGCGCTGGCCATGGCCAGCAGGGCGGCGCTGCCGGAAGCGTTGTCGATGGCGCCGTTGAAGATGCGCGGCGCGCCGCCGGCCGGGTCGTCGGCCCGGCCCAGGTGGTCCCAGTGGGCCGAATACACGAGGGCCTGGTGCTGCAGCCGCGGGTCGCTGCCGGGCACGATGCCGACCACGTTGAACTGCTCGAGCTGGCGCACATGTGAGTGCAGCTCGGCGCGCGCGCCGATGTTCAGCGCCAGCGGGCGGAAGTCGCGCCGCTCGGCGGCCGCGCGCAGCGCGTCCAGCGACCAGCCGGCCTCCTGCAGCAGCAGGCGGGCGTAGTCTTCCGACAGCCAGCCTTCGAGCTGGTTGCCGGCGCCGCGCGCATGGAAGCGCTCCAGCGCGAAGCTGGTGGCCGGCACGTGCCAGCCGTAGGCGGCCGAGGCGTCCGTGTGGATCAGCAGGGCGCCGGCGGCGCCGCGCCGCGCCGCCTGCTCGAACTTGTAGGTCCAGCGCCCGTAATAGGTGTAGGCCTGGCCGGCGAAGCGCTGCGGCTCGTCGGCGGTGGGCGGCGGGTCGTTGACCAGCATCAGCAGGAGCTTGCCGCGCACGTCGGCGTCCTTGTAGTCGTCCCAGCGCTCCTCGGGCGCGCTGACGCCGTAGCCGACAAACAGCAGCGGCGCCTCCAGCACCAGCTCCGGGCGGCCGCTGGCCGTGCCGATCAGCACATCCTGGCCCAGGCGCGGCGCCAGCGTGGCCGGGCCGGCGCTAAAGCGGATCGAACTGCCGGGCAGCAGGCGCGTGCCCTGGAAGGTGACCGGCTGGCGGTACTGGCCGTTGGCCAGCGGCTGCAGGCCGAGGGCGGCGGCCTGGGTTTCCAGGTAGCGCACGGCCAGCTCGCCGCCGCGCTGGCCGGTGCCGCGCCCCTCCAGCAGGTCGTCGGCCAGGAAGGCCAGGTGGGCGCGCAGCGGCGCCTCCTGGACGGCGGGGGCTTGCTGCGCGCTGGCGCAGGCGGCCGCCAGCAGCAGGGCGGCGGCGATCGGGGACGTGGTTTGCATGGCGGCGATCTTACTCCATAATGGGGCGCACAAAGGAGAGGCCAATGGAAGTGATCATCATCACCGGCGCGTCGGACGGCATCGGCGCGGAAATGGCGCGCCAGCTGGCGCGCGCGCGCGGCAACGCGGTGGCGCTGGTGCTGGCCGCGCGCAACGAGGCGGCGCTGCAGGCGGTGGCGGCCGACTGCGCGGCGGCCGGGGCGGCCACCCTGGTGGTGCCGACCGACGTGGCGCAGCAGGCGCAGTGCCGGGCGCTGGTGGCGGCGGCGCTGCAGCGCTTCGGCCGCATCGACAGCCTGGTCAACAACGCCGGGCGTTCGGCGCACGCGCTGTTCGAGGAGGTGGCGGACCTGGGCTGGTACGAGGAGCTGATGAAAGTCAACCTGTGGGGCGCGATCTGGTGCACCCACGCCGCGCTGCCGCACCTGAAAGCGGCGCGCGGGCGCATCGTGGCGGTGTCCTCGCTGGCCGGGCTGGTGGGGGTGCCGGGGCGCACCGCCTACGGCGCCAGCAAGTTCGCCATGGCCGGCTTTTTCGAGGCGCTGCGGGCCGAGCTCAAGCCGCATGGGGTGAGCGTCACCACCGCCTACCCGGGCGTGGTCGATACCCGCATCCGCCACCGCGGCTACAACGCGGCGGGCGGAGAGCTGGGCAAGAGCAGCCTGCGCGAGGAGGGGGCGATGCCGGTGGCCGACTGCGCGCGCCTGATCCTGGGCGCCATGCGGGCGCGCCGGCGCGAGGTGGTGATGACGGCCAAGGGACGCCTGGGGCGCTGGCTCAAGTTGCTGGCGCCGGGGCTGATCGAGAAAATCGCCATGAAAGCGCTGAAGGAGGAGGCCCGGCCGCACGCCTGAAAGCGGGAAGGCGGTGTCCGACCTGCGGGGGCAGACAGCGCGGCGCGACCGCCGCCGGCCCGGCTGATCGGCTGGTTTACCGGCTGAAGGTGCGCCAAAGCGGTAAAATAGCGGCTTCCGTCGCATCAAGGCGATACAACAATAACCTTACGAGTGCCGCCATGTCTGACACCCTGTTTACCGATTTGAACCTCAGCGCCCCCATTTTGAAGGCGCTGAAAGAAGTGGGCTACGAGAGCCCGTCCCCGATCCAGGCTTCCACCATCCCCCATTTGCTGGCCAACCGCGACGTGCTGGGCACCGCGCAGACCGGCACCGGCAAGACCGCCGCCTTTGCCCTGCCGATCCTGTCGCGCATCGACATCAAGCAGATGGCGCCGCAGGCGCTGGTGCTGGCGCCGACGCGCGAGCTGGCGATCCAAGTGGCCGAGGCCTTCCAGCGCTACGCCGCCCATATCCCGAAATTCCATGTGCTGCCGATCTACGGCGGCCAGTCCTACGGCCCGCAGCTGCAAGCGCTGCGCCGCGGCGTGCACGTGGTGGTGGGCACCCCGGGCCGCGTCATCGACCACCTGGAAAAAGGCTCGCTCGACCTGTCGCAGCTGAAAACCCTGGTGCTGGACGAGGCCGACGAGATGCTGCGCATGGGCTTCATCGAAGACGTCGAGCGCATCCTGCAAGAGACGCCCAAGACGCGCCAGACCGCGCTGTTCTCGGCCACCATGCCGGCCCAGGTGAAACGCATCGCCACCACCTACCTGAACGACCCGGCCGAAGTGCTGGTGGCGGCCAAGACCACCACCAACACGAATATCCGCCAGCGCTACTGGCTGGTGTCCGGCATGCACAAGCTCGATGCGCTGACCCGCATCCTGGAAGCGGAGCCGTTCGACGGCATGATCATCTTCTCGCGCACCAAGATCGGCACTGAAGAATTGGCCGAGCGATTGCAGGCGCGCGGCTTCTCGGCCGGCGCCATCAACGGCGACATGCAGCAGGCGGCGCGCGAACGCATGATCAGCCAGCTCAAGGACGGCAAGATCGACATCCTGGTCGCCACCGACGTGGCGGCGCGCGGCCTGGACGTGGAGCGCATCAGCCACGTGGTCAACTACGACGTGCCGTACGACCCGGAAAGCTACACCCACCGTATCGGCCGCACCGGCCGCGCCGGCCGCAGCGGCGAAGCGATCCTGTTCATCACGCCGCGCGAGCGCAACCTGCTGAAGCTGATCGAGCGCACCACGCGCCAGCCGGTCACGCCGATGACGCTGCCGACCTTGCAGGCCGTCAACGACGTGCGGGTGCAGCGTTTCAAGGACCAGATCACCGACGCCCTGGCGCAGGAAGGCCTGGCCTTCTACGAAACGCTGGTCAGCGAATACGAGGCCGAGCACAATATCCCGGCCGTGGAAATCGCCGCCGCACTGGCGCTGATGGCCAGCGGCGGCAAGCCGCTGCTGCTCGACAAGTCGCGCGAGAAGGGCTGGCATGAAGACGGCGCGCCGCGCCAGGAACGCGAAGGCCGCGAACCACGTGAACCGCGCGAAGCGCGTGAGCCACGTGAGCCGCGCGAGCCGCGTCCGAAGAAGGAGCGCATCGAGCGCGAGGCCGAGCCGGGCAAGGCGACCTACCGCGTGGAAGTGGGTTACCAGCACGGCGTCAAACCGGGCAATATCGTGGGCGCCATCGCCAACGAGGGCGGCATCGATTCCAAGTTCATCGGCCGTATCGAGATCTACGACGATTACTCCCTGCTCGACATGCCGGACGACCTGGCGCCGGACGCCCTGGAAGTCTTGGCCGCCCTGCGCGTCGCCGGCCAGCCGCTGCGCCTGCACCGCGATGGCGAAAGCGCACCGCCGGCGCCGGCCGCCAAGCCGCCGCGCGCCGCCAAGCCGGAACGCGCCGCCAAGCCGGAACACGACGCGCTGCCGCTGTCGGCGCGCGATGACGACGACGAGCCGATGTTCGAGGAAGCGCCCAAGCGCAAGAAGAAAGACCGCGACAACGGCGCCGCACCGATGCCGATGCGCGCCTACCGCGTCGAAGTGGGGGCGCAGGACGGTGTCAATGCGGGCAACCTGGTTGGCGCCATCGCCAACGAAAGCGGCCTCGAGTCGCGCTTCATCGGCCGTATCGAGATCCTGGGCGACCATGCCTTCGTCGAAATGCCCGATGGTATGCCGGACGATATCTTCAAGCACTTGCGCAAGGTATGGGTTGGCGGCAAGCAGCTGAATATGTCGCTGGCCGACGCCATGCCGCCGATGTCCGGCAAACACACGCCGCCAAGGAAACCGCTGCCCGGCAAGAAGGGCAAGTAAACCGCCGCTGCCCCTCGCGGAAATTTTCTGAAAAGGGGAACTAGAACGTTCTGATTTGGTCTGAAACAGTCTGGAATTTGCTTTTTGGCCCCAATTTTCCTAGGCCTAAGCGATTCCAGACGTTTTCAGACGATTCCAGATCATTCTAGAAAGGGAAAATAGTATGTTTTCTCGAGCGTCCCTGGCGGTTTCCCCCGACACCCTGTCCTCCCTACTACTTTACCTGCGCACGCACCGCAGGCTCGACGAGCTCGACGAGATCGCCGACCAAGCGGTGCTCGCCTGGCTCGACAAAGCAAAAGCGGACGGTTTCCGTCATCGCGCGGCGACCGTGCACGGCTATCGCTGGAAGAACCTTTTCCTGCCCGACGGCACGCGGCTGCGTTCAGACAATTATTCGGAATGTCGCTACGCTGTCGTCGACGGCGATGTGGTCATCTTTAACGGCCAGGCGGTTTCGCCCAACCGGTTCAATACCCTGGCCCCGGGCATGGTACGCAATGCCTGGCGCGACATCTACCTGCTTTTCCCCGGCGAACGCAAATGGAAGCGAGCAATCGATTGCCGCCGAGAATTGGCCGCGGCCGCGCCCAAGCCTTTCCCTCAGCCACCTTCGCCCGCCGCCTTGCCTAGCATGCAGCCTTGGAGCGGCAACGAGCGCCGCCAAGGCTACCGCCGCAGCGAAGATTTGTTGCTGGATTAGCCAGCCCCGCGCTATCCTGCTGGCTATTCCAGACAGCGCAGGGAACACCATGCACAAACTGATCCGCCATTCCCTGTGCGCCGCCGCCGGCGCCGCCGCCGTGGCCGCCGCGGCCGCGCCGCCCGACGCCGTCGTGCGCCAGCCGCTGGCGCTGGACGGCTACCTGGCGCTGAGCGGCCCCGCCCCCGGCAAGCGCATTGCCTACGGCGCTGCGCCCAGCCAGTTCGTCGAACTGTTCACGCCCGCCGGGCCGGGCCCGCACCCGGTCGTGGTCTTGATCCACGGCGGCTGCTGGACGGTGCAATTCGGCGGCATCGGGCAGATGCGCAATATGGCCGGCGCGCTGACCGCGCAAGGCATCGCCGTGTGGAACGTGGAATACCGGCGCTACGACGAGCCGGGCGGCGGCTAT
Source organism: Pseudoduganella violaceinigra DSM 15887 (assembly GCF_000425385.1). Classification (GTDB taxonomy): domain Bacteria; phylum Pseudomonadota; class Gammaproteobacteria; order Burkholderiales; family Burkholderiaceae_D; genus Rugamonas; species Rugamonas violaceinigra. The sequence goes on along the minus strand of NZ_AUDI01000009.1, from coordinate 133,534 downwards.
CCCGGCATGTACCAGGACGTCGCTAGCGCCGTCGACTTGTTGCGGCAGGAGGCGGCCAGCAGTGCGCTGGATCTGGAGCGCATCGTGGCGGTCGGCCATTCCGCCGGCGGCCACCTTGCGCAGTGGGCCGTCTCGCGCCACAAGCTGCCCGCATGGAGCCCCGCCTGGGTGCCGCAGCCGCTGAAGATCGGGACCGTGATCAGCCTGGGCGGCTTGGCCGATCTGCGCAACGAAGCGGCCCTGATCCGCCGCACCTGCGATCGGGAAACCGCGCAGATTGCCGGCACGCCGAGCGCCCTGCGGCCCGATGTCTTCTCCGACACGTCCCCGGCCGAAATGCTGCCGGCCGGCGTGCGCACCATCCTGATCCACGGCGAGCATGACGACATCTCGCCCACCGTGACGGGCGAGAACTACGCGCGCCGCGCGCGGGCCGCCGGCGACGCCGCCGAAGTGCTGGTACTGCCCGGCGGCAGCCATTACGATGAAGTCTCGGCCGATTCGAAATCCTGGGTCATCGTCGGCGCCCAGATCAGGAAGGCGCTCGGCATCTGAATGGAGGCAGTCATCTTCGTCGGCATCCAGGCTTCGGGCAAGTCGACCTTCTACAAGGAGCACTTCTTCAATTCCCACGTGCGCATCAGCAACGACCTGCTGAAGACAAAGCACCGGGAGCAGCGCATGTTCGAACTTTGCTTCGACACCGGCATGCCGCTGGTGATCGATAACACCAATGCCGGCAGGGAGGTGCGCGCGCGCTACGTCAAGCTGCTGCGCGAGCACGGCTACCGGATCCGGTGCTTCTACTTCCGCAGCGACCTGGAACGCAGCCTGCAGTGGAACCGGCAGCGCCAGGGCCGGGAATGCATCCCCGATGTCGGCATCTTCGCCACGCATAAGCGCCTGGAGATCCCCGGCATGGATGAAGGTTTTGATGAATTGCTGTACGTCGACTGGGTCGATGGCCAGCGTATTGTGAAAGCATGGAATCATGAAGTTTGATGAACTCGACGCGTCGATGCGCGTGTACGAAACCGCGCATGACCATTGCGTGCTGCCCGGGATCTACATGGTGGCGCGGATTGACGGCCGCAGTTTCACCCGGCTGACCAAGGAGAGCGCCGGTTTCGACGCGCCGTTCGACGTGCGTTTCCGCGACCTGATGGTCGACACCACCCGGCACCTGATGAACTGCGGCTTCAAGGTCGTTTACGGCTATACCGAGAGCGACGAGATTTCCCTGCTGTTCGACGCGGACATCGACGTCTTCGGCCGCAAGACCCGCAAATACAATTCCATCCTGGCCGGCGAGGCATCGGCCAAATTCAGCCTGATGCTGGGCGCATTGGCCGCCTTCGATTGCCGCATCTCTGAGCTGCCCAGCAAGCGCCTGGTGGTCGACTACTTCAGGTGGCGCAACGAGGACGCCCACCGCAATGCCATGAACGCGCACTGCTACTGGATGCTGCGCAAGGAAGGCGCGACCCCGGACAGCGCCGCCGCCGCCATCGCCGGCAAGTCGCTGGCCGACAAGAATGAACTGCTGTTTAGCCGCGGCATTAATTTCAACGCGCTGCCGAACTGGCAGAAGCGCGGCGTCGGCCTGTATTGGGGCCTGGAGGAGAAGGTCGGCTTCAACCCGAAGGACAATGTCGCCGTCGTCTCGCAGCGGCGCGCCATCGTCACCGACATGGAGCTGCCGATGCGCGACGCGTACAGCGCCTTCGTCGGCCAATTCCTGAACGGCGCTTGAAGCGGGGGCGGGATGCGGCAAGACCTGCTTGAAAAAATGGAAGACCTCCTCCATGACGGGGCCATGAATTACGCGGTCTTCCTGCGCACTTACTCGATCGCCGGCGGTAGCGGCGATTCCGTGGACGACATCGCAACGAAGTTGATCGGGCGCGCGGTGGCCACCGAACAGTTGCGCGCGGCCTCGCCGCGCGACCTCGAGACCCACCTGCGCCATTGCCTGGGCTATACCGGCGACCACGGCGCCGGTCCGGAAGCGGGGATTACGCGCTTCGTCCCATTTCTCGCCTTGCTGGACGAGATTTGCAGGGATGCGGCGGCGGCAAGCATGCGGGCCATCGCCCTGTAGTCCTTCCGCTTCAGGACGGGCCATCCTGCCTATCCGGTGTGCTGGGATTTCGCCTATGCCTTCATCCCTGCAGACGGCTGGGATCTGCTGGTCTGCTCGACCTCGGACTGAACGCTACGGCGCGCAGCCTGCCTCAGCCCTTTGAGGGCGGATATTTGACGGCATTTAGCTGGATTTTCTCCAGCGCCGCCGCGTGCAGGTCGACTTCGAGCTGGTCGGCCAGCTGCACCAGGTAGAGCAGCACGTCGGCCAGCTCGTGGCGGATGGCGGCCTGCTGGCCCGGCGCCAGTTCGGCGGCGCGGCCGCTGGGCAGCCACTGGAAATGCTCGGCCAGTTCCGCCACTTCCACCGACAGCGCCATCGCCAGGTTCTTCGGCGTGTGGTACGGCGCCCAGTCGCGCGCGGCGGCGAAGGCGCGCGTGCGCTGGCGCAGATCGTGCAGGGCGTCCGTCATGCCGCCTTCTCCATGAAGACGCTCAAGGGATCGGCGCCATAGTCGCCATACGGTCCGCGCACGCGGTAGCCCAGGCGCTGATACAAGCCGATGGCAGCCGCCTGCGCCGGTCCGGTCTCCAGCATGAACTGGCGGCAGCCGCGCGCCTGCGCTTGCGTTTCCAGCAGGCCTAGCAGGCGCTGCGCCACGCCCTGGCCGCGCGCGTCCGGGTGCACGAACATGCGTTTGACTTCGCCGTACTGCGGCGTCAGCAGCATGGCGCCGCAGCCCACCGCCGCACCCTGCGCATTGCGCGCCACGGCGAACAGCACGTTGGGCTGGAGCAGCGCTTGCATGTCGAGCGCATACACGCTCTCCGGCGGATACAGCGACAGCTGGTAGGCGTCCAGCTGGTCGATCAGGGCCACGACGTCGGGCTGGTTGGGGGTCTCGAGTTGGATGTCCATGTCGGAATGGTATCATCCTCCGCGCCACCTGACCGGGGCCGGTCCGGGGCGAGACATGTACAAGGATAACCATGACATTGCTAGTTCCTCACGCCATTGCATTGGCAGTCAGCGCCCTCGTCGCCACCAGCGGCATCGCGGCCGATCACAGCGCCGCCACCGCGCGCGCGGAAAACGCCTACCTGAGCCAGGCCGACGCCGCCGCCCGTTCGGCGCGCGTGTCCAATGTGGCCTATGTGCTGGACTTCACCCTGAGCGGCCAGGAAACCTTCCGCAACACCACCAGCGTCAGCTTCGACCTGCAGGACAACGCCCAGCCCCTGACCCTGGACCTGGACCAGGCCAGCATCAAGCGCCTGGTGGTCAATGGCAAGACGATCGCTGCACCGCAATACAACAACTGGTTCATCACCCTGGCCGCCGCCGACCTGCAGGCGGGCCGCAACACGGTGACGGTTGAATTCGAGCGCAAGCACAGCACCAATGGCGAGGGCCTGCACCGCATGGTCGATCCGGTCGATGGCCGCGTGTATACCTATTCCCATTTCGAGCCCGCCGCCGCGCACCAGATGTTCGCGCTGTTCGACCAGCCGGACCTGAAGGCCACCTACCAGGTCAATGTGACCGCCCCTGCCGACTGGACCGTGGTGTCCACCACCCGCGAAAGCCAGGTGGAAGCGGTGGCGGGCGCGCCGGTCAAGCGCTGGACCTTCCCGGCATCGAAGGTCTTGAGCCCCTACAACTTCTCGCTGCACGCCGGCCCGTACAAAGTGTGGGAAGACAACACGTCCGCCAAGTACCCGATGCGCCTGTTCGCGCGCCAGTCGGTGGCCGACCAGGTCGACGCCGCCGCATGGTTCACCTACACGGCGCAGGGCCTGGCCTGGTTCGACGGCTACTTCGGCGTGCCTTACCAGTACGGCAAATACGACCAGCTGCTGGTGCCGGACTTCCTGTACGGCGCCATGGAGAACGCCGGCGCCGTGACCTTCGCCGAACGTGCCTTCCTGCACAAGGAAAGCATGACGGGCGAGGAAAAGCACGAACTGGCCAGCGTGATCATGCACGAAATGGCGCACCAGTGGTTCGGCGACCTGGTCACCATGCAGTGGTGGAACGGCCTGTGGCTGAACGAGAGCTTCGCGTCCTTCATGGGCACCCTGGCCACCGCCGAAGCCACCGAATTCAAGGACTCGGCCTGGCAGTACTTCTACGCGCAAGGCAAAGCGGGCGCCTATGTGCAGGACCAGCGCGTCACCACCCACCCGATCGAAACCCCGGTGCCGTCGACCGCCAACGCTTTCGACAATATCGACGCCATCACGTATGCGAAGGGCGCCTCCACCCTGAAGCAGCTGCGCCACCTGCTGGGCGAAGAGACCTTCCGCCAGGGCGTGCACAACTACCTGGTCCAGTACCAGTTCAAGAACGCCAAGCTGGACGACTTCATCGGCAGCCTGGCCGCGGCGGCCGGCCGCGACCTGGGCCAGTGGACCCAGGACTGGCTGTACCAGCCGGGCGTGAACACCATCACCGCCAACTACCGCTGCAAGGCCGGCAAGATCGCCGCCTTCAGCCTGCAGCAGAGCGCGGTGGCGCAATTCCCCACCCTGCGCGAGCAGCGCGTGCAGCTGGCCCTGATGCAGAAGAAGGGCCCGCAGCTGCGGGTGGCCAAGGTGCTGCCGGTGACCTACAAGGGCGCCAGCACCGAGGTGGCGGAACTGCAGGGCGCCGCCTGCCCCGACCTGGTCTACCCGAACTACCAGGACTGGGGCTTCGTGAAAGCCAAGCTCGATGCGCGCTCCGCCGCCACCGCGCGCAAGGACGTCAGCAAGGTGGCCGACAAGCTGCTGCGCACCATGCTGTGGCATAGCATGTGGGACAATGTGCGCGACGGCGACCTGCCGCTCAACGAGTTCCTCGACACCGTGCTGGCCAATGCGCCGGCGGAAAACGATTACGTGCTGCTGGGCGATGTGCTGGGCAAGACGCAGGGCGCGCTGAAATACCTGCGCACCATGTCGGCCGACGCCCCGTACACCCGCGCCAGCGCGGAGCGCATCGCCAGCATGGCCTGGGCGCGCACCAACGCCACCACGGGCGACTTCCAGCGCCGCTGGTTCAACACCTATCTGGCGGCGGCCGGCAGCCCGGCATCGCTGGCGCGCCTGGGCGCCCTGCTGGACGGGCGCAGCCAGGTCAAGGGCCTGACCCTGGGCCAGGAACTGCGCTGGGACATCATCGCCGTCTTGAACCGTTATGCGGCGCCGGGCGCCCAGGCGCGCATCGCGGCCGAACAGGCGCGCGACAAGTCCGATAGCGGCGAACTGGCGGCCGTGGCGGCCCAGGTGGCGCGTCCGGAGGCGCAGGTCAAGCAGGAATGGCTGGCCAAGATCGGCGACCAGCAAAGCAAGCTGCCGTTCTCGCGCCTGCGCACCGCGATGCACGGCCTGTACCCGTCGAGCCAGGTGGCGCTGAACGAGCAGAGCGCCGCCGCGCGCCTGGCGCAGTTGCCCCTGCTGGACAAGTCCGCCGGTCCGGTCTTCATGCGCGATTACGCCGGCGCCATGATCCCGGCCACCTGCACCGCCGCCAGCGTGCAGCGCCTGGCCGAGGCGGCCGCCGCCTATCCCGAGCTGAGCGCCGGCACCCGCCGCGCCCTGCTGGTGGCGCACCAGGAAGACCAGCGCTGCCTGGCGATCCGCAAGGCGCTGACCGTGCCGTTCGGCTAAGGCGGGCGGGCGGCGCGGTGCGGCTGCAGCGCCGCCTGCGCCGTCAGCAGGTCCAGCAGCGCCGCCAGCGGCGCCGGCCGGCCCAGCAGGTAGCCTTGCAGCGCATGGCAGCCGTGCGCCGCCAGGAAGTCGGCCTGGGCCTGCGTTTCCACCCCTTCCGCCACCACCCGCAAGCCCATCTGGCTGGCCATGGCCAGGATGGTTTGCACGATCACCATGTCGCTCGGGTTGTCCGGCATGTCCAGGATGAAGCTGCGGTCGATCTTCAGCTCGTACAGCGGCATGCGCTTCAGGTAGGCCAGGCTGGAATAGCCGGTGCCGAAATCGTCGATGGAAAAGCGCACCCCGAGCGCCGCCAGCTCCTGCATGCGCGCCACGATGTCCTCGAGCCGGTCCACCAGCAAGCCTTCCGTCACTTCCAGGATCAGCAGCGCCGGCGCGACGCCGTGCGCCTGCAGCAGGGCGCGCACCTGCGCCACGAAGTCGCTCTGGCTGAACTGGCGCGGGCTGACATTGACCGACAGCGGCAGCGCCAGGCCCAGCGCCGCCATGCGCTGCTGCGCCAGGCAGGCTTGCCGCAGCGCCCACAGGCCGAGCGGCACGATCAGGTCCGCTTCCTCGGCCAGCGGGATGAAGATGGCCGGCGCCACCATGGCGCCGTCGGCGCGCTGCCAGCGCGCCAGCAGCTCGGCGCCGTGCAGCCGGCCCTGGCAGTCGAACTGCGGCTGGAACGCCGCGTGCAGGCGCTCCTCGGCGATGGCCTGCGCCAGTTCGCGCTCCAAGGTCAGGCGCCGTTCCACCTCGGCCTGCATGGCCGCTTCAAAGAAGGCCACGCCGTCGCGCCCGGCATGCTTGGCGCGGTACATCGCCGTGTCGGCTTCGCGCAGCAGGTCGTCGGCGTGGCGCCCGTAGCGCGGCAGCAGGGTCACGCCGATGCTGGCCGAGCAGCCGTAGCGCTGGCCGTCGATTTCCGCCTCCTGCCCCAGCGCCTGGCGGATCTTCTCGGCCACCCCTTGCGCCGCGGCGCCGGCCGCCGCCAGGTCGGGCGCCAGGTGCGCCAGCAGCACCACGAATTCGTCGCCGCCGATGCGCGCCACGGTGTCGCTCTTGCGCACCAGCGCCGCCAGGCGTCCGGCGGCCAGGCGCAGCAGGTGGTCGCCGGTGGCGTGGCCGCGCGCATCGTTGATGGTCTTGAAGCGGTCCAGGTCGACGAACATGACGGCGCTGAACAGCTGCTGGCGCGCCGAGCTGGCCAGCAGGCTGCCCAGCCGGTCCAGCAGCAGGCGCCGGTTCGGCAAGCCGGTCAAGGGGTCGTAGAAGGCCAGTTGCTCGCCCTCGGCCAGCGAGCGCGCCAGGTGGCGCAGCAGCACGCCGCAGCTCAAGGTCAGGATGCCGGCGATGAACAGGTAATTGAGCGCCACGATGGCCGCGCGCAGCACGGCGTCGTCGGCCGGGCCGGCGGCCGGCGGCGCCGGCGCGTAGCCGGTCAGGACGATGGCCACGGCGCCGGCCAGCAGCAGCCAGATGGCCGGCTGCAGTCCCACCAGCAGGGCCGCCAGGCAGGGCACGGCCAGCAGGTAGGTGTGGGCCACCGGCCCCACCTGCAGCATCAGGGCCACCCCGACCGCGAAGGCGATCAGCAGGAACTGCATGGCGCGCGCCCGCAAGGACAGCCGCTGTTGCAGGCGCCACAGGGCCGTCAGCCAGGACAGCGCGATGGCGTCGACCACCACCACGCCCCACAGCCCCTCGCGCAGCGATTGCAGCATGCTGGGAATGGCGGTGGCCAGGCCCAGCACCAGCACGATCTGCACCAGTCGGGCAAAGATCATTTCGCGCCAGTGGGTGATCTGGTCGGGGGCTGCCATGGGCTCGTTTCCTTGCTCTTGGGAACCTTCATGGTACGCCCAATGGACCGCCCTGTCACCGCTGCCGGCCGCGGCACGCGGCGCTGGCGTCACAGCGTGGCCAGCGCCGCGCCCGGCCGCCCGGGCGCCGCCCGCTCAGGCATACGCCTGCCGGGCCGGAATCGACAGGCGCACCGCGACGCCGCCCTGCGCGCCGGCCGCGATGTCGAACTGGCCGCCCAGGCGGACGATGCGCTCGCGCATGCCGGGAATGCCCCAATGGCCTGGCTTGCCGTGCCGGGCGATGGCGCCATCCATGCCCGCGCCATCATCGCTGGCCTCGGCCAGCAAGGCGTCGTCCTCGAACGTCAGGCGCACGGCGATCTGCCGGGCGCCGGAATGGAGCACGCTATTGAGCACGGCTTCGCGCAGCACGCTGGACAGTTCGGCGCAGCAGTCCGCGCGCAGGTAGCGCGGCTGGCCCGACACCGTAAAGCTCAGGCGCTGCTCGGCGCCGGCGCCGGCGCCGGCCTGCGCGGCCGCGTGGCGCAGCGCCGCGAATAATTCGTCGGCGTCCTGCGGCCGGCGCAATGCCATCACCTCGTCGCGCGTGCTGGCCACCAGCGTTTCGGCGTAATCGAGCGCGCTGCCCACCATCTGCTGCAACTCCGGCTGCTGCGCCAGCTTCTGCTCCACCAAATGGAAACGCAGCAGCAGCGCCTGCACCGCCTGCAGCAGGTTGTCGTGCAGCGAGCGCGCAATGCGGCTGCGTTCCTGCAGCGTTGCATCGAGGCGCAGGATGGCGTGGTGGGCGGCGCGCTGTTCGATCACCGCGACGCGCCAGCGGTACAGCAGGACGGACAGGGCCAGCGCGGCCAGCGCGCCCAGGGTCCGGAACCAGTCGGTCTGCCAAAACGCGGGCGGGATGGCGAACGTGAGCTGGGCGCCGTCGTGATTCCAGGCGCCGTCCTCGTTGGCGGCCCTGACCTGGAAGCGGTAATGGCCGGGCGCCAGGTTGGTGTATTGCGCGCGCCGTTCCAGGCCGGCGTCGCGCCAGTCGCGGTCCACGCCCGACAGCCGGAATTGCATGCGTACCCGTTCCGGGATCGACAGGGCCGTTGCCGTGAAGGCCAGCTCGATGGCGCTGGTCTGCTGCGGCAGTACCAGCTGGTCGACCGGCGCATAGTCCTTTTCCGGCGTGCGCAGCGTCTGCAGCAGCACGTTCGGCGGACGGAGATTGCGGCTGATGCCGGCGGGATCGATCCAGCCCACTTGCGAAACGGTGGCGTAATACAGCCGTCCGCCCACCTGCGCCAGCGAGGGCAGGGGCCGTCCGCCCGCCGCGACGCCGCCGACGCCGTCTTCGAAGTTGAACAGCTCCGCCTGCAGCGGCAGCGCGGGCGTTTTCCAGAACTGCGCCAGCGCCGCCGCGTCGAAGCGGTGCAGCCCGTCGTTGCTATGGACCCACAGGCTGCCCTGGCCGTCGAGCACCATGCCGCTGACGTGCTGGAAGCGCTCGGCATGTTCCGGCCGCAGCGCATGCGCCTGGCCGCCGTCGATCCAGGCGGCGCCGAGATCGCCGCCCACCAGCAGCTTGCCGCCGATGTCCAGCAGGCACAGGACATTGCCCACCTGCAGGCCGGCGCTGGCCGGCAGCGGGTGCGCCTGGCCGGCGGCCAGTTCGACCAGCCGCCCGCCGGCGAAGCCCAGCCATGTCTTGCCCCGGGCGTCGGTCAGCATGGCCACCGGCACCGGATCGACCACGCCGCGCAGGCGCTCGTCCTGCTGCCATTGGCCGTGGGCGAAGCGCCACAAGCCGTTGCGCACAATGGACACCAGCAGGCCGCCGTCGGCCTCCGCCGCCAGGGCCTGGATTTCCCCCTCTTTTCCCGCTTGCGCCGGCAAGGCCCAGCGGCGCTGCGTGCCGCCGTGGAATTCCCACAGGGCGTTGCCGCCGACCCAGACATGGTCGGCGGCGGTGCGCAACAGGGCGTTGAAATTGCGGATCTCGGTGGCCTCGGTGGTGCCGTCGGGTTTGCGCCGCAGCAGCGGCGTATTGATCGCCCCGAACCAGAGTTCGTCGCCCAGACCGCGCTGCGCCAGCCAGAAGAAGGTGTTCAACTGCGTGTCCAGCCGATGGAAGCGGTGGCGCCGCAAGCGTTCGACGCCGCTCGGCGTGAGCAGCCAGAGATTGTCTTCGCGGTCGATGGTGGAACGGCTGATGACTTCCTCCCGTCCCGATCCGCTGGCGAACAGTTCCACCGCCCGCAGCACGCCGTCCTCGCCGGGCGCCAGCCGCACCAGGCCGTCGCCGCGATAGGCCCATTGCGTGCCGTGCGGGCCCTTGATCGGTACGTTCTTGTACAGCTCCGGGTGGTCAAGCCGCTCCGGCGGCGGCGTCGCGACGATGTCGAGCCGCTGGATGTCTTTGCCGGCGGGCTTGGCATACAGGCCGTCGGTGCGGATGGTGGTCCTTGAATCGGGTGGCACCGGCACTGGCACGAAGTCTTCGCGTCCGATGGGACGCACGAAGTAGTCCTTGCCGATGAAGGCCCACAGCCGGCCGGATTGGTCGATCTTGACCCAGTTGGCCCGTCCCTGGGGCAGCGAAGACTGGCCTTCCGGCTGCCATTTGCCATCGCGCAGGACCGCCAGGCCGCTGCTGGTGGCGCAATGCATCACCCCATCCTTGCCCACTGCGATGTCCATGACGGACCCGCGCGGAAAGTCGCGCCCGGGCACGTAGTGGGTGACCGAACCGGGCATGAAGATGCTTAAGCCGCCAAAGTAATAGCCGACCGCGAGCCCGCCTTGCACCTTGCGCGCAATGGAGATGTTGGACGACGACAGCGCATGGCCGTACACCTTATCCACGCGCCGGAAGCGCAGCCCGTCAAAGCTGTGCAATCCCGATGGCCCGGCAAACCACAACATGCCATCGTCGGTCTGGGTCACGGTCATGGCAAACTGCGGCGCACCGTCCGCCTGCGACCAGCGCCGCCGCTCGAAACTTTGTCCATCCGGGTGCACTTCCTGCGCCCGCGCCGTTAGCGCTAACAGCCCACCCAGCAGCAGCGCCGCCCAGCGTTTGTTCCTCATGCTTGTACCTGGATTGTGAGAGTGGGGCGTATGTTACTTGGAAACCCGGGCGCGCGTAGGCCGACGGCCTGCCGCGCGCCGGCTCAGGCAAACCAGGGGCCCCGGTCCGTGCTGGGGGACCGGGCCAAAGGCGGAATCAAAGACGGAATCAAAGGCGGAATCAAAGGCGGAATCAAAGGCGGAATCAAAGACGTGACAGCGCCGGGCCCGCGTTCGGGCCCAGCCAGGTGGCGGCAAGGCGCTTGCGGGCCGCCGCCGCCGCGGCCTTGTCGCCGCGCTTGTCGTACACCTCGGCCAGGCCGCGCAGGGCCCAGCCGTTGCTGGGGGTCTTGGCGAACGAGGCGCGGAACGCCGCTTCCGCCTCATCGAGCTTGCCCGCTTTCAGCAGCGCCGCGCCCAGCGACTGGCGCACCGGATAGTACCAGTAGGGCGGCTCGATATACGGCAGTTTGTCCTGCGCCGCCACCGCTTCCGTGAAGCTGGCGATGGCGGCCGGCAGATCGCCCTTGGCTTCGGCCAGCTTGCCGGCCGCCACCAGGCGCGCGGTGCGCACGATATCGGCGCCCGGCACGCCCCGTTCGTCGAGCGGCTTGAAGTCGGCCTTCTGTTCGATGGCGGCGATGCTGTCCACTTCGCGCTGGCCCTCGGCCCACAGGCCCTTGCGCGCGAACCCGACGGAGCGCGCGTAATGCCACATGGCGCGCAGCAGCACGAATTCCTCGGCCGGTGCGGGCAGGGCCACCAGGGTGTCCGGGCTGCTGAACTGCACATGGGCGAAGTAGGGGGCGGCGCGCACCGGCTGCAGGGGCGGGATGGCGCGCAGCAGCTCCGGGCTGAGCGCCTGTTCCAGCCGCTGCGTCGCCTGCAGCGTCGCCTTGCCGTCCCCGCCCATCAGCGCCGACACCATGGCGAAGTGGATGTTGTGCGGGTAGTAGGCGCCCTTGTACACGGCGTCGCTGGCGGCGCTGCGGAAGTATTTTTCATCGACCGCCATGGCGTCGATATTCGCTTGCAGCGCATCCTTGTACAGGCCGGCGCGGTAGTAGATGTGCGAGGGCATGTGCACGATATGGCCGGCGCCGGGGATCTGCCGGGCCAGCTGGCGCGCATAGGGCAGGGCCTTGTCCGGGTGGCTCGAGGCTTCCACGGCGTGGATGTAGTAGTGGATGGCGCCCGGGTGGCTCGGGTTGCGCTCCAGCACGCGCTCCAGCGCGTCCACCAGTTCCTGCGTGCGTCCTTTCGGGCTGGCGCCGCCGGCTTCCCAGTAATTCCATGGCGACAGGTCCATCAGCGACTCCGCGAACAGCACCTGGACCGTGTCGTCGTTGGGGAAGCTGTGCGCGGCCTCGGTCATGGCGGCGGCGTAGGCCTGGTCCAGGGCCGCGCGGTCGGCGGGCGGCTGGGCGGCATAGCGTTGCTGGACGGCGCGCACCAGGGCTTGCTCCACCGGGCTGGCGCTGGCGGCCGCGGCGGCGGCCCGTTCCGCGGCGGCAAAGGCGGGCGCCACCGCTTCCGGGAACATCGGCGCATTGATATTCGGTCCCAGCACCAGGGCCTCGCCCCAGTGGCACATGGCGCATTGCGGGTCGGCCTGCTGCGCGGCGCGGAAGGCGCGCGCGGCTTCGGCGTGGTTGAAGGAAAACAGCAGGCGCAGCCCCTGGTCGAAATAGGCCTGGGCGCGCGGGCTGCGCGTACTGACCGCCAGGTGCAGTTTGCCGAGGTCCTTGTACAGCGGCGGCGGCCCCGCTTCGCCGGGCTGGCGCGATTGCAGGGCCGCTTTGAATGGCGCGGTTTCCGCCTGCGCCGCCATGGCCTGCAGCAGCGGCCGCCCGGTGCCGGGACTGGCGCACAGGGCGCCATCGAGCAGCGGGTCAAAGGCCGGTGCGCGCACGGCTTGCGAAGGACCGGTACTGAACATGGCCGCCAGCATGGTGCCGGCGGCGGCGCTGCGTTTGACCCGGGTGTGCATTGTTGTTCTCCTCAGGATGGCATTGCCTCAAACCTAACATAGTCCGTCGCCGCGTCAAACAGAGTGCTGCAGTTGCCAGTGCAACTTGCATAGGGTAATGTTGCAGTTTTGGTAATCGTGATCGCCGCCATGCGCCTGCCCCGCCTCGCTTTCTCCCTGCTTGCCGCCGGCGCGGCCCTGCAGGCTGCCGCCGCGCCCGATGCGGCCGCATATTTCCGCGACCCGGCCCTGCACGATGCCGCCATGGCACCGGACGGGCGCCATGTCGGCATGCTGCTGACCAATGAATCCGGGCGCACCATGGTGGGCGTGATGGCGGCGCAGTCGCAGAAGCTGGCGCCGGCCTTCAGCTATAGCAATGCCGACGTGGTGGGCGCCAGCTGGATCAACAGCAATCGTCTCCTGCTCACCGTGGCGAACGTGAACAACAGCGGCAATCCGGTGCCGAAAGGCATTATCGCCCTCGACCGCGACGGCAGCGGCTATGCCGAAGTGGCGCCGCTGGTGCCGCACAGCGAACGGTTCGCCCAGCCGGGCCGCCATCTGTTCAGTGGCAGTACCGATAGCGATGGCTGGCTGCGCAGCAGCCTTGGCGCCCACGATATTTTTGTCACGAGCGTGTACGAGAACGGCGCCAGGGTGCTGTCGCGGCTCGATACGCGCGGCGGCAACATGACGTTGCTGTTCGCACCGTTCGAGCGCCTCAGCGGCGATGCCGACAGCGGGCGCAACTATACCTTGGACCGCTTGGTCGACGAGAAAGGCAGGCTCAGCGTCGCCCTGATCCAGCGCGATGGCCGCCATCTCTTGCAGCAGCAGGATGGCGGCGGCGACTGGCTGCCGCTGGCCAATTTCGCGCCGGGCGCGGCCGACGCCATCGCGCCCCTGCTGCACCTGAACGGCAAACTGTATGTCGCCGCCCGCAATGGGCAGGATACGACGGGCATTTACCGCTTCGACCCGGCCCAGCGCAAACTGGGCGCCGAGCCGCTGATCAGTATTCCCGGCAACGATGCCGAGGGGCAGTTCATCGTCGGTGGCGGGCGTATCCTGGGCTTTCGCACCAGCGCCGGCCCGCGCACCACGATCTGGTATGACGCCGCCCTGCGCGCGGCACAGCAGCAGGTCGACGCGGCCCTGCCCAATACCGTCAACACGCTGCTGCCCGCCGCCAGGGCGGAGCTGCCGTACCTGCTGCTGTCCGCGGAGTCCTACCGCGAACCGGCGAGCTATTACCTGTATCACAGCGTGAGCGGCAAACTGGTGCGCATCGGCGACAGCCTGCCGGGCATCGATCCGAAGACGGCGCCGGAACGCATCGCCGGCAGCGTCAAGCTGGCCGGCGGCATGGACATGCCGGTCTGGCTCAGCGTGCCTGCGGCCAGGGCCGGCAAGACCCTGCCGCTGGTGCTGCTGCTGGGCGAGAAGGCCTGGCAGCGCGCCCAGCCCGAATCATGGAACGCGGCGGAATCGTTCCTGACGGCGCAAGGCTTCGCCGTGCTGCAGCTCGATCCGCGCGGCACTTACGGCTATGGTGCGCGCTACTTCGAGGCCGGCTGGCAGCAATGGGGGAAAGGGTTGCAGGACGACCTGGCCGCCGCGGTGAAATGGGCCGCCGCGCAGGGCGTGGCCGACCCGGAGCGCGTGTGCGCGGCGGGCACCGGCTTTGGTGGCTATGCCGCCGTCCTGGCCACCGCGCTGCAGCCGGACATGTTCAAGTGCGCGCTGAGCTGGTCGCCGCAGGTCGACCCGGCCATGCTGCAGCAGCGTGAAGACCGCTGCGACTGCCAGCCGCCGCTGCACACGCCGCTGGGCCAGATCGGCGGCGCCAGCCAGCCCGCGCTGCTGGACCCGCAGCGCAAGTATGCGCGCCCGGTGCTGCTGGCCTATGGCAAGGACGATGGCGCCGCGCTGGCCCGCTACGCCCCGCAGCTGGCCCAGCTGCTGAAAGCCGGCAATGCGCAGTCCGACGTGCTCGCGTATGAACAGCCTGGCCGCCAGACGGCGCTGGCGGCCAATCGCATCGATTTCTGGAACAAGGCCGCCGCTTTCCTGGCGCGCCAGATCGGCGGCCCGCTGCAGCCTTGATGGCGCTCGCCAGCGCCTAGTGGTGCAGGGCGTTGCCGGCAGGTTTGCCGGCGCTGGCCGGCTGCAGGGCGTGTTCCAGCTTGCTGGTGTCGTAGTAGACGCGCAGGGCGGCGATTTTGCCGCCCTGGACCTTGAACACGTGGACGAAGGGGTTGTCGTAGGGGACGCCGGTGCTGCGGGCGATCCAGCTCGATTCGCCGGTCACCACCAGCGTGTCGCCTTCCTGCACCATGGTCTTGGTCTCCAGCGCCGTGCACTGGGTGGTTTCATTGAGCTTCATGAAAAATTCGGCGATTTCCTTGGTGCCGTGATAGCTGCCCCCTATGGGCAGGTAGTCCGAATCGGGATTGATCATTTCCGCATCGTCGTTGAAGCGTGCAAGCAGGCCTTGCAGGTCGCCCGCCGCGAATAGCCGATAGCCTTCGCTGATGAATTTCTTGGTGTCCATGGCATCCCCCAAAGTACCGGTGCCTGCGACGGCATGCCGCAGGGCTGCCGGTCAGATTAGCCTAGTCCGCGGGGGGCGGAAGTCAAGCTCAGCGCGCGCTACCGAAGACCTGGGTCCAGTAGGCCGTCGGGTGCTTGCCGGGCCGGATGGCGAGGCCGGCGCCCATCTCGCCCAGCTGCGGATTCATCAGGTTGCGACAATGGCCCGGGCTGTCGATCCAGCCCGCCACGGCTTCCTGCGCGCTGTTCTGGCCGCGCGCAATGTTTTCCGCGATCTGGCGCCAGCGGTAGCCTTGCGCTTCGGCGCGCTGCGCCGCCTGCTGGCCCTGCGGGTTGCTGTGGGTGAAGTAGCCCTGCTGCGCCATGTCGCGGCTGTGCGCCAGCGCCGCCGCGGCCAGCTGGCCGTTCCAGGTGAGGGGCGGCGCCGCTTCCATCCAGCTGTCGCCGCAGCGCCGGCCCGCGGCGCGCGCGGCGTTGGTCGCTTGCAGGACTTGCTGCGCGGCTGCGCCGGGGTCCGGCAGCAGCACGCTTGGATTGGGCGTGGGCACCGCCAGCACGATGGTCCAGCTGTTACCGTCCTGGTGCGCGCCGATATGGCGGTAGCGCGGGTCGCCCAGCATGGCGCAATACGACTGGCGCAGCGCGTCGAAAGCACTGCGCGCATCGGCCGGGCCGGCCACCTGCACCGCGTCGGCCAGTTGCGCGTCATAGCCGGCCTGGTCCAGCGCTGCCAGCACGATGGTGCCGGGCCGCAGCGCGACGCGCGCCAGCACGGCCTGCGGCGCCAGCGCGGGCACGGCCGGCCGCTGCTGCCCCTGGCACAGGGCCGGCGCGGTGCGCCAGGCATTGACCAGGGCGGCCAGTTGCGGCGCTTCAGCGGCGCCGGCGCAGGGGAGGGGCGCCGCCAGGGCGCCGGCGAGAAGGAGGTGCCGTTGCATGAGGGCGACTATACGCCCTCTGTTAAACTGTGGGCAACAAAGGAGTGTGACATGGTTTCATTGCAAGAACAATTGATGAAGGCCGGCCTGGTCGACAAGAAAAAGGTCAACAAGGCGCTGCAAGACAAGTCCAAGCAGCACAAGGAAGAGCTGCGCAGCGGCACCAAGGCGTCCGACCAGTCGCGCGAAGCGGCGCAGGCGCTGCAGCGCAAGAACGCCGAGCGGGCGCGCGAACTGAATGCGCAGCGCGACGCGGCCGCTGGCCAGAAGGCGATCCTGGCGCAGGTGGTGCAGATGGTACAGCAGCACCGCCAGCCCAAGGGCAACGGCGACGTGGCCTATAACTTCACCCTGGGCAGCAAGATCGACCGCATCTATGTGTCGGACAAGGTGCAGCAACACCTGGTCAACGGCCGCCTGGCCATCGTGGTGCTGGACGGCGTGGCCGAACTGGTGCCGAAGGTGGTGGCCGAGAAGATTGCCGAGCGCGCGCCGGAAGTGGTGGTGGCGGTGAAAAAGCCGGCCAGCGGGCAGCCGGCGGAAGACGATCCGTACGCCGACTACCAGATCCCGGACGACTTTACCTGGTAAGCAGCACGCCCTGCACGGCGGACGCGGTGTCGCTCACCGTCGCGCCGCCGTCGCCGGCCCAGTTGCCCAAATCAACGCTGCCGCGGCCGGCCAGGCGCGGCGCCAGCACATGCAGGTAATGCGCCTCAATGGCGGTGGAAGCGCCCGGCCATTCCACGCCCGACCCCCCGCAGGAATTAAGCGTGTGCCGGAATTTTCAGCCCGCGCACAACGGCCGGCCGGTCGAGGAAGGCGCCCAGCACGCGGCGCACATTGCTGAACTTGTCAAAGCCCACCAGCTCGCCGGCGCCGTAGTAGTCGACCAGGTTGCGCACCCACGGGAAGATCGCGATATCGGCGATGCTGAATTCCTCGCCCATCACCCATTTGCGGCCGGCCAGGCGCTGCTCGAGCACCGCCAGCAGGCGCGCCGATTCGGCGATGTAGCGGTCGCGCGGGCGCTTGTCGGCGTATTCTTTGCCGGCAAATTTGTGGAAGAAGCCGACCTGGCCGAACATCGGGCCGATGCCGCCCATCTGGAACATCAGCCACTGGATGGTTTCATAGCGCGCCGCCGGGTCCTGCGGCAGCAGCTTGCCGGTCTTTTCCGCCAGGTAGAGCAGGATCGCGCCCGATTCGAACAGCGGCAGCGCTTGGCCGCCCGGACCGTCCGGGTCGATGATGGCCGGGATCTTGTTGTTCGGGTTGAGCGACAGGAATTCCGGCGACATCTGGTCGTTGCTCTCGAAGCTGACCAGATGCGGCTCGTAGGCCAGGCCAGTCTCCTCCAGCATGATCGACACCTTCACGCCGTTCGGCGTGGGCAGGGAATACAGCTGCAGGCGTTCCGGGTGCCGGGCCGGCCATTTGGCGTGGATGGGGAAGTCGGTGATTCCAGTCATGCGCAAACTCTCTCGGTTGGACAATGAACCGCGATTATGCGGCATTCCGGTTGTTCACGCTGCGCGCGGGTTATTATTATCAAGTAGTTAAGTTTGATCATGCTGAAAACTAGGAGAAAAGATGCGACAAAGTTTTTTATCCCGTGTTCTGGCTTTCATTCCCTGCGCCGTGCTGGCGGCGTGCAGCGGCAGCAGCGGCGCCGCCCCGGCCGGTCCCGCGGCGGCGCCCATCTCCGGCACCAATTACGTCGCCTCGATCCGCTACACTTCCTACGGCGTGCCGCACGTCAAAGCCGACAGCTTCAAGGGCGCCGGCTACGGCTACGGCTACGCTTTTGCCAAGGAGAATGTCTGCCTGTATGCGGAAGAGCTGGTGACCCTGCACGGCGAGCGCGCCCGGCATTTCGGCGGCGCCGGCGGCTACCTGGGCCAGTTGGGCGACACCTTCCCCAATATCGATTCCGACTTCTTCTATAAACTGACGTTCACGCCGGCGCTGGCGGCGAACATCAAGGCCGCGTCCAGCCAGGATGCGCAAGACCTGACCGCCGGCTTCGTGGCCGGCTATAACCGCTACCTGAAAGAGACCCCGGCCGCCAGCCTGCCCGCGGCCTGCAGCGGCATGGCCTGGGTGCAGCCGATGACCGAGGACGACGCCTACCTGCGCTTCGCCCAGGCCTCGATGGCGGGCAGCTCGCTGGCCTTCATCAAGCAGATCGGTTCGGCGCAGCCGCCGAAGACGGCCGGCGCCGCCCTGCGCACGGGCGGCAAGACGCGCCTGCTGGCCGCCGCCGGGTACACCCGTTCCTCCATCTTCCAAGGGATGCAGGCGCTGCACGAGCATGCCATCGGCTCGAACGGCTTCGGCCTGGGGCGCGACGTGACCCAGTCCGGCAAGGGCCTGGTGTTCGGCAACCCGCACTTCCCGTGGTGGGGCGCGCTGCGCCTGAACCAGCTGCACCTGACCGTCACCGGCAAGGGCTACGATGTGTACGGCGCCACCCTGCTGGGCGTGCCGCTGCCGCTGATCGGCTTTAACGACAAGGTCGCCTGGACCCACACTTTCTCGACCGATAACCGCTTCACCCTGCGCTACCTGGTGCTCGACCCGAGCAACCCGACGCGCTACATCAAGGACGGCAAGCCGGTGGTCATGACGGCCGTGCCGCTGACGATCAGCGTCAAGGGCGCCGATGGCGCCGTGACGCAGCTGTCGCGTACCCTGTACACCACCGAGTTCGGGCCGATGCTGATGGACAGCTCCTTCGCCTGGGGCACGGCGTCGGCCTTCGCCATCCAGGACGCCAACCTGGCCAACTACAAGCTGATCGACCAGGTCATCCTGAACGGGAAATCGAGCAGCGTCGACAGCCTGCGCCAGGCGGCCCTGACCCATGTAGCCATGCCGTGGGTGAACACCATGGCCGCCGACAGCGCCGGCGACACGCTGTACGGTAATTTCTCGGTGGCGGCCAATGTCGCCGACGCCCAGCTGGCCGGCTGCGTGCCCGGCGCCGCGCAAGGGGCGCCGTTCCAGGACATCATGGCCAGCACCGGCGTGGTGGTCATGGCCGGCACCAGCTCGGCCTGCGACTGGTCGGGCGCGGTGAGCGCCGCGCGCCGGCCCTGGATCAAGCGCAGCGACTATATCCTGAATGCGAACGACAGCCACTGGTGGCCCTCGGCCGGCGCCTTCCTCACCGGCTACCCGAAAATCATCGCCACCGGCCCGAATGCGGAAGGGGCGCCGCAGAACAACCGCACCCGCACCGGCCACGCCATCGTGCGCGACCGCCTGGCCGCGGCCGACGGCCTGGCGGGCAACCGCTTCACCATGGCCAACCTGCAGCAGATCTACCTGCAGGCGCGCTTCTTCAAGGCGCAGAAGTGGCTGCCGGAATTCACCAGCGCCTGCCTGGCGTCCGGCAGCGCTTCGGCGGCGGCCAAGGATGCCTGCACCGTGCTGCAGGATTGGGACAAGACCCATGCGCCGGGCAGCGCGGGCGCCATTCTTTTCTTCGAGCTGTATGCCGCGCTGGGCGAGCTGAATGCCGGCTCGTGGTGGAGCGTGCCTTACAACCCGGCCGATCCGCTGGAGACGCCGCGCGGCGCGGCCAATATCCCGGCCGCCATGGCCAAGCTGGAGGCCCTGGTCGCCGGCAGCCAGTTCGACACGGCGGCCAAGCGGCGCACCCGCCCGGAAGAAGTGCAGACCCTTTCGCGCCCGGATGGCAGCCTGGCGCCGCCGGGTGGCCGCTACACCTTCATGAACTGGCGCGGCGTGAAGAACCAGATCTACCCGGGCATCTGGATCTACACGGCCGATTCCAAGACCAATGCCGGCGCCTACGGCAACAGCTATCTCCAGTTCGTGACCTGGGACGACGGCGGCCCGGTGGCGGAAGGCATGCTGACCTACGGCCAGTCGTCCAATCCGGACAGCCCGCATTTCAACGACCTGACCAAGCTGTACGTCAAGGGCCAGTGGGTCAAGCTGCCCTACACCGAGGCGCAGATCACCGCCGACCCGAACTACAAGTTGCTGAATATCTCGGAGTAGCGGCGGCGATCGCGCCCGGTGTCCTAGCGGACGGTCCAGCCGTTGCGCGCCATGAGGGCGGTGGCGGCTGGATAGGCTGCGGTGTGGATGCTGACATCGGTGAAACCGGCCAGCATCGGGTAGGTCCAGGCGTCGGCGCCGAACTCGGTCTGCACCACCAGGTCGTCGCTGGCGGTCGCCGGGTTGCCGTGGAAGCTCTTTTGCAGACCGCTGCGGTCGCGGGTCATGCGGCCCACGATGGTCGGCACCGTATAGCACAGCGCGCCGCCCGGCTTGAGCACGCGCCGGCACTCTTTCAGCGCATGCACGAAGTTCGGCACATGTTCCAGCGTATCGGAGTGGATCACCACGTCGAACGTGGCGTCGGCGTACGGGATGGCGTGCATGTCCACCTCCGGGTAGGCGCCGAAGACATAGCCGCCGAAGCGCCGCAGGAAGGGAGTGAGCGTGCCCGCTTCATTGATTTCAAGGATAGACAGCGTCCGGCTATCCGGGCCATGCAAGGCTTCCTGCAGCGTCTGCGCGGTGCCGAGGAAGGCGCGCACGGCGTTTGCCAAGGCGATCGAGCGCAGGTTCGCGCCGCACTGGTCGCAGGTTTCGCCCTGCTGGCGGTCGATGTAGTCCGCCTCGCTCCGGGAGAGCTGCCACTCTTTGATCAAACCGTCCCACAGCACCGGCCTGCAGGAAAAAACAGTACCACCACAAACCCCGCAATGCATTTTCAGCCTTTCGATCGTGTGTCAGAGGCTGGCAGTATCGCACACACAGCACAACTTGATTGGCCCGGGCCGGCCAATATCATGAAAACAGCCACCGGGTTTTGCGGTATCCTCGACGCATGACCGATGCCCTGGAACGCTTGCCCGAGCTGTTGATGGATGCCGTCTTCATGGTGGAGGAGGGCGGGCGCATCGTGTTCGTCAATCCCGCCTGCCAGGTGATCTTCGGGTACGCGCCGGAAGAAATGGTCGGTCGCGTCATCCTCGACTTCATCCATCCGGACGACCAGGCGCGCACTGTGGCGGAAATGGGACAGGTGCTGAACGGCCGCCCCGGCCTCGGTTTCGAAAACCGCTACCTGCGCAAGGACGGCAGCGTGGCCCACATCATGTGGAGCGCGCGCTGGTCGGCGCAGGACCGCCTGCGCATCGGCGTGGCGCGCGACATCAGCGAGCGCAAACTGGCCGAGCAGCGCCAGGCTGGCATGCTGGCCCTGGCGACCGCGGCGCACGGGGCGGAAACGCTGCCCGAGCTGTTCCGCGCCGTCGAGCGCATCCTGCAGGAGCTGCTGCCGCTGCGCGCCATGGCCGTGCTGCTGCAGCCGGGCGATCGCTTGGCCTATTCCAGCGCGCGGACCGGCGCCGGCGTGGGCGGCGCCGCCGGCTGGCACCACGTCACCTTGTCGGGCTCGGGCATCGCCTTCGGTGAAATGCGCCTGGACCTGGGCCGCCGCGGCGCGCTCTCGGCCAAGGAAATCGACCTGCTGGAATTCACCGCCGGCCAGGCCGGCGCCGTCATCGAAAGGCTGGCGCTGCATGCCGACCTGGCCCACGCGGCGCGCTACGACGAGCTGACCGGCCTGCCCAACCGGCGCCTGTTCCAGGACCGCATCCTGTCGGCCATTGCGCGCTGCCGGCGCGGCCAGTCGCGCGGCGCGCTGCTGTTCATCGACCTGGACGACTTCAAGCAGGTGAACGACGAGTGCGGCCACGTGGCCGGCGACCAGCTGCTGCAGGCCATCGCGCGCCGCATCACGTCCTGCGTGCGCGAAGCCGATACAGTGGCGCGCATCGGCGGCGATGAATTCGTCGCCTTGCTGGAAAACGTCGCCGACCAGGCGCAGGCCGCGGCGGTGGCCGGCAAGATCCGGCAAGTCATCGCCACCCCGCTGCTGCTGGCCGGCCGCACCCTGCAGCCGCATGCCAGCATCGGCATCGCCCTCTATCCCGAACACGGGGAAGTCATCGACCAGCTGATGCGCCATGCCGACCAGGCCATGTATGCCGCCAAGGCTTTGCGCAAGGCCGCCGCCGCGGACTGAGGCCGCTGCGCCCATCGATTTTCTTCATGCCGTTGGAAACTTCGTCATAGCGCCGTCATAAAGCGCCGCTATCGTGGCAGCTTTTCAACCATGCTGGAAATACACCACATGAAACGCAAAGCCTCCCTGTTCACGGCCATCAGCGTTGCAGTCGCCACTTTGCTGGCCGGATGCAGCCAGAGCGGCACCAACACGTCCGCCGAAAACGGCCAGACCCCCGCCACGCCGCCGACCAATGTCATCTTCTTCCTCGGCGACGGCATGGGCATGACCACCATGACGGCGGCGCGCATCTACGCCGTCGGCGAGGACGGCGAGCTGACCATGGACACGCTGCCGGAGACCGCTTTCGTCAAGACCTTCTCCAACGACGCCCAGGTTACCGACAGCGCGCCGTCGATGTCGGCCTACATGACCGGCGTGAAGATGAACAATGAAGTCATTTCGATGTCGACCGAGACCCAGGCCATCGATCCGGTGGCCGATGCCAACGGCAACAAGCTGGGTAACAACTGCGGCGCCGCCAACGGCAAGCCGGTGCCGACCCTGATCGAGCAGGCCAAGGCCAAGGGCCTGTCGACCGGCGTGGTGACGACCACCCGCGTCACCCACGCCACCCCGGCCGCGACCTATTCCCACGTCTGCCACCGCGACCTGGAAAACGATATCGCCGCGCAGGCGGTGCCGGGCGGCACCGGCTACAACAGCGCGCTGGGCGCCAACGGCCTGGACGTGCTGATGGGCGGCGGCCGCCAGTTCTTCCAAAGCAGCAAGGACGGCGGCAAGCGCGCCGACGGACGCGACCTGATCGCTGAAATGAAGGCCAAGAACTACGCCTACGCCAGCAACGCGGCCGAATTCAACGCCATCGACGCCAGCAAGACCGACCGCCTGCTGGGCCTGTTCACCTCCGGCCATATGAGCTACGACCTGGACCGCGACCCGGCCAAGGAACCCAGCCTGGCCGAGATGACCACCAAGGCGATGGATGTGCTGGCCAAGAACAGCAAGGGCTACTTCCTGATGGTGGAAGGCGGCCGCATCGACCATGCGCTGCACGAAACCACCGCCAAGAAAGCACTGCAGGACACCGCCGCTTTCGACAATGCGATCAAGGCCGCCCTGGCCAAGGCGCGCAGCACCGATCCTGAACTGAAGAACACCCTGATCGTGGTGACCGCCGACCACGACCACACCCTGGTGCTGAACGGCTACGCCAAGCGCACCGGCAAGACCACCGCGTCCAACGCCGGCGTGCTGGGCGTGGTCAAGGATTACGTCACCGGCGCCGTGACCAAGGACAACGACGGCGCACCGTACTCCATCATCGGCTTCGGTAACGGCGAGAACCGCACCCAGAGCAGCCGCGCGGCGATGGCCAGCCTGGACGACAGCGTCACCGGCGCCAACACCTACCACCAGGAAGCCGTGGTACGCGTCAGCGCCGGCAACGAGACCCACGGCGGCACCGACGTGTTCCTGGGCGCAATCGGCAAGGGCGCCGACACCTTCAACGGCACCATCGACAACACCCGGGTCAACGCCCTGGTGAAGGCCGCCGCCGGACTGTGATCACATACTAAGAACTGGAACCGCATATGAAGCACACTATGATTGCCGGAGCACTGGCGCTGGCATTTTTCAACGTGGCCAACGTCGCCAACGCGGCTGGCGAAGCCAAGAACATCATCTTCTTCCTGGGCGACGGCATGGGCCCGTCCACCATCACCGCGTCGCGCATCTACAAAGTCGGCGAAGACGGCAGCCTGAACATGGACAAGCTGGAGCGCACCGCGCGCGTCAAGACCTACTCCTACGATGCCCAGACCACCGACAGCGCGCCGTCGATGGCGGCCTACATGACTGGCGTGAAGATGGCCAATGAAGTCATCTCCATGTCTTCCGACACCGTGGCGACCTCGCCGTCCAAGGACGCCAACGGCAACCTGACCATCGACAACTGCGCCGCCGGCAACGGCAAGGCGGTTGCCACCATCCTGGAACTGGCCAAGGCCAAGGGCAAGGCGGTCGGCTCGATCACCACCACCGAACTGACCCACGCCACCCCGGCCGCGACCTATGCGCATATCTGCAACCGCAATGCGCAGTATGCCATCGCGGCCCAGGCGGTGCCGGGCGGCGCCGGCTACAACAGCGCGCTGGGCGACGGCGTCGACGTCCTGATGGGCGGCGGCCGCAACCACTTCACCCCGTACAATGCCAGCAGCAACAAGTCCGGCCGCGCCGACGGCCGCGACCTGCTGGCCGAACTGGCCGCCAAGGGGTACACCGTGGCCGCCACCAAGGCGGAAATGAATGCGGCGCCGAACGGCAAGAAGTTCATCGGCATCTACAGCAGCAAGAGCCACCTGGAGTATGAGCTGGACCGCAGCGCCACGCCGCCGGTCGGCGAGGGCGCCAACCAGCCCAGCCTGGCCGAGATGACCGTCAAGGCCATGGACTTGCTGTCGCAGAACGGCAATGGCTACTTCCTGATGGTGGAAGGCGGCCGTATCGACCACGCCCTGCACGGTACCAATGCCAAGCGCGCGCTGACCGATACCATCGCCTTCGACGACGCCATCAAGGCCGCGCTGGACAAGGCCAGGCTGAGCGACCCGACCCTGGCCAACACCCTGATCGTGGTCACCGCCGACCATGACCACACCTTGGCCTTCAACGGCTACGGCAAGCGCGGCAACCCGATCCTGGACATCAACCGCGACTACAAGAGCGGCCAGCCGAGCAAGGATGCCGACGGCAACACCTACACCACCCTGGTGTTCGGCAATGGCCCGAACCGCCCAGCCCTGCGCACCAGCGTCGACAGCGCCACCGCGCTGGGCAACGACTACCTGCAGGAAACCGGCGTGCGCCTGTCCAGCGAAACCCACGGCGGCGGCGACGTCAAGCTGTTCGCCACCGGCGCCGGCGCCAAGTCCTTCAAGGGCACCATCGACAACACCAAGGTGTTCACCCTGCTGAAGTCCGCCTTCGGCTTCTAAAGAAGTACGGGGGCGGCCCGCGGGCCGGCCCCCGGTTTACCGGTTCCAACAAGCATGCTCCTGCGCACCCTAGTCCTCGCCCTGGCGCTCGCCGCCCCCACAACCCAAGCCGCCACCAGCGCCCCGCCGCTCGACCTGCGCGTCGAGTACTACAGCAAGGCCGTCAGCCCGGAAGGCGTCACGCGCGAAGTGCGCTATGCCGAAACCATGCTGCGCCGTCCCGGCCATGTATGGGTCATGCGCGTGCTGCCGCAGCAGGCGCCGGCCGCCGAGCATGAACACAGCGTGCACAAGCATTTCAATCCAGTGCTGCTGCCGCGCCACGTGCAGCAGGACGGCGACAAGACGCGCCTGGAATACGTGGACGCCCGCAACAAGGAAGTGATCGCCGTGCCGCCCGGCGAATACGGCAATGTCGACTTCGACGGTTCCTGGACCAATGCCTATTACCTGTTCGACCCGAAACTGGTGCAAGCCATGCCGCTGTCGCAGCGGCCGTCGGCCGTGGCCGGCGCACGCTGGCGCGAACAGCAGCGCAACGGCTCCTTCCGCCGCGTGCTGTGGGATGAGCAGCGCCAGATCCCGCTGCGGATCGAAAGCGGCGACCTGGCCGCCACCACCTTTCACCGCGTCGAAGTGCAAGCCCAGGCCAACCTGGCCACTGCGCTGCCCTGGCAGCAGACCAAGGGCTACGCGCAGCGCGAATACGGCGACTTCCTCGACTGACAGCACGGCGGTGCTAAACGCCTGAAATATGGTTAAAATGGCATCTTTTTAGCGGAGATGCCCCGTGAACAGCCCGACCGCCTTCCCGCCGCCCCCGGGGCCGCCCGGCCCCCATCCTTCCCTGAACCGCTGGCCCACCGCCGCCGCCCTTGCTGGACAGCGCGGCGCGGCATCGCTGCCGCGCTGAGTTATCATCTCTTGCTTTGCCGGATCAACGCCCAATTCATATTGCCGCGCCGGCAAGAATAATAATCTGGCATCTTAGACCCGGGTGGTGCGATGTAATCGCGCGGCGTGCGCCGGGAGCCAGGCGCAATCACGACCGGACTGTTATTCAGAAAAGGATGCGCATGAAGATTCTCGTAACAGGCGGCGCCGGCTATATTGGATCGCACACTTGCGTCGAATTACTGGCGGCCGGGCATGACGTTGTGGTGTTCGACAATTTCAGCAACAGCCAGCCGGCGGCCCTGGCGCGCGTGGCGCAGATTGCCGGGCGCTCTGCCGTGCTGGTCGAAGGCGACATCCGCGACCAGGCCGCCATCGAAAGCGTGCTGCGCCAGTACCGCTGCGCAGCCGTGATCCACTTTGCCGGCTTGAAAGCGGTCGGCGAATCGGTCGAACAGCCGCTGGCCTATTACGACAATAATGTGGTCGGCACCCTGCGCCTGCTGGCGGCGATGCAGGCTTGCGGCGTGCGCACGCTGGTGTTCAGTTCCTCGGCGACGGTCTACGGCGAGCCGCAGCGCCTGCCCTTGCGCGAGGACCATCCCCTGTCGGCGACCAACCCGTATGGGCGCAGCAAGCTCATCATTGAAGAGATGCTGCGCGACCTCTACCGTGCCGATCCGGCCTGGGGCATCGCCATCCTGCGCTACTTCAATCCGGTGGGCGCGCATGAGAGCGGCCTGATCGGCGAAAACCCGCTGGGCATCCCGAATAACCTGATGCCTTTTGTGGCCCAGGTTGCCGTGCAGCGGCGCGAGTTCCTGCATATCTGGGGCAGCGACTACCCGACCCCGGACGGCACCGGGGTGCGCGACTACATCCATGTGGTGGACCTGGCGCTGGGCCACCTGAAGGCGCTGGAGCGGCTCGGCACGCCCCAGTGCAGCGCCATCAACCTGGGCACCGGCATCGGTTACAGCGTGCTGGACGTGGTCCAGGCGTTTGAACGCGCCAGCGGGATCCGTATTCCCTACCGCCTGTCGCCGCGCCGCGCCGGCGACGTGGCCGCCTGCTACGCCGATCCGGCGCAGGCCGAGCAGCAACTGGGATGGAAGGCGCAGCGCGATCTTGCCGCCATGTGCCGCGACCATTGGAATTGGCAAAGGCAGAATCCCGAGGGTTACGCCTAAATGGATAAGGTTGTGACGAGATGTTAGAATGTTGGCCAATTTTTGTGTATGCGGGCAGAATGTCCGCGCCTGGCCGGAAGGCTGGCGCACCTGCGACCGGTGATGGTGACAAAAGGCCCGCGAGGGCCATTTGGCGTTAACCATAATTATTTATTTGGCAAAAGTAACAGGTTTGGTCGGCATGACTGCACCAAACGATAAGGCGTTTTGAATATGCAAGTGAACGATGCTTTGCCAAAAGTGGCGATTCTGCTCTGTACTTACCACGGTCAGCACTATTTGGCGGAACAGCTCGATTCGATCGAGCGGCAGACCTATACGAATTGGGAAATATGGGCATCCGACGATGGTTCGGAGGATGACACGCACGCGATTCTCGAGCGCTATCGCGCCAAGTGGGGCGCGCACCGTATTTCCGTGCATAACGGCCCGGCCGAAGGCTTTGTCTCCAACTTCCTGTCCCTGACCTGCAAGGCCGATATCCAGGCCGACTTCTACGCCTATTCGGACCAGGACGATATCTGGGAAGACGACAAGCTGGAGCGGGCCATGGACTGGCTGCGCAGCATCCCGCAAGGGGTGCCGGCCCTGTACTGCTCGCGCACCCGCCTGGTGGATGCCGAAAACCGCGACATCGGCCTGTCGCCGCTGTTTGCCAAGCCGCCCAGCTTCGCCAATGCCCTGATGCAGAATATCGGCGGCGGCAACACCATGGTGTTCAATGAAGCGGCGCGCCAGCTGTTGCGCGAGGCGGGCGAAAACGTCAAGGTGGTCTCGCATGACAGCTGGGCCTATATGGTGGTGACCGGCTGCGGCGGCCAGGTCAAGTACGACCACTATCCTTCGCTGCGCTACCGCCAGCACGGCGGCAACGTGGTGGGCATGAACTCGGACTGGGCGGCGCGCCGGGTGCGCATCCGCATGCTGTGGGAAGGCCAGTTCCGCGCCTGGAACGACCGCCACCTGGTGGCGCTCAAGCGCCTTCACCCGCACCTGACGCCGGACAGCCGGCGCACCCTGGAGCTGCTGGAACGGGCCCGCAAGCGCTCGCTGCTGCCGCGCCTGATCGGCCTGAAGAAATCCGGCATTTACCGCCAAACCCTGCTGGGCAACCTGGGCCTGGTGGCGGCGGCCATTTTTAAGAAGATCTGACACTATGACTATTCTGGTAACCGGCGGCGCGGGTTTTATCGGCGGCAATTTCGTGCTGGACTGGCTGGCCCAGTCCGATGAGAAAATCGTCAATCTCGACAGCCTGACCTACGCGGGCAACCTGGACACCCTGCGCAGCCTGGACGGCGACGCGCGCCATGTGTTCGTGCACGGCGATATCGCCGACGGCGCCCTGGTGGCGTCCCTGCTGGCTGAGCACCAGCCGCGCGCGGTGCTCAATTTCGCCGCCGAGAGCCATGTCGACCGTTCGATCCACGGCCCGGCCGCCTTCATCCAGACCAATATCGTCGGCACCTTCAATCTGCTGGAAGCGGTGCGCGCCTACTGGAACGGCCTGGACGCGGCGGCGCAGGCCGCGTTCCGCCTGCTGCACGTGTCGACCGACGAAGTCTACGGTTCGCTGGACGCGGAGGCGCCGGCCTTCACCGAGCAGCACCGCTACGAACCGAACAGCCCGTATTCGGCCAGCAAGGCCGCCAGCGACCACCTGGTGCGCGCCTACCACCACACCTACGGCCTGCCGGTGCTGACCACCAATTGCTCGAACAATTACGGCCCTTACCATTTCCCGGAAAAGCTGATCCCGCTGGTCATCCACAATGCCCTGGCGGGCAAGGCCCTGCCGATCTACGGCGACGGCCAGCAGATCCGCGACTGGCTGTACGTCAAGGACCACTGCAGCGCCATCCGCCGCGTGCTCGACGCCGGCCGGCTGGGCGAAACGTATAACGTGGGCGGCTGGAATGAAAAGGCCAACCTGGACGTGGTGCACACCCTGTGCGCCATCCTCGACGAGCTGCAGCCGCGCGCCGACGCCCAGTCGTACCGGACCCAGATCACCTTCGTCAAGGACCGTCCCGGCCACGACAAGCGCTACGCCATCGACGCCGGCAAGCTCGAGCGCGAACTGGGCTGGAAGCCGGCCGAGACGTTCGAAACCGGCATCCGCAAGACCGTGCAGTGGTACCTGGACCACCAGGGCTGGGTGCAGAACGTCACCAGCGGCAATTACCGCAACTGGGTGGAGCAGCAGTACGCATGAAAATCCTGCTGATCGGTAAAAACGGCCAGGTCGGGCAGGAGCTGCAGCGCACCCTGCTGCCGCTGGGCGAGCTGGTGGCCCTGGGGCGCGCCGAGCTCGACCTGGGCGACCTGGCCGCCGTCCGTGCCGCGCTGGCGCAGCACGCGGCCGACGTGGTGGTCAACGCCTCCGCCTACACGGCGGTGGACCGGGCCGAAGCCGACGAAGCCGGCGCGCAGGCCGTGAATGCCAGCGCCGTCGGCGCGATGGCCGAGTACGCGCGCGCCAGCGGCGCCCTGCTGCTGCATTATTCCACCGATTATGTCTTCGACGGGACCAAGGACGCGCCCTATGTGGAGGGCGACGCCACCGCGCCGCAAAGCGCCTACGGCCGCAGCAAGCGCGCCGGCGAAGAAGCCATCGCCGCCAGCGGCTGCAAGGCCCTGGTGTTCCGCACCAGCTGGGTGTTCTCGGCCCATGGCGGCAACTTCATCAAGACCATGCTGCGCCTGGCCGGCGAGCGCGACAGCCTGAACGTGGTCGCCGACCAGTTCGGTGCTCCCACCTCGGCCGAGCTGATCGCCGATGTCAGCGCCCTGGCCCTGGCCGCCTACCGCCGCGGCGCCCTGGCCGACGGCATCTACCACCTGACCGCTGCCGGCGCCACCAGCTGGCACGGCCTGGCCAGCTACGCCATCGCACGCGCCCAGGCGCGCGGCGCGGCCTTCCAGGTCGACCCGGCGCGGATTTGCCCGATCGCCACCGAAGCCTACCCGCTGCCGGCCAAACGGCCGAAGAATTCCCGCCTCGACACCAGCAAGCTGGCCGCCGCCCTCGGGCTGCAGCTGCCGGACTGGAAAATCCACGTCGACCGCCTGATCGATCAATTGTCCTGAATGGAATCCCGCATGAAACGCAAAGGCATTATTCTGGCCGGAGGCTCCGGCACGCGGCTCCATCCCGCCACCCTGGCCATCAGCAAGCAGCTGCTGCCGGTGTTCGACAAGCCGATGATCTACTATCCGCTCAGCACCCTGATGCTGGCCGGCATCCGCGAGATCCTGATCATCTCGACGCCGCAAGACACGCCGCGCTTCCAGCAGCTGCTGGGCAGCGGCGCGCAGTGGGGCTTGAACCTGGAATACGCGGTCCAGGATTCGCCCGACGGCCTGGCCCAGGCCTTCCTGATCGGCGAGCGCTTCATCGGCGACGACCTGTCGGCCCTGGTGCTCGGCGATAACATCTTCTACGGCCACGACTTCCACGACCTGCTGGCCAATGCCATGGCGCGCAGCGACGGCGCCAGCGTGTTCGCCTACCATGTGCACGACCCGGAACGCTATGGCGTGGCCGAATTCGACGCCCAGCGGCGCGTGCTCTCGCTCGAGGAAAAACCGGCCCAGCCGAAGTCCCATTACGCGGTCACCGGCCTGTACTTCTACGACCAGCAGGTGGTCGAGCTGGCCCAGCGCCTGAAACCGTCGGCGCGCGGCGAGCTGGAAATCACCGACCTGAACCGCCTGTACCTGGAGCAGGGCAAGCTGAATGTGGAAATCATGGGGCGCGGCTACGCCTGGCTGGACACCGGCACCCACGAATCGCTGCTGGAAGCCAGCCAGTTCATCGCCACCCTGGAAAACCGCCAGGGCCTGAAGGTGGCCTGTCCCGAGGAAATCGCCTTCCGCCAGCGCTGGATCGATGCCGCGCAGCTGGAACAGCTGGCGCGCCCGCTGGCCAAGAACGGCTACGGCCAATACCTGCTGCGCTTACTGAAAGAGACGGTGTACTGATGAACGCCACCCGCTTGAGCATCCCCGACGTCGTCCTGCTCGAACCCAAGGTGTTCGGCGACGAGCGCGGTTTTTTCTATGAAAGCTTCCACCAGGCCCGCTTCGATGAGGCGGTCGGGCGCCGCGTCAACTTTGTCCAGGATAACCATTCGCGCTCGGCCAAGGGCGTGCTGCGCGGCCTGCACTACCAGATCCAGCAGCCGCAGGGCAAGCTGGTGCGGGTGGTGGCGGGCGCCGTGTTCGACGTCGCCGTCGACCTGCGCAAGAGCTCGCCGACCTTCGGCCAATGGGTCGGGGAAATCCTGAGCGCCGACAACAAGCGCCAGCTGTGGGTGCCGGAAGGCTTCGCCCACGGGTTTGTCGTGCTCAGCGACAGCGCCGAGTTCCTGTACAAGACCACCGATTACTACGCCCCGCAGCACGAGCGCAGCATCGCCTGGAACGATCCGGCGCTGGCGATCGACTGGCACTTCGACGGCAGCCCGGCGCTGTCGGCCAAGGACGCCCAGGGCGTGCTGCTGCGCAACGCGGAGGTATTTGCCTGATGCAGCAATTTTCCATCGCCCCCCGCGAATTGCTCGCCACCTCCTGGCGCAACCGCGGCCTGATCAAGGCCCTGGTCGAGCGCGAAGTGATCGGGCGCTACCGCGGTTCCGTGTTCGGCATCCTGTGGTCCTTCTTCCATCCGCTGTTCATGCTGACGGTGTACACCTTCGTCTTCAGCGTGATCTTCAAGTCGCGCTGGAGCGGCGGCAGCGATTCCAAGACGGAATTCGCGCTGGTGCTGTTCGCCGGCCTGATCATCTTCAACCTGTTTGCCGAATGCGTGAACCGGGCCCCGACCCTGATCCTGAGCAACGCCAACTACGTCAAGAAGGTGGTGTTCCCGCTGGAAATCCTGCCCTGGGTGGCGCTCGGTTCGGCACTCTTCCACGCCTGCATCAGCTTGCTGGTCTGGCTGCTGGCCTACGTGCTGTTGTTCGGCATCCCGCATGCGACGGTGCTGCTGCTGCCGCTGGTGGTGCTGCCGCTGCCGTTCTTCATCCTCGGCCTGAGCTGGGCCCTGGCCTCGCTCGGCGTCTACCTGCGCGACGCCACCCAGTTCATCGGCATCCTGACCACCACCCTGATGTTCCTGTCGCCGATCTTTTACTCGGCCGATACGCTGCCGCCGAAATACCAGCATTTGCTGGCGCTCAACCCGCTGGCGCCGGTGATCGGCCAGGCGCGCGATGTGCTGTTCTGGGGCCGCATACCGGACCTGACCTTCTTCGCCGCTTACCTGTGCGGTTCGGCACTGATTGCCTGGCTGGGGTTCGCCTGGTTCCAGAAAACACGGAAAGGATTCGCCGATGTCATCTGAAATCGCGATCAAGATCGAAAACCTCAGCAAGTGCTACCAGATTTACGACCAGCCGCATGACCGCCTGAAGCAGTCCATCCTGCCGCGCCTGCAAAGGCTGGCGGGCGCGCCGGCCAAGCAGTATTTCCGCGAGTTCCAGGCGGTGCACAATGTTTCCTTTGAAGTCAGGAAGGGCGAAACGGTCGGCATCATCGGCCGTAACGGCAGCGGCAAGTCGACCCTGCTGCAAATGATTTGCGGCACGCTGAACCCCAGCAGCGGCAGCATCGTCACCAATGGCCGCATCGCGGCGCTGCTCGAGCTCGGTTCCGGTTTCAACCCGGAATTCACTGGCCGGGAAAACGTCTACATGAACGCCGCCGTACTGGGCCTGACCCATGCCGAGACGGCGGCCCGCTTCGCCGACATCGAAAAATTCGCCGATATCGGCGACTTCATCGACCAGCCGGTGAAGACTTATTCCAGCGGCATGATGGTGCGCCTGGCCTTTGCCGTCATTGCCCACGTCGATGCCGACATCCTGGTGGTGGACGAGGCGCTGGCCGTCGGCGACGCCTTCTTCACGCAAAAATGCATGCGTTTCCTGCGCAGCTTCATGGCAACCGGCACCGTGCTGTTCGTCAGCCACGATACCGGCGCCGTGGTCAATCTGTGCAACAAGGCGGTGCTGCTCGAGCACGGCAGCCTGACCATGCTCGACACCCCGAAAAACGTCATCGAGCAATACCTGGCCAAGCTGTATGAATCGAGCCAGGACATCCAGGGCGTGGCCGAGGTCCAGGTTGCAGCCGAGGCGGTGCGCGCCTTGCCGGCTGAATACCGCGATATGCGCGCCGACCTGATCAACGGCTCGACCCTGCGCAACGATATCGAAGTGTTCAAGTTCAAGTCGGACGGCGAGGGCGGCTTCGGCGCGGGCGGCGCCATCATCAATTCGGTGCGACTGCTGGACGCCGAAGGCGCCCCCCTGTCCTGGGTGGTCGGCGGCGAAGACGTGGTGCTGGAAATCCGCTGCGCCACCCTGCATG
The DNA here is from genome assembly GCF_000425385.1 of Pseudoduganella violaceinigra DSM 15887. Classification (GTDB taxonomy): domain Bacteria; phylum Pseudomonadota; class Gammaproteobacteria; order Burkholderiales; family Burkholderiaceae_D; genus Rugamonas; species Rugamonas violaceinigra. The sequence continues at coordinate 99,876 of NZ_AUDI01000009.1, read as the reverse complement.
CGATGTATCAGCCCATCATCGGCTTCCAGTTCAAGGACCGGCTGGGACAGGTGATTTTCTCGGACAACACCTTCCTGACCTATAAGTTCAATGCGATCGAGGCGGCGCCGGGGCAGCAACTGGCGGCCCGTTTCAGCTTCCGCATGCCGGTGCTGCCGACCGGCGACTACAGTATCTCGCCGGCGATTGCCGAAGGCACCCAGGAAAACCATGTCCAGCACCATTGGCTGCATGATGCGCTGATCGTGCGCGTGCATGCCAGCTCGGTATGCTTTGGCCTGGTCGGGCTGCCGATGCGCGATATCAATATTCAAGTTACATCGCCTGCGAACCGAGCGGGCGAGCATACGGAACAGAGTTTATGAAATTTACCGGCGAGCGTTTTATCCCCACCGAACAAGGCAAGATCCGCCTTGAGCATTACCACCGCTATGCCACCATTCTTGAGATGGTGGCCGGCAAGGTTGTCCTGGATGTCGCCTGCGGCGAGGGTTATGGTTCGGCCATGCTGTCGCAGAGCGCTGCCACGGTGACCGGCGTCGACATTTCCGCCGAAGCGGTGCGGCATGCGGCCAATACCTACCGCCTGCGCGACAATCTGCGCTATCAGCAAGGCAGCGCCACTGCGCTGCCGTTCGCCGACGCGTCCTTCGATGTCGTGGTGTCGTTTGAAACCATCGAGCACCTGGCCGAGCAGGAAGAAATGCTGGCGGAAATCCGCCGCGTGCTGCGTCCCGAAGGCTTTGTCGTGATTTCCTCGCCGAACCGTCCGGTGTATACCGAGGAGAGCGGCGAGCACAACGAATTCCACGTCAAGGAACTCGATTTTGTCGAGTTCGACACCCTGCTGAAGGCGCGCTTCCCGGCGGTGCAGTACTACGGCCAGCGTATCCAGATGGGGTCGGTGATCCAGTCGCTGCAGGGCGGCGAGGCGGCCTTCAATGCCTGGCGCGACGATGGCCATCACATCCTGCCGCAGACGGGCGAGATGACGGCGCCGGTGTACTTCATGGCCATTTGCGGCGCCCAGCCCGGCCTGCCGGGCCTGCCGGCCTCGCTGATGCTGCCGGACCAGCTCGACCTGGTCAAGCATTACGTCAGTTTCGCCAAATGGGCCCAGGACCTGGACAAAGAGGTGGCCCAGCGCGACGCCCTGGTACGGCATTTGCAGGCCGAGCTGGCCAAGCACGAGCGCTTCGAGGAAGCGCAGGCGGTGCGCCTGGAAGAACGCGAACACGCCATCGAACAGTTCGTCCAGTCCCACTCCACGGCCGGTCTGCTGCACGAGATCGAGCTGCGCAATGCCGCCATTTTCCGCCTGGAGCGGCGCTGCCAGGAACTCGATGCGGAAGCTGTGCGGCGCGGGCAATGGGCACAGCGCCTGGAAGGCGAATTGCAGCAGGCCTCGAGCGATATGCTGGCCATCACCCAGACCAACTCCTGGCGCTTGACCAAGCCGCTGCGCGAGGCGCGCCGCTGGGTCTCCATGCCGCGCATCCAGGGCAAGCGCTACGCCAAGGGCGGCTTGCGCGTCGCCAAGCGCCTGTACCAGGCTCTGCCACTGAGCCACCAGACCAAGGCCGCCCACCGCCAGCTCCTGGCGCGCGTGATGCCGCGCGTCCTGCTGGCGACCGGCAGCCATTCCAGCACGATTCCGGCGCAGGCTTTGCCCAGCGCCCTGGTCGCGACCCCGGTGCCTGGCGCCGCCGAGATGGCGCAGTACGCCGCCGCCATTGCCCTGCCGCTGGCGCCGCAGCCCCAGGTGTCGGTGATCATCCCGGTGTATGGCCAGATCGGCTACACCCTGCGCTGCCTGGCGTCGATCCAGCGCCAGCTGCCCGGCATGCCGTTCGAAGTGATCGTGGTCGACGACTGCTCGCCCGATAATTCGCTGGCGATGCTGGAGCAGGTGGGCGGTATCCGCCTGGTGCGCAATGAACAGAACCAGGGCTTTATCCGCTCCTGCAACGCCGGCGCCGCCGCGGCCAAGGGCGAGTACCTGTGCTTCTTGAACAACGATACCGAAGTGGGCCAGGGCTGGCTCGATGAACTGCTGCGCACCTTCAGCGCCTTCCCGGACACCGGCCTGGCCGGTTCCAAGCTGGTGTATCCGGACGGCCGCCTGCAGGAAGCCGGCGGCATCCTCTGGCAGGACGGCAGCGCCTGGAACTTCGGCCGCCTGCAAGACCCGCAGCAGCCGCAGTTCAACTACGCGCGCGAAGTGGATTACTGCTCGGGCGCCTCGATCATGGTGCCGGCCGCGCTGTACCGCGAACTGGGCGGCTTCGACGAGCATTATCTGCCGGCCTATTGCGAAGACTCGGACCTGGCGCTGAAAATCCGCGCGCGCGGCCAGCGCGTCGTCTACCAGCCGCTGTCGGCCATCATCCACTACGAGGGCGTGACCTCGGGTACCGACCTGAACCAGGGTGCCAAGGCTTACCAGGTCAGCAACAGCAAGAAGCTGTTCGAGCGCTGGCAGGAGCGCCTGGCCAGCCACCAGGCCGCCGGCGTTGACGCCGACCGCGCCAAAGACCGCGCCGCGCGCTGGCGCGTGCTGGTGCTGGACCACTGCACCCCGACGCCCGACCAGGACGCCGGTTCGGTGACCGCCTTCAATACCATCCTGCTGCTGCGCGATATGGGCTTCCAGGTCACCTTCGCCGCCGAGGACAACTTCCTCTACATGCCGGAATACACCCCGGCCCTGCAGCGCATGGGCGTGGAAGTACTGTATGCGCCTTACTGCGTCTCGGTTGACCAGCACCTGCGCGAATGCGGCGCCCGTTACGATCTGGTGATGCTGGTGCGCCCGGTGGTGGCCGAGCGCCACGCCAAGACGGTGCAGCAATACTGCCCGAACGCCAAAGTGCTGTACCACACCATGGACCTGCACTTCCTGCGCATGGAGCGCGAAGCGGAATTGCAGAACGATGAGGCCAAGCGCAAGGCTGCGGCGGAAATGAAGGTGCGCGAATTCGCCGCCATGCGCGCGGCGGACGCCACCATCATCCACAGCACCGCCGAACTGGAACTGGTCAAGCCGCAGCTGCCTGATGAAAACCTGTGCCTGTTCCCGCTGATTGTCGATGTGCGCGGCACCCAGCGAGGCTTTGCCGGGCGGCGCGACATCGTCTTCGTGGGCGGCTACCAGCACGCGCCCAACGTCGACGCGGTGCAATTCTTCGTCAACGACGTCATGCCCTTGCTGCGCCCGCTCCTGCCGGGCGTGCGCCTGCACGTGATCGGCAGCAATCCGCCGCCGTCGATCCACGCCCTGGGCGGCGAGGACGTGCTCATCACCGGCTTCGTGGAAGACCTCGATCCGGTGCTGGACCAGATGCGCGTATCGCTGGCGCCGCTGCGCTACGGCGCCGGCATCAAGGGCAAGATCGGCACCGCGATGGCGGCCGGCCTGCCGGTGGTGGCCACCGCCGTGGCGGCCGAGGGCATGTCGCTGGTGGCCGGCGAGCAGCTGCTGGTGGCCGACGATGCGGCCGGCCTGGCCGCCGCCGTCGCCAGGCTGTACCAGGACGAGGCCCTGTGGAATAAGCTGAGCCGTGCGGGCATTGCCTTCGCCGACCAGACCTGGGGCGCGGAAGCGGTGTGGAAAGTCATGGCCGGCATCCTGGGCGGCCTCGGCTTCGCGCCGCAGCGCGGCGCCCGGCGCCTGACCATGTACCGCCGCGGCCAGTGAACGCGGCGGGCCGATCGGAATGAATGCCCCGGCTACGGCCGGGAAAGGAACTATATGATGAAGTTGGACGTAGGAGGCAAACCATGACTGTGATCCGCGCGCGCGCGCCATTGCGCCTCGGCCTGGCCGGCGGCGGCACCGACGTCGCCCCGTACTGCGACCTGTACGGCGGCCAGGTACTGAACGCCACCATCGACCGCTATGCCTATGCGGTCATCAAGACGCTCGAGGAACCGCTGCTGCGCTTCGTGGCGACCGACCAGCAGGCCGAGACTACCCAGGAGCTGGCCTATCCGCTGGCCCTGAACGGCCAGCTCGACCTGCACAAGGCCGTGTATAACGAGATGATCGGCGCCTACCACGACGGTGTGCCGATCGCGCTGGAACTGAGCACGTTCTGCGATGCGCCGGCCGGCTCCGGCCTGGGATCGTCGTCGACCCTGGTGGTGACCATGATCCGCGCCTTCGTCGAGCTGCTCAACCTGCCGCTGGACGACTACACGATCGCCCAATTGGCGTACAAGATCGAACGCGTCGACTGCGGCCTGCAGGGCGGACGCCAGGACCAGTATTCGGCCACGTTCGGCGGCTTCAACTTCATGGAGTTCTACGCCGACCGCACGGTGGTCAATCCGCTGCGCGTCAAGCCGTGGATCCTGTGCGAACTGGAAGCGTCGCTGGTGCTGTTCTACACCGGCGTGTCGCGCGAATCGGCCAAGATCATCGCCGACCAGAGCCGCAATGTGGAAGCGGGCCTGGCCGACCGGATGGAAGCGATGCACGGCATCAAACGCGAAGCGCTGATCATGAAGGAATGCCTGCTGCGCGGCGACTTCGACGGCATCGTGGCCTCCATGCGCGACGGCTGGGAAAGCAAGAAGCGCTCGGCCAATACCGTGTCGAACTCGCACATCGAGGACATCTACAACGCCGCGGTCGCGGCGGGCGCCCTGGCCGGCAAGGTGTCCGGTGCCGGCGGCGGCGGCTTCATGATGTTCTTCGTGCCGCCGGACAAGCGCATGGATGTGATACGCACCCTGAAACAATTCGACGGGCAGGTCAGCAACTGCCACTTCACCAAACACGCAGCACAAGCATGGAGAATCTAATGAAAGACTATATCAACGCCCAGATCGCCGAAGCGCAGCGCGTGATGGCGGCCATGCTGGCCGACCAGAACCTGCACACCACCATGGCCGACGCCGCGGCAGCCTGCATCGCTTGCATGCAGGCCGGCGGCAAGCTGCTGCTGGCCGGTAACGGCGGCAGCGCCGCCGACGCCCAGCACATCGCCGGCGAATTCGTCAGCCGCTTCGCCTTCGACCGCCCGGGTCTGCCAGCCATCGCCTTGACCACCGACACCTCGATCCTGACGGCCATCGGCAACGACTACGGCTACGAAAAGCTGTTCTCGCGCCAGGTGCAGGCGCACGGCAACAAGGGCGACGTCTTCATCGCCTATTCAACTTCCGGCAAATCGCCGAATATCCTGGCGGCGCTGACCGAAGCGCGCAGCCGCGGCCTGATCTGCATCGGCCTGACCGGCAATCGCGGCGGTCCGATGCGCGCGATGTGCGACTTCACCTTCGAAGTGCCATCGGCCGACACGCCGAAAATCCAGGAAGGCCACCTGGTGCTGGGCCACATCCTGTGCGGCCTGATCGAAAACGCCTTGTTTACGCCACCGCAGTAATGGAAGCCATCATCCTGGCGGGCGGGTTCGGCACCCGCCTGCGGCAAGCCGTGCCGGACCTGCCGAAACCGATGGCGCCGATCGCCGGTCGGCCTTTCCTGGAAATCCTGCTCGGCTCCCTGGCCGCCAAGGGTTTCACGCGCGTGGTACTCTCGCTCGGCTATATGGCGGAAAAGATCAGCGGCCATTTCGGCGCCCGCCACGCCGGCATGGAACTGGTCTATACGGTGGAAGAGGCGCCGCTGGGCACCGGCGGCGCAGTGCGCCTGGCCATGGCCGAGTGCCGCCAGGACCACGTCTTCGTGTTCAACGGCGACACCTACCTCGACCTTGAAATCGATGCGGTGGAAAGCCAGTGGCAACGCCGGCGCGAACCGATCATCGTCGGCCGCGAAGTGCCCGACACGGCGCGCTACGGCCGCCTGCAAACCGACGGTGCGCGGGTCACCGGCTTCGCGGAAAAAGGGGCCGGCGGACCGGGCCTGATCAACGGCGGCACCTATGTGCTGAACCGCGGCCAGCTGGACGGCTTCGCGCTGCAGCAGGCGTTTTCGCTGGAGACCGACTACCTGATGCCGGAACTGGCGCGCCGGTCCTTCGACTTGTTCGCCACGGCCGGTCATTTCATCGACATCGGCGTGCCGGAAGATTTCGCCCGCGCCCAGACCGAACTGGCAGGACGCTGAGCGATGGCCCGTCCCGCACTGTTCCTTGACCGCGATGGCGTGATCAATGTCGATCACGCCTACGTGTATCAAAAGGAAAACTTCGATTTTATCGACGGCATTTTCGAGCTGGTCGCCGCCGCCAAGCAGGCCGGCTACCTGGTGGTGGTGGTCACCAACCAGGCCGGCATTGGCCGCGGCTATTACTCGGAAGACGATTTCCATGTCTTGATGGACTGGGTCGGCCAACAGTTCGCCGCGCATGGCGGCGCCCTGGATGCCGTCTACTTCTGCCCGCATCACCCCGAGCATGGCATCGGCGCCTACCGGCAGGACAGCGCCGACCGCAAGCCGGGCCCGGGCATGCTGCTGCGCGCGGCGCGCGACCTCGATATCGACCTGCCGCGTTCGCTGATGGTGGGCGACAAGGCGTCCGACGCCCAAGCCGGCCAGGCGGCCGGCCTGAGCAAGCTGTTTTATTTCGGCAGCGATGGCATGCCGGGACCGGCACTGCCGATCGACCGTCTGACCGACCTGATCCCCCATCTGTAAAGCCGCGCGCAGGCTGCGCCCGTCCACGCCCGGCAAGGGCAACATCGCCAATGGTAACGACATGACCCTGAACGACGTCCTCAAACGCGAAAATAACAACTTCGATCTACTGCGCCTGATTGCGGCGGCCGCGGTAATCGTGGGCCACGCGGCAGTCATTTCGGGCGACCGGGGCGCGCACGATCCGGTGATGGACCTGATGCATTTCGAGTATTCCGGTTCGCTGGCGGTGAAATTCTTTTTCCTGCTCAGTGGACTCGTTGTCACCAACAGCCTGCTCCGGAACGCCGGCCTCGGCCGGTTCATCGCAGCGCGTATTGCGCGCGTCTTCCCAGCCTTGCTCGTGGTGCTGCTGCTGTCCGCCTATGTGATGGGGCCGTTGCTTTCGACCTTGCCAGCCGGCAGTTATCTGAGCAGCCGCGAGACGCTGGCCTATGTCAGCCGGAACGCGCTGCTCCACTCCAGTTACCTGCTGCCTGGCGTGTTCGACAATGCGCCCGAGCACGGGGTGAATGGGTCGATCTGGACCATTCCCATGGAAATGCTCTGCTATTTGGGCTTGGCCATCGCCGCCGGGCTGGGCCTGACGCGCAGCAAGATCGTATTTTCCCTCGCTACGGTGGGGGTCGTTACGCTGCTGCTGCTTGAACCGAGAGCCGTTGCGGTATTGCGCATGCCGCCGGAATCGGTGCCCATGTTCACTTTCTTTGCCTTGGGAGCGCTGCTGGCGAACTGGAAGAAGCAGGTGGTCCTGAACCCGTTTACCGTGCTGGGACTGGCGATCGCAGCCTATCTCGCCCGCAGCACGCCGGCGCTGCCCTACCTTTGCTGTGCGGCGATCTTTGCCGCTGCCATTTGCTTATCGAGTACGCCGCTCGTGCGCCGCCTGCGCCTGCCTGGCGATTATTCGTATGGCATTTATCTGTTCGGCTGGCCGATGCAGCAACTGGTGCATGCCGCCTTACCCGACATGGGGGCGCGCGGCAACTGGCTGCTCGCCTTGCCGCTGGCTGCCGGCTGCGGCGCGCTGTCGTGGTATCTGGTGGAGAAACCCTGCATCCAATGGGGTAAAAAGATCGGCGATTTTCTGCCCGCAGGGAAAGCCGTGCCAGAACCAGCTTGATTGCATGGCGCTGGCGATTGAACTAAACTTAAAAAATTTACATGCCATAGTGCAAAGCAATTCATGGGAAAAAACTCTGACATCGCAGTCGTCATACCGACCTTCAAGGCGCGCAATCATATCTTGGGCGTGGTCGCGGCCATCGGTCCGGAAGTCAAGCGGATTTATGTCGTCGACGATTGCTGTCCCGACCAATCCGGCGCCTATGTCGAACAGCATTGCCAGGATCCGCGAGTAACAGTCGTAAGGCACGCTGAAAATCAAGGCGTCGGCGGCGCCGTCATGACCGGCTACAAGGCCGCCATCGATGATGGCATGGGGATCATGGTCAAAATCGACAGCGATGGCCAAATGGATCCGGCCCTGATTCCGGATTTCGTGGCGCCGATTGTCAACGGCGAGGCTGATTATACGAAGGGCAACCGCTTTTTCGATCTGGAAAAAGTCCGCGCCATGCCCAAGCTGCGCCTGTTCGGCAATGCGGTGCTGTCGCTGATGTGCAAGCTCTCGTCTGGTTACTGGAACCTGTTCGATCCCACCAACGGCTACACCGCCATCCACGCCAACGTGGCGCGCCACTTACCATTCCATAAGATCAGCCGGCGTTACTTCTTCGAGACCGACATCCTGTTCAGGTTAAATACCCTGCGCGCGGTGGCGATCGACGTACCGATGGAAGCCGTTTACGGCGATGAAGTCAGCAACCTGAAGATTTCCAAGATCATTGGCGAGTTTTTGGCAAAGCATATCCGGAATTTTTCCAAGCGAATTTTTTACAATTACTATCTGCGCGATATGTCGCTGGCGTCGATCGAGTTACCGTTCGGGCTCGGGCTGCTCGGTTTTGGCATGGTCTACGGCATCTACCATTGGGCGCATTCGGCGCAGACCGGCTTGCCCACGCCGGCCGGCACAGTCATGCTGGCCGCGCTGCCGGCCCTGATGGGGCTGCAGCTGATCCTGGCCTTTATCTCTTACGATATTGCTTCCGTCCCGCGCCGGCGCATTCACCGTGCTTAATGGCGTGTCGCCAGTCGGATGGGAAGCATGAACCAATTTGTCGTCTATTTACTGGTGGGGGTCACCAGTGCGGTGATCGATGTGGGCCTGATGAAAATCCTGGGCCTGCTCGGCGTGCATTTCATGCTTGCCGCCAACGCGGGTTTTCTCGCAGGCCTGGCTGCCAATTTCCTGCTGCATTCGCGCCTGACGTTCCGCACCGGCTACTCGCATGCGACATTCGTGCGTTACCTGGGCGTGGTATTCGCCAACTATCTGCTGACCATGTTGTGTGTATCGGCGTTTCATTATTGGCTGGACATGCCGGTGTTGGGGAAGGTGCTATCCTTGCCGCTCGTTGCAGTAAATGGCTTTTATTTGAGCAAGCATTGGATCTATAAATAATGTGCGCAAGGGCGCACGCCTGACAGCACGGCCACGCGCCGGGCGCCTGCTTGCCGCCCGGTCTTCCCTTGATTGGCCGACGCCGCAAGTCGGAAGCAGTCGGTCGCATGCCTCAATTGGACAAAATAAGAAAATGAATTTCACGGGAACGAAGTTGAATGCCCTCTTGGGCTTGCTGGGCTTATCTGTGATCGGGAGTATGTGTGCACTCTTCACACCGCTTGCCCCGCTCGGCATCCTGGGCGGCCTCAAGCCTGCCGTCAGTGACGCCCTGGTGTGGCTGGCCGGCGTATGGCTGTGCGCCCTGCTGCTGCGCATATGGATCCCCCGCTTTGCCCACATGGGTTTGTTGGGCCTGGCCTTGCTCTACCTTGCCGGCGGTGTAGGCCTGGTCGAAATTTCGATCGTGACGTCCTGGCTTGCGCTTGCCTGGTGCACGGGCGCCATCGTGCTGCGCTGGTGCTGTTCAAGCGGGAAAAATACCGATGTCAAGCTATCGGAAGCGATCCTGCTCGGGTTCGCTATCTGGCTCGCTGTCTTGGGCGTCATGCTGCATTATCCAGTCAACCAGCGCGGCATGTACCTCGGGCTTTGCCTGCTGCCAATCCTCGGCATGCGCAGCTTGCCCGCGCAAACGGTTACGGACATGCGGCAGCGAATGCTGGGCTTGCATGGCTGGATGCGCTCGCTCCCATTCTGGCAATGGGCCATCGGCATCGCATCCATCGGCTGGGCCTTGCGCTGGGCGGTCCTGCCAAGCGTTTCATTTGATGACCATGCCTACCACCTGCGGCTTTGGACGGAATTGCTGACGGAACAGCGTGCCTTGTTCGATGTCCGGGCCCAGGTATGGTCGGTTGCCCCGTTTGCGGCTGACTTGCTGTATGCCGGCTTGTCCCTGATGGCCGGCGCGGACACCCGAAGCGCCACGAATCTCACGCTGGCGTTGCTGCTGCTGCTGCTGTTTGTTCGCATACTGCACCGCTTGCACGTGCCGGTAAGGGTGCAATGGCTGCTCGTTGTATTGTTGGCAAGCACGCCGATGCTGGGGGCGCTGTTGCTGTCGATGCAGGCGGAATTATTGCTGGCGGTGGTAGGCCTGGCGGGCCTGCACCTGGTGTTTGAGACTGCAGGAGGATGGCGCGCCCAGCAGGTGCTGGGAGTCCTGGCGTGCGCCGCCCTCTGCGCCGCGATCAAGCTGCCCGGGGCGGTGTTTGGCGCGACCATTATGGCTGCCCTTGCCCTGCGTGTATGGGGGCAGCGGGGCGCCATGCGGACCCCAGCTGCGCAACTGACATGGCCTGCGCTGGCCATCGTGGCGGTACTGGCCTTTGTGGCGCTGCATTCATATGCGGTCGCCTGGCGGATTACCGGCAATCCCTTGTTCCCCCTGTATAACGCTGTTTTCAAGTCGCCGTTTGCTCCCGTCGCCAACTTCAGCGACCAGCGCTGGGTTCACGGATTCAGCTTGACGAGCTATGTGCGGCTATTCTTCAAGACTTCGGAGTTTCTGGAGAGTGGCAACTATGTGGCCGGATGGCAGTATCTTGTGCTGCTGCCCCTGGCATTGCTTGCGATATGGCGTGCCAGCGTTCCAGCGGTGCTGCGGCTCGCGTTGCTGCCGCTATTCGGTTTCGGCCTGGCCATGTTCTCCGCCAGTCAGTACTGGCGCTACCTGTTCCCGGTGATGCCGTTCGCCGGCATCCTGTTCGCCGCGCTGTTCATGGGCAAGAACCGCAAAGTCCAACGGGCGGTCCAGGCGCTGGCCTTGCTGATTATCGTCTTGAATTTCGCCGTCTTTTCGAAGATCTCGTGGCTGACGAGCCAACCCGCCGGAAACGCATATACGCAAGCGGGAAAGCAGGAATTCATACGCATGTTTGCGCCGGCGGCCGTGCTGACGGAAAAGGTCAATCAGTTGGCCACCGGGGCGCGGGTATTCTATCCGCCTGACGCGCCATACGGTGCGGGCCTTCACGGCACGCCCGTGTATGCCAATTTCTACTCGCCCGATCGCGATGCGCGCTATGCTGCGTTGAAGGACCAGCAAGCGATGGCGGATTTCCTCGCACAAGAAAAAGTGGATTTCGCCATTTTAAGCATGGCGGATATGAGGGTTGCCGATTCGCCGCAAGTGCTGCTGCGTAACCACGTGGCAAAATATGGATCGGTGGTTGCACAGGAGGGCCCTTTCCTGCTCTATCGCTTGAGCGACAGCCCCGAGCTTTACCGCACGGTATTCGATTCTCGGACGGCGCGGCAAATGGAGCCGCGCGCAGACGGCTTGCCGCTGCCCTTCCCTGAAGCTGGGCTCACCGCCACGCAAAGTCCGCAGGTCGCGCCGGTCCGCACACTGCGTGCCAAGCAGGCACGCTATAGCGCCCACTTCCAATGCACGTCGGAGCAGGGATTCCTGATTGCGCAGATCAACTGGGATAAGGGCCCGCCGTACTACCGTCTGGTTCCGTGTCGGGTGAAGGGCGTATCTTTCACGGAAAACATTCCGATTCCATTCGGGGCGAGCGAGGGCTTGCTGTATGTCTCGGCGCGCGATACCGCTGCCGTCCAAGTCGAGGATGTGCTGGTCGAAGTGAACTAATGGATAGCCCGCCCTGGGCGAAGCAGGGCGGGCTGAATCGGGGATGCGGACGCTGCCGGCTCAGCGGGTCGTGCGGTGCAGGACCTCGACGACGCGGTCCTGCTGTTCCTTCGACATGCCAACCCACAGCGGCAGCCGGACCAGCCGTTCGGACTGCTCGTTGGTGACCGTCAAGTCGCCGTGCGCCCGGCCGTAGCGCAAGCCAGCTGGCGATGAGTGCAGCGGCACGTAGTGGAACACCGATTTGATATCGCTGCGCCGGAAGGCCTCGAGCACGGTATCGCGGCTGATGTCCGGCCCCAGCAAGACGTAATACATATGCGCGTTGTGCTGGCATTCTCCCGGCACGATCGGCCGCCGCAACATGCCGCTCGCCTCCAGCGGTGCGAGCAGTTCATGATAGCGTTGCCAGCTTGCCAGCCGCTCGCTGGTGATGCGGTCCGCTTCTTCCAGCTGCGCCGACAGGAAAGCTGCGATCAGCTCGCCTGGCAGGAAGGACGAGCCCACCTCTTGCCAGGTATATTTGTCGACTTCGCCGCGGAAGAAGCGGCTGCGGTCGGTGCCTTTTTCGCGGATGATTTCCGCCCGCAGCGCGAGGGCGGGATCGTTGACGAGCAAGGCGCCGCCCTCGCCGGAGATCACGTTCTTGGTTTCATGGAAGCTGTAGGCGCCCAGGTCGCCAATGCTGCCCAGCGCCTTGCCCTTATAGCTCGCCATGACACCCTGGGCCGCGTCTTCAACCACGCGCAAACCATGCCGGCGGGCGATGCCCATGATGGCATCCATCTCGCAGGCGACCCCGGCGTAATGCACCGGCACGATCGCCTTGGTGCGTGCCGTGATGGCCGACTCGATCAGGCGCTCGTCGAGGTTGAGCGTGTCCTGGCGGATGTCGACAAACACGGGCACCCCGCCGCGCAGGACGAAGGCGTTGGCGGTCGAGACGAAGGTATACGACGGCATGATGATTTCGTCGCCCGGCTGAATGTCCAGCAACAAGGCCGCCATCTCGAGCGCCGCGGTGCAGGAATGGGTCAGCAGCGCCTTGCTGCAGCCGGTCCGCTGTTCCAGCCAGGTGTGGCAGCGCTTGGTAAACGGCCCGTCGCCTGCCAGGCTCCCATTGAAGTGGGCCTCGGCGATGTAGTACAGCTCCTTGCCCGTCATGTGCGGCCAGTTGAACGGGATGTGGTCGCTTATTTTTTTCATCTGGCTATTTATCCTTTCGTGCCACAATGAGCCTGGAACCGCCGACCGGGTAATTCAACCCGAGCCTGATTCCCGCAAACTCCATCATGGTCAATGCGTAAAATGCTTGATTCAGCACCGGATTGATTTTGAGTTCATCATCCGGGTTGAAGGCGGCCTTGTTTCGTTTCTGAAGCTGCCGCGAAAGCATCATCGCGGGCAGCAAAGCGGTAATGAATGAGGTACTTCTTACCAGTTCGAAGCCGCCTGCCCGGACCTTGTCTTCAATTTCCCGGGCTGAGTAGCGCCGTACATGGCAGGCGTATTCATCGGCGGCGCTCCACAGCCAGCGATGCTGCGGAACAGTCAGCAACAGCAGCCCGCCCGCTTTCAATCCCCTGTGTAGCTGTGCAAGCACGGCATCATCTTCTTCAATATGTTCCAGTACGTCAAAGGCACCGATGGCGTCGAATTCGTCGGCATAGGGCACATGGCGTGCATCCATCTGCATGAACTGTGCGGCGGGTACCCGTTCCTTGGCGTGGGATAAGCCGGCCAGGAAAATTTCGCTGCCGCTCAATTGGATGGCGGGATGTGCGCTTGCGATGCCGGACAGTACAAAGCCCGTGCCGCAGCCAACTTCCAGGAAGTTGTGCGCATTCGGCATATAGGTTTTAAGGGCCCAGAGGATGACCTCATTGCGCGCCCGAAACCAGAAGCTGCCGGCTTCGGCCTTGGCCAGTTCCGCAAAATATTCCGGCTTGAACCCGCCGCCGCCATTGGCGAACCCGGCTGCATGGGCCACAATATTGTTCATCCGAGCAGGTTCGTGGCCGCACGAAGGGCATACCCAGCCGTCCGACGAAAAACCCTTCCCGCAATTCAGACATACTTTCACGGCGCTCTACTCCACTGCAGGCTGCTTGTGCGCGAATACAAAAAATCGCGACAGGATAAATAGGTAGATAGCGATCACGACGATTGCTACCGCTTGTACAAATTGATGAGGAAAACCCAGCCAGTCCACGAATACCACCAGGAAAATCAAATTCAGCAAGTAGCCCGACAGTTGTACCAGCAGGTAGCGGGCGCCTGCCGCGCCGATATGGCCGTGGTGGCGAAACGTGAAGCGGCGATTGGCAAAAAAGCTGCTTAATGCGCCGACCGCATACAGCAGCGTCATCGTCAGCTTGGGTGCTCCCCACAGGTAGGTCAGGAGCAGGTAAAGCATATAACCTGCAAGATTGGTCAGTGCCCCGACCAGGGCATAGCTAAAAAATTGCCGTAACATTTTCTTCTACAGTCAAAAAGCCGATGCTGCGTTCTGCAGCACTGCCAGGCCAAATCCCGTCTTGCCGAACCCGTTGCCGTTGTACAGCATATAGCGTTGACCCGCGTGATCGAAGACAAATGGATACTCGATCATTTCAGCGTCCCAGCCGTCGGGCGAGACAGCGATGCCCGCCTTGGACAACCCCAGTTGCCAAGCCTTTCCGTCGCTGGAGCTGGCGTAGCCGATGCGATACGTTTCACCGGTGCCGCTGCGATACGAGAACCACATCTGGTAAGTGCCGTTCGCATCCATGGCGACGGTCGGCCGCGAAAATGCCTGGGCCTTGCCCAGCGCGTACGGCACTGCCAGGCCGTTCCGGTTCCAGCGCTCGCCGTCCAGCGAATCGGCATGCTGGATTATGTGCAGCATCTCGCCATTGCCGGCATCCCAGGCCAGTGTCGACCCGTACCACATATCGAAGCCGCCCTGCGGCCTGGCCTGGACCCAGGGATACGATAGGCTGACCGGATCAATGGCGTTGCTTGCCATGAAAGGTTTAGGGCTTGCCAGTTCCAGCGTGAGGTCCGGCTTGACCCGCAGGCGACCGATATCGCCGCGCCAATGACCGCCCGCAGGAGTTTGCCATCCCATGAACAGCATGTAACGCTCGCCGTCCACATCGTAGCAGTTGCCAATGCTTACCCCATCCGCGAAAAAGCTGCCTTCCGGACCATGCTCGAAAAAGGGCAGGGCATGTTCCTGCACGACCTTGCGCTGAAGGATGTCAATATCCACCGCTCCCACGGAGGAGCGGTTCTGTTCGTCGCGGCCACTGAAGAATACCCGATAGACATCGCCTTCCAGGTGCACCGGCAGCGGGTTTGCCGCATGCGAGCGGAGTTTCGGATGCCGGCCAGCGGTTTCCGGAACATAAATCCTGCCCAGCTTTTCCCAGGATTGGTTCATATGGCCCTCAATCTGGAACTCGGGACGCGGGAGCGCTCGGTGGCCGTGCCGATATACACGCCGTCGGGTTCGGCATCGCCAAGGAGCAGGGCGCCCGCGCCGATCACGCAGCGCTCACCCACCTTGATATGGTCGCGCAGCGTGGCGTTCACACCGATGAAACATTGCTCGCCAATTTCAACGCGGCCAGAGATCACCGCGTGCGATGCGATGAATGTGTGGTCATGTATGACCGAGTGATGGCCGATATGGTTGCCGCTCCAGAGCGTCACGTTATTGCCGATCGTCACAAAGGGCTGGATGGTATTGTCTTCAAAGATGAAACAGTTCTCGCCGACCTGTCCATCGTTGAGGAGCGTGGCGCGGGAACTGATGAAACTGGCGAGACTAAAGCCCTTCTCTTTGGCCGCCAGGAATTTTTCCTTGCGGACCGCGTTCACCTTTGAATAGCCCAGTGCGACAAAGCAGTCATGGGATGCTGGCGGATACATCCGCTCGACGTCTTCGAACGCGACAACCGGCAAGCCGCAAAAGCTGGCTTCCTTGAGATAGCTGGCGTCGACGGTAAAGGCGACAACCTCGTAAGCGGACGCGGTGCTGAAGTAGTAGTGCGCTAGTTGCGCCATGTCACCGTAGCCAAAGATTACCAATCGTTTCTTCATGGTGCCTTTCTATTCTCTAAATACTGTTCGATCGTCACGGGCTCCTGATATCCGAAGCCAAAGAGTTCGCGCTGGGCGGGCGTCAATTCATGATGATGCATGAGGCCAGCGAGCTTGATCTGTTGCTTGAAGTACGGGATTGTGTAGACATGGTTGACGGCACGCCGCTCTTTGTGCGTGCGGTTGAATCCGCCGCTGTGGAACATCATGCAGTCCAGCAGGAGATATTGACCGGCCTTCGCCTCCAGCTGCACCGCGTGCTTCTCGATATAGGCGGCGGACGGATAATTGATTGACTTGTGCGTGGCGGGCAGTACAAACGTAGAGCCGTTCTCCCGCGTGAAATCGTCCAGGCAAAACAGTGCATTGAGCGCGAGCGGGCTGCTGGAAACAAAATGCTGATACGGCAGGTCGCGATGCCAGGCGGCCTGGTTGTAGGTTTCGCCTGGCGGATTGATGATGCCATTTTGCTGATTCAAGATGAACTTGCCGACGATCAGCCGGCCGAGCACGTCCAAAATCCTTGGGTTGCCTGCCAGCTCCAGGAAGGCAGGATCGGCTTGCGTCAGCGGCGCGCGGATCGTGTGCAGTTCGTTGATGTTGCGCAGGCGGTCGGCCCCCCATGCCTGCACATACTGCTGCCGTGTTTGGTTGAAGGCAGCGGACAGGCGGTTCAACTCCGCGGCAGAATAGCCGGAATCGACTACCGCGTAGCCAAGCCGGCGGATCTGGTCGGCGATCTCATCGAGCTCGCACGCGGGCTGGTCCCGCAACAGGACGCCATAATGGGCTTCGGGGGGGAGGCTGGCAGGCGGCTTCATGCGCTTAGTCCGTTCCAGTGGTTTTTCGGTGGATTTGCCGCACGATGGTGTAGGGGCGCTGTTTCACTTCCGAGAAAATCTTGGAAATATAGATGCCCTGCACGCCGACAAAGAAAATGATCAGCCCCGAGAAAAGCCAGACTGAAGCAATCAAGGAGGTGTATCCGCTTGGCGGAGAAAAAATAAAATAGCGCACCACCAGGTAGGCAATGAAGAACAAGGCGGAAAGCGAGATCAGCAGCCCTGTATAGAAGGTGTACACAAGCGGCAGGCTGCTGAACGAGGTGATCGCGTTGACCAGGTGGCTGATCTTGTGGGACAGGGTGTACGTCGTCGGGCTGCTCGAGTGTTTGCGAACGACTTGCGTTGCCTGTTTAAAGCCGGTGATGATCCATAGGCCACCAATGTTGAGTTCACGTTCCTGATGGCTCAGCAAAGCTTGCACGTATTGCCGGCTCATGAGGCGAGCGGTGACGATGTTGTCGGGCTGGTTAATGCCTGTCAAGGCGCGGAATACCTTGTAGAAAATGCTTCCGGTCACGCGTTCCATCATGCCGCCCTTGCGTTTTTCCTGGACGCCGTAGACGACATCAGCGCGCTCATCCTGCATCTGCCGGTTGAATGTGAGCAGCCATTCAGGCTCCTCTTCAAGATCGCTGTCGATCAGGAACACGCGTTCGCCGCTGGCGGCGGCCAGTCCCGTCATCATGGCCTTGTGGTGCCCGAAATTGCGCGACAAATCCACCACCACGACCCGCGGGTCGCGCTGATGCAGTGCGATCGCCAGGTCTACGCTATCGTCTGGCGATCCGTCATTGACGAGGATGATCTCGAAGTCCTCCCCGGCCAGCTCGCGCGCCGCGGTGCAGCTGCGCTCATAGAACTCCTGGATGTAGGGCGCGGACCGGTACAGCGTCGCAACAATAGACAATTTCATTTGACGAATCTCATAAAACGCGGTGAATCTTTGCCACAGTTGAACAACAGGTCCAGAATGCTGACGCCATGGGTGAATTCGCCCCATAACTGCTGATATTCCGGATAGCCGGCATAGTCGAACCAGCTCAATTTGATGTCCTTGCCTGCGAACACTTCAGGCTCGATGTAATCCTTGGCGGATGGGCCCGAAATATATTCGGTGCCGCCGGCTTGGGCGCAGAGCTCGGCGAGCCGTTCTGTCCTGCCTTCGACCAGATCGTAATCCCATGAGGTGGAAATGACCGTTTTGATCGAGAGATAGTTGCAGACGGCTTCAATCAGCCGGCGGTTCAATTGCGAGATATGCGAGAAATTCTCGGCAAGATAAATCGGCGCGAGCCATCCGGCGATCTCTTCAAAATGCGGCGCGCGCCGATAATTCTGCGCCAGCGCTTTCCAATGTGCGCCGGCCCAATCCGTACCGTCGATTTCGGTCTCGCGGATCTTTTGGTGGTATTTCCCCTTGACCTGGACCGGGACGGTAAGCCACTGCAGGCCTTGCGGGGTCTTGATCTGGTTCCGGTTGCGCCAATCGCGGCGCGTGTATTGCATATCGTCGTAGAGGATGAACTCATCCACTGCGGCGATCATGTCGAAATAGCCCTTCCAGGGGATGTAATTGGACTGCAGGATGGCTATTTTTTTAGTGTTAGCTGCTGACAAACCTGGACTCCTATTTTGCCCGGACCACAAAATCCCCGACGATCGAGGCCGAGCCATCTGCGACGTTATAAATGGTGACGACTTTTTTGCCAGGCGTCAGGAAGACTTTGGGATCAATCGATGCCGTCATCAGGTCGGCCGCCACATTGGTATTGTTTGCTGGAACGCCATCTACGCTCACCCGCCAATTGCCTGGCTGCGGCGGTTGGCGCAGTTTGATCCAGAGCCCTGCATTGCCGTCCAGCTGCAGGTTGGGAATCGCCCCCGCAGTGCTTTCCTGCGGGCCCCAGCTGTCCACCTGGAGCGGCAGCGCATCCTTGGCGCTTGCCAGCGACTTGCCATAGCCCGCGTAGCGCGCCATCAGGAATTGCGACACGACGTTGCGCGGTCCCGCATAGTCGGGCCTGAAGCCCGGCGCCGGTAGCGGCATTTGATTGCCGAGACGGACGGTGCAATCGCTACCGCAGGTCCAGTCACTAAGCCCGATCTGCTGCAGCGGCAAGCCATTGCTGGAATCCAGCAATACACCGGCCACCGCTTGCGATGACAGCAAGGTGCGCCTGCCGCCGCCCTCGGCGCGTTCCTCAATGTAGACGACGGGATTGCCGCCCGGCGTCGCGACGTACGCGACCTCGACCCCGTCCTGGCCTGGCGCAAGGCCGTCGCTCGCAAACAAGAGTTTTTGCCCAAGCACGGTCGCGGAATATTGGGTCCAATAATTGGCGCCAGTCGCGGCATCATCGCCCGGTATCGAACTGACCCCGGTAGCGGTCCAGAAGGCGGGGGCGTGGAATGTGCGGTTCAAGAGATCGGGCCGCGCCGTGCGAACGTGGGAGACCAGCAGTTCCATTGCCTGCCACTTTTGCTTGTTCGCCATCATGGCCTGGCGGTTGGCGTTGTTGTAGATGAAGGTCAGCGTCGCGTACGCCGCGAGTACAACAGCCAATGCCACGACCACCATCGAGCGCACGCGCGCCTGGAAGCGATTGCTGATGGCCGCGCACAACAGGAATAGCAAGCCGGACAGGCCAAGGTGGGAATAGAAGGTCAGCAAATGGCCATGCAGCCATCCGGCCAGGACAATTTTCTGGTAGTGCGCGGAGGCGGAAACGATCGCCGCCGGAATGGTGCCGATCGCCAGCAGCACGGCTGCCGTCAACGCCAGCGTTCGTTTGTTGAGATTCTGAAAATGGAGCAGGGCGGCCGAGACCGGCAGGAACGCCAACAATGCAATGGCCACGGCACGCCAATCACCTGCCAGGCCCAGCATCGTCGCATAGCTGAATTCAGCGGGAAGCTGCGGCACACCTTGCGCCGAGGCGCCGGCAATCTTGATGCCCTTGAGCAGTCCAAGCGGCAGGAAGGCCTTTTCCTGCAGCACCAGGAAGGTGCTCATCCAGGCCGCGGCATCAAAACCGGGCGATACCCGGCCGTAGGAGTCGCCGCCGGTATTGCGCGCCATGATGGAAAATGCGAGGTAGGCGCCGACGGATAACAGCAAGCCAAGCAGATAGGGCCAGGCCAGGAGGCACAGTTTTTTAACACGCTTGTCGGGCGCTGCGGCAAACCAGGCAAGCAGCAGGAAAATAGGGTGCAGGATGAAGTTATATTCCGGCCCCCACAGCGAAATGGTGAACATGATCGCCGACGCAACAAGTTTCCGGCCGTCAGGCCGTTTCAGATGGGAGGCGAGCAAGGTCGCCGCAAGCATGCCCAGGGCCAGTCCGTAAGGGCCCATCACGGGATATCCCTGCGGGAAGGTGAAATAGTAATGCAGCGGGAAAAGCAAGGCCGTCGCGGCAGCCAGAATCAGGGCGTTTGAGCGTCCCGCAAGGCACGACAGGAAACAGATAATGGCCGCGTACAGCGAGACAAACACCAGGATGCCGATGGCATCAAACCAGGCCGAAGCTTGCAGGCTGTTGATCCACAGGAACAGCGGCATATTGATAAACGCCTGCGCCCTGGCCTGCAAATACGCAGTATCTTTGGCGAATTTGAAAAAATCCCCGGCAAATATTTTTGAATACAGGTGAAAATAAATGTCGTCGTGATTTTCGAATCGAATGCCGATAAGCTGCCATGCGACATACATTATCGCCAGGAGTGCAATGGCTGCCGGAATAACGGGCTGGGCGCGGCGCGTTTTTGTCATTATTGAATGGGCTGGGTTATTGGCAGAGGCCCAAAGCATTGCCGCCGCGCAGGCGCTATTATATTCGAGCGAAGTAGGGGTGTCTGCCTGGCCCGAACAATGAAAAAAGCCGACCTCAAGGGGTCGGCTTTTTTCGGATTCTTGGTGGCCCGGGGCGGAATCGAACCACCGACACAAGGATTTTCAATCCTCTGCTCTACCAACTGAGCTACCAGGCCAAGGCGCGCAATTATAGCAGAGGATTTTTCGATTTGCCAAGGCCCTGTTGAAGTCGGGCTAAAATGTTGTGATCTGTGCAGCAGGGGGGCGGACAGTTTGCCCTCAGGCGCGGCCGTAGGCGCCAGCTCGGTGCGCGCCACAGGCAGCCGCATCAGCGATGAGGATAGTTGCCTGGCGTGGTCTATACCGGCCTCCAGGTCGCAGGCCGTGCGGCGCGATATCGTTGCCGGCGGCGCCATGCCGGTGGCGTTCACTTGGCTATCGACCCATCGCAGCATGGCCCCGAGGGGCAGTTGCCCAACGTCAGTCACAGGTTGACGGCGCGCCTGCGGCTGCCGGATGCCTGAAGGGCGGGCTGCCTTGACTTGCCCTTGGCCCTGCTGTAAGCTGCCCGGTCGCTCCGCGACTGCCCGGGACCTGCCTTCTGCGCGGGGCAAGACGCCGGCGCACCATATCGCTTATATATGAACACACTGCCGCTGATCATCGACCTGGACGGCACCCTGATCCATACCGACATGCTGCACGAGTCGGCGTTGCGGGCGCTGCGGGACAACCCTGTCGAGGTCTTGCGCATCCCGTATTTCCTGGCACGCGGCAAGGCCGTGCTGAAGCGCCGCCTGGCCCAGGGCAGCGATTTCGATGCCGCCTCCTTGCCCTACAACCAAGCCTTGCTGGAATGGCTGCGGCAGCAGCGCCGCGACGGCCGCAAGCTGATCCTGTGCACCGCCTCCGACCTGTCGATCGCCAATGCCATCGCCGGGCACCTGGGCGTGTTCGATGAAGTCATGGCCAGCGACGGCGTGCGCAATCTGTCCGGCGAGAACAAGGCGGCGGCGCTGGTGGCGCGCTTCGGCCAGGCCGGCTACGACTACGCGGGCAATTCGCAGGCCGACCTGCCGGTGTGGCGCAGCGCGCGCCGCGCCGTGGTGGTCAATGCGCCCGCCGGCGTGGCGCGGCGCGCGGCCGGCTGCTGCGAAATCGAGCGCGCGTTTGCTGCGCCGCCGGCCGGCTTCAGCGCCTGGCGCCGCGTCTTCCGCGTGCACCAGTGGCTGAAGAACCTGCTGTTGCTGGTGCCGCTGTTCGCCTCCCACCAGTTCGCCGACCCGGCGCACTGGCTGCCGCTGCTGCTGGCCTTTATCGCCTTCAGCCTGTGCGCCTCCTCGGTGTATATCGCGAATGACCTGCTGGACCTGGAAAGCGACCGCCAGCATCCGCGCAAACGCAACCGCCCCTTCGCCAGCGGCCAGGTGGCGGCCTGGCTGGGCGTGTTGTGCGCGCCGCTGCTGCTGCTGGCCAGCGCGGCGGTGGCATGGCAGGTGGGCGACGCTTTCTGCGCCTGGCTGGCGGCTTATTTCGCCCTGACCTGCGCCTATTCCTGGGGCCTGAAGCGCCTGCTGTTGGTCGATTGCCTGGCGCTGGCGGTGCTGTACACCTTGCGCATCGTTGCCGGCGCGGCCGCACTGGACATGCCGCTGTCGCCCTGGCTGCTGGCCTTCTCGGCGTTCCTGTTCCTGTCGCTGGCCTTTGTCAAACGCTATGCGGAGCTGCAGGTGCAGGCCCTGCACGGCAAGCAGAAAGCCCACGGACGCGGCTATTACACCACGGACGCGCCGCTGATCCAGATGCTGGGCGTCGGCGCCGGCTATGCGGCGCTGGTGGTGCTGGCGCTGTATTTGAACAGCGCCGCCGTGCAGATGCTGTACCGCACGCCTGAATTCGTGTGGGGCGCGGTGGTGGTGATGCTGTTCTGGGTCAGCTGGATGTGGATGCAGGCGCATCGCGGCCTGATGCACGACGACCCGCTGGTATTTGCCGTCAAGGACAAGGCCAGCCTGCTGGCCGGCGCCTGCTTCGCCGCGGTGCTGGCGCTGGGCACGGCGGGGTGGCCGTGGTAATGGTGTCGTCCTGGGGACGGCTGGGCCAGTGGGAGCATGAGCTGCGTCCGCTGGCCGAGCGCGCCCAGTTGCCGCGCCAGTTGCAGGCGGCCGGACCGGGTCTGGCGCATGGCATGGGGCGCAGCTACGGCGACGTGTGCCTGAATCCCGGCGGTGTGCTGTGGCGCACCACCGGGCTGGACCGCTTCATCAGCTTCGACCAGGACAGCGGCCTGCTGCGCTGCGAGGCCGGGCTGCTGCTGCGCGATATCCAGCGCCTGGCGCTGCCGCGCGGCTGGATGCTGCCGGTCACGCCGGGCACCCAGCTGGTCACCGTCGGCGGCGCCATCGCCAACGACGTGCACGGCAAGAACCACCATGCGCAGGGCTCCTTCGGCGACCATGTGCGCCGCCTGGAACTGCTGCGCACCGACGGCCGCCGCATCGACTGCGGCCCGCAGCACGAACCGGCCTGGTTCGCCGCCACGGTCGGCGGCCTGGGCCTGACCGGCGTGATCAGCACCGCCGAGCTCCAGCTGCGCCGCGTGGCCGGCCCATGGCTGGAGACGGAGACCCTGCCGTACGCCAGCCTGGACGAGTTCTTCCAGCTGGCCGACGCTTCCGAGTCCGGCTGGGAGCACACGGTGTCGTGGATCGACTGCCTGTCGGGCAAGGGGCGCGGCATTTTCCTGCGCGCCAACCACTGCGCCGCCGCCGGCCGTGCCGTCCCGCCCGCGCGGGCGCGCAGCATGCCCTTCGTGCCGCCCGTCTCGCTGGTCAACCAATTCTCGCTGGCGCCGTTCAACAGCGCTTATTTCAATCTGCAGAAAAGCCGCGCCGGCAAGGCGCTGGCGCATTACGAGAAGTATTTCTACCCGCTCGACAACCTGCACGAATGGAACCGCATGTACGGCCCCCGGGGCTTTTACCAGTACCAGAGCGTGGTGCCGCGCGCCGTAGGGCGGGCCGCGGTGCAGGCCATGCTGCAGGCGATCGCCGCCAGCGGCGAGGGCTCCTTCCTGGCGGTGCTGAAGACCTTCGGCGAGCGCCCGGCGCCCGGCATGCTGAGCTTCCCGCAGCCGGGCGTGACGCTGGCGCTGGACTTTCCGAACCGCGGCGAACGCACGCTGCGCCTGTTCGAACGGCTGGACGCCATCGTCGGCGAGGCCGGCGGCCGGATCTACATGGCAAAAGACGCGCGCATGCCGCGCGCACTGTTCGAGGCCGGCTACCCGCGCCTCGCCGAATTTACGCAGTACCGCGACCCGGGCATCAGTTCCGCGATGTCGCGCCGCCTGATGGGGAATTAAGTGTCTGAGCAAAAGAAAAGCATCGTGATCGTTGGCGCCACCTCGGCCATGGCCGAACACTGCGCCCGCCTGTGGGCGGCCAGCCAGCCGGCCGCCCTGACCCTGCTGGGCCGCAACCTGGAAAAGACCGAAGCGGTGGCGGCCGACCTGCGCGTGCGCAGCCCGGGATCGCAGGTCAAGGCGCTGCAGGCCAATTTCAGCGATCCGCAGCAGATCCGCGCCAGCGTCGACGCCATCGCCGCCGCCGGCGTGCCGGACATTGTGCTGATCGCCCACGGTTCCCTGCCGGACCAGGCCGCCTGCCAGGACGACCTGGCGCTGGCGGCCGACGCTCTGCAGGTCAACGGCATTTCGCCGGCGCTGTTCGCCGAAGCGTTCGCCGGCCATATGCAGCGCGCCGGGCGCGGCACCCTGACCATCCTCGGCTCGGTGGCCGGTGAGCGTGGCCGCAAATCCAACTATGTCTACGGCGCCGCCAAGGGGCTCTTGACGCGCTATGCCGAGGGCCTGCAACATCGCCTGGCCGGGAGCGGGGTGAACGTGGTGCTGGTCAAGCCGGGGCCGACCGCCACCCCGATGACGGCGCACCTGCCGCAGCGCGGCATGGCCAGCGTCGAGTCGGTGGCGGCGCAGATCGTGGCGGCCACGGCCAAGGGCCAGCCGGTGCTCTACACGCCCGGCAAATGGGCCCTGATCATGCTGGTCATCGCCAACCTGCCGCGCGCCATCTTCAACCGGATGGACATATGAGCGGCATCGCTGCGTCGGTGCGTGCGCCGCTGCTGCGCAAGCTCTTCACCTGCTTTGCGGTGCTGATGATCGGGCTGGCGCTGGCCGGCGCCTGCCGCAACTATTCGCCAGTGCCGTTCTGGGACATGTGGGGCTCCTACCTGCACTTCCTGGACGCGGCCGCCAATGGCGACTGGCACGTCTGGTGGGCGCAGCATAATGAACACCGCATCGTGCTGGCGCGCCTGTTCTTCTGGGCCGACCTGCGCTGGTTCGACGGCGCCGGCTGGTTCCTGATCGCCGTCAACTACACCCTGGTGGCGCTGGGCGCCTTGCTGTTCTGGCGCATCCTGCGCCAGGTCGAGGCGGCGCCCGGACGGGCCGCCGACAAGCCGGCGCTGGCCGCTTTCCTGGCTGGCGCGCTGTTCTTCTGGAGCCAGCATGAAAACCTGACCTGGGGCTTCCAGAGCCAGTTCATCCTGGCGCAACTGGTTCCGCTGGCGGCCCTGTACGCGCTGTACCGCGCCATCGAGGGCGGGGCAGCGGTGTTCGCGCTGGCCTGCCTGCTGGGCGTGCTGAGCGCCGGCACGATGGCGAACGGCGTGCTGGCCCTGCCGCTGATGGCCGTCTACGCCCTGCTGACGCGCCAGGGCGCGCGGCGCACGGGCGTGCTGGCATTGCTGGCCGCGCTCGTGTTGTTCGCCTACTTCCACGACTATGCGGCGCCAGCCGGACACGGCTCCCTGTCGCAGTCGCTGCGCGAGCATCCGCTGAAGTTCGCCGGCTATGTGCTCAATTACCTGGGCAGCCCATTCCACTTCGCTTTCGGCGCCAAGGCAATTGGCCGGCTGGCGGCGATGCTGGCCGGCCTGTTCCTGGTGGCGAGTGCCATCCGCTTCGCCTTCCGCTTCCTGCGCCAGCCGCGCCAGTCCGCCTTGCCGCTGGCGCTGCTGTGCTTCATCGCCTACATCGGCGGCACCGCGTTCGGTACGGCGGGCGGGCGCCTGATTTTCGGCCTGAGCCAGGCGCTGTCGCCACGCTACACCACGCCAGCCCTGATGGCCTGGGCCGCGCTGGCGCTCCTGTATGCGCCTGCGCTGCTGGCGCTGCAAGAGCGCAGCCGCCGCCGCGCCTGGGGCGCGTTCGCGGTGCTGGCCCTGCTGATGCTGGCGTACCAGCTGCGGGCGCTGCATTCGAACGCGGACGAGCTGTTTGGCCGCACCGTCGCCGCCCTGGCGGTCGAACTGCGTATCAAGGACCAGGTCGAGATCGGCCGCGTGGCGCCGGACACCGAGGTGGTCGATTCCAGCGTGCCGGTCGCCGACCAGCAGCGTTCGGTGTTCGGGCTGTATCCTTATCGCGGCGCACGGGCGGACATGGGCAAAGCGTTTGCGCCGCTGGCGCTACCGCCTTGCCGCGGCGCGCTGGCACTGGCCGAAACGATCGAGGGCGATGCACGCTTCCTGCGCGTGAGCGGCTGGCTGTACGAGCCGGCCGGGAAAACGGTGCCGCGGGTGGTGCGCATCCTGGACGCCGATGGCAAGCAGGCCGGCTATGCGCTCGGTGGCTGGGCCTGGAACGAGGCGGCCGCCGCCCAGCACCAGGTGGCGCGCGAAGCCGGCTACCGCGGCTACCTGTCGTCCGCGCCTCTGGAAATTCTGACGCTGCGCGGCGAGGGACCGGCGGGGCCGGTCTGCCAGTTGCAGCTCAAAGCGCCGGCGGCGCAGCACAATTAAGGAGTAGGGAAAATTAACAAGAAAATTTTGCTCCCCGGCGGGGCCGGCCTGGTTGGCCAAAACCTGGTGGCGCGGCTCAAGGCCAAGGGGTATACCGACGTCGTGGTACTCGACAAGCACCGTCCCAACCTGGCGGTGCTGAAGCAGGTGCAGCCCGACATCACGGTGGAATATGCCGATCTGGCCCAGCCGGGCGATTGGCAGCGCCACTTTGCCGGCGCCGGCGTGGTGGTCATGCTGCAGGCCCAGATCGGCGGCAACGATTACCGCGACTTCGTCCACAACAATGTCGACTCCACCCGCCTGATCCTGGATGCGGTCAAGGCCAACCAGGTGCCGCAGCTGGTGCATATCAGTTCCTCGGTGGTCATGTCGGTGGCCGACGATTTCTACACCAATTCCAAGAAGGAGCAGGAGCAGATGGTGCTGGCGAGCGGCATCGCCTGCCCGATCCTGCGCCCGACCCTGATGTTCGGCTGGTTCGACCGCAAGCACCTGGGCTGGCTGTCGCGTTTCATGAAGAAGGTGCCGGTCTTCCCGATCCCGGGCCATGGACGCTATATGCGCCAGCCGCTCTACGTGGGCGACTTCTGCAATGTCATCATCAGCTGCATCGAGAACAACATCGACCACGGCATCTACAATATTTCCGGCCATGAGGAAGTCGACTACATCGACATCATCCGCCAGATCAAGCGCGCCACCGGCGCCCGCGCCGTGATCGCCAGGATTCCCTACCGCCTGTTCTACGCCTTGATCTGGCTGTGGGGCCGGTTCGACAAGAACCCGCCGTTCACCACCCAGCAGCTGACCGCCCTGAGCGCCAGGGACGCGTTCGAAGTGACCGACTGGCCCGGCATGTTCGGCGTGCCGTGCACCCCGTTTGCGAAGGCGATCGACGAGACCTTCAACGACCCGCAGTACAGCAAAATCGTACTGGAGTTCTGAACCATGGGACAACGCATTGCGGTGCTGGGCGCCGGGCCGATGGGGCTGGCGGTCGCTTACCAGTTGGCGCGGGACGGTCACCAGCCGGTGGTGTTCGAGGCGGACGACCGGGTCGGCGGCATGGCTGCCGGCTTCGATTTCTCGGGCCTGACGATCGAGCGCTATTACCATTTCCACTGCATCTCGGACACGGCCTTCCTGCAGCTACTGGGCGAGCTTGGCCTGTCGGACCAGATGCATTGGCACGCCACCAGGATGGGCTACTGGTACCAGGACCGCCTGCAGGCCTGGGGCAACCCGCTGGCGCTGCTGAAATTCCGCGGATTGGGCCTGGCGGCCAAATTCCGCTACGGCCTGCACGCCTTCCTGTCCACCAAGCGCAAGCGCGAGGATTGGAAGGCGCTCGACCACGTCGAGGCGACCGGCTGGATCCGGCGCTGGGTCGGCGCCGAAGCCTATGAAGTATTGTGGCGGCGCCTGTTCGACTACAAGTTCTACGACTACAGCAGCAACCTGTCGGCGGCCTGGATCTGGAGCCGGATCCGCCGCATCGGCACCTCGCGCGCCAGCCTGTTCGAGGAAAAGCTCGGCTACCTGGAGGGCGGATCGGACACCCTGTTGAACGCCATGCGCGACGACATCGTCAAGCACGGCGGCGAAGTGCGGCTGGGCAGCCCCGTCGCCAAGGTGGTGATCGCGCAGGACCAGGTGCGCGGCGTGGAAAGCGGCGGCCAGTTCGAGGCCTTCGATAAAGTGGTCAGCACCATTCCGCTGCCCTATGTGCCGCGCGTGATGCCCGACCTGCCGCCGGCCGTCCTGGCGCAGTTCCAGGCGGTCAGGAACATCGCCGTGGTTTGCGTCATCGTCAAACTGCGCAAGCAGGTGACGGAGAATTTCTGGGTCAACACCAACGACCCCGAGATGGATATCCCGGGCCTGGTGGAATATACCAACCTGCGGCCGCTCGACCAGCACATCGTCTATGTGCCGTTCTACATGCCCGGCGAGCACGCCAAGTACGCCGACCCGGACCAGGTCTTCCTGGACAAGGTGCGGCGCTACCTGAAGAAGATCAATCCGTCCTTGAGCGACGCCGACTTCCTCGATATGCGCGCCAGCCGCTACCGCCACGCCCAGCCGATTTGCGAGCCGGGCTACCTGGACCGCCTGCCGGCGCCGGCCCTGCCGGTGCGCGGCCTGTGGGTGGCGGATACCTCATACTACTATCCGGAAGACCGCGGCATTTCCGAGAGCATCGACTTCGGCCTGAAAATGGCGAAGGATGCCGCCGCATGATGCAGCAGTTCATGTCGCGCCAGTTCCTGGCCTTCCTGCTGACGGGGGGCACGGCGGCAGCGGTCAATTTCGGTTCGCGCATGGTGTACAGCCAGTGGCTGGGCTTTTCCGCCGCCGTCGTGCTGGCCTACCTGACCGGCATGGTGACGGCGTTTGTGCTGGCCAGGCTGTTCGTGTTCAAACAAAGCCAGCAGACGGTGGGGCGCTCGGCCGGCTTTTTCGTCCTGGTCAACCTGGTGGCGGTGCTGCAAACCTGGGGCATCAGCGTCGGCCTGGCTTATTACGTCCTGCCGTGGCTGGGCGTAAGCGCCTACCGTCCCGAAATCGCCCATGCCGTCGGCGTCGCCGTGCCTGTATTTACCAGTTATATCGGCCACAAGCGCTGGTCCTTCCGCTAGCGCATAGATGGCCGAGTGGTTGCCGTCAGCGTCTGCAGGGCACCGGCGGCATCGCGGCCGCTGATCGATGCGCGCACTAGGCGGTAGGTGGCGGCGCCATCGGGAACGGCGCCACCGAAGCGCAAGCCCCGCGCAATCTGCGACACCCCGAAGTTACGGTTGAATAGGACGTTTTGCGCATCGCCCATCACGCTGATGGCGGCCGCGTTCACGCTCAATGGTTGCGACCAGGCCATTTCCACGCCAACACCATAGCTGCCGGGCGTGCCGCCCCCGTAAGGGCGGGCGTTCATATGTTCGACGACGATCGGGGAGTTCGGCATGGATTTGCTGCTGCTCAGGAGCGCATTCTGGCTGCCGCGCCGGAGGAAGGGGATGCAGACATCGATGGCGTAGCGGGCGAAGTCGGCATACGAAATGTAGAAATACCCTTTCTGGCCCCAGGCCGTTCCCCACGAGTTGATCACCTTGTACAGCTGGCGGCTGTCGTCATAGCCGATAATCGACAAGGCGTGGCCGCCGCCGGTCCCATTCGGTGCCCAGATAATGTTGCCGGTATTGAGGCTCTGGAACGTCTGATTGACGAGGATACCGAAACTGACCGGTTGCCCAGCCTGCACCGAGCCGCGGATGGAAACTGTGTCGGCGGCATTGACCCGGGAGTAGCCATCGAGGTTAAACGTTCTGGCCGCAGTCGCGATGCCGCACTGCCGGTCGGAGTACGGTGCAAGATCGAGTGTTGTCGCGCCTTCCTGCACCAGAACGTCCATGGCATAGTGTATTTGCGAACCCTGGGCGCAGGCGTCGGGTGAAAGCCGGTTGCGGATTTTTGCAAACAGGTCGGCAGGACTGATGGCGGCGGGCAGCGATTTGCCCGAAGCGCGCATGCACTGCGTCGCGCCCGCATATCCCACCGCCCAGGCCGTACAGGATCCCTGGGCGCCCTGGTCGCCTGGCGTTGGCAGCTGAATCGGGTAGCTGCCGCGCGCCAAAAAAGACTGGTCGCTCAGGTCGAAGCTCGGAAAGCCTCCGTCAAACGGAATCGCACCGCCGACCGGCGGCAGGTTGCTGTAGGTCTCGACCGGCATTTGTGTCCAGCCTGTGGCGCGATCCGTGGGACCGGATGGGGGGGGCGTGTCCGGATCGCTAGCGCCTCCTCCGCCACCACTGCAACCGGGAAGGCCAAGTAGGCCGAGCGCACCAAGCGCCAAGAATGAACGACGAGTGGTCATTTCCCCCTCCTTTATCGGGCGGCCCCGCATGTCTGCAGTCTGGTAACGGAGCCGGTACCGGTCAAGGTTCAGGGATGAGAAATGTCAAACGCGAGGGAAATTTTGCACGCGCACGCGGAACGCGTTCAACATTTCTTGATCAGGGAGCGCGCTGGCGCGCTTTCAGCGTACTGCCGTCGGGGGCGAACAGCAACACGTGCTCGCCCAGGCGCGGGCGGCCGTCGGCAGCGGGATCGAGGCGGATGGGCGGGGCGGACTGGTAGAGCCATGCTTCGCGGCCGCTGTCGAAATGTATGCTGAGCTGGGGCGGGCCCAGGCTTGCCAGCGCAGCGTTGCGGTCTTGCGGTGCGGCCCCGCTGGCCGGTGGCGGGTCATCCATATATTCGAAAGCCAGCAGGGTGTCGTCCGGCCAGGAGCGGTCCCACACGGGCGCGAAATAGCTGCTGTCCAGCATGACCTGGCAATCGCAGTAAGGCATTTCAGCGGGCGGCGGATTGCCCGCATACAGGGCGTGGAAGGGCAGGCTGGCGCGCCGTGCTCCGGCTTGCAGGGTAATAGCAAACAGTGGCCGTTCCGTGAAGAATAAATAATTGCCGTTTGGATCGCTGCATACCTTGTCCGGGCTGCGCAGGAATTCATCGAGCCAGGCGAACAGGTGGGCGTTGTTCGATACCAGGCCGGCCTGCATGCCGACCAGGCATTCCAGCCGCAGATCGCCCAGGCGCCGCATGCCTTCCGGTACGCCCGGACTGCGCACGTCGGCGCGCCATGTCATGGACAGGGTCTTGCGGTTGGCCAGCACGGCGGCGTCTTCGCGCCACAATTGTTCCTGGTAGTCGAGGGTGAAGCTGTTGTCGGCGGCCACCGGCACCGCCATGCTGGTGGTATCGCCAACAAGTTTCAGCTGGATGCCCGTCATGTCCGTGCCAGGCTGGCGTTGCAGCAGGCGAAAGCGCAGCGTGGCCTGCGGCGCCAGCGCATGCTCGCGCTTGAAGAGTTCCACGCCCTGCAGCATCTTGCGATAGGACTTGTCCACCGGCGTTCGGGTGCTGGGGACTTGTACTGTGGGAAGGGCCAGGGCCATGGCCAGCAGCAAAGCCGTTTTCCACATAATTCCAGATTGTGGCATTCTCCAGTAATCCCCGCACAATCCATGCGCCAGCAGTGCGCACCGCTACTGATGATTAAAGATCCGCCAGCGATTGAGAGTCTATCAACCCGCTATGAACTGCTGGTGGCCAGCATCAGCGACTATGCGATCTATATGCTCGATACCGAAGGCCGCATCAGCAGCTGGAACGCGGGCGCACAGCGCTTCAACGGCTTCAGCGAAACCGAAGTGCTGGGTAGCCATTTCTCGCGCTTCCATACCCAGGAGGACCAGCGCGCCGGGGTGGCGCAGCGTGCCCTGGCCACGGCCTTGCGCGAGGGCCGCTTTGAATGCGAGAGCTACTGCCTCCGCAAGGATGGTTCGCACTTCTGGGCCAGCGTGGTGATCGATCCGATCCACACGCCCGAAGGCGAGCATGTGGGCTTTGCCAATGTCACGCGCGACATCACAGAGCGCAAGCGCGTGATGGAGGCGCTGCGTGAAAGCGAGCAGCGTTTCCGCCTGCTGGTGCAAGGGGTGATCGACTACGCGATCTATATGCTCTCGCCGCAGGGCTTGATCACCAACTGGAATCTGGGCGCGGAGCGCATCAAGGGCTATACGCTGGACGAGGTGGTCGGCACCCATTACCGCCGCTTCTTTACGGAAGAGGACAAGGCGGCCGGCGTGCCGGAGCGGGCGCTGGAGGTGGCCGCGCGCGAAGGCCGCTACGAAAGCGAGGGCTGGCGGGTACGCAAGGATGGCACGCGCTTCTGGGCCCATGCGGTGGTCGATGCCTTGTACGACGACGACGGCGAACTGCTCGGCTTTGCCAAGGTCACGCGCGACAATACGGAGCAGCGCCAGGCGCAGCAGTCGCTGGAGCAGGCGCGCGCGGCCCTGTTCCAGGCGCAGAAGATGGAGTCGATCGGCCAGCTGACGGGTGGCGTGGCGCACGATTTCAACAACCTGCTGGCGGTGGTGTCGAACGGTATCGATATCCTGCGCACGGCGCCGCCGGAGGCAACCGGGTTGCGCGTGCTGGACAGCATGCGGCGCGCCGTCGACCGCGGCGCCGCGCTGACGCAGCAACTGCTGTCGTTCGCGCGCCAGCAGCCGCTGGCGCCCAGCGTGCAGCAACTGAACCGGCTGGTGACGGGTTTTGAAGGCGTGCTGCGGCGCGCCGCCGGTCCGCTGGTCAATTTCGAACTGAACCTCGATCGCCGACTGCGCCAGGCGTCGATCGATGAGGCGCGCTTCGAGGCCGCCCTGCTCAACCTGGTGGTCAACGCGCGCGATGCGATGCCCGAGGGCGGCACGCTGGAAATCACCACGCGCAACGTGACGCTGGCCGCCAACCAGGCCGGCGCGCTGCCGGCCGGCGATTATGTGCGGGTCAGCGTCACCGATAACGGCAGCGGCATGAGCGACGAGGTGCGTGAGCGCGCCTTCGAACCTTTCTACACGACAAAAGAAGTGGGCAAGGGCACGGGACTGGGCCTGAGCCAGGTGTACGGCTTCTTCGTCCAATCCGGCGGCGGCGTGACCATCGATACCGAAGCCGGCAAGGGCTCCACCATCAACCTTTATCTGCCGGCCCTGGCCGAATCGCTGCCGGAAGCGAGCCGGCCGCGCGGTGTGCGCGAAGAGCGCGTGCTGATCGTCGACGATGATCCGCTGGTGATGGAGTCGGCGCGCGAATTGTTCCAGTCCATGGGGTATGCGACCGTGCATGCGAACGACGCGGCGTCGGCCTTGCGCGCCTTGCAGCGCGACGGCGACGTCGACGTGCTGTTCAGCGATGTGATGATGCCGAACGGGATGACGGGGCTTGAGTTGGCGCGCGAAGTGCGCCAGCGCTACCCAGGCATCAAGATCATCCTGGCCTCGGGCCTGCCGCAGCCGGTGGAGGGGTTTTCCTTTGTCGGCAAGCCCTACAGCCTGGCCGACGTGGCCCGCCAGCTGCGCGTGGCCTGAGGTACACTCTACCGCTTTGACACAAGCCGTAGGGGAGACGATGAAAAAACTGGTATTGGGGGGACTGGCCATGCTGATGGCAGGCAGCGCCATGGCGGCATCGGTGCAGGACGTGGCGGAGCGCTACCGCAAGCTGGCGCTGGCAATCGGCCAGCATGACAGCAGCTATGTGGATGCCTATTACGGACCGCCGGAACTGGAGCAGCAGGCTGCGAAGAATAAGCAAAGCCTGGCCGCGATCAAGGCCGATGTCGTTGCCGCCCAGCGCGACATCGCGCAACAGAAAGCCGGCAACGCCGACGAAGCGCTGCGCATCGAATTCCTGGCCAAGCAGCTGAAGGCGATGCAGGCCCGGGTCGAAATGATGGAAGGCCGCAAATTCAGCTTCGACGAGGAGACTGCGCTGCTGTACGACGCCGTCACCCCGCACCACGAGCGCGCCTATTACATGGCGCTGGTGGCCCAGGTGGAGAAGCTGCTGCCGGGCGCGGGCCCGCTGCCGGCGCGGCTGAAGGCTTTCCGTGCCAAGTTCGCTATCCCGAAGGACAAGCTGAAACCGGTCTTCGACGCCGCCATCGCGGCCTGCCGCGAGCGCACCGCCGCGTTCATGGACTTGCCGCAGAAGGAAAGCTTCGTGCTGGAATTCGTCAGCAACAAGCCATGGTCCGGCTATAACTGGTACAAGGGCAATGCGCACAGCCTGATCCAGATTAATACCGAATTCCCGATCTACATCGAGCGCGCCGTCGACCTGGGTTGCCATGAAGGGTATCCCGGCCACCACGTCTACAACGCCCTGCTGGAGCAGGCGCTGGTCAAGCAGCGCAACTGGGTGGAGTTCAGCGTGTATCCGCTGTATTCGCCGATGTCGCTGATCGCCGAGGGCAGCGCAAACTACGGCATCGAGATGGCGTTCACCGATGCGGAGCGCCTGGCCTTCGAGCAGAAGGTACTGTACCCGCTGGCCGGCCTCGATCCTGCGCTGGCGCCGCAATATGCGCAGCTGATGAAGCTGCTCGGCAAACTGAGCTACGCCGATAACGATGCGGCGCAGGCTTACCTGGAGGGGAAGTGGACGCGCGAACAGACCATCGAGTGGCTGGTGAACGTGAGCCTGTATCCGCCGGAGAAGTCGGCGCAGCGCCTGTCCTTCTATGACGCCAACCGCGGCTACGTCATCAATTACAACCTGGGCAAGGACATGGTCAAAGCCTGGGTCGAGCAGCATGTGACGGCCGCCGATCCGGAAGCCGCCCGCAAGCAGCGCTGGGATGCGTTCAAGGTGCTGCTGTCGTCGCCGCGCCTGGCGAGCGGCTTGCGCTGAGGCGCAGGGTTGTCCGGCCCGGCGCTGCCGGGCCACGCTACGCCGCTCAGGCGGCTTTCTTCGCGCTCAGGCATTCTTTCATGAAGGCCTTGCGCTCATCGCCTTTCTTGCCGGCCGCGTCCGTGTTGCAGGTCTTCATCTTGTCTTGCTGCGTCGCCGGTGCGGCTGGCGCAGCGGGTTTATTGCTCAGGCATTCCTTCATGAAGGCCTTGCGCTCATCGCCTTTCTTACCGGTGGCTTCCTTATTGCAGGTCACCATTTTCGATTGCTGGGCGGTCTTTGCCGGCGCCGGGTCCGCGGCAAAGGCAGCGGTACAAGACAGGGCCAGGGCGGCAATGATCAGTTTTTTCATGGGTCGTTCCTTGTAACGGTTGAGTTGGTCTTGCGCCTATAACTATACATAGATTTTTTGTCGATGTGATCTATTCTCAAAGAACGCCGATGAGTTCAAACGGCCGTTACTTCTCGGGGAGTGAACATGGACAACAAGAAGGTCTTCCAAACAGGGACTGTCTGCGCCGGGCTGGCATTGCTGGTCCTGTCGGGGTGCGCGGGGACGGAGCCCAAGCTGGGCGGTGCACCAAGCATGGCAACTGGAGCGGCAGGCGGCGAGACCGCATCCAACGCCAGCACGCAGTTGGAGAAATGCGACAAGCCGCTGGGGACGCTGGGCGTGGTGGAAGACACGGCGGCGCCGTGGTACCACCACCTATCGCAATACAAGCTCGGTTCGACGGTGCCGGTGCTGCGCATGATGATCCAGCAGTCGAACTGCTTTGTCGTGGTGGAGCGCGGCGCGGCCATGAACAAGCTGATGCAGGAACGTGCACTGGCCTCGTCCGGTGAAATGCGGGCCGGCAGCAATTATGGCAAAGGGCAGATGGTGGCGGCCGACTACACCATGAGCCCGAGCATTGCGTTCAGCCAGAAAGGCACGCAGGGAATCGGGGGCGCCTTGGGTGGCCTCGGGCTGCTGGGCAGCGTGGCCGGCGTGGTGGCTGGCGGGCTGAAGGCAAACGAGGCCTCGACCACCTTGCTGATGGTGGATAACCGTTCCGGCATCCAGCTGGCGGCGGCCGAGGGCAGCGCCAAGAACTATGACTTCAATGTCGGCGGTGCGCTGTTCGGCGGCGGCGGTTTCGGCGCGGCCGGCGGCTATTCCAACACGCCGGAGGGCAAGATCCTGATCGCCTCCTTCATGGATTCATACAACCAGCTGGTCAAGGCCGTGCGCAATTACAAGGCGCAGGAAATCGCCGGCGGCATGGGCACGGGCGGTGCGCTGGGCGTGCAGGGCGGTTCGACACCGGCCTCGAAAGACCTCGAGAAAAAATCGAGCAAGAAGAAGAACTGATTCACTGCCCGGCGCTTGCGGGCGGGGTTACGGCGATTTCGCCGCCGCCCGCGCCTGCGCCTGCGCCAGGCTGTCGCGCGCATTGGCCGATTGCGGGAACAGCTGGGTGTTCAGTTCGAAAATCTTCACCGCGGTGGCGCTGCCGCGCGTTTCCAGCATGGCGTAGCCGGTTTCGTTGATACGGCGTTCCAGCGCCGCGCCATCGCGTGCCGCATCGGCCTGCAACTGCCGCAGCAAGGCCTCCCTGCCCGCCGCATCCGGCTGGGTGGCATAGCCGATCAAGCTCTCCGAGATCGCCTCCATGCGGAAGCGGGCGGGATCGATCGCCGCCATCAGGCTTTCCACCAGGGTGCGCGACCAAACGTTGCTGGCGCTGCCATTGGTCAGGTAGACGATGGTGTAGGTATCGCCGTCGCCTTGTTCGGGCCACAGCAGGCGCACGCGGACCTTGGTCCCACCATCGTGGCCGACGAAGGCATAGCCGCCGCTGCGGCCGAATTCCCAGCCGGAGGCGAACCCGCCGTCCTGGCCGTTATTCAATTTCTGCGGCAGCCATAGCTTGCGCAGCATTTCCTTGCCGACCAGGTCGCCGCGCGCCACGGCGTGCAGGAAGGCGGCAAGGTCATCCAGGGACATGAACAGTTGCGCATGCACGTTGGCATACTCGGGCCATTGAACTGGGGGATCGTCCTGCAGCCTGCCATCCTTGCCGATGAAGCTGCGCACCATCTCCTGGCGGCTGGCATTGGCCAGGCCAAGGAAGCTGTGCTTCAAGCCCAGCCGGTCGATGATGCGCTCCCGGGCGATTTGCGTATAAGGCTGGCCGTACTGTGCTTCAAGCACGGCTTCCAGCACCAGGAAATTGGTCTGCGTGTAGCGCGTGCTGCTGCCCGTGTCGAAGACCAGCGGCTGGCTGGCCAGCGCGTCAAAGGCGGCCTGCAGGGTGGGCGGGAAGCTGCCCGTGTTCTTGCCGCCGAGGTCGAAATACTCGGGCAGGCCCGAGGTATGGTTCAGGAAATGCCTGAGCGGGATCGCCTGCCAGTGCTGCGGCAGGCCCTGGACGTAGCTGGCGGCGGGTTTGTCCAGGTCCAGGCTGCCATTCTCGACCAGCTGCATCACCAGTACGCTGGCCAGCAGCTTGCTGAGCGAATAGAGCGGGAATAGTTCGTCGCGCCGCGCCCCGGCCACGTGGCGGTAGATGGACACACCGTTGCGTGCGACCAGCACCGCTTGGCTGGCGATTACATAACGCTGGGCGTTGGCCTGCATCTTCTGGCTGAGCGGGCGGTCCAGCGGCGCCGCCAGCGCGCTGCCGGCAAGCAGGACAACTACCAAGGCCATCGATCGTCGCAGCATCGCACTCCCCGCATCCTTGTCGAGGCGGCCAATGTAGCATGGAAATGTCGGCCAAACAGCCTATAGTGTAAGTAGCGCTTCGGAAGGGAGGTCGCCATGACCCGTAAATATATCGACTGCCGTGAATTCCCCAGCGAGACGAACTGCAGTGTCGCGATTTCGGCAGACAGCGATGAGGAATTGCTGGAGGTGGCAGTCCAGCATGCCGTGTCGGTCCACAAGCATACGGATAGTCCGGAACTGCGCAGTGCGATTCGCGGCCTGATCCATGAAGGCACGGCACCCGAGCATGTGCTGCCGCCGGGCGCCTCCACGGGCGTCCCCGTAGGCGTGCGCACGCACTAGGCAGCCGGTGCTCCTGGCCGGGTTTCCAGCTGGCGCACCAGGTCGCGCCCCAGCACGCGCAGGCGTGCCGTTTCAACCTGCCGCTTCTTGTAAGCGTCATGGCTGGCCGGACCTTCCAGGGTGCGGTCATGGCTGGCTTTGTCCATCAGCTGGATTTCGTACTCGAAGAAGAAGCCGATGTCGTAGTCCGGGCCGCTCGCCGCCGGGTCGTCCGACGGCGCGTGGATCATCTTGCGCACCGTGACCTGGATGCTGTTGAAGCCGGCGCCGCTGTGCGGGTTGTCGGCGCGCGTCTGTGGCGAGGAAATGGCCATCAGCTCGGCATCCATCTTCTCCAGCAGGCTGGCCGGATAGCCCTCAGCCGACTCCAGCATGCAGCGGTATTGGGTGAAGATCTCTTTTGCCGCCTCCATATCGAGCAAGGTGTTGCGGGTGCGCTGGGAGTCCACATTGGTGACGGAAATGACGTGGGCGCGCTGCAGCGTGCGCAAGGCCAGCAGGCATTCGAAGCGGGTATTGAAGATCAGCCGCACGCCAAGGTGATCGAAGATGTCGGCTGCCAGGTAGGCGGACTTTTGCAGCAGCTTGAGCAGAATGCTGCTGCGGCTCTTATTGTTCTTGCGGTCAAAATGCAGCAAAGGCAGGCAAATCTCGCCATCGCTTAAAAAGAATTGCCCGTCTTCCTCGCTGATGACTTCATCCAGGCTGGCGAACACTTGTTGGCGGATGATGTTGAAATAGCGAAGTTTGAGGTTGTTATCGATGTAGAAGACGCCGTGCATGACCTTCAGCACGGCGCAGGACCACATGCGGCGCAGCTCCACCGGTTCATTGCCGTGCAGCGAAGCGAAGACCAGCAAGTCCAGCGGATCTTCCGGCAGGCACACTTCGGGCGGAATCAGCGCCGCCTGTTCCGGCGCCAGGAAGTTGGTGCAGATGAAATCGAGCGCTTCGCCATGGGCGCGGGCGATCACGTCGCGGGCATGGGGATTGTCGATGTCGAAGCCATATTCGCGCACAAACTGGTGGGCGTCATGCTTGTTGCGCAGGGCCAGCCCGCCAAGGTCGATGGCCGACACGCCGGAGGCGATGGCATTCAGGTAGGTCCAGTTCAGGGAAAACTTGCCCTGGCACTTGAGTGAGGGATGCATGGCGGCGTTCGTGTAGTGGTGCAACCGTCCAGTCTTTAGAGAAAGTATCGCAGTCACCGGTGCATGCCGCAAGGTGGTGTTGTATTCGAATCGCGCCCTTGTGTCTTAGTAAAAGAGTAATGTAATATTTTCTTGGTAGTAATTTTTATAATATTTTTTGCTGACTGGAGTGACCGTGACCAATCCCTATTCCATGCCTCAATCGCAGCTGGGCGAAATCGCCGGCGACGAGACTTACGATCCCAAATTCTTTTCCACCTCGGGCCGTATCGGCCGGGTGCGCTACCTGGGCTACAGCGTCGGCGCCGGCCTGCTGGTCTTCCCGATCATGGTCATCATGATCGCGGTCATGGGCGTGGCGACGTTCGCTGGCGGTGGCGGCCGGGCCTTCGGCGCGGGCGCCATCGGTGCCATTGTCGCGATGTATGCCTTGCCGGTTGCCGTGATGATCATTTACGCGCGCCGCCGTCTGCATGACCTTGGCCAATCGGGTTGGCTCAGCCTTTTATTGTTGATCCCCCTGATTGGTTTCCTCTTCGGGCTGTGGCTGATCTTTGGCCCGGGCGATGCGCATGCGAATGAATACGGCCCTGCGCCCGGCCCGAATACCACCGGCGTGATCATCCTGGCGGCGGTGGTGCCAGTGTTCTGCATCATCGGTATCCTGGCGGCCATCGCATTGCCAAGCTACGCGAATTACAAGGCCAAGGCGGAAGCCGCACGCCTGGAAAACAGCCAATAGTTATGCCACGCTAAAGGCAAGCCCGGAGCTCAGCTTCGCGCTTGCTTTGCGCTGACTGGAGTGAATTTGACCAATCCCTATTCCATGCCTCGAGCGCAGCTGAGCGACATCGCCAGCGACGCGAGGCGCAACCCTGAAGTGTTTTCCACGGACGGCCGCATTGGCCGTTTGCGCTACTGGAGCTACAGCTTTGGCGCCGCCCTTCTGATGCTGTTCGTGGATGGCGCCGCCGAGGTGTACGACGCCTTATACAACGCGACTGGACTCGCGCCCGCTTTCGTGACGGTGTTGCTGGCTATCCTGTCATTCATTGCCACGGTGATCCTCGCGCGCCGCCGCTTACAGGACTTGGGCAAGTCCGCAAAATCCAGCATCCTCGTGTTGATCCCGCTGGTCAATTTGGGCGCTTTCCTGTGGCTGCTGTTCGCCCCCGGTGATGATGGCGCCAATGCGTATGGTCCGCGGCCGGAGCCTAACTCCACTGGTGTCAAGATCGTTGGCATTGCACTGCCCCTGCTCATTCTCGCGCTGATCGTTTTCGTGGGGATTCCTGCGTACCAGCACAGATAACTGCCCAATCATCGACACTTTTTGAGTGATTGGCGGCCTTGGCTGTTCCACGCTACGGCATCTGAGCCGCTTCCAGCGTCACAGGGCGCCGCTTTCCTTGATATCGAGATAGCGGTTCAACAGCGCGCCGGCCAACTGCTCCGGCGCGACATCGACCAGGTGGCCGGCGCGCAGGCCGAGGCGGCGGATCGCATCCTGGCGCTGCTGCAGGTAATGCTCGCTGGCCGCCAGCCGCAAGGCATCGTCAAACCCCTGCACCGGCGCCGCGCTGGCGGCGTCCAGCGCGCGTTCGCGCAGGCTGGCACACAGCACCAGGTGGCGCGAGGACAGCAGGTCGACAGCCTGGCGCAGCGCCAGGTCGTCTTCGTCGCGCACATTGGTCACCAGTACGATGAAGGCGCGCCGGTTCAGGCGATTCAGCAGGTCGTTGGCGGCGCGCAGGTAGTCGGGCGCCGCTTCGCCTGGCTGCAGGTCGTAGACCCCGGCCAGCATGCGGTCCAGGCCGATGCGTCCCTTGGCCGGCGCCAGCCAGCGGCTGTCGACGCCAAAGCTCATCAAACCAATCGCGTCGCCCTGCTTGCCGGCGACGAAGGCCAGCGTCAGGACCGCGTACAGGGCATGGTCGAAGTGGCTGGTGCCATCGTCGCGCGCCAGCATGCGGCGGCCGGTGTCGACCAGGAACACCACCTGCTGGTCGCGTTCGAGCTGGTATTCGCGGCTGATCGGCTTGCGGTGGCGTGCCGTGGCTTTCCAGTCGATTGAGCGCAGGCTGTCGCCGCGCCGGTATTCGCGCAGCTGGCGGAAGTCGGTGCCTTCGCCGCGCTGGCGCTTGACCAGCGAGCCGGCGGTCGGCGCCTGGCGGTCGGTGGCGCGCAGGGCTTGTCCCAGCAGGCGCGCCACGTCGGGAAAGACCTTGGCGGTCTGCTGCGGGCCGATGCGGTGCGTGGCCTGCCACAGCCCAAGCGGACCGGCCACGCGCAGCCAGGGCGTGCCGAATTGGCCGTCGCCGCGTTCCTGCGGGCGTACGCGGTAGGTGACGCTGGAGAAGGCGCCGGGCGCCAGGCGCGCCGCATGCGGCATGCCTTCCAGCTCCCAGGTGGTCGGGTAGTCGTCGAAGATGTCCAGCTGCAGCGGCGCCGTGCCTTCGTTGTGCACGGTCAGGCGCACATCGTGCCAGGCGCCCACCGGCAGCACGCCGGCCATGCTGCGCTCGGCGCGCAGGGCGGGGCGGCGGCGCGCCAGCAAGGCGTCGGCGCCGGCCGCCAGCAGCAGGGCGCCGCCCAGCAGCTGCCAGGGCAGTTGCAGCTGCGGCCACACGCTGGCGGGCACGCCGAGCGCGGTCACGCCCAGCAGGGCGTGGAACATGCGGCGGGTTGGATTCATCAGCTGCGCGGCGCGGCGACGGAGTCGATCAGGGCGGCCAGCACGTCGTCCGCGCTCAGGCCATCGAGTTCGCTTTCCGGCGACAGGGCGATGCGGTGGCGCAGCACCGGCAGGCTGGCTCGCTTGATATCGTCCGGGGTGGCGTAGTCGCGGCCCGCCATCAGGGCCATGGCGCGCGCCAGGCGGATCAGGGCAATGCTGCCGCGCGGTCCGGCGCCCACCGAGACGCCCGGCCACTGGCGCGTGGCGCGCACCATGCGCACAGCGTAGTTGGCGACCGCCTCGTCGACGCGGATGCGTGCCACCAGTTGCTGCAGCGCGACCAGGATTTCCGGCTTCATCAGGGTGCGCACCTGGGCCACTTCCAGCCCGTCGCCGACGCGGTCCTGGGTCACGGCCAGCAGCATGGCGGTTTCTTCCTGCTCGCTCGGGTAGGCGATGCGCGCCTTGATCAGGAAGCGGTCCAGCTGCGCTTCCGGCAGCGGATAAGTGCCTTCGCTTTCTAGCGGGTTCTGGGTGGCCAGCACCATGAACGGCGCCTCCAGCGTATGCGGCTCGCCTTCAATGGTGACCTGGCGCTCCTG
This sequence comes from Pseudoduganella violaceinigra DSM 15887, assembly GCF_000425385.1. Lineage (GTDB taxonomy): Bacteria > Pseudomonadota > Gammaproteobacteria > Burkholderiales > Burkholderiaceae_D > Rugamonas > Rugamonas violaceinigra. Next base: position 57,819 of record NZ_AUDI01000009.1, on the reverse strand, counting down.
CATGGCTTCCAGCAGGGCCGACTGGGTCTTGGCCGGGGCGCGGTTGATTTCGTCGGCCAGCAGCAGGTGGGTGAACACCGGGCCTTTGCGGATGGTGAAGGTTTGCTGGCGCTGGTCGAACACGGCGTGACCCATGACGTCGGCCGGCATCAGGTCGGGGGTGAACTGGATGCGCGAAAACTCGCCGGCGAAGGTCTTGGCCAGCGCCTTGACCAGCAGGGTCTTGCCCAGGCCCGGTACGCCTTCCAGCAGCACGTGGCCGCCGGCCAGGCAGCAGGCCAGTACTTGTTCGACCACCGCTTGCTGGCCGACGATGGCGCGGCCGATTTCTTCGCGCAGGCGCTGCACGATGTCGATGGCCTGCGCCAGGCGGTCGGGCGGGATGGCGTTGTGGCTGGTTGGAGGCATGCTATCGCTCATGGTGGGCTCGCAATTGTTGGAGTGTTGATATCTGTCTTGTGAATTCGGCGGCGCGCGTGGCCGGCGCGCCGAGCAGGGCGTCGAGGATGTGCGCTTCCGGCAGCCTGGTCAGGCGCGCCAGGCGGCGCGCGCGTTCGTTGCCATCCATGGCGTGCAATTCCGGCAGGCGGCGCAGCAGCAGCTTTTCGGTGCGCGCACGCACGGCTTGCAGCAGCAGGGCGCGGCCTTGCGGCAGCCGCCACAGCCAGCGGCCGCTGGCTTCGATATGCTCGATCAGCGCGCGGCGCGGGGCGGCAGCTTCCGGCAGCAGCGGGCCGAAGCGGCGGGTGGCGTTCCAGAGCCACAGCAGCAGCAAGGCGGCCAGGCCCAGCAGCACCGGGCGGGCGTGCTGCCACAGCCAGGCGGCCCAGCCGACGGTTTCGTTGTGCTGCACCAGCAGTACCGGGGCCTTGGCGCCGCCTTGGCCGGCCAGCAGGAGCAGCAGCTCGGCGTGGTCGAACTGGCGCAGGGTGCCGTTGTCGAAATAGCTGTCGTCGTCGGCGGCAACCATCGCCACCTTGCCGCGGCCCTCGGCATAGACCAGCACGGCCAGCCCGTAGGTATCGCCCCACAGCGGCGCCGGGCCTTTGCCTTCCAAGCGCAGCAGGTTGTCGTCGTGCTGGCGCAGCTCGATGGTGTTGGGTGCGCCGGGCGCGTTCAGGCAGACCAGGCGCGCCGGCGCTTCCGGCTGCCCCTCGTCCTCTTCCTCTTCATCCTCGTCGTCCTGGTCTTTTTTCTTGGCCGCTTCGGCCTTCGCGGCAGCCAGTTTGGCGCGGCGCTTCGCTTCCACCGGGTCGAGGCGGCAGCTGTCGTCGACGCGCACGCGGCCCGACATCGCCACGCCGAAATGCTTGCCGAGCGGGTCGGCCAGCTCTTCGCTGATGGCGTCCGGCTGGTCCGCCTTGTCGACAGCGTTCTGAATCCGGCCCGGCGTCATGATCAGGGTATTGCCGCGCCGCACCCAGTCGAGCAGCAGCCTGGCCTGCTGTTCGTCCGGCTGGCGCGCATAGGGCGACAGCAGCAGCACGCCGTCCGGCAGCTTGTTCAGCAGCTGGTAGGTGAGCATCGGCTCGACGCGCACCGCGTGGCCGCCGGCCTCCAGCAGGCGGGTCGCCACCAGCATCGGATTCTTTTCCTGGGCCGGGGACGTGTAGAGTTCGCCGCGCCACACTTTGTGGAACAGTGCGTGCCACAGCTCGTAGCCGCCGCCGAGCAGCAGCAGGGAAACCAGGGCGATCAGGATGGCATGGCTGCGCTTCATGCTGCCTCGCCGTCAAAATGGGCTTGCCAGCGGCCGCACAGCGCAGCCACGGCATCGCCGTCCGGCCAGCGCGCGCCATAGGCGGCGTTCAGCCACAGCGTGGTGGCCTGGTCGGCCAGGGCCAGGCTGGCGCTATCGAGGGTGCCGGCCGTCTGCGCGCTGCGGGCAAGCGCCAGGCATTCGCCCTCGGTGGCGCCCTGGTGCAGCTGCAGTGACTGGCGGGTGACCAGGCGCGACAGCGTGGCGCGGTACAGCAGGGCCAGCGCGGCGCGCTGCTGCCCTTGCTGCCACAGGCTGCGCACGGCGCCGGCGACATCCGCCGGCAGGCTCTCTTCGCGGATATCGAGGCCGCCGATTTCGGTGGCCAGCTTGGGCGACGGCGCGGCCGAGAAGTTGAAACGCAGCGGCGCCGCGTAGCGCCACAGCAGCCAGGCCACCAGCGCCACGGCGCCAGCGATCAGGGCGGCCTTGAAGATGCCTGCCAGGATCGCGACCAGCCAGCGCGGCAGCAAGGGCGGCGACGCTTTCTTCTCTTTCTTCTCCTCCTTGGGCGGATCGCGCAATTCCCACACCTTGGTGCAGCGATAGCCGCGCAAATCCTCGTGGGCCAGCACTGCGGCCAGCTGGCGGCGTATCTCGGCCTGCTGCGGTGTGCGGGCCGCTGCCTGGCCGGTCTCTTCCAGCAGGAGGCCTTCCGGCGGCGTGCACTCGGCGGGAACCTTGGCGGCGACCACGGCAGGCGCCGCGGCCTGCACGGGCGGCGGCATGCCCAGCATGGCCATGGCCAGCAGCGGCGCCGCCATCAGCACGGCGGCGGCCGTCTGGCGCGCCGCGGGACGGGCTGCCGGAGCGCGCAGCTGGCGCAGCACGATTTCCAGATCCCAGGCTTCCAGCGTGGCGCGGCGGTTCAGGTACAGGGTGAAGGTGCAGGCAGTGTAAATCGGGCCCATTGTGCCGAAGGCCAAGCAGCCGGCGCCGGTGACCAGCGCCCATTGCAGCGCTAGATTGTCTTGCATGAGGAACACAGCGAACGGGTTAGACGTTTCGCCGGGCATGAACAGGCCGATCAGGGCCAGCACACCGATTGCCAGTACAAATTCAAACATCCAGAAGCAACCCATACCGAACCAGAAGGCGGAGCCGCCGGTGCCGTTGCGCGCGATGGTGGCGCGGCGCGCCGTGGCGGTCTTGCCGCGCGCCCGCTCCAGCACCCATACCGGCTGGTGCAGACCGCGCCCGGCCATGAATGGGCGCCACCAGGTCAGCATGCGGAACCAGCCGCCGCCCAGTTCGCGGGGCCAGGCGCGCAAGGCGGCACGCCAGCTGGTCTGCTCTCCGAACACCTGGCGCGCCAGCACGTACAGCGGCGCCCGTTCCAGGATAGGGCGCAGCCACCAGGGCAGCAGCAAGCCTAACAGGCAAGCCGGCGAGCCGGCGAAATGCCAACTGATCATGATGCCCAGCGCCGACAGCGGCAGCCAGAGCGCCAGCCAGGCCAGCCAGACGTCGGCGCCGCCAGCATGCAGGAGGGCAAAGCCGAGGTCCAGGCCTTGGGTATTGCTGCGCGGGCGCAGGTCCAGACGTACCTTATCGAGTTGCATGCGTGCCTTTCTCGCGCCCGGCGAACCCAAAGAACAGGAACACGCTGGCCCAGCACAGGGCGCCGACACTGTATTTGACGGCCGGCGCAAAGGCGCTGGCCGACCAGAAGGCCTCGAAGAAGGCGGCCAGCACGGTGAGCAGGGCGGCGCCCGCCACCACCGGATACATCTCGATGCTGGCTTCCTGCAGCGCGCGGCGGCGGCTCAGGCGGCCCGGTTTGATGAGCGCCAGCCCCAGGCGCATGCCGGCCAGGCCGGACAGCACCAGGCCGGTCAGCTCGAAGCTGGAGTGGGTCACCACGAAGGACCAGAAATTGGTGCGCGTGGCCGGATCAAGGCTGAGCCATGCGGCCACCACGCCCATCTGCATGCCGTTGAACAGCACGCTCAGCATGGCCGGCACACCGCCGAAGATGCCGCTGGCAAAGGTGCGGAAGCCGATCGAAACATTGTTCCAGATGTAGTGGCCGAACATCTGCAAGTCGCCTTCGCTGCCACCGCGGCCGGTCTTGACGCTAGAGGGCGAATACATCTGGTGCATGCGCGCCAGGTCTTCCGGCGACGAGAACAGGTAGGCGTTGTGGGCGTCGTGCCAGACCAGCAGGCCGATGGCGACGGCCGGGCCGAGCAGGCACAGCAGGACCAGCAGCAAGAGCTTCCACTCGGCGCGCACGCGGCGCGGCAAGTCGAGGCGCAGCCATTGCAGCAGCACGGTGGGCCGCTCGGCGGCCACGCCATACAGGGCATGGTGGCAGCGCGCCACCAGCCCGTGCAGGTAGGACACCAGCTGCGGCGAGTAGCCGCGCTGGCTGGCCAAGGCCAGGCACTGGCACAGCCGGCGGTATTGTTCCGGCAAGGCTTCGCGTCCGGCGGCGCCTTTGCCCAGCAGGAGGTCGATCTCGGTCCACAGCGGCCCGTAGGTGGATTCAAACTGCGCTTGTTTCATCGAACCAATCCAGCGGCCATGCCGCGCAAACGTTCCAGCGAGGCTTCGCCCTCGCGCCCCGTCAGCGGGGCGGCGATGTCGGCCAATTCCAGCATGCGCCCGTGCGGCAGGCGGCTTTCACGCGCGAACAGGTCAGCCAGGGCGCGCTGCTGCTCCACTGTGAGGGGGAAGGGCAGGGGCAGGGGCGTGGCGTCGGGCACGTCGACCCGCTGCGGCGCTTTGTCGCGGTACACCACCTGGGTGCCGGCCACGATATCGCCCAGGCGGCGGAAATGGCGGTCGCATAGCATGCTCAGCAAGCCGGACGCATAGAAGATCGGCAGGAAGTCGGCCACCAGCAGCAGGTTGCGCAGCACAGATTCGCGCCAGCGCAGCGGCAGGCCGTCGGCGCGCAGTACCTGCAGGCCGACCACATATTTGCCAAGGGTACGGCCGCCGGCGTACACCTCGCACAGCACCGGATAAGCCCAGTAGGCCAGGAACAGGCCAATCGAGAACAGGCCGCTAGATAGCTTGGCGGAGGGCACGATGGCGCCCAGCAGGGTGGCCAGCAGGGCGGTGCCGGCACCCCAGACGGCAAAATCGATTGCCCAGGCGTAGGCGCGCACCGCCGGCCCAGCGGGCGTCAGCTGCAAACGTACACCTTCGGGGGTTGTCAGGGAAAGGCGGCCATCAAGGAGGAAACTCATGCCATTTATTTAACCATAAAATTGCCTCAATGAAAATGTCTAACGCCGGCATCTTCCTCTAATTGTCGATAATCTTTGGATTGGCGCACGGTGCCGATGGCTTGCCAGATGGCTTCGATGCGCTGCGGATCGCGCTGGTAGACCCCGCGCGCCACCATCAGGTGCAGGTTGACGGTGGCATAGGGCAGCTCGGCCTGCTGGACGCGGCCGACGAAGCGGGCGTCCTCATGCGCCAGCCGGCTGGCCTCCAGGCCTTGCAGGATGGCGACATCGTAACTGCCGTTGGCCAACATGCGTAGCGCGTCGGCGGCCGATTTGACGCTGTCGCGGGCGGCAAAGCCCTTGTCGCGCAATTGCTGCGCGATCAGGTAGCCCGATTGCACGATCACCAGTTTGCCGGGGGCAATTAATTCATGGCCGTCCCAACTGCCATTTCCGCCGACGCGTAAAAATACCAGGGCGGCATCGTCAAATAATGCTCGCGAGGAATCTTCACGTCCATCGGGTAATTCGGGGATGCGCGACCAGGGGCGCCGGTCAACGGCATCGGCGGCTCCCACTACACCATCCACCTGGCCAAGTTTTAATTCGCTAAGGCAACGCTTCCAGGGTTTTGGGAAATAAATAAATTGTTCATTAAGGAGTGTTTCAACCCGCTTTAACAATTCGAAATTCAAGCCTTTTCCCTTGGGCGTACTCCAGGGGCGCTGGTCGACATCTTCGAAGCACAGGCGCAAAGGGGGCGCCTTCGCGGCATGGGCTGCCATGCCGGTCAGCAACGCCAGCATTATGCAGAGGCTTTTATAGCTCATGGCACAAAGATTATCACGCTGCTTTTTAGTTACAGCGCCGCTTCATAAAAAAGATCCATCGATGTTGTATTTGCGCATGTATTACTTGAAATAATGGACGTAAGAAAATGTTGCATATAAATTCCGGCTGGTAGCTTTATAAATCTGTATGGAAGAGAGATATACATGAATAAACATTTTCCGATTGCAGCATTGATGTTGTCGGCCAGCCCGTTTGTGCTGCTCGGCCAAGCGCACGCCCAGGCACAGGCGGCCGTGCCGGCCCTGGCGCAGCAGGCGGTAGACAGCACCACCGACGAGATCCAGAAGGTGGTCATTGTCTCGACCGGTAGCCGTGGCGCCCAGCGCACCATGGTCGATACGCCAGTACCGATTGACGTACTGAGCGCGCGCGAACTGACCAAGACCGGCCAGGTCACCCTGGACAAGTCGATGCAGTTCCGCGTCCCTTCCTTCAACACCGTACAGACCCCGGTCAACGACGCGACCTCCCTGCTGGACCCTTACGAAATCCGCAATATGGGCCCGAGCCGCGTGCTGATCCTGATCAACGGCAAGCGCAAGAACATGAGCTCGCTGGTCTACACCCAGACGTCGCCGGGCCGCGGCGAATCGGGCTCCGATATTTCCGCCATCCCGGCCGATGCCATCAAACGCATCGAAGTGCTGCGCGACGGCGCATCCGCGCAATACGGCTCGGACGCCATCGCCGGCGTGGTCAACATTATCCTGAAGGACAACTCGGAAGGCGGTTCCGTCACCGCGCGCACCGGCATCACGCACAAGCATGACGGCGGCATGGGCGGGCTGAGCCTGAACCAAGGCTTCCCACTGGGCGGCGACCGCGGTTTCTTCAACTACACCGTCGAGGCGTCGCGTGTGAACCTGTCGAGCCGTTCCGGCGCAGTCAGCGCCGAAGGCGAGGCGAGCGACTTCGGTGCCCCGCTGTCGCAGGTGCAGGCCTTCCTGTCCAAATACCCCGACGCGCGCAATATCAACGGCTCGCCGCGGACCAAGGCTTACAAGGGCTTGTTCAACACCCGCTATGACCTGGGCGAAGGCATCGCCATCTACGCCAACGCGGCCTACGTGAACAAGAAGATCAATTCTTTCGCGAACTTCCGTACCCCGTACTGGCGCCCGACCGACTACGGCCTGCTGCACCCGGCCGGCTCGACCTACGAAGGCTACCAGCCGACCTTCGACGGCACGCTGGATGACTACAACGCCACCGGTGGCGTGAAGATGGATCTGGCTGGCTGGACCGCCGACTTCAGCCTGACTTACGGCGGCAACAAGCAGAAATACGAGGTCGACCACTCGGTCAACCGCAGCATGGAAGACGCCGTGTTGGCCGGCACCAGCACCGAGCATTCGCCAACCCACTTCAACGCTGGCGGCGTGGAGTTCCAGCACTACGTATTCAACGGCGACATCTCCAGGCAGATCACCGATACCGTCAACTTCTACGCCGGTACCGAACTGCGCCACGAGAAGTTCGAAGTGAAAGCCGGCGAGCGTGCCTCGTGGCAGGGCAGCGGCGCCGACTCCTTCGCCGGCAACCACCCGGACAACTCCTTCCCTTCCTCGCGTTCCAACTACGGCGTGTACGCCGGCTCCACCTGGGACATCAGCAAGGAACTGCTGGTGGACGGCACCGGCCGCTGGGAAAAGTACACCGACTTCGGTTCGGCCTTCGTGTGGAAGCTGTCCACCCGCTACAAGGCGAACGACTGGGTCACCCTGCGCGCCTCGGCATCGACGGGCTTCCGCGCACCGTCGCTGGCGCAGATCTACACCCAGAAGGCACAGTACTCCTTCGTGCCTGGCGGCGGCATCCAGGTCTCCGGCCTGGTGAACAACGTGTCGGCGCAAGCTGCCGCGCTGGGCGTGCCGAAGCTGAAGGCTGAAAAGTCCGACAACATCACCCTGGGGCTGGGCCTGAAGCCGGATGCGAACACCAGCATGACCCTGGACTACTACAACATCAAGGTCAAGGACCGCATCGTGCTGGGCAAGGAAATCGTGCCGACCGGCGATGCGACCCAGCAGCTGGACAAGATCCTGGCGGCGAACGGCATCGTTTCCGTCAGCTTCTTCGTGAACGCGGTGAAGACCAAGACCGAAGGCCTGGACTACGTGCTGTCGCGTAAGAATATCGCGCTGGCAGACGGCAAGCTGACCCTGAACTTGTCGGGCAACTACACCCGCAAGAATGAACGCGACGGCGCTGTCAACAATCCTCCGATCGTTGCCGCCGCTGGACAGTCCGTGCTGGATGCGACCCAGGAAGCCCTGATGTTCACTTCCCGTCCGAAGTTCAAGACCATTCTTGGCGCCGACTGGGACTATCAGAAGCTGAACCTGTCGGTCAACAACACCGTGTTCGGCCCGACCCGTTTCCGCCAGGCTGGCCTGGATAGCAACCTGGAGACCAAGTTCAAGCCTAAGAACGTCACCGACTTCGCCATCAACTACAGCGTGATGCCGAACATGACCGTGTCGTTCAACATCAACAACGTGTTCAACACCACGCCAGAGTGGGAGTTCCGTGCGCTGAATGCCAATGGCCAGAAGATCATCGACGATCCGAACCTGCGCATGATCCAGCGTAACCTGATCACCTTCAACGGCCGCTACGATATGGTGACCTACGACGGTTCGCAGTTCAGCCAGCTGGGCCGCACCTACGCTGCATCGCTGAACTACCGCTTCTAAGCCGCTACCCGGCCGATGCGAAAACCGCCCCACGGGGCGGTTTCTTTATTGTAAAGTGGGTAATCCGTCCTAGAAGGGGAAGTCATGCGCGCGATGCGGCAGGCAATCACCAGCGGCGCCCAGCATGTGCGCCCGGTGCTCGACGATGCACTGTTTGCACGCTATGTCGAGATCGGCCTGGCCGTGCGCGAAGCGTTCTGCACACCCGCCTTGCGGGAGACCTTGATCGCACGCCTAAAGCCGCACCGGCGCCTGATTGCCGGCAGTGTGCCGGCCGGCATTCAGCAGCATGGCATGCTGCCCGAACGCGCCGCCACGCGCAGCCTGGCCGAGATTTCCGATTCGGACCTGGCGCAATGGCTGGTCGATGACGGGCGCCTGATCTACGGCGAATTCACGCAGCAGGAACTCGACAACTACTTCGAAGCGATTGCCCCATGGCTGCCGCCGCAAGGCCACTTTATCGACCTGGGCAGCGGCCTAGGCAAAGTCGTGCTGAATGCGGCGTTGGCCTTGCCCGGCATGCGCTGCACCGGCATCGAGCTGCTGCGCTATCGCCACGACATGGCCCAAGTGCGGCTGGCCGAGATGCTGGTGGCCGGCGCCGACGAAGACCCGGCCGCAGCGGCCTCGGTTGCCGCCCGCGTGCGCCTGCAGCAGCAGGACATGTTCGCGGCCGATGTCGGCGATGCCACCCTGGTCTACGTCTACAGCACCTGCTTCGCACCGTTGATGGACCGGCTGGGCGAAAAGCTGGCGCGCGAGCTGCAGCCGGGCGCGCTGCTCACCACGGTGACTTTTCCGATCATGCACCCGGCCTTCGAACTGCTGAAACAATTTGCGCCGCCCAGCGTTGCCTGGACCACCGTTTACCTGTACCGGCGCCGCAGCGTGCTGGAACCGGTGCCGCCAGCGGCGCCCAACTTCCTGTATGAACAGGACGGCGCAGCATGGGAGTATGCGCTGCGGGCAGCGTTCAGCGCATATGACGAAGCCAGGCGCGCCTGACATGGAAATCCGATCCATGAGCTTACCCGAGCTGGAGTCGGTCCTGGACTGGGCCGCTGCGGAAGGATGGAATCCCGGCTTGCAGGACGCCGCCAGCTTTTATGCCGCCGATCCGGATGGCTTCCTGCTTGGCACGCTGGAAGGGCAGGCGGTGGCCAGCATTTTCGCGGTGCGCTACGGCGCGGGATTCGGTTTTATCGGCGGCTATATCGTACGGCCGGAATTCCGCGGCAAAGGACTCGGCATGGCGATCTGGCAAGCCGGCATGGCGCACCTGGCGGGCCGCAATGTCGGGCTCGATGGCGTGCTGGCGCAGCAAGCCAATTACGCCCGCTCCGGCTTCAAGCTGGCGCATCGCAATGTGCGCTACGAAGGGCGGGGCAGCAATATGCCGCAGCATGACTGGGTCTTGCCCCTGGGGCCTCAGCATATCGCAGAGTTGCTGGATTACGACCGCGCCTTTTTCCCCGGCGACCGTACGCAGTTCATGCGGCGCTGGCTGCAGCAGGATGGTAGTGTCACGCTGGGCGTGCACGATGGCGGCGTGCTTAAGGGGTATGGCGTGCTGCGGCCCTGCCGCGCCGGCTTCAAGATCGGTCCACTGTGCACCGAGTCGCCGGCAGTGGCGGATGAATTGATGCACGCCTTGCGCGGCCGCGTGCCGCTCGACGAGCCGGTCTTCCTGGATGTGCCGGAACCCAACGCGGCGGCGGTGGCGCTGGCCGCGCGCCATGGCATGCAGGTCTGCTTCGAAACGGCGCGCATGTACACCGGCGCCGACCCCGGCTTGCCGCTGGAACGTCAATTCGGCATCACGACCTTTGAACTGGGCTGAAACAATGCTTGACCCTGACGTGGCGTGAGGCTTGAAGATGGTGGCATGTCCAACGTAGGGGAATGCTGATGATGACGGAAATGTTGAAGGATGGGGACGGAGAATTCCCGGTCTCTGTACACGAAGCGGCAGGCACGGCGCCGGTTGTGCTGTTCGCGGTGGGTTCGGGCGGCGTGCCGGAGCGGCATGCCACGCTGCTGCAGGCGCTGGTGGAATCGGGCTGCACGGTCATCGCGCCACATTTCGCACGGTTGGCGTCGTCATATCCCAGCGAGGGGGAATTGACGCTCAGGGCGCGGCGTTTGTCCAGGGCGCTCGATCTATTCGCCGAGCCGTCGGCAAGAATCAGCGGCGTCGGCCATTCGATTGGCGCCGCCGTCCTGGTCGCGATGGCGGGCGCGCAAATGTGGCTGGGGCCGGAGCGGCGTGCCGACATTGCAAGGGAACGCCGCCTTACCCGCCTTGCGCTATTGGCGCCGCCAACCGGCTTTTTTCAGGCGCCGGATGCACTTGATGCGGTCCGCATCCCCATGCTGGCATGGGCGGGCAGTGCGGACACGGTCACGCCGCCCGCGCAGAGCGAATGGCTGGCGCAAGCCTTGCGGGAGCAGCTTCCCATCACACTGCACGTCACCGATGGTGCCGGACATTTCTCCTTCATGGACCTTGCTCCGCCCCACACGGTCGAGCCCTTGCCAGACAAGCCGGCATTTCTTCGACAGTTCTCAAATGAAGTCTGCACCTTCGTGCTAGGCTGAAGTGCATGGCCGCCGCTGGATTGAATGGGGGATGCGATGATGAGAGACTTGCTGTTGGCCCTGGCGTGCGCCTTCGCCGCGTGGGCATTTTGGCACTACCTGGCTTCTGATGCCGTTTCCGTGCTGATGACACTTGCATTAGTGACGACAGTAGCGGACAACCTGCGCTTGCGCCGCAAGTTGCGCGAAACGCAGCGCCGCAGTTGACAGGGCAGCGCGGACACGCAGAGAATGGCTGCTCCACAACCCTGCTGGATAGGAGATAGCCATGAAGCTTCGCCGTATCGCGCAGTACCTGGTTGTTGTTTCCGGGTTCACCCTGGCTGGCACTGCGCTCAGTGCCGCGCCGGAAAAGAAGAAGGCCGCTGCGCCGCCTGATGAAAAGGCGGCGATGGAGGCGATGACCAAGGCCTCGACACCGGGTGAGGCGCACAAGAAACTTGAGGCGCTCGCCGGCAAGTTCACGGTCAAATCGAAAATGTGGATGGACCCATCCAAACCTCCCGAAGAAAGCGACGGCGCCACCGAGCGCAAGTGGATCATGGGAAATCGCTACCTGGAGGAGAATTACCAGGGCAAGTTCATGGGCCAGGCCTTCGACGGCTTGGGCATCCAGGGCTATGACAACGTCACCAAGAAGTACTTCGGCAGCTGGATCGATTCCGGCAGCACCAGCATGACGCTGGCGCACGGTACCATGAACGGCAACACCATCAAATACAAGGGCATGATGTCGGAGCCGATGATGGGCAAGGAAGTGCCGTACACCATGAACATCGTCATCGCCGACAACGACAACCACAAGCTGGAAATGTGGGGCCCGGGGCCGAACGGCAAGGAAATGAAGTGGATGGAAATGAGCTACACCCGCGTCAAATAAACCCCGCCCCTGCGCATATCCGGCGCCTGCCATGGCCTTGCCGGTATGCGCGTCCCCACGCCAGCCAGTCCTTGCGGTGCGCACGGTAGGACATTTGCCACCAAAAGTAGTGCAAGCTTGTAATATTAGGTAAAAGCTAACGCCGGCATGCGCGGCGCTGCTCGAGAACCCTTTTTACCTGCCCGGACTGGCAACACTGGAGCATCCCTTGGCACGAAATCTTCATCCCTTCCTCAAATATGGCATCGCCCTGATTTGTCTTCAACACGCTGCCTTCGCGGCGGCCGCCCCCTGCGACGATCATTTCGCCACGAGCGGCGGCCCGTTTTCCGCGAAGACGTATAAAACCTGGGCGGACTTGCCAGGGGCGGATGCCGGCAGCGCGTTTAATAATGCGTCGGCATTCACCGCCGCCAATGGTTTCAAAATTCTTTCCTCCGACAGGAACAAGGGCGCCATATCCGCCGTCCAGGAAAGCTCGTACAAGAAGGGCGACAGCATCCCCTTGGATATTGCTATCGCCCCTTCCGCCAGCGGCGTCCAGCTATCGATGACCTACACCACGCCGGTCGGCAAGCAATCCCCCGAATCCGCCATCAGGAATCACTTTTGCAAAACCATCGAGGCCGCTGCGGCGCCGCAGGCCAAGGAAGCCCGGCCCGTTGCGACGGCAAGCCCTGCCGACAGCCCGTCAAACGAGTATGTCAAAAACGGCATGCCATGCATTAATGGAATTTGCATCGGGGATGACATCGCCACGCTGGGGAAGGTCAAGTGGGACGTGAGCTACTACGTGAACTATGCCAACGGCCCCAAGCTACAGGTGCGCAACCTCAAGCTGGACGACGAAGGCGTGAGGGTCTATACCAGGGGGCTCGTGGCCGGGGCCAATTCAAAGGATGCCTTGCGCGCCGCTGCGCCGTATCTGATGCAAAGGAGTTTCGATAGCGATGGCATTCCGAAGCTGACGCATCTCAAAGGCTTCTGCACAAGTCCGAATGTGTATGGGCGGTACAAGTCGGAGAATGGTTTCGATACCACGGTGCTTGCGATTTTGCTCCCCGATGGAGACACTTTGCAGCAATCCTTCAGGGTCATGTCGATTACGCGCAGCTATCCGGCTACCTATACCCGGGAGCAGGTTCAGGAACTGGAGCGGCAGTTTGAACAAAGATATGCCGGCGTTCACCGCTACGCACCGAAAAATTCGCAGGACAAGGCCATTCAACCGTTTTGGAATATCGCCGGGCGGGAATTCAGCCTGAATGGCACGGCTGTTGGAGATATCCAGAACCAGATGAAGAAATATCCCGGATGCGGCCAGGAGTTGAAGCTGGATTAACCGTAGACCCGCCAAATCAGCGGACCAGGCTTGTTTGATCCTGGTCCTGCCTGTTAAGCCGCTTCAGCCGCTTCAGCCGCGTCCCAGGCGCGGCAGGCGGCGGGACGCGGCGCCGGCAGTATCCGATTCAACACGGAACACGCCGACCGCCTGCAGCAAGGCGGCCGACTGCTGCTGCATGCTGGCCGCGGCGGCGGCGGCCTGTTCGACCAGCGCGGCATTCTGCTGCGTCACCGCATCCATCTGCGAAATCGCTTCATTCACCTGGGCGATGCCGGCGCTCTGTTCATGGCTGGCGGTGCTGATCTCGTTGATGATCTGGCGCACGCGGTGCACGCTGTCCACCACCTCCTGCATGGTGCTGCCCGCCTGCGCCACCAGCGTATTGCCGACGCCGACGGTTTCCACCGAAGCGCCGATCAGGTCCTTGATTTCCTTGGCCGCGGCGGCGCTGCGCTGCGCCAGGTTACGCACTTCGGAGGCCACCACGGCGAATCCGCGGCCCTGCTCGCCGGCGCGCGCGGCCTCCACCGCCGCGTTCAAGGCAAGGATATTGGTCTGGAAGGCGATCCCGTCGATCACGCTGATGATGTCCACGATCTTGCGCGAGGAGCTGTCGATCGAGGCCATGGTCTCGACCACCTGCGACACCACGGCGCCCCCTTTCTGCGCCACTTCCGACGCGCTGGCGGCCAGCTCGTTGGCGGTGCGCGCGCTGTCGGCATTCTGGCGCACGGTGGCGGTCAGCTCCTCCATCGAGGCGGCGGTTTCTTCCAGCGAGCTGGCCTGGTTTTCCGTGCGGGCCGACAGGTCGCTGTTGCCGGCCGCGATCTCGCTGGACGCCGTGGCGATGGTCTCGGTGGCCGTGCGCACCGAGCCGACGATGCGCGCCAGATCGTCGCGCATGCCTTTCAGCGCATTGACCATGCTGCTATCGTCATCGCGCTTGACGCTGATCGGTACGGTCAGGTCGCCGCCCGCGATGCTGCGTGCGATGGAGGAAGCGTAATCCGGTTCGCCGCCCAGCTGGCGCAGCAGGCCGCGCGCGATGAACACGCCGACGCCAAGCAAGAGCGCCGCCAGCAGCACGGCACCGATGGCAAAGGTGACGGCGCGTCCGCGCACGGTGGCGTCGACCGTGTCGACATACACGCCGGAGCCGAGGATCCAGCCCCAGGGTTCGAAGCCTTTCACGTAGGAGACTTTTTGCACCGGTTTGTCGCTGCCCGGTTTCGGCCACATGTAATCGACCGGGCCGGCGCCGGCCTTCCTGACCATATTGGCGAATTCCACGAACAGGAATTTGCCGGTCGGGTCCTTGTTGGTGCTGAGGTCCTTGTTGTCCAGCTCCGGCTTGATCGGGTGCATGATCATCTTCGGCTGCATATCATTGAGCCAGAAATATTCGCCGTTGCCATATCGCAACACCTTGATCGCTTCCATGGCCTTCTTCTGGGCGTCGGCACGGGGCAGGGCGCCGCTGGCTTCCTGCTTTTGGTAGTAGTCGAGCACTCCGTAGGCGGTTTCGACCGCCTGCCGCACATTGCTGGTCCTTTCTTCCAGGATCAGGGTGCGTTCGGAAATGAGGAAAGTGGCCGTAAGGATGATGATGCCAAGGATGGCACCGGCATTCAGCACCGCCAGCTTGCGGGCGATGCTCATCGACTGCGTGAAGTTCATGGTTGTCTCCAGCAAAAACGATCTAGTTGTGAACCCAGCATGGCATGCCGGGTCGTCTGGAGTCAACTGTGACGCTGTAATGAAAACGCCCTCCGTGGCGGAGGGCGTTCGGGGATTACCTGGAGCGTTTGGCCGCGCTCTGGTCGCGCACCGTGCGGAACTCGGAATCGCTGGACCAGTTCGGCCAATCCTGCGATTCAGCCAGGTCGCGGCCCAGGCTGTACAACACGCCCAGGTCGCGCGCCATGCCGGTGAACGGCCACTTGGCATCCCACTCGTCCGAAGGCTGGTGGTAGTTGTTGCTGGTGTAGGCTTCCTGCGAGGCCTTGCCCGCTGCCAGGCCGCCGTCTACCCAGTCTTCGCCGGAATCGAGGGAGAACGCGGGTACGCCGCGCTTGGCCATCGGGAAGTGATCGGAGCGGAAGAAGTAGCCCGCTTCGGTGTGCGGATCGGGCGTGTAGCTGACATCGATCGCCTTGAATTTGGCCACCAGCATATCCAGCAGGTCCAGCTTGGCGCTGCCGGAGATGGTGAAGTTGCGCGCCGGGCCGTGCGGGCTCATGGCATCCATATTGATCATGCCGACGGTGGTGGCCAGCGGGTAGACCGGGTTCGCGGCGTAGTACTCGGAACCGAGCAGGCCTTTTTCTTCAGCCGTCACGGCCAGGAACACCACGCTGCGCTTGGGCGCCGGGGCCTTGCCGTAAACGCGGCCCAGTTCCAGCAAGGCGGCGATACCGGTGCCGTTGTCGATGGCGCCGTTGTAGATCTTGTCGCCCTTGGCATCCGGCTCGCCGATGCCGAGGTGGTCCCAGTGGCCGCTGTAGATCACGGTTTCCTGTGGAGCGGCCGCGCCTTCGCGCACCGCCACCACGTTTTTCGACTTGATCACCTGCGTATCGACCGCATAGTGGGCCGACAGGCTCACGCCTTTCAGCTCCAACGGCTTGAAGTCGCGCGTTTGGGCCTGCTTCTTGGCGGCGTCGAAATCGAGGCCGGCGCGCTTGAACAGGTCGGCCGCCACATCGCGCTGGATCCACGCTTCCATCGGCGCGTGCGATTTGCCGGGCTGCTTGCGCACGATGTCGTACATCACATTGGTGTTGGAATTCTTCACCGTCGCCCAGCCGTAGGAAGCCGGTGCGGTTTCATGCACGATCAGGGTGCCGATTGCGCCCTGGCGCGCCATTTCCTCGAACTTGTAGGTCCAGCGGCCGTAGTAGGTCATGGCCTTGCCGCCGAAATCGCCGGCGCCGGTTTCGAAGTCAGGATCGTTGATCAGCACCACAGCCAGCTTGCCCTTCAGGTTCACGCCCTTGAAGTCGTTCCATTTGCGCTCGGGCGCGGTCACGCCGTAGCCTACAAAGACCAGTGGCGCTTTTTCGAAGTCCACGCGCTTGGCGCCGTTCATGGCGGCGCGCACCGCCAGTTGCTCGCCCTGGGCGAACGGCATGCTGTCCTGGCCGGCATGCGCGGTCAGCGCCACCGGGCCCTTGATTTCAAAGCGGCCCAGCGGCACTTCCTGATACCAGCTGCGCTTGCCCTTGACCAGGTCGCCGCCCGGCTTCAGGCCGGCCGCCTCGAACTGTTTGGCGATGTAGGCGACGGTCTTCTCCTCGCCGGCGGTGTTCGGGCCGCGGCCCTCGAATTCGTCCGATGCCAAAATTTTAACGTCCTGCGACAAGCGCTGCGGATCGATCTTCGGCACGTCCTGCGCGTGCGCCGCAGTTGCAGCGAGCAGCACGGTGGCCAGTACGGAATATTTCACTGCTTACCTCCTGGTTGGGGTGAATGGATCAAAAACCCGGCAAGTATCGGCCCTGCGCCGCCGCAGGT
The DNA here is from genome assembly GCF_000425385.1 of Pseudoduganella violaceinigra DSM 15887. Classification (GTDB taxonomy): domain Bacteria; phylum Pseudomonadota; class Gammaproteobacteria; order Burkholderiales; family Burkholderiaceae_D; genus Rugamonas; species Rugamonas violaceinigra. The sequence goes on along the minus strand of NZ_AUDI01000009.1, from coordinate 40,994 downwards.
CAAATGCCGGCCGCCGTGTAACACACTGTTGCTGCGGCGGCTGTCATTCCCCCAGGACGCGCCGCCTGCGGCATACTGCCGGAAGTATTTTTTCACCGGAGTTGATCTATGAAACGCACCATCCTCGGCGGCCTGGTATTCGGCCTGGTTTGTTCCCACGCATTCGCAGCGGACCTGCAATCGGGCGTCGACGCCGCCGGCATCGACCCGCAAGTCCGTGCCCAGGACGACTTCTTCCGCTATTCGCAAGGCAAGTGGCTGAGCGGCGTGGACATCCCTGCCGACCGTTCCAGCTGGGGCGCGTTCAACGTGGCGCAGGAAAACGTGGAAGGGCAGGTGCGTTCCATCATCGAAAAGGCGGAACACGACAAGGCGCGCAAGGCCGGCTCCGACGCGCAAAAGATCGGCGACTACTACGCCAGCTTCATGGATGAAGCGCGCCGCAACGCGCTGGGCCTGAAGCCGCTGCAGGCGGAGCGGGCGCGCATTGCCGCGCTGTCGGACAAAAAGGGCATCGGCGCCCTGGTGGCGCACCTGAACCGCATCGACGCCGTCGGCCCGATCGACATGAGCGTACGCCAGGATGCGAAAGACTCGACCCGTTACGTGGTGGGGATTCGCCAGTCCGGTCTGGGTTTGCCGAACCGCGACTACTTCCTGTCCGATCAGGATGCGCGCCTGAGCGAGATCCGGGCGAAATACCAGCAGCACATCGAGAAGATGCTGGCGCTGGCCGGCCACGCGCAAGCGGCCAAAGAAGCAGCGCAGATCGTGACCCTGGAAACCGACATCGCCCGCGCCCACTGGTCGGCCGTGGAAAACCGCGACCCGGTCAAGACCTACAACAAGCTGACGCTGGCCGAACTGAAAACACTGATGCCGGGCTTCGACTGGGACGCATACCTGAAGGGCGTCGGCGTAGCGGGCAAGATCGATGCCGTGGTCGTCAGCCAGCCAAGCTACCTGGCATCGCTCGACAAGGTGATCGCAGCCACCCCGCTGCCGGTATGGCAAGCCTATTTCGAATTCCACTTGCTCAGCTCTTTCGCCCCTTACCTGTCGCAGGCATTCGTCGACGAAAGCTTCGCCTTCCGCGGCGCCGTGCTGTCCGGTGCCAAAGAGAACCGTTCGCTGCAAAAGCGCGCCATCGCGGAAGTGAACCGTGCGTTGGGCGAAATGGTGGGCAAGGCCTATGTGCAGGAATACTTCCCGGCCGAGCGCAAGCAGCAGGTCGCGGACATGGCGCAGAACTTCATCACCGCCTTCCGCGAAGGTATCGACACGCTCGAGTGGATGAGCCCTGAAACCAAGCTGCAGGCGAAGGCCAAGCTGGACAAGATCAACGTCAAGGTCGGCTACCCGGACAAATGGCGCGACTATGCGCGCTTGAGCGTGGCGCGCAAGGACCTGGTCGGCAACGTGCTGCGCTCGCGCGACTTCGCGCACAACTTCAGCATCGACAAGCTGGGCAAGCCGGTCGACCGTTCAGCATGGAGCATGACGCCGCAAACGGTGAACGCCTATTACAGCCCGTCGCTGAACGAAGTCGTATTCCCGGCGGCGCGCCTGCAATACCCGCTGTACGACCCGAAGGCCGAACCGGCCATCAACTACGGGGCGGTCGGCATCTCGATCGGCCACGAAATCAGCCACGCCTTCGACGACAAAGGATCGCAATACGACGGCGACGGCAACCTGCGCAACTGGTGGACCCAGGACGACGGCGAGAAATTCGCCGCGCGCGGCAAGATGCTGGTGGCGCAGTACAACGGCTACAGTCCGCTGGCCGGCTACAACGTGAACGGCGAGCTGACCCTGGGTGAAAACATCGCCGACAACGCCGGCCTGATCATGGCGACCCGCGCCTACCAGATATACACCAAGGGGCAGCCGGGTCCGGTAATCGACGGCTACACGGCCGAGCAGCGCATCTTCATGGGGATGGCGCAGGCGCGCCGCGGCAAGGCGCGCGACGCCGCGCTGATCCAGCAAGTGAAATCGGACCCGCACTCGCCGTCCGAATTCCGGGTGAATGGCAGCCTGAAGAACCACCCCGGCTTCTACGACGCTTTCGGCGTGAAAGAGGGCGACAAGATGTACCTGCCGCCGGAACAGCGCGTCACCTTCTGGTAAAAATCGGGGCCAAAGTCGGGGTCAGGTCTGTCATTTGGACAGCTAGCGCTAGCATTTAATCTACCTCAATACGCAAAATCGACTAATTTTGCGTATTGAGGAAGATCAAAGAAGCTGTTTCGCTGTCCGAATGACAGACCTGACCCCGGTTTTGGACCCCGGTTTTGCCCCCGCGATCAACCTGCAATAATCAAAGGTAGCGCGACAACAGCGCGCCATCGAGCCCGGCATCGAGCTCGATCCGTACGATGTGGCCGCTGCCCGGCGCGATCGTGATGTCGCTACCATCGTCCGCCAGCAGGCGCTCGATGGTGATGGCGCGGTTGCCGCCCGGGTGCATGACTTCGATGCGGTCGCCCACCGCGAAATGGTTTTTCACATCGACGCGCGCCCAGCCGTCGGCGATCGAGAGCACATCCCCCACGTACTGGCTGCGGTCGGTCTCCGACGCGCCGCGCATATAGTTCTGGTGCTCTTGCGAGTGGTGGCGTTGGTAGAAGCCGTCTGTGTAGCCGCGGTTGGCCAGGCCTTGCAGCTGGCCGAGCAGGCTTTCGTCGAAGGGCCGGCCTGCCACGGCGTCATCGATGGCTTTGCGGTAGACCTGGGCGGTGCGCGCGGCGTAGTAGGCGGACTTGGTGCGGCCTTCCACTTTCAGCGAGGTGACGCCGATCTTCACCAGGCGTTCGACATGCTCCACCGCGCGCAAATCCTTTGAGTTCATGATGTAGGTGCCATGTTCGTCTTCGAAAATCGGCATCAGTTGCCCGGGGCGGCCGGCTTCTTCCAGCAGGTAGGTCTGGTCGGCCAGCGGGTGGCGCGGCTGCTGGTGCAGTACCGAGATGTCGCCGGTGGCATCCTGGCAACCTTCGCCGACCTTGTAATCCCAGCGGCAGGCATTGGTGCAGCTACCCTGGTTGGCGTCGCGGTGGTTGAAATATCCGGACAGTAGGCAGCGTCCCGAGTAGGCCATGCACAGCGCGCCGTGCACGAAGACTTCCAGTTCCATGTCCGGGCAGCGCTGGCGGATTTCCTCGATTTCGTCGAGCGATAGTTCGCGCGACAGGATCACGCGCGTCAGGCCCATGCGCTGCCAGAATTTGACGTCGGCCCAGTTGACGGCGTTGGCTTGCACGGATAGGTGGATCGGCATGTCGGGCCATGCTTCGCGCACCAGCATGATCAGGCCGGGATCGGCCATGATCAGCGCATCGGGCTTCATGGCGATCACCGGCGCCATGTCGCGCAGGTAGGTCTTGAGCTTGGCGTTGTGGGCGAAGATATTGCTGGCCACGAAGAACTGCTTGCCGCGCGCGTGGGCGCCATCGATGCCTTGCTGGAGCGCCTGCAGGGTGGAGAAGTCGTTATTCCTGACGCGCAGGCTATAGCGCGGCTGGCCGGCGTACACGGCATCGGCGCCGTAGTCGAAGGCGGCGTTCATCTTGGCCAGCGAGCCGGCGGGCAGGAGGAGTTCGGGGGCGTTCAGCATGACAGGCAAAATCCGCTAGCCTAGCCATGCCGCCGCGCTCCAGCCATGATCTGGATCAAGTTGTCACGGAGTGTCAGCGCAGCTCGCCGTACAGGGCCAGGAATTCCTGGCTCAGCTTGTGGTTGCGGTCGAGGTGGATCATCGGCAGGTTGCGTTCGTGCGATTCGCGGATGCGGATCGAGCTGGAGAGTTTGTTCTCGAATACCGGCAGGCCTTCTTCCTTGAGCTGGTCGACCATGCGCTGGGGCAGCAGGGCACGCGGCTGGAACTGGTTGACCACGATGCCTTCGATCTGCAGCTTCGGATTGTGGTCGGCCTTGATTTCCTTGACGTTGTTGACCAAGGTGTAGAGGGCCTGGCGCGAGAAATCGTCGCAGTCGAAGGGGATCAGGCAGCTGTCGGCGGCGATCAGGGCCGATTGGGTGAAGAAGTTATAGGCTGGCGGTGTGTCGACGTAGATGTCGTCGTATTGCTGTTCCAGTTCGTTGAGCGTGTCGCGCAGCTTGTAGATCTTGTGGCGCGATTCGAGCTTGGATTGCAGGTCGCCCAGTTCGGGATGGGCCACCATGATCGAGAGATTCTCAAACGGGGTGGCGTGCACATACTCGCCGGCCGGCCTGGCAAACATGCTGAAGCTGAGCATTTGCTCGAAGTAAGCGCCCAGGGTGGGCGCCGTGCCGGCGCTGGCCTCGCCCAGCAAGTAGCGGCTGGAATTGCATTGCGGGTCGATGTCGATCAGCAGCGTGCGCTTGCCATGGTGCGCCGCGATGGCCGCCAGGTTCACCGCAATGGTCGATTTGCCAACTCCGCCCTTCTGGTTGAAGATCACGCGCTTCATTTGCTGGCCTCCGCTGTGGCTAAGATTGCAACAATTCTATCATGATGCGGCGCAGCAAAAGCAAGCGTTCAAGCCTTTTGGCAGGAATTCGATTCCATGATGCCTTTCAAGTAACCGCGGCGGATCTTGCCGGCCAAGACGGCCGATTGCGCATGGCGCGATGCACGCTCGGCGCCGCTCAGCTTGCGCAGCCAGCCACGGAAGGGAATGGCGCCTTCCACCGTGCGCTGCAGGGCGCCGGTCGCTTCCTTTTCCAGAAACTGTTTGGAGGCGTCCATGTGGTCCAGCTTTTCTTCCGGCGCATCGATATCCGGGCCGAGTTCTTCATCCAGGTCGGCCACCTGGGCCAGCAGGGCCGGGCAGGTCTTTTCGGCCGGCGCTTTGTAGGGGTTGTCCATCGCAGTGCGCAGGATGTCCGGGATTTCCACTTTGGCGATATTGAGGTCGCGCAGTGGGGTGGCGCCGATTTCCTGGATACGGTTTTGCTCCTTGGTGGCGCACGCGCTCAGGGCCAGCGCGGCGATGGCCAGAATCACTCGTTGCATAGATTTCATCGATTAAAAAATATGCAAGTATAGCGAATCCGGAGACACGCACGCCAAAATCGCTGTGCGGCAGCGCCGCTGCATGCGCAGGCGCTGGGCGGTTAGCGGCACGGCGGCGCGCAGACCGCTTTTCGATGCCAACGCGGGAAGCGTCGTCTAGTATCATGTGGGGATGCCGAAGCAAATTCTCATCGTTACCCACAGCGGCAAGTTCCACGCAGACGATGCGTGGGCGGTCGCTGCCCTGACTGTCCTGCACCCGGACGCCGACATCATCCGCACGCGCGATCCGGCGCTCATCGACACGGGCGATTTCGTGGTCGATGTCGGCGGCGTCTGGGACCCGGCCGCCGGCCGTTTCGACCACCATCAAAAAGGCTTCGGCGGGGCGCGGCAAACGGGCGTGCCCTACGCCAGCGCCGGCCTGGTGTGGCGCGAGTATGGCGCCCGCTGCGTCAGCACGCTGGCCCTGGCCCACACCGGTCATCAGTTGACGGAAGACAAGGCACGCGAAATCGCCTACGGCATTGATGCCGACGTGGTGCAGTATCTCGACCTGTCGGACGTGGGCGCGGCCAAGAGCGCCCCCGGCGGCTACGGCTTGTCGGCGGTGATTTCCGGTTACAACAGCAACTGGCTCGACGAGCAAAGACTGGGCTACGGCGCCGCCGCGGAGGCGTTCCGCCTGGTCCAGTTCCGCCGCGCGATGGCGGTGCTGACCGACGTGATGATCAATGCCGTGAAGTACCGGGTCGGTGCCTTGCTGGCGCTGGAGCAGGTGCGCGCGGGCGAGAAGCTGGAAGGCGGCAAGGTCCTGTTCCTAAGGAACGGCGCGCTGCCGTGGAGCCAGGTGGTGCGCAAGGAGATGCCGAAGGTGCTGTTCGTCATCAGTCACGCCATCGCCGAACAGCGCTACATGCTGAACACCGTGCCGGCTAGCCCGGACAGCTTCGATGCGCGCGCCGATCTGCCCGAGGCCTGGGCTGGACTGCGCGATGCCGAGCTGGCGGCGGTGACGGGGGTGGCCGATGCCGGCTTTTGCCACAACGGCCGCTTCATCGCGTCGGCAAAATCGTACGAAGGCATACGCGCCATGGCGTCGCTGGCGCTGCAAGATGTCGCTGCAAACTTGAAAGCCAATTAGGCTGCCTTGCGAAGCGCATTTCCCGCGGGCGAAATCGGCTAATCTATAGCCTCAGCTCGCTAGAAAGGGCGCCATGCGTATTTCGACCAAGCTTACCGCCGTCGTTGCGACGGTATTCACCGTGATCGGCGTTGCCGGCGTGCTGACGATCGGCCAGATGCGGGAACTGGCGCGGCATTCCATCGGCGCCGAGGCCCGCTATCTGGCGGAAGCCATGTCCAGCCTGGCGGCATTCGAGGTTTCCAGGGCCGCGCCGGAAGATAACCGGAAGCGCTACCAGGAATTTATCGATTTCATGGCCGCCCGCGAAAAGCGCGACCTCGAAATTGTCGGTCCCGACCTCACCATCCTTGCCGACGTCACCGCGGAACATATCGGCAGCCAGATCGAAGCCGGCGAGCGGCGCAGCGTCGTCAGCCAGGTCTTGCAAGACGGCGTTCCGCGCATGACCAAGGAAGCGGCCACCGCAACCGAACCGGAAATGCGCCAGGTCGTCGTGCCCGTGCGCGATTCGGCCAACCGCATCATGGCCGCCCTGGTATTCGAATACACGCCGCTGTACGAGGATATGTCGGCACTGGTGGCGCGCGCCCTGCGCCATTTGAGCACCTTGGCCCTGGCGGGCATGCTGCTGGCGCTGGCCATTTCGCTCTATCTGGCGCGCGCGGTTTCGGCGCCCCTGCGCCAATTGACCAACGCCGCCATGCAACTGGGGCGCGGACAGCGCGCGCACGCCAGGGTCAAGAATACGCACGACGAAATCAGCGAGCTGGCAAGCGTCTTCAACTCCATGAGCGACGCGCTGCACCTGCGCGAACGCGCCATGGAATCGACCTTCAACGGCATCATGATCGCCAACCTGGGCAAACCCGGCTTCCCGCTCGAATACGTCAATAAGGCGTTCGAACGGATCACCGGCTACAGCGCGCTGGAGGTGCTGGGAAAGCCGGCCGAATTCCTGGTGCACGGCGATCTCGACCAGCCGGGGGTGCACGAAATCCGCCTGGCCATGCGCGAAGGGCGCGTGGCCCACGCCGTACTGCGCGGCTATCGCAAGGACGGCACGAGCTTCTGGAACGAAGTCAGTATTGCGCCGGTGCTCAGCGAGGACGGACCGCCCAGCCATTGCGTGGCCATCATCAGCGACATCACCGATGCGCGCAACGATGCCGACCAGCTGGCACACCAGGCCCAGTTCGACACCCTGACCGGCCTGGCCAACCGCAGCCTGATGCTGGACCGCCTGAACCAGGCCATCGGCCATGCGCTGCGGCACAACGGCCGCATTGTGGTGGCCTTCCTCGACCTGGACGACTTCAAGCTGATCAACGATAACCTGGGCCATGAAATGGGCGACCAGCTGCTGCGTGAAGTGGCGCTGCGCCTGCAGTCCAGCATCCGCGCCAGCGACACGGCGGCCCGTTTCGGCGGCGATGAATTTGTCCTGCTGCTGCGCGACGATGGCGAACCCGGGGCGTTGGCGGAGGCCCAGCTGACCGAACTGGTACGGCGCGTGCTGGAGCGGGTTGCCGCGCCGCTCACGCTGGCCGGGCGCGAGATCCAGGTCAGTTGCAGCATGGGCCTGGCCGCCTACCCGCAGGACGGGGCGGATGGCGATGTCTTGATCAAGCACGCCGACACGGCGATGTACCGCGCCAAGGAGCTCGGGCGCAACGGCTTCCAGTTCTTCACCGAGGAATTGCAGCTGCGCGCGCAGCAGCAACTGGAACTGGGCGCCAGCCTGCGCCTGGCGCTGGAACGCGACGAGTTCGAACTGCATTACCAGCCGCAGGTGAACCTGCGCAGCGGCCGCGTGGCTGGGGTGGAAGCCCTGCTGCGCTGGCGCCACCCGGACAAGGGGCTGCTGGGACCAGGGCATTTCATTTCCTTCGCCGAGGAGTCGGGGCTGATTATCCCCATCGGCGAGTGGGTGCTGCGGCGCGCCTGCCGGCAGAATAAGGCCTGGCAGGACGCCGGCCTGGCGCCGATTCCGGTGGCGGTGAATATTTCGGCGCGCCAGTGCGCCCATGCGGGCCTGGAGGCCGTGGTGCGGTCGGCGCTGCAGGACAGCGGCCTGGCGCCCCACTATCTGGAGCTGGAACTGACCGAGAGCATTTCGATGGCCGACCCCGAGCACAGTGTGCCCATGATGGAAAGCATGAAGTCGATCGGGGTCGAGCTGTCGATCGACGATTTCGGCACCGGCTACTCGAATATGAGCTACTTGAAGCGCTTCCCCATCGACCGCCTGAAACTCGATATCTCCTTCGTGCGCGAAATCACCACCGACCCGGGCAGCCTGGCCATATCGGACGCCATCATCACCATGTCGCACAGCCTGCACCTGGAGGTGGTGGCGGAGGGCGTCGAGACGGAAGGGCAGTTGGCGCTGCTGGCCCAGCGCCACTGCGATATCGTGCAGGGCTTCTACTTCAGCAAACCGCTGGCGGCCGGCGCGCTGGCGGAACTGCTGCGCGCGGACTACCGCCTGCCGGGCCACCTGACCGGGCGCGTGCCCGACGCGCCAGCCTTGCTGGTGCTGGACGACGATCCCCACATGCTGGCCCTATTGGACCTGGTGTTGAGCAATGAAGGCTATAGCGTGCACGTCACCGCCGACCCGGAGCAGGCGTTTGAAATCCTGGCCTGCCGCGAAGTGGCGGTGCTGCTGTGCGACCAGCGCATGCCGGCCATCAGCGGCGTCGAGTTCCTGAGCCGCGTGCGGCGCATGTATCCGGCCGTGCTGCGCATCATGCTGAGCGCCTGCGACGATGCCGAAGCGACGCGCCAGGCCATTAATATGGGCGCGGTCTACAAATTCATTGAAAAGCCGGTGCAGCAGGGGACGCTGGTCGCTATCGTGGACGAGGCATACCAGCTCTATCGAGCCCAAGGCGCCGCTCTTGACCTGCCGTCGAACTATGCCTGACCCGTGCGCGCCAGCAAACGAAAAACGCCACCCGAAGGTGGCGTTTGTGCTTGCGCTGAAGCGTGCTTAGAACTGGTTCATGGTGTTGTCTTTGCCGGCCGCCTTCAGGGCTGCTTCGCCGCTGAAGTATTCCTTGTGGTCGTCGCCGATGTCGGAACCGGACATGTTCTGGTGTTTGACGCAGGCGATGCCCTGGCGGATTTCCTTGCGCTGCACGCCAGCCACGTAGCCCAGCATACCCTGGTCGCCGAAGTATTCCTTGGCCAGGTTGTCGGTCGACAGGGCCGCGGTGTGGTAGGTCGGCAGGGTGATCAGGTGGTGGAAGATGCCGGCTTCGCGGGCTGCGTCGGCCTGGAAGGTGCGGATCTTCTCGTCTGCTTCGAGGGCCAGCGCGCTTGCGTCGTACTCGACATTCATCAGCGCGGCGCGGTCGTAGGCCGACACGTCCTCGCCCGCGGCCTTCATGCGGTCGTAGGCTTGCTGGCGGAAGTTCAGGGTCCAGTTGAACGATGGGCTGTTGTTGTACACCAGCTTGGCGTTCGGGATCACCTTGCGGATTTCCTTGACCATGCCGCCGATCTGGCCGATGTGCGGTTTCTCGGTTTCGATCCACAGCAGGTCGGCGCCATTCTGCAGCGAGGTAATGCAGTCCAGGACGCAACGCGCTTCGCCGGTGCCGGCGCGGAATTGGAACAGGTTCGAAGGCAGGCGCTTAGGACGCAGCAGCTTGCCGTCGCGCTTGATGATCACGTCGCCGTTGCCCAGGGCATCAGCGGCCACTTCGTCGCAATCGAGGAAGGCGTTGTACTGGTCACCCAGGTCGCCCGGCTGGTTGGTGACGGCAATCTGCTTGGTCAGGCCGGCGCCCAGGGAGTCGGTACGGGCCACGATGATGCCGTCGTCCACGCCCAGTTCCAGGAAGGCGTAGCGGATGGCGCGGATCTTGGCCAGGAAGTCTTCGTGCGGCACGGTGACTTTGCCGTCCTGGTGGCCGCACTGCTTCTCGTCCGACACCTGGTTTTCGATCTGGATGCAGCAGGCACCGGCTTCGATGAACTGCTTGGCCAGCAGGTAGGTCGCTTCGGCGTTGCCGAAACCGGCGTCGATGTCGGCGATGATCGGCACGACGTGGGTGACGTGGTTGTCGATCTTGTCCTGGATGGCTTTCTTGGCGTCGCCGCTGGCGGCGTCCAGCTGGCGGAACAGGCCGCCCAGTTCGCGCGCGTCGGCTTGGCGCAGGAAGGTGTACAGCTCCTTGATCAGGGCCGATACGGCGGTTTTTTCGTGCATCGACTGGTCAGGCAGCGGGCCGAATTCGGAACGCAGCGCGGCAACCATCCAGCCCGACAGGTAGAGGTAGCGGCGGTCGGTGCTGTTGAAGTGCTTCTTGATCGAGATCATCTTTTGCTGGCCGATGAAACCGTGCCAGCAACCCAGCGACTGGGTGTACTGGGATGGATCGGCGTCGTAACGGGCCATGTCGGCGCGCATGATCTTGGCGGTGTAGCGGGCGATGTCCAGACCGGTCTTGAATTTGTTCTGGGCGCGCATGCGGGCGGCCGCTTCCGGGCTGATGGCGTTCCAGGCGCTGCCGTTACGTTCCTTGAGGGCGGCGATGGCGTTGATGTCGTCTTGGTAGTGGGACATGGTCATTTTCCTAGCGTTTGAAAAAGAAGAAGCACTTGGAATAATGATAGGCCGTTCTTTTGCGTTGCACCCATGTCTTATATAAGACATATAAGCTATATTTTATCGTTTAAATTCAATAGTTTAATTTTCATTTGCCATGATATGAAATGATTTTTCGTCCCGTGAACTCAGCGGCATGGTGCGCCGCCGAGCGATTTTCTGCAATGTGGGATCCGAATTTCGTGATGTGGAATTTGCCTAGTGGGGCAGCACCGGCATGACACCCGCGTTTTCGTCCTGGCCGCCCTCGATATTGCCGAAGTGGACCTCCAGGTTTTTCGTGGGGTGGAAATTCGACAAATGGACCTGGTAGGTGTGGGCATCGATTTTCTTGAACGTGCCGGGGAAACACAGGCTGACCAGCTCTTCCGGCCTGCGTTTGATGATATTGAGCGTGAAGTCTTCAATGCCGCGCTTCCAGGTATTTCCCGTCTTGAGGATGTAGGAAACATTCCGCGTGTCGAAGTAGGCGTTCTCTTTATTTTCGATCCTGGCGCGGGCTTTCAGATAGCTTTGGTCCGTGCAATAAGTCTGCGCGAACCCCTCGCCCATGCGGGATTCGCCCGGGCCTGCGGCCACGAAGGGGCGGTAGTCGTGGTGCACGCGGATGATTTGCCGGGCCGGGAATTTCTGCTTCCAGACATAGTTGACCTCCACCTGCCAGGTCGGTGCGCCGGTATCCTCGTCCAGCAGGTTCAATTGGCGCAGCTGCTTCGATTGCGCTGGCGTGAAGCCAGGGACGGCGCCGGACGTGGCGGAGAATTCCGGCGTGTAGGCGATTTGCCGGTTGCTCAATCCCAGCTTTTTCAGCTGCGCCGTGATATCTGTGCCATCGGGGCTGCGGGCCACCATTCTGCTGGTAAAGGCGACGGGCTTGCCATCCACGCGAATGGAGAAACCATCCGGCTGGCCGTAATAAGTCTCGCTGCCCTGTTGTGCCGCGGTATAGGGCGGGAGCGGGAAGACGATGGTCTCTTCCACCTCGCTGGCCGATTCGTTCAGGAATTCATAATCGACACTGATGAGGTTATGGCTGATATTCAGGACTTCCTTCTTCATGGCGATCACATCGGTCTTGCCGAAGACGATGCCGCCGACGCCGACTGCGGCAATGCCGTCATTGGCCAGGGCAAAATTGGGAAGCGTCAGTGCCGCAAGGGCGAATCGCCAGGAGATCTTCATGGGTGGGCAGTGGTGGTGGTTGACAGGGTTTCTTGAGGCAGGCGCGGCATGACGCCGTCAGCGCTTTCATTGTCCGCGACATTGCCGAAGGCGACGTCGAGGTCTTTGCTTGGGTGGAAATTGCTCAAGTGGAAGCGGTACGTCAGGGCGTCGACTTTCTGCGCCTTGCCCGGGAAGCAGAGGCTGACCAGCTCATCGGGCTTACGCTTGACGATGTTGAGCGTGAAGTCCTCGATGCCGCGTTTCCAGGTGTTGCCGGTGGTGAGTATGTAGGCAACGTTAGCGACATCGAAGCCGCCTTCCTTGCGTTCGACAATGCGCCAGTAAGCGTCGACATAGGCCTGGTCGGCGCAATATTTCTTTTCGAATTCCTCGTTCATGGCCGATTCGCCAGGCCCGGCGGCGACGAATGGCTGGTAGTCGTGGTGAACGCGAACGATCCGATTGGGCGGGAACTTTTGCGTCCAGACGTAATTGACTTCCACTTCCCAGCTGGGATCCCAGCTGTCCTTGTCCAGCAGGCCAAGCTCGATCATCTGCCTGGCCTGCTGTTCTGTGAACGCGGCGACTTTGCCCGACTTACGGGCAAAGCTAGGCGTGTAGGCAATTTCTTTATTGCTCAGGCCCAGCTTGCGCAACTGCGCCGTGACATCCTTGCCCTTGGGCGAGCGGGCTACCAGCCGGCTCTGGAATGCGACCGGCTTGCCGTCCACGCGGATGGAAAATCCGTCGGGCTGGCCGTAGTAGGCTTCGCTCATTTGCTTGGCAGCGGTATAGGGTGGGAGCGGGAAGACGATGGTCTCCTCCACATCGTTGGCGGATTCGTTCAGGAATTCATAGTCGACACTGACCAGGTCATGGCTGATCGTCAGCACTTCCTTTTTCATGGCGATGGCGTCGGTCTTGCCGAAGACGATGCCGCCGATGCCGACGGCCGCAACGCCGTCATTGGCGAGGGCTGTGCTGGGAAAGACGAGTGCCGCGATGGCGAACCGCAGGGAGTTGTGCATAGGCGCATGGTTAGCCGGGAAAACGGATGTGTATTATATTGTCAACACCCACCGGGCGTCGGCACAAACAAAAACGCCGGCCACAAGGACCGGCGTCGTCGCCTGCACAGCGTGTTTCAGCGTACCGCTGCTTAGAAATAGATGTTGCCGGAGATGCCGACGTGGTTGGCTTTTACATCGCGAATGCCGGGGGCTTTGAAGGTTTCTTTCACATAGCGCAATTTCATGCCGAAGTTTGGCACCCAGAAGTACTCGGCTTCCGCCACGCTGCTCAGGGTATCGTCGAACTTGGTGTTGTAGCCTTCCGCCGCACCGCTGCTGCTCAGCTTTGCGCCGCTGACATAGCGCAGGCCGGCACCAATGCGCAGCTGATCGTTGATATGGTAATAACCCAGCACTTCAAGCGGGAAGCGTTGGAACTTGATGCTGCCATTATTGGCGCTGGTGTCGTCGACGTGGAAGTTGACGGTGCCCTGCAGCGAGAACTCCTGGGTCATTTGGTAATTGACGCCGGTGGTGAAGTAGAAGCCGCCGCCGGCTTTGATTTTTTGCGAGGTGCCATTGGTAAACCTGGCGGTGGCCAGATTGTCGCCGCCGCCGCTGATACCCATGCCGGCGAGGAAGCTCACGGCCGAAGGCTGGGTAACCTGGCTTTGCGCGTATGCTGCGCCCATGGTTGCAAACAAGGCGCCCACGGCAAATACAAACTTTTTCATGCTAACTGGTAGTGATGGGTTAAGGAAGCAGGAGTGTAAAGATTTGGTTGCCAAAAGGCAATTATTGTTAAGTAAATTTAAAAGAGCAATGTTCAGGCGTTGTATTTTCGGCGAAGGCCGGGAGGCTGGGCACATTGATGGGCAAGCAGAACGTTCCGGGTATCACAAGCGCCACCCTTGGGCGGCGCTTCCGCGTTTGCTTACTTGTTGCGCTTCCTGGCCAAGGCCAGGCCGCTCAAGCCCAGGCCCAGCAGCAGCATGCTGCCCGGTTCCGGTACGTCGTTGGCTGGATTGCCGCTGTTGGTATTCGTGAATGAGAAGCTGAGGTCGTTGAAATCGAAAGGACCGCCGTGCAAGTCTTCAAAGCTGACCAGGGTGGTATTGGTGTCCCAGTTGGCTTGCACGCGTGCGTGGAATTGCCCGTCCGGGTTGCGGCTGGCCAGGCCAGTAAAGTAGTCGAAGCCGGTGTTGTTTACATGCAGGCGGAACACCAGTTCAGTGCCGAGCGCAAACGTGCCCAGGTTGTAGGTCGCGCCAACGGCCGAGCCGTGGTTATTGAACAGGAAAATGTCATTGTTGTCGATGCCGTCTGGCGTCACCAGGTACAGGTCGTTGCTGTACGAGGCGGAGTTGCCCTGGTAGGTGGCGATGATGGCAGAATTGCCGCTGACCACAACCGGATTGCCTTCATTGCCCGGGGAGGCGATCGGGAACGCCAGAAGAGGCAAAGGAAGGGCTAACGCGGCAACAGCAAGCAACTGACTTAGAATTTTCATGTCGGACCTCGTAATAGGGGTGGAGTCTGCTTATAAGCATGCATCGTGCCACCCTCGATCCGCTGGGGAATGTTTCTTTAAATTCAACGACTTGCTGAACGGTAGCGATTATTCATTTGTAAGAGCTTGTAAGGATTTCCGACAGAAAACAATGACGGGCAACTGCGGCGGCTTATGCGCGATGATCCGCGTACAAGCGGACCACCGGCGCAAGGAGGTTCAGTTTTTGCTGTTGGCCTGCAAAGGGGGCAAAGGATTGTCGCTGGATTCGCGGCCAAACGTTTCGGCCAGGATGGAATAGCGCTTGCCGTCAAATAGCAGGATGAGGTTGTTGATGCCGCGGGCGATAACGGGCCCGTCCGGCGTCTTGCGCGATTCGTAAGTGCTCCACACATGAACCGATGGACCGAACTGGCGCACGGTGCGCTCAACTTCCTTCTCGTAGAAGCCTTCCTTGAACGCGGCGGCCGAGTTGCGGTGGTACTCCTCGACACTCATGACGGTGACGCGCGCGGAGCCGTCGCTGGCGCTGCCCGGGTAAAACACGCGCGCGTCGGGATGATGAATCGACTTGTCGCGCGCCACATCGCGCACCTGGCTGCCGGGACCGGACACAATATCGTAATAAGCCTTCATCAGGCCGTCGATCGAACTGACGTCCGCGGCCAGCGGGTAGGTGGCCGTTTCAGCATGCACGAAAGTGCTGGTGAGCATTGCCAGCGCCAGGGGCATGGTTGCGAGAACGCGTAGCTTGGACATGGAAGGTGCCTCGTGTGGAGTGAAAGAAGTGGCCAGAATAGCATCGGATTGGCGGGTCGGCCGAAACGGTAGAAGCCGCAGGGGGAGCTATTCGGGCCAACGCTTGTCGACCGGTTGGCAGGAGCATTTGCCCGAAAAAACAAACGCCTACCTGATTTCGCCGTTCAGCGCTTCCTAGATCATGCCCCATATCATGAATGCCACCATGAGTGCCGGCGCGGCGATCCAGAGCCAGCGAGGGACGGGAGAAGTGGCGCCGGTGGCGGCGGGACGCGGTCCCGATCCAAGTGTATCGATCGCTGGCTTCGCTTAGAATCTCGGCTTGCTTTACCTTGCCGCTTGCGGCACGGACAGCATCCGTGCTCAGGCGCTCGTCGCCGATCAGCGCCAAGCGTGACATCCATACCAGTGCTGCGGAAGGCGATACCAGAGTATTGGCGGCTGGGGTTTTGTCTTACCACCTCTTCTTCAGCGCCGGGGCGCGCTCTGCCGGGGAAATAAGTTCTTCCGCTACCAGCACGTCAAGGCATTGCTTGGTAAGACTTTCCCGGAAACTGTCCAGCATCAGTACGGCGCGGTCAAGTGTCTCCCGATGGAGATGGGCCGCGTCCCTGCTGCAGCTTGCCGATTTTCAAGACCAGCGCCTGGAAAAGGTGGACTCTTCGAGAACGCTGCATCAAGGATGATCTATGGAGCGAGGGGAAAGATGAAATGGATCAAGTCGATCCTTGGCACATTGGTTTTTTGGATTTCGTCAGGAAGTTAGGCTATCCAAGCTTGTTGAGCAAGGCCTGAAAGCAGCGTCATCGCACGATTTTTCTGCTCAAGAACCGGGAGTGGACAGCGGAGCGACGTGTTACCAGATTTGTCGCGGCAGGAAAGTCGTTCAGGAAACCAGCTTAGCGCGTCCCGTGTGATAGCACCTTCATGTGCTGCGGACAGTGGAACGACAGTGAGCGCCTTATTCTTGCTAAGTTTGCGTGCGGTCAAAAATCTGTGTCGAATCGACAAATACAATGACCTTACTCAAGCAGACTGAAGGAGCATTATCATGGCGATCGACGTCTACCTGCAAATCGATGGCATCAAGGGCGAATCGGCAGACTCAAGGCATCAAGGATGGATAGAGTGCACGTCGGTACAGCTCGGGGTTAAGCAGCCTAAGAGTGCGACCGCCTCGACGGCTGGAGGGCATACGGCGGAACGTTGCGAGCATAAAAGCATCGCTATCGGCAAACTTGCTGACTTGTCTTCGCCGATATTGATGCAGACCTGTTCCGCTGGCCGAACGATCCCGAAGGCAAAGCTTGAGTTCATGCGCGCGGATGGCAACGGAGATCCGGTGAAGTATTACGAGATCGAGCTCGAAAACGTTTTGGTTGGTAGCGTTGACCAGGTCGTCCACTCCGAAGTAGGGTTGCAGGAATCGCTAACGCTCAAATTCTCCAAGGTGCATTGGAAGTACACGCAGCAGAAAATTGGTGGTGGCATTGGGGGTAACACGACCGGCGGCTGGGATCTTTCCACTAATCGGGTTGTGTAACGGAGCGTCTATGGAACCTCTATCGCAGCTTCAACCCCATGACTCCCGCAGCTATTTCATGTTGCCCCAGGCTCCCGAGGAGGCTGGCTATTACGTGCATGGCACACCTCCCAACGGGGGCGGGCAGTACGCGCACCCAGCAATGATGACTATGATTTTATTTGTTGAGAGAGAATGGGCGAACATAGACCACCGCAAGTTCGGCGTCGGTAATATTAGCTTGGCAAATGGGCCTGAATACAAGAAGCACGAGTCTCATAAGAATGGGCTTCAGGTCGATATCCGTCCGATTCGAAAGGATGG
This sequence comes from Pseudoduganella violaceinigra DSM 15887, assembly GCF_000425385.1. Classification (GTDB taxonomy): domain Bacteria; phylum Pseudomonadota; class Gammaproteobacteria; order Burkholderiales; family Burkholderiaceae_D; genus Rugamonas; species Rugamonas violaceinigra. Next base: position 23,941 of record NZ_AUDI01000009.1, on the reverse strand, counting down.
GCGTCGCGAGGCGGTGTACTGGTATCAGGCAGACGACTATGACCAAGTCGCTACAGGGAAGTTGATTGCTCTCTTCCACGCATACCCTGGCGTGCACAGAATCCTCTTCAACGACAAGCACGCATCGCCATTTGTCACTCCCTTCAAGGACCACGATCACCATTTCCACGTTGAGTTGACTGTATGAAGCAATTTTCGCGACTTGTACTTGGCATATCGTTTCTTGGTCTTTCCGCCGCCTATGCTGGTGAGAAATATGAATGGTGGCAATACAAGCCATTTAAGGGGAGCTACCTTGTTTATTCAGGTTCTCTAGGAGAAGAGCAGCAAGCGACGTCAAATGACCGTAAGGTGTCGTTTAACGTCGGCGGACCGCTTGCCAAGGAGATGTTCGATGCCATGTACCCTGATGTGAAGGCGCAAGAGAAATGCAGCAGCGACAAGGACTATCGGGAACGGAGCAAGGGAGAGCTCTCTTGCATACACGACCGAGACGGCTACAGGTGTTTCTTTGGGTTTGATCTTCGATCTGGCAAAAGCATCTCTGGTGCTACATGCTGATCACAGCAGCCTGCATCTGCCGCCGCCCGATGCGGATTGAATGCAGCAAAAAAATTGGGCCGAGATCGCGTGATCACGGCCCAACTACTCGTGGATGGTCGGGGATATGTTGAACCGACCAAATTGGCAACCATCTGCGAGGTGCTGCGCAGCGTACTCGAAGACAGATGCGAGTAGCGGGGATGAGAGGGAGAAAATTTTAGGAGTGCTTCGTGAAACCGGAAATAGACCGGACACGAGGACTTTTGTTTGGCAAACAAAAACGCCAACCGGTGATGGTTGGCGTTTCATGAGATATGTTCTTGGTGGCCCGGGGCGGAATCGAACCACCGACACAAGGATTTTCAAGACGGTTGTCTAGTGTACATATTTTGTAGGCCGGTGCGGCAATCTTGCGGAAGTCCCGGTCGAGTTTGATTTGCCCATGAGGGCAGACCAACGCAGATGCCGCTTCAGCTTGGCCGCGACAGCGAGACGGCGTCGGCACCGGCAGGAAGGCGAAGCGGGCACGACGGATCGGTCGCCGCGCGCCATACCGCCTCTGCCACGTCGACCGGGTGAGTGACCTCAGTCGACTGTCCCCATGCCTCGAAGATATTCTTCGCCAAGGCGGCGTACGGCTCAGGGATGGCACCCTGCATGAATGGCTGGGCGTTTTCACTGAACTTGGTCTGTGGAGCGCGTCCCGGCAGCACCAGGTTCACGCGCACATTGAATTGCTGAAGCTCCAGGGCCAGTGACTCGGTGAATGCATTTATCGCCGCCTTGCTCGCCGTGTACACGGACAGCAGAGGGAGCGGTATCGAGGTCACGCTCGAGGTTAGGTTGATGACGACACCCGCCTGCCGCAGCCTGAACTGCGGCAGCACCGCCTGGGTCATAGCGATCGTGCCCAGCGTGTTCGTTTCGAAGACAGCGCGGGCGGTTTTCATTGAGGTGCCCTCCAGGGCACCCAGTGTGCCTATGCCGGCGTTGTTGACCAGCACGTCGATCGCTCCCGCCGCGTCCACGGCGCGACGAATGCTGTTTGGATCGGTCACGTCAAGGGCCAGCACGCGCAGGTGCTCGGATCGTGGCAGAAGGTCTTCGCGCGGCGTGCGCATGGTGGCGATGACCTTCCAATCGCGATCGAGGAAGAGTTGGGCGGTCTTGAGGCCGAAACCGGATGAGCATCCGGTGATGAGGACTGTTTTCATGGCGACTCCTGTTGAGTGTTTGGCGGTAAGCAAACTGTAGTGCGCCATGGTCGGACTTGCTACAATCAGGAGTTCATATTTCATTAGCGAGAGTCCAGATATGGTTGATCCGCTCGCGGAGGTTGTCCTGCTCCTGCAACCGCAAGCCAGGCTCTCGAAGCTCGTCAGCGCCACAGGGCCGTGGCGGGTAAGGCGCCCGGAAAACGGCCAACCGTTCTACTGCGTGATCCTGGATGGAACGTGCCGCCTCGAGGTCAAGGGGCGCGAGCAGATCCAGCTGCAGCAAGGCGACTTCGTGCTGATTCCGGCGGCGTACAGTTTCACGGTGTCCAGCCTGGAGCCGCCGATGCCGGAGGAATTGGATATTGCGCCAGCGCCGCTGGCGGGTGGCGAATACAGACACGGCGTTGAAAATGGGACGCCCGACGTTCAGCTGCTTGTGGGTTACTGCTCCTTCGGCTCGCCCGACGCGGCCTTGCTGGTTTCGCTACTGCCGCAACTCGTACACGTCCGCGGCGAGAAGCGTCTGGCCACTCTCGTGCAGCTGGTGGGCGAAGAAACGCGTGCGACGCGGCCCGCTCGGGAGGTGATCCTGGCGCGGCTGCTGGAGGTGCTGCTCATCGAAGCGCTGCGGTCCGCGGCACCGACCGCGGCGTCGCCGGGCCTGCTGCGTGGCCTTGCCGACGAACGCCTGGCGGTGGCAATCCGGCGTCTTCACGAAAATATCACCAAGCCCTGGACGGTTGCGCAACTGGCGAAAGAGGCAGCCCTTTCACGCTCGGCGTTCTTCGAGCGATTCAGTCGCGCATTGGGTGTTACGCCGATGGCCTACCTGCACGCTTGGCGCATGGCTTTAGCGAAGAGCCTGCTGCGGAGACAAGAAGGGGGCATCGCCGAGGTCGCTGAACGCGTCGGCTACGGCTCGGCGAGCGCATTCAGTGTTGCGTTCACCCGGCATGTCGGACAGCCGCCAGCGCGTTATGTGCGCGAGCAAATGGTATTGCAGCGCTCATATTAGTCGCGAAGCGCTCGCGGATTCCCGATCGGGCAGCGCCGCATCGGCCCTGCCTGCGGCGTGTATGCTTGCCTGGCGCGGCTTGTGAACGCGGTCGAGACAGGCCAGGGACAGCTTGCGCTGGTGCCGCTTATTTCCAACGGATATTTGTTGTTGAATCGCCCCCCCCAGCGCTGTGATGGGACATTTCCTGTTCCGGCAACAACAGGAGGCCCATCGCATGAAGCGTTACACCCCTGACACTGGGCGCCGCCACCAGTGCAGGTGGCAAAGTGATTCCCGCCTCGAGCCATGGCAGTATCAACGGAGTCAGCATCGCCCTTGAAGGCGATGCCATTTACTGTCCCGCATCAGGCCACGGTCATCAATGACTTCATCGATCCCTCCACGCGGCCGCCGGTAGTGTTTCTGTTGTTCAAGCTGGTGTTCTTTGTTCAGCTGGCGCGCTTGGCGACGCGTACATCTGTCCAGCCACTACGCGTCAGTTGGCCTTTTCATTCCATCACCGAAGCGGATGCAGATAAATACGCCTCGCACTTCGGCATGGCAGTGACCAATTCGCAGCTGGCCACGTTGGTCTTTGCCAACGAGGATATGGACCGCCCATTCCTGACCGAAAACCATAAGATGTGGCTGTTTTTCGAACCATCATTGCGGCAGCGGCTGGTCGATCTGGATCGCAGCGCAGGCATGCTGGAGCGGGTCCGCAGCATGGTGCTGGAATGCCTGCCGGCCGGCGACGTATCGATGCTGACCGTCAGCCGCAAGCTGGCAGTCAGCACGCGCACGCTGCAACGTCGGCTGCAAGAGGAAGGCACTACGTTCCAGCAAACGCTGGATGCGCTGCGCAGTTCACTGGCACACCACTATTTGCGCAACACGCATATGTCAGGCGCGGAGATCTCCTTCCTGCTGGGCTTCGAGGATTCCAACCTTGGTCGGGTGGGGGGCGTGAGCGCTGGAATCGGAGGAATTGCGGACTTCTCTTGATGAGGTGGTCTTGCGCGTCGAGTCGATGCATCTTCAGTGCTTTGACTTGGCGAAGTAACCTTAAATGGACCGGCACAAGGAGTTTTTGTGCCATAGAAACAAAAACGCCAACCTGCATGGGTTGACGTTTTGTGAGAGATGTTCTTGGTGGCCCGGGGCGGAATCGAACCACCGACACAAGGATTTTCAATCCTCTGCTCTACCAACTGAGCTACCAGGCCAAGAGGCAGCATTATAGCAGGGTTTCCATGGCTTGCAATAGCCTTTTTCCGTTGCAGGAAAGCTATAATGTTCGGATGAACAAGCCCTCGCATCACCATATGCAGACTGCGGTCTGCATTGTCGGCAATGGCGCCATTGCCAAAACGGCAGCCCTCGCGTTTGCCCAGTCCGGTTTGAGTGTGACACTGCTGGGGCCGCCGCCGGCGCCCGCCCGGCCAGACGAGGCGAGCTGGGATGTACGCGTATTCGCGCTCAACCATACCGCCCAGCGCCTGCTCGATTCCCTAAAAGTCTGGGGCGCCCTGGACCAGGCCCGCATCGCCCCGGTCGACGCCATGCTGGTCAACGGCGATGGCAGCAGGGCCGGCGCCCTGAATTTCGACGCCTACGGCGCCCACGCCGGCACCTTGTGCTGGATCGTCGAAGACCGCAACCTGAACCAGGCCCTGGACGCGGCGCTGCGCTTCGCCCAGAACGTCCACTTCGTGCACGGCAAGGCGGTGGCGCTGAAGCATGACGACGAGGGGGCGGTGATCACCATGGACGACGGCTCCCACCTTGGCGCGGCGCTGGTGGTCGGCGCCGACGGCGCCCAGTCCTGGGTGCGCGGCCAATGCGATATCGGGCTCGATTACCGCCCATATAACCAGAGCGGCGTGGTCTCCAACTTTGCCTGCGAGCTGCCGCACCACGGGGTGGCGCATCAGTGGTTCACTGGCGAACAGGGGATCGTGGCACTGCTGCCTTTGCCCGGCAACCAGGTTTCCCTGGTATGGTCGGCGCCCGATATGCTGTCCGATACGCTATGCCGTGAGGGCGCGGCGGCGCTGGCGGAACGCCTGGCTCCTTTCGCCGGCCCGAAGCTGGGCCGATTGACGCCCCTGCAGCCGGAAGTGGTGCGTGCTTTCCCGCTGCGCCTGATGCGCCCGCATGCCATGGTCGCGCCGCGCGTGGCCCTGGTGGGCGACGCCGCCCACGTGGTGCACCCGCTGGCCGGCCATGGCATGAACCTGGGTTTTGGCGATGTGCATGCGCTGGTGAAGGCCGTGGCGGAACGCGAAGAGCACCGCTCGATCGGCGACGACCGCGTGCTGGCCCGCTATGCGCGCGCGCGCAAGGAAGAAGTGAGCCTGATGGTGGCCGCGACGGATGGCCTGGAGCGCCTGTTCGGCGCCGATCTCGAACCTGTGCGCGCGGTGCGCAATTTCGGGCTAAACTTGCTGGATAAATTGCCCGGCGTAAAGCGCCGGCTGATTTCACATGCCCTTGGAAAGCTGTAAAGCGGAGAAATTATGAAGAAAAGTAAACTGGTATTGGCATTGGCTTCGGCCATGCTGATGTCCTGTGCCGATGCGCAAAATGGAAAAGACGAAGCACAACTGCGCAAGGTCCTGTCGGAACGCCTGGGCGAGGCCAGGATCGATTCGATCAAGAAGACCCAGTATGCCGACCTGTATGAAGTGCGCGTCGGCAGTGAAATCCGCTACACCGACAAGACCGGCAGCATCCTGGTGGTGGGCCATATCTTCGACCTGAAAACGTCGCAGGACTTGACCCAGGCCCGGATCGACGACCTGAACAAGATCAATTTCGACGACCTGCCCAAAGAGCTGGCGCTGAAGACCGTCAAGGGCAACGGCAAACGCGTCATGGCCATCTTTGAAGACCCGAACTGCGGTTATTGCAAGCGCTTCCGCCAGACGACGCTGGCCAATGTCGACAATGTGACCGTGTACACCTATTTGTACAACATCCTGTCGCCGGACTCGGCCACCAAGTCGCAGAATATCTGGTGCTCGGCCGACCGCAACAAGGCCTGGGACGACTGGATGTTGAACGGCAAGGCGGCGCCGGCGGCCCCGAACGGCTGTACCGCGCCGAACGACAAGGTACTGGCGCTTGGCCAGAAGATGAATATTAACGGCACCCCGGCGATCTTCTTCGCCGACGGCAGCCGCATTGCAGGAGCAGTTGATCAGCGTACCCTGGAAGCGAAATTAGCCACCATCAAATAAGGAGCTCGAATGGTCACATTGAATATCAACGGGCGCGACGTGCAAGTCGACGCCGATCCCTCCACCCCGATCTTGTGGGCGCTGCGAGACAACCTCAATATGACCGGCACCAAATTTGGCTGCGGCATGGCGATGTGCGGTGCGTGCACCGTGCATCTGGAAGGGCAGGCGATCCGCTCCTGCGTGACGCCGATTTCCGCCGCAGTGGGACAGAAGATCAGCACGATTGAAGCCATGTCCGCCGACAAGGTGGGCAAGGCGGTGCAGGATGCGTGGGTCAAGCACGATGTGCCGCAATGCGGCTACTGCCAGAGCGGGCAGGTGATGAGTGCGACAGCCCTGCTGCGCACGAACAAGTCGCCCAGCGACACCGATATCGATAACGCGATGTCGGGCAATATCTGCCGCTGCGGCACCTATCAACGGATCCGCGCGGCCATCAAAGACGCCGCCAAATCCATCGCTTAAGGGAGCCCGCCATGCGCAAAGAATGGTTCATGGCAGCTCAAGCGGACGGCGCAGGTAATGCTGAAGTATCGCGCCGTACCTTCCTCAAGGCTGGCAGCGGCCTGATTCTCGGCTTTTATCTGGCCGGCGGCGGCGGGCGCTTTGCCCGTGCGCTTGCCGCCGACGCCCCTGCCAAGCCGCCGGTGGCGCCCAACGCCTTCCTGCATATCGCACCGGACAATACCGTCACCATCCAGGTCAACCGCCTCGAATTCGGCCAGGGCGTGCATACCGCATTGCCGATGCTGATCGCCGAGGAGCTCGATGCCGACTGGTCGCAGGTGCGTTCCGCGCTGGCGCCGGCGGGCGATCCGTACAAGGATCCCAATTTCGGCATCCAGATGACGGGCGGCTCCAGCGCCGTCAAGCACTCCTGGCGGCAGCACCGGGAAATCGGCGCCCGCGCGCGCGCCATGCTGGTCGCCGCGGCGGCCGAGCAATGGAAGGTGCCGGCGGCGCAGGTGCGCGCCTCGAAAGGCATGCTGTACGGCCCCTCCGGCCAGAGCGCAACCTTCGGCGCCATGGCCGACGCGGCAATGAAACAGCCGGTGCCGCAGGAAGTCAGACTGAAGGACCAGAAGGACTTCACCATTATCGGCAAGCCGACGCCGCGCCTCGATGCGCGCGCCAAGGCCACCGGCATGCAGCAATTCGGCATGGACTTCAAGCCCGAAGGCGCCAAGGTGGCGCTGGTGGCGCGGGCGCCGGTCTTCGGCGGCAAGGTGAGGACATTCGACGCCTCCAAAGCCAAGGCCATACCGGGCGTGCTCGACGTCATCAAGGTCGATACCGACCGCGGCGGCAGCGGCCTGGCGGTCGTGGCGAACGGCTACTGGCCGGCCAAGCAGGGCCGCGACGCGCTGCTGGTCGAATGGGATACGGCTGGATTGGAAAAGGTCAGCAGCAAGCAGCAGCTGGCCGAGTACAAGGCGCTGGCGAAAAAAGCCGGCACGCCGGTGAAGAAGGCTGATATTGCCGCCATCGCCAAGGCGCCGAAGAAAATCAGCGCCACATACGAATTCCCCTATCTGGCGCATGCGCCGATGGAGCCGCTGAACTGCGTGGTGGACTTGAAGGGCGATTCCTGCACCATCTGGGCCGGCAGCCAGTTCCAGACGCTGGACGCGGTGGCAGCAGCCAAGGCGGCCGGGCTGACGCCGGACAAGGTCACGCTGAATACCATGATGGCCGGCGGGGGCTTCGGCCGCCGCGCCGTGCCGACTTCCGACTATATCGTGGAAGCGGTCAATGTGGCCAAGGCATGGGGCAAGGGCCCGGTCAAGCTGATCTGGAGCCGCGAGGACGACATCAAGGGCGGCTATTATCGTCCGTCCCACGTGCACCAGGCCGATATCGGCTTTGACGCCAAGGGCAATATGATCGGCTGGAACCATGTGATCGTCGGCCAGTCGATCATCACGGGCACGCCGTTCGAACCGATGATGGTCAAGGACGGCGTCGATGCGACGATGGTGGAGGGCATGGGCGAGCCGTATTCCGTGCCGATGAACCTGAGCGTGCATAACGTGAAGGCGAATGTGCCGGTGCTTTGGTGGCGCTCGGTCGGTTCGACCCACACCGCCTTCGTGATGGAGACGCTGATCGACGAAGCAGCCCACGTGGCCAAAATGGATCCGGTGGAGTACCGCCGCAAGATGATCGATCCCAAGCATGTGCGCCAGCTCGCAGCGCTGAACCTGGCGGTCGAAAAGTCCGGTTATGGAAAGACCAAGCTGCCCAAGGGCCAGGCCTGGGGCGTGGCCCTGCACGAATCGTTCGAAACATCCGTGGCGTATGTGGTGGTGGCATCGATGAAGAACGGCCAGCCCAAGGTGCACAAGGTCACCGCAGGCGTGCACTGCAACCTGCCGGTCAACCCGATGACGATCGAGGCGCAGGTGCAGGGCGCGGCGCTGATGGGGCTCGGGACCACGCTGCCCGGCGCTGCGATCACCTTGAAGGATGGGATGGTCGAGCAGTCGAATTTCAGCGACTACACGGTGGCGCGCATGACGGATATGCCGGTGGTGGAAGTCTTCACCGTTGCCTCGACCGACAATCCGACGGGCATGGGCGAGCCGGGCCTGCCGCCGCTGGCGCCGGCACTGGCCAACGCTGTGTTCAAACTGACCGGCAAGCGCGTGCGCAAGCTGCCGTTCGACCTGGCCAAGGCATAAGGCAGGCGCCGCGCGTGGCTGCTCCGATTCCCGGCTCGCCGGCCGGCTTTGCCGGCATCTTGCTGGCGGCCGGACGGGGCAGCCGTTTCGATCCGAGTGGTGCACGCAGCAAGCTGTTGCAAGAGCTGCCTGGCGGCGAGCGGGTTGCCGCAGCCAGCGCCCGCGCCTTGCTGGCCGCCGTGCCGCGCGTGGTTGCCGTGGTGCGGCCGGACGACGAAGCGACGGCGCACCTGCTGCGCGATCTCGGCTGCGAAGTCCTTGTCTGCGCCGATGCCGGCAGCGGCATGGCAGCATCGCTCGCGTGCGGCGTGCGGCGGGCGCAGGATGCCAGCGGCTGGCTGATCGCCCTGGCGGACATGCCATTCGTGCGCGCGGCAACAATGGCTGCCCTGGTGCAGGCTGTGGCGCAGGGTGCGGAGGCGTCAATCGCCGCACCGATGCACGATGGGCGGCGCGGCAACCCGGTCGCCTTCGGCCGCGCCCACCTGCCTGCCCTGCTGGCGCTGACGGGGGACCAAGGCGCCCGCAGCATCCTGAACAATAATCCGGTTAACGAATTGGCGGTGGACGATGCCGGCATCCTGCTGGACATCGACACACCGTCCGACATTCAATGAAAAACAAAAAAATCAGCTATACCATCACCGCCAAAGACCTCGCGGCCCACATGTTCCAGGTCAGCATGACCATCGAGGCGCCCGCACCGGAAGGCCAGGTGCTAATGCTGCCGGCCTGGATTCCGGGCAGTTACATGATCCGCGAATTCTCGCGCAACATCGTCCAGATCCGCGCCGAGGCCAATGGCCAGGCGGTTGAACTGGCGAAGCTGGACAAACACTCCTGGCAAGCCGCGCCCTGCAAGGGCAAGCTCACGGTGCATTACGACGTGTATGCCTGGGACCTGTCCGTGCGTGCCGCCCACCTGGACCAGACCCACGGCTTCTTCAACGGCACCAGCGTCTTCCTGCGCGCGCTTGGCCAGGAGGACGAGCCGCACGTGGTCGATATCCAGCGCCCGGCGCACGCGGCGGCCACCAAGTGGCGCGTCGCCACTGCCTTGAAGGAACTGAAAGCCCGGCGCTACGGCTTCGGCACCTATATCGCGCAGGATTACGACGAGCTGATCGACAGCCCGGTGGAAATGGGGACGTTCGAGATGGCCAGCTTCAAGGCGCTCGGTGTGCAGCACGATGTGGTATTCACCGGCCGCGTGCCCAATCTCGATATCGCCCGCGTATGCGCCGACCTTAAGCAGATTTGCGAAACGCAGATCGCCTTCTTCGAGCCGCGCACGAAAAAAGCCCCGATGGAGCGCTACGTCTTCATGACGATGGTGGTGGGCGACGGCTACGGCGGCCTGGAGCATCGCGCCTCCACGGCGCTGTTCTGCTCCCGCGCCGACCTGCCGACCACGGCGCAAAAAGGCAAGGAGCCGAGCGAGGGCTATATGAAGTTCCTCGGCTTGTGCAGCCACGAATATTTCCATACCTGGAACGTGAAGCGCATCAAGCCGGCGGTGTTCGCGCCGTACGATTACCAGGTGGAGAACTACACGCCGCTGCTATGGCTGTTCGAAGGCTTCACCAGCTATTACGACGATCTGCTGCTGGTGCGCGCCGGGCTGCTGTCGGAGGAAGGCTACTTCAAAATGCTGGGCAAGACGGTCGGCGCCGTATTGCGCGGCAGCGGCCGCACCAAGCAAAGCGTGGCCGATTCCAGTTTCGACGCCTGGGGCAAGTACTATCGCCAGGACGAGAATTCGCCGAACGCCATCGTCAGCTATTACGCCAAAGGCTCGCTGGTTGGCCTGGGGCTCGACCTCACCATCCGCGCCAAGACCGAGGGCAAGCGCTCGCTGGACGACATCATGCGCGCCCTGTGGCAAAAATATGGCCGCGACTTCTATAACGGCAAGCCGCGCGGCGTGACGCCGGAGGAAGTGGAAGCTTTATTCGATAGCGTGGCCGGCTTCAAGCTCAAGACCTTCTTCGACAAATACATCAACGGCACAGACGACGTGCCGCTGGCCAAGCTGCTGCCGCAGTTCGGCGTCGGCTACAAGGACGAACGCAAAGCGTCCAAGCCAAGCATGGATGTCAATCTCGGCCGCGAAGGCGCCGACTGCAAGCTGAGCGCCGTGCATGACGGCGGCGCCGCGCAGAAAGCCGGCTTGTCGGCCAACGACCTGCTGGTGGCGATCGACGGCCTGCGCGTGAGCGGTAATCCGGCCAATGTGGACGGCCTGCTGGCGCGCTATAAGGTGGGCGATACCGTGCAGGTGCACGCCTTCCGCCGCGATGAGCTGATGGCCTTCGACGTCACCCTGCAGGGCGAGCGCGTGCCGGGCATTACGATCGCCGTCGAGCAGCAGAAGGGCGCGCTGCGCAGGCCGACCGCCTGATCAGCGCTTTGCCGCAAGCCGGTCCTGGATGCGCGGCAGCGCCTCCTTGGCGCCCGTGCCACGACCGGCTTGAGGCCTGCTGTCTTCCCGCTGCGTTGCTGCGCCAGTTCGACCCTGCGGTCAGGTGACTGCAATTTCATTGCAATTTCCTCAATATTTTTACGCCAGAACACTGGGCGGCTGCCTGGACCTTGCGGAACTGTCGTTTTCACGCAGCAACTCGCTTCTGTTTTGCCATAGGGTAATCTATCATAGACATTTGGCTAGGCTTTTGAACGTATGGCATATTTACTGCAGCTCGTCGCGCGCGAAGTTCCCGTGAACGATGCGGAAGTTTTCCCTTTCCTGGAAGAGATCGCCGGCCATACGGTCAGCATGGCCCCTTCCCAGCAACTGAAGAGTTTCCGGGAAGCGATCCTGAAACTCTTCCCCTGTCTGAGCAGCTACGGCCCGGCCGATGCCGCGAAGGCGCAGTGTCCTTGGGCGGACGGGCCGTTTGGCGATAACTTCAAGGGCGGCTTTGGCAGTGTGGCGATTGCGCGCCGCCATGACGAAGTGATTCCTCACTTGCTGCGTATTGCCAGCGATCTTGGCATGACGGTGGTGGATGAACAAAGGCGGACGGTGCACCGTCCGCAGACTTTCCAGGTCGTGCTGGAGGGCCCATTGGATGGCGTGCAGGTGGACGTCGCGGCGCCGAAACTGGCGGAGCTGATGAATCAGCCCATGCCGCATATGATCCTGCTGCTGCATTCGCGCCGTCGTACCATGGTCAAGCGCGGCCTCACGCGTACCCAGGGCGAAATCTACATCGAAGCCTTGCGCCAGCGCGCCAGCTGCAAAGCTTCGCTGGTTCCCGATCCGCGCAAACCGGATGCGGTCCCGGTTCCCCCGGCGGCCAACGCCAAGGCGCCCGTGCGACCGGCGCAGCCCTTCGCCAATCCGGTGGCGCCCACCGCGCATGCCGGCATCGAAGCCGATGACGAGCTGTTCACGGCGGCCGAAGCCCAGCGTTCGGCCTTGGTGGCGGCGCTTGGCGGCGCTGCGCTGTCCGCGCTCGTGGCTCTCGACTACCAATCCCTGTACGTCTTCGCGGCCCTGGCGGCTATGGGCTTGCTGGGGATGATTGCGGTCTTCCAGCTCGGCCAGGCACAGGGCGGCGGCTTGCTGCGCACCTTGCGGGCGCCGCTGGCCCTAGTGCCGGGCCTGGGCATTTTGCTGCTGCTCTGGACGTATTTCAGCGCCGCCGGAATCTTGAAAAACAAGGGCGTGAGCACCGGAAGCGGCATGCCCGCCGCCGCCGTGGTGCGCGAACTGGGCGGCCTGCCGCACGGGGCGATGCTGCCCTCGATCAAGAAGCTGCTGGGGCTGCTGGTTCTGGCCGCTGTGGTCGCTGCAGTCTTCATGCCCAAAGGGCATTGAGCTGCCAGGGCCGTGAACCCGCAGCGCTGCGGACTTAATCGAACAGCTTGCGCAGCTCGGCACCCGGATCGGGCGCGCGCATGAAGGCTTCCCCCACCAGGAAGGCGTGCACGGCGTTTTCCCGCATGCGTTGCACGTCGCCTGGGGTCGTGATGCCCGATTCGGTGATCACCATGCGCTCTGGCGGGATGCGCGAAAGCAGCTGGAGCGTGGTGTCCAGCGTGACCTCGAAGGTGCGCAGGTTGCGGTTGTTGATACCGATCAGGCGGCTTTTCAGCTTCAGGGCGGCGTCCAGCTCATCGCCGTCATGTGATTCGATCAGCACATCCATGCCCAGTTCGTGGGCGCATGCTTCCATCTCCGCCATCAAGCCGTGATCCAGCGCCGACACAATCAGCAGGATGCAGTCGGCGCCCATCGCGCGCGCTTCATAGATCTGGTACATGTCGACCATGAAGTCCTTGCGCAGGACCGGGATCTCGCATGCGGCGCGCGCCTGTTGCAGGTATGCGTTGGCGCCCTGGAAGAAGTTCACATCGGTCAGCACGGACAGGCAGGCAGCGCCGGCATTGGCATAGCTCGCGGCGATATCGGCGGGGCGGAAGTCCGGGCGCAGCACGCCTTTGGACGGCGAGGCCTTCTTCACTTCCGCGATCACGCCCGCGTGGCCCGCCTCAATCTTCCGGCGCAGGTTGGCTTCAAAGCCGCGCAGGCCGGCGCGCAGTTCCACATCGCCTTCCACTTCGTCGCGCAGCGATTGCAGGCTGCGGTGCTTCTTGGCGGCCGCAACTTCGTCGGCCTTCACGGCCAGGATTTTGTTCAGGATGTCGGACATGATGACTCTTAATGTTGTTCGGCCAGGGCCAGGCGCGCGCCGAGCGCGATGAACAGGCCGCCGGTCGCGCGGTTCAGCCACAGCGCAAGCAGCGGTTTTACTTTCAACTTGGCGCTGGCAAAGGCGGTGAAGATGGCAAGGCCGTTACACCACAGCATGCTGTTGAAATTGAAAATGCAGCCGAGGAGCAGGAAGGCCAGGGGCTTGTTTGTGGCGCCGGCGTCGATGAACTGCGGCACGAAGGCCAGGAAGAACAGCGCGACTTTCGGATTCAGGACGTTGGTCAGGAAGCCTTGGGCGAAGATCTTGCGGTAGGGAAGTGCAGCCTGCGCATTGAACCGGTTGTGCGATGTCTGACCCAGCGGGTCATACAGCTGATTGCCGGTTTCAGCGGCGTTCAGCCGCGCGCGCAGCATGGCGATGCCGCACCAGACGATATACGCCGCGCCCACCCATTTGACCACGGTGAAGGCGGTGGCGGATGTCGCCAGCACGGCGGACAGGCCGAGTGCCGCCGCGCCGACATGCACCATCGTTCCCGCGCCGATCCCGAGCGCCGCCGCGCAGCCCGCGCGCCAGCCTTGCGTGGCGCTGCGTGCCATGATCAGCAGCGAATCCGGTCCCGGCATGATGTTCAGCAGCAGACCGGAAATCACAAACAGCGTCAGGTCATGAATGCCGAACATCGCTTAACCCTCCCGGCCCAGTTCCTGGGTGACGCGCACAAACTGCTCCAGCTTGGCGACGGCCGCGCCGGATTTCACGGCGTCGCGTGCCCGTGCCAGTCCGTCCTCGATGGAGGACGCCACGCCCGCCGCGTACAGCGCCGTGCCGGCGTTCAGTGCCACGATATCCGAAGCAGGCCCCGGCTCGCCGTGCAATGCCTCCATGACGCGCGCCTTCGATTCCTGCGCATTCGCTACTTTGAGATTGCGCGAAGCGATCATGGACAGGCCGAAGTCTTCCGGATGGATTTCATATTCGCGGACCTCTCCGTTGACCAGCTCACCCACCATGGTGCCCGCGCCGAGCGACACTTCGTCCATATTGTCGCGGCCATAGACCACCACCGCATGCTGCGCGCCCAGGCGCTGCAGCACGCGCACCTGGATACCGACCAGATCCGGATGGAATACGCCCATCAGGATATTCGGCGCGCCGGCCGGATTGGTCAGCGGCCCAAGAATATTGAAGATCGAACGCACGCCGAGTTCGCGGCGCACCGGCGCCACATGTTTCATCGCAGCGTGGTGGTTCGGCGCGAACATGAAGCCGATGCCGGTCTGCGCGATCGACTGGGCGATCTGCTCCGGCTTGAGATTGATATTCGCGCCCAGCGATTCGATCAGGTCCGCGCTGCCGGACGACGAGGACACGGAACGCCCGCCGTGCTTGGCCACGCGCGCGCCGGCTGCCGCGGCAACAAACATCGAAGCGGAAGAGATATTGAAGGTATGGGCGCCGTCGCCGCCGGTGCCGACGATGTCGACCAGGTTGCGGGTATCGGCCATCGGGACTTTGGTCGAGAATTCGCGCATGACCTGCGCCGCCGCGGTGATCTCGCCGATGGTTTCCTTCTTGACGCGCAGGCCCATGGTCAGCGCCGCCACCATCACGGGCGACATTTCGCCGGACATGATCTGGCGGAACAGGTGCAGCATCTCGTCGTGGAAGATTTCGCGGTGCTCGATGCAGCGAACCAGTGCTTCTTGATGCGTAATTGCCATGATGCTTCCTTCTCTTATTTGCGGTCGAGGAAATTCTTCAGCAAGGCGTGGCCGTGCTCGGACAGGATGGACTCGGGGTGGAACTGCACACCCTCGATGTCGTACTCCTTGTGCCGCACGCCCATGATTTCGCCGTCGTCGGTCCATGCTGTCACTTCCAGGCAGGAAGGCAGCGAGGATCGCTCGATTGCCAAAGAGTGGTAGCGGATCACCGTGAACGGGCTGGGTAAGCCCTGGAACACGCCCACACCCGTATGCGCGATAAGAGAAGTTTTGCCATGCATGACTTGCTTGGCGCGGATCACTTTGCCGCCAAAGGCTTCGCCGATGGCCTGGTGTCCCAGGCAGACGCCCAGGACGGGTTTCTTGCCCGCGAAATGCTTCAGCACTTCCAGCGAGATGCCCGCTTGCGCCGGATCTTTGGGACCTGGCGAGATGCAGATGCGGTCGGGATTCAAGGCCTCGATTTCGGCGATGGTGATCTCGTCGTTGCGGTACACGCGCACGTCTTCGCCCAGCTCGCCGAAATACTGCACGATGTTGTAGGTGAAGGAGTCGTAGTTGTCGATCATCAGCAGCATTTCAGAACTCCCCATCCAGGCCATCTTGTACTTGCTCGGCCGCGCGCAGCACGGCACGCGCCTTGTTTTCAGTTTCCTGCCATTCCATTTCCGGTATCGAGTCGGCGACAATGCCGGCGGCGGCCTGCACGTACAGCATGCCGTCCTTGATCACGCCGGTGCGGATGGCGATCGCCACGTCCATTTCGCCGCCGAAGGACAGGTAGCCGCAGGCGCCGCCGTAGATGCCGCGCTTGCAGATTTCCAGTTCGTCGATGATCTCCATCGCCCGTACTTTCGGCGCGCCGGTCAGGGTGCCGGCGGGGAAGGTTGCGCGCAGCACGTCCAGGTTGGACATGCCTTTCTTCAGCTTGCCCTCCACGTTGGAGACGATGTGCTGCACGTGCGAGTACTTCTCGATCACCATCTTGTCGGTCAGCTTCACGCTGCCGGTTTCGGAGATGCGGCCTAGGTCATTGCGCGCGAGGTCGATCAGCATCACGTGTTCCGCGATTTCCTTCGGATCGTTCAGCAGCTCTTCGGCCAGCGCCGCATCGCGCTCCGGCGTGCTGCCGCGCGGACGGGTGCCGGCAATCGGACGCAGCGTGACCTTCTTCTCGCCGTCCGGCAGGGTCTCGTTGCGCACCAGGATTTCCGGCGACGCGCCGACGATCTGCATATCGCCGAAATTGTAGAAGTACATATACGGCGACGGGTTCAGCGAACGCAGCGAACGGTATAGCGTGAGCGGCGAATCCACATAAGGCTTGCGGATGCGCTGGCCGATCTGCACCTGCATCAGGTCGCCGGCCAGGATGTATTCGTGTGCTTTGGCGACGGCCTTCAGGTAGTCTTCTTTGGCGAAGTCGCGGATGATTTCCGTACGCACCGACGGCGTGGTCACCGGCGCGTCGACGCCGCGGCGCAGCAGGGCGCGCAGGTCCTTCAGGCGCTGGCGCGCTTTGGAGTAGGCTTCCGGCTGCGTCGGATCGGCATAGACGATCAGGTACAGCTTGCCGGACAGGTTGTCGATGACGGCCAGCTCCTCGGTCACCATCAACTGGATTTCCGGCAGGCCCAGGTCGTCCTTCGGCTTGGTTTTCGCCAGCGTCTTTTCGATATGGCGCACCGTGTCGTAGCCGAAGTAGCCGGCCAGGCCGCCGCAGAAGCGCGGCATGCCAGGACGCACGGCGACTTTGAAGCGCGCCTGGTATTGCTCGATGAATTCAAGCGGATTGCCTTCGTGGCTCTCGATCACCTTGCCGTTCTTGAGGATTTCGGTCAGTTTGCCGCTGCTGCGCAGGATGGTGTTGGCAGGCAGGCCGATGAAGGAGTAGCGCCCGAAGCGCTCGCCGCCCACCACGGACTCCAGCAGGAAGGTGTTCTTGCCGTAGTTCTGGGTCTGGGCCAGCTTGAGGTACAGGGTGAGCGGGGTTTCCAGGTCGGCGAAAGCTTCCGCGATCAATGGGATGCGGTTGTAGCCTTCCGCGGCCAGGGATTTGAATTCGAGTTCGGTCATGTGTCTCTCCGTTCCGCCGTGGATGTGGTGGTGGCGGGAAGGTTACAAAAAACCTGCCGGAGCAATGACACGCACGTGCGCCGACAGCAATCAGGGACTAGGTCACGATTGCCAGCGTCGCCACAGCCAGGCCTCAATCGAGCCCCGGTGGGTTACATTGTGTCTTTTGTTGAGAAACATTTAGTTTGCGTTTGCGATTAGATCGGCTGCATGAAGAAGCGTGTCAACTATACCATCGGAATCTGTTTCGTGTATACCCACGCCGTGGTTATAACCATATGGCACCGTGAGCACTGGGCAGCCGGCCGCGCGGGCCGCTTCCGCGTCGTTTGAAGAGTCGCCGATGGCCACCACTTGGGCGGGCGGCAGGCCGAAATGTTCGCAGGCCTTCAGCAGCGGCATGGGGTGGGGTTTCTTCTTTTCGAAGGAATCGCCGCCGAACAGCACTTCGAAGTAGCCGTCCAGCCCCTTCAGGGCGAGCAGCGGTTTGGCGAAGGCGATCGGCTTGTTGGTAACGCAGGCCAGGCGCAAGCCGTTGGTCTTCATCGCCTGCAGGCCCGCCATCACGTCGGCATACACCGCGCTGTGGCGGCCGTTGACCACCAGGTAATGGCGCTGATACGCCTCCATCGCCTGGGCGAACATGCGCTCCACGCCGGCCTCGTCGAAGTCCAGGGCAAGCACCCGCCGCACCAGGTTTTCGGAGCCTTTGCCGACCATCAGTTCGATCTGCGCCACGCCGATGGGCGCCAGGCCGAGTTCTTCGCGCATCAGGTTGATGGCCACCTCGAAGTCCGGCATGGTGTCGAGCATGGTGCCGTCGAGGTCAATAATGGCGGCCCTTACGCCGCGCAGGACCGCCGCCATACGATTACAGCGAAGCCAGTTGGGTGCGCATCGCGTCGATCACGGCCTTGTAGTCAGGCTGGCCGAAGATCGCCGAACCGGCAACGAAGGTGTCGGCGCCCGCTTCCGCGGCGGCCTTGATATTGTCGACCTTGATGCCGCCGTCCACTTCCAGCATGATGTCGCGGCCGGATTCGTCGATGCGGCGGCGCGCTTCGGCAATCTTCTTCAAGGCTTGCGGGATGAACGACTGGCCGCCAAAGCCGGGGTTCACCGACATGATCAGAATCATGTCGATCTTGTCCATCACGTGGTCCAGGTAGCTCAGTGGCGTGGCCGGGTTGAAGACCAGGCCTGCCTTGCAGCCGTTATCGCGGATCAGCTGCAGCGAGCGGTCGATATGGTCCGATGCTTCCGGATGGAAGGTGATGATGTTGGCGCCGGCCTTGGCGAAGTCGGGGATGATGCGGTCGACCGGTTTGACCATCAGGTGCACATCGATCGGAACTTGCACGTGCGGGCGGATCGCCTGGCATACCAGCGGGCCGACGGTCAGGTTCGGCACGTAGTGGTTATCCATTACGTCGAAGTGGATGATGTCGGCGCCTGCGGCAACAACGTTGCGAACCTCTTCACCCAGGCGGGCGAAGTCGGCGGACAGGATGCTCGGAGCGATACGGAAAGTGGTCATGGCTGGTCGGCTGGTAAAAAAGATGCGTTATTTTACGCTGGTGTGCGGACGGTGTCCCTTTGCTTGGACTAGAATTGCCCAATTGTTATGAAGGAAACCCTTATGGCCCAGTATGAATTTGCGGTCACGGTACGCACCCAGTACCTGCCGGAGCAGTCCAACCCGGACCGCACCAACTTTGTCTTTACTTACACTATCACGATCAAGAACACCGGCACGGTGCCGGCTCAGTTGATTTCCCGCCATTGGGTGATCACCGATGCCAACAACCATGTGGAAGAAGTGCGCGGGCTTGGCGTGGTGGGCCACCAGCCTTTGCTCGCGCCAGGGGAGGTGTTCGAATACACCAGCGGTACCCAGCTGCGCACGCAGCAGGGCTCGATGTACGGGGAATACTTCTGCGTGGCCGAGGATGGCCATCAGTTCGAGACCAAGATTCCCGAGTTCGTGCTGTCGCTGCCGCGAACCCTGCACTGATTATTTGTCGCCGTCCTTCTTTTTCTTGGACGGCAGCGTCCACCAGACGATGAATACAAGCAGGAACAGCGCCACCAGCGCTTCAAGCATCAGATACCACATAGACCATACCTCATGTTTTTGACACGCCGTAGTTTAACCGTTTGCGCCGCCGCCGTCGCCTTGACGCTGGCCGGCTGTACCACGCCACCGCCACCACAGCCGGCAAAACCGGCCCAGCCGGAACCGCCCGCCCCCGTTCAGCCGGCGGCGCCCGTTACTCCCGTCACGCCGCCAGCGCCAAGCGCGCCGCAACCGCCGGCCAAGGCCGAATTCGTCCTGGCCCGTTTCTCGGACTTGCCGGGCTGGGACCGCGATGACCTGCGTGCTGCCTGGCCGGCCTTCATGCTGTCGTGCTCCAAGCTGGCCAGTAGCGCGGACTGGAAAGAGCCCTGTGCCATCGCCAAAACGGTCGACGCCGGCAGCGAGAAGGCGATCCGCCTCTTCTTCGAGTCCTTTTTCGATCCCCACCAGGTCATCGCGCCGGACGGCGACAATACCGGGCTGATTACCGGCTACTATGAGCCTTTCCTGCGCGGCGCGCGCAAGAAGGGCGGTCCGTACCAGACGCCGTTGCATAAGGTGCCGGACGATATGGTCATCATCGACATCGGTTCGGTGTATCCCGCACTGGCGGGCAAGCGCGTGCGCGGCCGCCTGAAGGGAAAACGCGTCGTGCCCTATCCAGCGCGCGAGGAAATCGCCCGCGCAGGGCTGCCTGGCAGTGAACTGATTTGGGTGGACGACCCGGTGGACGCCTTCTTCCTGGAAGTGCAGGGCTCCGGGCGTGTGCAAATGGCCGATGGCGAAACCGTGCGGATTGCCTATGCGGACCAGAATGGCCGCCCATATGAATCGATCGGGAAGTGGCTGGTAAAGAAAGGCGAACTGACCACCGAGCAGGCCACCATGCAAGGCATCCGGGCCTGGATCGACGGCCACCCGACACGCAGGCAGGAGCTGTTCAATGCCAATCCAAGCTATGTCTTCTTCAGGGAAGAGAAGCTGCCCGATCCGAAAGTCGGGCCGAAGGGGACGCTGAACGTGCCGCTGACGCCGCAGCGCTCTGCGGCGATCGACCGCAACCAGCTGCCGCTCGGCGCCCCCATCTTTCTGAGCACGACACTGCCCGGCGCAGGCGACATGCCGCTGCAAAGGCTGGTGATGGGGCAGGACACGGGCGGCGCCATCAAAGGCGCCATCCGGCTTGACTTCTTCTTCGGCTTTGGCCCGGAAGCCGCGGACCTGGCGGGCCGCATGAAACAGCGCGGAAATATGTGGGTGCTGCTGCCTAAGGTCGCGCGCTAACGCTTGTCCGGGACTTGCGGTACGCCCAGTGCGCGCATGATTTTGCCGATATCCGCGGCATACATGCGCGCGCTGGCGTTGTAAGGAGTACGGCAAGGCATCGCCATTGTCGTGCCATCCTTCAGTCCCAGCACCACCTCGTGGCGCGCCGCGCAAGCCTGCGACATGGCAGGCAGCGCTTGCGGACCGCCGAACAGCGGCAATCCTTCCACCTGTACCACCTCCACATTCTTACGCAGCGTCGTGCACCCGGGCAGCGTGTCCAGCAGCACGCTGCCGTTGGTCGGGGTGATGCTGGCCTTTCCCTGGCAGTCTTCGCGCATCAGCTTACTCATCGCCCGCAGCGCCATCGCATCGGTCTGTCGCTGGGTGGGGGCGACCGGCATCGCAAGCCCGGTTTCATCGAGCACATTTGCCCATTGCTGGCGCATGGGGCCGGCGCCGTCCAGTACTGCGGGCAGTACCTTGGGCTTGCATGCCTGTTCGCCGCATTCCATCGCCTGAGCAAAATCGGGCTTGGCCCCTTTGCGCAGCTGGCGGTAGAAATCATCGATGCGCGCGATGGCATCGCCCTTACCCTGGCGCGCCGCCATCGCGTAGACATAGGCTGCCAGCCCGCATTGATATTCAAGCTGGTTGCTGCCGATTTCAGCGCGAGTCAGATCGTGCCAGCGTCGATCGTCGGCAGTAAGCATGCATGTCGCCAGAGCGTCGTCCAGCTCGGCTGCAGCTTCCTGAGGCGTCAGCCAGCCATGATGCAGCGACACCATCCAGCGCAGAAACTCGCCGCCGCCTTCGTGGATCAAGCGCGCGTCGGTATAGTCATCCACTGCGTCGCGCATCTGAAAGCGATGGCTCATTTCGTGCGTGGCCAGTTTGGTGGCCAGGCGCATTACTTCGGGCGAGGGCTCGGCTGGCCAATTGAAGAGCGCCAAGTGCAGCATATCGCCGGAACTGCCACCCACATTCGGATCCCCTGGCGCCTTTGCCACAGCGGCCGTGACGATGGGGCGCTGGAACTGTGCGCCGGGCATGCGATTGTGGAGCCAGCGCGCGGTTTGGTCGGCCAGCTCGCGAATATGGGCGGTCGTAGCCGCCGGCACTGCCGGATCGAAATAATCGAGGCTGGTGCCTGCTTTGGGGAGGCGCATTGGGAAAAGCAGTGCAGGGGAGCCGGCAAGCGCCGCAGCCGTATCCTCATGCCTGGCCATCCCGGTGAGGATGGTGCCGGGGCCTGCAAAACGGTAGCTGACCGCACCGCAGCTCTCTTCCACCGCGTAATTCGACATGTGCGCGTAAATCCCTTCTCCCGTAGGGAAGGAGCCGGGGTAGCCTGCTACCTTATCGCTGGCGGCGGGAACGCGGAAGTTAAGGGCTTTGCAGGTCTTGGTGCCGCGTGCAAGCGTATCGCCGCCGGCCTTGCCGCAATTGTCCAAGGCTTGCCAATGCGAGCGGATTTGCGCCGCGCCGCTGCCGGTTTTGACGAACGGGAGCTGCCGGCACGTAGCCGGCAGTTCGTATCGGACTTGCAGGGCATCGGGCGCCACAAGGTAAACAGTGACATGGACATTTTCGGCGGAGGCGCTGGATGTTGCCAGTATCAACCCTGCCAGGATGCTGATGTGCCGCATACATCTCCTTGTGAATTGCGAATTTTACAAATATTACCAAATTCGCAATGGCAGGAGGATCAGCGCAGCACAAGCACCGGTAAATGCGTATGGGCGAGGACTTTCTGGGTCTCGCTTCCAAGGAATAGCTTATTCAAGCCTGAGCGGCCGTGGGATGCCATCAGGATGATGTCGCAGTGGCGTTCCTCGGCGGTCTTGACGATCACTTGATAGGGGCTGATTGCCTCGTCCAGCACGGCCTCGCACTCCACTCCGGCGGCACGGGCAGCGGCCAGTACCTTATCCAGAGCAGCTCGCAGCCCTCGCCGGAACTCCTGGTCAAACTGGCCGGGATCGGGCAGCACGGCGGCGTCGGCGAGGGGCACGAAGGGCAGGGGCTGGATTACCGATACGGCCGTGATACGTGCACCGTGGATTTTCGCGAAGTCAATCGCAGTCACGGTTGCCCGTTCCGAAAGTTGCGAGCCGTCGGTGGGCAGCAAAATCGATTTGAACATGGCAAATCTCCGGACAAATTCTCCAATCCAGTGTAGGTCTGCCCCTGATTCAAAGGCGCACGCTTCGACCACACCAGCTACAATTGCCCGATAGTTAACCTACCGGAGGAGAGTAAATGGAATACCAGGACCTGCTAGTAGAAGTGCACGATAAGGTAGCGCTGATCCGCTTGAACCGTCCCAAGGCGCTGAATGCGCTGAACGACAATATGATGAATGAGCTGGGCGAGGCGTTCGCGAAGTTCGAGAAAGACCCGGCGATCCACGTGATCGTGCTGACTGGCAGCGAAAAGGCATTCGCCGCTGGCGCCGACATCGCCGCGATGAAGGACTACACCTACCAGGATACTCACCGGGACAACTATATTGGTCGTAACTGGGAGCATATCCTCAAAGTGCGCAAGCCAGTGATCGGGGCGGTGGCAGGTTTCGCCCTGGGCGGCGGCTGCGAGCTGGCGATGATGTGCGACTTCCTGGTCGCGGCGGACAACGCCAAGTTCGGCCAGCCGGAAATCAAGGTTGGGGTAACCCCGGGCGCCGGCGGCACCCAGCGCCTGCCGCGCACCATCGGCAAATCGAAGGCAATGGACCTGCTGCTGACGACTCGCATGATCGATGCCGCGGAAGCCGAGCGCATCGGCCTGGTATCGCGCGTCGTCCCGGCAGACAAGCTGATTGAATCGGTGCTGGAGATTGCCCACGGTATCGCACAGATGCCGGTTTCCGTCGCCATGCAAATCAAGGATTGCGTGAATCGCGCCTTCGAAACCACGCTGAGCGAAGGCGTGAACTACGAGCGCCGCCTGTTCCATGCGGGCTTCGGTACCCCGGCCCAGCGCGAAGGCATGTATGCCTTCCTGGAGAAGCGCAACCCGAATTTCGATGGGCTGTAATTATCTTTCGCGCCGCCCTTGCGGGCGGCGATTTGCTTTGCTATAGTTCTGTCCCTCGCAACGCAGCGCTGACAACTCAGCGAAGCGAAACGAGAAAAAGATAGGGTTGACGAGTTGCACGCTGTACCGCATAATCTCGCTTCTCTGCTGCTGACGAACACAACGCTTCGTCAAACAAACAAGCAGCGATCTTTAAAAATCAACAGTCGATAAGTGTGGGCGTTTGACGATATGCCCGGACCTTCGGGTCCGATGCTCAAAATATACGTTATAACGCTCGCACAAAATATATTAAACGTAATCTCGCAAGAGATTCGTCAGTATTTTGAGTGAGTGACCTCCGGTAGCAATACCGGAAAAACAGAGATTGAACTGAAGAGTTTGATCCTGGCTCAGATTGAACGCTGGCGGC
>NZ_KE384358.1:69622-495389 GCF_000425385.1 Pseudoduganella violaceinigra DSM 15887 | reverse complement strand
AAGCGCTGGCCAGCATTGGTGCGCTACGCCGACTCGGGCACGCTCCCCATCGACAACAACGCGGTCGAGAATGCGATCCGTCCGATTGCCATCGGTAAGAAAAACTGGCTGTTCGCCGGTTCGGAGCGCGCCGGCCGACGCGCTGCCGCCATCCAGACTTTACTGGGTACAGCCAAACTCAATGGCCTCGATCCGCTGCGTTGGCTGGCCAGCGTACTGGTACGTCTCCCGACGTGCCCTAACAGTCAGATCGATTCGTTGCTGCCATTTCCGAACTCTACGCAATCCTAATCCGGATGCCTAGAGTGGTAGTGCTGGACGCTTACGTTCCTTCGGGGAGACTGGGTCTTCGAAGGCTAGAAAAGTCCGCCCGACGTGCTTGCATCCCAGTTTGTAATCACCAGTTCTTTGCTAACGTCTGGCGCACCCTGGGCATTGGCAACGCTTTACTTGATCTCCAGGCCCCTCATGTGCAGGCCATAAAAAGCATCTCGGATATCGGGGTGATCGTTGGCACGGCGCTAATCATATTCGCTCATAACTCATAACCCCGTCGAAGGGTATACCACTGGCATTCGGTTTCCCACGAGCGAATTCGTGCGCAAGGCGGGATGCAGCGATGACGAGGCAAAGTAGCTTGAGCGGCTTAAAGGGAAACTGGAGACTAGGATGTCACCAACAGCGCCACAATTATTGCAGCGCCAAGCGATATCGAATTTCTGTGCCGTTTTGATTGCGCCACCAGAATGCCCGTGCAGACTAACGCCGGCTGAAGGGTAGCCCCTGCCATCAATGACGACTTGCGCCGCTGGCGCATATGCGCATAAGGGTATGTCCAGTCCTCGCCCGATGCAGCATTAGGGCTGATCTACTTTGGAGGATGCCAGACCGGAACGTCCACATCCCAACGTTTTGTGTACGCGCCGGAAATCGTGTGGCGACATTCAACTAGCACGACTCGCTGAGACTCAGTGGCAGACCACTTTGCACGAAGAGGGACAGCGCATCGCGGCACTTGAATCCTTAGATCAGGGTCGCCAACGATCCATTTCTTCTTTGTCCGCGTGCTTTTCGACCGCATGAAGGATCTTGTAGACTCCCTTATTTCGTATAGCCCGTGGACTTGCTGGTCAGATCGATATTCGAGCAGCGGGTCTTGCAGAGTTTCTGCAGCCATGCAAGACGAGCCCGTAAGGAAACTCAGCAAGAGGATCTGCGCTAGTTTTTCAATCGACATGGTGCTGGCAAAAAAAATGATGACTTTGCATCACTACCTTACGAGGACGTCAATGCTCGCGACGATAATTCCATTGGCATCAAAGAACATCTGCGCCACCTCATCGCTCACAACTCCGATCATGGGATCTCCGATGAAGTAATGGTAGCCATCGTCCAGGTCGCAAATTGCGGCGGCAATTTGGCCTGGCGTCGGCTCCCCGGAACTGGCAATAGTGACTAGCCCGATCGATCCATCGTGACGGGAAAACTCGACCGCCCACACTCCAACGTTCGTCATCAATCCACCCATACAAGACCCTGTTTCGTTGATTGGTTAGACTATCCTTATGACCAGCGAGCAAGCATCTACGGACCAGGCTGGCAATCCTTTGCCCGGGTGATTCGGAGTCACCCAGCCATAAGTTGATCAGAACGGGAAAATCTGTCCGCCCCCATCCTTACGTTTAACCATATCAAAATGAGGCGGTGGGAAATGCACGCATTGTAACGCCAGCCGACGAGGTCCTGATCCGTATCAAAGACCTCGCGGCTCTTTCCCCCAGATAAGAAGAAGGACGGGGTTGCGACTATGGGGGTAACCTTTTCACGCTCTGGCTAGGCGCCGTGCTTCACGATGCGTACATCCATTTCCCGCAGACGCAGCATCACCGCTTGTGCCAGATCTTCGTCATCGATCGCCAAATCAAACTCACGGCCCTTGTCATTCTTGTAGCAGAGACTTTCCGAGAAGCGTGACACTTCAATGTAGTAGTGGTCGAGAGCTTGGCCGCGACCGAAAAGGAACTCTGTCGCCTGTAATTTCAGTTTCGCTTCATTCATTTTCGCCTCCCCTGAAATCGGGTGGGTGAAACCGCAAAAATCGTGGTGGATAGCGAATAGATATTATCAAAAAGCCACGCCAGCTGCCGCACGCTTCGTCGTTTGCTTTCGCCCGTTCAGTCATACGATGTTCGCGGACGCGGCGCTGGGAAATTAGGTGCTGCATGCCTCCGAATTTGGGTGCCAGTACCAATTCCGCCATCGGCCGGTTTCCCTAAAGTGCATTGCATGCAGCGCCACCGCCATGCTGCATTACACTTGAGTGAGGAACACCATGAGCAAGCCAACCCACGGTTCAGAGAAACAGATCACCATCCAGGTTTCGACCGGAGAACGTCCGGATTTCAAGCAGCCGCTCGCGGCATACGTGTACGACAAGCGCGGGCAGGAAGCAAAGCGCATTGAGATTCGTGATGGCAGATTCGAATTGACGACAGGGGGCATGGACCACCCCCGTGTACTGATCGCGCCAATCAACGAGCGCATTGACGCGGCCAGGCCAGACGCGGACCGCCTGAAGCGGCTGGGCGCCTATGAACCCGTGCTGCAGCCGGGGCGCGATGTCATCACCCGCATTGATGTTCCAGGTTCCATCATCGACTGGTGGCCATTCTGCTTCTGCTGGGTACACGGGAAAGTCGTGCGCAAGTCCGACAACCGGGCGGTATGCAACGCACGCGTCCATATCTGCGAAGTCGATCGCATTCCCTTGTGGCTGATCAAGTTGCCGGACGTTGATATCCACCGCTTGCGCGACGATTTGATCAAGGTGCTGGAGCGCCCCCGCATACCGGCGTTCGGTCCTGGTCCAGGCCTGCGCCGCGCGGCCCTGCGCTTTGATCCGCAACCCGATGCTGCGGCGTTGCAGGATATGCCGGAAGATTTTGCCCGCAAGCTGCGCGGCAAGTCAACCGAGTTGCTGCGCAATGCACTGGTCGAGAACTGGAAGCTGCTGCTCCCTTGGTTCTGCTACTGGCCGCACTGGTGGTGGCTGTTCCGCTGCGATGAGATGACCGTCGTCAACACCGATGCCCACGGCAATTTCGAGGCTACGCTGTTCTATCGCTGCGGCGGCGATCACCCCGACCTGTACTTCTGGGTCGAGTACGATTTCGGCAGCGGCTATGAAGTCATCTACCGTCCATCGAAGGCTTGCCATACCTACTGGGATTACCAGTGCGGCAGCGAAGTCACCATACGGATCACCGATCCGCGTGTGCCGGGTTGCGACGAGGAGCCTGACCTGCCTGGGTGCCAGGTTGTCGTGCTTTCGATCGGCAATGGCATCGCCGTGCGGCAGGTTCAGTCCAGCGGGACGGAAGGCTTGACCAACACCGGACGTCCGTTTGGCGGGACGCTGGAACCGCGAGTGGACTTCAGCCGCACGGAGCTGATCTACAGCAAAGGCGTGCCGTATTACCGCTGGTCGTACCGGCGTCTGAGCGGCCCGGATGGCGTTTCCGGCGTGGTCGCACCCGGTTCGGAGCCGCTGCTCGCCATGCCCAAAGCCATGGCGGCCGATGTGTACCGCCACTATAAATCCGGCACGGGATACTCGTCGGACCTGATGGGGCCCATGCCGACCACTGGTCCCAGCCCCGCGCCGCAGCCCAACCTGTTCCGCATCCGTCCACCGGTTTCGCCGTCGGGCGACGAATGGATCGTCTTGAACGAACACGTCGACCTGGCTACCGCCTACTTCCAGACGGATGGACTGGCCGGTACGCCGGGCGGGATTCCATTGTCCGACGATATGGCGGCGGGCCGCTATGAGATGCAGCTGGAGTTGTTCGATGCGGCCGGGGTGCCGGTGAACTGGACTGCGAAAGGCATCGATCTGCGCATTACGGATGAAGATGCGCCGTTCGGTATCGGCACGGTGCCCACCGTGCCGGCGCCGGCCTACAACCGCATCCTGTCGCCGGGCGGGGATACGATGGGCTTCCGCATGGTCGTCAGGGTGGACAATAACCGCTGTCAGGCGGAGGTTCATCCAGTTGGCGGCACGGTTTCGCCGGACCCGCTGTGCGGCTTCCATAACTACAGCAGTCCAAGCGACACGGCCACGCTGTCGTTCACCGCGCGCCACCCGAACAACTTTGCGACCTATTCGTTTGGAACGGCGCGCGGCGCGGGACCGGACCTGCCAGTCGCAAGCACCAGCGGTACTGTGGGCGATGCGGGCGGCAATGGCTTTGTTCCAGCGGGGGCCTTCCAGTATGCCAAACCGGTTGTCGTATCCAGCCTGCTGGAGGAATGCCCGAATGCCGCATTCTCCGAGCTGCTGTATGTAAGTGCGACGGCGACCAATGGCTACGGCGAGCTGGATAGCTACGACCAGGGTGACCATGCGGCATTCGCGCTGGCCATGCCTTGCCCGGTCTGTCATTAGCGGAAAGGGGCGGGCGACGGTGATGTACGGCCGCCCGCCCCAAAAAAGATTCAAAATTTTTTGCGTTTGATGTCGAATTCTGGAATGCTGCCTCGTCGTAGGATTACAAACCACCCTGTAAATCCCTTTTTGAGAGGCCAACATGAACAAGCAGATCTTCGTCAACCTGTCCGTCAAGAACCTGGATAAGTCGAAGGAATTCTTCGCCGCCCTGGGCTATACCTTCAATCCGCAGTTCACCGATGAAAACGCCGCCAGCATGGTGATTCACGACGGCAGCATCTACGCCATGCTGTTGAAGGAGGAGTTCTTCCGCACTTTCACCACCAAGCCGATCGTCAATGCCAAGGAAGCGTCCGAAGTGCTGGTATGCCTGTCCTGCGAAAGCCGCGAAGAAGTCGATGAGCTGGTACGCAAGGCGATTGCCGCAGGCGGTAAGTCGCTGCGCGAGCCGAAGGACTATGGCTTCATGTACGCCCACGGTTTCGAAGACCTGGATGGCCATATCTGGGAGCTGGTCTACATGGCACAACAACCTCAACAGTAAAAAACTTTTTCTCCAGGCGTGACAATTCAATAGTTTCTCGGCAAATCTCAACAC
Source organism: Pseudoduganella violaceinigra DSM 15887 (assembly GCF_000425385.1). Lineage (GTDB taxonomy): Bacteria > Pseudomonadota > Gammaproteobacteria > Burkholderiales > Burkholderiaceae_D > Rugamonas > Rugamonas violaceinigra. The sequence goes on along the minus strand of NZ_KE384358.1, from coordinate 490,338 downwards.
TAAACTGTTTAATAGAGATGATTGCCGGAGGTTATTATGCTTTCCTGGTGGGTGCGCTGGACATTGATCGGAGTAATGGGGCTTGCCGCTTCCATGTACGCGATGGATACGGTGCGCGTGGCTTCAACCTTGCCAGTGCCGGCGCCTGCACAGGCCAAGGAAGCACCGGCGAAAAAGCCTGCCAACGCAATCGCCAAGGCGTCGCAGATGGATAAGATAGCCGATGCCTTGAGCGGTAACTGAAAGCCAGCGAAAGCTGGCTTTTGAATTTTATGGCCAGGCTCGATGCCGGCCTCCTCGAAGTTCTCCCACGTTCCTATTTGTCTGCTACTTTTGGTGGCGGCGAGCGCGCATGCCGCTTTTTGTATAAAGTGGCTGCTGTCGTCGTAGGTGGAGCAAAGGAAGATGCGAATTGCGGTGCTGTCGGATATTCATGGAAACCTGTGGGCGCTGGATGCGGTGTTGGCCGATATCGGCAGGCGGCAGGTGGACCTAACGATCAACCTGGGCGATATCCTGTCCGGCCCTTTGCTGCCGGCGGAGACGGCCGATCGCCTGATGGCCTTAAGTTTGCCGACGATTCGCGGCAACCACGAACGCCAGGTGCTGGAGCACGATCCGGCGCGAATGGGCGCCTCGGATCGCTGGGCGCATGAGCATATCGCATCAGCGCACAGGGAGTGGATCGCCTCCCTGCCATCGTCCCTGCGCTTGGAGGATGATGTGCTGATGGTGCATGGCACCCCAGGTTCTGACCTGGTGTACTGGATGGAGTCGGTCGATCCGGAAGGTCAGCGCGCGGCGACTTATGCCGAGGTGCTGGAGCGGGCAGGCGATGTGCAAGCTTCGCTGATCCTGTGCGGACATACGCATGTGCCGCGTTCCGTGCTGCTCGACGATGGGCGCCTGGTCGTGAACCCCGGCAGCGTTGGCTTGCAGGCTTATGGCGATGACTTGCCTTATCCGCATAAGGCGGAGAATGGGACGCCGCATGCGCGTTACGCGATTGTGGAGCGCTCGGCAGGTGGCTGGGCGGTAGAGCAGTACGCGATTGCCTACGACTGGAATGCGGCGGGGGAAGTGGCGCAATGCCACGGACGTCCGGACTGGGCGTTTGCCTTGCGCACCGGGCGGATGTCAGTATAGGCCCAGCAGTTTGGAATAGATGGCGATGATCAGGCCGGTCATGGTGAGGATCGCGCCTGTTGTCCAGCGGGAGTGACGGTTCATATCATTCCGCAAGCTGGCATTCAGGACATCGAACTTGTCCTCGCGGCGAGCGGTTTCAGCGCGTAGAATTTCTACCTGATAGTCGGTATATCTGCGCTCCTCGGAAAGACGCTGTTCAAAGTATTTATTCTGCTGATCAATGTAATGGCGAAGTTCGGTGGACTGTTGCTCGTTGTATTTTCGTTGTTCAGCAACTTGATGATCAGTATATTTCCGTTGCTCAGCAAGCTGCCGTTCGCTATGGTCGCGCAATGCCGCCACTTGGCGATCGGTGTGGTCGCGCAATTTTTCAACTTGTTCGTCAGTATATTTTCGCAGCTCGGCGACCTGGCGATCAGTACGGTCCCGCTGGGCGGCGAGGTTCTGCTCATGCCTTTCCCGAAGTTGCTCGGAATGGTCGCGTTGCTCTGCATTGCTTTGACGCAGTTCGGCGAGGATGCGCTCGTACATTCCTTTCAGTTCAGCGATCGAGACGCTCTGGGTGTCCACATTGACCTCCAGCTTTGCAATTTTCGCGTCATTTTCCATCGCCGCCTCCACTGGTCATTGCGCAACTGTGGAGCAGGACTTGGGGCGGTGCTTTGACCTTGGACTGCAAAGCTGGCGGAATGTTCCGGCGAATTAGCCGGAGCGGTGGCTGACTTCGATGAGGATGCCGCCGGGAGCATGGCACCAGAATGCGAGACAGCCATGGCTGAGCGCCGGGGCCGGGGGAAGGGGCAGTCCGGCGTCGGCCAGGCGCTGGTAAGCGGCGTGGACGGCCTCGTCAGATGGCTGCAGGAAGCCGATATGGAAACCGTCCGGGTACTCAGCTTTGGCGACCTGCTGCAGGATCAGCGCGAAACCGTCTGTACCGCGCAGGATCGCCATGCCGTCGGCAGGTGCCGCTATCCGTTCAAAGCCGAAACCGCGCTGGAAGTAGTCTGCCGCAGCTACCAGATCGGATACCGGCAAATCAATATGGTTCAGCTTCATTGTTGATCTTTGGTATTAATGGCATATTTCTATCCTATGCCAGAAATCTTGCGGAGGGTGGAATGCTGAAACGTGTGATGTGTGCTGCGCTAGCCGTGCCTTTGTGCTGCGCGGCGGCGGAACCTGATACTTGGATCTCCACCGACCGCCCTGATTTCGTGGATTCGCCGGATGTCGTCGGCAAGGGACGCCTGCAATTGGAGACCGGCTTCCAGCAGTCAAAGGAAGACCGCAGCACGCCATTACTGCTGCGGGTAGGCTTGGCGGATAACCTGGAATTGCGCCTCGATTCGGACGGCCGCGTGACCGACCGTAGCGATCCCGCCCGTCCGCATGGCTGGGCGGATACGGCGCTGAGCGTCAAATGGCATTTGCGCGACGGGGAGGGGAGTACACCTTCCGTGGGCTTGATCATGCAGGCGGACTTCGCCAGCGGTTCACGCGAATTCAAAGGCAATGGCACGCGTCCGTCGCTGCGGGTGCCGATGGAGTGGGACCTGCCGCATGAGTTGACGCTCGGCGTCATGCCCGGCTACTACCTTGACCGCGACGAGCGCGGCCGCCATGTCTCCACCGCCATGTTCGGCGTCACGCTGGCGAAGAGCCTGAGCGAGCGCACCTACGCGTTCGTCGAACTGGCCGCGCCGCGCATTGCCCGTTCGCGCGACGGCGGCAGCACCTCCAGCTTCGACTTCGGCGGCGGCTATTCGCTGACGCGCGACCTGCATCTTGACGCCGGTTTCATGGTCGGACTGAATCGCCATACGCCGGACCTGGCATTCACGGTCGGTCTGTCGGTGCGCATGTGAAGCAAGGCATTCCGGGACAGGTCGTGCTGGTGCTGCAGGGCGGCGGCGCGCTCGGCGCCTACCAGCTTGGGGTCTACCAGGCCATGCATGAAGCGGGCGTCGAGCCGGACTGGGTGATCGGCACCTCGATCGGCGCACTGAACGGCGCCATTATTGCCGGTAATCCGCCGCAGCAGCGCTTGCCGCGCCTGCGCGCTTTCTGGGATGCGATGGAGCGCAACGAACTATTCGGGAGCCTGCCGCCCGCCTTCGTCAATGCGCTGACATTGACGCAAGGGATTCCTGCTTTCTTCGATCCGAACCCGATCGCATGGTGGAATCCGGCCGCGCCGCTGGGTGTGGAAAATGCCGCTTTCTATCGCACCAATGCGCTGCGCAGCACGCTGGAAGGGCTGGTGGACATGGATTACCTGAACGAGCGCCACACGCGCCTGACCGTCGGTGCCGTGAATGCCCGCAACGGCGTGATGCGCTATTTCGATTCCGGCAAGGAGGCGCTGGAGCTGTCGCACATCATCGCTTCGGGGGCGATCCCGCCCGCGTTTCCGGCGGTGCGCATCGGCAGCGAGCCGTATTGGGACGGCGGCATTTACTCCAACACCCCGATCGAAGCGGTGTTGGACGACGAGCCGCGCCGCGACTCGGTGATCTTCTCGGTCCAGGTATGGAACCCCGACGGCAGCGAGCCGCAAAGCGTGCTCGATGTGCTGGAAAAGCAAAAGGAAATCCAGTACGCCAGCCGCGCCAGCCACATCGAGCAGCAGCGCAAGCTGCACCGCCTGCGGCGCGTGATCCGCGAGCTGGCGATGAAGCTGCCGGAGGAGGTGCGTACCGCGCCGGACGTGCGCGAGCTGGCGCTGTGGGGCTGCGGCACGTCCATGCATGTGGTGCTGCTAAAGGCCCCGCATCTCCATTGCGAGGACCACACCAAGGACATCGACTTCTCGCGCACCGGCATTAGCCAGCGCTGGCAGGCCGGCTACGCAGACGCGCAGCGGGTGTTCAAGGCCAGGCCCTGGACTGCAGCGGCGGACACTTTCGAGGGCATTGCGATCCATGAACGGTTTTGACTATTGATTTCATAGTTTTAATTAAATTTATTAATTGTCCGTGTCTCTTTAGAATGTTTTCACCGATCACATGAAGGAGCCAGTAAATGAGCCAGCCCCCTATTACCACCGCATCCGGCGTTCCCGTCGCAGATAACCAGAATTCGCTGACTGCCGGCCCGCGTGGCCCCGTCCTGCTGCAAGACTTCCACCTGATTGAAAAGCTCCAGCATTTCAACCGCGAGCGCATTCCCGAACGCGTTGTCCACGCCAAAGGCTCCGGCGCCTACGGCACTTTCACCGTCACCCACGACATCAGCAAATACACCAAGGCCAGGTTGTTCGCCGCCGTCGGCAAGCAGACCGAGACCTTTGTGCGTTTCTCCACCGTGGGCGGCGAGCGCGGTAGCGCCGATACCGAGCGCGATCCGCGCGGTTTCGCGGTCCGCTTCTACACGGAAGAGGGGAACTGGGACCTGGTGGGCAATAACACGCCGATGTTCTTCATCAAGGACGGCATCAAGTTCCCCGACTTCATCCATACTCAGAAGCGCGACCCGCAAACCAACCTGAAGTCGCCGACCATGATGTTCGACTTCTGGAGCAAAACGCCGGAATCGCTGCACCAGGTCACCATGCTGTTCAGCGACCGCGGCACGCCGGACGGCTATCGCCACATGGACGGTTTCGGCAGCCATACTTTCAGCCTGATCAACGCCGCCGGTGAACGCGTCTACGTCAAATGGCACCTCAAGACCAAACAGGGCATCAGGAACCTGAGCGCGGCCGAAGCGGCGCGCCTGGCGGGCGCGGACCCGGACCATGCGCAGCGCGACCTGTTCAACGCCATCGCCAGCGGCAACTTCCCGCAGTGGGAGGTCAAGCTGCAGGTGGCAACCGAGCAGCAGCTGGCAGCGTGGGAACAGCGCACCGGCTGGAATCCCTTCGACCTGACCAAGGTCTGGCCGCATGCGGACTTCCCGCTGCTTCCCGTCGGCGTGCTGGAGCTCAACCGCAATCCTGTCAATTACCACGCGGAAGTGGAGCAGGCGGCGCTGTCGCCCGCCAATGTGGTGCCCGGCATGGGCTACTCGCCGGACAAGATGCTGCAGGCGCGCCTGTTTGCCTATCACGACGCGCAGCTGTACCGGGTGGGCACGAACCACCAGCACCTGCCTGTGAATGCGCCGCGCTGCCCCTTCCATCACCAGCAGCGCGACGGGGCGATGGCCATGGGCGTGGGCGGGGCGGAGCAGAACTATGCCGCAACCGAGGCGGCCGGCAGCAACCCGCAGGGCATGGGCCATGGCGAGCCGGCGCTGGCGCTGAACGGCGGCGCGGGGCGCTACGATGGACGCGGCAAGGAAGACGACTACACGCAGGCCGGGAACCTGTTCCGGCTCATGCCGGCGCAGGAGAAGCTGAACCTGTTCGATAATATTGCCGGGCCGCTGAGCCAGGTCAGCGAGGAGATCATCCAGCGTCAGCTTGGGCATTTCGACCAGGCCGATGCTGCTTATGGCGCCGGCGTCAGGGCCGCGTTGAAGGCGCGCGGCCGCAACGCCGACTGAACACCGGCAAACCGGTGCCAGACCCGCAGGGGCAGGCACCTGGCCCGCATCCGCCGCGTCACCGGGGCCTGACCCTGCGGGTCGGGCCCCGCCTGACCGGTTTGGGTGTGTACAATAGCGGTTCCGATCAACCCAAGCATCTGAACGGGACTGCAATGACCATCAAAATCAGCCAGAATTTCGACTCTGGCGCCATCGAAGTAGTCCGCGCCGACAACGCCGCGAACATCGAACTGAAACTCCGCAAGGACAACGCCGCCGACATCCACCAGTGGTTCCACTTCCGCCTGCAGGGCGCGCGTGGCGAAGCTGTGACGATGAAATTCCTGAACGCGGGCGACGCCACCTACGCCAAAGGCTTCGAAGACTACAACGCTGCCGCCAGCTACGACGGCGAAAACTGGTTCCGCGTCCCAACCTCCTTCGATGGCCAGGTCATGACCATCAAGCACACGCCGCACAACGACAGCGTGTACTACGCCTATTTCGAGCCGTATTCCTGGGAGCGCCACCTGCGCCTGCTGGGCGAAGTGGCTGAAAACCCGATCGCACGCGTGCTCGATATCGGCTCCTCGATCGACGGCCGCGACATGAACCTGGTCGTCATCGGCGAACCGGAAGCCGAAAAGAAAATCTGGTTCATCGCGCGCCAGCACCCGGGCGAATCGATGGCTGAATGGTTCATCGAAGGCCTGATCGATTCCTTGCTGGACGACGCCAACCCGATCGCGCGCAAGCTGCTGCAGCGCTGCTGCTTCTACATCGTGCCGAACATGAATCCGGACGGCTCGGTCCGCGGCAATCTGCGCACCAACGCGGCCGGCGCCAACCTGAACCGCGAGTGGATGACCCCGACCCTGGAGCGTTCGCCGGAAGTGCTGTGCGTGAAAGAGAAGATCCACGCAACCGGCGTCGACATGTTCTTCGACATCCACGGCGACGAGGCGCTGCCTTACAACTTCGTGGCCGGCAATGAAATGCTGGAGAACTTCACGCCGGAGCAGATGGCGCGCCAGAAGAACTTCATCAACCGCTACAAGAATGCGACGCCTGACTTCCAGGACGCGGTGGGCTATGCGCCTTCCAAGTACAAGGAGGACATGCTGACCTTGGCTTCCAAGTACATCGGCCACCACTTCCAGGTGCTGTCGCTGACCTTGGAAATGCCGTTCAAGGATAACGCGGACCTGCCGGTGCCGAGCGTCGGCTGGAACGGCGCCCGCAGTGCGGCACTGGGCGCGGCGATCCTGCAGCCTATCCTGTTGTCGCTGGACGAATAAGACGCCAAGGCCATGGCTGCGCCGGAAGACGACACGCCATGGCTGAAGATCCTTGCATGGATTCAGGTGGCGTTATTGGCCTTGCTCTTTCTGGCGCCTTCGATTGCGCTTGGCATGATTGCAGTTGAAGGCCTTGTGATCGGTTTCTGGCTGCTTCCTGTCTTCTTGTACCAGACGCTGGTTAAACGGTTGCCGGCGCGCCAGGGGATCCGGCGTGCTGCGCAATCGTTGATCGACGCTTTCTCTTATTTCTGAGTGAAATTTTCAGTATGGGCATCGAGATTGAACGGAAATTTCTGGTAACCGGCGATGGCTGGCGCGCGCAAGGCGAACCGGTCCTGCTGCGCCAGGGTTACCTGTCCTCGCAGGCGGAACGCACCGTACGCGTGCGGATTGAAGGCGAGCACGCGGTCTTGACCATCAAGAGCAAGAATGTGGGCGCGGCGCGAGGGGAGTGGGAGTATCCCATCCCCGTCGCCGACGCCGCTGAATTGCTGGACCGTTTATGCGAGCGGCCGCTGATCGAGAAGTACCGCCGCCGTATCCCTTACGCTGGTTTCGTGTGGGAAGTGGACGAGTTCCTGGGTGAGAACGCCGGTCTCGTCGTCGCCGAGATCGAATTACCGGCGGAGGACGCCCAGTTCGACAAGCCGGACTGGGCTGGCGAGGAGGTCACCCACGATTTGCGCTACCTCAATTCCAACCTGATCAAGCAGCCGTATTCCACTTGGAAGTGAGATGCGCCCAGCGTATGCTGGGGACATGGGCATCGAAAACGAATTTCTCGAGTTCAAGGCGCTGGTTGAGGCGACTTTGCCAACGTTGGCCACAAAGGCCGACGTGGAAGCAATGCGCGCAGACATAGCGCGCTGGATGCTGGCGACGGTGATCGGTTTGTTTATCGGCTATTCCGGCTTAATTGTCGCACTGACCCGAACGCCAGCGGCGGCGCCCGTCGCGCAGGCGGCCCCCTGTCAGCCATGCATGGCGCCACAACCCGCTCAGCAGCAAGAAAAAAGCCCGCGTTGACTGCGGGCTTTTTTGTTTAGTGGAAATGCTCGGTGCCGGTGGCGGAGTCTTCCGGCATTTCTGCGTGGACCAGTTCGCCTGACGGATCGGCGAAGAGCGGGGCGCCGCAATCGTCGCAGTATTCGGCGACATATTTCTCACCGAGTTTTTTCACCTGGGAAACCCCGGCAGCGTTCAGGTGCTCGACGATTTCCTCCACTGGCGTCCGTGGCTTGAGCAGCTCGGCCAGCGTCGTGCCCGACAAGCCCTCGGCCGGTGTGCCTTCCTCATCTTCCTGGCCATACAGCGGCCAGACCACACCGTACATCACATCGCTGTCGGAGCGGCGGGTGAAGGCGACGCGGTATTCGTCCACCTGGCCATCCGGCGCGGATTCGTCGCCGAAGCCGGCGATCACCGCGCGCAGGTCGGACGGCTCGCAGGCCAGCGAATGCGTCAGGTAGTGCACGGCGGCGCGGATCGAGACCGGGCGGATCAGCTTGTCGGCCTCGCGGCAGCCGGTGTAATAGGCTTCCGGCAGCAGCAGCTCGATGCCGCAGCCCGGCAGCAGGCGCGCCACGGTCGGCGTGGCCTGTGTGGTCCATGCGGTCAGCGCGTTGCGCCGTTCTTCCGCCTGCGCGGCGTGATGGGCCGGCATCTGCCAGCGGAACATCGCGCTGTTGTGCGGCGCCACCACGGCCACCATCAGGTAGCGGGTATCGGCCAGGAAGGGCGCGGTTTCGGCCACCTTGGCGTCGGACTTGAGCGCCTGGCCTTTCAGTGCGGCCTGCGCCAGCTTGTGCACCTTCGAATACGCCTCGGCGTGGGTGCGCGGTAGCTGGTCGATCGAGTACAGGGTCGACGACATGGCCATATGCGTGCCGTCGGCCAGCAGGTGGGCGGAGAAGTGCGCCGACAGGGTGTTCAGGATATCGGACGGAATCGGGCCGGAGCCGATCGAGAAACGGGTCCAGGCCAGTACCGGAGCGGCCACCAGCAGGATATCGTACTCGCGCGACTCGCCATCGACCTCCAGCACGATGGTGTCGGATTCGCTGACCGCCTCCACGCTGTCCATCAGGATGTCGTAGGCAGGCAAATCCAGGCTGAACAGGGAATTCAGGGCCGAATCGACGGTGTCCTGGTGCCCGGTGCGCAGCAGTTTGTGCAGCTGTGCATCCAGCACCCGTTCCCAGTTACGCTCTTCAATGCGGCTGGCGGCCTGGCCCAGGGCTTGAGCGAGGGAGATAAGGCGCTGGCTGTCGGCGGATAATTTGTGGGTTGAATCTTTGGATGGGCGACGCATAGCGCTTTGTCTTTGTATGAAAATGTATTCGTTACGTCTATTGTAGTGGATTCGGCAAGATTCGGCGTTTTAAACCGGTAAACCAGACACCAGAAATGTAAAAACGCCGGGCACAGGCCCGGCGTTTTGTTGGCGGTAGAACGGCAGAAGTGCCGGGCCCGGCGGGCCAGACACCGCACCACCGGTCTTAAGCGGCCAGCAGCTGGCGCAGCACGAATGGCAGGATGCCGCCGTGCTTGTAGTAATCCACTTCGATCGGGGTGTCGATACGCAGCAGGACTTGCACTTCCTTCTTGGAGCCGTCCGCGCGGTGGATCACCAGGGTGGCTTGCTGTTGAGGCTTGATTTCGCCTTCCAGGCCCTTCAGGTCGTACACTTCGGTGCCGGTGATGCCCAGCGATTCCACGGAATCGTTGCCGATGAACTGCAGCGGCAGCACGCCCATGCCCACCAGGTTGGAACGGTGGATACGCTCGAAGGAACGGCAGATCACCGCCTTCACGCCCAGCAGCTGGGTGCCCTTGGCTGCCCAGTCGCGGGAGGAGCCGGTGCCGTATTCTTCGCCGCCGAAGATCATGGTCGGGGTCTCTTCAGCAATGTATTTCATCGCTGCGTCGTAGATCGACAGCTGTTCGCCCGATGGCTGGTGAATGGTGATGCCGCCTTCCACTGCGGAACCGTCGGCCTTGGCGGGGATCATCTTGTTCTTGATACGCACGTTGGCGAAGGTGCCGCGCATCATGATCTCGTGGTTGCCGCGGCGCGAGCCGTAGGAGTTGAAGTCGGCCTTCAGCACGCCGTTTTCCTTCAGCCATTTACCTGCCGGGCCGTCTTCCTTGATCGAGCCTGCTGGCGAGATGTGGTCGGTGGTGATGGAGTCACCAAACACGCCCAGCGCGCGCGCGCCCTTGATGCCGGCTTCCGCTGCCTTAGGCGTCATCTCGAAGCCATCGAAGAACGGTGGTTCTGCGATGTAGGTCGAATCAGGCCAGTTGTACACTTGGCCTTCGGTCGAGGACACGGCTTCCCACAGCTTGCCTGGGTTGCCCTTGACGTCGGCGTAGTTGGACTTGAAGACCTTGGAGTTCATCGCGAACTTCATCAGGGCGTTGATCTCTTTCGAGGTCGGCCAGATGTCGCCCAGGTACACGTCCTTGCCGTCCTTGCCCTGGCCGACCGGTTCGGTCATCAGGTCGCGGGTCACGTTGCCGGCGATCGCGTAAGCGACGACCAGCGGTGGCGATGCCAGGAAGTTGGAGCGGATGTTCGGGTGAATACGCGCTTCAAAGTTACGGTTACCGGACAGCACGGCCGCAGCAACGATGTCGTTGCCGGTGATGGTGGCGTTCAGTTCCGGGGTCAGGTCGCCGGCGTTACCGATGCAGGTGGTGCAGCCGTAAGCGGTCACGCCGAAGCCCAGTTTTTCCAGGTAGGGCAGCAGGCCGGCGGCGGTCAGGTACTCGGTCACTACGCGCGAGCCAGGCGCCAGGGACGACTTGATGTGCGGAGCGACGGTCAGGCCGGCTTCCACAGCTTTCTTGGCCAGCAGGCCCGCTGCCAGCAGCACGCTCGGGTTCGAGGTGTTGGTGCAGGAGGTGATTGCCGCGATCAGAACGTCGCCGTTCTTCACGTTCACGCCATTGCTGGTGGTGTAGGTCTTGGTCAGTTCGTCGGCCTTCTTGTTGAAGCCATTCTCGGTGGTTGGCTTCGAGAACAGGTCGGTGAAGGTGGCCTTGACGTTGCCGATTTCGATACGGTCTTGCGGACGCTTAGGACCGGCCAGCGACGGTGCAACGGTGGACAGGTCCAGGTGCAGTTCGCGGGTGAAGTCGATTTCGCCTTGCTTCGGCACGCCGTACATGCCCTGCGCCTTGAAGTAGGACTGGAATGCGGCGATTTCTTCCTTGGTGCGGCCGGTGCCTTCGAAGTATTCGATGGTGGCGTCGTCAACCGGGAAGAAGCCCATGGTCGCGCCGTATTCAGGCGCCATGTTGGCGATGGTTGCGCGGTCGGTCACGGACAGGGACTCGGTGCCTTCGCCGAAGAACTCGACGAACTTGCCCACGACTTTCTCTTTACGCAGCATTTCGGTGATGGTCAGCACCAGGTCGGTCGCGGTGCAGCCTTCGCGCAGCACGCCGGTCAGGTTGACGCCGATCACGTCCGGGGTCAGGAAGTACACCGGCTGGCCCAGCATGCCGGCTTCCGCCTCGATGCCGCCCACGCCCCAGCCCACCACGCCGATACCGTTGATCATGGTGGTGTGGGAGTCGGTGCCCACCAGCGAGTCAGGGTAGTACACGCCGGCGGCATTGTGCACGCCGCGCGCCAGGTATTCCAGGTTCACCTGGTGAACGATACCGAAGCCTGGAGGAACCACGCCGAAGGTGTCGAAGGCTTGCATGCCCCACTTCATGAACTGGTAGCGCTCGTTGTTGCGCGAGAATTCCAGCTTCATGTTCAGGTCCAGGGCCTTCGGCTCGCGGAAGTGGTCGATGGTGACCGAGTGGTCGACCACCAGGTCAACCGGGACCAGCGGCTCGATCTTCTTCGGGTTGACGCCCATTTTGGAGGCGACGTTGCGCATGGCGGCCAGATCGGCCAGCAGCGGAACGCCGGTGAAGTCCTGCAGCACAACGCGGGCTACGACGAATGGGATTTCGTCGGTGCGGGCAGCGGTGGCGCCCCAGTTAGCCAACTGCTTGACGTGCTCTTCGGTCACTTTTTTACCGTCGCAGTTACGCAGAACGGATTCCAGTACGACGCGAATCGATACCGGCAGGCGGGAAATCTTGGCGCCCAGTTCCTTTTCCAGGGCAGGCAGGGAGTAGAACTTACCCTTCTTGCCCCCGATCGGGAAATCCTTAAGCGTATTCAGTGTGTTGCGGGACATGTCCTCTCCTTGTATTTAAAGTCCGAGCGCTTGATCAGATGATTTGCATTCGTTTGCCAGTTGGCGGTTCACCTTGGAATCCAGCAGCATGCCCTTGGCAGGGATGCCGATCCAGATCAGGCCTGCCAGCTTGTTTTCGAAGCGCTGCGCACCGGTGGTGGTGGCTTCGCGGGTCAGGCGGGTCAGGCGGTTCTTCCAGCGCATGACGACGCTATTCTCGTCGTCCGCGTTGCTGTAAATGGTGATCTTGTTGCCCATCTCGCAGGCATAGCTGGTGGCCTTTTGCCCGGCCACGCTCGATTCCGGCTCGCCTTGGGTGGCGGCGGGTTTGGCGGCTTTCTTGGGGGCGGCGTGGGCGGATGGGGCGGCAATGGCGAGGGCCATGACGCAGGCGGTAAACAGTTTCATAAACGACATTTAATGGGCTCCTTTTGATTCGGCTGCCCCGATCAGGGCGGCAACGGAGTCCGGCAGCGGCAGGCCTGCGAGCTTGGCTCGCTGCAGAACCGTCCAATAATAGCGATAGCTCGCGCGGTCATGCAAGCGTCCATGCTGGCTAATCGGACCCCACTGTACCTTCTCTGCCTCATGCAGGATGGTGGCGGCCTCGTTTACCTCGGAAACACGCGGCGTAAATGCTTTTATGACAGGTTTTATCTGGCTCGGGTGGATGCTCCACATGCGGGTGAAGCCAAATTCCGCGGCGGCGCGCTGGGCGTCGGTGGCCACCACGGCGGAGTCCTTGATTTCCGTCGTCACGTTATGCGACGGCACCTTGCCGTGCGCGTGGCAGGCGGCGGCGATTTCCAGCTTGGCGCGCACCACCAGCGGGTGGGTGAACTGGCCCGGCGTGCGCATGGCGCTGCCCGGCACGGCGCCGTAGTGGGCCGAGACGAAGTCCATGATGCCGAAGGACAGGCATTCGACCTGGGGCAGGGCGGCGATATCGTGCACATCGCGCAGCGCGCCGTGGGTCTCGATCAAGACGTGAACTGGAACAGGCGTGCTGCGGCCGGACTTGGCGGCAAATTGGTTGACCAGGTCGATGGCGCGCTCGACTTCCTGCACGCTTTCCGGCTTGGGCAGCACCAGGTAGGCCAGCTTGTGGCCCGCTTCGGTGCAGATGATCTCGACGTCGCGCTCGAAGAACGGGCTGTTCACATCGTGCACGCGGGCGCCGATGCGGTTGAACTGGTTGGCTTCGTCCAGCAGCAGCAGGGCGACCAGCTTGGCGTGCGATTCTTCGTTGCCGGCGGCGGCGCCGTCCTCGCAATCGAAGGTGATGTCGAACAAAGGGCCAAGCTCTTGTTGCAGGGCCATGGATTTGCGCATCAGCTTTTCACTGCCCGCGTAGTGGTCGCAGGAAGGGAGCAGCAGCGGCTGGCGTGTGCCCTGGAATAAAACCTCGGATGGATGCATTGGTACGGATGATGAAACAACAGCCGCGCTGCCATCGGCAGCGCGGCGGGTACGGCGGATCGGTGGTTTAACCGGTTCCACTGTATTCAGACGATATTACGGCAGCAGGTGCTTGACGCCTTCACGCTCTTCGGTCAGTTCTTTCAGCGTGATGTTGATTTTCTCTTGCGAGAATTCGTCGATTGCCAGGCCTTGCACAATCTTGTATTCGCCGTTTTCGCAGGTCACCGGGAAGCCGAACATGGTGCCTTCAGGGATGCCGTAGGAACCGTCGGATGGGATGCCCATGGTGGTCCACTTGCCGTTGGTGCCCAGCACCCAGTCACGCACGTGGTCGATCGCTGCCGACGCTGCCGACGCTGCGGAAGACAGGCCGCGCGCTTCGATGATGGCTGCGCCGCGCTTGCCCACGGTCGGCAGGAAGGTGTTGGCGTTCCAATCGTGGTCGTTGATCATGTCTTTGACCGATGCGCCGCCGATGGTGGCGAAGCGGTAGTCGGCGTACATGGTCGGGGAGTGGTTGCCCCATACGCACATCTTTTCGATGTCCTTGACTGGCTTGCCGGTCTTGGTGGCGATCTGGGACAGGGCGCGGTTGTGGTCCAGGCGCAGCATGGCGGTGAAGTTCTTCGCTGGCAGCGATGGGGCGGACTTCATGGCGATGTAGGCGTTGGTGTTGGCTGGGTTGCCCACCACCAGGACTTTCACATTGCGCGAAGCGACGGCGTCCAGCGCCTTGCCTTGCACGGTGAAGATCTGGGCGTTGGCTTCCAGCAGGTCTTTACGCTCCATGCCTGGGCCGCGTGGACGGGCGCCGACCAGCAGGGCCACGTCGGCGTCCTTGAAGGCGGTCATCGGGTCGGCGTGGGCGGTCATGCCGGCGACCAGCGGGAATGCGCAGTCGTCGATCTCCATCATCACGCCTTTCAGCGCTTTCTGGGCCTTCTCATCAGGGATTTCCAGCAGTTGCAGGATGACTGGCTGGTCTTTGCCCAGCATGTCGCCGTTGGCGATACGGAACAGCAGGGAATAGCCGATCTGGCCGGCGGCGCCGGTAACGGCAACACGCATTGGGGTTTTAGCCATGGTGAATCTCCAAAAGTGGACGTGAAAACGGTGTAAGCTCGTAATGATACGACAATTCGGGCGAGTGTAGGCTCCAAGTTACTGGCTGTCAATCGTATCTTATGTCTTATATAAGACATATAAGTAATAGGATTTTTCTGGACGTAGAGGGATGGATGTGGTGCAATAGCGGGCTATGAATCCCGTCACGCCCAACCAGACCACTTCTGACGCCTTAGGCGTGGCCGGCGCACCGTCTCCCACGTTCTCCCCCCTGTACCAGCAGATCAAAGGCCTGCTCACGCAGAGCCTGCAATCGGGCGAATGGAAGCCGGGCGAAATGATCCCCAGCGAAGTCGAATTGGCCAACCGCTTCAAGGTCAGCCAGGGCACTGTGCGCAAGGCGATCGACGAACTGGCGGCGGAAAACCTGGTACTGCGCAAGCAGGGTAAGGGCACCTTCGTGTCCACCCACCACGAGGCGCGCGCCCACTTCCGCTTCCTGCGCCTGGTGCCGGACGAAGGTGTGCCGCATTATCCCGAATCGCGCTTTATTGAAGTCAAGCGCCTGCGCGCGCCGGCCGAGGTGGCGCGCCTGCTCGACCTGAAATCGGGCGATGCGGTGGTATATATCAAGCGCGTCCAGAGCTTCGACAATGTGCCGACCATCGTGGAAGAACTGTGGCTGCCCGGTCTGATCTTCAAAGGCCTGACGGCCGAGCGCCTGAACGAATACAAGGGGCCGATGTACGGCCTGTTCGAATCCGAGTTCGGCACGCGCATGATCCGCGCCGAGGAAAAGCTGCGCGCGGTGTGCGCCGGGGCGGACGATGCCGACTTGCTGAACGTGGCGGCAGGCGCGCCCCTGCTGTGCGCGGAGCGCGTGTCCTTCACCTACGGCGATAAACCGGTCGAATTGCGCCGCGGATTGTACTTAACCGAGCGACATCATTATCAAAATGATCTCAGTTAAGGTGCACCGCAATAATATTTTGGTGATATGTAAGAATACATATTGGTCGTCAGAGCAAAAATCGGCGAAAATCGCAGTTTCGCCAAGTTTGGCAAATCATTTGTAATAAAGCATAGGGAGGTTGTATATGACTGAAGCCGTGCGGGAAACCCCAAAAAAAGAACGGCCAGAATTCCGTAACATCCACGTTACGGATCTGATGAAATACCGACTGCCACTGGCTGGCATCGTCTCCATCCTGCACCGCATCAGCGGCGCACTGATGTTCCTGTTGTTGCCGTTCGTGCTGTACCTGCTGCAGGAATCGCTGCGCTCCGAGTACACCTTCGCCAACTTCATGATCATCGCCTCCCACCCGATCGCCAAGCTGGTCATGCTGGCCCTGTGCTGGGGCTACACCCAGCACTTCTGCGCCGGCGTGCGTCACCTGGTGATGGACACCCACGTGGGCCTGGACAAGGATTCCGCGCGCAAGTCCGCCACCGCGGTGCTGGTGATCACTGTCGTTGTGACCGCGCTGGTCGCACTGAAATTGTTTGGAGTGTTCTAAATGGCTAAGAATAATATCGGCCCAAAACGCCTGGTTGTCGGTGCCCACTACGGCGTCAAGGATTGGCTGGTCCAGCGTGTGACCGCCGTGCTGATGGTGGTCTACACCGCCGTCCTGTTCTTCATGATCTTCACCTCGTCGACGCCGTCGTACGAAGGCTGGGCGGAACTGTTCGCCAAGCAGTGGTTCAAGCTGTTCAGCGCCGTAACCCTGCTGGCCCTGTTCTACCACGCCTGGGTCGGCATCCGTGATATCTGGATGGACTACATCAAGCCGGTCGGCCTGCGCCTGTTCCTGCAAATCGCAACCATCGGCTGGCTGGTCGCTTGCGCCGCCTGGTCGCTGCAAATTCTGTGGAGTGTGTAAATCGTGGCAGCTATCAAATCTGCAATCCCTACCCGTCGCTTTGACGCGGTGATCGTTGGCGCCGGCGGTTCCGGCATGCGCGCCTCCCTGCAACTGGCGGAAGCGGGCCTGAATGTGGCCGTGCTGTCCAAGGTGTTCCCGACCCGCTCCCACACGGTGGCGGCGCAGGGCGGCATCGGCGCCTCGCTGGGCAATATGTCGGAAGACAACTGGTACTGGCATATGTTCGACACCGTCAAGGGGGGCGACTACCTCGGCGACCAGGATGCGATTGAATTCATGTGCCGCGAAGCACCGAAAGTCGTCTACGAGCTGGAACACTTCGGCATGCCGTTCGACCGCAACCCGGACGGCACCATTTACCAGCGTCCGTTCGGCGGCCACACCGCCAACCTGGGCGAGAAGCCTGTGCAGCGCGCCTGCGCCGCGGCTGACCGTACCGGCCACGCACTGCTGCACACCCTGTACCAGCGCAACGTGCGCGCCCGCACCCACTTCTTCGTTGAGTGGATGGCCCTGGACCTGGTGCGCGATGCCGACGGCGACGTCGTCGGCGTGGTGGCCCTGGAAATGGAAACCGGCGAATGCATGATCCTGGAAGCCAAGACCACCATCTTCGCAACCGGCGGCGCAGGCCGCATCTTCGCCGCATCGACCAACGCCTTCATCAACACCGGTGACGGCATGGGCATGGCGGCGCGTGCCGGCCTGCCGCTGCAGGATATGGAATTCTGGCAGTTCCACCCGACCGGCGTGTCCGGCGCGGGCGTGCTGATCACCGAAGGCGTGCGCGGCGAAGGCGGCATCCTGATCAACTCGAACGGCGAACGCTTCATGGAGCGCTACGCGCCGACCCTGAAAGACCTGGCGCCGCGCGACTTCGTGTCGCGCTCGATGGACCAGGAAATCAAGGAAGGCCGCGGCTGCGGTCCGAATAAAGACCACGTGCTGCTGGACCTGCGCCACATCGGCTCCGAGACCATCCAGAAGCGCCTGCCGTCGATCCTGGAAATCGGCCACAAGTTCGCCAACGTCGACGCCACCAAGGAACCGATCCCGGTCGTGCCGACCATCCACTACCAGATGGGCGGTATCCCGACCAATATCCACGGCCAGGTGGTCGTGCCGAACGGCGACGGCAGCCAGAAGGTCGTGAACGGCCTGTACGCCATCGGCGAATGCGCCTGCGTCTCGGTGCACGGCGCCAACCGCCTGGGCACCAACTCCCTGTTGGACCTGGTGGTGTTCGGCCGCGCGGCCGGCAACCACGTGGTGGCGCAGAACCTGAAGCAGAAGGAAAACAAGCCGCTGCCGAAGGACGCCGCCGAGTTCGCCATGAGCCGCCTGAACGGCCTGGAAACCTCGACCGGTTCCGAGCGCGTCCAGGACGTGGCCAACGACATCCGCGCCGCCATGCAGAAGTACTGCGGCGTGTTCCGTACCGACGACATGCTGGCCAAGGGCGTGGAAGAGATCATGAAGCTGGACGAGCGCCGCAAGCACGTTTCGTACAAGGACAAGTCCATGGTGTTCAACACCGCCCGCGTCGAAGCGCTGGAGCTGGACAACCTGATCGAAACCGCGAAAGCGACCATCGTTTCGGCCAATGCGCGCAAGGAATCCCGCGGCGCCCACGCACAAGACGATCATCCGAAACGCGATGATGAAAACTGGATGAAGCACACCCTGTGGTTCTCCGAAGGCAACCGCCTGGAATACAAGGCAGTCGTCACCAAGCCGCTGACGGTAGAAACCTTCAAGCCAAAAGCACGTACTTTCTAAGGGCCACAGAATCATGCCACGTACTCTGAAATTCAAAATCTACCGCTACGATCCGGACAAGGATGCCAAGCCATACATGCAAGACCTGACGGTCGAGCTGAAAGACACCGACAAGATGCTGCTGGACGCGCTGCAGCGCATCAAGTCCGACGTTGACGACTCCCTGTCGCTGCGCCGCTCCTGCCGCGAAGGCGTGTGCGGTTCCGACGCGATGAACATCAACGGCAAGAACGGCCTGGCCTGCACCACCAACCTGAACGAGCTGAGCGAGCCGATCGTGCTGCGTCCGCTGCCAGGCCTGCCGGTGGTGCGCGACCTGATCGTCGACATGACCCAGTTCTTCAAGCAATACCACTCGATCAAGCCGTTCCTGATCAACGACTCGATCCCTCCGGAGAAAGAGCGCCTGCAGTCGCCTGCGGAACGCGAAGAACTGGACGGCCTGTACGAGTGCATCCTGTGCGCCTGCTGCTCGACCTCCTGCCCGTCGTTCTGGTGGAACCCGGACAAGTTCGTCGGCCCGGCCGGCCTGCTGCAAGCCTACCGCTTCATCGCCGACTCGCGCGACGAAGCCACCGGCGAGCGCCTGGATAATCTGGAAGACCCGTATCGTCTGTTCCGTTGCCACTCGATCATGAACTGCGTCGACGTGTGCCCGAAAGGCCTGAACCCTAACAAGGCGATCGGCAAGATCAAGGAACTGATGGTACGCCGCGCCATTTAAACAAAATGGCCGAACTCGAAAAACGAGCGCACCAGGCCGATCCGACCAACCGTGCGCGCCTACGCTGGCGCGCACGCCGGGGCCTGCTGGAAAACGACATTATCTTGACGCGTTTCCTCGATGCGCACGAGACAGGATTGACCGACGAGGAAGTGGACGCGTTCACGCGGCTCCTCGATTTGTCGGACAATGCACTGATGGATCTGGTCTTGGCCCGTAAGGAGCCGGAAGGCGAAATAGACCTGCCGCATGTACATGCGTTACTGGCACGCCTGCGCCAAGCCTGAGTTTAAGTTTTTTATTTGCTGCATTCTCTCCTAAAGGAAGAGTCCATGAACATCTCTGAAACCAAAGCAACACTCTCGTTCTCCGACGGCAGCCCATCGGTGGAAATGCCGATCTACAAAGGCACCGTGGGCCCGGACGTTATCGACATCCGCAAACTGTACGGCGCTACCGGCAAGTTCACCTACGACCCTGGCTTCATGTCCACCGCGTCGTGCAACTCCTCGATCACCTACATCGACGGCGACAAGGGTGAACTGCAATACCGCGGCTACCCGATCGAACAGCTGGCGGTGAACGCCGACTTCATGGAATCGTGCTACCTGCTGCTGAACGGCGACCTGCCAAACGCGGTGCAGAAGAAGGAATTCGTCGACACCGTGACCAAGCACACCATGGTCCACGAGCAGATGCAATTCTTCTTCCGCGGCTTCCGCCGCGACGCCCACCCGATGTCCGTGCTGGTTGGCACCGTCGGCGCGCTGGCATCGTTCTACCACGACTCGCTGGACATCAACGACGCCAAGCAGCGTGAAATCTCGGCCATCCGCCTGATCGCCAAGCTGCCGACCCTGGTCGCCATGGCATACAAATACTCGATCGGCCAGCCGTTCGTGTACCCGCGCAACGACCTGTCGTACTCCGCCAACTTCATGCGCATGATGTTCGGCAACCCATGCGAAGACTACAAAGTCAACGACGTGCTGGTGCGCGCCCTGGACCGCATCCTGATCCTGCACGCGGACCACGAGCAGAACGCTTCCACCTCGACCGTGCGTCTGGCCGGCTCCTCCGGCGCCAACCCGTTCGCCTGTATCGCTGCCGGTATCGCCTGCCTGTGGGGCCCTGCCCACGGCGGCGCCAACGAAGCGGCCCTGAACATGCTGAAAGAAATCGGCACCGTCGACAAGATTCCTGCCTTCATCGCCCAGGTGAAAGACAAGAATTCCGGCGTCAAGCTGATGGGCTTCGGCCACCGCGTGTACAAGAACTTCGACCCACGTGCGAAGCTGATGCGCGAAACCTGCCACGAAGTGCTGAACGAACTGGGCCTGCAAGACGACCCGCTGTTCAAGCTGGCCATGGAACTGGAAAAGATTGCGCTGAACGACGAGTACTTCGTGTCCCGCAAGCTGTACCCGAACGTGGACTTCTACTCCGGCATCGTGCAGTCGGCCCTGGGCATCCCAGTGTCCCTGTTCACCGGCATCTTCGCCATGGCCCGCACCATCGGCTGGATCGCCCAGTGGAACGAAATGATCGCCGACCCAGAGCAGAAGATCGGCCGCCCACGCCAGCTGTTCGTCGGCTCCGCCGTGCGCGACGTGCCGCCGCTGAAAGACCGCAAGTAATTCTTGCAGCCTTCAGGCAAAGAAAAAGCGAGCTTCGGCTCGCTTTTTTATTCGGGGTCAGGTCTGTCATTTGGACACGAAGCGCGCTCCTTTGACCTGCCTCAATACGCCAGCCTCGCAACGATGTTGGCAAATGCTGGCCGCGCGTCCGGCGATAGATGCATGCAGTCAAGTGCGAGTGTGCGCACCTTTGGGAGTTCGTCCTCGCAGCGCTCCAACAATTCCTCCAGCAAGCAGCCGAACGCTCTCACTTCCAGGCGCTGCAAGGCTGCCGCAAGCGTTGAGCCCGGCTCGAACATCGAGGCCCCACCCAGATCGCCCAGCACCGCATTGCCTTCACCGCAGTTCAGGATGTTGTGGGCATAAAGATCGCCATGCATGATCCCTCGCGCGTGCAAGTGCGCAGCGGCGGATGCTATGCCGCGTGCGATGCCCAGTAAAGTCCCCGTACTGAATTGCTGGCCGTCCGCGTAGACATCGCGGGTACAAGTGACAAAGCTTGGCGGGCCGGCCAGGTTGCGCAGGCGCGGATCCATCAGCGGCATGACGAGTGCTGGCCTTTGTTCAGGGTGGTCTGGCACCGTACCGAGAACCGGAATCAGGTTCGGATGCCGGCCGGCGCCAATGCTGGCGGCCATTTCATGCTCGGGCGAGCCGTCGCTCGTCATCGCGCCTTTGAAGATTTTGACGGCGACAGTCGTGCCGTCCAGGGTGGCCTGATGGATTACGCCGGAGGCGCCTTCGCCGAGCTTGTGCAGCACCTGCAGCTCATGCCAGTGGATGCTGCGCACGGGTGACGGCGCGGCAGCCTGCTTCTCGTTGAAAGGATTGCCAGCGCAGGCAAGCCAGGTCAGGCGGGGCATCGCCAGCAGCCAATCCGGCAGTGCCGCAAGGCGATTCGAGGCAATCCGCAGCAGCTCAAGTTTGCTGCAATTCGCCAATTCCGGTGGCAGTGCGTGCAAGCGGTTCCCGGACAACATCAACTTCTGCATATCGGTACAGCGGCCAATTTCCCTTGGCAGCTCCGCGATACGGTTATCGGTCAGGATCAGCCAGCGCAGGCGCTCGGACAAGGCGGCGCCGGGCACCGTCGTGATCCGGCAGGCTTTGAAGCCAACCATGGTCAGGGCAGGGCAGCGGCCCAGTACTTCCGGCAGTTCGGTAAACGGATTGTCCGAGCAGAAGATGATGCGCAGCTTATGCAGGCGCGGCAAGTCGTCGGGCAGGGAGTCCAGCGCATTGCCGGAGAGCTCGAGGATCTCCAGCGTATCCGCCAGCTCGAAAATCTCGCGCGGGAATTCGGTCAAGCCGCAGCGTAGTTGCAGCCAGGTGGCGCCGGCCAGTGCGCCGGCGCGCAGTTGTTCCAGTGTCTGCATCGTCGCTTACTTCTCTTCGTCGAGCAGGGCGCGGATTTCTGCGCGCTCCTTGGCGCTGACGGTGCCACCTTTCAGCGCAGCGAGCACCAGGGCCTTGCCGGAGCCGGAGAATGCTTTGTGGATCAAGTCCTTGAGCAAGGAAGTCTGGATCGAATCCTGCTGCTCGATCGGCGAATAGATGTGGGCGCGCTGGCTTTCGTCGCGGTTCAGCAGGCCCTTGGTATGCATGACTTGCAGCAGGCGCAGGACGGTGGCGTATTGCATATCCGGCCGCGATTCCACGGCAGCCTCATGCACCTGCCGCGCCGTTGCCGGCCCCAAGGCAAACAAGAGGCGCAACATTTCCAGTTCGCTGGGCGTGGGTTTGGGCAAGGGCATGATAGATCCGGATGAATATCGACGGATCTAGAATAAATGATCTAGACAGGAAAGTCTACACCCGCGCAATGCTTGAGCCCGTGGCAACCTTGGGGTCAGGCTCCGAGGTTGCCACGGACTCGGCCGCAAATGCGCATGAGCCCGTGGCAAGCAAAGAGCCTGACCCCAAGGTTGCCACGGGCTCGGCAGTATTACCAGGCGAGCTCGCCTTTGGCGACTTTGGCGCTCAGTTGCAGGGCGCTTTCCAGGCCGGCTTGCGGGTAGGCCGATTTCATGGCGGCGACCAGGGCGGCGCTGTTGGCCGCTGCCGGGGTGGCGGCTTCGAAGCGGCGTACGTAGTCGGCGGTGTAGCTGATCGCGTCCGGGGTGTAGCTTACGCCAGGGGCGAAGTGGCCGGGAACGACCGTGGCCGGCTTCAGCTTGGCCATGTCGTCCAGGACGGACAGCCACTGGGCGCGCGATTCCACTGTCTGCGTGTCGGCCATCCAGACGTGCAGGCCTTTGAACAGTACGACGCCGCCGACAACCGCTTTGATCGATGGGATCCATACATAGCTGCGGTCGCCCTGGCCTTTGATCTGCAGCTTCTGGCCTTCGAGCTCGATGTCGCCTTGCAGCAGTTCAGGCATCACCACGCCTTGCGGGGCGTTGGCGCCCAGGATCGGGCCCCAGTAGGCGACCTTGGCTTGCGCCTTCTTTTCCATGGCGGCGATGGTGGTGCCGCGCGCCACGATGCGCGCTTGCGGGAAGGCGGCTTTCAATACGTCCAGGCCGAAGTAGAAGTCCGGGTCGCCGTGGCTGACATAGATGGTGGTCAGGCGCTTGCCGCTGGCTTTGATCTGGGCCACCAGTTTTTCCGCTTCGCCGCGCGAGAACTGGGCGTCCACCAGCACGGCGTCTTTGTCGCCTTTGACCAGGACCGAGGCGACCGGAAAGATGGCGGCTTCGCCAGGGTTGAAGACTTCCAGGGTCAGCGGGGCGGCGCTGGCGCCGGCGCTTGCTGCGGCGAGGGCGGCTGCGGCGAGAGTTTGCTTGATCATTGCGACATTCCTTTCGGTGATTGAATGACGCCAGTGTAGACAGCTTCGCATGATCGAAAAATAGGATATATTGAAACGGTTTATTGCATAAATCGTTCATATGGACCGTATTGATTCCGCCAGTGTCTTTGTCACCATCGCTGAGCGCGGCAGCCTGGCCGCGGCTGCCGATACCCTCGATATGTCGCGCGCCATGGTGACCCGCTATTTGGCGGAGATGGAGGAGTGGGCCGGCGCCCGCTTGCTGCACCGGACGACGCGGCGCCTGGGATTGACGGCGGCGGGCGAGGTGACCCTGGCGCGCTGCCGCGAGCTGCTGGCCCTGGCCGGGGCGATTCCGGCAGCGGGCGATGCGGGGGCGGGCGAGCCGCGCGGCCTGCTGCGGGTGGCGTGCGCGCAGTTTCTGGCGCAGACGGCGCTGGCCGATGCGCTGGCGGGGTTCCTGCGCCAATATCCCTTGGTGACGCTGGATCTGCAGGTTGATAACCGGGTGGTCAACCTGGTCGAGCAGCGAATCGATCTTGCCATCCGCATCACCAACGCGCTGGAGCCGAACCAGATCGCGCGCAAGGTGGGGGAGTGCCGTTCGATGCTGGTGGCATCTCCTTCGTATCTGGCGCAGCATGGTGCACCGCGCGATCCGCAAGATCTGGCGCGGCATAACTGCCTGGCTTACAGCTATTTCGGCAAGAGCGTGTGGACCCTGGCGCGCGATGGGGAGCCGCCGCAGGAGGTGCTGGTCGGCGGCAATCTGTCGTCGAACGAGTCGATGGCTTTGCTGGCGGCTGCGGGGCAGGGCGCCGGTATCGCTATGCAGCCGCGCTTCGTGGCGCAGCCGCAGGTGGCGATGGGGCAGCTAACGGAAGTTCTGCCAGACTGGGAGCCGCGGACGTTGGGAATTCATGCCATTTATACATCGCGCGAGCACATGCCGCCTGCGCTGCGGGCTCTACTGGACCACTTGGCTAATTGGTTCGTTAGGCATGGTTCGGTGTTCTAGTCGCAGATGTGCTCGCTGACAGGTCGCGTTACTGAGTTGATCGCATCTCGATTTGTTGTTGTATAACGTAATTCAATAGGCCGACAGCCCGATTTGCCGCAACTGCTCGGTCGTTCGGATCCAATATCGCTTGTTTTTCCTTTAACCAGTTCTCGGCAGCAGGGTCACCCATTTGTTTCGCCAATAGAGACCATGAAACGGCCTCGGCAGCTTTGCCATCCCGCCACAGCTGCTCGGCTAGAATGGATGCAGAATGGGCGTGCCCAACTGTGACAGCTTCAATCCAATAACGTTGTTCAACTTCCTTTGGCTGCTCTTTGAAGTTATACCCGGGCTCTCGCCGCAAGGAGTCGATCTCTATTCTGTGCCTGATTGCCAGCTGGAGCACCGCATAAATATCGTGTTTCTTGCTCAATTCCTGGAGTTGAAGCAAGCCCATCTCATCGTAAATGTTTGGTGTTACGATACCCAGCTTGCGCATAGTCGTACGGCGGGCCTCTAGCTGCGGGGATCGCAAGGCCAATTGCGATGGTGGCGGATTTCCTTGGCAAAAAGCGGATATTCCCGACGAGCAAGCCCGGGTGTTCACCGTTGTGCGTTGGGCCGCAGCTGGCAAGTTTTGATGCGCCAAAGGCTGACTTTGGCCACCCGGCTGAGTTTCTCCGGATGGCCAGGCTAACCAGGCGGCCACGAGAATAGCGGCGAGAGCCGAAACAAACTTGATCATTTAGCCAGGCCCGAATTGAACACAACTATTCTCTTAATCATCTATTTATTCCAGCTTCAGTTGAAGCCGAAGCCGGAACCAGAACCGAAGCCGGTACCTACGGTGGTAGGGCAAGGGCCCCAGGAAGCACCCCACATGCTGGCTTGACGGCGTGCGTCAGAAATGGTGCATCCATAGGCCATGAGCTGCTGCTGTGCCAGGGAGCCTCTTCCGATGCAGACTGGGTACCCCTGTGGTTGGGTGCAAGCATTGCCGTTGCCACCACCGTTCGATGGGGTTCCTCCAGCGTTAGGGTCGGCATAGACGACGGCAGTAAGCTGTCCCGGGAATTGGCCATGGTCAATAGTCAGGGCTCCAGTATTGGACAATTTCAGCCAGCTCGCAGCTGCGGCGCTGCGTGTGGTTTTAGTGGACCAAATAACCGAATTGTCAGGGCGGGTGACGACAAGATTGCCGTCAAGCTGCATTACCGCATTGGAAGCGCCCGAGCCGGCTGTGCCGCTCCACCAGAGCGCCTTTTGAGTGCCGCCCACAATTTGGTAAAGTACCAAATTGCCGTCCGTTTGCATTACGAGGCGATAGATGCCGTTTTCGAGGTATTCCCCTTGCTTCATCACACCGCAACCTTCGGGGCGGCAGTTCGCGGTGCCCACGGACGAGCCAAGAGATTGCGTTTGAGCCCGCACTGGACCAGGGTAAACCACCGTGGAACTGGTGCCAGGGTCTTGCAGGATGATTAAGGCTCCATTGTTTTCCAGCCTCAGCGAAGTATTTGCGACGGTGCTTAGCGTAGTTTTTGCAGACCAGATAGTCGAGTTGTCTGAACGTTTAATGACCAGATTGCTGTCAAGTTGGATGACGGCATTGGTGCCGCCGGTGCCGGACGTGTTACTCCACCAAAGGGCCTTTTGAGCTCCGCCTTCAATTTGATAAAGCACCAGGTTGCCGTCCGTTTGCATAACCAGGCGGTAGATGCCGTTCTCGAGATATTCACCTTGCTTCATCAACCCGCAGCCCTCGGGGCGGCAGTTGCTGGTGCTCACGACTGAGCCGATGGATTGGGCCGATGCCGAGCCAGCGATAGCTAGAAGAGAAAAAAGTGCAGCCAAAAACTTACGCATGAAACTCCTTAAAGAAATATTGACAAAAATTCATGGCGCAAAATTATAGCAGTGAATATTTCTTAAATTCTCACCAAATGTTACATTTTTATGAATATTGCTTCCAGCAGGCACAGGTAGTTTTAGTTGTTGCAGTTCAAGAACACGTGCTATCCTAAGCGACCGTTTTTGGAAAATCTGGAAACAACAGAGCCCTTCCCCCACAACTTGATGTGCAATCCGCTAACCGGTCAGGCCGTGTCGCGGAAGGTTTGAACAACCCGCTAATTCCTCGCGAAGCGCGAAGAAAGGTGAGCAAAGAAATGATGCAACAACAGACGTCCAATTCCTACCTGTTTGGTGGGAACGCGCCGTACGTAGAAGAACTGTACGAAGCGTATCTTGAGAATCCTGGCTCCGTGCCAGACAACTGGCGCCAGTATTTCGACGCCATGCAAAACGTGCCGGCAGTCGACGGCAGCGCCAAACCTGACGTCATCCACTCGTCCGTCATCGCCTCCTTCGCCGAACGCGCGAAAGCCGGTCCGATCCGCACCATCGTCGCTTCGTCCGATGCCGAAATGGGCCGCAAGCGCGTGGCCGCCACCCAGCTGATCGCAGCCTACCGCTACCTGGGCTCTCGCTGGGCCAACCTGGATCCGCTGCAGCGCCAGGAACGTCCGAGCATTCCTGAACTGGAACCGTCGTTCTACGGCTTCACCGACGCCGATCAGGACACCGTATTCAACATCAGCAACACCTACTTCGGCCCGGAGACCGCGACCCTGCGCGATCTGACCAACCTGCTGAAGGACACCTATACCCGCTCCATCGGCGCCGAGTACATGTACATCTCGGATCCAGCCGAAAAGCGCTGGCTGCAGGAGCGCCTGGAGTCGATCCGCTCGACCCCGGCCTTCAGCGCCGAAAAGAAAAAGCACATCCTGGAGCGCCTGACCGCCGCTGAAGGCCTGGAACGCTACCTCCATACCAAGTACGTCGGCCAGAAGCGCTTCTCGCTGGAAGGCGGCGAGACTTTCATCGCCTCGATCGATGAAATCATCCAGCGCGCCGGCGAAAAAGGCGTGCAGGAAATCGTCATCGGCATGGCCCACCGCGGCCGCCTGAACGTGCTGGTGAACACCCTGGGCAAGGCGCCTAAGGACCTGTTCGAAGAATTCGAAGGCAAGCACGCCGACGACCTGCCGGCTGGCGACGTGAAATACCACCAGGGCTTCTCGTCCGACATCTCCACCGCGGGCGGCCCGGTCCACCTGTCGCTGGCGTTCAATCCGTCCCACCTGGAAATCGTCAACCCTGTGGTTGAAGGTTCCGTGAAGGCCCGTATGGACCGCCGCGGCGACACCCACGGCGCGCAAGTGCTGCCTATCCTGGTGCACGGCGACGCCGCTTTCGCAGGCCAGGGCGTTGTGATGGAAACCCTGAACCTGGCGCAGACCCGCGGCTACGGCACCGGCGGCACCGTGCACATCGTGATCAACAACCAGATCGGCTTCACCACTTCCGATCCGCGCGATGCACGTTCCACCATTTACTGCTCCGACGTCGTGAAGATGATCGAAGCGCCGGTACTGCACGTGAACGCCGACGATCCTGAAGCCGTGGTCCTGGCTTCCCAGATCGCGATGGATTACCGCCAGCAGTTCAAGAAAGACATCGTTGTCGACATCATTTGCTACCGCAAACTGGGCCACAACGAGCAGGATACCCCGGCGCTGACCCAGCCGCTGATGTACAAGAAGATCGCCAAGCACCCAGGCACCCGCAAGATGTATGCGGACAAGCTGATCGCACAAGGCGTGATCCCTGCCGACGGCGGCGACGCCATGGTTGCCGCCTACCGCGCGGCGATGGACCAGGGCAAGCACACCATCGATCCGGTGATCTCCAACTTCAAGAACAAGTACGCCGTCGACTGGCTGCCGTTCCTGAACCGCAAGTGGACCGACGCCGCCGATACCGCCGTGCCGATGACCGAACTGAAACGTCTGGCCACCGCCATCACCACCGTGCCGGCCGACTTCAAGGTTCACTCGCTGGTGGAAAAAGTGCTGGGCGACCGCGCCAATATGGGCAAGGGCGAAATGAACCTGGACTGGGGCATGGGTGAACACCTGGCCTTCGCCTCCCTGGTTTCCTCCGGCTACGCTGTGCGCCTGACCGGCCAGGACGCCGGCCGCGGCACCTTCGTGCATCGCCACGCCGTACTGCACGACCAGAACCGCGAACGTTGGGACGCAGGTACCTACATCCCGCTGCAGAACATCTCCGAAGGCCAGGCACCGTTCACCGTGATCGACTCCGTGCTGTCCGAAGAGGCCGTGCTGGCCTTCGAATACGGCTACTCGACCGCCGAGCCTAACACGCTGACCATCTGGGAAGCCCAGTTCGGCGACTTCGTCAACGGTGCCCAGGTGGTGATCGACCAGTTCATCAGCTCCGGCGAAGTGAAGTGGGGCCGCGCTTCCGGCCTGGTCATGATGCTGCCGCACGGCTACGAAGGCCAGGGTCCAGAGCACTCGTCGTGCCGCCCAGAGCGTTTCCTGCAGCTGTGCGCCGACAACAATATGCAAGTTGTGCAGCCGACCACCGCGTCGCAGATCTTCCACGTGCTGCGCCGCCAGATGGTGCGCCAGTTCCGTAAACCGCTGGTGATCCTGACTCCTAAGTCGCTGCTGCGCAACAAGGATGCAGGTTCCCCGCTGGAGCAACTGGCCAAGGGCGCCTTCCAGACCGTGATCGGCGAGGTGGACGAGTCGATCGACGCCAAGAAGGTCAAGCGCGTGATCGCCTGCTCCGGCAAGGTGTACTACGACATCGTCAACACCCGCAAGACCCGCGGCGTGACCGATACCGCGATCGTGCGTATCGAGCAGCTGTATCCGTTCCCGCACAAGGCCTTCGCTGCCGAACTGAAAAAGTTCCCGAACCTGGCCGAAGTGGTGTGGGTACAGGACGAGCCGCAGAACCAGGGTCCTTGGTTCCAGATCCAGCACAACATCTTCGAGGCCATGGAGTCGGGCCAGAAGCTGGCGTATGCCGGCCGCCCAGCGTCCGCTTCGCCTGCCGTGGGTTACTACGACAAGCACTACGCGCAGCAGAAAGACCTGCTGGAAACCGCGTTCTCGAAGCTGAAGGGCTTCATTCTGACCAAGTAATCGCATTAGCGGGTGAGCCGCCCGCCACGAGCGGGCGGCGCAACAAATACACAAGATACGGAGTAAATAACAAATGGCACAAATCGAAGTCAAAGTTCCACAACTGTCGGAATCCGTCGCTGAAGCGACCCTGCTGACCTGGCACAAGAAAGTCGGCGAGGCAGTGGCCCGCGACGAAAACATGATCGACATCGAGACCGACAAGGTGGTCCTGGAACTGCCGGCGCCAGCCGCCGGCGTGGTTGTGCAAGTGATCAAGGCCGACGGCGCCACCGTGGTTGCCGGCGAAGTCATCGCCATCATCGATACCGACGCCGCTCCAGGCGCCGCGCCTTCCGCACCGGCTGCCGCCGCTGCCCCAGCCGCCGCCGCACCTGCCGCTGCCGCCGACAAGTCCGGCGTGGCCATGCCAGCTGCCGCCAAGATCCTGTCCGAAGCCGGCATCGCCGCTGCCGACGTTGCCGGTTCCGGCAAGGACGGCCGCGTGACCAAGGGCGACGCCCTGGCTGCCGCCGCCGCACCGAAACCAGCCGCTCCGGCACCGCTCGCGCCTGCCGCGCCGAAGGCACAGCTGCAGAAGGTTGCCGCGCCGTCCGCCGCCAACCTGGGCGACCGTCCGGAAGAGCGCGTGCCGATGAGCCGCCTGCGCGCGCGTATCGCCGAGCGCCTGGTCGAATCCCAGTCCACCAACGCCATCCTGACCACCTTCAACGAAGTGGACATGAAGCCGGTCATGGACCTGCGTAACAAGTACAAGGACAAGTTCGAGAAAGAACACGGCGTGAAGCTGGGCTTCATGTCCTTCTTCGTCAAGGCTGCCGTGCACGCGCTGAAGAAGTACCCGATCCTGAACGCTTCGGTGGACGGCAATGACATCGTCTACCACGGCTACTTCGACATCGGTATCGCCGTGGGTTCCCCACGCGGCCTGGTGGTGCCTATCCTGCGCAACGCAGACCAGATGAGCATCGCCGAGATCGAGAAGAAGATCGGCGAATTCGGCCAGAAAGCCAAGGAAGGCAAGCTGACCCTGGAAGACCTGACCGGCGGCACCTTCTCCATCTCGAACGGTGGCACCTTCGGCTCCATGCTGTCGACCCCGATCATCAACCCGCCACAATCGGCCATCCTGGGCGTGCACGCCACCAAGGACCGCGCTGTTGTCGTCGACGGCCAGATCGTGATTCGCCCAATGAACTACCTGGCGATGTCCTACGACCACCGTATCATCGACGGCCGCGAAGCGGTCCTGGGCCTGGTGGCCATGAAGGAAGCGCTGGAAGATCCTGCGCGCCTGCTGCTGGACCTGTAAAACCGGCTCCGCGACTTTCGCCGGCCAGTGTCGGCCCCTGCGGGGCTGACACTGGTGTACCGGTTTAACTATTCGACGAGAGGTCACATGAGCGTCTCCGAAGAACTGAAGCGCCTGCACGAACTGCACCAGGCTGGTGCCCTGAGCGATGAAGAATTCGCCCGTGCCAAGGACAAGCTGCTGCAAAGCGGCGGCAGCCAGCAGGCCGGCGGCGACTTCGCCACCGAAATCGGCAAGCTGCGCCGCGCCAGCCACGACCGCTGGCTGGGCGGCGTGTGCGGCGGCATCGCCCAGCAGACCGGGATCGAATCCTGGATCTGGCGCCTGATCTTCGTTCTGGTCGCAACATGTGCCGGCTTCGGCGGGCTGATTTACATCCTTATGTGGATTTTCGTCCCTACGGACGACCAATGATTGGGAAAATACATGAGCAACAAACAATTTGACGTAGTAGTTATCGGCGCCGGTCCTGGCGGTTACATCGCCGCCATCCGCGCAGCGCAGCTGGGCTTCTCCGTAGCCTGTATCGATGAATGGAGCAACGAAGCCGGCAAGCCAGCCCCAGGCGGCACCTGCACCAACGTTGGCTGCATCCCATCGAAAGCGCTGCTGCAATCGTCGGAACACTTCGACCACGCATCGCACAGCTTCAAAGAGCACGGCATCAACGTGGAAGGCCTGTCCTTCGACGTGGCCCAGATGCTGAAGCGCAAGAACACCGTTGTGAAGCAAAACAACGACGGCATCCTGTTCCTGTTCAAGAAGAACAAGGTCACCTTCTTCCACGGCCGCGGCGCGTTCGCCGGCGCCGCTGGCGCGGAAGGCTACCCGATCGCCATCTCCGGCCCGACCACCGAGACCATCACCGGCAAGCAGATCATCGTCGCTACCGGCTCCAACCCGCGCGCGCTGCCTGGCGCCCCATTCGACGAGAAACTGATCCTGTCGAATACCGGCGCCCTGAACATCGAATCCGTACCGGCCAAGCTGGGCGTGATCGGCGCCGGCGTGATCGGCCTGGAACTGGGCTCCGTATGGCGCCGCCTGGGTTCCGAAGTGACCGTGCTGGAAGGTCTGCCGACCTTCCTGGGCGCAGTCGATGAGCAGATCGCCAAGGAAGCGCACAAGCTGCTGACCAAGCAGGGCCTGTCGATCAACCTGTCCTGCAAGATCTCCAAGGTCGAAGCGGGCAAGGACAACGTCACCGTCGAGTACACCGACGCCAAGGGCGAAGCCCAGAAATCCGTGTTCGACAAGCTGATCGTGTCGATCGGCCGCACCGCCAACACCATCGGCCTGGGCGCCGATAAAGTGGGCCTGGCTGTCGACGAGCGCGGCATGATCACCGTGGACGAAGACTGCAAGACCAACCTGCCGAACGTGTGGGCGATCGGCGACGTGGTGCGCGGCCCGATGCTGGCGCACAAGGCGGAAGAAGAAGCGGTTGCCGTGGCCGAGCGTATCGCCGGCCAGCATGGCCACACCAACTTCAACACCCTGCCGTCCGTCATCTACACCCATCCGGAAATCGCTTCCGTGGGCAAGACCGAGCAGCAGCTCAAGGCGGAAGGCGTGGCGTACAAGGCCGGCACCTTCCCGTTCCTGGCGAACGGCCGCGCGCGCGCGCTGGGCGATACCAACGGCATGGTGAAGTTCCTGGCCGATGCAACCACCGACGAGATCCTGGGCGTGCACATTGTCGGCCCGATGGCTTCCGAGCTGATCTCCGAAGCGGTTGTGGCGATGGAGTTCAAGGCTTCGGCGGAAGACATCGCGCGCATCTGCCACGCACACCCATCGCTGTCGGAAGCGACCAAGGAAGCGGCGCTGGCTGTCGATAAGCGTACGCTGAACTTCTAAACCCGGAAAACCGGTAAACCGGTGTCGGACCCGCGGGGTCGGACACCAGGGCCCGCGACAGCCGTGTCATAAAGTGTCAGACCCCGCGGGTCTGACACTGGTTTACCGGTTCAAACAAGATGAATGTCCAAGAGTTTTACCAGCACGCGCTCACGCAGCGCGACTTCAAATCCGACGCCGCCCAACAGCGCGCCGTCGACCGCCTGCAGCAGTGCTACGACGAATGGGTCGCCTACAAGTCCCAGCGCTCGAACTCCTTCAAACGCCTGATCAACCGCCCGACGCCTCCGCGCGGCGTGTACATGTGGGGCGGGGTAGGGCGCGGCAAGTCCTTCCTGATGGACTCTTTCTATTCGGTGATCCCGCTGGTGCGCAAGACGCGCCTGCACTTCCACGAGTTCATGCGCGACGTGCACATGCAGCTCGATGAGCTGCGCGGCGTGGAAGATCCGCTGGACGAAGTGGCGAAACGCATCGCCAGGAAGTACCGCCTGATCTGTTTCGATGAATTCCACGTGTCGGACGTGGCCGATGCCATGATCCTGTACAACCTGATGAAGGCGCTGTACGACAACGGCGTGTCCTTCATCATGACCTCGAACTACGAGCCGTCCACCCTGTACCCGGACGGCCTGCACCGCGACCGCATCCTGCCCACCATCGCCCTGCTGAAGGAGCGGATGGATGTGCTGAATGTGGACGCCGGCATCGACTACCGCGGCCGCGCCCTGGAGCAGGTGGATGCCTATTACACGCCGCTCAACGCCGACACCGACCGCCACCTGCGCGAAGCCTTTGCCCGCGTGGCGGAAACGGCCGATGAGGACCCGCGCATCCAGGTCGAGGGCCGCGAACTCAAGGCCCTGCGCCGCGCCGGCACCATCATCTGGTTCGATTTCGCCACCTTGTGCGGCGGCCCGCGCTCGCAGAACGACTACCTGGAAATCGCCAGCCGCTTCCATACCGTGATATTGTCCGGTATTCCGATGATGTCGGCCGGACAGTCGTCCGAGGCGCGCCGCTTCACCTGGCTGATCGACGTGTTTTACGACCAAAAGGTCAAGCTGATCATGTCGGCCGAAGTGGAGCCGGAAGAGCTGTACACCTCCGGCGTGCTATCCAACGAATTCCACCGCACCGTGTCGCGCATCGTCGAGATGCAGTCGCGCGAGTATATGGAAAAGGAACAGCGCGGCGCCGCCGAAAAGCTGTCCTGACAAGGAGAATAATTTGAAGAACCTGATCTGGCTGGCCCTGTTGCTGCCCGGCGTGACGCTGGCGCAGGACATCGGCGCTCCGGCAACGCCGGATGCCGCGCGCACCCCGGAAACCCATTCCATCGAACAGGCCGATGCCCGCCTGCTGCAAGTGAAGAAGGACCGCGAAGCGGTGGAGGCGGAATTCAGCACCAGCGAAGCGCTGTGCTACGAAAAGTTTTTCGTCAACGCCTGTCTCGACAAGGCAAAGGAGCAGCGCCGCATGCGTCTGGCCGAACTGCGCTCGGTGGAGGTGGAAGCGAGCCACTTCAAGCGCCTGAACGTGGTGGAAGTACGCGACCGCGAGCTGGAGGACCGGGCCCAGAAGGATGCGGCGGAAGCGGCCTTCAACGCGGCCAACCCGAAGCCGCCCAAAGCGTCGCCGGCGGCCAGGCCGCTGCCCAAGCCCGCCGCCGTGTCGGTGGAGCAGCGCCAGGCCGAGCATGACGCAAGGGAGCGTGCCCGCCTTGCCCGTGAAGCGGCCGACGCGCCGAAGCACGCGGCCCAGGCCGTGGAGTTCGAGCGCAAGAAGGCCGAATCCGAGAAACGGCAGGCCGAAATCAAGGCCAAGCTGGCCGAAAAAGAAGAGAAGAGAAAACGCCGCGCCGAATCGGCGCAAAAACCTGAAGCCAAGCCGGAAACCCAGCCTGGCAGCAAGCCTTAAACCGCCTTGCGCATCTTCTGCACGGTGTAGTTCACCGGCTCCTTGGGCAGGGCGACCAGCTTGATGATGGCCATCGAGCAGTTGTCGCCTTTGCCCTGGGCGCGTTCGCGCGCCTTGTTGATCAGGATTTCGGCCGCCTCGCGCGGCGACTTCTTGGCCACTGCGGTGGCCAGTTCCACGTCAGCGAAATAGGACCATAAGCCGTCCGAGCAAAGCAGGAACGCCTGTCCGGCCTTCAAGTCTTCCTGTACGCCGAAGCTGACAAACGGGGCCCGGTTCTTGTTGCCCAGGGCATTGGTCAAGAGCTTGGCCTGGCGGTGCTTGCGTGCCGCTTCTTCCGGCAGTTTGTCGTGCTCCATCAGGTGCGCCACGTAATCGGCATCGCTGCTGCGCGCCAGGCATTCCTTGTTGTCGAAACGATACAGTCGCGAGTCGCCGACCACGCCCCAGACGGCCTGGCGCTCCGGCGTCAACACCATCAGCACCATGGTCGACAGCGGTTCGCTGGCGCCGGTGCGGGGATCCATCACGAGGATCTCGTGTACATCGTGGGCGATTTCACGCACCAGTTCTTCCAGCCGCGGCAAGCTGACGACTTCCGACGCGCGGTATTCGTCGAACAATTGCTTGGCCGTGTGCAGCACCTGTTCAGAGCCTGTGGCGCCGCCGCTGATGCCGTCGGCCAGCACGGCGAGCACATAGCCCGGTGCCTTTGGCGCGGTAAACAGTGCGACGCGGTCATTTTGTTGGGGCCGGCTACCGAGATGTTGCGCGGTTCCGGCCTCTATCTTGTACATGCTCATAAGGACTTGACAGCTTCTTTCCAATGACTACCTGAGTTAAACTATGCACCTGTATACAGTTTCGTTGCAAGTATAGCCTGTTGTCCACGCGAAACTGTAAGCAAACGTTAATCGAACTTGCCAGAATGATAATCCATCTATGGTCAACAAAGAAGAGATCCAGCGCCGCATTATAGAGCTCGATGTCGAGCATCGCGACCTGGACGCGGTCATTGAAATGTTGACGCTGGATGGTCACCACGATCAACTTCAGTTGCGCCGGCTCAAAAAGCGCAAGCTGCAATTGAAAGACTATATCACCCTGCTGAAAATGCAATTGGTGCCCGACGTACCGGCCTGAACAGGCCACTCTCTTCCACGACGAACTTGACAGATCCACAACAGCCGACCGCCGAACCCGGCGCGCCGAACGAACCGGTTTTCCCTCCGGGGGCGCATGACGCCGATATTGAGCGCTTGTTTGGGCCCGGCGGCCCCCTGGGCCCGGCAGTGGGCGGTTTTCGTCCGCGCAAATCGCAGACCGAGATGGCCAAGGCGATCGCCGACGCCATCGACAAGCAGCAGACCCTGATCGCCGAAGCCGGCACCGGCACCGGCAAGACCTTCGCCTATCTGGTGCCGGCGCTGCTATGGGGCGGCAAGACCATCGTCTCCACCGGCACCAAGAATCTGCAGGACCAGTTGTTCCTGCGCGATATTCCGACCATCCGCGCTGCGCTGCAGGCGCCGGTCTCGGTGGCGCTCTTGAAAGGGCGTTCCAACTACCTGTGCCACTATCACCTGGAGCGCACGCTGCAGAACGGCCGCATGACCTCGCGCGAGGATGTGGGCCACCTGCGCGAGATCTCGCGCTTCCTGAAGATGACCAGCACCGGCGACAAGGCGGAGCTGGCGCGCGTGCCGGAAAATGCCCTGGTGTGGAACCTGGTGACCTCCACCCGCGAGAACTGCATGGGGCAGGAGTGCCAGTACTACCAGGACTGTTTCGTCATGAAGGCGCGCCGCGAGGCGCAGCAGGCGGACGTGGTGGTGGTCAACCACCACCTGTTCTTCGCCGACGTGGCGCTGAAGGATACCGGCGTGGCCGAGCTGCTGCCGTCGGCCAACACCGTGATCTTCGACGAGGCGCACCAGCTGCCCGATACCGCCACCCTGTTCTTCGGCGACAGCATCTCCACCTCGCAGATCCTCGAGCTGTGCCGGGACGTGCTGGCCGAGGGCCTGGCCCATGCGCGTGATGGCGCCGAGTGGGCCAAGGTCGTCACGCCGGTCGAGAAGGCGGCGCGCGATCTGCGCTTGACCTTCACGCAGGACATCGTGCGCATGTCGCTGCCGCAGATCGCGCCGTCCAGCGATTTCTTCCCGGCGCTGCAGACGCTGAAGGACGAGCTGATCGACATGGTCGCCGTGCTGGAAAAGAACGCCGAGCGCGCCGAGACCATCGAGCAATGCCGCGTGCGCGGCAACGAACTGTCGGCCCGCCTGGAAGCCTGGAAGTTCGATCCCAAGGCCAAGGTGGTCCCGGGCGAGGAGGCCGTGTTCTGGGTGGAGGCCTTCCAAAGCTCGCTGCAGCTGCACAAGACGCCGCTGTCCATCGCGCCGATCTTCAACGGCCAGCGCGAAGGCGTGCCGCGCAGCTGGATCTTCACCTCCGCCACGCTGGCGGTGAAGAACGACTTCACCCACTTTGCCCAGCAGCTGGGCTTGGAGAACGAAGTCGCGCGCAACTGGCCAAGCCCGTTCAACTATGAACAGCAGGGCATCCTGTACGTGCCGCAAGGCCTGCCCGACCCGAACTCGCTGGGCTACACCGACGCCGTGCTGGATGCGGCGCTGCCCGTCATCGAGGCGGCGGGCGGCCGCACCTTCCTGCTTTGCACCACGCTGCGCGCCGTCAAGCGCGCCGCCGACCGCCTGCGCGATGAATTCGACAAGCGTGGCCTGAAGTTCCCGCTCTTCGTGCAGGGCGACCGCGGCCGCACCGAGCTGCTGGACCAGTTCCGCAAGGCCGGCAACGGCGTGCTGATCGGCTCCCAGAGCTTCTGGGAAGGCGTGGACGTGCGCGGCGAGGCGCTGTCGCTGGTGATCATCGACAAGCTGCCGTTCGCGCCGCCGGACGATCCAGTGCTGGCCGCGCGCATCGAAGTGATGGAACGCCAGGGCCTGAACGGCTTCATGGGCCACACGCTGCCGGAAGCGATCATCAACCTGAAGCAGGGCGCGGGGCGCCTGATCCGCGACGAAGGCGACCGCGGTGTGCTGATGCTGTGCGATCCGCGTGTGATCTCCAAACCCTACGGCCGCCGCATCTGGCAAAGCCTGCCGCCGTTCAAGCGCACCCGCGAAGCGGCCGAGGTGATCGCCTTCTTCAGCGGCGACGCCGCTTAAGGGATGGTTGCCGGCGCCGCCCCGGTCAGCAGCCAGGCGCCGATAGCGCGGTAGACTTGCGACAGCTGGCCATGCAGGCCGTGCGCGCTTTCGCGGCTGCAGTCGCGCGGGGTAGCGATGGACACGGGCGGGAATGCCGGGCTGTCGGCCACGATCAGCGGATAGAAGCGCGCCTTCGGGTAGCTGTCGCGGAAGGGCAGGCAGGCGTCGCGCTTGTGGTGCACGCCGAGCACGGGCCGCTTCAGGTGCGGCGCTTCGGCCCATGCATCGGCGCTGGCGTTCACCAGCACCACTTGATCCACCGTCGGCAGGCGGTTCGCCACATGGGCGGCCGAAAAGGCGCCATTGCTGCTTCCCATCAGCACGATGCGCGCCTGCGGATGGCGCGCCCGCATGAACGCCACCACCGCGGCGATGTCCTGCCGGTGCGCGGAGCCCTGGCGGTCGTCCATCGTCAACACTTCATGGTCGCTGGCGGTGTCCACCGCAACCATGGCGCCCACCTGCTGCGCCATCTGGCGCTGGGCCCCGTACAGGGTATCGGGATCGGTCGGCAGGCTGCCCGGCCAGACGCCCAGCAGGCCGCGCTGGCCCGTGCCGCCGGCGAGATACAGTACCACGTGGCTGGCGGCGTGCTCGCCCGTCATTTCCAACACCCTGACCGTGGCGCCGGGCCGCGTGGGGATGTCCAGCAGGACTTCCCCGCCCAGCGCCGCCGTGCCATGCAGGGCCAGCGCCAGCAGCGCCATGGTGCGTAGAGCCATTGCTCGCCTCCCAGCAGATTGGTGAATGGCCATTTTGCCAGCAGATGCAATAGAATCCTTAAAAATTCACCAACTATCAGGAATGGCCATGAAGCTGACACGCGCGATGCTCGACGACGCGGCACAAGAGGGCTTGCTGGATGCGAGCCAGGCGGGACGCTTATGGCACTACCTGCTCGAGCGCGAGCAGCACACGCCCGGGTTCAAGACGGCGCATATCCTGTATTACCTGGGCGGCCTGATCGCCATCGGCGCCATGTCGCTGTTCATGACGCTGGGCTGGGAGTCGTTCGGCGGCACAGGGCTGTTCCTGATCTCCATCTGCTATATCGCGGCTGCCATCGGCAGCGTCGAATGGCTGCGTGCGCGCCAGCTGCTGCTGCCGGCGGGCGTGTTGGCCGCATTCGCCGTGGTGCTGGTGCCGTTGGCGGTCTACGGCCTGCAGCATATGCTTGGTCTGTGGGCGGACGGCCAAGCCGGCGATGCCTATCGCAATTACCACTATTACATCGACTGGCGCTGGATCCTGATGGAACTGGCGACGCTCGCCGTCGGCGCCGTCGTGTTGTGGCGCTACCGCATGCCGTTTACGGTGATGCCGCTGGCGGTCACGCTGTGGTACATGAGCATGGACGTCACCGCCATGCTGCTGGGCAGCAGCCACGGCTTCTTTTCGCAGGAGGGTAAAGTCATTTCAGGGCTGTTCGGCATCGCCATGACGCTGATGGCGCTGTGGGTCGACCTGCGCAACCGCAGCGGCAAGGACTTCGCGTTCTGGCTGTACGTCTGGGGTGTGCTGACGTTCTGGGGCGCCTTGTCGTCGATGGATTCGGGAAGCGAGTTGGGCAAGCTCGTATATTGCATGATCAACCTGCTGATGATCGGTATCGGCGCCGCCTTGTCGCGCCGTGTATTCGCCGTGTTCGGCGGCTTCGGCCTGGCGGGCTACCTGGGGCATTTGTCGTACACGGTATTCAAGGACAGCCTGATGTTCCCGGTCGCGCTGACGGCGATCGGCATTGCCATTATCGCCGCTGGCGTATTCTGGCAGCGCCGTGAAGCCGCCATCGGCGCCACGCTGCGCCAATGGCTGCCCGGTCCGCTGCGCCTGCTGGTCGAACGCCGCGCCGCATGACGATTACGTTCGGCTTCCGCAAGGCGCAGGAGGCGCCCATGCTTGACCTGTAAATCCCGCCGCGTACCAGGGGACGGGCGCTTACGACCCGGTCCAATATAAAGCGCATCTGTTGGAATTCTTCGCTGCTCTTTGAGTAACTTGCACGCCCTTGAATTCGATTGGCGTGCTGTGATTTCTTGTATATTCTTCATCAATCTTTTATGTCAAATGAAGAGCTTAGCGATGAAGTACAGCGTGATATTCGCCGTGCTGGCATTGGGCGCCGCTCCCGCCGCGCATAGCCAGTGCTGCGGCTACGGCATGAGCTACGACAATGTCGTGGTGTGGCCGCAGCCGGACTTGCGCGTCCCGGTGCCGACCAGGACGGAAGTGAAGAAGGCTCCGCCGATCCTGCCGAAGTCCAAGCCGGCGATACAGGCCAATGCGCGTACGCTGGCCCAGCACTTCCCGCCTGAGAAACGCGCCGAGATGGAAAACATCTATGTCAAGAGCATGGACGTCTACCTGCAGGTTGAAAAGAAGCTGGGCTGGACTCCGCGCGATATGGCGGGCGGCTTGGCCGCCTTCCTGGTGGGGAACTACATGGTGCTGAAGGGCGTGGAAGTCTCGGACGAGGAGTTCGCCGCCGTCGCCAACCAGATGCGCGCCCAGAACAAGCTACAGGGCGTCAACACGCGCGCCGAAGCCGACAAGGTGCGCGACGTGTTCGAGCAAAGCGCCATGATCGGCGCCTTCATGGCGCTGGCCTTCAAATCGAACCAGCAGCAGCCGCAGCCTCCCGCGGTTTACGAAAACCTGCGCAACGCGGCGCGCGAAAACCTGCAACTGGTGCTGAAAGGCGATCCCTCCAATTTGCTTGTCGATAAAAACGGGATGAGGTTCCAATGACGATCTTTATCAAAAAACTTTGCAACGCATTTATTACGGACGCCGTCGTTAAACGCGGTATCGGCGGGGTGGCGGGGCGCCAGGTTGAGGCCATCGGCACCATGATGGGCGGCTTGTGGGTGGGCGGCACCGTCACCGTATCGGCCGATGCAATTGACTGGATACCGAACATCATGAATAAGGCGGTGCACGACAATCTGCAATCGGTGCACATTTCCTTGCGCGAGGTGCGCGCCGTGCGGCGCGAATTCGGCATCCTCACCGGGATCGTCGTGGTTGAACTGGAGGATGGCGGCGAGTTCCGCTTCCGTTGTTTTAACGCGCGCAGCGTGGCGGAGAATATGTCCGACTTGCTGCCAAGTCAGATGCTCTCCGCATGAAGTTGAACATTACGCTGAAAGCCCTGCTGCTGGCGAGCGCCTTGATGGCAGGACAGGCGGCCCAGGCCCAATGGCTGGGCCAGGACTACGCAACGTTCGGTGTTCCGTTGGTCAATTTCGGCAATATGGCCGCGATGAACAACAATTCGATGAACACCGGGAAGCACACGCACTCTGACACCGATTCGCGCTCTGCGCGCGCGTCGGCGCCGCCGGCGGTGCAGCGCAATGCGCAGGAACTGTCGAAAGTGTTCCCGGCGGCGAGCCAGGCGAGCATGCGGCAAGCCTTCCAGCAAAGCATGGATGTCTACCAGCAGATCGCGGAGAAGATGGGCTGGCAGCGCAACGACCTGGATGGCGCGATGGCTGCTTTCATCGTGGGCAATTACATGGTCTTTGCCAATCGCGACGTGCAGGATGCGGAATTTGCCGCCGTCGCCGAGCAACTGCGGCGGGGCGCCGGCACGCGCCGGCTGGCCGAAAGGCAAAGCGCTGAATCGATCCGCGACCT
The DNA here is from genome assembly GCF_000425385.1 of Pseudoduganella violaceinigra DSM 15887. Classification (GTDB taxonomy): domain Bacteria; phylum Pseudomonadota; class Gammaproteobacteria; order Burkholderiales; family Burkholderiaceae_D; genus Rugamonas; species Rugamonas violaceinigra. The sequence continues at coordinate 448,937 of NZ_KE384358.1, read as the reverse complement.
GTACGAGAAAAGCGCGATGGTGGGCGCCTTCATGGCCCTTGCCTACAAATCGCAGCAGCAGAAATCGCAGCAGGAACACGTGGCGGCCAACCTGCGCAATAGCGCGCGCGAGAACCTGAAGCTTGTTTTGGGGACCGATCCGGAGCGCCTGCGGATCAGCGAGCGGGGTGTTATGCTTGCCGAATGAGCATAACCCCAGCCCAAACCATGTCATTGGCCGCCGCGGCCTACCTGTTGGCTGCCTGCGTCGTGCTTGGCCGCCGCAAGGCCGGTTACAGCCATTGGGCGCATACGATCAGCGAGTTGGGAGAGACGGGCGCGCGCGACCAGGGCTTCGTGGCGTTCGGCCTGTTCCTGCCGGTGGGAGCGCTGCTGCTGGCAGTCGCCTGGCTGGCATCGGCCAGCGAGCCTGTGAGCGCCGCACTGGCCGGGTGTATCGCGGCAGGCTATATCGGTGCCGCTCTGTTTCCCTGCGATCCGGGCTCGCCTGGCTCGGGCACCGCGCGCCAGGCCCTGCACAATCTGGCCGGCGGCATTGAATACGTGGGTGGCGGCATCGCTCTCATAACATTGGCGCGCGGCCATGGCCTGTTGTTCCAGGCGGCCGGGATTGCCGTGATCGGCTGCGGCATCCTGATTGGCCAGATGCGGTCGACCGGCTGGCGCGGCGCCCTGCAGCGCCTGGCCGAAGCCTGCCTGTTCGGCGGGCTTTCCTGTGCGCTGTATTCATGATGGCGGAACTGCCTTCCGATGCGTTGTTGCAGCGCTACCGCCTGCAGGGCGACTATACCGATTGCTTCGCCATCGACGTACCGGGGCAGGTAAGCCATGCGGCCTTTGTGGAAGCCTTCTACACCAGCGCACCATTCAAGCTTGAGCGCTTGTTGCTCGCCTTATGCGTCGCGCGCCCGTCGCGCGATGTGGAAGCCCGAGCCCTGGCGAACGGCCAACGCGAAGAATTCGCCGCATGGTCGGTGGAAGGGCGCGCGCCGAATCAGTTGCTGATGTGCGATTACGCGGGCAGCACGCGTTCATGGCTGATGGCGGCACCGGTGGGGCAGGGGACGAGGCTGTATTTTGGCTCCGCCGTCGTCAGTGCACGGCAGGGCCGCGCCTTCCGCGCCCTGCTGGGATTTCACAAGCTTTATTCGCGCATCCTGCTGCGGGCCGCTGCTTCGCGCGCGTGCCGGGCGGGATAGTCGCACTGCTTCGATGGATTCCCTGGTCACTGCCGCTGCGCGCGCCCTTGCCAGCGGCGATGTTCTTGGCGCATTGAAGCACGTTTCCCTGCGCAGCGACCCGCCGGCGCTGGCCTTGCGCGGCATCGCCATGGCGCGGCTGGGCAATTTTCCGCGAGCGCGCGATCTGCTGCGGCGCGCAGCGCGCGGCTTCGGCGGGCATGAAGCGTTGTCGCGCGCACGCTGCGTGGTTGCCGAGGCCGAAGTGGCGCTGGCCATGCGCGACTTTGCCGCTCCGCCGCGCGCTTTGGCGGAGGCGCTGGCCGTGCTGGAATCGCATGGCGACTACGGCAATGCGCTGCAGGCGCGCTTGATCGCGGCCCGAAAATTCCTGCTATTGGGACGCCTGGATGCCGCCGCGTCCGAGCTGGCCCGCCTCGATATGCGGGCGTTGACGCCGGCGCTGGCGGCGGTGGCTGAACTGACCGGGGCCGAGCTGGCGATGCGTTCCCTGCGCCCAATGCCGGCGCGTGCAGCGCTGGCACGGGCCCAGGCGGCGGCCGTGCGCTCGGGCGTGCCGGAGTTGTTGGCCGAAGTGGCCGAGGCCGCGGCTGCGCTCGGGAGGCCTGCGGCGCGCCGCCATGGAGCGCCTGAAGGGCAGGCCATGCAGCTCGACGAAGTGGCGGCCTTGCTGGCTTCCGATACCCTGGTGCTGGACGCCTGCAGGCGAGGACTGGGATGCGCTGCCGATTGGCGTCCACTGGCACGCCGGCCGGTGCTGTTCGCGCTGGCGCGCACGCTGGCGGAGGCGTGGCCCGGCGATGCACAGCGCGATGTGCTGATCGAGCGCGCCTTTAACACCCGCCGGCCCGACGAAACCCACCGCGCGCGCCTGCGGGTCGAGATTGGCCGCCTGCGGGCGCTGGCCAAAGGACTGGCCGGCATCGAAGCGACGCCGCGCGGCTTTGCCTTGCGGCCCGACTGCGGCCGCGAACTGGCCGTGCTGGAGCCGCCGATCGACGGCGAGCAGGCGTCCCTGCTGGCGCTGCTGTCCGATGGCGCCGCCTGGTCGACATCGGCGCTTGCCCTGGCGCTGGACGCCAGCCAGCGTACCGTCCAGCGCGCATTGGCGGAGCTGGAAGCGGACGGCCGGGTACGCGCCATCGGCAACGCCCGCACGCGGCGCTGGCTGGCGCCGCCCCTGGCTGGATTCACGACAATCTTGTTACTCCCCGCTGCGTTGGCGTTGGAATAAAGTGCACTTGCGGCGCCGGTCCAAGGCGCGCCACATAAGGAGCCAGGCAATGAACAGCACTACAAGCAAGGTACGCACGGCCGAGATCGTGCGCGAGTACGGCCCGTTCGACGGCGCCGCCAAAATCCACGGAGTGACCCATGACGGCGAACTGGTATGGGCCGCCACGGGCGCGCGGCTGATCGGTATCGATCCCGCCAGCGGCAAGCAGGCCCGCACGCTGGAATTGGCCGCCGATGCCGGCACGGCTTTCGACGGCAAGCACCTGTACCAGATCGCCGAGCAGCGCATCGACAAGATCGACCCGGCTAGCGGCAAGGTGCTCAAGACGATTCCGGCACCCGGCCATGGCGCCGATTCCGGCCTGGCCTGGGCCGAAGGCAGCCTGTGGGTGGGCCAGTATCGCGACCGCAAAATCCACCAGATCGACCCCGAGACGGGCACCGTCATCCGTTCCATCGAATCGAATCGCTTTGTCACCGGCGTGACCTGGGTGGACGGCGAACTGTGGCACGCCACCTGGGAGGGGGAGCAGAGCGACATCCGCCACATCGATCCGAATACCGGCGAAGTGCTGGAGCGGCTGGAAATGCCGCAGGGCGTATTCGTCAGCGGCCTGGAGTCCGATGGCGCCGGCTTGTTCTACGCCGGCGGCGGAGGCAGCGGCAAAGTGCGTGCCGTGCGCCGTCCGCAAGGAGAACGGCCATGAATACCGTGGTCAATCACGAGCAGTGGCTGGCGCGGCGCCTGGATTTGCTGGCGCGCGAAAAGGAGCTGATGCGCCAGCAAGACCAGTTGGCCAGTGCGCGGCGTGCGTTGCCGTGGGTGCGTGTGGACAAGCAATACGTATTCGACACGCCGCAGGGCAAGCGCTCCCTGGCGGACCTGTTCGAGGGGCGCAGCCAACTGGTGGTGCAGCACTTCATGTTCGCACCGGGGAAGGAACGTGGTTGCCCGCATTGTTCCTACATGGCCGACCACACGGACGGTGCGCTGCCGCACCTGGCGCAGCGCGGCGTGAGCTTTGTCGTAGTGTCGCGCGCCCCGCTGGCAAGCCTTGAGAATATGCGCAGGGAATTGGGCTGGAAATTCAAATGGGTGTCGTGCGGTGAGAGCGATTTCAACTACGACTTCCATGTCAGCTTTGCGGCGGAGGAGATGGCCGGGGGCGCGGTTTATTACAACTTCAAGAAGCAGCCTTTCCCGCTCCAGGATGCGCCGGGTATCAGCGTGTTCTACAAGGACGAGGCGGGTGCGGTCTACCACACCTATTCGACATACGGTCGCGGTGTCGAGGTCATGATGCACACTTACCGCATGCTGGACCTCACGCCGCTGGGACGGCAGGAGGAGGGGATGCCGTACGGCCTGGCGTGGGTGCAGTACCACGACCGATATGCGCAAGAAGCCGCGTCCTGCTGCGGCGCGCACGATTGAGGCGCAGCGCGACATGGCGGACATCCGGCCTTGGCGGCCGATGGCGCTTATCGCCTGCGGCCAGGCGGCATCGATGGCGGTGATGGCCGCGGCGGGCGCACTGCGGCTGCCGCTGGATCGCCCCGCGCTGCAATGGGGCGCAGGCGCGCTGCTGGCCGGCGCACTTGCCTGGCGCTGCCACAGGGGCCAGGCGCAGGCCGGGCGGGCGGGCATGGCGCTGTGGGGCTTTTTCATGTCCACAGTCCATGGCAGCGGGCTTGCGCTGCTGCCGTCCCTGATGCAGGTCTGCGGCGCGGGGGCTGCCGGCGCGCTGCTGCAAGCCCTGGCGGCGGCAGGCCTGCACCTGGGGGCAATGCTCGCGGCGAACGGCGCCGTTTTCTACCTGGCCGCGCGCCTGAAACGCCTCATCAAGGCTGGATGATCACTTTGCCCGTGACCTTGCGCGCCGCCATGGCGTTCAGGGCCTGCGCAGTGTCCGCCAGCGCATAGCGCGCCGAGATGTGCGGGCGGATCCTGCCTTCGGCCAGCCAGCCGAGCAGCTGTATCATGCCGGCCTGGTTGGCTTTCGGTTCGCGCTTGACAAACTCGCCCCAGAATACGCCCATCAGCGACGCGCCTTTCAGCAGCGCGAGGTTCAGGGGCAGCTTCGGGATGTCACCGTTGGCAAAGCCCACCACCAGGTAGCGTCCGCGCCAGCCGATGGAGCGGAAAGCCGGTTCGGCATACGCGCCGCCCACCGGGTCGTAGATCACGTCCGGACCTTTGCCGCCGGTGGCGGCCTTGATCGCCTCGCGCAAATCGCCGCTGCTGTAGTTGAGCAGGACGTCGGCGCCATGCGCCTGGCACACGGCCAGCTTTTCGTCGGTGGAGGCGGCGGCGATCACGCGGGCGCCCAGCGCCTTGCCGATCTCGATCGCCGCCAGGCCGACGCCGCCCGCCGCGCCCAGCACCAGCATGGTCTCGCCGGCCTTCAGTTGTGCGCGGTCCACCACGGCGTGATGGGAGGTGCCATAGGTCAGAGTAATGGCGGCGGCGGTGTCGAAATCCATCCCGGGCGGCATCAGCATCAGGGAAGCCGAGGGCGCCAGCATCTGTTCCGCAAAACCGCCATGGGCGGAGAAGGCGATCACCTTGTCGCCCGGCTTGTACGCTTGCACGCCTTCGCCCACCGACAGGACCACGCCGGAAACCTCGTTCCCGGGCGTAAACGGCAGCGGCGGCTGGTACTGGTACTTGCCCTGGATGATCAGCACATCGGGGAAATTCACTGCAGCCGCCTTCACCTGCAGCAGCACCTGGCCGGGCCCGGGCTGAGGGTCCGGCAGGTCTTCCAGCACCAGGGTGTCGGGCAAGCCCCATGCCTTGCAAACGATAGCCTTCATATTGCCTCCATATGATTATCGAACGGTCGTGCAATTATGCCCGGTAACGCTTTGCGCTGCGACAAAGTTCAGCGCGCTGGGCGGCGTACATTGGGCGGGCAGGGGAGGCAATTGCCATGAGTATCCGGTACGGCTGCTTTTTCAGTTACGCGCATGGCCAGCACGCATATATGAGCCGCTTCAAGGACGACCTGGTCGATGCCTTGAAGTGCTACCTTGAGCCCCATTTCGACAACGAGACCGAACTCTTTGTCGACAGCGAGCAGCTGGGGGGCGGCGACGACATCGACCGCCGCATCGCCATGGCCATGTGCCAGAGCGTGTCGATGATCATGATCTATACGCCCAAATATGAGGCCCACCCGTACACGCGGCGCGAATTCGCCGCCATGCAGATGATCGAGGCCGAGCGCGGCGCCTGGTACGAGCTGCCCAGCCACCTGATCATCCCCGTCATCATGACCCGCCACCCGCTTTGCCTGCCGCGCCAGATCAGCGAGCCTGGCATGTATGTGGACTTTTCGCGCTACACGCTGGCCACCGGGGACTTGAAGACCAACCCCGATTTCCTGCCCGATATCCGGCGCATCGTGGACCGTATCACGATGCACTACCACTGCCTGAAGGCCAGTATTCCGCCGGGCCACGACTGCCGGGAGTTCGCGCTGCCGCCGGTTCCGCCGGAGTGGCGCCCGCCGGCGCCGCCGCACTTCCCACGCTGATAACCACTGAAAGAAAGAGCACCATGGAATTCCTACGCCTGCACCTGCCGCAGCTGCCCGCAGCCGGCGAAGTCACCACTTTCTATTCCTATAAAGGCGGCGTGGGCCGCACCATGGCGCTGGCCAATCTCGGGTATTTGCTGGCGCAGCGCAGGACAGCCCCGGTGCTGCTGGTGGACTGGGACCTGGAGGCACCGGGCCTGCAGTACTATTTCCCTGGTGCGCCGCGTGCCCCCGGGGTGCTGGAGCTGTTCGAGGCATGCCGCGAGCAGTTGCAGGAGCGCGCCGGCCGCTATGCCAGCGACGAGGCGCTGGCCGAAGCCGTGCTGGACTCGGTGCGCTGGGAGCAGTACCTGGTGCGGGCATGCGACGACCTTCCTCTCTGGCTGCTGCGCGCTGGGCGGTGCGACGGCGGCCACGCGGAACGCGCGGCAATGATCGACTGGCAAGGACTGTTCGACGCCTGCCCCGCGCTGTTCCGCACCTTTGCCGCGCGGCTGGCGCGCCATTTCGAGCACGTCCTGGTCGACGCCCGCAGCGGGCGGGCGGACTGCGCCGCCATCTGCACCACCTTGCTGCCGACCCGGCTGGTGCTGGTGTTCGCGCCCAACCGGCAGAACCTGGACGGCCTGCAGGATCTGGTGGCGCGCGCCACCGGCTACCGCAGCAGCCACGAAGACGAGCAGCGCCAATTGCTGGTCTATCCGCTGCCGTCCCGCGTCGACCTTGCGGACGAGGCGCAATGCCTGCTGTGGCGGCGCGGCGACGCCGGCTACCAGCCGCTGTTCGAGCGCATGCTGGCCCAGGCGTACGGCCTGCCCTGGCTGTCGCTGGAAGGCTATTTCGACGCCGTGCAACTGCCGCACTGCGCCAGCCTGGCCAGCGGCGAACCGATGCCCGCGCCGGCCCTGCGGCAGGGTTATGAGGCGTTCATGCAATGGTTTCACGGCGGCCTCTGCCCCTGGCACAGGCTGCCCTCCGCGACGGCGGGGCTGAACAACCACCACCCCATGCCGCTCGAGCAGGAACGCACCGGCTACTGGCCGCTACCGGTGGCGATGTAAAGGACTTCATTGCAGGGAAGCTGAGAAACAGGGGGATTCCCCTGTTTTCGCAGCTTCCCCTTCATTTTTTCCGCGTTGCTTCAGGTAAAATTCCCTGTATGAGAATTCTGATCAGTAATGACGACGGCTACCTGGCGCCTGGCATCAATGCGCTGGCGGAAGCCCTGCAGCCTATCGCCGATATCGTGGTTGTGGCGCCCGACAGCAACCGGTCCGGCGCCTCCAATTCGCTCACCCTGGACCGGCCCCTGTCGGTGCACCAGGCAGCCAATGGTTTCTATTTTGTCAATGGAACGCCGACCGACTGCGTCCACGTGGCCCTGACCGGCTTGCTGGACTATGTACCGGACCTGGTGGTCTCGGGCATCAACAACGGCCCGAATATGGGCGACGACACCTTGTACTCCGGCACGGTGGCCGCCGCGACGGAAGGCTATCTGTTCGGTGTGCCGGCAATTGCTTTCTCGCAAGGATCATATGGCTGGGCCAACATCGATGCCGCCGCCCGCGTGGCGCGCGAACTGGTCGAGCGCTACCTGGAGCTGCTGGAGCGGCCCTATCTGCTGAATGTGAACATCCCTGCGCTGCCCTACGAGCAACTGGGGCCCTTGACCCCGACCCGCCTGGGCCGGCGCCACCAGGCCGAACCCGTGGTCAAGGCGCTCGACCCGCGCGGCCGCGAGATTTACTGGATCGGCCCGCCGGGCGCCTGCAAGGATGCGGGCGAAGGCACCGACTTCCACGCCGTCGCCAATGGACGCGTGTCGCTGACGCCGCTGCAGATTGACCTGACCCATCGCCAGCAGCTCGACGCCTTGGCAAAGGCCATCGCATGAGCGACAAGACCCGCACTTTCCCGCTGCCCCTGTCTTCCATCACCGACAAGAGCCCGGCGAAAAAGCCGGTCTACAACAGCGTGGCCACGCCACAAACGGCCACCCAGAACGCCGCGCGCACGGCCGCTGCCAGTCCGGGCGGCTGGCGCCCGCCGCAGCCGGTGGCATCGCCTTCGCGCTCCCACTCCTACGCCCAGGAGCGCGCCCAGGTGCAGCCGGCGCCGGTCGCCGCGCCGCGCCAGCACGCGCTGGTGTCGGACGGTGTGCGGCGCGCCATGGTGCAGCGCGTGGCCCGGCAGGGGGTCGCCGACCCGGTGGTGCTGGGCGCGCTCGACACCGTGCCGCGCCATCTGTTCATGGACGAAGGGTTGGCGCCGCAGGCCTATATCGACGCCTCCCTCCCGATCGGCCACCACCAGACCATTTCGCAGCCTTATATCGTGGCGCGCATGATCGAGGTGATGCGCGCCGGCCAGGACTTGCAGCGCGTGCTGGAAATCGGCACCGGCTGCGGCTATCAGGCGGCGGTGCTGGCGTGCGTGGCGAAGCAGGTCTTCTCGATCGAGCGCATCAAGCCATTGCATGAACTGGCCAAGGCCAACCTGCGCCCCATGCGCGTGCCGAATCTGCGCTTGCACTACGGAGATGGTATGCTAGGCTTGCCGCAGGCGGCGCCATTCGATGGCATCATCCTTGCCGCCGCCGGCCTGGAAGTGCCGCAGGCCTTGCTGGATCAATTGAATATCGGCGGCCGCCTGGTCGCCCCGGTCGGGGCCCGCACCCAGCATCTCGAACTGGTGACCCGTGTCAGCAAGAACGAATGGGTGCGCCAAACACTGGAAGACTGCCACTTTGTGCCGCTGCGCCCTGGCACCGTTTAACACACAGACTTATAGAATGACGAAGAAATATTCCCTTTTACTGACGGCGGCCTCGCTGGCCGTACTGACCGCGTGTACGACCGTGAATACCCCGGCCCCGGTCGTGGACCGCTCGGCATCGAATCTGACTCCGCAGCCGAAAGCTGCCCCGGTGGAGGAGACGAAAGACAAGGAAGGCTATTACACCGTCCGCAAGGGCGATACCCTGATCCGCATCGCCTTCGACCGCGGCCTGAATTACCGCGAGCTGGCGGCCTGGAACAGCCTGTCCAACCCGGACGATATCAAGGTTGACCAGGTGTTGAAACTGGCGCCGCCGGAAGGCGTGCAGACCGCGTCCGTACCGGCCCCGCCGCAGATCGAAAAGACCCCGCCGCCGCCGCGCAAATCGACGCCGAAGGGGGAAAAACGCGTCTATTCAGAGTCCGCCGTGGCGGAATTGCAGAAAAACGAAGAACGGTCCGAAAAACCGGTCCAGATGGCCAGTGCGGCGCCAGCGCCGGCCCCTGCGCCGGCGCCCGCGTCGGCCATGAGCGCGGAAGACCGCGACCTGACCTGGACCTGGCCTTCCGACGGGCGCATTGTGGGCCAGTTCGACGAAGGGAAGAACAAGGGCATCGATATCGCCGGCCGCGCGGGACAACAAGTGTTGGCTGCGGAGCGAGGAAAAGTGATGTATGCCGGTAGCGGCATCCGCGGATATGGTAATCTCGTCATTGTGAAGCACAGTAACAGCCTGTTGTCGGCCTATGCCCATAACCGCGCCATCCTGGTGAAGGAAGGCCAGGAGGTGCGCAGGGGGCAGGCAATTGCTGAAATGGGGGACTCCGATACCGACACGGTCAAGCTGCACTTTGAGATAAGGCAGCAGGGCAAGCCGGTGGATCCATCGAAATTCCTGCCTAACCGCTAGATAAGCACCCATGACACGCTCGCCGAATGACCAACTGGAAGACGACTCGATTCCTGAGGAATTCCCGGACGAGCCGATCGATGAAGTAGCCATCGATTCCAATGAGGGGGACGGCGAGGTTGCGGTCGAAGGCAACGCCGTCCTCGAGACCGTCGACGAGCTGAAAAAAGTGCTGGCGGCGGAGCTCTCCACCGACACCACCCAGCACTACCTGAACCAGATCGGCACCCGTCCGCTGCTGACGGCGCCGCAGGAAGTGCATTTCGCCACCCTGGCCAAGCAAGGGGACTTCTCCGCGCGCCAGACCATGATCGAACATAACCTGCGGCTGGTGGTGTCGATCGCCAAGCATTACATCAACCGCGGCGTGGTCCTGCTCGACATGATCGAGGAGGGCAACATCGGCCTGATGCGCGCCATCGACAAGTTCGAACCGGAGCGCGGCTTCCGGTTCTCCACGTACGCCACCTGGTGGATCCGCCAGAGCATCGAGCGCGCCATCATGAACCAGGCGCGCACGGTGCGCCTGCCGGTACACATGGTGCGCGAATTGAACCAGATCCTGCGCGGGAAGTACCACCTGGAAGCGCAGCACCACAACGGCAAGGATGCCACAGCGGAGGATATCGCCGACCTGGTGGGGCGGCCGGTGGAGGAGGTGCAGGATATCCTGGCCTTGTCCGAGCATGCCACCTCGCTCGACGCGCCGCTGGACAACGATCCGCAGTCCTCGCTGATGGACATGCTGCCGGGCGATTCGGAGGACTCGCCGGACGCGCGCGCCGAGCACCATGAAATGACGGTGCTGGTGCGGGACTGGCTGACCAAGCTGCCGGACAAGCAGCGCATCGTCATCATGCGGCGCTTCGGGCTGGATAACGACGATCCCGCCACGCTGGAGACCCTGGCCGAGGAAATGGGCGTGACCCGCGAACGGGTGCGCCAGATCCAGCAGGAAGCACTGGTCAAGCTGAAGCGGGCAATGGCGGCGCGCGGCGTGGTCCGCGATTCGCTGCTTTAAGAGGCAGCTTCTCTGCTATCATAGCGGGCTTTGGGCGCGCAATGCGCCGGCTGCAATCTTAATCGCTATGCAAGACAACATCGTCGAAATCAAATCCCTGGACATGGATGCCCGTGGCGTTGGCCACATCGAGAACGAAGACGGTTCGCCGGGTAAGGTCGTCTTCATCGAAGGCGCGCTGCCGGGCGAAAAAGTCAGCTTCGAGCTGCTGCGCAAGAAGAAGAACTGGGAGCAGGGCCGCATGACGGCGCTGCACAAGGAATCGTCGATGCGCGTCCAGCCGAAGTGCGAGCACTTTGACGTCTGCGGCGGCTGCTCCATGCAGCACCTGGACGCTTCGGCCCAGGTGGCGATCAAGCAGCGCGTGCTGGAGGACAACCTGTGGCACCTGTCCAAGGTCAAGTCCGACACCATGATGCGCCCGATGTACGGCCCGACCTGGGGCTACCGCTACCGCGCACGCCTGTCCGCGCGTTATGTGGCCAAGAAGGGCACGGTGCTGGTCGGTTTCCACGAAAAGAAATCGGTGTTCGTGGCCGACATCCAGAGCTGCCAGATCCTGCCCAAGCACGTGTCGGACATGATGATGCCGCTGCGCGCCCTGATCCACTCGCTGACCATCTTCGACAAGGTGCCGCAGATCGAGTTGGCGGTGGGTGAGGACAATACCGTTCTGGTGATGCGCAATATGGTGGCGCTGGGCGAGGGCGACGAAGACAAGCTGAAAGCCTTTGCCGACCAATACAAGATCCAGTGGTGGCTGCAGCCCAAAGGCCCGGACACCGCCTATCCGTTCTACCCGGCAGGCAAGGAGCTGTATTACACGCTGCCGGAATTCGGCATCAAGATGCCGTTCAAGCCGACCGATTTCACCCAGGTGAACCACCACATCAACCGCGTGCTGGTGCATAAGGCGCTGCGCCTGCTGGACGTGCAGAAGGACGAGCGCGTGGCCGACCTGTTCTGCGGCCTGGGCAACTTCACGCTACCGCTGGCGACCCAGGCGCGCGAAGTGGTCGGTATCGAAGGCTCGACCGCGCTGACCGAGCGCGCGCTGGCCAACGCCAAGGTGAACGGCGTCGATGGCCATACCACCTTCCAGTGCCGCAACCTGTTCGAAATCACCAAGGATGACCTGATCGCCCTGGGTAAATTCGACCGCATGCTGATCGACCCGCCGCGCGACGGCGCCATGGCGCTGTCGCTGGCGCTGGCCGAGCTGAAGGAATCGAATCCGGACATGCTGCCAAAGCGTATCGTCTACGTTTCCTGCTCGCCGTCCACCCTGGCGCGCGATGCCGGCGTGCTGGTGCACCGCGCCGGCTACCGTATGTCCCAGGCCGGTGTGATGAATATGTTCCCGCACACCTCCCACGTGGAATCGATGGCGGTGTTCGACTTGGAATAAGGAGATTCAGCGGGCAGGCCCTCCACGGAAGACTGTCCGCTGGTCATGTATGCCGGAGGAGGAGGGCTCAGGCCAGCCTTTCCAAGATACGAAGAAGGATGCTGATCGTTCCGGTCATGCCGCCCATGATAGGCGCCGGCGGCTAGCGATGCCATAAGTGTTCGCCTATCGTGCGGTCACGGATTGCGATGCCGCCAAGGTGCGCAGCAAAGAAAAAAGCCGGCGTTTGCCGGCTTTTTCAGGGAGCGGGTGCGCTTAGTCGCGGTCGCCGGCCAGGCCCAGCAGGTTCAGCAGGGCGGTGAAGATGTTGTACACGTCCAGGTACAGGGCCAGGGTGGCGGAGACGTAGTTGGTTTCGCCGCCGTTGACGATGCGCTGCACGTCGAACAGGATGTAGGCCGAGAAGACGGCGATCACCATCACCGAGATCACGATCGACAGTACGCTCATGTGCAGGAAGATATTGGCGATGGATGCCAGCATCAGCACGATCACGCCGGCGAACAGCCATTTGCCCATCATCGAGAAATCACGCTTGGTCACCGTGGCGTAGCTGGCCAGACCGGCGAACACGGCGGCGGTACCGCCAAACGCGGTCATGATCAGGGTGGCGCCGTTGCTGAAGCCCAGGGTGCGCTGGAGCAGCGGCGTCAGCATCAGGCCCATGAAGAAGGTGAAGCCCAGCAGCAGGGCCACGCCCAGTCCGGAATCCTTGTTCTTTTCAATGGCGTAGAAGAAGCCGAAGGCGATCCCCAGGAACAGCAGGGCGCCCATGAAGCCGCGCGGGATCGGCACGCCGAACATGACGCCGATGGCGGCGCCCAGCACGGTCGGGATCATCGACAGGGCCAGCAGCCAGTAAGTATTGCGCAGCACGCGATTGCGGATGACTGCGTTGTCGGTTGCGACTGCACTACCGAAATGATGTACGTTTTGCATGATTAAATGCCTCCTTTATTAAAAAGCATAGCATGCCGACGACCGGATGGGGGCTTTCTGCCTTAGGAAATACTTAAAACCCCGTAAGGGAAGCCCATATAAGTCCGGCGCCGGGCTCTTCACTGCGATTCCTTAGGTATATAGAGTGAACTATGTTAAAATCTAGGGTTGATCGAGAATCTAATTTCTTGTTTTAAACCTTTCTTTTTATTGGAGTTTTTCATAATGGCAATCGAACGCACCCTGTCGATCATCAAACCTGACGCAGTAGCCAAGAACGTGATCGGCCAGATCTACAGCCGTTTCGAAGGCGCAGGCCTGAAAGTGATCGCAGCCCGTATGGTTCAGCTGTCACGCGCTGAAGCCGAAGGCTTCTACGCTGTGCACCGCGAGCGTCCATTCTTCAAGGATCTGGTTGACTTCATGGTTTCCGGTCCTGTGATGATCCAGGTTCTGGAAGGCGAAGGCGCGATCCTGAAAAACCGCGACCTGATGGGCGCCACCGACCCGAAGAAGGCAGAAAAAGGCACCATCCGTGCTGATTTCGCTGACTCCATCGACGCCAACGCTGTTCACGGCTCCGACGCCGCTGAAACCGCCGCTGTGGAAATCGCCTACTACTTCCCAGCCCTGAACGTTTACTCCCGTTAATTTATTTGCGGTTGTAATGTAGTAAAGTAGTATTGCGCGTTTGCCCCGGTCCCCTGGTCCGGGGCAAAGCCGTTTTTGAAATTGAGTAAAAAAGCATGGAAACGTCCCTCACCAACTTGCTGGATTTCGATCCGGAACAACTAGTCGCCTACTGCGCCGAGCTGGGGGAGAAGCCTTTCCGTGCCAAACAGCTGCAGCGTTGGATCCACCAGTTTGGCGCCGCCGACTTTGACAGCATGACCGACCTCGCCAAGTCCTTGCGCGAGAAGCTGAAGACGCGCGCCCACATCGTGGCGCCGGCCGTCATCAGCGACCATACTTCCGCCGACGGCACCCGCAAATGGCTGGTGGACGTGGGCAATGGCAACGCCGTGGAAACCGTGTTCATCCCGGAAGAAAACCGCGGCACGCTGTGCATCTCGACCCAGGCCGGCTGCGCCGTGAACTGCCGTTTCTGCTCGACCGGCAAGCAGGGCTTCAACCGCAACCTGACCGTGGGCGAAATCATCGGCCAGCTGTGGATGGCTGAATTCGCGCTGCGCGCGACGAAGGGCATCGAACCCGGGCCGAAAGGCGAACGCCAGATCACCAACGTGGTGATGATGGGCATGGGCGAGCCGCTGCTGAATTACGGACCAACCGCCACCGCGCTCAAGCTGATGCTGGACGATAACGCCTACGGCCTGTCGCGCCGCCGCGTGACCCTGTCCACCTCGGGCGTGGTGCCGAATATCGACAAGCTGTCGCAGGATGTGCCGGTGGCGCTGGCGGTATCGCTGCACGCCTCCAACGACAAGCTGCGCGACGAGCTGGTCCCGCTGAACAAGAAGTACCCGCTGAAGGAACTGCTGGCGGCGTGCAAGCGCTACCTGGAGTTCGCCCCGCGCGACTTCATCACATTCGAGTACTGCATGCTCGATAACTACAACGACTCCGACGAGCACGCGCGCGAGCTGATCGCGCTGGTGAACCACCCGGAGTTCGGTGTTAACTGCAAGTTCAACCTTATTCCTTTCAACCCCTTCCCGGAATCGGGTCTGCTGCGCTCCAAGAATCCGCGCATCAAGGCCTTCGCTGAAATTCTGATGAATGCGGGCATCGTAACCACCATTCGCAAGACCCGCGGCGATGATATCGACGCGGCTTGCGGGCAGCTGGCGGGCGAAGTGAAAGACCGCACCCGCGTGGCTGAACGGATGGAAAAGATGACCGAATACCAGAAGAAGTACGGCGCCGATTTCGGCAAGATTGTGGAGATTCGTTCCTGATGACCGATTTCGCCCAGCGCCGCTTCAAGTGCCTGGCCGCGGTCGCGCTGGCCGGGGTATTAGCGGGCTGCGCGACTTTGGGGCAAGGCCCCAGTGGCAAAGAAGAACTGAAAACCGCCTCCGACCAGACGTCCGCGCAAAAACGCGCCGAGATCCGCCTGCAGCTGGCGGCCGGCTATTTCGAACAGGCCAACTATCCGGTGGCGCTCGATGAAGTGAAGAAGGCGATCGCCGCCGATCCGCAGAATCCGAACGGGTATGGCCTGCGCGCCATCATCTACATGCGGATGGAGGAGAAGGAGCTGGCCAACGACAACTTCCTGCAAGCCTTGAAGCTGGCGCCGACCGACCCGGACCTGAACAATAATTACGGTTCCTTCCTGTGCCAGCACGACCGCATCCAGGAATCGTTCAAGCATTTCGATACCGCGCTGGCGAACCGCAATTACCAGTCGCCGGCCGGCGCCTTGAACAATGCCGGCAATTGCGCGCTGAAGATCAAGAACGTCGACCTGGCCGAGCGCTACCTGCTGCAGGCCTTGAAGCTGGCGCCCGATGTGCCGGAGACGAATATCGGTCTGGCCAAGGTGTACTATGCGCGGCGCGACTATCCGCGCTCCAGCTTCTTCATGAACCAGGTCAGCAAGACGGCCAAGCTGGATGCCCTGCCGGCCGACGTGCTGTGGCTGGGAATCAAGGTGCAGCGCAAGATGGGCGACGAGGGCGCGGAGCAGGGCTTCGCGACCCAGTTGCGGCGACATCACGCCGATTCGGCGGAATTCGCAGCGTATCAACGTGGGGCGTTTGATGAGTGAGAACGGGGAAAGAATGGATTCTGAGCAGGACAAGCCAGTCAGCCAGCAGTATGCCTCCGCGCCCGGGGCAGCACTGGTGGCGGCACGCGAGGCCATGGGCCTGTCTGTCGAGCAGGTGGCAGACCAGCTGAAACTGGCGCCGCGCCAGGTGCTGGCGATTGAGCAAGGGAATATCGATGCATTGCCGAACCGCGCGGTGGCGCGCGGTTTCATCCGCGCCTACGCCAAGGCTGTGCGGCTGGATCCGGCGCCGCTGGTGGCGATGGTGGAAGTGGAAGCGGCCGAAGGTCACGCCACGGCGACCGTGCGCCCGACCAAGGTCACGGCCTCGTTCCAGGAATCGCGTTTTCCTTCCCTGACTGAACGAAATAATGGCAAGCCGCTGGGCGCCATCGTGGCCGGCGTGGCTGTGCTGGCGCTGGCCGGCGCGGCGGCGGCCTGGAAGATGGGCGTACTGCCTCCCCTGAACCTGGCGCCGCATGCAACCGTCGGCAGCCCGGCAGCGTCCGAACCGGCGCCGCCGGTGGTGGTCGCGCCTCCTGCCGCGCAGCCGGCAGAAGTGCCGCTGCAAACGCCGAATGTGCCGCTGATTTCCGTGCCGCCTCAGCCAGGCAGCAACTCCGCGCCGGATGCGGTGGCCGGCGTCGGAGCGCAAGGCGGCGCCGGTAGTGCTGCCGCGTCGCCTGTAGTACCGCCTGCCGCGCAGGAAGCCGTCGGCGCCGCGCCATCGGCCCAGGCGGCAAATGCGCCGGTGCTGGCGCCGGCCAATCGTCCGTCGCTTGCGCTGACGCCGTCGGTTGCCAACGCGCCGGCCGCTGCGCCGGGCCTGATGCCGGCCAAGCCAAACGCCGTGGCGCCAGCCGCCGCGCCGGCGCCGGCCGCGGCCGCGCCTGCTGCTGCGCAAGCCCCGGTCGTGGGCGCCGCCGGCGGCAAGCTGGTGCTGACGGTAAAGGAAGATTCGTGGCTCGAGATCCGCCGCGGCGGACAGGCTAAACTGGTGGCGCGCATGGCGCGCGCCGGCAGCACGGAAACGTTCACCGTGCGCGAGAATGATGTGCTGATCGTCGGTAAGCCGGGCGCCGTCAGCGCCAGCCTGGCCGGCGGCCCGCTGGCGCTGCCGCAAGGCCCCGGCAAGACCTATTCTCTCGTCAACATCAAGTAATAAGAGTAGCCAAGCATGTCTTCTTCCAACAACCCGATCCCTTCCGGACCACTGGCACGCCGTGCCAGCCGACGCGTGCTGGTGCAGCACGGCGAGCGCAAGATCTGGGTCGGTGGCGACGCGCCGGTGGTGGTGCAGTCGATGACCAATACCGACACCGCCGACGCGGTGGGCACGGCGATCCAGATCAAGGAACTGGCGCGCGCCGGCTCCGAACTGGTGCGCCTGACGGTGGACCGTCCCGAAGCGGCGGCCGCCGTGCCTTACATCCGCGACCAGCTGGACAAGATGGGCATCGACGTGCCGCTGGTGGGCGACTTCCACTACAACGGCCATACCCTGCTGACCGAGTACCCCGATTGCGCCGCTGCCCTGTCGAAGTACCGCATCAACCCGGGCAATGTGGGCAAGGGCGCCAAGCGCGACACCCAGTTCGCACAGATGATCGAAGTGGCGGCCAAGTACGACAAGCCGGTGCGCATCGGCGTCAATTGGGGCTCGCTGGACCAGGCGCTGCTGGCGCGCATCATGGATGAAAACGCGGCCCGCGAACATCCATGGACCGCGCAGGCCGTGATGTATGAGGCGCTGATCACCTCGGCGATTGAAAACGCCGTGCGCGCCGAAGAGCTGGGCCTGGCGCGCGACAAGATCATCCTGTCGTGCAAGGTGTCCGGCGTGCAGGACCTGATCGCCGTCTACCGCGAACTGGGCAAGCGCTGCGACTACCCGCTGCACCTGGGCCTGACCGAAGCGGGCATGGGCAGCAAGGGCATCGTGGCCTCGACCGCCGCGCTGTCGGTGCTGCTGCAGGAAGGCATCGGCGACACCATCCGCATTTCGCTGACGCCGGAACCGGGCGGCGACCGCACCAAGGAAGTGGTGGTCGGCCAGGAAATCCTGCAGACCATGGGCCTGCGCAAGTTCACCCCGATGGTGATCGCCTGCCCGGGCTGCGGCCGCACCACGTCCACCGTGTTCCAGGAGCTGGCGGACGATATCCAGTGCTATCTGCGCGAGCAGATGCCGGAATGGAAGAAGACCTTCCCGGGCGTGGAGGCGATGAATGTGGCCGTGATGGGCTGCATCGTCAACGGTCCGGGCGAATCGAAGCATGCGAACATCGGCATCAGCCTGCCCGGCACCGGCGAATCGCCGGCCGCGCCGGTGTTTGTCGATGGCGAGAAGGTGGCGACCCTGCGCGGCGATAATATCGTCGGCGAGTTCCAGGCTATCGTGCTCGAGTACGTGAAGAAAAACTATAGCAAGGCAGCATAAAGAATATGTCCAATAAAGCAGACAAAATCACAGCCATCAAGGGGATGAACGATCTCCTGCCGGCCGACGCCCACTTGTGGGAAATTTTCGAGAACACCGCGCAGTCCGTGGTGCAGAGCTACGGCTTCCAGCAGATCCGCACCCCGATCGTGGAAGAAACCCGCCTGTTCTCGCGCGCCATCGGCGCCGTGACCGACATCGTCGAGAAGGAAATGTATTCCTTCGAAGACTCCATGAACGGCGACAAGCTGACCCTGCGCCCGGAAGGCACGGCGGGCGTGGTGCGCGCCGTGCTGGAGCACAACCTGGTCTACGAAGGCCCGAAACGCCTGTGGTACAAGGGGCCGATGTTCCGCCACGAGCGTCCGCAGCGCGGCCGCTACCGCCAGTTCCACCAGTTCGGCGCGGAAGCCGTGGGCTTCACCGGCCCGGACGTGGACGCCGAAATGATCGCGATGTGCCGCCGCCTGTGGGATGACCTGGGCCTGGAAAACATTCGCCTGGAAATCAACTCCATCGGCGATGCCGAGGAGCGCGCACGCCACCGCGTCGACCTGATCGCCTACCTGGAGCAGCACGAAGAGCAGCTGGATGCCGACGCCAAGCGCCGCCTGCATACCAATCCGCTGCGCATCCTGGACACCAAGAATCCGGACCTGCAGGGAATCGTCAACAGCGCACCGAAGCTGCTGGACTACCTGGGCGAGGAATCCCTGGCCCACTTCGAAGGCGTGAAGAAGATCCTGGATGCCAACGCCATCCAGTACACCGTCAACACCCGCCTGGTGCGCGGTATCGACTACTACAACCGCACCGTGTTCGAATGGGTCACCGACGAACTGGGCGCGCAGGGCACCGTGTGTGCCGGCGGCCGCTATGACCCGCTGATCGAGATGTTCGGCGGCAAGCCTACCCCTGCGGTCGGTTTCGCCATGGGCATCGAGCGCCTGATCGAACTGATGAAGGGCGCCGGCGACACCGCCGCGCCGCGCCAGTGCGACGTCTACCTGGTGCACCAGGGCGAAGCGGCACGCATGCAAGCCTTCATCATCGGCGAGCGCCTGCGCGACGCCGGCCTGGACGTGATCCTGCACTGCGGCAGCGCCAGCGGCGCCGGCAGCTTCAAGTCGCAGATGAAAAAAGCCGACGGCTCCGGCGCAACCTTCGCAGTCATCATCGGCGAGGACGAAGTGGCCAACAACACTGCCGTTGTCAAGGCAATGCGCGCTGCAGAAGGCGAGGACCAGCAACAGACCGTCGCGTTCGAAGGCGTTGTCGATTATGTCGTGGACCAGATCACATGCGGGGACGATTGTGACCACGACCATCACCACCACCATTAATTAAAGATACAGGCAGACTGAAACATGGCATACGATCTCGAAGAACAAGAACAGCTTGCTACCCTCAAGGAGTGGTGGGCGAAGTACGGCAACCTGAGCACCTGGGTGGTGATCGCAGGCCTGGCCGCGTATTCGGGCTGGAACGGCTGGGGCTACTACCAGCGTAACCAGGCGGCGCAAGCGTCCGTGCTGTTCGACGAACTGCAGGTGGCGGCCAACGCCAAGGACAATGCCAAGGTGCTGCGCGTGGCCGGCGATATCGAAAGCAAATACGGCCGCACGGCATACGCTGCGCTGGGCGCCCTCAGCGCCGCCAAGTCCTTCTTCGACGCCAATGACCTGAAGGGCGCCAAGGCCCAGCTGGAATGGGTGCTTGCGCATGGCAACGACGAGCACAAAAATATCGCCGCGATCCGCCTGGCCGGCGTGCTGCTGGACGAAAAAGCCTTCGACGAAGCGTTGAAGGCGCTGGCCGTGGCGACCCTGCCGCAGTTCAAGGCCGACGTGGAAGACCGCAAGGGCGATATCCTGGCGGCGCAGAACAAGCTGGAAGAGGCCCGTGGCGCCTACAAGGCGGCGCTGGAAGCGGCCGGCAAGAACAATCCTGGGCGCCAGCTGATGCAGCTGAAACTCGAATCCATCGGCGGCTCCGTGCCGGAAGTGAAGGCGTAAGGCATGCGTGCGACTCGTACTGTAATCGCGCTGGGCGTACTGGCGCTGGCATCCGGCTGCAGCACCCTGAGCAAGCTGAACCCGTTCGCGAAAGAAGATAAATTCGCCCCGGCCAAGCTGGAAGAACTGAAGCCGGGCGTGCCCGCGCGCATCGTCTGGAAGCACGGCACCGGCAAGGCAGGCGCCAATGTCTTCACGCCGGCACTGGCCGACAACAGCGTGTTCGTGGCCGACTCCGACGGCAACCTGGAGCGCCTGGACGCCGCCAGCGGCAAGCTGCAGTGGCGTAGCAAGACCGGTTCCGACCTGTCGGCCGGCGTCGGCGTCAGCCCGGACGGCAAGCTGCTGGCCGTGGGCGGCGTCAAGGGCCAGCTGATGGCTTTCGACGGCAGCGGCAAGGCGCTGTGGAAGGTGCAGGCCTCGAGCGAAATCCTGTCGGCGCCCGCCGTCGGCGCCGATGTCGTCATCGTGCGCACGGTGGACAACAAGGTCACCGCCTACGATGCGGCCGACGGCAAGAAGCGCTGGTTCATCCAGCGCGTGACGCCGCCGCTGACCCTGCGCAATATGCCGGGCCTGGTGATCGCCAACAACAACGTCTACGCGGCGCAGCCGGCCGGACGCATCCTGGCGCTGGCCCTGTCGAACGGCGTGCCGCGCTTTGAGGTGCCGCTGTCCGAACCGCGCGGCGCGACTGAGCTGGAACGCGTGTCCGATATCAGCGGCACGCCTTCGGTGTACGAGCAGGACCTGTGCGCCGTCAGCTACCAGGGCAAGGTGGGCTGCCTGGACGTCAACACCGGCGTGGCCCGCTGGACCAAGCCGGCGTCGTCGGACGTGGGCGTGGGCGTGGATCAGCGCTTCGTCTTCGTCTCGGACGAGAACGGCGCCGTACAGGCTTTTGCCCGCGAAGGCGGCGCATCGGCCTGGAAGAACGATAAGCTGGCATACCGCCGCTTGTCGGCTCCGGTTTCCTATGGCCGTTTCGTGGCAGTGGGCGACCTCGAGGGCTACGTGCACTTCCTGTCGCGGGAAGACGGCACGGTATTAGGTCGGATCGCCACCGACGGCAGCGCCATCAAGTCGGCGCCGCAGTTGGCCGGTTCGAATGTGATTTTCCAAACCCAGAATGGGACTGTGGCCGCTATCGCGGTCGAATAAAAATAATATGAAGCCGGTAATTGCACTTGTAGGTCGCCCGAACGTCGGGAAATCGACCTTATTCAATCGACTGACCCGCTCGCGCGATGCGCTGGTGGCGGACCTTCCTGGCCTGACGCGCGATCGTCACTACGGCGAGGGCCGCGTGGGCAATCGCCCGTTCCTGGTCATCGATACCGGCGGTTTCGAGCCGGTCGCCAAGGAAGGCATCATGTTCCAGATGGCGCTGCAGACCAAGCAGGCCGTGGCGGAAGCCGACGTGGTGGTGTTCCTGGTCGATGGCCGCCAGGGCATGACCCCGCACGACAAGACGATTACCGATTTCCTGCGCAAGTCCGGCCGCCCGGTGCTGCTGGTGGTAAACAAGGCCGAAGGCATGCGCTACACCGCGGCAGTGTCGGACTTCTACGAGCTGGGCCTGGGCGATCCGTATGCGATTTCCGGCGCCCACGGCGACGGTGTGCACGACCTGGTGGCCGAGGCGCTGGACAAGGCCTTCGCCTCGCGTCCGGCCGACGAGGAAGAGCTGCTGCCGCAGGAGCGCGGCGTGAAGATCGCCCTGGTGGGCCGCCCGAACGTGGGCAAGTCGACCCTGATCAACACCCTGGTGGGCGAAGAGCGCGTGATCGCCTTCGACATGCCGGGCACCACGCGCGACTCGATCGAAATTCCGTTCGAACGCGAAGGCCGCCAGTACACCCTGATCGACACGGCCGGTATCCGCCGCCGCGGCAAGGTGTTCGAGGCGATCGAGAAGTTCTCGGTGGTGAAGACGCTGCAGTCGATCTCGGAAGCGAACGTGGTGATCCTGATGCTCGATGCGCAGCAGGATATCTCCGAGCAGGACGCCCACATCGCCGGCTTCATCCTGGAAACGGGGCGCGCCCTGGTGGTGGCGGTCAACAAGTGGGACGGCCTGCAGTCGGACGACCGCGACCAGGTGAAGATGGACATGGACCGCAAGCTGGACTTCCTGTCCTTCGCCAACACCCACTTCATTTCGGCCCTGCGCGGTTCCGGCATCGGTCCTTTGATGAAGTCCGTGAACGGCGCCTACGCCGCCGCCACGGCCGACCTGCCGACGCCGAAGCTGACGCGCGCCCTGCAGGAAGCGCTCGAGAAGCAGGAGCCGAAGCGCAAGGCCGGCGTGCGGCCGAAAATGCGCTATGCGCACCAGGGCGGCCAGAACCCGCCGATCATCGTCATCCACGGCAATTCGCTCGATGCGGTGTCCGAACCGTACAAGCGCTATCTGGAAAAGCATTTCCGCGATACGTTCAAGCTGGTCGGCACCCCGCTGCGGATTGAGTTGCGTAACGGCAAAAATCCTTTCGATAAGCGCGAAGGCAAGTAAAAAAGGGGGATCTCCCCTTTTTCAGCCTTCCTTAAGGTTTATCTCGCTGCAAGATTTAAAAAAACAAGGTACAGTGTCTTTGGAGCATCCCCGGCACTTGAAATACAGCGCAGCGTCTCCAATTCGTACACAACAACATAAAACGGAGCTGTTATGAGCAATAAAGGGCAATTGTTACAAGACCCATTCCTGAACGCGCTGCGCAAAGAGCACGTTCCTGTCTCGATCTACCTGGTCAACGGCATCAAGCTGCAAGGCCATATCGAGTCGTTCGACCAATACGTGGTCCTGCTGCGTAACACCGTGACCCAGATGGTGTACAAGCACGCCATTTCCACCGTGGTGCCTGCCCGCGCCGTCAACCTGAACATGGAAAACTCCTCCGAGGCAGCGGAGTAACAGCCTTCGTATGCGAGCAGCTTTAGTCGGGGTGGATTTCGGTCAGGGCGACTTCGCTGCCAGTATCGAGGAATTGATGCTCCTGGCCCGCTCGGCGGGTGTGGAGCCGGTCACCACCGTGACCGGCAAGCGTTCCGCGCCGGATGCGGCATATTTCGTCGGCAGCGGCAAGGCCGACGAAATCGGCCTGGCAGTGCAGGACCACAAACTTGAAATCGTCATCTTCAACCATGCGCTGTCGCCCGCCCAGCAGCGCAATCTGGAAAAACGCCTGAACGTCAGGGTGCTCGACCGCACCAGCCTGATCCTCGATATCTTTGCGCAGCGCGCGCAAAGCCACGAGGGCAAGCTGCAAGTCGAGCTGGCGCAGTTGCAGCACTTGTCGACGCGCCTGGTGCGCGGCTGGACCCACCTGGAGCGGCAAAAGGGCGGTATCGGCCTGCGCGGCCCCGGCGAAACCCAGCTCGAGACCGACCGCCGCCTGATCGGCGAGCGCGTGAAAGCGCTGCGCGCGCGCCTGGCCAAGCTGCGCAAGCAGCACGAGACCCAGCGCCGCGCCCGTGGCCGCAGCCATACCTTCTCCGTGTCCCTGGTCGGCTACACCAATGCCGGCAAGTCGACCCTGTTCAACACCATGACCAAGGCCGGCGTGTACGTGGCCGACCAGCTGTTCGCCACCTTGGACACGACTTCGCGCCGCGTCTATATGGGCGAGGAGATCGGCAATGTGGTGGTGTCGGACACGGTGGGCTTCGTGCGCGAATTGCCGCACCAGCTGGTGGCCGCTTTCCGCGCCACGCTGGAGGAAACCATCCATGCCGACCTGCTGCTGCACGTGGTCGACGGCTCCTCGCCGGTGCGCATGGAACAGATCGAGCAGGTCAACCTGGTGCTGAAGGAAATCGGCGCCGACCATATCCCGCAGATCCTGGTGTGGAACAAGATCGATGCGGCCGGCCTGGAGCCGGCAGTCGAACGTAATGAGTATGATAAGATTTCCCGCGTATTCATCAGCGCACGCACGGGCGACGGCCTGAACCTGCTGCGCGATGCAATCTGTGAGGCAGCACGGGATGAGCAGGAGGCGCTCGCCAACCCCAAAGAGGAAGCGGCGCCGGACAGTATTCTCACCTTTACCCAAGTAGGATCTCACTAAAAGAAAAATATGCCTTTTTCCTCTCTCAAGAAAAGACTCGGCAACTATATTGCCCAGGAAGGCAAAAAGCCCGGTGAAGGTCCACCGGACCTCGATCAACTCTGGCGCGATTTCAACCAGCGCCTGAACGGCCTGTTCGGCGGCGGCAAGAACCGCGGCAGCAATACCGGCGGTGGCGGTGGCGGCGGCGACATGAAGGGCGCCGGCTTCACCTTCGGCGCCGTGGCCACGATCGCGCTGCTGGTCTGGCTCGCGTCGGGCGCCTTCATCGTGCAGGAAGGCCAGGCCGGCGTGGTCACCACGTTCGGCAAGTTCGACCACATCACGCCGGCCGGCTTCAACTGGCGCTGGCCGTATCCGTTCCAGAGCAACGAGACCGTCAACGTGTCGCAGGTGCGCACCGTGGAGGTGGGCTACCGCGTCAACGCCAAGACCAAGATGGCGTCGGAAGCGCTGATGCTGACGGAAGACGAGAACATCATCGACATCCAGTTCGCGGTGCAGTACAAGCTCAAGAGCCCGCAGGACTGGCTGTATTCCAACCGCGACGCGGAGGAAACGGTGCGCCAGGTGGCCGAGACGGCCATCCGCGAAATCGTCGGCCGCAGCAAGATGGACTTCGTCTTGTATGAAGGACGCGAGAAGGTCGCCACCGACACCCAGCAGCTGATGCAGGTGATCCTGGACCGCTACAAGTCGGGCGCCCAGGTGACCAATGTGACCATGCAGGGCGTGCAGCCGCCGGAGCAGGTGCAGACCGCCTTCGACGACGCCGTGAAGGCGGGCCAGGACCGCGAGCGCCAGAAGAACGAAGGCCAGGCCTATGCCAACGACGTCGTGCCGAAAGCGCGCGGCGCCGCGTTCCGCCTGATCCAGGAAGCGGAAGCCTACCGCGCCATGACGGTGCAGAACGCCACCGGTAACGCCGACCGCTTCAAGTCCGTGCTGGCCGAATACCAGAAGGCGCCGGGCGTGACGCGCGACCGCATGTACCTCGATACGATGCAGCAGATCTTCACCAACACCAGCAAGGTGATGGTGGACTCCAAGGCTGGCAGCAACCTGCTGTACCTGCCGCTGGACAAGCTGATTGCCCAGGTGGCTGCCACCGAGGCGCGCGCCACCAGCGTGGCGAGCGCGCCACCGCCGACCGCCGTGCTGCTGCCGCCGGAACCGACTACCGATCCGAACCGCCGTGACAGCCGTGACGGCCGTTCGCGTGAATCGTCCCGTGAACGGGAGGGCCGTTAATGAATCGCTTTGCAACTATCCTGATTTCGGGCTTTATCGCCCTGATGCTGCTGTCCTCCACCGTGTTCGTGGTGGACCAGCGCAAGTATGCCATCGTGTTCGCGCTGGGCGAGGTGAAGCAGGTGATCGCCGAGCCGGGCCTGCACTTCAAGCTGCCGCCGCCGTTCCAGAACGTGATCTACCTGGATAAACGCATCCAGACCCTGGATCCGAAGGAAGCCGACCGCTTCATCACCGCCGAGAAGATGAACATCCTGGTCGATGCCTTCGTCAAATGGCGCGTGACCGAACCGCGCCTGTATTTTGTCTCCTTCGGCGGGGACGAGAGCCGGGCGGGCGACCGCATGCAGCAGATCGTCAAGGCGGCGCTGAACGATGAAATCACCAAGCGCACCGTGCGCGAAGTGATCTCGGGCCAGCGCGGCAAGGTGATGGAATCGATCCGCAGCAAGGTGGTGGACGAGGCCAAGCAGATCGGCGTGGAGATCGTCGACGTGCGCCTGAAGCGTGTCGATTATGTCGAGCAGATCAACAACTCGGTGTACGAGCGCATGAAGGCCGAGCGCCTGCGTGTGGCCAATGAAGCGCGTTCCACCGGGTCTGCCGAATCGGAGCAGATCCGTGCCGACGCCGACAAGCAGCGCACCGTGATCCTGGCCGAAGCCTACCGCGAAGCCGAGAAGATCAAGGGCGAGGGCGATGCCAAGGCGTCGCAGATCTACGCCGAAGCCTTCGGCCGCAACCCGGAGTTCTACAAGTTCTACCGTTCGCTGGAGGCCTACCGCGCTTCCTTCAAGAACAAGGCTGACGTGATGCTGGTCGATCCGCAGTCGGACTTCTTCAAGTACTTCAAGAGCGCCGGCAACGGCAAGTAAGCCGCCGCGCACGGCCTGACAGGGCGCAAAACGGGGACGCACCTTGTTAGAGGGTTGCGTCCCCTTTTTTTGCCCCCTTTTTTACCTGCGCCGCAGCAATTCGCGTAAAATACGCGGTTTGGTCATCCGGTTTTCCGGATGGCGCCTTGCGCCTGCATTGTTTATATTTCAATAGCACCAAACCATGCCTAATTGGCTTTTGCCTGAATATATTGCCGACGTCTTGCCGTCCGAAGCACGCAAGATCGAGGAGTTGCGCCGCCTGATGCTGGATAACTTCCGGCTGTACGGTTACGAGCTGGTGATGCCGCCGCTGCTGGAGTACGTCGAGTCCCTGATGACCGGCGCCGGCGCCGACACCGACCTGCGTACCTTCAAGCTGGTGGACCAGATTTCCGGACGCATGCTGGGCCTGCGCGCCGACATGACGACGCAGGTCGCGCGCATCGACGCCCACCTGTTGAACCGTGCCACGGTGACGCGCCTGTGCTATGCCGGCTCCGTGCTGCACACCCGTCCGTCCGGCCTGCACGCCACGCGCGAACCGTTCCAGATCGGCGCCGAGATCTACGGCCATGCCGGCCTGGAAGCCGATGCGGAGATCCAGGAACTGGCGCTGGCCTCGCTGGCCCTGGCCGGCTTCGCCGATGTGCGCCTGGACCTGACCCATGTCGGCGTGCTGCACGCGATCCTGGCGCAGGACGCCGCGGCCAAGAAGGATTACGAGGCCATCGTCGCGCTATTGCGCGGCAAGGATGTGCCGGGCCTGCAGCAGCAGTCCGCCCAGTACAACGAGACCACGCGCGCCGCGCTGCTCGCGCTGCCGAGCCTGTACGGCGACGTGGACGTATTGAAGCGCGCCCGCGAAGTGCTGCCGGCGCTGCCCGGCATCACCCATGCGCTGGCCGAACTGGCCGCGCTGGCGGCATCGGCCATCGGCCGCGCCGAAGTGGCGATCGATCTGGCCGACCTGCGCGGCTACCAGTACGAGAGCGGCGCCATGTTTGCGCTGTATGTGCCGGGCCTGCCCAACGCGGTGGCCAGGGGCGGGCGCTACGACCACGTGGGCGAAGCATTCGGCCGCGCGCGTCCGGCCACCGGCTTCTCGCTGGATCTGCGCGAACTGGCGCGCCTGCTGCCGACCGCGGAGCGCAAGCATTCGATCCGCGCGCCGTGGGGCAATGCGCCGGAATTGAAGGAAAAAATCGCCGAACTGCGCAAGTGCGGCGAAGTTGTGATCCAGTCCCTGCCGGGTCACAACGATGAACAGGACGAGTTCGAGTGCGATCGCGCGCTGGTGCTCGACGAAAGTGGTAGTAACTGGATTCTCAAAAACTTAGGTTAATTGTGATGTCAAACAAAACTGCAAAGAACGTTGTTGTTATCGGCACCCAGTGGGGCGATGAAGGCAAAGGCAAGATCGTCGACTGGCTGACTGAACACGCCCAGGGCGTGGTGCGCTTCCAGGGCGGCCACAACGCGGGCCACACCCTCGTGATCGGCGGCGTCAAGACCGCCCTGCAGCTGATCCCTTCGGGCATCATGCGCCCAGGCGTGGCTTGCTACATCGGTAACGGCGTGGTGCTGTCCGTGCCGGACGTGCTGCGTGAAATCGACAAGCTGGAAGCGGCCGGCGTGGAAGTGTCTTCGCGCCTGAAGATCTCCGAGGCTTGCCCGGTCATCCTGCCTTACCACACCGCACTGGACGCGGCCCGTGAAGCGGCCCGCGGCGCCGCCAAGATCGGCACCACCGGCAAGGGCATCGGCCCTGCATACGAAGACAAGGTGGCGCGCCGCGCCATCCGCGTGGCCGACCTGCTGAACGCCGAGCGTTTCGCCGAGAAGCTGAAAGAGAACCTGGACTACCACAACTACGTCCTGGAAAACTACCTCAAGGCGCCGAAGATCGACTACCAGAAGACCCTGGACGACGCGCTGGCCTACGTGCCGCGCCTGCGCCCGATGGTGACCGACGTTTCGTCCGCCCTGTACGCGACCCACAAAGCGGGCGGCGCGCTGCTGTTCGAAGGCGCGCAAGGCTCGCTGCTGGACGTCGACCACGGCACCTATCCGTTCGTCACCTCGTCGAACTGCGTGGCCGGTAACGCCGCCGCCGGCGCCGGCGTCGGCCCTGGCATGCTGCACTACATCCTGGGCATCACCAAGGCCTACACCACCCGCGTCGGTTCCGGTCCGTTCCCGTCCGAACTGCCGACCGATGCCGGCGTCGGCCACCACCTGTCCTCCGTCGGCCACGAGTTCGGCACGGTGACCGGCCGCGCCCGTCGCTGCGGCTGGTTCGACGCAGCGCTGCTGCGCCGCTCGGTCCAGATCAACGGCGTGTCGGGCATGTGCCTGACCAAGCTGGACGTGCTGGACGGCGTGGAAACCCTGAAGCTGTGCACCGGCTACATGATCGACGGCCGCAAGGTCGACATCTTCCCGGTCGGCGCTGAAGACGCGGCGCGCTGCGAGCCGATTTACGAAGAGATGCCTGGCTGGACCGAAAGCACCGTCGGCGCCAAGTCGATGGACGCGCTGCCGGCCACCGCCCGCGCCTACATCAAGCGTATCGAAGAACTGGTCGGCGTGCCGGTCGACATGGTTTCCACCGGCCCTGACCGTGAAGAGACCATCGTCCTGCGCCATCCATTTGCATAAGAAAGAACAAGAAGCATGACTACCCCTGTATCCGACCAAAAGCACCTGTGGGTTTCCTGGGATGAGTACCACCGCCTGATCGAGCGCCTGGCGCTGAAGGTCCATGAATCGGGCTGGAAGTTCGACATGGTGCTGTGCCTGGCGCGCGGCGGCGTGCGTCCGGGCGACGTGTTCTCGCGCATCTTCGACGTGCCGCTGGCGATCCTGTCGACCAGCTCCTACCGCGAAGAAGCGGGCACCGTGCGCGGCGACCTGGATATCGCCAAGTACATGACCATGACCAAGGGCCCGCTGTCGGGCAAGATCCTGCTGGTCGACGATCTGGCCGATTCCGGCGTGACCCTGACCAAGGTCATGAAGCACCTGAAGGACAACTTCGAAGGCGTGACCGAGGTGAAATCGGCCGTGATCTGGACCAAGGGCTGCTCGGCGTTCAAGCCGGACTACCAGATGGAAGAACTGCCGCACAACCCATGGATCCACCAGCCGTTCGAAGACTACGACGGCCTGCGCCCGCACCAGCTGGCGGCCTGGATCAAGAAAGGCGAAACCGGCGCGTAATCGCACACGGCTTCACAGCAAAGGCGGAACGGCGCAAGCCCTTCCGCCTTTTTTCATGGCAGATCCGCTGCCCGCCCGAGCCGCATCCGCGGCCGTTACCCATCAGGGTCAGACCCTTGGGTCCGACCCTGGTTTACCGGTTTTTGCCGGCGCCGCCAGCAGGGCAGCATTGGGGAAGGGCTTGGCCAGGCGTACGGCAAACATGTGCCCAATCCGCCACAGCTGGGCCGGGACCGTCGAGTGGTGTAAACTCGCGTTCATGACCCAAGATTTCTTCCAGACCTTCATCCTCCTGTTGCTGGTGACCGACCCATTCGGCAACGTCCCCCTGTTTGCCATCGCCCTGGAGCCGGTGCCGCTCAAGCGCCGCCCGAAAATCGTGGTGCGCGAGTGCCTGATCGCCTTCGTGGTGCTGCTGGTGTTCATGTTCTTCGGCAGCCACTTCCTCAAGGCCCTGAGCCTGTCGGAAGCGTCGCTGCGCATTGCCGGCAGCGTGATCCTGCTGCTGATCGCGATCCGCATGGTGTTCCCGCACCCGGACGGCGTGCTGGGCAAGCAGGAAGGCGGCGAACCCTTTATCGTGCCGCTGGCCATTCCCGCCCTGGCCGGTCCGTCCGCGCTGGCGACCGTGCTGCTGTTCTCGCGCGAGAGCACCGGCGAAGTGCTGGTGCACGTGGCGGCGCTGGCGGCGGTGGTGGTGGTGTGGCTGGTCGTCTTCCTCGGCGCGGAACGCTTGCAGAAGGTGCTCGGCTCGCAGGTGATGACGGCTTTCGAACGCCTCATGGGCCTGATCCTGGCCGCCATGTCGATCGAGATGCTGATGGGCGGCATTCGCGAGTTCGTCAAGACGCTGTAAGCCAGATGCGCGCGGCTGCCGCGTGATTTTCCGTGACTTTTTCTGCCGGGCAATGGCAATATAATCGTTGAATTTGCCGCGCCCGCGGCTCCTCACTGAGGTGATTCATGCATGTTTTGATCATATTGGGCATTGTTGTCCTGCTGGTCGTGCTGTTCTACAAATCGACCAACCAGTATGTGCAGCCGGCCGGCTCGCAAGGGCCGGCGCCGGTCCAGGCCATGGGCGGCAATCCGCCGCCGGTGCACATCGGCTGGATCTCCAACGGCAAACTGTTCGTACAGGGCGGCTATGGCGCGGTGCAGGAAATTACCAGCCCCTACGCCCAGCAGGCGATGGACCGCGCTGAGCGCAGCCGCGAAAAGAACGCCTGGAAGAAGGGCACGGCCTTCGGCGTGGCGGCGCAGGGCAATTACCGCGACTTCGAACGCGACACCGATCCCATCCTGATTTCCTCGGCCCGTTTCACCAGCGAAGGCAAGCTGCTGTACTTCCAGGCCGACCAGGGCATGGGCGGCCTGTTCTCCTACGATATCGCCAGCGGCCACGAAGAGCGCCTGCTGCATCGCCAGCTATTGCAATTGCAAGACATGAACTTGTCGCCATCCGGCCAGGTCATTTACTGCACCATGCAGTCGCGCGGCGGCGCCAGCCACATCGCGTCGATGAGCGTTTCCGGCGACGGGCTGCGCGAACTGACTGGCGGCGACACCATCGATTCGGCGCCGACGGCGGTGCCGGGCGATGAGAGCGTGGTGATCTACCAGTCGGCCGGCATCGCGCGCGACCAGCATGGCGCCTGGGCAGGCATCGGCCATGTGACGCTGCAGGAATTGAATACGCAGAGTGGCCGCATCACGCCGGTGCTGGACGATCCCCGCTACGACTTCCTGTCGCCGCGCGTGGCGCCCGATGGCGCGCTGTTCTTCATCCGCCGCCCGTACGAACCGCCGCAATACAACGCCGGCAATGTGGTGCTCGACACGCTGTTCTTCCCATTCCGCTTGCTGCGCGCGGTGTTCCATTACCTGAACTTCTTCTCGCTGATGTATTCCCGCAAGCCCTTGACCGGCGCGGGCGGCATGCCGCTGCAGGCCGACCTGAAGAACATCGTCCTGCAGGGCAAGCGCATCGATGCGGAACGCGCACTGCGCAAGGAAGCCAGCATTGGCGGCATTCCGTCGCTGGTGCCGTCGTCGTGGCAGCTGGTGCGCCGCCTGCGCAGCGGGGGCGAGAGCGTGGTCGCCAGCAATGTCAGCTCCTTCGATATCACGCCGAACGGCACCATCGTCTACAGCAACGGGCGCGGCATGTTCGCGCTCGATGCCCAGGGGCGTTCCTCGCTGGTGACGCAGGGCGACCTGGTGGGGGCGGTGCTGGTGCATGACAGGGTCGGCGCGTAAATCCGCACCCGGGTCGACTATCGCAAGGATAATGAATGAAAGAGCTTGAACCGAAGTTTCGCTGCGTTGGCTGCAAGCGCGGATTGTTGAACCGCAGTGTGGCGCGCTGTCTCTACTGCGGCGCCGATGTGCCGGAAGAAGCCCGCCTGGCGCCGGAGGCGATTGCGCAGCGCGATGCGGTGCATGCGCGCATGGAAGCTTCCCGCGCGCGCCTGGCACAGTACGTCCCGCCGAAACAGAAAGAGGAGGGCAGCCCAGCGCTGGACTTCGTTGACGGCGTGGCGACGGGGCTGGACGTGATCGACATGCTCGGCGGCGGCCTCTCGCTGCTGGGGCAAGTCCTGGACTAAAACATATTGCTTTGATAATGATGGCATGGCAGGATAACGATCCCGCCATGCCATCATTTAAGGAGCTGTCATGTCCCTGCGCATCAACGATACTGCACCGAATTTCAAGGCCCAGACGACCAAGGGCACCATCGATTTCCACGAATGGATCGGCGACCAGTGGGCCGTCCTGTTCTCGCATCCGAAGGACTTCACGCCGGTCTGCACCACTGAGCTGGGCTATATGGCCAAGATCGAGCCTGAGTTCACCAAGCGCAATACCAAGATCATCGGTCTGTCGATCGACCCGGTCGAGAATCACAGCAAGTGGGCCACCGATATCGAAGAGACCCAGGGCGCGACGGTGAAATATCCGATGATCGGCGATACGGACCTGCAGGTTGCCAAGCTGTATAACATGCTGCCGGCGGAGGAGCCGGGCTCGTCGGATGGCCGCACCGCCGCCACCAATGCCACCGTGCGTTCGGTGTTCATCATTGGCCCGGACAAGAAGATCAAGCTGATGCTGACTTATCCGATGACCACCGGCCGCAATTTCGACGAGATCCTGCGGGTGCTGGATTCCATGCAGCTGACTGCCAAGCATAAGGTGGCGACGCCGGTGAACTGGAAGGATGGGGAGGATGTGATCATCGCCGGTTCGGTCAGCGATGATGATGCCAAGACCTTGTTCCCGGGCGGATGGAAGGCGCCTAAGCCTTATTTGCGGATTGTGAAGCAGCCTTCTTAAACCGGTAAAGCGGGGTCAGACCCAAGGGTCTGAGCCCGGCTGACCAGCGGCCGCGGATTTCGGTTGTTCGCCTTTGATTTTCGTCGAAAATCAAAGGCCTCGAACCAACACCCGCGAGCGTTACTGGTTTTACAGAGCATCCGCCCCCGGCGCCCCAAACAGCTGCTCTTTGAGATGGTGCAACTGGTCGCGCACCTGCGCCGCCTTCTCGAACTCCAGGTTCTTGGCATGGTCAAGCATGAGCTTCTCAAGGCGCTTGATCTCCTTGCTGATCTGCTTCTCGCTCATGGCCTCGTACTTCGCCGCCTCCTCGGCCACCTCGCGCTGCTCGCGTGCCGCGGCGCTGTAGACGCCGTCGATCATGTCCTTGATGATCTTCTTCACCCCGCGCGGCACGATGCCCATCTTCTCGTTATAGGCCATCTGCTTGGTCCGGCGCCGTTCGGTTTCGTCGATCGCGCGCTTCATCGAGTCGGTGATATTGTCGGCGTAGAGCAGTGCCACGCCGTTCAGGTTACGCGCCGCGCGGCCGATGGTCTGGATCAGCGAACGCTCGGAGCGCAGGAAACCTTCCTTGTCCGCGTCCAGGATCGCGACCAGCGACACTTCCGGCAAGTCCAGGCCCTCGCGCAGCAGGTTGATTCCCACCAGCACGTCGAAGGTGCCGATACGCAGGTCGCGCAGGATTTCCACGCGCTCCACTGTATCGACGTCGCTGTGCAGGTAGCGCACTTTGATGCCGTGGTCGCCCAGATATTCGGTGAGCTGTTCCGCCATGCGCTTGGTCAGTGTGGTGACCAGCACGCGCTCGTTTTTCTCGACGCGGTCGTTGATCTCGCCCAGCAGGTCGTCGACCTGGGTGCGCGCCGGGCGCACGATCACCAGCGGGTCGACCAGGCCGGTCGGACGCACCACCTGCTCGACCACGGCGCCGGCGGTTTTCTTCTCGTAGTCGGCCGGCGTGGCGGAGACGAAAATCGTCTGCCGCATCTTCGCTTCGAATTCCTCGAACTTCAGCGGCCGGTTATCCAGCGCGGACGGCAGGCGGAAGCCGTAATCGACCAGGTTGGTCTTGCGCGAGCGGTCGCCGTTGTACATGGCCGACAGCTGGCCGATCAGCACGTGCGATTCGTCGAGGAACATCAGCGCGTCGCGCGGCAGGTAGTCGACCAGGGTCGGCGGCGGTTCGCCGGGCTGGGCGCCCGACAGGTGGCGCGAGTAGTTCTCAATGCCCTTGGTGAAGCCCACTTCGGACATCATTTCCAGGTCGAAGCGGGTGCGCTGTTCCAGGCGCTGCTCTTCCACCAGCTTGCTCTCGCGGCGGAAGAAATCGAGGCGCTCGCGCAGCTCTTCCTTGATGGTTTCGATGGCGCGCAGCACGGTGGCGCGCGGCGTCACGTAGTGCGAGCCCGGGTAGACGGTAAAGCGCGGGATCTTTTGTTTGACTTTGCCGGTCAGCGGGTCGAACAGCTGGATCGATTCCAGTTCGTCGTCGAACATCTCCAGGCGCACCGCCAGGTCGGCATGTTCGGCGGGGAAGATGTCGATGGTGTCGCCGCGTACGCGGAAGGTGCCGCGGCCGAAGTCCACCTCGTTGCGCGTGTACTGCATCTGGATCAGGCGCGCGATGATGTCGCGCTGCGACACGCGGTCCTTGGCGCGCAGCGTCAGGATCATCTGGTGGTATTCGTTCGGATTGCCGATACCGTAGATGGCCGAGACGGTGGCCACGATCACCACGTCGCGCCGTTCCATCAGCGACTTGGTGCAGGACAGGCGCATCTGCTCGATGTGCTCGTTGATTGACGAGTCCTTTTCAATGAACAGGTCGCGCTGCGGCACATAGGCTTCCGGCTGGTAGTAATCGTAGTAGGACACGAAGTACTCGACCGCGTTTTCCGGGAAGAATTCACGGAATTCGGAATACAGCTGCGCCGCCAGCGTCTTGTTCGGTGCGAACACGATGGCCGGGCGGCCCATGCGGGCAATTACATTGGCCATGGTGTAGGTCTTGCCGGAACCAGTCACGCCGAGCAGGGTCTGGAAGGACAGGCCGTCCCCGATGCCTTCGCACAGCGCGTCAATGGCGGTCGGCTGGTCGCCGGCCGGCGGAAAGGGCTGGTGCAGGCGGTAAGGCGAGTCCGGGAACGTGACGATTTCCGCTGCCGGGGTAGCTGGTGTTGGTGATTCAGACATGAGTGCAGACCTTTGATAGAATATGCGATTGTCGGCGGCCCTGACCGGATTTTCTTCGGGTGCCGGCTTGCCTTCGCTTCGCCCCGCTCCCAAACGTTAATAATCTAATCATGACGAACCCTTCCGTTTTCAGCGCCATCGAGATGGCCCCGCGCGACCCGATCCTCGGCATCACCGAAGCCTTTAATGCAGACGCTAACCCGGCGAAAATCAACCTGGGCGTAGGCGTCTATTATGACGACAATGGCAAAGTGCCGCTGCTGAAGTGCGTGGAAAAGGCGGAAGCGATCCTGATCGAGCAGCATGCCCCGCGTACCTACCTGCCGATCGAAGGCCTGGCAGCGTACGACAAGGCGGTTCAAGAGCTGGTATTTGGTGCCGACAGCGCCGTAATTCAAGAGAAACGTGCGGTGACCGTGCAGGCACTGGGCGGTACCGGCGCGCTGAAGATCGGCGCCGACTTCCTCAAGCGTTTCGCGCCGGATTCCGATGTCTACATCAGCAACCCAAGCTGGGAAAACCATCGTGCGCTGTTCGAAAGCGCCGGGTTCAAGGTGCACAACTACGCCTACTACGACGAGGCCACGCACGGCGTGGACTTCCCAGGCATGCTGGCGGCGCTGAAAGCCATGCCGCGCGGCGCCATCGTCGTGCTGCACGCCTGCTGCCATAACCCGACCGGCGCCGACCTGACCCAGTCCCAGTGGGATGAAGTGATCGCGGCCGTGGTCGCCGGCGGCCTGGTGCCGTTCCTGGACATGGCTTACCAGGGCTTCGGCGCCGGCATCGCGGAAGATGGCGCCGTGGTGCGCCGCTTCGCCGCCACCGGCGTGGCGCTGCTGGTGTCGAACTCCTTCTCCAAATCCTTCTCGCTGTACGGCGAGCGCGTGGGCGCCCTGAGCGTGGTGGCGTCCTCCGCCGACGAAGCGGCCCGCCTGCTGTCGCAGCTCAAGCGCGTAGTGCGCACCAACTACTCCAACCCGCCGGTTCACGGCGGCAAGGTGGTGGCAACCGCCCTGGCGACCCCGGAACTGCGCCAGATGTGGGAAGACGAGCTGGCCGGTATGCGCGTGCGCATCAAGGAAATGCGCGAAGCCTTCGTGCAGAAGCTGAAAGCCAAGGCCCCTGGCCACGATTTCGACTTCGTGCGCGAGCAGGTCGGCATGTTCTCTTACTCCGGCCTGAGCAAAGAGCAGGTGGCCAAGCTGCGCGAACAGTCGATCTACGCCGTGGATACCGGCCGTATCTGCGTCGCCGCATTGAATTCCAAGAATATTGATGTGGTAGTTGACGCCATCGCCAAGGTTCTGTAATATCTTGGTCTCTGATCGCAACGCGGTCAGAAAAGATCCCTGATAGCTCAGTCGGTAGAGCGACGGACTGTTAATCCGCAGGTCCCTGGTTCGAGTCCAGGTCGGGGAGCCAGAATAAAGAAAAGGGCCGCATCGAAAGATGCGGCCCTTTTTGCATTTGCACGCAAGGAAAGCGAAATGAACTGGAAACCAACTCCGTGGATAGCAGCTTTGCTGGGATTGTTGTCCGGCCCGGTCGCAATGTTGTACGTTCGGCGACCTTGGCAAGCCCTGTGGTTCCTGCTCGCCGGTCTTGCCGTTGCCTTGCTGGACCTATTTGGCCACGCTGCCGGGATGCATGCGCCGTTCGCGATTGCTTACTGGATCGCCGGGCCGATTGCTGCCTTCTTTTACGCCGGATCGGCGAAAGAGGGGCTGCGGCCATGGTATGCGCGCTGGTATGGGATGCTTGGCATTGTCGCCGGCGCCGTCGGCGGTGTTGTTGCGGTCCGGACCTTCCTTTACGAACCATACAGAATTCCTTCGTCGGCGATGGCGCCGGCGCTGGTGCGCAATGGCGTCATTTTGGTGGAAAAGCGTCCAGGGAAGCTGCATCGCGGCGAAATCGTGGTGTTTGACTATCCGCGCGATCCAAGCGTCGTCTATGTTGAGCGCCTGATTGGCTTGCCTGGCGACCGCATCACCTATCGCGCCAAGCACGTTCTGGTCAATGGCCAGGAAACCCGCGTGCGGCAACTGGAGGACTTCCTTGATGAAAATGCAGAAGTTCTCAGCTACCAACAGCGCTTCCTGAATCGCCTCGATAGCGTCAGCTTCGAGACCCTGACTGATGGGAGTATGCTAACGGAGCCGCCGCAAGCGTGGAACTTCCCCATGAGCGAGCCATGCGTACGCACGGACGAGCAGGTGGAGTGCGTTGTCCCTGCCGGCCACTACTTCATGCTGGGCGACAACCGGGACCATAGCAATGACAGCCGCTATTGGGGATTTGTACGCGCGGACCTGGTGAAGGGCCGCGTCCTCAAAGTGCTTTAATGCGTGGATTTTCACGATAGGAGGAAACATGAACAGATTGGCAGTTCGCTTGCTGGCAAGCCTGGGCCTGGCCGTCGTCGCCACATGCGCTTATGCCCAGAAGTTTACGGCTCCGGAGCAGATGATTTTCCAGGGCAAGACATATAAGCTGGCTTTCAAGAGTGCTGCGCCGGATGGCAAGGAGCTTTATGAATACACCACGAATGACGAAGCCATCGAAAAATGGTCGACGCTCATTACCCTGAATTACTTCAAACCTTTACCGGTCACGCCGCTGAAGTGGGCATTGGCGATGCAGGAGTCGCTTGACCGGGAAAAGCCAAAGCCTCACTACAGCTTGTATGTGAAAGGGGCGAATGGGTACGCCAAGATCATCTACGAGCCGGACGCCAGGAATCCCTCCTACGAATCGAACGTCCACAAGACTTTTCACGTCGATGCCTGCGGCGGGCGCGTGGTCTATCAATTTGCGCAAAAATATCCGTTAATCGAGAATCCGTCGAGCGAAGCAAAGCTGGAATTATTGAAAAAGATCGCGGCAGAAAACGGCCAGTTCGCCACCGAGATGGAAAAGTCCGACTGGCAGCCCCAATGCGGCCCCTGAGGCAGGGCCGCTTTTCGATCACTGCAATCGTTTCGCCGGCATTTCCTGGCCGCCCTGGATCAGGACCAGCCGACTGACGCTGCCGTCGGCGCCGCGCTCGAAGCGAAGATCCGCCTCAACTCCTTTGGCAAAGAACAGCTTATCCGTCTCGGGAAAGATCTCTTCCGCGGCTTGGCCGGTCGCTTGCGTGTAGTATTTGCCGTCCTTGGTGGAGACGGCGAGGATAAAGCCTGGCGCCAGTTCATAGCGGCCAATGTAGGCTTCAAACACGCCCGGCGCCAGTGTCGCCTCGGGGCGCTGGGCGGGAGGTGCGTCATTGGTGCGCGGGCTGATGGATTCCTGTCCTGCGCCAGTCAGCATCAGGCTCTCGACCTTGCCGGACTTGTCCTGCTTGAAGCTGACCTCTATCAGGCCGCCGGGCGTGAAGAAGCCGTTGCTCGAATAGGCGGCGAGTTCGCGGCGTGAGCCGCCGGTGCGCTGGATATACAGGCGTTTGCCTTCGCGCGTGACGAGCCGGTTATTCTTCTCATCCACCTTGTACGTCCCCACAAATGCGTCGAGCGCTTGTTCGTCGAGTTCGATGGCCTTGCGCTCCACGAAGGGCTTGCCGATCGCGATGGCGGCCACTTTCGAGGCCACATATTCCGGCGAAGGAAGGCCGCTGTCGCTATTGGTCAGCACTGCCACATACACGCCTTCCGCCGGCAGGCGCACGCCGTGCGTGGCGAAGCCATTGATACCGCCACCATGGGCGATGGTGGGCGAGCCTTGCAGCGTCCCGATTTCCCAGCCATAGCCGTAGCCGGTGGACTTGCCGCCAGCCAGCGTATACGGCGTGAATGCCTGCTTCCAGCTGGCTTGCGAAATCAGTTTATGCGCAGCGATGGCGTGCTCCCACCGTGCCAGGTCGTCCACGGTCGATACCAGGGCGCCGGCGGCGTACGGCTGCGTCATGCTGAGCGGGGTTGCGGGAGCGAATTTCCCGTCCGTGTGGCTGTAGCCTTGTACCTGCGCCACCTTGCCGCGCTGATGCCCTTCATAGGCCGTGTGCCGCATGTGCAGCGGCGTGAAGATGCGGGCCGCCACAAAGTCGGCATAGGGCATGCCGGAGACTTTTTCGATAATCGCGCCAAGCAGGAAGTAGCCCGAGTTGTTGTAGGCGAAGCGTTCGCCCGGCGTGAACTCGAGCGGCAGGTCCTGGAACGTGGCGATCATGCCGTCGACCGTCATGTCCTTGGCCATATTGGCCTGGTAGTGCAGTTGCCCTGTAAAGCTGGGGATGCCTGAGGTGTGGGTCAGGAGATGCTCGATCGTGATGGTCTTACCCTTGTCCGGGAAGCCGGGCAGGTATTTGCGGATATCGTCGCTGGTCTTCAGTTTGCCTTGTTCGGCCAGCATGAGGATGGCGGTGGCAGTGAACTGCTTGGTAATTGAACCGAGGCGGAATGCCATGTCCGGCGTGGCAGCCTGTTTCTTGTCCAGGTCTGCCATGCCATAGGCCTGGCGGAAGACTGTCTGGCCGTTCTTGAGGACGATGACCGAGGCGCCGGGCGTGCCGGTGTTGAACATCGGCCGCACGGTAGCGTCTATCGCGGCGGAAAGGTCGGCCGCACAGGCAGGCAGGGCGGTGGTGATGAGGCAGATGGCGAGAACAGGCCGCATTGAGTCACTCCAGGAGTTGTTGTAAATGTGCAATGCAGACAATATTGCGTTGCCTAAATGTCATGGTTAAGGTTTGCTAAATGCCAAATGGCAAACGCGTTGGGCGATGCGCTGCGCTGGCGTCAGGGTTGCAAGGCCTTCTGCAGCATTTCCTTGGCGTTGTTGTTGGATGGGTCGAGTTGTATGGCGCGCCGGTAGGCGGTCGCGGCGTTGGTCTTGTCGCCCGTCATCAGGTAAAGCTCGCCCATCGAGTCGTGCAGGTTGCCGTCCTGCGGGAACAGGGCGCTGGCGCGCTTGAGAATGGCGATGCCGGTGCCGGGCTGGCCGGCTTGGGCGTACTGGTAAGCCAGCGTATTCAGGCTATCGCCGCTTTCCGGTTTACCGCTGCGCGCGAGCAGGGTGTCAAAGCGGGCCAGTGCTGCCTCATCGCCGGCGCTGCGGATTTCCGCCGCCAGCAGTTCATGCAAGAAGGGTTTGGGCAGCGCGACGGTTTTGCCGAAGAGGGTGTCGCTGAAGTCGCTGCGCATGCGGTAAATCTCCGGCCCCTTGTTGCCATTGCCTTCGTTGAGGAAAATGACGACCAGTGCCCCATCTTCCGGGTAGCGCGTGACCAGCGTGCGGAAGCCGTTGCCGTTGCCGCCGTGTTCATGCACCAGGCGCGGTTTGCCAGCAATGGTGCGCGTCCCGATCAGCCAGCCGTAGCCATAACCGAGGTCGCCCCACACGTCGTCCTTGATGTAGGGGGTGAACATCAGGCGCTTCGATTCGGGCTTGAGCAGGGTGTCGCCCGCCAGCGCGCGGTCAAGCTTGAAAAAATCGCCAGTGGTGCTGGCAATGCCGCCGCCCGCGCCGAGATTGGGAATCCAGAGCGGATCGGCCGGGCGGTAGTCGCCTATCACGCGCATATAGCCGGAGGCCTTGCGCGGAATGATGCGGTCCGGTGCGTCATAGGCGGTGCGCTGCATGCCGAGCGGGCGCAGGATCATGCTGTCCAGGGCTTCGCTGTAGGTTTTGCCGGTTTGTTGTTCGATGACCCAGCCCAGCAGCGTGTAGTTCGAACTGCTGTAGTGGCCTTGCGTGCCCGGTTCGAATTCCAGCGGGCGGTTCATGATGGCCAGGAAGTCCGCCTTGGGCACTTTCTCGCCGAGGCGGTTGGCCCAGAAGCCGGGGAAGTTCGCGTAGTCGACGATGCCCGAGGTGTGGTTCAGCAATTGGTGCAGCGTGACCCGATTGCCGATGTCCGAATTCAGCTCGGGCACGTAGTGTCCAATCTTGTCGTCCAGGCGCAGCTTGCCCTGTTCAGCCAGTTGCATGATCAGCGTGGCAGTGAACTGCTTGCTCAGAGAGGCGACGCGGAATACGGTATCCGTCGTATGCGGCATTTGCCATTCGCGGTTGGCGAGGCCGAAAGCGCGGTGGTAGATCACCTTGCCGTGGTCGGCGACCAGGACCGAGCCATCGAGTTGGCCGAGTTCGTGATAACGCTTGGCGAGGCGATCAAGCTCCGCGGCGCGGTCGGCGTGGGCAGGGGCTGCGGCGACAAAAGCCAGGGCGAGGGCGGCAAAGATATTTTTCATGCGGCAACGATAACACAGTGATAAGCTTGTATGGCCATCCCAGCGACTTGCGGGGATGCCAAAAGATATTACCGGAATGAACACAAGCTTTTTGCTTTTGGGGTGGAATCAGTTATTCTTCAAGGTATCCCACAGGTTCAATCGACATAATCCGGAGCGTTAGCAGAATGATTACAAAAGAAGAGCAGGTGGTGTATGGCACCGAAGACCTGCTGACTACCCTTTGCTCGTCGGTCATCCGCGTGTTGAACCTGGCCTCGCAAAGCCGGATTACCTACTCGGCCATGGTTCAGCGCATCACCAAAGTTGGCCTGAAACCCGATATCGGCTGTTTCGTACTGTTCGATGGTGGCTTTACCGGCTTGGTCGTGCTGAACTTCGCGGCTGACGCGGCGATGGAAATCTATGAGCGCTATATGCTCAGCATGGGCATGCCGAAGTCGGAGCTGGCCAGCTCCTTTACGTCGGACGAGGTAGCGAACATCATGGGCGAGCTGATGAACCAGATTGTCGGCGACTTCACTGGCAAGGTGCGCAGCGAACTGCATACGAATATCACCCAGAATCAGCCAAAGATGCTGGTGCTGAGTAAGCAGATAACGCTGAGCGTGGATACCCCGCTGGACCGTCCGGAAATGCGCCGCGTCTCCTTCTTCACCGAGCGCAACAATATCTTCTACCTCGAGCTGGCGATCGACCGCACCGAATTCATCAAGCTGCACGACTTCGAGAAGACTGAAGTGGAAGATCCGGATGCACTGCTGGAGCG
The DNA here is from genome assembly GCF_000425385.1 of Pseudoduganella violaceinigra DSM 15887. GTDB lineage: Bacteria > Pseudomonadota > Gammaproteobacteria > Burkholderiales > Burkholderiaceae_D > Rugamonas > Rugamonas violaceinigra. Next base: position 406,799 of record NZ_KE384358.1, on the reverse strand, counting down.
CGAGCAAGCCGCTCACAAAGCAGCCACCGCGCCGGCTGCCACTTCCACGGCGGACGACGACGCTGACGAACTTTTGAAGTCCCTCGGCATGTGATCTAAAATAGGCTTTGCAAAAGCAAAAACGGCAGTTATAATATTGCCTCTTTTCCCTGATAGCTCAGTCGGTAGAGCGACGGACTGTTAATCCGCAGGTCCCTGGTTCGAGTCCAGGTCGGGGAGCCAGAACATAGAAAAGCCCAGCCTTCCGAGGTTGGGCTTTTCGCATTTGCGCGCACACATATGGAAAACAGAATTACCCGAGCAAGATCATTTGCCTTGGACTGTATCGGGCTGCTGCAATGAACTGGAAACCAAGGCCAGCGATCGCAGCCTTGCTGGGCCTTTTTTCCGGCCCGATTGCCTTGCTGTATGTGGGGCGAGGGAAGTTAGCCCTGTCGTTTGTGGCTGCATTTTTCGCGATCTGCCTGGCGTTTATGTTCAGCATTACCGGGCATTCTGACAATGATTTCCTCCGCTTTGCCTATTGGCTTGCGGGGCCGGTGGTGGCCTTCAGGTGCGCTAATTCGGCGAAAGGCGGCATGCAGCCTTGGTTTGCGCGCTGGTTCAACCTGGCCGGCATTGCGGCTTGCGCATATGGAGTCGTGGCATCCGTAAGGATTTTTCTATACGAGCCATATTGGATCCCCTCCACCGACATGCTGCCGACGATGAGGCAAGAGGTTCATATTTTGGTGAAGAAACGACCGAATGAGTTGCGCAGAGGCGAAATCATCCTATTCAAATTCGCGCTTGATCAGGGCTATGAGCGCATAAGCCGGGTAGTTGGCCTGCCGGGCGATCGTATTACATACAGCGCCAAGCATCTGCTTGTAAATGGGAAGGAAACCCGTGTGGGGCGGCGCGAAGACTATCTCGACTTACCGTTTGGCGATCACAGGGAGCGCTACAGCAATCAGCTCGACGGCGTCAGCTTCGATACCCTGGTCAATGCGGAACGGAAGGAAGAGTCTACGCTCATGATGAAAATTCCAATACGCGGAGCCTGTGTCCAGACAGAAGCGAGCCTGGAGTGCAAGGTCCCCGAGGGCCACTACTTCGTGATGGGCGATAACCGCGACGATTGTGACGACAGCCGCAACTGGGGATTCGTGCCGGCAGATGGTGTGATTGGTAGTCAAGGTGATTGACCCGCTGTGATTTGCAATGCGGGCCTGTTGATTGTTAATCCGCAGCTCCCCGGTTCGAGTCCAGGCCGGGGAGCCGGAATACAGAAAAGCCCAGCCTTAACCGGTTGGGCTTTTTGCTTTGCGGTGACGACTCATTTGCGCAATGCCTTAAAATTCGTCAGGCACGAAGTAATACGCGCGCAGCGCTGGCCTGTGCGATTTCACCATCAAGGAGTGGGCGTTATGAACAAACTTTACGCAGGCATTGCTGTGCTTTGCATGCTAGCCACGTCGAACTTGATGGCAAAGGAGGGCGACGCCTGGAAAGCTGCCTACACATTCCCTCACTTTACCGCTGAATATGCGGCATGCGGGAACTTCGCATTAAATGAAATGAAGAAGCTGCTGCAGGAGCAGGGAGTCCCAGCTTCGGAATGGGCGGGAATATTGGCGTCCTATCACAAGGATCTTCGAGCCCGCGAGGTAATTCGTCCCTTTGTCAACGGCGAATCCCTACTCATCGGCCTCAATATGCGGTGGCTCGCGACGGGTCCGGCTTGTCAAAATCCGGTGTTGTCATGCCAGGACATAGACAAGGGTGTTTGTGCGGAAGTTGCCCATGTTCCGAACGATCGGGTGGTCGCGCCGTTTTTTGCGAATGAGCAGATCATCATCGCAGAAAGCGATAAATTCAGGCCTTCAAACCTTAACCCTGATCACGCAGGCTTCGTCTTCAGTAAGGACAAAGGTAAAAGCTGGGCAAAGTTAAATACTCCAGTGTCTTGCGATGAACTGGGGGGACTGTGCCGCCTGATTCCGCAGACCGCTTCGCGTTTCATCCTGGCGTCAAGTAAGCTCGCGCACGATAAGTGGACCGATGTGGCGATCCATGCCACATCGGATGGCGGCCAGTCGTGGTCATTGTTAACGGGGGAATGGGCAGGGATTCAAGACATCAACGGTATTTCGGCGGAGGGCGACACGATCGTTGGTTTGCCTAATCAACCGGGAGAGTTTGTTGTGCTGTCCCGCTTCAGGCCGGGCGACAAAAAGACAGAAGAATTCAAGACCACTATCCGTACCGACGCTTGGAATCCTCGCTACGACGCGCGGATTCTGAACTTCGGAGCGGGCTACCTGGTGCGCCTGAATGCCGTAGATGGTTCAATTCCCCCGAGAAATTTCGGACTATTTTTTGTATCCTCCCTTGGCGATGCCACGCCGGCTAAATTGATCTGGCAATCGAACGGCGTGTCGATCGGAGCGCTTCAAACTTCGCAGACCGTTATCGCTATTCAGACCTGGGATCCCAAATCCAGGATTGTTCATGGAAATTTCGCGGAGCAAATCCATTACAGCCTGGACGCTGGGAAGACTTGGAAGGTGCAGGATGTCCCGCTGGAACTTCGGGGTGCACTGATGCGCTTGGGGGAGCGAAAAGTATGGCTGTTTACGCCGACTGCCGTGAAGTATCTAGACCTGAACTAGCGGCTCGCCGACGCTGGTCCGGCCCTGACCGCTTGAGTTTGTTGTGTGGTAAAGTTGGCAAGATTGTGATGGCGCCGTTTGAATTCAACGGCAACCTTAATCCGTTTTAGTCCCCTTGCGCGGCCGTGCATGGCCGGCCGCGCGGCAAAATCAGGAGAGTTACTATGCAGCGTCTTTTGAGCAGCACCGTAGTGGCCGTAAGTCTGCTTCTATCCGGTTCCGTGCTGGCAGCCGAGGTACATGCGCCCGTCGGTGCGCCGGATGTGGCGGTCGGCGACAGCTGGACTTACCAGTACATCGACGTCTGGAAAAAGCAGCCGGGCAATCTGAATCGCATGGAAGTGACGGCCGTCGATGACAGCGGTATCCAGGTGGACATCAAGCGTGCCGCCAGCGGTGCCTTGGTCTCGCAACAGCGCTTCAGCCGCGACATGAATCCTGTCGACCGCGGCAAGATGCACTTCGCCCCGGCATTCGTGCGCTACGCTTTCCCGCTTGAACCGGGCAAGGAGTGGAGCAGCGAGGCGACCGGCGATAATCCTACGGTGGGCAAGCGCTGGCGCTACCAGGTTAAAGGCAAGGCCGTGGGCTGGGAAAAGATCAAAGTGCAGGCCGGCGAGTTTGATGCGATGAAGATTGTTGTGACCGCGTACTATCAAGGGCGGGAAGTCGGTACCACGAGCGGCAGCGGAAAGCTGACCGAGACGCTGTGGTATGTCCCCGCCGTCAACAATTTCGTCAAGCTGGAATATCAGGACACTGATTGGATGGGCCGCACCTTTAACCGCGACGAATGGGAGCTGGCGGCGTACACCAATAAAATGGGTGCGACGAATTGAAGGGAATCATCGGTATGCTGGCGCTAACCAGCACCTGCAAGACCAGATATTGACGGCGGGGGCGCGGCAGCGGGTATACTGCACTGGTATCAGGTCGGAATTATCAGGAGCCCAGCCTTTTGGTTGGGCTTTGTGCTTTACGTGGGAGAATGACATGGCAAAAAAGAAAGAAGAACTCGATCCGGAAACCCTGGAACTGATTCAGTGGTGCATCGAGGTGGAAGGCTTCCTTGTGAAGGGCGGCGCTACGGTGGAACAGGCGCAGGACCATATCGAAGAACAGGTCGAATGGTTCACGGACCTGTTCTATGACGGCTTGACGCCGGAAGAAGCGGCCAAGGAAGCGCTGGCCTAAGGCGGTTTCGCGTCGTCCCGGCGCGGTTTCGTCGCAAAATATTTGCATGGCAGGCGCCCGTAGGGCGAAAATGCTTGCCATGCAAACAATCCCTCGTCATTCCCAGTTCTCCCTGCGCCACCTTGCCGTCGACGGCATGTATGTCGCGGCTTTCAACGTCCTGTGCGCAGTCCTGATCACCTATGTGTTCGGCGGCGGGCGCCAGTTCGGGCGCAATCTCCTGACTTCGATGTGCATCGGCACTGCCACCTGGCTGCTGATCGATGTTGCGAGGTTCATGTTCCGGCGGCAGAAAAATTTCAATTGGCTTTTTTTCTTGCCGGTGATGGCGGTCGGCGTGTTCTCCGGCGTATTTCTCGGTTCGCAATTGGCGGCATGGCTGTTGGGCATCGAAACCGACATCCTGCGCTATTTTGGCGGGGAGCGCGGCATCAGCGCCTTGCTGTTCACCGTGTTTGCCACCGGCGCTGCGACCTTATTCTTCGCCAGCCGCGAAAGGCTGTCGAAGGCGCGTGCCGAGGCCGCCATGGAAAAGGCGCGTGCCGAGGCAGTCGAACGGCAGGCGCTGCAAGCGCAATTGCAATTGCTGCAGGCGCAGATCGAGCCGCATATGCTATTCAACACGCTGGCCAATCTACAGGGCCTGATTGCGCTGGATCCTAGCCGTGCGCAAACCATGCTGGACCAGCTGATCATCTACCTACGCGCCACGTTGAGCGCGGCACGCGCCGAGCGCACAACCCTTGGGCAGGAATTTGCGCTGCTGGAGGCCTATCTCGGCCTGATGTCGGTACGCATGGGCGCGCGGCTGAGCTTTGCATTGGAGCTGCCGGATGCGCTGCGCAACACCGAATTGCCGCCCATGCTCCTGCAGCCGCTGGTTGAGAATGCGATCGCCCACGGCGTGGAGCCGAATGTGAATGGCGGCCATATCCAGGTGGCTGCGCGTGCGCTGGATGGCGGCCTGGAATTGCTGGTCTCCGATTCCGGGCGCGGACTCGACGCCGGTCCGGGCAAACCGGGCACTGGCCTGGGCCTGGCCAATGTCCGCGAGCGCATTGCCGCCCTGTACGGCGAACACGCCTCCCTCTCCCTTGAAGCGGCGCCGCAGGGCGCTACCGCACGCATTTATTTGCCATGATTACTGCACTGATTGCCGAAGACGAACCAATCCTGGCCGCGACCCTGACGGCGGCATTGCGCCGCCAATGGCCTGAACTTTCCATCGTGGCGACTTGCGCCAACGGCATCGAGGCCTTGGCGCAGGCTGCCGCCTTGCAGCCGCAGGTGCTGTTCCTCGACATCAAAATGCCCGGCAAGTCGGGGCTGGATGTCGCCGAAGAACTGGTTGATGCGTGGGCCGGACCGGCGCCGTTCCCGCAGGTCGTTTTTGTGACCGCGTACGACGAATACGCGGTGCAGGCATTCGAGCGGGAGGCGGCGGACTATGTGCTGAAGCCGGTGAGCGACGAGCGCCTGGCGCGCACCGTGGCGCGCCTGCGCCAGCGTTTGCAGGATCAGCCGGCCGCTGGCGGGCTGGAAGGCCTGGCGGCGCAGCTGCGGGCGCTCGGCGTGCCGATGGCCGCGCAGCGCTTAAGCGTGATCCGCGCCGCGGTCGGCAACCAGGTGCGCATGGTGCCGGTGGCGGACGTGGTGTATTTCGAAGCCGCCGACAAGTATGTGAATGTGGTGACGGCCGAAAGCGAAGTGCTGATCCGCATGAGCCTCAAGGAGCTGATGCCGCAGCTCGACGCGCAGCAGTTCTGGCAGGTGCATCGCGGCACCATCGTCAATTCTTCCTGTGTGCTGAGCGCCTTGCGCGAAGAGGGCGGCAAGATGTCGCTATCCTTGCGCGGACGTCCCGAGAGGCTGCGTGTTTCGCCACTGTATGCGCACCTGTTCCGCCAGATGTGATTCAGAACCCGCGCTGGAGGCTGGCCAGGGCGACGTTGCGGGCATAGCGGCCGGCCGGCCCGGCAAAATGGCGATAGCTGGCGCTGAGCACCCAGGGGCCGGTTTTCCAGCTGCCCGATAGGGTGCCAATCCGGCTGCCTGCCTGGGGCTGCCACAGCATGTCGGCCGATACTTCCACATCGTCGAAATACTGCGAGGCGCGCAGCAGCTGGTTGCCTTGCTGCCTGGGCGGGGCGCTGCGGTCGGTCCACGCTTCGCCCAGCACGGAGAACTTGCTTTCCGTGGTCCAGGTGAAGCCCGCCAATGCCTTGCCGCCATGCTGCGGATGCTGCTGCCACAGCAGTGACGCGTGCAGTTCGAGAGCGTCGCTGGCGACCTGCGAGAATGAGAGGCCGGCCTCGATGCCGTTGCGCCGGGAGAGGCGCAGTACGCCGTATTCGTCGCGCGCCCCGCGCTGCCTGTATTGGCGGACAGCGATGGCCTCGTCGTGGCGCTGATCGCTGGCGCTGGCGGCGCTTCCCCGGCCCGGGTTGGCCCAGACGACGGTGGTGGCGCTGTCGGCGTTAAAGTGTTCCCACGCCAGCATGGGGATGCCGTCCAGTGCCAGCGGATTCAATGCGCGCCGGTCTTCGCGTTGGACCACGTCGAGCGGGCGGAAGGCGTAGCCGACGTCCCAGCTCATGACTTTTTTGCCCGCGCTCAGGAAGCCGCCCGCCAGCGGGCTGTCGTAGGAAAGTTCGTTGAGGCGCAGGCGCACGTTGCCGCCATCAACGCGCGTTGCCGTCAGCACGGCGCGCAGCGGGCCATCTTGCCAGCGCAGCTCCCCCGCCTGCAGCGATTGGCTGCCGAGCTGGGCGCGGATATTGGCGACCAGGTCGCCCGCCAAGGCCACGCCGGGTGCCGCCGCGATGCCGGCCAGGATCGCGGCGCCAAGCAGCTTAAGGCGCAGCATCCGAGCGGTCCAGGTACATCGGGTTGAACAACTCGTCGCCGAACTGGCGCGGCTTGCTGGCGAGCGTGGTCACCACCGTTTCGCGCCCGGTATTGATCTCGTCCACCAGCACCATGCGGCCAGGCGCGAAGCGCGCCTGTTTGAGGCGTTTGTTGGAGCTGGCATACAGGTCGGCATGCACCGGGTGATGGTCGGATTTGGCAAGCTGCAGTACCACGCGCTGGTAGCTGAGCGTTTTGCGGGTGGCGGCAAGTTCCAGCTCGATGCAGGCCACGCCGTCCACTTCCACTTCGCGCGACACGCTGCCTTTGTAGTCGCCCGACCAGGTCATTGTCGCGATGTCGCCGGTCGAGGCGTCGCCGAGCAGTTTTTGCAGCGGCGTGATGCGGATGGGACGTGCGCTGCCGGGCAGCTGCATCCAGAAATCGTCGCCGGACATCAGCACCTTCTGGCCCGCTTCGCCGGGAGAGCGGAACAGGATCAGGGCCTTGCCGCCCGGGCGGACCAGCACCTGGTAGCGCTTTTCCTTATCCTGCTTGCCGTCCTTGAAGGTCTGCACCAGCGTGTCCACCTGCGAGGAGGCGTCGCGCAGGCGGAAAGAATCGGCCTTGCGCAGGATTGCATCGATGTCCTGCGCCGCGGCGCCGCCGCATGCCACCGCTAGGGCGGCGGAGATCAAGGTTTTAAACATGGGCGAGTGCCTCCACAACAGATTGATTGGCGGCCTTGCGGCTGACGAACAGCGAGGCCAGGGCTGCGAGCAATGTGACGGCCAGTGCGGCGCAGGCGTACATGGCGGGCGAGACTTCGACGACCAGCGGGTAGCCGCTGGTGCGTCCGGGCGGCGGCGGCATCTGGATGCCAAGTACCAGCAAGGCCATCGCCACGCCGGCTGCAACGGCCATGCCGAGCAGGGCGCCGCCGCCGCCCAGTACCAGGCCTTCCAGCGTGAACAGACGGGCGACTTCGCCCGGCGAGGTGCCCATGGCGCGCAGGGTGCCGATTTCGCGGGTGCGCTCCAGCACTGCCATCGAGAGGGTGTTGGTGATGGCGAACAGGATGATCACCAGCACGATCACACCGAGGAAGCCGAAGATGCGGTTGTACAGGCCTTTGACGCTTTGGTAGAACAGGGCCTGTTCGAGCCAGGTGCGCACTTCGAGCCTGCCGGCGTATTGCTTGCGCCAGGCCGCGCCCAGCGCCTCGCTCTGATCGAGGTCGTCAAGGTAGACGCTTAGGTAGCTGACCTTGTCGGAGACCAGCAGCTCCTGCGCAGTCGCCAGGTCGACCATGGCGAGGCGTTTATCGATGTCGGCGATGCCGCTGCTGACGACACCCGTCACGGTGACGTCGATGGCATTCAGGCTGCCGGCGGTGGTAGTGGACATCAGGGTGAGCGAGCTGCCGGGTTTGGCGTTGAGGATATGGGCCAGCCCTTTGCCGATGACGATGCCGGGGCGGTGCGGCACCGCGGCGCCGCCGTCGGCCTCCAGCAGCGTTCCTTCCTCCACTTTCATGAAGGGGCCTTTGACCAGGAATTCCTGGCGCGCGTCGACGCCGGTGCCGAGAAAGATTTCGCTCTTGTCGCCGTTGCTCACCAGACCGGAGAACTGCAGCCGCGGCAGCACGCGGTTGACTTGCGGATGCGCCAGCAGTGCGCGGGTCAGTTCGGCGCGGCCCGACAGGCCGTGTTCCAGTGGCATATTGTCGTTGCCCTCGAACTGGCCTGGTGCGGCCAGCACGAGGTGGCCGGTGTCGCGCGCGCTGGCCTGGGCCAGCGATGCATAGGTGTGCAGGGCGAAACCGCCGCCCAGCAGTGCCGCCGCCGTTCCGGTGGCGGCGATCGCCACGGTGACCAGCGAACGGCGGCGGTTGCGCATGGTGTTGCGGCAGGCCAGGGACAGCCATTTGAAATCAATGCGCATGGCAAGCTCCTTTCAATACGCCGTCGTCCAGCATCAGCGCGCGGTCGCAATGCGGCAGCACGCGCTCGTCATGGGTGGCGACGAGGAACGTGGTGCCGTCGTCGTGCGCCAGGGCGCGCATTAGGGCGATGATCTGGGCCGCGGTCTGCGCATCCAGGTTGGCGGTGGGTTCGTCGGCGATCACCAGGCGCGGGCGCTTGACGATGGCGCGGGCGATGGCGACACGTTGGCGCTGGCCGCCGGACAGCTGGTCCGGCCTGTGGGCGCCCAGTTCGGCCAGGCCGACGCGTGCCAGGGCTTCCGTCACCCGCTGGCGGCGTTCGGCGGCCGGAATGCCGAGCAGGTAGAGCGGGTAGTCGATATTGTCGTGCGCCGTCATCACCGGTACCAGGTTGAAGCCCTGGAAGACGAAGCCGATAGCCTGGCGTCGCAAGCTGGTACGGCGCGCTTCGTCGCCGCGCGGCAGCGGCTCGCCGTCGAACAGCAGTTCTCCCTCATCGGCCGTGTCCAGCAAGCCGCACAGATTGAGCAGGGTGCTTTTGCCGCTGCCAGACGGGCCGGTGACGGCGGGGATCTCGCCGCGCACCAGCGCCAGGTCGACCGCTTGCAGGGCGCGGATCACGTTGCTTCCCAGCGTGTAGGATTTGCTGGCGCCCTGCAGGGACAGGAGGGGTTCGGCGGCTCTCATTGGCCCAGCTCCTTCAGGCGGGCCGCTGCCTTGGCAACCGGCGGCGTCGCCGCCTGTGTGGCGACCACCTGGCGCAGGTAGCCGATTTCGTCGGCGCCGCGTTTTTCCTCGGCTGCCACGCGCGCGGCGGCGGAAAACACGCTCGCGCGCAGTGGGGCTGGCGCCTGCGCCAGCGCTTGCGAATCCAGCGCCCCTTGCAGTGCGCGTTTGCCCATGGCGCGGCGGTGCATGAAGTCGGGCAGGGCGAGCAGGGTGTTGGCGGCCACCATGCGGGTGACAATGCTGGCCGGTTCGCCATTTACCAGCAGAGTGTCATGTTCCGGCGCCAGCAGCGATACGGCTTTCTCCACCATGTCTGCCCCTTTTTCGGCGAACTTCATTTTCTCCCAGGGCATGCTGGCGTCGCGGCCGCGCATGGCGATGCCGGCGCCCTGGTAAGCCAGGTAGACCGGGTTGCCTGGCTGGCTGCCGGCCAGCTTTTCGAACGCGTCGATCGATGCATCGCGCGCCGAGGCATCGCCGGCGGAACCGCTGATGAATTGCTGGCGCGCGGCGGCGTAGCTTGCGCCGTCGTTGCCGGGGGCGGGGGCGGCGTAGGCGCTGCCGCAGGCAAAGGCGAAGGCAGAGGCGAAGGAAAAGGAGAGGATGGAAGGTTTCATGGTGTGCTCCGTAGTCGTTGTTGATGCTGCGAGACTACGGAGCCGGCGCCGTGGGCGCCACCGCGATGCGACGAAACCCGGTTCCGGCGGCGCGAAACCGGGTGGGGAACTCTAAGCCACGTGATAGACCATTGACGCGCCGCCGACCGCCGTGCCCTGTTCATTCAGCTGCGCCACGTTGATCTGGTATTGCGCCGCCGCCTGCGCATCGGCCGGAATGCGGGTCTGCAGGGCCAGCGGATACATCATGGCCGGCGCTTTCTCCATGGTGACCCTGACCACCGATTGCCGGATCTCGACGTAGCGCTTGCCGTTGCGCAGGACGACGTCGCCGCCTTCCACCTTGACATCGCCGAGGCTGCGCTGTGGCGGACAGTCGAAGTGCGAGCCCTTGGCCAGCGTCAGGATGCCGCAGCAGCAGCCAAAGCGGGTCTTGACGCGGGTGTCGTCCAGGAAGACCAGGCCGCAGTCTTTGCCCATGTCGTCGCCGCCTTGCGTCGGGCCGGGCATCGGGTCAACCTGGTGTTCAAAATCGATGGCCGGGAAGGCGGAGCCCTCCTCGTCCAGCGACAGGGTGAGCGGCATCGTGGCCGGCAGGTGGCTGCGGTCGATCAACAGCGTCATGCGGGTCTCGCGGTTGTAGCGGCTGCCCGCCACGAACGGGAAGGCGGCGCTGGCGTTGGGCAGGACATCGATCACCGACAGGTTGCGCTGTGCCAGGTTGTTGAGGCGCGCGCTGATCGGATCGCTTGTCAAGGGCGCCGTGGCGAAGGCGTAATCGTTGTCCGAATTGACCACGGCCAGCAGGCAGGGGTGCCAGGGATGGTTGGCCACCCAGCCGTACAGGTCTTCCGTCTGCGACGCTTCGATGCGGAACTTGGCCAGCACCGTGCCGCCGGCCGGCACGCTGGCAAAACTGGTGGTGATGCCGGTTGGGCTGACGTGCATGGCGTCCACCTGGTTCCAGTCGGGCGGGTAGACGAACTGCAGCCCGACGTAGGGCGTGATGCGGGTGCTGACCGTGACGTTGCGCGCGTCGCGCGCGCCCTTGTTGGTGACGCGCACGTAAATATAGTTGGCCTGGCCGCGCTCCACGTTCTTCGATTGCAAGGGGTCGCTGGGCACGAAGACGTTGTCGTCGTTGATGCGCACCACGATGTCCGAGAAGTCCCAGAAATTGCCGCCGGTGAAAGGCTCGGCGCCGTTGTCGGCGGGGGCATCCTTGATCATCACGTCCGCTTCGTCCAGTGCGCGGAACACGTTGATGCGGCCGTAGCCCATTTCCTGGTTCCAGCTGCCGTTGGCCTTGCCTGCGGTATCGGCATAGGCGACCGCGCCGACCTTTTGCGCCGTGCGCTCGATATGGGCGCGCACCTGCAGGTTGTCCAGCGTTGGATAGACGCTGCGGATCAGGCCCGCCAGGCCGGCCACGTGCGGCGTGGCGGAGGACGTGCCATTGAAGACCAGGTCGTAATCGCCGGAGTTGTAGCCGTCGCCACCATGGATGTCGGTGGTGGGGATATGCACGCCTGGCGAGACCACGGAGATCTGCGGCCCGAAGTTCGAGCCCCAGGGTTCGCCGTCCGGGCTCATCGGCGTCTTGCGGTTGTCGATTTCGTCGGAGGCGCCGACCGCGATCACCAGCGCGTTGGTGGCCGGGTAGGTGATCGGGCCGTTGTAATTGTGGGTGGCCACGCACATCACCAGGTCGTTGTTGAAGGCCGCCTGGATGGCCGGATCGATGATGGCCGTACTCCAGCCATTCCAGCCGAAGCTCATGCTGATCACGCTGGCGCCGTTGGCGGAGGCGTAGTTGATGCCGTTGGCCACTTCGACATCGGTCCAGGCGTCGAAGGCCACCGGCAGGATGCGCGCGTCGCCCGCCACGCCGGTGACGCCGGTGCCATTGTTATAGGTGGCGGCCACGATGCCGGCGCAGGCCGTGCCATGGTTGCCGGTGGGCGAGCCGTCGCCGCTCATGGTGCCAAGGTTGATGCCGGGCGCCGAGAAGCGCAGGTCGGGGTGGCTCAGGTCGCAGCCTTCATCGAGTACGCAGATGACCGTGGTGGCAGCACCGGTCGTGATGTCCCAGCCGGTGGTGCCGGCGCCGCCCGCTTCGATACGCGTCATATCCCATTGCTGCGGGAACAGGGTATCGTTGGGCGCGATCGACGTCGGTGTCAGCAGGGGCATGGTCTCGAACTGGAAATCGGCGATGGGGGCGTTGGGCATCTGGCGCAGGCGCTCGCGCAGCTGGTAGGCGTTGATGTCCTTGACATTCGAAATCTGGAAGTAGCGGTGGCCGTTCAGGTAGCGCGATTTCTCCAGCACTTCCTGGATCACCGGCTCGGCCGCCCCCTTGCTGCCCAGGCCCTCCGGCAGTTGGGCGGCCGTGTCGCGTGGCTGGCGCAGCTTGATCACGGCCACATGGGGCAGGGGCGACATCAGGGCGCGGCGGCCGCGCTGGCCAGCCTGGCGGTAGACCGGCCCAATCCAGTCCAATCCGAGCGGGGCGCCGGCTTCCTCGATCCTGGCCAAGGCGCCGTCGTCCAGCGGGCGGCGCGAGCGCACGAAGTAGCGCGTCCTGGTGTGGTTGACGCGCTCACCGGGCACCATGCCTTCGTCCACCTCGTCTTCCAGGTACAGCTCCAGGCTATGCAGGAATTGTTCGACAACGCTGCGTTCTTTCGGCTGTTTCAGCGCAATGAGCAGGCGGGTGTTATCCAGCGCCAGTGCGGCGCCGGAAGCATGGCTCATTTCTTGCGGAAAGTTCTTCATCATGAGGTCTCCTAGGGTTCGGAAATCCCCTTTTGTTGCGGGGATCAGGCCAGTCTAGGAGGCTTTATTGATCGGGCTTTGACCTGCATCTATCATGTGGCATAAACCAACCGGAGCCAGCCATGAAAATCTGCACCGCCGTCGTCGCCGCGTCCGCTTTTTTTGCTGCCCAGCCTGCCGTTGCGCTGGACCAGTCCGCTTCCGTCAAAGTCACCAGGCTGCTGCAAGCGAGCAGCAGCTGGAATGGGGCTGCGCTGGCCTATCCGGGCGGGCAGGCGGAGATCACGTCCTTGCTGATCGAGATCGCGCCCGGCGGCGAAACGGGCTGGCACCTGCACCCGGTGGCATCGTTCGGCTACATCCTGGAGGGCGAACTGGAAGTGAGCCTGAAGGACGGCTCGGTCAAGCGCCTCGCGGCGGGCCAGGCGCTGGCGGAGGTGGTGAATACCCTGCATAACGGCCGCAATGTGGGCAAGGGACCGCTCAAGCTGGTGGTGTTTTACGCAGGCGCGACTGGTAGCACACTGACGGTCAAGGAATAGTGGCGCAATCTTATAGTGGGTATATAATGCGCGCTATTTTGCGGCGCCAGACCGCAACCAGTGGGGAGAATAGGGGACATCCATCAAACCGCCCACAAGGAAATATAATGATGAAGTTGTCGAAGATGCACGTGCTGGTAAGCCTGGCCATTGTGCAAATGACTGCCATGGCCCAGGAGGCCGCCCAGGCCCCAGCCGGCCAGATGGAAGTCGTGACCGTTACCGCCCAGCGCCGCGCTGAAAACATCCGCGACGTGCCGGTGTCCGTGTCCGCGATCAAGGCTGAAAAACTGGACATCCTGCTGTCCGGCGGCCAGGATATCCGCGTGCTGGCGGGCAAGACCCCGTCGCTGAACGTGGAGTCGTCGACCGGCCGCGTCTTCCCGCGCTTCTACATCCGTGGCTACGGCAATGCCGACTTCGCCGTGTTCGCTTCGCAGCCAGTTTCCCTGATTTACGACGACGTGGTGCAGGAGAACCCGATCCTGAAGGGTTACCCGATGTTCGACCTGGCCAATGTGGAAGTGCTGCGCGGCCCGCAAGGCACCCTGTTCGGCCGTAACACCCCGGCCGGCGTGGTCAAGTTCGAATCGGCCAAGCCAAGCCTGCGCGGTGTGGAAGGCTTCTACAACGTCTCCTACGCAACGAATAACACGGTCAACCTGGAAGCCGCCGCCAACGTGCCGCTGTCGAAAGAGTGGGCCCTGCGCGTGTCGACCCTGCGCCAGCACCGCGACGACTACGTCGATAACACCTTCACCGGTCAAAAAGACGCGATGGAAGGCTACAACGAGCACGCCGAGCGCGTGCAAGTGCTGTACCAGCCGAACGGCACGTTCAACACCCTGTTCAATGTGCACCAGCGTAAGACAACCGGCAGCTCGCGCCTGTTCCGCGCCAACATCATCAAGAAGGGCACCAACACCTTCGTTGACGGCTTCGATCCGGAGAAAATCGCGATCAACGGCCAGGAAGGCCAGGAGCTGAAGACCCAGGGCGCCAACATGCGCATGAGCTGGGATCTGGGCGCGCACAAGCTGTACTCGATCACCGGTTACGAAACCGTGGCCAAGTACAACTCGCGCGGCGACATCGACGGCGGCAACCCGGCCGACTTCCCGGCCGTGCCATTCCAGGTTGAAACCGCAGCCTTCGTGCCGGACATCAAGCAGTACTCGCAGGAGTTCCGCGTCGAATCCAAATACACCGGCCCGATGAACTGGCAGGCCGGCGTCTACTACTTCGACGAGAAGGCAGTGGCCGGCCAGGATAACTTCAATGTTGCCGGCACCCGCACCACGCGTGTGAAATCGCAGCAGAAGAACGAGGCCTGGGCCCTGTTCGGCTCCGTGAACTACGCCGTGAGCGACGCCTTCACCCTGCGCGGCGGCCTGCGCTACACCGAAGACAAGAAGGACTTCGACACCCTGGAAACCATCGGCACCACCCTGGTGGGTCCGAAGTCGGTCTCCGAGTCCAAGGACAAGGTCAACTGGGACCTGAGCGGCACCTATAAGCTGAGCAACGATGTCAGCGCCTATGCCCGCTACGCCACCGGCTTCCGCGCGCCATCGATCGCCGCCGCCTCGACTTCGGTGCCGATCACCGTGGCCGACGCTGAAACCATCACCTCGATCGAAGCCGGCGTGAAGGCCGACCTGTGGAACCGCCGCGCACGCGCCACCCTGAGCGTGTACGACTACGATGTGAAGAACCAGCAGCTGACCGTGGTCGGCGGCAATTCCAACGTCACCAAGCTGGTCAACGCTGCCAAGACCAAGGGCCGCGGTATCGAAGGCGAAATCGAAGGCTTCATCACCAACGACTTCAAGGTATCGGCCAGCGCGTCGTACAACTTCACCGAGATCCGCGATCCTTCGCTGTCCGTGAACAAGTGCGCCCAGTGCACCGTGCAGGATCCGATCAACGCCTCCGGCCGCGTGGTCATCGACGGCAACGCACTGCCGCAGGCGCCGAAATGGATCGTCAACTTGAACGCCCGCTACAACTACCCGCTGGCGGAAGGCAACCTGTTCGTGGTGACCGACTGGTCCTACCGCTCGAAAGTCAACTTCTTCCTGTACGAAGCAGTTGAATTCACCGGCGCGCCGATGACCGAAGGCGGCCTGCGCGTGGGCTACAACTGGTCCGGCGGCAAATACGAAGTCGCAGCCTTCGCACGCAATATCACCGACCAGCGCCGCATCACCGGCGCCATCGACTTCAACAACCTGACCGGTTTCGTCAACGAGCCGCGCCAGTTTGGCGTGCAGTTCAAGGGCTCGTTCTGATCCCGGGCTGAAGCCGGCGCGCCAGCGCGCGGCTTCACCATCCAAAGCGGCCTGCGGGCCGCTTTTTTCATTTTTGGTGACAATTGAATATATTTCCTTATGGAAAATTCGGGATAATGGCCGGTTTGCTTTTGTAGAGAGTTTCAAATGCGTTCCCTGATCCGCCTGTTATCCATCGCCATCTTGGGCTTTACTGGCTTTGCCGGCACTGCCTACAGCGCTGCCCCAGCCATACGAGAGACTGTGCTGCCGCCTGTACTGAAGGGGCGGCCATGCTGGAATCTGAAGGTTAGCAAGGACTGCCCGATGGGTGCCATCATGGTCACACTCGGCCTTTCGCTCGAAGATATGTGGTACGAAAAACGTTTCAAAGACCTTGACGAGGTAATGCGGGCATTGTGTTCGCGCGATACGCGTTTGCCGGATGGTCAACCGGAAATGTTGGTGTTCGAATCCACTTTTAGCCGTTTGACCAGTGAGAAGCGGGACTGGCGCAAGATTGGCGCGAAGCTGATCGAATGGCGCAGTCAATCCCGTGATTCGGCCGCGCAGGCATTCGCCGAAATTATGTATTGGCGGTCATATGCATGGCATGGCCGCGGTGGTAACTATGCCAACAAGGTGCCGCCGGAAGCGTGGGAGTTGTTCCATGAGCGCATGGGCAAGGCTTTCGAACGGCTGGAAGAAAGCAAAGCATTGGCGGGAAACTGTCCGTTGTGGCATAGCTTGAAGCTGAAAACCCTGATCGAAGCGGGCGCGCCGCGTGCCAAAGTCGAATCTGTCTATGCCGAAGCGGTGAAGGCATTCCCGGCGTCACAGCAGATCCATTTTGCGATGTCGTTCTCGATGGACCGCAAGTGGGGGGGCAAACCAGGTGATTTCGATCGATTTGCGCGCCGTGCACTTAACCTGTCAAAGGGAAGCGAAGGCAACACAATCTATGCACGGCTGTTCTGGTATGACGACTGCGATTGTGACGAAGCGATTACCTTTGGCCGGGCTGGAGACCCTGACTGGAAATTGATGAAGGCCGGCTTTGAAGATCTCCTGCAGCGCTATCCGGACCAGGTGTATAACCGTAACAAGTTCGCATCGTTTGCATGCCGTGCCAACGACCCTGCGACTTACATCAAATTGCGGCAGGAACTGGGCGACAATATCGTTGACCACTTGTGGCAAAGCTCTTGGAATGTCGATGTCTGCGACCGCCGGATGGGGAAGAAATCCTGATTCGCTACCAACCCGGCAAAAAACTATTTGCAGGGACTAGGCAAACTTCAAATAGGCCGATATAATGCGGCCTCTTTTCCCTGGTAGCTCAGTCGGTAGAGCGACGGACTGTTAATCCGCAGGTCCCTGGTTCGAGTCCAGGTCGGGGAGCCAGAATAAAGAAAAGCCCAGCCTTCACGGTTGGGCTTTTCGCATTGGAGGGCAGCACATATGGAAAACAAAGACCAGCGGTATCTGGTTCAGCAGAATAAGATCAACGATCCGTCCAAACCACCAGTTTTCGCCAGGGTCATGCGCAGCAAAGAGGGCGCCTTTGAGGGCGTCTCCTTTATCAAGAACAAGGACAAAGCGACCGTCATGACAATTGCCGAGGCGCAGGAGGCGGTTGCATGGGCCACAAAGAAGAAGTCGGCGGCCCATGAGTATGCGACCAAGATTATCTGCCTAGGCCAATAGTGGTGCCAAGGGAGCGCCGACGATGCCAAAGCCTCATTTTTGTGAGGCTTTGAGCGGCACTCCTTAGTTCGCCACGTGTTCCTGCGTCCAGCTTGCGCCGCCGTCCTTGCTCACGTAAATGCGATTGATGATGTCGACATAGAGAATAAACTGTTTGGTGGCCAGCATTTGGCTGGCCATCACAGGCGTTTCCTTGACGACGGTTTGCCAGCTTGCGCCGCCGTCGCTACTCTTCTTAAGGTTGGTCGAGCCTGCCATCATGCCGTTCGCAGCGCAAAGCATATAGCCATCCTGCGGGTTGATGAAGTCAATCGAAACGACACGGGAGTACAGTCCGGCGCAGCTGCCTGGCACTTCCTTCCAGGTTGAGCCGAAATCAGTCGATGTAAATGGCGTGATCCGATGGCCGCCACTTGCCAGCAAGATCTGATTGTCGACCGCTTTGACATCGCGATACCACCCGCCGGTCACAACGGTTTGCCAGGTTCGCGCGCTCAAATCGAGGATCTGCAATGCCTGATCGGGGACGACAACAATGTACTTGTTCCCATGGATCGTAGCCACGTTTTGAACGCTGGCGTGGACGGTAAATAATTGCGGGTTATTCACTGCAAAGCGCTTCAATTCGGCCCATGATCCGGATGCCGGGTCGCGGGTGCTTCTCAGGACAAATTCGTTTTTCTCCAGGCTCAGCACCAGCAACTCCCCAAGGTGCTCCTGAATATTCAGAATCAGACTGGCGCGGATCGGAAACGGCATGCGTTGCCAGCTTGTGCCGCCATCAGCGGTCATGTAGAGCTGACCTTCCTCGCCACCGACAAAGATGTTCTTTCGGTCGCGTGCATGTACGGCCGTTAGTTCGCGTGCATCGCCAACGTTAATGTGCAGCCACTTGCCGGAGGGCTCACGCAGAAGCAATTGCCCGAGGTTGCTGGCGGCAATGAGTTCTCCACCGGGAAGCTCTCGGACGCTGTTTAAAGCATAGGTGCTGGCTTTGGCCAGATTGAGTCGCGCAACAGGATCGCTGGTCGTTTTCCATGTGTCGAGCGCTTGCGTCGCCGAGAGGTTATCGGCAATCGCCTGCATGATGCCGGTCGTTGCGCTGCCCACGCCGCTTACCAGGGGCGAATTGCTGGCCACATGCAATGATGTGCTGCCAAGGGCATTCTCCTTGCCGAGTGCGGATCCTTCGAAAGAGATCTGATTAGTTTGGCTTTCCTTGCTCAACAAGGGGAATTCCTCGGCAAGCATCGACGTCAGCCCATCGTCTTTGCCGCTCCGTATCACGGCATAGCCATTGTTGCCGGTCGATTGGTAAATGATGCTGCCGAGGTTTGTGACCTGGCCTGCTTTCACTTGGAACGCAAGACCCTGTCGCCCAAGGTCTGCACGTTTGATGGCAAAGAACAGTTCTTCTAGCTCATATTTTCCTTCCGGCAGGAAGCCGCTGAAGACCTGGGTGCTGCGGCGCCCCTCAGACGCCGACAATAGCAACTGGAATTGGGTTCCGTTTGAATCGCGGACATATAGGTTGGCCCATTGGTTTGCAAGGCCTAGTTGGGAACTGATCGTCGGCGTGTTGGTAACGACGCGAACAAGCGCCAGGCCATTGTTCGCGGGGAAATTCGAGGTGCGCGGGTCGACGACCTGGCCTGGGCCAGCGCAAGCGGTAAGCGTAAGGGCAACCGCTGAGAGCAATACTCTAAAAAATATCTGGCGCATGGACTTATTAATTTTTTGACAGGGTTTGCATTATTCGTCTGGAGTGTGATTCCGTCAACTAAATTGCCGCGCCGCGCCGCACTGCGGTGACTTCTTCCAGTACACAAGCTTGTTATGAAATTGTTATAAGATTCGGGCTTTTGCGCATGCCTATGCCGTCCCTTCTTTGCCGTGCCCATAATGCGCGCAGTCTGCTCGCGACCCTGCTTTTCAGCAGCTGCGTTGCCTCCGCTTTGGCGCAGGCGCCAGTCTCTCCACTCGAGCAATCGCTCCTTGATAAGCGATACAGCGACTTCCAGCCGGAAGCCGCGCGCGCTGCCGCTGGCGGCGATGCTGAAGCCCTATTCCTGCTTGGTAAATCGTATGCCCAAGGCCTGGGCGTGGAAAAAGACCAGGAACTGGCGCGCAGCTATTACAGAAAGGCGGAGGCGCGCGGTTCGGTACGCGCCACGCATAATTTGGGTGTGCTGGCTCTGGATGCCGGCGACCGCAAAGCAGCCATCGAACAGTTCCAGAAGGCCCTCGATAAGGGTTTGAAAATGCCCACTCTTTACAACCTGGGGCGGGCCTACGAACCGGCCGATCCGGACAAAAGCGAGGAGGTCGCCGAACGCGTGATCCAAGCCCGCAAATCCGGCGACTACTACGCCAAAGCATTTGAAGTTGCGGGCAAGGCGAGCGATGTCGACGCCGCCAGCAGGCAGTATTTGCGAGCCTATGCCTGGCAAACAGGGATCCCGACCGACTCCGACTCCGACTCCGACTCCGACTCGGATGAAAAGGGCGATCCTCTGATCACGCATGAGCTGGTGCTGACCTGGTTGAACAAAGCCAAGGAGCAGGATACGCCAGCGGCGTGGAGCAATTACGGTGCGCTGATGTACATCGACGGCAATTACGACGAGGCGCGGCCCGCATTTGAAAAGGCAGCGAAACGGGATATCCCCGCGGCGCACCGCTATCTCGGAAAAATGGATGAACGCGAGTCCGGCATGGAGCAGGAGCGCGCCGCGTCAGCCCTGGCGCATTATGAGCGGGCGCTGGAGCTCGGCCTGACGGCGGCGCGCGGTGATGTGTACCGGATGTTGATGGAGCAAATGAACAGCGAGTGGAATGCCGATGTACTGGAACGCGGCACCAAGCGCTTGCAGGAGTTGTATCAGGATGGAGTGAATGATCGGGGGCGCCTCGACCGCCTCCTGAACCACTACAAGTGGCGCCGTTTCGTGGCACAGCAAGCGAAACGCACCCGTCCCGTGCCCAAGCTGCCCATCTATCTGAACGCATGCCAGCTCGATCCGCGCACTGCCGATGGCGAGCGATACAAGCTACCCAATGGCGCCCAATGGAGTCTGGAGCTTCACGATGCCGAGTTTTGGCATGATATGCAGGCCGACGTGGACATCGACGCATCTGGTTGCGCGAAACTGTCCGAGCCTTTTTCGCCCAAACTACGCTCAGCGCTCGAGCGGGGAGAGGTGGTCAGCCTGACCTTCAAGTCGCATAAAATTCCGCTGGACTGGCGCGTCGAGAAAACGCGCATCGTCCTGGTGCCGTATCCAGGCAACTTGCAGTTCGACTGAATTCGCGTAGCCGCCCGTTTTGGCTCTACAATTCCACTACCCTTCATCCTATGGACGTGGACCAATGCGCGGCTTTCTTTGCGGTGTGTTGCTTGCTTCGCTTGCCGCCAGTGCCGCAGCGCAGGGTACGGCGCTGGTGTATGGCCGGATCAACCTGGTGTTGGCCGGGCATGCCGGTTATGGGCCGGAGCATGGCCACAGCGCCACAGAGAACAGCCTGTCGAGCAAGCTTGGCATCAAGGGCCGCGAGGCGTTGACGGATACGCTGGCGGCCACGTATGTGATCGAGACCGGTATTGGGGCCGACACGGGCGGCGGCAGCCTGGGCAACCGTGAAACCAGCGTCGGGCTGGCCGGCAACTGGGGCCAGTTGCGGATTGGTTACATGCTGGCGCCGTTCGATGACTTCCATAATATCGCCGGCCCTGGCTATTTCAACAATCTTTCCAACGACAATATCAACGGCTTCTGGGCCAACGGCTACAGCAATCTGCTGGGGGCGGGCAGCAAGCCCTGCGACGGGGCGGTGCCGGGCACCGACGACAACAATAACTTCTCGTTCGACGGCCGGCTGGCCAACTCGCTGCGCTATGACGGTCCGGTCCTGCGCGGCTGGCAGTTTTCGACGCATATGGCGCTGGGCGAGTCGGGGTGCGGTACGCGCGTCTGGTCGAGCAAGCTGCATTACACCGCCAATGGATGGAATGGCGGCCTGGCCTTCCAGACGCACCGCAACTTGCGCGGGCCGGGGCTGTCCGATCATGCCGTTCTGCTGACCGCATCCTACCGCTTCAATCCGAATTATTACCTGGCCGGCTACCTGCAGCACCTGCGCTATGCGAACCCGGGGCGGGTGAGCCTCAGGCAGGAGGCGGCGGGTATTCTGGGCCGCTACCTGAGCGGGCCGCACATCATGGAGCTGGCGATGTATCGGGCAGGCGGCGGGCGCGGAATGCAGACCCCCACTTTCTCCGGCATCTTTGTCGGCAGCGATGCGCGCGCTTACCTCTACTCGTTGACTTACCACTATGGCCTGTCAGTGCGTACCGATCTGTGGGCGCAAGTCGAGCAATTGCGCAATGGCGCGCAGTCGGGATATGACTTCGGCAATACCGGCAAGGCGGGCGCTGAGGGCACCATGGGGCGCCATCCAATCGCTTTCCTGCTAGGATTGCGGCATGATTTTTAGCTTGCTATTCATGGCCCTGGTGGCGGTGGGGCCCATAGCCGCGGAAGCGGCTGGGCCGCCACTGCAGATCGTCTATCCGCGCCCCGAGTCCGAGCATGACAGCCGTTACCAGTACGACTGGGAGGTGCTGCGCACCGCCCTGGAGAAGACGCGTCCCACTTTCGGGCCATACGAGCTGCGCCAGGCTAGCCAGTACATGTCGCCGGCGCGAGTCACGGCCGAAGCGGCGGCGGCAGGCCCCATCAATCTATTTGTGCGCGCCACCTCGGTACAGCTGGAGCAGCAGTTTCGCCCGATACGGATTCCCGTCGACCGCGGCCTGATCGGCTATCGCCTGCTTCTGGTGCGCCAGGACGAGGTGCCCCTGTTTGCCGAGGTCAGTACCCTCGACCAGTTGCGCCATTTCAGCATAGGGCAGGGTAAGGGCTGGGTCGACGTCGGCATCCTGCAGTCTGCCGGCTTCAAGGTAGTGGAAGGGAATAACTACGATGGCCTGTTCTCGATGCTGGCAGTCAGGCGTTTCGACGCGTTTTCGCGTTCGGTGGATGAAGCCTTGCGCGAGTACGATGAGCGGCACCAGCAATTCAGTATCGAAGTCGAGCCGGGTATCGCGCTCTACTACCCCTTGGCGCGCTATTTTTTTACGCGCCGCGATGTGGATGGAGAAATGCTGGCGCGCCGCTTGGAGGCCGGCTTGGAAACCATGGTGCATGACGGCTCGCTGCAAGCGCTCTTCATGGAATACAAAGGGCCGCTGATCAAGCGTTCCGGTCTTGCGCAGCGCCGCCTGTTCCGCATTCCCAACCCAGCCTTGCCGCCGCAAACGCCGCTGGCGCGCAGCGAATTGTGGTATCGGCCGCAGGAGCCGGCCGGCAAAAAATAGAATGCGCGAATCGGCGCAGTTGCATCAGCAATGCTGATCGAGCCATTGGCCCACCAGCGGCCACAATATCTTTTCCTGATGCGATTTGAAGAATCCGAAGTGGCCGATGCGCTCTTGGTTGAAGGCTTGTGGGCTCAGCACGCGATAGTCGACCTTGGCGCCCGTGTAGGCGTCATGCAGCAGGCGGGAGCCGGATTCGAGCAGGAGTTCATCGTCCGTGAAGGTGAGGCCGAGCACCGGGAAAGTGGCGCTGGCATAGGCTGCGCGCGCACCGGGTTCGCCCGACAGCAGGTAGTCCGGCGTAAGGCACCAGCGGCGCCATTGCAGCATGGCGCCGCGCGGGATGTCCCCTAGGATGCCGAGGCGCTCGCCCGGGAAGTAGCCGAGAAGTTTGCAGGTCAATGGTGTCAGCACATGCCACAGCAGCGGCGCCATGCGCTGGATGCGCGGCTGGTTGTGGCGCGTGGCGCCGCTGCCGACAGCGACATTGATCAAGCCTGCCACCTTGCTGAACGACGGCAGCAGCGGGGCGGTCTGGCCGCCCATGCTATGGCCAAGCAGGAACAGGGGCAGGCCGGGGGACTGTGCGGTGGCATGCTGCACGACGGCTTCGAAGTCGAGCGTAATCCAGACGGTGATGTCGGCCTCGCAGCGGCGCAGTGAGCCTTGGCGCGACTCGCCCATGCCGCGATAGTCGAAGGTCCAGACCCGGTAACCCAGTCCCGCCAGGAAAGCTGCAAAAGCCCGGTAGAAGCCCTGGGGGATCGCCATGCCGGGAGCGATGACCACCTGGGCGCGCGGATCGCTCGACGGCTCGTGGCGGTAGGCGACCAGCTGCTGGCCGTCCTTCGTTTGCAGTGTAAGGCGGGTGCTGCTCATTCTTTTGCTCCTGCGTGTTGCACGCCGGTGTGGTTCGGATTGGTGGCGAGCGTGCGCCAGGCGGCGCTGCTCAATTCATCGATGACGCTGAGCGGGTCGAAGGAGAGCCTTCCGCTCAGCCAGTTGCGCGCCAGTTCCTGCGATGGGCCAAGCAGCAGCGGGCCGTAAAGCTCGGTCGGCATGCGGCGTAGTACTCCCTGCTTGAACCAGGGTTTCAGCTTTTCGAATACGTCCTTGAAATGCGCGCCGGTGCGCTGGCGGATGGCGTCGTTATGCTCGGCGCTCACAGCCTGGCGGCGCGCGAACAGGAAGCGCGCCATATCGGGTTGCTCGACGATCCAGTGCAGGTGGGTGCTGACGATGGAGTGCACGGCAAATTCGGCGTTGCCGGCCTGCGCCAGGTTGGCCTTGATGCGGGCCCAGTAATCATCCAGCCCCTGCTCGAAAAGGGCGGCGGCGATCCCTTCCTTGTTGCCGAAGTGGTGGTAAATGCTGCCCACCGACGCCTGGCAGCGCTGGCGGATGTCGTCGATCGACGCGGCTTCGATGCCTTTTTCGGAGAAAACGGCGAGGGCGGCGGACAGGATGGCGGATTTACGGTCAACTTGGCTCATGACTAGAATATTGTTCTAGAATTTTATTCTAGTCAAGCAGTCCTGGAACGCTGCCCTGATCAGGGCCTCATGAGCGCGGGGACGAGCAATCCGGTCAGCAGTTTTTCGCTGAAAGGTTGGGCATCGCGCACCTGGACGGCTGGAATGATTTGCTTGCCAGCCCACCGCCCGCCATCGAGATAGAGCTGGCCGAGCTTCATCAAATCCACGCTGCGTAGCTGCAGCCCGCCGCCCGTCATGGCCGTGCCCTTGGTCTGGAACTGCCATTTCATCAGGTACATGCGGTCTTCGTTGCCGCGCAAAAGCTGGTTCTCGTCATCGCATTCGAGCAGGGAACTCATGGTCAAAAAATCTTCGACCGTTGATCTTGTTCTTGTGCGGGTCGGCATATGCCGTCGGTTGCAGGTCGGGAAAGCAGGGGAGCACTGGCGTATCGGCGCGCAGGAGATTCCGCTCGACGGCGAGGCCAGCCAGCATGCCGGTGATCGTCTTGCTGACCGAGCGCGTGTTGCGCAGGCCATCGGCACCGTCTTTGTCGACGTAGTGTTCGTAAACGAGCTTGCCATGCTGGGCCGCGACGACGCTCGTGACTTGCTTGAACTCTCCCGCATTGATGGCGGTGGTGACGGCATCCAGTTCACTTGCGTGGACGGTGCTGCAGAGGGGCAGAAGAAGAGGCGTATATCGCGAGACGCGTGCACTTCTGTTTCGCTGGCTTTTATGTCTTCTCCCATGCAATTCGATGCTGGAAGATCTGAGCAAATCGCCATAGCGGAGTTACACTGGCGTACAAGGAGGAGGCGCCATGAAAGCTTGGATTCTGGCCGTGACCGCGGCTATCACCTTGGCAGGATGCAGCACACCGCAACAACCCCAACATCCCCCACAAGCGCACCAGCAACAGCCTTTCATCTGCCGGACGGTGGAATCGGGCCTGGGCCAGCCGCTGCCCGACAACGACAAGGGAATCGGGCATCCGGTACGCGACGATGCCGGCAAGTTGGTGGGCTATAGCAGCCAATGTGCGATCAAGCCGCGCATCCAGCTCTTCTACTTCACCGGCACCGGCTTCAAGCCCTTCGATCCCGAGAGCGGCTACAAGCTGCCGCCGCCAGACATGAAAATGACCTTGGTGAATGGGGCGACGATTCCCTTCGTGGTGCGGGTGGAGGTGGGCACCATCAACCGCTTCGTCTATACGATTGCGATGCTGGAGCTGGCGCCCTGGAACCATAAGCTGGTCTACTGGATGCGCGGCGGCGTCGGCATCGGCCATCAGCAGGGGCTTGCCATGTGGTTCAACGATGCGCTGAACGGCTCTGAAAAATTGCTGATGCCGAAGCTGCTGGCGGAAGGCTATGCCATTGCCAGTTCATCCGGCAACGAGAGCGGGGTGCACTACAATATGCGCCTGGCGGAGGAAACCGCGGCGCAGACCAAGGCGTACTTCACCGCGACCTACGGCAAGCCCGTTTATACGATAGGCATCGGCGGCTCGGGCGGCGCGGTGCAGCAATATATGTTTGCGCAAAACCGTCCCGGCCTGTTTGACGCCGGCATTCCGGTGCAGTCTTATCCGGACATGATCACGCAGTCGATCCCGATTGCCGATTGCCCCTTGCTGGGGCAGTACTTCCGCGAGGAGGTGGAGCGCGACCCGGCTTCGCCGTGGGCGACCTGGAGCCGGCAGTCGCTGGTGCAAGGCATGAATGCCAGCGATACCGCGAAAAATCCGATTACCGGAAAAACCGGTTCGACAGAGTGCATCAACGGCTGGCGCTTTGCCATGCCGACGACCCTGAATCCTTACTTCCGCGATAGCAAATTTGATAAGGCGATTGCGTTCTACGGCTATGCGCCGGAGATTTTCGCCAAGGTGAAATGGACGCACTGGAATGACCTGGAGGATATTTACGGTACCGATGCCGAAGGCTACGCGCCCATTCCGATCGATAATGTGGGCGTGCAGTACGGGCTCTCAGCGCTGGCGGCGGGCAAGCTCGACGCCGACGAATTCCTGCGCTTGAACGCCTGCGCGGGAAGCTGGAAGGAGCAGCGCGAGTTCGTGCCGTATAAGCCGGACAGCGATCCTTTCGATTCGGCCAATATGCACCGCAGCGCCACCTGCCGCGATCCGGCGGGCACGCCCGCGCCGCGGCGCGAAGGCGAGCAGCGCGCCATTCGGGCGGCCTGGGATTCGGGCCACGTCTTCAGCGGCAAGCAGCTTGGCATTCCGATGATCGACCTGCGGCCCTATCGTGAGGCGGAACTGGACATGCACAATGCGCGGCAGGCGTTCTCGGTGCGTGCGCGTCTGTTGGCCGCCAATCCGGGCGAAGCGAAGCGGCAGGTGATCTGGTTCGCACGGCCGGATACGGATTTGCCGGGGCAGGTGATGAAGGCGCTGTGGGTGCTGGACAAATACCTGTCCAGCGGCAGCGCTCCGCCCGAATTCGCCGATCGTTGCGTGGACAGCGCTGGCACGGTGATCGGCTCCGGCCCGGAGGTGTGGGCCGGTGTGCTCGACGGCGGCAAGCCGGGCGCCTGCACCCTGGCTTTCCCGATCCATAGCAGCCCGCGCATGGTGGCCGGGGAGTCGATCCGGGGCGATACCTTCAAATGCAGGCTGAAACCGGTGAGCGCCGCAATTGCGGATGGTACGTACGGGCCGTCAGTGCGCTTCAGCGATGCACAAAAAGCATGGCTCGCACGAATCTTCCCGCAGGGCGTCTGCGATTACAATAACGGCTTATGAAGATCCCGCCACTGAAATATCTCGTTCCCGGCACATTAGCTGGGCTGCTGCTCGCCTACACCGGCATCGGCTTCCTGGCCGTGCCGGCGATCGTGAAGTCGCAGGCGGCCAAGCAAGCCGCGGAAAAACTGCATCGCCAGCTGAGCATCGAAGACGTCTCGTTCAATCCATTCACGCTCGCCGCTTCGGTGCAGGGCCTGAAAATCATGGAGCCGGACGGCAGTACGGCTTTCGCCAGTTTCGACCGGCTGGGGCTGGACCTGTCCTGGCAATCGCTTACGCGCATGGCGCCGGTGGTGCAGGAAGTGCGCCTGACCAAGCCGTATGTGCACTTGGTGCGCAACGCCGATAACCGCTACAACATCGACGACATCCTGCAGCTGGCCGCGAGCCAGCCGCCTTCGCCCGAGCCGGCGCGCTTTTCGGTCAATAACATCCAGCTGGAGGGCGGCAGCCTGTCGTTCGAGGACAAGCCGGCCGGCGTGACGCACAAAGTGCAGGAGTTGAAACTGGGCCTGCCGTTCGTCTCTTCGCTGCCGGCGGATGTGACGATTTTCGTGGAGCCGCTATTCAGCGCCAACATCAATGGCGCGCCACTGCTCCTGAAGGGCAAGGCGCGGCCATTTGCGGAGCCGAAGGATTATGCGCTGGACCTGAAACTCGATAAAGTCGACGTGACCAATTACCTGGGCTACCTGCCGTTCAAGCCGGGCTTCAAGCTGCCGTCGGCGCACCTGGAGGCCCAGCTCAAGCTGACCGTGGTGCAGCCGAAAGACAAGCCGGCTTCGCTGGTGCTGGGCGGCGAGGCAAGTCTGTCCGGCGTGCAGCTGCAGCAGATGGATGGCAAGCAGGTCGCCAAGCTCGATGCCTTGAAGGTGAAGCTGGGCAAACTGGACTTGCTGGGGCGCCGCTACGAGATCGCGCGGGTGGCCGTTGACGGCCTGGTGCTGGACATCAGCCGCAGCAAGGACGGGGTGCTGAACCTGGACCAGTTGGTGCCGGCCGCCGCGCCTGACGCTGCGGCCCCGGCCAAGCCGGCTGCACCATCCATAGGCCCGGTCGTGCTGCTGAAGGAGCTCGCGGTCAACGACGCGTCCCTGCGCTATGCCGACGAGACTCCGCACGGCAACCTGCGCGCGGACCTGGCGAAATTTAGCGTACAAGTACAGGACATTGCCTTTGATGGCGGCAAGCGTACGCTGGAAATTGCGTCCGTGACTTCCGGCAGTGCCGAGATCGACGTCCATCAGGGCAAGATTACCCCAGCCGCACCGGCTGCCAAGCCGGGGGCCAAACCATCGGACGAGACGCCGATGCAGATCAAGGTGGGCAAGCTGGAAATCAGCGAATGGGCAGCTCGCCTACAGGAGGACTTCCGCGCCGAGCCGACCATCTTCAAGCTGTCGCCGCTGGCGTTGACCGTGGAAGGGTACTCCAACGAGCCCGGTGCGAGTGCCAGGGTAGCCCTGAAAACCGCCGTCAATAAAGGCGAGCTGGAAATCAAGGGCCAGTTGGCCCCGTCGCCGTTGAAGGCCGACCTGGCGCTCGATGTCAAGAACTTCGACCTGCTGCCGTTGCAGCCCTATGTGACCGATTATGTGAACTTGCGCCTGTTGCAGGCGGCCATTTCGAGCAAGGCGCAACTGCGCCTTGAAACGGGCAAGGACGGCGCCGTTGCGGGTGGCTTCAAAGGCGATGTCAGTGTGGATCACCTGTCCACAGTCGACAAATCCAGCGCGAACGATTTCCTGAGCTGGAAGTCGCTGGCCTTTGGCGGCGTGGACGTGAATTTCAAGCCGTTCACGCTGAATATCGACAAGGTGGCGCTGGACGATTTCTTCGCCCGCGTCATTCTCGACCCGAACGGCCGCCTCAACGTGCAGGACGTGATGCGCAGCAAAGGCGAGGAGGGCAAGAGCCTGACCGAAGCCGGGGCGCGCGCGCAGGCAGTCAAGGATGCCAGGGCGAATGCAAAAGAAATGGCGCAGGCGGCGCCGCCTGCAGCCGCCGCGCCGGCGCCGGCGCCGGCAGCCAAAGCTGCGGCCGAACCGCTGCCGCCGATCCGCATCGGCAAGGTGCTGCTGTCCGGTGGACGTGTGCGATTCACCGATAACTTCATCAAGCCAAACTATACGGCCAACCTGAAGGAGCTGGGCGGCGCGGTCAACGGCCTGTCGTCCGACCCGGCGCGCAGCGCGACCGTGGACTTGCGCGGCAATGTCAACAGCGCCCCGCTGCTGATTGCCGGCCGCGTGCATCCTTTGAAGCAGGAGCTTTCGCTCGACCTGCGCTCCGAGGTGCGCGGGATGGAGCTGTCGCAGCTCTCGGCATACTCGGATAAGTATGTGGGCTACGGCATCGAAAAGGGCAAGATGACCTTTGAGGTGGCCTACCAGCTGGAAAACCGCCAGCTGAAGGCCGAGAACCGTCTGGTGCTGGACCAGCTGACCTTCGGCAAGGAGAGCACCAACCCCGATGCGACCAAATTGCCGGTGAACCTGGCGGTGGCCTTGCTCAGCGACCGTAACGGCGTGATCGACATCAATGTGCCGATCGGCGGTTCGCTCGACGACCCGGAATTCTCCCTGGGCGGCGTGATTCTCAAGGTGATCGGCAACGCCATTGCCAAGACCGTTACCGCTCCCTTCGCGCTGATCGGTTCCCTGTTCGGCGGCGGCGAGGAATTGTCGATGCTGGAGTTCGATACGGGCCGCGCGGCCTTGCTGCCTGCATCCGAGGGCAAGCTGAAATCGCTGGCCAAGGCGTTGACCGAACGTCCCGGTCTGAAGCTGGACATCACGGGCCGCTTCGACGAGGCAGCGGAACTGGAGGCGCTCAAGCATGCCGCCCTGGAGCGCAAGCTGCGCCAGATCAAAACGCGCGACCTGCAAGCGCACGGTGCAGCGTTGCCGCAAGGCGGCGTGGTGGTGGCGCAAGAGGAGCGCGCCGGCCTGCTGGAGCGGGCTTACAAGGATGAAACCTTCCCCAAGCCGCGCAATGCGCTGGGCTTTAACAAGTCGCTGCCGGCGGAGGAAATGGAAAAGCTCATGCTGGCCAACATCACAATGGACCAGGACGACTTCATCACCCTCGGCAATCGCCGCGCACAAGCGGTCAAGGATTGGCTGGTGGGCCAGGGACAAATACCGGCGGAGCGCATCTTCCTGGTAGCGCCGATGGCGGGCGCTTCCGGCCGCGTCGAATTCGCCTTGCACTAGGAGCGGTACATGCCGATGCTGGAATTGGGTAGTGCGCAGCTGAACTACGAATTGATCGAAGGCGATTCCAGCAAACCGCTGCT
Source organism: Pseudoduganella violaceinigra DSM 15887 (assembly GCF_000425385.1). Classification (GTDB taxonomy): domain Bacteria; phylum Pseudomonadota; class Gammaproteobacteria; order Burkholderiales; family Burkholderiaceae_D; genus Rugamonas; species Rugamonas violaceinigra. Next base: position 376,590 of record NZ_KE384358.1, on the reverse strand, counting down.
GGTGTTCCTGCATGAAGGCCTGGGCAGCATCGCCATGTGGAAGGGCTTTCCGCAGCGGCTGTGCGCGGCCACCGGCTGCGCGGGGCTGGCGTATGACCGCCAGGGCTACGGCTTGTCGTCGCCGCACGCCAGTACGCGCACGATCCATTATCTGCACCAGGCTGCGCTGGTCGAATTGGCGACCGTCATGCAGTGCCTGGCGCCGGGCCGCGAGCATATCGTGGTGGGGCATTCGGACGGCGGCAGCATTGCCCTGATCTACGCCGCCGGAAGGCCACAGGGCTTGCGCGGCGTGGTCAGCGCCGCCGCCCACGTATTCGTGGAGGATATGACGATCGAAGGGATCCACGCCGTGCTGGCGGCCCACAGCCCGGCCAAGTTGCGCGCCTTGTCGCGCTATCACGGCGGGAAGGCGGAACTGGCGTTTTCCTCATGGGCCGATACCTGGCTGGCGCCTTGGTTCCGCCAGTGGAATATCGAATACCTGCTGCCGGCGATCGAGTGCCCGGTGCTGGCCATGCAGGGCAGCGATGATCAATACGGTTCCGGCGCGCAGCTCGATGCGATTGAGCGCGGCGCGCCGGCTGCGCACCAGTTGCTGCTGCGTGCTTGCGGCCACAGTCCCCATATCGAACAGCCGGATGCCACAGTGCAGGCAATGGCTGCGTTCATCATTCCTTTGGCTGGGTAGGCGAAGGCTTCTGCGGATTCGCATGCTTGAGCATCGCGGCGAGCAGGGTGACATCGTCATCGTTTTCCACCGCGGCGGGGGCATGCTGTCCCCGTGGCGCAACGGCCGGTTTGGCCATACGGGGCCGCGATGTTCTCGGCGCAGGCAGGGCGGCAGGCCCGATGCGGCTTGACGTCGAAGGATTCGCTGCCACCGGCGCGGCTGGCGTCGCTGCGGCATTCACAATCGTTGCAGCTTGCTGCGGCGCGACTTCCGTGAACGCCGGAGGCGCAGCCGTTGCTGGCATTTTCGGCGGTGCGGGCGTTGCGACACGGTCGTCCTGCAAGCAAATCCAGACCACGGCGACCGTGGCCAATAAAGCGCCGGCGGCGGCAGCGTGGGATCGTTGCAAATTGCGCCACGCGGGCCATTGCCGGCCTGGCACGGGGATAGCGCCGCCGTTCGCCAGCCTCGCAAGGATTCGATGGCTGTCATCTCTCGGCACGGAGCCGGCAAACAAGTCTGGCCGCATCAGTCCTCCCAAAGCTTGATTTCGCTCGACCCAGCCGATTCCCGGCCGGCATACGATGCAAGTGTCGCGCGCCGCATGCGCATTCGTATTGATGGAACGCACCATGCTGCCATTTATCGTAGCGAGCGTCTTCGTGGCCGCCAGTGGCGCCGGGTGGCTGTTGCTATTTCCGCCTAAGCGCAAGCCCAACCCGCGCCAGCGCAGAATGCTGCTGGCTGCCGCCGCGACGGGGCTGCTGGCAGCCGCTCCGCCTTTGCTGGTGCGCCTGTTGCGGCCACGCCAGATGGTCCCCGCCTTCGACGACAAGGTTCACATCGAGGACCCGCAGATCGCGGCTTTGCTGCAAGGCGAGCAACTCGCTCCCCCGCCGCCCTTGCCGCCGCTGGCTTTCTCCGCAGCGGAAGTGGAGCTGCAGCGGCCGATGCTGGCACAGGCAGACCGCGATTGGCAGCGGCTGGACAAGGACTTCGCGCAGCGCCTGCTGGCCGTTTTCAATGTGATGCGCGAACGCCACGGTTACGAGATGGCGCTGCTGGAGGGCTATCGCAGTCCGGAGCGGCAAGACCGGCTGGCCGCAGCCGGCAGCCATGTGAGCAATGCGCGCGCTTTCCAAAGCTTCCACCAGTATGGGCTGGCCGCCGACTGTGCATTCATCCGCGACGGGAAGCTGGTGATCAGCGAGCGCGATCCCTGGGCCATGCGCGGCTACCAGCTGTATGGCGAAGCCGCCGAATCGGTGGGCATGGTGTGGGGCGGACGATGGAGCATGATGGACTTCGGGCACACGGAATTGCGTGCGCGCGACACCAGGGCTTGAGGCGGCTCAAGGGACGCCGCACGGCTTGGTGGCAACATCGGCCAACCTGCCTTCCTTTTCAGGCCCATCATGCTGCAAAAAATCTGGCAACTTCTCAGCGACAGGCGCATCCTGAATATACTGGCCTTCGTCCTTCTTGCCGGCCTGTTCTTCCTCGGCGCAGAGCTGCTTCAACTCGCCCTGATCTGGGCGCTGGCCGGCATCGCGGCGCTTGCACTGCTGGCGTTGGCGGCATGGTGTGTTCGCCGCTACCTTGCGCACCGGCGCCTGTCCGAACCTGCGCCGCCGGAGGATGCGCGGGCGCAGGCGGACCTGGATGCGGTTCGCGGCGCGCTGCTGGACGCTATCGGCACCATCAGGAACTCGCGCATTGGGCGCGCCACCGGGACCCGCGCAATTTACGAGTTGCCCTGGTATATGGTGATCGGCAATCCAGCGGCAGGAAAGAGCAGCGCCATCACCCAGTCCGGACTGCAGTTCCCGTTCGCCGATCCCAAGGCGATCCACGGCGTAGGCGGCACGCGTCATTGCGACTGGTTCTTTGCGGCGGAAGGTATCCTGCTCGATACCGCCGGCCGCTACGCAGTGCAAGCCGCCGACCGCGAAGAATGGCAGGGCTTTCTTGGCCTGTTGAAGAAGCATCGGCCGCGAGCCCCCATCAACGGGATCATCATCGCAGTCAGTGTCGCGGAGCTGGGCGGCGGCGATACGGAAGCGGTGCTGCAACTGGCGCGCAGCCTGCGCCAGCGCGTGCAGGACCTGATCGAAAAGCTGGAAGTCTTCGCGCCGGTATATGTGATGTTTACCAAGGCCGACCTGGTGGCCGGCTTTTCCGAGTTTTTCGCCGATGCGGAGGCGGCCGAGCGGGAGCGGCCGTGGGGCGCGACCATGCCGTTCAGGCAGAAGGCCGGTTGCCGCGACATGCTGGCATTTTTCGAGCAAAGCTTCGATGAACTGTGCGAAGGCTTGCGCGCAATGGCCGTTTCCAGCATGACCTTGCGCCGCCGGGAGCTGGTTGCCGCCGCACTGCAGACGTTCCCATCGGAGTTTGCCGCCCTGCGAGCACCGCTGAAGGCTTTCCTCTCCACGCTGTTCGAGGACAATCCCTTCCAGTTCCGCCCTGTCTTCCGGGGCTACTACTTCACCAGCGCGCTGCAGGAAGGGCAGCCGGTATGCGCCCAGTCGCTGCGGGTTGCGCAGCGCTTTGGCCTGGCGCGGCCGGTTGAACCAACGCCGTGTGCCAAACTGCAGGGAGGATACTTCCTGCCCCGGCTTTTCCGCGAGGTGATTTTTGCCGATAAAGACCTGGTCTCCCAATATGCCACGCGCCGGCAGCGCTTGTTGCGCAATGGCGGCTTTGCCGTCGCGGTCCTGTTTTTCGGCGCCGTGCTGGGCGCCTGGACCTGGTCTTATTCCGGCAACGCGCAGCTGGTTGCGAATGCCACGGCGGACCTGGACAAGGCGGTCAAGTTGCAGGCCCAAAGGCCGGATCTCCAATCGCGCCTGGAAGCGCTGCAGCTGCTGCAGGAGCGCATCGAGCAACTCGACAAGCTTCAGCGCGACCTGTCCTGGTTGCTGGGCCTGGGCCTGTACCAGGGGGACGCGCTGGGCCGCAAGCTGCGCAGCGAGTATTTCAAGGGCATGGCCGAAATCCTGCTCAAACCGGTTTCGGCCAGCATCGAGACCCAACTGTTCGCGCTGGGTCGGAATGAGGCCGGCAATGTCGAGGACTCCTACAACGCGTTGAAGGCCTACCTGATGCTGGCCGACAAATCGCATGCGGAGACCGGCCACCTGGGCGACCAGCTGACGCGCCATTGGCGCGGCTGGCTGGAAACCAACCGCGGCGCCATGCCGCGCGAGGAATTGCTGCGCAGTGCGGAAGGCCTGCTGGCGTTCCATCTCTCGCAAGTGAATGATCCGGGCTGGCCGCGCATCGAAGCGAAGCTCGCCCTGGTCGATGCTGCGCGCGAGCGGCTGCGGCAGGTGGTGCGCGGCATGAGCGCGCGCGAACGTGTCTACGCCGAGATCAAGGCGCGCGCCAGCACCCGTTACTCGGTGATCACGGTGGCGCGCATCGTCGGAGAGCAGGACAAGGCGCTGGTACAAGGCAGCCATGCCGTTTCAGGCGCGTTCACACGGGAAGCGTGGGAGGGTTACGTCCGACCGGCCATTCGTGACGCAGCCAATAGCGCGCTGCAATCGAGCGACTGGGTGCTGAAAACGGCGGAACGCACCGACCTGACGCTGGAAGGCAGTCCTGAGCAGGTGCAGAAGGCGCTGACCGACAGCTACAAGACGGAATACAGCAAGGAATGGCAAGCCTTCCTGCAGGGCGTGGCAATTGCGGGCATGCCGGACTTTCCGCGTACCGTCGACGCGATGAACCGGCTCGGCGACCCGGCGGTGTCGCCCTTGCTTAAGGTCTGGAGCGAGGTGGCGGCGCAGACAGCCTGGGATAATCCTGGTTTGCCAGAGGGCGGCCTGCAGCAGGCGGCGCCAGGCGTGGCGCAATGGTTCAAGGCCAGGCTGTTTGAACGGGCTCCGGCGGCGACGGCGGTAGCGGCGTCGCTGCCGCAGGCCGGCGTGTTGGGGCGCGATTTCGCCCCGCTGGCGAGCCTGCTGGCGAACCGGGACAAGGACGGATCGCTGATGCGGACCTATCTTGAACACCTGTCCAGGCTGCGGGCGCGGCTCAATGGCATCCGGAACCAGGGCGACCCCGGCCCGGGGGCGAAGCAGCTGATGCAGCAAACGCTGGAGGGCGCAGGTTCGGAGCTTTCCGATGCGCTGCGCTACGTGGACGAACAGATGATGGCGGGGCTGGGCGACGGGCAGAAGCTGGCCGTCCGGCCCTTGCTTGTCAGGCCCTTGATTCAGGTCTTTGCCGGGCTGATTGCGCCGACCGAAGTGGAAATCAACAAGACCTGGCAGGCGCAGGTCCATGAGCCGTTCACCCGTACGCTGGCGGCCAAGTTCCCCTTCGCACCGGCCGGCAGCGCGGAAGCCAGCCAGGCCGAAATCGGCCAGGTGTTCGGGCCGGAAGGCGCTATCGCAAAGTTTGTCGCAGGCTCGCTCGGTGCTCTGGTGGTGCGGCGCGGCGATGCGCTGGCGCCGCGCACCTGGGCCGACATGGGCATCGGCATTGCGCCGCAAACCCTGCAGCGCTTCCCTGCCTGGATGGCGCCTGTGGCGGCGGGCGGCGTTGCGGCGGCGACGCAGACGGTATTCCAGCTGCTGCCGCATGCCGCTAGCGGCCTGGCGGAGTATTCACTGGAAGTCGATGGCCAGTTGCTGCGCTTCCGCAACGGGGTAGCACAATGGACGAATATGGTTTACCCGGGACCGCAGGGCAGCAGCGGGGTGCGCATCAGCGGCGTCACGCCGGACGGGAAGGCGGTGGAGCTGTTCAGCGAAAGCGGCGCGGCGGGATTGCGCCGCATGATCGATTCGGCGGCCAGGACGCGCAAGGAGGAGGGCGTGCACGAGCTGCGCTGGAGCGGCGGCGGCGTATCTGTCACGGTGGACCTGCGCATCACCAGTGCGCCCGGCAGTGCGGCGGGAGACGGCGGCTTTCGCGGCATGCGCCTGCCGGAAACGGTGGCCGGCAAAGGAGGCCTGCCATGACCGCTTCATCGCAGCGTATCGCCTATTTCGGCAAGCTGCCAGATTGGGGTGATTTCGTGCGCTCGCCGGGCGACCAGGTGCTGGTGGAGCTGATGGACCAGTGGCTGGCCGGCGTGATGCAGCGCTTGTCGGGCAATCCGCGCTGGCGCCAGCATTACGATGCGTGTCCGCCGCTCGACTTCGCCTTTGCGGGAACGCGCTCGCGCCAGGTGGTGAGCGGTCACCTGCTCGCCAGCCGCGACCAGTCGGCGCGCCGCTTTCCGTTCGCCTGCATGGCGGTGCACCAGGTGGCGAAGCCGCGCGATTTCCTGCCGTTCAGCCCTTTGGCGCTGGCCCCCGCATGGTCGGCACTGGCGCAGACGGCTGCAGCCGCCGCGCGGGTCCCGGACGAAGGCATGCTTCCTGCGCCAGCGCCCGATATGGAGCTGGCGCAGGAAGCATTGGAAGCATTCCTCTCCGGTGCCTGCCTGGCGAGCCTGGAAGCCTGCCTGGCGCCGCGTCCAGGCGAAATGCCGATGCGGCGCCTGATGCTGGCACTGGGCCTGCTGTTGTCGCCGCTGCGCCTACGCGGCGCTCCCGTGCCGTCGCGCTGCCTGGCCTTGCCGCTTCCGCTGGAGGCGTCGATGCGGCCGCAGGTGGCCGCGTTCTGGATGACGCTTGCCGCACCGCTGCTGGCGCAGCAGGATCTCGAAATCGCCATGTTCCTGGCGCCGCTGGCGGGGCAGCCGGCGCTGGTGCTTGGGCTCGACGGCGCCAACCCGGCCAGCCTGCACGGTGTCATCGACCCCGAGGCGGGACAAGAAGGGATGGTGATGCTGGGCGACTGTGCATGGGTGGAAGGTGCGCTGCAGGGCGCCGCGCCGCTGCTGCGCCTGGCCGCCTGCCTCGAACAGGGGCAATTGGGTCTGCCCACAGCCATACAACTGTTCCAGGAAACCTTCTCCTGAAAGGAGCCTTCCATGCGCCTGTTCGCCCTGTGCATTGCATTCGCCTGCGCGTACGCCGCGGCGCAGCCCTTGCCGGTGACCATCTCCGGCACCGTTCCCGATGAAGCCACCAGGGCGGCGATCCTGCAGCGCGCCCGCGCACTATACGGTCCTGCGCGGGTGGTCGACCAACTGGCGGTCGGCAACGTCGTAGCGCCACCCAACTGGAGCGCGCATATGCAAAAGCTCCTCTCGGAGCCGTTAAAGCAGGTCACCCAGGGCCAGTTGACCGTGGAGGGCAACCGTGTCGGCATCCGCGGCGACGTCGCCAACGAAGCCTTGCGCCAGGAGGTGGCCAGCGAGCTGGCCAACAGCCTTAACCCGACCTACACGGTCAGCAACGGCCTGCGCGTCAACGCCCCGGCGCAAAAACTGCTCGATACTGCGCTGGCGCGCCGCATCATCGAATTCGAGAGCGGGCAGGCGGTGATACGGCCGTCGGGACTGCAGATTCTCGATGAAATGGCGGCCGCCATGGTGCAGATCGGCGGGCGCAAGGTGGAAGTGATCGGCCACACGGACAACACCGGTTCGCGCGAAGCAAACCTGGCGCTAAGCCTGGCGCGCGCAGGCGCGGTGCGCAGCTACCTGTCGGCCAAGGGCATTGCGGCGGCCAGCATCTCCGTGGCGGGCGCCGGCCCGGACCAGCCGTTGGCGGACAATGCAAGCCCGGAAGGGCGGGCCCGCAACCGGCGCATCGAGTTCCGCGTCGCCGACTGACGCGGATCAAGGCAAGGTAACGTTCAGCGATGCAGGACGCGGCGGCTGTTTGACAATGTCCTGGTAGACTGCCAGCGTCGCGGCGGTGGAACTGCCCAAGGTGAAACGCATGGCGCCGAACGATATCAGCGCCGCCAGGGCGAACACGCCGCCGGCAATCCATAACGGCGCGTCGCTTTGCAGCTTGTGGCTGATGTTGTCCGGTCGCGCCGCGCGGGGCGCGAAGCCCTTGTCCTTGCCGCGCAGGTGCGCAATCTCGTCGCCCAGCCGCGCCGCCAGGTAGGACAGACGGTCGGCGCCATCCAGCGCGTAGCGGCCTTTGAAACCAAGCAGCAGGCACATATGGAAAACCTGCAGCGACTGCAGTCGTTCGCCGCCCTTCAGCCGCAGCTGTTCGAGTTTGTCGAAGAAATGCTCGCCGGCCAGTTGGTCGCCGAACAGGAGCAGCTGCAGCGGCCTGCGTTCCCAGGCGTCACGCAGCGGGAACTGGGAGGCCAGTATGGTTTCGTCCAGCGCGGCGCAAAAGGCGTATTTCGCCGCCTCGATGTCTTCGGCCGCGATGCGCAAGCCATGCGCCTCGGCGCTGAAGCCGTCGAGGAAAGTGCGGATGGCGGCGGCGAATTCCGCCTCAGCGGGCGGTGCGCAGCCGTGGCGCAGCAGGGACAGCATATGGAAGCCCTCGTGCATCAGGTCCACCAGAGCCGGGACGCGTTGTGGCGGTGGCGCCGCCCGCCGTTCGACGAAATGGCTCATGCTGTCACCACCAGGAGTTCCAGCCGCAATTCCTTGATCCCTGCCGGCACATAGATCGAAATGGACTGCGCCTTGAGCATCTGTTCGTACAGGACGCCGCGATTTTCCAGTGCGAAGTAGCAGGTGCCCGGCCGCACCGGAATGGCGGACGGCACCTGGGCTGCGTGCACCAGTTTCACACCCGGCATGGCGGACAGTACGCATTGCTCGACGTCGTCGGGAGCGCCGGCCTTGACGCGCAGCGGAACCGCGTCAACCAGTTCCAGCGCCGGCATGGCGGCCGCCAAGGCGAGATAGAGCGTGGCGCCGGCGCCGATTTTGCCGGAATCGAGCTTGCCGATATGGTAGCCGGGCTTTTCCTCGCGCAGCGCGACGGCAAAGTAGCGCGCCGAGATGACCGTATCGAGCAGCTCCCGGATCAGGCCATCGAGCTGCAGGAAGGCGGGGCCGGGCGCGGCATGCTCGTAGGCCGGCAGGCTGCCCAGATGGACCGTGCGCGAATACGTCATCAGGCCTCCCGCCAGCGCGAGCATGGCCTGGTACAGGCGTTCCGGATGGAGCGCGGGATGGCGCAGGAAGTGCAGCAAGGCCGCTGCCGAAGTGGATACGGTATGCAGCAGCCAGAATGAGGACACGTCGCCGCCGCGAAATTCGATGACGTTGCGGCTTGGCTCCCGCATATGCCCTTGCAGCGCGTTGACCTTGGCCTGCAGCGCGTCCATCAACTGGTCCAGCAGAAGCTTCAGGCGCGGCGTCGCGCCGATCGACAGCGATGGCGGCATGAAAGCGGGATCGAATTCGAATTGGCCCGACACTGTGCGCCGCAGGCGCAGCAAGGGGAAGCTGTCGTAGGCGCCGCGCGGCTCCAGGTCGGAGACCAGGCGCACCTGCCTGCGCAGGTAAGTCAGGCCGGCCGGCAGGGCGTCGCTGAACAGGTCCGCCGTTTCGCGTTCCGCGTGCTGGAAGCGGTCGCACTCCTGCGCCGGGAGCGCGGCGTGATAGGTCAACTCCTGCACCTCGGCCGGCAACGCTCCGAGTTCGATTGCCTGTGGCAGCGGGTCGCTGGCCGGCGCATCGAATAATTCCCCTCCGGGGAAGATGGCGCGCAAGCCAAGCAGGCGCAGTTTTCCGTTCGCCAGCGCCGCCGTATCCCATTCGGCCGACTGCACGCCCCACAGCATCGGCTGCGCAGCCAGTACGGTCGCGTGCATTCGTGCTTCGTGATAGCGGTCCTGCTGCTGGAAGTGCTGCGGGCGCAGGAACAGACCTTCGCTCCAGAGGATCTTCGCGGGTAATGTCATGCCGGCCTCCTTGGTTGAAGACTCCATTAAAACTGGCGCGGTGCGGCCTGCGTTTGCGCGCGCTCAAACAGCGGCGCTGCGATATCGGCGTGCTTTGAGACAACGCAATGGCGCGCCGGCGCTTCGATCCAATAATGGCCTTCACTTTGCGGAAGGAGGCAATGATGCGCAGATCCCTGACTGCGGTAATGCTTGGCGCTGCCATGCTGGCCGGCTGCGCCATTGACGAGCCGTCGCAACGCGGCGACAGGGCCGGCATGCAATCGCTGGAAAACATGCTGGCCGATGCCGACCGGGCCGCGGCCGCAGGGCAGCATGAAAAATCCCATGCGGCGCTGAAAGCTGCGGCGGCGAGCTACCCGGCAGAAAAGGCGCCCTGGCTGCAAATGGCGCAGATGCGCTTCGACCGCGGTCATTACAGCGAGGCCATTGTGCAGGCGCAGGAAGCGCTGCAGCGCGACCCGGCCGACAAGCAGGCGCTCAGCATCATCGCGGTCGGCGGCTTGCGCTTGTCGACCCGTTCGCTGGCCGAGTTGAACCAGCAAAGCAGCCTTGGCGGGTCGGTGCGCAGCGAAGCGCAGGAACTGGCGCGCATGCTGCGCAACACCCTCGGCGAGGACGTGCTGGTGCCGGCAGCGGGCGCGTCCCGCCAGGCCAGGAAGTCCGCGCCTCCGATCCGCCTGCCGGCGCCGCGCAGCGCCCCCAGTTCCTCAACCGCCGCCGATCCATTTGGGGCACTCAAATAAGGAGCAAAGCAATGGCTAACCGTGACAGCGTGCAGAAACGCCTGAGCAAGGTTCGTCCGCCGCGGGTGCAGATGACCTATGACGTCGAAGTCGGTGACGATATGGAAAACAAGGAGTTGCCGTTTGTGGTGGGCGTGCTGGGCGATTTTGGCGGCAACCCGGCCGTGCCGCAGAAGCGTTTGAAGGAGCGCAGTTTCGTCAACATCGACAGCAGCAACTTCGACGAGGTGCTCGCCGGCGTGGATCCCGTCCTGAATTTCCAGGTGCCCAACCGCTTGGGCGGCGAGGGCGAATTCCCGGTCGAACTGCGGTTCCAGTCGATGCAGGACTTTCGCCCGGAAGCCATCGTGCGCCAGGTCGAGCCGCTTGGAAAGCTGTTGGAAGCGCGCGGCAAGCTGGCAGACCTGCGCAACAAGCTGGCCGGTAATGACCGGCTGGAGGACCTGTTGACGGACGTGCTGACAAACACCGAGCAGCTGGCGGCCATTGCGCCCAAGGAGAATTGATATGAGCGCGCAACTGAAAACGGCCGCCGCGGTTGTCGAGGACGAGTGCGACCTGCTGGACCGCATTGTCGAACAAAGCAAGGTCGCCAAGTCAGGCAGCGAGCATGCGCGGGCCCGCGACATTATCGGCGAACTGGCGCGCCAGGTGATGGAGGGAACGGTGCACATGTCGCACAATCTTTCGGCAACCATCGACGCGCGGGTGGCGCAGCTGGACCGGATGATCTCGGAGCAGCTCAGCGCCATCATGCATACGCCAGCGTTCCAGAAGCTGGAGCGAAGCTGGACCGGACTGCACTACCTGGTGCGCAGCACGGCCACAGGCCCTGCGCTGAAGATCCGCATGCTGAATGGGTCCAAGCGAGAACTGGTGCGCGATTTCCAAAGCGCGCTGGAATTCGACCAGAGCAGCATATTCAAGAAAGTCTACGAAGAGGAGTTCGGCACTTTCGGCGGTTCACCCTATGCGGCGCTGCTGGGAGACTTCGAGATTTCGCGCCAGCCGGAGGATATCTATTTCGTCGAGCAGATGTCGCACCTGGCCGCGGCGGCGCACGCCCCGTTCATCGCCGCGGCGTCGCCGGAGCTGTTCGGGCTGGAGGACTACGGCGACCTGGGCAAACCGCGCGACCTGGCCAAGGTGTTCGACACCGTGGAATATGCCAAATGGAAGGCCTTCCGTGAATCGGAGGATGCGCGCTATGTCGGCCTGACATTGCCGCGTTTTCTCGGACGTCTGCCCTTCAACCCGGTGGACGGCAGCACGGTGGATGGATTCAACTTCGTGGAAGACGTGGATGGCCGCGACCACCATAAATACCTGTGGTGCAATGCCGCCTATGCCTTCGGCGCACGCCTGACCAAGGCGCACGAGGAATTCGGCTGGTGCGCCGCGATTCGCGGTGTGGAGGGCGGCGGCCTGGTGGACGACCTGCCGACCCATACCTTCAAGACCGACGAAGGCGAGGTGGCGCTGAAATGCCCGACCGAGGTAGCGATCACCGACCGCCGCGAGAAGGAGTTGAGCGATCTGGGATTCATCTCCCTGGTGCATTGCAAGAACACGGCCTATGCCGCGTTCTTTGGTGCGCAGTCGGCGCAAAAGACCGCGCGCTACAGCTCCGATGCGGCGAACGCCAATGCCGTGCTGTCGTCGCAGTTGCAGTACATCTTCGCCGTCTCGCGCATTGCGCACTATATGAAGGCCATGATGCGCGACAAGATCGGCAGCTTTGCCGCCGCCTCCAACGTCGAGGATTTCCTGAACCGCTGGCTGATGAAGTATGTTCTGCTGGACGATAACGCCAGCCAGGAGCAGAAAGCGCAGTTCCCGCTGCGCGAAGCCTCGGTGCAGGTGAGCGAGGTGCCCGGGCGTCCCGGCGTGTTCCGTGCCGTCAGCTTCCTGCGGCCCCACTTCCAGCTCGACGAGCTCACAGTTTCCCTCCGCCTCGTGGCGGAGCTGCCGCAAACCACCAACTGAAAAGGAGTATTGCGATGGCAATTGACGTCTACCTGCATATCGATGGCATCAAGGGTGAGTCGGCCGACGACCGCCACAAAGACTGGATCGAATGCAAATCGGTCAGCTGGTCGGTGGAACAGCCGCGCTCCGCCACGTCCTCCACCGGCGGCGGCCATACGGCTGAACGGTGCGAACACCGCGACGTGGTGATCACCAAGCTGGCCGACCTGGCCTCGCCGATCCTGCTGCAAACCTGCGCGGCCGGACGCACTATTCCCAAGGCCCGGCTCGAATTCATGCGCGCCGATGCGCAGGGCGAGCGGGTCAAGTACTTCGAAATCGAACTGGATAATGTGTTGATCGGGTCGGTATCCCCGTCGGTGCGCGAGGGCGACATCCTGACCGAGGAGGTCGGAATCAAGTTCTCGAAAGTGCGCTGGAAGTACACGCAGCAGCGCGTTGCGGGCGGAATCGGCGGCAACACGTCCGGCGGATGGGACCTGGCCACCAACCGCATCGCCTGATTTTGGAGGGAGTTGCGGCTGCGGTGCGCAAGCGCTGCAGCCGTTTTTTTCGGAGGCGAGGCATGGACGGATGCAGGCCGGGGTTGCTGGACCGCCTGCTGGGAAACCACCCCGGCGGACGATTCCTGTCGCAGGAGCAGCTGAAGGACGGCGTGGCGCGCGACCTTGAACTCCTGCTCAATACGCGCACGGCGATTCCAGCGCTGCATCTGCAGGCCTACCCCGAGTGCGCGCGCTCCATTCTCAATTTCGGACTGGCCGACTTTGCTGGCCTGTCGCACAGCAGCGGCGACGACCGCTTGCGCATATGCAGCAGCGTGCGCCTGGCGGTCGAGCGGCATGAACCGCGGCTGTGCAATGTGCAGGTGACGCTGGCCGAGCGCGGCGGCGCCGTCAATCGCATCGATATCGTCATCACCGGCATGCTGAGGGGAGCGGATGAAGCGGTGAGCTTCAGCGCCGCCTTGCAGCCTTCATCGCTGCACTATTCCATCAAGCGCGGAGCCATCGCATGAGTATTCAACTGAAAACCCTGATTGGAAAATTGAACGGCGTTTGCCGAAGCGCCGTCACCCGGGCCGCCAATATTGCCATCGGCATGGGGCATGGCGAAGTCGATGCGGAGCATGTGCTGCTTGCTTTGCTGGAGCAGCCGGAATGCGACCTGCTGGCGATCGCGCGGCGCTGCGAGGTCAGTGCGACCGCGCTGGAGGCCGACTTGCGGCGCGAACTGGCCGGGGTCCGCATCGCGTCCACGCGCGTTCCGGTCTTTTCCCGGCGCATGCAACTGATGCTCGAACAGGCATGGCTGATTGCCTCGCTGGCCTTGCCGCAACCGGACCAGGTACGCAGCTGCCATCTGCTGCTTGCGCTCCTGACCGAGCCGGAGCTGGCGCAGCAGGCCGCCCGCATTTCCGGCCTGTTCGCCCGTTTTCCGCTGGATGGCTTGAAACACCGCATGGAAAAGTATGTCGCCGGCTCGATCGAAGCGGCTGTCCCGGCGCCGCTCGGCAACGCGGCTTCCGCGCCGGCCGGCCAGGACCCTGCGCCAGCGCTGGCGCAGTACACCGTCAATCTTTGCAAGCTGGCGCGGGAGGGCAAGCTCGATCCCGTGATCGGCCGCACTGCGGAAGTCCGGCAGCTGATGGACGTCCTGCTGCGCCGCCGCCAGAATAATCCGATCCTGACGGGCGAGGCTGGCGTCGGCAAGACCGCCGTGGTGGAGGGGCTGGCCCTGCGCATTGCAGCCGGCGAGGTGCCGCCGCCGCTGAAGAATGTGGCTCTGCACGCGCTGGATCTGGCGCTGCTGCAAGCCGGCGCCAGCGTACGGGGCGAGTTCGAAGCGCGCCTGAAAAACGTGATCGACGAGGTGCGTCGCAGCCCGCATCCGGTCGTGCTCTTCATCGACGAGGCCCACACGATGATCGGCGCGGGCGGCGCAGCCGGGCAGGGCGACGCCGCGAACCTGCTCAAGCCGGCGCTGGCGCGCGGCGAGCTGCGCACCATTGCCGCCACCACCTGGAGCGAATACAAGCGCTATTTTGAGAAGGACGCGGCCCTGGCGCGCCGTTTCCAGGTGGTCAAGATCGAAGAGCCGGATGAAGATACCGCGGCGTCCATGCTGCGCGCCATGGTGCCGCTGATGGAAGCGCATTTCGGCGTGCGTATCCGCGACGACGCCGTGACGGCTGCGGTGCAGTTCTCGCATCGCTACGTCAACAGCCGCCAGCTGCCGGACAAGGCGGTGGGCGTGCTCGATACCGCCTGCGCCCGCGTGGCGCTGGGACAGTGCGCTTTGCCGGCGCTGCTGGAGGATGCCGCCTGCCAGATCGAACGGCTCTCGGCGCGGATCGCGGCATTGGAGCGCGACGCGGCCACTGGCGAAGGCCTGCCGGGCAGCGGCCCATCGCCATTGCCGGCCTTGCGCGACGAGCGCGGCAGCCTGCAGGCCTGGCATGCGGAATTGGCGGCGCGCCATGAGCGCGAGCGCGATCTTTGCCAGCGCGTTGTGGCGCTGCGGCAGGAGGGCGAAGCCGCGGCCGCAGCCTCGGCCCAGGCGCAATTGCATGCCTTGCAGCGCGAATCGCCCATGGTGCCGCTGGAGGTTGACCGGCACGCCGTCGCAGGCGTGGTGGCGGGATGGACCGGCATTCCGGTCGGCCGCATGCTGCGCGACGAGATCCGCACCGTGCAGCAGCTCAAGCCCGCGCTTGAGTCGCGCGTGCTGGGGCAGGGGCACGCGGTCGACGCCATTGTGCAGCGCATGCGCACCGCCCGTGCCGGCCTGGATGAACCGCGCAAGCCAAAGGGCGTCTTCCTGCTTAGCGGGCCTTCCGGCGTGGGCAAGACGGAAACCGCGCTGGCCCTGGCCGACCTGCTGTATGGCGGCGAGCGCAAGCTGGTGACCATCAATATGAGCGAATACCAGGAGCCGCACAGCGTGGCGGGGCTGAAAGGATCGCCGCCCGGCTACGTGGGGTATGGCGAGGGCGGCGTGTTGACCGAAGCGGTGCGGCGCTGCCCCTATTGCGTGGTGCTGCTCGACGAGGCCGACAAAGCCCACCCGGACGTGCTGGAACTGTTCTACCAGGTGTTCGACCGCGGCGTCCTGGAGGATGCGGAAGGGCAGCCGGTGGACTTCAGCAACACGGTCATTATCCTGACGTCGAATCTGGGCTCGGGCGCCATCATGCAGGCTTGCCTGAACCGCGGCGACGCCCCTTTGCCCGCGCCGGAGGAACTCGACGCCTTGGTGCGGCCGCAGCTGTCCCGGCACTTCAAGCCCGCCTTCCTCGGGCGCCTGCACGTGGTGCCGTACTACCCGCTGTCGGACGATGCGCTGCGCCAGGTCATCGCGTTGAAACTGGGGCGCATCGGGCAGCGCGTCAGCGAAAACCACCACGCGGAATTCTGCTGGGACGACGGCTTGGTGCAGGCCGTCCTGGCGCGCTGCACCGAGACCGACTCGGGGGCGCGCAATATCGACGCCATCCTGCACGGCCGCCTGCTGCCGGGCGTCGCCGACCTGCTGCTGGCGCGCATGGCGGAAGGCATGCCGGTGGCGCGGGTCAAAGTGGGCGTCACGCGCCAGGGCCAGTTCCGGATCAGTACCCGATAGGAGGGCTTATGTTCACCAATGAAGACCTGCTGGTGCCGCTCGGCGCCAGCCAGCCGTGCGGGGAAGACGTCTCCTTCGACGCCTGCATGGACGCCATTGCCGCCGCGCGGCGTCAGGACGATCCGACCCTGGCGCAGGGCGAATGGGCCACGCCGCTGCATAGCGCGGACTGGACCCTGGTGGCCAACCGCTGCGCCGAATTGCTGCGCACCCGCAGCAAGGACTTGCGCCTGGCAGTTTGGCTGGCGGAGGCGCGGGCGCATACGCATCGCCTGCGCGGACTGGGCGATGGCTTCCTGCTGCTGGCGGGCTTGTGCGAGCGCTATTGGGAACATGTGCATCCCTTGCCGGAGGGCGGCGAGCATGAGCTTCGCAGCGGCAACCTGGCATGGCTCCTGGGCCGCACACCGGCGCTGGTGAAAGAGTTCCCTGCCGAGGGCGACGCGCAAGCCCGCCTGCAGGACGCGCGGCATTGCCTGGCCGCGCTGCTGCAGCTGCAGTCCGCGGTGGATGCCCGGCTCGGGGCCGATGGCCCGGCATTCGGCGCTGCGCGCGAAGCTGTGCAAGGGGCGGTGCACGCCGCCGCGCAAGACGCCGCGCAAGACGCGCCCGAAGCGGGCGCCGTTACGGAGGCCTGCGACGCGCCCATTCCTGCTGTCCGGCCGGGGATGCCGCAGTCGCGCGAGCACGCGCTGGCGCAACTGCGCCTGGTCGCGGAATTTTTCCGCCGCAGCGAGCCGCACAGTCCGGTCGCCTACCTGGCGGAAAAAGCCGCCAAGTGGGGCGAATTGCCGCTTCACGAATGGCTGCGCGCCGTGGTCAAGGATACTGCGCTCATCGCCCAGCTGGAAGAATTGCTGGACGCGCCGCCGCGGGGCTAGGCTTGGTGTATGATCCGCGGCATGAACCCCATGCCGCGGCGCCAGATGTGCGCCACCTGCCTGCGCCCGGCCGCCACATGCATCTGCCGTTGGGCGGCGCCGGTGGCGAGCCCGGTCGACATCCTGATCCTGCAGCATCCGATGGAAGTGGCGAATGCCAAGGGCAGCGCGCGCCTGCTGCATCTATGCCTTCCGGGCAGCCGCATGGCAGTCGGCGAGCGCTTCGAGGAAGGGGCGCTGGACGCGCTGCTCGGCGCGCACGGCCGGCAGCCGCTGCTGCTCTATCCCGACACGCCGGGCGACCGCTCGCTCGGCATCGCGCCGCCACCGGCCTGCGGCGACACGCTGGCGCCGGCCCGGTTGCAGCTGGTCGTGCTGGATGCGACCTGGCGCAAGAGCCGCAAGATGCTGTACCTGAATCCGGCGCTGCAAGCCTTGCCGCGCCTGCCCCTGCGCGGCACGCCGCCGTCGCACTACCTGATCCGCAAGGCGCACGCGCCGGACCAGCTCTCGACGCTGGAGGCGACCTGCTACGCGCTGGCGCAGCTGGAAGGCGACGCCCAGCGCTACGACCGCGTGCTCGCCGCCTTCGACGGCTTCGTCGCGCAGCAGCAAGGGCAGGCCGCGCGCGGCGGCGCCGCTAGCTGAGCAGCTTCAAGCCCGGCGGCAGGGCGTCGCCCAGCATGCGCTGCGCGCTGGCCTGGTCGAGCTGGACCACCTCGCGCACCATGGCGGGCCAGCTTGGCGGGGCGCCGGCGGCTTCCAGGCGGCGCACGACTTCGGCGCGCAAGGCATCGTCGATATCGCGCGAACGGTCGCCCGTCAAGCGCGCCAGGTGGGCAGCGGCGAAGCCCGCCGGTTCGACTTTTTTCCAGTCCAGCAGCATCACCGCCTGCAGCCATTGCTGCACCGTTTCGACCGGCGCCACATCATGCGCGCTGCCGTGGAAGGGACGGCGCGCGCCGACCCGGCCCAGCGCCCACAGGTAGCGGGTTTGCGCCGCCAGGTGTTTCGCCTTCGGCAGTTCGCCCACCATCCAGTTGCCGATTTCCGCCTTGTAGGCCGAGGGAATGCGCTCCAGCGATGCGCCCAGGCGCAGCATGTCTTCCTCGCTGCCGTTGACCAGGGTGACGGGACGGCGTCCCCGCTCGCTGGCATCGGCCTGCAGGTTGAAGGCGAAATCGTCCAGCAGCCGCAGTTGCGCCTGCGGCGGCAGGCCGCCCGAGACGCGGCGCCACAATGTCCACCATTCAACGCGGGCCTGGCTGTCCTGATGGTGCTGTAAGCCGCTCTCGAACATCGCCCACAACTGCGCGATGCGCCATTCGTCGAGCGCATGGCCGAAGCCCGGGCGCAGGCAGTAGCCGGCCAGGTTCAACCAGGCGCGCTCGTGTTCCGGCGAGCGCCGGCGGCCCTTGGCGCGCTCGAGCAGGGCGTCGAACAGGCGGCGCAGCAGCGGCGTGGCCCAGCGTTCACGGCTGCCCAGCAGGTGCTCGAGCTGGCTGCGCAGCTGGCGCACTTCCTTGACGTCCACCTGCAGGGCGCGGCTGCCGAAGATGCGGTCGATCTTCTCCAGCGCGTCCGGCAGGCGCGCCGGCAACGGCGCTTCGGCGGCGTTGTCGTCGTCGCTGTCGGCCTCCCCGTGTTCGCGCAGCTGGAATTCCAGCTGCCAGCGCTGGCTGCCCGACATGCAATGCACCTCGAGCGTGCCCACTTCGGTCAGCGCGGCGGCCAACTGCACCGTGATCTCCTTGCGCGCGCCGGCATCGCCGCTGTCGCGCAGCACGGTGGCGATGGCCGGCAGCGCCGTCAGTTCCTCCGGCGCGAGGTCGGCGATATCGCCCGCCTGCGGCGGCACCGCGTCGGCCAGGGTGGTGGCGATGTGAAAGCGCACCGGCCGCCCCAGGCGAAGGGCGAAGCTGCGTTCCTCGAGGCGCACTTCGTGGCCGCTGGCGGCGCCGCGCGGCAGCAGGCAGACGGCGCGGCGCGTCACCCCGGGGGCGCTGGCGTGATCGAGCAGCAGCCAGTAGCTGCGCGGCGAACCGCCAGCGATGGCCGGCGCCAGCCCTTGCCGGCCCAGCGCATAGGCGACGCCGCCGCGCGCCACCGCGACATCGGGATCGTCGTTATGCAGGACGCGCACCGGCTGGCCGCGCCAGGTGGACAGCGTCTCGGCCAGGCGCTCGGCCAGCCTGGCGGCGCGGAACACGCCGCCGTTCAGCAGCAGGGTGTCGGGGACGGGCAGGCGGCCGTCATCCGCCTGCCCAAGTGCCGCCCGCGCCGCCGCCGCGTGCTGGCGCAGGAAGCTGGCCAGGTGGCGCGTGACGGCGGGATCGCTGGCGTAGGGCAGGCCGAATTCGACGATGCCGCCGCGCCGCGACTGCGCGTCCTGCTGCGCTTCGTTGCGCGGGAAAAAGCCGTCCAGCACGATGCGTTCGACATCGTCCCGCTGCAGGGCGATGGAACGGGTGGCGCCCACCAGGCGCGAGCCGGCGCCGAGCAGGGTCACCGGGACCTGCTCTGGCGCGTCGGCCGCCAGCAAGGCCTCCTTCGCGGCGCGGCAGCGTTCTGTCAGCTGCGCCAGGCGCACCGCCGACAGGCGCTGCGCAGGCTGGGTGTCGCCGGCGCCCAGGCGCTGCTCGGCCAGGTGGGCCAGCGCCAGGTCCATATTGTCGCCGCCGAGAATCAGGTGATTGCCGACGCCGATACGCGTCAGCAGCGGTTCGCCGTCGACCATCTCCACCTTGACCAGGGTGAAGTCGGTGGTGCCGCCGCCGACGTCGGCAACCAGCACCAGGCGCGCCTCGCCCAGCTCCTGCGCCAGCGACGCGCGGTGGCGGTACAGCCAGTCGTACAGCGCGGCCTGCGGCTCTTCCAGCAGGCGCAGGCTGGGCAGGCCCGCCATGCGCGCCGCCTCCAGCGTCAGGGCGCGCGCGCCTTCGTCGAAGGAGGCGGGAATGGTCAGTACGACTTGCTGCCGCTCCAGCGGCGCCGAAGGAAAGCGGGTATTCCAGGCCGCCCGCAGATGCGCGAGATAGCTGGCGCTGGCGGCAACGGGCGACACGCGCGGCACCTCGTCCGCAGCGCCCCACGGCAGCACCGGCGCCATGCGATCGACGCCGGTATGCGAAAGCCAGCTCTTGGCGCTGGCCACCAGGCGTCCCGGCACCTGGCCGCCCAGCTTGCGCGCAAGGCGGCCGATGACGGCGCCCGGCGGCGCGTCGGCCAGCGCCGGTTCCGGCCAGGGCAGCTGCAATTCGCCGTCGGCAAATTCGCCGGCGGCGGGGTGATAGCGGGACGAGGGCAGCAGCGCGGCGCTGCCGATCTCGCCGGGCGCGGTGAGCTGCTCGACATCGAACAGCCGCACCTCGCCGTCCGGGGCCGCATAAGCGAGCACCGAATTGGTGGTGCCCAGGTCGATGCTGACCAGGTATTGCGTCATTGGCCCTCGCCGGAACCGCGCACGTCGAATTCGACCTGCCAGCGCTGGCCATCCTGTGCCACCGCCAGCAGTTCCAGCGTGCCCGCTTCGCTGGCATAGGCGTGCAGACGCACCTGCACCACCTGGCCCACGGCACGGCCGTCCGGCGACAGCGTGGCCTGGATTTCATTGAGCTCCACCAGTTCGTCCGGCCCCCAGAAATCCAGCACGGCGCCGATCGGGTCCTGGCGGCGCACGGAAGAACCGAAGAAGCGGAAGTGCACCGGTTCGCCCACCACCAGGCCGAATTCCTGGCCCGGCAATTCGAGCTCGCTGCCTTCCTCCATGCCGAATGGCGCCACGCACAGGGCCTGGATCGGCGGCTCCATGCCGGGGATGGCCGGCATCGACGACTCCACCGCCACGTAATAGGAACGGGCCGTGCCGCCGCGAATGCGCACGCCGGCGCCGCGGCGCACATAGCTGTAGTAGGCCGCGCCGCGGGCCACGGCCAGGTCCAGGTCGGCGCCGCCCAGCATGCGGGCCGGTTCGGCGCCTTCCATGGCCAGCCAGTCGTTGATGGTCTCCATCACGCGGCCGGCCAGGAGCTCGGACTTGAACACGCCGCCATTGAACAGCACAGCGCTTGGATGCAGGAAGGTATGCGCCGGATCGGCCGTAAAGCCTGCCAGTTCCGCCGTGGCCCCGACCTGGCGCGCCAGGAAGGCCGCCAGGTGCCTGGTGATCGCCGCGTCCTGGGCGTAGGGCAGGCCAAGCTGGGTCAGGCCGGCGCGGGCGCGCACGGCCGGACGCGCGGCCGCATCGACTTTCGGGAAGAAGCCGTCGGTGATGAAGGCCGACACTTCGGCGCGGGTCAGTTCGGTGCGGATGGAACCGCCGATCAGCTTCGAGCCGCGGCTGGGCACCACGATCGGCCAGGTCTCGGCCTGCGCATTGGCCAGCAGGGCTTCCTTGGCGGCGCGGCAGCCATAAGTCAGCGCGCGCATTTGCCAGGCGTCGAGCTGGGTGCCGCTGGCGGCCAGCTTGCGCGCCACCAGGTGGGCCAGCGCCAGGTCCATATTGTCGCCGCCCAGCAGGATATGGTCGCCCACGGCCACGCGGTGCGGTTCCAGCTTGCCGTCGCGCTCGAGGATGGCGATCAGCGAAAAGTCGCTGGTGCCGCCGCCCACGTCAACCACCAGGATGATGTCGCCGGGCTTGACTTCCTTGCGCCAGCGGCCGTCGCTGTTCTGGATCCAGCTGTACAGGGCAGCTTGCGGTTCCTCCAGCAACGTCATGGCGTCGTAGCCGGCCGCGCGCGCCGCTTCGGCCGTCAGTTCGCGCGCCGCCGGGTCGAACGAGGCGGGGATCGTGACGGTCACGGCTTGCTGTGCGAACGGCGCTTCCGGATGGGCGTGGTCCCATGCCGCGCGCAGGTGTTTCAGGTAGCGGGTCGACGCTTCCAGCGGCGAGACGCGCGACACTTCTTCCGGCGCCTCATGCGGCAGGATGGCGGCGCGGCGGTCCACGCCGGGGTGGCACAGCCAGCTCTTGGCGCTGGACACCAGGCGGATCGGCGTGGTGGCGCCGCGGCTGCGCGCCATTTCGCCCGTCACGGCGGGCTGGCCTTCCGCGGCGGCCCAGGGCAGGGCCAGTTCGCCGGCCGCCAGCTCGTCCGGGTGCGGCAGGTAGAGGAAGCTTGGCAGCAGCGGCAGTTCTTCCACCGTGCCCGGCGCGGTCAGCTGGGGCACGCCGAGCACGCCGTGCGCGGTCTTCTCGCCGTCGCTGCCGGCCAGTTCGACATAGGACAGTGCGCTGTGGGTGGTGCCAAGGTCGATACCGATGGCGTAACGGGGATCGCTCACAGTTCCACCTCGGCCGGAGCCAGCACCGTGGCGTCATGCGCTTCCGCCAGCTTCGGCAGGCGCACGCTGGCGGCGCGCCAGCCGCGATGGCTCAAGGTGCCGGTGAACGGCGCCTTGCCGACCACATTGCCGGTCAGGCGCACGGCGGCGGCGTCGAAGCCTTCCGGCAGCGTGACGCGGCTGCCTTCGGCTTCCGCGCGGATGGCGTCGACGGTGAAGTGCTCGCGCAGCACCTTGGCGCAGCCTTCGTGCACCACGCGGGCGGCGGCGCCGATGTCGGCGTCCGAATAAGCGGACAGGTTTTCCTGGGTGAAGTCGATCAGGCGGGCTTCGCGCTGGAACAGCGAAAGCAGCTGCAAGGCCGCATCCGGCGTGGCTTCGCGCAGGGGCGCGGGGGCCGGGGCCGGGGCTGGCGTAGGCATCGCAGCGGCAACCGGTGCCGCTGCAACGGGGCCGAGGCCGTCGTCGCGCACGCGCGCAGCGAATTCCGCATCGCCCAGGGTTTTGAAAAAGGCGCCAATGGCGAGGGAAATCCTGCTCCCAAAGGAGGGCAGATTCGTAGATTTGCTCATGTTATTGCTCTTTGAATGTCGGGGGGGATCCCGGAGAAGTGCGCATGATACCAGCTTGGCTTGCAGGGCTGGCGCAGGGGGTTTAGAATACTGTATAAATACACAGTGTTTTAGATCGGGGCGCAGCATGCAGGAGCATGAACCAGAGGGGCAGGTGATGCTGCCGCCGCCATCGCTGAAGGCGAAAAAAGGCCGCGGCGCAGTATCAAACATGCAAGGAAGGTATGAGGTGCAGGCGCGCGAAGCGTTTGACGACGGCTGGGCGCCCGATCCGGACGATGCGGCGGCGGAGCTGCGTCCTCCGCGCACCATTGTCACGGAGGAAACGGCCAAAACCATCCTGACGCGCAACCAGTCGCCCGACATTCCGTTCAGCGTTTCGCTGAACCCGTACCGGGGATGCGAGCATGGCTGCATCTATTGCTTTGCGCGCCCGTCGCACAGCTATCTTGGCCTGTCGCCGGGACTGGATTTCGAAACCCGGCTGTTCGCCAAGGTGAATGCGGCCGAGCTGCTGCGCGCTGAATTGTCCAAGCCCGGCTATCAGGTCGAATCGCTGGCGCTGGGCGTGAATACGGACGCCTACCAGCCCTGCGAACGCGAATACCAGCTGACGCGGCGCGTGCTGGAAGTGCTGGCCGAGTGCAATCACCCGGTCGGCCTGATCACCAAGTCCTCGCTGATCGAACGCGATATCGACCTCCTGGCGCCAATGGCCGAACGCAATCTGGCCGCCGCCTCGGTCACCATCACGACCTTGGACAGCAAGATTGCCCGCACCCTGGAACCGCGCGCTGCCGCGCCAGCGCGCCGCCTGCGCACGATCGAAACGCTGGCCAGGGCCGGCATCCCGGTGGGCGTCAGCATTGCGCCCATCATTCCCTTTGTTACCGAACCGGATATCGAGAAAGTCATGGCCGCTGCGCGCGATGCGGGCGCCGTGATGGCGACCTATGTGGTGCTGCGCCTGCCGTGGGAAGTCAGCCCCTTGTTCAAGGAGTGGCTGGAAGCGCATTTCCCCGACCGCGCGGCGCGCGTGATGAACCGCGTGCGCGATATGCGGGGCGGCAAGGAATATGACGCCGAGTTCGGCTCGCGCATGCGCGGGGAGGGCGTGTGGGCCGATCTGATCCAGCAGCGCATTGAAAAAGGCATTACCCGCTTCGGCTTCCACGGCCGCCATAGCAAGTTCCGCTCACTCGACTGCACCCAGTTCAAGCGGCCTGACTACCTTCCTCCCTCCGGCGCCCGTGCCCGTGCTGCGGCGAAAGCGGGGCAGATGGATTTGTTTTAGGGGAGGATTGGGCACCATGGTGCTCCTTCCTGGCCCCTCGGAGAGAAGTGCTGAAATGGGCATTTCGAGGTGCTGAAAACTGCTGAAATCGGGCGATTTTGAACGTTTTGTGCAGACACAGCAGGGGATTTCAGCATGTGCACTAGTATGTCCGTGGCGATTCCTGTGAGCACTTTGCGTAACTTGCTTGAGTATCTGACCGAGCAAGGCAGTGAGCTTGACCCTGCCGACGTGGCCGACCGTGCGATCCGCGAATGGCTGGAACGCCAGCGTGGGCCGGCAAAGCGCCGGGCGCCCTTGGGATATTGGTGGAAAACTGTGTTTCTGCCTGATGGTTCCCGCCTGCGAATTTCCAGTCGATATTGTGTGCATTTTGCGACGGTCGTTGGCGACGAAATCATCTATAACAGCTTAAG
This sequence comes from Pseudoduganella violaceinigra DSM 15887, assembly GCF_000425385.1. Taxonomy (GTDB): domain Bacteria; phylum Pseudomonadota; class Gammaproteobacteria; order Burkholderiales; family Burkholderiaceae_D; genus Rugamonas; species Rugamonas violaceinigra. The sequence continues at coordinate 352,379 of NZ_KE384358.1, read as the reverse complement.
CGTATCGCCAAACCAGTTTGCTACGGCAAGTCTTGGGACCGTGCGCAATGCATGGGAAGCCATTTATGTTCAGCTTCCAGGAGAAAGGGATTGGAAACCGGCGGTCAGGCTTCGCTACGCGGCGGCCGCGCAGGCGCAACGCCTGGACAATCGTGAGGCCGAAGCCAGGGCTCGAGAAACCGCTGAAACGAGGTGCTGAAAAGCGTCTTTTTGGGTGCTGAAATCTGCTGAATTTGGACGATTTTGAGGGTTTTCTGCGAACACAACAGGAGATTTCAGCACCTCCCTCCGAGCGACTGGGAAGGCACGCATGATTGGCCGTATAGCGTCGCTGATAATCCCCTCAAATCCGCTTAAGGTGGGCCTCGATAGCGTGCACATGCTCGTCGTGGTGGCCCATCTCGCGCAAGGCGGCGGCCAGGCGCAGCAGGTACTCGCGGTTGGGACCACTGGGCCCGCAGGCCGACGCGATGTGGCGGGCGATTTCCTCGACCGGCGCTTCGCCCAGCCAGGCCGCGTTGTCCGCAGCGGCAATATAGATCAAGCCCTCTTCGACGCCGCCCGCATCGAAATGGATGTCGATGGCCACGCGCAGGTAGCCATTCTTTTCGCGATGATCCAGGTGTGCAAATTCCTCCGGCGTGACGAGGTAGGCCATGCCATGGCACACCGCGCCCGCCGAGGGAATCAGGGTGGCGACCCGGCCCGGCGCCTCTGGCGTGCCGCGATGGTCGTGCGACCCTTGCCAGAAGCGGCGCGACCAGCCGTGGATATGCGCGGGCCTGCGCTCGATGAATGGAAAGTCCGCCTTGTAAATCAGCGAGCCATAGCCGAACAGCCACACCTGGTGGTGGCCGTCGAACTTGTCCATTGCCTGGTTGGCTTCAATCGTATTGTGCGACATGCCGCAAATTATAGGGAATACTCGCCCAGCACGCTGATGAAGCGCTCGGCGGCGGGCGAGGGCGTGCGCGAAGTCTTGGTGTAGATGAAGAATTTGCGCTTTAGCTCCGGCTCGACCAGCGGACGCATTTCCAGGCCATACAAGCGCACCATCGGCTCGGCATACGGCAGGCAGGCCGTGATGCCCAGTCCCGCCGCCACCATGGCCAGCGCCGTTGTCATGAAGGTCACCTCGTTGTACGGCGCCAGCGTGGTCATATCGCGCAGCAGGCGTTCGGTGAACTGGCCCTGCAAAGCGATGAAGGGATGCCGGTTGACTTCCGCCCACGCCACCTTGCGGCGCGCGGCCAGCGCATGCCCGGCCGGGAAGACCACAACAAAAGGCATTTCGAACAGCAGCTGCGCATCCACCTCCGGCGTCAGGTCGCGCTCCGGCCCGATGCCGACATCGACTTCGCCGCTCACGACGCGCGCCGCCACATTATCGACCGGGCAGTCGACCAGTTGCACCTGCACGTCCGGATAGGAAGCGCGGAAGGCGCCGATCACCTGCGGCAGCAGGGTGCACGCCATCATCTGCGGCGCCGCCACGCGCACAATGCCTTTTTTCAGGGCTTTGCGGCTGGCGATATCGGCCATCGCACCGTCCAGATCCTGCAGCATCTTGTCGAACAAGGGGTACAGCTCGCGTCCCACCTCGGACAGCTGCACGCGGCGCGTATTGCGTTCGACCACTTTCACGCCCAGCAATTGCTCCAGTTCCTTGATCTGCCCCGACAAGGCGGACTGGGTGACATGCAGCAGTTCGGCGGCGGCGGTAAAGCTGCCGCTGCGGGCCACGGCGACCAGGGCGCGCATCTGGCGGACAGTTGGACTCATCAGGAAAACTAATAAATTGACGTGAAAATATCGTTTGTATGATAGCTGAAACAAGAGTTTAATGGCGGGATACATAGGAGCCCGCCATGAAAATCAAGCAAATCCACCACGTTGCCTACCGCTGCAAGGACGCCAAGGAGACCGTCGAGTGGTACGTCAAGCACCTGAACATGAACTTCGTGCTGGCCATCGCGGAGGATGAAGTGCCTTCGACCAAGGCCCCAGACCCGTACATGCACGTCTTCCTGGACGCCGGCCAGGGCAATATCCTGGCCTTCTTCGAGCTGCCGACGCAAAAGGAGATGGGGCGCGATGAAAACACCCCGGCCTGGGTACAGCACCTGGCGCTGGAAGTGGCCTCGATGGACGAACTGCTGGCCGCCAAGGAGCGCCTGGCCGCCGCCGGCATCGAGGTGCTGGGCCCCGTCAACCACACCATCTTCAAGTCGATCTACTTCTTCGACCCGAACGGCCACCGCCTGGAACTGGCGGCCAACACCGGCACCCCGGAAATGATGCAGAAGCTGGACGACGTGAAGTGGGACATGCTGGAAGAATGGTCTAAAACGAAAAAAGCGCCCAAGCACGCAGCCTGGATGCACGCGCCGCAGAATTAAGCTCCAAGATTAAGGAAACACATGAAACTCGCCACCTTGAAAGACGGCAGCCGCGATGGCCGCCTGGTCGTCGTTAGCCGCGACCTGAAATCCTGCCAGCCGGTTCCCGCCATCGCCGCCACCTTGCAGGACGCGCTGGACAACTGGGACGTCGCCGCACCGCAGATGAAACAGATCTACGCCCTGCTGAACCAGGGCAGCGCGTCCGGCGCCCAGCCGTTCGACGAAAGCCTGTGCCACTCGCCGCTGCCGCGCGCCTACCAGTGGGCCGACGGCTCCGCCTACATCAATCACGTGGAGCTGGTGCGCAAGGCGCGCAATGCCGAAGTGCCGGCATCGTTCTACACCGACCCGCTGATGTACCAGGGCGGTTCGGACAGCTTCGTCGGCCCGCGCGACGCCATTTACGCGCTGGACGAAGCTTGGGGCATCGACTTGGAAGCGGAAGTGGCCGTCATCACCGGCGATGTGAAGATGGGTGCCAGCGAAGACGAGGCGGCCAAGGCGATCCGCCTGGTCATGCTGGTCAACGATGTTTCGCTGCGCAACCTGATCCCGAACGAGCTGGCAAAGGGCTTCGGCTTCTTCAACTCCAAGCCGGCCAGCGCCTTCTCGCCGGTGGCCGTCACGCCGGAAGAACTGGGCAAGGCCTGGGAAGACAGCAAGCTGCACCTGCCGTTGCTGGTGCAGATCAACCGCCAGCCGTTCGGCAAGCCCAATGCCGGCGAAGACATGACCTTCAACTTCGGCCAGCTGGTGGCCCATGCCGCCAGGACGCGCGAACTGTGCGCCGGCACCATCATCGGTTCGGGCACCGTGTCGAACAAGCAGGGCAGCCTGCACGGCTCGAGCATCGCCAACGGCGGCGTGGGCTACTGCTGCCTGGCCGAAGTGCGCATGTATGAAACCATCGAAAGCGGCAAGCCGCAGACCGGCTTCCTGCAATTCGGCGACACCGTGCGCATCGAGATGCATGACGCGCAAGGCAAGACCATCTTCGGCGCCATCGACCAGACCGTACGCAACTACGAGGAACGGGCATGAAGCTCTACACCTATTTCCGCAGTTCGGCCGCCTACCGCGTCCGCATTGCGCTGAACCTCAAAGGCCTGGCCTATGAGGCGGTGCCGGTGCACCTGCTGCGCGACGGCGGCGAGCAGCTGGCGCCCGCCTACCGCGAGGTCAACCCGGCCGCCCTGCTGCCGGCGCTGGAAGACGACGGCATCGTGCTGACGCAGTCGCTGGCCATTATCGAGTACCTGGAAGAAGCGCATCCGATGGCGCCGCTGCTGCCGCAGGACGCGGTGGGCCGCGCCCGGGTGCGCGCGCTGGCGCAGACCATCGCCTGCGACACCCATCCGCTGATGAATTTGCGCGTGCTCAAGTACCTGAAAGGCCCGATGGGCCTGAGCGAAGAGCAGAAGATGGCGTGGTACCACCACTGGATGGGCGAGGGCATGAAGGCGCTGGAAGCGCACCTGGAGCGCGACGGCGACGCCGGCCGCTTCTGCTACGGCGACACCCCGACCATCGCCGACTGCTGCCTGGTGCCGCAGGTATACAACGCGCAGCGTTTCGACATCGACCTGGCGCCGTACCCGAACGTTGCGCGCATCGCCGCCAACTGCGCCGACCTCCCGGCATTCAAGGCAGCGCACCCTGCGTCCCAGCCGGATACGGAATAGATCCGTCCCGCGGCTGCCGCACACCGGGGTCCGACCCTTGGGTCGTACCCCGCCTTACCGGTTTAAAACTGCACCACCCGGTTGCGGCCCTCCTTCTTGGCCCGGTACAGCGCCTTGTCCGAGCGCACCAGCAAAGAAGAGGGCGTATCGGGCGCGCCGTAAGGATCGGCCGCCGCCACGCCGATGCTGATGGTCAGCGCCACCTCGTCCCCCAGCTCCGTCCTGACCCGCAACTGGGCCGCCTGTTCGCGCAAGCGCTCCGCCACATAGGCCGCAACAGCGACCGGCGTCTCCGGCAGCAGCAGCACGAACTCCTCCCCGCCGAAACGCGCCACCGAATCCACCGCGCGCAAATTGGCCGTCAGCAGCGTCGCGGTCTGGACAATCGCCTGGTCGCCCACCTCGTGGCCGTGGCTATCGTTGATGCGCTTGAAGTGGTCGATATCGATCATCAGCAGCGACAGGGGATGACGGAAGCGGCGCGCGCGCTCGAGCTCTTGCGCGATCTGCTCCGTCATCTTGCGCCGGTTGGCGATGCCGGTCAGCGGATCGGTGCTGGCCTGCTCCTGCAGCTTGCGGTTGGCCTGCAGCAGCTCCAGCGTGCGCTGCAGCACGCGGTCTTCCAGGCCATTGCGTTCGGACGCCAGGTCCGCCATGGCGCGCCGGCGCGCGCGCAGCGACAGCACCAGCGCCGTAATCAGCGCCCCTTCGAGCAAAATCAGGGCGCCCACGGAAATGATTTGCCAGCGGTACAGTTCCCACACATTGTGCGGACGGTTCAGCATCACCGCATCGTGCGGGATATTGCGCAGGCCGGCCTGGCGCGCCGTCGGGTAGTCGAAGTAATAGCCTTGCAGCTGGCCGGCCAGGGCCGGCTGGCCAAGCAGCAGGCGCGCCATCACGCGTCCGACGGCCTCGCCGCTGACCACATAGCCGCCCACCACGCCCGGTATGACCAGCGATTCGGAATGGGTAAACAGCGGCGCCCTGGTGGCGCTGGCAATCTGCCGTGCGAGATCTTGCGGCTGGATGCGCGTCCAGCCTTCGCCGCGTATGGAGGACAGCATGAAAATGGCGCTGCCCTGGTCCAGCACTGCCGCGCGCTGGCGCAGCTCGGTCACGCTGCCGTCGTCCCAGATCTCGAAGCGGATCCCGGGAAAACGCGGGGTGATCTTGCGGATGCGCTCGAGCCACATCTGCCCGCGCATCGTCTGGTCGCCGATGACGACGATATGGCGGACGTCCGGGTCGACCAGCGGAATCACGCCGATGGCACGCTCGAAGTCCGAGCTCACTTCGTATCCCATGCCATCGCGCGGCATCCATTGGTCGCGGCCATGGTTCACATAGTGGCGCGGAACGCCCGGGAACAGCTCGGGATGGCTGGAAAGGAAACGCGCCGCCACGAAATTCTCGGTCACGATGGCGTCGAACTTGACGTCGGCGTACTTGGTCTCGAGGTAGGGCGCCATGCCCTCCTGCAGCTTCTCTTCGCCGACCCGGTTGGCGTCGAAACGCTCTTCGAAGATCGCCGGCGTCGTCCCCTGGCTGCTGCGCTCAAGTTCGTCGTACATGCCCTTGTGCACCAGTCTTTGCCAGGCCGAGGAGGAGTCCGCCCCGAGGGAGTACAGCACCAGGACGCGCCGCTCGTCCGCCGCGGCATGGCCGAAGGCGCACACGAGCCATAAGGCAAGGGCCAGGCGCGGGAATGTTCGGCGGTGCAGGATGGGCGGCATAGGGGTGCAAAGTGTAGCACGCCTCTGCGCAATATTATTTACCAGAGGGAAACTTTCGTGGTGTTCTTGCAACGGCGTCAGGCGGCGCGCAGGGCATCGACGATGGTCAGGCGCGCGGCCCGGAAGGCGGGCAGGAAGCCGCCGACCAGGCCCATGGCCAGGGCGAACAGCAGGGTCTTGACGGCGATCGCGGGGCTCAGTTTGAAGCCGAATGCCAGTTCCGAGAACGACTGGAAGTTGGTGGTGGAAAACGACAGGAACTGCATGAAGGCGGCGCAGCCCAGGCCCGCCACGCCGCCCACCAGCGCCAGCAGCATCGCCTCGGCCAGGAAGGCTGCCAGGATAGCGCTGCGCTGGAAGCCCAGCGCGCGCAGCGTGCCGATTTCGCCGACGCGGTTGGCGACCGAGGCGTACATGGTGATGGCGGCGCCAATGGTGGCCCCCAGCGAGAAGACGATCGACAGGATCAGGCCCAGGTAGCTGATGAAGTTGGACAGGGCCTTGGACTGGTCGGCATAGAACTGCCGTTCGCGCTTGGCCTGCACCGTCAGGCGCTGGTCTGCCTCCAGGTCCCCGCGCAGGCGCTCGAAGCTGCCGGCGTCGGCCAGGCGCACGATCAGCGAGGAATAGGCGCCGCGCCGGAACGCCTGCATCAGCTGCTCGGCGTCGCCCCAGATTTCCGAGTCGAAGCCGCTGCCGCCGGCGTCGAACAGGCCCACCACGGTCCACTCGCGCTGGCCGAAACGCAGCGTTTCGCCGATGCCTGCGCCCGCGAAGCGGCGCGCGATGCTGGCGCCGGCAATGATTTCCGAGGCGCCGGGGCGGAACATGCGGCCGGCCGCCAGCTTCACCTGCGGGCGCATGGCCAGTCCGGTCGGCGTGATGCCGCGGATGACCACATTGGACGGCTTGTCCGAGCCGCGCTTGTGCAGGGAAATCAGCACCACGGTCTCCTTCGACACCAGCGGATTGCCGTCGCTCCCCATCGCGATGGCGGGATGGCTGCCGATGATGGCCGCCTGGCGCCGGTCGACGCCGCTTTGCACCTCGGTCTCGGCCGAGCGCCTGATGATGACGGCGTTATCCTGCTCGCCGGTGCTGACCAGCGTGGTGCGCAAGCCTTCGTCGAGCATCAGCACGGTGGCGAACACGAACACCACCAGGGCCAGGCCGCCGGCCGTCAGCACCGTGGTCAGGCGGCGCGTCCATAGATTGCGGAAGATGTAGGAAAGCGGAATGGTCATGCGTTTAGCCGATGCTGCGCAGGCCCTCCACGATATTGACGCGGGTCGCGCGCAGTGTGGGCGCGATCGCCGCCACCAGGCCGACCGCTAGCGCCGCCAGCACCTGTTGCAGCACCGTCAGCGGTGCAACCTGGAACACGGGGAACATGGTGCCCATGGCCTTGGCGAAGCCCGCCGCCAGCGGGAACAGCAGCAGCACGCCCAGCACGCAGCCGGCCGCCGCCAGCAGCAGCGATTCGCCGAAAATCAGCGCCGCCAGAAAACCGGGGCCGAAGCCGAGCACTTTCAGCGTGGCGTATTCCGCCAGCCGTTCGCGCGCGGCCATGGCCATGGTGTTGGCCATCACCGCCATGATGATGACGATGACCACGAAGGAGACGATGCGCACCGCCACCACGATCGCCTCCGACATCGACACAAAGCCCAGCTGGAAGGCTTTTTCCGTCTCGGTCAGGGTCTCGGCCAGCGAATTGCGGAACTGGCTGTCGATCTGGCCCGAGACCAGGGCCGCGTTCTCGGGCTGCTTGATCTGCACCACGTACACGCCGACCTGGTTGGCGCGGCGCGGCGCGATCTTCTTGATGCTCTCGTTCACATAGTCCCAGTGGAAGAACATGGTGGCGGTGTTGGTGGTCTCCTTCCTGCCGTCGTAGATGGCGCGCACCACGAATTCCCATTGGCCGGGATAGATGGTGCCCTTGATCGGGATGATGTCGCCCACCTTGAAGCCGTACTGGTCGGCCAGTTTGCGGCCGATGAGCGCGCCCTTGCGGTCGCGCAGGAAGGCGGCGCGGTCGGCCTCGGGCATGAGGTAGTCGCTGTAGATATCCAGGTAGCTGGCGCCGGAGATGGCGAACTGCGCGAAGAAATTCTTGGGGTCCTGGTAGACGCCGCCGAACCAGTTGGCGTAAGCCACCCGCTGCACGCCCTCCGTGGCGCGGATGCGCGCTTCGTAGGACAGGGGCAGGGGAAACACCAGCGAGGTGGCGTTGCGCGTCACCAGCGAGGTATTGGCCGCCCCTTCGGCGCCGGCGTACCAGGCATCGACCACCGTCTGCAGGAAGCCGAACGAGATGGTGGCGACCATCAGCCCCAGCACGGTCAGGATGGAGCGCAGTCTGTGGCGCCGGGCGTTGCGGCTGATCAGGCGCAGCAGGACCATGTCAGGCGGGCGCGCCGAGCAGCTCGCCTTTTTCCAGGTGCACCAGCCTGCGCGCCTGCTGTGCGGCGTGGGCGTCGTGGGTCACCATGATGATGGTTTTGCCCAGTTCGCGGTTCAGCTGGTTCAGCAACTCCAGCACATCGGCGGCCGATTGCTTGTCCAGGTCCCCGGTCGGCTCGTCGGCCACGATCAGGCGCGGGTCGGTGACGATGGCGCGGGCGATCGCCACGCGCTGCTGCTGGCCGCCCGACAGTTCGCTGGGCAGGTGGTCCATGCGGTCGGCCAGGCCCACCATGGACAGCGTCAGCGCCACCCGCTCGCGCCGTTCGCGGCGGCCCAGGGAGGTCAGCATCAGCGGCAATTCCACGTTCTCGAAGGCGCTCAGCACCGGCATCAGGTTATAGAACTGGAAGATGAAGCCCACATTGCCGGCGCGCCAGCCGGCCAGCGCCGCTTCCGACATGGCGGCGATATCGAGGCCGTCGACGCGCAGCACGCCGCGATCGGGCTTGTCGATGCCGGCGATCAGGTTGAGCAGGGTGCTCTTGCCGGAACCGGATGGCCCCATCAGCGCGAGGAAGTCGCCGGCCGCGATGTCCAGCGTGATCCCGCTCAGCACCGGCACCCGCTGGCCGCCGCGCCGGTAGGATTTGCTCAGGCCCTCGATGCGGACCAGCGGGCTCATTTCGCCGCCACGGCCACCGCGCCGCCGTCTTTCAGCTTGTCCGAGGGCTGCAGCACCAGCTGCTCGCCCGGCTTGACGCCCTGGATTTCCACCAGCTCGCCCAGCTTGCGGCCGGTGCGCACCGGCTGCAGCCTGGCATGGCCGCCGGCGACCACGAACACCACCGTTTTGCCGCCGCGCTGCACGATGGCGCCCGGCTGCACCGCGGTCACCGCCTTGCGCTGCGCTTCCGGCACGGCCTTGGACAGGAACGCCACTTTCGCGCTCATATCGGGCAGCACGCGCGGGTCGCGTTCGTGGAAGCGCACCTTGACCAGCAGGGTGGCCTTGCTGCGGTCCAGCGTCGGCACCATGCGCGACACCGTGCCGGCCAGGCGCAGGCCGGGGAAGGCGTCGAGCTGGATTTCCACCGGCTGCTCGTTGTGGATGCTGGCCAGGCTGGACTCGGAAACGTCGGCTTCCACTTCCAGCGTGTCCATGTCGGCGATGGTCACCACCGCGCCCTTGCTGTCGGCGGCGGAAGAGAAGGGCGTGATATTGTCGCCCACATTGGCATTTCTGGTCAGGATCACGCCGTCGAAGGGGGCGCGGATGTCGGTCTGGTCGACCGCCACGCGGGCGGCCCGGGCGCCGGCTTCGGCGGCGCCGATGGCGGCGCGCTGCGCCGACACGGCCGCCGTGGCCTTGTTCAGGCGCGCCTGCGCCGCGTCGACGCTGGCGGCGGCGATGAACTGCTGCGCCAGCAATTCCTGCGCGCGCGTCAAGGCCTGCCGGGCGTCGGCCTGCTCGGCCAGCCCCTGCTCCAGGTTGGCGCGCGCCACCTTGACATTGGCCTCGGCCTGGCCGAGCGTGGCGCTGACATCGCGGCTTTCCAGCCGCGCCACCGTCTGGCCGGCCTTGACGCGGCTGCCTTCCAGCACGCCGAGCCATTCGAGGCGGCCGGTGGCTTTGGACGACAGCGCGGCCTTGCGCTGGGCCACCACATAGCCGGTGGCATTCAACAGGGTGTATTCCTGGGAGGGCCAGGCCTGCGCCACGGTGACGGTTTCCACGGGCGTGTTGCCGGCGCCGCGGCTGGCGAACAGGCCGGCGGCGGCCAGCGCCGCGGCCCCCGCCGCCAGCCATGTCCCGCGCCTGGGACGGCGCAGCGGCGCCGTCGCGCCGCGTTCAATCTTCAGCTTGGAGAGGTCGGGAGCGCTCATGCGGCCAGTCTACACCCGCTAATCGACCAGCAGCGAGTAGAGCTGGGCCGGCGTGATCGGCTTGACCAGGTGGGCGGCGAATCCGGCGGCGCGCGAGCGGGCCTGGTCGGCCTGCTGGCCGTAGCCGCTCAAGGCCACCAGGCGCGTGTTGCCGAAGCCCGGCTTGCGCCGCAATTCGATGGCCAGCTCATAGCCGTCCATGCCGGGCAGGCCGATGTCGAGGATGGCCAGGTCGGGCACAAAGCTGGCGCTGGCGCGCAGCGCGCTGGCCGGATCGGCCACGGCGTGCACTTCATGGCCGCTGACTTCCAGCAGGGCGCGCAGGCCTTGCAGCACGTCCTGGTTGTCGTCCACCAGCAGCACGCGGCGCCGCGCGACAGCCGACAGGTGGCCCGGCGCCGCACCCGGCGCGGGCGCGGCGGCCTCCGGCTGCCCGGCCAGCGGCACGCGAACGGTGAATTCGCTGCCGCTGCCGGGACCGGCGCTGAATGCTGCGATCTCGCCGCCATGCAGCTGCACCAGGCTGCGTGCGATCGACAGGCCCAGCCCCAGTCCGCCGCGCGAGCGGTCCAGCGATTGCGGGGCCTGCACGAATTTGTCGAACAGGTGCGGCAGCATGTCGGCGCCGATGCCGATGCCGCTATCGCGCACGCTGATGACGGCCTGGCCGTTGTCGCTTGCCGCACGCACGACGATCTCGCCGCCCGGGTTGGAGTATTTGGCGGCATTGGTCAGCAGGTTGACCAGTATCTGCACGAAGCGCATCGGGTCGGCATGCAGCGCCATCCCGCTCGCTGGCACCGCGAGCTGCAGGCTTTGCCGGCGCTCCTCCAGCAGGCCGCCCACTGTCTCCAGCGCTTGCGCAAACAGCTGCTCCAGTTCGATCCGCTCCAGCCGCAGGGCGATCTTGCCCTGGGCGATGCGCGCCACATCCAGCAGGTCGTCCACCAGCCGCACCAGGTGGTGGGCCTGGCGCTCGATGGCGGCATGCTCGCGCGCCAGCCCGCCCAGTCCCTTGAGGCGCATCAGCTCGAGCGCGATCAGGATTGGCGACAGCGGATTGCGCAGCTCATGGCCCACCATGGCCAGGAAATCGTCCTTGGTGCGGTTGGCCAGCTCCGCGTCGCGCCGCGCGCGCACCAGTTCCGTCACCTCGAAGGCCACAATGGCGACACGGTCCACTGCCCCGCGCGCGTTGCGCACCGGCTGGTGCACGTAATCGAAATAGCACTCCTGCAGGCCGCCTTCGCGCTTCAGCATGACGCGGCGCGCCTTGCCGGTCACCGGCTCGCCGCTGGCCAGGGCGTGCTCCATTTCTTCCACCATGCCCTGGCCTTCCAGTTCGGGAAAGGCGCGCCGCATCGGCAGGCCGATCAGCTGGCGTTGCCAGCTCAGCTCCATGAAGCGGTCGTTGGCCACCTCGAAACTCAGGTCCGGCCCGCGCACGATGGCGATCGCGGCTGGCGCCTGCTGGAAGGTGTCGGCCATGCGCGCCATATGGGCGCGTTCGGCCTGGCGGATGCGCGAGCGCATCAGCTGCGAGTCGACCCGCGTCAGCAGCTCGCGCGAGGAGAACGGCTTGACCAGATAGTCGTCGGCGCCGGCGTTGACGCCTTCGATGCGCGCCTCCTCGCCGGCGCGGGCCGACAGCAGCAGGACCGGCACGTCGTGCATGACGTGATCGGCGCGCATGGCGGCGATCAGGCCGAAACCGTCCAGCTCGGGCATCATCACGTCCGAGACCACCAGGTCCGGCAGCGCATGCGCCATGGCCGCCAGCGCTTCGCGCCCGTTGGCGGCGGTGGCGACCTGCCAGCGCTGGCGCAGCAGGCGCGCCAGGTAGTCGCGCATGTCGGCATTGTCGTCGACCACCAGCACGTGCGCACCGAGGGTCAGGATACTGTCGTCAGGAGCCAGGTCGAGGAAGGGCTCCGCGTCGCTCTCTTCCGGCAGCCAGCGCTGGGCTTCCTGCAGGAAGGCTGCGCGCACTTCGGCGCTGCCGCCCCGGGACGCGATGCTCAACTGCTCGTCGCGCAGGTGGCCATGGCCGAGCGGCAGCGTGAGGGTGAAGGTGCTGCCGGCGCCCAAGGTGCTCTCGACCCAGATGCGGCCGTGCAGCAGCTCCACCAGGTCGCGCACCAGCGCCAGGCCGATGCCGGAGCCTTCATGGGTGCGCGAGCGCGCGCCTTCCACGCGGCGGAAGCGCTCGAAGATATGCTGCTGCTGGTCGCCCGAAATGCCGACGCCCGTGTCGGCCACCGACAGCACAGCCGCCGCGCCCTGCTGGCGCAGCGTCACCGTGATGCCGCCCTCAAAAGTGAATTTGAAGGCGTTGGACAGCAGGTTCAGGACGATCTTTTCAAACAAAGCGATATCAACCCAGGCGCTGGCATCGAGTTCGCTGCAATCGACGCGCAACTCCAGTCCCGCGCCTTCGACGACGGAGCGGAAGCCGCTGGCCAGGTCGCGGGTGAGGGCGGCCAGGTCGACCCGGGTATAGCTGGCGTGCATGCGGCCCGCCTGCACGCGGGAAAAGTCGAGCAGGGTGTTGACCAGCTTTTGCAGGCGCAGCGCGTTGCGCTGGGCCAGCTGCAGGCGCGCATGGTGTACGCCGGGCAGGCGGTTGCCGCTGTCGCCCAGCGCTTCCTCGATCGGGCCGAGCAGCAGCGTGAGCGGGGTGCGGAATTCGTGGCTCACATTGCTGAAGAAAGCGGTCTTGGCGCGGTCCAGCTCCGCCAGCGCCTCGGCGCGCTGGCGCTGTTCGGCGGCGGCGCTGGCGTTTTGCACGGCGGCGGAAAGCTGGCCGGCCAACAGTTCGCAAAAGGTGCGGTATTCGGTATCGAGCTGGCGCGCCGGGCTGATGCCCAGCACCAGTACGCCGTCGGTAATGGGCAGGGCCAGCGCCACGCGCACCGTCTGCCCGGCCAGTCCTAACGGCAGGCCGGGTATGCCCGCCGTGGCGATCGCCACCGGCTCGGCGCTGGCCAGCACTTGCGCCACCGGCCAGAGCGCGAGATCGCAGGCCGCGTCTTCCACGTGCGCCGTCTGCTGCAGGTGCACCGTATCGCCGATGCGCTTGAACAGCAGGGCGAAGGGAATGTCGTCCCGGTTGGCGCCAATGGTGTGCATGGCGGTGGCGCAGGCGCTGGCCACGTCCTGTTCGCGCAAGGCGCTGGCCGACAGCTCCGACAGCGCCGCCAGCCGGCGCGCGTTCAAGCGCGTGGCGGTGGTGTCGGTGGAAGGGCAGAACAGGCCGCCCACGTCGCCCGCTTCGTCGAAGATCGGGCTATAGGAAAAGGAATACCAGACTTCCTCCACCCAGTCGCCGCGGTTCATGAACAGCTGCACCGCGTCCACAAAGCTCGGCTCGGCGCGCTGGAAGACCTTGTCCGCCAAGGGGCCGCAGAATTGCCAGATCTCGTTCCAGACTTCCGCTGCGGGACGGCCCAGCGCCCACGGGTGCTTGGCCGCGCCCAGCACGTCGATATAAGCGTCGTTATAGAGGAAGGTGGCTTGCGGACCCCAGCCTATCCAAATCGGGTGGCTGGAATTGAGCATCAAGTTGACCGTGGTGCGCAGGCTTTGCGGCCACGCGTCAAGCCGCCCGAGCGGTGTGGCGGACCAGTCGAAGGTTGCGATCTGCCGGCCCAGGGCGCCAGGGGAAGCGAGGAATTGCAGGCTTTCCTGTTTGATAGTCACTTGGGTCTCTATCTAGTATTTTGAGCAATTTAGCACTGTACGAAACTTGTACGTCGCACACAAGGGCGGCGGCCGGCCGCCGCGTTTGACAGCAAGTTGCAAGCAACGGATACTGGAATGATGACGACGCCGCCTTTCCCTATCCGCAAGGAATGCCCGCCGGGCGCCTGCGATTGCAAGCGCGAGTTACTCCTGGACGACCCGCAGGCGGACTTGCGTGTGCTGCGCCTGACCAAGGAAGAGGAGAAGCGCCTGCTGGAACGTATCGAAGCCATCGCCAGCTATGTTGAATTGATGCGGGTCAGCGCGCGTCTGCAGGAACAGCTTGGCGTCGCGGTGCGGATCCAGCCCGGCCCGCATGAAGTACGCACGGTGCGCGGCTTCCAGATCGAGCTGGGCAACCGGCCCGGCCTGTGCCGCAAGACGCGCCAGGCGGTGCCGGCGGCGATCCGCAAATGCCTGGACCGCCACCCCGACATTGCTTTTGCGATCTTGAATGCCCACGATTTGTTTGCCGAGCAGTAAAATACTTTACTACCTATCAAATCGAAAGCTTTAGATGCACCGCATTTTCCTGCGCATGCTTGGCACAACCATCCTGACTGTCGGCCTGTTCCAGGCGCCGGCCTTGGCGCAGGAGGCATCGCCGCGCGCACGCCTTGGGCAACTGTGGGAAAACTCTTATCTTGCCGCCAACGCCACGCTGGCGGAATTGCAGAAACTTAAACCGCAGGTCGCGAAATGGCCGCCGCACGAGCAGGCCGTCTATTTTTCTCTGCTGAGCAAAGTGACGCGGGAGACCGACGGCGCCGCCGCCATGAAAGCGGTCGACGAAGAAGAGCGTATCGGCAAGGAACTGGGCGACGACTCGGTCATTGCCAACAGCCTGCTCGATCGCGCCTTTGTGCACACCTCGCAAGGCGAAGAAGAGGAGGCGACCCGGAAGCTGGAGCAGGCGCGCCAGCTCGCCGAGCAGACCACCGATCCCGCCATCCAGGCCAAGGTCACCATCGCCGTCGGCAACGATGAAATCCGCCATGGGAATGGCCGGAAAGGACTGGAGTATATCGACCGCGCCGTGGCGTTGGCGGATACCTCCGGGCAGGTCGTGATCCAGTTCATGGCCTTGCGCGCCCGGGCGTATGCACTGAGCGGCCTGGCCGGCGAAGGCCAGCGCGCATTGAAGGCGGTCGAGCAGTTGAAGGCCAAGGCCGCCGCCATTCCGTTGGAAGGCGCGCTGACCCGCGCCCGCTATGCCGAATGGCAGATTGCCGAGGAAGCGGGGCAGATCGCGCGCTCGCGCGAAGCCTTGATCGAAGTGGTCGCCTGGCTGCAGAAGCACCACATGGACGAGATGGTGCCGGAGATGCAGGTGGTCCTGGCCGATATGAGCCTGAAGAGCCACGATTACCAGGAAGCCTTGGCGCTCAGCCGGGAATCGAAGAAGGCCGGCGTGGCCGCGGGCAATGCCGAAATCGCGGAAATTTCCCAGTTCAACGAGGGGATCGCCCTGCTTTACCTGGGCCAGCTCGATGCCGGGCGGGACGCGATCGAGGCGGTCAATATCGAGATGATGGATGCCGATGCCTTGCTCGAATATGCGCGGGCGCTGGAATACGTGGGCCTGAAGGAGCTGGCCCTGCAGGTCTACGCGCGCGCGACGCGCAAATCGCTGGATGCCAGCAATGCCAAGGCCCAGCTTCAGAAAAAACGCCGCGAGGACGAGGAGCGTTTGCGCGAAAAGGACGAAAGCGCCAAGGAACAGCGCTTCCTGGGGAAACTGCGGGTTGCCTGGTCGCTGGTCGCCGTGCTGGCCGCGGTCGCCCTGGCCGCAGTGGTGTTCCTGATCCGCCGTTTGCGCGCCGCCAACATCCGGCTGAAGAATTCCGATACCGCCGCTGGCTAGCATGTTAAATCTGCCTCTCGGAATAATCCATCCACCGGGAGGCAGCGATGCGCAACAGCGGATACGCCGCCGGCCGGCGACGGGCCGGATTTCGTCAAATCGCTGAATATCGACCACGCGCTGGACGGCGAGGTAATGCTGGCCTTGCGGCCGGCTATATGCGCAACGTCGTGGAAACCACCCCGCGTCACGGCGGCTTGAGGGGGAAAGCCATGAAGACCTTTGCCATCTTACTGCTGTTGGCCGGCGCGGCCGGAGTGGCCGAAATCACGCTGCCGGATGAAACGGCGGCCTATAAACCCACGCTCTGCCAGAGCCACCAGCTGGTGCTGAACAACTGCCTGCTTTGCCATTTGGCGCAGTACGCCCAAGTGCAGCCCCGGTCTTCCCCGCGCAGCTATTGGGAAGCCACGGTGAAGAAGATGAAAAAACCTTTCGGCGCCCAGTTTGCCGACGAGGATATCCCGGCCATGGTGGCTTACCTGGCCAAGGTCTACGGCGCGGAAAAGCCCAAGCCGTAGACCGCGGCCGCCGGCGGCGATACAATCTCGCCTTTGCCCAACGCCGACAGCCGCCATGACAATCCCCAGCCCCATCCTGCAAGCGCTCGACCGTGCCCACCCGTCGTGGCAGCCGGTGCTGGAGCGGGGGCTGCAAGCCATCGCGGCGGCCAACCCTGCCTACCTGGCCGAACTGGCTGCCGACAGCTATCTGCCGACCGAGCTGCGCTTGTTTGCCGCCTTCCAGCAGCCTCTCGACCAGGTGCGCTATGTGCTGGTGGGCGAGGGCCCGTATCCGCGCGCGGAGAGCGCAACCGGCGTCTGTTTCATGGACGGCGCCGTGCAAGGGCTGTGGTCGGAAGAAGAGGGCGGCGGCCTGTCGAAGCCTGTCAACAAGGCCACTTCACTGCGTAATTTCATGAAAATGCTGCTGGTGGCGGATGGCCAGCTGGCGCAAGGCAATACCGCTGGCGAGGCGCTGGCAGCCTGCTCGACCCGTGCCAAGGCCGGCGCTGCCATCCAGACCCTGGCGGAAATGCAGGAACGCCTGCACGGCCATGGCTTCCTGCTGCTGAATGCGTCCCTGGTGTTCCGCGCGCACGTTGCTCCCGTGAAAGATGCCAAGGCCTGGCTGCCCTTCTTCGATACGGTGATGCAGGCGCTGGCCGCGCGCCAGCCAAAACTCATTCTTTGGGGGAAAATTGCCGAACAGCTCAACAAGCTGGCCAGCGTGCAGGCGCTGCCGCAAATCGTGGCGGAGCATCCTTACAACCTGTCCTTTATTGACAATAAGGAAATGCAGGCCCTGTTCGGCCCGATGGCGTTGCTGAAGAGGTAAGCCGGGAGCGCAAGCTCCCTCGGGCGCTTTGGGGCGCGTCCGGCAAGGTCTGCGCAAGTCTGTTATACTTGACTAAATCGTTCAAGTAATCAGGAATGCATCTGTGAGAACAGAACGATATTTTAACTGAGTTGAACCGAGGTTGTGATGCGTCTGACTACCAAAGGCCGTTTTGCAGTGACTGCGATGATTGACCTGGCCATGCGCCAAGGCAAGGGTCCTGTGACGCTGTCCGGGATCAGCCAGCGCCAGTCGATTTCCCTGTCCTATCTCGAACAATTGTTCGGCAAGCTGCGCCGCCACGAAATCGTGGAATCGATCCGCGGCCCTGGCGGCGGCTACAGCCTGGCCCGCAAGGCGGACAAGGTCACGGTCGCCGACATCATTATTGCTGTCGATGAACCACTCGATGCAACCCAGTGCGGCGGCAAGGAGAATTGCCACGGCGCGGATCACGCGAACGGCACCCGCTGCATGACCCACGAATTGTGGGCCACCCTGAATGAAAAGATGGTCGATTACCTGGATTCCGTATCGCTGCAGGACCTGGTGGACCAGCAAAAAGCCAAAGCCGCGGCAGAGCAGCCAGTCCATGTGCACCGCAACAGCAACCAAGCAGCCCTCGGTTAACCGAATTGGAGTAATTTAGATGAACGCCCCCGAAAAGAACGTCGCCCAGGTAGCACCGGTAGAATTCAAGACCGCACCGCACTTCCCGATCTATATGGACTATTCGGCCACCACGCCGATCGATCCACGCGTTGCGGACAAGATGATCCCATACCTGCGCGAACAGTTCGGCAACCCGGCATCGCGCAGCCATATGTACGGCTGGACCGCGGAAGCAGCGGTGGAAGAAGCGCGCGGCCACGTGGCCGCCCTGGTCAATGCCGACTCGCGCGAAATCATCTGGACCTCCGGCGCCACCGAATCGAACAACCTGGCCCTGAAAGGCGCGGCCAACTTCTACAAGTCCAAGGGCAAGCACATCATCACGGTCAAGACCGAGCACAAATCCGTGCTGGACACCGTGCGCGAGCTGGAGCGCCAAGGCTTCGACGCCACCTACCTGGATACCCAGGACAATGGCCTGATCACCATCGAACAGCTGGAAGCGGCCGTGCGCCCGGACACGATCCTGATCTCGGTCATGATGGTGAATAACGAAATCGGCGTGATCCAGCCGATCAAGGAAATCGCCGCCTTCTGCCGCAAGAAGGGCATCATCTTCCACTGCGATGCCGCGCAAGCGACCGGCAAGGTGGCGATCGACCTGCAGGACCTGAAGGTCGACCTGATGACCTTCACCGCGCATAAGACCTACGGCCCGAAAGGCGTGGGCGCCCTGTACGTCTGCCGCAAGCCGCGCGTGCGCATCGAAGCGCAGATGCACGGCGGCGGCCATGAGCGCGGCCTGCGCTCGGGCACCTTGCCGACCCACCAGATCGTGGCGATGGGCGAAGCCTTCCGCCTGGCGAAAGTGGAAATGGAGTCCGAAATCGCCCGCATCCGCGCGCTGCGCGACCGTCTGGCCAAGGGCCTGCAGGAAATCGAGGAAACCTACGTCAACGGCGACATGGACCACCGCGTGCCGCACAACCTGAACGTGAGCTTCAACTTCGTCGAAGGCGAGTCCCTGATCATGGCGGTGAAAGACCTGGCCGTGTCATCCGGTTCCGCCTGCACCTCGGCTTCGCTGGAGCCGTCCTATGTGCTGCGCGCCCTGGGCCGCAGCGACGAACTGGCGCACAGCTCGATCCGTTTCACCATCGGCCGCTTCACCACCGAGAAAGACGTCGATTTCGCGATCGAACTGCTGAAAGGCAAAGTGGGCAAGCTGCGCGAACTGTCCCCGCTGTGGGAAATGTACAAGGATGGCGTGGACCTCTCCACCATCCAGTGGGCGGCGCACTAAGCGCACAGCAGAATTCTTAGATTACAGGAGCATCAAAATGGCATACTCGGAAAAAGTCCTCGACCACTACGAAAACCCGCGCAACGTCGGTTCCTTTGAAAAGGGCGACGAGACCGTCGGTACCGGCATGGTCGGCGCGCCGGCCTGCGGCGACGTGATGAAGCTGCAGATCAAGGTCGGCGCGGACGGCAAGATCGAAGACGCGAAATTCAAGACCTACGGCTGCGGTTCGGCAATCGCCTCTAGCTCGCTGGTGACCGAATGGGTGAAGGGCAAGTCGCTCGACGAAGCGCTGGCCATCAAGAACACCCAGATCGCGGAAGAACTGGCACTGCCGCCAGTGAAGATCCACTGCTCGATCCTGGCGGAAGACGCCATCAAGGCAGCTGTGAACGACTACAAGGCAAAACACGGCGCCTAATCAGCGCTCGGAGGAAGTATGGCAATCACCCTGACCGAAAAAGCAGCCAAGCATATCAACCGCTACATCGAGCGTCGCGGCAAGGGCATTGGCCTGCGCTTTGGCGTACGCACGACCGGCTGCTCCGGTCTGGCCTACAAGCTGGAATACGTGGACGAAGTGACTCCGGAAGATTCCGTATTCGAATCGCACGGCGTGAAGGTCTTCGTTGATCCGAAAAGCCTACCCTACATCGACGGCACGGAACTGGACTTCGCCCGCGAAGGTCTGAACGAAGGCTTCAAGTTCAACAATCCGAACGAGAAGGATGCATGCGGCTGCGGCGAAAGCTTCCGCATTTGATATCGTGCAGAACCACTTCGAACTTTTCCAGCTTCCCCAGCAGTACGCCGTTGATGCAGGCGCCCTGGACAGCGCGTACCGCGAAGTCCAGAGCCGCGTCCATCCCGACAAATTCGTCAACGCCACCGATGCCGAAAAGCGCGTGGCCATGCAATGGTCGACGCGCTCCAACGAGGCCTACCAGACCCTGAAGAATCCGCAGAAGCGCGCGCAGTACCTGTGCGAGCTCAATGGCGTCGATTTGAAGATGGAATCCAACACGGCCATGCCGATGGAGTTCCTGATGCAGCAGATGGAGTGGCGCGAAGAGCTGTCCGAAGCGCGCGCCGGCAAGGATGCCGAGCTGCTGGACAAGCTGGACGGCCAACTGCGCGCCGCGCGCAAGGGCCAGCTGGCGGAGATCGAACAGCATTGCAACGCCGCTGACTATCACGCCGTCGCGCAGGGTGTGCGCGCGCTGATGTTCATCGAAAAATTTGGCGAAGAAGTGCGCTTCGCTTACGACGCCATCGAGGCGTAAAAGAATAAGACAGGTTTCACCATGGCTCTTTTGCAGATTTCCGAACCGGGCATGTCGAC
Source organism: Pseudoduganella violaceinigra DSM 15887 (assembly GCF_000425385.1). Taxonomy (GTDB): domain Bacteria; phylum Pseudomonadota; class Gammaproteobacteria; order Burkholderiales; family Burkholderiaceae_D; genus Rugamonas; species Rugamonas violaceinigra. The sequence continues at coordinate 332,066 of NZ_KE384358.1, read as the reverse complement.
CGCCCCGCACCAGCACCGTCTGGCAGTGGGTATCGACCTCGGCACCACCAATTCGCTGGTAGCGACCGTCCGCAGCAGCATTCCAGAAGTGCTGAACGACGAAGAAGGCCACCCGCTGCTGCCCTCCGTGGTGCGATACCTGCCAAACGGCCATGCCAATATCGGCTACAAGGCGCAAGCCCACCAGACCACCGATCCGAAGAACACCATCGTCTCGGTCAAGCGTTTCATGGGCCGCGGCCTGAAAGACATCGCTTACGCCGAGAACCTGCCTTACGATTTCGTCGATGCGCCCGGCATGGTGCAGCTGAAGACCGTGGCCGGCGTGAAGTCTCCGGTGGAAGTATCGGCGCAGATCCTGGCGACGCTGCGCCAGCGCGCCGAAGACTCCCTGGGCGACGACCTGGTCGGCGCCGTGATCACCGTGCCAGCTTACTTTGACGAAGCGCAGCGCCAGGCCACCAAGGATGCCGCGCAACTGGCCGGCATCAATGTGCTGCGCCTGCTCTCCGAGCCGACCGCCGCGGCCATCGCCTACGGTCTGGATAATGGCTCGGAAGGCATCTTCGCCGTGTACGACCTGGGCGGCGGCACCTTCGACATCTCGATTCTCAAACTGTCCAAGGGCGTGTTTGAAGTGCTGGCCACCGGCGGCGACTCCGCGCTGGGCGGGGACGATTTCGACCATCGCCTGTTCTGCTGGGTGCACGAGCAGGAAAAACTGGCGCCGCTGTCCGATGAAGACACCGCAACCTTGATGGTAAAGGCGCGCGAAGCGAAAGAGCTGCTGTCGACCAAACCGGAAGTGACCATCGACGCCGTGCTGCGCTCGGGCGAAGAAGTCCACCAGCGCATCACCCCCGAAATCTTCGCCGACATCACCAAGCACCTGGTCGCCAAGACCATGAACGCGGTGAAGAAGGCCCTGCGCGACGCCAATTTGGACGCCGACGACATCGACGGCGTGGTCATGGTGGGCGGCGCCACCCGCATGCCGCACGTGCAGCGCGCGGTGGGCGAGTACTTCCACACCATCCCGCACGCCAATATCGACCCGGACAAGGTGGTGGCGTTGGGCGCCGCCATCCAAGCCAACCTGCTGGCCGGCAACCGCGCCGCAGGCGACGACTGGCTGCTGCTGGACGTGATCCCGCTGTCGCTGGGTATTGAAACCATGGGTGGCCTGGTCGAAAAGATCATCCCCCGCAACTCCACCATTCCATGCGCCCGCGCGCAGGAGTTCACCACCTTCAAGGACGGCCAGACCGCGCTGGCGGTGCACGTGCTGCAAGGCGAGCGCGAACTGGTGAGCGATTGCCGTTCGCTGGCGCGCTTCGAGCTGCGCGGCATCCCGCCGATGGCCGCGGGCGCGGCGCGTATCCGCATCACCTATCAGGTGGACGCGGACGGCCTGCTGTCGGTTTCGGCGCGCGAGCTGCGCTCCAATGTGGAGGCATCGATCACCGTCAAGCCGTCCTACGGCCTGGGCGACGACGACGTGGCGCGCATGCTGTCCGAATCGCATACCGAAGCGGAAGCCGACATGAAAGCCCGCGCCTTGCGCGAAGAGCAGGTGGAAGCCGAACGCATCATGCTGGCCACCCAGTCCGCGCTGGACGAGGACGGTGCGCTGCTGACCGAGGGCGAGCTGGCCGCGATTCAGGCCTTGATGGCCGCCACGCTGGACGCGCTGGTGAAGTCCGGCAGCGGCGAAGCCGACCACTACGCGGTGAAAGCCGCCTACGAAGCCCTGGCCCAGGGTACCGAAGAATTCGCATCGCGCCGCATGGACCGCAGCGTGCGCAGCGCACTGGCCGGCAAGACGCTGGACCAGGTTGTTTAATTGACTGAGGAATAGAAGTGCCACAAATCGTCATCCTGCCGCACGCCAAGCTCTGCCCCGAAGGCGCCGTGATCGAAACCGAAGCAGGGAAGTCCGTTTGCGACGTCCTGCTGGAGAACGACATCCACATCGAACACGCCTGCGAGAAATCCTGCGCCTGCACCACCTGCCACGTGCTGGTGCGTGAAGGCTTGAACTCGCTGAACGAAGCGACCGACACCGAAGAAGACCTGCTGGACAAGGCCTGGGGCCTGGAAGCATGTTCGCGCCTGTCCTGCCAGTCCATCGTCGCGGACGAAGACCTGGTCATCGAAATTCCGAAGTACACGATCAACCACGCCAGCGAAGGCGGCCACTGAGCCGAGGTGCAGCATGCTGAAATGGAGTGATGTCACGGCGATCGCCGAAGCCCTGTACGACAAGTTCCCGGACGTCGATCCGGCCACTGTACGATTTGTCGACCTGCACAACTGGATCGTCGACCTGGACGGATTCGACGACGACCATAAGCGCGGCGGCGAAAAAGTGCTGGAAGCGATCCAGCAGGCGTGGATCGATGAAGCGCAGTAAGCCCGCAGCAGGAGCGCTGCCTGCCACCGTCACCGACATCCCTGAAGTCAAGCCCGGCCAATCGGTCGCGCTGCTGCAGGAGCTGCACATCCTGACCCGCGACGGCAAGCTGAATCAGGACAGCCGCCGCAAGCTGAAACAGGTCTACCACCTCTACCAGTTCATCGAACCGCTGCTGAACGACGTCCGCTCGACCAAGGGCGCGGTATCGCTGGTCGACCACGGGGCAGGGAAGTCCTACCTTGGCTTCATCATCTACGACCTGTTCTTCAAGGCGCTGGGCGACGACTCGCACATCTACGGCATCGAGACCCGCGAAGAACTGGTGGCGCGTTCGGAAGAACTGGCGCGCAAGTTCGGCTTCCCGGGCATGAGCTTCCTGCCCCTGTCGGTGGCCGAATCGACCACCTCCGACAAGCTGCCGGAGCAGATCGACATCGTCACGGCGCTGCACGCCTGCAATACTGCCACCGACGACGCCATCGACTTCGCGCTGAAGAAGAAGGCCAAGCACATCGTGCTGGTGCCATGCTGTCAGGCCGAAGTGGCGTCCGTGCTGCGCAAGAACAAAGGCTCGTCGCTGGGCAAGAACGTGCTCACCGAATTGTGGCGCCATCCGATCCACACCCGTGAATTCGGCAGCCAGATCACCAACGTGCTACGCTGCCTGCAACTGGAGTCGCACGGCTACCAGGTCACCGTCACGGAACTCGTAGGCTGGGAGCACTCGATGAAGAATGAGCTGATCGTCGCCACATACAAGAACCTGCCGCGCCGCAAGCCTGCCGAGCGCCTGAAGGAAGTGCTGTCCACCGTCGGCCTTGATGAAATGGGCGGGCGCTTCTACACCGGCGCGCCGGCCGCCGCGGCTTCCGACGCCGGGGTGGCGCCGTGAGCAACGGCTATCCCGCCGGCGCTGGCGCGGGTTCGCCCGCAGCCAACGACGGCGAGCGCTGGATCGACCTGCGCAGCGATACCGTTACGCACCCAGGCCTGGAAATGCGCGAAGCCATGTTCGCCGCGCAGGTTGGCGACGACGTCTACGGCGACGACCCCACGGTCAACGCATTGCAGGCGTATGCCGCGGAGCTCTTTGGCTACGAAGCCGCCCTGTTCGCGCCAAGCGGCACGCAAACCAACCTGATTGCCCTGCTGGCCCATTGCGGCAGGGGAGACGAATACCTGGTCGGCCAGGAAGCGCACACTTACAAATACGAAGGCGGGGGCGCAGCGGTCCTGGGCAGTATCCAGCCGCAGCCGATCGTCAACCAGGCGGATGGCAGCATCGCCCTGCACGACATCGAAGCCGCCATCAAGCCAGACGACTTCCACTTCGCCCGCACCAGGCTCCTGGCGCTGGAGAACACCATCGGCGGCAAGGTGCTGCCGCAGCAATACGTGCAACAGGCGACCAGCCTGGCGCATGCGCGCGGCCTGGCCACCCACCTCGACGGCGCCCGCATCTGCAATGCCGCCGTAAGGCAAGGCAGCTCCCTGAAAGACGCGGTGAAAGGGTTTGACAGCGTCTCGGTCTGCCTGAGCAAAGGCCTCGGCGCACCGGTCGGCTCCATCCTGTGCGGCAGCCGTGAGCTGATCGAACAAGGCAAGCGCTGGCGCAAAATGCTGGGCGGCGGCATGCGCCAGGCCGGCGTAATTGCCGCCGCGGGCCTGTATGCCCTGCAGAATAACGTGCAGCGCCTGGCCGAAGACCACGCCAATGCCAGCTGGCTGGCCAACGAATTGTCGAAAATCGGCGTGCTGCAAGTGAGCGTGCCGCAAACGAACATCCTGTTTGTCGCCATGCCGCGCGAAGCCTGCGACGGCCTGAATGCCGCGCTGGCAGCCGAACGCATACGTGTTTCGATGGCCCCGAACCTGCGCCTCGTAACCCACCTGGACGTATCGCGCGCCGACCTGGAACATGTCGCCGCCGTATTCGCCCACTACTTCAAGCAATAATGAATAACGAAGACAACACCACCCGCCTCGCCAAACGCGTAGCGGATATGGTTCCGTGCTCGCGCCGTGAAGCGGAAAACTATATCGAAGGCGCCTACGTCACGGTCGACGGCGAGATCGTCGAAGAGCCGGGTGCCCGCGTCGCACCGGAACAGCAGGTCGCGCTCGCGCCCGATGCAACTCTGCTCGATATTGCGCCAGTCACCATCCTGCTCAACAAGCCTGCCGGCGCCGACCCGCTGGCCTGCCTGCTGCCTGAAGCGCGCAGCAAGGAGGCCCAACGCATCCGCTTCCTCAGGCGCCACCTGCGCAACCTGACCGCCTGCCTGGCGCTGGACAAGCAAGCCAGCGGCCTGTTCGTCTTCACGCAGGACTTTCGCGTGGCGCGCAAGCTGGTGGACGAGGGGGCAACGGTCGAACAGGAACTGATCGTCGACGTAGAAGGCGAGATCGCCGACAACGGCCTGACGCTGCTCAATCAAGGGGCCGGAAAAGTCAGCTGGCAGAACGAAAACCGCCTGCGCTTCGCCATCAAGCCGCCGAAACCGGCGCTGGTCGTCAAACTGTGCGCCGACGTCGGGCTGAAAGCGACCGCCGTCAAGCGCCAGCGCATCGGCCGCATCTCCATGTCCGGCCTGCAAACGGGCGAATGGCGCTACCTGCAAGGCTACGAGCGCTTCTAACGTAAGGCCAACACGACCAACAGGGCCAACAGCCCAGTCCGTGGCAACCTTGGGGTCAGGCTCTTTGATTGCCAAATTTGGCAATCAAAGAGCCTGACCCCAAGGTTGCCACGGACGCTAGCGTAGGGCGGCGGCGAGGCGCTGCGTGACGCGTTGCACTGTCGGCGCGATCAGCATCACGGCGATGAAGGCTGCCGGCCAGGCGGCCAGGAATGCGCGCCCCCAGCGCGCCGTATATTCAGGGTGGAAGCCGATATTCAGCCAGGTGATCCAGCCGCTCATGATGACCGTCATCATGAACGACATCAGGGCCGCAAAAATCATCCGGGTACGCAGGTCAGGCATGGCTTTCTCCAGCAAAGTGGTTGATGGCTCAAGCGTAGTCAATTGCGCTGGAGTACACTAGAGACGTAATTTCAATCTCTAATTCCAAAAATGGAATCATGCTTGACGACCTTGCCCTGTTTATCGCCATCGTCGAAGCCGGTAGCCTGAATGCCGCGGCGGCGAAGGAAGGCTTGCCTACCGCCACCGTCACCCGCCGCCTGCAGAAGCTGGAGTCGGCGCTGGGCTATCGTCTCCTGCACCGCAGTGCGCGCCGTACCCAGCCCACCGCGGAGGGCTTGCAGTATTACGAGCAATGCCGCCCGCTGGTGCAGTCGCTGCGCCAGGCCACGCTGCGGCTCGATGCCACGCTGGGCGCCATCGAGGGCACCATCCGCGTGCTGGCGCCGGTGAATTTTGCCAGCGAGATCCTGGCCCCGGCATGGGCCAGTTTCCTTGATCAATACCCGAAGGTGAAGCTGGAACTTGATTTGTCCAACGAGGTCCAGGATCTGGTGGGCAGCGGCGCCGACCTGGCGATCCGGATTGGTGCGATGGCCGATTCCACGCTCACGCAGCGCAAGCTGGGGAACGTGCGGCTGGTGCTGGCTGCGTCGCCGGCCTATCTGGCACGGCACGGCGTGCCGCGCAATGCGGTGGAGCTGGCTGGCCATTCCACCATCGCCACGCTGCCGCTGCGCGAATGGCATTTGCAGGATCCCGTCAGCGGTGCGCAGTCCGTGCTGCATCCCGACCCGAGGGTGCGCGTGAACGAAGTCCGCCTGGCGGTGATGATGGCGGAAGCTGGCCTTGGTATCGTCCTGGCGCCGGAACTGCAATGCCACGCCAGTCTTGAGGCGGGGGCGCTGGTGCGGCTGCTGCCGGGCTGGACGTCGCGCGAGCGCAGCGTCTATGCGGTCTGGTCGCAGCAGCGCTACCTGCCGGCGCGGGTGCGTGCCTTGCTCGAACACTTGGCGGCTTTCACGGCCCAACATCCTTTATTGATCGGAGATATATGATGCGTGGCTGTGTCTTGCTGATGTTGCTGGCGTTGACGTCATGGCGCGCCTTCGCTGCGGATACCGGCTGTCCGGCCAAGGATGGCCTGGAGGCATGGTCCCCTTCCTGCTTTACGGTTAAGGGGAATGTACGATCGCTCAAGCCGCAATACCTGCGCAAGCTCAAATTCAAGAAATCCGGCAAGGCGGTTCTTTTGATCGAAGATCCGCGCGAAGTGCTGGCGCTTGACCGGCGCGGGCGCGTGGTCGTGCCGGGCATTTACCACACCGGAGATTTCGACTACCCGTCCGCGCGGCGTGGCGTGGGCCGTTTCGCCGAAAACGGCAGGTGCGGCTATTTCCAATCCGGCTCATTCAAGATTCTTGTGCCGGCAGAATATGATCAATGCCAGACGTTTTTCCAGAACGGGGCACTCTCCTGTAAAGAGTGCCTACGCTATTGCACTAAGATGGATTGCCAGGACTCCAGGCTGGTTGGCGGGCAAGGATTTTGGTTCGATGCCCGGGGGCGCTTATTGAAAAGCTTCTCCTTGCCCGTCCTGGACCAGGTATGCAGCCATGGTATCGAGAAGCTGATAGAGGAGGGACAATATCGCTTCCTGAGGTGCAAACTCGGCCCGAACGATCCGTTCCAGATGTGATCGAAGCCCGGCGATTTTCAGGCAAGGACAAAGGCTTGCTATGATTGGCGGTATGGACAACGATTTCTGCCTTGTGCGGCGCTGCCTGATTCCCGCCGATGCGTTCATCCTGTGCGGTTGCCTGCGGGCGGCGGGGCTGAATGCCACGGTCATGGACGACCAGCATATGCAGGCGGCCCTTCTGCTGGCACCGGCCATAGGCGGGGCGCGGGTGATGGTGCCTGCGGCGGAGCTGCCGCAGGCGCTGGAAGTGCTCGATGCATTCGAGCGCGGCGAACTGGCGCTGGACGATGACGCCGATGTGGGAGGCGCCCGCGTCTATGAGTTCACGCCTCGCAAGTAAATACGATCGCCTGCATACCGCCTTCGATGGCGCCGCTGCCGTACTTTTCCGTCAGCGCCGCAATCGCGGCATCGGTGGCTTCCTGCAGGCGAGCGGGGTCGCGCGCCTCGATATCGGCCCGCAAGGGAGAACCCTGGCATAGCGCCGTCGCGGTCAAGGCCGCGGAATCGGCGCGGCTGGTGGCCTTTACCACTTCATGCGTGACGCCGCTGCTCCAGCCGCCGCGCTTGAGTTCATCGAGTATCACGTCGACATCGTGCCAGCCGTAGGGCACCCGTGCCAGGAAGCGCGGCGGGTCGTCGGGGAATACCTTTGCCAGCGCGTGGTTGATGGTGGCCGAAAAATCATTGTGGCTGATGCCGCCCCACACGCTAAAGTAATAACGGCCGCCCGGTTTCAGCACGCGGCGCGCCTCGCTAAAGCCGCGCGCCTTATCGGGGAAGAACATGATCCCGAATTGGCAGATCACGGCGTCGAAGCTGGCATCGGGAAAAGGCAGTTGCTGGCCGTCGGCTTCGCGCCATTCCACGTGCGGTGAATGGACCGCTTTGCGCGCCTGTTCCAGCATGGCCGAATTAAGGTCGGTGGCGAGGATGTGGGCGCCCGGGATTTCCTGAATGAGCCGGCGCGTTACGGCGCCGGTACCGGCGGCGATTTCCAGCACTCGCTGCGGTTTGTTCCGCGCCGCGCGGCGCGCCATGTCAATGGCATAAGGGGCGAAGAGAAGCGGCACCATGGCGCGCTCGTACGTCTCGGGGATTGACCCGGTGAAGCTGCTGTCCTTGTTCATGGTTTCCTCCTGTGTCCAATCCAGTATAGGCGCACCTGCAGCGGCGCGTTAGCTGCGTTGCAAGTTTGCTCCGCAACGTTGGCGGCACGCTACCGTTGCCCGAATGCCTGTGATTATTCGTGAGAATTTGGCGCCAGCCATGGTACTATTGTTCTCGCAGGAAATTACCCTAGACAACGATCAACTCGCGGGCCGAAGGCGATGCCTTCCAAACCAGTCCGCGCCGAACGTAAAGCCATGAAATCCGTATTCACCTTGATGTGTTGTGTTGCTGTTGCCGCGTTTGCGCCTGCCAGCCAGGCGGCGGGGCGCTCCGCGTCCATGCAGGTTTCCTTGACCATTGTCGAGTCTTGCAATGTGGAAGTGACTGCGCGCCAGCAAAGCGTGCAATGCGCATACGCCGCTCCTTACGCCATCAGCAAAGCGGCCCCCCAGGCTGCGCAGCCGCAATCCAGTGCGGATTCGAATGGCGACAGCAAGGTCGTCACGATCACTTTCTAAAAAATTACGGTAGCAGTCACGGTATCCTGGTAGTCTCCCGGCGTCGGCGTTGTCTGCGCCGGCACCATCCCATAGATCGTCACGCTGGTTGCGGCACCGGTTCCCGTGCCGGAGTACTTTGTGCTTGCTCCGCTGCCATCCCCCCAGATCGCGCCGTCCAGCGTTTGCGAAAGATTGTAGCTGATGCGCTCCGTACCGCTGGCCGGCTTCATCCTGCGCGCGGCGACATTATTGGCGACGCTGCCGCCGTTCAGCGTGATCTGGTAGTCATTGTTTTTCGTGCAGCGCACCGATAACGAGCCGGTCGCGCGCTTCGGTCCGTTGAGGATTCCCGTGGATCCAAAATTCACCGGCGTTGCCGCAATCGTGCAATCGTTGATGACCGTGGCGCTGGCCTGGAACGTGAAACTGCTGCTTCCGCCGGTGGTGCAGGCTGGCTGCACCAGGTTGTAAAAGGCGTAATTGATGGTCGCGTAGCCGGTGAAGCTGGAACTGTACACCGTGCTGTTGTTGCCGCTGGTGGGCACGCTGGCGAGGCTGGCCCCGGCAGGTATCTTGCCGTACACGGTGAACGACTGGTTGATGGTGCCGCCGGTCACCAGGTTGGTGGTCGTCAAGACAGTGGTCAGCGGCGTCGGCGTGGACGGCGTGCCGGGCCCGCCGAAGATGGACGCCGCCGCATAACTGGTGTCGCGGTACAGGTTATATTGCAGGATCGTGCCAAGCGTGCGTGGCGTGGTGCCGCTTGAGTTGCTGCCCGTTCCCAGGTTGACGCACACCACTGCGTTGGGAAACAGCAGCAAAAAGGGGAATGTGGGGGAAAACAGCGTCCAGGTACAGCTGATCGTGCCGGTCGCACTGGCGTAGATATCGCTGCCGGTGATGGGGCTGACTGAGCCGAAGCTGACATTGTTCAGCGTTGCGCTGCAGGTATCGGCTTGCGCGCTGCCTGCGGCGCACAGCATGATGGCCAGCCAGCGCTTCATGGTGGCCCCGCGGTGCGCGCGCAGGGCAGGGGGCCTATTCTCGTGATGGGCTTGTCCTGCATGGGGCGGTAGTGGAAGCTGGCGCGGCACAAGGTTTCGCCGTTCCCGGCCTCGATGCGGTTTTCGTCGCGCAAGCCGTCAATAAAGACAACGCCGTCGTATCCCACGATGGTGGTGGCGCCGCTTTCGATATGCCGTACGGGCGTACCCGGCGGCAGAAAGCTTCCCGCCGCATCGGTCAACACGATGCTGGCTGCCTGGTAGCGCGACATCGGGAAGCGCAGCAGCAAGCCGCTCAAGCTGCGCGGCGCCACCGTTGCTTCGGAATTGCCGACATTGACGTCGGCCGCAATCTGGGTGACATCCAGCGCGATGCGGTTTCCCGCATAGGGGCTGAGGTTGGGCACCAGCAGGTAGCCGCCGCTGTCCGTCCTGCCCAGCATGCGGTTTTCATGCATGACGGTGACGCCTTCCAGTCCGGTCGAGACCAGCGCAAAACCGGCGCCGACCGACCGTGCGGCGGCCAGGGTGCCATCCATCCCGACGATCGCACCGGCCAGTTCCAGCGCCATATTGTCCGCCTGCCCGCTGCGTTGAAAGATGGCGCTGGCTTGCCCATAGCGGCCCAGGTATTGCACCTGCGCCTGGCGATACGTGGTGTTGCCGATCCCTCCTTGCTGCAGGGACCATCCGGCGCCGCCATCGAAATCCGGCGGGCGCACCAGGCTGAATGCGCGCTGGCGCGTGCCGTTCTGGCGGCCGGCGCTGACGCTTGCCGAAGTGCGTTCGCCAAAACTGGTGGACAGGCTGAAAGACAAGGCCTTGTTGCCGCGCTCTTTGTAGTCCTTGAAACCGGACACGGTGAGGAACAGGCTGCGCCAGAGGTAGCTGGACCAGGAGAGGGAAGCGATACGCGCCGGCCGTGCCTGGGGCGTGTCGTAAGCGATATAGCTGGCCGATGCGCTGCTGCCTGCGCCAAGCGCCACGGTCAGCGACGCCCGGTCGGTGCGGCGCGGCGGCAGGGCGCCATCGATCCGGGCCAGGTCGCGCAATGTCGCTGTTGCGCGCAGGGTTTGCAGGTCGACGCTGAAGCGGCGGCTGAGGTACTGGTAGCCAAGCCCGCCTTGCCTGCCGCCCCCATTGCTGGCCGCCATGCTGGCATTCAGCACGCCGGCCCCCCCCAGGGCCAGCAGCGCGCTGCCGCCCGACAGCGTGGTGCCGGGGCCCGCCTCCGCGTGCCCCTCCAGCGTCAGGCTATTGTTCAAGCCATACCGGACCGAGGCACTGGCCAAAGGCGGGCTGCGATAGGAAAAAGAGCGGTTGGCATACGCGCGGCGCATGAACCCTGCTTCCAGCGCATACTCGCTCAATCCCGCGGACAGCATGCGGGTGTCGACATAGAGCGGCACGTCGAGCACGCTGCTGCGGCCCAATTCGTCGCGCGTGACGACGGTGGCCTGGCCGGCCCCGCTGAAACCGGCCACGCGGTTGACCACATACGGCCCGGCCGGCACATTGGCGCCAAATTGCTGGATGCCGTTGATATAGACGCTCAGGGCGGAGGGCACCACGGCGCTGCCGGCAACGGCCGCCATCGGATAGGTCAGCAGGTCCGGCCGCAAGTCGAAACTCTTGCGCCACTGGATGCCGCCGATACGCACCGGGCGGCTCCAGGGCAGGGCTGCCGTGATGGCGTCGCCCAGCTTCAGCGACTCCAGCGTGCCGGGATCGGACCAGCTCCAGGATGTTTCGTAGCGCATATACTTGCGCGCCTGCTTGCCTGCGCTGAGCAGACCGGTGCTGCTGAACACGCCCAGCTCATTGAAGAATCGCAGTTCGTTGAACGCAAGCAGGGAGCGCTGCGGACGCAGCTGGCCAACCGCGTCGTAGTTCAAGACGAATCCCGGCGTGGCGCGCTGCTGCGGCGGCGCGGCGCCGGGGCGCGCGTTGAGCCGCACAGGCTCGCGCAGCGCGTCATCCAGGCGCAAGGCGACACTCTGGCGTGCGCGGTCGTATTGATAATGCAGGCCGGGCAAACTGGATAATTCAACATCTTCTTCGTCGCCGCGCAGGCCGAAGATGCGCAGGTCAAGCCCGAGCAGGCGCAGGTTGGCCGCCGTCGTACGCAGACCGCGCGGGCTTTCGCGAAAGCGCAGCACCTGTCCGGTTGCTTCACCGTTCAAGCTCACCTCCAGGAACAGATCGGCCTGCGCGGCGGCGGACGCGGCATGCAGGACCGCTGCCAAGCCCAATAAGGCGTTGGCGCAGGGGTTCACCGAGCGGCCCGCACCGCGATGGATTGCGGCTTGCCGTTGACTTGCGCGTCGATCCGCACGTCCGCGGCCAGCGGCGTTTCGGGCGGCAGCGGCAGTAGCCACTCGCGTGTGCGTCCTGGCAGCACATAGCCGAACAGGCCTTTGCTGATTTCATGCTCGGCCCCCGCGGGTGCGACGAATTTCACGCTGCCTATCTGGGCGTGCATGCCGCCGCTATTGGCGATGGCAAGCATCCAGCCTGGTTCGCGGCGGAACAGGCGCCATTCCAGCTGCGCGGGGCCGGGCTCGCGCTCCGGCAGCATGAATAGTGGAATCGAATAGCGCAAGCGGAAGTCGACTCCGCCAGCCTGCGCTTGCCCTTCGCGCGTGATTTCATCGATCAACAGACGGTAGGTCTGCTCCGCCGGCGCCGATGCGCCCAGGCGGATCACCCTGATCAATTGGGTTTCACCTGGCGCGACCTGCACCAGGGGCGGGCTGGCGGCGACCTCCTGGGCTGGTTCCAGCACGTCTTCGCTGCCGCGCTGGTCCCACTTGAATACGCGCACCTGGCCGTACACCGGCTCTTCGCCGGCATTGCGCAGATGAAGGACGGTAGCCGTCTGCTCGCCGCGCAGGACCAGGGAAACCGGCGAAATCTGCAAACTGGCCGCGACAGCGCTGCCAGAGGCGATCAAGGCCAGGAGAAACGGCGCCAGGTATTCCATTCAGAAATAGACCGTCGCTGTGATGGTCGAACGGTAGGTATCCGGAATCGGCGTGGATTGCGCCGGCACCTGCCCGTACACGGTCAACGATTGCGCCGCGCCGTTGCCAACCCCGCCCACGGTGTTGGTGCCCTGGGTATCGCCCCAAAGCGTGGCGCCGGCCGTCTGGAACAGGTTGAAGGAGATGGTGGCTGTGTTGCCGCCCGTGCCCGCCATGAAACGGGTGGTCCCCGAAGAGCCGCTGCCGGTGCCTGCATTCAGACCGACGTTGTATGGCGTAGTGTTGGTGCAGGTGACGCTGAGCGAAGTATTCACATTGACCGCTGCGCTCAGCACGCCTTGCGTCTGGCCGAAATCCAGCGGCGAAGCCGCGATGACGCAATTGGCGACAATTTTCATCGACACGTCGAACGTGGCGGTGCCGGTACCGTTGCTGTAGGTTGCCGCATGGATGGGGGTGAAGCTGTCCAGGACAAGGATGATGCCGGCGACGCTCATCTTTACACGCAACATGATTCCTCCAGAATTGGGGATCGTCACGGTTGATACGGCGGTTTCAGGGGCGCACGAACCAGGACCAGGGCATAAATCGCGTGCTGCCAGTCTCGTTTTGGGAAGGCAGTACGGAATCGAGTATATCTAAGTGGCAAATGGCCCGGTTTTGCTGGAGGCGGTGGGGGCTTTGCTGGCGGCGGGAATCGCCAAAATGCTACACAAGTGCAGTTTTTCAGGCTGCTTTTTGCTGGTTTTTTTCCGGCTTTGGCAGCTGCACCAGGCGCGTGCCGGCGATGCGGTCATGCAGGAACTGGCGGTCCTTGTCGAGGAAGGCGGTCAACGACCAGAGCAGGGCGCTGGCCAGCAGGGTGTACAGTTTGTGCTTATTGCTGAGGTCGCCGTAGTAAGCCACCAGGATGCCGGGCAATATCCATAACCAGCAAAGGAGATAGCGCAGCGCGGCGGTGCGGATCGGCAGGTGCTGCCTCCCGGGCTGCTCCAGCCTGATGCGCCAGGTTTGCATGGCCAGGGTCTGGCCCTTGCGTGTCCATTGGTGGATGAAGTAGGCGCCGAGGATCAGGAAGGCCAGGAATTGCCGCATATGCTCGGCCAGCGGGGTATGGCTGGCTTTGGCGGCGATTTCAAATACAAAGAAAGGCAGGAACAGCACGGCAAACGCCAGCAGGATTTCATAAACCATCGAAATCAGGCGGCGCTTGACGGTCGGCACAGCGTTATTTGATTGCATTCGGAGCGGTGGTTGGCGTGCCGGACGCGGCAGGTGGAACCGCGCTACCGGTCGCATCGGCGCTCGCGGCCGGTGCCGGGGCGGCGGCCGGCGCCGCAGGAGCTGCGGCAGGGGCGGTCGCTACGGCCGGAGCGGCAGTGCCAGCGCTTTGCGCGCTGCCCGGCGGTACGACAGCCGGCGCCCCTTGCGGCAGGCCGATCGGCGCTGGCGGCACCGTGCCGGGCGGGACGGTACCCGGCGCTGGCACGAGTCCGTGGCCCTGGGCCTTGACGGGCGCCGGGGTTTTCACGGCGCTCTGGGCCAGGCTAGGCGTCTTGGCGACCTGGTTTTTCTTGTTGGCAGCCGCTTCGGCCAAGGCCTTTTTGGCTTCTTCCGGCAAATTCTGGTACTGCTCCCACTCGGCGGCACGCTGACCGGCCGGCGGGGCTTTCTTTTGTGCGCGGGCAAAGTTCTCGCGCACGGCCTTGCGTTCGGCCGGGCTCAGCGACACCCATTCGCGCATGCGTTCCTGCACGCGCGCCTTTTCGTCGGGGCTCATTTTCGCCAGACGGTTGCTGATGGAAATCCATTTCTGCTTACGCACCGGCCCCAGCTCTTCCCAGGTCGCCTCGAGCGGCGCCAGGGCTTGCTGTTCGGCTGGTTTCAGGTCGGACCAGTGCGGCTTTTCACCGACCGGTTTATCGGAAACATCTGCGGTAGCCGAGGCCGATGGAGCCGGCGCGGGCGGTGAAGCAGGACGGCTCACCACCCAGACGACGGCAGCGATCGCCACGCCAAGCAGCGCGATTGCTCCAGCAAGCCATTTTTTGCTACCACTAACACTCGCCATACTTATTGCTCGCGAGTTTCCAGGTAGGCACCAAAGCCCTGGTCAAGGTAGGCGGACAGCGGCAGTTCGTCGGACAGCACGGCGGCGTCCATTTCCGCCAGTTCCTGGACAGTCTGCTGCTGTTCGTACTGGTACACGCCGACCATGCCTCCCATCGCCAGCAGCAGCGGCAGGGCCACGCTGACGCGGTTGAACCAGGCGAACTGGTTGGCAAAGAAGCCGCTGGCGCCACCTGCCAGGGCAGCGGCGGTGCGGGTCACGCGCACGCGCGCCGGGGCATCGGCTTTCTTGCGCGCCAGCGCAGCCATGCGGGCTGCGGCCAGGCGATCTGTCGTCGAGGCAGGCAGATCGTCGAGCTTTTCATTGAGCGCGCGCCGCACGCTGTATGCAAAGTTGGTGTCTTCGGTGTTCATAACTTAATTCCCTTGGCTTTGAGCGATTCAGCGAGAGTGTGAGTTGCTCGTGAGCAATGCGTTTTGACGCTTCCTTCGGAACATCCCATCGCTTCGGCAGTTTCCGCCACGTCCATATCCTGCCAGTAACGCATGAGGAAGGCTTCTCGTTGACGCGCAGGCAGTTTTTGCACTTCATCTTCAATAAGTTGCAAGATTTGTGCCCGTTCCACCTGGTCTGCACTGGACTCGGCCGCCTGGGAACCCTGCTCAGCCTCGTAGGATTCCAGTATATCAAAGTCCTCATGCTCTTCCTGGCCGGGGCCCAGGCCTGAAAACAGGCTGACCCAGGTGTTGCGGACTTTTTCTCGGCGGAAATAATCAAGTATGGTGGTCTGCAGGATGCGCTGGAACAGGGCCGGCAATTCTGCCGCCGGCTTGTCGCCGTATTTCTCGGCCAGTTTGATCATGGCATCCTGGACGATGTCCAGCGCGGATTCATCCTTGCGAACGGCGTATACCGCTTGTTTGAAGGCGCGGCGCTCGACGCTCTCGAGGAAATCCGATAATTCTTTGTCTGTGGCCATGCGTCGAAAAAGAGGGCTGCGCTATGCGTTTGTCTGAACAATCCGGCATTCTAACAAAAAAAGCAGAATATGCTTGACCGAAATGGTGCAACGCAGTAACGTTAGGGACGCTTTGCACACCGCGAAGCTCCCCGGTAGTTCAGGACAGGCACACAAAGCCGTTCGGAAAAACCAGCTTTCTATTGTCAGCAGTTTGCTCTAACCCGTGCCACAAGCGCGAGAGGTAGGCAGGAACCGCTGCAAAACTCCGGCCAAACGAGTTGCGTTTAGCACCGGCTTGTACTCCAGCTACGCATGGGGGAAGGGTCAGTGTGACCGCAGAAAGAAGGGAAGCTGAGAGTCGTGCACGGTGACGCCCACTTCGCTAGGCAAGAGCATCCGATCAATCTCCTATGGACCTTGAAAGGAATGTTTCATGAATACCGAAGCTCCCATCACGGGCGCCGAAATCGTTGTACGCTGCCTCGCTGAGGAAGGCGTAGAACACGTTTTCGGATATCCCGGCGGCGCCGTCCTGTATATCTACGACGCCATCTTCAAGCAAGACAAATTCCAGCACATCCTCGTTCGCCATGAGCAGGCCGCGATCCATGCCGCCGATGCGTATTCGCGCAGCTCGAACAAAGTCGGCGTGGCGCTGGTCACTTCCGGACCCGGCGTCACCAACGCGGTGACCGGCCTGTCCACCGCTTATATGGATTCCGTTCCGATGGTGGTGATTTCCGGCCAGGTGCCGAGCCACGCCATCGGCCAGGATGCCTTCCAGGAATGCGACACCGTCGGCATCACCCGCCCGGTGGTCAAGCACAACTTCCTGGTCAAGGACGTGAAAGACCTGGCGGAAACCATCAAGAAAGCCTTTTATATCGCCAAGACCGGCCGTCCAGGCCCGGTGCTGGTCGATATTCCAAAAGACATTTCGATGCACAAGCACGTGTACTCGTATCCGAAGGATATCGAGATGCGCTCCTACCGCCCGGTGGACAAAGGGCACGCCGGCCAGATCCGCAAGGCGCTGCAGCTGCTCTTGTCGGCCGAGCGCCCGATGATCTACACGGGCGGCGGCGTGATCCTGGCGCACGCATCGAATGAACTGAATAAACTGGTTGAAAAGCTCGGCTTCCCGGTCACCAACACCCTGATGGGCCTGGGCGGTTCGCGCGCTTCCGATCCATGCTTCGTCGGCATGCCCGGCATGCACGGCACCTACGAAGCCAACCTGGCGATGCAGAACTGCGACGTGCTGATTGCCATCGGCGCCCGCTTCGACGACCGCGTGATCGGCAACCCGAAGCACTTCAGCCAGAACCCGCGCAAGATCATCCATATCGACATCGACCCGTCGTCGATCTCGAAGCGCGTCAAAGTGGACATCCCGATCGTCGGCAATGTGAAAGACGTGCTGGTTGAACTGTTGTCGCAGCTGGAGGCGACCGAGCAGCGCCCGAACGCCGCCGCGCTGAAGGACTGGTGGAAGCAGATCAATGAATGGCGCGGGCGCGACTGCCTGAAGTACGCCACCTCCGACCTGGTCATCAAGCCGCAACAAGTGGTGGAATCGCTGTACGAGCTCACCAAGGGCGACGCCTTCATCACCTCCGACGTGGGCCAGCACCAGATGTGGGCCGCGCAGTACTACCGCTTCGACAAGCCGCGCCGCTGGATCAATTCCGGCGGCCTGGGCACCATGGGTGTCGGCCTGCCGTATGCCATGGGTGTGCAGATGGCCAATCCCGATGCGACCGTCGCCTGCATCACCGGCGAAGGCTCGATCCAGATGAATATCCAGGAACTGGCGACCTGCAAACAGTACCGCCTGACGCCGAAGATCATCCTGTTGAACAACCGCTTCCTGGGCATGGTTCGCCAGTGGCAGCAGATCGACTACGGTTCGCGTTATTCCGAGTCCTATATGGATTCGCTGCCGGACTTCGAAAAGCTGGCCGAGGCCTACGGCCACGTCGGCATGCGCATCGAAAAGCCGGGCGACGTCGAAGGCGCGCTGAAAGAAGCGTTTGGCATGAAAGACCGGCTGGTCTTCATGAACTTCATTACCGACCAGAGTGAGAACGTGTGGCCGATGGTGAAGGCTGGCAAAGGCCTCTCCGAAATGCTGCTTGGCTCGGAGGACCTGTAATCATGCGACACATTATCTCTGTACTGCTCGAAAACGAAGCGGGTGCCTTGTCCCGCGTGGTGGGCCTGTTCTCCGCGCGCGGCTACAACATCGAAACGCTGACCGTCGCGCCGACCGAAGACGCGACCCTGTCGCGCATGACCATCGTGACCACCGGTTCCGACGACATCATCGAACAGATCACCAAGCACCTGAACCGTCTGATTGAGGTGGTGAAGGTGGTGGACCTGACCGAAGGCCAGCACATCGAGCGCGAGCTGATGCTGATCAAGGTGCGCGCTGTCGGCAAGGAGCGCGAAGAGATGAAGCGCACCGCCGACATTTTCCGCGGCCGCATCATCGACGTCACCGAAAAGACCTACACCATTGAGCTGACGGGCGCCAAGAGCAAATTGGACGCCTTCATCGACGCGATCGACCGCGCTTCGATCCTGGAGACCGTCCGTACCGGCGGCTCGGGCATCGGCCGCGGCGAACGCATCCTCAAAGTTTAAATCATCGAATCGAACTCATACCCAAGGAATGACCATGAAAGTTTTCTACGACAAAGACGCTGACCTCTCCCTCATCAAAGGCAAGAACGTTGCCATCATCGGCTACGGCTCGCAGGGCCACGCGCACGCGCAGAACCTGACCGATTCCGGCGTGAACGTGACCGTCGGCCTGCGCCGCGGCGGCGCATCCTGGAACAAGGTGGAGAAGGCCGGCCTGAAAGTCGCTGAAGTGAATGAGGCTGTGAAGAACGCCGACGTCGTCATGATCCTGCTGCCGGACGAGAACATCGCGCAGGTGTACAAGGAAAACGTCGAACCGAACATCAAGCAGGGCGCCGTGCTGGCCTTCGCCCACGGCTTCAACGTGCACTACGGCCAGGTTGTGCCGCGCGCCGACCTGGACGTGATCATGATCGCACCGAAGGCTCCTGGCCACACCGTGCGCGGTACCTACAGCCAGGGTGGCGGCGTGCCGCACCTGATCGCTGTGTACCAGGATAAATCCGGCTCCGCCCGCGACATCGCGCTGTCGTACGCATCGGCCAACGGCGGCGGCAAGGCCGGCATCATCGAAACCAACTTCCGCGAAGAGACCGAGACCGACCTGTTCGGCGAACAGGCCGTGCTGTGCGGCGGCGCCGTGGAACTGATCAAAGCCGGCTTCGAAACCCTGGTGGAAGCAGGCTACGCGCCGGAGATGGCTTATTTCGAGTGTCTGCACGAGCTGAAGCTGATCGTGGATCTGATCTACGAAGGCGGCATCGCCAACATGAACTATTCGATCTCCAACAACGCGGAATACGGCGAATACGTGACCGGCCCGAAAGTGGTGACCTCCGCCACCAAGGATGCGATGCGCCAGTGCCTGAAGGACATCCAGACCGGCGAATACGCCAAGAGCTTCATCCTCGAGAACAAGGCTGGAGCACCGACGCTGATTTCGCGCCGCCGCCTGACTTCCGAGCATCAGATCGAAGAAGTGGGCGCCAAGCTGCGCGCCATGATGCCTTGGATTGCCAAGAACAAGCTGGTGGATCAATCCAAGAACTGATTGTCCCGAGAAGCAACTTCAACGGCCCTGCGGGGCCGTTTTTTTATATGCGACGCCCAGAACCGGTAAACCAGTGTCAGACCCGCGGGGTCTGACACTGAGACGCACGCGCCGCAGAAGGTGTCTGACCCTGCGGGTCTGACACCGGTTTGCCGGTTTTACTTCAGAGCCTCGGTAAGCACGCGGCCTTCGGCGCCGGCTGGTGGGCGTACGTTCAGCAGGTAGGCGAGGGTGGGGGCGATGTCCACTACTTCAGCATACTGGCCGTAGTGGCCGGATTTGACCCACGGCTTGCCCATTACGATCAGCGGCACGTTGGTGTCGTACGCATACGGCGCGCCGTGCGTGGTGCCTTTGCCGGTGGCGAAGCCGAAGATCCAGTGCGGCTTGGCCACCACCATCAGGTCGCCCGAAATCTGGCGGTTCCAGGCCCGGCGCATCAGGGTGGCGATACGGGTTCCGCCAACCGCGCCGCTTTCCATCTGGGTCCGGGTGAATACGTCCGCCATGCCCGGTTGCGACAGCAGGAAGCGCGCGGCGGCGTTCTCCACCTCTTCACGTTTCAAGCCCTTGCTTTCAATTTGGGCGTAGTCCAGGTGAATGTTCGGGATCGACGATGCCGATACGCCTTTGCTCAGGCCGAATCTGGTGGACAAGTGAGCGTTCAGGTCATCCACCAGTTTCTTGCCGTCGATGCGCTTGACGTCGGCTTTCTGCACCTCGTTCGCAAATTCCGGGGTGTTCGGGAAGCCGTGGTCGGCGGTCAGCACGACCAGCACATTGTCCATGCCGATACGCTTGTCGATGTAGCTGAAGAAGTTGGACAGCATGCGGTCCAATCGCATCAGGTGGTCGTGCGAGACTTTGCTCTCCGGCCCGAATTCGTGGTTTGCCAGGTCATGCGCGGAGAAACTGACGCCCAGCAGGTCCGGCACGCCGGCCGGGTTCTTGCCCAGGTTCTCGCCTTCGATTGCCGCCTGGGCGAATTCCACAGTCAGTTCGTCGAGGAATGGCGATGCTTTCAGGCGCTTGTAGTAGGCGGCATCGGTCTGGCCCGATTCACTCGAGAGTTGCAGGTTCGGCGCGTCGCCGTAATCGCCCGCGTAGGCCGAATCGGCCAGCAGCGGCTTCCATTTCACGCCGTAGTAGCGCTCCTGCGGCTTGCCGGCCTGGTATTTCTGCACCCATTGCGGGTGCTCTTTCATATAGAAGGTGGAGGAGGCGAAGTTGCCGCTTTCCTCCATATACATGTAGGCGGTGCCGGTCTTGCCGCCCAAAAGGATCGCGCCGCGGTCCTTGCCGGAGACAGTGATCACCTTGGATTTCTGGCCGGTCGCATAACGCAGCTGATCGCCCAGCGTGTCGACACGCAGGTTGGCGGGCGATGTGCCGTCATGCGGGTCGGTCTTTTCGTTGCCGACGTATTTGAAATTCTGGTCTTCCGTGCAGTACATGCTGCCGCCATCGGCAGGATTGACCCAGTTGTTGCCAATAATGCCGTGCTGGTATGGGTAAGCGCCGCTCAGGATGGCGGCGTGGCCGACGGCGGTCACGGTGATGCCGTGCGCCTGGTGCGCGTTGCTGAACCATGCGCCTTGTTCCAGCAGGCGGCGGAAGCCGCCCTGGCCGAACTGCTGCGCGTAGCGCGTCACTTGCTCCTGCGGCAGGCCGTCAACGGCCATGACGAGGACGAGTTTTGGTTGTGCTGGCTGTTTGGCAGGCGCAGCGTCAGCGCCAAACGAGGCCGCCAGGGCCAGTGCGGGAATCAGGTACTTTGCCATTTTCCTTGTTCATGTGTGGAGTGGACGACATGTGATCATGCCATAGGTGGATGTCAGGTAGATGACACTTTTGCATCCGCATCGGTTACATTCGAGCTCTTATTATTATTTGCAAGGGAATTGCATGTTCAAGCACCTGGTTCTTGTGGCGGCACTCGGCTCTACCCATGCGGCGTTCGCCCAGAAAATGCCTACCGACGATGCCCTCGTCACGGTGAGCGTGGTTGGCAGCGTTGTCGTGCCTAACGACGAAGCTCAACTGGTCTTCGGCTATGAGGAGCAAGGCAAGGACAAGGCAGCACTGGCATCCAGTGTTAATCAGCGCTTGAAGCAGGGCGTCGCGGCCTTGAAGAAGGCTAGTCCCAATGCCAGGCTGGCGCTGGATAGCTATCACACGTATGCGGTGTATGAGGACGCGAACGTTGCGGATGTCCATAAGCGCAATCCCCTGCAAACCGGCTGGCGGGTCAGCCAGCAGGTCCGGCTCGTGACAAGCGACCTGGCCAACCTTCCGGCCACCGTTGCCTCGGCACAGAAGATATTGCTGCTCAAGGATCTGAGGTTTGGCCTGAGCGACGAGGCAACGAAGAAGTCGGAGCAGCGCCGCGTGGAAGCCGCGTACCAGAACCTGGAAGAGCGCGTTGCCTTCATCGCGGGCGCGATGCGGCGCCCGGTCGGCGACGCCAAGCTCGAGTCGCTCGATTTCTCCGAACCGAATATGCAGAGGGTGGAAGTCACCGGCAGCAGAAACCGTCGCGAGGACCTGGTCGAAGTGGAGGAGCCAAGCCTGCAGCCGGGTGAAACCAGGCTGGATCTGCGGGCCACCGCAAAGGTGCGCTTCAAGTAATGGCCTGTTACAAATGCTGACGAACAGTGACAGACCTGCAGTGTGAATTCAGTTAAAGTGCGTCCATCGTAATCAAGGAGAACAACAATGACCGTCCTGAATGCTGTTGCCGCTGCCGCTCTGGTGCTGGGCACCCAGGCTGCCATCGCGCAGACCGTACCAACCGCCGGCGCTACCGTCATCGTGCCTGCCTACGGTGAAGTCACCGCGCCGAACGACCAGGCCGTGGCCGTGCTGGCGATCGAAGAGCAGGACAAGGACAAGACGGCCGCCGCCTCGCGTGTGAACCAGAAAATCAAGCAAGGCCTGGAGATCCTGAAGAAGGAAGACCCGCAAGCCAAGCTGAAGACCCAGGGCTATTACACCTATCCGGTCTATCCGGAAGACCGTCCGCTGCCGCCTGGTGCCGCCGCCAAGCCGCGCCTGCCGACTTCCTGGCGCGTTGGCCAGTTCGTGCAGATGACCACCACCAATATCGAAGCGCTGCCGAAGACGGTCGCCTCGGCGCAGAAGGTGCTGACCCTGAACGGCCTGTCCTTCGGCCTGAGCCCGGCCGCCACCCGCAAGCTGGATGACGCCCGCATTGCTGCCACCTACAAGAACCTGAACGAGCGCATCGCGTCGATCGCCTCGGCCATGGGCCGTCCGCTGACCGACGCCGTGCTGGATACCATCGACTATGAAGGTTCCGGCAATTACGCGGGCGGTCCAGCTGGCGCCGCTCCGGCCATGATGCGCATGTCGGCCAAGGCTGAGATGGACCAGTCTGTGGCCGAGCCGAGCTTCGAGCCTGGCGAAACCACGCTGGAAATGCGTGTAGTGGGCAAGGTCAAGTTCAAGTAAGCCAAAGTTGCCACTTCCATACTGGGTGTCCTCTATAATAGGGGCCACCCTAGTATAGAAATGGAAGAGTATGGCCAAATTCCCCCGCCGCCGGCCTAAGAATGCCGCCGGCAAGCAATCCCTGTTCAGCCGCTTCGCCCGCCGCAAGGGGGCCGACGGCGTCGACAGGCCGCGTTCCCGCGGCATCTATCTGCTACCCAACGCATTCACCACCGGCGCGCTGTTCTGCGGTTTCTTCGCCATTGTCATGGCCATGAACCAGCGTTTCGAGCACGCTGCCTGGGCTATTTTCGTCGCCATGCTGCTGGATGGACTGGATGGCCGCGTTGCCCGCCTGACCAATACCCAGAGCGAATTCGGTGCCCAGTACGACTCCCTGTCGGATATGGTGTCCTTCGGCGCCGCCCCGGCCCTGGTGATCTACGAATTCGCGCTGCGTGGCCTGGGTAAGCTGGGCTGGATCGCAGCCTTTGTCTATTGCGCAGGCGCTGCCCTGCGCCTGGCCCGCTTCAATACGAATATCGAAGTGGTCGACAAGCGCTACTTCCAGGGCCTGCCGTCGCCGGCCGCCGCTTCCCTGATCGCCGGCTTCGTCATGCTGCTGTCCGACCTGGACGTGGACGGCGTGCTGTACCCGTGGCAGGGCTGGGTGCTGGCGGCTTTCGCCGGCTTGAGCATGGTGTCGAACGTGCCGTTCTACAGCTTCAAGGACATCAACTTCCGCAAGTCGGTGCCATTCCTGGCGGTGTTCCTGATCGCCTTGTTCCTGGCCCTGATTTCGCTGGACCCGCCGAAAGTGCTGTTTGGCCTGTTCGTGGCCTACGGCGTATCGGGCTATGTGATCTACCTGACCCGCCTGGCCAAGGGCAATCCGGTCAAGCTGATCGAAAAAACGACAACGCCGGAAGATAAGGCTTAACGCCGCAAGGGGCGGCGATTCAGAAGGAGCGATTCCATGAATAACCGCCTCATCATCTTCGACACCACTCTGCGCGACGGCGAGCAATCGCCGGGCGCTTCCATGACCCGCGAAGAAAAGGTGCGCATCGCCAGGCAGCTGGAAAAGCTGCGGGTCGACGTGATCGAGGCGGGTTTCGCCGCGGCCTCGCAAGGCGATTTCGAATCCATACGCGCCATTGCGACGGCGGTGCGCGAGCCGATTATATGTTCGCTGGCACGGGCCAATGACCGCGACCTGGCCCGCGCCGCAGAAGCGCTGGAACCGGCCGCGCGAAAACGCATCCACACCTTTATCGCCACGTCGCCGCTGCACATGAAGGTGAAGCTCCGCATGGAGCCGGAGCAGGTGCTGGAGCAAGCCAGGCTGGCGATCCGCTTCGCCAGCAAATTCACCGACGATATTGAGTTCAGCCCCGAAGACGGCAGCCGTTCGGAAGATGATTTCCTTTGCCGCGTGCTGGAAAACGTAATTGCCGAGGGCGCCACCACCATCAATTTCCCGGACACCGTAGGCTATGCCGTGCCCGAGCTCTATGGCGAGACGATCCGTCGCCTGCGCGAACGCATCCCCAATTCCGACAAGGCGGTATGGTCGGTCCATTGCCACAACGATCTTGGCCTGGCAGTTGCCAATTCGCTGGCCGGAGTCATGATCGGCGGCGCGCGGCAGGTGGAATGCACCATCAATGGCCTGGGCGAACGGGCCGGTAATACCGCGCTGGAGGAAGTCGTAATGGCACTGCGCACGCGGGCTGGCTACTTCAATCTGGATTGCGGCATCGATACGACCCAGATCGTGCCTGCGTCAAAAATGGTATCGCAGATTACCGGCTTCAGCGTGCAGCCGAACAAGGCGGTGGTGGGCGCCAACGCCTTCGCGCACGCATCGGGCATCCACCAGGACGGCATCCTGAAAGCGCGCGAGACTTACGAGATCATGCGGGCAGAGGATGTGGGGTGGACGGCCAACAAAATCGTACTGGGCAAGCTGTCGGGCCGCAACGCCTTCAAACAGCGCTTGCAGGAGCTGGGCATTGAACTCGATTCCGAGGCCGAGGTGAACGCCGCGTTCTCGCGCTTCAAGGAATTGGCCGACCGTAAATCTGAGATCTTCGACGAAGACATCATGGCCCTGGTGAGCGACGAGGAAGCTGCGGCCGGCGGCGAACATTATCGCTTTGTCTCGCTGGCGCAGCGCTCCGAGACCGGCGAATTGCCGCATGCTCGGGTGGTGTTTTCAATCGATGGCGTCGAGCACGCGGCCGAAGGCACCGGCGACGGCCCGGTGGACGCCATGGTCAACGCCATCGAAAGCAAGGCGCAAAGCGGCGCGGAGCTGGTGCTGTTCGCCATCAGCGGCATCAGTCCCGGCACCCAGTCGCAAGGTGAGGCGACAATGCGCCTGGCGCATTCCGGCCGCATCGTCAACGGCGTCGGCGCCGACCCGGATATCGTGGTCGCCTCGGCCAAGGCCTATCTCGCCGGCCTCAATAAGCTCCATTCGAAAATCGAGCGGCTCAATCCGCAGGTCTGAATACTTCGGAAGAATTCGAGTATCGCTGCGACCGTTAAGGGCTGCGCCAGCAATATGTGAATCCGCCGTTGAACCTGAGCGTGAATGCGATGGCCTTTTCCTGTCCGGTCTTTTGTGACCGTCGCCCTGAAATGTTATATTGCCAGATTGCCATATCTACGATGCCTGTCTGGAAAGTCGAACATGCCTCTGCTACCACGTCCATGCCTTGCGCTCACTTTGTTTTCATTAGCGCTTTCGTCGATAGTTGTTCCATCAGTTGCCCAAGCTTGCAAGGACCGAACGTATCCTGAAACGTTCCCTGCTGCGGAGCTTAATCGCTTTGAGCACGTTTATGTTGTTCATGTAGAGCGAGTGATCCAAGACGTGACGTCTGCCGATAGTCGATATGCGAAGCCCTTCATCTTCGACGGTAAAGTCTTACGCGCCGTTAAAGGCTCCAAGAAGCCTGGCGAAACGATTCTGGGGGCGACAACTTCCGACGAAGAAGCCCTAGCGCGCTGCCCCATTTCCTTGAAAGCGGGGAAAACTTACCTGTTGATGCTTAACGGAAGCGAACCAAATTACGCATTACCTCGCTACGGATCGCTCTATGTTTCGGAAGACCAGGTCGAGTTCAAGAAGTACTTGTCCGATTTGACTGAAAAAGCACAATAGCCGGCGCAAATGGCAAAGCGACTGCATCGTTACCATTGGCGATGAAGGAAGCGGCGGGACCGTTGCGGCAAGCGTGGCCATTGTCGACGATGGTGGGAGTTGAAAACGATCATTTCCGGGCTGTCGGCCGATTCAGGGCGATGCAGCTTTCCTCTTCGACCTCGCACTTTGGCGTTCGGAGCGCTGGCATTTATATAACTGGACTTATGTTCTCATGGCATTGATTGCGGATCTTGAACCCTGTTGGTACCTTCCACTCGAGTGTGAAGACCTGCTCGCTGTTGGATGGCTAAGCCCAAATACTGGATTTGTCCATTACGTTGCGGCACATCGATATCTGCCACCACAGATTTTTATTGACGCTGTTTTGGCCTGCCCCGCAATGAACAGCATGGATTATAAGCGCGCTCTCCTTGCTAACGGCGGGCGAAGTCTGGTCAAAGCGGGTATGTTGGATGCATATGAAAATACTATTTATCGTGAGCCTGCTCGTACCGGTCCTGGGAATGCTATGGATGCCGGCGTGGCTCGTAGCACGCTGGCTCTCAAGGGGCGGTGACACTCTCGCATTGCGGCGGCTCAGTGTCATTTTCCCGGGGCAGCTGATTTCGGTGGTAGTGCTTTTATTTTTGGCGGACGCACTTGGATTGCGAAACCCTGCAGGGCTGGTTGTCGCAATAGCATTTGGCATCAGTCTTTCAGGCGCAGGGATTTTGTTCTTACGCCGAGTTCACAAGGATCCGACCAGATGAATACGGCCCTATCCGAGCACAAACATTGGAACAATCTGCACAATCAATGAAACACCTGAAGGAATATCTGATAGATGGCAACTGAACCAGTCACGTTATTTGCCCAGGAAAGCAACCCGGGGCGTGTAGTCGAAGTGCTGCGCAATTTGAACGCGAAATTCAAAGTAGTTGGAACTGACGATGCCTGGAGCGAAATCGTAGTTACGACCGGTGGATGGCTAAAGAAGAAGCTTCTGAGAATCACGCACGATCCGGATTACTATTCCGGCCAAGGATGGAAGCTCCAGATGGACGGTATGCGCGGCTATTTCTCGCGTTTCCCGATTGCGCCGGAACAGACGAAGGTGCTGGCGCTGACTGAAAATTTCGGTTTCGCCCTGGGGACGGTCTGCGAGCCGGATGCCGGACCGGGGGACGAACGATACGAGGTTTTGACGGCAATCGCGGAGGCACTCGATGCCGTATGGTTTACGCCTTCCGCAATGCGCGATTCTAATGGAAGGGTTCTGTATGGCGCCACCGCATCAGAGGTCGATCCTTTGGCCAGATGGCCTCAATATACGCCAACCCTGACAGGGCCGGGGACCGAGAAGGACAAGCCGCTGGAATTGAAGCGACGCGTTTTCGACGAACTTACATCACTTGGCTTTCAGCCAGCAAACTCTTTACTCCTGCCCGACTTGGACCTCACTTTGCGGGATGCCCAATCGCTCTGCATGCGCCTTATGGCATTGCAGGCAGTGTTTGCCTGGGTCGCGGCGCCTGAGCACATGGCGCCGACGGCGGCCCTGCAAAGCTATATCGAGCGTAATGCTCTACGCTCGGCGATGACGGAGCATGAGCTTGAAATGATCGACTTGCCGCGCAAGGAGTCGCAAGCGATGCATGGGAACACTGTCGGTTGGCGGCTGGAGAATATGTGGGCGCTGGCTTGGATCGTGGGTTTTGCAAAGACGCCGACATTGGATGCCTGTCAGATTTCTGATGAGGTGATCGAGGCGATGTTATTTGATTTTCTGCCTGATTGGGACCGCAATATCGCCGAATTCTCTGCAGGTGTAGCGCTGCGCTCGATCGATGATGTCATCTTCATGGAGTACAAGTTCTATTGTGCCCATAACGCAGTCAGAAGTGCGCAAATGGGAGGCGCAACGGTGCCGGTAGATTTCGATCCGATCTCCCACGGCGGTGCAGTTCACGAGCGCCGGCACGCGCTCACTTGGGCTTTGGCTCAGGGCGACGATTGGGACGAAACTGATCTGAGCACCTGATTATCGCAATCAGTGCGCCAACCGGATTGCGACGATTGGCCTGGCGTCCTACGAATGCAATTTACTTGACGCGCTGCTTTTCGAGCTTACGCGCGAGGGTGCGGCGGTGCATGCCCAGGCGGCGGGCGGCTTCGGAAATATTGAAGCCCGTCTCCGCCAGCACCTGGTGGATATGCTCCCATTCCAGCGTCTTGATGGAAGTCGAACGGTTGGTCAGCTCAACTTCGGCCACACCAGCCACGTGCTGGAAGGCGGCTTCGATATCGTCGGTATTGGAGGGTTTGGCGAGATACTGGCAGGCGCCCAGCTTGATCGCTTCGACAGCGGTCACAATGCTGGCGAAGCCCGTCAGCACCACGATCAGCATGTCCGGCGAATGCGCGTTCAGGGCCTGCACGCAGGCCAGGCCGGACGTGTTGCCGTCCAGCTTAAGGTCGACCACCGCATGGGTGGGCGTATGCGATCCCAGCAGGGTGCCGACTTCTTCCAGGCTGGACGCGCGCAGCACGGTATAGCCGCGCCGTTCGAACGAGCGTGAAAGGGTGCGGGCGAACGCGGGGTCGTCTTCCACGATTAACAATAAGCGTTCTGTGGTCATCCTGTATTTCCTATTCGACGACGATGGCCGACAGTGGCAAGCGTATTTCTACAACCGCGCCTTGCTCGAGATTGCGCGCTTCGACCGTGCCGCCCAGTGTGCGGATGACGTTCACGACCAGGAACAGCCCCAGGCCGCTGCCTGGCCGTCCCTTGCTTGACTGGTATGGCTTGCCGAATTGCGCCAGCATGGCCGGTGCAAATCCGGGCCCGCGGTCGCTCACCGCCAATTTCAGCACATCGCCTTCGGTTGACGTCACCAGGCCCACCCACAGCGGGGAGGCTTCCAGGGCGTTGTCCAGCAGATTGAAGATGGTCTGTTTCAGCGCGGACTCGAAGACGACGGGAATGTCGTTGGGCAGCTGGTCTTCGTAGCTGAAGGCGACCACCGGACGGTTATTGCGCCATTCCACCAGCATTTCGCCGAGGAAGCCGCGCAGCATGGTCTTGGCGGACGATTCGCCGCGCAGTTCACCGGCCGACAGCAGGATGCCGGTAACGATGGTTTTGCAGCGCTGGAGCTGGGTCTGCATTTCGCTGATTTCCTCCTGCAGCACCGCATTCCCGGTAAATTCCGGCATGCGCAGCCAGTCGCCCAGCAGGACGGACATGGTGGCCATCGGCGTGCCCAGTTCATGGGCGGCGCCGGAGGCCAGAAGTCCCATGCGCACAATATGTTCTTCTTCAGCGGCGCGCTGGCGCATATTGGCCAGGCGTGCATCGCGTTCGCGCAGGTTGCCGGTGATGTGCTTGATCAGGATCACCAGCAGGCCGGCATTCAGCAGGAAGCAGATCAGGGTGCCGATGACGTACAGGCGGGCGAAATCGTCCTGGTTTTCCAGCAGGAGGGGGAGGGGCCGGGAGAACAGGGCCAGGCCCGCCAGGCAGGCGCCGGTGATCACGACGATGGTCCAGGTGGCCCAGGCGTCGAGCAATACCGCCGACAGGATTACCTGCAGCAGGTAGAGGAAGGCAAACGGATTGGTGGTGCCGCCGCTGAAATGCAGCTGCGCCGTCAGCGTCGCGACATCGACCAGCAGCGCCAGGAACATCTCGTTGTTGGTGACGATTGGGTTTTCCTGCCAGCGCAGATGGCTGCCGATGTTGAATGCGATCAGGCAGGCCAGCACCGACAGCATCTGCGGCATGGGCAGGTGGATGCCCAGGCCAAGGGTCACCACGGAGATGGTCGTGATCTGACCCAGTACCGCGATCCAGCGCAGCCGGATCAGGTACAGCATGTTTTTATGGCCGGCCGGGTCGCTGGCGCCTGTCGCGATGCTCAGCGACCTCATTCCACCCCAGTCTGCCGTTTTTTCCGTGTGATTTGCCATGTGCGTCCGATGATCATCAACGCTAGAGCATACCAAGTCAATGCGTATACCAGGTGATTATCACGGAAAGCGATCACGGTCAGGCCGCCGATGGGTTGTCCCGCTTCCTGGGCGGGGGCGGCATCGGCGTCGATGAAGTAGGGGGCGACTTGCGTCAGACCGCCGGCGGCGGCGATGGCCTGCACGTCGCGCGAATACCAGCGCTGGCCGGCGGCGTCGTTCTTGCGCACGACGCTTCCGCCCGGTTCGCTGATGCGCAGCAAACCTGTCACCAGCGCGGCTTGGGGCGCGGCCGACGGGGTCTGGCGGGTGGGAATAAAGCCTCGGTTGACGAGGATGGTGTCGCCTGCGGCGGTCTTCAGGGGCGTCATCACCCAGAAGCCCAGCCCATAATTGGTGGAAGCCTGCACCAGGGTGCTGCGATCATGCAGCAGGGTGCCGGCAACTTGAACGTGCCGGTATTCGGCATTTTCGGCCGTGATGGACGGCCATTCCGCGCGCCCGGGGGCGGCGGCAGGCGCCGCATGCGCCCGCGCATTCACACGGGCGATGAGCGCCTGTTTCCATTGCATGCGATACAGCTGCCAGGTGCCAAGCGCGAGAAACAATGCGCTGGCGATGGTGATCCCGGCGGCCCACAACAGGCGCGCCCGCGGAGAGGCGGGGCGCGCTTCGATCATGGCATGTCGTGCATTTGCTGGACGGCGGAACCGGCAGCAGGGCCCATGGACGGCATCATGTTGTGGTTGAGGTGGTACATGACCCAGATCGAACCAGTCAGCACAATCGCCACCAGGATGATGGTGAAGATCAGTGCCAGCAAGCTCCAGCCGCCTTCCGAACGGGTGTTCATGTGCAGGAAGTAGATCATGTGCACGACGATCTGCACCACGGCGAAGCCGAGGATGACGAAAGCGGTCGTGCTCGAGTCCTTGATCACGTGGCCCATGACGAGCCAGAACGGGATCGCGGTCAGGATGACGGACAGGATGAAACCGATTGCGTAGGTTTTCAGGCTGCCGTGGTCATGGCCGCCGTGGCCATGATCGTGGCCGTGGCCGTGGTCGTGGTGTGCGCTCATGGCAGGACTCCCATCAGGTAGACAAAGGTGAAGACGCCGATCCAGATCACGTCCAGGAAGTGCCAGAACATCGACAGGCACATCAGGCGGCGGGTATTGGCTTCGGTCAGGCCATGGCGGTTCAGCTGGAACATCAGGGTCACCAGCCACACGATACCGAAGGTCACGTGCAGGCCGTGGGTACCGACCAGGGCGAAGAACGAGGTCAGGAAGGCGCTGCGCTGCGGGCCGGCGCCTTCATGGATCAGGTGTGCGAACTCGGTCAGCTCCAGGCCCAGGAAGCCCAGGCCGAACAGGCCGGTGACGCCGAGCCAGATCAGGGTGGTGCCCAGCTTGCCGCGCTGCGACGCCAGCATGGCGAAGCCGTAGGTGATCGACGACAGCAGCAGGAAACCGGTGTTCAGGCCCACCAGCGGCAGGTCGAACAGCTCGGCGCCGGAGGGGCCGCCGGCGAAGTTACGGCCCAGCACCGCGTAGGCGATGAACAGGACAGCGAACAGCAGGCAGTCGCTCATCAGGTAGAGCCAGAACCCCAGCAGGGTGCCGTTCTCCGGATGGTGGTCGCGGACGTGGAACATGTCGTCCTGGGCCGCGTGCGCGGCCGGTGCAGCGGCTGCTGCTTGGTCGAGTACGAGATCAGACATGGGCAAGTGCCTCCAGGTTGCGGGTGCGCTCGGCTTCGGTCACAACGACGTCTTCGGCCGGAATGTAGTAATCGCGCTTGTAATTGAAGGTATGGATGATGGACGCTGCCACGGTCGCTACGAAACCGAGGACGGCGAACACCCACATATGCCAGACCAGGGCGAATCCGGTCGCGGCGCTCAGGCCGGCGATGATGAAGCCGGCAGCCGTGTTCTTCGGCATGTGGATGGACAGGAAGCCTTCCAGCGGACGCGCGTAGTTGCGGCGCTTCATGTCGGTCCAGGTGTCGTTGTCATGCACACGCGGGGTGAAGGCGAAGTTGTAGTCAGGCGGTGGCGACGAGGTCGACCATTCCAGGGTACGGCCATCCCACGGGTCGCCGGTCACATCGCGCAGTTGCGCGCGGCGGCGGTAGGACACGTAGAACTGCACCAGCATCGAGCCGATACCGGCGGCGATCAGGACGGCGCCCAGCGCGGCGACCTGGAACCAGATCTGCAGCGAAGGATCTTCGAAGTGGCTCATGCGGCGGGTCACGCCCATCAGGCCCAGCACGTACAGCGGCATGAAGGCCAGGTAGAAGCCGATTACCCAGCACCAGAAGGAGACTTTGCCCCAGAACACGTCCAGCTTATAGCCGAAGGCTTTCGGGAACCAGTAGTTAATCGCAGCGAACACGCCGAACACCACGCCGCCGATGATCACGTTGTGGAAGTGGGCGATCAGGAACAGGCTGTTGTGCAGCACGAAGTCGGCTGGCGGAACGGCCAGCAGCACGCCGGTCATGCCACCGATAACGAAGGTGATCATGAAGGCGATGGTCCACATCATCGGCAGCTCGAAGCGGATGCGGCCGCGGTACATGGTGAACAGCCAGTTGAAGATCTTGGCGCCGGTCGGGATCGAAATGATCATCGTCGTGATGCCGAAGAACGAGTTCACGCTGGCGCCGGAGCCCATGGTGAAGAAGTGGTGCAGCCATACCAGGTAGGACAGCACGGTGATCACGACGGTCGCGTACACCATGGAGGTGTAGCCGAACAGGCGCTTGCCGGAGAAGGTCGAGACGATTTCCGAGAACACGCCGAACACCGGCAGCACCAGGATGTACACCTCAGGGTGGCCCCAGATCCAGATCAGGTTCACGTACAGCATGGCGTCGCCGCCCATGTCGTTGGTGAAGAAGTGGGTACCGAAGGTGCGGTCCAGCGACAGCATGCCCAGCACGGCGGTCAGCACAGGGAAGGTCACCACGATCAGCACGTTGGTGCACAGGGAAGTCCAGGTGAAGACAGGCATCTTCATCAGGGACATGCCAGGCGCGCGCATCTTGACGATGGTGGCGATCAGGTTGACCCCTGATAGCAATGTCCCGACACCGGCCACCTGCAATGACCAGATATAGTAGTCCACGCCGACATCAGGACTGGCCAGGATGCCCGACAGGGGAGGGTAGGCCAGCCAGCCGGTGCGCGCGTATTCGCCCACGAACAGCGAGACCATGGTCAGGCCGCCGCCGAATGCGGTCATCCAGAAGCTGAAGTTGTTCAGGAACGGGAAAGCCACGTCGCGTGCGCCGATCTGCAGCGGCACCACGTAGTTCATCAGGCCGGTCACGAACGGCATCGCCACGAAGAAGATCATGATGACGCCGTGCGCCGTGAAGATCTGGTCGTAGTGGTGCGGTGGCAGGTAGCCCATATGGTCGCCGAAAGCGACGGCTTGCTGCATACGCATCATCAGCGCGTCGGCAAAGCCGCGCAGCAGCATGACGAGGCCCAGCACCATGTACATGATGCCGATTTTCTTGTGGTCGATGCTGGTGACCCAGTCACGCCACAGCGGGCCCCACAGGCGGAATTTGGTCATGGCGCCCAGCACGGCCATGCCGCCCAGTACGACCATGGAGAAGGTGGCGACCAGGATGGGCTCGTGATACGGGATCGCTTCCAGGCTTAGCCGGCCCAACAGCCCTTGGGCCAAGGAGGTTTGGTTTTCCATATTCAGTTCTTACGGGAAGTAGATTCGAGGGCGAGCGCGTCGTTCGGCGTGCAGATGCGCGCTTCCATTGCCTTCTGCGCGACCGCATTGCGGACACGCACGGCGTCGGCCGCCATGGTCTGCGCGGCGCAGGTCGAACCCGGTTCGACGCAGCGGTTGATGATCGCGGTGTACAGCTCGGATTCAACGGAACCGTAACGGCGCACCGGCTCGCGCTCGCTTGGCTTGGCCAGCGTCATGTAGTCGGCCCGGTCCAGCTTACCGCCGCCGGCCTTGGTCTTGGCGACCCAGGCGTCGAAGTCGGAAGTCGACATGCCGTAGTACTTGAAGCGCATGTGGGAGAAGCCCGCACCGCTGTAGTTGGCCGAGAAGCCCTCGTACTGGCCCGGCTTGTTCAGCACGGCGTTCAGCGTGGTGTCCATGCCCGGCATGGCATAGATCTGGCCGGCCAGTGCAGGGATGTAGAACGAGTTCATCACGCTCGAGGCGGTGATCTTGAAGCGGATCGGGGTGTCGACCGGGGTCACCAGCTCATTGACGGTGGCAATGCCCTGTTCCGGGTAGATGAACAGCCATTTCCAGTCCAGCGCCACCACTTGCACTTCCAGCGGCTTGTGGTCGGCGGCCAGCGGACGCTTCTCATCGATGCGGCTGAGCGGACGGTAGGGGTCCAGCAGGTGGGTGCTGATCCAGGTCAGCAGGCCGAGCACGATGATGATCATCAGCGGCGCACCCCAGATGACCAGTTCGAGCATGGTCGAATGGTCCCAATCCGGGGTGTAGGTGGCTTTAGTGTTGTTTTTTCGGTAACGCCAGGCGAACAGCACCGTGAGTGCGATCACCGGCACGATAATGAGCAGCATGAGCAGCGTCGAGACAGTCACAAGATGTGCCTGTTGCGAGGCGACATCGCCTGCTGGGTTCATCACAATGGTATTGCAACCGCTGAGGCAGACGGCCGCGAGGAGGAGAAGTATGATAGGCATGCGCAAGAAACAATGTCCCAAATCAAGAATCTTGCCACTCTAAAGAAACTGGACAGCGCGCGCGATTGGACATATTGTCCTACCTGTAGGTCACATAACAGTTATAGATAGCAGTTATAACTCGCGAAAAAGAGCGAGAAGAGGAGATAGAAACATGCAGAGCATGACCGCTTCCCCCTACGGCATTCATCATCAATCGGCCGATCCGGCCGGCCAGCACATTGCCCCCGGCGAAATCGCGGTCGGCGTGGTGATTGGCCGCGCTTCCGAGTATTTCGATTTCTTTGTCTACGCCATCGCCTCGGTGCTGGTGTTCCCTTCGGTGTTCTTCCCCTTTGCATCCCATCTCGACGGGATGTTGTACTCCTTCCTGATCTTCTCTTTTGCCTTCCTGGCAAGGCCGCTGGGCACCATCACCTTCATGGCGATCCAGACGCGTTTTGGGCGCGAAGCCAAGCTGACGGCGGCGCTGGTCCTGCTGGGCGCCTCGACGGCGGGCATGGCTTTCCTGCCCACCTTTGCCCAGGGCGGGCTGGGCGCGCTGGCCCTGTTGGCCATGCTGCGCTTCGGGCAGGGCATTGCGCTGGGCGGCTCCTGGGATGGCTTGCCGTCGCTGCTGGCCCTGAATGCTCCGCCGAACAAGCGCGGCTGGTATGCGATGCTGGGCCAGCTGGGGGCGCCAACCGGCTTCATCGTGGCGGCCGGCCTGTTCTCCTTCCTGCTGGCCAACCTGTCGTCGGTCGACTTCCTGGATTGGGGCTGGCGCTATCCGTTCTATGTGGCGTTTGCCATCAACGTGGTGGCCCTGTTTGCACGCCTGCGCCTGGTGTCGACCAATGAATATGCCCGCCTGCTGGAAGAGCGTGAGCTGCAGCCGACCGATGTTGGCGAGCTGTTCAAGTCGCAGGGCCGTAATGTGGTGATCGGCGCCCTGGCTGCGCTGGCCAGCTATGCGCTGTTCCACCTGGTCACGGTGTTCCCGCTGTCCTGGATCACGCTGTATTCGGAGCGCTCGGTCAGCGAATTCCTGGTAATCCAGATTGTGGGAGCGATCATTGCCGCGGCCTGCATCGTCGCCTCGGGCTGGATCGCCGACCGCGTTGGGCGACGCCGCACGCTGGGTACGCTGGCGATCATGATTGGCGTGTTCAGCGGCTTCGTGCCGCTGCTGATGCAGGGCGGGGATGTGGGGCAGACTGTCTTCATCCTGTTGGGCTTTGCTTTGCTGGGCCTGTCCTACGGGCAGGCGGCGGGCGCGGTGACAGCTAACTTCGAGTCGCGCTTCCGCTATAGCGGGGCGGCACTGACGTCGGACCTGGCTTGGCTGGTGGGGGCGGCTTTTGCACCGCTGGTTGCGCTGGGGCTGTCGGCGCACTTCGGGCTGGCGTATGTCAGCCTGTACCTGCTGTCGGGCGCCGCTGGCTCGCTGGCCGCGCTCAGCTTGAATCGGGCGCTGGAAATCAAGGATTAGCCGGGCGTGGGCGGGGCTGACCCTCGGGGCGGACCCTGGGTTACCGGTTGCTTGCTTTTCGGATAACTCATGTGAAACCGGTAAACCGGTGTCCGACCCGCAGGGTCAGACACCGTCTGTTCGTCGGGCGCGGGGAAAACTTGTGTTTCCGCCAGGTCAGCGGAAAATCCTTTTATAGGCGGCGGTGGATTTTTGCCCCGTTTTCCGGTTATACTCCCGTGTCTGGCCGTCCGGCTGGACTTTTTAATTAACGTAATTCACGATGTCCCGGGTCGCAAGACTCAGCTCATCGCATGTGAAAGGTAAGAAAATGACCGTTGAAAACATCAACAAGTCGGCCATCATCGCTGACAACGCCCGTGGCCAAAACGATACCGGCTCCCCAGAAGTGCAAGTTGCTCTGCTGACCGCCCGTATCAACGAACTGAACGGCCACTTCAAGGCACACTCCAAGGATCACCACTCCCGCCGTGGCCTGATCATGATGGTTAACCGTCGTAAGTCCCTGCTGGCTTACCTGAAGAACAAAGACGCAACCCGTTACCGCGACCTGATCGCTAAACTCGGTCTGCGTAAGTAATTCTTGCGTTACCAGGTTTAAACGAGAAATGCCTGCGCCAGTTCGCTGCCGCAGGCATTTTGACATTTTGAACCGTTAGTTTTTTTGCAGTAAGGCGGCCATTGGCCGTCTGTGGTGAGGTGCTACGACAGCTCCTGAAAATCTGTCGGCTAAAGAGAAAGAGGGATAAACCCATGTTTAACAAAGTAACGAAGACCTTCCAGTACGGCCAACACACCGTGACGCTGGAAACCGGCGAAATCGCTCGCCAGGCATCCGGCGCGGTAATGGTATCGATGGACGACACCGTCGTACTGGCAACCGTGGTGGCGCGTAAAGACGCAAAACCAGGCCAGGACTTCTTCCCGCTGACCGTCGACTACCTCGAGAAGACCTACGCAGCAGGCAAAATCCCAGGCGGCTTCTTCAAGCGCGAAGGCCGTCCATCCGAGAAGGAAACCCTGACTTCCCGCCTGATCGACCGTCCAATCCGTCCTCTGTTCCCAGAGGGCTACATGAACGAAGTCCAGGTGATCATCCACGTGCTGTCCGTGAATCCTGAGATCGATCCGGACATCGCTTCCATGATCGGCGCTTCCGCCGCCCTGTGCGTTTCCGGCGTGCCGTTCAACGGCCCGATCGGCGCAGCGCGCGTCGGCTACAAGAACGGCCAGTACATCCTGAATCCGACCGCATCCCAGCTGAAAGACTCCCAGATGGACCTGGTGGTTGCCGGTACCGAATCGGCCGTGCTGATGGTGGAATCCGAAGCGCAGCAGCTGTCCGAAGAAGTCATGTTGGGCGCCGTGGTCTATGGCCACGAACAAATGAAAGCAGTCATCGACGCGATCCATGAACTGGTGCGCGACGGTGGCAAGCCAGAGCAAGTGTGGACTGCACCTGCCAAGAACGAAGCCCTGATCGGCCGCGTTGCCCACTTCGCCGAAGCGAAGATCAACGCCGCTTACCAGACCAAGGACAAGCAAGCCCGCACCGACAAGCTGCGCGCCATGTCCGCTGAAGTGATGGCCGATCTGGCTGCCGAAGCCGCCGCCCACGGCGCCGAGGCTCCTGACGCGGTAGAAGTCGGCAACATCCTGTTCGATATGGAAGCGAAAGTAGTGCGCTCCCAGATCCTGCAAGGCGAGCCACGTATCGACGGCCGCGACACCAAGACCGTGCGTCCGATCTCGATCCGCTCTTCCGTGCTGCCACGCACCCACGGTTCCGCCCTGTTCACCCGCGGCGAAACCCAGGCACTGGTCGTAGCGACCCTGGGCACCGCCCGCGATTCGCAGAAGATCGATGCGCTGATGGGCGAGTACACCGACGACTTCATGCTGCACTACAACATGCCTCCGTTCGCCACCGGCGAAACCGGCCGTGTTGGTACGCCTAAGCGCCGCGAAATCGGCCACGGCCGCCTGGCCAAGCGCGCACTGATCGCAGCCCTGCCTTCGCCGGAAGAGTTCTCCTACTCGGTGCGCCTGGTATCGGAAATCACCGAATCCAACGGCTCCTCGTCGATGGCTTCCGTCTGCGGCGGCTGCCTGGCACTGATGGACGCCGGCGTGCCGATGAAAGCACACGTTGCCGGTATCGCCATGGGCCTGATCAAGGAAGGCGGCCGCTTCGCCGTTCTGTCCGACATCCTTGGCGACGAAGACCACCTGGGCGACATGGACTTCAAGGTAGCTGGTACCGCCAACGGCATTACCGCGCTGCAGATGGACATCAAGATCCAGGGCATCACCAAGGAAATCATGCAGGTTGCACTGGCACAGGCTAAAGAAGGCCGCCAGCACATCCTGGGCGAAATGCAGAAGGCCATGCCGACTGTGAAGACCGAGCTGTCCGACTTCGCTCCACGCCTGATCACCATCAAGATCAACCCTGAGAAGATCCGCGACGTGATCGGCAAGGGCGGCGCCGTGATCCGCGCGCTGACCGAAGAAACCGGCACCCAGATCGACATCAGCGACGACGGCATCGTCACCATCGCTTCCGTCGACGCCGCAGCCGGCCAGGAAGCCAAGCGCCGTATCGAAGAACTGACCGCTTCCGTGGAAGTGGGCAAGTGCTACGACGGCACCGTGCTGAAGCTGCTGGACTTCGGCGCCATCGTCCAGGTTATGCCTGGCAAGGACGGCCTGCTGCACATCTCTCAGATCGCCAACGAGCGTGTGAACGCTGTTGCCGACTATCTGAAAGAAGGCCAGCAAGTGCGCGTGAAGGTCCTCGAGACCGACGAGCGCGGCCGCCTGAAACTGTCGATGAAAGCCGCCGCTGAAGAAGCTGCCGCCGCCGCACAGTAATCAGCGTTAGCCCGGAA
Source organism: Pseudoduganella violaceinigra DSM 15887 (assembly GCF_000425385.1). Taxonomy (GTDB): domain Bacteria; phylum Pseudomonadota; class Gammaproteobacteria; order Burkholderiales; family Burkholderiaceae_D; genus Rugamonas; species Rugamonas violaceinigra. Next base: position 293,040 of record NZ_KE384358.1, on the reverse strand, counting down.
CAAAACCGCCATTGCGCAAGCTTGGCGGTTTTGTCTTTAAGGGCGCACTTCACAATATTTCAAAGGAAGCAAAATATGATCATCTGGGGATCGAAAGGCGAGGCAGTGGTACTTGATGCGCATGAGCACAAGCATTGCCCTACCTGTGAAAAAGAGCGGAAGTTCCTGCTTCAGCTGCAGTACAAGGTCAGCCACATCTGGTACATCTTCAAATGGGTCTCCTCGAAGCAGTACGTGCGGGTGTGCGAAATTTGCCTCCGCGGCGACAGGCTGGTTGCCAAGTCGGTCGAGGAGCGTTTCGGAAAACCGCCTATTCCATTCATGTCCCGTTGGAGCTGGGTGTTCCTGGCAGCGCTGGTCGCCGGTATTGGCGTCTTCGGTTCCATCGAAAGTTCGAACCGCAGCAGCCAGGTGCAGATGTTTGCCGCGGCTCCGGCAAAAAACGATATCTATGTCCTCAATATCTCGAGCCTGATGAAGGCGCCCGAGTCCTCTTATATGTACGGGGTGCTGCGGGTCAAGAGCGTCGATGGCAATAACATCGAATTCGATGCGCCGCGCGTCACCTACAATAAAGTGACCGGAGCAACGAAGGATGTGGATGGTGGAAAGGTCGCGCGGCCGGACTATTTCGACGGCTCGCTGGTTCTCTCCAAGGCCGACATCACGCGCCTGCAGAACGAAGGCGCGATCCACTCGATCGAACGTAACTGAACGAGTGTCACGATCCAAGCCGCCATAGCGCAAAGCATGGCGGTTTTTTTTCCTTGGTGTTGTTGGGCTGTATAAAAATACAGTATAAAATTGGCCCGAACAAACCACCTTGGATTCGACATGCCCGCACTGGACGCCTACCTCACAAAACATTTCCTGACATTGGAGGGCATGGCCGCCGCATGCCAGCTTCCGCTCAATGATTTTCGTGGCCTGGTGCAGGATCGCCTCGTCCCCGGGCCGTCTTATGTTGTGACGGGCATGTCGCGCGTGAAGTCCTTCGTCTTTGGCGACATGCCGGCCGGCTTCGCCCAGGATGGGGAGTACTTCCACCCAGCGACGGCGGCATGGGTGATACGGGCGCAGGCCGTCATTGCAGATGTCGGGCGCGAGCGTGCCCACGAGGTGTTGAAGCTTCAATTCGATCGGAATATCCGATCAGCGCTGGCTGTCTTGAACGCAAGTACCTGGCACATGGCGGATAGCTTTACCGATGATGGCGCGGTGCTGGAAGAAGGGATGCGCAAGCGCCTGGATTCGATGTGGACGCATTTTCTGGCGGGGACATTCGGCCTGTGCGTGGCCAATCCGGTTTCCGAGCAGGCGATCGCCCAAAAGGAGGTGCTGCAGGAAAAACTCACTGCGTTAAGCGGCAATGGCGCCCGCGCTGATTTTTCTCCCGATGAAGCGGCAGGCCTGCTCGAACTGATCGACGCTTTTGCGCAGAGTGCGATGCCGTTTTCACCGGTTGAATATCCTTTGAGCAGCCGCAAACGATTGGTCGATGATTTGTCCGTCCGGCTGAAGGCAATCGCCGCCAGGTGAAAATTGGAGAGCTTTAACTGGCTTCGGGGAAGTTATGATGCGGGCGCATCGTCTGAAGTGAATCCAAGGAAGTGAAATGCAGTCATTAAGAAGCGCCTTTGCGGCGCTCGCAATTTTTCTATGCCTGCCAGGCGCTCATGCCGGCATCAAGGAGTCGACGGACAAACTGCTTGCAACACAGGATGAGGCGAATATCGACTTTATCCGCAAGGAGGTGCTGGACGAAAGCGCCAACATGGTTGCCCGCGCCGATAAGTTTCTTGCCGTTTTCCAGCCCGAGCAGTCCCTTGTTGTCCGCACCAGGTTTACCACCTATGTGCTGGCGCGCAGGGGGGAGGTCCACGCTGCTTTGAGCGTTACCAATGCGGTGGACAACTATCGGGAGTTTTCACCCGAAACCTGGCGGGAAGTGTTCAGTATCTTTGCCAAGCGCAAGCAACCGAAGCCGACTACCAGCTACCAGGACAGGTATTTTGAGGGGCTGAGCAGATGGCCGCGGGGCTATGCCGGAGTGGTTCATGTCATCGACGGTGGGACCAGCCGCGACTACCTGTTGGCGACAGAAGATATGTTTGTCCACCATAATGCCAGTCTATCCAGAAGGCTTTTCTGCGCGACTATCATGGCGGGCATGCAATGCATCGTTGGTGACACCAGCGAAGACGGCTGGGTACCAACGCTGCTGGAGAAGCTGATGACTACGATGCCAACCGCCCCTGCTTTCGCGCGCGACATGGCTTTATGCAAAGCGGCCATGGAATCCCAATACGAGGCGGCGCTTGAAATGATCAGGCGGGGCGCGAACGTCAATGCGCAGCTGAATACCGGCAAGACATGTATTCCAGCCCACGCCAATCCAGCTTACCTGAAACAGCGGCGCTGGATGGAAGAGCAGGGCGGGGATCTCTCCAAACCCGATATCTTTGGCGACGTGACCGACTTCGAGCCGTGGAATCGGTAAAAAACTCCGCAACGTGCGCGGAAGTCCACGGTTTCTACGTCGACCGCAACGTTTGGCCTGCGGATTTGGCTGCGGAGTACGCGATTGCCGCTTGCTCCTTCGTGCACGTTGCCGCAAAGGCGACAGCATCTGAATAATGCGAGACCCGGAAGCAATATGGAGGCGTTAAGGCTGTCAGCAAAAGTGATGCAGGAAGCAGGGGGCGCGTTGCCTTTCTCTGTTTATTCGTCCGTTGAGGAGCAGAGGATCGTCAACGTGCCGATCATCAAGCCGATGCTGATCTGCGTGCTCGGTGGCAGCAAGAGGCTTGGCAGCCGCGGCGAGATCGAATGCCCGGCGGGGAGTTTCATCCTCCTGTCCAACCGCCCCGGCATCAATATGCGGAACATTCCCGGCGATGTTGAATACACGGCACTGATTGTCGAATTCGAGTATGAAGATTTCAACTGCCTGCCGCCCAGGAAGGGCAGGTCGGAGTCCTTCGTCCAGGGCGATATCAATCCTGCGATCGAGAGGTCCTTGCAGCAGTTCGTCGAATGGTCCGCGTTTGCGCCACCTGCGATGTGGGGCGTGCGCCGGCAGGAGATCCTACAGCTGCTTTATCACTTGGGGTACGAGCAGGTAAGTGAGGTGATCGAACCGCCCAGCCTTAGCCACAAGTTGCATGGCCTTGTCTGCGCAGACTTCAGCGTGGATCACAATGTGGATGTCCTGGCATCGACCTTGGCCCTCAGCGAGTCCACGCTTCGGCGCAAGCTGGCCGCGGAAGGGACTACACTGCAGGCGATCAAGGACCGGGCAAGACTGGGATTCGGCCTGCACCTTGTGCAAACGACTCTCGATCCCATTGGGCGCATTGCGGAACGGTGCGGCTATCAATCGCAATCGCGTTTTACCGACAAGTTCAAGCAACTCTTCGGCGTTACTCCTACTGAACTTCGTCGAACACGAATGAGCGATTCGGGCGAAAAGTTGGCGGAACAGGGCCTAAACCGATTCAGTGCCGTTGCCTAAGATATGCGCTCCAAACTACAGGAGCTCATATGCGACACCTTATTCTTGCAGCACTGATGGCCAGCAATTGCGCAATGGCCGGTTCGCTGACTTTGACCAGTACCGATATCGCCGACGGTAAGTTCATGGGCAAGGCCCAGGAATTCCTGGGCTTTGGCTGCAGTGGCGGCAACCAGTCCCCGCAACTGTCCTGGTCCGGTGCGCCGGAAGGCACCAAGGCTTTTGCCATCCTCGTGCACGATGCCGACGCGCCGACCGGCAGCGGTTGGTGGCACTGGCAGCTTGTCAATATCCCGAGGGAGGTGAGCTCCCTTCCGGCGGGGGCCATGGCGCCGGCAGGCAGCCAGGCGATGAACAATGACTACGGGGCCAAGGGCTTTGGCGGAGCTTGCCCACCGCCGAAGCACGGCGTACATCACTACCGCTTCACAGTGCATGCGTTGTCGCAAAAACTCGAGCTTCCCGAAAACGCATCGGGTGCTCTGACGGGGTATATGGTGAACGCCCATTCGCTTGGCTCCAGCACTATCGAGGCATTGTACCGACGCGATTAAGATACCAAGTGCGACAGGTGGCTTTCTTCAGAAAGAGCCAGGCATCGCCACTGACCTGCACTCAGCGCATGCGGCAAGCGATCGATACGCCCCGCGGACTCGCCCTATACTGCCAGCGGATGGCGACGGTGGAACCAGTCTTTGCCAACGTGCGCTTCAACAAACGGCTCTATCGCTTCACCTTACGCGGACGGCACAAGGTGAGCACGCAGTGGCAGCTTTACTGCCTGGTGCACAACATCGAGAAGCTGGCACGCAGCGGTTATGCGGTCTGATACGGGCGAATAGAGGCCTATTTCCAGCCTTTTCTTGCCCGACAGGCAGCGTATGCGGCAAACTATCGGGATGTTAAAGAATTCAGCCGAGTTGCTGATGAAGATTCCGGAAGGTGGCGCAAATCCGCGTCGCAACGGGACTTTTATACAGCCTCAGCGGACACCCTATGGCTTCCGCTGAGCACACACGTTAGCGAACCCATGAAAGCATCGTACTACTTTACTTTCGAAGAGGACTGGCGACGTGCACCGGTTGCCTTTTGGGTGCACGTTCCCGTGCCTGGAACGGAAAAAGATTGTTCTCCTCCGGCGCCGGAGGCCATTCCCCATAAGGGCTACTTGTTCTTGCACATTGAATTTGAGTCGTACGAGCTTCAGTTCAGCTCGCCTGCTCAGCTGGATCACTTCATCGAGGTGTTGGCCTCAAAGCCTTTGCCGACGTCTCATCAACTGTCCCTGCGGCGAGGCCTGCCTGTGGGTCCAAATAGTCATTGGCTTAGTCGTCTGCCTGCCGCCCTTAAAGCTCCGCGCAAGCGTGAAAAACTGGTACAGGAATTGCGTTCGATTATGAGGGAGACCGCTGGCCAAGGCGCTAACAATGCATTCCAGCCGATGCCTTCGGCGCGGCTGAATTAACACGTTGGCCATCGCTGTGAGCATGATGCACGCTTCGCCCTATTCGCTTGGCTTCAAGCCCCACTGCTCGCCATTACTGGCTATTGGTGGCGTTTGCGTTGCTGGCGGCGCGACCACGTCGGGCAAGATCAAGTCACTGCGCTATGCTGCCGTTTATGCGGGCGTATTCGCGGATGCTCAATCGGTTGGCCATTCGTTGCGAGCTCACGCGCGCGGCCAACACTACATTCAAGCCGACAGCTACGGCGCTGCGCGCCTCCGCCGTCGGTTAGCACCATTTTGGGTCACATGAAGAATCTTACGACGCTATCTTTTTTGTTCCTATTCGCGGCGAATGCTCTCGCACAGAGTTCGGAGCCGCACAATTTCAAACCAGAAGCCGGCTATGTGCCGGATGCAATGACGGCAATTCGGATCGCAATATCGGTTTGGACTCCGATTTACGGCGAAAAGAAAATTGCTTCTGAAGCACCTTATCGCGCGGTGCTAGTAGATGGGTTTTGGATTGTGGAAGGCACGGCACCAAAGGGGTATAAGGGTGGCGTTGCAGTCGCGGAGATCTCCAAGAACGATGCCACCGTTCGTCGGATTACCCATGGTAAGTAATTGCCCATCTATTTCATCAACCGGGCCTACGCATCGCTACGCGCTGCTGCTCATGCCGGTTACGACCAATGATGATGGGCAGCCTAGATGAAAGTACGATAAGTATCGAAGAAGATGAAGGCGGTGCTGCCGTAGTCTCGTTTGATGGTGTCGAGGTCTCAGCGATGGATTGCCTTGGATATGGGAAGCCGAATCAGTTCTATGCGGGTCAACTTTTTGACCTCGCTTTACTTGTCTGCTTGACGATGATGGTCAGATTGATTGGGACTCGCTGTTTGATGGGGATCCTTACGCGGGCAGCAAAAAGTGAGCACGCAATGGCAGCTATGCTGCCTGGTGCGCAGCATCGAGAAGCTGGCGCGAAGCGGCTATGCCTTCTGACAGGTTGATTAGAGGGCTATCTCCAGCCTTTTCTTGCCTGAAAGGCGGTGATTGCGGCAAACTGGCAGGATGTTTAAGAAATCAACTGCGTTGCTGATGAAGATTCCGGAAGATGGCGTGAAGCCGTGTCGCAAAGGGATTTTTATGCAGCCTCGTTAGACCTCGAACATGCCAAAAATCTGGACCGAGATTGCAGACCCCAACCGACATACTGATTTCATGTCGGATTGGAGCATTGGTGGAAGGCGGGCAGCGCCGCCTTCTGACAACCTGCGGCGTCGAAACGTTCTCTTGATAGAGGTCTGCCAGTTTACGTTCCAGTTCCATTCACTAGAACAATTGAATGAAGCGATCGATTTCTTCTCAAAGACGGTACATCCATCGAGCCGAATTAGCGGCGTCGAACTTGAACATTATTGGCAGCCTTGGTCGCAGCGGCTCCCGAAGGGCATGACTTCTCGAAGTCGTCGGGTGCGTGTGCTGGCGGCTCTGCGAAAGGCCGCTTCAGGAGTTTCGGTCAAATGCATTCCTTTAACACTAGCTCTATAACCTTTAGCTCAACTGAACGCGCTGACGCGTCAGTTGGCACCACTTTATAGATCCGGGAAGTCCTGGCGATCTTGATGGTCCATGCACGCGCAGCCTTGTTGTGATTGGTCCTGTTCTGAACGCCAGGCGCCATTCCAACATTAGAATTCCATGAAACGATTATTTGGTTTGATTTCGCTTGCTGGCTTTACGGCAGCTCTAATTGTGCACGTTCTTGCGTTGACCGGCGTGGATGTCTCCGAGCATTTTCCGGCGGTTTGGGGGCTGCACGGGGGCATTTTTCTGGTGTTTATTCCTTTTGTTTTCTTCAGCCGGAAGACACTTGGGCCGAAGCCTACATTTGCAGAAATTCGAAATGCGTTTCCGATGTGGGTTGTCGTGCTAGGCTGCGGCATCTTCGCGTACGCGTTGCTTAACTTTGCGCTCACCATGGTAGGAAGCGAAGTAGGCAATCCATCCATTGTTGACGGCAAATATGTACTCGTCAGTCATGGAAAGCATGTCCGAGAGCTTACCGCACTAGAATATTCAGCGTTCAAGGCGAACGAGATACGGGGCTTCTCTGGGCATTGGCTGGCGTTCTACTTTATGCCATTCGCCTATTTTATGTTCGGCAGAGATTCCAGCACCATTCCAGCAGATGCCTGGCGGCGCCGCTGAATAGACGCGTTTGGCTCCCCGCATCGTGTACCTGGACGAAGAAGAATTCGCGGAAGTAATCACCTACCTCAATAAGGACAAGGAGGCGCTATCGCCTGTGCATCGAGTCGCGCTTGGGACAGCCCTGATCGCCCCAATCAAGCTAAATGTAGACGACTCTTCTGGCGAGTTCGTTGTCGCGGTTGCGGCCTTCGGCGGCAATTTGCTGTATTGGTCCGACATTGAAGAAAGCTGGAAGTTTGCGAACGTTGGTAACCAGGGAAAAATGTCCACTCGTGGATGCGATCAATTTGAGCTTTGTCACGTTATGATTCACCTCGTTCGTGGTTCATGTGCGGTCTGACCCATTAATTGACCGGACGGCTTCCGCGCTGCGCGTTTCAGCGCTGGTTATCATGCACTAGCACCTCGTGCTTTTAATCGATTCGCCACAGCATATGTGGCGGTTGTCGCCATCGGCGAATTGGCGGCATGTCAAATACGTTGAGGGTGGAGGCCACAACATGCACGAAATACAAAGCTGGTGTTTCTATGAGCCGGCCTAAAGATAACTTCCCGTGGACGCCTAACCGCGACACCGAATCCGTACCTTAGGAATATGAAAGAGAAATCGAGAATACTTTTGGTGGTGGCAGAGCTTCAGTTTCTGTGCGCGCTCGTTCTGCCGGCGTTCGAAATCGTTATATTCGGTAAACCATCTGTTTGGGATGGCTGGCAAGCTGCAGGGGTAGCTATGGCCTTGGTTAGCGATGCTGCAAAGGATCCAACGCTTCTTCCTCTCGCTTTTGCAGGGCTTGGGAATGCCGTTTTCGTTATTGCGCCGTGGCTCTTATCGACTGGTAGGTTTGGGCGAAAGGTGTTACGTGCGTACGGCTGCGCAGTCGTGGTCGCTTTTGTCTTGGCGCTTTGGGCGCCATTTTCAGAAATTGCTGGATCCCCAACGCTCTTAATTGGGTATTTTGTCTGGCTCTCGGCCTATGTCGCGCTCTTTGGGGGCGTCGTTCTGCGCCTCGAAAGTAGGGGTGTTTTTTGGCAAGGAACGAGGCGATTATGCCTAATTTCTACTTCCTGCGGACGCCTCGATGGCGACGCTTCCTGAGAAGTTCACACGCGACGCACAACCCTTCGTTCGAGCGGACGAGCGTACGTGCCTCGCTCAATTCAATCGTTATTCATCCTCATGAACAGCTTCGCTAGTCTTTCTAGAATTGACGATTGCTCCGTAGCGATGGACGGTGGTTCTCTGGGGATTGCTCTCTCGGATGAAACGGGCACGATCAGTCATTTCATGCTTAATCGCTCTCTTGCTGCCGTTGGTGGTCCGACGTTCAATCAGGTATCGGATGCCGATGGTCCGCTAAACGAAGTTGCCCAAGTTTCACTGTTGGCGGCATTAACGATAATTCTTGCCAGGACAGATCCTTCCAGTCCATGCTTCGATCTGCTCAATGAATTCGCCGGCAACCTTGGAGGCCCATCGAATGCGTAACCCTGCAGGCTGCAGCACTGCCTCCGCGCTGACCTCGCCACGACCATGCCAAAAATCTGGACCGAATTTGCAGACCCCAACCGACATACCGATTTCATGTCGGATTGGAGCATTGGTGGAAGGCGGGGCACATTTGATTGAAAGGGGGCGGCAGAGCGAGCGGCATCTGCGTTACGTGATGGCGCACTTTTAGTTGAACAGCTCATTTCGCCGAACTTGGCAAACAACGAGGACGGGCTGACGCCCGCCCGTTATTTTTGACGCGGGACTCCACTACGATGGAAGAATCGATCACGCTAAACCTTCCTTACGACCTGGGCGTATCTGAATGGACGATGGTGATGGAGGTATATCGCACTATGGACTGATGGATTGACGACCAAGGCTCATGGTTTGGTTCACTGGAAAGCGATCAGTTCATTACGACTTCGGTTGAACCAGGTGGGCTACTGGTGGCGGGGAAGATTGATAGCCGGCTCTTTCGGGGTTGGGTGACCAAGCTTTGCGCAAAGTTGTCTCTCGCTCTAAATCGCGAGGTCTACGATGCAGAAGTTTGATTCGCCGTTTCCGCCCCTTTACAATATTCCTATGGACGCCTACTGCGCCGCTCGATCGACACGTTAGCTTACGCACATGCGCGCACTCACACTCATCGCAGTCTTACTGGCCTGCACCGGCCAAGCCACTGCTTGCACGTGGGATCCTTCATTTGTTTCGCCATCGGCCAAGGCCTTATCGCCAGACCAGTTCCGGGGCATTGGCAAGGCTATGTCAGTTCATTCCATCATCTCCCAGCTTGGCCCGGCTGCTCGAGACGTGGGTTCGGGGCTATACGTGTTGCAGTGGGATGTAACGGACGGTCGCGTCTTTTTTGTTTAAACTGCCAGCCTGTGTGATAAGCCCATAAACGTTGGCTTCCTTCGCGCGGGGTCTGACAATTCCTTCAAGCCGAAGCCACTTCGTGGCCCGAATTAATTGAGGTCGCTGCACAAGCCAAAGCTGGGCTCTATCGCTCCGGTTGGCGTGAAAAACAAAATTAGAGAATTCGTTCATTTGATGGTCACGAGTGCAGCCTAAAAAATCAATTCATCGAGCGCCTGACGGCGTTGTTAATCTTTCACGTAAGAGTCTATGAAGCGTCGTGCAATAATTCTATTGGCATCGGTGTTCGCGAACGTCGCGTTTCTACTGTTCGATATCTATCCTGAGCTGGTGACCTTTGCGCAGATCGAACCTGCTGGCACCGCCCTCGGTGACATCGTTGGTGCCGCAGCTGCTGGTCGAGCGCAAGTCCTTGGCTTGCTGAATGCAACACATAATTTTCTGTTCGTACTAGCGGTCTTGAATGTCGCAATTGTTTGGTGGGCACTCAAGAGTGCGAAGCCCTAACGCTGTAGGCCAATAGACTGTCTCCACACTGCGCGCATCGGCATCCGGTTGCCTGAAAACCTGATGCCTCACAAAGCGAGGAAATTTGGCCATCTTGAACGGAGCGACAAATATGTTTGGGATTTTTTGACATGCCTAAGCAAAAGTTCTCAGCGAAGCTGATGAATGACACCAAGTGGCGAGAAGTGCTGACGCTCGTCGCGCGACTCTCAATTCAATTTGAGTTCTCCTACGTCGGAGCAAAAACCTTTCAGATCGGTTCAATTTCTTCGCTCGAACTCTTGGGCGAGCATGGCATCGCGGACCCTGGGATTGGTGGTAGCGGTCCTGCCGCCTACAAGGACATTTTGGCCATTCGAGTGTTTCGTTTTGCAAAAAAGCGTAACCCGCTCACTGGCTCAGTCTCAGCCGATGAGGCACTTAGCGAGGAGTTCCTGAGGCTTACTGGATCGTTAGGTCAGCTCCCGATCGAGGTGCAATCAGAGTTTATCTACGTCCATGGCTATGGTCGCTGACCGGATCCTCAACTCATCCGCCAGGGGAGACTCTTGCATTTGCTGCTAAGGTGCTGACGTTATTGATCACTTTCCCGTTATTGGCTCATTGATGAAGACGACTTCGAGATTTATAGACCGCAGATGCCCGCGGAAAGATCAATGCTGCGCACGTGGATAAGGGCCACCCCGCGCAATTCCTGACGACTCATGCTATCAGCTACACGCTGGAACGGATACGTGGATATATCTCAATTTACTTGGAACCGCTGCTCATGAATCAGATTCAACGCCTGAAGTCTTTGTTCTTCCTCATCCTGATAAGTATTTCGCTACAGGGATGCGTGGCTCTTTTTAAATACGGAGAGCAGACCACTCAAACAGAGATGCCGAGCGTATTGGCGACCGCCAAATCTCCATCGGCATTGACCTCAGAGCCGCCTGTCATTTCCGCCGCAGCAGATAAGCAGAACGGTCGCTGGGTTGCGACTCCCTCCAGCAGCTGGATGCGAGATAACTGGGGCAACCCTACGCGCTTGAAGATAATTTCCGATAAACCGAAAGCGGAACTGTGGACTTACGAATTCGAGAAAATTTGGGGCGGGGTGATGCCGGTGCTCGTTGTTCTGCCGATCCCTCTTCGCGCCCCAACAGGCAGGGAAAAGATTGAGTTTCTGCTGGAAGAAGATCGAGTTATTCGCGCGACAGTCACCAGAGCCAAGGACCAATACGGAGGGGCATTTTTGTTTTCACCGGACGGCCCATTTGTCAAATCCCTCGAATAGCATGCGTGCCGCATAAAAAGCGGATAAAGGGTAGTTTCGCCCAAACGGATCTCATTCGTTGGCCGCCATCGCTGGAAATGCGCGAGGCGGGCGCGCTCCCAGAGTCTGTCCCGGCAGGATGCGTCTTATTTGGTGCGGGACACCGTAATTGTCGTATTTTGCAGGTCTATGCCCAGGATCTGCAGGGAGCCGAAATGAAGGCTGTCGTTTGGATTGCAGCGAATATTTCGTAGATCGACTTCGCCGATTGTGGCTGGCAATGGCACTCTATATGAGCCGTCGCCGGCCGCAGTCCAAGTGGGCATATTGTTACCGAAATCAACGTCCCGGATTTCGATATCAGTGGTAAGCAGGTTCAGTGCGCGCAGGTATCCGATGATCGGACTTCGTGCTGCGCGCGGCGGCAAAGCCGTGTGCAGGGACCCAGTGCCGGGCGTCGTTGCGTCAGCCGGCATGCGCCATGGCAGAGGGCGCGTGACCGCGCGCAACTCTCCGTCGTTCAAAGCCTGCAAGGCAGGATGCACCGGCGGCAAAGACTGTTCGTCGGCCTGCGCTGCGCCTAGAAAAGCCAGCAATACGGCGGTTGTCAATCTGGCGTAATTCATCGCAGCTGCTCCCGCATATCAAGGATGCCGCGCGCGTGGCGAGCCGCGATCCATTCCTCGTTGGTTGCTTCGACCGCCACGATCGGTCCGGTGCCGCGGCTGATCACAGCAGCGTTTCCCCTGTTGGCTGTCTCGTCGAGCGCAACGCCGAGGAAGCCAAGCGCTGCGCACACGCGGCTACGGATTTCGGCATTGTGCTCGCCAATGCCGGCCGTGAACACCAGCATGTCCAGCCCGCCCAGCACGGCGCACAGCGCACCGATTTCGCGCACGATGCGGCGCACATACAGCGCCAGGGCATCACGGGCGCGTGGCGCGCGCGCCTCCTGCTCGAGCAAGACGCGCGGGTCGGCGGAAATGCCCGACACGCCAAGCAGGCCCGATTCGTGATACAGCATATGGCCGACTTCATGTGTGCTCAGTCCTTCAATATCCATCAGATAGAGCAGGGCGCCGGGATCCAGTGCGCCGCAGCGGGTGCCCATCATCAAGCCATCCAGGGCGGAGAAGCCCATGGTGGTGGCGACGCTGGACAGGCCCTGCATCGCGCACAGGCTTGCGCCGCTGCCCAGGTGAGCGGCGATGACGCGGCCTTGTGCCGCGGCGCCGTGGCGGACGACCAAGGCGTGCGATAGATATTCGTAAGACAGGCCGTGGAAGCCGTAGCGCCGCAGGCCGCGCTCCCAGGCTGCGTAAGGCAGCGGCAGCATTTGTTCGACCACTGGCAGGGTGTGGTGGAAGGCGGTGTCGAAGCAGGCGACCTGCGGCAATCCGGGCCGGCTGGCGAGCAGGGTTTCGACGGCTTCCAGCGCGAAGGGCTGGTGTAACGGCGCCAGCGGAATATACCCGCGCAGGTCCGCCAGCACGTGGGCGTCCAGCGGCACCGGTGCGCTGTATTTCAAGCCGCCGTGCACCACCCGGTGCGCGATGGCCGCCAGCGCCTCACCGCTCTGCTCCAGGCGCTGGTCCAATCGCGCGAGAATCGCGCCCAGCGCCGCGTGATAGGGCTGGTCGCCGCCCGCCGGCAGGGTGTGGGGCGCGGCGCCAGAGACTTCCAGTATCTGCCCGGCACCGGTCACACCGTCGATTTTTCCCTGCCACAGCGCCTTGTCGCCCAGGCGGGATTCTTCGGCATCGAACAACGCGAACTTGATGCTCGATGAACCGCAATTCAGTACCAGAATGCGCTTGCTCATGGTGGACTTGCCTCGTATTGGCGTGCCAGTAGCAGGGCCACGGCGCACGACGCCAGCCGGGTTGCGCGGCTGTCGGCGCGGCTGGTCAGGATGATCGGCAGGCGAGCGCCCAGCACCACGCCGGCGCTGTTTGCATCGCCCAGGTATTCCAGCTGCTTGGCCAGCATATTGCCGCTTTCGAGGTCGGGCACAACCAGCACGTCGGCTTGCCCGGCGACCTGCGAGACGATGCCCTTGATGCGCGCGGCCGCGGGCGAGACGGCGTTGTCGAAGGCCAGTGGACCGTCCAGCAAGGCGCCGCTGATCTGGCCGCGGTCGGCCATCTTGCACAGGATTGCCGCGTCCAGGGTGGCAGGCATGTGGGGATTGACCGTTTCCACCGCCGCCAGGATGGCGACGCGCGGCGTGGCGACGCCGATGGCATGCGCCAGGTCGATCGCATTGCGAATGATGTCGGCTTTTTCCTCCAGCGTCGGCGCGATATTGATGGCGGCATCGGTGACGATGAACGGGCGCGGGTAGGCCGGGGTCTGCATCACGAAGCAGTGACTGATGCGGCGCTTGGTGCGTAATGCGGCGCAGGCGACCACGGCGCCCATCAGTTCGTCGGTGTGTAGGCTGCCTTTCATCAACAGTGCTGCTTCCCCCTGGACGGCCAGTTCGACTGCGCGCGCCGCTGCCGCATGGCTGTGCGGCACGTCTTCGATGCGGCAGCCGCCGAGGTCCAGCCCGGCCTGTTCTGCCACGGCCAGCAGCTTGGCATGCGGCGCCACCAGGATCGGCGTAATCAGGCCGGCGGCTTTCGCATCGAGCGCCGCACCCAGACTGGCCTCGTCGCAGGGATGCACGACAGCCGTGGCGAGCGGGCCAATGCCGCGCGCATGCGCCAGCAAGGCCTGCATTTCACCGCCGCCCGGCATCAGGCGCACCTCCGGCAGCGTGGCGCGCGGGCGAACAATCGCTTCGGTGGGAGCAATGACGTCAGCCTCGCCGGTGATGACGATCACGCCCTCCTGGTTGACGCACTGGCAGGCCAGCTTGAGGCGCTTGCGTGCCTGGTCGCGGGCCGTGACGGTGACGCTGGTGGTGAGCGTGTCGCCCAAGCGCACCGGTGCGGTGAATTTCAGGGTCTGGCCCAGGTAGACGGTGCCGGGGCCGGGCAGGCGCGTGCCCAGCACGGCCGAAATCAGGGCGCCGCCGAACATGCCTTGCGCAATCACGCTATGAAAGCGCGTGTTGGCGGCAAATTCCTGGTCCAGGTGCTGCGGGTTGGCGTCTCCCGACAGTACTGCAAATAGCTGGATGTCGGCGGCGGTAAGGGTGCGCACCAGCGTTTCCGTATCGCCCACGGCGATGTCGTCGAATACGCGGTTGCGGATGGTGCTCAAGTCGTCGGGCAGCATGGTGGAACTCCAAATATTCGAAAATTGTTCTGGCCATCTGCGCGATAGTAGCGCGGAAGCGGTGCAGCGAATTCATAAACAGGGTGGCGCCGATGGCGGCAACAGTCAGGAGCTGCAGCTGGCATCAGATTCTGCACCAGGGCGGACATGCTCTCGCATGGCGCGCACTTACTGGTCCAGCTGTTCATCGGCCGCGTACCGGGCGAGGGGGCTTTCTGGCATGGTCGGATCCAAAGTCTGTGGGCCGGGACGCGGCGCCGCGCTTGCGAAAAGTGCATATTGCCAAGGCCTCACTTTAGGGAGTGGACTGCTGGATTTCCATGACCTGGATCAAAATGCGCACGAACGTTCTAACTCAATGCGAGGAGCACGGCGTCGGAGGCTTGTCAGGGCCGGACCTGGCTGGTGGCCTGGTCATCAAACTGAAATATTGGCTGGGTAGGATAGGTGCGGAATGCTTTTGGGAGCCCCGATGTTTTTTATCCGCTACAACTGGGCCTTGCCGCTCAGAGCACAATTCGCAGTTTGCATGGCGCTGATTGTTGGCCTGTGCTGGGCGCACAGCTCGAACGGGCAAGCGGAAACGTTCGCAGCGCTGCACCACAATCGTTGCCTGCAGCAGCGTGGGGCGTCGGCGCCCAGGGAATGCGCTACACGCACGATTCAACTGGCCTCACATCTGCACGGAACGGAATTTGGCGAGCAGGTGGCTGAACTACTGCGCTGAAGCGGCTTCGTATCGTCGCTCAAGGTGCGAAACGCACTACTCGCGCCCCGCGCCAATGGAGTTGGCATCCCACCCTCAATGCGCTTTACAGCCCCGGGCAGGAGATTCGTCCAGCTGTGATTTTTCGCCGTGATAAAATTTGGCAGAACGTTAATTTGGCGTTCGCTATACGGTTAGCCATCTTCGGGCCATGAATCACAAAGGACAATGAATGGGACAAACCCTGGGAAGCCAAGCATTTGGATCTTGGTACGACATTCTGTATTGGGCGCTTTTCTCGGGCGTTTTTTTCTATCTCGCTGCTGCGAGTTCAAGCTGGCCGCTGGCTACAAGGAGCAAGATGCCTTCCTTCCTTGCGAATCGGAAAATTTGCATTGGCCTGGGAGTCGCATTCGCCATTGTAGCGGTTGGAAAGCTTTTTCGACTTTGGTAATTCGTTCCTGCCAACCCATCAACCGGCACGTCGCTTTGATTAGCGCTGATAAATACTTAATTGATGAAGATGTAAATCCTTGTCCGAGATGACATTCCGCTCGGCTTCGCCATGGTGGCAGTTGCGCACGCATCGCTCGCCGGCTATCTGAAGTTTCAAGTTTCCCCGGAAGTGAAAGAGTGGCGTTCCGGCCCTTTCTTCAAGGCGGTCTGTAAAGCCAAGCAAAAGGAGCTTGAGAACGCCAAGCTTGTTTCGGGCCACGTAGTCCTCATAGAGTCTGCGCTTGGCAACCAGGAAGTCGCCATCGTTTTCAAGCCGAGGGCGGAGTGGCCTAAGATGTTCAGGTTCTTAAGGCTTTGCCGCGATGCGCCCCCGGTATCAAAAGAGGGAACCAAGGAAGTCTGATGCTTTCGTACTAACTGGCTTGGCGGTGCTGTACGGAGCCTCGTGGCACCTAAGCGGGCAACGCAACACTTCATTCGCCTGACACGTTCAGCCCGCTCCTTGTCATGCTGTTTGGCGTGAGCCTTACGAGCTAGCGAGCTTAAGAACACGCTTTTCTTCTCTGGTACCGTCAATTTCAAAGCTCGGTCATTCTGTGATGCCGGTCAACTCAACATCAGCCCCTATGCAAACACTACTTGCGTTTCTATTTTTAATTACCGTTGCTCCATTGACCTCTGCAAAATGCGTAATGCAGCGAATAGCTTTCACTGGTGTTGTTCTTGATTCAAAAGGCAGCGCCGTGTCCAATGCTTTGGTCGGAGTATCCTGGATCCAGCAGTCCGCGCCGGCAGGCCCTGCTATGGCTGCGACTGATCGCAACGGGAGATACGAGATACAGATCTGGTTCGAACCTTACTCCGGTGAGTCGCTGTCCGCGGGGGACAAGTGCGATGCAGTACTTAGCCAAGCCTCTCTGGCCGCCCATGCACGGAACAAACACTCTCTGCCAGTGCTTGTTCCTGTTGGAAAAGCTTCGCGAGTCGATGTTCCGGCCCTCAAGATTGAGTAAGCGATCCGCCGCGACTGAACCGGATTTTTTCTTTTTTGGCGATAGGTCAGCTGGATATGCCAAAGTGTGCGAGGTCGAATCACAATCGACCCGAAATTACTACTGAGTATTACTTTGTACAAATCCTTTCACACGCCTCAGAGATGTCTGCCTGGCGTAAAATTTTCATTAGGCGCGTTGGCCATTGACCTTGTCGCGGAGATGCATCGTGGTTGATACCTTGAATTTGAAACGACCAGAAATCTGGATCGTGTGCGCGATCACGGCAGGGGCTGGGAGCGTCTATTTACTCCCCGTTTCCTGGGTCATGCCAACATTTCTTGCTGCGATTGCGGCAACTCTCCTTTTCGGCATCCTCGCGCGGTTGGGTAAAAAAGACGATCGGCCCGTCAATCCTGCTCTCGATATTGCGATGAGCCTGGTAGGCTTGCCTGCCCGGCCGTTCCAAAAGATTCCGCCGGGTCCGGTGTTGCAATGCTTCTTAGCGCTGGCGGCGTTTACAATCAGCCAGGCCGTGGTAGTGGTGGTGCGCGCGTACATTTAAACATTTGCATACCTCGCGGACTATGCGCCACGAACTGACACTGGTCGTTCACTCTCCCTCGCTCAATACTGGCTCGCGTCTGGTAGAGTGTGAGAATTCGCGTATTTTTCATGGGCTCGGATGCTATCCTTCCGGGCGCGTGAAATCAGTTCAGTAGCGCGCATTGTCTTGAGATCATCACCGCACCCGTCACCCCGATGACGCACCCATTGAGAGAAACAGTCAAGCGCTGCTTCTACCCGTTTGCGAAGGCGCAGTTTATGACTTTGCCACTTGCCACCGTCTCGCCAGAAATGCAGGAATTTGTGCTCAAGTCCGTTCAGGCTTCGGGAGGGAAGGTAGTCGGCTGATCTGCATCCGACTGGATAGAGCTTTACAAGGAGTACGTTTCTTGATGCGACCGCTGATCCATGTTGCTGTTTTCGCGCGAAAGGTCACCGCCGCTGTCTGCGTGGCCATCGCCTTTTGGGGAATCGGATACAGGATGTTCATTGGACTTACGCCAGTCTGGCTTGACCTTGCCACCGCCATTTTGGTCCCGTCGGCCCTCCTTGTTTTGTTGGCTCTTGGCCAGACAGCGAGCCAGGCATGATGGAGTCAAGTCCATTCCCGCATGATTTCTTGGGACTCGCGTTGATCGATGCGCCGCTCGATGCTGTCGTCGCCGACGCACAGCAGTGGTTGACGGCATCCGTGAAATCGCAAGTTCCATTTGAAGTGCAGGATATGCGGCCTTATGCCAATCGGACCGAGGGTTCATACGGCTATTTCTGGTCCCCGCTCGGTAAGCCCGATGGCACGACATTGATTGCCAATGTGAGCATCGTGCACAATCTTGCGCGCCGTTTCAAACACCGTGTCTTGGAGGTTCGGGTATCGCCCGTCGCCGATGAATGGCCTATCTGCGAGATGCAACTGAGCGAAGGCGGTTGCGATAGGCGGTTTATCCGGGCCTTTCGCGGCGATACAAGATGGGAGTTCTATGAGAGGGGATAGCCGCTTCCCTTCGAAATCCTGTCACAGTACAAGAAGCATCGTATTCAAGATCGTTTTACGCCAGATATGCTGCGTGAATACTGCCTGGCGCTCGGATGGAACCTCGATCCGAAAATGCTGCTCGCGTCGATGAAACCTGCAATCAGCTTGATCCGTGCGGTGACAGTGGAACCGCCCACGCCGTGTCCCGTTTGTGGCCGTCCGCTTAAGTCGCGAGGGGCCAGGCAATGCCTGCATTGCGGCGCTGACTGGCATGCTGAGGCTTGAATCCGATTCGACATTCTGGCGCAATGCCACAACTTCCTTATTTGCTGACGATGGTCGCCCGCTCAATTGTCTACTTCGGATGCCTTATCTCGCGAGCGATATCGGCGGGGAGCCTGCTCCAAAAAGGTGTAGGTTCGACGAGAGGGAAACGGTATTTCATGGAGAGCGCGGTTGCATTCCTCGCCCCCATCGTCCTATTTGTCGGTTATATTGCGTGGTCACTGACACAGTCAACTTATTGAAGCGGTACGTTCGCTGAATACACTGAATGGAATACCGCTGCGTCGCCGATATTGCCGGTCCATGGCTTCAGCCGGACTTTGAGTCGGGCCTCATTGCTCGATGTCGAGAGAATTGGTCCATTCCGGTCGGGCAGATTTCGAACTATGTGCTGGCCACGTTCATCAGGCAGGAAATCGCCTGGGTGATCACAATACCCGAGGCTCGGAGGCGCATTGCCGCCGGATTTTTCGATGACTCCGAGTCCTACGATAACGAGCTTTTTATTGCAGTTTCCGAGGCCTTGATCATTTCTTTTGTGCGCTATCCGCCCAATGACCCGACGGCGCCCATCGACGGTAACGATAAACCAGCAGCGCAAGCTTAGTTCTTATGTACAGATTCTTCGTCATGCTGGCGGTGGCAGTCCTGGCACCACGCAGTGCTATCGCGGAGGACCGGGACTGGGCGTTTATTCAATCCGTTGGTGGCTTGGCAGCCGGCGCACCGGTATTGACGCAGGATGGCGTAGTTCTTCCGATCCGTGCGGATGTCAGTGGGCTGCAGTCGATCACGACAAAGCCGACCATCCTCAACTCGGCGGAAATATGTCAGTCCGTGCGATCCACAGTCGCGGAAAACTCGATCTATCTGACCATCGCGACGGGGTTTGCGCGTAGGAATCGCTCCTCGCAATGCCCTGCCGCGATTCTGGGCAAGGTCAGACCGGGCCGATATACCTTGTTCTATCGCGGTCCGGACGGAGCTGCCTTGAGGCTGTCGGAGATCGTGATCGCCGGGCGGCTGATGAACCGCGATTGTTCGTGTAGCGGAAACCTTACTGTTCTGTGAGAATTCGCGCATTTTGCAAACGGGCAAGAATGTTATCCTGTGCGGTGGAAGGGATGAGCGCTGCCTGGATTTCTACAGTGACTTTGCCGCGCCAAGCTTCGCCAAACCTGACGGAAAGCGTTTTGCGGAAGAGGCGACGGAGCACCGATCGGACGCACAACCGGATGAACAGTGCTGTTTATCGCCATTCCGCAGCCACTTCGCCAATGGTGCGATCAAGTCGCCGACTATGGGGTGACAAAATGAAATTATGCTGGGCCGACGAAATCGATGTTTAAATCACTGTTTACTGTACTTCTTTTCATTGCTTGTTTCCCTGCATCGGCAGTAGAGTTTACCCTTGTGACAGCAAAGGGGTATGTCCGCTTTGCAGTTCCCGATGAGTGGATTGTTCTCAACATGAACACCAAACCGCCAGTCTCGGTGGCGGCCTTCCAGGTGCCAAATCCAGCCGATGAAGGGACTCCGCATTCGACCAATGTGGCCCTCACCCTGTTTCATGTCGAAACGGAACGCGGACGAGCGGCGGTTTCCTCGGTAGGAAAGGCGTATAGCCCGAAACCTCCTGTTGTCAGTACGCTTGAGGGGTGGACGATTTATACGCAAGAGGCTAAGCAGGAAGGAACCACTTATTCGATCATCGACGCAAAGAAGCCATGTGCTGATGTCGTTGTCGCCTTACGTTTTGCCTGGCCACATCTCTCGTCCGATCCACGTGGTTACGATAAATCCACGAGCATTGCCTTTGAAGCGCTCAGGCATTCCGTTACATCTGGCTTGGGAACGCCAGAGCCAAGAGCTGGTGAGGTTGTGCGGCGGCAGGCGCAGTGACGCTTTAGCCCGAGCAGGTGTGGGCTCATGAATAAGTCACCGCCTCACTTGCAACCGCCTGAACTGCGTTCAGCGTTGCATACGCTGGTGGCTCACTTTGAGCTTCTGTAAGCTCTGATAGATCAATTCAATAATTATGTTCTCCGCTGACTCCATTTACGTCCAGCTCTTCTCCGATCGATTCGTCGTGAAAAACGTCGATTCTGATCAGTCATTGGTTGTTGAAAGAAATACCGAATTTGCTTCGCCACGCATGCTCATTGCCGACTTCACGATGGCCGAGTACCAACTTAAGGCAGCAATAAAGTCACTTCGACGCGGATTTTTGCCGCCGCAAGTACTTATCCACCCAATGGAACAAATTGAAGGCGGAGTGACGCAGGTCGAGTACCGCATATTCTATGAACTGGCTCTCGGTACTGGCGCATCGAAAGCGGGAATTCATGTTGGCCAGCCCTTGTCCGGTGATTCGGTAGGGCGAGCGATTCGTGAATACCGCCTTTGACGATTCGGAATTTCTGTTAGGGGAAATAAGAGCACAATGCCCGAACAGACAATCAACTTCCAGCCATTTGAACCGTAATGACTACCCGCCGCATATTCACCCACGAACAATGCCTTATCGAATTTGCACGCGAGCTAAAGAAGGAAGCGCGTGACAACTTTCGTGCATGGTCGCATATGAACGCCGTGGAGGCCGAATCGAGACGGCGTGCTTACAACGTTGTGTTCCATCTTCTGAAAAGAAAGGCTGAGCAGCATGGCATCCCGCTGGCGGATCTTGGCCTCGTAGATTTTGAACTTCCGCAGGAATCTCTGTGACCGGTCTTTGCACGCGAAAGCAGCGGGCATAGCATCGATCCCGTCGATTCAGGGCCCTTGAGTGAAGCTTATATTAGCGCAAATCGATGAGGCGACGCTTACCGGACTTGGCAGGAATGCGTGGGCCATGCTTGTGAACGGCGACTTTGCTGGCTTTGCTGAACGCTTTGGGTATGCGGTCTCATTTCCTCCGGGATAGACGTGGCTGTGTAGTTCATTGTGCCGAATGAAGGCGGTTTGATCGCCGCAGTTGATTGCTCCATCCCGATTTCAGGTGAGGAATTCATCAATCTGGCGTTGATTTTTTCAGGTCGTGGAGCAGAGAAGCTTGTCACGCCTGAAGATAATTTTGGGCCTGCAGGATAAGAACGGAAATGCAGGAAAATGGGCCGCAGGAATTGGGCGACGGGGACCACTATTTAGCACCTTGGTCCTGATCCCGCTGCGACGTTGGTTCATTAATTTAGACGATAGAGATCGCATCATGCGCGAAGCCGCAAATCTCCCAGCTATGCGTTCGGCCATTGCCACTTCGGTTGCCGGGCATCTGACACGTTTATTCGTCACTCTTCTTGTCGTCCAATTTGGTATGGCGACTTTTGCTGGCGCTGCGGACCAGGACGCGGCGGAACGTCGTGCATGCGATTCTGTGATTGCCGTTGCGACGGTTCTCAATCTCGCGCACCAAACGTCCGGCCAGTACCATTGCGAATCGGTCAATGAGTTCTCTGACAATGCCTACTTCATCGTAAATCTCAAATACTGGTCGCCAACGGTACCGAAGGATTTTGTGGGAAGTAACCTTGTGGGTTGGTTTGCAGTGAGGAAGTCCGATCTGGCGGTGTACGAGGTGAATGCGGACGGCGATCCGGGGATACGAATTGAGGCTTCTCGCAAAGCGCGAAAGCCCGGCCATGTAGTCCGTCGGCATAGTCAATTCAAGACGGTGGCCCATGAATTTTGCGCGTAACCAGATTGCATGAACCCTTCGATACGGGATTTGGTCGGGGCGGTTTTCTCTCATGTTTGGCTTTCAGATTTTTCGATTTTTCACCGTAAACTGGGCGCTCTAAATGGGCGTCGATGGCCTTAGCCAGAATATCTATGCATCCCTTCTTACTCACGGTTACCCCTGCTGAATTAGCGTTCATCTCAAGTTTTGATGGCCTCCAAGACGAAGCGAAGCACTATGCCGCGCTAAATGAACTGATCTTTGAGCGCAATGGACAATTTGAGGCCAATGAGTTCTGGTTTCCACTTGAAGTGGTGGAGTTAGGCGCCAACTCCATCAAGCTTGGCCATGAACGAGAGTTTGTTATTTGTTGTTTGCTTGTGCTATCTGCCATCGACTCTGGGCATTGCTTCTCCCACGACAGGGAGAGCAAGTATTCAGCGATTGAGCCGCTGCTTACTGAGCTTCCTTGTGAATATGCGGACCTGTTGCTCGAGGCCTATGCGAGCAAGAATTGAAGCTTTGGTCGAGTGGTCTGCATATTTGCTATGAATTGAACATGAGCGCATTGCCTGGTGGGTATGAAGTCTGCATGCGCGACCATTCCGGAAGATGCGGTGCCTGAACCCGCCCGCCAGCCGTTCCTCCCAACTGCTTTCCGGAGCTTCGATGGAAACCAGATAAAAGGCATCGGTGCTGTCGTTACCGATGGTGATGTAATGGACAATAATGGGGGTGCCTTCCTTGTCGAGCTTTTTGCACACGATGTTCATATCGATTGCGTTTCCGGAAACCACTCCGGCACGGAGAATCTCACCGGTTGCGCGCAATCGGTCAGCCGCAAGAACGAGCCCACTGCAACTGGTCGTCGAGCCAATCACTATACCAGTCGATGAAAGACATGGGCGATCCGTCGGATTTTTTCAGTGGCGCCACCCCCCATTGTCAGCCCGCATATCTCGCCACATGGTCCCGTCCAGTGGGCCTGAAACCACAAGCCAGTCGCGTAGCGCACAACCTTCGTGGCAAATAGGTATAGCTCCTTGCATGATGGCCGGGCCCCAGTACTTTTCTTCGAGCTTGTCGTTCCATGCCTCGTACTGCTGCTCCCATTCCTCATCTGACATTTTGTCGCCAGGGGAGGGCTGTTCCGACCAGAAAGCAGCAGGAAGGTTCCAGGCCTCAGTATGCGGGAACGGCTGGCCAAGGTCTCCTATCAAGCCGCCGCACTCCCAGGAATTGAGGTCATAACCATCGTCATGCTCGCCCAGGGGGAAGATGCCGTAGAAGGGACCTGCACCGCCATTGCCTATAGAAGTAATGAACCATCGATATTCCAACGGTACCGTGAAGCCATACTTCTCTTCAATTTGTCGCACTTCACTTTCCGAAAGCGCGGGATTCGGCTCCATTTGATCGCAAAGATTCTTCTGGCGCTATTTGTCGCCGGCGTGCTGGCCGTAACAGCAGCATGGGCCTATCTATTGACGACAATCTGTTCGAACCCGCGCACGCCTGTGCCAGCGACGGGGCACGTCATTTCCTATAACTGCCATGGGATGACGGTCTTCATTTCGCCGATGCAGGACAATATGCTCCATTGGCTTATCCCGATCGGATTGCTGTTCATTGTCCTGATGCTGCTTGCCGTTGCGGCAGCCCTGCTGACGGCTCCCAATGTGCGGATCAATGTGCAGGTTCAAGTTACGGATACGTCGGATAAACCAAATCAGTGAAGTGCCGGAGATCGTTAATGGTCGACCGGACGTGTTACTTTTGGTGAGATTATCCTTGCTGTCTGCAAGTTAATATGCCGAAGCTTTGCCCGGCGCGGTTGCGGGCCCGCCATCACGAGGAGGAAGAATGGACGACGAAGAGATTTACGGCATCGATAAAGAGCATGGTCATCCGCGCGCCCTTGAAATAATTCCCGATGACTTCTTTTGGGACTGCGGCGACGACCTGGCTCCATTCGGCTCCGACGAGGGCGATATGGCACTGGCCGAATATCGTGACTGGCGTAAGGCGAATCCTGCTACGCCGCTAGAAGCCTGCCTGATATGGACCATCGAATCGGTCGCGGAGATTGGTGCGGCTGAATACAGCGATGCGATCTTCAATGAAGCCACCGTGCGACAGCAGATCGACGATCCCGAATTCGACGATCAACACTACATTTACACCACGGACGTTTCCGTGATCGCCACGGTCTTCGGCCAGCTTGCGGACGAAGGCACGATCGACGCATCCGCCAAACCGTACGCTGAACGCGCTCTTAAGCGCCAGATAGTGTGGGCCGGCCTGCAACCCGGCTGGGAGTATGCCGGTGATTACATCGCCAATCTGAAGCGTCTCGAAACGGCGCTGGCGGAGGCATGATGGAAGAACCATTTGCTGGCGTTGATCTCGGGGCTTTTGGGTGGATTCCGATTACGCGCGACGCGAATATATTGGCGTCTCTCCCACCGACGCAGAGGTTGCGCGCATCGAGAGGGAGCTCGGCTATAAGCTGCCGAAAGCATATATCGCCTTGTCGCGCGTGCAGAACGGCGGCATCCCGACGCGCTCTAATCACCGAACCAGCGAAAGCACCACGTGGGCGCATGACCATGTCGCCATTTCCGGCATCTATTCCATTGGCTCGGATAAGAGGTATTCCTTATGCGGCGAAATGAATAGCGATTTCTGGCAAGAGGAATGGGGCTATCCGGCGATTGGCATTTATTTTGCCGATTGCCCCTCGGCCGGGCACGACATGCTCTGTCTCGACTATCGGGAGTGCGGCCCGGAGGGCGAACCGCAAGTGGTTCATATTGACCAGGAATGGGACTACAAGATCACCGTTGTTGCAAAGGACTTCGAGACGTTTATCCGGGGACTTGAAGACGACGACGCATTTGAGATCTGACGAATAGCAGAACCAAGCCGCGTGCGCGGGCGAAATCGCGCAGGCGGGATCACATCCTCCTTCAGCAAACATGTTCAAAGAACGACACGCAACAAACGTAGATCTGGGCGGCCTTTTGTCCGTCCTTGGCAAACATCTTTATTCAACCCCGCTGGTCGCGATTCGGGAACTGATCCAGAACGCACACGACTCGATCACGCGGCGACGCATCGAATGCGCTGATTGGCGCGAGGCCGGGTGTCTGAGGCTCGATAGCGGCAGGGAGATAGGTGTGCTGCGTATTACGGACAATGGCTCCGGCCTGTCCGAGCAGGAAATTCACGCTTTCCTTGCCACCATCGGCGCCGGCTACACACGCATTTTGCGTGCGCAAAGCGACGCCTTGATCGGCATGTTCGGACTTGGGTTCCTGTCCGCCTTCGTGGTGGCTGAGCAGGTGACGGTGACCACCACCTCCTACCAGGACCCGGGCAAGACCTGGCGCTACCAGTCGCAAAATGGCGAATCCTATACGGTTGAAGCGGTAGCAAATGACGGCGTGGTCGGCACTTGTGTTGAGTTGAAACTGCGGGAGGAATTCCGCTACCTGGCCAGCGCCAAGACCATCGAGCGCCTGCTAGGCCACTACTGCGCCTTGCTGCCGGAACCAGTGTATTGCGGCGAGGTCCGCATCAATGAAATCGCTCCGCCTTGGCGGCCGGTGGAGGGCAACGTCGTTGAACACCCGGTGCAGCAGCGCAAGCGCAACCTGGCCTTCGCCACCCGTTTTGAGCAGCAGTTCGAGCCGATTTGCACCATACCGGTCAAGTCGAGCGACAGCGATGTACGCGGCATGCTCTGGGTCCAGGACGGCGGCACCTATAGCAGCAGCGACAACCGCAACCTGCACGTTTTTGTGCGCGGCATGCTGCTCGACGATGATGCGCGCGACTTGCTGCCACGCTGGGCCGGCTTCATTGGCGGTGTGATCGAATCGCAGGAACTGACCCCTACAGCCAGCCGCGAAGACCTGCAGCGCGACGCCCACTACGGGCGAGCGCAGGCGGACCTGCTCGATTCTCTCGTCAAGGGGCTGGCCGATATCGCCGCCAGCCAGCCGGCCGTCTGGCGCCGGATCCTGAGCCGCCACAACGAAGCGCTGATGGCGGCGGCTTTGTGCAGCGACGAGCTGTTCGCGCTGCTGATCGACGCCGTGCGCATCCCAACTTCGCGCGGCGACTTGCAGCTGTCCGAACTGCAGGGCCATGGTCCGATTCATGTCAGCCTGGGCGACAGCGGTGGCTTTGAAGACATGGTTTGCCGCGCCATGCAGATCCCGGTCGTGAAGGGGAATCGCTATGCCGTGCATAGCTTCCTGCGCCGCTGGACGCAACTGCGCGGCGGGAAGTTGATCGAGATCGGCACCGAGAAAGGCAACCGCCAGCTATTTTCCGAAGCCGAGCTGCCGGCGGAGCAGGCGGAGTGGCTCAAGCAGCGCCTGTGCGACGGCGAGTTGCTGGTGCCGGCCCGCTTCATGCCCGCGCATCTGCCGCTGGTGGTGGTGCCCGACCGCGACGCGGAACTGAAGGAAAGGCTGGAATCGGACGAGTCGGACCAGCGCATTGCGCAATCGGCGCTGCTGCTGGTGCGCCAGTTCACGAGCAAGATCAACGCCGACGTCAAAGCGCGGCTCTATGTCAACCTGGATAACCCCGCGATCGCCTGCCTGTTGAATGCGTATCGCGGGCAGGGGGAAACGGACGGGATCCGTCATGCGATGACGCTGTTGCGCTCGATGAAGATCGTTATGCTGGCAGGCGACTCCAGCAAGCTCCCCGCGGCGCAAGGCTTGACCGGTGCGCTGCGCGATATCGGCACACTGGTGGAAGTGCTGGTGCAGCGCCCCGCAACAGCAAACTGAAAAGGAATTACATGGATATCTGGAAGTGGGTCCACGACACAGCAAGTCAGCTGCGGAAGGAAGGCAATGACCGCTTGGCGGACCTGGTTTACGACCTGCCGACCAATGCAAGCAAGGGCCGCATGGAACTGGCCACGGCCGCTTTGCCTGAGGCCCTGGCGGCGGCCAAGGCGGCGGGGCTTCCGTGGCTGGAGGTGTATTTCCGCCACTGGATCATCAATCCGCGCGTCTGCACCTGGAAGGAAGGCGAGTCGGCCCTGAAGGAAACGGTCGAACTGTTCGACCTGGCGCATCGCCCGGAAACCAGCAGCTGCCCGCAAAGCGTTTGCACCACGCAGGACATCGCCTGCTGCTATGCGAACGTGGATGGCCCCGGATATGCGGGCGACCGCCTCGCCGTCTGCAATGAGACGCTGTCCCGCATTGATAGCAGCTGGAGCTGCTTCCGCTGCATCAGTGCCGAGAAGCTGAATGCCTTGGTCGACGCTTCGCAGCCGAAGGAGGCCCTTGCGTTTGCCGACCAGCAGCTGCCTTTCCTGCAGGAGAGCCGGGCTGACCAGTCGGTGGACTGGCTCATGCCGGTGGCGCGCGCGCAGCTGGCGGCAGGGGAGTTCGAGGCCGCATTGGCCAACATCGACTACATCAACGCCAAGAACTTCAGCAGCGATAACCCCGCGAAGAACTATGCCCGCGCCAGCTTGCGTTTCCGACTGCTGGCCCAGCTTGGCCGCATTGAGGAGGCATGGTCGTCGCTTCCACCGGAAGAGAAGGGCGAAGAATTCGGTGAGAATCTCGATCTCTCCCTCGGCCTTGAGATCCTGCAGCAGGCAGATCCTTCCCGTAACGATTACCGCCTGGGTCGCCGCACCGCGGCAGCCCTGAGCCGCTACAGTGCCAATGGCGCTCACCGCCTGGTGCTGCAAGCCCTGGAGCCGCATGTCCGCATGGCTGCCGCTCGCGGAGCACGCTGGACCGCTTTGCAGGCCTTGAAACTGGCCCGTCCGCACCTCGCGAAATTGAAACAACCCTTGGGGGCGCCGGACGCTTTCGCCAAACTGGAAGCGCTGGTCGCGGCCATGCCGCGTGCGCGCGCGCTGCCTGTGCCGCCGGAGCAATTGGCCGCCTACATTATCGACAGCGCTGACGACAACGCGGAGCTGGCGGTTGAAATGCTCCTGGCGGGCCTGGCCAGCCGGCCGGCCGACGCCGATATGGCGGCAATGGCATCGCGTGCGATGCGCGCCTGCGGCAGTCCCGACGCGGCCATGAACTTCCTCTGGACATTCATGCGCGCCAACCGCAGTTCCGACGAAGTCTGCGCGGAACTGCAATCGCGCCTGGTGGAAGCGCGCGACGAAGCTGGACTCCATGCGCTGGTTGACATCCTGCGCGAGGTTGATCCGAGCCGGGCGCACTGGTGCCTGGCGCGGTTCGCCTTTGTCAATGAACGTTGGGCCGAGGTTGGCGTGCATGTCGAACGCGTACTGAAGCTGGTGCCGGATGCCGGTCCTCCGCGTGCCATGTGGGCCGACGCCGCAATGCGCGCCGGCGATTACGAGAAGGCGCTTGACCTGCTCGAGGTAATGGTCGGGAATGAGAGCGAACCTGGCAGCGCCCATTGGGATGCCCTGGTCGCGGCGACTGCCGTGCGCCGCTGGGGGCTGGTGCGGGTCCTGGCTCACGCCTTGGGCATGAAGTTGATGCCGGGCGAGGGGCCGATCGAAGAGGATTGGGGTTGGGTGCGCCTGCAGTTCGTGGAAAACGGCGAGACGCTGCAACGCTATGCCCGCAGGACGGGGCCAGCAACCGCGCGTATCGCCTCGTTGTCGGGAACACGTTTCCGGCAGCGCCTGGATAGCCTACTAGTTTTCGATCCCACGCCATTGGAAAAAGCGCCGGAAGATGCAGAGGAAGCGAAGGGCTTCGTGCATTTGTTCAGGGTCGTTACGACGTTGGAGGAAAGCCCCTTCGGCGTGAGCTATCTGGTGGATGGCGCCAAACCCCGGGACGAGGCTTTTGCGGCCATGACGAACGCGTTCGAAGCGCGCGGCTGGAAATGGTCGGTGGGCAGTGAGGACAGCTACACCGTCGTCGACTCGGAAACGGAGCAGGAGCATCCCGGAATATTCTTCTTCCTGGCGACGCCTGTTGGGACGGCGGCAGCGGCCATCGATGAGGCCCTGCGCGAACTGACCGCCGGCTTTGAGCATGCCCTGTGCTGGATTGGCCTGGCGACGGAAGCAAATGCAAACGTCGGCCATCACGAGGCGCTGATGGTGCGCTATGAACTGTAAGCTCGAGGTGACCGGCGTCAGGGATTAGCGTCCGCTGCAAAGTGGGTTGATAATGTTAAGATTTGCAAAAAATTAACTTCACCACTTTCAACCCTGTTTTAGCCATGCCAAACGACTCACTGAATGAACTGACGAACCAGCATAAGTATTTTGTCGCGATGTACCACGGAACTTTCGGGAGCGAACTGCAAGCGGTGGCCGCCGCGATACCATCCGGGGCGGTTGATCGGGGCGAATTTGAAACGGCCGATGGTTCCAAACTAATGGCGTTCAAGTCGCCGTCGAAGACGACCGATACCATGGGGCTGGAGGTTCTGATACTTGAGCGGGCGGCGTCGGACACTGTTCGCCTCTGGCTCAGCGCTACTGATCTTTCGCGAACCAAGCAAAGCGAAGCAGACGACGACGTGGAGAACTTCAAGGAAGTCGGCGGCGGGGCTTTCCGTGTCTTCGAGCGCAAAGAGGCGCCCGCGGCTTCCCTTAAAACGTCGATTGACGCCTGATTTAAAAAGGAGTTCGAATGAATCGTTTGTTATTGCCACTTTTCCTGGTTCTTTTTGCGTCTGTCGGGCATGCCGAAGACGATCCCTTCGCCGAGTTGAAGAAAGGGCAGCCAAAAGATGTCGCCGCCCTGGTTGAGCGAATTGCCATTTGTACGCACTTGGGTGGAGAAGAGCCCTACGACGATGAACGAGCTCGCGAACTTGCCGAGACAGGAAAACAGTATCGCTGCGGCAGGCTCGATGCCGATGAAGCTGCGCTGAACAAGCGCCACAAGGGTAATGCCGCGGTAAAAAAAGCGCTTCAGAAAGCGCACGATTGGTAAATGATCCCGGAGACCTCGATGGCTTACGAACTACACATAACGAAGGCGGCTGAATGGTCGCGAAGTTCGCAGAATCCGATCACTGAAGCCGAGTGGACGGCTGCCGTCGCGGCTGATGGTCAAATGCGGATGGATGCGGTAGCAACTGCGGAGAACCCTCTTACGCATGAAACTATCGAGGTGCGCAATCCCTTCATGGCATCCTGGATTGATCCCAATTCCAATTCGAAGCATTATTTCTACTACTCGCGTGGCAAGGTCACGGTCAAGAATCCAAGTGAGGATGTCATCAACAAGATGAAGGCGCTGGCCGCAATGCTTGGTGCCCGGGTCGTTGGGGATGAAGGCGAGTCGTATTGAACGAATCCTCGCAATCGGGAAAGACATTAACCTTAGCTCGAGTTCGACAATGATTCTTGCAAATTACCTTGGTCTGAATTTGAAAAGCGATGAAGTCATCGAGCTGCTGGATAGTCTGGACATGCAGGTGGTGTATGACTTTGACCGCCTGCATGAAAATACTCCCGATAGCTATAGTTCCTCATCGAAGTCGACCGGTTTTGAATTGCGCTTTAATGAGACCCAGGTGCTTGAGACTATTTGGTGCTATATGCAGCCTCGCCATGGCTTCACGCAGATAGATTCGGGCTCGGTTGGCGTCCCGGTCTACGCGTCATTTGAGATGGCGCAATCGGCCGCCAGGGAGTTGAGGATCAAGACTTCTGAGCCGAGGGAAGGAAAGGCCTGGATTCGCCTGGAGCTGGAAAATGTCTGGCATCACTATGAGTTCGACGACCAGGGGCTCGCGCTGATCACACTCATGCTGCCATGGGAGAAATGAGTTTATGCATCGCCCATTCTTTGTAAATGCCGAACAGCTTGATGCCCGTGCGCTCCTGGGAGAATGGCAATGGCTTGTGCCGGCGACTGAAACGCCATTGTTCCTTACCGCGATGGGGGACTGGGTTTTCGGCGCCTCTGACGGAAGCCTGTGGTTGCTTTCCATGCTCGAGGGGGCGTACACGAAAATTGCCGAAGATTCCGGTGAATTCAATCGCCTGAACAAGTCGCAGGAGTGGATCGAAGAGACATTCCTTTCTGGCTGGTTCGAAATCGGAGCCGGAAACGGTATCCAACCCGGGCAGGACGAGTGCCTTGGGTGGAAGCTACACCCCTCACTGGGCGGACAGTTTGCAGCCACAAACCTCAAGGTGTTTTCGATGGCGGTCTATCAAAGCCTGATGGGCCAATTGCATTGCCAGCTTCAACGCGGACCAGCGGACGCACACGGTCGCATTAGGGAGCAGGCTATGCAAGAACATAACGCGCGCCAGCCATAAGGTGACCTGATGCTTGTCGAAGCGCAGCTGACAATTAATGGAACAAAAGCGGAGACCTGGGCCGCTGTCGCCGATATCGAGCATGCCGCGCAAATCGTCAGCGGTATCGAGAAAATCGAAATCATTGAGAAGCCGCCAACTGGACTGGTTGGTCTTCGCTGGCGCGAGACACGCATTCTGTTTGGCGAGCCTGCCACTGTGGAAAAGTGGGTTACCGAGGCGGCCGAGAACGAGTTCTATAGGACCAGGGCAGAAGACAAGGGCTTCGTTTTCCTGACCACCATCCGATTGGAGGAGGGCAGTGGCGGCACTCGCGTAAGCAGTTCGCACGATTCCCTGCCGCAGACCTTGGCTGCAAGGCTTCAGGCCATTCCAATGGCGCTATTTTTCAAGGGCGCGATCAGGAAGGCAATCATGCAGGATCTTGCCGATATCAAGGCGGCGGTGGAAAGACCATGACTATTAGGTATGCTGCTGCGCGCACTTTTGCTGAGCGTGTATTGAAGGTGAATCACGCTGGCGAGAACGGCGCCGTGCATATTTATGCGGGACAGCTCTTGTTTGCGCGGTTGACTGCGCCTGGCATGGTGGGTGAGTTGCGCGAATTCAAAGCTCATGAAGAATCCCATCGCGAGATTTTCGCTGCCGAACTTGAGCGGAGAGGCGTCCGGCGTTGCCGAAGCTTTGTCCTGTGTGGAATTGGCGGCTATACGCTTGGGGTCATCACTGGCCTTTTTGGACGTAAGGCCATCGCCGCCACAACAGCGGCAGTGGAGCGGGTAGTGTTGGCGCACTTGCGTGGGCAGTTGCAGGTGCTGGAGGATACCGACCCTGCCGCGGCAGCGGCGGTGTCACGGATTGTGGTGGATGAGCAGGAGCACCATGACCGTTCGCTAGCCCACCTGTCGAAAGGGCGGTTCTGGCCCGCGCTGCTCGATCCAGTGGTGGCGGTTTCCACTGAATCAGTGATCTGGCTCGGTATGCGGTTATGATTGCGAAGAACACTGGAGGGGGGGCGAAATGGGGACTGCATTCTGGATCAAGCGTTTCCTGGCCGTGCTGGCCGGCGCTTTTGCGATCATCTGTGCGGCGCAGATGTTGAAGGGGCATGACTTTGAGTACTCGGCCATGCAGGGTGCAATATGGGCAGTGATTAGTGCGGCAGTGTTTACGTTGGCACGGTACCGGCAGGCGCGAAGAGGGCAGCACTGCGCTCTGTGCAAAGATACGCCCGAGATGAGGGAAAATCCATGAAGACCATGTGGGGCGCGATCCTTCTTGCGGCGCTGGCGCTATCTGCGCAGGCGCAAACGCCGCCCGCATATGATGCGGAGCTGGCGAAGTCACTGGGCGGCAATGAGAATGGCATGCGCCGCTACGTATTCGTGGTGCTGCGCACCGGCCCGAACAAAGTACCTGCCGGGACCGAGCGCACCGAGATGTTCAATGGGCATATGGCGAATATCCAGCGCCTGGCCAATGAGCGCAAGCTTGCCTATGCCGGCCCATTGGATGGCGTGGACGGCGCGCGCGGCATTTTCATCTTCGCTGTCGATAGTATTGAGGAGGCGAAAGCGCTGGTCGCCACCGACCCTGTCATCATCAAAGGCGAAATGGTGGCGGAATACCACACTCATTTCGGTTCGGCGGGCCTGATGATGGTGAACCTGGTCCATTCCCAGATCACCAAGCCGCTTCTGCGCCCGTAAAAAGAGGCCGCCAGCTTACACATGGCTGGCGGCCCAGACGTGCCCGCGGCTAGCGCGTCATTAGGGAGGCGTATGCCATCTGGTCCGGCATATCCTCATCATGGTAAGCGATGCTTCCGCTGACATAGCCCTGGCTCGAGATGACGATGTTCACCAGCATGGTCTTGTCGACCGACTCGAACATGTTCTCGCCCGTTGCCACGATTTCTCTTTCAATTTTCATGGCGGACCTTTCCTAGCGTAATGCAAATTCCACCAGCACCGGCAAGGCGCCAGTACTGCGACTGCTAGCGACATAGGCTACCTTGCCGGTGATCTGGCCATCCCACGTGTATTTGATGTGGACCGAAAGCTTGCCGTCCACGGCGTCAAATTTGCGCAGGCCGGTGGAGATCAGCTCATGCCGGGGCAATGAGCCGACCTGGCCGAACATCCTGCTCCCCTGTTTGGAGAGGAGCAGCGTCATACCATTGGCGAGCTGGTAGTCGCCAACGAATTCAAGGATCTCGTCGTTCCCAAGGTACAGGGGATTGACGTCCTTCTGGGCCGGCACCACGACGGTTTCGACCGGAGTTTGGCTGTGCGCGGAAATGCTGATTGCGAATATGCCCAAACCGCAGGCAAGCAATAGCCGTTTCACGATAGCCTCCCCTAATTTAGCGGGCTGCGAACTGAATAGTGACGAGTTGTGGCGCTAAACCTGCAACGGCGGGCATTTCGTCTACATAGCTCAATTGGCCACTTACGGAATCATCCTGGGCAAACGCGAGCTCCATCACCATTTTGCCGTCCAGGGCCTGGAACTTGTCGGTCCCGGCGCTGGTGATTTCATGCTCGGATTGTTCGTCGACCCTGGCAAACAGTCGCGTTGCCCTGCGTACCAGGTAGAGGGTCTTGCCATTGGAAAGGTCGTAAGCACCTTTGTATTTGGCGAATTCGTCCGGCGACATATACGTTCTGTGAACCTGTTTCAGGGCCGGGATCAGCACTTTTTGTTCGTCGGTGCTTTGTGCGAATGCCGTAAGGGCGAACGCAAGCAGGCTGCCGACAGCCACCAACCGTTTCATGATTGCCTCCATTTCAGGGATGGCCAGGTCTCTGGAATTGCCTGGCTCTTTCAATATAATGCCCGAGCCTCCGGGCTGCCAGTCCTATCGCCGCCCGCTGTGAGCCGGGGGCGCAGGCTGCCGATCGCATTCAGCGTGATGCTATAGAGAGGGTGGCATGAACGGGCTCCAGGCCGGACATGCGGGGCAAGTAGTTCAGTTCACCTGTGGCGGTATCGTCATCGATCCAGACGATGCGCATGTCAAGGCTGCCGTCGGCGGTACTGAATTTACCGTCGCCGTGCCACAGGATTTCCTGCCTTTGTTGACGGCCAACTTGCGCGTAGAGGTGGACTGCGCCGCGCGTCAAGGTGAGGGTCTGGCCGTTGGACAGGGCGTAGGAGCCCTGATATGTGTAGAACTCTTGCGGTGAGATGGGCTTGCGTTCCAATTGCATTTGCATTTGCTTTTGCGCGGGCACAACCACCGATTGGTCAGCGCCGGTGCCGCTTTGTGCTGCTGCGCTGGCAGCAAGCACAAAGAGCCCGGCGGCAGCGAAGTATCGCTTCATAACTGCCTCCATTCGTGGACCAAGCGTGCCAGTTCGAAATTGTTATCTGGCACTTTTCAATATAGCCCTGGTCCGCGCCGGCGGAATTCCATTATTTTGATGATTCCGCCGCCACCGATACCTTGCGCATATCCCCGCTCAGGGACGGTAGGTCACGCGATACACCTTGTGCGCGTGGTCGTCGGAAACCAGTATCGAGCCGTCGGGCATGACGGCCACATCGACCGGCCGGCCGCTGACTTCTTCGTTCTGCAGGAAGCCGTCGATGAAGGCGGTATCGCTGACCAGCTTGTTGCCGTAGAGGGTGACCAGACGCACCTGGTAGCCGATCTTGCTGCTGCGGTTCCAGGAGCCGTGTTCGGCGATCAGCAGCTGGTTGCGGTACTGCTCCGGGAACTGGGTGCCGGTGTAGAAGGCCAAGCCGAGCGGGGCCACGTGCGGTCCCAGCGCCGCGACCGGCGCGACATAAGCATCGCAGCTCTTGCCTTTGCCGAATTGCGGGTCGGGCAACACGCCGCCGTGGCAGTAAGGGAAACCGAAATGCATGCCCGGCTTGGGCGCCACATTCAGTTCGCAGGCCGGCATATTGTCGCCCATCTCGTCGCGGCCGTTATCGGTGAACCACATTTCCTTGGTGAGCGGGTGCCAGGTGAAGCCGACCGTGTTGCGCACGCCGCGCGCGAACAGTTCCCAGTTGCTGCCGTCGGGGTTCATGCGCCAGATCTTGGAATAGGCTTCATTTTCTTTATCGCAAACATTGCAGGGCGCACCGATCGGAATGTAGAGTTTGCCGTCCGGGCCGGCCTTGATGTATTTCGCGCCATGCCAGGATTCCTTGGGCAGGTCGTCCTTGATGACCGTGTAGGCGGGTTTGCTGGCGTAAGTCTTTTCGATGTTGTCGAATTTGAGGATGCGCGAGATTTCGCCCACGTACAGGGCGCCGTTCAGCAGGGCCACGCCGTTGGGATTGTTCAGGCCCTCGGCGACGGTCACCACTTTCTCGGCCACGCCGTCCTTGTTGGCGTCGACCAGGGCATAGACCTTGCCGGCCTTTTGTGAACCGACAAAGACCAGGCCGCTGTCGCTGACGGCCAGTTCGCGCGCACCGTCCACCTTGTCGGCATACACGGCGATCTGGAAACCCTTGGGCAGTTTCAGCGAGGACAGGCCGCTTGCGGCAGCCGTGCCGGCGGCAGCCTGGCGGGCCGCGGTGTTGGCGGGCATCAGGTATTCGGCCAACTGGTTGATCTGTATGCTGCTCAATTGCTTGTCCCAGGCCGGCATCCCCTTGTCCGGCACGCCTTTGCCGATTACGCGCGCCAGGTTGACCTTGGTCGGCTGGCCGTGCAGCCAGGTATTGTCGGCCAGGCTGGGACCGGCGGCCCCTTCCAGGTCCTTGCCATGACATACGGCACAGTTGGCCTGGTAGAGCTTGTGGGCGGCGGCCAGATCGGCCGGAGCACTGAAGGCGGTGGAGGAGAGCAGGGTGGCGGCAAACGCCAGAAGGGCCAGCGTCGAAGGTCGTGTATTCATAAGTTTCTCTTAGGAATGACGGGAGGGCAGGGGAATTATCCGCCTGTTCCCTGTTTTTTGCATTTCGTCGCATGGGGCGCGACGGGGGCGGGGCCCGCCGATATGATGAAACCATCGAAAAACAGTCATGTCAGGGGGAAGCAAAATGAAAATCGCTCAACATATGGAAGCCATCTTCGTCGCCATCCTATTAGTCCTTGGCGCAGCCAATCTGGCAATTTCTGCGGCCAACAGCGTGCTGCCCGAGCTGCCTTTTGTCCATGCCGCAGCCAAGCTGTAATAATGCGCCGATGACTTATCAAGGATCCATGATGAAGAAACCATTCCAGATCGGCTTGCTGTTCACCGTATTCTGTATGTTCCTGGGCCTGGCCCGCGCCGACGACACGACCACCGAGAGCCGGGTCATCGATGCCCGCGTGGTGCGCGTCAAGCTCGACGGCGTGATCGACCTCAAGCTGCGCCGCGGCGATACGCCGACGCTGAGTATCACCACCGACAAGCGCTATGTCAACAAAGTGACGGCAGTCCAGACCGGCGACACGCTCTACCTCGACACGGAAAGCCGCGGCGTAAAACTGAGCCGCTCCGCCGTGCGGGTCGAGCTGGTGCTGCCGCAGCTGCGCGAACTGGTGTCGGAAGGCGTCGGCACCTCGGAGGTGAGCGGCTTTAGCGGCGAAAACATCGACCTGACACTGGACGGGGCCGGCAGCATGAAAGTGGTGTGCGATTACAAGAAGCTGAAAGCCAACCTGGGCGGCGTCGGCAGCATGCACGTGTGGGTGACGGAGAATGAAAACGTCGACCTCGACCTGCAGGGCGCGGGCTATATCACGATCGGCGGCCGCAGCAAGAACCTGACGGCGACGCTGGGCGGGCTGGGCGGCTTGAATGCGCAGCAGTTCAAGGCCGACGATGTGAACCTGGAATTGAGCGGCCTGGGCAACGCGACCATCAACGCATCCAACAATGCCAACCTGAACCTGAGCGGGCTGGGCTCCGTCACCGTGTACGGCAAGCCGACCAACCGCAACGTCAGTGTGGACGGGCTGGGCAAGGTGAGCTGGAAGTAAGAGACATTCTGCAGTGCATAAAAAAGAGATAAATCCAAGCACCATGAAAAAACTACGAGGCGTGTTATTCGCGTTCGGCATCGCGCTGGGGCTGCAGTCCGGCGCCCATGCCGGTTTCGCGGAAGGGGCCACGGCGTATAACAACAAGAATTATGCGCTGGCCTACAAAGAGATCCTGCCGCTTGCCAAGGCCGGCAATACGGACGCCGAGCACTTGCTCGGCCTGATGTATTACATGGGCCGCGGCGTGCCGCAGGACTATAAGCTGGCGCTGGCCTGGCACCGCAAGGCCGCGAGCAAGGGCAAGGCCGATGCGCAGTATGTGGTCGGGGCCATGTATTACACCGGCAATGCGGTCCTGCAGGACCATAAGGAGGCAGTGACCTGGTTCCGCAAGGCGGCGGAGCAGGGGCACCCGGATGCGCAGCAGGTGCTGGGACTGATGTACCGGTATCACATCGGCGGAATGCCGCAGGATAATGTGCTGGCCTATATGCTGTGGAACCTGGCGGCGGCGGGCGGCTCGTCCAACGCGGCCGAGCAGCGCTCTTCCGTGGCGCGCGGGATGTCGCCGGAGCAGATCGAGGAAGGGCAGACGCTATCGTCATCCTGGCGGCGCGGGACGCCGCTGCCGCGCTCGTCGCGCACTGGCGGCGGCTGAAAACCGGTAAACCTGGGTCAGGCAGAAGGCAAGGTTCGAGGCCTTTGACTTTCGGCGAAAATCACCACCGCCCACTGCGCACCACAAAACCCCGAGCAGACGGGGTCAGACCCTCGGGTCTGACCCCGGTTTGCCGGTTTTAGGGTAAAATCGCCCCCGTCATTGGGGAGTAGCCTCTCCTTCCTCCCGGAAGCAGGCATATGTCAACACACTTGGCCCACAGGCCATGGCATATGCGGTCCCATACTTGGCAAGACCTTTGACCACAACGCCGCCGATTTAGGCCGGGGGCGTGTTGTGGTCATTCGTCCGTGCCCGGCCTGGAAACACATTATGGATTCCCTCCTCGTATCAACCGGCGTTGTCGCACTGGCCGAAATCGGCGACAAGACCCAATTACTGGCCTTCCTGCTGGCCGCCCGCTTCAAAAAGCCGCTGCCCATCATCGCCGGCATCTTCATCGCCACCATCTTCAACCACGGCCTGGCTGGCGCCCTGGGCGCCTGGATCACCTCCATGCTCACACCCGAAGTGCTGCGCTGGGTGCTTGGCGTGTCCTTCATCGGCATGGCCGCCTGGACCCTGGTGCCGGACCAGATCGAAGACGACGAAACCACGGTCGCCAGCCGCTTCGGCGTCTTCGGCGCCACGCTGGTGACCTTCTTCCTGGCCGAGATGGGCGACAAGACCCAGGTCGCCACGGTGGCCCTGGCGGCCCACTATCCCGATCCGCTGATGGTGGTCGCTGGCACCACGCTGGGCATGCTGATCGCCGACGTGCCGGCCGTCTTCGCCGGCGACAAGCTGGCGGCGAAGATCCCGCTCAAGCTGGTGCACGGCATCGCCGCCGCCATGTTCGCCGTGCTGGGGCTGGCGACCCTGTTTGGCATGGGCGCCCGCTTCGGCCTGTAAGCGCTACAATCGCCTCTTTCCCAGAGAGGTGATGCCATGATGCGTGCGATCGAAATCCCGAAACCCGGCGCGGCCGACGTGCTGCGCTTGTGCGAGCGTCCGCTGCCGGTGGCAGGGCAGGGCGAGCTGCGCATCCGCGTGCATGCGGCCGGTATCAACCGGCCGGACGTGTTCCAGCGCATGGGCAGCTACGCGCCGCCGCCGGGCGCCACCGATATCCCAGGCCTGGAAGTGGCGGGCGAGATCGTGGACGGCGACCTGGCCGCCAGCGGCTTCAAGGTCGGCGACATGGTGTGCGCCCTGGTCCAGGGCGGCGGCTACGCGGAGTATGTGACGGCGCCGGTCGAGCAATGCCTGCCGGTGCCGCGCGGCCTGTCGCCGCTGGAGGCCGCTTCGCTGCCGGAGACTTTCTTCACCGTCTGGAGCAATGTGTTCGACCGCGCCGGACTTGGCAAGGGCGAGACCCTGCTGGTGCAGGGCGGCACCTCGGGCATCGGCGTGACGGCTATCCAGCTGGCGCGGGCGCTGGGGCATCGCGTGTTCGCCACGGCGGGCAGCGACGACAAGGCGCGGGCCTGCGAAAAGCTCGGTGCGGCGCGCGGCATCAATTACCGCACCGAGGACTTTGCTGCCGTGGTGCGCGAGCTGACCGGCGATACCGGCGTCGACGTGATCCTGGACATGGTGGGCGGCGATTACCTGCCGCGCGAAATCAGCTGCCTGGCCGATGACGGCCGCATCGCCATCATCGCGCTGCTGGGCGGCGCCAAAGGTACGCTGGACATGGGGCAGGTGCTGAGGCGCCGCCTGACCATCACCGGCTCGACGCTGCGCCCACGGTCGGTGGCCTTCAAAGCGGCCATCGCCCGCCAGTTGCGCGAAAAAGTATGGCCGCTGATCGAAGCGGGCGACATCAAGCCGGTCATTTACGAGAGCTTCCCGCTGGAGCAGGCGGCCCAGGCCCACGCGCTAATGGAGAGCAGCAGCCACGTGGGCAAGATCATGCTGCAGGTGCTTTAAGGCTTCTTCCCTGAGCCGCGTTGAAATATGAGGACTAGCAAGGCGACGCCCCAACAATAGGCGAAGACGCCGGTCAATAGCACTGCGGCCAGGGCGGCCATGATCCCCCAGCCCCAGCCTCTTGCCCCCGGCTCCACTACGGTGAGGGCTGCAACAATGATGGCCGCCAAGGCAATCGGCAGCGCGAGAAAAAGGGCGATCAGGCCGCGTCCAGGAGGCTGCCGCACATTGGAATGCTGGTTCACGTATGGGGTTTCCTCATTAAGATTTGCGGCAGGCCTTGCTGCCAGCGGCAATGCCAGGGCATGCCGAAGAAGCCTCCCAATAGCTTGTTTTTCATCAGGTGCTCTAAGACTTCTTTTTCTTCTTGGCGCCGCGGTGCAAAAGGAAAGCGCCAATGGCGCCGCCCCAGAACAAGTAGAAGACGCCTGACAAGAGCCCTACCGCAATGAGCGCCAGGATGGCGTTGTCCCCGCTTCCTGATCCCCTGGTGACGGATGAGAAGATGGTATAGAGAAGCACCGCCAGGATAACCGGCACCGCAAGCAGGGGAACGACCATGCGGCGCGCCAATGGTGGGCGTTGATCGGCAGGGATGGATAGCTTGCGCAAGCGGCGCCAGATG
This sequence comes from Pseudoduganella violaceinigra DSM 15887, assembly GCF_000425385.1. Classification (GTDB taxonomy): domain Bacteria; phylum Pseudomonadota; class Gammaproteobacteria; order Burkholderiales; family Burkholderiaceae_D; genus Rugamonas; species Rugamonas violaceinigra. The sequence continues at coordinate 252,428 of NZ_KE384358.1, read as the reverse complement.
AGTACCGGCCAGCCGAGCAAGAGGGCGGTGACGGCATTCTCAAAGCTCTTCGTCAGGCAGCCGGCCAGGATCGACAACGCCACAGCTTCGCAAAACGCCAGCAGGGTCCCTGCGCTAATGCGGGCCGCTTTTTTCAGATAGTTACGGCCTGTCTTATTCGCCTGGGTGCTATTGGTAGATACGTCCTGTGATAAGGGCAATGGCTGCGGCGTCGCGCTGCCGCGAACGGTTGCCGGTTTAGCCAGGCGGCGCCAGGCCAGTGCCGGCCACGCGATCAGGAGCACCTTTGCCCCGGCGTCGTCGCTTCGGAATAGCCATGAGCACACTACGCCCAGCAGCAAGGCCTGGAGAAATCCCATCCCGATACCCAAAATAACGCGGGAAAATGTCTTCACGCTGTTTTAGTTGAAGGTGACCGCGATGAGTGCCCCGAGCCAGCTGGTGCACACGATGGTGGCGCCGATGATACACATCAGCACCCAGACCAACCCGCCGCTGTAGTCGTGTGGGATAGGGACAATGAGGAACATGATGCCGGTCGCGGCGACGGGCAGCAGGAGTTGCCAGGTGACCAGGCGGCGCTGCTGCGCGCGCTTTTGCGGGGCGTGACGCCACTCCATGCATTGTCTGGCCAGCACGGGCCAGGCCACAAACAGGACGCCGGCTGCCACGATCAGCTGGACTTCATTAAACTCCGGCGCGACGGTCAGCGACAGCGCCGCGGCCACGACAGCCAGCGGCAATGCCAGGCCCAAAGCGTAAAAGATATCAAAAATATTATTTTTCATAGGGCGCGGAGTCTAGCGTTTGACCCGTCTTTACGGCGCACGCTACAATAACGGGTTATTAAAAATTAAGCTACTATGCGCCGCAAACTCGTCATCGGTAACTGGAAAATGAACGGCAGCCGTGCCGCCAACGCTACCCTGTTGGCCGGTATCAAGGCTGGTCTGGGTGATGCGAAGGCCGATACCGCGGTCTGCGTCCCAGCTCCGTATCTGGCACAATGCCAGTCTGAACTCGCCGGCAGCACCATCGCCTGGGGTTCTCAGGATGTGTCCGCCCATGCGGCGGGTGCTTACACTGGCGAAGTCTCGGCCGCCATGTTGCAGGATTTCGGCAGCAAATTCGCCATCGTCGGTCACTCCGAGCGCCGCTCTTATCATCAAGAGAGCAGCGCCCTGGTAGCGCAGAAGGCGCTGGCCGCTCTAAATGCCGGCCTGGTTCCGGTGGTGTGCGTAGGCGAGACGCTGGCAGAGCGCGAAGCCGGCAAGACCGCCGATGTGGTTGGCGAACAACTGGATGCTGTGCTGGAAGTGCTCGATGCCAGCCTGCTGGCAAAGATTGTGCTGGCGTACGAGCCCGTCTGGGCCATCGGCACCGGCAAGACTGCCACCCCGGAAATGGCGCAGGAAGTGCATGCACTGCTGCGCGCCCGAGTGGCAAGCAAGGATGCGGCTGCGGCCGCCGGCATGCAGATTCTGTATGGCGGCAGCATGAAGCCGGAAAACGCCAAGGAGTTGCTGGCCCAGCCTGATATCGACGGCGGCCTGATTGGCGGTGCAGCACTGAAGGCGGCGGATTTCCTCGCCATCATCGCTGCCGCGTAAGTTGTAATTTCTTTAAATTAAAATTGGAATAGCATGGACACTTTGTTCAAACTGGTCATCGTATTGCAGGTCCTGTCGGCAGTTGCCATCGTAGGCCTGGTATTGCTGCAGCATGGTAAGGGCGCCGACATGGGCGCGGCTTTCGGTTCCGGCGCCTCCGGCAGCCTGTTCGGCGCTTCGGGCTCCTCGAACTTCCTGTCCAAATCGACCGCCCTGGCAGCGGCGGTCTTCTTCGCAGCCACCCTGGGCCTGTCGGTCCTGGCAAGCAAGGGTAATATGTCGGCTGGTGCCGGCGTGATGGAAAATGTCAAGGCGCCGGTGCCGGCTGCCGTGGAAGGCGCTGCGGCGATTCCTTCGGCTGCTTCCGCGCCGGCCGCCGCGCCTGCGCCAGTAGAAGCAACCCCGGCCCCGGTTGAGGCTCCAGTCGCCTCCGCTCCTGCTGCGTCGGCCCCTGCCGCAGCGGCGCCGGCTGCTTCGCCAGCGAAGTAAAACTGGCAACTTTAAACTTTTTGCTGTTTTTCTTCTTGATTTTGCGCAATGTGCATTAACAAAGCGGTGATCACAGTGTAGAATAGCGGCCTATTGCCGACGTGGTGAAATTGGTAGACACGCTATCTTGAGGGGGTAGTGGCGCAAGCTGTACGAGTTCGAGTCTCGTCGTCGGCACCAAAAAAGATCAAAAGCCAGCAGGTCGTTTGAATCGAAGATTCAGTGGCTTAGCTGGTTTTTTTACGAGGATGTGTCGTTTGATCCTGGTCTCAGTAGTAAGTGATTGGGGTCGAGCGTATTTCAACTAAGCTGCTTACCCATCGTGAACCTCGAAAATTACTTCCCCGTCCTGTTGTTCCTTCTCGTCGGCATTGGTGTCGGCGTAGTCCCGCAAGTGCTGGGCCATATCCTTGGTCCGAACAAGCCTGATGCGGCCAAGCTCTCTCCATTCGAGTGCGGCTTCGAAGCTTTCGAAGATGCGCGCATGAAATTCGACGTGCGTTACTACCTCGTCGCAATTCTGTTCATTCTGTTCGACCTTGAAACTGCGTTCTTCTTCCCATGGGGTGTCTCCATGCGTGAACTGGGCTGGCAGGGTTACGTGACGATGATGGTGTTCATCGCCGAATTCGTGGTCGGTTTTTGGTATATCTGGAAGAAAGGTGCCCTTGATTGGGAATAAGCCATGTCTATTGAAGGCGTATTTAACGAAGGCTTCATCACCACTACCTTTGATACGGTAATCAACTGGGCGCGTACGGGTTCCATGTACCCGATGACGTTCGGTCTGGCTTGCTGTGCGGTGGAGATGATGCATGCTGGTGCTGCCCGTTACGACCTGGAGCGTTTCGGTTTCATGTTCCGTCCATCCCCGCGTCAATCCGACGTGATGATCGTGGCCGGCACCCTGTGCAACAAGATGGCCCCTGCGCTGCGCAAGGTCTATGACCAGATGCCTGATCCGCGCTGGGTGATCTCCATGGGCTCCTGCGCCAATGGCGGCGGCTACTACCACTACTCGTACTCCGTGGTGCGCGGTTGCGACCGTATCGTGCCGGTTGACGTGTACGTGCCGGGCTGCCCGCCGACTGCGGAAGCACTGCTGTACGGCATCCTGCAGCTGCATAACAAGATCAAGAAGACCAACACGATCGCGCGCTAAGACCACATGAATACACATCTGCAAACACTGGTCTCCGCCCTCGAGCAAAAGCTGGGCGAGCGGGCCTCCGTCGTCGTCGCGCTGGGCGAGGTGACGATTACAGTCAAATCTGGGGACTACTTCCAGGTAATGCAAGAGCTGCGCGACGACGCAGCTTTGCGTTTTGATACGCTGATCGACCTGTGCGGCGTTGACTACTCGACCTACGGTGAGGGCACCTGGGACGGCCTGCGCTTCGCGGCCGTGACCCATCTGCTGTCGGTGCAAAAGAACTGGCGCCTGCGCGTCCGCGCGTTCGCGCCGGACGACGAGATGCCGATCCTGGCCTCCGTGACCCCGATCTGGCGCGCCGCCAACTGGTTCGAGCGCGAAGCGTTCGACCTGTACGGCATCATCTTTGACGGCCACGACGACCTGCGCCGCATCCTGACCGACTACGGTTTCATCGGCCACCCATTCCGCAAGGACTTCCCAGTGTCGGGCTACGTTGAAATGCGCTATGACCAGGAGCAGAAGCGCGTTGTCTACCAGCCTGTGACCATCGAGCCGCGCGAAAACGTGCCGCGCGTGATCCGCGAAGAAAACTACGGGAAGTAAAAATGGCTGAAATTAAGAATTACACACTGAACTTTGGTCCGCAGCACCCGGCAGCGCACGGCGTGCTGCGTCTGGTGCTGGAGCTGGACGGTGAAGTGATCCAGCGCGCCGACCCGCACATCGGCCTGCTGCACCGCGCGACCGAAAAGCTGGCCGAGCAGAAGACCTACCTGCAATCCGTGCCGTACATGGACCGTCTGGACTATGTGTCCATGATGTCCAACGAGCACGCCTACGTGATGGCGATCGAGAAGCTGCTGGGCCTGGACGTCCCGGTGCGCGCGCAGTACATCCGCGTGATGTTCGACGAAATCACCCGCCTGCTGAACCACCTGCTGTGGCTGGGCGCGCACGCGCTGGACGTGGGCGCCATGGGCCCGTTCCTGTACGCTTTCCGCGACCGCGAAGACCTGATGGACTGCTACGAAGCCGTTTCCGGCGCCCGTATGCACGCGGCTTACTACCGTCCGGGCGGCGTCTACCGCGACCTGCCGGATTCCATGCCGCAGTACAAGGCATCGCTGATCCGCAACGCCAAAGCGCTGGCCGAGCGTAACGAGAACCGCCAGGGTTCGCTGCTGGACTTCGTGGAAGACTTCACCAAGCGCTTCCCGACCTATGTCGACGAATACGAAACCCTGCTGACCGACAACCGTATCTGGAAACAGCGTACCGTCGGCGTCGGCGTGGTCTCGCCGGAAGATGCAATGGCCATGGGCTTCACCGGCGCCATGCTGCGCGGCTCGGGCATCGCCTGGGACGTGCGCAAGAAGCAGCCGTACGAAGTGTATGACAAGATGGACTTCGACATCCCGATCGGCACCAACGGCGATTGCTACGACCGCTACCTGGTGCGTGTGGAAGAGATGCGCCAGTCGAACAAGATCATCAAGCAGTGCGTTGCCTGGCTGAAAGCCAATCCGGGTCCGGTCATGACCAGCAACCGCAAGGTGGCTCCGCCGAACCGCGTGGACATGAAGACCAATATGGAATCGCTGATCCACCACTTCAAGCTGTTCACCGAAGGCTTCCACGTGCCGCCGGGCGAAGCGTACAGCGCGGTGGAGCACCCGAAAGGCGAATTCGGCATCTACCTGATTTCCGATGGCGCCAACAAGCCATACCGTATGAAGATCCGCGCACCGGGCTTTGCCCACCTGCAGGGTCTGGACGAAATGTCGCGCGGCCACATGATCGCCGACGCCGTGACCATCATCGGTACCCAGGACATCGTTTTCGGTGAAATCGACCGCTAAGGGCAAGAAATGCTGTTATCCCAAGAATGCTATAAAAAAATCGACCGCGAGTTGGCCAAGTATCCGGCCGACCAGCGCCAGTCGGCCGTGATGGCCGCGCTGGCCCACGCCCAGGTTGAACTGGGCTGGCTGTCGCCAGAAACCATGAAGGAAATCGCCGACTACATCCGCATGCCGGCCATCGCCGTGCAGGAAGTGGCGACCTTCTACAATATGTACAACCTGAAGCCGGTCGGCAAGCACAAGATCACCGTGTGCACCAACCTGCCATGCGCACTGTCGGGCGGCGTGAAAGCTGCCGAGCACCTGAAGCAGAAGCTGGGCATCGACTTCCGCGGCACCACCGACGACGGTGAGTTCACGCTGATGGAAGGGGAGTGTATGGGCGCCTGCGGCGACGCGCCGGTACTGCTGGTGAACAACCACCGCATGTGCAGCTTCATGAGCAACGATAAGATCGACTCCCTGGTGGAGGAACTGAAGAAATGACCTCCCTGCACGACCGTCACATCAATCCGCTGATCCTGAAGGATCTGAACGGCGACAACTGGCACCTGGCCGACTACGTCAAACGCGGTGGTTACTCCGCGCTGCGCCGCATCATCGAAGAGAAGATCGCGCCGGAAGCGATCATCGCCGACCTGAAGACCTCCGGCCTGCGCGGCCGCGGCGGCGCCGGTTTCCCGACCGGCCTGAAATGGTCCTTCATGCCGCGCCAGTTCCCCGGCCAGAAATACCTCGTCTGCAACACCGACGAAGGCGAACCGGGCACGTTCAAGGACCGCGACATCATCCGCTACAACCCGCATTCGCTGATCGAGGGCATGGCCATCGGCGCGTACGCGATGGGCATCACCGTGGGCTACAACTATATCCACGGCGAGATCTTCCAGGATTACCTGCGCTTTGAAGAAGCGCTGGAAGAGGCGCGCGCCGCCGGTTTCCTGGGCGACAAGATCATGGGTTCGGACTTCAGCTTCCAGCTGCACGCCCACCATGGCTACGGTGCCTACATCTGCGGCGAAGAAACCGCGCTGCTGGAATCGCTGGAAGGCAAAAAAGGCCAGCCGCGCTTCAAGCCGCCGTTCCCGGCCTCGTTCGGCCTGTACGGCAAGCCGACCACCATCAACAACACCGAGACGTTCGCCGCCGTGCCGTTCATCCTGAATATCGGCGCTGAAAACTACCTCGGCCTGGGCAAGCCTAACAACGGCGGCACCAAGATCTTCTCGATCTCGGGCGACGTTGAGCGTCCGGGCAACTACGAAGTTCCGCTGGGCACGCCGTTCGCCAAGCTGATGGAGCTGGCCGGCGGTATGCGCGGCGGCAAGAAGATCAAGGCCGTGATCCCTGGCGGTTCGTCCGCTCCGGTGATCCGCGGCGAGATCATGATGCAGACCGACCTCGATTACGACTCGATCGCCAAAGCCGGCTCCATGCTCGGTTCGGGCGCCGTGATCGTGATGGACGAGACGCGCTGCATGGTGAAGGCCCTGGAACGCCTGTCCTACTTCTACTTTGAAGAGTCGTGCGGCCAGTGCACCCCGTGCCGTGAAGGCACCGGCTGGATGTACCGCATGATCCACCGTATCGAAAACGGCCAGGGCCGTCCTTCGGACCTGGACATGCTGAATTCCATCGCCGACAACATCCAGGGCCGCACCATCTGCGCGCTGGGCGATGCCGCCGCGATGCCGGTACGCGCCTTCGTCAAGCAGTTCCGCGAAGAATTTGAATATCACGTCGAACACAAGCACTGTCTGGTGCCTGTTTCGGCTTACTAAGCTGCGATTATCATGGTTGAAATCGAAATTGACGGCAAAAAGGTAGAAGTCCCTGCGGGTAGCATGGTGATGGACGCCGCCAACAAGCTGGGCACCTACATCCCGCACTTCTGCTATCACAAGAAATTGTCGATCGCTGCGAACTGCCGTATGTGCCTGGTCGAAGTGGAGAAGGCGCCGAAGCCTTTGCCAGCATGCGCCACGCCGGTATCGGCGGGCATGATTGTGAAGTCCGCCTCCGACAAGGCTGTGCAGGCCCAGAAGTCGGTGATGGAATTCCTGCTGATTAACCACCCGCTGGATTGCCCAATCTGCGACCAGGGCGGTGAGTGCCAGCTGCAGGACTTGGCCGTAGGCTACGGCAAGATGGAATCCCGCTACGAGGAAGAAAAGCGCGTGGTGCCGCCGAAGGCCGGCAGCGCGCTGGTGGCGATGGAAGAAATGTCGCGTTGCATCCACTGCACCCGTTGCGTGCGTTTCGGCCAGGAAGTGGCCGGCGTGATGGAACTGGGCATGCTGGGCCGCGGCGAGCATTCCGAGATCACCACCTTCGTCGGCGAAGCGGTGAGCTCCGAAATGTCGGGCAATATGATCGACCTGTGCCCGGTCGGCGCGCTGACCTCGCGTCCATTCCGCTACAGCGCCCGTACCTGGGAACTGTCGCGCCGCAAATCGGTCTCCCCGCACGACTCGACCGGCGCTAACCTGATTGTGCAGGTGAAGCAGGGCTCCGTGAAGCGCGTGCTGCCGCTGGAAAACGAAGCGGTCAACGAGTGCTGGATTTCCGACAAGGACCGCTATTCCTACGAAGCGCTGGAAAGCGCCGAGCGCCTGACCAAGCCGATGCTCAAGCAGGGCAACGAGTGGAAAGAAGTGGAATGGCAAGTCGCGCTGGAATACGTGGCGCACGGCCTGAAGAACATCAAGCATGAACACGGCGCCGATGCGCTGGCTGCCTACGGCACCGCGCACTCCACCGTGGAAGAACTGGCCCTGCTGAAGAAGCTGATGCACGGCGTCGGTTCCGAGCACGTCGACTTCCGCCTGCGCCAGTCCGACTTCGCCCTGGACGGCGAAGTGAAGCCATGGCTGGGCATGCCGATTGCCGAACTGAGCGCGCTGCAGCGCGTGTTCGTGATCGGTTCCTTCCTGCGCAAGGACCACCCGCTGTTCGCGACCCGCATCCGCGCGGCCGTGAAAGCCGGCGGCCAGCTGTCCGTGCTGCATGGTTCGAACGACGCAAACCTGATCAACACCGCCAACAAGCTCATCGCCGCGCCGTCCGACTGGCTGGCCGCGCTGTCGGGCGTGGTTGCCGCCGTCGCCAAGGCGAAGGGCGTTACCGCGCCTGCGGGCTTCGAGTCCGTGGCCGCATCGGCCGACGCCGAAGCCGTGGCCGCGTCGCTGCTGGGCGGTGAGCGCAAGGCCGTCTTCCTGGGCAACGCCGCTGTGGCCCACCCTGAAGCGTCCAAACTGCACGCTGCCGCGCAGTGGATCGCCGAACAGACCGGCGCCAAGCTCGGTTACCTGACCGAAGCAGCCAACACCGTTGGCGGCTACCTGGTCGGCGCCACCGCGAAAAACGCCGCGCCAGCCTTCTCGGTACAGAAAAAAGCCTACGTGCTGCTGAACGCCGAACCGGAACTGGACGCTGCCAATCCGCAAGCGGCCAAGAGCGCGCTGAGCGCCGCCGAAATGGTGGTGGTGATGTCGGCCTTCAAGCACGGCATGGACTACGCCGACGTGCTGCTGCCGGTCGCGCCGTTCGCCGAGACGTCCGGCTCCTTCGTCAACGCCGAAGGCCGCCTGCAGTCGTTCAACGGCACCGTCAAGCCGATGGGCGAAGCCCGTCCGGCGTGGAAGGTGCTGCGCGTCCTGGGCAACATCCTGGGCCTGGGCGGCTTCGACTATGAAACCTCGGAATCGATCCGCGACGAGCTGTTCGAAAAAGGCGTGAGCGACCTGTCGGCCAAGCTGTCGAACGTGTCGCGCAAGGCCGCTGTTGCCGCCGCCGCTGGCGCAGCGACAGGCCTGCAGCGACTCGCCGACGTGCCGATCTACTTCGCCGACGCCATGGCGCGCCGTTCCGGTCCGCTGCTGGCGACCGTCGACGGCGCTGCGCCGAAAGCACACCTGTCCACTGCCGCTGCGCAGCAGATCGGCGTGAAGGCCGGCGACAAGGTCGAAGTGAAGCAGGGCTCCGGCTTTGCGATCCTGGAAGCCATCATCGACGCCGGCCTGCCAGCGAACGTGGTGCGCGTGTCCGCCGCGCATGCATCGACCTCGATGCTGGGCGCGATGTTCGGTGAGATCACCGTTGCTAAAGCAGGGGAGGGCAAGTAATGGCTCTGCCAGAAATGATTGAAAGCATTAAAGCTGTTGGCGCCGCCAACCTGGGCGCCGCCTGGCCGTTCTTCTGGACCATGGCCAAGATCCTGTGCGTGACCTTGCCCCTGATGGGCCTGGTCGCCTACCTGACCTTGTGGGAACGTAAGCTGCTGGGCTGGATCCAGATCCGTATCGGCCCGAACCGCGTGGGCCCGAACGGCCTGCTGCAGCCGATCGCCGACGCGCTGAAGCTGCTGTTCAAAGAGATCATCGTCCCGACCAAGTCGAACAAGTCCCTGTTCTTCATCGGTCCGGTGATGACCATCATGCCGGCGCTGGCTTGCTGGGCCGTGGTGCCGTTCGCTTCGGGCGCCGCCCTGGCCGACGTCAACGCCGGCCTGCTGCTGATCATGGCGATCGCCTCGATGGAGGTGTACGGCATCATCATCGCCGGCTGGTCCGCCAACTCGAAGTACTCCTTCATGGGCGCGATGCGCGCATCGGCCCAGATGGTGTCCTACGAAATCGCGATGGGCTTCTGCCTGGTGATCGTGCTGATGGTGTCCGGTTCGCTGAACCTGTCCGAGATCGTGGCCGGCCAGCAGAAGGGCCTCATGGTTTCGCACGGCTTCAACCTGCTGTCCTGGAACTGGCTGCCGCTGCTGCCGATCTTCGTGGTCTACCTGGTGTCCGGCCTGGCTGAATGTAACCGTCACCCGTTCGACGTGGTGGAAGGCGAGTCCGAAATCGTCGGCGGCCACATGGTCGAATACGGCGGCATGGCTTACGCGATGTTCTTCCTGGCGGAATATGCCAACATGATCCTGATCGGCCTGCTGGCATCGATCATGTTCCTGGGCGGCTGGTCTGCCCCGTTCGCCGTGCTGGAATTCGGCGGCGCGTTCGGCGGCTTCTTCTGGTTGTTCGTCAAGACCTTCGTCATCGTATCGCTGTTCATCTGGACGCGCGGCACCTTCCCGCGTTACCGCTATGACCAGATCATGCGTTTGGGCTGGAAAGTGTTCATCCCACTGACCCTGGTGTACCTGGTGTTCGTGGCGACCTGGATGCAGACCTCCTGGAATATTTGGAAGTAAGAGAGCGAATACAGAATGGACCGATTGAAAGATTTCTTCGGCAGCTTCTTGCTGACCGAACTGTTCAAGGGGATGGCGCTGACGGGCAAATACATGTTTGCCAAGAAGATCACCGTCCAGTTCCCTGAAGAGAAAACCCCGATCTCGCCGCGTTTCCGCGGCCTGCACGCCCTGCGCCGCTACCCGAACGGCGAAGAGCGCTGCATCGCCTGCAAACTGTGCGAAGCAGTTTGCCCGGCGATGGCGATCACCATCGAGTCGGAGCAGCGTGACGACGGCAGCCGCCGCACCACCCGCTACGACATCGACCTGACCAAGTGCATCTTCTGCGGCTTCTGCGAAGAATCCTGCCCGGTGGACTCGATCGTCGAGACGCATGTACTGGAATACCACGGCGAAAAACGCGGTGACCTGTACTACACCAAGGAAATGCTGCTGGCCGTGGGCGACCGCTACGAAGCGGAAATCGCGGCCAACCGCGCGGCCGACGCCAAGTACCGCTGATCGCCGAGGATAAATAATGACCTTTACCACTATCCTGTTCTACGTCTTCGCTGCCATCCTGGTGCTGGCATCGCTGCGCGTCATCACGGCCCGCAACCCGGTGCATGCGGCACTGTACCTGGTGCTGGCCTTCTTCCAGGCGGCCGGCATCTGGATGCTGCTCAAAGCCGAGTTCCTGTCCATCGTGCTGGTGCTGGTGTACGTCGGCGCCGTCATGGTCCTGTTCCTGTTCGTCGTGATGATGATCGACATCGACCTCGACAAGTTGCGCGCCGGCTTTTGGAACTACCTGCCGGTGGCCTCCATCATCGGCGGCGTGATCGTGCTGGAAATGGCGGCCGTGATCTGGCGCTCCTTCCCTGCGACCGGCGCCGTGGTGCCGGAAGCGGCCAACAGCATCGGCCAGACCAAGGCCCTGGGCCTGAAGATCTATACAGAGTACATCTACGCGTTTGAAATCGCGGCCGTGGTGCTGCTGGTGGCCATCGTTGCCGCCGTGGCCCTGACGCTGCGCAAGCGCAAAGACACCAAGGCTATCGACCCGGGCGTAGCCGTCCGCGTCAAGCGTAACGACCGCCTGAAGATCGTGAAGATGGACGCAGTCGTCCACGCTCCGGTCGCAGCCGCGGAAACGAAGGAGGCACCATGACTTTATCCCTGGCTCACTACCTGGTCCTGGGCGCGATCCTGTTCGCGATCTCGATCGTCGGTATTTTCCTGAACCGCAAGAACGTCATCGTCCTGCTGATGGCCATCGAACTGATGCTGCTGGCGGTGAACATGAACTTCATCGCGTTCTCGCACTACCTGGGCGACGCGGCCGGGCAGATCTTTGTCTTCTTCATCCTGACCGTGGCCGCCGCCGAATCGGCGATCGGCCTGGCGATCCTGGTGGTGATGTTCCGTAACCTGGACACCATCAACGTGGAAGACCTGGATAGCCTCAAAGGCTGAGTTAATAACCTCGAATAATACGCATAAGGTAAATCATGACGGGGCAACTTAACCCAACCCTCCTTCTGGCCGTACCGCTGGCGCCGCTGGCAGGTTCCGCAATCGCGGGCCTGCTGGGCACCAAGTTCTTCGGCAATGTCATTGGCCGCAAGGTGGCGCATAGCGCGACCATCCTGGGCGTGCTGGTCGCTTTCCTGATCTCCTTCCAGACCCTGCTGCAGGTGATGGACGGCGCAACGTACAACGGCGACCTGTATCGCTGGATGACCGTGGGCAGCGTCAAGCTGGCCGTCGGCTTCCAGATCGATTCGCTGACCGCGATGATGATGAACGTGGTGACGTTCGTCTCGCTGATGGTGCACATCTACACCATCGGCTATATGGCGGAAGACGAAGGCTACAACCGCTTCTTCTCCTACATCTCGCTGTTCACCTTCTCCATGCTGATGCTGGTGATGTCGAACAACTTCCTGCAGCTGTTCTTCGGCTGGGAAGCTGTGGGCCTGGTGTCCTACCTGCTGATCGGCTTCTGGTATACCCGCCCGACCGCGATCTTCGCCAATATGAAGGCCTTCCTGGTCAACCGCGTGGGCGACTTCGGCTTCATCCTGGGCATTGGCCTGATCCTGGCTTACACCGGTTCCATGGACTACCAGGAAGTGTTCGCCAAGAAGGAAGCGCTGATCAACGGTACCCTGCCGGGCACCGACTGGGCGCTGATCTCCGTGGCCTGTATCTGCCTGTTCATCGGCGCGATGGGCAAGTCGGCGCAGTTCCCGCTGCACGTCTGGCTGCCTGACTCGATGGAAGGCCCGACCCCGATCTCCGCGCTGATTCACGCGGCAACCATGGTTACCGCCGGTATCTTCATGGTGACCCGCATGTCGCCGCTGTTCGAAATGTCGGACGCCGCACTGTCCTTCATCCTGGTGATCGGTTCGATTACCGCGCTGTTCATGGGCTTCATGGGCATCATCCAGAACGACATCAAGCGCGTCGTGGCCTACTCGACCCTGTCGCAGCTGGGCTACATGACCGTGGCGCTGGGCTGCTCGGCGTACTCCGTGGCCGTGTTCCACCTGATGACCCACGCCTTCTTCAAGGCACTGCTGTTCCTGGGCGCCGGCGCCGTCATCATGGCGATGCACCACGACCAGGACATCCGCAATATGGGCGGTCTGAAGAAGTACCTGAAAGTGATCTGGATTACCTCGCTGCTGGGTTCCCTGGCGCTGATCGGTACCCCGTTCTTCTCCGGCTTCTACTCCAAGGATTCGATCATCGAAGCCGTGGCTGCGACCCATATCGCCGGTTCCGGCTTTGCTTACTTCGCCGTGATCTGCGGCGTGTTCGTGACCGCGTTCTACTCCTTCCGCATGTACTTCCTGGTCTTCCATGGCCCGGAAAACTTCGGCAAGGAACACCACCATGCGCATGATGCGCACCACGCCGACGAAGGCGAAGAGGACGACCACGGCCACCACGGCCTGGCGCCAGGCGAGAAGCCGCATTCGCCGGGCCTGGTGGTGACCCTGCCGCTGATCCTGCTGGCCATCCCGTCCGTCGTCATCGGCGCGATCGCGATCGAACCAATGCTGTTTGGCGGCTTCTTCAAGGATGTCATCTTCGTCGGTGAAAACCACCACGCGATGCACGAACTGGCCGAAGAGTTCCACGGCGCCGTCGCCATGGGCCGGCACTCGTTCACCTCGCTGCCATTCATCCTGGCTGCACTGGGTGTGATCGCGGCCTACGTCTGCTACATGGTCAAGCCTGCGATCCCGGCCTGGTTCTACAGCAAGTTCAAGTTCCTGCACACCCTGCTGGACAACAAGTACTACATGGACAAGTTCAATGAGGCAGTCTTTGCCCGCGGCGCACGCCTGCTGGGCGAGGGCCTGTGGGCGGCGGGCGACCGCGCCATCATCGATGGCCTGCTGGTGAACGGTTCGGCGAAAGTGGTGGGCTGGTTCTCCAGCATCACCCGCGTGTTGCAGACCGGCTACATCTATCACTACGCCTTCGTGATGATCCTCGGTATCCTGGGCTTCCTGGTGTACTTCCTGCCGTTTTGGCACGCTTAACAGCTGACGCAAAAGAGATAACAAATGCAGTCAACGATTAATACTCTACCTCCTTACCTCAGTCTGTCGATCTGGGTGCCGATCCTGTTCGGCATGATCGTGCTGGCCATCGGCCGCGATACGCGCGCCGGCATGGTACGCGTGCTGTCGCTGGTAGGCGCCCTGGTATCCCTGGTGCCGACCATCCCGCTGATCACGCAGTTCGACAAGGCCGCCCACGGCATGCAGTTCGTGGAGAAGTCGGCGTGGATCGACCGCTTCAACATCTTCTACTCGCTGGGCATTGACGGCCTGTCGATGTGGTTCATCCCGCTGACCGCCTTCATCACCGTCATCGTGGTGATTTCGGCGTGGGAAGTGATCACCGAACGCGTGGCGCAGTACATGGGCGCGTTCCTGATCCTGTCGGGCCTGATGATCGGCGTGTTCTCCGCCACCGACGGCCTGCTGTTCTACTTCTTCTTCGAAGCGACCCTGATCCCGATGTACATCATCATCGGCGTGTGGGGTGGTGCCAACCGCATCTACGCAGCGTTCAAGTTCTTCCTGTACACCTTCTTCGGCTCGCTGCTGACGCTGGTTGCCATCATCTACCTGTACAACAAGTCCGGTAGCTTCGATATCCTGGCATGGCACAAGCTGCCGTTGACCATGGGCGAACAGGTGGCGATCTTCTTCGCCTTCTTCATGGCTTTCGCCGTGAAGGTGCCGATGTTCCCGGTCCACACCTGGCTGCCGGACGTGCACGTGGAAGCGCCGACCGGCGGTTCCGCCGTGCTGGCCGCGATCATGCTGAAGCTGGGCGCTTACGGCTTCCTGCGGTTCTCGCTGCCGATCGCTCCCGACGCTTCGCACCATCTGGCGCCGATGGTCATCGTGCTGTCCTTGATCGCCGTGATCTACATCGGCCTGGTGGCCCTGGTGCAGAAAGACATGAAGAAACTGGTGGCGTATTCGTCCATCGCGCACATGGGCTTCGTGACCCTGGGCTTCTTCATGTTCAATGAAATGGCAGTGCAGGGCGGTATCGTGCAGATGGTGTCGCACGGCTTCATCTCCGGCGCAATGTTCCTGTGCATCGGCGTACTGTACGACCGCATGCACTCGCGCCAGATCGCCGACTACGGTGGCGTCGTGAACAAGATGCCGAAGTTCGCAGCGCTGTTCATCCTGTTCTCCATGGCCAACTGCGGCCTGCCGGCTACCTCCGGCTTCGTCGGCGAGTTCATGGTGATCCTGGGCGCGGTGCAGTTCAACTTCGTGACCGGCATCCTGGCCGCCACCGCCCTGATCTTCGGCGCCGCCTATTCCCTGTGGATGGCCAAGCGCGTGATCTTCGGCGCCATCACCAACAAGCATGTGGAAGAGCTGACCGACGTTAACAATCGCGAGTTCCTGATGCTGGGCATCCTGGCGATCGCAGTGCTGGTGATGGGCCTGTACCCGGCGCCATTCACCGACGTGATGCAGGTTTCCGTGGCTGACCTGTTGGCGCATGCCGCTCAAAGCAAGCTGCCAGTCGTGGCCCCTTGATTGCAAATAGGACCAAGTTTTCATGAATACCACTAACCTGATCCCGATGTACGCAGAAGTCTTTCTGCTGATCGCTGCTTCGGCGATCCTGCTGATCGACATGTTCCTCGACGAGGGCAAGCGCGCGATCACCTATGTGCTGACGCTGGCCGCCCTGGCGGGCGCCGCCGCCTTCAGCTTCGCCGACTACAGCGCCGGCAGCACCGTCTACGCGTTCTCGAACATGTTCCTGAACGACCCGATCGGCAACCTGCTCAAGCTGTTCTCCTACCTGACCGTGGGGATGACGCTGGTGTATGCGCGCCAGTACGCCACGGACCGCGGCATGTTGGGCGGCAACCTGGGCGGCGAGTTCTACGTCCTGGCGCTGTTCTCCCTGCTGGGCCAGATGGTGATGATCTCGGCCAATAACTTCCTGACCATCTACCTGGGCCTGGAACTGATGTCGCTGTCGCTGTACGCCCTGGTGGCCCTGCGCCGCGACGACGTCCGCGCGACCGAAGCGGCGATGAAGTACTTTATCCTGGGCGCGCTGGCGTCCGGCTTCCTGCTGTACGGCATGTCCATGCTGTACGGCGCGACCGGCACCCTGGACATCTCCGCCGTGGCCCACAAGATCGGCACCGGCACCGTCGACAAGTCGATCCTGACCTTCGGCCTGGTGTTCGTGGTGGCCGGCCTGGCCTTCAAGCTGGGCGCCGTACCGTTCCACATGTGGGTACCGGACGTCTACCAGGGCGCGCCGACCGGCGTGACCCTGCTGCTGGGCGGCGCACCGAAGCTGGCGACTTTCGCCATCTGCGTGCGCCTGCTGGTGGAAGGCATGCGTCCTGCCGCGGAAGACTGGCAGCAGATGCTGATGATCCTGGCCGTGCTGTCGCTGGCCATCGGCAACCTGACCGCGATCGCGCAGACCAACTTGAAGCGCATGCTGGCTTACTCCACCATCGCGCAGATGGGCTTCGTGCTGCTTGGCCTGATGGCCGGCGTGGTGGGCCATTCGACCGCCAACGGCGCCGCCGCCTACTCGGCTGCGATGTACTACTCGATCACCTATGTGCTGACCACCGTCGGTTCCTTCGGCCTGATCATGGCGCTGGCGCGCAAGGGCTTCGAGGCGGAAGAAATCGACGACTTCAAGGGCCTGTCCAAGCGTTCGCCTGGCTATGCGCTGCTGATGTCGGTGCTGATGTTCTCGCTGGCCGGCGTACCGCCGATGATGGGCTTTGCCGCCAAGTTCGCGGTACTGCAGTCCGTTCTGGCGACCGGCAATGTGTGGCTGACCGTGTTTGCCGTGATGTTCTCGCTGGTCGGCGCGTTCTACTACATCCGCATCGTCAAGGTGATGTGGTTCGACGATGCGGCAGATACGACGCCGCTGGCTTTGAGCTTCGACAAGGGCATCGTCCTGGCGCTGAACGGCGTGGCCGTGGTGGCGCTGGGCATGGTCCCGGGCCCGCTGCTGAACGCCTGCCTGAACGCCATGCAGAAGACCCTGCTCTACTGATCCTGCATGGATGTCAATGCATCTTCCTGGCTGGTCATCCTGCTCGCAGTGATGGCCGCCAACCTGCCATTCGTGAACGAGAAGGCGTTTTGCCTGGTTCCGCTCAAGACCGCACGCAAGCCATTTGCGATGCGGTTGGCGGAACTGGCCGTGCTGTATGCCGCCATCGGCGGCATCGGCATGGCCCTCGAATCGCGCATCGGCACCGTATTTCCACAGACCTGGGAGTTCTACTGGGTCGCGGCTTTCGCCTTCCTGGTATTTGCATTCCCTGGCTTCGTGGTACGCTACCTGCGTAAACACCGTTAAAAACCGGTAGGGCGGGGGCAGACCCCGGTCTGCTGCAGCCATGGGTATTCCCGCCGGCCGCAAGAGTGCTGGGGGTCTGCCCCCGCCTTGCCGGATTCAAGAAAAGACATGGATAAGCACCTAAAAGAAACTCGAATCGAGGGCGGTCTCGCCTATGACGGCGGCTTCCTCAAAGTCCACCGCGACACGGTCAGCCTGCCGGACGGCAAGCACACCAAGCGCGAATACATCAAACATCCCGGTGCGGTCGTGATCCTGCCCGTTCTGGACGACGGCCGCGTGCTGCTGGAACGCCAGTACCGCTATCCCCTGGACCGCGTCTTCATCGAACTCCCGGCCGGCAAGATCGACCCGGGCGAGGAGCCGCTGGCCTGCGCCATCCGCGAGCTGGAAGAGGAAACCGGTTACGCCGCCGCCGACTGGCAATTCGTCAGCACCATCCACAACGCGATCGCCTACTCGGACGAACACCTGGACATCTACCTGGCGCGCGGCCTGAGCGCCGGCGAAGTGAAGCTGGACGACGGCGAATTCATCGAAACCATCACCGCCACGGTGGACGAGATGCTGGAATGGGTCCGTACCGGCAAGATCACCGATGTGAAGACGGTGATCGGCACCTTCTGGCTGGACAAACTGCGCTCCGGCGCCTGGAAGCTGGACTGAGGCCATGGGCGCGCCCTGCCGCCTGTTGCTGGTAAGCGCCCTGGCGGCGGACCAGGGGCAGGCGGCGCAGGCGCAGCGCACGCCGTTCCAGATCCGCTGCGAAGACACGATCAGCAAGACGGTCTCGGTACTGTCGGCGCGCCAGAGCGGCTATACGGTCAATACCCAGCTCTCCTACAAGCAGCTGTCGGCGATGCGGACCGAGAAAATGCCGGCCAACGGCTATGTGCTGGGATTGACCCGCACCGAATCGCGCGTGCAGATCGGCCTGGACGGCCCGATGCTGACCGATCCGGCCAGTGGCTACGAATGCGTGGCGCCGCAGATCAAGGTGCAGCTGACCTATGCGCCCGTGCGCATCTACGTCGGCAGCGAATTCCCGCCGGGGACCTGCGGCTACGCGGAAATCCTGTCCCACGAGCTGCGGCATATGAATGCCTATATGGACCACCTGGTGAAGGTGGAGGAAGTGGTACGCAGCGCCCTGGCGCGGCGTTTCGAAGCCAAGCCGCTCTATGCCCCGGCCGGTACGGCGCGCTCGGCGCTGGAGCATGAGATCGACAGCGGCTGGATGCCTTATATTAAAGCTGAAATGTCCAGAGTGGAGGTGCAGCAAGCCCTCATCGATTCGCCCGCCGAATATGCCCGCCTGAGCAAAGCTTGCAACGGCGAGATCCAGAACATTTTGAGGAAGACGCGCAGCAGAAAATGAAAAAATACTTTGCACTGATTCCCGCCGCCGGTGTCGGCGCGCGCATGGCTGCGGCCACGCCCAAGCAGTATTTGTCGATCAGCGGCGTGCCGATGCTGCAGCACACGCTGGACGCCTTCCATCACAGCGATTTGATCGAGCACACCTATGTGGTGGTCAGTCCCGACGACGCATACATCGATTCCATCACGCCCGAGCGCGGCGCGACGGTATTGCGCTGCGGCGGCGCGACCCGCATGGAATCGATCCTGAACGGTTTGCGCGCGATGCGTGCCGACCTCGGCGACGACGATATGGTGCTGGTGCATGATGCCGCGCGGCCAGGCCTGACGCCGGCGCTGATCGCCAAGCTGATTGCCGCCGTTGGCGAGCATGAAGGCGGCGGCCTGCTTGCGCTGCCTGTGGTGGACACGGTAAAGTCCACGCGTTCGGGCGCGGTGCAGACCGTTCCGCGCGACGGTCTTTGGCTGGCGCAGACGCCGCAGATGTTTTCCTATGCCTTGCTGGTGCGCGCGCTGGCGCTGGCGCCGGACCCGAATGCGATCACCGATGACGCCAGCGCGGTGGAAATGCTGGGCTTCTCGCCGATGCTGGTGGAAGGCCATCCGCGCAACCTGAAGGTGACGCTGCCGGCCGATATCGCGGTCGCAGAAATGTATTTAGAACAGGATTCACAATGACGCAACTTCCATTCCGAATCGGCCAGGGCTATGACTCGCATCGCCTGGCCGAAGGCCGCAAGCTGATACTGGGCGGGGTCGAGATCCCGCACGAGCGCGGCCTGCTCGGACATTCCGATGCCGATGCGCTGCTGCACGCCATCACCGACGCCATCCTGGGCGCGGCGGCGCTGGGCGACATCGGCAAGCATTTCCCGGATACGGCGGAAGAATTCCGCGGCGCCGATTCGCGTGTACTGCTGCGCGAGGCGGCCAAGCGCGTGCGCGCCACCGGCTACGACATCGGCAATGTGGATTGCACCATCATCGCCCAGCGTCCGAAAATGGCGCCGCATATCGCCACCATGGCGGCCAATATCGCCGCCGACCTTGGCGTGCCGTCCGGACACGTGAATGTGAAGGCCAAGACCAACGAGAAGCTCGGCTACCTGGGGCGCGAAGAAGGCATCAACGCCGAAGCCGTGGCGCTGCTGGTGCTGCGCCAGGGCGCTTAAGTCCATGACGTCACGCTTGCCCCCGCTCGAGGCCTCGCGCACACTGCCGCCTGACGAAGCCGCCCGGCTTGCGAAAGCCGAAGCGCGCGCCCGCCGCGATGCGGAAGTGCGCGGCGTCGCGTCGATGCAGGAAATGCGCGACGCGATCCGGCAGGCTTCGCGCAAGCTGCCGGCGATGACGGAAGTGCCGCGCTTGCGCATGCCCAGCGCCGCCGAGTTCCGCACCCGTGCCCGCGCAGGACTGCCGTTCCTGATTCCGGGCGCAATCGCAAAGTGGCCGATCAGTGCGCTGGGCCCTGAAGTGCTGCGTGAGCGCTTCGGGGCTGTGCATGTGCGAGCACGCGTGGGCGATTACATCGGCACCGCCTTTGCTCCTGACCGCGCCATGCTGGACACCACCATGCGCGAATACCTCGACCTTGCGGAAGCGGCCGAAGGATTGCCGCCGTATCTCGGCAACCTTGAGCTGCGCGAGTTGAACAGCATGTGTCACTGGCCAACGTATTTTGAGAAGATGGGACCGCCGCGCTTCTGGATCGGCCCGGCCGGAACGGTCACACCGCTGCACAGCGACTTTGACGACAATATCTTCGCGCAGGTGTGGGGCAGCAAGCGGATTTTCCTCGCGCCGCCGCACCATGATGAATTCCTGTATACGCGCGAAGCCAACCCGGTGCTGTTCGGCAGCCCCTTCGATCCGGAGGCACCGGACTTCGAGCGCTATCCGCTAGCCCGCCAGGCCGCAACAATCGAGCTTATCGTCCAGCCGGGCGACATGCTCTACGTCCCCGCCGGCTGGTATCACCAGGTGCGGGCGTTGACGTTTTCGCTGTCGTCGAACCGCTGGGCGCGCGGCAAGCCGTTTGTGTTGCACGAGAAGTGACTTGCCGCCACGCGGTACCCGGATGGAGGCGGATCAGGTAACATGGTGGAATGACAAGAGACACTTTTGATTACCGCGACGTGGCGGTCGAATCGGTGCAAGAGGGCGGGCAGGTTGTTGTGCGCCCGGTGAATGGGCAGGCGTTCAGCCCGGAGATGCGGGTGCAATGTTCGCGCCAGCTGCGCGACACGGCAGTTTATCCGCTCGGCACCAGCTTTCTGGTGCTGGCGAAAATGACGGACCGGCTGGGTGGCGAGCCCTATCTGTACGTCTTCCATGGCGATCCGGTCAAGGTGCTGGCGCCTGCGCAGCTGGAGACTTTCCTGAACGACCGCCGCCGCTTGCGAATCTAGGAGACGCTTCATGAATCACGCCTTGTTCGCTGCCTTGCTCACTGTCCCCGTGCCGGCCTTCGCGCAGGCGGTCGATCCCCAGCCCGATGAGTTGCTGCAAATCGCCTTCCCGACATGGAGTGACGAGGAGGGCGGGCGCGTGCAGTCGATCCCAGGTAACGCGGTGACGCGCGGATGGGATAGGAAGCAAGGGAAGAGAAGCGTGATCGTCGTACCAAAACAGACCGTGCGCGTGGCGCCGGACCGTATCGTGCTTTTGGCCACGCTGACCCCGGCAGGCGATGGTGGCGCACCCCAAGTGGCGCATGGCACGCCGCTCGGTCTGGCCGCCTATACCTTCAAGCCCGGCAAGGATGGCTGGAAGGTGGTCAAACGGCAGGAGCCGTTCGACCTGAAGGGGTTCGAGGGCCAGGCGCAGATCAGTGTGACGCCGCTGTCCGCGACGGCCCAAGCTGTGCACGTGGCGTGGGGCAGTTGCTGGCAAGGCCACTGCGTGGACCTGTTCGCCCTGTACGCCCTCGGCGCGGATGGCGTGAAGGCGCAGCCGCTACTGCAGCAAAAGATCAAAGGTGGGAATGTTTACGCGCGTCATGACTGCGTTGACCGGCTTGGCGCCATCTTGCCAGGCATGTCGCAGCCGGATGGGCGCGAAGAGCAGGCGCCTCCTGGCCAGTGTTATGCCATCGAAGGCCGCTGGGATATCATCGGCGCCGGTACAGCGCGCAATGCCGCACCCGGCGCGCTGACGCTGCGCTTTACGGGCGCAGTGAGCAAGGCGGGCAAGCAGGGCAACGCCCCCGCGCAGCGCGTCGACCAGACCATGAAATTCGAATTCCGTGGCGGGCGCTATGTGCCCGTTTCCGGCAGCAACCCCGTTCCAGACGCATAAACAAGGAGACCTGGATTGATCAAGATTCGAGAAATTGACCATATTGTGCTGCGCGTCGTCGATGCCGAGCGCATGATCCGCTTTTATACCGAAGTACTGGGCTGCACGATCGAGCGCCGGCAGGACGAGATCGGCCTGATTCAGCTGCGGGCCGGCAGCTCGCTGGTGGACCTGGTGCCGGTCGATAAGAAGCTGGGCAGGATGGGCGGGGCCGCGCCGGGCAAGGAGGGCCGCAATGTCGACCATTTCTGCTTCCGCGTCGATCCGTTCGACGAGGCGGCGATCCGCGCCCACCTGAGCGCACACGACGTGCAGAATGGCCCGTCGGAGCCGCGCTACGGCGCGGAAGGCGAGGGGCCGTCGATCTACGTCAACGACCCGGAAGGCAACACCGTCGAACTGCGCGGCGCGCCTTACGCACATTAATCGTCGTCGTCCTCGTCGTCTTTCTTGAGCTTCGAGGACTGGCGCGCCGCATCTGCCGCCGCCTTCAGCTTGGCGGCGTCGCCGATGAATTCATCGACGCTGTGGTCCTTGCTCTGGCGTACCTCCGGCGGCAGCATCACGGACATATACAGTTCGTCGCGCAGGCGGCCTGCCGCCTCGTAATTGCGCATCAGGATCAGGCCCGATCCCAGCACCACGAACACCGCGCAGGATGTAATGAAGGCGCGCGGCTTGTGCGGCTTGATGGTGCGCAGGTGGTTGTAGATCATCGCCACCAGGATCAGCATGACAACGTGGTTGCCATAGCGCGTGAATACTTCGGCCGACCAGGCGTAGGCCAGCACGCTGCTCAAGGCTTTCCACGCACCGGATGCCACCAGGCCGCTGCCCAGAATGAACAGGTGGCGTCCCAGCCGCGCGTGTCCGCCGAACAGGCGGTTGGCCAGCGCCCAGACGCCGCTCCAGACCGTGCCCACGCCGACGCCGGTCGCGATCACCAGCAGGTAGCGGATGGCCTGGAAATTACCAGTATCGGACAGTGCTTCGGTCACGCCGACAAACAGGGCGATCAGGGCCAGGCCGGCCAGCGCCGGGGCGCCGCCTTCCCAGGCATGCATGGTGGTGTCGGCGACTTCGGCCTCCACCGGGAAGGCCGCGTCGCGCACGCGCAGGCGAGTGTGGCCCAGGCGAAGCACCGTGGTGCCGTTGATCGGCACGGAGCCCTGGCGTTTGCCATGGACGACGATGCCGTTCTGGCTGCCCAGGTCGCGCATCACGAGCGCACCGTCTTCGGCCAGCTCCACCACCGCATGGGTCGGCGCTGTATGGGCGTCGTCCAGGATGAAATCGTTGTTGTAGCCGCGGCCGATGGTGATCGGCAGCTTGTCGACACGGTGCCGGTGCAGTACGTCGCCGTTGCGCGCCAGGGTCTCGATGAAGAAAGGGCCGTTCATTTCTTGCCCTCGCGCGCCAGCGATTCAAGGAAGGCGCGCGAGGCGCGCATGCCGTTTTCATACGACACGCCGCGTGCATCGAGCCGGCTTTGCAGGTTCATCTTGCCTTCGTCGGTACTGGAGGTCAGCAGGGCGAAGTCATACAGGCCGTCGAACTTGCGGTAGGCGCGCACGCACATCACGGCGCGCATCGGCAGAGTGCTGTTCTTGACGAATTGTTCGGTGCACATCGGGCCGGTCAGGCGTTTGTCCTTGTGGCTGCCGAAGTTCTCGTTCTTGAAGGAGTTGCTGGACAAGACCGCGAAGCGGACTTCATCGAGCCCGGTGCTCTTCATGTACTGGTGCTGGATCTGCACCTGGCCGGTCTGCAGTGAACTGGAGACGAACAGGGACGACTCCATCGCGCAGTTGGTCACTTCCACCGAGAACGAATCGCGGTCATTGGAGCGCCCCCAGCAGCGCATCTGCTCCGATTCGCGCACCGGCACGGAATAGGGGCCCATGGCTTTGGCGGTCAGCGGCTTGGCCAGCAGCTGGTCGATCATGGCCTTCTGGTGCACCAGCAGCTGCTGGGCGACGACGGCGGTGAAATCCTTGGGTGGCTTGGCGTCCGGCTCGACGCGCTTCAGCAGCTCCTGGGCATAGCGCGCGGGCACCAGGAACGATACCAGTTCGCCATCCAGGCGCTTGGAGACATTGATGCCGGCCACCTCGCCGTTCACGGTGACGCTCGGGCCGCCGCTCATGCCGGCGTTGATCGGGCCGGTGAACATCAGCTGCTCGTAGAAGCTGCGCGCGATCACGCCGTTGAAGGAGCCTTCCGAAATGGCGAAGCCCAGGTCGAGCGGATTGCCCAGCGAGTACAGGTACTGGCCCTGGGTCAGGGCGGCCGGCTTGTCCAGCTTGAAGTAGCCGGTGCCGTAGCGGTTCACACGCACCACGGCCAGGTCGTGCAGCACGTCCACCGCCAGCAGCTCGATGTTGCCGCGCTGGCCGGCGGTATCGACCCATTCGCCGGTGTAGGTATCCGGGTCGAGCGCGAACTGCGAGACGACGTGGTAGTTGGTCAGCACCAGGTTGGACGTGCCGACCAGGAAGCCGGAGCCGACCGACGACTGGGTGCGGCCGGTTTTCAACAGCGAGCGCACCTGCAGCAGGTCGGCCTTGGCGGCGGAATAGAGTTTTTGCGCGGTGCTCGAGGGTGTCGGCAGCGCCACTGCGTCTGGCGCTGCGGCCGCAGCCTGCTGGGCGGAGGCTGCGCTGCAGCCCCAGGTCAACGTCAGTATTAATGCCAGTTTAGTGAATTTCATCTAATCGTTCGACTCGGGGGCTCGGGGCAGTGTCCGGGTTACAGTTCGCCGTCTTCGGCGGCGGGTGGGGCGACGGGCGTCATCATATGCCCCAGCTTGGCCGCCTTGGTGTTCAGGTAGTGCTGGTTGAAGGCGTTGCGGTTGACCAGCAGCGGCACGCGCTCGGCCACTTCGACGCCGAGGGCGCCCATGGCCGCGATCTTGCGCGGATTATTGGTCATCAGCTTCAGGCGCTTGACGCCGAATTGCTTCAGCATCGGCTCGACCAGGGCGTAGTTGCGCTGGTCCGGCTTGAAGCCCAGTTGTTCGTTGGCTTGCACGGTGTCGGCGCCTTGCTCCTGCAGGCGGTAGGCGCGCATCTTGTTGATCAAGCCGATGCCGCGGCCTTCCTGGCGCAGGTAGAGCAGCACGCCGCGGCCTTCTTCGGCGATGCGTTTCAGCGCGCCCTCGAGCTGGGCGCCGCAATCGCAGCGCTGGGAGAACAGCACGTCGCCCGTCAGGCACTCGGAATGGACGCGGGCCAGCACGGGCTCGCCATTGCCGATATCGCCCAGCACCATGGCCAGGTGCTCTTTGCCGGTCGCGTGTTCGACGAAGGCATGCAGCGTGAACTGTGCCCACGGCGTCGGCAAGGCGCACGAAGTGACGTAGTCCAGATCTTCTTTTACCGGTTGTTCTGCTGCGGGCTGCATGATGCTCTTTCAATCTTTATATTGTGGAACCCTGCAATCATAACAAAAACCCGGTAAATCGGGGCCTGACCCTGCGGGGCAGACCCCGGCGTACCGGTTCAAGGCAGGTCGAACAGCAAAACCTCGACATTATCCGCCCCGGACAAGCGCACCGCCGCCTCGCCGGTGAGCTTGGCCGCGTCGCCGCCTTGCAGGGCGGTGCCGTTGACGCTCAGCGCGCCGCGGATCACATGGACATAGGCCTGCCGCCCGGCAGCCAGCGTATGCACCACATCCTCCCCGCCGTTCAGGATGGCGGCGTAGATCAAGGCATCCTGATGCACCAGCACCGACCCATCGCGCCCGTCCGGCGAGGCGATCAGGCGCAGGCCGCCCGCCTTGCTCTCCGGCGTGAAGTGCTTTTCCTCGTACCCTGGCGCGATGCCGTCCTGGGAAGGCTGGATCCAGATTTGCAGGAAATGCACGCCTTCGCGGTTCGAGTGGTTGTACTCGGAGTGGCGCACGCCGGTACCCGCCGTCATGCGCTGCACGTCGCCGTAATGCAGCACCGAGCCATTGCCCATGCTGTCCTTGTGCTCCAGCGCGCCGCTCAGCACATAGGAAATGATTTCCATGTCGCGGTGGCCGTGGGTGCCGAAGCCCTGGCCCGGCGCCACCTTGTCCTCGTTAATCACCAGCAGCGGCCCGAAACCGACGTGTTTCGGGTCGTAGTAGTGGCCGAAGGAGAAGCTGTGGCGGGAATCCAGCCAGCCGAAATTGGCGGTGCCGCGGTCTTCAGATTTGCGAATTTGTAACATGATTGCCTCCTTGTGCGATAATTTCGATCAGATGTTTCATAGTATATGGGCCGTTGATCGCGCTAAAAAGCGAATAATTTGCCTTCTTATGATCGAAAATTTCGAATGCTCAGAATAAGCCTCGATGCTTTGCAGATTGTCGACGCGATCGACCGTGGCGGCTCGTTTGCCGCGGCAGCGCGCGAACTGTTCCGCGTGCCATCCACGATTTCCTACACGGTGGGCAAGCTCGAAGAGGAACTCGGCGTGCTGGTTTTCGAGCGCGTCGGGCCTCGGGTGGAACTGACCGCCGCCGGGCGCGAGCTGCTGAAAGAGGGCCGCTACCTGCTCAAGGCGGCCGGCGACCTGGAGCAGCGCGTCCGGCGCGTGGCCTCGGGCTGGGAAACCGAGCTGGCGATCGGCGTCGACTCCATGTTCGGCGCGGCCGTGCTGGCGGAGGACGTGCGCGCCTTCTACGAGGTGACCCAGCAAACCCGCCTGCGCCTGGTGCAGGAAACGCTGGGCGGCAGCTGGGAAGCCTTACTGGAGCGGCGGGTTGATCTCGTGGTCGGCGCCCCGGGCGATGGGCCGGCGGGCGGCGGCTACGTGTCGCAGCCAATCGGGCAGCTCAACTGGGTGTTCGCGGTGGCGCCGCAGCATCCGCTGGCACCGGTGCCAGGACGCTTGGGCCGCAATGATTTACAGCGCCACCGCGCGATTGCCACAGCCGACAGTGCGCGCCTGCTGGCGCCGCGCACGGTTGGCCTGGTGCTGGGGCAGGACACGCTGACGGTGCCGACCATGCAGGCCAAGTTCGACTACCAGCTTGCCGGCCTGGGTTTCGGTTTCCTGCCCGAGCGCTGCGCGCGCCAGGCGATTGCCGCCGGCCTGCTGGTGGAAAAAGAGGTGGAAGAGCCGAAACCCGAAGAAACATTCTATCTGGCCTGGCGTAGCGGGGAATCCGGCGCGGCCCTGCGCTGGTGGCAGCAGCGCATGGGTGAACCCGGCCTGTTCGAGCGCCTGTGCCGCCATTTGCCAATTGTTGCGCCTGATCAATAAAGTCGCCGATGCCGTGGCTTTCAAGTTGACGTCGGCCAACCATATCGGACACCATAAGCGTTCGCGCTCTTCCATTTGGCACGCATGTCCAACCCCGCAACCCTTGTATTTTTGAAGCTTCTGGCCAACCGCCAGGGCAAACCCGGCGGCTACCTGTTCAGTGGCGGCGGCGCAGCCTTGCCTGCCGAGCTGGGCCGGCTGGCCGGCAAGCTGCCGTGCTTCTATCCGGCGGCCACGCCTGCACAGTGCGCGGCATCGCTGGCCGAGCTGGGTTTTTCAGCCATGCCGGACGGCGTACTGCAACGTGCAGACGCGGCATTCGATGTGCTGCTGGACGCTCGGGTCGAATGGATCGAAGGCGACTGGCCGCTGCAGGCGCCGCCCCGGTCCGATGGCGCACAGGCCGCATCGCGCGCCATGGCGCTGCAGCTGGTGCAACTGGTGACCAACGACGCCGCCACCCTCGAAATCGAAGAGGTCCTGCGGCGCGACCCGACCCTGTCTTACCACTTGCTCAAGCTGGTCAATTCGCTTGCCATGGGCGTGGGACGCAAGGTGACGAGCTTCAGCCAGGCGATCCTGATCCTGGGGCGCCAGCAATTGCGGCGCTGGCTGAACCTGATGCTGTTCGCCGCGCGCAGCGACGATGTGCGCTCGCCGATGCTGCTGGCGCGCGTTGCCGTGCGGGCGCGCGCCATGGAATTGCTGGCGCAGGCGGCAGGGCAGGGCAAGCAGGTGCAGGAGCAAGCCTTCATGGCCGGCATGTTCTCGCTGCTGGGCGTGCTGTTCGGCGTGTCGCTGGACGCGCTGCTGGCGCCGCTGAAGCTGGGTGATGCGACGCAGCAGGCCTTGCTGTCCCGTTCCGGCGATCTGGGCGAGCTGCTCTCCACGCTGGAGGCGGCCGAGCGCGGCGACCTGGCGGCCGTGGCGGCGGGGCTGGAAACGCTGCAAGTATCAGCGCTGGACTTTAACCGCCTGGTGGCGGAAGCTAATCTGTGGATGCTGGACATTACCACGCAAGTAGGCGCCCATGGATAAGGACCGGATCGCACATTGCCTGGCACTGAGCGGGCTGGCGCGCAGCCAGCAGGGCGAAGCGCAGGCCGCCACGCTGACGGAGCTGGAAGCGGCGCTGCGGGGCTTGCAGCCGGTGCCGCCGGCGCCCATCCCGGCGGCGCAACTGATGCTCGACCAGGCCGGCTACCTGACGGCCTGGAGTGACGGCGCGGAACAGTTGTTCGGCTATCGCGCCGGCGAAGCGCTGGGCCAGCACGTGCTGTTCCTGTACGCGGAGGAAGACGACGACGGCGGCGTCGATGAAATGGTATTGGATGCCGACCATGCGGCGGTCGACGTGCGGCGCCGGAAGAAGTCCGGTGAAGTGATCCGCGTGCGGCTGAATATCACCCTGCTGCGCGACGCGGCCGGCCAGCCGAGCGGGATGCGGGTCCTGATCTCGCCCACGGTGGAGGGCTTGACGCAGCAGGAGAAGACCCGGCTGCATGCCCGCATCATCGAGGAAGGCGAGCAAGGGGTGCTGATCACCGACGCGCAGGAACGCATCGTCTCGGTCAACCACGCCTTCACCCGCATGACCGGCTACTCCGCGCTGGAGACGCTGGGCAAGACGCCTGCCATGCTGCGCTCCGGCGCGCCCGGTTCGGATTTCCCGGAACGGGTCAACGCCGCCGCCCAGGGGGCGGAGCCGTGGCGCGGCGAGATCCTGGGGCGGCGCAAGAGCGGGGAGCTGGTGCCGCAGGCGGTCACGGTCAGCGCCGTGCGCGGCGAAGACGGCGCCGTCAGCCACACTTTCTCGCTGTTCTCCGATATCAGCGTGCACAAGGATGCCGAAGCGCGCATGCAGCGCCTGGCCAATTACGATGCCCTGACCGGCTTGCCGAATCTGGGCCTGCTGCTGCAGCTGCTGGGGCAGGCCATGACCGAAGCGCGCCGCAAGCAGGAGCACGGCGCGTTGCTGGTGCTCGAGGTCAACCGCCTTGGCGCCATCAGCGATACGCTGGGGCACGAAGTCAGCAATTCCGTGTTGATTGAAGCAGGGCGCATATTCCGCATGGTGCTGCGCGACGAAGATATCCTGGCGCGCCTGGACGGCGGCAAATTCGCGGCGGCGCTGCCGCAAATCGAGAAGCGCGAGCACGCGGCGATCGTGGCGCAAAAGCTGATCGCGGCACTGGAAGCGCCGCTCAAGGTCGGCGGGCACAGCCTGCAGGTCAGCGCCCATGTGGGCGTAGCGGTCTATCCGGAAGACGCGCAGGAGGCATCGGAACTGGTGCGCGGGGCCGATGCGGCGATGTCGCGCGTGATGCCGGGCCAGGCGCCGGCGCTGCTGTTCTACAGCGAAGAAATGAATCAGCGCGCCAAAGAGCATTTGCGCATCGAGAACGAATTGCGGCTGGCCCTGGCGAACGAGGAGCTGCTGCTGTACTACCAGCCCAAGGTCAGCCTGCGCAGCGGGCGCATTGTGGGCGCGGAAGCGCTGCTGCGCTGGCGCCACCCGGTGCGCGGACTGGTGTCGCCGGGCGTGTTCATCCCGGTGGCGGAAGAGACCGGGCTGATCCTCGAACTGGGCAACTGGGTGCTGGAAGAAGCCTGCCGCCAGATCGCCGTCTGGCGCGACGCCAACCTGATGATGCCGCCGATCGCCGTCAACCTGTCGGCGCGCCAGTTCGACAGCAAGCTGCCGGAACATCTGGCCGCCGTGATGGCGCGCCACCAGGTGCTGCCGGAACAGCTGATGCTGGAGATTACGGAAAGCCTGCTGGTCGGCGGGGCCGAGAATGTGATCGCCATCATGAACCAGCTGGTGGCGATGGGGCTGTCGCTGGCGCTGGACGATTTCGGCACTGGCTATTCCAGCCTGGCCTACCTGAAAAAATTCCCGATCAGTACGCTGAAAATCGATCGCGCCTTCGTGGTCGGTCTGCCGTTCGAGGAAAACGACTGCGCCATTGCGCGCGCCATCGTGACCATGGCCAAGCAGTTGCGGCAGGAAATCGTGGCCGAGGGCGTGGAAACCACGGAGCAGATGAGTTTCCTGCGCGAGCTGGGGTGCGACCAGCTGCAGGGCTACCTGTTCAGCCAACCGGTCGGGGCGGCGGACTTCGAACGCATGCTGCGGGACAGCAAACGCCTGGCGGTGACTGGACGGCAAGCGACGCTGGCTCTATAAAATTGTTCATTCCTGGATCTTTGTTGGAGCCAGGACGCGGCGCACACTCTCCCTGACGACATCGAAAGGGATTGCCATGCTGGACTTCTACTACGTCGCGACACCCCAAGGGCAGCAACTGCTGATGTTCCTGGAGGAGACCGGTTTGCCGTTCCGGCGCATCCCCCATGCCGGGGCGCTGGCCATGGTCGACCACTGGCCGGCCGACGGCGGCGAAGCGCAGGCTTTGCAGGAGGCGGGGGCGATGCTGCTCTACCTGGCGGAGAAACCGGAGTTCGGCCTGCCCGCCACGATGCGCGGCCGGGTTGAAGCGCGGCAGTGGCTCTTCTGGCAGAAGTCATTTGAATGCCAGGGCCGGCAAACAGCGGAGCTGTTCGGCACACTCGACAGGCAGCTCGCAGGCCAGCCCTATCTATGCGGCGAGGCGTATTCGGTGGCCGACATTGCCTGCTTCCCGTGGGTCAGCGCGCGCGGCACGGCGCTGGCGGCCCATCCCCATCTGGCGCGCTGGTTCCATGCGGTGAGCCAGCGCCGCGCCACCCAGCTTGCCTATGGGCGAGAAATGTCCCCATTCCTTCCTGACCCCACGAGGGATATTTCGCTGACGGCGCTGGCGGAGGTGCTGCCATGAGGCGGGCGGATGCGGCGAGCATGCTGGCGGTGGCGGCGATCTGGGGCGCGTCCTACCTGTTCATTCGCGTCGGGGCGCCGGAGTTTGGCGCGGCGGCGATGGGCGGGGTGCGCGCGGTGGCGGCAGCCGCCTTGCTGTTGCCCTTGCTGGTGTGGCGCGGCCAGCTGGGCGCCTTGCGCCAGCATTGGCGCGGCATCGGCTTTGTCGGCGTGACCAACGCGGCGCTGCCATTCCTGCTGTTTAATTTCGCGGCCCTGACCATCCCGGCGGGCCTGTCGTCGATCCTGAGCGCGACAACTCCTTTGTTTGCCGCCCTGATCGGCGCCATCTGGCTGGGCGA
The DNA here is from genome assembly GCF_000425385.1 of Pseudoduganella violaceinigra DSM 15887. Lineage (GTDB taxonomy): Bacteria > Pseudomonadota > Gammaproteobacteria > Burkholderiales > Burkholderiaceae_D > Rugamonas > Rugamonas violaceinigra. The sequence continues at coordinate 221,139 of NZ_KE384358.1, read as the reverse complement.
ACGGATGACGGTGGCACGCATGGCCGGGCTGTCGCTGGGGTTTGGCGGCGTAGTGCTGCTGGTGGCGGGCAAACTGCACTTCTTGCCCCAGCATGACATGCTGCGCACGGCGCTGGCCTCGCTGGCATGTTTGGCGGCGACCCTGCTGTATGGGATCTCCGGCAACTTCAGCAAGCGCCACCTGTCCGCCGCGCCGCCGCTTGCCGTGGCGGCCGGCAGCCAGATGGTGGCGGCGCTGCTGCTGGCGGGCCCGGCATTGGCGCTGTGGCCGGCGCAGGCGCCGTCGGCCAAGGCCTGGGGCGCGGTGCTGGCGCTGGCGGCGCTGTGCACGACCTTTGCTTACGTGCTGTTCTTCGGCTTGATTGCGCGGCTGGGGGCGAGCAAGGCGATGAGCGCGCTGTTCATGATCCCGGCCTTCGGCGTGCTGTGGGGCTGCCTGTTCCTGGGGGAGACGTTCTCGCTGCAGATGGGAGTAAGCTGCCTGGTGATCCTCGCGGGGTGCGCGCTGACCACCGGGCTGCTGGAACCGTCGCGCTGGACGGTTCCGTTCACGACGCGGCGCGCTTAGCGCTTGTCGTCGTTTTTGTGGCTCTGGCGGCCTGCTTCGGCATGCTGTTCCGGCGTGCCGCCGCGGGTGCCGCCACCGGTGCTTTGACGGTTGTCGGAGTCGGATGAACCCGACTGGCGGTTGCCGTCATTCTTGTGGCTCATGCTGCCGGCCTTGCGCGCTTCTTCCGAAGTGAATTCGTGCGCATTGCCGGATGCATGGGCTGCCTTGCCGCCTTCGCTGGCGATCTCGCGCTGGCGTTCCGGATCCATCGAAGCGAAGCCACGGTTGCTGGTGTCGCCGCTCTGGCGGTTGCCGCCTTCATTGCCCGACTGTTTGGAGTCGCTGCGGTTGTCCTTGTCTTGCTTATTCGATGCCATGATCATCTCCCATTTCAGTTTGAAGGAGTGCTCATGGTAGGCAGGACAGAGCAGGCAATTAATCAGAACACGCGAGAAGACTTTGTAGGAGAATGGCTCATTGAAAAGTAACACTTTCATGAGGACGCCATCCACCGTCCATGGTATCTTCGGGTCGCCGGACAATATGAAGTTCCATTCGTCGATGACCCTGTTTGCCCAGGCGACAGCCGGCGAAGCATTGTTCCGCGATTGCCTCGACAAATATTTTGGCGGCGTGCCCGACCAGGCCACGCTCGACCTACTGGATAAGGAAAGATAATGACCCGTACCATCCTCGACGACGCCCACCTGCACCCCGCCATCCGTGAGCGCATCGCGAAGAACCATGCCGATATCGTGGCCGAAGTGCAGTCTGCGCTGGCCGCCAACCGTGTGGTCGTGGTGGGCATGCGCGGCAATCCTTTCCCGAAGAAGGCTCGCCGCATGCTGGCCGAAAAGGGCACGCAGCATACCTATCTTGAATATGGCAGCTATTTCAGCCAGTGGCGCCGCCGCACCGCGCTCAAAATGTGGAGCGGCTGGCCGACCTTCCCGATGATCTTCATCGACGGCGTCTTGATCGGCGGCTATTCCGACCTGGAACGCCTGGTCGAGACGGGCGAGTTCACTACCCTGGTGGCGCCACGCCTGCCGGCATGATGGAAGCGCTGCCGCTGCGCCTGAATCCGGGCGACGACTTGCGCGGCGCCGTGGAGCAGGCGCTGCTCGATAACGGCGCCACGGCCGGCTATCTGCTTCAGGGGATCGGCAGCCTGAGCGTGGCGCAGATCCGCTATGCGGGACTGGCGCAGCCGACCGAGTTGCTGGGCGACCTGGAAATCCTGACGGTGGCCGGTTCGGTGGCGCCGGAGGGCGCCCACCTGCACATGATGGTGTCCGATGCGCGCGGCCGGGTGTTCGGCGGCCATGTGGGGCGCGGCTGCATCGTGCGCACCACGGCTGAATTGCTGCTGGCGATCTTGCCCGCGCACCGTTTCGCGCGGGGCTACGACCCCGTTACCGGCTTTGCGGAGCTGGAAGTTCGGATTGCGCCCGGCTAGCTCGCCGCCGCGCCACGCCTTCACTGGCCTCGGGACATCCCTTGCGCCATGCCGCCACATATGGCGCGCCCATCCCGCCGCGCCTTGTCTTCCGCGAAATCTTCTGCGGCAAAGACGATCCCGCCGTTGAGCCCCATTCCAAGACGCTGTTCATCACCTGCCTTGCGGGAGGATGGCATGTGTCTGTTTATGGTCACGGACCAGGGCCAGTCCATGCGGTTGCCTGCACAAACTCCGCTATACTGCCGAGACATCTTTCAAGATGAAACTAAGTCGTTTGTCCTTGATTATTAAGCAAAATTTGGATTTTTTCCATGTCTCGGGATTCAATGTGGGCGAGGGCCGCCGCCATGCCGGCCAAGGGTTTTACGCTGATCGAATTAATTGTCGTAATGGTCATTCTCGGCATTTTAGCGGCGGTGGCGTTTCCAAAAATGGTGGACTACGGGTCGTCGGCCCGCTCTGCGTCGATCCAGGCGCTGGGCGGGACGGTCAAGACCTACCTGAATTCGGTACGCGCCCTGACGGCGGTCCGGGGCATGGGGACGGCGGGCGGCCCCGCCAACATCACCTTCGTCGATATGAATGGCACCCAGGTGCGCATCTGGAGCGGTTACCCGGACCGCTGGTGCGACGGCGTCGGCCTGGCGCTGCACGACTCGAAGATCCCGAGCGGCGGCTGCTACCTGTCCGCCAGCGCCGTGCCATCCACCGATTACACCTTCTACGGCTACGGCAACAGCCAGATTCCCGGCGGCGACGCGGGATGGCGGATCGAGAAGGCGCCCACGCCGAGCCAATGTTCGGTCCAGTACACGTATAACGGTTCGGGCATTCCGGTCGTCAAGGTCAACACCGGCGGCTGCTGAGGACGTCAATTCCGGCGCGGGCGCAGCGGTTCGAGCAGGCCGCGCAGGTTGTTGTGGTCGATCTCGTACATCAATGCCAGCAGCGCGCCCAGCTCCCCTTTCGGAAAGCCTTCGCGCGCCATCCAGCCCAGGTAGTGACCCGGCAAATCGGCCAGCTTGCGGCCCTTGTACTTCCCGTAGGGCATATCGCGCGCCACTAGCATTGCCAGGTATTCCGGGTTCATCTTGTTAAAGTGCTTTCACAGGGATGCAGATTTCGCAGGTGAAGTCGGCCTCGGTCTGTGTCGCCAGGCTTTCGTAACGCTCGAAGCAGGGGCGTTCGTCGCACTGCAGGCCGCTGGACGGCAGCCACTCCTTCATCAGGCGGTTCCATACCGGGCCGATATCGCGCGGCGAGCCGGTATAGCGGGTGACAGCGTAGCGTCCGCCGGGCAGGTTGGCCACGCTGAATTGTCCGCCTGGCTCCAGGCCCGCCGGGATTTCGACGCAAGCATCGTAGCGGCATTTGTCGGCCGGCGTCAGGCTCGGGTCGTCGTGCCCGATACCGTAGCAGGTGGCTTCGGCCAGGCCGTTGCCGAGCATCCAGGGCATGACCGACTGCGCCCAGAACTGGCCGACAGCCGGGCCGTATGGACCGATGTGGCGGCGGTAGGCGACGCGGGCCGGTTGCAGTTCCATGACTTTGACATCCATGATTGTTTCTCCGTAAGGGGGGTGGGAGACGTCATGTTCGCCGTTCGCGCCGCCGCGGGCCTGACCGTTCTTGCTGTTCGCCTGATCGAAATTGCTATTTTCCGCCCGCAGCGCGGCGAGGAAGGCGGCCGTGCGCTCCGGCGTCTTGTTGCGCCATTCGGTGGGGGTGCTGCCGAAGCGGCTCTTGAAGGCGCGGGCAAAGGCTTCGCCCGAGCCGAAGCCGGTCGACAGGGCCACCTCGAGTACCACGCCGCCGGCGGCCAGCTTGTGCGCGGCCGCTTCCAGCCGGCGCCGGCGCACATAGTCGCCGATGGTCTCGCCCATCCAGCCGGCGAAGATGCGGTGGAAATGGTAGCGCGAGAAGTTGGCGATGTCGGCCAGGGCCGGCAGGTCGAGCTGCGCGTCCAGGTTGCGGTCGATGTGGTCGAGCACACGGTTCATGCGGCGCTCGTATTCGCTGCGCGGATCGTTCATTTGACGGGGTAGATGCGGTCGAGGCTGCCGGGGCCGAAGTATTTTTCGTACTCCCTGGCGGCGTAGGAATCCATCATGCCGGAGATGTAGTCGACCACCAGCCGTTCGCGCGAGTCCTTCACGCTGCGGATGGCCGGCGGCAGCAGGATGCCGCCCCGGTTGTAGCTGTCGTCGGTCAGGACTTCGAACAGGCCGCGGATGATCTTTTCGCCGCGCTTCTCATACAGCTGCACGTCCTTCTTGCGCAGGATGGCGCGCCACAGCAGGCTTTTCAGGCCGCGCGCCAGCAGGCCCTTGGTGCGGTAGCCCAGTTCGGGGCCGTGCTTGCCTTCAACCACGGCAATGTCGCGGCACAGTTCATGGACAATCTGCGATGTCAGCTCCTTGCGCAGCACGATGGAATATTCTTCCGAGCTTTCCTGCATATCGCATTTCAGCGCTTCTTCGTGCGCATGGTTGGCGATGCTGGCGAATTGCTCGTAGGCGGCGGAATAATCTTTGCTGATCTTGAATTCGTGGACGATCTCGCCCCAGGTGATGATGCCGAAGCTCAGCGCGTCTTCCACGTCGTGGGCGGCATAGGCGATTTCGTCGGCCAGGTCCATGATCTGGGCGTCGATGCTTTTGCGCAGGGAAATGCCGTGCGCAGCCAGCTGCGTGCTCAGAAATTCGTGGTCCTCGTCGTACAGGAACTTCTTCGGGTTGTCGGTGCGGCGCTGGAAGTACTTGGTGATGCCGAGCAGGGAGCGCACGGTCAGGTTCAGGCCCGCGTAGGCGTGGTGCTTTTTCTCCAGCGTGCGCAAGGTGCGGAAGGCTTGCGCATTGCCTTCGAAACCGCCCTGGCCGGCCACCAGTTCATCCAGGATTTTTTCGCCGTAGTGGCCGAAGGGCGGGTTGCCGATGTCGTGGGCCAGCGAGCAGGTTTCCGATACCACGCTGCGTTCGAGCCCCAGGTCGGCGGCGATGGAACGGGCGATCTGCGCCACTTCCAGGCTGTGGGTCAGGCGGTTGCGGTTGAAGCGGTTGGCGTCCACGCCGAGCAGCTGCATCTTGCCCTGCAGGCGGCGGAACGAGGCGGAGTAGAGCACGCGGGCGTAGTCGCGCATGCATTCTTCGCGGCCCTCGCCGCGGCCGTCGGCCTGGGCATGCACCCGGTATTCGAGCGGCAGCACCAGCGCTTCCTGGGCGCGGGCGAAATCGATGGTGTTTTTGTCGTACATTGGCTTTTCCTTGGTTTGCAGGCGATTCTAAGGCGCTTCTGCATTCAGGTGTATATTGCAGCCCAATTTGTTTCATCGCTGGATAATAAAATGTCACCTGTTTCGCTTTTTCTCGTCGTGCTGGCCTATTTCGGCCTGCTGCTCGGCGTGGCCTGGGCCACGTCCCGCAACGCCAACAACGACAGCTTTTTCATCGGGAACAAGTCGTCGAACTGGATGCTGGTGGCCTTCGGCATGGTGGGCACCACGCTGAGCGGCGTGACGTTCATCAGCGTCCCGGGCGCGGTGGGGCGCGACGGCTTCGGCTATATGCAGATCATGCTCGGCTACGTGCTGGGCTACCTGGCCGTGGCCAATGTGCTGCTGCCGCTGTACTACCGCCTGCAACTGACGTCGATCTACCACTACCTCGATGTGCGCCTGGGCCGCCGTGCCTACCAGAGCGGGGCGGCCTTCTTCCTGCTGTCGCGCACCCTGGGCGCCACCGCGCGCCTGTACCTGGTGGTGAATATCCTGCAGGCGACCATCCTGGACAGCCTGGGCGTGCCGTTCTGGCTCACCAGCGTGGTGATCCTGGCCATGATCCTGCTGTATACATATGAGGGCGGGGTGAAGACCATCGTCTGGACCGACACCCTGCAAACCACGGGCATGCTGGTTGGCCTGGTGGCCTGCACGGTGTTCCTCTTGCACGAGATGAACCTGGGCGTGCTGGAAAGCCTGGACAGGATGCGTTCGAGCGGACTGGCGCGCGTGTTCATCACCGACGCCGACAGTCCGGCCAATGTCTGGAAGCAGGTGGTGGCGGGCGCCTTCATCGTGCTGACCATGACCGGCATGGACCAGGAAATGATGCAGAAGAATATCTCGGTCAAGACGCTGGGCGATGCGCAGAAAAACATGCTGGCGCTGAACCTCATCCTGGCCGGCGTGCTGACCCTGTTCCTCTTCCTCGGCGGGCTGCTGTACCTGTACGCACCGCAGGTCGGCGTGGCGGCCAGCGGCGACAAGATCTTCCCGGCCGTGGCCATGGGCCATTTGCCGGCCGTGCTGCAGCTGGTATTCATGATTGCGCTGATCAGCGCACTGTTCCCCAGCGCCGACGGTGCGATCACGGCGCTGACGTCGTCATTCTGCATCGATATCCTGGGCCTGAAGCGGCGCCAGGACCTGGACGACGGCGCGCAGCTGCGCATCCGCCACCGCGTGCACCTGGCGTTCTGCGCCCTGTTCCTGCTGATGGTGATGGTGTTCAAATGGATCGACAGCGCCAGCATGATCGGCGTGATTCTCAAGCTGGCCGGCTATACCTACGGTCCGCTGCTTGGCCTGTTCGCGTTCGGCCTGCTGAGCAAGCGGACCGTCAACGACCGGCTGGTGCCGTGGGTGGCGTTGGCCGGTCCGCTGCTGTGCGCCCTGGCCGATTTCAACCAGCAATGGCTGTTCGGCAGCTACCGCGTCGGCCTGGAACTGCTGGTCGTCAACGGCCTGCTGGTGATGGCCGGGCTCTACCTGATTTCTTCACCGTATAAGGCGAATGTCGCTTATAGTGTGAGGTAGTTTCAATTTTTGCACTAGGAGTAAAGATGTCCCGCTCTGTTTTCTCTTATATCCGCAGCGGTTTTGCCTGGTTCTGGCGGACCGTGGACAACGGCCGCCGCGCCACCATGAACTTCCTGTTCCTGCTGGTGGTCGTGCTGCTGATTGCCGCCATCTTCGGCGGCGGCGCCAAGCCCCTGGGCGACAAGACCATGCTGGTGCTGAACCTGGAAGGCGCGCTGGTGGAGCAGGCGTCCGGCAACAGCCGCGATGCGCTGATGGCAGGCTTGTCCGGCGGCGAAGTGCACAAGGCGGTGCAGCTGCGCGACGTGCTGAACGTGCTCGACGCCGCCGCCAAGGATCCGCAGATCAGCGGCGCCGTGCTCATACTCGATGAAATGCAGGGCGGCGGCCAGGCCATGCTGCGCGAAATCGGCGCGGCGGTGGACCGCTTCAAAGCCAGCGGCAAGAAGGTGGTGGCCTGGGGTTCCAGCTACAACCAGCGCCAGTACCAGGTTGCCGTGCACGCCGACGAAATCTACCTGCACCCGATGGGCGCCGTGTTCCTGGACGGCTTCGGCAAGTACCGCAATTACTACCGCGATGCGCTGGACAAGGTGGGTGTGACCGTGAACCTGATGAAAGTCGGCACCTACAAGAGCTTCGCCGAACCGTACATCGCCAACGGCCCGTCGCCGGCGGCGGCCGAAGCCGATGCCTTCCTGTACCAGGACCTGTGGACGCGCTACACCGCGCAGGTCGAACAGTTGCGCAAGATGCCGGAAGGCGCGCTGATGAAGGCGATCGACAACCTGCCGGCGCTGGTGGCCGGGGCCAAGGGCGACCTGGGCAAGGTGGCGCTGGACGTCAAGCTGGTCGACGGCCTGAAGACCAAGGATGAACTGCGCGAGATGATGAGCAAGCGCGGCGTGAACGACCCGGCGGCCAAGTCCTTCCGCCAGGTGAGCTACCACGACTACCTGGCGCGGGTATTCCCCAAGCTGACCGGCGATGCGATCGGCGTGGTGATGGCCGTCGGCGAAATCAGCGACGGCGATGCGCCGGCCGGCCAGATCGGCGGCGCGTCGACGGCGCGCCTGGTGCGCATGGCGCGCGAGGACAGCTCGATCAAGGCGGTGGTGCTGCGCGTCGATTCGCCCGGCGGCAGCGCTTTCGGCTCGGAGCTGATTCGCCGCGAGCTGGAGCTGACCCGCGCTGCGGGCAAGCCGGTCATCGTTTCGATGGGTAACGTGGCCGCTTCCGGCGGCTACTGGATTTCCATGGCGTCGGACGAAGTCATGGCCGATCCGGCCACCATTACCGGTTCGATCGGCGTGTTCGCACTGTTCCCGACCGTGGACAAGGTGATCGACAAGCTGGGCATCCATACCGCCGGCCAGACCACCACCTGGCTGGGCGATGCCGGCAATCCGATGCGGCCGATGGACCCGCGCTTCGGCCAACTGATCCAGGGCGCCATCGGCCACACCTACGAGGAATTCACCACCAAGGCGGCCAAGGCGCGCAATACCACGCCGGACAAGATCGATGCCGTGGGCCAGGGCCGCGTATGGACCGGCGCCCAGGCGCAGGAACGCGGCCTGGTCGACACCCTGGGCGGTTACAAGGATGCGCTGAAGGCCGCGGCACGGCGCGCCAAGCTGTCCGGCGAGCCGCGCGTGGTCTACATCGAGCGGGAAGCGTCGCGCGTGGACAAGGTGCTGGAGTTCTTCGGCGCCTCCAGCGCCAAGGCCGCCATGGCCAAGGCTTACGGCGAGCAGACGCGCAGCGCGCTGCTGCCGGCCGGCGTACCGGCGGGCGTGGCGAGCGAGGTGGTGCAGGATCTGGGCTGGCTGAACGAGATGACGGCCCAGCGCAAGCCCTTCATGGCGCTGACCCATTGCCTCTGCAGTTCACCGGACTGATTTGTAGCAGCTTTGTAAGCAGTTATGACGAGAAAAAAGCCGCCGGCCCGTCCGGCGGCTTTTCTTTTGGGGCCGCCGCATGTCTGCGCCGCATGTCTGAATTGTTTCGCATGTTTCGTGTCTAACGTATTTGGCGGAAACCCCTGTGCTAGAGTCGATTCGAACGTCTACCACAGAAAGGGTCGCCCGATGGAGGCTCCGACAACACCTAATTCCGCTGTGAAACCAGCCACCGGCCGGCGTTCGCGATGGACCGGCGCCGTCGCCGCCATGGCCGCCATGCTGGCCTTGGGCGGACTGGCCTGGTACCTGACGCAGCGCGGCCCGGCGGACGGCGGGCAGGGCGCAGCAGCGGCAAAGGGCGCCGGTGGCCGGGGCGGGCGCGGCCCGGCTGCCACGGTCGGCGTGGCGACCGCGGAAACGGCGGATTTACCCGTCACCCTGGATGCGCTGGGGACGGTGACCGCAGCCGCCACCACGACCGTGCGGCCCCAGGTGAGCGGCATCCTGCAGCAAGTGCTCTTCAAGGAAGGCCAGATGGTGAAGGCCGGGCAGGTGCTGGCGCAGATCGACCCGCGCCAGTTCGAACTGCAGCTGATGCAGGCCAGCGGCCAGCGCGAGCGCGACGAAGCGCAGCTGGAAAACGCGCGCCTGACGCTGGAACGCTATCGCACGCTGCTGTCGCAGGACTCGATTGCGCGGCAGGATGTCGATACGCAGGCGGCGCTGGTCAAGCAGTTGCAGGGCACGGTCACGACCGACCGCGCCAACGAAGGCACGGCGCGCCTTAACCTCGGGTATACCAAGGTGCTGGCGCCGATCAGCGGGCGGGTCGGCTTGCGCGTGGTCGACGTCGGCAACCTGGTCGGATCGAACGATGCGGCGGGCATCGCCGTGATCACGCAGCTGGCGCCGATCGACGTGGCTTTCGCGGTGCCGCAGGACCGGGTGCCGGAACTGGCGCCGCGTACCGGCGCCCGCATGGCGGCCCAGGCCTACGACCGCACGCGCAGCAGCGTGCTGGACAAAGGGGAGTTCTTCGCCCTGGACAACCAGGTCGACACGCAGACCGGTACGGTGATGGCGAAGGCGCGCTTTGCCAACGCCGGCGCATCGCTGTTCCCCAGCCAGTTCGTCAACCTGCGCCTGGAACTGCGCACCATCAAGGATGCCGTGGTGGTGCCCGTGACGGCCTTGCGCCACGGCGCTTCCGGCGATTATGTGTATGTGCTGCAGGACGGGCAGACGGCGTCGCTGCGGCCCGTCAAGCGCGGACTCGCCACGGTCGACAAGGTGCAGATCGAGAGCGGCCTGGCAGCGGGCGAGCAGGTGATCACCGAGGGCGCGGACCGCATCAAGGACGGCGCACGGGTGACGCTGCCGACGCAGCGGCCAGGCGCCGAGGGCGAGCACCGGGGCCGCGAGGGACGGGCGGGACGGCATCGCGCGGATGGCGCAGCGTCGGCGTCGGCGTCCGGCGCAGCGGAACACGGCCGGCGCCGCCGCGACGACGCCGGCGGCGCAGCGCGATGAGCCCCTCCGCGCCATTCATCCGGCGGCCGGTGGCGACGGCGCTGTTCATGCTGGCCATCGTGCTGGCGGGGCTGCTTGGCTACCGTTTCCTGCCGCTGTCGGCGCTGCCGCAGGTCGATTTTCCGACAATCCAGGTGCGCACCCTGTATCCCGGCGCCAGTCCGGAGGTCATGGGCCGCACCGTGACCGCGCCGCTGGAACGGCAGTTCGGGCAGATGGCGGGGCTGCAGCGCATGAGCTCCACCAGTGCCGCCGGGGTCTCCATCATCACGCTGCAATTCAGCCTGGGGCAGACGCTCGACGTGGCGGAGCAGGAGGTGCAGGCCGCCATCAATGCCGGCAGCTCGCTGTTGCCGACCGACCTGCCGGCGCCGCCGGTGTACGCCAAGGTCAACCCGGCCGATGCGCCGGTGCTGACGCTGGCGATCACCTCCAGCAGCATGCCGCTGACGGAAGTGCAGAACATCGTCAATACGCGCCTTGCCCTGAAAATCAGCCAGGTCAACGGTGTCGGGCTGGTGAACCTGAGCGGCGGCCAGCGGCCTGCCGTGCGCATCCAGGCCGATACCCAGGCCCTGGCCAGCTACGGCCTTGGGCTGGACACGCTGCGCAGCGCGATCACGGCGGCCAATGCCAACAGCGCCAAGGGCAGTTTCGATGGCCCGGCGCGCGCCTTCACCATCAACGCCAATGACCAGTTGCTGGCGGCCGGCGACTACCGCCAGTTGATCGTCTCCTACCGCAACGGCGCGCCGGTGCGGCTGCAGGACGTGGCGCGCGTGGTCGACAGCGCGGAAAACGTCAAGCTCGGCGCCTGGGCCGGGATGACACCCGCCATCATTCTCGATGTGCAGCGCCAGCCGGGCGCCAATGTGATCGCCACGGTGGACGCGATCAAGGCGCGCCTGCCCGAACTGCAGGCCAGCCTGCCTGGCGCCATCGAGGTGAGCATCCTGAGCGACCGTACCCACGGCATCCGCGCTTCGGTCATGCACGTGGAAATGGAGCTGCTGCTGGCCGTGGTGCTGGTGGTGCTGGTGATCTTCGCCTTCCTGCGCAGTCCGCGCGCCACGCTGATCGCCAGCCTGGCGGTACCGATCTCGCTGGTGGGCAGCTTCGGCGTGATGTACCTGCTGGGCTACAGCCTGAACAACCTCAGCCTGATGGCGCTCACCATCGCCACCGGCTTCGTGGTGGACGACGCCATCGTGATGATCGAGAACATTGCGCGCCATATCGAGCATGGCGCGAGCCCGATGGATGCCGCTCTCAAAGGGGCGCAGCAGATCGGCTTCACCATCATTTCCCTGACGGTGTCGCTGATTGCCGTGCTGATCCCGCTGCTGTTCATGGGCGACGTGGTGGGGCGCCTGTTCCGCGAGTTCGCGGTCACGCTGGCCATCACCATCCTGATTTCCGCCGTCGTGTCGCTGACGCTGGTGCCGATGATGTCCGGCCGCTGGCTGCTTGCGCACAAGGAGCACGGGACGTCCCTGTTCGAGCGCCTGGTCAAGCGCTATGACGGCAGCCTGCAGTGGGTGCTGGAGCGCCAGGGCCTGACCTTGCTGGTGGCGCTGGGCACGCTGCTGCTGACGGTGTTGCTGTACCTGTGGATCCCCAAAGGCCTGTTCCCGACCCAGGACACGGGCCAGCTGCAGGCGCGCATCGAGGCCGCCCAGACGGTTTCCTACGAACGCATGGCGCAGCTGCAGCGGCAGGCGGCGCGCGCCATGCTGGAGGACCCGGCGGTGGCGTCCCTCAGTTCCGTGGTGGGCGTCGATGCCGGCAACAACACCATGCTGCATACCGGCCGCATGCTGGTCAACCTGAAGCCGGAGCGCGACAAGCTGCAGGTGGTCATGGATCGCTTGCGCGAGCGCGTGGCGCAGGTGCCCGGTGTTACGCCGTACCTGCAGCCGACGCAGGACTTGACCATCGACGCGGAAAGCGGCCCAACCCAGTACCGCGTGTCGCTGGAGGGCGCCGACAACGCCACGGTGGCCGAATGGGCCGGCAAGCTGGCCGAGCGGATGGTCTCCAAGGCGCGCCTGCGCAACGTGGTGTCCGACGTGAACGCGACCGGTGCGGGGGCCTATGTCAGCATCGACCGCGATACGGCGTCGCGCCTGTCGATTACCGCGGCCGCGGTGGACGACGCGCTGTACAGCGCCTTCGGCCAGCGCATCGTCTCGACGATTTTCACGGAAACCAACCAGTACCGCGTCATCCTGGAGGCCGGGCAGGACCGCATGGATACGCCGCAAGCGCTGGGCAACCTGCCGCTGCGCACCGGCAGCGGCAGGGCGACGCCGCTATCGGCCATCGCCAGCGTGCAGGAGCGTCCGGCGCCGCTGCAGGTAACCCATGTCGCGCAATACCCGGCCACCACCATCGGCTTCGATGCGGCGCCGGGCGTGGCCCTGGGCCAGGCGGTCGATGCGATCCGCGACGCGGCTGGGGAAATCGGCCTGCCGCCGTCGGTCAGCCTGACCTTCCTCGGCGCGGCGGGCGCCTACCAGGCTTCGCTCAGCAACCAGCTCTGGCTGATCCTGGCGGCGGTGGTGTGCGTGTATATCGTGCTGGGCGTGCTGTACGAAAGCTATATCCACCCGCTGACCATCCTGTCCACGCTGCCCTCGGCGGGCGTGGGGGCGCTGCTGGCGCTGATGCTGACAGGGCAGGAACTGGGCGTGATCGGCATCATCGGCATCATCCTGCTGATCGGTATCGTGAAGAAGAACGCGATCATGATGATCGACTTCGCCATCGAGGCCGAGCGCGAGCAGCGCATGGCGCCGCGCGATGCGATCCACCAGGCGGCGCTGCTGCGCCTGCGCCCCATCCTGATGACGACGCTGGCGGCCCTGTTCGCGGCGATCCCGCTGATGCTCGGCTGGGGCGAGGGGGCTGAACTGCGCCGGCCGCTGGGGCTGTCGATCTTCGGTGGCCTGATCGTCAGCCAGCTGCTCACGCTGTACACCACGCCGGTGATCTACCTCGCTTTCGACCGCCTGGCGCAGCGCCGGCGCGCCGGGCGTGAGGAGCTTGCATGAACCTGTCCGAACCCTTTGTCCGCCGCCCCATCGCCACGGTGCTGTTGACGATCGGGCTGGCGCTGGCCGGCATCGCGGCGTTCTTCGTGCTGCCCGTGTCGCCGCTGCCGCAGGTGGACTTCCCTTCGATTTCGGTCAGCGCCAGCCTGCCCGGCGCCAGTCCGGACACCATGGCCAGCAGCGTGGCCACGCCGCTGGAGCGCCGCCTGGCGGTGATCGCCGGCGTGAACGAAGTGACCTCCACCTCGGGCAGCGGCGCGACGCGCGTCAACCTGCAGTTTGAGCTGAACCGCAAGATCGATGCGGCGGCGCGCGAGGTGCAGGCGGCGATCAATGCCTCGCGCGCCGACCTGCCGGCGACCCTGCGCAGCAATCCCACCTACCGCAAGGCCAATCCTTCCGATGCCCCGGTCATTATCCTGGCGCTGACATCGTCCACGCGTAGCCCGGGGCAGGTGTACGAGGCGGTGTCGAATATCGTGCAGCAGAAGCTTGCGCAAGTAAAAGGCGTCGGCGACGTGGAGATCGGCGGCGGTTCGCTGCCGGCGGTGCGGGTGGAACTGCTGCCGTTCGCGCTGAACCGCTACGGCGTGTCGTCGGAAGACGTGCGGGCGGCGATCCAGGCCACCAACGCCAACCGCCCGAAAGGGGCGATCGAGGTGGCGGGGCGGCGCCTGCAGATCTACTCGGCCGCGTCGAACGCCAGCGGCGGGCGCAGCGCGGCGGACTATCGCGACCTGGTGGTGGCCTGGCGCGACGGCGCGGCCATCCGCCTGGACGATGTGGCGCAAGTGACCGACGGCGCGGAAAACCGCAACACGCTGGGCCTGTTCAACGGCGACCCGGCCGTGATTGTGCTGGTGACGCGGCAGCCGGGGGCGAATGTGATCGAGACGGTGGATGCGGTACGGGCATTGCTGCCCCAGTTGCAGGCGCAGCTGCCGCAGGACGTGAAGCTGCAGGTGGCGTCCGACAGCACCAATTCGATCCGCTCCTCGCTGCTCGAAATCGAATGGACGCTGCTGATATCCATTGTGCTGGTGGTGCTGGTGGTCAGCGCCTTCCTGCGCAGCGCCCGCGCGACCGTGATTCCGGCGATCGCGACGGTGGTGTCGCTGCTGGGCACCTTCGGCGTGATGTACTTCCTGGGCTTCAGCCTGAATAACCTCAGCCTGATGGCGCTGACGGTGGCCACCGGCTTCGTGGTGGACGACGCCATCGTGGTGCTGGAGAACACGGCGCGCCATATGGAGCAGGGCATGGAACGCTTCGCGGCGGCGCTGCAAGGCGCGAAGGAAGTCGGCTTCACGGTGCTCTCCATCAGCGTGTCGCTGGTGGCGGTGTTCATTCCCTTGCTGTTCATGGGCGGCCAGGTGGGGCGGCTGTTCCGCGAGTTCGCCGTCACCTTGTCGGCGGCGGTGATGATTTCGCTGGCGATCTCGCTGACCACGACGCCGATGCTGTGCGCCTGGCTGCTGCGTCCGGAGGCGGTGCGGCAGCGTCCGCCAGGCCGCCTGGCGCGCCTGTGCGAGCGCGGCTTCAAGGCCATCCTGCGCAGGTACGAGACGTCGCTGGACTGGGCGCTGTCGAGCGCCTGGCTGGTGATGCTGCTCCTGGCGTTCGTGGTCGGCTTGAGCGTCTATGTGTACGCCGCGGCGCCCAAGGGCTTCTTCCCGCAGCAGGATACGGGGCAGATCAACGGCGGCATCCGGGCCGACCAGAGCATTTCGTTCCAGGCCATGCAGGGCAAGCTGCGCGCGCTGGTCGATATCATCCGCGCCGATCCGGCGGTGGCCACGGTGGTGGGCTTTACCGGCGGTTCGCGCGCCGGCGGCGGCTTCATGTTCGTCAGCCTGAAGCCGGTCGCCGAACGGGATGCGACGGGCCAGCAGGTGATTTCCCGCCTGCGTCCCAGGCTGGCGCGCGTGACCGGCGTGTCGCTGTTTCTGAACACCGTGCAGGATTTGCGCATGGGCGGGCGGCAAAGCAATTCGACCTACCAGTACACGCTGAAAAGCGATAACCGCACGGATTTGAAGCGCTGGGCGTCGCGCCTGGCCGACGAGATGAAGCGGCAGAAGGCGCTGGTCGACGTGGACACCGACCAGGCCGACAACGGCGTGGAAACCTTCGTCTCGGCCGACCAGGACATGGTATCGCGCATGGGCCTCACCATGCGGGATGTCGACAATGCGCTGTACAACGCTTTCGGGCAGCGCCAGGTGGCGACAATCTACGATGAACTGAACCAGTACAAGGTGGTCATGGAGGTGGCTCCCGAATATGCGCGCAGTCCGGAGGCGCTGGCCGATGTCTATGTGGCGCGCAAGGCTAGCGCAGGCTCGCCGGAGGGCGGATCGGTGGTGGGGGCGGGCATGCGCGACCCTTCCGGCGGTTCGGCCCTCAGTCCCAAGGCGCAGGCGATGGTGCCGCTGGCGGCGCTGGCCACGTTCGCCGAGCGTTCCACGCCGGCATCCGTGAACCACCAGGATGGCGAACTGGCGACCACGGTCTCGTTCAACCTGGCCGACGGCGCCAGCCTGGGCCAGGCGCAGCAGGCGGTCAAGGATGCGGAGAATGCGATCGGCATGCCGAATAATGTGCGCGGCAGCTTCCAGGGCACGGCCCGTACGGCGCAGGAGACCAACGCACAGCAGCCGTTCCTGATCGCCGCCGCGCTGGTGGTGATCTACATCGTCCTCGGCATGCTGTACGAAAGCCTGCTGCATCCGCTGACCGTGCTCTCGACGCTGCCCTCGGCCGGCGTGGGCGCGGTGCTGGCCCTGCTGTTGTTCCGCATGGAGTTCTCGCTGATCGCCCTGATCGGGGTCTTCCTGCTGATCGGCATCGTGAAAAAGAACGCCATCCTGATCATCGACTTTGCCCTGGAGGCGCAGCGCACGCGCGGGCTCGATGCGCGCGGGGCGGTGCGGGAAGCCTGCCTGCTGCGCTTTCGCCCCATCCTGATGACGACCATGGCCGCGGCGCTGGGCGCGCTGCCGCTGGCGATAGGCTTCGGCGAAGGATCGGAGCTGCGCCAGCCGCTCGGTATCGCTATCATCGGCGGCCTGGTCGCCAGCCAGCTGCTCACTTTACTGACCACGCCGGTGGTCTATCTTCTGCTCGACAGGATGCGCCTGCGTGGCGCGAAGGCCACACCATGAAAATAATTCTCGGCGCGCTTACCCTTGCCCTGGCCGGCTGCGCCACCGGCCCGGCGTATCAGCCGCCCAGCGCACCGCTGCCGGCCGGATTCAAGGAGGCGCAAGGCTGGCAGCCGGCCGCGCCGGCCGACCTGCTGGACAAGGGGCCCTGGTGGGAGCTGTTCGGCGACGCAACCCTGAATGCCCTGGCGCCGCAGGTCGAGGTGAACAACCAGAACGTGGCGGCGGCGCAGGCGCGCTACGCCCAGGCGCGCGCGATCGTGGCCGAACAGCGCGCGGCGCTGTTCCCGGTGGTGACGCTGGACGCCAGCGCCAACCGCAGCGGCGGGGGCGGGCAGCAGCGCACCGGCAACCAGTACCGGGTCAATATCGGCGCCAGCTGGGAGCCCGACGTCTGGGGCCGCCTTGCCGCGGGCGTCGGCGGGGCCCGGGCCGGGGCCGAGGCCAGTGCCGCCGACCTGGCCGCGGCCAGGCTGGCGGCGCAAGGCGAGCTGGCCGCCAACTATTTCGCCCTGCGCCTGGTGGACGCCCAGCTTGCCCTGTTGGGCGAAACGGTGCAAGGCTACCAGCGCGTGCTGCAGATCACGCAGAACCGGGTCAGCGCCGGGGTGGCGCCCAGTTCGGACCTGCTGCAGGCCCGGACCCAGTGGGCCAATGCCAGCGCCGACCTGCTCAGCGCGCAGCGCCAACGGGCCCAGCTCGAGCATGCCATTGCTGTTTTATTGGGCAAGGCGCCGGCCGGCTTTGCGCTGGCAGCGGGCCCCTGGGGGCTGCAGGCGCCGGAGATCCCGGCCGGCCTTCCCGCCACGCTGCTGGAACGGCGGCCGGATATCGCCGCCGCCGAACGCCGGGTGGCCGCCGCCAACGCGCAGATCGGCCTGGCCCGCAGCGCCTATTTCCCGAGCCTGAGCCTGGGCGGCAATGACGGCGTGGCGGGCAGCCAGGCGGGCGGCTTGTTCAGTGCATCCCACACCCTGTGGTCGCTCGGCCTGTCGGCGGCGCAGGCGCTCTTCAACGCCGGCGCCACCGGGGCCCGGGTCGACCAGGCCGGCGCCGCGCGCGACCTGACGGTCGCCAACTACCGCCAGGCCGTGCTGGAAGCGCTGGCCGACGTGGAAAACCAACTGGCAGCCAGCAAGGTGCTGGCGCAGCAGCAAGCCTTGCGCGAGACGTCGGCCGCCGCCGCCAGCCAGGTCGAGCAGCAGATGCTGAACCGCTACCGCGCCGGCCAGATCGGCTACAGCGAGGTGGTGACGGCCCAGGTGACGGCGCTGAACGCCCGGCGCGCGCTGCTGCAGGCCCAGGCCGACCGCCAGACGACCGCGGTGGCCCTGGTGCAGGCGCTGGGGGGCGGCTGGCGCAAACCGTAAGCGACCGGTGGTTTGCCATTTTCTTGCCACACTGGCATGATGGCGGGATGACTAACCCTTTAGTGTCACTTGATTCGGAATCCAGCGAAGCGCTGCGGCACCGCCAGGCGGTGCAGATCGTGGGCATGGGTGCTTCGGCCGGCGGGCTCGATGCGATTTCCGAGTTCCTCGCCTCCATGCCGTCCCGCACCGGGATGGCGTTCATCGTTTTGCAGCACCAGGATCCATCGCGGCGCGGGCTGCTGCCCGAGCTGCTGCGCCGTATCACCGCCATGGAAGTGTGCGAAATCGCCGAGTCGATCGAAGTCCGGCCGGACCATGTCTATGTGGCGCCGCCTAATTTCGACCTGGCTTTTTCCAGCGGCAAATTGATGGCAGTCGAGACTTCCGAGGCGCACGGACGCTATCCGATCGATTCCTTCTTCCGCACCCTGGCGGCCGAAAAAGGCCAGGCCGCTGCCGGCGTGGTGTTTTCCGGCATGGGCACCGACGGCACCGCCGGCTTGCGCGCGATCCAGGAAGCGGGCGGGGTAACACTGGCGCAGGAACCCAATTCCGCCAAGTTCGATTCCATGCCGCGCAGCGCCATCGCGGCCGGCGTGGCCGATTTCGTGGCCACGCCGGGCGCCATGCCGATGTGGCTATGCCAAGTGCGTTCGGTGCCGCACGGCGGCGCCCATGGCGCGGCGCGCGCCCGGCGCCAGGCCTTGCGTGAGCTGATGTCGCTGTTGCAGCGCCATACCGGCAACAACTTCACCGAATACAAGATGAGCACCGTGCTGCGCCGCATCGAGCGCCGCATGAAGCTGCACCAGCTCGATTCGATGGAAAGCTATGTGGCCTACCTGCGCGACAACGCCGGGGAAGTGCAGCTGCTGTTCCGCGAAATGCTGATCGGGGTGACCAGCTTCTTCCGCGATCCGAGCGTGTGGGAGCACCTGTGCAGCGAAACCATCCCGGCCCTGCTGGCGGCGAACCCGGACGGCGCGGCCTTCAAGGCCTGGGTGCCGGCCTGCTCGACCGGCGAGGAGGCCTATACCCTGGCCATGGTGTTCGACGAAGCGGTGGCGCGCTGCAACGAACAGCCGGGCAAATACTCGCTGCAGATCTTCGCCACCGACTTGCACGGCGACGCGATCGACAAGGCGCGCCAGGGCATGTTCGGGCGCGGCGTGGAAGACTCGGTGGCGCAGGAGCGGATGCAGCGCTATTTCGTCGCCGATGGTTCCGGCTACCGGATCCGCAAGGAGCTGCGCAATATGATCATCTTCGCGCAGCAGAACATCATTTCCGATCCGCCGTTCACCAAACTCGATATTCTTAGCTGCCGCAATCTGCTAATCTATTTCAACCCGAAATTGCAGGAGCAGTTGATACCGCTGTTCCACTACGCATTGAAACCGGAAGGTTTGCTGGTGTTGGGAAGCGCGGATACGCCAGGCAGCTATAACGAGTTGTTTACCCCGGTTCCAGGTTGCGGGCGCATTTACCGCCGGCTCGACGCGAGCACCCAGCGCGTGGCGAATTATTTCCCGACCAAGATCGCGAAAACCGCGCAACCAAGTTCCATCGAAGTGACCACCATGACCATGAACGGCAATATCCAGACACAAGTAGAACACCTGCTGCTGAAAGCGCATACGCCAGCCGCAGTCATGATCAATAGCGACGGCGATATTCTCTACATCCACGGCCGTACCGGCACCTTCCTCGAGCCGGCCGCCGGCCGCGCGAACTGGAATATCCACGCCATGGCACGCGACGGCCTGCGCTACGAGCTGGCAGACCTGATCGAGCGTGCCAACCGCAGCGAATCGACGGAAACCGTGCGCGAACTGCTGTTCAAGGACGGCACCGCCTCGCTGCTGGTCGACATGACGGCCGAAGTGCTGCGCGAAGACAGCATGCCCGGCCATAACCTGCTGGTGACCTTCCATGCCGCGCCGATGCCGGCCCGCAAGCGCGGCAGCCGTGGCGCCGACCCCCGTCCGCAGGAGCTGGAGCAGCAGCTGACCATGGCGCGCCTGGAATTGCAGGCCGTGCGCGAAGAGATGCAAACCTCGCGCGAGGAGCTGAAGGCGGCCAACGAGGAACTGCAGTCGACCAATGAGGAACTGCAGTCGACCAACGAGGAACTGACCACCTCGAAGGAGGAAATGCAGTCGCTGAACGAGGAGCTGTACACCGTCAATGCGGAGCTGCAGTCGAAGGTGGACGACCTGTCCCTGGTCAACAGCGACATGAAGAACCTGTTGAACAGCACCGATATCGCCGTCATCTTTCTCGACAGCGCGATGAATATCCGGCGCTACACCAACCAGGCCACGCAGCTGTACAAGCTGATCGCGACGGACCTGAACCGTCCCTTGAGCGATATCGCCAACGACCTGGTGTACCCGGACATGGAAGACGATGCGGCCGAGGTGCTGCGCTCCCTGGTGTTCTGCGAGCGCCAGATCCCGACCCGCGACGGACGCTGGTTCATGGTGCGCATCATGCCTTACCGCACCGTCAACAATGTGATCGATGGCCTGGTGCTGACCTTTGTCAATGTCACCGAACTGAAACTGCTGGAAGCGCGTTTAACGCCTGAAGGAGGCAGCATCAAATGACCCGTACCGACGCCCTGCGCCAATGGCATGAGCTGCAAGTCAGCCAGCTGGAACTTGAAGTTCAGAGTGCCGCCCTGGCGGAGCTGGAGCGTCAGAAACGGGAGGTCGAACAGGGCCTGCTGCGCTACGCCGGCCTGTTCGACCAGGCGCCGGTGTGCTATCTGGCGCTGGCGCGCGACGGCATGATCGCCGGCGCCAACCGCGCGGCGGCGTCCCTGTTTGCGCTACCGCTGCAGGAGCTGCCGGGACGGCCGGTGACGCACTTCCTGGCGCCGCCCTACCAGCCGGCGCTGCGCCGGATGCTGGCCGAGCTGCGCGCCGACGAGGCCAGCGTGGCCATGGAGGCGCAGCTGTGCGATAGCGCCGGCGGCGGCCGGGTGCGCATCGAGGCCAACCTCGATCACACCGGTGAAGCCATCCGCATGGTGGTGAGCGACCTCGACGTCGGCTTGCAGCAGGACGCGGCGCTGCGGCGCACCTTCGCCGTGCTGGACAACCTGGGCGAAGGCGTGGCGGTGGCCGACGCCAACGGCGCCATCGTCGCCGTCAATCCCGCCTTTTCCGCCATCAGCGGCTATCCCGAAGCGAAAGCCATCGGCAGCGGTCTGGCGCTCCTGTGCGGGCTGGAGGCGGTGCGCGCCGTGCAGGAGCGCGGCAGCTGGCAGGGCGAACTGGCAGGGCGCCGGCCCGACGGCGGCGATTTCCAGGCCACGCTGTCGCTGCGCACCCTGGCCGGGCCGGAAGGCGCCGCGGCCGGGACGGTGGCCGTGCTGTCCGACATCAGCCGCCGCAAGCAGGCCGAATCGGCGCTGCAGGACCTGCACCGCAACCTGGAGTCGCGCGTGGTGCAGCGCACCGCCGAACTGCTGCACGCCAACGGCCAGCTGCGCCAGCTGTCGGCCCACATGGCGGCGGTCAAGGAAGAAGAACGCAAGCGCATCGCGCGCGAAATCCACGACGAACTGGGACAGAACCTGCTGGCGCTGAAGCTCGACATCGTGCAGCTGAACGAGCGCATGGGCGGGCGCCGGACGCGCTTTGCGCGGCGCGTGGCGGCGGCGCTGGACAATATCGACGCCACGCTGCGCAGTGTGCGCGGCATCATGAACGAATTGCGCCCCTCGGTGCTGGACCTGGGCCTGGCGGCGGCGCTGGAATGGCTGGTCAACGATTTCCGCCACCGCAGCAGCCTGCATTACGAACTGGAGCTGCCCGGCGAAGCGCAGCTGGCCGCCATCGGCAGCGACTTGAGCCTGGTGCTGTTCCGCATCGTGCAGGAGGCCCTGGTCAATGTGCTGCGCCACTCGCGCGCCAGCCAGGTGGCGGTGCGCCTGTGGGTGGAGGAGGGCGTGACCCTGCTGGAGGTGGAGGACAACGGCATCGGCATCGCGCCCTCCTGCCGCGAGCGCCCCGGCTCTTTCGGCCTGATCGGCATGCAGGAGCGGGCCGACGCCCTGCGCGGCAGCTTCACCCTGAACGAATACGAACCCGGCGCCGGATGCTGCGTCACCGTGCGCCTGCCATTAGTAAGTAGCCAATAGCCCTAAGTTCGCAGAACGCATATACTGCCGTTGCTTTATACGTTCAGGGGACTATTTTGACTAAAAAAATCGCACTTTCGGCCGCTTTGCTGGCCGCATTCGCTCCTGCCATGGCCGACGAGGGCCAGTGGCAGCCGCACCAGCTGCCGCAACTGAAGGCGGAACTCCAGCGCATCGGCATCACCATCCCGGCCGAGCGCCTGGCCGACCTGTCCAAGCACCCGATGAGCGCCATCGTGTCGCTGGACGGCTGCTCGGCATCCTTCGTGTCCCCTGACGGCCTGGTGGTCACCAACCACCACTGCGCCTACGGCGCCATCCAGCGCAATGCCACCGCTGACAAGAACTACATCGCCAACGGCTTCCTGGCCAAGACCCGCGCCGAAGAACTGCCGGGCGGCCCGACCACCCGCGTCTACGTGACCGACAAGCTGGAAAACGTGACCGCGCGCGTCAACGGCGGCCTGGACCAGCTGTCGGGCAAGGCGCGCCACGAAGAGGTGAAGTCGCGCATCAAGGCCCTGATCGCCGAATGCGAAAGCGACAAGATCTACCGCTGCTCCGTGCCGGCCTTCCACCGCGGCGCCGAGTATTACCGCATCCGCCAGATGATGATCAAGGACGTGCGCCTGGTGTACGCGCCGCCTGAATCGATCGGCAACTACGGCGGCGACATCGACAACTACGAATGGCCGCGCCATACCGGCGACTATTCCTTCCTGCGCGCGTATGTGGGCAAGGACGGCCGCCCGGCCGATCCGTCGCCGGACAACGTGCCGTATCAATCGAAGGATTTCCTGGTGGTGTCGGCCGAAGGCTTGAAAGCCGGCGATCCGATCCTGCTGGCCGGCTACCCGGGACGCACCAGCCGCTACAAGCTGCCGGTCGAGATCCGCTACGCGCGCGACCTGAGCTATCCGGCCATGGTGGCCGACTACCAGGCCGACCTGGACACCATTGCCGCCGCCACCAAAGGCAACGGCAGCGACGTGGTGCGCTACGCCAGCGTGGTCAAGTCGATCAACAACCGCATGAAGAAAACCCAGGGCCTGCTGGACGGCTTCGCACGCAAGGACATCGCTGCGATCAAGGATGGGCAGGACGCCGAGTTCCGCTCCTGGTACGGCAAGCAGCCCAACGCCGCAGCCCCGATGCTGGCCGAGCTCGATGCGGCGATCGCCACCGAAATGGCCGTCAGCGACGAGGAATTCGCCTACGGCGTGGCGACCTACAGCGACCTGCTGAAGAGCGCACGCACGCTGTACCGCCTGGCGCTGGAAAAGCAGAAGCCGGACGCCCAGCGCGAATCGGGCTTCCAGGAGCGCGACGTGGCCAATATCAAGGCCCGCCTGAGCCGCCTGGAGCAGTCGCTGGTGGCTTCGGTCGACCAGGCGCGCTACGCGGCGGGCCTGCAGCGCTATGCCAAACTGCCGGCCAAGTCGCATGTGCAGGGACTGGACGCGCTGCTGCCGTCCGTGGCCGGCGTGCCGGCGATGTACCAGCAAAGCAAGCTGGCCGACACCGCGGTGCGCCTGGCGTGGATGGACAAGGCGCCGGCCGATTTCGAGAAGTCGGATGACCCGTTCATCCAGCTGGCGGTGCGCATGCACGGCGCGGCCATCGCGCTGGAAGACCGCCGCAAGGAAATCGACGGCAACCTGGAGAAGATCATTCCGCAGTACATGGGCGCCGTGATCGCCTGGAAGAAGTCGCAGGGCAAGCCGGTCTACCCGGACGCCAACTCCACCCTGCGCGTCACCTACGGCACCGTGTCGGCCTACTCGCCGCGCGACGGCGTAAGCAAGGGCCCGTTCACCACGGTGGAAGGCATCGCCGAGAAGCACACCGGCAAGGAGCCGTTCGACGCCCCGCCGGCGCTGCTGGAAGCCGTGAAAGCCAAGCGCTACGGCCAGTTCAAGGATCCGGTGCTGGGCACCGTGCCGGTCGACTTCCTGTCCTCGGCCGACACCACCGGCGGCAATTCCGGTTCGGCCATCGTCAACAAGCGCGGCGAACTGGTGGGCCTGAACTTCGACTCCACCTACGAGTCCATCACCAAGGACTGGTACTTCGACCGCGACATCACGCGAGCCATCCACCTGGACGTGCGCTACATGCTGTGGGTGATGAAGGAAGTCGACCACGCCGACAACCTGCTGCAGGAAATGACGATCAAGTATCCTAAGCAGAAGTAATACGAATCGGGCCGTAACCCTCATGCCGTTCAGTTAAGACTGAGCGGCATTTTTCTTATGGCGGGCCTGCGAGCGTGGCATAATCGCACGTTACCCGCACCATGCTCCCATGAACGAAACCATTTCCCTGTTTGGCCTGGCCACCACCACTCCGCTGGAGTTGGTGTCATTTGCGTTGTCGGTGCTGACCGTGTGGTTGAATATCCGCCAGAACCACTGGGCCTGGCTGTTCGCCATCCTGTCCTCGGCCATGTACGGCGTCGTGTTTTTCGGCGCCAAACTGTATGGCGACATGGCGCTGCAGGGCGTGTTCATGGCGGTGTCGTTCTGGGGCTGGTACCAGTGGCTGCGCGGCGATGCCGGCAAAGCCCTGGCGGTGTCGTCCCTGACGCTGCGCGGTCGCATCTTGTCCGGCGCGGCCTGGCTGGCGGGCTTCGCCATCCTGGCCTGGTTCCTGCGGAATTTCACCGATACCGATGTGCCGAACGTCGACGCCTTCCTGACCGCCGGCAGCCTGGTGGGCCAGGCCCTGCTGTCGCGCAAGAAGATCGAGAACTGGCACGTGTGGATCATCGTCGACGTGCTGTACATCCCGCTGTATTTGCACAAGGGGCTGATGCCGACGGCCGTCCTGTATGGCATGTTCGTGGCCATGGCGGTGGCCGGCCTGCTGGCCTGGCAGAGCAGCAGCGCGCAGCCGGAAGAGGCGGTCGTCTGGAAATGAAGCAGCCTTACCGCGTCGCCATTCTCGGCGCCGCATCGTCCGGCAAGACCACGCTGGCGCAAGCGCTGTCGCAGCGCTACGGCCAGCCGTGGGTGCCGGAATACCTGCGCGAGTTCTGCGACGCGCGCCAGGACGTGCCGGTGTCGGCCGACCAGTTCCACATCGCCACGACGCAGGTGGCGCGCGAGGAAGCGCTGGCGGCGCACGGCGGCCGTTTCCTCTTCTGCGACACGACGCCGCTGATGACGGCGGTGTACAGCATCCATTATTTCGGCGGCATCGACGAGCAGCTCGAAAGCCTCGCGGCGTCGCGCCGATACGACATAACCCTGGTGTGCAAGCCTGAATTTGCATGGATACCTGACGGACTTCACCACGAAGAGGAAGACGTCAGCGGTATGATTGATTCCATCCTGCTCGGCGAGCTGGCACGGCGCGGCATACCTTATGCGCGCATTTCGGGCGCGCTTGAAGCGCGCCTGCAACAGGTGGAGCAACTACTGGGAGTCTAGTCGATGAGAAAACTGCTCGCGCTGGCCGTCTTGCTTCCGCAAATCGCGCTCGCCGAAACGGGCTACTACATGGTCACCACCTACGATGTGGCGGGCCAGGCATCGATCGACTACAAATACTGGAATGCCCATTTCAAGAACGGCGGCACGGTGGCCAGCCCGGAGATCGGCTTCGGCTATGGCGTGACGCCGCGCTGGTACACCGAGCTCTCGACACAGTGGGTCCAGTCCAACGGCCGCCACACGCGCAATACCGGCATCGAGTGGCAGAACGATTTCCTCCTGACGCAGGGGCAGTACGAGGTGGATGTGGCGCTGCACACGCTGGTGGAACGCTCGCGGCGGCGCGAGGATGGATATGCGCTCGAGATCGGCCCCGTGCTGCAGGCGCAGCTCTGGCGCACGCAGCTGAACTTCAACCTGTTCTTCCAGCGCGAGATGGACAACGGCGAGGACAATGAAACCGAGCTTGCCTACCAGTGGCAGATCAAGCAGCGCTGGAAGAGCTGGTTCTCGCCCGGCCTGCAGGGCTTTGGCGAAGTGGGGAAGTGGAACGACTGGCTGCCTTCGAAAAAGCAGTCGCACCGGGCAGGGCCGGCGTTCTTCGGGCAGGCAGGCCACATCAAATACGAAGCGGCCTACCTGTTCGGCAGGAATTCGGGGCGCGCGGCAAATTCCTTCTCGATGCGCGCCCAGTACCTGTTTTAGAAGTCGACCTGGGCCGACAAATGGAAGGTGCGCGGGGCGCCTGGGAACAGGTAGCCGTCCAGATCCGGCGTCACATCACGCCAGTAAAACTTGTCGAATGCGTTCTTCACCTGCGCGCGCAGGATCACCGAAGAGCCGGCCATGCGCAGGGCGTAGGATCCGCCCAGGTTGAACACATGGTAGGACGGCACGCTGACCGTGTTTTCCTTGTCGAAGGCCTTCTTGCCCGCGAACTGCCAGTTGGCAGTCAGCTTCAGTCCAGGCACTGCGCTCACGGCGTAGTCTGCCCAAACGGTCGACTTGAAATTCGGCACGTTGGGCACGCGCTTGCCGTCCACGGCCGCCAGGCCGGTACCTTCCTGTTCGGTATGGATGGCCGCCAGCGATGCCCCCAGCAGCAGGGCGCGCGTTACCTTGCCCTGGGCGCTGAATTCCAGGCCGCGGTGGCGCTCCTGGCCATCGCGTACGAACGTGTTGGAAAAATCGGTGAATTCCAGGCCCTGTTCGATCTGGTACAGCGCGGTCGTCAGCGAAATGCCGTTGAACTCGGCCTTGGCGCCGACTTCAATTTCCTTTGACTTGCCCGGCGCCAGCGCGGTTTTGCTGTTGGCGGCCTTCTTCGGCGCCACGCCGCCATGCTGCAGGCCTTGGGCGTAGGAGGCGTAATAAGACAGCTTGTCAGTCGGGCTGTAGACGAGCGACGCATTGGGCAGCCAGAAATTGTCGCGGGTCGGCGCCGCAACCGCCTGCGAGCGGCGTACGGAGGCATAGCGCGCACCGGCGTGCAGTGCCAGCTCATTGGTCAGGCCGATAATGTCCTGCAGGTAGGCTGCGCGCTCATGATCGGTGCGGCGTTCGGACACAGGGCCCACTTCGCCGGAGCTCATCGGCACCGCGACCGGATGGTAGATATTGCTCACGCCTGCGAAGTCGTACACGTCGTTGCCCCAGCGCTCATGGTTGCTGAAGAAGGACAGGCCGGCCGTCAGCTCGTGGCGGATCGCGCCGGTGGCGAAGCGGCCGTTCAACTGCGCCTTGGCCGACAGCGGTTTCTTTTCTTCGCCCAGGCTGCGGTAGTCGTACACATCGTAGTCGCCGTTGGCGCAGAAGCCCGGCCACAGGTTTTCGCTGCCGCAGCCGTAAGGGAAGGCGGTGTAGTCGTCGCGTTTGAAATGGTGCTGGTTGGCGCTGAAGGTGGCTTTCCACTCCTGCGCGAGCTGGTACTGGAAGTTCAGGCCGATGTTGCTGGTCGTCGTTTCCACCGGCTTGGCCCATGGCTGGTCGTTGAGGAAGGTGGCGGCGTCCACCACCGGCAGGCTGGTCCCGCCGATCAGCTGGAAGCCCGGCGCGGACTTCTGCGATTTCTTCTGGTAGTCGGCATCGATCTGCAGCAGGGCCTGGGGGCTGATGCGGAAGTCGACGGCGCCGGAGACAAAGCTGCGGTGGCCGTCGGCACCTTTGATGATGGAGCGCATGCGCTCGCCGGCGGCGTTGATGCGGTAGCCGAAGCGGCGGTCTTCGAAGCGGCCGCCCAGGTCCACGGTGCCCAGTACGGAGCCGCGTTCGCTCACTTCCAGCAGTACCGAGCGCAGATTGCTGTCGGTCGGGCGCTTGGTCACATAGTTGACGATGCCGCCCGGTGCGGCAACGCCCATCTGCAGGCCGGCCAGGCCGCGCAGCACTTCGATGTTTTCCTTGTTTTCCAGCGGGATCTGGGTGTCGCCGGAAATCGCGTGGCCGTCCTTGCGGTAGGAGTTTGCATTATCGA
The DNA here is from genome assembly GCF_000425385.1 of Pseudoduganella violaceinigra DSM 15887. GTDB lineage: Bacteria > Pseudomonadota > Gammaproteobacteria > Burkholderiales > Burkholderiaceae_D > Rugamonas > Rugamonas violaceinigra. The sequence continues at coordinate 193,230 of NZ_KE384358.1, read as the reverse complement.
GCTTGAAGCCGCGGATCGAGAACTGCTCCGCGTAGCCGACGGCGTTGTAGGCGTCGCCGATGCTGGCGTCGAATTTCGCCGCGTCGGTGGTGCTGCGGATGTTCAGGTCCTGCATCTGCTCGCGGGTCAGCACGCCGACCGAGGCGGGGGTCTGCAGCAAAGGCTGTTCGCTGAAGCCGGCGAGCGAGGAGCGCTCGGCGGCGGCGCGGTTGGCGGTGATGACCACTTCGGTCATTTTCTGCTCCTGCGCGAAAGCGGCAGGGGCGAAGGCGGAAGCGACGGCCAGTGCGGCCAGAGTGAGGCGGGTATGGTTCATGAATGTGCTCTTGCTGTGCGTATGCGCCGGCGGGAGAGCACGCGAAGCCCGGGTGGGGCTTCATCCATCTGCGCTTTCCTTCGCTGGCATTATCCAGATCAGGTTCGGAGGGTATTTCTCACCCCGCGCACATGCGCGAGGACCCCTAGCGAGGCGGTATTGTACTACAGGCTTAGTTGCAGGGCCTTGCGCACGTCGGCAGGCGTGATGTCGTGGCGCTCACCCAGTCCAGTCATGCCGGCCGTTTCCAGCGCGGCCACGACGGCGTCGATCGCTTCCGGGCCCAGGCCGTAGCCGGACAGGCGGGTCGGCACGCCCATTTGCTCGAAGAAGGCGCGCGTGTTGCCGATGGCGGCGTCGATGCGTTCCTCGTCCGTGGCCCGGTCGCCCCGCAGGCCCCAGACGCGCTCGGCGTACTGCAGCAGTTTGCCGCGCTTGGCGTCGCGGCGGATCTGCAGGATGCCCGGCAGGACAATCGCCAGCGTCTGCGCGTGGTCCAGCCCGAACAGGGCGGTCAGTTCGTGGCCGACGCCGTGGGTGGCCCAGTCCTGCGGCACGCCGACGCCGATCAGGCCGTTCAGGGCCATGGTGGCGGTCCACATGATATTGGCGCGCGCCGCCACGTCGTCCGGCCGCGCCAGCACTTGCGGGCCCAGTTCCAGCAGGGTTTGCAGCAAGCCTTCGGCAAAGCGGTCCTGCACCGGCGCGTCGGCCGGATAGGTCAGGTATTGCTCGGTGGTGTGGACAAAGGCGTCGACCACGCCGTTGCCGACCTGGCGCAGCGGCAGCGTCAGGGTCTTGGCAGGATCGAGCACGGAGAAGCGCGGATACACATGGGGGCTCATGAAGCCGCGCTTTTCCTGGGTTTCCGCGCGGCTGATCACGCTGGCGCTATTCATCTCCGAGCCGGTGGCCGGCAAGGTCAGCACGGCGCCGAAAGGCATGGCCGCCTGCACGGCCTTGCCGCCGATTTTCAGGATGTCCCAGGCGTCGCCTTGGTACATCGCAGCGGCGGCAACGAATTTTGTGCCGTCGACAACAGAGCCGCCGCCGACCGCCAGCAGGAAGTCGATCCGCTCGCGCTGGATCAGCTCCACCGCTTTCATCAGCGTTGTGAATTGCGGATTGGCTTCGATGCCGGCGAATTCCAGCACGGTGTGGCCGGCCAGGGCGGCACGCACCTCATCGTACGTGCCGTTCGTCTTGATGCTGCCGCCGCCGTAGAGCATCAGCACGCGGGCGTCGGCGGGAATATGTTTTGCCAAGGAGGCAATCTGGCCCACGCCGAAGATGACGCGGGTAGGATTGTGGAATTCAAAGTTTTGCATAGTGCCCGGCATTATCGCGTAAATCGGGCCCAGCCGTGCGACACCCCGCGGCAGCGGTTGCTACACTTGAGAAATCCACGCCGCAGGCTGAAAATGCGTGAACCCGCATGCCTAAGGAGAGTGAGATGACACAAGAACACGTGGTCGAGCCGCGCGATTACCTGAATGCCCAGGTGCTGGATATGCACCGGGCGTTGACGTCGCTGAGTGAAAAAATCGAGATGCTGGATCTGCAAAACCAGCGCATCGAAACCTGCACCGATCCCGAGCTGAAGCTGGTCATGGCCAGCCATCGCGATGCCACGCGCAAGCAGATCGCGATGCTGCTCGAATGGGTGCGCCGGCGCGACCCGAAGCTGGACAAGGAAATGAAGGAAGCGCTGTTCAAGGCAGGTCCGATCGCGGCGCAGTTTCATTACGAGTAGCTACGGAAAGGAAGTCGATGAGGTTGCAGCCGTACCGGGAGGGCAGCTGGTTTGCCATTCCGCTCAGAAATGGCGGGTATGCCACTGGCATGGTGGCGCGCCTGTCGCCCCAGGGCAAGGTCATGCTGGCCTACCTGTTCGGGCCGACCCAATGGACGCTGCCGACCTTGGCGGACGTGCAGCAGTTGTCGGCGAACGATGCGCTGAAGGTGATCCGCACCGGCGACATCGCGGTGGCCAATGGCCGCTGGCCGGTGATCGGCAATATGCTGGGCTTCCAGCGCGGCGACTGGCCGGTGCCGATGTTCATCCGCCGCGCCGATGCGCTGCGGCGCGCCTGGCAGGCGACGTATGGCGACGATCCGGCCAAGCCGGAACGCGAAGTGTCCGTGCCATACGATACAGAGGGCTTGGAGAGCGATTCGCTGTACGGCTACGGCTCGGCGGAGCTGCTCATGACCAAAATGCTGGAATAGGGGGATTCCCCATGTACACGGGCGGCTGTTTTTGCGGTGCGGTGCGCTATGAGGCGGGTGGGCCGGCCTTGCACTGCACCTGGTGCCATTGTTCCATGTGCCGCCGCTTGTGCGGGGCGCCCGGGGTGGCCTGGTTCAGCGTGCCCCTGGCGCAATTCCGCTATGTGCGGGGCCAGCCCGCGGTGTTTCACTCGAGTCCCGGCGTGAGGCGCGAGCTGTGCGGCCTGTGCGGGACGCAGCTGAGTTTTGCGGATGAGCGAACGCCATGGGAAATGGATGTGACCACCTGCAGCCTGGATGACCCCGAAGCCTTGCCGCCCCAAGACCATACCTTTGCCGATTACCGGCTGCATTGGGAACATATTGGCGATGAATTGCCCCGGTATCGGCGGACGCGGGGGGATGGGCTGCTGGAGCGTGCCTAGAACCGGGAAGTATGGGTTGGAATGATCAACATCAAAGACGCACAACCGAAACCGATAGCCGTGCCGCAGACGGGGTCAGACCCTTGAGCCTGACCCCGGTTTACCGGCTTTAGCAAGCTGCCGCCCGCGCCAGCAACAACTGCTTCTCCTGCTCATTCTGCGTCAAGGCCGCGGCCCGCTCGAATTCCGTGCGCGCCTCCGCCATCCGCGCCAGCTTGAACAGGAAATCGCCCCGCACACTCGGCAGCAGGTGGTACTGCTTCAGCGCCGGCTCATCGACCAGCTGGTCCACCAGCTCCAGGCCAACCTCCGGCCCATACGCCATGGAAAGCGCCACGGCACGGTTCAATTCCACGACGGGCGAGGGCGCCCGGGTCGCCAGCGCCAAATACAGGTCCGCAATCTGCTGCCAGTCCGTATCCTCGGCGCGGCGCGCGCGCGCGTGGCAGGAGGCGATGGCCGCCTGCAGCAGGTAGGGCCCCGGTACGCGGCCGAGGCGCTGCGCGCGTTCCAGCGCCGCCAGCCCGCGCCGGATCAGCAACTGGTCCCAGCGTGTGCGGTCCTGCTCCAGCAGCAGCACCGGCTTGCCTTGCGCGTCGGTGCGGGCGCGCAAGCGGGACGACTGGATTTCCATCAGCGCCACCAGTCCATGCACCTCCGGCTCGCCCGGCGCCAGTTCGGCCAGGATGCGCCCCAGACGCAGCGCTTCGTTGCACAGGGCGGGGCGCATCAAGTCGGTGCCCGCGCTGGCGGAATAGCCTTCGTTGTAGACCAGGTAGATCACTTGCAGCACGGCGCCCAGGCGCTCCTCCAGCTCGGCGCCGCGCGGCACGTCGAACGGCACCTTGGCCTCGCCCAGGGTGCGTTTTGCGCGCACGATGCGCTGCGCCACCGTGGTTTCCGAGGCGAGGAAGGCGCGTGCGATTTCGTCGGTGGTGAGGCCGCCCAGCAGGCGCAGGGTCAGGGCCACGCGCGCCTCCATGGTCAGCACCGGGTGGCAGGAGATGAAGATCAGGCGCAGCAGGTCGTCGCCGATATTGTCGTCCAGCTCGCGTTCCAGGTCGGGCGCGGCGTCCTGCAGCAAGCCTTCAATTTCGTAAGTCAGTTCGGGTTCTTTTTCCCGCACCAGTTTCTGGTGGCGCAGGTAGTCGAGCGCCTTGTTCTTGGCCGCCTGCATCAGCCAGGCGGCCGGGCGGTCGGGCGTGCCGTTTTCCGGCCAGGTTTCCAGCGCGCTGACCAGCGCGTCCTGCGCCATTTCCTCGGCCAGCGCCACGTCGCGCAGCATGCGCGTCAGGACGGCGATGATCTTCGCTTCTTCAATGCGCCAGACGGCGTCGATGGCGCGGTGGATGCTGTTGTCGTTCATGCCGCCACTTTACCACCATGGCCGGCATCGCGTGATACACTCGACAACTTTTACAATAATGACACGTCCGATGAAGAAGAGCGTAGCGACCATCCGGGATGTGGCGGCCGCCGCAGGCGTCTCCACCGCCACGGTTTCCAAGTTCGTCAACGCTACGCAGCGCTTCTCGCCGGCCGTCGAGGCCCGCATTTCCAGCGTGATCGAGGAACTGGGCTACCGCTCCAACCCGATGGCGCAGTCGATGATCACCGGCCGCACCAAGGCCATCGGCCTGTCGGTGCTCGATATCACGAATCCCCATTACGCCAGCGTGGTGAAAGGCGCCAACCGCGTGGCGCAGGACCATGGCTACACCTTGCTCCTGGTCGACACCGAGGAAACCCCGGAGCGCGAACGCCAGTTGCTGGAAGCCTTGAGCCGCCGGGTGGATGGCATGATCGTCTACTCGCGCACCCCGGAGGAAGAGCTGGGATGGCTGCTGGCCCTGGATCGTCCCGCGGTATTTTTCGGCCGCCCGGACCTGATCAAGCTGCCCGCCGTGGCCAGCGACGACCAGCTGGGGGCGTACATGGTCACGCGCCATTTGCTGTCGCAAGGCCACCAGCGTTACGCCTATATGGGATTCTCCAATTCGCGCCGCGACCGCGAGCGCATGGCGGGCGTGCGCGAGGCCCTCGATGCGCAGGGACTGGAGCTGAATGTGTTCGATGCCGAAGCGCCGACGGCCGCGGCCGGAGAGAAGCTGTGTTCCGCGATCCTGCTGGGCCGCCAGCCGCCCGATGCCCTGGTTTGCTTCAACGACCTGCTGGCGCTGGGCTTCATGAAAGCCGCGCAGGTGCTGGGCTTCCGCGTGCCGGAAGATATCTCCGTGGTCGGCTTCGACAATATCCAGTTCGGCAGTTTCGCCTCGCCGGCGCTCACCAGCGTGGACCTGCACAGCGAGCATATGGGGGCGGCGGCGATGCGGAAACTGATCGCCACCATCGAGGGCAACCAAGCCGAAGCGCTGACGGTGATCAACGCGCAGCTGGTGCTGCGCGCTTCCACCGCGGCGCGCGCTTAGAGGCCGTTCAAAACGGCCATGGCGATGTGGCAGCTGCTTGCCGTGCAGGCGCACTGCCTTCGTCGCTGCGCCTAGCCACGCCCATGTTGAAACGGCCTCTTAGAGCGCGACCTTGCGCAGCTCCACTTCCATATCGCCCGGGTGAGGGTAGGGATAGGACTTGACCCAGGCAATCGCCGCGTCGCGCGTCGCCACGTCGAGCGCCCAATAGCCGGCGATCAGTTCCTTCACTTCGGCGAAGGGACCGTCGGTGATCAAGGGCTTGCCGCCGCTGAATTGGACGCGCGCGCCGCGCGCGGTGGACTTCAGCCCCTCGCCGGACAGCGCAATCCCGGCCGCGATGCCGGCGTTGTTGGCGCGGTTCATGATGTCGATCACCACGGTGGGCGGTTCGAGATCCTGCTCCGCCACCGGGTCCGAGCGCAGCAGGATGGCCCAGGCGCCATGCTGCGGCGCCTTGCCGGTGTCGAAGCCGACGCAGCCGCCGGGACAGCCGGCTTCGCGCACTTCGACCGTGGCGCTGCCTTCGGCATCGGCCGAGGGCCAGCGCGCCGCCAGTTCGCTGGCGGCGCGGCGGTCTTCCGCCTCGATGAAGGTGAAGCCGGCCACGCTGACGTCGGCGAACGGGCCTTCCTCGTACAGCCATTGCCCGTCGCGGCGGCGCATGCGCAGGCCGCCGTCGGCGCTGGGACGCAGCCACTTGGCCCCCGGCACGGCCTGCACCAGTTCAGCGGACGGGAAGCTGTCCAGTTCCGACGTGGCGTCGGCCTTGCGGATGACCATGTACTGCATCTCACTCTCCTTTAAACAGGCGCTGCGATTTTGCTGGCGATACGCGCTTCCTGTTCACGCAGTTCGGGCGTGAATTCGGCGCCGAAATCCTCGGCCTCGAAGACCTGGCGGATTTCAATATCGGAGTCGCTTTCCATCGGATTGGGGCAGCGCTTGACCCATTCGATGGCTTCGGCCAGCGACTTTACCTGAATCAGCCAGAAGCCGGCGATCAGTTCCTTGGTTTCCGAGAACGGGCCGTCGACCACGGTGCGCTGGCTGCCCGAGAAATGCACGCGGGCGCCGCGCGAGCTGGGGTGCAAGCCTTCGCCGGCCAGCAGCACGCCGGCGTTGACCAGTTCTTCGTTGAACTTGCCCATCGCTTCAAGCAGTTCGGTTTTGGGCATCTTGCCGGCCTCGGATTCCGGGGTGGCTTTTACGATGAGCATGAATCGCATGGTGGCTGTTCCTTTCCTCACGCTTTGGCGCAGTCGGGCGCGTTGCTCATCATTTCCTTCATGCCCTGTTCCATCTGTTCGGGCGTCAGGTCGCGCTTGTGGGTGGCGACGGACCAGGAATGGCCGAACGGATCGATCAGCACGCCGTAGCGGTCGCCCCAGAACATGTCGGCCGGCGGCATCTTGGCCGTGGCGCCGGCCTTGACGGCCTGGGCGTAGGTCGCGTCCACGTCGGGCACATACAGATGGATCGTGACCGGCGTGCCATTCAGTTTCTTGGGACCGAAGCAGCCATGGTCGGGGAAATCGTCGACCAGCATGATGACGGAGTCGCCAATCTGGATCTGGGCGTGCATGATGCGGCCGTCCGGCGCCGGCATGCGGGAATTTTCGACGGCATTGAACGCTTTCTTGTAGAAATCAATGGCGGCGGCGGCGCCCTCGCAAACGAGGTGAGGGGTGATCGTGCGCATACCTTCTGGGATCGCTTTGACAGTCATGGTCATTCTCCATTCGTAGTTGAGGAAAGAGGACGCTATCTGCGGCCTCCATATTCCCACGACGAACGGCGCGGCGCCAGATCGACACGATTACAAAATTTTTTATCCCGGCCATTTCCGGTCGAGGCAAGGCCTGGAAGCGGCAAGCCCGATGGCTGGGCAGGCGGTTTTAAAGCGCCCGCAAGGTGATCGTAAATTTGAGCCCGCCACCTTCCCGGTTGGCAACCTCCAGCTCAGCCTCATGGCGTGACAGCACGCGGTCGACAATCGCCAGCCCCAGGCCCGCCCCATTGGCCTGCCCGCGCGCCGTATCGAGCCGGGTAAACGGCTTCAGCAGCTGCGCAATCTGGTCCTCTGGCACGCCGACGCCATGGTCCTGCACCTCCACCACCACCCGCTTGGCGGTATGCATGCCGCGCACGCTGCATTTGATATCGATCTCGGCCAGGTCGGAACCGGGCGTCTTGCCGTAGCGCCGCGCGTTTTCCACCAGGTTGGCGATTACGCGCTTGAGGTCGGTGGCATTGCCCAGCACATGGGCGTGTTCCGGCAGCTCCGCCGTCACCGTCACATCGGCGTGCCGGCCCGCTTCATGCGCGCAGTCCGATAGCAGCTCAGCCATATTCACATTGATGAAGCTGGCCGCTTCAGTCGGCTTGGCGTAGTCCAGGAACTGGGCAATGATGGCATCCATCTGCGCAATATCGGACTGCATGCCTTCGCGCGCCTCCTGCGACAGGTTGGCCATTTCCACTTCCAGCTGCATGCGCGCCAGCGGGGTGCGCAGGTCGTGCGAAATGCCGGCCAGGATCACGGCGCGGTCCGATTCGACCTGCTGCAGGTCGTCCACCATCTGGTTGAAGGAGCGGTTGGCCTGGCGCACTTCCTGCGGGCCGACTTCGGGCAGCGGTTCGGGCCGGCGGCCCTGGGCGATTTCGCGGGCGGCGGCGGTCAGGCGTTGCAGCGGCAGGTTGATCAGACTGGAAATCAGGGCCGCGCCCAGCAGGGACACCACGGATACCACGCCGGCCCAGCCCAGCCACTCAACCGGGCCCTGCAGGCGCTCGCGCTCGAGCATCAGCCAGTAGCGGTCATCGGCGATCTTGAAGCTGACCCAGTAGCCGGGCACGCCGTTCACTTCCGAGGAAAAGCGGGTGTCCGGGCCCAGCTTGGCCTTGACCAGGCTCTGGATATCGGCCATCAGCCCGGTGTTCGGCGCCGCGGCAACCTCGTCGTCGTCTTCCATGGTGAAGACGCGGATGCCTTCGTTCGACACCAGCTCGAACAGCAGCTCGCGCCGCAGGTCGGTGGCGGAGTGGGTCAGGGCGGCACGCGTGATGGTGACCACCGACACCACCTGGGCGGCGGTCTGCTGCGCCAGCGGTTCGCGCTGGACGTAGTTGACCATGCCGAACCAGGCGGACATGGAGAGCGTGGTCAGCACGCTCAGCAACAGGAAGGTGCGCCAGAACAGGCCGCTGGTCAGCGACGCCGGGCGCGGCAGGCGGAATGTCATCGGCGGTGCGGAATCAGCGTGGCTGGCCCTCAGGGATGAAGACATAGCCCAGGCCCCACACGGTCTGGATGTACAGCGGGCTGGACGGGTCCGGCTCGATCAGCTTGCGCAGGCGGGAAATCTGCACGTCCAGGCTGCGGTCGAACACCTCGTACTCGCGGCCGCGCGCCAGTTCCATCAGCTTTTCGCGCGACAGCGGCTGGCGCGCATGGCGCGCAAACACTTTCAGCACCGAGAATTCGCCGGTGGTCAGGGGCACGGTCTCGCCGTTCTTTTTCAGGGTGCGGGTGCCCAGGTCCAGCACGAACTGGCCGAACTCGAACGATTGCGGATGTTCCGACGGCGCACCCGGGATTTCGTCGGGCTGCTTGCGGCGCAGCACGGCGCCGATGCGGGCCACCAGCTCGCGCGGATTGAAGGGCTTGGGCAGGTAGTCGTCGGCGCCCATTTCCAGGCCGACGATGCGGTCCACGTCCTCGCCCTTGGCGGTCAGCATGATGATCGGGGTCTGGTCGCCGGCGCCGCGCAGGCGGCGGCAGATCGACAGGCCGTCTTCGCCGGGCAGCATCAGGTCCAGCACCAGCAGGTCGTAGCGCTCGCGCAGCCACAGCTTGTTCATGGCGGTGGCGTTTTCGGCGGTGACGACGTTGAAGCCTTGCTCGGTCAGGTAGCGGCGCAACAGGTCGCGCAGGCGGACGTCGTCGTCCACCACCATGATCTTGGCCTGGTGGCCCGACTGGCCGCCGGCGGCCGCTGGAGGGGTAGTGGTGGTATTCATAGGGGAGTGTGAGCTTGTTGAATTGTCAGATGCATGTCGCTATGGTAACGTCATATTCAGCGCCGGCGCCATACCGGTGAAAACTCATTACAAATTCTTACAAACTTTACCCCGCCGCACTTACTATCGATAGTGGGAGCGCATACACTGCGGGCATGGATACGGCTAGTACGACGAGGACCGCGATGAAACTTGGTGCAAAAATGGGATTGGGCAAAGCGGCTGCGGCAGCATTGTGCGCCAGCCTGTGCTGCACCCTGGCGGCCAGCGCGCAGGCGCAGTCGGAACGGCAGAACATTCAGCCGCAGCCAAGGGAAGCGCGGCGCGACAACCGCTGGGCCGAAGAGCGGGACGCGCGCCAGTATGAAGCCCGCGAAGCGCGCCAGGAAGAACGGCGCCGCATGGAAGAATACCGCGATAACGGCGACGCCTCGCGCCGCATGGGCCGCATGACCCCCGACGAACGCCGCGACCTGCGCCGCCAGATCAATGAGGCGGGCCAACAGGTCTATTCCCTGCCGCCGCGGCGCTGAAGTGTGACATTTACGTAACGCCAAGCAAGCGCCTGGCGCCAAAAGCCTCCGAAATTTGATGTTTTGCGTGTAATATTGATTGCCCGCAAGACAATGTGCCCGGGCGCGCCCATACTCAGGGCACTGGAGGAGGAGCTTTGTCCCACACCGCATTACAGGATGACACCGGCACGCTGCCGGCCGGCGTGGTCCGGCGACCCGATGGCGTCTTTCTCGACGCGCGCCTGCTGGCGCCCGAACTGACCGCCGCGGTCGATGCCCTGTTCCGCGGCGGCCTGGTGCTGCGCGGCCTGGATTACCCGGTGCTGGCGCGCGCCCTGTACGGCGTGGGGCCGGAGCTGGCGCCCAGCGCCGACCTGCTGCTGCGCGTGGCCGAGCGGCTGGAGCCGTTCCCGGCCCTGCGCAAGTCCCTGTACCGCAACGTCAAGCTGCGCGACGGCGAGGCCGAATACTTCTTTGAACCGATTTTCCTGCCGGCCGAGGAGTTGCCGGACGGCACCTTGCTGCCCGAGCGCCAGGCCCAGCTCGACTTCGACGAGTTCGTCGCCGATATGTGGCAAAAGAATGTGCGTTTCGGCCTGCAGGTGGCGGCCATCCGCGCCGCCCTGGCCGCGCCCAAGGGCGAGCGGGTGGCCGCCGCGCTCGAGCTGGAGCCGACCCCGGCGCAGGATGCGCGCGTGGTGGAGCTGGCTGCCGAACTGCACCGCAGCGACGCGCCGCGCCAGCGCGCCGACGGCACGGTCGACCTGACCAGCTTCCAGAACCGCTTCCCGCAGATCAAGCAGGGCATGCGCCTGCTGCAAAAGCTGCCCGGCGTGCCGGGCGCGCCGGGCCGCAATATCGCTGGCCAGCCGCTGGCCGCGCTGGCGCCCAAGGACGTTGATTTCGCCCGCTTTGCCGGCGAGGGTACCCTGATCGCGCGCGAGCCGGACGGCGAGTTCCTGGTGGCGGCGCGCGAAGGCTTCCTGAATGTGGACCCGAAGAGCGGTCAGGTGGCGCTGAGCGACAAGATCATCAGCCGCGAAGGGGTGTCGGGGCGCACCACCGGCAACCTGGAGCTGATGGGCGCTTTCGAGGAATTTGGCGACGTGCAGGAGCTGCGCGACGTTAACGGCAGCGACATCACCGTGCACGGCGATGTGTTCGGCAATATCCACTCCAGCGGCGGCACCATCATCCTGGGCCGCAACCTGGTGGGCGGCAAGGCGATCAACGCCAAAGGCGATATTCGCGTCGACGGCGTGGCGTCGGGGGCGGCCATCCAAACCGCCTGCGGCACCGTGACCATCAAGGGCCGGGCCGAAAGCTGCGTGATCAGCGCCCCCAGGGTGGTGATCGCGGAGGCCTCCAATTGCGAGATCTTTGCCGACGAAGTCGTCATGGAACTGGCCATCGGCTGCGCCGTCGCCGGGCGCAGCGTGGCGATTGAAAGCGCCGGCCCGCGCAAGAGCACCGAAATGTTCGTCTACGTGGTGGTGAACGACGTCGCCGGCCATGAGGCCGAGCTGGCGGCGCTGCAACACGAGGTGGCCGGGCACGCGGCGAAAATCGCCGCCTGGAGCGCCGAGCACGCGCGCCTGAACGGATTGGCCGAGGTGCGCAGTTACCTGACGCTGACGGAAAAGCTGCGCAAGGGCGAGATCCACCTGACCCCGGCCCAGGTGCCGCATCTGAAAAAGGTGGCGGCCGCGGTGGCGCCGCAGATCAAGGCGCTCGGCCAGCTGCTGCAATCGATCAAGCTGGGCGAGGAGGCCCTGAGCGGGGCCCGCGCCCGGCGCGACGCGCTGGAGGCCCTGACGCGTGAGGCGGCGGTCCGTTCCTCGGTGCGCATCAGCATGGTCGACGGCGAAGTGCTGGTGCGCACCTTGCCCCTGGGCGAAGCGGCGGCCGCCCATTTCATGGGGCAGCCCAAGGACTATAAGGCCCTGCTGCGCGGCCCGCGGGGCGACAGCCAGGCCATCTTTGCCGGCGCCCATGGCAGCGTCAACTGGCAGGGCGCCGCCCAGGTTGAGGCCGGTGTAGCCTAGCCGTACAATGGCCGAAGAATACCAATCGGGAGACATGGTGCCTGCAGATGCTGCCACGGCCGCCGCGGCGGCCGGCGATCTGCCATCGTCGCTGGTTCAGCGCGCCGATGGCGTCTATTTCAAGGCGGAAGCCCCAGCGGCCTCGCTGCAGGGCGCTGCCAACCAAGTGTTCCTGTCCGGTGCCTGTTTCCGCGGCCTCGATTACGGGGTCTTCATCCGCGCCCTGTACGGCGCCGGGCCGGAGCTGCCGGACGGCATGAAAGGCCAGCCGCTGTGGCGTTTTGCCGACGCTATCGTGGCGTTTCCCGCCGCCCGGCGCGAACTGTACAAATCGGTGCGCATCGTCGGCGGCGAGGCGGAATATTACTTCGAACCGGTGTTCATCGATGTGGTGGGGATTCCGCCGGTGCCGGCCCAGCTCGACTTCGGCGAATTCGTCGCCGACTTGTGGAGCAAGGGCGTGCGCTTCGGCATCGATGCCGCGGTCGTGCGCGAGGCCATCGCCAGCCGCAAGGTGGCGCGCCTGGTGGTGGCGCGCAAGCTGCCGGCGGCGCCGGGGCGCGACGCCGCCATCGTGGAGGTGTCCGAAAGCATTCACCGCTCCAACGCGCCGCGTCTGCTGGCCAACGGCCGCTTCGATATGCACACCTTCCAGAACCGCTTCCCGCAGGTGAAGGCGGGCATGCGCCTGCTGCGGCGCGAACCGCCGGCGCCGGGCACGCGCGGCTTCGAGCTGTCCGGCATTCTGCTCGAGCCGCCGGCGGCGCGCGACGTCGAGCTGGTCAGCGTGGCCGGCGAGGGCACGCTGGTCGAACACCATGACGGCATCGATTACCTGGTGTCGTCGACGGAAGGCTTCATCAACGTCGACAGCAAGAGCCAGCGCATTTCCATCGGCCCCAAGATCATCAGCCGCGAAGGCGTGTCGGCGCGCACCACGGGCAACCTGAAACTGGACGGCGACTACGAGGAATTCGGCGAAATCCAGGAGCAGCGCACCGTGGAGGGCGGCAATATCACGGTGCACGCCGACGTCTTCGGCAATATCAGCTCGCGCGGCGGCACCATCGCGCTGCAGAAGAACCTGATGGGCGGCAGCGCGTCCAACGCCGACGGCGATATCCGGGTGGCGGGCGTGGCCTCGGGCGCGCTGCTGCAGGCAAAGCAGGGCGAGGTGGTGCTGGGCAAGGCGCAGAACTGCGTGATTACCGGTACCCGCGTTGTGATAACCGAGGCTTACAATTGCGAGATCATGGCCGAAGAAGTGCTGATCAAGCTGGCGGCCGGCTGCGCCATCGCGGCGCGGCGCATCGAGATCGACAGCGCCGGTCCGCGCAAGCAGGCCGAAATGCAGCTGCACGTGATGGTGCCGGACACCGCCAAATACGACGAGAAGCTGGCCGAATGCGCGGCGCGCGCCGGCAAGCATGAACAGCAGGCCGAGCGCTGCAAGGCGCAGATGGACAGCATCACGGCGGAGCAGGAGATCCGCAACTACCTGCAGCTGGCCAGCAAGGTGCGCAAGCAGGAAGTGACGCTGAACCAGGAGCAGCTGGTGCTGTTCCAGAAAATGGCGCAGAAAGTCGGGCCCTCGCTGAAGATGGTGGCGCGGCTGCAGGTGCAGATGAAGGAAGCCCAGGCCGCGCAGCAGAAAGAGCAGGAGCTGGGCGAGCACGTCTACCGGCAAAAACTGGCGGTCATGGGCAGCGCGCGCTGCACGGTGCGGCAGGTGGCCGGCGACATGGTGGTGCGCACACTGGTGTTCAACCCGGACCTGGGCCCGGCCTACCTGCTGCCGCCCAAGGAAGTCAAGCTGCGCGTACGCGCCCCGCTGGGGCAGCAGCAGCCCCTGTTCGTCGGCAGCGCCGGCATGATCGACTGGAGCGCGGGTGCGGCATGAAAGCCGGGGTCAGCTCTGGCAATCGGACATTCCCCGCTTTCAAATTGCAGCGTAACAGGGCATGGCGCCGATGGGCAGGTCGTGGAACAGGTTGTGTTCCGTGTCGTTCAGCGCATTATTGGACTGCAGCATGCGCACTTTCGCGAGATAGTCGCCCACGGCCAGCACGCGCCCCATCGGCGACGCGATGCCGCCCTTGCGCGTGCTGGCCTGCTCGCGGATGGCCACGGTGACGGCGGGCGGGAAGCTCCAGGCTTCCGAGATGCCGGCGGAAATGCCAATGGCCTCGCTGGCTAGGCGGGCGCGGAAGGTGGCCGAGCCCAGGTCGCCGGGGCCGGCGTTGACGCTGTCCATCACCCGTAGCGCCGTCAGCAGGCCCGAATTGAACACCAGTCCCGCCAGGAAGGCTTCAAACGGGTCGACCCCGAATTCCGGCGCCAGCATGCGGCAGGCGACGGCGCTTTTCTCCGACTGCGTCCAGATGCGCGGCGCCAGCAGCTTGGTGTAGTGGCCCGAGTTCAGGTCGATGATCGGACGGAAGGCGACCGAGGTGACCAGGTGGCGCAAGCCTTCCTGCCCGACCACGATGACGGCGTGTTCGACGCTGTGGATGGTGGTCGGCTCGCCGCTGTTCTGGATCGCCGCATTGGCCAGGCGCAGCACCGAGCCCACCAGCACCAGGTCGTTGGAAATCTTGCGCGCGATGTCGGCGCCGGCGAAATTCTCGCTGCGCAGGCTTTGCAGCAGCTGCGGGATGACGCCGGGCATGCGGCGCAGCATGTCGGCCGCGTTGTGGCCCGACTGGGCGGCCAGGATCAGCTCGTGCAGCACGCGGCCTTCGGGCGCGGTGGCGTCCAGGAATTCGCGCTCGGGCAGGGCAAACAGCCAGCGCTGGAAGGCGGAATTGACCAGGTCTTTCTGTTCGAAATCGGGGCCGCCTTCGAGCGCGGGCGAGCGCACCGGTGCCGGGGCCGGCGGCGGGGAAGGCCGTTGTGGCGCCGGCGCGGCAGTTGCCGCCGCCGCTTGCGGGCCGTTGTCAGGTTTGGCGAGCAATCGCTTCAACCATTGGTACATGGAGGCATTCCCGGCAATTGTTATGCAAGCATTGTAGCCCAGGCGGCTTCCTTTGAGGATGCGCAACATGCTTGCTGTTGCGTAACGGTACGATGGTACAGCGTATCCGTGGAATCAGAGGAGCAATATGGAAGCCGACCTGCGACAGTACCTGACGTTCCGCCTGGGCGGCCTGGAATATGCGCTGGACTACCGCCGCGTGCAGGAGCTGCGCCCCTTGAGCGCGCTCGAGCGGGTGGCCGCGGGCGGCGAGATCGTGGCGGGGGTGGCTTTGTCGCGCGGGGTGATCATGCCCATCGTCGACATGCGCGTGGCGTTCGGCCCGCGTCCGCCGGTGCACGATCCGCGCATCGACGTCATCATCCTGAAGCTGTCGACCTGCGTGATGGGCATGGTGACGGATGGGGTGACCGACCTGGTGAGCTTGCCGGCGTCGGCGGTCCACCCGCTGCCGCTGGCGGGCGGCGAGGTGGACTACCTGCTGGGGATGGGGGAGCTGGGCGGGCGCCGCCTGATCATGCTCGATATCGACCGCCTGATGGCGGTGCGCGGCACGGCGCGCCAGCGTCAGGCGGCCAGCGCTTCCAGCTGCTCCTGAAGCTCAAGCCATTCGCCTTCCAGCTCTTCCAGCGCCTTGCTGCATTCGACCTGGTCGGCCAGCAGGGTTTTCAGCTTGGCCTTCTGGTCCGCTTCGTAGAGGGCGGGATCGGCCAGGGCGGCGTCGATCGTGGCTTTCTGCCCGCTGCGCTGGGCCATGGCGGCTTCCACCTTCTTCAGGCGGTTTTCCAGCGGCTTGCGCTGGGCCGACAGGCGCTGGCGCTGTTCGGCTTCCAGGCGCTTTTGCTCCTTGCGGTCGGCCGGGGAGGCGTCCGGCGCCGCGGCGCCGGCGCCGGCGGCTGGCACTGCGGCGGACGGCTTGGCCAGCTTGGTCTGCAGCAGCCAGTCCTTGTATTCATCCAGGTCGCCGTCGAACTCGCGCAGGCGGCCGCTCTCGACGATGATGAACTGCTCGGTGGTGGCGCGCAGCAGGTGGCGGTCGTGCGAGACCACCAGCAGCGTGCCTTCGAACTGGGCCAGCGCGTCGGTCAACGCTTCGCGCGTTTCCAGGTCCAGGTGGTTGGTCGGTTCGTCCAGCAGCAGGAGGTTGGGACGCTGCCACACGATCAGGGCCAGCGCCAGGCGCGCCTTTTCGCCGCCGGAGAACGGGGCGATCTTGCTGCTCACCATATCGCCCGGGAAGTTGAAGCTGCCCAGGAAGTTGCGCAGTTCCTGCTCGCGCACGGTCGGCGCCATTTTCTGCAGGTGCCACAGCGGCGATTCGTCGTGGCGCAGCATCTCCACCTGGTGCTGGGCGAAGTAGCCGATCACCAGGCCCTTGCCGGTGGTGGCGGTGCCCGTCAGCGGGTCGATGTCGCCGGCGATGGTCTTGATCAGGGTCGACTTGCCGGCGCCGTTGACGCCCAGCAGGCCGATACGCTGGCCCTGCACCAGGGAGAAGGTCACGCCGCGCACAATGGTCTTGTCGCCTTGCTCGGTGTGGTAGCCGCAGTCGACGTCCTCCATCACCAGCAGCGGGTTCGGTGCGCTGACCGGGTCGCGGAATTCGAAGCTGAATTCGGCGGCCGCGCGCAGCGGCGCCAGTTCTTCCATCCTGGCCAGCTGCTTCATGCGGCTCTGCGCCTGGCGCGCCTTGGTGGCCTTGGCCTTGAAGCGGTCAATGAACGATTGCAGGTGGGCGCGGGCGCGCTGCTGCTTCTCGATGGCCGACGCCTGCAGCACCAGGTGGGCGGCGCGCTGGCGCTCGAAGCCCGAGTAGTTGCCCGAGTAGCGCTTCAGCCTGCGCTCGTCGATGTGCACGATCACGTTGACGATCTCGTCGAGGAAATCGCGGTCGTGGGAAATGATGATCAGGGTGCCCGGGTAGCGCTTCAGCCAGTCTTCCAGCCAGATGATGGCGTCCAGGTCCAGGTGGTTGGTCGGCTCGTCCAGCAGCAGCAGGTCGGAGGGGCACATCAGCGCCTGCGCCAGGTTCAGGCGCATGCGCCAGCCGCCGGAGAAACTGGCCACCGGCTGCTGCATCTGTTCCAGCGAGAAGCCCAGGCCCAGTAGCAACTGCTCGGCGCGCGACTGCACGGTGTAGCTGTCGGCGTCGGCCAGGGCGGAATGCACGTGGGCGATCTCGATGCCGTGCTCAGGGGAGTCGGGCAAGGCTTCCAGGCGCGCCAGTTCGGCCTGCAGATCGCGCAGGTGGGCGTCGCCGTCGATGGCGTAGTCGATGGCGGTGCGCGGCAGGGCAGGGGTTTCCTGCGCCACGTAGGCCATGCGCCAGCTTTTCGGGAAGTCGATGTCGCCCAGGTCCGGGTGCAGCTCGTTGCGCAGCATGGCGAACAGGCTGGATTTGCCGGCGCCGTTGGCGCCGATCAGGCCGATCTTGTCGCCTGGGTTCAGGGTCAGGTCGGCGTTTTCCAGCAGCGGTTTCAGGCCGCGCATCAGGCTGACGTTGGTGAAGCGGATCATTTTTTGGTCGTTTTCTTCAAGACCGGTAAACCAGTGCCTGACCCGCAGGGTCAGGCACTGGGCCCGCGGCGGCCGCGTATCGGTGCCTGACCCTGCGGGTCGGACACCGTCTTACCGGTTCAGATTTTCAGTTGGTCGGCAGTGAGCAGGAACACCATATCATCGCCTTGGCTGGTGGTCAGCCAGGTCAGGCCCAGATGGCCGAAGGCCGCTTCCGCGAATTCCTTCTCGTTGCCGATCTCCACGATCAGCAGGCCGTCGTCGCTCAAGCGCTCGGCCGCGCCGGCCACGATCTGGCGCACCAGGTCCATGCCGTCGGCGCCGCCGTCCAGGGCGATCTGCGGTTCGTGCAGGTATTCCTGCGGCAGCGCGGCCATCGACGAGGAATTCACATAGGGCGGATTGGTGATGATCAGGTCGTACTTCTTGCCAGCCGGGACGTTCGCGTACAGGTCCGACTGGATCAGGTTCACACGCTCGCCCAGCTTGTAGGTCTCGACGTTCTTGCGCGCCACATCCAGCGCGTCGCCGGAGATATCGACCGCATCCACCTGCGCATCCGGGAAGGCGTCCGCCATCATGATGGCCAGGCAGCCGGAACCGGTGCACAGCTCCAGGATGTCCGACACGTTGTCGGCGTCGTTGACCCACGGCGCGAAGTAGTTCGGAATCAGTTCCGCGATATAGGAGCGCGGCACGATGGTGCGCTCGTCGACGTAGAAATTGTAGGTGCCCAGCCAGGCTTCCCGGGTGATGTAGGCGGCCGGCACGCGCTCGCTGGCGCGGCGCTCGATCACGGCCAGCACGTCGGCCACTTCCTCGGGCTGCAGGCGCGCGTCCATGAACGGCTCCAGGCGGTCCAGCGGCAGGGCCAGGGTGTGCAGGGTCAGGTAGGCCGCTTCGTCGTAGGCGTCGGCGCTGCCGTGGCCGAAGAACAGCTTGGCCTTGTTGAAACGGGTGACTGCGTGGCGAATCAGGTCGCGCGGGGTGGTGTACAGGGTGGTATCCATAGTCTTCTTCTTAGCGCAGGAGGTTTTCCAGGGTGCGGCGGTAGATGTTCTTCAGCGGATCGATGTAGCGGATTTCGATGTGCTCGTCGATCTTGTGGATGCTGGCGTTCGGGGGGCCAAATTCTATCACCTGGGGGCAGATCTGGGCGATGAAGCGCCCGTCGGAGGTGCCGCCGGTGGTCGACAGTTCGGTGTCGACGCCGGTTTCGTCCTTGATGGCGTGGCACAGCGCTTCGGACAGCGTGCCGCGCGGGGTCAGGAAAGGCTGGCCGGACAAGACCCAGTCCAGCTCATAGTCCAGGCCGTGCCGGTCGAGGATCGCGTGCACGCGCTGGCGCAGGCTCTCGTGGCTGGAGGCGGTCGAGAAGCGGAAGTTGAAGTCGATGTGCAGATCGCCCGGGATCACGTTGTTGGCGCCGGTGCCGGCCTTGATGTTCGACATCTGCCAGGACGTCGGCAGGTAGTACTCGTTGCCATGGTCCCAGACTTCAGCGACCAGGTCGGCCAGGGCCGGCGCCGCCAGGTGGATCGGGTTTTTCGCCAGCTGCGGGTAGGCGATGTGGCCCTGCACGCCCTTGATGGTGAGCACGCCCGACAGCGAACCGCGGCGGCCGTTCTTGATCATGTCGCCCAAGGTCTGGTCGGAAGTCGGTTCGCCGACGATGCAGTAGTCGATGCGCTCGTTGCGCTCCCGGAGCTGTTCCACCACCTTGATGGTGCCGTCGGTGGCCGGGCCTTCCTCGTCGGAGGTGATGAGGAAGGCGATCGAGCCCTGATGGTCCGGGTGGGCGGCAAGGAACTCTTCGCAGGCGACCACCATGGCGGCGATCGACGTCTTCATGTCGGCGGCGCCGCGGCCATACAGCTTGCCGTCGCGCTGGGTCGGGTAGAACGGCTCGGACGACCATTTTTCGACCGGGCCGGTGGGGACCACGTCGGTATGGCCGGCAAACACCAGCACCGGGCTTGCCGTGCCCTTGCGCGCCCACAGGTTGGTCACATCGCCCGAGATGATGGTCTCGCAGCGGAAGCCAAGCGGTTCGAGCCAGGATTTCAGGTGGTCCTGGCAGCCTTTGTCGTCCGGGGTCACGGATGCGCGGCCCAGCAGTTTTTCGGTCAGTTGAAGGGTGCGGGAAGCGCTCATGCTGCGAAGATTTCCTGGTACATGGCGTCGTTGAAGCCGACATGGGCGCGCGCGCCGGCGCCCACCAGCACCGGGCGCTTGATCACGGACGGGTTTTCCAGCATCAGGGCGACGGCGGCGTCGGCGCTGGTGACGGCGGCCTTGCGCGCGTCGGACAGGGCGCGCCAGGTGGTGCCCTTCTTGTTGACCAGCACTTCCCAGTCCAGGGTGTGCAGCCAGGCGCGCATGGTGGCTTCGTCCAGCCCCTGCTTCTTGAAGTCGTGGAAGGTAAAGTCGAGCTGCTGGCCGGCCAGCCAGACGCGGGCTTTCTTGACGGTGTCGCAGTTCGGAATGCCGTAGAGAGTAATCATCAGGTAAAAAGATTGGTGCGGGGGCGGCCTGGAGGCCGAAGGACGACATTATATCCCGCGGCAAACCCTGCAATCGGGTTTGCTTGGCCCCCTTGCTATTACATCTAGTTACACTTCTGTGGCAATATGACAACGTTATAGATAATGTAATTGACGAATTTGCACCGAAAGTGCTTTGATGTTCCCCTCATCCTCATGGAGAACATCGGAATGAAGTACAAAGTCTTACCTTTGGCAGTACACCTGGCCTTGACCACGTTGGCCATTGCGCCTGCGGCGCAAGCGCAAACCAGCGCCGGATCGGAAGCACAGCCGATCCAGCGTGTTGAAATCACGGGCTCGACCATTCGCCGCGCCGACAAGGAAACGCCAAGCCCGGTCCAAGTGTTGTCTGCCCAGGACCTGAAGAATTCCGGCTACACCACGGTCTCCGAGGTGTTGCGCAATGTAACGGCCAACGGCCAAGGCACCCTGTCCCAGTCCTTCAGCGGCGCCTTCGCTGGCGGCGCCAGCGGCATTTCGCTGCGTGGCCTGTCGGTGGGCGCAACCCTGGTGCTGATCGACGGCCACCGCATGGCGCCTTACGCGCTGTCCGATGACGGCCAGCGCAGCTTCGTCGACATCAGCCAGATCCCGTTCGAAGCCATCGAGCGCATCGAAATTCTGAAAGACGGCGCGTCCTCCACCTACGGCTCCGACGCCGTGGCTGGCGTGGTCAACGTGATTCTGAAGAAGACCGTGGTCGGCGGCAGCATTTCGGCCGAAGCCGGCCAAACCTCCAAGCGTGATGGCCGAACCGCCCACGTGTCGGGCATCTACGGCTGGGGCGACCTGGACGCCGATGGCCACAACACCTACCTCGCGGTCGAATACCGCAAGCAGAACAAGATCCTGCTGACCGACCGCCTGGGTAAAGATTTCACCCGCGCCGACTGGACCGCGCTGGGTGGCCGCAACCTGACCCGTGGCGTGCCGACGGCAAGCAATAGCCGCCGTCCTACCTCGATCACCGGCTACTTCCTCGACCCAAGCACCAAGGCCATCACGGGCTTCCTGCCGGGCTGCGACCAGACCATGTTCAATGCCGGGCAATGCGCGTATGTTGACAAGGACCTGGAGCTGCAACCGGAAACCAAGAACGTCAACGTCATGGGCTCGTTCGTGCAGAAGCTGGGCGCAGACTGGAAGCTGAACCTGAAAGGCTCCTTGTTCGAGTCGAAGGCCGAGCAGATCGGGCGCTTCTCCACGTCGAACGCAAGGCGCGCCGCCGGCCTGACCGGGCTGCAATACGGCCCGGGTTATCCGAATCCCGTTTCCACGCCAACGGACGGTGCCCTGTTCCTGACCGTGCCATCCACCTACCCTGGCAATAACACGGGCAGCGAGCAACTGCTGCAATACGACTTCCCTGAGCTGGGCGGCGGCCGTACCGGCCTGAAGTCCGACACCGTGCGCCTGGTCGGCGACGTTACCGGCACGCTCGGCCAATGGGACGTGACCGCGTCCGTGGGTTACAGCAAGAGCACGGTGAAACAGGCGATTGATGGCAGCTTCCACCTGGCGAACCTCCAGGCTGCGTTCAACGATCCGGTTCATCCTTACCTGGTGGGTGCGGCGGCCTCCGGCAATGCGGCAACCCTGCGCCAGTTCATCGCCCCGACCCAGCACGCCAAGGCCACCAGCACGCTGGAATACGCCAGCCTGCGCGGCTCGCGCGATCTGACCGATCTGCAAGGCGGCGCTCTGGCCTTGGGTGTTGGCGCGGAATACACCTACCGTAAGCTGAATGCACAGGCTCCTGACAGCGTCGCATCGGGCGCCCAGATCGGCAACAACGCCTGGGCCATCGGCACCCAGAAAATCGCGGCGACGTATGCCGAGTTGGTGGCGCCAGTGCTGAAGAACCTCGAACTGGATGCCTCGCTGCGTTATGACCACGTGCAAGGTGTCGCCAACTCGACCACGCCGAAGTTCGGCTTCAAATACGTGCCTGCCAAAGAGTTGACCCTGCGCGGCACGTACACGAAGGGCTTCCGCGCACCGAACCCGGCAGAGACCGGCAACACGGGCAGCTTCTTCGCCGCCAATGCAACGGATGATCCGATCCTGTGCGCCAACGACGGAGACGCCAAGGAAACCGTCGCTGGCAACTATCCGCAGCAGTGCAACCTCGGCCTGGCCGGCGTGCAGCAGCCTGGCAAGAACCTCAAGCCCGAAAAGTCCAAGTCGTACACCCTGGGCCTGATCCTTGAGCCGAGCAAGATGTTCAACCTGTCGGCCGACTATTACCACATTCGCGTCGACAACCAGATCATCAGCGCCTACAGCGATCCTGGCTACGATGCCATGGCGTACGTCGTGCGCGGTAATCCGGTTGCACAGCCATTCGTCCTGCCTGACGGTTCGCTGGGAACGCGTACTCCATCGGTCGGCAATATGCTGTTCGCGCCGTATCCGTATGAAAACGCCTTGTTCACTTCCACCCGTGGCCTGGATCTTGACATGCGCCTGCGCTTCAATGTGGAAGGCGTCGGCAAGATCTCGGCCGAGCTGATCGAATCCCACATGTTCAGCTACAAGCAAGGCACCAAGGGCGGCGAAACGGTGGAACTGGCTGGTACGCACGGTCCGTCCGGCGTGTCGGGCGATACCGGCAATCCGAAGGACCGCGCACAGTTGATCCTCGGATTTGAAAATGGCCCGCTGAACCTGACCGGCACGGTGAACTGGGTGAGCGGTTACAGCGTGACCGATCCTTCCAACGCCAATGCGCTGACCTGCCAGGATGCGATCGACAACGGTAGCGGCGCCTTTGCCAATGCGCCGGCTCAGTTCTGCCGCGTGAAGCATTTCACCTCGTTTGACCTGAACGCGTCGTACAAGCTGACCGACCGTTGGACCATTCACGGCTCGATCCTGAACCTGTTCAACAAGCAGCCGCCGCTGGACTTCCAGACCTACGGCAGCGCAGCGTCGACGTTCTACAACCCGGCGCTGCACCAGGCAGGCGCGGTTGGCCGCTTCTTCAATATCGGCGCCAACTACAAGTTCTAATCGATAGGGCTTGACCACTGCGTGCGCCGCTTGCCGATAAGGCAGGCGGCGCACGTTTTTTTTGGGGGGAAAGTGTGGCGCGGCTTTCAGCGGTTGCGCGCCGGGTGCATTGCAAATAGGCTAAAGCGCTGCAAAGGCCGGCAGGTAAATCCCGCTGAATTCCGGCGGCAGCCGCTTGGGACGGCCGCTCGAAAGCTCGATGCAAACCAGGTCCCAGCGGGCGCGCAGGACCGTGGTGCTGTCGCTTTGGCGCACTAGCTGGAAGCGGCGCTGCATCGATAGCGGGCTATCGCCTGGCAGCAGCCAGGTGCCGAGCAGCAGCGCCTCGCCTTGCCCGGTGGCGAAAATGTAGTCGAACTCGCTGCGCCGGATCGCCATGCCCCGGTCGAGGCGCTTGTAGTCGGCCAGCGTCAGTCCGAGCGCGTTGGAGTGTGCCCAGCCGGCTTCTTCGCACCAGCGCACGTAGACCGCGTTGTTGGTGTGGTCCAGGCCATCAATATCGGCCGCCTGGGGTGTCACTGGCAGGATAAAAGGACGGGGACTGTCCCAGCTTGGACCGATCATGGCTGGGGTGCCAGGGCCGGCGCAGGCATGAGGACAGGGGCGTCGTAGCTGCCCTTGGTCTTGATCCAACCGCGGAAGGTGTCGCGGAATTCAAGCAGTTCCGTGTGGTAGGCGAAACCGCCGAATTCCACTTTCAATTCTATGCAGTCCTTTGCCGCGGTGCCGGCAAGCAGACGGCGCTGCGGTGGGCTGTCGGGATAAATCACGTCGGAGCCATTGAAATTCTCGCCGATGTCGGCGATGCCCGGCTGCGGCTTTTCGAACCGGCCGAGCTGCTTGAGTACCGCCTCTGGCAAGTCGCTGAGCGATGCGATAGGACGCGCGTTGTCGGCCGGGCAGGCCTGCGCCGTGAATGTGCACAGCAGCGCCGGCAGCAGGATCGCCGCGCGCACGGTCAACGGCCCTTCAGGATCGAGCCCAGTACACCGCGGATGATTTCGCGCCCCACTTGCGAGCCGATGCTGCGGGCGGCGGATTTGACCATCGCCTGCACGGCGGAGTCGCGCTTGCCGCCGCCGCCAAAGATACCCCCCAGCACATCGCCAAAGATGGAGCCGCCGCTGTCGGCGGGGACGGGGGCTGGCGCCGGAGCTGGCGCCCGTCCGCTGGCTGCGCCAGTTGTGCTGCGGCCATCATACGTCCCGCCGTTGCCGCCGCGCGCATTGGCGTTGCCGGCGCCCACGCGCCCGGTCAGCTTCTCATAGGCCGATTCGCGGTCCACCGTCTGTTCGTAGACCCCGGCCACGACCGAGTTGTCGCGCGCAGCCTGGCGTTCGGCGGGGGTGATCGGGCCCAGTTGCGAAGCGGGCGGCAGCACGAAGGCGCGCTGCACGATCTGCGGCGTGCCTTTCTCGTCCAGGAAGGACACGAGCGCCTCGCCCACGCCCAGTTCCGTAATCACTTGCGCGACGTCAAGCGCCGGGTTGGGGCGGAAGGTTTCCGCGGCCGACTTGACGGCCTTCTGGTCGCGCGGGGTGTAAGCGCGCAAGGCATGCTGCACCCGGTTGCCCAGCTGGCCCAGCACGGTCTCCGGGATGTCGAGCGGGTTCTGGGTGATGAAGTAGACGCCGACGCCTTTGGAACGGATCAGGCGCACCACCTGTTCGATTTTCTGCAGCAGGGCTTTCGGCGCTTCGGCAAACAGCAGGTGGGCTTCGTCGAAGAAGAAGACCAGCTTCGGCTTATCCAGGTCGCCCACCTCGGGCAGGTTCTCGAACAGCTCGGACAGCATCCAGAGCAGGAACACGGCGTAGATGCGCGGCGCGTTCATCAGCTTGTCGGCGGCCAGGATATTGACCACGCCCTTGCCGGCGGCGTCGGTCTGCAGCAGGTCGTCGATGTTCAGCATTGGTTCGCCGAAGAACTGCTCGCCGCCCTGTTCCTCGATCGCCAGCAGCCCGCGCTGGATGGCGCCGATGCTGGCGGCGCTGACGTTGCCGTAGCTGGTCTTGTAGTCGGCCGCGTTGTCGCCCACGTGCTGCAGCATGGCGCGCAAGTCCTTGGTGTCGAGCAGCAGCATGCCGTTGTCGTCGGCGATCTTGAACACCAGCTGCAGCACGCCTTCCTGGGTGTCGTTCAGGTTCAGCATGCGCGCCAACAGGGTGGGGCCGAGGTCGGAAATGGTGGCGCGTACCGGGTGGCCTTGTTCGCCGAACACGTCCCAGAAGGTGACGGGGCAGCCGGCCCATTGCGGGGTGTCCAGTTTCAGCGCTTCCAGGCGCTTGGCCATCTTCTCGCCCAGCACGCCGGGCTTGGCCATGCCGGACAGGTCGCCCTTGATGTCGGCCATGAAGACCGGCACGCCGATATCGGACAGGGCCTGCGCCATGCGCTGCAGCGTGACAGTCTTGCCGGTGCCGGTGGCGCCGGTGATGCAGCCGTGGCGGTTGACCAGGTTGGACAGCAGGTCGAGGGAGAGGGTGTCGCTTTTGGCGATGGGCAGGGCGGTGCTCATGGGGGCGGAATTCTTGTTGATATGAAATTCCGATCATACCTCATCGCATGCCCTGCGTAAGTCACCGTAGCGATTCAGCGCGTTGCCATCGCGTGTCGCCAGGTAGTTGAAGCCAGATGTGTTTCCAGGCGTTGCGAGTGCCGCCGGCCACTTGATTGACCAGCTGGGCAGGCGTCACGGCGGCGCCTTCATAAACGATGCAATCGCCCTCGACGCTGGCATGATGTGTGGCCTTCCTGATGGTGAGCCGCAGTCGCGTGCCGGACGGAAGGAATAGCGTCTTCCATTGATAGCCGCCGAACGACGAGCCGCCGTCATGGGTCGGTGTGGCATGCTGGAGTGCGATCCATTCGCTGATCGCGCGACCTGCCACTTCGGCGAATTCTTCGGTTGACCGCCTGCCGTCGAGATATGCACTGAGATCGAGAAATACCTGGAATGGTATTGAGATGCCTATCAGGCCTTCCATTTTGCGCTCCTTCGCAAATTCTCCTTAAACCGGCTCGAATCGCAATAATCGTGCTAATTGCTGCTAAATACTTGCTCGAACTGACTTATTTCGCGCTCGATTTCTCTTGAAACTTCTCGTTTATGCTCGAAATGACTCGGCGCATGGAACAATTTTTGCGCGGGAACTCGAGTGGAAATGAGCAAAAACGAGCAAGAAAATGATCGGAACGAGCAACAATAGGGCAAAACGAGGCTGCAATAAGCAGCTTTAAGCAGCTTTAAGCAACTTTAAACAAGGTTATGCAAGTTTGAGCATCTTTGAGCCAAGGAGCCCTAAATAGGACGGGCCACAGGGCAGGAGATAAGACCGCGGCAGGAACAGGAAGTTCCTGCCGCGGCTCAGAGGGGTCAGGAATTCAGCGTGAACTCGGTGAAAGAAGCGTCGGTCGGCGTCTGCAGCTCTTCTTCCGTGGTTGGCGGCGGCGCTTCCAGGCCGTGGTTCAGCAGCCACAGCAAGTTGGTGGCCGAATCCGCGTTGGCCAGCGCTTCGTCCTTGGTGATCGTGCCTTCCATCACCAGCTTGTACAGGGCCTGCTCGAAGGACTGGGAGCCCGGCGAGAGCGACTTTTCCAGCGCTTCCTTGATCTGGCCGATTTCGCCTTTTTCGATCAGGTCGGAAATGTAGCGCGTGTTCACCATGATCTCGACCGCAGGCGTGCGTGTGCCACCGCCGGCTGAGCGGATCAATCGCTGCGACACGATAGCCTTCACCGACGACGACAAATCCTGCAGCAGCGCTGGGCGGTTCTCGATCGGGTAGAAGGAGATGATGCGGTTCAGCGCATTGTAGGAGTTGTTCGCGTGCAGGGTCGCCAACACCAGGTGGCCCGACTGCGAGTAAGCCATCGCGGCGGCCATGGTCTCGCGGTCGCGGATTTCGCCGATCAGGATGCAATCGGGCGCCTGGCGCATCGAGTTGCGCAGGGCGGTGTAGAAGTCCTTGGCGTCGCTGCCGATTTCGCGCTGGTTGACGATCGACTTCTTGTTACGGAACAGGTATTCGATCGGGTCTTCCAGCGTCAGGATGTGGCCCGAACGCAGTTCGTTGCGGTGGTCCAGCATGGAGGCGATGGTGGTGGACTTGCCCGAGCCGGTGGCGCCGACCAGCAGCACCAGGCCGCGTTTTTCCATGATCAGGTCGGCCAGTACCGGCGGCAGGCCCAGTTCGCCCAGCGGCGGAATGGCGGCCGGGACGAAACGGAACACGGCGGAAATGCTGCCGCGCTGGCGGAACGCCGACAGACGGAAGCGGCCCAGGTTGGCCATGGAGATACCCATGTTCAGCTCACTGGTGTTTTCCAGTTCTTCCATCTGTTCGGGCGAGCAGACTTCGGCCAGCAGGGCGAGCAGGTTTTCGGGCTCAAGCTTTTGCTGGTTGATCGGGATCAGGATGCCGTTGATCTTCAGGTGCACCGGCGAGCCTACGGCGAAAAACATGTCCGAGGCGTTTTTTTCCTTCATCAGCTGGAACAGGCGGTCCATTGCCATTTTTTTTGTATCTCCTTTTTAAGCCCGGTCGGGCAGGGTCCGGCCCAAGTGCCGGACCCGGGTCTGCGGGGCTTAAACGCCGCGCAGCAGTTCGTTAATGCCTGTTTTGGCGCGGGTCTGTGCATCCACGCGCTTGACGATCACGGCGCAGTACAGGTTGTACTTGCCGTCGGCCGACGGCAGGGAGCCCGACACCACCACGGAACCTGCCGGCACACGGCCATAGAATACTTCACCGGTGGTGCGGTCGTAAATCTTGGTCGACTGGCCGATGTACACGCCCATCGAAATCACCGAGTTTTCCTCGACGATCACGCCTTCCACGATCTCGGAGCGGGCGCCGATGAAGCAGTTGTCTTCGATGATGGTCGGATTGGCCTGCATCGGTTCCAGCACGCCGCCGATGCCCACGCCGCCGGACAGGTGCACGTTCTTGCCGATCTGCGCGCAGGAGCCCACGGTGGCCCAGGTGTCGACCATCGCGCCTTCGTCGACGTAGGCGCCGATATTGACGTAGGACGGCATCAGCACCACGTTCTTGCCGATGAAGGAGCCGCGGCGCGCCACCGCCGGCGGCACCACGCGGAAGCCGCCCTTGGCGAAGTCTTCCGCCGAGTAGTTGGCGAACTTGGTAGGAACCTTGTCGTAGAACTGCATGGTGCCGTCGGATGGCATGACCACGTTGTTCTCCAGGCGGAAGGACAGCAGCACGGCCTTCTTGATCCACTGGTTGACGACCCAGGCGCCGTTTTCCTTCTGGGCGACGCGCAGCGCGCCGTTGTCCAGGCCGGCCAGCACCTGGCTGACGGCGTCGCGCACGTCGGCGCTGGCGTTGGACGGGTTGATCTCGGCGCGGTTATCCCACGCGGTTTCAATGATTTGCTGGATGCTCATGGTTTGTTTAGTTGATGGCAGAATTGGACAATACGGCGCGCCGCTTCCAGGCCTTCCCCGGTTTCGGCAACCAGCGCCATGCGGATGCGGTTGCGGCCCGGGTTGCTGCCGTGGGCGTCGCGTGCCAGGTAGCTACCCGGCAGCACAGTGACATTGTACTCGGCGTGCAGGCGGCGGGCGAATTCGGTGTCGGACAGGCCGGTGCGGCTGACGTCGGCCCACAGGTAGAAGCTGGCGTCCGGCATTTGCACGTCCAGCACTTCCTGAATCAGGGGCGTGATGGCGGCGAACTTGGCGCGGTACTGGGCGCGGTTTTCCTCGACGTGGGTTTCGTCGTCCCAGGCGGCGACCGAGGCGGCCTGCACATGCGGGCCCATGGCGCTGCCGTGGTAGGTACGGTACAGCAGGTATTGCTTGAGCACTTGCGCGTCGCCGGCCACGAAGCCCGAGCGCATGCCCGGCACGTTGGAGCGCTTGGACAGGCTGGAAAACACCACCAGGCGCGCGTACGGCTCGCCGGCCCTGGTCAGGCCCAGGATATGGGCGGCCTGCATGGCGCCCAGCGGCGGCTCAGCGCCATGGTAAATCTCCGAATAGCACTCGTCGGCGGCGATGATGAAGTTATACCGTTCGGACAGGGCGAACAGGTTTTCCCAGTCGGTCAGCGTCAGCACCGCGCCGGTCGGGTTGCCCGGCGAGCAAATGAACAGCAGGCGTACGCGCTGCCAGACTTCTTCCGGCACGCTGTCGTAATCCGGCGCGAAATTGCGGGCCGGATCGGAATTGACGAAATACGGTTCGGCGCCGGCCAGGAACGCCGCGCCTTCATAGATCTGGTAAAACGGGTTGGGGCACATCACCAGCGCGCCGGTATCGGGGGCGATCACGGTTTGCGCGAAGGAGAACAGCGCTTCGCGCGAGCCGTTCACCGGCAGCACCTGGGTGGCGCGGTCCAGCGGCGGCAGGCCGTAGCGGCGCTCCAGCCAGGAAGCGATGGCGTTGCGCAGCGCCTCGCTACCGGCGGTCACAGGATAGCAGGCCAGTCCGTCCAGGTTGTCCACCAGCGCCTGGCGGATGAAGGCCGGGGTGGGGTGTTTGGGCTCGCCCATGCCCAGGCTGATCGGCTTGAATGCGGGGTTGGGCGTGCTGCCGGCGAACAGTTGGCGCAGCTTCTCAAACGGGTACGACTGCAGCTTGTCTAGATGTGGATTCATGGCGCTTACGGCTGGTTGAGCTATTGATTATATAGCGACACCGCGCAACGGTGGCATTGCTGCAAAATTGACAACGGGCTATGATCGGCCCATGGACGCCTCGCTCACCGACACGGAGCTTGCCGTACGCGATGCCGCCGTCACCGGACGCGTGGGGCGGTTGCGCCTCGCCGTCGGCCTGGCGCAGGGCGGACTGCTGTATTTCCTGTACCACGCCCTGCAGGCCGGGGCTTGGCCGGCCAGTCATCCGGGCCTGTTTTTTCCACTGGTGCTGAGTGGCGTCCTGCTGCCGGTCCTGCTGATTTCCAGCCTGGGCCACCTGGAGCGGCGTCCGCTGCTGCGCTGGCTGGGCGCCGCGGCCGCGGTGCTGGCCGTCACCGGCATGCACGAGGCGTGGCGCAGCGCGCTCGATCTGGCCCCGCAACGGCGGCCCTCGCTGCTGGTATTCCCCTTTTGCCTGGGCTTCTTCTTCATTGCCCACAGCCTGGTGCTGGCCGGCGCGCAGGACCGGCGCCGCATCGCCCATTACGCCACCTGCTTCGAAAGCGCATGGAAGCTGGCCATCCAGCTGTCGTTTTCCGCCATGTTCGTCGCTGCCGTGTGGCTGGTGATGTGGCTGGGCGCGGCCCTGTTCGCCCTGTTGAACCTGCATTTCCTTGAAGAGCTGCTGCGGCAATCGTGGTTCTCCGTACCGCTGGTGTGCCTGGCGTTCTCCAGCGCCATGCACACCACCGACGTGCGGCCCGCCATCGTGCGCGGCATCCGCAGCCTGCTGCTGGTGCTGATGGCCTGGATACTGCCGATCGCCGTGCTGCTGGAGGGCGGCTTCCTGGCCGCGCTGCCGTTCACAGGCCTGCAGGCATTGTGGCAAACGCGCCACGCCACGGCCGTGCTGCTGGCCAGCTGCGCCGTGCTGGTGGTGCTGGTGAACGCGGCGTTCCAGGCCGGCGATGCGGCGGCCGGGCTGGCGCGCAGCGTGCGCCTGGCCGCCCGCCTGGCCTGCCTGCTGTTGCTGCCGCTGGTGCTGCTGGGCGCGCACGCGCTCGGGCTGCGGGTGGGCGACTATGGCTGGACCATGGATCGCGTGCTGGCCGCCGCCTGCCTGCTGCTCGCCTTGTTTTATGCGGGCGGCTATGCGCTGGCGGCCGCGCACCGCGGCGACCCCTGGCTGGACGGCCTGCGCCGGGTGAACCAGGCCGCGGCGCTGCTGACGCTGGCCGTGTCGTTTGCCTTGTTCACCCCGGTCGCCGACCCGGCCCGCATCGCTGTGAGCGACCAGGTGGCGCGCCTGGAGCAGGGCGCCACCCCGGCCGAGAAATTCGACTATGGTTTCCTGCGCTTCCACGGCGCGCGCTACGGCATGGAGGCGCTGCAGGAACTGGCAGCGCGCGGCGCCGGCAAGCATGCGGACCTGGTGCGTACCCGCGCCGCCAGCGCCTTGCGCCAGCGCTATGAGGACCCCTCAGGCGCCGTATCGTCCGCGCCCGCCGATATTGCCGCCAACCTGGATGTGTGGCCGTCCGGGGCGCAATTGCCGGCGGGCTTTCTACGGCAGGATTGGGCGCCCGCCCAGCTTCCCGGCATGATGCCGGGCTGCCTGCGCCGGGCGGGCAGCAAATGCGATGCGTTCGTGCTGGATGCCGACGGGGATGGCCGGCCGGACGTGCTGCTGGTGGGGACGACGCGCGGCGACGGCGCCGTGCTGCTGGCCGAGCGCGGCGGCGCCTGGCAGGTGGTGGCGCGGCCGCCAGTGCAATTGGCGGGATGCGCCGGCATCCTGCAACGCCTGCGCGCCGGCGACTTCACCCTGGCCGAACCGCATCTGCGCGATATCGAAACCGGTGGCCAGCGCATCGTGCTGGCCCCGTCCGACGCGGCGCCGGACTGCGCCCAGCCCGCGGCCGCGCACTAAGAGGCTGTTCCAACATGGGCGTGGCTAGGCGCGGCGACGAAGGCAGTGCGCTTGCACGGCAAGGACCTGCGACAAGGCCATGGCCATGTTGAAACGGCCTCTAAGGCGTCGGCGGGGCGCCGATCCGCTGGCCGGGGCGGGCGCGGCCGAAATCGAAGAACGATATTTCCGCCACCGGTGCTGCGCCATGCAGGACAAAGGTCAAGGTGGAGTCTTTCTCGCGCATGAAGAAGCGCTCTTCGCTCTCTGGAATCAATTCCAGTTTTTGCGGTCCGAGCGGCGCCGCCTCGACAAACAGTTTGCCGTCCTGTGCCGTGACATGCAGCGGCAGGCCGCCCACGCTGTAGTCGCCGGCATAGCGTTCCAGGTGGGCTGGATAAGCCACCGCAGCCTTCTCGCGCTGGCGGTAGTCGGGCCAGCCATATTCGGCCGCGATGGCGCGCAGGATCTCGTCAATGAGCATGCCGCCATAATCGCCGTTGGTCATGATGACGGCGCCTTTGCCGGCTTCCGCATAGGCAAACAGCATGGCCTTGTAGCCCAGGTTGGAACCGCTGTGCCCAAATACCGCTTGCGGTCCGTCATGATCGAGCTCCATGCCCAGACCGTAACCGCCCAGCACGGGCGTCGTCATTTGCCGCGTCGAGGCAGGCTACCGGACCGCGCAAGCCATGTTCGACGCGCTGGATGCGTTGGCTGGATGCGGCGTGGGCGGCGAGCGGCAGCAGGGCGAACAGAAAAGCCAGGGACAGGTGCATGGAATTGCCAGCAATGCAAATCGGCGATTCTAGCAGGACTCCCGCTCGCCGCCAGCCACGCCCTGGCTGGCCAGCAGCACCTGCATGCGGCGCCAGTGCGAGCCGCGCCAGAAGACGCCGCGGCAGACATCGCAGGTCAGGAATGCATCGTGGGCGGCGCGCACCGATGGCGGCAGTTGCGCCGCCACCTCGGCCTTGGCAACGGGCTGCAGCGGGGCGTTGCATGCCAGGCATAGGGTGAATGGCCGGGCGCTGGCCGCCAGGTCCAGCCGCTGGAAGATCTCGGCAAACTGCAGGGCGGGTTTCAAGGCCCGCACATAGCAGCCATGCGTGATGCCGCGCCGTTTCAGCAGATCGCGGTCGCGGGTCAGGGCGATGCGGCCCTCGTCCTGCGACAGGGACGCCACCGTCGGATCGTCGATGCGGTTGTCGTACAGCGTATCGAAGCCGGCCATGCGCAGCAGGCGCGCCAGGCCGCCCAGGTGGGCATCGGCGACAAAGCGTACGGTGCGCAGCGGTTCGCCGCGCACGCGCAATAGCGGGCGTACGTCGAAGCGCTCGAATTTGGGATAGACTGCCACGCGGTCCCCATCGCACAGCGGGCGCTCGAAACCCGACGATTCGCCGTTGACCAGGATCAGCTCCACCTCGGTATGCGGCACGCCCAGGGCTTCGATCATGTGCTTGGTGGTGGCGGCGCGCGCGCAGGGCACGGTGAACGCCACCTTGCGACGTGCGCGCGGCAGGAAGTCGTTTAGTTCTTCGTAGAAACGGAATGTGGCGCTGACCATATGCCAGTATAGATTCCCGGCGCCGGCCGTCGCGCTTTGTCGATTTTGCGTTGCGCCAGCCGTCGTCGGTGCAGGACAACCCACTCAGGAGACGAGCATGCAGAAAATCACCCCATGCCTGTGGTTCGACGGCCAGGCCGAGGAAGCGGCCCGCTTTTACATCGGCGTTTTCAAGGACAGCCGGATCACCGAAACCAGCTACTATTCCGACGCGGGCAAGGAAACCCACGGCCAGCCGGCGGGCCGCGTACTGACGGTCGCTTTCGAACTCAATGGCCAGCCGTTTACGGCCATGAATGGCGGCCCGGCCTTCAAATTCAATGAGGCGCTGTCGCTGCAAGTGCCGTGCGACTCGCAGGAGGAAATCGACTATTACTGGGACAAGCTGGGCAACGGCGGCGATCCGGCGGCCCAGATGTGCGGCTGGCTGAAGGACAAGTATGGCCTGAGCTGGCAGGTCTTCCCGCGCGCGATCATGGACATGCTGATGGACCCGGACCGTGAGAAAGCCGGCCGCGCCATGACCGCCATGATGGGCATGAAGAAAATGGACCTGGCGGCGCTGCGCAAGGCCTACCACGGCTAGCCTGGCGCCGCGGCGGGCCGCAGCGGGCAGGGCGCCATCTGCGCCTCGAGCCGGCGCGCCAGTTCGCCGCGCAAGGATTGCAGGCCGTCGATACGGCGGTCGATCTCGGCCAGCTTGCCCTGCAGCGCGGCGCGCAAGGCGGCCGCGCTGTCAGTAGCGGGCGCCGTCAGTAGCGGCAGGTCCGCTTCGATTTCCTGCAAGGTGAAGCCAAGCGCCTGGGCGGTGCGGATATAGCGCAGCCAGTCCGCCGCTTCCGGCGGGTAGTCGCGGTAGCCGTTGGCGCTGCGGCGCGCCACCAGCAGGCCGCGTTTCTCGTAAAAGCGCAAGGTGTCGCGGCTGATGCCGGTCGCCTCGGCCAGTTCGCCGATCTGCATGCTGCGTCTCCGAAAAAAGTACTTGACCATGGAGTGTACTCCAGGGTTCACACTGCGCGGCATGCAACCTTCAACCATACAAAAACTCGTGCGCGCCAGCGCGGCCTACGACCTGCTGGTGACGGCGCCATTCGCCACCCCGTGGACCTTCGCCGTGGCGCGAGCCCATCTCTCCACGCTCAACGCAGCGCTGGGCGGCGCGCCGCTGCCGCCGTTCGGGACCCTGCACATCCTGTTCGCCTGCCTGCTGGGCAGCGTGGTGCTGGTGTGGTCGCTGTTGCGCCTGCGCGACCCGCAGCCGCGGTTCGCCACCTACGACGGCGCGGCGCGTTTTCTGTTTAGTACCTGGTTCGTCTGGGCGCTGGCCGGCGGCGGCCTGCCGCTGCTGTGGTTGTTCCTGCTGCCCGAGTTCGTGTGGGGGGTGGCGCAATGGTATGCTGTTCCTCCGTGGAGCAAAAAGGGAGGGTGATATGCAAGCGCAACCTCTGATTGCTGTCAGCAATGTCGAAGCGGCCAGCCGCTGGTACCAGAAAACCCTCGGCCTGCAGAGCGGCCATGGCGGCAACGACTACGAACAATTGCTGCACGACGGACGCATGGTGCTGCAACTGCACCGCTGGGACGCCCACCACCATCCGCATATCGGCAATCCCGAGCAGCGCCCCTACGGCAACGGTGCGCTGCTGTGGTTCTGGACCGATGAATTCGACGACGCGGTGGAGCGCGCCGCCGCGGCCGGGGCCACCGTGCTGGAAGGGCCGAAGGAAAACAGCAATGCCCAGCACCGCGAGCTGTGGCTGCGCGACCCCGAGGGCTATGTGGTGGTGCTGGCCGGGCCTTACGGCGACGTCGGCATGTGACTAGCGCCAGGTCGCGCGCGCCACGCGCAGCATATTGCGGCCCAGGACCTGTTCGATCTCGCCGGGCGACATGCCCAGCTTGCGCAATTCCAGCGGCAGCGATTTCCAGGCGTCGAGCGGCACGAAGGCGGGCGCGCGGCCGGCCCGGTAGCCCGCCGCTTCCGGCCACCACCAGGCGGGCGCGAAGCCGCCGGGCGGCGTGTCGTCCAGCTCCTTTTGCGTAATGCAGATATCCAGGCCGATGCCCACATGGGCCGGACCCACCAGGTCCGCCACATAGGCCGCGTGGCGCGCCACATCGGCCGCCGTGGGCTGTTCGCTGCCAAGGAACCAGGACAGGCCGGAAATGCACACCACGCCGCCGGTGGCGGCGCAGGCCTGGATCTGCTCGTCGGTGATATTGCGCCCGTGCGGCGCCAGCGCGAACGGATTGGCGTGGCTGAACACCACCGGCTTGCTCGACGCGGCCATGATCTCCAGGCTGCACAGGCGACCGCTATGGGCGCAATCGACGATG
Source organism: Pseudoduganella violaceinigra DSM 15887 (assembly GCF_000425385.1). Lineage (GTDB taxonomy): Bacteria > Pseudomonadota > Gammaproteobacteria > Burkholderiales > Burkholderiaceae_D > Rugamonas > Rugamonas violaceinigra. Next base: position 157,777 of record NZ_KE384358.1, on the reverse strand, counting down.
ATGCCGGCGTCGTTGACCGCCTGCAGGACCTGGTGGCCCAACGGCGTCAGGCCGCGCGCCGTGTCGTGGCAGCCGTCGGCCACGCTGTTATTGCGGTTGTAGGCGAAGTGCATCTGGCGCACGCCCAGCTGGGCGTAGACGTCGGCCATTTCGGGCTGCTCCATCAGCGGCATGGCGCCTTCCAGGTCGAAACCGAGGGCCAGCACGCCGTCGGCGGCGGCCTGGATCACCTGGTCGGCTCCCGAGACCAGGCGGAAGCGTCCAGGATTGGCGGCGATGGTGGCGCGGTAGCCGGCGATCACCGACATCACCTGGGACACGGGGTTCATGTCCGCCCCCACATTGATCGACACATAATTCACGCCGGCGGCGTGCAGCCGGTCAAGCGGCGAGAAGTCGGCCTGGGGGTGCTGCGGCAGGCAGAAATGGGCGTCCCAATTGATCATGCTTCGATGGCGCTGGTGGTTGGATGGGCAGCTTATGGTCGCATGAAACGCCGTGCAAGGTATACTGCGGGCTTATCCAACCGAAGCACACCATGACATTTTCCAGCCTGGGCCTCGCGCCCGCCCTGCTCAACGCCATCACCGAGACCGGCTTCAGCACGCCCACCGCCATCCAGACCGCCGCCATTCCGCCCGCCCTGCGCGGCGCCGACGTGCTGGGACAGGCGCACACCGGCTCCGGCAAAACGGCCGCTTTCGCGCTGCCGCTGCTGAACGCCTTGCTGGCTGCCGGCCGCCCCGGCGCCGGCGCGCGCAAGCTGTACGCGCTGGTGCTGGCGCCCACGCGCGAACTGGCGGCCCAGGTGGGCGAAACGCTGCGCGGCCTGGCCGCGCACCTGCCGGCGCCGGTCAAGGTAGCGGTGGCCTTCGGCGGCGTCTCGATCAACCCGCAGATGATGGCGCTGCGCGGCGGCACCGACATCATGGTCGCCACGCCGGGCCGCCTGCTCGACCTGGTGGAACACAACGCCCTGAAGCTGGACGACGCCTCGGTGCTGGTGCTGGACGAAGCGGACAAGCTGCTGGATATGGGCTTCGCCGACGAAATCGCGCGCATCATGGCGCTGCTGCCGGCGCGCCGCCAGAACCTGTTCTTCTCCGCCACCTTCCCGCCGGCGGTGCAGGCGCTGGCCGACAAGCTGCTGCGGCAGCCGGTGCGCGTGGCCACGCTGGCGGATGACGCGCACACGCCCGACATCACGCAGCGCGCCATTGAAGTCGACGAAGCGCGCCGCACGCAGCTGCTGCGCGCCTTGCTGAAGGAAGAAGGCTGGCGCCAGGTGCTGGTATTCGTGGCCACCAAATACGCCTCCGAACACCTGGCCGACAAGCTGCGCCGCAACGGCGTGGCGGCGGAAGCCTTCCACGGCGACTTCAGCCAGGGCGCGCGCAGCTCGGTGCTGGGCGATTTCCGCGACGGCAAGCTGCAGGTGCTGGTCGCCACCGACGTCGCCGCGCGCGGCATCGATATCGCGCAACTGCCGGTGGTGGTCAACTACGACCTGCCGCGCTCCCCGGCCGACTACACCCACAGGATCGGCCGCACGGGCCGCGCCGGCGCCTCGGGCCTGGCGGTCAGCTTCATCGCGCCGGACGCCGAGCAGCACTTCCGCCTGATCGAAAAGCGCCAGAACGTCAAGGTCGAGCGCGAGCGGGTGGCCGGCTTCGAACCGGCGGCCGCCGCCAAGCCGCTGCCGCCGGGTGCCAGCGACGGCACCGGCGGCATCAAGGGCAAGCGCAAGAGCAAGAAGGACAAGCTGCGCGAAGCCGCCGCCAAGGCCGCCGGCTGAGGTCGTGGCAACCTTGGGGTCAGGCTCTTTGCTTGCCACGCGTGGCAATCAAAGAGCCTGACCCCAAGGTTGCTACGGACTGGGCTGTACAGGGCTGTACAGGGGGCGCTAGGGTGTGCTGGCGAGCTTGATGCGCCGGCGCAGGCGTTCGGCTTCGGCCATGTCGCCGGCCTTTTCGGCGCGCTGCAGCTGGATGTTCAGCCAGGCCAGCAGGGGGCGGCGCCAGCCTTGCGCGGAAGCGGTGTCGATCGCCATCGCCACCAGGGCCGGGGTGGCGCGGTTGGCGCGCAGCAGGGCGCCAGCGGCGACCAGGCGCGACAGCGGTTCGCCGATGGCCGCTGCCGCCGTTGCCGCGCCGGTGTCGCTGGATGCCGCCGCGACGGCGCGCTGCGGCTCCGGCAACTGGGCGGCGTCGGCCGGGGCGGCCTTGCCGGCCAGGTAGCGCGCGTAGGCCAGGTCGGCTGGCGTGGCGTCGGGCTGCAGCGCGGTGAAGCCTGCGCATTCGTCGAACACCAGGGCCGCCACCTGCACCGCGCAGCGCAGCAGTTCGACGCGGATCGCCAGCGCGGGCTGGCCGGTGCTGCCGACCTGGCTGCGCGCCAGGGCGAATTCGCGTTCGGCGATGGCGCTCCTGCCTTCCAGGTAGGCGGCGCCGGCGCGCTCGGTGGCGCTGGCGGCGTTCATTTGCCAGTCCGGTACGCGCGGGCCGCTGCCGCAGGCGGTGAGCAGGGCGCAAGCCAGGATGGCGGCAAGGCGGGTCTTCTTCATGGGAGTTTGACCTCCGGCTGGCTGCCTTTGAACGGCCATTTGCGGTTCAATTCATTGATCATCTGTTCGACCTTGCGCAGGTTGGCGTCGACTTCGGCGCGCAAGGCGCTGAGATCCTCGGTGGCGGCGCGCGTATTGGCGCCGACCGCCTGCGCCTCCACCAGGACGGCGTCCAGTTTCTTGAGCGAGGTGCGGGCGTCGGCCAGCAGGGCGTTCAGCTGCTGCACCGCTGCCTGGGCGTCGCTGGCCAGGCCTTTGTCGCCGAACACGCGCTTGTCGGCGTTGCCCACCAGGCTGTCGGCCTTGACCACCAGCGCGTTGGCGTTGCGCAGCAGCTCGCGCGCCTTCTGGTCTTCGCCGGCCAGCACGCCAAGCGCGCCGCCCGGGCCGTTCAGTTTTTCCGTCACGCCCTGCACGTTGCGCAGGCTGTTTCCCAGCGCCGATTCGTCGGCCGTCAGGGCCGCCAGGTTGTTCAGGAGGTCCTTGGCCGTTTGCAGCAGGCGCGGGATTTCAGCGGCCATATCGCCCACCAGCAGCGCGCGTTCGGCGTCCGGCGGCAGCGCCGGGTCGGACGGAATGCCGGTGAAGGCGCGCAGCTTGGCGCCGCCCACCAGGCTTTTTTCCAGCGTGAAGATGCTGCTGGTGCGCAGCCAGTGCGCGTCATGGGTCGGCACATCGACCAGGATGCGCGCCTTGCCGTCCGCAGCCAGTTCGATGCGCTGCACGCGCCCGATGGGAAAGCCGGCGAAGGTGACGTCCATGCCGACCGCCACGCCTTCCGAGTCGTCGGCGGTCAGCACCAGGCGCTGGGTGGGTTCGAAGGCGCCGCGCGCATACATCAGGTAGAGCACGGCGCCCAGCACCAGGGCCACCAGCAGGACCAGCAGGGCCATCGCCTTGGCTTCGGCATTGTGGACCGGGGCCGCTTCGGGCGCATTGGCCGCTTTGTTTGAATCGTCGCTCATATCGTTAATAGTAATTGCCCATCAGGGAAGCCGCTTCCACCACCAGGATCACGGAGAACACGCGCACCATGTCGGCCAACCCGTGCGCCGCGCCCATGCGTTGCAGCAGCGGGCCCGATGCCCCGCTGTAGTAAGAGGATGCGAGCGGGATCACCGCCACCGCGATGCTGAAAAATACCACCTTCAGCACCAGGATCAGGCACACGGCGGGATTGAAGATCTGGCCTACCACGCGCGTGTAACCGGGCAGCGCCCACGGGGTGAAGCCGTACATCATCAGGTAGGCCAGCACCAGGGTCATGGCGCAGCTGACCGCCGCCAGCATCCACACGGCAAACACGCCGGCCGCGGCGCGCGGATAGAACTGGGTGCGCAGCGCGGCGCGGGCGTCGGGGGCATTGCCGGCCAGCCTTTGCTGGGCGAATTCGACGCCGGCCGGCAGCGTGGTGCGCAGCGCCACGAACAGGGCGGCCGTCAGCGGCACCAGTTCCAGCACCAGCACGCGCACCACCATTTCCAGCGCGTAGCGCGAGAGGCCGTAGCTGGCCGAGGTGACCACGACGATGCGGATGATGACAAGGCTGATCAGGGCGCACAGGACCGAAAACCAGGCCAGGTTGACCGTGGTGGCGACCACGATCTGTTCGGACAGCATGCGCCGGTTGTCGCGCCGGTAGCTGGATGGCGCCATGGCGCGCGTGAGCAGCAGGGCGGCGAATTGCAGCAGCTGCCACCAGCTGCCCAGCCATGCGATTGCGGAGCGGTGAGCGTTCATGCCGCGATACTAGCACTAAGGATGGCCTATGGTGTATCGTACAGCGTTATGAAATCACTAAAACTGCTCCTGGCCGCGGCCCTGGCGGCGTGCTCTTTCGTGGCTTCGGCCGCGCCCGATCCGGCCGCCTTGCTGCCGCTGGACCCGCAGATCAGGATGGGCAAGCTGGCCAACGGCCTGACTTACTACATCCAGCAGAACCGGCGTCCGGAAAAACGCGTCGAGCTGCGCCTTGTGGTGCGCGCCGGGTCGGTGCTGGAGGATGAGGACCAGCTCGGCCTGGCCCACTTCACCGAGCATATGGCCTTCAACGGCTCGACCCACTTCAAGCGCCACGAACTGGTGTCCTGGCTGCAGTCGGTGGGCGTGAAATTCGGCGCCGACCTGAATGCCTACACCGGCTTCGACGAAACCGTCTACATGCTGCCGCTGCCGGTCGACCGCAAGGAAAACCTGGACAAGGGCTTGCTGGTGCTGGAGGACTGGGCCCAGGGCGTGACCTTCAACGATGCCGATATCGAGAGCGAGCGCGGCATCGTGCAGGAGGAGCTGCGCCTTGGCAAGGGCGCCACCGACCGCATGAACAAGGTGCTGCTGCCCAAGCTCTTCAACGGTTCCCTGTATGCGAGCCGGCTGCCGATCGGCAAGGCCGACGTGCTGGCCAGCTTCAAGCCGGCGGCGATCCGCCGCTTCTACAAGGACTGGTACCGGCCTGACCTGATGGCGGTGATGGTGGTGGGCGATATCGATCCGAACGAGGCGGAGCGCCTGGTGGCCAGTCATTTCTCGAAACTGGTGAATCCGGCCAAGCCGCGTCCGCGCCTGTACCCGGCGATCCCGGAGCGCAAACAATCGGAAGCCGTGGTGGTGACCGACCGCGAGGCGCCTTCCAACGCGGTGACGATCCGCTATCCCTTCGTGCAGCGTTCGGAAGCGAAGACGGTCGGCGAGTACCGGCAGAACATGGTGGAGTCGCTGTCGGCGGCGATGCTGAGCCAGCGCATCGCCGAACTGTCGCAGCAGACCAATGCGCCGTTCATGCAGGGCTTCAGCAGCATGGCCACGGCGGTGCACGGCTACCGCGCCTTCGTCTCGAGCGCGGTGGTCGGCAAGGCCGGCGCGCTCCCGGCCATCGTGGCCCTGGTGGAAGAAGGCGAGCGGGCCCGCCAGCTGGGCTTCAGCGCGGCGGAATTGGAGCGCGCCAAGAAAAATATGACGCGCTTCATCGAGAACCTGTACAGCGAGCGCGACAAGACCGAATCCGCCCTTTACGTGGGTGAATTCACGCGCCACTTCCTGGACGGCGAATCGATGCCGGGCATCGAAAACGAATACAACTACTATAAGGACTTGCTGCCGGGCGTGACGCTGGAGGAGGTCAACGCCCAGGTGCGCAGCGCGATCCCGGTGGGGCAGAAGAAGCTGATCATCTTCATGGGCAACGATAAGTCGGGCACCGTGGTGCCGCAGGCGGAGCAGATGCTGGCCACCGTGGAGGAGGCCGAGAAGGCCACCGTGGCGGCGCACGCGGAAAAAGCGCTGGCCGCCAGCCTGATGGCGCGGCCCCCCAAGCCCGGCCACATCGTCAAGGAAAGCGCCGACAAGGCGCTCGGCACCACCGAGCTGCTGTTGTCGAACGGCGTGAAAGTGATCCTGAAGCCGACCGATTTCAAGAACGACGAGGTGATGATGACGTCCACCCGCTTCGGCGGCCAGTCGCTGGCGGAAGAAGCCGATATCGTCAATGCGCGTTACGCCAGCGCGATCCTGGCCAGCATGGGCGTCAAGGACTACACGCCGCTGGACATGCAGAAAATCCTGGCCGGGCGCAGCGTGCGTTCGGCCTATGCCATCGGCGCCTTCACGGAAGGCTACGGCGGCGGCTCCAGCAGCGCCGACGTGGAAACGCTGCTGCAGCTGGTCTACCTGCAGATGACCGAGCCGCGCCGCGACCAGGCGTTGTTCGATGTCTTCATCGACAAGCAGCAGGAACAGGCGCGCAACGCGCTGGCCCGTCCCGACGCCGTGCTGACCGATACGGTGCGCACCGCCATCTACGGCAACCATCCGCGCGTGGGCCTGACGCCGCGTCCCGAGGAACTGGACGGCATCCGCCTGGAGCGCGTGATGGCGCTGCACCGGGAGCGCCTCGCCAGCGCCTACGGCATGACCTTCATCTTTGTCGGCAGCTTCGACCCGGCGAAGATCAAGCCGCTGCTGGCGACCTATCTGGGCGGCCTGCCGGCGCCGAAGATCGCCACCGAGTACCGGGACCGCAATGTGCGTCCGGTGCGCGGGGTGGTGAAGAAGGAAGTGCGGCGCGGCCGCGAGCAGAAGAGCCAGGTCAGCATCTCCTTCACCGGCGCGGCCGCCTTCAGCGAGTTGGAGCAGATGCGCCTGCGCGCCCTGGTGGAGATCATGCAGATCAAGGCCACCGAAGCCTTGCGCGAGCAGCGCGGCCTGGTCTACGCCGCCAGCATCGGCGGCGGCATGAGCCGCCATCCTTACGCCAGCTACTCCATCCAGATCGGCCTGCCGACCGCGCCGGAAAATGTGGACAAGGCGATCGAGGCGACCTTCGCCGAAGTGCGCAAGCTGCAGGAGAAGGGGCCGGAAGCGGCCGACCTGGCCAAGGTGAAGGAAAACTGGACCAGCAATTACCGCAAGGCGCTGCATGAAAACGCCTGGTGGCTGGCCGGCCTGCAGCAGTCCATCGTCAACAAGACCGATGCCAGGATGCTGCTGCGCCAGAACGACCTGATCGCCGGCCTGACGGCGGCGGACGTGCAGGCGGCGGCCCGGCGCTATTTCGACTTCGGGAATTATGTGCAGGTCGTGCTGCAGCCGGCCGAGGGCAAGTCCGGCGCAAAGGCGGAGGCGCCCGCGGAAGCTGGTAAACTGCCGCTTGCCGATTGATTTCCTGTTGCAATAAATGCATTTTCGTCCCGACCTGGCCCGCTGGCGCCAGCTGCCATCGCCGACATGGCTGGCGCACCTGCTCGCTGGCGCGCCCGTGCCGGCGGCGCCGGGCGGGGCGTGGCGCCTGTTCGAGGTAGGCTGCGACAGCCTGCCGGCCTATGCGGCCGGCCATATTCCGGGCGCGCGGTATATCGACACCAACCGCCTCGAGCGCCAGCCGTTGTGGAACAAGGTGTGCGACCATGCCCTGCTGGCGCTGCTGCTGGAAAACGGCATCCGCCACGACACCACCGTCATCCTGTACGGCCGCAGTTCGCTGGCGGCGGCCCGCGCCGCCCACCTGATGCTGTATGCCGGGGTGGCCGACGTGCGCCTGCTGGACGGCGGCTTCGACGGCTGGCTGCGGGCCGGCCAGGTCCTGGAGCAGGGCGCCGGAGCGGCGCCGCAGCCTGCAACGTCCTTCGGCGCCGCCTTCCCGGCCAGGCCCGACTACCTGATCGACACCAGCCAGGCGCGCGAGCTGCTGCGCCAGCCGGACGGCGCCCTGGTCAGCATCCGCACCTGGCAGGAGCATGTGGGCGCCACCTCCGGCTACAGCTATATCGATGCGCGCGGCGACATTCCCGGCGCGCGCTGGGGCCGGGCCGGCAGGGACGGCGACGTCCACAGCATGAGCGAATACCAGCATGCCGACGGCACCATGAAAGCGCCGGCGGAAATCAGCGCCTTGTGGCGCGAGGCGGGCATCGTCCCGGGCCAGCGCACCGCCTTCTATTGCGGCACCGGCTGGCGCGCATCGCTGGCCTTTTTCTATGCCTGGCTGATGGACTGGGAGCGTATCAGCGTATACGACGGCGGCTGGTGCGAGTGGAGCCGCCTGCACCCCCGGTGTTAAAGTAGGACTTCCACAAAAGAGGAGGTGCGCAATGGATCACCTGCCTGGCCCCGCCGGCTTGCCGCTGGTGGGTAATGTCGGACTCGATACCTCGGCCTTTCACCATACGCTGGAGCAGTGGGCGCGCGAATTCGGCCCGCTCTACCGCTTCCGCATGATGGACCGGCGCTTCGTCGTCACCAGCCGGCGCAGCGATATTGCGCAAATCCTGCACGACCGGCCCGAGCAGTGGCGCCGTTCGCGGCGCGTGGCCGGCATCATCGACGAGGCGGCGGCGCGCGGCGTCTTCTCCGCCGAGGGCGATGAGTGGCGCCGCCAGCGCAGGCTGGTGATGCAGGCGCTGACGCCGGAAGTGATCAACCGCTTCCATCCCACCTTGCAGGCCATGACCGAGCGGCTGCGCCGGCGCTGGCTGGCGGCGGCCGAAGGGGGGCAGCCCCAGCGTTTGCTGCGCGACCTGAAAGCCTTTGCGCTGGACGTCATCATCGGCATGGCCATGGGCCAGGACCAGGACATGCTGGCGCACGAGGACAACCCGCTGCAGCGGGATATCGAGTTCGTCTTCGGCCAGGTGGCGCGGCGCATGGTGGCGCCGGTGACCTACTGGCGCAAGGTCAAGCTGCCGGTGGACCGCGCCACCGAAGCGGCAGGTCTGCGCATCCGCGCGGCGGTCGACGGATTCATCGCCGATGCGCGCGCCCGCATGGCGGCCAACCCGGCCCTGTTCGACAAGCCGGGCAACCTGCTGGAAGCCATGCTGGTGGCGCGCGACCGGCCCGATTCGGGCATCAGCGACCAGATCGTGCAGGCCAACGCCATCAATATGGTGTTCGCGGGCGAGGACACCACGGCCAACACCATCGGCTGGCTGCTCTATCTCTTGTCGCGCGCGCCGCAGGCAGCGGCGCGGCTGGCCGAGGAGGCCGATGGAGCGCCCGGCCTGGAGCAGATGCCCTACCTCGATGCCTGCGTGCAGGAAGCGATGCGGCTCAAGCCGGTGGCCCCCATCATGGGCGCCGAAGCCGTGCACGATGTGGCGCTGGACGGCGTGCAGGTGCCGGCCGGCGTGGTGGTCTTCATGCTGCTGCGCCATTCCTTCGAGCGCGAAGTGCCGCTCGACGATGGCGGGCAATTCCGTCCCGAGCGCTGGCTCGACCCCGCCATGAAGGAAAAATTCGACGATCCCGGACGCAAGATGGTGCCCTTTGGCGGCGGCCCGCGCTTTTGCCCGGGACGCTACCTCGCCATGTGCGAGATCCGCACGGTGATGTCGATGCTGGCGCGCAGCTTCACCATCGAGGCAGTGCCCGATGCGCCGCCGGTGCAGGAGTTGTTCACGCTGACCATGACGCCCAGTGCATTGCCCGTCGTGCTGCGGCCGCGCGCCCCGGCATAGCTTTGCCTGTCTGATAATATGCTGCGGCAACAGGGAGGTGCAATCGGGCCAACAGGACTATACTGGTCCTAATCATTCCCCGGGGGCTGCCATGAAACCAACCTTGTTGTTTGCCGCAGTCCTGCTGGCTGGCCAGAATGCACTGGCCGCCGCCCCGCTGCGCACCGACCATCCGATTGTCGGCACATGGCGCTTTGAATTGCCGGACGGTTCCTGCCACGAAATGTACCGCATCCGCTCGGACGGCACGGCCTTGATCACCAGCGCCGCTGAAATCGCGGAATCGGAGTTCGTGATCGACGACCAGCCCGATGGCGACGGCTTCTACCGGTCCAACGACAAGATCGTCAAGGACAACGGCAAACTGGACTGCACCGGAGAAGTGACCGCGGTCGGCCACCAAATCCAGTCCTTCATCGTGTTCCATCCCTCGAACAATATGTTCCTCATGTGCCAGCGGCGCGATATGGCCAGCTGCATCGGGCCCTTCATCCGCGTGCGCGGCACTGAAATCTAGCGTGCGGCGGCGCGCCATGCCCCCGGGTTCATGCCGGACCACTCGCGGAAGGCATGGGTGAAGGCGCTTTGCTCCTGATACCCCAGCAGGAAGGCGATATCGACCAGGGACAGGCCCGGCTGGCGCAGGTAGTCGCGCGCCAGCGCAAAGCGCGCCTCGTCCAGCACCTGCTGGAAGCTGGCGCCGGCGTCGGCCAGCTTGCGCTGCAGGGTGCGCGGCGACATGCCCATCTCTTCGGCCACGCTGGCCACCCGCACCTGGCCCTGCGCCAGGCGGCGCACGATGGCCTGGTGCACCTGCGCCGCGATGCCCGCGGCGGCCGGCACGGCACGCTGCCGGAGCAGCTGCTCGGCGTGCTGCTGCAGCACCGGATACAGGCTCACATCGGCGTTCGGCACCGGCCAGGCCAGCATGGCGGCGTCGAATTGCGCCACATTGGACGGGGCGTTGAAGCGGGGCAGGGCGCCGAACACGCGCAGGTATTCGGCATGGCCGGCCGGGTCGCCGCCGTCGTGCGCCAGCGACAGGCTGGCCGGCGGCAGCGTGGCGCCGGCCAGCCAGTTGCCGAACACGCGTATGCCGGCGAACACGCTGTCGGCCAGGTGGCGGCAGTGCGCCGGGTAGTTCGAATGCCAGGCATAGTCGGCCAGCGCGCCGTGCACCTGCAGCGTGGAGCGCCCCAGGTCGTGCGCCAGCTGCTCATAGCGCATGGTCTGCTCGAAAGCCTGGCCGAAGTCGCGGCAGGAGAGCAGGATCAGGCCGTACACGGTGTAGGTGCCCAGTTTCACGCGTTCGCCCACGTGCAGGCCGAAATGCGGGTCGCCCGCCAGGTCGGCGGCCAGCTCCAGCAGCGTCACATAGGTGTCGGCCGGCAGCGCCTCCGGCAGGGGTTCCAGGGCGCCGGCGGGCAGGCCGGCGGCCAGCGCCAGGGCTTGCGCGCTCACGCCGCGCGCAGCGGCCGCCTCCAGCATCGGTTGCAGGTAGGAGCCCGCGACGCGGGCGTGCTTGGCATGATCTAACAATTCGGCTGGCATGAATACGCAAGACTGTCGGGCGGCGATGGTTTAATCTCTATTGAGTAAAGTATAACAAGGGATTGCATATGAAACGTTGGAACGGTTGGGGCGAGGAGACATTCGAGTATGCGCTGCATGGCGAGGCGCTGGCCTTCCTGGCCGAGCGTGTCGGTCCCGGAACGGCGGTGCAGGATGCCAGCTTTGAGGCCGCCTGCGCTTCGCTGGCGCCGTCGCGCCTGGCGGCGCACCCGCAGGTGGACGCCAGTCCCGCCACGCGCCTGCGCAACGCCCTCGGCCAGAGCCTGCCGGACTGGCTCAAGCTGCGCTACGGCCGCATCGGCACGGCGCCGGACGGCGTGGCTTATCCGGAAAGCGCGCAGCAGGTGCGCGAGCTGATCGACTATGCCCAGCGCCAGGGCTTGTCCTTGATCCCGCAGGGCGGCGGCACCAGCGTGGCCGGCCACCTGACCGCGCCGGACGGCGACAAGCCGGTGCTGGCCGTGAACATGACCCGCATGGGGCGCCTGCACCACCTGGACAAGCAATCGCAGCTCGCCACTTTCGGCGCGGGCGTGCTGGGGCCCGACCTGGAAGCGCAGCTGCGCGCCCACGGCTATATGCTGGGCCACTTCCCGCAATCGTTCGAATATTCCACGCTGGGCGGCTGGGTGGTCACCCGCTCGTCCGGCCAGCAGTCGCTGCGCTATGGCCGCATCGAGCAGATGTTCGCCGGCGGCGTGGTGGAAACGCCGCAGGGGCGGCTGGACATCCCGACCTTCCCGGCATCGGCCGCCGGCACCGACCTGCGCGAAATCGTGCTCGGTTCCGAAGGCCGCATGGGCATCCTGACCGAAGCGACGGTGCGCGTCAGCCCCGTGCCCGAGTATGAAGCCTTCCACGCCGTGTTCTTCCCGGACTGGGAGCGCGCCGAAGCGGCGGTGCGGGCGCTGGCGCAGGCGCGCGGCGGCCTGTCCATGCTGCGCCTGTCCAATCCCCTGGAAACGGTGACCATGCTGGCGCTGGCCGGCCACAAGCGCCTGATCGGCCTGCTGGAAGGCTGGCTGCGCCTGCGCGGCTGCGACCAGGGCAAATGCATGCTGATGCTGGGCGCCAGCGGCCCGCGCGCCCAGGCCCGCGCCGCGCTGCGCAGCGCCATCGCGGCCTGCAAGGGCTACAACGGCGTGCACGTCGGCCGCCGCATGGGCGACAAGTGGAAGGAGGGCCGCTTCCGCAACGTCTACCTGCGTAACGCGGCCTGGAAGCACGGCTATGTGATCGACACGGTGGAGACCGCGGTCGACTGGCCGCGCGTCGGGCAGATGATGCGCGCCGTCGAGGCGGCGGCCACCGATGCGCTGGGCGGCCTGGGCGAGAAAGTGCATACCTACACCCACCTGTCGCACCTGTATGCGCAGGGCGCCAGCGTCTACACCACCTTCGTCTACCGCCTGGGCGGCGACTACGACACCGATATGGCGCGCTGGCGCGCGCTCAAGCACGCGGTCAGCTCGGCGATCGTCGCCAACGGCGGCACCATCAGCCACCAGCACGGCGTGGGCAGCGATCACGCGCCATACCTGGCGGCGGAAAAGGGCGCGGCGGGTATCGCCGCCATGCAGGCGCTGTTCGCCCACTTCGACCCGCAGGGCATCATGAACCCGGGTAAGCTGCTGCCGGCGGGGCAGGCGGCATGACAGCGGCGCACTGGGCGCCCGGCGGCCGCGCGCTGGCGGCGGGCCTGCTGGCGCAGGAATGGGACCTGCTGGTGGTCGGCGGCGGCATCACCGGCGCCGGCATCCTGCTGGAAGCGGCGCGGCGCGGCCTGCGCGCACTGCTGGTCGAGCAGCGCGATTTCGCCTGGGGCACCTCCAGCCGCTCCTCCAAGCTGGTGCACGGCGGCCTGCGCTACCTGAAAGAGGGCCAGTTTTCGCTGACGCGCGAATCGGTCCATGAACGCGACGCCCTGCTGCGCGACGCACCCGGCCTGGTCGAGCCGCAAAGCTTCGCCTTCGGCGACTATGCCGGCCGCAAGCCGGGCCGCAAGACCTTCCTGCTTGGCCTGGCAATCTACGACCGCATGGCCGGCCAGCATGCGCGCCATTACTTCCGCGCGCAGGAATTCCTGGCCATGGCACCGCATATCCGCACCGACGGCCTGCAGGGCGGCATCTGCTACCAGGATGCAAAAACCGACGATGCGCGCCTGGTGCTGCGCGTGCTGCAGGAAGCCCAGGGTCTCGGGGGCGCGGCCCTCAATTACTGCGCGGTGCAGGCGCTGCTGCGCGAAGACGGCGAGGCGGGCCGCGTGCGCGGCGCACGCCTGCGCTGCGGCATCAGCGGCCAGACGCACGAGGTGCGCGCCAAACTGGTGGTCAACGCCACCGGCGCCTGGGCCGACCGGCTGCACGCGCAGCCGGCCGTGCGCCTGCGCCCCTTGCGCGGCAGCCACCTGGTGCTGCCCGCCTGGCGCCTGCCGCTGGCGCAGGCGATCAGCCTGATGCACCCGAAAGACGGCCGCCCGGTATTCGCCTTCCCGTGGGAGGGCGTCACCATCGTCGGCACCACCGACGTCGACCACCGCGCCGACCTGCAGCAGGAAGCGGCCATCACGCAGGAAGAAACCGACTACCTGATGGCGGCCCTGCACGACCAGTTCCCGACGCTGGCGCTGGCCGAGCGCGATGTGCTGGCGACCTACGCCGGTGTGCGTCCCGTGATCGACACCGGCAAGGCCGACCCGTCGAAAGAGGCGCGCGACCACGTGCTGTGGCAGCAGGACGGCCTGTTGACCGTCACCGGCGGCAAGCTGACCACCTTCCGCGCCATCGCCCTGGACGTGCTGCGCCATGCCGCGCCGCAGCTGCCGCACTGGCAGCCCGATTTCGATCCACAGCCCATCTTCGCGCCGGCGCCGGTGCCGGACGGCGGCCGCACTCCGCACCTGCCGCCCGGCCAGGCACGCCGCCTGCAAGGGCGCTACGGCGCGCAAGCCGCTGCACTGGCCGCCGCCGCGCAGGCGGGCGAACTGGAAGCGATCCCCGGCACCGAAACCCTGTGGGCGCAGCTGCGCTGGGCGGCGCGCCACGAATCGGTCCAGCACCTGGAAGACCTGATGCTGCGCCGCAGCCGGCTGGGCATCCAGCTGGCGCAGGGTGGGGCGGTCATCCTCGACCGCGTACGCGCCATCTGCCAGCCGGAACTGGGCTGGGACGGCCAGCGCTGGGCTGCCGAAGAAGCGGCCTATCTGGCATTATGCCGATCCCATTACAGCTTGCCGAAAGCACGCGCATGAGCAAATACCTTCTCTCCATCGACAATGGCACGCAAAGCGTGCGCGCGCTGCTGTTCGACCTGCAAGGCAATCTGCTGGCCAAGACCCAGGTGCACCTGGAGCCGGCCTACTATTCCGAACAGCCCGGCTGGGCGGAACACAAGGCCGAAGGCTACTGGGACGCCGTATGCGCCGCCTGCCAGCGCCTGTGGACCGTGACCGATATCCCACGCACGGCCATCGCCGGCGTTGCCGTCACCACCCAGCGCGGCACCGTGGTGGCGGTCGACAGCGACGGCAAGCCGCTGCGCGCCGCCATCACCTGGCTCGACCAGCGCCGCACGGAACAGGTGCCGCCCATCAGCCCACTGTGGAAGGCCGCCTTCAAGCTGGCCCGCGTGGACGGCACCATCGACTACTTCCGGCGCGAAGCGGAAGTGAACTGGATCAAGGCGCACCAGCCCGGCCTGTGGGACCGTACCCACAAATTCCTGCTGCTATCCGGCTACTTGAACTACTGCCTGAGCGGGCGCTATGCCGACTCCACCGGCTCGCAGGTGGCCTACATGCCCTTCGACTACAAGCACCACGCCTGGGCCGGCGCGCGCGACTGGAAATGGCAAGCCCTGGCCGTGCGGCCGGACCAGCTGCCGGAACTGGTGCAGCCGGGCAGCGTGATCGGCGCCGTCAACGCCTTCGCCGCCGCCGCCACGGGCATCCCGGAAGGCGTGCCGCTGGTGGCGGCAGCCGCCGACAAGGCCTGCGAAGTGATCGGCGCCGGCGGCCTGGAACCGCACATCGGCTGCCTCAGCTACGGCACCACGGCCACCATCAACACCACCACCAGCAAATACGTCGAAGTCACGCCCTTCATCCCGCCATACCCTGCGGCCATTCCGGGCGCCTACAGCACCGAAGTGCAGATCTTCCGCGGCTACTGGATGGTGAACTGGTTCAAGGAGCAGTTCGGCCACCTGGAACAATCGGCGGCGATGGAGCAGGGCATGCCGCCGGAAGCGCTGTTCGACCGCCTGGTGAACGACGTGCCGCCCGGCTCGATGGGCCTGATGCTGCAGCCCTACTGGAGCCCCGGCATCAAGGTCCCGGGACCGGAAGCCAAAGGCGCCATGATCGGCTTCGGCGACGTGCACACGCGCGCCCACATGTACCGCGCCATCCTGGAAGGCCTGGCCTACGCCCTGCGCGAAGGGCGCGAGCGCATCGAAAAGCGCAGCGGCACGCGCATCACGGAACTGCGGGTGGCGGGCGGCGGCTCGCAAAGCGACGCCGCCATGCAGCTCACGGCCGACATCTTCGGCCTGCCGGCCGCGCGCGCCCACGTCTACGAAACCAGCGGCCTGGGCGCCGCCATCGCGATCGCAGCGGGCCTGGGCCTGCACCAGGACTTCCACAGCGCGATCAACGCCATGACGCGCAAGGGCCGCGTCTTCCAGCCCGACCCGGCGCACCGCAAGACCTACGACCAGCTCTACCACCGGGTCTACCTGAAGATGTACAAACGGCTGCAGCCGATGTACGCCGAAATCGCCGACATTACCGGCTATCCCGAGAAGCTTTAAAAGAGAAAGCCGGGGTCAGCTCTGGCTTTCAACTTTATCGTTTGGCGAGGGCGGCGCGGGCCGCTTCGATGGCGGTGGTGGGCGGGCGGGTGGCGCGCACCTGGTTGCGGCCGTCTTCCTTGGCGGCGTACATGGCGCGGTCGGCGGCGACGAACAGCGATTCGATATTGTCCGCCGGCGTCGGGCATAGCGTGGCCACGCCGATGCTGACCGTGATGTGCGGCGAGGTCGCCGAACGCGGATGCGGGATGCGCAAGGCTTCCACGTGCAGGCGTATCGATTCGGCCATCTGGAAGGCGGAATCGGCGTCGGTTTCGGCAAACAGTAGCACGAATTCTTCGCCGCCGTAGCGTGCCGCCAGGTCGGTCACGCGCAGCGCGTGCGCGCTGATCGCTTGCGCCACCTGCTGCAGGCACAGGTCGCCTTGCGCATGGCCCAGCGTGTCGTTGTACAGCTTGAAGTGGTCGACGTCGAGCACCACCAGCGACAGCGGGGCGCCGGTGCGCATGGCGCGCTGCCATTCCTTTTCGAGGAAGGAGTCGAAGTGGCGCCGATTGGCGATCTTGGTCAGCGGGTCGATCATGGCCGCCCGCTGCAGCGCGTCTTCCGACAGCTTGTGGTGCGTGATGTCGTGCAGCAGGCCGATGAACAGCGGCTGGCGCAGGAACATCGGCGTCAAGGTCAGGTCCATGCACACCGATTTGCCGGTGCGGTGGCGGATGATCACTTCGCGCGTGCCGTGGCTATGCGCCGCTTCCGGGTTGGCGGCGTAGCGCGCGAAGTATTCCAGGTATTCGTTGGCGACCAGCGGGTTGAGCAGGTCGGAAATCGTCTTGCCCGCCAGTTCGTGCGACATATACCCCAGGTACTGGTCGCAGGCCGGGTTGGTGAACTGGATGCGGCCGTCGGCTTCGATGATCAGCAGGCCTTCGGCCATATTGTTGACGATCGTGCGCAGGCGCTCCGATTGCTCCTGCTGCGTCTCGGTGGCGAAGCGGATGTGCAGCTGCGTGCGCACGCGCGCGCAGACTTCGGCCATGCGCAGCGGCTTGCCGATGTAGTCGACCGCGCCCAGTTCAAAGCCGGCCACCACGTCTTCCTGTGCGTTGCAGGCGCTCATGAACAGCACCGGGATGTCTTCCGTGGCGGGATGCGATTTGAGCTGGCGGCAGGTTTCAAAACCGTCCATGCCGGGCATGACCACATCGAGCAGGATCAGGTGCGGATGGACGCGGCGCGCAATCTCCAGCGCGCGCTCGCCGGAATTGGCGACATAGGTCTGGTAACCCTGCTCGACCATCGACTTGCGCAGGACCGAGAGGTTGTCCGGCGCATCGTCGACAATCAATATCACAGCGTCACGCCGTGGAGTAAAGCTGGTACCGCCTTGGTTCATGCTGACAGTGGGGTGTGGAGGATATGCCGACGATAATACCGTGTTGCCAATTGGAATTGTCAAAATTCAAGGTCGCTTTGGTTGAAAAAAGACGTTCCCATGGGGTTCGGTCGGGATAGTTTCCGCGGCTGCATGGGATTTGTGACATTGTGTGCATATCTGACTACATTTGCTGACATTCCGGCAACGGTAATCCGCCCGTCTTTTGCATGTTTTTTATCTGTCTGAAGAGCAATAGAATGATGGCTCATTCAACTTTTCGAGATCACCATGAAAAAACCTGCACTCCTGCTGCCACTCCTGTTGACCGCTGTCGCCCTCAGCGGCTGCAAGGTGATCGACACCGGCGAGGTGGGCTTGCGCGTCAACTTCGACAAGACCGTCGAAGCCGAGGAGCGCGTGGCGGGCAGTTTCAACCAGACCATCATCGGCTCCATCCTGACTTTCCCGATCAAGGATGTCAGCGTCGACGTGCGTGACCTGATGCCGCTGGCGTCTGACAATTCGACCATGAAGGACTTCGACCTGGCGGTGATCTACAACATCACGCCGTCGGCCGTGTCCGACCTGTGGGTCAACAAGAGCCGCGCTTTCCACACCACCGATGCCAGCGGCGATATCTACCTGATGCACGCCTACATCTACCAGACCGCGCGCAATGCGGTGTACAAGGTGGCGCGCAAGTACGAGGCGCTGAACATGAACGACAACCGGGCCCAGATCGAGCAGGAGATCCAGGCCACCATGATTTCCACGCTGGCCGACGAGAAACTGAACGGCATCGTGATTTCCCAGGTGCGTGTGGGCAGCATGGTACCGAGCGATGCGGTCAAGGCCAGCGCCGACAATCTGGTGCGCGCCAAGAACGAGGAGAAGACCAAGGAGGTCGAGGTGCAGATCGCGAAGAAGGAAGCCGAGCGTATCGCGGCCCTGAACGCCAATGCCGGCGCCATCTCCTATATGCAGGCGCAGGCCCAGATGAAAATCGCCGAGGGCATTGCGGCGGGCAAGGTGCAGACCGTCGTGATCCCGTACGACTTCAAGGGCATGGTCAACGTGTCGAGCAAATAAATGGGCGCATCCGCTGCCCCGTGTCATAATCGAAAGCAGCGATTGGCGACATGGGGAGGGCGGCATGCGGAGCTTCTGGCGCAGCGTGGCATTTCTGCTGGCAGGTTCTTGCCTGCCGGCGTATGCGGAAAAGATCCCGGCGCCAGCCTGTCCGGCCCGTCCCATCGTGGTGGGCCTCTACGAATTCGGCAACTTCTATCACGCTGGCGCGGGCCTGGACAAGGATCTGGCGGAGGAGCTGCGCAAGCGCAGCGGCTGCAATTTCACCTATAAGGTCATGCAGCGGCGCTTGATCTGGGCCGGCCTGCAAAGCGGTTCGGTCGATATGACCTTTTCCGCCGCGGTCACGCCCGAACGCCTGGTCTTCGCCTGGGCCGAACCTTATATGTGGGTGAAGAATATGGTCGTCCTGCGCAAGGATGCCGGCGCCAACGTGCACTCCCTGGCCGAGTTCATTGCCGACCCCGGCCTGCGCCTTGGCTATGGGCGCGCGTATGCGGCGGGACCGGCGTACGAGGAGTTCGTGACCCAGCTGCGCAATATTGGCCGCGTCGAGGATGTCGACGATGGCGAACGCCTGTACGCCATGTTCAAGGCGGGGCGCTTCCAGGCGCTGCTGGCGCCCAAGCTGGTGTATGCCAGTTATCTGAAGGATGAAATCGCGGCCGGGGACGTGCGCGTCGAGGACTGGAGCGCGCCCAGGCCGCATGGCGCCGCCAGCATGATGATGGGTAAAAAGCTGTTCAGCCCCGAGGCGGCGCGGCGCTGGGGCGGCTTGCTGAAGGAGATGCGCGCCGACGGCACGCTGCTGCGCCTCATTGCCCGTTATGCCGAGCAGGATGAGGCGGGCAAGATGCTGGTGCCGGCGCCTTAGAGGCTGTTTCAAAATGGGCGTGGCTAGGCGCAGCGACGAAGGCAGTGCGCCTGCACGGCAAGGAGCTGCAACAACGCCATGGCCATTTTGAGACGGCCTCTTAGGGCTTATTGCCGCAGCGTCGGCGCGGAGTAGGCCGCCACACGCGCCAGCTCCTCCTGCGTGAAAGCGGCGCGCGCCTGGCCGCAGTCCGCGTTGCCGGCGCAGGCCGCCTGCAAGGCAGCCACCCGCCGGCGCCAGTCTGCTTCGGCCGCCTCCATCCGAGCCAACGCTTCCATTTGCTGCGCCGTCAGGCTTGCCGCGCGCAGGCGATGGACCTCCTGTTCGCCTTTACCCTGCCGGCGCGCATCGTGCACGCGGGCTTCGACGCTGGCAATGCCGACTGCGGCGCTGGCAGCGGGAGGTGCCGCAGCGGGCGGCGTTGCCTGCTCCCGGGGCATGGGTGCGTTGGCGCCGGTTGCCCTGGATGCCGCTGGTGCGGGCGCGGGCGGCGCTATCCCCGCGCCGGAGCGCCATAGCGCCGCCGCCAGGCCGAGCGAGGCAAGGGCCAGTGTGGTGCGCACGCTTACAGCCCTCCGATGATGCCGAGAAGGTTGTCGTAGATCGGGTAGACCGCCCATGTCGGCGAATCCCAGCCGATCACGTCGAAGTGGTCGTATTGGTCGTAGTAGCCGATATAGTTCCAGCTGCCTTTGACCGGCCTGCCGTCGAAGTTGCGCTGCGCCTGGCCGGATGGCCCGCGCATCGAGCTGGTATTCACCACGCCGTCGTTGGCATACCATTCCGGCCCGCGGTAGGAGCCCATGCCGCGCTGCAGGATGGACGGCACCACCCATTCGCCGGCGGTGTTCTTCAGGAAGAAGATCATGTCGTTGCGGGCGTACTGGTAGTCGCTGTTCTGGAACGGGGCGATGACGCGGTCCGTGTTGTTGCAGCACCAGCTGCCTTGCTCGGTGGCGCGCGAACCGATGGAGAAGTAATAGACATTGGGCGACGTCTTGACCCAGGCGTTCAATTGCGCGGCGCCGTCGGGCGCCAGGTCCCACTGCGCGGCGTCGTGGTTGGACAGCTGCCAGAACGGCGCACCGCGCGTGCGGCCGATGAAGTCGCCGATCGATTCGGCGGGGCCCTGCGCCAGTCCGTATTGTTCGAGGCGGAATTTGTAGCCGCTGCCGCCCGATCCGCCCAGCCCCGCCAGCTGAACGATGCTGCCAGCCAGCTCTGAGACTTTCGGCACAAAATCGATGACCACGTCGCGCAGCGTGGTGCCGTTGTGGGGCGAGGAGATGGAGGTGGCGCTCTTGACCCAGCCCGTTTTGCCGCCCGCATACAACTCGCCGCCGCCTTCGCTGCCGGCGCCGTTCGGGGCGCCGTTTTCCAACAGCTGGACCAGGGTGCGGATGGTTTGCCCGCCCTGGCTGTGCGAGACGAAATGCACTGGATGCTGGGCGTCCCATTGCGGGTAGAGCGCCAGCGGATAGCTATTCGGGTTGTTGTTGGGATCGGCGGCCCAGCATTTGCCGGATGGCTTCTGGAGATGGCCGGCGGCCGCATTGTCGGCCGTATGGCGTGCGCCATAGTCGGCGCAGCCGCCCTTGATCTGGTAATACAGTTCGACCGCGCGGTCCCAGTTCGAGCTGACCGGCCCGACGCCGGCGGTGAATACCGGGCGCTGGGTCGCACGGATATGCGCGGCGATGTCGTTGAAGCCGCCCCAGTATTTGAATCCTGTGGCGGCGAAGGTGTCAGGCCCGAAGCCGAGGAAGCCGTGCACCAGCACGACCGGATCGTTGTTCGCGGCATGGGCGGAGGAGGCGGCCAGGCAGGCGGCCAGCGCGAGTTTGGATAGCACTTTCATGCGGTGTCTCCCGTGGTTTTTTAGTGTGATTCATTTCACCACGGTGCGCGTGCGCACGGTTGCGGGACAACCGTGCCTGCGGAGCCAATCGCCATGCACGGCGAGCCATCCGGCCCCGCTAGTCCAGCCCGGCCAGGATCGCCATCAGCCTGTCGTACATCTTCAGGGAGGCGGATGGCTTGCCGTCCCAGCCGATCACGTCGAAGTGATCGGCGCCCTTCATGAGCTCCAGGTGATTCCAGACGCCCTTGGCCGGCTTGCCGTCCAGCGCCTGGATCCTGCTGCCTTCGGGGCCAGCCATGCTGATCGTGTTGACCACGCCGTCGTTGGGGAACCAGCGTTCGTCGGTGGGCACGCGGCCCGCTGCGGTTTGCTGGAAGGAGCCCATGCCGCGCTGCCCGAAGGAAGGCACCACCCATTCGCCGGCGGTGTTCTTCAGGATCAGGGACATGTCGGCGCGCGGGTACTGGAATTCCTTGCCGAACAGGGTGAGCGACTCGGTCGCTTGCGCGCTGACGGAAAAATAGTAGACGCTGGGCGAGGTTTTCACCCAGCTATTCAATTCCCTGGCGCCATCCGGGGTCAGGTCCCATTGCGCGGAGTCGTGGTTGGCCAGGTTCCAGAACGGATGGCTGCGGGTGCGATCGAAAAATTCCTTGAACGATTCGGCGGTGCTGGCGGCCATGCCGTACTGCTCGAGGCGGAACTTGAAGCCGCTGCCGCCCGACCCGCCTGCGCCGGTGGCCTGCACGGCCAGGCCGGCCAGGGTCGACGTGTCGGGCAGCCAGCCAACCACCACGTCGCGCAGGGTGGTGCCATTGTGCGGCGTTGCGATGGACGTCGCGCTGATAACCCAGTGGCTGGCCCCGGCCTGACCCACGGTGCCCTGGTCCAGCATCTGGATCAAGGTGCGGATGGTTTGCCCGCCCTGGCTATGCCCGAGCAGGTGGATAGGGTGGTTGGCATCCCACTGCGGATACAGGGCGAGCGGGTAGTTGTTCGGATTGTTGGTGGGGTCGGCCGCCCAGCATTTTCCAAGCGGCTTCTGAATATGCCCGGCGCCCGCGTGCTGAGCCGCGTGGCGCTCGCCATAGTCGGCGCAGCCGCCCTTGATCTGGTAATACAGCTCGATCGCGCGGTCCCAGTTGGAACTGACGGGACCCACGCCAGCCGTGAAGACGTCCCGGCCGCTGCCAGCTCGGATGTACTGCGCGATATCGTTAAAACCGCCCCAGTACAGGAAGCTGCCGCCCATGGTGCTGCGGTCGAAGCCGAGGAAGCCGTGCACCAGTACCAGCGGCGGCTTGCTGGCCGCTTGCGCGCCGCCGGCGGCCGCCAGGCATGCGGCGAGGAGGAGCCGCGCTATGGTTTTCATTGTCCTTCTCCATGAAAAACGGGGCATGCCCTGCATAGGACATGCCCCGTTCGATTCAGCAAGCCAGGCTTACATGCGTGCTTTGATCAGCTTGCCCAGCACTTCGATGCCGGCGTGGATACGCTCCGGCGGCACGGTCACGAAGGACAGGCGCAGGGTGTTGGTGGCCGGTTCGTTGGCGTAGAACGGCGCGCCCGGCACGAAGGCAATCTTGTTCTTGATCGCTTCGTCCAGCAGTTCCATGGCGTTGATGTGCGCTGGCAGCTCGACCCAGATGAACATGCCGCCGTCCGGCTTGGTCCAGGTGGCTTCTTTCGGGAAGTGCTGGTCCATGGCGTCCAGCATGGCCTTGCACTGGTTGCCGTACAGTTCGCGGATGGTCGGGATGTGCTGGTCCAGGAAGCCGTCCTTCACCACTTCGTGCACCACCATCTGGGTCAGCTGCGCGGTGTGCAGGTCGGCGGCCTGTTTGGCCAGCTCCAGGCGGCGCACCATCGGCAGCGGCGCCACCACGTAGCCCAAGCGGATGCCGGGGGTCAGCACCTTGGAGAAGGAACCCATGTAGATCACGCCTTCCGGATTCATGGCGATCATCTTCGGGCTTGGCTGGCCGGTATACGACAGCGCGCCGTATGGATCGTCTTCGATCAGCGGCAGGTTCAGGCGGGCGCAGGTCTCGACCAGCTCCTGGCGGCGCTGCACGGACAGCGAGCGGCCGGTCGGGTTCTGGAAGTTCGGCAGCGCGTACAGCAGGCGCGCACCTTCGGCGATGGCGTCCAGCGACGATGGAATCAGGCCGTGTTCGTCCGATGGCACCGAATGGAATTCCGGACGGTACACCGAGAACGCTTGCAGCGCGCCCAGGTAGGACGGGGTTTCGACCAGCACCTTGCTGCCTTCGTCGATCAGCACCTTGCCGATCAGGTCCAGCGCCTGCTGCGAGCCCGACACCATCAGCACCTGTTCCGGCGAGATCTTGGCGCCGTTATGGGACAGCGAATCGGCGATCCACTGGCGCAGCGGCATATAGCCGTCGGTCGGGCCGTATTGCAGGGCGACTTTGCCGTGGGTCGACAGCACCTTGTCGAACGCTGCCTGCATGATCTCCACCGGGAAGGTGGCTGGCGATGGCAGGCCGCCGGCGAAGGAGGTGATTTCAGGCTGCTGGGTGACCTTCAGGATCTCACGGATGAAGGAAGCCTGCATGCCTTTGGCACGCTTGGAGAAATTCCACTGCAACGGGTTTGGGGTCTCGATTTTCATTTTTCAATTCTCAAGCGGTGAGGCGGGATTAAGCGGCGATTTCAGCGATCAGTTCAATTTCCACGCAGGAGCCAAGCGGGATCTGCGCCACGCCGAACGCGGAGCGCGCATGCTTGCCGGCGTCGCCGAACACCTCGCCCAGCAGCTCGGAGCAGCCGTTGGTGACCAGGTGCTGTTCGGTGTAGTCGGGAGTGGAATTCACCAGGCTCATGACCTTGACGATGCGCTTGACGCGGGTCAGGTCGCCGCCGCAGGCTTCCTGCAGGGTGCCCAGCATGGTGATGGCGATGGAGCGTGCTGCCTGCTGGCCTTCTTCGGTCGAGATATTCTTACCCAGCTGGCCAACCCAAGGGGTGCCATCGGCCTTCTTTGCGATGTGGCCGGACAGGAATACCAGGTTGCCGGTTTGTACATGCATCACATAGGCGGCGACCGGGGCGGCCGGCGCGGCCAGGGTGATATCGAGCGACTTCAGTTTTTCGTAGACAGACATGTAATTTCCAGGAAAAGGGGTGCCGTGAAAACGCTATTGTACTCTGCGGCTTGCCGAATTCGTCACGGTCAACGGGCCACTTTCATGCGTTTTCCTGCGCCGACGACGGCAATTACGGCAAAAGTGAACAGAATATGCTCAATATGCAAAGTTTCGTTCAGGACCAGGGCGGCCGCCGCCAACGATAATCCGGGCTGGGCCAGCTGGACCTGGCCGACCCGCGCCACGCCGCCCAGCGCCATACCGCGATACCAGAAGAAGAAGCCGATAAACATGGAGAACACGGAGACGTAGCTGAAGCCCAGCCAGGCGCTGGCCGGTGCGGCGGCAATGCCGGCCCAGTCGCGCCACAGCAGCCAGGCAGCGGCCGGCCCGGCCAGCGGCAGGGACAGCACCAGGGCCCAGCCGATCACCTGTTCGCCGCCCATGCTTTGCGACAGGCGGCCGCCTTCGGCATAGCCCATGGCGGCCAGGCCCACGGCGGCGAAAATGGCCAGGTCGGCGGCGTGCAGTCCTCCACCCGATTGTTTCAGCGCGAAGCCGACCACCAGCGCGCTGCCGGCAGCGGCCATGATCCAGAAGCCGGCCGAGGGGCGCTCATGGCCGCGCAGCGCGGCGAACAAGGCCGTGGCCAGCGGCAGGATGCCGACCAGGACCGCGCCGTGAGAGGCGGGCAGGGTGCGCATGGCGATGGATGTCAGCAATGGGAAGCCGAGCACGCAGCCGATGGTGACGGCCAGCAGGGTTGGCAACTGGGCGCGCGTTGGCAGGGGCGCGCGTTTCCAGCGTAGCCAGCACAGTGCCAGTACAGCGGCCGCCACAGCGCGGCCCATGGCCACAAAGAGCGGGTCGAGGCCGGCCACCGCCAGGCGCGTGAAAGGGAGCGTCAGGCTGAAAATGGCGACGCCGATGAAGCCGAGCAGCATGCCTTGCGATTCGCCGGCCAAAACCGGTAAACCAGGGTCTGACCCAAGGGTGAGACCCGCACCTTCAGCCGCCGCAAGCTCGGGTCTGACCCTCGGGTCAGACCCAGGTTTACCGGTTTGGCGCTTCGCCTCCCACCGCGGAAAATCATGCGAATACGGCGTCACGGCAGCACCTCCGACAGCACCCGCATCGCCTTGTCCGCATCGACATTGGCGCCCGTCAGCGGCAGGCCCACCTTGCAGCCCGCCACGCGCGGATCGTGCTTCAGGCGCAAGGCCGCCGCCAGCGCGGCCGCCCCGGCGCCTTCGGCCAGGTTATGCGTAGCCCGGTAATAAAGACGGATCGCCCGCGCCACTTCCTCATCGCTGACGGCAACCACCTCCTCCGCATAACGCTGCACCACTTCCAGCGACCCGGCATGTGGCCGGCGGCAAGCCATGCCGTCCGCCAGTTCGGTGGTCGACGGCGCCTCGCGCAGCTCTCCGCTGCGGTAGGAATCGAGATAGGCCGTGGCATGCCCGGACACCACCCCGATCACGCGGGTGCGCAGGCCGAGCGCCTCGCGCGCCGCAATCGCCGCGCAAAAGCCCGAGCCCTGGCCGATCGGTACGAACACCGTGGCAAGCGCCGGCTGGGCATGGAATAGCTCCATCCAGTAGCTGGCCACGCCTGCCACGTTGTCCGGGTGGCAGGACGGCACCATATGCAAGCCTTCGCGCCGCGCCAGTGCCTGGGCGTACTCGTGGCTGGCCTGGAAATCGTCGCCATATTCGACCAGCTCCCCGCCGAGGGCGCGCACGGCGGCGTTCTTTTCAACGCTGTTACCGTGCGGGACCACGATGACGGCCCGCACGCCATGGCGCCGGGCGGCGTATGCCACCGCCTGGCCGTGGTTGCCGCGCGTGGCGGCGATCACTCCGGGCAGCCCCGGCTCGCGCTGCATCAGCTGGTGCATATAAACCAGGCCGCCGCGTACCTTGAAGGCGCCAGTCGGCGTATGGTTTTCGTGCTTGACCCAGGCTTCGGTGCCCAGGGCGTCGTTCAGCAGCGGCCAGGAATACTGTGGGGTGGCCTGCATGGCGCCATAGACGATGGCGGCGGCGGCGTCGAGTTCCGTGCGGGATGGCAGCAGGTTCATGGCAATCTCTCTGGTAATTTCTTTGGCAATTGAGGGGGAATGCGTGTATCGTAGAATAAGTGACCAGTACAGTACCAGTACACTTAAGCGGATAATTTCACGCACTGTGATGGTGATATGACCAATACAATCCTCCTCAGCCGCGCGGGCGGCGAGTCGCTCAGCGACCAGATCGTGCGCAGCGTGGCCGCCCGCATCGACGACCGCGTGCTGCGCGCCGGCGCGCGCATGCCCTCGATCCGGCAGTTCGCCAACGCGCACGGCGTGTCGCCCTTCACCGTGGTTGGCGCCTACGACAAGCTGGTGGCGCGCGGCTATCTGGAGTCGCGCCGCGGCGCCGGCTTTTTCATCCGCGACCGCGCGCCGCTGCAGGCGCCGCCGGCCCCGCGCGACGCCGGGCTGGCGCCGCACGAGGGCACGCAGGGCCTGGACGTGGTCTGGCTGGTGCGCAATATGTTCCGTACCGTGCCGCACCAGTACATGCCCGGCACGGGCGTGCTGCCGGCTGACTGGCTGGACGGGGTGGCGATCGGCAACGCGCTGCGCGCCATCAGCCGCCAGCACAGCAGCATCCTGCTGAACTACGGCGTGCCGCAGGGCTATCTGCCGCTGCGCCAGCACCTGCAGCACAAGCTGGCCGAATTTGAAATCGGCGCGGCGCCCGAGCAGATCGTCACCACCGCCGGCGTGACGCAGGCGCTGGACATGGTGGCGCGCGAATTCACCCGGCCCGGCGATACGGTGTTCGTGGACGATCCGGCCTGGTTCCTGATGTTCGGCTCCTTCGCCGCCCTGGGCGCGCGCGTGGTCGGCATCCCGCGCCTGGCCGACGGGCCCGATATCGCGCAGCTGGCCGAGCTGGCCGCGCTCCACAAGCCCAAGCTGTACGTGATCAATTCGGTGCTGCACAACCCCAGTTCAAGCTCGCTGTCGGCCGCCAAGGCGTTCCAGATCCTGCGCATCGCCGAGGAGCACGACATCACCATCGTGGAAGACGATATCTACTGCGACCTGCACCCGGGCAGCAGCGTGCAGCCGGCCACCCGCATGGCGGCGTTGGACCAGTTGCAGCGGGTGATCTACCTGGGCGGCTTTTCCAAGACCATGGCCGCCAACCTGCGCGTGGGCTTCATTGCCACCTCGGAGGAGCTGGCGCAGCGCCTGGCCGACCGCAAGATGCTGCAGACTCTGACCACCAGCGACATCGGCGAGCGCGTGGTGCACAAGGTGCTGTCGGAGGGCAGCTACCGCAAGCATACGGAGCGCATCCGCACACGCCTGGACGGCCTGCGCGCGCGTACCGTGCGCCAGCTGGAAAAGACGGGAATGCGCATTGCCAGCGCACCGCCGGCGGGCATGTTCGTGTGGGTGGACGCGGGGCGCGACACCAATGCGCTGACCGAAAAAGCGATGGCGCAGGGCTTGCTGCTGGCGCCGGGCAGCCTGTTTTCGCCCAGCCAGCTGCCGTCGCAGTTCATGCGGCTGAACATCGCCGCGCTGCAGGCGCCGGAGATCTGGCGTTTCCTGCAGCGCGAACTGGGGGCCTAGGCTATTTGCCGTCCTGCATGGCGACCAGGGACAGGCCGGCCGCTTCGGTAGCGGCGGCCAGGCTCAGTTGGGCGTCCTTGCCCAGCACCAGCCGGACGTCGCTGCTGGCCAGCTGTTTGCTGGAGAGCTGCGCCTTGCCTTGCAAGGCTTTTTGCAAGCCGGCCGCCTGCTTTTCGAAGCCGGGGCTGTACTGGATGGTGGTGCTCACCTGCTTGTACGGCTTGTCGTTGCTCAGGCGTTCGACCGGGATGCCCATCTGTCCCAGCACATTGCGGAAGCGGCGCGCCATGCCGGTGACGCCGTTGCCGTTGGCCACCTCCAGGCGCGCCATGCGGACCTTGTCGGCCTGGGCTACGGCCTGCACGGCGGGCTTGGGCGCGACGGCGGCAACAGCTGGCGCTGCCGTCGCAGCCAGGGTAGCCGTGGCGGCCGGTGCCGCCACCGGATCCGCGGCCACGCGGGCTTTCAGCTCGTAGACATTGCCGGCGACCTTGACCAGCTCCATATGGCTGGCCACCTCTGGCGACGACGATGGCAGTACTGTCAGCAGCTGCGGCTCGCGGCGCGGCGCGGGGGCTGGCAGCGGCACAACCGACGGGGCCTGGGCCGAAGGGTCAGGCACGGAAGCGGCGACGGCGGCCGCCGCGGCAGTGGCTGGGGCAGTGGCTGGGGCTGGGGCAGGTGCCGCAGCCAAGCGCGGCTCGGCGCCGCCAGGCGCCTTGCCCAGCGCCGCTTCAGCCAGTTGCAGGTTCTGGAACGCCTTCGGCCCGGCGCCCAGCGCCATTGCGCGGTGCAGCGTTTGCGCGGCGCCGGCATGGTCGCCCATCAAGTGCAGCACATAGCCAAGGTTGGTATGCGGCTGCGCCTCGCCGGGAAAGTCATTGACCAGGGCCACCAGCGCCTTGCGCGCCGCTTCCAGGTCGCCCTGCTGCGCCTCGATCACCGCCACGGCGTTGCGCGCCTCGAGCTGGTTGGCGTCCAGGGCCAGCGACTGGGCGTAGGCGCCGAGCGCCAGGGCCAGCTGCCCGCGCTCATGGTGGAAGCGCCCCAGCCGGTTCCAGCTGGCGGCCTGGTTGCCCGGCATGTCGCCGCGCACGACCGGCTGCACCGCGAGCGGGCGGGCAGGAGGGGGGGCGCCGCAGCCCTGGATGAGGCCGCAACCCATTACGGCCAAGGCGATTGGCTTGAGCTTGATCATGGCAATTCCTTTCTAGCCGCCTTCGCCGCCCATGGTGGGCAGCAGCACGCGGTAAATCGAGATAAAGGCAGGCCCCATCAACACCACCAGCAAGGATGGGAAGATGAAGAAGATCAACGGGAACAGCAGTTTCAGCGAAATCTTTGCCGCGGCTTCCTCGGCGCGCTGGCGGCGGCGCGTGCGCAGCTGCTCGGACTGCACGCGCAGCGAATCGGCGATGCTGGTGCCGAAGCGTTCGGCCTGGATCAGCATGGCCACCAGCGCATCCACGTCCTCCACCCCGGTGCGCAAGGCCAGGTTGCGCAGGGCGCGCTCCTTGGACAGGCCGGCGCGCAGTTCGAGGGTCACCAGGTTCAGTTCATCGGCCAGGATCGGACTCTTGATGCCGATTTCGTCGGCTACGCGCAGCAGGGCGGCGTCCATCGCCAGGCCGGCTTCCACGCACACGGTCATCAGGTCCAGCGCGTCGGGGAAGGATTCGAAAATCTCCAGCTGGCGGCGGTTGACTGCGCGGCGCAGTACGAAATTTGGCAGGTAATAACCGAGGGCGGCGGCCAGCAGCAGCCAGAACATCAGGCCATTGCCGGACAAGCGTGAATTGGCCACCACCAGTGAGGCGTACAGTGCCATCGGCAGCATGATCGCAAGCGCCGTCTTGGCGGCGAAGTACAAGGGACCCATCGAGGCATGGCGCAGGCCGGCATTCATGAAGCGCGTGCGCAGCGCCGATTTTTCCCATTCCTCCGTTTCGCCTCCCGACAGCTTGGCGACCGGCGCCAGCCAGGCCGCGATGCGTGACAGCAGGTTCGGATTGATGCGCTCTCGCCGGCGCGAAGTGCCCGGCAAGTCGCTCACCTGTTGCAGCCTACCCTGGACCGGGTTGCCACTAAAACGCAGCATGAACGCATATGCGGTGCCGAATACAAGCAGGAACACCAGGGCCAGGAAAGCCATTTGAAGGACGTTCATAGCAATCTCCCTCTAGACGCGAATCCGGATAATCTTGCGCATGGCCAGTACCCCTAGCACCATCATGGTGAGGGCGCCCGCGACCATCTTTTGGCCGGCCGGGTCGGTATACAGCACGGCCAGGAAGGTCGGGTTGGTAATCTGGATCATCAGTGCGGCAGCGAAGGGCAGCAAGCCGAGGACCCAGGCCGACATGCGCCCCTCGGCCGACAGCACGCGGATCTGCCCGAGCAGCTTGATGCGCTCGCGCACGATCTTGCTGATGTTGTCCAGCAGCTCGGCCAGGTTGCCGCCGGTCTCGCGCTGGATCATCACGGCGATGACGAAGTAGCGCAGGTCGGTGCTGGGGACCCGCGTGGCCAGGTTCATCAGCGCATCGTTCATCGAGATGCCGAAATTGACCTCGTCGAAGGTGGTCTTGAATTCGTCGGCGATCGGCGCATTCATTTCATCGCCCACCATTTTCAAGGCGGTGGGGAAGGCGTGTCCAGCGCGCAGGGCGCGGCCGATCAGGTCCAGCGCATCGGGCAATTGCTGGTCCACTTTTGCCAGGCGTTTGCCTTTGGCGCTGACCACCAGCAGCAGCGGGATGGCGACCGAGAAAGCCATCAAGGGCAGTATCGCGAGCAGCGGCAGGCGCAGGAACAGGGCGAGACCGCCAACCAGCACGGGGCTGACCAGTGACAGAACGAGCAGGTCCGATACGGTCCATGTCATGCCCGATTGCTCCAGCAAGCGGTCAAGCTGGCTGACGCGCGGCATTTGTAGCAGCAGGCGCTGCATGACGGGCGTCTCGCTGAGCAGGCGTTTCTTGATCATCGAGGCGCTTTCTCCGCCGGCGTGGCCGCCGGCCGACATCATGCGCAGGCGGCGCGCGATGCGTTCCGCCTCTGGCCCCTTGGCTGAATTCCAGGTCAGGTACATCCCTTCGATCATCAGCACCACGGCCAGGAAGACCAGGATGCCGGTTGCGTAGTAGAGGTAATCCATGGCTTACATCCTCTTTTGCACGGTGGGGTCGAACATGTCGTCGGCCAGAGTGACGCCGAAGGTGCGCAGGCGCTCGCCGAAGCGCGGCCGCACGCCCGTGGCGCTGAAGAAGCCCTGCACCGAGCCGTCGGTGCCGACGCCGGTCTGCTTGAAGCAGAAGATTTCCTGCATGGTGATCATCTCGCCTTCCATGCCGGTGATCTCCTGGATCGACATCAGCTTGCGCTTGCCGTCGGTCAGGCGCGCCACCTGCACCACCACGCCGATCGCGGAGCTGATCTGCTGGCGCATGGCTTTTACCGGCAGGCCGGGGGCGCCCATGCTGATCATGTTTTCCAGGCGGGTCAGCGCGTCGCGCGGGGTGTTGGCGTGGATGGTGGCCATCGAGCCTTCGTGGCCGGTGTTCATCGCCTGCAGCATGTCCAGCGCTTCGGCGCCGCGCACCTCGCCCAGGATGATGCGGTCGGGGCGCATGCGCAGGGCGTTGCGCACCAGGGCGCGCTGCGTCACTTCGCCCTTGTTTTCGATATTCGGCGGCCGGGTTTCCAGGCGCACGATGTGCGGCTGCTGCAGCTGCAGTTCGGCGGCGTCCTCGATGGTGACGATGCGCTCGCTGTGGTTGATGTAGCCGGAAATGGCGTTCAGCATGGTGGTCTTGCCGGAGCCGGTGCCGCCCGAAATCAGGATATTGACCTTGCTCTTGCCCAGCGCCTGCAGGATGGTGGCCATGGCCTCGGTCATCGAGTTGAAGCTGATCAGCTCGGCCAGGCCGAGCGGGTCGGCCGAGAAGCGGCGGATCGACAGCACCGGGCCGTCGATGGCCAGCGGCGGGATGATGGCGTTTACGCGCGAGCCGTCCGGCAGGCGGGCGTCGACCATCGGGCTCGATTCGTCGATGCGGCGCCCCACGCGCGAGACGATCTTGTCGATGATCTTCATCAGGTGGGCGTCGTCGTTGAAGGTGATCGGGGTCAGCTCCAGGCAGCCCTTGCGCTCGACGTACACCTGGCGCGCGCCGTTGACCAGGATGTCCGACACATTGGGGTCGGCCAAGAGCGGCTCAAGCGGCCCGAAGCCCAGCACCTCGTACTGGATGTCGCGCGTCAGGTTGCGCCGCTCGCTGTCGTTGATCACGACCATGTTCTCTTCCAGCAGGCGCTCGACCAGCACTTTGAGCTCGTCGCGGATCTGGTCCTGCGTCAGGCGCTGCATGCCTTCCAGGTCGACCCGGTCGAGCAGCGTCTGGTGGATGCGGTGCTTGAGCTGCTGGTAGGCGCGATTGTCGATCGCCTCGGAAGTGCGCAGTGCGGCGACGTTGCTGTTGACCGGCGCGTTGGCGCCAAGGCGGTTGCGGAGGGTCTGGGCTGGGATCTGCATGGTCGGCTCCATGGGCTAGGCGTGGGTGCGGCTTATGCGCGCTGAAGGATTCGGGATAGCCAGCCGCGCGCCTCGGTACTGCTTTCGCCGGCCAGGGTGCGTGCCAGGTCTTGCAGGGCCTTGGAAATTGGGCTGGCGCGCTGCAGCTGTAAGATCGGCACGCCCTGGTTTACGGAGGCGGCTGCTGCTTCGTAGTGATTGGGGATGGTGCGGAACATCTCCATCCCGTAGGCCTGCTCGCAATCGCGCAGGCGGATGTCGCCGGTGTTGGAATGGCGGTTGACGATCAGGTGAATTTTGTCCTTGCGGTAATCCAACGAGCGGAATACCTGCAACAGCCGCTTGCCGTCGCGGATATACGGCAGCGTTGCTTGCAGAATGGGGAAAATCATGTCGGCCTGGTCGAGGGCACGCACGGACACGGCGTCCAGGCTGCGGCCGACGTCCAGCAGCACGAAGTCGTAGTGCTGGCGCGCCAGCCTCAGCAGGGCGTCGATGTGTTCCGGATGCACGTCGTTGGCCTGGGTAGGATCGTCCGGCGCCGCCAGCACGTGGAAATTCGGGGTCACCTGCACCATGCTGGAAAACAGCAACGACGCGTCGAGACGGTGCATTTGTCCCGCCACGCTGGCAACGCTGGCAGCCGGGCGCTGGTCGGAAACGAACAGGGAGGCGTCGCCGAACTGCAGGTTTAGGTCGAACAGCGCCACCTTCTTGCCCTCGGCGGCCGCCAGTGCATAGGCCAGGTTGGCGGCCAGGAAGGTGGCGCCACTGCCGCCCTTGCATGAAATGAAGGCCAGCACTTTGCCCAGCGAGCGGGTGCTGAAATTGCGCTTGTCGTCGATGCGCCGTACCGCGGCCTGCAACGCGGCCTGGTCGATGGGCATCGGCATCACTTCGCGCACGCCGGCGCGCATGGCCTGCAGCAGGAAGTCGGGGGTTTGCTGGCCGCAGGCGACGATGATCGCCATGTCGGGATGTTGCGCGCTGAGTGTTTCCAGCCGCTCGAGGTCCGCGCCGTTAAGCAAGGGTTGCGCCACCAGCAGCAAGTCCGGTGCGCCATGCTCGAAACGGGGCAGCTTATCGACCAAGCCAGGCAGAACGTCCACCTGGTCGGACTGGCTGCGCTCACGCAGGATGCGGGCGATGTCGAACAGTTGCTTATCGTTGCTGGAGATGGTGGTGATCTTCATGGGATCGCTCAGTTGGTGAAGCCGAGGCTTTCGGCGTAGACGATGGTGGTCGCTTGTGGCATGGCGTTGGTGGGCCGCGAGGTGGTGACCGCGCCGGCTTTGAAAATCAGCGGGCTGAATTGGACGTTCTTGACGGAGACTTCGACGTACATAATGCATTCCGTGGTGCGGGTGATATCGTTGCAGGCGGACAGGTTGTCACCTGCGTCTAGCGGCACGGTGGTGACCTCGTCGACGCCGTTGGCGCGCAGGTAGCGGATGGAGATGTTCGAGCTCGTGATCTCGGGACCGCCCGGCAGGGTGGTCGCGCCGAATAGCGCCACGCTCTTGATGGCGGCGGCGTCGCTGACCCAGCGCACGGTCGCCTCGCGCGCGCCGCGCCGGCTGATCTCCTGCATGGTGTTATACACGAACATCATGCGGCCGAACTCGAAGATGGCGTAGATGAAGGCCAGCAGCAGGCCGCCGATGATGGCAAACTCCACGATCGCGGCGCCGGTCTGGCGCCTCAGGCTGGGGCGGCGGGCCGGATTTTTCATGGCATCCTCACAGCATATAGCGCATGGTGGTGCGCGGGGTCAGGTTGATCAGGCGCACGGAATTGCCGATCAGCGGGATGGTCTGGCCGATATTGACCGAATAGTTCGTGATCTCGACCCGTATCCCGCCGGGCGCGGTGCCGTCGACGCAGTTGCTGTCGTTGTAGGAGGCGTCCAGGCAGGTGACCACCACATTGCTGCTGGTGAAGCCGGGGACCTTGGCGGCGTTGGCGGCGGCCACCACCACGCTCTTGGCGTTGCTGACAGAGGCCGAGTTGATGGTGGCTTTTTTTGCCACGCTCATGTAGCGGGCGCCGTCGCGCGTGGCCTTGCTCAGGGCGTCGTAAAAGGCGAAGGCGCGGCCGAATTCATACGTGCCTGCCAGCAGCAGAAAAAGGATCGATGCCACCAGTGCGAATTCGACCAGGGCGGCGCCGGATTGTTTGTTGGAGGGATGGCTGCGCATGGCATTCACTTGTATAGTTTGACTTCGGACGAAGGCACCGGCGCCACAAGGCCCGTGAACTCAACGTTCAATTTCTTCGGCGAGCCGCTGAAGTCGGCCTTCTTCTGCATGAAGAATTTTCCAATGCCGACTGCGTTCATGACGCCGCAAGAGCCGCTTCCCGCCGGCGCAGTGCGACAGTCAATCAGGACGATGTTCAGGATGCGGCGATCCTCTACCCCTGTGTGTCCGGAAGGGGCCAGGAAGTTCGCGCCGCTGGCCTGGTTGTAAGGCGCGGCATGATCCGACGTGAAGCCGGCGCCGATGCTGGTGGGGTAGGTGGCGGCGTTGATGTAGTCGAGCGACCCGCCGGTGAGCGATCCGTACATCTTGCTTGATGCTTTGGTGCCGTTGGCCTGGGCCGGCGTAATAGCGGTCGTGCCGTCGGCCTGCACGGCCGGCGTGTACGACCACATCACCCCGTATTGCGGATATGTTGCCGGCGTGGGAACGCGCGTCGATGCCGTGCTGGGATAGGCGCGTTCGAACGGCAGCGAATACTTTGGAGTATCAAGGCCGCCACTGCTGACAGTGTCGACCGACTGCTGGCTGGGCAAGTTGGTGGTGCCGGAATCTTGCCAGGCCGCCGGCGGGTTGCCGGTGCCCGGCAGGTACTCCTTGATATTTTTATCGGGCGGAGCGGTAGCGGGATCGCATTTGGATCCGCCCGAATAATCGTTGAAGCGCGAGTTGAGCGCCTTGTCCAGCGAGGCGGTCATGCCGGTGTTGGTGTAGACCTGTCCGACGCCGGTGGTCAGCACGGCGCTATTACCGATGCACATGAACGGTGCTGTGGAATTGGCCGAGCTGTTGGAAGCGTTACAGGCATTGGGCGGTGAATTGACCGGATTGATCTGATAGGGATCCGAGGCTGCGCCGCCCAGCGAACCCAGATCGAATATATTGTACGAGACCCCACGGCGGAAGCCGTATTCGACAAGTTCGGTAAATGTACCGTAGTTATAGCTGGCGTTGCGCCGGGTCGGGTCGATGGCGCAGACACCGATCGGCGTTACATAATTGATGAAGCGCCCCGCCACCGCCCAGCCGTAGGTCGAGGTGCTGTTGTCGCCGGCGATGCGCATCAGCCAAGTATTGATCGATTGCTTGGTGCCGCCGGTGCCGCCGACCCGGGTGTCGACTTCAACGAAGGTACGGCCATTGGCGTTGCCCAGGCTCTGCGCCAGGGTGTACCACGGGCCGTCCGGGCTGGCGGCGAAGCGGAAGTTGGCGTCCTGCAGCGTGAGCGTGCTGCCGAAATTGTAGCGGTTCTTCAATGCGAGCGCCTTGCCGGCGGCGACCGCCTTGTTCAGGCCGGTGTCCGAGTTGTCCAGGTCCTTGGCGGCCGCCAGGGCCGCCGAGTCGGACATGTTCTGCAGTTCGGTCTTGACGATATACAGGTGGCCAAGGTCCAGCACCAGGCCGCTGACCGGGATCAGGACGAACATGAGCAGCAGGCCGGTCATCACGGCGACCCCGCCGCGTTGCTTGTGCTGCTGTTGGATGCGCTGGACCATGGCAGTCTCCTAGTGACCGACGCCGATCAGGAAGGTGTTGTTGTTCTTCTCGGGCGCCTTGAACGATTTCTGGTACTGGTCGTAGGCCGAGGCGGCGGCGGCGCCGTCAAGCCCGTTCGGCACCGCCGTATTGCGCTCGGCGCCGGGATTGATGATCTGGGCGTTGCGCATATCGGTCATCGCCTTGCCCAGGTTGCGCTCGACATTGGGCGCCGGTTCCATGCAGGCTGCCAGAGCCAGGGGGAGCAGGGCGCCGGCGGCGCGGCGCAGGAAAGTGGTGTTCATATGGCCTCCTAGTTCACGTCAAAACCGCCGGACTGCTGGGCAGATTGTTTCTGCGATGGCTGCTTGGCAGGCGGCGGGTCGCCTTCCATCTTGCCGTTGAAGATGCGGGCGGCGCGGCTGGGCTCGGTCACGTTCGAGGTCGGCAGATTATTCGCAAAGTCCGGCGGCAGCGGCTTGACCAGGCGCGGCGTGATCACGAACACCAGTTCCGAGCGGTCGGTCTGGAAATCGTTGGAGCGGAACAGGGCGCCCAGCACGGGGATTTCGCCCAGGCCCGGCACGGCCTTGATATTGTTGGTGGTGTTGTTCTTGATCAGACCACCGATGGCGAAGCTCTGGCCGTCGAACAGCTGCACCGTGGTGGCGGCGCGCCGCGTGGTGAAGGAGGGCAGGATGGCTGTGCCGTTGATGCCGGAAGCCGAAATGCCCACGCCCTCCTTGTTCAGTTCAGACACTTCCGGCGCCACCTTCAGGTTGATGCGGCCATCGGCCAGCACGGTGGGGGTGAAGCGCACGGCGACGCCGAATTCCTTCTCCTCCAGCGTGATGCGGGTGATGCCGCCTTCCGGGGTGGAGGCGACCGGGATGAAGATCTTGCCGCCGGCCAGGAAGCTGGCCTCCTGGCCGCTGATGGCCATCAGGTTCGGCTCGGCCAGCATCTTCACCAGGCCGTCGCGCTTTTGCGCGTCGATGGAGAAGAAGTTGCCGTTCGAATTCTTGGTGGCCGCCGCCAGCGAGGGATTGCCGCTCAACAGGTTCGACAGCAGGGTATAGGTCCAGTTGCCGATGCTGTGGCCGACGCCGATGCTGGCGCCCAGCTGGTCGACCAGGGTCTTGGACACTTCGGCCACCTTCACTTCCAGCATCACCTGCTGCGGCGCGGCGACGGTCATCATATTGATGATCTTGAGCGACATGCCGCCCTCGGTGGGCGCCGGCGCCGTGCTGGCGCCGGCCGGGGCGGCCGAGCCGGTGCCGGGGCCGCCCGCGGCGGGGCGCGGACGGGTGACGAAGGCATTGGCCATCTGCAGCACGTGTTCGGCCACCACCACGTCGGGCACGGTGCCGCTCAGCATGATGGAGTCGGCGGCGGCGCTGACCTTGACCATGCCGGCCTGGCCGGTCAGCTTGTCGACGCCGGACTGCAGCGCGGCGGTGTCGGCGCTGACGGTCAGGTCGGCAATGACGGTATCGCCGGTCTTTTGCCAGACCATCAGGTTGGTGGCGCCGACCGTGCGGCCCAGGACATAGACTTCGCGCTGGTTCAGCAGGATCACGTCGGCGATGCGGGCGTCGCCCACCGCCACCCGCGCCGCCGGGTGCTGCAGGCGCACGATGCTGGACTTGCCCTCGGCCAGCTGCAAGGCCGGCGCCATCTCGGTGCGTCCCTCCGGCATGGCGGCCACCGGCGCCTCGGCCTTCTTGCCCGGGGCGCTGGCGCCCTTGGCCTTCATCTTCGGCTGCTGCGCGACGACGGCCGCTTCGGCGCCCACCTGGGCGTGCGCCGGCAGGGCCAGGGCGGGCAGGACCAGCAAGGCGCCCAGGAGGTTCGGTACCGCGGTGCTTAGACTTTTCATGGGAAGCTCCGTATGTTCGGTCATGCGATCAGAATTGTTGGCTGCTGCGGTCGAGGCCCTTGATCATTTCCACTTTCACTCCTGGCGGCGGTACATTGGCGACCTTGCGCACCGCGACTGGCTTGGGTGCTGGCGCCGCTTCGGCTTTCGCCGCCGGCGCCGGCGCGCTCTGGGCGCCCAGCAGGGTGGACTTGGTGGCGCCGGTGGTCAGCGAAGGGTTCGGGTCGACCTGGTTGCGCAGCACCAGCGACAGGCTGCCGACGCTGCGCGCCAGGTCCAGCTTCTCCACCTGTTCCGGGGTCAGTTCCAGCGTCACGGCGTTGACCACCTTCGGCTTGGTTTCATCGCGCGACGATTCCTGCGCCACGGCCAGCACCAGGATGCGCTCCAGCACGATCTTGGAAATGGTCGGGTCCTTGGTCTGGGTGCGCTGGCCTTCCTCCTGGGTGTTGACCAGGATGTCGACGTAATTGCCCGGCAGCGCGAAGCCGGCCACGCCCACCACGTCGTTGACCCGCACCGTCATGGCGCGCTTGCCTTCGGCCACCACGGCCGACAGCCCGCCCTGGGTGCCGGGCGGCGCCAGCTTCGATTCCAGGATGGCCTCGCCGCGCGTGATGCTGGTGCGCGTGACGCGCGATTCGAGCAGCTTGTCGTCCTTGATGGCGCCGGGCGGCTGCACCGAGGCGGGCCAATCGACCAGGCGCACCATGTCGGGTGTGATGCGCGCGCCCAGGTTGATGTCGACCTGGGCCACGGCCACTTTGGCGGTGTTGCCGCTGGCCTGGGCGTTGATCCAGCGCGCCGCCACCACAACGGCCACGAAGGCCAGGGCGATGGCAACCACCATCATGATCATTGCACGTGTGTTCCTCATGATTATCCCCTTGGTGTGCTACGGTTCAGACAGCGGCAAAATAGTTATTCCAGGCCCATTCCAGCGACGCGATATCGAGGCTGGGCAGACGTCCTTCATAAGCGGCCAGGTCGCGCAATTGCGACACCAGGTCGCGCGGGTAGCAGGCCATCAGCGGCCGCTCATGCAGCTGGTGGTGGCGCATCAGCCAGGCGAAGCTCTCGGCCTCGAAGGGCACCGAGAAGCGCTGGCAGACCTGGCGGAACACGGTTTCGTACTGCTCCGGCTGCATCGCGCCGACATGGATCTTGTAGCCCAGGCGGCGCAGGAAGGAGCCGTCGGCCAGCGATTCGGGCGGCAGGTTGGAGGAGAAGATCACCACCACGTCGAACGGCACCGGGAACTTGTAGCCGTTCTGCAGCGACAGGTAGTCGACCTGGCGGTCCATCGGCACGATCCAGCGGTTCATCAGCTCCACCGGCGAGCAGCGTTGGCGGCCCAGGTCGTCGATGATGAAGATGCCGCCGTTGGCCTTCAGGTGCGGCGGCGCCTGGTACAGGCGGCTGGCCGGGTCGAAGCGCAGATCGAGCGCTTCCAGGGTCAGTTCGCCGCCGGTGATGACGGCGGGGCGCTGGCAGCGCACCCAGCGCTGGTCGCGCGGCGTGCGGCGGTCGAACAGCATGCCCGGTGGGGCGCTGTCCTCGATGGCGCTGTGCACCACCGGGTCGAAGACGGGAATGATGTCGCCGTCGACCAGCAGGGCGTGCGGCACGGCGATCTGTCCCTGCAGCAGGCCGTTCAGGCGCTCGGCCAGGTAAGTCTTGCCGCTGCCGGCTGGACCATGGATAAAAATGGCGCGGCCACTATTCATGGCCGCGCCCAACTGGTCAAGCACTGCGGGGCTGGCGACGATGCCGTCGAACGTCTTGCGGATATGTTCGCGCTTGACGCGCATCTGCGCCACGCTATGGGCGCGCACGCGTTCGGCATAGTCGCTAAAGGTGACCGGGGCGGCGCCGGCATAGGCGTCGCGCCGGACGAATTCGGCGCCGCGGGCGCGGCCCGTGTCGCTCAGGTTGTAGACGATGTCGGCGTCGGTATTGCTGCTGCCGCGGCGCTGCATCTCGGCCAGCTTCTCGGTGCGCATGAAGGCCAGCACCGGATCGAGCACCGAGGGCGGCAGCTTGAGGTGGCCGGCCAGCTCGTTGAGCTTGATCTGCCCGCGCTGGTACAGCACCTTGCTGGCCAGTTCCACCAGCAGCAGGAAGGGCAGCCCGGTTTCCTCCACCGTGCGCGGAGCGGGGACGCGCAGCGGGTCGTCGGCCCAGGAGCGCTTGCTTGGTTCTTCAAAGTCGGCGGGCATGGCGAACCTCTCTTAAAACACCATTGGCAGGACGCGATATTTCACGCGGCGCATATACAGGGCATACTCGCTATCGCGCGACAGGAAGCGTTCCTCGCGCTGCAGCCTGGCCAGCAGCAGCAGGGAGGCGACCAGGCAGGTGGCGACATTGCCGGTACTGGTATTCGACAGCACGTAGCCGGTGTAGCTGAGCAGGTAGCTGGCGTACAGCGGATGGCGGATCCAGCGGTACAGGCCGGACGTCTTGATCTGGCGCTTGGCGGCCACCAGGCCGAAACTGCGGTTGAGCGAGAGCAGGCCGCCGATTTGCAGCAGCACGCCTAGCACGATCAGGACGCGCGCGGCCGGCAGCAGGCCTTCGCCGCTGGGGGCGAAGAAGAAGGGGGCGCCGGTGGAGGTGATGGCCAACAGCCAGTCGAGCGGCGAATGCGAGACGGCGGCCGGTTCCGAGCGCAGCATGAAGAGCGCCGCCACCAGGGTTTCCGAGGCCACGAACAGCAGGTAGGTCCAGTCGCCGCTGGCGCTGAAGGCGCGCGCATGGGCGACCGAGAACAGCAGCCAGGTGGCGACCAGGGCCGTGGTGGCCAGCAGGCCGACGGGGCGCGAGGCGAGGATGGGTCGGGCATTCATAGCAGGCTCCAGCCAAAGTAGCGGGTCAGTAACAGGTAGCTCACGGTGCCGCAGGCAATCGCCACGGCATAGGGCAGTTGGCCGGTGGCCGCCAGCGGGGCGTCGATGCGGGCGCTGCCGCCGGACATGCCGCGCAGCACGCTGCCCAGCACCATCTGCCGGACATTGCCGCTCACCTTGCGCAGGCTGCCCTGGTACAGCGCGACGCCCAGGGACAGCAGGCCGCCGGCGACGATGCTGGCCAGCCCGGCGCCCAGGATGTCGAGCGGGCCGAGGAAGGTGCCGACCATGGCTAGCAGCTTGGCGTCGCCGGCGCCCATGGCGCCCAGGGCGTACATGGGCAGCAGCAGCGCCAGGCCGAGCGCCAGGCCGGCGCCGGCCTTGAGCAGGCCCAGCGCGCCGAACGGTTCGCTGAACAGGCCGGCGCCCGGGGTCACCAGGCCCTGCAGCGCCAGGCCGGCCAGCATGCCGGCCAGCACCAGGCGGTTGGGGATGCGGCGGCTGCGCACATCGGTGGCCACGGCCGCTGCCAGCAGGCAGGCCAGCAGCGCGGCGGGCAGCAGGGCGCGGGGATCGACACTCATGGCGCGCTCCTGGCCAGCAGCTTGCCGCACAGGGTCCAGATCAGATAGGCGCCGATGGCGCCGGCATAGCCGTCGAGGGCGTAGTGCCAGCCCAGGTGGACTGAGCCCAGCTGAATGAGCACGGCAAACACGGTCAGGGCGATGCCGGCCAGGCGGTGCAGGCGCCAGCCGAGCAGGGCCAGCAGCACGGAGCTGGCCACATGCATGCTGGGCATGGCGGAAATGCTGAGGGCGTTGCTGCCCTTGTGCGCCGTATAGTCCTGCCACAGGGTGTCCTGCACTTGCAGGGCCATGACCGGGATGCTGTCGTTGGCGCCGCGCAGGTAATGCATCAGGCCGGCGAACGGGTCGGCGCCCTGCACCATGAAGCCGTAGTAGCACGGGCCGACTGATGAAAACAGCATGGCCATCACATTGCCCAGCAGAATCCAGCTGAGCACGAAACTCAGCATGAACTGCATGCGCAGCTGGCGCCGCTCCAGGTTGAAGGCCAGCCAGTACACGCTGGCCAGGACCAGGAAGAACCACAGGTGGTAATTGAAATTGAGGATGGCGGTCACGAGCGGATGGCCGAGCAGCGGCTGCAGCACTTCCCACGGCTGGGCGCCGCCGTGCAGCCAGGCGTCGGCGGCGGCCAGGCGGGCAT
This sequence comes from Pseudoduganella violaceinigra DSM 15887, assembly GCF_000425385.1. GTDB lineage: Bacteria > Pseudomonadota > Gammaproteobacteria > Burkholderiales > Burkholderiaceae_D > Rugamonas > Rugamonas violaceinigra. The sequence continues at coordinate 115,708 of NZ_KE384358.1, read as the reverse complement.
CCCAGGCATAGGGCTGGACCATGGGCACGGCAGCCTTCAGCACGGTGAAGCTGGCGGCGAACAGCGGCATCAGGCCCAGCACCGGGGCGGCAAACAGCAGGCGCTCGCGGGTCAGGTAGGCCGCCAGGTGTTCCTTCAGGTAGCGCACCAGGTGGTCGGGGCGTTGGCACAGCATGACGTAGATGCAGTAGCCGCACAGGGCGAACACCAGGCCCATCGCCAGGGTGGCGAGATAGCCTTCCAGTTGCAGATTGTGGCGGTATTTGTCCGGGTAGGCCGCGCAGAGCGCGAGGGCGGCAGCCAGTTCCAGGCCGACGATGGCCAGCAGCAGGCCGTGTTCGCGCAGCAGGGCGCGGGGCAGGCTGGGGCGGGTCGCGATGCGTTGGATCAGGACAGCGCTCATGATGTGGCCAGTAAGACTTGGGATTTGACGAAGGTGAACAGGGCCAGCAGACGGGTGCCGGCCGTGCTGACACTGACAACGATGACGACTGCGATCAGTCCCCCGAGTAACGCGTACTCGATCGCCGAGACGCCGGAGTCGTTGTGGAGGAAGCGTAGGAGTTTGTGGAACACGATCGACCTCCTGAAAAAATTCGTCCGGGAGGCAGGGGGATCGCCTCGCCGGACGCAGGGACAAGCATTAGCCGTTGGCGGTGGTCAGGGCCGTGCCGATCTTGTCGAAGGTTTTGTCCAGCTGGGTACCGATCAGTTTGACGGCGGCGATGATCACCACGGCGATCAGGGCGGCGATCAGGCCGTATTCGATTGCAGTCACGCCGTCTTCGTCGCGGATGAATTTTTGGATGGCTTTCATGATGATTCCTTTCAGGATGTGTAATTAACTGCACCAAAGTGTTTGCAGCTTCACGGAACAAGCCCGCTTCACCTGCCTTTTCCAAGCGCTAGAAGCACAATGATGCCGACGACAACTGTCAGTGAGGCTACAAGCACATATTCGTAAAACGCCCGGCCATCCTCTTCGGCGATGAAGCTTGCGAATTGTGGCGGCAGGAATCGGTCACGCATTCTGTACTCCGGACATGGTTGTGTTGGCCTTGCCTGGTTCTAGTCTCAGCCGACATGTCTGCCGTGCTGATGTGTTCACTTTAGGCGTATGCGTTTTGACTTCCATCAACGTTCTGTCCTTTTCTTGCTGGGACAGAACTCCTCTTTTTGGGTGAGGAAGCGTGACATTTGTCACGGTTCAATGAACGTGTGTAGATGGAAATATTTTTGACGCCACTGCCGGTAGTGGGCAAGCGGCAGGGATGGCGCTACAGGTCGGCTTGATCGAGCCTGTGCTTGGTGGCGAAGACGTACAGGTCCAGGCGGTTCGACACGCCCAGCTTGTGGTAGATGGCCGTCAGATGGTTGCGCAAAGTGTGTTCCGAAATAAACAGCTGTTGCGCCAACGCCTTGTTCACGGCACCGCCGCCTGTTGCAATCAGGCTGCAGATGCGCCTTTCCTTGGCGGTCAGCTGGGCGATCTTGTCCAGTTCGGGGTCTTGGCGCCGGTTGCCCTGCGGGTTGCGCATGGCTTCGAACACGCGCATCAGCATGACGCCGTCGAGCCAGAGCTCGCCGCCGTGCACTTTTTCGATGGCTTTCAAGACGGTATCGGCGGGCTCGTCCTTGCTGACCACGCCGCGCGCGCCCAGCATCACGGCGCGGTCCAGCAGCTCGCGGTCGCGCGTGCCCGACAGCACCAGGACCTTGGCGCCGTCGCAGCCGGTCAGCAGGCGCGGCAGGATGTCGAGCGAGCAGGTGCCGCCCAGGTCGATGTCCAGCAGGATCACGTCGGGCAGCACTTCGGCGGCCATGGCCAGGGCGCTGTCGCAGTCGCGCGCCGTGCCCACCACGATCATATGGATCGCTTCGCTTTCGATCAGCTTGCCCAGGCCCCACAACAGGGTCTTGTGGTCGTCGACCAGCATGATGCGGATTCGTTTGTCTGCCTGCCCCATAGACACCTCACACCGGGATCACGATCTGTACGGCCGTGTTGTTCTGACGGCCGCGCTGCACGCGCGCTTCGCCGCCCAGCGCGGCGGCCCGTTCGGCAATTGAGCTCGGTGTAAAGTCTAGCACCGGCTGGCCTGAACATTCATTCTCGATCCGCACCGTGAGCTGGCCGGCGGTGCAGGCCAGCTCGATATAGCCGTTGCGCGCCGTCGTATGCTTGCAGATATTGCTCATGCCTTCATTGACGATCTGGAACACCTCGGCCGCCAGGCGGTCGCTCATATGCAGCTCGCCCTTGGTGTCCACATTGATGTGCACATCGTAGAACTGGCGCACCTGGGCCGCCTGGCGCCGCAGTGCGATCAGCAGCTCCGGCTCCTTCATTTCCAGGCCGCCGCGCAGGCTCTTGGCGTAGTTGCGCAAGTCGCGCACCACCTGGGAGGTGACGTCGAGCAAGTTGTCCAGGTCGGGCACCAGCGGATTGCCGGGATCGGCTTTCAGGCGGATGCCCGAGACGCCGTGGCGCAGGCCGATATAGGGCTGAATCGTAGTGTCATGCAAGTCGCGGGCGATACGCTCGCGCTCGCGCAAGACCGCCTCCGAGGCCATGCGGTCGAGCAATTCGATATTCTCAATCACGGGGAAGGCCTGGGCCGCAATCTGCAGCAGGAACAGGGCATCGGATTTGCTGAAGGCGTGGCGCTGCGAGACCACGATCAGGCGCCCCGAGCCGCGCCGCAGCGGCAACGGCACCGCGATCAGGGAAAAGCCGTCGAGCAGTTCGGCCAGGGTTTCCCCCGCCTCGGCATCCTCGGGCACCCAGCGCTGGCTGGCGCTGTCGTAGCGCTTGATCTGCAGCACGCGGCGCAGCCAGGCCCTGCGCGGCTGGCGCAGCAGCAAGATGGCGTCCTCGCCGCACACCAGCAGCGGGGCGGCGGCCTCCGGCGCCAGGTTGCTGGCATGGATCGGCCGGCCCGCATTGGCCGAACTGGCGGCGCGCAGTGTCCAGCTGGAAGCGCCGTTATCGTGCATCAGCAGGATGCAGCTGTGGGCGTGGTAGAACAGGCGCGTCTGTTCGAGCACCGAGCTGATGGTGCGGTCCACGCCGAAGCGCGGATTGGACATCTGGCTTACCGCATGCAGCAGGGCCATGCGCTGGCGCTGGATCGTGGCCATGCCGCCCCAGTGGGCGATCATATAGCCCAGGGCCAGCAGGAAGGTGGCGCGCAGCAGCAGCAGGGCGATTTCGGCCTGGTTCTGGGTGTACAGGGAAGTCAGGGCGAAGGCCAGCGAGGCCACCATGGTGATGCGGGCGCCTTCCTCGAAGCCGTGGCTGAAGGAGGCGGTCAGGATGGCAAAGAAAAACAGCAGGAAATAAAAGCTGGAATTGCCGCCCGAGACATAGACCATCAGGGTGAACCAGCCCACGTCGAGCCAGTACACCAGCTTGTTGCGCACGAAGATGGCGCGGCTGGCCAGCATCAGCAGCGTGATGCTTTGCAGCAGGTAGGCCAGGAAGACGCCCAGCGACAAGGGGTCGGCGCGGCCGAATGGCTCGACCAGCAGGGTGAACAGGCAGGCCACGGCCAGCACCAGGCGCATCCAGCGCACCATGGAAGCGTCCGAAGTATCCTTCGGCAAAGTCGCGTTCAGCAGGCCTTCGTTGATCACAGTGTCTCCGACGCGTTGTTGTTACCATGCTAAGAGAAGCACCTGGCATTGTCCATCACAAGGTTGTATTTTCGAAACGTTGACGGGACTTGAAATCGGCGCGTGGCGTCCCCATGTGGGCGATTCCGCAGTTCCGTATAAGACTATTGAGGTAGAAATGGCAGAAAACAAACAAACCATGGGCTTCCAGGCGGAAGTGAAACAGTTGCTGCAGCTGATGATCCACTCGCTGTATTCCAACAAGGAAATTTTCCTGCGCGAGCTGGTCTCGAATGCGTCCGATGCCGCCGACAAGCTGCGCTTTGAAGCGATCAACAACGACGCCCTGTACGGCAACGACCATGAATTGCACATCCGCGTGGCGTTCGACAAGGACGCGCGCACCATCACCATTTCCGACAACGGCATCGGCATGAGCCGCGACGAGGCGATTTCCCACCTCGGCACCATCGCCAAGTCGGGCACCAAGGAATTCTTCGGCAAGCTGTCCGGCGACCAGCAGAAGGACGCGGCCCTGATCGGCCAGTTCGGCGTCGGCTTCTACTCCGGCTTCATCGTGGCGGACAAGATCACCGTCGAATCGCGCCGCGCCGGCCTGGACGCCGCGCAGGGTATCCGCTGGGAATCGGCCGGCGAGGGCGACTACTCGATCGAGCCGATCGAGAAGGCTGCGCGCGGCACCGACATCATCCTGCACCTGCGCGAAGGCGAGGACGAGCTGCTCAACGACTGGAAGCTGAAATCCATCATCCGCAAGTATTCCGACCATATCTCGCTGCCGATCCAGATGAAGAAGGAAGGCTCGGACGAGCTGGAAACCATCAACCAGGCCAGCGCCCTGTGGGCCCGCAACAAGAGCGAGGTCACGCAAGAGCAGTACGAAGAGTTCTATAAGCACGTCTCGCACGACTTCGGCGCACCCCTGACCCACACCCACAACCGGGTCGAGGGCCGCAGCGAATACACCCAGCTGCTGTACATCCCGGCCAAGGCCCCGTTCGACCTGTGGGACCGCAACAAGCGCGGCGGCATCAAGCTGTACGTCAAACGCGTCTTCATCATGGACGACGCCGAGCAGCTGATGCCGACCTACTTGCGCTTCGTCAAGGGAGTGATCGACTCGGCCGACCTGCCGCTGAACGTGTCGCGCGAGATCCTGCAGGAGTCGCGCGATGTGAAAGCCATCCGCGAGGGCTCGACCAAGCGCGTGCTGGGCATGCTGGAAGAGCTGGCCAACGCCGACGAGCAGGAAAAGAAGGACAAGTACGCCGCCTTCTGGACCGAATTCGGCCAGGTGTTGAAAGAGGGCATCGGCGAGGACTTTGCCAACAAGGAGCGCCTGGCCAAGCTGCTGCGCTTTGCCTCGACGCACAAGGACAGCGAAGTGCAGGACGTGGCGCTGGAAGCCTACGTGGCCCGCATGAAGGAAGGCCAGGACAAGATCTACTACGTCACCGCCGACAGCTTCGCCGCCGCGAAAAACTCGCCGCACCTGGAAATCTTCCGCAAGAAGGGCGTGGAAGTGCTGCTGCTGACCGACCGCGTCGATGAATGGATGCTGTCCTTCCTGAACGATTTCGACGGCAAGGAGCTGCATTCGGTGGCCAAGGGCGGCCTGGACCTGGGCACCCTGGAGGACGAGGCGGAGAAGAAGGAACACGCCGAGACCGAGACCCAGTACCAGGAACTGGTCGGCAAGATGAGCGAAGCGCTGGCCGACAAGGCCAAGGAGGTGCGCGTCACCTTCCGCCTGACCGATTCGCCGGCCTGCCTGGTGGCCGACGAGCACGAACTGTCGGGCAACCTGCTGCGCATGCTGAAAGCCGCCGGCCAGGCCGCGCCGGAATCCAAGCCTATCCTGGAAATCAACCCGCAGCACCCGCTGGTGACGCGCCTGAAGTATGAGGACGCGGCGGGCGCGGCGTTCAAGGACTGGGCCCACCTCCTGTTCGACCAGGCCTTGCTGGCTGAAGGCGGCACCCTGGCCGACCCGGCGTCCTTCGTCAAGCGCATGAACGAGATGTTGCTGGCGAAATAAAGACTTGCAGGATGGGCGTCCTGCGTTAGATTTGGTGAGACTTTAGCAGCTTGTCAAGGGTCATAATCAAGGCAAACCCGCTTCGTCGAGGATTGCATGACGGAAGTCCGCAAGCAGCGCATTCTCATCGTTGACGACCAGAGCGCCCATACCGTCGCGCTGTGCGATGTGCTGCGCCAGTACCAGTTTGATGCCGAGGGGTGCGAAAGCGCCGAGGCGGCGCTGGAACTGCTGCGCAGCCAGTCGTTCGACCTGATGCTGTCGGACTTGAATATGCCGGGGCTGGACGGCATCGGCCTGGTGCGGGAAGCCTTGCAGTACGACCCGGAACTGGCCTGCATCATCATGACCGGCGAGGGCAGCGTCGCCACCGCCGTGCGCGCCATGCAGGGCGGCGCCCTCGACTACATCGTCAAGCCTTTCAAAGCCTCCTCGCTGCTGCCGGTGCTGGCGCGGGCCCAGGCCACGCGCGCCCTGCGCCTGGCCAATGCCGAGCTGGAACGCCAGGTGCGCCAGAATGTGATGGAACTGGCCGAAGCCAACTATCGGCTGGAACAGGCGCGGACCGAGGCCGAACACGCCAACGCGGAAAAGTCGCGCTTCCTCTCCAATATGAGCCATGAGCTGCGCACGCCGCTGAACGGCATCCTCGGCTTCGCGCAGATCCTGGCGGCCGACAAGCTGCCGGCCACCCAGCTGGAAAAGCAGCGCTTCGCGCGCAATATCGTGCAATCCGGCCAGCACCTGCTCAAGCTGGTCAATGAAATCCTCGACCTGGCGCGCATCGAAGCGGGCAAGGTGCCGCTGGCGATGGAGGCGGTCGACCTGCCCACCGTGCTGCAGGAGTGCCGCATGATGGTGACCCCGCTGGCGGCCAAGCGCGATATCACCCTGGGCTTCGGCGTGGTGCCGCCGCAGCGCCTGCGCGCCGACCGCACGCGCCTGGTGCAGGTGCTGATCAATCTCTTATCCAACGCCATCAAGTACAACCACGAACAGGGCCGGGTTGACCTGGCCTGCACCGTGGACGGTCCCCGCCTGCGCATTGCCGTCAGCGATACCGGGCCGGGGCTGGAGCCGGACCAGGTGCAGCATATTTTCCAGCCCTTCCACCGCCTGGGGCGCGACGAAGAGGAGGAGGGCAGCGGCCTTGGCCTTGCCCTCACCCGGCGCGTGGTCGAGGCGATGCAGGGCGCCATCGGCGTCGAGAGCCAGCCGGGCGAGGGCAGCACCTTCTGGGTGGAACTGCCGCTCGCGCCGGAAACCACCCAACAGGTGCAACATGCGTAACCGAACCATGCAGGTGCTTGCCGTGCTGTTCTTCTTGCTGGCCGCCGGCGTGGCCTGGCTGTGGCGCCAACAGCGTGCCCCGGCCCCGCCCGCCCAGCCGCTGGTGATTGCCGCCAATACCGAATATGTCGGCACCTGTGCGGTGGTGGCGGCGCAGCAGCGCGGCTTCTTCGCCGCGCAGGGCTTGCAGGTCAAGGTCTTGCCCTTCTCCAGCGGCAAGGCCTCCATGCAGGCCGTGATCGACGGCCGGGCCGACGTGGGGACGGTGGCCGACATTCCCATCGTGTTCGCGGCCATGGACGGCGTCCCGGTCAAGGTGCTGGCGACCTTCTTCCGCACCGCCAAGGACCACGGCATCATCGGCCGGCGCGATCACGGCGTCCTGTCGCCGGCCAGCCTGAAGGGCAAGCGCATCGGCGTCACCCAGGGCACCTCGGGCCAGTTCACGCTCGACGTCTTCCTGAACTGGCAGCGCATGGATGGCAGCGAGGTCACCATGGTCAATTACAAGCCGGAAGAGCTGGGCCAGGCGCTGCAGCGCGGCGAGGTCGACGCGGTGGCCGGCTGGGAGCCCTTCCTCGGGGCGATGCGCCGCGCGCTGGGCGATACGGCGGTGAGCTTCTCCGGCGAGCAGGCCTACGAAAGCATTTACAACCTGGTGTCGCTGCAGGGCTTTACCGGCAAGCATGCGGCCGTCATCCCGCGCCTGCTGGCGGCGGTCGAACAAGGCTCGGCCTGGTGCGAAAGCTCGCCGCAGGAGGCGCAGCCGCTGCTGCCGGCGACGGCCAAGCTGAACCGGGACGAGGTGCTGGCAGCCTGGCCGACCTACCACTTCGGCCTGGAGCTGGACCAGTCCCTGCTGCTGGCCTTCGAGGACCGGGCGCGCTGGGCCATCCGCAACCGCCTGGCCAGTTCGCGCGAGGTGCCGAATTTCCTCGACAATATGTACCTGGAGGGCCTGGGTGAAGTGCGGCCGACCGCCGTCACCGTCATCCACTGAGCCATGAAGATCATTACCCGTCTGAAGTGGGCCCAGTGGCTGTGCGTGGCCGGGGTCGCGCTGGCGGTGCTGCTGATGCTGGGCGCCACGCGCCAGGTCCGGCAGGAGCTGCAGCGCAACGAACGCGCCGGCGATATCGCGGCAGGCGTGGTGGCCTTGCGCTACCTGTCGCTCGAATATGCGCAAACCCAGGAACGGCGCTCGCACGTGCAATGGAAGCTGCGCAAGGATTCGTTGCAAAGCTTGCTGCTGCGCGACGATTTGTTCAAGGACCCCGACGAGGAGCGCCTGCTGCACGATCTGCAGGAGAGCTTGCCGCTGCTGGCCAATCACTTCTCCGAGCTGCTGCTGGTGCGCCGCGAATTGCAGTCGACGCCGGAACGGGCCGAGGTGCTGCACTTGCTGGAAGCGCGCCTGTTCGGCCAGTTGATGGCGCGCACCCAGGACATGATCCGCGATGCCGAGGACCTGGCGCGGCGCAGCCGTCAGGGCGTGCTGCAGGCGCAGCAGAACGCCTCGATCGTGGCAGCGGCGCTGGGCCTGCTGCTGGCACTGACCGTGCTGGGCGCGCTGTCCATGACCATCCGCAGCGTGGCCCACCCGCTGGAGCGGCTGCGCCGCGGCGTTGAACTGGTCGGCTCCGGCAAGCTGGACTTTCGGATGAATATGGCGGCGGCCGACGAGGTGGGCGACCTGGCGCGCGCCTTCGACGCCATGACCGAACGCCTGCGCGCGACCACGGTGTCGCGCGATGAACTGGTGCACGCCAACGCCGCCCTGCACGACGAGATGGAAGTGCGCCAGGGCGCCGAATTGAAGGTGCAGGCCCAATTGGGGCGTCTCAGCCTGCTGCACCAGATGACGCGCTCGATCGGCGAGCGGCAGGACTTGCGCAGCATCCTGCAGGTGCTGGTGCGCAACCTGGAGGACCAGCTGCCGGTGGATTTCGCCTGCGTCTTCCTGCTGCAGGAAGGCGTGCTGGAGGCGAGCTGCGTGGGCCTGGGCAACGCCCTGCTGCCCGGCGAGGCGGCGCTCAAGGAAGGCGCCCAGGTATCGATCGACACCAACGGCCTGTCGCGCTGCGTGAAGGGCCAGCTGGTGTACGAGCCCGATATCAGCGGCAGTGAGTATCCCTTCCCGCACCGGCTGGCGCGCGGCGGCCTGTGCTCCCTGGTGCTGGCGCCCCTTCAGGCCGAGAGCGTGGTGTTCGGCGTGCTGGCGGTGGCGCGCATCATTCCGAACGCCTTCGCCAGCGGCGAGTGCGAATTCCTGCGCCAGCTGAGCGAACACGCGGCGCTGGCGGCGCGCCAGGCGCAGTTGTACGGCGCCCTGCAGCAGGCCTACCACACCCTGCATGAGACGCAGCAGTCGGTCACGCGCGAGGAGCGCCTGCGCGCCCTGGGCCAGATGGCCAGCGGCATCGCGCACGATATCAACAACGCCATTTCGCCGGTGGCCCTGTACACCGAAACCCTGCTGGAAACGGAGACCGGCCTGAGCGCCAGCGGGCGCGGCCACCTGCAGGTGATTGCACGGGCCATCGACGATGTCGCCGCCACCGTGGCGCGCATGCGCGAACTGTACCGCCGCCGCGAACCGCAGATGGAGCTGGCCAGCGTCAGCCTGAACGTACTGGCGCAGCAGGTGGTCGACCTGACGCGGGCGCGCTGGAGCGATATGCCGCAGCAGCGCGGCGTGGTGATCTCGATGAAGCTGGAGCTGGCGCCCGGCCTGCCCGCCGTGATGGGGGCCGAGAGCGAAATCCGCGAGGCCCTGACCAACCTGGTGTTCAATGCGGTCGACGCCATGCCCGAAGGGGGCGCGCTGACGGTGCGTACGCGCAGCACCGGCGAGCACGCGATTGTCGACGTGGTCGACAGCGGCGTCGGCATGGACGAATCGACGCGCCGCCACTGCCTGGACCCCTTCTTCACCACCAAGGGCGAGCGGGGCAGCGGCCTGGGCCTGGCCACCGTCAATTCGATGGCCGAACGCCACAGCGCGGTGGTGCAGGTGGAATCGATGATCGGGCAGGGCACCACGATCTCGCTGGCCTTCCCGCTGCCGCCGGCGCATCCGGCCATCCCGCCGCTGGAAGCCCAGGCCACCTCGGTGGCGGTGGCCGAACCCATGCGCCTGCTGGTGATCGACGACGACCCGGCCGTGCTGGCCTCCATGACCACCATCCTGCAGCGCGACGGGCATACGGTGGTGGCGGCCAACGGCGGCGCCGCCGGCATCGAGCAGTTCCGCGCATCGCAGGCCTCGAGCCAGCCTTTCGATGCCGTGTTCAGCGATCTTGGCATGCCGCACGTCGACGGGCGCAAGGTGGCCGGCAGCATCAAGGAGCTGTCGCCCGCGACGCCGGTGATCCTGGTCACCGGCTGGGGCCAGCGCCTGATCCCGGAAGGCGATATCGACGCCAAGCCCGCCAGCGTGGACGAAGTATTGAGCAAGCCGCCGCGCGTGCGCGAACTGCGCGAGGTGCTGCTGAAAGTGCATAAGGTCGGGTATAGTCCTGCCTCATGAATGATCCAACCGTGTTTGATGCGCTGCGACCGCGCTTGTTTGCCCTCTCGTACCGCATGCTCGGCGTGCGCGCCGATGCCGAAGACGTGGTGCAGGACGCCTGGCTGCGCTGGCAGGGCGCCGATACGCGCGGCCTGCAATCGGCCGAAGCCTGGCTGGTGACCGTGACCACCCGGCTCTCGATCGACCGCCTGCGCGCCGCCATCGCCGAGCGCGAGGCCTACGAGGGGCTGTGGCTGCCCGAGCCGCTGGTGGCGGTCGACGAAGAGACGCCGGAAGTGCAGGCCGAACGTGCCAGCGACCTGTCGCTGGCCTATATGTGGATGCTGGAGCGCCTGGGCCCGGAAGAGCGCGCCGCCTTCCTGCTGCGCCAGGTGTTCGACTACGACTATGACGAAGTGGCCGCCCAGCTGGGCAAGTCGGAAGCGGCCTGCCGCCAGATGGTGAGCCGGGCCGGCGAACGGGTGCAGAAGCCGCAGTCCCGCTTCGACATCCCGGCGGCGACCCACCGCCAGCTGCTGCAGCGCTTTGTCGAGGCGTCGGCCAGCGGCGACAAGGCGGCGGTGCGCGCCTTGTTGGCGGAAGACCTGGAACTGGTGGGCGACGGCGGCGGCAAGGTCAAGTCCTTCGGCATCGTGATCACCGATCCGGACAAGATCGCCGCCCTGTACGCGGGCATGCACAAGCTGGGCGCCATCGAGTACCGCGCGGCCCAAGTGAACGGCGAGCCCGGCCTGCTGCGTTTTGTGGACGGCAAGCTGGAATCGGCCCAGGGCTTCCTGAGCGACGGCCAGCGCATCACCGGCATTTACGTCGTGCGCAACCCGGACAAGTTGGCGCACATTTCCTACTAAACGGCGGGCCAGGGCGCAGCGGAGGAATGGGATATGTTGAGCGAAACTTCCGAGCGCGCCACGCGGGTGGGTCTGACGGACTTGCTGCGCGCCATGCAATATCTGCCGGTCGGCATGTCGATCATGGACCGCGACCTGCTATTCCGCTTCTGGAACGACAGCTTTTGCCAATGCCTGGACTTCCCCGACAGCCTGATGCAGGAAGGGGTGTCCCTGGAGGACCTGTTCCGTTTCAACGCCCGGCGTGGCGAATTCGGGCCGGGCGACCCGGACGCGCAGGTGCGCGAGCGTATCGGCCTGGCACGCCAGTTCGTCGCGCACCGCTTCCGGCGCACGCGCGCCAATGGCACCGTGCTGCAAGTGACGGGCCGCCCGATGAGCGATGACGCGGGGCGGGTGGTGGGCTTTGTCACCATTTACGAAGACGTGACCACCGAGGCGCGCCAGCAGCAGGAGCTGGAGCAGGCGCACCGCAAGCTGCTCTCGGCCTACGAAGACCTGCGGCGCGCCCAGCTGGATAACTCGGCGCTGGAAAAAGACCGCTCCAAATACTACCAGCTGGCGGTGCGCGACGCGGTGACTGGGCTGTACACGCGCCACTATATGGAAGATGCCGCCGCCCGGCTGCTGGAGCAGCATGAACGCGACCATGCGGAACGGCTCGGCCTGCTGGTGTTCGACGTCGACCGCTTCAAGTCCATCAACGACAACCACGGCCACCTGGCCGGCGATACGGTGCTGCAGCGCATAGGGGAATTGTTGAACAGCCACACGCGCCGCATCGATATCGCGGTGCGCAACGGCGGCGACGAATTCGCCATCTTCCTGCCCAAGCTCGATCTCAGACTTAGCCTGCAGTTTGCTGAACGCCTGCGCGGCGAGGTGCGCGCCCTGCGGCTGGGCGGCGAGCTCGATGGGATCGCGTTGTCGATCAGCGCCGGCGTGGCCGAACACCAGCTGGGCGAGTCGCTGGGCGATCTGCTGCAGCGGGCCGATGCCGCACTGTATGCGGCCAAGCGGGGAGGGCGCGACCGGGTCTGCAGCTTCCCGGCCCACCCTGCATGACCCGCTTTTCCGAAATATTTGCGCTGGCCTGTCACAAACTTCCAGGCTGCTCCGTCTAATGGATAAGAAGGCCGCACTGTGCGGTTTTCACCATCAGACCGAAAGGATTCACCATGAGCACCCTGCGTTACAACTACTTCCAGCTGTCCCAGAAATCGTTCCAGAACCTGCTGGCCCTGTCGAATGGCCTGAACCGCGAGCTGCTGGGCAAGAAACTGGTGGACCTGGTGTTGCTGCGCATTTCACAGATCAATGGCTGCGGCTTTTGCATCGACATGCACTACACGGACCTGCTGAAAATGGATGTCGACCCGCGCCATGTCAATGCGGTGGCCGGCTGGCGCGAGGCGCCATTCTTCTCCGAGCGTGAGCGCGCGGCGCTGGAATGGGCTGAATTGATCAACGCCATCCCGGTCCGCGATCCCGACGACGCGGCCTATGCCCGTGTCCAGCAGCATTTCTCCGCCGCAGAGATCGCGGAACTGGGCTTCGTGGTTGCGGTCATCCGTTCCTGGAATATGCTGAACGTCGCATCGCGCAACCCGATTTCCCGTTAATCCCTCCTCCTGCGCAGGAATAACAGCAAGGGCAGGCCGGCCAGCAGCATGGCGGCCTGGGCCGGTTCAGGAATCGGCGCCGCCAGGAAGCCGCGGATTTCGCCGCCGGGGTAGGCGTCGCTGTGGATGTTGAAGTAGCTCGAACCGGCGTCCAGCGCCGCCGCCAGGGCTGCTTCGGCGCCGGCCGTGGTGCCGCCATGGCTGGTGACGAAGGACGGGTTCCAGAACGCGGCTTGCGACGTGTCGAAGAAGGCGGCATAGCTGCCGCTGGTTTCGCCGGCCGGGAAGCCGGTGAAGGTTGGCAGCATGGTGGCGACGCCGGCATTGCCCTCGCCCGGCACGGCGGTGCAGCAATGGATGTGGGCGGCTGCACTGCCGCCCGCCAGGTCGCTGAAACTTGCCGCGATCGTGAAGTAGTGGTGGTCGAGATCGAACAGCACGCTGACATGGCCCGTGGCGGCCGATGCATTCGGCGGATTTTCCGCCGTGCCACTTAGCGTGGCGCTATAACTAAGTGGATCCGCTTGCGCCGTGGCGCAAGCGGCCAGCAGGGCCAGCGCAGCCAGCCCTTTGCCCAGATGAGTTTTCATCGTTGGCTCCTCCAGTTCGCGAGCCCGCGTTGACGGTTCCCCCCGTGTTGCAGCTTGCAGGCGCGCAGTACAGCGTGCTGATTGTCGCCTTAAGCATGCCGCGTGCGGCGCACGAATCCGAGAAGCAACTCCTCGCCCTCCGGCCATGGGCCGTAACCGGCATCGCCATTGATGTGGCCGGCATCTCCCATCAGGTGCAGTTCGCTGCCCCAGGCCGCCGCAAACTGCCGGGCGCGCGCGGTGCTGACGTAGAGATCGTCGCTGCTGGCCACCACGATGGACGGAAATGGCAGGGGCGCCAGCGGCATCGGCTGGAAGCCGCTGGTGCAGTCCGGATAGCTGGGCGCATCAACATCGCTGGGCGCCACCAGGAAGGCGCCGGCCACGCGCTGCGCCGCATGGTCGCGATGGGCCGCGGCCCACCAGCCCACCAGGGCGCAGGACAGGCTGTGGGCGGCCAGCACAGGCGGCTCGGCGCAGGCGGCGATCGCCTCGTCCAGCTCGCGCACCCATTCTGCGCGTACCGGGCTTGCCCAGTCGCGGTGCGGGGCGCGCGTCCAGCCGTGTTTCTGTTCCCAATGGGTCTGCCAATGCTGCGGGCCGGAATTCCACAGTCCGGCCAGGGTCAATACCGTCATCGCACGTTCTTCATCAGGAAGGTCGCCTGGCCGCAGCTCTTTTGCGAATAGGAGATCGCTTCCGGCGAGCAGCTGCGCGATTTGCCGTCCTTGGCGAAGCACACCCGCGCCTCGCGCAGGAAGCGGCCGCCGGCGCCGCATACGGGCAGCACCGAGTCCCTGGCCAGCCATGGATTGGCCTTATGGAATGCCGCCTCGAAATCGCCGGGCGTGACGCGCACCGGCTGCTGCGGGCGGGCATAGGCGGCCGGGATCTTCAGGCTGTCGCGCAGCCTGGCGCTCAGGGCCAGGTAGTCCTGCGGCGCCAGGCCGGAGCAGGAGCCGTGCTTGTTCCATTCGTGGAACAGCAGCTTGGGCGAGGGATACAGCGACGCATACTGGTCGCGCAGGCCGTTGGAAATCCTGCTGCGGCCGCAGCTCTCCGGGTAGCCGCGCTCGAACTGCGGCCACAGGCCATGCAGCACGAAGCCGAGCTGGCGGCCGGTAGCGCATTGCTCCTGGTCAGCGCCGCCGCGGCCGGAGCAGAACTCCGGCGACCAGGACAGCGACATGGTGTAGTAGTCGAAGACGCCGGGGCGGTCGTCGCGCGCCAGGGCTGGCAGCGCGCACGCCGCCGCCAGCAAGGCGGCGATCAAGCGTTTCACAGGGCGGTCCTCAAAGCGAACAATTCGGGGAACAGTACCACATCCAGCATCTTGCGCAGGTAGGACACGCCGGCAGTGCCGCCGGTGCCCGTCTTGAAGCCGATCACGCGCTCCACCGTGGTGACGTGGCGGAAGCGCCAGAAGCGGAAGGCGGTTTCCATGTCCACCAATTTCTCCGCCAGTTCATACAGCGCCCAGTGGCGGCTGGTGTCGCGGTAGACTTCCAGCCAGGCATGCTTGACCGATTCGTTGGCCACGGTCGGCTGGGTCCAGTCGCTGTCCAGGCGGGCGGCATCGATCGCCAGGCCGTTGCGCGCCAGCAGGCGGATCGCTTCGTCGTACAGGGACGGCGATCGCAGCGCGGTTTCGAGACGGGCGTGGTTTTCCGCCGTCTGCTGGTGCACCGCCAGCATATTGGGATTCTTGTTGCCGAGAATAAACTCGATCTCGCGGTACTGGTGCGACTGGAAGCCGGACGAGGCGCCCAGGTAAGGCCGGATGGCCGTGTATTCGGGCGGCGTCATGGTCGCCAGCACGTCCCAGGCATGCACCAGCTGGTCCATGATGCGCGCCACGCGGGCCAGCATCTTGAAGGCCGGCGGCAGGTCGTCGCGGCGGATATGGTCGACCACGGCGTGCAGCTCGTGCAGCATGAGCTTCATCCACAACTCGCTGGTCTGGTGCTGCACGATGAACAGCATTTCATTGTGGTTGGGCGAGAGCGGGTGCTGGGCGCTCAGGATTTTCTCCAGGCCCAGGTAGTCGCCATAGCTCATGGACTTGGTGAAGTCCATTTGCGCGCCGTGCCATGCGGCGTCTTTCTTTTCTTCGGTCATAGGTGTCTCAGGTTACAGCGCCGCGGGCGGCGGTGATGTCGTAGGCTTTATCGTCCAGGATCCGCTTCAGGATTTCCACCGCATCCCAGACATCGGCGAAGCTGGTGTACAGCGGGGTGAAGCCGAAGCGCATGATTTGCGGTTCGCGGTAATCGCCGATCACGCCGCGCGCGATCAGGGCCTGCACCACCGCAAAGCCGTGCGGGTGGGTGAAGCTCACCTGCGAACCGCGGCGTGCATGCTCGCGTGGCGTGACCAGGCCCAGCGGGTGGTCCGGGCAGCGCTGCTCCACCAGGGCGATGAACAGGTCGGTCAGGGCCAGCGACTTGGCGCGCACCGCCGCCATCGTGGTCTGGGCGAAGACGTCGAGGCCGCATTCCACCATAGCCAGCGAGGTGACCGGCTGGGTGCCGCACAGGGCGCGGCCGATGCCCTTGACGGGAGCGAAATCGGGCGTCATGGCGAAGGGATTGGCATGGCCCCACCAGCCGGACAGCGGGTGGCTGAACTTGTCCTGGCTGCGTTGCGGGACCCAGATGAAGGCCGGCGCGCCGGGGCCGCCGTTCAGGTATTTATAGGTGCAGCCGACGGCGAAGTCGGCGCCGTCGGCATGCAGGTCGAGCGGCACCGCGCCGGCCGAGTGCGCCAAGTCCCACACGACCAGCGCGCCGTGCTGGTGGGCGAGGGCGCTGGTGGCCGCCATGTCGTGCTGATAGCCGGTGCGGTAGTTCACATGGGTCAGCATGAGCACGGCGGTGTCGGTATTGATGGCCGCGGGGAGCTGGTCCGGGCTGTCGACCAGGCGCACCTCGTAGCCGCGTTCGAGCCAGGAGGTCAAGCCCTGGGCCATATAGATATCGGTCGGGAAGTTCGAACGCTCGGTAATGATCACCTTGCGGCCGGTATGCGCCTGCGCGTGCAGGGCGCCGGCCAGGGCTTTGAACAGGTTGATCGAAGTGGTGTCGGTGACCACGACTTCGCCGGCCCTGGCGCCGACCAGCGGGGCCAGTTTGTCGCCCAGGCGTTTCGGCATCTCGAACCAGCCGGCGCTGTTCCAGCTCGTGATCAGGTCCTTGCCCCATTCCTTGGCGATGACTTCGGTGGCACGGGTGAGGGCGGCTTTCGGGCGGGCGCCCAGGGAGTTGCCATCCAGGTAGATGACGCCGGCGGGCAGGTCGAACTGCTCGCGCAGGGGTGCCAGGCTATCCGCGGCGTCGCGGGCCAGGCAGTCGGTACGGGAAATCATGCGGGCGGTTTCCTTGAGACTTAAAGAAAGTGGGATTGTAACAACCTTTTGCGGCCCCAAGCGGCAAGCCGGCATCCGCCCCGCCGGGGCAGGCAGCGGTCCACAGGGGGCAGCGGATGGAACTAAAGGGGCCGTCGGTGTAACTCACCAAGACAACCTCCTCTTGTACTGGACCCTATGAACATCCAACCTTCAACACATAGCGCCCCAATTCGACCGGCGCACAATGACTCGCCGACCGTGCCAACGTCGGTCTCATCGTCTGGTCAACTGCCGCCGCGTTCGACGTCGCCCACCGTCGTGCGCGGCGGGAACTCCACGGTAGAATCCTCACTGAGAAAGCAACTTTCTTCGACCCAAGAGCCTGAGGCGACTAGCGCTGCGAATGCCAGCGGGCAGGTGGCGCCGGCACACGCAAAGGAAGTCAAAGGCTTCGAGGAGGTTTACGCGAAGGCGCCTGCGGCAAAAGTAGAAATTGATAAAATTGCTGACGAGATTGCGCAACAGTTCGGGGGTAAAGTCGCTAAGGCTCCGATTAAGACAGAGGAGAGTGCTCTGCGGAAAATCAATAAGGATTACGGCGGCGATCCAACGCGTATCAAAGATTTGGCGAGAAATACGATTATCGTTGACGCGAAAGATATTCAAGCGGTCACTGCGCAATTACAGGCCAGGGGCGCCAATGTGAAAGTGATCGACGGTGCGGAAAATCCGCTGGGTTATAGCGGCGTTAATTCAACATTGACGACCGCGGCGGGCATTAGTGGAGAAATTCAAGTCAATTCGCCGGCGATGATCTACGCAAAAGAGCCGGAAGCGCTGGCACGAACGCTATTGGGCGACGGCGTGTATGATGATGTATCCAAGCGATCAGGCGAAAAAGGCGGCCTTGGCCATAGTTACTACGAAGACTGGCGTGTACTGCCGTCGGACAGTAAGGAAGCATCGAAAATTGCGGATGATAGCCGCGCCTACTATAACCAAATCAGGAGCGCAAATGGGAATTAATAAAGGTCAGGTCTTTGCGGAAAATGATGTCTTCATCGATTATTCATTTGAAAAAGTGATGTATCGCTGGGATCACGTGGCGAAGAAAGTCTACGTTCGATTTTATGGCGAAGACGAGCGTCTCGAACCCGTCCCGCATGATAACCGCTTGTACAACGAAGCCATTTTGTCCGGCGATCAAATCGATCGTGAAAACTATGAAAAAGGGCGGATGAACGATGGGCAATCTTGACGCTGCGATTGCCTTAGCCGTGAAAGTGCATGCAAGTCAGGAGGATAAGTCTGGGCGGCCGTATATTTTGCATCCGCTCAGACTGATGCTCAAGTTCGAAGATGAAGTGGAACAAGTAGTTAGCGTGCTGCATGACGTCGTTGAAGATGGCGACGTCACGCTCGATGAGCTGCGGCAGCTGGGGCTGCCAGAAATCGCGGTTGCCGCAATTGATTGTTTGTCGAAGAGGGCTGGTGAACGCTACGAGGATTTTATTTCGCGCTTGTCTTCGAATGCCTTGGCCAGGAAGATAAAAATCGAAGATATTAAAGATAATCTGGACGTAACGCGATTGCATTCTATGTCTGACGTGGATCTCGCTAGAGTTGCGAAATACCACAAGGCATTGCAATTTCTGAAGACGTGCTGATTCGCCACCGCACTCCTCGCAGCGCGACCCGGCACCAAGGCGCGTCTTGTGCGCCAGCACCTGTGGGCGCGCCGGGTTGAACCACCTGCCGGGAAAAAACAAAACGGTCAAGGTCACCAGCTGGCACGCGAAACTGGCGTGCCAGCTGGTGTCAAGCCGATCGAATGGCACCTGCTGACCAACCGCGCGCTGGATCTCGTGGTGGCGTGGCGCATCGCCTACCCGATGCGCATGGGATGCACCTGCCCGGACCTGGGCGCCAAACTGTTCTTTGATCCCGATCAGATCCGGGCTGCCTACCGGCTAAACCAGACAGGCGCCGCTACCGGGCTGCCGTACTCAATGCTAAGTCATTGATTTAAAAGGATTTGAAATTTTTTTCAAATTTTTTCAAAAAACCCTAAAGTTCCCCCAAGTCCTGCCGTTACCGATTTTAGAAGCCCGGTAAAAGGCTTGCTGTTCGGCGGTTTGGATGGGGCGAAAAAACTTTAAAATTTTTTGCTCGGAACCCTAAAGTTCTTCCAAACCCTGCCGTTACCAGTTTAGATGTCGCAAAAAAGCGTCGCCGCGACCGCGATTTTTACCTTCGGCTCCTGCGTTTTCAGCGAGACCGAACGCCCCGCAAACCCGCGCCAATCCTGGCGCCGCCCCTCTATGGGCAGCCCTTTGTAGGATAAACTCCTACAGGGTCACTTCGCCTATTCCCGACCGAAAATACGGTGCGCCACCTCTAGTCGGCTTTTCCCGACTGCAGCAGAATGTATCTCAACGGCAACGAATATTCGCGTTGCAAGCTGAAACTGACTGGAGATGGACATGACCGCAAACGACATGATGGCTGAAATCCGCGATGCGAACCTGAGCTACCTGATGCTGGCGCAGCAGATGATCCGCGCCGACAAAGTCACCGCGATCTTCCGCCTGGGCATTTCGGCTGACATCGCCGACCTGATCGAAGGCATGAGCAATGCCCAGATCCTGAAGCTGGCTGGCGGCAATATGATGCTGGCCCGCTTTCGATTCGATGACAGCGCCATCCTCGGCATGCTGACCAATTACAATAAGGACCGTTCCCTGGCCCAGTCGCACGCCGCCATTCTGATGGCCGGCCAGCCCGTCGAAGAAATCGCTTGAGGAGCGCGTCATGACCAAGAAGAGTGTGGTGACCGAAGCGCAGGAAATCCAGCTGGCGATCGAGCTGATCAACCTGGGCGCCCGCCTGCAACTGCTGGAATCGGAAGTGTCGCTGTCGCGCGAGCGCTTGCTCAAGCTGTACAAGGAGTTGAAGGGCGTGTCGCCGCCGAAAGGCATGCTGCCATTTTCGACCGACTGGTTCCTGACCTGGCAGCCGAATATCCACTCGTCGCTGTTCATGAATATCCATAACTTCCTGATCGAGCACGCTGGCGCCAGCGGCATCCAGGCGGTGATGAAGGCTTACCAGCTGTACCTTGAGCAGATGCCGCCGGCTGCCGACGAAGAGCCGCTGCTCTCGCTCACCCGCGCCTGGACCCTGGTCAAATTCTCCAGCAGCAGCATGCTGCAGATGAAGGCGTGCACTTGCTGCAAAGGTAAGTTCGTGGTCGATGCCATGGACTTGAACCGCGACTATAAATGCGGTCTGTGCCATATGCCTTCGCGTGCCGGCAAGACCCGCAAGGCCAAGGATGCCGCGGACGCGCTCGCTGCTTGACACGCCCGCGCTGCAGGCGCTGCTGGTCCAGGCCGGCGCGCTGCTGCCATGCGCCGCGCTGGCGGCAGCGCTGGACACATTCGGCCACGGCTTGACGCTGCTGCAGGCCGCCCTGCTGCAGGGCGCGCTGGCCGCGTCCATCGGCTGGAAAGTCGGCCTGGCGCGCTGGTGGCTGCCGATCCTGCTGCTGTTCCCCCTTGCTTTGCTGGCAGGCCTGGCCCTGCACCTGCCGCCATGGCTGGCGGCGGCCGCCTTCCTGGTGTTGCTGGGCTGGTACTGGTCCACCTATCGCACCCAGGTTCCCTACTATCCCTCCAATCCCGCCGTCTGGCGCGCCGTGCTGGCCGAGCTGCCGCAGGGCAGGGCCTTGCGCCTGATCGATATCGGCAGCGGCCTTGGCGGCTTCACCTTGCATATGGCGATGGCGCGGCCCGAGTCGGCCGTGGAAGGGATCGAATTGGCGCCGGTGCCTTGGCTGGTATCGCGGCTGCGCGCGGCCTTGTCGGGTAGCCGCGCGCGCTTTCTGCGCGGCGACTACGAGCGCTTGAATTTTGCCGAGTACGATCTGGTGTTTGCCTATTTGTCGCCGGCCGCCATGCCTGCCTTGTGGCACAAGGCGCAGCGCGAAATGCGGCGCGGCAGTTTACTTGTCAGTTATGAATTCGAAATTCCAGTGGTAAACGGCGTCAAGGCCATTCGTACCACAGAGGGTGGTCCGCTGCTTTATATAAGAGCCATTTAACGGCTGTTTTTCTTGCCGCAGAGGCGTCTTCACGTTATTGTGGTTCCACCGTGGAATATTATTGCTGTTAACTAGCTATCGGGGAGTCTGCGCGCTTGTTAGTCATTGTCGGATATATCATCGTCCTTGGCGCCGTGTTCGGTGGTTTCGCACTATCCGGCGGCCACCTGGCGGCACTGTTCCAGCCGCTGGAGCTGCTGATGATCGGCGGCGCCGCCTTGGGGGCTTTCTTTGTCGGTAACAATGGCAAATCCATCAAGGCCACGCTGGCCGCCTTGCCGACGTTGCTCAAGGGTTCGCGCTACACCAAGGACCTGTATATGGAGCTGATGTCGCTCCTGTTCGATGTGCTGTCCAAGGTGCGCAAGGAAGGCCTGATGTCGATCGAAGGCGATATCGACAAGCCGGAAGACAGCCCGCTGTTCAGCAAGTATCCCTCGGTGCTGGAAGACCACCATATCGTCGAGTTCATGACCGACTACCTGCGCCTCATGGTGTCGGGCAATATGGACGCCTTCCAGATCGAGAACCTGATGGATAACGAAATCGATACCCACCACCAGGAGGGCCATGTGCCGGCGCACTGCATTGCCAAGCTGGGCGACGGCTTGCCGGCCTTCGGTATCGTGGCGGCGGTGATGGGCGTGGTACACACCATGGAATCGGTGGGCATCCCGCCGTCCGAGCTGGGCATGCTGATCGCGCACGCGCTGGTCGGTACCTTCCTCGGTATTTTGCTGGCCTATGGTTTCGTCGGCCCGCTGGCGAGCCTGCTGGAGCAGAAGCTGGAAGAGTCGACCAAGATGTTCCAATGCGTCAAAGTGACCCTGCTGGCCAGCTTGAACGGCTACGCGCCGGCGCTGGCGGTGGAGTTCGGCCGCAAGGTGCTGTACTCGACCGAACGTCCGAGCTTCTCCGAGCTGGAAGAACATATCAAGAAATCGAAGTCGAAGTAATGGAAGCGAGGTTCTGCCATGGCTGAAGAAGGCCTGCGGCCGATTGTCGTCAAGAAGATCAAGAAGGGCGGTGGCGGCCACCACGGCGGCGCCTGGAAGATCGCATACGCCGACTTCGTGACGGCGATGATGGCGTTCTTCCTGCTGATGTGGCTGCTGGGCTCGACCACCAAGGGCGATTTGAACGGGATTTCCGAATACTTCAAGACGCCGCTGAAAGTGGCGATGCAGGGCGGCTCGGGCAGCGGCGACAGTTCCTCGGTGATCCAGGGCGGCGGCTCCGATCTGTCGCGCCGCACCGGCCAGGTCAAGATGACCGACGATCCGGCGCAGAACAAGACGTACAACCTGGATGCGGCCAAGAAGGCGCTCGAGGCGGAAGAGCGCAGCCGCCTGCAGGCGCTGCGCCAGCGTATCGAAATGACCATCGACACCAGCGCCGAACTGAAAAAATTCAAGGAGCAACTGTTGCTCGACTTTACCAGCGAAGGCTTGCGCATCCAGATCGTCGACTTGCAGAACCGGCCCATGTTCAACGCCGGCAAGGCCGACCTGCAGCCGTATGCCGGCGAGATCCTGGAAGCCATCGCGCCGGCCCTGAACGACGTGCCAAACAAGATCGGCCTGTCCGGTCACACCGACTCCACGCCATACTTCACCGAAAGCGGGTACAGTAACTGGGAACTGTCGGCCGACCGTGCCAATGCCTCGCGCCGTGCGTTGCTGCATGGCGGGCTGGCCGACAACAAGATCCTGCGCGTGGTGGGCCTGGCCAGCGCCGCCCACCTGGACCGGGCCGATCCTTTCAACCCGATCAATCGCCGCATCAGCATTATCGTGATGAACAAGCGGACCGAGGAGAACGTGCTGCGTGACGGCGGCAAGTTGCAAGTCGGCCTCGATACGGAAGCCACGCAGGCCGCGGCGGCAGCGGCGCCGGCGGGGAAGAAATAGAGACCGTTATGACGAGAAAGAAAATCCTTGGTTCCCACGTGAAGCGCCTGCTGTCCGGCGTCTCGGACCATGGCCGCAAGCACCTGACGGAAGTCGAGACCGACCTGCTGCAGACCAATCTGCTGCTGGAAGAGGCGATCGACAAGCTGACCCGCAATTTCATGGCCATCCATGAAGCGGTGAGCGCGCAGCAGGCCACCATCGAGCTGCTGCTGCAGGGTGGCGACCCGTCGGCGGAAGACAAGGCGCGCCTGCAGGAAATGAATGAACAGGTGAGCGGCTTCGTCAACGCCGCCATCACCAGCATGCAGTTCCAGGACATGACCAGCCAGTTGATCGACCGCACCTTGAAGCGCGTGACCGGCCTGCGCGAATTCCTGGGGACGCTGGGGGCGCATGGCGCCGAGGTGGTGCCGGAATCGGGCAGCGACGAAATCGTGGACCTGCTCAGCAAGGTCAGCATGGCGCTGGCGATCCAGAGCCTGGAACTGCGCAGCGTGCTGCGCAAGGCGGTCAGCCAGAAGCACCTGGAAAGCGGCGACATCGAACTGTTCTGAACACAGCAAAATTTAACCAAGTGAGAAAAAGAGATGGCTAAAACAATTCTTGCAGTCGACGACTCCTCCTCGCTGCGCCAGATGGTGGCGTTCAGCCTGAAGGCCGCCGGCTACCAGGTGGTGGAAGCGGTCGATGGACAGGATGGCCTGGAAAAGGCCAAGCTGCAGACCGTGGATCTGGTGCTGACCGACCAGAACATGCCGCGCATGGATGGCCTGCAGCTGATCAAGCTGCTGCGCGAGCAGCCTGCCTACGCCAAGGTCCCGATCCTGATGCTGACCACCGAATCGTCCGACGAGATGAAAGCCAAGGGCCGGGCTGCCGGCGCCAACGGCTGGCTGGTCAAGCCTTTCGACCCGCAACGTCTGATTGAGGTAGTGAAAAAGGTCATTGGCTAATAAAGGGGTGTGGCATGACCATCGATATTAGCCAGTTCTACCAGGTCTTCTTCGACGAAGCGGAAGAACTGCTGGCTGAAATGGAGCGTCTGCTGCTGGGCGTCGACGTCGCGTCGCCCGGCGAGGAAGACTTGAACGCGATTTTCCGTACCGCGCACTCGGTCAAGGGCGGCGCGTCGACGTTCGGCGTGACCGATATGAGCGAAGTTACGCACGTGCTGGAAACCTTGCTGGACCGCATCCGCAAGGGCGAGATGGCGCTGACTTCGACCCATGTCGACGCCTTCCTGGCAGCCAAGGACATCCTGAAGATGCAGCTGGACGGCCACCGCCTGGGCAGCGCCGTCGACCAGGAAGCCGTGGGCGACGTGCGCATGATGCTGCAGGAGCTGGCGCAGGACGTGCATATCGAAGCGATGGCGCCGGTGGCGCCGGCCTTCAACGCGCCGGACGCGCAGGTGGACCACCGCGGCGGCAAGCGCTTCCGCCTGGAACTGCCGCCGATGGTGCACCGCGAGGTGGAAGCGCTGGCGGCCGAACTGGGCCTGATGGGCCATGTGGAGCTGATGCCGCTGGACGCGGAACGCCACGCGATGATCGTGACCACCCATGAATCGCTGGACGACCTGGTGGCCATCTGCTCCTTCGTCATCGATGCCGAGCAGATGAAGGTGAGCGAACTGCCGGCCCTGAGTCCGACCCAGGCCGCGCGCGAGCACGCTGAGCGCGACCGCAAGGAAGCGGAGCTGGGCTACGGCTTCTTCGATCCGCTGCCGGCCGGCGGCGCGCCCGCCGCGGCGGCCCCGGCGCCGGCCGCGGGCGAAGGCTACGGCTTCTTCCAGCCGCTCGAGGAGATCCGCGGCAATGCCGCCGGCGCGGCCGAGGATGCGGCCGGCTACGGCTTCTTCCAGCCGCTGGAAGTGATACGTGCGCAGGCCGGCATCAAGGACCAGCCGGCGGAAGCGGCCAAGCCGAGCGAAGAGCCGGACAAGAAAAGCGCGCGCAAGGACGCCGAGAAGCAGGCCCACGCGCCGGCCGGCGGCGAATCGTCCTCGATCCGCGTGTCGGTGGAAAAAGTCGACCAGCTGATCAACCTGGTGGGCGAGCTGGTGATCACCCAGGCCATGATCGAGCAGCGCGCCGGGACCCTGGATCCGGTGCTGCACGAGAAGCTGATGAGCGGCATCTCCCAGCTCACGCGCAACACGCGCGACCTGCAGGAATCGGTGATGTCGATCCGCATGATGCCGATGGACTTCGTGTTCTCGCGCTTCCCGCGCATGGTGCGCGACCTGGCCACCAAGCTGGGCAAGAAAGTCGAATTCGTCACCAGCGGCGCCGCCACGGAACTGGACAAGAGCCTGATCGAGCGCATCGTCGATCCGCTCACCCACCTGGTGCGCAATTCGATCGACCATGGCATCGAGATGCCGGAAGTGCGGCGCGCGGCCGGCAAATCCGAAACGGGGCGCCTGTTCCTGTCCGCCTCGCACCAGGGCGGCAGCATCATCATCGAAGTGGCGGACGACGGCGGCGGCTTGAACCGGGACAAGATCCTGGCCAAAGCGCGCGAGAATGGCTTGCCGCTGAGCGAGAATATGACGGACGCCGATGTCTGGCAGCTGATCTTCGCGCCCGGCTTCTCGACCGCCGACCAGGTGACCGACGTCTCCGGGCGCGGCGTCGGCATGGACGTGGTCAAGCGCAATATCAGCGCCATGGGCGGGACCGTCGACATCCGTTCGGCCAAGGGCTTCGGCACCACGATGTCGATTTCGCTGCCGCTGACGCTGGCCATCCTGGACGGCATGCTGATCCAGACCGGCGAGGAAGTCTACATCCTGCCGCTCGGCTTCGTGCTCGAATCGCTGCAGCCGGCGCCGGAAGACGTCAAGGAAATCAGCGGCAAGGGCCGCGTCATCAAGGTGCGCGGCGAATACCTGCCCCTGATCCCGCTATACCAGATTTTCGAGATCGCGCCGCGCTTTACCGATCCATGCCAGGGTATCCTGGTGATCGTGGAAACCGAGGGCAAGAAAGCCTGCCTGTTCGTGGACGAACTGGTGGGGCAGCAGCAGGTCGTGGTCAAGAACCTGGAATCGAACTACCGCAAGGTGACCGGCATTTCCGGCGCCACCATCCTCGGCGACGGCGGCGTGTCGCTGATCCTGGACGTGATGGCGCTGGTGCGCTCCTCGCGCCAGCTGCTTGACGAATCAAACTTTGTGAAGGAAGAACCATGAGCGACGCAATTCAGGAATTCCTGGCGTTCAAGCTGGGCGCCGAGGAATACGGCATCGATATCCTGAAAGTGCAGGAAATCCGCGGCTATGAAGCGGTCACCCGTATCGCCAATGCACCGGAGTTCATCAAGGGCGTGATCAACCTGCGCGGCATCATCATTCCGGTGGTCGACATGCGCATCAAGTTCAAGCTGGGCGAACCGGTGTACGACCAGTTCACCGTGGTCATCATCCTCAATATCAACGGCCGCGTGGTCGGCATGGTGGTCGATTCCGTATCGGACGTGACTTCGCTGAGGCTGGAGCAGATCAAGGCGGCGCCGGACCTGGGCACGGCCTTCAGCTCGGAATACATGATCGGCCTGGGCACCATCGACGAGCGCATGCTGATCCTGGTGGACATCGGGCGCCTGATGTCCAGTCCTGAAATGGGATTGAGCGAGAAACTCGCGGCCTGACCCGCCGGCGACCAGTGACCAAAACAGGATACAAGGGAGAGAAGAACATGAACGTGCGCGAATTCAAAATAGGCACGCGGCTCGGTTTCGGTTTCGGCATTATCCTGCTGATCCTGGTCGGCACCGTGCTGCTGACCAATGTGCTGAACTACCGTAACAAGTCGGCCCTGATGACCGGGCTGGAGCTGTCCAGCGCCAAGGAATTGCAGGCGCAGACCATGAAGAGCGCCATGCTGGAAACCGGCATCGCCATGCGCAATATCGGCCTGCAGTCGGACGTCAGCCTGATGCAGAAGGAAGAAGAGAAGGTCAAGGCCAACCGCGCCCGCTACGACGCCGCGCGCGGCAAGCTGCAGAGCCTGGGCTTGAACGACGCCGAGAAGAAGGTGTTGAACGATATTTCAACGCTGCAGAACGACGTCGACGCCGCCTTCAAGGAAGCCATGGGGCAGATCATGGCCTTCAATGCCGAAGGCGCCGCCAAGGTGATCGCCGGCCGCATCGATCCGCTGAACCAGCAGACCCTGACCGCGCTGAACAAGCTGGTCGACCTGCAGCAGGCCGCCGTGAGCGAATTCAAGGAAAGCTCCAACAAGGGCGACCGCAACCTGACCGTGTGGATGGTGGTGCTGGCCGCGGTGGGGGTTGGCGTGGGCATCCTGTGCGCCCTGGTGATCACCCGCTCCATCACCGGACCGCTGTCGGGCGCGGTGGAGGTGGCGCAGAAAGTGGCGGCGGGCGAACTGACGTCGCAGGTGACGGTGGAAGGCAAGGACGAGACTTCGGAGCTGCTGCAGGCGCTAAAGGACATGAACGACAGCCTGGTGCAGACCGTGGGCCAGGTGCGCGCGTCGACCGACACCATCACCACCGCCTCGCAAGAGATCGCAACGGGCAACGCCGACCTGTCGGCGCGCACCGAATCGCAGGCCTCCTCGCTGGAGGAGACCGCGTCCTCGATGGAGAACCTGACTTCCACCGTGAAGCAGAACGCCGATAACGCGCGCCAGGCCAACCAGCTGGCCGTGTCGGCCTCCTCGGTGGCGGTGAAGGGCGGCACGGTGGTGTCGCAGGTGGTCGACACCATGGGCTCGATCAAAGCGTCCTCCAGCAAGATCGTGGACATCATCGGCGTCATCGACGGCATCGCCTTCCAGACCAATATCCTGGCGCTGAACGCCGCCGTGGAAGCGGCGCGGGCCGGCGAGCAGGGCCGCGGTTTCGCGGTGGTGGCTTCCGAAGTGCGCAACCTGGCGCAGCGCTCCGCCGCCGCCGCCAAGGAAATCAAGGCCTTGATCGACGACTCGGTCGAGAAGGTCGACGCCGGCGGGCGCCTGGTGGACGAAGCCGGCCAGACCATGGGCCTGATCGTGACCTCGATCAAGCAGGTGGCCGACATCATGGGCGAAATCACCGCCGCCACCCTGGAGCAGAGCCAGGGCATCGAGGAAGTGAACTCCGCCATCGGCCAGATGGACGAAATGACGCAGCAGAACGCCGCCCTGGTGGAAGAAGCGGCGGCCGCCGCCGAATCGATGCAGGAGCAGGCCAACAACCTGGCCCAGGCGGTGTCGATCTTCAAGCTGGCCGGCGACGAACTGGCCAAGCGCGCGGCGCCGCCGCCGGTGCGCAAGGCCAAGCCGGCCGCCCCGGCGCGCAGCACCGCCGTGGTGCCTGCCGCTGCGTCGGCCGCGCCGCCCAAGCCGCCGAAGAAGCTGGCCGCGGCCGCCCCGTCGGGCGACGAATGGGAAGAGTTTTAACGTCCACGTA
This sequence comes from Pseudoduganella violaceinigra DSM 15887, assembly GCF_000425385.1. Taxonomy (GTDB): domain Bacteria; phylum Pseudomonadota; class Gammaproteobacteria; order Burkholderiales; family Burkholderiaceae_D; genus Rugamonas; species Rugamonas violaceinigra. The sequence continues at coordinate 87,364 of NZ_KE384358.1, read as the reverse complement.
ACCGCGGAGAACCAAGCAAATGGCGCTGACCAAAGAGACCGTGAAAGAGTTTGACTTCAACGGCAAGGATTTTGAACGGGTCCGCGCGATGATTTACAAGCGGGCCGGCATCGCGCTGGCCGACTCGAAGCAGGAGATGGTCTACAGCCGCCTGGCGCGCCGCCTGCGTGCCACCGGCATCAACAGCTTCGTGCGCTACCTGGACGACCTGGAAGCGGGGCGCATGGGCGACGGCGAGTGGGAGGCGTTCACCAATGCGCTGACCACCAACCTGACCTCCTTCTTCCGCGAATCGCACCACTTCCCGCTGCTGGCCGAGCATCTCAAGGCCCGGCGCGGCGAAACCATCAATATCTGGTGCTCGGCCAGCTCCACCGGCGAAGAACCGTATTCGATCGCCATCACCTGCTGCGAAGCGTTCAATACGCTGACGCCGCCGGTGCACATCCTGGCCACCGATATCGACACCAATGTGCTGGCCACGGCCGCCAACGGCGTGTACCCGATGGAGCGCATCGACAAGCTGTCGGCCGAACAGCAGCGCCGCTTCTTCCTGAAAGGGCGCGGCGCCAACGAGGGCATGGCGCGCGTACGGCAGGAGCTGCGCCAGCTGATCACCTACCGGCAGCTCAATCTGCTGGACGAGCGATGGGACATCCGTCCCGGCTTCGACGTCATCTTCTGCCGCAATGTGATGATCTACTTCGACAAGGGCACCCAGCGCAAGATCCTGTCGCGCTTCGTGCCCCTGATGAAACCGGATGCCCTGCTGTTCGCCGGCCATTCCGAGAACTTCCTGTACGTGTCGGACGCTTTGAAGTTGCGCGGCAAGACCGTCTACGAGCTCGATGAGCGCAAGAGGGCATGACATGGATAAAGAGCAATTCGCGACCAATGTCTATTACGACCGGACCTTCGACTGCGACGCGGCCAAGATCCTGCCGGGCGAGTACTACTACACCCAGAAGGACATGCTGATCGTGACCGTGCTGGGCTCCTGCGTGTCGGCCTGCATCCGCGACCGCAACTCGGGCCTGGGCGGCATGAACCACTTCATGCTGCCGGACGGCGGCTCGGATGCCGGCAGCCCGGTGTCGGCCTCGGCGCGCTACGGCACGTATGCGATGGAGGTGCTGATCAACGACCTGCTGAAGGCCGGCGCGCGGCGCGACAACCTGGAGGCCAAGGTGTTCGGCGGCGGCGCCGTGCTGAAGGGCTTCACCGCCATCAATGTCGGCGAGCGCAACGCCGCCTTCGTGCAAAGCTTCCTGAAGAACGAAAAGATCCGCGTGGTGGCCGAAGACCTGTGCGACATTTACCCGCGCAAGGTGTATTTCTTCCCCAAGACCGGCAAGGTGCTGGTCAAGAAACTGATGCAGACCCATAACGATACCCTGGCGCAGCGCGAAAACGATTACGCCAACCGCCTCAAGGCCAAGCCTGTGGCCGGCGAGGTCGAGCTGTTCTAAACCAGGGTCAATGAGCTAGGTGTACACCATGAACAAGATCAAAGTCCTGATTTGCGACGATTCCGCCTTGATCCGCAGCGTGATGAGCGAGATCATCAAAAGCCAGCCCGATATGGAGGTGGTGGGCGTGGCGCCCGATCCGCTGGTGGCGCGCGAGCTGATCAAGCAGACCAATCCGGACGTGCTGACGCTGGACGTCGAAATGCCGAAGATGGACGGCCTGGACTTCCTGGAGCGCCTGATGCGCCTGCGCCCGATGCCGGTGGTGATGGTGTCGTCGCTGACCGAGCGCGGCTCCGAAATCACGCTGCGCGCGCTGGAACTGGGCGCGGTCGATTTCGTCACCAAGCCCAAGATCTCGATCCAGAGCGGCATGCGCGAGTATGCCGACCTGATCTCCGACAAGATCCGCGCCGCCTCCAAGGCGCGTGTGCGCGCGCGCACCCTGCCGGCCGCCGGTGCGGGCGGGGAGGGCGGCGCGCAGTTGCCGCAATTACGGAACCCATTGATGTCTTCGGAAAAACTGATTATTGTCGGCGCCTCGACGGGCGGCACGGAAGCCATCCGCGAGTTCCTGGTGCAGATGCCGTCCGACTGCCCGGGCATCCTGATCACCCAGCACATGCCGGAAGGCTTCACCAAATCCTTCGCCAAGCGCCTCGATTCGCTGTGCAAGATTTCCGTGGTGGAAGCGCAGGGCAACGAGCGCGTGCTGCCGGGCCACGCCTATATCGCGCCCGGCCACTCGCACCTGCTGTTGACGCGTTCCGGCGCCAATTACATGACCAAGCTCGACCAGGGCGAGCCGGTCAACCGCCATCGTCCCTCGGTCGACGTGCTGTTCCGTTCGGCGGCCCAGAATGCGGGCAAGAACGCGGTCGGGGTGATCCTGACCGGCATGGGCAAGGATGGCGCCGCAGGCATGTTGGAGATGAAGAACGCCGGGGCGTATAATTTCGCCCAGGACGAAGCGAGTTGCGTGGTGTTCGGCATGCCCCGCGAAGCGATTGCGGCGGGTGCCACGCACGAGGTGGGCGCCTTGCAGGCACTGCCCGGCATGGTATTGGGTTACTTGGCACAGCATGGCTCGCGCGCATTGCGCGTTTGATACGGCGTAGTGGTGAGAAGTTCGCCTTGATGCAACGGAAATGCTATCCTACAACTTGCTGGGAACACCACCTTAATTAATAACCGCGTAAGTAGAAACAACGGAGCAATTCATGGCTGATCCAAAGATGAAATTTTTGGTTGTTGACGATTTCTCGACGATGCGCCGCATCGTGCGAAATCTCTTGAAGGAACTGGGTTACGCCAACGTGGACGAGGCAGAAGACGGCGTGATGGCGCTGGCCAAACTGCGCGCGGAGCAGTTCGACTTCGTGGTGTCCGACTGGAATATGCCGAACATGGATGGCCTGACCATGTTGCAGAATATTCGTGCCGACCCCGCACTGGCCAAACTGCCGGTGCTGATGGTGACCGCCGAAGCCAAAAAAGAAAACATCATCGCGGCTGCGCAAGCGGGCGCCAACGGCTATGTGGTGAAACCATTCACCGCCGCCACCCTGGATGAAAAGCTGAACAAGATCTTCGAAAAGCTCGGCGCTTGATCGCAGCTTTACTAGTAGTCAGCGGCGGCAGCCATGGCCGCCGCTGTTCCATCCTGAGCAAAGCATAAGACTACGTATGCATCAGACACATTTCCTGGTTCGCGAGCCCCTGCTTGATCCCGAGCAACGCGTGGTCGGCTACGAACTTACCTGGCAGCAGGACGCTGCCAACCACATCCCCTCGCAGGCCGAACTGGAAGATCTGGTCGGTTTCGTCGCAGGGCAAGTCAACCACCCCGAACACGGCTGGCTGCTCAAGCAGAAGACCCTGTTCCTGCAAGCCGTGCCCGGCATGTTGTCGGTCGATGCCATGTTCGACCTGCCGCCCGAACACACGGTGCTGTCGCTGAAAACGTCCGAACTGGCCAACCCGACCACGCTGGCGGCCGTGCAGGCCCTGCGCGCCGGCGGTGTCGGCATCCTGCTGCGCGAAGCCGATCTGACGCGCGTGGGCAGCCGCCTGGGCACCATCTGTTCCTATGTGGAAGTGCGTTTCACCGGCGCCGACGTGGGCGCGCAGGCGCGCGCCTATTCGCTGCTGAAAACCTCAACGATCCGCATGGTGGGGCGCCCGGTGTCCACCTGGGCCGATTTCGATGCCTGCGCCGCGCTGGGACTGGACGCCTTCGTCGGCAAGCTGCACCTGACGCCGCGCCCGGGCAGCGAAGGCCAGGGCCTCAACCCGTCGCAAACCATCATCCTGCAGCTGATGCAGATGGTCAACGCCAACGCCGATATCGCCCAGCTGGAAAGCGCCCTGAAGCGCGACGCGGCCCTGTCGTACAAGCTGCTGCGCTACATCAATTCCGCCGGTTTCGGCGCGGGGCGCGAAGTGCAATCGCTGAAGCAGGCGATCCAGCTGATGGGCTACCAGCCGATGTACCGCTGGCTGACCCTGCTGCTGGCAACGGCGTCCACCTCCGGCTTCTCGCCGGTGCTGCTGGAAACGGCCGTGGTGCGCGGCCGCCTGGCTGAATTGCTGGGCCAGAAGGCGCTGGGCAAGGCCGACGCCGAGAATATCTTCGTGGCCGGCATGTTCTCCCTGCTGGACCGCCTGCTGGGCATCCCCATGAAGGAAGTGCTGCAGGAAATCCAGCTGAGCGAGGAAGTGGTGAAGGCGCTGTTGACGCGCGGCGGCAGGTACGGCCCCTTCCTGGCGCTGGCGGAAGCCTGCGAACTGAACAGTAATCTGGTCAGCTCGCTGGCCGAATCCCTGTCGCTATCCCCCGAGGACGTCAACAAGGCCCACCTGTCGGCCCTGGCCTGGACCCAGAGCGTTACGACTTAAGCCGCAGCGGCTCCATGACCTGGGCCACGGCCGTGGCGGCCAGCTCCAGGTTGCCGCCCACCAGGAAGATGCCGGGGCCCAGGTTGGCGGTTTCCAGCCGGCCGCCCGACTGATCGCGCACCTTCGACGCAAAATCGAAGAAGAAGGCGCGGTGCGTCAGGGTCTGCGGCGTCGCCAGCAGGTCCAGCTCGACTTCCATATTGCCCATCAAACGCAGTTCCGGCACTTGCGGCAGCGCGTAGCCGGTCAGCTGGCGGCGCTCCAGCACCGCTTCGCGCGGCAGCGGGCGGAACGTGTCGCCGCCATCCAAGAACAGGTTGGCGTAAGGGATCAGCGCGCTGCATTCCACGCCGTCGCGCACCGTGCGCACGACTTCCACGCCGATGGTCTGGCAACCGTCGACGGTCCCGGCATGGACATAGGGCGAATCGCGGTGGCAGAACTGCACGCGCTGGCCCTTGGCACGGATCTGGCTGCCTTTGCCGTCGCGCAGGGCGACCGAAGCGGGCAGCTCGCCCTCCGGCGTCACCACGCCATGGTCGCGCAGGATCACCAGGAAGGCTTCGAAGCAGTGCGCGGCCTGGATGTAGAACGCGGAATCGGCGGCGGAGGGCTGGCTGGGCCGGCCGTAGCCATAGTTCACCACCTGGTTGTAGCCGCCGCGCTGGTAAATACTGAGGGTGGTCCTGGCATCATCCAGGATGGCTTTCAAGCGGTCGACATTGAAATAGCGCAGCAAGCCTTCCAGGCTGATGCGGCCGCCGCACATGTCTTTCAGATTCTGCTCCATGGCGCTGTGCACGCTCGAGCCATGGTCGCCGGTGGCCAGCAGGCCCACCATCGCGGCATGGTTCTTGTCGTTGGTCGGATGAATCCGTTCAGCGTGGCGCAGCACGGCTGGGAAGGCGTGGAAGGCTTCCGGAATCCCGTCCAGGCTGCTTTCCGCAATGAACTCGCGCTCGATGGTGGCGCAAGCGCCGCAATCGTCCAGCGCCGTCTGGTAGCGGTTGGCGGTGCGCAAGTCGATGCCGCGCTTGACCGTCAGCGAGGGCATGGCCAGGGCGCGTTCCGCGTCGGCGACGCTGCGGCCCAGCAATTTGGCGAGTTGGACGGCGATTTCGGATTGCACGGCATCCTTGCGGGGGCCGCGCAGCGTGACGCTGAAAGACATCATGGGGCGATCAGATTTCGAGGTTGTCGATGAGGCGGGTGGAACCGAGCTTGGCCGCGGCCAGCACGACCAGCTTTTCGCCTTGCGCCAGGTCGCCGGCATTCGGCGGTTGCAGGTCGTTGCGTTTGCGGATCGAGATATAGTCGGGCTTCCAGCCGCGAGCGGCCAGTTCGTCCATCGCCTTGTGCTCCAGCTGGAACACGTCGAGGTGGCCGGAGCGCACTTCGTCGGCCACCTGGTTCAGGGCGCGGTACAAGGCTGGGGCTTCGGCACGTTCGTCGGCCGACAGGTACATATTGCGCGAGGACAGGGCCAGGCCGTCGTCGGCACGGTAAGTCTCGGCAGCGATGATCTCGGTCGGCATGCCCAGCTGGCGCGCCATATTGCGCACGATCATGAGCTGCTGGTAATCCTTCTTGCCGAACACGGCCACCTTCGGCTGCACGCAGGAAAACAGCTTGGTCACCACGGTGCACACGCCGCCGAAGAAGCCGGGACGGAACTCGCCTTCCAGGGTGTTGCCCAGGCCTTCAGGCGGTTGCACGCGATACTCCTGCGGCTCCGGGTACATGTCTTTCTCGGTCGGCGCGAACAGCACGTAGACGCCTTCCTTCTCCAGTTTTTCCACGTCGGCCTGGAAGGTGCGCGGGTATTTGTCGAAGTCTTCGTTCGGGCCGAACTGCAGGCGGTTCACGAAAATGGAAGCCACAACAGGGTCGCCATGCTTGCGCGCCAGGCGCATCAGGGACAGGTGGCCTTCGTGCAGATTGCCCATGGTTGGCACGAAAGCGGTGCGCAGCTGGCCGCTAAGCTGGTCGCGCAGTTCTTCGATATTGGAGATGATTTTCATAGTTTTTAGCGTTAAGCGGGCGAATACGCGAGACGCACGTAAATCGGTGCGAACGGTTCCGCCTGGGTAATTTCAATCAGGGTTTCCTTGGCCAGCTCGAGCATTGCCACGAAGTTCACGACCACCACCGGCGGCGGCGACGCGGGGTTGAACAGCTCGGTGAATTCGATGAAGCGGCTCGATTGCAGCTTGCGCAGGATGGAGGTCATATGCTCGCGCACCGACAGTTCCTCGCGCGTGATCTTGTGGTGCTGCTTGAGCGTGGCGCGCTTCATCAGCATGCGCCAGGCATCCTGCAGGTCGACCACGGCCACTTCCGGCCAGGTCGGCACCAGGCTTTGCTCGATGAAGATCTGGGTGCGCACGAAGTCGCGGCCGACCTGGGGCAGGGTATTGAGTTCGTAGGCGGCCAGCTTGATCTGCTCGTATTCGAGCAGGCGGCGCACCAGTTCCGCGCGCGGGTCGTCCGCTTCCACGTCAAGGTCGTGCTGGCGCTGCGGCAGCAGCATGCGCGACTTGATCTCGATCAGCATGGCTGCCATCAGCAGGTATTCCGCCGCCAGCTCCAGATTGGTCTTGCGGATTTCCTCCACATAGCTCAGGTATTGCAGCGTGACCTGGGCCATCGGGATGTCGAGGATGTTGAAATTCTGCTTGCGGATCAGGTACAGCAGCAAGTCGAGCGGGCCTTCGAAGGCTTCCAGGAAGACTTCCAGTGCGTCGGGTGGGATGTACAGGTCGTTGGGCAGTTTCAGCACCGGCTCGCCATACAGGCGTGCAAAAGCGGCGCCCTGGTCTTCTGCCTGGGCGCTCGCTTCGGGTGGCGCGCCATCCGCGCCGCTGCTTGCTCCGCCTGCGTCAGGCGGCAAATCCGCGGCGACGGCCAGTTCAGCCTGTTCGGCCTGATCGTCCGCCGCGTCTTTTGGCAACATGCTGTGTGCCGTCCCGGCTCTTATACCTTGTTCTGGTACACGTAAGCCTGTTGCTTGACGGTCGACGCCTTGTTACGGGCCTGCTCGTCCAGCGAAGTGATTGGCTTGTCCCACAGGAGGGAGCGGCCGGCCTGCTGGCCCGCTTCGATTTCAGGGTGCTTGGCCTTCAGTTCCTTGATGAACAAAGAGTGGTCCGACTCGTATTTATGGTTCTGCTTGAGAAATTTCATATCGTGGAAAAATTACGGGATTCAGCAGCTGACATTCTAACTTCTTTTCTTGTCAGAAACGATGCCTGAGGCCCGCGATGTAGGTATTTCCCTTGCTAGCGTTGCTAATTTTGTCGTACATCAGCACAGCATAGAGGTCGGTGCGCGGCGACAGGTTGTAGTCATAGCCGGCGGCGCCGGTGTCGCGATGGAATTTTGGCACTACTTTTGCCTGTTCTGTCAGACGCGACCAGGACACCATCCAGCGTCCGGCGCCGCCATGGGTTGGCACCGTGAAACCAGCCTGGACGGAGTGGCCCTCGCGCTCGCTGACCTTGGCGTTGTGGTCGGAATACGAGGCAAACAGTTTGACCACCTGGAAATCGTAGGCGGCAGCGGCCAGGTAGGTGCGCTGTTCCGGCACCGTGGCGCTGACGCCGGGGCCGACGCGCACGTTCTGGGCGCCCAGCGTCACCGCCAGCTCCTTGCCCACGTATTTGGCGACGGCGGCCCAGTTATTGTTGTGCGCGCCCGGCTGCTCGCCCAGCGAGTACTGGGCGATGAAGGTGGTGTCGTGCACGGGGTTGGAGGCGTACTGCAGCGAATTGCTCCAGCCGGTATCGCCCAGCGTCGCATTGCCGCCGGCCGCCGTGAAGATCTGGTTGATTAACGGCGAAAAGCGGGTCGATGGGCCAAAGGGGTTGATCTGGCCCGCCGCGATGAAGAGCGGGTTGCCGATCCGTCCCAGCCGCACCAGCCCGAATTCGCCGCCCAGGCCGACGTTCGCGTTGCGGGCGAACATGGCTTCGCCAGGGAAGCGTCCCGCTTCGCCGGTATCGCCACGGAAGAAGCCTTCCAGCTGGAATTGCGCCTTCATGCCGCCGCCCAGGGCTTCGGTGCCGGAAAAGCCGTAGTAGGAGGTGATCATGCCGCCGCTGTTGACGGCGCTGACCGCCTGTGGCGCGCTGGCGGTCGCTGTGCGGCCGGCGTAGGCATCGAGCACGCCGTATATGGACACCTGGTTTTGCGCCGATGCGGCGAAGGGAAGGGTGAGGGCGAATGCCGGGAGCAGTTTTTTCATGTGTGAGTCGCTTCTTAATATTGTTGTTTAGGCCTCATGCTGCGTCCCATTCTCCCTGCTGCCCAGTTCGCCGACAAGCAAAACTTCCCCTGCCGTGGGCGCCGAGCCACGCCCGGCACGCCATTGCAATATCGAGTATGCTTCCCGGCAACATGAAGACCCGCACCGCCATCCTCCTGACGATCCCGCCGATGCTGTGGGCCGGCAATGCCATTGTGGGGCGCATGGTGGCGCAGGATGTTCCGCCCCTCATGCTGAACTTCCTGCGCTGGGCGATCGCCTTGGTCTTTTTATTGCCTATGGCGGGGCAGATTTTCCGACGGGATAGTGGACTGTGGCCGAACTGGCGCCGCTTCACGGTGCTGGGCCTGCTTGGTATCGGGCTCTATAACGCTTTCCAGTACTTGGCATTGCAGAGTTCAACGCCTATCAACGTGACGCTGGTTGCATCGGGGATGCCCGTCTGGATGGCGCTGACCGGCTGGCTCTTTTTTGGTGCTGGCGTTTCACGCCGCCAAATTGCGGGCGCGCTGTTATCAATTGCGGGGGTATTGCTGGTCCTGGCGCGCGGCGAATGGGAGCATTTAATGGAATTGCGCCTGGTGAGCGGCGATATTTTCATGATCCTGGCCACGATCGCCTGGTCTTTGTACAGCTGGCTATTAACCCGCACGAATGGTCCGGCGCATATTCGCGGCCACTGGGCGAGGTTTTTGCTGGCGCAAGTGGCTTTTGGCGTTGTCTGGTCGGGACTATTTGCCGCGGGCGAGGCGGCAATATCTGCCGCGGCTATTCATTGGAGCTGGACATTAATCGCAGCGCTGGCTTATGTGGCCATCGGGCCGGCGATTATCGCGTTCCGCTGCTGGGGTGCCGGCGTTCAGCAGGCCGGACCTGCGGTAGCGTCATTCTTCGTTAATCTCACGCCTTTATTTACGGCGCTTCTTTCCTTGCTGATTCTTGGGGAAGCGCCAAAACTCTATCACGCGCTTGCGTTTTTATTGATTGTCGGGGGAATCGTTATTTCCTCTGGCCGTGCGACAGCGCGGCGCTGAATCTGATATTTTCAGATTTTGCGCCGGAGGTTGCCATGCGTTTCCTCCCCCTTGCCGCGCTGGCTGCGGCCATCTTGCTCACGGCTTGCCAGAAGCCCCCGCCCAAGCCGCCGCAACCCATTGTTTATTCGCTTTTCTTTAGCCAATTGGTGGCGTGATCGTGCTAATAGTTGGCTTATCTGCTGAACGGACATAGGCTTGCCGATAAGGTGGCGTCACCATTGGGGTAGATTGGAAGTACGCGCTGATATCTGTGCAAAGTGACGGGGAATTACGTTCAGCAGGCGCGGACTATTTAAATAGATGGAGATTCAAGGGCTAACGGGCCTTCGGCAATAAGTTCCAGCCTGTCGCCGCCGCAAATAATAATGGACTTGCATCGCCAAACATTTTGCTGGAACGCCCTGGTTCATCCTGGCGCCGCATCACCCATTTTTAATGCTTCAACATCCGGCGCATAACCAATGGCGCCGGCTCCAGCGGGTTGGCATGCGAATATTCCAATTCTTCAGCCAGGGTAAATTCGTAGGCGGTGTAAAAGTCGATCAGCTTGGGCTGGTCGCTGCGCACGGCAAGGCGCAGTTCTTCGATGCCAATGGCCAGCGCGTGGTGAATCACGGCTTCGAGCAAGTGCTGCGAGAGGTTGGTGCCGCGGTACTCGGCTAATACACCCATGCGCAGGATTTCCCACACATCGGGTTCCGCATCAAGCGGCAGCCAGCGCACGGAACCAATCGGCGTTTCACCATCGAGCATAATAAAACCGCCGCCGTCGCGCAGATGGTCGGCGACGTAGACGGCGGTTTCACGGTGTCCGCTGGAGGTGACGCTGACCTTGCCGGCCCACGCTTTGCGCGTGAGCTCGGCGATCAGGGGCGCATCTTCAGTGGTCGCTTCGCGAACTAGTATGTCCATGCTTAGCTGATGCGCATGCCCGGAGTGGCGCCTGGCCATGGGTTGAGGATGTAGATGCCAGGGTTTGCCTTCTCATCTACCGCCGATGCCGCCATTACCATGCCTTCCGACACGCCGAACTTCATCTTGCGTGGCGCCAGGTTGGCAACCAGGACGGTCAGCTTGCCGACCAGCTCTTCCGGCTGGTACATCGCCTTGATGCCGGAGAAGACGTTGCGGTGGCGGCCTTCGCCCGCGTCCAGCGTCAGGCGCAGCAGCTTGTCGGAGCCTTCCACATGTTCGCAATTGACGATTTTGGCAATGCGCAGGTCGACCTTGAAGAAATCGTCGACCGAGATTTCCGGCGCGATGACTTCGATGCCGGTCTCGGTGACGGCTGGGGCAGCAGGGGCCTTGGATTTGGCGGCCTTCTCAGGCTTGGCGGCTGCAGCGGGAGCGGCGGCGGCCGGTGCCGGGGCATCGAACAGTTCTTCGATCATCTTTGGCTCGACGCGGGTCATTAGGTGGCTGTAAGCGCCGATGGTACGGCCCAGCATCGGCTGCCATGCGGCGCCCGATGCGACGGCGGTGTCGGCCCAAGTGAAGGCGGCATCATTCAGGAAGCTGCGCACATTGGCGGCCACGCCTGGCAGCACCGGCGACAGCAGGATCGACAGCTGGCGGAACAGGATCAGGGCGGCGGTGCAGACGTCGTGCAGTTCGGCCAGTTTCGCGTCGTCCTTGGCCAGCACCCATGGCTTGTTCTCGTCGACAAAGCGGTTGGCCACGTCGGCGATTTCCATGATTTCACGCAGGGCCTTGCCGAATTCGCGCGACTCGAAGTTGGCGGCGATGGATGCCTGGCGTTCGCTGCCGTTCTCGGCCACCAGCGCCTTTTTGATCCATTCCTGCGACGAGGCGGACAGGGCCGATGCCAGCTTGCCGTCGAACTTCTTGGCGATGAAGCCCGCGCAACGGGAGGCGATGTTGACGAACTTACCGATCAGGTCCGAGTTCACACGCGCCACGAAGTCGTCGCCGGTGAAGTCCAGGTCTTCGACGCGGGAGTTCAGCTTGTAGGCCAGGTAGTAGCGCAGCCACTCCGGGTTCATGCCCAGGTTCAGGTAGCGCAGTGGCGAAATGCCGGTGCCGCGCGACTTGGACATCTTCTCGTTGTTCACGGTCAGGTGGCCGTGCACGGCAACCTTCATGCGGTCGATGGTCGGGTGCTTGGCGAATTGCAGCATCGCAGGCCAGAACAGCAGGTGGAAGGAGACGATATCCTTGCCGATGAAGTGGATCTGTTCCGTGCCCGGATCGGCCAGCAGGGTATCGTAGTCGATGCCTTTCTTGCCGCAGTAGTTCTTCAGCGACGCCAGGTAGCCGACCGGCGCGTCCAGCCAGACGTAGAAGTACTTGTTCGGCGCGTCGGGGATCGGGATGCCGAAGTAGGGCGCATCGCGCGAGATATCCCAGTCGGCCAGCTTTTCACCGGCTTCGCCCAGCCACTCCGACACTTTGTTCACCATCTCCGGCTGCAAACGGCCCGGGGTGTTCAGCCAGTCGCGCAGGAATTCGAAGCAGCGCGGGTCGGACAGCTTGAAGAAGTATTGCTCCGAAGGCTTGAGGATCGGGGTGGCGTTGGTGAATACCGAGAACGGGTTAATCAGTTCGGTCGGCTGGTAGGCGGCGCCGCACACCTCGCAGTTGTCGCCGTATTGGTCCTTGGCGTGGCACTTTGGACACTCGCCCTTGATGTTGCGGTCGGCCAGGAACATGCCCTTGACCGGATCGAAGAAGCGGTCGACGGTCTTGGTCTGGATCAGGCCAGCGTCGCGCAGCTTGCGGTAGATGCCCTGGGACAGTTCCACGTTTTCCGGCGAATCGGTGGAGTACCAGTTATCGAAGGCGATATGGAAGCCGTCCAGGTATTGCGGACGGCCGGCGGCGATCTTGGCCACGAATTCCTGCGGGGTGATGCCTTCCTTTTCAGCGGCGATCATGATCGGAGTGCCGTGGGTGTCATCGGCGCCCACGAAATGCACTTCGCGCAAACCGTCGCCCTCGGCCTGCATTCGCTGGAAACGGACCCAGATGTCGGCCTGGATGTACTCCATCATATGGCCGATGTGGAAGGCAGCGTTTGCGTATGGCAGGGCAGTGGTGACGAACAGCTTGCGAGTCATAATTGATGCGCTATTAAGGTGGATAAAAAGAGCATTTTACCAGCGGATGCGCTAGACTGCGCCATCACCAATGGAGAATTGCATGAGTATCACCGTAGATGACGTCAAATCAGCACTGTCCAAAGTAATTGATCCTAACACTAGCAAGGACTTTGTCTCCTCCAAATCGGTCCGCAACCTGAAGGTCGAAAGCGGCGAAATCAGCCTGGATATCGAGCTGGGCTACCCGGCCAAGTCGCAAGTCGAATCGATCCGCGCCAATGTGCTGGCTGCCTTGCAGCCGCTGGGCGCGAAGGTCAATCTGACTGTCGGCAGCAAGATCATTTCGCATTCCGTGCAGCGCGGCTTGAAACTGATGCCGAACGTGAAGAATATCATTGCCGTCGCATCTGGCAAGGGCGGCGTCGGCAAATCGACCACCGCCGTCAACCTGGCGCTGGCGCTGGCCGCCGAAGGGGCCGCCGTTGGCGTGCTGGATGCCGATATTTACGGCCCGTCGCAGCCGATGATGCTGGGCGTATCCGGCCGCCCGACCACGTCCGACGGCAAGACCATGGACCCGATGGAAGGCCATGGCGTGCAGGTCTCCTCGATCGGCTTCCTGATCGATCCGGATGAACCGATGGTGTGGCGCGGTCCGATGGTGACCCAGGCCTTGCAGCAGCTGCTGGAGCAGACCAACTGGCGCGATCTGGACTACCTGATTGTGGATATGCCGCCTGGTACCGGCGACATCCAGCTGACGCTGTCGCAGAAAGTGCCGGTCACCGGCGCCGTGATCGTGACCACGCCGCAGGACATCGCGTTGCTGGACGCGCGCAAGGGCCTGAAGATGTTCGAGAAAGTCGGCATCCCGATCCTCGGCGTAGTGGAAAACATGAGCACCCATATCTGCTCGAACTGCGGCCACACCGAAGAAATCTTCGGCCACGGCGGCGGCGAAAAGATGTGCGCCGACTTCGGTGTGGACTTCCTGGGCGCGCTGCCGTTGAAACTGGCAATCCGCGAGCAGGCCGATTCCGGCAAGCCGACCGTGGTGGCCGAGCCGGATGGCCCGGAAGCTGCAATCTACAAGGCGATCGCACGCAAGGTGGCCGTGAAGGTGGCCGAAAAAGCCAAGGATATGAGCAGCAAGTTCCCTAGCATCGTCATCAAGCACGACTGATGCGGCGCGCCTTGACCTGTGCGGCGCTGGCCGCGTTGACCGCTTGCTCGACGCAACCGGTCCCGGATGCGCCGGCAAAGGGATGGCTGCCACAGCCCCACGCTGGCGACGCTGAGTTGCGCGGACTGTCGGTCCTGAGCGATCAGGTTGCATGGGCCAGCGGCGCCAAGGGGACTGTCCTGCGCACGGCGGACGGTGAACACTGGGACCTGATGACCGTCCCAGGCGCGGAAACCATCGACTTCCGCGACATCGAGGCCTTCGACGACAAGAATGCAATCGTGATGGGTGCCGGGCCCGGGGAGGCTTCGCGCATGTACCGCACCCGGAACGGCGGCCTCTCATGGCAACTGGTGGTCGTGAACAAGGAGCCGGAAGGCTTCTGGGACGCCATGGCATTCTGGGATGCCCATAACGGCATCGTCTTCGGCGATCCGGTGCGCGGCGCGTTCCAGGTTCTAGTGACGACCGACGGCGGCGAAAGCTGGCGGCCGGTTGAAAACCCGACAGGATTGGCCGCATTGCCGCAGGAAGGCGCATTCGCCGCCAGCGGCACCTGCCTGAGCGTGGGCGGCCTTGGCGACGCCTGGTTTGTCACCGGCGGCGCCGGCCAGGCGCGCTTGTTCCGTTCCGTAGACCGCGGACATAACTGGCAAGCGGTCACGCTGCAAATTCCTGCTACGGCACCGAGCAAAGGCGCCTTCTCCGTCGCTTTCGACGGCAACCGGCGCGGCCTGGTGGTTGGCGGCGATTACAAGGAACCCACGCTGGGCACGCTGAACGGCTCGATCAGCGCGGATGGCGGCGCTGGCTGGTGGCCGGCGCAAATCCTGCCGACAGGCTTTTTATCGGCGGTGGTTCCGGTGCCGGGAGCGCGGGGCACCTTCGTCGCAGTCGGCCTGGCCGGCTCGGGCTACACCCGGGACGGGGGCAAAAGCTGGACAATTATCGAAAAGGAAACGAAACTGAACGCCGTTGGCTTTTCAGCTTCCGGCGCCGGATGGGCGGTCGGACCGAAAGGCCTGATCGTCAAATACATTGGCACCCCACTCAAGTAAGGAGACAACGATGCAAAAGATTCTCGCGGCCCTGACCATGGCCCTGGTTGCAGGCACTGCGATGGCGCAGTCCGTGGACTTTACCGAACCGAAGAACGGCGCGGTAGTCAGCAGCCCATTCAAGGTGAAGTTTGCCGTGACCGGCATGGAAGTGAAGCCGGCCGGCACGATGGACAGCAACACCGGTCACCATCACCTGATCATCAACGGCGACAGCATGAAGGTCGGCGAATCGGTTCCGTTCGACGAAACCCACCTGCACTTCGGCAAAGGCCAGACGGAAACCGACGTCACCCTGCCGCCAGGCACCTACAAACTGACCATGCAATTCGCCAACGGCGCCCACCAAAGCTACGGTCCAGGCCTGTCGAAGAGCATCACCGTCACGGTCAAGTAAGGAAAGCGGCAAAAAGCCAAGTCAGTTACAAATAAAAAGCCGGCGTCAGCTCTGGCAATCGGACATGCGCGGAGCGAATGTCCGATTGCCAGAGCTGACCCCGGCTTTTATATCAGGACCTGCCTAGCATGCGCCGCAGTGTGTTGTCCTTGTCCACGAAGTGGTGCTTGAGGGCTGCGCCGACGTGCAGGGCCGCCAGCGCCAGTAGGCCGTAACCGATCCAGCTGTGCATCGCTTGCCCCAGCTCCGATAGGCCTGCGTCGAGCGCTACTGCTTTACCGGCCTCGTAGTGGCTGCCTACCATCTCCAAGCCGAAAACGCCGAAACCATGGCCGCCCATGCCCGAATAAATCATGCCGGTAACGGGCAGCGCCACGGTCGCGGCCAGCAGCAGCCAATGAGCGGTCTTGCTTGCCAGATGTTCCCAGCGAGCGGCGTCCCGCACCGGCGGCGGCAGGCCTTGCTTCAGCCGCCACGCCACGCGGGCCAGGATGAAGCCAAACAGGATCAGGCCTATCGATTTATGCCAGTGGAACAGGCCCCAGGATTCTGTCTGCACCATGTAGATCCCGAGTGCGCATAGTCCGAGCATGGTGAGGGCGATCAGCCAGTGCAGCGCGATCGTGGTGCGGCTTAACTTGGTTGTGGTGTCCATAACGCCAAGCTTCGGTGCGGAGGGGGTGGGCGGTCAACTGGTTTTGCGATCATGGGATACCACTTTAATCGCACGCCAGTATTCATGCGGCCTCGAATGCATACCAGCAGGGAAGTGGTCCCGACGCTCTTTGCAGGTAAAATAACGCCTTTATATTTTCTGCATTCCACTCGAAATGACTCAAGTCCGTACCCGTTTCGCACCTAGCCCGACCGGTTTCCTGCACGTCGGCGGCGCCCGCACCGCGCTGTATTCCTGGGCTTTCGCCCGCCACTTTGGCGGCACTTTCGTACTGCGCATCGAAGATACCGACCTGGAACGTTCGACCCCGGAAGCAGTGCAGGCCATCCTGGACGGCATGAAGTGGCTCGGCCTGGATCACGATGAAGGCCCGTTCTACCAGATGCAGCGCATGGACCGCTACCGCGAAGTCGTGGCGCAAATGCTGAAGGAAGGCACCGCCTACCATTGCTATTCGTCGCAGGAAGAAGTGCAGGCCATGCGCGACAAGGCGACCGCCGCGGGCGAAAAGCCGCGCTATGACGGCACCTGGCGTCCGGAAGAAGGCAAGACCCTGCCCGCCATCCCGGCCGACCGCAAGCCGGTGGTGCGCTTCAAGAATCCGCTGGATGGCGATGTGACCTGGATCGACGTGGTCAAGGGCCCAATCACGATCGCCAACAAGGAGCTCGATGACCTGGTCATCGCCCGCCCTGACGGCACCCCAACCTACAACTTCTGCGTGGCGGTCGACGACTGGGATATGAAGATCACCCACGTGCTGCGCGGTGATGATCACGTGAACAACACGCCGCGCCAGATCAATATCCTGCGCGCGATCGGCGCCGAACTGCCGCAGTACGGCCACCTGCCGATGATCCTGGGTTCCGACGGCGCCAAGCTGTCCAAGCGCCATGGCGCTGTCAGCGTGATGGAGTACCCGGCGCAGGGCTATCTGCCGGAAGCCATGCTGAACTACCTGGCCCGCCTGGGCTGGTCGCACGGCGACGACGAGCTGTTCTCGATGGAGCAGTTCTGCCAGTGGTTCAACTTGGAGAACCTGACCGCGTCGCCGGCCCAGTTCAACTACGACAAGCTGGCCTGGGTCAACAACCACTGGATCAAGCAGTCCGACAACACCCGCCTGGCCGAACTGGTCACGCCAAAGCTGCTGGCCGATGGCGGCGTGCTGGAAGGCGCGCCCGAGTTGCCGCTGGTGCTGGCGCTGCTGAAAGACCGCACCAACACCATCAATGAGCTGGCCGACGCCGCGCTGCTGTTCTACCGTGCGCCGAACCCGGATGCGGCCCTGATGACCCAGCACTACACGGACGCGGTAAAGCCGGCGGTGGCCGACTTCGCTGCCCGCATCGCTACCGTTGAGTGGACCAAGGAAGCCATTGCCGCCATGATCAAGGAAGTGCTGGCGGCCCACGGCCTGAAGATGCCTCAGCTGGCCATGCCGCTGCGCCTGATGGTGGCCGGCCAGCTGCAGACGCCTGCGATCGATGCGGTATTGCAATTGTTCGGCCGCGACACCGTGGCAGCCCGCCTGGCCAAGTTCGCCTAAATATTTTTCGTCAATCTTGCAAAATAGAATTTGCAATTTCAAGAAGGGCTGCTATACTTCTGTCTCCTTCGAAAACGGGGGTATAGCTCAGCTGGGAGAGCGCTTGCATGGCATGCAAGAGGTCAGCGGTTCGATCCCGCTTACCTCCACCA
>NZ_KE384358.1:0-69292 GCF_000425385.1 Pseudoduganella violaceinigra DSM 15887 | reverse complement strand
GGTCCCCATCGTCTAGAGGCCTAGGACATCACCCTTTCACGGTGAGTACCGGGGTTCGAATCCCCGTGGGGACGCCACAATTCTTCTTACTTCCTTTCAAGTCTGCCTAAAAAGCGTGCAAGCTTAACTCCTTTGCATCTTCATGGTTTGCGTACTAATATGAGTTACGAACCCTGCACAGGAGGAAGTCATGGAACTTCGCGTGTTGCAATCGCATCGCTGGGTGGCGCGCCAGGCTGACTGGACCGCCGCAGCCATCGCCGGTTTCGGAGCCGGCGGTATCCTGATGTTGCTGGAGTTGATGTGGGCCACCGTGCAAGGCGGTGACCGATGGCTGACAACCCGGATGGTCGCGGCGATGGTCATGGGCTGGGAGGTGCTGCAAACCTCCGGCTACGACCTGACCGTGGTGATCGCAGCGCTGGCAGTCCACTATATCCTCGGTATTACCTTCGCCATGATGCTGGCGGCCATCATTGCCCCGTTCCAGCTCGATTCGAGCATGGGCCTGGTGATGCTGACCGGTGCCGCCTTTGGCATTTTGCTGTACGTGCTGAATTTCTATGGCATGTCCGGCGCCTTCACGTGGTTTGCCGATTTGCGCGGATGGACCACTTTTGCCGCCCACCTGGTGTTCGGCGCTTCCTGCGCCATGTTCTACCGTCTGCTGGAGCGGCCGGAACGACGCGAGTGAATAAGCCTTGTCAAGACGCCCCGCCTGCGAGCGGGGCGTAGCCGTGTGTAGTTTTCCCATAACTAACCGGGCTTATCATTATGGCGTTGGCAATCTCCCTTATTCTGATTGTTCTTGGCGCGATTATTTTTCACTGGCTCAGCCCATGGTGGCTGACTCCCATAGCCTCCAACTGGCAGGCGATGGACGATGCTCTGATGATCACACTCGTGATCTGCGCCGTACTCTTCATAGTCATCCACCTGTTTGTTGCGTATGCCGTGGTCAAGTTCCGCCACCGCGAGGGGCACCGCGCCGCCGCGGAGTCGCATAACGGCAAGCTCGAGTGGTGGTTGATTGCCGCGACCTCGCTGGGCATCGTGGCGATGCTGGCGCCAGGCTTGCACGTGTATGCCAAGCTGATCGACCCGCCCGCCAATGCCAGTGTGTTCGAAGTGATGGGCAAGCAATGGGACTGGCATTTCCGCCTGCCGGGCAAGGATGGCAAGCTCGGCGCGACCGATGTACGCTTCATTAACGCCACCAACCCGTTCGGCATCGATCCCAACGATCCCGCCGGGCAGGATGACGTGCTGGTCGATGGCAGCGAAATCCATATCCCGATCAACCAGCCGGTCAAAGTCTTGCTGCGCGCGCAAGATGTGCTGCACGATTTCTATGTTC
Source organism: Pseudoduganella violaceinigra DSM 15887 (assembly GCF_000425385.1). Lineage (GTDB taxonomy): Bacteria > Pseudomonadota > Gammaproteobacteria > Burkholderiales > Burkholderiaceae_D > Rugamonas > Rugamonas violaceinigra. Next base: position 67,935 of record NZ_KE384358.1, on the reverse strand, counting down.
CGCAATTCCGCACCCGCATGAATATGGTGCCGGGCCTGGTGACCAATTTCTGGCTGACGCCAACCCAGGCTGGCCGTTTCGAGGTGTTGTGCGCGCAACTGTGCGGCGTGGGGCATTCGAATATGCGCAGCGCGGTGATCGTTGAAGAGCCTGCGGTCTACGATGCCTGGCTGGCAAAGCAGCCGACTTTCAGCGGGCATAACGCTCCCGGCGGCGTGGGCGGGCCTGCGGAACCCGGCAAGCAGGGCAGGCTGATCGCCCAGTCGAAAGGCTGCGTGGCATGCCACAGCATCGATGGTGCGCCCGGGGTGGGGCCGACCTGGAAAGGCTTGTTTGGCAAACAGGAGACGCTGGAGGGCGGCGCCACCATCGCGGTGGACGAGGCCTACCTCAAGCAATCCATCATCGACCCCAAGGCCAAAGTGGTCAAGGGCTTCCCCAACATCATGCCGCCCAACCCGATGAGCGATGAGGACGCGGCGGCATTGATCGACTACATCAAGACGGTACGCTGAGGAGACCTCGCATGTCTTATGGTGAAGAGCACGGCCACGACGATGAGGGCCACCACGCCCCGCAAAGCTTCTGGACCAAATATGTCTGGAGCCAGGATCACAAGGTCATCGCAATCCAGTACACGCTGACGGCGCTGTTCATCGGCACCATTGGCCTGATCCTGTCCGACCTGATGCGGCTGCAGCTTGGCTTTCCCGGCAAATTCCAGTTCATCGACCCGAACAGCTATTACCAGTTCATCACCATGCACGGCATGATCATGGTGGTGTACCTGCTGACAGCCTTGTTCCTCGGGGGCTTCGGGAATTACCTGATCCCGCTCATGGTCGGGGCGCGCGACATGGTCTTCCCCTTCCTGAACATGCTCTCGTACTGGTTTTACCTGCTGGCGGTGGTGATCCTGTGCGGGAGCTTCTTCGTGCCGGGCGGGCCGACCGGGGCTGGGTGGACGCTGTATCCGCCGCAGGCGATCCTGCCTGGTACGCCCGGTGTCCAGTGGGGCATCATCGTCATGCTGGTGTCGCTGGCGGTGTTCATCGTCGCGGCGACCATGGGCGGCTTGAATTACGTGACCACGGTGCTGCAGGCGCGCACGCGCGGCATGACCCTGATGCGCATGCCGCTGTCGGTCTGGGGTATTTTCGTGGCGACCATCCTGGCGCTGCTGGCATTTCCTGCGCTGTTCGTCAGCGCGGTGATGATGCTGTTCGATAAAACGCTGGGTACCAGTTTCTTCATGCCCGCCCTGGTTTCGATGGGCCAGCAGCTTAACTACAAGGGCGGCAGCCCGCTGCTGTTCCAGCACCTGTTCTGGTTCTTTGGCCACCCGGAGGTGTATATCGTTGCGCTGCCCGCCTTCGGCGTGATCTCGGATCTGATCAGCGTGCATGCACGCAAATGCATCTTCGGCTACCGCATGATGGTGTGGGCCATCGTAATCATCGGCGCCTTGAGCTTTGTGGTGTGGGCGCACCATATGTATGTGAGCGGCATGCACCCATGGTTCGGCTTCTTCTTCGCGACGACGACGCTGATCATCGCCGTGCCGACGGCGCTGAAAGTCTACAACTGGACGCTGACCCTATGGCGGGGCGATATTCACCTGACCGTGCCGATGCTGTTCGCACTGGGCTTCATCAGCACTTTCCTGATCGGCGGCTTGACCGGCCTGTTCCTGGGGAATGTCAGTGTCGATATCCCGCTCTCGAATACCTATTTCGTGGTGGCGCACTTCCATATGGTGATGGGTGTGTCGCCAGTGCTGGCGGTGTTTGGCGGGCTGTATCACTGGTACCCGAAAGTCACCGGCCGCATGTTCAATGAAAAGCTCGGCCAGGCCCACTTCTGGGTCACCTTTATCGGCGCCTACGCGATCTTCTTCCCCATGCACTATCTCGGCATCCTCGGCATGCCGCGCCGTTATTACGCGTACGAGAACTACGCCTTCATCCCCGAGTCGGCGCATACGCTGAACGCCTTCATTACAGTGGCTGCCTTGATTGTGGGCGTGGCGCAGCTGCTGTTCCTGTTCAATTTGATGTGGAGCGTGCGCAGCGGCGCCGTTGCGGGCGGCAACCCGTGGCGGGCTGCCAGCCTGGAATGGTTCACGCCGCAGACCCCGCCGGAGCATGGCAATTGGGGGCCGGAACTGCCGTCCGTGCATCGCGGCGCGTATGAATATGGCGTCGATGGTCCCGGCGGCGATTACATCCCGCAGAATGCCGACCCCGAATTCGGCGCCGATCCCCACGCGCCGCCACCTTCCCATCCGCCGTCACGTTCGGCGCCATACTATGACCCAGCGGAGGTGCCGAAATGAGCGCCAACGCGACCCTTCGATCCAGTGGCGGCATCCCCGGGCAGCCTGGCGGCGGGGGCGGAACGCGCGACAGCGGGCCGTCTTGGCCGCGCGGCGCGCGCCGCATCGGGCTGTGGGTTTTCATGGTGGTTGTCTCGACCTTGTTTGGCCTGTTCGGGGTCGCCTACATGATGCGGGCGGCTTATGAAGACTGGCGGCCGATCACTTACGTGCCGTGGCAGCTGTATTGCAGCACCGGGCTGCTGGTGCTGTGCAGCCTGGCCTGGGAGCTGGCGCGGCGCCACGTCGCGGCCGGCCGGCGCGATGCTGCGCGCAGCACATCCATCGGCGCGCTGCTGCTGTCGGCAATGTTCGTGCTGTCCCAGCTCTATGCGTGGCAGGCGATGACGGCCGCCGATTACGGCGTGGCGGCCAATCCCGCCAACAGCTTCTTCTACCTGATCACCGGCCTGCACGCGGCGCACGTGCTGGGCGGCATGGTGGCAGGCGCGTTTGCGGTGCGCAGGGCAGGGGAGGCGATCGGCCTCTGCGCGCGGTACTGGCATTTCCTGTTTGTCCTCTGGCTCGCGGTGTTCGCCTTGCTGTATATGGTGACGCCGGACTTTGTCAGGGCCTTCTGCACAACGATAGGCATTCCAGTGAGGTGAGGTATGGATACCGGCACCAACGACATGAAAGGCTTCGTCTCCGACTGGGCGGGCGACCGCGCCGCGTTCCGCGTCCCGTGGGGCAAGGCGATGATGTGGATCTTCCTGCTCAGCGACACCTTCATTTTCGGCACTTTCCTCACCGGCTACATGTCGGTCCGCATGGCCACCACCTCGGCCTGGCCCAATCCCAGCGAAGTATTTTCGTTGACGATAGCGGGGACCAGCTACCCATTGATCCTGATCGCCATCATGACTTTCGTGCTGATCACCAGCAGCGGCACGATGGCGATGGCGGTCAACTTCGCTTACCAGCGCAATCGCAAGATGGCGGCACGGATGATGCTCGTGACGGCAGCTTTTGGCCTGCTCTTCGTCAGCATGCAGGCGTTCGAGTGGAGCAAGTTGATTCACGAAGGTGTGCGGCCATGGGGGAATCCGATGGGCGCGGCGCAGTTCGGCTCATGCTTCTTCATGATCACGGGCTTCCACGGGCTGCACGTATCGGCGGGCGTCATCTACCTGTCGATCATCGCGCGCCGTGTATTGAATGGGCATTACGAGAAGAAGGGATATGACATCGTCGAAATCACCGGCCTGTATTGGCACTTTGTCGACCTTGTCTGGGTGTTCATCTTTGCATTGTTCTATCTTTGGTAGGAGGCCGCCATGTCCGAAGCTACCGCCGCACACCAGCAGCACCCGATCGGGACCTACGTCAAAGTCTGGATCCTGCTATTCGTATTGAGCTTCTTCTCTTACCTGGTCGACTTCTTCCACTTGCACGGCTTGCTGCGCTGGTCGCTGATCCTGATACTGATGATGCTGAAGGCGGGCTTTATCGTCGCGGTATTCATGCACATGAAATGGGAAAGGCTGGCGCTGATTTTCGCGATAACGTTGCCGCCGCTGGCGATCCTGGTACTGGTCGGGATGATGACGGCGGAGTCGCATTACGTGAATGCCAATCGAATCGAACACTTCGCCGTTGCGCCCTTGAAATGAGGCTTGCACGCTGATATAATTCGCGCACGCTTTTACGACGTCCCCATCGTCTAGAGGCCTAGGACATCACCCTTTCACGGTGAGTACCGGGGTTCGAATCCCCGTGGGGACGCCACGTCATAGAATGCGTAGTGCAAGTCCAGGGTCCCCATCGTCTAGAGGCCTAGGACATCACCCTTTCACGGTGAGTACCGGGGTTCGAATCCCCGTGGGGACGCCACAGTTTAGAATGAAGCCGCCTTGTGCGGCTTTTTCATTTTCCGCTTATGCCAAGCTTGTCCCTCGATCTATTTTGCAAAGTTGTCGATAACTTCGGCGACATCGGCATTTGCTGGCGCCTGGCGCGCCAGCTGCAGCGCGAGCACGGCATTGCCGTCACGCTGTGGGTCGATGATATGCGCACCTTCCAGCGCATCTGCCCGCAGGTCGACACTGCCGTCGACCGCCAACTGGTCGATGGTGTTGTTGTGCGCCACTGGGCCAACCAGGATGGCGAGTTCGCGGCCGATGATGTGGCCGATATCGTGATTGAATTCTTCGGCTGCGACATTCCGCCCGCCTATATCGCGGCGATGGCGGTGCGCCCGCATCGTCCGGTGTGGCTGAATCTCGAAGGCCTGAGCGCCGAAGAGTGGGTGGAGGGCTGCCACAGCCTGCCGTCCAGGCATCCGCGCCTGCCGCTGACCAAGTATTTCTTCTTCCCGGGCTTCACCGAAAAAACCGGCGGACTGCTGTATGAAGCAGGTCTTGAAGCCGAGCGCCGCGCCTATATCGCCGACCCCGTTGCGGTGCCGGCCTTCCTGTCCTCCCTGGGCGTGACGGCAGCGGAAGCCGCGGCGATGAAGGTGTCGCTGTTCTGCTATCCCTATGCCCCGGTTGCCGAAGTGTTTGCCGCATGGTGCGCCGGCGGGCAAGCGGTAACATGCCTGGTTCCGGAAGGCGTGGCATCGGATGCGGTTGCGGCCTTCCTCGAGCAGCCGGCCGTTGCCGGGGCGGTGCGCAGCGAAGGCGCGCTGACCGTGCGCGTGCTGCCGTTCGTACCGCAGCAGGATTACGACAAGCTGCTCTGGTCCTGCGATCTGAACTTCGTGCGCGGGGAAGACTCCTGGGTGCGGGCGCAGTGGGCGGCCAAGTCCTTTATCTGGAATATTTACGCGCAAGACGAAAACCTGCACCATAAAAAGTTGCGCGCCTTCCTGCAGCGCTATGCGGCAGGCAGTGCGCTCGATGAATTCTCGCTGTGCTGGAATGGCGCCGGGCAGGGCGACTGGGCGGGCCTGTGGAAGGCCCTCGTCACGGCCATGCCTGAAATTTCGGCAAAGTCGTCAGAATGGCAACAAAAAATCCTGGCCAATGGCGATCTGGCCACGAATTTGACTAAATTTTGTGCATCGCTGAGGTAACAAATTATATCCCCGTGCTATAATGCGCGGTTACTGCAACTCCCCTTAACCGGTATATATTCGCTATGAAATTCGCAAAAGAGATTCGTGTCGGCAACATCATCATGGTTGAAGACAAACCATTCATCGTTCTGCGTTCCGACGTCAACGGTTCGTCCCGCACTGGCTTCACCTACAAGTGGAAGATGAAGAACCTGCTGACCGGCTCCCCGCTGGAAAACGTATTCCGCGGCGACGACAAGTTCGACGTGGTCGTTCTGGACAAGAAGCCAGTCACCTACTCGTACTTCGCTGATCCGCTGTTCGTGTTCATGGACGAAGAATACAACCAGTTCGAAATCGAAGAAGAGAACATGGGCGAAGCAGTCAACTACCTGAAAGACGGTATGGAATGCGAAGCGGTCTTCTACGACGGCAAGGCAATCTCCGTTGAGCTGCCAACCACCATCGCTCGCCAGATCATTTACTCGGAGCCGGCAGTCAAGGGCAACACCTCGGGTAACGTGACCAAGGAAGCCAAGCTGGAAAACGCCATCGAAGGCCGCAACTTCTCGATCCAGGTGCCACTGTTCGTGTCCCAGGACGACGTGGTCGAGATCGACACCCGTACCCACGAGTTCAAGAAGGTCGTTCGCGCCTGATTGTTGCAAACTCGCAATAAAAAGCCCGCCGATGCGGGCTTTTTTGCTTTTTGGCAGTATTAATTGCTTGCAAACTGCTGGTATGCTATTGGTTTCTTGCTGTTCTTTCGGATAAGAGGGCGTACCAGATGGATCGAAGGGGTTTCGTGAAGTTAGGCGTGGCTGTCGGAGGCGCGGCCACGTTGCCGCGTACACAGGCTGCGGTGCCGTCGGTGCTGGATGCCGGCGTCCAGCACCAGCAGGAGCTGATGGCGGCCAACAAGCTGACCTCGCATGCCCTGACGTCACAATACCTGTCGCGTATCAATACGATCGACAAGTCCGGCCCACGCATCAATTCCATCATCGAGATCAATCCGGAAGCGCTGAAGATTGCGCGCGAAATGGATCGCGAGCGTAGCCAGCGCAAGGTGCGCGGCCCGCTGCACGGCATCCCCGTGCTCCTGAAAGACAATATCGCCACCGCCGACCGCATGAGCACCACGGCGGGATCGCTGGCGCTGGCCGGCGTGCGCGCCGCGCGCGATTCGCACGTGGCGGCGCGCCTGCGCGAAGCCGGCGCTGTCATCATCGGCAAGACCAATTTGAGCGAATGGGCCAATATGCGCTCGAACCATTCCGTTAGCGGATGGAGCGCACGCGGCGGCCTGACGCGCAATCCGTATTCCCTGGACCGCAACTGCAGCGGCTCGAGCTCCGGCTCCGGCGCGGCCATCGCCGCCGGCCTGGCGACGCTAGCGGTCGGCACCGAAACCGATGGTTCCATCGTGTCGCCCGCCTCGATCTGCGGCCTGGTGGGCATCAAGCCGACCATTGGCCTGGTCAGCCGCAGCGGCATCATCCCGATCGCGCATTCGCAGGATACCGCCGGACCGATGGCGCGCAGCGTCAGCGATGCGGCGCTGATGCTGGCTGCGATGGCCGGCGTCGATCCGAAAGACCCGGTCACCCAGGACGGCGCCGGTAAGGCCGCCGGCTACTCCGCCGCGCTGAAGCGCGACGCCCTGCGCGGCAAGCGTCTCGGGGTCGCCCGCAATTTCTTCGGCGGCAGCGAGGGCGTCGATGCTGAAATCGAAAAGGCGCTGGAGGCACTGAAGGCCCAGGGCGCCATCCTGGTCGACGTGCAGGTGCCAAATACCGAGAGATACGGCGATAGCGAGACCGAAGTCCTGCTGCATGAATTCAAGGTGGACCTGGCGGCTTACTTGCAGGAGTACGCGCCAAACGCCAGGGTCAAGAGCATGGCCGACCTGATCGCTTTCAACAAACAGCATGCCAAGGCGGAATTGCCATACTTCGGCCAGGAATACCTGGAGCGCGCCGAGGCGAAGGAAGGGCTGGACAGCAAGGTGTACCAGGATGCACTGGCCAACAACCACCGCTATTCGCGCGAAGAGGGGATCGACCTGGTGCTGAAAGCGCATGAACTGGACGCGCTGGTCGCGCCCACCGACGGCACTGCGTGGCTGACGGACTTCATCAACGGCGACCATTATCCGAAGAGCTTCTCGTCACCGGCGGCCGTTGCCGGTTATCCGCACGTCACGGTGCCGGCCGGCTATGTGCGCGGCCTGCCGGTGGGCCTGTCTTTTGTCGGCACCGCCTATAGCGAAGCGGCTTTGATCGGCATGGCATACGCCTTTGAGCAAGCCACCATGGTCCGCCGCGCCCCGCAATTCCCGGCCAGTGTTTCCATCCGCGCCTAGACGTCGATAAAGCGCATCTTGAAGTTGCGGCCTTTGAAGCTGCCGAAGTCGCCTTGAATGGTGCTGGTGGCTTTCAGGCGCGCGAAGGCCTCGTGGGCGATGCGGCGGTCAAGCGCGACGTAGGTCTGGAACTCGGTGACGGTGATCTTGCCCACCTGTTCCTTGGTCAGGCCGCCGTCGCCGCATAGGGCGCCCAGCACGTCGCCGGCCCGCAGCTTCTCCTTCTTGCCGCCCGCGATGCAAAGCGTCAGCATTGGCGCCGGTTCGGCGTTCACATACTCGTCGTCGGCCAGTGCCTTGAGGTCGTGCCATTCGGCCGCCGCGCCCTGGTAGTCTTCGATCAGCTTGACCCACTTCTTCTCGTTCGGCGCGCACAGCGTCAGCGACAGGCCTTTTTCCCCGCCGCGGCCGGTGCGGCCGATGCGGTGGATATGGACTTCCGTGTCGCGCGAGACGTCGGCATTGATCACCGCTTCCAGATTGGCGATGTCGAGGCCGCGCGCGGCGACGTCGGTGGCGATCAGGATCGAGCAGCTGCGGTTGGAGAACAGCACCAGGATTTCATCGCGCTCGCGCTGCTCCAGTTCGCCGTACAGGGCCAGCGCCGAAAAGCCTTCCGCATGCAGCTCATCCAGCAGCTCCTTGCAATGCACCTTGGTGTTGCAAAAGATGATGGCGGAGGCGGGCTGGTAGTGCTTGAGCAGCTTGCCGACAGCCTTGTCGCGCTCATCGAAGCCGATTTCGTAAAAGCGCTGCTCGATCTGGCCGCGGCTGTGCTGCGCTTCCACCGTCACTTCGACCGGATCGCACAGGAAGGCTTCCGTGGCCTGGCGGATGTCGTCAGGGTAGGTGGCCGAGAACAGCAAGGTCTGGCGGCGTTTCGGGCAGGCGCGCACGATGCCGGCGATTTCGTCGTAGAAGCCCATATCCGTCATGCGGTCGGCTTCATCGAGCACCAGGGTGCGCACATTCGACAGGTCGAGCGATTCGCGCGACAGGTGGTCGCGCACGCGGCCCGGGGTGCCGACCACGATGTGGGCGCCGAATTCCAGGGAGGCGATCTGCGGCCGCATCGGCGTACCGCCGGTCAGCACGACGATTTTCACGTTCGGCACGCAGCGGGCCAGGCGGCGCAATTCATTCGCCACCTGGTCGGCCAGTTCGCGGGTCGGGCAGAGGATCAGACCCTGCACGGCGAACCAGGCGGTATTCAGGCCGCACAGCATGCCGATGCCGAAAGCGGCGGTCTTGCCGCTGCCGGTCTTGGCTTGCGCGATGAGATCGCGGCCCTCCATGATGGACGGAAGGCTTTGCGCCTGGATCTCGGTCATTTCGCGGTATCCCAGCGAGTCCAGGTTGGCAAGGAATTTTTCGGACAGTGGCAGGGTGGCGAAAGAGGTCATATTTTATTCCCGCCGCCAGATGGGCAGGCCGGTGAGGTCCAGGTTGGGATCATTCTGCCAGATTGGCAGGCCGCTGGCATCGGTGGGACCGAATTCACCCAGCAGGTTGAGTTGTTCTTGCTTGCGCGGTGCGCGGCGGGCGCGCGGCGGCGGCGGAAGCTTGGCTTCCGGCGTCATCGGCTCTGCAGGCTCGAAGCCCGGCAGGTCGATCGTCGCGTTATCTTTTTTATCTCTCATGATCCGCCGCAGAAAACAAAAGCCCGGCTGAATCAGTCGGGCTTCCTTTTTTTACATTTGCGGGATTGTAACACGGGCAAGCATGTCAACGGAAGGCGAGGGCTCCCGTCAGGTCGCCCGGCGGCAACGCGCCGCGCTCGGCGAAAGCCTTGTTGCGCTCTGCCAGGCCTTCCAGCAAGGGCAGTCCGTGCAGGCGGGTGATGAAGCGCAGGATGGAGGTGGTGTCGTAGAAACTGTGGTCCACGTTGCCCTTCTTGGCGAACGGCGAGACGATGATCGCCGGGATGCGCGAGCCAGGCCCCCAGCGGTCGCCTTTCGGCGGTGCGACGTGATCCCACCAGCCGCCGTTTTCGTCGAAGGTCACGACCACGACCATGTCCTTCCACTGCGGTGATTTCTTCAGGTGCTCCAACACGTTGACGATGTGCTGGTCGCCCGATTCGATGTCCGAATAGCCTGCGTGCAGGTTCAGATTGCCCTGCGGCTTATAGAAGCTGACGGCCGGCAGCTTGCCGGCAACCACGTCGGCCAGGAATTTGTTGGAAATCGGGCTGTCGCCGAGGCCGCCGTCGCGGAGATGGGCGGCGCGTTCCGCGCTGCCCGGCGCGAAGCTCTTGAAGTAGTTGAACGGCTGGTGGTGGTATTGGAAGTTCGGCTTGGTGCCGCCGCCCTTGTGGTCCAGCGCGGCCTGGAAGGCGCCGCCGTACCATGCCCAGCTCACGCCTTTGCGCGAGAGCAGGTCGCCGATGGTGTCATACGACTGCGGCGGCAGGTAGCTTGGGTCGGTGGCATCGGCATGCAGCGGATCGCCGCCCGGGGCTGGGCGCACCCAGCTTGGCTGGTACGGCGGGGCCATGGTGTTGACGGCGAATCCGTCCGGCGTAATGGCGCCGTCGTTCACGTAATTCGGCTTGCCTTCGAGGGCGGTCTTGGGGCTCTTCGGATCCACCGCCAGCGTATGGCCGGTCGGGCCGTCGGACAGGACGGCGATCTTGCGCTTGGCCGGGCTGTTGGCGGCGTCCGGATACACCGGGCAGCGCCCGGAGACCAGGAATTGGTGATTCAGGTAGGAGCCGCCGAAGGCCGCCATGAAGAAGTTGTCGCACAGGGTGTACTGGCGCGCCACTTGCCACAGGCCGAGGTTCTTTTCCGTTTCGCCGTAATAGCCCATTACCATGCCGCCGGTATTGCCCCAGGCGACGAAGCCATCGTTCTTGCCGCCGTTGATCTGCATCTGGTTCTGGTAGAACAGGTGCCACAGGTCGCGCGTAATGACCGATTCCGGCAGCGGCTTGCCTTCGGCATCGACCAGCTTGAAAGGCGCGTTCGGCAAGTCTTTCAGCTGGTCTTCCTTGAGTTCGTAGCGCTTGCCGGCGATATCCTGCGGCACCGGCACCAGGCCGCCCCAGACCTTGGGAAGGGTGGGCAGGATGCTGCCGTCGTAGTCGCGCTGCTGGTAGTCGGCCGGCTTGAGCGCCGACAGCGGCGAAGCCAGGCCCGGGAAATCGGCAAACAGGTTGTTGAAGCTGCGATTTTCCAGGTAGATGACCACGACGTTTTTGACGTTGGCCTGCAGTTTGGCGTCCAGCGAGCTGGCCTTGGCCGGCTTTGTGGCGGGCGTGGCGTTCACTCCTGGCAGGCTGGCTGCCAGGCCGGCGGCGCCGGCGGCCTGGAAAATGCGGCGGCGCCCTGGGCTGGCCGGCTGCTCGTTCGTTGCTTTGTTGTTCTCGTCGCTCACGCGCTACTCCTTGCGGTTCATTCAGCGTGCAATTGTGACAGTTCGATTACAAAAAGGCGAGTGTGCCGCGCTGGTAGGTTTCGCGCACTTCGGCGATGGGCTGATGGGCGGCGGTGTACAGAACCGCGCTATGTTCGAACAGTGCGACCGGCGACTTTAGCATCCGGCTGGCAAAGGTGCGGCGATAGGGCGCCAGCGGTTGGACGACTTTGCCGAACGGGGTATCGGTTTCGTCGAGCAGGCGGTTCATGGCGGGCGTCAGGCGGCTGGGGACGTACCAGTTGTCCGCTTCCGAGAACAGGTGGGTGCCGCAATACAGCTGCACGCGGCGGTATTTGATCTCGGACGCGTTGGTGACGCCCAGGCGGGCCAGCGTTTCGGCGCTGGGGGCTTGTGCGCCGCCGCGCACCAGGCGCGCCACAATGTTGGGATCCGGTGCCATCGCATGGTCGGCGCACCACTTTTCCAATGCCAGGGTGGCGCTGCTGCTGGCCAGGATGTCGGCGTTCAGCTTTTGCGCAAGGGCGTCGGGAGAATTGGGCGGCGCCGCACAGGCGGCCAGGAAGGGCAGTGCCGCTAGCGAGCGTAAGCATGATGGTGTCTGCATCGGCGCACCTGGAAATGAAAAAAGCCGCTGCAAAGGCAACGGCTTTTCCGGAATTTGGTTGCGGGGACAGGATTTGAACCTGTGACCTTCGGGTTATGAGCCCGACGAGCTGCCAGACTGCTCCACCCCGCGTCTGAGGCAAGCATTATAGCTCGCCCATCCCGGTTCCGCAAGGTCGATTTATGCGGCCCCTAAACGCCACAGGGAAGTGAGCTCCGCTGAACGGGCGGCATGCAGGGGATCGTCCGGGTCGCTGGCTTTTGGATGGACGGGGCGGGCATCCAGGCGGCCCAGTATGTTCAATCCGGCGGCGGCGATCCAGCCTTCCAGTTCAGCGCGTGGGCGCAGGCCCAGGTGCTCGGCCAGGTCGGACAGGATCAGCCAGCCTTCGCCGCCCGGAGCCAGGTGGGCTTTCAGGCCGGAGAGGAAGCCGCGCAGCATGCGGCTGTCCGGGTCGTAGACGGCGTGTTCGACCGAGGAATTGGGGCGGGCCGGTACCCAGGGCGGGTTGCAGACCACCAGGGGGGCTTGGCCGGGCGGGAACAAGTCCGCCTCCAGCAATTCCACCTGGCCGTCCAGCAGCAGGCGCGACAAGTTGTCGCGCGCACAACTGAGGGCGCGCCGGTCCATATCGGTGGCGACCACGCGTTTGACGCCGCGCCTGGCCAGCACTGCCGAAAGTACGCCGGTGCCGGCGCCGATATCGAAGGCCAGTTCCGCGGCGCCTTTCGGCAGCGGCGTATCGGCTACCAGCTGCACATATTCGCCGCGCACCGGCGAGAACACGCCGTAGTGCGGATGAATGCGGTCGCCCAGCGCGGGGACGGGCACGCCGGCCTTGCGCCATTCGTGCGCGCCGATCAGGCCTTGCAATTCGCGCAGGGAAATCACGAAGGCATCTTCGCCGCGGCCATATGCTTCATTGCAGGCCAGCGCCACGTCGGGCGCGCGGCGCAGGGGAATGCGGTAGCCCGGGTCGAAGGGGATCAGCAGCATGGCCAGGGTGCGGGCGCGCTGCGATTGGGCTTGGCGGTGCAAGTGGAACGCTTCGGTGGCGTTGGCGGGCGCTTTTGCGGCGGCGACTTTGCGCCCCTTGCCGCCTTTGGACTTCTTGTGGTCGGCGCGCCGGGCCAGCGCCTGCAGCAGTTGGCGCGCGTTCTGGAAGTCGCCGCGCCAGAGCAGGGCTGTGCCTTCGCAGGCCAGGCGGTAGGCGACGTCGGCGTTCATGGTGTCATCGGCGACCTGCACGCGCTTGGGCGGCGGGTTGCCAGCTTCGGAATGCCAGCGCGCGGAGCGCGGCTCGCCTTGTTCAGTCCAGTGGATTTCTTGCATTGATAGCCCGGGTGTAAACGACGAAATTCGGGATCAGCTTTGGCGTTTCGTGCGGAACACAATGTCCTTTTGCCAGAGCTGACCCCGAATTTCTTTTTAGGAGCCTGTCATTATACGCGGGCTTATGCGGCTGGCGGCTCCTTGGTGTCCTGGGCGCTTGCCGGGGCCGGCGTTGGGCCTGGCGTTGGGGCTGGCGTCGTCGCGGGGTCGGCCGGGACTGGCTCGGCTGGGGTGTCTGGCGGTTCCAGCGGGCCGTTGCGCAGCGCCTTGCGGGCGGCGTTGGCGGCGTGCGCCAGGTCCGCTGCCTGGCCAGGCTCGGTTTGCAGGCGTCCGTAGGCTTTCGCTTTGTCGCTGGCGTTGGCCGGCAAGGCGGCGTCCAGCGGCGATTCGGCGTCGACCAGCTTGAGCAGGCGCATGGTCAGGTTGCCGGCATCGCTGTCCTTGCCTTGCCCGTCTTCCTGTTGGACGGTGGCGCTGATATTGCGGTCCATCAGGCGGAACAGGTCGGCCAGGCTGCCCGGGAAGTCGATGTCGGGGAATTCCACTTCCGGCAGCGGCATAGCCGGGTTCTTGTCGAACTGGTCCTGGCGGCGCGCCGGCACGCTGGATGCGGCGGCGGCGGTTGCGCGGGCTTCATACTGGATTTCCACTTCAAAGCTCAGCTTGCGGCCATCGGCCGTGGTGATTGTGCCTTTGCCGAGGAAGTGGGAATTTTCGCTCAGGCTGAACCCGAGGGCGTCGGTGACGCCATCGGCGCCCTCGGCATGCAGGGCGCCCGCAGCGAAACTGGCATTCGACTCCAGTTCGACGGAATCGAAGGCGATCTTCGCGCCTTTGGCGTTATCGCCCAGCAGGCTTTTCGCGAAGCTGCCGATCAGGTTCTGCGCCATGTCGACGGTTCGGTTGCCCAGCTGGTCGACGCGCTTTTGCAGGTCGACCGCATTGCTGGACAGCGAGACGGCGCTGCCGGAATTCACATCCTTCACCGCGTTGGCGTGCGTCGCCTTGCCGTCCGGCTGCTGCAGGGCCGGCGACAGCGAAGTGTTCTGGTACTGGCGGGGGCCAATGGAATTCAAGGGGTTCATGATAAGAGACCTTTAAGGGCACTACCCCCTGCTACGGCAGATTTTCGAAAATCTTGAGGATTATCAATGATGATGAGTCCACAATCCGTTCGATTCCAGGTAGGACTTGACGGCTTCCGGGGCGCCGGTGGCGTGCAGTTTCACTTCGCCGCAGGCGCAGACCCCATAGTAAGGCGTGATGTGGGAGCAGGCAGAAGTTTTCTGCAGGGAAACTTTAACCGCTTTGGCGCATTTGACGCACTTGAAGGTCAGGGTGCGTGGGGCTTTCAGGAACATAGCCAGTACTCCGGGCAAAACGACGATTTTATCAGGCAAAGATATCGATCGTGGCTTGCTTCTCGGATTGGCCGTAGCTGAGGGCGACTTGCCGTTGCTTTTCTGATATCTCGGCCTGGGCTTTCTGCGCCATCTGGGCCGCGCTGGAGGCTACGCTGCGGTCCTGGCCGGACGGATCGGCCGGTGCCAGGGCGGCGGCCTGGATCTGGCGTGCCTTGCTGATGGTTTCTTCCGGGGTGCTGCCGGGCGAGGTGTCGATATTGACTTCGCCGCCTACGGCATAGTTCACCCCGTTCGGGCCGCGCTGGTAGGTATACGTGGCGCCCGAGGTGGCCAGGCCGCCCGCAACGGCCAGGTGGGCTTGCTCATGCTGGCGCACCTGCAGGTCGCGCGCCTTGAGTTTGTCGATCTTGGCCTGGTCTTCGGCCGAGTATTCCTGCTGGGCCGATTGCGTGCGCGTGCCGCTTCGCGCGGGCGCGCTGGCCTGCGGCGCGTACGTGCTTGACGATGTGATAGCGCCGATTCCCATTTACATATGATAACAAATTGCTAGGCCTCTGCCGTCAACGGGGGCCTGCGTCCAGCGTTGAATGGGTGAGCGTCATGCCGATGGAGGTGTACGATGGACCAGACCAAGCAACCCACCAAGGAAGCGGTGCGCAACTGGCTGCAATCGCGCCAGGACGAACGCCGTCCTTTGCCCGATGCGCAGCAGATCCGCCGCGAACTGGGGTGGGAAATGGTGCGCGTCGAGCAGGCGCGGCGCCCCTGGCGCCTAGCTGACTGAGACGGCGCTGCGGCCGTTGGCGGCGGGCTGCACCACGATCCTGGTGGCGATCCGTTCGGTCATCTCCTGCACGTGGGAGATCACCCCCACTTTCCTTCCCATCGACTGCAAACCATCGAGCGCGTCCATGGCGACGCGCAGGGTTTCCGCATCCAGGCTGCCGAAGCCTTCATCGATGAACAGCGATTCCACCCGTACGCGGTTGGACGACAGCGAGGCCAGGCCGAGCGCCATGGCCAGCGATACCAGGAAGGACTCGCCGCCCGACAGCGAATGCACGGAGCGCTTTTCATCGCCCATGTGCAGGTCGCGCACCAGCAGGCCAAGCGAAGGCTGGGCCGGGTGGTCGATCCGCTCCAGCTGGTAGCGCGGCGCCAGTTGCGCCAGGTGGGCGTTGGCATAGCCAAGCAGCACGTCCAGAGTGAATTGCTGGGCGTAGTTGCGGAACTTTTTGCCGTCGGCGGATCCGATCAACTCGCTCAATTGGGCCCAGCGGCGTTCCGATTCCTGCTGGCGGGCGATGTCGGCCAGGATTGCTTCCGCCTGCTTGCGGCAGGCGTCATCCTGTGCCAGTTGCGCCTTGAGTGCGGCGGCCAGCTCATAGGCTTGCCTGCGCTCCGCCTGCAGCGCGGCGAGGGCTTGTTCGAGTTCGGCCGCGCTTCGCTGCCCGCCGGGCGGCGCGCCGGCGAGATGCCCGGCATGCAGCGCCTCGCGCTCGGCCAGCACGGCCCTGGCGGAGGCGAGCGCCTGGTCGATCGCCTGAAGCGCTGCGCGTTCGGCGCGCACGGTCTGCGGGGAATGGGCAAGCAGGGCACGCAGGGCTTCCACGCTTTCGATGCCGGCCGCCCGGTTGGCCTCGATCCAGGCTTGCAGGCCGGCGGCCGCGCGTTCTGCCGCGGTATCGAGCGCTGCCAGCCGCTGCACGGCTTGGGCATGCGATTCATCCGCCCTGGTGCGCTGTTCGGCAGCTTTACTGGCCGATTCCTGGCGCGCCTGCAAGGCTGAACGGGCGGCGTTGACCGCCTCGCGAAGACCGTTTTCCACCTCGCGCACCGGGCGGCCTTGCCACAGCGCCTGGCGTTCCGCCGTGGCGCTGGCGAGGGCCGCATGCGCCGTTCGGGCAGTATCCTGCGCGGCGAGTGCGTCGGCGGCGCTGCGGTCGCTGGCTGTGCGGAGCGCCTGCGACTCGACCACAAGCGTCGCGATGGCTGCGGCGCGCTCGTCGGCCGCCTGGCGCTGCGCCAGCCATTGCCTGCTTTCGCGTGCGCGCTGTTCGTGGAAGCGGGCCGGACCTTCCTTCCATTCATCCTGCCAGCCTTCATGTCCCAGCGGCGCGTCCAGCTGGTCAAGCAGGTGGGCGATTTGCAGCGCCGTGTCGATACGCTGCTCATCCAGTGCCTGTTCCTGCGCACCTGACTGGGCCAGCGCCGTCTGTGCCGCGGCGAGCGCCTGCTGGTGGCGCTTGCATTCGGCGGCAGCCTGGTCGCAGGCAGTCTGCGCGACTTCCCGGCTGCGGGTCGCCTGGCGGTAGGCCTGCTCCTTGTTTTCAATCTCGCGCAATTCGGCTTGCAGCGCGGCCCCGTGCCCGGCCAGCCAGGCAGGGACGTCGTGATCCGCTGCCATGGCGGACTGGCCCAGCGTGGCGCATGCCGCGTGCCAGCGGGTCTTCGCAGCGCCGATCGCCGTGGCCGTTCCGCTTTGCTCGGCACCGAGCGCGGCCAATTGCTCAATGCTGGATTGGAGGCGGGCTTGATGTTCCGCTTCCAGTTTCATATTGCGCTGCAGCTTTTCGCGGCAGTCATGCACCTCCGCCTGTAATTGCTTGAGCATGGCGTGCAGCGGGCCGTCCTCGTGGCGATAGGGGTGCTCGTGCGAACCGCACACCGGGCAGGGCGTGTCGTCCTGCAGCGTGGCGCGCAGCTTTTCGACACTTTCGCCGGTCGCCGCTTCCGCCAGTTTCAACGAGCGCTCGGCCTGGGTCGAGGCGGCCACCAGCGCCAGGTTGGCTTCTCGGGTGGCGGCCACTTCGGCCTCGGAGCTGTCGCGGGCCGTTTGCAGGGACGATATCCGCGTCGAGTGTTCCAGCTGGCGGCGTGTGAGCTGGTCCAGCTCCTGCCATGCGGTGTTGGCGTCGGCCAGCAGCGCGCGGCGCTGGTCGATACGCTGGCGCTGCTGTGCGATGCTTTCGGCGTCGATGGCGGCCACCGTCCTGGCAGCCTGCTCGCGCTGCGACTCGGCCTGGCGCAAGCGTTCGCCGGCCGCATCCAGCCCGCTGCGGGCATGGGCCTCTTCCTGCCGCTGGCGGGCGGCCGCCTGCTGCACGCTGGCCAGCGACTGGGATTGCTGTTCGGCGCGCCCGGACTGCTGGCTGGCCTGGCTGAACAAAACGTCCCAGCGCGCCCAGTCGCGGGCCAGTGCCACCCAATGCGCATGGGCGTCGAGCCATTGCTCCGCAGCTTGCCGCTCGCTGGCGAGCGCCTGCTGGCGCTCTTCGTGCGCGCGCAGGGCGGCCGCCGCGGCGGCATCCGCTTGCACGGCAGCGTCGCGCGCGCGGGCGGCGTGGGCGAAGGCCGCCTGCAACGATTCAAGGCGCGTATCGAGTGCTTTGGCCTGGTCCAATAGCGGAGCGGCCGCCAGCTGGGCGTGCTCCGCTGCCGCCAGTGCGGCGCCAGCTTGCTGCGCATCGCTGTTCAGTACTTCCAGCGCCAGGCGGGTGCGTTCGGCTTCCTGCTCGGCCAGCGAAATGGCCTCCTGCACCGCCGCGCGTTCGGCGGCGAGACGGACCACTTCGTCGTCCAAGGCACGTGCCGGCTGCACCGCGTCGAGCTGCGCCAGCACGGTACGGCGCGGGGCGGCGGCGTCGGCTTCCTGCTGCCGCTGCAGGCCTTGGTCGCGCGCCTGCTGCACGGCCAAGGCCAGGTGTTCGGCTTGCCGGTGCCAGCGCAAGTCGGCCTCCAGCGCGGCGACGCGCTGCGCGGCGGCGTCCTGCGCTGCTTCGGCGGCCTCCGATTGGGCGGCGATTTCCGCGCGCTGCTCCGGCGCCAGCGGTTGCTGGTTGGCCAGGCCGGCGGTGAGCGTTTTCAGTGCCAGTTCTTCGGAGCGCCAGCGTTCAAACGCGCGTTTGGAAATCTCGCTATAGATACCGCTGCCGGTCAGTGTTTCCAGCAAGGTGCCGCGTTCGTCGTCTTTGGCCTTGAGGAAGGTGGAGAACTCGTTTTGTGCAAGCAGTACGGCGCGCGTGAACTGGTCGAAGCTCAAACCGATGCGCTCGACGATTTCCGCCATCACTTCAGTCTTGGTGTGGCCGAGCGGCTGCAGGCCAGGCAGCTTTTGCAGCGACATCGCGCTTGGCTGCAGGGCGCCAGCCGCCTTGCTGCGGGCGCGCCAGACTTTCCAGCGGGCGCGATAGGATGCCCCGTCGTTGCCGACGAAATCCACTTCGGCCCAGCCTTCGGCCGCGCCGCGGCGCAGCAGGGTGCGCGGATCCTGCGAGGAGACCGGATCACCGACGTCCGGCGTCTTGCCTTCGGCCTTGTGTACGCGCGGCGTATCGTCGTACAGCGCCAGACACAGGGCATCGAGCAGGGTGCTTTTGCCCGCGCCGGTAGGGCCGCTGATGGCGAACAGACCGGCATCGGACAGGGGCTGGGCGGTGAAGTCGACCGAGAATTCGTCGGCCAGCGAGGCAAGGTTCTTGCCTGCGATGCGCAGGACCCTCATGGCCGCACCAATTCGGCAAATGCCGCCAGTTGTTCGGGCGGCGCTTCGCTACCATAGCGCTGCAGATACAGGCGTTTGAAGATGTCGTCCGGCTGCAGGGTTGCCAGCTGGTCCAGCGAGAGCGCGGCTTCCTCGAGCGAGGCGCGGGCAGCGCTGGACGTTTCAATCTTGGCCAGGCGGACAGGTTTGCCCTGCAGCGCCTCTTCGATGGCGGCGCGCAGGCCGGGTTCGGGCGCCGCCAGCTGGATGCGCACTTCGAGCAGCGGCTGCTGTTCCAGTGGCGCGTCAGGCAGCGCCAGGGTGGCCAGGGCGGCCTTCACCTCCTCCAGCGGGGCGGGCTTGTCTGGAATGCGCAGCAGCTGCACCGCGCGCGGGATCGGCAAGGCCTTGATTTCGCTGGCCTGGCCGTCCCGCAGGTCGATACGCAGCACCTGGTGCGGGTAGCTGGTTTCGGCGAAGGAGAGCGGGATCGGGCTGCCGCAGTAGCGTATATGGGCATGCGGTCCGACCTGCTGGGCCAGGTGCAGATGGCCCAGCGCGGCGTAGGCGATCGGCGGCGGGAAGATTGCGCTCGGGAGCATCTCGGTCCCGCCGATCACGATGCGGCGCTCGGAATCGGCCGACATGGTGCCGTTAACCATATGGCAGTGGCCCATCGCGATGATGGCCTGGCCTGTGCCGGCGCGCGCGCTGGCCAGTTGCAGCGCCTGGCGGTACAGCTCCGCAATGCCGGCCAGATAGGGATCAGGCTGCGGTGCCGGTTCGGCATCTCTCTCGGCGGCCGGAACCGGCTCCAGGCGCGGCACGTCGCCGTGGCGCAGGAAGGGCACGGCCAGCACCCAGGCGCCGATGGCGCCATCCTTGCCGGTCAGCGGCACCAGCAGGCGCTCCATGGCGATATTGCCGTCGGCGTCGCGGTGCGGGTAGCCGATCACGGTGGTGCCGTGCACTTCCAGCAGGGGGCCGGGCGCTTCAATGCGGCCCGGCGAATCGTGATTGCCCGCGATGACGACGATATCAAGCTGCGGGGCGCGGGCGCGCGCCTGCTGCAGGAAGGTGTAGAGCTGGCGTTGCGAGGCCGCCGACGGATTGGCGTTGTCGAAAATATCGCCCGCGACCAGCAGGGCGTCGGCCTGTTCGGACACGATGGTATCGAGCAGCCAGTCAAGGAAGCGCTGGTGCTCGTAGTGGCGGTCAAAATTATGCAGCGACTGGCCAAGATGCCAGTCGGAGGTGTGCAGCAGGCGCATGAAATGTAAAGCTGGGCGTGGGAAGCGCAAATATAGCGCAAACGGCCGGCCCCTGTCTTGATCCTTGTCAGGCTGCGCTCGGGGCGAGCAGATCCGGCAGAGGCGGGCCGCTGCGGAAGGTGTTGCGGCCGGCCTGCTTGGCTTCATACAGCAGCGCGTCGGCCCGTTTCAGCAGTTCGGCCGGGCTGACATCCTCGTCGCGGTAGTAAGTCAGGCCGATGCTGGTGGAGACGTTGGCCATGATCCCGTCCAGCTCGAAGGGCTGCTGCATATTGTGCACGATCTTGGCGGCGGTGATGGAGGCATCCTCCGGCTTGGAAATATGCTCCATGATGATGGTGAATTCGTCTCCGCCCAGCCGCGCCACCGTGTCGCTGCCACGCACGGTGTTGGACAGGCGCGCCGAGAAGGCCTTGAGCAGGGCATCGCCGACCGCGTGGCCGTAGGTGTCGTTGACCGGTTTGAAGCGGTCGATATCCAGGTACATCACGGCCATCAGCCCACGGCTTTCGCGGCACGCCGTCATCGTGTCGCCGAGTTTTTGCAGGAAGCCGGCGCGGTTGGTCAGGCCGGTCAGCGCGTCGACCTGCGACAGGCGCAGTAGGCGCTGTTTTTCCCGCTTTTGCGCCGTCACATCCTGCCGCATCACGTGGAAGCCGATCACGGTGATGCCGTCTTCGTCCAGCTGGGGGATGTAGACCACCTCATAAGTACGCAGGTTGCCGCCGACTTCGTCCTCCTCCTCGAAGGTCAACGTCTCGCCGCCCAGGGCGCGCGCGATATAGGGCTGCAGCACGGCATAGCGCCTCTCACCCACGGTTTCCGCCACGGTGCGGCCGGTGACATGCAGGCCGGTCTTGCTGAATTCCCGTTCGTAGGCCAGGTTGTGGAAGCGGTAGATCTCTTCGAAATCGATATAGGCGATCATGGCGGGCAGGGTGTCGGCGATGGTGCGCAGGCGCGACTCGCTTTCGCGCAGGGCCATCACGGATTTACGCACCAGGGTAATGTCGTCCAGCGTGCCGACGTAGCCGCCGATTTCATTGTCGATCACGATGGGGGCGACCTTGATCGAGGTCCAGACGATCTTGCCGTCCGGGTGCACGCAGCGAAGGGTTTCCTGGAAGGCTTGCTGCGTGTGGTTCAGGTGCCTGAGCGAAGCACGCAGCATTTCCCGGTCGTTCGGGTGCACTGCATCGAGCCAGCCGCCGCCCAGCGCCGCTTCGCGCCCCATGCCGGTGATGGCTTCGAATGTGCGGTTGACGTAGGTGCAGTTGCCATGCTGGTCGGCGCGCACCAGGCCGAGCGGCGAAGCGTCGTTGACGGCCTGCAGTTCCGCCTGGTTCTGGCGCACGGCAAGTTCGGAGCGTTTGCGTTCCGTGATGTTGCGGGCGGTGATGGCGACGCCGTCTTCAATGGCGACGATCTGGTGCCGCAGCCACAGGCGCTCGCCAAACACCGTCGAATCGATCTCCTCCTCGAGCGGCTCGCCGGTCTGCAGGACGCCCATGCACTTGTCAAAGAAACCCTCGCTGTGCCAGTGCGGCAGCATGTCGCCCATGCGTTTGCCCAGCGCATCCTCGGCGGCAAAGCCCAGGATGCGCGCGCCGCGCTCGTTCACGTCGACCAGGGTGAAGTCCTTGATGTCGCTGCCGGCGCCGCCGGCGCGGCAGGCTTTCATCAGGAACAGGGTGTCGAGGCTGGCGTCGACCGCAGCGTGCAGCTTTTCGCGCGCCTCGGTCGCTTCGCGAATGCTTTCACGCAGGCGCCTGGCCTGCCGCGTGAGCAGGACGCTGAACACCAGCACGACGATGGAGACGATGATGGTCACGGCAAAATACAGGCGCCGCTGACTGTAATACTTGGCCAGTGCGAGGTCGGTGGCGTCACCCACCACGGCGGTCAAGGAGTAGCGCGGCATATCGCGGAAGCCGTAAATACGCTCCGTCGTGTCGACCGGCGTTTTCAGTATGAGTTCGTCCGGCGAGGTCACCGGATCGGCGGGCGCCACGTAGTCGATGCTGTCGCTGATGAACAGCTTTTCGTCCAGGCGCCCGGCGGCAAGGCCGGTGTCGCGGCTGATCAGCATGACCAGGCCGCCTTCATCGACGTGCATGCGGTCGTAATCTTCGACAAAATAGGCCGGATCGATCATCAGGACGATGGCGCCCGCGAATTTTCCGGCCCGGTCGTCCAGCCTGCGCGCAATCTGGATTTGCCACTTCTTGGTGATCGGTTCCACCATCGGATTGGTGACGAGCGCCGCGTCGCCGGCTGTTGTGGACAGCGTCTTGAAAAAGCTCTGGTTGGCCGAATTCGGCGGAAACGCGCCGTGCATGCTGTCGACCAGGTCGCCGTTGGCATCGATCAGGGCGATCGGCAATTCGAGCCGGGAAGGCATGACCGAATCGAGTAGGCCGCCGCGCTTGCTGAATTCCGGCAGGCGCAGGGCGCCGTTGGTTTCCTCGAATTTGAGCTTGAACAGCTGGGTGGCGTGGTCCGCCTGGCGCAGGATATGGCTGGTATATTCAGCCAGGGTGCGCGCCAGCGACTGGCTATGCTGGACGGCGTCGAAATGCGCGCTTTTCGCATCCTGGGCCAGTTGGTAGAACACGTCGGCCCACATGATCACCAGCAAAACCAGCGTAAATGAGGGCAGCAGTATCATGCGATACAGCTGGCGGAAAATCTGGCGGGCGGTGGTCTTTGGCACAGGCTTATTTTGCACTCAAACCCCGGTAGCGGGGCAAAAAAAGCCGAACCGTGCTGCCATGCGGCCACCATCATGCGCAAAATGCCAGGAAATACTGTCAATTCGCTATTAGAATAGGCGCTCATCTCCTACAGGAATCGAGTCTTGACCGAATTGAACTTGACCTTGCCCGCGGCGCGCGCCTTGCACCTGGCGGCGCAGGGACTGCTGCAGCCGCGCCGGCGCAAGGCGCAGAAGGCCGATGTGATCGATGCGATCCGCAATATGGGAGTGCTGCAGATCGACACCATTCATGTGGTGGCGCGCAGTCCTTATCTGGTGTTGTGGAGCCGCCTTGGCGACTATCCCCAGCCCTGGCTGGAAGAGCATCTGGCCGAAGGCGCCCTGTTCGAGTACTGGGCGCATGAGGCCTGCTTTGTGCCGATCGAGGATTACGGCCTGCTGCGCCACCGCATGCTCGATCCGGGCGCGATGGGCTGGAAATATTCCGTGCAGTGGATGCAGGAGCGCCGTGCCGACATCGATCGCCTGCTGCAGCAAATCCGCAGCAACGGGCCGGTGCGCTCGGCCGATTTCGAGCGCACCGACGGCAAGGGCGGCGGCTGGTGGGAGTGGAAACCGGAAAAGCGCTCGCTCGAGGTGCTGTTCACCTCCGGCGAACTGATGATCGCGCGCCGCCAGAATTTCCAGCGCGTCTACGACCTGGCCGAACGGGTGCTGCCGGGCTGGGACGACAGCCGCCTGCCCGGCATGGAGGAAACGCGGCGCGAACTGGCCTTGAAAACCGTGCGCGCACTGGGGCTCGCGCGCGCCGCCTGGGTGGCCGACTATTACCGCACCAAGCCGCCGCGCCCGGACCTGGAAAGCCTGGCCGAGGAAGGCTTGCTGCTGCGCGCCCGCGTCGATGGCTGGAAAGACGCCGTGTACATTCACCCCGAACTGGCCGACCTGGCGCAAGCGGCCGCCGAGGGCGCCCTGTCGGCGACGCTGACCACCATCCTGTCGCCTTTCGATCCGGTGGTGTGGGACCGCCGCCGGGCCGCCGACCTGTTCGATTTCGACTACCGCCTGGAATGCTATACGCCGGCCGAAAAGCGCCGCTACGGCTATTTCTCGCTGCCCATCCTGCGCCGCGGCGCGCTGGTGGGGCGCCTGGACGCCAAGGCGCATCGCCGCGGCGCTGTCTTCGAAGTGAAAAACATCGCCATTGAACCGGGCGCGCGTGTAACGGAGCGCTTCGTGCGCGACGTCGCCGGTGCGCTGCAGCGCCTGGCCAACTGGCACGCTTGCCCGCAGGTGCAGGTACAAGCCAGCGAGCCGCGCGAATTCGCGGCAACGCTGCAATCAGAACTGGATGCGCAAGGAGTGGAGCAATGAAACTAGCGGCAGCACCGCAAAACGTGGTCGGCGCCGACGGCAAGCCGCAACTGGGCCGCTTTGCCGGCGAGACCAAATCCTTCGACTGGCATTTGCTGGCGGGCGAGCACGCGCGCAGCAGCTTGTGGCGCCGCTTCCACCACAAGAAATGGCACTATGTCTCGCTGGTCTCGGAGCAGGTGATGGCGGCCGTGGCCATCGTCGACCTGGGCTGGACCAGCACCTGCTTCGCCTACGCCTTCGACCGCAGCGACTGCGACATGATGGCCAATTTCTCGCAGGACGGCCTGCCGGGGCGCATGTCGGTCGGCGTCGGCGAGCACGCGGGCGCGGCCAGCTGGTTCCGCACGCGCGGCACGCAGATCAGCATCGATCCGCTCGACGGGGGCAGGTACAGGCTGACCCTGCGCTGCCAGTATATGGAGATCGACGCCGAGTTCGGTCCGCCGATCGGCCCGCTGCTGCTGGCCACCGGGCAGGTGAAGGGCGGGGCGCTGCATGGCACGCAGAAGTCGCCGGGCATGCCGATGACGGGCGAAATACGCACTTTCCGCGACGAATACAAACTCGATGGCGGGGTCGCCAGCTTCGACTACTCGAATGGCCTGCTGGCGCGCGAGACGTCCTGGAAATGGGCGTCGGGGCACAACCTGGAAATGGGCTTCAACCTGCAATCGGGCTATTTTGGCGGCCATGAAAATGCGCTCTGGATCGATGGCGAAGTCATTCCGCTGGCGCCGGCGCACTTCATCTTCGACCCGCGCGATCCCATGCAGCGCTGGCATATCTTCACCGAAGACGACCAGCTGGAGCTGTTCTTCACGCCCGACGGCGCGCGCCGCCAGAACCGCAACCTGATTGTTGCCGCCAGCCGCTACATACAGCCTGTCGGTCATTTCAGCGGCTGGGTGCGCGGCGCGCCGGACGGCCCGAAACGCATCGTCACCCAGCTTGCCGGGGTGACGGAGGATCATTATTCACGCTGGTAGGGGAGAGCAGCCATGAGCATCAGGAATATGGACAGCCTGTTCGAACCCGGTTCGGTGGCCATCTTCGGCGCCTCGCTGCGTCCGGACCGCTTGGGCACGCAGGTGATGAACAATATGGCCGAAAGCGGCTTTGCCGGCGCAATCTGGCCGGTCAATCCGAAGTACGACAAGCTGCACGGCATTCCCTGCTATCCGCGCCTGTCGGCGCTGCCGCGCGTGCCCGACCTGGCCATCATCTGTACGCCGCCCGACACGATTGCTGCCATGATCGCCGACCTGGGCACCAAAGGCACGCGCGGGGCCATCATCCTGACCCCGGTCAGCGACAGCGTCCGCCAGCAGATCATGAAAGCGGCCCGCCCGCACCTGCTGCGCATCCTGGGGCCCGGCGGCATTGGCTTGCTGGCGCCGCTGGCGGGGCTGAACGCCAGCGCCGCCCATGTCGGCGCCAAGCCCGGCAAGACCGCTTTCATCGCGCAGTCGGCGACGCTGATGACGGCGGTGCTGGACTGGGCGCAGCAGCACGGCATCGGCTTCTCGCGCGTGGTCTCCCTGGCCGAGGGCGGCGATATCGACCTGGGCGACGTGCTGGACTTCCTGGCGGCGGATGACGACACCTCCGCCATCATCATGCATATCGAATCGGTGACCTGCGCCCGCAAATTCATTTCGGCAGCCCGCCTGGCGGCGCGCGGCAAGCCGGTGGTGGTGCTGAAAGCGGGCCGCAGCGGCGACGACAAGGTGTACGACGCCGTCATCCGCCGCGCCGGCATGCTGCGCGTCTATTCATCGGCCGATCTGTTCGACGCGGTGGAGACGGTGGCGCGCGCACGACAAGCGCGCGGCACCCGCCTGGCCATCATGAGCAATGGCAGCGGCACCGGCCATCTGGCGGCCGACGCGCTGCAGTGGGTGCACGGCAAACTGGCCCAGTTTTCGCTGCAGACCAGCAAGCTGCTGCGCAGCGAACTGCCGGCCGGGCTGGCGCTGAGCAATCCCGTCGACATCGGCGCCGAAGCCAGCGCCGAGCGGCACGCCGCCGTGGCCAGGGCGCTGCTGGCCGATCCGGGCACCGATGCGCTGCTGGTGGTGCATGCGCCGTCGTCGGCGGTCGCCAGTACCGGCGTGGCACAGGCACTGGTGCCGCTGGTGCAGCAAAGCGGCCGCTGCGTCCTGTCCTGCTGGATCGGCGGCGCCTCGGTGGCGGGAGCGCGGCAAGTATTTGCCGATGCCGGCCTGCCCAGCTACGACACGCCGGAGAAGGCCGTGCGGGCCTACAGCCAGGTGGTGCAGTACTCGCGCAACCAGGCCTTGCTGATTGAAGTGCCGGGGCTGGTGCCGGCCCATTCGGTGCCGGTACGCCAGGCCGCACGCAACCTGGTGCGGGCCGCGTGCGCGGCGGGCCAAGCGGAGCTGGCGCCAGCCGACCTGGCGGCGCTGCTGGCCGCCTACGGCCTGCCTTTCACCTCCGCTGCCGCGCGCGGCGACATGCAGCAGCTGCGCATCGCCATGCAGGCCGATCCGGTCTTCGGCCCGGCCATCAGCGTCGGGCTGGGCGGCAGCGCGGGCAGGGTGGTCGACGACCGCGCGGTCGGCCTGCCGCCGCTAAATACCGTACTGGCGCGCGACATGCTGCGCCGCACCCGCGTCGGGCGCGCGCTGGCCGATGAACGCGAAGCCTTGTGCAGCGCCCTGGTGCACGCGGCCGAGCTGGTGGCCGACATCGGCGAGATCGCCACGCTGGAAATCGATCCCATCACGGTGGCCGGCGGCGTCCTGCACGTGCATGGGGCGCGCGCCACGCTGGGCCCGCGCCGCGCCGAAAGCAGCATGGCGATCCGCCCGTATCCGCAGGAGCTGGAGCAGGAGATCCAATGGCAGGGCGGCGCGCTGCTGCTGCGCCCGATCCGGCCGGAAGATGCGCCGGCCCATGTGCGCTTCTTCAGCCGGCTCGACCCGGACGATGTGCGCCTGCGCTTTTTCACAGCCATGAAGGAATTGCCGCCGACCCAGCTGGCGCGCCTGACCCAGATTGACTACGATCGTGCAATGGCTTTCATTGCGACACGCACCGGCGCCGATGGTGCGCCCGAGACGCTGGGTGTGGTACGGGCGGTGGCCGACCCGGATAACCAAAAGGCGGAATTTGCGATCATTGTGCGTTCCGATTTGAAAGGCAAAGGGTTGGGAAATATCCTGTTCCAGAAACTGCTTGACTATTTCCGCAGCCGCGGGACGCGCGAAATCACGGGCGAAGCCTTGTCCGAGAATATCGGGATGCAACATCTGATGCGCAGATTTGGCGGAACCGTGACGCCGGGAAGAGAAGCTGGTATGGTTGATCTTCGCCTTGCGCTGCATATGAAAACCTCCTAAATTAGGAGGGCGCGTGACGTTACATTGAGGAATGTCAAAGCGTTTTTGTCGGGCTTATTTACACTTGTACTTCCGTTTCCGCGTAGCGATATTTGGGAGCAAGAATGTTAACGGCCACATATACATTAGTTGCGCTATCCGTTGAACAGGCTAATGTGCGCCTTAGCCTGCTGTCGTTTCAAAAATACGTGCAATCGACGCTGCTGCGCCAGCAGCGTTTGACCCTGTCCCAGCTTGAATATGCGTGCGAAACCCTGGAGCGCCTGTACCAGGCCTGCCATTGGCGCAAGATCGAGCTGTACCTGATCCCCGCGCTGCAGAATGCGACCGAACAAGCGAACCAGCTGCTGGACGAGCTGAGCCGCCTGAACCAGGCCGCCCTGTCGGTGATCCGGCGCCTGCAAGCCGAGCTCGATACGGCCACTGAGCGCAGCGAGCAGCAGGTGACGGAAATCTGCGAATCGATTGAATCGTTCTGCGCGCTGCTGCTGCAGCGCCTGGAGAAAGAAGAGAAGGAATTGTTCGCCATTGCCCGCTCAGCGATCGGCGGCGAGGCATGGTTCGACATCGCCAACAAATTCCTTGCCCATGACGCTCAAGTGGTGGAAGCGCGCCGTACGCCCGCTGCCGCCGAGAAAGACAGGAAATCCTTGTCCCAAGCCAAGCAGGTGCGTGCCACCCTGCGTGAAGAGGACGAGGCCGTGGTTCCTGTGCCGAAGCTGCGCTACCACCGGCGCAGCCGTTCGGCCCATCGCGCCGCTGCGGATACGGCCTGAATTCGCCGTGACTGCATTCGCCGCCCCTGCCGGGCGGCGCTGCGCTATGATGGTGGTTTTGATCCATTCATAGCACAACTATGTTTGAGTTCCTCTTCAAGCGACAGGCCAGCCAGGCCAGCGTTGCAGGACAGCCGAGCGCCGGCGGCTCGCAGGCGGCGCTCGGCAATCCCGCCGAACGCCGCACCGCGCAAGCCGAACTTGCCCGCAACCTGGGCGGGGATGAGGCCGCCGCGGTCGAGCTGATCCTGAACAGCGAATTTGCCGATGTGCGCCTGGCGGCGGCCGAACACGTCGTCTCGCAAGCGGCTTTGGAAAAAGTGCAACACGCGGTACGCAATTCCGACCGGCGGGTCGCCAAGCTGATGCAGGGGCGGCTCGATGCCATCCGCCATGTCCAGGCAGAACAGAAGCAGGCCCAGGCGTGCATTGCTCTTGCGCAGCGTTTGTTGGCCGACGAAAAGCTGACCCCGAACCTGGTGGCCGACCTCGACCGGCAATGGAAGGTGGTCGATGCCGCCCCCGTGGCCGCGGCCGAGTTCGCCCATGTGCGCGAAGCGCTGGCGGACCGGCTCGAAGCCCAGGTCTCGCTCCAGCGTGCCATGATCGATGCGCTGGCCGCCCTGCGCAAGCACCCGGACGCAGCCGAACTCGAGCGCCTTGCCAGCGAACATGAAGCCCATCTGACGTCGCCCGAGCGTGGCTCATTGCCGCGCCACCTGTTGAATGATTTTGACGCGGCCCTGGCAGCCGAACGCAGCACGCGGCAGCCTGTCCCGCCTGTGCCTGCCATGGCCGAAGCCGAACCGGTCAACACCGTGGCCAATGGCGCGGACAAGCTCGCGGCGGCCCCGCCGCCTGCCACGCCGGATGCGGCAGCGGCCATGGCGTCCGCGCCGATCGATGGCCATCCCACGCTCGCTGCGCGCCCGCCGCGCGCGCCCAAAGACAAGCACAAGCCCTCCGCTGTCGAGCAGGAAGCCAATCGCCATTTCATGGACCTGGTCGAAGCGATGGAAGCGGCTCTGACCCAGGGCCAGCTCCACATTGCCGCCGAGCACGACAAAACGCTCAAAGACAGCAAGACTGGCCGCCTGACGCCGGCCCAGGCCGAGCGCCTGGCCCACGTGCGGGCCGACCTGAAACGCCTGGGCGACTGGGCGCGCTGGGGCGGCAATGTGTCGCGCGAAGAGCTGGTGCACGCGGTGGAAAGTCTGCCCGCCGAGGGGCTTGGCATGAGCGAGCTGGCGAAGAAAGTCGGCAGTATGCGCGAGCGCTGGAAATCGCTCGATGGCGTATCCGGGGCTGCACCCAAATCGCTGTGGGAGAAATTCGACGCCGCCTGTACGGCCGCCTACGCCCCGGCCGCGGCCCATTTCAAGCAGCTGGCCGACGAGCGCCATGCCAACGCGGCCAAGGCGCAAGAGCTGGTGGATGAAGCGAACGCCCTGATCGCCAGGGACAGCGCCCAGCTGGAAGCGGCCGGCGGCGCCCAGGCCGACCGCGAGGAATCGGCGTCGGGCAACCTGCCGCATACGCACGACTGGCGCACTCTGGCTTCGTCCACCCAGCGCCTGCGGCAGGCCTGGAGCCGCCTGGGCACCATCGACCGCAAGGACAAGAAGCGCCTGGACGCCGCCTTCAGCAAGGCGATGGACAGCCTGATGGCGCCGCTCGACTCGCAGCGCAGGATCGAAGTCGCGCGCCGCGAACAACTGATCGAAGAAGTGGGCAAACTCAATCCGCTGGACCGCCACACCATCGACACCCTGCGCCGCCTGCAGGAATCCTGGCAGGGCCACGCCCGCGCCTTGCCGCTCGAGCGCAAGACGGAGCAGGCCCTGTGGCAGAAGTTCCGCAACGCCTGCGACCTGATTTTCGCCAAGCGCAAGGAGCACGCCCATGCCGCCGACCATGAACGCAAGTCGCACCTGCATGCCCGCGAAGCGATTTGCGCGGGGCTGGAGTCCGCCACTTTTGAGGGCGAGGACAAGGCCGTGCTGGGCGCAATCGGCAAGACGCTGAAAGACGCTGCCGCCGCATGGCATGCGTCGGGCATCGTGCCGCGCGCCAGCGAGCAGAAAATCGACCAGCGCTACCGCGCCGCGGTCGGTGCCCTGCAATCGCAGGCGGATGCGATCCGCAAGCGGGCCGGGGCCGCGCAGGCCAATTCCATGCGCGAAAAGCTGCGCCTGGTGCAGGGGCTGGAAAGCGCGCTTGCCGAAGCGGGCGAGATCGATGGCGCCGACTGGAGCGGCCGCTGGCAAGCCTTGCCGGCACTGCCCGCCGACCATGAACGCACCTTGCGCACGCGTTTCGACGCAGCCTTGAAAGCGGCCAGTGAGGGCGCGGCTGCGCGCTCGGCCTACGCCGGCCAACTGGAAAACAACCGTCAACGTCTGCTGTCCGAAGTGCTGCGCCTGGAAATCGTGGCCGGCATCGACAGCGGCGCCGAATTTGCGAAAGACCGATTGAAAATGCAGGTGGAAGTATTGCAGTCCTCCCTCAAGTCCGGCCAGAAGCCGGCCAGCCACGCCACCCAGATCCTTGCCCTGTGCGCCATGCCCGCTTTGGCGGATGCACGCACGACCAGCCGCATCGAGCAGCTGTTCCGCAAGACCGGCGCGGCGGAGGGTAAATGAGCGAAGTACGTATCCAGACCGACGACTTCGACCTGTCCCATGAAGTGGCGCAACTGCGCGCCGGGAATGCCAAAGTTGGCGCTATCGTCACCTTTGTCGGCACGGTGCGCGACCTGAACGACGGGGCCGCCGTGGCCGAAATGGAGCTCGAGCATTACCCGGGCATGACCGAGCAGGCGATCCAGGCCATCCTTGAGCAGGCCAAGGTCCGCTGGCCGATCTATGGCGCGCTGGTCATCCATCGCGTCGGCCCGCTCAAGCCCATGGACCAGATCGTGCTGGTGGCGGTCACTTCGCCGCACCGGGGCGAAGCGTTCTCGGCTTGCGAATTCATTATCGACTACCTGAAGACCGAGGCGCCGTTCTGGAAAAAGGAACAGACCCCGGAGGGCGCGCGCTGGGTGGACGCCCGCACCAGCGACGACGAAGCCCGCAAGAAGTGGTCTTGAAATTTGTCAACGCGCCCTTAGATTGTCGTTGACAATTCATCAGGAGCGTTCGACATGCGCCAAGACAAACTTACAACAAAATTGCAAGAAGCCCTCGCCGATGCCCAGAGCCTGGCGGTGGGCAACGACAACCAATACATCGAGCCCGCGCACCTGCTGCTGGCCTTGCTGAACCAGGAAGACGGCGGCGCGCGTTCGCTGCTGCAGCGCGCCGGCGTCAATGTGGGCGGCCTGGCGCAAGCGCTCAAGCATGCGATGGAACGCATGCCCAAGGTGTCCGGCGGCGACGTGACGGTCAGCCGCGAGTTCGTCAATATGCTGAACCAGGCCGACCGCGAGACGCAAAAGCGCGGCGACCAGTTCGTTTCCAGCGAAATGGTCTTGCTGGCCATCTCCGACGACAAGTCCGACGCCGGCAAGCTGGCGCGCGAGAACGGCCTGCAGCGCAAGGCCCTGGAGACCGCCATCGACGCCGTGCGCGGCGGCGCCAAGGTCGATTCGCAGGAAGCGGAAGGCCAGCGCGAAGCCCTGAAAAAATACACCCTCGACTTGACCGAACGCGCCCGCCTGGGCAAGCTCGACCCCGTCATCGGCCGCGACGACGAAATCCGCCGCGCCATCCAGGTGCTGCAGCGCCGGACCAAGAACAACCCGGTGCTGATCGGCGAACCGGGGGTGGGCAAGACCGCCATCGTGGAAGGGCTGGCGCAGCGCATCGTCAACAACGAAGTGCCGGACTCGCTGCGCGGCAAGCGCGTGCTGTCGCTCGATATGGCGGCCTTGCTGGCGGGCGCCAAGTACCGCGGCGAATTCGAAGAGCGCCTGAAGTCCGTGCTCAAGGAGCTGGCGCAGGATGAAGGCCAGACCATCGTCTTCATCGACGAATTGCACACCATGGTCGGCGCCGGCAAAGCCGAAGGCGCCATGGACGCCGGCAATATGCTCAAGCCTGCGCTGGCGCGCGGCGAGCTGCATTGCCTGGGCGCGACCACGCTGGACGAATACCGCAAATACATCGAGAAGGATGCCGCGCTGGAGCGCCGCTTCCAGAAAATCCTGGTCGACGAGCCAAGCGTGGAGGCCACCATCGCCATTCTGCGCGGCCTGCAGGACAAGTACGAGCTGCACCACAAAGTGGAAATCACCGACCCCGCCATTATCGCGGCGGCGGAACTCTCCCACCGCTACATCACGGACCGCTTCCTGCCCGACAAGGCGATCGACCTGATCGACGAAGCCGCATCGAAGATCAAGATCGAGATCGACTCCAAGCCGGAAGTGATGGACAAGCTTGAACGCCGCCTGATCCAGCTGAAGATCGAGAAGGAAACCGTCAAGCGCGAAAAGGACGAAGCCTCGCGCGCCCGCCTGCAATTGCTGGACGACGAAATCGCCAAGCTGCAGCGCGAGTACAACGATTACGAGGAAGTGCTGAAGGCCGAGAAGGCCAATGTACAGGGCACCACCCACATCAAGGAAGAGATCGAACGCATCAAGCAGCAGATGGAAGAGGCGACCCGCGCGTCCAACTGGCAGCGCGTATCCGAGCTGCAGTACGGCCGGTTGCCCGAGCTGGAGGCCCAGCTGAAGCACGCCGAAGCCGCCGGCGCCGCCGAACAGGCAGGCGACAAACCCAAGCTGCTGCGCACCCAGGTCGGCGCCGAAGAAATCGCCGAAGTGGTGTCGCGCGCCACCGGCATTCCCGTCTCGCGCATGATGCAGGGCGAGCGCGACAAGCTGCTGCACATCGAAGCGAAGCTGCACGAACGCGTGGTGGGGCAGGATGAAGCGATCAACGCCGTGGCCGACGCCATTCGCCGTTCGCGCGCCGGCCTGTCGGACCCGAACCGCCCATACGGCTCCTTCATGTTCCTCGGCCCGACCGGCGTCGGCAAGACCGAACTGACCAAGGCGCTGGCGAACTTCCTGTTCGATTCGGAAGAGTCGCTGATCCGTATCGACATGAGCGAATTCATGGAGAAGCATTCGGTGGCCCGCCTGATCGGCGCACCACCGGGCTATGTGGGCTATGACGAAGGCGGCTACCTGACGGAAGCCGTGCGCCGCAAGCCCTACAGTGTGATCCTGCTGGACGAGATCGAGAAAGCGCACCCGGATGTCTTCAACGTGCTGCTGCAAGTGCTGGACGACGGCCGCATGACGGACGGGCAGGGCCGCACCGTGGACTTCAAGAACACGGTGGTGATCATGACCTCCAACCTGGGTTCGCAGAAGATCCAGTCGCTGGATGAAGCCGACCCGGCCGTGGTGAAGCTGGCCGTGATGGCTGAGGTACGCGGCCACTTCCGGCCGGAATTCATCAACCGGATCGACGAGATTGTTGTGTTCCACGGGCTGGACGACAAGCATATCGGCTCGATCGCCCGCATCCAGCTGCAGATCCTCGAGCAGCGCCTGAAACGCATGGATATGGGCATGGAAGTCAGCGATGCCGCGCTGCAGAAGATCGCCGAGGCGGGCTACGACCCGGTCTATGGTGCCCGTCCGTTGAAGCGCGCGGTTCAGCAGCAGATCGAGAACCCGCTGTCGAAGCTGATTCTGGAAGGCCGCTTCGGCCCGAAAGACACGATCCGCATCGACGCCGACGGCAGCGAGCTGGCGTTCCGCAAAGCCTGACAGGCGGCACAGGGGGCTTGCCCCCCCGCATCAGTGGCAAGGTGCGCTGCAGTCGACCGGCTCGCGGCGCCCCACGGCCGAAGCTGGCCACGCTGCATTCGACGAGTGGCAGCACTGGCACCCAGTAGTAAGCGCCGGTGAAAAAGGAGCGATCGATGAAAGACTCAACATTGGCCGGCCGCCTGAATTTCCTGCGCGAAGCCGAGCGGCTCAAAAACGTCCTGCGCAGCGGATTCACCTCATCGGGCCGGCCCGAAAGCACCGCCGAGCACAGCTGGCGGCTGGCGCTGATGGCGCTGGTTTTCGCCGACCAACTGCCCGGACTTGACATCGCACGCGTATTGAAACTGTGCGTGGTGCACGACCTGGGCGAAGCAATCCATGGCGACATCCCGGCGATCCACCAGCATGCCCATCCCGGCAAGTCGGCGCAGGAGCGCGAAGACTTGCATATCCTGACGCGCGACCTCGATCCGTCCCTGCGTGCGGAAATCATCGCCCTGTGGGACGAATACGAAGCCGCCGCCACGCCGGAAGCCCAGGCTGTAAAAGCCTTTGACAAGCTGGAGACCATCCTCCAGCACAACCAGGGCGATAATCCGCCCGATTTCGACTACGCCTTCAACCTGGGGTACGGCCGCAAGCACACGGCCACCGCGCCGCTATTTGCCACCTTGCGCGAAATGCTCGACGCCGAAACCAGCCAGCGCGGCCGATCCACCTCCTCGCAATGAATGGATGCAGCGCGAAACCCGGCTGGCAAGCCCGGCAAATTGAGGCGAATCAGTTGCGGGTGTTGAAGAACTCGGTCGGCGGGCAGCCGAAGGTCTTGCGGAACATGGCCGTGAAGGCCGATTGGCTGGAATAGCCCAGCGCGTCGGCCACCTGCGACAAAGGCATGCCGCCGGTGATCATCGGCGCCGCATGCGCCAGCCGCGCCTGCTGTCGCCACTGGCCGAAGCTCATGCCAAGCTCCTTCTCGAACAAGCGCGCCAGCGTGCGCTCCGACGCGCCCGCCTTGCCCGCCCATTCCTCCAGGGTCAGCGTCGCGCCGGGATCGGAGAGCAGGGCATCGCACAAGCCTTTCAGGCGCTTATCGCGCGGCATGGGGACACGGATGGGCCGCGTAGCCAGGCGCGGCAGCTCGTCGAGGATCAGGTTGCAGATCAACTGCGAGCGGCGCGTTTGCACCTCCGGATCTTCCTGCTCCAGTGCCATGATCAATTCGCGCAGCAGCGGCGAAACTTCGAGCACCTTGCACGGCTCGCCGGGGAAAGGATCCAGCAGCGAGGTGACGTACACCGGCCGCAAGCGTGCCGCTTCAATCACGGTCAGCGAATGCTCGACATTCGGCGCCGTCCAGATCGCACGCTGCGGCGGCACGATCCAGCTGCTATCCATGGCATTGACGCGGATCACTCCCTCCAGGGCCAGGGTCAACTGGGCGCAGTCGTGCGTATGTGCCGGCAAGGAGCGCTCGCTAATGAGGTCGCGCGCAATCATGGTCACGGGCTGGATGGCGGTCGGCTCGCGGCGGCTTTCGTGCGGCCTGGTGTGGGTGACGATCTGGATCGGCATGGATGGCGGTTTTGCGACAAATGATGTCATCCTAGCTCAAAACGGACGCGCCGGGTTTTCCTAAAATGCTTTCATCCAATAAACGAGAGAGGCAACACATATGGACAAGCAAACGCTACGCAACGATGCGCGGGTGATCGGCCTGGTAGGGCTGGCGCACGGCGTATCGCACTTCTACCACCTGATCCTGGCCGCGCTATTCCCCTGGCTGAAACCGGCGTTCAACCTGAGCTACTCTGAACTCGCCCTGTTGATGACGGTGTTTTTCGTCGTATCCGGCATTGGCCAAGCCTTGGCAGGCTTCGTGGTGGACCGGGTGGGAGGGCGCCGGGTCCTGTTTTCCGGCATGGCGATGCTCGGTGTATCGGCCCTGGTCCTATCGAACGCACCGAATTATGCCGGGCTGATGGTCGGGGCCCTGCTGGCCGGCCTTGGCAACAGCATCTTCCACCCGGCCGACTACACCATCCTGAACCAGCGGGTCTCGCGCGACCGCGTGGCACACGGCTTCTCGGTGCACGGCCTGAGCGGCAGCATTGGCTGGGCCGCAGCGCCGCTGTTCATGACCGGCGTGGCCGCCGCCACCGACTGGCGCACCGCCTTGCTGTCGGCCGCCGCGCTGCCGGCGATTGTGCTGGCGATCCTGTGGTGGAACCGTGAAGCGCTGCGCCCGGAGCCGACTATCCACACTGCCGCCAGCGCGCCGGCGGAAGGCTCGCTCGACTTCCTGCGCCTGCCGTCGGTATGGATGTGTTTCGCCTTCTTCTTCCTCACCGCGCTGGCGCTGGGCGGCATCCAGAGCTTTGCCTCGACCGGGCTGGTCAAGCTGTACGGCATGTCACTGCCGATGGCAACCGGCGCCTTCACCGCCTATATGCTGGCTGGTGCTGCGGGCATGGTGCTGGGCGGCTTCCTGGGCGGCGGCCACAAGCAGCATGACCGCACGATTGCCG
Source organism: Pseudoduganella violaceinigra DSM 15887 (assembly GCF_000425385.1). GTDB lineage: Bacteria > Pseudomonadota > Gammaproteobacteria > Burkholderiales > Burkholderiaceae_D > Rugamonas > Rugamonas violaceinigra. Next base: position 31,273 of record NZ_KE384358.1, on the reverse strand, counting down.
CGGCATTCGCCGTCGCCGCAGTGCTGGCGCTGGTCATTGGCCTGGTCGTTGTGCCGGCGTGGGGCGCGGTCGTGTTGATGGCGCTGGTCGGCTTCTTCTCAGGCATTGCCGGCCCATCGCGCGACCTCATGATACGCGCCGCGGCACCGAAGAACGCCACTGGCCGCGTCTATGGCGTCGTGTATTCCGGCCTGGACAGCGGCTTATCGCTTGGCCCATTGCTGTTCGGATTCTGGATGGATGCCGGCAAACCGCAAATGGTATTTGCCACGATCGCCTTCTTCCTGCTGTTAGCGATCGCCACCGCCACCGGCGTCGGCAGCCGCACCCGCGCCACAGCGCGCGCCGCCGCCTAACCCAAAATTCGGGGTCAGGTCTGTCATTTGGACACGCAGCCCATTTCTTTGATCTATCTCAATACGCGAAATCGGCAGAATTTGCGTATTGAGCTAAATCAAAGATATTGTGGCGCTGTCCAAAAGACAGACCTGACCCCGAATTTTTACGGAGAGATGCCATGAGCTTTGCTACGACTGATCTTTGCGATGAGCACGCGGATTTGCTGGAAAACGGGACGCTGGCGGTGCTGCCGCCGGTGTTCCGCCATTTCGGTATGCGCCAGCAGTTTGCCGGGCCGGCAGCTACGCTGAAGGTGCATGAGGATAATGCGCTGGTGCGCGCTACCCTGGAGACCCAGGGTGGGGGCCGGGTGCTGGTGGTCGATGGCGGCGGCAGCTTGCGCCGCGCCTTGGTCGGTGGCCAGCTGGGCTTGCTGGCCCAGAATAATGGCTGGGCCGGCGTGCTGGTGGATGGCTGCGTGCGCGATAGCGTGGAGTTGGCGCATTGCGATGTGGGCGTCATGGCGCTGGCCACCCATCCCCAGCGCAGCGCGCGTGAAGGCGTCGGCAAGCGTGATGTGCCGGTCCCGATCGCGGGGGTGATTGTCCGTCCGGGCGATTGGATCTATGCCGATGCCGACGGCGTTCTGGTGGCCGCAGCAAAACTCGCCTGACTTTCATGCGCCTTTCACCATATGAAAGATCCGTTTCATGCGATGAAAAGCGCATCGTCGGCGCTTGCGCCGTTTCTCTCAAAATGAGAAATGCCATGCCGCATCATGGAATTTAAATTTTAAGTATCTGATTCTGAACGAAATTAAAGTTCTTTTATGTCTTATATAAGACAATTATTGCACTGAAAAATTGCGCCTAAGATAGCTCCATAGGATTTCGTTTTTAGAGCATCTTCTTGGGAGAAAAATCATGGCAAGCCGCGCCGAGCAAATCGCAGCCCTGCAACACGATTGGGATACCAATCCTCGCTGGATTGGCGTGCGCCGCGCTTATTCCGCCGAGGACGTGGTGCGCTTGCGCGGTTCGCTGGTGGTGCAACATACGCTTGCCCAGCGCGGCGCTGAGAAATTGTGGCGGCTGTTGAATACGGCGCCTTTCGTCAACGCACTCGGTGCCTTGACCGGCAACCAGGCGATGCAGCAGGTGAAGGCGGGTTTGAAGGCGATTTACCTGTCCGGCTGGCAGGTGGCCAGCGATGCCAATCTGGCGGGCGAGATGTATCCCGACCAGTCACTGTATCCGGCGAACTCGGTGCCGATGGTGGTGCGCAGCATCAATAACACCTTTCAGCGCGCTGACCAGATCCAGTGGTCCGAGGGGCGGGACGAGATCGATTATTTCGCGCCGATCGTGGCCGATGCGGAGGCCGGCTTCGGCGGCGTGCATGCCTTCGAGTTGATGAAGGCCATGATCGAGGCGGGCGCTGCCGGTGTGCACTTTGAGGACCAGCTGGCTTCCGTGAAGAAGTGCGGCCATATGGGCGGCAAGGTCCTGGTGCCGACCCGTGAGGCAGTCGAAAAGCTGACGGCGGCACGCCTGGCTGCCGATGTGATGGGCACGCCGACCCTGGTGATTGCCCGTACCGATGCGGAGGCGGCCGATCTGCTGACGTCCGATATCGATGATAACGATAAGCCTTTCTGCACCGGCGAGCGTACCGTGGAGGGATTCTATAAGGTGCGCAATGGCCTGGAACAGTCCGTCGCACGCGCCTTGGCGTATGCGCCATACGCCGACCTGGTGTGGTGCGAGACCGGCAAGCCGGACCTGGCGTTCGCCAAGGCCTTTGCCGAGGCGGTGCACGCCAGGTTCCCAGGCAAGATGCTGGCGTATAACTGCTCGCCTTCGTTCAATTGGAAGAAAAACCTGGACGATGCGACCATCGCCCGCTTCCAGAAGGAGCTTGGTGCGATGGGGTATAAGTTCCAGTTCATCACGCTGGCGGGTTTCCATTCGCTCAATTACGGCATGTTCAGCCTGGCGCATGGCTATGCGCGCCGCCAGATGTCGGCGTTTGTGGAGTTGCAGGAGGCTGAATTCGCGGCGGCGGAGCGCGGCTTTACGGCGGTGAAGCACCAGCGCGAGGTGGGTACCGCGTATTTCGATGCCGTGACCCAGGCGATCCAGCAGGGCCAGCGTTCCACCACGGCCTTGCATTGCGCGACCGAGGATGCGCAGTTCTTCGATGCGAAGAAGGTCGCTTGAGCCTTCCGCATGAGATAATGGCAGATTGATTCAATAATCTGCCTTATTCATGTTCAGTTACCGCCACGCATACCATGCCGGCAATCATGCCGACGTTCTCAAGCACTTTGTCCTGGTCCAGGTCCTCGAATACCTGAACCAGAAGGACGTCGCGTACACCTATATCGACACCCATGCCGGCGCCGGCGTTTATTCGCTGGATAGCGCGCAAGCGACCAAGACCGCTGAATTTGAAACGGGCATCGGTCCACTGTGGGAGCGCGATGACCTGCCCGCGCCCCTGGCCGAGTACGTCAAGCTGATCAAGGATTTGAATCCGAGCGGCAAGCTGCGCTTCTATCCGGGTTCGCCGTATTGCGCCGAAATCGTGGCGCGCGAGGAAGATCGCCTGCGCCTGTTCGAATTGCATCCGTCCGATGCCAAGATCCTGGCCGATAATTTCCATAAGCTGGAGCAGCATCAGGCTGCCAATGGCCGCCGTCCGACCGCGCGCGGCAAGCGCGTGATCGTCAACAAGGCCGACGGCTTCTTCGGCGTGAAAACGCTGTTGCCGCCGCCTTCGCGCCGCGGCCTTGTCCTGTGCGATCCGCCGTACGAGGACAAGCAGGATTACAAGAAGGTCACGGATATGCTGAACGATGCGCTGAAGCGCTTCCCGACCGGCACGTATGCGGTCTGGTATCCGGTGCTGCAGCGTATTGAAGCGCGCAATTTCGCGGAGCGCCTGAAGCATTTGCCGGCCAAGAGCTGGCTCAACGTGACGCTTTGCATCAGCAGCCCGACCCCGGACGGTATCGCCTTGCACACGAGCGGCATGTTCCTGCTGAACCCACCGTACACGCTGGAGCCGATGCTGCGCCAGGTGATGCCTTACCTGGTGCAGGTGCTGGGCCGCGATGCGGGCGCCCAGTTTACGCTGGAGAGTGGCGAAGCGACCACAGCGAAGAAAGCTTCGCCCCGCACGGCATAAAAATGTTGTCAGGACTGCACAAACAGGTATAGTCTAGTAACCATGAGTTTAGCAATGGGGAAACCCATGACAGCCGTGGTGGAAAGTGAAGTGCAGCTCCCAATGCCGTATGCCAATCAATTCTTTTTGGCAAGGCAACCTATCCTCAATCGCAGCCAACGGCTCGTGGCCTACGAGCTTTTGTACCGAAATGCCGAGGTCCACGAAGCCTGTGTGACGGATGGCACCCAAGCCACCGCTTCCGTGATTGCCCATGCCTCCGAGCTGGGCATGGAGCAGGTTGTCGGCGACCAACTGGCCTTCGTCAATGTCGATACGACGGGGCTGATGAGCGATTTCATTCACTTCCTGCCGAACGATAAGGTCATCCTCGAGGTGCTGGAGTCGGTGGAGCCGACTCCCGATGTGCTGAGGCGCGTGCAGGAATTGAAGCAGGCGGGCTATAAGTTCGCACTGGACGATGTGGCCTGCGAGAACGAAGCGGTGACGGCCTTGCGTCCGCTGATGGATGTGATCAAGGTCGATATCAAGCAGATCGAGCCCGGCCAGCTGCCGGCGCTGACGCGCAGCTTGCGCAATCCGAACCAGAAGCTGCTGGCCGAGAAAGTCGAAACGGTCGAGGAATTCCGCGAGTGCATGGACCTGGGCTTCGAGTATTTCCAGGGCTATTATTTCGCGCGCCCGGTGGTCTTGAGCGGGAAGAAAATCACGCCGTCGCAGCTGTCCATCATGCATTTGCTGGATTTGCTGAACCGCGATGCCGATCAGCGCGAGGTTGAGCGCAGCGTCAAGCATGATCCCCTGATTTCCTTGAATCTGTTGCGTCTGGTGAATACCCCGTCCGTGGGCGCGCGCTTCCGCATCAATTCGGTCGGGCATGCGCTGATTGTGCTGGGGCGGCGGCAGTTGCAGCGCTGGCTGCAGATCCTGCTGTATGTGAAGGGGGCGGAATTCGATTCGCCGCTGCTGCAGATGGCGACCACCCGCGGCAAGACCATGGAGCTGGTGATGGGGCATGTCCGCCCGTCCGAGAAGGTGGCGGCCGATGTCGGCTTCACGGTCGGCATCATGTCGCTGATGGATGCGCTGTTTTCCGTGCGCATGGGCGAGATTCTCGACAGCGTCAACGTCCTGGACGAGGTGCGCGATGCGCTGCTGCACCGCGAAGGCGAGCTGGGCGACGCCTTGCGCCTGATCGAGCTGATCGAGCGGGCGCAGGAGGGGCTGGAGCTGACCGGCATCCTGCACAAGCTAGACCTGCCGCCTTCGGCGCTGTATGCGCTACAGCGCGAGGCCTACGACTGGGTGAATGAGTACGCCCACGCAGTTCAATGAGCCAGTAGCAGGAAGACGGTAGGCTTCTTGTGGAAATCCGGCGCCTGGCCGGAGTCGAGCTGGCTTTTCCATTGCGCGCCCGTCCGGGTGCGGATCGTTTCCGTTGGCAGGCTGATGTCGGTGGCCACGCAGATCAGCGTGTTGCCGCTGCATGCGCCGACCAGTGCTTCCAGCATGGCAGCGTTGCGGTAAGGCGTTTCGATGAACAGCTGCGTCTGCTTTTCCTGGCGCGAGCGGGTTTCCAGCTCTTTCAGGCGTTTGGCCCGTTGTGCGGCGTCCGTCGGCAGGTAGCCGTTGAAGGCGAAGCTTTGGCCGTTCAGGCCGCTGGCCATGACGGACATCAGGATGGAGGACGGGCCGACCAGGGGGCGTACCGGGATGTTGTTGGCATGCGCCAGGCGGACCAGGTCGGCGCCGGGGTCGGCGACGGCCGGGACGCCGGCTTCGGATAGCAGACCAACGTCGTGGCCGGCTTTCAGCGGCTCGAGCAGGGCTTGCAGGGCTTGCGCCGGGGTGTTGATATTCAGTTCGGCGATCGCGATTTCCTGGATGGGCTTGGCGGTGCCGACCTGTTTCAGGAAGGCGCGCGCGGTCTTGGCGTTTTCGGCGACGAAGTGGCCGAGCTGCGAGGTCAGCTGCTGCACGTGCTGGGGGATGACCTGGTCCAGGGAGTCGGTGGGGCCGAGGGTGTTGGGGATGAGGTAGAGGGTGCCGTTCATATTTTTTTAAACCGGTAAACCGGTGTCAGACCCGCAGGGTCAGACACCCGATTGATCAGGGTTTGCTGGTGTTGTGCTTGGCCGGCTTGCCGATGGGAAAAAGCCTACGCCCGCGGCGCGCAGCATGCTGGTGAGCGCAATCAACGGCAGGCCGGTCAGCGCAGTCGGGTCGCTGGAGTCGATCCGCTCGAGGATTGCGATCCCCAGCGCCTCATTTTTCGCGCTGCCCGCACAATCATAGGGCTGTTCGATGCGCAGGTAGGCATCGAGCTCGGCATCCGATAGGTCGCGGAACTTGACCACGGTCTGAATATCTTCGAGCTGGTGCGTGTTGTTGCGACCATCCCACAGGCATAGCGCTGTATGGAACACCACTTCGCGGCCGCGCATTTTCTGGAGCTGGGCGAGGGCGTTGGCATGGTTGCCCGGCTTGCCGATCTGTTCCTCGTCGAGGGTGGCGACCTGGTCGGAGCCGATGACCAGGGCGTCCGGGTGCCGGGCGGCCACGGCGGCAGCCTTTTCCCGCGCCAGGCGCAGGGCGGTGGCGGCGGGGCTTTCGCCTGGCAGCGGGCTTTCATCGATATCCGGCACGTCGACCGCGAAGGGGAGTTGCAAGCGCGACAAGAGCTCGCGGCGATAGGCCGAGCTGGAGGCGAGGATGATGTTGGTTGTTTTCATCTGGGAAATGTTATATGCTTTCTGCGCCGTCGAAAAAGTGCGAATAATCTCGCAAGTCTTTGACGCGGCGCGGAAAATCCTGTTATTATCGCAGGTTTTCGAGGGAAATTTTAGCCAATGAATGCTTTTGAGATCGACGCCTTTGAATTTTGTCGTACCAACAGCAGCAAAGAAGGGGGAACTCCCGTCGCTGAAATGACCCGGCTTGGCAAGGAATGCGCTAACACTTCCGGTGAGGTGGCCTGGAAAGTGGAGGGCGGTTCCAGTAAACACGGTTATCCGCAGATGCGCTTGGTCGTTGCCGGCAAGGTGCAGCTGGTGTGCCAGCGCTGCCTGACCCCGTTTGAATACGAAATCGATTCGTCGACCTTCCTCCTGCTCGGCAAGGATGATGCGGATGCGGACGAGATCGAGGCAATCATTGATGATGAAAGCATTGACGTGATCGTCGGTGCGCGCTCCATGAATCTCATGGACCTGGTGGAAGATGAGGCCCTGCTGGCCTTGCCGCAAGCGCCGAAGCACGGGGAATGTCCCGACACCTCGCTGGTCGACGCTGCGAAGAATGAGAAGGCATCGCCCTTCGCAGGCCTGAAGGGCCTGAAAACGAATTAATCAGTTTGTAGTAGCAAAGAACGTGTCAAAACGCGTGCAGTAATCGAGTTTGGCATGGAAGTAGAAAGCTCGATACGCATGTTTTTGCGCATCGGATGTGTTAAAATCTTAGAACTTTAGTATTAGGAGTCATCATGGCTGTTCAACAGAACAAGAAATCCCCGTCGAAGCGCGGCATGCACCGTTCGCACGATTTTCTGGTAGCACCGAACCTGGCCGTTGAGCCAACCACCGGTGAAACCCACCTGCGTCACCACATTTCGCCTAACGGCTTCTATCGTGGTCGCAAAGTGCTGAAGACCAAGAACGACGAGTAATCGACGTTTTTTGCCTTCGGCTACAAGACAAAGCGGTGCTACGCAGGATTTTCTGACGTCGCGCCGCTTTTTCTTTGGGTTATACAATGACAATTAAAATCTCTATCGACTGCATGGGTGGCGATCACGGCCCCTCAGTCACGATTCCCGCAGCAATCTCCTTCCTCAAGCACGAACCGAACGCCGAGCTGATCCTTGTTGGCCTGGAAGACGTTCTCCGTGCCGAGCTGAAGAAGCATCACGCTGATTCCGAGCCGCGCCTCTCTATCCTTCACGCTTCCGAACAGGTCACCATGGATGACCCGCTCGAGGTCGCCTTGCGCCGCAAGAAGGATTCGTCGATGCGCGTGGCCATTGAACAAGTTAAAGAGGGCAAGGCTGCCGCCTGCGTTTCCGCCGGCAATACCGCGGCGCTGATGGCCGTGTCCCGCTATGTGCTGAAGACCATGCCCGGCGTCGACCGCCCGGCCATCTGCAGCATTTTGCCAAACCAGAATAACGGCCCCACCTATGTGCTGGACCTGGGGGCGAACGTCGATTGCGAGCCGCACCACCTGCACCAGTTCGCCATCATGGGCTATGTGCTGTGCCAGGCCTCGGAAGGCATCGCGCGGCCGACCATCGGCTTGCTGAACGTGGGTACCGAGGACATCAAGGGCAATGAAGTGGTCAAGGCCACGGCGGAGCTGCTGAAGGCGGACCATGCGCGCGGCGCCCTGAATTTCCACGGCAATGTGGAAGGCAACGATATTTTCAAAGGCACTACCGACGTGGTAGTGTGCGATGGCTTCGTCGGCAACGTGACGCTGAAGGCAATTGAAGGCCTGGCGCGTTTCGTGAAGACGGTGCTGACAACCGAATTCAAGCGTAATCCGATCACCATGCTGGGCGCATTGATTGCGCGCTCGGCGCTGAAACAGATCGGCAATCGCCTGAATCCGGCCCGCTATAACGGCGCTGGCCTGCTGGGCCTGCGCGGCCTGGTGTTCAAGAGCCATGGCGGGGCGGAGGCGGAGGCCTATGAATGGGCTATCCGACGTGCATATGATGCGGCAAAAAACGACGTACAAGAGCATTTGTCGGCAATGATCGCCGAACTGATGCCACAAGAAGAGCCGCCAACCGAAACGAGAGACACGCATGACCCTGTACAGCAAGATCGTAGGCACGGGCAGCTACCTGCCTGAGAAACGCGTCACCAACCATGAACTGGCCGCCCAGCTGGCGGCCAAGGGTATCGAAACTTCCGACGAGTGGATCGTGTCGCGCAGCGGCATCTCCGCCCGTCACTACGCGGAGCCGGAGCAGGCTTCGTCCGACCTCGGTGTGATCGCTGCCCGGCGCGCACTGGACATGGCCGGCATGCAGCCGGACGATATCGACCTGATCATCGTTGCCAGTTCCACGCCCGATTTCTACGGCAGCTTCCCGAGCACGGCCTGCATCGTGCAGAAAAAGCTGGGCATGACCAATACCTGCGCGGCAGTGGATGTGCAGGCGGTGTGCAGCGGTTTCGTGTACGCGGTGTCGACGGCGGACAGCTTCATCAAATCCGGCATGCACAAAAACGTGCTGGTGATCGGCGCCGAAGTCTTTTCGCGCATTCTCAATTTCGAAGACCGCACCACCTGCGTGCTGTTCGGTGATGGCGCCGGTGCGGTTGTCATGAGCGCGTCGCAAGAGCCGGGTATCCTGGCGTGCAAGCTGCATGCGGATGGCCGTCACTCGGACGTGCTGCGCGTGCCGGGCGCCGTCTCCAACGGGGCGATCGCGGGCAGCGCCTTCCTGTATATGGACGGCCAGGCGGTGTTCAAGCTGGCGGTGTCGGTGCTGGAGAAGGTGGCCTACGAGGCGCTGGGCCATGCGGGCATGACGGCGGACCAGATCGACTGGCTGATTCCGCACCAGGCCAATATCCGCATCATGAACGGCACGGCGAAGAAGCTGGGCATGGCGCCGGAGAAAATGGTGGTAACGGTGGACCAGCATGGCAACACCTCGGCCGCGTCGATTCCGCTGGCGCTGGATGTCGCTGTGCGCGATGGCCGTGTGAAGCAGGGCGATGTGGTGATGATGGAAGGTGTCGGCGGTGGCTTCACCTGGGGTGCTGTACTAGCCCGAATGTAATAAAATGCAGTCCTTTTTAGAATAAGAAGTCTAAAGGTTGAACGATGAATAAATTTGCTTTCGTGTTTCCAGGCCAGGGTTCCCAGGCTGTGGGCATGATGGAAGGTTTTGCCGGCAATCCGGTGGTGGCGCAAACCCTTGCCGAAGCTTCCGATGCTTTGCAATTTGACCTGGGCAAGCTGATTGCCGAAGGTCCAAAGGAAGAGCTCGACCTGACCACCAATACCCAGCCGGTCATGCTGACCGCTGCTGTGGCCGCTTACCGTGCCTGGATCGCCGCTGGCGGCCCGGTGCCGACCGTGGTGGCTGGCCACTCGCTGGGCGAGTACTCGGCCCTGGTGGCGGCCGGCGTGATTTCCTTCAAGGATGCCGTGCCGCTGGTGCGCTTCCGCGCGCAGGCCATGCAGGAAGCCGTGCCGGTCGGGCAGGGCACCATGGCTGTCATGCTGGGGCTGTCCGATGAGGATGTGCGCGCTGCCTGCGCCGAAGCGGCAGCGGCCGTGCCGGGCGAAGTCGTGGAAGCGGTGAACTACAATGCGCCGGCGCAAGTCGTGGTGGCCGGCCATGCCGCTGCCGTCGACAAGGCCTGCGAAATCGCCAAGGCCAAGGGCGCCAAGCGTGCCATGCGCCTGCCGGTGTCGGCGCCGTTCCACAGCACGCTGCTCAAGCCGGCCTCGGACCGCCTGCGCGACTATATGGCATCGATCCATTTCAACGCGCCGCAAATCCCGCTGATCAACAACGTGGATGTGGCCGTGTTGAACGACCCGGCATCGATCAAGGATGCGCTGGTGCGCCAGGCCGCCTCCCCGGTACGCTGGGTGGAAACCATGCAGAAGGTCGCCGCCGACGGCATCACCAATGTGGTCGAATGCGGTCCGGGCAAGGTCCTGATGGGCCTGGCCAAGCGCATCGACAGCACGCTGGTTGGCGAGGCCATCTACGACCAGGCCACCCTCGAGCGCATGCTGGACACCCTGAAATAAAAGAAGGAAAACAATGACACTCGCAAATCAAGTTGCACTGGTGACCGGCGCCTCGCGCGGCATCGGCAAGGCCATCGCCCAGGAACTGGCGCGCCAGGGCGCCAAGGTGATCGGCACCGCCACCACCGAAGCCGGCGCGCAAGCCATCTCGGCCTACCTGGCCGAAATCGGTGCGGAGGCAGGCAAGGGCATGGTGCTCAACGTCACCAATGCCGAGCAGTGCGCTGCCATCATCGACGATATCGCAAAAACCTTTGGCGCCGTCGGCATCCTGGTCAACAACGCGGGCATCACGCAAGACCAGCTGGCCATGCGCATGAAGGATGAGGAGTGGGATAGCGTGATCGCCACCAACCTGTCGGCGGTGGGGCGCTTGTCGCGCGCGGTCCTGCGCGGCATGATGAAGGCCAAGACTGGGCGTATCATTAATATCACCTCCGTGGTGGCATCGGCCGGCAATCCCGGCCAGATGAACTATGCTGCCGCCAAGGCCGGTGTCGAGGGCATGACCCGCGCGCTGGCCCGTGAAATCGGCAGCCGCAACATTACCGTCAACAGCGTCGCCCCCGGTTTTATCGACACCGATATGACCAAGGCGCTGGGCGAAGACCAGCATACAGCCCTGCTGTCCCAGATTCCGCTGGGCCGTTTGGGCAAGCCGGAAGATATTGCCGCAGCAGTCGTTTTCCTGGCCTCGCCAGCGGCCGCGTATATTACCGGTACCACCCTGCACGTGAATGGTGGGATGTATATGAATTGATACGGTTCTGCGGCATAATGCTGCACGATCGCATCATTTAGTAGTGATTTCAACGTAGATCAAATCAAACGTCGAAATTAGTTTATAGGCGCGCAAACCTGCTAAAATGCGCGCTTTCCGTAACAACATATTGGAGCCATAACATGTCGGATATCGAACAACGCGTTAAGAAAATCGTCGCTGAACAACTGGGCGTCGCCGAAGCAGACATCAAGAACGAATCGTCCTTCGTTGACGACCTGGGCGCCGATTCCCTCGACACCGTTGAGCTGGTAATGGCACTGGAAGACGAGTTCGAAATGGAAATCCCAGACGAACAAGCTGAAAAGATCACCACCGTGCAGCAAGCCATCGACTACGCAACTGCACACGTCAAGGCCTAATCAGCCCGCTGACTCTCCGATCCACTCCGGGAGACTCGCTTGAGTTCTAAAAACCGTCGTGTAGTGGTCACCGGCCTCGGTGTTATTTCCCCCGTCGGCAACAGCGTTGCCGACGCGTGGAAAGCAATCACCGAGAGCAAGTCCGGGATCGCAAACATTACTAGTTTTGACGCATCGGCCTTCTCCACCCGTTTCGCGGGTGAAGTGAAGGGCTTCAATGTCGAGGATTACCTCGACGCCAAAGAAGCGCGTCACATGGATAAATTCATCCACTTCGGCATGGCAGCCGGCATCCAGGCTATCCAGGATTCCGGGATCACTGTGACCGAGGAGAATGCCGATCGTATCGGCGTTATCATTGGATCCGGTATCGGCGGCCTGCCGATGATCGAAGCACAGAAGGAAGACTACGACAAGCGCGGTCCGCGCCGTATCTCCCCGTTCTTCGTACCGGCCTCGATCATCAATATGATTTCCGGCAACCTGTCGATCAAGTACGGCATGCGCGGTCCCAACCTGTCCATCGTGACAGCTTGCACCACCGGCCTGCACTCGATCGGCGCGGCTGCTCGCCTGATTGAATACGGCGATGCGGACGTCATGATTGCCGGCGGCGCGGAATCGACCGTGTCGCCGCTGGGCCTGGGCGGTTTCGCTTCGGCCCGCGCCCTGTCCTCCCGTAACGATGACCCGGCCACCGCGTCCCGCCCATGGGACAAGGACCGCGACGGTTTCGTGCTGGGCGAAGGCGCAGGCGTCATGGTGCTGGAAGAGTACGAACACGCGAAAGCGCGCGGCGCCAAGATCTATGCAGAACTGCTGGGCTTTGGCATGAGCGCCGATGCGTATCACATGACCTCGCCGCTGGAAGACGGTGCCGGTGGCAGCAAGTCGGCGCAGAACGCGCTGCGCAACGCTGGCATCAACCCTGACCAGGTGAATTATGTGAATGCGCACGGCACCTCGACCCCGCTGGGCGACGTGGCTGAAGTGCAGGGCGTCAAGCGCACCTTCGGCGAACACGCCAAGAAGCTGGTTGTCAGCTCCACCAAGTCGGCCACCGGCCACCTGCTGGGCGGCGCTGGCGGTCTGGAGTCCGTGTTCACCGTACTGGCGATCCACCACCAGGTGATCCCGCCGACCATCAACCTGTTCAACCAGGATCCGGCTTGCGATCTGGACTTCTGCGCCAATTCCGCGCGGAATGCCACGATCAACTATGCGCTGAAGAACTCCTTCGGCTTTGGCGGCACCAACGGCAGCCTGCTGTTCGGTAAAGTCTAAACGGAACTTCCAAGCCTCGCCCCGGTCATAGCACCGGGGCGAGCGCTTCCGCTGTACCCCCCAGAACGAAAAAACCCATGTCGATCGCGGCATCTGTCGCTATCCGTCCCTCGCCATGCCTGCGCGCTTTGCGGGCAGGCCTGCTTGCGTCCGTGCTGGCCGTTGGTGCCTGGAGCGGCCAGCCGCTGCTGGCCGCAGCCCTGCTGGCAGGGCTGCGGCGCGACGTCAATTGCAGCCATCTTGATATTTCCGGTGTCGGAGAAATCCGCCTGACGGTATACCGGAAGCAATGCCGTGCCTGCTTGCTGGATGGCTGCACGGTCTGGCCGGGCGTCTTGTTGCTGCATATGGCGCTGGACGATGGCCGGCGCCTGTGGCTGGTCCTGCTGCCGGATTCGATCGCGGGCGGGGAATGGCGCCGCCTGCAGGCCGCAATCCGGGCGCAGCTGCAAAAAATATGAACCAACGACGCAGGGGCAGGTCTAATGAAGGTGGACCCAGATCGAGAACTGGTAGAGCGGGCCCGGGCGGGAGAGCGGGCGGCCTTCGACCAGTTGGTGGGGCGCTACCAGCGGCGCTTGCTCCGCCTGGTGCTGCGGCTGCTGCGCGACCAGGCGGAGGCGGAAGACGTGGTGCAGGAGACTTTCCTGCGCGCGTACCGCGCCCTGCCGCGCTTTCGGGGCGAGGCGGCGTTCTTTACCTGGCTGTACCGGATTGCCTTGAACGGGGCGCGCAATGCCATTCTGCGGCGCCGGCAGCGCGGCGCGCCGGCGCTATTGCCGTCCCAGGCGCCGGCGCCCGAGATCGGCACGCCCGAGTCGATGTTGCTGAGCAAGCAGGTGATGCTGGCGATTGATGCGGCGCTGGAGGCCTTGCCGCTGGAATTGCGCACGGCCATTGTGCTGCGCGAAATCGAGGGCTTGAGTTATGAGGAAATCGGGGAAATCATGGAGTGTCCGCTGGGAACTGTGCGGAGCCGGCTTTTTCGGGCGCGCGAAGCGATCGCACGCCGCCTGCGGCCTTTGTTGGATTTGCCTGTTGATCAGCGCTGGTGAGGAGGGGCAATGATCGTACTGCCGGATGAAGATGACAAGCCTGTGGCCGCCCAGGTCCACGCCGTGATCGGCGAAGCCTTGCGGCGCAGCGTGGCCGACGCCGAGCCCAGCCCCGGCTTCGAGCGCAGGCTGGCGGCGGCGCTCGATGCGGCCGTGCTGGAAGCGGGGCAGGGCGGCGCCGTCCCTAGCGAAGGCGGCGATGCCGGGCAAACCGAGCTGGGCGATGCGTCCGCCGTCGCGGCCTCTTGAAATGCGGCACAGGCGACCGCAACATATCGTCACAAAATCAGGCTCCCGTTTCGCGCGAAGCTGATTTATATTGCTCCTACTTCATTGACTTTCATCAAACGCAACCATGAAAAAAAGCATGATCTCTGCGCTGGTGCTCAGTGCAGCTTCCCTCGGCCTGCCAGCCGTCGCCGGTTTCTCTCCTGTTTATGCGGCTGCGCCCGCCGTGGCCGGCTTGCCGGACTTTGCCGATCTCGTTGAGCGGGTTGGGCCGGCAGTGGTGAATATCCGCACTACCGAGCGCATCACGCAGCGCGATGTCGATGCGGCGGGCCAGGCCGATGAAATGCAGGAATTCCTGCGCCGCTTCTTTGGCGGCCAGATGCCGCGCGGCCAGTCGCCGCGCCGGCGCAACCTGCCGGCGCCAGGCCAGGAAATCCAGCGCGGCATTGGTTCGGGCTTTGTCGTGTCGGCCGACGGCTATGTGCTGACCAATGCCCATGTGGTCGATGGCGCCGACGAGGTGTACGTCACCCTGACCGACAAGCGCGAGTTCAAAGCCAAGGTGCTGGGTGCCGACGCGCGCGCCGACGTGGCCGTGCTGAAGATCGATGGCGGCAAGCTGCCCTACCTGACGATGGGCGACCCGAACAAGGCGCGCGTGGGCGAGTGGGTGATTGCGATCGGCTCGCCGTTCAACCTGGAAAACACGGTGACTTCCGGCATTATCTCGGCCAAGGCACGCGATACCGGCGATCTGCTGCCGCTGATCCAGAGCGATGTGGCGGTCAATCCCGGCAACTCGGGCGGTCCGCTGATCAATATGAAAGGGGAGGTGATCGGCATCAATTCCCAGATTGCGACCCTGTCGGGCGGCTATAACGGCATCTCGTTTGCGATCCCGATCGACGAGGCGATGCGGGTGGCCGAGCAGTTGAAGAAATCCGGCAAGGTGACACGCGGCCGCCTGGGTGTGCAGATCGGCGAGTTGAACCGCGAAGTGGCCGAGTCGCTGGGACTGAAAAACAATAAGGGCGCGGAAGTGACCCAGGTCGAGCCCGGCAGCCCGGCCGACAAGGGCGGCGTGCGCGTGGGGGACGTGGTCATCAAGTATAACGGCAAGGAGATTGACCGCTTCGCCGAACTGACCCGTATGGTGCTGGGCACGCCCCCAGGCAGCAAGGCGACTCTGACCGTCTGGCGCAAGGGGGTCCCGACCGACCTGCATGTGACGGTGGGCGAAGCCGATCCGGACAACAAGGTGGCCGGCCGTTCGGGCGGCAAGAAAGGCGAGAGGAAGTATGAGCTTGCCTCGGCGGCCAATACGCTGGGCTTCGTCGTCAGCGACCTGACGGCGGCGCAAAAGCGCGAGCTGGGCGTGAGCGGCGGCGTTATCGTCGAAGACACCGACGGCCCGGCCGAGGCCGCCGGCCTGCGCCAGGGCGACATCCTGCTGATGCTGAACAACCAGGATATCGTCGATGCCAAGCAGTTCAATGCCGCCGTGGCCAAGCTCGATCCCAAGAAATCGGCGGCCGTGCTGGTGCGCCGCGGCAACCAGGCGCAGCACTTCTCGCTGCGTCCGGCCCCGGCTGCCAAGTAAGCTGAGCTGCCGCCGCCGCGCGTTGGCCGCCCATCACGGCGGCCGGCGCGCGGCGGCGTAACATTCGCGATTACCAGCCGAAGATGATCGTACAGTGGCCCGTGTGACAAGCTGGAGGCTGGCGCCAATCATCATCATCAACATCCCGCCCGGCGCGCTACAATGGCAGCCCGCGCCCGAGGGGGCGCCGCCAATCTCCCGCAAGCCCCGAATGCACTTCACCCTGTACTCCCGCTCGTATTGCCACCTGTGCGAAGACATGCTGGCGGCCCTGAACGCCCTGCAAACCCCACACCAGCCATTCACGGTCGATGTGATCGACGTCGACGCGGATGCGGCCCTGGTGGCGCGCTTCGACGAACTAGTGCCGGTGCTGTTTGCCGACCTGGACGGGCCGGAGCTGTGTCATTACTTCCTGGATGAGGCGAAAGTACGGGCGGTGTTGTCGAAATAATTGCTGAAATGGCACCATTTCGCATTCCTCCCTCTAGAAATCCGGCTTTCCCCTCTGAAATCCGGTAAAATGCCGGGGGTTACCCTTGCATTGATTTCCATAAAAAGGCGCACAAGCGCCTTTTTGTTATAGCTCGTTTCGATTTTTTAATGAAGAACATTCGCAATTTTTCCATCATCGCCCACATCGACCACGGCAAGTCCACGCTGGCGGACCGCATCATCCAGCTGTGCGGCGGCCTGTCCGACCGCGAGATGGAAGCGCAGGTCCTCGACTCCATGGACCTGGAGCGTGAACGCGGCATCACGATCAAGGCCCAGACCGCAGCCCTGAAGTACAAGGCGCGCGACGGCGAGATCTACAACCTGAACCTGATCGACACCCCGGGCCACGTCGACTTCTCCTATGAAGTGAGCCGCTCGCTGTCGGCCTGCGAAGGCGCGCTGCTGGTGGTCGACGCGTCGCAGGGCGTGGAAGCGCAGACCGTGGCCAACTGCTATACCGCGCTCGACCTGGGCGTGGAAGTGGTGCCGGTGCTGAACAAGATCGACTTGCCGAACGCCGACCCGCCCACCGCCATCGCCGAAATCGAAGACGTGATCGGCATCGAGGCGGGCGACGCCGTGCACTGCTCGGCCAAGACCGGCCTGGGCGTGGAAGACGTGCTGGAATCGATCATCGCCAAGGTGCCGCCGCCGCAGGGCGACCCGGAAGCGCCGCTGCAAGCGCTGATCATCGACTCCTGGTACGACTCCTATGTGGGCGTGGTGATGCTGGTGCGCGTCGTGAACGGCACCCTGCGTCCGAAAGAAAAGATCCGCCTGATGGCGACCGACTCGGTGCAGCTGGTGGAGGATATCGGTATCTTCGCACCGCGCTCCGTATCGCTGCCGGCGCTGAGCGCAGGCCAGGTCGGCTTTGTCATCGCCGGCATCAAGGAATTGAAAGCCGCCCGCGTGGGCGACACCATCACGGCCCTTGCCAAGCCTGCCAGCGCGCCGCTGCCCGGCTTCAAGGAAGTGCAGCCGCAAGTGTTCGCCGGCCTGTTCCCGGTCGAAGCCAACCAGTACGACGCGCTGCGCGACTCGCTGGAAAAGCTGAAGCTGAACGACGCCGCCCTGATGTACGAGCCGGAAGTGTCGCAAGCGCTGGGCTTCGGCTTCCGCTGCGGCTTCCTCGGCCTGCTGCACATGGAAATCGTGCAGGAGCGCCTGGAACGCGAATTCGACATGGACCTGATCACGACGGCGCCGACCGTGGTGTATGAGGTGGAAATGCGCGACGGCAGCATTGTCAATGTGGACAATCCGTCCCGCATGCCCGAGCCGACGCACATCAACGATGTGCGCGAGCCGATCGTCACCGTCAACCTGTACATGCCGCAAGAGTATGTCGGCTCCGTGATCACCCTGTGTATCGGCAAACGCGGTATTCAGATGGACATGGCCTACCACGGCCGCCAGGTCAAGCTGATCTACGAAATGCCGATGGCCGAAATCGTGCTGGACTTCTTCGACAAGCTGAAGTCGACCTCGCGCGGCTACGCCTCGATGGACTACGAGTTCAAGGAATACCGTTCGGCCGACGTGGTCAAGGTCGACATGCTGATCAACAGCGAGAAGGTCGACGCGCTGGCCATCATCGTGCACCGCGCCAATGCGCCGTACCGCGGCCGCGCCGTGGCGGCCAAGATGCGCGAGCTGATCCCACGCCAGATGTTCGACGTGGCGATCCAGGCCGCGATCGGCTCCAACATCATCTCGCGCGAAAACGTGAAGGCGATGCGCAAGAACGTGCTGGCCAAGTGCTACGGCGGCGACATCAGCCGTAAGAAGAAGCTGCTGGAGAAGCAGAAAGCAGGTAAGCGACGCATGAAACAAGTGGGCTCCGTGGAGATCCCGCAAGAGGCATTCCTGGCAATCCTTCAAGTGGACGAGAAATGACACTGCAATCCATTCTGGGCAATTTCGCATTAATCCTGTTCGTCCTGATGGTGGTGACGGGCATCATCTGGGTTCTGGACCTGGTGGTGTTCGCCAAGCAGCGCCGCGCGGCAGCCAACAAGGCGCTGGCCGAATATGACGAACGCATGGCGCGCTCGGCCGCCAACGGCATCCGCATGGACGAGCAGGGCAATGCCCGTTCCAAGCTGGAAGCGGACATCCTGCGCCAGCCGACCTGGATCGAGTATTCGGGCAGCTTCTTTCCGGTGATTGCGCTGGTGTTCTTCTTGCGCTCCTTCCTGTGGGAGCCGTTCAAGATCCCGTCGGCCTCCATGGTGCCGACCCTGCTGGTTGGCGACCTGATCCTGGTGAACAAATACACCTACGGCATCCGCCTGCCCATCATCAATAAGAAGGTGGTGCAGCTGAACGACCCGCAGCGCGGCGACGTGATGGTGTTCAAATATCCGGAAGACGTGAGCCAGGACTACATCAAGCGGGTCATTGGTGTGCCGGGTGATAAAATTGTGTATCAAAACAAGCGCTTAACAGTCAATGGGCAACAGATCGGCTACACCGCCATGCCCGACTACCTGGACGAAGAAAAACTGCTTACTTACCGGAAACAGTTCATGGAGCAGCTGGGGAATGTCCAGCACCGTGTGCTGAATGACGAGATGGCGCCGGCGGCCCCCCAGGGTGTGCATAATTTCCCTGGCCGTGAAGCCTGCACGTACAACTACGAAGGTTTCTCGTGTGTAGTGCCTGAAGGAAATTACTTTATGATGGGCGACAATCGGGATAATAGTTCCGACAGCCGTATCTGGGGATTCGTGCCGGACAAGAACATCGTGGGCAAGGCCTTCTTCGTCTGGATGAACCTGGGTAATTTCAATTTCGATCGTCTTGGCGGCATCCGCTAAGTAGACAAAGGAAAACAAGTTATGCGTATGCAGCGTGAACGTGGTATCAGCCTGGTAGGCCTGATTTTTGTGATTGCCATCCTGGGCTTTATCGGCCTGCTGGGCGCCCAGGTCCTGCCGACCTTCATCGAATACCGCGCCATTGCCGGCGCGATCGACCGCGCCAAGAAAGATGGCGGCGACTCCGTGAAGACGATCCAGGAGTCTTTCGACAAGAGCGCCGAAGTGGGCTACATCACCGCGATTACCAGCCGCGACCTGATGATTGAACGCCAGGACGGACAGCTGGAAGTGAGCTTTGCTTACGAGAAGAAAATCCCGCTGGTTGGTCCTGCCAGCCTGCTGATGGAGTATCAAGGTTCAACGGCCAAATCCGGCGCGAAGAAAAAGGTTGCAGAATAAGTGATGAATTTACAGTTATTGCAAACCCGATTGGGCTACACGTTCCAGGATGCTGGATTGCTCCAGCAGGCCCTGACACACCGTAGCCATAGCAGTTTGCATAACGAACGGCTGGAATTTCTCGGCGACTCCATCCTTAATTGCGTGGTCGCCTCCATCCTGTACGAACGTTTCAATTCCCTCGACGAGGGCGATCTGTCGCGCGTGCGCGCCAACCTGGTCAAGCAGCAATCGCTGTTCGAAATCGCGCAGAAGCTGGAACTGTCGCAGTTCCTGCGCCTGGGCGAGGGCGAACTGAAGTCGGGCGGTTTCCGCCGCCCGTCCATCCTGGCCGATACCCTGGAAGCACTGCTGGGCGCCATCTACCTGGATGGCGGTTTCGACCAGGCCGCGGCGGTGATCCGCGCTTTCTACATCCCGATCCTGGACACCGTCGATCCGCAAACCCTGGGCAAGGACGCCAAGACCTTGCTGCAGGAATTCCTGCAGGCGAAGAAGATTTCGCTGCCGCTGTACAACGTCGTCGCCACCCATGGCGCGGCGCACAGCCAGGAATTCGAGATCGAGTGCCTGGTGCCGAAACTGGGCATCCAGGTGTTCGGGCGTGGCGGCAGCCGCCGCGCCGGCGAGCAGGCCGCGGCCAAGCTGGCCCTGGAAGTGGCCGAGGAGGCGCTGAAGAAGGCACCGTCCACCGGCCGCAAGCCACGCCAGCGTTCGCCCCAGCTCAAGCTGGCCGGCATTGCCACGGTCCAGAGCGAAACGGCGGCTGACAAGAAGCTCGCCAAACAATAACCGAATTGAGTTTGCACCATGACTAGCGCACCCACTCCCGCCGGCTTCCGCTGCGGCTACATTGCCATTGTCGGCCGGCCGAATGTCGGCAAGTCGACCCTGATGAATACGCTGATCGGCGCCAAGGTCAGCATCACCTCACGCAAGGCGCAGACCACGCGCCACCGCATCACCGGCATCCAGACCGTCGCCGACGCCCAGTTCATCTACGTCGACACGCCGGGCTTCCAGACCCGCCACTCGAACGCGCTGAACAAGACGCTCAACAAGACCGTCACCAACACCCTGGAATCGTCGGACCTGATCCTGTTCATCGTGGAAGCGGGCACCTTTGGCCAGGCCGACCAGCAAGTGATGGACCTGCTGCCGAAGAATGTGCCGGTGATCCTGGTGATCAACAAGTCGGACCGCGTCAAGGACAAGGCGGTGCTGATGCCGTTCGCCCAGCAGGTCGCCGAAAAGTTCAAGTTCACCGCCATCGTCCCGGTCAGCGCCAAGCTGCGCTTCCAGCTCGACGGCCTGCAGAACGAAATCAAGAAGTACCTGCCGGAAAACGAGCCGGTTTTCGGCGAAGACGATATCACCGACCGCAGCGAGAAATTCCTGGCGTCGGAAATCGTGCGCGAAAAGCTGTTCCGCTTCGTGGGCGACGAGCTGCCCTACACCAGCACGGTGCTAATCGAAAAATTCGAGCAGGAAGGCAATCTGCGGCGCATCTTCGCCGCCATCCTGGTCGAGCGCGATGGCCACAAATCCATGATCATCGGTAACAAAGGTGCGCGCCTGAAGGAAGTCAGCACCCAGGCCCGCCAGGACATGGAGAAACTGTTCGGCGGCCCGGTCTACCTCGAGATCTGGGTGAAAGTGAAATCCGGCTGGGCCGACAACGAAGCCGGCCTGCGCGCATACGGCTACGAATAATGCCTGTTTCTACAGCCGAGCCCGTGGCAACCTTGGGGTCAGACCCGGTGCTTGCCACGGGCTCGGCCATTTCGGCGGCGCCGGCGCAAAAGCGCCGGGCGCCAAGCCAGCAGCGCACCGTCGGCACCCGCGTGACGGGGCAGCCAGCCTTTGTACTGCATTCCTATCCCTACAAGGAAACTTCGCTCATCGTCGAGCTGTTCACGCGCGATTTCGGGCGCGTGGCGCTGATCGCCAAGGGCGCCAAGCGCCCCCATTCGCAGCTGCGCGGCGTGCTGCAAACCTTCCAGCCCCTGAGCACCGGCTGGACCGGCAAGAACGAGCTGCGTACATTGACCGATGCCGACTGGGTCGGCGGCATGCTGCCGCTGGAAAAGACGGCGCTGCTGTGCGGCTTCTACCTGAACGAACTGCTGGTCAAGCTGACCGCGCGCGACGATGCGCATGCCGCGCTGTTCGATCATTACGTCTCCACCCTCAACCAGCTGGCCCACAACGAACCGGCGCCGATCGTGCTGCGCAAATTCGAAATGGCGCTGTTGAAGCAGACCGGCGTGGCGGCCGACCTGGTGCGCTGCACCGTCACGCGCACAAAAGTCCAGCCCGAGGTACAGTATGTGGTGGACCCGGAACGCGGCCCGCGCCCCGGGCGCGATGACGACAGCGCGCCGCGCGTGGCCGGCAAGACCCTGCTGGACATGGAGCGCGAAGATTATTCCGACCCGGCCACGCAATTGCAAAGCAAGCAGCTGATGCGCTATTTGCTGTCCTGGCACCTTGGCGGCGCGCCATTGAACACGCGCCAGATACTGATCGATTTGCTGCAACTTTAAGAAGAAAATATGAGCTTCCTGCATCCCTCCGGCACCATCATCGACCTCGGCGTGAACATCGACCACGTCGCCACGCTGCGCAATGCGCGCGGCACCGTGTATCCCGATCCGATCCGCGCCGCGCTGCTGGCCGAGCAGGCCGGCGCCGACTGCATCACCCTGCACCTGCGCGAAGACCGCCGCCATATCAAGGATGCCGACGTGATCGCGCTGGCGCCGCAGCTGCTGACCCGCATGAATCTGGAAGCCGCCGTGACCCAGGAAATGATCGATTTCGCCTGTCGCATCAAACCGGCCGACGTCTGCCTGGTGCCGGAAAAACGCACCGAGATCACCACCGAAGGCGGCCTGGATGTGGTGCGCTTCCACAAGGAAGTTGAAGCGGCCGTGAAGCAGCTGCAAGGGGAGGGCATCCGCGTCTCCCTGTTCATCGACGCCGATGAAGCGCAGATCAAGGCCGCCGCCGCCGTCGGCGCCCCGGTCATCGAACTGCACACCGGCGCCTACGCCGATGCCGAGGGCGAGGCCCAGGCGCGCGAGCTGGCGCGCATCAAGGATGGGGTGCGCTGGGGCGTGCAGAACGGCCTGAAGGTCAACGCCGGCCACGGCCTGCATTACACCAATGTGCAGGCGATCGCCGCCATTCCCGATATCGCGGAACTGAATATCGGCCACGCCATCGTCGCCCACTCGATCTTCGCCGGCTGGGAAAACGCCGTGCGCGAGATGAAGGCCATCATGGTGTCGACCCGCCTGGGCGCGCAATGATCTACGGGATCGGGACCGACGTCAGCAAAGTACCGCGCATCGCCGCCGCGCTCGAACGCAGCGGCGAGCGCTTTGCGCGCAAAATCCTCGGTCCCGAAGAATTCGCGGTCTACCGGGAGCGCTGCGCCCGCAGTCCCGTGCGCGGCGTACGCTATGCCGCCACCCGCTTCGCCGCCAAGGAGGCATTCTCCAAGGCGCTTGGCCTGGGGCTGCGCCCTCCGATGAGCTGGCACACGGCGCAGCTGCTCAATGATGATTTGGGCAAGCCGTATATGGCTTGCAGCGGCGCGCTCGGCGAATTCATGTTGCAGAATGGGCTGGTCGCCCATATCTCCGTGAGCGACGAAGAGGATTACGCGGTCGCCTATGCGATCGTCGAACGAACGAATGACTGAAGAGACCCCAGACCCGCGCGAACAGGTGCTTGCCACCGTTGCCAAGCTGCCCAACCTGCCGGGCGTGTACCGCTACTTCGACGCCGACGACAAGGTGCTCTACGTGGGCAAGGCGCGCGACCTGAAGAAGCGCGTCTCGAGCTATTTCCAGAAGAATCTGTCGAGCCCGCGCATTGCCCTGATGGTCGAGCGCATCGCGCGCCTGGAGACCTCGGTCACGCGCAGCGAGGCCGAGGCGCTGATCCTGGAAAACAACCTGATCAAAGCCCTGCAGCCGCGCTACAACATCCTGTTCCGCGACGATAAAAGCTATCCCTACCTGAAGATTACTGGCGACGAGG
This sequence comes from Pseudoduganella violaceinigra DSM 15887, assembly GCF_000425385.1. GTDB lineage: Bacteria > Pseudomonadota > Gammaproteobacteria > Burkholderiales > Burkholderiaceae_D > Rugamonas > Rugamonas violaceinigra. Next base: position 7,883 of record NZ_KE384358.1, on the reverse strand, counting down.
TGCCGCGCATGGTGTACTACCGCGGCGCGGTCGACCGCAAGCACCAGTATTTCGGCCCGTTCCCTTCGTCCTGGGCGGTGCGCGAGTCGATGCAGATCCTGCAAAAGGTCTTCATGCTGCGCACCTGCGAGGACAGCGTGTACATGAACCGCACGCGTCCCTGCCTGCTGCATCAGATCGGCCGCTGCAGCGGCCCTTGCGTAGACCTGATTGCGCCGGAAGATTACCGCAATGACGTCAACAACGCGGCGCGCTTCCTGCGCGGACGGCAGAGCGAGGTGATGGAGGAGCTGGAGCAGAAGATGCTGGCCTACGCCACCGAGCTCAAATTCGAGCAGGCGGCGGCGGTGCGCAACCAGATCCAGTCGCTGTCCAAAGTGCTGCACCAGCAATCGATGGAGACCACCGGCGACCAGGACGTCGACATCCTGGCCGTGGTGGTGCAGGGCGGCCGCGCCTGCGTCAACCTGGCGATGGTGCGCGGCGGCCGCCACCTGGGTGACCGCGCCTACTTCCCGACCCATGTGATGGATGCCGAAGTCGTGGCCGAGCGCCCGATCGAGCAGGAAGTGCTGGCCGCCTTCTTGGTGCAGCATTATCCGGAGAAGTCGATTCCGGGCACGCTGATCCTGAACATTGAATTCGATCAGCCGGAGCTGATCGTGGCGCTACAGGAGCAGTGCGGGCACCGCATCCACCTGGTGTTCCAGCCGCAGGGCCAGCGCCGCCAATGGCAGGAGCTGGCACAGAAGGGCGCCGAAATCTCGCTGGCGCGGCTGCTGTCCGAGCAGGGTTCGCAGCAGGCCCGCACCCGCGCGCTGGCCGAAGTGCTGGGACTGGAAAACGAAGACCTCGATACGCTGCGGGTGGAATGCTTCGACATTTCGCACACGGCCGGCGAGGCGACCCAGGCCTCCTGCGTGGTGTTCCATCACCACCAGATGCAGAACGGCGAATACCGCCGCTACAACATCAACGACATCACGCCGGGCGACGACTACGCCGCCATGCGCCAGGTGCTGACGCGCCGCTACGAGAAAGTGGCGGGCGGCGACGGCGTGATGCCGGACGTGGTGCTGATCGACGGCGGCAAGGGCCAGGTCGAAATGGCGCGCCAGGTATTTGTCGAACTGGGTCTGGATATCGGCCTGATCGTCGGCGTGGCCAAAGGCGAGGGCCGGCGCGTCGGTCTGGAGACGCTGGTGTTCGTCGATGGCCGCGAGCCGCAGGAGCTGGGCAAGGAGTCCGCGGCCCTGATGCTGGTGGCCATGATTCGCGACGAAGCGCACCGCTTCGCCATCACCGGCATGCGTGCCAAGCGCGCCAAGGCCCGCCAGACGTCGCGCCTGGAAGAGATTGAAGGCATTGGCGCCAAGCGGCGCCAGAAGCTGTTGTCGCGCTTCGGCGGCCTGAAAGGCGTCATGAATGCGAGCATCGAAGACCTGAAGTCGGTGGAGGGTATTTCCGACACCCTGGCAGAGGAAATCTACCGGCAGTTGCACTAGGGTGGCTTTGCATGCGCCGCCGTTATACACTAGCGGCGCGTCATTACAATTCCTATATACCGCATATGCCTTTCAATTTCCCGATCCTGCTGACCTGGTTGCGCGTCGCGCTGATTCCCCTGGTCGTAGGTGTGTTCTATCTCCCTGAAACCTGGCTCACCGTCCACGAACACAATCTCGCCGCGACCCTGATCTTCATCGTCGCCGCGGTGACGGACTGGTTCGACGGTTTCCTCGCCCGCCGCTGGAACCAGACCTCGGCTTTCGGCGCCTTCCTCGACCCGGTCGCCGACAAGCTGATGGTGGCCGCAGCCCTGCTGGTGATCGTGAACCTGAGGCTCGACCCCTGGCACCCGATCCTGGCCTTGATCATCATTGGCCGTGAAATCACGATTTCCGCCCTGCGCGAATGGATGGCGCAGATCGGCGCCTCGAAATCGGTGGCGGTGCATTCGATCGGCAAGATCAAGACGGCCGCCCAGATGACGGCCATCCCGCTGCTGCTGTATCAGGACGTGCTGTTCGGCGCCATCGATACCCGGGTGCTTGGGCACATGCTGCTGTGGCTGGCAAGCGTGCTGACCGTGTGGTCCATGTTCTATTACCTGAAGAAGGCGTGGCCCATGATCAAGGAGCGCTCGGGCACGTTATCGTAAATAACAATGTTGCCCCTTGACAGTGCCGGTAGATCATCTATAATGCTGGCCTGCTGTTGATGACAACGCAGCGATGCGAAGCGGGAGTAGCTCAGTTGGTAGAGCGCAACCTTGCCAAGGTTGAGGTCGAGAGTTCGAGACTCTTCTCCCGCTCCAAAAAGTCATCAGCAACTCAGCGGTAATAATCGCTGGAAATATGAGAATGTTTCTGCGATAATGCGGTTCCTCTGAAATGCGGGAGTAGCTCAGTTGGTAGAGCGCAACCTTGCCAAGGTTGAGGTCGAGAGTTCGAGACTCTTCTCCCGCTCCAGGTATTTCAAACCCAGGCGCTAGCTCAGTTGGTAGAGCGCAACCTTGCCAAGGTTGAGGTCGAGAGTTCGAGACTCTTTTCCCGCTCCAGAATTCCAAGAGACACGCGACCTGCCGCGGCTCTGAAACCCCTTCGGCGGGGTAGCAAAATGGTTATGCAGCGGCCTGCAAAGCCGTGTACGCCGGTTCGATTCCGGCCCTCGCCTCCAAAAAAATCAAGCACTTAGCTTGCGAAAAGCCGGGAACTTCCCGGCTTTTTTACGTTCAAATACCCTCATACCACCTCGTTGCTACCCCATTCGGGTAGCACCGCTACCCTGAAACGGCCTCGTTTGGCCGTTTATGCGAGTTGAAGCGGGTTGGCCGTTGACGCGAGTTATTTGTCACCTTGCTACCCGACTCTTGGAGAAGCTAATGGCAATGGTGAGAAAACGGGGCAATAAGTACGAGCTGCGCATCAAGCACAAGCTCTTGCCCAATGGGATTTACACAACGACATTCGCATCCGAAAACGAGGCCCATGCCTACGGAAGCCACCTAGAAATTTCTAGTCGACCCACATGCCTATCGGCCTTTAGTGACTAGAGTGCTTGTCAGCGCAAAAATTCCAAAACAATTCCACGCCCCCACTACTGAAGTTGAGCTTGTCTGTTTACGGATCCGATAGCCAAAAAAAAGCCCTTGATTTACAAGGGCTTTTTGAATCCTGGCGGAGAGAGGGGGATTCGAACCCCCGATAGGCTATGAACCTACAGGAGGCGGGACTGCAGGAGAGATAATCCCCCGGAAAATTGTCGGACCGTTGAGTTACCCCGACATCACTTGATATCGATCAAGCCTTATTAGGCCAAACCGAATAGACTAAATCGCGGAGGCCATCATGCACCACAATCACGAAGCCCACCGCTCCTCCCAATGAATTCCTAGCAACGCCAAACGACAACGAATATTTGTGCAGAGAGCTTCGATGATTTATTTGTAATTAATTGTCAGATGGACTACTATGCTAAAAAATAATTAAGAGCATGGAATCAGGATGTCTGGGCAGAAGAAGTTTGCCGGCCGCTGGCGGCTTTTCGCATTGTGGTTGTGTTTTGCAGCATTAAACTTGGGCGCCATCGGAGGAGCGCAGGCTGGCAAGCCCGGGACGGTTCGCCCCGCCATTGCGACACCGCCCGACCCCGAGGACCAGACGCCGGATGCTGCGCCGTTCAACATCTGGGTGCCGACAACATTGTTCGTTGGGCAAACTTTCACCCCTAAAATCAGCTTCCGCAATATGGGTAATCCAGTCTGGACTGGCTACTCCTATCACGTCGGCTCACTGTACGATTATTGGGGCCAACCCAGGCTGGACTTCGGCGGCACCATCCGATTCAATGATGTGCTTGCGCTGCAGCCAACCCTGGTTGCTCCAACAACGCCGGGGACTTATCCGTTTGCTTGGCAAATGATGTACGATGGGGGCGGTTTTTTCGGCTCAACGACCCAAGTCTATATGATCAATGTGGTTGTGCCGAAAAACGATGCTGCTCTAGGCGCGGTGAGTGCACCGCCGTTGCTCATGCGGCCCGGCGAGGCACGTCTGGTATCGGTCACCCTGACAAATACCGGCAACACTACCTGGTCCGCCGCTGATGGTTACCAACTGGGATTTGTCGGCGATGCGATGACCTGGGGTGGCCACCGCGTGCCATTACCTTCAAGCGTCGCCCCGAATGGCGCTGCAACATTTAGCTTTTACATCACGGCGCCCGCAATGAGCGGCATCTATACAGCCCAATGGGGCATGCTGCGTGAATCAGTCGAATGGTTTGGGCAGCAGACCGGCGTTTACAGTATCAAGGTCCAACCGCCGCAGCCACCACAGATCTCGGTCAGCCGGACGCCGTCCACCATGCAGGCTAACCAATCCTTTACGCTGAACTGGAGCACCTCGAACGCTACCAGCCTTTCGCGCGTATGTACCGCCAATGGGACAGGTTTCACCTCCAACGACAGCATGGCGCTGAGCGGTGCTTCCTCTGGCACCGCCAGCGCCGCATGGGTCGGCTATCCATCCACCTGCATCTGGAGCGCGTCCGGGCCCGGCGGCACGAGCACGGCGACTGAAATGATGGCCACCGCCGGCTACGGAGCGGAGTTTGTGATCCAGAGCGTCCCCAGCACCATGATCGCAGGGCAGACCTACCAGGTCTCGGTGACCATGAAGAACACCGGTGCATTGGCCTGGTCCGCCGCGAACAATGCGCAGCTGGGCACCACCGGCCCCGCCAACAACATTACGTGGGGTCTCAATCGCGTCCCCTTGTCCGGCGTCGTATTGCCAGGCCAGAACGCCCAGTTTGTGGCGATCGTCAAGGCGCCGGTAGCCGCCGGCGCCTATAACCTGCAATGGCAAATGACCGAGCCGGTATCCGGAGCCTTTGGCAACCCAAGCGCTAATGTTCGGGTCGATGTGCTTGCCGCGGCGGCAGGAGCACCGACGCTCAATGTATCGCATGCGCCAACAACCCTGACTTCGGGCGAAAACTACACCGTCACGTGGAGCTCCACCAATGCCACCCGCGTCACCATGCAGTGCAGCGATGCGAATTATTCCGTTGTGTTGCGCAATGCAGGCCAGTTCTCCGCCATAGCCAAGCCTGAATGGGCCGGAGCTCCCGCCGTCTGCACCTGGACCGCGGCCGGCCCGGCGGGCAGCGTCACCCTGCAGGACACCATGACCACACAGGCCGCGCCGGCCTACTGCAACTAATCGTCATGAAAAGGATAACCATGCGACTCACCATGGCTACTCGCGCCGTCGCAGCTGCGGCAGCAGGCGCCATCTTAGCCAGCGTGTTCCCATCTGCGCTGGCCTCGACCAGCATCTATGCCGAATCCGGCAAGTTAATTCGCTCCCAAACCGGCATGACGACGCTCGGTCCGGATCTCTTTGGCGACAAAGTCAGCATGTACACCGGCGGACTGGAGTTCACGCAGACCGACGTCAGCCTGCCGAGCAACAACGCGCTCCAGGTGAGCATGGGGCGGCGGCTGGAAACCGGGGCGGAGATACAAGCTGCCAAGGCATTTGGCAATTGGGACTACGACATCCCCCACCTGCACGGCACATTCTCCAGCGCGTCAAAATGGACCAAGCCGTCGACGCCGACTGGATCGCGCTGTTCGGGCTTTGGGGTGCCGCCGACCGTGACCGGCAGCTGGGGTTCCCGGAGCACATGGAACGGCACGGAATACTGGCACGGCAGCTTCCTGTATGTACCCGGGGCAGGGGACCAGGAAATCCTTCAGCGTAACGGCGCTTTCACTGGTACCGCCGACCCGCTGATTACAACTGGCATGTGGACCCTGCGATGCGGCGTGACGCTGCAGTCGCCCGGCGCGACCAACGAATCCGGCGAAGGATTCATGGCGATCAGCCCTGATGGCACACAATACCGTTTCGACTGGATGGCCGTTCGTGGCATGACGCCGCTGGAAAAGGCGAGCAGTGCGCCGGAGTCGTTTGCGATGGTGTTGCCGGTCGACGGCAAGGCGCCGGCGCCCCAGCCAATGATTGCCGACGGCAATGTGCTGGATAGGGTGGAAGTATGGATCATGCCGACCCAGGTGACCGACAAATTCGGCAACACGGTGAATTACGTCTACGATCCGGTCAACCGCTGGCAACTCAACACCATTACCGCTAGCGATGGCCGCAAACTCACCATCAACTGGAGCGGCGGCAAGATCAGCACCGTGAGCGATGGCAGCCGGACCTGGACTTACAACTACTCAGGCAACACCCTAGGCAGCGTCGTGCAGCAAGATGGCAGTGCGTGGCAAGTTGGCGAAATGGCCAACCTGCAGCAAACCATCTCCTACATCAACGATGGTGGGTGCACTGCGCCGCCGATGTACCAGCCGTCTGCGTTCACCGCCAGCATGACCCACCCCTCCGGTGCGACAGGCACCTTCACGCTGGCGCCGGTAACCCATGGCCGCTCTTTTGTATATCGCCAGTGCGACGACGAGCGGACGCAAAGTCCGCATCTGCACTATCCGATGTACTTCGACACCCTTGCGCTGCAGACCAAGACCATCAGCGGCGCGGGCCTTTCGCCGCTCACATGGCGAAATTTCTACGGCCCACCCAACGCCAGCTTTGACGAACCGTCTGCTCAGCTTTGCCTGGACAGCAAGGTCGTCAACGTCCAGGACCCGGAAGGCAATGTGACGCGCTACACCTTCGGCAACCGCTTCCGTGTGAACGAAGGCAAGCTGCTGAAGACCGAAAGCGGCCTGCACGACCTGGCCGCCACCAGCGGCGGCTATCCCTTGCGCACGGTCTACATGAGCTATCGTGGCCCTAAGGCTCCCGCCAACTATGTCCAGCCGCTCGGTTACAGCTACCAGTCGCGCGGCAACGGCGAGCTGGCGTCCCACCTCACGCCACTGGACGAAAAGGTCACCGTCCAGCAGGACGTCAACTTTGTCTGGCGAGTTGATCCTGCACTGGGCGACTTCGACGCCTGGGGCCGGCCATTGGCCATCACACGCTCCAGCAGCCTTGGCTACAGCCGCAGTGAATTGCACACCTATCACGACAACACCAGTAAATGGGTGATTGGCCAGACTGCGACAGTCACCGAAGTGTCGACGAGCACGCAGATGGCGAACTACGGCTATCACCCAGTCCACGCCAGCCTGACTGGCCGCCAAGCCTTCGGCTTGCAGTTGGAATCGCTGGACTACTACGGCGACGGCACGCTGTGGCATCGCAAAGACGGCAATTACAGCACCACCACCTACAGCAACTACAAGCTGGGCATTGCGCAAAACGTGGCCTACCCGGAAGGCAGCAGCGAAAGCGCTGTGGTGAATAACAATGGCCTGATCGCTTCCACGACCGACCCAGCCGGCTTCCAGAGCAGCTACGACTACGACGCCATGGGCCGCCTCAAGCTGACCAACCATCCTGCTGGCGACACGCTTGCCTGGGCGCCCACCACGCAAACCTTCAGCCAGTCGGGCAGCGCCTACGGCTTGAATGGCACGCATTGGATGCGGGTGACGCAAACCGGCAACCAAACCGAAGAAGTGCACTTCGACGGGCTGCTGCGCCCTGCGCTCACGCGTATCTACGACGCCGCCGACCCTGGCAACACCAGCCGATACACGGTGCGCCGTTTTGACTCCGGCGGCCAACAAGTGCTTGAGTCCTACCCGCAGCGCACGGTGAGCAGTGTCGACGCCACGGTGCCCGGCGTCAGCACCGAGCACGACGCCCTGGGCCGCGTAGCCCGCACGGTCGCAGACAGCGAACTGGGTCCGCTGGTCACCACCCACAGCTACGACAGCGGCTACATCCGCAGCACGCGCAACCCTCGCCAGTATGAAACGCGCAGCGAATTCTTCGCGCTGGACG
>NZ_KE384357.1:22578-547181 GCF_000425385.1 Pseudoduganella violaceinigra DSM 15887 | reverse complement strand
CTACCTTCCTCCAGCACTATTTGCAGAACAATTCAGCAAACAGCTGCAGGCGGCTTGAAACAAGAGTGTCCGCTATTGACAGTACACCTCAGTCCTTGCTGTTCCTGGTGATAAGTGGCACTTGATGCGACAAGGCTGTTGCAGCAATGATTGCGTCGGGGAGCTTGATTTTTGGCGGCGTCATTAAGCTCTTGCCGCGAATGGCAATTGTGCTCTCTATAACCTGTAGGTCTATATGTAGCACAATGAATTCAGACAGCACGGCTTCAAGGACTGGAGTGTCCTGCGGGCGCGTAGTAACACCGGAAAGCAGCTCCATGTAGGTGATGACGCTGATCGCTGGATTGTCGTAGTTTCCGAGCTCGACGGTTGCCTCGTGAACGCCGTTGAGCATATCGACAAAGATATTTGTATCGAAGAGAATCAACGCCATTCATCCCTCAGTTGATCCTGGTATTCGACACCATCTTGAGGAATGTCGGCGCGGTTCTTCCACAATCCTTCGGCCGCCTTAAGGGCAGCCATCCGCCGACAGCGACGTTCCTCAAGCGCTGAGCTTAAGTCGGCCTGGTCTACGGCATCTTGAACGGGGTCCATCAGCCTCTCCCATTGCGCAAATCTGTTACTACTAGTGTAGCGCAGTCGTTTTCCGATGTCGTCTTCCGTTTGGATTTTTGCAATTGTCCTGAGAAATCGCAAGGAACTCCCGTCGACCAAGGAGTTCAAATCCGTGGCTCCCCTCCGGCCGAAGTAATGCAACTGTGGCGGCTTATGACTGGCAAGGTGCATGACGTATCGCTACGGTGTGGTCTTGGGAGGAAGTGCTGATCGGGACGTCCGGTCCATTTCCGGTCTCGTTCGCAACAAGGAGAAGCGTTGTGGTGGATGGAGGAGGGCTGTCCGTGTCTGATATTGGCTCACGATTTAGATGCGATGGTAAAGGACAACCCTGAGTACTTCACCTTTGATTCCGTCGCAAGCGGAATCGAGGAAATTAAGGATTTCCAGACTGCTGGTGTGGTTGCGTTTGCCCGAGGCACCCCGTTTGTCTCGATGCAATCGGGCTCGCTGAGCGTAGCTGGTCAGCGCTTTAAGGTCGACAAGCCACAGCTCGATCAGAATCGCGATATCGTTGGAGCTCTAGCCGCCAAGTTTTGGTGATCGGCAGAGCGTGTGGTAGTGGCGGAAAAATCGAGAAGTGTGCAGGGAGGGCGGGACTACTGCCCCTCAGCGAAGCAAGCGACCAGAGAGCGACCAGAAACAAAAAAGCCCACGAACCGAAATTCGTGGGCTTCTCTGCGTATCTTGGTAGGCCGTGCGGGGCTCGAACCTGCGACCAACGGATTAAAAGTCCGCTGCTCTACCAACTGAGCTAACGACCCAAGGTTCCTCTATTCGAATGGTAGGCCGTGCGGGGCTCGAACCTGCGACCAACGGATTAAAAGTCCGCTGCTCTACCAACTGAGCTAACGACCCGTCGAAAGAAGAAGCGAGATTATAGGCTGGACCGGCCCAGCTGTCAAATGCTCGCCAGAACTTTTTATTTGCCTTTCAGACGATCCTTGGCCGTGGCGGCGGCAGGCGTACCGGGGTAGTTCTTGATCAGGTCCTGTAATGTCTTTTTGGCATTGTTCGCCGCCTTCAGCTCGGTCTGGCAGCTGGCGATGTTCAGCATGGCGTCCGGCGCCTTCTGGCTGTCCGGCCAGGTCTTCACAACGACTTGCTGCGCCGAGATGGCGTTCTTGCAGTCGCCCTGGGCGTAGTAGGCGTTGCCCAGCCAGTACTGGGCATTGGAGGCATAGGCCGAGGCGCCGAAGCGCTTCACGAAGTCCTGCAGTGCGCTGGCGGCACCTTTGTAGTCGCCGCTCTTGAACTGCGCCATCGCCGTGTCGTAGGCGTTCTGTTCATCCATATTGACCGAGGAGGTCTGGCCGTCGATGGTCACCTGGCGCGGCTCGAGCTTTTTCAGGCGCGCGTCGAGGTCGGTGTAGTAGTCCTTCTGGCGCTTTTGCGCCACCTGGATTTCGTTCAGCAGGATTTCGGTTTGGCCGCGCAGGCGTGCAACTTCTTCGCGGAGCTGGTCCTGTTGCGAGATCATGTCCAAGGTCGCGCTCTTGTCGGTCTTGGTATCGATCAGGTTCTTCAGGTCCGCTTCCAGCTTGGCGACTTTGGACTTCAGGTCCATGATGGCCTTGCGCGCTTCGTCATCGTCGAACAGGCCGGCGGATGCGGTCAGGGGCAGGGTGGCAGCGAACAGGGCTGCCATCAGGGCAGACTTGGTGAATTTCATTTTTCTTCCTTGCACAAAAAAAGAAATGGGGCAGGGCGCAGTATAAACTGCGCGCTGCCCCTTGTGCGGCATTGTTAAGCTAGTGGATTACTTAGCTTTGTAAACGATGTCGGCACGGCGGTTTTGCGACCATGCTTCTTCGTTGTGGCCTTCTGCCTTAGGCTTCTCTTCGCCCAGGGACACGGCTTCCATGCGCGCTTCCGGCACGCCCAGGGCGGCCATCGACTTGCGCACTGCTTCAGCGCGCTTCTGGCCCAGGGCCAGGTTGTACTCGGAGCCGCCGCGTTCGTCGGTGTTACCTTGGATCAGGATGGCGCGCTGGTTTTTGCCCAGGTAAGCAGCGTGGTTCTGCACCACTTCTTTGCCATCTTCACGCACGACGTAGCTGTCGAAGTCGAAGTACACGGAACGGTTGGCCAGCTTGCCGCCTGGGATGTCCAGTTCGTCAACTTCGGCTTTCACTGGTTCCACGGCGCGCTGCTCAACCACTTTTGGCTGTTCAACTGGCTTCTCAACGACTTCAACTGGCTTTTGTGGAGCTGGTGGGGTCGAGCAAGCTGCCAGCATGGCGGCGGTACCGATGATGAAGGCTACGTGTTTTACGTTACGCATTTTTATTTCTCCTGGTCGTTAAAGGTGCTACTTCTCTTACTTCTTTACTTCTTCACTTCATGAAAGGGCCCCAAGTGGGTTCCTTGATATTGCCCGCCTGAATACTCAAGCGCTGCTTAACCCGGCCGTCTGTCGATGCCACTGCCAGCGAGCGGCGGCCGCCGTTCTGAGTGGCGTACAGAATGTACTTGCCATTCGGAGCGAAGCTTGGCGAATCGTCGCTGGTGGTGTCGGACAGGCGTTGCTCCTGGCGGGATTCCAGGTCCAAGGTGAACAACTGGAAGGCGCCGCCATCGCGCCGCGAAATATAAGCCAGCGTTTTGCCGTCTGCGGAAACGCGCGGGCTGATATTGTACGAGCTGCCGAACGTCATGCGCTGGGCTTCGCCCCCGTTGACGCTCATGCGGTAAATCTGCGGGCCGCCGCTGCGGTCGCTGGTGAAATAGACGTACTGGCCGTCGGCGCTGAACTGCGGTTCGGTGTCGATGGTGCTGCCGTTGGTCAGGCGATGCAGGCCGCTGCCGTCGGCGTTGGCGATAAAGATCTGCGTGTTGCCGGTCTTGGACAGTGCCACGGCCAGGCGCTTGCCGTCCGGCGACCAGGCCGGCGCGGAGTTGTTTCCCTTCTCGTTGGCGACCACGGTGCGCTGGCGGGTGACCAGGTTCTGCACGTACACGACCGGCTTGCGCTGTTCGAACGAAACGTAGGCGACCTTGGTGCCGTCCGGCGACCAGGCCGGCGAAATGATCGGCTCGGTCGAAGTCAGGGCAGGGATCACGTTCTCGCCATCGGCGTCCGCCACTTCCAGGCGGTATTGCTTGCCTTGCTGGACCACGTAGGCGATACGGGTCGAGAAGATACCTTTGAAGCCGGTCAGCTTTTCATAGATATCGTCGGCCAGCTTATGGGCTGCCAGGCGGCCGTATTGGTTCGGCACCTGGGTTTTCAGCGCCGACAGGTCCTTGCCCTGGGTGGAGATCAGGCGGTACTGCACCTCGAAATAGCCATTCCCGGCGGGCTGCACTGCGCAGGCGGCCAGGGCCTCGACGCCGAGCGACTTCAGGCTGGTGGCGTCGACCTGGGTCAGGTTGGTGGTCGGCGTGACGTCGATGATCTTGAACATGCCGCTGCGGATCAGGTCGGCCTTGATGACTTCCGAGATCTGGGCTGGAGCCGCGGCTTCGTTTGCGCATGGGCCGATGGCCACAGGGATCTGGTTGCTGCCCACGCCGGAAATTTCGACGCGCAGCTGCGCCTGTGCCGACAGCGCGAACGCCGTGCCGGCCATTACGAACATCAATTTAGCTTTGTTCATCATTCTCAAAATCCTTATTGCCGCATTTCCTTGAGTTTGAAGGTCGCCGTAATCTCACGCTCTACGCTGCCATCCTTGCGCTTGGGAAGCGGGGAGGCATTGCGGATCGCGTTTTCGATCGCGGTATCGTACGCCGGAACGCCGCTCGATTTCACTTTACGGACGCCCAATACTTCACCGGTCGGCAGCTGGGTGATTGTGTAGACGGCTTCGACATCGTCCTGGCCTGGGTAGTTCAGGAAGCTTCGGATTTTCGTCACAATCGCAGCTTTATAGCCGTCGTCCAACCGCGGAGCGGTGGACCGGGCTGCCGTGCCGGTGGAGCCGGCTGCGGCCGAACCCATAATGCGCTGCATTTCTGCAGCGCGGGCTTTGGCCAGCTTTTCCTTCTCTTTCAGTTCAGCCTGCTTCTTGGCTTTTTCTTCTTCCAGCTTTTTGAGCTTGTCTTGCTGATCCAGGTCGGCCAGGCGCTTCTTCTCGTCTTCCAGCTTCTTCTTCAGCTCGGCCAGCTTCTTGTCTTCCGCGTCTTTCTTTTCTTTCTCTTTCTTCTTCTTTTCCAGCGCGATATCCGGTTCCTTCGGCAGTGGCCTTGCCACTTCCGGCGGCGGCGCCACTGGCTCCGGTTCGCGCGCAGGCGGCTCCGGCTCGGGTTCGGGCGCCGGTTCAGGTGCCTTTGGCGCGGCCATTTGCGTCGTTACATCCCAGATCTCGGCATCGACACCGGTCGGATCATTATTCCAGCGAATGCCCACCCACAGGAACGCAAACAGCACGCCATGCATTACCACTGCGAGCGCAAACGCACGGCTACCGCCGTGCCGTTTGGGCACACGGTAAGGTCCGCCTGCATCTGCCATCGTCATTGCCATGCCTTACTTTGCCGCCAAGCCAACGCGGTTAATCCCCATCTTCTTCGCTTCGGAAATCAGCTGGATCACATCGTCGTACTTGCTTTCCTTGTCGCCGGCGATCATCACCGGGTATTCGGGATAGTGTTCATGCAGGGCGCGCAGCTTGCGCACCAGGGCGTCGCGGTTCGGCTCGGTTTCCGGCGCTTCGGCCGACTTGCCGGCGATGCCGATGGACAGCGAGCTGTTCGGCTTGACCTGCACCATGATGTAGGCATCGGGCGCGCGCGAGGCCTTGTCGGCGTGCGGCAGGTCGATCGAGCTCGGGTTGTTCGAGGTCGGCATCACCATGAAGATGATCAGCAGGCAGAGCATCACGTCGATGTAAGGCACGACGTTGATCTCGGACTTCAGTTTGCGGCCGCCGCGGCTGCCGCGCATGCTGCTGGAGAAGGAGGAAGCCATCTTCAGTTTCGCCTTTTAACGGGACTGGCGCTGCAGGATGTTCGAGAACTCTTCAACGAAGCTCTCGAAGCGGATCGCCAGGCGGTCAATATCGTGCGAGAAGCGGTTGTATGCCACCACGGCCGGGATGGCGGCGAACAGGCCGATCGCGGTCGCGATCAGCGCTTCGGCAATACCGGGCGCCACAGCCGACAGGGTAGCCTGCTGCACATTGGCCAGGCCGCGGAAAGCGTTCATGATGCCCCACACGGTACCGAGCAAGCCGATGTAAGGGGAGACGGAACCGACCGAAGCCAGGAACGCCAAGTGCGCTTCCAGGGCATCCATCTCGCGCTGGAAGGCGGCGCGCATGGCGCGGCGGGCGCCATCGAGCACATCGCCCATATTCATATCGCGGCTGGTGGCCGCGGCTTGCTTGCCTTTGATGAACTCACCCATGCCGGCTTCGAAAATGCGGGCCAGGGCGCCGCTGCTGGCGCGGTTATTGCCGGCGCTGGCGTGCAGCGCATGCAGGTTGCCGCCGGCCCAGAAGGTCTTCTCGAATTCGATGGTCTGATTGCGCGCGCTGCGCACATCAAACAGCTTCTTGAAAATATAGGTCCAGCTAATGATGGATACCGCCAGCAGCAGCGCCATGATCAACTGAACGATCAGGTGCGCGTTGGTGATGAGGGCGATGAAAGAAAGGTCTTGGGTGACGTTCATTGTTTCTCAATCTAATTATTGTGCGCGCATGCGGGCCGCAACGGCATCCGGCACGGCGCGTGGGCGCAGGGCTGAATCGACGCAGCCAACCTTCACGTGGGCAGTATTCAGCAGGCGGTCGCCGCACCACGCCTCCTGTTCAAACTGGATCGAAGCGCGGCCCAGTTTAGCAATACGAAGCGTCAATTTTATTACATCGTCCAGTCGTGCCGGCGCTTGGTAGTCCGCGCTGACATTTTTGACAACAAACATCGCGTCGTGATCGCGCAGCAGGATGTCCTGGTTAACGCCGAGGGAGCGCAACCATTCAGTGCGCGCGCGCTCGAAGAACTTCAAATAGTTCGCGTAATAGACAATTCCGCCGGCGTCCGTGTCCTCATAATAGACGCGGACTTCCCAGGTGAACTCAGACGACATAGATAGAATAGCTACTAAGTGAGAATCGGCAACATTTTACGTCAAATGAAACGGCCCAGTCGCAAATTGCACAATCCAGTAACAATTGCTTACGGTTTTCCCTTACCAGAGCGGCGGCATTTTAGCTGCGTTTGATGGCAAATGGCGAGAAACCTTGGCACGTCGGCATTAATTCTATTGAATTCACATTGATGTGTTGTGGCAATGTTGCAATCCAGAAAGCCGTGTGCGCGATATCGTCGGCGGTCAGCGGGGTGGTGCCCTCGTAGACCTTGGCCGCAGCCGCATCATCCTTCAGGCGCACGTTGGAGAATTCGGTGCCGCCGCACAGTCCGGGCGCGATATTGGTGGCGCGCACGCCGGTGCCGATCAAGTCGGCACGCAGGTTCAAGGTGAACTGCTCGACGAAAGCCTTGGTGGCACCGTAAACATTACCGCCCGGGTAAGGATAAGCGCCGGCGACGGAGCCGAGGTTGATGATGGTGCCGCGGCCGCGCTCCACCATGCCAGGCAAGACGGCGCGGGTAATGGTAACCAGGCCGGTGCAATTGGTGGCGATCATGGTTTCCCAATCGTCCAGCGAAGACTCCTGGGCGCCTTTGACGCCAAGGGCCAGGCCGGCGTTATTAATCAGGACGTCGATTTCCTGCCAGCCAGCGGGCAGGGTCGCCAGGGCGGAGTGGATAGCGTCCTTGTCGGTCACATCGAGTGTAACCGGCAGCAAGTTCGGACCAAGTTCGGCGGTCAAGGCTTGCAAGCGTTCGGCACGGCGGCCGGCGGCGATCACCTGATGGCCGTTGTTGACGAAAACGCGCGCCATCGCGGCGCCAAAACCAGCGGTAGCGCCGGTAACTAACACGATCATGGTCGAACTCCCAATGTTAACGAGAGGGATTGTATGCCGAAATCCGGGGTCAGGTCTGTCATTTGGACAGGTAGCGCTAACGTTTGAGCTTTCTCAATACGCGAAAACAGCCGAAATCGCGTATTGAGAAATGTCAAAGAAGCTGCTTGCGTGTCCAAATGACAGACCTGACCCCGAATCTAGGTGAAAGCGGCACAACCGTTGCCCTTAACTCATACTTAACATACAATCTTGGCTCCATTACGGTCTCACGTAACTGGCGAAAAACCGGCCCGGCGCTTGCGCTGCCGGCGAGAGGTGGGCAACCACCGGGGAACGTGAGATTTCAAACAGCCGTTCGCCTGGGCAGCCACGATGGAATGCACGATTCGGCTGCCCTGTCACTTTTGGCTCCCGATTCGATCCAATCTGCCTTAAAAACTGGAGTAATTTCATGTTCGCAAAAGATCACACCCTCGCCAACGTCGACGCGGAGCTGTTTGCCGCCATCCAGAACGAGAACAAGCGCCAGCACGACCACATTGAGCTGATCGCCTCGGAAAACTACACTTCGCCAGCCGTGATGGAAGCCCAGGGCTCCCAGCTGACCAATAAATACGCCGAAGGCTACCCAGGCAAGCGCTACTACGGCGGCTGCGAGTACGTGGACGTCGTCGAGCAACTGGCGATCGACCGCGTGAAGCAGCTGTTCGGCGCCGAAGCGGCCAACGTGCAGCCGAACTCCGGCTCGCAGGCTAACCAGGGTGTGTTCTTCGCGGTCCTGAAGCCGGGCGATACCATCATGGGTATGTCGCTGGCCGAAGGCGGCCACCTGACCCACGGTATGGCGCTGAACATGTCCGGCAAGTGGTTCAATGTGGTGTCCTACGGCCTGACCGCGGAAGAGGACATCGATTACGACGCGATGGAAGCCCTGGCCAAGGAACACAAGCCTAAGCTGATCATCGCCGGCGCTTCGGCTTTCTCCAAGAAGATCGATTTCGAGCGCTTCGCCAAGGTTGCCAAGGCTGTCGGTGCTTACTTCATGGTTGACATGGCCCACTACGCCGGCCTGATCGCCGCCGGCCTGTACCCGAACCCGGTGCCGCACGCCGACTTCGTGACCTCGACCACCCACAAGTCCCTGCGCGGTCCGCGCGGCGGCATCATCTTGATGAAGGCTGAGCACGAGAAGATCATCAATTCCTCGATCTTCCCTGGCATCCAGGGCGGTCCGCTGATGCACGTGATCGCCGGCAAGGCCGTCGCCTTCAAGGAAGCGCTGTCGCCTGAGTTCAAGGCTTACCAGGAACAGGTCGTGAAGAACGCCGACGTGCTGGCCAAGACCCTGATCAAGCGCGGCCTGCGCATCGTCTCCGGCGGTACCGAGTCGCACGTGTTCCTGGTCGACCTGCGCGCCAAGAACCTGACCGGCAAGGAAGCCGAAGCGATCCTGGGCCAGGCGCACATGACCTGCAACAAGAACGGTATCCCGAACGACCCGCAGAAGCCTTTCGTGACTTCCGGCATCCGCTTGGGTTCGCCAGCCTTCACCACCCGCGGTTTCAGGGAAGCCGAGGCGGAAGAAGTGGGCAACCTGATCGCCGACGTGCTGGATAACCCGCACGACGCGGCAACCATCGAGCGCGTGAAAGCCGCGGTCAAAGTGCTGGCAGACAAATTCCCTGTTTACGCCTAAGCACGCGGTTGGTACTATCGAGGCGCCGGATCGAAAGGTCCGGCGTTTTTTCATTCAATAAGAAGAGTCCATCAATCCATGAAATGCCCGTTTTGCCAGCACGATGATATCCAGGTCCTCGACACCCGCGTGTCGGAGGAAGGGGACGCCATCAAGCGGCGCCGGCGCTGCGTGAACTGCGACAAGCGTTTCACGACTTGGGAGCGGATTGAGTTGACCATGCCGTATGTGGTCAAGAAAAACGGCAGCCGCACCGAGTATTCTGCCGACAAGCTGCGCGCCAGCCTGATGCTGGCCTTGCGCAAGCGCCCTGTAGCTGCCGAGGCCGTCGACAAGGCGGTGTCCTCCATCGAAGAAAAGCTGCTGACCAGCGGCCAGCGCGAAGTCGATTCCGGCTTCGTCGGCGAGCTTGTCATGCAGGAGCTCAAGCGCCTCGACAAAGTGGCGTATATCCGCTTTGCTTCCGTCTACAAGAACTTCGAAGACCTGGCTGAATTCCAGGACGCGATCGAAGCAGTTGGTGACGGTCAAGAGCTCAAACCCAAGGCTTGATATTTCTCAAACCCGCCGTCCCGCTGCTGTCTAACTTGAACAGCAGGGGAGGGCTGCGCCATGCGTCGTGCGGCGATGGGATTTACAATGGTGGAAGTGCTGGTTGCCGTGTTGCTGCTGGCCGTTGGGCTGGTGGGCGCGCTGGCGATGCAGGCACATGCCATGCGCACGCGACAGGAATCGGCCCTGCTGAGCGAAGCCCTGCAGGCCGCCGCCACACTCGCTGACCATATCCGCGCCAACGCCGCGCAGTCTTCCGCTTACCTGGGGTTTGCGTTCGACGCCACGCAAGCCGGGGCGTTGTCCGGCGCCCCGGCCTGCGCTGCCACACCCTGCGATGCTGCGGCTCTGGTTCGGTACCAGCTGGATGAATTCCGGCGGCAGCTTGCGGCCTCGCTGCCTTCGGCCCGTGCGCGGGTTTGCCGCGACGCCGCGCTCGCCGCGGATGGGCAACTACACTGGCCTTGCTCCGGCGACGCTGCGGCGCCGCTCGTCATCAAGATCGGCTGGCGAAGCCGCACTCCCGGCGGCGCCAGTGATGCGTCGACGGCCATGCCCGGCATCGCGCTGCCAGTGGCGCTGCCGCTCGCTGGAGGCGTACCTTGAGCGCGCGCCAGCGAGGATTGGCGCTTGCCGAGGTGCTGGTTGCCATGGCGCTCAGCCTGCTCGTCGCCTTGGCCGCGGCCTCGCTCCTGCACGTGTCGAACGGCGACTTCCTGCACAACGGCGCCAATACCCGCCTCGATGACAGCGGCCGCTTCGCAATGGCGATCATTACGCAGGCATTGCGCCAGGCCGGCTATCCCGGCGAACCGGGCGCTGCAGCCGCGGGTGTTGCGCCGCTGGCCCTGGAGGGGCGCGATAACGCCGGTGTGGCGACAGACGCTGACGGTCTCGGCGTGCCTTTGCCCGCAATTAATCGCAGCGACGCGCTGGCCATTCGCTACGCGCCAACGGCGATCGCGGGTGCCGAAGGCGGTGGCGCCATGCTCAATTGCGCGGGCTTTCCCAGTGCCGCCGGTGAATGGGCATGGAGTATCTTCTACCTGGCGCAAGCCAGTGATGGCGTGGCCGAGCTGCGGTGCAAGTACAAAGGCGCTCATGCCTGGGGCTCCGACGCAGTGATCCGCGGCGTCGATGCGTTTCATGTCGTCTACGGCATCGACACCGATACGCCGCGCGACAACATCCCCAATCTCTACCTCACCGCCAGCGATATCGACGCCCGCGACGCGGCTCTACCCGCCGCCGAGAAAGCGATGCGGCCTAGCTGGCGCCGCGTGGTCTCGGTTCGCGTCGCGCTGCTGTTGCACGGGGAGCGCGCATCGCGCCCCGGTAGCCTGTTGGGAAGCTACAGATTGCTGCCGGGCGCCGACCCCGCCGCCCGCATCGACGAAGTCAGCCTGCCGGCGGCCATGCAGCGACGTGCACGCCGCATGTTCGCCGCGACCGTTGCGTTGAGAAACCTGTAGGGACGGCTGCCATGCACGCTTACCAGCGCGGCATCACGCTTCCCGTCACGATGCTGCTGCTGTTGACGGCGCTGACGATTGGCGCATCGGCGGCGCAGATGGCAATGCTGGGCGAGAAGGCCGCCCGGGCAGAGCGGGACCGCCTGATTGCCTTCCAGGCTGCGGAGGATGCACTGATGGATGCAGAACGCGATATCAATGCTGGCCTGGGCCAGCCGCTCGACGTCCTATCCCCGGAGCCGAACGGCACAGCGCCAGCCTGGCAGGTGGTCGATCTCGCCGGCAGCGGCGGAACGGAATATGGGGCGCTCACCGGCGCGCGGATGGATGCGGGACAGGGCGCCTTGCCATTCCGGCGGCCGCGCTACCTTGTGGAGCGTGTCGCCTACACGCCCGCCGGCGCACCGCCCGCGCATTACTACCGCGTCACCGTGCTGGGATTCGGGCCGCGACCGGGCGCGGAGACTGTGCTGCAAGCCAGTTATGTGCCGGCGACGCCCGTTCGCCGTTACAGCTGGCGCGAAATCATGGACTGGCAGGCGCTGCACAAAGCCGCAGGCGGCGAGGGTGCGCCATGAGACGGCGCGGTTGCCGGGGTGAGAGCCTCTTGGGCGTGCTGGTGGCCATTGCCATCGCGGCGGCGCTGGCAGCGGTCGCTGTCCCGGTCTGGAGCGGGGCCGTGGTGCGCCTGCGCCGCAGCGAGGCGCAGGCCACCCTGCAGGAGTTGATGCAGCAACAGGAGCGCCATTTCACGCGCTTCAACAGCTACGTCGCCTTTTCGGCCAACAATCTGGCTGCCGCGGCCGGCGAGTTCCGCTGGTGGTCTGGCAGGGCGGCGCATTCCAGTGCGTACGAGCTGGAGGGCAAGGCCTGCGATGGCCAGGAAATCCGCGACTGCATCCAGCTTGTCGCCACTCCCGGCACGCTCAATGTCGACAGCAGCTTCAAGGATCCGCAATGCGAACGCCTCATTCTCACCAGCAGCGGTCTCCACCTCGCCACCGGCCCGGCGCAAAACTGCTGGCGTTAAGCGCGGCGACGCGCCGGCCCGCCTTCACGCTGCTGGAGCTGTTGATCGCCCTCGCCATCCTGTCCATCCTGTTCGCCTCCGCGCTGCCTGACATGAGCCGCGAACTGACCGGGCGCCAGCTGCGCGCCGCCTCCGCCGACCTGCTGGCGGCGATCAATGAGACCCGCGTCCAGGCGATTTCCCAGCGCCGGGTTGTCACGCTGCTGGCCAAGGACGGCGATCTGCAGCGAGGCTGGCTGATTGTCGTCGACAGCAACGCCAACCGCAGTGCCGATGAGAGCGAGCAGGTGCTGGCCAGGCATATGCCGCCCCCCGGGCGCCTGGCTGTCAGGGCCAGTTTCACCGACACCACGGCACCGTTTTACGTCGCATATAATGTAGCAGGACGCAGCTGCCGGGCCGGCCATCCGAATGCCGCCAACTTTGGCACCATTACCCTTGAACTGGCCGGCGAGCAGCGCAATATCAAGATCAATATGCAGGGCAGGGCGCGGCTATGCGACCCGGCCCTGGAACCGGCAACCTGCGCAAGCATATGAACATCAACAGCGATCTCGAAGGCATGCAGCTGGCCTTGCAATGGGCGGAAAAAGGCCTGTTCACCACTTCCCCGAATCCACGCATCGGCTGCGTGATTGTGCGCGATGGTGTGGTGATCGGCGAAGGCGTGACGCAAGCCCCAGGCCAGGATCATGCCGAAGTGCAGGCCCTGAAAGACGCCAAGCGCCGCGGCCACGACGTGCGCGGTGCCACCGCCTACGTCACGCTGGAGCCTTGCAGCCACCATGGCCGCACCCCGCCTTGCGCCGACGCCCTGGTGCGCGAAGGACTGGGCCGGGTGGTCGCGGCGATGGAAGACCCGAATCCGCTGGTCGCCGGCAATGGCATGGCGCGCCTGTCCGCCGCCGGCATCGAGGTCGCCAGCGGCCTGCTGGCCGAGCAAGCCTATGAGATGAACATCGGCTTCTTCCACCGCATGCGCCGCAGCCTGCCGTGGGTGCGCATGAAGACCGCCGCCAGCCTGGATGGTATGACAGCCCTGCACAATGGCCAGAGCCAGTGGATCACCGGCCCGGAAGCGCGCGCCGACGGCCACGCCTGGCGTGCCCGCGCCTGCGCCATCCTGACCGGCATCGGCACGGTCAAGGCCGACGACCCGCAGCTGAATGTGCGCGCCGTCGAAACGCCGCGCCAGCCGCGCCGCATCGTGGTCGACAGCAAGCTGGACATCAGCCCGCAGGCGCGCGTGCTGGAAGGGGGGGGCACCTGGATCATCGCCGCCGCCCATCATCCGGAAAAGGAAGCCGCCTTGCGCGACAAGGGCGCCGAAATCATCGTCTTGCCCAATGCCCACGGCAAGGTCGACCTGCCAGAACTGATGCGCGAGCTGGGGCGCCGCCAGATCAACGAACTGCATGTGGAGGCCGGCGGCAAGCTGAATGGCTCCATGATCCGCGAAGGCTGCGTGGATGAGCTGCTGCTCTACCTGGCGCCAACCCTGCTGGGCGATGCGCAAGGCATGTTCGCCTTGCCGGCGCTGACCGAGCTGAGCGGAAAGCACAGTCTGAAATTTCACGAGGTGAAGCAAGTCGGCGCCGATTTGCGTATCCTTGCCCGATTCAACACTCATTAAAGACCACTATGTTTACTGGAATCGTCGCCGCTGTCGGCAAAATCAACACCGTAACCCCGCTGGAAGGTGGCGCTGACGCAGGCGTGCGCCTGGACGTGGACGCCGGCGGCTTGCCGATGGCCGACGTCGGCCTGGGCGACTCGATCGCACTGAACGGCGCCTGCATGACGGTGGTCGAGAAAACCGCCACGGGCTTCACCGTCGACGTTTCGCGCGAAAGCCTGAACAAGACCGTCGGCCTGGACACCACCACGGAAGTGAATCTGGAAAAAGCGCTGACCCTGGCCGAACGCCTGGGCGGCCACCTGGTTTCCGGCCACGTTGACGGCCTGGGCGTGGTGCGTAAATTCGAGCCGGTGGGCGAGTCCCACGAGCTGGTGATCGAAGCACCGCGCGAGCTGGCGAAATACCTGGCCTACAAGGGTTCGGTGGTCGTGAATGGCGTGTCGCTGACCGTCAACCGCGTCAACGATACGCCTAGCGGCTGCGAGTTCTCGATCAACCTGATCCCACACACCATTCAGGTCACCACGCTGAAGCACCTGAAAGCGGGCTCGAAGGTCAATCTCGAGATCGACCTGATCGCGCGCTATGTGGAGCGGATGCTGTCGCTGAACGCCGCTGCTTGATCCGACCGGGCTTTCTTCCTCGTTTTCCTCAAATGGGGGCGCTATTTTGCCGGCCGCAGGCGCAGCTTATTTCAAACGCCTGTAATTGAGCCTTTCGAATCGCCGGGACGCGAGGCGCCCCGGCGAGTGGATTACAGCAAGGTGGTGCTGAGGGTGATATTGGTGTTCAGGACTTTGGACACCGGGCAGCCCATCTTTGCCTTATTGGCAAGTTCCTCGAAGGTGGCCTTGTCGGCGCCTGGAATTTTGGCCCGCAGGTCGAGGTGGATGGCGGTGATGGCGAACCCGTCCGCGACCTTATCAAGAGTTACCTCAGCCTTGGTTTCCATCTTTTCGGCGGTCAAACCCGCCTCGCCCAGGATCAGCGACAGCGCCATGGTGAAGCAGCCCGCATGCGCGGCGCCGATCAATTCCTCCGGATTGGTGCCCGGTTTGCCCTCGAAGCGGCTGGAAGAGCCGTAAGGCGCGCTTTGCAGGGCGCCGCTCACGGTGCTGATCGCGCCACGTCCATCCTTGATGCCGCCGCTCCAGACGGCCGAACCACTGGTCTTCATCGCTGCCTCCTTCAGGGTGGGGAAGTGGACCAGTCTAGGCCAAAAAGCCTAAAGGCGGCGCTTCAGGGGCGGTTTTGCTCCAAATCCTTTAAAATAGCGGGTTAACAAAGAAACGCTCTGTGCCTCACATCAAAGGAAAAAATATGTCCATTTCCAGCACCCAAGAAATCGTCGACGAACTGCGCGCCGGTCGGATGGTGATCCTGGTCGATGAAGAAGACCGCGAAAACGAGGGCGACCTGGTGCTGGCGGCCGAACACGTCACGCCGGAAGCGATCAATTTCATGATCAAGCACGCGCGCGGCCTGGTCTGCCTGACCTTGACAGAAGAGCATTGCAACCAGCTCGACCTGACCATGATGACGGCCAAGAACGGCACCTCGTTCGGCACCAACTTCACCGTGTCGATCGAAGCGGCGGAAGGCGTCACCACCGGCATTTCGGCCGCCGACCGTGCCAAGACCATCCAGGTGGCCGTGGCCAAGGGCGCCAAGCCGACCGATATCGTGCAGCCGGGCCACATCTTCCCGCTGCGCGCGGTGCCGGGCGGCGTGCTGATGCGCGCCGGCCATACCGAAGCGGGCTGCGACCTGACTGCGATGGCGGGCCTGATGCCGGCTTCCGTGATCTGCGAGATCATCAAGGACGACGGCACCATGGCACGCCTGCCGGAGTTGCTGGAATTCGCCAAGGAACACGGCCTGAAGATCGGCACGATCGCCGACCTGATCCACTACCGCAGCCAGAACGAATGCATGGTGGAGCGCATCGCCGAACGTCCGCTGCGCACCGCGCACGGCGATTTCCGCATGATCGCTTTCCGCGACAAGCCAAGCGGCGCCGCCCACCTGGCCCTGGTGCACGGCGATATGGCGCCAGGCAAGGAGTCGCTGGTGCGCGTGCACCAGCCCGTTTCCATCCTGGACCTGCTGGAAACCGAAGCCACCACCCACTCCTGGAACGTGTCGTCTTCGCTGAAGGCGATCAAGGCGTCGGAGCAGGGCGTGATGGTGCTGCTGAACTGCGGCGAAACCGCCGAGCAACTGTTCGGCCAGCTGGAAGCGCTGGACAAGAACGTACGCCCGACCGGCCGCGCCGCCAGCATGGACCTGCGCAGCTATGGCATTGGCGCGCAGATCCTGCGCGACCTTGGCGTACGCAAGATGCAGCTGCTGGCCAGCCCGCGCAAGATGCCTTCGATGACCGGCTTCAATCTTGAAGTCACCGGCTACATGGCCAAACCTGCCGCTTAACTGAATAAACGCGGCTGATAACCGATAACCTGAGAAAGAGGTACACCATGACCGTAGCAACCTACGAAACCAACCTGTCCGGCGAAAACCTGCGCATCGGTATTGTGCAAGCGCGCTTCAATGAAGACGTTTGCCACGGCCTGCTGTCGGCCTGCCTGCAAGAACTGAAGAACCTGGGCGTGGAAGACGAAGACATCCTGCACGTGACCGTGCCGGGCGCGCTGGAAGTGCCGCTGGTGCTGCAAAAGATGGCTGAGTCCAACCAGTTCGACGCGCTGATCGCGCTGGGCGCGGTGATCCGCGGCGAGACCTACCACTTCGAGCTGGTGTCCAATGAATCCGGCGCGGGCATCACGCGTGTGGGCCTGGACTACAGCATCCCGATCGCCAATGCTATCCTGACCACTGAGAACGACGAACAGGCGGAAGTGCGCATGGCCATCAAAGGCGCCGACGCCGCCCGCGTCGCCGTCGAAATGGCCAACCTGTCGATCGCCCTGGAAGAGCTGAACCAGGATCAGGGCGACGACGAGTAATTCAACAAGAAGGTAAGAATATGACTGACAATATGACGCACGCCAACCCAAGCAAGAACCGCACGCCGCGCCACCGCGCGCGCGAATTCGCGCTGCAGGGTCTGTACCAGTGGCTGCTGAACAATGAAGACGCGACCAAGGTCGTCAACAATATCCGCAGCGCCCATGGCTTCGACAAGGCGGACGGCGAGTACTTCGCCGACCTGCTGCGCGGCACCATCAAGCAATCGGTCGAGCTGCGCGAAGAATTCACGTCGCTGGTTGATCGCGGCGTGGGCGAGCTGTCCCCGATCGAGCACGCCGTGCTGCTGATCGGCGCGTACGAGCTGAAGAACCACGTCGAGATCCCTTACCGTGTCGTGATCAACGAAGCGGTGGAACTGACCAAGTCCTTCGGCGGGATTGACGGCCACAAGTACGTCAACGGCGTGCTGGACAAGCTGGCCGCCCAACTGCGCGCCGACGAAGTGGCGGCGGACAAGAAGCGCTAAGCAGCCTCGCGCAGCAGCCGTAGCATGCAATGCCCTCCCTTGCGGAGGGTAATTTGTTGTCCCCCGTGGGGTCAGGAAGAAAAGTGGACAATGTCCACTTTTCTTCCTGACCCCACGGGGGACTTTTATTTAGGCGAAGAAAAAGCCACCCGTGGGTGGCTCGGTGCTGGGGCCGCTGGCGATTACAGGCCGGCCAGCTTGTCCGCGCTGATCTGCTTGTCGGCTTGGGCGACGGTGGTCGGCGCTTCCTTCGGTTTCGCCGGGGCAGCGGCGGAGGCCATCTGCGGCGGGGTGATGTATGGCACCTTCTTGCCTTCGGAGACCTGCTTCAGGCGCGAGTATTCGGCCAGTACGCGGGCGCCATAGCCGTCATCGGATTCGAACGCGGCCGCGCCGACATACGATTTCAGGCCGGCTTCCACGGAGCCGCCTTTGGCCACGTAATCCCGCAGGATCATGGCGCCGACGCGGATATTGGCCACCGGGTTCAGCGCGGCCTGTACGCCGCCCATTTCCTGGAATTTGTCGGTGTGCACCTTGGACATCACCTGCATCAGGCCTTGCGCGCCCATCGGGCTTTCGGCGAACGGGTTCAGGCCCGATTCAATCGCCATCACGGCCAGGATCAGCAGCGGATCGACCTTGATTTCACGAGAGGTCAGGTAGGCGGTCGAGACCAGCATATTGGTCGCATCGCCAGCCACGCGGTAGCGCTTGGAGAGCCAGTTGGTGACGGCTTCCTGCTGCTTTTTGGAGCCGAGGAAGGCCTTTTCTTCGGCGCTGATGGCTTCTTCGGTCGCGGTGGCGATGACAAGGGCGGCCGGACGCGTTGCCGGGCCTTCCATCAGCGAGGACAGCGGCGGCGCCACAACAACCTGCGCTACCGCCGGCGGCTCGCCGCGCAGGGCGTTGGCCAGTTCGGAAGCCAGTTCAGGACGCGCCACCATGGCGCAAGCCATGACCAGTGCTGCGATGCCGAAAAGACTCAGCATGGACTGAGCCGCGGTCAGCAGGCCGCGTGCCGAAATGCTCTGCGTGGCAATCCACGCGGCGGGCTGGCGAGCCCACAGACGGGCGCCAAGCAGCAGCCCATTGAAACGATTGTTCATTCAGAACTCCCCTGAAATGTAAGAGTCAAAACGCGTCCCCGCCGCGTGAAAACCGCGGTCAATTCGACGTGCCATAGTCGTTACATCAGTGTTATCTTCGCCCACCGCCGCACATGTCGCACGGTATTGGTTGGACGCCATCATTGTTTGCCTGAGCTGGCCGGTCTATTGGGGGCCAGTTGCAACACAACTTTTTTTCCGGGGTTAGAGGCAGACGCCTCGTGAAAACACTCCTTAAAATGTCTGTGGAGCCCGGATTCTCCGTGAATGTAATGAGCAACAACATAGTTGGCATAATGGCCATGTGCTCATCAAGTAGGTCAAATTGTAGGAGGCGTAATATATCCCGTCAATACTAACAAACACGTTCTTTATTACTTTTGAGTATAGCTTTCTCGTGAATACATTAGCAAAAACCAATAAAATCAACGACTTGACCAAAAGTACTCACACGACCTGTTCGAAGCAAAAAAATCGTAAAAAAGCATGAAATATCGCGATCTTCGGGATTTTATTTCCCAACTGCAAGCCATCGGCGAACTTAAGCGCACAACTTTGCCGGTTTCACCACACCTGGAAATGACCGAGGTGTGCGACCGCACCCTGCGCGCCGGCGGACCCGCCATCCTGTTTGAAAAGCCGGCCGGTTTCGATATGCCGGTGCTGGGCAACCTGTTCGGTACGCCGCGCCGGGTGGCGCTGGGGATGGGCGCCGACGATGTGAGCGAGCTGCGCAAGATCGGCCATGTGCTGGCGCAGCTGAAGGAGCCCGAGCCGCCGAAGGGCTTCAAGGATTTGATGGGACTGGGCTCCCTGGTCAAGGCGGTGTGGGATATGGCGCCGAAAGAGATGCGCGGCGCGCCTTGCCAGGAGATCGTCTGGGAGGGCAAGGATGTGGATCTGAGCCGCCTGCCGATCCAGCATTGTTGGCCCGGCGATGTGGCGCCCCTGATTACATGGGGCCTTGTGATTACAAAGGGCCCCAATAAGAAGCGCCAGAACCTGGGTATCTACCGCCAGCAGGTGCTGGGTCCGAACAAGGTGATCATGCGCTGGCTGGCCCATCGCGGCGGCGCGCTGGACTTCCGCGAGCATTGCATCCGCAATCCGGGGCAGCCTTATCCTGTCTGCGTCGCTTTGGGCGCCGACCCGGCCACCATCCTCGGCGCCGTCACGCCGGTGCCGGACAGCTTGTCGGAATACCAATTTGCCGGCCTGCTGCGCGGTAGCCGCACCGAGCTGGTCAAGGCGATCGGCAGCGAGCTGCGGGTGCCGGCCTCGGCGGAGATCGTGCTGGAAGGCCATATCTACCCGGACGAAAACCATCCGTCCGGTTACGAGCATGGCCTGGAAGGGCCGTATGGCGACCACACCGGTTATTACAATGAGCAGGACTGGTTCCCGGTCTTCACCATCGACCGTATCACCATGCGGCGCGACCCGATCTACCATTCGACCTACACCGGCAAACCGCCGGACGAACCGGCCGTGCTGGGCGTGGCGCTGAATGAGGTGTTCGTGCCGCTGCTGCAGAAGCAGTTCAGCGAGATCACCGACTTCTACCTGCCGCCGGAAGGCTGCAGTTACCGGATGGCGGTGGTGCAAATCCGCAAACAGTACGCCGGCCACGCCAAGCGCGTGATGTTCGGGGTGTGGAGCTTCCTGCGCCAGTTCATGTATACCAAGTTCATTATCGTGGTGGACGAGGACGTGAATATCCGCGACTGGAAAGAGGTGATCTGGGCGATCACGACGCGCGTCGATCCGACCCGCGATACCACCCTGGTCGACCATACGCCGATCGATTACCTGGATTTCGCTTCGCCGGTCAGCGGCCTGGGCAGCAAAATGGGCATCGACGCCACCAATAAATGGCCGGGTGAAACCAGCCGCGAGTGGGGGACGACCATCGCCATGACGCCCGAAGTGAAGGCACGCGTCGATGATATTTGGCAGCAGCTCGGTTTATAGCCTATAATTGCCGCCGGGCGGGCCCCTGCGCATTGTGGCACGGTTAACCTGGTCAGGTCGGGAACGAAGCAGCCAAAGCTGTTCACCGCAAGTGCCGCAGATCAGGCTCGCCTCCTGAATTCCTAAAAAGGGACGTACACACTCTCCGGTTTGCCGGAGCGCGCGTAGGTCCCTTTTTTCCTTCTTACTCGCTGTCGAGCTCGGCTTTCAGCGGGCGTATGGACACTTCGATCACCGGGTTTTCCTTGAGCAGGGCGGCATCGGGCGCCAGCCGGATGGCGTTGGCGGCGTCGCTGAGGTAGCGCTTGGTGCCGTTTTTCGACTGGATCGTCAGTTGGGCGGGCTTGTCGAAGATGAGGCGGACCGCCGTGATCTTCGAAGCGAACCAGTTGACATACCCAAAGTAGCCCGAAAGCTTCTTCATGGCGCCATTGCCTTGGGCGATGCTGCCCATCAGGCCGTTATACGACCATTGCGTGCCTTCCGGGATCACGGCATCGAGCTTGTAGGCCACGCTGATCTTTTCCCCTTTGGGCAGCGTGGTCAGGACCTTGGCGTTTTCGGCCAGCCATTGCTGGTCCGGCGCCATGCGCAGGTGGGCGGCTTCGTCCAGCGGCAGGGCGGTGCGCGTGCCGGCATGGAGCACCGTCAGATTCATGTCGGCGGCCTTGAATTTCGGGTTGACCGGCTCCAGCTCCAGGTAGAAATCCAGCTTGTCGCGCTCGGCCTGGGGCAGGGCGAAATAGCGGTCCTGCCGGATCAGGTCGACGAACTTCTTATAGGTGATCCATTCGCGTTCCTGGGCCTGGGCCAGGCTGGCGGCGGCCAGCAGCGAGATCAGAAGGAGCTTTTTCATGGTTGCATGGTTGCAAAAAAGGAAAAGTGTAGGGCAAGTCTGGCCAAACGTCTAATGTTGTCCGCAGTGTCTGCTATCTACGGTAAAATCGCGCACATGTCCTATCAAGTCCTCGCTCGCAAATACCGTCCCCGGAACTTTGAAACGCTTGTCGGCCAGGAGCACGTTGTGCGTGCGCTGACCCACGCGCTGCATACCGGGCGCCTGCACCACGCCTACCTGTTTACCGGGACACGCGGTGTCGGCAAGACGACGCTGTCCCGCATCCTGGCCAAGTCGCTCAATTGCGTCGGCCCGGACGGCAACGGCGGCATCACGGCCACTCCCTGCGGCGTGTGCGAGGCTTGTACCGCCATCGACGGCGGCCGCTTTGTCGACTATGTCGAGATGGACGCGGCGTCCAACCGCGGCGTCGATGAAATGGCGCAGCTGCTGGAGCAGGCAGTGTACGCCCCGTCCAATGCGCGCTTCAAGGTCTATATGATCGACGAGGTGCACATGCTGACCAACCACGCCTTCAACGCCATGCTGAAGACGCTGGAAGAGCCGCCCGAGCATGTGAAATTCATCCTGGCGACCACCGATCCGCAGAAGATTCCCGTCACCGTGCTGTCGCGCTGCCTGCAGTTCAACCTGAAGCAGATGCCGCCGGGGCATATCGTCGGCCACCTGGAAAATATCCTTGGCCAGGAACACGTGGTGTTCGAGCAGCCCGCCTTGCGCTTGCTGGCGCAGGGGGCGCATGGTTCGATGCGCGACGCGCTGTCGCTGACCGACCAGGCGATCGCCTATGCCGCCGGCGCCGTGACGCTCGATGCGGTGCAGGGCATGCTGGGCGCCCTGGACCAGTCCTACCTGGTGCGCCTGCTCGATGCGCTGGCCAATAAGGATGGCGCGGACCTGATGGCGGTGGCCGATGAGATGGCGGCCCGTTCGCTGTCCTATAACGGCGCCTTGCAGGACCTGGGCACCTTGCTGCACCGGATTGCGCTGGCGCAGAGCGTGCCGTCGGCGGTGCCGGTGGACCTGCCTGAATATAACGATATCGTGCGCCTTGCTTCGCTGTTCGACGCGGAGGAGGTGCAGCTGTTTTACCAGATCGCCGTGCACGGGCGCAATGAACTGGGACTGGCGCCGGACGAATATGCCGGCTTCTCCATGACCCTGTTACGCATGCTTGCCTTTCGGCCCGGTATCGGTGGCGCCGATGGCCAACCGGCCGGCGCCCCGGTAGCGGCGCGCCCGGCGGGCGCGAATCCAGCCCGCGCGGCTGCCGCTGCGGCCATGGCGGCCAATGTGGCGACGGTGGACCGCCTGAGCGTGCCTGTCGGCCAGCCGGCACCCGCCGCTGCGCCCGCGCCGGTGGTGCCGCCAGCGCCGCCGGTGCAACAGGTCGCTCCAGCTGCCGCGCCGGCCGCCAATGCGCCGGCCGCTGCGCGGCTGGCTAGCGTTCCTGCCGCTGCCCCTGCAGCCCCTGCAGCTGCGGTGCGGCCAGCGCCGCAGCCGGTGGCAGCACCGGCCCCGCAGGCGGCGCCAGCCGCCGACAGCCGTCCAATGAGCCCAGCAAAGATGGCCATCACCGCCGCGCTGGAAGCGGCGCGCGCCGCCGCCGCTGCCCGTACCGGCCAGCGCGCCCCGGCGCCTGCGCGTCCGGCCGAAACGCCGGCGCCGGCCAATGCCGCTCCAGCCGCCGCGCCATCCGCCGCAGCGCGCGCCGCGCAGCCTGCCGCCCAGACGCCTGCGGCGCCGGCAGCACGCGCGCCGGCACCGTGGGAAGACGCCCCGGCGCCAAGCGCGCCCGCCGCGCCGGCCACCCCGCCATGGGAAGAGCAGCCGGGCGGCGCCGCCGTCATGGCAGCGCCGGCGCACATGCAGCAGCGCGCCGCCGCCCCGCAGCAGCACGCGGAAGAGGACGACCTGCCGCCTTGGGTGACGGCGTTCTCCGACGATTCCGCCGTACCGGCCGGCGCCGACCACATCGGCGGCATGGCGCAGGCCGCGCCGCAGCAGCGCGCGGCAGCAGCGGCCAAGGCGCCGTACGAATATGTCATCACCCCGGTGCCTGAACTGGGCTGGGATGGCAACTGGCCCGCGCTGGCGGCCCACCTGCCGCTGCGCGGCGTGGCGCAGCAGCTGGCGACCCAGGCCGAACTGGTCGGTTGCAGCGTCGATGGCGATATGTCGGTCTTCCGCATCCGCTGCCCGATCGAAACCTGGGCCACGCCGGCCAACGTGGAAAAACTGACGTCGGCGCTGACCGAGCGCTTCGGCCGCCCGGTGCGCGTCGAGACCGAAATCGGCAAGGCCTGGTACACCACCAGCGTCGAAGCCCAGGCTCACCGCGACAATTGCCAGCGCGCCGCCGAAGAAACGGTCGCCGCCGACCCGTTTATCAAAGCAATGGTGCGCGACTTCGGCGCCTTCATCGTGCCCGGCTCGATCGTGGCGCCGATGACGCCCGCGCACTGAAACCCCATACTCAACACCGAAATACGGAGAACCGCATCATGATGAAGAATCAACTGGCAGGCCTGATGAAGCAAGCGCAAGCCATGCAGGACAATATGAAGAAGGCGCAGGACGCGCTGGCCCTGATCGAAGTCGAAGGCCAGTCCGGCGCCGGCATGGTCAAAGTGGTGATGACCTGCAAAAACGACGTGAAGCGCGTGTCGATCGACCCGTCGCTGCTGGGCGACGACAAGGACATGCTGGAAGACCTGGTGGCCGCCGCCTTCAATGACGCCGTGCGCAAGGCCGAAGCCACCGCTTCCGAAAAAATGAGCGGCCTGACCGCAGGCCTGCCGCTGCCACCCGGCTTCAAGATGCCGTTCTAAGCCCGCACCATGTTCATCATCGCGCTCACGTACTTGAAGCCGGCCGAGGAGATCGACAAGCTCCTGGCCGCGCACAGCGAGTACCTGCGCGAGCAATATGCCAATGGCATGTTCCTGATGTCCGGCCGCATGGTGCCGCGCACCGGCGGCATCATCCTCGCCACGGCCGACAGCCGGGCCGATATCGAAGCGGTGATCGAGCTGGACCCGTTCAATGAAGCGGGCGCCGCCAGCTACACCATCACCGAATTCGTGCCGACCAAAACGGCCGATTTCCTGAGCGCCTTCAAGCAATCCTGATCCAATGGCGAAGTCCTTTGAATTCCTGACGGAGGCGCTGCGCCGCCTGCCCGGCGTCGGTCCCAAGTCGGCCCAGCGCATGGCTTTCCACCTGCTGCAGCACGACCGCGAAGGTGCGGCCATGCTCTCGCGCGCCCTGTACCAGGCGGTGGAGCAGGTGCACCACTGCGCGCTGTGCAACACCTTCACCGAAACCGAGATCTGCGACACCTGCGCCGACGAAGCGCGCGACCGGCGCCAGTTGTGCGTGGTCGAAACGCCGGCGGACCAGGCGATGATCGAGTCCACGCTGACCTACAAGGGCCTGTATTTTGTGCTGATGGGGCGCCTGTCGCCGCTGGACGGCATCGGCCCGAAAGACATCCACCTGGAAAAGCTGCTGGCGCGCGCCGCCGACGGCGTGGTGGAGGAAGTGGTGCTGGCGACGAACTTCACCAACGAAGGCGAAGCCACCGCCCACTACATCAGTGAAATGCTGAAGGCGCGCGGCCTGGCCGTGACCCGCCTGGCGCGCGGCGTGCCGGTGGGCGGCGAGCTCGAATATGTCGACGCCGGCACCATCGCGCGCGCCATGCTAGACCGCCGCAGCACCTGATCCCGCGCACGCCAGCATGCGGCTGATCGCCTCCTGCGGGGCGGGGCGGCCCAGCAGGTAGCCCTGTGCCATATCGCAGCCGTAGTGCTTCAGCAGTTCGAGCTGCTCGCGCGTTTCGACGCCTTCCGCCACCACGATCATTTTCAATCCATGCGCCATGGCGATGATGGCGCGTGTGATGGCCGCGTTTTCGCTGTCCTGCGGCAGGCCGCTGATGAAGCTCTTGTCGATCTTCAGCGCACGCACATCGAAGCGTTTCAGGTAGCTCATCGACGAATAGCCGGTGCCGAAATCGTCGATGGATAAAAACACGCCGATGCCGCGCAACTGCTCCAGCGTGGCCAGCGTGGCCAGGGCATTGTCCATCAGCGTGCCTTCGGTCAGTTCCAGCTCCAGCAGGCTGGGATCGAAGCCGCTATCCTGCAGCACGGCCAGGACGATCTGCGCCAGGTTTTCATCCTTGAACTGGCGCGCCGACAGGTTGACCGACATGCGCACCGGCCGGCCGCACTCGCGCTGCCAGGCCCGCGCCTGATCGCAGGCGGTGCGCAGCACCCATTCGCCAATTGGCACGATCAGGCCGGTTTCCTCCGCCAGCGGAATGAATTCGGTCGGCGGGATGATGCCGTGTTCGGGATGGCGCCAGCGTATCAGCGCTTCCACGCCGACGATCTCGGTGGTGGCGACGTCAACCTGCGGCTGGTACAGCAGGTACAGTTCGTCGTTCTGCAGGGCCTTGCGCAAGCCCACTTCCAGCTTGACGTGGCTCATGATCTGCATCGTCAGCGATGAGCTGTACAGCTTGGCGTTGTTCTTGCCGCAGTTCTTGGCGTGGTACATGGCGGTGTCGGCGAATTTCAGCAGCGAAGTGCAGTCTTCGCCGTCCTCCGGGTAAAGCGAGATGCCGATGCTGGCGGTGACGAAGATCTCGTGGCCGTCCAGGTTGAAAGGGCGCCGCATCGCGTCCTTCACGCGGTGCGCCACGGCCAGCGCGTCGTCGACCCGTTCGATGTCGGGCAGCAGGATGGTGAACTCGTCACCGCCCAGGCGCGCCAGGCTGCACAGGTGGTCGCCGGGCCGTATCGTTTCGCGCAGCCGCTCGGTGACGATCTGCAGCAGCAGGTCGCCGATATTGTGGCCGAGCGTGTCGTTGATGCGCTTGAAGGAGTCCAGGTCCATGAACAGGATGGCGAATTTGCGCTGCTCGCGCTGGGAGCGCTCCAGCTCGCGCTCCAGCGTTTCCAGGAAGGCCTGGCGGTTGGGAATGCCCGTCAGGCTGTCGCAGTAGGCCAGCTTGCGGATCTGCTCCTCGGTGCGTTTGCGCTCGCTGATATCGCGCACCAGGCCGAGTACTTCGCCGGCGGCGGTGGCGACCAGGCGCGCCTCGAAATGGTGGCCCACGCCTTCGCGCGCCAGTTCGTAGTCGACCGAATGCACGGAAGGGGAGTGCAGCACGGCGGAAAGCTGGTCCAGCATGCGCGTGGCCACCGGCGCGGGCAGCACGTCGCGGATATGCCGGCCCACGCATTCGCGGCTGGCGAAATCGGCGCCCGCTTCATGGCCCTCTTCATAATCAAGGTAGTAGCCGTCGGCGCTGAGGCGAAAGAAGGTATCGGGAATGGCGGCCAGCACGGCGCGGTTGTGGGCATCGGCAATGCGCAGGCGGGCGATGGCGTCGCTGGCGCGCAGCACGTACAGCACGCGGTGGCCCAGGATCGGCCAGTTGATCGGCTTGGACACGAAGTCGGTGGCGCCGGCTTCGTAGGCCTGCGTGACGGCCTCCAGGTCGTCGCCGCCGGTGACCATGATGACGGGGACGTGGGCGATGCCTTCCAGCTTGCGGATGGCGCGGCAGACGGAAAAGCCGTCCAGCACGGGCATGTCGACGTCCAGCAGCACCAGGTCGGGCGCATTGTCGCGGAAGCTGGCCACGGCGGCCCGGCCGTCGCAGGCTTCCACGGCGTCGAGGCCGACCTGGGCCAGCATTTCAAGCATCAGCAGGCGCATGACGGGATCGTCATCCGCCACCAGTACGGTGCCGCGTTTGGAGGAATAGAGCGCTGCCATGATGTCATGCTCCCTGTGGCAGGATGGTGTCGAATGTCCTGCGTGCCGCCTGGAATTCATGCTCCAGCGCCGCCAGCAGGCTGGCCGCCCCCGCGGTCTGCCCGGTGCGGCCCAGTTGTTCCATTTCCCGGCACAGTCTGGCCAGTTGGTCGGCGCCGACGTTGGCGCTGCTGGATTTCAGGCTATGGGCGGTCTTGCGGACGGCGGATGCATCGCACAGGGCGATGGCTTCGCGCAGGGCTGCGAGCTGGTGCGGCGTGTCTTGCAGGAAGGCGGCGAGCACGCGCTGGAGCAGGGCCTCGCCTTGGCCCGGATTGAGGGCGCGGATAGCGTCCAGCGCCAGCGGGTTGATGGCGGCGCGCGGGGTTTCCAGCACGGCCACCTGGCCGCCCGCGGGCGGGGGCTGGCCCGATGCGTGGCGGGTGGCGGCGGCCACGGGGCCGGCGGGCGGCGGCGCCAGGGCCGGGCCGCGCGGCAAGGCAACCCAGCGCCCCAGCGTATCGGCCAGCGCCTGCTGCGAGAACGGCTTGCTGATGTAATCGTCCATGCCGGCCGCCAGGCAGCGTTCGCGGTCACCCTGCAGCGCGTTGGCGGTGATGGCGACGATCGGCGTCGTGCGCGCCCGCCCGCGCTGCTGCTCGAGACGGCGGATTTCGGCGGTGGCGGCCATGCCGTCCATGACCGGCATCATGCAGTCCATCAGCACCAGGTCGTAATCGCCGGCGCGTACCGCGGCCAGCGCCTCTTCGCCGTTGGCCGCGCAGGCGACCTCCATGCCCAGGCCGCGCAGCATGGCCGATGCCACTTCCACGTTGACCGGATTGTCTTCGGCGAGCAGGGCGCGCGGGCGCTGGCCGTGGCGGGGGCGTGCGGCGGTGTGGGAGGCGGCGCCTGTCAGCGGTGCCGCCGCCACGCCCTCGCTGGCGCGCACCGGCGTGACGATGCAGTCGTACAGGTCCGGCTCGCGGACCGGCTTGACCAGCTGGAAGGCCACGCCCGCCGCCCGCCGCTGCACCGGGTCCGCCGCATTGCGCTCGGAAGCGAGCAGGATCACGCGCACGGCGGAGATATCGGGATCGGACTTGATCTCGGCCGCCAGCGCCAGCCCGCCGATATCGTCCAGGCCCATTTCCAGCAGGACCACGTCGTAAGGCGTACCGCGCGCCGCCGCGGCATGCAGTTCGCGCAAGGCGTCGGCCGCGCTGGGCGAGCAGGTTCCCTGCAGATGCCAGCGC
Organism: Pseudoduganella violaceinigra DSM 15887; assembly: GCF_000425385.1. Lineage (GTDB taxonomy): Bacteria > Pseudomonadota > Gammaproteobacteria > Burkholderiales > Burkholderiaceae_D > Rugamonas > Rugamonas violaceinigra. The sequence continues at coordinate 518,869 of NZ_KE384357.1, read as the reverse complement.
CCCAGCAGGCGTTGCAGAGCGAGGGCGCTTTCCGCCTGGCGGTCCACCACCAGCGCGCGCAAGCCCTTGGTCGGCTTTTGCTGAAAGCCGGCATCGTCGGCATCCACGCGCCGCTTGTCGAACTGCACGGTGAACCAGAAAATCGAACCGCGGCCGAGCGCGGTGTCCAGGCCGATCGAGCCTCCCATCAGCTCCACCAGCTGCTTGGAAATCGCCAGCCCCAGGCCGGTGCCGCCATGCTTGCGCGTGGTCGAACCGTCCGCCTGGGAGAACGAGTCGAAAATATGCGCCCGCGCTTCGCGGGCCACGCCAATGCCGGTATCGTGCACCTCCACGCGCAGGCGCGCCGATTGCGCGTCCTCCTCGGCCACCCGCACCGCCACCTTGATGCATCCCTGGTCGGTGAACTTGACGGCATTCCCCAGCAGGTTGACGATCACCTGGCGCAGGCGGTTCGGATCGCCGCAGATGGCCAGCGGGATATTGTTCGCCACGGCGAACTCGATCTCGATACCCTTGGCCTGGGCCTGGGGCGCGAACACGTTCTCGATATCGTCCAGCAGCTCGCGCAGGTTGAAGTTGATGTATTCGACCGTCAGCTTGCCCGCCTCCACCTTGGAAAAATCGAGGATGTCGTTGATGATCACCAGCAGGTGCTCGCCCGAGCGGCGCACCATGCTGGTGTAATGGCGCTGGGTTTCGGACAGTTCGGTCGCCGCCAGCAGTTCCGCCATGCCCAGCACCCCGTTCATCGGCGTGCGGATTTCGTGCGACATATTGGCCAGGAAGGCGCTCTTGGCCTGGCTCGCCGCTTCCGCCGCATCCTTGGCCTTCTCCAGCTGCGCGGTGCGGATGTTGACCTGGCGTTCCAGCTCGCCGCGGTAATGCGCCAGCTTGGTGTCGCGGCTCTCGATCTGCGCCAGCATGCCGTTGAAGCTGTCGATCAGCGTACCCAGTTCATCGCTGCGCTGGTGCTGCACCTGGGCGTAGGTCTGGCTGCTGCTGACCTTGTCCGCCGCCGCGATCAACTGGGCGATGGGCGCCGCGATGCCTTCCCGAAAGCGCGCCGACAGCACCAGCGCCAGCCCGAAGGAGGCGGCGGTGGCCGCCGCCGTCATGCCAAGGTTGCGCAGGATGCCCAGCCACAGCGAGGCCTGGCCGGCCTCGATCATCACCGCCCCGATCACATGCTGGCGCACGCGCACGGGGCGGTAAAGGCGCAGCAGCGGCGCCCACGGCGGGCCGTCGCGTTCGGCCAGCTCGCCGGCGGCCAGCGACTGCAGGCGCGACGCATCCAGGGCGCCGGGCGGCTCGCGCAGCGCCGGGTAAGCGGCGAAGGGATTGCCCTCGCGGTCGAACAATGCCGCGCGCGTGATATCGCCCTTGACGGCCAGTGCGGCCAGCGCTTGTTCGGCGGTCGGCCGGTCGGCGTAGAGCAGGGAAGCGACGCTGTTGGCGCCGATGACGTCAGCCAGCGAAGTAAGCTGCTTGCGCTCCTCGCTGGTGTGGGACAGGACGGAAGCAACGGCGAACGCCACGAACACCAGCAGCAGGGCGCTGCCGGTGGTGAGCACCGAAATGAAGGTCAGTTTCTGGCTTAAGCCGGACCGTTCGAAGTTGAGCATTTTCGCCGCCGAAGGACGATTCCATCGGGCAAAGAATAAATGCTAAGAAATTCGACACCTTGATCTGGCTCTATGTTTCGGTCGCTAGCAATTGCTCCCGGTAAGTCAATGTCCCCCCTGGGGTCAGCAGCAGCCGCCGCGCTTGCCGGCGCCGCCGTAGCGGGCTTCCTGCCGTTCGCGGAAGAATTCCTCGTAGCTCATCACGGGTTCGCCCGGGTGGGTCGCTTCGCGATGGGCGACGTAGGTGTCGTATTCCGGCAGGCCGCACATCAGCCGCATGCTCTGTCCGAGATAGCGGCCTGCCTTGACGATTTCGTCCAGCATGGTCTTACTTGGCCGCGGCGGCGTATTGCGCCGGGGCTTCGTTGTGGGTCGGGCGGCTGGCGTTCCAGGCCGCCAGCGCCGTGCGCACGCCGAATACCAGCACGCTGACCACGACGATCATGAAGAAGGCCGCCAGGCCCGCATCCAGGTAGTCGTTGAAGATCACTTGCTGCATCTGCTCGATCGACTTGGCCGGCGCCAGCACCTTGCCGTCGGCCAGGGCGGCCTGGTATTTGGCGGCGTGCGCCATGAAGCCGATCTTCGGATTGGCGTCGAAGATCTTCTGCCAGCCGGCCGTCAGGGTGCACAGCAGCAGCCAGATGGTCGGCAGCACGGTGACCCAGGCGTATTTGGTGCGCTTCATCTTGAACAGCACGCAGGTCGCCAGGATCAGCGCGATCGCGGCCAGCATCTGGTTGGCGATGCCGAACAGCGGCCACAGGGTGTTGATGCCGCCCAGCGGGTCGACCACGCCCTGGTACAGGAAGTAGCCCCAGGCGGCCACGCACAGGCCGGTGGCCAGCAGGCTGGCGAAGACGGAGTCGGTGCGCTTCAGCGACGGGGCGAAGGATCCCAGCAAGTCCTGCAGCATGAAGCGGCCGGCGCGCGTGCCGGCATCGACGGCGGTCAGGATGAACAGGGCTTCGAACAGGATGGCGAAGTGGTACCAGAAGGCCATCATGGCCTTGCCGCCGACCACATTGGACAGGATGTGCGCCATGCCAACGGCCAGGGTCGGTGCGCCGCCGGCGCGCGAGATGATCGACGCTTCGCCGACGTCCTTGGCGGTCTGCGTCAGCATGTCCGGCGTGACGTGGAAGCCCCATTGCGAAATCGCCTGCGCCGCCGAATCGGCCGTGGTGCCAAGCAGGGCGGCCGGGCTGTTCATGGCGAAGTACACGCCCGGTTCGATGGTCGATGCGGCCACCAGCGCCATGATGGCGACGAAGGATTCCATCAGCATGGCGCCGTAGCCGATGAAGCGGGCGTGGGTCTCGTTCTCGATCATCTTCGGCGTGGTGCCGGAGGAGATCAGGGCATGGAAGCCCGACACGGCGCCGCAGGCGATGGTGATGAACAGGAAGGGGAACAGGCTGCCGGCCCAGACCGGGCCGGTGCCGTCGATGAATTTGGTCAGCGCCGGCATCTGCAGCATCGGTGCCACGATCAGGATGCCCAGCGCCAGGCCGACAATGGTGCCGATCTTGAGGAAGGTGGACAGGTAGTCGCGCGGCGCCAGCAGCAGCCAGACCGGCAGCACGGAAGCGATGAAACCGTAGCCGATCAGCATCCAGGTCAATTCCGTGCCGGAGAAGGTGAACATTGGCGCCAGGGCCGGGTTTTCCTGCACCCATTGGCCGCCGAAGATGGCCAGCATCAGCAGCACGAAGCCGATCAGCGACACTTCGCCGACGCGGCCCACGCGCACGTAGCGCGAGTAGACGCCCATGAACAGGGCGATCGGGATGGTGGCCATCACGGTGAAGGAGCCCCATGGCGAGTGCGCCAGCGCCTTCACCACGATCAGCGCCAGCACGGCCAGGATGATCACCATGATCATGAAGGTGCCGAGCAGGGCGATATTGCCGGGGACCGGGCCCAGCTCGGACTTGATCAGGTCACCCAGCGAGCGGCCGTCGCGGCGGGTGGAGATGAACAGCACCATGAAGTCCTGCACGGCGCCGGCGAACACCACGCCGGCCAGGATCCACAGCATGCCGGGCAGGTAGCCCATCTGCGCCGCCAGTACCGGGCCGACCAGCGGGCCGGCGCCGGCGATCGCGGCGAAGTGGTGGCCGAACAGCACGTTCTTATTGGTCGGCACGTAATCGAGGCCGTCGTTGTATTTGTAGGCCGGGGTCAGGCGGTTCGCTTCCAGGCCCATGACGTTGCGGGCGATATACAGGCTGTAGAAGCGGTAGGCGATCAGGTACACGCAGACGGCGGCGATCACCAGCCAGATGGCGCTGATCGGTTCGCCGCGCTGGAGGGCGATCACGCCCAGCGCGCCGGCGCCCAGCAAGGACAGCGCTGCCCAGCCGATTGTTTTCATAGTGGGATTCATCGGGGTCTCCTCCAAGGATGAATGCCCAGTATTCATGAATTGAATAACTGTCACAAGCGCAGCACTACGCAAACCCGATGCGTACAATTACGTAGGGCGGGGCGGCGGCCGGGGGCTTACAATCGGTGGATGAAGCTGCGGCAAAAGTTCCTGTTCCTGGCCATCGCGCCACTTATCCTGTCCCTGTGCGCGATCGCCCTCGCGGTGCGCTACCAGGCCACCACGCTCGCGCAGCAGCAGCGCGACACCATCCAGCAAGCCTACCTGGCCAGCAAGGAGGCGGAGCTCAAGCACTACGTGGCGCTGGCGACGCACTCGATCGCCCACCTGGTGAAGTCCGGCCGCAAGGACCAGGCCACCCTCGACGAGGCGAAGCGCATCCTGTCCTCCCTGAGTTTCGGCGACGACGGCTATTTCTTCGTCTACGACATGCAGGGCAAGGCGCTGATGCATCCGCGCCAGCCCGAGCTGGTGGGCCAGAACCTGTTCATGCTGAAGGACGAGGAGGGCAATCCCACCATCCAGCGCCTGCTGGCCCGTGCGCGCGAAGGCGGGGGGCTGGAGCGCTACAACTGGATCAAGCCGTCCACCCACAAATCCGTGCCCAAGCTTGGCTATGTGATTCCGCTGCCGGAATGGGGCTGGATGCTGGGCACCGGCATCTATCTTGACGACGTCGATGCCGCCCTGGCCAAGGTGGATGCCCAGCAGCGCGGCAATATCCGCAATACCTTGCTGTGGATGGCGGCCATTGCGGCGCTGGCGCTGGTGGCGGTCGGCGTCTCCGGCCTGGCGCTGAATATCCGCGAGTACCGCGAAGCCGACGCCAAGCTCAAAGTGCTGGCGCAGCGCGTGGTCGAATCGCAGGAGGTGGAGCGGGCGCGCCTGTCGCGCGACCTGCACGACGGCATCAGCCAGTGGCTGGTGTCGATCAAGCTGCAGATCGAGGCCGGCATCATCCGCCTGTCCCATCCGGGCCAGCAGGACAAGGCCAAGGCGGCGTTCGAACACACGGCCGAGCAGCTCAATAATGTGCTGGCCGAAGTGCGCCGTATTTCGCACAACCTGCGCCCGGCCATCCTGGACGACCTGGGCCTGGCGGCGGCGCTGGAGCACCTGGCGGCGGAATTCCGCGCCCATATCGGCGGCAACGTGGCCTTTGCCGCCACCGGCTGCACCGACCGCCTGACGGACGTGGCGAACACAGTGCTGTTCCGCATTGCGCAGGAAGCGCTCACCAATATCGAGCGCCATGCCGGGGCCAGCCGCATTAGTATCGACCTGGAAGGCGACGCCGACAGCGTCATGCTGCGCATCGCCGACAATGGCGGCGGCTTCGACGCGGAAGGCATCGCCGGCCATCCGAAGCGCGGCATCGGTTTACGGAATATGATGGAACGTATGGACGCGATCGGGGGCGAGTTCCGCATCGAGTCCTCGCCGGCCGGCACCATCGTGCAGGCGCGGGTAGACAATAAAGGCAAGCAATGACCAGGATCCTGTTGGTAGACGATCATCCCCTCGTGCGCGACGGCCTGCGCGCGCGCCTGGAGGCCATGGCGCAGTTCGAGGTGGTGGCCGAGGCGGGCAGCGCGGCCGAGGCGCTGGAAGCGGCGCGCATTTACGGGCCGGACCTGGTGCTGATGGACATCAATATGCGCGAGACCAACGGCATCGAGGCCACGGCACAGTTCAGGCGCTTCTTCCCGCAGATCGCGGTGCTGATCCTGTCCATGCACGACAAACTGGAATACGTGACCCAGGCGATCCAGGCCGGCGCCCGCGGCTATGTGCTGAAAGATGCGCCGGGCAAGGATATCGTGGTCGCCATCGAGACCGTGATGGCTGGCGGCATCTATTACAGCGCCAACCTGGCGCAGCAGCTGGCCCAGCCGATGACCCATGATAACCAGCTCACCACCCGCGAGGCGCAGGTGCTGCGCCACCTGGCCAATGGCGAATCCAACAAGCATATTGCGCGGGAACTGGACCTCAGCGTGCGGACCGTGGAAACCCACCGCCTCAATATCAAGCGCAAGCTGGGCATCGAAGGACAGGCGGAACTGATCAAGTTTGCCGTGCAGCACGCGCAGTTCGATAAGTAGTTTCGTAGTGCTTAGTAAAATAATCATTAATGTAGCATTTCGGGTACAAACCCCGCGCTGGCGCGCATCTTCCTTGCCCAAAAACCAGGATTTTGGGCGAGTTCTGCTATAGTCCGCGAGTCCTGTAACACAGGTGTGGCAGCACGCGTGCGATGGTTGCTTAAGGTTAATAAAGCACTTACCATGCTCTGCATTACCACACCGAGATTCCGATGTTTGCGTCAGATCCAAATTCGTTTCCGCTGGTGGGAATCAAGCCTGTCCTGAATACCCAGAACCAATGGGCAGGGCTGGCATTTCAGATGCCATCCGTGGTTTCGCTGCCGGATTTGCAGACGCTGCTTGCTTGTCCAGAATCGGCAGCCCTGGGGGCGATCGATTACTTCCTCCCCCTTCCTGATCCGCTCATCCTCGACTTGGCGAAGCTTGACGGCCTGCCGCTCAAGCGCATGGTGTGCATCGTACCGGCCGCGCGGCAAGCCGAGGCCGACATACGGCAGCATTGCCAACGGCTGGCCGCGCGCGGCCTGCGCCTGCAGGCCGACAGCCCGCTTTGCGCCGGACTGCCGCGCGCACGGGAGCACGATGCGGCGCAGGGCGACGGCACCACCCGCAAACGCTTGCTTGCCCTGCTTGGCCTCCTGGCCCAGGACGCCGATTCGCGGGAGCTGGAATTGCTGTTGAAGCAGGATCCGGCGCTGTCCTTCCAGCTGCTCAAACTGGTGAATTCGGCGGCCTTTGCGCCGAATAGCCACCCAATCCACAACTTCGGCCAGGCCATTAACCTGCTTGGGCGGCGCCAGCTTCAGCGTTGGCTGCAGCTGTTGCTGTACGCGCGCCAGCAAGCCGACGGCCCGGCCAATGCCTTGCTGCCGCTGGCCGCCTTGCGCGCCGCCCAGATGGAAGCCCTGAGCAGGCTGCGCGCAGGCGACCGCCATGAACAGGACATGGCTTTCCTGGCCGGCGTATTTTCCCTGCTTGATGTGCTGCTGGCGATGCCGATGCCGGAAATCGTGTCGGCCCTGAACCTGGACCTGGAGGTGGTGGCGGCCCTGCTGGACCGTAGCGGCCGGCTGGGCGAGATGCTGGCGCTGGTGGAAATGCATGAACCGCAGGCGAGCGCACTGCGCGATGTCGGCATCGACAACGAAACCTATTGGCGCAGCCTGTTGCAGGCCTACCACTGGGCGCTCCAGGTCAGCAGGAACATATAGGCATGCCCGCGCAACCGGTTTCCGACTTCCTTTCCAGCAGCGCCGCCCTGTGCGATGCGGTGCTGCGCCTGCGCGGCCATGCGCTGGTGGAGGAGCTGGGCCGTATCGCCCGCGACGTTACCGGCAGCCCGCACGGCCGCTACGTGCCGAGCGATATGGCGCCTGCAACGGGCTTGCCCGGCTGGGAGAACGGCCTGTCCCAGTTGATCCAGTACGAAGAGAACTACTTCGGCCGCTTTGAAGTCTCGGGCCGCGACAGCTACACTGAAACCACCCGGCAGCATCTTGCCAGCCTGGCCAACCTGGCGGGCAGCGTGCTGCAGGTGCACTCGGTAGCGCAGCGCACCACCCACGCCTATGTGCAGGTGGAAGCGCGCTTGCAGCATCAAACCCAGATTCTCGACCAGATCCATGAATCGGTGCTGACCATGGACTTGAACGGCTTCATCACCAGTTGGAACAAGGGCGCCGAGCGCCTCTTTGGCTATACGGCGGTGGAAGCGCTCGGCCGCAATATCATCTTCCTTTACGAGGACGAGGACGAAGCCTCCTGCGACGCCTTCCTGGCGCACGGCGGGCGCCTGATGGAAGTGCGCCGCCGGAAAAAGAGCGGCGAAATCTTCTGGGCCAGCCTGTCGCTGTCGCAGCTATGCGATATGGAAGACCGCTCGATCGGCCTGGTGGCCTACCTGACCGACATCACGGAACGCAAGCGGGCGGAGGAGCGCATCCATCACCTGGCTTACTACGACGAGCTGACCGGCCTGCCCAACCGCTCGTTGCTGGCCAAGCTGATGGACCAGGCCCTGACCGTGGCCCAGCGCAGCAAGGGGAGCGGCTGTGTCATGTTCATCGATTTGAACCGTTTCAAGCTGATTAACGACACGCTGGGCCGCCGGGTAGGCGACGCCCTGCTGCGCGAAGTGGCGCAGCGCTTCCGCCTGGTGCTGCGCGACCAGGACGTGGTGGCGCGCCTCTCCAGCGACGAATTCGCGGTTGGCCTGTTCGACATCAACCAGCACTACGAAGCGAGCATGGTGGCCAACGAACTGCTGGACGCCGTCAACGAGCCGTTCCTGATCGACGGTCACGACCTGCGCGTCAGCGCCTCGATCGGCATCAGCGTTTATCCTCAGGACGGCAATGACGCCGAAACCCTGCTGCGCCTGGCCGATATCGCCATGTACCGGGCCAAGCAAAACAGCTCGCCGGAGGGGGAGCATATCGCCTTCTACAGCCAGGACATGAACAAGGGCATGCAGGAGCGCATGCGCATCGAATCGGGTCTGCGCCAGGCACTCGGCAACGGCCAGCTTATGCTCCATTACCAGCCCAAGTTCGAGATCAGCAGCGGCAGGATCATCGGCGCGGAAGCGCTGGTGCGCTGGAAGCATCCAGAGCGCGGCCTGGTGCCGCCGGCGGAATTCATTCCCCTGGCCGAAGCCACCGGCTTGGTGGTGCAGTTAGGGGAATGGGTGCTGGAAGCGGCATGCGCCCAGGCCCAGGCCTGGAAGGAAAAAGGCCTGCCGCCGGTGCGCCTGGCGGTCAACGTGTCGGCACGCGAATTCACCTCCGCGCTGCCAGGCCGCGTAATGGAAACGCTGCGGCGCTATGGCCTGGAACCGTCGTGGCTGGAGCTGGAAATCACCGAGTCTACGCTGATGCACAATATCGAGCGGGTGATCGGCATCATGGACCGCCTGACAGCGGCCGGCATCACCCTGTCGCTGGACGACTTCGGCACCGGCTATTCGAGCCTGTCCTACCTGAAGCGCTTCCCGATCGACACGCTGAAGATCGACCGTTCCTTCACCACCGGCATTCCGTTCGACAGCAACGACTGCGCCATCGCCAGCACCATCATCAGCATCGCCCGGCAATTGAACCACCGGGTGATCGCCGAAGGCGTGGAGACCGCCGAGCAACTGGACTTTCTCAGGGACTCAGGCTGCGATGAAGTGCAGGGCTACCTGTTATCCCGCCCCTTGCCGGCGCACGAATTCGAAGACGCGCTGGCGCGGAACTGGGCGCCGCCGCAACCCATCTGCGCTGCGGGTTGAGCATGATGCGCGCCGCCATCCTGGCCTTGCTGCTCTGCTGTACCGTGCAGGCAGCCGAACCGGTGCATATCAAATTCGGCATGCAGGATGACATCGCGCCCTTTGTGATGCCGGACCGCCACGGCGGCCTGATGGTCGACGTGCTGCGCGACGCCATGGCCACGCAAGGCTTCGTCGCCGATTTCATCTACTTGCCGCAGAAGCGCACGGAGGGAGCCTTGCGCAGCGGCCTGGTTGACGTTTTCACGGGAGGCAAGCCGACGATGGCGCTGCCTGGGGTGATAGGGCATTGGCCGGTCACCAGCTTCAATAATCAGGCGATCACGCGGCGCGCGACCTTGCCCCGCCTCGATTCGGTCAGCGATCTTTCGCGCTACCGCGTGACGGCGTTCTCAGGGGCTGCAACCATGTTGGGGCAGGCATACCGCGACGCGGTGCAGCACAATAGCCGCTACAGCGAGCCGCTCACGCTGCAATCGCCGCTGCTGGTGCTGAAGCAGGTGGATGTCGTGATTTCGCAAAAGGATATTTTCCACTACTACCTGGACCGCCAATCCTACCTGCGCGACGGGGATTTCGACCTGGTGTATCACGACATCCTTGGCAAGCCGAACGAATACTGGTTTGTGTTCCGCACGGCGGAACAGCGCGACACGTTTGAACGCGGTATTGCTGCGCTGTACAAGTCGGGCGATATCGACCGCATTTTCGAGCGCTATAACAAGGCCTACGGCACGTCGCGGGATTTTTTCCGCCCGCTGGATTGCCAGTTCGCCGCCGTCAAACCCAAAGGCTGCTAATGCGGCGGATTTGCCACTTCCAACATCCAGCGTGAGATTTCCTCGCGCGAAGCGGAGGGCGCACTGGTGTGGCTGGCCTCCGGTTCATAGAGGCGGGTCAGCGGATTGCGGGGCAGGGCGTCGAAGCTGGGGCGCTTGAGCTTGAGCAGATTGGGAAAATCGTTTGTCGGCACAATGAACAGCACCGCTGTCCCGGGCTTCATTGCGCGCATTGACTGCATCTGGTTCATCGCGCCTTCCGGATCGAACCAGGTCACATAATTCTCCGGTTTGCAGACGACGGTGTAAGTCCCTTTGGCGCCTTCAAAATCCTTCAGCCGCGCCAACTCGGCGCCTTTGCCTTCGGCGACCAGCTTGCGCGCCTCGTCCAGCGTCCCGCCCAGCCTTTCGCGGACGATCTGGCTGGCGCTACTTGCTCCGGGGGCGATGGCGATGATGCCGTCCACCGCATGTTTGCTGCCGAAGTTGAGGGCGAATGCGCCGCCCTGGCTATGGCCTGCCACGAACAACCTGGTTGCTCCCTTGGCGCGAAGCTTGTCCAGCGCCGCATCGATTTCCGCCTCTGCCGCAGCTGTGTCGACGTCGTAATTCCTGTTGCCGGACCAGGGCATTTCAAGATTGGCGACGTTGTAGCCCTTGGCCTCCAGTCCCGACGCCAGCTCCGCGACATATCCTTTTGGCGAGCCGCCTTTGCCGTGCATGACGACCACGCCAACCGACTGCGGCGCGGTCTGCGCCACTGCGGTAGCGGCGACCAGGATCAATGCCGCAAACTTGCCGAAAAATCTGAGCATACTTTTCTCCAATGATTATCGCGGCACGAAACCGTCGATTTCGTCGATCAGGCGCGCACGGCCGCGAGCGGGGCGCTCAAGGTGCAAAAAATGGGTCCCATCCGGGATGCGCACCATGCGGAGAGCGGGAGCGTGCACCAGGTCGGCCTGCAGGTTCTGCATATCTTCCGGCCGCGACCAGAAATCCTTCTCACCGGCGACGGCCAGTACTGGTGCCGTGATCAGGGAAGCATCCCACAACTGGCGCCCTGTGGCCAGATAGAAGCTATCCTCCATCGCCCCGCACGGCGCGCGGAAGCTGCGCGGCTCGCGTTGACTGCTGGTGCTGTCGCTGTCGAGCGCCGCTTGCACATACGCTTGCGCCACGGCTGGATCGCGTGCCTTGTCCTTTTCATCGCCCAACGTTCGGTCCCATGGCCCCAGCGTGGACGCTGCGTCGGCTACGCGGTAAGTGCCGCAGGCCGTGCGGTTGAAGGCGCCGGGGTGCTCCTTGTCCTCCATGCCGGTGCCGCGCCCGATCAATGGGTGCGCCGATGTGCCGCGGTACAGGCTATTCAGCATCACGACCGCGCTCAGTTTGGGCGAGTGCAGGGTTGCGTAATGCCCGGCCCATTGGCCGCCGGTCGCCCAGCCGAACAGCGCCACTTTGGCGCCGTCGCTGCGCCGGCGCACGAAATCCACTGCCGCGTCGATGTCTTCAACGGCGGCGCTGGAGCGCACCAAGGCCGCATCGGTCGTCGGCGCAACGTCCATGGCTGCGGGGCGCGTCGAGGCGCCGTAGCCACGCACATCGAGCGTATAGACATCAAATCCACGTGCCGCCAGATCGGCCGCCAGCGAGCCACCTTGCACGGGCAGGTCGAACGAGGCTTTTGCGCTGACACGCGCGCCATGCACCAACAGGATAGGGCGCTTGCCATGATGCTCGCCTATTTCCGTCACCGCGAGCGTGACACCCGGCGCGGAGGGCACACTGAACTGTTGCGAGGCCTGTGCCGCCAAGGACACTGTGCCCACCAGTACGAGGAACAGTCTTTTCATCGAAATCAGCGGGCGGGGTTGTCCGCCACTTCGTTGGTTAATTGGCTGACAAGATTAACGCTTTTTTCCGCGCGCCGCATATGAAAAAAAAAGGCGGCCAAATGGCCGCCCCTTTACCTGCATGGATGACAAGGCGCTTTTCAGCCCCAGCCATACCAGGCATCGCGCAACTCGCCGACTTTTACGCCTGACAGTTTGCTTTGCTTGTTCAGCCATTCCTGCACCAGGGTGCGATGGCTTTCTTCGACTTTGCCGTAGGCTTTGTTGGAGACGACAAAGCCGCCGAAATCGTCATTGTAGCCACCGCCGAATGCGAGGCCGTTGGCTTCAATAGCTTCTTCGAGGAAAGCGTGGAGCAGTGCATTTTGCTCGGCGGAGGTCGGCGAACCGACCAATTGGGCCTCGACCATGAATCCCAGTTCCTGGAATTCGCCGAGGTGCAGTTTCTTGAGTTGGCGTTTGTTGTAGCGACGTGCTGCAGTCATTTTGAGGCCTTTTATTTTGTGGAAGCGGGCAGATTCTAACTGATGGACGGGGCTGGCCGACGTAAGTTTCCAAATCGCTGAGTTGCCCGAGCGTAGATTACATGGCCACAGAAGGCCCCAACTTACCAGCAAGAGTGGCATGCCATTGGTGGACGTGGCTAAGGCAAAGAAAAAGCCGCAAATTTTGCGGCTTTCTTCCGTCGTCATTGTGGCCTAATCGGATTCGCTGGAGCCGGTCATACTACGCGGAATTCAATAGAATCTTTCGCGAAGAAGTTCTTACGGCGCATGATAGTTTGTAGGCAACGGATATTGAATGTCTCGCCATCATTAGGCTTTAGTGCTTCATCGATATGCTGCGCAAGAAAGCGCATGAATACACCTTCGAGCTCAACCGCATTAATAGGCGGTTTATTGCGCAGATCATTAAGGCGATCCAGGCCGAAGTGGACAGAGGGCTTAATCTCGGCGCTGTATGATGCCAAGTTCGCATTGATGCACGCGGTCATGACATCAAGATCAGCCCGAGAAATCACTATTTAGTGAGAGTGGTCGATCTTGTGGCTTTTATTGTTAGTGATCTTATTGCAAATAAGCTCACGCAACTGAGCATTAAGTGCATCGTCATTTTCGGCTTCAATAGTGCCCAAGTCTTCAGTAGACTCAATCGTTCCAAAGCGAACATTGAACTCGCAATTGTCAAACGAGTCCACGTACACGACTTTGCCGGTTTCGCTATCTCGGAAGGACGCGAAATTCTCCCGGACAGTCATCCGAAAATCAAACATTGCGGTCCTTTCCTAAATGTTGTTGACCTCAGTTAAGGACAATGCTAGCACAGGAGGCAATCGCCTCGTACGAAATAGGCGTGAAAAATTCTCCGTTGCAAAAAATAAGTACAATTTTGCAATGTAGCGTGACGATGGTTGCGGAAACCACTTCCGCAACTGTGCGAGGATTGAGAATCGGCCCCCTGATGGAAGTCCGTAGTGGCAAGCATCAAAAGGGACAAAGTCATTTTTTCAACGACTTAGGTGATGCTCTTGGCAGCGGTGGCAGTCTAACAAGGTCTTGGAGTCCGCGTAAATGCTATGCTTGAATCATGCTGGGTACTGAATATGCCCCAAACATGCCCCCAAAAGTTTTTTCTTAGGCATGCAATCCCTACTTCTTGTTGCTTGTTACAAAGAGTGAATTTTTCTGGGTAACTCCGCCTTATAGTGGTGGGGCAATACTTGGAAATAGCAACCATTAGGGAGCCAATATGAAACTTGCAAGTTTTCTGATCAAGAACTTCAAAAGAATTGGGGAAGCCGGCTGTGAAATCCGGATCGACAAAATCGTAGTGCTGGTCGGTCAAAACAATGTTGGAAAGTCAACTGTGCTTGACGCCTACGAAGCTTTTGCGGCAGCAAGCGCCCCACTGTCGGAGAGTTTTTTCCATAAGGAAGACATCTCCAAGCCCATAGAAATTACCGGCATATTCAGGGAGGTCACGCCCGAGGACGAGGAAAAGATCGGCAAAAGCCGGGGCTACGATGACCCCGAGTATGGCCGGTGCGTGAAGGTACGCTTCGTCTGGACAAAACCTGATGTTGCTGCTCAGAAGCAATCCTTCAGTCCGGAAAAGAACGATTTCATTGACGGTGGAGTAGGGGGCATCGACGCCTTAATTCAGAGTCGAATCCCAAAGCCAGTACGAATTAAGCCCACCGATGCCACCGAAATTACTCAAGCGAAAATCGTCAGCGTACTGAAAGACCACGTAGAGAATAGACTTAAAGCCGACTCAGACAGCACAAAGGCGGTGTTCGAACAAATCAACCTTTTGGCGGATAACTTCCGAAAGCGACAATCCCCTTGCCGGCTCCATCGTTTTGTTCAGCATGACTAGCCATTGTGAGAGTGATAATTTCTATGTCGTTTTGGCTCGCGTGCCGATATTTCTGAATTTCTGAATAGGGGCATAACAATAAGGATTAATCTTCGACAAACAGGAGTTCACCAATCGCCGTTCCATAAAATTCATGTGATAGAGGAAATATAATGAAACGATTGAATTTGATTTGGCTGATTGTATTTTTTTTGAGCACCAAGGTTTATGCTCAAAAGATCGATTGCTCTCCATTGGATCCGCGAGCAGAGATCACGACCAAGCGCGAGGCGGAATTGCAATTGTCTGCTGACACTGCATTTAAAGTGGCGAAAGCGAAAGGTAGCCTGAAAGGCGTGTTTGAGAACACTATTCGAGCGCATACTGCTAATGCCAATCCTTCCGATGCTTCTATCATTCAAATGCGGAGCTTATATATATTCTGTGGAATGGTGGCAAATGCGACGGATTTGTCAACGACACAAAAATTCAATTTCTATAAGGAGTTGCTTCAACTTCAGGCGGCCCCTGTAAAAGTGATTAATCAGGTCAAACCTGTGAGACCAACATCATCGCTGAGTCCTCAAACATTTCATTTTTATGAGAAATATATATCATCTTCTGACAATACGGCGGAAAGTGGGCGGTACATGGGAGACACTGGTTTCGATATCAAAGGGGCCTATGTGCTTTCCGGGAAAAACTTGGGTGTTAGAATTGACTCTTTAAGAGTTGAGTTGAAAGGTTGGTCCAGTGCGGATCTCACAATCGGCATATCGCCAGGATGTTCGGCCGCAAGGTTTCCTGATTTCATTTCTCAAGCAGAGGTTTTTTCTGTGGAAGCAACGCCTAGCGCGGTTCTGGAGATTCCATATGAAGCGACCAACAGGCATATTGACCTAAGAATCGGGGAGGATCATTCGGTTGCTGGCCTTCGATTGGTCGCATTAATTCGCTATCCGCTAAACTTCACCTGCGTAGAATCGTCTAGGTTTTCATAGATGCGCGATTCCATTATGTGCCTCTCTCGGAGATCCAGGCAAATAGCTTATGCTCGTCTGCCAGAGCTAAACCTCTTCGGTTAACTTTTTCATGTTCAGGAGTGTGGTTCCGGACAAAACTTCTCGTGTCTTCGTCAAGCTTTTGCGGGACGCTAGCATCGAGGCAAGCGAGCACCTCGCTGATTGAAGTGAGGGACGTATGTGTTTAAAACCCGCTAGCAGGCTGCTGAAATACCTCCGAAACACACCCAGTTTGGACATGAGTCAGGGTGCCTTTACCCTTGAACATGTCGAAAAAATCGCTTGTAGCTCGTTTTGCGAGGTCGGCAATCCGACAGAAGATGACGCAAATCAGTATTTCAACAGCCTGCTAGAAAGCGTTCATTGGCCAATCGCGGCGTCCGAATGTTTCGTTCGGTACGCTCCTTCTACGAGGATGGCGCCGGCCTTTGCCTGCGCAGCGCGATTCTTGCGGATTTTGATTACCGGTCCTTCGGCTTGCTCACGTGGCGTCTCTGCTTTGTCCTTAAGCGTGAGCTTTGCGCGTGCCGGTGTATCTGGCTGTGCGCTGGTTAGGGGTGACGACTCGACTTCAATGTCAACCGGCGCGGTCGACTCGTTCGAATCAACTTTCTCCAGTGTGGACATCGCCTTCAGCGCCAGGTAGCGGGGCTGCGGATCGTTCTCTTCTTCATCGATGCAGTATGCGTTGACACTGAGGGCGTCGCCCGATCAGGTCCATGATCAGCAGTTGCACGGTCGTGGTGTCGGCCTGATCGATGTAGGCGCAGATAGTCTCCTTATCGCGCTCGAATGGGTACAAGTCGCCGATGGCATCGACTGGAAGCGATTCGATACCCCAATCGAGGATCAGCGCTTTTGCCAATTTGCGCAGCATGTGCACGGTGAGGCCAGTTCTGGCCCTTTCACGAAGCTTGCGGAACGTTGCGACACGTACTGAAGTCATCGCATCAGCGATGCGCTCATTCTCAGCGTGCAGAAGTTCGCGCTGGCGTTGGGCTTCCAGGATCTGCAGTTCGATTACGTCGTGATCCGAGAGATCGCGGCAGAGTGCAGGAATGTGCGCGATGCCAGCAATGATCGCGGCACGCCAGCGCCTTTCGCCGGCGATAAGTTCGTACATCTGTCGCTGCCCTTCGGTTGCTGGAAGAGGGCGAATCAGGATAGGCTGTACGACCCCTTTTTTCTTTACGCTAGCCGCCAGCTCTTGCAATTTGCTTTCGTTGAAGCGCTTGCGGTTTGTGGGCGAGTTAATGATGTGGCTGGTGTTGAAGTGGCCAAACGTGCTGCCGTCATCCAGCGTGAGCATATTGAGAATGCCGGGCAGATCGTTGGGCTGTGTCGTTGGTGCCGGAATAAGGGTCAGTTCCATATCAGTTCTCGAATTGATTAAAGGGTGCAGACGTCTGCACTGAATGAGTAGTTAAGCGTTGGTAGAGGCACTGGACAGTTGAAGTGCGATCACTGGCATAAACCAGGGCGCGCCGTCGATCGTTCCCGGTACCTCTATTTGAGCCACTTGGCAGCCACGAAATACGTCTGCGAAGAGCGCGTGTACGGTTCCTTGTTGTGGACCGGCTGGTGTTTCAAATTCGACGCTCGCTCCGCGCTTAATTTCATGGATTTGCATGTATGGGTTCCTCTGAAACCAACCAGAACCAGAACCATAACCATAACCAAGTAACCCCCCAGCAACAGCCAACTCTGAGCGAAGACTGCACACGGGGCGCCGTGGCGCTCAGTATCGAATTCCGAAGGTGCGGGGTGAAAACGACGCCGGCAAATCCTCTGCTGCTGGAGCAGCAGTTTCGTCACGCCAGCGGCAACTTGCTGACGATCCGCGCTGTATCGGTGGACTCGTCGGACGGGACAACAACCGATGCGGTGTATGCCTACGTGAACGGAGCGTGTCAATGAATTTGAAACACCTTGTTAAATCGGTGAGAGTCTAATTCTCGGGTTTCAGGCAGCTTTCTTCTCCATCATTGGTGGGTTGATCCAGGCTGCGGTCGGCAGCTTCTGTGGCTGCGGCAAGCGATGCTTGAAGCGGCTCGGTGTGCGTAAGAATGCTCCCGCCAACGTGGCCTGTCGTTGCTTACGTACCTCTGCAGCGCGGCCGGTATGGACGTCCTGTGGCGTCATCATGCCGATGCCGGAATGGCGGTGCTGCTGGTTGTACCAGGTGAAGAACTGGACGCAGTGGACGCGAGCATCCGCCAGCGAGCCAAAGCGAGCCGGGAAGCCCGGCTGGTACTTCAAGGTTTTAAACTGCGCCTCTGAATACGGGTTATCGTCGGAAACATAGGGCCTGCTGTGCGACTTGGTAATGCCCAGATCAGACAGCAGCGTGGCAACGGGTTTGGAGCGCATGCTGCTGCCACGGTCGGCATGCAAGGTGAGCGCGCCAGGCTCGATGTCTTCCTTGGCGGCGGTGTCGGCAATGAGCTGCTCGGCCAGTTCGGCGGTCTCCTGTTCAGCCACCATCCACCCCACCACGTAGCGGCTGAAGATATCGAGGATGACGTACAAATGAAAACACGTGCCGCGGGTTGGCCCCTTCAATTTGGTGATGTCCCAAGTCCAGACTTGGTTGGGCATCACAGCCAGCAGTTCCGGCTTCGCGTATTCAGGATGACGCAGTTGGTTGCGCCGCTCGCGCACGGCGGCACAGCCTTGCAGCAGACGGTACATGGTGCGCACGGAAGCCACGTAGCGCCCCTCGTCGAGCAACTGGGCGTAGATGGCAGCCGGTGCGCAATTGGCAAAGCGCGGGCTATTGAGCACATCGAGTACGACACGGCGCTCAAGCTCCGACAACGCCAACGGCGGCCGCTTGGATACCGTGCTGCTGGTCGGTGCCGGAAGCGGACAGACATTGCGCGCGCTGCGGTCGCGATACAAGGCGCTGCGCGGCAGGCGCAAAGCGCGGCAAGCAGCGGCTACGCCGACTTGCTCAGCCAGGATGCTGGCGGCACTGATCACTTCGGCTCGCTCGGCGTGTCGCCGGTACTCAGACCCAGCAGAGTGGAAAGTTTTTTTTGGACGTCGATAATCAAGTCCGCCTTGGCCAGCTTGGCGCGCAGGCGTTCAACTTCTCGTTCCAACTCCTGCACACGGCGTGCTTCGGCCGCAGCAGGATCTGCTTTGGGGCCGCGTTTGCGTTCCAGCGCAGTGGACTCGCCGGCAACCTTACGCTGCTTGCGCCAAGTCGCCAGGTGCGATGAATAGATGCCTTCACGACGCAACAAGGCGCCGATATCGCCCGGCGCCACGCAGGCGTCGGCTGCGGCCAGAATGCGCAATTTCTCGGCCTTGGAGAAGGTGCGCCGCTTGGCTGTCGGGGTCACCTCGGGATCGGGGCGTTGAACCTTGCTGGACGCCGCTGCGACGGGGTCTTGGGAATCTGCTGGAATGCTAATTTGCTGCTTTCGGTTGTGCATGTTGGGACCTACCGCTGTACTTTAAATTAATCGGGTAGGTGTCTCAAGTTATATTGGTACAGAGGGGAACGCGCAAACGCAGTGCACGGTCGCCATAGCGAAGGCGCAGACAAAAGTAGTTATTCAGACCGAGATCAAATACCGCGACCGGATCAAAACGGTCTACTTAAAAGGAGAAGTGATTGAGAAACAAGTGCCACTGTATGTTACGCCTAGCGATGACAGTGCTTTCGGCGTCAATGCTGGCTTCGTGCGCGCATACAACGCCGCCTGGTCAGGTGACGATCCCGGACCCGCCGCCGAGTCTGATCGAGAGCCCGCCGGAATTCCGCTCTCTGAGATTGCGGAAGCTGACGTCCACAACGCTACAAGCTGTCGCGCTTGGCGGGAGCAAGCACTCGGCTGGCGCGAATACTACAAGCAGATAAGAAGCGTAATAGAGAAGCCGGGCTAGTGCAGACGTCTGTACAGAAGTCTCGCCGATGCGTTAACGACAGGATCACTTGCTATCCGATTTCGCCAGCAGTCGTGCCAATATTAATGCTATTAGTCCTGGTGGGACTGCGTTCGCGATCATGGTGCGAAGTGAAGTAATATTGCGCACGTTGGAAAAGCTGAAGTAATCAGGAAACCCCTGAATGCGCGCTGCCTCGTGCGCGGATATCATTCTCCGTTGCGTCGGGTGGACGTAACGGCCTTGCCCCATAGAGCCAAAACCGCTCGTAATCGTTTGCGATGGAGCATCTTTTCTCAGCCTGCCGTACATCGAAACGTATGAGTGGACTTTATCTCTATGGCAGGCCGGCCGAAGCTGATTCGGAAGATCAAACAGGTTGTTGTCAAAGAGGTAGTTGATTCGCTCGATGTTATCCTTCGACATCTTCGTCGGCCTTGACAGCAGACCAAGGCTTGCCGGCTTTTCCATCTCAAGATCGGAAATAAAGCTCCATATCGAGGCCGTAGTTGCAGGCTTGGAAAATGTCAGTGCCTGCTCCAACTCTGCCTGATTGTGCTTCCTTGAGGCGACCAAAATATGGCGGCGTCTTGCTTGAGGAAGCCCAAAGTCGGCTGCGTTCGCAACGAAATCGAGCACGCTATAACCCGCCAGGGTTAGCGCAGACACGGCGTCAAATACGACTTTTCCCGAAGAGTGGACAACCGGGGGCACGTTCTCTACAACGAGGAATTCAACTTTGAGTGATAAAGCCATGGCTACCGGAACCGTATAGAGCTGATTCCGAGGGTCATCCCTGCGGCTGGCATTGTTGAGGTCAGAGTTCCCTTGGCACGGTGGACCTGCCACTAAGAGATCGACGCGTCCAAGCGTTTTTGCGAGTGCTTTGCCTTGCTTAGACAGCACTACGCTTCCAGGCGACTCAACTAATGCGGCTAGATCTTGATGCAAGGTCTTATGTGAGTCGGGCGAAAAATTTGCGCCATAGACTTGGAGTGCTTCATCCCAATTATCAGCGGCTAGAGCGATTTCCACGGGTCTTGCGACCATCGCCCCAGCTAAGGTAGCTCCCAAGCTGAGACCGCCGCATCCGCAGAATAGGTCTACGATCCTGACTTTTTTGCCAGTTTGTTGCCATTCTGGGTGAGCCTTGAGGCGCACGAAGTTCTCCCAGTTCGGGAGTTGGCCGGCTGAGGGAAACGACGATTGGGTGTCGAGATCGCGATCTTTAGGCATACGCCTTTTCTTCCAAGAAGCTGTCGAAATCTGAAATAACGCGTTGCAAAATGACCTTCGTTTTTTGATGAAATTCGTTAAGCTGGCGAGCAGTGTAATTTCTGCCGCAATCACCGAAAGATTTCGTGCCGTGAGCAAGCTCGTTACGTTCGGTTTTGACAGTCAGCAGGGCTGGTTCACGATACGCATGCTTGGTAGGAACTCCAATCTCCTTTAAGGTTTCACGGATAACCTGGCAATCTAAATTGCCGGAAAATAATTCGGACCGATCAAAACAGGCGACGACAAGAGTAAGGGTGTTCTGTTCCATGCGAGTCACCAACGACGACGGATTTCGTTTTTTTGCATAGCTCAGAACGAGGCGTTTCATCGCAGTGTTTAGCTGATCAAATGAAACTTTCCCTGTGTGCAAGTGATCGAATACATCTTGCAGAATATTCGTCATTGTCGATTCAATTAGATTGTAAATCATCAGAAGTGCCGACGACTTCATCGTATTAGCGAGCGATACCGAAAATCCCGTTGAAGCCTCAAGCGCAATCAAATGCTGAATGTACTCATCGACTTCGGCATCACGGCGCTGAAACTCTATTTCCGCCGGTAGCATTATGCTTCCAGTAATTTGTTGCGAACAAATTCGATGCGCCCCTTCAGCTTGGGCTGTGAATTACTAGCATCTGACACCACGTGGTTACTGAATTCCTTAGAGGTAATCCAGTCCTCAATTTTTTTCTTAGAGCCGATTAGGTTCGGGCTAAGTCGTTGGGCAAGGGTGATGCCGCACGCCAACGCCTCGAACCTGACCCGAGCCACGCTTGATGAGATTGGGCTTTTTCGGAATCCGTATGGCAGATTGGCGGTGGCGAAGTTCACCATCGATTGGAATTCCTGAAGCATGCGTTCTCGAGGAAAATCATGTTGATGAGACTTCAGATAACCATCCAAAAACTTTCTTACATCATGGCGGAACGTCAAGTAACTGTCGCAATACGCAAAGTAGCGCAGTACAAGCTCTTCAGCCTCCTCACGACGTTGCTTTACATGCGAGATAGGGCAAACTTTTCGGAATTCTTCTGTAGCTGCACATTCACGGATGAAATCGTAGAAAGGTCCAGTGTAAATACCTTTTCGTTTCTCCATGTCTTTGAGCTCGTCGCTGCCGGTATTAATTCGCTCAAAAATGTCTCGCCTAATCTCCTCTGTTGCGCGGTCCGAAAGCTCAATGACTCGAATACCTTGACGTTTAATTTTTCTCTGTCTTGAAATTTCAAGATCCGAAAAACAAAAGCCGTTCAGCTTATCCAACTTTTCTAGATGCGATAGGCGAAGATGGTCACTTAAAAAAGCATGGAGGGTTCGAATGCGCTGCGATCCGTCGACAATTTCCGCCCGACCTTCATCATCCTGAATGCTCTTAGGTAATGTTGCGATAAAAATATACGGAATAGGCAATTCTAGAATGACAGACTCTATGAACTTGCTTTGCCTAGCTTTGCTCCAAACAAATTCTCGCTGGTAGGTTGGGACGTAGATTTCATTTTCGTCCTCTTCAAGACCATCGCTATATTTTTGAACGAGAACTTCAACAGTAAATTCTTTCGTCTGATAATCGACGTCGCTTTTAAGCGCTCGTACTTGACCTTCAGCTTCAACACTATTAAGAACAACTTCTGGTTTGGCAGCTCTAGCCATGGATTTTTTAACCTTGATGACAGCAATAGTGGAAATTATGCACCATAGATTGGCCAACTCTTACCACGCACTCGGACGAAGGCAGCTCCAATGAAAGCCGAACATTGCGCCCCAATGTCGCTCAGGATGCCAGTCGCGCATCAGAAGCGCACAGGGCAAATTTGGAAGAGGTGAGGCATTGTGCCATAACTCAACTTAGTCAGGAGAGCCTTGGGCGACTTCAGAAATGTAGACTTCACAGTCGATCTTGGTGATGGATCTAAAGTCTAATCTGCGACGTAATATGTCTAGTTGCGGAAACCATTTCCGGAACTTTGCAGATAAACCGAGGTTGACAGTGAACCCGGCTCATCAAGTGCTACATCACACGGCGTAAAAAAACCCTTGATCCACAAGGGTTCGATCGTTTTGTCTTGGCGGAAGCGGTGAGATTCGAACTCACGAACGGGATTAACCGTCGGCAGTTTTCAAGACTGCTGCCTTCAACCACTCGGCCACGCTTCCAGAGCGCAGGATTATACATTCTCGGGCCGGAACATGCCACGATTCCTGCAGTTCGTCGCAAAACCCGGCCAAAACCGCCTCGTAACCGGTAAATTTGCCCCACTTTCATAAAACAAAGGGGACCGAATGAAACTGCATACCATCGCCTGCGCCGCAATGACACTGATGACGGGCGTTGCCATGGCCGATCCGATCAACGTAAGCGTGGCGCCGGCCAAGCCGTTGATTGAGCAGGGCAAGGGCCAGCAGCTGCTGAACATCGACTTCCTGGTCAAGAACGACAGCCAGGACAAGGTCGAACTGAGCGAGATTGAAGTGTCGGTGCTGGGTGATGCCGGCAAGCTGGTGGCGCAGTACCGCGTTGGCGCCAATGGCCGCAGCGTGTTCGTGGTGCCAAACCGCTTTATCGAACCGGGCAAGTCGGAGCTGGTCTTCAACCCGCTCTTCGCCTTCCCGCAGGAGCTGGACCTGTCCCACCTGCGCTACACCTTCAAGTTCGATGTGGGCGACGACACCAAGTACACCGTCGAACTCCCTGTCGAACCAAGCGCTTACAAGCCGAAGGCGCAGCTGCAGCTGCCTGTGGCCGGCCCGGTACTCGTACACGATGGCCACGACTTCTATGGGCATCATCGACGCCTGCCTTTGCTGGACCCGATGGCGCAAGCGCTGAAGTGGAAGCGCAATTTCATGCGCTACAGTTATGATTTCGTGGTCACAGACGACCAGGGCCGCATGTTCAAAGGCGATGGTTCGCGCAATGAAGATTGGTACGGTTGGGGCAAACCTATCCTGGCACCGGCCGGCGGTAAGGTGATCCGCGCCGTCAGCTCCATTCCGGATAACGCCAAGGGCAAGGCGCCGCCGTTTGGCCGCGACCAGTTCATCGCCGATCCGAGTGTCATGTGGGGCAACCATGTCGAGATTGAGCATGGCAACGGCGAAATCAGCCTGCTGGCCCACATGAAGCAGGGCAGTGTGGCAGTCAAGGTGGGCGATACCGTCAAGGCGGGCCAGAAGGTCGGGGAAATGGGCTTTTCAGGCGATGCTTTCCTGGTGCATCTGCACTATGACTTGAAAAACGCCCCGGGCTTCGATGCCGATGCGCTGCCGTCGCCGTTCAATAACTTCGAACGCCTGACGGGTAAGCGCTGGCTGAAGGTCAAGCAAGGGCAGGTCGATAGCGGTGACGTGGTGCGTTCGTCCGCTCGTTGATCAACGGATGCGGCGCGTGGTTTCGCGTACCACCAGTTCCACCGGTGGGATGGTGCCTTCCACGTCGTCGCCGTTGATCAGTCCCAGCATCGATTGCACTGCCGTCTGTCCGATCACATAGAGCGGCTGGCGGATGGTGGTCAGCGGCGGGGTGGTGTACGAGGAGCCGGGCAGATCGTCGAAGCCGACCAGCGAAATATCGTCCGGCACGCGGATGCCTTTGCGGTACAGGAAAAGGCGCGCGCCATATGCCGTCTGGTCGTTGACTGCGAAGACGGCGGTGAACGGGTGCTGGCTGTCGAACAGGCGGTTCATCGCCATCAGGCCGCCGGCTTCATGCAGGTTGCCTTCCACAATAAGCGCGGGATCGAAGGGGATATCGGCTTCCTTCAAGGCCCGTTTATAGCCGGCCAGGCGTTCCACTGAATCGCGATTATCGGCTGGCCCCGCAAGGTGGGCGATGCTGCGATGTCCCATCTCGATCAGGTGGCGCACGGCCAGCCAGGCGCCATGTTCGTTATCGAGCGCGAAGCCGATGGCGCGATTGGTGCGCAGCACGCGGCCCAGGGAGACGATCGGGCGCTGCGCCGCAAAGCCCAGCACGGCGGCATCGGTCATGCGGCCGGTCAGCAGAATGATTCCGTCCACTTTGCGCGCGAGCAGCAGGCGAATGCGCTCCGCCTCTTCGTCGGCATTCCAGTGGCCGCTGACGATCACCGAGGCGTAGCCGGTGCCTTTCAGTCCGTCGTCCACCCCATGCAGGATCTCGTCGAAGAAGGGCGAGGCAATGTCCTGCACTACGATCCCGATCGTCATCGTGCGCCCATGCTTCAGACTTTGCGCCATCTGGTTGGGGGCGAAATTCAGTTCGCTGATTGCTGCCAGCACGGCTTGCCGTTTGTCGTCGGCGACTTTGGCGGTGCCGTTCAGTATGCGCGATACGGTGCTGGGGGAGACGCCGGCACGGCGGGCGACGTCGGTCAGCGTAGCTGGCGGCGGGGTAGTGGCGAGATCGTTCAAAGGAGGATTCCTGAAATGCTTTTCAAGCGCAGATTACCACAGAACAGTGTCGCATAAAGCGCCGGGCAACCCGCTTGTTGCGAAAAAGTTATGAAAGACCAGCTTGAAAGCGTTTTCATCCCGCTGTTGCAAGGTGCTGACGGGGCCGTCGGCGTCGCTGTGGCCTTTTGTACTCCTGACAAAAAATCTGTTGACTTCTTATTTTTATGAAATGTAGTATGAAATCGTTTTCAGGAAATAAGAAATCGTTTTCACAACAACAACGGAGACAATATGAAGTTTTCTGCAATCCAGATCGGGGTGCTGGCCCTGGTCGCCTCCATGAGTGCCAATGCACAGCAAACCGCGCCCGTGGCAGCTAACACCGAAGCCACCGTCGTGCCAGAGGTCCTGATCACGGCGACCAAGCGCACCACGTCATTGCAAAAGACCCCCGTGGCCGTCACCGCGCTGGATGCCGCAGCGCTTGAAGATGCGCATGTACAGACGATCCAGGACGTCACCAATCTGGTGCCGAGCTTCCAGGCCACCGGGCAGGGCGACCACGGCGTCATCACCATGACCATGCGCGGTATCGGCAACGACTCCGCCAAAACCGAATACGCCGATCCTGAAGTGGCCTTCTTTGTGGACGGGATCTACTCGCCGCGCCCGGAAGGCGCCACCGCGCTGCTGTTCGATGTGGAAGCGATCGAAGTCCTGCGCGGACCCCAGGGTACGCTGTGGGGCCGTAATTCCACCGTCGGTGCGGTCAATATGCAGACCGTCAAACCCAAGCTGAAAGAGTTTTCGGGCAGCGTATCGGGCGGTATCGGCGACTTCGCCCGCCTCGGCGCGCGTGCGGCCTTGAACGTGCCGACCGGCGAGAATTCCGCCCTGCGCGTGGCCGTGATCCACGAACAGCATGACGGCTATGTGAAATACCAGACCTTGCTGAATATCCCGGTCGCCGACCAGCGCGCGGCCTTCCTGGCAGGCGGCGGCAATCCGGCGCAGTTCCAGCCGATCAATCCGAACAACTACGTTACCAACGGGCCGCGCTACAACGCGCAAAACCAGAGCGGCGTGCGGGTGAGCTGGCTGTACCAGCCGAGCGAGCGCTTGAAGTGGAATATCTCCTATGAGCGCTTCCAGGATCGCGGCACCCCGAATATGAACGTGATGCAGACCCCGCGCGCCGGCCAGGATGAATGGTCGGCCCTGATCGACACCGCGCCCTTCCTGCACCGCGATGTGAACACTTTCCGCAGCCGCGTCGACTATGCGGTGAGTCCGGATATGTCGCTGGCCTACATCGCCGGCCATTCCAAATTCTCGGGGTCGTCCACGTTTGACCAGGATGGCGGCCGCGTGCTGCCGACCAGCTTCACCACCGGCGGCGATTTCCAGGCCAATAACACGGTCTGGTCCAAATACAGCAGCAATAGCCATGAACTGCAACTGCAGTCGGTCGGCCAGAAGGAAGTGGACTGGCAACTGGGCGCCTACTACGCAGAGGAGGATAACGGCATCCGTTTCGACATCCCGATCATGCACGGTACCCAGCAGGGTAGCGTGGTCTGGCAAGGCTCTTTCATCCAGCCGAAGGAAACCGTCGATTCCCGCGCCGTGTTCGGCCAGGCGACCTGGAATGCCGGCAGCCTGCACTTGACGGGCGGCCTGCGCTACACCTCGGACAAGCGCACCAACGAAGGCGGCAACGGCTATACCTGGAACTACGATCCCACCGTGCCGCAGCTTCCGGTGACCCCGAATATCGATCCGACCAAGCCGGGACAGGGCTATAAGCCAAGCGTGCCGTCCAACGACGGCACATACAAAGGCAGCAAGACCACCGGCCTGGCGCGCCTGAGCTACGACCTGGGCAAGAACCACATGTTGTACGCCAGCGTGTCGACCGGCTACAAGTCCGGCGGCCTGCAGGATGGCGGCCGTACCTATGGCGCCGAGACCTTGACCAACTACGAGTTCGGTAGCAAGAGCGCCTTCCTGGGCGGTGCGCTGCGCGTCAACAACGCGGTGTATTACGAGAAATTCAAGGATTTCCAGTTCAGCTCTCCAGTCACCAATCCAGACGGATCGCACACCTTCGTCACCAGCAATGTGGATGGCGCCAAGGTGTGGGGCGCTGAGTCGGAGATCCAGGCCAGGCTGTCGGCGGACGACAAGCTGGCGCTGGCCCTGGCCTACACGCATACCAAACTGGGTTATCTGGTCGCCGGCTCCAACGATTATTCGCTGCCGTTCTGCCCGGACCTGAATTCGAGCTGCCTGAATGTCACCGGCAATATCATGCCGCACGCGCCAAAATTCTCGGCGCACCTGAACTACCAGCACACATTCCGCATGGACGACGGCAACACCCTGATCCCGCGCATCTCGGCGCACTATGAAACCAAGTCCGAACTGTCGATCTTCAATATGGGGCCGGAAGACCAGCAGCAGGCCTACACGAAGTTCGATCTTGGCCTGCGCTACCAGGGGCCAAAGCAGTTCTGGGTGGATGCCTACGTGCGTAACGCCGGCGACAAACGCATCAAGACCAGCGCCATGAACGGCGGCAACGTGTGGGTGGCCCAGTACCTGCCGCCGCGCACCTTCGGAGTTAACGCGGGCATCGACTTCTGATCCCGCCGCAACGCGGCCTGCCTCGTCCCCCGGGGCAGGCCATCTTTTCCCGCATTTACCAGTGATCAACGCATGAAAGACACACGCCTTCCGCCCGATTTTCTTTGGGGCGTCGCCACTAGCGCCTTCCAGATCGAAGGCGCCAACCAGGAAGACGGCAAAGGCCTCTCTATCTGGGACGTATTCTGCAGCACGCCCGGCAAAATCAAGGATGGCAGCGACGGCAGCGTCGCCTGCGACCATTACCACCGTTATCTCGAGGATGTTGAAATCATCGATTCGCTGGGCGTCGATGCCTACCGCTTCTCGATTGCCTGGTCGCGGGTGCAGCCCGATGGAAAAGGCGCCTGGAACGAGGCCGGCTTCGCGTTTTACGAGCGCCTGCTCGACGCGCTGGATGCCAAGGGCAAGCAGGCCTACGTCACGCTTTACCATTGGGACTTGCCGCAAGCCTTGCAGGAGGAGGGCGGCTGGCTCAATCGCGACACCTGCTTCCACTTCGCCGCTTACGCTGCGGAAGTGGCGCGCCGCTTCGGTAACCGGGTCGCCAGCATCGCCACCCACAACGAACCATGGTGCACGGCCAACCTTGGCTACGGCAACGGCCAATTTGCACCGGGAGTGCGCGACGCGAAGGCCGCCGTTCAGGTCTCGCACCATCTACTCCTGTCGCATGGCCTGGCCATGAACGCCATGCGCGCCGTCGGATCAAACGCGAAGCTGGGCATCGTCCTGAACCAGTGGACGGCCGATCCGGCCACCGGCAGCGCCGCCGACCGCGCCCTGGCGGAAGTGGAGTATGCGCGTTCGGTACAATGGTTCATGGACCCGATATTCAAAGGCCGCTACCCGGAGCTGGCACTGCGCCACCACGGCGCCAATGCCCCGCGCGTCGAGCCGGGCGATATGGAGATCATTCGCCAGCCGATCGATTTCCTCGGCGTGAATTACTACTTCCGCGCCTTCTGCAGCGCCGAGGACCCGCCGCGCATGCCGCCGCTGGAAAACGGCCGCACCGATATGGGATGGGAAATCTATCCGCAAGGCTTGACCGAACTGCTGCTCAAGCTCAATGGCGAATATGCGCTGCCGCCGATCTACATCACGGAAAACGGCATGGCCAGCAGCACGCCCGGGCACGACGAGGAACGTATCTCCTTCGTCGCCCGCCACCTGGATGCGCTGGCTAATGCGATGGCGCAGGGCGTCGACGTGCGGGGCTACTTCATGTGGAGCTTGTTGGATAACTTCGAATGGGATTCGGGCTACGCCAAGCGCTTCGGGATCGTCCACGTCGACTATGCCACCCAGGCGCGCACTCTGAAGGACAGCGCGCATTGGTATCGCGACTTCATCAAGGCGCAGCGTTCATGAACCGCTCGCCGCTGACGTGGGTGCCCACCGGCTATTTCGCCATGGCGATGGGCTACATGATGCTGACCAGCGTGACGTCCATCATGTTCAAGAACCTTGGCATGGATAACGGCCGCGCCGCCCAGTATTCCAGCATGCTGATCCTGGCCTACACCATCAAGCCGCTGTTCGCGCCGGTAGTGGAAATGTACCGCACCAAGAAATTCTTCGTGCTTGTGACGCAGCTGCTGCTTGGCCTGGGATTTGGCGCCGTGGCATTGGTGATGGGGATGCCCGGTTCGATGGCGCTGATGATGACGATGTTCTGGATCATGTCCTTTATCGGGGCCACCATGGACATTGCCAGCGACGGCGTCTATGTCACGTCGCTCAGTTCGCGCAGCCAGTCGCTGTACTGCGGTGTGCAAAGCCTGAGCTGGAATATCGGACCGGTGGTGGCCTCAGGTGTGCTGGTCTATTTGAGCGGCCGACTGCACACTGATCTTGGCATGGACTGGATGGGCGCCTGGCGCGTGGTCTTTATCGCCGTGGCTGCGCTGCTGCTGGCGATCACGGCCTGGCACTGGCGCGTGATGCCCGACGGGGCACGCGCCGCCGATACCCCGCAAAGCTTGGGGCACGCCGCTTTAATCCTGCGCGACGCCTTCAAGACTTTCTTCGAAAAGCGCGGCGTGTGGATGATGGTGGCGTTTGCGCTGCTGTACCGCGTCTCGATCGGCCTGCTGGAAAAAATCGGGCCCTTTTTCATGGTCGACCCGGTGGAAAAGGGCGGTCTCGGCATGTCCAATGAGCTGCTGGGCATCGTGTACGGCACCTATGGCTTGCTGGCCGTGCTGGCCGGCTCCCTGGTTGGCGGCTGGTATGTGGCTAAACGAGGTTTGAAGCCGGTCTTGTTCACGCTGTGCTGCGTGCTGAATATTCCGATCGCCACTTTCCTGCTGATGGCGATCTACCAGCCATCGAGCCTGTGGGTGATTGGCGCCGGGGTAGTGGTCGAGAAGTTCTCGTTTGGCTTCGGTTCGGTGGGCTTCATGATCTACCTGATGCAGCAGCTGGCTCCCGGCAAGTACACCACGACCCACTACGCCTTCGGCACTGGCCTGATGGGCATGTGCGGCATGTTGACCGGGATGGTCAGCGGACACCTTCAGCAGGCCATGGGCTATACGAGTTACTTCTGGCTTGTGATGGCGGCTACGCTGCCATCTTTTCTCGTGACCTGGTACGTGCCTTTCCACAATGACGAGGCGCCGACGGTTGCCAAGCCCGAGCCCCTTCAGCCAACGGCCGTCAGCAGTTCGGTGCCATAGGAATTGTCGACCACGCAGAGCCATCGCCCATCGGCTTCAGCGCGGAATACATAGGTGGCGCGTCTTTCGATGACAGCGCCACCCGTTTCGAGTCGCGTTTCCATGATGACCAGCGCCGTTCCCGCGCCTTCAATGATCTCCATCCTTCCTTGCTTGACGCTGATCTGGTGGTTGAAATACTCGGCGATGGCGATGAAGGCTTTGCGGATCTGCTCTTTGCCGCGCGCCTGCAAGCCGGGTTTAACGACCAGGGTGGCGTCTTCAGCGTAGAACGCCATTAGCGCGTCGAAGTCCTCGGCGCTGATGGCGCGGTCGGCGGCCTCGATGGCTTCTTTCACGGGATGTTTTTGCATATTGGGCTCCTTTACTGTTTTATAACAAGCATTTCTCCAAGCAGCAACAAGGAGTTAGAATAAAAAGTCACTAATTCTTGGGAGACCGGTATGACGCCAATCCTGTTCGCACTGCCAGGCAATGAGGCGACGACAGCCCGGCTGTCCGAGTTGTTGGGGTGGGAGCAGGGGAGTCTGCAGGTCCGGCGTTTCCCGGACGGTGAATCCTATGTGCGCTATCACGCGGATGTGAAGGGGCGCCAGGTGGTGCTCGTATGTACGCTGGACCGGCCGGATGACCGCTTCATGCCGATGTATTTCGCGGCCAGCATTGCGCGCGACCTGGGCGCCTCCAGCGTGGGCCTGGTGGCCCCTTACCTGGCCTATATGCGCCACGACGCGATCTTTAATCCAGGCGAAGGCATCACCTCCGCCCATTTTGCGCGGCTGGTATCGGGCGTGTTCCATTGGATGGTGACCATCGATCCGCACCTGCACCGCCATCGCGACCTGGCTGAAATTTATACCATTCCGACGCGCGTGGTACGCGCCGCGCCGGCAATCTCGCAATGGATCGCCGCGAACGTCCCGCAGCCGCTGGTGATCGGCCCCGACGCCGAAAGCGAGCAATGGGCCGCCGAAGTGGCGCGCGGCGCCGGCTGTCCCTGCATCGTGCTGGAAAAAGTGCGCCGCGGCGACCACGATGTGGAAGTCTCGGTGCCGGACACCGAACGCTGGCTGCACCATACTCCCGTCGTTGTTGATGATATTGCATCGACGGCCCGCACCATGATTGCCGCGGTTGGCCATGTGCGCCGGGCCGGCTTGCCGGCGCCGGTCTGCGTTGCCGTTCATCCGCTGTTCGCCGCCAGCGCCTATGAAGACCTGATCGCCTCGGGCGTCGCGCGCACCGCCAGCTGCGACACCGTCCCGCATGCCAGCAACGCCATTCCTGTCGCATCCCTGCTTGCCCCGGCCATTGCAGACATGACACGCGCCGCCGCCTAGGCTATATTCCTGCCTATGTGGAACTGGATTCGTAACTGGTATCGAAGGCTGCGCATGCCCGCGGCCTTCCGCGCATACGAGCGCAAACTGCGTGCCGCCCATGAACAGGAGGCGCGCAAGAAGTTTTCGACCGTACGCTACGAAGCCCGCCTCCTCGCCGCAAGCAAGGCCATGGAAGAGCGCGCCCAGCGCCGCTTCGACATGCCGGCCGCCAAGCTGCAACTGGAAGCGGTGGCGCTGGGGAAACAGATCGAATCCTGCCGCACCCAGCTCGCCAATTTTGAACGCCCCTTCCGCGACGAATACCAGGTGCTGGAAGCCGAAATGGCCTTGCTTGGCGAGCGCCGCCGCAACGCCTACGCGGAAAAGGATCTTGCCGCCATCGAGGAAGTGAACGCCGAAATCGCCGAACTGCAAAAGCGTACCCATGGCGTACGGGGCGACCTGGCGGTGCAGACCGACCTGCGCGAGCAGGGCCTGACGCCGGAAAAACTGCGCCGCACCGTGCAGCGCTGCGAAGGGCGCCTGCAAGCCATCCAGGATGAGCAGGACAGGCTCAGCCGCGAGCGTGCCAACTACATGAAGCATTCGTCGGACCGTGCCGAGATCGATGCCATCGAAAGCGATATGCTGGCGCTGGAGCGCCGGCACATCCAGTTCCTGCGCGATTTCGACTCGCCGATGGAGCGCCGGCGCCGCGAGCGCGAGCACGAACAGGCCTGGCTGAACGGGGCCTAATCGAGCGTCCTTTAATCTGCGTCAATCCTGCGCATGGCCGCAAGGGCAAGCGCCTGCCTATACTTGGCTCATCGCGCTGTGATTCCCCATGGCGGATTGTCGGGAGGACGGGCCATGCGCAACCATTCCCTGGGCGGCAATATCGGTGCACTGCTGCACCGCTGCAAAAAACTGGAAACGACCTTGCGGGGTGCCGGCATTCCCGCCTTCCTGGCCTGCATGCCGCTGGCCCTGCTGGCGTTTGAATACGCGCTGTTGCTGCGCCAGAAGAACGCCAATATCAGCCGTATCTCGCGCCGCATCATGCGCTGGCAAAAGACGGTGCTGGAGTTGTCGGCGCATGAAAAAGGCCGCTCCGAATTCATCGACCTGGACCGTAAAATGCGCGGCGATATCGAAGGCGCCTGCGATTCCATGCGCACCCTGCGCGACCTGTGCGTGCAGATCTGCGATATGTTCACCGCGGTCGGCTATGAATCGGCCATGCTGAAGCGGGGACGCGAGCGCTTCGACGCAACCGTGGATGATGCGTGCCGCTTGTCGCAAGCGCTGATTGATTCGGTGGATGCCCACGATCGCCGCGCCCTGGCGATCCGCCAGCAGGAGCATGCGATCGAACAGGCAGGGGAGGCGAGCGCGGCGGCACACGCGGCCCGCGTCTCCGCCGAGGCTTAGAAACCTTCCAGCACAATCTTGCCGCGTGCCCGGTTGCTTTCGAGCAGGGCATGCGCGCGCTTCAGGTTGGCGGCGTTGATGGCGCCGAAGCGTTCACCCAGCGTGGTTTTCAGCACGCCGCTGTCCACCAGGCGCGCCACGTCATTCAGTAGCGCGTGCTGTTTTGTCATGTCTTCGGTTTCGAACATGGAACGGGTGAACATGAATTCCCAGTGCAGCGATACGCTCTTCAGCTTCAGCTGGCGCACGTCGATATTGGCTGGGTCATCGATCAAGGCCAGCCTGCCTTGCGGCGCCACCAGTTTGGCCAG
Organism: Pseudoduganella violaceinigra DSM 15887; assembly: GCF_000425385.1. Lineage (GTDB taxonomy): Bacteria > Pseudomonadota > Gammaproteobacteria > Burkholderiales > Burkholderiaceae_D > Rugamonas > Rugamonas violaceinigra. The sequence continues at coordinate 485,524 of NZ_KE384357.1, read as the reverse complement.
GGCTGGGAAATGGTGTTCGCTCTCATTGAGGCTGGCGATGTAGTTGACTGGCGGCAGGCCGAGGCGCTGGATTTCCTCATCGAGCGGCTTGCTGTGGTCGATCACATGGTGGGCGCCCAGCGCCTTCACCCATTCCGCCGTTTCGGGGCGCGATGCGGTACCGATGACGGTCAGTCCCGTCAGCTGGCGCGCCAGCTGGATCAGGATGGAGCCGACACCGCCGGCAGCGCCAGTCACCAGCAGGGACTTGCCTGCTTCCTGCGCCTTGTCGCGGCTGACACCCAGCCGGTCGAACAACAGTTCCCAGGCCGTGATGGCCGTCAGGGGCAGGGCGGCGGCTTCGGCAAAACCGAGCTTCGAGGGTTTGTGGCCGACGATGCGTTCGTCCACCAGGTGCAGTTCGGCATTGGTGCCCGAGCGGCCGAGGGCGCCGGCGTACCAGACTTCATCGCCCGGCTTGAACAGGCTTACATCGGGGCCGACGGCGCGCACGATGCCGGTCGCATCCCAGCCCAGGACTTTGTTTTCGCCTTCCGCCGGGGCGACGTTCAGGCGGATTTTGTAATCGACCGGGTTCACGGACACTGCCTTGACCTCGACCAGCAGGTCGCGGCCAGTGGCGACGGGCGCCGGCAATTCAATGTCGAGCAGGGCATCGGCGTGGTCGATGGGCAGGGAAGCGCGGTAGGCAACAGCTTTCATGGGGTGGTCTTTCATAAGAAGTGGCGATGGATGCATCTTCGGCCATCCCGGCTTCAAGAAAAAGACTAAAATTATGGAAACACTTTCAAAGGAATGATGAAAATGCTGCGCCTGGACGACCTCGAGGTCTTCGTCTCCACGGCCGACCGCGGCAGCCTGTCGGCAGCGGCGCGCTCGCTGGATATTTCCCCGGCCCTGGCCAGTGCTGCGTTGAAGCGCCTGGAAGAGGAATTGCAGCTGCGCCTGTTCGCCCGCACCACGCGTTCGCTGCGCCTGACTGCCGAAGGCGAGCACTATTTGCGCCACGCCCGCGAAGCGGTACGCCAGCTGAGGGAAGGGCATGAGGCCATTCGGCAAGGCCAGCAGGAATTGGCTGGCCTGTTGAAAATCTCGATGCCATCGGATGTCGGCCGCAATGTGCTGCTGCCCTGGCTGGATGCCTTCCAGGCGGAATACCCGGCCATCAGCCTGCAGCTGTATGTCAGCGACCGGGTGGCCGATATGTACCGCCAGCCGGTGGATCTGGCCCTGCGCTACGGCAGGCTGGATGACTCGAGCCTGGTGGCCATGCCGATTGCGGCCGATAACCGGCGGGCCTTGGTTGCCGCACCCGACTATCTGCGCAAGCACGGCGCGCCGTCCAACCTGGACGAGCTAGCCCGGCACAATTGCCTGCGCTTTGCCCTGGACGATATGCTGTACGACCGCTGGGCCTTCCCGGCCCAGGACAAAGTCGTGCAGGTCAGGGGCAATCGCAGTAGCGATGATGCCGACCTGGTGCGCCGCTGGGCGGTCGCGGGATTGGGCATTGCCTATAAATCACGGCTGGACGTGACCGCCGACCTGAAAGCCGGTCGCTTACGATTGCTGCTACCAGATGTAATGGGTGAAGAGGTGCCATTACAGCTGGTTTGCATGCACCGCTCGCAGGTCACGCCCGTCGTGATTCGTTTGCGCGACTATTTGCGCGCTCAATATGAACAGCTGTGCGAGACTGCGGCTTAATGGGCTTTGGAGAAGATCAGCAGCCAGCGGCTGAACAGCAGAACTTCCAGATGGCCCGGCTGCACGCCGGTATCGCATTCGATGATGGGGTTCACAGCGTAAAAGCGCTTGCGGAAGTCGCGGCACACCAGCACTTCACGTTTGCCGAAGCGAACCAGGAAAGACGTAGGGGCATATTCCAGGCCAAAGCGGGAGCCGAAGGTGCTGTTCATAGTGGTCATGACGAATTCCTTTTGCTGTGATGTGTTTAACGAGTCATCAGAATAGCACAAATACTGTATGAATCAACAGTACTGGATAAAAAATCAGTTTTTATTGTTAAGCGTTGTATGAGAGATACGATCCGTCTTCCCCTGCATCTGTTGGCCGGGCTGAGCCTGTTGATTACCGCCGCAGGCCTGTTCCAGGCCATCGCCGGCGCCGCCGTGGGGCCGGGCGCCCGCCTGGCGGCGCTGGACGTCGGTGTCGCCCAATGGTTGCACGCGCGCGCCTGCGAGCCGCTGACCACGCTGCTCCTGGCGGTCAGCCACCTGCACAGCGTGGCCGGTATCGCCTTCCTGTCGCTGCTGTTTGCCTGGCATCTCTGGCGCCGGCAGGCGCGCTATTGGCTGCTGACCCTGCTGCTGGCCGTGCCGCCGGGCATGGTGCTGAATGTGCTGCTCAAGCACAGCTACCAGCGCGTGCGCCCGACCTTCACCGATCCGCTGCTGAGCTTGCCGACGTACAGTTTCCCGAGCGGCCATACGCTGGCCGCGACGGTCTTCTATGGCGTGCTCGCTTGCTACCTGTGGACGCGTGCCCGCAACGCGGCCCAGCATGCGGCACTCGCTGGCGGCGCCGTGCTGATGGTGATGCTGGTCGCATTCAGCCGCATGTACCTGGGCGTGCATTACCTGACGGATGTCGTGGCGGCCGTCGCGGAGGGACTCGCTTGGCTGGCGATTTGCGTGACCGCGGTCTCCAGCCTGCGCCGGCATCGGGAGCGGCCATGAAGCGCATTGCTGTCGTTATCAATGCCGGCGCGGGGCAGGGCTATGGCCCGCAGTGGCGCGCTACGCTTGCCGAGCGCTTTGCCAGCCACGGACTGGATGCCGACATCACCCTGGCGGAGGACGCCAACCACATCATGGCGGCGGCACGCGCGGCATTGGCCGCCGGTGCGCCCATCGTCGTGGCGGGCGGTGGCGATGGCACGGTCAATGCCGTGGCCTCGGTCGTGCTGGACAGCGGCGCCGTATTCGGTGTCCTCCCGATGGGAACCCTGAACCATTTTGCGCGCGACCTGCGCATTCCGTTCCAGCTGGATGCGGCGATCGCCGCGCTGGCCGCGGGCCATGTGGCGCGCGTCGATGTGGGCGAGGTCAACGGCCGCATCTTCCTGAATAATTCCAGCCTTGGCCTCTATCCGGACATCGTGCGCGACCGCCAACGCCAGCAGCGCCGCCTCGGGCGCGGCAAATGGACGGCCTTCGGCTGGGCGACGCTGGCAGCCCTGCGGCGCTATCCTTTCCTCAGCGTGCGCCTGTCCTTGGGGGCGGAAGACTATGCGCGCCGTACGCCCTTCGTCTTCGTGGGCAATAATGAATACCATATGCAGGGATTCAATATCGGCGAGCGCGATCGCATCGATGGCGGTATGCTGAGCGTCTACGTGGCGCAGCGGCCGACCCGGTTCGGATTGGTCAAGCTGGCGTTGCGGGCGCTGTTCGGGCGGTTGCGCCAGTCGCGCGAATTCCATATCTTCCAGGCCGGGGAAATGGTGATCGAGACCCGCCACCGCCGCCTGCGCGTGGCAACCGACGGCGAGGTGACGGTGATGGCGCCGCCGCTGCGTTACCGGATCCGGCCGGCCGCCTTGCCAGTCATCGTGCCGCCGCCACAGGAGGATTGATGCGAACCCTGGTCCATATCTCCGACCTGCATTTCGGCCGCGTCGATAATTCCCTGCTGGCGCCCTTGCGCGAATTGATCGGCGACCTGCGGCCCGATGTCGTGGTGGTGTCCGGCGACCTGACCCAGCGTGCTCGCAGCGAGCAATTCCGCCAGGCGCGGCAGTATCTCGATACCCTGCCCAAGCCGCAGATCGTGGTGCCCGGCAATCACGACATCCCTTTGTATAACGTCGCCGCGCGATTCTTCCAGCCGCTGGTGAAATACCGCCGCCACATCACGCGCAACCTCGCGCCAGAGTTTGTCGACGATGAAATTGCGGTGTTGGGCTTGAATACCGCACGCTCGCTGACCTTCAAGGACGGCCGCGTGAACCAAGGCCAGGTCGAATACCTGCACCATCGCTTTGCCCAGTTGCCGCGCAGTGTCACGCGGGTCGTCGTGACCCATCATCCCTTTGATTTGCCGCGCCACCTCGATCGCGATGACTTGGTGGAGCGGGCGCCGATGGCGATGGAAGTGTTCGCACGCTGCGGCGTGGATTTGCTGCTGGCGGGGCATTTGCACACCAGCCACACGCACAGCACCGCCGAGCGCTACGAGATCGACGGCTATGCCGCATTGGTGGTCCAGGCCGGCACCGCGACCTCCACCCGCAGCCGGGGCGAGACCAATTCATTCAATGTGCTGCGCGTACAGCACGACGAAATCCAGGTCGAGCGCTATGGCTGGATCGACGAAAGCGGCTTTACTCTCGCGGCCACGGATAATTTCCGCCGCCAGGGTGATATCTGGCGTCCCGCTGCCTAGACGAGCCCGATGACGTCGGCCATTTTTTTGAGAAAGAAGCTGCGGTGTGAGATAGATCAAGCGCTACAGCCAATAGTCCCACACGCGTGCGAGCCATTCCTTCAGCCGGTTGGAGAGCGGCCGTTTGTTCCAGGCGGCGAGCGTGACTTCGTTTGAATTATGCAAGTCTTCCTTGAAGGCTTTTTCCATCTCAAGCCCGAACACATCGCCCATCACAATCACATTCACTTCGCTGTTGTGAAGAAAACTGCGGCGGTCGAGATTGGTCGATCCGACGGTCGACCACACGCCATCGATCACCACAGTCTTCGCATGCAGTACCGACAGCTTGAGCTCATGAATCTTCGCGCCGGCCTCAAGCAGGGGCCGGTAATACGCGCGGCCCGCGTGGAAGACCAGGCCGCTATCGGACACGCTGGGCAGCACCAGCTGCACATCGACACCGCGCCGTGCGGCATTTTCCAGCGCCTGCAACGTCTGGTCGTCGGGAACGAAATATGCGCAAGTGATATGGATCGACTTCTTCGCTTCCTGTATCGCCAGCAGCAAGGCCTTGTAGATCTCGAAGCGCCCCTCGGGCCGCGACCCAAGCACACGCATCACTTTGTCGCCGGCCGGCGCTACCTGGACAAAGTATTTGGCATCGCGTAAATCATCGGCATCCTGCTCGATCCAGTTCTGCACGAACAGCCACTGCATGGCCTGCACGGCCGGGCCTTCGATGCGGACATGGGTATCGCGCCAGCCGACATCGTTCACTCCCTTGGCCCGCGCTGGCGCTGGGCCGCCGCCCGATCCGCCGCGGAATGGCGAGCTTCTGGAGTAGGTATCGCTGATATTGATCCCGCCCGTGAAGCCCACCTTGCCATCCACAATCAGCATCTTGCGGTGGTCGCGGTTGTTCAGCTTCCAGCCGTTGCCGCGCGTCCTGGCCGGATTGATCGGGTTGAAGGCAAGCAGTTTTACGCCGCTTTCCCGCATATGGTCGAAGAATTGCTGCGGCACGCCGATGGTGCCCACGCTGTCGTAGATGACATTGACCACCACGCCCTCACGCTGCTTCTGGATCAGCAGGTCGGCAAACTTCATGCCCAGCTCGTCCTGGTCGAAGATATAGGTCTCGAAATTGATATGGTCCTTGGCGGCGGCGATGGCCTTCATCATTTCCGCCATGGTTTGCGGACCATCGAACAACAGTTGCACCTTGTTGCCCGCGATCAGGGGTACCCCGGTTGCCGCTTCTTCCAGCGCGGCCTGGCCCGTCAGGTCCAGGGTGGACTTGGCCCAGCGCTTCTTCAGCAGTTGTTCGGTGGTTTGGCGCGGCAGCTTGCCAGCCGAGGTCACGACTTCCGGAACGGCCTTGGCGCGCGCCTTGGCCTGGTCGGGATCGACCTCGGGCAGGGATGCGCAGGCCAGTAAGGTCCAGCCCGCGAGTATAACGACCAGCCAGCGACGTGCCTTCATGTTGAGCGCCCTCCGACGGCCAGTCTAAGACAGCCGTGAACGGTTGAATGTTCGCTGTCGAACATAATCAGCTGTCGTTCGGCCGTGCCGCTTCGCGCCACGCTGGCTGGCCATGCGGCGTCGAATCGTTTTGTTGGTGCGCGCACAGATTGCAGACCCTGCCTGCCCTAATCTGGCGCCATGAAAGCGCTTGCCACACTGCTGTCCTTGCCCGCATTGGCGCTGGCCCAGACCGGGGAGCCGCCGGCGGCAACGGGTGTCCAGGTCTACGGCGTCGTCGATGCCGGCGTGGTGGCCGAGCGCGGCTGCAAGGAGGCCTGTGCCAATCTGCGGCTCTCTCCCGGCATATCGGAAGGTTCGCGAATCGGCATCAGCGGGCGCGAACCGCTGGCTGGCAGCGGCACGGCCGCCGTCTTCACGCTGGAGGGCGGCATCGAGAACGACACCGGCCGCTCCGAAGACGGCCGGCTGCTGGGCCGCCAGGCCTGGGTGGGACTGGATGGGCCGTGGGGCGTCTTGACGCTGGGGCGCCAGTACAATCTGCAGTACGAGGCACTGGTTGAAGTGGCCGATCCCTTCCATGGCGGCTTGTCCGGCGCCGCCACCAACCTGATGGGCTACACGGCGAAACGCTATGACAATGCCGTCAGGTACCGCACCCGGTCCGGGCGCGGCTGGAGCGCCAGCGCCATCTACAGCTTCGGCGAATCCGAATTCAGCACGACACGCAATCGGGCGTATGGCGCAACGCTTGGCTATGAGAACGGGATGTTCAACATTCGCATTGCCCACCAGCGCAAGCGCAATCCCATTGAGGCGGTCGGCACCACGCAGCCGGTCGATCTGTCCGCACGCAATACCCTGGTGGCGGCCAACCTGAATCTTGGCGCGGCCACGGCGTTCGCCGCCTATGGCGTCAACCGTGGGCTGGGCAGCTCGCCCTGGGATCCGGCCAATCCCTACGGCGCCCTGCTACTGTCCACGCCGTCCATGTACAGCCATGACATGCTGGCCGGGCTCTCCTATACCAGCGGGCGCGCCATCTATATGGTGTCCTTGGTGCACAAGGATGACCGCAGCCCGCTCAAGCATGACGCCGACCAGGCTGCCGTCGGCTTGATGTATTCATTCTCCAGGCGCACCGCCGTGTATGCCTCCTTCGCCAATATCCACAATCGCAACGGGGCGCCTTACACGGCCGGGAATGCCAGTGAGCGCGGCAAGGGCAACCGCGCCCTGACCCTCGGTCTGCGCCACGCATTCTGATGTGCTACATTCCCTAGCTGGATCTTTCAGCGGGGAATACATGTATCTGACTTACTTCAACGGGAACTGGGCCGAAGGCAATGCGCCCCTGTTTGGCGCGATGGACCATAGCGTCTGGCTCGGCTCTTCCGTATTCGATGGTGCGCGCGCCGTGCGCGGCAAGCTGCCCGATCTGCGCCCGCACCTGGAGCGCGTGGTGCGTTCGGCACGCAGCCTGGGGCTGGAGTGCCCGCTCAGCGTGGAGGCCATGGAAACACTGGTGAAGGAGGGCGTGGCCCGCTTTCCGGCCGACGCCGAGCTGTATATCCGCCCGCTGGTGTTCGCCACCGATGGCCTGCTGATTCCGGTCGCGGAAAAATCGGCCTTTGCCCTGACCCTGTTCGATGCGCCGATGCCGCCGTTTACCGGCTTCTCCGCCTGCCTGTCGGCCATGCGCCGCCCGGACCCGGACATGGCGCCGACCGATGCCAAGGCTTCCGCCCTGTACGCCAATTCCACCCGCGTGCTGCGCGAGGCCAAGGAAAAGGGTTATGACAATGCCGTTATGTGCGACAGCCAGGGCAATGTGGCGGAGTTTGCCACCGCCAATCTGTTCTTCGTCACAGCGCAAGGCAAGGTGGTCACCCCGGCGCTGAACGGCACATTCCTGGCCGGCATTACCCGCGCCCGTGTCATCAAGCTGTTGGCCGACGCCGGCATCGAAGTGGAGGAGCGCACCGTCAGACCGCAGGAGTTGGACAGCGCAACGGAAATCTTTAATACCGGCAACTTCGGCAAGGTCATTCCGTGCATCCGGTATAACGGCCGCAGCTTGCCGGCCGGTCCGGTGGCCAGCAAGGCCCGCGAGCTGTACTGGGCCTTTATTGATCGTGGCGAGTAGGCTGCTTCACCTCGGGGCCCGGCTTGCTGGGCGGAGCGGCGGGCGGCGGCGGCGCTACGCTGCCGCAATCGGCGCTTAGCCAGCGGCCGTTCCCTTCGACCACCATGTTCTGCGGCTTGCCTTGTGCTGTGCTGTTGACGTTCATGCGCATGCTATAGGCGGTATTGCCGTTGAAAATCACCTGGCCGTTGCCGCTGGACGGCGGCTTGCTGCAGTTGAAGCTCACGTTCATGCCGCCCGGCACGGGGGTGCGGGTGGTGGTGCATTGGCCGGGCTGGCCAGCCGGCAAATCCTGCTTCTCCGCCATTTCCTTGGTCAGGCAATAGGTCAGCTTGACCCCGCCGCCATCGCCCATGCTCATATTGACGCCATGGCGCGCCATCATCTGTTCCATCGCCTTGCGCTGTTCCGGCGCCATATTCGCCATCTGCTGCTGGGCTGCCGCCATCATCGCCATGGTTTCCGGGCTGGCGGAGGCGACGCGGTTGTTCAGCTCCCACAAGCCCGGTTTCAATTGCTGCGCCCAGGCGGGCAGGGCGGCAAGGCAGAGCAAGGTCAAGGCGGTCTGTTTCATGGAAGCTCCCAGGTTGGACGCGGTGTTGCGGCGATTGTAGCGCTAAAGCCGGGGCGGCGGCCCGCTGGCGGTGCGCGGCGCCGTCCCGGATGGGCTTGTTCAGCCTTGCGGTGGACGCGGCTCGGCCACGTAAATTTCCACGCGGCGGTTGCGCGCGCGTCCCGCCGCATCGTCGTTCGAGGCGATCGGCTCCTGTTCGCCGCGCCCTTCGATCACGATGCGGGTCGGCGAGACGCCGCGCGTGGCCAGGTAGTCGCGGGTGTGGGCGGCGCGCTCGACCGATAGGGGCTGGTTGGTGGCGGCGCTGCCCGTGCTGTCGGTATGGCCGACGATGCTGACCGTGGCGGCCGGGTTGTCGTTCAGCGTGGTGGCGAAGCGGTCCAGGATCGGGCGGAAGTCCGGCTTGATGTCGGAGCGGTTGGTATCGAACGAGATATCGCTCGGGATCTCCAGCTTCAGGCGATTGTCGCCGGTCTGCGAGACTTGCACGCCGGTGCCCTGGGTGGCTTGTTCCATCTGCTGCTTCTGCGCTTCCATGCGCTTGGACCAGACATTGCCGACCACGGCGCCCACGGCAGCGCCCAGGACGGCGCCGCCGGCTGCGCGCTTGCCGCCGCCGGGGCCGGTGGCCGCACCGAGCACGGCGCCGATGCCGGCGCCGACGCCAGCACCGGTGGCGGTGCCGCGCTGGGTTGCATCCATCTCGGCGCAGCCGGTCGTGGCCAGGGCGGCGATCAGCAGCGCGGCCAGGGTTTTATTGGGCATGAACTTCTCCTTTGTAAGATGTGCGGAAAAAAAAGCGGGACGGGACCTGCGCCGCAGACCCCGCCCCGTTAGTGTACGCCGGCCGGGCCGGCGCGCCTAAATGCCGCGCCCGCTGATCAGGCGCAGCAAGATCATGATGACCGCCACCACCAGCAAAATATGGATGAAACCACCGATGGTGTAGGAGGTCACCAGGCCGAGCAGCCACAAGATGATGAGTACGACGGCGATGGTATAGAGCATGATATTTTCCTCTCATAGTCCGTAGTCCTGGGTGCATTATTGCCGCGTCCAGCATCGCCATCCGTGCGATACCGAACATCAGCGCCGTTGCAGGCGCCCGTTCACGACAGTCACCGGGTCGCCCGCTTGCCAGTTGGGCGTGCCGCTGGTGACGGTGCGTTCCTTGCCATCGTCCATGCGCACGCGCACCTGGTAATGGGTGGTCGACTTCATATTGCCTTCCACCTGGTTGCCGACCACGGCGCCGCCGACCGCGCCGGCGACAGTGGCCAGCTTGCGGCCGTTGCCGCCGCCGACCTGATGGCCCAGCAGGCCGCCGACAATGGCGCCGCCGGCCGCGCCCAGGCCACTGCCTTCGCCGCGCTGGGTGACGGTACGCACCGATTCCACCACGCCGCAGCTATGGCAGGGGGCCGGAGCCGCCGCCACCTGCGTCGCGGCCGGCTGCATTGCCGGGGCCTCCGCATAGCGCGCCTCGGCACCCTGGCGCTCGGACGGCGCCATCGCGCCGGCATGACTGCCGCTGCCGGAGTAGCCCGAGGTATCGGCCGCACCATTGGCCGCATAAGTGGCGGCTGCCTGGCCGCCGTCGCGCGGCTCCACCTGCACCGCCGCCATCGGCGGGCCCGCCTTGGCGCCCGATTGCGGCAGCCAGCCCATGATGGCCGCGATGCCCACGCCGCAGAACAGCACCACGGCAATGGCTGCGATCAGCAGCACGGGGTGGGTGGTGTAGCTCATGATTTTGGTTTCTCGTTCCATGCTTTAATTCCTTTCCTGTTGGATACAACATTGTCGCGGCCAGGCTCGCTTGCTTCCGTGCGTCAGCGTACATACACGTTTTTTATTTGCCGATACGCTCCGCCTAAACTCCACCAGGCTGACGGCAATGACCCTGAATCTTCATACCGTTCCAAGCAGTGAAACGCCACCACCCCGCATCGGCAACCGCTTGCTGGCCACCTTGCCGGAAGACGACCTCGAACACCTCGCTGGCTTGTGCGAGCTGGTGGAACTGGACGCCGGCGATGTGCTGTTCGAAGCCGGCGAGGCCATCGATTACATCTACTTTCCGCTGGACACACTGGTTTCGCTGCTGGCGGTGGCGGAAGGCCGCATGACGCTGGAAGTCGGCTCGGCCGGACGCGAAGGCATGGTCGGCGCCTCGGTGGCGCTGGGCCAGCGCCGCGCCCAGGTGCGGGCGATTGTCCAGCGCAGCGGCCAGGCCCTGCGCATGGAGGCCGACGATTTCATCGCCGAGTTTGCGGAACTCGAATCGCTGCAGCGCCTGCTGCACCGCTACACCGACAACCTGCTGGCGCAAGCGATCCAGATCGCCGTCTGCAGCCGCTTCCACGTGCTGGAGGCGCGCCTGGCGCGTTCGCTGCTGGTGACGCGCGCCCGGCTGCAATCGGACCGCTTCCATATGACCCATGAATTCCTGGCCCATGCCCTGGGGGTGCGCCGCGTCGGCGTCACCAAGGCGGCCAGCGCCCTGCAAGGGCAGGGCCTGATCAGCTACAGCCGGGGCAATATCGAAATATTGGACCCGGCCGGGCTGGAAGCGGTGTCCTGCCATTGCTATCAGCAGGTCCGCAAGCCTTCCTGAACGCCTTTAACGGCGCGGTTTATTGACTTGGTTACCGATGACGCCACCGACCACGGCGCCCCCCACGGCACCGGTGGTCGAGCCGCCGGTCAGCACCGAGCCGGCGACTGCACCGACCCCGGCGCCAATGGCGGTGTTCTTGTCTTGCGCGGACATCGAGGAGCATGCACCCAGGCTCAGCATGGCAGTGGCAAGCGCGAGGCGGGCTGCGATCTGTTTGGTATTCATGATGTTTCCTCCGTAACTGGGAATACGGTTCCTAGCTTACGGGGAGCTGCCAAGGTGATCTGTTCGCTATTTCACGATGTAACGGTTTGTTACCTTTGCGGTTTGCCGGGCGGCGGCGCCTTGGGCTTCTCCTTGGCCGCCGCCAGCAGGGCGGCGCACTGGTTGTCGCCCTGGCCGCCGGCGCTGATCAGGGGCGCCAGCGCCGCCACCGGCGCCGCCAGCACGCCCAGCGCCAGCGCACCGCCGGCGCGCATGGCGATCACGCCCTTGTCGATGTCGACATCGGGCTGCTTGAGCGAGCCGCGCACATAGATGGGGGCGCGCAGCGAGATGATGCGCAGGCCCTTGCTGTCGGGCTTCAGCGTCAGGTCGATCTGTTCGCTGGCCAGGTTCACGGCGCCATTGATGCGCACCGTGGCATCGTCCGTGTCGGCAATGAAGTAGCGGGTCTGGGCCAGGCCGTCGCGCACGCCGAAATCGCCGGCCAGGCAATTTAGGTGCACCGGCTTGTCGCCGAACATCTTGGTCAGCACGACATTGCCGATGTTCAGTCCCATCTGTTCCAGCAGCAGCTTGCTCACCGTGCCATCGTTGACCAGGGTTTTCAATTCGCCGTTGGAATGGGCCAGCATGGCGGCCACCGAATTGCCCTTGGCGCTCAGCTTGGCGGCGGCGTTGATTTCGCCGATGGTCGCTTGCTTCAGGTCCGGCAGCTTGGGCAGCAGCTGCTTGAGCTTGATATGGCTGGCGTTGGCGTCCAGGGTGGCGGCCACGGTGTCGCCGCTGCTGCCGTCGAGCGTGGCGCTGGAAGCCACCTGGCCGCCGGCGAAATCGAAATCGAGCGGCGCCAGGCGAAGCACGCCGTCCTTCAGATGGAATTCCGTGTGCAGCTTGCTGAGCGGCAGTTCCTTGGTGCGCACGATGCGCTCGGCCTGGAAGCTGACGTCGGCGTCCAGCGCCTTCCAGCGCTCGGTCTTGAAGGTTTCCACCGGCAGCACTTTGCCGGCCGGCTGTACCGCCGCCACGCCGCGCTCTTCCTTCCTGGCATTGGAGTCGGCGCCGATCAGCGGGCCCAGGTCGGCAAATTGCAGCAGGCGCGAGTGCACGACGCCGGTCAGCAGGCCGCGCGGCTGGCGCTGCTGGTAGGACAGGGTGCCGGCGATATCGCTATCGCCCACGCGGCCCGTGAATTTTTCATACGTCCACTGGCTGGCGCCTTCGGCCAGGTGGCCGCTCAGGCGGCCCGCCGTGGTGAAGGGCGGGGTTTCCGGCAGCAGCAGGCCGGTCAGCGCATACAGGCGCGCCGCCGATGCGCCCGACACTTTCAGCTGCAGGTCGATGGCGGCCAGCTGGGCCGGGTTGGTCAAGGTCCCTTCGGCCGCCACGCTGACCAGGCCGACTTTGGCGTCGGCCTGAATCGGGAACGGCAGGCCGGTATCGCGCAGGGCCAGCACGGCGCCGGTCTTGCCCTTGCCGCTGATGTCCTGCTGGTTCCATGTGCCGGCCAGGGTCCAGCGCACGCCGTAGCGCGCGTCATGTTCGAGCGTGTCGACCTTGGCGGTGGCGACCAGCTTTTGCTGTGCGTCGTCGAGCTTGATGCTGCCGCGCGTGAACACCAGGCGATCGAGTTCCAGGCGCCATTCGGACGGCGGGCGCTTCGGCAGGGTCCAGTTGTTGCGGCCGTCGGCCTGGCGCAGCAGGTCCAGCTGCGGCTGGTCGAAACGCAGCTCGGGGATGGCGATTTTGCGGCTTAGCAGGGCAAACGGGCTCAGCGAGAAGCCCAGGCTCTGCGCCATCGCCATGTCGCCTGGCGGCAGGCCGGCCGGGTTACCGATGTGCACATCCTGCGCCACCAGGTGCGGCCAGGGGATATGCTCGCGCCAGCTGCGCGCCGCGGACGGCAGCGCTGGCTTTTGCCAGGTCAGCGCAAGGTTGCCGCGCAGTTCAACCGGCCGTTGCAAGGCTTCGCTGGCGCGCGCGCCCAGCCAGGGGCGGGCGCGGTTCCAGTCATAGTTCAACAGGATGATGAGGGCCAGCGCCGGAATGGCCACGAAAACGCCCAGCACTGCCAGGCTGATCTTTGCACGGCGAGAAAGTGTAGGTGCCATGGCGACAGATTACACCGGCGCGGGCGACCGCAATGTGCGGCACCGTACTGAACCCAGCCGGGACAGCTTATATAACTGCCATACCCCATTCGCTTTGAGGAGAACAACAATGGATTCGCTGAAACGGCTACTAGTGTTGCCCACATGCGTATTTGCATTGGCGGCTTGCAGCAGCATGAAGACCCCGGCCACCGCCGAGGTGGCATCATCGCGCACCGCGGTGGAAGCTGCCGCCTCGACCGGTGCGCCGGAACTGGCGCCGGCTGAAATGTCGGCCGCGCGTGACAAGATGCTGCGCGCCAACCAGGCCCTGGCGGCCAAGGATTACCGCGCCGCCCAGATCCTGGCGCAGGAGGCGCAGGCTGACGCCAAGCTGGCGCAAAGCAAGGCCAGCAGCGCCAAGGCGACCGCGGCCGCCAATCAGCTGCAAGAAGACATCCGGGTGCTGCGCGAGGAGCTCGACCGGGCCAACAGCACCATGACTCGCTGAGAAGGAGCCATCATGTTCAAGACCATCTTAAAACCTGTCGCACTGGCTGCGGCGCTGTCCCTGGCCGCCTGCGGCACCACGCCTTCCACCACCAGTGAACTGGCATCGGCGCGCGCCGATTACGCGCAGGCGCAGGGCAACCCGATGGTGGCCAAATACGCCGCCGCCGAACTGGGTGCGGCCACCCACGCCCTGGACCAGGCCAACACAGCGGCGGCCCGCGGCGAAAGCCTGAACACCGTCGACAACCTGGCCTATATCGCCAAACAAAAAATCGCCAGCGCCCAGGAAATCGCGCGCGCCAAGTCCGCCGAGGAGCAGCTGAAGGATGCTGCGGCCCAGCGCGACCAGGTCCGCCTGCAGGCGCGCACGGCCGAGGCGGAAGCGGCCCAGCGCCGCGCCGACCAGGCCCGCATGGAGGCCGCGAATGCGCAGAACCAGGCCGCCAGCGCCGAGGCCGAGAAGAGCGATGCCCAAGCCCGCGCGGCCGCGCTGGCGCAGCAGCTGGCCGACCTGCAAGCCAAGCAGACCGAGCGCGGCATCGTGATCACGTTTGGCGATGTGCTGTTCAATGTCGACCAGGCCAATCTGACCGAGCAAGGCATGGCGGTGGCCCAGCGCCTGGCCGACGTGCTGCGCGCCAACCCCGACCGTAGCGTGCTGGTGGAAGGTTTCACCGACAGCACCGGCAGCGATGCCTACAATCTGCAGCTGTCGCAGCGCCGCGCGGAAGCGGTGCGTAACGCGCTGAGCCAGATGGGCATCGGGCGCTCGCGCATCGAAACGCGCGGCTACGGCGAAGCCTATCCGGTGGCCAGCAATGCCACGGCGGGCGAGCGCCAGTTGAACCGCCGCGTGGAAATCGTGCTGTCCGAAGCGGGCCGCCCGGTGACCAATCGCCGCTAACCAGGGGAGACTTCATGATCGACAAGAACGCAATCCGCGCGGCGGCCCGCAATATGGCCGACGGTCCGGTGACCGAAGGCTATAAGGGCAACCGCGCCCAGGTGCTGCACATGCTGAACGAGGCGCTGGCCACCGAGCTGGTCTGCATCCACCGCTACAAGCGCCATTACTACACGGTGGTGGGGCTGGCCAATGCCTCGATCAAGGCCGAGTTCCTCGAGCATGCGGCGCAGGAGCAGCAGCATGCCGACTGGCTGGCCGAGCGCATTGTCCAGCTCAATGGAACACCTGATTTCAATCCAGCAACGTTGCTCGATAGGAGCCATGCCGAGTATGATGACTCAAGGGAGGTGCAAGCGATGGTGCGGGCCAACCTGGTGGCAGAACGGGTGGCAATCGAGAGCTATCGCCAGATGATCGAACTGATTGGTGACAGCGACCCGACGACCAAGCAACTCTTGACGCAAATCATGGCGGTGGAGGAAGAACACGCCGACGATATGCGAGACTTATTGGCGTAATTTACTTACCTGCGAGGAGTCCTATCATGCTGGAACAGAATATCAGTACCGTCAACAACGATGTGAAAACCCTGGTCAAGGATGCGCAAGCCCTGTTCACGGCCGCCACCGCCCTGACCGGCGAAAAAGCCGATGAGCTGCGCGGCCGCGGCATGAAGGCCCTCGACACGGCGCTGGCCAAGGCCCACGAAGCCCAGGCCAGCGCGATTGCGGGAGCCAAGCAGGCCGCCGCCTCGACCGATGCCTACGTCAAGGAAAACCCATGGCGTTCGATCGCCGTGGCCGCTGGCGTGGGCTTGCTGGTAGGCGTGATCCTCGGCCGCAAATAATGGCTTCCGAGAACCAGGCTCCGCCACCACCGCCTGGCCTGATCGCTTCCTTGGCCGGGCTCGCCAAAAATTGCCTGCATCTTTTGCTGTCGCGCCTGGAACTGGCGGCCATCGAGCTGACCGAGGTGCGCGACACGCTGCTGCAATTGTCCATCGTTTTTGCGGTGGCCATGCTCGCTGCCTGGTTCGCGATCGCCTTTGGCACGGCCACCCTGATCTACCTGTGCTGGGAAGCGATGGGCTGGAAAATCCTGCTGCTGTTGGCGGTCGCCTTTGCCGTCGTGGCGCTCGGCCTGGTGCTGTGGGGGCGCAGCCTGGTGCGGCAAGGCAAACTGGGCTTGACCACCACGATGGCGGAGTTGAAGTCCGACCGCGACATGCTGCTTTGAAAGGGAGACCATGGCATCACGAGAACAGTTGGCGGCCAACGCGGTCGCCAAGGAAAGGCTGGTGCGGCAAGGGGAGTTGTACCGCCTCAGCGCACTGCGCGCCAAGCATGAAGTGATCAACGCACTGCAGCCGCAAGCCTTGCTGCATGGGGCGCTGGAGCACGCGGTCGGCGCGCTGCAATCGCGGCTGGGGATCTTCATCGGCCAGGGCGGCGGCCTGTCCGGCCTCAGCTTCAAAACGGTGCTGCCGTATGCGCTGACGCTGGGCTCGTGGATCGCCCGCAAGCGCATGTGGAAACCGGCCGCCGCGGCCGGCGTGCTCGCTGCCGTGGGCGCCTGGTGGCTGATGCGGCGCAAGCCCGATGCTTAAGGCGTCTTGCGCAGGCGCGACATATACTGGGTTGTAATGCCGAGGTAGGAAGCCAGGGCGCGCTGGGTGATGCGCTGCTCCAGGCCGGGAAAATGGCTGCGGAAGGCTTCCAGCCGCGCTTCCGCCGTGCTGTGGCTGCGAATCTGCAGGTTGGCCGCATAGCGGCGGATACTGCATTCGATAATCTTCAGGTAATACTCGTGCACGAAGTTGTGCTCGGCCTTGTGGCGCTGCATGGCGGCCCAGTCGATGCGCCACGCTTCCACGGCGGTTTCGGCGACGAAGAATTCGCGCGCCGGCTCCCCTTGCAGGGCGCCCATCATATCGCTGTGCGAACCGGTGTTTTCGCCCTCGGTGATAAAGCCCAGGGTCAGGTCTTCGCCGGCGATGGAAATATGGCCGCGCCGCGCCACCCCACTGGCAATCCAGTCGTAATGGGTGGCGCGCGTGCCGGCTTCCTGCAGCATCGTTCCCTTGCGCACCTGGATCGGGGCGACATGGGGCGCGCTCAGTGCGGTGTAGCGGTCGTACAGCTCATTGTCGATGCCCAGGCGGTGGACCGTCGCTGCACGGTGTTGCTCTCTTTGTAATTGGTATGCATGTGGCATGCGCCCATGATACCCGACTTTTACCTTTGGTCAGGCTGCCTTTTGATGGCGCAGCCTGACCGGCGGCTTATTTGCCGCTGGTTTCATAGGTTTTCGACAAGTCGCGCGTGGCCAGGTGGATTTGCTGCAGATTGGCCAGGTCGGCCTGGGCGGTACGGTGCGCTTCCTTCACGCAGTCGCTACGGGCGCCGGCATGGCCTTCCTCCTTGCAGCTTGCCAGGGCTTCGCGCAGGGCGGCATTGATTTCCTTGCGCAAGGTGGCGAGTTGGGCCGCTTCGCCGCGGTCCGGCCGGGTCCAGCGCGGCGGGTCGCCGCGCTTGAGCTCCTGTTGTTGTAGTTTGGCAATTTCAGGCGGTGTTACCTGGGCGCCCGCCAGCCCGCACAAACTCAGGGCCAGGGTGGCGCCGATCAAGATTTTCATGATGGGCCTCCATGTGCTATAGCCTGCCGGTCAGCAGCAGGATGAGCAGGACGACAACAATCAGCCCGGCCAAGCCGCTCGGGGCATAGCCCCAGTTGCGGCTATGCGGCCAGGTGGGCAGGGCGCCGATGACAAGCAGGACCAGCACAATCAGCAGGATAGTGGCCATGACGGGCTCCCTTTAGTAACGATATACCCGGCCGTCGACCACGCGCACGCGGCTGCCGACCCGCAGGTCGTAGGCGCTGTCCTGGTTGACGGTACGGTAGTCGCCGTTATCGAGGCGTATGCTGATCTGGTATACGTCGCGCGGCATATTGCGGTTTTCTTCGACGCGGTTGCCAATCACGGCGCCGCCGATGGCACCGGCGGCGGTGGCTGCGGTACGGCCGTTACCGGAGCCGATCTGGCTGCCGGCCAGGGCGCCCAGCAAGCCGCCGGCGACGGCGCCGGCCCCGCTGGTGGACGGATCGACGCGTACCACGCGGATCGAATCGATCGTGCCATAGGTCGAGACATCGGCCTGGGTGGAAGCGTCGGTCGCTTGCGGATACGTGGAATTGCTGGCGCAGCCGGCCGTCAATGCGGCGAGCGCCACCATGCTTGCTGCCAGGGATACAGTCGGTTTCATAACAGCTCCTCCTGTGAGTGGGAATAGGCGCAGCTTAGGTCTGGCCGCATGCGCTCGTCTGTGCGATCCCGCACAATGTTCGGTAGCGAACAGAAGTCAAGCTTTGTTAGCTGGACACTAGTGCCCGGAACACCCACCTCACATAGGAGAAACGCCATGAAAATCGCACAGAAATTTGCCACTGCCGTATTCATCGCATCCACCCTTGGCCTGGCCGGTTGCGCCTCGACCCCGACCCAGGAAAGCGCCGGCGAATACATCGACGACGCCGCTCTGACCACCAAGGTCAAAGCCAGCATCTTCAACGAGCCTTCGCTGAAGTCGACGGAAATCAATGTCGAAACCTTCAAAGGCACCGTGCAGCTGAGCGGCTTCGTGGCCCAGCCTGCCGACATCTCGCGCGCCGGCGACATTGCCCGGGGCGTGAAAGGTGTCAAGCAAGTGAAGAACGACATCCGCGTCAAATAAACGCGGCTGGTTTGGCGTATGCGCTTGGCGCAGACCATCCTGGCCACTGTCGCCTTCCTGTACGCCTTGCAGTGGGGCCAGGGCTTCCTGGTGCCACTGCTGCTCGGCATCCTGCTGGCCTATACACTGAATCCTGTGATCGGCTGGCTGGAACGCCTGCGTATCCGGCGCGCGCTTGGCACCGCCCTCGTCACCTGCGCCATCCTGGTCGGGATGGTGGTGACGGTGGAGAAGGTGCATGACGAATTTTCCAATATCATCGACGAGCTGCCCGATGCGGGGCGCAAGCTGTCGCGCCTGGTGGCCGACACCACCAGTGGCAAGGACAGCACGCTAAAGCGCATCCAGGACGTCGCCACCCAAATTGAACAAGCCACCGCCGGCAAACCGGCGCCGCTGCCGCGCAAGACCACCGTCATTACCCAGGAGGGCGGGCACATCAAGGTCATCGACTGGGTCTGGGCCGGCTCGCGCGGGCTGCTGTCCTTCCTGAGCCAGGCCACCATGGTGGTGTTCCTGGTGTTCTTCCTCCTGTTATCCGGCGACACCTTCAAACGCAAGCTGGTCAAGCTGGCCGGGCCCTCGCTGTCGCGCAAGAAGGTCACGCTGCAAATCCTCGACGAAATCAATTCCTCGATCCAGGGCTATATGTTCATGCTGCTGGTGACCAATGTGCTGCTGGCGCTGCTGATGTGGCTGGCACTCAACTTCATCGGACTGGAGAACGCCGGCGCCTGGGCCATTGTGGCCGGCCTGCTGCACCTGATGCCATATTTCGGCCCCTTGCTGATCGTCTGCGCGCTCAGTATCGCGACCTATTTGCAGACCGAATCGCTGCAGGCGGTCGCCCTGGTCGCACTGGCCGCGAGCGCGATCGCCACCCTGGTGGGCACGGTCATCGCCACCTGGATGACGGGGCGCATCGCGCGCATGAATGCTGCCGCCGTCTTTGTCAGCCTGCTGTTCTGGGGCTGGCTGTGGGGCGTGTGGGGCTTGCTGCTCGGCGTGCCGGTGGTGGTGATCGTGAAAGTGGTCGCCGAAAAAGTGGAAGGCATGGAAGTGGTCGCCGAGCTGCTTGGCGAGTGACGAGCGCTTCGAGTGACAGCAAAAACTGGAGCCCTGATCCGTTTGCGGAAATGCGGGGAAACCGAGATAAAAGGCGCGTTACGGACGGAATCGGCAATGCACGGCGCAGGCGGGCGTCGATCCCAGGGTGGCATCCCGTTTACAATATAGGTATGTCATCCAAGTCCCCAATCTTTCCCGGCCCCCGTACCATGCGCGGTGCCGTGCTCGCGGTACTACTTTCCAACGTCGACCAAACTGGTAGCGAACCGTTACGAGGACGAGTCACACTGGCTGCAATCGTAAAGACCCTCAAACGTAAATACCACTGGCCGATTGAAACGACCAGTTTTCCATCGACCGCCGCCGACGGTCGCGCGACCTGGGCTACGGTGTACAGTTTGCCTCCGGAGGTCATCGCTGCAGCCTTGGACGCAAGAGGTCACGACTGGCTAAAGAGCGCTGGGCAGGTTCCCGACGCGTCATAAGTGGCTGTTAGCGAATAGAGGCCTCGCGCTGACATCTCTGCTGGTTGGTTCCGCCCATCTGCAGACCTCAGTTTCCTTGAACCACACGAATTGAGTCGGAAATGCATACACAAACCCCTAGGCTGCTAGCGAACATCATGCTTCAGCGATTTTCCGCCAGCGAAGATGGAATGCACGTGGAATTGCTCGAGTCCAAAGACAGTCCCCAACCATTGATTACCTTTCGCGAGGATGAAGCGCTCGGAATGCAGGTACTGCTCCATATACAAGATGGTGATCTTGCGTTCGCGCTAGCCGACCTTGAGCGGGCGATTGAATTTGCCAAGCTGGAAGTGCGCAAGGAGTCGTTTTATGGCTGAGCAGCTCGTCACGGCCGCAAGCAGTCGTCCACCTCATTCGCGAGATGCTCAGTGAGGGGCGATGGATTTGTACAAACTGAGCGGATTTTCGAATCGAAACACGTTAGGCATGAAGATGCACATTCAACTTAGAGCAGGCAATTCTCGCGACGGTAAGCCCGTTTTCGAACCGGTTCACGTTCATCCTTTAGAGAACGGAAAATACAGAATCGAGTTTACTCCAGGCCTGGCGTACGGCATCGCCGCCGGGGACGAAGTCGACATTTCGGACGACGGAACTTATAGAGTCATGTCCCGTGCGGGAAACCTTGCGGTTCGAGTTCTATCTAAGCAATCGGTTTGTAATCTCGCCCCTATTCTGACGGCTCAAGTCGAACTTTTGGGTGGCCGTCTTGACGGGAGTGTTGAGCTGGGCCTCGCATACACAATTCCTCTCACTGCGGGTTTCGCTGCTGTTGAGCGCGTTTTCAATTCGTTTATCGTCGACTATCCGGCGGCGGTATGGGAGTATGGAAACGTCTATTCTGAAGATGGGTCTCCCTTAAACTGGTGGCTGGAGATCGAATAAGTTCGACCGCATTCGGCCAGAAGCGGACGTTGCCTGCAGCATTTTCAAAAGCTTTAGGCTGAAGCCCGCGGTTATGCAGGCGTGTATGAAGACTGCTCGACTAACTCTTCCCTCAAGCACAGTTTGTGAACTTGAATGAGGTCAGATAGGTTCGAGGTCCCGTTGGCCGTTTCCGGCCAGAAGCCGACGTTCCCGGCATGGTAAAGGAAAGGTGTTGGAGTTGAATGGATTTAAATATTGCTGAGATTTTTCACGAGAGCGGTGAGCTTCAGTATCGTTACTCTCGTTATCTTTCGAACGACGGCTCGAAATGGGTGCGCCACGGCTTGTTCACGGCATTTCATCGGAACGGTGAGCTGGCTTCCGAGGGAACCTATATTGATGGATTGGAGGACGGCAACTGGCGCGACTTTCATGAAAATGGGCTGGTAGCCGCAGAAGGTTCCTACGTAAAAGGTGTCGAAACAGGTACTTGGCGTTATTGGAACGCTGACGGGGCTGAAGCGTAAGAATCGACAACGTCATTTACTGCCTACGGCCAAGAGCCGCAACACCATTGGGGAGTATGATTAACCAGTTTGCTCTCCCGCTTCGCCCCTTTTCAGTTGGAGGCGCTATGGTCTACGATGATCGCAAAGGTCGCAATTACTTGAACGACCTATCATCTAACAACTTCAACGAAGGCACTAGGGTAAGAAATGCGCAAACTGGTAACGAGAGGATCGTCAAGGTCGTAGGCGCTGTAGTGGTGGCTGCAGTGATTGCAGCTATTTACTATCTCAGCGACTTTCGAGACGCCCCTGCTGAGGTCAGAAACCCCACAAAACCTGCGGTCCACGCGCCTGCAATGCAATTGACTACCCCAGAGCACTCAGTTGGTTCAATGCCCACAATTAAATCTTCAGAACCCGAAGAGGTTACTGTCACCTTAGAGAACTATCGTTTCAAAGGTGATAGTCAGCGAATCACTTGCTCAGGAACCACCGGAAACATTAGCTGTAAGGCGGCGCAGCCTCAAGACTGAAAAATATGCCGCTGCGAAAATCCCTGTGATGCTACCGGTCCAACATCGGTGATCACCAAGGACGGTCATCCCGGCCCGCAAATCGGGGCGGCAGAGCCTAGCTATTCGGCGTCCGCCATAACGAGACCTTCTCCATTTTTCAACGTCGGCCACATGCGTGTTTTGTCGGTTTTGTTAATGCTGGGGGCGCGCAGTGAAAGAGCACCGGACCAGGCGGCATAAGGGGTTCGTGCCTCGATGGTAAGCTAGTTTGATACCGCAGCAGCCCATGCTATATTGCTAGTTTTCAATGTGTAACACGTTGCGCCGCTCAAAAGCATGATCAATTCTTTCCATTCTACGGTCCTAGTGTTGGCGCATAAAGAAGGCGCCAAGCCGCCAGACATTCAGGCTCTTCAAAATAGCTTCCCTGAGTTACCGCTGTCCTTTACTGATCTTCTTGCGGAAGCTACGGAAATTGAGATTTCTTACAAGGGGAAGTACCTGAGACTGTACGGCCCTGCGAGATGCATTGAGATGAATGACGCATACGAAATTTCAAAAAGGATTGCTGGTGCGATTCTTGTGGGTGATAACGGTGGTGGCGAAGCGTTGATTTTTCTCCCAGGCCCGGAGCGCGGGATTTACAGAGTAGGCTACGGTTCGCTTGCGCTGGACGATGCTGAATTCGTAGCCCAGAGCATAGAAGTCCTGCTCTGCATGGCCGAGGTTGACGCCACCAAAATTGGCGGGGTCGATGCATGAGATATTTTCCGTCCAACCCTACATTCCAGCGGACCATCTTCTGCACCCGTTGAATTCGCAAGTTGATACCGCAGGCAGAATCCGGCCAACAGCCGACATTCGAACTTGTAAGTCACATGGAAATTTATAAGCTGCGATTCTCTTTCGATCCAGACTCCGGCATTTGCCTTTGGTCGGAAAATGAACTGGCCAGAGATAGGTTCGGATATCCTGTTGAGTTGGACAGCCTTGAAATTGCGCCGTCTGTGAAGAAGCGGGCGGAAGAACTGATAACACGATTTGATACGTCCCTGGATTGGAGTGACCCGGCAGGGCCTTCGCTATGGTCGGGTTTGGAACGTGAGCATTTTCTGGCTGATGCTGCCGGCTTGCTCCGGTCACTTCAGGAATGCCTGGGGGCTGGCTTTGAGATACAAGATTGCAGCCGCTGACCTAGGCCGGCCAGAAGCAGCCTGATACGATTGGGCCGCACCCTTTAATGCGACTTTACGCTCTCGAGAAGATTTGTTATGGAACGCCCTCCACACCACGCAGTATTGGATATGCCACACGAGTACGATATAGTCGATTTTCGCTACTTTGTAGATAGGCAGGAAGCCGATCAGTCTTTCATCGATTTGACTCTCGAGAAGGATGGTGAGGTAGTTGCGCTTCGGTTCTGGAAGCCAGTCAATCTAATCATTGAGCAGGGCTTTCCAATTGCAACTGCTGGGATGGTTTTCTACGACGTCTCTTCGTATCACTTAGAAGATATTGGGGTCGAGGTAGCCGACTTCGAGGCATCAAATGGTTCGATTACATTCTCGGCCAAAAGCGTGGAGCGAATTACACCAGTAGCGCTCGCAAGTTAGAAATCTGTCGGTATCGGCCAGGAGCAGCCATTGGTACAAAATCTTCAATCGAATTGGATCCACCTTATGCTTAGACGGTTCCTTGCTTGCCTTTTAATGCTCGTATTGCACGGCCTTGCTATTGGACAGGAAAGCCCAACACCTTCGCAACAGTGCACCATTGGCCCACTGGAGAAGACGTTTGGTCAAACGAAGTGGTTGCTATACGGTTGCGATAGCGCGCAAGCCGCTGTATTGGTCCCGGCGAAGGGCAACCCCGCAGCACCGTTCTTCTTTCTAGTCTTTCGCGATGGAGCAAGTTATAGGATATATGGCGAGGGACTAGGGGATAAGAAAGTGACAGGTGCTGTGATGGAGGAGCTGAAGTCTTTGCCAGGCGAAGCATTGGCCCAGCTAGTGCTCGATGCGCAAGCGCCCAAGCGCTAGATGGGGCGTCCATCCCGGCCAGGAACGGGCCTTCAATACTAGCGATGCGTAAAAAATTTCTGCTGCCCCTCGGACTGCTGCTGACTCAACTTTCGGGTTGTTGGCAAACAGCGCTCTATCAAGAAGATTTGATTGGACCTTATCGTCTTTTTGCGATTGACCTTTCCGAGCAAATGAGTATCTGCTATGCGGCTGATGACCAGGACACATGTAACGAGCGTATTTCCGAAACTGTTTTTTCCGTAGGATGGAATGAACGTTTCCTCGTTGCAAAACAACACCCGTCCAACGACAAGTCCGTAACCAATTACTTCATTCTCGACATGAGCACGGATAAGAAGAATCTGAATTCGAGCGCAAGCGTTATGGGACCGTTTTCTGAGTCGGAATACAAGAAACAATCTCTTGCAATGGCGTTGCCAGAGTTCAGTCGAACCATGGATGACTTAAAATGAAGGTGTCATTTAGAGTATCTCGGTCTGCGATTGCGAGTGCTTTACAATCGAATTCGACGGTCGATCTGAGGTTGAAGCCTCATTGGAAGGTACTGCGGCGAATTTACCGACACTGATTAAGGACGTCGAATTGGTTGCGAGAGCGCTAACGGCAGAAGATATTTCGTTCTGGATCGAGGTTACCGACTCAGTTCAGAATCCCTTGCACTATTACCATAATCGATGCCCGGATCAGTAGTCGAGCTGGGCGTACTGTTTCCGCTCGCTCCCGGCCAAAAACGGAAGAGCGGAATCGACCATATAAAGGCCGATTTTTGCTGAACAGTTCATTCAACCCGGACTCGCTAGAGCGCCGGTTAATTCATCCACGTTGGATCGCGCATGCTCCACCTCGCCATCGCACTAGCATTAGCCACCTATTGGTGTTCGTTTTATCTGCCGCTTCCTCCCTATGGCTTCATGTCCTTGGGCTTTGCAGTCGTTCCACTCATCGTTCTTGGTGGCTCATTCATCCTGTGGTTTTTGATGTTGCGCAAGTTATTCGGGAAACATAAGCTGCAAGGACGTCTGCTTGAATATGCCCTTGGGCTTGCCAACAGTCTTGCACTGCTCACCATCATGGTTCACGCGTACAACGCATACAGCTCAGGGCACTCCGCTGCACCGACGAGCATCGACGCAATTATGGTCGCCAACCCTATCTTAGTTTTCGAGAGGGTTCTTCGCGCCTGCTATCCGTTCGTAAAATTGGCTGTCTTATGCCTCGGTCTTGCATATGGTTACCGCCTCTATAGGGCAACTCGTCACGTGCGAACCTTCACGACCTAACATCGCACTCAATATGGACCGTTGCAAGCGTCGCTTTATAAAATCGCAAATGTCCGCAGAGGGGCGAAAGCGGCCTCGCAAGGGATTGCCAGTCCCAAGTCGAGGCAGGGCTGCGACAGGTCAATGCTGCCTGTCGTTCGCAGGCGTTCAGCCGCGTACCGCGTCGTTGTTCTTGGCGTGGTGGATGCGGCGGCTTTCGCGGTTCTCTGCGCGCTGGATGCGGCCTTGTTCGTGCGCGCCCACATGGCCGTCGGCGCCGGCATTGGCTTCACGCTTGGCGATATGGCCTTCCTGGCGTTCCAAACGGCCGGCCTCACGGTTGGTCAGCTCACCCGAACGTACGCCTTGCTCGATGCGCTTTTGCTGGTTGACGTTGCGCTGCACGTCGGCCTGCATGCGCTTGGAGGATGCGGAATTCGGGTTGCCTACGTCGGCGTCATGCTTCTCGCGGTAGATGTCGTGGCTGACCTGGTTCTGCGCCGCGTCGATACGCTGCTGCTCCTGCGCCGACACGTGTCCGTCCTTGAGCGCGCGCGCCTGCATCTGGTCGACATGCGCTTCTTCGCGCTCGAGTTTTGCCGCTTCGCGTGTATTCAGCTGGCCTGATTTCAGGCCCTGCTCGATGCGCTCCTGTTGGTTGACGTTGCGCTGAACGTCGTGACCGGTTTGCGCATAGGCGCTGGCGCCCAGGCCGAACAGGCCGGCGGCCAAAAGCAGGGAGCGCAGCAGGGTGGAATTCGTTTTCATGACATATCTCCTTTTGTAGGGTGACCAGCAAATGCGCTTGTCTTGACGCCATCATGCTTGAGATCCGCCCGCAGGGGATTGAACGGCTTGTAAGCCTCGTAAGCAGTTGTTTCAGGCTAATTCAGGACAGGCTGCCAAGCTGCAGGGCGTACTGGCGCGCGAATTCGGCACCGAGGAAGAAGACTTGGGCCGAGTAGTAGACCCAGAGCAGGACGGCAATCATCGAACCGGCGGCGCCGAAGCTGTCGGTGACGCCGCTGTTGCCGATATAGGCGCCGATAGCGTATTTGCCGAGCGTGAACAGGGCTGCCGTGCCGAAGGCGCCGATGAGCACGTCGCGCCAGGACAGTTTCACGCGCGGCAGCATCTTGTAGATCACGCCGAACAGGGCTCCGATCACGAAGAAGCTGATCACATGGTTGATGACGGTCAGCAGCTGGGCGGCATCGTGCCAGTAGGCGCCCATTTTCTTTTCGAGGAAGGTGAGGGCGGCGCTGACCACCAGCGATACCAGCAGCAGGAAGGCCAGCACCAGCACCATGCCGAAAGAGAGCAGGCGGGTGCGCAGCGTATCCCAGATCCCGCTGCCCGTGTTGGGGGGCAGCTGCCAGATGTCGTCGAGGCTCGCTTTAAGCTCGGCGAACACGCTGGTGGCGCCGAACAACAGCAGGGCGCCGGCAACCGCGGTGGCGATCATGCCCTGCTTTTCATTGGCGGCACCGGACAGGATCAGCTGGATCGCTTGCGCGCCCTGGCTGCCCACCAGGCCGCGCAATTGGAAAAACAGCTCGCCCTGGGCCGCTTCCCTGCCGTAGAACAGGCCTGCAATGGCGATCACCAGCACCAGGATGGGCGCGAGCGAGAACAAGGTGTAGAAGGCGAGCGCCGCGCCCTTGCTGCTGGCACGATGTTCCAGCCACTGCGTGACCGCGCACCAGCCGACAAGGGGCAACTTCCTGGCGATATGGGGGATGCGTCTCCAGCTCATGGGGCGAGCTTACGCCGCGCTGGCCTGGCTGACCGTGCGGCGGGACACAAAAAAAGGGCCCGAAGGCCCTTTTTTGACTGCGTCGGCAGTAATTACTTGGCGCGGCGCTGCGCGGTCACCTGGTCGATTTCCACGCGACGGTTAGGCTCCAGGCACTTGATCAGGTCGGCACGCTTCATCTTCTTGTCGTTGCACTGAACCACTGGCTGGGACTTGCCCTTGCCTTGTGCGGACAGACGTGAAGCGGACACGCCCTTGCTCACCAGGTAAGCCTTGACGGCTTCAGCACGGCGCTCGGACAGCTTCTGGTTGTATTTGTCGGCACCCAGACGGTCGGTGTGGCCGGTGATGACCACGTTGTTGACCGAGGTGTCATCGTTCAGCAGCTTGGCCATGTCGTCCAGCTTCGGCTGTTCCGGCGCCAGGTTGGCGCTGTCGAAGGCGAACAGTTCGTTAGCGGCCATGGTCACTTTTTCGAACTTCGGCGCTGCTGGCGGTGGTGGCGGCGGAGCGACTGGTTCCGCTGCCGGCTGGACTACTGGAGCCACTGGTGCCGGAGCTGGGGCTGGTGCCGGGGCTGGCTGCGGCGCAGCGCCGAGCAGATAGTTCAGCGACAGCATCAGGTACTTGTTGTTCGAGTACGAATGGTTGAACTCGTCGCCGCGGAGGAAGCCGTGCACGTTGCGCAGGTCAGCTTGCAGGAACAGGCGCTTGGTCAGGTCAACCTGTACGCCGATACCGGCCGCCAGGAATGGCGAGGTGCGGGTTGGCTCGGCCAGGCTGGTGGCCAAATTGTTTTTGTCGCGCTGCAGGCCGCCACCGACCAGCAGGAATGGGCGGAAGTAGCTGCGATTAAACATGTACAGAGCATCGGCGCCCAGCACTTTCTGGGTGTAACGGTTGCTCAGGTCTTCAGAGGAACCGTAGGTGGCGTTCATCTGCAAGTCCCATTTCTCATTCAGCGCCTTGCCCAGTTTCAGGCCGTAAGCAGCATCGTCTTTGCTGGTGGCCCAAGCGCTGTCGGGACGCATGGCGCCACCTTGGACACCGACGTACCAGTTTTGGTTGAGCAGGTCTTGGGCCGAAGCGGCGAAAGACGCCGACATCAGCGCTGCGGCGATGGCGATATTTTTAATCTTATTCACAAGAAAACTCCCGTTGTTTGAGTAGCAAAGCCGCGCAGAAAAAAGTCGCGCGGCTCCATTTCCCAGCTAAGTTACTTGGCTGTGGGCTTAGTGTAGGCGTGGATTTCCGCCAATCTCTGTGCGATGGCGCACAATTGCCTTGAATTATAGCAAGTATGTAGTCTTTTTACAACGTGGATGTAATTTCAGTATTGGAGTTTCGTCCAGGCCGCCATCCCAACGGGCAGGGATGGCGGCTGCGTTCCTATTGCTTGGCTGGCTCGGGCGGCGGGGTTTGCGGCTGCACGATCACCGTGTCGCTGCCCGGTTTGCCCGGCTCGCCCTGCGGGCCCGGGGCGCCGGGTTTGCCGGGTTCACCCTGTGGGCCGGCTGGCCCCGGTGGTCCGGGCACCACGGCCGGCTGTGGCGGCGCCGGTTCCACGGCCGGTGGTGGATTGTTGGTAACGGTCTTTTCGCAGGCGCTCAGGGCGACCAGGGCCATGGCTGCGAGCAGGACTGGGTATTTCATGATCGTTCCCTCTCTGGTTGGTTGATGCCGGATTCAGCATAGAGGGCGGCCCGCTTGCCCATCTGTTCGGGAACTCACACAGCCCCCCTTGATCTAAGCCTGGACGGACTCATATTGGCAAATAGCTAATGTTAGTTTGTTCGTATGTTCGTTGCCGCACAGACCGATGAGTCGCAGGCAGGCATTCTGGAGCCTGTGAATCCACCCTGGCATCTACAAGGAGTGTTCAAATGCACGCTATCAGAGAATCGTCCCATGGCCTCGAAATCGAAGCTACCCTTGAGCTGCCGGCACCTATGCCGGCCGTCCCGTCACGTCCCCGCCTGGCGCTGGTTGAGCGTCCCGGTCCGATTACGGAACGCAAAGCCCTGTCGCTAGCCCCAATCGAACGCGTCCGTTCCACCTCGGCAACACTGCGCCGTATTGAAAATATGCAGAAACTGGTGGCGGAATTACAAAACCATGAAATGCTGGCGGACGAAATCGCCTGGTTCCTGAAGTTTTCGCCTTCCGGAGCCCGCAAATACATTCGCGACCTGCGTGAAGCCGGCGTGATCGAATTGGCTCGCTATATCGAAGGCACGGCGACCTACCTGGGCAAGGCTGTCTACCAGCTGACCCCGGACGCCGAACGCGTGCAGGCCTTCCTGGCGGCAATCGCCCAGCCGAAGCGCGAAGGCGCGCCGCCGCGTAAAGAGCGTCCCAGCCTGCGCGAGCAGAACATGGCCGGCAATGGCCGTCATTTCCATATTCTGGCCGATGACACCCATTATGCGATCCGCGTCAACCGGGCACCGGTGCAGCGCGATCCCCTGGTGGCAGCCCTGTTCGGCGTCCCATCGTCCATGCAAAAGGCTCTGCCGTAAGCAGGGAACGGTGATAAGCTTCCAGTGACGGTATGTTGAAATGCCGTTAGGCAGCCCCATCTGTGGCGGAACAAGTTCTGTTATGGACGGCATTATGGAAGCTTTGCTTTGGCTTATTTTGACGGCGCTGGTCATCTCGGTGCCAATCGTGTACCCACGCTGGACATTGCGGCGGGCCCTTGCGCGCCCGCTGGCGGCGGCCGACCAGGCCGTCCTGGAAGCCAGCGTCCCCTTTTACCGCAAACTGACGCCGGAGCAGCAGCGCCAATTGCAGCGGATGGTGGCGCAATTCCTGCATCAGAAGAAATTCATCGGCTGCGCCGGCCTGGAAGTCACGTCCGCGATGCGGATCACCATTGCCGCCCAGGCCTGCCTGCTGCTGCTCGATAAGCCGAGCAAGGTCTATCGCGCCCTCCACACCATCCTGCTGTATCCGTCCGCCTTCATTGCCGAGCGCAACGAGGTCGGGGCGGGCGGCGTCGTCACGCCGGCGCGCCAGCAGATGCTGGGCGAATCCTGGAGCGACGGCCGCATCGTGCTGTCCTGGGACGATGTCGAGCGCGGTACGCGGGACTGGCAAGGCGGCAATAACGTGGTCCTGCATGAATTCGCCCACCAGCTCGACAGCGAATCGGGCAGCAATAATGGCGCCCCCTACCTGGGCAGCCCGGACAGCTACCGCAGCTGGTCGCAAGTGCTGTCGCGCGATTACGCCAACCTGCGCCAGGAAGCCTGGCTGGGGCGCCAGGACGGGGTGCTCGACCATTACGGCGCCACCAGCCCGGCCGAGTTTTTCGCCGTCGTCACCGAAACCTTCTTCACCCGGCCCTGGCAGCTGGCCGCGCGCCATGCGGCGCTGTACGGCGAACTGCGCAAATACTACCGGGTCGACCCGCGCGACTGGCTGCCCGCGCCACCGCCGCCGGAACCTGAGCCGGCCTTCCTGTCGATGTCCATGCCGGTGCGTTCATTCGCCTGGGCAGATTGGTAAGTGAGAATGGAATTCGAGGACTTTGACTTCATCACCAGCGAAGCGCCGGCGCGTATCAGCGAACCGGCCGATCCGCTGCAGCGGCTCAAATACCTCGTCGACAACACGCCCGCCATCATCTACAGTACGGTGCCGAGCGGCGATTTCAAGATGACCTTCGTCAGCGCCAATGCGCACAATGTGCTGGGCTACCGGCCCGAGGAGATGCTGGCCGACCCCAACTTCTGGTTCGACCATATCCATCCGGACGACGCGCCGAGCATTTTTTCCAGCCTGGCGCAAATCTTCACCGAAGGCGAACGCGCCTACGAATACCGCTTCCGTACTGCCGACGGCCGCTACCTATGGATGCACGACCAGCTGCGCCTGATCCGCGATGCGCAGGGCGCACCGCTGGAAGTGATCGGTTCCCTGACCGACATCACGGACCGCAAGCAGATGGAAGAAACCCTGCTGCAGGCGCAGAACATGGCCTCGATCGGCCAGCTGGCGGCCGGGGTGGCGCACGAAATCAATAATCCGGTCGGCTTTGTCACCTCGAATATGGGCACCCTGAAAAGCTATGCCGACACCTTGTTCGGCCTGGTCGAACAGAGCACGACGGCGGAGCAGCGCAAGCAGGCCGATTTCGAATTCCTGAAGGAGGACACGGTGGCCCTGCTGCGCGAATCGATGGACGGCCTGCGGCGCGTGCGCGACATCGTGCAGGCATTGAAGGATTTTTCGGCGGGTGGCGACAGCCAGTGGCAGCAGGCCGACCTGCATGAAATACTGGACGGCGCGCTGCAGGCCCTGGCCAACGAATTGCGCTTCAAGATCAAGGTGGAAAAACATTACGGCGCGCTGCCGCCCGTGCGCTGCCTGCCGGCCCAGTTGCAACAGGTGTTCCGCAATATCCTGCTGAACGCGGTGCAGGCGATTCCCGACCAGGGCATCATCCGCATCGTCACCGGCGCCGACAGTGAAGGCGTGCATGTGCGCATCCAGGACAACGGCGCCGGCATCGCGCCTGACAATCTGGCGCGCATCTTCGACCCGTTTTTCACCACCAAGCCGGTCGGCAGCGGCATCGGACTGGGCCTTTATCTGGCCTACGGCATCGTCCACAAGCACGGCGGGCGCATCGCCGTGATCTCGGGATCCGGTAAAGGCTCCGCGTTCACCGTGCACCTGCCACTGCGCTGCGCTGAACCCAGATAGGCAGGCGGTGGCCGCTCTTTTTCTCGAAATCCTGCAATTGCTGGATCTTGCGCGCGTCAAGCGCATGGTCGGAGGCCAGCAGCATCAAGCCGTCGCGGCTGACCACGTCGCGCGATAGCACCATGCCCGGCACCAGCTCGCCGGACAGCAGTTCGACATCGGTGCTCTCCATGGCGCCGCGCACGCCGCCGTCGACCACCTGGCGGAAGGCTTGCACCACGGCCGGATCATAGCGCTTGCCGCTGCCGTCCATCACCAGCGATTTCGCTTCTTCCGGGCGCAGGTGGCGTTGCACCAGGGCGCCCTGCTGCAGGTTAAAGTAGTCGATGGCCAGGGTCAGGATGCGGGCGCCCACCGGGATCTCGAAGCCAGCCTGGCGGTCGGGGAAGCCCTGGCCGTCGAAGCGTTCCATCTGGTGGCGCACGATGGCGGCGGCGCCGGCCAGGTCGGTCAGCGGCATCAGCAAGTGTTCGCCCGAGATCGGGTGCTTGCGGAACTGCGCCAGCTGCTCGCCCTGCAGCATGGTCATCGGGGTGCGCAGCATCTCGTCCGAGAAGCCGATGCGGCCCAGGTCGTGCAGCAGGGCGGCGATGAACACGTCCTGCACTTCGTTGGGTTCCAGGTTCATCTGAGCCGCCATCTTGCGCGCCAGGTCGGCCACCTGGCGCGTGTGGCCGGGCAGGCCGGTGCCGCGCATTTCGGCGATGCTCGACAGGATCTTGATGGTGGTCAGGAAGTTGGCCTTGAGCTGGCGCGTGCGCTCCTCGACCTTTTGCTCCAGGCCGGAATTGAGGGCCTTCAGTTCCTCGTTCTGCTGCACGGTCAGCGCTTCCAGGCGCTGCTTTTCCAGCTCCAGCTGGTGCCGCTCGAGGGCGTGGCGCACGATCAGCAGGATGTCGTTGTCGTCCCAGGGCTTGGTGATATAGCGGTAGATCTCGCCGCAGTTGATGGCATCCTGGATCGACTGCACGTCGGAGTAGCCGGTCAATAGCAGGCGCACCGTGCCGGGCCAGCGTTCGCGCACCTGGGCCAGGAAGCGGGCGCCGTCCATCTCCGGCATGCGCATGTCGGAAATGACCAGGTCGACCGGCTGCTGCTCCAGCAGCTCCAGCCCCTGCGCACCGCTGATGGCCGTCAGCACCTCGTAGCCCTTGCCGCGGAATAGGCGGCGCAGGGAGGACAGGATGTTGGGCTCGTCGTCCACGCACAGGATGGTCATCATGGGGAGGCTTCCTTTTGCTCGCTGGGAGGGCGCTTCTGGGGCAGGGTGACGCGGAAAGTCGTACCCTTGCCCAGTGCGGAGTCAACGTCGATCCGGCCATGGTGCTTTTGCACGATGCCGTAGGAAAGGGACAGGCCAAGGCCGGTGCCCTTGCCGACTTCCTTGGTGGTGAAAAAGGGGTCGAAGATGCGGCCCAGGTTTTCCGGCGCGATGCCGCTGCCGTTGTCGCTCACGCTGAACCAGACGTGCTCGCCGTCGCAGCCGGTGCGGATCTCGATGCGGCCGCGCTGGGCGCCGATGGCGTGGGCGGCGTTGACCAGCAGGTTCATCGCCACCTGGTTGATCTGCAGCGGCAGGCATTCGATGTCGGGAATGGCGTCGTACTCGCGCACCACGTCGGCCTTGTATTTGATTTCGTTGGCGACGATGTTGAGGGTGGAGTCGATGCCTTGGCGCAGGTCGGCCCATACCCATTCCTGCTGGCTGTCGACGCGCGAGAAGTCCTTCAGGCCCTGCACGATGTGGCGTACGCGCACTATGCCTTCCTTCGATTCCTGCATCAGGGTCGGGATATCGGTGCGCAGGAATTCCAGCTCCACCTGCTCGCGCATGGCGCGCAGGCCCGCCGCGACGGCGGGATCGACGATGGCGCCTTCGGCTTGCTGGTAGGCGTCGAGCATGCAGAACAGGCTGTCCAGGTAGCTTTGCAGGGTGCCGAAGTTGGAGAAGATATAGCCGATCGGGTTATTGATTTCGTGGGCGACGCCGGCGGCCAGCTGGCCGATCGAGGCCAGCTTGTCGGACTGGATCAGTTGCTGCTGGGTGCGGCTCAAGGCCTCATTCACCTCGGTCAGTTCGATATTGCGCCGGCGCAGCTCCTCTTCGGCCAGCTGGCGCTGGCGGATGTCTTCTGCCAGCTGGGCCGTGCGCTGGCGCACCGTGTGTTCCAGGTTGTCGTGCGCGCGGCGCAGGGCGTTTTCCGCCACGCGCCGCTCGGTGACGTCGCGCAGGCTCTGGATGGCGCCAACCAGCTCGCCGTCGCGCCCGCGCAGGGGCGCGGCCGTGAACTGCAGCCAGTGCCCGGCCGCGCCGATATTCGGGAAAAAATCCTCTTCTTCGTAGGCGCCGTCAATCAGGGAAGAAGGGCGGTACTTGTCGCGGAAATTGCGGTCGGTGGCGGGATCGAGATTGTCGACGATCAGATCGGCCAGCAGGGCGCGCGGCTTGGTGTAGAAGGCTTGCCAGTGATGGCGGGTGCCGACCATTTCGTGCGTGCTCCAGCCCAGCAGGTGTTCGCACGCCTTGTTCCAGTGCGTGATGACATGGTCGCGGTCGATGACGAAGGTCGCAACAGGGTGCCCGTCCAATAATTCGGACAGGGCGATGGCCGTGCGCTCGATGGTCCTTTCGTCGTGGAAGCTACTCATGTCAAAGTGGCATCGGATGGGGACGAATCGATTATATATGTCAAAACGTGCGCGTGCGTCAGGTAACAGTCACAAATCCCGGGCTTGGGCAGGCTGGAGTTTTTGGGAGAACGCCATGAGCACCATTATTGCCGGACATTTTCAATTGCAGGAGACCGCGCTGGACGTGTGTGAAGCATTCAAGGCGGCCGGCTTCGCTGCCGACCGCATCAGCACGTTCTATAACAATCCGCCGGGGCAGCACGCGCTGACCCCGATCGGCGGCGACCGCATCGCCTCGCCAGGCGCCGGGCAAACGCCGGAAGGCATTGCCAAGGGCGAACTGACCGGCGGCGCCGTCGGCGCGGCGCTGGGCGCGGCCACCATTCCCGTCACCGGCCCGCTGGGCCCCGTGCTCGGCGGCCTGGTGGGCGCGCACGTCGGCTCGCTATACAGTTTTTCCGAAATGCAGGAGAAAAGTGAATCGGGTCCGCCGCCGCGCAAGTCCGGCATGATGGTGGCCGTCGCTGTGACGGGCGGGGACGAAGCGCGCGCCCTGGCATTGATGCGCCAGCAGGGCGCCGAAGGCATCGAGCGGGCCGAGGGCACGATCGAGGACGGCGACTGGAAAAATTTCGATCCCTTGTCAGTCCCGCAATTTGTTTGACCAGGCTGTTGCGGAATCCAAACGCCATCTGGGTGAAAAGTAATTTTCGGTATGATAGTTGCTACAATAAAAGCAGCGAACTAGACGTGGATCATGATCGCGGCGTGCCGTCCAGTACATCATCTGCCACAAGAGCCTCAGCGCTTGGTTTTCAGGGGGAGAGCGTCAATGACACAGGCATGGGTAGTCCTTTCGCGGCCCGACCGCCGCGATATTTCGGCGCCGACCGAAGCCCAACTGGTGGCAGCACTGGCGGATGTCTACGGCGGCAAGATCAACGGCCCCGATGGCATACCCGGCAGCGCCACGCTCAAATTCGGTTATGACGATGGCCTCATGTACCAGGTGGAAGTGGGACAGGATGGTGCGGTCCGCTATGAAGAGTGGTCGGACCGCGATTGCGAACTCGCCCTGGCCATGCCGCGCCATATGAGCTGCAAGCAGGAAGACGCCCTGCAGATCTGGAAGTGGCTGGCGCTGCGTCAGGTGTCCAAGATCCGCAACCAGGCTTGGCTATCGGACGGTTAATGCGGACGGTTAATGCGGACGGTTAATGCGACATCAGCAAGGGCAGGGTGCTGGCGTCGAGCACGCTGCGCGTGACGCCGCCCAGCAAGGTTTCGCGCAGGCGCGAGTGGCCATACGCTCCCATCACCAGTAAATCGCAATCGCGCTCGGCGGCCAGCGCCAGCAGTTGCCCGCCGACGTCGCCGGGCCGTTTCAACAAGCCCGGGCGCCCGCTTTGGCCCTGAACCAGGGCCGCCATCACGCCGTGCCGCTCCAGCCAGGCCAGCACCTCGCTGCCGGGCGGTTGGCCGAACACGCCGGGGCGCGCTTCGGCATCGATGATGGCCACGGTCACGCGGTCGGCCCGGCGCAGCAGGGGCAGGGCGTCCTGCAGTGCGCGCCCCGCTTCGCGGCTGGCGTTCCAGGCGGCCAGGATGTGGCGCGCCGGCGCCGGTGCGCCGGGACTGGCGATGCCGTCGCGCGTGACGGCAATGGCCGACGAGGTGCGGGCCGCGAACGGCAGCACCATGACCGGTTTGCCGCTGCCGGCCAGTACTTCGGCCGGCACATCGGCGCCGCGCCCGCGCGGGTCGAGCTGGCCGACGATCACCAGGTCGGCGTGGCGGGCCATCAGGCTCAGGCCGGCGGCCGCCTCGTCGTCGAGGATGCGCTGTTCGAACGATTGCACGCCCAGCGCCCGCAGGCGCGGCGCGAATTCGGCCAGCGCCTGGCCGGCGCGCTCGCGCAGGATGCCGAGGTGGCGCGCCAGGTGGGGATCCTGGTCGTCCACGGTTTCGTTCTGGTACAGGAAGCGCGAGATGCCGGTGGTGGCCACTCCCACCACATGGGCGCCTTCCTGCAGCGCCAGTTCGCCCGCCAGCAGGATGCGCGCTGCGCTGTGCGGTGCGTCATCGACATGCACGAGGATGGTTTTGTAGGCCATGGTTTCGCCTCAGCGCAGGGCGGCCGTCGCTTTCTCCAGCCGCGTCTGGCAGGCGATGCACAGCGGCGCTTCGGGCCGGGCATTCAGGCGCGAGAAGGGAATTTCATTGCCGCAGTTATCGCACAAGCCGTAGCTGCCCTCGTCGATCTTGGCCAGGGCATGGCGGATACTGCTGAGCTGGGCCTGCTTGTGCTCGTCGGCCTCCAGCTCGAGCTGGTTCAAGGTGCGGTTGCTGGCGCTGTCGGCCGGCGAGGTTTCGATCTCCTCCACCGCGGGCACGCGCGCCAGCTCGCCGTCCATGCGGCCAGCCAGCTGCTGCAGCAGCGCGACCTTGCGTTGCTCCAGTAAGGCTTGCAAGGATGCAAGCTGTTCGCGCGACAGGCCCATGACGGTCTCCACGAATTCATTGTTCGGAAGACCATTGTATGCCTGCCGCGTTGTTTACGCACTCCCGCGTGCCTGCCGTGCGGCCAGCTGTTTTTTCAGGCTTTGCAAGGGCGCGGCCAGGTGCTCGGGGCGCGCCGCCGCGATCGCCGCCGCCATCGCCAGCAGGTCGGCACTGACCCCGGCCAGTTCCTTGACGCGGTCGATCCGGCGGATCGCTTCGCGCGCCTGGGCCGCCAGACGCAGCAGCTCGGGCAGGTTGACGCCCATGCCTTCCAGCGAATGGCTGGCGGCATCCACATACAGGCTGTTGGCTTGCTGGCGCAGCGCCACCTCGTTTTCGAACAGGGCCTGGGCGGCGCCCTGCGTCAGGGGCGTGGCGACATCCACGCCGTCGCCGCCATCCAGGCGCTGCTGGCGGCGGATGCCGCGCATGATGCGCTCGTGCAGTGCATCGGCGCTGGCCGACAGGCTGTCGGCCAGGGCTTCCAGGTCTTGCGGCAGGTCGGCGGTCAGGCTCATGGCAGGGCTCCTTGGGCGGTCAGTGGCGGGACGGCGCTGGCAGGCGGCAGGGGATCGAGGCCGCGGTACAGGGCCGCGTGGCGTTCGCGGAGGGCGTCGACATTCTGGGCGGCCAGGGTATGGCGCAGGCCCAGCAGGCGGTATTCGCGCAGCTTCTCCTGCTGGTGCGAACGGGCCAGCGCCAGCAGCAGGCGTTCGCGCGGCGCGTTGGCGTAGGGGATTTCCACTTCCAGCATGCCGAGCACGATGTGCTGCTCGTTATCGTGGGTCTTGTCGAAGTAGCGCAGCAGGGTATGCATGGCATCGAGCGTGCCCTGCAGCGGTTCGTAGCCATCGCGCAGCATGGTTTGCACGGCCTGGTCCTGGGCCCGGCCCGTGGCCGCGCGCAGCAACAGGCGTACCAGCGCGGCGTAGGCGTTGACGTGGCGGTCGGTCAGGCCGGTGTCGGGCCAGGCCTTGATGCCCTCGGCCATCTGCTTGACCTGGTCGCCGTAGTTGAAGGTGTCGCCGCCGGCCAGGGCGCCCAGGGCGCGCAGGTAAATGGTGGCGGCGTCGTGCAGGGCCACGAAATCGGGATAGGCATCGCGCCGCTTGCGGTCGATGGCTTCCTCGCGCTGGGCCGATGCAGGGTTGAGGTAGGGCTGCTCGCGCTGGTAGGTGTCGCGGAAGCGCTGGCTAAGCTCGCTGAAGCCGGCCAGCTTGGGGGCTTCCTCGGCGAGGCTGCGGACTTCCTGCAGGCGCGGACTGCTGGCGCAGGCCGCCAGCAGCAGGCAGGACAGTATGCACAGGTAGCGTTTCATGATGGGTCTCCTCGGGCGGCAAGGACCATCTTGCACCCGGGGGCGGACGGCGCGTTTGCGCCAGCGCAAAGTTCAGGCGCGCAGGTAAGGTGCGAGCCAGGCCAGGCTGTCTTCGGTACGGGGGGACGGCAGGTACTCGCAGCCGATCCAGCCCGGGTAGGCGAGCTCGTCAAGCAAGCGGAACAGGAAGGGGTAATGGATTTCGCCGGTGCCCGGCTGGTGGCGGCCCGGCGTATCGGCCAGCTGCATGTGGCGGATATGGGGCAGGCAGGCGCGGATGGTATTGGCCAGTTCGCCTTCCATGCGCTGCATATGGTAGATGTCGTACTGCAGGAACAGGTTGGGGCGCGCGGCGTCGGCCAGGATATCGAGCGCCGCGCGGCTGTGGTTCAGGAAATAGCCGGGGATGTCATAGCAGTTGATCGGCTCGATCAGGACCTCGATGCCGTGCGGCGCGAACTGGTCGGCCGCGTATTGCAGGGCGCGGACATAGGCCGCGCGCGCCCGATCCGGCGCCAGGCCGCCGGGCAGGATGCCGGCCATGCAATGCACGCGCGGCACGCCCAGTTCCCTGGCATATTCAAGGCCGAGCTGGACGCTGTCCTGGAATTCCGCGAAGCGGCGCGGATCGCAGGCCATGCCGCGGTCGCCGGCCTGCCAATCGCCGGGCGGCAGATTATGCAGCACCAGCTGCAGCTGGTGGCGCTGCAGGCGTTCCTTGATTTCGTCGGAATCGAAGGCGTAGGGGAAGAGGAATTCCACGCCGGCAAACCCGGCCGCATGCGCCAGCGCAAAGCGCTCGAGGAAAGGCGCCTCGGTGAACAGCATGGACAGGTTGGCAGCGAACTTGGGCATGTTCGCGATTATAAATAAATGTCCCCCGTGGGGTCAGGAAGCCATGCGGACATTTTCTGCCTTACGGAAAAAAATGTCCGCACCTGTTCCTGACCCCACGGGGGCCAAAAATTGCTTTAGCGGGTGCGCTGGCGCGGGGCGTTGGATGGGCGGGCGCCGCCGGCGCCGCCACCACTACCGGCTGGGCGGGCGTCGCGGCGGATGCCGGCCGGGGCCGCGCCGCGCGGGGCGCCGCCGCCATTGCCGTTGCCATTGGCCGCTACGCGCGGCTTGCCCTGGCCGTTCTGGCTGCGGTTGCCGCCGCCATTGCCATTGCCATTGCCGCCTTGGCGCGGCGGACGGTTCTGGTGGTGGCCGACGCCGCTGCGCAGCTGGATCGGCTGGGCCTTGGCGTTCGGGTCCGGTTCGAAGCCGGCAATGACTTCGCGCGGCAGCGTCTGCTTGATCAGGCGTTCGATGTCGCGCAGCATGCCGTGTTCATCGACGCAGACCAGGGAGACGGCCTCGCCCTTGGCGCCGGCACGGCCGGTGCGGCCGATGCGGTGCACATAGTCTTCCGGCACGTTCGGCAAGTCGTAGTTGACCACGTGCGGCAGCTGGTCGATGTCGATGCCGCGCGCGGCGATATCGGTGGCGACCAGGCATTGCAGCGTGCCATCCTTGAATTCGGCCAGGGCGCGGG
Source organism: Pseudoduganella violaceinigra DSM 15887 (assembly GCF_000425385.1). Classification (GTDB taxonomy): domain Bacteria; phylum Pseudomonadota; class Gammaproteobacteria; order Burkholderiales; family Burkholderiaceae_D; genus Rugamonas; species Rugamonas violaceinigra. The sequence goes on along the minus strand of NZ_KE384357.1, from coordinate 445,606 downwards.
TGCGCGCGGTCTGGCTCTTGTTGCCGTGGATGGCCATGGCTTTCACGCCATCGCGTCCGAGCTGTTCGACCAGCTTGTTGGCGCCGTGCTTGGTGCGCGTGAATACCAGCACCTGGGTCCAGGCGTGGGTGCGGATCAGGTGCGACAGCATCGGATGCTTCTTGTCGCGGTCGACCGGGTGGATCTTCTGCGAAATGATTTCCACCGTCGAATTGCGGCGCGCCACTTCGATGGTCTTCGGCTTGTCCAGCAGGCCGTCGGCCAGGGCCTTGATCTCGTCGGAGAAGGTGGCCGAGAACAGCAGGTTCTGGCGCTTCGGCGGCAGGGCGGCCAGCACTTTGCGGATGTCGCGGATGAAGCCCATGTCCAGCATGCGGTCGGCTTCGTCCAGGATCAGGATTTCAATCTTGTCCAGGTTGACGGTGCCCTGGCCCATGTGGTCGAGCAGGCGGCCCGGCGTGGCGACCAGGATGTCGACGCCGTGCTTGAGCAGCTTGATCTGCGGGTTGATGCTGACGCCGCCGAAGATCACGGCCGAATTCAGCTTGGTGTACTTGCCGTAGACCTTGACGCTTTCTTCCACCTGGGCCGCCAGTTCGCGGGTCGGGGTCAGGATCAGGGCGCGGATTGGGCGCGGCGAGGTGGTGTTGGCCAGCTTGCTGCCGACGGCGTCGGTGGACAGGCGGTGCAGCACGGGCAGGGTGAAGCCGGCGGTCTTGCCGGTGCCGGTCTGGGCGCCGGCCAGCAGGTCGCCGCCATCGAGTACGGCGGGAATGGCCTGGCTTTGAATCGGGGTGGGGGCTGTATAGCCGGTTTCGGCGACTGCGCGCACGATGGCATCAGACAAGCCGAGATCGCTAAAGTTCATAGTTATAGTTATGGAAATTGTGTGTAAATTATTGCCAAGCGGAAACGTCGGCGCTGACTGGAGTATAACAGTAAAGCCTGCTTCGTTGACGCACGGCAATAACAAAGAGGCCCCGCGGGGCCTCTTCTGTGGCGGATCTGGGCTTGAATTTATGCAAACTCTGCCAGCAGGCCAATCATTTGGCCGAAGACTTTGGGCGAGGCGGCGATGATATTGCCGCTATTCATATAGTTGGTCTCGCCGTTGAACTCGGCGGCAATACCGCCCGCTTCGGTCACCAGCAGGGCGCCGGCAGCGATATCCCAAGGCTTCAGGTTCTTTTCGTAGTAGCCGTCCAGGCGGCCGCAGGCCACGTAGGCCAGGTCCAGGGCGGCGGAGCCGGCGCGGCGGATGCCGTGCGAGCGCTCGGCCATGATGGTGAACATCTTGGCGAATTCGGCGATGGCAGCCGGGCTGCCTGGCTTGTAGCCGGACGCGAGCAGGGCGCCGCTGATGCGGTCGAGTTTGTTGACGCGGATGCGCTTTTCGTTCAGGTAGGCGCCGGCGCCCTTGCTGGCGGTGAACAGGTCATTGTGCACCGGGTCGTACACCACGGCCTGGGTCACCACGCCTTTCTGCTGCAGGGCGATGGAGATGCAGTACTGTGGGAAGCCGTGTATGAAGTTGGTGGTGCCGTCCAGTGGATCGATGATCCACACGTATTCGCTCTCGTCATTTACGGTGCCGGTGATGCCCGACTCTTCGGCGAAGATGGCATGGTCGGGGTAGGCCTTCAGCAGCACCTCGATGATTGCCTGCTCGGCGGCCTGGTCAACATCAGTGACGAAGTCATTGTGTTGTTTTTCAGTTACGCTTACGCGATCCAGATCAAAGGATGCGCGGTTGATCACAGCGGCGCCACGGCGCGCGGCCTTGATGGCCGTATTCAGCATTGGGTGCATACTAGCTTCCGTAAAATAGACATTGCCGCCCACGGAAACGCTTCGCGCATCCGGCAGCGGAAATGATGACAAGATTGAAAAAGAGCGGTGCGTTGTGCGGGCAGAGTAAAATGCGGCCCAACGCAGAATCCCGCTATTGTAAATGAAGCCGACCGAAACCGCATCCTCCGCCTTCCACCGCCTGCGCGTCATCCTGGTGGAAACCAGCCGCCCGGGTAATATCGGATCGGTGGCGCGCGCCATGAAAACCATGGGGTTTTCCGACCTGGTGCTGGTCAGCCCCCGCTTTGAAGGGGCCTGCGAACACGAGGAGGCGGTGGCATTCGCCTCCGGCGCACAGGACATCCTGGCCTCGGCGCGCGTGGTCGGCAGCATGGCCGAGGCATTGACGGACATCCATTTCACGGCCGCCGTGTCGGCGCGCCTGCGCGAGTTCTCGCCGCCAGTGGTGACGCCGCGCGAGTTCGCCGGCCAACTGGCCGGCGCGAGCGAGCTGCGTGCGGCCCTGATCTTCGGCAATGAGCGTTTTGGCCTGCCCAACGAGATCGTAGAGCCCTGCAATGTGCTGGTGAATATTCCCGCCAATCCCGATTATTCCTCGCTGAACCTGGCGCAGGCGGCGCAGGTGCTGGTCTATGAATGCCGCATGGCGGCGCTGGACGGGCAGCGCGCGGCCAGCCCGGTCGGCTTCCAGGGCGAGGCGGCCAGCGCGGCCCAGATCGAAGGCTTGTACCAGCACCTGGAGCAGGCACTGGTGGACGTCGGCTTCCTCGACGCGAGCAATCCGCGCAAGCTGATGCCGCGCCTGAAGCGCATGTTCGCGCGCGCTGGCCTGGAGACGGAGGAAGTCAACATCCTGCGCGGCATTGCGCGCCAGATGCAGGCCCGCAGCCGCAAGGATTAGAGGCCATTCTCTAGCCGCGGCCCGGCTGCGTCCTTAGAATCCTCCCTATAACAAGAGGAGACTAGATGCAACGCAGATCATTTTTGAAGGCTGGGCTATTGGGCGGCCTGGCGCTTATCGCGGGCGGGGCCGTGTACCGGCAACTGCGTCCTGCCGTGCCAGAGCGCTTCGCCCTGGACTCGCAGGGCCGCACAATGCTGGCGGCGCTGCTCCCGGCCATCACCGGTTTGTCGCCGGCGCGGCCGGAACTCGATGCCGGCATCGAGCGTGTGGCCGGCGCTATCCAGGGCTTGCCGCTGCGCGTGCAGAAGGAAATCAGCGACCTGTTCGGCCTGCTGTCCATGGCGCCCACGCGGCGCCTGCTGGCCGGCGTGCCGGCTTGGCCGGAGGCGACGCCGGCCGAGGTGGCGGCCTTCCTGCAAAGCTGGCGCACCCACCGTACGGAAATGCTGCAGACGGCCTACCACGGCCTGCACGACTTGGTGATCGGCGGCTGGTATGCCGAGCCGTCCACCTGGGCGGCCATCGGCTATCCCGGCCCGATGAAGGAGTTGAGCGCATGAGCAGCCCGATTCCCGATCCGATCCAGGCCGGCATCGCCGCCGGCTGGCAAGTCATCGATGCCTCCACCTTGCAGCAGGACCGCAGCTTCGACGCCGACGTGGTCGTGGTCGGCACCGGCGCCGGCGGCGGCGTGACGGCGGAAATCCTGGCGCAGGCCGGCCTGAAAGTCCTGATGGTGGAAGAGGGCGCGCTGAAGTCGTCGCGCGACTTCAAGATGCGCGAGGCGGACGCCTACCCTTCGCTGTACCAGGAATCGGCCGCCCGCAAGACGGTCGACAAGGCGATCAATATCCTGCAAGGGCGGACCGTGGGCGGCACCACCGTCGTCAACTGGACGTCCAGCTTCCGCACCCCGGCCGATACGCTGGGCTGGTGGCAGTCCCGCTACGGCTTGCGCGACTACAGTGTGGAAGGCATGGCGCCCTGGTTCCAGAAGATGGAAGAGCGCCTGCATATTGGCGACTGGCCGACCCCGCCCAACCAGAACAATGACCTGTTGCGTGTCGGCGCCGATAAGCTGGGCATCACCACAGGCCTGATCCGCCGCAACGTCAACGGTTGCTGGAACCTGGGCTATTGTGGCATGGGGTGCCCGACCAATGCCAAGCAATCGATGCTGGTCACCACCATCCCCGGCGCGCTGGAAAAAGGCGCCATGCTGCTGACCCGGGCGCGCGCCGAGCGCTTCAGCCTGGCGGGCGGCCAGGCGACCGCGCTGGAATGCGTGGCGCTGACCGCCGATGGCCAGGCAGCGAGCGGACGCCGCATCACGCTGAAGGCGCGCCATTTTGTCGTGGCCGGCGGCGCCATCAATTCGCCGGCCTTGCTGCTGCGTTCCGGCGCGCCCGACCCGCAGCAGCTGCTTGGCCAGCGCACTTTCCTGCACCCGGTGGTGATTTCGATGGGGGCTTACCGGCAGCCGGTGGAAGCCTTTAGCGGCGCCCCGCAGACCGTGTATTCGGACCATTTCCTGCATACCCAGGCGGTGGACGGGCCGATGGGCTACAAGCTGGAAGTCGCGCCGCTGCACCCGGTGCTGGGCGCGACCACCTTGTCGGCCTTCGGCGCCAGCCACGCCAAGCTGATGCAGCGCTTTGCCCAGGTGCAGGGCATGCTGGCGCTGCTGCGCGACGGCTTCCATCCGGAGGCGGCCGGCGGCCGCGTCACGCTGCGCGGCGACGGTTCGCCGCAGCTGGATTACCCGCTGACGCCGTACTTCTGGGAGGGCGCGCGGCGCGCCTTGCTGACCATGGCGGAAATCCAGTTCGCCGCCGGCGCCGACGCCGTCAGCCCGGTGCACGAGCTGGTCAAGCAGCCGTACGCCAGCTGGGACGAGGCGCGCCAGGGCATCGCCGCGCTGCCGCTGCAAAAGCTGCTGACGCGCGTGGTCTCGGCCCACGTGATGGGCGGCTGCGCCATGAGCGGCGACGCCGCCAACGGGGTGGTGGCGCCGGATGGCCTGTATCGCGGCATCGGCAACCTCTCTGTCCATGACGGCTCGCTGTTCCCGACCTCGATCGGCGCCAATCCTCAGTTGTCGATCTACGGCGTCACGGCCCGGCTGGCGAGCGGCCTGGCCGAGCGCCTGGGCGCGAAGGGCTGATCGATGGTGAAGCGCATGCTGATGCTGGTGATGGCAGTGCAAGTCGTGGCCGCGATCGGCATCGCATGGGCTCTTTCGCACTGGGTGCCGGCCGACGTGGCCTTGCTGCTGGCGGTGCTGGCGGTCCTGCTGGCGCGCCTGGCCATCACGGCCAATAATTTCCGCATGACCTTGCGGCCGGTGCCGGACAGCGCGCAGCTGGACTGGCCGCAACGCCTGCAGCTGTTCTTCCACGAGTACGTCTCGACCCTGTCGGTGACTTCCTGGCATATGCTGCTGCACCGGCCGCGCCTGCACCTGGCCGCTGCGCCGCGCGGCTTGCCGGTGCTGCTGGTGCACGGTTACGGCGCCAACGGCGGCTTCTGGGTGCACTTGGCCGCGCAGCTGGAGGAACAGGGCTACAGCCACGCCACGGTCGATCTGGAGCCGGTATTCGGCGATATCGAGCAGTTCGCGGTCCAACTGGAGCAGGCCGTCCAAGGCTTGCTTGCCGCAAGCCGCAGTGACAAAGTCATCATCGTGGCGCACAGCATGGGCGGCCTGGTGGCGCGCGCCTGGCTGCGCCGATTTGGGGCGCAGCATGCGGCGCGCATCATCACCCTGGCCACGCCCCACCATGGCACCGACCTGGCGCACATGGGGCCGGGCCACAACGCGCGCCAGATGCGCCGCGACGCCGAGTGGCTGGCGCAGCTCGATGCCGCCGACCGCCCCCAGCGCGGCTTGTTGACTTCCATCTACTCCTGGCACGACAACATCATCGCGCCGCAGAATTCCTGCCACCTGCCCGGCGCCCGCAATATCGCGCTGCCGGGCGTCGGCCACGTCGCCATGGGCCGCCATCCCGCGATCGCCAAGCACATTCTTGCGGAGATTTTGGGGATCACTTAGACTGTCTTGAGGCCAAGCAAGAAGCGCTGCTGCAAGGGATGTGGAATTCTGTGAGTTTCAATCAGAAAGCAGGACGATGGCGACCGAATTCGGCAAGATCGATCATGTGGACACCCTGGACGCTGAAGAACGTTTCGGCAGCCTGCTCGAATCCATGCCGGATGCGATTTTCATGGCCAATGAATGCGGCCGGATCGTGCTGGCCAATAGTCCGGCGGAGGATTTGTTCGGCTACCTGCCGGGCGAAATGCAGGGCATGGAGATGGCCGCCGTGCTGCCGGCCGGACCGGCAGCGAGCGGCCTGCGCAAGGGCGGCACGTTCTTTCCGGTCGACGTCAAGAGCGGCCGGGCCAGCGCCGGCAGCGCGCTGCTCCAGGTCCATGCGGTGCGCGACATCAGCGAACTGGCGCAGGCCGGCCAGGCCAAGGACCGCTTCCTTGCAAGCATGTCGCATGAACTGCGCACCCCGCTGAATGCCATCATCGGCTTTACCGGCACATTGCTGATGCAGCTGCCCGGGCCATTGAACACGGAGCAGGAAAAGCAGCTGCGCACCGTGCAAGCGAGCGCCCGCCACCTGCTATCCCTGATCAACGACTTGCTCGACCTGACGAAACTGGGCTCGGGCAAGGTCGAATTGCATCGTGAACCCCTGAACTGCCGCGCCCTCATCGAGGAGCTGGCGCTGGTGTTCCGGCCGCAGGCGCGCGAGAAGGGCCTGGTGCTGCAATTCCGTGCGCCGTCGCAGGCGGTGATGCTGCGCACCGACCGGCGCGCCCTGCAGCAGATCCTGGTGAATCTGGTGAATAACGCGATCAAGTTCACCGAGCGCGGGGAAGTGCGCATCGGCCTGGAACGCAGCGTGGCGGACGGCAGGCCGGTCGTGCAAGTGAGTGTCAGCGACACGGGCGGCGGCATCACGGAGGACAGCCTGCAGCAACTGGGCATCCACCTGAGCCATAAATTGGCCGCATTGTTGGATGGATCGATCCGGTATTTCGATAAACCGGGCAACGGCAGCATATTTGTGCTCACACTGCCGCTGGAATAGCGGATACTAGAGACGACACAATGACGGGAGTACCAATGTCCGCGCGCATCCTCATCATTGAAGACAATCCCACCAATATGGAGCTAATGGTGTACCTGCTGCGTGCATTCGGCTACCAGCCCCTGCTTGCCCATAACGGCGAGGAAGGGGTGGCGGTGGCCCGGCGGGAGGTGCCGGACCTGATTATCTGCGACGTGCACCTGCCCAAGCTGGACGGCTACGGTGTGGTGGCCCAGCTGAAGCAAGATCCCAACCTGAAAGACATCCCGGCGCTGGCCGTGACGGCGCTGGCCATGGTCGGCGACCGCGAAAAGCTGCTGGCCTCCGGCTTCGACGGCTATATCGGCAAGCCGATCGAGCCCGACACCTTCGTGACGCAGATAGAGTCTTTTTTGCCGGGGGAGATGTCGCCCCGGGATGAGAACGACATCGCGACCATCCTGATCGTTGACGATCATGTGCTGAACCGGGAATTCCTGATGACGCTGCTTGGCTACAGCGGCCACCGGCTGCTGGAGGCGTCCAGCGGCATGGAAGGCTTGAAGGTGATGGAATCGGAAAAGCCGGACCTGGTCATTTCCGACATCCTGATGCCGAATATGGACGGCTACGAATTCGTCAACCGCATCCGCAGCCATCCGGAACTGGCGGATGTGCCGATCATCTTCTACACGGCGACCTACCGCGAGCGCGAGGCGATGGCGGTGGCCGAGGCCTGCGGCGTGCGCTGGGTGCTGCCCAAGCCTTCCGACCCCGACGTGATCCTGAAAACGGTGCACGAGGCGCTCGGCGTGGCGGAGCAGCTCGAGGTGCTGCCGGCGTTCGCCCCCGAGCCGCCCAGCCAGGGCCGCCTGTTCAATATCGAGAACAAGGTCGCTGAATATATCGACGAACTGGAGTCGAGCAGCCAGCTGATCACGCGGATTGCCAACAACGGCGAAGCGCACGACGGCGAGCCGGAACACCTGAAACAGATGACGGAGCGGCTGTCGCGCTCCCTTTCCAGCCTGCAGGCGGTCAGCCTGCGCCTGACGGCGCTGATCGAGCTGGGTATCGAGCTGGGCGCAGAGCGCGATGGCCAGGGCCTGATCGAGATCGGCGTGCGCGTGGCGCAGAATATCTGCGTGTCGCGCTTTGCCTGCATCGGCGTGCTGGAACAGGATTCGAACGAGACCAGCTATTTCGCCTCCTGCGGCACGGACGAGCAGGCGCACGTGGTGGCCGGCCAGCCGCGCGCCGGTATCCTGGACAGCCTGCTGCGGCAGCGCCAGCCGGTCCGCATGAGCCGCCTGGGCGGCGATCCGCGCGAAATCGGGCTGCCGGCCGGGCACCCGCAGGTGCATTCCTTCCTTGGCGTGCCGATCGCCTCGCGCGAGCGGGTGCACGGCTGGCTGTACCTGGTGGACAAGCTGGGCGCCGACGAATTCAGCGAAGTTGACGAACGGGTGGCGGTGACGGTGGCGGCGCAGATTTCGGTGGCCTACGAAAACCTGCTGCTGTACGAGGAAATCAGCCGCCACCACGCCCAGCTGCAGCTGGACATGAACGCGCGCATCCGCCTCGACGAAGACCTGCGCCGCTTCCGCCTGGCGATGGACGCGACGGCCGATGCGATCTTTCTGGTCGACCGCGCCAATTCCTGCTTCATCGACGTCAATGTGACGGCCTGCCGCATGCTGGGCTTCGCGCGCGAGGAATTCCTGAAAGTAGGGCAGGACCGCGAACTCGAGACGGGGCTGCGGCCGCTGCAGGACCTGTACGACAAGCTGCTGGCGGGCGACCAGAGCGGGGCGATGGCGGAGCTGCTGCTCGAATGTAAGGACGGGGCGCCGCTGTCGGTGGAAGTGCAGCGCCGCACCCTGCGCTCGGGGCAGAACTGGATCCTGGTGGCGGTGGCGCGCGATATCACGGAGCGCAAGGAAGCTGAGCGCCGCCTGCTCAAGCTGGCCCATTTCGACACGCTGACCGGCCTGCCGAACCGCAGCCAGTTCTACGATTCGCTGACGCTGTCGCTGAAGCAGGCGAACGAGCATGGCTGGGCGCTGGCGGTGCTGTTCCTCGACATGGACCGCTTCAAGAACATCAACGACACGCTGGGGCATACCATCGGCGACGAGCTGCTGCGCCAGTTCTCCAGCCGCCTGGTGGAGTGCCTGCGCGTGCGCGACACCATCGGGCGCTTCGGCGGCGACGAGTTCGCGGCGATCCTGATGCTGCCGGAAGGGGCGCAGAACGCCATCGCGGTGGTGGACAAGATCCGGGAATCGATGCGCCAGCCCTTCGACCTGAAGGGACACGAAGTGACGGTGACGGCCAGCATCGGTATTTCCGTCTTCCCGGAGGATGGCAGCGATCCGGATACCCTGATCCAGTATGCCGATACCGCCATGTACCGGGCGAAGGAGGCGGGGCGCGACGCCTTCCGCTTCTTCACGGCGGAGATGAACGCGCAATCGCTGGCGCGGCTGGACATGGAAAATGCGCTGCGCCGGGCCATCGACAATAACGAATTCCGGCTGTTCTACCAGCCCAAGGTGCATATCGCCTCGGGCCGTATCAGCGGCGCCGAGGTTCTGCTGCGCTGGGAGCGCCCCGGCCATGGCATGGTGTCGCCGGGGCTGTTCATCCCCCTGCTGGAGGAAACAGGGCTGATCGTGCGGGTCGGCAGCTGGGTGATGCACGAATCCTGCCGCAAGATTGCGGAATGGGCGAAAAGCCAGGTCGGCGCCGTGCACCTGTCGGTCAATGTTTCGGGCATCCAGTTCTTCGTCGGCGGCCTGGAAGAGGAGGTGATGCGGGCCATCAAGGACAACGATATCGCGCCGGAACTGCTGGAGCTGGAGCTGACGGAAAGCTCGCTGATGTCCAATGCCGAAGAAACCATCACGGTGCTGCAAAACTTGAAGGCGCTCGGCGTGAAGATCTCCATCGACGATTTCGGCACCGGCTATTCCTCGCTGGCCTATCTGAAACGCTTCCCGATCGACAAGCTGAAGATCGACATCGCCTTTGTGCGCGAGGTGACCAGTAATCCGGACGACGCGGCGATTGTGCTGGCCATTATCAATATGGCCCACAGCCTGAAGCTGAAGGTGATCGCCGAGGGCGTGGAAAAGGACGCCCAGCTGTCCTATCTGCGCCGCCACGATTGCGATGAGATGCAGGGCTACTATTTCAGCCGCCCCTTGCCGGAGGCCGATTTCGTGCAGATGCTGAACGAAGGGCGCCACTTGCAGGCGCCGAGCGACGAGAACATCGTCGACCAGCAAACCTTGCTGATCGTTGACGACGACGCCTTCATGCTCGACGTGCTGAGCGATTTCCTGGCCCAGGACGGCTACCGTATCCTGACCGCGCAGACGGCGGCGGAAGGTTTCGACGTGCTGGCGCGGCACCGGGTGCAGGTGATCCTGTGCGACCAATGCATGCCCATGATGACGGGCACGGAGTTCATGGAGCGGGTCAAGAATCTGGCGCCGGACACCTTCCGGATCATGTTGTCGGCCTATGCCGACCTGACGCCGATCATGGCGGCCATCAACCACGGCGCGATCGACCGCTTCTACACCAAGCCTTGGAAGGGCGCGGTGCTGCGGGAGAATATCCGCGAAGGCTTCCGCCTGCATTCGCAGCTGCGGGCGCCCCAATATCTGAACTGAAGGCCTTTAGAAGCCCGGTTCTAGAGTGCGCGGCATACAATGGCTCCAGGATAAATGGAGGAGCCGCCGCCATGGGGAAGAAGACGAAATCCTTTGAAGAAAGCGAAGAACGCCTGACCAAGGCAGTGCGCGAGTCCGCGCAAGAAATCTGGAAGGCCGGCCTGGGCGCATTCACGGATTTGCAGAAACGGGCCCGCGCCGTGGAAGGCGACCGCGCCAGCCACGTGGCCCAGACCGTCGACACCCTGGAAAAAGTGTTCGAGGAGCGCGTCACCCGGGCCCTGGACTCGATCGGGGTGCCGATGCGGCAGGATATCAATGCCTTGATCGAGCGGATGGAAGAATTGGGCCGCCAGGTGGACGAATTGAAGGCGCTGGTGAAAAAGCCCGTCAAAAAGACCACAATGAAAAAGGCCTAACTTTTGGAAAACTTCTAATAGTGATATCCTTGCAGGGGAATCAATAGAGCCCCTGTTATGCTACAAAAAGCGCCAAGACGAACCCGCGAACGCATCCTAGAACTCTCGCTGCGCTTGTTCAACGAGTTCGGCGAGCCAAATATCACGACCACCGTTATCGCCGAGGAGATGAACATCTCCCCGGGGAATCTCTATTACCATTTCCGGAACAAGGACGATATCGTCAATTCCATCTTCGTCCAGTTCAAGGCCGAAGCGGAACGGATGCTGCAGGTGCCGAGCGGCCGCCGCTCGAACGTGGAGGATGTCTGGCTCTACCTGCACCTGATGTTTGAGTTGATCTGGCGCTACCGTTTCTTTTACCGCGACCTGAACGACCTGCTGTCGCGCAACCGGAAGCTGGAGCTGGAGTTCAAGGAGCTGCTGGCCCACAAGATCAAGGTCGCGCGCAACCTGTGCCTGGACCTGCGCAGCGAAGGCTCGCTGGAGGCCAGCGATATGGCGATCGATGCGATGTCGGTCAATATGGTGGTGGTGGCGACCTACTGGCTGTCCTACGAATTCGTGCGCAACCCGCGCAAATACTCGGAACAGCAATCGATGGCGGATGCGCTGGCGCGCGGCTGCTACCAGGTGCTGTCCCAGATCGGCCCCTACCTGCGCGGTGAAACCAGCCTGCTGTTCCAGAAATTGTCCGAAGAATACCTGAAGAAGCTCAAATGAAATCGATTTGCGTGTATTGCGGCGCCAATGCCGGCGTCTCCCCGCGCTACGCCGAGCAGGCGCGCGCCCTGGCCGCCGCGCTGGTGGCGCAGAACCTGTCGCTGGTCTATGGCGGCGGCAATGTGGGCCTGATGGGCGTGATCGCCGACGAAGTGCTGCGCCTGGGCGGCGAGGTGACGGGGGTGATCCCGACCGCGCTGGTGGAACGTGAAGTGGGCCACAGCGGCCTGACGCGCCAGTTCATCGTCAAGGATATGCACGAACGCAAGGCCATGATGGCGCAGCTGTCGGACGGCTTTATCGCCATGCCGGGTGGTATGGGGACGCTGGAAGAACTGTTCGAGATGCTGACCTGGTCGCAGCTGGGCATCCATTCCAAGCCGGTCGGGCTGCTGAATGTGGACGGTTTCTACGACAAGCTGGTCGGATTTATCGACCACGCCCGCGACGAAGGCTTCATCAAGCCGCAGCATGCGGCCATGGTGCGCGTCAATGCCTCGCCGGCCGCGCTGGTGCAAAGCCTCAACAAAGCCTGAACTTAGGGCGCGGGTTTAAATTCGAGCAGGACTGCGCCGATACCGCTGAAGCGGTAGTCATAGCGCCCAGGCGTCGTAGCGGCAAGAGTGGGGGCGGTCAGTGCGCCGGCCGGGCTGCCGTCCGGCGTGTCGTCGAAAGACTGGCCCGCATAGCGCAGCCCATTGCTCGCGCTGAAGCTTGGGGCCGACAGTGCATAGCTTGCGGGCGCCGCGTACCCGCCCAGGGAAATTCCAATTGGGCCCGTAAAGCTGCGGTCTTTGTTGATCAGCACGACCCGCACGATATTTTGCGCATCGATTGTTGCCCAGGCTTTGACGTTATGCCGAGTGCCATTGGCGAGCGTCAGGTTGACGCGCCTGGCTGAATGCTGCGTCGCCTGCAGGAACATCCGCAGACCATAGTAGTTCGGCGCCACGCTGACGCTGGTTCCTCCAGCGGCGGGTTTGAACTGCCATGGCGAATAGGGGAGGCCATTGCCCGTTGTCAGGGTAACGCCGTCCAGTCCCACACCGAGCCATTCGAACAATCCGTCGAGTGTCCACAATGCCGACTCGAAAGTGTCACTGACGCCCGCAATGCCGCCGCAAGATGCGGAGTTCCATTCGCTCAGGATAAATGGCAGGCGATGTGCATGGGCGGCGGCGATATGCGGCTGAAAGGACGCCTGGGCCCCGGTGGTCGCCAAGGGCTTCAGCAAGTCGCCCGGCGAGAGCGTCGCGCCATGGCAATTGGAGCCGTAGTACTGGTGCATATCCACCATGCTGATACTGGCCGCATTGCTGGAGACGAAGCTTGCCAGTGGATTTTCCATGCCTCGGCCGAAGAAAGGGCCTTTGGTGCCGGCCCACACCGGGGCCGCTACTTTGCCCACGGCCTTGGCAACGCTGGCGAAGCGCGCATCGAACAGGCTGTAGTTCCAGTTGCCGTCCGCTTGTGCCTTGGCCGGATAGAGGTCCGCTTCATTGCCCAACTCCAGCGCCTCGATGCTATTTGCCGGCAAGCCCGAGCCGGGGCTGGTCAGCGCGGATATCGCATCGGTCGTGGCCGCGAGGTTAGCGCTCTTGAAGTCAACGCCCAGTAGGTAGGACACATTGAACTGCCGCGCCAGGTGCGCCAACGCGGGAATGCGGTCCTTCTGGGGCGCATTCGGGCCGGTCCAGGCCAGGGTGTCGTTGCCGATGCGGATACGGATGCGGCCATTGCTGGCGAACATGGCCAGGTTTTTCAACAAATTGGAGAACGTGGGATTGAGGCCTTTTGCATTGCCGATCACCGTGGTCACGTCGGCCAGCGGGAAATCCAGGCCGGCGAATGCTTCGGGAATGGGCGTCGTGCCATTGCGCAGGTCCGCCTGTGCGATGGATACCTGCACGTCTGGCGCCTGCGCCATTGCGCTGACGGGCGCAAGCAGGAGTGGCAGGGCAAGTAGGTAATTCAACGCTACCAAAGGCGCTGGCCGGATGCATCGAGGTGGGTGAGGTACAAGCGGGTATCGAACTCATACTGGTGGTAGTTCGGCTCCATATAGGTGCACAGCTTGTAGAACGCCTTGTCGTGCTGCTTTTCCTTCACGTGGGCCAGTTCGTGCACGGCGATCATGCGCAGGAATTCCAAAGGCACTTCCCTGAACATGGTGGCGACGCGGATTTCGTGCTTGGCCTTCAGCTTACCGCCCTGGACGCGCGATACCGACGTGTGCAGACCGAGCGCGTGGTTGATCACGTGGATCTTGCTGTCGAATGCCACCTTGTCAATCGGCGCGGCGTTGCGCAGGAATTCGTTGCGCAGGTCCTGGACATAGTCGTACAGCGCACGGTCGTTGCGGATATCGTGGGCTTTCGGATAACGTTGCTTCAGCACGTCGCCAAGGCGGCCCTGGTCCAGCACCTGGCGGACCTGGGAAAGTGTCTGTTCTGAGTAAGCGCTGAGGTATTTCATAACGGGCCGAATGGTATCATGAGCGCATGCGCACCCACGTCAATTCGGTGGGACTGCTGGTGGTCAGCGACCCCGTATTGAACTTCAGCTATCCCGCCCACATTCCCCGCGATTGCATCGATGCCTTGCCATCGCTGCCTGGTGTCTACATCTTCCGCGATGCCGCCGGCAAGCCGGTCTACATCGGCAAAAGCGTGAATATCCGTACGCGCGTGCTCTCGCATATGCGCACCGCCGAGGAAATGCAGATGCTGGCGCGTGCCGCCACCATCGACTTTGAACGTACCGGCGGCGAGATCGGCGCCTTGCTGCGCGAGTCGGAGCTGGTCAAACGGCACCAGCCGGTGTTCAACAGCAAACTGCGCCGCCTGCGCGAAATGTGCTCGATCAGCATGGCGGGCGATGCGCCGGAGATCGTCTTTGCGCGCGAGGTCGATTTTGCGGTGGCCGAGCAACTTTATGGTTTGTTTGGCAGCAAAAAGGCGGCAATCGAAACGCTGCGCGATGTCGTGCATGCGCGCGGCCTGTGCAGCGTCGCCACCGGGCTGGAGAAAGGCGTGCCGGGACGGCCATGCTTTGCGCGGCAGGTGGCGCGCTGCAAAGGCGCCTGCACCGGCGAAGAATCGGCCGCCGACCATGCTGCGCGCGTGCGCCTGGCACTGGCGCCATTGCGCGTGACGCGCTGGCCATTCGCTGGCGCGGTCGCCATCATCGAGGAGTCCGCGGGCCTGCGCCAGCGTGCGATTGTCGACCGCTGGTGCTACCTGGGCGTCGATGTGCCAGGCGCTGCGCCCGTGAATTTTGATATCGATGTGTACAATATTCTCGTGCGCCCACTGGAGAAGGGCGCCTTATGCATCGAGGAGCTCTGAATGATATGGCGCGCGAGGGCAGCCAATGGGCTGCTGGCGCGCTATCCTGGCGACCTTTTTCATGAGGACGCCCGTCCCGGTCATCCCGAGGTGACCACGCTGGCATAGTTGAGGTAAGTGCAACTTCGGGCGATAATGGCAGGTTGAGCGACTCTCGTCTCGCGCCAACAGAGAAATTTTTAAGTTTTATGCCCAATAAAGACGAGATTGTGCGGCTGGTATTACGCACATTGCACGACCTGGCAAACACCACACTGCCCGTATGGGATCAAATATACCTGCGGGTTCACTCTTCGGGACCAGGCCATACTTCGCGCGAACGCATTTACCGTTACGGACGCCAAGTCGCGGTAGCGAAACCGGAGCCTGACGAGATCAAGGACCGCCTGGATGATTTGCTTCCAGCGCTATTCGATGCGGTGGCGGCAGAAGGCCACGCCCGCCCTTTGGTGTTCGTGTTCACGGTCGACAAGGCTGGCGAATACAAGCTGACCTTATCCTACGACGATCCCCGCGCCCACCAAATCAGCCTGATTGCGCTTGGACGGCCAACTTCGTATTTCAAGCCGGATGAAGTGGATATTCCGGACTTTATTTTTGAGTTTCAGCGCAAGCTGGCAGAGAAAGGCATCACCAAAACGCCGATCCTTGGCTGGCCTGGCGTGGAGGCGCGGCCAAGCAAGGAAGATGTCTACGAGCAGATCAAAGGACACGCCTTCTTCCGCCTGATTCGCGGCGAACAGTGCGTTTTCGGCACGCCGCCCGGCGAAGAGGCGCCGCTGCTGCCGACAGACCACCACGAGCTGCTGGTGCATGCGGTTTATCCGCTTGTCGAACAACACAGCGCCACGTTCATGCAACAGTCGCTGGATTTGGCGCTGCGGGCCGCTGCCTCGGACGCGCTGGGGGTGTTCTGCGCCATCCGCTGCTATTTCATGCAGATCAGGAATGAGGATAACGGCGCCGCCAATCTGGAGCTTGACCGCGCTGGCCTGCCGCAATATCTGGCTTCACGCTATTTCGCGGTACTGGAGGAACTCAAGTCGCTGGTCATGGAGGAGCAGCCCGACCGGGCGGAGTACGCCCAGCGCGTGGCGTTGAGCTATCTTCGGATCCTGCAGGCCAGGCATGGCGTGCAGTTGGCGATCGATTGATATTGCGGCGATGGCGCGCGTTTAGTCGCGTTTAGTCGCGTGCTGCGTCGCGGGCGGATTCAAAGCTGCTGCGCGTTGTGTCCTCATCGCGCTGCCCGAAGGCGTAGTTCGATTCCAGCCACATCACGTTGATGATGGCCGCCGCCAAAGCGAAGCCGATGCCGAGGATCCAGGTGAAATACCACATGGCCGAGTCCTTTCAATAGACAGAATGTTCGTTTTCGCTGATGTGCGCCGCGGTCACTTTGCCGTGTACGACCCGGTAGACCCAGCTGGTATACATCATGACGATAGGCAGCATGATCACCGCCACCCAGAACATCACGGCCAGCGTTTTATGGCTGGACACGGCATCCCAAGCGGTCAGGCTGTGCGACGGCATCAGCGACGATGGCAGCACGAAGGGGAACATGGCGCCACCAGCCGTCAGCAGGATACCCGCCACGCTCATGCCGCTGGCAAGCAGTGCGGCGACGGTCCGGCGCGCCCCGCTCAATACCACGGCCAGTATGGCGCCGAGCATGGCAGCGGCCGGGAAGGCCAGCGTGAGCGGCCAGCGGGTGTAATTGTCCATCCATGCGCCGGCGGCAACGACCACGGTCTTCGCTGGCGGCATGAAGGCGGAGCCGGGATCGGGCATGGCAGTGATGCGATAGCCCGGTAGCGCGGTTGCGACCCACACGCCGGCAGCGGCGAACAGCACAAGCGTCATTGCAGCGGCAAGCATCGCCATGCGGCGCGCCCGCTCCGCGATCACGCCTTCCGTTTTCTGATGCAGGAAGGCGGCGCCGTGCATCGCCAGCATGGCAACGCCCAGCGCGCCTGACAGCAGGCCGAATGGGTTCAGCAGCTGGAAGAAGTCGCCGCTGTATTCGAGGCGCAGCAGATCGTCGTAGCGGAACGGGATACCTTGCAGCACGTTGCCCATACCGACGCCGAAGATCAGCGGCGGTACGAAGCCGCCGATGAACAGGCCCCAGTCCCAGGTGCTGCGCCAGCGCGGGTCGGCGATCTTGCTGCGGTAATCGAAGCCCACCGGTCGGAAGAACAAGGCAAACAGCGCTACGATCAGCGCTATATACAGGCTGGAGAATGCGGCGGCATACACCAGTGGCCAGGCGGCGAACAAGGTGCCGCCGGCGGTGATGAACCAGGTCTGGTTTCCTTCCCAGGTGGGGCCGATGGTGTTGATGATGATGCGGCGCTCGGTATCATCCTTGCCGAGGAAGGGCAGGGACATGCCGACGCCGAAGTCCCAGCCGTCGGTCAGCGCGAAACCGAGCAGCAGCAGGGCGACGAAGCACCACCAGATGATCTTATAAGTTGCGTAGTCGAAGATCATGATTGCTGCTCCCAATGGTATTTGCCGGTATGCAGGGCGCTGGGGCCGAGGCGGGCGAACTTGAACATCAGCTTCAGCTCAATCACCAGCAGCACTGTATAGAACAGGGCGAAGCCGGCCAGGCTGAAATACAGGTTCGATGGCGGGACACTCGATGCCGACAGGTGCGTCGGCAGGATCCCGGCAATGGTCCACGGCTGGCGCCCGTATTCGGCCACGATCCAGCCCAGTTCCGCCGCGATCCATGGCAGGGGGATCGCGATCACGGCCAGCTTGAGCAGCCAGCGCTGCGGCGCCAGGCGCTTGCGGATCAGGAAGTAGAACGATGCGGCAAAGATGAACAGGAACAGCAAGCCCAGTCCGACCATGCCGCGGAAAGCCCAGAACAGGGGGGCGACTTTGGGGATGGTGTCGTTCACCGCCATCCTGATCTGTGCTTCGCTGGCGTCGATCACGTTCGGCGTGTATTTTTTCAGCAGCAGGCCGTAGCCCAGGTCGTCCTGCAGTTCCTTGAAGGCGGCAAACGCTTCCGGCGACTTGTCTCCGGATTTGATGCGGGTCAGCGCGGCATAGGCCTTCATGCCGTTGCGGATACGGACTTCGTGCTGCTGCTTCAACTCCTGGATGCCGGTAACCGGCTTGTCGATTGAACGCGTGGCGATCAGGCCCATGACGTAGGGGATCTTGATAGCGTAATCGGTACGCTGTTTTTCGTCGTCCGGCAGGCCAAAGACGGTGATGCCGGCCGGGGCGGGTTCCGTGTGCCATTCGGCCTCGATGGCGGCCAGCTTGACCTTGTTGACTTCACCCACCGTGTAGCCGGATTCGTCGCCCAGCACGATGACCGACAGCGCCGACGCCAGCCCGAAGCCGGATGCGACGGCGAACGAGCGCAGGGCGAACGGCACGTCGCGCGCCTTGAGCAGGTAGAAGGCGGAAATGCCGAGCACGAACATGGAGGCGGTGACGTAGCCGGCCGCCACGGTATGCACGAACTTGACCTGGCCGACCGGGTTGAAGATCACGTCCGCGATGCTGGTCAGCTCCATGCGCATGGTGTCGACATTGAACTCGGCGCCGACCGGGTGGTTCATCCAGCCGTTGGCGATCAGGATCCACAGCGCCGACAGGCTGGAGCCCAGCGCCACCAGGAAGGTCACGCCCAGGTGCTGCACTTTCGACAGGCGCTGCCAGCCAAAGAAGAACAGGCCGACGAAGGTCGACTCAAGGAAGAAGGCCATCATGCCTTCGATCGCCAGCGGCGTGCCGAAGATGTCGCCCACATAGTGCGAGTAGTAGGCCCAGTTGGTGCCGAACTGGAATTCGAGCGTAATGCCGGTGGTGACGCCCATGGCAAAATTAATGCCGAACAGCTTGCCCCAGAACTTGGTCATGTCGCGGTAGATTTCGCGGCCGGTCATTACATACACCGACTCCATGATGACCAGGATCCAGGACAGTCCGAGCGTCAGCGGGACAAACAGGAAATGGTACAGCGCCGTGAGCCCGAACTGCAGCCGGGACAGGGCGACAACTTCATCGACGGGTGCCATCTTTCACCTTTTCGGTTGGGGTTGGCGCGGGCGCCGCGAGCAGGTGGCTTTCCACCTGCGCGGCCGGCAGCCGCATCTTTTTGGTTTGGGGATGCGAGAAAAAGGCGGACCACAGGCCGTACAGCAGCGCAGCCTTGAGGGCCAGCGCGAGCGCAATCGTGCGCCCCAGGCTGAAGCGGCCGGCGCGCTTCATCTGTTTTCCTCTTCGGTGGCGTTGCGGCTGGAGCGGAATTTGCCGCGCACGGCGTCGCCCACATCGAGCAGCTTCTTGACGGTGGAGCCCATCTTCATGAGCGACGCCAGGGTGTCGGGCGAGAGGCGCTGCACATCGTCGAACCAGGCGCTGGACAGCTCGATCAGCTCATACATTTCGCGCATGCGCTCCTGGGCGTAGCGGTCGTCGGCGGTGGCGGCCGATTCCAGCATGGCGTCGCGCAGCATCGACAAGGTCGGTTCGACTTCGCGGCGGCGGCGCTCTTCCAGCAGGGCCTTGAAGATGTCCCAGACGTCTTTCGGCGGTTCGAAGTACTCGCGGCGGTCGTTCGGCTGGTGCAGCAGCTTGACCAGGCGCCAGGATTGCAGCTCCTTCAGGCCCATGGAAACGTTGGAGCGCGAGAACTCCAGGTGTTCGGCGATTTCGTCGGCATTCAGCGGCCGGCTGCTGACATAGAGCAGGGCATAGATTTGCCCGACGGTGCGGTTGATCCCCCAGCGGCTGCCCATTTCGCCGAAGTGGAGGATGAATTTTTGTGCGAGCGGGCTCAGGTTTACCATTTCTTGATCTACTTCCTTGAGTTCTTGAATTTTCAGGATTTACTGAAATTATAAAACGTTCCAGAAAACTTTGCGCTGTATAATCATGTATATTGCGCTTTTGGAAAGGAATGCTGATGAAACGTATCACTGCGGTCCTGCTGCTGTGCGCCGCCGGCGCCGCCTCCGCTGCCGATATCACTGTATCCGCCGCCGCCAGTCTTAACAACGCTTTCCGTGAGGCAGCCGCTGCCTACGAGGCCGGCCATCCCGGCGACAAAGTATTGCTCAATTTTGGCGCCTCCGACGCGCTGGTGGCGCAGATTGCCAAGGGCGCGCCGGTCGATGTCTTCGCCTCGGCCGACCAGGACGCCATGGACAAGGCGCAGCCGCACGTGGCGCCCGGCAGCCGCCGCGATTTCGCCAGCAACCGGCTGGTGCTGGCGGTGCCCTCGAACAGCAGCTTGAACCCGATCGCCTTGGCCGACCTGGTCCAGCCGGGCGTGAAGCGCCTGACGACCGGTAACCCGGCAAGCGTGCCGGTGGGCCGCTATACCAGGGGCGCGCTGGAGAAGTCGGGCCATTGGCTGGCGCTGGAGCCCAAGTTCGTCTTTGCCGCCAATGTGCGCCAGGCCCTGGATTACATCGCCCGCGGCGAAGTGGATGCGGGGTTTGTTTACCAGACCGATGTTGCGGCGCAGGTGGACAAAGTCCGCTCCGTACTGGCGGTGCCGACCGCCGCGCCGATCACCTACCCGCTGGCCGTGATCAAGGATGCGCCGAATGCGGCTGGCGCGCGCGGCTTCGTGCAATTCATCCTGTCGGCAAGCGGCCAGGCCATCCTGGCGCGGCACGGTTTCGGCAAGCCGTAAGCGGAGCAGTTTGCGCATGGACGCCGCCTTGATCGCCCTTGGGCTCTCGCTGAAAGTGGCGCTGTGGGCCACGGCGATCGACTTGCTGCTGGGCGTCGGTTTTGGCTACCTGCTGGCGCGGGGGCGCTTCCCCGGCCGCGATGTGCTGGATGCCTTGCTGACGCTGCCGATGGTGATGCCGCCGACGGTGCTCGGTTATTACCTGCTGGTGCTGATCGGCCGTAACGGACCTGTCGGGCACTGGCTGCAGCAGGCCTTCGGCATCAACCTGATTTTCACCTGGCAGGGCGCGGTGATCGCGGCCGCCGTGGTGGCGTTCCCGCTGGTGCTGAAGGGCGCGCGCTCGGCCTTCGAAGCGGTCGACGTGCAGCTGGAGCAGGCGGCGCAGGTGCTGGGCGTGCCGCCGCTTGCGGTGTTCCTGCGCGTCAGCCTGCCGCTGGCCTGGCGCGGCGTGCTGGCCGGGACGCTGCTGGCCTTTGCCCGTTCCATGGGCGAATTCGGCGCCACGCTGATGGTGGCTGGCAGCATTCCAGGCAAGACCCAGACGCTGTCGATTGCCGTCTACGAGGCGGTGCAGGCGGGCCAGGACGACACGGCGAACCTGCTGGTGCTGGTGACCTCGCTGACCTGCATCGTGGTGCTGGTGGCGGCCAACCGCTTAACGCCCAACCGCGCGCAGGGGGCGGCATGACCATACGCGTCGATATCCGCAAGGCCTTGCGCGCCGGGCCGCGCAGCTTCCAGCTCGATGCGCAATTCGAATCGGCCAGCAAGCGCGTGGTGATCTATGGCGCGTCGGGCGCCGGCAAAAGCCAGATGCTGAAGGCGATTGCCGGGCTGTCGCGGCCGGACGGCGGCGTGATCGAGCTCGATGGACGCAAGCTGTTCGACAGCAGCGCGGGTATCGATGTGCCGGCCCGCAAGCGGCGCGTCGGCTACCTGTTCCAGGATTACGCTTTGTTCCCGCACCTGAATGTGCGGCAGAATATCGGCTTCGGCCTGCAGCGCGGCTGGTTCAACCCGGCGCCGAGCGGCGAAGCGGAAGCCGTGCGCTACTGGCTGGACGCGTTCGGCCTGGGCGAGGTGGCGCATCAGCGGCCGCTGGAGCTGTCGGGCGGCCAGCGGCAGCGCGTGGCGCTGGCGCGCGCACTGGTGGCGGAACCTGCGGCGCTGCTGCTGGACGAACCGTTCGCGGCGCTGGATCCCGCGCTGCGCGTGCGCATGCGCGCCGAACTGGATGCGCTGCAGCGCCGCCTGGATATACCGATGCTGATGATCACGCACGATCCGGACGATGCCGCCACATTCGGCGGCCACGTATTGACGATGGCTGGCGGCCGTGTGGCCGGGGAGGGCAGGAATGGCTAAGCAAGTGGCGCTGCAAGGGGAAGTCTGGATCACGCTGGACGGCGAGAATTTCGGCGGCCACCAGCGCGTCGAACTGCTGGCCAGCATCGGCGAGCACGGTTCGATCACGCAGGGCGCCAAGGCGATCGGCATGAGTTACAAGGCCGCCTGGGATGCCATCGACGCGATGAACAATCTGGCCGGCGAAGCGCTGCTGGAGCGTTCGGCGGGCGGCAAGGGCGGCGGCGGCACGCGCCTGACCGAACGCGGCGCGCAACTGGTGGCGAATTTCCGCCGCATCGAATATGAGCACGGCGTGTTCATGCAGCATTTGAGCCGCCAGTCGCAAGGATTGGCAGATGATTACCTCCTGTTGCAATCAATGAAAATGAAAACCAGTGCACGCAACCAGTTTTCCGGCACCGTGTCGGCCATCAAGCCTGGCGCCGTCAACGACGAAATCGTGCTGCGCATCGTCGGCGGGCAGGAGATTGTTGCAATCATCACACACGAGAGCACACTCAGTCTCGGCTTGCGCGAAGGCGGCGAAGCCTTTGCCCTGGTGCCGTCCTCGTCCATCATCCTGGCGGTCGGCGCAAGCGGCAAACTGTCGGCGCGCAACCAGCTGCGCGGCACGCTATGCCGCGTGCAGCATGGCGCCGTGAATTCCGACGTGACGCTGGCCTTGCCGGGCGGGGCCACCATCGCCGCCACCGTCACGCGCGACAGCGAGCGGTCCATGGAGCTGGAAGTGGGCATCGAAGCGACGGCCTTGTTCAAGGCGTCCAGCGTAATTATTGGTGTTCCGTTATAAATTCCGCTGGGAAACAAATTCCAGATTTGCTAAGCTAGCCGGTTCCGGGCCCCCGCCCGTCCTAAGTGGAAGCTGAAATGGAATTGCTCGCAAAATTTTTCCTAAGCCAGGGGCGCATCAATCGCCGCACTTGGCTGTCCCGCGTCATTGCCCTGGGCCTGGTATGCCTGGCCTTCGGCATGCTCGCCTATGAGATGCTGGGCGACCCCGGCGCCGCCGTGTTCGCGCTGGCGTTCACCTGGGGCGCGCTGGCCGTCTCGATCCAGCGCCTGCACGATATCGGCCGCTCCGGCCCCAGCCTGCTCCTGCTGCTGATCCCCGTCCTGGGCCCGCTCTGGGTCTTGCTGCTGCTGGGCCGCCGCGGCGGCGAAGGCAAAAACCGCTACGGCGACGACCCGCTGTCGCGCCACGATTACCTGCAAGTGAACATCGCGAAGTAAGACTATGCCAACCGTAAACGACGTCACCCAGCTCAACCCGATCAATGTCTACGCCGTGGCCACGCCGGCCACGACGGCGGACTTGCAGGACGCCTTGCGCAAGACCACGCTGCCGATTTCGATCGGCGGCGGCCATTTCAGCATGGGCGGCCACACGGCCAGCCCGGGCAGCCTGCACCTGGACCTGCGCGGCATGAACCGCGTGCTCGATTTCTCGCCGGACCAGCGCCTGATCCGCGTCCAGACCGGCATCCGCTGGTGCGATATCCAGCGCTTCATCGACCCGCATGGGTTGTCGGTGAAGATCATGCAAACCTACGCCAATTTCACGGTCGGCGGCACGCTGTCGGTCAACGCGCATGGACGCTATATGGGTCTGGGCCCGGTGGTGCTGTCCGTGCGTTCGATCACGCTGGTGCTGGCCAGCGGCGAGGTGCGCGAGGCCAGTCCGCAACAGAACAGCGAACTGTTTTACGCGGCCATCGGCGGCTACGGCGCCATTGGCATCATCGCCGAAGCGGAGCTGGAGCTGGTGCCGAACACGCGCGTGCAGCGCGGCAGCGCGTCAGTTGCGACCAGCGATTATCCGGCCTGGTTCGACGTCAATGTGCGTGGCCGCAAGGAGATCACCTTCCATAACGCCGACCTGTATCCGCCCCATTACACCCGGGCGCGCGCGGTGACCTGGACCGAGACCGACCTGCCGGCCGATACGCCGCGCCTGCAGCCCTTGAACCGCAGCTATCTGGCCGAGCTGTATTTCCTGTGGTCCGTGTCGGAATCGCCGTTCGGCAAATTGCGCCGCCAATATCTGCTCGACCCGCTGCTGTACTGGCGCAAGAAGGTGCACTGGCGCAATTACGAAGCGGGCTACGACACGGCGGAGCTCGAACCGCTGGGGCGCAGGGAGCGCACCTATGTGCTGCAGGAGTATTTCGTGCCCTGCGAGCGCATGCGCGAGTTCGTGCCGAAGATGGCGGCCATCCTGAACAAGCACAAGGTCAACACGATCAATATCTCGATCCGCCATGCGCTGTCCGATCCCGGTACGCTGCTGGCGTGGGCGCGCGGCGAAACGTTCGCCTTCGTGCTGTATCACAAGCAGCGCACACGCGACAATGCGCGCGCACGGGTCGGCGTCTGGACCCGCGAACTGATCGACGCCGTGCTCGAATGCGGCGGCACCTACTACCTGCCGTACCAGTTGCATGGCACGCCGGAGCAATTCCACCGCGCCTATCCGCGCGCGCACGAACTGTTTGCGTTGAAGCGCGCGCTCGACCCGGAATACCGTCTGCGCGGCGCACTGTGGGATAAATACTATGCGCCGACGCTGGCCGCCAATGCCGCCGGGGAGGGGGCGCGCCGCTCGCTGTTCCATTCCGTGTACGGCAGCGAGCGCGAGTCGGACAAGTTCTATGCCTTCCTGCAGAATATCTTCAACCTGTTCCCGGAAGACCGTTTCCATACCCTGATCCGCAAGGCGACCAGCGAAAACCACGACGAGGAAACCATCTACCGCGCGGTGCAGGCCGGTCTGCCGGGCATTACGCCGGCGCTGTCGCTGCTGCGCTATGCGCTGCCGTCGCTGGTGGTGCAGAAGGAAGAGATGGGCCAGCAGGCCAAGCGCCTGCTGGGCAACCAGCCGCTCAAGGACTACGTGGAAATCGGCACCACCGGCCGCTACGTCAAGGCGCTGCGCAAGCACCTGAAGTTGAGCGGCAAGGTCACCCTGGTGCACGACAAGGCGCCCGGCTATTCGGCGGTCGATATCGTGGAACGCGGCGGCCTGCTGCAGGCGGGCGATTTCGTGCAGATGAAAGATTACGCCCCGATCGACCTGCCGGCGCAAAGCGCGGACCTGGTGAGCTGCTTTGTCGGCCTGCACCATATGGCGCCGCACAAGCTGGAGCCGTTCCTGGCATCGGTGGCCAGTATCGTCCGCCCGGGCGGCTACTTCGTGGTGCGCGATCATGACGTGAAAGACCGCGCCATGGACGATTTCGTCGGTCTGGCGCATTGCGTGTTCAATGCCGGACTGGGCGAGCCGTGGGCAAACAATGCCGCGGAACTGCGCTTCTTCGCGTCGGTGGACGAATGGATCCAGCGCGTGGAAGCGGCCGGTTTCGAACATACGGGCGAGCGCATCGTGCAGGATGGCGATCCGTCCGCGAACGTCCTGATGGCTTTTAAACGGGTGTGATATGCGCAAACTATTGCTGGCGTTGAGCCTGCTGGTGGCCTGCCTGACCAGCTCTGCGGAAAGCCCGATTGCGCCGGAGCAGCGGCGCAGCGTCGAACAGACCTTCCTGACGTTCCCCGAATGGTTCCTGGTGCATAGCCCGGCCGAATATGCGCGCTATGTGAAAAAGCACCCGGCGCATGGCTTCCCATTCCTGGGCCATATCGGCCAGATCTGGAGCAGCTATGCCGAGGTGACCGAGGAGCAGGTACGGGCCAAATACCCGAGCAATCCCGGCTACCATGTGATGATCGGCGTGATCGGCGGCAGCACGACGCTGGAATACAGCCTGCGCGCGCTGTACGAAAACACGCTGGGTCGCATCAGCTGGGCCACCGCTTCGGCACTGACGCCGGAAGACGACTACGGCGCCCGCGTGGCCCAGGATTACGTCGACTTTATCCGCAAGGAGCCCTGGTACCTGTACAACTTCGGCGCCAAGCTGAAAGGCCTGTGGCTGGATACGCCACTGTTCGGCGCGAATATGCTGCGCAAGCTGGAGCGCCGTTATGCGCTGACCACCGAGTACCTGGTCAAGGCGGCCTACGGCCAGTTGATCAAGCTCGGCACGCGTGCCGCCTACGAGCCGGCCCAGATGACGACGCAGGTGGTGGCCGACCATGAGCCGTACGACCTGGCCGACCTGCCCAACGTCAAGCTGCTGCGCATGCTGGACGATGGCAGCGCCGTGCTGGAACTGCCGCGCTACTACGACTTCCGCCTGGCCGCCACCCGTCTTGGCCTGCAGGATGTCCAGCTGAAGGATATCGCCGGCAACAGCAGCGTGATCCTGGTGACGGTGTTGACGCGCGGCCCCGATACCGGGGCGCCGCCGTTCAGCCGGGTGCTCTTTGAACAGCCGATCCTGACCGAGCCGGGGCGCAAGCGGGTGGCGCTGGTGTTGCCGGTGGCATCGCTCTCGCGCTACCTGGTCGACGCGCCGCGCCAGGGCGTGGAAGTGGAACACGTCTATGACTATTAAGCGCCTGCTGTTCCTTGTGCTGCTGCTCGTGGCTGGCGGCGCCACGGCTTGGGGCGTGATGGCGGTACGCCAGGCGGAGGCACGCCAGACCGGCAAGCGCGAAGCACTGGCGCCGAAGGGGGGCGAATACGTCGACGCCGGCGACGCGCGCATTTTCATGCAGCGTTCCGGCAGTCCCGATGCGCCGGCCGTGGTCTTCCTGCATGGAACGGGTTCCTGGAGCGAAACCTGGCGCGCATCGATGGCGACGGCCAACCAGGCTGGCTACCAGGCCATCGCGCTGGACATGCCGCCGTTCGGCTATTCGATCCCGCCCGCATCGGGCGAATACGACAAGCAAAGGCAGGCGGCGCGCCTGCGTGCCGCGCTGGACAATGCCGGCATTCGCCGCGCCGTGTTCGTCGCGCATTCTTTCGGTGCCGCACCGCTGATGGAAGCCTTGCTGTCCAACGCCGACGATGGCCGCGTGCAGGCGCTGGTATTGGTGGACGCCGCGCTCGGCCTGGACGAGGCGCAGTCGGATGGCAGCGACAGTGTCATCCAGTCGCTGCTGCGCTGGCGCTGGGTCAGCCAGCCGATTGCGGCGGGCTTCCTGACCAAGCCCGAGGCCACTGAAAAGCTGCTGAAAAGCTTTGTCAGCGAAAAAGAAAAAATCACGCCGGCCTGGCTGCGTCTGTACCAGCAGCCGCTGGCGCTGGAAGGCAGCTACCGCGAGGTGGCCGCCTGGCTGCCGGAACTGCTGGCGCGCCGCGGACATGAGGCCAGCGATATGCCCGATGCCTACGGCCGTATCAACTGGCCGGTCACCTTGGTGTGGGGCGAGACCGATACGATCACGCCCCTGGCCCAGGCGGAAAACCTGCAACGCCTGGTGCCCGGCGCCAAGCTGGTGCGGATTCCGCGTGCCGGACATATTCCACAGATCGAGGAGCCCGAGCTGTTCCAGGAAGCGCTGGCGCGCGTCCTGCAAGAAGCCAGGCCCCGGCGCTAAGCGCGCCGGTCAGCCCGGCGCGCCTTTGTCGCCCTGGCGGTTGCCGTTGCGGGCCGTCTGGCGGCTCTCGCCGCCTTTGCGCCCGATCTCGGCCATGTGCTCGCGGTCGCGGCTCACGACTTCGCCGCCTTTCTGCCCGGCGCGGCGCGCTTCCTCCGAGGTGAATTCATGCGCCGTGCCTTTCTGGTGGGCGGCCTGGCCGCCCTTGCTCGCGATCATGCGCTGGGTTTCCTTGTCCATCGCCGCGAAGCCGCGCTTGCCGTTGCCGATCCTGACCTGCTCGTCCTGTGTAGCCATGATCCACCTCCCTCAATGTGCCCAAGAATCCGGGCGCGGGCCCGGGCCGGAAGCAGCCTCGGGGTTGCTTCCTGGGCTTTGAGGGAAGGCCGACAATAAAGTTCAAACTTTTTTCGCGTCAGGATCCAGCCTGGCCGGTGGCGGAACGTTCGCCCTCCGCTTCAGCGGTATTGTTGCCACGCACGGGCTGGGCGCCGAACTCGTGTTCCAGTTCTTCCTTGCGGTCCATCAGCTGTTCGCACAGCGCCACCAGGTCGGCATCGCTTTGCCGGACGCTGGGGAACATTGCCTGTTCCTCCTCGGTGACATGGTGCTCCACGCATGCGCGCAGCTTTTGCAGCGTGCCATCGAGTTCGCTATCGCCGGCCGCCATGCCGCGGAGATGTTCGACGAGCTCCTTGACGGAAGCGTGCTCCTCCAATGCCTCGTCGACCCGCTGTTCATCGCCGGTTTCGGCGCGCACGGCGGGATAGAAGATTTCTTCTTCGATGGCGGCGTGAATTGTCAGGTCCAGGCAGATCTGTTGCGCCAGATCGTGTTTCAGGCCTTGGTGCGCGGGATCGCACCGTTCAAACTCGTGGAAAAGTTTCTTGACCTTGTCGTGGTCGGCGGTGAGCAATGCCACGGCATCCTTTGCCGTGGCGCCCTGTTTTTGCTGGCTCATGCTGGCTCCTTCGCTGCGTTGGTTGGGCCGCGCTAAGGAGCCGCAGGGAAAGGCGGTCAGGCCACTTGCAATACCAGCTTGCCGAAGTTCTTGCCTTCGAACAGCATTGCCAGCGCTTGCGGGAATGTCTCGATGCCTTGCACCACATCTTCCCGGCTTTTGATCTTGCCCTCCTGCAGCCATTTGCCGAGCGCGGCAACGGCTACGTGGTAGCGCTCGGCATAGTCGAATACGACCATGCCTTCCATGCGCGCGCGGTTCACCAGCAGGGACAGGTAGTTGGCAGGCCCTTTGACCGGCGTCGTGTTGTTGTACTGCGAAATTGCGCCGCAGACCACGATGCGGGCCTTCAGGTTGATGCGCGTGAGCACGATGTCGAGGATGTCGCCACCAACGTTATCAAAGTATACGTCAACGCCATTTGGGCAGTGTTCCTTCAGACCGGCGCGCACGTCGCCGCCCTTGTAGTCGATACAGGCGTCGAAGCCCAGTTCGTTGACGACCCAGTCGCATTTCTCCTTGCCGCCGGCAATGCCGACCACGCGGCAACCGAGTTGCTTGGCGATTTGCCCGACGGTCTGGCCGACAGCGCCGGCCGCGCCGGACACCACCACGGTCTCGCCGGCTTTGGGCTGGCCCACTTCGAGCAGGCCGAAGTAGGCCGTCATGCCGGGCATGCCCAAGGTGTTGAGCCAGGTGGTGGCCGGAGCCAGGCGGGTATCGATCTTGTGCAGGGCGGCGTGGCGGTCGTCGGCGGCGCCGATCCAGTACTGCTGCACGCCGAAGCCGCCGCCGACCTGGTCGCCCACGGCAAAGCGCGGCGATGCCGAGGCGATGACTTCGCCCAGGCCGCCGGCGCGCATGACTTCGCCGATCCCGACCGGCCGGATATAGGATTTGGCATCATTCATCCAGCCGCGCATGGCCGGGTCGAGCGACAGGTAGTGCGTTTTGACCAGCACTTCGCCGTCGGCCAGCGCGCGCACCGGCTCTCGCGTGATTTGCCAGTCGCTATCCTTGGGCAGGCCGACCGGACGGGCGGCGAGGCGGAACTGGGTGTTCTCCATATTTGCTCCTTTTTAGAAATAGTACGGTCATTCTATTCCGTAAATTGCCAGCCGTGGCAATGTTCATGCGACAATACCGTCACATCCATGACCCGACAGCGCCATGAATCACCCAGAATACATCCTTACGCTCTCTTGCCACGACCAGCGCGGCATCGTCCATCGCGTATCGGGATTCCTGGCTGAACATGGTTGCAACATCATCGATTCCGCCCAGTTTGGTGACGCGGAAACGCAACGCTTCTTCATGCGCGTGCACTTTGCGCGCGAGGACGCGGCGTTCAGCGACGCGCTGCTGCGCGAGGACTTCGCCAAGGTGGCGGCGGACATGGGCATGGAGTGGGCGCTGCACGATGCGCACGCCAAGCCGCGCGTGATGCTGCTGGTGTCGAAGATCGGCCACTGCCTGAACGACCTGCTGTTCCGCTACAAGAGCGGGCTGCTGCCGGTGGAAATCCCGGCCATCGTGTCCAACCATATGGACTTCTACCAGCTGGCGGCGAGCTACAATATCCCTTTCCACCACCTGCCGCTAGCGGCTGGCGCGCCTGAATCGGCCAAGCTGGCGCAGGAGGCGCGCATTGCGGAGCTGATGGAAACGCACCAGGTGGACCTGGTGGTGCTGGCGCGCTATATGCAAATCCTGTCGCCATCGATGTGCGAGCGCTTGAAAGGGAAGGCGATCAATATCCATCATTCCTTCCTGCCAAGCTTCAAGGGCGCCAAGCCGTATGCCCAGGCCCACAAGCGCGGCGTGAAACTGATCGGCGCCACCGCCCACTTCGTGACCGGTGACCTGGATGAGGGCCCGATCATCGAGCAGGACGTGGAGCGGGTCGACCACGCCATGGATTCCGATGCGTTGACCGCCATTGGCCGCGACGTGGAATGCGTGGTGCTGGCGCGCGCTGTGAAATGGTTCGTCGAACACCGCATCCTGCTGAACGGCGACCGAACTGTAATCTTCAAATAGTTTTGTAATGGCACTGAAATCTACGATCTACAAGGCGGAACTGTCCATCGCGGACATGGACCGCAACTACTACGCAACGCATATGCTGACCCTGGCGCGCCATCCGTCCGAAACGGATGAACGCCTGATGGTGCGCATGGTGGCCTTCGCCATCCACGCCGACGAGGCGCTGGTGAACGCGAAGGGCATTTCCGATACGGAAGAACCGGACCTGTGGCAGATGGACCTGACCGGCGCGATCCAGCTCTGGATCGAAGTCGGCCAGCCGGACGAGCGCCGCATCCTGAAGGCTGCCGGCCGCTCGGATAAGGTAATGGTGTACTGCTACAGTGCCGCCTCGCACGTGTGGTGGAAGCAGGTGGGCAGCAAGATCGACCGCGCAAAGAATGTCAGCGTGGTGAATATCGACGCCGAAGCCAGCGCCGCGCTGGAGAAAATGGCGCAGCGCTCCATGCAGCTGCAATGCACCATCCAGGATGGGCAGATCTGGCTGACCGACGGCGCCACCACCGTGGAAATTCCACGCGAGGTCTGGAAGGCCTGACCATGCGCGCCCTGGCCGCCTTGCTGCTTCTGCTTTCCGGCATGGCGCAGGCGGTCACGCAGGAGCAGGTCATGGCGGGCGCGGTCAAGCTGTACAACAAGCAGCTGGCCGACCTGCGCGCCAGCTACCGGCTGGACGACAACCAGCGCTTCTCGGAGCGCGTAGCGGCGATCGCCGGGCCCCTGATCGAGCAGGCCAAGCGCGATTATCCGGAAAGCGCGGCATGGGCATGGGAGCTGCACACCACCTCCGACCCCGAGGAGAACGCTTCCGCCATGGCGGGCGGCAAGCTGCTCGTGGGATCCGCCTATGTCGACCGGCTGGAGCTCAATGACGCGGAAATCGCCATGATGCTGGCGCACGAGATCTGCCACGCCGTCCTGCTGCATAACCTGCGCGAACACGAGGAAGCCATCCGGCTGGAACCGCAGTGGGCCACGCGGCCCTACGAAGAGCTGGAATACGCGACCGACCACGATTTCTCCCTGATGCGCAAGCTCGCTTCCTTCAACTCCTTGCAGGAAGAGGAATCCGACCGCGAAGGCATGCGCCTGGCGGCGCGCGCCGGCTGGAAACCGTCGGCCCTGGCGCGCTTTTTCCGCAAGCTGGAGCGCCACAGTTACTCCCCCAATTTCGGCAGCATCTACCATCCGGCCCCGGCGCAGCGCGCCCGTGCGGCGCGCGAGCTGGCGGCGCAACTGGAAGCAGGGCGCTAGGCTATAATGCCGGCCATGCATATGAAATCGTCAACCCGCCTGCGCTGGATCTGGATTGCGTGCTTCGCTATCCTGATGAATGCGCTCGCGCCGGCGATTTCGCATGCCGTCAACAGCCATGCCCGCACCTGGGAAATCTGCCTGAACGACGGCACGCGCGTCAGCGGCGCCGGGGAGCTCGATGAAGCCACGTTCGCCGCGCTGACCGACCGCAGCAAGCCGCGGCCCGCCATGCAACCCATGGCCAAGATGGACATGGAGGACTGCGCCTACTGCCTGCCGCATGCCGGCAGCTTCGGCCTGCCTCCGTCGACGCTTGCGCTGCCGTTGCCGCTGGACGGCGCCACGCTGCGCCCAACCCTGTTCTACCAGTCGCCACAACCGTTGCCGGTGTGGTCGGCGTCCAATCCGCGAGGACCGCCTGCCCACGCCTGATTCCGTTCCCCCATTTACGAATTCAGGAGTGAAAAATGAAAAAGCAGTTCTTCGCGTTGGCCATGTCCTTCGCCCTTGCCGCATCCGCTGCGGCCCAGGTAACCGTGCGCGAGCCATGGATTCGCGCCACCGTCCCCGCCGCACAGGCGACCGGCGCCTTCATGGAGCTGGTATCGGCCCAGGACACGCGCCTGGTGGAAGTGAGTACGCCGGCCGCCGGCATTGTCGAAATCCACCAGATGGCGCTGCAGGGCGACCGCATGATGATGTCGGCGGTTGACGGCATCGACCTGCAGGCGGGCAAGCCGGTGGCCCTGGCGTCCGGCGGCTACCACATCATGATGATGGACTTGAAGCGCCAGATGAAGGCCGGCGAGACGGTGCCCATGACCCTGGTGTTCCAGAAAAAGGACAAGAAGCGCGAAACGGTGGAAGTGCAAGTGCCGGTCAAGCCGATGTCCTACGTCGCCCCCAAGCACCAGTAAGGAGCGCCACCATGAAAAAATACCTGATGGCCGCAGCCCTGCTGGCGGCGGCGTCGGCGCACGCGCATATCACGCTTGAGCAAACCAGCGCGCCTGCCGGCAGCTACCAGAAACTGGTGTTCCGCGTCGGCCACGGCTGCAGCGGCAGCCCGACCACGGCAGTCAGCATCCGCCTGCCGGAAGGCCTGGCGGCCTTGCGCCCGATGCCCAAAGCGGGCTGGAATATCGAGCGCACGCCCGACAGCCTGAGCTGGCGCGGCGGGCCGCTGCCTGACGACTTCTACGAGGAGTTTGTCATGTTCGGCAAGCTGCCCGCAGCCGGCAGCCATACATTCAAGATCGTCCAGTCCTGCCAGGCCGGCAGCGCGAACTGGGAAACCACCCTCGAAACGCGCTAAGGACTGAAGATGAATCTGCAATATAAACCGCTGGCGGCGATGCTGGCGGCGATCGGCTTCGCCTGTCCGGCGCATGCGGACCATGTCGTGACCATCAGCGGCGGCCGCCCGACGTCGCTGCCGACCCAGATCCCGACCACGATCGAGGGGATCAGCGGGGCCCAGGTCGAAGACCGCATCAATGCCTTCGATAGCGAAGATGCGCTGAAATACCTGCCGAGCCTGAATGTGCGCAAGCGCTTCATCGGCGACTACGACCATGCCGTGCTGGCCAGCCGCGCATCCGGTACGGGCAACAGCGCCCGTTCGCTGGTGTATGCGGACGGCATCCTGCTGTCCAACCTGCTGGGCAACGGGGCGATGTACACGCCGCGCTGGGGCCTGGTGACGCCGGAAGAAATCGAACGGGTCGATGTGCTGTACGGACCGTTTTCCGCCGCTTATCCGGGCAATTCGGTGGGCGCCGTCGTCGATTACCAGACGCGCATGCCGTCCAGGCTGGAGGCGCACGCCAAGCTGTCCTGGGCGGGGCAGGATTTCGAACAGTATTCGACCCACTCGCGCCACACCGGCCGCCAGGCCAGCGCGTCGCTGGGCGACCGTACAGGGGCGCTGTCGTGGTGGATCGATCTTTCGCGTCTGGACAGCAATGGCCAGCCAATTGCCTTCGCCAATAAATTGGCCAGTGCGGGGGCGACGCCCAAGCCTGGCGAAGCGATGGGCGTGCCGGTGACCGGCGCTGTCGCGGACCGCAACCCGTCCGGCAAGGACTGGTACATCCTGGGCAGCACAGGGCAGGTCAATACGGTGCAGGACCATGCGAAAGTGAAGCTGGCGTACGACTTTTCGTCCACCCTGCGTGCCAGTTATACGCTGGGCTGGTGGAAAAACGACGTGGTGCGCAATACCGAGTCCTATCTGCGCGATGCTGCCGGCAATGCGGTCACCAGCGGCGCGGTCAATATCGGCGGCAAGCGCTTTACGCTGGTGCCGTCCGATTTTGCCGGGGCCAGGGCGGATCTGGAGCATGTGATGCATGGCCTGTCGCTGAAGACGCACGGGCGCGGCAGCTTCAATTGGGAGATCGCCGGCAGCGCTTACGATTACCATCGCGATGTCGCCCGCGTGCCGACAGGAGGCGGGCAGGGCAACCTGACCGATATGGGCGGCAGTGGCTGGAATACGCTGGCGCTGCGCGGCAACTGGCGTGCCGGAGCGGCGCACCAGGTGGAGTTCGGCGTCCAGCGCGATAGCGCTAAACTGCGCACCGAGGTGACGAGCGTGGCGGATTGGCTTGCCGGCGAAGGCGGAAAGCATGTGTCGACCTTCAACGGCAATACGCGCCTGGAGAGCCTGTACGCGCAGGACAGCTGGCGGCTGGCCGACGCATGGAAGGCGACGCTGGGTGTGCGCCAGGAGACCTGGCGGGCCTATGGCGGCGAAATATCGGCGGCGGCGAACAGACTGCTGCCGTTCAAGGACCGCCTTGAGCACGCCTGGTCGCCCAAGGCCGCCCTGGCATGGCGCGCTGATGAGGCGTGGACCGTGAAGGCTTCGGCCGGCCGCGCGGTGCGCAATCCGACTGCGGCGGAACTGTTCCAGGGCTCGATTGTCGATGAGAAGATCGTCAACACCGACCCGAACCTGCGGGCCGAGAAGTCCTGGACCACCGAGCTGAGTGCCGAGCATATGACGGCCAAGGGCAGCCTGCGTGCCACGCTGTTTGGCGAAAGGACGCGCGATGCCTTGTATTCGCAGCCGCTGACGGCAACCGTGAGTACCGTGCAAAACGTCGGCAGGATCCGTACGCGCGGGCTGGAACTGTCGCAGCAGGCCGATGACGTGCTGACGCACGGCCTGACAGTGCAAAGCAGCCTGACGTATGCGGATTCGGAAATTGTGGCCAATGACGCCATGCCGTCGAGCGTCGGCAAGCGGCAGCCGCGCGTGCCGAAATGGCGCGCGAATGCATTGGCGTCGTATCACGCCGGGCAGCATTGGACCGGTACGGTTGGCGTGCGCTATAGCGGCAGGCAGTTTGGCACGCTCGATAACAGCGACCCGAACGGGGCCACGTATATGGGGGTGTCGGATTACCTGGTCGCCGACGTTCGCCTGCGCTACCGCTTCAACCGCCAGTGGACGGCGTCGCTCGGCATCGATAACCTGAACGGTGAAAAATACTGGGCCTTCCACCCGTATGCGCAACGCACAGTGAGCGCGGATCTTAAATTCGACCTTTAAGCAGACCGCTTTTTTCCTCAAACGCCCCGCAAAAATGCCGGGGCGTTTTTCTTCTATCTCTTGCTTGAACTCCGATTTATCGCAAGATCTTAGTGCGCAGCGATTCCGGCCATACGGGTCAGTTCGGGCTGCCGGCCAGGTGCTTGACGCTGCCGGAACCCATGAGGCTCTTGGTGATCTGCGGTTCGCCGTAGTAGCTCACGTCGCCGGAGCCAGCCACGCTGACGGACAGCGACTGCTTGGCCCAGACCACGGCCTGGCCCGAGCCGCCGATGCTGACAGTCGCTTCGCGCGTTGCCAGTTGGCCGGTACTGACCTTGCCGGATCCGCCGAT
The DNA here is from genome assembly GCF_000425385.1 of Pseudoduganella violaceinigra DSM 15887. Lineage (GTDB taxonomy): Bacteria > Pseudomonadota > Gammaproteobacteria > Burkholderiales > Burkholderiaceae_D > Rugamonas > Rugamonas violaceinigra. Next base: position 409,989 of record NZ_KE384357.1, on the reverse strand, counting down.
CGAGACTTTCAGCTTGTCTGCCGAACCGGACGCTTTCAGGTTGCCGCTGCCACCGAGCGAAACGCTGACGGATTCACCCTCAATATCGCGCAGGTTCATGGAGCCGGAACCGCCGACATCGAAATGCAGCTTGCCGCCGCGGATGCCTGTCGCATCGACCGAGCCGGAACCGCCGACTGCGATGCGTTCCAGTTTCCTGGCGATGACCACGACTTTCAGATTGCGCGTATCGAGCTGCAGGTTGCGGCGGACCGGGCGGATTTTCAGGGTGCCGTCTTCCACGACGGTTTCGATCAGCGGCAGGATATTGTCGTCGGATTCGATGGTCACGCTTTCCGTGTTGCCGATGCGCACTTCCACCGAGCCCGGCAAGCCGAGGCCCAGGCCGTTGAAACTGGGGACTTCGCGCGCCTGCTTGGCGACATTGCCGTTGCCTTGTACCCGTTCGCCGGCGAACCAGCCCGCCGGCGAAGCCGACACGATGGCGACCGGGGCGGCGGCGGCGAAGACGGAAGCGGCGATCAGGGCGTTGCGCACTGCAGCTGACAATTTCATTCTGTTCTCCTCTGTGTATCAATATTCGATGGAAGGATCGTATCCGAGCCGCGGCCGCCCGGTTCGCCCGATGCGACAGGACGCCGCCAGGGGGGAATAGAATGCAATTCCCGGGGACCGGGCGCGGCTCCTGTATCATTTCGCTTATGCTTACAATCATCATCAAACAAGGCAAGGAAAAATCCATCCTTGCCGGCGACCCCCATATCTACCTGTCCGCCATTGAGCGCGTCGACGGGCGGCCTGCCGAGAAAAACAAGCCGGGCGCCACCGCCACCGTGCTCACATCGTCCCGCCAATTCCTGGCCCGCGCCGCGTACAACGCCAAATCGCAGATTGCCGCCCGTGTCTGGACCCTGCGCGAAGACGAGCCGATTGACCATGCCATGGTGAAGCGCCGCGTGCGCGCCGCCGTTGCACGGCGCATCCATACCCTGCAGTCGGCCCGTCCCGACGAACTGGTACCGATTGTCCTGGGCGATGAGGATGGCTTGTCGGGCCTGCTGGTGCATAGCTATGGCGGCAAGGACGGCTACCTGGTGTGCCAATTCCAGTCCGCCGCGGTCGACGCATGGAAAATCGGCATTGTGCAGGCGCTGATCGCCGAAACGGGTTGCCAGAATGTATATGAGCGGGCGGACAAGCTGATGCGCGAAGGCGAAGGCTTGCACGTCAAGTCGCGCGCCCTGGCGGGGGACGAGCCGCCCCAGCGTCTGATGGTGAGCGAGCGCGGACGCAGTTTTCCTTACGATATTCGCACTGGATTTGAATATCCGAAATAAATGTTGTTCACTAGCCACTTACCTTCCATTGCGCAAATGAAATAGAATCACGCGTATCAATTGGAGAGCACTGGCACAATGGAACACTCGCAAATTCGCACCCTGACTTATATCGAAAACGAAGACCACCCCGTTTTCGGCACCCTCGTCGAGCAAATCCTTCACCTGCTTAACTCCAAACTCGTCTTTTCGGATATCCTGATCCACCAGAACAGCCCTTTGCTGCTGCGCCAGCCAAAGGGCCTGGTGGCGGTGACCGATTCGCCGATCACGCGCGAAGAGCTGGAAGAATTCTTTGAAGTGGTGGAACCGAACTGGCGCGAACGTATCCAGGACCGGGCATTCGACCGCGCAATAGACCTGCATACGGCCCGCATCCGTGCCAACTGCTTCAGCTTCCAGGGCAAAAAGCGCCTGGGTTGCGTGATCCGCCGCTTCCCGAAGGAACCGCTGGCGCTGGCGTCCCTGGGCCTGCGCCCGGCGGAGGAAAAATTCGCACAGCTGTCGAGCGGCCTGGTGCTGATTATTGGCGATACCTGCCAAGGCAAGTCGACCACCATCGCGTCCATGCTGGACGAGATCAACAAGAACCGCTCGGGCCACATCATCACCATTGAAGACCCGGTGGAAACCCTGATCCCGCAGCGCAAATGCGTGATCACCCAGCGGGAAGTGGGCTTCGACGGCGACGTGGAAACGTTCGATCTGGGCGCCAAGGATGCGCTGCGCGAACGTCCGGACGTGATCGTGATCGGTGAAATCCGCGATGGGGAAACGGCGCACGAAGCGCTGGCGCTGGCCGAATCGGGCCCGCTGGTGTTGGCTTCCCTGCACGCACGTTCGATCGAGCTGGGCCTGCAAAAGATGATCCGCCTGCTGGGCAACACCGAACCGCAGCGCCAGGCCCTGGCGCATGCACTGCGCGGCGTGCTGTGCCAGGCGCTGATGCCGGCGCTGGAAGGCGACCGCTACTTCCTGGCCACCGAGAGCCTGAGCGTGAATCCGGAGGTGGCGTCCGTGATCGAAAGCGGCAACGTGGCCGACCTGCGCAAAGTCATGGAGAGCAAGTCCGCCCCCGGCTGCTACACCATGAACGAATGCCTGCGCAAACTGCTGGCAGAGAAAAAAGTCAGCGTGGAAGACGCCCGCCACGCCACCACCGACCGCCTCGGCTTCGCCGACATGCTTTAATTTTCATCGTTCAATCCAGAGGGACGTTACGGTAGCGGTTGACCACCACGCTGGTCACTGGCGGGGCGTTATTGCCCCATGCGGAGCGCAGGTAGGACACCACTTGCGCCACTTCGGCGTCGCCCAGGGCATGGCTGAAAGGCGGCATGCCGTAGGGGCGCGGGTTGCCCGCGGTGCCCGGCGCGAAGCCGCCGTTCAGCACCAGGCGGATCGGGTTCACCGCTTCATCCATCGTCAGCGCGCGGTTGCCGGCCAGGGGCGGGTAGTGCGGTGCGACGCCTTCGCCTTTTTCGCCGTGGCAGTCCATGCACTGCTTGCGGTAGATCTTTTCCCCAGCGGCCAGCCAGGCCGCCGCCTCCGGTTCTTTCGACCGTTCATAAGGCTCGCGCTTGCCGCTTTCGTCGGGCAGCGATTTCAGGTAGACGGCCATGGCGCGCGCATCCTCCTCGCTCAGGTGCTGCAGGCTTTCACGCACCACTTCGGCCATCGGGCCGAACACGGTGGCGCGCTGCGAAATGCCGGTCGTGAGCAGGTCGGTGATCTCCTTGACCTCCCAGCCTCCCAGGCCGGCCTCGCGGTCGGAAGTGAGCGAGGGCGCGTACCAGCCCAGAACCGGGATCAAGCCGCCCGACAAGCCTTTATCGCTCGCGCCCAGTGCATTGCGCTCGCTGTGGCAGGCGATGCAGTGCCCGGGGCCTTGCACCAGATAGGCGCCGCGGTTCCATTCCGCTGATCTGGATGTATCAGGTGCATACACGGCGGGCTTGAAATACAGTGCGCGCCAGACCGCCAGCATGGCCTGCTGGTTGTAGGGGAAGCGCAGCGTATGCGGCTGGCTGGCCTGCTTCACCGGGGCGATGGTCTGGAAGTAGGCGTACATTGCGTCTGAATCGTCGCGCGTCATCGCCGTGTAGTTCGTGTACGGGAAAGCAGGGTAGAGCAGGCGGCCGTCCCTGGCTTTGCCGTTATGCAGGGCGTTCCAGAACTCGTCGGCGCTCCAGTTGCCAATGCCGGTTTCCTTGTCGGCGGTGATATTTGGCGAGATCACATTGCCGAATGGCGTTTGCAGGGCGCGGCCGCCGGCGAAGGCCGCACCGCCGCGGGTGGTATGGCATGCCATGCAGTCGGCGGTCTTGGCCAGGTAGGCGCCGCGCGCGACCTTTTCTTCCAGCGGCATATTCCGCGCGGCGCTACTTGGCGCCGGGCCGATGTCGTGCTTCGGCCAGACGAATGCTAGGGCTGCGGCCAGCAGCAATAGCGGCAAGGCGATGGCAATCTTAGTGTTGCGTTTCATGGTTCGGTCTTTGTCGAAGGGACGCCGCCGCACTCCATCGGCATTGGCTTGGGCAAGGAGGTGGCGGGACGTGCGTTGGAATCGGCCGGCTGGGCCGCCAGCCAGCCTGTCACCGCAGCCACGTCGGCGTCGCTCAGGCGGTTGGCCACTTGACCCATGCAGTCCGGTGCGTGCGCCTTGCGCTTCTGGTTGCGCCAGGCGCCGAATTGCGCGTTGAGATAGTCGCGCGGAAGGCCGATCAAGCCCGGGATCGCCGGAGCGACGCCGGTCATGGTGTCGCCATGGCAGGCCACGCAGGCCGGCACTTTGCGCTCCGGATCACCCTGGTGCACCAGCACGCGCCCACGCTCGATCATTTGCGCCGTCGCGTTGGTGGGGGCCGGCGGCGGGTAGGGCGCGTGCTGTGCTGAGAAGTATTGCGCGATTTCGCGCAGATAGGCATCCGGCAGTTGTTGGACCATATAGGTCATCATCGGATACTGGCGGCGGCCTTCCTTGAAATTCAGCAGCTGGTTGTACAGGTAGGTGGCGGGTTTGCCGGCAATGCGCGGGAAAAAGGCGTCACCTTGTTCGTTGGCCTTGTGGCAGGCGACACAGGCGGCGGCGCGCTTTTCGATGGTATCGGGCAGGCTGGCCGGCGCCGCAATCGCGGCCAGCGGCACAAGCAATGCGGCAAATGGGACGATGCCTGAGAAAATTCGCATGATGAATCCGGTTTCTTGTGGTGAGACAAGGATACGCCTGCAATGCAAAGAATAACAGGCTCGGAAGGGCCACTCTCGGGAGCTTGGCGAAAACCGGTAAACCGGTGTCAGGCACGAGTGCCTGACACGCCCTGCGGTGGCGGCGTTGCGGTGTCAGACCCTCGGGTCTGACACCGGTTTACCGGCTTTGGGGCGTTTGGGCGGCTTGATCGGCGGCAGCACGTTGCCGATGCCGATCCAGTGGCGGTACACGCGCAGCGCAACCTGGGCATCGTCGGCGGCGTACAGGATCTGTTTCTCGTTCAGGCGCGGCGTGGCCCAGTTGGTGGTGGAGATCTTTTTGGACTTGGTGAGCGCTTGTCCGAAGTACTTGGCGACGGCGCTCTTGGCGCCCAGGTCGTTCTTCTGGCCCGGCACACGCAGCACTACGCCCAGGTCGACCACTTTGAGCGGCTCGATGCCGAGCTTGGCGCGCACACGTTTGATGTCGTCGGACAGGCCGAAACCGACCTTCAGCGTCGCATCCGATTCGAGGATGGCCTTGACGGTGTCCAGGTAGGGAAACGAATCGCCGACCTGGAACAGCCAGGCATGGCGGTCGTCGGCGAACTGGATCAGGTGCGGCCCGTCCGAGCTCTCGCCCTTGACGAAGGTGGGTTTGGATTCGGTATCGAAACCGATCGCGTCCGCCGCCAGCAAGGCTGCATGCGCAGCCTGCGCATCGGCGGCGGATTTGACGAGCCGGACGTCGGCCAGGCGGATGCCTTCATACGGAGGCAGCTCCGGAACCGCTTCTGGCGCCGCACTCATTCTTACTTCTTGGAGAATTTGGCAGTCAGGGCCTGCAGCTTCTCCGCGCGGCGGCGGTCGGCTTCCACCGCTGCCGCGGCCTCGCGCTCGGCGGCGCGTTCGGCCTTGCGGCGTTCCATTTCCTTCTTATGGCGTTCCGCCAGGGTTTCCTTGGCGTGCTTGCGGTGTTCATCGGTCACTTCGGCGCCGGTGCTGCCATCGAGGTTGTAGCGCACGGTGGCTTTTTCCATCGCGCGCAGGTAGCGCTGCGAGGAAGTGTGGATGCCCAGCGCAGCGCGCATCAGCTTGCGGTTAAGTTCCGGCATCGCGGCGACCAGCTGCTTGTCGATGCCGATGGACAGCGGCAGGCTGTCGCGGAACGGGGCAAACTGTTGCTGCAATTGCTTGAGCAGGGCGCGCGCGGAATTGGGGGCGGCAGGTGCGGTGGCCTGGTCTTCGGCCGGCTGCTGTGGGGTAGTGCTAGTGTTCATCGACATCATTGGTTAATCAAGAGCCGCCAGCATACCACGATGCGTGCGCTCGGCGCATTGTGTTTTAGCTCATGATGTTGTTCTGATATCGAATTAAAGGGTGCGGTGCAGCACAAATGCTTGTATAATGGCCGACGCACCAAATGCAGGACGGTGCGAATTCAGATTGGTAAAGAGTTTTCGGCCGGGGCCGCGCCGCCCTGTGTAGACCAGTTCCAGGGCATGTGCCCTCTCTAATCACTGAATCATCGGAATCGAGCCCGGTCAAGCGGGCTTTTTCTTTTCCCGATTATCCCTGAATCCGAGCCATCGATAAGCGTTCCCCTTGGGGCGTGTAGAGAGATATTGAATGACGAAACCTAAGACCCTGACGTTGTCCGCCAAGAAATCCACTGGCTCTGCCACCACCAGCGCTCCGCTGGCTGTGCCGAAAACCAGCCTTTCCTATGTGATCGACAATGCTCAAGAGGAAGCAGGAAAAGTCACGGTCGTGAAGAAAACCCGTTCGCGCCTGGCCGCCGTGCCAGCTGTCGAAACGCCGGTTGAAGCGGAATCTGGCGACGCGGTTGTCAAGGCCCGCGCCCGCAAGACTGCCGCTGCCAAGCCTGTGTCGCTGGCCATCATTGCTGAAGAAGCGCCGGCGCCTGCGCCGAAGCCGCGCGGGCGCAAGCCAAAGGCCGCAGAAGCTGCGCCAGTGATCGTGACCGCCGGCCCCGCCGCCGTGACCGAGGTGCGCGACGCTGCGGTGCTGGCGGCGATTGACACCTCCGGCTACCTGCTGCCGCAAGTGAAAGTGCCTGGCCGCCGCGGCCGCAAGCCGAGCGAATTCACCCCGGAAAACGATGAAGTGGCGGCGCTGAACGCCGTGGAACGCGCTGAACTGAAGGCCGCGTCCAAGGCCCGCGAGCGCAAGGCCAAGGGCATCGACGCTTTCGGCATGACCGACGGCGCCAACGCGGAGGAGCTGGAAAAGCGCCGCACCCAGTTCAAGAACCTGATCAACCTGGGCAAGGACCGCGGCTACCTGACTTACGCCGAGATCAACGACCACCTGCCGGAAAACATCGTCGATCCGGAAGCGATCGAAGGTATCATCGCGACCTTCAACGACATGGGTATCGCCGTGTACGAGCGCGCGCCCGATGCGGAGGCGCTGCTGCTGTCCGATAACGTGCCGACCGCCGCCAGCGACGATGAGGTGGAAGCCGCTGCCGCCACCGCCCTGTCGACCGTGGACTCCGACTTCGGCCGCACTACCGACCCGGTCCGCATGTACATGCGCGAGATGGGCGCCGTGGCGCTGCTGACGCGCGAAGGCGAAATCGAGATCGCCAAGCGTATCGAAGGCGGCCTGCGCGACATGATCCAGGCGATTTCCGCCTGCCCGACCACCATCTGCGAGATCCTGGCCCTGGCCGAGAAGATCGAGAAGGATGAGATGAAGGTGGACGACGTGGTGGACGGCTTCGTCGACCTGAACGAAGACGCGCCGGCTCCGGCGCCTTCCAAGGTGGCAGCTGCCGCCGATGAGGAAGATGAGGACGAGGAGCTGGACGACGAGGAAGAAGACGGCGATGTCAACGGCGGCGCCGCCGGCTATTCGACCGAGCAGCTGGCGCAGCTGAAGGACGATGCGCTGGCCAAGTTCGCGCTGATTTCGAACCAGTACGACAAGATGTGCAAGGCCGCCTATGGCAATGCGGCGTACGTGAAAGCGCAGGAAATCATTTCCAGCGAGCTGCTGGGCATCCGCTTCACCGCGAAAGTGGTGGAGAAGCTGTGCGACACGCTGCGTAGCCAAATGGAGCAGGTGCGTTCGATCGAGCGCGCCGTGCTGGAGCTGTGCGTGAACCGCTGCGGAATGCCGCGCGCCCACTTCATCAAGGTCTTCCCGGGCAATGAAACCGACCTGGATTGGGTGGACGGCGAAGTGGCGGCCGGCTATCCGTACAGCGCGGTGCTGGGCCGTAATGTCCCTGCCATCAAGGAACTGCAGAACAAGATGATCGACCTGCAGGAGCGCGTCGCGCTGCCGCTGGCCGACCTGCGCAAGATCAACAAGCAGATGGCCGCCGGCGAAAAGCGTGCGCGCACGGCGAAGCGCGAAATGACCGTGGCCAACCTGCGTCTGGTGATTTCGATCGCGAAGAAGTACATCAACCGCGGCCTGCAGTTCCTGGACCTGATCCAGGAAGGCAATATCGGCCTGCTGAAGGCGGTGGACAAGTTCGAATACCGCCGCGGCTACAAGTTCTCGACCTACGCGACCTGGTGGATCCGCCAGGCGATCACGCGTTCGATCGCGGATATGGCCCGTACCATCCGCGTGCCGGTGCACATGATCGAAACCATCAACAAGATGAACCGCATTTCGCGCCAGATCATGCAGGAAACCGGTTCCGAGCCGGATATGGCAACCCTGGCGCAGAAGATGGAAATGCCGGAATCCAAGGTGCGCGAGATCATGAAGATCGCCAAGGAGCCGATTTCCATGGAAACCCCGATGGGCGAGGACGGCGATTCGCAGCTGGGCGACTTCATCGAAGACAACACCACGCTGGCGCCGCTGGACGCCGCGCTGCATGCGTCGATGCGCAATGTGATCAAGGAAGTGCTGGACTCCCTGACCCCGCGCGAAGCCAAGGTGCTGCGCATGCGCTACGGCGTGGAAATGTCGAACGACCACACCCTGGAGGAAGTGGGCAAACAGTTCGACGTGACCCGCGAGCGTATCCGCCAGATCGAAGCCAAGGCGATGAGCAAGCTGCGCCAGCCTTCGCGTTCGGACAAGCTGAAGACGTTCCTGACCGAGAAGTAAGCAATATGAAACGGAGGCCGCGGCCTCCGTTTTTTTTATCCCGCACCATGATGAAAACCAATCGATTCCGTCTTGCCGCCGCCCTGATGCTGCTGGCGTGCTCTTTCGCCGCGCAGGGCGAGACGCAAATCGACTGTGAGGACCCTGTCAAAGCAGGGGATTACGCATTCGATTTCAATATGCGCCTGAAGGCGGCGCTTGCCGCCCTTAAAGAAAAAGAGATCGCTCGGCAGCGTCGCCACGAGGAGGCGAAGGACCGCATTGTCGCGGCAGGGGCGTTGAGCGAAAATGAGGCGAACTCACTCACGCTCGATGTTGCCACTGGAAGCGCGCAGGGGCAGGCGCTGGAGTCCCGGCGCGCAAAGGCGAACAAGGAGTTCAAGACGCTGATCCACGCGCTCGAAGGCGTGCCAATGATAGCAAGCAACAGCAAATTGGCCGAGCGTCGCGCCACCTGCCTCCTGGGGCAAAAAGCAATGACGCAGCTTGGCATTGTCGACGAGTCGTCGGATGCCGCATGGGAGCTGGTCAACCAGCGGCTTACCGCCCTTGGCAAGGAAAAAGGCGTGCCGGGGTTCTAATCCGGGCCATGCGCGCTGCTGCCGCCCTGGGCGCCAGGGCGGCGTTTCCGCTCAGGGCATCAATGGCAATCGCCGATTTTCTTCAGCAAGCGCAACTGGGTTGCCACCATTGGCGGGTTCGGGTCGTGCCCGGCGCGCGGTACCGTCACGAATTCCTTGTAAGGGGCCTGGATGAAATCGAAGTAGCGCCGGCTTGGCTCAGGCATGGTGACCAGGTCTTGCTCGCCCTGCACCATGTAGAAAGGCACGTCGAACTTCGGCCCGAGCTTATAGAGGTCGATCTTCGAGCCGATGCCGTCACCCTTCATGCCCACAAACTGCAACCAGGAATAGTCCTCGCCGGCGGCGTAATCGGCATCATACTTGGCCGTCGCATATTCCGCCGTGGCACCCATCCAGGCCTTCGGCACCGGTTCGGTGCTCATGGCTTCATATTTGCGCATCACGCGGCGCAAAATGCCCGGGTTGCGTGGATTGGTCCATGGCAGTGGGCCGAGGGCCTCGATCTTGCTGATGGATTCCTGGTCGCCGGCCGCGCGTGCCAACGCCAGCGTGGCGTCGATATTCCGCCGGTCCGAGAACTCTCCAACCAGTTGCGACGAGCTGATATACCCGCAGAACAACCCCGGCGCGGCTTTGGCCATGTGCACGCCGAGCACCGAGCTCCAGGAGCCGCCCAGCAGGATGACCCGCTCCTTCCCAAAGCGCTTGGCCGCAAAGCGCGCCACCTCGATGCCGTCGTCGCGCAGCTCTTCAATCTTCAAGGGAATATCGTCCGTCAACGGGGTGCGCCCGAAGGTCATTCCCGCGCCGCGCTGGTCCCACTGGACGATGGTGAGGTCCTTTTCCCATGACTGGTAGAACTTGTCGGCAAACGGCGTGGTCGGATTGCCAGGGCCTCCATGGACGAGCACAACGATCGGGTTGGCGCAGTTGCTGCCTTTGATGCGGACCCATTGGTCCATACCGCCGATGCGCACAAAGCCTTTCTCGTCAACGGGCGTGCCGGCGCTGCAACTGGCGGCGGGTGGGAACGCTTGGGCATAAGCCGGCAATTGCGGCAGGGCGAGGGTTAACGGCAGGAGCTGTAAGAGGTGGCGAATTTTCATGTGATGGATAGGATGAGCATCCGCTTGCTGAAGTCGGCGCCTTCGCGCAGATGTTCGCGGATTTTATAAAGGAAGAATGTGGCGAGGATCGCCAGGAACGCATAGGTCAGCAGGTCCAAAGGTTTGGGCCAGCCAACCGTTTGCAGCTTGTCGTGCGAGATGCGGGCGGCGCGCATGCGCTGCGCCATGGCGCCGGCGCCGATGATCTGGCCGTCGTCGCCAATGCGGCGGGCCAGGTCGAAGTTGCCGAAGTTGTCGCGTACCTGCATCTGGCCTTTGCTGTAAGCGAAGACCAGCGGGGTATCCCGGCCCCATACCCTGACATTGCCGACCACGTCGCCACGATTGTTGATGGCGGTGGCAAAGCTGTTCCCTTTGGCCATCATCAAACCCAGATCCACCGTGCGTGTGCCGTCGTAAGTGAAGGCGTGCCAGCTGCGGTCGGGCATCTGCATGGTGCCCGCCACGACGCCTTGGTCATTGATTGCCATGGCGACGCTGTGCCGGTCGCCGACGTCCGGGATTTCGAATTTTCCGACGCCGGGCTTGTAGATGAAGGCGCGGCGGAAACCGTTCGCGCGGTCGGCGGCTCCCACCACGACGCCATGCGCGTTGATACCCAGCGCATAGCTGTTCTTGCCGCCAAACGTACCCAGGTCCAGCATTGTGATACCGGTATCGACGAATGCATGGTAGCTGCCGTCGTAGGTGTCCGCATGGCCGACGATGTGGCCGCTTTCATTGATCGCCGCGCCGGCGCTGCTCGCGCCGCCCAGGGTGTCGAGCATGCGCAGGCCGCCTTTGATATCGAAGCGGTAGGCGCGCCAGCTGAAGTCCGCCGTCTGCGCGGAGCCGGTGACGACGCCGGCGCTGTTGATGGCGGCGGCACGGCTTTCTTCGCCGCCAAAGGTGCCGATCTCATAGCGCATTCCGCCGGAGCGCAGGAAAGCGCGGCGGGCGCCGTAGCCGGTGATCGATTCCAGTACCGTGTCGCCGGCGGCGTTCATGTCCTTGGCGACGACGGATTCGGAGATTGAACCGCCGAATGGGCCGGCGTGGGCCATGCCGCCGCAAAGCGCCGCCGCCAGCGCCAATGCGAATGCCGCGCGGCGCATCAGGCCAGCGACAGCATCTTGATGCCGAAGTCGAATCCTTTGCGGATGCGGTCGCGCACTTTGAATGCCGCCACTGCCGCAATCAGGCTCAGGAAGGCGAGGGTGAGCCAGTCGACCGGCTTGAGTCCATGGTCGGTGCGGGCCGAGTCGACGGCGCCGGATTTGAGCACATGGCCGGTGTATGACGAGCCGATCACCTTGCCGTCTTCGGTGATGTCGCGGGTCAGGTAAAGGCTTCCGTAGGCTGCGCGCACCTGCATCTGGCCATTTTTATAGATGAAGGTATGCGGTGCGTCGTGGTCTTTGATTTTCACGGTGCCGACAATGTCGCCGTGGTTATTGATGCCGTTGGCGAAGCTGGAGCCTCGGGCAATCATGGCGCCCAGGTCGATCATGCGGCCGTTCTCGTACATAAAGGCGTGCCAGGCGCCGTTGGGCATCTCGGACGCGCCCACCACCACGCCGTGGTCGTTGATGGCGGTCGCCACGCTGATGCGGCCGCCCAGTGTCGGCAGCTCGATCATGCCGCTGCCCGGCTTGTACAGGAAGGCGCGGCGGTAGCCGTTGGGCAGCTGCGCGGCGCCGACCACGTAGCCGGCGCCGTTGATGGCGGTGGCGTAGCTGTTCTTGCCGCCGAGGGTGCCCAGGTCCAGCATGCCGATACCGTTGTCGACGAAGGCGTGGTAATTGCCGTCGGCAGTGTCGGCGTAACCGACGATGTGGCCGGATTGATTGAGGGCGGTGCCGACGCTGCTGCTGCCGCCCAGCGTACCGAGGTCGCGGATGCCCTGGGCTTCGTCGAAACGGAAGGCGTGCCAGGCGTTGTTGGCGGTGAGTGCGCCGCCGGTGACGACGCCCTGGTTATTGATGGCGTTGGCGGTGCTGTCGCTGCCGCCGAGGGTGCCGATCTCGATATGGCGGCCTTGCGACAGCATGACGGCGCGGCGGCGGCCATCCTCGTCCTTGATTTCGCCCACCGACTCCCCTGCTGCGTTAATGCCGGTCATGGAGCTGGATTCCGCTCTGCGTTCGCCCATCGGGCCGGCGGCGTGGAGTGGGGCGAAAGGCAGAACCAGCGCGATGGCCAGGGCAAGCGAAGCAGGCTTCATGGATAGTCTCCGGTAGAGAATAAAAATTGCTCCGGAGACTATACGACAATATTGCTAAAAAATCTTCACAAATTGTAATGACTAAACTTTGCGGACGAACTCCGATTTCAGGCTCATGGCGCCGAAGCCCTCGATCTTGCAGTCGATATCGTGGTCGCTGTCGACCAGGCGGATATTCTTGACTTTGGTGCCTTGCTTGATCACGCCACCCGAGCCTTTTGGCTTCAGATCCTTGATCACGGTGACGGTGTCGCCATCTTGCAGGATGGCGCCGACGGCGTCCTTGTAGACGCGCGCGGTTTCGCCGGCCACTTCGGCGGCCTGCTTTGGCCACTCGTGGGCGCATTCAGGGCAAACATTGTTATCGCCGTCTTCGTAGGTATACTCGGACTGGCATTTGGGGCAGGCGGGGAAATTGGACATTGGAACTCGTATGCAGGAACTGGAAAACCCGATCTGGGCTGCGCTGAACAGCGCACAGCAACATTTTAGCATTCCGGCAGGTGCGGCCCGGCGCTATCCGGCCGATGTCGCGCCATTCTGCGCGGTGGCCGAGCAGGGCGTTCCGCTAAGCGCCGAGGACCTGGCAGGCGTCCCGGACGGCGGCTATTACTTTCTCGGCGCGATGCCGGAATTGCCGCAGGGCTGGTCGCTGCAGCCGCTAGCGGGCGTGCTGCAAATGGTCTACCAAGGCGGCCCGCTTGCCGCGCCGGACATTTCGATGATCCGCGTACTGGCTGCGGACGATCCGGCGATGGTGGAACTAACCAATATTGCATTCCCGGGCTACTTCCGCCCGCGCACCGGCGAGATGGGCCGGTACGCCGGCATCCATGACGCCGGTGGCCGGCTGGTGGCGCTGAGCGGAGAGCGCATGGACCTGGGCCATATGCGCGAAGTGAGCGCCGTGTGCACGCACCCGGATTTCACGGGGCGCGGCTATGCGCGGCGGCTGGTGGAATTCATTATGTACGGCATGCAGCAGCAGGGCGTGCGTCCCATGCTGCATGTGGGCGCGGCCAACGCCCGTGCGCAGGCGCTGTACCGCTCAATGGGATATGCGGCAAGCCGCGAGCTGGCGCATGCGAGGCTTATTTGCCCGGGCTGACGTTGCCGATGCCCTTGGCCGATTTGTTGACGTGCTTCGGATTGCCGTAATAGGTGAAGTTGCCCATGCCTTCAACAATCAGGTTCAGGGTATCGCTGGCGTACAGGCTGATGTCGCCCATGCCGGTGAAGTTGACGTCGGCGCGTTCCGCTTTCAGGTCCTTGAGATTGGCTTCGCCAACGCCTTGCCCTTTCATGCGCAGCAGTTTGACTTTGCCGCTGGCATAGAGCGCGCCTGCGCCTTCGAAGCTGATGTCGATGCGTTCGCCGTCGATGTTGGTGACGCGCGACTCGCCGGCGCCCAGTACGCGGAAGCTGGTCAGCGCCGGCACGGTGACCGTGATCTTGTCGCCATCCTTGACGTTGATCGACCCTTTTTCATCCTTGTCGTAGACCACGCGCAGCACGCCGCCTTCGACCACGGTGCTGACCTTGTTGATGTAATCCTTGCGGCCGCTGACCGTAACGGTCTGCGCCTTGCCCACGTCGACATAGACGCTGATCGGGCCTTTGACATTGATGCCGTAGAAAGCATCGAACTTGCGGACCTGGTCTTCAGCCAGGGCGAGGGAGGGCAACAGCAGTGCAGCCAACAGCGTCAAGCGAAACATACGATCTCCTCATATCAGACCGCATGATTATGACGTAATTATGGCTTTTTTGCTAAGAGGCCGCTTCAAAATGGCCATGGCGTTGTTGCAGCTCCTTGCCGTGCAGGCGCACTGCCTTCGTCGCTGCGCCTAGCCACGCCCATTTTGAAACAGCCTCTAAGCGGGCCCGGATTGCGCCGGGCCCGTTTTCCGGTGGCGTTCAGCCCGTGTTGCGCAGGCCGGCGGCGACGCCGTTGATCGACAGGTGAATGCCGCGGTTGACGCGCGGATCGAGCTTGTCTTCTTCATTACCCAGCGCGCGGCGGCGCTTGATCAGTTCCACCTGCAGGTGGTTCAGCGGATCGAGGTAGGGGAAGCGGTTGGTGATGGAGCGCGCCAGCAGCGGGTTGCCTGCCAGGCGCTCGCGCGTGCCGGTGATCGACTCCAGGCAATCGAGGGTCTGCTGATATTCCTCGGTGATGCGCTTGAAGATGCGCTCACGCAGTTCCTTGTCCGTCACCAGCTCGGCGTAGCGCGAGGCGATCGCCAGGTCGGTCTTGGCCAGCACCATGTCCATATTGGAGAGCAGGGTGGCGAAGAACGGCCAGTGCTGGAACATGTCGCGCAGCTTGGCCGTGCGTTCTTCGCGGTTGCCGGCGGCGAGCCAGGCGCCGATGGCGGAACCGAAACCGTACCAGCCCGGCAGCAGTAGGCGGCACTGGCCCCAGCTGAAGCCCCATGGGATGGCGCGCAAGTCTTCGATGCGGCGCGTCGATTTGCGGGAGGCCGGGCGCGAACCGAGGTTCAGCTCCGCGATTTCCGCGATCGGCGTGGCCGAGAAGAAGTAGTCGGTGAAGCCCGGGGTTTCGTACACCAGGTTGCGGTAGGCTTTGTAGGCCAGCGCCGAAATCTCGGCCATCACCGCTTCGAAACCGGCCAGGCGCGGTCCGTGGCAGGCGTCGGCCGGCGGCGGCATCAGGCTCGCTTCCAGGGTCGAGCACACCAGCAGTTCCAGGTTGCGGCGGCCGATTTCGGCGTTGGAGAATTTGGAAGCGATGATCTCTCCCTGTTCGGTCAGGCGCAGCTGGCCGTTGACGGTGCCTTTCGGCTGCGCCAGGATGGCCTCGTAGCTTGGGCCGCCGCCGCGCCCGACGGTGCCGCCGCGGCCGTGGAACAGGCGCAGCTTGACGCCGGCCCTGGCGAAGACCTCGACCAGCCCCAGTTCCGCCTTGTACAGCTCCCAGTTGGAGGTCATGAAGCCGCCGTCCTTGTTGGAGTCGGAATAGCCCAGCATGACTTCCTGGATCTGGCCCTGTTTGGCGATCAGTTTCTGCACCAGCGGCACCGCCATCAAGGTTTCCATGATGCCGGCGGCGCGCTGCAGGTCGGGGATGGTCTCGAACAGCGGGATCACCATCAGGTCCGAGCTGTGCTCGCCGTCGGCGCCCTGGCGCAGCAGGCCGGTTTCCTGCTGCAGCACGAACACTTCCAGCAGGTCCGATACGGTTTCGGTGTGCGAGATGATGTAGTTGCGGATGGCGCGCCTGCCGTAGCGCTGGCGGATATCGTGCGCCGTGCGCAGGATGGTCAGCTCGGACGCGGTTTCCTCCGAATAGTCGATGTACGGCGAATACAGCAGGCGTGGTTGCGCTAACTCCGCGAGCAGCAGCTTGACCTTGGCGTCTTCCTCCAGCGCCGGGTAGTCGGCCTGCACGCCGGCCTTGGCGAACAGTTCCGCCAGCACGCGTTCGTGGATGTCCGAGGACTGGCGCATGTCCAGCGACGCCAGATGGAAGCCGAAAATGTCGGCGGCGCGCTTCAGGGTGCTCAGGCGCGGGCGGGCCAGCACGGCGCCGTGGTTGGCGTCGAGCGACTCGATCATCACCTGCAGGTCGGCCGAGAAGTCGGCCGGGCAAGGGTAGGGGGCGGCGTGCCCGACTTCCTTGCGCAGGATATTGGTCGCGCCCAGGGCGCGCGCGGTGGCGGCCAGGCGGGCGTACATGCCGATCAGGGCGCGCCGGTAAGGCTCGTCCCGGCGGTGGTCGGACAAATCGGTGGAGGCGTCGGACAGGGCTTGCAGGGCGGGCGAGCAGCCGATCATCAGGGTCGACACCGACAGCTCGGCGCCCAGGGCATGGGTTTCGTCGAGGTAGAAGTCGAGGATGGTGGTGGCTTGGCGTTCCAGCGCGTGCTGCATGGTGCCGGCGTTGACGTTCGGGTTGCCGTCGCGGTCGCCGCCGATCCAGCTGCCCATCTGCACATACGATGCGTCGATGGCGCGCGGCGCGGCCTGGCCGTAATGCTCGGCGATCTCGGTCTCGATGTCGTCGTACAGGGCCGGCAGCTCGCGCAGGAAGGTGATGCGGTAATAGGACAGGGCGTTGTCGATTTCGTCCGCCACGGTCAGCTTGGAGTAGCGCAGCATGCGCGTCTGCCACAGCGTGGCGATGCGGGCGCGCAGCATATGCAGGTTGGCGCTGCGCTCTTTCGGCGTCAGCGGCAGGTCGCGCTGGGCCAGCAGGCGGGCGATATCGTGCTCCGCGTCCAGGATGGACTTGCGCTGCACCTCGGTCGGGTGCGCGGTCAGGACGGGGGAGATCAGGGCTTCCTTGAAGAAGCTGGTCACGGTGTCCAGTTCGACGCCGGATTCTTTCAGCTTGTCGAGCGCAAAACTGATGCTGCCCCTTTGCGGCGCCGAGCCGGCCAGCAGGTGGGCGCGGCGGCGGCGGATGTGGTGCTGGTCTTCCGCGATATTGGCCAGGTGGGAGAAGTAGGAGAAGGCGCGCACCACCGTAATGGTTTGTTCGCGTGTCAGGATTTTCAGCATGCCGTCCAGTTCCTTGGCGGCGCCGGCGTCGGCTTCGCGGCGGAAGCGCACCGCCGTCTGGCGGATGGTTTCCACGACGGCGAACACTTCCTCGCCTTCCTGTTCCCGCAGGACGTCGCCGAGCAGGCGGCCCAGCAGGCGGATATCTTCTTTCAGCGGCGCGTCTTTGTCGGCGCTCCGGTTTTGTTCGTCTGTTGCACTTACTTGATTTGCCATAGTTAATCAGTCAAAAGATAAGAATGGTCGTGCAAAAGGCTTGTGGCCACAGTCTGCATAGAGGGCGCGCATGCTAGAATTTGTGGTCCCCATCATGCGCAATAAACT
Organism: Pseudoduganella violaceinigra DSM 15887; assembly: GCF_000425385.1. Classification (GTDB taxonomy): domain Bacteria; phylum Pseudomonadota; class Gammaproteobacteria; order Burkholderiales; family Burkholderiaceae_D; genus Rugamonas; species Rugamonas violaceinigra. The sequence continues at coordinate 392,603 of NZ_KE384357.1, read as the reverse complement.
GGTGAACGCCGGTTTGGCGCTAGCAACAGCGAAAGAACTGGTTTTGAATACTCCTGAAATGGCCCAACAGCTCCCTTCCAAATTGGTGATCGCATCGCGCGAGAGCCGGCTCGCCATGTGGCAGGCGGAACATGTCCGCGCGCGCTTGTCCCAATTATATCCGCAGTGCAGCATCGAGATCCTGGGCATGACCACGCGCGGCGACCAGATCCTGGACCGCGCGCTGTCCAAGGTTGGCGGCAAGGGCCTGTTCGTCAAAGAGCTGGAGGTGGCGATGGAAGAAGGGCGCGCCGACCTGGCCGTGCATTCGCTGAAAGACGTGCCGATGGAGCTGCCGCAAGGCTTCACGCTGGCGGCGGTGCTGGAGCGCGAAGACCCGCGCGACGCCTTCGTTTCGAACGACTACGGTTCGCTGGCGGAACTGCCGGCAGGCGCCGTCGTCGGCACCAGCAGCCTGCGCCGCCAGGCCCTGATTTCGGCGCGCTACCCGCACCTGGTCATCAAGCCTTTGCGCGGCAACCTGGACACCCGCCTGGGCAAGCTCGATCGCGGTGATTACGCCGCCATCATCCTGGCCGCCGCCGGCCTGAAACGCCTTGGCCTGCCGCAGCGCATCAAAGCGCTGCTGGCGCCGGAAGATTCGCTGCCGGCCGCGGGGCAGGGCGCGATGGCGATCGAAATCGCCGAGCGCAAGGACGGCCTGGACCTGCAAGCCATTCTGGCGCCGCTGAACCACCTGTCGACCGCCCAGGCCGTGACGGCCGAACGCAAGGTGTCCAAGGTTTTCGGCGGTTCCTGCCAGGTGCCGCTGGCGGCGTTCGCAACGGTCGACAATGGCCAGCTGCACCTGCGCGCCATGGTGGCCACGCCGGACGGCAGCCGCGTCGCCCGCGCTGAAGTGAACGGCGCCGCCGCCGACGCCGAAGCGCTGGGCGCCAACGTCGCCGAACAATTGCGCGCTCAGGATGCCGAAGCCATCCTCGCCGCCTGCGCCGCCGAGCAGGCGCACGGCATGACGCCCAACGCCGCGCCATCGGAGGGTGTCTGACCCGGCGGGTCTGACACCGCTTGCCCGGTTTTGATGCCGCGTCCAGTCGTCCTCACCCGCCCGCTCGCGCAGGCCGAGCCGCTGGCCGGCCGCATCCGCGCGCTCGGCCGCCAGGTCGAGGTGCTGCCGCTGCTGGCAATCGCCCCGCTGGCGGATCCGGCGCCCCTGCGCGCCGGCCTGTCCGGCCTGGGGGCGTACCAGCTGGTCGCCTTCGTCTCACCCAATGCCATCGACGCCGCCTTCGCCCATATAGATACCTGGCCGGAAGGCCTGCGCGCGGCGGTGGTGGGCGAGGGCAGCCGCCAGGCATTGCTGGCGCATGGCGTGCCCGCCGGCCTGATCGCCAGTCCCGCCGATCCCGCCCGCAGCGACACGGAACATTTGCTGCAAGCGCTCGACCTGCCGGCATTGCGTGGCGCCAGGGTCTTGATCGTGCGCGGCGAATCCGGGCGCGAACTGATGGCCGACGCCTTCCGCGCCGCCGGCGCCGATGTGACCGTGCTGCCGGCCTACCGCCGCAGCGTGCCGGTCCTGAGCGCGGAGCTGGCCGCGCGCCTGCGCGCCTTGGCGGCGGCCGATGCCGAATGGATCATCACCAGCTCGGAAGCCCTGCGCGGCCTGGTCGGCCTGCTGCAGGAATTGAATGAATCGACAATCGTTGCATTATTGCAACATCACCACCTGATCGTCCCGCACTCCCGCATCGCCGAGACGGCGCGCGAGTTGGGCTTCCAGCATGTGACCCTGACAGGATCAGGCGACGAACGGGTGCTCGCCGCGTTACAATCACGTCCATGAACGATTTGCCTAACCAAACTGACAACAAAGACGTCCCGCCAACCCAGCCAGCCGCGCCGGCCGTCGAGACTCCCACTCCCGCCCCTGCCGCGCCGGCGGCAGCGCCAGTCCAGGAGCGCGATTCCCTGCGCCAGCCGCTGGTGATCGCCGTCGTGGTGCTCGGCATCCTGCTTGCCGCGCAAGCCTTCTACTCGAAGAACCAGGTGTTCCGCCTGCGCGAGGAAATGGCGCGCCGCCTGCAGCAGGGCGATTCCCTGAACGGGCAGACCAGCCAGCTGGCCAAGAATGTCCAGGAGACCGCCAAGGAAATCCAGCTGAAGGTCGGCGTGCTGGAAAACCGCCAGCAGGAAGCCCAGGCGCAGCAGCTCGCGCTGGAGCAGCTGTACCAGGACATGTCGAAGAACCGCGACGAGTGGGCGCTGGCCGAGATCGAGCAGGTGCTCTCCACCGCCAGCCAGCAGCTGCAACTGGCCGGCAATGTGCCGGGCGCGCTGATCGCGCTGCAGAACGCCGACCGCAGCCTGTCCCGCTCCGACAAGCCGCAATTCATCACCATCCGCCGCGCCATCGCCAAGGACATCGAACGCCTGAAGGCTCTGCCGAACGTCGACTCGGTCGGCCTGGCGGTGCGCCTGGATAACGTGATCGCCCAGGTCGACGGCCTGCCGATGCTGTCCGATGCCAAACCGACGCCGCCCGCGCCGCCGGTGCGCAAGGCCGCGCCGGCCAAACCGAAAGCCAAGGGCGCCAACGGCAAGGACGATGCGCCGGCGCCTGCAGCGGAGGAAGAGGGTTGGGGCAGCCGCATCAAGAACGTCTGGCAGGAATGGAGCAGCGATATGTGGGCGGAAGTGTCGACCCTGATCCGCGTGCGCCGTGTCGAAACGCCGGATGCCATCATGCTGGCGCCGGAAGAATCGTACTTCCTGCGCGAAAACCTGAAACTGCGCCTGCTGAACGCCCGTATGGCCTTATTGTCCCGCAATGAAGCGGCGTTCCGCGCCGACCTGCTGGCCGCCCAGGAAGTGCTGACCAAATATTTCGACACCAAGACACGCCAGACCCAGACCGCCCAGCAGCTGCTGCGCCAGCTGCAAGGCAGCAACCTGTCGATCGAGATGCCGACGCTGTCCGACAGCCTGAACGCGGTCCGTAACTACAAGGCGAAGCCATAATGCGTCTCTTTATCTGGCTCGTTGTAATGATGGCTGCGGCCATCGGTATCGCCGTGACGGCTCGCTTCAACCCTGGCAATGTGGTGCTGTTCTACCCGCCATACCGCGTCGACCTGTCGCTTAACTTCTTCATGGTGCTGCTGGCGGCGGCCTTCCTGCTGGTGCATTTCCTGGTGCGCGCCTTCAACGCCACCGTGAACATGCCGAAGAAGGTGGCGGCCTACCGCCAGCACAAGCGCGAGCGCGACGGCAACAAAGGCTTGCGCGACGCACTGAAGGCCCTGTTCGAAGGCCGTTTCGGCCATGCCGAGAAAGCGGCATTGCGCGCCGCGGAACTGCCGGAAAACGCCGGCGTCGCGGCCCTGATCGGCGCCCGCGCGGCCCACCGCATGCGCCAGCAGGCCCGCCGCGACCAGTGGCTGGCGCGCATCGCCAGCGATAACACGATGAAGACCGCGCGCCTGATGACCGTGACCGAGCTGCTGGTCGACGACCACCAGCCGGAAGCCGCGCTGGAAGCGGTGCGCGAACTGAATGCCAGCGGCACCCGTCATATCCACGCCCTGCAATGGTCGCTGAAGGCCGAGCAGCAAGCCAAGAACTGGCCGGAAGTGCTGCGCCTGGCGCGCCTGCTGGACAAGCATAAGGCCTTGCATCCGGCCCTGTCGGCGCGCCTGCGCGAGCTCGCTTACGACGACCTGCTGTCCGATAACGCCCACGACGCCGAGTCGCTGCAGCGCGTCTGGAGCACGATTCCGTCGGCCGACCGCATCAAGCCGTTTGTCGCCTGCCGTGCCGCCACCGCCCTGAATGCGCGCGGCCTGCATGACGAAGCCCGTCTGGTCTGCGAAGAAGCGCTGGCCGCCAACTGGGACGAGCGCGTGGTGCGCGCCTACCGCGACGCCGCCGCTCCGGCCGGCTCCGCCGCGCTGCTGGTGCAGATCGAGCATTGCGAAGGCTGGGTGCGCGAGCGCCCGAACGACGCCGAGCTGGCGCTGACCCTGGGCTCCCTGTGCCTGAAGCAGAAATTGTGGGGCAAGGCCCAGCGCCACCTGGAGCAGGCCCTGTCCGACGCTTCCGAGCCGCGCATGGTGCGCGAGTCCCACCTCAAGCTGGCGCAGCTGCATGAAGCGCTGTCCCAGCCCGAAGACGCGGCGAACCATTATCGCCAGTGCGCCTTGGCAACTATTTTGTGAGGCTGCTGCGCCGCACAAGCGGCGCGCAGTTCGCTATAATTGCAAGGTTAGACTGTTCAAAAAAGCATTAAATCGAGGAAAAACATGAGCCTGAATAAAGTACCGGCCGGCAAAGACCTGCCGAACGACTTCAATGTCATTATCGAGATCCCAATGAACGCGGATCCGATCAAGTACGAAGTGGACAAGGAATCCGGCGCCATCTTCGTGGACCGTTTCATGGGCACCGCCATGCACTACCCATGCAACTACGGCTACATCCCGAACACCCTGTCCGACGACGGCGACCCGGTCGACGTGCTGGTCATCACCCCGTTCCCGCTGATCCCGGGCGTGGTGGTGCGTTGCCGCGCCATCGGCGTGCTGAAGATGACCGACGAATCCGGCGAGGACGCCAAAGTGCTGGCGGTGCCGGTCGATAAAGTACTGCCGATCTACAAGCACTGGCAGAAGCCGGAAGACCTGCAGGACCTGCGCCTGCAGCAGATCCAGCACTTCTTCGAGCACTACAAGGACCTGGAACCAGGCAAGTGGGTCAAGGTGGACGGCTGGTACGGCCCGGAAGAAGCCAAGAAGGAAATCCTGCACGGCGTCGAGCAAGCCAAGAAGCAGGAAGCCGGCGTTTAATCGCCCTGGCACAAAATAAGCACAAGCTAAGCGCCCCGCGGGGCGCTTATTTTTTTGGTGCGCCGCAAGCGGGCAGCGTCAATAATCCAGCACCACCTTCGGCAGCTGGTTGGGCTGGCGGTCGGCGATGGCCGCCACCGTATCGGCCAGGATGCGCACGGAATTATCGAAGCATCCATGGCTGGACGGGATGTTGCGGGCACCGTTGAAGACGTCGCTGTCGCCGAGCACCTGCAGCTGCCGGCCGCCGTAGAACGCCTGCCAGGCCCGCAAGTCGGCCAGGGTGTCGGCATGCCAGAATTCCTCGGTGGCGTATGCGGCGCTGTGCGCGCGCTCCATGCCGAGCAGCGGCGTTTTATGCAGTTTTTCCAGGGCGCGGCTGACCAGGTAGAGCAGGGACTGGCGGTATGGTCCGACACTGTCGCCCTGTTCCAGCTTGTCGGTGAGGGCGTGGACCTGGAGCGACCCAAGTGGCAGGACGCCGCGATCAACCGCTCCCTTGTAATGCTGGAGCGCGAAACTGATGTCGCAGGCCGGCGCGTACAGCGTGCAGCTGGCCGCTTTCAGCTGGTTGACCGGGAAGCGCGACAGCAGGTGGCCGGCCGCGATCGAGCCGGCGGAATGGCCGACGATGTGAATGCGCAGGTCCGGCACTTCTTTCACCAGGTCGCCCAGGCGATCCGCAAGCGCCACCAGCCCGGCTTTGGGATGGGCGCTCAGGCCGCCCTCCAGGTTCTGCTTCATTTCCTGCCACATGCTGCGCACCAGCAGGTCGCGGCATAGCCGTTCGATGCCGCGGTCCCAGGCTTCCTTGAGGGCTTCGCCCACGCCCTGTGCCGGCGGCATGCCGAGCTGGCTGTGCGCCTTGTCCTCGACCAGGTCATGCAGGATTTCCTTCCAGCCGCTCTTCCAGGTCAGGAATAGCGGATAGATGCCGCATTGGTCCAGCCAACGGCCCAGGATGCGGATGCGCTCGATGGAGGATTCCTCGCTGCCCAGCCCCCCGTGCAGGAACAGCATGAGATTCTTCCTGCCCGAGTTTTTCAGGGCCGCCGCAGGCAGTTCATGGGCGACGTAGGCGGCATTTGCCAGCGGGTCGGAAAGGTGCGGAATCCGGTTCAGCAGCACGCCGTTATTGCCGGTGACGACGGTGTGTTGGTAGGCTTGCTCGACGCTCCAGACGTCGCTGCGGCCGGCTTGCGGATCGTCCTGCTGCAGCCAGCCTGCCACCGGGGTGGCACCCTTGCTGCTGCTGCGCCGGCGTACCGCGTGCTGCGGCGACTTGGCATGGGTGTGGGTCGGCACGCCCAGCCCGACGACCCAGGCATCGCTGCCGTTCTCGACCCAGTCGCCGTAGCTCAGCACCGCGAAACCGGAGGCGCCCCAGTCTTCGCCCCAGGAGTTTTGCACGATGAAGCCGTCCTCGTTGTAGCCGACCAGGCAGAAGGCGTGTCCGCCGAGGATCTCCTTGCTTTGAACGATGCGCGGCAGTTCGCCGTGGCTGGCGGTGCTGCCGGAACCGACCTGGCTCCAGCCTTCGTGGACGCTGGCGGAAACGTAGATGGCGCCCATCCGGCTGATGGCCGACTGCATGTCGACGACCGAACGCTTGTCGATGCGGTAGTAGACGCCTACGGGGCGCCTGGTGGCATCGACGTCCCATTTGTCTTGTGGGCCGCTCTTGTTTTTTTCATCGTAGGGCCAGAACGATTCGCCGCAAACGCCGTGCTTTTGCCAGCCTTTCAGGGCGCCGCGGCAGCTGGAGCCCTCGTAATCCTCGTCCGGCCATTCGTCATAGTATTTGGCGAGCTGGTAGATCATGCGCGGGCTGACCTGTTCCACCTTGTTGCCCTTGTTGGCGCGGATCCATAACTGATAATTGATGGTGGCGGCCAGGCCGAAGCCGGTGCAGGCGCCTTCCCGGCCCTGGTTCAGGATCAGGCCCGCCTGGATATAGCTGGGCAGGTATCCTTTGATATCGTCCGCCAGCGGCCAGTGCAGCGGCAGGTTTTCGATCAGCGGGTGGTAGGGCAGGTCGCGCAGGTCAAGGCGATCGGGGCGGGCGTCCAAGCCGATCGGCGCGCCGGCCAACTGCAGTTCTTTTTTTGGCATGTTGGCATCCTTTGCGTTTTGGACTGGCATTCTTGTTGAAAGTCTTGATAAAAATCAAAGACTAATCGACAAAATTACGCGCCGGCTGGACATGCGTCTATTCGTTAATTCCTATTAATGGCAGAGGACCTTGCCGGTTCTGGTAACGATCAGCGTGCAAGGCAGGCTCAGCGGAATGGACTGCGGTCGTTCAGTTCATCGAGATAATCGTCGATGCCGCCCATTTCTCGTTCCAGGAAGCGTTCGACGGCGTCGCTGAACGCGGGATGGGCCAGCCAGTGTGCCGAATAGGTCTTTTGCGGCAGGAAGCCGCGCGCCATTTTATGCTCACCCTGGGCCCCGCCTTCGAAGGTCCTGATACCGTTGGCGATGCAGAATTCAAGCGGCTGGTAATAGGCGGTTTCGAAGTGCAGGCAGGGGACGTGTTCCATGGCGCCCCAGTAGCGGCCGTACAGCGTGTCTTCGGTATGGACGACTAGCGAGGAGGCGATTGCCTGGCCGGCGCGTTCGGCCACCACCAGCAGCAGCTGGTGCGGCATGCTGCGCGCGATGCGCAGCCAGAAGTCCAAGTTCAGGTAAGGCGAGGAGCGGTGTTCGGCATAGGTGTTGCTGTAGCAGCGGTGGAAGAAGCGCCAGTCTTCCTCGCTGGCCTCGGTGCCGCGGATTTGACGCATGGCGATGCCGGCATCGTGGACCTTGCGGCGCTCGGCGCGGATGTTCTTGCGTTTCTTGTGTTCCAGCGTTTGCAGGAATTGGTCGAAGCTGCCGTAGTCCTCGTTCAGCCAATGGAATTGCACGCCGGTGCGCAGCATGAAGCCCGCGTCGCGCAGCTGCTCGGCTTCATCCTGGGGCGGGTAGAGGATGTGGGACGACGACATGCCGGCGGCGACCTGCTGCTCGCACAGGAAGGCCAGCAAGGCGGCCCGCGCCGCCGCGTCGCGCGCCAGCAAGCGTGAACCGGTGACCGGCGTGAAGGGAATGGCCGACAGCAGCTTGGGGTAGTACGCGATGCCGTTGCGGTGGTAGGCATCGGCCCAGGCCCAGTCGAAGACGTATTCGCCATACGAGTGGGACTTGACGTACAGCGGCATGGCCGCGGCCAGTTCGCCGCCATCATGAATGGCCAGGAACTGCGGCTGCCAGCCTGTTTCCGCGGTGGCGCTGCCCGATTCGTGCAGGGCGTTCAGGAAGGCGTGCGACAGGAAGGGATTGCCGGCCGCCAGCCGGTCCCAATCGGCGGGAGCGACGTCGGCGAGGGATGAGAGGACGCTGGTACGGTATTCCATGCGGCCATTCTAGCCAATTACGGCCGCGCCCGTGGCAACCTTGGGGTCAGGCTCTTTGCTTGCCACGGGCGCGGCCGTACGCTGGGGCGGGCGCAATGTTAAAATCTTCGCCATCACTATTGGCCTTGCTGAGTTATGCCGCATTCCTTCCATAATTTGTACCATCATGATTTCGCCCGTGTGGCGGTTGGCGTGCCGCGGTGCCGCGTTGCCGATCCTCTGTTCAATGCGGCGCAGACGATCGAACTGGCGGAAGGGGCCGCAGCGAAGGGCGCGGTGCTGGTGGCTTTCCCGGAACTGGGCTTGTCGGCTTATTCCTGCGATGACCTGTTCCACCAGCGCGCACTGCTGGACGGCGTGCTGCAGGCGTTGGCCTCCGTTGTGGCGGCGTCCACCCGCATTCCCACTGCCATGATCGTGGGCGCGCCGTTGCGCGTGGACCATCAGCTGTTCAATTGCGCGATCGTGGTGTCGGGCGGGGTGATCCGCGGCGTGGTGCCGAAGTCTTACCTGCCCAATTACGGCGAGTTTTATGAGGCGCGCCAGTTCAGCGCGGCCGATGAGGCGATTTCCTCTGAAATCAGCTTGCTCGGCCAGCGCGTGCCATTCGGCGCCAACCAGCTGTTCGAGCTGGAAAACCTGCCGCTGTTCAAATTCCATATCGAGATCTGCGAGGATGTGTGGGTGCCGATTCCGCCGTCGTCTTTCGCGGCGCTGGCCGGGGCGTCGGTGCTGGTCAACCTGTCGGCGTCGAATATCGTGGTCGGCAAGGCCGATTACCGCCGCCAACTGGTGGGCCAGCAGTCGGCGCGCTGCATCGCGGCCTATCTGTATTCGTCGGCGGGGCGGGGCGAGTCGACCACCGACCTGGCTTGGGATGGCCAGGCGCTGATTTGCGAGAACGGCGAAATGCTGGCGGAGTCGGAGCGCTTTGCCGAGGAGTCGCATATGGTGTTCGCCGATGTGGACCTGGAGCGTTTGTCGCGCGAGCGCATGCGCACCACCACCTTCGGCCATTCCACCCGCCGCCACAAGGCTGAGGTGGCGCAGTTCCGCACCGTGCGCTTCCCGGTCGAATTGCCGCTGCACCGCGTGCTGCCTCTGGCACGTAATGTGGAGCGCTTCCCGTACGTGCCGTCCAATGCGCAGTTGCGCGACAAGCGCTGCAACGAAGTCTATAACATCCAGGTCAGCGCGCTGGTGCAGCGCCTGTCCTCGTCGGGCATCAAAAAGGTGGTGATCGGCGTCTCGGGCGGCCTGGATTCGACCCATGCGCTGCTGGTCTGCGCTAAGGCGATGGATAAACTGGGCCTGCCGCGCACCAATATCATCGCGGCGACCATGCCGGGCTTCGCCACCAGCACCCGTACGCTGGACCAGGCGCGCGCGCTGATGCAGTTCGTCGGCTGTACCGCGCTGGAAGTCGATATCCGCCCAAGCTGCATCCAGATGCTGAAAGACCTGGGGCACCCGTACAGCGAGGGCAGGGAAGAGTACGACATCACCTTCGAGAATGTGCAGGCCGGCGAGCGCACCAACCATTTGTTCCGCATGGCCAACCACCACAACGGTATCGTGATCGGCACCGGCGACTTGAGCGAGCTGGCGCTGGGCTGGTGCACCTACGGCGTGGGCGACCATATGTCGCATTACAACGTGAACGCCAGCGTGCCGAAGACCCTGATCACCCACCTGGTGCGCTGGGTGGCCGAGAGCCGCCAGTTCGGCGACGTCAACTCCAGCGTGCTGCTGGCCGTGGTGAATACCGAGATCAGCCCCGAGCTGGTGCCGGGCAAGGCCGACGACGCCGCGCCGGCGCAAGTCACGCAGGACTTCATCGGGCCCTACGAGCTGCAGGACTTCAACCTCTACTACACGCTGCGTTTCGGCTTCTCGCCGTCCAAGGTGGCTTTCCTGGCGCATCATGCCTGGCGGGATCGCGAGGTGGGTCAATGGCCGGAAGACGAGCATGTGGCGCGCAACCAGTACGAGCTGAAAGAGATCAAACACAATCTGGGCATCTTCCTGAAGCGCTTCTTCCAGACGTCGCAGTTCAAGCGCACTTGCGTGCCGAACGCGCCGAAGGTCGGTTCCGGCGGTTCGCTGTCGCCGCGCGGCGATTGGCGCGCGCCGAGCGATTCGGAGGCGGCTGCCTGGCTGGAAAACCTGAAGTCCGTGCCCGACGCTTAATCACAATAAGGAGAACGCAATGAAGCAAATTACCGCCATCATCAAGCCATTCAAGCTGGACGAAGTGCGCGAATCGCTGGCCGAAGTGAACGTGACCGGCCTGACCGTGACCGAAGTGAAGGGCTTCGGCCGCCAGAAGGGGCATACCGAGCTTTATCGCGGCGCGGAATACGTGGTCGATTTCCTGCCGAAGGTGAAGGTGGAGGTGGTGGTGGACGACAGCGTGGTCGATACCGCCGTCGACGCGATCATCAAGGCGGCCCGCACCGGCAAGATCGGCGACGGCAAGATCTTTGTGCAGAACATCGAGCAGGTGATCCGCATCCGCACCGGCGAAACCGGCGCCGACGCGGTTTAATGCGCCTTCAGGCGCAGGTCGAAGCGCCAGGCGATCAGACGCATGACGGTGATCAGGGCGGCGCTGGACCATAGCGCCACGTCGTCCGACACCGAGGTGTATTGCAGGGCGATGTAGAACCAGCAGCCGAAGAAGGCGCAAATCGCATACGGTTTCCCGTCGCGGAACACCATCGGCACCTCGTTGCAGATAATATCGCGCAGCACACCGCCGAAAATACCCGTCACGACTCCCATCATCACCGCCACGAAGATCGGCATATCGGCCGCCAGCGCCTGCGCCACGCTGGCCACGGCGAACAGGCCGAGGCCGATGGCGTCGGCGACCACGATCAGGCGTTCGGAGACGATGTGGCGGATCTGCTTGACGAAGGGCGCGGCAACCAGGGCGACGACGAACAGCAGGATCGTGTATTCCTGGTGCGCGACCCAGAACAGGGGGCGCTTGTCGAGCAGGATGTCGCGCACCGTGCCGCCGCCGAAGGCGGTGATGAAGGCGACAATGAAGACGCCGACGATATCCATGCGCTTGCGGCGCGCTTCGACAAATCCCGAGAAGGCCCCGACCAGGATTGCCACGACCTCGATGATGGTGATGAGGGAGACGGCGGGGACTAGTTTCATATTCTTCTTATGTGGCGAAAGACAAGCCAAAGGTTAGCATTCGGCCAGCAAGTCCCGCAAGCCGCGCACTTGACATTGGGAAATATTGGATTGCATAATTTGCAATATTATGCGTACACTACTTTCAATTGCCGCCTTGGCGGTCTGCGTTGGCGCCCAGGCAGCGCCGCTTCCATGTCAACCGCAGGACAAAATCGATGCCGCGGCCATCAAGGCTCCCATTGTATTGGTCGGCGAGTTGCACGGCACCCAGGAGATTCCCGCTTTCGTTGCGGGACTTTCCTGCAGCCTGCTGCGGTCGGGGCGTCCCGTTGTCATCGGGCTGGAGCAGTTGGCAAGCATCCAGCCGGAACTGGACAGCTTCATGGCGTCCGATGGCGGTGCGGAAGCGCGCCGGCAACTGGCGGCCAGCGATCTTGGCACATTGAGGGATGGGCGCGGCAGTATGGCCATGCTGGAGCTGGTCGAAAGCGCGAGGGCGATGGCCAAGGCCGGCGCACCCTTGAAGATATTCGCGTTTGACCCTGACGTCGATTTCGAAACCTGGCGCGCCGACCCGAATCGTGCGCAGCAAATGCGCGACAGCGGAATGGCAGCCAACATTATGGCTATGCATAAGGCCCATCCTGGCGCGGTAATGGTTAACCTGATGGGGACGACTCACGCGGCGCGCAAGCGCGGCGAGGTGTTTGACACGTTCGAGCCGGCGGCTTACCTGGTATCGCAGCAGGTTCCGACATTTGCGATCAGTATCGCAGAGCAGGGCGGGGAGACCTGGAATTGCATCGGCGTCCGCGGGAAGCCGGACTGCGCGCCACATGCGTTGAGCAATACCCCGCTGGACCAGCAGGGTAGGCAAGGAGAAGATGTGCTGGTGGCGCTGGGCGCCACCAAGGCGTCACCGCCTATCCGCCAGGGCGGAGCGCAGTAGGACCATCAGGGCGCCTTCGCCGCCTTCCTCGGCGCGGGCCTGGCAGAAGGCGATTACGCCGTCGGTCTGCACCAGCCAGGAATGCACCATGGACTTCAGCACCGGTTCGCCCTTGGGCGAGCCGTAGCCGCGGCCGTAGATCACGCATACGCAGCGGAAATTGCGGCGCGAGGCCTTGAGCAGGAAGTCGCTGACGGCCTGGCGCGCTTCGTCGCGGCGCATGCCGTGCAAGTCCAGTTCGTCCTGAACCGGCCACTGGCCCTTGCGCATCTTCTTCATTACGTCCGGCCCAACGCCGGGCGCGGTGTAGTTCAGCGCCGGGTCTTCTTCCATGTAATGGTCGACCTCGAACAGGTCGGACAGGGATTCGCGCAGCACGGCGGCGTCGTCCGCCGCCTGCTCCGCGGCCGTCAGCGGGCCGCGCTTGCCTGCCGGGGCAGGGCGGTTCGCCGCGGCCGGGCCCTTGGCGGGCGGCGGCACGTAGCGGTCGGACGGCTTCATTTTCTGCACGCCGGACATCGAGGACTGGAACACGGTGGCAGCGGCGGCGGCGGCCTTTTGCTGCTTGGCGCGCTCCCTGTCGGCGAGCGCGCGCTGCTCTTCCTGCTCCTTGAGCTGTTTGCCCAGTCCCTTCAGGTCGGCGAAGCTTTTCACTCTTGCGCTTCCAGGTAGCGTTGCGCGTCCAGTGCGGCCATGCAGCCGGTGCCGGCGGAGGTGATGGCCTGGCGGTACACGTGGTCCTGCACGTCGCCGGCGGCGAACACGCCCGCTACCGAGGTGGCGGTGGCCATGCCTTCGGTGCCGGTGCGGGTCTTGATGTAGCCGTCCTTCATTTCCAGCTGGCCTTCGAAGATGCCGGTGTTCGGCTTGTGGCCGATGGCGATGAACAGGCCGTGTACGGAAATGTCGCTCAGGCCGCCGTCATTGTGCTTGACGGTGATGGCGTTGACGCCGGACTGGTCGCCCTTGACTTCGTGCAGGGTGGCGTTCAGTTTCAGCTCGATCTTGCCCTCGGCGACCTTGGCCATCAAGCGGTCCACCAGGATAGGCTCGGCGCGGAATTTCTCGCGGCGGTGCACCAGGGTGACCTTGGTGGCGATATTCGACAGGTACAGCGCTTCTTCGACGGCGGTATTGCCGCCGCCGACCACGGCCACTTCCTGGCCGCGGTAGAAGAAGCCGTCGCAGGTGGCGCAGGCGGAGACGCCGCGGCCCATGAATTCCTGCTCGGACGGCAGGCCCAGATACTGGGCCGAGGCGCCGGTGGCGATGATCAGCGTGTCGCAGGTGTAGACATTGCTGTCGCCGATCAGGCGGATCGGTTTTTCGTTCAGGTGGGTGGTGTGGATGTGGTCAAACACGATCTCGGTCTTGAAGCGTTCCGCGTGCTGCAGGAAGCGCTGCATCAGCTCCGGGCCCTGGACGCCCATCGGGTCGGCCGGCCAGTTTTCCACGTCGGTGGTGGTCATCAGCTGGCCGCCCTGTTCGACGCCGGTCACCAGCATTGGGTTCAGGTTCGCGCGGGCGGCGTAAATCGCGGCGCTGTAGCCAGCAGGACCGGAGCCAAGAATCAGGACTTTGGCGTGTTTGGTAGTAGTCATGGTGGATTCTTTACCTAGTTAGTGTGTATGTCTTGGATATGGGTGCGGACCGGAATGCCACAAGTCCAGCCCCAGGGAAACCGAAATTATATGCGAAGCGTGCATTTCACATGTACCGGGAGGCCGTTTAGCCTTGATATGCCTTAGAATAAGCGCAATTATGGAATTTTTGCCTCCAAGCAATGAGTAAGAAGAGTCAAAAGAGTCAGGAGACGCCTTCTGGTTACACTCGCACAGCCACCGAACGCCAGCCCTTACCCAATCGGCTGGTGCGTTTGCTGTCGGAGGCGCGCTTTTTCGCGCTGTTTGTCGTTTGCGTTTACTTCATCCTGATCCTGGCCAGTTATAACCGCCTGGACCCGGGCTGGTCGCACGATAATGTGGTGCCGGCGGTGCATAACCTGGGCGGCCGCGGCGGCGCCTGGCTGTCGGACCTGATGCTGTACATCTTCGGCCTTTCCGCGTGGTGGTGGTGCGTCTACATGCTGCGCGTGGTGTGGCAGGGCTATCGCCGTCTGACGCGCAAATTCGTGCTGCAGAAGGAAGAGGATCCCGAGCATAAGCAGGAGGGCCTGATCCGCCTGATCGGCTTCGTGCTGATGCTGGTCGGTTCCATGGGCCTGGAATTCCTGCGCATGTACAGCATGAAGATCCAGTTGCCGCGCGCGCCGGGCGGCGTGCTGGGCGAGCTGATTGGCCACGGCAGCCATGTGGGCCTTGGCTTCACCGGTTCCACCTTGCTGCTCCTGCTGCTGTTCGGCACCGGCTTCAGCCTGTTCTTCCACGTCTCGTGGATGTCGGTGGCCGAGCGCATCGGCGAAGTGATCGAGATGGGCATCGACTGGTTCCGCGCCCGCATGGAAGACCGGGAAGACCGCCGCCAGGGCGACGTCGCCGTGGTCAAGCGCGAAGAGAAGGTGGTCAAGGAACGCGTCAAGCACGAGGAAAAGCATCCGAAGCCGGCCGACCTGCCGCCGGACGCCCCGCCGGCGCCGATCGTCAAGATCGAGCCGCAGGTCACCCAGGTGGTGCAGTCCGAGCGCGTGATCAAGGAAAAGCAGGGTACCTTGTTCCAGGACCTGGACAGCACCACGCTGCCGCCGCTGTCGCTGCTGGATGACGCGCCGCCGCAGCAGGAAACCGTGGCCGTGGAAACGCTGGAATTCACCAGCCGCCTGATCGAGAAAAAACTGTCCGACTTCGGCGTGGAAGCCAAGGTGGTGGCGGCCTATCCTGGTCCGGTGGTGACCCGCTATGAAATCGAGCCGGCGACCGGCGTCAAAGGTAGCCAGATCGTCAACCTGGCGCGCGACCTGGCCCGTTCGCTGTCGCTCACCTCGATCCGCGTGGTGGAAACCATCCCGGGCAAGAATTACATGGCGCTGGAGCTGCCGAATCCGAAGCGCCAGATCGTGCGCCTGACCGAGATCCTAGGCTCCAAGGTCTATAACGACAACCATTCGCCGCTGACCGTGGCGCTGGGCAAGGACATCGCCGGCAAGCCGGTGGTGGCCGATCTGGCCAAGATGCCGCACCTGCTGGTGGCTGGTACCACCGGTTCCGGCAAGTCGGTGGGGATCAACGCCACCATCCTGTCGCTGCTGTACAAGGCCGACCCGCACGACGTGCGCATGATCCTGATCGACCCGAAGATGCTGGAGATGTCGGTCTACGAAGGCATTCCGCACCTCTTGGCGCCGGTCGTGACCGATATGCGCCAGGCTGGCCACGCCCTGAACTGGGCGGTGAACGAGATGGAGCGCCGCTACAAGCTGATGTCCAAGCTGGGCGTGCGTAACCTGGCCGGTTACAACGCCAAGATGGCCGAAGCGGAAAAGCGCGAGGAAAAGATCCCGAATCCGTTCTCGTTGACGCCGGATGCGCCGGAACCCCTGGAAAAACTGCCGACCATCGTCATCATCATCGACGAGCTGGCCGACCTGATGATGGTGGTCGGCAAGAAGGTGGAAGAACTGATCGCCCGTATCGCGCAGAAAGCCCGCGCCGCCGGCCTGCACTTGATTCTGGCAACCCAGCGTCCCTCTGTGGATGTGATTACGGGTCTGATCAAGGCGAATATCCCGACGCGTATTGCCTTCCAGGTGTCGTCCAAGATCGACTCGCGCACCATCCTTGATCAGATGGGCGCGGAAACCCTGCTGGGCATGGGCGACATGCTGTACATGCCGCCGGGTACCGGCCTGCCGGTGCGGGTGCACGGCGCCTTTGTCTCGGACGATGAGGTGCACCGCGTCGTGAAGCATTTGAAGGCCCAGGGCGAGCCGAACTATATCGAGGGCATCCTGGAAGGCGGCACGCTGGAAGAGGGCGGCGCCGACGGCGCGCTGGCCGGCGCCGGCGGCGGGGACAGCGAGTCCGACCCGATGTACGACCAGGCCGTGCAGGTCGTGCTGAAACACCGCAAGGCGTCGATCTCGCTGGTGCAGCGCCATCTGCGCATCGGCTATAACCGTGCCGCGCGCCTGCTGGAACAAATGGAAAACAGCGGTGTCGTATCGGCCATGCAGTCGAACGGCAACCGCGAAATCATCGCGCCGACCGCGTCGGCGGAATAAGGAATTCTATGAAGCGCACCAAACTCATGGCGGCACTGGCCGCCGGCCTGCTGTTTGCAGGTTCCTCCAGCGCCGCGGCGCTGGACCAGTTCAAGGCATTTGTGGCCAGCACCAAGGCCGCCAAGGGCGAGTTCTCGCAAAAGGTCGTGGCCCAGGGCAGCAAGGACAAGCAATCGTCCGGCTCCTTCACCTTCGCCCGCCCGGGCAAGTTCATCTGGTCCTACGCCAAGCCCTATGAACAGGTGCTGCAGGCCGACGGCGAGCAGCTGTATGTTTTCGACAAGGACCTGAACCAGGTCACCGTGCGCAAGCTGGGCGATGCACTGGGTTCCTCGCCGGCGGCCATCCTGTTCGGTTCCAATGACCTGGAAAAGAACTTCGCCCTGTCCGAAGCCGGCAGCCGCGACGGCCTGGAATGGCTGAAAGCGACCCCGAAAGCCAAGGATTCGAGCTTCGAGCAAATCCTGATCGGCCTGAAAAACGGCACCCCGGAAGCGATGGAGCTGAAGGACAGCTTCGGCCAGACTTCCTTCCTGTCATTCAGGAAGTTTGAAAAAAATCCGGCCCTGAATGCAGCGTCGTTTAAATTTGTCATGCCGAAGGGCGCGGACGTCATCAACAATTAAGGCATGATGACGCAAGACCTGTTCGCCCCCGAGCCCACGCCGCCGCTGGCCGAAGCGCTGCGCCCGCACAGCGTGGCGGACGTGATCGGCCAGAGCCACTTGCTGGGCGAGGGCAAGCCGCTGAACCTGCTGTTCAAGTCCGGCAAGCCGCACTCGATGATCCTGTGGGGGCCGCCGGGCGTGGGCAAGACCACGCTGGCGCGTCTGTCCGCGCGCGCCTTCGCTTGCGAGTTCATTGCCATTTCGGCCGTGCTGGGTGGGGTGAAGGACATCCGCGCCGCCATTGAGCAGGCGGAGCAGTTTGTCGCGAGCGGCAAGCAGACCATCCTGTTCATCGACGAAATCCACCGCTTCAACAAGGCGCAGCAGGATGCGCTGCTGCCTTACGTGGAATCGGGCCTGGTGACCCTGATCGGCGCCACCACGGAAAACCCTTCCTTCGAGGTCAACTCCGCGCTGCTGTCGCGCGCCCAGGTGTACGTGCTGAAGGCGCTGACGGAAGAGGAAATGCGCCAGCTGCTGGCGCGCGCCCGCGAGCGCGCCATGCCGGACCTGGCATTCGACGAGCTGGCGATCGACACCCTGATCGGCTACGCCGACGGCGATGCGCGCCGCTTCCTGAACCTGCTGGAGCAGACCAAGACCGCCGCCGCCACAGCGCGCACCGGTAAGGTCACCGGCGAATTCGTGCAGAACGCCCTGACCCTGAACGCGCGCCGCTTCGACAAGGGCGGCGACAATTTCTACGACCAGATCTCGGCCCTGCACAAATCGGTACGCGGCTCCAACCCGGACGGCGCGCTGTACTGGTTCTGCCGCATGATCGACGGCGGCGCCGACCCGCGCTACCTGGCGCGCCGCATCGTACGCATGGCCTGGGAAGATATCGGCCTGGCCGACCCGCGCGCGTTGACCATGGCCAACGACGCCGCCGAAACCTACGAGCGGCTCGGCTCGCCGGAAGGGGAGCTGGCGCTGGCCCAGGCCGTGATTTACCTGGCGGTCGCGGCCAAGAGTAACGCCGGCTACAACGCCTATAACGCCGCCATGGCCTTCGTGCGCCGCGACAAGTCGCGCGAGGTGCCGGTCCACTTGCGCAACGCCCCCACCAAGTTGATGAAGGAATTGGGCTACGGCCACGAGTACCGCTACGCCCACGACGAACCGGACGCCTACGCCGCCGGGGAAACCTACCTGCCGGATGGCATGGCCGAGCCAGGCTGGTATCAGCCCGTGCCGCGCGGACTGGAATCGAAAATTGCCGACAAGCTGGCCTATTTGCGCAAATTGGACGAAGAAGCCCGGAAAGGCTGATTAATGCTGGAAAGCAAATGCACTTACTTGCGTAAGCGAAGCGCGTAAGCGAACTATTTACATTTGAATTGCCCCACGTTACGATCTTGTAAATATTCCAACGGAGGGCGGGATGGCAGAGCGTCTGACAGTCGAAGGAGTGACCGTCCATGTGGACGGCGCGGGCGATGAAGTCATCATGATGATTCATGGCTGGCCGTATGACCGCAGCCTGTGGGATGCCCAGGTCCAGGCGTTCTCCCCGTCTTATCGTTGCGTGCGGTTCACATTCCCCAGCCAAGGCGCCAAGGGCAGCCACACCATTGACGAAGTGGCAAGCCTGTACGCCAACACGGTCACTGCCGTGAATGGCGGCCGGCCGGTGATCCTGATGCTCAGTGATTGGGGCTGCATATTTGGCTACCAGTTCGCGCTGCGCTATCCGGAACTGGTGAGCCGGGTGATCAGCGTCGGCATTGGCGGTTCGAGCCAGATGACTTATCGCGCCTCGCTGGACTGGAAAACCCGTTTGCGGCTGGCGTACGCGCACCACCGCCTGAAGGCTTCAAGCGGCAATAGCCGCGAAGCGCGCGAAGCCTGCTCCCGCTTGCAGTTGCCGCACGTGGTCAGCTGGTTGCGTGCCGCGACTCCCGCGGCCGGGGCCTTGCCGTTCAAGCTGCGCTGGCCCATGCTCTATATTTACGGTAAGCGTAAGCCTTTCCAATTCCATACCCGCAGTTTCGAGGCGGCCGTCCAATCGAAGCCTGACAGCAAGGTAATTGCCTTCCGCAGCGGGCACTGGGTCATGCGCGAGCAGCCGGAAGCGTTCAACAGCGCCGTTCTGGGATGGTTGCAAGAGGTTCCTCGGGTTAATTGAAATTTGCATCAGGATAATTCCCGCCGTATAGTGGTGGCCCGTTATTATTCTGATAGCTAATTTCATTAATGAAGATTTCCCATCTTTCCCTGCTGCTGTCGGCACTTCTTGTGTCGGGAACCAGCGCAGCCGCCGAACGTATCTTCCTGCAGCTTCCGGTGCAATTAGCCCCGGGAGTTGAACTTCCTCCGCGCGTACAGGCCGAATGTGACCTGGAGCATCATTTCGCACAAGATGCCGAGGCGCAAATCTCCAAGCGCTTCCGCCCAGTCGAAATCATCACAAGTGGCACCGATGTCGGCAACGATAAAGTGATCAAGCTGACGTTGACGAATATCAATGCCTTGGGCGGCGCTGCCTGGACCGGGCCCAAGTCGGTATCCATGCAGGTCGAACTGATGCGGGGCGGCGAAGTGTTGGATGCCCGCGTGTTTTCGCGCTCGTCGCAGGGCACCCTTTTGACCGGCACCTGCGAAATGCTGCATAAAGTATCCAAGGCCCTTGGCGCCGACGTCGGTGTCTGGCTGAAACGCGGAGCCAATGCGCAAGCCGAGGCTGCCGCTCCAGCTGCAGGAGCCGGCGAGTAAGCTGTCCGGCCGGGGCGCAGCACCGGGATTTCGCATTTCATCCCGTGTTTTTTACGCTTCGTCGCAAGTGCGGGGCAGGGCAGGGAGGCTTTAGGTACAGTGTAAGCATGGAAGCACGGAAGTACTTCAAACACTGACCTGAAGGAGAACATCATGAATGCCCTGAAACACATGGAAGCGATTTTCGTTGTCGCAGCAGCCCTGGCCACCGTGACCAGCTTCGCAACCGCCACCACCCCGGTGCTGCGCGTATCCGCCGACCCGGTTGTGGTCAAAGTGGACAGCAGCATGCCGACCGTGGTGGTGGCCGCCAAACGCCTGACCGCCGCGGAAAAAGCAGCACTGATCTGACAGCACGACGCCGGAGGGCGTAAAACTCGGTTGTTGTGCTGTCATCTTGGTACAATTGCTCCTTTCGACTAAACCTCGCAGCGGCAGCAAAAACATGATTGACATCCAACTTCTCCGTAAAGACATTGATACTGTCGCCGCCAAACTGGCGACCCGCAAGTTCCAGCTCGACGTAGCTGGCTTCAATGCCCTGGAAGGCGAGCGTAAGGCCATCCAGATGCGTACCGAAGAACTGCAAAGCAAGCGCAATTCGCTGTCCAAGCAGATCGGTATGATGAAGGGCAAAGGGGAGGACACCACCGCCGTGATGGCCGAAGTCGGCGGCCTGGGCGACGAACTGAAGGCCAACGAAACCAAGCTGGCCGAGGTGCAGGTAAAGATGAACGCCTTCCTGCAAACCGTACCGAACCTGCCGCACGAATCCGTGCCGGCCGGTGCCGACGAAACGGGCAATGTGGAAGTGCGCAAGTTCGGCACTCCGCGCAGCTTCGATTTTGAAGTCAAAGACCACGCCGATGTCGGCGCCGCACTGGGCCTGGACTTCGAAACCGCCACCAAATTGACCGGCTCCCGCTTCAGCGTCATGAAGGGCGGCATCGCCCGTCTGCACCGCGCCTTGGCGCAGTTCATGCTGGACACCCATACCGACAAGCACGGCTACACCGAGTGCTACACCCCGTACATGGTCAACGCCGAATCCCTGATGGGCACCGGCCAGCTGCCGAAATTCGAAGCCGACCTGTTCTCGGTGAAGAAGGGCGGCGCGGAAGGCGAAGGCCAGACCTTCTACCTGATCCCGACCTCTGAAGTTTCGCTGACCAATATGGTGCGCGACGAGATCGTCGCCGTCGAGACGCTGCCGATCAAGGTCACCGCCCACACCCCGTGCTTCCGCTCCGAAGCCGGTTCGGCCGGCCGCGATACCAAAGGCATGATCCGCCAGCACCAGTTCGACAAGGTTGAACTGGTCCAGGTGGTGCACCCGGAAAAATCGTACGAAGCGCTGGAAGAGATGGTCGGCCATGCGGAAACCATCCTGCAGGCACTGGGCCTGCCGTACCGCGTGATGCAGCTGTGCACCGGCGACATGGGCTTTGGCGCCGCCAAGACCTATGACCTGGAAGTGTGGCTGCCGGCGCAGAACACCTACCGCGAAATTTCCTCGCTGTCGAACTGCGAAGCCTTCCAGGCCCGCCGCATGCAGGCACGCTTCCGCAACGCGCAAGGCAAGCCTGAGCTGCTGCACACCCTGAATGGTTCCGGCCTGGCGGTTGGCCGCACCCTGGTCGCCGTGCTGGAAAACAACCAGCAGGCCGATGGTTCGGTGATCATTCCTGAAGCGCTGCGTCCATACATGGGCGGCGCCGAGCGCCTGATTCCAGCCTGACGAAAACTATTTTCAAGATTTGCAGCGTTAGCCCTTCCTTTTTTAAATAACGCTGCTATAATCTTGGCTCTCAACGGCGACCACCGTTAAGTGCAGTACCTGGAGAGGTGGCAGAGTGGTCGAATGTACCTGACTCGAAATCAGGCGTAGGGTGTCCCCCTACCGTGGGTTCGAATCCCACCCTCTCCGCCAGAATACGAAAAACGGCCCCGGCAACGGGGCCGTTTTTTTTCGTCCGCACTCTGGGGAAAGCTTGACCAATGCCCAGGCACGTCCACCACAATTCCCTAACATCCAGACATGAAAGGTGGATAGAAAGGTGGGATAGAAAGGTGCCGGCAACCATGTACGACGTACTTCGGAGTCCGTACCGGTTGGCCGACACGCCACCAACCGACCTTAAAGCAGCTTGATCAGGCGTAACTGGGTAAAGCTGCCGTGCTTGGCATGGCGTGAGGACGTGGTATCGATGTACTGGAGTGTGAGCACGCTATCGATCCCCGGTATCTTGGTCGTGAAAAAAGCCCCCGCATTGGTCGAGCGGAAGCGGCTCGGACCGAAGGGATTCCCGTCGTCGTCCTGGTACTGCTGGACGCGCAATGCGTGGACGCCGACCACGCCGATTGGCGTCATGTAGCCGGCGGCGACTTCAACCCCGAACCAATTGCCGCTGCGTAGCTGGTTGTCATGATTGCGGGTGTTGAGTCCCAGCGAGACTTTGGCGCCCAATGCGATCCGTGGCGTTGGCAGGTACCCGATTTGCAGCGCGGGGCGCAGCGTGCGGAAATTGCCTGTCCCCGCATCGGGTTTCGGGTCGGTCGAATATTTTCCGGAGGGCAGGATCAGTGACGTACCTGCCAGCACGCGCCAACGGTCGCCGACGAATTGCCAGCCTGCCATCAACTCCGCATCGCCGACACCGTGCACTTTGCCCGACGACGCGGCACTTTGCGCGCTGAGGCCGGCCTGGTACTGGCTGTCGAACTGGCTGGTGACACCGGATTGCACCGGCGGTGGCACAGGGCCCGGCCAGTTCAGTGCCGGCGTCGCCCCTTGCAGCGCGATGTGCTGGTCTTTGCGGATAAGGGGAAGGTCGAGGGCAAACGCCAGCCGCCCGCCGCCATATTCTTCCTTCGTCAAGTAGGCCAGTGCGATATCCGTGCGCGTCATTGCACCATTGCCTTCGACAGTCACCTTGCCGGATGAATAGGAAGGCTGTAAGCCGGGAGGCAGCCCTGGTACGTTCAAGGTGCTGCCCGGCAGCGCCAGGCGCAGGTCCTTTCCGTCATCGCCCGAGACGCGCGGCACGGGAACGCGGGTGGCAGCGGCGACGAAGGCCCAGCCGGTCTGGTCGGGCGGCGCGAAAATTTCGCCGCCCAGGCTTCCAGCCAGGTTGTACCGTGGTTCGAAGCCTTCTGCAGCGTGTCCGGCGGCAGCGTATCCCGCCAGCAGGGCCAGGCTGGCTGCTTTCTTTGTCAAGGTCATGCAGGTCTCCTTCTTACTGTGGTTGGAATTCTGGTTTGCAGACTGCGGGTTAAAAAAAGCCTGCCGCCGGCGGGCGGCAGGCAAACGGACACCCCCTACGAAAACTAGCTGGTTGTCTGAGGGGCCGGGGAGAAGCGAGGCGCAGCGACGGCATTGAATGGGCCAAGAACTTCGGTCACGATGTCGTCCACGCTGGACAGTGGCCCGTCATGCATGACGACGCGGTCGGGACGGACGGCGGCAACCCAACCCACAGGCGCGGCACCGGGAACAAGCGTATCGCCCATGTCTTCCCAATTGCCAGGGCCCAGGTCGGGCTGGCCACGGTGGCGCATCGCCACGAACTGGCCGCCAATCGCGCGCCACGCAGCCTGGAGTGGCGCACTGAGATGCTGCGACGGATCGCAGCCGAAACCGATCAAGGAAAGTCCATTGCCCAACGCTTCATCGCTCAGCACGCAGGGCGCGCCCGGTGCACGTCGAACCAGACCCTGCGGCAATTGCCCGCCGCGCACCAGGCGCGCGTCGCTGCCGCCCCGCTGGAACAAGCCGCGCGGAAAACGATTGGCAGGCTTGATCTGCAGTTCTTCAAAGAAGGGGCGGGTGAAGGGAATGCGGTGCAATATTCCCATCAGCCCGTGCACCAGGAAGGCGGTCGCGCGGTTGCGCGGCATGACCAGGGCGCCCATCATGCGCGCCATATTGATAATCGCCCGGGCATGGGGTCGCCGCTCCTGGTCGTAGCTGTCGAGGATGGACAGCGGCGCGCGGCCCTGCGATACGCTCGCCAGTTTCCAGCACAGGTTCGCGACGTCGCGCAGGCCGGCCACCAGCCCTTGCCCCACAAACGGAGGCGTGATGTGGGCTGCGTCGCCGGCCAGGAACACGCGGCCTTTGGAGAAGCGGTCCACGATGCGGGCGTGGAACCGATACACCGCCGTGCGTTCGATCGTGCAGTCGCGGGTATCGCACCACGGTGCCAGCAGCGCGCGAATGGTTTCGGGCTTCTCCATCTGTTCGCGCGTCTCGCCTGGATGCAGCATGAATTCCCAGCGTTGGCGATTGCCGGGCGCTGGCATGTGCGGCGATGGACGCCGTGGGTCACAGGTGAATTCGATATGCGAGATGGGGATGGGGGCGTTCTTTACGTCAACCACCAACCAGTCCTGCGTGAAGGTCTTGCCATCGAATTCCATGCCGAGCTGGCGTCGCACGAGCGAGCTCGCGCCGTCCGCACCGAGCAGGAAGCGCGCGTGCACTTCAGCCACTTTCCCATCGGCCTTGCGAATCGTCGCGCGCACGCCGTGCTCGTCCTGGGTAACGTCTTCCAGCTCCGCCCCAAGCTCCGCTTGCACGCAAGAATACTGGCGCAGGCGGTCGCGCAGCACGCGCTCAAGCTCGGGCTGGTAGAAGGTGACCAACTGCGGATGGCCATCAATCTGCCCGGCCGTCTTGGCACGCGCATAGTGGCCAAACAATGGTGAATGCATCTGCACTTCCGGGATGGCGCAGGTGGCGAAGGCGCCATCCTCCAGGCCGGCCATTTGCAGGATGCGCAGCGCTTCGTTATCCAGCACGATGGCGCGCGGCGCCATGAAGATCTCTTGCGCTTTGTCGATGACGAGCGTGCGCAGGCCGTAACGCCCCAGCAGGTTTGCGGCGGTGGCGCCGACCGGACCCATGCCAACCAGCAGCACATCGACGTTTTCAGGGAGTGTTTGATGCATGTTCATGCCTTTTCCTCCAGCGGGAAAATGTCGACCGGGAAGGGGAAGTGCGCCAGCAGGCGCCTGGCCTCGGCGGAGCTGCCCGGTTCGCAGTACAGGTTCACGACGGTGCCGCGTGCCGCGTCGGCGAACACCTTGATGCGCGCGGGAATGGCGCTCTCGGCCAATAGTTGCTTGAGCACGTGGTCGGCAGCGTCGAGGCGCAGGTCGGCCTTCGCCAGCTTGCCGACCGCTGTCAGGGGCATTTGCGGCAGAATGGAAACGCGCACAGGTACGGCGGCGCGTTCGGGAACCAGTTCGCGCGCGGCCAACTGCAACTCTTCTGCCGTTGCGGTCGCTCCCGGATATAACGTGACATAGGCGACTGGCAATTCGCCCGAATGCGGGTCCGGTTGGCCAACGGCGGCCGCCAAGGCCACCGCAGGATGGCGCAGCAGAGCCTCTTCGATCAGCGCCGGATCGATATTGTGGCCGCCGCGGATGATGAGGTCTTTCGCGCGGCCGGTCAGGTGCAGGTAGCCGTCGGCATCCAGGTAGCCGAGGTCGCCGGTGTTGAGCCAGCCGGGTTTGAGCCAGATGGCGCGGTTGTCGCGTTGCCGCAGGTAGCCGGGGAAGACGTTCGGGCCGCAAATGCCGATCACCCCGACTTCGTCGACGGCGCAAGGCCGGGTCGCCAGGCCATCCGGATCGACCTGCCAGGCCTGCATTGCCTGATGCGGCAGGCGCAATCCGATACTGCCTGGGCGACGGGGGACGCCCGCCGGCTGCAGGGCCGAGATGCACGCAGCTTCAGTCAGGCCGTAGCCTTCGGTCAGTGAAATGCCAGCGAGTTCTTCGAAACGTTGCGCCACTTCAGGCGGCAACGGCGCGGCGCCGCAAAACGCCTGGCGCAGCGAGGAGATGTCAGCACCCTGCACAGGCAGGTTGGCCAAGGTGGAGAAAATAGTCGGTACGCCGCTGAAGGTGGTGGCGCCGAAGCGTTGCACCAGCTGCCAGAAATTGGCCAGCACGCCGGGCCCGCGGTAGCCTTGGGCCGTGAGCATGACCACTTCCCAGCCGGCATGGAAGGCTCCCAGTCCAGTGACCATGGCGCCATTGACGTGGAACAGCGGCAGGCCGCACAGCACCACATGCCGATCCGGCTGCATGCGGGCCAGCATGTCGGCGACGAAGACTTCGTTCTGGTGCGTGTGCGCCGCCACTTTCGGCAGGCCGGTGGTGCCGCCGGTGTGGAAATAGGCGCACGCATCATCGGCGGCGAAAACACGCCCGGATAGCAGGCGCTCGCCCGTCTGCTGTGCGAGGGCTTCGCCGAACGACCGCAGTCGGACTCCTGCGCGCGGCGGCTGCAGCGTCTGCCGCATTGCCTGCAGCGGCGCGCGCTGTTCAGGCGAGACGTATGGATAAAGGTCGACCAGGAAAACGGTGCGCAATGAAGGACAACGTTCAATCACGGCCTTGGCCTTTTGCCAGTTGTCGCCGTCCGGCTGCGGTGCCAGTGTCACCAGCGCAGTCGCACCGGTCGCTTCGATGATGG
Source organism: Pseudoduganella violaceinigra DSM 15887 (assembly GCF_000425385.1). Lineage (GTDB taxonomy): Bacteria > Pseudomonadota > Gammaproteobacteria > Burkholderiales > Burkholderiaceae_D > Rugamonas > Rugamonas violaceinigra. The sequence continues at coordinate 366,212 of NZ_KE384357.1, read as the reverse complement.
CCGCGATGTGCTCAACGTCGAGCAGCGGATTGATGGGGGCGGCAATGCCCGCAGCCTGCGCACCCCATAGGGCGTAGTGTGTTTCCGGCAGGTTGGGCAATAGCAGCGCAACCGCGTTGCCGCGCCGGATGCCGTTCAGATGAAAGGCGTTGGCGGCTTGGGTCACCCGTTCCAGCAAGCTTCGATAACTGATGATCACGGCTGGAACGTCCTGGTCCGCGCGCGGCAGGAATTGCAGGGCGCTGCGTTCAGGGTGACGGGCGCAGGCCTGGCGCAACACATCATAGGTGTTGCTTGCGGCGAGCTGGTCCTTCCAGTTTTCTTGTTCAATTGCGACGACGTCGGCCAGCGTACGCACAGGCGTGCGTAGCGGCGGCGTGTTCACACGGGTCTCCATGAGGTTGTCTCCTTGTTGGTTTTCAGGTGATGTAAGGCAGTAAGAGGGCGCGGCCGGGCTGCTGGCGCTCGACATGGATATGGGCCTGGGCCGCTTGCGTCAGCGGGAAGCGCTGCACCTCGCCGGGTAGTTGCAACAGCGGCGCAAAGTCGGCAAGGTGGTCGAGCGCCGAGCGGTCAGGGCGAAACACGGTCCAGGCATAGCGCGCGCCGTTGGGCACCTGGGCCGCCATGCGCCGTTTCTCGCGCCAGGCGCCCGCGAGGCCACCGGCCAGGCCATTGCGGTCCAGTTGGCCGAGCAGCGGGTGCACCGTACTGGCATGCCCGACCGCATTGTCTGCGAGCAGTTCGAGCAGGAGCGCTTCGTCATCCCAGCTGCCGAAGTTCAAGGTGGCGGCAAAATAACGCGGCAGGGCGCGCAGTGGCATGGTGCGCCGGTCCAGTACGACATCGGCGCCGGCCAGGCGGCACAAATGGCGGCGCGCCCCGGCGGTAGCGGTGACGTGGGCGCCCATCGCGTGCAGCAGGCGCAGTGCAATCTGTCCCAGGCCGCCCGAGGCGCCATGCACCAGTACTTCACGCCCGCTGATGGCGCTGCGTGTGATACCCGCACCCTCAAGCGCCCGCGATACGGTCACGAAGTTGTAGGGCAGGCCGGCTAACTGCTCCGCTGTCATGCCCGATGGTTGATGCATGACCTGTACCGCATCGACCAGCACATGGGTGGCATGGCTGCCTTGCGAGGAGGGCGGCTTGGCGCCGAACACGGCGTCGCCTTCCCGGAATGCCGATACACCCCGTCCCACGGCGCAAACGGTGCCGGCAAAGTCATTGCCCAGCACCAGCGGCAGGCGTGCCGCGCCCAGCACTGACAGCAGCCGCTTGCCGTAGCCGGCGCGGCGCCGGGTGTCGATGGGGGTGACCGCTGCCGCTTTGACACGCACCACAACCTGGCCCCGGCCTGGCTTCGGCAGCGCCATTTCGCGCACTTGCAGCAGTTCGGGACCACCGAAGTCGCCGAGCACGCTGGCTACGCAGCGGTTGCTCATGGCGCCACCACGCGGTTGCGCTGCAGGCCAAGATCGAGCGTGCCGTCGTCGCTGCGGATGGTGGTGGTGATGACGTCATTGGGCTGCAGGTAGGCTGGATTGCTGGCGCCTTTGCCGATAAACAGGCGCCACTTGGTGGCCTCCGACAGCACGTGGCGCATGATCCACATGACCAGTTTGCCGGGGGCGCGGGCGGCGCATCCGGCGGGCGTGCCGGTGGCGATCAGGTCGCCGGGCTGCAGGTCGTGCAGCGCAGACAGTTCGGTCAGCGTCTGGTGTGGCTTGTAAATCATGTCGCCGCAGTAGGAATCCTGGCGCAGTTGTCCATTGACCTCCAGCCGCATGCGTAGTTCTGGCCAACGCCGCCATTCGGCAGGCGTCAGCAGCAGCAGCAGGGGGCCGGTGGGACCAAAGCCGCGGTAGCTCTTGCCTTTGTAGAACTGGACTTGAGGCAGTTGCACGTCGCGCGCCGAGATGTCGTTAACGATGGTCACGCCGGCCAGCCACTCGTGCAACCGGTCGGGAGCAACGGTGACCGGGCCGCTGATCTCGCGCCGCAACACCAGGCCCAGCTCAACTTCGTAATCAAGCAGTTTCACGTGGGCCGGCCGTACGATGTCGGTGTCGGCCGGGGCGATGCAGGATGGCGCCTTGGTGAACAGGGTATTGAAGGGAATGCGATCCGGGTCCATGCCGGATTCGCGCACATGGCTCGCATAGTTGATGCCCTGGCAGATGAACTGGCGGTCGCGGGTGATGGGCGCCAGCAGCGTCACTGCCTCGAGCGCGATGCTGGCTTGCGCCGGCGTGCTGGCCCAGGCCTCGTCCAGACCGTCGCGAACAAAGTCGGCGGTGCTGGCATAGCGGCCGGGCAAGGGCGCGATACGCTGGCCGTGCAGTACACCCCATGCGGAAATTCCGTCCTGCGCATAATGGACGACTTGGACTGCCATAATTAACTCCTTGTGATATTGGATGGCGTCCAGGCATTACAGCCATGGACGCGGGGTGCTCATTGCGCTGCCCAGCAGCTTGAGGCGGCTGACCGTTAGGCGCCCCTGCCAGAGCAGGCGCAGCACCTTGAAAATCGTGCCAAGGTCGCGCTTGACGCCCATGGAGGCGGGCACGTCGTCGCCCCAGGCCCAGATACCGGACAGTTGCAGCGGCACGTAGTGCGTGGGATGCGACGCGGTGAAGACGTCGCCGTCGGTGTAGTGTTCGAACTCCATGCCGTCCGGGTCATACCAGTAGTCGAACAATTGGCTGCCCAGGATGTGCCGGCCAATGCCCCACATGTGGCGGTGGCCCCTGGCGCGCAACACGTTCTGGCCTTGACCAAGCGCGTCGAGGTCGACCACTTCATAGGCGCTGTGTTCGTACTTTTCCTCGATGCCGCCGGCCAGCACGAAGCTATGATGGTCGGCCGGGGCCGCGCCCAGGTCGAGGCGGAAGAAGGCCAGATTGGGCGCGCCATCCGCCAGAAACTGTACGTCGGTCGGAATCAGGCCCAGGTGGCGCATATACCAGGCCGCCATGCCAGCAAAATCGATCGTCTGCAGCACCACGTGGCCAAGCTTGGTGACCGCGGCGGGTTCCAGTGGGGGACGCACGGTGGCATTGATACGGCGCGTCTCATGGTGGCAATTGGTGTGCGGATGCAAGGGCGCGCGTAGCGGCTGTGCCGGCACGGCGGCTTGGTTGGTCACCAGCCACAGCAGGTTGCCAGCCGGGTCGACCAGTTCGACGCCGCTGCCGCCGCCGGGAAGTTCATTGGCATCGAGCCGGCGCGCCCCGGCTTCGGCTTCCAGGATGCACAACTGTGCTTCCGAGGCGACGGTGAACGCGGCGCCCAGGTAGCGCGACCGCGTACCCTGCCGCGCAAAGTAGATCAGCGGCGCGGTACCGTGGCCGCGCATGATGAGCTGACGGTCGCTGTTCTCGACGGGCAGCATGCCGAAATCGGTCAGGAACGCCTGCGTTGCCGCCAGGTCGGCCTTTTCGAACATCAGGAAAGCCAGCGATTGTGCCTTGACCAATGGCGTTGGACGCGCCAGCGGCTGGACGCCTGGTGGAAGTGCGTTTTCCGGGTAAGCCGGCGGGCTCTGCAGCGCCTCCGGGAGTGCTTGTTTCATAGGGTCTCCTGTTAGTGCGGCGGCCAACACGTGATGCCGTCGCTTCCTTGGTGGTAGTGACGATACCGTCATAATGACTGGCGTGTCAATACGAATTTGCGTACAATGACCTGGAAAGCGACGACTATGAATATTGAAGACAACCAGAATCACCGCACCCGCGTGGCTGCCAAGCGACGCGAGAAGACCCGCGCCAGGCTGCTGGAAAGCGCCTTGCTGGTATTTGCGCAAAAGGGGCCGCAGGCCGTTATCGACGACGTCATCGCGCACGCCGGCATGGCGCGCGGATCCTTCTATAACTACTTTCGAACCAACGAGGAGCTGCTGGCCGCTGTGGCCAGTGAAATCAATGACGAGCTGCTGCGTGCCATTGACCCTGTGGTGCAGCAGTGCGAAGACCCAGCCGAGCGCATTGCTTGCGGTACCCGGCTGCTGCTGCACGCGGTACGGCGTTTCCCGCTGTATGGGACCTTTATGGCGCGCCTGCCGTATCCGGCGGCCAACCACAGCTTGCTCGGCGCGCGCTTTCTGGCGCGCGACGTGGAGCAGGGTGTGGCGCAGCGCCGTTTCGGTGACGCCGGGCAGAAAATCGGCAGTGATATGTTGGCTGGGGTGGTACTCAGCGCTGCCTATTCGACCGCCCAGGCGCCGCTGGACCCCGACTATCCCGACGCCAGTGCGCGCGCCATGCTGCGTGTGTTGGGAGTGGAGACGGAGGAGGCGGCCCGGCTCGCGTCGTTGCCGCTGCCAGGCTTTGAACTGCCGCCCGATTCGCTGTTGCGGCGTACCCAGTTGTTTGATGCTGCGGGACCGGCGTGATCTGGTATGATCGCCGCGTTTCCATCGACCGGACAGACTATGCCAGCCAAGACCAATGACCATCGTCCGCGTGTGGCCGCAGAGCGCCGCGAGCGTATGCGCCAGCGTCTCATCGAAAGCGCCATGATTGTGTTTGCTGAAAAAGGCGTCGGTGCCAGCGTGATCCCGGATGTGCGCGATGCAGCCGGGGTGTCGCAGGGTTCGTTCTACAACTATTTCCGCAGCAACGAGGAGTTGCTGATTGCCGTTGCCGAGGAGTTGAGCGGCGAAATGGTCCAGTTGATTGAACCGGTGGTGGGCGATATCGCTGACCCGGCACGCCGCGTGGCGACCGGCATGCGCTGTTACCTGCATCTCGCGCGTGCCCATCGCCTGCTGGCGCGGTTCCTGTCCGCCGCCGGCTTGCGCATGCTGAGGCAGCACAATGACACGTTCCGCTATCTGCCGGATGACCTGACCGAGGGGCAGAAGCAGGGCGTGTTCACCAGCGCGCCGCTGGACATCGTGCTTGACATGGTGGCCGGGGCCGGCTTGGCTGCGCTGGACCGGATGGCGCGCAGCCGCGTGCCCAAAGACTATCCCGACCAGGTCATTGCCGCCTTGATGCGCATGCTTGGCATGCCGGCGGCGGCGGCTGAGCAGGTCGCCAGCGGGCCATTGCCGAAATTGACGCCAGCTGCCGATTCTCTGCTGGCGCGCGCGCAGGCTCGCGCCGCAAGCCAGGTTGATGCTGCAGCCTGACGCTCCCCTTCCGCCAGACCCTCCTTCCTCTTCGTCCTCACCATCTCGACCCGCGGCCGGCGCTAAGCGCCTGCCGCTGCGTCTTCTTGCATTTCGGAAAAATGTCCTCAATGTCAATTTGACTCAAACGTCATAATGACATGTGCGTCGTTATGGTGTATATTGAGCTCCATCTGACATCGGAGGACATCTCAAGTGAACCTGAATTTTCGAAAGGCCGCCCTGGTAATCGCCGTAGCAAGCGTGTTGGCAGGTTGTTCCAAACCCCCAGTTGCCAAGCATGAGGAGGTGCGTCCGGTGCGCACCGTCGTGGCCGGGCAGAGTGACGGCACCGTTGGCGCCAGCTATTCCGGCGAGATCCGGGCGCGCTACGAAAGCCAGCTAGGCTTCCGTACTGGCGGCAAGATCGTGGCACGCCTGGTGGAGGTGGGCAGCCATGTCAAGCGTGGCCAGCCGCTGATGCAGCTGGATCCCGCGCAGGAAAGCCTGCAACTGGCTGCCGCCGGCGCCGATGTGGATGGCGCGCGCAGCCGTGTCGAACAGGCCAAGGTCGATGTGCAGCGCGCCGAGGCGCTGCAGGCACGTCAATTTGCCTCGCAGGCCGAAGTGGAGCACCAGCGCCTTGCATTGCAGCAGGCTGAGTCGCAATTGCGCGCCGCCCTGGCGCGCCAGCAATTGAACGCTAACCAGCGCGGCTATACCACCTTGCTGGCGGACCGCGATGGCGTGGTCAGCGCGCTGCACGCCGAAGCCGGACAAGTCGTTGCCGCTGGACAGCCAGTTGCTGTCGTGGCATCGGATGGCGAACGCGAGGTGGCGATCAGCATTCCCGAGTCGCGCGTCGACGAACTGCGCCTGGCGCGCAAGCTGCAGGTTTCGGTGTGGGCCCATCCAGGAAAAAGCTGGGAAGGCACCTTGCGCGAACTTGCGCCGGACACGGACAGCGTGACCCGCACCTATTCTGCGCGCATCTCGATCGTTCAGCCTGACCCGGCGTTGTTGCGACTTGGTATGACGGCGTCGGTGCTGGCGCCGGATGTGGAAGGCAAGCGCGCGATCCGCCTGCCGCTGACGGCGATCATCGACGGCGACGGCGACGGCGACGGCAAACGCACGGTCTGGATTGTCGACCCGAAAACCAATAAGGTCGCGGCGCGGGATGTGAAACTCGGCAGCGCGCAGAACGACAGCGTGCTGGTGACGGGCGGACTGGCAGGCGGTGAAACTGTGGTGACGGCCGGCGTGCACATGCTGCAGCCAGGCCAGCATGTGCTGCTGGCGGGAGGCGCCAAATGAAAGGACTCAATCTGTCCGAGTGGGCGCTGAAGCACCAGCAGATGATTGCCTTCCTGCTGTTGTTGCTGTCGGTGACCGGCATCCTCGCCTATACCCGTCTCGGTCAAAAGGAAGACCCTGACTTCACCATCAAGACGATGGTAGTGCAAACGAACTGGCCGGGCAGTTCGGCGCAGCAGATGGCGGACCAGGTGACCGACCCGCTGGAGCGCAAGCTGCAAGGCGTGGCGGAAATCGACTACATGTCGACCTATGTCAAGCCAGGCGAGACGCTGATCAAGATCAATTTGCGCGAAGCGGTGCCGCCGTCGAAGGTGCCGGACGTGTGGTACCAGATCCGCAAGAAGCTGGCCGATGTTGGTCATACGCTGCCGCAAGGCGTTCAGGGCCCATTCTTTAACGACGAATTCGGCGACACCTACGGCAATATGTACGCCATCACCGGCGACGGCTACGACTACGCGGACCTGCGTAAGATGGCCGATGCGGCGCGCAACGAATTCCTGCGCGTCGGCGACGTCAACAAGGTGGAGCTGGTGGGCAAGCAGGAGGAAAAGATCTTTGTCGAGATGTCGACCGCCAAGTTGGCTTCCCTCGGCCTGGACCCTGCAATGATTGGCGCGACGCTGGCGCAAGCCAATGCAGTGGCGGCCGCCGGCACGGTGCAGACCAACGCTGAGCAGGTGCGCATTACCGTCAGCGGCGAATTCGATTCGGTGGAAAACATCCGCGCCATCGGCATCCGTGCCGGACAACGCACTTTCCGGTTGGGCGATATCGCTGAAGTGATGCGCGGATTTGCGGAGCCCGCTGTCATGCGGATGCGTTTTAATGGACATCCCGCACTGGGCCTCGCGGTCAGCATGCGCAAGGGGGGCGACGTGATCAGCCTGGGCCACCAGCTCGACGCCACGGTCAAGCGCATTCAGGCCAGCATTCCTGTCGGGGTAGAACTACATGCGATCAGCGACCAGCCGCGCGTGGTCGAGGAGTCCGTGCACGAATTCAAGAAGAGCCTGGCCGAAGCGGTACTGATTGTGCTGGCAGTGAGTTTCCTGTCGCTCGGCATGCGTCCAGGGCTCGTGGTAGCGCTATGCATTCCCCTGGTGCTTGGCATGACCTTCCTCGCGATGTACCTGATGGGGATCGAACTGCAGCGCATTTCGCTCGGCGCATTGATCATTGCCTTGGGCCTGCTGGTGGACGATGCCATCATCGCGGTGGAGATGATGCAGCTCAAGCTGGAGCAGGGCTGGGACAAGTTCCGCGCCGCCACCTTCGCCTACACGGCTACCGCCTTCCCGATGCTGACGGGTACCCTGATCACGGCCGCCGGCTTCCTCCCGGTTGGCTTTGCCAAGTCCGGTACCGGCGAATACGTCTATTCCCTGTTCCAGGTGGTCGGTATCTCGCTGATCCTGTCGTGGGTAGTGGCTGTGCTGTTCACGCCGTATATCGGCTTCAAGCTGCTGAAGGAGGAGGCGCATGCCCACCATGATGAGGAAGCGGTTTACCAGCGCGGCTTCTACGTCAAGTTCCGTGGTTTCGTCGACTTTTGCCTGCGCCGTCGCGGCTGGGTGATTGCCGTCACGCTGGCCGCTTTTGTTGCCTCGCTGGCGATATTCAAGGCGGTGCCGCAGCAGTTTTTCCCGGCTTCCGACAGGCCCGAAGTGATGGTTGACCTGTGGATGCCGGAAGCCTCTACCTTTGAAGCAAGCGAGCGTGAAGTACGCGCGCTGGAGCAGGCGCTCAAGGCTGATCCCGATATCGAGGCCGTCACCAGTTTCGTCGGCGAAGGCGCACCGCGCTTCTATCTGCCGCTGGATGTGCAGACGCCGAACCTGAACCTGGGCGAGATGATGATCATGACCAAGGGCGGGGAGGCGCGTGAGCGTGCGGTGGCCAGGCTGCGCAAGCTGCTGGACGAACGCTTTGCCAACGTGCGTGGCCGCGTCAACCGGCTCGAAAACGGTCCGCCCGTTGGCTACCCGGTGCAGTTCCGTGTGTACGGTAACGAACCGGCCAAAGTGCGCGAAATTGCCGCCAAGGTCGGCGCGATCGTACGCAGCAACCCGCACGTGCGAGCCGTGAACGAAGACTGGGGCGAGCGTGTGAAGCGTGTACGGGTGGATGTCGACCAGGATAAAGCGCGGGCGCTAGGTGTGAGCTCGGTGCAAATCAAGGCGGCCCTGCAGGCATCGCTGTCCGGCACCACGGTGACCCACTATCGCGAAGAAGACCAGTCGATCGCCGTGATGGCCCGCCTGGTGGCCGCCGAACGCACCGACCTGAATAACCTGAAGGATGCCAAGATCTACTTGCGCGAAGGGAAGTTTGTGCCGGTGTCGCAGTTGGCGCGCATCACGTTGGACAGCGAAGAGAGTGTGCTGTGGCGGCGCAACCGCATTCCGACCCTGACCGTTCGTGCTGATATCTCGGGAGCGCAGGCGCCGGACGTCACGAACGCCCTGACGCCCCAACTGGACGCGTTGAACAAGGAACTGCCGATCGGCTACGGCATCGAAGTAGGCGGCGCCGCCGAATCGAGCGCCAAAGCTCAGGCTTCCGTGTTTGCGGTGATGCCGGTGACCGTCGTGGTCGTGCTGTTGCTGCTGATGGTGCAACTGCAAAACATGAAGAAGATGGCCCTGGTGTTGTTGACCGCGCCGCTTGGCCTGATTGGCGTGTCCCTGATCATGGCTGCCTTCCAGATTCCGTTTGGCTTCGTCGCAATGCTGGGCGTCATTGCGCTGGCAGGCATGATCATCCGCAATTCGGTGATTCTGGTCGTGCAGATCGACGAAGACGTGACCAAAGGCACGCCGCTTTGGCATGCCATTGTCGAATCCGCGGTACGCCGGCTGCGTCCGATCGTGCTGACCGCGCTGGCAGCCATCCTGGCAATGATTCCGCTGACCCACTCGGTGTTCTGGGGCCCGATGGCCTGGGCCATCATGGGCGGCCTGACCGTAGCCACCTTGCTGACCCTGATCTTCCTGCCGGCCCTGTATGCGGCGGTATACCGTGCCCAGCGCCCGGCAACCGCCTAAGGAGAATTTCCAATGACGATGAAACTGAAGACCTTGCCCGCCGCTTTGGGCCTGTTGCTGGTGCTGCACGGCGCTTCCGCTATGGCGATGGACGTGGCGGACGCCTTTCGCCAGGCGCTGGTGAATGATCCGGCCAGCCAGGCGTCCGACTATGCCCTGGCGGCGGGGCGTGAGAAAGCGGTGCAGGGCGATGCCCTGTTGCTGCCGCGGGTAAACCTGGTGGCTGGCGCCAGCCGTATCCACAACCGCCAAAGCGGAGAGGTGGCACCGCCGGCATCGCTCCTGATGCCTGAAAGCAGCAGCGGAACAGCGCGACAGGCCAGCGTGCAGTTGGCCCAGCCGCTGTATGACCGCAGCGCAGCTGCCAACAAGCGTCAGATGCACGAACAGTCAACACTGGCGCAAACCCAGTTCACGGCTGCCCGCCAGGGGCTGGCGCTGCGTGTTGCGGAAGCCTATTTTGGCGTGCTGGTCGCGGAGGAGACACTGCGTGTGGTGCAGGCGGAGTTGAATGCGGTGCGCCACCAGCGCGACCGCGCACAGGCCCGTTTTGAGGTCGGTCAGGGGCGCATCACCGACGTAGAGGAGGCCCAGGCGCGGCTGGACGGTGTCGTTACCCGTGAAGTGGCCGCGCAGTCGCTGCTGGAACTGCGCCGAGCGCAGTTCCAGGAAACGACCGGCGTGGCGCCGCAGCACCTGGCGCCGCTGGCCGCGCGTTTCGTGCCGCTGCCACCGGAGCCGGCAGCGCTGAACGACTGGCAGCAGCGTGGCGAGCACAACAATACCTTGGTGCTGGCCAAACAATCCGAGCGCACCATGGCCAGCGCCGAACTGGCAAAACACCGCCTGTCGGGCCGGCCGACCCTGGAACTGGTTGCCAGCTACGGTGCCAAGCAGCAAAGCGGCAGCCTGTCGCCACTGGTGGCGCCTGATGGCGACCGTACCGGCGCGATCGGCCTGGTGTTGAACGTGCCGCTATATGCGGGCGGTGCGCTCGATTCGCGCCAGCGCGAATCCGTGGCGCGTCTTTCGCAAGCCGAGCAGGAGCTGGCGGCGGCCCAGCGCGACGTGCGCCTGAAGGTGCAAGAGGGATACCTGGCGGTGACGACCGGCGTTTCGCGCATCGCGGCCCAAGAGCAGGCGCTACAGTCGGCGCGCAGCGCGCTGGAGGCCACTACACGCGGCCGAGACGTGGGTACGCGCACGGCACTTGACGTGCTGGATGCGCAGCAGCGGCTGTTTGCCGCCGAGCTGGACTTGGTGCAGGGCCGCGCCGACTACCTGCTGGGGCGCTTGCGCTTGGCAGGGGCGGCAGGCCAGCTGGACGAAGACACGCTGCGGGGCCTGGCTCCCTGGCTCGCGCACTAGGAGCGACAGTGAACTGCCAGCCATTCCCCCATCCGGCGATACGCTGCCTGCGCCGGCTTGCCACGGCAACCGCCTTCTTGTGGCTGGCGGCCTGCTCCAGCATGAAGCCCTGGGTCAATCAGCCGCTCGTCACCAGCACTGAACCGGCGTCGACGCGGTTGATGGCTGAGGACAACGGTAACTCGTCCATCGTCGGCGCCGTCGCGCTGTCCGGAGGTGGCGCCCGCGCTGCCGCCTTCGGTCTTGGCGTCCTGCGCGAGCTCAAAGCGAGCAGTTTCCATTGGGAGGGGCGGCAGACCACCTTGATGGACGAAATGGGGCTGATCAGCGGGGTGTCGGGCGGCAGCGTCCTGGCGACTTACTACGCGGCCTTTGGCGATGAAACATTCAGCCGGTTCGAAGACGAGTTCCTGCTGCAGGACTTCCAGGGCGGAGTCATCAGCCACGCATTGTCGCCGCACTCGCTGTACCGGATCAGCTCACCGTGGTACGGCCGCAGCAACGTTCTCGCGGAAAAGCTCGACAAACTGTATCGTGGTCGCACGTTCGCCGACCTGAAAGGCGGGCGTGCTGGCCCCCGCCTGCTGGTCACGGCCACGGACCTGACAACGGGCGCGCCGTTCGAGTTCACGTCGGCTCAGTTCGGGCTGATCTGCTCCGACCTGGGCAGCGTCCCGCTGTCCTACGCGGTTGCGGCTTCATCGGCGGTGCCCTTGCTGTTGAGCCCGATCACCCTGCGCAACTATGCCGGCCAGTGCCCGCAGACGCAGCAACTGGCGGCCAGCGTGGCCGAGCAAAGCAACCTGCAGGCGCGCCTCTTGCAAGCCAGTGTGCACAGCTACCTTGATGCAGACGAGCGACCGTACCTCCACTTGGTCGACGGCGGCCTGATTGATAACCTCGGTGTGCGCGGCCTGCTGGTGCGTGCCGTGGCCAGCGGTCGGCTGGATGCCGCCTTCAAGCACCTGCCGACCGGCTCGGTGCACAAGATCGTGCTGGTGAGCGTGAATTCGGAGCGTGATTTGGGCGAGCGCATCGATCGCAGCGACCAGGTCCCCGGTACTGGACAGGTGCTCAATGCGCTGGTGTTTGGCGCGGGCTCGCGCGCCACTAGCGAGACGCTGGCGGAGATGAGTGATAACGCCGAGCGCTGGAGGAATGAGCTGCTGTCCTTGCGCGGCCAGGCAGACAGCCCGTTTGCCGCCGATGCCGATCTTTACATCATTAGTGTCAGCCTGCGGCAAGTTCAGGACGGGGCAACGCGTAGCCGCCTGCTCCAGGTGCCGACTGCGTTGACCATCCTGCCATGGCAGGTCAGGCAATTGCAGGAGGCGGGCCGCGCCGCGTTGCGCCTGTCGCCCGAATTCCGGCGTTTGCGCGCCAGTTTGCCGCCGCCAGCAACTGGTGCTGTTCCCACGGAGGGCGGACCATGATGAGGAGACCTGGCATGACTACTGCCGTCAAACAGCCCGCCGCCGAATTGCCAACGCGCGGAGGCCGCGAAGAGGTGCATACCTCGCCGTTCCAGCCGGCGATTGACTTCTTCCGACTCGACCACAGGGGCCGCTTGCCCATTCATCAAAACGTGGCAGATGCGGAACCGGCGCCGATCAACTCGAGCGAATTTTGACCAAATATTATGCGAAACAACCTCCCTGTGACCGGTATTGAGTTCCCGGTGGCCGACGGCAAATACATCGTATCGAAGACTGACTTGAATGGGCGAATTACTTACGTCAATCCGTACTTCATCGAAGTGAGCGGCTTCAGCGAACAGGAACTGATTGGCGCCCCGCACAACCTGGTGCTCCATCCCGACATGCCGCCAGAAGCCTTCTACGACATGTGGCACACCCTGCAATCGGGATTGCCGTGGACTGGCCTGGTCAAGAACCGGCGCAAAGACGGAGGCTACTATTGGGTAGAAGCTAGCGTAACTCCGATGCTGGAGGGGGGGCATCGCAACCGGCTACTTGTCGGTGCGCCGCAAGCCGTTGCGGCACGAGGTAGAACAGGCCGAGCGCGCTTTGCGCAGCAGAGAAATCAGCAAGGCCGGCAAGAGCATCGAGGAATTCATCGGACTGATTGATGGCATAGCCTTTCAGACCAACCTGCTGGCCCTGAATGCGTCGGTGGAAGCGGCCAAGGCCGGCGAGCAGGGCAGGGGCTTTGCCGTGGTGGCGAGCGAAGTGCGCAGCCTTGCGCAGCGTTCCGCTGGTGCAGCCAAGGATATCAAGCGCCTGATCGATGCTACCGTGCAGCAGCTGGAAGTGGGCGACCGCCTGGTGGGCGAGGCCGGTGCCACCATGGACAGCATTGTGGCTTCGGTGCGCCAGATCGAGGGCATCATGGCCGATATGGCCGCCGCCAGCGCTGAGCAAAGCAGCGGAATTGACCATATCAACCGCGCCGTGGCGGAAATGGACCGCAATACCCAGCAGAACGCCGCCATGGTGGAACAGGCCGCAGCGGCTGCCGACAGCCTGCATGAGCAGGCCGAACGCATGCGCGCCGCGTACGGCCTGTTCAGGCTGGCGGCCGGCCGCAGCGAGGGCAGGGTGCAACGCTTGCATGGCGGCGTGCGTGGCGACGCGCTGCGCGCACGCCGTGCCGCCAAATGAAACGAGGAGTGCTTATGGACGAGCTGATTGAAATCTGCAAAGTTCACCTGCGTCGCGACAGCACGCGCCAAGTGGGATCGTGAACGACCTAAGGGCGGCGGAGTATCTGGTGACGGAATGGTCGAAGGCCACTCTGCGCAAAGCCGCATGCCAGGTACGTGTGCAATTCGAGGATGGCCTGGTGCTCGAAGGGAGTTTCCTGGTCGGCGGCAGGGTACGACAGCCGACCCTGGGCCAATACCTGCGGGACGGACTGGAAGAGATTTTGGCCAGCCGCGACCATCGCGCAGTGTTGCCAGGGCGTGGTTCCCTGTCGATTCCGCGAAGCCTGGCCGAGCCACGGCAGTATGAACGCTACGCACTGGGGTAATTGGCCTTCAGGGCTGCACTTTCGCGGCCAGCGAGAGCGAGGCGCCTGAACTCGAGAAATTGCTGAAGTGCGACCCAGGCATCGGCCCAAACAAAAATTGTGTGAATGGAGAGGCTTTGAGTCGCGGCGTTCTCGAGCCAGCCACAAACTTTGATGCCGAATATGGAAGAAGCAGAATTCTAGTGCTGGATGAGACACCATTGAAGATGAGTCAAAATTTAGAGCATCAGCCTTCGAAACCCCGTTGGGCGCGGCGCAAGAATGCACGCCCCCCCGAATTGCTGGCAGCGGCCTGGCGGCATTTTAGCGAGCGTGGGTATGCCGGTACGCGTTTGGAAGACGTGGCAAAAGAGGTGGGAGTGTCGAAGGGGACGCTGTATCTATACTGTTCCAATAAAGCCGCGTTGTTTTCGGCGGTGGTACAAGGCACTCTTGACAGTATCCTAAACGATGCCGAGATGTGCGGTCGGGAATTCGAAGGATGCAGTTCTGAGTTCCTGGTCAAGTTGCTGACGGGATGGCTACTCGGATCGTCGGCGGGTTCACTGGCTGGACTCACAAGGCTCATCTTGGCGGAGGGAGGAAACTTCCCTGAGTTGACACAATGCTACAACAATGAGGTGATTCGCCGCGGGAGTAGTCTGATTAGTTTTGCGCTGAACCGAGGTCTCGCAAACAATGAATTCGAACTGCAGGACATTGCGGCCATGACGCAAGTGTTACTCGCACCGGTCTTTATGCACATGTTATGGACTAATCCAAGCAAGGCAAGCGACTGTTTGATTGCTTCTGGCTCGGCAGCTCCTGAAAGCCGGGCCAACGCGCAGGTTGTGCGGGGCCCTCCGGAATTGCCTGGACTCTTCACGATTTATGCGCATTTCGCGGAAATGGTATATGATGACCATCATGCGGAAGAAATCTAACACATCAACGTTGCCAAGTCGCAAAGAAGAAACGCACGAACGTATCGTGGAAGTCGCTGCGCGCGCCATTCGCCGCACCGGCTACAGCGGTACCGGTGTGGCCGACATCATGAAAGAGGCTGGCCTGACGCACGGCGGCTTCTATGCGCACTTTGAATCGCGCGATGCGCTGCTTGCAGAAGCAGGGGATCGCGCTGGTGCCGAATCGGTTGCGCTGGCAGCTCGTGTCGCGGCGGCGGCTCCGCCGGGGCAAGCGCTGCAGGCAATGATGCAGGCTTATCTGTCTCCAGAGCACATAGCGGCGATCGAGACCGGTTGTCCGGTCTCTGCGCTGGGATCGGAGATGCCGAGGCAGGCGCCGGAAGTCAGGCGCGCGGCGACCATCCACATCAAGGAAATGATCGATTTGTTTGCGCGTCAATTGCCGGACTGGGGGCAGCCCCAGGCGCATGAGCGGGCAATGGCGCTGGTGTGTGCCTTGATTGGCACAACAATGGTGGCGCGGGCGGTCGATGATCCCAAGCTGTCGCAGGCACTTTGCGCTGCCGCGCTTAAACAATTTTCACCGGTCGCAAAGTGAGGTAGGGCCAGTGGTTGGCCCATTTTTTTAATAATGAATATGATGTGCATCATATTTTATTCAACGTGAGAGGAACTGGCGCAATGAAAAAAATCGCTTTGGTTACCGGCGCTTCGTCCGGGATTGGCGAGGCGACGGCAACGCGCCTGTCGCGAGCCGGCTTCAAGGTGTATGGCACCAGCCGGCGGGGCACCCAAGGGGCGCAGGCGACGTTCCAGATGTTGTCGCTCGATGTCACCAGCGACGATTCGGTGCGCGCCGCGGTCGCGACCGTGATTGCGGCTGAAGGCGGCATTGACTTGCTGGTCAATAACGCCGGGTTCGGTGTAGCTCCCGCGGGGGCTGAGGAAAGCTCGATCAAACAAGCTCAGGCGATCTTCGACACCAACTTTTTTGGCGTGGTACGCATGACGCGCGCAGTGCTGCCCCACATGCGGGCGAGAGGAACAGGACGCATTGTGCACATCGGTTCCGTGCTGGGTTTTCTGCCTATGCCATACGGTGCGCTGTATGCGGCCAGCAAGCATGCCATTGAAGGCTACTCGGAATCGCTGGACCACGAATTGCGTAACTGGGGCATCCGGTCAATCGTGATCGAGCCGGCGTATACCAAGACGCCATTCGACGCCAACTTACTGGAGCCTGATGCCAAGCTGGAAGCGTACGGCGAAGTACGTGACGTCGTCGCCCGCCGGGTGCAGGAAGCGATGGCCGGCGCTGAAGGGCCGGGTGTGGTTGCCGAAACGGTATTGGAAGCAGCGCTGGCTCGCAGGCCCAAACTGCGCTACACCGCTGGTGTTCTTGCAAAGCGCCTGCGATTGCTGCGCTCGTTCGCACCAGCGCGGCTGGTCGATGCCGGGCTGCGCAGGGACCTGAGTCTGGCGTAACGCGCTGCGCAGGTCCGAAGCACTCATTCGCCACTCACCAGGGAACCACACAATGAAAGCATTAGTCTTAAAGCGTTACGGCGGCGCAAAGCATGTCGAGTTCGCGGACCTTCCGCGGCCAACCATCAGGCCGGATGAAATCCTGGTCCAGGTCCACGCGGCAGGCTTGAATCCGATCGATAACGTGATCCCAACGGGAAGCTTTAAACCTATCATCAAACTGCAGCTGCCGGCGACGATGGGCAGCGATCTTGCGGGCGTTGTCGTCGAGGTAGGGAGCCGTGTGACCCGCTTCAAGGTTGGCGACGCGGTGTTCGCCAGCACCTTCGACCTGGGCGTCGGCGCGCTAGCGGAGTACGCGGCGGTGCCCGAGCACGCTGCTGCGCTCAAGCCGGAGAACCTGGACTTTGTACAGGCTGCGTCGGTGCCGATGGTGGGGCTCACATCGTGGCAAGCGCTGGCTGAACGAGCCAAGGTGCAGCCGGGCCAGAAAGTATTGATTCCTGCAGGCGCCGGTGGCATTGGCTCGTTTGCGATCCAGCTGGCCAAGCTGCTCGGCGCAAAAGTCGCGACGACGACCAGCACGCCGAATGTGCAATTCGTTCGTCAGCTCGGTGCGGACGAAGTGGTCGACTACAAGAAGCAACAATTCGAAGAGCTTCTGCGTGACTACGACGTGGTGCTTGGCACACTGCGCGGCGGCGAACTGGAAAAGTCGCTGCAGGTCGTCAGGCCGGGCAGCAGCATCGTTTCCTTGATAGGACCGCCCGACGCGGCATTCGCCCAGAAGCGCGGAATGAATTTTCTGATGAAGTTCGTGTTCAGCCTATTGAGCCGAAAAATCATTCGCATGGCAAAGAAGCGTGGTGCCAACTACTCGTTCCTGTTCGTGCGACCTGATGGCGAGCGATTGGCAAAAATCGGCGAACATCTTGCAGCGTCACGCTTGCATCCTGTCGTCGATAAAGTATTCCCATTTGCACAGGCGAAGGAAGGGCTCGCATACCTGGGGCAAGGCAGGGCAAAAGGCAAGGTGGTTGTACAGCTGGTCAAGCCCGTGGCAGAAAGTTGACTCCGTACGCACAAACCGGAGGAAAACTCAGCACTAGCAATTTGGTAGCAGGAACTAAGTGTTGAGTCCCCAGCATAAAACGGCATGCAAAGCCGTTGCCCTTTGATTCTTGGACCGCCTGCAAACGGGGTATTAGTTTTGACCTGAACAGCAAAATCCAGCCTCGTTGCCGTTGGATAATTTCGCGGTCCGGAAGGGCCTGCGAACTTTATGGCGGCGGTGCATGTCCGACGAAGCGCGTAGGCTGGAAGTAAATTCCCGACCAGACTTACCGTTCCCAATGTCCACGTGACCATTCCCATTCATTTTGGTGCTAACTCCAGTGACCTGGAATCTCAACGATTACTAGGGGCCTCGGACGCGCGTAGCCTTGGTACCAATGCCCAGGTTGCCATTGCCATCCGTGGTCATGCCATACCCAGTGGCCTTGAATCGATGTAATGATGTACTATCCCCACAGGGGATATACATACAGACAGCTAATGACGCAAAATGAGTTTTTACTGTCGGCTATGGTGGAACTGGGCATGACGCGGGATGCATTCGCTGTCCGGCTTGGTTGCGCGCGACGAACGCTGGACAAATGGCTGCTTCCTGAGTCGTCCAATGATCATCGCCCAATGCCTGAAACCGTATGGAACCTGGTGCGAGAAATTCTGGCCCACGAAAAGCTAAAGGCGAAGGTTGAAAAAATGAAGAAGAGGCCCTCAAATAGTGCTTGATATATCCCCTGGGGGGCGCCAAACGCATTGGAAGGTGGATTCTGACCAAGCAAAGGAAAGCGCCCCACAGCAGGTCCAAAGTCGCGCGTGCAAGCTCGCCTCAAACAAGTCATGGAATCGTCCGATTGAATACTATCAGCACTGAGCATAAAATCTCCGTCCCTCACATGGTGGCTGGCGGCCTATTTACCCTCTGTATCCTCGGCGCCCTGGTTGTGCACACCGTTCCGGCCTTGCTGGCCGGGCTGCTAGCCTTCGTGCTCACGCGCACCTTGCTGACAAGGTTGCGCCGCTGGGACCGTAATCGCAAGTTGCTTTCGCACGAACTGCTGTCCGGCGTCATCGTCGGCGTGGGTTCGCTGGCGGTGTTGGCCGTGACCAGCGTCCTGGTTGCCCAATTCCTTGGTGGCGAATCCCTGCGCGCGTTCATGCTCACGCTGGCGGAGACCGTGTCGCAAGTAAAACAATATCTGCCGGAGGGCTTGGCGGTGTACCTCCCTGATTCGTTATTGGAACTGCGCGCAATGGCCGCTGGTGCCCTAAAGGAGCATGCCAATGTGGTGGCAGGCTTGGGGTCGCATATTATGCACAGCCTGCTGCTGACGCTCATCGGCTGGATTACAGGCGTACTCGCCGCGGTCAGCTTGTCAACGTCGGCGGCTGGAAGCGAACCGCAGCCTGTCTTCTTCGCCGAATGGAGCCGCCTGTGGGCACTGCTATCCAACTCGTTCAAGAACGTCGCATGGGCTCAAACTAAGATTGCCGCCATCAACGCGTTCATGACTGGCTCGTTCCTGCTCATTGTCATGCCACTGCTCGGTTGGCACCTGCCATACGCCAAAACACTGATTCTGGCGACGTTCCTCCTCGGCCTGATTCCGGTGGTCGGCAATCTGCTATCGAACGCACTCATCTGCACCCTGGCGCTGAGTGTGGCATTTCCAGCTGCGCTTGTCTCACTGGGTTTTTTGGTCCTCATCCATAAGCTCGAATACTTCCTCAACGCGCGTATCCAAGGCCATGAGATAGGCGCCAAGGCATGGGAGCTGCTCATCGTGCTGTTTACCTTCGAACTGCTGTTCGGCCCAGCCGGCATGGTCGCCGCACCTGTTATCTATGCCTTTATTAAGGCAGATTTGAGGCGCATCGGCTGGTTGAGGTAAATAACCTTTCCAGGGGCGGAATCGCCGTTTGGTTTTTGCCGTACCGGCATAGTGCCTGGCAACCGCCGCCATCTGGCGTCGCTATCGATCGGCGTCAAACCTTGGCCTCGACGCCTGGCCTGGCTGAGCGCGACAGGAAATTGCTGGTCGTGGCGGGCAAATGCTGCAGCAGCCACTCGGCCATTGCGGCTTCCTGCTTGATGATCTGTTCGCAGACGCCCTTGGTTTGCAGATCGCCTGCCGTGTCCGCGGCCTTGATCAGCACTGTGTAGCTCGCAATTTCCATGTGCTCGAAGACATAGCCGGCCATTGCTCCCTTGACTACTTCATCACTGGCCATCATCGCCACGACGCTTTCTCCAAAAGCCATCAGCTTTCCCGTGATGTCCTTTACCGTGGACGGGCTGCTGCCAAGCCGGGTCAGGCAGCCTTCCAGCTGCTCGCGTTGCCAACGCGTTTCGCCCAGGTGTTCGACCACGCGGCTGTGCAGGTCCGGATAGTGCTCAAGCCGTTGCGCCATGGCTTTTAGCATGGCTTCGGCTTGTTGTTCCATGGCGTGCGCGTCGCGTAGCCAATCAGTCAGGTGTTCTCTTGGGGCGATTGCATCGTCAGTCATGAGGTCCTCCGTTCGGTCATTATGAAAGCGCTGTGTCGAGCACCATCATGACGATGAAGCCGACCACCAGCGCGCTGGAAGCGATATTGCAATGGCCGCGCCGCTGGGCTTCCGGTACAACGTCGTGGCAGATGACGTACAACATGGCGCCGGCCGCACCAGCCAGTCCCCAGGGCAGGAGCGTGGTGCTGGCTTCGATCAGCAGGGCGCCTGCGACGGCCCCGAGCGGTTCCACCAGGCCGGATACTGCGCCCAAAGCTGCCGCATAACCGCGGCCGTAGCCCACGCCACGTAAGGCCAGGGCGACAACCAGCCCCTCGGGGATGTCCTGGATGGCGATCCCCATGGCTAGGGTGTGGGCTTTGGCGAGATCGACGCCGCCATAGCCGACGCCGATGGCGACACCCTCGGGCAGGTTGTGAATGGCGACAGCCGTCACGAATAACCATGCACGCGCGGTGGCGGAGGGGCCATCATCGGCTCCGCTGCTTTCCAGCACCCGTTCCGATTGCACCAGGTGGCCGAGCAAGACGACCAGCAGCATGCCCAGCATGATGCCGCTGCCAACCGTCAGGCTGGCGTTGAACGGACCCGCGCCACTGCCGCGGCTGACCGCAAGCGCGGGCAGCACCAACGAGAACGAGGTTGCCGCCAGCATGATGCCGCCCCCAAGCCCCAGCGCCGCGTCATAGCAGCGCTGCGAGAAAGCACCAGGCAGAATGATTGGCAAGGTGCCGGCCGCGGTGGCTGCGGCGGCCCAGAAACCGCCTGTCAATGCCTGCTGCGCCGGTAGCGGCAAGTCGGCAAGCAGGGCCAGTAACTTGTGCAGCACGACCAGCGCTCCGGCCAGGCAGATCGCGGCGCCAAGGGCGCGCCGTATCTGGCTGGGCCTGAGCTCAGGATGCGCGTGCATCGCCATTGCCTGGCAACTTGACTGCGCCCAGTTCCGCACCGGTGAGCGGATCGGCATTCGGGTTGGACATGGTGCGCGCAGCCATTTGATCCAAGATGGCGGCTTCGTCTTCGGACAGCGCGGCAGAAGCGGAACCGTCGCCGCCATCGACCGCTTGCTGTTGATCCCGGCCGCTGACGGTTTGCCACTTCGGTCCGTCGTTCCACGGCCCGCGAACCTCCGGCCCGCCTTGCGACATGTCGAAGTAGACGTTCGCGAACTCGGGCGAGCCGGGCATTTTCCCGGGAGGGAAGTTCGGCTCGATCGCATACAGCGCTTTCTCGAACGACTTCTGGTGCGCGATTTCGCGCGTCATCAAGAAGCCGAGCGCTTCCCGAACGCCGGGATCCTCGGTCAGGTTGATCAGGCGTTCGTAGACGATCTTGGCACGCGCTTCGGCCGCGATATTGGAGCGTAGATCGGCCGTCGGTTCGCCTATCGTATCGATATAGGCTGCACTCCACGGCACGCCTGCCGAGTTGACCAGGGCCGCGCCGCCGCCGTAAAGAAGCTGCGTCAGGTGGCTGTCGTTGCCGGCGCCCGTAATGGCGCGGTACAGTTCACCCTGTTCTTCGACGCCCTCGGCCAGGCGGCCCTTCGCGCCCTTGTTCAACATGACGACGATGTTGCCGATGACTTCAAGGTGGCTGAGTTCTTCGGTGGCGATGTCGAATAACATATCGCGTCGCCCTGGGTCGTCCTCGCTGATGGCCTGGGTAAAGTAGCGGCACGCGGCTGCCAATTCTCCCTGGGGGCCGCCAAACTGTTCCAGCATCAGGTTGGCGAGACCGGGGTTGGTTTCGCTGACGCGTACGGTGTACTGCAATCGCTTGTTGTGGGCAAACATGGGCTCCTCCTCATCGTGGTGTCGGTGATGCTCGGGACCATGATAGGGGGCGCAAGGGAGCGCGGGGATAGGCCGTCCGCGTCCTTCCATGTAAGACTGGGACCGCATGTCGAAACCACGGTTAGTCGCCGGGCTTAACCATTTCTCTCGGCGACTGGCAGGCGTCGGCTGCGATCGTACCGCGTCGCCGCGGAATACATGAGGGAATGTCCGGCCACGCGGTAGTGCGCCCAGTCAGTTCACAAACCGGGGTAAGGGAACGCCGCGCGGAAAGCTTAAGCTTCCGGTGCCACCCAGACCAGGTTCCAAAGGTGTCCGTCGATGTCTTCGAAGCCCTGGTCATACATGAAGCCGTGATCTTCCGGGGGATGCGGCGTGCGGCCGCCGGCGGCGACGGCCTTGGCGATGAGGGTGTCGACTTCTTCGCGGCTTTCGCAGCTCAGGCAGATGACGAGTTCATTGGCTTCCCTGGCTGGCGCCAAGGGCTTGTCGATCAGAGACTTGAAGAAAGGCTCGGTCGTCAGCATGGCTTGGATCGTGTCGCCGACGACGCTCATGAACGCCGCGTTGTCGCCGCTAAATCGGGCATTGAATGTAAAGCCTAGCGCCGAAAAGAAGGCTTTGGACTTGTTCAGGTCCTGCACGGGCAAGTTGAGGGTGATCTGTGGTTTCATGCTGTCTCCTTGGCTGAGGTGGAATAGGCAATCGGTGCCTCATTCCTCCGACGGATGGCGGCGCCCAAAATCGACAGGCGTTGGCAAATATTTTTCCGGCAGACGGTCAAGTGCCCGCCCAGGTCATCAGGCCGGTGTCGTCCGTTCGCTCCCGCAGTGCCGGCACTGGCCGTACAAGGATAGCGTATGTTCGACCAGGGCGAAGCCGCTGCGCTGGGCGACGGCATGCTGACGCCTCTCGATGTCGGGATCGACGAATTCTTCGACACGGCCGCAGCGCGTGCAAATCATATGGTCGTGGTGCTTGCCCGTGTTCAGTTCGAAGCGGGCAGGGCTGTTTTCAAACTGGTTACGCACCAGGATCTCGACTGCAACGAATTGCATCAGCACGCGGTACACCGTCGCCATGCCAAAGTCCTTGTGCTCGGCCCAAAGCAAGCGATAGACATCTTCCGCCGTCAGGTGCTGCTGCGGGCTTGCGTGGAAGAGTTCAAGGATGCGTTGGCGCGCGGCGGTGACCTTCAGTCCCGACGCGTGGATGTCACGGGTAATGTCCAATTGGTTCCCCTTAGTTCCCATAATCGTATTGTAAATGAGAATCATTTGCAACTATAGACGTTATGAAAACCGAACCTTGATGTATGCTAGGGCAATGAAATGGATGGCTCTCCTGGCTTATGCACTGGCCGCACCGATGGCGTGGGCAGAGACTATTACATTGAGTAATGGCGAGTGGTTGCCATACCTGTCGGAGTCGCTGCCGCACAATGGCGCCGTATCGCGCATCGTCTCCGAGGCGTTTGCGCTGGAGGGGGTCACCGTCCATTATGTGTTCCGGCCCTGGCAGCGTGCGTATGCCGAAGCGCAGCGGGGCGTGGTCAACGGCTCCGTGGTCTGGAGCCTCGGTGGCGACAACTCGGAACGCGTGCGGGATTTCCTGTTCAGCGACCCGGTGCTCGAAGCGCAGTCCGTGTTTTTCATTCGCAAAGGAACTAGCTTTCGCTGGACAAGGGATGAGGAGCTTGCCGGCCTGCGTATTGGGGGTGTGGCGGGCTATGATTACCGTTTCGAAGGTCTGCCGGGTATCCGCGTGGACCGGGCCCCAACCGAAGAGCTGAATTTGCGAAAACTGTTGGCCGGGCGCGTCGATATCGTGCCGGCCAGCCTCGATGTCGGCCTGTATATTCTGCGCACCAGGTTCAAGCCGGAGGACGCTGCCGGCATCGTTGTGGCGCCGGGGCGTTACAATATCACGCAATACCGCTTGATCATGCGCCGCGCCGACAAAGCCAATGCAGGCTACATCGAACGCTTCAATCGTGGTTTGCGCAAGCTGAAAGACAGCGGCAAATACGACCAGTACATGGCCGATCTGGCGGCCGGGCGTTATTGAAAATGGATGCGCAAATCTATTTGAATCCACTGTGCCTCGCCGCGATGCTGATGCAGGCGGTGGGCGGTGTCGCGTATGCGGCGGGCGATCCTGGAACTGACACTATTCCGGTGGTCGAAGTGCTGGGCGCTGGCCAGTCGCGCCAGACGCAGAGTATCAGCCACGCCGACATCGTCAAGGCAGTTCCCGGCGGCAGTCCGTTGAAAGCGCTGGAAAAGCTGCCGGGCGTGAGCTTCCAGTCGTCCGATCCGTTTGGGGCGTACGAATGGTCGACCCGCATCAGCATCCGCGGTTTCAATCAGAACCAGCTTGGCTTTACGCTGGATGGTGTGCCGTTGGGCGATATGAGCTACGGTAATAACAACGGCCTGCATATCAGCCGCGCCATCTCTTCGGAGAATATTGGCCGCGTGGCCGTGTCGCAGGGCGCGGGGGCGCTGGGCACTGCGTCGACCAGTAATCTGGGCGGCACGGTGCAGTTCTTCACAGTGTCGCCGGCGGACAGCCGAGGCCTGGATTTCGCGCAGACCCTGGGCAGCGACAATACGTCGCGCACCTTCGTGCGCATCGACAGCGGCCAGATGAGCGGCAATACCAAGTTCTTCATCAGCGGCACGCGCCAGCGCGCCGACAAATGGAAGGGGTGGGGCGGGCAGGACCAGGACCAGTTCAATTCGCGCATCGAATACCGGTTTGACGGCGGTCAGATGAGCGCCTTCTATAACTACTCGGGCCGCAAGGAAACCGACTACCAGGATCTGTCGCTGGAGATGTTGGGCCGCCTGGGCTATAACTGGGATAACTATGCGCCGGACTGGCAGCGTGCCGTGAACGCTGCCAACAAAGTATTCAACGGCGCCGTGAATAACCTGGACGACGCCTACTACCTGGGACGCGGCCTGCGCAAGGATCATTTGGGCGGGGTGTCGCTGGAATGGAATCCGGCCCCCAACGTGGAGCTGAAAACCACCATCTACCGCCACGAAAATCAGGGGCAGGGCCATTGGTACACGCCCTATACCGCTTCGTCGCCCGTGATGCCGATCTCGATCCGCACCACGGAATATGCGATCGGGCGCAACGGCCTGGTTTCGGACCTGAGCTGGAACTTCGCGAATAACCAACTGACGGCGGGCCTGTGGGCCGAGCGCAGCCATCATGCGCTGGCACGCAACTTCTACGCCGTGACGGGACCGGAAGACACGAACCACTTCCTGTCGGGGCCGATGAGCACCGGATTCAAACAGGATTTCGAGACGGTCACCCGCCAGTTTTACGTCCAGGACAGCCTGAGCGCGATGGAGGGCAAGCTCAAAATCAACGGGGGCTTCAAGAGCCCTCGTGTCCGGATCGACGCGATCAGCCTGGCCGGCAGCCGTGCGGGCGGCGTGATCCAGGCAAGCAAAACCTTCCTGCCGCAGGGAGGACTGACCTATGCGGTCACCCCGGACGATGAGGTGTTTGCCTCGGCCGCGTCAAACATGCGTGCTTACCAGCCGGGCGTGAGCGGGCCTTTTTCGCAGACCCAAGCGGCCGTCAACCGGAGCCAGCCGACGCTGAAGCCGGAAACCTCCACCAATCTGGACCTCGGCTACCGCTTCAAGCGGCCCGGCATCCAGGGTTCGCTGGCGCTCTACCGCGTCCGTTTCGACGATAGGCTTCTGAGTGTGGCCACCTGCGTCGGCATTGCCGGCTGCCCCAGCACCTTCGTCAACGTGGGCAAGGTCAGGACCAGGGGGCTGGAAGCCATCGCAGTGTGGAAGATAAGCCGGGATCTGAGCTGGTTCAACACCGCAACCCTGAACGATTCCAGGTACCAGTCGGATTACATGGATAACGGCAAACTGCTTGCTGTCAACGGCAAATACGTGGTCGATACGCCCCGCAAGATGTTAAGTAGCGAACTGGCTTTTGAAAACGCCGCTTGGTTTGCCACGCTGGGTGCCAAATACACCGGCAAGCGGTTCTATACCTATGTGAACGACGGCGCGGTGCCGTCCTACTGGCTGGGCAACCTTTCGGCCGGATACAAGCTCCCGGCGGGCGGCATGTTCAAGGAACTGGTCCTGCAACTGAACGTGAGCAATCTGTTCGACAAGCGGTATTTCGCCACCATCGGATCAAACGGCTTCGTGGCCTCGGATGCCATGGGCACGTTCGCCACGCTGCAGGGCGGGGCGCCGCGCCAGTTCTTCATCAGCATTCGCGGCAAACTTTAAGTATCGCGCTATCAAAGCGGTTTCCCCTGGTCCTGCCGCCGATGGAGACTTTGGGTATGATGTGCCTTCCCACTTGCACTTTTGTCCCGACATGACCACTACTGCCCAATCCGAAGCCAGCCTGCCGCTTGACATGATCATCTTCGGCGGGATGGGCGATCTCGCCATGCGCAAGCTGCTGCCGGCGCTGTACATGGCGCACCTGCACGGCAATCTGCCGCCGGCGACACGCATTCTTTCCACCGGTCGCCAGGAGTTCGACCGCGCGGCCTACCTCGCCTTCATCGAGGAGCATTCGCGTTCCTTCATCAGCGCGGCAAATTTTGCGGAGGAGGCCTGGCGCGGTTTCCTGCAGTTGTTGGAGTATGTGCGCGTCGACGTGCAGCAGGAAGGCCTGGCGGCCCTGGCCAAGGTCTCGCGCCCGGGCGCCGAGCGCGTGTTTTACCTGGCGACGGCGCCGTCGCTGTTCACGACCATCTGCGACAAGCTGGCCGAAGCCGGTCTGGTCGACCGCAATGCGCGCGTAGTGCTTGAGAAGCCTCTCGGGCGCGATCTGGCGTCGGCGGTGGAAATCAACGAGGCGGTTGGCAAGCATTTCGCCGAATCGCAGATCTACCGTATCGACCATTACCTGGGCAAGGAGACGGTGCAGAACCTGATGGTCCTGCGCTTTGGCAATTCGATCCTGGAACCCCTGTGGCGGGCGCCGAACATCACCAGCGTCCAGATCACGGTGGCCGAGGAAGTGGGCGTTGGCAGCCGGGCCGGTTTCTACGACAGTGCCGGCGCCATGCGCGATATGGTGCAGAACCATCTGCTGCAGCTGCTGTGCATCGTCGCCATGGAGCCGCCTGCCTCCCTGGCGCCCGATGCGGTGCGCGATGAGAAGCTGAAGGTCCTGCGTTCGCTGCGCCGTTTCAGCTTGGCCAGTATTGCGCGCGACACGGTGCGCGGCCAGTACGTGCGCGGCGTGAGCGGCAACCAGGAAGTGCAGGGCTACCTGGAAGAGCGCAACGTGCCGGCCGGCAGCTCCACCGAAACGTTTGTGGCGCTGCGGACCTATGTCGACACCTGGCGCTGGTCCAAGGTGCCGTTCTACCTGCGCACCGGCAAACGCATGCAGCGCCGCTCGTCCAAGATTGTGATCGAATTCGCCAACCCGCCGTTCCCGCTGTTCCCTGAAAATCCGGCCGGTGTCGCCAACCGCCTGGTGATCGAGCTGCAACCGGAGGAGGCGATCAAGCTGCAGATCATGGCCAAGCAGCCGGGCAGCGGCATGCAGATGCAGCAGGTGGCGCTGAACCTCGACCTGCAATCAGCGTTCTCGCAGCGGCGCGCCGAAGCCTACGAGCGCCTGCTGATCGATGTGGTGCGCGGTAGGCTGACGCATTTCATGCGCCGCGATGAACTGGAAGCGGCCTGGGAGTGGGCGGAGCCGATCATCAATGGCTGGGGCACCCTGGCGGAGAAGCCGAATGCCTACGCGGCCGGCACCTGGGGGCCGCCCGAATCGTTCGCGCTGCTGGCGCGCGATGGCTTCAGCTGGGTCGAATAAGCCCCCGCGAGAGGCTGGCTTTCACGGCCGCGGAGAAGCGCTCGCTGACGGGCAGCTCCGCGCCGCAAGCCAGTGTCAGCGTGTGGCCGCCGTCGTTGGCCTGCCTGAATGCCACGATCTGGCCGCAGCGGACAAGGATGCGGCGGTGGATGCGCACGAAATGTGCTGGATCGAGATGGCGCTCCAGCTCCGACATCGTGCAGCGGTGAAGGAGCGTGCGCTGCGGCAGGTGCAACTCGACGTAATTGCCGGCCGACTCGATCCACAGGACGTCGGACAGCTTGACCCGGTCGATTCTTCCGACCGACCGTACTGCCAGCTCGGTCCAGTAGCCTGGGATAGGGTTGACAAAGCCGCGTAGTGCCCTGGCATATGCTGCGCGCTGGTCGCACAGCTGGCCGGCGCGTGCCAGCGCCTGTTGCAGCCGGCCTTCATCGACCGGTTTGACAATGTAGTCGAGTGCGTGAACGTCAAAGGCTTCCAGTGCATGCCCCCGGTGCGCAGTGACAAAGATGATCAGCGGCGGATCTTCGCGGCTGCTCAGGGAGCGGGCAAACTCGAGCCCCGATTCCACTGGCATCTGTACGTCAAGCAGAATAATGTCCGCATCGCTGCTGTCGAGGAAAGCGCGGGCGGCAGGGGCGCTGGCGCATTCTCCGGCGACCTCCCACCCCGGCAATGACTGCAGCGCGAAGCGCAGATTGGTGCGCGCGTGGGCTTCATCGTCGACGATCAGTACTTTCATTGCCGCACCGCCCAAGGAATCGACAGCTCGGCGACGAAGCGGTCGCCCATGCGCCGAGTTGTCAGCGATGCTGCTTCACCGTAAGCCAGCCGCAGGCGCGCGCTGATGCCGCGCAGGCCGATGCCCAGGCCCGCCTCTGGTGCGGCGTGCGGGCGGATCGGGTTCGATACCCGGATGTTCAGGCGCTCGCCATCCCGCCCAAACGCCACTGCGATATCGCTGGCAGCGTCATGGCACTCAATGTCATGGCGCAGCGCGTTCTCGACCAGCGGCTGCAGCAGCATGGGCGGGCATTCGATGTCGTCGTCCAGCAAGTGCGCGCCTTCGATGCGGACATGCAGGCGCTCGCCGAAGCGCAGGCGCTGCAAGTCCAGATAGTTGCGGACAAACCGAAGTTCGGCGGTCGCCTCGACCCAGTCGTTCTCGCTGCTCGCCAGCGCATATTCCAGCAGGTCGCCAAGGCGGGACAGTCCGTCCAGTGCGAGGGCCTTGTCGTCCAGGCGCACCAGCGCGCCGATGGCGCTGAGCGTATTGAAAATGAAATGCGGCTCGAGTTGTCCCCGCAGCGCGGCCAGCCGCTGGCGTTCCAGCGACAGCATGGCTTGCGCCAGTTGCCGGTCCTGCTGCTGCCGCTGGCGCCCAAGCAGGAACGCGACCACCGCGCCGTATGCCATGGTGAGCAGTGAAAACTCGACAAACCATTCGAGTTTGTCCATCGTGACCACATAATTCCAGGCATTGGCGAGCGTGGGCGCGATATCGAACTTGATGCAGCGCCTGAAGGCCAAG
This sequence comes from Pseudoduganella violaceinigra DSM 15887, assembly GCF_000425385.1. Lineage (GTDB taxonomy): Bacteria > Pseudomonadota > Gammaproteobacteria > Burkholderiales > Burkholderiaceae_D > Rugamonas > Rugamonas violaceinigra. Next base: position 337,233 of record NZ_KE384357.1, on the reverse strand, counting down.
CCAAGCATCGCGCTCGGCCAGCACAACGCAAGGTAGGCCAGGTAGCCGAGGGCGATCCGCCCCAGGCTGGCGAGCCAGGCCGGGCGGCGCCGATAGGCCATGTACAGCGCATAGCTCTGGATCATCATCACCGCGTAGCCGAACCACCAGCCGGCAGTCATCTCCCAGTAGCTGCGGGTGTCGCCACTTCCGAAGCGGTCGGCATAAGTGGTGAGGCCGGCCATGGCGCACACCAGCGTCCACAAGGTGAAGTTGGCCAGCAGGGCGCGCAGCCAGGCCGGCAAGGAGTGTAGTCGGTTCATGGCGCGGCAGTATATCAGCCGCGTATTGGCGCTCATCCCTATGGCGCGGGCGTTCATCACATTCCTCGGGGCTTTTCGAAACGCCTCGCCAACAATGCGCATCGTTCTTTCATAACCCGGTGATTACGATGCGATTGTTTCTTTCCCTGCTTCTGCTTCTACTTCTGCTTCCGCTTTGCGCCAGCGCCGAAGATGATATGGCGCGAATTGAGGTCAAGGCGGCCGGCAACTTGCAGCAGCGCCGCGACGACGGCGCCGGCCGTATCATCGTTTCGCGCGATGAGCTGGCGCGCTTCGGCGATTCCAGCGTGGCCGCCTCCCTGCGGCGCCAGCCCGGCGTTACGATGGCCAACGGGCAGGTGCAGTTGCGCGGATTGGGCGGCAACCGTACGCAGCTCCTGCTGAATGGCGAACCGGCACCGCCGGGATTTTCACCGGACAGCCTGGCGCCGGAACTGGTCGAACGTATCGAGATCCTGCCCAGTGCGAGCGCGGACAGCAGCGCGCAGGGAATCGCCGGCAGCATCAATATTGTCCTGCGCCGGAGCACAGGGCGTGCGCGAGCCGTCTTCTCGGGCGCTGTTGTGCAGTCGGGGGCTGGCTGGTCGCCCGAGTCGTCGTTTGACCTGTCCCGGCCCGGCGAGGAATTTTCCTCCAGCCTGGCGCTGCAGGCGGCGCGCGGGAAGAGCGCGGCTGCCAGCGGCGTCCGTGAGCAAAGCTTGACGGCCGGGCGCCTGACTGCCGAGGAAAATCGGGCCATCAGCGAGCGTTTCGGATTGTCGCCGCGCTTGAATTGGAAGTTCGATGGCGGGACGAAACTGGCTTGGCAAGGCCTGCTGAACCACGTCCGGAACCGCAATACCGGGAGCGCCCGGGAAACGGCATTGTTTGGCGAATCGAGCGAATTCCCGAAGAATGCATACGGTGCCGAGGCGCGCACTACCAGCGCCCGCAGCGATATCGATGCCAGCCACCGGCTTGGCGAAGATGCGCGCATCGAATGGAAAGCCGGATTGGCGCATCACCGGCGCAATAGCGATTATCGGTTCACCGGCAGCGATGTCCTGGGAAGTGCACGCTGGCTGCGCCATGTGCTCTCAAGTGCGGCGGACGATGGCGCCAGCACAAGCGGCAAGCTGCGTCTCGGCGGCAACGGCAGCCATGCATTGGCGGCAGGCTGGGATGGCGCGATGGCGCGCCGCGGCGAATGGCGGCGCCAGGAGGATGCCGATGCTGCTGGCCTGCCGCTTGCTGACTTGGAGCAGCGCTACACCGCACGCGTGCGGCGCCTGGCCGCATTTGTGCAGGACGAATGGACTGTCTCGCCGGGGCTCGATACCTACCTCGGCTTGCGCTGGGAAGGCCTCAGGACCTTGACCGACGGACGCGACATCGTTGATGTCAGCAGCAATTCCGGGGTCTGGAGCCCGGTGGCGCATGTGCGCTGGCGCCTGCCAGACTCGCGTGACCAGTTACGCCTGGCGCTGGCGCGCAGCTACAAGGCACCTGAAACGCGCGACCTGGTGCCGCGCCGGTTCACCGTCAACAACGGCAATGGCCCCGCCAATCCCGACGTGCAGGGCAACCCGGCATTGCGTCCTGAACTGGCCTGGGGCCTGGATGCGGCCTATGAACGCTATTTCGGCAAGGACAGCATGCTGAGCATTTCGGCCTATCACCGCCGCATCGCAAATGTGATCCAGCCGGTGCTGTTTGAGGACAAGGGAAAGTGGGTCGCCACGCCCACCAATATCGGCAACTCCAGCACCCAGGGCGTGGAGCTGGACGGACGGTTGGCGTTCGGCGCAGGTTCGACGGCCCGCCTGGGCATGTCGCGCAACTGGTCGCATGTCGATTCGCTCCCGGGGCCCGGCAGTCGCCTTGGTGAACAAATTCCGCTGACAATCAATGCCGGAGTCGATGTCAGGTTCAGCGCAGCGACGACCGCAGGCTTCAACTGGAATCTGCAGAAAGGAAGCACGGCGCGCATGTCCGCCGCCCAATGGCGCGGGCGAAGCAGCGATAGGCGGCTGGATTTGTACGCAAACTGGCAAATGCGGCCCGGCCTGGTCCTGCGCGCAAGCGCGTCCAATGCGCTGCGACCGGACACGCGCAGCACCGAGTTATTCGAGGACGGACGGCACAACGCGTGGCGCGAATCCCTTGGCAATGGCGACCGTAGGTTCAAGCTCTCTGCGGAAGTCGCATTGTGACGCTACAATTGCGGCCGTCCAACAAACAGGGGTATCCAAATTAAGAAGTTTGCTTTGATCCTTGCACTCATTTGCAAGCAATCCTGCGCCGATCCAGTCATCGGCGTTTCCGACGGCGATACCCTGACTGTGCTGAGCGGCGGCCAGCCGGTCAAGGTTCGCCTGGCCAATATCGACGCGCCGGAAAAGAAGCAGCCGTACGGCGCACGCTCCAAGCAATCGCTGTCCGACATGTGCTTTGGCCGCGATGCGACCCTGGCATCGACCAACAAGGACCGTTATGGGCGTACCGTCGCCGTGGTGCATTGCGGTGCGGTCAACGTCAATGTGGCGCAAGTGCGCAAGGGGATGGCCTGGGTCTACCCGCAGTACAACCATGATGCCTCGCTGCCTGCGGTCGAAGCGGAGGCGCGTGGCGCCCATGTCGGCTTATGGGCCGAGCGCAATCCGCTGGAGCCATGGGTGTACCGCAAGGAACGCAAGGCGAAGACGCCCTGATTCAGGCGCGGCGCTGCTTGCGAAGACGGCCGTACTCCAGCAATTCGCACAGTCGCTCGATTGGCACCGGCTTGACGAAATGGCAATCGTAACCGGCGTCGTAGGCCTTGTTGACTTCCGACGGCTGGCCGAAGCCTGTAATCGCGACGAACAGGCGATCGGTGTTGTGGCTTGATGAGCGCAGGCGGCGCACCAGTTCGTAGCCGTCAAGGTCGGGCAAGCCGATATTCAGCAGATAGACGTCAGGCCTGTTTTGCCCCGCGTATTCAAGCGCGTCGCGCGCGGTATGGACCACATCCACGCGATGGCCCGCAGCACGCAGCAGGGTAGCCAGCATTTCGGCCGCATCCTGGTTGTCGTCGGCCAGCAGCACGTTTCTCGAAACCGAGACATCCTCCACCAGGCAGACGGGGGAAGGCTGCTCGGTCTTCAAGTCGGACACCGCCACGCGCGGCATGCAAACCGTCATGGTGCAGCCCTTGCCCAAGCCTTCGCTTTCGGCATGCACTGTGCCGCCTTGCAGCTCCGTCAGTTTCTTGACCAGGGCCAGACCGATCCCCAAACCGGATTGCGGTGTTTGCGCTCGCTTGTCGGCTTGGGCGAACAGGTCGAAAGCGCGCGCTGCGAATGCGGGCGTCATGCCGATACCGTCATCGCGTACAACGATCAAAACGTGCGAGTCCCTGACGTCAACCCGCAGTCCGATGCGGCCGTGTTCGGGCGTATATTTCGCCGCATTATTCAGAAGGTTTGCCAGGATTTGCAGGAGGCGGCGTTTATCCGCCCGTACGAAAGCCGGGTCCGGGCCGCATTCCACGCTCAGCGTATGCCGGCGGGTCTCCACCAGCGGCTGCGCCTGTTCCACCGCAAGGCCGACGATGTGCTTGACATCGAGTTCGGTTCTATCCAGCGTGACCATGCCTCGGCTCACGCGCGACATGTCCTGCAGGTCGTCAAGCAAACTTGTCATATGCCTGACCTGGCGTGCAATCACGGAGCTGGTACGCTGCAAAGTTCCGTTGTCGGCAAAGGACATGCGCAATATGTCGGCGGCAGCTGAAATCGGCGCCAGCGGATTGCGCAACTCGTGCGCGAGGACGGCGAGAAAGTCGTCCTTGCGCTGATGCGCCAGCCGGAGCTCTTCTTCCGCAGCGACGCGATCGCTGACATCCATCAGCGCCACCACGGCACCCTGGAGCTTTCCGGTTTCGTCGCGCATGCCAGCGGCACAGATCAAGACAGATTTGCGTTGCGGCGGATCGTCGAAAGTCTGGATTTCGACAAGCTCCCGCGGCGAATCTTCACCGCGCACCGCGCGTGCCAGCGGCCAATCGCCGGGCGCAAGGGGTTGGCCGGCGCGCGGTGTGCCGCGGGCAAACCAGCCTTTCCAAGACACGTATTCCTCGACGTCCCTGGACATTGGGAGCGCACGGCCCCACATGCGCCGGATTTCTTCGTTGACAAGCGTGATGGCGCCCTGGCTGTCGGCAACAGCGATCGCGACCGGCGCCACGGCGAGAATTGTGTTCAGCAATGCTTCCCCTTTTTTTTGCGCGCTGATATCGCGGGAAAGCATACCTATCAGACCGTCCGGTTGAGCAATGGGAAAGATATCGTGGTCGAACCATTTTCCTATGCAAGAAAGCTTGCCATGCCAGTGCATGGCCTTGCCGGTGCTGGCAACCTGCCCGATATCGTCGATCCAGTTTTGGTCTATCAACGGAAAGACTTCGCGCATGGTCCGCCCCGTCGGATCGGCAACGCCCGTATGCCGTTCAAATGCGGGATTTGCTTCCAGATAGCGGAAGTCGGTGATCGCGCCATCGTTCGCACGTACCGGCGCCAGCACGCAAAATGCCTGGTCGGTCGCAGCGAACAGGGCACGATAGGACTGCGCCAGAGCCGCCGCTTGTGTATGCTTTGCGGTCACTTCACTGCAAATTGCAATCACGCCGTGCACCGCGTTCTCGTCTTCGATGGGCGAGAGGCTGTAGTTCCACCAGGTGGACTGGAGCACGCCGTCGCGCTCCATTGGCACTTCGCGGTCTTCGTGCCAGACCGCGCCGCGCCCCAGCATGACATGCTCGATCTCCGGGCCGATGAGGTGCCACTGCTCGCTCCAGCAACTTTGACCTTGCTGCGCCAAGGCCTGCGGATGTCGTTCCGGACTCAGTGTCTTGCGATATTCATCGTTATAGAACTGGACCAGGTCCTTGCCCCACCAGATGAACATGGCATGGCGCGAGGTCAGCATGAGCCGGACAGCGGTCTTGAGCAGGGAAGGCCATTGGGCGGGTTCGCCGAGCGGGCTTGATTTCCAGTCGTGCCGACGGATTAATTCACCCATCTCCCCGCCGTCAGCGAGAAAGGGCGTTTCGGGATGAAGCTGACTACGCTCAGCAGTCAAAATGTTTCCCCTCACCTGTGTTGATTCACAAATTAGCAGATTTGTGCTGCGGCTGGGGCCATTTACAGTGTGTGCGCGTCGACGACCGATAGTAACCGTGAAAATTCGGACGGCTTGGAAACCACGGCATTGAAGCCGGCTTCCTTGGCGTAATCGGCGATATCGCTTTCGGAATACGTGGTAAAGGCGATCAGGGGCGGACATTTCTCACCGTAATCGTGGCGCAGTTGCGCCGCCACATCGAAGCCGCTCATCCCAGGCATGGACAGATCGCAGACAACGGCCTGCGGGATGGATCGGCGCACGCAGGCCAGCGCTTCGGCGCCACTGTTCGCCCTTTGCGGCATCCAGCCGTGTTGCAGGAAGAGCGCCGACAGCAAATCCACGATTTCGCGGTCGTCGTCTACCAGAAGTACGATATTTTCCATGATTGCCGTAAGACTTGGTCACGCCTACTGCTAAGGTAGCGAAGTGACGATCAGGCTGCTATCGGCGCCGGGCTTGTGCCCGTGTGGGATCAGTCCTAGATGGCGGCGGTCTTGCCTTCGAACAGGGCTTTCATTTCGCGCAGGCCCGCGGCCAGGCATTCCACCGTCGCCGACACCTTCGGCACGCCGCGCAGCTGGCGCGGCGTCAGTAGCCACAGTTGCGAGCGGCAATCGCGCAACAGCGGGGAGACGCGGCGCAGGCGCGGGTTGGCGTCGCCGAGGTGGCAGGGCAGGATGCCGATGCCCAGTCCCTCTTCCAGCAGCCGGCAGACGGCCAGCGTGCTGGAACAGCGCACCACCGCGCGCCGCATCAGGCCTTCCGCCTCCAGCCATTGCGAGGACGCCAGGTGGCCCAGCGATTCGTCCACGGTGATCCAGCTTTGCTCATGCAGATTGTCTTCGGAAACGTTGGGCCAGGCCGCCGGTGCGTAGATCGCCACTTCGATATTGCAGATGAGACGCCCGATCAGCTCGCCATCCGGTTCTCCGCCCGAGCGCAAAGCGATATCGGCTTCGCGCTGGCGCACATTGGCCAGGTTTTCGCCGGTTTGCAGGTGGAGGGTGATTTCCGGCAGTTCGCGCCGGCAACGTGCCAGGAGCGGCGGTACCACGCGCGGCATCAGGACCTCGGTGGTGGTGAAGGTCAGACGCCCGGCTGCGCCAAGTTCGGCGTCGCGCTCCATGTCGCGCAAGCGCTGGTCGAACTCTTGCGCGAGCGCCAGCAGCTCGGCGGCGGCTGCGGTTGCGCTATAGCCCTGGCGGCTGCGCTCAAATTAGGTGGCGCCCAGGCTGGTTTCAATGGCGCGAACGCGGCGGAACAGCGTCGGGTGGCTGGAGCCGAGCGCTTCGGCCGCTTTGGACAGGGAGCCGTGGCGCGCCACGGCCAGGATGACCTGGTAATCGTTCCAGTCCAGGCGGCTTGTCAGGAATTTGCTCATTCCGGCATTCTATCCTGTTGTTCATATATGAAAGCATGTTGTTCATTCTTGGTCTATCGAGCCACCCCGTGCATGGCGAGAATGGCGTCATTCAAACAAAACCAAAGGAAGCACCATGATTCGCCAACTTCTGATCGCCCTTGTCATGCTGGCAGGCGTCCCGGCCCATAGCGCCGAAAATCCGGCATGCAGCGCGGCGGAATTCAAACAATTCGATTTCTGGGCCGGCAATTGGGAAGCGTTCGATCGCGACGGCAAGCTGCTGGGCCATACCCTGATCGAGAAAATCGAGCAGGGTTGCGTCCTGCAGGAATGGTGGCGTGGCAACGGTGCGGAAAATGGGGCGGGCACGAGTCTCAGCATGTATGACCGCAAGCACAAGCTGTGGCGCCACGTCTGGACCAGTGCGCGCGGCAATTTCGCGCCGATCGACGGCGGCTGGCAGGGCGACCGGATGCTGATGACCGGCTACTTCATCAACGATAAGGGCGAGCGCGAATTCCACCGCACCGTGTGGCAGCCGGTTCCCGGCGGCGTGCACCACGTCTGGGACGCTTCCAGCGATGGCGGCGCGACCTGGACTGTCCTGCACGAGGCGTGGCTGCGGCGTACCGACAAGGTGCTGGTGAAGTAGCCGCAAGCAGCTTTGGGCGATCTGAATTACCATCGGCTGGACAGCTTTATTCAACTTTGAAGGAGCAATATGGCGGCATTCAAATTGCACTGCTTTGCGGCGTCCGGTAATTCGTACAAGGTTGCGCTGTTCCTGGCCCTGGCCGATGCGGACTGGGAGCCAGTGGTGGTCGATTACTTCGGCGGCGAGACCCGCACCGACGGCTGGCGCGACAGCCTTAACGAGATGGGCGAAATCCCGGTGCTCGAACATGCGGGCCTGGCAATCAGCCAGTCCGGCGTAATCCTCGATTACCTGGCCGGCGTCACCGGCAAGTTCGGCCCGCGCAATGAGCAGGAGAAGCGCGATATCTGGCGCTGGATCCTGTTCGACAATCACAAGTTCACCAGCTATTACGCTACCTTGCGCTTTATGTACGGCTTGCAGAAGTCCGGCGAAACGCCGGTCACCCAGTTCCTGCGCGAGCGGGCAGTGGCGGCCTATCGAATCGTCGACAAGCACCTGGCGGGCACGCCGTTCCTGGTCGGCGACCGTTTGACCATCGCCGACTTGTCGCTGGCCGGTTACGTCTATATGCCGGAAGAAACCGGCATCGACATGGCGGAATTCCGCCACATCGCTGCCTGGAAGGAACGCATCAGCGACATGCCGGGTTGGCGTCATCCGCACGACCTGATGCCCGGCCGTAAGGGCTTTTAGAGATGCAATTCACTGATCAAATGCCGTGATCGACATTCTGGGGCCGCGCTTCAACACGCACATGGCTCGCCATCGGGGCCTGGAGTGGATGGCGGTGCGGGCACGCCTGGAGCTGAACCCTGGCAAGCTGCGCGTGCTGCACGACATGGCGCGCAGCGGCGGCGAACCGGACGTCGTCCGCGTTGATGCCGCTACGGGCGAAATCGTCTTTTGCGATTGTTCCGCCGAGAGACCGGTCGGGCGGCGCAGCCTGTGCTTTGACCGCGCAGCGCTGGACGCCGCAGCCTGCTCAGAGTCTGAGGCGCCAGGCCAGGATCAGTTCCTCGGCCATGGACTGCCCTTCAATCATGGCCGAACGCGGATTGGAAAACGGCGGGCTTAGCTGCTCGCCATCCAGATGCTGCCAGGACAGGTGAGCGCGGTAGCCGTCGCCGTCGCAGGTCACCCTGACGGTATATGTTAAGCCTTCAACGGAGACCGTGCTGTCGGCCTCCAGATCTTCAGGGACGAGTTCGTTCATCATTCCCCTCCTTTCCCGTAAACTGATTCACTTTGCGCCCGCTTGCGCTGCGCGTCAAGGCGGCACGGCGGTATCGAATCACCGGTCAGGCCGAGCGAAATTTCTCGACGAAGATTGATAATTAGTTAAAAATATCGGCAGTCAATGTTGCGGGGAGAATCGCTTGGATAGCTCGAAGGGACATAAGATGGCGGCAGGCGCCATGCTGACGGTGGTCGCCGGCCTGGCATACCTGCTGCTTTGGCCGGTGCCGGCCCAACCGGTTTCCTGGACGCCGCAGCAGGCGCCCGGTTATGTGGGCGCGCACCTGCCGAACACGAAGCTGGCAGGCCTGCAGAAGATCGACATCGGTGCGGAGCAGGGGCCGGAACATCTCGCCCTGGGCCCCGACGGCAAGCTGTACGCCGCCGTTGCCAGCGGCCAGATCCTGCGCATGGCGCCGGACGGCAGCCAGCGCGAAGTCTTCGCCAGCACCGGCGGGCGCGTGCTTGGTTTCGATTTCGATGCCGGCGGGCGCCTGATCGCGGCGGACGCGATCAAAGGCTTGCTGGCCATCGCAGCGGACGGCAAGGTCAGCGTGCTGGCCACGCAAGTGGCCGATGGCGATCCGATCCGCTACGCCGACGGCGTGGTGGTCGCGCCCGGCGGCGCAATCTACTTCACCGATGCCTCGACCCGCTTTGCGCCGGCCCAGTGGGGCGGTACGTTCGAAGCGAGCGTGCTCGATATCCTGGAACAGTCGTCGACCGGCCGCGTGCTGGCCTTCGACCCGGCCAGCGGCAAGACGCGCATCCTGGCGAGCGGGCTGTCGTTCGCCAACGGCATTGCCTTGTCCGGCGATGGGCGCACGCTGTTCGTCAACGAGACCGGCCGTTACCGCATCTGGAAGATCGATGCCGACAGCGGCAAGCGCTCCATCCTGTTCGATAACTTGCCCGGCTATCCCGACAACCTGATGCGCGGGCGCGATGGCAAGATCTGGGTCGGCCTGGTCAAGCCGCGCAATCCGACCATCGACAAGCTGGCCGGCATGCCCTTCATGCGCAAGGTCACGCTGCGCCTGCCGCGCGCGCTGTGGCCGGTGCCCAAGGCCTACGGCCACGTATTTGCGTTCAGTGAAGACGGCAAGGTGCTGGCCGACCTGCAGGACCCCAGCGGGGCTTACCCGGAAACCACGGCGGTGCTCGAAACCCAGGACCGCCTTTATGTCCAGAGCCTGCACGCCGGCTATATCGGCTGGATGCCGCGTCCCTGATCGGCGGGTGTTTCGGCGGCCGGCGGCTTGTCCGGCGCCGGCAGCACGATCACGCTGGTATCGAGCGCGCCGGTCACGCGCTGCTGCACGACCTGCATGGCAATCGCCTTGCGCGGCGGCTCGGGACGGGGCGGTTTGGGGAACATGGCTTCTCCTGGATGGGGTAACCGGCCCTATCTGAGGCGCGCTGGCGATTTTGCAAGTCTGGATGTTGTCAAATTACACAAGGTGAATCGTGCTCACGCTGCTTGTGCCTATAATGCCCTACGACAATCAGCCAACGAGCCATGAACAGGAAATCCTCGCCATTGTTGTTGCTGGCCATGCTGTCCCTGGTGCCTGGCGTGCGTGCCGCCGGCGTACCTGATGGCGACATTGCCGACCTCACCCTGGAGCAGTTGAACGACATCGTCGTCACCTCGGTCTCGCGCCAGGAAGAAAAACTCGGCAATGCGGCCGCCTCGCTGTATGTCATCAGCGCCACCGATATCCGCCGCAGCGGCGCGCGCAGCCTGCCCGAGGCCCTGCGCCTGGCGCCCAACCTGGAAGTGGCGCGCGTCGACGCCCGCAACTACGCGATCAGCGCGCGCGGCTTCAATAATCCCTTCGCCAACAAGCTGCTGGTGCTGATCGACGGGCGCAGCGTCTATTCGCCATTTTTCTCCGCCGTGTTCTGGGACGCGCAATCGGTGGTGATGGAGGATATTGAACGCATCGAAGTGATCAGCGGGCCCGGTTCCACCATCTGGGGCGTGAACGCGGTCAATGGCGTGATCAATGTCATCACCCGCCACGCGAAGGATAGCCAGGGCACGCTGCTGTCGGTGGCCGCGTCGGGCGGGGAGGGCGATGCCAGCCTGCGCTTCGGCGGCCGCCTGCCGGAAAACGGCTACTTCCGCGCCTATGCGCAATACATGGCGGCGCAGGACAGCGATACCGAGTCCGGCGTCAACACGTATACCGGCATGCAGCGGCGCCAGGCCGGCTTCCGCGCCGACTGGGAACTCGAGCACGCCAGTCTCTCGCTGTCGGGCGACGCCTACCAGGGCAATCTCGGGCAATTGGGCACGCGCGACATCCAGCTCGCCGGCGCCAACCTGGTGGCGCGCTATCTGCGGCGGCTGGGCCGCGGCGACGGCCTGCGCCTGCAGCTGGTCTTGGATCACGTCGAACGCAATCAGCCCGGCGCCTTTGTCGACCGGCTCGATAGCGCGGAAGTGGAAGGCCAGCACGACGTCCGCCTCGGCATCCACAAGCTGTCCTGGGGCGGCGGCTACCGCCATTCGCGCGACGACAACACGCCGGGCCCGGGTTTCGGCTTCTGGCCTTACCAGCGCAATATGCACTGGGGGAACCTGTTCGCGCAGGATGAAATCACCCTGGCGCGCGGCCTGCACGCCACCGGCGGCGTGAAGGTCGAACACAACACGTATACGGGCGCCGAATGGCTGCCTACGCTGCGCCTGGCCTGGAGCCCGGATACCACGCAGACCGTCTGGAGCGCGCTGTCGCGCACCGTGCGTTCCCCGGCGCGCGTCGACCGCGACTTCGTGGCCCCGCCCAAGCCTTTCGTTGCGGGCGGCATGCCGCGCTTCGTGATCGCCACCAGCCCGGACTTCGAGTCCGAGGTGGCCAAGGTGCTGGAGCTGGGCTACCGCGCCCAGCCCGCGCAGCGCTGGTCGTACTCGGTGACCGCCTGGTATGCCGATTACGACAGGCTGCGCACCACGGAGCCGAACAGCACGCCTGGCCCTTATCGCGGCAGTATCGAATTCCGCAACCTGGCCGAGGGCCGCACGCGCGGCATCGAATTCTGGGCGCGCTGGCAGCCCTTGCAGCGCTGGCGCCTGAACGCCGGCCTGGTGGTGCAGGACGTGGATACCGGCCTCAAGCCAGGCAGCAAGGATGCGACCGCCGCCGGCCTGGTGATCAACGACCCCAGCAGTTACTGGCAGTTGCGTTCTTCCCACGAACTTGGCGAACACCTGCAGTTGGACTGGACCTTGCGTTACAACGGCAGCATGCCCAAGCCCTACGTTCCGTCGTATCATGAGCTGGATGCGAACCTGGTGTGGCAAGTGCGTCCGGAAATCGAAGTCGCGCTCGCCGGCCAGAACCTGCTGCACACGCGCCACGCCGAATGGGGCGCCTACCCCGGCCGCAGCGTATTCGAGCGGCGCGCTGTCCTGAAACTGACCATGCGATACTGAGACGATGGGAAGCGCAAGCCTTACGCTGATGGCCGTGCCGCCGCTGGTGGCAAACGGCTGGAGGAATCGCCTCCTGGCGCTGGCGATGATGCTGTTCGCCGTCAGCTGCCTGGCGGTCGGCTCGCAGCAGGGCGGCGCCACACCGGTGCTCGAGCGCAGCGTCAAGGCGGCCTTCCTGTATAAATTCCTGGGCTATCTGGAGTTTTCTTCCGAGCCGGGCCCGACCCTGGTGGTCGGCGTGCTGGGGGCGGACGACGTCGCAGCCGAGCTGGCGCAGATCACCAGCGGGCGCACTGTCGGCAACCGTAACGTCAGCGTGCGCCGGCTGGCCGATGGCGATGCGCTGACCGGCCTGCAACTGCTGTTTGTGGGCGGCGACGCGAACCAGCCGGGCGCAGCGCTGCGCGCGGCCGAAAAAAATGGCACGGTCACGGTCACCGAGCAGGACGATGGTTTGCAAAGCGGCAGCGTGATCAATTTCCGCCTGGTCGAAGACCGCGTGCGCTTCGAGGTCTCGCTGCCGGCGGCGGAACGCTGTAATGTGCGCCTCAGTTCGCGATTATTGTCGGTGGCCTACCACGTACAGAAAGGCGGGCAGTGATGATGGCAACGGCGGCAGGATCAGTTCGCATCAAACTGATCCTGACGGCACTGGCGACCACCTTTGTGGCCCTGGTGGTGACCACGGTGGCGATGCTGGTGTACGACCTGAAAAGCTTCCAGCAGGGCTGGGTCGATGACTTGACCACGCAAGCGGAACTGGTGGCTACCGCCTCGGCGCCGGCCATTTCCTTCAACGACCCGCGCGCGGCGCAGCAGAACCTCGGCCTGCTGCGCGTGCGGCCGCAAATCCAGGCGGGCGCCATCTATACGGCCAACGGCGCCCTGTTCGCCTCTTATGCGCAAACGCCCGGCGAGCATCCGGTGTTTCCGCCCAGCCCTGGCCCGCTCGGCCACGCGATCGAAGGCGGCCATATGGTGGTGACCCATCCCATCCTCGACGCGGGCGAGCGCGTGGGGACGGTTTACCTGAGCGCGTCCTACCGCCTGCTGGACCGGGTGCAAAGCTACGCCTTGATCCTGCTGGGCGTGATGCTGGGCAGCCTGCTGCTGGCGGTCCTGGTCGCGCACCGGCTGCAGCAGGCCATCACGCGTCCGCTGCTGGCGGTGACCGATGTGGCGCGCGCCGTGATGCTGCGGCGCGACTATTCGCTGCAGGTGAGCGAGCGCGCCGCCGGCGAGATCGGCACCCTGGTCGACGCCTTCAACGATATGCTGGCCGAAATCGCGCGCCGTTCGAATGCGCTGCAGGATGCCAACCGCACGCTGGAGCACGAGATGACCGTGCGCCAGGGCGCGGAGCGGGCGCTGCTGCTGGCCGATCGGCGCAAGGATGAATTCCTGGCCACGCTGGCGCACGAGCTGCGCAATCCGCTGGCGCCGATCCGTACCGGCCTGGACATCATGCGCATCAATGCCAACGATCCGGTCGCCTGCGAGCGTGCGCGTTCCATCATGGAGCGCCAGCTGAAGCAGATGGTGCGCCTGGTGGACGATCTGCTGGATGTTTCGCGCATCAATACCGGCAAGCTGACCATCCGCCGCGAACAAGTCATGCTGCAGGATGTCGTCAACGATGCGCTCGAGCTGTCGCGCCCCTTCATCGCCGCCCAGGGACACACCCTGCATGTGCAGGTGCCGGAGCCGGCGGTCTACCTGGTGGGCGATGCCACGCGGCTGGCGCAGGTCCTGTCGAACCTGCTGCACAATGCCGCCAAATATACGGCGCGCGGCGGTTCCATTTCGCTCGAAGCGCAGGCCTGCGCGGGCCAGCTCGAGCTGCGCGTGCGCGATAACGGCATCGGCATCCCGGCGGCGCTGCTGAACGAGATTTTCGAAATGTTCATCCAGGCCGATTCCTCGCTGGAGCGCAGCACGGCGGGCCTGGGTGTCGGCCTGTCGCTGGCGCGCAAGCTGGTTGAACTGCACGGCGGCAGCATCCGCGCCGAAAGCGGCGGCGAAGGGCAGGGCAGCACCTTCACCGTGATGCTGCCCGTGCTGGCCGATGCCACGGTCGCCACTGCCGCGGCGCAAGCATTGCCGTCCGATGCGCGCCTGCACCGCATCCTGCTGGCGGACGACAATGTGGATTTCGTCAACGGCATCGGCGGCCTGCTGCGTTCCATGGGCCACCACGTGCATATTGCGCACGATGGCAAGCAAGCCCTGGTGGCGGCGGAAGGCTTCGCGCCGGAGTTCGCCTTCCTCGATATCGGCTTGCCCCAGCTAAACGGCTACGACCTGGCGCGCGCGCTGAAACGCTTGCCCGCGCTCAAACATACGGTGCTGGTGGCGGTGACGGGCTGGGGCCAGCAGAAGGACCGCCAGCAGGCTTTCGAGGCCGGCTTCCACCATCATCTGGTGAAGCCGGTCAGCATTGACCAGTTCCAGGAAATTCTCGCCCAAAGCGGCCCTTGATAAATGACGAATACGCCCGATCTGTTTAAACAGGCAATATTTATCGAGGAGTCACGCCATGCGAGCGCATATCACCCCCGACCCCGAATTCCCTCCGCCCGAACCGGAAAAAGACCCGCCGCCGGACGACCTGCCCAGGCCGGCCGAGCCGCCTATCGAGGAACCGGTGCCGAAACCCCCGCCGATGCAGGCTTGACGCCCGGTTCGGGCAAGGGCGGAATTTGGCGGATCTGTTCGTCGGTTTCCTGCTCGCCCGGCGTTTTCTCGCCGCTGCCGATGTCGGCCTCTTCAATGAATGGGCGGCCTTTTTCAGGCGGCGCCGGTGCTGGCTGCTCCATGATGGACCCTCCTTCCCGCCAGATGTTAGCAGTGCCCGCCAAGGGCTGTCGCTTGTTTTCTGAAAGGTAATAGGTGTTGCGTGAGGAAAATATATTTGTGGTTTTTGCGCCCCTGTCACATCCGCGTCACCATCAAGTTTCTATAATAGGTCATCGACTCTCGTTTTCCCCGTCGGAGGCCGCCATGGGCAACTCGCTGCACAATAAGATCTACCTCAAACGCCGTTTCGATCTGCACAGCCGCCGCCTCCAGGCGCTGGTGTGCGCGAGTGCCGTGACCGGGATGGTGCTGGTGTGGCTGGCCCTGCGCACGCTCAAGTAAGCTTGCCGCGCCCGCGGCGTGCGCGTACCATGATGGGTTGCAATTGCACCATCATGGAACACGAGCAATGAAAAACGAAAAACTGAGTACGGACGAATTCAACGCGCTGGACGAGATTGCCCGCGGCATCAAGGGCAGGCCCAGCGCTTGCGTCGGCCGCAACAGCAAACGCCTGTCGGGCATCAAGCTGATCAAATTTGAGCGCAGCGGCGCCATCATCCTCACCGATGCCGGCAAGCAGCAGCTCTTCCTGCGCCGCTGCATCATGGCGCTGCGCGCCCTGGCCGTGGCGCCGGGGCCCGTGGCGGACAAGGACGTGGCGCTCTTCCTCGGCAAGAAGTCGCATATCGCCGAAGCCGAAGGCGGCTTTGCCATTACCGAGAAGGGCCGCGAGTCGCTGGCCGACATCGACGCGCAAGGCCTGTAAGCGCCCATGTCCAGCCACCTGCTCAGCGAAGGCCAGCCCAGCCGCAGCGCGCTGATGGTGGCGCGGCTGCGGGCCGCCCACCAGTTGCTGGACGTCCCCGCCATTTTTGACGACCCCCTGGCCCTGCCGGTGCTGGGGCCGGAAGACTGCGTCCAGGTGCAGTCCAATGCCCGCACCTATGACGCCGGTTTCAGCCGCATCCTGCGCGCCGCGATGGCCGTGCGCAGCCGCTTTGCCGAAGACGAACTGGCGCGCGCCGCCGCGGCCGGCGTGCGGCAGTACGTGGTGCTGGGCGCGGGCCTGGATACCTTTGCCTGCCGGCGCCAGCATGACGCCGCGCTGCAGGTGTTCGAAGTCGACCATCCGGCCACCCAGGCCTGGAAGCGCCAGCTGCTGGCCGACAGCGCCATCGCCGTTCCCGACAGCCTGCGCTTCGTGCCCGTCGATTTCGAGCGCGACGCCCTGGCCGATGCGCTGCGGGGGGCCGGCTGCGACCTGGCGCAGCCGGTCTTCTTCTCCTGGCTGGGCGTCACCCTGTACCTGACCGAGGCGGCGATTTTCGAGACCTTGCGCCTGGTCGCCGGCCTGCCCGCCGGCAGTGGCATCGTCTTCGATTACGGGGTGCAGCCCGCGCTGCTGGACCCGATGGAAAAGGCCGGCGTCGAGTATTTTGCGCGCCGGTATGCCGAGCAAGGCGAACCTTGGTTGTCTTTTTTTGATCCTGCCGAGCTGTGCGCGCGGCTAAGAAAACTAGGTTTTTCCACAGTGCAAGATTTCGGGCGCAACGCCCTGGAAACCCGCTATTTTACTGGGCGCGACGATAATTTACGCCTCGGCGGCGGCACCCATTTAATGCTGTCCAGCAACTAAAGTGTTAAGATTTTTGGAATGTTTCTTCTACTGGTTGTAGTTTAGTTTCATGCTACCTTCCGATTCGGTTGTGCCCGATGCGGATCCCGCATTTGCATATGCTGGTTTCGCATATGGCACGGCCATTCTCTTTAAAACCAAAAGGAAGCAGAGAAATGACCATTCTGATTGAAACCACCCACATCCAAATCACCGACTCCACCGAGCCGGAATACCTGATGGACGACATGAGCGGCGCCCTGGCCGACGTCAGCGTCTCCTGCTGCACCTGCTCTTGCTCTTGCTGCTGCTAAACGGTTAAGTCCGGACACCGGCGCCCTTGCCTCGTGCAGCGGCGCCGGTGCGACGTTTTTTCTGAGATGGGTAAAAGAGAATGAGTGAGTCCCTATACATCTCGCCGCTGGCCGAAGTGACCACGCTGGGCGAAGACAAAATTGCCATTTCCGTTGTCGGGCGCCGTTTCACGGTGGAAGACCGGGTTGGCATCCTGAAAAGCATCCTGGCGGACGCCGCCCAAGGCGTGACGCTGAAAAAGCTGCTGGACGACCGCGCCGAGAGCTTCCCGCCGGAGGCGGTGGAAGCGGCGGTCAACGCCCTGGTCGATGCCAAGGTCCTGCTGAAGAACAACGGCCGCAACGGCGGCGAAGCGACCTTCCAGCACCTGCAGCACCGCCGCGAACAGGACGGCATGTCCGGCCCGGCGCAGCGCCCGCAGTACGACAAATCGAACTGGATCCTGGCCCTGGCCGGCACCGGCTCCTGCGCCGACGCGCTGGCCGCCTCGCTGGCGGGCCTGGGCGTGCCGGTGGAGCGCGTGGTGCGCGGCGGCCCGCTGCCCGACAAGGGCGAACGCCGCGCGTTGCTGCTGGTGGCCTCCGACTTCGACGATATCGCGCTGTTCCGCGACATGAACGCCACGGCGGTCGCCGCCGGCTGGCCGGCGCTGTTCGTCGGCATCGACTGGAACACCGTGCATTGCGGCCCGCTGGTGCTGCCGAAAGCCACCGGCTGCTACGAATGCTATTTCCACCGCGTGCGCGCCACCCGCAAATTCGTGGCGGAATTCGATATGCGCAGCAAATCGGAAAACATCCTGTACCACGCGCTGCCCAGCCAGCTGGCGGTGCAGTTCGGCGTGGCCGAAGCGTCGCGCGTGGCGCTGCAGTTCTTGTCCGGCACGCTGGAAGGCCTGCAGCAAAGCATGTTCAGCGAAATCGACAGCGCCAGCGGCGAGATCGTGCGCAGCCGCGTGCTGCGCCTGCCGCGCTGCCAGGTGTGCGGCACGGCCAGCACGGCGCGCCCGGTGGGCAGCGTGTTCCAGCAGGCGCTGTTGCGCCGTCGGGCTTAAGCCATGGAGCGCTTGTCCGACGCCGGCCATCTGGCCCTGGTGCACCAGGCCCTGGTCAACCGCCGCCACGGCATCATCACCACGCTGCTGGAGGAGACCGAGCATCCCGACGCGCGCGGCCTGTTCGTGTTCAACGCGCTGATGGTCGACATCAAGAGCATGATGATCGATCCGGCGCGCGGCAAGGCCAATAACCCCAATTCCGACCGCGCCAGCCTGGCCGGCTCCGGCGCCGCGTTCGACCGCACGTCCGCCATGTGGGCGGCCTTCGGCGAAGCGGTGGAGCGCTATGCGGCGGCGGCCCACTTCGACGACCAGGTGCTGTATGCCTCCCAGGACGCGCTGGGCGAGGCGGCGGTCGGTCCCGGCCAGTTCGTGCTGTTTACGCCCGAGCAGTATGTGGAGGGCTTCGAGTTCGCCCCCGACGACAGGTCCGTGGTGCGCGCCTGGGCGCCGGCCGCCGACCTGATGGATCCCGAGCGCGAGACCTATGTCCCGGCGCAGATGGTCTACCTCGGCATGCAGGTCAAGGACAAGCGCGAAATCGTCATGCAGTCCTCGTCCACCGGCCTGGCGACGGGCATGGACGAGGGCAGGGCGCTGCTGAGCGGCCTGTCCGAAGTGATCGAACGCGACGCCTTCGCCGCCATGTGGCAGATGCAATACGCGCCGCGCAAGCTGGTGGTGGCGCCGGCGACGATGGAGCGCCTGCTGTCCGGCGTGCGCCGCCAGCTGGCGCATCCGAGCCTGGACGTGCACCTGTGGGATATCAGCACCGATGTCGGCATGCCGGTGGTGCTGTGCCTGGCCCGCAGCCGCAACGACGGCACCATGTCGCTGGGCGCCAGCGCCCACGTCGACGTGGCGACCGCCATCAACAAGGCCGTGGTGGAAGCCTTCCACGGCTATTGCTGGGGCAGCTCGATCCTGTCGGCCGGCAACCCGCTGCCCGAGCGCGCCGCGATCCGCAATCCGGGCGACCATTTCGCCTACTTCCTGGAGCGCGAACGCCAGGGCGCGATGGACTTCCTGTTCACCAACGAGGCCACGATTTCGTCCGACCACCCGTCGCTGCACCAGCTCGCCAATATGGACGACCTGCTGGCGCGCCTGAAGTCGATGGGCTTGCGCGCACTGGCGGTGGATGTGACCTCCGGCGACGTGGCCAGCCTGGGCTTCTGCGTGCTGCGTGCCTTCGTGCCCGGCCTGCATCCGCTGCTGTTCGGCGACGGCATGCTGACCCGCGACGAGCGCCGCCTGCGCGTCATTGCCGCGCACTGGGGCCTGCCCGGCGTGCCTGAACCTAATCCCGATCCGCATCCATTCCCATGACCAAGACCCTCCAGGAATTGCTGCCGCCGCAGGCCATGGCGGGCCAGTTCGACATCGACGACCCGGCCGAGATCCTGCACGAGCAGACCAAGTTCCACCGCGCCACCTTGATGGGGCAGGTGAAGAACATTGTGCGCTTCCTGCGCCATCCGGCCTATATCGCGCGCGGCGCCGCCGGCTACAACGCCTTCCCGTCCTGCCCGGCTCTCGAACTGCCGGAGCCGCAGATGGCGCTGGGCGACCTGGCGCAGGCGCTGGAACTGCGCAAGAGCGCGCGCGCCTTCGCCCCAGCCATGACGCTGCAGGAGCTTTCCAGCCTGCTGCACCACGCGCTGCGCGTGCGGCGCCTGGCCAAGAGCGATATCGCGCCGCATGTGAAGCTGGCGTTCCGCTCCTATCCGTCCCCGGGCGGCCTGTATCCGACCGAGTTCTACTTCTTCCTGAATCATGTGGAAGGGGTGGCGCCCTGCATCGCCCATTACGATGCGCGCAACCACTTGCTGCGCGTGCTGAAGGCGCAGCAGGGCGACGCTTTCGGCAGCGCCGAGGTGAAGTCGGGCGAGTCCGGCGTCAAGGCGCCTGTGGTGTGCGTGATGACCAGCGTGCCGCAGCGCGCGACCGCCAAGTATGGCGCGCGCGGCTACCGCATGTCGCTGCTGGAAGCCGGCCACGCGTCGCAGAACCTGTGCCTGGCGGCGCAGGGCCTGGGGCTGGGCTCCCTGGTCTACGGCGCCTACTATGACGACGAACTGGCGGCCCTGCTGGATATCGACGGCGTCACCGAAACCGTGGCTTCGGTCATGCTGCTTGGCCGGGAATTGCCGCCCGCACCTGCCGCCAGCGAGGACGAATGAACGACACTCCGGGCTGGCAGGACAGCGAGTCGTGGCTGCGCGATGCCGCTGGCGCCGTGCTGCGCCTGGCCGCATCGGGCGATAGCGAAGGCGCCGCCCAGGCGCTGGAACGCCTGTTTGCGCTGCGCGGGCGCTTCCACGCTTACACCATTCTGCAGGACATGCTGGAAGGCCGCCGCGCCTGGCGCGCCGCCGGCAGCGTGTACGTGCTGGGCGGACAGGAACTGCCGCCGGCGCTGCTCAAGAATTTCGACGAGGCGGTCGCCAGCTGCGCCGCCTTCCTCGGCCTGCCGCCTCCGTGCATCCTGCTGCAGTGCGTGCCTTCCGAGCGCGACCTGCACCTGACCATGGAGAGCCTGCCGGGGCTGGCGCTGGTGCGCCTGTCCACCCAGTCGGAAGGGTTTGCCGACGGCCTGCGCGCCGTGGTGTTCCATGAAGTGGCGCACTGCTTCCTGACTTGCGGCGTGCGCCTGCTCGATGAGGGCTTGGCGCAGCTGTTCGCCAACCGCTTCGGCGGCGCCACGCCTTTGCCCCAGCGCCCCGAGCTGGCGCCTCCGCTGCGCGCCATGCTGTCGCGGGACGGCGACGCCATGTTCGGCGCCGCCGCCGGCGCCAACCTGGACGTCTACCGTGCCGCCTGCCGCGTCGGCGCCGACCTGCTGGCGGCGGTTGACGCGCAAGGCGGCAGCGGTGCGGTCGTGTCGCTGTTCCGCGCCGTCGCGCGCGCGCCATCGGATGCGCGCATTGCCGAACTGGCGGGGCAGGCCAGCGGCCTGCCGATCGAGGCGGCGCCGGCCGTGGCCGACGCGGCGCAGACCGGCGCACTGGTCACGCAGGTGCAGGAAGCCATTTTCGCGGCCTGGGTCAGCAAGAACGCCGGCGACCTGGATGCCGGCATCGCCATGCTGGAGGCGGAAGCTGTCTTCGCCCAGCCGGCGCTGCTGGATATCCTGCTCAGCGCCCGCCTGAACCAGGCGCTGCTCCACGTGCACGGCGGCGCCAAGCTGCCGGCCGAGCAGGAAGCCCGCATCGACGCCTTGCTCAAGGCTGCCGACATCCTGCCGCCGGGCCGGCAATGGCTGTGGCGCGGTGTGCGCGCCATTCTCGCCATCCTGCTGGCGCAACCGAACATCATCAAGGTTGCCACGGCCGGGCAGAACGCCCTGCACGCCTTCGGCAAGGCGCAGGAGCTGATTGCCGGCGACCCCGACCTGCTGATCCACCACGCTTCGCTGCTGCTGCATGCCCCGCCGAACTACGGCGGGGACCGCGACCGCGGCGCAGGCATGCTGCGCGAGGCCATGCAGCACCCGCTGTACCGCGCCCATGCCCGCGAAATGATGCTCGATAACGACATCGATCCGGGCGATGAAGCGCTGGAGATTGCGGCCGACAGCGTCGCCGACGCGGTTGAAGACGTGGCGGCGGTCCTGGCGCCCGTGATGCTTGCGGCGGCCGGCATCGAATTGAAACTGCCGTCGGGCTTCCTGCTGCAGCCTGGCGACTTCCTGCTGCGGCAAGGCGAGCGCGTGGCGCTGGTCGGCCCGAACGGCAGCGGCAAGACCGTGCTGCTGGAGTCCTTGCTGGGACTGCGTCCGCCTGAGCGCGGCCAGGTCCGGCTGGCGATCGGCGACCCGCGCGATGCGCAAGTACGGCAACAGCTGGGCGGCCTGCTGCAAGGCGCCGACCTGCCGGGCCAGATGCGCGTGAGCGAGATCATGGCCATGCATGCAACGATGTACCGCCGTACCGAAGCCGCGGTGACGCGCGCCCTCGGCATGGAGGAACTGCGCGCCCGCATGTGGCAGCAGCTGTCGCGCGGCCAGAAGCAGCGCGTCATGCTGTGGCTTGCGCTGTCCCATGTGCCTGGCCTGGCCTTGCTGGACGAGCCGACGCTGGGCCTGGACGAATGGCACGCGCGCGCCCTGCGCGATCTGCTGGCCAAGCTGCCGCTTACCGTGCTGCAGATTTCCCATATCCCGGCCGACCTGCTCGGGATGGACCGCATCCTGTGCATGGAGCGCGGCAAGATCGTCGACGGCGGCACGCTGGATGAACTGCTGTCGCGCCGCGTCGGCCGCTTCAAGGCCCGTATCGGCCAGGCGCTGCCCGACGATGTGCAGCAGGCCATGCGCGCGCTGCCGGCGCTGCTGCATGCCGAACCGGCCCAGGATGGCTGGTCGCTGCATGGCGGGCCGGAATTCGACGTTGGATTCCGCCGCTTCATCGACCAGCACGCAATCGCAAACTTCGGCCTCGAAGCGTCGACCATCGAAGACTTCCTGGCCCACCTTGCCAAAGGCGAAACCGCATGAAGATCCTGCTGCACCTGGTGCGCGCCGACCTGGCGCTTTTCCTGCGCGGGCGCCTGGCCCTGTTCTGGACCTTTGCTTTCCCGCTGCTGATGTTGATGATGCAGATGGCCCTGTTCGGGCAGGAAGCGAAACTGGGCCCGGTGACGCTGGTCGTCCACGATATGGACCACAGCGCCGACAGCGCAGCCTACGCCCGCGAACTGACGCGCGGCCTGCGTCTGCAGAACAGCGTTGTGTTCCGCCTGATCGACCCCGCGCCGGGCGTCAAGCCCGATCTGGAACTCAGCATCCCCGCCGGCTTCGCACAGGCCGTCAGGGAAGGGCGCAGCACCGAAATGAAGCTGGAGACGGCCCTGGCGGCCGGCCCCACGCTGGAAGCCAGCTACGGCATGCTGCGCGGCTTCAGCGACGCCTATAACCTGGGCGGCCTGCATGACGCGCCGCGCGTGGTCATGCCGATGCCGCCTGCACCCGCCGCCGCGATCGACTACAAACTGTTCCTGGTCAGCGGCCTGGCCGGCCTGGTCATCCTGTCCACCAGCCTGATGGGCTTTGCCGCCCCCCTGGTCGCCGCGCGCGAAGGCGGCATGTTCCGCCTGTATCAGCTGTTCCCCATGCCGACCGGCGTGGTGGTGCTGGCCTGGTGCCTTTCGCGCCTGGTGGTGATCGTGCTGGCCAGCGCCGCCATGTTTGCCGTGGCCTGGGCCGTGTACGGCGTGCGGTTGGGCGCCGGCGCTTCGGGAATCGCGGCGGCCGGCGGCATGCTGGCCTTGGGCTGCGCAGCCTTCCTCGCACTAGGGCTGCTGCTGGCGTCGGTCAGCCGCAGCGTGGCCGGTGTTACCATGCTGAGCAACCTGCTGTACTTCCCGCTGCTGTTCTCCGGTAACCTGATGATCCCGCTGGGCGGCTTGCCGCCGCTGCTGCGCGATACCCTGGAATTCCTGCCGCTGAACGCCATGATGGCGAGTATCCGCCGTGCCCTGACGGGCGGCATGAGCTGGCAGGGAGACGCCTACAGCATCACCATCCTGGCCGCGATGATGACGGCATGCCTGCTGCTGGCCGTGCGCCGCTTCGGCTGGACGCCGCGCGACCAGCACTGAAAGAGGAGGATTGATTGAAGAAGACGCACATCCTGATCCTGGCCGGCTTGCTGGCGCTGGGCGCCGCCGCTGCCTATGCGGTGGGCGGGCGTCAGCCGGTTGCCGTCGGCGCCGCGACGCTGCATGTCACCCTGGGTGGCGTGGCAGGGCAGAAGGGCGCGCTGATGGGGGCCATCTGCAACCGCGAGTCCTTCCTGAAGCAGTGCCAGTATTTTGCGGTCCAGCAGGCGGGCGCGCCGCATGAGTTGAACTTCACCGGCATTGCGCCGGGCAGCTATGCCGTCATGGTCTACCACGACGAAAACAACAATGGAAAGCTGGACAAGGCCGCCAGCGGCATGCCGCTGGAGGGCTACGGCTTCTCCCGCAATGCGCGCGGCCATTGGGGCCCGCCGAACTTCGACGATGCGCGTTTCGACATCAAGCCGGGCGCCAACGCTATCGCACTGGACATGGTGTACTGATGGCGCCAGTGGTCGACGTACGGCAGGTCAGCAAGCATTACCGGCGCGGCGAAGAGCAGATCGCCGCGCTCGACGCGGTGTCTTTCCGCGTCGATCAGCCATCGGTGGTGGCGATTGCCGGCCCTTCCGGCAGCGGCAAAAGCACCTTGCTCGGCATGCTGGCGCGTTTCGAGCAGCCTGACAGCGGCAGCATCCACCTCGACGGCGCGGCGCTGGACTCCCTGGCGGAGCACGAACTGGATGCCTTCCGCAGCAGCAAGCTTGGCTTTGTCTTCCAGCACTTCAACCTGGTCGGCACGCTGACGGCGCAGGAGAACGTGGAACTGGCACTGGCCACCAGCGCATTGCCGAAGCAGGAACGGCGCAAGGCGGCCGGCGACATGCTGGCGCTGGTGGGCATGGCGCAGCGCCTCGGGCACACGCCGGCGCAACTGTCCGGCGGCCAGCAGCAGCGCGTGGCGATCGCGCGCGCCCTGGTCCGGCGGCCCAAACTGGTGATCGCCGACGAACCGACCGGCAACCTCGATAGCAAGACGGCCCAGCAGATGCTGGAGCTGGTCGACCGGCTGCACCGCGACCTGGGCACGACCTTCATCATCGCCACCCACGACCAGCGCGTGATGGACATGGCAGGCCAGGTGTTGCGCCTGGAAGACGGCAAGGTGGCGGCATGACGCAATGGCTGGTGCTGGCGCATCGCAACGTACTGCGCAACGGCCGCCGTTCGCTGCTGTTGGGCGGAACAATCGCCGTCGGCGCGCTGGCCTTGCTGCTGTTCGCCGCCTATATCGCCGCCTCCTTGGAAGGACTGCGCGAAAGCACGATCCGCGGCGGCCTGGGGCACGCGCAGGTCACTGCCGTGCCGCCGGCGGACGGCTACACGGAGCAGCAGCTGCAATACGGCCTGGATGCCGACGAACGCGCCCGCGTCGAAGCCGTGCTGGCGCGGAACGACGGCGTGCGCCGCATCGCGCCGCGCCTGCAGTTCAGCGGCCTGGTGTCCAACGGGCCGCGCACCCTCAATTTTGAGGCGCAAGGGGTCGATCCCTTGCGCGAGCGGCAGGCCTACGGCGCCTTCCAGTTGCTGGCGGAAGGCGAACCGCTGCGCGCGGGCGGGGAGGGCCGCTACCAGGCCCTGATCGGCAAGGAAATGGCGCGCCGCCTGGGCGTGAAACCTGGCCAGTCGCTGACCCTGATGACCACCACCGTGCAGGGCAGCGTGAACGCCATGGACGTCGACGTGGCGGGCATCATCGCCACCGGCGTGCCGGAACGCGACCTGTACACCCTGCAGCTGCCGATCGAAACGGCGCAGGAGCTGCTGCGCACGAAAAAAATCTCCAGCCTGTCCGTGCTGTACCAGGACACGGCGGGCGCCGACGCGCTGTCCGCCAGCCTGGCGCAGAGGCTGGGCGCCAAGGTGCGCCTGGCGCGCTGGCAGGAACTGGCTCCCCTGTACCCGCAAGTGATGGCGCTGTTCCGCAACCAGTTCATCGTATTCGGCGCCATCATCGGCCTGATCGTGTTCCTCGGCGTGGCGGCGATGACGCTGGCCACCATCTATGAACGCAGCAAGGAAATCGGCACCCTGCGCGCGATGGGCATCCCGCAGGCCATGGTGCGGCGCCTGTTCATGTTCGAAGGGCTGCTGCAGGGCGCTTTCGGCGCGCTCGCTGGCGGTGTCGCGGCATGGCTGGCGACCGTTGCCATCAACGCCGCCGGCATCGAACTGGCGCCGCCGCCGGGCCGCAATGTTGGCGTCCCACTGCACCTGCTGTGGCTATTCCAGCCAAGCATCGTGATCATGGCCATGCTGCCGCTGGTCGCCATGATGGCGGCCTGGCTGACCAGCCGCCGTATCGGCCGCATGCCTGTAAAAGCCATACTGACCTCGAATTAAGCCATGCTGAAACCAATCCTGATCCTGATGATGATTGCCGGCGCCGCGCAAGCGTCCGTTCCGAATGCCGCCGAAATCCTGCAGCAGGTCGACCAGTACCGTATGCCGGTCAACAGCTTCGAAGCGAACGTCCGCATCGAAGCGGGCAAGGAGCAGGAGCCCGGAACCTATGTGATCCGCGGCGCCAACTACAACCAGGTGCTGGTGGAGGCGACCAGCGTCGACCAGCGCGGCCAGAAATTCCTGACCACCGACAGCGGCCTGTTTTTCTACGCGCCGCGCACGCGCCGCGCGATCCGCCTGACGCCGCTGCAAACCTTGCTTGGCAAGGCGAATATCGGCGACCTGTCGCGCATCCGCTTCAGCCACGACTACGACGCCACGGTGCTTGAAGGCGACACCGACGGCTGCCCCGCCAAGTCCTGCGTTGCGCTGGAACTGCGCAGCCGCAATGACGCCGCCACCTATGCGAAGATCACGCTGCTGGCCGCGCGCCAGGACGGCCGCTACGTGCCGCTCAAGGCCATGCTGTACGTGGCCAGCGGCAAACTGCTGAAGATCGCCACCTTCGACGCCGCCAAAGGCGGCCTGCCGCCGACCACCCGCTATGCCGATCCGCAGCAACCGGGCGAGGAAACCCGCGTGGTATTCGAAAAGGTCAAGGCGGCGGAATTCCCCGCCAATATGTTCAATCCGCGCACCCTCGAGCAATGAAGGGGCTGCAATGCCTGCCGCTGGCATTCGCCGTTGCGGCGCCGTGCGCGGCAAGCGAAGACTGGACCGGCGGCTTCGCGCTCGGCGCGCAGGAGCGCACTATCCTAGGGGATTCACCGCTTAACCGCGACAACTTCCTGGCAATCCCCGGCACCGGCACGCGCGCCGTCGGCTTGCTGGAAGGCCGCCTGCAGGATGTCACGTGGCGGGTGCGGACCGAAGCCCTGCGCACCGAAACACAGCAGACGGACGCGCGTGATGTGCACACGCACGGCAAGGTCACGCTGCAGGAGCTTAACCGCGTCTTCGACCTCAGCGAAGCGGTGGACGGACTGTCCCTATCGCTCGGCAAGCGCCTCTACTCGCTCGATCCCTCCTACATCAACCAGCCGCTCGGCTTCCTGCAGAAACGCACGGACCTGAGCGACCCGCTCGACACCCTCGGCAACGCCGAAGGCATCCCGATGGCGGTGCTGGGGTGGAGCGGCGCGCGCGCCAGCGCCGCGGCACTGCATGCGCGCCAGGCGGGCGGACGCGTGCAATCGATCCTCAAGCTGGGCTACGAATTCGACGCCGCCAGCGTCAGCGTACTGGTACGCCGGGCGCATGGCGCCCACGCAGGCGTCGGCGCCACCGTCAGCTCCGCCCCCGCCAATGCCCTGTCCTGGTACGCTTCCGCCTACCGCAATGGCGGCGACGCCGCCTACACGCGCGCCACCGCCGGAGTGATCCTGACACCGCGTCTGCTGCCCAAACTGCAGCTGGAATATTCCTACAATGGCCAGGGCATGGCGGATGCGGAATACGATGCGCTGCGCGTGCAGGCCGAATCCATGTTGCCGCCCTATGCACTGGCGCAATTGGCGGCGCGCCTGCCAAGCCTGGGCGCCAGGCAGCACTATGCCAGCGTCACGCTGTCGCAAACGGCTGGTTCATGGGATATTAGCGGCGGCGCCTATATGGGCCTGGAAGACAAGAGCAAGGTATGGCACGGCCAGGCCGACTTCGCCATCAATGCCCGGACACACCTGATGCTGTCGATGATGCGGCAGCA
This sequence comes from Pseudoduganella violaceinigra DSM 15887, assembly GCF_000425385.1. Lineage (GTDB taxonomy): Bacteria > Pseudomonadota > Gammaproteobacteria > Burkholderiales > Burkholderiaceae_D > Rugamonas > Rugamonas violaceinigra. The sequence continues at coordinate 309,550 of NZ_KE384357.1, read as the reverse complement.
AGGCGCAGCAGACAGCGAGCGCGCCCTCTCCCCCGTGAAAGAAACCCTCGCCCTGCGCCTGCGTCATGCATTTTGAAAGCCGGAGCTGACCCCGGCTTTTATTATGGTTGGAAGCCGTCGGCGGTGATGTCGAGCGTCGTTACTTCGCCGTATTTGGCGGCGATCTTGCCGATCTCGGCGGCTTTGCCCACCAGGACCATCTGCAGGTTCTTGCGCGGGAAGTGCTTGTCGACCAGCTGCTTGGCGCGTTCCGGCGTCAGGCTGTCGACGTCTTTCATGAAGTTGTCGATCTGGCTGCGGCTCACATCATTCGCGTACATGTCGCCCAGCAGGGATGCCAACTGCTCGCTGGTTTCATAGCGCGGCGGGAACTGGCCTTTCACGTAGGCTTTGGCCGAGTCCAGCGTGGCTTGGTCGATGCCCTTGCTCCATAGGCGGTCGTAGGTCTTCAGGGCCAGGTCCAGCGCCGCTTCCGTTTTCGGCAGGGCGGTGAAGCTGGAGATCGAGAAAGTGCCGGTCTGCGACAGCGTGCCGAAACTCGAATTGGCGCCGTAGGTCAGGCCCGAGTTCACGCGCAGCTCGTCGTTCAGCCAGGAGGTGAAGCGCCCGCCCAGCACGGTGTTCAGCACCTGCAGCGGCACGTAGTCCGGATCGTTGCGGGCGATGCCGGGGCCGCCGATCACAAAGGTGGTCTCGATGGCGTCGGATTTGTTCACCAGCCATACGCGGGCCTTGTCGGCATGCACCTTGCCGTAGTCGGCGCGCTGCGGGGCCGGGCCTTCCGCCTGCCATTGGCCGAACAGGCTTTCCACTTTGCGGCGCATCTCGGCGGGGTCGAAGTCGCCGACCACGATCAGGGCGGCGTTGTCGGGGCGGAAGTAGCGCTTGTGGAAGGTTTTCACGTCGTCCTGCTTGAGGGCGGACAGGCTGTTGACCGTGCCCGATGGCGGGTTGGCGTAGGCGGCATTCCCGAACAGCATCGAGCGGTAGTAGGTGCCGACCACCTGGCGCGGGCTTTCCTTGGCCTGTTTCAGGCCGTTGACTTTGCGCGCGCGCAGCTTGTCCAGTTCCGCCGCGTCGAAGCTCGGCTCCTGCACCAGTTCCGCGAACAGGGGCAGCAGGGTGTCGGTGTCCTTGCGGGCGAAGTTGGTGGCGACCATCGATTGCTCGACGCTGCCGCCGCCGGCCAGGGCCGCGCCGCGGAAGTCGAAGGCCTGGTCGATCTGGGCCTTGGTATGTTTGGCGGAGCCGAGCAGCACGCCGTCGCCGGTCAGGTTGGCCAGGCCGGCCTGCGCGCCATCGTTGACGGCGCCGGCTTTCACGACGGCGCGCACGGCGACTAGGGGCACGTCGTGGCGCTCCATCAGGTAGACGGTCAGGCCGTTCGGCAGCTTGGCGGTTTCGAACGCGGGCAGCTTGAATTCGGCGGCGTGCGCAGAGGCGGCGACGGCGCCGGTCAAGGCGATAGAAAACAGTTTCTTCATCAATCAGTCCTCCTTCGCAGCCAGCACGCCGATGGTGCGCTGCGATTTCTTCAGGTACTTGGCGGCGACCGCCTGGATATCGGCCACGGTCAGCTTTTCGTAGGCGGCCGGGGCGTCGAAGGCCTTCCGGTAGTCGCCGTTGAAGACTTCATAGTTGCCCAGCATTTGCGCCTTGCCGTTAATGGTTTCCTGCATGCGGTAGATGCCCAGCAGCTTGGCGTTCTTGACTTTCTGCAGCTCTTCGTCGCTGACGCCATCCTTGGCCACCTGGTCGATCGCTTCCAGCATGGCTTTTTCGACCTTGGCCGTTTCCACGCCGGCGGCGGCCACGGTCATCAAGTACAGCAGGCCGGGATCGAAGCCTTCGCTGCTGCCGGCGTTGACGCTGGTTGCCAGCTGGGTTTCCACCAGGGCTTTGTACAGGCGCGAAGTCTTGCCTTCGGTGAGCACCGCCTGCAGCACGTCCAGTGCGTAGGCTTCGGGGGCGGCCCTTTCCGGCACTTTGTAGGCCACGATCAGGTTGGCCGAGGTGGCGGATGGCTTGGCGACGAACAGGCGGCGTTCGCCTTTCTGCTCCGGTTCGACGGTGCGCACGGCCGGCGGCGCCGCGCGTTTCGGGATGCCGCCGAAATACTTGGTGGCCAGCTTTTTCACGTCGTCGGCCTTGACGTCGCCGACGATGACGGACACGGCGTTGTTCGGCGCGTAGTAGGTGCGGAAATAGTTCTGCAGGTCCTGCTGGGTCCATGCCTTGATATCCGATTCCCAGCCGATGGTCGGAATCGCATAGGGGTGGGCCACGAAAGCGACGCTGTCCAGGTCCTGCATCAGCATCTGCATATTCGAGTTTTCCAGGCCGGTGCTGCGCTCGGACAGCACGACGCCGCGTTCGCTCTCCACCATTTTAGGATCGATCGACAGGTGGGCGATGCGGTCGCCTTCGAGTTTGAAAATCGTTTCCAGCGACGATGCCGGGAACCAGTCCTGGTACACGGTCACATCGTTGTTGGTGTAAGCGTTATTGGCGCCGCCGCTGGCTTCCATCGTACGGTCGAACATTTTGGGACCGTAGTTTTTCGAGCCGTTGAACATCATGTGTTCGAAGAAGTGCGACAGGCCGGTGATGCCGGGCGCTTCATTGCGCGAGCCGACCTTCCAGAACGTGTACATATTGGCGTTCGGGATGGAGGAGCTCTCCAGCACGATGAACTTCATGCCGTTGTTGAGCGTGAAGGTCTTGACCTGCTCGGCCGTCAGCGCGGCCTGGGCGTACGAGGCGGCCGCATAGCCCAGCAGCGCCGCCAATAATTTCAACTTCATTGGTATTCCTTTCCCTGAAAGAAGCTGGCGAAAGAATACTTTATCCATGGCGAAAATGCTAATTTTTCAGGAGCGGGTAGAATGGGGCAAGGAGTCCCTATTTAATGAACCCGCGGAACGCGCCTGCAAAGGCTGAGCAGGACAAGGCAAGCGCGCTGTTTCCGCTGATCGGCATCGGTGCGTCGGCCGGCGGCCTGCAGGCGCTGCAGCGCCTGCTGCCCGGACTGCCGTCCGAGCCCGGGCTGGCCATCGTGGTCATCATGCACTTGCCGGCGGACCTGCCCAGCCACCTGGCCGAGGCGCTGCAGCGCTGCAGCAAGATGCCTGTGCTGCAGGTGACCGAGCATCCGACCGAAGTACGGCCCAACCACGTGTACGTGATCGCCCCCGGTACCCTGCTCAAGATGGAAGGACGCTTCCTGATCATCGACAAGGCGGGCGCCCGCGGCGCCGCGCCGCGCGCCATCGACCATTTCCTGCATTCGCTGGCGCTGTCGCACCGGCAACTGGCGCTGGGCGTCCTGCTGTCGGGCATGGGCTCGGATGGCTGCGCCGGCCTGGCGGCCGTGCGCGCACAGGGCGGCGCCGCCGTCGTCCAGTTGCCGCAGGATGCGCAGCACCCCGCGTTGCCGCAGGCCGCCGTCGATGCCGGCCAGGCCGACGCCGTGCTGCCGGCGGGCGAGATCGCGCCGCGCCTGCTGGCGCTGGCCGCGGCGCGCCGCGGCGCGGCGCCGGAGGAGGGCGAGGCGCAGGCCGTGCAGGATGTGCTGACCATTGTCAACGAGCGTACCGGCCATGACTTCCGCAACTACAAGCGGCCCACCATCTTGCGCCGGCTGGAGCACCGCCTGTTGCAGTACGGCGCGCACAGCGTGGCCGAATACCGTGCGCTGCTGGTGCACGACGGCGCCGAGGCGGCCCAGTTGATGCACGACCTGCTGATCGGGGTGACCGGATTTTTCCGCGATCGCCAGGCCTTCGAGCGTTTGCGCGAGGTGGCCTTGCGCGCCATGCTGGACGCGCGTGCCAAGGGCGAGATGCGGGCCTGGGTCGCGGCCTGCTCGACCGGGCAGGAAGCCTATTCCCTGGCCATCATGCTGGCGGATATCGCGCGTATCATGCCACGCGCGCCGCGGATCCATATCTTCGCCTCCGATGTCGACGAGCAAGCCTTGGCGGTGGCGCGCGCCGGGCTGTATCCCGAGGCGATCCGGGACGAAGTCCCTGCGGCCAGCCTGGAACGCTATTTCGAGCATGCCGGCGGGCAGTACCGGGTACGGCAGCCGCTGCGCGAGATGATTACCTTCGCCAGCCATAACCTGTTGCGCGATCCCCCCTTTGCCGGCCTGGACCTGGTCAGCTGCCGCAATTTCATGATTTACCTGGACCGCTCGAAGCAAAAGGAACTGCTGCAGCACTTGCATTTCGGCCTGGGCGGCGCCGGCTACCTGTTCCTGGGCAACGCCGAAACGGCCGGCACCATGCCCGAATTGTTTGCGCCGGTCGACCGCACCCACCGCATCTACCGGGCGCACAGCGTGCAGTCCCGCTGGCCCGGGTCTGCGCCCGGCTACGCGGCGCCGCCTGAGCGTGCGGCACCGCCGGCCTCGATGGACGAGATGCGCGACCGCCTGGCGGTGGCGGAGATCGGTTGCGAGCAGATGCAGTCGAATAATGAGGAGCTGACCACCATCAATTCCGAACTGAAGGCGCGGCTGGCCGATTCCAGCATGGCGAACGATGACTTGAACAACATGATCGCATCGGTGGACCTGGCGACCGTGTTTGTGGATCCGGCCCTGGTGGTGTGGCGTTTTACTCCGCGCGCCGCCGGCATCTTCAATCTGATCCCGCGCGATGTGGGCCGCAGCCTGCTCGATATCACGCACCGCCTGCACTATCCGGAGCTGGCGCGCGACGTGGCGCATGCCTTGGACCACTTGCAGCCGCTCGAGCGCGAAGTGCCGGGCACCGACGGCCGCCATTTCATGGTGCGCGTGCGGCCTTACCGCACCGCCGAGGACGTCATCATCGGCGCCGTGCTGACCTTCTTCGACATCAGCCAGCGCCGCGCGGAGGACGAGTCGGCGCGCGCCGTCGCCAGCGACCAGGAATTCCAGCTGAGCCTGGGGGACGCCTTGCGCCCGCTGGCCGACCCGATGGCCTTGCTGGCCTTGGGTTGCCGCCTGCTGGGCGAGCGCCTTGCGGTGCCGCGCCTGGCCTATGCGGACATTCGCGCCGGCCGCTATGCCGCCCTGCCCGGCCATGCGTCAGGCGCCGCGCCGCTGCAGGGCGAGGGCGCGGTGGACGCGCTCGGCGCGGCGGTGCTGGTGCGCTGGAGTGCCGGCGAAGCGGTGGCCGAGCCGGACCTTGCGTGCGGCGCGGCGCGCGGGGGAGGCTTGGCGGCCATGGCCGGCGGCAGTGGCGCACTGCTGGGCGCGCTCTGCCGCAAGGGCCAGCGCTGGCTCGGCTTCTTCCTTGCCTGCCAACCGTCGGCACGCGAATGGACGCCGGCCGAAGCGGCGCTGTTCGCGGAATCGACGGCGCGCATCGGCGCGGCGTTCGAGCGGGCGCGCGCGCAGGCCGGCTTGCTGGCTAGCGAAACGCGCCTGCGCGCGCTGCTGCACGGCCTGGCGCAATCATGCTGGGAAACCGACGGCGCCGGGCAGGTGGTGGACGGTTCGGCCGGCTGGCAGGCCCGCACCGGGCAGGCCCCGGGCGAGTCGCTGGGCGAAGGCTGGCTCGACGCCGTCCATCCCGACGACCGCGCCGGCCTGCGCCATCTGTGGCGCGACGCGGTGCGCCATGGCGCGGCGCTGGACGCCGAAGTGCGCCTGCATAGCCCCGGCGGCGCCTGGCCGCGGGCCAGCGTGCTGGCCATGCCGCTGCGGGACGCAGTGGGCGATGTGGAAAAATGGTTTGGCTGCAGCATCGATTCCGCCGAGCACGCTGTTCCGCCATCGGGTAGGATATAGCCATTGACAACTCTCCTGCATGGCGATGGAAAACACGCAGCACTGGTCGGCGCACGAGCTGACAATGACGGTCCTGATGACCCCCGATATGGCCAACTTCTCCGGCAATGTGCACGGCGGGGCGATCCTGAAGCTGCTGGACGGCGTGGCCTATGCCTGCGCCAGCCGCTATTCCGGCAGCTATGTGGTGACGCTGTCGGTGGACCAGGTGATGTTCCTGCAGCCTATCCATGTGGGCGAACTGGTGACCTTCCTGGCGTCGGTCAATTACACCGGTAGCAGCTCGATGGAGGTGGGCATCCGGGTGGTGGCGGAAAATATCCAGCAGCGCCTGGTGCGCCACGCCAACAGCTGCTACTTCACGATGGTGGCGGTGGACCAGGACCGCAAGCCGCAGGCCGTGCCGGCGCTGGTGCCGCAGACCCCGGAGCAGGTGGCGCGCTGGGACCAGGCGAAGCGGCGCAAGGCGGCGCGCCAGCAAGTGGCGGCTGCGGCGAAGAAGAATTAAAGCGGCTTAAACCGCGCGGCGGTGGGTAGGATAGACCAGGGTGCGCATCGCAATCGGATGCGGCACGCCCATCGCGAACAGGAATTCGGCGGCGCGCCGCAGGCCCACTTCGGGCAGGGCGGCGACAGCCTGGTTGATGATATCGCGCGTGCGGTGATCAATGCGCACTTGCTGGCGATGCAGGTCGACGCTGTTCATGATCATGTTCCTCTCCTTCAGGCGCGCTGCCGGCGTGGGGCGGCGCTGTTTAGCTTCTTGCTGCCACGCAATAACCCTCACGGCATCAGGAATTACCAATAGCTCCGATTCTACGCCTGGCAAGGCGTAACGGTGCTTAAATTCCTTGCAAATCGCTCTTGCGCAGGCGGGCGACGGTGTAAATTGCCAACAGGCGGTTGGCCAGGCCAAAACCCAGGCCCGGCGTCGGGCTGCCCCAGGCGGCCACGCGGCGCTGCATGGCGCTGGCGGGAGCGCCGGGCGCGCGTCCCGGGCGGACGGCGAACAGGATGTGGTTGTTGCCGGCGATGCCCGTGAACTGGCAGATGCGGTCGTGGAAGGCATTGGCCAGGCGCACCAGCACGCTGCGGTATTTGGGGTCGTAGTTGAAGACATTGGCGGCCAGCACGCCGTCCGGGCGCAGGGCGCGGCGGCAGTCGGCGTAGAAGTGGTCGGTCGCCAGGGCGCCCGGCAAGCCGTCGGCGTCGAAGCCATCCACCAGCAGCACGTCGGCGCTATCCTTCAGTTCGCGCATATACTGGGCCGCATCGCACTGGATGACGCGGAAGCGCGCATCGTCCGGCGGGATGGCGAAGCGCTCGCGCAGGGCAATGACATCGGCCCGCAATTCCAGTACCGTGATGCGGGTGCGGGGCAGGTAGCGGTAGCAGAATTTGGCCAGGGAGCCGCCGCCCAGGCCCACCATGACGATATGTTCGGGGTGCGGTTTGAACAGGACGAAGCACATCATGGCGCGCGCATAGGCCAGCACCAGGGCGTCCGGGTCGGCCGGGTCCATCTGGCTCTGGACCTCGCCTGGCGTGAATTCCAGCGTCAGGCGGCCGCGCCGGCGGCGGACCAGGGGACGATGCTCATGTGCTGGCGTCATGTTTGTCAACTTGTTACGAACCGTAATGATCTGATAAGCTGCCGAACGGCGGTCTCCACCCCAGTGTACCGGATGAGCCGCGTGATAGGGCGCTCGCGTTTACATCGGTAACTTTTATGGGTACATTGCCAACATAGGCAGCCTGGAGACGATAAATGTTCTTAGACCATCCGACCATCACCGCGACCAACAGCTTCACGGAACCGGACCGCATCGAGCGCCTGACCCGCGTGTATGGTTACGTGGCCGCCCTGGCCGACCACGCCGGCAAGCAATCCTTCATCGAAAAGGTCAGCCAGCTGCACGACCATAAAGGCACCCTGATCGTGTTCTGGCACGACGCGCCGACGGAGGACGAAAAAGATTTCTTCGCCAAAGCCTGGGCCAGCAAGATCGGCGACGGCAGCAGCAACGTCGAGCACGAAGTCTGAGCGCGGCGCGGCCGCCAAGCAATGGATATCAAGACCCTGGTCCTTGCCCTCGCGCTGGGCAACCTCAGTTTGTGCGCAGCGCTGTTTTTCTTCGAATACGAGAGCAGGAAGTCGTTGACCCTCTCCACCTGGGCCGTTGCCAAGCAATGCCAGGCGGTGGGCTGGATGCTGCTGTATTTCCGCGGCGTGGTGCCGGAACTGCTGGCCGGCCCGGCGGCCAATTCCTTGCTGCTGGTCGGCTTCGCCCTTGATGCGGGCGCCTTCTGGCAAGGCTTCGGCCGTACGCGCTGGCGCAACCACCTGTATCCTGCGCTGTCGCTGGCGGTGGGCGTGCAGCTGGCTTTCCATGTGCTCGATAGCTCGCCGTCGCTGCGCCTTGCGGCCGGATCGCTGTTTGTCGGCTTCTTCTTCCTGGCCGGGGTGCTGGCGCTGGCGCGCGCCTGGAGCGCCGGCAGCATGCTGCGCCGTTTCCTGGTGGTGGTCATGTTCGCGATCACGCTGCTCGTGGTCGGGCGCGGCCTGCTGACGGCGGCTTATCCGGACGGCGTGTCCTGGGTCGGCCCGAACCTGTTGCAGCTGTTCGGCTTTGGCGGCTTCTACCTGATGATGCTGACCAACGCCTTCGGCTATCTGCTGCTGTCGCGCGAAAAGCTGCAGTCGGAAATCCTCAGGCTGGAAACCGTCGATCCTTTGACCGATGTGCCGAACCGGCGCGGTTTCTACCAGGCGCTGGGCACCTGGATGGCGCTGGCGCGCCGTCCCGGCCAGCCGACGGCCATGATCATCCTTTCGCTGGACCAGTTCAAGCGGGTCAACGACAGCTACGGCCATGCGGCGGGCGATGCCGCCCTCAAGATCATGGTGGAAACCTGCAAGCGGCAGCTGCGCGATTCCGACCTGATGGGCCGCCTGGGCGGGGCCGAGTTCGCCATCCAGCTGCCGCGCACCGACCAGGAGAACGCCATGATGGTGGCCGAACGCATCCGCCGCGCCATCGAGGCGATGCCGGTCAAGACCGAACGCGCCGTGATCAAGTTGACGGCCAGCCTGGGCGTCACCACCATCCGCGCCGACGACAGCACCGTCAGCCTGTTCAAGCGCGCCGACGAGGCCCTGCAGGCAGCCAAGCTACGCGGCGAAAACCAGGTTGCGCAGCCGCCCGGGCCCATGCACATGGAGATCTTGTCATGACTGCGTAACACTGCTGGCGTACTGTGCTACCATTTTCGTTATAAACGATATAAATGGATTCCTCGATGTACGCCGCAGTGGACCTGGGCTCCAACAGCTTTCGACTCTCCATCGGGCAGCACGATGGCGAAAAAATCCGCGTGCTCAACAGCATGCGCGAACCAATCCGCCTCGCCGCCGGCCTGGATTTCGCCGGCAACCTGACCGACGAGGCTTTGCAGCGCGCACTGATCTGCCTGAAGAATTTCCGGATTGCGCTGGCCGCCTACAAGTTTGAAGGCGTGCGCGTGGTCGCCACCGCCATTCTGCGCCAGGCGCGCAACGCGGCGGATTTCCTGCCGCAGCTGGAACAGGCCATCGGCTACCCGATCGAGATCATCTCCGGCGAAGAGGAGGGGCGCCTGATCTACATGGGCGTGGCCAATGCGCTCGGCCAGCCGAACGAACGCCGCCTGGTGGTCGATATCGGCGGCGGCTCGACCGAATTGATCCTCGGGCGCGGGCTGGATATCGAACGCGTCGAATCGTTCAGCGTGGGCAGCGTCAAGCAAAGCCTGTCCTTCTTTGTCGGCGGGCGGGTGGATGCGCGCTCCTTCGAGGCGGCCGTGCTGTCTGCGCGCTCGCATTTCGAGGATGGCGCGCCGCCTTACCATCCGGAATACTGGAAGCGCGCCTACGGCTCCTCCGGCACGATCCGCGCCATCGGCGAGATCATCGAAAAGAACAAGCTGGGCGAGGGCATCACGCTGGCCGCCCTGAACGCGGTGCGCAAGCGCTTCATCGAATTTGGTCAGGTGTCGAAGATCGATATGCCGGGCCTGCGGCCGGACCGCGCCAGCACCGTGATCGGCGGCCTGGCCATCCTGATCGCGGTGGTGGAGGAGCTGGGGATCGAGCGCCTGGACCCGATCGACGCCGGCCTGCGCATGGGCGTCATGTGGGACCTTTACCTGCGCTCCACGCGGCGCGACCGGCGCGACGAATCGGTCGGTGAATTCCTGGCCCGCTTCCATATCGACGCCGAACGCGGCATGCGCGTGTCGGAGGCGGCCGCCATCCTGTTCCAGAAAATGAAGCCGGCCAGCGACACCTTGCCGCGCCACCTGTCCTGGTGCGCGCAGCTGCACGAAGTGGGGCTGGTGGTATCCCAGACCGGCTACCACAAGCATTCCGCCTACATGGTCGAAAACGCCGACCTGCCGGGCTTTACCACCCGCGAACAGAAGCTGATGGGGCGGCTCATCCTGGCGCAGAAGGGCAACTTGCGCAAGGTCGGCGAGTACCTGGCCGACAGCGATTTCGCCAAAGCCGTGGTGGCCTTGCGGCTGGCGATCATGTTCATGCATTGCCGGATCGAGGTCGATGAACGCTCGGTCAAGCTGCGCATGAAGAACCGCATCGATCTTGAACTGAAGCGCGACTGCGTCAGCAGCCATCCGACCCTGTCCTACTGGATGGAAAAGGAGCAGGAATTCTGGGACGAAATCGGCGTCGACTTCAGCATTCGCGCTGTCGCGTAATAATCGACTATACTGTTTATATCATTCATCTGTGGAGTATCCATGAACGCAACGAAGGCTAAGACCCCAGCCGTCAAGCCGGCGGCGAAGGTCGCCGCCAAACCAGCAGCTAAACCAGCCGCAAAAGCCGCCGCCAAGCCAGCCGCAAAGACCGCCCCCAAGCCTGCGGTGAAACGCGCGCCGGCTGCCAAGCCGGCAGCGAAACCCGCCGCCAAGCGCGTTTCAGCCGCCAAGCCGGCGCCGGTTGCCAAGCCGGTCAAAGCGGTTAAAGCGGAAAAGCCCGCTAAGCCGCACAAGGAAAAACTGGTGCGCGACAGCTTCACCATGCCGGAATCGGAGTACGCGGTGCTGGGCCAGGTCAAGAAGGCCTGCCTGAAGAACGGCGTCGAAGTCAAAAAATCCGAGCTGCTGCGCATTGGCGTCGCCCTGATCAGCCGCCTGGACATGGCTACGCTCAAGCAAGTATTGGCTTCCCTGCCGCAGCTGAAGACCGGCCGCCCAAAGAAAATTTAACTGTGCGATTGCTTAGATTTGATCTGACAGAAAATATCCGATGAGCTAGGATCTGGGTTGGTCGCTCCGCGGGATGCGGGCGTCACTTCGGCTTCGGACGGTGGCAGAGCCAGCTGTTCGGACGCTTGCAAAGTACGGCGGTCCGCAGGCCCTCGACGAGTGTAACTCATTCTTTCCATCCAGCTGATTTCTGTCGTGGCGCTTGCATTTTTGGTCAGGTGCTATTGGCTTGCGAAATCCTGTTGAGCTGACATTAGAGATTGTGTCTGGCGTCAGCGTTTTAGGCGTTGCGATTCCGATTCTAGATTGTGCGATTAGGAAGCTCTCCCGATGAATAGGGCAACTGGCTGAAGCTCTGCGTTGTAGGCGAACCATTTCAATGTCTGTATTCCCTGGCTTCGGCCATTCGCTACCGATCCCATGAATAACTGCAATCTAAGACGCAAAAAGGATATATGTGGAATCTGAACTGAAAGAAGCGAGGGCCGTACTAGTCAAAGCTAGAATGGAGGGTTTTCAAAAGGTAGATACGGCATATTTAGCCCTTCAAGATGCAGTCTTTCCTGTCGTAAGGGTGCCAATCAATAGTATCGAGCCGATTGTGCGAGCCGCCGGCGTCCACACTTTTGTTATGCCGCGTGCGATGTCAATCCTTGAAGCTATCAAATCCTGTTCGCTGCTGCCACCTGTGATGGTCTATCGTTGGGCTACAACTCCGGGATATGAATACAAGCTCTATGACGGTTTTCATCGATATTATTTGTCACTTGCCTTAGGCTTTAGCGAGATATTTGTTAGCGTTAATCCATGTGAGCGGAATGCCGAATAACGGAAAGGAACGATGCTCAACGCGGTTCGGTAGAAGGGGCAGCTTCATGTCATAGTCCTGACATATGGCTGTCATGTTCATGCAGCAATAGCACAGCAAACTGGCTTCGTCACTACAAGAAAGGACGAAGCATGCAAACCACGATTGCTACCGCCGAACAACGGGCAGCCAGCCCGCGACTGGTACTGAGCATGGCAGCCACGCCCGAAGAAGTGCGCGAAGTCCAACGCCTGCGCTATAAAGTTTTCATTGAAAACCAGGGACTGACCGCCCTGGCCACGCCGGAGGGCCTGGACTGCGACGAATTCGACGCAGCCTGCGACCACCTGATCGTGCGCGACTCCGCGACCCTGAAAGTGGTGGGCACCTACCGCCTGCTGAATCCGGCCGGCGCGCGCAAGCTGGGCCGCCATTACTCTGAAAACGAATTCGACCTGGGCCGCCTGAAGCACCTGCGCGGCCGCATTGTGGAAGCGGGCCGCGCCTGCATCCACCCCGATTACCGCGGCGGCAGTGTGATCATGCTGCTGTGGTCCGGCCTGGCCGAATACCTGCGCCGCCATCAGTGCGACTACCTGATCGGCTGCGCCAGCATCAGCCTGGCCGATGGTGGCCACAATGCCGTCGCTGTGTACGAGCAGCTGCGCCAAAAGCACCTGGCGCCGATGGAATACCGCGTCACGCCGCATCTGCCGTTCCCGGTGGAGAAGGTGGAGGCGGCACGGGCTGCGCAAGTGCCTCCGCTGTTGAAAGGCTACCTGCGCTCCGGCGCCTGGATTTGCGGTGCACCGGCCTGGGATCCAGATTTCGAAAGCGCCGACCTGTTCGTGATGATGCCGCTGGCGAACCTGGACGGCCGCTATGCGCGCCACTACAACGTCACGCCGGAAGCTGCCTGCGTCAGCTGATCCGCCTTGCAGGGCACGCGGCCGGAAAATGTGCTACATTAAGTGTACTGATCGGTAAATAGTGATCCGATTGGTACACTTAAAGGAGAAATCATGTCTGCACGACCGCCTGTACCGCCATTCACCCGCGCCAGCGCCATCGAAAAAGTCCGCCTGGCCGAAAACGGCTGGAATACCCGCGACCCTGAAAAAGTCTCCCTCGCCTATACCGAAGACAGCTGGTGGCGCAACCGCGGCGAGTTCGTGCAAGGCCGCGCCGCCATCGTCGACTTCCTGAAGCGCAAATGGACGCGCGAACTCGATTACCGCCTGATCAAGGAGTTGTGGGCGCATGACGGCAGCCGCATCGGCGTGCGCTTCGCCTACGAGTACCACGACGATTCCGGCCAGTGGTACCGCGCCTACGGCAACGAGAACTGGGAGTTCGACGAGAACGGCTTGATGCATCACCGCCACGCCAGCATCAACGAGCACCCGATCAAGCCCGAAGAGCGCAAGTTCTTCTGGGACCGCAGCGGCCCGCGTCCGGACGACCATCCCGGCCTGAGCGACTTGGGCTTCTGAGCATGGCGCGCGTTGTCGCAGAGCGGGAGGACGTGATCCCGCTGCTGGCGGAAGTGTTCCGCAACTACGGCTATGAAGGCGCCAGCCTGTCCCGTATCACGGAAGGGACCAGGCTGGGCAAGGGCAGCATCTATCACTTTTTCCCCGGCGGGAAGGAGGAAATGGCCGCCGCCGTGCTGCAGGAAATCGACCAGTGGTTCCGCCTGCGCGTGTTCGAGCCGCTGCGCGAAAGCGCTGAAGCGGGGCGGGGCATCGCCGCCATGTTTGCCGAGGTGGAGCGCTATTTCCTGTCCGGACAACGCGTGTGCCTGGTCGGTGTGTTCGCGCTTGGCAATGAGCGCGACCGCTTTGCCGAAGCCGTGCGCGGCTACTTTGCCGAATGGATCGAGGCCCTGGCGGCAGCCCTGGTACGCAGTGGAAGAAAAGGCAGGGAGGCGACGGCGCTGGCGGAGGAAGTGGTGGGCGGCATTCAGGGTACGCTGGTGCTGGCGCGCGCATTCGACAGGCCGGCCATGTTCAAGGCGGGCATGAAGCGCTTGCGGGAACGGCTGGAAAGCTAGGCGGAAATGGCGCCGGTGAATGCGATGCCGGCGCCTGGCATCATTCTCAGCGTGAACTGAGCTCAGTGTACTGAGGCATTCGATAGTTCCTTGAGCTCACGGATAGAAAGCTCAGATTTTTCATGCATACGCAGCAGGATGGTAGCCCCGACTGCCAGCTTGCGGTGACGGATTTTGCTGATGATGGGTGGTTGCACTTCCAGCACCCTGCAGAGTTCCGCGTCGTTCTTCAGGTGCATCTTCTCGATCAGCGTGTCGAGCAGTTTATTTGGTACGAAGCTCGATGGTTCCATGGCGCGAGCCCTGTTCATGGCTTCGATCAACTCTAGTTTTTTCTGCCTGACGCTCATTTTGCCTCCTCCTTTACGTTGTTAGTTACGTGGATAGAAAAAGCAGGCTTGCATCTTGTATTGATAACGAGGCAAGTTAATTAAATAATACTCCGGTTACAAAAAAAGCCAAGAATTTGTGAGAAAAATAATGGGTTTTATTGCTTGGCAGGGTTGACGAGTGTTGTATCTTTGAGGCCATTTTTGGTGAGGCGCAGAACCTTGTCCGCACGCGCTGCGGCGGCAGGCGAATGGGTCACCATGATGGCGGTAGCGCCACTGGATTTAAGTTCCTGGTGCAACAGTTGCAGTACGGAATTTGCGGTATCGGGATCGAGATTGCCGGTCGGTTCGTCCGCCAGCACGAGGGCCGGGCGGTGCACCAGGGCTCGCGCTATGGCAACCCGTTGCATTTCACCGCCGGAAAGTTGATGGGGGTAGTCGCGGCCGCGGCCGCCAAGTCCGACGGCCTCCAGCATCGCCAGCTCGCGGCCCTGGGGCAGGCCGTTTAGCAGCAGGGGCAGGGCGACGTTCTGCTGCAAGGTCAGGTGGGGCAGGACGTGGAAAGCCTGGAAAATGAAGCCCATGCGCGCGCGGCGCAAGCGGGTGGCCGCGTTGTCGTCGAGCGATGCCAGCGGGGTTCCGTCGACGACAATGGCCGGTTCGTCGCTGGGGTCGGGCTGGTCCAGGCCCGCGATCAGGTTCAGCAAGGTGGACTTGCCGACCCCGGAATCGCCCATGATGGCAACGAATTCACCGGGGGCGAAGGTCCAGCTGATGCGGTCCAGTACGCGTCTTTCGTTAGAGTAACTTTTGGTCAGGTTTTTTAACTGGAGCATGGATTAACGGGTCAGTGTGCGGCGCAGCGCGAAGCTCAGGGCATCGACCACGGCGACCAGCAGCAGCATGGCCAGGATCACGGTGGCGGCGCGCTCCATTTGGAACAGCGACAGGTGGAACTTGAGCATCTGCCCCAATCCGCCGGCGCCCACCACGCCCAGCACGGCGGCGGCGCGGATATTGTTTTCCCAGCGGTACAGCGTGTAGGACAGCATTTGCGGCAAGGTCTGCGGCAGCGTGGCGTAGAAGAAGGCCGCCATCGGAGTGGCGCCGTTCAGGCGCAGGCTTTGCTCGGGCAGCGGCGGTGCGTTCTCCAGTGCGTCGGCGAACAGGCGGCCCAATACCCCGGCGGTGTGGGCCGCCAGCGCCATGGTGCCGGCAAACGGACCCAGGCCGGCCGCCACCAGGAGGATGGAGGCCCAGACCAGCTCGGGAATCGAGCGCAGCACATTCAGCATGCCGCGCACCACGGCGCGCGGCGCGCGGCCGAAACGTCCGGCGCCGGGGATCGCCAGCAGCAAGCCGCCCGCCACCGCGAGCAGGGTGCCGAGCGCGGACATGGCCAGGGTCTCGATCGCCGCGATGCCGGTCTTGCGTACAAAGCCGCCGGCCATTTCCGGCGGCGCGAAACCTTGGAGGAAGCTGCCCATGCTGTGCATGGCTTCCAGGGTGAACAGGTCGCCCAGCTTCAACGACAGCGTGGCGAAACTGGCCGCCACCAGCGCTGCCAGCGCGGCGCCGAACAGCCAGCCGGACAGCTCGCGCGGCGGCGGAGCCGGTATGTGGCTCATCCCAGCCTCCTGCGCAAATACTTGGATACCATGTCGGCGGCGGCAACCAGCAGCACGAAGACGATCAACATAGTCGCGACTTCGCCGCCCACCATGTTCTTGGTTGACTGCTCCATGCTCTGACCCAGGCCGCCGGCGCCGACAAAGCCCATCACCACCGAGCCGCGGATCGCGCACTCCCAGCGGTAGACGGTATAGGACACCAGTTCGGATGCCGCTTCCGGCAAGGCGCCGTAAAGCAGGGCGGCCAGGCGCCCGCTGCCGTTCTGCAGCAGCACGTCGCTGGCATGGTGGTCGGCGGATTCCAGGATTTCGGCGTACACCTTGCCCAGCATGCCCGCATAGGTCAGGGCGATGGCCAGCACGCCGGCCGTCGGCCCAAGGCTGAAGATGCGTACAAACAGCAGGGCCCACACCAGTTCCGGCACACTGCGCAGGATAACCAGCTTCCAGCGCACCAATTGGCGCACGAAGCGCGGGAAGGTGGCGATGCGGCCCGTGCCGATGCGCGAAATCGACAGGCGTTCGGTGACCAGCAGCGTGGCGGGAATGGCACCCAGCAGCGCCAGTGTCAGGCCGCAGGTCGCCATGGCCACCGTCTTCCAGGCTTCGCGCCCCACCATCGCCAGGAATTCGGCGTCATGCGCCGGCTTCAGGAAATCGGACAGGAAGCGCCAGGTGGACTGTAGGCTTTGCAGGTCGAACAGCGTCCAGGGATAGAATTCGGTCGCCACCACCAGCGGCCATAGCAGCGCGACGCCGATGATGACGACGGCGATACGCCGGCGCCAGGCGGGGTCCGGGTGGAGGGGCGAAAAGGGAACGGCGGGAACGTTATGCATCGCTTACAGGCAGGCTCCAACGGCCAGCTTGGCGGCCATCTCGTCCGGTTGCGGCGAATTCGCTGGCGGCAGTTCGCCGAGATACAGTTCATCGACCATGGCTTGCGTGACCTGTTGGCGCGGCAAATCAAAAGCGACACGGCCGTTCTTCAGCGCCACGATGCGCGGGAAATGGGCCAGGGCCAGGTCCACCTGGTGCAGGCTGCACACCAGCAGGGCGTTGCGCTCGCGCGCTTCCTGCTGCAGGGTGTTCAGGGTCAGCTGCGACAGGGCCGGGTCCAGCGCCGACAGCGGTTCGTCGACCAGCAGCGCCTGGGCCGAGGACAGCAGCAGGCGCGCCAGGCCGCAGCGCTGGCGCTCGCCGCCGGAGAGGCGGTCGACGCGGTGATACAGCTTGTCGCCCAGGTTGAAGCGGGACAGCGCGCGGTACGCCGCTTCCGGATCGGCGGGTTTGAACAGCGAGAGCAAGGCCTGGCCCAGGCTCCAGTGGGGCAGGCGTGCCGCCAGCACGGCCGTCACCACGCGCTGGCGCGGCGGCAGCGGCGGGGTTTGCGGCGCCAGGAATAGGCGCGCGCGCATGGCGTGGCGGCCCGGCTCGGACAATTGCCAGGGATCGGTGCCGAAGGCCCGGAAGTGCCCGCTATCGGGCCGGTGGGCGCAGGCCAGGGTGGACAGCAGGGTGGTCTTGCCGGCGCCGGATGGACCGATCAGGGCGACCTGCTCGCCGGCGTCGAATGCCAGCGTCATGTCTTGCAGCGCAAGGCCGCGCGAACCGCCGATGTGGCGGACCGAGAGGCCTTGCAGTTCGTAGCAGGCAGAGGACATTGATTATTTCAGCAGGCCGGCGTTCTTCGCTGCCGCTTCGATATTGGTGTAATTGGCGGCCTTGGTCGGAATGAATTTCGACGCCTTCTGCAGGTCGAGGATTGCCTTGTCTTCCGGCTTGTTGATGTCGAGCGCCAGGAAGGCGTCGGCGATCTTCTTCTTCAGCGCTTCCGGCATGTCGGAACGGACGGTCCAGTTGTAGTCGAAGTAAGGCGGCGTGGTGTAGAACACGCGCACCACGGCCGGATCGACTTTCTTCTGTTCGTTCAGCTTTTCCCACACCGAGATATTGAGTGCACCGGCATCGACCTTGCCGCCGGCGACAGCGGCCACGGTCGCATCATGCGCGCCGGAGAAGGAAATGCGTTTCAGGTCGCTGTCCGGATCGATCTTGGCCGCCAGCAGGAAAGTGCGCGGCATCAGGTGGCCGGAAGTCGAGGACTCGGAGCCGAAGCTCAGGGTCTTGCCTTTCAGGTCGGCCAGGGAATTGATGGACTTGTTGGTGGTGATGAATACGGAACGGAACTTCTCGTCTTCCGCACGCTGCACCAGGGGCACTACCTTGCCCTTGCTCATGTGGTTGGCCTGGACGAAAGTAAAGCCGCCGAACCAGACCATGTCCAGCTTGCCGTTCACCAGGCCTTCCACGGAAGCGGCGTAGTCGGTCACCGGCGTGAACTCCACTTTCATGGCCAGTTTCTTTTCCAGGTAGTCGCCGAGCGGCTTGAATTTGCGCTGCAGTTCGGTTGGCGCCTCATCGGGAATGGCGGACACGCGCAGTACCTGCTGGGCTTGCGCGCCGGCAGCGGCGAAGAGTACACCGGCTGCAAACAGGGCCGATTGCATGGTGCGACGGGAGAAGAGGGACATGGGGAATCCTTTTTATTGATGTAAACGACGAGCCGCACGCCTCGTGCGAGGGTCCGGTACCTGGTCTTGGATATTCAGCTATGATAGCAAAAATGTCCCTGGAGCCTGAGCCATGACCTTGCCACGCGCGGCGGCGATCCACGTGATCGCGCCGGAAAAGAGCATCAAACCAGCGGGAATTGCCCATGGCGACGCAGCCACCATTGCCGAGATTAGCGCGGGATTGCTGGCCCCGCAAGCGTCCACCTCGCCCAAATATTTTTACGACAGCCTGGGCTCGCACCTGTTCGAGGCCATCTGCGAGCTGCCGGAGTACTACCCGACCCGCACGGAAGCTGCCATCTTCGCAGGCCACGGCGCCGGCATGGCCGAACTCATCGGTCCCGACATGACCCTGATTGACTTGGGTGCCGGCAACTGCGCCAAGGCCGCAAGCCTGTTTCCCCTGTTGCAGCCGCGCGAATATGTGCCGGTCGATATTTCCGGCGAATTCCTGCACCAGTCCGCGGCGCAGTTGCGCCAGCGTTTTCCGGACGTCGCGATCAACCCGCTGGTGATGGACTTGTCGCAGCCGCTGGCGCTGCCGCCCTCGGTGCCGGTGGCGCGCCGCCAGTTCTTCTATCCCGGTTCGTCGATCGGCAATTTCACGCCGCATGATGCAGTCGCCTTCTTGCGCCAGGTGCGCGAAAACGTGGGGGGCGACGGCGGGCTGCTGATCGGCGTGGACCTGGTCAAGGATCCGTCCGTGCTCGACGCCGCGTACGACGATGCGATCGGCGTGACCGCGGCCTTCAACCTGAACCTGCTGCGCCACCTGAACCACCTGGCCGGCGCCGACTTCGACCCGCAGCAATGGCGCCACGTCGCCTTCTTCAACGACGCGGAAAGCCGCATCGAGATGCATCTGGAAGCGCGCGTCGCCCTGGCTGTGCGCTGGCGCGGCGGCGAACGCAGCTTCGCCCAGGGCGAGCGGATTCATACCGAAAACAGCTACAAGTACACGGTGCCGGGCTTCCGCGACCTGTTGTCGGAGGCGGGCTTCCGTGTCGACGGAATATGGACGGATGATGCGCACTGGTTCGCCGTGATGCACGCCGCCGCGGCCTATGCGTGACGCCAGCCTGTGGACCGAGCGCTTCGCGCAGGTGCGCGCGGCAAGCATGGCGCTGGCCGCGCCGCTCTCGGACGAGGATTGCGGCGCGCAGTCGATGCCCGATGCCAGCCCTGTCAAATGGCACCTGGCGCACACCACCTGGTTCTTCGAGACCTTTATCCTTGAGCGCTTCGAAGCCGGCTTCCAGCCCTTCCACCCTGCCTTCAGGGTGCTGTTCAACTCCTACTACAACGGCGTCGGCGACAAGCATCCAAGGCCGCAGCGCGGCCTGCTGACGCGGCCCTCGATGGCGGAGGTGCGCGCCTATCGCGCCAATGTCGATGCCCGCATCGTCGCCCTGGTGGGACGGCGCGGCGGCGAGGCGGAATTGTCGGCGCTGCTCACGCTGGGGCTGCAGCATGAGCAGCAGCACCAGGAATTGATACTCACGGACGTCAAACACCTGCTGGCCCAAAATCCGATGGCGCCGGCCTACCTGCCTGCGGGTGTGAGCGCCATCGCGCCTGCGCAGCGGGGCTGGCTGCGCTTTGCCGGTGGCGTGCACGAAATCGGCCACGCCGGCGAGGGCTTCTGCTTCGACAACGAATTGCCGCGGCATAAGGTCTTCATCGCGCCGTTCGAACTGTCGGCAAGCCTGGTGACGAATGCGGACTACCAGGCCTTCATCGACGACGGCGGCTACCGCAATCCTGAGCTGTGGCTGGCGGAAGGGTGGGACTGGATCCGTGCGCAAGGAATCGATGCGCCGCTGTACTGGCGCCGCGGGACTGAAGGCTGGCGCGCCTTCACCCTCAATGGCTGCCTGCCGCTCGAGGCGGATGCGCCGCTCGCCCACGTGTCCCTGTTCGAGGCCGACGCCTACGCCCATTGGTCGGGCGCGCGCCTGCCGACGGAAGCCGAATGGGAGCTGGCGGCGGGCGAGGGCGCATTGGCGCAGATGTTCGGCCACTGCTGGCAATGGACCAGCAGCAGCTACGCCCCGTATCCAGGCTTCCGCCCGGCCGAAGGGGCGATCGGCGAATACAACGGCAAGTTCATGGTCAACCAGTATGTATTGCGCGGCTCCAGCCAGGCCACCCCCCAAGGGCACGCCCGCGCCAGCTACCGCAATTTCTTCCCCGCCACCGCGCGCTGGCAGTTCACCGGAATCCGGCTCGCAAAATAAAAGCCGGGGTCAGCTCTGGCAATCGGACAAAACGCTGTGCGTTTTGTCCGATTGCCAGAGCTGACCCCGGCTTTACATCCTGAAGTGACTTAGATGCGTGGCAGGTTCAGGGCCTTGGCGATGTCCGCCTTGAACTTGGCCGCTTGCTCCGCATTGCTGATTTCCGCAGCCATCTTCGTCGCCAGGACGCGCAGGTCGTTGGTTTCGTCGAAATAGTCACCGCATACGATTGCCGCCATCGGGCCGATGTAGACCGCCAGGGTGCTTTCGAAAATGGTGCGCTGCTCGTCCGTCAACGCAGGCCCGCCTGGGGCGCTGCGCTTCGGCGCGGCGGCCGCCGCAGGCGCTGGACGGCGCGCCACGCCTGGCAGCACGGAAGTCTGCGGCGTGCCTTCCGGCAGTTCGGCGATGCTGCCGTACAGGTAGTCGAGAATGACCTCGGTCGACCATGGCAGCGGCTCGTTATTGGCCACGCTCGGCCGGTCGCGGCTCATGCGGGCACGCTGCATGGTGCGCAGGATGTCCAGGCCGTCGCGGCCGCGGCGGCCACGGCACAGGACGAAGACGATGCGCCCGGCTTCCAGATGAATCTGGCCCATGCGGTTGTCGTCGCTGACCAGCATGATGGTCGCGGTATCGCCCTGGGCGCAGAAGCCTGCGATGCGGTCCAGCAGTTGTACGAAAGGAGTGAATTCTGGCTGTGCCATTTCAGTTTGTCTCTATGATTATTTTTTACGCAGGCGATCCATCGCCATCTGGATACTGACGCCCAGGCGTTCAATTGCACGCGCCAGCGAACCGATTTCATCGCTACGCTTGGTCTGCGACATGGTCACGTCCAGTTGGCCTTTGCTCAGCTTGTCGGCGATGTTGGTCAGTTCATTGATTGGACGGGTCAGTTGCTTGCCCATGACGACTGCCACGGCGGCCACCAGTGCAATGACGATCAGGATCAGGATGCGCGCTTCATTGCGCATTTTGTGCATGGCGAAGAATGCCTCGTCGTACTGCTGTTCAACCAGCACGGTCCAGCCTTGTGGCAGGGTGCGCACGAAGCCCACCATCTTCATGTCGCCGTCCATATAGACTTTTGGCTCGTCGGTAATGCCTGGCACTTGCAGGGCAGGGTGCTTGCTGAAGTCCTGCAGGGCGGTCTTGACCTTGGATGGATCACCGTGGGCGATGACTTTCTTGTCGGCGTCCAGCAGGATGGCGCGGCCGGTTTCGCCGATGCGGATGTCGGTCACGGTGCTGGACACCATGCCCAGGTCCATTGCCATGGCCAGAACGCCCACCACGGTGCGGTTTTCATTGCGGATTGGCACGCCCAGGTTCAGCGAAGGCTTGCCGCTGGTCTTGCCGATTGCCACGGTGCGGCCGATGTCCTTGCCGGACATGACTGCCTTGAAATAGGAACGGTCGCCGTAGTTGTCCATCGGGCTGTTGTCGCTGCGGGACACGTCGCGGCCATCAGGGCCCAGGACGTGCAGCAGGTAGGACCATTCGTAGGTCGCCAGGGTGGCAGTCAGGATCGGGGTCTGGCGGGCGCCGTTCATGGACATCATGTCGTCCAGGCGGGTCGCCTGGCGCATGGCGCGCAGGTTGGTGTCGTCCCAGCTGTTGACGCCAGTAGCCACGGTGTTCATGGTCGAAACCAGGTTTTCCGAGATCTTGGTGGTCAGTTCTTTCTCAGCGGAGGAATTGCCCAAGTACCACAGGGCAAACAGAGGTACCAGGGTCACCGCCAACAGGGTGATCAGGACTTTTTGGAAGATATTGAAAGAAAGTTTCATTTTTATAAATCACTCGTAATAGTCGAGCTGACACGACCTCCAGAACAGCAGGGAGGAGGCGTCGGCATTAAGGCTGATTTCAGAGGTGAGCTAATGGCTCGCCTTTCGATGTCACAGCGTCGGAAGCGCTGCTTTGGACATTGCTTGACTGGCAATCGTTATTATCACTTTGACTTGCAGCACCCTTTGTCTGCCAGTGATCCTACGTTGCTCAAATTATAAGTGCATGATTATACACGCATTTCTCAAAAAAATGTCTAAATAGTGTATCTTTGAAGAAATTCTTTATCGGTGGCGGGAAACGATAGATTTTAGGCCGCAAGCATGGGGCGGCGCGGACGGTCGGCGCGCTGCGGCAAAGAGTAAGACTGGGCAGCGGCATGGTCGCCCGGCAGGCGGAAACGGGCCACCAGCCGTTCCAGGTCGCCGGCCTGGTCGCTCATGGCGGAGGCGGCTGCGGCGGCCTGTTCGACCAAGGCGGCATTCTGCTGCGTGGTCTGGTCCATCTGCATGATCGCCACATTCATTTGTTCGATGCCGTCGGTCTGTTCGCGCGTGGCGAGCGAGATTTCGGCAACGATGCCGGTCACGCGCTGCACCGACGCCATCACGTCCTCCATCGTGGCGCCGGCCTGCGCCACCAGCCTGGCTCCGGCGTCGACTTGTTCGACCGAGCGGGAAATCAGCTCCTTGATTTCTTTCGCCGCGCCGGCCGAGCGTGCCGCAAGGCCGCGCACTTCGCTGGCGACCACGGCGAAGCCGCGTCCTTGTTCGCCGGCGCGCGCCGCTTCGACTGCTGCATTCAAGGCCAGTATATTGGTCTGGAAAGCGATGCTGTCGATGACCGAGATAATGTCGACCACCTTGCGCGAGGAGTCGTTGATGGCGCTCATCGTCGTCACCACTTGCGACACCGCGTCGCCGCCGCGGCGGGCCACCGTGGAAGCGGAATGGGCCAGCTGATCCGCTGCGCGGGCATTGTCGGCGTTGGCCTTGACGGTCGAGGTCAGCTCCTCCATCGACGAGGCGGTTTGCTCCAGGGCCGAGGCCTGGCTTTCCGTGCGCGCCGACAGGTCCAGGTTGCCGCTCGCAATTTCACTGGAGGCGGTGGCGATTGCGCCCGTGCCGTTGCGCACCTGGCCGACGATCTGCGACAGGGCGTCATTCATATCGCGCAAGGCATGCAGCAACTGGCCCGCCTCGTCGCGCGTGCCGGCCTTGATCTGGCTGGTCAAGTCGCCCGACGCGACGGCGCGCGCCACCCGCAGCGCGTAATTGATCGGATAGGTAATGGAGCGGGTGACCCACAGTGCGCAGGCAACGCCGAGCACCAGTGCGACAACACCGAGGGCGACCATCATGGCGAGGGCGGAACGGATGTGCTTCTTGATTTCGCTGCCATTGTCCGTGACGATGCCGTTCTGCAGGAGCGCCAGTTTTTCCACCGTCGCCTGCAGCCGGGCCAGGCGCGGCATGGTTTCCGACAGGGCGCGCTGCGTGGCCTGCTCGCGCTGGCCGTCGGCGAGCTGTTTGAGGACGGCGCTAAACGATTGCACGTAGGCGCCGCGTTCGCCGGCTACTTGCGCCAGCAGTTCCCGGCCTTCCGGGCGGTACACCAGCTTGTCGAGCGTGGACAGGGCTTCGGAAATGATGGCTTTATTGGTGTCGACCTGCTTGCGCAATTCGGCCGATTGCGCGGCATCGCTGACCAGCAGCAGCTGCAGCACCAGCGCGGCATTGGCCCGGGTGGTGGCGGCGACTTTGGCCGCGGCTTCGGCCTTGACCCAATCCTTGTCGATGATGGTGGAACTCAGTTCGCCGATATTCGACAGGCGTTGGCCGCCCACCGCGATCAGCATGGTCATCAAGGCGAAGACGATTGCGAAACACAGGCTGAGTCGGGTACCGATCTTCAGGTTGGCAATGTGCATGGCGGCTCCTCCTGCGGCGTGAACGACGGTTTACCAGTATAGGCAATCGCCGCAAGAAGCCGGCAGGCGGGGCGGCGCAGCCGGCCGCCCCGAATGGAAAGCCGCTTAAGCTTCGGCTTGTGCGATGCTAGCCGAAGTCTCGGCTTTCAGTGCGAGCTGGCGGTTCACTGCGCTCAGGACTGCCTTGAACGAGGCGGTGACGATATTGCTGTCGATGCCGGCGCCGAACAGCGTGGCGCCGCCATCGAGGCGCAGTTCGACATAGCAGGCCGCCTTGGCGTTGGCGCCGTGGCCGATGGCATGTTCGTGGTAGTCCATCAGCGTCACGTCCAGGCCGAGCGCGTCGACGAAGGCGTCGATCGGGCCGTTGCCGCCGCCTTGCAGCGATATGGCGGCCTTGTTGTGCAGCAGGCCGATGTCGATCTGCACCGGCTCGTCGTTCGCGCTGTCTTCCACCATCTTGTGCGACACATAGGCGTACGGCGTGGTCTGGGCCAGGTACTCGCTTTCGAAGATGCGGTGGATGCCTTCGGAGGTGATTTCCAGGCCGGTCTGGTCGGCCACTTTCTGCACCGCGCGGCTGAATTCAATCTGCAGGCGGCGCGGCAGTTCCAGGCCGTAGTCCTGTTCCAGCAGGTAGGCCATGCCGCCTTTGCCGGACTGGCTGTTGACGCGGATGACGGCGTCATAGCTGCGGCCCAGGTCCTGCGGGTCGATCGGCAGATACGGGATTTCCCAAGGCGCGCCTTCCTGCTGCTTGGCGAAGCCTTTCTTGATCGCGTCCTGGTGCGAGCCGGAGAAGGCGGTGAAGACCAGGTCGCCCACGTAAGGGTGGCGCGGATGAACCGGCAACTGGTTGCACTCCTCGACCACTTTGCGCACGGCGTCGATGTCGGAAAAGTCGAGGCCCGGGTGTACGCCTTGCGTGTAGAGGTTCAACGCCAGGGTCACCAAGTCCACGTTACCGGTACGCTCGCCGTTGCCGAACAGGCAGCCTTCGACGCGCTCGGCGCCGGCCATCACGGCGAATTCGGCCGCGGCGATGCCGGTGCCGCGGTCGTTATGCGGGTGCACGGAGATGATGATGGCGTCGCGGCGTTCCAGCTTGCGCGACATCCATTCGATCTGGTCGGCGTACACGTTCGGCGTGGAGCATTCGACGGTCGCGGGCAGATTGACGATCATCTTCTTGTCCGGCGTCGGCTGCCAGATGGCGGAGACCGCATCGACGATATGCTTGGCGAAATCCAGCTCCGTGGTGGAGAAGGATTCCGGCGTGTACTCGTAGGTCCAGTCGGTTTCCGGGTGCTGGGCCAGCAGCTCTTTCACCAGCTTGGTGCCGGAGGTGGCGATTGCGGTGATCTCTTCGCGGCTGGCGCCGAACACCACCTTGCGGAACACCGGCGCGGTCGAGTTATACATGTGGACAATCGCGCGCTTGGCGCCGATGCAGGACTCCACGGTGCGGCGGATCAATTCATCGCGCGCCTGGGTCAGCACGATAATGGTCACGTCGTCGGGAATGCGGTTTTCCTCGATCAGCTTGCGCACGAAATCGAAATCGGTCTGTGATGCGGAAGGGAAGCCCACTTCGATTTCCTTCAGGCCCACCTTGATCAAGAGCTCGAAGAACTTGATTTTCTTTTCCACGCTCATCGGCTCAATCAGCGCCTGGTTGCCGTCGCGCAGGTCGGTGCTCATCCAGATCGGCGGCTTGGCGATTACGGTGTTCGGCCAGGTGCGGTCGGTCAGGCCGACGGTCGGGTAGGGGCGATATTTGGCGGCAGGGTTCTTCAACATCATGGTGATACTCCTGTGTTTTTCAGATTTTTGGAAAGCCGGGGTGATCTGGGTGATCTGGCGTGGCGCATTTGCGGCCGACGCGTGTACTGCTGGAGGAAATTCAGGCGCGTGCTGGTAGTAGCGCCGCTTGGGATAGGGCGCCTTGCAGGTGTGCGGAAAGGTGCAGATGCGAGGTCATGTCAATCAATGTAAGGCAGCGGATTTGGCCTTGTCAAGAAAAAATCTTGCCCGTCAATTGCGATGTTTT
This sequence comes from Pseudoduganella violaceinigra DSM 15887, assembly GCF_000425385.1. Taxonomy (GTDB): domain Bacteria; phylum Pseudomonadota; class Gammaproteobacteria; order Burkholderiales; family Burkholderiaceae_D; genus Rugamonas; species Rugamonas violaceinigra. The sequence continues at coordinate 283,092 of NZ_KE384357.1, read as the reverse complement.
CGCGCTTTATGCTGATAAAATGCCTTGTTGGATGAGGAAAAATCGGACATGGACAAGATCGATCGAGAAATAATCGAACTATTGCGCGATGATGCGAGGATAAGTTTTAAGGATTTGGGCGAGCGCGTCAGCCTCAGCGCCAACACAGTGGCCGACCGCGTGCGGCGTTTGGTGGCCGACCAGGCCATCCTCGGCTTCGAGGCGCGTATCGACCACGCGGCGCTCGGCTTGCATCTGCAGGCTTATATCGACGTGAAGCTGAAGGCGGGCACCAGCACGCATGAATTCGAGGAAGTGGTGAAGACCATTCCAGGCGTGCTGGAAGTCGCCCTCCTGACCGGCAATTACGACGGCTTGCTGCGCGTGGCCTGTAAAGACCAGGCCCACTTGCTGTGGCTGATCGACTCCTTGCGCGACCGTGCCGGTGTGCAGGACACTTACAGCCGCGTGATCCTTCACCAGACCCCGGTGCGCGCACCGTTGATAGCGGAGACTTGATGAACAAACTGATTTCGGAATTGAAAAGGCTGTATGGGGGCGCTTCGGATGGCCAGACCCGCAGCATGTGCCTCGGCTTCACCCGGCTGAAGGACGATGGCGAGGCGGGGCACTGGGACCGGCTGTGCGCCGTGGCCAACGCCTTGCAGGCGGATCTTGGCTTGCCCGCGCCTGCGGTCAGCATTTCCGGCGCGGGAGCGTATGGACTGTGGCTCTCCCTGGAAAAGCCGGTGCCCGCGGCCCAGGCGCAGGAATTCATGGAGTTGGTGCGCGCGGCTTATTGTCCTGAAATGAAGGCGGCGGCCGATCTGGGGAGTGCCCCCGTTGTCCTGCCGCCAGGCTTGAACCACGTTAGCGGCAAGTGGGCGGCATTCATCCACCCTGGCATGGGCGCATCTTTCGCCGGCGACGAAGGGCTGGAAATGCAGCCGCCGGAAGCGGGGCAGCTTGGCTTGCTGGAGGGGCTGAAAAGCATCGACGCGGCGCAGTTTGCGCATGCCCTGGCCCAGCTGCGGCCATTTGCGTCGAGCGTTCCGCAGCCGGCGCCGGCGGGCGGTGTAGCGCCTGAAGGCCTGTTGCTGAAGGATGCGACGCTGGAGGAGATCGTCAGCTTCCTTCATTCGAAGAATATTGAGCCTACCTTCCGCTTCATGAAGTAAATTCACCCTAGCGCCAGCACGCGCCAGAAGCTTGCTGCCACACGAGCGAGAGGCTGGACTGCTGCCTCGCTCGTGTGGCATAGCAGGATGCTGACTTGCTCCGCTTATTACAGGGATGCCTCCAATTCAGCCAGCTTCTTTTCCAGAATAGGACGGTCTTCCGGATCGTCAATTTGCGGCAGCACTTGTCTCAATGCCAGCGCGTTTGCTTTGGCGAGGGCCTTATCGGCCGAGATGGCGACATCCGGTTTGACACCAGTGCCTTCCCAATTGCCTTTGGTGATCGGGTTGATCGAGCGTCCTACTGGGATCACGGCAACCAGGTAAGGATCAATGCGGAAAGGCTGGATCGGGTGCGCGCCGCCTTTGCTTGTTTCGCCGACGACAGTGATGCGCTTGATGGCCTGAAGATTGTACGTGAAATCTTCGGCCGCGGAGAATGTTTTGCTGCTGGTTAGCACATAGACTGGTTTGTCTGCGCCAAAGCGCGCGCCAGGTACGGCGGGGTTGCTCCAGAAGGTATTGGTCTCTTTGTCAGCCCTGAAAACGATGTCCGACAGGTGCACCTTCTTATCGCCCAGCAGATAGCTCGCCACGTGCGCCACCATGCGCGGGTCGCCGCCGCCGTTTTCCCGCAGGTCGATGATCATGGCGTTGCCGCTGGCCGCAAAATTCATCGCGGCGGTGGCGGCAGCCTTGCCGATGTCCGCGTCGAAGAAGGCGTCGAACTTCACGTACATGATGTTGCCCGGCAGGCGTTCCACCTTTTCAAACTCAAAGTTCCAGTATTTGCCCACTTCGGTCATGCGTTGGCGAAAGTCGGCCGGCATGCCTTGCTTGAACGATGGGCGTGGCCGGTCGGGCTTCGCGCCGTTTGCCACGTAGCGGATGCGCAGGTGCTTGTCGGGATTGACTGCCTGGATATCGGCGGTCACCATTTCGGCGAATTCCGCATGCGTTGCCGCCTTGTCATAGTCACCCGAGCGCAAATGGCCGCGGATCGCGGTGGCCATTTTGTCACCCACATCAGCGAAAATATATTTGGCGGAGAGGCGCTGAGCCAGGAGATCAATGGCTGCGGCTTTGTCTGCGGCGCTCAATGGTTTGGCCTGTGGCGCCGATGTTTCCGCTGCCGCTGCAGGAGGTTGTTCTTGTGCGCCTGCGCTGGTGAGTGTAATGGAGCCGAGGATCAAAGCTGCAAAGGGAAGGAATTTACGCATTGCTGGGTTTATCTCCGTAGAAAAATTATGCATAAGCACTTATGCATTTGCATATTAATTTGCTATTTGTAAATTTGTCAAACTTTTTCAGGGGTAAACGGAACGGGTGGCGCCGCAATGGCCCTGCACGCCGGGCAGGGCCATCGGGAAGGGAGGGTGCTTACGCGGCGACCTGCACACGCGGTTCGCCGGCGGCCATTTCGCCAATGACCGCGGCGTGCTCGAAACCATGGCTGCGGAACAGGGCCAGCACTTCGTTGACGCTCGCCGGATCGCAGGAGACCAGCAGACCGCCGGAAGTCTGCGGGTCGGTCAGCAGGGTATGCTGCGGCTGGGTGATGTTCGGCGACAGCGTGACGTCCTTGCCGTAAGCATCCCAGTTGCGGCCGGACGCACCGGTAAAGAAGCCGTCATGCGCCAGTTTTTCAACGCCGGGCAGCAGGGGGATTTGCGGCATATTCAGCTTGGCGGTCAGCTTGGCGCCGCGCGCCAGTTCCAGCAAATGGCCCAGCAGCCCGAAACCAGTGACGTCGGTCAGTGCGTGCACGCCGGGCAGTTCGGACAAGGCCTTGCCCGGTTTGTTCAATTTGGTGGTGTTGTCGATCATGGCTTTGTAGCCTTCGTCGCCCAGCACGCCTTTCTTCAGCGCTGCGGACAGCACGCCCACGCCCAGCGGCTTGCCCAGTACCAGCACGTCGCCGGCCCTGGCGTCGGCATTGCGCTTCACCTTCGACGGGTGCACCAGGCCGAGTACCACCAGGCCGTAGATCGGCTCGACGGAGTCGATGGTATGGCCGCCGGCAATCGGGATGCCTGCTTCGTTGCAGATCGATTCGCCGCCCTTGATGATCTTGCCGATCACGTCGATCGGCAGCTTATTGACAGGCATGCCGACCAGGGCCAGGGCCATGATCGGGGTGCCGCCCATGGCGTACACGTCGGAGATGGCGTTGGTGGCGGCAATGCGGCCAAAGTCGAACGGATCGTCGACGATGGGCATGAAGAAGTCGGTGGTGGCGATCAGGGCTTGCTCGTCGTTCAATTTATAAACGGCGGCATCATCGGCGGTTTCGATACCGACCATCAGTTCCTTCGGCACGGGGAAACCGTTGGTGTTCTTCAGGATCTCGGACAGCACGCCGGGCGCGATTTTGCAGCCGCAGCCGCCGCCGTGGGAAAAGGAGGTCAGTTTGATTGGTTCGGTGCTCATGATGGGCTCTTTCAGTTCGTCTGGAGCAGATTATCCACCAAGTCGAGCAGGGCCGCCTGCTCGGCTTCGGGCGTAAATAGTTTGGCGCGTACGGCGCATTGCTGGCGCAGCGCGGCATACCAGGCGGGATCGTTGATGCTTTTGTCAACCAGGGCGGCCAGGGCGCGGGCGTCGCCCAGCGGGAAGTAGCCGAGGTAATCGTCGCCCAGCATGCCGCGGTTGCCGCTGATGTCGCTGGCCAGCACGGGGACGCCGCTGGTGACCGCCTCGATGATGACATTGGCGCCACCTTCCATGCGCGAGCAGATTGCCATGGCGTGGGCATGCTTCAGGCGTTGCCGCGTTTCCGCATGGGGCAGGGGGCCAAGCCATTCGTAGCGGCCAGGGGCCGCGGCTGCCGTCGCCGATGCCGCCTCGCCCAGTGCCGGGTCCAGCACGCCGCCGATGTGCAGCAGACGTGCGCCGGGCGCTTTCACGCGGGCGGCGGCCTGCATGAAGGTGCGCGGGTCTTTTTCTTCACGCAGGTGGCCGACCATGATGATGTCGTGATGGCGCGGCGCGGCAGGGCGGGCAGCGGGCAGCAGGGTGGGGGCGGACTGGTAGATGACGCGGGCTTTGGCGCGCAGTGGGGCTGGCAGTTCGGTCAGGCCCGCGGGCTGCAGCAGGACCAGGGCGCTGGCGAGTTCCAGCGAGGCTTGCGCATCGGCGTCGCTGCGGATGTCGCGATACAGGTCGGTACCGGTCAAGACCAGCACGCTGGGACGGCCGGGATAGGCGGCGCAGAAACGCGCCAGCGGCGCAGCCGAGCGCCGCGCATGCAGCGCGACCAGCAGGTCCGGCGGCGCATCGTCGCGCCAATCGGACGCGATGTCCACCTTGTAGCGGGTGCCCAGGCAATGCGCCCAGCGGCGGGCGGTCTGCCAGTTGCCGTTGTTCGCTTGTGCCAGCGCTGGACTGGCGATGCAGATTGTCTGCGTGCTCACTGGTGTTATTTGCTCAATTGTCGCTACAATCGATCCATGAATGCCATCCATGCTTCGTTCCGGACCGCCCGTACACAGCAACTTGCCGACGCTTTGCAGGCTGCGCGCAATTATACGCTGAGCCTATTCGACTGTTTTGCCGGCGCCGGCATGGATGCCGCGGCGCGCGTGCCGCAGCTGCGCATCATCAATCCGCCGCTGTGGGAACTGGGCCATACAGCCTGGTTCGCCGAGTGGTTCATCCTGCGCGAAGCGATGTCCAGCCATCCGGCCGATGCGCTGTACGCTTCGCTGCTGCGCAAGGGCGACGATTGGTTCGACTCGAATATGGTGCCGCACCGCAGCCGCTGGAACCTGGACTTGCCCAGCACGGGCGGCGTCAAGACATATTGCCATGAAGTGCTGGACCGCGTCCTCGACAAACTGTCGCGCGAACCGAATACGGACGAAGCGCTTTATCCCTACCGGCTGGCCTTGGCGCACGAGGACATGCACGGCGAAGCCTTCCTCTACACCTTGCAGACGCTGGGCCTGCAGGCGCCGGCCCACCTGACGCACGACGAGCGCGCATCCGGCGCGGCGGGCGATATCGCTTTCCCGGGCGGCACGCTGCAGCTTGGCAGCGCGGCCGATACGGGAGGCTTCATCTTCGACAACGAAAAATTTGCGCACCCCTGCCATGTCGCCCCGTTCCGCATGGACGCTGCCCTGGTCAGCAATGCCCGGTTCGGCGATTTCGTCGAGGATGGGGGCTACGAACGGCGCGAATTCTGGAGCAACGCCGGCGCCGAATGGCTGCTGCGGCAGGAACGATCGGCGCCGCGTTACTGGCGGCGCGACAATGGTCAATGGCGCACCATGCGGTTCGGGCGGCTGACCACCCTGTCCGCGCACGAGCCGGTGCGGCATGTGTCGCTGTACGAGGCCCAGGCCTACTGCGCATGGGCCAACCGCCGGTTGCCGACGGAAATTGAATGGGAGTACGCGGCGCTGCATGGCCATCCGGCCTTCCGCTGGGGGCAGTTGTGGGAGTGGACGGCATCGCCGTTCGAGCCTTACCCAGGCTTTGCCGCGGACCGCTACCGGGAATATTCGGCGCCATGGTTCACCACCCACCAGGTGCTGCGCGGCGCGTCCTTCGCCACGCCGTCAAGACTTGGCTCAGCCAAGTTCCGCAACTTCTACCTGCCCGAGCGCGACGACATCTTCAACGGCTTCAGAACCTGCGCCTTCGAATAAGAAAGCCGGGGTCAGCTCTGGCAATCGGGCAAAACGCTGTGCGTTTTGTCCGATTGCCAGAGCTGACCCCGGCTTTTAAAACGATATCCTGACGCCGATTAGTTCTTCTTCAGGTGGTCGTCCAGCCAGCCGATCACGGTGTGGTGCCACAGGATCGAGTTGGCGGGCTTCAGGACCCAGTGGTTTTCGTCCGGGAATACCAGCAGCTTGGATTCGATGCCGCGGCGCTGCAGGGCTGCGAACGTGCCCAGGCCTTGCGCGGTCGGGATGCGGAAGTCCAGGTCGCCCTGTACCACCAGCATCGGGGTCTTCCACTTTGCCACGTGGTGCACCGGGTTCCATTTTTCGTAGCCGTTCGGGTTGTCGTAGTATGTGCCGCCGTTGTCCCATTCGGTGAACCACAGTTCTTCGGTGGAGTAGGCCATGCCGCGCTGGTCGAACACGCCGTCGTGGTTGACGATGCACTTGAAGCCGTCGCTCCAGTTGCCCTCGATCCAGTTCATCATGTAGCCGCCGTAGGAGGCCCCCAGGGCGCAGGCGTTCTGGCCGTCCAGGAATTCATACTTGGACACGGCTGCCGCCAGGCCTTTCTGCAGGTCTTCCAGCGGTTTGCCGCCCCAGTCGCCGCTGATCGAGTCGGTGAAGGATTGGCCGTAGCCGGTCGAGCCGTGGAAGTCGATGAAGACGGTGGCGTAGCCTGCGCCGGCGTACACCTGCGGGTTCCAGCGGTAGCTCCAGGCGTTGCCGAAGCTGCCTTGCGGGCCGCCGTGCACCAGGAAGGCGACCGGGTATTTCTTGCCCGCTTCGTAGTTCCATGGCTTCATCACGTGGCCGTACACGGTTTCGCCGTTGGCGCCCTTGAAGGAGAACTGTTCGTAGTCCGCCATCTTCACGTCTTTCAGACGCTCGGCATTGGCCCAAGTCAGCTGCGTGCCTTTCTGCTCGGCGCCTTCGGTCTTCAGCTTGACCAGTTGCGCGCCGCCGCCCAGGGAGGCCTGGGCCGAGATGACGACGTCCTTCTGGGTGTCGAATTCGCCGGCGTAGCCTTTGCCGGTCAGCGCGCTGACCTTGCCGGACGCGGCATCCAGCGAGAACAGGCGGTGGTTGCCGATATCGTCGGCGTTGGCCAGCAGGGCCTTGCCGTCTGCGCGCCATTTGTAGTCGGCGATGGAGCGGTCCCACTCCTGGGCCAGCACGCGCTTCTTGCCGCTGGCGACATCCATCAGCACCAGGTGGAAGCGGTCCGCTTCAAAGCCCGGGCGCTTCATCATCAGGTAGGCCAGGGTCTTGCCGTCCGGGGAGAAGGATGGCTTGGCGTCCCATGCCGGATTTTCGGCAGTCAGGTTGCGCGGGGCGGCGCCGCCGGCGGCAGGGACTTCGTACAGGTCGAAGTTGGTGGACCAGGATTCGGACTTGCCGGCCACGCGCGCGGAGAACACGACTTTCTGGCCATCGGGCGAGAACTGGTAGTCGGCGTTGTCGCCGAACGGTTTGGCGTGCACGTCGCCGTCGAGCGAGCCGCTCAGGCTGAGCGCTGCGCCGGCCTTGCCGGCGGCGTCGATCGGCGCCGAATACAGCACATTGCGGCGGCCGTCGGCCCAGGTGTCCCAGTGGCGCACGAACATTTCGTTGTACACGGTGCCGGTGGCCTTGTTCTTGGCCTTGTCGTCCAGGCGCTTCTTGCTGCAATCGAGGTCGGCGCAATCGCGGTACACCTCGAAGGCCATGGCCAGACGGTCGCCTTTCGGCGACAGGCGGTAGCTCTCCACGCCGATCGGGTAGTCGGTGACGCGCAAGGCTTCGCCGCCGGCGTTCATCGGCAGGCGCCATACTTGCGCGGAGCCGGAACGGCCGCTGACGAAGTAGAGCGCGTCGCCGGACGGCGACCATTGCGGCTGGCTGCTGCTGGAATCATGCTGGGTCAGCTGGACCGGGACCGGCTTGGCGGCTTTCAGGTCGATCATCCACAGCTGGGTGATGCCGCGGTTCTTTTCCATATTCGTGGCGCGGACGGTGTATACCACGCGGCTCGCGTCCGGCGACAGCACTGGGCTGCCGACGCGGTCCATGCTCGCGAGGTCTTCAACGGTCAGGCCGCGCGGGGCGGCAACAGCAGTGGTTGCCGCAGCGATGGCGGCGCCCATTACCAGCAGGCGTAAGGTCATTCGGGATCTCCGGTCTATTATCAAATCTGCCGGCGGTTGGCCGGCCAAGCGGCATGATACTGTAATATTTCCCGCATGGAGATCAATACCAGGAAAATTGCGGTCTGGGGACTGACGGGGGTGACGGCCGCCTTGTGCGCCGGCGCGGTGCTGTTGACACAAACGTGGTATTCGAAGCCGCTGAAGCTCGAATGGTTTTACATGCGGGCCTTCGCGGCGTCGGCATTGAAAAGCCCGGAGATGATGTCGAAGCTGAGGGTGCTGCCCGCCTGGCTTGATTTTCACAGCGCGCGCCTGGATGACGAATCGCCGCAGCACAAGCGCGAAATTTACCAGGACATGAAGGACAACCTGGCCATGCTGGACCGCTACGACCGCGACCAGTTGGGACGCGAGGCGCAGCTGTCCTACGATACCCTGCATTACTACCTGAGCACCCAGGTCGACGGCGAGCGCTTCCAGCTGCACGAGTTCCCGATCAACCAGGTCTACGGCCTGCAAAGCGCGCTGCCCGAATTCATGGCCGACGTGCACCGTGTCAGCTCGCGCGCGGAGGCGGAGGACTATATTTCCCGCCTGCGGAAATTCCCGCTCAAGTTCGAGCAGGTGATCGAGGGCTTGCGCGCGCAGCAGGCAGCCGGCATCCTGCCGCCGCAATTCCTGGTTGAGAAAGTGCTGCTGCAGATGCACGGCTTCGCCGGCCATCCTGCGCGCGAAAATATGCTCTACACCAGCTTCAAGGCCAAGCTGGATGCGATCCCGCTGGCCGAGATGGACGAGAAAGTGCGCGCCGAGCTATTGCAGGGCGTGGCCGAGGCGATCCAGAAAAGCGTGTATCCGGCATACGCCGAGCTGGTGCGCTATTTCGTCGCCCTGCAGGGCCGCGTGCACGCCAACGACGGCGCCTGGTCGCTGCCTGGCGGCGACGCGTACTACGCATGGTGCGTGCGCTATCACACGTCAACCATGCTGACGCCGAAGCGCGTGCATGAACTGGGCCTGGCCGATGTCGACCGCCTGACCGGCATCATGGACCGCCTGCTGCGCCAGCTGGGGCTGGAGGAGGGCAGCGTCGGCGAACGGATGCTGCGCCTGCAGCGCGATCCGAAGTACCGCTACGCCGATACCGAGGAAGGCCGCAAGCAGATGCTCGACCAGTACCGGGCCATCATGAAGGAGGCTGACGAAAAGCTGGCAGGCGTGTTCAGCGTGCATCCCAAAACCGCAATCGAGGTGCGCGCGGCGCCGGCGGAATCGGCGGCCACGGCGCCCAGCGCCTATTACATTCCCGGTTCGATGGATGGCACCCGTCCAGGCGTCTTCTATGCGAACCTGCGCTCGGTGAAGGATGTGCCGAAGTTCGGCATGCGCAGCACGGTCTTCCATGAAGTCATGCCGGGCCATCATTTTCAGGTGTCGCTGGCGCAGGAAATGAAAGGTGTGCCGTTTTTCCGCCGCGTCATCACGTTTTCGGCATACCAGGAAGGCTGGGGCCTGTACGCGGAACGGCTGGCGTCCGAGATGGGCCTGACGCCGGATCCGCTGGACCAGCTGGGCCGCCTGCGCGACGACATGATGCGCGCCGCGCGGCTGGTGGTCGATACCGGCATCCACTACAAGCACTGGTCGCGCGAGGAGGCCATCGAGTACATGATGGAGAATGCCGGCATGGGCGAGCAGGAAGCGACGGCGGAAGTGGAGCGCTATATCGTCGCGCCGGGCCAGGCGCTGGCCTACAAGGTCGGCATGCTGTCCATTCTCGGCTTGCGCGAAAAGGCGCGCAGCGAATTGGGCGATAAATTCGGCCTGAAGGCATTCCACGACGAGGTGCTGGGCCACGGCGCCTTGCCCATGACCGTCCTCGAGCGCGTGGTGGACGATTGGATCGCTTCGCAACAGCGGCATTGACAAGCTTTACTCAAATGCTAATATATCGGTCATCGATATAGCGATGACCGATATATGACCAAGCTAGTACGGAAAATCAGGTGGTTCTGGGATGATGCCGACCACGCAATCGAGCGTTGGCTCGAACAGATGGCGCGCGAAGGTTTGCATTTCAAGCGCGTCAACTGTATGCGCACTGCCTTCTATTTCGAGCGCGGCGAACCGGCGGAAGTGAACTACCGCATCGATTTCCGCCTGACCCGCGTCGATCCGCATTACCTGCAGTTGTTCAAGGATGCGGGCTGGGAGCACGTCGACCAGCTGCTTGGCTGGCAGTTCTGGCGCGCGCCGGCGGGCATGGGGCAATCGGCGGAGATTTTCACCGATGTCGAATCCATGAGCCGCAAGTACAAGTACCTGATCTGGCTGTTCGTCGTGCCTATGGTGCTGCAATTGCCCTTCACTGTGATGCGCATTCACGACCGGTGGGGCAAGACCCCCGGCGCGGTCGCCGTCATCATCGGTGTGCAACTGCTTTCCGCCTACTGCATCGTGCGGCTCATCAAGCGCTTGCGAAGCCTGAAGATGCGCGAGGCCTGAGCGCCCGCTTCAATTTACCGACCGAGGAGTTTTCTGATGAAATTACGTGTTTCATGGGTGGCGCTCGCCCTTACGCTGCTGGCGCTGATGGCGCTCGATGCGAAAGCGGCGGCCCAGTCGGGGCGCGGCTGTCATTTGCGCGGCAGCGAAGAGGCTTTGCGTTGCCACGATATCAGCGTGCCGCTCGACCCGCAGCGCAAGGACGCCGGCCAGCTCAAACTGCACGTGGCGGTGGCGCCTGCCTTCCGCCCTGTTCCCAATAGCGATCCGGTATTCGTGCTGGCCGGCGGCCCGGGCGAGGCGGGATCCGACGTCGTGGTGCTACTGGATTCGACCTTCAGGCGCATGCGCGCCACGCGCGACATTGTCTTTATCGACCAGCGCGGCACCGGCCTGTCCGGCAAGCTGCGCTGCGAAGGGACGCAGATCGACGACGCCAACACCGATAGCCAGATGAACGAGGCGGTCGTGAAATGCGTGGCCGCGCTCAAGCAGCCGCTGGCCGCTTATACAACGGCCAATGCGGCGGCCGATATCGAGCAGGTGCGGTTGGCGCTTGGCTACGGCAAAGTGAATATCTTCGGCGGATCCTACGGTACCCGCCTCGGCCAGCACTATGCGCGCAGCTACCCGGACAGTGTGCGCACCCTGATCCTGGACGGCGTCGCGGCGCCGGAGCAGGTGATTCCGGCCGGCGGCCAGGATGCGCAGCAGGCGCTGGACGGCGTCTTCAAGCGCTGCGCGCAGGACAATGCCTGCGCCAAGGCCTATCCCCAGCTGCAGAAGGAATTCGAGACGCTGCTGGCGCGCGTCAATTCCGGCGCTGTGAAACTGGACTTCGCCCACCCGCGCACAATGAAGCGGGTGCAGCTGCCGCTGACCAACCTGCGCTTCGTCTCGGTGATCCACGCGACCCTGTATTCGCCGCAGGACGGCAACCGCCTGCCTTACATCATCCACAACGCCTATGAAGGCAATTGGGGGCCGTTCCTGGCGCGTTCCTATGTCGCCAGCGATTACTCGCCGGAAGGGCTGCTGTCCATGCCGCTCTACCTGGCCGTGGTGTGCGGTGAAGACATGCCGCGCCTGACGGACGAAGCGCGCGCCGCCGATGAGAAGGGCTCCTTCCTGCGCGGCTACGCCGGCCGCATCGCCGCCGTCTGTCCGCTGCTGAAGGTGCCCCCCGTTCCGGCGCAGGCAGTCACGCCGATCGCCGCGCCGACCCTGCTGTTGTCGGGCGCACAGGACCCGGTCACACCGCCGCGCCGCGCCGAAAGCGCCGCCAAGGCCATGAGCAAGGCGCGGATGATCGTGGTCGCCAACGCCGGCCATGGCGTTTCCCGCCTGGGCTGCATGCCGCGCCTGATGCGCGAGTTCCTGGACAAGCCGGAACAGGCGCCCGACCAGGCCTGCCTGCGCGAAATCGCCGCGATGCCGTTCCAGCTTGGCCATGCCGGCGCCAATCCCTGAAAGGACCGAAACATGATCCACGTAGAAAATGTCCATAAGAGCTTCGGCGACTTCCCTGCGCTGGCCGGCGTCAGCTTCAGCGTCGCCGACGGCCGCGCCACAGCGTTGCTGGGACCGAACGGCGCCGGCAAGACGACGCTGATGCGCACCCTGGTCGGCCTGCTCAAACGCGACCGCGGCGCCGTCAGCATCGACGGCATCGACCCGGACGTCGACCCGATGGGCGCGCGCCGCAATGTCGGCCTGTTGACCGACCAGTTTGGATTGTATGAGCGCCTGACCACGCGCGAATACCTGGAGTACTTCGGCCAGATCAACCGCATGGACAAGGCGGCGATCAAGCGCCGCATCGAAGAAGTCACCGAACTGCTGGGGCTGGGCGAATTCCTTGACCGTCATTGCAAAGGCTTCTCGCAAGGCCAGCGTATCAAGGTCGCATTGGCGCGCACGCTGCTGCACCGTCCGCGCAACCTGCTGCTGGATGAGCCGACCCGAGGCCTCGATGTTATGAGCACGCGCGCCCTGCGCCGCGCCCTGGCCACGCTGCGCGAGGAGGGCTGCAGCATCATCCTGGCAACCCACGTGATGCAGGAAGTGACCAATCTGTGCGACGACGTGATCGTCATCGCCAACGGACGCACGGTGGCGCAAGGTACGCCAATGCAGCTGTGCGAACAAACTGGGATCGCCAACCTGGAGGACGCCTTCGTCCACCTGGTCGGCACGGAAGAGGGGATCGCAGCATGATGCCGCAATTCGTAGTTGTGATGATCAAGGAGCTGAAGGAAGCGCTGCGCGACAAGCGCACGCTGAACATGCTGCTCATGTTTGTGTTCATGTATCCGGCGCTGGTCGGATTCATGCTGCATACCCAGATCCGGAAAGCGACGCGCACCGAACGAAGCGGCATCGACATCGTGGTGGTGGGCGCCGCGCAGGCGCCGAACCTGGTCAGCTACCTGCGCCAGAATAGCGTCAACATCACCGCGAAGGACGCCATGAGTGAAGGCGAAATCGGCGCGATGCTGGCCGAGAAGAAAATTGCGGCAGTGTTGAAGCTGGGCGAAAAGTTCGGCGAATACTATAGCGACCTGCGTCCCGCACCGCTTGAGATATGGTTCGATTCGTCGGTGGAAAAGCAATCGCAGCGCCGCGAACTGGAGACCATGCTGCGCGATTACGGCAACGGTATCGCCAGTGCGCGCCTGCTGGCCCACGGTGTTTCGCCCGCCACGCTGTCGCCCCTGGCCCTGCAGCGCTTCGACACGGCGGACAGCCTGACCCGCGCGAATACGCGCATCGGCATCTTCCTCGGCATGTTCTTCGTGCCAGTGTGCATATTCGGCCTGGCGGCAGCCATCGACAGCACGGCAGGCGAACGCGAACGCCGCTCTCTGGAAGTGCTGATCTCGCAGCCAATGCGGGCCATCGACCTGGTGGCCGGAAAATGGCTGGCGGCGGCTGCGCTGGCGGCAATCGGGCTGGCGTTCGAGCTGAGTGTCGCGCACGCGGTGCTGAAATACCTGCCGCTGGAAGAAATCGGCCTGTCATGGCGCGTCGATATTCCGACGCTGCTGCTGGTGATTGTGGCTGCGCTGCCGCTTTGCCTGATGGTGGGGGCCATGCAGATTGCAATGGCGATGAATTCCCGTACCTTCAAGGAAGCACAGGCGACTGCGGGCATCGTGACCTTCATCCCAATGCTGCCGGTCTTTATCGTGCCGGCGCTGGAGTTGAGCACGCAGAACTGGATGTATGCGGTGCCGCTGCTGTCGAACCAGACCATGTTCCAGGCATTGGCGACGGGACAGTCGCTGGGTGTTATGCCTTATGTGCTGGCCTGTGCCTTGCCGCTGGTACTGGCGGCAGCGGCCGTGGCCTTCGCCGCCCGCAGGATGGGCAGCGAGAAATACGTACTAGGTGTTTGAAAGTCGGGGGCAGCTCGGGCAATTTGTCCGATTGCCAGAGCTGACCCCGGCTTTAATTACAGAAGCGTCTTGCCCAGTGCTTCCAGGCGCTCGAAGTAGGCGGTCATGTCCAGCTCTTTGCGGGCGACGCCGCTGCGCATTGCGGCGGCGGCGATCTTCGGCGTGACGGTCGGCAGCATGCGGTCGTCCAGCAGGCCCGGTACGACATAGTCTTTGCCGAAACGGACGTCACTGCGGGCCAGGCCGGCCAGCGCGGTGACGCAGGCGCGCTTCATTTCCTGGTTGATCGTGGTGGCGCCGGTGTCCAGCGCGGCACGGAACAGGTATGGGAAGCACAGCGCGTTGTTGATCTGGTTCGGATAGTCCGAGCGGCCGGTGGCGATGATCGCGTCGGGCGCCACTTCGCGCACCAGTTCCGGGCGCAGTTCAGGTTCCGGGTTGGCCAGGGTGAAGACGATCGGCTGCTTTTTCATGCGCTGCACGTCGGCTTGCGACAGTACGCCCGGGCCGGATACGCCGAGGAATACGTCCGCGCCATCCATTATGTCCGACAGGGTGGTGGCCGTGGTGTCCTGCGCCCAGTCGGCTTTTTCGCCGGTCAGCTTGCGCGCCTTGGTCAGCAGGCCTTTGGAGTCGCATACAAAGATGTTCTCGCGGCGCGCGCCGATGTCGACCAGCAGGTCCAGGCAGGCGATGGCCGCCGCGCCGGCGCCGGAGCAGACGATCTTCACGTCGGCGATGTCGCGGCCGGTCAGTTCGACGGCGTTCAGCATGCCGGCGCCGACCACGATGGCCGTGCCGTGCTGGTCGTCGTGGAATACCGGAATGCTCAGGCGTTCACGCAGCTTGCGCTCGATGTAGAAGCATTCGGGCGCCTTGATGTCTTCCAGGTTGATGCCGCCGAAGGTAGGGTGCATGGCGGCGATGATGTCGACCAGCTTATCCGGATCGGATTCGTCCAGTTCGATGTCGAAGGAGTCGATGCCTGCGAATTTCTTGAACAGAATGGACTTGCCTTCCATGACCGGCTTGCCGGCCAGCGCGCCGATATTGCCCAGGCCCAGGACCGCGCTGCCGTTGGTGATCACGGCAACCAGGTTGCCCTTGGCGGTGTATTCATAGGCCAGCGCCGGATCGCGTGCGATTTCCACGCAAGGCGCCGCTACGCCAGGCGAGTAGGCAAGGGCCAGGTCGTCCTGGCTGGCGACGCTCTTGGTCACCGCAATAGCCACTTTGCCCGGCGTGCCGGCCTTGTGGTATTCCAGCGCCTTTTGTTCAAGACTGCTCATGCTGCTTCTCCTTTTGTTCTGCGAAAAACGCCCGCTTCAAGCCGGTATGGCCTGAGCGGGCGTGCTTGGCAGGGCGCTACGCGGGCGCCCGGCTTGATGTTTGATTACGGGTACAGGCCACGTACTTCGCGGGCAGCCAGCACGCGGGTGCATGCCAGGATGAAGGTTGCGGTGCGCAGCGAAACCTTCTTCTCTTGCGACACTTCCCAGACGGAGTTGAACGCGTCCTGCATGATGCGGGTCAGGCGTGCATTGATCTCTTCCTCGCTCCAGAAGAAGGAGGAGAAGTCCTGCACCCATTCGAAGTAGGACACGGTCACGCCGCCGGCGTTGCACAGCACGTCCGGAACGATCAGGATGTCTTTTTCGTTCAGGATGTCGTCCGCTTCAGGGGTGGTCGGGCCGTTGGCTCCTTCCAGGATGATCTTGGTACGGATCTGGCCCGCGTTCTTTGCGGTGATCTGCTGTTCCAGTGCTGCCGGAACCAGGATGTCGGACTCGATGCCCCAGAAGGAATCGCGGTCCTGGGTTGCTTCAGCGCCCGGGAAGCCTGCCACGCCGCCGGTTTCGGCTACGTGCTTGTGCAGCTGTTCCACATTCAGGCCGCCCTGGTGCACCACGGTGCCGGTGTGATCCTGCACTGCGATGATCTTGGAGCCCGCTTCTGCGAACATATTGGCGGCGATACCGCCGACGTTGCCGAAGCCCTGGATCGCAATGCGTGCACCAGGAATTGCGACGCCGCGCTTTGCAGCAGCTTCACGGCCGGTCACGAACACGCCGCGGCCGGTTGCTTCACGACGGCCCAGGGAGCCGCCCATCGAGATTGGCTTGCCGGTCACAACGCCAGTCGACAGGTTGCCTTCGATCATGGCGTAGGAGTCCATCATCCAAGCCATCACCTGTTCGTTGGTGTTGACGTCCGGCGCAGGGATATCCTTGGTCGGTCCGATGATCAGGCTGATCTCGCTGGTGTAGCGGCGGGTCAGGCGCTGCAGTTCACCTTTGGACAGGGTCTTCGGATCGACACGGATACCACCTTTTGCGCCACCGTATGGCACGTTGACGGCGGCGTTTTTCACCGTCATCCATGCCGAAAGGGCCATTACTTCCGACAGGGTGACATCCTGATGGAAGCGTACGCCACCCTTGCCAGGGCCGCGAGACATATTGTGCTGAACGCGATAGCCTTCGTAGTGGGCGATCGTGCCGTCGTCACGTTCGATCGGAACGTCGACAACCAGGATACGCTTCGGGCGCTTCAGGGTTTCCACCCAGCGGGACAGGTTGCCCAGGTGAGGGGTGACGCGATCAATCTGTTTCAGGTACTGGCCCCAAGGACCGAGATCTTCGGCGTTGAGGTAAGAAGGCAAGGCGTGGTTGGTCATTGTGTGACTCGCTCAGTTGTTCGGTAACGCGGCGAATCTTAGACCTGCACAATTCCGGAAGCCAATGCCGAGTGCGCATCCGGTTATGCAAATTTTGCATAACCTGTCGGAATGGCATTGCTTTTGAACTAAAACTACAAAGCTGTACCCCGGTGTCCGACCCGCAGGGGCAGACACCGATACGCGGCCGTCATTGGCCGGCTTTAACGGTCCGAGGCTGGAACCCGGCGCTTGGCCGACGCCGGCTTTTGTATTTCCGCCAGGTGGTCCCACAGGCGCGCCACGATCGCCTTGCCGGGCCGCGCCGTGCTTGGCCGTTCGCGGTACAGGCGGATCTCCATTTCGATGCCGAACTCCTCGCGCCCGCCATCGGCCGGCGCCAGCAGCTTTTGCTTCACTTCGCGCGTCACCGCCGATTCGGGCAGGAAGGCGATCCCGCGCCCCTCCAGCGCCATCATTTTCAGGCCTTCGGCCATATCGGTTTCGTAGTGCGTCTCAAGGTGCAAAGTCTGCTTGGCGTCCGATACGATCAGGTCCACCATGCGCCCCAGGTAGGCGTTGGTGGTGTACGAGAGGAAGGGCAGCGGCGACGTCTTCCGCCCGGGCAGCACGAACTCCGGCTGCTTGGCCTTGTCGCAGCGGGCGTAGGCGCGCAAGGCCTCGCGGCCCAGCACCAGCATGTCGTAGCGCCCCGGATCGAGCTGCACCGGCTGGCGCGGATGGTGATAGCAAAGCAGCAGGTCGCAGCCGCCTTCCACCAGCTGCAGCACCGCATCGTGCACGTTTAGCGCGATCAGGCGCGAATTAATCGGCGCGAACTCCTCCTCCAGCCGCGTGATCCATTTCGGGACGAAGGTCAGCGACAGCGTATGCGGCACCGCCAGGTCGATGCTGTTCTGCGCCGCCGCGCGCTTGCCGCGCAACAGCTCGCGCACGCCGTTGATCTGGCTTAGCATCTCCAGCGCCTGTTCGTAGAACACCAGCCCCGCCGGCGTCACGCGCGTCGGGTAGGAGGTGCGGTCGATCAGATCCATGCCCAGCCAGTTTTCCAGCGACTGGATGCGCCGCGAGAACGCCGGCTGCGTCACATGGCGCAGCTGGGCGGAGCGGCTGAAGCTATTCGTTTCGACCAGGGAGATGAAGTCTTCCAGCCATTTTGTTTCCATGTTTGGTGATCCTAGGCGGTTGCAATGCGGCGCATCGGTGTGAACAACAATGCGAGCGTAGCGCAAACCACCAGCACAGCGCCACTACCGAGGAACATTTGCGGCAGCGTTGCCTGCTGCAGGATCCACCCGGTGGCGGTCGACGACAGCGGCGCCAGGCCGAACAGGATGAACATGAAGATGCTCATGATGCGGCCCATCATTTGCGGCTGCACGCGTTTCTGGAGCCAGGTGAACACGGCGACTTGCACCAGTCCCACCAAAGCGCCGAGCGAGAGCAGCAGCAAGCCGCCCTGCCAGGCGGCAGTGATCAGGCCGAGCGGCATGACCAGCAAACCGGCCATCGCATCGACCGACAGTGCGAGCAGGCCGATGCGCACAGGCTTGCCGGCGTTAAGCTTGGCGGTCATGCCTGAAAACGCCATCCCCGCCAGCATGCCCGCGCCATGCGCCGCCATCAACATGCCGAAGGCGGAACCGTCGTGCAGGCGCTCCTTGGCCAGTACGGGCAGGGCGACCTGCATGGTGCCGCCGATCAGTACCGATACCAGGCCCCAGTAGGCGAAGCAGGTGCGCATTTCGATGTCGCGCCAGACGGTCAGCAAGCCTTCGCCGATGGCACGCAGGACGTTTTGCGGTACGGAAGGGGCGGCGCTGGTCAACGGCACCACGCGCGACAGGGTCCATGCCGAAACGACGAAACTCAGGCCGTCGAAGGCAAAGGCAAGGCCCAGTGCGCGCATGCCGCCATCGGCGCCGCCCGCGTCGCCGATGGCCAGCAGCAGCGCGGCCAGCAGCGGCCCCGCCAGCATGCCGACCTGGCGCACGCCCATGACGGCGCCGTTGGCCGCTTGCAGCAGTTGCGGCGGGATGGCGCGCGGCATGATCGAGCTGCCGGACGGGTAAGCGAATGCCTGTGCCAGGCCTATGCCGAGCGACAACGCATACACCAGCGGCAGCGTCGCCGCTCCGGTGAACGTGAGCACCGCCAGGGCGCCGACCAGCAAGGTACTGGCATGCTTGGTCAGCATGAGTATGCGCTGGGGCGAATAGCGGTCCACCACCGCACCGCCGATCAGGATGAAGATGGCGCGCGGCGCGCCGAGCAGGGCGAGCACCAGCCCGAGCGAGAGCGGGTCGCCGGTCAGTTTGAGCACCAGCCAGGGCAGGGCGATGAGCGTGAGCTGGTCGCCCAGCATGGAAAGGGTGGCGCCGGACAGCAGCCAGCGGAAGTTCGCGTTGGTTTTAAGGCTGGGTGACATTATTGGGGTCCTATCAGGTTGCCGAGAACCGCGTTCAGCGGCTCCAGTTCCTCATCCGACGAATGGCGCAGCAGGTCGGCCGCATATTCGTTGGCGGTGCGCAGGGCGTTGTCCAGCAGGACATGGCCGGCCGGGGTGATGACGGCGAAGCCGACGCGCGCATCGCGTTCATCGGCCTGGCGCGCCACCCAGCCGGTCTTTTCCAGCGGCAGCAGGGTGCGCGTGACGCCGGACGCGGTCAGGCCCAGGCGTTCGGCCAGATCCACGCGGCGCAGGCGGCCGCCCGGGGCGGTGGACAGGCTTTGCAGCAGCATGAAATCGCCGAAGCTCAGGCCATGGTGGCCGCCCAGGACGGTATCCAGGCGGCGAATAATGGTGGCGTGGGCGCGCGCCAGGCGCAGGCAAAATTCGAGTGCGTTTTCCATGATCGATCATTGATAGGTGGTTGAGTAGTCAAGTATATAGAAACTTCTTGCCGCGCGCCATAAAAACATGAAACCGGTGTCAGCGCTATGCTGACGTCATGAATAAGCGCAGGTCATTCCTGAAGAGTTCCGTGGCGCTGGCATCGGCCCTGGCCCTGCCGTCGATGGCGCGCGCCGCCATTGCAGCGCCGCATGAGCGCAGCCTGCGCTTCTACAATACGCATACTGGCGAAACCCTGCGCACCCTGTTCTGGGCGGAGGGCCAATTCATTCCCGAAGCGCTGCAAGACATCAACCACCTGCTGCGCGACCACCGCAACGACAAGGTCGCGGCCATGAATCCCGGCTTGCTGTTGCTGCTCGACCGAGTCAGTTCCCAGTTCAGCAACCACGAAGTGATCCATGTGATTTCCGGCTACCGCTCGCCGGAAAGCAACCAGATGCTGGCCGAGTCCAGCGGCGGCGTGGCCAAACATAGCCTGCATATGGAAGGGAAGGCGATCGATGTGCGCATCCCGGGCCGCGACCTGGAACGTTTGCACCAGGCCGCGCTGGCGTTAAAGGGCGGCGGTGTCGGCTACTATCCGGACTCGCAGTTCGTGCATATGGACACGGGCCGGGTGCGTCACTGGTGAGCCAGCAGCGGATACGGATTGACCGGCTTGCCCTGCCACCAGTGCTTTTCCGGCCCCAGCTCGAACATGGCGAAATGCAGGTGCGGAGCCGCCGGGTCGGCATTGCCGGAGGCGCCGACATAGCCGATCAGGTCCCCGCGTTTTACCTGCTGGCCTTCTTTCAAGGCAGCGGCGTAATGGTCCAGGTGGGCGTAATAGTAGGAGAATTTTTCCGCAGGGTCGAACTGGTAGATCGTCAGGCCGCCAGGTCTGCTGGCGAACAGCTTGGCGATCCGCCCATCCGCCACGGCATACACCGGCGTGCCCACGGGGGCGGGAATATCGAGCGCTTCATGCATCCGTTCGAGGCCGCGTGGCTGCTTGTAGGTGTCCTGCAGCTGCGCGGACTTGATGCCCGCGACGGGAATCAGCAGCGAGGTGCCGGCGCCGCTGGCAACCAGGCCGCCCGTGCCGCTGCTGTCGGCCGGGTGCATGCCCGCCAGCGAGTCGCCGGCATCCTTGCCGGGCCCTGGTATGGCGGGTCCCGCGGCGCTGGCGGTGCGGGGCTGCTCGGCGGGCATGGCCTGCGCCGGCGTGAGCGCAGGCGCCAGGCGGGCCGCCGGTTCGATTGCGGCTAGTGGAGCCGGTGCGGAGGCGGGAGCCTGGCGGTCGGCGGGCATGGTGATTGTCGCGGTTTCGCGTTGCTTGATCGGTACCCGGCTGATCAGCAACAGCGTGCCGGCGGCGCCCAGCACGATGCCGATGATCAGGGTGCCAAATGTGCCTGGTGGTCGCATGGTGGCCTCCTTATTCCTGCAGTACGGCCGGCGTTCCCGGTCCCACGGCGGCGGCGATGCGCGCGGCGTCCCAATTGGTGAGCCGGATGCAGCCGTGCGACTGCGTTTTGCCGATCTTGCCCGGTTCGGGCGTGCCGTGGATGCCGTAATGGTCTTTCGATAAATCGATCCATACGACGCCGACCGGATTGTTCGGCCCGGGCGCGATGGTCGCCTTGTTCTCGCCCTGCCGGGCATCCCAGAACAGTTGCGGGTTGTAGTGAAAGGGCGGGTTGTGCGCCACGCCATTCACCGTCCAGTGCCCGACAGGAAGCGGATCGCGCTCGCTGCCGGAACTGGCCGGTGCTTGCGCAATCACCTTGTCGTCCGCATCGAGCAAGACGACGGTGCTGTCGCTGCGGTCGACCACGATGCTGGCCGCCTTCGGCAGGGCAGGTGCGGCGGCGGTATTGGGCACCATGATCTGCTCGCCCGCGCGCTCGATATCCTTGCCGGGATTGAGCTTGCGCAGTAGCGCCGGGCTGGCGTGGAAGCGCTCCCCCAGTGCTTCCGCCGCGCTCGCATATGCCAGCGCCGGCAGCTTTGCCTTGGCCGCCATATCCTCGGGGACCGGAGCGTACGGCCCGGCGGCATCGGCATCGGTCACGGTGTAGGCGGCCAGCACCGGCTGGCCGTCGTCCAGCGCGGCCAGGGTGGCGCCATCCGCCTTGCCGGTTTGCGGCAGGTGGCGGGCGCGCTGGAAGCCGAGCAGCGCCTGGCGCGTATTGCCGCCGTCGGCGCCGTCGATTTCGCCCGGCGAAAAGTTGGCCCGGTCCAGCAGCACCTGGGCGCGCACGGTTGGGGAGGGCGAATCCGCCGCCGCGTGTGCGCCCGTGCTGGCGATCAAAAGGGCAATCAGGGGTGTTCTCATGGGCGCAGTGTCGCGCTGTTTGCGAGGTTGCTCCGTTCGGTAGCGAACAAAAGAAAAAGGCCGCCCGGTTTCCCGGGCGGCCTTGTTTATCGCGCGCTAAGGATTAGCGGTCGCCCCATGGGCGGCGCGGTGCGTCGGTGCGCGGGCCTTTGAAGCCGCCGGCATCGCGGTCGCGGTTGCGGAAGGTGCTCTCGCCACGCTCGCGGAAACCGCCGCCTTCCTTGCGGACGCCGCCTTCGGCAGGACGCTCGGCGCGGAAACCGCCTTCGGGACGGAAGCCACCGCCGTCGGCGCGGTTACGGAAACCGCCTTCCGCAGGACGCTCGGAACGGAAACCGCCTTCATTGCGGTCGTTGCGCACGCCGCCTTCGTTACGGTTGCGGAAGCCACCGTCGGTGCGCTCAGTGCGGAAGCCGCCTTCGGCACGGAAGCCGCCTTCGTTGCGGTTGCGGTAGCCCCCTTCTTTACGCTCGCCGCCGAACGGGTTGCCTTCGCTGCGGTAGTGGCCGCCTTCCGGGCGCGGATTGGAGAAGGAGCGCTGGCCTGGCTTGGCATTGCGGCCGTCGCCCGGTTTCCAGCCCGGACGGGTTGCCGAACGCGCAGACGCTGCACGCTTAGGCTCGAAGCCTTCGATCACTTCCACCGGGATCGGCTGCTTGGTCAGGCGTTCGATACGGCGCACCAGCATATTCTCGGCGTGGTTCACCAGCGATACTGCGATACCGTTACGGCCGGCACGACCGGTACGGCCAATGCGGTGCACATAGTCTTCCGGCGCTTTCGGCAGGTCGTAGTTGAACACGTGGGTGATGTTCGGTACGTCGATACCGCGTGCTGCCACGTCGGTTGCAACCAGAACCTTCACGTTACCGCGGCGCAGGCCGTCCAGGGTGCGGTTACGCGCGCCCTGGTGCATGTCGCCGTGCAGCGCAGCGGCGGAGAAGCCGGCGATGTTCAGGCGGTCGGCGATGGTGTCGGCGTCGCGCTTGGTGGCGGTGAAGACCACTGCCTGGTCCATGGTTTCGTCGCGCAGCAGGTGGTCCAGCAGGCGGTTCTTGTGCGACAGGTCGTCGACGAAGTGCACGCGCTGGGCGATGTTTTCGTGCTTGGTGGTGGTGCTGTTGACCTGGATGGTCAGCGGGTCCTTGGTGATGCGGCGGGCCATATTGCCCACCACGCCGTCCAGGGTCGCCGAGAACAGCATGGTCTGGCGCGAATCAGGGGTGGCGGCGACGATCTTCTCGATGTCTTCGATGAAGCCCATGTCCAGCATGCGGTCTGCCTCGTCCAGCACCAGGATCTGCAGCTGGGAGAAGTCGATCTTGCCTTGTTCCATATGGTCGATCAGACGGCCTGGGGTGGCGACCAGGATTTCCGGGTTCTTCGCCAGCAGTTGCATCTGTTTCGGGTAAGGCATGCCGCCCAGGATCGACACCGCGCGGATCTGGCGCAGGTTCGAGCAATACTTGTCGGTGTTGGTGGTGACTTGCAGGGCCAGTTCACGGGTCGGGGTCAGCACCAGCATCTTAGGCTGGGCAGGGCGGAAGCGTGGACGCTCGCCGCGGGCGCGCGCCGACTGCGCTTCCTGGGCCGCGGTCTTGCCGGTATTGCCGGAGAAGCCGTCGGCGGCCAAGCGGTGCAGCGAAGGGAGCATGAAGGCCGCGGTCTTGCCGGAGCCCGTTTGCGAGGAAACCAACAGGTCCTTGCCCGTAATCGCCGCAGGCACCGCCTGCTCCTGGACGCCGGTCGGCTTGGTGTAGCCGGCTGCGGTCAATGCGTTGAGGATGGACGTGTTGAGACCAAGTGCTTCAAAAGTCATGTATATCTTTCGTAAAAAGCGAAAAAAAGCTACGCTAAACCACTACGAAACGACTCTATTTTGTATAGAAATTTCGGCACAAAAGCTTTGCGCCGGGACGGTGTCATTGGACTACGACACACAGGGCGGGGGGGCTTTTAAGGCGGCATCCAATGTTCAGGGATGCGGCAGATAGGTTTGCGAAGCTGCTATTTGTGTTTTTATTTTCAGCTGCGGCATTGGTGCAGCGCACAAGGGTTTGATTATACATGGAATCTCGGCCGCGCGGAAGTTTTTGATTTGGTTTGCGGCAAAGCAATATTACTCAGGGTCCCACGTGGAAATCGAGCGTCTTCTTGCCGATCCATTGGCCCGCAAGCGACTCGCCCTTGATGGTGGCGCGAATCAGGGGCTTGGGGCTGTCGGCACTCGCGATTTCGGTCAGCTCGATGGCATTGCCGGTCACTTTGCCGCCCAGCGCAATGGGCTTGCGGTATTTATTATAGAAGTAGTTGCCCGAGACCGCGCCATCGCTGGCGGGACGGGACAACTGCAAGGTGATCGCCGCCTGTCCAACGCGTCCCTGCAGGAATTGCTGGTACGGCTCCGCGCGCGGAGCCGCCGGCGGACCGCCCATCAGCAGATATTTGGCGTATGCGGTGAAATGCGGCGCCAGGGCCGCGATCGAATAGACCACTTGCTGGTCGCCGACCTCGTCCAGCGCCCGCATGGCGTGGTTGCTGCAGCGGCCAAACAGGAAGGTGATGGATGAATCCTCCAACTTCAGCGGGGAATTTTCTCGCGTGAAGTAGCTGGCGTATTCGGGGGAGCGCATCGAGTCGATGCAGCGCTGGTACATGTCCACGGTTTCCGTGATGCGCGCTTCCTCATCGTCCTGTTTGCTGTCGCTCCTGGGCTGTGGCCAGGGTGTGGAAATACCTTGCTTCCGGCGCCTGCTGGCGGCTTCCTTGTTCAGCTCAGCGATGGCCTGGCGGTATTCGTTGATGCGTTTCGCGAGGTTTTGCTGGAAAAGCGCCTTGCCGCCCTGCGGCGTGAACAGGTCCGAATAAAAAATGATGCGTCCTGTGGCCGCGTCGAAGTTGTAAACGTCCCACTGGTGCTCGCAATAGGCACCGCAGCCTTCATAGTCGAGTTCGAGCGCCAGCACGCGGTCATCGGAGCGCGTCAGCGAATAGCTGATTTCCGAGATGCCGGGGCCGCCGTCCTGGTCTTCCGGCGCCTTGACGCCATCCGAGAATTTCGCGGGAGCGGGTTGCCCGGTCACACCCAGATAAATGGCATGGTTGATGCGCGCATCGCGCCTTGGATTGTCGGATACGACGTAGGGCAACGCGCCTTTGTATGCGATGGTCTTGACTTCGATTGGCGCCGCCGAGGCGGCGGCTGGCAGCGCAAAGGCGGCGCACACACAGAGGCGGCGGATGTACATGGTGAAATCCTGTTCGGCCGGGCGCTTCACTCCTCGGCGGAGGGGCGTTCTTTCGCTGGTTTCGGCTTGATGCCCCGGTGCGCCAGCGCCTCGCGCAGCAGGAACTCGATTTCCGCGTTCACACTGCGCAAATCCTGGGCGGCCAGACGCTGCAACTCCTCCCACAGCGCCGGGTCTATCCTCAGGGGAAAGGCTTTTTTGCCGGGACTTGCCATTTAATTGTAGAGCGTACCAGTGTTGACAATGGGCTGGGTGTCCTTGTCCGAGCACAGGACGACCAGCAGGTTGCTGACCATGGCGGCCTTGCGTTCCGCATCCAGTTCGACGATATCGCGTTCGGCCAGGCCTTTCAGGGCGGCTTCCACCATGCTGACGGCGCCGTGCACGATTTTCTGGCGGGCGCTGATGATGGCTTCGGCTTGCTGGCGGCGCAGCATTACCTGGGCGATTTCCGGTGCGTAGGCGAGGTGGGTCAGCTTGGCGTCCATGATTTCCACGCCTGCGGCGGCAATGCGCTCGGTCAGTTCGGACTTCAGCGCGTGCGCCACTTCATCCATGCCCGACCGCAGCGTGGTCTCGCCGCCGCGCAGGTCTTCGCCCTCATCGTAGGCATACAGGGAAGCCAGGTGGCGGATCGCCGCTTCCGCCTGCACCGCGACATAACGCTCGAAATCATCCACATCGAAGATGGCTTGCGCGGTGTCGCGCACGCGCCAGACGATGGCGGCGGAAATCTCGATCGGATTGCCGCGCTTATCGTTTACCTTGAGCGTGGGCGCGATCAGGTTGCGGGCGCGCAGCGACAGGCGCTTCTTGAGGTAGAGCGGGAAGGCCCAGCGCAAGCCTTCGCTGCGGTCGGTGCCGATGTAATGGCCGAACAGCATCAGCACGGCGCTTTCGTTCGGCTGCAGCATGTACAGGCCCGGCGCGATGAAAATGGCGCTCACCGCGCAGATGGCCGCAAGACCCGGCTGGAAGGCGCGCAGCATGAGGAAGGCGAGAATCGCCAGCGTGATCACCACGATCAGCGCGAGGTAGCCGCTGTAAGACGAGAACTGCTTTTCATTGCGGGTCATGATCAATCCTATGTGGGGTAAATCAAAGTGATATCACTTTAGTCTCACTTTTTCAGTTTGTCAATTTATTTGCGATTGTTTAACCCCGTATTCCGGGCCCGGCCGATTCCTGTTCAAGAGCGTTCATTTTGAAGGGAGTAATCATGTTGGCAAGGCTCATATTCGTGCTGTGCATGCTGTTCTGCGGTACAGCCCTGGCGCAAATGCCGCCGCCGTTAATCCGGACGCATATCAACGGCGGGGAAAAGCCGGTGCAGGTGCAAAGCGCCGCCGTGCAGACCGTCATTTCCGGCGGCATGGCCGAAACCAGCGTCAAGCTGGTTTTCTACAATCCCAACCCGCGCCAGCTTGAGGGCGACCTGCAGTTTCCGCTCGGCGAAGGCGAGCAGGTAACGGGCTTCTCGCTGGACGTGGAAGGCGAAATGCGGCCGGCGGTACCGGTCGGGAAGGAGCGCGGGCGCCAGATCCTGGAAGCGGAAGAGCGGCGCCGCGTCGACCCGGCCCTGCTGGAGCAAACCCAGGGCAACAACTTCAAGCTGCGCATTTATCCGATTCCTGGCCGCGGCACGCGGACGGTGGAGCTGAAATATGCCGCCATGCTGGCCCGCCAGCAAAAGAGCTGGAGTTACCGGCTGCCGCTGAAGCACTTCAGCGTGCCGGTGAGTCTTGACCTGCGCGTCATGGGCGGAGAAGAAGCGCCGGTCGCCGTTGGCCTGCCGGAGCGCTTCTCGCCGGCCGATGGCGGCTGGCAGCTGGCGGCATCCAAGACCAAGGGCGAGGTGCTGGTGCGGGTAGCGGCGGCGCAGGATAAGCCCCGCAGCTATATCGAGGAATTCAACGGTCAGCAATACTTCATGGCCGAAGTGCCGGTGCCGGCCGAGCGCAAACCGCGCCCCTTGCCGAAAGTGATCGGCGTGCTGTGGGACAGCTCCGGCTCCGGCGCGCACCGCGCACTGGCTGCGGAACTGCGCGTGCTGGCAAGCTATCTTGACGCCGCCGGCAGCGTGGAAGTGCGCCTGGTGCGCCTGCGCGACAAAGCCGAGCCGGTCAAGGTATTCAAGCTGGCAAAAGGCCAGTCGGGGACCCTAGTGCAGGAACTGGAATCGACCATCTATGACGGCGCCAGTGCGCTGGCGGACTGGCAGCCGCAAGCCGATGTCGACGAATACCTGCTCTTCAGCGATGGCCTGCGCAACTACGGCAACGGCACTTTCCCGCAACTGGGCAAAGCTTGCCGCCTATACACCCTGAGTTCCAGCGCAGGCGCCGACGCGGCGCGGCTGTCGGCGTGGGCAGGTGCGAATGGCGGTCGTTACATTGCCATCGACCCGGTCGACGCCCAGCATGCGTCGCAAGAACTGCTTACCGAAGGCGTCCGGGTGGCCGGCGTTTCCGGCATGCCGGCCGGTGATATCGTGGTCGACGATGGCCAGGCCGCCGCCGGCCTGCTGCGCGTAGCCGGCAAGGTGCAGGGCACGGCGGCGCTGGTGCTGGCCCTGGAAAACCAGGGCAGGAAGAGCGAGCTTGTCGTCGAAGCCGGCGGCGCCAACAGCATCCAGCATCCGTTGGCCGCTTGGTGGTGGGCCAACCGGCGCATCGCCCAACTGGAGGGCAACTACGAACTCAATCGCGCGGCAATCCGGCGCATCGGCCTGGAATTCGGCTTGCCGACCCGCGAGACCTCGCTGCTGGTGCTGGAGCGCCTGGAAGACTATGTGCGCCACGATGTGACGCCGCCGCAAAAATATATCGCCGCCTTTGAAAAGATGCGGGCCGAAAACCGCGGCCTGGTGGCGGAGCAGCGCGCCAAACATCTCGATAACGTAGTGCGCGAATTCGCGGCGAAGGTGGCATGGTGGGAAAAGCCATTCCCGAAAGAGCGCCCACCCGCACCGAAGAAGGAAAAATCGGGTAGCGACGATATGCGGATGGTGCCTGAGGCCGAGGTAATGGCGCCACCACCGCCCGCACTGGCGGCCCCGATGGCTAGGATGCCGGCGGCCCCGTCAGCTGCGGCGGCGGAACCGGCTGGCAAGATGGACAAAGCCGACGCGGCGCCGATCAATGGCGGCGCCACGGTCCGGCTGAAGGCCTGGCAGCCGGACGCACCCTATACGGCGCGCATGCGCAAGGCGGCGGTGGGCGATATGTACCGCATCTACCTCGACGAACGGCCATCGCACGTGGGCAGCAGCGCCTTCCTGTTGGACGTGGCGGGCTTGATGCTGGAGCGCGGCCAGCGCGAACTGGGCCTGCGCGTGCTGTCCAACCTGGCTGAGATGGAACTGGAGAACCGCCACGTGCTGCGCGTACTGGCCTATCGCCTGATGGAAGCCAGTGCACCGAAGCTGGCCGTCCCCCTGCTGGAGCGCGTGCAGGAACTGGCCGAAGAAGAGCCGCAATCCTTCCGCGACCTGGGCCTGGCGCTGGCTGCCAGCGCGCAGGAACAGCGGGCGATCGAACAGTTGTACCAGGTAGTGCTGCGGCCATGGGACGGGCGCTTCGCGGACGTGGAGCTGATCGCGCTGTCCGAACTGAATGCCATCGTGGCGCGCGCCAAGGCGGCCGGCCGCACGCTCGACACGCGCAGCATGGATTCACGCCTGCTGCGCAACCTGCCGGTCGACCTGCGCGTGGTGCTGACCTGGGACGCCGACAACAGCGACATGGACCTGCACGTCATCGATCCGGACGGCGAGCGCGCCTATTACGGCCATCGCCTGACGTACCAGGGCGGACGCATGTCGCTCGACTTCACGGGCGGCTACGGTCCGGAGGAATTCATGCTGCGGCATGCCAAGCCCGGCATCTACAGGGTGGAAGTGAACTACTTCGGCAGTGCGCAGCAAATCGTGACCGGAGCGACGACGCTGCAACTGCACTTCACCACCGGCTTCGGCACGCAAAAGGCCGACGATAAAATGGTGACCCTGCGCCTGAAAGGGCAGGGCAGCACCGTACTTGTCGGCGAATTCGAAGTAAAGCCGAAGTAGGCTAGTCCAGCGTTTTCAGGCGTTCCACCAGGGTATCCGGCACCGGATACTCAGGGTGGGCCTTACGGAAGCGCTTCCACTGCGCGGACGCGGCTTGGGCGTCGCCAGCATCGAGCAGGCGCTCGATAGCCTGCAGCCATTCCTTCGGGCTCTCAAAGAAAGCGCGGGCGTCGGCCGGCGCTGCCGGCCGCGCCAACGCCGCCGACTTTGCCGGCGCCTCGGCTGCATCCGCCGCCGGAGATGGCGGCGGCGCATACACCGGCGCAGCGGCTTGCTCCGCGAGCGGCGGTGGAGGCGGCGCCGGAGCCGCAGCGGGTGCAGGCGAAGGCGCGCGGGGCGCCATTTCCGGCTTGGGCATCGGTGGCGTCAGCTTTCCAGTCATAACTGGAGCATCGAGTTTTTTGTCCGGCTTATCGTAGACGCGTGGCACCTCCGCCTTGGCATTCGGGGCCGGTGCTGCCGGTGCAGCCACTTCATCAACAATGATATTGCTATCGTTGATCGGAGATACTTCATGCTGCTGCATGCTGCGCCAGACCGGAAGCAGGATGGCGATGCCGGCCAGGCTGGCCGCGAACGCCAGCGGCGCGCGATAACGGTGCAGCAGGCCGGGGCGGCGCAATGGTTCCGGAGCCGGATCATTGGCAGCCGCAGGACCCGGCGCCAGGTCCTTTTGCACCTGGGCGAAGATGGCCGCATCGAGCTCCGGAGACGGCTCCGGCTGCCGCATGGCGGACAGGCGGCGCGCCAGTTCAGCGTCCTCGAAATCTTCCTTATCGACAGGCGTCATGCCGTCTCCTCCTGCTTGAATTGCTCGCGCAGCTTGCGCATGGCGTAGCGCAGGCGGCTCTTCACGGTCTCCGACGGCGCCGCCACCACCAGCGCGATTTCATCGATGCTCAAGCCGCTGAAATGCTGCAAGACCAAAGCCTCCTTCTGCTCTGTTGGCAGGAGGCGGATGGCGGCGTGCAGCGCCAGGTTTTGCTGGCGCTCCAAAGCAGACGCCTCGGCCGAATCCTGCACATGGCTCAAATCGCCGCAATCGTCGATATCGGGCTGGCGCTGCAAGTCGGCCAAGCGGTTCCGGCCAATCTGGAACAGATAACCGCGGAAGCTACCTTGCGCAGCATAGCGTTCGCGCGCGTGATGGACCGCCAGCCAGGTTTCCTGCGCCACCTCATCGGCCCATTCCGTACGCCCGCTGCGCCAGGCCAGGAAACGGTACAAACCGCGGCTATGGCGGCGGTACAGCTCCTGGAAAGCCGACAACTCGCCATCGCGGTAGCGCAGCATCAGTTCGTCGTCGGAATATTCGATAAGCATAGGGCGGGGCAGCTTCTACTAGAGCGAAACCAAGGCGCCCACTGTAGACAATTCATTGACTCTACGCAAGCCCAGCCAAAAGTCGGGGTCAGGTCTGTCATTTGGACATCCGGTGCCAGTCTTTGATCCCTATCAATACGCAAAATCGGCAGTTTTTCCGTCTTGAGATAGATCAAAGGATGGTGTTGCGTGTCCAAATGACAGACTTGACCCCGAATTTGACCCCGAATTTTGCCGGAAATGGCAAATAAAAAGCCGCCCGGAGGCGGCTTTGCTGAGGCGGAAGTCGAACGTTATTCGTAGTCGCTCGAGTTCAGGCCCATCACGTGCGAGAAGCCGCCGTCGACGTACATGATGTCGCCGGTGATGCCCGAGGACAGGTCGGACAGCAGGAACGCCGCGGCATTGCCGACTTCTTCAATCGTCACATTGCGGCGCAGCGGGGCGTGGCCCGAAGCGAAGCCCAGCAGTTTGCTGAAGTCCTTGATGCCGGAGGCCGCCAGGGTCTTGATCGGGCCGGCGGAAATGCCGTTGGAACGGATGCCATGCTTGCCCAGGTTCTCCGCCAGGTAGCGCACCGATGCTTCCAGCGATGCCTTGGCCAGGCCCATGGTGTTGTAGTAAGGGATCGCGCGCACCGCGCCCAGGTAGGACAGGGTCAGCACGGATGCGCCTGGCTTCAGCAGCGGCAGGGCGGCTTTCACCATCGCCGGGAAGCTGTAAGCCGAAATATCGTGGGCTACGCGGAAGTTCTCGCGGCTCAGGCCGTCCAGGAATTCGCCGGCAATCGCTTCGCGCGGGGCGAAGCCGATGGCGTGCACGAAACCGTCCAGGCGATCCCAGGATTTGGCCAGGTCGGTGAACAGGTTGGCGATTTGCTCGTCGCTGGAAACGTCACAGTCGAACACCAGCTTGCTGTCGAATTCCGCTGCGAATTCAGTGATGCGGTCTTTGAAGCGCTCGCCAACGTAGGTGAAAGCCAGTTCGGCGCCTTCGCGGTGGGCAGCTTTAGCGATGCCGTAAGCGATGGAACGGTTCGACAGGACGCCAGTAATCAGGATTTTTTTGCCTTGCAAGAAAGCCATATCTACTCCAATGGGGTTATACCGCAAGAACGGGATTGTAAACGTGGCGACGCCACCCCTGCAAGTTTGGCAAGGGCTGGCGTGCGTTTACGGCGTTCAGTTGCTACGGTGGGTTTTGGATTTGCCGGCTTCGTCACGCTTGACGCGTGCCTTGACCATGCTGACCGCAGGCTTGGAATCGCTCTGTGCAGAGGAAGCCTGGCGGTAGTTGCTGCGTTTCGGGCCGGCGCGTTCGCTGTCGACGGCCATGACGGCGTTTTCGATCACGTCGGCTGAAATGTCCGACGCGGCCGAGGCGGAAATATTCGGCACCAGGATGGTCGAGCCAGCCTTGAGCACCGATTTCTGCGGGATATTGTTGGCCTGGCGCAGTGCATCCGGGGTGGTGCCGAAGCGGTGGGCCAGGGAGGCGATGTTTTCGCGGGCGCTGGAAATCTTGTGCGTGGTCCAGCTCGACAGGGCTTGGGTCCAGGAGGCCAGGTTGGCGGCGAATTTGGCGGCATTTTCGGTCGGCAGCAGGATCTTGGTCTGCTCGTTGCCGGTAATGACGGGCTTCTTGAACTGCGGGTTCAGGGCCTTGAATTCGTCGACCGAGATTTCGGCCAGCTTGGCGGCCAGCGCCAGGTCGATGTCGCGGGTCTTGTCGATCGCGGTGAAGTAGGGGGTGTTGTCGATCACCGGCAGGTGCAGGGCGTACTGGGCCGGATTGGCGACGATGTTTTTCACCGCCTGCAGTTTCGGCACGTAGTTGCGCGTCTCGGCCGGCATCAGCTCGGACAGGCTTTCGAAATCGGTCGGCTTGCCGGCGGCGCGGTTGCGCTGGACGGCTTTCTGCACATTGCCTTCGCCCCAGTTGTAGGCGGCCAGGGCCAGGTGCCAGTCGCCGAACATGGTGTACAGGCGCTGCAGGTAGCTCAGGGCGGCGTCGGTGGACGCAAGCACGGAGCGGCGGTCATCCTTGAAGGCGTTCTGCTTCAGGTCGTAGTCGCGGCCGGTGCCCGGCACGAACTGCCACAGGCCGGCGGCATTGGCGTTGGACAGGGCTTGCGGGTTGAAGGCCGATTCGATGAAGGGCAGCAGGGCCAGTTCGGTCGGCATGCCGCGCTTTTCCAGCTCTTCCACCACGTGGTAGAGGTAGAGCGAGGCGCGGGCGGTGGTGCGGTCGATGTAGTCCTGGCGGTCGGCATACCATTTGGCATGCTTGTTCACCAGGTCGTTATTGACGTCGGGAATGGCGTAGCCGGAGCGGATGCGGCCCCAGACGTCGGTTTCCTTGTATTCTTCAACGGCGGGCTGTAACACCAGGGATTTCGGGGCTTCAGTTGCTGCCAGGGCCTGCGTTGCCGGGACCGCGGCGCACAGCGCCAGGGCGATCAGGACAGTTTGTTTGATTCGTGCTTGCATAGTATTTCGTTGCTGTTTCGCTGTTGTCGTCAAGAAACATCGGACGGACTATCTAAGGCCGGAGTGTAGGGACGAAACCCTGTCGCGTCAAGCAAAAATTCGCTATGTATCTGATTTTCTTGGATAAATATGTCGAAGAGGTTATATAATTGACGTCTTGGATAACGTTTTCTGGATGTATAAATGAGCAAGACCCGAGTGGATTATGAGGCCGTGATCGCGGCGACCGAGCAATGGCTGGAAAAGGCGGTGATTGGCCTGAATCTGTGCCCTTTTGCCAAGGCCGTGCACGTGAAAAAGCAGGTGCGTTACGTGGTGTCGGAGGCTTCGTCGCCGGAAGAGCTGCTGGAAGACTTGATCAAGGAGCTGGAGTTCCTGGCGGCGGAAGACCCGGAAATCGTGGATACGACCTTGCTGGTCCATCCGCTGGTGCTGCAGGATTTCGAGGATTACAACGAATTCCTCGATGTGGCCGATGCCGCCCTGGAGGAGCTCAAGCTGGACGGCGAGCTGCAGGTGGCCAGCTTCCACCCCAATTACCAGTTTGCCGATACCGATAAGAACGATATCTCGAACTACACCAACCGTTCGCCTTATCCGACCCTGCATCTGCTGCGCGAGGCGTCGATTGACCGTGCGGTGGAGGCGTTCCCGGAGGCGGCCGATATCTTTGAGAAGAATATCGAGACCATGGAAAAACTCGGCCATGAGGGCTGGGACAAGCTGGGCTTGCAGGTGAAGTGATGGCGGAAAATAAAGTCCCCGAGCGGCCGGATACGCCTTGCGTGGCGGTTTGCTCCACTACCTTTGATGAGATTTGCCGGGGTTGCGGCAGGACGTATATCGAGGTCGCGCACTGGGTGGCCATGAGCGCGGAGGAAAAGGAGAAGGTGTGGGAGCGGATTCTGGCGCAAGGGTATCCGCGGCGGAATACCTGAAACCGGTAAATCGGGGTCGGACCCAAGGGTCTGCCCCCCAACGGTCTCCGGGCCTACTGCCTGGTTTGAGGTTACACAACCGGAACCTTTGGCCGCTGATGAAACGGGGTCTGACCCTTGGGGCAGACCCAGGTTTACCGGTTTACTCAGCCTTCCACGCCCCAATAAAGTCCTTCTTCCCAATCTCCAGCCCGTTATGGCGCAGGATGTTGTACGCGGTGGTCGCATGGAAAGTGAAATGCGGCAACGCATAGTGCATCAAATACTCTTGCCCCACCCATTGCTTGGCCTTTTCCCCGCTGCCGGTCGTCACCGAGCGTTGCGCCGAATCCTCAATTGCCTGGCGCGGCAGCGCATCCAGGAAGGCCAGCGTGCGCTGGATGCGCAGTTTTAGTTCACCAATGGTCTTTTCAGTGTCTTCATACGCCGGCACATCGGCCCCGGCCAGGCGTGCGCCCGCGCCCTTGGCGAAGTCGGCGGCAATCTGGATCTGGCGGGTAAAGGGCAGCATGTCCGGGAACAGGCGGAATTGCAGCAGGGCATTGGGATCAATCTTCTTTTCCTCGACATAGGCTTCGGTTTTGTCGAGGATGGCCAGCAGGCTGCCCAAAATCTGGCGGAACACGGGAATCGATGCGGAATACATGGAAAACGACATAGGGGAACTCCTCCGTTTATAGAGTGGCGATGATACCAAGTTACGTGCATAATTGCTGTCGGATAATCTTTTCCAGCACACCCGCTTAATGGCCCGGAATTTTTATAACAAACTAAGGTCCCGCCTGAGCGCATTGTATGGCTTGTCCATTTATGGCGCCTTGTTGCTGGTGGTATTCGGCGGCCTGGTCATTCCGGCCATTATCGGCTCCTATCTGCTGATCGGGGTGCACGAGCAGAAATCGGCACAGACTGCGCTGAATGAAGCATTGCAACGCAACGCCGACATCCTTGCACTCGGCATGCAGGAATCCCTGTGGAATATGAACGCGGAATCGGCCCACTCGCTGGTCGAATCCGTGATGCGCGACCGTTCTGTGCTGCAGGTGCAGGTGACCGGCCAGGCCGATACCCAGTTCATGCACGTGGAAGCGCCCAAGCGCGCCATCGGCAATGTGGTGCGCGCGGAACGCGAGATCACCGTGCGCGGCGAGAAGATCGGCCGCATCATGGTCGAAATGGACGATGCCCGCAGCCAGCAGGAACTGCGCGAGAAGCAGCTGTCCTATGTCTTCGTGTTGGCCGCCCAGCTGACCGTGTCGCTGCTGCTGATCGTGCTGTTCCTGAACCAGCGCCTGCTGAAGCCCTTGCGCAAGCTGATGCGCTTTTCCGACCGCCTGTCGCACGGCGATTTCGAAACCCGCATGGAGCTGCGCGGCAGCGATGAGCTGGGGCGCCTGGCCGGCCAGCTGGACCAGATGCGCGTGGCGATCAAGCACTTGTTCGAGGATATCGCCCAGCGCGAGGAGCGTTTCCGCACCATCGTGACCCAGGTGCCGGGCGCGGTGTTCCGCTTCCGCCCGGACGGGCCGATCGATTTTGTGTCCGATGCGATCGAGGAGATTTCCGGTTATC
Organism: Pseudoduganella violaceinigra DSM 15887; assembly: GCF_000425385.1. Taxonomy (GTDB): domain Bacteria; phylum Pseudomonadota; class Gammaproteobacteria; order Burkholderiales; family Burkholderiaceae_D; genus Rugamonas; species Rugamonas violaceinigra. The sequence continues at coordinate 247,743 of NZ_KE384357.1, read as the reverse complement.
CCGCGGCGCAGTTCATGCGCAGCACCACCCATGCCTGGGCCAACCTGATTTGTCCGGAAGACCGTAAGCGCCAGCGCCGCGTGGTGGTGCAGGCGATCAACGACGGCAAGCCTTACGAAATCGAATACCGCATCATCGATTCCACCGGCACCGAGCGCTGGGTGGCGGAGAACGGCCAGCCGCAGGCGGCGGAGGCGGGCGGTTCGTCATGGGTGGACGGTATCATTTCCGATATCAGCCAGCGCAAGCACAATGAAATGCGCATCGAGGCCTTGCTGGCCGAGCAGAGCGCGATCCTGGACAATGTGATGTTCGGCGTGATGTTCGTGCGCCATCGCACGATCGTGTCGGTCAACCGGCGCTGCGAGGAGCTGTTCGGCTACGAGCCGGGCCAGATGCTGGGCGCGTCGACCGCCATCGTGTTCCCGACCACCTTCGATTTCGAATCGGCCGGTGCGCGCCAGTATTCGACGCTGGGCAGCGGCGAGTATTTCAGCGAAGAGCGCAATTACCGCCGCAAGGACGGTTCGCTGTTCTGGTGCATGGTGTCCGGCTGCGCGATCGACCAGAACCGCCCGAACGAAGGCTCGATCTGGGTGTACGCGGACATCAGCGCGCGCAAGGAGGCGGAGGAGAAGCTGCGCCTCTCGGCCACCGTGCTGGAACACATTGCCGACGGCGTGATGGTGATCGACGACAAGGGCACCATCGTGGCGGTGAATCCGGCGTTCACCCAGATCACCGGCTACACGGAATCCGAAGCATTGGGGCACGACCGCAGCCTGACCCGCTCCGGCCGGCATGACGAAGCCTTCCACACCGGCTTGTGGAAGGAGCTGGTGGAGCATGGATATTGGCGCGGCGAGATCTGGAGCATGCGCAAGAGCGGTGAGTTGTACCTGGAGTGGGTGACCCTGACGGCGGTGCGCGATACGCGTGGCGTTACCACCCACTATGTCGGCGTTTTCAGCGATATCACCCAGGTCAAGGAATCGCAGGAGAAGCTGGACCATCTGGCCCACCACGATGCGCTGACGCAGTTGCCGAACCGCTTGCTGTTCCACGACCGCCTGCACCATGCCATCCAGCGCGCCACACGCGCCAACGAGCAGCTGGCGCTGCTGTTCATCGACCTGGACCGCTTCAAGAACGTCAACGACACCCTGGGCCACCACATCGGCGACGAGCTCCTGAAGCAGGTGGCGCACGCGCTGTCGGACAAGCTGCGCGAGGGCGATACCCTGGCGCGCCTGGGCGGCGACGAGTTTATCGTGCTGCTGGAGGATGTGGAGGGCCAGTACGGCGCCGGCCAGGTGGCGGAAAAACTGGTGACCATGTTCGAGAACCCGTTCATGGTGGCGGGCCACGAGTTGTTCGTGACCTGCTCGGTCGGCATCTCGGTGTTCCCGACCGATGCCAGCGACCTGAATATGCTGATCAGGAATGCCGACGTGGCCATGTACCAGGCCAAGGCGCGCGGCCGCAACGGTTACCGCTTCTATTCGCCGTCCATGACGGGCGAGGGCGTCGAGCGCCTGCGCCTGGAAACCTATCTGCGCCGCTCGATCGAAAAGGAGGAAGTGTTCCTCAACTTCCAGCCGCAGGTCGAGATCGATACCGGCAAGCTGCTGGGCGTGGAAGCGCTGGTGCGCTGGAACCATCCGGAGCTGGGATTGGTGCCGCCCAACCGCTTCATCCCGCTGGCCGAGGACACCGGTTTCATCGACCAGCTCGGGCAGTGGGTATTGTATGAGGCCTGCCGCCAGATGGTGCGCTGGCAGGAGGCCGGCCTAAACGTGCCGAAGATGGCGGTCAACCTGTCGGCACGCCAGTTCGAGCGCGGCAGCATGGTGACCAAGGTGGCCGACATCCTGCGCGAAACCGGCCTGGAGCCGCATCGCCTGCAGCTGGAGGTGACCGAGTCCTTGATCATGAACACCGGCGATGCGCTGGCCTTCATCAACGATTTGCACGCGGTCGGCGTGTCGCTGGCCATCGACGATTTCGGCACCGGCTATTCCTCGCTGGCCTACCTGAAGCAGATGCCGGTGCAGACGCTGAAGATCGACCGTTCCTTCATCAAGGATATTTCCACCGATGCCAATGATGAAGCGATCGCCATCGCCATCATCCAGCTGGGCCGCAGCATGAACCTGTCCGTCATCGCCGAGGGCGTGGAGACGGAGGAGCAGGCGGCCTTCCTGCTGCGCCACGGCTGCAACCAGGCCCAGGGTTTCTATTACAGCCGTCCGGTGATGCCGGAGGATTTGCTGCAGCGCTGGCTGCCATAACAGGAGTGCCATGCTCAAACCGAACAAGTTTTCCCGCCGCCGTTTCCTGCTGAGCGGCCTTGCCGTTGCCGGCGCCATGGTGGTCGGCTGGGGCGTGATGCCGCCGCGCCAGCGCGTGCGCGGCAAAGCGCCGCTGCCGCTCGAGGGCGCTGCGGTGGCCTTGAACGGCTGGATTGCCATCGCCCCCGACGGCTCCGTGCAGCTGGCCATGCCGCGTGCGGAAATGGGGCAGGGCGTGCATACCGCGCTGTCCATGCTGGTGGCGGAGGAGCTGGATGTCGGCATGGATGCGATCAAGCTGATTCAGGCGCCGGCCGACAAGATTTACGCCAATCTGGCGGTCATGCGCGAGACCTTGCCCTTCCACCCGGACGATACGGGCCGTTCGCGCGCCCTCGCCAGCTGGATGCTGGGCAAGGTGGCGCGTGAAATGGGTATTGTGATTACCGGCGGCTCGTCCAGCGTCAAGGATGCCTGGTCGGCCATGCGCGAAGCCGGCGCCACGGCGCGCGCCATGCTGGTGGCGCAGGCGGCGCAGGAGTGGAAGGTGGCGCCGGAGCAGGTGCGCGCCGAAAACGGCGTGCTGTATCACGACATCAGCAAGCAATCGGTCGGCTACGGCGCCATCGCGGCGCGCGCGGCGCTTGGCCAACCCGGCAAGGTGACGCTGAAGGATCCGCACAGTTTCCGCCTGATCGGCACCGCAGTGCCGCGCCGCGATTCGCGCATCAAGTCCGAAGGGGCGGCCATGTACGGCATCGACGCGCGCCCGGAGGGCATGGTGTATGCGGCGGTGCGCATGTCGCCCGTGGTGGGCGGCAAAATCGCCGGCATCATGCCGGCGCAGGTGGCGACGATGCCGGGCGTGCTGGCGGTGGTCGATTTTTCCAATGTCATTGAAGAGAATTACGGCGCAGGGGCCGGCGTTGCCGTGGTCGCGCGCAGCTACTGGCAAGCCAAGCAGGCCGCCGCCGCGCTGCCGGTCCGCTGGGACGAGGGCGCCAACGCCAAGCTGTCGAGCGAGGCGATCTACCAGTCGCTGTCCAGCGCCCTGGAGTCCACCGGCGGCGACAATTATCACCGGCGCGGCGACATGGCCCTGGCGGCCGGCGCGCTGCGCACCATCAAGTCGGTGTACCGGGTGCCCTACCTGGCGCATGCCTGCATGGAGCCGATCAATTGCACGGCCCAGGTCAAGGACGGCAAGGTGACGGTCTGGGTCGGCACGCAGGCGCCGACCTTCGCGCGCAACGCCGCGGCACGGGTGGCCGGGGTGGGCGAATCGGATGTGGTTCTGCACGAATGCCTGCTGGGCGGCGGTTTCGGCCGCCGCCTGGAGGCGGACATGGTGGCGCAGGCGGTGGCGATCGCCCGCGAAGCGAAGGGCTTGCCGGTGCAGGTGATCTGGACCCGCGAGGACGATACCACGCATGATGTGTATCGTCCGGCGGCGATGGCGCGCATGACGGCCGGCCTGGATGCGGCCGGGAATGTCGTCTCCTGGGATGCCAAGACGGCAGGGGGCGCGCTGACGCACCAGTTCACCAGGCGCAACCTGCGCATGCCCGGCGCCGGGCCGGACCGCTCCACCGCCGAAGGCGTGTACGACATGCAGTACGAGATTCCCAACCAGCAGATCAACCACGTGGTGGTGGACAGCGCCATCCCGCTGGGGAACTGGCGCTCGGTGGGGCACTCGCAGAACGCCTTCTTCAAGGAGAGCTTCGTCGACGAGATGGCCAATGCCGCGGGCAAGGATCCAGTGGAGTTCCGCCGCACCATGCTATTGAACCATCCGCGCCACCTGGCGGTGTTGAACGCCGCCGTCGCCAAGGCCGGCAAGGCGCCGGCAGGGCGTGCGCACGGGGTGGCGCTGCACCAGTCGTTCGGCACCATCGTTGCGCAAGTGGCGGAAGTGTCGCTGCAGGACAAGCAGATCCGCGTGCACCGCGTCGTATGCGCCATCGACTGCGGCATTGCCGTCAATCCGAACATCATCGCGCAGCAGGTGGAGTCGGGCGTGGTGTACGGCCTGTCGGCGGCCCTGGGCGGGGAGATCAGCATCAAGGATGGCAAGGTCGTGCAAAGCAATTTCGCCGACTATCCGGTGCTGCGCATGAATGAGGTACCGCAGGTGGAAACGGTGATCATGCTGAGTGCCGAGCCGCCGGAAGGCGTCGGGGAACCGGCCACCCCGGCGATCGCTCCGGCCGTGGCCAATGCGGTGTTTGCATTGACCGGCCAGCGCCTGCGCAGCTTGCCGCTACGCCTGGCCTAGCAGGGCGCGCAGGTTGCATTCCTGCTGCCATTGACGGCGCTCCTGGGTGGAAGCGGCCTGGCGCGCCAGTTCTTCATCGGAGAGTTCGGCCTGGGCCTCGACCAGGCGATGCGCCACGTTCGGATCGGGCAGCATGGTGCCGAAGAAGGCCACATGCGCGTGGCGCTGGATCAGCAGGGTGGGGAAGTTTTCGACATCGAGGTCGCCGACCAGGTCGGCGTGGTCTTCGATATCGACCCACAGGAAGTATTTGTCCGGATGGCGGCTCGCAAGTTCTTCGAAGACCGCCCGGTAGGATGCGCAAGTGCCGCACCAGGCGGCGCACAGGCAGGCCACGACCAGGTGATCCTGCGCCAGCGCGGCGGCCACTTCGGCGCGGTTGTCGGCATGTAGGGTAGTACTGTGCATGGGGTGCTATTGTACATGGCCACAGGTTAAAATACCGGCCATGGCTACTATTCTTGCAATCGAAACATCCTCCGAAATGGCTTCCTGCGCCCTGCTGCGCGGGGAGCGCGTGTATTTTCGCGAATCGTCCGGCGTGCGCACCCATTCCCAGGCCGTGCTGCCCATGATCCAGGAATTGCTCGCGGAGGCGGGCATTGTTCTGCGCGATTGCGACGCCATTGCCTATGGCGCGGGTCCCGGTTCCTTTACCGGTGTGCGCACCGCCTGCGGCATTGCGCAGGGTCTCGGTTTCGGCGCCGGCTTGCCGCTGCTGCCCGTGGTGACCCTCGATGCCATGGCCCTGGCCTGCCTTGCGCGCCACGGTTCCGATGAGGTCCTGGCGGTGCTCGACGCTCGCATGAACGAAGTTTACTGGGCCCAGTACCGCTTTGACGGCGGCCAGCCGGTCGCCGTGCTGCCGCCGGCGCTTGCCGCGCCGGGCGATGTGGCCCCCGCGGGCCCGGTGCGCGCCTGCGGCAACGGTATTGCCGCTTACGCCGAGGCTTTCGCCGGCAAGGAATTCGCGGATGGCGCCGACGGCGCGATCATGCCGCACGCGGTCCAGGTGGCGCAGCTGGGCCGGGCCGCTTTCGCTGCCGGCCATGCCGTGCCCGCCGCCCAGGCGCAGCCGCTCTACCTGCGCAACAAGGTCGCCTATACCAAGGCTGAACGGGAAGTGATGAAGGCGGCGCAGGCATGATGCATCAGTTATGGGATCTGGCTCGGCTGATTTACGAGCCGATGCAGGAAGCCGACCTCGACGAGGTGGTGGCGGTGGAGCAGCAGGTTTATCCCTACCCTTGGAGCCGCGTCAATTTTGCCGATTCTCTGTCGCAGGGCTATCACGCCTGGGTCCTGCGCGCGCAGGACCGCCAGCTGATGGGGTATTTCCTGGTGATGGGAATCGTCGACGAGGCGCATTTGCTGAATGTGGCCGTGGCGCGCAACTGGCAGGGCCGGGGCGTGGGACGCCTGCTGGTGAACCAGGCTGTCGCCTTGTCGCGCGGGCTTGGCATGGAGTCCATCCTGCTGGAAGTGCGGCCGTCCAATGTACGGGCGCTGGAAATCTACCAGCGCTTCGGCTTTTCCGAGATCGGCCGCCGCAAAGGCTACTATCCCGCCGCCGACTCTACCCGCGAGGACGCCATCGTGATGCGTTTTGGACTATGAGCGATCGCCGCTCCGCAGTTTTCCTTGAAGAGATGGGCGTAGGGCCGCAGTGGCGCCTGCGCAGCCGCGCCGTGGTTGCCGACGCTGCTGCGCTCGACCTTGCTGCGCTTGACGTTGCACCGGCCGCCGAGCCGGAGCCGGCGCCGCCGCTGCCCGTCGCTGCCGCCGCAGCGCACGCCCCTGCAGCCCTGCCGGAGGCGCCCGCATTAGCGCCGCAAGCGCCATCGCCTGTTGCGCCACGCCCCGCCTCGGCGCCTCAAGCCGGCGCGGAAGCTGCACGCGAAACGCTTCCCGAGGCGCCAGCCGCGCCGGCGCGCGTGCCCGGGACGCCGAGCATTGCGTCGACCGGCGAAGATATGTCCTGGTTTGACGACGCGCCGACGCCCGAATACAAGCCGCAGCGCAAGAAAGTGGCGCCAGCGCCGGAACCGGTACTGGCTGCGCCGCCAGGCCGAAGCGCAAACGTGCCGCCGCCAGCGATGGCCGACGACGCGCCGGCGGACGAGCCGCCAAGCTGGTTCGACGACGAGCAGCCCGCTGCTGCGCGCCGTGCGGAGCCGCGCGCAGGCCGCGCCACCGATGAAGAAATCGCCCACATGGATTGGCCTGCCCTGCAAGCGGCGGTAGCAAGCTGCACGCGTTGCGCGCGCTGCGCAACCCGCCAGCAGGCCGTTCCGGGCCGGGGCGATGAGCAAGCTACCTGGATCGCCCTCGACGCCGCGCCAGGATCGGAGGAAGACAGCGCGGGCTACCAATTCGCCGGCGATAGCGGCTACCTGCTCGACAATATGCTGAAAGCCGTCGGCCAGACGACGGACCAGGGCGCCTACCTCACCAGCCTGGTGAAGTGCCACAGCCCGAACGCAGCCAGTCCGGAAGAACTACAAGCCTGCCGGCCATACCTGCAGCGCGAGCTGGAACTGACGCAGGCCAAGGTGATCGTCGCGTTCGGCCACGCCGCGGGCAAAGGCTTGCTGGGCGGCGCGGCGCGCGGCCGCATCATGCTGCACGGCAGCGTGCCGGTGGTGGCCACCTACCATCCGTCCGACTTGCTGAAAAAGCCGGAAGAGAAGGTCAAGGCATGGCAGGACTTGTGCCTGGCCAAAGCCGCCCATGCCGGCCGACGCTAGTTCATTCCATCGAAAGTGGGGCCACCTCGCGCGGCCCCATGTCCGCGCGCTGGCCTGGCTGCTGGATTCGCCCGATCTGCTGGACCCGCACAGCCCGCACTGGCAGGGCAGGATCGCCACACTGGGCCCGGTATCGCCCGCTGTCGCCAACTGGCTGGCCGATCTTGATGCGGATCCGTCGCCGCTCGATGCGGCGCTCGGCAACCGCTTTTACTCGCGCCTTGGCCTGTACGCCGAAAAACTGATGGCCTTCTATTTCGCCGCGCATGGCACGCTCGCCGCGCACGGCCTGCAAGTCCGCGACGGCAGGAACGGCACCATCGGCGAATTCGACTTCCTGCTGCGCGAGGAGGGCCGCGAAGGCTTGCGCCATATCGAATTCGCGACCAAGTTCTACCTGTTGGACGGCGATCCGGATACCGGCAACTACAACCGTTTGGTCGGCCCGAACCTGGCCGACACCCTGGGACTGAAGATGCGCAAGATCTTCCAGTCCCAGTTGCAATTGTCCCGGCATCCGGCCGCGCAGCAGCTAGTGCCCGCGCCGGTGGTCTCGGCGCAGGCGCTGGTCAAGGGCTGGCTGTTCTACCACGCCGCCGAAGCCGCACCGCGCATCGAAGGCATTTCGCCCGATCACTGTCGCGGCCATTGGCGCACCGTGGGCGAGCAAGCCGGGGCGAGCGACGAGCAGTTCATCGTCATGCCGCGCCTGCAGTGGCTCGCGCCGCTGCGCACGCCGGTCGAACGCAAGGAGGATGCGCCGACGCCCGCGCCGCTCGCGCGCCAGGCCTTGCTGGACGTGCTGGCGGAAAAATTCGCCACCGATCCGAACCCGGTGATGGTGGCAACGGTGCGGGAGGAAGGCGGCTGGCTGGAAGAAGTGGAACGCGGCTTTGTCGTGCCGGATGACTGGCGCGCCCGGGCCCAGGCGCGCCGCCGTGACGGGGACTTGCCCGCCTAGTGCTTATGCTCGCCGATCAGCGCGAGTGAATCCTGGACGCGCTGGTTGGCCGCATGCAGCGCCATAATGGCCAGCATGGAGCCCGCCAGGAACAGGCCGAACAGCACGATGATGGTGTTCAGGCCCAGGCCCAGTTTCACCATGAGCGCATACACGGCCAACATGGTCAGGATGGACAGGTTCTCATTGAAGTTCTGCACCGCGATCGAATGGCCGGCACTCATCAGCACGTGGCCCCGGTGCTGCAGCAGTGCATTCATCGGCACCACGAAGAATCCCGACAGGCCGCCTACCACCAGCAGCAGCACGTAAGCGATGCGCAAGTCGTGCACGAAGATCATCGACATCACAATCACACCCATTGCAATGCCGAGCGGTATCACGGACAAGGCTTTGCGCAAGGTGATGAAGCGCGCGGACAGTACGGCGCCCAGCGCCACGCCCACCACCACGATGGCGACCGTGCTGGTGGCCTTGTTCAGCGGCATGCCCAGCGATTGCTTGGCCCATTCCAGCACGATGAACTGCAAGGTGGCGCCGGCGCCCCAGAACAGGGTGGTCACCGCCAGGGAAATCTGGCCGAGCTTGTCGCGCCACAGGACGGTGCAGCAGTCCGCGAAGTCGCGTACCAGCAGGAAGGGGTTGCGCTCCTGTTTTTCGTAGACATAGCCGGTGTCTGGGATGCGCAGGTTGAATACTGTCGCCAGCAGGTAGATCACGCCGACGCATGCCAGGGCGATCTCTGCGACCGAATTCAGGCCGGTGTCGATACCACGCAGGTCAAAGGCGAGCAGGGCGGCCGACACCGGGCCGCCAATCAGGGCGCCGCCCAGGGCGGTGCCCAGGATGATGGAACTGACGGTCAGGCCTTCGATCCAGCCGTTGGCGGCGACCAGTTTTTCAGGCGGCAGCAATTCGGTGAGGATGCCGTATTTGGCCGGCGAGTAGATCGCGGCGCCCAGCCCGGCGACAGCGTAGGCGGCCAGCGGGTGCACGTCATAGAAGAACAGGGCGCAGCCAAAGATCTTGATCATGTTCCCGATCAGCATGACCTTGCCCTTGGGCAGGGCGTCCGCAAAAGCGCCGACGAAGGCCGCCAGCAGCACGTAGAACAGAACGAAGGTCTCCTTCAGCATCGGCGTCATCCAGGCCGGCGACTTCATGATGCCCAGCATGTAGATCGCGACGATCAGCAGCGCGGAGTCCGCCAGCGACGAGAAGAACTGCGCCGCCATAATGGTGTAAAAGCCTCGTTTCATGCTCTCAGTGCTTATGCTCGCCGATCAGGCTAAGTGAGTCGTGCTGGCGCTGGTTGGCGGCATGCAGGCGCATGATGCCCAGCATGGAGCCCGCAACGAAGAGGCCAAACAGCACGATGATGGTGTTCAGGCCCAGGTGCAGCTTGACCATCAGCGAATACACCGCCAGCATGGTCAGGATCGACAGGTTTTCGTTGAAATTCTGGACTGCGATGGAGTGGCCGGCGCTCATGAGCACGTGGCCGCGGTGCTGCAGCAAGGCGTTCATCGGCACCACGAAGAAGCCCGATAGCAGGCCGACCACCAGCAGCAGCGGATAGGCCAGGCGCACATCGTGGACAAAGATCATGCCCGTGACGATCACGCCCATCGCCACGCCCAGCGGCACGACGGACAGCGATTTGCGCAGGGAGATGAAGCGCGCCGACATGCCGGCGCCGATTGCCACGCCCACCGCCACGATGGCGATGGTGCTGGTTGCCTTGTCCAGCGCCATGCCCAGCGATTGCTTGGCCCATTCCAGTACGATGAATTGCAAGGTGGCGCCGGCGCCCCAGAACAGGGTGGTGACGGCCAGCGAAATCTGGCCCAGTTTGTCGCGCCAGAGCGTGCTGCAGCAGCCGGCGAATTCGCTGATCAGGCGCAGCGGATTGCGCTCCTGGTGCTCGTACACATAACCGGTGTCGGGAATGCGCAGGTTGAACAGCGCCGCCAGCAGGTAGGTGACGCCGACCACGGCCAGGGCGATTTTGCCGGTGGTATCGAGCCCGGTTTCGATGCCGGGGATGTCCAATTTGAGCAATGCCGCTGCAACCGGGCCGCCGATCAGGGCGCCCCCCATGGCGATGCCGAAGATGATGGAGCTGACAGTCAAGCCTTCGATCCAGCCATTGGCCACCACCAGTTTTTCCGCCGGCAGCAGTTCGGTCAGGATGCCGTACTTGGCGGGCGAATACACGGCGGCGCCAAAGCCGACGACAGCATAGGCGGCCAGCGGGTGCACGTGGTAGAAAATCAGCGCGCAACCGAAGATCTTGATCAGGTTGGAAATAAACATGACCCGGCCCTTGGGCAAGGCGTCGGCAAAGGCGCCCACAAATGCTGCCAACAGCACGTAAAACAGCACAAAAGTCAGCTTTAGCAATGGGGTAACCCATGCCGGAGCTTGCATGGTCACCAGCAGGTCGATCGCCACGATAAGCAGAGCATTGTCTGCCAGCGACGAAAAGAACTGCGCAGCCATGATGGTATAGAAACCACGATTCATTCAAGGATGCCAGATTATTATCTCGGGATGCTTTATACCATGGAAAGTAAGGTTTCCCAAGGTTTGAGCCTGCACTCTGCCGTCACAAAAGGTAAAATGCCGCATTCTTTTTTTGCCGGTTTTTGACATGCCAAGGCCAATCATTGCCCATATCCATCTCGCTGCGATGCAGCATAACCTGGAACGTGCCAAAGCCTGCGCACCGGGTGCCCAAGCCTGGGCTGTGGTCAAGGCTAATGCCTACGGCCACGGTTTGGCGCGCGGCATGCGCGGCTTCGCGGCAGCCGACGGCCTGGCGCTGATCGAGCCGGACAACGCGGTGCGCCTGCGCGAGCTGGGCTGGACCAAGCCGATCCTGCTTTTAGAGGGATGGTTCGATTCCGCCGACCTGCTGGCAATGGCGCAACACGATATCGAAGGCGCCGTGCATTGCGTCGAACAGCTGGAAATGCTGGAACGTACGCCGCTGGCCCGTCCGGTCAATGTGCACCTGAAGATGAATACCGGCATGAACCGCCTCGGTTTCAAACCTGCCGACTACGCCGCCGCCCATGCCCGCCTGCGCGCCATCGCGCATGTCGGCACGATTACCTTGATGACCCACTTCGCCAACGCCGATGAACTGCACCATCCGTGCATGCCGCTGGCCGAGCAGGTGCGCCGCTTCAATGCCGCCGCGGCCGGCCTGCCGGGAGCGCGCAGCCTGTGCAACTCGGCCGGCGTGCTGCATATGCCGGAGCTGGGCGCTGCGCTGGCGACGGACTGGATCCGCCCCGGCATCATGCTGTATGGCGGCACCCCGGGCGGCAAGACGGCCGAGGAATTCGGCCTGAAGCCGACCATGACCTTGTCCAGCGAATTGATCGGTGTGCAGGAAATCGGCCCCGGCGATTATGTCGGCTACGGCAGCCGCTTCAAGGCCGAACAGGCCATGCGCATCGGCGTGGTGGCCTGCGGCTATGCCGATGGCTATCCGCGCCACGCGCCGCTCGACACCCCGGTCCTGGTGGACGGCGTGCGCACCCGCCTGGTGGGCCGTGTATCGATGGACATGCTGACCGTCGACCTTGGCAATGTGCCGAACGCCCGCGTCGGCAGCAAGGTCGTGCTGTGGGGCGAGGGCATGCCGATCGACGATGTGGCGGCGGCGGCCGGCACCATCGGCTATGAATTGATGTGCGCGGTGGCGCCGCGTGTGCGCATGGCCGAGGCTTGAGCATGGCCAAGGCGAAAACCAATTACACCTGCAGCGAATGCGGGGGCGTCAGCAGCAAGTGGACCGGCCAGTGCTCGTCCTGCCAGCAGTGGAACACCATGGTGGAAACCGTGATCGAAGCCGCCGGCGGCAACCGCTTCTCGCAAGCCCAGCACCAGTCGCTGGCGCAGACCGCGCCCGTGCTGTCGCTGCAGGACATCGAAGCGCTGGACGTGCCGCGCTTCGGCACCGGCATCGAGGAATTCGACCGCGTGCTGGGCGGTGGCCTGGTGGCGGGCGGCGTGGTGCTGATCGGCGGCGACCCCGGCATCGGCAAGTCGACCCTGTTGCTGCAGGCGCTGGCCAATATGTCCAAGGTCAAGAGCGTGTTGTATGTCAGCGGCGAGGAATCGGGCGCCCAGATCGCGCTGCGCGCCAAGCGCCTGGCGGTCGATGCCAAGGATCTCAAGCTGCAGGCGGAAATCCAGCTCGAAAAAATCCTCGGCACCCTGGCCGATCTGAAGCCGCAGGTGGCGGTGATCGATTCGATCCAGACCGTGTATTCGGATGCGCTGGCATCCGCCCCGGGGTCGGTGGCCCAGGTGCGCGAATGCGCGGCCCAGCTGACCCGCGTCGCCAAGACGAGCGGCACCACCATCATCCTGGTCGGCCACGTGACCAAGGAGGGCGCGCTGGCGGGCCCGCGCGTGCTGGAACACATCGTCGACTGCGTGCTGTATTTCGAAGGCGACAACCATTCCAGCTTCCGCCTGGTGCGCGCGATCAAGAACCGCTTCGGCGCGGTCAATGAACTGGGCGTGTTCGCCATGACGGAAAAGGGCTTGAAGGGCGTGTCGAATCCTTCGGCCTTATTCCTGTCTTCCCATGAAAACCAGGTGCCGGGTTCCTGCGTCATGGTGACCCAGGAGGGTACGCGCCCGCTGCTGGTCGAAGTGCAGGCCCTGGTCGACACCAGCCATCTGCCCAACGCCCGCCGCCTGTCCGTCGGCCTGGAACAGAATCGCCTTGCCATGCTGCTGGCGGTGCTGCACCGCCATGCCGGCATCGCGGCCTTCGACCAGGATGTGTTCATCAACGCCGTGGGTGGGGTGAAGATTACCGAGCCGGCGGCGGACCTTGCGGTTTTGATGGCGATCAACTCATCGATGCGTAACAAGGCCTTGCCGAACGGCTTTGTGGTATTTGGTGAAGTGGGGTTGGCGGGCGAAATCCGGCCGGCGCCGCGCGGCCAGGAACGCTTGCGCGAAGCGGCCAAGCTGGGCTTCTCGATCGCCATGATTCCGAAAGCGAATGCACCGAAGCAAGCCATCGAAGGCATGACAATTATCGCGGTGGAGCGCATCGATGATGCATTTAACCGCTTGCGCGAGCTTCAGTAATATAGATTTTTACGAAATATTAGCTACAATACCAGCCTTGATCTCACACCCTACCGGACAAGAAATTGTTATTAGATTCAAGGCAAGGAGCGCGCAAGATCCTGCGCGTGCGGGCAATGATTGTGTTGGATGGCGGCGCTCCGATGGCGGCGCGTACGTTCGACCTCGGCTTGGCGGGCATTTCCCTCACTTCCGAAAATAAAGTGGAGGTGGGCGCCACCGGCCAGGTCGTGTTTGAAATGCTGGTCGATGGCAAGCCGCAGATCGTCAACACGCGCGGCAAAGTCAACAATTGCATCTTCAGCGGCAATGAATTCAAGATCGGCTTCGTCTTCTTGCCGCTCGATAACGAAGCGGCCGCAGCAATTACCAGATTCATGCGCTAATATTAGTGTATGGACTATGTGAGCAGCCTGCTAAGCACGATGTACGGAAACTCGCTGGCATTGGGAAATGCCAGCGTGGTTGGCAGCCCGTCGACCGATGTGCTGGCGCGGGTGGAGCAGGCGCTGGCGCCGCAGCGCGGTGCCGCCGCCAAGCTCAATGCAAGTTTCACGGCCAGCCAGGCGCGCTTTTCCGGCCTGGGGCAATTGCAGTCGGCGCTGGCGGTTTTCCAGGATGTGGCGGAAAGCCTTGCGGGCAGCGGGCTCAGCACGAGCGCCAGCAGTTCCGCGAAAAACGTTCTGGGGGCGGTATCCGGTCCCAAAGCCGAAGTCGGCACGCACGACATCCGCGTCAGCCAACTGGCCCAGCAGCAAATTCTCATCAGCCCCGAGGCCGATAGCGCCAATACCCCGCTGGGCACCGGTTCGCCGACGGTAATTCGCATCGGCAGCGGCAATACCAGCAAGTCCATCACCATCGATAGCCGCAACAATAGCTTGCAGGGCATTGCCGACGCACTCAAGGACGCGGGCTTCGATGCCAGCCTGGTACGCTCGAGCACCGGCACCGCACTGCAATTGCGCAGTGCCAGCGGCGAGGCCAGCAAGCTCAACATCACAGTGGCGGGCGACGCCACCATCCGCAGCCTGGTCGGCGGCCTGGAGCAAACGCAGGCGGCACAGGACGCAATCCTGACCGTGGATGGCAAGTCCATCCGTAGCGCCGGCAATAAGCTGGAGTCGGCCATTCAAGGGGTGACGCTCAATCTGGCCGCCACCGGCAATACCACCGTCACCGTCGCGCGCGACAGCAGCCAGATTGCGAAGAACGTGGACGCCTTCGTCAAAGGCTTCAATGCCTTGCAGGACCGCTTCGACAGCCTGGGCAAGGGGGCGCTGAAAGGGAACACGGCGCTGAACCAGGTGCGCAGCCAGCTTGACCAACTGGTGCGTTCGGCCGGCGGCAGCAGCGAAGCGCTCGCCAGCGCGGGTCTGAGTGTCGATAGCAATGGCCGGCTCAAGCTCGACAGCGAGAAACTGAATGCGGCAATCAGCGCCGATCCTGCCGCGGTGACAAAGCTGTTCACCAACGAGGGCAGGGGACTGGCCGACTCGCTCGGCAGCCGCCTGGATAGCCTGGCCGGCCAGCGTAGCGTGGTGGCATCTGCGTTGAAGCAGGCCGACCGCGAAGTGGAAGGGCTGCAAAGCCGCCGCTCGTCGATGGCGCAAATGCTGACGGTGCAGGCGCAAGCCCTGGTGCGCCTCTATACGCAGGACGCGCAGTTGGGCGGCCCGACCTCCCTGCTTGACCTGCTGGCCTGATCCTTAAAAAATTGAAGGCTCCGTCGGCAGGTTCGATGCGAACCTGTCGCGGAGCCTCGCTTCTGCAGAAGCGCCTTGCTACTCGTGGTAGCGATCGACCAGCTTATGATGTCCGCCGCGATACTCGGCAATAATTTCATACACGATCAGCGCGATCATGCAGCCGAATATGCCCATGGTGAACAGTGCCCACATATCAAATCAGCCAGCGTTGCCGAAGGCTGCTCCCTAGAGTTGATACAATTAAACTCTAGCAGGCAGTGATGCAATTACAAGGCCAACCGGGCGATCTATTTCATAACGAGGTCAGGCTGCATCACTGCCTTCAAATACAGGCTGGACGGGTCGCCGGGCTCGCGCTGCACAAACCACCAGGCCGCGCCTTTTTTCATCTCCCAATCGCCATCGTCGCCCATCATCAGGAGGGCGGCCGCCTGGCCCAGCGTGGGCTGGTGGCCCACCACCAGCACGGCTTCTTTCGATGACGGCCAGTTGGCCGCTTTCAGGATATCGTTGGCATCGGCGCCCGGCGCCAGGTCCGGGTGCACCTTGTATTTGCGGCCCAGTCCCGCCACCGTCTGCACGGTGCGCGTGGCAGGGCTGACCAGGATGCGGCAATTCTCCGGCAGCACCGAGTCGAGCCATTGGCCCATGCGGCGCGCCTGTTTATGCCCTTTGGAGGTCAGGCTGCGTTCCATATCGTCCAGGCCGGGGTGGCCGGGTTCGGCTTCTGCGTGGCGCCACAAGATCAGGTCCATGATTCCTCCCGTGTCCAGGCTTCAATCCGCTGGCACGTCGGCCGGCGTGCCGAGCGACTCCATCAGGTGCTGCTGGGCGCTGAAGAGCTTTTGCTTGCCGCGCGGTTTGCGGCGGTGATAGTGCCCTTGCGTATCCAGCTCCCAGGCGTTGGAGTTGTCCTTCAGGTAAGGCGTCAAACCCTCTGCGACGACGCGCCGTTTGAGTGCCCGGTCCAGGATGGGGAAGGCGACTTCAATGCGGCGCAGCAGATTGCGGTTCATCCAGTCCGCGCTGGCGAGCATGACGTCATGCGCCAGGTCGTTGCGGAAGTAATAGATGCGGCTATGTTCCAGGAAGCGGCCAATGATCGAGCGCACGCGGATATTGTCGGACAAGCCTGGCACGCCCGGCTTCAGCATGCAGGCGCCCCGTACGATCAGGTCGATCTTGACCCCGTCTTTTGATGCCGCATACAGGGCGCGGATCACCGGTTCATCGGTCAGTGCATTGATTTTAGCGATAATCCGCCCCGGACGCCCGCTTTTCGCAATTTTTGCCTCGTTCTTAATGGCTTTGATGACCTGGTCCTGCAAGGCAAACGGCGCCAGCCACAGGTGCTGCATGTGCTGCGGCTTGGTCAGGCTGGTCAGGTGCATGAACACTTCATTGACATCGCGGCCGATTGCCGGCGCGCAGGTCAGCAAGCCGAAGTCGGTATAGAACTTGGTCGTGGCCGGATGATAGTTGCCGGTGCCCAGGTGGGCGTAGTAGCCCAGGCCGCCCTCATCGCGGCGGATCACCAGGGCGATCTTGGCATGGGTCTTCAGGCCGACCACGCCGTACACCACCTGGGCGCCGGCCTGTTCCAGCTTGTCGGCCCAGTTGATATTGGCTTCCTCGTCGAAACGCGCCATCAGCTCCACCACCACGGTGACTTCCTTGCCGCTGCGGGCCGCTGCAATCAGCGCTTCCATCAGGTCGGAGTTCATGCCGGTGCGGTACACGGTCTGCTTGATCGCCACCACGGCCGGGTCGAGCGCGGCGCTGCGGATGAAATCGATCACCGTCTGGAAGCTCTGGAAGGGATGGTGCAGCAGGATGTCATGCTTGCGCAGGGTGGCGAAGATGTCGTTGTTGACGGTCTTGGCCTGCACGCCGGCCACGAAGGGCGGGAAGCGCAGCTCGGGACGGCGTGCCTGCTCCACGATTTCGTTCAACCGCACCATGTTGACCGGCCCGTCCACGCGGTACAGGCGGCTTTGGTCCAGGTTGAACTGGTCCAGCAGAAATTGGGACAGCTCCGGCGGGCAATTCTTCGCCACTTCGAGCCGCACCGAGCGGCCGTAGGCGCGTCCCTGCAGCTCGCCCTTCAGGGCCTGGCGCAGGTTCTTCACTTCATCTTCATCCACCCACAGGTCAGAATCGCGGGTAACCCGGAACTGGGAATAAGCCATGACGTCGCGCCCGGCGAACAATTCGGAAATATGGGCGTGGATGACGGAAGACAGCAGTACAAAGGAAACACCGTCTTTGGACAGGCTGTCCGGCAGCCGGATCACGCGCGGCAGCACGCGCGGCGCCTTGACGATGGCGATTGCCGTGCCGCGGCCGAAGGCATCCTTGCCGCTCAGGGCCACGATGAAATTAAGGCTCTTGTTGACGACTTGGGGGAAGGGGTGGGCCGGGTCGAGGCCGATCGGCGTCAGCAGCGGCCGTACTTCGCGGTCGAAATATTCCTTCACCCAGGCGCGCTGCGCTTCGTTGCGCTCGCTGTGCCGCACGATGCGGATGCCCTGGGCTTGCAACTCAGGCAATACCATCCGGTTGAATATTTCATACTGGGTGCGCACCAGTTCATGACATTCATTGCTGACCCGTTCCAGCGTTGCCGCCAGCACAGGGTTGCTTTCCAGGTCGCCGTCCATGCTGGCGGCGGCCAGCAGGCTAGCGACTCTGACTTCAAAGAATTCATCGAGGTTGCTGCTGACGATGCACAGGTAGCGCAGCCTTTCGAGGACGGGGATTTGGGAATCTTCCGCCTGCGCCATGACGCGGCGGTTGAACGCCAGCTGGGACAGCTCGCGGTCGAGGAAGGAAACGTGGGACTTCGTCATGCTTGTCATCTTAGCATTATTTTTAGAGGCTTAATTTAGTGTAATTGGGAAATATGACAAGTTTGTGACCTTGTTTTAAACAAAATTTTGACGTGTCATAAAGCTGTCATATTGGCGTCATAGACTGCGCAGCATTCACACCCCAACCCCTGAAAAGGACCTTTGATATGCGTATGAAACAGTTGTTGACCTCCTTCGTCGTTGGCGCTTCGGCGGCGATGACCTTCTCGACCGCTTTCGCAGCGGACATGACCGGTGCAGGCGCAACTTTCCCTTATCCGATCTATGCCAAGTGGGCTGAAGCCTACAAAGCATCCACCGGCAACGGCCTGAACTACCAGTCGGTCGGTTCCGGCGCCGGCATCAAGCAGATCAAAGCCAAGACCGTGGACTTCGGCGCCTCCGACATGCCGCTGAAAGCGGAAGAACTGGATGCCGACGGCCTGATGCAGTTCCCGGCCATCATGGGCGGTGTGGTAACCGTGGTGAACGTCGACGGCGTCACCCCTGGCCAGCTGAAACTGACCGGTCCGGTCATCGCCGATATCTACCTGGGCAAAATCACCGAGTGGAACAACCCGGCGATCGCTGCCCTGAACCCAGGCGTGAAGCTGCCAGCGACCGAAATCACCGTGGTGCACCGCTCGGACGGCTCCGGCACGTCCTTCCTGTTCACCGACTACCTGTCGAAAGTGAACCCTGAGTTCAAGACCAAGATCGGTGCCGGCACCGCGGTCAAATGGGTCACCGGCGTGGGCGGCAAGGGCAACGACGGCGTCGCCGCCAATGTGCAGCGCATCAAGGGTTCGATCGGCTACGTGGAATGGGCTTACGCCAAGAAGAACAAGATCGCGCACACCCAGCTGAAGAACAAGGACGGCAACTTCATGCAGCCGGACGACGACAACTTCAAAGCGGCCGCCGCCAACGCCGAGTGGAGCAAGACCCCGGGCTTCGGCGTGGTGCTGACCGACCAGGCTGGCAAGACCTCCTGGCCGATCACCGGCGTGTCCTACATCCTGATGCACAAGCAGCAGGCGGACGGCGTCAAGGGCAAGGAAGTCATCAAGTTCTTCGACTGGGCGTTCAAGAATGGCGACGCCGCTGCCGCGGAACTGGACTACGTGCCGCTGCCTGATTCGGTTGTCAAGCTGGTGCAAACCTCCTGGAAGGCTAACCTGAAGGATGCTTCCGGCAAGGCGCTGTACTGATCTTCCGCAAACCGGTAAACCGGTGTCAGACCCGCAGGGTCTGACACCACCTCGCCGGTTTGTACGAGGAAGTTAAGCGGGGCGGCTTACGAGAGGCCTCCCCGGTTAGCTAACCATACAATAAATCATGAGTGCAGAAATCACCTCACCGTCCTCCCTCCAGTTACCGGAGCCAGCCACAATGAGTGCATCCGTAGCTGCCCTGCAATCCGTGGTGCGCAAGCAGCGCATCCAGGATTGGTTCTTCCACAAAATCACAATGGTGTTCGCCCTGTCCGTACTGCTGGTACTGGCGGGCATTATTGTTTACCTGGCGGTCGGTGCCTGGCCTGCGTTTGAGCATTTCGGCCCGGCCTTCTTCACCACCGTCGAGTGGGATCCCGTCAACGACAACTTCGGCGCGGCCATCGCCATTTACGGCACCCTGGTTACCTCCGGGCTGGCGCTGCTGATCGCTTTCCCGGTCAGCTTCGGCATTGCGCTGTTCCTGACGGAAGTCTGCCCGGTCTGGCTGCGCCGCCCGCTGGGCACGGCCATCGAGCTGCTGGCCGGCGTGCCGTCGATCATTTACGGCATGTGGGGCCTGTTCGTGTTCGCCCCCCTGTTCGGCGACTATGTCCAGCCCTTCCTCAAGTCGACCCTGGGCGCGCTGCCCTGGATCGGCATGCTGTTCAAGGGCCCGACCATGGGCATCGGCATCCTGACCGCTGCCGTGATCCTGGCTGTAATGATCATTCCCTTCATCTCCTCGGTGATGCGCGATGTGTTCGAAATCGTGCCGGCCGTGCTGAAGGAGTCGGCTTATGGCCTGGGCTGCACCCGCTGGGAAGTGGTGCGCAAGGTGGTCCTGCCTTACGCCAAGACCGGCGTGGTGGGCGGCGTCATGCTGGGCCTGGGCCGCGCCCTGGGCGAGACCATGGCGGTGACCTTCGTGATCGGCAACGCCAACGAGCTGAAGCCGTCCCTGTTCGCGGCTGGCGCCAGCATCACCTCGACCCTGGCCAATGAATTCGCCGAAGCGACCAGCAAGCTGCACGTGTCCTCGCTGTACGCCCTGGCCTTCATCCTGTTTGTGATTACGTTTGTCGTCCTGTCCGCCGCCAAGCTGATGTTGTTGAGTATGTCCCGCAAGGAGGGCGTGAAATAATGAATGCAGCAATGAATCCCGTCTACCGCAAACGCCTGTTCTGGCACCGCGTCGGCATGGCGCTGTCGGTGGGCGCCATGTCCGTCGGCCTGATTGCCTTGCTCTGGATCCTGGCGACCTTGCTGTCCAAAGGTTTCGCGGCGCTCAGCCTCGACATCTTCACCGGCGATACCCCGACCGCCGACGCAGTGGGCGGCGGCTTGCGCAACGCCATCGTCGGCAGCCTAATGATGGTCGGGGTTTCGACCCTGGTCGCAACGCCGGTCGGCATCCTGGCCGGCACTTACCTGGCCGAATACGGCGAGGACAGCAAGCTGGCGCAGATCACCCGTTTCGTGACCGATGTGATGCTGTCGGCGCCGTCGATCGTGATCGGCATGTTCATCTGGGCCATCTACGTCGACAAGGTCAAGCACTTCTCCGGCTATGCCGGTTCGCTGGCCCTGGCTTTAATCGCCATCCCGGTGGTGGTGCGCACGACCGACAATATGCTGAAGCTGGTGCCCAACTCCCTGCTGGAAGCGGCCTTCGCCCTGGGCGCGCCGCGCTGGAAGGTGGCCTTGCTGGTGCGCCTGCGCGCCGTCAAGGCGGGCGTCATGACCGGCGTACTGCTGGCGGTGGCCCGCATCACCGGCGAAACCGCGCCGCTGCTCTTCACTGCCTTCAACAACCAGTTCTACAGCGCCGACATGAACCAGTCCATGGCCAACCTGCCGGTGGTGATGAACCAGTTCGCCATGAGCGCCTTCGACAACTGGCGCACCCTGGCATGGGGCGGCGCATTGATCGTCACCTTTAGCGTCCTGGCACTGAATATCCTGTCGCGCACCGTGTTCGCGCAAAAAGCACCAAAATAACGAGTACAGATCATGACCCAAGCAAGCAAAATCATTGAAATCTCCGGCCTGAATTTCTACTACGGC
The DNA here is from genome assembly GCF_000425385.1 of Pseudoduganella violaceinigra DSM 15887. GTDB lineage: Bacteria > Pseudomonadota > Gammaproteobacteria > Burkholderiales > Burkholderiaceae_D > Rugamonas > Rugamonas violaceinigra. The sequence continues at coordinate 226,506 of NZ_KE384357.1, read as the reverse complement.
AAGACCCGCAGCCTGCATAACGTGAACCTGGACATCCACGAAAAGAAGGTGACCGCCTTCATCGGCCCGTCCGGCTGCGGCAAATCCACCTTGCTGCGCACCCTGAACCGCATGTACGACCTGTACCCGGGCCAGCGTGCCGAAGGCGCCATCCGCTACCGTGGCCGCAACATCCTGGAAGCAGGCCTGGACGTGAACATGCTGCGCGCCAAAGTGGGTATGGTGTTCCAGAAGCCGACCCCGTTCCCGATGTCGATCTACGACAATATCGCCTTCGGCGTGCGCCTGTACGAAGACCTGTCGAAGGGCGAGATGGACGAGCGCGTCGAATGGGCGCTGAAAAAAGCGGCGTTGTGGGGCGAGGTGAAGGACAAGCTGGCCAAGAGCGGCCTGTCGCTGTCCGGCGGCCAGCAGCAGCGCCTGTGCATCGCGCGCGGCGTGGCGGTGAAGCCGGACGTCCTGCTGCTGGACGAGCCGACGTCCGCGCTGGACCCGATTTCCACCTCCAAGATCGAAGAACTGATCTCCGAGCTGAAAGAGGACTACACGATTGCCATCGTGACCCACAATATGCAGCAGGCGGCGCGCTGCTCCGACTACACCGCCTATATGTACCTGGGCGAGCTGGTGGAGTTCGGCGAAACCGACCAGATCTTCATGAATCCTGCGCGTAAAGAAACCCAGGACTACATCACCGGCCGCTTCGGCTAATTAAAACTACATATATCGGAGAGATACTGCCATGATGGGCGAACATTCTTCCAAAGCTTACGACACCGAACTCGAAGGCATCCGTTCCAAAGTGCTGCTGATGGGCGGCATGGTCGAGACCATGTTCCTGGACGCCATGACCTGCTTCCGCATCGGCAATGTGGAGCGCGCCGAGCGCGTGATCGCCGAAGACGGCAACGTCAACCAGCTGGAAGTACAGCTGGACGACCAGTGCAGCCACTTGATCGTAAAACGCCAGCCGACCGCCAACGACCTGCGCACCGTGATGGCGACGCTGAAGGTGATCACCGACCTGGAACGCATCGGCGACGAAGCGGCCAAGATCGCGCGCATCGCCAAGGCCCTGCACGCGCGCGGCGCCGTGACCCTGAACCACTACGAAATGGTGCGCACCATCGCCACCGCCACCAGCGACTTGCTGCACGACGCGCTGGACGCTTTCGCGCGCGGCGACCAGAAACAGGCGCTGGAACTGATCGCCCAGGACGCGGTGATCGACCATGAGTACCGCTCCATCATGCGCAACCTGATTACCTTCATGATGGAAGATCCGCGTACAATCTCGGCAGCGCTGGATACGATGTGGGTGGCCAAGGCCGTCGAACGCATCGGCGACCACGCCAAGAATATCGCCGAATACGTGATCTACGTGGTGGAGGGCAGGGATATCCGCCATACCCACGCAGCGACCCAGGAAGCAGCAAAATAAATAATGGCATCCGATAAAACGACAGTACTGATTGTTGAAGACGAACCGGCGATCGTCGAGCTGGTCAGGTTCTCGCTGCGGGAAGCGGGCTGGAACTGCGTGGTGGCGCAAAGCACGCAGGAAGCATGGGAAGCCATGCAGACCCGCACCCCGCAACTGGTGCTGCTGGACTGGATGCTGCCCGACCAGAGCGGCCTGCGCCTGCTGGCGCGCATCCGCGGCGACCGCCATTTCGCCGGCGTGCCGGTCATCATGCTGACCGCGAAAAGCATGGAAGAGGACAAGCTGGCCGGCTTGAACGGCGGCGCCGACGACTACATCACCAAGCCGTTCTCGCCGCGCGAGCTGCTGGCCCGATCGCGCGCGCTGCTGCGCCGCAAGAGCCCCGAGCTGGCGGAAACCCAGCTCAAGGCCGGCCCGGTGGTGCTGGACCCGGTCAGCTGCACCGTGTCGATGCACGAGAATAAGATCGATATCGGCCATGCCGAGTACAAGCTGCTGAAATTCTTCATGGCGCACCCGGAGCGGGTCTTCTCGCGCAGCCAGCTGCTGGACAAGGTGTGGGGCGACCATGTGGTGATTGAGGAGCGCACGGTGGACGTCCACGTGCTGCGCCTGCGCAAGGCGCTGAAGGAGGCCGAGCACCTGATCAAGACCGTGCGCAGCGTGGGGTATATGTTGACCGAGAAGTCATGAATCCAAAAGTCGTGTTCTGGGTGCCGGTCGCGCTGCGGCTGGCTTTTCTGTTGGGCGGCGCCGGCCTGGTGTGGTGGTGGTTCGGCCTGGCGGCCGGCGTGGCCACGGCCTTTGCCGGCGTGCTGGCGGCGGTCTTCATTCAACTCAAATACCTGTACCAGCTGAGCGAATGGCTGGAAAAGCCCGAATCGGGCCGCCTGCCGGACGGCTGGGGCGAGTGGACCAATATCTTTTCGCGCCTGTACCGCCTGCGCCGCGACGACGAGAAGAACCAGGCCGAATTGACCGAGTGGCTGGCGCGCTTCCGCCAGGCCATGCACCTGCTGCCGGATGGCGTGGTGATCATGGACGATGTGCTGTTCCTGGAATGGTGCAATCCGGCGGCCGAGCAGCACCTGGGCCTGCAGCAGGCGCGCGACAAGGGAATGCGGGTGACCAATCTGGTGCGCAGCCCCGACTTCATGGATTACCTGATCCTGGGCCGCTACGACCAGCCGCTGACCCTGAATTTCCGGGGCCGCAAGCTGGTGGCGCATATCATTCCGTTCGAAAACCGGCGCCAGATCCTGGTCACGCACGATATCACCGAGACCCAGCGTGCCGAGATGATGCGGCGCGACTTCATCGCCAACGCTTCGCACGAGCTGCGCACGCCGCTGACCGTGATCGCCGGCTTCCTGGAAATCGCCGCGTCGATGGAGCTCGATCCTGAGACCCGCGCCGCCCACCTGAAGCTGATGACCGAGCAAAGCCACCGCATGCAGCACCTGATCGAGGACATGCTGACGCTGTCGCGCCTGGAATCGGTCGACCATCCGATGCGGCCGGAACACGTCAATATTCCGGCGCTGCTGGAGCGTGTGCTGCACGAGGCGCGCGCGCTGTCGGGCGGCAAGCATGAGATTTCGCTGGAAGTGAATGGCGGCGATGTCATGGGCAATATGGACGAACTGCATAGCGCCTTCGGCAATCTGGCCTCGAATGCGGTGCGCTATACGCCGGCCGGCGGGACGATCCGCCTGCGCTGGGAGGATACGCCGAGCGGGGTGCAGTTCCAGGTGCAGGATACGGGGATCGGCATCAGCCCCGAGCATATTTCGCGCCTGACCGAACGCTTCTACCGGGTCGACAAGAGCCGTTCGCGCGAGACGCAGGGGACGGGCCTGGGCCTGGCCATTGTCAAGCATGTGCTGCTGCGCCATAGCGGCAAGCTGAATATCAGTTCCGAGCCGGGGCAGGGCAGTACGTTCACGGTCAGCCTGCCAAAATCCTCGGCGTCGACCACGATGGAACCGGCGCAAGCCGCCTGATTTTCCCCGCTGGCGAGGGCGAAAAGTGGACATTTCCTGCAAAAATGTCCACTTTTCTTCCTGACCCCAGGTGGGACAAACGCTGCCTTGAGGTAAAATCTGCTCGCCCTAATTCTCAAGCTCTCACGCAGACCAACCATTACATGCAGCTGAAACGTTTCGCTTTTGCTATCCTGGCCGCCGCGGCGCTTGCCGGGTGCCAGACCACTACGCCGACCACCGTATCCACCGACCTGCCGCCGCCTGTTAAAGCGACCGATGTGCCGCTGGTGTCCGTTGAGCCTCCTGTACAGCAGCCGGTGCAGCCGCCCGCGCCGCCTGTCCAGCGCAAGGTGAAGATCGGCCTCGCCCTCGGTGGCGGCGCCGCGCGCGGCTTCGCCCATATCGGCGTGATCAAGGCCCTGGAATCCCAGGGTATCGTGCCCGATATCGTGGTCGGCACCAGTGCCGGTTCCGTGGTCGGCGCGCTGTATGCGGCGGGCAACGATGCCAAGGCCCTGCAGAAGATGGCCGTTGAGCTGGACGAGTCGGCGATCTCGGACTGGGCGCTGCCCTTGTTCAGCAAGTCGTCCGGCGTGCTGAAAGGCGAGGCCCTGCAGACTTTCGTCAATAAGGCGGTCCATAATGTGACCTTGGAAAAGCTGAAGATCCCGTTCGGCGCGGTGGCGTCCGACCTGAAGACCGGCCAGCCGATCCTGTTCCAGCGCGGTAATACCGGCATGGCCGTGCGCGCCAGCTCGGCGGTGCCGGGCGTGTTCCAGCCGGTGAAGATCGGCGACCGTACCTATGTCGACGGCGGCCTGGTGGCGCCGGTGCCGGTGCGCTTCGCACGCGAAATGGGGGCGGAGTTCATCATCGCGGTGAATATCTCGACCCAGGCCGATACCCAGGCCACCACGTCTTCGCTGGAGGTCATCATGCAGACCTTCTCCATCATGGGCCAGCGCATCAACCAGCTGGAGTTGCGCGATGCCGATATCGTGATCCAGCCGCCGCTGGGCAAGATGGGCTCCGCTGAATTCACCAACCGCACCGGCGCCATGCAGGCCGGCGAGAAGGCAACCATGGCCGTGATGGCGCAACTGAAGCAGAAGCTGAAGGCGCGCCGCGAAACCCCGGCCCCATGATAAAGAGGAAATACCAAGAATGACCACCAAGCCAGTGCTGTCCCTGGACGACATCAAGAAAATCGCCGTTGGCGCCGAAGCGGAAGCGCTCAAGAACAATTGGGCAGTCACCATTGCCATCGTCGACGATGGCGGCCACCTGCTGTGGCTGCAGCGCCTGGACGGCGCGGCGCCGCTGTCTTCCCATATCGCGCCGGCCAAGGCGCGCGTGGCCGCCCTGGGCCGCCGCGAATCCAAGGTGTACGAAGACATGATCAATGGCGGCCGTACTTCCTTCGTCGGCGTGCCGATGGTTGAGGCGCCGCTGGAAGGCGGCGTCAACATCGTGGTCGACGGCCATACCATCGGCGCCATCGGCGTCTCGGGCGTGAAATCCAGCGAGGATGCCCAGATCGCCAAGGCCGGCATCGCCGCCCTGGGCTGATCTTCCGCCAGCCGCTGCGGCCGATGGCGCCTTAGCGGCTGAGCGGCGCCAGGATGGCCTGGGATGCCAGGTCGCGCCGCACCCGCTCGAGTTCCGGCCGCAGGGCCGCATACAGCTCGGGCGTACATTGACTTCTGTCGTAATGCGTTTCGAAGTGGCGCTGCACACGCACGCCGTCGCCCTGGCGCTGGTAGTGCGCCCGGTACTCCATTTGCCCGGTACGGATCGCCAGGTCCGCAGGCAGCGACTGGAACGTCATCCCGGCCGGCAGTTCGACGCCGATGTCTTCGTCGGCCACCTGGTTCAGGCAGACATAAGGTTGGGTGCGCACAGGTTCGCTTGCCAGGTTGCCGACCAGCGCGAGCAGCTTGCGCGTCGCACTGGCGAGCACCACCCCGGAGGCACTGCCGGTGTCGGCGAAATCGGCCGCCCTGCCGCGATAGGAGAGGTGCTCCTCGTCTTTGCTCCAGGCAAAGTGGACCCTGCCTTCCCCCTGCTGATCATCCCGCAGCAGGAGCTTGCGGAACAGCTGGCCGCGTTCCGTGGGCGTGATCGCCTCGGCTTCCTTGCGCACATTCTCGCTCCCCACGCCGCCGAATACGACTTCGCCATCCATCCTGGCTGCGCCATTTGCAGCGATGCGCACGCGCGTGTTTTCCCTCAGGGTGTCGAGCATCGTGGGCGGGGTGTGGCCGCGTTGGCCGGTCTTGGTCAGGAGGGTGTCCTTGTCGGTATCGCCTAGGGGCAACTGGCCTGCGCGCGTGTTGGCCGACGTGGAATCAAGGTACAGGTCCAGCGCTGGAATATACGTGATGACGTGGTTCAGGTTTTGCGGCGCGCTGGGGAGGCGGAAGGCGTTGCCGTAATTGATCAGGGCCGGCGTGCTGCCGATGCCGGCCGACGTCAGCAAGGCTTCCAGCAGGGCGACGTGATCCTTGCAGTCGCCGTAGCGGTGGGCCAGGACGTCGCGGGCCGCGCGCGGCACCACGCCGCCCGTGCCGATGTTCTGCGCCACATAGCGGATATTGGCGCGCACCCATTCGCTCAAGGCCAGCGCCTTGGCGCGCGGATCGCTCATGCCGGCGGAGAGTTTGCGTGCCAGCGCCGCGATTTCCGGCGTCGGTTGCGCTTTGTCGCTGGCGCGCGCCTGGTAGGCCGCCGCCAGTTCGCTGTAATCGCGGAAGGTTGACACGCTGAGGGAGTTGCCGAAGTCCCCGTAATCGACCGCATCCGATTCCATGCGCGGCATCGGGAATCGGTCCATGGTCCAGCGGTACAGCGTGCGTCCGGCCTGCTGTAGCGGCGCGTCGGCGCTGAAGCCGCGCGCCTCGGCTTGCAGGAAACGGCCTGCCGGAAGCTCGACTTCGACGGCGATGTCGCCCCGGCCGCCCAGGTTGGGCATGAGTTGAAACGCCAGATGTCCGGGGTGCTGCTGTTCGCGGCTGTGAATATGCGCGTGGTAGTGCACGCGGTCGCCCGCCTCGACTTCCGGGAAGCTGATGACCTTTTGGCGGGTGTCGGACAAGCCCTCGCCGGTGTAGCCACCTTCCTGGTCGGTGATGGCGGCGACTGGTACAGGAACGCGGCGGCCGTCGGCTTTCTCGGTCCAGGCGTCGCTGATTTCCACGCTGTCGAACGTGGCGCTGTAGGCGATGATGTGGCGCGCCAGGCCGGCGATCGCGCTGGATTCGGCAATGTAATACTGGGTGTCGATTTCCCGGTCGCTGCTGCCGTCATCTTTCAGGACCGTGCGCAGCAGGAGCTTTTCCTGCGAATACGCGGTGCTGGTCATGTCGTCCTCTGCCTTGGCACCGGGCGCCTGGCTGCGCGGCGCGGCGCTGCTTTCGACGATCAGTTGCTTGCGCAGGTCGGCGGCAATCGCGTCCAGGGCCGGCCGCGCCGAGGCGTGGTCTTGTGGCGTGCAAACGGGGGACGGCGGATGCCAGAGCAGGCGCCGTGCGACGCGGATCTTGCTGCCTTCGCGCGCGTAGCTGGAGCTGTATTCGAGCTGGCGGTTGTGCAGGACCAGATCCGGCGGCAGCGCGCCGGCTGCCACGCCTTCGCCCAGTTCGAGGGTGGTGGTCTCTTCGATTTCATCGCCGGTACAGACAAAAGGCTGGGTGCGCACCGGCTCCTTGCGCAGATAGGCAATGGATTCGCCGATCCTGCCCACAATACCGGCGTTGGTGGGGATGCCAGCCTTGCCCGGGAAGGCGGCGAATTCTCCGACATGCGCCTGGTAACTGGCGGTGTAGTCAGACGCGTTGCCATTGACATCGCCGGGCTCGATCGAACCGGTGCCGGACCAGCCGCGCCCGGCCAATTGCGCCTTCAGGCGCTGCGCCAGCTGCGCCGCCGGCACGCCGCGCAGGGCGCCGCGCTGCTGGTCCGCTTTCACCCCAAGGTGGCGCGCACGCGTGCTGAGGTCGGCCGCGCCGTCGCTGCCCAGGCGGATCGTGCTGTCATACAGGCTGACGCTGCGTTGCGAGGCGCGCGTGCGGGCGATTTTGCCGGTGGAGGCCAGCAGCACGGGTTTGTCCAGCAGGCTCTCGCTCAGGTAGCCGGTGCCGATGGCGTTCTCCATCGGGTCCACGTACAGGTCCAGGCTCGGCAGGTAAGCAATGGCACGGTACAGTACATCCGGCGACGGAGCCTGCGGCAAGCTGCCGACAGCGTCCTGGTTGACCAGGGCCGGCGTGCAGTCGATCTTTTGCGCGGCCAGCAGGGCGCGCAGCAGGACCAGGGTGTCGCGTTCGTCGGCGTAACGGTTGGCCAGCACTTCTTCGGCCGTGTGCGGCGCCAGGCGCTTGGCGTCGTTCAGGTCGATCGGCACATGGCGGATATTGCTGCGCACCCAGCCGATGATGGCGTCGGCCTTGCTGCGCGCGCTCCTGGCGTCGCCGACGATGGCGCTGGCTTTCTCTTCAATGTCGGGCGTGACGCGCGCCGCCGGCTCGATCACGTCGAAATAGGTTTTGGCCAATGCCGCGTAATTCGGGAAGGTGCTGACGTACAGGCGGTCGTACAGTTCCAGGCCGTTGATGGCGCCTGCCTCGTGGTGCGTTACCGGATGCGATGCATAGTCCCAATGGTAAAACAGGCGCCCGCCGCGCCGTACCGGCGGTGCGGCGCGGAAGCCCCGGTTGTCGCTCAGGAGGGGCATCGTCTCCGGGAGGTCGATGTCGATCGTCCGCTGGCGGTAGTCTGTGGTGCCGACCGGGAAGTAAAGAACGAAATGATTGGGAAAGAGGGCTTGGCGATACTGGCTGCGATAGCGGTAGACCAGGCGGTCGCCTGCCGCCACACCGGGGAAGAGCACCAGCTTCTGGCGCTGGTCCACATACTCGGGCGCGGCCAGCGAAACATTGGTTTGTATTTCGCGCACGGCGGCCAGGTCCACCGGCAGCTTGCGGCCGTCCTTTTTCAGGGTATATGCCTCGAGTATCTGCATGTTGCCGAAAGGCGGGTTGTAGGTGAAAGCGCGGGTTGCCGCGGCGGCGACAGCGTGCGGAGCATTCACGCGAAGGGTCGTCTCGATTTCCTCGACGAAGCTGCCGTCGGACTCGACGTGCCAGCGTTCCACGGTGCGCTCATAGGTCATGGTGGTGTCGCGGCTGTCTTCGCGGTTGGCGGCGCCGGCAAGGCAGGGGAGGAGCAGGAGGGCAAGGTACAGGTTTCGCATAGCCGGGCAGTGTAGGTGTTACGTGACTAATTTGGCAAGATTGCGAATGTGTAAAGATGCTCTGATGTTGCTAAAGCGCACATTGCTTGTAATTGTGGAAATATGTTACTAGTATTCAAGCATGAAGCTGTTCCTCGCCTTGCTGCTGCTCCTGCCGCTTCCGCTGTGGGCGGATGGGTTGCGCTTGTCGGTCATCGCGCACAACCCTACGCATGAGGAGGTCTGGCGGGTGGTGCAGGCGGCGGCGCAGCGGGCCGGCATTCCGGCGCAGGCGCGCGCCGTGCCGGCCGAGCGCGCGCTGGCCCTGGCCAATAGCGGCGCCACCGACGGCGATGTCGGCCGCATCGAAGGACTGGACCAGCAGTACCGCAACCTGGTCCGGGTGCCGGAGCCCGTCTACCACTACTCGGCGTTTGCCTTTGCCCTCACCAAGCTGGACGTGGGCGCTGGCTGGGACGACTTGCGCGGCCATACCGTCTGCATCCGGCGCGGCATCAAGCTGTTCGAATTGCGTACCGGGGGCATGCGCCGCCAGTTGCTGGACGACGAGGTGTCGGTCATGCGCATGCTGCGCAGCGGCGGCTGCGAATTGGCGCTGCTGGAGCCGAACAATCCTGCGGTGAAGGCGGAGATGGCGGCGCATCCGCCGCTGTACCAATTGCAGCCGCCATTGGAAGTCACGCCACTCTACCTCTACTTGCATAAACGCCACGCTGGGCTGGTGCCGCGCTTCGCGGAAGCTTTGAAGCAAATGCGGCAGGACGGTACACTGCAGAAAATCCTCAACGATTGAATCCATGAAGGTATTCATTGCGCTTTGCATTTGCCTGGCACTGCCGGCCCGGGCGGAGGAGTTGCAACTTTCGGTCATGTCGCGCAGCAATACGCATGCCGACCTGTGGCGGGCCGCCGAAGTGGCCTTCCAGCGCGTCGGCGTCAAGGCCGTGGTGCGGGAAGTCTCGCCCGAGCGTTCGGCCGTGCTGGCCAATGAAGGCGGGACCGACGGTGATGTCGGGCGCTCATCCGGCCTGGAGCAGCACTATCCCAGCCTGGTCCGGGTTCCTGAACCGATCTACCACTATGCGCCGACCGCTTTCGCCTACCGGCGCTTTGACGTTTCGGCCGGCTGGGAGTCCCTGCGCTCGCATACGGTATGCATCCGCCGCGGACTGCGCCAGACCGAGCTGCATACCCGGGAAGTGCAGCGCCAGATGCTGCCCGATGAGGCAGCCATGCTGCGCATGCTGGCGGCGGGCGGTTGCGATGTCGCCATCATTGAGCGCAACAACAACCTGGCGCGCGCGGCGATGGAGGCCGACCCGCGGCTGCAGCGGCTTTTGCCCCCCATGGAAGTGATGCCGCTGTATATTTACCTTAACAAGCGCCATGCGGCGCTGGTTCCGAAGCTTGCCGCGGCACTCCGGCAGATGCGCGCCGACGGCAGCATGCACAGATTGCTTGGCGAAGGAGAATGAGCGTGAAACGCCTGGCCACCTTGCTGTGCGCACTGATTGCGGCGCCTGTGCAGGGGCAGGACTTGCAGCTCTTCCTCATCCCCGACACGCCGGCCCATCTCGAAGCCTGGCAGACCATCGAGGCGGCCGCGAAACGCGCCGGGATTGGCGTGCAGATGCGGCCCGTGTCGGCGGAGCGCGGCATGCTGATGGCGAACGAGGGCAAACTGGACGGCGCCATCGGCCGCACCATGCTCGCGGCGCGCGAATACCCCCGGCTGCTGGCGGTGCCGGAGCCGGTATTCCAGTACGCGCCGACCGCCTATTCCTATAAGACGATCGATGTCGCCAGAGGCTGGGCTTCCTTGCGCGGGCATACGCTGTGCGTGCGGCGCGGCTATAACTTCACGGATGAGCGCACGCGCGGCCTGCCGCGCCAGCGCCTGGACAATGACGCGTCCTTGCTGCGGATGCTGAAGGCGGGCGGCTGCGACGTCGCCTTGATGGACCGGCGCAACAAGGAAGCGGAGGCGGAGATGGCGCGCGATCCGGACCTGCAGCGCCTATTGCCGCCGCTGGAAGAGGTGCCGCTTTACCTGTTCCTGAACAAGCGCCACGCAGCCCTGGCGCCGCGCTTGGCGGAGGCCCTGAAGCAGCTGAAACGCGATTAGGGCGGTCTTGCCGGCAAGTGAGGTTTGGGTTATAATTCAAAGGTTTAGCCAATTACCATTCGACCGTAGCGCCTACCTCACACATCCATCATCATCTGACCTGCGAGCCCGGCATTGCGCCCGGTTGTCCCGTGGGTTGTCTGAGTGGCGTCGCTACGGTAACTTAATCAGGAGTTGCCCTTGCCGCCATTTTTTTCTGGCCCTGCCGTTCCAGCCATCCTGGCACTAGCCGACGGAACAATCTTTAAAGGTATTTCCATTGGCGCTGCCGGTCATACGACGGGCGAAGTCGTTTTCAATACCTCCATGACGGGTTATCAGGAAATCCTGACCGATCCAAGTTATTCCCGCCAGATCGTCACCCTGACTTACCCTCACATCGGCAACTACGGTATCAATACCGAAGACGTCGAAGCCGCCAAAGTCCACGCCGCAGGCCTGATCATCCGTGACCTGCCGCTGGTAGCATCGAATTTCCGTTCCCACCAATCGCTGTCCGAATACCTGAAGGCCGAGAACATCGTCGCCATCGCCGGTATCGACACCCGCAAGCTGACCCGCATCCTGCGCGAGAAGGGCGCCCAAGCCGGCGCCATCGTGACCGGCATGCAGGGCGCGGAACCATCGGCGCAGCAGGCGGTGGAACTGGCGCGCAGCTTCCCCGGCTTGGCCGGCATGGACCTGGCGAAAGTCGTCACCGCACCGGAAGTCTACGAGTGGACCGAGACCGAGTGGGAACTGGGCAAAGGCTATGGCAAGGTAGCCGATCCGAAGTTCCACGTGGTGGCCTACGACTTCGGCGTCAAGCGCAACATCCTGCGCATGCTGGCTGCGCGCGGCTGCAAGGTGACCGTGGTGCCGGCGCAGACTTCCGCCGCCTACGTGCTGTCCTTGAACCCGGACGGCGTGTTCCTGTCCAACGGTCCTGGCGACCCTGAACCATGCGACTACGCGATCGAAGCGACTAAAGTCTTCATGGAAAAGAAGATCCCGGTATTCGGCATCTGCCTGGGCCACCAGATCATGGCGCTGGCCTCCGGTGCCAAGACCCTGAAGATGAAGTTCGGCCACCACGGCGCCAACCACCCGGTGCAGGACCTGGACAGCAAGAAGGTGATGATCACCTCGCAGAACCACGGTTTCGCCGTGGATGCGGCTACGCTGCCGGCCAACTGCCGCGTGACCCACGTGTCGCTGTTCGACGGCTCGCTGCAAGGCTTCGCCCGCACCGACGTGCCGGCCTTCTGCTTCCAGGGCCACCCTGAAGCATCGCCCGGCCCGACCGACGTCGCCTACCTGTTTGACCGCTTCATCAACATGATGAATGCCGCGGAGAAGAAATAAATGCCAAAACGTTCTGACATTAAAAGCATCCTGATTATTGGCGCCGGCCCGATCATCATCGGCCAGGCCTGCGAATTCGACTACTCCGGCGCGCAAGCCTGCAAGGCCCTGCGCGAAGAGGGCTACAAGGTCATCCTGGTGAACTCCAACCCGGCGACCATCATGACCGACCCGGAAATGGCCGACGTGACCTACATCGAGCCGATCACCTGGCAAGTCGTGGAGCGCATCATCGCCAAGGAAAAGCCGGATGCGATCCTGCCGACCATGGGCGGCCAGACCGCGCTGAACTGCGCGCTGGACCTGCACCGCAACGGCGTGCTGGACAAGTACAAGGTGGAACTGATCGGCGCGACGCCGGAAGCCATCGACAAGGCCGAAGACCGCTCCAAGTTCAAGGACGCGATGACCAAGATCGGCCTGGGTTCGGCGCGTTCCGGCGTGGCGCACTCGATGGAGGAATCGTGGGCGGTGCAGAAGGAAGTGGGCTTCCCGACCATCATCCGTCCATCCTTCACCATGGGCGGCAGCGGCGGCGGTATCGCTTACAACGAAGAAGAATTCGAGGCGATCTGCAAACGCGGCCTGGAAGCTTCGCCAACCAATGAGCTGCTGATCGAAGAATCGCTGCTGGGCTGGAAAGAGTACGAGATGGAAGTGGTGCGCGACAAGGCGGACAACTGCATCATCGTGTGCTCGATCGAAAACCTGGACCCGATGGGCGTGCACACCGGCGACTCCATCACCGTGGCGCCGGCGCAGACCCTGACCGACAAGGAATACCAGATCATGCGCAATGCCTCGCTGGCAGTGCTGCGCGAGATCGGCGTGGACACCGGCGGCTCCAACGTGCAGTTCTCCATCAACCCGAAAGACGGCCGCATGATCGTCATCGAGATGAACCCGCGCGTGTCCCGTTCCTCGGCACTGGCGTCGAAAGCCACCGGCTTCCCGATCGCCAAGGTCGCCGCGAAACTGGCGGTGGGCTTCACCCTGGATGAACTGCGCAACGAAATCACCGGCGGCGCGACCCCGGCTTCGTTCGAGCCGTCGATCGACTACGTCGTGACCAAGGTGCCGCGCTTCACCTTCGAAAAATTCCCGACCGCCGACCACCACCTGACCACCCAGATGAAATCCGTGGGCGAAGTGATGGCGATGGGCCGCACCTTCCAGGAATCGTTCCAGAAAGCCCTGCGCGGCCTGGAAGTGGGCGTGGACGGCATGAACCAGAAGACCACCGACCGCGAGAAGCTGGAAGAGGAACTGGGCGAGCCGGGTCCGGACCGCATCTGGTACGTGGGCGATGCCTTCGCCCAGGGCTTCACCCTGGAAGAGGTGTACAACCTGACCAAGATCGATATGTGGTTCCTGGTGCAGATCAAGGAAATCATCGACCTGGAACTGTGGCTCGACACCCAGAAGCTGGAAAACCTGGACAAGAACACCCTGTACAAGCTGAAACAGAAGGGCTTCTCGGACCGCCGCCTGGGCTACCTGCTGCAATGCGGCGACACGGCCGTGCGCAACAAGCGCCATGAACTGGGCATCCGTCCCGTGTACAAGCGCGTCGATACTTGCGCCGCCGAGTTCTCGACCGACACCGCCTACATGTACTCGACCTACGATGAAGAGTGCGAGTCCAAGCCGACCGACAAGAAGAAGATCATGGTGCTGGGCGGTGGCCCGAACCGTATCGGCCAGGGTATCGAATTTGACTACTGCTGCGTGCACGCCGCGCTGGCCATGCGCGAAGACGGCTACGAGACCATCATGGTCAACTGCAACCCGGAAACCGTGTCGACCGACTATGACACCTCCGACCGCCTGTACTTCGAATCGCTGACGCTGGAAGACGTGCTGGAAATCGTCGACCTGGAAAAACCGGTCGGCGTGATCGTGCAGTACGGCGGCCAGACCCCGCTGAAGCTGGCGCTGGATCTGGAAGCGAACGGCGTGCCGATCATCGGCACTTCGCCCGACATGATCGACGCCGCAGAAGACCGCGAGCGCTTCCAGAAGCTGCTGCAGGACCTGGGCCTGCGCCAGCCGCCGAACCGCACCGCGCGCACCGAAGAGGAAGCGCTGGCGCTGGCACAGGAAATCGGCTACCCGCTGGTGGTGCGTCCTTCCTACGTGCTGGGCGGCCGTGCGATGGAAATCGTGCACGAGCAGCGCGACCTGGAGCGCTATATGCGCGAAGCGGTCAAGGTGTCGAACGACTCCCCGGTGCTGCTGGACCGCTTCCTGAACGACGCCATCGAGTGCGACGTCGACTGCATCTCCGACGGCGACACCACCTTCATCGGCGGCGTGATGGAACACATCGAACAGGCCGGCGTGCACTCGGGCGATTCGGCCTGCTCGCTGCCGCCTTACTCGCTGTCGCAGGAAACCATCGATGAACTGAAGCGCCAGACTTCGCTGATGGCCAAGGGCCTGAACGTGATCGGCCTGATGAATGTGCAGTTCGCGATCCAGAAGCAGGACGGCAAAGATGTCGTCTACGTGCTGGAAGTGAACCCGCGCGCTTCGCGTACCGTGCCTTACGTGTCCAAGGCGACCGGCCTGCAGCTGGCCAAGATCGCGGCGCGCTGCATGGTGGGCCAGAAGCTGGCCGACCAGGGCGTCACCAAGGAAGTCGTGCCGCCTTACTACAGCGTCAAGGAAGCCGTGTTCCCGTTCGTGAAATTCCCTGGCGTGGACACCATCCTCGGCCCGGAAATGAAATCGACCGGCGAAGTGATGGGCGTCGGCGCGACCTTCGCGGAAGCGTTCGTCAAATCGCAGCTGGGCGCCGGCGTCAAGCTGCCGAAGTCGGGCAAGGTCTTCCTGTCGGTGAAGGCGTCGGACAAGCCGCGCGCAGTGAAGGTGGCGCGCGATCTGGTCGAAGCCGGCTTCACGCTGTGCGCCACCAAGGGCACGGCAGCCGTGATCTCCGCCGCCGGCATCCCGGTCACCGCGGTGAACAAGATGTCCGAAGGCCGTCCGCACGTGGTCGACATGATCAAGAACCACGAAATCGTCCTGGTGATCAACACCGTGGAAGAGAAGCGTACCGCGATCAACGACTCGCGCAACATCCGTACCTCGTCGCTGGCGGCCCGTGTGACCACCTATACGACGATCGCCGGTGCCGAGGCGGCCGTGGCCGGCATCCGCCACCTGGACGAATTGCGCGTCTACGATTTACAAGGTCTGCATAAGTCTTTAAACTAAGACCCGTAAAGTAGTACGCTTGACAATATAACCACAGAGCCCGCGCTGCAGCATGGCGCGGGCTCTGTGCTTTTTAGCAATTTAACCAGAGACAGACATGAATACCGTTCCACTGACTAAATTCGGCGCCGAACTCCTGAAAGAAGAGCTGCACCAGCTCAAGACCAAGGAACGCCGCATTGTCATCGATGCCATCGCCGAAGCGCGTTCGCACGGCGACTTGTCCGAGAATGCCGAATACGATGCCGCCAAGGAGCGCCAAGCCTTCGTCGAAGGCCGTATCGCGGAACTGGAAGGCAAGCTGAGCTCGGCGCAAATCGTCGATCCGACCACCCTGGACGCGGAAGGCCGCGTGGTGTTCGCTTCCACCGTGGACCTGGAAGACCTGGAATCGGGCCAGAAGGTGAGCTACCAGATCGTCGGCACCGATGAAGCCGACCTGAAAATGAGCAAGGTATCGGTGACCTCGCCGATCGCCCGCGCCCTGATCGGCAAGTACGCCGGCGACGTGGTCGAAGTGCAGGCCCCGTCCGGCCCGCGCGAATACGAAATCCTCGAAGTCCGCTACGTTTAATGATCCTGGCTAAAGTCCGCCTCCTGGTGGCCGCCCTGTGGGCCGGCAGCCTGTGGGCGGTCGGCTACCTGGTGGCGCCGACGCTGTTCATGGCGCTGGACCGGGTGCTGGCCGGCTCGATCGCCGGCATGCTGTTCCATGCGGAAGCGATGCTGTCGCTGGGCTGCGGCGGCGCCATGGGCGTGCTGCTGTTTGTCGGCACGCGCGACTGGACGCCGCAGCGGCGCCGCTCGGTGCTGCTGATCGTGGTGGCGATGGTGATGTGCACCGTGGTGTCGCACTTTGGACTGCAGCCGCTGATGGCGGCGGCGAAAGCCTCCGGCGACGGCAGCTTCGGCAAGCTGCATGGGATGTCGAGCGGGATTTATTTGGTGCAGAGTTTGCTGGCGGGCTGGCTGCTCTGGAGGCAGTAAACCGGTGGTTCAGTGTCAGACCCGCGGGGTCTGACACTTTGGCCTGCGGCGGCCGCGTATAAGTGTCAGTCCCTGCGGGTCTGACACTGGTTTACCGGTTTCAGCCAGTCGACTTCTTGGTGCCGACTTTCTTCTTGACGCGCTTGATGGTGCCGCCGGCCGTAACGCGCTCGTTACCCTTCAGCAGTACCTTGCTCACGGATGGCTTCTTGGTGCCGGATGCGCTTGGTTTGACGATGGTCACCATGCGCATGCCCTTGCCAGCCTTGCCGGAGGACGCTTTCTCGGCATCGACTTTCGGGCGGTACAGCACCAGCAGCTTGCCGATGTGCTGGACCGGCGCCGCACCGGTCTTCTCGCAGATGGTTTCGTACATTTCGATGCGGGCTTCGCGGTCATCGCCGAAAACGCGCACCTTGATCAAGCCGTGGGAATCCAGGCCCAGCTCGATCTCCTTCATGACGGAAGGGGTCAGGCCGGCTTCGCCAACGAGGACGATAGGCTTCAAGCCATGGGCTTCGGCGCGCAGGACGCTGCGTTCGGCAGGGGTAAGGTTCAGCATAGTTATTTTTGGATAGGTTCTCTTAAAGGCAGTATTCTACGCTAATGGCTAAGAACAAATTAAACAAAAACTGGTTGCACGACCATATTAACGATCCATATGTGAAGGCCGCCCAGAAAGACGGCTTCCGCGCCAGGGCCGCCTACAAGCTGAAAGAGATCGATGAGGATGCCAAGCTGATCAAGCCTGGCCAGGTCATCGTCGACCTCGGTTGCACCCCAGGTTCCTGGGGGCAGTACGTGCGCCGCAAGCTGGCGGGCAAGGAGGGTGGGGGCATCAACGGCACCATAATCGGCTTGGACATCCTGCCGATGGAGCCGATCGCCGACATGCACTTTATCCAGGGCGATTTCCGCGAGCAGGAAGTGCTGGACCAATTGGCCGAGGTACTGCATGGCCGCAAGGCGGACCTTGTATTGTCCGATATGGCGCCCAATTTATCCGGTATCTCGGTGGCCGATGCGGCCCGCATGGAAGACTTGATCGATATCGCTCTCGAGTTTAGCCAGCACCATATGAAACCGGGCGGCGCTTTATTGGTGAAGTGTTTCAAGGACCTGGGATTCAGTCAGATCCTCGAGAAATTCCGCAGCGAATTCAAGACCGTGGTCCAGAAAAAACCCAAGGCCAGCCGCGATAAATCGTCGGAAATTTTCTTATTGGGCCGCGGACTCAAAAATCCCGTGGAATAATGGCATTTTGACTCTTGAATTGGCCGGAAAAACCCACATATCCGGCGCAGGAGTGTGCACCATAGGGCTGGTTTGTAGCACGGCCCGGGTTTAACGAGTAAAATCTGATTTCTGCTACAGGTAACTGGTGCGCTTTGCGCATCCAAGGAGTTTTCGTGAATAACATGTTTTCTAAATCGGCTATATGGGTCGTTGTGGCCTTGCTGCTATTTATGCTGTTCAAGCAATTCGACAGCCACAGCATCGCCGGCGGCGCGAAGCCTATCGCTTATTCCGATCTGCTGGATGAGGTCATAGCGAAGCGTATTAAAGAGGTCGTGATTGAAGGGCAGACGATTACCGCCACCCGGGTCGACGATTCCAAAGTTCGTACCACGTCCACTTTCCTGGACAAGGGCCTGATCCGCGACCTGCGCGACAATGGCGTGCGCTTCGACGTGAAGCCGCCGGAAGAGCCGGGCATTCTGCAGCAGGTATTCGTGTCGTGGTTCCCGATGCTGCTGCTGATCGGTGTATGGATCTTCTTCATGCGCCAGATGCAGGGTGGTGGCAAGGGCGGCGCCTTCTCCTTCGGCAAATCGAAGGCGCGCATGCTGGACGAGACCAATAACACCGTAACCTTCTCCGATGTGGCAGGTTGCGATGAAGCCAAAGAGGAAGTGACCGAGATTGTCGACTTCCTGAAAGACCCGACCAAGTTCCAGAAACTGGGCGGCCGTATTCCGCGCGGCGTGCTGATGGTTGGCCCTCCAGGTACTGGTAAAACCCTGCTGGCGCGCGCCATTGCCGGCGAAGCCAAGGTGCCGTTCTTCTCGATTTCCGGTTCGGACTTCGTTGAAATGTTCGTCGGCGTGGGCGCGTCCCGTGTGCGCGACATGTTCGAGAACGCCAAGAAGCATTCGCCTTGCATCATCTTCATCGACGAGATCGACGCTGTCGGCCGCCATCGCGGCGCCGGCATGGGCGGCGGCAACGACGAGCGCGAACAGACCCTGAACCAGTTGCTGGTTGAGATGGACGGCTTCGAAGCCTCGTCCGGCGTGATCGTGATCGCCGCCACCAACCGCGCCGACGTGCTGGACAAGGCGCTGCTGCGTCCAGGCCGTTTCGACCGCCAGGTTTCGGTGGGCCTGCCGGACATCCGCGGCCGCGAACAGATCCTGAACGTGCATATGCGCAAGGTGCCGATCAGCACCGACGTGAAGGCCGACATCCTGGCCCGCGGTACCCCGGGCTTCTCCGGCGCCGACCTGGCCAACCTGGTCAACGAAGCCGCGCTGTTCGCCGCGCGCCGCAATAAGCGCCTGGTCGACATGATCGACTTCGAAGACGCGAAGGACAAGATCTTCATGGGCCCGGAACGCAAGTCCATGGTGATCCGCGAAGAAGAGCGCCGCAATACCGCTTACCACGAGTCCGGCCACGCTGTGGTGGCCAAGCTGCTGCCGAAGGCGGACCCGGTCCACAAAGTGACCATCATGCCGCGCGGCTGGGCCCTGGGCCTGACCTGGCAGCTGCCTGAGCACGACAATATTTCGGGCTACAAGGACAAGATGCTGGAAGAGATTTCCATCCTGTTCGGCGGCCGCATCGCGGAAGAGATCTTCGTTGGCCAGATGTCGACCGGCGCCTCCAACGACTTCGCCCGCGCCACCAAGCTGGCCCGCGCCATGGTCACGAAGTACGGCATGTCCGATGCGATGGGCGTGATGGTGTACGAAGACAGCCAGAATGACGGCTGGCTGGGCGGCGCCAACAAGACCATCTCGGAAGCGACCCAGCAGAAGGTGGATGCGGAAATCCGCACCATCCTGGATAGCCAGTACGCACTGGCGCGCAAGCTGCTGGAAGAGAACCGCGAGAAGGTCGAAGTGATGACCAAGGCCCTGCTGGAAT
Source organism: Pseudoduganella violaceinigra DSM 15887 (assembly GCF_000425385.1). GTDB lineage: Bacteria > Pseudomonadota > Gammaproteobacteria > Burkholderiales > Burkholderiaceae_D > Rugamonas > Rugamonas violaceinigra. The sequence goes on along the minus strand of NZ_KE384357.1, from coordinate 207,001 downwards.
GGGAAACCATCGATGCGGACCAGGTGAACGACATCATGGCCGGCCAGGAGCCGCGCGCACCGAAGGCGGGCACCACGATTCGCAAGCAGCCAGGCAGCGACGGCCCGGGTTCCAGCCCGAATCCGAACGCCACGGCACCGGCTTGATCGTTTGATTTGTCAGGAAAGGGTGAGGATGCGTCCTCGCCCTTTTTATTTCTAAACCGGTAAACCGGGGTCGGACCCGCAGGGTCAGACCCCGTCTGTGCGGCGGCCAGTGGTTTATAATCAGACCCTTGAGCTGCGGCAGGCGAGTAGATCGGGTCCCCCGCCTTACCGGGTCAAAAGCCCAAAGCACCAATGCCTCAACACAAATTCGGCCGTTTCAACTTCCCCACCAGCCGCGCGCTGGTGATGGGCATTCTCAACGCCACCCCCGACTCCTTCAGTGACGGCGGCCAATTCGCCAGCCTCGACTACGCCATCACGCACGCCGAGCAGATGATACGCGACGGTGTCGACATCATCGACATTGGCGGCGAGAGCAGCCGGCCCGGCGCCCCGGCCGTTGGGCTGGACGAAGAATTGCGCCGCGTCATGCCCCTGATCTTCGCCCTGCGCGACTGCGGCAAGGCCATCAGCGTCGACACCTATAAACCGGAAGTCATGCGTGAAGCCGCACTGGCGGGCGTCGACATGATCAACGATATAAACGGTTTCCGCGCCCTGGGGGCAATCGACGCCGTAAAAGACAGTGATTGCGCGTTGTGCGTAATGCACATGCTTAACAATCCAACAACAATGCAGGCCAACCCCGAGTACAATAATGTCGTGCGCGAGGTGACTGCTTTCCTGGCCGAGCGCATTGCCGTCCTGACGGCGGCAGGCATCGATAAGGAGCGCATCTGGATCGATCCCGGCTTTGGTTTCGGCAAAACGGTCGAGCACAATTACGCGCTGCTGAAGGCGGGCAAACAGATGGTGGACGAGCTCGGCGTACCGCTGCTGGCTGGCTTGTCGCGCAAGTCCATGATCGGCGCTGTCACCGGCAAACCGGTTGAGCAGCGCCTGGCCGGCAGTATCGGCGGCGCTTTGGCCGCAGTGGCGCACGGCGCCCAGATCATCAGGGTGCATGATGTAGCAGAGACCGTCGACGCACTGCGCGTGTGGCAGGCGGCTCATTAAGAAAGGAAGAGAACACAATATGGCACGTAAATATTTCGGTACGGATGGTGTGCGCGGCCTGGTAGGCCAGGCTCCAATTACCCCGGATTTCGTCATGCGCCTGGGCTATGCCGCAGGCAAGGTGCTGGCCAAGGCCGCCACCACGGGCACAGCCCGCCCGGAAGTCCTGATTGGCAAGGACACCCGTATTTCCGGCTACATGCTGGAAGCCGCACTGGAAGCGGGCTTCTCGGCCGCCGGCGTGGATGTCAAACTGGCCGGCCCGATGCCGACCCCGGCCATCGCCTACCTGACCCGCGCGCTGCGCCTGCAGGCCGGCGTCGTGATCTCGGCATCGCACAATCCCTTCCAGGACAACGGCATCAAGTTCTTCTCGGACCAGGGCACCAAGCTGCCCGACGCGGTCGAACTCGACATCGAAGCAATGCTCGACCAGCCGATGGAATGCGTCGCGCCGGAAAAGCTGGGCCGCGCCCGCCGCCTGGATGACGCGCAAGGCCGCTATATCGAATTCTGCAAGAGCACCTTCCCGTACGAGCTGGACCTGCGCGGCCTGAAAGTCGTGGTCGACTGCGCCCACGGCGCCGCCTACAACATCGCCCCGCACGTCTTCCATGAACTGGGCGCGGAAGTCATCGCCATCGGCAACAAGCCGGACGGCCTGAACATCAACGACGGCTTTGGCGCCACCGCGCCGAAAGCCATGGCCGCCGCCGTGCTGGAGCACAAAGCCGATCTCGGCATTGCGCTCGATGGCGATGCCGACCGCCTGATCATGTGCGATGCCTCCGGCCGCCTGTATAACGGCGACGAGCTGCTGTATGTGATGGTGATGGACCGCCTGGCCAATGGTGGCGTGGCCGGCGCCGTCGGCACCCTGATGACCAATATGGCGGTCGAAGTCGCGTTGAAACAGAAGGGCATCGGCTTCGCACGCGCCAAAGTCGGCGACCGCTATGTGCTGGAAGTGATGCAGGAAAAAGGCTGGATCCTGGGCGGGGAGGGCAGCGGCCACCTGCTGGCCTTGGACAAGCACAGCACCGGTGACGGCATCATTTCGGCGCTGCAGGTGCTGTCCGCGCTCAAGCGCAGCGGCAAGTCGCTGGCGCAGATCGCCGGCGAAGTCACGCTGTTCCCGCAAACCCTGATCAATGTGCGCGTGCCGGCCGGTTTCGACTGGCAGAAGAATGCCGCCATGGTCGCGGAAAAGGAAAAAGTGGAAGCCGAGCTGGGCGACACCGGCCGCGTACTCATCCGCGCGTCGGGCACCGAGCCGCTGATCCGTGTGATGGTCGAAGCGCGCGATGCGGACAAGGCCCAGAGCATGGCCCGCCGCATTGCCGATAAGGTTGAAACGGCCCTGGCCGCATAAAGTTGCCCCAGCGACATTGACGGATGATGCCTCGCCGGGGTATTATTCGTTTATCGGAGTGTAGCGCAGCCCGGTAGCGCACCTGCTTTGGGAGCAGGGGGTCCAAGGTTCGAATCCTTGTACTCCGACCAGGAAATTCCTTGAGCGGGTTGTCTTCGGACAACCCGCTTTTCATTTGCGGCAAAGCTTTTCTGCTTTGCCCGCGTCTCTGCCCTTAGCTCAGTTGGATAGAGCATCGGCCTTCTAAGCCGAGGGTCACAGGTTCGATTCCTGTAGGGCAGGCCAATAAAATCAATAACTTACAATTTTTACGGCTGAGCAGAAATTCTGCTGGGTTACGCCTGGGTTACAAACCCAGGATACAGAACGTTGCCAACGATCGCTTGGCGCCAGATAGCATGTCCTTCGGCTTGCCCAGCATAGAAAGCATCGTCCTCGGCAGTCGCAGGACGGTACAGGCGCGGAATTCGCACCCCGTCGATACGGAAGGTCAGGGCGGCCCGCACGCCAGCCTTGTAAGGCTCGCTGCGTGGGTCGCGTGGCACCTCGAATGCGGTGCGGAACAGTGTGTCGACCTGCGTACTCATTCCGCACATCCCCGTACTACCAAGAGCAAAGGTCCCTTGCGGCGGCGCTTGGTCGGTTTCTGAGCATCCCCCTCCACAACCTGAAGCTTAAGGCGAGGTGGTGGAGCTGGATGAGTGCGCTCCATCAAAAGCACGAATGTCATGGTGTCCAGACGGGCGAGATCATCCATAGACCGATAGGCCTGAATGATCCTCGCTTCTTGTGGCGTCTTGAGGTCGGTCATCATGATTGAACCTCGTCGGCTTCGTCCTCGCGCGGGTAGATCATCTCTTCACCATCCGGGCCAATAATTGGGGACCAGTGAGTGACGTTTATGGGTTCGGCCCCGTCTGCGCTAAGCCAACCGCCATCTTCGAACCATGCAATATCCGCCATGCCGCGATCGGCATCCCAGGCCAGAACAAACTGAATGGCGTTGATCGGCAATAGGCCGCTCGATACTGCAGTCCAGGTGATCATGATTGCACCTTATCTTTTACGTTGCGCTGCTTGCTGTTAGCGGCAGCGATGATTTCTGCGGTATATGCCACCGTGTCGACTTCGCCAAGGAATTGAAGTTCGCAGGCAATATGCGAGATAAGATCGCCGATACACATCACGTAGCGGGACCCAAGGTCACCAGCCTGTTCATTCGTGCCGGCATACATCATCAGATGGCCGATTGCCTCCAGACCTCGCAGGAGTGTTCCGCTGGCATTAGAAGCATGGTCTTCGGCAGCGTCCGTCAGTTGCTTCAGACTCTCGTTCGGGTCCCCTCGGCCGATTTTGACGAGAAGGTGACTGAGTTCGTATGGGGCACGGTCGAGATTTCGGAATTGCGGGTTTTCAACATTAGACATGGCAACCTCCCAATGTGTTGGCAGGCCGCTCCAGTAATGGCGGGGGGAGCGGCAAGTGGCAAGGTGGGAAGTCCCGGCGACAAAGTAACCGGTAGGCCGTAAGACCTCCTTGCCTGCCGCTCCATAGGAGTTGCAAGGCATAGACGAAAAAACCGCCTAAAAGGCGGTCCAAACGCCTTTGTCGTTTCGGGCTTCCCAACCCGGTCGCGTCTTTGTCCGCGACAAGTTCAGCATAGGCCGCGTGTGCGGGTTTACAAGGATTTTTCGTCTGGACTAATGGTAACAGGCCAGTACGATTCGCCCGACTGGAATCGAACAGGAGCTTTAGACCCCTTGCACCCCATGAAGGAATGCTGAAAGTAGGATCTGCACTCGCCACGCGCTGCGGAAAGGGAACGTCGACCTCGGGCCGTCGAATGCCCAGGCGGGCGCGCTGGTCGACGTGCAAGCCGACGAGAAGCCGAAGCATTACATGATTGCTGATTCTGAGAAGTCCTGATTAGGACGCGCGGATTACTCGCCCGTAATGCGCGCATGAAAAAGCCCGCACTAGGCGGGCTCCTTTTATGATCACGGTGCTCTATCGATCGCTACGTGCTTTGCAACGCGGCGTAGGGTAGCAATACCGTCATCGATCTCAAAAGTAATTTGGTACGAATGGTTGCTGAAAACGTCGATTACGAATACCTTTGGATTCTTGTAACCTGTCAGGCTATGCAATCGGCGCGTCGTTGGGATTGGATCCTTCTTTAAGTCCCTGATCGCATCCTTGGCCGCCCCTAATACATCAGGCGGCAAGCGTTTCATATCACTCTCGAATTTTTCGTTGTACCTAACCTCGCGAATCGCAGGGCGGCAGCTCTGCATTCACACGCCCATCGCTTCGAATAGCTCTTCGACGTCAGCAAAACTACCTGGCATGACGGTATCTCGATCAGCTTCGATTTCGCGGACCAGCCAGGCCATGGTATTGACCTTGTTGTGCAGATCTGAGACCTCGGCCAGGAGGCGCGCATACGCTTCTACAATTCCATCATCATCCGTGAGATCGTGGTCGCTAACAGCGCAAAGGTGCTTTTCCTCTAACAGCTTATAAAGACGCCCCAGTGCATCGCGAGCCTCGTCGAAGAGATTGGGCAGGTCAGTCCCATTTTTCTCCTCCAGCAGTTCACCGCGACGTAGATGTTCGATGTATCGGTCAGCGCCCAGATTCAGAAGCGAGAATCGCTCAATATCCTCATAGAGCGCGCCCAGCGTCTCATCGATGGCGCGAATTAATTGTAGATTGCGATCAGCATTCCCGTGCACGAGCTTGCTGAATGCTTTCAGGCCGTGTACAGCGATCGTTGACATTCGTTTCTCCAGTGATCCCCACTTGACAGCTTCGTCAAGTGGTAATGAAGCGAGTTTAGCCTAATAGGTAAGCATTTGCACATGCAAATGCAACTGAATGTTGCTATGCAAGATTACTAGCAATATTGCGTAAGTGATTGTCCTACAAGGATATTCCCTGCATGCCTCGCTCCACAGATTGGTGCAGTAGGACAACCAACTCAGATGTGCTGGATGTATGTACAGTAATATCAAACAACTACGAAAGAACGGTGTCCGCTTCAAGCGCGATGGCGATGCCGGCCTCGGCGTGTTCGGCGAGCTGGTGCTGATCCACCATAACGGCCAGCCCTGTCTAACCGCCAGGCGATGGGGTGACGCCTCCCAATCCAATCGCCTACTGCCCGATCTTCATCGGGCGCAGTGCATGAATTTCCATGGCGATGGAATGCGATGGGAGGGATACCAGGTGGAGTGCGAAGGCGGGCCAGCCTACGTTCAAGAATGGCTGGTGACGCTTATTTCGGAGCGGCCGCCAGCCTAGAAGTCTCGACACCCGCATGAAACCTTGGTGCCCAGAGCCGGAATCGAACCGGCACGGCCTTGTGGCCAACGGATTTTAAGTCCGGCTGGCGCGGAGAATTTATACCAACACGCCCACAAGGACGCATATCAGGCCAAGGGCGAACCCGGCGATCTCCAGCATTGCGATGGACGCATGCTCAAAGACCCATTCCTTCGGGCGCGCCTGGAACAGGGCGCCGTAACCAAACGGGAGCGTCAAGAGCATGCCGATGATGGTTGTGGTATTCATGAGATACCCACTTCCAATTGCGTATCCAGTCATCATATGCCACTTCGACGAGCGTTGCGTTAGCGCTGGAGCTGAATCGAATCCACCCGCCGTTGCGCGTCGAAGCAGCATCGTCAATCGCGGGCGACACGCCCCCGGCAATCGGCGTAGCGTGGAACACATGACCAGACGAATTGATTATGTTGCGGCAGAAAAGCTATCGCTTGCGCTTCTGACCCGTGCGGCGTTCGGAGAGTTGGCCGGTGAACGTGCCGCGCTACTCGCTGGTGTGGCAGCGCCGCTGATCGAGACAGTCTTCTCGCGCTATGCTGCGATGACCCGCTTCGAAATTCAGGGAGCGGTCGTTCATTCCGATCGACGAAGCAAGCGCCGCTAGATGCTTTTCGCTGTCCGGAATCTGCACCACTAGCAACCAGGCGCGTGCCCAGCGCAGTGACGCCGTTCGGCTCATCGCATGTAGCGACGAAACAAAGCGCTCAAGCGCCATGCTCGAACGGACGCGGGCGTAAGTTCGCCTGCTGTAGGACGACGCGTCGAAGAAGATCATAAGGGCCAGCATATCGCGGCCAAATTCAAACGGTTTGATAAAGGAAAACTTCGACTTTGACACCTCGCGCAGCATGAATGCCGTGGTGACTTGACCTGCTGTGTCTTTAGCGGTGGCGACAGCGGTTTCGAAGTGGTCTTCCGACATACTGGCGAGGGATTGCCAGCGGGAGGATTGATCCTTCGTGATGCCAATATCGGATAAGGTTGGCTTCTGTGGAGTCGAATCCTGCGACTCCACGCGGCTATCATTGCGACCAGAATGGCGCTCACCATTTTAATAAGATTGCGCCAGCATCTCGCCCGCCTTGCGCTCGGCGCGCACCTTGATCTCGGTGGCCCATTGGATCATGTCAGTATGTTTGTCTAAGATGTTCTAGGTGGCTGCAATGGTATCTGCACGTTCTGTCGCCACCTCAAGTTCAGACTGTATGCGCGATTCCTGGACCAGCAGTTCATTGACGCGGCCTTGAGCAGTTGCCGCTGCTCGCATGAGATCCAGCTTCTGCTTGGCCTCATCAATCTGCGCGACTGTATCCGTGTCCCCAGCATCGACGGAAATCTGTCTTTGGCGAGAGAGCCGGTTTTCAACGACGGTGTGTTCGGTGTCGAAGCGGATTGCCGCCGCCTTTTCAAAGCTGCCTTGAAGCTCAAGGAGTTGCGCGTTGACGTTTGTGAGTTGTTGCGCGAAATCCTTCATGGACTCGTCGCGGTCGATCACCGCCCGCGTGGTCTCGGTGTTGAAGGCTGCTTGGCTGAGGCTCGGAGAAAGGTTCGCGGAACGGCTAGAATGTCCTCGCTATAACGAAGCACTGTTTCGTCAAGCCATTGATGAAATCTTAGCTCTTACCATTAAGCCTCCGGCTCAGTTTCACACACGCCTAACAGATTTGTTGCATGACGCTGGCGTTGCCTTTGTGCTCGTTCCTGCGTTGCCTCGCGTTCATGTATCTGGCGTCGCTCGTTGGCTTAATCCACATAAGCCTTTGATTCAGCTTTCACTCTACGGGAAAAGCAATGACAAATTCTGGTTTAGCTTTTTCCACGAGGCCGCACATATCTTATTGCACGGCAAGCAGAAGGCCGCAGTTTTCCTCGATGATCCGGCGAAAGGCGGCGCCAACTCAGCAGAAGAGGTCGAGGCGAATGCTTGGGCGCGCGACAAATTGATTCTGCCTGAAGCAGCCAAGAAACTAGCGATGCTACCTCGTACTCGTGTGGCCGTTGAAGACTTTGCTGCGTCTATTGGGGTTCATCCTGGCATCGTCGTTGGACGGATGCAGCATGATGGGTTGCTTGACGTCACCTGGCTTAATGCCCTGAAGGATCGCTTTAATTTGGTAAAATAAGAGACCAGTTCGCAGTCTGCGTCGTTGTCCACGCGCTATTGCGGCCGCCGGTCTCAGTAGTTTTCCAAAACCTGCGTCTGAAAGTGAAGGCCTGTTCATACCCTATGGGAAGGCCTTGATGCCGACGGCCTCGAAGCGCTTGCGCAGATAAGCGCCACTATGTTTTCACGCAAACCATCGAGAGAATAGAAATTTAGGATGATCAAAAGCTTGAGGCCCACCTCCGTTCCTGCAAATCCTGAACAATGGTCGGAGAAGAGTAAACAATCGGTTGCCTTCGGTTTTCGCCTTGAATACAAGGACAAACCTTATAATTGTTGGCATTGTCACGCTGATAGTGTTTTCACAGCGCAGGACCAAAAGTATACTTTTGAAATCCTGAGGGCGAGCATCACTCAAAATCGAATTCTTTGCCAACCTTGTTGGACGGAGTCGAATCGTATTCGTGCTTCGCTGCGCGACTGTGAAGAACAATGGAGTTTATCTAAACGCCAGTTGCAGGCCGATGAAACTTTTCTTGGGCGTTGGTTGGATTTGCTAGTGGCGCTTGAGAAATATGTTCCGTACAAGCCAGACACGGCAAAGAAGAACATGCTTTCCAGATTGCTTTCAAAAGTCTAAATCCGACAGATTTCGACAGCCCAAAGCGGCCTGATACGCTTGGGCCATATCCATGAGCACTCCGTGACGACACCGATGGGGCGGAGGTGGCTCATCAAGTTCAGTAGAAGGCACCACACCTGCGTCGGCGCCGGGGCGCGTCAAGGCTACTTCAAGCGATTCCTCGTCGGTCGTTCCGCGTTCTGAAGACCAGCCATTTTCGCCGGTGGCCGACAGCGGAGGGACGGACGAACAATCGCATGACGAGCAGTTCTTACTCAAGGAGGATGATGGTGTGATCTGACCTGGTTTGGTTCTGCCGGCACGAACTCCCGTGCCAACAGATTCTGTGCGAAGGGCAAGCCGTGCCGCGAATCCGTCGTCACTTTGTCGCGCCGATCATGGCGTGCGCGAATCACGTTCCCACGCATCAGCCGTTCAGCACGCTCCTTGCCCGCCGAGGGATGTGGGAAGGCCGCCTCGACGAACATCTCCAGCAGGCCGATGCGTGCACAGATTTGGGAATATACTCTTATGGGTCAACAACCGGGAGAACCGTCATGAAAGAAAACGGACCGGAATTCTCCTTCCGCGGCCTGCCTCTGAGTGCCGAACAGGAATCTGAAATTCAACACTATATTCTCCTTCGGAAAAGGCATGGTCTGCCGCCCGACGTTGAAGAACTGCGTGCCATGGTGCACGACATGCTGGAGCCTCCCGCTACCGAAAGTCCTAGCGGGAGCGATGAAGCCGATGGCGCGCACGGCGATGCAGAACGCGCTGCCGGGCAGGTCGACAACAGCGGCGATCCGACCGCCGCGCGCGAAGAGCGCACTGCCGCCCGCGAGGCGGAAGCCATGAAGCACTCAGCGTCATGACGCGTGCGTTCACCAGATGCCGAGGTGTGAAGCTGGATGGGCACGCCACGCGACACCCGACGGCATGGTAATCAACGTGCGATAGCGCGTGGGGCCGACGGCGAATTCATTAGGGGAACCTCGCTTTAGGGCGTATAGTGGGTAGCAGGTACCTTGCCAATATCAGAGTTTGTGCCGGCCTTCCTCAGCATTGCAGCGTGACAGCGCAATCGCGTCAAAGTCCATAATCGCCGTGAAATGGTATTGCCTTGCGTCTGGCTCGCCATTGTCGCGCAGCGTCGGGAAGGAAGGCTCGCTCGTTGCCACGCCTTTCCGAGTTTTCCCTGAACGCGAGCGAAGGAGTGCGCCATGCGCCAACAATCATCAACGTGGTTCCATGGGTGGAATATCTTGCTCAGGTGTGCTGAGTTCCGGTGCCATGACGTCGCACTGAAGTACGCCTCGACAGCCATACTCAAACATATGCCACCATCATCGGATTACGCGAGCCTTCCAGGGCCGGACACGATGAGGCGTTCGATTGTTTTTCCGGAAGACGCATTCGAGTCCCGAGCGGACGCCAACGCTGATGCGATGTCAAAAGCCCGGCATTGGATCCTCGTATTAAATGAGGGTAGGAATAGGATAGGGAGGAAGATTATGGAAAGCACGCGCGCTACAAGTGCGAAGCAGGAATCGGATGAAAGCCTGGCGGCACAGTATGAGATATCGTTCGATGGGAGACGGTACGAATTCCGGCAGCACCATTACGATGTATTCAGAGATGCCTTGCATTATTCTGTCGCAGAACACGCCAAATCTGGCTTCTTGGGCGATGATGCGTTCCAACCGAGCTGGGCCGCTGCTTATCAGCCAACAGACGAAGACGAAAGCATGATGAAACTGCATGGTATCGCCTTTACCGACGGGCACTTCTTCTATGGAGGTTATCGGTATGACCAACTGCGTGACGCGATCGCGTTTGCCGCCGACCATCCGAACTTGTAGGCCAAGAATCGTGAGGGAGCGCCAGCATGGAGATGTATTTGCAGTGGGTGAGTGATGGCCTTCTCGGGTTACGCTGGTGGCAGCTATTGCTAATCGGACTGATAACCACGCATATGACGATCGTTGCGGTGACGGTCTACTTGCATCGGTGCCAGGCGCATCGTTCGCTGAAGCTGCACCCGGTCGTGGCACATTGCTTCCGCTTCTGGCTGTGGTTGACGACGGGGATGGTGACGCGGGAATGGGTGGCGGTGCATCGCTGCCATCACGCCCATTGCGAAACGGCGAAGGATCCGCACAGTCCAATCGTACGCGGTATCAATCAGGTTTTGTGGCGCGGGGCTGAACTTTACCGCGATGCGGCAGCCGACCTTGCGATGTTGGATCGCTACGGTCATGGCGGTCCGGCAGACTGGTTGGAGCGACGGATTTATGGCCGCTACACATGGCAAGGCGTGGGCTTGCTGCTGTTGATCGAACTGGGATTGTTTGGGGCGCCGGGCCTGACGCTGTGGTCCTGCCAGATGATGTGGATTCCGTTCTTGGCCGCCGGTGTTGTCAACGGCTTGGGGCACTATGCCGGCTACCGCAATTACGACTCCCAAGAAGCTGCAACCAATATCGTTCCGTTTGGCCTGCTGATCGGTGGGGAAGAGCTGCACAACAACCATCACACTTTTCCGACTTCGGCAAAGTTTTCGGTTCGCTGGTTCGAGCTGGATATCGGCTGGACTTACATCAGCATATTGTGCTCGTTGCGGCTGGCATCGCTCCGCCGCCCGCCGCAGCGCTTGATGCGATGTGCGGGGCAGTTGGTGCCGACCTTGGCGACTTTGAAGGTGGTCTTGGGCAAACGTGCGGTATTGACGCGCGAGCTGACACTGGCGACGCTGGCCGTGTTTCAGGCAGAACGTACAGGCCTGGCCAAGCTGGTCCCGCATGAGACTTTGGCCCGGGCGAAACGTCTGTTACGCCATGCACCCTGGCGGCTTACAGAAACGCAACGGGCAGACCTGGAACAGGTGACAGAACAAAGTGCTGGACTCTGTGCCATGCATGTGGCGCGCCAGGCGCTGGAGAAGTTGTGGGAGCGTTCGCCGGCAACGCAGGAGGAGCTCCTGGCTGGCCTGCAGGCCTGGTGCGTGAATGCAGAGCGCTCCGGCCCGCGTCCGCTTCAATGCTTTGCCAGGCAATTGGCGAGTTATGGATAGAGAACATGAACCTTGCACTGATTCATTCGACCGCGTGCCGGGATTTGCTCAACGACGGCGAGCTGGAGGACGCAGTACGCTATTGCATTTCCCAAGGAATTAAGCCGCCGGTCCCGCCATGCGCCAAGGACTCTCCCGACTACCTGCGATGCGTGGAGGTGGCGAAAGAAACCATGTCAGACTATGGCTGGTGGGAAAAACGGTTGAAGGTCCAGCACGCGCGCGGCCGAAAGCAAGCGGCAGATCGGGAACGCTTGTGGTGAATAGCCAGCGATTTCGAGAGAACGCTTGTCAGCTCAGCCGGACGATGACTTGGTTGGCCGAAAAGCGATGGTGTTGCCACTTGCCAAAAAGCACTCGCTGGAGTGTGAATTGGGCGATCCGCTGGTTGCGCAGCAGGTCGAGTGCATGTTGCAGATGGCGATACCGGAGCTGATCAAGCCGACGGGCGGCGTCGGCGGTATCCATGAGTTCGTCGCATGGCATCAGATTTCTAACTGCGGCGTTAGCATGTCCGGCATGCCGGGATCAGCGGGATTTCATATCGGGCCGGCACACACAGAAGACCGACGTATGGGCGGGAATAGGCATACACTCTGTGCAGGCGGCAAATCAGGAGAAGCGTTGTGGCAATGCTGGATTGGAACTTTGATGAACGAACGCCAAAGACGCTCTGACACGGTTACCGCGAAAGCGGTGGCGCGCGGCGTCAACATCCAGTCCGTGCGCAACCGGGCGCTGGCGCAGAAGTATATGGAATACAGGCGCGTTCCCTCGGGCGTGATTGCGCGAGTGCTCGACAAGCCTTTGTTGCGCCGCGCGCCCAGTAACGATCAGTTGGTCTCGGAGGCGATCACGCCGTCCTCCCCGCCGCCGACGCAAGACAGGGCGGATGAATAGTGAAGGGGGACGCACCATGAGAAAACATCGGCTGGAAACGCGGCAGCTCGGACCGGCCCAGTTGGGCATACTGTTAACCCTGGCGCGCGACCTGCTCCAGACCGACGAGGCGCAAGGTTCGCTGGCATTGATCGGCCGCGCGCTGGCGGAAATGGTCCGGTTCGACTCGGCCTTGCTTCTCCTGCGCGGCGATCGGATCGATCTTGTCGAGTTCGACAGTTACGGTATTGCGCATTCGGCCGGCACGGGCCATCCGCTATACCGCGCCGCCGTGCGCATGACTGCCGACGTGGCCGCCGCTGCGGACGCCCAGCCCAACGGCGATGAGTGCGGAGGACCACGCCGGCTGGTGCTGGCCGTGCCGGCGCACGCCGCAGCGGTGGTCCTCGCAGTCAGCTGGATTCATGACGTGGATACCGCGACGCAGGATGCATACAAACGCACGCTCACATACATTCTGCAGTTGGCCGGGGCAGCGCTGGGCAAAATCGAGTCGCAGACTTCACTCGAGCGGCTTCTGCGCGAACAGCGCCAGGAAATCGCCGACACGTCAGTGACCCATGCCGAAGAATTGAAGCAAAGGGACGAGGCGGTGAGCGAAATGCGGATGCTGTCGCTGACCGACGTCCTGACGGGGCTGTACAATCGGCGCGGCTTCTTCCTGCAGGCCGAACAAATCTACAAGCTTGCTCGCCGCAAGCGCACAAAGAGCGCCGTGATCTTTGCGGACATCGATGGCCTGAAGCGTGTGAACGACGAACTGGGGCACGAGGCCGGAGACGCCATGATCCGGGACGCCGCGCTTGTGTTCCGCCAGTCGTTCCGCCATGCCGATGTCGTGGCACGCCTCGGGGGCGACGAATTTGTCGCGTATACCCTTGACGACGAGCAGCCAGAAGTCATCCTGTCGCGTATTGACGCCAATCTGCGCGCCTTCAATTTGATGCAGGAGCGGCCATATTGCGTTTCGATCAGTGCGGGCGTCGTGCTGGTCGATTCCAGCGCGGACCAGACGCTGTCGCATTACGTCCTCTTGGCGGACGAACAAATGTATGCGCAAAAGCGGAGCCGCTTGCATTGAACCAAGCGCTGTGGTGATCGAAGCCACAAAGTGCCGATATTGCGGAGCTGAATTGGCGTCCTAGCTGGATGAAGTTTGCCTTTGCGCCAGCCGACGTGGCCATCGAGCGCGCTAATCACGAGGCGGCTGTTGGGGCAATGGGTACCGAGAATGGTCAACCAGGTGGATGCCATTTCAGCATTTCTCTCGTACTTTTGTTTGAAAGTGAGAGCCTATTCCTCGCCGGAGGGAAAGGCCTTGATGCCGGCGCTCTCGAAGTGCTTGCGCAGGTAGGGCTGCACTTTCTGTAGAGCCAGTTCGGCCTTATCTGTATTTGCTGCCAGATGCCGCGCGATGTTGGCGCGCGGCGCCGGAGTGCTCGTTCAGACCGACTGCTGTTAAGGATCGGAGGATGGGTAAGGGGGACAGTCCAAGCTTGAACCGTGCAGCTTACTCCAGGTTTTCGTGGTGGTTGACAACGCCATTCTTCCAATATGCGGCAACCCGCATTGCGCCCTTCGGATGATTTTTTTCGTTTGCGAGCAGCTCACGCAGCTGTTTCATTGCGGCCGCTTCACCGGCGCACCAGCAGAACCCTTGACCGGCGGGGAACTCCAGGTCACTTACCGCCTGAATCATTTCCATATCGTCGGCCACGCGCTTGATTTGCCAACTGGTGCCAGCCGCATTCAACAGCGTTCCATCGTTGTCGTCAGCGGCAATGACGGTCACCTTGGCGCTGGCTGGCAGTTCCGCAAGCCGGCGACGAATGGCCGGGAGGGCAGCGGCGTCACCGACAAAAAGGTGCCAATCGTAGTCCGTCGGAATCAGCATTGAACCGCGCGGACCGGCAATCGTGATGGCAGTGCCAACGGCTGCTGCTTTGGCCCAGTCCGAGGCCGCTCCAACGGGGTGCATCGCGAATTCCAATGCCAGCTCCTGCTTGACCGGGTCGAAGCTTTGCGGCGTGAAGTCGCGCCAGACGCGGGCCTCTTCGTCATCGGCCAAGATCAATTTGATATGGTCGTCGAACGACATGGAAGTGAAGCCTTCCAGGTCGGGGCCGGACAATGTGACGCGCAGGTATTCGGGCGTCAGCTGTTCGACCTGGCTGACCACCAGATTGCGCTTCCTGACTTCGTGGCGAACGCGCTGCACTCCGGTTTTCGCCGAAAGTTCCATAATTGCTCCAGATGGTTGATAATGTCATCCAATACTATTGATGTTAGTTGATGATGTCAACCAAAATTCGAATTGTGTCGGAAAGCGATGTCTTTGAAGCCATCCACCAGATCACGCATCTGTATCGCGGGCAGCAGTACAAGGCCTTGCGCGGCAGCCCGCAGGCGCTGGGGCCAATCGAGTTCCGCGTGCTGCACTTCATCGGATTTCATCCCGGCTGCACGCTCACCGATCTGGTGGCGCATTCCGGCCGGGACAAGGGGCAAATGGCGAGGCTGCTGCGTGGCTTGAGGGATGCGGAGCTTGTGTCGGCGGAGGAGGATCCAGCGGATCGCCGAAGCACCCTGCTGTCGCTGATGCCCGCCGGACGCGCACTGTTCGACGAAGTGCATGCGGAAGGGGAGCGGCTTTCCAGGCAAGCCTTCGCGGGGTTCACGCAAGGCGATAAGGCGTTGCTGCAGTCGTTGCTGGCACGCGTGCAGGAAAACCTTTCGTCGAACACCGGCGAGCGGTGACAAGTGATGGCTCTCCATCCCGTTTTACGCTAGCCGCTCTCTGCGCTGGTGGTGCGGATTGACCACGACCGGCTTAAGCCTTCGGATGCGTTGCCGCCGCCTTTAGTCCAGGGACAGATGCCCTGGTCCTGGCGTCATAAGCCTGTTCAGGCTTGCTCGCGGCGGAAGAGTGCGAGTGCCATCAAGCCGACAGCCAGTAGTGGCAACGAGCCTGGTACTGGAATTTTGGCGGCTTCCTTCGGCATGGCGCTGACAACGCTGCCGGTGTCCAACTGAATATTCTTGCGCGCCATGAAAGTGCCGCCCAGGACCGAGCCCTGGTTGAAGTGCAGGCTGCTGTCCGCGCCCGATGCAAACAGGGTGCCGAACCATTCGCCCCATGCGCCTTGCTCCCAGTTGCCTTTGGTTTCGGTATAGATCTTGGTCGCGTCGCCGTTCAGCATTTCGAAATCGAAGTTCGAGCCGATGTTCACATTGCCCTTGATGAACAGGTTGATGGCGCCGCCGGACAGGTCGAAGATGAACTTGCTTTCCGAGTTCACTACCAGGGAATCGAAATAATACGTGCCAGCGGTCAGGGTCAGAGTCGAATCGTAGCCGATGTTGACCTTGCCGTACTTGCCCTGGCCCATGCTGCCAGTCGCGTAAGCGTTGAGACCGAATGCTTTGCTGCCGGCATCGAAGACGGTGCCAGCGGGCAGGCTGTCCAGTGTCGGCGATGAAGTTTTGCCCGCTACGTTTCCATTCACCTGGGCGCCGTATTTCACGTCGACTTTGCCGCCTGCGGTGGCGTTACCGCTGACTTTGGATTTCTGTTCAAGGGTGACGTTGCCGCCACCGAGTACATTGCCCGTTACCTGGCTGTCGTATTTCGCGTGGATATTGCCCTTGGCACCGACATCGCCGGTCACCTTGCTGCCTTGCTCAAGGTTGACGTTCTGGCCTGCAAAAAGGGTGATTGGAGCAGCGTGGGCGAACACTGGTGCTGCGAGCAGGCTGGCCGCAGCGGCGGATTTGAATTTCATCATCTGCGTCTAGGATTTGCTTTAGGTAATTGGGAATGCTGATAAGCAAAAACCAGACCATGCATTAATAAATCATTGATTTATAAAGAATGCGCTGCACCAAGCCATCGCAATGAACGGCTGGGTGTAAAGTTTTTCGACATCAAAAATCCAACAACGATTGCTGTTTTTCTATCGTCGGCTGCTTTTTGGCGGACGGGCGGGGGTCTTCCCACGCTCGCATCATCTGGTGAGGGTAGGGCGTGAGGAAGGAGCGGGCGAATTCCGGGTCGCGGCAGGTGAGCCAGTCCCGGTAAGCATCCGGCGGCACGACGACCAGCGTGCGCTTTTCTTCATCGGGCCTGTGAAATCGCATCAGGAGGGGATGCGCATCGGCATTGATGGTGAGCTGGGTGAAGGAATGGCTTGTGCTTCCGTCCGCTTCCGCCCAGCTGCGCCACATGCCAGCCACAGCGAAGGGACGCTCGTTGGCCATGGCGATCTGCCAGCGTACCGCCTTGCCCGATTCGTAGTTCGGTTCATAGAATCCGGTCATCGGAACCAGGCAGAGCTGACTGGCTTTCCAATGCTTGCTGTA
Source organism: Pseudoduganella violaceinigra DSM 15887 (assembly GCF_000425385.1). GTDB lineage: Bacteria > Pseudomonadota > Gammaproteobacteria > Burkholderiales > Burkholderiaceae_D > Rugamonas > Rugamonas violaceinigra. The sequence continues at coordinate 190,063 of NZ_KE384357.1, read as the reverse complement.
GGAACGCAGCTGGCCCACCGTTTCGCTGCGGGCATTCATGGTGGTCAGCGACGGCATTGCGGCTGGAACGTGGCGGCGCGGCACAAAGCCGAAGGACGCGACCACGCATTCCGGCTGGCCATCCAGGCCGAGGCGAATAATGGGGGCGTTGTAATCCTTCCAGGTTTCGTCCGGCCATTCCAGGCCTTCCAGGTTGGAAAGGTCAATGTCCATCATTTCCTGCAGCAGGTCACGGGACGTGGGGCGGTAATTGGTGCACATGGGGGCTATGCTAACCGGAACGGGCTTGCTAAACTACTGTATATGCATACAGTTTTGCAAAAGCCCCTGACGGCGCAGGAATTACGGGAAATCTGGCTTCGCAACCAGAATGACGACATGCTGGCTGTGCTGTGGGAAGTGAAGCGGCTGCGGGCTCTGGTGGTCCGGGCAAGCCAATTGCATTGGACTTTTCGTGAAGAATTGAAGGGCGAACCCTGCCTGGAGGAGGATCGTCCGTTTGCCACTGAACGGGAGTTGCGGCGGCGGGCGAATGCGATCAGGAATGCCGACTGATATGATCGCGGCATGAGAAATTCGCTGCCCGAATTGATTGCCCTGCCGTTGCTGCCTTTGTTGCTGGTGCAGGGACGCCGCACGCGCGCAAAAACACCTCGTATGCCGGAGGCGGACGGTGAGCGCGCTGGCATCGCAATGGCTGATTCGGCCGGTGCGCCGCTGAGGCTGATTGCCATTGGGGAATCGCCGGTGGCAGGTGTCGGTGTCGCACTGCAGGAAGAGGCGATTACGGCGCGCTTGGCGCAATCTCTGGCAATGGGCGCTGGCCGCCCAGTGCACTGGCGTGCTTATGGCCGTAATGGCGCAACGGTGCGTGATGCCTTGGCTGAGTTGCTGCCTCAGGTCCCGGCGGAGCCAGTCGACATCCTGCTGGTCGCTTTTGGCGTCAACGATTCGGTTGCTTTCCGCCGGGTTAGCGAGTGGCAGCGGGATATGCTGGCCCTGCTCGATCAGTTGCGCGAACGCTGCTCGCCCGCAGTGGTGCTGCTGTCGGGTGTACCGCCGATGCAGGCATTTCCGGCGCTGCCGCATCCTTTGCGCTGGGTGCTTGGAATGAAGGCGGCGGCGCTCGATCGCGGCTTGCAGGCACTGGCGCGCGAAGACGCGTTGTTGCGGCACGTCCCCCTTGTATTGGATACCCAGTCCGACAGTACGCTGGCTGCGGAAGACGGTTACCATCCCTCGGCCAAAGGCTGCAATGTATGGGCGCGCATGTTGGCCGAAGCCTATCTGGAACAAAGAACATGAAGCTAATACTGGTCGGGGCAACAGGCTTGGTCGGAAGTGAAGTGTTGAAACTTGCGCTGGCCGCGCCGGAAGTTGCGCAAGTAGTTGCGCCGGTACGCCGCCGCATACAGCCTCATCCTAAACTGGTGGCGCCGATTGTCGACTATGACCGTCTGCCGGCCCAGGAACCTTGGTGGCAAGCCGATGCCGTGATTTGTGCGCTGGGCACGACCATCAAGACGGCAGGTTCACAGGAAGCATTCCGTAAAGTGGATTTCAGCTATCCGATGGAGGTGGGACGCCTTGCGCGACAGCACGGCACACCAAGCTTTGTGCTGAATTCAGCGCTTGGCGCCGATGCCGGTTCAGGCATTTTCTATAACCGCGTCAAAGGGGAGGTCGAGCACGGCCTGCGTTCGCTGGGTTTTCCGACGCTGGTGATCGCGCGCCCAGGATTGATTGGTGGCGCGCGTGAAGAGTTCAGACTTGGCGAGAAAATCATGGTGCCGATCCTGTCCCTGCTCGGCCCGGTATTGCCGCGCGCATGGCGCATCAATCCGGCTGCGAACATTGCGCGCGCCATGCTCGGCGCGGCAATGCACCCGCTGCCGGGCGAACACATCATTACTTCGGACAGGATGGCCTGAGGCTTATTCTTCCAGCAGGCTGCGCAGCATCCACGCGGTCTTTTCGTGGACGTCCAGGCGCTGGGTCAGCAGGTCGATGGTCGGCTGGTCGTTGGCCTCGTCGACCACCGGCAGCAGCGAACGCGCGGTGCGGGCGGTGGCTTCCTGGGCGGTGACCAGGTGGCGCACCATCTCCATGGCTTTCGGCACGCCTGCCACTTCCTTGATTGAACTCAGCTTGCTGAATTCGGCGTAGGTGCCCGGCGCCGGATAGCCCAGTGCGCGGATGCGTTCGGCGATCAAGTCGAGTGCGGTCCATTGTTCGCTGTACTGCGTCATGAACATCTGGTGCAGGGAGTTGAACATCGGGCCCTTCACGTTCCAGTGGAAGTTGTGGGTCATCAGGTAGAGCGTGTAGCTGTCGGCCAGCAATCGCGACAGGCCATCGGCAATGCGTGCACGGCTGTCGTCGGAGAGGCCGATATCAATCTTTACTGCATCCATCTTGAGTTTCCTTTCGGTTGGTTACTAGTCCGATGATTATTTCATGATTCCCAATAAGCTGCTGTAATCGTCTGTCCATGGCCGCACGTCCGGCGCCGGCGGCAGTTCGTGGAGGGCGGCATAGGGCAATAATCGGTCGCGCTGGCCGACCAGCACCCAGGTCGCGGCGGTTACCCCGCGCGCGTAGTCCGACTTGCTCTCCGAAAGAAATGCTGCACGGTGGAAGTTGTCGGCCGCGCGTTTCACGACTGGTGCCATGTTCAGGTAGCGGTTGGAGATATGGATTGCCAGCACCCCATCCGGCTTTAGGTGGCGGAAGTAGATGTTGAAGGCTTCCGTGGTCAGCAAATGCACCGGTACCGAGTCGCCGGAGAAGGCGTCGACCGCCAGCAGGTCGAACTGCTGCGATGTTTCTTCATCCAGCACCAGGCGTGCATCGCCGAGCGCCACTGTTTTGTTGGCGGGGCAGTCGCGCAGGAAGCTGAATTGCCGGTCCGCGAATTCGCTGACCAGCGGGTTGATTTCGTAAAAGCGGTAGACGTCGCCGGGCCGGCAGTAGGCTGCCATGGTGCCGGCGCCGAGTCCAATCACGCCGACGCGCTGTGCTTCCCCGTGACGGCTGGCGGCGATGGCGATTCCTGCGCCGCCGTCGCTGCCGTAGTAAGTAGTTGGCCAGCGCCGCTTCTGTGGATCAAGGAACTGGCGGCCGTGCACGATGACGCCATGGGTCAGCTGTCGTGCCTGGCCGGCTCCTGGTTCGGTATCCTTCACCTTGACTGTGCCGTAGAAATTGCGGGCCTTGACTATCGGCGTGAAAGGCCAGAGCGCATTGGCGCCCCACAGTACGCCGACCAGGGTGGTAAAGAACACGGCGGCCTTGATACGAGCGCCGCGCTGTATCGGTTCCGCCGGGCGATGGTGGCAGGCGGCTCCGGCGATGCAGACGGCGGCAATGCAGGATAAGGTCAGTTCGTAATCGTCATTGAAGATGCGCGGCGCCAGCAGTCCGGTGAACATGCCTCCGATCGCGCCGCCGATGGCAATCACCAGGTAATAGGCTGTCAGTTGCGCAGGCGGAGGCTTAAGCCGGGCGAGCTCGCCATGGCAAGCCATGCAGTAAGTGAAGATACAGACGGAGAACAGCAAGGTTGGCCACACGATCCCACGCGGCATCAGGCTGGGGAAACTGGTGCAGGCAATAAGCAGCGGCGTCAGAATAGCCATCAGGGGAAGGAACAGCCAGCGCTTGTACCAGCGCGAGCTTTCGAAGCAGAGAATGAACGTCAGCAGGTAGATCACCAGCGGCAAGACCCAAAGCAGGGGAACGGGCGCAATGTTCGCGGTCAGGTGGCTGGTGGCCGCCATCAGGACGACGGTTGGCACGGCAGCCAGGGCACCCCACAACAGGCTTTCGTGCAAGCCGGGTTTGCCGGCCATCGCATCTTCGCGCAAGGTGTGGTGAGTTTGGCGGCGACCGCGTCCGCTCAGTGCCAGGGCGGCGCAAAACAGGGCGAAAAGTCCAAAACCCAGGGACCAGAAAGCGGACATTTCCTTCACCGTGAAGCGCGGCTCGAACAGCAAGGGGTAGCTCAACAAGCCCAACAGGGAGGCAAAATTGGAGAGCGCAAACAGGCGATAAGGCACGCTTCCCGGGCGTTCCTGTGCAAACCAGTGCTGGACCAGCGGCCCCGTAGTCGACAGCAGGAAGTAGGGTAGCCCTATGGTTGCCGCAAGCAAGCCTAATAGCTGGAGGGCTGGGTCGTCGCCCGCCGTGGGCTTCCAGCCGTTTCCCGGAATGATGGGAAGCGTCAATGCAGCGAGCAGCAACAGGCCGGCATGCAGCCAGGCTTGCCGGCGCGGCGGCAAATAGCGGGATGTCAGGTGGGAGTACAGGTAGCCCAGTAATAGGGTTAGCTGGAAAAACAGCATGCAGACAGTCCATGCCGCCGCCGATCCTCCGAACCAGGGCAGCACCATTTTGCCGATGATGGGCTGTACCTGGAATAGCAGGAAGGCGCTGAGGACGATCGTTCCGGCGTAAAGGATGAGCATGCAAAATCTTACCCCGCAATCTTGCCGGGGATTTGTTGCCGTCTCTGAAATCCAACAGCGATCAGCTGAAAAGGAGCCCCGCGGCCAGGGCCAGCATGACGGCGCCGGTTAGTCCTTCGATGCATTTCCAGGCCATGGGTTGCCCAAAGAAGCCTGCCAGCCGCGTGGCGCCGAAGCCCAGCGCGGTGAACCATAAAAGGGAGGCTGTCATGGCGCCTGCCGAAAAGCCCAGGCGCTGGCCATCCGGGTAGCTGCCGCCAACCGATCCAAGCAGCACAACGGTATCAAGGTAGACGTGCGGGTTGAGCAGGGACAGGGCGACTACGCTGGCCAGCGCCTGGCGTGCGTCCGGCGCCGCGGCTGCAGTGCCGGCGGCCAGGGACTTGGGCGTCAACATCGAACGCCAGCTGCGCAAGCCATACCACAGTAGGAAAGCTGCGCCGCCCCAGCGCGCCGCCGCCAGCAGCAAGGGTGAATCCTGGATCATCGCTCCGGCGCCCGCCACGCCCAGGGCGATCAGCACCACGTCGATTGCAATGCAGGCTGTCACCGTCAGCACCACATGCTGGCGCTTGATGCCCATCCGCAAAACGTGTGCATTTTGCGCGCCAATTGCCATGATCAGGCTGGCGCCAAGTCCTAAGCCATTTACGTAACTCTGCATTTTTTACTCCTGTTGTGGAGTCCAGATTCTGCCGCCGCTGGCCTTCCAAATGAAGCTTAATTAAGATGTTTCAGTATTCATTAATTTTGCTAAAGGAGTGGCGCGGATGATTCCAGATGCGCGACAGGGAGAGGCCCTGCTGGCGGTGATCGATTCCGGTAGTTTCGAACAGGCTGCAGCCATGCTGCATCTGACCCCGTCGGCGGTCTCGCAGCGGGTTAGCGGCCTGGAGTCGGCGGTGGGCGCGCCGCTGTTGATTCGCAGCCGGCCAGCCCGTTTGACCAGCGCCGGCCAGCGCCTGGTGCAATATCTACGCCGTAGCCGATTAATGGAGCAGGAATTCCTGGCCGATTTAAAGGCGGAGGAGGCGATGCCCCCGCGCATTCCGGTGGCCGTCAATAACGACACGCTTGGCACCTGGTTTTTGCCCGAGCTGAGCCAATTCCTGAACCGTGAAAACATCCTGCTGGAGATAATCCTCGACGACCAGGATCATACATATTCGCTGTTCGAAAAGGGTTTGGTGCTGGCGGGCGTTTCCAGTGAGCCGGAACCGATGCGCGGCTGCCGTTCACAGCATTTGGGCTTTATGCGCTACCGTTTATTGGCCCAGCCGGATTTTGTAAAACGCTGGTTCCCCGATGGATTCACGCGCGAAGCAGCCCGCAAGGCGCCGGTGATGTTTTTCGACCGTAAAGACTCGCTGCAAACGATATTCATCGAGCGCGAACTGGGGCTGCCGCTTGGCTCCTATCCGGTCCATTACGTTCCTTCCAGCGATCCATTTGTCGAATCGATCCGGCTCGGCATGGGATACGGAATGCTACCGCGCCAGCAATATAAATCCTTGCTCGATGCGGGGAAATTGGGGGATTTAGTACCGGGTAAATACCTGGATATTCAGCTGTATTGGCATTCATGGCGTATCCAGTCGCCAAAGCTGGAAATGCTCACTGAACAGGTGCTTGCCGCTGCAGGGCGGGCGCTGGATCGCTAAGCCGAAAGCTGGCGTAATCGCGCCAATTGTTGGCGCGAAGGGCGAAAAAAAGGCCCGCACTTGGCGGGCCCATGCATTAATACATGTAGAACATGCGCTGCAGTTCTTTGGTATTCGTGGTCTTGGTCATACCCAGCATCAGCAGGATGCGGGCTTTTTGCGGATTCAGCGTATCGGCCACCACAAAGTCCAATTCATCGTCATTCGCTTCACCATTGCGGGCCAGGATGCCGTTACCAACGCGGCTGGCGCGCACGATAACCGTGCCATTCTTGCGGGCGGCAATCAGATCCGGTTTTACTTTTGCGGCCAGGCTGCCATCGCCGGTGCCGGCGTGCACAATACCTTTGGCGCCGGCGGCGATAAAGGCATTCAGCGCCACAGGATTCATATTCGCATAGCCATAAACAATGTCGACTTGCGGCAGCACGCTCAGGTTCGAAATATCGAATTCGGTGTCGACGGTGTGTTTGCGGGTAGAGGTGTGATAGAAGTGGGCTTTGGGACCCTGGATATAACCCAGCATGCCCAATTCCGGAGTTTTAAAGGAATCCGGCGTCGAGGTATTGGTCTTGGTGACATCGCGCGCGCCATGGATTTGATCGCCCAAGGCCACCAGCACGCCTTTGCCAATTGCTTCCTGGCTGCCGGCAATTAATACCGCGTTATACAGGTTGATCGGGCCGTCTGCCGACAAAGCGGTGCCCGGACGCATGGCGCCGACCAGCACAACCGGCTTGCGCGACTTGACCACCAGGTTCAGGAAGTAGGCGGTCTCTTCCAGGGTGTCGGTGCCGTGGGTGATCACGATGCCATCCACGTTTGGCTGGGCCAGCAGGGTGTTGACGCGCTTGCCCAGGGTCAGCCAATGGTCGTTGGTCATGCTTTCGGAGGCGATCTGGAACACTTGCTCGCCAGTAACGGTAGCGATCTTGGACAGTTCCGGTACGGCATTGATCAATTGCTGCACGCCAACGGTAGCGGCGGTGTAGCCGACCGTGGTGGTGGAGCTGGCGCCAGTGCCCGCAATGGTGCCGCCTGTGGCCAGAATAGTTACGTTAGGAAGTTTCTGCGCATGCACGCTGAACGCCATCAGGAAGGCGAACAGGGTGAAAATGAACTGCGCGGGCTTGAAACGTTGCATGCGATCTCCTTTGGCTGATTTCGGGAATGTTGCGCATCTTACTAAATCTAAGGCAGTATTGTTATATCTTCTTGATAGCCGGGGGGATGGTGGAAACAGATGCACTCAGTATCGCTGTGCTCATGCAGCGCAAGCCTTTGAAGAGCAACTGGCAGCCATTCCAGTGGCTGCCGGCGGAGGTTGTGCTGTCTCCGTTGCCGGGCGGGCCGCCGCGCTGCCTGCGCGATGATCCCTCCGAGACCTTGTGGCTCTATCCGGGCCTTTCGACGCGCTTGTATTCCGATGAGGCGGAAGGCTATTTCCTGAACCTCGATTCCGGGGCCCCGTGCTGGTTCATCATGTGGCGGCTGGAGGACGACGTGGCGGTGCCCCAATGCGTGACTTTGTCCTACAACGAAGCCGCACGGCTGATGGATGGCGGCGAGCAGGTGGATACCTTGCTTTTGCCTTCTGAAATCGTGGAGCGGCTCGGCGCCTTCGTGGCGGAGTATTACCGCCCCGAACCGAAGGGCAAGCGCCGCCGGCCATCCTTTGAAGGCGGGGCCGCCGTGCAGCAGATGGCGCGCGAAGAGGGGACGGGGCGCCATGGCCGCTGAGACATTCTTCGCCCGCTGGTCGCGCGTCAAGGCCGAATCCCCGCCGGAGCCCGCGCAAGCGCTCCCTGTCGCGGCGTCGGCTGAAACAGAATCCGTGCCCGCTCCCACGCTGGAACAGGTCGAACAATTGACCAGCGATTCGGACTTCAAACCCTTCGTGGCGCGCGGCGTCGACGAGGCGATCCGCCGCGCGGCCTTGAAGAAGTTGTTTGCCGATCCGCATTTCAATGTGATGGACGGTCTCGATACCTACATCGACGACTACAACAAATTCGAACCCCTGACTCCCCTGATGGTGGCAGCCCTCAATCATGCCAAGAACCTGATCGCGCGCGAATTCGCAGCGGAAGAAGACGATGAGCCAAAAGACGAGGATCTGTAACTGCAATAACACCATGCCATTGGACGGCGCCGCCATTGGCAAGGCCTTGGGAGAGGGGCCGTTGCCGGTGGCGAGCCAGCTTTGCAGGCGCGAGGTCAACGAATACCTGCAAACGCTGGACGGGGCGGAGCGGATCGTCATCGGCTGTACGCAGGAAGAACCGCTCTTCCGCGAACTCGCGGAAATGAAAGCCGTCGTCGCGCCGTTGCGTTTTGTGAACCTGCGCGAAACCTCCGGCTGGAGCACAGAGGCCAGCCAAACCACGCCCAAGATGGCAGCCCTGCTGGCGGCCGCGCGCCTGCCCGATGCTGAACCGGTGCCGGAGGTTGAATACCAGTCTGAAGGCCGTGTTCTCCTGTTGGGACCTGCCCGGCGCGTACTGCCATGGGCGCGCAAGCTTGAACGGCAATTGCAAGTAAATGTCCTGCTCACAGATGGGAGCGATGCGGCGCTGGCGGGCCATTCCTGGCCCACGTTCAGTGGCGGGCAGCCGCATGTCCAGGGTTGGCTGGGCGCCTTTCAAGTCAGCTGGCAGCAGAAAAATCCCATCGACCTCGAACTGTGCACGCGCTGCAATGCTTGCGTGAAGGCTTGCCCGGAAGGGGCGATCAGCCTGGCATACCAGATAGACCTGGAGGCATGCCGCTCGCACCGCGATTGCGTCGCCGCTTGCGGTGCGGTGGCGGCAATCGATTTCGACCGCGTTGAAACTGAGCGCAGCGGTGAGTTTGACCTGGTGTTTGACTTGAGCGAGACACCTTTGCTTCGCATGCACCAGCTGCCGCAAGGGTACTTCGCCCCAAGCGGGGATGACGGGGCGGCGGCATGGGCTGCGCTGCAGATGCTGGAGCTGGTCGGCACGTTCAGCAAGCCGCGCTTTTTCCAGTACAAGGAAAGCATTTGCGCCCACAGCCGCAGCATGCAGCCGGGCTGCAATGCATGTATCGATATCTGCTCGGCCGAAGCTATTTCCTCTGCGGGCGACCATATCAAGGTGGCGCCCCAGCTTTGCGCCGGATGCGGCGCTTGCACCACCGTCTGCCCATCGGGTGCGCTGACCTATGCCTGGCCGCGCGCGCCGGATCTGGGCGAGCAAATCCGCGCAATGCTGGCGGCATATGCCCGTGCCGGCGGCGCGCGCGCGGCGATCCTGATCCATAGCGGGGAGGAAGGCGGGGCGCTGGTCCGCGAACTTGGGCAACTCGCCGCCGCCGGCGCCGCGCAAGGCGTGCCGGCGCGGATGCTGCCTCTGGCGGTCCATCACGTGGCGTCGGTCGGGATGGATCTGTGGCTGGCCGCAGTGGCCTATGGCGCCGCCGATGTGGCGCTGCTGGCCTCAGGCGGCGAGGCGCCTCAATATGTGGATGCACTTCAGGAGCAAATGACGATTGCGCAGGCGATTATCGATGGCATGGGCTACACAGGCATCAGGCTTCATCTGTTGCGCGCCCGCGATGCCGCGGAGTTCGACCGCGAGTTGCAGCGGTTTGTCCCGAATCCCGGCGTTGATATGCTTCCCGCAGCGGCTTTCCACGCCGCGGCGGCCAAGCGGGAAACGCTGGACTTTGCCTTCGCGCACCTGGCCCGGCACGCGCCGGCGGCGCCCGACCTGATCGCGCTTCCGGAAGGGGCGCCTTTCGGCGCCGTCGCCATCGACACGGGCAAGTGCACGCTGTGCATGGCCTGCGTGGGGGCCTGTCCCGAGTCCGCATTGACCGACAATCCGCAACTACCGCAGCTGCGCTTCACCGAATCGAATTGCGTGCAGTGCGGCCTGTGCGTGCACACCTGCCCCGAGCAGGCGCTGTCGCTGCGGCCCCGCCTGGCGTTGGGCAGCGCAGCAAAACAGGCGCGCGTGCTCAACGAAGCCCAGCCGTATCACTGCATCAAGTGTCAAAAAGCTTTCGGTACCTTGCAAATGGTGGAGAATATGGTGAGCAAGCTTGCTAGTCACGGAGCCTTCGCCGGCAATCCTGACCGGTTGCGCATGTGTCCCGACTGCCGCGTTATCGACATGATGCAGCCTGACAAAGAAGTATCCATTCTTGAGGTGAAACGCCAATGACCGAAGACGAAGAATATGCGCGTTCCGAACTGTATGGCGTGCTGTCGATGCTGTTCTATGGGCCGCCGTCGCAGGCCGTGCTCGAATTGATCGAAGATGCGGCCATCGAAGGCGATGGCGTGCTGGCCGATGCCTGGCGCGGCCTGCAGGCCGCCAGCAGCCAGACCACCGCCGAACGCGCAAAGGAAGAATACGAATCGCTGTTTATTGGGGTGGGCAAGTCGGAAGTCATGTTGTACGGCTCTTACTACCTGTCTGGTTTCCTGATGGAGAAGCCGCTGTTGGCCCTGCGCAGCGACTTGGCACGGCTAGGTCTGGAGCGCTCTGAAAATCTGTCCGAAAGCGAGGACCATTTCGCCGCGCTGTGCGATGCAATGCGCCTGCTGCATGGCAACATCGCAACACAAAAAGAATTCTTCACTGCCCATATCCAACCCTGGGCACACCAGCTTTTTGATGCCATCGATGCGCATCCCGGGGCTGCGTACTACCGCGCCGTGGCCGGACTGGCGCGCGGCTTCGTCGACGTCGAGGGACAGGCATTCGATATGGCTTAGTGGTTAATGCATAGTTAGATCATTTGTGCTAGTGTTAAAAGACTAACTGTTGTTGGCTAAGGGAGTCTACGATGTCAACGCAATCCCGCTCTGGAAGACGGTCTTTTTTCACTAGCATGGGAGCACTGGCCGCAGCCGGCGTCGCTGCGAAAATGGCCAGCAGCCCACCCGTCGCGGCGCCGCCCGCGGAAGCCGAGCCGCCGCCCGGCACCGGATACCGCCTCACCGACCATATCAAGAAGTACTACCGCACCACCAAGATCTGAGCGGAGGGCAAGATGATGCTCCTTACACGTAAAGGTCCGTCCGGCCCCCGTGCGCCTGGACGTTTTGCGGCAAGCCTGGAGGGCAGCCTGGCGCGCGCCTTGCCGACGATGGACCGGCGCGCTTTCCTGAAGCGTTCCGGCATCGGTGTCGGTATCGGGCTGGCGGCCACGCAGCTTTCGCTGATGCGCAAGGCGCAAGCCAAGGAACCTGCCTCTGCCGGCGGAGAAAGCAAGCAGCTCGTGCGGCGTACGGTCTGCAGCCACTGTTCGGTGGGCTGCGCGGTCGATGCGGTGGTGGAGAACGGCATCTGGATCAGGCAGGAGCCCGTGTTCGATTCGCCGATCAACCTCGGTTCGCATTGCGCCAAGGGCGCGGCCCTGCGCGAGCATGGCCACGGCGAATACCGCCTGAAGTATCCGATGAAACTGGTGAACGGCAAATACCAGCGCATCAGCTGGGACCAGGCCTTGCAGGAAATCGCGGCCAAGCTGCTGGACATGAAAAAGAAGGATGGCCCGGATTCCGTGTTCTTCGTCGGCTCGTCGAAGCACAACAACGAGCAAGCGGCGCTGCTGCGTAAATTCGTTTCCTTCTTCGGCACCAATAACTGCGATCACCAGGCGCGCATCTGCCACTCCACCACGGTGGCGGGCGTGGCTAACACCTGGGGCTACGGCGCCATGACCAACAGCTATAACGATATGCAGAACGCCAAGGCGGCCATGTATATCGGTTCCAATGCGGCGGAAGCCCACCCGGTCTCCATGCTGCACATGCTGCATTCCAAGGAAAACGGCTGCAAAATGATTGTGGTCGACCCGCGCTATACGCGTACGGCTGCGAAATCCGACCAGTACATCCGCATCCGTTCGGGATCCGACATTCCCTTCCTGTACGGGATGCTGTGGCATATCTTCAAGAACGGCTGGGAAGACAAGGAATACATCGCGGCGCGCGTCTACGGCATGGACAAGGTGCGCGAAGAGGTGGCCAAGTGGACGCCGGATAAAGTGGAGGAAGCCTGCGGCGTACCGGAGGCCCAGGTACTGCAGGCCGCCGAAACAATGGCCAAAAACCGTCCGTCCACCGTGGTCTGGTGCATGGGCCAGACCCAGCACACCATCGGCAATGCCATCGTGCGCGCATCCTGCATCCTGCAGCTGGCGCTGGGCAACGTGGGCAAGAGTGGCGGCGGTACCAATATCTTCCGTGGCCACGACAATGTGCAGGGGGCGACGGACGTCGGCCCGAACCCCGACTCGCTGCCGGCGTATTACGGCCTGGCCGCCGGCGCCTGGAAGCACTGGTGCGCGGTATGGGGCGTCGATTACGAATGGGTCAAGAGCCAGTTCGCATCGCAGGCCATGATGGAGAAATCCGGCACCACCGTGTCGCGCTGGGTCGATGCGGTGCTGGAGAAAAATGAGCTGATCGACCAGGACAGCAACGTCAAGGCAGTCTTCTTCTGGGGCCATGCGCCAAATTCGCAGACGCGCGGGCTGGAAATGAAGAAGGCCATGGACAAGCTGGAAATGCTGGTGGTGATCGACCCCTATCCCTCCGCCACGGCCGCCATGGCCGCAATGAAAGCGGAAGGCCAGGATCTCAACCCGAACCGCGCCGTCTACCTGCTGCCGGCCGCCACGCAGTTCGAAACTTCCGGCTCGGTGACGGCCTCCAACCGCTCGGTGCAATGGCGCGAGAAAGTGATCGAGCCGCTGTTCGAGTCGCGCACCGACCACATGATCATGTACCAGCTGGCGGAAAAGCTGGGCTTCGGCAAGCAGCTGGCGGCGAAGCTGAAACTGGTGCCGGGCAAGGGCAATATGATGGAGCCCGAACCCGAATCGATGCTGCGCGAGATCAACCGCGGCAGCTGGACCATCGGCTACACCGGCCAGTCGCCGGAACGGCTGAAGGCGCACATGCGCAATATGCACATGTTCGACGTCAAGACCCTGCGCTGCAAAGGCGGCAAGGACGCGGAAACCGGCTATGACCTGACGGGCGACTATTTCGGCCTGCCGTGGCCTTGCTACGGCACCCCGGAACTCAAGCATCCCGGCTCGCCCAACCTGTACGACAACAGCCAGCACGTGATGGACGGCGGCGGCAATTTCCGCGCCAACTTCGGTGTGGAGCGCGATGGCGTCAACCTGCTGGCCGAAGACGGTTCCTGCTCCAAGGGCGCCGATATCACGACGGGTTATCCTGAATTCGACCATGTGCTGCTGAAAAAACTGGGCTGGTGGGACGACCTCACCGACACCGAGAAGCTGGCTGCCGAGGGCAAGAACTGGAAGACCGACCTGTCCGGCGGCATCCAGCGCGTGTGCCTGAAGGTGCACGGCGTGCATCCGTTCGGGAACGCCAAGGCGCGCGCCGTGGTGTGGAATTTCCCCGACCCGGTGCCGCTGCATCGCGAACCGCTGTTCGGCACGCGGCCCGATCTGGTGGCCAAGTACCCGACCCACGACGACAAGAAGGCCTTCTGGCGCATGCCGACCCTGTACAAGACCGTGCAACAGAAGGCTGTCGACGATGGTCTGGCGAAGAAGTTCCCGATCATCCTGACATCGGGCCGCCTGGTGGAGTACGAAGGCGGCGGCGAGGAAACCCGTTCCAACCCCTGGCTGGCCGAACTGCAGCAGGAGAATTTCGTCGAGATCAATCCGACGGCCGCTTCCGAGCGCGGCATCCGCAACGGCGATTACGTGATCGTATCGACGCCGACCGGTGCGCGCATCAAGGTGAGGGCGCTGGTGACGCCGCGCGTGGGCGTGGACACGGCTTTCATTCCGTTCCACTTCTCCGGCTGGTGGCAGGGCAGGGACCTGCTGGAGTTCTACCCCGAAGGCGCGGCGCCGCTCGTGCGCGGCGAGGCGGTCAACACGGCCACAACCTATGGCTACGACGCGGTCACCATGATGCAGGAGACCAAGACGACCATCTGCAATATAGAACGCTTCGCCGGCTGAGGAGATTGCCATGGCACGGATGAAATTCATATGCGACACGGAGCGCTGCATCGAGTGCAACGCCTGTGCGACGGCGTGCAAGAACGAGCACGAGGTACCGTGGGGCGTGAACCGGCGGCGCGTGGTCACCATTAACGACGGTGTGATCGGGCAGGAGAAATCGGTCTCGGTGGCCTGCATGCATTGCTCGGACGCGCCCTGTATGGCAGTATGCCCGGTCGACTGCTTCTACCGCACAGAGGAGGGCGTGGTCCTGCATAACAAGGACGCCTGCATCGGCTGCGGCTACTGTTCCTATGCCTGTCCCTTCGGCGCGCCGCAGTTCCCTTCCAACGGCGCGTTCGGGTTGCGCGGCAAGATGGACAAGTGCACCTTTTGCGCCGGCGGCCCGGAAGAAAATGGTTCGCAGGCGGAGTTCGAGAAATACGGCCGCAACCGGCTGGCCGAAGGCAAGCTGCCGGCCTGTGCGGAAATGTGTTCGACCAAGGCGCTGCTGGGCGGCGATGGGGACGTGGTGGCGGAAATCTTCCGCACCCGCGTGGTCACGCGCGGCAAGGGCAGCGAAGTCTGGGGCTGGGGCACCGCTTACGGCAAACCGGAGGCCAAGACATGAAGATCTATGTTGTATTGCTGCTGGCGCTGGCCGGCTGCGGCGAAGTGTCGCAATCGAAGCAGGGCAGCGCGGTCAATCGCGGCGACCAGCCTTCGTACACGGGCGCCGGCAATGCGCAGGTGGCGAAAGGCTGGACTCCCGGTAACAAGGCGAGCTGGGACCGCCAGGTGCGGGAACGCGGGCAACTGCAGAACGAATATGTGAAGACCAACCGCTAGGGAGGTTCGTCATGAAACGATGGTTGGCAATGCTGGCCTTGGCAATCGCGGCGGGCGCTTCGAATGCTGCCGAACCGGCAGCTGTCACGGCATCGCCGACGGCAACTGCGGGCGCTGCTCAGGGCAGTGGCGCCGCACCCCGCGTCGAGTCAGTGGACATCCTCAAGCAAAACCAGGCCGAGCGCTCGCGCGACCAGCCCGGCAACAATGCGCCGGTGTGGCGCAAGGTGGTGGCCGGGGAAACGCATTACAGCAGCCTGCCTTACCCTGAATCCGGTGTGCTGATCCAGCCCAAGGCTCAGTACCCAGGCCAGGCGGTTCCGACCACGGCCGGCGAAGCGTGGCGCCGTTTCCGCAATGGCCCGATGATCGGCATCGGCGGCTGGCTGATACTCGGCGTGATCGCCATCCTGGCCGCGATGTACTTCGGCAAGGGGCCGGTCAAGGTGCACGCGCCGCCAACCGGACGCAAGATCCAGCGATTCACGCCGCTGGAGCGCTTCGCCCACTGGACCACGGCCATTACCTTTGTCCTGCTGGCGGTATCCGGCCTGTGCATGATGTTCGGCAAATTCGTCCTGATGCCCGTCATCGGCCATGCCTTGTTCGGCTA
Source organism: Pseudoduganella violaceinigra DSM 15887 (assembly GCF_000425385.1). Classification (GTDB taxonomy): domain Bacteria; phylum Pseudomonadota; class Gammaproteobacteria; order Burkholderiales; family Burkholderiaceae_D; genus Rugamonas; species Rugamonas violaceinigra. Next base: position 174,503 of record NZ_KE384357.1, on the reverse strand, counting down.
CCTGACCTACGCCCTGAAGACCATCCATAACTTTGTCGGGCCGCTGTTCACGGTGTCGATCATCGTCACCTTCATCATCTTCGTGAAGGACAATTTCCCCATCGCGGCCGATATCAAATGGCTGGCGAAACTGGGCGGCATGTTAGGCAAGGGCCACGCGCCGGCCGGCCGCTTCAATGCCGGCGAAAAGCTGTGGTTCTGGGGCGGCGTGACCCTGCTGGGCCTGGCGGCCAGCGCTTCCGGCTTTGTGCTCGACAAGCTGATCCCCAATCTTGAGTACACACGCTTCCTGATGCAGGGCGCAAACCTGCTGCACGTGAGCGCCACCGTGCTGATGATGGCCTTTGCTCTCGGTCACATCTATCTCGGCACCATCGGCATGCAAGGCGCATATAAGGCGATGAGGGAAGGGTATGTGGATGATGCCTGGGCGCGCGAACACCACGATATCTGGTACCAGCAGGTCGCCGAGGGCAAGATTCCCCGGGTGCGCGCCCCCGAACATGACGGCGAGCCCCTTCCGCCGCCAACGCCCAAGACCGTTTGAGGAGTAAGCCATGAACAAGCCTGCATTTGCGCTGATCCTGGCAATGGCCGCGATGGCGGCGCAAGCCAAATTGCCCGCGCCAACGGAAGAACAGAAAGCCGCGGCCGCAGCGGCCAAGGACAAGCAAGCCTGGACCGACAAGGTTTCGGCTTACAAACTATGCCTGGCCCAGGACCGGGTGGCGGCCTATTACATCAAGTCCAAAGGAGGCGGCGGCAAGCCTTCTGCAGCCTTGCCTGCCTGCAGCGACCCGGGACCGTATGTGGCCCAGGTGGTGGCGGCCAAGGACGTGGGCGTCGCCGATGCCAAGCCTGTGCCGGCAGCGGGCGCCAAGAAATAGGGAAAAAAAACCCGCCGCAGCGGGTTTCCACGGGGGGAATGTGGTTTGCGGCTTAGCCCAGCTTGTCGTTGGACTTGCGACGCGAAGCCAGGCCCAGCAGGCCAACGCCCACCAGCAGCATCGCATAGGTAGCTGGTTCCGGAATAGGAGCAGCCAGGTTCAGGTTACCGGCGTAGGAGCCGCCCAGGCCTGAAATGGCAGTGCTGCCGGTGACTGTGAAGCCATAGTTACCAGACATCAGCGCGTCGACCGGGAAGAATTCGATACCGGACGACGTATCAAACGTTGTGTTGAGGCTGGTCTGGCTGCTGTCGGCTTCGACCTTGAAGAACTGGATGGCCGTGATGCCGTAGTTTGCCAGGCGGGAGCCATCGATCCAGGTTTTGCCCACCACGACGGAACCGCTGGCATAGCTGGCATTGGTATCCACGGAGAACAGATATGTGTCCATATAGTCACCAGCCGCGGCGTGCAGTGCACCGAAGATGGCATTGCCTGCTGCATCGAAGGTCAATGTGGTCTGCGCCATCGCGCCGGAGCTGGCGAACAGCCCGGCGGATAGCATCAGTGTTCCGGCTACCTTGCTAAGTAACGCTTTCTTCATGTTAATACCCCTTGAGATAGTGTTGTTGTGAAGGTGAAGCGGTTGTTAGCTCGCAAGAGATTGCCCGGTCATATCATCAGTGGCCTGCTGAAAATATAACCTTTCCTGCTTGCCAACGTTGACCAATATAGCCGACCCCATTTGGTCGATAATTCATTAGTGAAGTGTGTATGTTTTCAGGCGTACAAAGGATGAACGGCATTGCGGGGCACCGTCCAAATGCCGACAAACGTCAAGGATTAAATTTTTATGTACACGAGCCTGCATGGGTTTTAAACCACAATCCGTAGGCCGATTCCCACAGTAACGTGAGCTGAACTGACGGGGGAATTGTTCGCAAACGCACCGTTTGCCGAGGTGCCTGGAAATAAGATGGAACCGTGATTGCAGCGCCCAGCGCTCATCATCCAGAATCCCGAGCCGGCATCTGCCGTAGCGAGGCACCCGGCCTAAAAACAGAACACGGAGGCCTATCATGACCGAGTCAAACCATCCATCCAAGTATGTGGTGCGGGAATACCTTGAGCGCCGTTCGCAGGAAGCCAAACCCCCTCCATCGCCAGAGGAGATTCGCCGTCAGCTGGGCTGGGGGTTGATGCTGTTCGAGCCGAAGATGGAGCAAGGGCGCTAGGCCCCCGTACCTTCTCTCCTGGGCCCGCTGCCGCAATGCAGCGGGTTTTTTTTCGCCGTTCGCTGAAATTTTCGCCATTCACCGACCCGCCACCGCCGTTCGCCGAAAAGCCGTTTCGCCGCCCCCTGCACCCCGGTATCGTTCATCCATCCAATCAACGGGGAGCAAGAAATGAGCAAAGATATGCAAGGCCGCAGCCAACTGCTCTGGGGCCTGGTCGTGATCGCGGTGGGCGTGCTGTTCCTGACCGACATTCCTCTGCCGCCGATCGGCCAACTCTGGCGCTACTGGCCTTTCCTGGCCATGGCCTTCGGCGCAGTCAAGCTGATCCCGCCGACGACGCCGGCGCATGTGGTCGACGGCCTGTGCCATATCGGCTTTGCCGGCTGGTTCTATGTGTCGTTCGAACACCTGTGGGGACTGAGTTTCCATAACAGCTGGCCGATCCTGGTCATCATCGCCGGCATCAACCTGCTGCTGCAGCCAGTTGTGATTAAATACACCGCTAAAAATGAGGAGAAGCAATAATGCGTAACCGCAATCGTGAACGTAATCCCGCCGCGCAGATGCTCGTTGGCGCAGCGGTGATCCTGGCCGGCTTCCTGTTCCTGATCGATAACCTGGGCTGGATCGACCTCGACATGCACGTGCATTTCTGGCCCTTCATCCTGATGATTGTGGGCGCATCGATCCTGTCGAAGGCGCCGCAGCGCGGCAGCGGGGCGGCTTTTACCGGCATCTTCCTGATCGGATTCGGCGCCGTGTCGCTGCTGAAAGGGCTGGGCCTGATCTACATCAGCTGGAAAGTCATCTTCCCGTTCGGGATTATCGGCCTGGGCCTGATGATGGTGTTCCGCGCCAGCAAGCGCAGCAAGCAAGCGGCGGCAGGTAGCGATGCGTCGGGCAGCGATGCCGACTCCTTCCTCAATGTGGACGAGGGCGAGACTGGCGAGCGCGTGCTGGACCTGACGGCCATCCTCGGCGGCGTCAACCGCAAGGTGACGACCCAGGACTTCCGCGGCGGCGACCTGACCAGCCTGATGGGCGGCATTGAACTGGACATGCGCACCGCCTCGATGAATGGCACCGCCGTGCTGAACGTGTTTGCCATGATGGGCGGCGTTTCGATCAAGGTCCCGACGGACTGGACGGTGGAGCTGGAAGGCACGCCAATCCTGGGCGGCTTCGACGAAAAGACGATGGAGCCGAAGGACGCCAGCAAGCGCCTGGTGGTGCGCGGCACCGCCATCATGGGCGGCGTGGATATCCGTAACTGATGCAACGGGTACTGGCCAGCCGCAGCGGCATCCTCCTGTACCTGACGGTATGGCTGCTGCTGGGCGTAGGACTGGGCGGTGCGGTGGCGCAGCTGGGGGACGAGCCTTGGCTGCGCGCCATGCTGTTTGCGGTGCCGGTGACGTTGCTGTTTTCGATCGGCGCGGGGTTTTCCGCCTTCTATATCTGCAAGGCCAACCCGCTGCGCGAACGCAGCCCTGCTGTGATCCTGATGTCGACGTTGACGGCCGCAGTATGGGCCGGCTTCCTGTGGGTGATGCTGATGCAGCTGTGGAATTTCACGGTCGAAGCACTCGGCGCCCAAGGCATTGCGCTGCGGCCGCAGCTGACGGCCTTGCTGTTCTCGCTTGGCATCCTGATGTACGGTCTTCTTGCAACGCTGAATTACCTGATCGGGGAATTTGTCCGCGCCCGGCAAGCGGAGCAGCGCGAACTGGAGTCCAAGCTGCTGGCGCGCGACGCCGAGCTGCGCATGCTGCGGACCCAGATTGACCCGCACTTCCTGTTCAACAGCCTGAACTCGATCAGCGCTCTGACCACGATCGACGCCAAGCGTGCACGGGACATGACGCAGCGCCTGTCGGACTTCTTCCGCCAGAGCCTGGGCATCGAAGCACAAGGCAAGATCACGTTGGAAGAGGAAGTGCGCCTGATCGGCCATTTCCTGGCGATTGAAAAGGTGCGCTTCGGCGCGCGGCTTGGGGTGGAGCAGGAAGTGGATGAAGCGGCGCTGGCATGCCTGCTGCCTCCGATGATCCTGCAGCCGCTGGTGGAAAACGCTGTCAAGCACGGCATCGGCGGCATGCCGGATGGCGGCACGGTGCGCATCGACGCCCGCCGCGAAGGATCGCTGCTGAAGGTCGACGTGGAAAACGATACCGACCCGGACACGCCGCCCCGCAAGGGCAACGGCATTGGCCTGGTCAATGTGCGGGAGCGGCTGGCTGCGGCCTACGGGCACCAGGCCAGCGTGCACTGCACGCACGAAAACAATAAATACCGGGTGGCGCTGACGCTGCCCGCTGAGAAAAAGGAGTCCTGAACCATGCGCGTCATCATTGTCGATGATGAAGAACTGGCCCGCGGCGTCATGCGGGAATACCTGCGGGCACACGCCGATGTGGAGGTGGTGGCCGAATGTGGCAACGGCTTTGAAGCGGTGAAAGCGATTGCCGAACTGGAGCCGGATGTGGTCTTCCTCGATATCCAGATGCCCAAGCTTGACGGCTTTGAAGTAGTGGAGCTGGCAGGCAGCAAGCCGCATTATGTATTCGCCACCGCTTACGACCAGTATGCGTTGAAGGCGTTCGAAGTGCATGCGATCGACTACCTGCTCAAGCCTTATCCGCAAGAGCGCATGGACCAGGCGATTGCCCATGTCCGCACCCGCCTCGGTGCCGACCGTCCGGCGGTGGCGCAGATGGCGGCGGAAGCGGCTACCCGCAACGGCCCGCTCGAGCGTGTGCTGATTCGCGATGGCTCGCGCGTCCATGTGATCGCGGCGGAGCGTATCGATTCCATCGAAGCGCAGGACGATTACGTCGAGATCCTGGCAGAAGGAAAGCAGTACCTGAAGAACCAGCGCCTGTCGGAACTTGGAGAACAGCTCGATCAGACCCGCTTTGTACGCCTGCATCGCTCCTGGATCGTTAATGTGGAGCGCATCGAGCGTATCGAGCAGGCGACCAAGGACAGTCACTGCGCGGTGCTGAAGGATGGCCGGAAAATTCCGGTCAGCCGCAGCGGATACCAAAAGGTGAAGGGGCTTTAGTTGGGGGCCAACTGCATCAAGCTGCAAGTTTGAAACTACGTTCTTCCTTCAACTTATTCAGGAGACCAATCATGTCAGCAGTCATTCGTTCAGTTGGTGTAGCACTGCTCGGCACCTTCGCTATCCCGATTGCCGGCATCACCGGCATCGCGGCCATCATTTCGCTTCTTGTGCTGATCTTCTCTTCGCAGATGCGAAGTTTCAACCTCTTCTTGTTCCTCCTTGCCGCCGCAGGCATTTGCTATCTGGCCATCAAGACCCTGTTGGGGATTGCGCGGCGTGGTCGTCTCCTGGTCGAGAGTATCAATGCCAAAGAGTCCTTGAACCTGAATGCCGAAAACATGCTCGGATATCCGAGCCCGGTGTTCTTCGCTTTCGATAAAACGAACCGAAAGCTCGTTGCCTGCAACAGTGTCAATGGCGAATACAAGATCCACGATTTCTCTTACGTGCTTCAGTGGTACTACGAATGGGGGACCGGAACCCGCATGGACGTAGGTATCACGGGCGGTGCGTATATTCCTGGAACGAATATGCGGGAGCCGACCGTCACGCATACCGAGTACAAGAAGAACTACAAGCTGGTGCTTGAGGTTGCCGACGAAAACAGCCCGTTCCTGAAGTTTCCCATGCAGGGTGAGGTACCGGCGAAGCGCTGGTGCGCGAAACTCAATGCGATCTTCAATGGGTAGGTCGGCCAAGGCTGGGTAGCGCACGGACCCATCCAGGAATGGGATCCCGCGCGAAAGTGATAGACTTCGCGCCTGAATAAAAAACAATGCTTTTCTATGCGAGTTATTAAATTTCTCGTCCTGTGTTTGTGATCCCTTTTGACGACGGCTTTGCACGCGGAATCTCCGGCAAAAATCGACTGGAACGACAAGGAATTACATTGGGTGAGTTATGAGCAGGGAATGCCCATGCTCAAAGATGGTGGCCAGCGCGGCATTCTGATTGTCTATGCCGATTGGTGTGGGACTTGCAAGGCGTACTCCAAGTTTTTCAAAGACCCTGAAGTCGTCAAAGCACTGCGTGGACTGGTGCTGATGCGGGCGGATCAAGATACGGAGCCCGCGTTAAGCAAGAAATTCGGCAGCGACGGGGACTACGTTCCTCGTACGCTGGCCCTGGATGCCAATGGTGCCATTCTTACTGGCGCTTACGAAAACCAAGGTAAGTTCGCGTATTTCATTCCTGCCGATGAACCGGATGATCTCCTCCGGTTTCTCAGGCGCGTCAAAGCGGGAAAGCGATGATGCGCCGCAGCCTGAGTTTTTCGTTGCTACTCTCATTTCTGCAAACGGTATCGGCGGGCGAGAGCCTGTGCGCGGCTAATGAGAAGGTCATCTTCGCATGTGGTATTGGGAAAGGCGGGAAGATCGTTTCGATGTGTTCGACTCCGGAAATCACGGCGAGCACAGGTAGGCTCTACTATCGGTTCGGGTCTCCATCCAACGTTGAACTGGAGTTTCCCAAGAGGCCGAATGGTTCGACCAGAGAATTCCTGTTTTCGCACTACACACGGGCCGAAACAAGTAGATTCGAGGTTCGCTTCGCGATCGGCAAGTATTCCTATGCCGTCTTTGAATACTCCGATGAGAGTGAGCAGTACCACCGTGGGGTTCGAGTAACTGCCGACGGCAGCGAAAACGAAACCATCATGCTGTGCAAAGGTGTGGTCTCCTCAGATCTTTCGCTGCTTGAAGGGAAAGTGCCATGCGATGCCGAAAGTGCGCTTGCTCAGTGCAATTAGATTTACTAGCTCAGATTGCCCAGGCACTGCTTGTCAGATGAGATAGATTTTTGAAGCCGAAGCCAGAAGCGGACTTTTAGCCACGGCTAAGTCATACGATAGTGCATTCACAATTCCCTGTCCCTCAAGATTGAATCAATCGATTTCGGCTTTGCTTTTACTCACGTAAATGCCCTTCAAGCTGTGTTTGTGCGTCATGGTAAAATTTTAAAATACGTCAATATGACGTCTACTTTACGTTGGGCCCTGAAATGAACGAAGCGTGGGAATCGCTACTTGGTGGAATAATCATCGTCGCGGTTTGTACTTCTTTTGCGTTGAAGCGACGGATCGAATGGGAGGGTGGTGGATTCACCAATGCGAAAGAGCATCCTTTCTTGTTTTGGGCCTTCGTTATCGGTTTTGGGTGCGCGGGCGCCGTTGCAGTATCGATAGGCATTGCCACGTTACTTGGTTGGCGTCATGGCTAGCTATCGCCCAACCATTCATTCAACTCGGACGCGCTGAAGCGCGCCGGTTAATTCAAGTACGTTCGGCTTTAACCACTTCAAGAAGAACATGGGCTACACGATTCCAATAGGACAGATTGTCAACTATCCACCCGAAGCAATGAGGGATTTCCACGCTTACGGCTACGAATACATCGACAACCGCCAGTTCGCATTGAAACCCGAACTTGTGCTTGGATCGGCAGCCAACGCGGCACCCTACATTGACCAAGCCAAGATATCCTTTCTTGAAATAGGCTGGGCCGGCGACGGTGACATCGAATTGCTCTGGGTTCCGCCGTTCGCGTTTCCGTTAGCATTAAGCGTCCCTTCAGTTGGAGTCGCTGTCTGGCACGTTAAGCAATCCGAAGATGGTATTTCCTATTTACTTTCTCCAATCGAATTACCATTTGAGGAATTTGAATATGCTAACGGCCGAACCTAGTGTTCCAGCCGACGCCTTCGGCGCGGCTGAACAGAGGCGTTAGCGGCCCTATGCTATTTGAGTCTCAACAATTCGATTCGAATTCGACAGATCACCTTTCGCGTTTGAGAGACATCTATCAGTACTGCGACTTTTCTAACATCACAACGGAAGGCGGTGATGTTGACGGCGTTTTTGTCGGGTGTTCCCTGACAAACTGCGAATGGTACTGGGGTCTATTCAACTGCGCCGTTTTCGTGAACGTTAAGTTCACAAACTGCACTTTCTTTGGCACGTCGTTTTCGGGATCAAAATTTGTGGAGTGCGAGTTCGTGAATTGCAAATTTTTGAAAGATAATTTGGGCGGGTCCTGCGAGTTCAAAGACGTTGCGTGGTATGCCTGCAGTCAGGTCGAATGTATTGGGCTAGAACATGAATTTTAGAATCCGCGCTAACCATTCCGTCAACCGGACCTTCGCATCGCTGCGCGCAGCTGCAGCCGGTTACGTTCAACTTTGGGAATGCAATGCCATCTAACCGCACCAAAGCGAGTCTCGCTGGAAAGCTTGGGCGCTTCGTTCAGGAATATGGTCGAAAGGCACAAAAGGGCTGGGAACCGAATGACCGGAACTATGATCGGAAACTTGAGGCGAAAATGAAAAAGCTTTCCCCGGAAGACTTGTCAGAACTCCTCTCCGGCGAAGACGTTCCGGTTCTCGAAAAGCCCGAAAAGTCAAAACCATGAACTCCGCTATTTGTCCCAACCATTCCGTCAACCGGACCACTGCATCGCTGCGCGCTGCAGCGTCCGGTTACGTCCAACGTTGGGGAGCAAAGCTGTAATGCCTGAAGTGCAATTGACTTCCGAAGAAATCGCCGTGCTTCGGTCCACGCTTTCTAAGTTTGCCATTCGTGGCCGCACCGGAGAACTTGGCGTGCTTCATGGCCTTGACCGCTTTGTTTCGACCCAGTTAATCTTGAAAAAATCGGATCGCGATGCGCTCAATGCTATCGCTGCAAAGGTAGGTGTCCGGGCTATCAACGAGGTCAAATGATACGATTTGACGCTAGCCCCAACAAACCAATCCAGCGAACGCTTGACGGCGCCGCTGATCGTAAACGTTGGGCTTCCTGACAATGGATACACCGATCACTGTCGCTATAATTTCTGCCGCCGCCAGTATTGTGGTTGCTGCAGGTACGTTCTTCCTGACTAAGAGAAAAGAACGTGAGGCCGAATGGCGCAAACAAAAATTGGAACATTATCGTGAGTTCTTGGATGCTCTGAGCCGCACAGTGGGCTCCGATTCAACTCCTGAAGCGCAACGTCGCTGGGCTCGCGCCACAAACACTATTGGATTGGTTGCCGCGCAGAGGGTACTTTCGGCGCTCCGCCAGTTTCAAGACGCGATCGCGAGGTCAAACCCGAATCCTTCGGTAGAGACGCATGACCATGCGCTAAATCAGTTGATGTTGGCAATCAGGGCTGATCTCAATGTATCCCCAACAGACGATCCGGACACTTTCTCGTTTCGCCTTTGGTGTTCTGGTACAAATGATTAAAGGGCCCAACCTTGCGGTCAACTGGACTGCCTCCACGCTGCGCGCTCCGGCAGCCAGTTACGTTGGACGTTAGATGGCATCCTGGGAAGAATCGGAATGAATACGAGAAGGGTCGGCGACACGCTTCTGATTTTCGGGTGTTTTTCTCTTGCTGCCGGTCTGTGGCTCTTGACCGGATGGTTAGTGCTGGTTGCAATCTTGGCCGGAGTTTTGTTTATCGCTGCTTCACATGCCTTTTCTCCATTTACTAGCCGCCTTGGTCAGATGGGCGCGACTCCAATGATTGTTTCAAGCCACATCACAACTGTCGAGTCAAAACCAACGGAATAATAGATGTCTAACTGCATGCTCAACTTCGCCCACTCCGTTCCCTGTACACGCCAAAGCTGCGCTTTTCCGGACCAATTCTTTCCTGGAAAACCAGCGGCGGACAGCTGTTGATCTCTGAAGTGCAGGGCGGACCGAATATTGAGTATCTGGGCAGCCCAGAAACTGTGGGTGACGTTATCCTTACAAAACGCAAGGACGGCTCGATTGCCCGTTATCGCATTTCAGAGTAAGTTTTTTAGCCTCTCATTCTGATGACCACGACACAAATGAACACTAATCGACGCCGCTGCCTGCGTATTGGCCGCGCTTTGATAAAGGGCCCAACGGCGATCTTTCCACCGAAGTTCATCGACTCTTTTGGCTGGCTGGAAGCGGACTTTCGGTTGACCATCAAGTGGCCTGGCCCGGGTTTGCACGAGTCGCTGCAAGTGTTTTCGGACGACACGATGAATCGCGATAAGGACTTTCTTCCGCCGATGATTCGTCGCTGCATATGGAAACGCGCAGCGGATATGGCTAACCCCAATGCATGGCCCAGCGCTACTGTGGAAATCGGTTACATCCAGGATCACAAACGCCGCGATGCATTGCTGCGCGATGTGCATCGAAAGCTCCCCGGGCTTCCGTTCGTCGAACTCGGGCTGTCGACGCAGCGAGATGTTGCCGATCTGGAGCTGGATGAATCGGAGCCGGAGTTTCGTATCTGGGCCCGAAACGGCGTGCAATCGCTTGAATACTGGTCTTCGCCAGTGGCGCCGGCCCATCTGGGGCTGTCGTTTACCCAGGTGCATAAGGATTTGCTGGCCGAATTTCTTCCTATTTCGCAGCCGGGATGGCGTGAGCGGTATGATCATGATCTTAATGAGGAACCCCGGCAGGGCTGGGAGTTAGACCTCACTTAGGACGGCCATGCAAACCGCAGATTTCCCCATAATCGAGACCGAGCGCCTTCTATTGCGCGAGATCGTACTCGATGATGTTCCCGCTCTATTTGCTATCCATGGGGATCGGGAGTCCATGAAGTGGTTCGGCTCGGACCCGCTGCCGGACGAGGCGGCGGCGGCCAAACTGGTAGAGCTATTCGCTGGTTGGCGTGCGCTGGCTAATCCTGGCACCCGTTGGGGGCTGCAGCTGAAGGGTCAGGAAAAGTTGATCGGCACGTGCGGATTGTTTGCCTGGAACCGCAACTGGCGGCGCTGCACGGTCGGCTATGAACTGTATCCTGAGGCACGCGGTAGGGGCTACATGCAAGAGGCTCTGCGCGCCGTCATAGCCTGGGGCTGGGGGCATATGCAGCTTAATCGAATCGAGGCGCAGGTCCATCCCGAGAACGCGGATTCGTTACGCTCTCTTGCTAAACTTGGCTTCAAGCGCGAAGGCCTGCTGCGTCAGGCCGGATATTGGTCCGAACGGTATCACGACCTGTATCAATACAGCCTGCTGCGCGATGAGTGGAAGTCTTCCACTTTAAATCCTTAGTTAGCTTTGATGATTAGTACCTTACTCAAGAAATTCAATAGAACCCGTATTCGCCGCGAGCGGAATCTTGTTGCGGAACAGCGTGCCGCCGATTTCATTGTGCTTTCAGAGCAGTACACAATCGTCCCGATGGCCGTTGAAGCGGGGCAGGAATTGAAATGGCGACAGGGTGACGAGCTTCACGCGCTGGCACTCTATAACGACGAGACCACGCCGATGGAGTATGTCGTCGGCGTCATCGAAAAATACTCGCAGAGAGACCGACAGGCGGCAATTGAACTGACGTTGAAGGTACATGCGAAAGGTTGCGCCCAGCTGATGGTCGGTAGCAGGGAAACGCTTGAGAAGATTGCCAAGGGCATCGAACAAGATGCGCGAAGCAGGAGCTTCCCATTGAAGTGTGGAGTCGACGCGGTTTAGGTTCTGGTGCCGCGCGGGTGTCGGCGATTCTCCATCTTCCATCGCGGGACATTAATCGGTGTGCGGCACTCCGCACTTCTTGACCTTCGCCTGCGGCCTTCCGGTGTTTTATTGATTTGACACCAAACATTGACTGTATGGTAATGTTATTCTTGTAATCCTGCGCCTTCTTAAGCTGTTCAATAAGGCTCTTTCCGTTAGAAAGTCTGCCCACATGCCGGGCTATTTGTTATGGGAAAGTAATCATGATAAGAGCAAAGCACCTACTGCGTTTACTCGCTTTCTTTGTGGCCATTGAGGTAATGGGGCTGGGCTTGGCGCAAGCAAATCCGCTAAGCGTGAATGCGCTGCTCCCCCAGCAAAGCGCTTTGCAACATTCTTTGCAGGTCGACGTTACCGGCATTCCAGATAATGATGAAAGAGGTTCGGCAAGTAACTTCATTCTCGACTTTTATGTCGGGTCCCTGGCATCGATTACGAGTCTCAAGTGGGACATTAATCTGACGAGCTATGCAGGTAGTTACTTGTCGGAGATGAAAATCACGTTCAGCGACACGGTGGGCAACGGAATCACCTTTACCCCAGGCGGCGGAGACGATTTTGACGGCACGATGGATTACTCCGGATTCCAGAATTTAGGCGACCTGGGCCAGATTTTTCAAGTAGGTATTGACGGTATCCTGCGCCTTGAATTCCACGATGGCTACAAAGACCTTGCATTTGACGAACCTGAAGGTATGTGGAACTTCGGCACGCTGGTCTTTGGTGTTGCTGAAGTGCCCGAGCCGCCGACCTACGCGTTAATCCTGGGCGGTTTGTTGTTGCTGTCGAACTCTGCCAAGCGGCGTCGCGCCAAAAATTGATCTTGCGGCTTATTCCCGGCAATGAGCCGATTCTGGAAAATAAACGGAGGTAAAAAATGTCGACACGCTTGTTCCACTACTTGCTTGTGCTTGCGTCATTTTTGTTCGCCGGCTTGGCTCATGCAGAACCTATCTTTGAGCCTGCCAAACCAATTCCGCTCTACTCGTATTACCCAACAGGCGACGTCAATGCCCTGGTAACGGCACCAACCTCCCGACCCACGCCTTCATTCGTGCTGATGGGCGGCGGTCCTGACGTAGATCCTGCCTTTCGTTGGATGATTCAGCGAGCCGGAATTAAACCGGGTACCGGAGGGCGATTTGTCGTCATTCGGGCGACCGGGGAAGATGGCTACAATCCGTATATTTTTTATAGCGATGCCGCATCGTCGACATCCGAAAACGTCGCAGAGATGTGGGTGGGAGGCGCCTCCTTGGGCCTGACATCAGTGGAGACGCTGGTCATTCCGAGCGTGAAGGCAGCCAATAACGAGGCCGTCAACGCCATCCTGTCCAAGGCTAACGTCGTCTTTATCGCAGGCGGGGATCAGAGTCACTACATCCGTTTCTGGAAAGGGACTTTGCTTGAAAAGACGTTGGCAGCTTTAATGAAAAAGAACGTCCCGATCGGCGGTACGAGCGCCGGTCTGGCGGTGCTTGGCCAGTTCGATTATTCCGCGCTATATAAGTCTGCCACTTCGGAGTTGTCGATGCTTGATCCGTACTACAAGGACATCACCTTCGACCCGTCGCCCCTGAGTTTGCAGGGCGGTTTTATTGCACCGCCGGCGTTGGAGAGTCTGATTTTTGATTCCCACTTCGACAGCCGTGATCGCATGGGGCGCTTCATTGCCTTTATTTCGCGGATCGTGGCACCAACGGTCACGCCAGGCGGAACCTTTGGATGCAGTGGCGGTGTCCTCCCCGCGTCCTCCAGCGGAAACAAGACCGCACGCGGTATCGGTATGAGCGTCGAGACCGCGTTGCTGGTTCAGGGGAATGGTGAAGGGAACCCTGTCACTGCAAGACGGGTCAGCAACCCTTCGACAACGACGGAAAGCGCGGTCTACTTTGTTCGCCCCTCAGTTCCGCCAAGCGTGTGCTTGCCCAAAACTCCCCTGACAATTTCCAGCGTGGAGGTCAGAAAGCTGGCTGACTCGCAGACCGTCTTCAATCTCACCGATTGGACTGGCGTGCCGTTGTACAAACAACTGGACGTCACCACTGGCCAGCTATTCCCTGCGGACTGGCACTAGAAAAAGCGGAATAGCCTGCTCGGCCCTTGGTTGATGTGGATTCGGCCGGGGGCCTGGCAAACCTTATTTGTTGCTGCGCTCGCGGCGGCATTGTGTCTCCAGCGTTTCTTCGCCCACCTGCAGGCCTTTATAGACACCGCAAGGCCATACCAGTCCGCCATACTGTTCTATGTACCAGTAAGGCGGCTCCGATGCGCAGATGTCCATATGTTTGACCTGCCAGCCCTTCTTGTTTTTGTGCAGCACCACCCATAACATCCTGTCCAGGTCTTCTTTGCAGGAGAATGAGCGGTCCCAATCGATGTACTGGCCAGGAGGCCCCACAAGGTTTCCAACCAGGACAGCCCAGCCGGAATCTACATTCAGCGTATCGACCTTAATGCGAACTGGCTGATTGGCTTCCTGCGCCGCAAGCGGACGAATGGCATCGAGAATATTCTTACGTTCGCCAGGCTCAATAGCGCGGGCTGGAGCAAGTACCGCAAATGCGGCGAAGGCAATGGCCAGCGTCTTCAATAAGTTCATGATTTCCTAATGCCGCGGCGGCATTGGCCGCCATGTTAAAATTTGCAAAATCATTAATTCTACTGCCAAACCGTGATGGCACCCGTTGGAGTATCTGTTTGATCGCGTCACAAATTCGCCAAGCCATGCAATGTCTGGCTCTGTTGGCTGCATTGTTTCTCTCGTTATCGGCCAGTCAGGCCGTCGCCGAAGCCCGTGAGGACAACGATAAGCAAGCGAAACTGTTCGCGGAGAAGATTCAAGTTGCACCGAACGTCTATGTAGAGAAGCAGTCCCAGTTCGTTAAATGGGGCGACCAGCCGGTACCACAGGGCGATTATGATCCGGACGGTTTCGACAAGACGCGCATAGGGACGGTTACCTTTTCTGCCGATCTGCGTGTTCATATCGATACGATCGACAACAAGCACAGTTTTCCCTCGTATTTTCAGCTTGTGGATGCGCACTCGGGCGCGGTCCTGGGCAAATATTCTGTCCCCAATACAGACCATGCGGTCTGGTACTTCGCCGGTAATGGAAGCGCGTACCTGAATCAAGAACACTCGCAGCTTTGCGGGCCGCGCCATACACGCAAGTTCCAGCAAAAGGGGAAGACGCTGATTGAGGTGGCGCAGCCACTGGTCTATGTTGGCACCGAAACCTATGCCGAAACTACGACCCAACTATACGAGACGCCCAACGGCGGTAAGGTGGTGGCGACGCTCGCCCCGGAGACCAAGGTGACGGTGCTTGGATTGGCGCCCGGACGCACAGAGTTTTACGGAATGGCGCTCCTCGTCAAGACGCCGTTTGGCTTGACGGGCTGGCACGTGGTAAGTCCGACGGATGAAGGTCGACTGAATGTCTATCAGTGCAATTGAATGGGTATGGTTGATTACTCGATGAAAAAAATCTTGATTGGAGCATTGGCCCTTGTGGCGGGAATGACTGGAGCCGGTTCCCTCGCGCACGCCAATGCGCAAGCCGAACTCTTCGCAGGGAAGGCCGTCGTCGCACCGCATCTGCATGTTGAAAGCGCAGCGCAATTCCTGAAATGGAGCGGCAAGCCGGTATCCCAGGACGGCTACGATCCTATCGTGTATAAAAAGACCCGCTTGGGAACCGTTGCCTTTTCGGCGGAATTGCGCGTGCATGTCGACCTTATTCGCGACCTGGTTCATTTCCCTTCCTACTATGAGCTTGTCGATGCGCGTTCAGGTGCACTGCTTGGCAAGTATCCGGTCTTCGACCTCGATGACGGGGAGTGGTATTTTTCAGGAAATGGCATGGCCTACCTGAACCAGACGCACCTTGAACTTTGTGGCCCTCGCTACACCCGCAAGATCGCGCAAAAAGGGAAGGGACTGGTCGAGGTGGTGCAGCCGCTGCTTTACCTTGGGGCTGAAACCGATGTTGAATCGACGACCCAGCTTTATGAGTCGCCCAGCAGCAAACAGGTAGTGGCGACCGTGGTACCTGGAACCAAGATCACGGTGCTTGGCATATTGCCCGGAGTGTCGGAGTCCTCTGATATGGCCTACCTCGTCAAAACACCGTTTGGCCTGACTGGTTGGCATTTGCCGAAGCAGGACCGCGGTACGATCAGTATCTATCAATGCAACTGAAATCGGGAGGGCGCGCAATGGAAAAATTCCAAACGCTTGAGGAGCTGGAGGGGTTTGAACGTCGGTGGAAGATCATTTCTACCTGCTTCTGCATCGTCTTCGCTGGCGCCTTGCTTGAACATTTGCTTCGTTCGCCACGAGGCGGTGAAGCGCTGTGGTGTTATTCCGTCGGAGCGTTTGCCTTCATCGGGGCATTATGGTCGGTACGCAGGATTGGGGACGGCGAGCGCGAAGCCGGTTTGCTGGGCGGCCTGGAATTGCTGGGGGAAGACCTGTCCGTTGGCGACGTGGATGATTGAGCTGTACTGGCTCAAACTAGATTTGACGCTGACTGTTAGATGATGCAATGCCTTCCTTGGTCCGAAGGCGGCCAGAAGCAGCCGGTCGTAATAGAAGAAACTTGTATGAATTCGTGTCCGCTAGAAGTCTCCGTGGCACCTCAAACCCGTGATGAACTTGAACGGAGATATGCTGCTGGAGAGCGCCACTTTCCGAATACCGAGCTTAGTGACGCGAACCTTTCTGGAATCAATCTAGATGGTGCTGACTTCGAGAAGCATCCTTGGTTTCCTGATGCAGATTTTTCGGGGGCGAGCTTGCGCGGCACAAGCTTTAGGGGATGCAATCTCAAATGCGTTAATTTTTCGAACTCTGACCTTACTGATGCCAACTTCGAGCTTGCGGCAATCGAGTCAATAAAGGCGGGCGGCGCGGTTTTGGAAGGAGTTAAAGTCGGAGGTGCGACCTTTTACGGATGCGAACTTGCTGAGGGCGACGAGCTTCCGTCTTGGGACTGGTAGGCCTGCGTCTCAATTCGGCCAACAGCTGACGATCAATTAGATGTTTATGGGATTTATGCTCACAATTTCTGAAGAGGCAGTATGGGTGAACGGACTTCCACTTGAGTTGCAGCTTCGCTTCCTCGCGAGGCTGAGCTTTGAGTTAACTATTGTTGGCCGCAGCAGTTATGAAGCCGGTACCGATGATCTCGAACATCCTCGGCTACTTCGAAAAGTTAATGAAATTCAGCATCGCGTGACTGCCTGCCTATCGCAACTTCTTAATGGCACTTGTCCTGGCGGTTTTGTCGACTCTATTGCTGAGAGAGTCCTGACAAACCAAGATTCCGATCTGGATGGATGGCTCCAACGCGGCTGGAGCGATGCGAAAAGGCGAACACTATTGCCGGTGTCGCATTCAGGATACCGTTTTCGGCCAATAGCGGAACCAGATAGTCCGAAACAACGGAAAACTAGGCGCTAGATCATGAGATTGATTGGAAGTAAGCTAGAGCAAGACTATCGGGAGGAATTAAAAGCCTCCCGTGCTTTTCATTTTTCCGCCAATTCTCAATCTAGGTTAAAAGAAGTTCTTCAATCGGCAGGTTACAGTGTTGGAAATGCGTTGGTTTTGCATTGGACTCCTGATCAATCGGAGGACTTCTACACGGTACTTATAGAGGGCGCTTTTCTTGCGGCAGTACGAATTGATAGATCAGATGCCGGAGATACGCCGAGTATTAAGCGGTATGAGCTGCGAGATTATCTAAGGGGGTTAAGCCGGGTGTATCAAGTCCAGCTGCTCGTGGCCCAAGATCTGGTAAAAGCAATATCGTAGTCGGAGGACGGCTTAGGGGCGGAAGCGGCCCTCAGCTTAAGTTTCAGCGCCCGTTCCTAATTTTTACCGATGAGAAGCATATATAGCGCAAGCATACTTACCGCATTGCTGGTTGCCACCTCATGTCAGGCTGCGCATTGCGGCCCGCCTGGGTCTTTGAGCGTCAACAAAGCCCTCAGCGGAAAGGCCTTCATTTTCTACCCTTCGCGAAGTGACGGCGATTCCAGCTTTGTATTGCCGGGCACAGAATTTCGTAAGGATTCCGGCGGGCCGCCAGAGTCGGTGCAGTTCTTCATCGACGGCATCCACTACCAATTCCTGACAACCCCAAAATCGCAGTTCATCGTTGACGGTGAGGCTGGGGGTGACGCCGCCGTTCTGCACAGGCACACCGCCTACGAACGTGAATTCATTGCCAAGGTAGGCAACCCCCGGAGCAAATTCCAGGAGATTGGTAGCCGGAATAGGCCTGCGGTTGAGGGCACCCCTGCCTTACTGTTCAAGCTTTGGCAGATGAAAGTCCCGGGGAAGCAGGGCGACTCAATGCAGTATTATCTGACGACGGTTATTGGCGATGACGTGGTAATGCTGTCGGCGATCATCCTCGATGCAAAATATGAGGCCCGGGTGATGAGCGCGTTGGACAGCTTTACCCAGACCTTCCAATTCATCGTGTCCGAAAAATCCTGTCCATAAGTGTGAAAATCCATGGCGATTGACTATTTTGCATCTTTTCCTTGCCAAGTGCGCGAAGCAGTTTCCGATGCCGACCTCCTTCGAATGATCAAGGCGCGCAATCGCGCGTCCATGGTGGCGGAAGTGATGCGCAAGGATCCAAAGGTCGACAAGAGCAAGCCTGAATCCGACTGGACTTTCCAGACGATCATGCAGCGTCCCGAGGGACCTGAGGAGACTCAGATGCGTATCGGAGACCTGATCGAGGAATCGGCTCCGCTGAATGCGCTTAAGCAGCACTGCGTCGCCTGTCCTGCCAACGTGCGAAACGACGATTTCGGATGCGGAGGTGCGGTGCACTATCCGCTGTCGGCAAGCACGGAGCGCTGGCTGGTGTCCCGCTTGCCGGACGATCTGGATTCCCCACGCGGCCTCCTGCTGACCCGCGCGATCAACGATTTCCAATTTGATGGCGCCGCTATCGATGCCGCGCGCGGCCGTAAGGAACTTTACGAGGCCAACCTTCCGGCGGAACGGAAATGGGGCGGTTTCTTCTCCAAAAAGACGCGCATTACCTCGAGCCAGATACTGCATATGGCATTCAATGTTGGCGACCTGGCGCCCGCCCATGCGAAGTTGGTTGCTTATTTCCTGGGCTTCCTGAATGACGACTTCAGTCCTAAAGATAATTTGGACGACTCGCCGCAGCCCGGGGACGAACAGGGCGTCGCCGAATTGAAGTATTTCTTCATTGCGGCGGCCCTTGCCGGCCTTAATGAGGTCCAAATGTTGGTAGATGCTTGAATAAAGTGAGAATGTGAGAGAAACGGAGGGCTTGGTTTTTCATATACTCCCGGCATGAAGACCGTATTAGCTTTAATGATCGCGCTGGCCTCCGTGCCGGCACATGCGCAACTGTATAAGTGGACCGACGCCAGCGGTAAAGTCCATTACTCTGACCGGCCCCAGGAAGGCGTCAACAGCAAGGAATTGGCTGTTGAACAGGCGCCGCAGCGGGCAGCACCCGCAAGCGACGATTGGCGCCAGCGCGAACGCGAATCGCGTGAACGCCGCCTGGTGCGTGAGAACGCGAACCGGGAAGCGGACGATGTCGCGGCGCGAAATGCCAGTAAATCCCCGTACAACCCCAGCATGCATCGCTCGAACAAGGCGATGACGGACGAGGAAATGTGCACCCGCGACGCGCAGCAGATCGTTTTTGCTGAAAAGACCAAGTCGATCAGTTTCAGGAACGGCGTCGCCGCCACCGAGGAAGAACGCCAGGCCGTCATCCAGCAGCGCAAGGAAAACCACGCCTTGCTGTGCGGTTCCGGACAACGCACGCGCTAAACCAGGTTTCGCGAGTCGAGCTGCCACCAGGCGGGAAGCAGGGCCTGGACTTCCGGCCGGCCGAAGCGGTCGTCGATAAGGTGGACCGTTCCGCGGTCGCTGGTCGTGCGGATCACGCGCCCGGCTGCCTGGACGACTTTTTGCAGGCCGGGATAGAGGTAGGTGTAGTCATAGCCCGCGCCGAAAGTGGCCTCCATGCGGGCCTTGATTTGCTCGTTGACGGGGTTGATCTGGGGTAGGCCAAGCGTGGCGATGAAGGCGCCGATCAGGCGGTCGCCCGGCAGGTCGATGCCTTCGCCGAACGAGCCTCCCAGCACGGCAAAGCCGACGCCTTGGCCGCCTTCGCGGAAGCGGGCCAGGAAGGCGTCGCGTGCGCTTTCATCCATGCGTCGTTCCTGGCGCCATTGCGGCACGTCCGGGTGCTGCGCTGCGAACAGGTCGGCGACCTTTTCCATGTAATCGAAGCTGCTGAAAAAGGCTAGGTAATTGCCCGGCTGGCGTTGGTATTGCTCGCCCATCAGGGTGGCAATGGGGCCCAGCGAACGGCCGCGGTGCTGGTAGCGGGTAGAGATATGGCTGGCGATGTGCACTTGCAGCTGCTGCGCGTCAAATGGCGAGGCGACATCGACCCAGGCGGTATCGGCCGGCATACCGAGCGTGTCCGCATAATAGTTCCAGGGACTTAAGGTGGCGGAAAACAGCGCGACCGCATGCGCGGCTTCGAAGCGCTGCTTCAGGAAAGGCGCGGGCAGGATGTTGCGGATGCAGAGCACGGAATTGATCCTGCTGGCGCCAGCGCCTCGCCCGCCGTCGGTTTTCTCGATGTCGAACATCGAATGTTCGCCGAAGCTTTCCGCCAGGCGGCCGAACAGCAGGGCGTTGAAATAGAAGTCCAGCACGTCGGCATCGAACCAGGCCGGATGTTCAGCCATGTAGTCGCCGATCTCGGTGCATGCCGTTTGCAGCGCGGCCATGAATTTTTCGGGCAGTTCGGCGTGGCTGGAATATTCGGCTTCCTGCTCCTTTTCCAGCGCGCTCCATTGCCGGTGCACGCGGTCGAGCGGCTTGCGCAGCGCTTCGGGCGCCGTCTTGCGCAGCACCCGCAGGCGCACATGGTCCATTTCGGCGGAGTACATTTTGCGGGCGCGCGAGACCATATTGTGCGCTTCGTCCGCCAGTACGCCGACCTTCCAGCCGTTCATCTGCGTCAGGCTGTAGAGCATGGCGCTGATGTCGAAGTAGTAGTTGTAGTCGCCCACCACTACGTCGGCCCAGCGCACCAGTTCCGACTGCAGGTAGTAGGGGCAGACCTGGTGCTCCAGAGCGGCTTCCCGCACCGAGGCGCGGTCCAGCATCGGCTTTTGCAGGGCGGCGGCGCGGGCGGCCGGCAGACGGTCGTAGAAGCCTTGCGCCAGCGGGCATGATTCGCCGTGGCAGGCCTTGTCCGGGTTTTCGCAGGCGGTGGTCTTGGCTGCCAGTTCGAGCGCGCGCAGCGGCAATAAGGGGGCGCTGCGCTTGATTGTTTCCACGGCGCCGAGCGCCATGCTGCGGCCGCTGGTCTTGGCGGCCAGGAAGAACACCTTGTCCAGGCCATGCTCGGCGCTGGCCTTCAGCATCGGGAAAATGCTGCCGATGCTCTTGCCGATGCCAGTCGGCGCCTGTGCCAGCAGCGAGCAGCCGCGTGCGCTGGCTTTGTACATTGCTTCGGCAAGCTGGCGCTGGCCGGGGCGAAAGTCTGCATGCGGGAAGCGCAAGGCACGCAATTGCTCGTCGCGCGCGCTGCGGTGCGCCAGTTCCTGTTCGGCCCATGCGATAAAGCGGCCGCACTGGTCTTCGAAGAAGGCGCGCAGCGAGGCGGCGTCGGCTTCCTCGGTCAAGACGGTTTCTTTCTGCGTGCCGATGTCGAAATAGACCAGTGCCAGGCGCAGTGCGCTCAACCCGCGGGCTTCGCACAGCAGGTGGCCGTAGACCTTGAGCTGGGCCCAGTGCAGGATGCGGTGGTTGGCGGGCTGGCGCGACAAATCGCCGCGGTAAGTCTTGATTTCCTCAAGCTGGTTCTTGCGCGGATTGTAGCCGTCGGCGCGGCCGCGCACGTGCAGCGGGCCGAAGTCGCCGGACAGGCTGAGCTCGCGCTCATAGTCGTCGTCGCGGCGGCTGGTGACGATGGCGTGGCCCTCGATGCCTTCCTGGGCGGTCGGCGTGGGCGTGAAGCGCAGGTCCAGGTCGCCTTGCTTGGCGGTGAACTCGCACAGGGCGCGGACGGCAATCGTATAGCTCATTCTTGCCACGCCAGGTAACAGACGGAGACCGGCATGCCGTGCTCGGCGCAGTAGTCGATCCAGCGCAGCTGGTTGTCCTGCAGGCGGTCGCCGGGGCCTTTGACTTCCACCATCTGGTAGCGCCGTTCTTCGGGCCAGAAGCGGATCAGGTCCGGGAAGCCGCTGCGGTTGGCCTTGATATCCAGCAGGATGCGCTCGAACCACCGCTTCAGGTGGGCGGCGGGAATGCAGTCCAGCGCCAATTCAAGCAGTTCCCCGTCGATCGCGTCCCAGTAGACGAAGGGCGACTGCAGGCCGGCCTTGGCGACGAAGTTGGTGCGGATGGCGTCGCGGTAGCTGTCGTCTTCCAGCTTGGCGAAACAAGCGTCGAACAGGGCGGCGCGGCGGTGCTGGAAGTCGGCGCTGTGCAAGTCGGCAGGACCATGGTGGAAGGGATGGAAGAAGGCGCCGGGAATGGCGGCAAATACCGCGTCCCAGCACAGCAGGCCAAACAGGGAGTTGGCCAGGGCATTTTCCACATAAAAGCAGGGCGCCTCGTCCTGCCACAAGTGGTCGCGCACGACGCCTTCCACCCACCAATCTTCGGCCGGCATCGGCAGCACCAGGTCGATGCGCTCGACCGGCGTCAGCGCGTGCGACGGTTCGCGCATATGGCCAAGCTTGCGGCGCAGGCGCGGCGCCATGCGCAGCAATTGCTGGCGTTCGGCCTCGCTTTCAGGCGCGGCCTGCGCGCGCTGCAGCCATTCGTAGGCCAGGCCGAGGCGTTCGTCCTTCTCCAGTACGCGGATGGCGCGGGCGCGGGCGCCGGGGTAGGCGCATTGTTCGTACAGTTCAAAGGCGCCGGCCCAGTTGCCCAGCTTTTCCGTCTGCTGGCCGAACTGGAACAGCATCTTCTGGCGGCGGCTGTGCAGCCATTCGTTGTCGCCCACCAGGGCCGGTAGTTCGCGCGCCAACTGCAGCGGGTCTTCGCCTGCGCCGAATCGTTCGCGGCAGGCGTGCAGGGCCAGGTAGTCGTCGATGTCGCGGCGCGAGCGGAAGCCGCGCGCGGCGGGCGAGAATTCGACTTTTTCGTAACGGTAGATGCCCAGGTTGGACAGCACGAACTCCGACCAGTCCTGGTGGAAGTT
Source organism: Pseudoduganella violaceinigra DSM 15887 (assembly GCF_000425385.1). Classification (GTDB taxonomy): domain Bacteria; phylum Pseudomonadota; class Gammaproteobacteria; order Burkholderiales; family Burkholderiaceae_D; genus Rugamonas; species Rugamonas violaceinigra. The sequence continues at coordinate 151,561 of NZ_KE384357.1, read as the reverse complement.
ACCGAAGAAGATCAGCCGCAGGCGGTCGCACAGGGGCTTGGAAAGAATGTGGTAGACCTGGTCGCCGGCATCGGCAAACCAGGCCGTGAAGCGGTGGCGGCCCGCGTGGCGCTCGCGCAGGGCTTCCAGCTGCTCGGCTTTGCGGGCGCTGCGCTCGGCGCCGCTCAAGGCGAAGACGCGCGTGATTTCGGGCTTTTGCAGCAGCTCGAACAGCTCGTCCAGCGTCAGCTCCGGGTCCTGTACCACCCAGCCTTGCCCGACCAGCGGCGCGGCGGCGGCAATCGTGCAGCCGATCTCGGGATAGCTCAACTTGGAGGCACGGAACAGCTCCCCCTTGCGCATCACCATGCGCACGAACAGGGCGCGCGATGGCTGGGGCAAGGTGGGGAAACAGGCGAGGAATCCGGCCTCTTCTTCCGTCAGCAGGTCGCTATAGCGCTCGCCAATCCAGTGCAGGACCTGGTGGAAGTTGTCCAGGTAGTAGAACGGATTTTCAAGGATTTGGTTCATGCAGGCGAGGCGACGCGAAAACTGTATTTATATACAGTATAACGCGTCACCCGCCACGCTGTCACTTTTTGCCGGAGGAGTTGACTTTTTCTAATTGCTGTTCGAAGGCGGTGACGGCGTCGCGCGTGGCCTGGGTCACCTGTTCATAGCCTTTGAAGGCGTTATCAATGGCTGTTTTGACAATCTGCACCGCGTTGTCCGAACCGGGGCGCACATTCTGGGTTACGTCGTAAATCAGGGCGCTGAGGTTGGATTTGGCCTCGGCCAGGTGGGCGTCGGCGGCTTTGTGGAAGTCGTTCGACATTTCGCTCAGCAGGGCGCCCAGCTGCTGGTTGTAGGCGTTGGTGGCGGCCATGCCGGGCTGCAGGCGGGCAGTGATGACACCCATGGCTTCCTGCGGCGAGACGGAGGCGCTGACCTTGCGGCTGGCGTCGATCTGCTCGTCCAGCGCCTTGCGCGCCGTGGCGATATTCAGGGTCACCGCTTGCTCCACCCCTTGCATGGCGCGGTTGGTCAAGGTGTTGAAGGTCTCCAGCTGGAATTCAAACAGCGTCTTGGTGGCGTTGGCGAACTGCTCGGGGTTCTGAAACATACGGTCTCCTTTGTTCTAGGTGGGATGGCGCTGCTTCTTGCTCTGCCTTCATTATTTAGTACGCACCAACTTTTCGCAATGGGGATCTTCAAACGGCCCGGCCATTTGCAGCCAGCCCTTGCCAAGCGGCGTTTGCGAACAGGCGCGCTGGCCGTCGATGCGGCTCTGGTACAGATACCACCAGGCCGGGCGGGCGAGGGTGGAGCCGGCGGCGGTAATGGCCAGCAGCAGGACGGCGAGGCGGCGTTTCATAGCGGGGCGGCGGCAGGAAGCCGGATGGTGAAGGTGCTGCCGCAGCCCGGGGTGCTGGCGGCGGTGATATGCCCGGCCAGCACGCCGGTCACGATATTGTGGGTGATGTACAGGCCAAGGCCGGACTGGCCGGCGCCCAGGCGCGTGGTGAAGAAGGGGTCGAATACCCGGCGCAGGTGTTCCGCGGCGATGCCGGCGCCATTGTCGGCCACCGAGAGCAGGACGTCGCTGCCTTGGGCGCTGGCGGTAATGGTGACCGTCGGCTCGCCGCCGGGCGCCGTGCTGAAGGCGTGCACGATGCAGTTGTCGACCAGGTGGGCCAGCGCCTGGCTGAGGGATCCGGGGTAGCTGTCCAGTTGCAGGCCGGGCACCACGTCCAGCACCAAGTTGGGGCGCGGCTGCGGCAGGCTGGCCCAGAGCGGCGCCAGCATGTCCTGCAGCAGCTCGTCGAGGAAGAAGCGGCGGCGCTGGGCGTCGGTGGTGTCGACGGCAATCTCCTTGAAGCTTGCCACCAGCTTTGCGGCCCGTTGCAGGTTGCGCTGGATGATGTCGCCCGCCTCGCGCGCCCGCTCCAGGTAGGCGTCCAGCTCCGAGCGGCGGATGCCGGCGTCGATCTGGCCGCTCAGCGACGCCGTCTGGTCGGCCAGGGTGGAGGCGGTAACCAGGCTGTTGCCGATCGGCGTATTCAGTTCGTGGGCCACGCCCGCCACCAGCGAGCCGAGGGCGGCCAGCTTGTCGCGCCGGACCAGTTCTTCCTGCGTCAGGCTGAGATTCTCCAGCGCCGCTTGCAGCTCCTCATTGGTCAGCTCCGCATGCTGCTTGGCGCGTGTCAGCTCGGCGGTGCGGGCTTCGACCAGTTCTTCCAGGTGGCTGCGGTGGCGCTCCAACTCCACCTCGCGCCGCGCACGTTCGATGGCGATGCTGGCCAAGTGGCTGGCGACGCCGATCAAGCGCTGTTCGTCCGCGTCCGGGTGGCGCACGGTGCGGTAGTACATGGCGAAGGAGCCCAGCACGGTGTGCTCGTCCTGCATGATGGGCATGGACCAGCAGGCACGCAGGCCGTATTCGCGCACCTGTTCCGCGTATGGTGCCCACAGCGGGTCGTTTTCGATGTCCGACACCACCACGGCTTCGCGCCGGTGCATGGCGGTGCCGCAGGAGCCCACGCCCGGGCCGATCGCCAAGCCCTCCAGCAGGGCGGCGTAGGCGGCCGGCAGGCTGGGGCAGCAGGCGCAATGCATATGCTGGCCGTCCGCCGCCAGCAGCATGACGGAGCACAGCACGCCCGGCGACTGGGATTCGACCAGGCGCACCAGTTTGTGCAGCGTATCGTCCAGCGGTACGCCGCGCGCCATCATTTCCAGCAGCTGTTCCTGGCCGACGCGCAAGGCCTCGGCACGCTGGGTGCCGGTGACGTCGACCATGCGGATATGGAACAGGCGCCGGCCCGGCTTGGCGATGCGCACGCCGCGCACATTGCAGTCGACCGGGCGCCCGCTGCTGTGGCGGAAGGCGATACGGTGCACCTTCAACTCGCCCGCCAGGACGCTCTGCATCATGACATTGAGTTCGGCCTGGTCGCACAGGGCCGACAAGGGAGCGGTCAGCAGTTCCAGGGCGTTTCGCCCGAGCAGCTGCTCGGCGCGGTGGTTCAGGTCGACCGGGTGGCCGCTGTCCATATCGATCAGCATCACCGCATCCGGCGAGGAGGCCGCCATCATGTGGTAGTTCACCTCCAGGTCGAAGCCGCCGATGCGCTGGCCCTGCAGGGCGAACAGGACGTGGTCGACCACGCTGGTGGTGGCCAGCGGCAGGCTGAAATAGCCGTCGGCGCCGGCGCGGGCGGCGCGCTGCTGTTCCTCCTGGGAGGGACGGTGCGACATCAGCAGCACCGGGATGCGGCGGTTGGCGTCGGCCTGGGTCAATTGGCCCGTCAGTTCGAGCGCGGCGCTGCCTGCCAGGGCGGTGTCCAGCAATACCAGGGCGACGCCGCCGCCAGCCGCCACCTGCAGCGCGTGATCGCCGCTGGTGACCGATTCGACGCGGTACTGGTGCGTGGCAAGCGCCAGCTCCAGCGCCGCCACATCGAGGCTGGTACCGGTAGCGACGAGGATAGTGTTATTCGGTTCCACTCTGCCAGTGTATTACAAGCTTGCCTCGGCTTCTTCCTGAGGTGCGAGGATGCGTGGCAGGTTGTCCTCAATCCAGTCGACCAGCACCTCCAGGCGCTCGGCGACTTCGCGCCCCAGCGGCGTCAGGCTGTATTCCACATGGGGCGGAATCTCGGGCAGGGCGGTGCGCAGCACGAAACCGTCGCCCTCCAGCGCAACCAGGGTTTGCGCCAGCATTTTTTCGCTGACGCCGCCCACTTCCTTGCGCAACTGGCTGAAGCGGTGCATGCCGCCCAATAGCACCACCAGCACCAGGACGCCCCAGCGGCTGGTTACATGGCTTAAGACCGCCCGCGATGGGCATTCCGGCGCCAGGACATTGCCCGGCTGCCGGGCTTGGCGGGAGAGGGCGGCCCGCAGGGATTTTGAAGTTTTTTCCATACTTACCAAAAAGTACGTACTTACGAAAAGTTAGTGTTGATCCTATTATAGCCCTACATCGTTTTCAACCAAGGAGAAAAACATGATCGTCGTAACTGGCGCCACGGGCGCATTGGGTCAATTGGTGGTGGAAGGCCTGCTGGCGAAAGTGCCGGCGTCGCACATCGTGGCGGCGGTGCGCGACCCGTCCAAGGCGGCGCACCTGGCGGCGCGCGGTGTGCAAGTGCGCCGCGCGGACTATGAGGATGCCGCCAGCCTGGACGCCGCACTGGCGGGCGCCGAGCGCGTGCTGCTGGTCTCGGCCAATGTGGTGGACAAGCGCACCGCGCAGCACCGTGCCGTGGTCGACGCGGCAAAACGCGCCGGGGTGAAGCTGCTGGCCTACACCAGCATCCTGCGCGCCGACAGCTCGCCGCTGCGTCTGGCGGAGGAGCATGTCGCCACCGAGGCGGCCATCCGCGCCAGCGGCCTGGCGTATTCCTTACTGCGCAACGGCTGGTATTTCGAGAACTTCAACGGCCGCATCGCCGGCGCCGCGCAGCGCGGCGAGATGGTTGGCAGCGCCGGCGAGGGGCGTGTTTCGGCCGCCGCCCGCGCCGATTATGCCGCTGCCGCTGTCGCCGTGCTGACGGCCGAAGCGCCGCAGCAGGTCTATGAGCTGGCGGGCAGCACCTCGTTCACGCTGGCGGAACTGACCGCGGAAGCAGCGCGCCAGTCCGGCAAGGCGGCCGTGTACCGCGAATTGCCGCAGGCGGAGTTTGCCGGCGTGCTGGCTGGCGTGGGCGTGCCGGCCCCATGGCCTGAGTTGCTGGCCGATTCGGATGCCGGCACAGCGCGCGGCGGCTTGTTCGATGATGGGAAGGCGCTGGAGAAGCTGATCGGCCGCCCGACCCGCAGTGTTTCGCAGGCAGTGGAAGCGGCATTGTCGGTGTAAGCGCCGCGGAAATGAAAAAAGCTCCCCGAAGGGAGCTTTTTTGCGGAATTCTTGGTGCCCACGGAGGGACTCGAACCCCCACACCTTGCGGCACATGGACCTGAACCATGCGCGTCTACCAATTCCGCCACGTGGGCACTGGTACTGCATTTGTCTCAGAAGGTAGCGCTTGGTGCCCACGGAGGGACTCGAACCCCCACACCTTGCGGCACATGGACCTGAACCATGCGCGTCTACCAATTCCGCCACGTGGGCGCTAACTTCTTCAACTCTCCGTTGCGGTGTTGTCTGCAACAGAGGCACGCATATTAATGGCCGGGTCCGGATTGGTCAAGCCTTAATTGGTTTTTTCCTGCAACTTTCTGCGTTTTCTTCGTTTTCCGTTTGCGGCTCCGGAAAACAAAAAAGCCGCTGAATGATCAGCGGCTTTTTTGCGGAATTTTTGGTGCCCACGGAGGGACTCGAACCCCCACACCTCGCGGCACATGGACCTGAACCATGCGCGTCTACCAATTCCGCCACGTGGGCATTGTTGCGTTGTTCTGCAACGAGGCACGCATAGTAATGGCTGCAGGCGCGTTGGTCAAGCCATTTATGAAAGTTTGCCGGAACGACCACGCTGGCGCGCCACCAGTAACAGCAAACCGGCGCCCAGCATGGCCCAGCCCGAAGGTTCGGGAATGGCGGCAACGTTCCAGCCGATGGCGTCCATGGCCAGCACGTCGTTGCCGCTGATGTGCAGAGTTTCGCCCATGCCGGCGGTTGGATCCATCAGGCCGATGAAGAGGTCGTCCTTCCAGTGACTGGCCTGGCGGCCGTCGCCGAAATTCTCGCCGGTGGAAAATTGCGGTCCGACCGTGGCGCCATCGAGTGAAAAGTATTTGCTGCGGGCGTCGGCGGTCCAGTCGATCACGCCCTGGGCGGCGCTGGCGGCGGAGTAGCGGAACAGGTCGAGCGTCGACGCATAGGTGAATTCATTGTCCTCGAACGGTCCGTTGACCGGGGGCGAGTTGTAGTCGAGGATATCGACGCCGCTGATGAAGCCCAGCACGTGGCCGATTTCATGCGAGGCCACGCCGACAAAGTCGAAGGCATTGGCGTCGGTGCCGTTGTTGGGATTGAAGTCGAAATTGAAATCGCTGTTGAATTGGATGAAGCCGTCGCAATTGCCGATGCATCCCTGCAGCGTTTGCGGCGTGACCGCCAGGCCGAGGGCCTTGGCTTCAGCGTTGGCAATGTAGAGCAGTTGGTTGTTGGCGTCGCCGTTGTGGTCGATGTAGGGGATGGGGCTGCCGGCGCCATAGGGGTTATTGGCGGTGCGGTTGATCAGCATGCCGAACGATGAGCCGCCTGGCAGATGGGCCACGGCGGTTGCATCGGCGGCGGAGGTGGCGTCGGCCGCGAGGGCGTTGCGGACGGAGGCGTAAGTATGGAAGTCTTCCGCTGAGGCCGCCTGGCCGAGGATGCCGCCGCCAAGGGAGTTGAACCCGACCGTCAAATTTATCGTCACATTGTCGTTCAATAAGCTCGACCAGCGCGCGGCGGCGGCCTGGAAGCCTTGTTGCGCCTGAATCGAGGTGCCGGCGAGGTAATTGAAGTGGAATACCGGCGCAGCCGATGCCGTGCCGGCAGCCAGCAACAAGCCGGCGAGAAGGGTTTTCATGGCGGTCTCCTTCAAATTGATGGGTAAGGAGGCTGCCGCAAGAACCATGCGCGGCGACTGCTGGCCGGGGCTGGAAACGGGGAGGAGGGGCGGCGCGTCAAGAAATCCGACGCCGGAAAACAAAAAAGCCGCTGAAAGATCAGCGGCTTCTCTGCGGAATTTTTGGTGCCCACGGAGGGACTCGAACCCCCACACCTCGCGGCACATGGACCTGAACCATGCGCGTCTACCAATTCCGCCACGTGGGCATTAGCAACAACATCTGCTATCATACTGCTTTGGTGAGTTTTGCGCCAGATGAACTTTCATTCCACGCTGCACATCGACTCGCCGTTCCCGCATCGCTGCGAGAGCCAGAATTATAGAGGAAACTCAGCCGAAGTCAAAGGGCTTGTGAAAGATTTTTGTACGCGGCCCTTCCTGTTACACTACCTACTAATAAAAAGATTACTGAAGACCTTTTGAACTCCACTCATATCATTCCTAGCCGCGAAGAGATTCTCGGCATCTTCCGTAGCGCCAAGGCGCCGCTCGACCTGCGCACGCTGGCGCTGTCGCTCAAAGTCAAATCCGAATCCCACGCCGTGCTGACGCGGCGCCTGAACGCCATGGAGCGCGACGGCCAGATCCGCTCGGACACCGGCGGCTTCTACGTACTCGCGGATCACTCCGAATTCGTCGCTGGGCGCGTGTCCAGCCACCGCGATGGCTATGGTTTCCTGATTCCCGACGAACCGGGCGAAGACCTGTTCCTGGCCGAGCGCGAGATGCAGAAGGTACTGCACGGGGATAAGGTGCTGGGACGCGTCATCGGCGTCGACCGCCGTGGCCGCCCGGAAGGCACCATTGTCGAAGTGGTGCAACGCGGCACCACCCACATCATCGGCCGCCTGCTGAAGGAGAACGGCGCGTGGGTCGTGGCGCCGGAAGACAAGCGTATCAGCCAGGATATCCTGGTGCAGGGCGCGGTCGGCAAAGCCAAGTCGGGCCAGATCGTCAGCGTTGAACTGACCGAGCAGCCGGGCCGCTTCAAGCAGCCGTCCGGCCGGATCGTCGAAGTGCTGGGCGATATGGACGACCCGGGCATGGAAATTGAAATCGCCGTGCGCAAGTTCGGCGTGCCGCATATCTTCTCGGACGCCGCGCTGAAGCAGGCTTCCAAGCTGCCGGACGTGGTGCATGAAGCCGATTGGGGCGAGCGCGTCGACCTGCGCGACATCCCGCTGGTGACCATCGACGGCGAAGATGCGCGCGACTTTGACGATGCCGTGTATTGCGAGCCGGTGAAAATCGGCCGCAGCAAGGCCTTCCGCCTGATCGTGGCAATCGCCGACGTATCGCATTACGTCAAACCGAACGACGGCCTGGATGGCGACGCCATCGAGCGCAGCACCTCGGTCTACTTCCCGCGCCGCGTGATCCCGATGCTGCCGGAGAAGCTCTCCAACGGCCTGTGTTCGCTGAACCCGCGCGTCGACCGCCTGACCCTGGTGTGCGACGCCGTGATCACCGCCGACGGCGAGTTGAAGGCTTACCAGTTCTATCCAGCCGTGATCCACTCGGCTGCGCGCCTGACCTATACCGAAGTGGCGTCCATCCTGGGCAACACCAAGGGCCCGGAAGCGGCGCGCCGCGCGGAAATCGTGCCGCATCTGCAGAACCTGTACGACGTCTACCATGCGCTGCAGAAATCGCGCCAGGAACGCGGTGCCATCGATTTCGAGACCACCGAAACCTATATCGTCTGCAACCCTGCCGGCAAGATCGAAAAGATCATCCCGCGCACCCGCAACGATGCGCACAAACTGATCGAAGAATGCATGCTGGCGGCGAACGTGTGCGCGGCGGACCTCCTGCTGCGCCACAAGCACCCGGGCACCTACCGTATCCACGCCGGCCCGACCAAGGAAAAGCTGACGCAAGTCCGCGACTTCCTGAAGCAGCTCGGCCTGTCCCTGGGCGGCGGCGATACGCCGGTGGCCCGCGATTACGCCGACTTGATGAAGAAGATCAAGGAGCGCCCGGATGCGCAGCTGCTGCAGACCATGCTGCTGCGCTCCATGCAGCAGGCGGTCTACAGCCCGGACAATATCGGCCACTTCGGCCTGGCGTATGAGGCCTATGCCCACTTCACCAGCCCGATCCGCCGCTATCCCGACTTGCTGACCCACCGCGCCATCAAGGCGATCCTGGCCGGCAAGAAGTACGAGCCGAAGATCGGCGACAAATCGGTACTGAACACCACCGTGTCCAACGCCGCGCGGCGCCAGGCATTGAAGGACAAGCAGGACGGCAAGGAAGCGAAATCCAAGGGCGACCTGACCATCTGGGACGCGCTGGGCGTGCACTGCTCGGCCAACGAGCGCCGCGCCGACGAAGCGTCGCGCGACGTGGAAGCCTGGTTGAAGTGCTACTTCATGCAGGACAAGCTGGGCGAAGAGTTCAGCGGCATCATCACGGGCGTGACCAACTTCGGCATCTTCGTGCAGCTGGACCAGCTGTTCGTGGAAGGCCTGGTGCACATCACGGACCTGGGCGCCGACTTCTTCGAGTATGACGACGCCCGCCACGAACTGCGCGGCGGACGCACCGGCAAGCGTTACCAGCTGACCGGCCGCGTCAATGTGCAGGTCGTCCGTGTCGACCTGGAATCGCGCAAGATCGACCTGCGCCTGGCTGACAGCGAGGTGTCGACCTTGCCGCCGCAAGGCAAGAAGGGCTCCCGCAAAGGCGGCGGCCCGGTTGGCTCGCTCGGCGATTTCGACGGCTTCGACGACGGCGAACAACCGGCGGCGCGCAAGCACAAGCCGGCACGCGGCGCTGCTGCGCCATCGATCTCGGCGCGCGAAGAAGCGCCGACCCGAGCGCCGACCCGGTCGCCGGCACGCGCCCCGGCCAAGCGCGGCAAGGCCGCTCCCGCCTATGCACCGGCGGCGCCAACGGCCGGCAAAGCCGCCAAGCCCAAAGCCAAGCCGAAGGCCAGCGCCAATCGCGTGACCAAGGCTGCCAAGCCTAAGAAAAAACGATAAGCACCCGTCCGGCGCTTCGGCGCCGGACTTATTTTGAGAACTACGATGTCCAAGAACAAAATGATTTTCGGCTTCCACGCCGTTACCTCTCGCCTGCGCCACGAAGCTTCCAGCGTTGAAGAGATCTTCTTCGACCAGGCCCGCGACGACCGCCGCATGAAAGACCTGATCGCCAACGCGAAATCGGCCGGCGTGCGCGTGATGCCGGTGGAATCCGAGCGCCTCGACAAGATCGTCGGCACCCGCCGCCACCAGGGCGTGATCGCATTCGCGTCCCAGCTGGCGCTGGCGCGCAACCTGGATGAACTGCTGGACGCGGTGGAAGGCCCGCCGCTGCTGCTGGTCCTGGACGGCATTACCGACCCGCACAACCTGGGCGCTTGCCTGCGCGTGGCCGACGGCGCCGGCGCGCATGCGGTGATCGCACCGAAGGACCGTTCGGTGGGCCTGAACGCGACTGCCGCGAAAGTGGCGTCGGGCGCGGCGGAGACCGTACCGTTCATCACCGTGACCAATCTGGCGCGCACCCTGCGCGAGCTGAAAGAGCGCGATATCTGGCTGATCGGCACGTCGGACGACGGCGAAAAAGGCCTGTACGAAGGCGATTACTCCGGCCCGACCGCGATCGTCATGGGTTCGGAAGGCGAGGGCATGCGCCGCCTGACGCGCGAGACCTGCGATATTCTGGTATCGATCCCGATGTTCGGCTCGGTTGAATCGCTGAACGTGTCGGTAGCGTCGGGCGTGTGCCTGTACGAAGCGCGCCGCCAGCGTATTGCTCGCGAAGGCTAAAAACCGGTAAGACTGTGGTAGACCCACAGGGTCTGACACGGGGCCGCGGCCGCCGCGTAAAGGTGTCTGACCCTGCGGGTCAGACACCGATTTACCGGTTTTGCAGCAGACAAATAACCCAACAAACGGAGCCCCCATGGCAGCGTCCCTGAAAGATCTAGGCAACCTGGTAGAACAGGTTTTCGACGATGAAGCAGATTACGACGAAGTGCGTGCGCGGCTCGACACCTACCTCGCCGCCCATCCCGGCGAAGCCGAGGCATACCGCCTCAGAGCGCGCCTTCTGGAAGGCGGCTACGAAGTCATAAGCGCCTGCGTCGACTGGCTGGCAGCAGCGCGCCTCGACCCATCCGACCGCGACAGCGCCCTCAAAGGCCTGCGCATTCAATACCGCTGGGCGCACGCACTGGCCGAAGAGCAGCTCGGCCTCAACGAAGAGGACGGCGAAGAAGTCGACGAAGACGAGGAAGAAGAAGAGGACTACGAGCCCGATCCCCGCCTGGAAGCCCTGACCCTTCAGATCAAGAACGAAACAATCGCATCCCTGCGCACCCTGGCCGCCGCGCATGCCGCCGACGCCCCGTTCACCCTGCAGCTGCTGTCGACCATGGAAAACATGGCCCTGGAATCGGCCTGGCTTCCCTACGAATTCATCCTGTCCGCCCTGGCCGCCAATCCCACGCATGCCGGCCTGTTGAAGGCGGAAGCCAAATTCATCGCCCACTCGGCCAGCGGCTGGCTGGAAAGCGAACAGATTCCTGCCGGTTTCTTCGAAGATGCCAACGGCACCCGGTATCACGCAGCCACAGTCATGCAAGCGCTGGACGCAATCGCCGCCGTGCCCGGCCTGGCCGACGAAGGCGAGCTGCTTGACCTGCAGGCCGGCCTGCTGCGCAGCTTGTCCCGTTACGAAGCGGCGGCCGCCGCCTACGCCCAGGCCGCAGTGGCCTGGGACCGTGCCGCCGCCGCTGCGACCGACGAGGAAGAGCGCGAATCCCTTACCGATTCGGCGGAGGAAAGCCGGCGCGAGGCAGAACAATGCGCCGGCGGCCGCCGCGCCGTGCAGGAAGGCCAGTTGGCGGCCATGCGCGAAGCCGCCGCCAAGTTGAAGGAGATGCGCGGACGCTTCCCTGAAATGGGCAATGCCGGTGATGACGCCGAGCTTGAGGCCCTGTGCGGGCAATGGGAGCAGCAGCAGGAAGACCAGGACGCGGGGCCGGATGCGGAGCAGTTGGCCGAGCTTTCCGGCATGGCGGAAAAAATTGCCGACCAGGTCGTCGGCCTGCTCAGTTTCGACCCCGTCGAGCTGGTGCCGCAGGACGCCGCGAAACTGCCGGGCGGCGTCAACCCCTGGTTCGCCGAGATTGCACCGGCCCTGCTCGAGTGCGGCCTGCAGTTGCAGACGGGCTTCGACAATCCGTGGAACACGCGCATGCTGAAAGCCCAATGCCAAGGGCAGTTGTGGAGCGATGCCGCCGGCAGCGTGGCGTTGACGGCGGAAACCGTCAAGACGCTGCAGCTGGTGCGCATTTTCAGCGAGCTGGAAGACGGCACGCTGCTGCTGACGGCTGCCAACCGCGGCAAGAGCATGTTCAGCAGCGGTCCGCGGGTCGACGTCCTCTCGCTCGATCCGGACATTCCTCTGGCCGACATGCTGCGCCTGCACCAGGCCCGTCTTGCGCGCACCCTGGCGGCACACCAGGGGAGCCGTGCGCAGCCGCTCAACACGCTGGAGCGCATGGCGACCGTCGAAACGCATTTGCGCAAATTCGGTGTGGCCTTCCGCCTGGAGCAGGGCATTACCGAAGTTGAGGTGCTGGGCATGCACGTGTTCCATCACAAGGCCTTCTTCGCCTTGATCCGTGACGCCGTGGACAAGCGCCTGGCGCCTCTGCGCTGAGCCAACCCTCTACTCCGCCGCTCTGCAGGGTGGCGGAGGATGCGCTATGATGTCCGCCTGAACAACAGTACGCCATAGCACCAACATGTTTGACCACCTCCGTGACGATATCCGCAGCATCATCGAGCGCGATCCTGCCGCTCGCAATGGCTGGGAGGTGCTGACCTGTTACCCTGGCCTGCAGGCGATCGTCATGCACCGCTGGGCGCACTGGTGCTGGACCCACGGCCTGAAATGGCTGGGCCGCTTTATCTCCTACCTCGCCCGCATTGTCACCGGCATTGAAATTCACCCCGGCGCCACCATCGGCCGCCGCGTCTTCATCGACCACGGCTTCGGCGTGGTGATCGGCGAGACGGCGGAAGTCGGCGACGACTGCACCATCTACCAGGGCGTCACGCTGGGCGGCACCTCGCTGCACGCGGGCGCCAAACGCCACCCCACGCTGGAGCGCGGCGTCATCGTCGGCGCCGGCGCCAAGGTGCTGGGCGGCTTCACGGTCGGCGAATACGCCAAGGTCGGCTCCAATGCCGTGGTGCTGAAGCCCGTGCCGGCCGGCGCAACCGCCGTCGGCAACCCGGCCCACCTGGTGCAGAAACAGCAGGCGCCATCGCCCGCGTCGCGCCTCTTCTCATCCTACGGCGTGACCGCCAACGGCGACGATCCGCTGTCGAAAGCCTTGCATAGCTTGATCGCCCACGCGGTGGCGCAGGAAGAACAGATCGAGCGCCTGTCGGCAGCCATGAAGGCTGCTGGCCTGGCCTGTCCAGACCTCAAGCCATGCGACAAGCTCGATACCGAAGAACTCAACAAACTGGTCGAATAAGGAAAAGACATGGACGAAATATTGGACCCGTTTGAAATCCGCGTGCTTGCGGTGCTGGCCGAAAAAGAAGGCCTGACGCCGGATAACTATCCGCTCTCGCTGAACGCCCTGACCAACGGCTGCAACCAGCTCTCCAGCCGCGAGCCGGTCATGCAGATCAGCGAGGAAACCGTGGCCGACGTGCTGGCGCGCCTGGGTGAACGCAAGCTGGTGGGCACGGTCAGCCAGTCCGGCGCCCGCGTGGTCAAGTACGAACACCGCATGCGTATGAAATGGACGCTGGAGCAGGACAAGTTAGCCATCCTCACCATCCTGATGCTGCGCGGCCCGCAAACGGCCGGCGAGATTCGCACCCGCACCGGCCGCATGCATGAATTCAAATCGGTGGCCGAAGTCGAAACAGGCCTGCAATTCCTGATCGACAAATACCCGCCACTGGTGTCCAAACTGCCGCTGGCGCCAGGCTCGCGCGAACCGCGCTACGGTCACCTGCTGGGCGGCGAAGAAGCTCTGGCGCGCGAATCGACCGCCGGAGCATTTGGCGGCGGAGCCGGCGACGGCGGTGGCAGCCGTACCGACCGCGTGGCGCAGCTGGAGCAGGAAGTCGCTTCCCTGCGCGAGCAAGTGGCCGCGCTGGCCGCGCAAGTCGCCGAACTGCGCGCTGTAATCGAGTAGCAGTCGCTGTTGTGAGAATCCGCCACATTCAACGGGATTGATTGTGGCCGCCCCCGGGCGTTGTTATGCTTCATGCAGAACAACTGTCTCGGGGGAGTTGGAATGGAATTGCTGCGCCGCTTGTCCATCCGGCACAAGCTTCTTCTCAGCATGGGCCTGTGCCTGCTGCTGTTCATCATCATCTCATCCACCCTCAGCATCATGAAAACCAGCCAGGCGGCGCGCGAGCGCTTGCTGAAGCTGGAGTTGCCGGCGCAAGTGGCGGCCATCCGCAACGACGTGCTGCGCCAAATCGCCACGCCGCTGGCGGTATCGCAAACCTTGGCCAACAACACCTTCCTGCACGCCTGGGAAGAAGCCGGCGTGCCGGACGGTGGCGTAGCTGCGTGGATCACGGAAGCAAAGAACCTCAAGACAAAAAACAATGCCGCCACCGTATTCTGGGTATCGCGCAGCACCGGCAAGTACTTTACAGACAAGGGCTACGACCGCACGCTGAACGAGAAGGCGGCCAGCGACCAGTGGTTCTACGGCTTCCTGTCTGGCAGCTCGGCCTACCAGCTCGACATTGACAAGGATGTCAGCGCCGACACGTATATGTTGTTCATCAATACACGCTCCCAGACGGCGGGTGGCAAGCAAGCCGTTGCCGGGCTTGGGCTGTCCGTCAATGCGCTGGCCGAAGCGGTGCGCAACTACAAACTGGGGCGGTCCGGTTACGTCTTCCTGGTGCGCGCCAATGGCACGATCCTGATTCACCGCGATCTCCAAATGGTGGACGGCAAGCATCAGCTGGCCGAAATGCGTGGCATGACGCCAGCGCTGGCCAAGCGCTTGCTGGGCGGGGAAGCTTTCGTGGCCGACAGCTTCCAAGGCGCCGAAGGCGAACAACTGGTGGCATCGTCCTTCATTCCCGAGCTGAATGCCTACCTTGTCGCGCAAGTGCCGGAAGCGGAAGTGCTGGAGGGGATCGCGCGCGGCGCAGCCATGACTTCCCTGATTGCCGCCGTGATCGGCGGCGGCATCGGCATGCTGGCGATCTTTGTCATCGCCCGTGCAATTGCCGCTCCCGTGGCGCATGCGGCCGAACTGCTGGAAGATATCGCCGGCGGTGGCGGCGACTTGACTCGCCGCATGCCGGTGGAGTCGCAGGACGAAATTGGCGCACTGGCGGCGGCCTTCAACAAGTTTGTCGAATCTCTCAACGCCACCATCCTACGCGTGCGCGAAAGCAGCCGCGCGATCGGCGCCGCAACCGGCGACATCGCCAGCGGCAATATGGATTTGTCGGCACGCACCGAAGCGCAAGCATCCAACCTGGAGGAAACTGCCGCCGCGATGGAAGAACTCACGTCGACCGTGCATAACAACACCGGCAACGCGGAACAAGCCAACAAGCTGGTGGCCAGCACCGCCGAATCGGCCAAGCGCGGCGGCAATGTAGTGGGGCAGGTGGTCGAGAAGATGGCCACCATCACGGCCAGCTCGAACAAGATATCCGACATCATCGGCGTAATCGACGGCATCGCTTTCCAGACCAATATCCTGGCACTGAATGCGGCGGTGGAAGCGGCACGCGCGGGCGAGCAGGGGCGCGGCTTTGCGGTCGTCGCCAGCGAAGTGCGAAACCTGGCGCAGCGCAGCGCGGCGGCAGCCAAGGAAATCAAGGAACTGATCACCGAATCCGTGCAGCAGGTGGCGGACGGAGGCAAGCTTGCTGATTCGGCCGGCGCTGCGATGCAGGACATCGTCAACTCGGTGCAGAACGTGGCGGGCCTGATGCAGGAAATCGCCAGCGCAAGCAAGGAGCAAAGCCTGGGCATCGACCAGGTCAACCAGGCCGTGACGCAGATGGACAATACCACGCAGCAGAATGCGGCCCTGGTGGAGCAGGCCGCCGCAGCGGCGCAGTCGCTCAGCGAACAGGCCGCAAGGCTGGAAGAAGTGGTGGGACTGTTCAAACTCGACGCCACCCCGAAATTACGCTAACAGGAGGATGCATGACCCGTTCCGCAATGCTGGCAGCCTTCGCGCTGTGCGCCGCCCAACCGGCCTTCGCCCTGGACTGGATGGACAACTCCATCGGCTACCGCTTCGGCACCAAATTCGCCGAGCCCTACAACACGCAGGACATCCGCAAAAGCGTGATCAACCTGACGCATGCCAGCGGTTACACGTACGGCAGCATTTACATGAACCTGGACATCCTGAAATCCGACCATAAGGATGACAGCGCGACCGAAACCTATCTGGTGTATCGCCACACTCTGGACATCGGCAAGATAAGCGGCAAGGAATTCAAAGGCCCCGGCATGCGCGGCTTAGGTCTCACGCTGGGCCTGGACTGGAACCACAAGAATGACAATAGCTATGCCTCGCGCAAGCTGATGTGGGTGGCCGGTCCGACGCTGATGGTTGATGTGCCGGGCTTCCTGAATATCAGCCTGCTGGCGCTATGGGAAAGCAATAAGCCGATTGGCGTGACCTCGCGCTACGACTACGACACGCACGCCATGCTGAACGCCGCCTGGGGTATTCCGCTGGGCAGCGGCTGGTCGTTCGAAGGGTATATGAACTATATCGGCACCAAAGGCCGCAACGAGTTTGGCGGGCCGACCGGACCGGAGACCAATATCGACATGCAGGTGATGTATGACTTCAGTGCGGCGGCGGGGCTGAAGCCGGGCAAGCTGAAGGCGGGCTTTGAGTATCAGTATTGGCGCAATAAGTTCGGCAATCCGTCCAACGTGCCGGGCAGTTTGGCGCGGACACCGATGGTCCGCGCTGAATATCATTTCTAAAACATAGGCCGTCGAGACATCGGGTAGCTATCGACTGACTTGGTCAATCTAGACTTTAACCATTTGGTTCTATTGGCGGGAAACGGCCTGCAGAGCTGTTTGCCGCTTTTTGTGAGGAATTGGCGCGATGCCATCACTCCGGCGGCTCGACACTTCCGATGTCGCGCCGCCTGGGAAACCGGAAGGTTTGATCAATTCTCCTCACGCCAGCGGCGCAGCCAAATCGCGCCACCAATCATCGCCACACCAGCCACAGCCCCGACCCACAAGGTCGGGCTGGACAGCGAACCATATGCCTGGCCAAAGAACTGGGCAATCTGCAAAGCCGGATCGTTTTCCATGCCCGGCGTATGTTCCATCGCACGGCGCGCGCTTTCATTGAAGATGAACCACGAGCCTGGCAGCACGCTGCCGAGCAGGCGCATCACCACTTGCTGGAAGAACCATTCGATATTGATGCCCATGCTGAAGGCGTGGTTGGCCCATGCCAGCAGCGCGCCGCTCATCAGCGGGGTGCCGACCGCCCACAGGAACACTTTGCTGCGCGCCCAGCTCGATACCAGCAGCAACCAGCCCACAGTCGGCAGCGCCCACAGCATATAGACCGGAACCAGGGACAGCATACGGAATGGGCTGAGCCAGAAATTAGTCGAGGACATCAGGTCGCCGAACACGTTCACGCCGTGGAAGGTGAGGGCGAGTGCGACCATCAGTGTGATGCTGAGCGACACCACGAAGGCAATGGCGGCGATGATCAACGGCACGCCGAGCAGGGCGGTGACCGCCTTGGACAGCACGGTGTTGGTATCGGACACCGGCAGCGATTTCCAGAACAGGATACTGCGGTCGCGGCGGTCGTCATACAGGGCGCCCAGGCAGTAGAAGAAGATCAGGAAGGCCATCATGATGTACAGCGGGGTGCCCATCATGGGGAAGGCGGCGCCGTATGCATTCGCCATGTCATGGCGGTGCGCCATGGTCATGTCATTGAAGTGCGACAGGCTGTCGCCGTGCAGGCGGGCCTGCATATTGTTGCCGATGATGAGCATCACCGCGGTGAAGCTCACCATCAGCGCTCCCACGATGGCGGGCGCCCAGAACAGCATGCCTTTGTTTTCCCAGTATTCGCGCTGGATCAGCCATTTCATCGTCTTCATTGATATTCTCCTTGCATGCTGGCCACGAACAGGTCGGCCACGCTGGGGGTACGGGTTTCGCCAAACGTTTCCAGCTGCTTGCGCGAGACGCCGTCGAACAGCATTACCGCCTTGCCGAACACCGTGCGCTGGTGCAGCGGTTGCAGGGCGCTGGCTGCCGTCATGTATTCCGGCTGCACCATCACTTCGGTGTAGCGGTCGCCGATTTCGTCCATCGAGGCGGCGAGGGTGATCTTGCCGTCGCGGATGAACATCAGGTCGGTCAGGATGTTTTCGACTTCCTCGATCTGGTGGGTCGTGATCAGGATGGTCTTGTTTTCGTCGAAGTAGTCCTCCAGCAGCTGGTGGTAGAACTGCTTGCGGTACAGGATGTCCAGGCCCAGGGTCGGTTCGTCCAGCACCAGCAGCTTGGCGTCGATGGCCATGACCAGCGCCAGGTGCAGCTGCACGATCATGCCCTTGGACATGGCTTTGACCTGCATGTCCGGCGCCAGCTTGGTGCTGGCGATGTATTTTTCGGCGCGTTCGCGGTTGAAGCGCGGGTGCACGCCTTCGCAGAAGCTGATGGCGTCCTTCACCTTCAGCCAGCGCGGCAGGATCGCGACGTCGGCGATGAAGCAGACGTCTTTCATCAGCTCATCGCGTTGCTGGCGCGGGTCCAGGCCGAGTACATTCAGCTCGCCGTCGAATTGCGACAGGCCGAGGATGGCTTTCAGGGTGGTGGTTTTGCCGGAACCATTGGGACCGATCAGGCCGACAATGCGGCCCGCCTGGATTTCGAAGCTGGCGTCATCCAGCGCCTTGGTGGTGCCGAATCGCTTGCTCAGGTTTTTGGCGGTAATCAGTGCTGTCATGCCGGGGCTCCTTGTGGCGGCACATTCGTGGCGCGCAGCAATTGTTCAATGTCCAGGCCCAGGCGGCGGATGCGTTCAACCATCGCGGGCCATTCTTCGCGGATAAAACGGTCGCGTTCAGTGGACAGCAGTTTATCAACAGCGCCTTCGGTAACGTACATTCCTATTCCCCTTCTTTTTTCCACCAAGGTTTCATCGACCAGCTCCTGATAGGCGCGGGACACGGTAATCGGGTTCAATTGGTAATCGGCCGCGACCTGGCGCACCGAGGGCAGGGCGTCGCCGGGCTTGAGCAGGCCATCGAGCATCATGCCGACGACCCGCTCCTTCAATTGCAGGTAGATCGGACGGTTTTCATTCCACATACATCGTTTCCTCCAGTGTTGGTGATTTAATGGACTGGTGTTGTAGTGAACTATAACACTGAAGCGTCGACGCGCAAGTGGTTTTTTGCAAATGGTGGCTAAGCTCAGTGGTGGAGTACCCGTCCAAAGGAGATTGCCATGACCAAATCCATGCCGCGCGCCCTGGCTGCTGTCGTTGCCGCTGCCGCTTTTGGGTGCCTGATTCCTGTTTCAGCAATGCATCTCGGCGACGAGATGAAATGGGGCGATGCCCCGCCCACGCTGCCGAAAGGCGCCAAAGCTGCCGTCTTGCAGGGCGATCCGGGGAAGGCGGGGCCGTTTGTCATTCGCCTGCACGCCCAGTCGGGCTACAAAGTGCCGCCGCATATGCATTCGATGATGGAGAACGTGACCGTCATCAAGGGCACGCTAATGCTGGGCATGGGCGACAAACTCGATGAAAAGGCCGCCAGGGCCCACCATGCGGGGGATTTCGTGGCGATTCCGCCCAAGACCAACCACTACGCGATCATGAAGGGCGAGACCATTGTGCAGATTCACGGCGAGGGACCGTTCGACATCACGTATGTGAATCCGGACGATGATCCGATGAAGGGGAAGAAGTAAGCAACTGGCGCAGTTGCACGGCTTGGCGGGCCTGGGTGCCGGACATGGTGTTGTCAAAGATGACCAGGGCGGAGCCTTCCTGGCCGCGCAGCCATGCTGCCACCTGTGCCAGCCGTTCAGGCTCGTAAACCGAGCGGTAGATCAGGGGGCTGCCGTGCAGGCGCACGTAGGCGGCGTCCTGGCGGGCAGGTACGAAAGGCCCCGGCTCGCCGGCCGGCGGGTCGGCGACCACGCGGATGATTTTCAATTCGGTCATCATTGCGGTCGCTTCGTCGCCGAACCATGAGCCGTGCCGGGCTTCGCAAGCGACAGGCGCTTCGCCGAAGCGCGCATGCAGGCCGGTAAATAAGGCAGAAGCAGCCGCCGCATCGAAACGCAGGCTGGGCGGCGTCTGCACCAGCACCCATCCCAGTTTTTCGCCCAAGGCGCCGGCCTCCGCGGCGAATCGATCTAGCTCGGCATCGACTTCCAGCAGCCGTTTTTCATGCGTGACGGAGCGCGGTAGCTTGACGGCGAAACGGAATCCGGCCGGTACGCTCTCCGCCCAGCGCGCATAGGTTTCCGGCTTGTGCGGCCGATAAAAGGAAGAGTTGATCTCGACAGCATTGAATACGGCTGCGTATCGCGCCAGATTGCTGCCGGATTCCTGCCGCGGAAACAGCTCCGCATCGGCGCGCGGCAGCGCCCAGCCAGCGATACCAATGGTTACAGGTGGCATCTGCGATCCCCGCTATGATTGCAGCCACTATGACACAGGAGCTTCAAATGACCCCGCACAGACGACTCGCCGCCCGCACCATTGCCGCCGCCGCATTAGCCGCAGGTGGCGCTACCGCCGTGCTGCTGTCCGGCTGCGCCACCTTCGCCAGCTCGCACGACTACGACGTGCCGCTGGCCCGCCTGCAGCGCAATATCGACCAGCGCTTCCCGATTGAACACCGCGCGCTGGCGGTGATCGAGCTGCGCCTGCAGCAGCCGCGCCTTGCCACCTTGCCGAACGACCGCATTGGCTTGAGCGCGACGCTGTCCGTCAGCTCCCCGCTGATGCGGCAGCAATACACCGGCAGCCTGTCGCTGTCGGGGCGCCTGAACATCGACCAGTCGCGCAACGCCGTGATGCTGGCGGACGCGAAACTCGACGATTTTGTATTGGATGGCCTGGATGAGCGCACCCAGCGCCAGGTCGGCGGCGCCGTCCGCATGCTGGCCGACACCCTGGCGCGCGACACGCCGATCTATACCTGGCGACCGGATGAGCTGCGTTATGCGGGCGTGCAGTATGTGCCGACCGCCATCCGTACCTCGGCGGCGGGCCTGAGCATCCATCTCGAGCCAATGCGGGACGGTCGACTATAATCCAGGCATTAACACTTTGGAGAAATTGAAATGCCGTTTTTCGGTCTGGGTCTGCATATTCTGGTTGCCATCTTCTTTGCCGTGCATGCTGTGCGGCGGGGACGCGAGCTGTATTGGCTGCTGATCCTCTTCTCCTTCCCACTGCTGGGCAGCCTGGTGTACTTCTTTGCCGTGTACATGCCGAGCACCCGACTGGAACACGGCGCACGCAAGGCCGTTGCCGCCGCTGGCCGCCTGCTCGACCCGGGCCGCGAGTTGCGCGAAGCGCGTGAGGCGTTCGACTTCACCCCGACCGCGCAAAACCAGATGCGCCTGGCCTCGGCCCTGCTGGAAGCCGGCGAAGCCAAAGAAGCCGCCAGCACGTACGAGGCCTGCCTGCAGGGCGCGTTCGGCTCGGACCTGGATATCCGCTTCGGCGCTGCAAGGTCCAACGTGGCCACCGGCGCCTTCGCTAAAGCGATCGAACACCTGGAATTCATCCGCGGCCGCGACACGAACTTCCGCGCCGAACAATGCGCCCTGCTGATGGCGCAGGCGCTGGCTTCTGCCGGCCGCAAAGAGGAAGCGCGCGCCGAATTCGAAAACGCCGTGAACCGCTTCGGCAGCTTTGAAGCCCATGCCGAATTCGCGATCTGGGCCGCCAATGCCGGCGAGTTCCAGCTGGCGCAGCGCCTGCAGAGCGAGCTGCAGCGGATGATGGACCGCTGGAACCGCCACACCGCCTCGCTGAACGACGCCACAGTACGGCGCATGAAAGCCGCCTTGGCGCGGATACCCCGCAGCTGAGAAAAGAAGGAGCATCAGCATGCATAGTCCGATCCTGATGTTCCAGTCGTCCCGCTTCGAAATCGTGCAGGACCGATGGAGCGCCTGGCGGGACGGGACCCGCGTGGCAACCTTGGGGTCAGGCTCTTTGCTTGCCACGGGCCCAGCCGTAACTTATCCTGCATCAAGGATTTTGCCCCCGCATTCAGGGATAGTCAGGCTCAGTTTTAACCTGAGCAGGATTATCCATGAATGCAAACGAAAAAAATGTTCGGCAACCCCATGCCGCCCCAGGAAATCTCGCTGGACGTGCTGCGCGAGAAATATGCGAAGGGGGCGGAGCAGGACATCATCGACGTCCGCCGCCGCGTAGCCCGCGCCCTGGCGGCCCTGGAGTCACCGGACCTGCGCGCCGACCTTGAAGACCAGTTCCTGTGGGCGCAGGAGCACGGCTTCATCCCCGCCGGCCGTATCAATTCCGCCGTCGGCCTGGGCCTGAAAGCCACGCTGATGAACTGTTTCGTGCAGCCGGTGGGCGATTCGGTGACCGGCGAGGACGACGGCCTGCCCGGCATCTACACCGCCGTCGCCGAAGCGGCAGAAACCATGCGCCGCGGCGGCGGGGTGGGCTACGACTTCAGCGCCATCCGCCCGGCCGGGGCCATAATGAAGCGGCCCGGTAATTCGGTCTTGAACTCGACCATCGTGGCTCCGCCCGGAGCGACGGTGGCGGTCCGCACTCCTCGTCCTTCAGGGCGAGGCGGAAGTCAATTAGATCAAGTGAGAATTGGCCCGATGCCACGTCCTAAAGAGCCAGCTGCGGCAAGCGTGCCAAAAAGCTATCGCGGATATCCATTCCAGTGCTCCCGCCCACCTGCGCGAAGGCGATGCGCCGGTCGCCGCGCTGAAGCCAGCCGACATACCAGCCCAGTTTCTGGCCGCCGTCGCTGCCGCTGCCGGTCTTGCCGTACACCTGCCAGCCGCCGACTTGCTTTGGCCATTTGACCAGGGTGGCCGCCATATCATAGGCCTGGGGGTTGACGCCCAGCTCACGGTTCAGGACGCGGCGCAGGAAGCCGATTTGTTCGTCCGGCGAAATGCGCAGCGAAGAGCCGAGCCAGGACTCGGACAAGCCGTTGTTCTTGCCAGGATCGCCGCTGACATCTTCGTTGCCATAGCCGAAGCGCTTCACATATCCGGCGAAGCGTGCCTCGCCAAGTTGCAGGGTAAGCTGTTGCGAGTACCAGACCACGGATTCCTTCATCCAGGAACTGGGATCATGGGATTGCCGCCATACAGGGCGCCAATCCACATAACCCTGCTTGAAGGGCAGCACCGGCGCATGCGCGTCCTGCAGTATGCCGGCGTCGTAAGCCATCAGGGCGATGGGCAGCTTGAAGGTCGACATCGGCGGCAAGCGCTTATCGCACAAGCCTTCGTGGATCAGCCACTTTCCGGTGCCGGCATCGGCCATCGCCAGGCAATGCTCCGCCGAATACGCGAGCAAAGGGAGCCCCAGCCCTGCCAGCAGGGTGAAGATTTTGCGTTTCATGTTTGAGTCCTTGCTTACAGTTTAGCGAGATAGGTGGGGAGTTCCTGCAGGACCGCTTCTCGCAAGCGGGGGCCGGCCGCGCCTTCCTCGAGCTTCTGGTCCTGAGCCAGGCGCGCAAACACAATGGTGCGCTGGCCGTTCGTCGCCCAGCCTACGAACCAGCCGTAAGAACGGGAATAATCGTCCTTGCCATCCGGACCGACAGGAGCGCCGGTGCCGGTTTTGCCGAAGACCTGCCAGCCGTTTGGAAGATCCTTGAGCTTGAGTAGGCGCGCGGTCTGCTCGTGCGCATACTGCGAAACGGGCAGCTCCCGCCGTACCAGACGGCCGAGGAAGGCAGCCTGCTCGTCGGCGGAAACCTGCAGCGAAGAACCGACCCACGACCAGGTCAGGCCATTGTCCTTATCGTGGTCGCCGCGGGTATCGCCGTTACCGTAGCCGAAGCCCTGTACATAGCGCTCGAACCGTTCGCGGCCGACATGGCGCGTGACTTGCTGGGCGTACCAGACAGCGGAATAGCTGATCCACTGGCTGGGATCCATATCGCGGCGCCAATCCTTGTTCCAGGCCTGGTAGCTCTCGCGGTAAGGCAGCACCGGCGCGTGCTGATCTTTCAGGAAGCCGCTGTCGAATCCCATCAAGCTGACAGCGATGTTAAAGGTCGACACAGGAGTAATGCGCGCGTCGCAATCGCCCTCGCGCAGCAGCGGCCTGCCAGTGGCGGCATCAGTGAACAGCGTGCAGTTCAGCGCCGCCCGCGATTGCGCGGCAGGCGACACGCTCCAGGCCAAGGCCGGCTGCACGGCAAAATTCCCGCCCCCGATAGCCGCCAGGGCAGCAACGGTTGCAGCACGCGCCCAGATGGCGCGGCTCCCATTGCCCGGCGTGCGGATCAGCGACACACGCTCCGACAGCGTGTTCGCATCGATGCTGCCGAAAGCCAGCGCACCTTGTGGCGAAAGGTGCTGCAGCTTGAGCTGCGCCACCAGGGCCGCGGCATAAGCCTTCCGCTGTGACGCAGGACGCCCGCGCAGCACCTCGCGGTCGCAGCCCAGCTCCTGCGCCCAGGTCAGATTAGCGCGCAGCAGGCGCATGAAAGGATTGAACCACAACAGCGTTTGCAGTAGCACGCCAGCGGCCATCCAATGCAAGTCATGGCGGCGCAAGTGAGTCAATTCATGTTCGACGATCAGCTCCCGCTGCAACTGGTTGAAGCCCCCAAGATGGCGCGGCAACAGCAGGCGAGGGCGGAGCAGACCAAGCAGCATCGGTGAAATCGGCGCGTCGACTTCGACAATCAAGGCGCGGCCCCCTTCAACTGCATGTGTGCTGCCGCCTTGCGCCAACCGGTCCAGCATGCGCTGCGCGCGCCACAAGCCGGCCATGGACCACGCCAAACCAGCGAGGTATAGGCACAGCCAGAGCCGCGCACCACTTAGCAGCCAAGCGCGCGTGCCGGCAGCTTGCTCGGCATGTTTTACCTCCGCTGCCGTGGCGTTGGGAAGGGCAGGCATTTGGGAAGGAGCGATCAACTGCGTTATCGACTCCGTAGCCGCTTCAAGCGGCGGGATCAGGCGCACGCGCTCGTTATGCGGCAGAAGTATGAGCGCGAACGTCGCCAGCACGGTGAGCTGGCCGAGAAGCCACAAGGACCGCTGCGCCGCCAGCGCAGGCAGGCAGCGCCGGAGCAGGGCGCTCAAAGCCCACACGCTGAAACCAGCGGCGAAGCAACCGAGGCTCGCGAGCAGGAAGCGCAGCAGCAGGAGATCGAAACCGCTCACGTTGCCTCGTCCTCGTCTAGCCAATCGGAGAGCATCTGCTCGAGCTGTGCCAACTCCTTTGCATCGACCAGCTTACTGCCTGCGAACATGTTGACCGGAAGGGGCGAATCGAGTTCCATGATGCGGGTGCCGAAATCGCGGGCGTATGCGGCCAAGGTCTCCACTTTATCGAGTAAGGCTTCGTAGACCTGGACGCCGTGGCGTACATGCTGCGCCACCATTTGCTTCTCCATCATGCGCTCCACGGTCTTGCGGGTCGATGAAAACGACCAGCCAAGCTCGTCTTCCACCGCCTCGTGGATTTCCCGCGCACTTAAAGGAGTCTGGCGCCAGAGTGCCTTCAGGACGCAAAGTTCAGGGGTGGATGGGATTGTCATGATGAAGCGGATGATGAGTGATTTGACTTATTTTGCGACAAATGTCGCAAGTGTGTCAATGATTTAGCATTGGGCGGGCTCATGTGATATACCTGATATCATCGCCACTTTTGAAAGTTGCGATGATGATGATGATGATGGACCGGGCGACTGTGTTCAAATGGATCAAAAGGGTAGCTGCCATATTGCTGGCTATATGTTTTGTGCTGCCACTTTCGCGGTGCAGCACCAAGCCTGATCCGCAGGCGCACATCGTTGCGAAAGACTCCTATGTTTATGGATACGAGATGGCCTTGGCATCATGGACGGATCTCAGGGGAAAAGATCCGAAGGGTATCTACTGGCTGCTCGCTATCTTCAATGTATTTTTCGTTCCGTTAGCTGTTCTGGGCCTTAAAGCTAAGGCTCAGTCGATCATCTATTTTTTCGGCTCGCTTGTATCGGCATTCTTCCTGTACTTATGGGTGTTCGTATTTGCGACCGACGCCGAAATCGGAGGCATCATCGCGATCGCCTGCTGGGCACTTTTGTTCATTACCAGTTGCTCAACGATATTTGAGCTTTGGCGAAGCGCTCGCTTGAAAAACCGGGGTCAGGTCTGTCATTTGGACAGCCAACGCTAACCTTTGATCTTTCTCAATACGCGAAATCGTCCATATTTGCGTATTGAGAAAAGTCAAAGAGTCGTGCTGCGTGTCCAAATGACAGACCTGACCCCGACTTTTTAAAGGTAAGGCGCTATGTGCCGGAGGGCGCGGTCGGCGTATTCGTCTTTTTCGGCCACTGGGGCGATGTAGTGGAGGGCGGCGCGAGCTGCTTCGGCACTTTCCAGCTTGGCGAGAACCCATGCCGCCAGGTATTGCGAGGCAAGGCAGCCTCCGGCAGTGGCGACGTTGCCGCTGGCGTGGAAGGGCTGCTCGAGTACTTTGACGCCGGCTTCTTCCAGCCATGGCTTGGTCGTGAGGTCGGTGCATGCTGGAATTCTTGCCAGCAGCCCTAGTTTGGCCAGCAGCAGTGCGCCGGAGCATTGTGCGCCTACGAGCTGGCGCGATGGGTGAAGCAGCAACTGCGTCATCAACGATGCATCGGCGGCGATGTCGCGCGTGCGCACGCCGCTGCCGACCAGTACCGCGTCGGCGCGCGAGGCATCGGCCAAGGTGCATTGGCCTCGCAGCGTTACGCCGTTCATGGACGTGACGTATTCGCTTGGCGTGGCGAGCGAAACTTTCCAGCCCGGCTGCTTGTGCCGGTTCAGGATTCCATGCGCCACCAGCGAATCGATTTCATTGAAGCCGTCGAATGTGATGATAGCGATATGCATGTGATGGTGAGGGTCAGTCCGGTATGATTGCCGATTGTATCGTCAATATCCTGTCGCTGCGCGGGGTGGGACTAAAATGAAGTGCGCAAAACCAGCGTCTTGAAGTCAAGTCATCACAGGTTTGTTACGTGCGAATCCTGGGCCAAGAGGTGGGTGCAGGTCTCCGTTGCGGGCTACGGCGATCTGAAGCGCGATGGCCTTGCGCTGCGCTTCAGCTTCGATGCCGGCAGCAACAGGCTTCGCCGATTGGCCAGGGTCCGCAGGTGATCGGGCGGCGCGTTGAGCGCCGCTGGCGGTCAGAGTGTCGTGCCGTCGAGCACGTGGCGCGCGATGGTGCCGTCGTCGGCGATGGAGATCCAGCCGCCGCGCGATGGTGTGTATTCGGGTTCCCAGTCCGGCAGTACGTAGCGCCGCGTGCCTGCTACTTCGTGCAAGGCGGGGCGGTGCGTGTGGCCGTGGATCATGATGGTGGTGCCGGTCTGCTCGAATACTTCGGCGATCGCTTCCGGCGTGACGTCCATGATTTCATAGGATTTCTCGGCGTGCCCCTGTTTGCTTTGCTCGCGCAGGCCGGCAATGATCTGCTTGCGCTGCGGTAGGGGCATGGTCAGGAATTGCTGCTGCCATGCTGGCTGGCGCACTTGCGCGCGGAAGGCCATGTATTTGACGTCTTGCGTGCATTGGGCGTCGCCGTGCACCAGCACGATGCGCTGGCCGTTGGCGTCGATCACCCAGGTTTCCGGCAGCAGGGTCAGGCCCGCTGCGGCGGCGAAGGCTTCGCCGACCAGGAAGTCGCGGTTGCCTGCGATCCAGAATAGCTGTACGCCCGCGTCGCTGACGCGGCGCAGGGCGGACACGATCTGCTGGTGGAAGGGCTCCGGCAGGTCATCATCTCCCGCCCAATATTCGAAGATATCGCCCAGCAGATAGAGCTGCTTTGCGCCCAGCGCATGTTCGTCGAGGAAGCGCAGGAACGCTTCCGTGAGGACCGGCCGCGCCGGTTGCAAATGCAGGTCTGATACGAAGAGGATCAATTTAGGCCGCTACGATTTTTTCGATGATGATGTCTTCCGCTGGCACGTCGGAGAACATGCCGGAACGGGTGGTCTTGACTGCCTTGATGGCGTCCACGACTTCGGTGCCTTCGGTGACTTTGCCGAACACTGCGTAGCCCCAGCCGTCCTGGCCTGGGTAGTCCAGGAAGGAGTTGTTCTTCACGTTGATGAAGAATTGGGCGGATGCGGAGTGCGGTGCCGAGGTGCGTGCCATGGCCAGGGTGTATGGTTCGTTTTTCAGGCCGTTCTTGGCTTCGTTTTCCACGGTTTGTTCGGCTGGCTTTTGCTTCATGCCTGGCTCGAAACCGCCGCCCTGGATCATGAAGCCGTCGATCACGCGGTGGAAGATGGTGTTGTCGTAGTGGCCTGCGTTCACGTAGTGCAGGAAGTTCTCGACGGTCTTTGGCGCTTTTTCTGCGTCCAGTTGGGCAACGATGGTGCCTTTGTTGGTGGTGATGGTGATGGTGGTCATCTTATTGTCCTTTGGTGTTTCTGAAAAATCGTTATTTTACAGGCTCTGGCTGCGGAGCAGGGGCGGGTTCCTGTGCAGGCGCTGGTTCCGGGGCCGGCGCTGGCGCTGCGGCGGGAGCTGGGGCGACCGGTTCCGGTACGACGATGCGTTTCTTCAGGACGGTGGCCGATTTGATCACGACCGGGTGCACGGGGATGTTCTGGAAGCCTGGCTTGTCGTCCACCAGCAGGACTTTGATCTTGTCCACGGTTTCCTTGCCTTGGATGACTTTACCGAACACGGTGTAGCCGTGGCCTTTGGCATTCGGGTAGTCCAGGCCGATGTTGTCGACTACGTTGATGAACCATTGCGATTGGCCGGAGTCAGGGCTGTCGTGGCGGGCCATCGAGATGGTGTAGGCGAGGTTGGAGAGGCCGTTCTTTTCTTCGCTTTTGATGGTCGGGCGCAGCGGCTGTTTGGATTTTAGGTCGGCGGTGTAGCCGCCTGCCTGCACCATGAAGCCATTGATCACGCGGTGGAAAATGGTGTCCTTGTAAAAGTCGCTTTTGACGTAGGCGAGGAAGTTGGCGGTCGAGATGGGGGCTTTTTCCTGGTCCAGCTCGACGATGATTTCGCCCAGGTTGGTCTTGATCGATACTTGCGGGTTTTCGGCAGCTGCTACGGTGCTGCCAATCAGCAGGCCGGCCAGCAGGGCAATCCATTTCTTCAGCATTATTGTTTCCTTTATAAGACTCGGTGCTCGCGTGCGCGAATTTTTCAGTGCTATACTTCGGCAGACGTTCCATTCTAACAAAGTAGAACTATAACAAAGGGACCACAATCCCCCTGGTACACACCGAGCACCGGTGCGACGCCTTATGCGTTTCGCGCCCGTGACCCGTTTACTTCTAGTCCGATGAGCAATTTAAAGATTTATAACACGCTGGCGCGCGAAAAGCAGTCGTTCAAACCCATTGAGGCGGGCAAAGTCCGGATGTACGTCTGTGGCATGACCGTATACGACTACTGCCACGTGGGCCATGGCCGCATGCTGATGGCGTTCGACGTTATCTATCGCTGGCTGAAGGCATCGGGCTACGATGTGCGCTATGCGCGCAATATCACGGACATCGACGACAAGATCATCAAGCGCGCGGTCGAGAACAAGGAAACGATCGGGCAGCTGACCGGCCGCTTCATCAAGTATATGGATGAGGATTGCGCCGCCCTGGGCATCCTGAACCCGACCGATGTGCCGAAAGCCACCGAATACGTGCCGCAAATGC
Organism: Pseudoduganella violaceinigra DSM 15887; assembly: GCF_000425385.1. Taxonomy (GTDB): domain Bacteria; phylum Pseudomonadota; class Gammaproteobacteria; order Burkholderiales; family Burkholderiaceae_D; genus Rugamonas; species Rugamonas violaceinigra. Next base: position 122,109 of record NZ_KE384357.1, on the reverse strand, counting down.
TGGGCATCATCGAGAAGCTGGAAGCTCGGGACCTGGCTTACAAGGCCACCGACGGCGATGTTAACTACGCGGTGCGCCAGTTTGAAGGCTACGGCAAGCTGTCCGGCAAGTCGCTGGACGACCTGCGTGCCGGTGAGCGCGTGGACGTCAATACCGGTAAGCGCGATCCGCTGGACTTCGTGCTGTGGAAGGCCGCCAAAGAATCCGAGCCGGATGAGGTGAAGTGGGATTCCAAGTGGGGCAAGGGCCGTCCGGGCTGGCATATCGAGTGCTCGGCGATGTCGTGCTCTCTGCTGGGCGAAACCTTCGACATCCACGGCGGCGGCGCCGACCTGCAGTTCCCGCACCATGAGAACGAGATCGCCCAGTCGGAAGGCGCTTCCGGCAAGACCTTGGCCAATTACTGGGTGCACAATGGCTTCGTGCGCGTGGACGGCGAGAAGATGTCCAAATCGCTGGGCAATTTCTTCACCATCCGCGAGGTGCTGAAGCAGTTCGACGCTGAAGTGGTGCGCTTCTTCATCCTGCGCGCCCATTACCGCAGCCCGCTGAACTATTCGGACGTGCACCTGGACGACGCGCGCGGCGCGCTGACCCGCCTGTATACCGCGCTGGATGGCGTGGAAGGCGACGGCCAGCCGCTGGACTGGAATGAAGACAGCGCCAAGCGCTTCGCCGAGGCGATGGATGACGATTTCAATACTCCGATCGCGGTGTCGGTGCTGTTCGACCTGGCCTCCGAAGTGAACAAGACCAAGTCGCCGGTAGCGGTGCGTCAGCTGAAAGGTTTGGCTGCGGTTCTGGGCCTGCTGGAGCGCAGCCCTGAGGAATACCGCAAGGCTGCCCCGCAAGGCGCGGCAGGCGAGGGCATGGACGAAGCGGCCATCGAAGCGGCTATCGCTAGCCGCGCTGCGGCCAAGAAGTCGCGCGACTTCGCTACCGCCGACAAGGTGCGTGCCGACCTGCTGGCGGCTGGCATCGTCCTCGAAGACAAGCCTGACGGCACGACGAACTGGCGCCGCGCTTAAGATGGCTTTGTCCAGGGATAGCGGGCAGCAGGCGTCGGTGCCGCCTTATTGGGAGGATGCCAAGGCAGAGCTCATGAAGCGCGATCGCATCATGAACCGCCTGATCCCCCAATTCGGCGACCTGCACCTGGTCGGCCACGATGACCCGTTCATCACCCTGGCGCGCGCCATCGTCAACCAGCAGGTCACCACCCAGGTCGCCAATGCGGCATGGGCCAAGCTGCTGGAAATCTGCCCCAAATTCACCCCAGCCGCCGTGCAAAAGGCCGGCGCCGCTGCGCTTGCTGGCCGCGGCCTGTCCAAGCGCAAGGCCGAATACATCCTGGATTTGGCCGACCATTTCAAAAATAAGAAGGTCCACGCCGCCCAATGGGCGCAGATGGATGACGAAGCCGTCATTTCTGAACTGGTTCAGATCCGCGGCATTACACGCTGGACAGCGGAGATGTTTTTGATATTTAATCTGCTCCGTCCCAACGTGCTGCCGCTCGACGACAGCCGGCTGATTAGTGGAATCAGCCAGAATTATTTTTCCGGGGAACCCGTGTCGCGCAGCGATGCCCGCGAGGTTTCGGCCAACTGGGAACCCTACCGGACGGTCGCCACCTGGTATTTATGGCGTAGCCTGGATCCGGTTCCGGTAAAATAGCGCAAATTCTCACCGGTGACCCCGCCATAAGCAGGGTTGTCGATGATGCAAAAAACCTTGGAGGTACAATGATTAAAACGACTTTCCTCAATTTTGAGCAACCGATCGCGGAACTGGATTCCAAGATCGAAGAGCTGCGTTTCGTACAAGACGATTCGGCCGTCGACATTTCGGAGGAAATCGACCGCCTGGCCAAGAAGAGCCAACAGCTGACCAAAGACATTTACGCCAAGTTGACTCCTTGGCAAGTTTCCCAGATCGCTCGCCACCCGCAGCGTCCATACACCATGGACTATGTGAACGAAATCTTCACCGACTTCCATGAACTGCACGGCGACCGCACTTATGCGGACGACCAGTCCATCGTCGGCGGCTTTGCCCGTTTCAACGGCCAGCCTTGCATGGTGATCGGCCATCAGAAGGGCCGCGACACCAAAGAACGCGCCATGCGCAACTTCGGCATGCCGAAGCCGGAAGGCTACCGCAAGGCCATGCGCCTGATGAAGGTGGCCGAGAAGTTCAACCTGCCTATCTTCACCTTCGTTGACACCCCTGGCGCGTTCCCAGGCATCGACGCGGAAGAGCGCGGCCAGTCGGAAGCGATCGGCCATAATCTGTACGTGATGGCGGAACTGAAAGTGCCGCTGATCGCCACCATCATCGGCGAAGGCGGCTCCGGCGGCGCGCTGGCGATTGCCGTGGGCGATTCCGTGCTGATGCTGCAGTACGCGACCTACTCGGTGATTTCGCCTGAGGGCTGCGCTTCGATCCTGTGGAAGACTTCTGAGCGCGCATCCGATGCGGCTGAGGCGCTGGGCCTGACCGCGCACCGCCTGAAGGCGATGGGCTTGGTCGACAAAATCATCACCGAACCGCTGGGCGGCGCCCACCGCGATCCGAAGGAAATGGCCAAGATGCTGAAGCGCGCGCTGGCTGATTCCCTGCGCCAGTTCCAGGGTGTGAAGACCAAGGACCTGCTGGCAGCCCGTCATGAAAAGCTGATGAGCTACGGTAAGTTCAAAGAAACCACCTCTACCGAATAAAACCGGTAAAGCGGTACCTGACCCGCCGGGTCAGGTGCCGGTCACGCGGCCGCCGCGTCATAAGTGTCTGACCCTGCGGGTCGGACACCGCGGGTCTGATACTGGTTTACCGGTTTTGAAATGCACGTCGAACAAATCCTCCAGCAATCCCTCGCAGACCTCCCGCAAGGCCCCATCGCCATCGCCTATAGCGGCGGCCTGGATAGCTCCGCATTGCTGCACCTTGCCGCCACCACCGGCCGCAAAATCTACGCCTTCCACGTCCACCACGGCCTGAGTCCCAACGCCGACGCCTGGGAGGCCCATGCACGCGAACATTGCGGGCGCCTGGGTATTGCCTTCGCCAGCCGCCGCGTCACCCTCGACGACCGCAGCGAAGCCTCCGCCCGCAAGGCGCGCTACGCCGCGCTGGGCGCCTTTTGCACCGAGCATCAGGTCCACCTGCTGCTCACCGCCCACCATCTGGACGACCAGGCCGAAACCGTCCTGCTGCAACTGCTGCGCGGCTCCGGTCCGGCCGGGCTGTCGGGCATGGATGCATCCAATCACGCAGCGAGCCTGCTTGGCACCAATGAGGTGCTGCTGGCGCGTCCGCTGCTGCAGGCCAGCCGCGCGCAGCTGGAAGGCTATGTGCGCGAGCATGGCATCGAACATATTGAAGACGAATCGAACGCCGACCTGCGCTACGCGCGCAACGCGCTGCGCCACGAAATCATGCCCAAGCTGGCGCAAGCCTATCCCGGCTATCAGGAGCGCTTTGCCCGCAGTGCGCGCCACGCGCAATCCGCGCAGCGCCTGCTGACCGAGCAAGCCGACGAGGATCTGCGCGCATGCCTGGCCGGTAGCGATAGCCTTGACCTGGCACGCGTGCGTGCGCTCAGTGCCGACCGCATTGCAAACCTGCTGCGCCACTGGTTCTCTGAACGCGGCATTCGCCTGCCGTCCACCAACTGGTTGGCCGAAATGCAGGAACAGGCCCTGACCGCACGCGATGACGCCAACCTCAAGGTCAGCCATCCCGACTGCGACGTGCGCCGCCACCGCGACCGCCTCTTCCTGGTCGCGCGCAAACCGCAAGCGGAAGAGGGGCAGCGCCACTTCCGCTGGAATGGCGAATCCAGCATCGATTTCCCGGAATACGGCGGCACGCTGCATGTCGAGCCGGCGCCGCAGGGTCTCGATCCCGACTGGCTGCGCCAGCAGCTGCTGACGATCGAGCTGCGCCGCGGCGGCGAAAAGCTGAAACCGGCCCGCAACCGCCCGACGCGCACCCTGAAGCAGCACTACCAGACCCTGGGGGTCCCGGCCTGGGAGCGCGAGCGCTTGCCCATGGTGGGCATCCCCGGCGATATCCTTTATGCAGCGGGCATCGGCATGGATTGCCGCAAACTGACTCCTGGCCCAGCGCTTCGTTTGGTGTTTCGCTGGGAAACCAAATAATTTTTGCCAGCACCTGTCTAGACATATGAACTTATGCCAAATAGGTATGAGGGTATGTACTTTTTGACTTGAGATTTTGCAACGCAGCATGTAGAGTAAAGGGCTCCCTTTATCACATCAATGCGGAAAAATCAGCATGGCTTTAATCGTTCACAAGTACGGCGGCACGTCGATGGGCTCGACGGAACGCATCAAGAACGTCGCGCGTCGCGTCGCCAAATGGCACGACGCGGGACACCAGGTGGTGGTGGTGCCGTCGGCAATGTCCGGCGAGACCAACCGTCTGATTGCCCTGGCCAAGGAAATCCAGAACCCGCCAGACCCGCGTGAACTGGACATGATCGCTTCCACCGGCGAGCAAGTGTCCGTGGGCCTGCTGTCGATGGCGCTGCAAGCGATCGGTAAGGACGCCATTTCCTACACCGGCTGGCAAGTAGCGATTAAGACCGACTCCGCCTTCACCAAAGCCCGCATCCAGTCGATCGAAGACGGCCGCGTGCGCGAAGATCTGGAGAAGGGCCGCATTGTGATCATTACCGGTTTCCAGGGCGTGGACGAGAACGACAACATCGCCACCCTGGGCCGCGGCGGTTCCGATACTTCGGCTGTGGCGATTGCCGCCGCGCTGAAGGCCGATGAATGCCTGATTTACACCGACGTCGACGGCGTCTACACCACCGACCCGCGCGTGGTTTCCGAAGCGCGCCGCCTGAAAGCGATCACGTTTGAAGAGATGCTGGAGCTGGCTTCGCTGGGCTCCAAAGTGCTGCAGACGCGCTCGGTGGAATTCGCCGGCAACTACCGCGTACCGACCCGCGTGCTGTCCTCGCTGACCGATCCGCTGATGGATCTGCAGCAAGAGGCCACGTCGGGCACCCTGATTTCGTTTGAGGAAGACCAAAACATGGAACAAGCAGTCATCTCCGGCATCGCCTTCAACCGCGACGAAGCCAAAATCACCGTTCTGGGCGTGCCGGACCGTCCTGGCATCGCGTACCACATCCTGGGCCCGGTCGCCGAAGCCAATATCGAAGTCGACATGATCATCCAGAACCAGGCGGTCGACGGCAAGACCGACTTCACCTTCACCGTGTCGCGCAACGACTACCAGAAGGCGATGGATGTGCTGCATAACGAGAAGGGCGAAATCGGTCACCACACCCTGGTGGGCGACGCCAAAGTGTCCAAGATTTCCGTGGTCGGCGTGGGTATGCGCTCGCACGTGGGCGTGGCATCGCAGATGTTCCAGACCCTGGCCAACGAAGGCATCAACATCATGATGATCTCCACTTCCGAGATCAAGATTTCCGTCCTGATCGACGAGAAATACATGGAATTGGCTGTGCGCGCACTGCACAAAGCCTTCGGACTGGAAAAAGAGTAAATATTTCCTAAAAAAACTGCTGTATTGCCTTGACCAAGGTGGGATCGGTCATTAATATAGCGGTCGCGTTGACGCAGTAATATCAACGAGGAGACGTGGCCGAGTGGCCGAAGGCACCTCCCTGCTAAGGAGGCATACGGGCAAAACCTGTATCGTGGGTTCGAATCCCACCGTCTCCGCCAGTATAAGAAAAAACGGCCCCGGTAACGGGGCCGTTTTTTTTCGTCCATTTTCAACCGTTCGTGAGAGTTCAATGGCAGTTTCCAAATCCCGTCTCGATGCGTCCCGTTTCTTCCTGCGCCTTGCTATTGGCGGCATGGCTATCCTCATGGGCTTTGAGGCCATCCGGCATTCGGCATTCCCCTCGACGCTCAGCGGCGCCGGTCATTGGGGCCTGCACCTGGCGGAAATGCTGTGCGGTGTGCTCATCATGATTGGCTTACTGATGCCGATCGCCAGCCTGGTGCTGACCTTGGTCGTCGGTATTCCAATCGTGCTCGGCTGGATGCATGGTGCACCTATCCTTGGCAACCTGCACAGCCTGTTCCTGCTGCTGGTCGTGGTGGCCACGGCCCTGGGCGGAGCGGGGCAGTGGGCATTGGGCCGCGATTGAACAAGTCAATAAAGGAATCAATATGAAGTTTATCTCCGCAATTTTGCTGGCTGTATCGCTGGCAGGCAGCGCGCAAGCGGCCAACCCGAATCCTGATGCAGCCCAGGTGAAGGCATCGCACGATTTGCTGGTCGCCATGCAGGCAGAGAAGATGATGCGCATGACCGCAGGCATGAGCCGTTATCCAACGCCTGCAGATCGCGAACGCGTCATGGCCAAGGTGATGGCCGTGCCGGCGGAATCCATCTACAGCAGGCTGGCGGTGCCCGTGGCACGCCTCCTGACCCAGGAGACAGCCCTTGAAATGACGCACTACTACCAGTCCAGCTATGGCCAGAAGGTATTGAACAATATCTATAACAGCGGCGCGCAGCTCTATCCAAGTGTGCCCAAGGCGACAGCAGCGGAGCAGGCTGAAATGAAAAAGCCGGCCTTCATCAAGGCTGACCGCGAGTTCAAGGCGAACGAGCAGGCCATCCATCACGAGACCTTCGTGCTGCTGCAGGCAATTATCAAAGGGAAGTAAAGCCTTTGAAATGCGCGCCTGGCAAAGCTACCGCCTAAAAAATGAAGGGCATTGCGGGCGCGTCAGCCAGTACAAAGCTGCAGGATCGTGCCGATCGCTTCGCTGACATATTTTTGTCGGTTCAGGACGATGTTGATGTTGCGCTTGAGGTCAAGGAAGGGGGCTTTGAGCGGCACGACATGTCCGGCGCTGATTGCATCCTGCAGTTCCAGGCGGGACAGGCAACCTAACCCCAGGCCAGCCTTCACGCATTCCCGGATCGCCGCCGGCTGCTCCAGTTCCAGTGCAATATGCGGCACGATGCCATTGGCGGCAAGAGCGCGTTCAAACACCGTGCGCGTGCCGGATCCGGGCTCGCGCATTACCCATGGCGCGGCCGTAAGATCCGCCGCAGCCAGCTTTTTCCCGGCAAGGGGATGCCCGGCCGGTGCGAAGATTGTGAGCGTGTCTTTTTTCCATGGGAAGGTGAGGAAGTTGCTGTCTTCGACCGGCCCCTCCACAAAGCCCAATTCAATACTGAAGTCGGATAGCCGCGCCAATACCTGTTCTGTGTTGTAGCGCAGTACGCGGATTTGCCCGTTCGGGAATCTGTGCTTGAAGCGCGCCAATACCGGCGGCAGCAGATGGTTGCCGACGGTGACGCTTGCACCGATGCGAATATCAAAAACCGATTTGCCGCCTGCCGCCAGCATCTGGATTTCGCCTGCGCGATCCAGCACCTCCTGCGCACGGTGGAGCAGGATGCGGCCGGTTTCATTCAGCACCAGTTGCTTGCCGATGCGGTCGAAGAGCTTCGCATCCAGCTGTTGTTCAAGGTCCGCAATCGCCATGCTGGCTGCGGCTTGCGTCATTCCGATGGTCTGTGCCGCGCGCGTTACATGCCCGTTCTGGTTGGCGATCGCTACGAATACCTCGAGTTGGCGAAGAGTGAGTCTGATCATGGTTGCTGGCCATTCGGGTTAAAGACATTCTTTTCGCTTGTGCCGATTGTGGACAAGCGCTGCCATAAGCGTTGGGCCACCGGTCCATGTTTTGTCTCGCGCAGGCGCAAGGCATAGTGGGGCAGGGTGGCGCCGCGCAAATGCTCCCCGCACAGCGAAACGAGAAGTCCCCCCTCCAGATCGGCTTGGACCAGGTGCTCCGGCATATGGCCCCAGGCCAGGCCTTGCAGCAATATCTCACGCTTTGTCGCCTGGTCGCCTACGCTCACAATGGGGGCGCCATCCAGTACGTGATAAGACAAGGATTGCCAATCCCGCGCGCCATCGCGAAGAATGCATTGACGCAGCGGGCGCAAGTCTCCTGGTTGCACCTTGGGGTGCGGCTGAAATGGAAGAAGGGCTGGTGCTGCCACAGGAATCACTCGTACATCGAACAGGTGCCGGCTTTCCATTTCCGGACGCGGTTGATCGATATGGTGGATGGCCAGGTCGACCTCGCCTTGCAGCAGCTTGGCCCATGGGGCGCTCAACACATCGTTGTGGAGCACCGGGCGCGTATTCGTCTCGACGCGAAAAAAATCCCCCAAAATCGCCAGCGTGTCGGCTAATGGACAAAGGTCGCCCAGCACGATACGCAATTCGGCCTCCGCGCCGCTGCGCAACTGAAGTGCATGGCTGGCCAGGCCGGCATGGGCACGTACCACGCGCACCGCTTCCTCGCGGAAGGAGACCCCGGCAGGCGTCAGGGTCACGCGGTAGCCGCCACGGTCAAGCAGCGCCACACCCACCGTATCTTCCAGGTTTCGAATGGTAGCGAAAACCGCCGTATGGGATTTGTTGAGGAGCTTCGCTGCGCTGGCGTAACTTCCTTCCGCCGTCAGCGCAAGGAAGCACTCGAGCTGGTGCAGGCTGGGTGTGCGAGACATATTCAGTTTCTTGAAACAGGATGGTTCGAAATCGCCAATATCTTCGACGCTGCGATCGACATAAGCTGCAGGCTTCTTCAACTTTGTTTCAGGAGCATATATGCGCGCAATCGTACGTCACCAATTCGGCGGTCCCGAAGTTCTGATCGAGGAGGAGCGCCCACGCCCGCAGCCGGAGCCGGGGCAAGTTCTTATCCGGGTTCGTGCTTTCGGCTTGAATCACGCGGAACTCTACATGAGGCGTGGTGAATGGGGAAGCGTGGCATCGATCAGCGGGATCGAATGTGTTGGAACTGTGACCGAAGATCCGAGCGGCCGCTTGCGGCCGGGGCAAATGGTATTGGCTGCCATGGGGGGAATGGGGCGCGCGCTCCCCGGCAGCTACGCCGAATTCGTCGCAGTGATGCAGGCCAATGTGGTTGCTGTCGAATCGGACCTGCCTTGGCAGCAATTGGCCATGGTTCCGGAGTCTTACGGCGTGGCCTGGTGTTGCCTGAACCAGTGTCTGGGTTTGAAGGCGGGCCAGCACTTGCTGGTTAGGGGCGCAAATTCAGCATTGGGGCGGGCCGCGCTCGACCTGGCCCGCTTCATGGGACTGCGCGTGACGGGCACCACCAGGGATGCCGGGCAAGTCCCGGCGCTTACTGAACTTGGGGCGGAGCGCGTTGTCATTGCAGGTGTTTCGCTGGGGCGCGAGGAAGAGGGGCGATACGATGGCGTACTGGATTTGCTCGGAAATACCAGCTTGCGGGAGTCTTTACATCTTGCGGTTCCGGGCGGACGTGTATGTCTCGCTGGTTTTCTCGCAGGACTCGCACCGGTTGATGCCTTTAACCCTCTGGTGGATATGCCATCCACAGTTCAGCTAAGCTTTTTCGGAAGTTTCAATTTCGGCGAGGCGGGGCATCGGATGGACGCTATCCCGTTTCAAGACATTGCCGATGCAATGGCGAGTGGAAAGCTGCGCGGCCGGCCGGCGCGGACCTTCCGTTTTGACCAGATCCGGGAGGCGCATGCTCTGATGGAGTCCGGCGATGCGCATGGAAAGCTGGTAGTGCTCGCAGACGGATAAGGAGGGGGTAGTGGATCCCGTTTCCTGGATAATTACTTTCAGTGATGATTTCAATATAGATCATTTGTTTTACTAATGATATGCCGGGTCTTAGCATGCTATCCAATTGATCGGAGAAGCATATGAAGCAAGGCATGAAATTTATGTTTGGAGCGGGGACGCCTTTCGTGTTGGCCGCTGCGGCAACAATGGCGCTGCCCGCGCTTGGATTGGGGCGCTACGGCATCAGCGCTCTTACCCTGGCTTTGCTGGCTGGCGCGCTTTTGGGAAACCTCCTTCCGGCATTGAGCGCTGCTCCTCTGGTGCCGGGCTTGCGCTTTGTTCAGCGGCGCGTGCTGCGGCTTGGCGTCATGTTGTACGGCCTGAATTTGAGCGTGGCGCAGATCGTCTCCGCTGGCAGCAGGGGTATCTGGATCGACCTGGTCATGGTCTGTTCGACGCTGGCGCTGGGCTGGTTCGTGGGCACCCGTTTGCTGGGATTGGATCGGGAGACGACGCTGCTTGCTTCAGCGGGCAGCGCTATCTGCGGGGCGGCGGCGATTGTCGCCACGGCGCCGGCGCTGAAAATGAGCGAGCAGCGCGAAGTCGCCGCAACTGCGTCGGCAGTGGCAGCGGTAATCGTTTTCGGCACGGCCGCCATCTTTATTTATCCCACACTGTACGGCTGGTGGGGCGGGAATCCTGCCGGTTTCGGCGCATATATAGGTTCAACCGTACATGAAGTGGCGCAGGTCGTTGCGATCGGCAACCTCATTGGCGGGGATGCGGAACGGGTGGCGGTGATCGTGAAGATGCTGCGGGTGGTGATGCTGGTGCCGTTCGTGCTGTTTGTGGGAAGCCGCTTCGCTGCCCGCACGAGCGGGGCAGACCTTGCGGTGCCAGTCCCCTGGTTTGCATTCGGCTTTCTTGCCCTGGCAGGAGTCAATTCGTTGCACTGGATTCCAGCGGCATCGACCGACGCCCTGAAGTTGTTTGGAACGTTCTGCCTGACGGCGGCAATGGCGGCCTTGGGAATCGACACCAACCTGGCGCGGTTGCGGCAGTCGGGCCTGAAGGTGTTCGCGCTCGGATTGCTGCTCTTTGTTCATTTGCTGGTCGTTGGCGGGGCGGTCAACTTCTGGTTTGGCTAGCCATGCCCGCCAATCGCCGCTGATGTACTTGCTTGAAATAAATAACTGTATATAATCACAGTATTTACAGCAAACCAACAAACGGAGGCCGCAATGATGGATGATCTGATCGAAGTCGAAGAAGACGTGCTGGTGCAGGAAGACCGTCTCTGGCAAGGCAATGGCTGGACCGCGCGCGTCATCAAGAATGAAGACGACGATGGCTGGGCTGTCGCCATGATCAAGGATGGCGAGGCCGAGCCCGCGCTGGTTGGCCCTTGGACCATGGGCCGCGACAAGAAGAATCCCAAGCCGCTCGACGTTGGCGCTTTCAACACCCTCGTGAAGACCGCTTCCGAAGTGATCCGCCGCCATGAACAGCAACTGCACGCCCAACTGCACAAGAGCGTTCGGGTGCATACGGTGGGTGCGGCCTACGTCACGGTCAACCTGGATATCACGGCGGATGAAGACGATCCTTATGCGACCTTGACCGCCATCGACCCGTTTGGCGAAGAACTGGCGCAAGTGCGCGTGGCGCCAAACTTCAAGCTGAGCGTGGCAAGCGCCACTGCCTGGATGGAGTCGGGCTATCGCAAGCCTTCAGCTTAAGCTTCGCCGATGAACGCGGAAGAACTCATTGCACAATACCTTTCTGATGATGGCGCCATCGCGCCAGGGATTGCGCTGATAGCGGAGAGGGCGCAGGTGAGGCAGCAGGTCTACAAAGCCCTGTTAGCCAGCCCGCGAAGGCCTTTCCACGGCCTGCTGCGCCATCTTTTTCAGGAGGAGATCAAGTATCGCAACGCGCTTTGGAGCGGGGACGTTGAAGATGAGGACGACCACTTCGAGGGTATTTATAGATGCGCTTTCCTGCTGGGTGGATGTTCCGACCCGAGCGACACGCTGACCCTGTGGGAGGCTAAGCACATCAATATGGATGTAGGCTGCTCGATGGGCGCGGAATACTTCATTGGGGCTGGCCTGGACGAGACACTGCGTTTTCTGGAGCAAAGCAGCGCTGCGGAGGCGTCGCAGGTATCCGAGTACGTTCGCGGCTGGTTTGCACAGTCCAATGCACTAGAGTGGCAGAAGGCATGGGGCGATGAACGTGCCGATGACATACGCGAGCTCTAAACGGTCGGTCGGGCCACATGAGAACTACGTCGTGCTTTCGTTATCTGCTGTGGGTGCGACGAACACGGGAAGCGCGTTGGCAGGCGGGCGATAATTGGCCGACAGTTGATTGATAAGGTGAATCTCCCAGTCCAGATTACGCTCGGCGCCGTTGGTCTGCTTACGGAATCGCGCGTTGCGCTCGCACTGCTTCGGATTGTTCTCAAAATGAACGTAATTTACCGGCAGCTTAGGCCCCAATCGTTCCTGAGTTTTGAGCTTCTCTGCCTCTTGGGTGAGCATGATGTCCGACATCACAATGTTGGTGCCGCTCGAGGCTTCTGCGCGGACTTGGTGAAGCTGATCCCAGTTCTTGCCTATATCGTCGTACTCCGTGTAGCCCAGCGCAGTACATTCACCTTGCTTGGTCGATTTGCCGCTTCCGGGTAGTCCGACCATTGCCACCACGTGCCCCTTACCTTGGCTCGGATTCACCCTGCATACAGCTCTATTGAGATAATCGGAGGGTGTCATGGTGTACAGCTGCTCCATTTGATCTTTCACACCATCTATGTCTCTTAGGGTTGGACACGTGGGGAGCTCGCTGTGCAGCACCTTCAGCTGCGATTGCAGCTGTTGCATCTCCGTAGTGCGGAACTGATCGACAGACATCGCATCGGCTCCCATTCCAAGCAACGGTTGATCGCTATCGCCAGGCAGCGCCGGACAGCGATTGCGCCGCAAGGTCGGCGTTGCACTGCCTGGCGCGATAATGGCACTCAGAGCCAGGAAGAAGACAAGCCATTGGAGCGTACCCCATTTTGGCGCGGGGCTTGTGCCGGAATTGCGCTGGGCTGCCGCATCGTGGGCCCGCTGCCGCGCGCGGGCGCCCTGTTTTTTTGCCGGAAGCTGTTGCTGTTGTCGTTGCTGTTTCAGGAACCGCACTTGCGCCTTGCTCGATTGCTTGCCGGATTTGCTTTGGCTGTGTGGATTGCGGCTTAACTGCAGTGCGTTGTACTGTCGCGCAATCATAGGACCTGGCGCCGGGGGCAGCACGGACTTGGCATGTGGCTGGACTGCGCTGTGCGGGCTGGCAAACTTGTTGGCGGCAGCCGGAACCAGTGGACGTTGTGGTGTAGCGAAGGACGCTTTTCGGGTTGCGGATGCAACCGCAGGCGCGACGACTGCGGGCCGGGATATTGTAGGCGCGACGATGGGCGCAGCCTTCCGTTGCACGGCCTGCGGCCGGGACTGCGCCAGAAGGGATGCCGGCACGTCTACGGTGTTCCTGGGCGTTGGCAGAAAAACTGCAGGAACTTTAGGGATAGTCGGTGTCGTCGCAGGCGGTGGCGCACTTGCGCGTGCCTGCACAGCACCCATTACAGGTGGACGCCGAGGGAGAGTTGCAGGCTGAGGCGCAGCAAACGGCGTTCGAGGAACGGTGTACATGCTCTCCTCCATGGAGGTTGGGCGTCGCAGTTCAGATCTGATCGTACAGTAGGGTCTTGCCAAAGTGGGGTTGGCCGATTTAACAGAGCCGCGGACCGCCGTGAGAACGCTAGGAGCACCCCCATGCGTAGTGTTCCTCAGAACGTCATTAAGCACAAGGTCGGTTTACCGGGTCCAGCAGCTGAACTTGGGTCATCAACACGTTGCATTATTTTGACATTACTTGAAATATCATAGTATCGTGCGATAATCAGCCTACTGAGCAACGGCAACGTTAATCCCCATGAAAAGCAAAAGCATCGTCGCTGCCCTGGCAGCTTTGGCACATGAGTCACGGCTCAGCACGTTTCGGCTTTTAGTCCAGACAGGGCCGCAAGGCCTTGCCGCTAGCAAGATCGGCGAGCAGCTGGATATCGCCCCGTCGTCGCTGACGTTTCATTTGAAGGAGCTGTCCAGCGCTGGGCTTATCGAAGCGCGCCAAGATGGTCGCTTCATCATCTACAGTGCGAACTTCGACACGATGAACGGCTTGCTGTCCTACCTCACCGAAAACTGCTGCGGCGGCGAAAGCTGTACTTCATCCACCATTAAGTCCTGCAAACCATGAACGTTCTGATTCTGTGCACTGGAAATTCCTGCCGCTCAATCCTTGGCGAAGCCACTTTTAACCACTTGGCGCCAGTCGGCTGGCACGCCATCAGCGCAGGCAGTAAGCCTGCTGGTAAGGTCCATCATCGCTCCCTGGCTTTGCTCGAACGCGAAGGCATCTCAACTAAGGGTTACCACAGCAAGTCCTGGGACAACTTGCCGGTGACACCGGATATCGTCATCACGGTTTGCGGTAGCGCGGCGGGTGAAACCTGCCCAGCTTATCTTGGGCCAGTGTTGCGCGCCCACTGGGGCGTAGAAGACCCGGCCCATGCGACTGGCACAAATGAAGAAATTGATGCGGCCTTTATGGCCGCATACCGAATCCTGCGCAAGCGAATTGAAATGTTCTTTGCCTTGCCGCTGGAGGAAATCAAGCATGACCGCGCCCGCATGAAAGCGGAACTTGATCGTATCGGCGAGGTAGTGTGATGACGCTTTCTCGACGCCTCGTCGCGGAGGCCCTTGGCACCATGCTACTGCTGGCCGTCGTGGTCGGGTCTGGCATCATGGCGGAACGCCTTGCCGGCGGCAACATGGCAATTGCGCTGCTGGCCAATTCGCTTGCTACTGGTGCTGGCCTGGTGGCGTTGATTCTAATGTTCGGCACCATCTCGGGAGCGCACTTCAATCCTGCGGTCACGCTGTCCGAAGCCTGGCAGCGCAACCTGCCCGCTGGCGAGGTGTTGCCCTACATTTTCGCGCAGGTAGCGGGGGCATTTTCTGGCGTCGCAGCCGCCCACGCCATGTTTGCTGAACCGACCTTCTTCGCCTCCGTGCATGTCCGCGGCGGTGCTGGCCAATGGGTGAGTGAGTTCATTGCCACCTTCGGCCTAATCGGAGTCATCATCGGATGTTCGCGCAGCAGGCCCGCCATCACGCCTTTTGCCGTGGCAGCATACATAACATCGGCTTACTGGTTTACGGCTTCGACATCGTTTGCCAACCCCGCCGTCACGTTGGCTCGGGCGGCGAGCAATACCTTTGCCGGTATCCGTCCCATTGATACGCCAGGTTTCATCCTGGCGCAACTGGCAGGCATGATTGCGGCGACCACAGTGTTCTGCTGGCTATATCCTCACTCGAAAGCCGATACGACCGTGGCCGGAACCGTAGCTCCTGGCGATTTCGCTGAAACCCTCAACAAGCACTAAAAAATACGACCTTCTCCGATTTGGTGTGGGCCAGTTTGCTCTATCCATATCCTTTGATGCGAGCCGGACTAAGATTGCTCACAAGCCTGGAGCCTGCAAAACCGAGCGCCACAGGCTCGCTGTACATTTCGGTTGATGCCATGCAGACGAGGCAATAACTAAGATCAAGTTATGTCTCACCGTGCTCAGCCGCGGCATATGGGGAACACCTTAGCGCTGGATCCTCAACTTCAATATATGAGATCAAGTTTGAGCCGACACAATTTAAAGTCGGCTTGTAAGGCGGACATGTCGATCTGGCGCAGGGCCATTCGTCGTAATTACTGAAGGGGGCCTCGGTTACCCGTGACTATCAGGAGAATGCAATGACTGTTACCATTACTGCCTTCGAACGCTCGCCGGACGGCGGCATGGGGCTGGCGCGCGATACGCGGGTTCGCTGGGCGCTTGAAGAAACCGGCCAGTCTTACGCGGTGCGTCCAGTTTCGTTCGCCGCGATGAAGGAGCGGGCGCATCTGGCCATCCATCCTTTTGGACAGATACCGACCTACGAAGAGGACGGCCTTCAGCTCTTCGAATCGGGCGCGATTGTTTTCCATATCGCCTCGCATCATCCGGGCTTGTTGCCACAGGATGCCGGCTCCAGGGCGAGGGCCATCACTTGGGTTTTCGCTGCACTTAACACGGTGGAACCACCGATCCTCGAGCTAGTCACCGCAAAATTCCAGGAAGGGAACAAGCCGTGGAGTAAAGAGCGACTGCCCTTGATCGTGGATCGTATCCGTCATCGGCTGGCGCAACTCTCGGCACGCCTGGGCGATGCCGAATGGCTGGACGGTGAGTTCAGCGCGGGCGACCTGCTTATGGTGTCTGTGCTGCTCAGGCTGAAGCCATCGGGCATCTTGCATGAATTCCCCCGTCTTATGGCCTACGTTGCCCGCGGCGAGGCGCGTCCCGCGTACAAACGCGCCTTCGCGGCCCAGTTGGCATTTAACACGGCCGAGGCATCTGCCGGTAAGACTTGAGCGAATGATATGCTGACGCGCCGTCAGGCAAGATACAGTCCACTTCACTATATCGAACTCAATAATGTCTTTAGTCTTGCTGCTTCTGGGACTGCTTTTCCCAATAACTAGCTGGGTTACTCTTGGACTCAGCTTACTGGCGGCGCGTTCCGGGCGCCACGTATCTGGCGTGTATATGCCGTTCATCGGACCTTTACTCCTGAGTAAATGCTTGGTCGATGCATCGCAACCCCGATGGACGCTCATACTTCCGTGGGTTTTCGATATCGGCACCTTGTGTTTCCTCTGGGTTCTACCGCGCCTGTTCATGGCGTCTTGGCGAACGAGTAGATTTACGAGGCTTTTCAAGCTGATAGGCGTCGACGGAATTCAAACTGTCGAAATCACTTTCCATCGCGGCGGCCATTATCTATTAAAGAAGCGGTGGAATCGCCCGCACGGCGAGGCGGGGATTGTTGCGCAGGGAGAGGAAGGCAGCTATTCGCGTCAAGAAGACTTTCTGAGTCTTTGCAGCGAGGCCGGACGTCTGCGCCAATTGGCACTTAAAGGAGCCGCTTATGTCGGCACTGACTCCGGCAGCGTTGACGATTACCAGATTGAAGGAATGCAGCTATATGAGGCTCGCAACTAGAGCAGGTCACAAAGGCAGTCGGCATACTTTCTCGCCGTTGCGCATGTTATATTGCCAACCTCGCGCCGAAAGGCGGCGGTGATTCGTTCAAGTTCAAAGTCGCTCCGGCGAATTTGATATTTCACGAAGTGACGGACTTGGTGCTATCTGTCGACTACGCGGCCGCTACAGCAGCGTTTCAAGCTATGACAATTCACGAGATTCAAAGAAGCGTCATAAGCTACCCGAACGGCTACACGTCATTCAGCTGGAAGATCGAAATCAACTGGTCCCCGAATAGCCTCATTTCATTTCAAGCGAGCGGGTTCACTCAGACACTGAGGGGCGAGGCCACCATCGCTGGCAAGCAGTCTTTGTCTCCATCGCAGAGACATTCAGCACGGGTAACGTAGTGGCGCAAACATGCGCCCTCTCGTATGCAGCCCCTCTGTTTTCGAAAATCTGGTCGAATAAAATCATATGAAACTTCATCTTCATAGTGCGCCGATGACCTTTGCCGCAGGCTTTGCCTCAAGTGCTGGTGCGGCTGATCGCGCCGATTCTTTTCTCTCCTTTCTACCGGCCGCAGTTGCGCTTTGCCGGCGCCAAAGGAGAGCTTACTTGCGCTATCGCGATCCCCGAACCACAGGACAAGGTTGAACCAGGGCAGACGGCGGATGTTACATTGAGCTGTATTGAAGACTTGTCCTCATCGCTCGCTTGACGTCCGGTGCTATCCGGCCAACGGGCTGTCTACTTCGAAGGATACTCGCATGGGACTGCTTACCTTCAGCCTCAATGTTACCCTGGATGGCTGCGTCGACCACCAGGAGGGAATTGCCGACGACGAGACGCACGCCTTCTTCACCCGCCTAATGGACAAGAGCGGGGCGATGCTATGGGGCCGTGCCACATACGAGATGATGGAAAGCTACTGGCCGGCAGTCGCGCGCGGCGATGTGGAGGCACCGCCGGCGCTGCTCGAATGGGCGCTCAAGCTTGAGACCAAGTCGAAATACGTGGTGTCGTCAACGCGTGCGGACTTCCCTTGGACGAACAGCCATCACATCGCTGGCGACCTGCTCACGGGTGTGCAAATGCTCAAGGACGCGACCCCGGCTGGGGTGCTTCTCGGTAGCGGGAAGCTGGCGACCGAGTTGGACCGGCTGGATCTGATCGACGAGTACATCTTCCTCGTTCACCCGAGGATCGCCGGCCACGGGCCGACCCTGTACCAAAGCGGCTTACCCAGCACAAGACGGCTTGCATTGGTCTCGGCGAAGCCGCTTAGCAACGGCGCGGTCGCCATGCATTACCGGCGTGCGCTTGGCTAATCATGATTTGCGGGGGAACCCTCCGGCGCCGAACCAGCGTGTGCGGCGAGGGCCTGGTGGAATCCTGAGCAAGCTTCAACGGATCTCGAGTGCCAAAAGCTCGTCTTCCGATGGGCGCTCAAAGTATCCCTCCATCGCTGAGAACATGGCCGGCGTGACGTCGAACGAGTAGCTTGCGCCTTTCTCGACGTTTCTGCGCAAGACCCGCTGTCTGCGCGTCTCCAGATCGGCATCGATAAAGTGGAATACCGCGGTATATCCGGCTTTCTCCACCTTGGTTTTGATGGCCGCCCGCTCAAGCTTCTGCAACAGGCCGAGCTCTAACACGACGGCGGTCCCCGTTCCAAGGATTTGCTCAGCAACCGACCAGATCTGCGCCTGGCACCGCGCCACGCGGGGCATTATCCAGGCAAGATCCATGCTGTCCGGCGCATCGCTGGCGAACAAGGCCAGCATCCATTCGTCAATGGCGAATCGAACGCCGTTCGTCTCCGCTGCCAGCGTCCTTGCGAAGGTGGACTTCCCGGCGGCGGTGGGCCCAAAGACAAGATGAGCGACTTGCTGATGAGTATTCATATCTGTAATGGATTCCTAAATGTTTGATTTATACTTGAGTAATCAAGCATAAATCAATTATATTGCTCTTGCAAGGCCGAGTGGCTGGCCAGTAAGCAATTAACGTACTTGGAACGGAGGACGATGTGGAAATGGACTACTTGAAAACGATTGAACCGTATGAGGAAGCGCTGCGCACGGCAATGTTATCCAATGATGTCGATGCGCTTGAAACACTGCTTGATGACGCTCTCATTTTTATCGGACCGACTGGCGATCAGGTGTCCAAAAGCGATGATCTCTTTTCGCATCGGAAGCGGCGCTTGAAGTTGCAAGCCTTGAGCGTCCTGTCGCTGCAGGCCGTTCCGCTCGATACCTTCATCTTTACGGCCATGAAAGCCGCTCTGGTCGGCCATTTCGATAGCATGGCGATCGATGGCACATACGCCTATACCCGTCTATGGAAACGCGATGGCGAGCGCTGGCGTATCGTTGCGGGGCAGGTTGCCCGCGTCGGATAGGGGCCTGCGCCAGCAGGTGTACTTCAATCAGCATCAGTTGTCATGCGGTGAGAAAAGTTCATGCAGCGCGTGACAAAGCGCGCAACTTTGCCGCATGGCCGGCTGCTAAGCTGGGCGCAGCCGCAACTGTTCTCAGTCAATGAGTTTGCGCGAGCTCAATTGCCAATATCCCACGCGCAGCTATAGTCGCCTGACGCCGTCGCGGCGTTTCCCCCATTCAATCAACAAGTTGCTCATTAGGAGGCTCAGCATGGTGGCAAGCTCCAGCAGCAAGATTGTCCAACTCGGCTCGTACAAGGCATCCAGGCGAAACAATTCGATCTCCGGCTTATCGTCGGGGGCCTTCATGACGGTGCAGTTGCACCTCGCTCATTCGGCGAGCTTTGCGGGGGCGGGCATCATCGCGGGTGGGCCTTTCCGGTGCTCGGAGACTTTCCGCTCGTCGGCCTTGATGACCGCGGAAGATGCATGCATTGAGAACTCCCTGTATATCTGCATGAATCCCCTGATTCCACAGGTGTCGCCCGATGCGCAAAGGCTGGCCGAACTGGCCCATGAAACCGCAAGGGCCGGGAAGATCGACGAGGTCGCGAACCTGGCCGATGACAGGCTTTATATTTTCACCGGCAGCCAGGATGATGTGGTTGAATCGGATGTGGTGTCGCGGACGCGCAAGTTCTACGAGCTGCTGGGCGTGAAGCCTGCGAACATCGTCTACCATGACAGCGTGCCCGCGGGGCACAGCATCATAACGAACAATCCCGAGGATTCGGAGCTTGCCACCAACCAGCCGCCCTATATCAACAACGGCGGGTTTATGCAGTCGCATGACATCCTGCGTCATATTTACAGCGATGTGCGGCCGGCGGCGGAGCATCTGGCGGGAGAGCTGCTTCGCTTTGACCAGACCGAGTTCTTTGCCGGCGACGAAGACCGGGCCAGCATGAGCCGCTTCGGCTACATCTACATCCCATCGAATGTCGTCGCGGGCCGCGCGAAGGAGCCCCGGGTGCACATCGCCCTGCATGGATGCAAACAGGGCTACAACTACACCGATTACGTCAACGGCCGGGCGGACATCGCTAACCAGCCGCCTTACGGCAACCGCTATTTCACCACCACCGGCTATAACCACATCGCCGAAAGCAATGACATCATCGTGCTTTATCCGCAGGCGGAAGGCACGGACAACGGCGAGATCCAGAATCCAGACGGTTGCTGGGATTGGTGGGGCTACACCAGCCGCAATCCCGAGGTTCCCGATTATTATTCGCGCGAAGCGGTGCAGATCAAGGCGATCCACGCCATGCTCGACCGGCTTTGCGCCTGATTGCTATTGGAGACGATATGAGCAAACTTCCCATTTCCGTCGGCATGAATTCCATCGATAAGCCTGGCGAATCCAAGGCGCTTGTGCCGCTCGATGGCGCGGCCAATACCGGCACCCTGATGCAGCGCCAGGTAACGCGCATGCTGCACAATGGCATGCTGTCGGCGGGCCTTGTCACCCGCATCGGCGACCCTGTGGTGTGGGGCGAGTGGATGCAGCTGCAGGCGGCGGTCATGCGGCGCCTGAACCAGCAAAACCTGAACTGGAGCAAAGGCTGCGAAATCCTGGCCAACGACGCGGCGCAGATCCGCCATGCCAATACCATGTCCAAACTGGCGGAGAAGCAGTGCAATCTTGTATCGCAGTGGGCGCTCTTGTTGTCCAGCCAGACCACTGACCTGGTCACACTGATGGAAAACATCCACGTCGATTACGGCTATTGGGCAAGTCAGAAATTGCGCCCGTCCTGACGATAGGCTGAAGGGGGCCGGCTTCGGCTGGCCTCACTGAGCTATCCCAGAATTTCATAGCAAAGCATCGTTTCCTCATAGCTTAGGTATAGCCTTTCCGATAATCTTGAGGATATTCGATAAAAAGCGGCCATTGCATCCGCGTGGCCGCAATAGAGACGCCGCCTATGAAAATCACCAACCTCGATTCCGTCGTATTCCTTGTCTATTTCGCCGTGGTCGCCGCCTACGGCATCTGGGTGTACCGGCGCAAGAACAGCAGCTCCGGCTCAGCTTCACGCGACTACTTCCTGGCCGAGGGTTCTTTGACCTGGTGGGCCATCGGCGCGTCTTTGATTGCTTCCAATATCTCCGCAGAGCAGTTCATCGGCATGAGCGGCTCCGGTTTCAAGATCGGGATGGCGATCGCCGTCTATGAGCTGATGGCGGCGGCTACGCTGATCATCGTGGCGGTCTTCTTCATGCCGGTCTACTTGAAAAACCACATCTACACCATGCCGCAGTTCCTCGAGCAGCGCTACGGCAAGGGCGTGGCGACAACCATGGCGCTGTTCTGGCTTGGCCTGTACGTCGTGGTCAACCTGACTTCGATCCTCTATCTGGGCGCGATCGCGATCAGCAGCATCTCCGGTTTCAGCCTGGGCGCCTGCATGCTGTTCCTGGCCGTATTCGCCACGGTGATCACGCTGGGCGGCATGAAAGTGATCGGCTATACCGATGTGGTCCAGGTTCTGTGCCTGGTGATCGGCGGCCTGGTGACGACCTGGATCGCGCTCGACCTGGTGGCGGGCCTGGGTGGGGGAAAGGGCGCTTTGCATGGTACGGTCGAATTGTTCGCGCGCGCCCGCGGCCACTTTGATATGGTGCTGTCGCGCGACCATCCGAGCTATATGGACTTGCCGGGCCTGAGCATCCTGCTTGGCGGTATCTGGATCGCGAACCTGAATTACTGGGGCTGTAACCAGTACATCACGCAGCGTGCGCTGGGCGCCGACTTGCCGACCGCGCGCAAGGGCTTGCTGTTCGCCGCCTTCCTGAAGTTGCTGATGCCTGTCATCGTGGTGCTGCCTGGGATCGCCGCGTTTGCCCTGGACCAGGCCGGGGCGCTGGGCGGCGCCATGCGCGCCGGCGGCGAGCTGAATCCCGACCGGGCCTATCCAACCCTGCTGGCGCTGCTGCCGGATGGCCTGCGCGGCGTGGCCTTTGCCGCCTTGACAGCGGCGGTGGTGGCATCCCTGGCGGGCAAGGCGAACAGCATTGCCACCATCTTCACCCTGGATATCTATCGCAAGAAGTTCGCTCCCGAGGCGAGCGAGGAGCGCATGGTCTGGGTCGGGCGCGTCACCGTGGTGGCGGCCATGGCGATTGCCGTGGTGATTGCACCGATGCTTGGTATCGATAAGAAGGGCGGCTTCCAGTACATCCAGGAATACACGGGCTTCGTGTCGCCGGGCATCCTGGCCATGTTCCTGCTTGGCTTCTTCTGGAGGAAGGCCAGCAATGCGGCGGCCATGTTCGCGACGGTCGGGGGGCTGGTGTTTTCCATCGTCCTGAAATTCCTGCCCACGATGATGGACCTGTCATTCCTCGCGCCGATCGGCTTCGCTTCCCTGAACGGAAGCGGCGTCTACGAAATCCCGTTCATCGACCGCATGTTACTGGTGTTCTGGGCTGTGGTGGCTGGCATGGTGCTGATCAGCCTTGCAGGCCAGCGCGATGGTGCGGGCAAAGCCTTGGTCGTGGAGCATCGGCTGTTCCGTGTCGATCGCGGGTTTTCTGTCGGTTCCGCCGTAGTGTGCATCCTGCTCGCTGCCATTTACGGCACGATGCGGTAACTGGAGACATCGTTCATGGCGACGGTATTGAAAATTGGACTGGTCGGGCTGGGAAAGATAGCTCTCGACCAGCATGTCCCTGCGATTCGCGGCAACAAGGGACTGGAACTGGTGGCGGGATGTTCGCCATCCAGTGCGCCGGAGGGTATTCAGCGCTATCCGGATATGGCTTCCATGCTGGCAGCCCATCCTGACATCCAGGCGCTGGCGATATGTACGCCGCCGCAGGTGCGGCATAAGCTTGCCTTGGAAGCGATTGCGGCGGGTCGGCACGTCTTCCTGGAGAAGCCGCCAGCGGCGACGCTGGGTGAGGCAGCGTCCATTGCGGCGATGGCTGCGCGCCATGGCGTGACCGCGCTGGCAGGCTGGCATTCGCGCTTCGCCCCCGGCGTTGAGAGTGCGCGCAACTGGATGACGGCACGGCGCATCAAGTCCATCCAGATCCAATGGAAGGAAAATGTGCGCCAATGGCATCCTGGCCAGAAATGGATTTTCGAAGCCGGCGGCATGGGAGTCTTCGATCCCGGTATCAATGCCTTGTCGATCCTGACCCATTTGCTGGATGGCCAGGCGCTGGTGCGCAAGGCGGCTTTGCATGTGCCATCCAACTGCAGTGCGCCGATCCGCGCGGAGCTGGAGATGGTGGGCGAGGGCGGGGTTCCAATCGATGCGCAATTCGATTTCCTGCAGCTGGGGCAGCCTACCTGGAGCATTGTGGTGGAATCTGAAAGCGGCGACAGCATGGCCTTGCACCTTGGCGGCCGCATCATGGAAGTGAACGGGAAGGTCGTGCAGGATGAACCGGAGCGCGAATACCCGTCGATGTATGAGCATTTCCTGCGCCTGGTGGAAGCCGGCCGCTCGGACGTCGACCTCGCGCCGCTGCAGGCGGTTGCCGATGCCTTTCTGGTCGGGAATTTGTCCAGTGCCGAACCGTACTTCGAGTAAGCCCGTTGCCGGCTCGCTGGCGCCGGCAACGGGAATCGCAGCTTACTTCGCCAGGGTTTCACGGGCACGTGCATTGGACAGGACGATATTGTCCTTGTTCAGGGTACGGCCGGTATTGACCGCGTCGGCCCATTCGCGCGTCGTCGTCACGGCGGCGAAGTTCGAGTGCAGCACCACGCTGAAGATGCGGTGGATCTCTTCCGCCGTGGCCAGGCCAGCCGCGTTTTCGTAGGGCAGCGAGCCGGTTGCGTCGGACAGGTACTCGACCGCCAGGCCCATAAGCGCCGCTTCGATGGCGGTGGAGGCATTGCAGTTGTGCGTCATGTAGCCGGCGATGGCCAAGGTATCGATCTGCTTGTCCCTGATCCATTGCGCCAGGTCGGTACCGGCGAAGCTGCTGGCCAGCTTTTTATTGATATGGTGGTCGGCGCCCAGGGCGGCGACCTCTGGATGCAGCTGCCAGCCGTCCGAACCGACGGCGAAAATCGGCGCGCCGACCGGCGTGTCGTGCTGCACCACGACGACCGGGATGCCGCTTTCGCGCGCCACCTTCATGGCCTGCACGATATTTGGCAGCGATTGTTCGACCGGCGGGTATTCGATCGGCAGCTTACCGGTGAAGTATTCGTTTTGTACGTCGATGACGATCAGGGCGCGGCGTGGCATGGTGTGTTCTCCAGTTGGGTTGTCGATGGAAGACATTGTGCCGCCGCCACTGGCACCGCAACAGTGGCCCAAGAGACAACATGCGATATAATCGGGCCATGAGAAAAAAAGTGGCCATTATCGCCTTCGACGGCATTACCCCGTTCCATCTGTCCGTGCCTTGCCTGGTTTTCGGGGGCACGCATGCCGAGTCGCTGTTCGAGGTGACGGTGTGCGCCTCGGAACGAGGGCCGATGCGCACGACGGCGGGTTTCGAGATTTCGACCGGCAAGAGCCTGCGGGCACTGGCCGGGGCGGACATCGTCATCATGCCGACCTGGCACGACGACTGCCGCCCGTCGCCGCCGGCGCTGCTGCAGGCGCTGCGCCGCGCGCATGACCGTGGCGCGACCATTGTGGGCCTGTGCCTGGGCGCTTTCCCGGTGGCCGAGGCGGGACTGCTTGACGGGCGCACCGTCACCACGCACTGGGCTTTTTCCGATAAGCTTGCGCAGCGCTGCCCGCAAGTGCGCGTCGACGAAGACGTCTTGTATGTGGATGAAGGCGATGTGCTGACGTCGGCCGGCGCCGCGGCCAGCCTGGATTGCTCGCTTTACCTGCTGCGCAAACTGCTTGGGGCCGATTACGCGAACATGGTGGCGCGCCGTCTGCTGGTGGCGCCGCACCGCGAAGGCGGGCAGGCCCAGTTCATCGACCGGCCGGTGCCGGCGACCGCCAGCGACGGCCGGCTGGCGAAGGTGATGGAGTGGGTGCAGCACCGTCTGGCCGAGGAACACAGCCTGGATGCGCTGGCCGAGCGTGCCTCCATGAGCCGCCGCAACTTCACGCGCCACTTCCGCCAGGCCACAGGCACCTCGTTCAAGCAATGGCTGCTGAACCAGCGCCTGACGCACGCGCAGCGTATGCTGGAAACCAGCGGCGCGTCGATCGAAGCGGTGGCGCAGGCGGCGGGCTTCGGCAGCGCCATCTCGTTAAGGCAGCACTTTCGCGCCACCTTTCAAAGCTCGCCGTCCGCCTACCGCAAGCTATTTGACGCCTGACATCTCCGGCAGGGTATGCGCGATGCCCTTGTGGCAGTTGCGGCATTCGAATGCCTTGCTGGCCTTCAGGCGCCGCCATGCGTTCGCTTGCCAGGAACGAATTGGCAAATCTATAATCCTGACCATGTTTGCCCGCAATTTTTTACGCCTGCTGGTCCTTTCCCAGTTTGCCGCCTCAGCTCCCCTGATCGCAGCCGAAAGCGAAAAGCCTGACCGCCGCGGCATCGCCGCGTACGTGTCGCAGCAAGCACTCCCCGTGCAGCTCGACGGCCGCCTTGACGAAGCGGCCTGGGAGCTCGCGCCCCTCAACGCACGCTTCTACCAATTCCAGCCGGAAGACGGCCGTGCAGCGCCGGAGCAATTGCGCACCACGGTAAAAGTACTGGTCGACCAGGACAGCCTGGTGTTTGGCATTCGCGCCTGGAACAGCGACCCGGAAAAGCTGGTCGGCGCGCTGGCGCGGCGCGACAAAGTGGCGCGCGACCAGGACTACATCGGCATCTGGATCGACCCGAGTGGCCACGGCCGATCGGCGCAATTCGTGCGCATCAATGTAGCGGGCGTCATGAGCGACGGCATCTACCGCGCCGACGAAGACGAAGAAGATCTCGGCCCCGACTATCCGGTGGAAAGCGCAGTCCAGCTCCTGCCAGATGGCTACACGATGGAAGTGCGCTGGCCGCTGGCCAGCCTGCGCTTCCCATATGGAGAAGCCAAACCTTGGCGCCTGATGGTCGAGCGCAGCGTACCGCATGCCGACGGCATGCTGCTGCTTAGCGCCCCGCTCGAGAAAGAATCGCTGCACTTCATCGCCGAGATGGAAGAACTCGAAGGCATGGAACAAGTGCTGCCGGTGGTGCAGGACAAACCCTATTGGGAACTGCGTCCCGAACTCACGCAACGCTTCAACAGCGACTACGGCCAGCGCAGCAGCAAGACCAATGTAGGCCTGGACATCAGCGCCCGCCCGCGCGCCGACTGGGTATTCAACGCCACGCTCAATCCCGACTTCTCGCAAGTCGAAATTGACGCGCCCACCAGCAACGGCACCAACCGCATCGCACTCAGCTTGCCCGAAAAGCGCCCCTTCTTCCTGGAAAGCGCGGACGTACTCGGCATGCGCCTGCCCGCGTTCTACTCGCGTACCGTCGCCGACCCGCGCTGGGGCATGCGCGCCACCTGGCGCGGCGCCGACGCCGACGCCACCGCGCTGGCGACGCAGGACCGCGCGGGCGCAGTAGTCATGCGCGGCAGCCCATACGAAACACAGGAGCACGCCAGTGCAGGCGACAGCAAGGCGACCCTGCTACGCGCACGCCAGCACGGCGGCGAAGTAGTGGCAGGCCTCTTCCTGTCCGACCGCGACTACGGCGGCGGCGCCCGCAACACCGTCCTTGGCATGGACGGCCAATGGCGCCCGCCATCGAAGGGCGACGGAAGCCTGCAACTGGCATGGACCGCCATGGCTTCGCGCACCACCGCACAATTCGACGCCGAAGGCCGCGCCGCGGCCGCGGAAGCGCGCAGCAGCGGCTATGGCTATGGCCGGATGAACTACAGCTCGGACGACTGGCTGAACATCGCCCAACTGGAAGTCATCGGCACCAGCTTCGCCAACGACAACGGCTTCGTCCCGCAAGCCGGCATCATCAAGGGCGACGTGGAACTGAATCGCCGCACCGGAGCCCGCAAACTGCTGCTCTTCGACGCGTACGAAACGGAACTGCACCTCGGCCTGCGGGAAAATCGCACAATGAAGCAGGAAACGGTGGAACGCTGGCTGCGGCCCGGCATCTGGTTCTATGCCGGACGGCAGACGCGCTATTGGGCCGACTTCGGCTTCGACCGCCAGCGTGGGCGGGCAGGTGCGGCACTGCACAAGACACCAGCCGCGCACATGGGCATTGAAAGCACGCCTTCGCCATGGTTCGTCAAGCTAAAGGGCGAACTGACGCTGGGCCGGCAGCTCGATGTGGAAGCGGACAAGGTCGGCAAGGGCGGCAAGCTGGAACTGGAAGCGAACCTGCGCTTCCCGCTGCCGGGCGGATGGAGTCTGGAATCGGACCACCAATGGAATCGCGCCTGGGTCGACCATGAAAACCTGCCGGACTTCAGCGACAGCGCCTGGCGCTGGGTTGGCACGCTGCACGCCACCCCGCGCGACGCGCTGAGAGTGATTGTGCAAAACACCTCATCGCAGCGCCAAGACCTGCCGCCGCAGATGCTGGAGCCGTGGAGCGAGCGTTACCGGCACCGCTCCCTGCTGTACAAACGCACCACGCGCCACGACCGCATCGTCTCGATCGGCGCCACGACCGACGCCAACGGCGCCTTACCCGGCGCCAACAAAGGCCTGACCCTGAAAGTACAGTGGGGCATTTGAAAGTCGGGGTCAGGTCTGTCATTTGGACACCGACAGCGCACCTTTGAGCTAGATCAAGACGGATCGATTGCGGTGCATGCCCCCAGATGGCGAATGTCGCATTTGCGTGCGTATTGAGATAAATCAAAGGTCAGGTCTGCGTGTCCAAATGACAGACCTGACCCCGACTTTGACCCCGACTTTGTTTTTAGAAGCTGCGGGCGAGGCTGACCGATAGCGTGCGGCCGCGGCCGGCGAAGTGCGCGCTTGGGTCTTTGTAGCTGACCGATTGCGGGTAGTAGCCGATGTATTGGCGGTCGGCCAGGTTTTCCATGCCTACGCCCAGCTTGCCCCATGGCGTGTCATAGCTGGCGGCCAGGTCCATCAGGGTGTAGCCGTTGAAGTGCTCTTCCAGGTTGCTGGTGCCGACCGTGCGGCCGATGTTGATGTCGCGGTCGAACAGGGTGGTCGCTTGCAGGCGGACGGTTGCCTTCGGCATGAATTGCCAGTTGGCGCCGGCCACCAGCTTGTCCGGGCCTTGCGAGCGGGCGCCAAGCGCGACGTCCAGCGGGGCGCCGGCGGCGGTGGCGGTCTTGCCCATCGTGCGGGCGTAGGAGCCGAATGCCGAGAATTGCTTCGTTGCGCGCAGTTCGCCCGATACTTCCCAGCCGCGTACCGTGGTCGGGACGCGATCGAGCTGGCCGATGCCGGCGGAGTTGACCCGCAGTGCGCTGCCCAGCTTGGAGCGCGAGTCGTAGAACGATGCGCCCAGGCTGCCCATGGCGCCGCGCCAGTTGACGCCGATTTCCTTGTTGCGGGTGATGACCGGTTCCATGTCGAACAGCTTGTCGACCGATTGGCCCGGCTTGTTCACTGCACGCAGCACCAGGCCCACATCCGGCAGGCCGAAGCCTTCTGCGCTGACGACGAAGGCCGACCAGTTCTGGCTGAAGCGCCATACCGCGCCGATATTTTTCACGTTCTTGCTAAAGGAGCGTTCTCCGCCTTGCACCAGGCGGCTGCCGTAGGCGGCAAGCGTGGTGTAGGTGTCGACGTTCAGTTTCGCGCTTTCATGGCGCACGCCGCCGCGTACCGTCAGCGGGCCGATCTCATATTCGAGTTGGCTGAATGGGGCCAGCGATGTGAAGTCCAGGGTGGGGACCCAGGTGCGCCCGGTGCCGGCCAACCATTGCTTGGTGCGGTCGCGCAGGTAGTCCAGGCCGGCGGTCAATTCCAGGCCTTCGATCGCGGTGTTGGGGCGTACGTAGGTGAGTTTGGCGCCGTATTTGTCGGCGACGACTTCCGATTGGTCGTACAGCGCGCCTTTCGGGGCGATGGCGGTGTCCTGGAAGGTGGAGGTGTTGGTGGCGCCGTAGAGCGAGGCGAAGTTCTGTTTGAAGATCTGGGCGTTGAAGCTGCCGCCCAGCAGGTCGTTGTGGCGGTATTCCAGGCTGCTGGTTTCGACTTTGTTGCGCGGCGGGGCGCCTGGTGGCGTGCCCGGTGTGGCGCTGGTCGGGATGCCTGCGGCGAAGTCGTCGTCGACGGGTTTGTAGTCGCCGTCGCCTTCCATGCGGAAGCGGTTGAGGGTCAGCTGCAGGCGCTGGTCGCCGAAGTTCTTGCCGATCTTGAAGAACAGGTCGGTGCCTTGCGCGTCCATGGTGTCACCTTGCACCGATTCGATGCCGAGCGGGCGGCCGTTGCCGTCGTAGCCCAGGCCGCGCTGCTGGATGCTGCCGAAGGCCATCAGGTCGAAATCGCCGGATTTGTGCTGCAGGGTATAGCCGGTCTTCCAGTCCAGGCTGTCGTGCCGCAGTTGGGACGACATGCGCACATTGACCGTTTGCGTGGTGCCTTCGGCTTTCGGCGATTTGGTGATGTAGTTGACGATGCCGCCGGTGGCGCCCATGCCCTGCATGGCGGAGGCGCCGTTGATCACTTCCACTCTTTCGATGATGGCGGTGTCGGCGACATAGCCTTCGCGCATGCCGCCGCGCAGCGGGTTGGTTTGCGGTACGCCGTCCAGCAGGATCAGGGTACTGCGGCCGCGCAGGGATTCGCCGGTGGAACTCATTTTCTGGCGGCTCGGGGCGTAGCCGGGGATATAGATGGCCAGGGCGGCGCTGGGGTCGTCGGCCAGCAGGTATTGGGCTTCCAGTTCTTTTTGCGAAATCACGCTGACCGCGCCGGGGATCTTGTCCACGCTCTTGCTGTTGCGGGTTGCCGTCACGACCACTTCCCTGATGGCTTCCCCGCTGCTTTGGGCCGTCGCGGCCTCGCTGGCGAGGGCGAGGCAGGCCAGTGCCACGGCACGGGGGAGGGGATTCAGCGTGGTCATACGGTAACTCCTAAAAAGAAAGAAACAAAACGAGGCAATGATAATCATTCTCATTTATAATTTCAAATACTTTATTGCTGATATAAGAGAATGCTGACCGGTTTGCTGCGTGCGCGGCTGCGCGATATCCACTTGTATGTGTCCCTGGTGTTTGGGGCGATTTTTGTTTCGGCCGGCCTGACGGGCGTGGCCATCGCCTGGATGCATGAATTGGATGGGGCCTTGAATCCGCGCCTGCTGCGTTCGGCGGGCGTCCAGTCCGCTGCGCCGCGCGTGGCGCCGACGCCGGCCCAGGCCCAGGCGGCGGTCGATAAGCTGGCCGCTGAACCGGGCTTCGGCAAGCCTTCACTGCTGATGCTGCCGTTTGAAGCGGATGATGTGTACGTGGCCTGGTACCGCAAGCCGAACAAGGAAAAGGGCGTTTTCGCTACCGACATCTCGCGCCAGGTGATGCTGGACCGGAATACGCTGCAAATCCTGGGCGAGCGCAATTACGGCGAGTTTGGCTTGTCGCGCCCGCTGCTCATGCCGACCCTGTTCCATGTGCACCGCTATCTGTTCGCCGGTGAGGTGGGCAAGACCGTGGTCGGCATTTCCGGCCTGCTGCTGGCAGTGACTTCGCTGCTCGGCTTCGCTTTGTGGTGGCCGAAACCTGGCCTGGCCAGCCTGCGCAAGTCGCTTGCCGTGCGCGGTGCCATCACGTCGCGCCAGTTCCATTTCAGTTTCCACCGTTCGGCCGGCTTCTTCATGGCGCCGATCCTGGCGGTACTCGGTTTTACCGGTCTGGCGATGAACTTGCCGGACTGGGTGCGCCCGGTGGTTGGGGCGGTGGCGACCTTGGAAGCGAACGGCAAGCTGGCGAACGGTCCGGCGGATGGCCGCAAACCGATCAGCGTGGCCGCGGCGCTGGAGGCGGCGCAGCGGCATGTTCCCGCGGGCCGTCTGTCGCGTGTGTCGCTGGGTTCGGACAAGGCGCCGTTCGAGGTCCGCATGCGCCAGCCGGATGAGGTGCGCAAGGACGATGGCTTGACCCGCGTCAGCGTGGATGCGTTCAGTGGCGCGGTGCTGCGCGTGCGCGACCCGCTCAAGGCGGCGGCGGGCGATACTTTCTTCAACTGGCAGTTCCCGCTGCACACCGGCGAGGCGTTTGGCCTGGCGGGCCGCGTGCTGGTCTCGTTCTGCGGCCTGGCACCCCTTCTGTTCATGGCGACCGGCCTGGTGCTGTGGCTGGGGCGCCGCTCCCTGCGGCGCCGGGCGCATACCGCGGCGGCGACGTCCAGCGCCGGGAATGTTAAATATGTTGCCAACAGGTCACAGA
This sequence comes from Pseudoduganella violaceinigra DSM 15887, assembly GCF_000425385.1. GTDB lineage: Bacteria > Pseudomonadota > Gammaproteobacteria > Burkholderiales > Burkholderiaceae_D > Rugamonas > Rugamonas violaceinigra. Next base: position 90,662 of record NZ_KE384357.1, on the reverse strand, counting down.
TGGGTCACACTGAGGGTTGTGAGAATGTGTGAGATTTTGTGCCTGTTGCGCGATGAACGGACTGAACCTTAACCCGGCACTATTGCTGGAAATCATCAATCTACAAACCGATATCGCCCGCCAGGGTCTCGATTTGGGCGGCGTGATGCAGCTGGTATGCCAGCGTGCCGGTGCCCTGTGCGGCGCTTCCGCCGCCGTGGTCGAACTGGCCGAAGGCGGCGAGATGGTGTACCGCGCCGCCGCCGGCGTTGCCGAGGGCGCGCTGGGACTGCGGCTGAAACGCGATGGCAGCCTGTCCGGACTGTGCGTGGCGGAAGACAGGATTTTGCGCTGCGACGATTCCGAAACCGATGCGCGGGTCGATCGCGAGGCGTGCCGCAAGGTGGGCTTGCGCTCCATGCTGGTGGTGCCGCTGCGCCATGAGGGGCAGAGCGTCGGCGTGCTGAAAGTAGGGGCGCCGCAGACCGATGCGTTCGGGCAGCAGCAGGCGCAAATCCTCGGTTTGCTGTCGGAGCTGATTGGCGCGGCCATTTTCCATGCCGTGCAATACGAGTCCAGCGACCTGTATTACCGGGCCACGCACGATGCCCTGACCAGCCTGGCCAACCGCGCGCTGTTCTATGACCGCCTGCGCCAGCAACTGGCCCAGGCCAAGCGCGGCAGCGGCAATGTGGCGGTGCTCAATATCGATATGGATGGACTGAAAGCCATCAACGACAACCTCGGCCATCGGGCCGGCGACGCCGCCATCTGCCAGGTGGCCACGCGTATCGCGCGCGAGCTGCGGCAGGAAGACTTGGCGGCCCGCTTGGGCGGCGATGAATTCGGCATTCTCTTGTGCGGCTCGGTCGACCGCGACGGCGTGGGTAAAAAATGCAACAGCATCACCCATGCCATCGGCGCGCCGTTCGAATTTGAAGGCCGCGCCTTGCGGCTGGGCGCCAGCATCGGTTACGCCGTCACGCCGGATGATGGGCAGGAGATGGACCAGTTGATCGAATTGGCCGACAAGGCCATGTACCGCGTCAAGCAGGCGCGCAAGGCGGTCGCCGCGTAGTATTGCCGCAACGTTCTGCTCGGCTATCAGCGCAAGATGAATGATTTGCATCTAGTATAGCTTTCACGTCCCCGACTAAATGAAAGCGAGGGTAGGATGCGACGCTGCTTATGGCTTGCCATGCTGTTCTCCAATGCGGTTCAGGCGGAGGAGGCACCCGCCGCTCCGACCTTGACCACCACCGTTACCGCCGCCAGCCAGTATGTGTCGCGCGGGATCCGGCAGACCTGGGGCCATCCGGCCTTGCAGGTCGGCGTGGATTATGTCCACCCCAGCGGCTTGATTGCCGGCACCTGGGCTTCCAACGTCAGCGATAAATTCGTTGAACAAGGCAAGGTGGAGTGGGACCTGTACGCCGGCTATTCCGCGACCGCGGGCGATATCGGCTACAGCGTGGTCCTGTACGAATATCTCTACCCGGGCGCCAAGGTCAGTTTCAACGATACGACCTTCAACTACACCGAGCTTTCCCTGGGCCTGACCTACAAGGCTGCCTACATCAAATACAACTACACCGTCAGCCCGCATTTCTTCGGCATCCGCGATGGCCGCGGCACGGGCTACCTGGACGTGGGCCTGAACCTCGACCTCGGCGAGGGCTATACGCTGAACCTGCATGCCGGCGACGCGCATGTGGGCGGGCCCGGCAACGATATTTGGGATTGGCGCGATGTGAAGGCGGGGGTGACCAAGACCTTGCAGGACGGCTGGTCGGTGGCCGGCGCCGTTACGCGCGGCAAGGGGGCCACCAATGTCTATCGCGATTACACCAACGGTGTGCCCGATGCGGCAGGCAAGCTCGCATTTTCGAATGCCGAGAAAACCACCTTTGTCGTGAGCGTGGCCAAGACTTTCTGAGGAGTGCTGTATGTTGTCGAAATTGTCGCTGAATGCGAAGATCTGCGTTGCAGCAACGCTGCTGGTTGTCGTCAGCCTGGCTGTCACGGCGGCGGTGACCGGATACAAGAGCAGCCGTACCGCGGAGCAGGACGCGATGAATCTGGCGCGCACGCAGGCCGGGGCCGCGGCCTCGGCGCTGCAGTCGCGTATCGGGCGCAACCTGGCGACCATCATCCAGCTCGGGGCGAGCCAGCGCGCCACGCGCGGCGCAAACGTTGCATTGTCGCGCGAGCAGACCGGCGAAATTACCAAGTCCGCCTTGCTCAGTTCCGATGACCTGGTCGGGGCGGCGGTCACCTGGGAGCCGAATGCGCTGGACGCGAAGGATGCCGACTTCGCCGACAAGAAGCCGGAATTCGACGCCACCGGGCGTTATATGCCGTACTACACGCGGGCACCCGGCGGCGGCATCAATGTCGAGCCCATCGTCTTCGACCCGAAGCCCGGCGCGAACGACTGGTATGACATTCCCAAGCGTACCGGCAAGGTGTTCTTCACCGAGCCTTATTCCTATCCCGTCAACGGCAAGGACGTGCTGATGGCATCCCTGGTTGCGCCGATCATGATCGACGGCAAATTCAAGGGAACCGCCAGCGCGGACTTCATGCTGACGCGGCTGGGCGAGATCCTCAAGGACATGAAATCGATCGAAGGCGGCCGCCTGTCGCTGGTGTCGAATGGGGGACTGTACGCCAGCAATCCGACGGAAGCCCTGGTGGGCAAGCCTGCCGCCGATATCCCGAAAGAGGGCCTGGACAGCATCAGCAAGGGCAAGGTCTATGAATATGAGGATAAGCAGGGCGTGGCGCACCTGATCCAGCCGATGGTACTGCATCCCGATATCGCACCGTGGGCGGTGAAAATGAGCTTCCCGCGCGCGGTGGCCACGGCGTCGGCGCGCGAACTGCTAATGTACACCTTGCTGGTGTCTTTGCTGTGCGCGGTGGCGGCCGGGATGATTCTGGTCGCCGTCCTGTTCCGCCTGACCCAGCCCCTGCGTGAACTGGGCAGCGCCATGTCCGGCCTGGCCAGCGGCAACGCCGACCTGAGTGCGCGGCTGGAAGTGCGCGGCAACGACGAGCTGGCAGTGATCGGCACCGGCTTCAATGCCTTTGTCGCCAAGATCCATTCCGTCCTGGCGCGCGTGCGCGAATCGTCCGATAGCGTCGCCACGGCCAGCACCGAAATCCGGCAGGGCAACGCCGACCTTTCCGCGCGTACCGAGCAGCAGGCCAGCGCGCTGGAGGAAACCGCCGCCACCATGGAGCAGTTGACCAGCACCGTCAAGCAGAACGCCGACAATGCGCGCCAGGCCAACCAGCTGGCGGCGCGCGCTTCGGAGGTGGCGACGCGCGGCGGCGAAGTCGTGGCGCAGGTGGTGGACACCATGGCCTCGATCAATGATTCCTCGCGCAAGGTGGTCGACATCATTTCGGTGATCGACGGCATCGCCTTCCAGACCAATATCCTGGCGCTGAACGCAGCGGTCGAAGCGGCGCGGGCCGGAGAGCAGGGACGCGGCTTCGCCGTCGTGGCCAGCGAAGTGCGCAATCTGGCCCAGCGCAGCGCCGCGGCAGCCCGGGAAATCAAGGAGCTGATCGGCAATTCGGTCGACCAGGTGGAAGCGGGCAGCGCGCTGGTGGCGCAGGCCGGCAACACGATGGAAGAAGTGGTGGCCAGCGTGCGGCGCGTGACCGACGTCGTCAGCGAAATCAGCGCGGCCAGCGGTGAGCAGAGCAACGGCATCGGCCAGGTCAACCAGGCGATCAGCCAGATGGACAGCGTAACCCAGCAAAATGCAGCCCTGGTCGAACAGGCCGCCGCCGCGGCGGAAAGCCTGCAGCAGCAGGCCGCAACGCTGGTCGACCTGGTCGGCGAATTCCGCTTGGCCCAAGGCGAGCCGGGACGGGCGCTGGCCCTGCGCGGGTAAGCGTGCGAGCCTGATTATGTGGCGGTGCTAGTCTGGCGCTTTCCGAAAGGAGGCCGCCATGCGCCAGCAACAGTACCAGACCTGCATCGAAGCCTGCAACGATTGCGCCGCTGCCTGCGACCATTGCGCCGCCACCTGCCTGCAGGAGCCGGACGTGGCCAGCCTGGCCCACTGTATCGCCATCGACACTGACTGCGCCCAAGTCTGCCGCGCCTGCGTCGGCCTGATGCAGCGCGGCAGCAAGCTCGCGTCCCGCCTGTGCGAAGCCTGCGCCGAGATTTGCGAGGCCTGCGCCGACGAATGCGGACAGCACGCCCACGAACATTGCAAGGATTGCGCCATCGCCTGCCGCCGCTGCGCCAGCGAATGCCGCAATATGGCCGGCATGGTGCAGTCCCAGGTCAGGGCGGCGGGCGTGCCGGCCCGCCATTAAAGCCGGGCCGAGGGCCAGGTCTTCTTGTCCTTCTCCGTCTTGGAAGGGGCGCCGAAGTCGCGGACCGACAGGATGCGTTCGGCGCCCACCGTGTTCACCGCAAAGCCGTTGCGGCCGGCCGCCTTGACGCAGTAGAGCGCCTGGTCGGCGGCCAGCATCACCTTGTCGACATCGGCCGGCAGCTCAGTCGTCAGGGCGATGCCGATGCTGGCGGTAACGTTCAACGGCCTGCCGCCTACCGCGAACGGGGCCTGCATGGCCGCGACGATCTTCTCGCCCAGCAGGTTGATGTCATGGCCGGTCTCGAGGTGCTCGAACACGATGACGAATTCATCGCCCGCGATGCGCGCCACGGTATCGGTGCTGCGCACGGCGTCGCGCAGGCGGTCGGCAAACTGGATCAGCACGGCATCGCCCGCCTGGTGGCCGAAATTATCGTTGATGCCCTTGAAGTAATCGATGTCGAGCACCGCCAGACCGATTTGCTGGCCGGCGCGGACCGCGCGCTTCAGCGCCTGCGGGAAGAACTCGTCGAACATGCGGCGGTTGTGGGCCCCGGTCAGCGGATCGGTGGTGGCCAGGCGCTGCAGATTGCGTTCGGCCATCTGCTGCTGGCGCGCGACCTGGTAAAAGGCGCGGCTCAGGTGGCCGAACTCGTCGCCCCGCTTACTGTTGAACTGTTCGATATCGTGCTGGTCGCCGCCAAGGGCGCGCACCTGGCCATACATCCGGTACAGCGGCGCGAGCATGGCGCGCATCAGCAACCAAGCCAACAGGCCAGCCGCCAGCGCCACCACGGAGGCGGCCACCAGGGCGCGCCAGCGCAGGCTGGCCATGGCGGCGAAGACGTCGTGGATGGGGAAGGACACCGCCAGCGTCCAATCGGCATTGTGCAGGCGTTTATGCGCCAAGAGCACAGGCTTGCCATCGTCGCTGGCGTCGTCGCGCCAGCCCTCGGGTTCGGAGAGGACGGACCGCACCAGCGTCCCCGGGCCGGCCGCCTGGGTCAATACGCGCGCAGGATCCGGGTGATACAGCGTGGTGCCGTCGGCGGTCACGATGAACAGATAGCCTTCCGCCTTGCCGCGCAGGGCATTGAGCTGGCCGGCGAAGGCGGGACGCTGCAGGTCGATGGTGCCGACCAGGATGTAATCGATCCTCCCGGCGCGGTCCAGCACCGGCTGGGTGATCGCGACCACAGGGCGGCCCGACAGCACGCTGCGGAACGGCGCCGAGACGATGCCTTCCCGGGCGGCCAGCGTATCGCGGAAATACTGGCGGGTCTTGCTATTGAGCTTGCCGAGCATGCGCCGGTCTTCCAGGTTGGCGATCAGTTCGCCGTCCCGGGAATAGGCGGTCACGTTGAAGAATTCGTCGCGCAGCGCCACGCGCACTTCGAGCTGGGACTGGATCTTGTCATGCGGGATGGGCTCCGACTGCAAGCTTTCGGATAGCACGCGCAAGACTAGTTGTTTGGAAGCGAGGTCGCGGTCCAGATAGGCCGCAGCACTGGACAGCATCGACATTTCCTGCGCGCCGATGACCTTGCGCATCTCCTGTTCGGCGACCAGCAACGACGCGCCGCCGACCAGGATGGTGGCGCACATGACCATCAGCACCAGCAGGGCTGAAATCTTGAACTTGAACGTCTGGAGTCTGGGAATCTGGCGCACAACCATCTCCTGAGAGGGAGAATGCAGGCGAGGGTTTGGCCTTGGGGAAGTTCGCGCAGGGGTGAGGCGCAGGCGAAGTATAAAGCAACACCGGGACAGCTGCTACCGCCGCACATCGGTCGTTGTTAAGCAGCAACTCCAACAGTCGGGGTCAGGTCTGTCATTCGGACACGCGAAGACGACTTTTGATAAACCTCAATACGCACCCAAAATAGCAAACGAGGCGAATGCCGATGGATGCTATTTGCTCCGTTTTGATATTTGTCAAAAGTGCGCTCTGGCTGTCCAAATGACAGACCTGACCCCGGCTTTATGTTAACATCGCCGCCTCACCAGTTTGGCCGGAGATCCCCGTGCAGCATCCTATTCGTTTCTATGACAAACCCGCCGGCGGCCTCGGTTCGCTGAACGGCACCACCAAGGCTTTGCGCAGCAATAGCGTGTTGCCGGCGTTGAAAGTCCTGCCGCAGCTGAACCAGCCGGGCGGAGTGGATTGCCCTGGTTGCGCTTATCCGGATTCGCCCAAGGACAAGTCGGTCGATTTCTGCGAGCAGGGCGCTTGGGCTATTGCGCATGAGACCACGCGCCTGCGCGCGTCCCCGGACTTTTTCGCCGGGCACACGCTGGCAAGCTTGCGCACGCGCGCGGAGTGGGAGTTGGAGGGCTTCGGCCGCTTGACCGCTCCCATGCTGTATGACCGCGCCAGCGATACCTACCGCGAGATCGGGTGGGATGAGGCGTTCAAGCTTGCCGCTGGCGCTTTGCGCGCGCTCGATGCGCCCAGCCGCGCGGTGTTCTACGCGTCCGGCCGCAGCAGCAATGAGGCGGCGTTCCCTTACCAGCTGTTCGCGCGCGCTTTCGGCACCAATAATATGCCCGATTCGTCGAACTATTGCCATGAGTCGTCGGGCATGGCGCTCGGTACTACCCTGGGTGTGGGCAAGGCCACCATCACGCGCGAGGATTTCGAGCACGCCGATGCCATCTTCGTGTTCGGCCAGAATCCGGCCACCAACCATCCGCGTATGCTGGGCGATCTGCGCGAGGCGTCGCTGCGCGGTTGCCGCATCGCGGCCTTCAATCCGATGCTGGAGCCGGGTTTGCGCGGCTTTGCCGATCCGCAGTCGCCGCTTGAGACGCTGACCGGACGCGGTACTCGTATCGCCAGCGAGTACTTCCAGGTGCGCGTGGGCGGCGACCTGGCCGCTATCACCGGCATCTGCAAGGCGGTGCTGGAGGCGGAGGATGCGGGCGGCAAGGTGCTGGACCGCGATTTCATCGCGCGCCATACCAGCGGTTTCGAGGATTTCGCCGCGACCGTGCGGGCGCAGGATTGGCAGCGCATCGAACTCGATAGCGGCCTGCCGCGCGCGCAGATTGAGAAGGCGGCGGCGATGTATATGGCGTCCAAGGCCACCATCGCTACCTGGTGCATGGGGCTGACCCAGCACGAGTATGCGATCGAGACGATTCAGATGCTGGTCAATCTCATGCTCTTGCGCGGCAACGTGGGCCGGCCCGGCGCCGGCCTGATGCCAGTGCGCGGCCATTCGAATGTGCAGGGCGACCGCACGGTGGGTGTGACCAACCGCCCGAAGAAGGAGTGGCTGGAAGGCCTGGAACGTGTGTTCGGCTTCAAGCCGCCGGCGCAGCATGGGCTGGATGCGGTGGCGGCCATCAACGGCATCATCGACGGTTCGGTGCATGCCTTCCTCGGCCTGGGCGGCAATTTCGCCGTGGCCGGTCCGGATTCCCCGCGCGTGCTGGCGGCGATGGAGGGCTTGCAGCTGACCGTGCATATTGCCACCAAGCTGAATCGCACCCACTTGCATCCGGGCCGTGTCGGCCTGCTGCTGCCTTGCCTGAGCCGCACCGAGCGCGATGAGCAGGCCGGCGGCCGCCAGTTTGTCAGCGTCGAGGATACGGCGAGCATGGTGCACGCTTCCGCCGGGCGCGGCGATCCAGCCAGCGCCAAGCTGCGCTCCGAACCGCATATCGTGACCGAGCTGGCGCGCCATACGCTGGGCGAGTCGCAGCTTCCATGGCAGGCCATGGGCAGCGATTACGCGGTGACGCGTGAATTGATCGAGAAGGTGGCGCAGACCGCGGTGGCCGGTTTTGAGCAATACAACGAGCGCATTACGCAGCCGCGCGGTTTCCATTTGCCGAACAGCGCCCGCCTGCGCGAGTGGAAGACTGCCAGCGGCAAGGCGCAGTTCACCGCCATTGCCCTGCCGCGGGACACCATCATGGGCCGCGCCCGCGCCGCTTTCGGCGATGCTGTGCTGTGCCTGGCCACCGTGCGTGCCCACCGCCAGTACAACACCACCGTTTACCGCGACACCACCGGCGAAGTGGACCGCTACCGCGGCGTGCACCATACGCGCAAGGTGTTGTTCATTTCCGCCGCTACCATGGCGCGCCTGGGCTTGAGCGACGGCCAAAAGGTCGACGTCCATGCGGCATCGCCGGACGGCATTGCGCGCCAATGCAGCGGCTACCAGCTGGTGCAGTACGACGTGCCCGATGGCGACGTGTTCGGTTATTTCCCCGAGCTGACGCCCCTGATTTCCCCGCAGCTGGTGGCACGCGGCTCGCTCACGCCCGCTTTCAAGGAAGTGCCGGTCCTGCTCAAGGCTTCGGAATAATCGGCTCTTCGTGGTGCATCGGCGCGTCGAGCGGGATGGTGATGCGAAAGGTGGTGCCTGCGCCCAGGGCGCTGTCGACATGGATCTTGCCGCCCAGGATGGTGGTGACGATGTTGTGCACGATGTTCAGGCCCAGGCCTGAGCGGCCTTCGCTCATGCGGGTGGTGAAGAAGGGATCGAAGATACGATTGAGGTTGCCGGAGGCGATGCCGGCGCCGTCGTCGCGGATGATGATGTCGGCCTGCTCGCCGGTGGGCACCGGCACCGTGATGTCGATGCGGCCGTGCGCGCGCTGGTGGAAGCCATGCAGGATGGCGTTGTTAACCAGGGCTGCCAGCACTTGACCCAAGGGGCCCGGATAGCTGTCCATGGCAACCAGCGAGGCCACGTTCACCGTCACCTGGTACGGCGTTTTGCGCAGCTCGGGGGCCATGGTGTCCATATTTTCCTGGATCACCGCGCCCAGGTCGAATTTGCGCCGCTTGGAGGTGGTGCGGTCGACGGCGACCTGCTTGAAGCTGGAGACCAGGCCGGCCGCGCGCTCGATATTGCGGGTCAGCAGTTCGCCGATGCCCTCGGCGTCGTCGAGGAACTTGCGCATGTCGGAGCGCCGCATGCCGCCTTCGAAGGTCTCGGCCAGGGCGCGCACCTTGTCGTGCAGCGTGCTGGCAGCCACCAGGCTGTTGCCGATCGGCGTATTGAGTTCGTGCGCAACGCCCGCCACCATCGAGCCCAGGGCCGCCAGGCGCTCGCTGCGCGCCAGTTCATCCTGCGCGTGGCGCGCCGCTTCCGTGCGCTCGGCCACGCGCCGTTCCAGCGATTCGTTGAGTACCGCCAGCTCTTCATACAGGATGGCCTTTTCCGACAGGCCGGCCAGGATGTTTTCCCGCATTTCGTTGATTTTGTTGGCCAGCAGGTCGAGTTCCGTGTTGCCGGCCCGCTGCAGCTTCAGTGGCGAGCTGCCCAGGTTGCCGATGTTCAGGTGGCCCACATAGTCGCTCAATTGCTGCAGCGGCTCGCCCAGCCAATGCCGCACCACCAGCACGAAGATGAACCATAGCGCCAGGGTCTTGATGACCGAGTTCACCAGGATCAGGAAGAAGCCGTACTGCACCTGGTTGACCACGATGCGCCGGTTGGAATACACGGTCCACTTGCCGATTTCCTGCATGCTGCCGTTTTCCATCTTGTAGGTAATGGGGAATTGACGGCTGAAGATTTCGCCGAACAGGCCGTCGTCGCCGTGCGGCGGCGCCAGGCGGCCGTTGTCCTGTGCCTGCATATGCTTGCCGTGTTCGTCCAGCACCGTGCCGACAGCCCGCACCAGCTTGCCCTGGTCGTCGACCACCTTGATGCCGACCACGATGGGGAGCTCTTTCATGCCGGTCAGGATGCCGCGCATGATGTCGTCGTTGAAGCGCCACATGGCGTCCGCGATGCCGGGACCGAAGGTGTGCTGCATCGCTTCGATTTCGCTTTCGACGCGGGTGCGCGTGTGCTTGTATTCGGCGGTCAGCTGGACCGCGGTGACCAGCGCCGTGACAAGAAAATAGCAGCCGAAGATGATGCGCAGCAGGCGCGCGGCGATCGAGCGTGTCATTTGAACCAGCGCTCCTCGATTTCCCTGTAGCGCGGCGAGTGGCGCAGCTTTGCGTAGCCTTCGTTGAAGCGCGCCAGCATCGCCGCGCTGTCGGGCGCCACCTTGCTGAAGGCGATGAAGAGGTCGGGCGTGGCGACTGTGCCGACCAGCTCGAAGCGGCCGGCGAATTCCTGCGCCTTGCTGCGGAACAGGGCGTTGGCGATGCGCTCTTCCGCCGCCATGTATTCGATGCGGCCGGCCATCAGCATGCGGAAGCCGTATTCGTTCTTGTCCACGACAAGGCGCTGGATGCGCGTATTGACGTCGAATTCCTCCCCGTACTCGTAGTCGCGCTGGACGCCGACCGTATGGCCTTCCAGGTCTTTGGTGCGCAAACCATGCGCGCGCGATCCGGCGCGGGCGTAAATATTCATGCGGGTGGAGAAGAGCGGCAAGCGGGGCCACAGGTAGTGGGGGGCGACCAGGCTGTTAGGCACGGCATCGAAGCAGGCCGTCAGGCGGCCCGCCCGGGTGTCGGCCATGCAGCGCGAGTAGGGCAGCGCTTTGAATTGCACCTCGACGCCGGCCCGGGCATAGGCTTCGCGCACCACGTCGACGGCAAAGCCGAGCGCTTCCTGCTTCTGGGCCGACGAGTAGGGCGCCCAGTCGTCTTCCGCCCCGATGACGACCGTCGGGCCGGCAAACGCGCACATGGCCGGTATGGCAAGCATTACGGCGAGGCAGGCGGTCAGGAGCGCGCGGAACATGACGGATGACACCGTATGGGGGCTGTATGCATCAAGGCAAGTATAAACTTTGCCTTGACTTGCGTTTAACTATTTGAAATTCATGTTGTAGCCGAGCCATAGAAAATATCGTTTTTCATAGAGGAAACTGTGAAATTTCTAATGTTTATTGCAAATCCGTAATTTGGATTAAGTAAATTTCATCGTACAATGTGAAATTTTTCAACGTTAGAAGAATTGCAGGATTGCTTTGTCAACAGATGTGAGCTACTTCCAGGCCCGCCTCGGGGCCGAATTTTCCATCGCTGGCTGCCCGCTCGGACTCGTTCTTGCCGAGGTCGCGGCAAGCGCCAATCCGCAAGCCTTTGCGCTGACCTTCCAGGGCCCCGCCACGCCCGCGCTGGAGCAGCAGACCGTCGTGCTGGAACGAAGCGGCGATGCCGCGCTGGCGATCTTCATCGTGCCGCTCGGCCGCAATGGCGCCGGTGTGCAGTACCACGCAGTATTTAACAATTAAACCACCAGGAGCCCCTATGGCCGACCCATATTTGGGCGAGATCAAACTCGTCTCGTTTAACTTTCCGCCCAAAGGCTGGGCGCTGTGCAATGGGCAGTTATTGCCGATCAACCAGAACCAGGCCCTGTTCTCGCTGATGGGGACCTCGTACGGCGGCGATGGCCGGGTCACGTTCGCGCTGCCGGACCTGCGCGGCCGCACGCCGGTGCATATCGGCGACGGCATCACCCAGGGCCAGGCAGGCGGCGAGTTCGCGCACACCTTGAATGTGGCGGAAATGCCCGGCCACACCCACCGCCTGCTGGCCAGCACGGCGCTGGCGAGCAGCGGCGACCCCAACGGTGCGCTGCTGGCGCGCAAAGGCCGCCTGAGCGCCGACGCCTTCAACGGCACGCCGAACACCAGCCTGGTGGCTAACCAGGTGTCCAGCACTGGCGGTTCGCAGCCGCACGAGAACATGCAGCCCTACCTGACGCTGAATTTCGTCATCGCGCTGCAGGGTATCTTCCCTTCCCAAAATTGATCGGAGCCGTCCATGTCGCAACCTTATGTTGGTGAAATCCGCCTGTTTGGCGGCAATTTCGCGCCGGCCGGCTGGGCCATCTGCAATGGCCAGCTGCTGCCGATTTCTGAGTATGAAACCCTGTTCAACCTGATCGGCACCACCTATGGCGGCGACGGCCAGAGCACGTTCGCGCTGCCGGACCTGCAGGGCCGGGTTCCCGTCCATATGGGCACCCTGGGGGGGCGCACGTTCTCGATCGGCGAGAAAGCCGGCGTCGAAAGCGTGACCTTGACGACGCAGCAGATCCCCAACCACAGCCACGCGATCTGGGCCAGCACGGAACGCGGCAGCAGCGCCTTCAGCAACCTGACCGGCTTCCCCGCCGCGACGGTCAGCGCGGGCACCGCCGTCTACGGCAAGAGCAATAACGCGGTGCAGCCGATGGCCAGCAATGTCATCAGCGCTGCCGGCGCGTCGCTGCCGCACGAGAATATGGCGCCTTACCTCGGCGTCAATTTCATCATTTCGCTGTACGGCGTGTTCCCGAGCCAGAACTGAGGAGTATTCGATGAGTTCACCATTCGTAGCGGAAATCCGCATGTTCGCCAACACCGTCATTCCGCAGGGCTGGGCCGCCTGCGATGGGCAGCTGCTGCCAATCTCGCAGAACACGGCGCTGTTCTCCCTGTTGGGCACGATGTACGGCGGCGATGGCAAGAGCACCTTCGCCTTGCCCAACCTGAACGGCCGTACGCCGCTGCAGGCGGGCGAAGGGCAGGGCTTATCGCCGCGCCAGCTGGGCGAGGCCGGCGGCGCCGACCGCGTCACGCTGATCGAGAACGAAATGCCGCTGCATAGCCACCAGTTGCAGGCGACCACGGTGGGCGCCGACCAGCTGGTGCCCGGCCCGTCCAGCGGCTTTGCCAAGAACAGCCAGACCAACCAGGCGTTCAGCAAATCCGTGGCGACGACGCAGATGATGCGCCCGGATGTGCTGGCGGTCGCCGGCGACAGCCTGCCGCACAACAACCGCCAGCCTTACCTGGGGCTGTTGTTCTGCATCGCGCTGCAGGGCGTATTCCCGCCGCGCGGCTGATGAAGGCCGTATTGCGCGCCGAAACCGGGGCGGACGGCGCCTTCCTGCGCGCCTTGTTCGACCAGGTGCGCACGCGGGAATTGGGACTGGCCGGCATGGCGGAGGCCATGCTGCGTCCCTTGCTCGACATGCAGTTCACTGCGCAGCGGCAGTCCTACCTGCGGGACTTTCCCGGCGCCCGTTGCGACGTCGTCGAAGTCGACGGCGTGGCGGCCGGGCGGCAGCTGGTGGCGCGCGATGGGCATGCGCTGACGCTGGTCGACATCGCGCTGCTGCCGCAGTTTTGCGGGCGAGGCATCGGCAGCGCGCTGTTGCGCGGCCTGCAGCGCGAGGCGGCGGGCGCCGGCTTGCCGCTGCGCCTGCATGTAGCACTGAATAATCCGGCCGAGGCGCTGTATCGCCGCCTGGGCTTCAAAGAAAACGGGGTGTCCGGCATGTACCGGGCCATGGAATGGGAGAACGACAAATGAATGATCGAGTGACATCGCGACGCACCTTGCTGAAAGCGGGTGGCGGTTCGCTTCTGGTAGCGGGTCTGGGGCTGGCAGCGCCGGCGGTGCGCGCGCAGGCGAGCGGCAACGCCTTTGGCTGGAACCGTGCAGCGGCGGAAGGCCTGCTGGGCCAGGCTTTCTGGCTGAACCATCCGGAGTACCGCGCGCTGGAAATCCGGCTGGAAGCGGTCGAAGCGGCAAAGCTGGCGCCAGAGGGCGCCGAACAACTGCAATTTACCGTGGTGTTCTCTGCCGCCGCAACGCCTGCCATCAAGGCCGGCACTTACGAAATCGAAAATGAAGCGACGGGGCGCCAGCTGGTGTTCCTGCAGCCGGCGGCCCGCCAGGGCGCCCGCATGACGCTGCGCGCCGACTTCAACCTGCACGTTTAAGGAAACTCAATGCACAAACACGCCTCCGCCAACCGTTTTTACCGTCTTGTCTGGAGCACGGTGCACCGCTGCTGGGTCGCCGTGGCCGAAGGCACGCGCAGCCATGGCAAGGGCGCCGCCCGCCGTGCCGCCGCCGTGCTGGCGGGCAGCCTGGCCATGGCGGGAGCATCCGCCGCCGGGGCGCCGCCGCCGAACGCGCTGCCGACCGGCATGCAGCTGGTGGCGGGACAGGCCGGCGTGAATGTGCAGGGCAACAGCATGACGGTCAGCCAGGCCACGCAGCAGGCGATCATGAACTGGCAGGGCTTCAATATCGGCGCCGATGCGCAGGTTCGCTTCAACCAGCCCAACGCCTCGGCGGTGGCGCTGAACCGCGTGGTGGACGGCGAGGCCAGTGCAATCTTCGGCAAGCTGTCTTCCAATGGCAAGGTGTTCCTGGTCAACCCGCAGGGCGTTCTGTTCGGCGCCGGCGCTCAGGTGAACGTGGGCGGCCTGGTGGCTTCCAGTCTTGGCATTTCCGACCAGTCCTTCCTGTCCGGCAGTTATAGCTTCAGCGGCAAGGGAACCGGCGCTGTGCGCAACGAGGGCAGCATCAACGCCGGCGGCGGCGTGGTAGCGCTGCTGGCGCCGGCGGTGTCCAACAGCGGCAGCATCACGGCACAGGGCGGCAGCGTGGCGCTGGCGGCGGGCAATGCCGTGGGTCTGGATTTCCGCGGCGACGGCCTGATTACCGTCCGCGTGGAGCAGGGCGCGCTCGACGCGCTGGCCGAGAACAAGGGCCTGCTGCAGGCCGACGGCGGCCAGGTGCTGCTGAGCGCGAAGGCGGCCGATGCGCTGGCGCGTTCCACCGTGAACAATGCCGGCGTGGTGCAGGCGCGCGGTCTCGTGTCCGATGGCGGCGCGATCCGCCTGGTCGGCGATGGCCAGGTACAGGCGGGCCAGCTGGACGCATCCTCGTCCACAGGCCAGGGCGGCAGCGTGACAGTGCAAGGCGGCTTCGTCTCTCTGGATGGCGCGTTGCGTGCCGATGGCCTGCGCGGCGGCAGCATCGATGTCAAGGCTGGCGGCGACCTGTCGGTGGCCTCGGCGCTTTCCGCTGCGGGCAGTGCGGGGCAAGGCGGCAGTATCAAGCTCGTTTCCGGCGCCACTCTGGTGGAGAATAATGCGGCATCGGCCAGCGTGGCCGGCCCCACCGATGGCGGTACGATGTCGCTGCAGGCAGGCGGCAGCCTGCTGTCTTCCGGCCGCCATGATGCGCGCGGGATTACCGGGCAGGGCGGCCGCGTGGATATCAGCGGGGCCGACGTGCGCCTGCTTGGTGCCACCGCGAATGCCTCCGGCGCCACCCAGGGCGGCCTGGTGCGCGTGGGCGGCGCTTTCCAGGGCGGGGCCCAGCGCGAGGACGCGCCGGATGCGGACCGCTTCACCGCGCGCTGGGGCGCGACGGCGAACATCGCCAATGCCGACGCCACGTTCATCAATGACAGCACCGTGCTTGACGTCTCGGCGCGCGGCGCCGCGGGCAAGGGCGGAACGGCCATCGTCTGGTCGCAGAAGCAAACCACCATGCTCGGCGCGGTCGATGCTACCGGCGCCGTCAGCGGCGGTGCGGTGGAAATCTCTTCGCACGAGGACTTGCGGCATGTGGGCCTGGAGCGCCTTGCCATCGGCGCCGGCGGCCGGCTGTTGCTGGATCCGAAAAACATCGTGATCGGCAGCTTCCCCAATCAGTGGACTTATGAAGCCATCATCGGCAAGGGTTTCAGCGGCGGCAAAAACCGCGATGTAGCGGGACTGAAGTCGGGCGACGCCTTCGGCTACAGCGTAGCGCTGACGTCCGACGGCAAGGGCCTGGCGGTTGGCTCGCCCTACGATGACGGTACGACAGGCGCGGACGACGCGAATTATGGCGCTGTACGCTTGTTCACCTTCACCGACTCGGCCTTCAGCGGCGGCGCGTTGGTGAGCACCATCGGCCGCGGCTACACCGGCGGCAAGAACGTCGATATCTCGGCGCATCTGACGGGCGCCGACATGTTCGGCAGCTCGGTTGCCTTGAGCAAGACCGGCGACGTGCTGGCGGTGGGCGCCATCGGCAACGACCAGGTGGTGGGCAAGGTGTATGTCTTTGGTTTCGACGCCGGCGGTAGCTTCACGTCAGCGGCGCTGAATCAGACGATCAGCAGCAACTCGGCGAACTGGAATGCCTTTGGTTCGTCCGTGGCGCTGAATGGTGCCGGCGACAAGCTGGCCGTGGGCGCGCTGATGGAAAACACGGTTTCGCTGTTTTCTAAAACGAACGGCAATTTCGGCCTTGCCAGCACGATTGGCGGCGGCGCCACGTCCGACGCGCAGTTCGGCACCGCGGTTGCGCTCAGCGACGATGCTTCCCAGCTTGCCGTCGGCGCCCCCGGCGAAAATAGCGGCAAGGGCATGGTTTATTTGTACACCACGCCGTTCGGAACCCGGCAGCTGGCGGGAACCATTGGCCAGGGCGGTTCGAGCCTGAATATCAGCCTGAACGACGGCGAGCTGTTCGGCTCCTCGCTGGCGATGAACGACGCGGGCACGCGGCTGGCGGTCGGTGCGCCGGGCAATGGTGGCCTGAATAGTTCGACCACGGGCCCTGGCGCGGTGCGGGTATTCGATCACACCAATACCTTCGGCGCCATGAACCAGAGCGCGGTCATCGGCCGCGATTACACGCAGGGCGTGAATGCCAGCCTTGATCTCGACGATGTCGGTAACTTTGGCTTTGCTATCGCCATGAACGGCGCCGGCGATAGCCTGGTCGTAGCGCAGCCATTTTCCAACTCCTTCGATGGCAGCGAGGCCGCGACCGGCAGCATTGGCTTTTACCGCCTGCTGCCGGCACCGAATGCTTCGTCCCTGAGCTTTGATCAGGCTTATCCGAGCGCCAGCGTGAGCGCCTCGGTGGACGCGCAAAAGCTGGCGGCGGCGCTGAACGCTGGCACCAGCATTACGCTCCAGGCGAACAACGACATCACCTGGAATGCAGCCAACGCGATAGCCGCTGCCGGCAAGGGCAACTTGACGCTGCAGGCCGGGCGCAGCGTTGACCTCAATTCGAATATCAGCATGGGCGGTACGCTGACCGTGGTGGCCAACGCTGGCACCGGTGCCGGTGTGGTGAGCGCCCACCGCGATGCAGGCAACGCGACCATCGCCGTTGCCGGCGGCACGACCATCAGCGCCGACTATGTCAACCTGACTATCGATAACGGAGCGGGGCAGGCGCAGAAGGCCAGCGGCGATATCACGATTGCAGGTGCCGTCTCCGGGAAAAAAGTCACTGTCGTCAACCAGGGAACGTCTCCTGGCAGCGATGTCGTGATCAATTCCGGCGGCCGCCTGGTCGGTACGGGCGGCCCCGGCCAGGTGACGGTCCTGGTCGCGGCAGCGGGCAGCGGCGGCGGTACATTTATCAATAATGCCGGCGTCAGCGCACTGCAGCCAGGCTCCGGCTTTTACCATGTGTACGCCGATTCGCCGCTGAATGCGGTGGAAAACGTGACCGGCTATAACAAGCATTACGACCAATCTTATACCGCCGGCCAGACCCCTGGCTATGCGGGCAGCGGGAACTGGTTCCTGTACAAACTGGCGCCGACGCTGAATGTCAGCGCGCAAAACGTGTCCAAGGTGTATGACGGCACCGGTTCCATGCCGACACCTGTCTACAACGTTTCCGGCTACATCGACGGCGACACAGACAACTTTATCGGGTCGGTTGTCGCCACGGGGTTCAGCAAGAATGTCGGGACTTACTCGCTGGGCAAAGGGAGCCTCGCCAACGCGCAGGGCTACAAAATCAACTACACCAGCGGCGGCACGCTGACGGTGACGCCGAAATCGCTGACTGTGACCGCCACCGGCGTCAATAAGGTGTACGACGGCGTAACCACTGCCGGCGCCACCCTGGGCGACAACCGCGTGAGCGGCGACCAGTTGACCGTCAACGCTTCTTCCAGCACCTTTGGCGATAAGAATGCGGGCAACAACAAGGTCGTGAGCGTGAGCGGCATCTCCGTTTCCGGCGCCGATGCAGGCAACTACAGCCTGGCGTCCAACACGGCCAGTACCACGGCGACCATCAGCCAGCGCACCCTGAACGTGAGCGCCAGCGCCGCCAACAAGGTGTACGATGGCGGCGTATCGGCCAGCGCGACGCTGGGCGACGACCGCGTGGGCGGCGATGTTCTGTCGGTGGGCCAGGCAGGTGCGGCGTTCGCGAACCGGAACGCAGGCAACGGCAAGAGCGTGACGGTGAGCGGACTGTCCCTCTCCGGCGCGGATGCAGGCAACTACGCGCTGGCATCGGCATCTGTGTCGACAACCGCCAATATCACGCCGCGCCAGCTGACGGTCGGACTGAATGCCTCCGACAAGGTGTACGACGGTGCCTTGGCCGCAACTGGCAGCTATTCCGACGACCGCCTCAACGGCGACGTCCTGAGCGTTTCCGGCAACGCGGCCTTCGCCAACAAGAATGCGGGCAACGGCAAAACCGTGACGGCAACAGGGCTATCCCTTTCCGGCACCGATGCCGGGAATTACGCGCTGGCCTCGACGACCGCCAGCGGTACCGCTTCGATTACACCGCGCGCGCTGGCCGTGACGGCGAGCGGAAACAATAAGGTGTATGACGGATCGAATGGCGCCACCGTGAGCTTTGCCGATGACCGCCTGGCGGGCGATATCTTCGGCATCAGTGGTAGCGCGTCCTTCGGCGACAAGAACGCCGCTACCGGCAAGGCAATTTCCGTGACCGGCATCGCGCTGACGGGCGCCGATGCCGGCAACTATGCCTTGTCCGGCAACACCGCATCGGCAAGCGGCGATATTACCCAGCGTGTACTGAATGTCACCACCAGCGGCGGCAACAAGACTTATGACGGCAGCGTGGCTGCCACGGTTGGTCTGGTTGACGACCGCCTGAGCGGCGACAGCCTGTCCCTGGCCAGCGCCAGTGCCAGCTTCGCAAACAAGAATGCCGGTAGCGGAAAAGTCGTGAACGTTAGCGGCATCACGCTTGGCGGCGCCGATGCGGGCAATTACGCGCTGGCGTCGACCACTGCCACCGGCGCGGCCGATATCTCGGCGCGCAGCTTGACGGTGACCGCCGCCGGCATCGATCGGGTGTACGACGGCGGCACCATGGCCGGGGTGAACTTCGGCGACAACCGCCTGGGTGGCGACGTGCTGTCGGTCAGCGGCAGTGCCGCGTTCTCGAACAAAAACGCGGGCAACGGCAAGACCGTGAATGTCAGTGGTATCGCGATCAGCGGCGCTGATGCCGGCAACTACACGCTGACGTCCAATACCGCCAGCGCCACGGCAAATATCGGCCAGCGCACGTTGAACACGACTGCGACAGGCGTCAACAAGGTGTATGACCGAAGCACCACCGCCACCGTGAATTTTGGCGACGACCGCGTCTCCGGCGACTCGCTGGCGTATTCGTACGGCAGCGCCACGTTCGGCGACAAGAACGTCGGCAATGGCAAGGCGATCGGGGTGAGCGGGATTGCACTGTCCGGCACGGATGCTGGCAACTATGTCCTGGCTTCCACCAGCGCGACTGCCAGCGCAAACATCACGCAGCGCGCGCTGAATGTCGGTGCAAGCGCTTCCAGCAAGGTGTACGACGGTGGTTCGTCGGCGGCAGTGAGCTATTCCGACGACCGCCTGGCCGGCGACCTGCTGACGGTCAGCGGCAATGCTTCGTTTGCGAATAAGAATGCCGGCAACGGCAAGACCGTCACCGCCAACGGCCTCGCGCTCGGCGGTGCCGATGCCGGCAATTACGCCCTGGTTTCCGGCAGCGTGAGCACGACGGCCGATATCACCAAGCGCACGCTGTCTGTCACGGCCGATGGCATTAGCAAGGTGTACGACGGCAGTAAAGCCGCCACCTTGAGCTTCGGCGATGACCGCGTCGCCGGCGATACGCTGGTTCTGTCGGGTTCCGGCACCTTCTCCGATAAAAATGCGGGTACTGGCAAGACCGTGACGGTCTCCGGCATTTCCATTGGCGGTTCGGACGCCGGCAATTACCAGCTGTCGTCCACGACAGCCAGCGGCACCGGCGCCATCACGCCCCGGGCATTGACCGTGAATGTGGCCGCCAGCGACAAGGTCTACGACGGCAATACGTCGACCTCGGTGACCCTGGTCAGCGATGACCGGATTGGCGCCGACCAGCTGGTGCTGGGCGGCGGCACCGGTAGCTTCCTCGATAAGAATGCCGGTACCAACAAGGCGGTCTCCCTGACCGGCGTCAGCGTCGGCGGTGCCGATGCGGGCAACTACAGCATTTCGATCATTGCCAAATCCACCGCCAGCATTACGCCGCGCGCGCTGCACGTGAGCGCGGCGGGTATCGACAAGGTGTATGACGGCTTGCTGGGGGCGGGCGTGACCTTCGGCGACGATCGTCTTGCCGGCGACAGCTTGCAGATCAGCGGCAACGGCGCTTTCGCCGACAAGAACGTGGGCCAGGGCAAGGCTGTTTCGGTGTCCGGCATCGCCCTGAGCGGGACGGATGCCGGCAACTATTCGGTCAGCAACAGCACGGCAAATACCTTGGCGTCGATCACGCCAAAGGCCTTGACCGCCGTAATGAACGGCGCCTTGAACAAGATGTATGACGGCGGCACGTCGGCAATGGTGGATGCCGGTAAGGTCGGCCTGTCCGGCTTTGCCAGCGGAGAAGGCGCATCGGTCGGTACTTTGCAAGGCCAATACAACAGCGCCAATGTCGCAGGCGCCAATAGCGTTACCGCTCTGCTGCAAGGCGGTGCCGTGCGCGCGGACGCCGGCACGGCGCTGTCGAACTATGTGTTGCCGTCGAATGTGACGCTGCAGGGCAGCATCAATGCCCGCCAGGTATCGATCGGCGGCGCGGCAGCTGCAAGCAAGACCTACGACGGCACGACCAGTGCCAGCCTGACGAACATCGGCACGCTGTCCGGAATGGTCAACGGCGACACCTTGAACCTGCTGGCCCCCGTCAACGTGCAGTTCGATAACCGCAATGCCGGCAGCGGCAAGCAGGTGATCGCCAGCGGTTACCGCCTGGCCGACGGCAGCGGCCTGGCGTCGAATTACGTGCTCTCCAGCAGTAGCGCTACGGCCACTGGCACCATCACCGCTGCGCAGCTGGTGGTGAGGGCGGACGACAAGGTGCGCGCCGTCGGCGCCAACAATCCCGGCTTGACCTGGACCGTTACCGGCCTTGCCAGTGGCGACACGGCGGCCTTGCTGGACGGCGTGCACGCCAGTACCAATGCCAATCTGGAGTCGCCGGTCGGCGCTTACGCGATCGACATCAACGGCAACAGCCTGGCCAACTACACGGTGCGCTATGTCAATGGCGTGATGACCGTCATCCGTCCCGCCTCCCAAATTGACAACGTGATCGGCAATACCGTGCATCCGGTGCCGGCGGCGCAGCCGGGAACCGTGGGGCAAGGCGGCAATATGTGGGCGCAACTGGGCCCTGGCGAAGCCACGCTGGTCGCGATGCCGGCCCTGATTCCCCCTGTGAACGGCGCCGTCGCGCAGGTCAATATGGCCGGCTTGCTTCAGCGTGCCCAGAGCGACGCGCAGCAAGCCCAGGGCGCCAACCAGCGCCAGGGTACTGGCGAAGCGCGTGAATACATGATTGGCGGCGGCAGCCGCGTGATGGTGCGTGGCGGTGGCGTGAATTCCGTCGAAGCCCCTAACTGATTAGATGCAGGAACTAGCAAGTGCAGAAAATGAATAAAAAAAACTTGGCCCTGGCCATCCTCGGCGCTCCAGCCTTCGCCTTGGCCCAGGCGCAAACCCTGCCGGATGCCGGCCGTATCCTCGAACAGAACCGCCTGCCGGCGCTGGTGCTCCAGCCCGCAGCGAGCGCGAAAGTGGTGCCGGACGCGGCGCCCGTGCCTGGCGTGGCGCTGGAAGGCGCGCAAAAAGTAATGGTGCGCCGCTTTGTCCTGCAAGGCGTGAGCGCCTTCGCTCCGGCGCAAGTTGAGCAGGTGCTGACGCCTTACACAGGACGCGAGCTGACGTTCGCCGAACTGCAGCAGGCCTGTAATGCCGTCACCAATTACTACCGTTCCGCCGGCTACTTCGTGGCCAGCGCCATGCTGCCAGCGCAGGACGTCGGTAACGGCGAAGTGACGATCCAGGTCCTGGAGGGCCGCATCTCCCGCATCGGCATGGTGCCGGACGCGAAAGTGCGCCTGCAGGCCGATGTCGCGCGGCGCTACGTTGATGCGCTGGTGCCAGCCGGCCAGCCGGTCCAGGAAGACCGCCTCGAACGCGCGCTGCTGCTGACGCAGGATTTGCCCGGCATGGGCGCCCGCGCCGAGTTGAGCAAAGGGCAGGGCCTGGGCGAGTCCGAGCTGGCGGTGCAGCTGAATGAAGGTCCGCTGGCCAGCGGATCGGTCAGCCTGGACAATTCCAGCAACCGCTTCACCGGCGCCACGCGCCTGTCCGGCAGCGTGGCCTTGAACGACCTGGGCGGCATGGGCGGCCAGCTCTCGCTGCTGGGCGCCACCTCGGGCGACGGCTTCCGCTACGGCCGCGCGGCCTATATCGCACCGGTCGGCAGCGGCGGCCTGAAAGCCGGCGCTTCCTTCTCGCGCCTGCGCTACAAGCTGGGCGAAGAATTCGAGACGCTCCACGCGCACGGTGCCGCCAACGTCGGCCAGCTGATTGCCAGCTATCCCTTGCTGCGCACCCGCAGCACCAATATCCAGCTGCGAACCGGCTTTGACGACAAGCGCTACGAGAATTTCGCCAACGGCGCGCAGACCAGCGACAAGCATGTGAAAGTGCTGCCATTGGCGCTCACATTCAGCCGCCAGCAGGAAGACGCTTCGACCCAGGCCAGCCTGGAACTGAGCCTCGGCCATCTCGCGCTCGACGGCAATCCCGCTTCGGCGTCGGCCGATGCCGCCGGCGCCCGTACCGAAGGCCGTTTCGCCCACCTGGGCTATATGCTGGGACGCTTCCAGCGCCTGGGCGGCAATTTCGGCCTGCTGCTGAACGCCTCCGGCCAGTTCGCCTCGCGTAACCTGGAGTCCGGCGAGAAGTTTTCGCTGGGCGGTCCAGGCCGCGTGCGCGCCTATCCCGCCGGGGAAGCCAGCGGCGACGAGGGCCATGTGCTCACCTCCGAACTGCACTACGAGCTGGCGTCCGTCCGCACCGACCTGGCCGCCTTTGTCGACGTGGGCCACGTACGCCTGAACAACGGCCTGTACGCCGGCGCGCTCGCGGCCAATGGCCCCGGCAACAGCTACACGCTGAAAGGCGCCGGCCTCGGTGCAACCTGGCGCTCGGTCAATGGCGCGGCCCTGCAGGTGCAGGTGGCGCGCAAGCTCGGCAGCAATCCGGCGCCGGGCACCAAAGGCGAAGACGCGGACGGCAAGTCGTCGACAGTGCGGGCCTGGTTCAACGCCACCGTGCCGTTCTAAAGCCGTCAACCTAGTTATTTGATAGCTCGCCGTCCCTGCACTGAAGGGCTTTCCTGCCAATGTTGCCTATTTGTTCGGCAGCCGGGATACTGGAATGCTCCACAACAGGCAGGGATGGCCATGAGCAAATTTCATCATGTTACGCACTACGGTGAACTCGTCATGCCGGGCACCACGGCCCGCGGCGAACTGCCTGACGACTTCACCATGAACTCCCCGGTCGGCATCGCGCGCGACCACTACGACCACGTGTGGGTGTGCGATACCGGCAACAGCCGCCTGCTGGTCTTCACGGCGGATTTGAATACGCTGCTGCACGTGATCGATACGCCGGGCGAGGGCAGCGAGCAGGCGCGCCGTCTGCTGATGCCTTTCCATCTGTGTCCGCACCCCGAGCAGGACCTGATGTACTGCACCGACATGGGCAACGGCCGTGTGGTGGTGTTCGCGTACGACGAACATTCGATCGATTTCCAGTTCGCGTTCGGCGATGCGGCGGACGGCATCAACGGCAAGGGCTACCGTCCCTTGAGCGACCCGAACGGCATTACCATCGTGAAGGAAGCCGGCGGCCAGCATTTCGTCTACGTGTGCGATGAATTCTTCCACACGGCAGGCGATGACCGCAGCCGCTGCGTCAAGTTCACGCCGGAAGGCAAGTTCGTGCTGCAGTTCCGCACCATCGACGACGCCAATAGCGTGCACGACCTGCTATGGCCGCAGGGCCTGGCGTCCGACTCCAGGGGCAACATCTACCTGGCCAATACCGGCCACTACGAGGTGCTGAAAATCGACACCAGCTGGCCGATCAAGGACGAGCGCGTGCAGTGTCCAGGCGAGACGTCGCTGCTGCACAGCTTCGGCAACCCGGCCGGCATCGGCAAGTTCAACGTCATGCGCTCGGTCTGTGTGATCAACGACCGCATCTTCGTGCCGGGCCAGGTGGAAGACTCGATCACCGTGTACGACACCGACGGCAAGCTGCTGACGGTGGTGGAGGGCATGCTGCCCTTGTGGAACCACAAGCCGCAGGCCATGCATTCGATTTCCGACCTGGTCTACGGCGCCCTGGAAGACGCGGTCTTCGTCGGCCCTTACCAGATCTGCGCCGCGGCAGACGCCAATGTGTATTACGTGACCGAGCCGTTTGCCTCGACGGTGCTGAAGATGCGCATCGCCCCCGACCGCGACGGCGGCGACCAGAACGCCGTGCTGCTCGATGCCGTCGGCCACCGGCGCGACAGCCAGACGTCCAAGACGGCGACGTCGCAATTCAATTGCATGACGGCGGTGATCGGTGTCGATCCCAAACGCACGGGCAGCGGACACCTGCCGCAGACGAACTGGCTGGACAATTGGGCCACCGCCACCGCGAAGCTCTACCAGTACTGGTACGACCAGCTCAAGCATCATGCGCGCCTGGATCCCCTGGCGCACGCCGCCACGTCGTCCTTCAACATCGATTCCGGCAACTGGTGCATGAAGACCTTCAACACGGCGGCCGATCCGATCGCCCAGTTGCAGGACATGATGCGCGGCTTCTTCACGCCGGGCGGGCTGGCGATGGCGGTTTACTACCCATCGCAGCCGCTGCTGGGGCAGATCTGCCCGGGCACGCCGCTGGTGTTCGTCACCAACTTCAACGCCTGCACCGTATCGATGTTCCAGTTCGGTCCCGGCGGCCATTTGCTGAATTACGGCTTGCCGTTCGGCCGCGAAGGGCTGGGCGGTAATGGCACGCTGAAAGCCCCGCAGGGCCTGGAAGTGAACTGCCACGGTGAAGTCTATATCGCCGATTCGCTGAATAACCGCATCTCCATGTGGCAGCTGCAGCCGTCCGGCATGGTGTCCTTCGTCAAGAACTTCCAGTGGGTGGAAGATGGCGAACCGCTGGCCAGTTTCGCCCCGTGCGACGTGGCGATCGATGCCCAGGACCGGGTCTTCGTGTGCGACCAGTTCAACAACTGCATCCGCGTTTTCGACCGCGAAGGCAATAGCTTGTGGAGCTACGGCCGCGCGGGCTATTGCGACGATCTGGCACGGGATGCCGACAAGTTCTACCTGCCGGCCAGCTTGTGCGTGGACCAGGAAGGGCACCTGATCGTTAACGATCTGGTCAACCGGGCGCTGAAGATCTTCCGCATTGGCGAGGACACGCTAGAATACGTGACAGGGGAGCTTGTATTCAAGAAGTATCCCGAAGTTGGCGGCGTGTGGATGCCGTTCTTCATTTATGCGCGCGACCGGCGCGTGTACGTGCCCGACACCACCTTCAATGTCGTCAATATCTATGCCTACCAGCTAGAGTGACGGAGGGTTGCTATGGGGCATTCCTTGTTGGCCGTGCCGTTGGCGGCAGTGCTGTTCCTGGGCGCCGCGCAGGCGGCCGACAAGAAAACCTTCGCCGTAGGCGTCGAAGACTACAAGAACTGGCTGCCGTATTCCGAGGTGAAGAACGGGCAGTACGGGGGCTTGGGTAAGGACATCCTCGACGCCTTCGCCAAACAGATGGGCTACACCTTCATTTATGAGATATATCCGCTGAAGCGGCGCGACCACCTGTTCGTCGATGGCCAGGTCGACCTGGCCTTCCCGGACAATCCGAACTGGGTCGTGGCGATGAAGAAGGAGCTGAAAATCAGCTATGCCCCGGTATTGGAATTCACCGACGGGGTGCTGGTGCGGCCGGAAAACCTGGGCCGCGGCGTTGGCCGCTTGAAGAACCTCGGCATCCCGCTCGGTTTCACCCCTTATCCTTACCAGCAGTTGATGTCGCTCGGCGCCCTGCGTATCGAGGAAACCGCCGATTACGATGCGCTCTATGAAAAGCTGATCATGCGCCGCGTGGAGGGCGCCTACATGAATACCCGTATCGCCCGCCACTACTGGACGCGGATCCGCAAACTTCCGCAGATACCGGTGGTGTACGACCCGGACCTGCCGCATGCTTCCGGCCAGTGGTACCTGTCGTCGCACAAATATCCCAAGGTCGTTGAAGAATTCCGCCGCTTCATGCAATCCAACAAGGCGGAAGTGGAGGAGCTGAAGAAGAAGTACAACTTCGTCTCCTCGGACGACCAGTAATTACGCGGCTTTCAGGCCCAGCACCTCGATCGGTTCAATGCTGGGCGGCGCCGCGAACAGCTCCGGCGCCTGCGCCATCAGGGCCTGCGCGATCGGGCCGTTCAGGTGGCCCTGGCGCGCTTGCTCCGTTTCAAAGGCGTCGAACACGCCGAACACGCGTTCGGAAAGGCGCAGTGCGAACCAGTACTTGGTGCCGTCTTCCTGCTTGGCCAGCGCCAGGCCGGTGTGCAGGAAATCGGCAACGGCGGCTTCCTTGCCCGGTTTGGCTTCGAAACGGGCGAACAATGCGTACTTGATCATGGCTTTCTCCTTGTTGGGTTGATCGCGAAACTGCGATGGAGCTACTTTACCGGCGCTTCGAATGCCGTTAAATTGGCGAGATTGACATCTTTGGTATCAATCGCGCCATGAATATCACCGTGCTCGCTCTCGAAAGCGTGTTCGACACCGGGCTCTCGGCCGTTCTGGACGCCTTCACCACCGCCAATGAGCTGGCGCCCATGCTCGATGCGCCGCAGCCCTCATTCCAGGTCACGCTGGCAGGCTTGCGGCCAGCGGTCCGCAGCGCCCAAGGTATGCAGTTGCCGGTGAAATCGCTGGCTTGCGCGCCTGCGCCGGACCTTCTGATCCTGCCAGCCATTGGCCACAAGATGCCGGGCCCGCTGGAAGCGGCACTGGGCACGCCGGAGGTGGCCGACGCCGGCGATGCCCTGCGCGAGCTGGCAAGGGACGGCGCGCGTATTGCCGCCGCCTGCATCGGCACCTTCGTGTTGGCGGAAAGCGGTTTGCTCGATGGGCAGGAGGCGACGACGACGTGGTGGCTGACGCCCATGTTCCGGCAGCGTTACCCACTGGTGCGCCTGGACGCGCAGCGCATGGTGGTGGCGTCCGGCCAGTTCATGACGGCGGGGGCGGCGCTCAGCCACCTTGACATGTCGCTGGCCGTGATCCGGCAGGCGAGCCCGGACCTGGCGGCGATGGTGGCGCGCTACCTGGTGGTGGATACGCGGCCGGCGCAGTCGGCCTATGTGATCTCGGACCACCTGGCGCATGCTGACCCGCTGGTGGCGGGATTCGACCGCTGGGTGAGGCAAAACCTGGCGCAGGGATTCAATCTCGAGGCGGCGGCGGCTTCGCTGGCCACCAGCAAGCGCACGCTGGCGCGGCGCCTGCAGGAGGTGCTGGGCAAGACGCCCGTGAATTATGTGCAGGACCTGCGCATCGAACGCGCAGTCCACCTGCTCAAGACCAGCGACCAGAACGTCGACCGCATCGCTGAGCAGGTGGGGTATCGCGACGGCGTGACCTTGCGCACGCTGTTGCGGCGCAAGCTTGGCAAGGGCTTGCGCGAGATACGCAACTGAAACGCCTTACTGCACGTTCAGCGTGATGTCGTCCAGGATAAAGGACGTCGCCACCGTGGAGCCTTCCACGCCTTCGAAGTAGATGCGCACGGTCTGGCCCTTGTAGGCGCTCAGGTCGAAGGTGCGCTGCACGTAGCTGGTGCCCTTGTTCAGGTTCGAGTAGGTTGCCAGCGTGGACAGCACGGCGCCGCTGCTGTTGCGCACCTGGATTTTCAGCGTGTCGTAAGCCTGGGTGGTGGTGGTTTCATCGGACGGGATCTGCAGCCAGAAGCCCAGGGTGGCGCTGCTGGCGTTGGCAGGGATGGCCACCTGCTGGTACAGGGTGTCGGTGTGCGCGCTGCCATAACCGTTCAGCCATGCCTTCCAGTTGCCGCCGTGGCCGGCAACACTGGCGTCGTTGGTGATCACGCCGCTGCTGGCGCTCCAGACGGTGGCGCCCGATTCAAAGCCGCTGTTCTGCAGCAGCTGCTGCGCGGTGGCGTTGTTGACCGAGAAATTGACCGGTGCGGACAGCGTGCTGTTGCCGGCCGCGTCATAAGCCTTGGCGGTCAGAACGTGGCTGCCGTTGGCAACGGCGCTGGAGTTGAAGGCGTAGGTCCATGGCGAAGCGGTATCGGTGGCTTTCAGCGCGCCGTCCACGTAGAACTCGACCTTGGTCACGCCGACGTCGTCGCTCGCGGTGGCATTGAAGGTGACGGTGCCGCTGGTGCCGCTGCTGGAGGCGCTGACGGCTGGTGCCGTGGTATCGCCGCCACCGCCGCCCTGGGTCACCCACACCGGCGCCGACCACAGGATATTGCCGTCGTTTTGGGTGACTTTGGCGTAGTAGAAGTGGGCGCCGTCGGCTGGGGTAATGGTGGTGTTGGCGGTGTTGGACAGCAGGGTCACGGTGCCGTTGCGGCCCGGTACGCCTTCATAGACTTCCACGGTCGACACGGTCTTGCCGCTGGTGCTGCTGAAATCCGCTACCAGATTCAGCGCGCCGTTGTTGGTGAAGCGCTCGCCCATCATGTGGCCGTTGGCGGTCAACACCAGCTGCGATGTCTTGTCCATGGTGGCGAACACGCGGCGGGCGCGGATGGCGTCCATGAAGGCGGCGCTGCCCAGCGGGGTGCCGTTCGGAATCAGCACGCCGGTGCGGTTGGTGTAGGAGGCGCCCCAGTTCGCGCAGTGGTTGTCCTGGTCGGTGCTGAAGGCAACGTGGTAGCCCGCTTCCAGCGCCTTTTTGCACGCGCCTTCATAGTTGCTGCGGCTGGTTTCGGTCTCGGTGGTGTTGGTCGAGAAGGCCGAAGTATTCATCACTTCGCACAAGGCCATGGCCTCGTCGCCGTCCGCGGTGTAGCCGAGCGCGACGCCGTTGACCAGGAACTGGCCGCTCGACGACGGATGGTTGAACTGGCCCAGCCAGCCGCGCTGGCGCATCAGGGTGTACAGGCCGGCGTAGTCGTTCTTGGCGGTGTAGGTATCGGCGATCAGCTGGCCGGAGCTGTTGCTCTCCCAGCCCAGCAACTCGGTCGAGTTGAGGATGTTCATATGGCCGCCATTGTTGATGACGCCCCATTCCAGGCCGTAGATCGCCAGGAAGTTCGGGTTGGCGGCGTTGAAGTTGGCCGCCTCGCTCAGGCCGGACTGGTACAGCGCCTTGGCGGTGGCCGGGTTGGCGGAGGTGTTGGTGGAATCCGAACCGTCGTACATGTGGTTATGTTCGGACGCCATCAGGAAATCCAGGCCGTGCGACTTGGCGAAGTTGAAGGCATCGGTCGGGCCGTAAGCCGCCGATTGCGGGTTTTGCGCGCCGGTGCAGCTGGACAGGTTGCCGCCGCCGTCGCTGTGGTTGGTCTGGCTGTGCATGTTGCCGAAGTAGACGGTGTACGGCAGGGTGGCCGGCGCCGCCGCCATCATCGCCATTGGCGCAGCTGCCGCCTTGGCTTGCAACTGTTGCTGCTGGCCGACGGCGATGTCCCATTCCTGGACTTCGACGTCGCCCTTGAAGCCGTTCACGCGGCGCACCACGGCGTCGGTGCCGGAAGCGATGCTGCCGCCGGCGTTTTCGGTCATGGCACGCAGGCGCGCCTTGTAGATGCCGTTCGGCAGGGCGTTACGGCGGTTGCGGCCGGCCCAGTCGACGTTGACGGTCACCGGCTTGTCCTGCAGGCGTTCAACGCCGGCCCAGCGTTCCACCACGCTGCCGTTCGGCGCGACGACTTCGAGCACCCAGCTGACCGATTGCGCGGACAGGGTGTGCGGGAAGCTGAACTCGAGGGTGAAGCTGCGCGCTTCATTGGCGCCGGCGGCGGCGCGGTAAGGCGCGTGCAGCGTGGCTTCGAATTCCTGGTGGTCGGCGGTGGATGCCTGGGCGGCGCCGATGGCCGCGAGAGCGGCTGCCAGCGCCAGTTTGCGTAAAGCGAAAGTCATGGTTTTTCCCCGTGCAGTGATAGTTGGCGAGAATATGCAGCAGCGCGGAGAGACGGACAAATTCGGAAAACCTTGGGGATTAAGACGATCCGTTTATAAACCGGTTTGAAATGTCCTGATTTGGACAAAATGATCCTTTTGTCCAAATTCGATGAAGTAGTGTGACGGGGACGTCATAAATCTCTTGGCCTTGATGGCGCGGTTTGTGGTGATTTAACGTCAGTTTATTGCGGACGGAATACCAGTACCGGCACAGGTGTGTTAGGGAGCACGCGATGCGTTTCGCTCCCGAGCAGCATGCCGCGCACGCCTTTGTAGCCATGGCTCGCCATCGCAATCAGGTCGCAGCCATAATCGAGCGCGGTGGCGACGATGACTTCAAACGGCTGGTCCGAGCGCCGCTGCACCACATCGCATGGAACGTTGTAATCGTTGGCCGCCTCGGCTACTTCATCGAGGACCGATGCCGAGTGGACTTCGCTGTCCTTTAGGTAGACCCCACGCGTCTCTTCCAGCATGTCCGGATGGTAAGTGAAAATGTGGAAGTCCGGAATCACGTGCAAGGCCGTGACGCGCGCGCCAGCTTCCTGCGCGAACCTGATTGCGCAATGCAGTGCTTCGCTCGATGCTGGCGATCCGTCCGTGGGGAAGAGAATGTGCTTGTACATGAATGACTCCAGGGAGATTGATGCGTGCAGTCTCGTCCCCCCAGGGGCTGCGGGCCATGACATGGGTCAAGTTTGGGCCTGGAGCCGATGCTAGAATCCGCGCAGACCACTCTGGGGCATGACATGCTGAAACTCATTGGAAAAACGACGTCGATCAATGTACGCAAAGTACTTTGGACCCTGGCCGAAACCGGCTTGCCGTATGAGCGCCTTGAATGGCAGCCGGAACACGCTGCGCTGAATCCCAACGGACTGGTGCCGGTGCTGGTCGACGGCGATTTCGTGCTCTGGGAGTCGAACAGTATCTGCCGCTACCTGTGCGGCAAGGCCGGGCGCGATGATCTCTTGCCGGCCGAGCCGCAAGCCCGGGCCCGCGTCGAACAGTGGATGGACTGGCAGGCGACCGACTTGAACGCTTCCTGGCGCTACGCCTTCATGGCGCTGGTGCGGCAAAGCCCCGCCTTCGCGGATTCCGGGCAGGTCGCGGCCAGCGCGGATGCCTGGAACCGCAACGTTGGCATTCTTGACCGCCACCTTGCCGACGGCGGTCCTTTTGCCGTCGGCGGTCAGTTCACCGTGGCCGATATTGTGCTGGGTCTCTCGCTGAACCGCTGGCTGATGACGCCCATTGGGCATCCTCGCTTTGCGGCAATCGAAGCTTACGTTGAACTGCTTCTGGAACGTCCCGCTTACCGTGAGTTCGGCCGCAACGGCATCGCTTGATGCTGGATGCGTTTCACCGAAAGCGCCCACTGGATGTGCGGGCCATCAAGCTAGCCTTCTCGCAGCAGCACGCGGTATTCGCTGGGCGTTACGCCGACCGTGGCGCGGAACTGCCGGGTGAAGGCGCTGTGGTCGGCGTAGCCGCAAGCCTGCGCGATGTCCGACACGCTGGCATCGCCGGCCAGCATGCGCGAGGCGGCTTCCAGGCGCGTTTTGATGATCATCTGGCGTGGGGTGAGATGGAAGATGCGTTCGAAGTAGCGTTCGATCTGGGCCACCGACATATTGGCGGTGCGCGCCAGCTGCGGCAGCGTCAACGTCTCGCCGAACTTCTCATGGATCAATCGCACAGCGTCCGCCACCTTGTGATAGGCCGGGTTTTTGTTGTCCGCCATCGCCAGGTCGCGGGACACCCCGGCCAGGCCGACGATGGCGCCACGGGCGTCGCGCAGGGGGCGTTTTTGCGTCAGGCACCAGCCGGGATCGCGGTTGGGGTAAAGGTGCAGTTCCAGCTGGTCTTCGATCTGCACGCCTCCATCGAGCACCGACTGGTCCTGGGCCTGGAAGCGCTGGCCTAGTGGCGCGGCAAATACCTCATTTGCCGTCTTGCCCAGCAGGCCGGCCTTATCCTTCATCCCGCAGCGCCGGACCAGGGCCTGGTTGACCACCACATAGCGTCCGTCGCGGTCCTTTATAAAGAACACCACGTCCGGCAAGGCGTCGAACAGGGGCTCCGCGAAGAAGACGTCATCGATCCTGGCGCCTAGATCGCTGCGCGCTAAGGTATTTAACAGGTTTGCTGGCATGGGTCCTCCCGGTGAATATGTTAATTCTTACATGACTATGCAGATTTCGTCACCTTCAATGTGCCGGCAATGCAAGACGGAGGAAGCGCTTAGGCATAAGATGTGAAGCATGAAAACCATAGCCATTATCGATTCCCACACCGGCGGCGAACCGACCCGCCTGGTGATAGACGGCGGCCCCGACCTGGGCAGCGGCCCCCTGAATGAGCGCCTGGAGCGCTTCCGCAGCGAACACGATGGTTTCCGTTCCGGCGTGGTGTGCGAACCGCGCGGCTCGGACGTGCTGGTGGGTGCATTGTTGTGTGAACCGCACGCGCCGGATTGTGCCGCAGGCGTCATCTTCTTCAATAATGTCGGCTACCTCGGCATGTGCGGCCACGGTACCATCGGGCTGGTGGCTTCGTTGGCGTTTATGGGGCGCCTGAGCGCGGGCGTGCACCGCATCGACACGCCGGTCGGCGTGGTGGAGGCTGAGCTGCATGAAGACGGCAGCGTGACGGTCAATAATGTGCCGTCGTGGCGCAAAGCTGCTGCCGTACCGGTCGAAGTGCCGGCGTATGGCGTGGTGCGGGGCGACATTGCCTGGGGCGGCAACTGGTTCTTCCTGGTATCCGATCATGGGCGCCAGCTCGACCTCGCCAATGTGCGCGAGCTGTCGAATTACACCGCCGCCATCAAGGATGCGCTGGAAGCGCAGGGCATCACCGGCGATAACGGCGCCCTGATCGACCACATCGAACTGTTTGCCGATTCCCGCAGCGGCGCCGGCGACAGCCAGAACTTCGTGCTGTGCCCCGGCAATGCTTACGACCGCTCGCCGTGCGGCACCGGCACCAGCGCCAAGCTGGCCTGCCTGGCGGCCGACGGCAAGCTGGCCGAAGGCGAGGTATGGCGCCAGGAAAGCATCGTCGGCAGCGTATTTGAAGGCAGGTACCGCCGCGACGGCGAACGTGTGCTGCCTAGCATCCGCGGCAAGGCCTGGGTGAACGCCACCTCGACCCTGGTGCTGGACCAGAGCGATCCATTTGTCTGGGGCATTCGTTGAGCATGAAACCGGACGTCCTGATCGTCGGCGCGGGGATGATTGGCGCAGCTTGCGCCGATGCCCTGTCGGCCTGCGGCATGCGCGTGACCATCGTCGAGCGCGATGCCGTCGGCAGCGGTGCGACGGCGGCCGGCATGGGCCACCTGGTGGCGATGGACGACAACGCGGCCGAATTGGCCTTGAGCTCCCACTCGCTGGCGCTGTGGAAGGATCTGGTCGAAGGCCAGCCTCGGCGCCACGAATATAGCCGCTGCGGCACCATCTGGGTGGCGGCGGATGATGAAGAACTGGAAGCGGCGCGCGCCAAGGCTGCCACCATGTCGGCCCATGGGCTGGAATGCGGCGTGATCGGCGCGCAAGAGATGTACCAGCTGGAGCCCCAGCTGCGTCCCGGCCTTGCCGGGGGCCTGCTGGTGCAGGGCGACGGGCTGGTATATCCGCCCAAGAGCGCGCGCATTTTGCTGGCCCGCGCTGTTGCGCGCGGTGCGACGCTGGTGATGGGCGAGGTCGTCACATTGGAAGAGGGCGCTGTCCTGTTGGCCGACGGTTCGCGCCTGGGCGCCGGACAGATCGTCCTGGCGGCAGGCACGCGTTGCCTGGCGTTGGCGCCCGAATTGCCGCTGCGGCCGAAGAAAGGCCACGTCATGATCACCGACCGCTACCCGAACTTTATCCGGCACCAGCTGGTGGAATTGGGGTATATCAAGAGCGCTCACGCGTCGGACGGCGAATCGGTGGCGTTCAACCTGCAGCCGCGCCCGACCGGCCAGATCCTGATCGGTTCTTCGCGCCAGTTCGATACGACCGACCTGGAAGCCGAGCCTTCCATGATGGCGCGCATGCTGAAGCGTGCGGTGGAATACGCACCGGCGCTGGCCGGCCTGAACGTGCTGCGCTGCTGGACCGGGCTGCGGGCGGCAACGCCCGATGGCCTGCCCTTGATCGGGCCGGATCTTTCTCGCCGCAATGTGTGGCTGGCGACCGGTCACGAGGGCCTGGGCATCACGACGTCGCTTGCGACGGCGGAATTGCTGGCAGCGCAAATGGCCGGCGCGAAAGCCGGCATCGATGCGCGCCCCTACTTGCCGAACCGCTTTGAAGCGCAGGGGAGGGCTTATGGCTGAAGCGATCAAGCTGAGTATCGATGGACGCAGCATCAGCGTCGCAGCGGGCACCACGGTCGCCGCCGCCATTGCCATCGCCGCCGCGGCTGTCACGCGCCGCTCGGTCAGCGGGCAATTGCGCGCGCCCTTGTGCGGCATGGGCGTTTGCCAGGAATGCCGTGTAACGATCAATGGCCGGGCGCATGTGCTGTCCTGCCAAGCGCTTTGCCAGCCCGGCATGGACGTCATCACTGGAGCTGCGGCATGAAGGACTCTTTCGACATCCTGGTGGTCGGCGCAGGGCCGGCCGGACTGGCGGCGGCGCATGCCGCGGCGCAGGGTGGAACGCAGCAAGTCGCCATCGTCGACGATAACCCGCTGGCCGGCGGCCAGATCTGGCGCGGCGCTCCGGCCAAGCAAAAGGACCAGCGAGCCCGCCAGCTATGGCACGCGCTGGAGGACGCCGGTAACGTCAGCATTCTGCAGGGTACCCGCGTGCTGATGCAAACCCAGCCTGGCGAATTGCTGGTGCAGGACGCCCGGCAGGCGCGCACTTTGCGCTACAAGCAATTGATCCTGGCAACCGGCGCACGCGAATTGCTGCTGCCATTCCCCGGCTGGACGTTGCCCGGCGTGACCGGCGCCGGTGGCCTGCAAGCGCTGGCGAAGGGCGGCTACCCCGTGCAAGGCAAGCGCGTTGTCGTCGCCGGCACCGGCCCACTGTTGCTGGCCGTGGCCGCAACGCTGAAGGAGCGCGGCGCCATTGTCGCGGCGATCGTTGAACAGGCGGCCATGCCTGCACTGGCGCGCTTTGCCGCAGGCCTGGCGTTGACTCCGTCGAAGGCGATGCAGGCGGTGGGCCTGGCAGCGGGCTTGCGCGGCATTCCTTACTACACCAACAGCTACGTCACGATGGCGCGCGGCCAGGCGCAATTATTGTCTGTCCAGGTACAGCGCGCCGGCGACAAGCTGGATATCGACTGCGACTATCTGGCCTGCGGCTACGGCCTCCTGCCGAACACTGAATTGGCGCGTGCGCTGGGCTGCGAGATCGAACAGGGCGCGGTGAAAACGGATCCTTGGCAGCACACCAGCGTCGCCAATGTGCTGTGCGCCGGGGAAGGTACCGGCGTCGGCGGCGTCGACCTGGCCCTGGTGGAAGGCCACATCGCCGGCCTGGCCGCAAGCGGCCATACAAACGAGGCCCTGGCCTATTTTGCGGCGCGCGACAAATGGCGCGGCTTCGCCTCCAGGCTGGCGCGCGCTTTCGCACCGCGCGACGCGCTGCGCGCGCTGGTGCAGCCCGACACCATTGTCTGCCGCTGCGAGGACGTCTGCCACGACGAATTGCGCCAGCAGCCAAGCTGGCGCAGCGCCAAGCTGCACACGCGCTGCGGCATGGGGCCCTGCCAGGGCCGCATCTGCGGCAACGCAACCGATTTCCTGTATGGATGGCGTCCGGACGCCGTGCGTACACCGATCTCGCCGGCCCGTGCCGGCAGCATTATCACCCTCGAACTTCACAAGGAGACTTGAAATGGCAGCAATCAAATGGGAAGGCATCTTCCCCGCAGTAACCACCAAATTCCACGCGAATGAGGAGCTGGATCACGCGGAAATGGAGAAGCACTTCTCCTTCATGATCGACAGCGGCTGCCACGGCCTGGTCACCTGCGGTTCCCTGGGCGAAGCGAGCACCCTGTCGTTCGAAGAGAAGCTGGCCGTCGCCAGGACCGCCGTCAAGGTGGCCAACGGCCGCGTCCCGGTGCTGGCCAACGTCAGCGAAACCCGCACCGCCAACGCCGAGCGCTATGTGCAGGAAGCGCGTGACCTGGGCGTGGACGGCTTCATGGTGATGCCTTCCGTGCTGTACGCGGCCGACGCCTATGAAGCCAAGGCCAACCTGCGCGTGATCGCCAAAGCCGCCAAGCTGCCGATCATGGTGTACAACAACCCGGTCACCTACAAGGTCGACCTGACCCCGGCCGACTTCAAGGAGCTGTCGGACTGCGAAGAGCTGGAAGCGATCAAGGAATCGACCGACAACATCCGCCGCGTGACCGACCTGCGCAATGCCGTGGGCAACCGCTACGCCATCTTCATGGGCGTGGACGACCTGGCCTTCGAAGGTTTGGCGCTCGGCGCCGATGGCCTGCTGGCCGGCCTGGTGGTCGCCTTCCCGAAAGAGACTGTGGCACTGTACAACCTGGTCAAGGCCGGCCGCCTGGCTGAAGCCCTGAAACTGTATCAGTGGTTCATGCCGCTGCTGCACCTCGACGTTTCGACCAAGCTGGTGCAAAATCTGAAACTGGTGGAAGCACTGGTCGGCGTCGGCAACGAAAACGTACGCCGTCCACGCCAGCCACTGCGCGGCGCCGATCGTGAGTTCGTGGTGCAGGTGGTACAGCAGGCGCTGGCTACCCGTCCTGACGTCAGCGCTTACCTGTAACAGGTCCAAGCCATGCCGGGGACGAATGCCGATCAATTATGTAAGACGCCTCACCGGGCGGCAGCGCGCCGCCCAGGCTAATCGCCACCTCGGCATCGCCCTGGCCTTCGTGGCCGGGGCGGCCAATGCTGGCGGCTTCCTCGCCGTCAAGCAGTACACCTCCCATATGACGGGCATTGTGTCGTCGGCCGCCGATGACATTGCACTGGGCGCCTTTGACGCGGCCCTTGACTGCGCCGGTGCCTTCCTGGCCTTTCTGGCCGGCGCCGCCTGCTGCGCCATCATGGTCAATTTTGCCCGCCGCCGCCAGCTTCACAGCGAGTTCGCCCTGCCGCTGCTGCTTGAAGCGGTATTGTTGCTGGCGTTCGGCGTCATGGGCGCGCGCCTGCAGGCGATCGACGTGATCGTGCTGCCGGCCACGGTGACCCTGCTGTGCTTCATGATGGGCTTGCAGAACGCGGTGATCACCAAATTGTCCAACGCCGAAATCCGCACCAC
This sequence comes from Pseudoduganella violaceinigra DSM 15887, assembly GCF_000425385.1. Lineage (GTDB taxonomy): Bacteria > Pseudomonadota > Gammaproteobacteria > Burkholderiales > Burkholderiaceae_D > Rugamonas > Rugamonas violaceinigra. The sequence continues at coordinate 53,055 of NZ_KE384357.1, read as the reverse complement.
CCATATGACCGGCATCGTCACCGACCTGGGAATCGAGGCGGGCAAAGCGCTTTACTGGAACCGGGACAGCCAGGCCGTCCCGCGCGTGGCAGCGGACTGGAGGCGCATGCGCATTCTCGGTGCGCTGCTATTGTCCTTCTTTATCGGCGCGCTGGCGGGCGCATTCGGCTTCAAGCTGGTCGGCTTTGGGGCGACCTTGCCGTTGGCGGCCGTGTTGCTGTTGCTGGCCATCGTGCCAATTCTCGACGACCTGCGTTCACGCCCGCATTAATCAACCTTCACGGAATACCAGCACTGGAATCTTGCTGTGCGTGAGTACCTTCTGCGTCTGGCTCCCCAGCATCAGGCTGGCCAGGCCGCTGCGGCCGCGCGATGCCATGGCGATCAGGTCGCAGCCGCGCTGCAGGGCGGTGGCGATAATGGCGGCGTGCGGCTGGTCCGCATGCACTTCCAATGTCGTACAGTCGACGTGAAGCGTGGCGGCCTGGCGTGCGATATCGGCCAGGATTGAATTTTCTTCCGGCGTCTCCGCGGTGCTGGCCAGCGCCGGCTCTTCCGGAAGCACGTGAACCGCCGTGACACGGGCGCCGCTTTCGCGGGCCATGCGCAGGGCGGCATTGACTGCAAGTTGGGAAGCGGCGGAACCGTCGCTTGGGATCAGGATGTGGCGGAACATTTTTCGGGTTCTCCTTCAGGTGCTGCAGTCTAAAGTGTCCCGCCACATCGCCGCAACCGCTTACGCGGCGCGCAGGGCGGACGGGGTGCGGCGGGCGTCGAGGCTCAGGCTACCGGCGCCGAATGCGGCAATCTGCAGCAGGCCGCCGGCCATCGCGAAGTTCTTCATCAGGTGGATCATCTGGTTCTGGTCAGCAATCGCGCTATGGAAGATCACGCCGGTGACGACGGAGAACGCAGCCAGCGCCAATGCGACAGGACGGGTGTACAGGCCTGCCAGCAGCAGCAAGCCGCCGACTACTTCGATGCCGATGGCCGCCGCCAGCCCCAGTTCGGGGAAGGGCAGGCCCATTGCGCTGATATAGCCCATGGTGCCGGCCGGATTGGCGATCTTGCCGATGCCGCTCAGGACGAAGATCGCGGCCATCAGGATGCGGGCGGCCAGCGGCAGGGCGGAAGTGTTGGTCTGCTTGTTCATGGTATGGCTCCTTCAAGGAATGTGTTGTTGATGGAGGCATGTTATGCCGCACTGACCTATTCCGGAAGCCAATATATTTAGATGTGATGTATCTTGAATTCAGATGGATCGTTGTTCCTGTAACAGCTGCGACAGTTGCTGGCGCAGCTTGGCGCGCGAGGGTTGGCTGTGGGGATGGCTGGTGTTTTCCACGGCGACGGCCAGCGGCAAATCCATGGCGCTCAGGTGGCCGAGGAACCAGCGCGGCAGGCGTTCGAGCAAAATGCGTGCGCCAGCCGGGTTTTCCTGGGCGACCGGCAGGGCGTGCTGAAGTGCGGCAAGCGCGCGCCGGTGGGCGGCGCGGTGTTCGTGGTCGGTGGGGTAATACAGCTGGTCCATCAAGGCTTCCTCTTCCGCGAAATCCAAGGCGAGGATGTTGAGCAGTTCGGCGATGCGGATGCTCAGCGAACTATCGTCCGCGTCGATGGTTGCGTGGATGGCTTGCAGCAGGGAGCGGTGGGATGCATCCATTTCGGCCACTCCGGTTTCCAACAGTGGGCTCCACTCTAGGCGTTGCATGGCGGTCTCCTTGTCAATTCCGCCAGTTTCGCTTGGCGAGGGCGGGGAATCCATGACGCAGATCAATTGCGGGTTTACTTGCATCCTTTTCTCCTGTCGCAACGCACTTCCCCATGCACGCACGTTCCGGAAAACCCATTGATTTACTCGCGAACTCGCTCATCGAAAATTTATTGTTTCTGATCCAATGGATCTAATTGTTGGCAATCGCCGTGGCGTTTGCTTTGAAAAGGTGCTTCGGTACGAGAAAAGGCTGTGTGCGTGATGCCCGATGCAAAGTCTGGTGCACATCGGTCAATGGCGGCAACGAGAACGACTCTGCCATTTGAAACAAAGATACTGAATAACGATCCAGCGTCTTGATATTTATCAAAGAAGCAGTGCGCGTGTCCGAATGACAGACCTGACCCCGACTTTTGGCTCTAGAATCTTGGGAAATGATGGTGTCTTATTCAACCCAAATCAAACTTATGGAAAAAATCTTGATCGTGACAGGCGCCAGCCGGGGCATTGGCGCTGCTATCGCCCGCCGTGCGGCGGCGGATGGCTGGACGGTGGCGGTGAATTACCTGCGCGATGCCGATGCGGCGGCGCGTGTGGTGGCGGCTATTCAAGCGGCTGGCGGCCGGGCACTGGCGGTGCAGGCCGATGTGGCGCGCGATGAGGATATTGAGCGCCTCTTCGCCACTGTCGAACGCGAACTTGGTCCGGTGTCCGGCCTGGTGAACAATGCCGGCATCACGGGCGGATTGCGCACATTCACCGAGACCGGTCCCGCTGTCGTGGAGCAGGTGTTCCGTACCAATGTCCTGGGCCTGATGCAGGCCAGCCGCCGCGCCATGGCGGCATTCCGCGCGCACGGGCAGGGCGGGGTGATCGTCAATATCAGTTCCACCGCCGCGACGGCGGGTAGCCCGAATGAGTATGTGACTTATGCGGCCAGCAAGGCGGCGGTCGATACCTTCACCATGGGCTTGGGTAAGGAAGTGGCGGCGGAGGGCATCCGCGTGTGCGGGGTGGCGCCTGGCACGACGCAGACCGATATCCACGCAACGTCCGGCGATGCTGGCCGGCCGGCGCGTGTAGCGGCGCGCATTCCGATGCTGCGCGTGGGTGAGCCCGATGAAATTGCGGAGGCGGCGGTGTGGCTGCTGTCGCCTGCGGCGCGCTACGTCACCGGCACGACGCTGCGCGTGTCCGGCGGCGCTTGATCACCAGTCGATGGACAGGAGCCGCGACGCCATGCGCGGCCAGCACAGGGAACTGAGTTCGTCGCGCGAAGCCCAGCGGAAGCCGTCCGCTTCCGGCGTTGGTTCGCCGGTGCGCTGGTGCGGGAAGAAGCTGGTGCAGCGCAGGTGGTCCAGGCTGCACAAGTCGTCGCCGGTTTCCACTTTGAACAGGTGCAGGCGCTTGTCGGGGCGGTAGCTGAATTCACCCAGATCTTCAAAACGCCCGGCGTCGAAGTCGAGGCCCGCTTCTTCGAACAGTTCGCGCCGCGCCGATTCCAGCGGGGTTTCGCCTTCATCCTGCAGGCCTTTGGGGATGTCCCAGCTGGCGGTGCCTGTGACGTGGCATAGCAGCACCTGGCGGGCGGCGTTCAACACCAGGGTGCCGCATGAAACTTGCTGCATGTCCTTGTTTCCTTTGCTTTTATTACAGCTTTGAATATTACTAAATAGATAGAAACGGTACTCTAGGGAAACTTCTCGACAGTTTAGGCTTGCTGCTATAAAGTGTGGCAACTCCAAGGGTGGCGTCTCGACCGCCCGTTCCGCCCATTTCCACAGTCATCGCGCACGCAAGCCCTCACGGCAGGCGGCGCTATTTTATTGCCGACGTTTCTTGCCAAGAGTGCCATTATGCCAAAGCTGCACCAGACGCCTTTCCTGTTCGCCCTTGCCGCAACGCTGCTGATGCAGTCTGCGGCGCATGCGGGTGCCCAGGACCAGGAGGGGGCCTGGACTTTCGGCGGCTTTGGCACGTTGAGCGCCGTTCATTCGAGCGAGAAGCAGGCCGACTTTTCGGCCACCCCCCTGAACCCTGGTGCTGCCGGCGCTTCGAACGATTGGAGCTTTGGTGTGGATAGCCGCGTCGGCTCGCAGCTTTCTTACAACGGCGGCCACTGGTCGGCCGTGCTGCAGGTGGTGGCGGAACGCAATCTCACGCATTCGTGGAAGCCGGTGATCGAGTGGGCAAATGTGCAATACCAGGTGACGCCTGAATTGAGCCTGCGTTTCGGCCGCATCGCCTTGCCGTTGTTTCTGTCCGGCGATTACCGCAAGGCCAGCTATGCGCTGACCTGGGTGCGGACCCCGGTCGAATTGTATGGCGCGCTCCCGATCAGCAATAACGACGGCGTGGACGCCAGCTACCGCTGGAATGCCGGCGCCGTGAAGAACACCACGCAGGTGCTGTATGGCGGTACGGAGCTGCGCCTGTCCGATACGCGCCGTGCCGAGGCGCACAAGCTGGCCGGTATTTCCAACACCAGCACCGTTGGCGCCTTGACCGTGCGCGCCTCTGCCATCAAGGGCGAGCTGGAGATGAAACTGGCGGATGACCTTTTCACGGGTTTTCGCCAATTCGGCCCGCAGGGCGAGGTTGTGGCCCGCCGTTATGAAACGGACCGCAAGCAGGCCACGGTATTGAGCATTGGCGCGTCCTACGATCCGGGCAACTGGTTTGTGATGGGCGAGATCGGCCGGATCAATGCGCGTTCCTTCCTGGGCGACAAGACGGCCGGCTACATCAGCGGCGGTTACCGCCTTGGCACCTTCACGCCCTATGCCACTTTCAGCAAGGTGGCGGCCAATACGCCCACCCGTGCCGACGGGCTGGATTTGTCCAAACTGCAGCCGCCTTATCTGCAGGCCGCGCAGCGCCTGAATGCCGAACTGAATGGCCTTCTGAGCATGATCGCAGTGCAGGACAGCACCAGCATCGGTGTGCGCTGGGATGCGGCCAGCAATACTGCACTCAAGCTGCAATTCGATCATGTGCGCCCGCACGGCGGCACCAGCGGTACGCTGGAAAATATCCAGCCAGGCTACCGTTACGGCCGCAGCTTCGGCGTGCTGAGCGCTTCGCTGGACTTCGTATTCTGACGGGGAGCTTGAGATGATCAGGAAACTCCTCTTTTGCCTGTTATTGGGGCTGTTTGCCGGAACCGCCGCCGCTGCCGAACTGGTGGTGGTGGTGTCGGCGCGCAGTCCTATCACGTCGCTGCGCGCCGAGCAGGTGGCCGATATTTTTCTTTCCGAGGCAACCCGTTTCCCGGACGGCGGAGAAGCGGTGGCGCTCGATTTGCCGATCGGTTCCCCGATGCGCGACGAGTTTTACCTGAAGGTCACCAACCGTACGCCGGCGTTGATGAAGGCTTACTGGACCAAGAAGGTCTTTACCGGCCGCGGCCAGCCTCCGCGCGAGCTGCCCAACAGCCAGGCGGTGCGTAAGCTGGTGGCCGATAATCCGACCTTGATCGGCTATATCGAACGCAGCGCGCTCGATGCGAGCGTGCGTCCTGTCCTGGTGGTGCACTGATATGAAGCGCTGGCTCAGAATGTGCCTGGAGACGCAGGTCTCCCTGCCCCTGTTCACCATTGTCCTGCTGGCGGTGGTGTGGGCGACTACGCTGCATTTCATCGACAGCGAGGAGGCGGCCGCCCGCCAACTGGCGTCGGATTCGTCCAAGGAACTGATCGCCACCTATGAGGCGCAGGTGGCGCGCAGCGTCAACGGTATCGAACAGACTTTGCAGATGCTGAAGTACAGCGCCGAACGCGAGGGGCCGCTGGGCGCGCTGCCCGAGCTGCAGTCGCACGGCTTGCTGCCTTCCGGCCTGGTCTTTGTCGTCAGCATCGTCGATGCCCAGGGCGACACGGTGGCCAGCAATCCGGTGGCGCGGCCGATCAATGTCGGCACGCAGGAGTATTTCCGCTTCCATCAGGAGCACCGCAGCAGCTATACCTTCATTTCGCGCGCGATGCGCGATCAGGCGAACCTGGACTGGCACCTGCACTTCACGCGCCGGCTGGAAGATGCGCGCGGCGAATTCGCCGGCGTGGCCATCGTGGAAGTGGAGCCGACGTACTTCACCAGCGGCTATGAGCGCAGCCGCCTGGGCGAACACGGAATGCTTGGCCTGGTCGGCGACGATGGCGTGGTGCGTGCACTGCGCGTGGGCGACAAGCAATCATTCGGCCAGCAGCTCGACATGACGGCGCTGCAAACACCGCGTTCGACGCCGGTGGCCAGTATCGGCGACGGCGTCAAACGCTATACGGCCGTGCGCCAGATGGCGGGCCTGCACCTGAGCGCGCTGGTTGGCCTGGCGGAAGACGAGCAGATGACCGGCTTCGCGGCGCAGCGCCGCCAGCTGCTGCTGGACGCCAGCATCGCCACGGCGGTCCTGATCCTGCTGGCGGCGCTGGTCTGGGCCTGCGTGTGGCAGGGCGCCAAGGCGCGCCGCCGTATCCGCCGCGCCCAGGAAACCTATGCCGCCGCGTCGGAATCGAATATGGATTCCTTCTTTGTGCTGCGCGCAATCCGCAACAAGGAAGGCGTGATCACCGACTTCAAATTCAGCGCCGTCAATTCGCGCGCCGAACAGCTGACCGGCCGTACGCGCAGCGAACTGCGCGCTCAGACGCTGTGCAACTGGATGCCGTCGGCACGCCATAACGGCATGTTCGAGCGCCTTGTGCTTGTCACGCAGAACGGCGGCGTGCACCAGGAAGAAGGGCCGAATATGGTGCCGCAATTGCATGCGGATTGGCTGCACTGGCAGGTGGTCGGCGTCGAAGGCGGCGTGGTGGCCATCCTGCGCGACATCTCCGAGCGCAAGCGCGCCGAGGAACGCATTTACCACATGGCCCATCACGACACGCTGACCGGCCTGCCCAATCGTAGCCTCACATGCAGCCGCCTGGAGCAAGCCATCGCGCACGCCGAGCGCACCCAGGAGTCCGTGCTGGTGGCTTTTATCGATCTGGATAGCTTCAAGCTGGTGAACGATACGCTGGGCCACAATGCCGGCGATGAACTGCTCAAGGAAGTGGCCGGCCGCATGGTTCGCTGCGTGCGACGCGACGATACCGTGGGCCGCTTCGGCGGCGACGAGTTCGTGCTGGTGCTGCCGCATGTGAACGAGGATCCGCAGGTCCTGGCCCCGGTGCTGGACAAGATCCTGGCGGCGGTGGTGCGGCCGATCGAGCTGGAAGGCCAGAAGATGCAGGTGAGCTGCTCGATCGGTGTTGCCGTCTATCCGCGCGATGGCCAGGATTCGGACACGCTGATGTTGCACGCCGACGCGGCCATGTACCGCGCCAAGGAGAGCGGCAAGAACAATTGCCAGTTCTACGACCATGAAATGAACGCGGGCCTGGAAGAGAAGCTGGCGCTGACGGAGGGCTTGCGCAAGGCCCTGGAAGAGCAGCAGTTGTTCCTGGCCTACCAGCCCAAGGTGAGCCTGGCATCGGGCCGCATGTTCGGTGTCGAAGCTTTGCTGCGCTGGCAGCATCCGCAGCGCGGCCTGGTGTCGCCGGCCCAGTTCATTCCGCTGGCGGAAGAGAACGGCCTGATCATCCCGATCGGCGAATGGGCCTTGCGTGAAGCCTGCCGCCAGGCCTGCGCCTGGCTCGATGCCGGCTTGCCGCCGATGGTGGTGTCGGTCAATGTGTCGGCGCGCCAGTTCGACGATCCGCGCCTGGTCGAACGCGTTGCCGAGGCCTTGGAGTGGAGCGGCCTGTCGCCGCAATGGCTGGAGCTGGAGCTCACGGAAAGCATGATCATGCGCGACGTCGGGAAATCGGTCGAGAAAATGCGCCAGCTGGAAGCGATGGGCATCGCGCTGGCGATCGACGATTTCGGCACCGGCTATTCCAGTCTGGCGGCGCTCAAGTCCTTCCCGATCAGCCGCCTGAAGATCGACCAGTCCTTCGTGCGCGACCTGGCCGGCAGTTCGGACGACCAGGCCATCACCTGCGCCATTATTTCGCTGTCGCACCAGCTCGATATGCGTGTCATCGCGGAAGGGGTGGAGACGGAACAGCAGCGCAGTTTCTTGCAGCAGCACGGCTGCGACGAGATCCAGGGCTACCTGTTCAGCCGTCCGGTGCCGCCGCAGGAAATCACGGCCATGCTGATCGCCGAGGATACCGATTCCGGCATTGAGGCGCTCGCGCCCTGACCGGGCAGCAAGGGTCAGCTGCGCTCCGCCGCTGCCTGGCCGGCCAGCGCGGGCAACTGCCACACGCACCAGGCGGCGGCTATGCCGATTGAGGCCACGACCAGGCCGACTCCGGTCACGACCTGGTCGTCAAGCGAGTAGGCGTTGCACAGGCGCTGCGGCACCTCCTGGTAAAGCATGCCGGCAATCGCCATCATGGCGCAGAGATTCCCAAGGAAGAACAGCTGGATGACGGTTGCCGCACGCGCCAGCGCACCGGGGAGCAGGAAACCCAGCAAGAACAGGCTGGCGAACTTGCCGGCTTCCGCCAGCGGCATCGCCAGCGCCTGTTCCAAGGCGCGCGGCACCATCCAGTAAGCGCTCGCCAGCAGCAGCCAGGCCAGGCCTGACAAGCCGTGCGCATCCCAGCGCGCAAGACGGGCGCGGATGCGCGTGCTCGAGGCGGGCGAGGCTGCCGCGAGGGAGCCGCTGATGGCGATCATCGGCAGCTGGACTGTCATGTGCAGCGCCATGGATGCTTCCAGGGGCGCGCGCAGCAGCGCCGCGGCGATCAGGAATGCCGCCGCCAGCGCCCGGCTGTCCCCGGTATTCACTGGTTTGGCCCCAGCGCCGCCCGCAGCGCGGCATCGGGCTGCTCGTAGTCCACCACCTGCTGCAGCTTTCCGCTGGCGCTGACTAGATGGAAGGCTGCATTGTGCTGGAATTCGCCCAGCTCCGCCGGAAGCACGGTAATGCCGATTTGCTCCAGCAAGGACTGCAGCTGCGCCGCATCCGGCACCGCCGCAAACTGCCAGATCTCGGGATCGGCGCGCATCCGTTCCGCGTAGAGCGCCAGGTCCGCAGGCGTATCGCGTGCGTCAAATGAGATCGAAAGCAGCCGGACTTTCTGTTTCAGGCCGCGCGCCAGGATGTCCCGCTGTATTTGCTGCAGTTCGGAGCCTTGTGCCGAGCACACGGCATTGCAGCGCGCATAGAAGAAGGTCACGATGGCCGGCCTTCCGTCCGCCGCCAGCAAGGCCTGCAAAGTGACGGGATGCCCGGCGCCTGGCTGGGCGAGCGTGGTGCGGGGCAGGGCAAGCGGCGCTTCGGCGATCGCCAGGCGCCGGCCTTCTTCGGTCGAGACGACGCGCAATCCCATGGTCGCCTGGTACAACGCGAGGCCGGCGGCTGCCAGCATCAGGGCGATAAGCGCTGCGGTTCGCCGCAAATCCGCGCTAGTTGGCCGGCTTGGCGAGCTTGGCGAGATCTTCATCTCCATTGAAGGAATCCTTGCGTTCGGCCGACGCATCGCGCGCCGCTTTGACGGCGTCGGGCGCCACCTTGGCCGAACTGTTGCCGAAATTGCTGCGGATATGGCTCAACACGGCCGCGATCTCCGCATCGCCAAGCTTGTCCTTGAATGCCGGCATCTGCCCGTTGTATGCGCTGCCTTTCACAGTCAGCTTGCCCGTCACGCCGTGCAGCAGGATGGACGCCACGACCTGCTCGGCGCCATTCACCCACTCCGAGCCGGCCAGCGGCGGGAATATGCCCGGCAGCCCCGCGCCGGAAGCCTGGTGGCATGCCACGCATTGCGCCGCGTAGACCTGCGCGCCATCCACTGCGCCGCCGGCACCTGCCGCGCCGCCCGCCTTGGCCTGCAGCGTTGAAATCGTGCGGCGGTCACCCAGCGCCGGATCGTCGTCGCGCACGGTCAGGATATAGCTGATCGCCCACGCCAGCGCCACGCCGACGCCAAGCAGCACAAACCAGGGGATTGGCCGGTTCTTCTCGGTTGGATCGGGATGCTCGCGCTGTTGGGCGCCATATTCATTTTGCGGCATGGGGCGCTCCTTCCTTCTTCACCTGCGGCGCAGGCAGCACCGGGTACGTATGGTCGAGCGACTGCAGGTAGGCCACCAGGTCCAGCACTTCCGGCTTGGCCACCACTACCTTGCCCGGCGGTTTGAAGCCGGGCGGCAGGTTGACCACCCGGTCGCCCGGTTCGGCGGCATCCTTGTAATCGAACAGGAAGGGATAGGAGGGCATGATCGACCCCGGCACATAGGCGCGCGGTTGGAACATATGCCCCAGGTGCCAGTCAGCGCTCGGCTGGCGCGCGCCGATATTGAACAGATCGGGGCCGGTGCGCATGGTGCCCAGCAAATGCGGCGAGTCGTAGTAATAGTCCGCCGCCACCGACGCCCGTCCCCAGCCGCGCTGGTCGTCCGGCGCCTGCGCTTTGTCGCGCGGCTGCTGCGAATGGCAATAAATGCAGCCGTTCCTGATATACACCTCGCGCCCGCGCAGCTGCTGCGCCGTGTAGGGCTTGAGGGCGGCCGGTGCCTCGATTGCGCGCAGCTGTGCGTGCGGGACGATGACCAGGGCCGACGTGGCGAGGGCCAGCGTCACCATTGCGCCGCCCAGCAGTTTGAGTTCGTCTTGCATATCAGGCCCCCGCGAGCTTGCTGGCTGGCGCGGCCGCATTGCCGCGGGCATGCAGCAGCGCCGCGCCGACACGGCGCGGGCCATGGCGCAGGGCCATCGCCGCGAAATGCCAGGCGAAGACCAGGTGGCCGATGGTCATGACGGCGCCGCCGATGGAGCGGCTTTTCAGCCACGGGATCGTCACGTTGACCGAATCCATGAAGGGCCGGCCCGCATCGAGCATGGCCATGCCCTGCAGCCAGCCGCCGATGGTCAGGCCGACGAAGTAGATGGAGAAACCGAACACCACCAGCCAGAAGTGCCAGGCGATCAGTTTCGGGTAAGGCCATTCCCAGGCCATCACGCGCGGCATCACGAAGTAGATCGCGCCGAACATCACCATCGAGAAGAAGCCGTACAGCCCCAGGTGGGCATGGGCCACCGTGAAATGGGTGAAGTGCGTCACCGTATTGATGCTGCGCAGCGCTTCGAGCGAACCCTGGATGGAGCTCAGGGTGTACATCATCCCGCCCAGGACGATAAAGCGCAGCGTCGGCGAGTACACCAGCTTCGAGAAGTGCCCGCGCATCGTCATGTGCTGGTTGATCGAGAAGGAAATCACGGGGACTACCATCATCACGCTCTGCACGATCGACAAGGTGACCAGCCAGCCCGGTACCGGCCCGCCGATCAAATGGTGGCCACCGACCTGGCCGTAGAAGAACGCCAGCGTCCAGAATCCCAGCAGCGACAGGTTGTACGACTGCACCGGCCGCCCGATAATCTTGGGCAGGAAGTAGTACACCGAAGCCACCGCCATCGGCGTGTAGAACAATCCCAGCACGTTATGCCCGAACCACCAGTTCATCGCCGCCTGCTGCACCCCGAAGTGCACCGCCGGCAGGTTCCCGATCAGGAACAGGATGGGGAACCAGAACAGGGCCGCGCCCATGTACCAGATCGATACGTACAGGTGGTGCACCTTGCGGCTTTGCAGGGTGTACACCAGCGGCAGTCCGACCAGGGCGCCGCCCGCCACCAGCAGCAGGTCTACCTGCCATGGGATTTCCAGCCACTCCATGCCGTCGCTGATGCCTGCCGCGATGCAGCCCAGCCCAGCGATCAGGCCCGCATTCCACAGCATGGCGCCGAAAATGGCGAAACGCCCGCCGACCAGGTGGGTCTTCAGCAGGCGGGGGAGAAGCCAGATCGCGATGCCCAGCGCCGCCATGGGCGCCCAGCCATAGGCCACGGCGTTGAGATGAATGGTGCGGATGCGCCCGAAGGTCAGCCAGGGATATTGCACCAGCCAGTCCGGTTCGTGCAGCTTGATGGAGCTGGTCAGCCCGGCCGCCGTCGCCACCAGCAGCCAGACCACCGAGCAGGATAGGAAGACAAAGGTCACGAAGGCGCTGGAGCGGTCGGCCTCGACGCGCTCGGCCAGCTCCTGGTGCATGGCCACCAGTTCGGCCGCGTTGGCGCCGTGCCGGTGCTCGCCCGGCACGGGCAGCGACATCCCTTCGCGCTGCTGCGGCGTGGCCGCCGGCTCTTCGCCGTGGCCCACTTCGCCGGGAGAGAAGATCACATTTGCCGCCACCGACGTGGTGTCAAACAATCGATGCCGCAACGACCAGATGAAAACCAGCAGGCCGGTAACTGACAGGATGAAAGAAGACAGGAGTATGGTGACGGTATCCACTGCTATCCTTCCCGCCCGTCGATGCGGGCCTGGCTCAAATATGGGGCATACACCAACAGGTAGAGAAGGAAGGCGACCGACCAGGCCAGCGCGGAGGCAGCTAACAGGTAATCACGAATCCCAGCGGGAATAATATTGGCACACAAACGGGCCAGAGCGCCAGCTTGCAGCAAAAGATACATTGCGCTTTCGGCAAGGCCGGCGCGCAGCATGCGGCCGGTATGTCCCAGCGCGGTGCGCGTGATCATGCCCAGGATCAGACCCGACATGCCGCCCACCGCCAGCGCGTGGAAGGCGCTGCTGGCCGAACCGATGCCCAGCGCGGCAAAGCCCAGAAGCACCAGTCCAGCCACGATCCAGGCGTAGGCCAGGTGCAGTATCCACAGCAGGGGCACGCGCACGGTCGCAAATGGCGCCCAGCCGGCCAGGCGCACGGCGTTCGAGCCGGCTGCCGCGAAAGCGAGCGTCGCCACCAGCAAGCCCGCCAGCCCGGCGACCCAGGCCACAGCCGTCGCCAGCAGCAGGGCGATGCTGGCCTTCTCGCACCAGGCTACGCTGACAGGCTGGCTGCCCGGCGCGCCATTGCGGGTGAACATCGGGATGACGCGGCCGCCGATCACCGCTTCCAGTACGGTGATCATCAGGATGGCGCCGTGGACGGGAGTCAGGGCAGACAAGGTAATCCAGCCGTTGGCGGCCGCGTGGCACAGCAGGTTGGCCACCGACAGCAGCACCAGGATGCCGCAGATCGGGTAATTGCGCTTGCTCTGCGCCTGCATCAACACGCGCCCGAAAGCTGCCGCGCACAAGGGCAGGAACAGCCCGTCCACAAGCAGTGCCGGCAGGCCCGGCGCCAGCAGCATGGCCGCGCGCCCGGCGATCCACAGGACTGCCAGCGCCGCCAGTTGGCCGCCCTGCGGGGTTTGCAGGTTGGTCCAGTTGCGGCCCGCCGTAAACAGGAAGCCGACGATGACGGCGCCGCCGAAGCCAAATACCATTTCATGCATATGCCACAGCACATTGGCTGCGGGCAGGATGGTGAGCATGCCCATGTAGGCAGCCAGCCAAAGCGGCACCGACAATACCGCCAGCGCGGACGCCAGCAGATAGAAAGGGCGGAAGCCCAGTCGCAGCAGGGGATGCGGCTGCCCGGCTGGCGTGGATTCGATGGGCAAATGGATGCTGCGCATGGCGGGCCTCATGATCTAAAGACGTATAATGGATGCTACATTACCGCCCCTGGTAAAGCAATATTTCGTATACATCTTTACGTGACGTAGATTATGAGACTCACATCTTTCACCGACTACACTCTGCGCTCGCTGATGTACCTGGGCATGCACCGCGACAAGCTGGTCACGATCCAGGAGATCGCCGACGTGCATGACATCTCCAAGAACCACTTGACCAAGGTAATCCATCAGCTGGGCGCCAGCGGCCTGGTGGAGACGGTGCGCGGCCGGCACGGGGGCTTGCGCCTGAACCGCGAACCGCAGGACATCAATATCGGCGACGTGGTGCGCGATAGCGAATCGGACTTCCACATCGCCGAATGCTTCGAATCCGATCCCGGCCACTGCGCCTTCCTGCGCGATTGCGCGCTGAAACGCAAGCTGAACGAAGCCACCGAAGCCTTCCTGCATGTGCTGGATGGCATGACCCTGGCCGATATTCTTCCCGGCCCGAAGGGCAAGGGTAGTGTGCATCCTTTGACCCTGCATAAAAAAAGCATTTGATTTGCATCTTTATTGACTCAGCCCATTTTAAACATGTATTATTAGTGCATGTTTAAGCGTGAAGGAGTCGTATCCATGCTGTCCGCCGAACATCGCGCCATCGTCACCGCCACCGTTCCGATCCTGGAGCAGGGCGGCGAAGCCCTGACGCGCCACTTCTATCAGACCCTGTTCACCGACTTCCCCCAGGTGAAGCCCTTCTTCAACCAGGCCCACCAGTACAGCGGCGAGCAGCAGCGCGCCCTGGCCAACGGCATCCTGATGTACGCGAAGAATATCGAGCGCCTGGAAGCACTGGGCCCGCTGGTCAACACCATCGTGACCAAGCACGTCGCCTTGCAGATCATGCCGGAGCATTACCCGATGGTCGGCGCCAGCCTGTTGAAAGCGATCCGGGAAGTGCTGGGCGCCGAAACCGCCACCGACGCGGTGCTGGAAGCCTGGGGCGCCGCCTACGGCCAGCTGGCGGACATCCTGATCGGCGCGGAAGGCCGTACGTACGAAGCCGCGGCGGCAGCGCCGGGCGGCTGGAAAGGCGCGCGCCGCTTCATCGTTGCGGCCAAGCGCGTGGAAAGCGGCGAGATCACCAGTTTCGTGTTCCGTCCCGAGGACGGGCAGCCCGTGCTGGGCTTTACGCCGGGCCAGTATATCGGCATCCGCGTGACGGTGGACGGCGAAGAGCAGCGCCGCCAGTATTCGCTGTCGGCCGCACCGAACGGCCAGACTTACCAGGTCAGCGTCAAGCGCGAAGCGGGCGGCAAGGTGTCGGGCTTCCTGCACACGCAGGTGAAAGAGGGCGATACGGTGGAGCTGTTCCCGCCAACCGGCGCCTTCACGCTGGCGGCAGGCAGCCGCCCGATCGCGCTGATTTCAGGCGGCGTCGGCATCACCCCGACGCTGGCCATGCTGGAGCAGGCGCTGCAAACGGGCCGCGAAATCCGTTTCATCCACGCTGCGCGCCACGGCGGCGTACATGCGTTCCGCGATCATATCGAAGGCCTGGCCGAACGCCACCCGCAGTTGAAGCGCCATTACATCTATGCGGAGGAGCGCGCAGGACAGCCGGCCGCCGACGCGCTTGGCCTGCTGGGCAAGGAACAGCTGGGGGAATGGTTGCCGCAGTCGCGCGACATCGATGCCTACTTCCTCGGCCCGCTGCCGTTCATGCAGGCCGTGAAACGCAGCCTGCGCGAACTGGGCGTGCCGGAAGCGCAGACCTATTACGAGTTCTTTGGACCGGCCAAGGCGCTCGATTAAACCAGCAGCGCCGCGGCCATGGCGGAAGCGTCGGACGCCGCCTCTTCCAGCATCTCGGCGCGCTTTTCGGCGTCGATGAACAGGTCCATCACGGAATCCTCGTGCGGGGCCTGTTGCGTTTCCGGGTTGGTCAGCGGCGAGGAGATTTCCGCGAAATGGTTCGCCAGCAGCAGGGTATCGAGCAGGGTGTCGGGCGGGATTTGCAGCATGCCGTTGCGCAGGCCTTCGATGGCTTCCGCCACTTCAGCCGGGATGCCGAGTTTCTTCATCACTTCGCGCGTGATGATTTCCTCGCTGGCGGTTTGCCAGTTCTCCGGATCGGGCTCCAGCAGGCCGGGGAATTCGTCGGCGCGCGACAGCAGGTAAAAGCCGCCCACTTCATGCACGATGGCCGCGAACAGCGCGGTGTCCGGATTCACGCCGGTGACTTCGCGCGCGATGATGCGCGCCAGGCAGGCGACGTGGATGGTGTGCTGCCAAAGCTGTTCGGCCTTGGCGCGCAGGCCCGGATCGACGATCTTGCTGCCGAAGGCGCGCACCACCATGGCTGCCGCCAGCGCGTACAGGTTGTGGTAACCGACGCGCATGATGGCATTGCGCACATTGGTGATATCCGGCCCGCCGGTGCGGTTGAACATGGCGGAGTTGGACAGGGAGACGGTGCGGGCGGCCAATTGCGGCTCGGCCAGCACCAGCTTGATGGCGTCCTCCATCGGACAATCGGGATCGTCCAAGGCGAGCTGTACCCGCAAGGCGGCGTTAACGCTGGTAGGAAACACGAGGTCTCCGCGGATCGCCAGCGCGGCGACGTGTCCGAAGGCTTCCAGTTTATTCATGCCGAAAATTATACGGCCCCGGCGGCATTCCTGCCAAATGGAAGCCGGGGACTTTAACTTAGGCGCCGGCCAGCTGCGGCTGACGGACGTTTTGTTCCTGGCTATAACGTGCAGCCGACAAGTCATCGGCGAAGATGGCGGGACGCTTGGCGGACATGATGTCGGCCAGCAGCTGCGCCGAACCGCAGCTCATGGTCCAGCCCAGGGTGCCGTGGCCGGTATTGGTGAACAGGTTGCGGATGGCGGTGCGGCCCACCACCGGCGTGCCGTCCGGGGTCATCGGGCGCAGGCCGGTCCAGAAGCTGGCTTCGGCCGTGTTGCCGGCGCCGGGGAACAGGTCGTTCACCACCATTTCCAGGGTTTCGCGGCGGCGCGGGTTCAGCTTGGTGTTGTAGCCGGCGATCTCCGCCATGCCGCCAACGCGGATGCGGTCGTCGAAGCGGGTCACCGCAATCTTGTAAGTCTCGTCGAGGATGGTCGAGGTCGGGGCTTTGTCGCCGGCCACGATCGGGACGGTGATCGAGTAGCCTTTCAGCGGGTAGACCGGG
This sequence comes from Pseudoduganella violaceinigra DSM 15887, assembly GCF_000425385.1. GTDB lineage: Bacteria > Pseudomonadota > Gammaproteobacteria > Burkholderiales > Burkholderiaceae_D > Rugamonas > Rugamonas violaceinigra. Next base: position 36,675 of record NZ_KE384357.1, on the reverse strand, counting down.
ATTTCGAACAGCGCTTTCAGGAACGGCGTCGAGTAGGCGCCCAGCGCAACGACGAAGGAGTCGGCTTCCACCAGCTCGGCGCCGCATTGCACGCCCTTGACCTTGTCGCCTTCGACCACCAGCTTGTCCATCGTGACGCCGTAGCGGAACTTGACGCCCAGTTCCTTTGCCATCGCTTCCAGGCGGGTGGTGAACATCTGGCAGTCGCCGGTCTCGTCGTTCGGCAGGCGCAGGCCGCCGACCAGCTTGTGCGCCGACGCGGCCAGGCCGGGCTCGGCCTTGATCAGGTCGGCGCCGGTCAGCAGCTCGTACGGCACGCCGGTTTCTTTCAGCACTTCGATATCCTTGGCGGCGCCATCGAGCTGCGCCTGGGTGCGGAACAGCTGGGTGGTGCCTTGCTGGCGGCCTTCGTATGCGATGCCGGTGGCGGCGCGCAGCGCTTTAAAGCAGTCGCGGCTGTATTCCGCCAGGCGCACCATGCGTTCCTTGTTGATCGCATAGGATTCGGCATTGCAATTGCGCAGCATCTGCCACATCCACTTGAGCTGGAAGCTGGTGCCGTCAGGCGTGATGGACAGCGGCGCATGGCGCTGCAGCATCCATTTCATGGCTTTCAGGGGGATGCCCGGGGCGGCCCATGGCGAGGCGTAGCCCGGCGAAATCTGGCCGGCATTGGCGAAGCTGGTTTCCAGGGCAGGGCCAGGCTGGCGATCCAGTACGGTGACATCGTGGCCGGCCTGGGCCAGGTAATAAGCACTGGTGACGCCGATAACGCCGCTGCCAAGGATAACTACGCGCATGAATTGCCTCCGGAATATTTGTTGCCGATTATTTTGCTATGATATTTAAGTTCTCCTAGTATTTGTTACTATATGGAGCCACCAAAACAGTAAAAATTCATGCGAATCCAAAAAGAATCGGTCCGGGGCCTGGATAAGATTGACAGGAAAATACTGCGCATCCTGCAGGAGGACGCGCGCATCGCCATGAAAGACCTGAGCGAGCAGGTCGGGCTGTCGATCACGCCCACCATCGAACGGGTCAAGCGCATGGAACGCGATGGGGTGATTGCCGGCTATCACGCGCGCCTCGATCCGCGCGCCCTGGGCGCCAGCCTGCTGGTGTTCGTGGAGATCACGCTGAACCAGAAATCGGCCAGCCATTTCGAGCACTTCCGCCGCGAAGTGCTGCGTATTCCGGAGGTGCAGGAGTGCCACCTGGTGTCGGGCGATTTCGATTACCTGATCAAGGCCCGCATCCATGAAATGGCGGAATACCGCAAGCTGCTCGGCGACATGCTGTTGAACCTGCCTGGCGCGGCGCAGTCCAAGTCCTATGTCGTCATGGAGGAAATCAAGGAGACCTTGATTTTGCCCACGGAGCCGGCACAGTAGCAGCGATGTCTGACCGCAAGGAATTGCAGCTGGAACTATTGCTCGAAAGGGCAAAGCGGCGCTCTGAGATTTTGCGCTGGATGCCGGCCCAGACCTTGACACTGACCGGAGCGATGGCCGCGCTTAAATTGTTTGGGTGATGCCAACACTTGGTCTAGAATGCCATTAGCCTGGACTGAGCGAACGGAGTATTTGTGCAAAGCACTTATGGAGCCGCGAGCATCACCACACCAGCCGCCCCTGCGCCGGCTGCCCCCGAGCACGCAGTCTTGTTGCGTGGCCTCGACGAACATCTTTCCACCGATCAAAGTTTCACCTCGGCCCTTGCGCGCACGGTCGGCGCCATCGCCAGCACCGATGGTGCGCTGACCCTGGCCCAGTTTGCCGCCGTGACCGACCTGGCCGGCGACGGCCGCGCCTCCGCCGTGTTCACCGCCCTGATGCTGAACGCCATCGAATGCGGCGTGACGGTCGACTGGGCCTTGCACGCCTTGGCCCGCTCCAGCCATACCGTGGGCGAGCCTGCGCGGCACAGTGCCTTCAATTTGATGAAGCCGCTCTTGGCGCTGCAGGGCACGGCGTCCCGGCCGCTGGCGCAGAATGTTGCCAAGGCCCTGCACATCAAGCTGGCGCCGGAACAACTGTTCGGCCTGCCGCCTGAAGCGGAGCGCCGCCTGCTAAGCAACCTGGGCAACCAGGCCCGCAAGCTGGTGAAGGGCAGGGGGCTGGCCGACGCCGTGGCGGATTTTGGCCGCAGCATGGGCCACGCCGAGCTTCTGAACCATGCGCGCGCTTATAACGGCGGCCTCATGAGCCAGGACGAGTTACACGATGCGGTGGAACGTGCCGTCACAGCCATTTGCAGCGGCATTGAGAGCTATCGCGAACACGAGCATTCCATGCTGGCCTGTGAAGCCGGTGCGGCCAGCCTGCTCGCGACGGCCCAGCAGCTGCACCACCAGGTGCAGCAGCGCCTGGCACTGGTGGATGCGCGCATCGCCTATGAGCGCAGCGTGCTGACCCAGGATATCGAGGATGCGGTGCACGACGCCGGCAACGCCATTGAGCTGGCCCTGATCGCCCATCCGGAAGTCAACGAGCACGCCAGCGGCACCCACTTCGGCAAGGAGATGGAATCGCGCCTCGACCGCGTGGTGCGGCGCAAGGAGGAAGTGCTCGATTTGCTGCAGCATGACCTGTCGCTGTTCCAGTCCGACATCCGCCTGACCCAGAGTACCGTCTTTGAACGCCAGCACCATGCCACGCTGGCTCGCCTGATGCCGCGCATGCGTGTCGGGACCCGCGTGGCGCAAACCGTGGATACCGCCGCCAACATTACCTTGATGGGCAGTGCAGTCGCCGCTGCGGGCACCGGTACGGCGGCCTATCTGTTCGGGGTCGCGGTCGTGCTGCCGGTGGTCGCGCCCGCCGCGCCCTTCGTCGGCGGCGCCGTGCTGCTGGCCGGCGCTTTCAAATGGTTCGCCGATGCGGGTCGCCGCAAGCGCTCGGAAATCCAGGACCGCCGCTGCGCCTTCGAAGACGAATTGCGCAAGCGCCTGCAGGAAGTGCAGGCTGCCTTCGGACGCCAGCTCGACCGCGTCGCCTCCAGTTTCCATGAGTCGGCCACCCAGCTGCTGACCCCCCTGATGCTGGAAGCGGAAGCGGCCGGCCGTGTGCAGGCGGTGCGCAAACGCATTGCCGATAAGGTGATTGCCCAGGCCCAGCACGCCATTGCCCAGCTGCGGGCGGCCATGACCGCCCATGCCTGATGTGTTGCAATTGGTGAGAATTGTTCGTTGCCGCACGCAAATTGCCCTGTTGCCTTGATACAATAGTCGGTAGGCAACGCCTTTTTTTTACAACTTATATAATTACGATTATGAAGACCCAGCTCTTAGCCGCCGCCATGCTGGCGCTCAGCACTTCTGCTTTCGCCCAAGACGTTGGCGTTTCCGTCACCGTCGGCCAACCAGGCTTTTTCGGCCGCATCGACATTGGCAATACGGCGCCGCCACCGGTGATTTATCCGCAACCGGTGATCATCCAGCGCCCGGCCCGCGTCATTGCCGAGCCGCTCTATCTGCGCGTTCCGCCTGGCCACGCCAAGGACTGGGGTAAACATTGCGGTCATTACAATGCTTGCGGCCGCAATGTGTATTTCGTGCGCGACGAGTGGTACACCAATGAATACGCGCCGCGCTACCGTGAGGAACACCGCGGCCGCGGCCGTGACCGCGACGACGATGATGATGACCGTGGTCACGGTCACGGTCATGGTCACGGCAAGGGCCACGGCAAGCACAAGCACGACGATTGACCGGGGCGGCCGGGGTCGCCGCCGACATTAGGAGAACTGTTTGCAGAGCAAATATGTGATCGTAGGTGGAGGGGCGGGCGGCCTTGAGCTGGCTTGCAAACTGGGCCGGCAACTTGGCCCGCAACAGGTGATGCTGGTCGATAGCCGGCTTTACCACATCTGGAAGCCGTCGCTGCACGAGGTGGCGGCAGGCACCCTGGATATCCACCAGGAGGGCCTGTCCTACCAGATGCTGGCGCATGACAATGGCTTCACCTATGTCTACGGCGCCATGACGGCGCTCGATAGCAGCAACAAGCACATCACCGTGGCGGCCATCACCAGCGAAGGCGGTGAAACCGTCTTGCCCGAGCGCCGCATCGGCTATGCAGCGCTGGTCCTGGCGGTGGGCAGCACTTCCCATTACTTCGGCGTGCCGGGTGCGGCCGAACATACCATTTCCCTCAATGCCACCGAAGACGCGGAGCGCTTCCGCCTGACCCTGCTCAAGCTGCTGACGCGCGCGGCGCTGCAGAAGGGCGCCCGCGAAGGAGCGGCCGGGGTCGATGTCGTCATCATCGGCGGCGGCGCCACCGGCGTCGAGCTGGCGGCGGAATTGCGCGAAGCCAGCGGGGTGTACACCTCGTATGGCTTCGGCCACCTGGATCCGGTGCGCGACGTGCGCATCACCCTGCTGGAAGGGGCGCCGCGCATCCTGGCCCCCTTGCCGGAGCGCGTTTCCGGGGCGGCGCTGAAGCTGCTCAATGAGCGTGGCATCAAGGTGGTCACCGACTGCCGCGTGACGGCGATTGCACAAGACCATGTCACGGTGGGCGAGCAGAGCTATCCGTCCGATATCGTGGTCTGGGCCGCGGGCATCAAAGCGCCGGCCTTTTTGGCCACGCTCGGCCTGCCGACCGCCAAGGGCGGCCAGATTGAAGTCACCGGCGAGCTGCAGGTCAAGGGCGTGGCGGGCGTCTATGCGCTGGGCGATTGCGCCCAATGCCTTGGCGCCGATGGCAAGCCGGTGCCGCCGCGCGCCCAGGCCGCGCACCAGCAGGCCGACTACCTGCTGCAAACCTTCCTGCGCCAGGCGCGCGGCAAGACGCCGCAAACCAAGCCCTATGCCTACCGCGATTACGGTTCGCTGGTGTCCTTCGGCCAATCCACGTCGGTGGGCAGCCTGATGGGCTCTTTGCGCGGCTTTAGCTGGTTCGTGGAAGGCTTCTTTGCGCGCATGATGTATGTCAGCCTGCACCTGCTGCACCACCAGGCGGTGCTCGGCACCATCCGCACCGGTGTGCTGGCGCTCGCGCGCTTCCTCGTCAAACGGGCCACGCCGCTGGTCAAGCTGCATTGAAGGCGCGGGCGGCGATCCTGGCCGGCGCGCTCCTGCTGGGCGGCTGCTATAACCGCGCCACGGAGTTGGCCGAACTGTCGCGCCATCACGCGACCGCGATCGGCCGGGTCGCCGCGCTCGATTGCGGCAACAACGGCAGCTGGTGGTATGAGTTCGAGTTGCAAGGCAAGCGGCGGCGCGGGCCGGCGCAAGATCCGGCCGGCTGCCGGCAGCGCAAACCCGGCGATCGCGTGACCGTGTATTACAGCCCGGCCGATCCCGAGGTGCATCGCGCCGTTGCGCCGGCTGTGGCGTATGAGGCGGAGCATGGCTTCCATATGCCGCTCTGGCTGTGGTTCGGCATCGGCGCGCTGGCGTTGCCGCTGTCGGCCTGGATGGCGCTCCAGCGCAGCGGCGGACGCTAGCTGATCGGCGGCTTGGGCAGGCTGACCATCAGCACCGCGCCCTGGCTGCCATTGGCGGTCAGCGACAGGGAGCCGCCCAGGAAGATGGCGCGTTCGCGTATCATGCGCAAGCCGTGGTGCTGGTGCCAGTCGCCATCGGCCACTTCGGCCTGGCCCAGGCCGACGCCGTCGTCCTTGACCAGCAGCGTAATGCTGTCATCCATATCGTCGACGATCACATCGACGCTCTTGGCGCGGGCATGGGTGGCGACATTGCGCAAGCCTTCCTCGGCCGCGCGCAGCAGCACCACGCGGTGCGAGCGTGGGCAGGCCGGTTCGTCCTCGGGCAGGCTGCTGCGGGCCGTCATCAGCTGTTCACTGCCGAACTGGGCCACCAGTTCGCCCAGTGCCACGCGCAGGCCGAGGAATTCCAGCTTGTCGTTCCACAGCTTGTGCTGCATATCGCGGTTGGTTTCGATGATGGTGTGCAGCAACTTCTTCATCTGCGCGGCACGCTCGAGCAGGGCGGGTTCCTGCGGCAATTTGGAGGTCAGCAGGCCCAAATGCATGGTCAGCGCCGTCAGCGAGGAGCCCAAGCTGTCGTGCATCTGGCGCGACAGGGCGCGCCGCTCGTCGTCCCAGCAATTGCTGACGTAACCCAGCAGCTCCCTTAGCTCAGCAGCGTCCGTGGTGGCAGACATATGTTTGGTAGTCCATGTTTATTGCCCCGATCATACATGAGGATGGTCGTGGGGTGGCGCACATACAGTCTGCAGTGCGCCTGTCAAGCTGGTGCTTCACAACGTGGAGGTGACATATGAAAGACGCCATTGCATTGCTGAAAGAGGACCATGCCGAGGTAAAAGCCATGTTCAGGGAGTTCGAAGGCCTGGGCCAGCGTGCCTTTGCGAGCAAGAAGAAACTGGCCGACAAGATCTGCCTGGAATTGACCAGGCATGCCACCGCCGAGGAAGAAATCTTCTATCCCGCCGTGCGTTCGGCATCGAAAGAAGCGGAAGATCTGGTCGACGAAGCGACGGTCGAGCATGCCAGTGCCAAGGACCTGATTGCGCAGATCGGCGCCATGGAGCCGCAGGACGAGCTGTTCGACGCCAAGGTCAAGGTGCTGGGCGAATACATCGCCCACCACGTGGGCGAGGAGGAGGGCGAAATATTCCCCCTGGCCAAGAAGGCCGGCCTCGACCTGCAAACCCTGGCACGCGAGATCGAAGCGCGCAAGGACGAGATCGATTTCGTCCCGCCGCGCCTGCCGCCCACGGGCGCTGGCCGCAGCGGGCGCGCCCGGGCCTGATCAGGTTCGGACGGTGGCCGGCGTGCGCGCCAGGCATTGGTCGATGGCGCGCAGCAGCTGTTCGACATCGACCGGCTTCACCAGGTGCATGTCGAAGCCCGCATCCATGACGCGGCGCTGGTCGTCGGCCAGGCCGTAGCCGGTCAGGGCGATCAGCTTGATGTGATGGGTGTCCGGATTGGCGCGCATGCGGCGCGCCACTTCGTAGCCGTCGATACCCGGCAGGCCGATGTCGACCAGGGCGATGTCCGGTTTGGCGGCGGCGGCGGTGGCCAGGCCCTGGAAGCCGTCGGCGGCGTGCTGTACCGGGTAGCCATAGCAGCCCAGCATCATGGCCATCATCTCGCGGCCGTCGTCATTGTCCTCCACCAGCAGCACGGCTGGCTTCGGCTGTTCGCTTGTATCCATGGAAGGTGCCTTTGCTTCACTCACGTGGTCGATGCAGGGGAGGTGCAGGGTGAAGGTGCTGCCTTCGCCCGGACCGTCGCTTTCCGCGTATACATTGCCGCCGTGCAATTCCACCAGGCGCCGCACCAGCGACAAGCCGATGCCGAGCCCGCCTTGCGCGCGGTCGAGCGTGCTGGCGCCCTGCACGAAGACATCGAATACCTGGGGCAGCAGGTCGGCCGAGATGCCGACGCCGCTGTCGTGCACGCTGATCGTCACTTCGCCTTCCTCCACATCGCTCAGCACTTCGATGCGGCCGCCCGGCGGCGTGTACTTGAGGGCGTTATCGAGCAGGTTGCTGACCACCTGTTCCAGCCGGGTGGCATCGCCATTCACCCAGCACGGCGCGATTTCCACCACCACATCATAGTCTTCCAGGCGGCCGGTGGTGCGGAAGGTTTCCACGGTGGTCTTGAGCAGCGCCGACATGTCGATCGGCAGGCGGTTCAGCAGGATCTTGCCGGACATGGCGCGGCTCAGGTCCAGCAGGTCGTCGACGATGCGGCCCAGGTGGCGGCTCTGGCGCTGGATGATTTTCTTGGCGTGCGCCATGCTGTCGGCGGTCACGCCGGGCAGGCTCATCAGCGAGGCGGCACTGCTGATGGCGGACAGCGGATTGCGCAGCTCGTGGCCCAGCATGGCAAGGAATTCGTCCTTGGCGTGGCTGGCGCGTTCGGCCGTCTTGCGTTCTTCGATTTCGCGCAGCAGGCGCTGGTTGCTGGCGATCAGGTCGGTGGTGCGCTGGCTCAGCTGGCGTGCCTGGCGCTGTAATTCCTCGTTCTTGCTGGCGAGCGACACAAAGACACTGATCTTCGCATACAGCACTTGTGGGATGACCGGCGTGAACAGGAAATCCACCGCGCCTTTCTGGTAAGCCTTGAGCCGGTCCAGTTCGTCGGCCACGAAGGCGGTGATGAAGATGATGGGGATGTCGGCCGAGCGTGGGCGCTGGTGGATCGCTTCCGCCGTTTCAAAGCCGTCCATCCCGGGCATGTTCACGTCGAGCAGGATCACGGCGAAATCGTGCGTAAGGACTTGGCGCAACGCTTCCTCGCCGGAGCGCGCGGCGATCACTTCAAAATTCTCTTGCGCGGCCCACTGTTCGAGCAAGTTGGTCAGCGCAAAAAGCGAATTGGCGTCGTCGTTGACGACGAGGATCTTGGGCTTGTCCACCAGTCTGATCATAGCGTTGCCCATTTACCCTGTCAAAAGAACAGATTCCAATCGAACACGCCTTGTGTTCGCCCGCGCACAGTCAGGCCCTGCCTGCGCTGACATAGTGAAAACTCGTCCAATGGAGGAGCCGCCATGAATATCGATACCATCGTAGACAAAGAGTATGTGGGCAAAAGTTTCCGCGAATTGGCCGATGCGCCGGTCAGCGCCTTGCGCGGCCTGAGCCCGAAGGATGCCAAGGCCCTGCATACCGCGTTCGGCGTGACGAGCGTGCGCGACTTCGCGCAACTGAACTTCGTGCGCTGGGCCTGCGCGATTGCCATCCTGGCCGACGAGGAGCAATTGGCGCCCGCGGAAAAAGCCAAGGAGGAATTGCTGGACGATGCTGTCGAGATGACCTTCCCGGCCAGCGATCCGATCTCGGTCGATGCCGGCATCACCCGCATCGAGGTGGCGCCCGATAAAGTCGACGCGCAGCAAGACCACCAGCACGCCGGTAAGGTCGAGGAATCAACGGAAATCGGCCGCGAAACCGAGACCGCCTCCTGAGCGGAACGGCGGCCTGGATGGTGCATCAGGCCGCGCTGACCTGAACCTGCGGCGCCAGCGCCGTATCGGACGCGGCGCAGTAGCGGTTCTTGCCGGTGCGCTTGGCTTCATACAGGGCCGCATCGGCAACGTGCATCAGGTTGTCGACCGTGGTGGCGTCATCGGGGTAGAGCGCAATGCCCAGGCTGGTGGACAGCTGCAAGGTCAAGCCGTTCACCTGGTAGGGCTGGGCCACCACCTCGATCAGCTTGCTTGCCGGTTCCTGCGCATCGGCCAGGGTGCCGATTTCGCCCAGCACAATGACGAACTCATCGCCGCCGATGCGCGCCACGGTGTCTTCGCGCCGCGCGGAGTGGACCAGGCGCTGTGCGACCTGTTTGAGGATTTCGTCGCCGTAGGCATGGCCATGGGTATCATTGACGGCCTTGAACCCATCGAGGTCGAGGTACATCACGGCGGCGCGGCGCTGCTGGCGCGCCGCATGCTGCAGGGCGTTGGCGATGCGGTCCTCCAGCAGGCGGCGGTTGGGCAGGCCGGTCAGCGGGTCGTGCAGCGCCAGTTCCTGCTGCTGCTTGCTGTAGGAGGCCAGCTCCCGGTACAGCAGGCGCACTTCCAGCATATTGTGGATGCGCTTGTGCACCTCGAGCAGGTCGAAGGGCTTGCTGATGAAGTCGCGCGCGCCCGCTTCCAGGGCGGCGATCTTGAAACTGGGCTGGGCGGTCAGGGCCAGGACCGGCAGGTAGCCTTCCTGTTCGATTTCCTTCAAGCCTTTCATGACCTGGAAACCATTCAGTCCCGGCATCTGCAGGTCCAGCAGGATGAGGTCGTAGCAATGCTGGCGATGCAGGGGGCATACCTGTTCTGGCAACATGGTGGCCGTGACATTGGTATAACCGGCATCGCGCAGTATCTCCAACATCAAGTCGATATTGTCTGCACAATCGTCAACTACCAGGATCTTGGCATTCAGGATCTCATCGGGGCTTGGCATGGCGGTCTCGGGAACTGGAGTCCTAGTGTAGCTTGCGACAGTTTGCCGTGGCGCACGTGTCATTAACCAGTCTAGCAAAAAATTTCGGCAGTTGCTTGTAGGATAGTTTCCCGTGTTGCGGTAGTCCTCAGCCACTCTTGCTTGCAACACAAACGCGCTCGATTGCAGCTACCAACTCTGAAGGCTCGATGGGTTTTGATACATGGTCAAGAAAGCCCGACTCCAGTGCCCGCAGGCGGTCTTCGGAGCGGGCGAAAGCGGTCAGGGCAATGGCGGCGACCGCGCCGCCGCGCGCCGGCCCCAGGGCGCGTATGCGCGACAACAATTCAAAACCGTCAACATCGGGCATGCCGATATCGCTGACCAGCAAATCATAGTTGCCGCAACGCGCCAGCGCCAGGGCTTCGGCGGCATTGGCGGCGGCCTGCACCTGGCAATTGCAGTCGCGCAGGATGCTGCCGATCAGTTCGCGCGCGTCGGCTTCGTCATCCACCAGCAAGACTTTCAGGCCGCGCAAGTCGCGCAACTCCATCTCCGGCAGGGGCGGGCGTTCGCAGCGCGGCGGGCTGTGCATGCGCTGCACGCGGATCTCGCCGCTTGCCAGTGGCAGGCGCACGGTGAAGCTGGAACCCCTGCCTTCGCCCTCGCTGGCGGCCGACACCGTGCCACCGTGCTGCTCCACCAAGTGCTTGACGATGGACAGGCCCAGCCCGAGGCCGCCATGGCGCCGCGTGGTGGAGGCATCAGCCTGGCGGAAACGCTCGAAGACATGGGGCAGGAATTCCTGGCGGATGCCGAGGCCGTTGTCGCTCACCGTGATGTCGGCATGGCCCTCGTGCCGGCATACCGCCGCGCGCACGATGCCGCCGCGCGGCGTGAACTTGAGCGCATTGGTGAGCAGATTCCAGACCACTTGCTGCAGGCGGTTGGCGTCGCCCGCCACGTGGCCGGTCGGCGAGAAATCGCGCTCCAGGCGGATGCCCTTGGCTTCCGCGGCCGGGCGCACCGCTTCCAGCGCGGCGTCGACCACGATGGAGGGCATCAGCAGCTTCATGTCGAGCAGCACCTTGCCGGAGGTGATGCGGCCCATGTCCAGCAAATCTTCGATCAACTGGGCCTGGGCGCGGGCATTGCGTTCGATGGTTTCCAGGCCGCGCAGCTGCTCCTCCGGCGAACGGTTGCCGCGCCGGAGCACCTGGGCCCAGCCCAGGATGGCCGTCAGCGGCGTGCGCAGTTCATGCGACAGCGTGGCCAGGAATTCGTCCTTCATCTGGTTGCTGCGCTCGGCCTCCGCGCGCGCGTTGCGTTCGCGGTCCAGCAGCACCTCGCGTTCTTCGGCGGCGCGCCGGGCCGCATCCACCATGCGCGCATTGTCGATGGCGATGCCGGCCTGGGCCGCCACGCCGCCAACCAGGCGCTCCGTGCGCTCATTGAACATATGCGGTTCGGGGTGACCGAAGAACAGCGTGCCCACCACTTCGCCGGCGCGCGCCAGCACCGGTACCGCCAGGCCGCTGCGCACCTGCGGATGCGGCAGGCCCTGGAAATCGTCCGGCGGTGCGCCGGACAGGGTGTGCATGGCCTGGCCGCCGCCGGCGCCCGCTCCATGGTAGAAGAAGGCGCCGAAGCGGGCGCCGGAAATGCTGGTGGCGGCATCGGTCACTTCCTGCAGCAGCGAGCGCAGCTCGCGGTTCTGCACCAGGGCCGAGCCGGTGCTGTTCAGCAGTTCGAGGATATTGGTTTCGTCGCGCAACTGCTCCTGCACGCGCTTGACCTGGTCGACGTCGGTGCTGGTGCCAAACCAGCGCAGGATACGGCCGCTGGAATCGCGCATCGGATTGGCGCGCGTCAGGAACCAGCGGTACTGGCCGTCGCGCGCGCGGATCGGGAATTCCATTTCAAACGGCCGCCCGCTCTCCACCGACAGGTGCCAGTGCGACAACATGGCGGGGATGACTTCCGGCGCATACACCTGTTTCCAGCCCTCGTCCAGCATATGCCGTTCGTCCATGCCGGTATATTCCTGCCAGCGCTCGTTGTACCACGTTATCGCGCCATCGCTGCCGGCGATCCAGGCCAGCTGGGGGATGCTGTTGGCCAGGGCGCGCAGCTCTTCTTCGCTGTTGCGCAAGGCGTCCTCTGCGGCCTTGCGTGGTGTGATGTCCTGTACCATGCCGATCACGCCGCGCAGCGCGCCGTCCTCGCCGAAGTCGCTATGGCCGATCACGGACAGCCAGCATGGTTCGCCGTCGCGCCGCCGCACGCCGCACTCGATATTGAAGTCGCGCCGCGCCAGGCAGGCATCGATGAAGGCTTGTTCGACCGCGGCGAAATCGCCGGGTGCGATGCGCTCGCGCAGGACCGGCCAGGTGATCGGGATTTCAGCCGGCAGCTCGAAAATTTCGGCGGCGCGCCGGCCCAGGCGCACCATATTGCTGGCAGCACTCCATTCCCAGTCGCCGAGGCAGCCCGCAGCCAGCGCAACCTGCAGGCGGTGGGTGCTTTCGCGCAGGCCCCGTTCGTGCAGCTTGCGCTGATGGATGTCGAGCAGCAGGCAGCTCATACCGGTTGGCGAAGGCCAGGCGCGCACTTCGAGCCAGCGCTGGCTGGGCTGGTACAGCACCTCGCAGCTGGCGGGCAGTCCCTGCTCGAGGGTGCGCCGTAGCGGGGCTTCCAAGGCCCCGGCCAGGGCCGGGAAGGCCTGCCACAAAGGTTGGCCGCGCGGATTGCGCAGGGTAGGGACGGGCGGCAGCAGCATCTCCGCCGCCTTGGGATTCAGGTATTGGATGGTCCAGTCCTTGGCGATGACGGCAAAGCCGTCACCCAAATCATCCAGTACGTTGTGTGCGTGCGGATCGGGACTCATAACTATCGATTGTAACCTTGCCAACCATCCGGCCGCCACACCATTGCCTAGTGCAAATCGCGCAGGATTTGCTGCAGCTGCTCGATGTCGTAGGGCTTCTGCATGGTGATGGCAGGGAAATCGAGCTGGCTGGTCAGTGTCTGGCTGTAGCCGGTTGCGAAAATGATGCGCAGGCGCGGCTGGCGCTGGAGCGCGGTGCGCCCCAGTTCGACCCCGCTCATGCCCGGCAGGCTGACATCGCTGAACAGGACGTCATATTCTGCGCCGGCCAGCAACTCCAGTGCGCCTTCGGCGCTTGCCGCGGCGCTGACTTCATGGCCGAAGGCGCGCAGCATTTCGCACACCAGGAACTGGGCATCCTGATTGTCCTCCACCACCAGGATGCGCAAGTGGCCGTCGTTGGCAGCAGCGGCGGGCAGGGCGGGGGCGCTGGCGGGCGCCAGGGTGCAGAGGATGCCCGCGACTGCGCCATCGGCGCCGCGCAGCGGTGTGTAATGGAGGTCGAAGGCCGCCTCCAGCATATGGCCGTCGCGCCAGAGCTTGAGCGGCTGGCGTGTGAACACCAGGCTTTGCCCGCTCCAGGCCTGTTCGATCGCCTGCGCATTCCAGCTCCATGCGGACGGGGGAACGGCGGGCACATTGCCGCCGGGCGGGGCGGCACTGGCGGTGCCGACGTTGCTGGCATAGGCTTGGTTATAGAGCATGATTTGCCGGCGGCTCCACATCAGCAGCATGGGCAGCGGCGTATTGAGCATGATGTCGAGGGCCAGCTGCAAGGCTTGCGGCCAGGTCTCCTGCGGGCCGAGCTCGGCTCGCGACCAGTCCTGGGTTGCCGTGCTTTCACCTGCGATTTGCGCCATGTCTGTGCCAGTGCCCGGTTGTCAATATGGACAATGCTACACCAAGGACGGGCAAAAAAAAGGCCCGCAATCCGCGGGCCTGAATTCTATTTTCTTGGAGGAGAATAGAGGAGACAGGTGAATGATGAGGCATCGCGGCATGCGGGTCCAATTTTGATTCATGATGAGAGAAATGCGATTCATGAATGAAGTAATAGTGTCGACAAGGCAAGGAAAAGAATTTGTGTCCAATGCTGGACAAGCGCGACACATCAACATAGAATACTGCCTCCTTGCACAGGATACTGCGCAGGAAAGAGCCGGAAACGCCGTTTTCGCCTAGGAAAGTTAAGTAGTTCGAAAGCTTTCCAAGACGAAATTCATGCGATATAATCCTGCTTCTTAAGCGGCTGTAGCTCAGCTGGATAGAGTACTTGGCTACGAACCAAGGGGTCGTGGGTTCGATTCCTGCCAGCCGCACCAG
>NZ_KE384357.1:0-22233 GCF_000425385.1 Pseudoduganella violaceinigra DSM 15887 | reverse complement strand
TTTTGCGGCTGTAGCTCAGCTGGATAGAGTACTTGGCTACGAACCAAGGGGTCGTGGGTTCGATTCCTGCCAGCCGCACCAAATTGAAAGGCTCCAAACCGGAAGGTTTGGGGCCTTTTTCCTTTCCCGCATCCGCCGGCGGTATCGCCAGGATGAGCGATGCGCCGCAACGCGGCCTTGATCTCGGCCGTGGTGCAATTCCTGCGTTAATATGCAGCAATGACACTGATCACCTGCATCGAAGACCTGCGCCGCCTGGCCCAGCGCCGTGTACCGCGCATGTTTTACGATTATGCCGATTCCGGCTCCTGGACTGAATCGACCTACCGTGCCAACGAAGAGGACTTCAGGAAGCTGAAGTTCCGCCAGCGCGTGGCCGTCGACCTGAATAGGCGCAGCTTGCGCACCACCATGGCGGGGCAGGAGGCCGCGATGCCGGTGGCGATCGCCCCCACCGGACTGACCGGCATGCAGCACGCCGACGGCGAGATCCTGGCCGCGCGCGCGGCGGAGAAATTCGGTATTCCTTTTACGCTGTCGACCATGAGCATCTGTTCGATCGAAGACGTGGCGGCGCATACCAGCAAGCCCTTCTGGTTCCAGCTGTACGTGATGAAGGACCGCGATTTCATCAACCGCCTGATCGACCGCGCCAAGGCCGCCGGCTGCTCGGCGCTGGTGCTGACGCTGGACCTGCAGGTGCTCGGTCAGCGCCACAAGGATTTGCGCAACGGCCTGTCCGCGCCGCCGCGCCTGACCATCGCCAATTTGCTGAACATGGCCAGCAAGCCGCGCTGGTGCATGGGGATGCTGGGCACCTCGCGCCGCCAGTTCGGCAATATCGTCGGCCACGCGCAGTCGGTATCCGATATGTCGTCGCTGTCGGCGTGGACCAGCCAGCAGTTCGATCCCAGCCTGTCGTGGAACGATGTGGCATGGATCAAGCAGCGCTGGGGTGGCAAGCTGATTATCAAGGGCATCATGGACGCCGAGGATGCGCGCCTGGCAGTTGATAGCGGCGCCGATGCGCTGATTGTCTCCAACCACGGCGGCCGCCAGCTCGATGGCGCGCCTTCCTCCATCGCCGCCTTGCCGGGCATCGTCGATGCGGTCGGCAAGCAGATCGAAGTGCATATGGATGGCGGGGTGCGCTCAGGCCAGGATGTGCTGCGCGCGGTGGCGCTGGGGGCGCGCGGCGTGTATATCGGCCGCCCCTTCCTGTACGGCCTGGGGGCGCTGGGCGAGGCGGGCGTGACGCGCTGCCTGGAAATCATTCACAACGAACTGGATATCTCGATGGCCTTTTGCGGCAAGCGGGATATCCAGCAAGTCAGCAGGGAGATCCTCCTGCCCTGAAAACCAGGCCGGCCAGGAGTTTGCACAGCTCATCAAACAGGGTGGGTTCGGTGTTGTTCATTTGCATTTCCTTTCTGCTAAAGGTCGAGTAAGCGCATTGTGAACTGTTTCATTGTTGGGATAAATGCTTATAATTGAATTGAGTATCCCAAAAATGGAGCAATGAATGGATCGGCTTCACCACATGCGCCTGTTTGTCGAGGTGGCCAAGCGCAAAAGCTTCCGCGCCGCCGCCGAGGCGCTCGGCATGTCGAATTCCACCCTGTCGCGCAATATCGCAGAACTGGAAAAGTCGATCGGCTTGCGTCTGCTGCACCGTTCGACCAGGAAGGTGGAATTGACCGAGGCCGGCGATGCCTACTTCAAGCGCTGTCAGGGCATCGTGGAAGAGGCCATGAGCGCCCATGAGGCGCTGCTGGACTGGTCGGAAAAACCGGCCGGCATCCTGCGCGTGACCATGACGTCCAGCTTCGGCGTCGGCTACCTGGCGCCGGTGCTCACTGAATTCGCCGAGATGTACCCGGACATCAAGATGGAGTTCGATATTTCATCGCGCACGGTGGACTTGCAGTCCGAACCTTACGACGTGGCGATCCGCATGGGCCAGCCGCCGACCGCGCCCTCCACCCTGGTGGTGCGGCGCATCGCGATGATGCCGCGCTACCTGTACGCCTCGCCGGTCTACCTGGCCAAAATGCCGCCGCTGGAACATGCCTGCGACCTGGTACGGCACACCATGTGCGGGCGTTTCTTCTCCAGCCGCGTGCCCGATATCTGGCGCAAGCTGTATCGGGGCGAGGAAGTGGTGGAGGTGATGGCGCAGGCGCGTTACGCCACCAATAGCGCGGCCCTCAGCATGTCGTTCGCCGCCAATGCGCTGTGCATTTCCGCGCTCGATCCCTTGCTGGCAAAACAGGAGGTGCGCACCGGCCGCTTGCAGCGTGTCCTACCGGACTGGCATATGGAGCCGATCATGGTGCATGCGCTGACCGAAACGCGCCACCTGCCGGCGCGTGTGCGGCTGTTCATCGATTTCCTGCGGCAGCGCCTGGGGGCGGGCTAAGAGGCTGTTGCAAAATGGGCGTGGCTAGGCGCAGCGACGAAGGCAGTGCGCCTGCACGGCAAGGCGCTGCAACAACGCCATGGCCATTTTGAAACAGCCTCTAAGTCAGCCGCCGCCGATGCCTTCGACAATGCGGCCGGTACCGCCGCAGTTCGGGCAAGCCTTGCCGTCGGGTGTCTTGCCGCAACCGCTGCACACCGGGCACACGTCTTCGCCGCTGCCCGGCGTGCCGGGCGCCGCCTCGTCGCCGGGATGGCGTGGTTGTTGCGTAGCTGATGGGTTCATGGTGTACGCCTCCTGTACCCAGAATGCCACGGGCCAAGCATTTCGTCGGTTGGCTGGTTAACGCATTACAATGTTCGCATCCCCCATCAGAGGACTGTGTTATGGCCACGCTGATCAAACACCGCAAGACGCGCATCATCACCCTGGAGGCAGGGGACGACTTGCACGAACATTGCAAGCCCAAGGACATCGCCCTGGTCCCCGACCCCGGCGGATGGTGGACCTACTTCATCGGCGAAGACGGTTCTGTAGAGCGCTACGATATTCCCTTTGCGACCTATAATGAGGCGCTGTGGTCGGCCAAGGCCGCCGCAGAATTCGACGCGCAATAATTCCGGATAGCCTATGCCCGATACCTCGATCCTGGTAATTGAAGACGACGAACATATTGGCCAAATCCTGACTTTCATCCTGCAGCGGCAAGGCTACCAGACCACGCTGGCCGCGGATGGCCTGGCCGCCCGCAAAGCCATTGAAGGCAGCAGCAGCCCGCCGTCGCTGGTGCTGCTGGACGTGATGCTCCCCTATATCGACGGGTTCGAACTGGTGCACATCATCCGCGCCCGTGCCGACTGGCAGGACGTGCCGATTGTGATGCTGACCGCCAAACACACGGAAAAAGACATCGTTCGCGCACTCGACGAAGGCGCCAACGATTATGTGGTCAAGCCTTTCCAGCCCAATGAGCTTCTGGCGCGCGTGCGGCGCCACCTGAAGGAGCCGGCATGAAAGCCGCCTTTGCCGCCACGCTGGCATGCTGCGTCGTGCCGGCATTCGCCCAGACCACCGTCGGCATCAGCCATGGCGTCGACCATCTGACCGGACCGGCCGCCGACTGGCATGAAACCGCGCTGACCGTGCGCCACCAGGCCGCGCCGCGCATGGGATTCGGCGCCGGCGTGACGCGCATCGAGCGTTTCGGCATCGGCGAAACCCAGTTCAGCGCCGGCGCCGACCTGCCGCTGGCCGAGCACATGAGCGCTTCGCTGGAGGGCAACGCCAGCAGCCAGCACCAGATCCTGGCAAGGCATGCGCTGGGAGCGACCTTGCAGTATGAATTCGCCAAGGGCTGGCTGGTGCACGGGGGAGGGCGCAGCAGCAGCTACAACGATGTCCACGTCAACCAAAGCCTGCTGATGCTGGAGCGCTACGTCGGCAGCTACAGTGTTTCCGGCGCCTGGCGCGCGGCGCGCGCCTTTGGCACCACGGCGCACAGCGGCGAGCTGCGTGCCAGCTATTATTACAACGACCGCAGCGCGGTCGGCCTGTCGTTCGCTTCGGGCAAGGAGGCGGCCAACATTGCCGGCACCACGCGCCTGAGCAGCGTACGCTCGGCCGCCCTGCTGGGCCGCCACTGGCTCGACCAGCGCTGGGCTGTCACCTATGCCCTGGCGCATACCCGCCAGGGCGACTTCTACAGCCGCAATGGGGTCAACCTTGGACTACAGGCCACCTACTGATATTTACCTGCTGGTCGCATTCTGGACCGGCATCGGCGCGCTGGGCCTGACGGCGCTGGTCGGGCTGGAGATCGTCTGGCTGCGCATAGCGATGCGCCGGCTGCAGCGCCGCGAACAACAGCTGACGCTCAAATGGCGGCCCTTGCTGAACGCCGCCATTGCCGGCGAACCGCTGGGCAACCTGCCGGACCTGGCAAAGCGCGACAGCCTGCTGTTCATCAAACTCTGGCTGCACCTGCAGCAGGCCGTGCGCGGCGATGCGAGCCAGGGCTTGAACGCGGTGGCGCGCCGGCTCGGCTGCGATGTGCAGGCCAGGGCGCTGCTGGCACGCGGCAACCGCGCGCAGCGCCTGCTGGCCATCCTGGCGCTGGGCCATATGCGCGACAAGCCATCCTGGCCCGAGCTGGCGCGCGCGGCCCATAGCGCCGATAGCGCTTCGTCCGTGCATGCGCTATGGGCGCTGGTGCAGACCGATCCCGCCCGCGCCGCGCATGAAATGGCGCCCTTGCTGCTGCGGCGCGACGACTGGCCGCTGTCCCAATTGGCCAATATCCTGCAAAACGCCCGCGCGGACTGGCAGCCGGTGCTGGCCGATGCGCTGGTGCGCGTGACGCCGTCCGTACTGCCGCAGGCCTTGCGCCTGGTGGCCGCGCTGCGCCTGGACCTGCCGCTGCTGCAGCTGCGCGGCTACCTTGGCAGTGAGGCGCGCGAGGTCGTGCTGGCGGCGCTGCGGCTGGCGCGGGTGCCGGGCACGCTGGAAGATGTGCGGCGCCATCTTGGCAGCGACGATTGGCGCATACGCGTCCAGGCTGTGCGCGCGCTGGGCGAAATCGGCGACCGCAGCGACGTGGCCCGCTTGCGCACCCTGCTTTCCGATCCGGAGTGGTGGGTACGCTACCGCGCCGCGCAAGCCCTGGTGGCATTGCCCTTCCTGATGGACTGGGAGCTGGCCGAATTGCGCAACGCGGGCGACCGCTATGCGGCCGACATGATTGCCCAGGTTAGCGCCGAAAAGGAGGCCGCATGAACCCGCAAGTCGTGCACGCCATTACGCTGTGCGTACTGGTCTATTTCGTGCTCCTGAACGGCGGCTACCTGACCCTGAATTTCCTGGCCATGTATGCGCTGCGCAAGCGCTCCCAGGAATCGGTGCTGGACGACTTGCCGCAAGTGTATTCCTCGCTGGAGCCGCCCATCAGTTTGCTGGTGCCGGCGTATAACGAAGAGGCGACCATCGCCACGTCCGTGCGCTCCATGCTGCAGCTGTCGTATTCCGAGATGGAAGTCATTGTCGTCAACGACGGCTCCACCGACCGTACGCTGCAAGTGCTGATCGACGAGTTTGCGCTGGTACCGTTCCCCGAGGCCTACCGCATCCAGCTGGAGACCAAAGCGGTGCGCGGCATCTACCGCTCCACGCGCTTCCCCAACCTGCGCGTGGTGGATAAGGTCAACGGCGGCAAGGCCGATTCCACCAATGCCGGCATCAACGCCGCGCGCTACCCGCTGTTCTGCTGCGTCGACGCCGATTCGATCCTGCAGCGCGACAGCCTGCAGCGCCTGGTACGTCCCTTCCTCGGCGATCCGCTGATGGTGGCGACCGGCGGCACGGTGCGGATTGCCAACGGCTGCGAAGTGCGGGGCGGCTTCCTGACCCGGGTCGGCATGCCGAAGAATCCCTGGGCCCTGTTCCAGGTGGTGGAATACCTGCGCGCCTTCATGTTCGGCCGCCTGGGCTGGTCGGTCATCAACGGCATGCTGATCATCTCCGGCGCCTTCGGCCTGTTCCGCAAGGATACCGTGGTCGCCGTCGGCGGCTACAACCCGAAAGCCATCGGCGAGGACATGGAACTGGTGGTGCGCATGCACCGCAAGCTGCGTATGCGGGGCATTCCCTACAAGATTGAATTCGTGCCCGACCCGGTATGCTGGACCGAGGCGCCGGAAGACCGCAAGCAGTTGCGCAACCAGCGCATCCGCTGGCAGCGCGGCCTGTCGGAAAGCATCACCACCAACTGGGGCCTGATGTTCAGCCGCCACGGCGGCGTGGCCGGCTGGCTGGCCTTCCCGTTCTTCATCCTGTTCGAATGGCTGGGGCCCGTGGTCGAGCTGTTTGGCTATATCTTCATGGCCATCGCCTGGTGGCAGGGCTGGGTGTCCTGGGAATCGTTCGGCATCTTCCTGTTCGTGGCGATCGGGCTGGGCATCCTGCTGTCGGCCTTCGGGCTGCTGCTGGAGGAAATCTCCTTCCACCTGTACCCGCGTCCGAGCCATTTGCTGATCCTGGCGGCCGTTGTCGTTGCGGAGAACTTCGGCTACCGCCAGATCAACAGCTGGTGGCGCCTGGTGGGCCTGTACAAATGGGCGCGCCGCGAGGAGGCCAAGTGGGGCGTGATGACGCGTAAGGCCGACTGGCAGCGCGATCTTAGCTAAGTGCCGGCAGGGTGACATGGAAGGTGGTGCCGCGGCCTTCTTCCGTGTCGAAACCGATGGTGCCGCCATGCTGCTCGACGATGGCGCGGCAGATGGCCAGGCCCAGGCCGGTGCCGCCTTTGAGCCGCGTATCCGAACTGTCGGCCTGGGCGAACTTGCCGAAGATGCGGGCGCGGAATGCTTGCGGGATGCCGGGGCCGTTGTCGCTCACCGACAGGCGCACGCCTTCCGGCACCGCTTCGCAGCCGAGGGTCACGCTATTGAACTGCGGCGAGTACTTGATGGCGTTCGAGAGCAGGTTGACCAGCACTTGCACCAGGCGGTCGCGGTCGCCGCGCACCTGCAGGCCGCGGCTATTGCCTTCACGCTCGAGCGCCACCGGGCGCTGCGCCGCGCTGCCGCGCACCGCGTTGATCGCTTCGTCGAGCAGGGGGGCGATCGGCAACGCGTCGTTGCGGAATTCCATCTTGCCCGCTTCGATCTTTTCGATATCGAGCACGTCGTTCACCAGCCGCACCAGCCGTTCGCTGCTCTGGTAGGCGATGTTGACCAGGTGCCGCACGTCGGCCGGCAGGTCGCCCGCGCCGCCATCGACCAGCATCGACAGCGAGGCGCGGATCGAGGTCATCGGCGTGCGCAATTCGTGCGAGACGGTGGCGATGAATTCGTTCTTCATTGCCTCCACCTGGCGGCGCTCGGAAATGTCATGCAGGAAGGCGGTGAACAGGGCGCTGCTGGGGCGGCTGATGCTCGCTTCCACCGTGAATTCTTCGCCGTCGCGCCGTATCAGTTCGCGCTGCAGGCGCAGTCCGAAGGCGGCGTTCTCGCTGCCGCTCGCCGCGGCGAAGGCGGCCGCCTGCTGGGCGTGGAAGCGTTGCGGCACCAGTAACGCGATATAGCTCTTGCCCAGGACTTCGTCGCGCTGCCAGCCAAACATGCGCTCGGCGGCCGGATTCCAGTCGGTGACATGGCCGTCAGGATCGATGGCGACGAAGGCTTCCTGCGCGCTGTCGATGATCGCCGCGATGCGCTGCATGGCCTCGCGCAGCTGGCTGGTGCGGGCGCTGACGCGGCCTTCCAGGTTGGCCACCAGGGAGTTCAAGGTGCGCGACAGGGCCTGCACTTCGCCGTAGGGCGCCAGCTGCGGCAGTTCGGCCGCTTCGCCGCGGCGGATGCGGTCGGCCGCATCGGCCAGCTCGCGCAGCGGGCGCGCGATGCGGCGGGAAAGGGGAATGGCCAGCAGCGAAAACAGGGCGGCCATCGCCACGCCCAGCCACCAGGCCCGGTGCTGCAGGGTGCGGACCGGCGCCCAGGCGGTATCGACGCTCTGGCGCACCAGGACGGTCCAGCCCAGGCCGGGGTAGGGCCCGTGCCCGCGCGTGCGGGCGTGGCCCACCAGGTAGTCGGCGCCGTCGGGCCAGCGTTCGACCCGGTAGCCGGTGTCCTGGCTTGGCACCGGCAGCACTTTGGCGATCAGGCCCGGCGGGCCGAGCAGGACCTTGCCCTGGCTGTCGATGATGATGGCCTGCACCTGGCGGCGGGCGCTGGCGGGGGCGATCACCGAGCGCTCCAGCTCGCGCGCCCATTGCCAGGACAGGTGGGCGCCCAGCACGCCGCTGCCGTCGGCCAGCGGGAAGGCCAGGTCGACAAAGCGCAGGGATTGCGGGTCCGAGGCCGGCAGCAACTTGGCCAGCAGGACCGCTTCGTGCACATCGCCGACGAAGGTGTTGCTGTGTGCATTGCGATACCACGGGCGGCCGCTGACATCGGCCCCTTGCAGCAGGCCGCCGGTCGCGGCCAGGACCTTGCCGTCGCGGCCGGCGATGCCCAGCCAGGCATAGTGCGCATAGCTTTTCTGGTGCTGCTCCAGCGTTGCGCGGCGGGCCGCTGGCGGCGCGGCGGCGCCCATATCGGGCCGCTGCGCCAGCAGCTGTATTTCGCGATAGCGCTCGAACATATCGCGATCGAGCTTGTCGGAAGCCTGCTGCGCCAGATCGGACAGGGCGCTGCCGATATCTTCCTTGACCTGGCCGCCGGCGGTGCGCGCAATGACGGCGGCCAGGGCTGCCGCCATGACGATGGCCAGCGCACAGAAGGCGGCCGCCAGGTAGCCCGCCAGGCCGGCTTTGTAGCGCAGGCGCTTCATGCGACGCGGTTGGCCGGACGGCCGGCGGCGAAGGCCTCGATATTGTCGATCAGCTGGTCGGCCAGGCCTTGCATCGCCTGCCCGCTGGCCCAGGCGGAATGGGGCGTGAGCAGGAAGTTCGGCAGGCGCAGGCCCAGCAGGGGATTGTCCGGCGCCGGCGGTTCCTGCGACAGCACGTCGAAGCCGGCACCGGCGATCACGCCGCGCTGCAGGGCGTCCGCCAGCGCCGCCTCGTCAACCAGTCCGCCGCGCGCGGTATTCACGAGAATGGCGCTTGGCTTCATGCGCGCCAGTTCGGCGGCGCCAATGATATTGCGGGTGGCGTCCGTCAGCGGCGCATGCAGGCTCAGTACGTCCGACGCTTCCAGCAATTCGTCCCAGCCGACATTGCGCACCTGCGGGTCATCGGCCGGCGTGCGCGTATGCACCACGACCTCCATGCCGAAGGCGCGGCCAAGCTGCGCCACCTGCCGGCCCAGCGCGCCGTAGCCCAGCAAACCGAGGCGGCTGCCGTGCAGGTCGCGGATCGGATGGTGGAACAGGCAAAAGCGCGGCGACTTCTGCCACAGTCCCGCCTCGACGTCGGCGCGGTAGGCCAGCAGCTGGCGGCGCAGGGCCAGGATCAGGGCAAAGGTATGCTCCGGCACGGCGGCATGAGCGTAACCGCGGATATTCGAGACCACGATGCCGCGCTCGCGCGCCGCGGCGAGGTCGACGATGTCGGTGCCGGTGGCGGCCACCGCGATCATCTTCAGGCCGGGCAGGGCGGCCAGCGCAGCGGCGCGCAGCGGCACCTTGTTGCTGATGGCGATGCTGGCACCGCGCAGGCGCTCGATCGCTTCGGCCGCGCTGGAAGCCGGATACTCGGCCCATTCGTGCGCAAAGGACGGCCGGCGGATGTCGGCGATGATGCTGTCGCGGTCGAGGAAAACAAGGCGTTCGGTCATACGGTCAGCTCCACGGGCAGGGCAGCGGCCAAGGGGCGCAGCCGCATATGGGGGTGGCTGGACATCAGGTCGGCCACCCATTCGACAAAGACGCGCACCTTGGCCGACAGGTGGCGGTTCTGCGGGTACACCACATGGATCGGCAGCGGATCGGTGACCCAGTCGTCCAGCACGCGCACCAGGCGCCCGCTGGCGCCATGGCTGTGCAGCTGCACGTCCGTCATCATGATGATGCCCAGGCCGGCCAATCCTGCTTGCAGGTAGGCGTTGGAATCGTTCAAGGCGATCATGCCTGGCAGCGCCATTTCAATGCGTTCTCCGTCGCGGCTATAGTCCCAGTTATAAATTTTGCCAGTTTTCGACGAAAAATAGTTGACGCAGCGATGCCGCTCCAGGTCGCGCGGGTGCGCCGGGGTGCCATAGCGCTCCAGGTAGGAAGGCGCTGCGCAAGTGACGAAATTGAGCAGGCCGACGCGCCGCGCGATCAGGGTCGAATCGGCCAGCTGGCCACCCCGCACTGCACAATCGACGCCTTCTTCGATCAAATCGACCGGGCGGTCGCTGCAACCGAGTTCCAGCTGGATGTCGGGGTATTGTTCAAAGAAGGACGGCAGGGCCGGGACCAGCACCTCGTTCGACAGGCCGGTCGGCGCATCGACCCGCAGCCGCCCGCGAGGGCTCAGGCGGGTGCGCGACAGCGACTCCTCGGCATCCTTCACGTCGGCCAGGATGCGCAGGCACCGTTCATAGTAAGCGGCGCCGTCAGCCGTGACGGAAACCTGGCGCGTGGTCCGGTGCAGCAACTTGACCGAGAGCGCCGTTTCCAGGCCGGCCACCAGGGTGGAGACGGTAGCTTTTGGCAATTGCAGGGTTTCCGCGGCGCGCGTGAAGCCGCCGGCGTCGACCACCTGCACGAAGATTTCCATGGCTTGGAGTTTGTTCATGATTCCACCCGGATGATTCGCATTGTTCGAGATTCTGAACAATCAATTCAACATTAATGTATTTTTCTTATTTTAGTGGAAGTTTATTATTCCCGTATTGCAGCATAAAAAAGCGCTTGACCCTCCCGCGATGGGAGACTTTAAAGTGGCTTTCGGTTTCAGAGAAAAGGAGCAGTCATGAGTAACCGGGATGGATTCTTTGCAATGGTATCGCTGGCGCTGGGCGCAGTTGCCCTGGCGGGCGTCTTGTATACCGACGAATACTCTTACGGCGCGCAGGTCGGTTTCGGCGTGGCGCCGGCGCACACCATGCTGGCCTCGTCCAGCGTGGATGCCGCTGCCGAGGCGAAAGAATGACGGCGCAGGCGCCAGCGGACCTGAAGATCCGCGAACTTGAAGTGCGTGGCGCCCAGGGGCCGCTCGCCGCACGCCTGTACCTGGCCGGGAATCCGTCCGCCAAGCGCGACGCGCTGATTGTCTTCTTCCATGGCGGCGGCTTCGTGGCCGGCGACCTGGAGGAGGCGGACGAATTCCTGCGCCACCTTGTAGCGTGCAATCCGGGCCACGTGATCCTGGCCACCAATTACACCCTGGCGACCGTCAGCCCGTTCCCGGCGGCGGTCGAAGACGCCCACGCCGTGCTGGCCTGGGCCAAGAAGAACAAAACGAAATTGAGCTGGAGCGGCAAGCAGCTGCTGACGGCCGGCATTGAGGCCGGCGCCAATCTGGCGGCGGTATCGGCCCTGATGGCGCGCGACCGCGGCGGCCCGGCGCTGGCCGGCCAGATCCTGATCATGCCGATGCTCGATCCGGCCCTGTCGACCTGTTCGATGCGCGAGCTGCCGAACTGTCCGGACCAGATGAAGGTGGCGAATACCTGCGCCGCGGCCTACCGCGGCTACCTGCCGAATGCCGCCGACCGCGCCCACCCTTACGCCTCGCCGCTGCAATCGAGCCGGCTGAAGCATTTGCCGCCGGCCCTGATCCTGTCGGCCGAGGACGACCCATTACGCGATGAAGCAGAACAATACGGGGCGAAACTGATCGCCTGCGGAGTAAAGACAACAGTCAGACGCATGCCACCGGCGCCACTGCAGGAGCCGGGAGCCAGGAATGAATGCGCGTGCAGGGGCTTTGCGTTGAAAGAGATGGCCAGTTTTATCAGCGCCATCGACGGGATGGAACAACCGTTGGCGTAAAGCTGTTTTCCTAAAAAAGAAGTTTAAAAAAAGTGCACGGCGAGGCACATGGGCCCCTTTTTGCCTGAATTTCCCATTTAATTTTCACCCCCAAGAGGTTAAGAATGAAAAAGATGAATCAAATGACCACTCTTGTGCGGCCGCTGGTTGCCGCTTTGGCGATGGGCGGTATGGCGGCGGCCATCCTGTCCGGCTGCAACGCCAACAGCAAGCCGGCCGAAAGCCATGCGCCTGCAGCGGGCGGCCCGCCGGTATCGGCCGCCATCGTCGTGCAGAAGTCTGTTGCCGAGACCCAGGAATTCTCCGGCCGTATCGAAGCCATCGACCGCGTGGAAATCCGTCCCCGCGTCAGCGGCTTCATCACGTCGGTGAATTTCAAGCCCGGTAGCGAGGTGAAAAAAGGCGACGTGCTGTTCGTGATCGACCCGCGTCCCTTCCAGGCTGAAGCGAGCCGCGCCGAGGCTGCCGCTAGTTCGGCGCGCGCCAAAGCCGACCTGGCCAAGCTGGAACTGGCCCGCGCCGAAAAGCTGCTGGCCGATAAAGCCATCGCCCAGCGCGAATTCGACGAACGCGCGTCGGCGCTGAAGGAACTCGATGCATCGGCCCGCGCCGCGGCATCGGCAGCGGAGGCGGCGCGCCTGAACCTGTCCTACACCCAGGTGGTGTCGCCGATCAACGGCCGCGTGTCGAAGGCGGAGATCACCCTCGGCAACCTGGTCGACCCGAACGCCGTGCTGACCAGCGTGGTATCGGTGGACAAGATCTACGCCAGCTTCGACGGCGACGAAGACACCTTCCTGCGCGTCGGCGGCCAGGCCCACAAGGGCGAGCCGGTGGCGGTCAAGGTCGGCCTGGCCAACGAAGCCGGCTTCCCGCACGAGGGCAAGCTGGAGTTCGTGGACAACCAGCTCGACACCCGCACCGGTTCCGTGCGTATGCGCGCCACCTTCGACAACAAGGACCGCACCCTGGTGCCGGGCCTGTTCGCCCGCGTCCAGCTGGACGGCGGCACCGCCACCCGCAGCTCGCTGCTGATCAACGAGCGCGCCGTGGGCACCGACCAGAACCGCAAGTTCGTGTACGTGGTCGGCGCGGAAAACAAGGCGGAATACCGTCCTGTGGTGCTGGGCCCGAACATCGACGGCTTGCGCGTGGTGCGCGACGGCCTGAAGGCAGGCGAGAAGATCGTCGTCAACGGCCTGCAGCGCGTGCGTCCCGGCGCGCCGATTACGCCGCAAATGGTCGACATGACCTTTGACCCGATGGCAGCGGACAAAGTCGCCGCCAGCGAAGCCAAAAAAACCAAGGAATAATCCATGAATTTCTCACGCTTCTTTGTCGATAAACCGATCTTCGCGGCGGTTTTATCGATCATTGTTTTCGTAGCGGGCTTGATTTCGATCTTCAAGCTGCCCGTCTCCGAATACCCGGAAGTGGTGCCGCCATCCGTCGTGGTGCGCGCCGTCTATCCGGGCGCGAACCCGAAAGTGATCGCGGAGACCGTCGCCGCGCCGCTGGAAGAGCAGATCAACGGTGTCGAGAACATGCTGTATATGTCCTCGCAAAACACCTCCGATGGCGCGCTGATGCTGACCGTGACCTTCAAGATCGGTACCGACGTCGACAAGGCTGAAACCGCGGTGCAGAACCGTGTGCAGCGCGCCTTGCCGCGCTTGCCGGAAGAGGTGCGCCAGATCGGCGTCACCACGGTCAAGTCCTCGCCCAACCTGACGATGGTGGTCCACCTGCTGTCGCCAAACGGCCGCTACGACGACCTGTACCTGCGCAACTACGGCGTGCTGAACGTCAAAGACCAGCTGGCCCGTATTCCCGGCATGGGCGACGTGCAGATCTTCGGCGCCGGCGACTACGCCATGCGCGTCTGGCTGGACCCGCAGAAGGTCGCTGGCCGCAATATGACCGCGTCCGACGTGGTCGAAGCGATCCGCGAGCAGAACGTGCAGGTCGCCGCCGGTGTGGTGGGCGCCGCGCCGTCCAAGTCGGCCGATTTCCAGCTGACCGTCAACACCCAGGGCCGTTTGAGCTCCGTCGAGGAATTTGGCGACATCATCGTCAAGACCAATGAAGACGGCGCGCTGACCCGCCTGAAGGACGTGGCCCGCATCGAAATGGGCTCCAACAGCTACTCCCTGCGTTCGCTGCTGAACAATAAGTCGGCGGTGGGCCTCGGTATCTTCGAAGCGCCCAACAGCAATGCGCTGGAACTGTCGGCCAATGTGCGCGCCAAGATGGAAGAACTGAAGAAGGACTTCCCGGAAGGCGTCGCCTACGACATCGTGTACGACCCGACCCAGTTCGTGCGCGAATCGATCAAGTCCGTGATCCACACGCTGCTGGAAGCGGTTGCCCTGGTGGTGCTGGTGGTGATCATCTTCCTGCAGACCTGGCGCGCATCGATCATTCCGCTGATTGCCGTGCCGGTGTCCATCGTCGGTACCTTCGCGGTGATGATCGGTTTCGGCTTCTCGATCAACACGCTGTCGCTGTTCGGCCTTGTGCTGGCCATCGGTATCGTGGTCGACGATGCGATTGTGGTGGTGGAGAACGTCGAGCGTAACATCGCCAACGGCCTCTCCTCGCGCGATGCGACCATCCAGGCCATGAAAGAGGTGTCCGGCCCGATTATCGCGATTGCCCTGGTGCTGTGCGCCGTGTTCGTGCCGATCGCCTTCGTGTCCGGCCTGACCGGCCAGTTCTACCGCCAGTTCGCGCTGACCATCGCTATTTCGACCGTGATTTCGGCCTTCTGCTCGCTGACCCTGGCTCCGGCCCTGTCGGCATCGCTGCTGCGCCCTCACGACGCACCGAAAGACGCGCTGACCCGCATCATGGACAAGCTGTTCGGCCGCTTCTTCGCCTGGTTCAACCGTTTCTTCAACCGCGCTTCGCACACCTATGAAACCGGCGTGCAGGGCGTGCTGAAGCGCAAGTCCGCCTCGGTCCTGGTGTACCTGGTGCTGGCTGCCGCCGCTGGCCTGATGTTCAAGGTCGTGCCGAACGGCTTCGTGCCGGCGCAGGACAAGCAGTACCTGGTGGGCTTTGCCCAGCTGCCTGACGCCGCATCGCTGGAACGCACCGAGCAGGTGATCCGCCGGATGTCCGACATCGCCAAGGAAATTCCGGGCGTGGACGCTTCGGTTGCCTTCCCGGGCCTGTCGATCAACGGCTTCACCAACGCGCCGAACGCCGGTATCGTGTTCACCACGCTCAAGCCATTCCATGAGCGTACCGACAAGTCGCAGTCGGGCGAAGCGATCGCCGCGGAGATCAACAAGCGCATGGGCGCCGTGCAGGACGCGTTCGTGATGGTGTTCCCGCCGCCGCCAGTGAACGGCCTGGGCACCACCGGCGGCTTCAAGATGATGATTGAAGACCGCAACAACGCCGGCTACGATGAGCTGTACAAGGCGATCCAGGCGATCCAGATGAAGGCATGGCAGGACAAGCGCCTGACGGGTGTGTTCTCCAGCTTCCAGATCAATGTGCCGCAGCTGTTCGCGGACATCGACCGCGCCAAGGCCAAGCAACTCGGCGTGCCGCTGCAGTCGATCTACCAGACCTTGCAGATCAACCTTGGTTCGCTGTATGTGAACGACTTCAACCAGTTCGGACGTACCTACCAGGTGCGCGTGCAGGCTGACGCCCCGTTCCGTTCGCAGGCCGAGCAGATCTCCCAGCTGAAGATCCGCAACAGCAAGGGCGAGATGATCCCGCTGTCGTCGCTGATGCGCGTCAAGGACAGCTATGGCCCGGACCGCGTGCAGCGCTACAACGCTTATGTGTCGGCCGAGATCAACGGCGCTCCGGCTCCGGGCTTCTCGTCCGGCCAGGCCCAGGCCGCGCTGGAGGCGATCGTCAAGGAAACCATGCCGAAGGGGATGGGCTACGAATGGACCGAACTGACGTACCAGGAAATCCTGGCCGGTAACACCATGATCTATGTGTTCCCGCTGTGCGTGCTGCTGGTGTTCCTGGTGCTGGCTGCCCAGTACGAAAGCTGGACCCTGCCGCTGGCCGTGATCCTGATCGTGCCGATGTCGATCCTGTGCGCCCTGATCGGCGTCAAGCTGACCGGCGGCGACAACAACGTGTTCACGCAGATTGCCTTGTTCGTGCTGGTTGGTCTGGCGTCGAAGAACGCGATCCTGATCGTGGAATTTGCGCGGGAGCTGGAAGACCATGGACGCACCATCCTGCAAGCGGCGCTGGAAGCTTGCCGCCTGCGTCTGCGCCCGATCCTGATGACGTCGATCGCCTTCATCATGGGTGTGGTGCCGCTGGTGTTCTCGGTCGGCGCAGGTGCTGAAATGCGTCATGCCATGGGTGTGGCGGTGTTCGCCGGCATGCTGGGCGTGACCTTCTTCGGCCTGTTCCTGACGCCGGTGTTCTACGTCCTGCTGCGTACCCTGGCCAAGCGCCTTGAGAAGAAATCCCCGGCGGCGGAAACCGCCCCGCAACTGGAAGGGACCCACTAATGAAAAATATGATTGCAAAAGGCGTAGCCCCGCTGCTGGCAGCACTGCTGATGACGGCATGCGCGGCGCCTGATCTGAAGCAACCGCAAGTCGACACCCCGACCGCCTTCAAGGAGTCGCAGGTGATGACCGCCGCCGACGGCACCAGCTGGAAACCGGCCCAGAACGCCGAGCGCCAGCCGCGCGGCGAGTGGTGGCTGGCGTTCCACGATGAGGCGCTGAACGGCCTGATCGCGGAAGCGACCCGCAACAACGCCAACCTGGCCGTGGCGGCCGCCCGCGTCAAGCAGGCGCGCGCCATCGCCGGCATCGCTGAATCGGACCGCATTCCGCAAATCGGCGTGGGTGTGGGCGCCCAGCGCGCCCGCAACTCGGCGCTGTCGCAGGGCCTGCCGGCCGGCAGCAATGTCGCTCCGCAGACCAGCTACAGCGCCAACCTGACGGCCAGCTATGAGCTGGACCTGTTCGGGCGCGTGTCGTCCAATGTGGCTGCGGCCCGCGGCGACGCCGCGCAGGTGGAGGCGAATTACCGCTCCGTCCTGCTGTCGCTGCAAGCCGACGTGGCACAGACCTATTTCCGCCTGCGCGCCACGGACGCCGAACTGGCGACCGTGGAGCAGACGGTCCGCTTGCGCGAAGAGAGCGTGAAAGTCAACCAGCGCCGCTTCGATCTGGGCGATATCGGGGAATTCGACCTGTCGCGCGCCAAGACCGAGCTGGCGACCACCCGTGCGGAAGCGATCGGCCTGCAGCGCCGCCGCGCAACGACGGAACACGCGCTGGCCGTCCTGCTGGGCAAGCCGGCGGCAGCCTACTCGGCGGGTAACAGCCCGCTGCTGGATTCGGCCCTGCTGCCTGCGATTCCGAACGGACTGCCGTCCTCGCTGCTGGAGCGCCGTCCCGACATCGCCGCCGCGCAGAAATCGATGGAGGCGTCGAATGCCCGCATCGGCGTAGCCCGCTCGGCCATGTTCCCGGCGCTGAACATCAGCGCCAGCGGCGGCGGTGCGGCCGGCCACTTCAGCGATGTGTTCAAGTGGAGCAGCCGCTCCTGGGTGCTGGGCGCCTTGCTGTCGATGCCCTTGATCGACGGCGGCCGCCATAGCAACGACGTTAAGCGCAGCGAAGCGGCACTGGAAGAGTCGGTAGCCGGCTACCGCCAGACGGTGCTGAGCGCCTTCGCCGAGGTTGAAGACAACCTGGCCGGCCTGCGAATCCTGGGCGGCCAGACCGCACAGATCGACGAGGCCCTGGTATCGGCCCGCCGCTCCGCCGACCTGGCGCAGAAGCTGTACGACGCCGGCCGTTCCAGCTACCTGGACCTGCTGGACGCACAGCGCAACCTGGCAGCCGTCGAACGCAACGCAGTGCAATTGCGCGGCGACCGTGCGGTGACCACAGTGGCACTGATCCGCTCCCTGGGCGGCGACTGGAACTGATAACTCGTATTGATCAGCCCTTGACGGCGTCCCGCGCAGGCGGACGCCGTCTTTTTTTTGACCACGCGAACGACGTATAATGGCCGGCTTTATCCTGTCATTCTCGTCAAATGCCGTTACTGCATAAAGTGACCATCGCACTGCTCACAGTGTTTCTTGTCGTCTGGTCCAGCCTTGCCTACTTTTCGGAACCCGTATCGAAAGAGGAAAGGCATGGCCCCGAGGCGAAAGCCTTCGTGACCCAATCAATACAGGATTTCTGCAGCGGCCTATATAGCGATGGCGTCTGCCCGAAAACCGCCATCACTGAAACACAAAAGTGGACGGCGACTTCGTTCCTGGGCATGTCCGGGATCACGACGCGGGAAACCGATGCCATCCTGTCTTCCCAGGGCTGGGAAAAGCTGGCATCCGAGAATGAAAAGCTCGCCATCTTCTGCAAGCAGGGCTACTCCGCGCGGTACGACCATGCCGCAGGGCAGGTCGGCACCATTTTCTTCATGGCCGGCAGCCATATCTGCGAAAAGCTCGCGCTGAAGAACCGCGCCTGACATCCGTTTCGCGTTAGCTTGCAAATCGGCCAGGAACCGCCTATGATTGTGACAAATGTCACAAAAAGGCTAATATGGTCACAAGCAGTCTGCTGGGCAGCATTCCCCGCATCCGCCACGGATTCGGGACTGCCGCATCGCTCGTTCCTGCGGCACTCACTCCTGTGTGGGCGCTGAGGCCGGCCAAACGCCAGGTCCATGGAAGCCGCGTCGCCACGATCATCGAACCGCAACAACAGGTTGGCGATGCCGACGGCTTTCTTACCGCAGTGCCGGGACTTCCGGCCATCATCATCACCGCCGATTGCGTGCCGCTGCTGCTGGCGCGCCGCGACGGATCGCAAATCGCCGCCGTGCATGCGGGCTGGCGCGGCCTGTACGACAGCGTCATTCCCGCAGCGCTGGCGGCAATGGGCGAAGGTGCGCCGCTTGTCGCCGCTGTCGGCCCCACCATCTGTACCGCCTGTTATGAAGTCAGCCAAGAACTGGCGGACGACTTCACCCGCCGCTTTGGACCAGCCGCCGTTCCGGCCTTCCGCCATCTCGACCTGCGCGCAGTGGCCGAACAACAGCTGCGCGCCGCTGGCGTAGACGAAATTGACCATGTCGGCGGCTGTACGTGCTGCGCCCGCGACGGTGCTGGCGAACCGATTTACCGCAGTTACCGGCGTGGCGACCGCGGGTCGCAAATGCATTCCGGCCTGTACATCACACCTAAAGGAGAAAAATGAAGCTCATCGCATCCCTTATCCTGGCCGCCTTCGCGACCGTCGCCAATGCGCAAGAGCGCGACTGGAGCGCGCCGCAAAAGCCATTCACCATCTACGGCAACACCCACTATGTCGGCACCGCAGGCATCAGCGCCATTCTGGTGACGTCGCCGCAAGGTCACATCCTGGTCGACGGTACGACCGCGAAAGGCGCGGACGTGGTGGCGGCCAATATCCGTGCACTCGGCTTCAAGCTGGAAGACGTGAAATACATCCTCAGTTCCCACTCGCACGAAGACCACGCGGGCGGCATTTCGGCACTGCAGAAGCAGACCGGGGCCACCGTTTTGGCTGGCGCCGCCAACGTTGAAACCATGCAGACCGGCGTGTCGCCAAAGACCGATCCGCAGTTCGGCACCCTGTCGGACTTCCCTGGTTCCACCAAAGTACGCGGCGTGAGCGACGGAGAAGTCGTCAAGCTTGGCCCGTTGGCCGTGACGGCGCACAGCAC
Source organism: Pseudoduganella violaceinigra DSM 15887 (assembly GCF_000425385.1). Taxonomy (GTDB): domain Bacteria; phylum Pseudomonadota; class Gammaproteobacteria; order Burkholderiales; family Burkholderiaceae_D; genus Rugamonas; species Rugamonas violaceinigra. The sequence goes on along the minus strand of NZ_KE384357.1, from coordinate 2,693 downwards.
ACCAGGCCATACGCCAGGAGGAACCACCTGGAGCTGGCAGTCGTGCGAGGCAGGGAAGTGCAAGAACGTGGTATTTGTCGACAGCGTCACTGCGATCGGACCTGACAGCTTCCGCTTTACCGACCATCCCGAACTCGTGGCGCAATTCCGTGGCAGCTTCAAAAAGATCGAGGGCCTTGCTTGCGACGTGGCGATCGCCGCTCACCCGGAAGTCAACGACCTGTGGGGCCGCCAGCAGCGCGCAGAGAAAGCGGGCAGCGCCGCCTACGTTGACAAGGGTGCTTGCCGTGCCATCGTTGAGCCTGGCCGGAAGCGGCTTGAAACCCGGCTTGCCAGCGAAAAGCGCTGAAAAGGTCGCTTGAACAGGGGCGGGTCGCATGGCGTGTAGCGCGGCCCGCTGCATTTCCCCAACAAACTCCAGTTCAACTAGTTATATAAAGTTGTCATTGTGTTACTCTTGTTATTGCATAAATTATTATGCATGCAAATAAATACAGGAGATACGATGAAATGGATTGCAGTGATGTTGGGCTTGGCCTTTTCCGCCAGCGTACAAGCAACGCCAACGCTGGCAGGCGATAAGATTGATGCATATATGTACCGCACCGTGGATACGGGCCGTGGCATTGGACGCATTTCCGGCTTCGGCCTGGACAGCGGCTACGAAGTAAGAGACGGTGTCGCAGACCTGAAGAAATACAGCACGATGTACACCCTGAATGTCGACGGGGACAAATTCGAGCTGGACTTCCTGAATACCTGGGCGCTGGCCGATGGCATCGTCTTACGTCTGGTCGATCTGAACTTCAGCGGCGGCGCTTTGCTCAAATCGCTGAGCATTGACACCAACCTGGCTGGCTACAAGGTCACCCTAGGCGATGATTCGGTCGAGCTGCGCCTCGGCGGCCTGCGCGGCAACAAGGATTCGTACTTCAGCGCCCACTTCAACGTCGCGGCCCCGGCGGCCGTACCCGAGCCAGCAAGCATCGCCTTATTCGGCGTTGGACTTCTCGCGGCAGGCGCCGTGACCCGTCGCCGCAAGCGCAAGTAAGCCCGGCAAGTTGTTGAGCACTTTGATGTCCGCGCCTCGCCGACGTCAAAGTGTTCTCGATGTCAGCCGCAATTCTGCGGTCGCTGCGCTGTTTGGGTGTTATTTTGCAAGCATGATATATTGCCAAGTTGCTGCAAAACAAGTCATTCCCACATCAATCCGTCGACCCAGGAACCGAAATGCGACTGTTCGCCTGCACTTTCCTTTTAACCTTCTTGTCCTTACCGGCCTTCGCAGGCGAATCCAAACCGCTTACTCAGGAAGAGAACGATGCGCTCATATATCTCAGGAGTGTCAGTTCTGAACCGATGAAGTGGATGTGCCAGCCTGTGACGAAAAGCATGCCGGATTTCGAAGAGCGATTTTCAACCTGGAAAGCGCAAAATCAGGAAGCTATCGACCGAGGGCGACAGGCGCGCATCGCCCGGCTCAAGGAGGGCGAGACCATTGAGCAGTACGAAACCGGAACTCAAGAGAGCCTAAAGGCGCTTCTGGCGAAAACCCCATCTGAACGGATCATGTTCCAATGCCTGGGGTTCATTGCGTCGACCGCACCTAAGAAAGCCGAATAAGGCTGATGTGCGCGCGTTCGAACGACGATGGCTTCGACACGCCTAACGAGCAACTTTTTGTGCCAGCTTGGCGCAATTCGCCGATAACACCGATCGTTCCAGGGCATCGCCAACCTGGCGAATTGCCTCTGGTGTGCATTGTTCCGGTGACGGCTTTGCACCTAAATGCGGTGGCTGGCGCGTCAGGCTTCTAAAGGCGATAGCGGCGAGAATCGCGGCAATGACGACTGCGACGGCCATGTTCGTGCGGGATTTCAAAATGACTCCGGATGTAGGCGAGAATGGCAGCATGATACTCCGCCCGATTCGGCGGGCGGCAGCATAACAATGAACTGTAATCCACCCCCTCCAGTAATCGATTCCGCTCGCGCTATTGCGTATGCGTTCGTGGATGATATCGCTTATCGCCAGTGGGGACGCCTGTATGTGGGCGATACCTTGCTGGAACACGTTCCCTGCCTCGCAATCTGTATCAACTTGGGCGCGGATAATTCTGCAATGCTTTTTCATTGCGATTCGGATTGGAACGTCCGCGGTGCAATCCTGAGTGCAACCGTTGACGAGGGGAAGGATCGTGCGGAGAAAAACTACCCGGGTGTTGCATCTCGATGGATTGATACGAACACCAGCGCAGAAGCAGCTTTGGAATACTTCGATGCTCAACCGCACTGCGCGAAATGTTCCTTTTGCGGAAAGCGCCCGTTCGAGTATTGAGGTGTACTGTCAATAGCGGACACTCTTGTTTCAAGCCGCCTGCATCTGTTTGCTGAATTGTTCTGCAAATAGTGCTGGAGGAAGGTAGCCAAGACGTGAGTGGCGTCGCTGGCGGTTATAAAAGCTTTCGATGTATTCCTGTATTGCGGACATGGCTGCACCGCGTGTTGCATAGCGTTGGTGATGAACCAGTTCATTTTTCAAGCTGCCCCAGAAGCTCTCCATCGGGGCGTTGTCGTAGCAGTTCCCCCTGCGTGACATGGATTCCTTCATTCCAAACTGTTTCAACAGCTGCCGATATTTATGTGCACAATACTGACTTCCGCGATCGGAGTGATGAATCAATCCAGGTGCCG
>NZ_AUDI01000004.1 GCF_000425385.1 Pseudoduganella violaceinigra DSM 15887 | reverse complement strand
CCAACCTGGCCATTCTCAGTGGATGCGCTTTCCGACACTGGCGCCAGGGTGAACACACCCAAGGCACCGGCGTGGGGAACGAACGATGCAGCATGAACGTCGATCAAGTCGGCGTCATTGAAGCTGATCACGCCGCTAGCCTGCTGGGGAGCGGCATCTTCAATCACCGATCCGGACTGAGCGCCACTGGTGATGCTGACCACATCATTGGTGCCTGTGATTGTGAAGCTTGCCGAGGTGGCAGTCGTCGAAAGACCATCGGAGACACCATAGTCGACATTCACCGTCGCCGACTGCCCCGCGGCCAATCCCTGGAAGGCTGCATTCCCCGGATTGGTCACAAAGCTATGCATCGCAGCGGAATACGAAACGCCGGCGGGCAACGTAGCGGGTAGTCCTACGACGCTCAGCGTAGTGCCGTCATCCACATCGGATGCATTTGCCAGTGCGTCAAGCGTCACTTGCGGACCATCCTCGCTCACGCGCGCGGTCAAAGAACCGGAAACTACCGGAACGTCATTGGTTCCGTTGATCGTAATTGTCTCGGTTTGTGCAACGGTTGCTCCGTGCACGTCCTTGATGTTATATGCGACAACGATCGTGGCGTGCTGGCCCGCTGCCAGATGATTGAACGCGGCGCTTGTCGGATCAATCGTCAATGTATTTCCGACCAGGCTTACACCGGCAGGAGGGCCATTGGAAGCGGCCGCCCCGTTGACGCTGAAGCGTACGTCAGCGACGCTCAACGTAGCAGTCTCGCCATGATCCGCATCGCTCGAGCCAGCCAGCAAGTTGCGCGAATAGCTTCCATTTCCTTCTGCCGCGCCAGTGGTCAGGGCCGCGCTGACGACTGGTGCGTCGTTGCTGCCAACGATACTGATTTTCACAAGCTTGCTAGTGCCGTCAGCGCTACGCACTGTGAAGCTGTCGCTCAGGCTTTCCCCAACTGCGAGCGCCTGTACGCTTTCGTGGGAATTGTTCAACGCATACGTCCAGACTCCGTTTGTGCCCACCGAGTATGTACCGTAATTCGCCGAGGCGCCGGCTGCAACAGCCTGAAAGACGTCGTCGGCACCATCCAGGTCGTCTGCATACAAGTCGCCGCTGACGGTCGGCGTTCCGATATTGGCGTTGTTGGTGCCGCCCGCTTCGACCGCGCTGCCGGCGTCACTGCCGCTGATCAGCGCAGCCAGGTAATTCACGGCGTTATAGGGGCCCTCTGCCGTTTGCTGTACCGCGACGACCAGCTTCTCCATCATCTGTACCGTCAAGGTGGACGAGCCAAATGTAAACATGAAATCGCTAGCCGAGCCGTTGGAGACCTCGCCCTGCGGATTAGTCTTGACCGTCGCGAGGAGTTCAACATACCGCTGCAACTCCGCACGAACCGATTTGTCCAGCCATTGTGCTGAGCTTAACTGCAGCACCACGGTGTCGATGCCCGCACCGCCGGTGTAGACGTCCTTGGTCCCGGCCGCCGCATTTTCCAGCACGTTATAGATCAGGGTATCGTCGCCGGAACCGCCATTCAGCTGGTCACTGCCGCTGCCCCCATCGAGGATATCGTTCCCGGCGCCGCCGTTGATCGAATCGCTGCCGGCGCCGCCGTTGACGGTATCGTCGCCGTTCCCGCTATTAATGGTGTCGCTCCCGCTGGTGCCGACAATGACGTCGTTGTTGTTTGATCCGGTAATGGTGCCCATGACATCCCCTCAAGTTCGCCTTCGATCGGACGAAAGATGATTATTTTCATGAATCGGTACCCAACGGTCATTACGATTACCCGAAGGACTTCTTTATTTCCGATTCTCAATAGCTATCAATTTAGTCGCCTAGACTCGGCAGTGAATCGGAGCAATGTCACTTTCTTTGTGGACGTTTGTACCAAGCGAAACGCGCTGATCCGGGACATTTGTCATACTTGCCACATGGAATTACCAAACCGGCCCTCCCCGCTCTTGCGTGAAGCAAACATTGCTCATGTTAAACTTCGCTTCGCGGCACTGCGGATTCCAGGCCGTCCCTCAGGTTGCGGGCCAGACTGAGTCTGGCGAGTTATTAAGAAGAAAGAATTTGGATGGCAGTAATGTCTTGGTTTGGCTGGTCGGTGCTTTGGACGCTTCCCTTATTGCTGCGTCTCGTGAAGGTGTTCCTTCTCAAAAGAAGTACTCTGCTGGGCCGAGGATTTATTCGTCTGGTACTAGGCACCGCACTGATGCTGTGCGCAGGCAGCGCACTGGAATCAATCATTCGGGCGCCAGAGCCCATCCCGGCGGGAGCCTACGTGGCGAACCTGCTTGCATCGGCCGTCGGCAAACCTTTAACCCTCCTGCTCGTTCTTGTGACAGGATTGCTGGCGGGGCCGTGGATCTTCGGCTATCGGGCAAATGCTTTCCTGTCTTGGTGCTGGCGTGCCACGCCTTTGGGCAAACGGACAGCAGAAAATCAACGGCAACCTGCGCCAAGGTCCGCGGCCCCTGCGCGCACGCCATCCCCCGCCCCTCGAACCGGCGATCATTTCGCCGCCGGAAGGCAGCCATGGCATAGCGATGCCGACACACCTCCAGCAACCTTTTTCGGCGCCGACTCTGTTCGGAAAAACGTGCCGAGCACGCAGGAGGATCAGGACAGAAGCTCCCCGTCAGCGCGGCCCAGCGAAGAATGGGCGCAAGTCGAGAGCCTGCGTCCAACCCCGGCGATGCTGGCCCGCGCTAAAGCCATTCAGGAGGCCAACGCCCGCAACAAGCGCACGGAAACCACCAGGATCGTGAAGTTGGGTCACCCGGAAGAAAGTCCAACCATCACAACGGCCGCTCGCGAGCCAGTTCAGGATCCGATTGCACTGCCATTACCGGAAGCCATGCAAGGCACACCGTTGCCAGTGCTGCAGCTCCCGCAGCAGGCCGAAGTCGAAGTGCGTGTCATCCGCACTGCGGTGGAAGTGCATACGATCCGGACTTCAGCGCCTGATCGTATGTGGGTGCGGGAGGTCGAGCAAACCATGCCGGAGAACGCAAACCCCGGACTCGGTTTTGAACAAGCGCTGGCCCAAACGATTGCCCCCCTCGCCTGGGAATATACGCCGCCCGCCGAACCTCCTGCGCGCATTGCCAGCGCATTGACGTTTGAAGCGGCCGCTGAAAAAGACGACGAGCCGCTTTACGTGGAATGGCAGGAGGTCGCGCTGCGCGCCAGTGCGGAACTCTCCCCGCAGGCGTCGGCCACCTGTCAGCACCCGCCAATTGCGGACGCTATGCCACGCGCAGCCGGTTTTGCGCCTGCGCCGGTCGCACCTATCCCGGCGGCGGCACCCGTCGTGCATCACCCGCAGGAAATCGACGTCGAATTGCCTGGACTGGACCTGCTCGATGCCTATTCCGAGGCTACTGTCGAGGTTTCGACCGCCGAACTTTTCGAGACGGGACAACTGATCGAACAGCGCCTGAAGGAATTCAAGGTCCCCGTCTCCGTGCTTGGGGCCTCCGCCGGCCCCGTGATCACGCGCTACGAGATCGAACCGGCCATCGGTGTGCGCGGGGCCCAGATTGTCGCGCTGATGAAGGACCTGTCGCGGGCACTGGCGGTGACGTCGGTGCGCGTTGTCGAAACCATTCCGGGCAAGACCTGCATGGGCCTCGAACTGCCGAATGGGCGGCGCCAGATGATCCAGCTGTCGGAAATGCTGGCCTCGGAAGCGTACCGGACCTCGCGCTCGCAGCTGACCCTGGCGATGGGCAAGGACATTACCGGCGCTCCAGTGGTGACCGACCTGGCGCGTGCGCCGCACATGCTGGTGGCGGGTACCACCGGCTCCGGTAAATCCGTGGCAATCAACGCCATGATCGTGTCGCTGCTGTACAAAGCCACACCGGAAGATGTGCGCATGATCATGATTGATCCGAAGATGCTGGAGCTGTCCGTCTACGACGGCATTCCGCACCTGCTCGCACCGGTCGTCACCGACATGAAGCTGGCGGCAAACGCCCTGACCTGGTGCGTCGCCGAGATGGAAAAGCGCTACCGCCTGATGTCTGCCCTCGGCGTACGGAATCTGGCAGGTTTCAACCAGAAGATCCGGGACGCACGGGCGGCGGAGAAGTACGTCAAGAATCCATTCTCGCTCACGCCGGACGCGCCCGAGCCGCTGTCCACGCTGCCCACCATCGTGGTCATCATCGACGAATTGGCCGACCTGATGATGGTGGCGGGGAAGAAAATCGAAGAACTGATCGCGCGTCTGGCCCAGAAGGCCCGTGCGGCAGGCATTCACCTGATCCTCGCGACGCAACGCCCGTCCGTCGACGTGATCACCGGCTTGATCAAGGCGAATATCCCGACCCGCGTGGCATTCCAGGTTTCGTCGAAGATCGACTCGCGCACTGTGCTCGACCAGATGGGCGCGGAAAGCCTGCTCGGCCACGGCGACATGCTGTTCCTGCCGCCCGGCAGCGGCTACCCGCAACGCGTGCACGGCGCCTTCGTATCGGATGAAGAAGTCCACCGCGTCGTCGACTACCTGAAACAGTTTGGCGAACCGGATTATGTCGAGGCCATTACCGCAGGCGAGCCAAGCGAAGAGCCAGCGGCCGATTTGCTGAGCGAGTCCAGTTCAGGCGAAGCCGATCCGCTTTATGACGAAGCCGTGGCCTTCGTCATCCGCAGCCGCCGCGCCTCGATTTCGTCCATCCAGCGGCAACTGCGAATCGGCTACAACCGGGCCGCGCGCCTGGTCGAAGAGATGGAAACGGCAGGCATCCTGTCGTCGATGGCCACCAATGGCAGCCGTGAAATCCTGGTTCCGGTGTCGCAGGATTCACTAAACCTCTAACATTTGTCATAAAACTGTCATTTTAGTTCGCTAGAATCCAGACTTTTTCCTTGCAGTGGCCGCGCCCCCCGGCAAGAAGATTGCAGGATATCGCGATGGCTTCACCAAGCCGGTACCCGAGTACCGGAACGGGCGCTGCGCCATTCATGGCGCCTAGCAAAATGACCAATAAAACTTACAATGTGCTGTTCCTCAGCACGCAAAACTCCACCCGCAGCATCATGGCCGAGGGCTTGTTGAACTCCGCTGGGGGCGGCCGATTCCGCGCTTTCAGCGCCGGCAGCCAGCCTGCGGGCGAGGTCAATCCCTACGCGATCGAGCAAGTCAATTTACTCGGCAATGCCCCGGCCGGCTTGCGCAGCAAGTCCACCGACGAATTTTCCGTGGAAGGGGCGCCCGACATGGATTTCGTCATCACGGTATACGACGAGGCGGCGGGCGAAGCGTGTCCACGCTGGCCGGGCCAACCCGCCACCGCCAACTGGAGCTTCCGCGATCCTGCCGCCCTGCGTGGCTCGGCGGCGGAAATACGCCAGGAGTTCGCCACAATCTGCCGCGAAATCCGGCGCCGGGTCGAAATCTTCCGCAACCTGCCGGGCGAAGCCCTCGATGAACTGGCGATCCAGCGCAAGATAGCCCGGATCGCCGGCGTGGGCCGTTAAGCCCTCAGGCGGCGAGGCGCTGGCGGAGCAGCTCTGCACCGTCGGCAAGCACGCCGCTTTTAAGCAGGCCGGCAATGTCCTTCAGTCCACTGCCCGTCACCAGGACGACCGACGTCTCGCTGCGTCCATGCGCGCCGCATTTTTTCGCCCCCGCATACGCGGCTGCCGCTCCCGCTTCGGCGAACACGCCGCAGTTTCGCGCCAGCTCTGTCACGGCTTGGAAAATCTCGGTATCGCTCACGGTGATGAATTCACCACCGCTTTTCTCGATAGCGCGCAAGGCCTTGATCCGGTCCCTGGGCAAGGCAACGCTGATGCTGCCCGCTGCGGTGTTTGCCGGCTGCGCGGTTGCGCCATTCGGTCCAGCGCCCGCTCTCCATGCACGGAACATGAAATCGCTCCCGCTGGCCTGGACGCCCATGATACGGGGAATCCGGTCGGTGCAGCCCATCTGGTGCAACTCTTTGAATCCCTTATAAACAGCGCCGACGATGCAGCCATTGCCGACCGGGACATAGACCCGGTCCGGCACACGCCATTGCATCTGCTCGCAGATTTCGAAGGCAACGGTCTTCTTTCCCTCCGACATAAAGGAATTGATGCCCGTGCTGCGGTTATACCAGCCGTATTCCTTGCAGGCGGCATAGCATGCCTCAAACGCCTCGTCGTAACCGCCCTCCACTGCGATCACGCTGGCGCCGTAAGTGCGCATCTGGGCCAGCTTTTCGCGCGGTGCGTTGGCCGGGGCAAAGATCTTGCATTGCATGCCGCTGATGGCGCTCATGCAGGCCAAAGCCGCCGCTGCGTTGCCGGTACTGGCGGTGGCGATGGTGTCCGCGCCCATGCCGGCCGCCAGGGCGACCGCCAGTGCGCTGGCGCGGTCTTTCAGCGATCCGCTCGGATTGCGGCTGTCGTCCTTCACCAGGATACAGCCCTGACCATCGTGCTTCATCTCATACAATGGCGAGCCGCCTGTGTGCAGCGCCGGTCGAAAGTCGTCGCTGATCGGCAGGATGCTGCGGTAGCGCCACATATCGAAGGCTTCGCGGCGGGCGACATCCTGCCGGAAGCTGCGGCCAATGCGCTCGTAGTCATACAGCACATCAAGTGCCCCGTCCAGCTCGCAAATCGGGCAACAGTAGCCGACCTGGCCTTTTGCATACGTCGAATCGCACTGCAGGCAGCGCAGGAAGTAACGGGGTTCTGTGCTCATAACATACTCTTTTCAGCGTAACGTTCAACAAGCGAGGCGGCATCCGGCCATTGCCGTCTGCCGTCGGATTTCCGGATTCAGCTGCGATGGACCAGGATTGCGTCGATCGCCACCAGGGTGCCGCGCGCCAGGTTGGCAGCGCCGACCGTGGTACGGGCCGGATACGGTTCGGAGAAAAATTCGGCCATGATCGAATTCATGGTCGCGAATTTGGAAATGTCGGTGATGTACACCGTCACCTGGACAATATCGTTGATGCTGGCGCCGCAGCCTTCCGCCATGGTCTTCAGGTTGCTGAACGTCTGACGTACCTGGCCTTCGAAACCGCCCTCGGCGATGTCGTTCGTACCGGGGACGACCGGCGTCTGCGCCGCCAGGAAGACCATATTGCCGACCCGGACACCCTGGGAATAAGTCCCCAGCGGCACCGGCGCCTTGTCATTGAAGATGATGCTGCGGTCGTTCGATGCGTTGTCGCCGTCAGCGAGCTCGATGCGTTCTTTTACCTGATTCATGTTTGCTTCCTTGTGGGTGAGAAAGTTAAATTCAAATGGCGGCGGCGCATACGGCACTAATGAAGCTCGGCGACCGCGGTTACCTGCTGGCTTGCCATGCCCAGGACGCGGCCCGGTGCGACGTCCCCGGCTGCAATGTGCGGAAGATCTGCGGGAATCGCATCGCCGATAGCAAGCGCCGCACACAGGCGTGCCATGGCCGGAGCGGTCTGGATGCCGTAACCGCCCAGCGCCGCGCACCAGATAAAGCCGTCGGCTTCCGGGTCTGCGCCGACCAGGGGCGTACGGTCCGGCACAAACACGCGCAGCCCGGCCCAGCGATTCAGGATGCGTTTCGGCCGCAGCGTGGTGGCCGATTCGAGCCGGTCCATTGCAATCGCCACGCCCAGTTCTTCCGGCAAGGCGTCGCAAGGGTCGGAAGGCGTTTCGTCGCAAGGCGAAACCATCAAGCGCCCGACATCCGGTTTGATGAACAATTGTTCGTCCACCGTACCGATATACGGGCAATGTTCGACACTGCGCTCCGGGTCAACCACGACCACCGTGCGCAGGAGCGGCTTGATACCCAACGTCGTGGCGCCGCAGCGCTGCGCTACGACATCGGCCCAGGCGCCCGCGGCATTGACGATGGTGCCGGCCAGGATCGTTGCGCCGTCGACCAGGCGGACATGCCATGCACCGCCCTGCCGTTCGGCCGACGCGATCTCGGCATCCGTGCGAACCAGCCCGCCGCGCAAGCGCGTCCCACGCAGGAAGGCGCTGTGGATGGCGTGAACGTCGAGGTCGAAGGCGCTGGGCTCATGGATTCCGGCGATCCATTTCTGCTCCATGAAAGGCGCCATCCCGGCAATCTCGTCGCGTTCGACCCAGCGCGCGCTTGGCACATGCTGCTTCACCACGCCGTAGCGCGCCCGCAGCTTGTCCAAGTTTGGCTCATCACCCAGTATCAATGCACCGCGCGGCGAACTAAGTGCGTCGGTAGTGAGTTCCGCCGGCGGCTTTTCAAAGAATTCGCGCGACGCGCAAGTGAGCTCGCGGATCAGGGCGTTGCCGTAGCTCTCCATGGAGATGGCGGCCGAGCGCCCGGTGGTGTGATAGGCCAGGCTGCGCTCGCGCTCCAGGACCAGCACGCTGCCGTGCCGCGCCAGTTCGGAAGCCACGGCGACGCCGGCGATGCCGCCGCCCACAACGAGAAAATCAAATGACTGTTTCATGGCCTCACACCTTATTCAGCGTCGGCAGTTGCGCTTCCGCGCGCTTCCAGGGTTTATGCAGCACCAGGTAGGCGGCGCCACCGATCACCAGCCCCCAGAACGCGGCGCCGAGGCCGAGGAAACTCATGCCCGATGCCGTCACCAGGAAAGTGATGATGCTGGCGTCGCGATGCTGTTCATCCTGCACCGCTCCGATCAAACCGGTCGTGATGGCGCCGATCAGCGCCAGCCCGGCCAGTGCGGCAATCAATTCACGCGGCAGGGAGGAGAACAGCAGCGCCAGCGCACCGCCAAATGTGCCGATCAGGATATAGATCGCACCACTGAGAATGCCGGCCACGTAGCGGCGGTCCTGGTCCTCGTGCGCTTCCTTCCCGGTGCAAATGGCCGCCGTGATCGCCGCCAGGTTGACGCCATGTGCGCCAAATGGCGCCAGCAGCAGCGAAGCGATGCCGGTCACGCTGATAATGCCGCCCGCCGGCACGCGGTAGCCAGAAGTACGCAGCACAGCCATTCCGGGCACATACTGGCCGGTCAAGGTCACCAGGGCCAGCGGCAGTCCCAGGCTGAGCACCGCATGCCATGACCATTCGGGCGGGGTGAACACCGGCTGCACCACGCTCAGGCTGATTTGCGACAAATGGGTGGCGCCGGTGGTCACCGCATAAACGGTCCCGACAAACAGCACCGCAGCAATCGCATAACGGGGCAAGGCCCGCTTAATGACGAGGAAGGTCGCCACCATCAGCAGCACCAAAGCCGGATTCGCATGGATCGACGCAAACACTTCGGTGCCGAAGCGAAGCAGGATACCGGCCAGCATGGCAGCAGCGATCCCTTTCGGAATCTGCGTGATGAATTTGTCGAATGCGCCCGACAAGCCGATCAAGGTGATGGCCACCGCGCTGACCATATACGCACCAATCGCCTGCCCCAGCGGCATGGTCGGCAACATTGTCACCAGGAGCGCCGCCCCCGGTGTCGACCAGGCAGTGATGACGGGCGTTTTCAGGCGCCAGCTCAATACCAGGCCAGTCAAGCCGCTACCGATCGAGATGGCCCAGATCCACGACGAAGTCAATTGCTCCGACAGGTTAGCCAGTTTGGCGGCCTGAAAGACAATCACCAACGGACCGGCATAAGAAATAAGGACTGCGAGGAAACCGGCGACCAGGGCCGAGATGGAAAAATCGTCGCGCACCTGCTGTATTTGCTTGAACATGTTCGCCCCTTTTCAGCCGTAGACCGGGAAACGCTTGCACAGCGCGCGCACCTGTTCATGCACACCGGCCAGCGTTGGCCCGTCGTTCGGTGCGAACAGCACATCGGCCACCAGGTTGCCAACCAGGCGCGCCTCCTCCGTCCCGAAACCGCGGGTGGTAATCGCCGGGCTGCCGAGGCGGATACCGCTGGTGATTACGGGCTTTTGCGGGTCATTCGGAATCGAATTCTTATTGCAGGTGATATAGACCTCGCCCAGGATGCGTTCCGCATCCTTGCCGGTCATGCCCACATTGCGCAGGTCCACCAGCATCAGGTGGCTTTCCGTGCGATTCGAAACGATGCGCAGGCCGCGCTCCTGCAATGCGCCGGCCATGGCGGCGGCGTTTTCCAGCACCTGGCGCTGGTATTGCTGGAATTCTGGCGACAAGGCCTCCTTGAATGCGACCGCCTTGCCAGCGATGACATGCATCAGCGGGCCGCCCTGGGTTCCCGGGAAGATGGCCGAATTAATGGCCTTCTCGTGCTGCTCCTTCATCAGAATGACGCCGCCGCGCGGGCCGCGCAGCCCCTTATGGGTGGTGGATGTGACAAAGTCGGCGAACGGCACTGGGTTAGGGTACATACCGCCGGCGATCAGGCCGGAATAATGCGCCATATCGACCATGAAGTAGGCGCCGATCTCACGCGCCACCTTGGCGAAGCGTTCGAAGTCGATGCGCAGCGAATAGGCCGAAGCGCCAGCGATGATCATCTTCGGCCGCACTTCATAGGCAATGCGCTCCATCGCCTCATAGTCGATTTCCTCGGCTTCGTTCAGACCGTAGCTATGGACATCAAACCATTTGCCGCTGATGTTCAGCGGCATACCGTGGGTCAGGTGCCCTCCTTCCGCGAGACTCATGCCCAGAATCTTGTCGCCGGGCTGGAGCACGGCAAAAAACACCGCCTGGTTGGCCTGCGAACCCGAATGCGGCTGGACATTGGCGCACTCGGCGCCGAACAGGGTTTTGAGGCGCGAAATCGCCAAGCGCTCGGCCTCATCGACGATTTCGCAACCGCCGTAATAGCGTTTGCCCGGATAGCCCTCCGCATACTTGTTCGTCAGCTGGGAACCGACTGCCGCCAGCACCGCGGGCGAAGTGTAGTTCTCGGAAGCGATGAGTTCGATGTGCTCTTCCTGACGCAGGTTCTCACGGCGCATCACTTCCCAGATTTCCGGGTCGATCTCTTCAATGGTATGGGTTTGGCGGTCAAACATGGCTGCTCTCGGCTGGATTGAACATGGGCGGGCGTAGCCCCTCTCAATACATCGATTCAATCGATGTAATTTGCACGCATCAAGTTAAAGTAAGATGGCTATTACGTCAACATTTTATTTTGATAAAGAGGCAAAAAACCGAGATTAATTAAAGTAATGGGTGTCAGTGTGCTGCATAGCAACATTTCTCTTTGCCCAACACTCATCGCCGCTGGAGTAAAATCATGCAATTGACGTAATGGTGTTAATTTCAAGGAACAGACATGTGGCAACCCGAACTCGCGCATGCCGACGGGCCGATCTACGAAAGGATTGCGGCGGCACTGGAACGCGACATTCGCGCAGGGGTGCTGGGAAGCGGTACGCGCCTGCCCACGCTCAAGGAACTTGCGGCGCTGCTTCACGTGACGCCAGGGACAGTAAACCGGGCCTACGAACTGGCGCAGCGGCGCGGGCTGGTGCAGGGAGAGGTCGGCCGCGGCACCTATGTGCGGGCCGAAGGATTGCCTGACGTTGCGCCGAGTGCCCCCGCCGCACCCGCCAGTGCCACGCTGCCGGAATCACTCAATGAATGGGTCGATCTGACCATCGTCAAACCCAATCTGCAGTTGCAGGAACCCTATGTGCGGGCCGCCCTGCAGGATTTGAGCCAGTCGCCCATTCTGTCTGAAATGCTGGATTACACGCCCGATGGCGGGCATCCCCTGCACCGGCAGGCTGGCGCGGTCTGGATGCAAGGCGCGGGTCTGGCCGCCCGTCCGGAGCAAGTGCTGCTGACGGCGGGCGCCCAGCACGGTCTATGGGTCGCCGTCAACGCGTTGACGCGCGCGGGCGACCTGGTCCTGAGCGAATCACTGTGCTATCCCGGCGTGGCATCGGTCGTGCACAGCCTGGGGCGCCGGCTGCAAGGCGTCGCCATGGACCACGAGGGTATGGATCCGGACAGCCTGCGCGCCCTGTGCCAGCGCGAGCGCCCGGCGATGGTCATCTGCATTGCGACCTGCCAGAACCCGACCACCCGAGTGATGTCCGCAGCACGGCGCGCCAGGATCGCCGAAATTGCGCGCGAGTTCGATTTCATACTCGTCGACGATGACCTTTACGGCTTTCTCGCTCCGCAACCGATGCAACCGCTGGCCAGCTATGCACCGGAACGGACCTTATATTTGACCAGCCTGTCGAAGTCAGTGTTCTCGACAGTCCGCCTGGGCTACCTGCACTGCCCTCCCGCGTGGCTGGCTGGATTGGCGGCAAGCGTACGCACCAGCGTCTGGATGGTCTCACCGTTGGCGGCGCAACTGGCGACGAATTTGATCAACAGCGGCAAGGCGCTTGAACTATCCAATGCCCAGCGCGCCGAGGCGCAGGTACGGCAGCAGATGGCGCGCGAGTTGCTGGGAGAGTTCGAATACAGCGCATTGCCTACCGCCTTCCACATCTGGCTGAAACTCCCTCCGTATTGGAATAGCGGCGACCAGTTCGCGGCCATTGCACGCGGCCACCAGTTGCTGGTCGCGGGCGGCGATGCGTTTTCGATGAACCGCGATGGCGAAGGCCGGCAATACGTGCGCATCGCCTTGATGGCATCCTCCCGCGAACAAATGCGCTTCGTGTTGACCAAGCTTGCGGGCCTGCTCAATATGCCCGACACGCGCTGGCTCTAACCTTAGTTCGAAGGCCCGCAGTCGTTTCGGTACATAACGTCGGACCTCAGCACATACTTTGTTCCGGCGATGATTTCGGCTCCCTGGTGTGATTGCTTGTGCGGGAACACCAGCAGCCTGCCTTCTTGCGGGCGAACGGTATCCCACCTGAACTGGGTGTCCCCACCCTCAAAATCAGCGTTCAGGTAAATCAGGAAAGTTAGCAGGCTCACCTCGTCCCCCGACTTTTCAAATGAGCCGTCCTTATGCCACTTGAAGTACTCACCGGGCCCGTAACGGTAAAAGCGGAAGCGCTCATTGAGGCCATGCAAGCGCCACTGGCCGATGTCTGGCGGCAGCACAGGCATGGCACGCTGAAACAGGAACTCGGCCAGACGCGGGTTGTCGACGATCACACGGTCATTATTGCGGATATCCTCACGCCGCACCGAGCCGGCGGGCAGGTTGACTTCAGAGGGCCGGTAGCCCATCTGTTCCCCCATCCCGATGTAGTGCTGGCATTCAGTTTCGCTCAGGAATCTGTCCACTGTGAAAATGCCGAGACCTAATTGTTCTACCTTCATGACATCGCCTTTTATGTTAGTGGCGATTGTACACTATCCACGCCAGCGTTGTATTTAGCTTATTTTCATTTCCTCACTAAGGCCATTTCTGCCCAGTTTTCCTCTTTTTCTGTAGCGCCGAGGCATCGGAATGATGTTTTTCGCAAAATTGCACAACAACCAATTGCCCGTTAGCAATATAATTACACTATTCGAACTTTTAGGAAAGAATCAATGCAGTACGCCAACAGCCAAGATGAACTCGAATACAACCCGGACCGCCTGCTCGATACGCTGATCGAACACCTGAATTTGAAAAATGATGCGGCCCTGGCCCGAGCGCTCGAAGTTGCTCCACCAGTGATCAGTAAGATCCGCCACCGCCGGCTCCCGATCGGCGCGTCGCTGCTGATCCGTATGCACGAGGTGTCGGACCTGACCATCCGCGACCTGCGCTATTTGATGGGCGACCGCCGCAAGAAATTCCGCGTCAGCGATTCCCAGGGCAAGCCTAAAGACGTCTTTGAAACTGCGGATCAATAATACGCAGGAAAAGGGCCGCGCCCGCCGGGGGCGGCCCCATCACGCAGCACTTGATCACGGCAATCAGCGTTGCCCGCTGCGGTAGCCCCTGAAACTATTCCCAGGCCCGCGCCTGCGAACGATAGCCGGTCCAAGTGAAGCCGAAGCCAAGCGACATCCCGGCATTCTTGCGGAACAAGGGACTGTCCCGGTTCGTGGCGTGCGTGTAATTGTCGTAGCGGGTAAAACCGAATACGCGCCAATCCGCCGTCAGCCTGCGCGACAGGCTCACTCCGAAACGGGTCATCATCAGGCCGCCTTCCGCTTGATACGCTGGCCGTGTAGCGTTCGCGTATTGCGGTGCGACTTCATAAAAGTACTGGTTCAGCCGGCTGCTGCCAAACACCATGCCCATGGTGGCATCAGCCTGCCATTGCCGGTTACTGCTACTGGTCTCGAACACCATACGCGGCTCGAATACGAGGCCCTGGCGCCGAAAGCCGTTTCCAAGTTCAAGTGGCACGCGGAGAGGCAGTTCCAAGCGAACACGGTTGGGGGCCGAAGGTTCGGACAGCAGCACGTTCAGGCGCGGGCCAAACTCCAGCAAGGAGTTCAAATCCGGCATGCCGGCACGCGCTGCCACATCGTTGGATCGGGCCGGCAGCGAAAGCGCGAACCCGAGATCCAGATCCACGCGCTCGGTATTGAGCAAACGCGCGCTCACACCGGAGCGATCCGCGCGCAGCACCTTGCCACGATAGATCACCATCGGCAGCGCCAACCCGCGCGTTGAACGGTCATCGGCGCCCGGATAGGCAGGCGTGGAGGCAACGCCGCCAAAAAGGCCGACCTCCCACAAGGGCAAAGCAGAATTCGGCGCTGGCTCCAATTCCTGTGCGCTGACGGGAAACGCCAATACCATTAACGCGATGCCGCCCCACAACCGCTGCTTCATAGATACTGCTCCAGAAATAGTTTGATCTGATCGCGCGCCGGCCGTGGCCATAGTCGAAAAAATGCCATTGATGATTTAGTCCAATCATCAATGGCAAAATATATGCGGTGAAAATTTTCCGCGCGAGCGTTGGCAAATTGTACAGGCTTTTGCCTTGCGTCACCGCGCGCGCATGACTTGGCACCTTTCACAGCAACATGGTCACCGCCATACGTCCCATTTCGTGTATGCTCCCGCCATGAACCAAGATACCGATATCCAACTCAGCGGCCCCTTCAAAGCTAACGACGGCAACGGGCGCAGCGTCGACATCAAAGCCCTCCGCATCTTCGATGAAGGTTATGGCGTCGTTGACCTGTATGTGGATCTCGCCGCTGCAGCCTCCGATGGTCTGCACAGGGACCAGAAACTAATCAGCGAAATCAGCGCACGCTTACGCACGCTCGGCTATAAAGGGCCGGACCTGACAGCCGGTGACCCGGTAATCCAGGAAAAGCGGCTGATTGTGCTCGACACACCTGACGAGTTTCTTTCCTTCGCTGTGCGACAAGGCTTCAAGGATCTTGCCGCCGAATTCGACGACGAGTAAAGCTGCCGGGGCGAGCTCCTAGCTTGCGTTGCATAGGAATTAGCCGTGCAATAATGGCATTTTCACGAAATGGGATGCCATGCACCTCAAAGCCATCTTGCCCGTTCTATTCCTCCTGACTGCCTGCGGCCAGAAGGCCACTGCATCGCATAAGGACAAGGCCGCGGAACTGGCCGATGGCAACTCCATGAGCTGTGTTGCCGGCAACGTCAAATTGGCCGGCGCCGGCTCACCGCAGGTCGCCGTTGCAGGCTTCGGCATCCATGGCGATACCATCGGCGGCTTCGGACTGGGCCTCAATGTCGAACACGCGGGCAAGGTGCACGAGGTGTCAAGTTCGCTCATGCCTTTGCCGCTGCAAACCGGCACCCACCACTTTCCCTCGCTCGCAGAACCTGGCATGACGCTTGCCTCCTACAAGATCCGGGCAGCGGATGGCGATTTGCTCAGGGGTTACAACGGCGGCACATATAGCCAGCAGTTCTCGGCCATCGAAAACGATCCGGACGCGAAGCTCAAAATTCAAATTGACAAAATGGTGGTCTCTGACGCACCTCAGCCCGGATTCAAACGTATCCACGCCGTGGGCTATTTCGAGTTCAACGCTGCCGCCCTTCCCGCCTCCTCGCCAAGCGATGCTTGCGTCAGCGATGGCGTGGCGCGCTCACTGGCATCGGTCAAAGCGGGCAAGCGCCTGCTGCCCCTTTTTGACGCGGCCGTATGTGACGCTGAAAAAAAGCATGTCCGGTGTGACTTTGATGTGGTGACCGATTTCACCAAGGTGCAGTGACCTGATTGCGCTGAATCGCCGCACTATTGGTCAAGGAACGCTTCCGCCTTCACGTAACGATTCAACAATCGCCGCCCAGCTCCGTCTTGCTCTCCTTTAGGGGTACGGCCTTTTGGTCCATCAGCGGCTTCACAACCTTGGTCTTGAATTTTTCGAAATCGACATTGGTATCATCACCGACCATCGAGACCTCGATCGCAACGCGCTTCTTCGGCAATTTCCACTTCTCGATCTTTATCTTCAAACCCTCGGACTCCGCTTCGGCGCGCTCCATCTTGTTGGAGCACGCTTTCGCGGCAGCTGAGTAGCCGGCAGGGAGGCTCGCCTTCAGCCCGCTCTTTTTCAAGGTACAGCTCACTGAAAATGAACGTTTGACCTCATCCAGGCCTCGAAAGCCAATGTCGACTTCTCGCTTGCTCTTTTCCGATTCGTCCAGGGGGCACTTCCAATCGAGTAGCTCAGACGTTGCGGGATCAGGTCCACGGACTTTGACCGTGGCATCGGGCTTCTCGCCGCCCAAGCTACGTTCCCGACCAATGATTGTGTATCCAGAAGGGACGGCATTGCACGTGCCGACATCAAAGTAGCGCACCTCAAATCTTTCAGGCTTTTCTTCCTGCACGTTCAAGGTCTTTGCCACTTGCCGGATACTCGACGGCCCGCCCTTGGCAACTTCCCAGCGAAATGCGTATTCCGCTCGCTCCGTTGCAATCGCCCAGTTCGTCAAACAAAATCCGATTGCGCCAAATAGCAGTGACTTGCGAACACTCATTATGGTCTCCTTAGCGACTGCAACAGCCGGCATCCCGATGTTGGATTATGCCTCCGAACAGGCGAGCAAATCGTCACGCAAAATCACCCACCTGCGCCAGTCGTCTGGCGAAGATAAAGCGGGCGCCGCAGCGCCCGCCACTTTCCCACGGAACCCGGTTTACTTCATGCTATCCAGGGCCTGGCCAATCTGCGACACGAGCAGCGCACGCTGTTTGGCACGCACCCTGACTCCGTTGCCAATGCGTTTTGCATCGACCAATGCGTCAGCCGAGAAGTGCTCCTTGACGTAGGCTTCCATCTTGTCAGCATCGGCCGCGTTGACCGAGCCGGCGACAATGGCCGGATACATGCGGTTGCCCGCCACAGAATCCTGATTTTTCAACAGCGCCTCGCGGTGTTCGACCGCGAAGGCCCAAGCCTGGTCGATGTGTTCCGATGCCGCCACGCTGGGCACAATCATGCTGGTCAGCTGAATCGGCAACTCGGGCGACAGTGCTATCTGCAGCGTACGTTCGGACAGCTTTGGATCGAGCGCCATGGACAGTGAGCGCGCGAAGCGGTTGCGCTCTTCCACCGACTGCGCCTTCAGCGCCAGCCCCTTGAGTGCGTCATAGGTCGCCTCGTCGGCATAACGGCCCACCACCGACATCACAAAGCCCAGCGAGGATGGCGGCAGGCTGCCCGGATCCGCCAGGTAGCGCTGGAAACGGGCGCGGGCTTCGGCGATCACTTTCTCATCGCCCGTACGCCCCAACACGCCGGCCAGTGCGGTGCGCAACTGCCGGTCCTCGACCGACTCACCCGGCTTTTCTTCCCAGCCCAGCGCCTGGAACTTCGGCAGCACCAGCGCGGCAATGTAGCTGCCAAGTTTGGCGCGCTCCGGCGTGTCCTGCGCAAGGTTGTACAGGTTACCGAGGTTGTTCAACAATGCGCCCCATACGGCGAGGCGCGGCTCGTCCTTGAACTGGCTGGCCAGGGCAAGATAGCGCGCCAGCGGGATACGTTCGCTCACCACCATGGCCCAGGCATCGCCCAGGAGCTTCACGCGGCTGGCGTCCGGCAGCTTGGTGGCCATTGCCGCCAGTGCGTTGAAGCTGGCGTCGTCGTACTGCACCCGGTAATAGCCCACGCTGTCCGGATCGACAATCAGCTGGCCGTCGCAGCCAGGACGGGTCACGGTGGCCGAGCTACCCGACAGCATCGTGTATTCCGCCTTGCCGCCAACCGTTCCGAGTGCGACAGGGATATGCCACAGGCGTTGCGGCACGGGGCTGCCGTCCAGCACGAAAGGCTGCTGGGTCAAGGTGATCTTACGCTGGCCTTTCTCGCAGCTCTGTGCGACTTTCACCACTGGCACGCCAGCTTGGGTGGTCCAGTCGGATGCCAGCACGGCGACCGGTTTGCCCGAGGCCTTCTCCAGCGCCGCCCACAGGTCGGCAGTCGTGGTGTTGGAGTATTTATGCTTGGCCATATAGGCCTGGATGCCATTGCGGAAGGTGTCCTCGCCGAGATACGCCTCGAGCATATGCAGGAAGGCCTGGCCTTTGCCGTAAGTGATCGCGTCGAACACGCTGTTGGCCTGCTCTTCGTTTTCGACCTTGGTCTGGATCGGGTGGGTGGTCGCGCGCGCATCGAGGTTCATCACGCCTTCGCGTTCGACCATCGCTTCCAGCGGGACGCGCCATTCGGGGTGGAACCTGGCGGTGGCCTTGGTGGCCATCCAGGAAGCAAAGCCCTCGTTCAGCCAAAGGTTGTCCCACCAGGCCATGGTGACCAAGTTGCCGAACCACTGGTGCGCCATTTCGTGCGCGGTGACGGAGAATACGGTCTGCTTGGTGCTGTCCGGATTCTTCTTGGCGTCATATAGCAGGGTCGCTTCGTTGTAGACGATGCCGCCCCAGTTTTCCATCGCCCCGTTCATGCCGGGAATGGCAATCTGGTCCAGTTTGGCCAACGGGTACGGCTGGCCGAAGTAATGATTGTAGTACTGCAGGAGGTCTTTGGATGCATCCAAGGCGAACTGGGTTGAACCCTCTTTGCCTATGGTGGAGACAACGCCGATTTCAACACCGTCCTGCTTGGCCACGTTGCGCGCCATCTCACCCGCGACCAGGACGAACAGGTAGCTTGGCATTTTGGGCGTCACGCCAAAGGAAACGCGCTGCAGTCCGTTTGGAAGCGTCTCCTGTTTTTCGGCCGGCGTGTTCGAGAAGGCCTTGAAGCTGGCCGGCACGTCCACCGTCAGCTTGAACTTGGCACGGAAGGACGGCTCGTCCCAGGTAGGCAGCAGGCGGCGCGCGTCGGTCGGCTCCATGGTGGTCGCCAGCAGGGACTTGTCGTCCGCCCCGTTCTTGTACTTCAGGTAGAACAGGCCGCGCGGCTCGCGATTCACCACACCACGGAATTTGAGTGCAAGGCTGTACTTGCCCGGCGCCAGCGCCTTGGCGAGTTTGAAACTCAAGGTCTGGGCTTCCTTATCCAGCACCGGCTCCAGCCTGGTTTCCGCCAGGCCCATACCGGTCAGGGTAGCTGCGTCAATCTCCATGTTCAGGGCGTTGAGCATGATGCTCGACGTAGCCTTCTTCACTTCGATTTCCACCGTTTCCGAACCGCTGAAGGTGTTGTTCGCCACATCCGGCACCAAATGGGCCGTGTATTGGAGCGGGATCACGTCCTTCGGTAGCTTGCCCGGCGTCGCGGCAAAGGAAAACGGAGTTTCAGCCTGGGCGCCCACGGCGGCCAGCGATAAGGCAAGTGCAGTCAGGGGAAGTCTCATGGATTCTCTCTTTTGGAATGGCGCGGATTGGCCAGGATGCATTGTATGAAGGGGGAGCCCTTCCTGGAACGTCAATGCGACAGACGGTCAAATTGCGGCCCTCAATCGACAAATAGACCGGCTAGACGCGTGTCCCTTGGCGGACAGCCTAATCCGTATTGGTCGGCGCCACCGTCGCCTCGCTGCTCGGCTGATCGGCGCCTGTTGCGGCGGCATTCTGTTCGGCCCCATCGTCTTTCAGCGGCAATTCGATCGGCACCCGCAGGCAAATGCTTTGCGTCGGAAGGACTTCGCACCAGTCGCGAATCAGGTCGCGGTAGGCTTTTCCGGCGGCTCGGATATTACGCTGCAAGTCAAAGAGGCCCAGCGGGTTGACCGTGCCGCGGTTTTCACGCAGAGCCACATCCCAGTCCACCTGGTCGGTCAGGGAATACCAGGTAAAGCCGACGATCGGCACGCCATTGTTGCGCACCCGGAGGACATTGGCCCACTCCTTATATAACCAGCGCACGGCCTCGTCGCCGTTGGGGCCTTCCATCAGGTTGGTTTCCGTGTGCATGACGGGCAGCCGGTAGCGGTTGTAGTACTGGTGTGTGATTACCGCATAACCGAAAATCTCGCCGGAGGACCGGGTTGAACCGTCCGCGCCGACATGGTGTTCGTTGGTCATGTAGTAGTCGTTGCCCATGATGCACTGGTGTTTGAGATTATTCTCCAGGAAGAAGTGGTACTCCTCGCGCGTCATGCCGTTGTCCATCAGGTATTCGTAGACCTCCGAATCGACGCGGCGCCCATAGTTGAGGTCCAGCGACAGGAAGCGGCGGGCGTTGCGGAATTCGGCTTGGGCGATGGCGGCGGGATTCTCGGCGTGAAAATACTCGCTCGATTCGCTTTGGATGAACAAGGCGTCCGGCCGCACTTCCAGGATGGCGCGCATGGCCAGGATATTGGCCTTCACGATGTGCTTGATGGCGCTGACAAAGGCCCGGTCGGAACTCAACTGCTCGTTCCACCAGCCATACATGGCGGAGAACAAGGCGCAGATCTGCATTTCGTTGACCGGCGTATACACTTGGACCCACGGGTAACGCTCGGCAAAGGCCCGGGCATATTTCGCGAACTCGACCGGAAAATCGGGATTCTGGAAATTGGCAATCCAATCGGGAACGCCAAAATGGCACAGGTCCGCAATGACGATAATATTCCTGCGCCGCAGGTCGTGAAATGCCCCGTCCGAAAAGCCCCAGTCATATTTGCCAGGTCCGGTCCAGGTCAGATGCAGTGGCGGGCCGTAGCGCAGGACGCGCAGCCCGAGCTGCTCGACCAGGTCGAAATCGGTGCGCCAATACTGGTAATGGCGGCACTTCTCCATCTCATCCATCCGCACTCGGCCGCCCGCAATGGTCGGAATACTATTCTCGATCCCAGTGGCAAAGATAAAGCCGTTAAACATGGCCGCCTCCTACACGTGGGTTCTAACGATACCCCTTTCGCTGCGGCCGCTTCGCGCGCTTGGATCCCGGCAATTCAAATATGCAGCGCATGCCCCAAGGCGCGTAGCGCTGCCTCCTGGATCGCCTCGCCCAGGGTGGGGTGTGCGTGGATCGTGCCAGCCACATCCTCCAGCGTTGCGCCCATCTCGATGGACTGGGCGAATGCGGCGGATAGCTCCGACACAGCCTTGCCGACCGCCTGCCACCCAACGATCAGGTGATTGTCGCGCCGTGCAAGCACCCGCACGAATCCGTCCTTCGATTCAAGCGACATGGCCCGTCCATTGGCGGCAAACGGGAACATGGCCTCGATGCAATCGATTCCCTGCGCCCTTGCCTGCTGCGGCGTTGCGCCCACCACGACCACTTCCGGGTCGGTGAAGCAGACTGCCGCAATGGCGGCTGGGCTGAAATGGCGGCGCTTGCCGCTGATGATCTCGGCGACCATCTCGCCCTGCGCCATGGCGCGATGCGCCAGCATGGGCTCCCCGGTCACGTCGCCAATGGCCCACACGTCCCGCATCGACGTACGGCACTGGTCATCGACCTTGATGAAGTGGCCATCCATGTCGATGCGCAGCTTTTCCAGGCCAAAGCCGCGCGTGTTCGGACGCCGTCCAACGGCGACCAGTACCTGGTCCGCCGCCAAGGCCGACTCCTCGCCCGCGGCATTGCGGATCCGCACCGCGCCGCCGGCCTGGTCCAGACCGAGCACAGAACAGCCAAGATGGGTTTCCACATCCAGGCCCTTGAGCGCCACGGCCACCGGCCGGGTTAAATCCGCGTCGTAGGCGGGCAGGATGCGCTCCTGCGCCTCCACCACATGCACCTGCGCCCCCAGCTTGGCATAGGCGATGCCTAGTTCAAGGCCGATGTACCCTGCACCGACCACCACCAGCTTGCCTGGCACGGTCTTCGGCGAAAGCGCTTGCGTTGCGCTGATCACACGCCCGCCGAATGGCATGAAGGGCAATTCCGTGGCGTGCGAGCCGGTGGCCAGCAGCAGGTGCTCGCAGCCGATGCGCTGCGGGCTTTCGCCGTCGCGAATCACTTCGACGGTTTTGCCATCGACGATATTGGCCCAGCCCTTGACGACACGCACGCCGTTCTTCTTCAGCAAGGCCGCCACGCCCCCGGTCAGGCGGCCGACGATACCGTCTTTCCACAGCACGGTCTGGCCGATGTCGATACGCGGCGCCTGCACGGAAATGCCAAGTGCCGAACCGCTCGCGAAATGACTGGCTTTTTCAAACTCTTCCGCCGCATGGATCAAGGCCTTGGAGGGAATGCAGCCGACATTGAGGCAGGTGCCGCCCAGCTCGCTGGCTTCGACCAGCGTCGTAGGAATGCCAAGCTGGCCGGCGCGAATGGCCGCAATATAGCCGCCAGGACCGCCGCCGATCACCAGCAGCGTAGTGGTATGTTGGTTCATCGTTACTCCACAAATAGCATCGCTGGGCATTCCAGCAAGGCGCGGATAGCTTGTACGAACTGGGCCGCGTGCATGCCGTCGACCACCCGGTGGTCGAACGAGGACGACAGGTTCATCATCTTGCGAACCACCAGGCCGCCCTGGCGCACCATAGGCCGCTCCACGATCTTGTTGACGCCGATGATGGCGACCTCCGGATGGTTGATCACAGGCGTGGTGACGATGCCGCCCAATGCGCCAAGGCTGGAGATCGTGATGGTCGAACCGGACAACTCGTCGCGCGTGGCCTTGCCTGTGCGCGCGGCATCGGCAAGGCGCCCGATCTCGGCGGCGCAAGACCACAAGTCGCGCGCCTCGGCGTGACGCATTACCGATACCATCAGGCCGGCGTCGGTCTGGGTCGCGACCCCAAGATGAACGGCGCCGTATTGCGTGACCACGCCGGCATCGTCATCGAAACGTGCATTCATTTGCGGGAACTGGCGCAGTGCAACCACCAGGGCCCGTGCCAGCAAAGGCAGCACCGTCAGCTTGCCGCGTTCTTTGCCCCATTGCTCGTTCATGCGGGTGCGCAGGCTTTCAAGCTCCGTGACATCGATTTCTTCGACATAAGAGAAATGCGGGATACGGCGCTTGGACTCCTGCATTTTCTGCGCAATCTTGCGGCGCAGGCCAATCAGCGGAACGGCCTGCTCGGTGTGATTCTCGCGATAGCTGCCCGGAACTGCGGACGGTGCGCCTTGTACGCCGCGCGCAGCGTAGGAATCGAGGTCCGCATGCAGGATACGGCCGGCCGGCCCGCTGCCGTGCACAAACTGAAGTTCCACGCCCATATCCCATGCGCGCTTGCGCACGGCCGGCGAAGCGAGCGGACGTTCGCCGGCTTCGCGCGCCACGCGGGCCGCAACCGTGGCTCGCGAAGCCGGCGCAGTAGCGGATGCCGCCACCGGGGCTACAGGTGCTGCGGCCGGCGCCGGCGGTGCAGCAGCAGCAGACGAAGCCGGAGGCGGAGCCACCGGCTTCGCCGGCGCAGCTTCCGCTGCAGCGGCCGCACCGGATTGCGCCTTCAGATTGCCCGCTCCCTCCACCTCGATGTGGATCAGATCGGCACCAACAGCCATGACCTGCCCCGCCGCGCCGCCGAGCATGGCCACGGTGCCGTGCACCGGCGAAGGAATTTCGATCGTGGCCTTGTCGGTCATGACGTCGGCCAGGATCATGTCCTCGGTGACAGCGTCGCCCACCTTGACATGCCACATAACCAGTTCAACTTCTGCGATGCCCTCGCCAATGTCAGGCATCTTGATGACGTGAATTCCCATCTTTTATGCCTCCACCGTACGTTTGAACGCCGCGCCAACGCGCGCCGGCCCCGGGAAATACGCCCATTCCTGCGCATGCGGATAAGGCGTATCCCAACCCGTCACGCGTTCGATTGGCGCTTCCAGATGGTAGAAGCAATGTTCCTGCACCAGCGATACCAGCTCCGCGCCGAACCCGCAGGTGCGCGTTGCCTCATGCACCACCACGCAGCGGCCTGTCTTTTTGACCGATTCAACGATCGTTTCCAGGTCCAGCGGCCACAGGCTGCGCAAATCGATGATCTCGGCATCGATGCCGGTCTCCCGCGCCGCCGCTTCGCACACCCAGACCATGGTGCCGTAAGCGAGCACGGTAAGCTGCTTACCGGGCCGGAAGATGGCCGCCTTGTCCAGCGGGACGGTGTAATAACCCTCCGGCACCTCCCCCAGCGGGTTCTGCGACCATGGCACGACCGGTTTGTCGTGGTGGCCGTCGAACGGCCCGTTGTACAGGCGTTTCGGCTCCAGGAAGATCACCGGATCGTCATTCTCGATCGAGGAAATCAGCAGGCCCTTGGCGTCGTAAGGATTGGACGGCATCACGGTGCGCAAACCGCATACGTGGGCAAAAACCGCCTCCGGGCTCTGGCTGTGGGTCTGGCCGCCGTAAATGCCGCCGCCGCAAGGCGTGCGGATGGTGATCGGCGCGGTAAAGTCGCCCGCCGAACGGAAGCGCAGGCGTGCCGCTTCGGACACGATCTGGTCATAGGCCGGATAGATGTAATCGGCAAACTGGATTTCAAGGCACGGCCGCAGTCCGTAAGCGCCCATGCCGATCGCCACGCCGACGATGCCGCCTTCGGAAATCGGCGTATCGAATACGCGCGACTTGCCGTATTTCTTTTGCAGGCCTTCAGTGCAGCGGAACACGCCGCCAAAATAGCCCACGTCCTGGCCGAAGACCACGACGTTGTCGTCCTTCTCCATCATCACATCCATCGCCGAGCGCAGCGCCTGGATCATGGTCATGGAAGTTTTCACTGTATTTTCCGCCATCTCAGATCCCCAGTTGCTGACGTTGCACGCGCAGGTGTTCAGGCAGCTCTTTATAGATGCCGTCGAACATTTCCGCGGGACTGAAGGTGTGGCCGCTGGCCATCGTGCCGTACTGCTCGGCCTCTTTCTGCGCAGTCAGGACCTCGGCCTCCAGCCGCTTCTGCGTTTCCTCGTGCTCCTGTTCGGACCAGGCGCCTACCTTGATCAGATACTGCTTCAGGCGGGCGATCGGATCGCCGAGCGGGAAATGCGACCAGTCGTCGCTGGGGCGGTATTTCGATGGGTCGTCGGATGTCGAATGCGGGCCTGCGCGGTAAGTCACCCATTCGATCAGGCATGGGCCGAGATTACGGCGCGCTCGATCGGCAGCCCAGCGCGATGCGGCATACACGGCCAGGAAGTCGTTGCCATCGACCCGCAGCGATGCGATGCCGCAGCCGACGCCGCGCGCGGCGAAAGTAGTGTCCTCGCCGCCGGCGATGGCCTGGAAGGTCGAGATGGCCCACTGGTTGTTGACCACATTCAGGATGACCGGGGCGCGGTATACGTGGGCGAACGTCAGGGCGGTGTCGAAGTCCGCCTCCGCCGTGGCGCCGTCGCCGATCCATGCGGAGGCAATTTTGGTGTCGCCCTTGATCGCCGACGCCATGCCCCAGCCCACGGCCTGGATGTATTGCGTCGCCAGGTTGCCGGAAATGGAGAAGAAGCCTGCTTTCTTCACCGAATACATGACGGGCAGTTGCCGGCCCTTGAGCGGATCGCGCTCGTTCGACATCAGCTGGCAGATCATGTCGACCATCGGATAGTCGCGCACGACCAGAATGCTTTGCTGGCGGTACGTGGGGAAGCACATATCGTCCACATTCAGCGCCAGCGCCTGCGCGGTGCCGATCGCCTCTTCGCCCAGGCTTTGCATATAGAACGACATCTTCTTCTGGCGCTGGGCCATCAGCATGCGGCTGTCGAAGATGCGGGTCTTCATCATGGCGCGCAGGCCCTTGCGCACGACTTCGATATCGATCTCCGGCACCCAGGGCCCAACAGCGTTGCCTTCGGGATCCAGCACGCTGACCAGGGCGTAAGCGAGATCGCGCGTCTCCATGGGAGCGACATCGACTTCGGGGCGGCGCACGGCGCCGGCCGGCGACAGGCGAAGGTAGGAAAAATCAGTTGCGCAGCCTGGACGTCCCGTAGGTTCGGGCACGTGCAGGCGCAGTGGTTCAGCCTTGCTCATTCAGATTCCTTCATGTGCGGTCGTGTCGCACTTGTTGTAATCAGTCCCGGCCGGCCGGTGGCTGATAGCGCCGCCCTGCCTGGACTGTGGAACCACCCGCCTTGGCTTGCAAAGGCGGGCACGGAAATATTTCCTCTAAAGCAATGACAGAGTAGCATGATTTGCCGCCCCCAAGAAGGGGGAGCCGCAAAATATGGCAAAGCCCCTGGAGTGCAGGGGCTTTGCCAATGCGGCGCGTCGGCGACCGTTAGCGGATGCCCGAGAAGGCAACGCGAAGCATGTGCCGCACTATATCGTCGTCAGCCATCTTGCTGAACTTCTGCAAGAATTCAACCGCCGGGTCGCAGGTGCGCGCGTAGTAGCTGAACAAGATGACGTCCGCCGGCAGCGCCGCGTCGAGCTGACCATCCTTTTGGGCCTGCTTCACCAGGCTTTCCAGCATCCGGTTCAGCTTGAGCACCCGCGTCATGTACTTGAAATTCCGCATCAACATATCCCGGACATGCGGACTGGTCGATGGCAGGAATGGCAGGCCGCCGCCCAGGCGCACGCGCAAAGCCCATTCCAGCAGGGCTTCCAGCTTTTCACAGGCACTGAAATGCGGCGGTAGCCCGCCGATCTGCTCTATCGCGCCCTCAAGGAGCCGGATCATCGCTTGCCCGACGAGCTCTTCTTTCGATTTGAAGTGCTTGTAGAGGCTGGGCTTCGAGATGCCCACCGCCCCGGCAACGTCATCCATCGTCATCAGGTCATAGCCCTTGCTACCCAACACAGCAGTAGCAGCGTCGAGAATGGCGTTTTCCCGCAGCTTGAATGCCTGATCCTTAAAGCTGAATTTCGACAGGATACTCATGAGTAAATTTTCGCTACCAATCAGTAGCTTTTGTTATTTGTTGGTAGTAATATTAGCACAAGGGTAGCGAGCCCATCTTCATTCCCATCCAAAAATGAATCAGACACGTCAACGTATTGCAGTCATTGGCGCCGGCATCTCCGGCCTGGCTACCGCCTATTTCCTGAACCGGCATCACGATGTGGTGCTGTTCGAGGCGGGCCGATACCTTGGCGGCCATTCCAATACCGTGGATGTGTATCTGGAAGGGGCGACTTGCGGGGTCGATACCGGCTTCCTGGTCTATAACGAGCGCACCTACCCGAATTTCATTGAACTGCTGCGCGAGCTGAACGTGCCAAGCATCGCAAGCGATATGTCCTTCGCAGTGTCGATGGAAAACGGCGCATTGGAATGGGCCGGCACGAGCCTGGATACCTTGTTTGCACAACGTTTGCGCATCCTGTCGCCCTCCTTCCTCCGCATGGTGGCAAACATCTTGCACTTCAACCGCAATTCGCGGCGCTATCTGAACGAAGCGCATGGCAAGCCCCTTTCGCTTGGCGAACTGCTGCAGGAAAATGCGTACGGCGCGATGTTCCGCGATGCTTACCTGCTGCCGATGGCAGCGTCGATCTGGTCGAGCACACCGGCCGACATCCTGAAATTCCCTGCCGCCACGTTCTTGCGGTTTTGCCTCAATCACGCTCTGTTGCAGGTCAACGACCGGCCCCAGTGGTGCACGGTTCGTGGCGGGTCTCGCGAATACGTTCGCCGTATTGCGGCCACATTACCCGATTGCCGCCTCGATACGCGCGTCGAGGCTATCGAACGCAATGCCGGAAAAGCCACGGTGCGCACCGCTGCTGGCGCGGAGGTGTTTGACGCCGCGGTGCTCGCCACCCACGCGCCCACTTCCTTGGCATTGTTGGCCGATGCAAGCGCCGAGGAGCGCGACATCCTTGGCGGCGTACGTTACCAGACCAACGCCGCCTGGCTGCACACGGACGAGAGCCTGATGCCGCGCCGGCGCAAGCTTTGGTCAGCATGGAACTATCTGTCCGGAGTCGAGCATGATGGCCAACGCCCCGTCTGCGTCACGTATTGGCTGAACCAGCTTCAGAGCCTGCCCTTGAAAACGCCCGTGCTGGTGACGCTCAATCCCCAGCAGCCACCCGCGGAAGAAAAGATACTCGCAAGCTTTGAATATGAACACCCGGTCATGGACCAGTCCACCATCGATGCACAACAGCGGCTGCACGAGATCCAGGGTCGCCGCCAGGTCTGGCACGCCGGCGCCTGGACCGGCTACGGCTTCCATGAGGATGGCCTCAAGTCCGCATTGCGTGTGGCGCAGGCTTTTGGCGCAGCTCCCGACTGGGCCGTCCTGCCATGAGCGGCCGCCCAGCCCCCATGCAGCTGGTACAAGGGCATGTGGTGCATGACCGCTTGCGCCCGACCCGCAATCGTTTCAGCTATCCCGTATTTTATCTGCGACTGAACCTGGGCCGCCTGGACGAATGCACCTCGGCCTGGTTCGGCGTCGATAAGCGGCGCATCGCATCGATCCGCACCAGCGACTATGGCCCCCGTGACGGCACCAGCCTCGATGCATGGATGCGCAGGCTGCTGCGCGAACACGGCATCGGCGCCGACGGCGAGATCTGGCTTCAGACCTTTCCCCGCATTGCGGGCTTTGTCTTCAATCCCGTGAATTTCTGGCATTGCTACGACGCACAGGGCTCGCTGAAAGCCGTGCTGGCCGAAGTAAACAACACCTTCGGCGACAGCCATTGCTACCTTTTGCGGCCGGACAGCCGCGACGGCCAGGCCTCATGCTTGAAACGGCTGCACGTATCACCGTTCTGCCAGGTGGAAGGCGAATATCGTTTCCAGTTCCGCCTGGGAGCAGACCGGCATTTGACCAAGATCGATTATCACGACGCCAGCGGGCTCCTACTGGAAACCGCCATCGCCGGAAAGCCTGAACCTTGCAGCGGCCGCACATTGCTCGGGGCCCTGGTCAAACAGCCTTTGCTATGCATCGGCATCGTGGCACGCATTCACTGGCAAGCCCTCCGCCTGTGGTGCAAAGGCGTGCCTTTCTTCGGAAAGAATGGCAATAAACACCGTAATCAGCAAGAGGAAACCTGGCAATGAACCACTCCCTATCGATCCGCCAACTCGCGGCACCTCCTGGCGCCAAGCTATTCCTGTCACTACTCGGGCGCATCCGGCATGGCCATTTGACCCTCATCACACCGGACGAAACCCGCATGGAGTTCGGCGACATCCACACGCCGGAGCGCGCCACATTGAGAGTGAGCGACTGGCGCGCGTGCTCGCGCATCCTGCGTGCGGGGGACATTGGCTTTGCCGAGGCCTATGGTGCGGGCTGGATTGACAGTCCAGACCTTACGGCCTTGCTGCGCCTTGCCTTGCGCAATGAGCATGTGCTGGAGCGCGCACTGTTCGGCGGGGTATTCGCCCGTTGCTGGTATCGTTTGCGCCACTTGCTTCGTCCCAATACGCGGGCTGGCAGCAAACGCAATATTCACGCGCACTACGATCTGGGCAATGACTTCTACGCGCTTTGGCTCGATCCGACCTGGACGTATTCCAGTGCGTTATTCAACGGGGATTTCACCCTGCCGCTGGAAGAAGCGCAGCGGCGCAAGTACCAGCGCATCATCGACACGCTCGGGCTGCGTCCTGGCCAGCGGGTGCTGGAAATTGGCTGCGGCTGGGGTGGATTCGCAGAGCAAGCCGCAAAACAAGGCATCCACGTCCATGGGCTGACCATTTCGCCCTCCCAGCTGGAGCACGCAAAACAAAGAATCGTGCAGCAAGGCCTGGAAGACCGGGTCGAACTGGAGCTGCGTGACTATCGCGACATCAACGGCGAATATGACGCCGTCGTATCGATCGAGATGTTCGAAGCCGTCGGCGAGAAGTATTGGCCCGACTACTTCAAGGCGGTCTCGCGCCGTTTGCGGCCCGGCGGGAAGGCGCTGGTGCAATCGATTACGATCGGCGAGCGGCATTTTGAGCGCTACCGCAGCAGCACCGACTTTATCCAGCAATATATTTTCCCCGGCGGGATGCTGCCAAGCGTTGAGCGCTTCATCCAGCAAGCGGCGCGCGCCGGTCTTGCAACGCAGGACATTCACGCATTTGGCCAGGACTACGCCGAGACCCTGCGGCGCTGGGACAAGCAATGCTTCGCACAGCGGCAGGAAGTCGGTGGACTCGGCTTCGACACCCACTTCCAGCGCATTTGGCACCTGTACTTTTCCTATTGCGAAGCCGCATTCGATGAGGGAAGAACCAATGTCGTTCAATTCCTGCTTGCAAAGCCGACCGTGGTTTAGGCTGGCCGGGGCGGCCTTGTGCCTGAGCCTTGCCCTTACCGCACCAGCGAAAGCGGCCGACAATGGCGGCGGGTGGCGCGATGCGTTCCCGGCGGCGGTCGCCGTCGGCAGCGGCGAGATGCGCTGGTTCGGCCTGCGCATCTACCACGCTGCACTATGGTGCGAACAACGGCCATTCGACCCGGCCGCCCGCTTTGCCTTGCAACTGACCTATCACCGCAGCATCAGCCGCGAACGCCTGGTGCAGACCAGCCTGGACGAAATGCGGCGCCTGGGCACGGCGCCAAACGATCCATCGCTGCAAAAGCAATGGGAAAACCAGCTGCGCAAGGCGTTTGTCGACGTGGAACCTGGAGACCAGTTGATCGGAGTGAACCAGCCTGGATATGGCATGCGCCTATTTGATCAACGCAAGCTGCTGGCCGAGATTCCCGACCCTGATCTTGCACGGGCCTTCTTCGCCATCTGGCTGAACGAGGCAAGCCGCGACCAAGGCTTGCGCCGGCAATTGCTTGGAGGTCGGCAGTGACCGCGAACGCATTCAGAAGCGGCTATATGGTCTACGGCCTGCTCGGGCTTCCGCTCGCCATGGCGGCACTGCCGGTGTACGTCCACATACCGGCCTTTTATGCCTTACATCTCAATGTGGGCTTGGTGCAGCTTGGATGGGTGCTTTTTGCGGCGCGCCTGATCGATACCCTCCAGGACCCTTTCCTTGGCCTCATGATTGACCGGCTCGGGGGCCGCCTGAACGCCTGCCTGGCAGCCGCCGCCGCCGTCCTCGCGCTGGCCTTTACCGCCCTCTGGCGACCGCCCAGTGACGGCAACATTGCCGTCTGGCTTGGGGTCGCGCTTATCATGGTGTATAGCGCCCACAGCTTCCTGTCGATCTCTTATCTCGCCTGGGGCGCCAGCCTGGATGGCAGCGCTGCAAGGGCCAAAGTACTGCTGGGCCCTGCGGCCTGGCGCGAGGCGGCAGGACTGTTCGGGATCTTGCTCGCCAGTGCGGTTCCCGCTGCCGTGATATCGGCGGAGCCTGAGCATGTCTCGTATCGAATGGCATGGTATAGCGCTGTCTTCGCCGTATTTATCTTCATTGCGGTATGGGCCCTGCTCTCCGGCGCGCCGACCTGGCACAGAGCAGCGCAGCAGGAATTGCATTGGATGCCAGCATTACGCTCCGCGTTCAGGAACCAGCGTTTCAAACGCTTGCTGGGTCCCTACCTGCTCAACGCGCTGTCGGTTTCCTTGCCTGCTACGCTGGTGATCTTTTATATCCGCGACCAATTGCGCGCACCTGAGCTAAGCGCGCTGTTCCTTGTTGCCTACTTTGCCGCCGCAGTGTGCTGCCTTCCCTTGTGGGTTCGCATAGCCAAGCGCCTCGGTACGGTCAAAGCCTGGCGCATCGGCATGATCTTATCCATTGGCGCCTTCGCCGGCGCCGGCCTTCTGGGCCCTGGCGACACCCTGCCCTACCTGGCAGTCTGCCTTGCAGCCGGTTCAGCACTGGGGGCCGACCTCGCACTGCCGCCCGTACTCTTCGCTCAGGCAATCGGCGAAAGCCCTGGCAAGGGCATCTATTTCAGCTTTTACACCATGCTCGGGAAGCTCGCGCTGGCATTGACCGGCTTGGCGCTTCCGCTGCTGGCGGCACAGGGCTATAAGCCCGGGAACGGCCCAAGCAATCTCCTGGCCGCGGTCTACGCTGGCCTGCCCTGTCTCTTAAAACTTGCAGCGATGATTTCGCTGGGGAGGATACGTGAAGAAGTTAGCGATCTGCCTTGCCCTGTTGCTAGCGGCATGTGCCGGAAATGATGTACATCAGTATGCACCTGCCCAGCCAAAGCTCGACGTTGCCGAATTCTTTGCAGGCACCACCGATGCCTGGGGCATGTTCCAGAAAAGAAATGGCGATGTGGTCAAGCGCTTCCGCGTCGAAATCGAAGGCAGCAGGGATGGAGACAGCCTGCGATTGGACGAGCGCTTCAAATACGACGACGGCAGTAGCCAGCGACGGATATGGCGCTTGGTTCCGCAAGCGCAGGGGCGCTGGCAAGGAACGGCCGCCGATGTCAAAGGCGAAGCATACGGCGAAGTGGCCGGCAACGCCCTTCGATGGCGTTACACCATGCTTCTGCCCGTAGACGGCAGCACCTACGAAATGCATTTCGACGACTGGATGTTCCTCATCGACGAATGCACCATGATTAATCGTGCCACCATGCGCAAGTTCGGCATCGAGCTTGGCCAGGTGACCTTAATGTTCAGGAAAAGATCATGTTCCCCTTGAATCGGCCATTTGAGGGCTGGGAGGGCAAACGGCTCTGGATCGTCGGCGCATCCAGCGGCATTGGCGCCTCGCTCGCTAGCCAAGCGCTCGCTGCTGGCGCCAAGGTCGCCCTGTCGGCCCGCCGCACGGACCGCCTGGCGGCGCTCGCTGGCGGCAATCCGAACGCCCTGGCGGTTTCATTCGATGCTATCGAGGAGCAGTCCTGGAAAGAAGCCTACGCTGAAATCCAGACGCGCTTTGGCGGAGTTGACCTCGTCATTTTCTGCGCCGCCGAGTACCGGCCCGAACGCAGCTGGGAAGTTACCCCTGCCGGCTCGAAGCGCACATTAAGCATCAATTTGGGCAGTCTTTACTGCGGATTGGCGACAATCCTTCCTGCCATGCTGGAGCGCGGTTCGGGCGGCATAGCCATTATCGCCAGCGTAGCAGGCTGGATTGGTCTGCCCAATGCGAGCGTGTATGGACCCAGCAAGGCTGCACTGATCAACCTTGCCGAGATTCTGTACAGCGACCTGCATCCCAAAGGGCTTGACGTGTATTTGATCAACCCAGGTTTCGTCAATACGCAGCTGACTGCGCGTAACGATTTCCACATGCCCGCCATGCTGAGCCCAGACGAGGCCGCATCGGCAATCATGCGGGGAGTTGCCGCCGGACGCTTCGAGATACACTTTCCGTGGCGCTTTACCTTGCTCGTCAAACTAGTACGGATGCTTCCGTACAGGCTGAGATTTGCCCTCATAGGCCAACTGGTGAAATCTTGAATACCGCACTCGACACCCTCCTTGACTGGTATGAACATCTGACACCGCAGACTGTCTGTCGCGTCCCGGAACTGTACGCCCCAGACGCGGGCTTTCGCGACCCGTTCAACAACGTCCGGGGAACACAGGCGATCCAGCGGATCTTCGAGCACATGTTCGAGTCCACATCTAACCCCCGCTTCACCATCCGGCAGCGCATCGTGCAGGACGAGCATGCATTCGTCATCTGGAGCTTCGATTTCGAGCTGCTCGGCAAGGCCTATACGGTCGAGGGCGCCTCACACATCACGTTTGACAGCCAGGGATTGGTCTGCATGCACCGCGACTACTGGGATGCGGCCGAGGAGCTTTTTCAGAAATTGCCGCTTGTGGGCGGATTTTTCAGATTATTGCGCCGACGATTTGCGTCAGCCTAGCTCGTCTCATCGGACCTACTCAGGAAGGAGGAACATGTTCAGTCATTAAAGTTTCGCAAATGGCATGCCGTTAAACGGGAATGACCTCCATATCCAATCTCTCCAACTGGCAACCGGCCGTACGCTACCCCGTCGCTACGACCGGCAAACCTATCAATTCATTAGTCGAAAAGTCTGGGTCAGCGGCGGTGTTGTCGCCTTCGACCGTTGTGACCTTGAGTCCCGCAGCGATCGCAGCGGCCTCGACGCCCGTTTCGACAAGCCAGCGTTACAAGGACCTCGGTGCGGACATGCTGAAGCAGCTCGCCGCCGCGCCAGTCATTCCGCCGGATCGTGCCAAATTGCCGGATGAAGTCGATAACAGGTTTACGCTGAGTGTGACCACGCGAAGCGGCGCCCAGGTTGACCTCACGCTGGCCAATGTGGACGATGAAATGATCTACCAGGTCAGTTCGAGCGGCGAGCTCGATGAAGATGAACGCAATGCCTTGTCCAACCTGGCGGCGGGCTTCCAGGCCGCCATTGATGGACTGGCGGGATCCAGTCCGCAGGTCCGGCTAAGCGGCCTGACCCAGTTCGATAGCAAATTTGTGCAGTCCATCGACTTCCATGCCGAGGTGGCAGGCCCCGAATCCACGTCGCAGGCGCTGGATTTCCACATCGACGAATCGATGCGGAAAGTCAGTATTGGCGGGCCCGATGGCAAGGCGGACGTACGTGTGGACACCAGCACACTTGAACACCTGGGCACCAAAAAGCAGCAGGCAAAAGCCATCAACAACTATCTGGCCCAATTCGACCAGGCGGTCTCGCGCGGTCACGGCGACAAAAAATTGATGTCCATGTTCAAAGACGCTTTCTCCGATATGAATCGGACGGCTACCGCCGAAGAGCGCGACGACTTCCTGCTGACGCCATCGAAGTGGCAACTGAACGCCGATGACCGCTCCGCGCTGACCGGCCTCTCCGATTTCAGCGCTTCCATCGCCCAGACGCCAAAATCCAGCAACCCGCGCAAGGCGTGGGAGCAGGACACTTTCGCCTATGACGTTTCGCAAGCGACCAAGGTGGGCGGACCAAGCCGCGATGAGCGTTCTATTGGCCAAACCCAGCAATCACACCTGAACGCCCAGTTCCACACGGCCATCGGCAAATCCGGCCCGCCATTCTTCGACGGGACTCCGCAAACCCAAAACTACGAGTACCACCAGATCGACGACAGCGCGCGCGGCGATGTCTCACTCAATTACAGGCTAGGCAAGCTGAAGAAAGCAGGCCTGGAACAAGTGGCCAGCCAATCGGAGCAAGTGCAAACCTTCTTGCTGGACAAACTGACATCGGAAAAAACCACGCCGAGCCAGCAGTCGCTCGCGCGCGACCTGCTCGCCACGCTCACCTCCTATGAACACATCAAAGGTGACGACACGCTGAACGACAACATCTTCCTGCTAGGTTCGCCGGGCGAAATCGTTGCACGCAACCAGCAGTTCTGAGGGAATTCGCGTTGAAACTTCGCCATTAACTTTTATAGTTACATTTATTTGAATTTTCTCGATATAAAAAGTAGCGCGAAACTATTATAAAATATAAAAATAAAATAAAATCGATTTGTTACATTCCAATAGAATTCCAGGTTAAAAATCCGGCAAAATCGTCTCCCATCAATCAGTTGGAGATTTTTTGGCCGGGGCAGCGCCGTCCCGCTGCAATGCTCGCAAAATAGTTACTGAACTAATGCACTTAATTAGACGTGCATTTTGCGACCTTAGAGTTCCTGGAGAATACGATGTCCAAAACCAGCAAATCCGTAAATAATCTGCATCATGTCTACAATCAATGGGGCGGCTCCAATGCGCCTTGGAATGAAGGTGGCATGTGGGTGATCGGTTGCCGCTCTGGCCAGAAAGTGGTCGCTTTGAACATCAGCTCAGCCGATGGTGGCAAGACGTTTACTGGGGCAATGAAATACGCAGGAGAGGGCCAGATCGGCTTCAAGGCGACACTGACCCAGAACAATACCTACGTCGTCGAAAACCAGTGGGGCGGCGACACAGCGCCCTGGCATCCGGGCGGCACCTGGATCATTGGTTGCAGGATTGGCCAAAGCGTGGTGGCAGTCAATATTGAATCCGGCGATGGCGGCAACACCCTGGTCGGCAGTATGACTTACGGGGGCGAAGGCCCTATCGGATTCAAGAGCGAGTCTGCCGATGGCGGCGTATTCCTGGTGCAGAATCAATGGGGCGGCGCATCCGCGCCATGGCATCAGGGCGGCGAATGGATCCTCGGGTCCCGTGATCAAGGTTTGGTAGCAGTCCAGATCGCATCGTCCGACAACGGGAAGACGTTCACCGGGAATATCACCTACGTTGGCGAAGGCCCCATCGGTTTCCGTGCATCGGCCGTTGCCGGGAATAATTACGCGGTCGAAAATCAGTGGGGCGGTGATTCCGCACCGTGGCACCCAGGTGGCGTATGGCTGATCGGCGCACGCGGGGGGCAAAATGCGGTGGCGCTGCATATCAGTTCGGGCGACGGCGGCAATACCTTCAACGGCAGTATGACTTATAGCGGTGAAGGCCCTATCGGCTTCCGCGCAAACATCCAGCCTCAATAAAACCAGGTATCAAACTTAATATCTTTTTTTATTTTGGCGATAAGGAAAACCGGGGTACTTTTCGTGCCCCGGCATCCTGTTTTCTTTAATTGCAAAGACTTTTTGGCTAAAAAAGATAAATCACCAACCACTGTCGCTGTTTCAAATACCGGCCTTTGCCGTAGCGCTAATCCGGCAACGACCCG
The DNA here is from genome assembly GCF_000425385.1 of Pseudoduganella violaceinigra DSM 15887. Classification (GTDB taxonomy): domain Bacteria; phylum Pseudomonadota; class Gammaproteobacteria; order Burkholderiales; family Burkholderiaceae_D; genus Rugamonas; species Rugamonas violaceinigra. The sequence continues at coordinate 544,759 of NZ_AUDI01000004.1, read as the reverse complement.
CAGGTAAGATTGGCAATGGCGCCTGTCATGGCGCCGGCACCGTCGGAGGCGGCGAATGCTGCAAATGCGCCGATCTGCGCCAGCGTCGGCAGCCGGCCGAGCAAGGTCGCGCCGTCGGCGCGCGCCTGCAAGAAATCATCCACACTTATGCCCATTTTGCCAGCCATTCCCTCAAAGGCCGCCCTGGCATGCGAGATAGGCACTGCTTCCGGAATGGCGTCGGAACGGATGCATATCACCCGAATACCTTGGCGCCCCAACTCACCGGCCAACAGGCGCGACATGGCTTCGACCGCTGCGCTGCTGGTGCCATTGCCGAGAAACCCGGTACCGGACAGGCGCGCGCCTGGCGTCGATAGACTCAGGATTACGCCCGACTTCTGTGCCGCCATATATCGCGCAGCAGCCTGCGCGGTAAGGAACATGGTACGGGTGTACGCGCGCACCGGGGCCTGAAATTCATCATATGACAATTCCATAAACGGCACTCCCTGCACATGCGCGAAGCCTACCGCGTTGAGCATGACGTCGATGCCGCCCGCTAATTCAGCGACGGTGTGCGCATGTTGCCGGACCTCGTGCTCATCGAGCGCGTCGACGCGGGCAGCGTGGACGGTGGCGCCATTGGCGCGCAATTCCTGCGCCAGTACATCCAGCTTTTCCTGCGTGCGGCCAGCCAGGAATAATTGGGCGCCTTCGCGGGCAAAGGCGCGTGCCGCAGCACTGCCAATGGCGCCCGCAGCACCGTGAATGATGCAGCGTTTCCCTTGCAAGATCATGATGAACTCCCGGATGAAAGGGGTGCTTCAGTGTGCGAAAAGGCGCGCAAGAAGATCCAGTACATCGCCCCATCCCTCGCTATGCGCGCCACATGTGTCGGCGGGAAGTTGGCAGTGGGTGACGACGATGTCGGTGGTGTTGGCGTCGCCGGAAAATTCGACGGTGACAAGCGAATCACGCTGCCCAGTGGCGGGAGAGCGCCAGGTGAATACCAGCTTGCGCGGCCTGTCGATCGTAAGGTAGTCGCCCGTATGCCGAATTTCGCCACCAGGGGACTGCATCACAATCTCAAAGCCGCCACCTTCGCGGGCGTCGCAGGCGACGGTGGCGTGCGTGAAGGCGCGGGTCTTCATCCATTTCGCGAGAAGACCCGCATCCAGCCATGCATCAAATACTTCGCTGGCCGGAGCGCCTATCGTGCGGCGCACGCAGACCCGCTGTTGGAGCGCGATTTCAGCCATGCTACTCCTCCTTTCTGGCGTTGCGGCGGGTGCTCACCAATTCATCAAGCGCGGCCAGGCGCCCTTCCCAGAAACTCTCGAAATGTCTGACCCAAAAGGCCGCTTCGGCAAGCGGGGCTGCATTCAATGACAGCACGTGGTCACGTCCATTTATGGTACGGACGACCAAGCCTGCCCGCTCGAGGATCTTGATGTGCTTGGAGGTGGAGTTCAACGAAATCGGAAAATCACGCGCCAATTCCGTCACCCGTGCACTTTCATGAGCCAGCCGTGCCAGGATGGCGCGCCTGGTCGGGTCGGCCATCGCAGTAAACACATGATCCAGCCGTTGATCTTCACCATATTCACCCATATGGTTGAATGTAGGCTGGTGACTGCTGCCTGTCAAGCAGAACACGCAGCAGGTTCAGGCAACCGGATGCAATGACTCCCCTACCAGGCCTGATAGAACGGAGCTTTAAGACGCACCGGCCGCACATCGAGCCGCGCATCGAAGATCGAGTAATCGTTGTTATCGAGTCCTTCATTATCCCAGCCGTGCGTATGTTCATCGCGCCGCAGCATGAATTCGAAACCCAGCTCAGGGGCGGGGTCGGCGACCGGAGCATCGGGCAAGTTCTCAAGGTCAAAGGCGATGCCGCGAACGTGATCGCGCGGGCCATCCACCAGTTGCGTCAGTGCGCGCAGGATGGCGTTTTCGCCGAGGATGTCGGTAAACGCGGGACGGACAAATTCCAGTTCCGAAACAAAGCCTGGCTGGCGGAACTTGATCTCGCCCCTGGCCTGTTTGGCGGCCAGCACCTGCCCCTGCAATTTGGCCAAGTCGTATCGGTCGCCATTATCGAGGTAGGAAATCCGTACATTGCGCACATTCACAGGCCCCGCTTCCTGCGTTGCCTGGCGCAAATCCAGCAAGAGCGCCCCGCTGCCGCCGACAATTTCAATATCGCTCCCGTGAATAATGGCCGCGGTATTCTCGTCCACCCCTAACCCCACCTTGTAGCCTTTGGCCAGCATCAGCGCCAGCATGCGCCCCACCCTGCCCCGCTTGAGGAAATGCTGGTCGATGAACAGCTGGTCGCCAACAAAGCCCAGGCCCCGGTCAATTTCCTTGCCATCGCGCATAACGCCCTTCATCACCTGCACGGAATTCATCGCATCGCGGAACATCGTACTGCTCATGATGGCGGCCCCCGCACTGCTGCCCGCAATCACCCCGCCGCGCGCCTGCACCTCGCGCACAGCCTGTAGCACGGGCGAGGCAACCCCGTCCGGATTCAGGACATCGGCCGTGCGCTCCTGCGCGCCACCGGTAAAGAACACGCCTGTGGCGTTGCGGATCTTGGCCAGATTAGCGGGGTCGGCCGCGGCACGGCGTGCCGACTCCAGCGTCTCGCCAGCCCAGCGCGGTGCGATCTTCAGCAATTCCGCCTGCGCACCACGGCGCCGCAACTGCTCGACGGCATCCGCGCCCGACGTTTCGGGGTGGTCCGAAGCGCAGGGAATCACCACAAAACGTGCCGCAGATCCACCGGCCAGCTGCACCAGCCGCTGACGCACGGCCTCATTATCGGGGCGCACAGCGCCGCCCATCGGGACCACCGTGCCAGCAACAGGCTGGAATGCCAGCGATGGAGAAGTCTCCGCCGCGTGAGCATCTAGCGGCAGCTGGGCGCTCAGAAGCGCCGCACTTAACAGCAGTATCGACATGGATTTCACTTACCAGCCCCTCACCACGATGGAATTCCGTGCATGTTGCCATTGATCGGGCCCTTAAGGCCAGCACATGCCGCCATTGCCCTTGTTGCAACATTGCAACACGGTTCATGCGTAGAGCGATCTTCATAAGTTCCGGCGCGCGCAAGCCGGGCAAAGTTGCATACACTGAAACTGTTCCATCGCAACCGGGGCGATGCAAGCATGTTGCTTGCGGATGAACCCCCATTTACAAGGACTGATCGCATGAAGATACCTGGCAAGCACAAGGCATCGGCATTCCGCCGCTCCCAATGCACCCATGCTGTATTACTCGCGCTTGGCAGCATGAGCCTGAACGCATACGCGCAAACCATGCCGCGCGTGGAAATCACCGGTTCCAGTATCAAGCGCATCGAGGGCGAATCGGCACTGCCAGTTGAAATCATCAAGCGCGAAGATATCGATAAGTCCGGCGTCACCACGGCTGCCGAACTGCTGCAAAAGATTTCCTCCAATGTGGGCGGCCTGACCGATGGCGCCAGCGTCAGCGACGTCATGGGCGGCCAACGCGGTTTTAACGGCGCCAACTTGCGCGGCCTGGGCGTTTCGAGCACGCTGGTCCTGCTGAACGGCCGTCGCATGGCCAACTTCGCCAGCCCTGGCGACAACTCCGGCGTCGACTTGAACAACATCCCGGCCGGCGCCATCCAGCGCGTGGAAGTGCTCAAAGACGGGGCATCGGCGATTTACGGCACCGACGCCATGGGCGGCGTGATCAACTTCATCACACGCAAGGACTATCAGGGTGGCGATGCCAGCGTGTATGCGTTGCGTACCAGCGAAGGCGGCGGCGGCAAGAAATCGGCTACCCTGTCCGGCGGCTTTGGCGATTTGAGCACCGACCGCTACAACGTGTTCGGCGCGCTGGACGTGCAGAAAACCGACCGGCTGGCCAGCTCGCAACGCAAATTCATGCAGGAATACAGCCTGCCCGACCGCCTGTCCCCACAGCTGTCGAGCTACTCTTTCCCAGCCAACGTCGAGCTGACCGACGCCCAATTGGCGACCTTGAATAGTTCGGGCTACCTGAAGGGCTCCGGTCCCGGCGGCACCTGGGTGCCATCGTCGAGGCAACGCGTCAACTTTGGTAAGAGCTCCTGCGTGGACGGCAGCCCGAACGTGGTGCGTCCGCTCGGTCCCGGCGGCACGGAAGGCTGTTCCTTCAACTACATGGGCGACTCGGAAGTCTATCCCGAATCCAGGAAACAAAGCTTTATCGGCCGCGCCACGTTCCAGGCCAGCGACGCCCATCAGGTGTTTGCTGAAGTTATGCTGAGCAAAGCCAGGACCAGCTATGCCGCCTCGCCCGCCGTCTCAAGCAGCATCAACGGCACCACCGAAGGCATTTATCTGCCAGCCGACCTGCAAGCCAAAACCGGCATCACCACGCCGGTTAACTTCCGTTTCCGTCTGACAGACGCCGGCCGCCGCACCTCGGAAGTGACCAGCAAAGCGTCGCGTTTCGTGTTGGGCGCCACCGGCAAGGTGGGGGCCTGGGACTACGATACGGCCTATAGCCACAGCGTCAACAAGGCCACCGACCTGGATATCGATGGTTGGGTTTCGCACAGCAAGATGCTGGCTGGCTTGGCCGCTGGCCAATACAATCCCTTTGTCCCGGCCACGGATGACACGGGGCGCAAGTTCATGGATTCGATCAAAATCCATGACGCAGCGCGTATCTCCAAAGGCACCAGCAACAGCGTCGATGGCAAACTGACCCATGCGCTGACGACGCTGGGCGGTGGCGATGCCATGCTGGCTGTGGGCGCCGAACTGCGGCGCGAGAAGACGGCATTCACCGCCACTACAGCACTGCGCAGTAACGACGTGCAGGGCGACCGCGCCAGTTCCGACGCCTTGCTGGCCGATTCGTCCAACTCGCGCGACATCGCCGGCATCTACACGGAAATCAGTGCCCCGTTCAGCAAGGAATGGGAAGGCCAGTTCGCCATCCGCCACGACCGCTATAAAGGTGTGCATGATCCGGTGACCAATATCACCACGCCGGCACTGAACACCACCAATCCGAAAATCGCAGTCAGCTACCGGCCAAGCAAGGAAATACTGGGCCGAGCGTCGTTTGGCACCGGATTCCGCGCACCGTCGATCGCCGAAATGTTCCTGCCAGTGCGCTCCGATACCACGGCCAGCTTCGTGAAAGACCCGATCTCGGGCGAAGTGGCCCAGTTCGATCTGGACCGCTATGGCAACCCGCAGCTGAAACCGGAAAAATCCAAGCAGTTTTCGGCCGGGCTGGTGCTGCAACCTAACAATAACTGGAACGCCAGCCTGGACTACTGGATCATTCGCAAAACCGACATCATTTCGGAAATCGGCGAGCAAACCGTGTTCGACAACCCGGTCTACTACAACGATCCGAACATCGTGGTGCGGGACGACGATGGCGCCGTGTCCTTCCTTCAGTTCAAAAAAGAGAACCGCGGCAAGCTCAACACGTCCGGTGTCGATATCGCGTTGAACTGGCGCGGCGATGCCAGCTCCCTGGGCCGCTTCAGCGCCAGCCTGGACGGGACGCTGATCACCAAGTACAAGTTCCAGTCCGATCCGCATGCGCCGATGACAAACGGCCTGGGCGTATTCCGTGACGATAAGGCCGTGCAGCGCTGGCGCCATAAGCTCAATATTGACTGGACTCAGGGGCCTGTCAACGTAAGCCTGGGCAACACCTTCTTCTCCGGCTATCGCGATCAGAATATTCCGGGTCTGGCTGATCCAGGCTGGAACGACCGCGACGTGAAAGCCTATTCGCTGTGGGACTTGACGGGCAGCTATTCGTTCAACAATAACCTCAAGCTGCGCGCAGGCCTGATCAATATGTTCGATACGGCGCCGCCGTTCACCAACCAGTCGCGCTATTTCGAAGTGACCTGGGACCCAACTTATGGGGATCCGCGCGGCCGCTCGTTCTTTGCCAACCTGCAGTACAAGTTCTAATCGTTTCCTCAAGCGCCCGGTCCTACCAATTGGCAGGCCGGGCGCCTAGCTGGAAGGTGGCAGGAGCGCTTTGAGCTCGGCAGCCTTCACGTCCGGTCGACGGAGTATTTTGGCAAACCGTTGTACTCGGTGTTGGCCGTGAGCCAAGTTCGCGTAGAAGCGGTGTCTCCACAACGATGGCGGCAAACGCGAAGGCCCCCTCCTCTTACCCCAATACCGAAAAGACTGCCGATGTGACGATCATCAAGCCGCTGATCAGCCGCGCCAATTTCCCATGAATTTGCACGGGTGTGCCGCCGCGACCAACAAAAGATAGCTGGCCGAAGATGAGGCCGTGCAACCCGACCCCAATAAACGCGCCAAGGAAGACGCGACCTATCTGCGGAACCGGCGAAGCGGAAGGAAGTGCCAACCAAGCAATGGCGCCGACGATCGCCCCCACACCCATAAATACAGCTTGCCTCATAACGTCCTAAGGTCCTTGAGTTAGCCGGCGCGCTTCAGCGCAGCCGAGTTGATTATCAGGCCGGGAAAGCACTCCGGCTGCGCCACGATAGCGGAAGATTTTACCTCACGACTCGATTTCCAAGGGGTACAGGCGCGATTCCGCTAACCAACCAACGCAATGCAGGACGCGATGTACGGCGTGTCTACCGGCCCAGCAAGGAATTTGTCTGCGCACTTCACGTTGGACGGCTGATGCGTGAACCGCGCCCGGAGCACAATTCTCCCTGACTGCTTCAATTTGCAAGTAAAATGCGCCGAATACGTGAATGGTGCCCTCCAGCTTGTCAGCGGGAGGGTGAAACGGGAAGCCGGTGACACGCGAGATTTTCATTTCGCACCAGTCCGGCGCAGCCCCCGCTGCTGTAAGCCTGACGACTCGGTTCATCCGCCACTGCGCAACGCGCGGGAAGGCAAGAACCAGGAAGGATGAGGGCAAGCCAGAAGACCGGCCAGTCACGATGCATGTACCAAGCTACGGGGTGTGGCTTGGCCAGAAATAAGTTCGCAATTTTTCTTTGATCGCTCAGGCAACCGCACACGGCCGTCGTGCGTGCATCCGTACGCTTTGCGCACGGGCGTGCGCTATGCCCGGGCGTGGGCTGGTGCACCTCGAATTTCCTTAATACAGAGAAGCTTCCATGATCCCGTTCCGTCCTACCCTTGCCATCTCCCTGCGCCCCATCGTTGCCACCATCGCCGCACTTTCCACTTCCGGCGCCTGGGCGCAACAGACCGACGTGATGCCGACTATCACGGTGCAGGGAGAGTCATTGCATGAAGGACTAGGACTGGCGCGCGAGAGTACGACGGCCAGCCGCTTGAACATCACGCTACTGGAACTGCCAGCCAGCGTAGATTTGCTGGGCGCGGACACCATGCAGGCGCGCGGCGACCTGCTGGTCAAGGATGCTATCACCCGCACCACCGGACTGACCGACACAAGCTCGCCGGGCAACGGTGTCGCCTATTCCGCCCGCGGCTTCAGCGGCAACAGCGCCATCGCGCTGCTGGAAAACGGCGTGCGTCCTCAGGTAGGCTCAGGCACAGCGACCTATCCGGCCGACCCGTGGGGCTACGACTACATCGAAGTGCTGCGCGGCCCCGGCTCGATTGTCTACGGCAGCGGCACCACCGGTGCGACCATTAATGCCGTGCGCAAGGCACCGCGACGCACCGCCAGCGTCGAGGCAATGGCCGGTATCGGCGGCGGCAGGACAGTTCGAGGCGGCATCGGCGCCACCGGCCCCTTGGGCGAAAAGGCGGCGTTCCGCATCGACGCCTACGCGGATCATAGTGATGGATTCATCGATCGCGGCCAATCCCGTCATGGCAAAATCATGACGAGCTTCGCCTACGCGTTGACCGCAGATCTCGACCTGGACCTGTCCCTCGATCACGTTGAACAGAAGCCGCAACGCTATTTTGGTACACCGCTGCTTGACGGCCGCATCTCGCGCGAATTGCGCGACCAGAACTACGACATCGGCGACGCCGATATTTCGTTCAGGGACAACAAGGCAATTGCCCGCTTGACCTGGCGCGCTGGGCCAGCGCTAACCATCAGCAACGAACTGGCCTACATGAAGGCACACCGCAACTGGCGCAACGCGGAATCCTATTCTTACAATACGCAAGCCAAGGCCGTCGAGCGCAATGACTACATCGCCATCCGGCATGAGCAGGAACAGGCCGGCAATCGCCTCGAAGCGCGCTGGAACGCCGGCGCCAACCGCATCGTGGCGGGATGGGAGGCGGCCACCATCAATTTCACGCACACGAATAACGCTCCCTACGGCGGCACGTCCACGGTGGCAGCTGTCGGTTTCAATCCAGGGATTTTCGACAGCCCGGATCCTCTGCGGCCGAACTTCACCACCGACACCATCACCAACGCGCTGTACCTTGAGGATGCATACAGCATCAATGAAGCACTGCTGTTGTTGGGCGGCGTTCGCCACGATCAATACAAAGTCGAGCGTACCAGCCTCCTGGGTGCCGCAGGCTTCAGCTCCAAATTGCGTGCCAACGCCGTGCGTCTCGGCCTGACATGGAAAGTGGCGCCGGACACATCTCTGTACGGCCAAGTCAGTAGCGGCAGCGACCCGGTCACCAGCCTGCTGTCGCTGAACCTGGCCAACAGCCGTTATAAACTGACTAGTTCCCGCCAGGTAGAGACCGGTATCAAACAATCGCTGGCAAACGGTAAGGCGGAGTGGACTGCGGCGCTTTACCACATCAGCAAGGACGATATCATCACCCGCGATCCGTCGAATCCAGCGCTGTCGATCCAGGGCGGTTCACAGTCTTCAAGAGGCGCCGAGGCCAGTGCCAGCGTCGCACTGGCGCCAGCCTGGCGCCTGGAAGCCAACGCAGCTTATACCGATGCCCGCTTCGACCAGTTGATCGAAAGCGGCAACCTCTCGCGCGCCGGCAAGCGCCCTGCCGACGTCCCGAAAATCTCCTCCAACTTGTGGCTTAACTACCGTACCGAGCGCTCGCGTGCGGCGCTCGGTGTGCGCTATGTCGGCGAACGCTACATTGACAACGGCAACACCCAAACATTGCCTGCCTACACCACGCTGGATGCCTCACTGGGTTGGAGCGTCAAGCGCAACATCCTGCTCCAGCTGAACTTGCGCAACCTCGCCGACAAGCTGTATGCCCGTACCTCGTACAGCGATAGCCAATATCTGCTGGGCGAGCGCCGACACGCCGAACTGACCGTCCAATGGCACTACTGATCGCTGGCGCCATGGGCTCCTGGAAACGTCGGCTGCACCTTCTGCATCGCTGGCTGGGCATCGCAGTTGGCGTCCTGGTGCTGATGTGGTTTGGGTCCGGCATCGTCATGATGTATGTGCCGTATCCCGAACTGAGTACACAGGAACGCATGGTCTGGCTCGCGCCGCTCAATGCGGGCCAGGTCAAGGTCAATGCGTGGGATGCATGGCAATCCACGGCGCAGCCTGGCGTTCCCGACTTCGTCAAGATCAACACTGTAGCGGACCGGCCGGCTTTCCATTTCCTGGCAAATGGACGCTGGTCGTCCGTCTGGGCCGACACCGGGGCCGCGCTGCATATCACTGAGGCGATCGCGCGAGCATCCGCCGGCGGCGCCGCCCCAGGCGCCGCGGCATTCACAGTCGAAAAAATCGAGCTGGATCAATGGACTTTCGGCGCCGTCAGAATGCACCGGCCGCTATACCGGGTAGAAGCGGACGATGCTGTCGGCAGTGTGCTGTACGTATCCGGCCGGACAGGCGAGCTGGTGCGAGATACAACGCGCAGTGAACGCGCTTGGAACTGGGCCGGGTCGGTGATCCACTGGATCTACTTTACCCCTTTGCGTACACATGGGCAGCCTTGGCGCCAGGCGGTGATGTGGTCGTCGGCGGCGGCCTTTGTGCTGGTCATGGCCGGCATGGTATTAGGTGTACAGCGCGTGAGGTTCCGTCAGCGCTATGGCGGTGGCCGAATGTCTCCATATCGCGGCTGGCAGGCCTGGCATCATTGGCTCGGCCTGAGCATCGGCGCAGTGACGCTCACCTGGTTATTCAGCGGCTGGCTTTCCGTTACGCCGTTCGACTGGCTGTCATCGCCAGGCGTGACACAAGCGGACCGCCTCGCCTTCGCGGGCGGCCCATTGAGCCAAGATGATTTGTCTATCGACCTGGATCGGGTCATTCGCGCCCACCCCGGTGCGCTTGAGCTGGAATGGCGGCGGGTCGGCGGAAAACTATACCTAAGTGCGCTTGATCGCGCTGCGCGCAGCCTACTGGACACGCAAGACGGCGCCGCCGCGCACTCGATTTCGGATGAAGTGCTGGTAAAGGCCGTGCATGCCACGCGGCCAGCTATGCCTATACTGGCATACGAGAGGATTACCAGTGGCGACAGCTATTACTACAGCCACCATGCAAACCGCCCCTTCCCCGTCCTGCGCGTGCAATTCGACTCGGCAGATGAGACCATGTTCTATATCGATCCTGTCCAAGGCGCACTGGTGGAGCACAGCGACAGCAATAGTAAGTGGAACCGTTGGCTATTCAATGGCTTGCACCAGCTCGACTTCACAGCCGCCCTGCGCACCCGCCCGTTATGGGACGTCACGGTGGCGTCCCTTTGTACCCTGGGCGCGATGCTAAGCGCGACGGGGCTGCTGCTGGGTTGGCGCCGCCTGAAGCAACGTAGTCGCCGGCGCGCGGCGCCGGCGGACAAGCGCCATGCCCACCAAGCCGAGCGGGAGTAGTGCCAAGGTTACGCCTTCAGGTACTTCATTCGCACTGCCTTGCGGGCGATCGCCAAGCAATTGAATGTGCGGATCGACACAAGCGTAGCCATTGTCACTTCGCGGCGAACTATAGTCGCTGATGTTTGCATTGCGGTTGATCGACTCGAATCCCCCCTGCGCTGTATTGACTGCCGAGCAGCCATTCACAACGTCCCAGCTGCCAATTGCTGCACCGGATTCAAACGCGATGCCGATATCGTAGCGCTTATTGGCCTCGAAGCTGAAAGACAGCGGATCGGAATAAATGAAGTCCAGCGAACTGCCTGCTGTAAAGAACTTGGTCTGAGAATACAGAAGAGAGTTACTGCCGCCTGGCCAGTCCAAGCTGCCATACAAGCCGCCCAAGCCGCTTTCCCAGATCAGGAACTTGACGTTGGTATCCTGCAGCAGCTGCCAGCGTACGCCGATTTGCTTAATGGTCGTGTCGTTGAGGCTATTGAGCACCGTGCCAAAGACGAACTCGGCTTCACGATACTCTTCCGTATACGCGTCGGCATTGGGGCCCTTGAAGTTATTGAAGATGACATCGGCACTGGCCGTTGCGGCAAGCAAGGCCAAGCCAAGACCGGCGATGGCCAAACGGCAATCTTTCAATGCGCTCATTTCTCTCTCCCTCAGACGGATTGACGCTGATGACTTCACAAGCAATAGCCATACCAAGAGAAAATAGCGCATACAAACAAGCAATTAGAAAGTGATACCTTGTCGAGCCACGCCATATTGTAAAGATTTTCGACAATGGGCAACCTGGGCTGGGCCAGGACAACTCCTTTTAAAATTACTCCAGCCCGACGTATGCGCGCTTTGCGGCTACCACGACCTTGACCTTGGTGCCCAGTCCCGGCCGGCTATCGATCACCAGCTCGGCGCCAAGTTGAACAATACGTTCGCGCATTCCAACCAGGCCCCAGCGCCCCTTACTGCAGCCTGCAGCGGCAACATGTTCCGGCAATCCCTTTCCATTATCGATCACGGTCATCGTGAACTCATGCGTATCGTAATCCAGGGCAAAACGAACCTGCTCAGTCCCGGAATGTCGGGCAGCATTGCGAAGTGCTTCGAATGCGATGGCACGGAGCTGCTCACTGACCGAAGGTTGCAGAAACCTGACCCTGCCCGTAAACGACGTTGACAGCGAAAACTGCGGGAATTCGGTCAGAAAAGTGCTTCTTACATCGTCCAACAAATCCGAGACCGGGCTACGCCGCAATCCATGCAACTTGTCCTGCCCCTCCTGGAGCGCTGTCTCAACCAGGCAAAGCGAGCGTTCAATCTCCTGCCTTGAGGTATTTTCCAATGGCATCCGATCCAGCATACTGCCCAGCCTTAGGGACAGTAGATGGACGCTTTGCAGCAAAGTGTCATGCAGGTCTCGAGCGATCCGCTCCCGCTCACCCAATTTGATCGCGTAACCCTCGGCTGCACGCCGGGCGACATAGGCGATTCGAACTTTGTGCAGCAACCATAAGACCAGCACAAGCAAGGATGCGCATACCGTTCGAAACCACACGGTCTGATAGTACGCGGCGCTTACCTCGAAGTCCGCCACCGCATCGGATCCACTCCAGATGCCGTCATTGTTGGCGGCACGGACTCGAAAGCGATACAAGCCAGGAGCAAGTCCGGTGTAAGTCGCGCTCTGGGTAGCGCCTCCCTCCTGCCAGCCCCGATCGATACCTTCCACTTGATATTGGAATCGTAAGCGCTCGGGCATACTGAAACTGAGGGCGGTGAAATCGATCCGAATCCGGCCAGGGTTTGGTTGAATAGCTGTTGCATTGCCCAGCGGCCGTTTGACGTCGGCGCCATCGACGTTAATACCCCTTACGTAGACCCGCGGTGGAACGTGATTTTTTATTGGACTTTTTGCATCAAACCAAAAGACGCCAGCTGATGTGGAAAACCATAGCTTGTCATCCGTGCCGGCAACCATGGTCGGAACCGGGAAAGAGTTCGTTGGCACGCCTCGCAAGCCGTCAAGATGATTGAAGCGTCTGAATTTCAAACGATGGTTCGCATCAGACAAGGAGAGCTCAAGCTCCGGCTTACTTATCGTTGTGATTCCCGCGGCTCCATTAAGCCAAAGGGAACCGTTATATTCAACCAGCCCTGATACGCCGAGGAACTCGTCATCCCCTTCGCCGACAAGTCTCCTGAACCTGGTGCCATCGAAGTGAAAGAAACCCTCGGACCCACTGACCCACAGATCCTTACCATCGCTGAGGATTTGCAGAACAGACCCAATTGCCAAACCGTCCGCTGCCCCATAGGCGTGAACGGCACTTCCGTCGAGCATGCGGATGCCGTTATTCGGAAGTCCGAACCACATTCGCCCGCGGCCATCGCGCGCAATCGAACTCGCCGGGGCGTCCAATCCCCGATAGCCACCGCCCCGCTGCCATACGCCGTCTTTTAGCCGTATAATCCCGGTGCCCCGGACCGAGACCCACAAGGCCCCTTCTGCATCGCGGCATATCGCAAAAAATTGCATTACCTTGACGTAGTCGGGCAATGGAACACGGGTACGCTGACCAGCTACGTAGTGCCAAAGACCGTCACGTCCCCCGGTCCAAACATCTGCGCCATCCCTGTACACGACACTCACCGCGGTCGCTGCGTTCTGAGTGGGAAGCTCGCCCAGCGTGCGAATATCGGGCGCCGCCACCTTCACGTTACCGACCCACAAGGCACCGTCATCGTCTGCAGCAATAGCTTCCGCATCCCAGTAGGCCGGCGGCAGGGCTACGCCGGATAATGCGGTTTTCCTGAAGCGGTCCAGCCCGTTTTCAGTGCCAACCCAGATATTGCCCTCGTCGTCCTGATAGAAGCAGTTGGCAAGACTGCCGCTTAATCCGTTTGCGACACCAAACAAGTCGCCATTTTCGCCTGGCCCGTAGCGAATGACGCCAGTCGGCTGGGAAGACCAGATGTGGCGGCCATCGCGCTCAAACATCATTGGCCCACTACCCCCTCGAGGACGCGGCCAAGCCGGAACAGGCTTGCCCTTACCTGGTCCCGCAAGTGCGACAAGTTCATTTTCAGCACCGCCGGTCGCCCAAAGGGTTCCATCGGATGCGAGGGCCATTCGTCCGAAACTTAAATCGAGAACTTTTCCGCCAAACGCTTCAGCGTGTTTATCCAGCGTGTACACCCCGGTTTCACACCGGGCCCAGATGGTGCCGCCGAGGTCCTTGGCAAGGAAACATGAACCGGTACGCCCTGAGCTGCTTTCGTCGGCCGACGTCCAACGCATGCCATCGAATATACGAAATCCTCGCGATGTCGACGCCCACACGCGGCCACGAGCATCTTCTGCGAAGTCCAAAACGCTGCCCCCGTTGAGTCCTTCCTCAGCGCCAAAGGTTTGCAGCCTGCCGCTACGCCACATGCTGGCGCCGCCAAAGCGGTAACCAATCCATAGATCACCGTTTTCCAGTACCTTCATCCCCCATATATCGCTCCTCGGCCCAACGCCGTTCCCCGAAGCGAAACGTTCAAATTGCGTGCCATCGAAGCGATATATCCCGTTCAACGACGCGATCCACATCCACCGGTCAGGAGTTTGGACAATTCCGATGACTGCTGATGGCGCGCCATCCTTGGCAGTCCAGCTACGCTGGTGCAAATTAATCGGACTGAAACCCGCCGTGGCAGCGCCGCAAAGGACAGGCGTGACAGACAAAAACAAGATAAATAAGATCCGATCGAAGAGCAGTGTCGGCATAGAGGTAAATTCGGGTAATCAACCCGGCATTTTACGTTCCCATTCACCGGAGACCAAGTCCTGGCCGGATAACGTGCGGTAGCGGTCACGGACTAGGGGAATCGTTGCCTTTGGTAGAATCCCCGTTTTTATCCAATGCAGGAGTATTTTTGAGCAGTCAGGATTTCCCGTCACTTGATTCACAAATCAGCGTACTGCTGGTAGACGATCATCCCATGTTGCGGAGCGGCGTAGCCGAAGCCATTAACAGCCAGATGGACATGCGGGTGGTGGCCGAGGCGGGAGACGGCGACGAGGCGATCTCCGCCTGGGCCGCCCACCGGCCGGACGTGACCATTATGGACCTGGCGATGCCAGGCACGTGCGGAGTGGAAGCGCTGCAGGCAATCCGATCACGGTTCCCTGCCGCCCGCATCGTAATGCTCACCACTTTCGGCGGCGACGCCCAGGTGCGGCGTGCATTGGAAGCTGGCGCCTACGGCTTCCTGCTCAAGAGCAGTCTACGAAAGGAACTGGTGCAGATGATCCGCACGGTTCACGACGGACAACGCTACATCTCGCCCGCGATCGCGCAGCAACTCGCCAATCATATGGGCGCATCCTTGCTTAGCGAGCGCGAAGTCGAAGTGTTGCAATGCGCGGCGGCCGGCAACTCCAATAAGCGCATCTCCAGCCTGCTGGAGATTTCCGAGGAAACTGTGAAGACGCACATGCGGAGCATCCTGACCAAGCTCGATGCCAACGACCGCACGCACGCCGTCACTATTGCGCTAAAGCGCGGCATTATCGGTCTGTGAGAACCAGGCCAACCCTAGCAACAGTACCGCTGCCGGCAGCAAACCGACAGCCATTCCCCACTGCGAGGCCAGCGCGCCTGCCATGCAACCCAACCCGAAGGCAAGTATGCCGCCCGCCAGACTGGCCAGCGCGGGCCGTGGGGCGCCGTCCACCCGATCCAGGCAATCGATCACCAACTGAGTGACGTTGCCCGTCATGACGGTACTCGCAGGCAGTTTCGCCAAGAGCAGCTTCCCGTAGCCGTTCTGCGCCCCCATGCCCGCGGCGCATAGCAGGCCAGCCGCCATGTCCCAGCGCGCCGCAGCCGCCGATGCCAGCAGCAACGCTGCTTGCAACAGGTGGGCCGGGCGTAATGCATCGCTGCCGGTGCGCTGGCGCAAACGCACCAGAGCGCGCACGGCCACCACGCCCGCCACGAAGGCCGGGAAGGCAAGAAGTTTGAGCAGCACATCGTTTCCTGGCGCGACCACCTCCCGCCCGAGCAGCACGAAGTTGCCCGTCACGTGAGCCGTAAAGAGGCCATGCAGCGCAATGAATCCCAGGGTATCGACATACCCGGCCACGAAACTCAGGGCAGTATTGCGTGTCATCTTCCCACCTTCCCCGCCAAGTCATGCCAGGCCACCAGCAAGAAGCCTCCGGCCAGTCCCAAATGCTCGTAAAAGCTGTTCACAGCGGCAAATCGTTCCTGGCCATTGAAATTCCAATAGCGGTTGGCGATGAACGTGGCCGCCACCGTGAACAAGGCCAGCCAGATGGCGCCCAGCCAGCGCAGGCGGCCGCTCAGGATCATGGCCGCCGCTCCCAGTTCGCTGGCGATCACCAGTATCGCCAGCGGTGCAGGCGGCTGAAGTCCGAAGTGCTGCATTTCCCGGACAGCCCCGCCAAAATCGAGCAGCTTGGCCAGGCCGCCCTGCAGGTAGGCGGAGCACAGCAGAAGCAGGAACAGCCAATGCAGCCCACCGATGCCGGTGTGCCAGAGCCCAGCGCCGCGAGTGTGCTGCGCCATGTCACACTGCCCAACAGGAACAACCCAGCGCGCCCCAGAACGACTTCAGATCCGAGATCGGCAGGGAGCGCGTCCACGCTGTGGCATGCTGGTGGCCGTGCATGCCGCATTGTTTGGCGCAGCCGCATCCCGCCGCCGCGGCCACCGTTGCCGCCCTGCCCTGGCCAAGCGCCATGGCGCCGGGCATGGTGCCCCAGGAGCCGTAGCCGCCGTACTGGCGTACCGGCGACCAGTCAGGCATCGCAGGCGGAATCGGCGGGTCGAATGCGCCAAACAGCCCGGCACCGTAAACCACCTTGCCGCCTACAATGGTCAGCAGCGAAGTGATATCCGTAATCTCGTCCTCCGGGCAACGCATGAAGTCGCGGTCGGGCACCATCAGGTCCGCCAATTGGCCAACCTCGATGCGGCCCTTCTTGCCTTCCTCGTTGGAGAACCAGGTCACGTTTTCGGTCCACATGCGCAGCGCCGCCTCGCGGTCCAGCAGATTGCGCTGCGGATAAAGCCGCATTCCGCCTACAGTGCGTCCAGTGGTCAGCCATGACAGCGAGACCCACGGATTGTAAGAAGCCACGCGCGTCGCATCTGTGCCAGCCGACACCTTGACGCCCGACTCCAGCAGGTACTTCACCGGCGGCGTCGCTTCCGCTGCCGCAGCTCCGTAGCGCTCGACGAAATACTCGCCCTGGTAAGCCATGCGGTGCTGCACTGCTACCCCGCCTCCCAACGCCGCAATGCGGTCGATGGACTTCGGAGAAATGGTTTCCGCATGGTCGAAGAACCAATGCAGGCCATCAAGCGGCATGTCGCGGTTCACTTTCTCGAACACGTCCAGCGCGCGCGAGATGGTCTCGTCATAGGTTGCGTGCATGCGCCATGGCCAGCGGTTCTGCACCAGGATACGGATCACGCCTTCCAGGTCATCTTCCATGCCGGCAGGCATATCGGGGCGCGGCTGGCGGAAGTCTTCGAAGTCCGCGGCCGAGAAGGTCAGCATCTCGCCTGCGCCGTTGTGACGGAAGTAGTCGTCGCCTTGCTGGTACTTGCTGCTGGCCGCCCAGTTCAGGAAGTCGTCCTTCTCCTGCTTGGGCTTTTGCGTAAACAGGTTATAGGCCAGGCGGATGGTCAATTCCCCAGCATCGGCCAGTTGCTGGATCACCTGATAATCCTCAGGGTAGTTTTGGTTGCCACCGCCTGCATCCAGTGCGCCGGTCACGCCAAGGCGATTTAGCTCGCGCATGAAATGGCGGGTGGAGTTGAGCTGGTATTCCGGCGGCAGCTTGGGTCCCTTGGCCAGCGTGGCGTACAGGATCGATGCATTCGGTTTCGCCAGCAGCAAGCCGGTCGGATTACCTGCACGATCGCGCAGGATCTGGCCACCCGGCGGCTCCGGCGTGTCGCGGTCATAGCCCACCGCGCGCAGTGCTGCGCCATTCAACAGCGCCCTGTCGTAAAGATGCAGGATAAACACCGGCGTGTCGGGAGCAACGGCATTCAGCTCCTCAATGGTCGGCAGGCGCTTCTCCGCGAACTGGTGCTCGGTGAAGCCGCCCACCACGCGCACCCACTGCGGCGCCGGGGTAATCGCCACCTGGGCACGCAGCATGGCCATCGCATCGGCCAGCGAGCGCACGCCGTCCCAGCGCAACTCCATATTGAAGTTCAGGCCACCGCGTATCAGGTGCAGATGGTTGTCAATCAGGCCGGGCAGCACGCGCCGGCCTTGCAAGTCGATGAGGCGGGTTTGCGGTCCCGCCAGCGGCAGTATTTCGCGCGCCTCGCCTACATGGGTGAAACGGCCGCCTGTCACGGCGACTGCACTGGCCTCGGGCTGGCCCTTGTTCAGGGTCGTGAAGCGGCCATTATGAAGTATCAGCTCCGGTATCTTACTCATTGCTTTCCCTCATCTTTGCCGGCGCATGGCAGTTCGCCGAAACAATGCGGCTTGACCTGCTCACGCAACCATGAAATCTGCTGTTCTTTCGGCGCCAGCCACTGGCGAACCAGCGGCGGCAGCTGCTCCCCCAACAGGATGCCGAGCAGCCCCACCAGCGCCACCACGGGCGGCGCCGGTGAGCGCACGTTCAGCGCGCCGTACAAGATGCCGGCCAACAGGCCGGCACCCAGCGAGAGAAGATAAATCTTCACTGGCCTTCCTTGGCGTGGAACATGGTTTGAGCGTAGATGATACCCAGACCGTAAGCTCCGCCAAATTTCTTCGCGATCCCGGTGGTCAATTCATAGGTATCGGTCCGTGCCCAGTCGCGTTGCAGTTCCAGCAGGTACTGCAGCGAAGTCATTGGGCGCGCACCGGCCTGGATCATGCGCTCCATTGCACGCTGGTGCGCTTCGGCCGAGACGTCGCCGCAAGCGTCGGCAATCACATACACCTCAAAGCCCTGGTCCAGTGCGGAGAGCGCCGGTCCAACGATGCAGACGGAGGTCCACAAGCCAGCCAGCACGATGCGTTTCTTACCGATGGCATTGATGCGGCGGATCACGTTTTCGTCTTCCCAGGTGTTCATTGAGGTGCGGTCAGTCACTTCGGCGCCCGGGAAGGCGTCCTTGACTTCGTCGAAAACCGGGCCGGAGAAGCTCTTCTCCGCCACACTGGTGACGATGGTCGACACATCGAAGCCGGCGGCGGCGTGCGCCACGAGAGCGGCGTTGCTGCGCAGCGTGACCGCGTCGATCGAATGGGTTGCGAAGGCCATCTGCGACTGATGGTCGATCATGATCAGGGTGTGGTCGCCCGGTGTCAGCAACAGGGTGCCTGGAGCGGCTTTAGCGGTAATGGTCATTTGTATTCGTTTCGAAGAATTACCAAAGTGGTCGTAATTTGTCGAGCGCGGCGGAAACGCCCGCGCCGTAGGCCTCGTCGGCCTTGCTGCAGTTTTCAATGTGGCGCTGCTGAATATGCAGCGGCACGCCGGCCAGCGAACGCGCGGTGTTGTCGAACAGCGTCTGGCGCTGGCGTTCGTCCATCAGGCGGAACAGCGCGCGCGGCTGGCTGTAATAGTCGTCATCCACACGATGGTTCCAGCGCGCAGCCGCGCCATCCAACGCCAGCGGCGGCTCGGCGTAGGCAGCTTGCTCCTGCCATTCGCCTTTGGAATTGGGCTCGTAGCCGATAGTGGAGCCCTGGTTGCCGTCGACGCGCATGGCGCCGTCACGATGGTAGCTATGGAACGGGCAGCGCGGCGCGTTGACCGGGATAGCGTGGTGGTTCACGCCCAGGCGGTAACGCTGCGCGTCGCCATAAGCGAACAGGCGCGATTGCAGCATGCGATCAGGCGAAAAACCGATGCCCGGCACCACATTGGCTGGCGTGAAAGCCGCCTGTTCGACGTCGGCGTGGTAGTTCTCCGGGTTGCGGTTCAACTCCAGTACGCCAACTTCATGCAGCGGGTATTCTTTATGCGGCCAGACCTTGGTCAGGTCAAACGGATTGAAGGACGCATTTGCGGCCTGCTGCTCCGTCATCAGTTGCACTTTCAGCGTCCAGCGCGGATATTCACCGCGCTCGATCGCTTCGAACAGGTCGCGCTGCGAGGATTCGCGGTCCCTGGCGATCAGCGCCGACGCTTCCTCATCGCTCAGATTGACGATCCCTTGCTGGCTGGTGAAGTGGAATTTCACCCAGTGCCGTTCACCCGCAGCGTTGATAAAGCTGAAGGTATGGCTGCCGAAACCATGCATGTGCCGATACGAGGCAGGAATGCCGCGCTCACTCATGACAATGGTGACCTGGTGCAGCGCTTCCGGCAGCAAGGTCCAATAGTCCCAGTTGTTTTCGGCGCTTCGCAGGTTCGTGCGAGGGTCCCGCTTCACGGCGTGGTTCAGGTCCGGGAACTTGAGCGGGTCGCGCATGAAGAACACCGGCGTATTGTTGCCAACCACGTCCCAGTTGCCTTGCTCGGTATAGAACTTGACGGCGAAACCGCGGATATCGCGTTCCGCATCCGCCGCACCGCGCTCGCCGGCCACGGTGGAGAAGCGTGCGAACACATCGGTCTTCTTGCCAACAGCGCCGAACAGCGCAGCTTTGGAGTAGCGCGTGATGTCGTGGGTCACGGTGAACGTCCCGAAGGCACCGGATCCCTTGGCGTGCATGCGGCGTTCGGGGATGACTTCACGGTGGAAGTGGGCCAGCTTTTCCAGGTGCCACACGTCCTGCAGCAGCATTGGGCCGCGCGGACCCGCCGTTTCCACGTTCTGGTTGTCCGCGACCGGTGCGCCGGCCGCGGTAGTCAGGTATCGCTCCATGAATTAGCCCTTGATGAAGGCCAGCAGATCGGCGTTCAGCTTGTCTTTGTGGGTATCGGTCAACCCATGCGGGGCGCCCGGGTACACCACCAGCTTGGCGTTCTTCAGCAGCTTAGCAGCAGCCTTGGCCGAAGCATCGATCGGCACAATCTGGTCGTCGTCGCCATGCAACACCAGCATCGGGATGTCGATCTTTTTCAGGTCTGCGGTGAAATCGGTCTCCGAGAAAGCCTTGATGCAGTCATAGGTGTTCTTGTGACCAGCCATCATCCCCTGCATCCACCACGCATTGATCATGCCTTGCGATGGCTTGGAGCCTGGACGGTTGAAATTGAAGAACGGGCCGGAGGCGATATCCAGGTAGAGCTGCGAACGGTCCTTCAGCGAACCGGCACGGATACCATCGAATACTTCCATCGGCAAGCCACCCGGATTGGCCGCGGTCTTCAACATCAGCGGCGGCACGGCGGAAATCAGGCCGGCCTTGGCAACACGCTTGCTGCCGTGACGGGCCAGGTAGCGCGCCACTTCGCCGCCGCCGGTGGAGAAGCCGAACAGCGCCGCATTCTTCACGTCCAGCAAATCCAGCAACTGCGCCAGATCGTCTGCGTAGTGATCCATGTCGTTGCCGTCCCAAGGCTGGCTGGAACGGCCATGGCCGCGGCGGTCATGGGCGATCGTCCGGTAGCCATGGTCGGCCAGGAACAGCATTTGCGATTCCCAGCTATCGGAATTCAGCGGCCAGCCATGGCTGAATACCACAACAGGACCGTTACGCGGGCCCCAATCTTTGTAATAGATCTCCACACCATCACGGGTGGTAAAAGTACCGGAGGTGCGGCCGGCTGCGGCGCTGCCTTTGGGGCTCGCCGGTGCCGCGACAGCGGAGAACGAGGCGCCCGCTGCGACAGCGGCGGCGGTGGCAGTGGCGGCGCCCAGCAGGGCATGGCGACGGCGGTTGCTGATAGGAGATGACATGGTGTTGGCCTTTCTTTCTTGTGGGGTTGTAATCACAAGAAGAAGAATAGCCAACGATGCGCTGCTCTAAATCGCCCATCCGGGGGTGCCCCGCCTACCTCTTTTGGGTGAGGGTAAGCTTCATCGGTTCCGCCCATCCACTTTAAGCGGCTTGTCAGCGTGTGGGCTGGCTGCGCTACTCAACTATCCGGCATGACTGGCGAAATAGAAAACCCTCCATGCCTTGTCCGACGTTCGCCGCAACCTGACACCCAGTAAGCACGTGCCCTCAAATTCGACATTGACTTCGTCCATATCGACGTCTTGACCACGGAACAACCTGCGCAGCCGGTTTCCATTGGTCTGTCTAGGAAAGGTCGAAACAAATCGCCCGCTGAAGCAAGTGTGCCGCTGGGAGAACTCGCGCAGTTCTGCTGCGGTCTTGCCGACGTATCCTTTCTTGGTTGTCAGCTCATGGGCACTTTCAAAATCACCGCTTTGCAATCTGAGCAAAAAGGTCTTTGCTACCGATATAGCCTCCGGTTGGCCATACGCTGCTTTTGCCCAAACGAGGAATCCAGTAACGGTTAAAGCAAAAGCAAAGCAAACGAATAGTGCACGAACGCCAAATTTCGATTTCACGATCATTCCTGTTGAATAAGTTCGCAGACGGTAGATTGCCGCCAGTATTTCTTGCGAGAACAAACAAGAGTCCCTAAAAGACACTTCAAGATAACCACAGCCCTCCTCCCACTCGTCAAGATACCTGTTCACTGTGCTCATTATGACGAACGGAGCAAACAGATGGGAAAACAGACTTCCGACGACGAACTGTGGCCAGGAATTGAAGCGCTACTCCCGCAATCCCATCCAGGTCGCTTCACTATCCGGGGAGAAAATCCATCTGGGATCGGGCTGCATTGACCGGCATCCTGTTCGTCCTGTAAAGCAGCACTCATTGGTAGCGGTGCCGCAAGAGATTGGCTATGGCCCAGACGTCAATTTTCCCTTTACCCATTTTGCCCGGATGGCGTTCTTCGTGAAGAAGGTAACGTGCCCAACTAGTCCACGAATTCCGGCGAAGTTCGAATGCTGCAACGAAGAATCCGGTATAACCGCGTGCACATGGTCGAGCAACTTCGGTTTTATTTGGCGAAATGAAGAAGTTCTGCAGGTTTTGGGAGGTTTTATATTCACATCCCGGTACGTGCGTGCCCGCTGAGGAGATTCGGCAAGCCGCGTTTATACGTCGTGGTAAAATTTGCAAAAAAGTCAAATTGACGTCTACTTTACGTTGGGCTTACTTAGATTGAGATATCGATGGAAGAGATCGTCTACGATGGGACGCTCAAGACCAAAATCCGAATTGTGAACGAGTACTCCGCTGGCCAGCTGAAAGTCATCTGTCCAAAATGCAGTGAAACCGTAATAGTTGTGCTAACGGTAGAAGACATTATCAAGTATAAGAAAGCGCTGGGCCTTTACTGTCCCAACAATCATTTTTGGGTACATTTTGAACGCGGATGAGAACGCTGATCCCTATGCCCAACAATTCCGTCAACCGGACCACTGCATCGCTTCGCGCCGCAGCGGCCGGTTACGTCCAACGTTATGCCTCATAGAACTCGCATCCTTGTCGCTTGTACTGCATTTTTTCTTGCCCCCGCGTCTGTCTTGGGGGCTGACAGCACTGCATCGTTCAAGCTTCCGTCCGGCCACAAAGTAACAATAGTTGAGGCTCCGTTTTCAGAGAGCAAGCTGAAATACTCCGATAGCTCACCATGCCTGGTTGATGGTCGCATTCCTTTTGGCACGGACTGTGGTATTCCCTCGACGTATGTCAAAAGCCTTACCGTCGTGGTCGACGGGAAGTCGCTGAAACTCGACACCACGCAAATGTTCAACGCGTGGGGCGATCGCCATCTAACAAAGCACGAGGGAAAACCAGTCCGCTACTTTGGAGGCAGTTGCTTAGTGAAAGACATTTGCGCCTTTCGCGGAGTGTTCTCTGATGGCGCTGGCAACTTCGTTGCTGAGTGGCGAGTCGTCAACGATGCGGTGACCCGAACGGTCATCACATACGATCAAGAGATCATTGCGCTTTTTATGAACAACCTTGAGGTCAAGTGGCTGCAATGAGGCATAACCCTTCGCTCAACCGGACCGCCGAAATGCTGCGCATTTCGGTTCCCTCCGCCTTCGGCTCCGGCGGCCGGTTAGCTCCACGTTGGGCCCCGCATTGAACATGACCTTTGTCCTCGCCACTCCGCTTAGCTGCAAGGCATCCGGCAAATCAGCCGCCGCCACAAGCGCTGGCGTTTGGGCCGCTGGCGGCGCTGCGTCCTGTGGCAAGCGCCTAGCGGTAGGGTATGCTTCCGTTCGTGCGGGCGCTGGCGCGGACGCGCAAACGGTGGGCATTCGTGGCAAGTTCACGCGCGGTGTCCAACATCAGGTTCAACCGGACGGCTTCCGCGCTGCGCGCTCCAGCCGCCGGTTAACATCACGTTGGGCCTCGCATTCAACATGACCGTTGTCCTCGCCACTCCGCTTAGCTGCAAGGCATCCGGCAAATCAGCCGCCGCCACAAGCGCTGGAGTTTGGGCCGCTGGCGGCGCTGCGTCCGTTGGCAAGCGCCTTGCGGTGCGGTATGCTGCCGTTCGTGCGGGCGCTGGCGCGGACGCGCAAACGGTGGGCATTCGTGGCAAGTTCACGCGCGGTGCCCAACATCAGGTTCAACCGGACGGCTTCCGCGCTGCGCGCTCCAGCCGCCGGTTAACATCACGTTATGCATCATGAGTAATCGAACATTCGCGTGCCTCCATTGCCGCAAACTTCAACGCAAAGATCAAAACATCGAGGCTTTCTTTTGCCCGCTTTGCGGTCGCGAGAGCGTTCGTGTGCATTGGAAGCTTCATGTCCCGTCTCCGAAGAAAACAAAGAAGTGGAATTCTTTCTGGGATCGTTACTTGTACGAGCTGCGCCAGATCAAAGAGTTCAAGCACAACCCCAACATATCTGAGATTCGCTTGCCGCTCCTTAACCAGGTATTCCGTCGCCAAACCCGATGACCCTTACAATAACGCTTTGGCATAACCTCCAGTTCCAGCGGACGCCTACCGGCGCCGCTGAACAGCCACGTTAGACCTTATCCGGCGATGGACGCAGCAAGAAAATACGCATATCGGTACTTGATCTACCACGGCGCACTTTGCATACGACCCGTTGCCTCCATCGGGCTTCGATGGTGGGAGCGATGGAATCCGATGTATTGGCTTCGGGAGCAGGATAGTATTCGAATTGCGGGGGGTATCGCAGACTGGCTACACAACCTCGCCTTGTTTTCTGCGATTGATTTTGAAGGTTTTGACGAGAGCGCGTTCTGGACCCGACTTGAATGGCTGCGAGATACTTTTCCGGACAAAGGACTGGAGAGCTTTCGCTCGAACTTTTTGTATGCCACTTTCGAATTCAATGAGGAGCGTTGGCCGACGCTCGAAGAGCAATCTATGTTGGTGGGGCAGCATGAAAAAATTGAAAAGGCCTACCAATGCAGTCAACCGGACTGCCTCCCCGCTGCGCGTTCCGGCAGCCGGTTACTTGTCACGTTATGCCCACTACGATGATGCCCGCTGATAAGTTCGATACGAGTACTGTTCAAGAAATAGTAGCCTCGGGGGATGCGACTGACCCGGGCCTACTGGAATGGGTGCAGGACTTAAATTGGCCTGTCGCGCGAGTTCTTGCTCCATTCTTGGCAAGTGCTGGCAGTATTGTGGCGCCGGGCATTCGCCTTGTACTCGAATCCAGCGACGACACCTGGAAATCGAGTCTCGTTAGTGGTGTTGTTGTGAACTCTAAAGAACTAATTGTGCTGCTTCAGCCAGAACTCAAGCGCATCGCAAATGCGCCAACGTACGGCGAACGAGCGGAAGGACTGGATCAACTCGTGATAGAGCTTTTGAAATTGGCATGACGCAATCGCATAACAGCTCATTCCAGCGGACGCCTACGGCGCCGCTGAATTCAACACGTTAGGCATACTTTGGAACTTCACGAACTCCTTGAAAAGGTAACGGACTCAAATTCGTTCCTCGAATTCGTTCATGCGCTTCGCGCTGATCGTTTGGATTGCCTGGCTAAGGAAGCGGCTGAACCTTCGTCGCCCTACGCGGCGAGCGCGAACGGGTGGGAAAATCTGACAATTGAGACGTTCCTTGAAGGCGCTGCGGCTTGGGCCGAGTCGACCGACTTCGGTGTCAAACAAGGTATTCCTGAATCTAACTACTGGAAGCGGTTTGCAGTTTTCCTTTACTGCGGCAAAATCTATGAGTAATTCGCCTAACCTCTTAATCAACCGGACGGCTTACGCGCTGCGCGCTCCAGCCACCGGTTATCGCACACGTTGGAACTCAATGAAGATCTTCCCAGGCTTCCTCACCCTGTTTTGCCTCGTCTCTTGTGGTTATGCCGAATCAGAACGAAGCACATACTCGGGCTATTACGCGTACGGGTTTGAAACCAGCTACTTTCTCCCAGAAGAGAACAAAGAGAAATGGTGGCTGGAGGGCGCAACTCCATGTCCTGAGATTCAAGCCCAATCTCCTTCGATGGGCGGAAACCGTTCGGAATGAGCGAGAAGCGGCAGCTCACTTGACACAACCATATAAAACCGAACAGTTTTAGCGCATCTTCCGACTGCCTGCGATTCTTTTGCTACGGTGCTTCAAGAGCATTACCACGCTACTTCCATACCCCGCCAATTCATCGGCCCAGCAGCCGAAAACGTCACCGCGCCTCCTGCCGATTTAGCGATGCCAGTTCTGTCGGAAATTGACTTCCACTTCGCTTGCTGGCACCGAGTATCAATGGCGGCCCGGTTGCAATAGCAGAACGAATCGGAAAGCGCATGCGCCCCCTTGCGGCCTGCCGAACTGATGACCCGGCGCTCGACTAACGCATCACAAATCGATACCAATCAGCTAACAATACAATATCAGTATCAAAGAGACTTTCATTTCATCCTTAATGCTTTAAGATAAAGTTCCGTTAGGCAACAACGCCAAAGCGAGAACCCCACAGAGCGCGGAACATGAGATCGATACAAATTGCTGGCACGGGAATGGCCGTGCCAGCGCAAGCAACGAGCAGCCAGCAACTGGACGAGCGCTTGCGCTTGTCTCCGGGAACGTCCCTGAGGCAAACCGGGGTGCGCCGCCGCTTCCTGTCCACCACCGAAACCGCAGCCGAGCTTGCCGCGCAAGCCTGTCGGCGGGCGATGGAGGACGCCGGTCTGGACTGGGACGACATTGACTGCATCGTCGCCGCCTCCGCCACGATGGACCAATCCCTGCCATACAACGCCGCATTGATTCATGCCGAGCTAGGACTGTCGGCGCAGCGCACAACGACGTTTGACATCAATGCGAGCTGCCTATCCTTCCTGGCAGCGTTGGACACGATGAGTTATCTGGTCGAGGCTGGCCGCTATCGACATGTCCTCCTCGTATCGTCGGATATTGCGACATTCGGCATCAACTGGAGCAATCTGCGCGAGGGCGGAATCTTCGGCGATGGCGCTGCTGCGGCCGTCATTCGGCGCACGGAAGAAGGTGGCGAGTCCGCCATCTTGTCGTCGAAGATCGAAACCTTGTCCAAGGGCGTCCACCACTGCCGAATCCCCGCTGGCGGTTCGCGTTACCATCCGCGCCGCGAGCTGGACCAGCCTTTCGCGTCGCTCACCGTATTCCAGATGGACGGCAAGTCGGTGTTCAAGCTTGCATCCGAAGCGCTGCCGGATTTTACCGACAAGCTGCTCGCGAATGCCGGTGTGCGGATGAAGGATCTGGCGGCCGTAGTCCCCCATCAAGCGAGCCAACTCGCGCTGACGCATCTTTCGCGCCGTCTGGATATCTCGCCCCGACAGTTGGTCAACATCTTTCCCGATTACGGCAATCAAGTCGGCGCTTCGCTTCCCACAGCCCTGCACCTCTGCCTCACGCAAGGACGCGCCAAGCGCGGTGATACGATCATGATGCTCGGAACCGGAGCCGGCCTGACGATGGGCGGCATGGTACTGACCCTATGAACATCCTGGTCACAGGTGGGACCGGCTTCCTCGGGCGGCATACCGTATGGCGACTTGCCGAACGCGGACACAGGGTCTTGTTCACCGGCCGCAATGCGCGTGAAGCGGCAGCGGTCAAATCTTTAGGGCGACACGACGTCGATTTCGTCGCGATTGATCATGGTTCGGCTGCAGCGCACGCCACGCTCGCGGCGTGCTGCCGGGGGATGGATGCGGTCGTACATTGCGCGGCGCTGGCTTCGCCATGGGGCCGCCGGCAGGGCTTCGAGCGTAGCAACGTCGAAGCCGTAAACGAGGTCCTCGCAGCCTGCCGGACCAGGGACGTTCCCAAACTCGTTCACATATCGAGCCCCAGTATCTATTTCGAATTCGCCGACCGTTTGCAGGTGCGTGAAGAAAGTCCGTTGCCGGCCCCGGTGAACGATTACGCCCGCACCAAGCGCGCCGCGGAAGCCCTGATCCTGGACGCGGCACTGCCGCATTCGATCATCCTGCGTCCGCGCGCCATTTTCGGTCCCTGGGACAATGCCTTGTTGCCGCGCCTCCTGCGGCTTATACGGCTGGGGCGCGTGCCGTTGCTGCGCGGCGGCCGCGCGCTAGTCGACATGACATATGTCGACAATGTCGTAGACGCGATCGAAGCTGCGCTCGCCCTGCCCGCCAACCCGGTCGGCATTGAACCGGTTTTCAATGTATCGAATGGCGAACCGATTGAAATCGGGGACCTGTTGGCACGCATCGCAGCGGCATTCGATGTACCGTTCAATGCGGCGCCGCGGCCATACTTCGCCGCCGACCTGGCAGCGCGACTGCTTGAAGCCGTGGCGCGCCTGGCGCCGGACTGGGAACCGCCTTTCACGCGTTACTCACTCGGCGCTATCGCCTTCTCGCAAACCCTGGACCTGTCGCGCGCGGCATCCCACCTGAGTTACAGGCCACGCGTCAGCCTGGACGAAGGAATACGCCGCACCGGCCAGTGGTGGCGCGAGACAATGGAAAACACCCCAAGATGAAGCCAATCAAATTCCATCTGCTCGATGTAGGACATTGCTCGCATCCCGAGTGTATCGCGATGCGCGGCGGACGCTGGTCAAGCCTGCGCTTTCCGGCCTTGTGCGGCGTCATCGAGCACCCCGAGCACGGCGTGATCCTGTTCGATACCGGGTACAGCCCGCACTTCTTCGAGGCGACCCAGCCCTTTCCCGAACGCGCCTACCGATGGATTACGCCGCCCACGCTCGCGCCGAAGAAAACGCTTGTGGCCCAGCTGGCAGGTCTGGGCATCGCGGCCAACGAAGTCCGGCACATCATTATTTCGCACTACCACGGTGACCATATCGCTGGCCTCAAAGATTTTCCGCAAGCGCGCTTCTGGTCGACGCATGCCGACTTCCACGCACTGCTGAAGCGCTCGCGCCTTGGCAACTTGCTCCACGGCTGCCTGCCAGCCCTGTTGCCGGCCGATTTCGCGGCGCGCCTGGAAGTTGCCGAGGAAACGAAACACATGCCGCTGCCCCGCGAGTTCCAACCGTTCGACTATGGGTTTGACTTGTTCGGCGACGGCAGCGTGGCAGGCATCCCATTGCCTGGCCATTCGGCGGGCCAATTGGGAATCGCATTCCGCCGCGCCGACGGTCGCCACGTCTTCCTGGTGGCGGACGCCGCCTGGACACGCCGCGCCCTCGATGAGGACAGGCCGCCCACCTGGATCGCCAGCCGCATATTCGACAGCCGGCGCGATTACCATACCACCTTCGCCAGACTGCGCGAACTGGCCGCACGCCGTACCGGCGTCGCTATCGTACCCTCGCATTGCGAACGCACCTTGAAAGATTGGCAGAATGAGACTTACTGACACGCTGCGCCTGGCAGGCCAATTGGCGCGTACCCGCTGGCTGCTGCGCTTTCGCGACCGCGCCGCATTCGAGGCCTGGCAGCAGCGACAGGTCCAGCGCTTCCTCGACACCCACCTGCCGCGCAGTCCGTATTACCGCAGCTATGCGGGACAAGCGCTGTCCGCCCTGCCGATCGTCGACAAGCAGACCATGCTCGCGCATTTCGACGGCATGAATACCGCCGGCATTACGCTCGATGAAGCGACGCAAGCCGGCCTCGCCGCCGAAACGGCGCGCGATTTCACGCCACAGCTGCGCGGCATCACAGTCGGACTGTCGAGCGGTACTTCGGGCACGCGTGGCGTGTTCCTGGTGTCGCCCGGGGAACGCGCGCGTTGGGCCGGCATCATGATGGCGCGCGCCTTGCCTCGCAAGTTGATGCGTCAGCTGCTCGCCGGGAACCGGCCCGTGAAGGTCGCGTTTTTCCTTCGCGCGAACAGCAATCTCTACACCACTTTGAAGAGCCGCCGCGTGGATTTCCGCTTTTACGATCTGGTGCAGGGCGTTGACTGCCACCTGGCCGGTCTGATCGCGCAGCAACCGGATCTGCTGGTCGCTCCCGCCCGCATACTTGGCCGGCTCGCGGAACTGGCGCTGGACGGTGTTCTGCCGATCCGTCCCGAGCGCGTCATCTCAGTGGCCGAGGTGCTCGAGCCCGACGACAAGGCCCGCATCGAGCAAGCCTTTGGCCAGCAGGTTCACCAGCTTTATCAATGCACGGAGGGCTTCCTGGCTTATACCTGCGATGCCGGCGTTCTGCACCTGAACGAGGAATTCGTGCACGTCGAGCCGGAATGGCTGGATGAGGACAAGACGCGTTTCACACCCATCATCACCGACTTTTCGCGTACCACGCAGCTTATCGTCCGCTACCGGCTCGGCGACGTGCTGCGCCTGCGCTCCACACCTTGCGGCTGCGGTGCTGCCGGCAGCGCGATCGAGGCCATCGAAGGCCGCTGCGACGACGTGCTGTGGCTGCACAGCGCGCAAGACGCCAGCCCAGCGCCACTTTTCCCGGACATGGTGCGCCAGGCAGTGGCGTCGGCACCGGCGACGCTGCCGGATTACCGCATCGAACAGCGGGGCATGACGTGGCGCATCGCCGTCGCGGACGAGGAAGACGCATCCTGCGCGGAGTTGACGGCGGCGCTGCGCCGCCTGACCGCCCGCCATCAATTAACGCCGCCGATTTTCGAGCGCATGCCTTTCAGCGAAACGGACGCCCACGTCAAGCGCAGGCGTATCCGCTGTGTCCAGCGCCCCACCACCGGACAGGAGGCCACCCATGCCTAAGGTATTGATACTCGGCGGACGCGCCCCCGTGGCCCTGGACCACGCCCGCCGCTTTGCCAGCCAGGGTTGGATGGTCCATATCGCCGACAGCATCCCCTGCCGCATTTCCGGCTGGTCCCGTGCGGTGGGGTCAACGGTTTCGCTGGCGTCACCGCGCTTCGATCCGGCCGCGTTTATCGCGGGCCTGTCGGACGCCATCAGGCGCCACGCGATCGATCTTGTTATTCCCACTTGCGAGGAAGTGTTTTACCTGTCTCGCTACCGGTACGCGCTGCCGTCGTCATGTCGCGTCCTCGCGGACGACTTCGACAAACTGCGCACCCTGCACAGCAAGTGGGACTTTTTGCAGCTTGCCAGCGAATGCGGCGGCAACGCGCCGGCCAGCGCACAGGTCCGCAACATCGGTGAAGCTAAAGAATGGGCAAACGGCGCGCCGGTCGTGCTCAAGCCGGAGTTTTCGCGCTTCGGCGTCCACGTACGGCTCTTTGCCGACGGGATTCCGGCCGACGCACCAGAACTGGCGGAAATGGGGCGCTGGATTGTGCAGCACTATCGCCACGGGCAGGAACTATGCTCGTACAGTGTTGCCGACCAGGGAGTGCTGACGGCCCACGCGGTCTACCTGCCAAAGTACCGCCTGAAGCGTAGCTCGAGCTATTATTTTGCACACCATGCGTCGCAGCGCATCGCCGCGTTCGTCGCGCGCTTTGTCGCACAGCAGCGCTTCACCGGACAGATTTCATTCGACTGGATCGACGCCGGCAACGACGACCCGGCGGTCATCGAGTGCAATCCAAGGGCCATCAGTGGCGTGCATCTGTTCGGGACCGGGGATGCATTGCCCGCCGCCCTTGCCGGCGCCACGCCGGGGCTGGTCACGCCTTCCACGCTACGGGCACGAATGATCGCTCCGGTCATGGCGAGCGTTGGACTGGGCCAAGCGCTGGCAAGCGGCCGCATCGCCGCATGGCGCCGTGATTTTTTGGCGGCGGACGATGTGATCGGCGTGACTGGCGACCGCGTTCCGCTGGTCGGCGCAGTAGCCGACATCGGCTCGTATCTGCTGCTATCGCGGCGCCAGCGCTGCACACTGCGCGAAGCGGCCACCCGCGATATCGAATGGGATGGCGAGGCACTGGCCCATCTATGAACACGCTTCCCCCCAACCAGTCGACGACGACGTTCACCAGCAGCGCGGCGGCGTTTGGCGTCATTCACTGTGGGACGGATCCGCGCGTGTTCGCGGACAACCTGCGGACCGAGGTGGCGTTGCTGATGGTCGACGGCCGGTCGCTGCCGGTCACCGTCAACGATGGCGAGAAAGGCAATGCCTGGGTGTGCTCTCCATTGACGACCTATTGTGACTACGCGCTGGAAGAGCTACATCGCAATGTTCACCCCATCATCGGCGCGCCACTAGGGCTGGTCTGTCGCGCCTACGGACGGGTCCTCGAGCGCGCCGTCATCGACCGCGCGGTCACGCTGAATAACTGGCTGTTGAGCACAAATCTCTATCCCCCCCTCGACTCCCCGTGGCTCGAGAACCTGGTGCAGAACGCCCGGGAACGCTGGCCGCAACATGCCTTGTGGTTCCGCTCGCTGAACAGCATCCTGAACCAGGATTGGATCGCCGCGCTGGCCGCGCAAGGATTTCAGATGGTGCCCAGCCGCCAAGTCTACCTGTTTGATGACCTGCCATCAAAGGTGAAGCGCCATCAGGGTCTGAAGCGTGACCTGATGCTGCTCTCCAAGACATCGATGAAACGCACCGACGGCAGCGATTTCACGCAAGCCGATTATTTGCGCATCCAGACCTTATACCGCCGGCTATACCTTGAAAAGTACTCGATGCTGAATCCCCGATATACGGCCCGCTTCATCGAGCGCTGGCACGCGGCGGGCCTTCTCCGCTTCCATGGCTTCCGTGACAATGCAGGCGAACTACAAGCCGTGGTCGGCATCTTCGCGCAGGACGGGATGCTTACCGCCCCCATCGTCGGCTACGAAACGGCCCTGCCGCAATCGCTGGGAATGTACCGGCTGCTGATGGCATGTGTCTTCGAACAAGCGATGGCCACCGGGTCTAATATCAATCTGAGCGCCGGTGCCGCGCACTTCAAGCGCTTGCGCGGCGGGACGCCCGCCATCGAATACAGCGCGGTCCTGGTTTCTCACATGCCGAAATCCACGCGGCGCGCGGTTGGGGTACTGAGCGCATTGACCAACAAGATAGGAGTTCCCCTAATGCGGCGTTTCAAGCTATGACGACCTGGCACCCTTCCATTAGCAAACGCTGGTTCGTCGCTGCCATCGCTGACAAGATCGGCCATAAACCGCTGGCCGTAACGGTGCTCGGCCGCCCGCTCGTGCTGATGCGCCTGGACAGTGGAATCGTCGCGATGGAAGACCGCTGCCCACACCGGCAGGTGCCGCTATCCGCAGGTCGTGTGACACCCACCGGCATCGAGTGCGCCTACCATGGCTGGGTGTTCGGCGCCGATGGCCGCTGCAAGGCCGTACCGGGGCTGGCGCAAGGCGACTGCCTGCCCAAAGTGGGCGCGCGCACGATTGCAGTACGCGAACTGGATGGCATGGTCTGGGTGCGGCTCGCGGCCGAGGGTGACGCCGCGCCTCCCGAGATGGTCGCTAAGTTTCTGCCGGATTCCCGCAAGTTTCTGAACCAGCTGCACTGGCGCGGCTACATTGTCGACGTGATCGAGAATTTCCTGGATCCGCTCCATACGCACACCGTGCATCCCGGCCTGGTAAGAAAACCAGATGCGCCGCGTTCGGCCGTACGGGTTAAGCTCGATATCACCGGCGAAGGATTCGTCGTGAACTACCGCGATCAGGCTGCCCAGTCAGGGATCCTGTTCCGACTATTCGAGTCGCCGCGCGTTTCGGAAAAGCTGCACTTTGCCGGCGCGGGATCGGCGCAGATCGAGTATGTGTACGCAAATGGCAGTGTGATTCGGATCACGCTCCACTTCACGCCGGAAACCCAGGACCACACGCATGTGTTTACTACGATGCATGTCGAAAACCGCTGGGCGCCTCGCTGGGCGGTGCGCTGGCTCGTCTACCCGTTCCTGCATAAGGTGGCACGCCAGGACGAACGCACCTTGGAACTGCAGGCGATGAATCAGGCGCGTTTTCCTGGCAAGCGAGGCGTCTCCACGCGACTCGATATCGTACGAGCAAATCTGGAAAAGATCTGGGAACAGGGCGAGCCGCTGACGGACGCCGATGCCGTACCTGAGTCGGTCATATACCTCTAGGGCTTCGGGAGCACCGCCTGCTGTGGACCACGGTCATCACGACGCTACCAGCTGAAGGCCGTCAACACCTCGCCGCCGGCCAGCAAGCAGAAGGCGACTTCGCATCGGCGTCCGCTTGGCCAGTCAGCGCACAGCGCCTCCTGCGTCACGAACCGCATACGTTGCGCCGTCAAGTCGAAGGCTTCCAGGCGCAAGGCGGAAAAATCGAAGATGCGGCCCACTGCGCGCGCCACGGCTTTGTAAAAGCTCTCTTTGGCGGAAAAGACCAGTGCCAGCGCCGTCGGATATGGCAGTTGCGCCAGCCCTTGCAGCAGAATGCGCTCGAACCGGTCAAGCACCAGCTGTTCCACGCTGTCGATGGAGCTGGCTGCAATGGGCTGTTCGATATCGATGCCAAAGCCCTGACAGTAATACGCGGGCAACACGGCGGCCGCTGCGACCGAGCCGGTATGGGTGATCGTTCCTGCCAGCGCGGCCGGGAATACGGGCTCCCGCATGGCCCCTATCGTCACCTGTCCCGCCGCATGGCCGTGTTCCTGGATCGCCAAAGCAGCGGCAAGGCGGCCAAAAAAGAATTCAGCCTGGCGTTTTTGCACGCTTCTCTCTATCGTCGCAGGCATTGCGATGCCCGCAGCGGCAAAAGCAGATACATGGAAACCAGCGGCATCGTAACGCAGCAGTTGCGCATCGCAAGCGCGGCCCGCGAGCGGCAAGCGCAACCGCGAGTGTCCGCAAAAGCCGGGCAAGGCTTGCGGCCCGGCGCTGGCAGCCTTCCATTCAGTTTCAACGGCTAGCATCCCGCTCCCTCATATCAACCCGCCGCCTCTGCTGCCGGCTCGGTTGCGGCAACCCGTCCACGATTGCGCCGGAATTGCCACAAGGCGAAGAGCGCTGCGCTGGCCTGCAGCAGGCAGCAAAAATAGAACGGCGCGCCCATGCGCCAGTCGCTGCGCGGCATTTCCGAAATCATGGCCAGCAGCGGCGCGCCGATCACCGGCGCCGCCACCGCCATCAGGCTGCCGGCGGAGCTGACCGCGCCCATGGTATTGCCCTGGCTGCGCGCATCGGCCGAGCTGGAGATGATGCTTTGGATTGTCGAGGTGACGATATAACCCAGGCCATTTGCCACAATGATCGCGTAGAACATCCAGCCTTCGTTCGCCAGGCCATACAGCAAGTTGGCAACCGAGGCGGAGAACATGCCGGCCATGGCCAGGCGGTGGGGACCCAGAGCCTTGAGCAGCCCTTTCAACAGCACCCCCTGCACAATCACCGACATCACACCGATGGCGGCTACCGACCAGCCGCTTTCCTGCGGTCCCCAGCCGAATTTGAAATTGCCGTAAATGACCCAGATGATAAAGCCGATGGTTTGCGCCAGCGTGGTCAGCGCAAACGCCGTGACCAGACGGCCATTGCCGTCCAACCGCGCCAGCGCACGCAGCGAGGTGAAAGGATTGGCCATGCGCCAGGAGAACGGGCGGCGGCGCGACGGCGGCAGCGATTCCGGCAGTACGAAGCAGCCGTACAGCAGATTGACCAAGGCCAGGCTGCCCGACACGATAAAGGGCAGCTGCAGATTGATCGCCCCAAGCAGCCCGCCCAGGACCGGTCCCAGAATAAAGCCGAGGCCGAACATCGCGCCCAGCATGCCGAAGCGGCGCGCCCTTTCTTCTGGCGTAGCGGTGATATCGGCCACATAGGCGTTGGCCACCGCGCCATTGGCCTGCATGGCGCCACCGACCAGGCGCACCGCCACCAGCATCCACAACGACGTGGCAAAGCCGGTGGCAAAGAAGTTCAGCGCCAGGCCGCAAAAGCCAAGCAGCAGGACCGGGCGGCGGCCATAGGCGTCGGACAGCGCGCCCAGTATCGGCGAGCCAAAGAAGTTCCCGATGGCGAAGGCCACCACTACCACGCCATACCAGAAGGCCTGGTCGGCCGGCGAAGTGGTGAAGCTACCCATCAGCGGGGCCAGCACAGGCATGCTCAGACCGACCGACATCATGTCGATCAGCACCGTCAGCATGATAAAGGGCATGGCGGCATTGCTGTCGCGCTTAGCCGGATTGCTTGTCATATTCAATTCCGATCCGTTTAAAAATCTGTCTACCGGCATCAGGCGCGCAATTTCAGGCGCACCGGAACACCGCTGGGAACCATGAAGAAGTTCATCACTTCCTTCACCGGCAAGGCCTTGGGATCAGGTTCGATCTCAAAATTACGGAACAACATGGCAATCACCATGCGGATTTCCGTCAGCGCCAGGAAACGCCCGGGGCAGAGGCGCGTGCCGCCGCCAAAGGGGAAGAGCTTGCGGTTCGGGTCATTGGCTTCGTCCGGCTTCTCGTCGAAAATCCAGCGCTCCGGCTGGAACTGGCTGGACTGCGGAAAGTGGTTCTCGTCGAAGCTGGCGCCGACGGCGGAGGCGAAGACCACGGTATTTTTGGGGAAGAAGGTGTCGGCCACAACGCATGCCTCGTTGCTGACCAGGCCAAACACCGGCGCCACGGACTTCAGACGCTGGCTTTCATTGTGCGCGGCATCGAGGTAAGTCAGCTTCGTCAGCATCTCCCAGTCCTGGATGAAGCGTTGTTCGCCCAGCACGGCGTCGGCTTCGGCGGCCAGCTTGGCGGCGGCGGCGGGGTTCTGCACCAGGTTATTGATCATCCATGCGATGGAGTTGGCGGTCGTATCCTCGCCGCCCAGCACGGCAGTGATGGCGTTTCCGATCAATTCCTGGTCGGTGAAATCGTTGCCTTCCTCTTCGCTGGCCACGATCATCGCCTCGAGCATATTGCCTGGTTTCTCGCGTAGCTGCGTGTTGTTTTTGATGCGTTCGCGTGTTTTCTGGATGAAGTCCTTCACCGCCAACTCGATGCGGTCAGCCGACGCGTCGGCATCACGGTCGCGCGGCAGGCGCACGCGGCGCCAATGCGGGAAGATGGCGTTCATGCGCTGGCCAAGGCGCATGAAGAGGCCGTCGATATCGCGCTGCAGCTGATTGCCGTCGGAGTCAATGGCATTCAGTTCGAAGCCCATAGCCAGGGCCACGATCACGTCCAGCGACATCGCCTTCAGGTCGCGGTGCACATTGACCGGCTTCCCCGCTTCCAGCGCCGCCTTCCAGCGCAACATCAAGCGCTCGGTCATGTTCACCATGGTGGGGAAGAAATTGCGCACCACTTCGGCGTTCATGCCGCGCATGACCAGCTTGCGCTGGCGGCGCCAGGCATCGCCTTCCGCGCCGAACACGCCGTCGATCTTCAGCTCCTTCATGATGGTGACGCCGGCCTGGTGGCGGCGGAAGCCGGCCGGCCTGTCGCGCAGCAGGCTTGATACCACCGCATAGTCGGAAACCACAACCACGTTGTGGTTCAGGATCTTGAAGCGAAAGATCGGGCCGAACTGGCGAATCCAGTTTTCCACGGTGACGTGGATGCGCTTGCGGTCAAGCTGCAGCAGGTTGCCGAAAAAGGGGCTGGGTTTGGGGCCCGGCAGATCGGCTATCGTGCGCGAGTATTTGAGCTGGACCGGTTCCCCGGCTTCAGGGCTCATGGAAAGTGTAGAAGTATCCGACATATGCATCTCCTTAGGTATTTTTATGCGACCCGGCTATCGTTGGTGCTGGCGGCCGGCGCAGCGCTGCTCAGGGCGGCGCTGATGCCTTTGCCCAGTTTTTCGATATGCGGCGGTTTGACGATGGTGGCGTGGCTGCCGCCGATCGTGATGTGTTGCAGGCTGCCGCCCAACAGTTTGCGCCATCCCAGCGTGGCGTCGACCCCGGGTGCACGCTCGGCGCTGAACAGATGGACCGTGCCTGCGGGGGCCGGTGCCTCATAGGCCAGCGCCGCCTTCCCACCAGCTTGGTAGATGGCGACCGTGCGCCGCACGAAATCGTCATCCAGACGGCTATCGAGGATTTGCTCGCGCTTGCACAAGGCGATCATGGCGTCCAGCTCATTGCGGCGCCCGAGCTCCAGCAGTTGCGCGACGGCCGTGTGGCGCTGTATATCGAGGCCTGGATGCAGGTCACTCACCCACTGCAAAAAGGCGCAGGCCTGGTCAAACTCGCCATTGGCAGCCAGCGTCATTGTGGCGCGCAGATTGGCGCTGCTGCCGCTGTCGATCATGCCGAGGAAGCGCACGCGCTCACCGGCCGCGTGCAGGCGCTGGGCGATTTCGTAAGCAACCATGCCGCCCAGTGACCATCCCGCCAGCGAATAGGGCCCGGACGGCTGTACCTGACGGATCGCCTCCAGGTAGGCACCAGCCATGGCCTCGATGCTGGCGCGCGGCGTTTCGCCTTGCGCCCAGCCGCTGGCGGCCAAGCCGTAAACCGGGAGCGAGGCATCCAGATGGCGCGCCAGATCGTAGGCGTACTGCACCTCGCCGCCAACTGGATGAATCAGGAAGAGCGGCGCCTGGCTGCCGGCGGGACGGATCGGCACCAGGTTGGGATGGCGCCCGGCGTGCTTGTGCGTGTCAAGGAAAGCGGCCAGCGCTTGGAGGCTTGGGTGGACGAACAGGTCGCGCACCGCGATTTCCGCGTCAAGCTTGCGGCGGATGGCCGAGATCAAGTGCACCGCCAGCAGCGAATGTCCGCCGAGGGCGAAGAAATCGTCGGTCGCACCGACCTTCTCGACCTTGAGAACTTCCTGCCAGATGGCCGCCAGTTGTACTTCCATCGCCCCACGCGGTTCGACATGCGCGGCCGACGCGCGCGTCATGTCCGGCGCAGGCAAGGCTTTGCGGTCGATCTTGCCGTTCGGATTGAGCGGCATGCGCTCCAGTGTCACGAAATGACTGGGGACCATGTATTCCGGCAGGGTACGCAGCAAGCCGGCGCGCAGCAATTCGGCGTCCGGTACCGTCCTGCCCTCGCCCGCCGCCAGATAAGCGACCAGGCGCTTGTCGCCAGCGTGGTCTTCGCGCGCCAGCACCACGGCCTCGCCGGCCAGTGCCTGCAGTGCGGTTTCGACCTCGCCCAGCTCGATGCGGAAGCCGCGGATCTTGACCTGATGGTCGATCCGGCCCAGATATTCGAGCATGCCGTCCGCCCGCTGCCGCACCAGGTCTCCGGTACGGTACATGCGGGTGCCGCGGGTTTTGCCGAAGGGATTGGGGATGAATTTCTCCGCCGTCAGGCCCGGCTGGTGCAGATAGCCGCGCGCCAGGCCGTCGCCGGCGATGCATAGCTCACCAGCAGCGCCCAGCGGAACGGGATTGAGGCGGGCATCCACGATATAGGCCTGGGTATTGGCGATCGGCTTGCCGATGCTGATGGCCGCATCGCCGCCCTTCTCCACCAGGGCGCAGGTGGAATAAGTCGTATCTTCCGAGGGACCGTACAGGTTGAATACCCGCTGCACCGGCTCCTGCTGGTAGAGCGCCTGCGCCAGGGCGTTCGGCAAGGCCTCGCCGGCCAGATTCACCACCTTCACCGAGGCTGGCAAGGTCGTGCTGCGCGCAACTTCGGCCATGGCCGAAGGCACGCTATTCACCAGGGTGACGGGGAATTGCTCCGCCCTTTCGGCAAAGTCCAGGATATTCCGCACCACCCAGACCGATCCGCCCATGCTGAGGGGGACGAAGATTTCGAAGATCGACAGATCGAAGCAGATCGAAGTCGATGCCAGCATCTTGTCCAGCCAGGCGGCGTCGAATTGCCCAAGGGCCCAGTGGATGAAGACCGCCGCATTCAAGTGCTGGATCGCCACGCCCTTCGGCCTTCCCGTCGAGCCGGAGGTGTAGATCACATAGGCCAGATGCTGGCCCAGGGTGCGGTTGACCGGGTTTTCATCGCTATGGGAAGCCAGTTGCTGCTGTTGTGCGTCGACGCAGAATACGGTCACCCCCGCCAACACGGGCAGCTTGGCCAGCAGTTGTTCTTGCGTCAGCAACACCTTGGGTTGCGCATCTCCCAGCATGGCGGCGACCCGCTCTGCGGGATATGCCGGGTCCAGCGGTACATATGCACCGCCGGACTTCAGCACGGCCAACAGGCAGACCACCATATCGGCCGAACGCTCCATGCATACGCCGACCAGATCGTCCGGCCCCACACCCTGGCCGCGCAGATAATGGGCCAGCCGGTTGGCTCGCCCATTCAGCTCGGCGTAGCTGACAGCACGGCCCTCGTGCATCAGGGCCACGCGCTGCGGCGTGCGCGCAACCTGGTCTTCCACTAACTGGTGCATGGTCTGGGTCCCGTGCGCTGGCAGCGACGGCAGATCGGTCTCGTTCCATTGCCGCAGCATGCGATGCAGCTCGTCCTCGCGCATCAGCGGCAGATCGCCGAGCGGACGGTCCGGATCCGTGACGATCGCTTGCAGCAAGCGGACGAAATGGCGCCCCATGCGTTCGATCGTGGCGGCATCAAACAACTCGGCGGCATATTCCAGGCTGCCCTCCAAGCCGTTTTTTCCTTCCGCCAGGATCAAGGTCAGGTCGAACTTGGCGGTGGCGCTTTCAGGAGGCACCGTATCGATGCGGAAGCCAGGCAGTTCCAAAGGACCGGACGGCATGTTCTGCAGCACCAGCATCACCTGGAACAGCGGCGAATAGCTGGGATTGCGTTCGGGCTGCAGGCGTTCCACCAGTTGTTCGAACGGGATGTCCTGATTGGCATAGGCATCCAGCGTGTTCTGCTTGACCTGCTCCAGC
Source organism: Pseudoduganella violaceinigra DSM 15887 (assembly GCF_000425385.1). Classification (GTDB taxonomy): domain Bacteria; phylum Pseudomonadota; class Gammaproteobacteria; order Burkholderiales; family Burkholderiaceae_D; genus Rugamonas; species Rugamonas violaceinigra. The sequence goes on along the minus strand of NZ_AUDI01000004.1, from coordinate 504,033 downwards.
AAGGCCGAGAAACTTTGCCCCAGCTGGACCTGTGTGCGCAGCACCAGGGTGTTGACGAAGCAGCCGATCAGGCCTTCGATATCGTCCCGGTTGCGGTTGGCGATCGGGGTACCGATGCAGATATCGTCCTGCCCCGAGTACCGCGCCAGCAGCACGTTGAAGGCGGAGCACAAGACCATGAACGGGGTGCTTTGCTTTTGCAGGCTGAAGGCGCGCAGCCGCGCGCTCAATTCAGGCGGGAATGCCAGCGCCACTTGGGCGCCGCGATGGCTTGGCATCGGCGGACGCGGACGGTCGGTCGGCAGTTGCAGCAAGCCGGGAACGCCGTCCAGCCGACGCGCCCAGTACGCCAGCTGGCGCTCCAGCACCTCTCCGCTCAGCCACTCGCGCTGGCGGCGGGTGAATTCCGCATACTGGATGGGCAACTCGGGCAGCGGCGAAGGCTGCCCCTGCGTGAAGGCGGCGTACAGCGTCCCCATTTCCCGCATCAGCACCCCCAGGGACCAGCCATCGGCAGCGATATGGTGAATTGTCAGCAGCAGCAGATGCTCCTGCGGCGCCAGGCGCAGCAGACTGCTGCGCAGCACGGGCCCGGCCTCCAGGTCGAACGGTGCCTGGGCTTCGTCCTGTGTCAGCCAGAGTGCCCTGGCCTGCCGTTCCGAAGCGGGCAGCGCGCTCAGGTCCGTCAATGGCAGCGGCAAATGCAGCTGTGGCGCGATCACTTGTACCGGCGCGCCATCACCCATGCGGAAACTGGTGCGCAGCGCCTCGTGGCGGCGCACGATTTCATTCAGGGCGCGTTCCAGGGCCGCCGCATCGAGCATGCCGCTGATGCGCATGACCGAAGGCAGGTTGTAGGATGCGCTGCCCGGCTCAAACTCGTTCAGGAACCAGAGCCGCTGCTGGGCAAAAGACAGGGGCAGCGCAGGCTGCTGCTGCGTCGGCGGCGCGACGGCGGCACTGGCCTCCTCTTCGTCCGGCGGCAGCTTCGCGCACAGCAAGGCGACCGTCGGCGCGTCGAACAGATCACGCAATGGCAGCTCAATCTGGAAGGTCTTCTTGATGCGCGACATCAGCTGGGTCGCCAACAGGGAGTGGCCGCCCAGCGCGAAGAAGTCATCCTCGACACTGACCTTCTCCAGCGACAGGATGTCGGCCCAGATGCCGGCCATGGTTTCCTCGCGGCGGTTGCGCGGCGCCACGTACACGGCCTCTTCCCGGCTCATATCCGGCGCCGGCAGCGCCTTGCGGTCAACCTTGCCGTTCGACGTGAGCGGCATCAGGTCCAGCGCGACGAAATAATCCGGCACCATGTAGTCCGGCAGGCTTTGCAGCAGGACGGCACGCAGCGCGGCATCGTCCGGCAAGGCTTGACCGCCGTGCGCCACCAGATAGGCGACCAGACGCGGAATGCCGCGTTCATCCGGCCGCGCCAGCACCACGGTGTCGCGCACCGCTTCCTGCGCCGCGATGGCCGATTCGATCTCGCCCAGCTCGATGCGCAGGCCACGGATCTTGACCTGATGGTCGCTGCGGCCCAGATACTCGATATTCCCGTCCGGCAGATAGCGGGCCAGGTCGCCCGACAGATACATGCGCGCGCCCGGTTCTGCACTATAAGGGTTCGGAATAAAGGTCTGCGCCGTCAGGTCCGGCCGGTTGACATAGCCGCGCGCCAGGCCAATACCGGCGATATACAGGTTGCCGACCACGCCGACCGGCACCGGATTGAATTCGGCATCCAGGATATGGATCTGGATATTGGCGATCGGCTTTCCGATCGGGACGCAGGAGAGCATGCTCTGCGCGTGACACTGCCAGTAAGTGACGTCCACCGATGCCTCGGTCGGGCCGTACAGGTTATGCAGTTCCACGTGCTGCCATTTCGAGAAGAAGCGCTGCTGCAGCTCCATCGGCAAGGCCTGGCCACTGCACATGACCTGGCGCAGCGTGTTGCCGCAATCGCCTTCGGCTTCGTTGAGGAAGACCTCCAGCATAGGCGGCACGAAGTGCATGGTGGTGATCCGTTCCGCGTCGATCAACCTGGCCAGGTACATCACGTCCTGGTGACCGCCCGGCTTGGCGACTACCAGGGTGGCGCCTTCAATCAGGGGCCAGAAGAATTCCCACACCGAGACGTCGAAGCTGAACGGCGTTTTCTGCATGATGCGGTCGGCAGGGGTCAGCAGGTATTCGGCCTGCATCCATTTCAGGCGGTTGACAATGCCGCGCTGGTCGATGCCCACGCCTTTCGGCTTACCGGTGGAGCCCGATGTGTAGATCACATACGCCAGGTTATTCGGCTGGGTGAAGTTTTCCGGGTTCGTGCTGTCGTAAGCTGCCAGCTCGCTGGCGTCGCTATCAAGGCTGAAGACCGGGATACCAGGCACCGTAGGCACGTTCTCCAGCAGGTGCTGCTGGGTAAGGATGGCTTTGACGGCGGCATCCTGCGCGATGGTGGCGAGGCGGTCTTGCGGATAGCTCGGCTCCAACGGCACGTAAGCGCCGCCGGCCTTGTGGATACCATACAGGCCGACAATCATCTCCAGAGAACGCTCGGTGCACAGGCCGACCAGGGAATCCGGTCCCACGCCCAACTGGCGCAGATGGCGCGCCAATTGGTTGGCGCGAGCGTTCAGTTCCGCATACGTCAGACTGCGGCCCTCGTACACCACGGCCTGGTGATGCGGCGTGCGCGCCACCTGGGCTTCGAACAGCTGGTGCAGGGTCTGCGTATCGCCTTGAATAGCCGGATAAACGGTGGCGGTATCGTTAAAGCCACGCAACAGCATGTGGCGCTCTGCGTCGGCCAGCATCGGCAGCAGTCCAACCGGACAAGCCGGGTTGGCGGCAATCGCTTCCAGCAGATGCGTCAGGTGCTGGCCCATGCGCTCAATAGTGCCCGCGTCGAACAGATCGGTCGCGTATTCGAAGTAGCCGCTCAGTGCATTGTTTTCCTCTGTCAGGGCCAAAGTCAGGTCGAACTTTGCCGTCAGGCCCTGGTTCGGCATGCGTTCCAGCTCCAGTCCTGGCATTTCCAGCTTGCCCATTGGCGCGTTCTGCAAGACCAGCATCACCTGGAACAACGGCGCATAGCTGGCGTGGCGTTCCGGCTGCACGGCTTCAACCAATTGTTCAAACGGTACATCCTGGTGGGAGTACGCATCCAGGGTGTTGTCGCGCACCTGTTTGAGCAGGCTGTTGAAGTCCTGCTTCAGATCGACCTGGGTACGCAGCACCAGGGTATTGACGAAGAAGCCGATCAGGCCTTCGATATCCGCGTTATTGCGGTTGGCGATTGGGGTACCGATGCAGATATCGCTCTGGTTGGCATAGCGTGCCAGGAGTACGTTGAAGGCGGCGGCCAGCGTCATGAACAGCGTACTGTGGGCTTGACGGCTCAGCGCCTGCAGGCGCGCCACCAGTTTGGCCGGAATCGCGTAAGACTGCGCCGCACCGGCATGGCTTTGGGCGGCAGGACGCGGCCGGTCGGTCGGCAGCGTCAGCAACGTAGGACCGTCGGCCAACTGGCGCTTCCAGTAATTCAGCTGGCGCTCCAGAACGTCGCCGCTCAGCCACTGGCGCTGCCATTGCGCGAAATCGACATAGCGCATCGGCAGCGGCGCCAGTGCAGCAGGCGCGCCATAAGCGTGGGCGGCATACAGCATGCCCATCTCGCGCACCAGGATCCCCATTGACCAGCCGTCCGATGCGATATGGTGCATCGTCATCAGCAACAGGTAATCCAGCTCGCCCTTCTGCACCAGGCTGGCGCGGATCAGCGGTCCGGTTTGCAGGTTGAAGGGCTGCTTGATCTCGTCCATCAGCAGCTCATGGGCGCGCTCTTCGCGTTCCTGGGGCGGCAGCGCGCGCAAGTCGGCGGCTCCCAGCACGATGTTCAGCTGCGGCAGGATACGCTGGACCGGGGTGCCGTCGATGCTGTCGAAACAGACGCGCAGTGTATCGTGGCGCTGGACGATATCGTTCAAGGCCGCTTGCAGCGCGGCGCGATCGAGCTTACCGCTCATGCGCACTGCTACCGGGATGTTATACAGGGCACTGCTGCCGCCCACCTGGTCCACCAGCCAGAGGCGCTGCTGGGAGAACGACACCGGATAGCTTTCGCCAAGCGGCGCCGCTGCCGGATCGCCCGGCCCATCGGCACATACTGTGGCGGCAGCGCTTTGTGGGGCTGGGCTGGCCGCTGCGGCCTGCGCAGGCAGGATCTGCGCCAGCAGTTCCGCCACGGTCGGCGCGGCGAAGACACCGTGCAGTGTGGCCTCGACCTGGAAGCCGGCATTCACGCGCTGTACGAGCTGAGTCGCCAGCAGCGAATGGCCGCCCAGGTCGAAGAAGTTGTCGTGCACCCCCACCTGCCCTAACTGCAGCACTTCGGCCCAGATGCGCGCCATTTTCTCTTCATCCGGCGTGCGTGGCGCAACATAGCCTTCCGCATCGCCGCCCATGGCCGGCAGGGGCAAGGCGCTGCGATCAATTTTGCCGTTAGGCGTGAGCGGCAGCGCCTCCAGCACCACGAAGTGGCGCGGCGCCATATATTCGGGCAGTGCACGCAGCAGGATGGCGCGCAGATCCGCCGTATCGGGAATTGCCTGGCCAGGTTGTCCAACCAGATAGGCCACCAGGCGCTTGCCGCCATTATCATCCTCACGCGCAAGGACCGCCGCCTCGCGTACATAAGGCAGCTCCGTCAGCGCGGCCTCGACCTCGCCCAGCTCGATACGGAAGCCGCGAATCTTGACCTGATGGTCGATACGTCCCAGGAACTCGATGCTGCCGTCGGCCAGGCGGCGTACCAGGTCGCCCGAGCGGTACATACGCGCGCCGGCCTGCTCGGCATACGGGCAAGGCAGGAATTTCTCGGCCGTCAGGTCCGGGCGGTTCAGATAACCGCGCGCCAGGCCATCACCCGCCAGATACAATTCGCCCGCCACCCCGACCGGAACCGGTTCCAGCTTGGTGTCGAGCACATAGGCTTGCCTGCCGGCGATGGCGCGGCCGATCGGAATGGATCCGAGGCGGAGCGCGTCATCACCAATGTCGTGGCAGCAGCTGAAGGTCGTATTCTCGGTCGGACCGTAGCCATTCGTCAGGCGCACCTGTCCTGCGCTAGCCTGCACGAATCGTTTCACATGCGCCATCGACAGCGCTTCGCCGCCGGCCAGTACATGGCGCAGTTTCGCCAGGCTGGCCGGATGATGATCGACCATCTGGTTGAACATCGCCGCCGTCAGCCACAAGGTGGTGACGGACGAGCGCTCCAGCACAGACGCCAGCTGCTGCAGCGATTCGAAGGCCGCCGGGAAGATCTCCAGGCGCGCACCGTTCAGCAGCGCGCCCCAGATTTCAAAGGTCGCCGCATCGAACGACAGCGGTGCAAATTGCAGGACGCTGTCGCTTTCGTCCAGGGCGCAATAGCTGGCGTCAATCACCAGACTCAGCACGTTGCGGTGCGTGGCCGGCACACCTTTCGGTCGGCCTGTCGATCCCGAGGTGTAGACGACGTATGCCAGATGTTCGGCGCCTGCCGCCTGCTGCGGATTCTGCGTGGAGTAGCGCGCCAGCGAGGTCTTTTGCAGGTTCAGGCTGACGACATCAATGCCGCCGGTGGATAAGCGCCCGACCAGATGATCCTGGGCCAGTAGAACGGCCGGCTGCGCATCGGATAGCATATGCGCCAGGCGCTCGGCGGGATAGGCAGGGTCCAGCGGCAGATAAGCCCCACCCGCCTTCAGCACGCCGAGCAAGGCCACTACCATTTCCAGCGAGCGTTCGGCGCAAACACCGACCAGTACATCCGGTCCTACGCCGAGGGCACGCAACTGATGCCCAAGCTGGTTGGCACGCTGGTTCAGTTCCCCATAGCTCATGCTGCTGCCGCCGCAGGTCAGCGCAAGGCTGCCTGGATGGCGTTCCGCGCGCTGTTCGAACAGCTGCGAAATGGTGCTGGCATGCGCGGGATTAGCGCGTGCGCCATCGTTCCAACCGTGAATCAGCTGTTGGCGTTCCGCCTCACCCAATAGCGGGAGAGTGTCGAGCGCGCGCGCGGGATCGTCCGCAACGGCTTGCAGCAAACGGGTGAAGTGTTCGGCCATGCGTGCAATGGTGGCGGCGTCGAACAGGTCGGTGGCATATTCGATACAGCCCGCCAGTGCACCCTCGCCTTCGCGTAGCACCAGGCTCAAGTCGAACTTCGACGATACGCCTTCGCTCTCCAGTTGTGTCATGGCCAGGCCCGGCAGAACCAGTTCCCCCATCGGCGTGTTGTGCAGAACCAGCATGACCTGGAACAGCGGCGTATAACTGGCGTGACGTTTCGGTTGCAGCGTCTCGACCAGGTGTTCGAAAGGTACGTCCTGATGGGCATAGGCTTCCAGCGTATGTCCGCGCACCTGCTCCAGCAGCGCATTGAAGCTTTGTTCCAGGTCCACTTGCGTACGCAGCACCAGGGTGTTGACGAAGAAGCCGATCAGGCCTTCGAGCCCGGCATGGTTGCGGTTGGCGATCGGCGTACCGATGCAAACGTCATTCTGGCCGGAATAGCGGGCCAACAGCACATTGAAGGCGGCGCACAGCGTCATGAACAAGCTGGCGTCTTTGCCGCGGCTCAGCTTCCGCAGCTTGGCCGTCAATGCGGCGGGAATCGAGAATGGCATGCTGGCGCCGACATGGGTTGCCGCGGCGGGACGCGGACGGTCAGTCGGAAGATTCAGCAATTCCACACTGCCTGCCAGGCGCTCGCGCCAGTAATCCAGTTGCCGTCCCAGCACAGCACCACTCAGCCAGTGGCGCTGCCATTCCGCGAAGTCGGCATACTGGATAGGCAGTGGCGGCAATGGCGACGATCCGCCCTGCACATAGGCGGCATACAGCACGCCGACTTCGCGCACCAGTACCCCCATCGACCAGCCATCAGACACGATGTGGTGGATGGTCACCAGCAGGATATGCTCTTGCGCGCCGAGGCGCAGCAGGCCCGCGCGGATCAGCGGTCCGGTCGCAAGGTCGAACGGCGCCTGGGCCTCGTCCTGCAGCAGCCATTTGGCGCGGGCTTCGCGCTCCGATGGCGGCAGGCCGCTCAGGTCCGTCACGGCCAGCGACAGATCGAGCTGCGCTGCGATCGCCTGCACTGGTTTTCCATCCGCCATGACGAACGTGGTGCGCAGCGCTTCGTGGCGCTGCACCACCGTATTCAGTGTACGCAGCAGCGCCGCATGATCGAGCGTTCCACACATGCGCACTGCACCGGCGACGTTGTACAGCGCATTGTGGCTGCCCATTTGGTCCAGGAACCACAGGCGTTGCTGGGCGAATGAGAGCGGCGTCCCGGCCGTACGCGGGGAACGCGGAATCACGCTGCGCGCAGGTGCGGAGATGGTGCTAACCAGGCCGCGCGCCACGGCCCAGGCTTGCAGGGACGCGGCCGTGGGCGCTTCGAATACCGCGTTGACCGGCAATTCCAGGCCCAGATCGAGACCGATCCGGGTAACCAGCTGGGTCGCCAGAAGGGAGTCGCCGCCCAGGTCGAAGTAGTTGTCGTCCGCCTGCAGGGTGGGTCGGCCGAAGAAGGCACGCCATACAGCCAGCATGGCTTGCTCGCCGTCCAACGCGGTGCCGGCTGGCGCAACCGCAACGCTATCTTGCGGCGACGCCAGCACCTGGTTGCCGCGCAGGGCCGCGGCAAGCTCCGGCTGTTCAGGATAGCGCACATCGGTCCAGAAACGATGGCGGGAGAATGGATAAGTTGGCAGGCTGATACGGCGCGGTTTGCTCGCCCCGTCCGCGCTATAAAGTGCATGCCAGTCAAAGGTGAATCCCTTCACCCAAAGATCGAGCAGCTTGCCGTACTTGCCCTTCGTAATCCAGGCCTGCACGGTAAGGCTCATGTCCTCATCGTCGGCCAGCGCCGCTAGAGCACTGCGTTTGGCCTGGCCGCGATAGACGCCGTCCGGGGCCGACTGGCCGTTGGCAAACGCCTGCAATATCTGGCGCAGGTCTCCGATGGAATCGGCCAGCAATGCCAGGCGTTCTTCCATCGCCTCACGGCCGGTCTGCAAGGTAAAGGCAAGGTCGCCCAGTGCGGGAAGCGCAGCGCCGCGTTCCGGCGCAATGGCATCCAGCAGGCGATCAGCCTGGCGCTGCAGGCCTTCTTCATCGCGTGCGGACAGCACTATCAGGGCCGGTCCCACGAGTGAGCTCTCCCGAACAGGAGCGATATACTCTTCGATCACGACATGGGCGTTGCTGCCGCCGGCACCGAAAGACGACACCCCGGCGATACGCGGGTACTCGCGCTGCCGCCCGCCGATCTCCAGCACAGGACGCGCCCATGGGCTTGCCGCCTGCTGCACCACAAAGGGCGAAGCGGCGAAATCGATCTGCGGATTGAGTTTGGCTGCGTGCAGGCTGGGAACCAGTGTGGCGTGCTTCATCTGCATCAGTACCTTGCTGATGCCGACGAAGCCGCTGGCGCTTTCGCAATGACCGACATTGGATTTTGCCGTACCAATGGCGCAGAACTGCTGGTCGCCGGTCCAGTTGCGGAAAGCTTTGTTCAAACCGGCGATCTCGATAGGATCGCCCAGATTGCTGCCCGTGCCTTGCGCCTCCAGATAGCTGACGCAGCGCGCATCGACGCCTGCGCGCTCCAGTGCGTCCTGCACCACCCGCGCTTGCGCATTCGGGCCGGGAACCAAAAATCCATTGGTCTTCCCGCCGGAATTCACTGCGCTGCCCTTGATGACGCCATAAATATGGTCGCCATCGGCAATCGCTTTTTGCAGAGGTTTCAGGACGAGCGCACCCACCGCTTCGCCATCCACGAAACCGTCGCCGTCGGCGGCAAAAGCCTTGCACTTGTCGCCGCCGGAGAGCAGCGTCAGTTCGGACAGGTCGGCCATATGGCCCGGCGCCAGGATCAAGTTGACGCCACCGGCCACGGCAACATCGCTGCTGCCGCAGCGCAGGCTTTCGATCGCCATGTGCACGGCGGTCAACGAGGACGAACAAGCGGTATCGACCGCCATGCTCGGCCCCTGGAAGTTGAACAGGTAGGAGGCGCGGTTGGCGATGGACCAGAAGCGGCTGCCGGTCGCATAGTATTCATGGGTGACGCCAACGAACACGCCGACCTTCCTGCTTGGGCAAAGGCCGGCTGGCGTATAGCCCGCGTCTTCGATCGATGCATAGGCCTCCTGCAGGAACAAGCGTTCCTGTGGACTGATCATCTGGGCCTCGCGCGGCGTTATGTTGAAGAACAAATGGTCGAAGCCGGCCACATCGTTCAGCAGGCCCGCCCATTTGCTGTAGCTCTTGCCGGGCTGATTACGACGCGCGTCGTAGACCTTTGCGCTATCCCAGCGTTCAGCCGGAATCTCGGATATGCAGTTGCGCCCGTCCAGCAGGTTTTCCCAGAACTGATTGACATCGTCTGCCTGCGGGTAGCGTCCCGACAGGCCGATGATGGCCACGTCGAAGGGTGCGCTATTGACCGACGCTTGCGATGGCGCGGGAACGGCTGTAGCCAGGAAGCGGCGCGCGCTGGCGATTTTGGCGATCAGCTTGGGCTCATCCGCCCGCTCCGGCGATGCCTCCTGCGGGGCTGCAGGAATGTGCGCCGGAGCGCTGCCGAGGCCTGTCCAGCGCACCAGCGCCGCACGATCGGTACGCAGGAAATGGTCCACCAGTTCTTCAATGCTTTGGTATTCGAAGAAAATCGTGGTGCTGATATCGCTGTCGTTGCCGAAGACCTCGCGCAAGGCGCCGGTCAGTTCCATCACCAGGATGGAGTCGATTCCGTATTGGTCGAAACTGACGGTGGCGTCGATATCGGCGACGGCAACCTTGATCGCCCCGCCAATCAATTTTTTGAACTGCAGGATGCTCTGTTCACGCAGCGCATCCGATGCGGGTTGGACCGCCGCCGGGCGCGGTGCAACAACCGGTCGCGCAGCTGGGGCACCCACGGCGCGCACGCTGAACTGCTTGAAGCGCAGGCAAACCGTGCCATCCTCATCGCACAGATCGATATCGATTTTCTGCACAGCGTCGTCTGCGCTGCTGCCGGCGCTGCGACGCACCAGCGCCCACATGGTCGGGGCAAGCGGAGCGCAGACCTCCAGGGCTTCCAGTCCGAAAGGCAGGAGGAGCCCAGTGCCAAGGGCGGCGCCATCCTGCGAAACCTGCAAGCCCAGCGTCGCCTGCAATGCCGCATCCAGCAGCGCCGGATGCAGGACAAAGTCACCGGCTGGCGCGGCTGAAGGCAGCTGAATCTGCGCCAGCGCGATATCCTGCCCTGCCAGCAGCAAGGTCAGGCCACGGAAACTCACGCCGTATTGCAGCCCCATCTCGGCAAATGCGGCATAGCATTGTTCCGCGTCCAACTGCGCCTTGCCGCACTGTTCCCGCAGTTCCGCCAGATTGTGCCGGGCGTGCGCACCGGCTTCCGGTAGCGGCAGAACCTCGCCCTGGCTATGGACCAGCATCGCCTCACCCGCTTCGCTATAGATTTCAAAGGCGATCGAACCATCGTTTTGAGGCAGCAGCGCGATGTGCAGATCAAGCCCCCCTTCGGAAACCTTGGCCGGCCGCGCCCAGTTTATGCGGCGCAAAACGAGGCTGCCACTGCTACCCAAAGCCGCCGCAGCGGCACTATATGCCATCTCCAGCTGGGCCACACCGGGAAGCATCGGTACGCCGTGGACCATGTGATCGGCCAAGAAGAACTCCTTTCCAGAGAACCGGCTGCTGAAACGCTGCGCCGAGAAGTCGGAAGTATTGCGGTGCAGCAGAGGATGCAGCAAGGACGCCGGCAAGGCTTGGCGCGCCTGATCCGGCACCCAGTAACGCTCGCGCGCAAACGGATAAGATGGAAGGCTGACACGCCGCGGCTTCGCGCCATGCTGGTAAAGCGTCTTCCAGTCGAAAGCCAGGCCTTTGACCCACAGCTCGAGCACCTTATCGAATTTACCTTTGTTCAGCCACGCCTCGATGGTCTGCGCCAGGTCTTCATCCGCGCCAAAGGAGGCGATGGCATCCTTGCCGCGTTTATGCTGGCCGCGATAGATGGCGTTCGTGTCGCCGCGCAGGTAAGCCGCGAGCCGGGAGCGTAGATCGTCCAATGAATCGGCCACCATCGCCAGGCGCTCCTCCATCGGTTCACGCCCCGTCTGTAGCGTAAAGGCCAGGTCGGCCAGGCGCATGGTCGGGTCTATCCGGCCCGGCTGGAGCGCTTCCAGCAGCAGTTGTACCTGTTCCTGCAGGCGCTCGGGGTTGCGCGCCGAGAGCACCACCATAGCGGGGCCGGCTGGTGGCACGGCCGGCGCAGGGGCAATGTACTCTTCCAGTACCACGTGGGCATTCACGCCGCCAAAGCCGAAGGAACTGACGCCGGCCCGACGCGGCAAGTCGCGTCCTGACGCATCCTGCAAGGCGTTCCACGGCGCCGCCTGCTGCACCACGTAGAATGGGCTCGCGCTGAGATCAATATAGGGATTCAGCGTTTCGCAATGCAGGCTTTTGGCCAGGGTTTTGTGCTTCATTTGCAGCAGGACCTTGATCACGCCGGCCACGCCAGCCGCGAGTTCCAGATGTCCGATATTCGATTTCACCGATCCCAGCCCGCAGTGCGCCGCGGTGTCGCCGCTACCGCTGCCGGCGTACAACGCCTTGAAGGCCGATTTCAGCGCCGTCACCTCCACCGGATCGCCTAGCGCCGTACCTGTGCCATGCGCCTCAATGTAGCCGACCGTGCGCGGGTCAATGCCGGCCTGACGGTATGCCGCAATGAGCAGCTCCGCCTGGGCCCGGGAGTTTGGGGCAGTCAGCGAGTTGGCGCGGCCGCCGTGATTCTCGGCCGTGCCCCGTACCACGGCGTAGATATGGTCGCCATCGCGTTCGGCGGCCGACAGTTTTTTCAGTACCAGCATGCCGGCGCCCTCCGCGCGCACATAGCCGTTGGCCTGGTCCGAGAACGTCTTGCAGCGGCCGTCCTTACACAGCATGCCCGCCTTGCTGAAACTGATGTGGGCTTCCGGCGTCACGATGGTGTTGACGCCACCCACCACCGCCACGCAGGATTCGCCGCTCTGGATCGCCAGTACGCCGCGCCGTATCGCGACCAGCGAGCTGGAACACGCCGTTTCCACCGGCTCGCTTGGGCCATGCCAGTCAAACATATAACTCAGGCGGTTGGCGCCTACCGAAGGTACGCTGCCCGTGGACGTATAGGCTTCGCCGCCCAACCCCGCCTGATTCAGCAGATTGCCGTAGCCTGTCGGGCCGGTGCCAATGAAGATGGCCGTATCGCTCCCAGCCAGCGCGTGGCCGCTATAGCCGGCGTCTTCCAGCGCCTTCCATACATGCATCATCGCGAGGCGCTGCTGCGGATCCATCAGCTCCGCCTCTTTGGGAGAAATGCCGAAGAACTTCGGATCGAATTGGTCGACGCCATCGATAAAGCCGCCCCATTTGATATCGGTCTTGCTGGCATCCCAGCGGGCGGAAGGAATCTCGCTGATGCAGTCCTTGCCTTCGGACAGGTTGCGCCAGAACTCATTCACATCGCGCGCCATCGGGAACTGGCCGCTGATGCCGATAATCGCCACCGGCTCAACACCTGTCTGCGGTGCGAGCGTAGCGAAAGCCTGCCCTTGTCTTGCGTAACCGCCGCGACGGCGCGCGGGCGCGATGTCACGCGGCTCTTCGCGTACATTTTCCGGCGTCGCGACCTGCACGGCTGCCGTGAATTTCGGGGCCAACTGCACCGCGTATTCGCGCGCAAGGTAAGCGGAGAGGCCGTCCAGCGTGGGATGTTCAAAGAATACCGAGGGGGTGATCTCGATGTCCAGACGCTGGCCAATGGTGTTGGCCAGCCCGGTCAGGGCCACAGAGTCGAAGCCGTATTCGCTCAAGGTCGTGTCGCCGTCGATATCCTGTGCATTGACCTTCATTTGCGCGGAAACCCAGCTGACCAGCAGTTTTTTCAGTTGTTCTTGCACAATTCTCTCCATTAATTCGAATCGGCAGCCGCAATCGCTGCGATGTGGCTGTTCGGCGATGTCCCTTCAGGATCCGCCATTCCCAACACGCTTTTCCGCAGCCTGACGCCGTCCCCGGCCAGTACCAGCACCTGATCAAGCCCGCTCGCTAGCGCTTGATGCAAGGCGCGCAATCCCGCTTCCGTTTCCAGCGGCTGCATGCCGAAGTTCTTCAGCATGGCCTGCCGCTGGCGCGCATCGACCTGCATGCCGCCCTGCTCCCACAAAGGCCAGTTGACCGACAAGCTGCGGCCATGGCGCTGCCCCTGCGCGGCCAACGCCGAGCGGGCGTGGATAAAGGCATCCATGAAGGCATTGGCAGCCGCATAGTCAGCCTGTCCCACATTGCCCAGCGCTCCCGCCAGCGAGGAGAAGCAGATGAAGCAATCCAGATCGATGTCGCGGCTGGCCTGGTCCAGATTGACCGTCCCCGCGACTTTGGCGCTAAGCACCTCAAGCAGTTGTTCCGGTGTCTTGCGGGCGATCAGGCCGTCGCGCACAATGCCCGCGCTGTGGATAATGCCGTCCAGGCTTTCAAATTCCTCGGGGATTTGCTGCACCAGCAGCGTGACCGCATCGGCGTCCGCCACGTCCAACTGGCGGTAATGAATCACGGCGCCCAACGCCTCCAGCTCGCGCATAGCCTGCTGCACCGGCGCCTGCAGCGCGGAACGACCGGTCAGGATCAGAACGGGATGCTGCGCTTGACGGGCGATATCACGCGCCACGATCAGCCCTAGCCCACCCGCACCACCGGTAATCAGATAGACACCGTGCGGCTTCCAGAAAGGAGCTGTATTGCCGGCCGGGTGCAACTCTTTCCAGTTGCGGATGTGCGCCTGGCCATGCGTGTAACGCAGTTCGGGAATACCCCGGCGACGGCCATCGGCCAACGCCGCCAAAGCTTCGCTCAGATCATTTGTACAAATGGTTTGCCAAGTCAGGCGCGGGCTTTCCAGCCTAGCGCTGCGCAACATGCCTTCCAATCCGCACAGGGTGTGAGCGTCGGCGCGTGCCGGCAGCAGCAGCTGGAGCATTTGCGGTCCGGGTTGGCGCTGAAGCTGCCGCAGCTCTTCCAGCAAGGTGGTGGCCGCATCCGCGTAGTCTCCGGTTTGCGACACCAAGCGCCCGGCAAGATGTGGCTCAAGTTCGCCGATATCGATGCCGCCCGCACCGCATGAGAGCACGACATGACCGGAAAAGTCCGGTGCAGCGCCGCTCACCACCGGCGTACTCCATTCAGGAGTCAGAAGCAGGGTTTCAGCCCGGCCGCCAGGTGCCACCGTCTCCAATTTCGGCTTTTGCTCCGTCCGAACCGGGTCCGGAGCGCTGGCCACCGCGCGCAGAGAGAACTCGCGCAGGCGCGCCAGTACCGCACCGGACGCTGAGCATAGATCGATGTCCAGCTTCTGAACCGCGTCGCGCGGGCCGCTGCCGGGAGAGAAACGCAGCAGCGCCCACATCTCGGCTTCGCAAGGAGCGAATACTTCCAGCTCGCCAAGGGCAAAAGGCAGCATCAGGCGCATGGCCTGTTCGCCCTCCACTTGCAGCTGCATGCCGATCGATGCCTGCAAGGCTGCGTCCAGCAGGCTTGGATGCAGGACGTAATTCGCGGCAGTCTCCGCAAGCATCGGGGGCAGCGAGATATGGGCCATGACCTGCTGCCCTCCGATCAACAATTCTCCCAGCGCCTGGAAGGACGGACCGTATTGCAGGCCAGCCTGTTCGAAAATCGCGCGACACTCCTTGCCGCCTACCCGCACCGCGCCGCATTGCTGGTGCAGCGCCGGCAGGTCGTGGCTCGGTACCGTGACGCCAGGGTCCTGCCGGCTGGCCAGCACCTTGCCTTGGCTGAATACCGTGTCGGCATCATCAAAAATTTCATAACCGACCGAACCATCGGCCTCTGGAGTCAAGGCGATATGAATCTCCAGTCCCGCCCCATCCACGGTGACTGGCCTTGTCCACACGACATTCCTGAGTACCAGGCCGCCGTTCATGCGCAGACCCTCGCAAGCCGCCTGATACGCCATTTCCAGCTGGGCAGAACCAGGCAACACGCAGGCGCCTTGCACCTGATGATCCTTCAGGAAGTATTCATTGCCGCTGAAGCGGGTGCTGAATTGAAGGCCAAAGATGTCCGATGTGTTCCGGTGCAGCAGCGGATGCAGGTTCGCGCTGACGGCCGCAAGCCCTGGCGCACCGGCGGGAACCCAATAACGCTGCTTGGCGAAAGGATACGTCGGCAGGCTGATACGGGACGGCCGGCGGCTTGCCAGTTGCCCCTTCTGATAGAGGCGATCCCAATCCAGGGCCAGGCCTTTCACCCACAAATCGAGCACCTTGCCGCTCTTGCCTTTGGCGAGCCAACCATCAACCATCAAGGCCAGCTCTTCGTCATCGTTAAGCGCCGCGTAGGCTTCCTTATTGCGCTTGGCTTGGCCACGATAGACTTCATCGAACTGACTCTCGCCGCCGACGAAGGCACGCAGCTTGGCGCTCAGATCGTCCAGCGAAACGGCGGCAAACGCCAGGCGCTCCTCCATTGCCTCGCGGCCTACCTGCAGGGTGTAGGCAAGTTCCGCCAGAGCCAGACGCTGGTCCGCTTCGATTGCCGCCAGCAATTGGGCCGCGTGTTCCTTCAAGCGTTCCTCATTGCGCGCGGAAAGAACAACCAAGGCCGGGCCATTGAGAACAGCAGGCTGCATGGCCGCGCTGCGGTATTCCTCGATCACCACATGGGCATTGGAACCGCCTGCGCCAAAGGACGATACGCCCGCACGGCGCGGCAATTCACGCTGTGCGCCGTCCTCCTCAACCACAGCACACGGCCAGTCGGCCAATTCCTGCTGGACGATGAATGGCGTATCCGCGAAATCGATATTCGGATTCAGCGTACTGGAATGCAGGCTGGACGCAAGCTGCCCGTGTTTCAGCTGCAATAGCACTTTCGTGATCCCGGCGATGCCCGCGGCGCTTTCGCAATGCCCAATATTCGACTTGGCCGAGCCGATGGAACAGAACTGCTTATCTGCGGTCCAGCTGGCAAAGGCCTTGGACAAGCCGGCAATCTCAATCGGATCGCCCAGACTGGTGCCCGTGCCATGCGCCTCGATATAGCTGATGCTGCGCGCGTCCACCCCGGCCTCGCGCAACGCGCGCCCGATCACGTCGGCCTGCGCATTCGGATTGGGCACGGTGTAGCCATTCGTCTTGCCGCCATGATTAACCGCCGAAGCTTTGATCACGCCGTAAATATGGTCGCCGTCGGCAATGGCCTGGGCTTTGGGCTTCAGCAGCAGAGCACCGACACCTTCTCCTGGCACATAGCCTTCTCCGCCCTCGCCGAAGCTCTCGCAACGGCCCTTGGCCGAAATGAATTTGCCCTGGGCCAGCGCCAGGTATTTATTCGGATGGATGGAAACGTTCACACCGCCCGCTACCGCAACCGCACAATCGCCACGCTGCAGGCTTTGCACCGCCAAATGAATGGCCGTCAGCGAAGACGAGCACATGGTGTCGAGTGCCATGCTCGGGCCAATGAAGTTACAGAAGTAGGAAACACGGTTGGCGATCGAGGCAAAACTGCTGGACAAGGCCAGTTGCTGCCCCAGCGCCTGTTGCTGCGCCCCGTAGAGCTGGTATTCACCATACATGACGCCGACGAATACCCCAGCGTTGCCATTTTTCCCGGCGACGGTGTCTCGGGTATAGCCGGCATCTTCCAGCGTGGCGTGCACGCATTCGAGGAACAGCCGCTCCTGCGGATCCATCAACTCAGCTTCGCGCGGCGAAATATTGAAGAACAGCGGATCGAAATGATCGACGCCATCGATGAAACCGCCCCACTTGCTATAGGTCTTCCCGCTGGCGTTACGGTCAGGGTCGAAATGCTGCTTATAGTCCCAACGTTCGAATGGAATCTCGCCGATGCAATCCTTGCCCTGGCTCAGGTTCGCCCAGAACTCTTGAACATTGGCGGCCTTGGGGTAGCGCCCCGCCAGTCCGATAATAGCTATTTCGTCGACCTCGGATGCGGCGATGCGCGCAGGCAGGCGCGCCTGGCGGGACTTCATAAGGGGGATTGGCAGGCCTGCAGCGGAAGGCTGCACCGGCTGCGCCGACACGACGCGCTGACCACCCAGAAGCTCCGCCAATGCCGCATGATGGTTGCGCAGGAAGTAGTCCGTCAGGCTGGCAATCGTCTGATATTCGTAGAACAGCGTCTTGGGAAGGCTGCCGAAGCTCTTTTCCAGCGTGCGCGTCAATTCAAGCACAAGAACGGAATCAATCCCGTAGGACTCCATTGGCGCCTGCGCGTCGATACGCGCAGCAGGCAGTTTGAGCGCAGCCGACAACAGATGCACGAGATAACGTGTGGCTTTCTCCTGCAGATTTTCCGCAAGGTGCGCGACCTGGGCCGGGGTGGCAGTCGGGGTTGGGGTTGGGGCGACAGCCGCGGCTTCGCTAACAGCGCCATGCAGCAGTGTCGCCTTGATGCGCGCCATATCGCCTTGCAGCACCAGGACCTGGTCTTCGCCGCTGGCGAGAGAACACAGGAGCGCCATGCGGCCATCGGCTGTCGCCAGTGGCGTCAGGCCGGTCTTCTCGGTCAGATATTGGCGCGCTTTGGCGTCCAACTGCATGCCGCCCTCTTCCCATAACGGCCAGTTCAACGACAGTGTACGGCCATGACGTTCACCATTTGCCACTTGCTCATTGCGACGCTGGGCAAAGGCATCCATGAAGCCATTCGCGGCGGCATAGTCGGCCTGTCCAACATTCCCCAATGCTCCCGAAATGGACGAGAACAGGATCATGCAGTCCAGCGAAAGTGCCAAGCTGGCGCGGTCCAGGTTAATGGCGCCCGCCACCTTGGCTCGTAGTACTTCACGCAGCTGCTCCGGTGTTTTGCGGATCAGCAGACTGTCGCGCGTCACGCCGGCACTGTGGATGATCCCTGTCAGGCGTCCATGCTGCTGCACGATATCGTCTATCAGTTGCTGCACCGCGACCGCATCGCCGACATCCGCCTGGCGGTAGTCGACAGCAGCACCCAGCATCTCAAGTTCCCGCATTGCGACGAGGACTGCCTCATTCGCTCGGGAACGGCCGGTCAGAATCAGCGTGGTCTTGCTCGCCGATGCTGCAATATCGCGCGCAAAGATCAGGCCCAGGCCTCCGGCGCCGCCGGTAATCAGATAGACGCCGTGGTCTTTCCAGGATGCGGCAACGCCGTCGGCATCCAGTCCCGTCCATTCCTGAACCATGCGTTCGCCGCCCTGATAGCGCACGTGCTGCGCGCTGCCGTCTGCATTAGCTGCCAAAGCCTGTAGCCAGTCCTGGCCCACTTCCACTTCGATCAGTTGGCCGCGGACACGCGGATTCTCCAGCTGTGCGCTGCGCAGCATGCCGGACAGCCCACGCATCATCTGGTTCTCGCCCTTGCGAGCCAGCACGATCTGAACCAGCGCGTTCCCGCCCTCAGCATTCAACGCCTGGAGATGCTGCAGCAACTGCTCCGCCGCAGCGCCGAATGCTTCGGCAAGGTCATGGCCGGAGCCAACGATGCCGAATTCGGTCGATGGCAAGCGCTGCTGCGCCGCCGCCAGTTCTTCCTCAGCGATGCCGCATAAGAGCACCAGGCGGCGGGAAAACGCAGCATCTGCAACGGCCGGCGCAGTCGCCTGCATGCGCCATTCAGGACGCAGCAACAGTACTGGTGCGCGAACTTGCGCCTGTTCTGCCAGCGGCACGAACGATGCTCCTGGAACCGAACGCAGTTCGAGCTGGCCGAATCGCAAGCAAAGCCGCCCGGATTGGTCGCACAGATCGATATCGAGCTGCTGCACGGCGTCGCCTGCCTCACCGCCGGTACGGCGCACCACGGCCCACATACTGCTGGAGCAAGGCGCAAGAACGTCCAGCGAGCCAAGCGCGTATGGCAGCATGAGCCCAGTTTCCGGCGCCGCCACCAGGCCGACAATCGCTTGCAGCGCAGCATCCAGCAAGGCGGGATGCAAGGCAAAGCCCCCCAGCGATGCGCCGGCAGGCAAGCCGATACTCGCGACCGCGAGCTGCTCGCCGATGAATACCTCTTTCAAACCGCGCAAGCTGGCGCCATATTGAATGCCAAGCTTGGCGAAGATTTGATAACACTGTTCTTCGCTCAGGCGGCCAAGCGTGCACTCCGCGCGCAAGGCGTCCAAGTCATGGCTGGCGGTGACGTTCGTCGCCGGCACGATGGTCCCTTCACTGTAGATCAAAGGACTGCCGCCATCGCCATCGCTATAAATTTCGAATCCGATCTCGCCCTGTTCACCCGGATACAAGGCCAGATGAATTTCCGGGCCATCCGCGCCTACCTGCACTGGACGAGACCAGACAACATTGCGCAAGCGCAGTGCCATCCCGTGATCCATGGATTCCTGGGCCGCGAACAGCGCCATTTCCAGCTGCGCCACACCCGGCAGCACAGCGCTTCCTTGGACGCGATGATCTGCCAGGAAGAATTCCGCACCGCTAAAGCGGCTGCTGAATCGTTGCAGGGAAAGCCGCGAAGTATTCCGGTGCAGCAGTGGATGCAGCCTCGCCGCGGCCGGAGCATGACGGCCTGCCGCACCGGCATCAATCCAATACCGTTCACGCGCAAAAGGATAGGTTGGAAGACTGATACGGCGAGGAGCCGGCGCATTGCGCGGATATAGCTGCTGCCAATCGAAGGCCAGGCCTTTCACCCACAACTCCAGCAACTTGCCGAACTTGCCTTTCTCAATCCAGGCGCCGATGGCTGCCGACATATCGTCGTCGCTGGCCAGAACGTCCAGGGCATCCGGGCCACGTTTGACCTGGCCGCGATATGCGCCTTCCGGGAGACTACGGCCTTCGGCAACGGCTTGCAGCTTTTCTCGCAGCTCGTTCAGGGAGTGGACGACGAGCGCCAACCGTACCTCCATCGCCTCCCTGCCGACTTGCAGGGTGTAGGCCAGATCCGCCAGCCCAACTTCGCCGACAGCCAGCAACTGCAGAACCCGCTCCTGCAACCGTTCCTCGCTACGCGCCGACAGTACAATCAGGGCCGGTGCGCCGTCCTCAATGGCCTCGCCCTGGGGCGCCACATACTCCTCGATCACAATATGCGCGTTCGCGCCTCCAGCGCCGAAGGATGAAACACCCGCGCGGCGCGGCAGCTCGCGCCGTTCGGCATCTTTACCGCTCACAGGGCGCGGCCAATCCGCCAGTTGCTGCTGGACGACGAACGGCGTATCCGAAAAATCGATGTTGGGATTGAGCGAAAGCGAATGCAAGCTGGGAACCAGTTTCCGGTGTTTCAACTGCAGCAGGACCTTGGTTACGCCGGCGATGCCAGCGGCGCTTTCGCAATGGCCGATATTCGATTTGGCCGAGCCAATGGCGCAGAACTGCTTGTCCTGTGTCCAGTGTTCGAAAGCCCGGGACAAGCCTGCAATCTCGATCGGATCGCCCAAGCTGGTCCCGGTGCCGTGCGCCTCGATGTAGCTGATACTGCGCGCATCGATACGCGCGTCGCGCAAGGCGCTTTCGATTACTTCAGCCTGCGCGCCGGGGTTTGGCACGGTATAGCCGTTCGTCTTGCCGCCATGATTGACGGCACTGGCCTTGATCACACCGTAAATGTGATCGCCATCCGCAATGGCCTGCGCCTTCGATTTCAGCAGCAGCGCGCCAACGCCCTCGCCCGGCACATAACCTTCGCCGCCTTCGCCAAAGCTTTCGCAGCGCCCTTTCGCCGAAATGAACTTCCCTTGCGCAAGCAGCAGGTATTTATTCGGATGCACCGACACATTCACCCCGCCCGCCACAGCCACCAAGCAATCGCCTCGCTGCAGGCTCTGTACGGCCAGATGGATGGCCGTCAGCGAAGACGAGCACATGGTGTCGACGGCCATGCTGGGGCCATTGAAGTTGCAGAAATAGGAAACACGATTGGCGATCGACGCGGGGCTGCTGGAGACGGCGATCTGCCGTCCCAGCGCCTGCTCCTGGGCGCCATAGAGCTGGTATTCGCCATACATCACGCCGACGAACACACCGGCCTTACCGCTGCGGCCCGCCACCGTCTCGCGCGTGTAACCCGCATCCTCCAGCGTAGCGTGAACGCATTCGAGGAACAGACGCTCCTGCGGGTCCATCAGCTCCGCCTCGCGTGGCGAAATATTGAAGAACAATGGATCGAAGTTGTCCACTCCATCGATAAAGCCGCCCCATTTGCTGTACGTCTTGCCGGCGGCATTGCGGTCGGCGTCGAAATACAGCTCATGGTTCCAGCGATCAGCGGGGATCTCGCCAATGCAGTCCTTGCCCTGGCTGAGATTGGCCCAGAATTCTTCGATATTGCGAGCCTTCGGGTAGCGCCCAGCCAGGCCGATGATGGCGATCTCCTCGTCATTGCTTGCGTTGCCCGCTTCGAAGCGGCGTTTGACGGCATGCGACGTCTTTGCGGCGGGGCTCTTGATCAGCGGAGCGGCGATTGCTTTCGGACCGTCCAGCAGTTTAAGCAGCGTCTCCTCATGTTTTTTGAGGAAATAGCCGCTCAATGCCGCAATGCTGCGGTACTCATAGAACAATGTGGTGGAAAGCGGGCCGAAGACCTTTTCCAGGCTGCGGGTCAAGTCCATCACCATCACCGAGTCGATGCCGTATGCTTCGAGCTGCGCCTTCACATCGATCTTCTCGGCCGGGAGCTTGAGAACCGCGGCGAGCAGGCGCGCAAGGTAGCGCTGCGTCTTCTCCTGCAAATCCTCGGCGACTGCCACCGAAGCCTCGGCCACAGGCGTGCTGGTTTCCTGATGCCTGGACTGGGCCGCAGCGGCGCGCAGCTCGAGTCCGACAATTCGCACACAAACCTGCCCATCGTCATCGCACAGGTCAATATTGAACTGCTGGACCGGCTCGCCGGCGGTGCCAGCCTGACGCCTCACAACGGCCCATGTGCCGCTGCTGCAAGGAGCAAGAACTGTCAACGACGCCAGACTGGATGGCAGCATTGCCGTCTGAGCCTGGGGCGCCAACGCAAGGCCCGCCGTCGCTTGCAGCGCAGCGTCCAGAATACCCGGGTGCAGGATGAAGTTCTCCGCGCCACTCAGATCGCGCGCCGAAATGCGCGCAATTGCCAGCTCCTCTCCGACCAAAATTTCGGCCAGGCTCTGGAAACTGGAACCGTAATGGATGCCCAGGCTGTCAAACAGCGCGTAGCATTGTTCCCGGCTCATACGATTCAGCGAACAGAGCTCCCGCAACGCTGCCAAGTCGAGGGAAGCGTCCGGCTGGTCTACTGGAGACAGCATGCCCTCGCTGTAAACCAGCGTATCGTCTCCTTCTTCGCTATAGATTTCGAAACCGATTTCATCCCGTCCATGCGGAATCAGCGCAATGTGCAGATCCAGGCCTTCTCCGTCCATTGTGGCGGGACGGGACCACCTTACGTCCTGCAAACGGAACGCATGCTGGAGCGGGGCCGCCTTGCGTGCTGCGAACAGCGCCATTTCCAGCTGGGCGACGCCGGGCAACACGGCCCGGCCATGTACCATGTGATCGCTGAAGAAGAACTCAGTTCCACTGAAATGGCTGCTGAACCGTTGCACGGCAAGGTTCGACGTATTGGTGTGGACCATGGGATGCAGTGCCGAGGCAGTCTGCCCCGAGGCCACCGCGGCACTGGTCTCGATCCAGTACCGCTCGCGGGAAAATGGATAAGTCGGCAGGCTGATACGCCGCGGCTTGCGGGCGGAACGTGCATGCAAACGGCGCCAGTCGAAGACGAATCCCTTCACCCACAATTCCAGCAGCTTGCCAAACTTTCCTTTCGCCAGCCATGCATCAACAGTACTGGACATATCGTCATCACCGGACAGGCTACCCACGCCGTCTTCGTCGCGCTGCGCCCGTCCTTGATAGACATCGTCCGCCCATGTTTCGTCCGCTGCGAAAGCTTGCAGCTTTTCCCTCAGCTCGTCAACGGAATGGACCACCAGGGCAAGGCGCTCTTCCAGCGCCTCCCTTCCGAGCTGCAGCGTATATGCCAGATCGGCCAGATCGATATCGGCTGGCGTGGCGACAGCGGCCAGTAACAACCGCACCTGTTCATGCAGCCGAGTCTTGTCGCGTGCGGAAAGCAGAACCAGGGCCGGGGCACCCGCCAGCGAGCGCTCCATTGCAGGCGCGACATATTCTTCAATCACCACATGGGCATTGGCACCGCCGGCCCCAAAAGAGGAAATGCCGGCGATACGGGGACGCTCGACGCCATCTTTTTGCGTGCCAGGCCATGGAGCAAGGTCCTGCTGAACCATAAACGGCGTTGCAGAAAAATCGATATTCGGATTCAGCGAGCGCGAATGCAGGCTTGGAGCAAGCTGCCGATGCTTCATCTGCAGTAGAACTTTGCTCACGCCGGCGATACCGGCCGCGCTTTCGCAGTGGCCAATATTCGATTTGGCCGAACCGATGGCGCAGAATTGCCTGTCCCCGGTCCAATTCTGGAACGCCTTTGAAAGGCCTGCAATCTCAATTGGATCACCGAGGCTGGTTCCGGTCCCGTGGGCTTCAATGTAACTGACGTCGCGCGCATTTACCCCGCCTGAACGCAGGGCCTTCTCGATCACTTTGGCTTGCGCATTCGGGTTGGGTACCGTATAGCCGTTGGTTTTGCCGCCATGATTAACCGCTGTGGCCTTGATCACACCGTAAATATGATCGCCATCGGCAATGGCCTGCGCCTTAGGCTTGAGCAGTACCGCGCCCACGCCCTCGCCAGGAACATAGCCCTCGCCGCCTTCACCAAAGCTCTCGCATCGCCCTTTGGCCGATACGAACTTGCCCTCGGCCAGCATCAGGTATTTATTCGGATGAATCGATACATTCACGCCGCCGGCAACCGCAACGCTGCAATCGCCGCGTTGCAGGCTCTGTACAGCCAGGTGAATGGCGGTCAGCGACGAAGAACACATCGTATCCAGCGCCATGCTTGGGCCACTGAAATTGCAGTAATAGGATACGCGGTTGGCTATCGACGCCGGACTATTGAACAGACCGATATTGTTGCCACGCGCCTGCTCCTGCGCTCCGTAAAGCTGGTATTCCTCATACATCACGCCGACGAACACCCCGACCTCACCTTCGCCCGCGACATTCCCCCGTGTATAGCCCGCATCCTCCAAGGTGGCATGCACGCACTCCAGGAAGAGCCGTTCTTGCGGGTCCATCCGCTCAGCCTCGCGAGGCGAGATATTGAAGAACAGCGGATCGAACAGATCGACGCCATCCATAAAACCGCCCCATTTGCTGTAAGTCTTACCAGGGGCATTGCGGTCGGCATCGAAATACAGCGTGTGGTCCCAGCGGTCAGCCGGAATCTCACCGATGCAGTCCCTGCCCTGGCTCAGATTAGTCCAGAATTCCTCGATATTGCGGGCCTGTGGATAGCGCCCCGCCAAGCCGATAATGGCGATTTCATCGCTCATGGCAGCAGCCGAGGGCGCGAGCGGAACCCGCAGGCTATCCTGTGTTTCGATAACTGCCGGCGCGGAGACTGGCGCTGCGTTTGGTGCCACGCTGCGGCTTTCGGCCAGCAGCGGCACCAGCACGGCGGCATGCTGCTGCAGGAAGTATTTACTCAGCGCGTCGATGGTCTGATATTCGAAGAACAGCGTCTTCGGCAAGGAGCCAAACACCTTTTCCAGCGCGCGGGTCAGATCGAGTACGAGGATGGAATCAATGCCGTAAGACTCCATCTGCGCTTGCGGATTGATGCGCTGCGCCGGCAGCTTGAGCGCGGCGGACAGCAGGCGAACAAAATAGCGGCTTGCTTTTTCTTCTAGGTTCTCGGATATCGGCATGGCTTGCTCTCTTTGATTTTCGGTCCGTTCCGGCGGACGGCCTTGTAGAATGGATTTCATGCGGCCGGCATCGCCTTGCACCACCAGCACCTGCGGTGCAGCGCTGCCCAGTGCCGCGGCCAAAGCCGCGCTGCCATCGGCCGTGCTCAGAGGCGCCATGCCGAAATGTTCAAGCAGATGCTGGCGCGTGGCGGCATCGACCTGCATGCCGCCCTCCTGCCACAGCGGCCAGTTGATCGACAGGGTGCGCCCATGGCGCTTGCCTTGTGCTGTCAGCTCGTTGCGATAATGGGCGAAGCCGTCCATAAAGGCGTTTGCCGCCGCGTAGTCCGCCTGTCCGACGTTGCCGACCGCGCCCGAGAGCGAGGAGAAGCAGATGAAGCAGTCCAGGCCGACGTCACTGCTGGCCCGATCCAGATTCAACGTACCGGCAACTTTGGCGCGCAGGACTTCACTAAGTTGCTGAGGAGTTTTCCTGAAAATGAAGCTGTCGCGAACCACGCCAGCGCTGTGAATGATCCCATCGAGTCCTTCGTGCTCTTCCTGGATGCCCTGCACGAGCTGGTTGACAGCCTGCGCATCGCCGACATCCAACTGGCGGTACTGCACTACCGCGCCCAAGGCCTCCAGTTCGCGGATACTGGCGCGTATAGCGTCATTCATCGGCGAACGCCCAGCCAGGATCAGCGTGACGCCATTCGCCGCACTGGCGATATCGCGTGCGAAGATCAAACCCAGGCCACCAGCACCGCCAGTAACGAGATAAACCCCGTGATCCTTCCATTGCGCCGCGCCGCTTGTCGCCAGCTCGCTCCAGTCGCGGACCAGGCGTTCGCCATGGCGATAACGGATCTGCCTTTCTGTGCTGCTCCGATTCTCCAACAGGACCGATGGCAAGTCCCGGCCTTGATCGAACTCGATAACCTGGCCGATGAGGCACGGATTTTCCTGTTGCGCGGTTTGCAGCATTGCGCCCAGCCCGCTCAGGGCCTGAGATGGCCCCCCCGCCGGGATAGCCAGCTGTATCAGCGACATTCCAGTTCCGCCAGTCAGAGCTTGCAATCGCTCAAGGAGTGCCTGCGCTGCGGATTCAAAGGAAACCGCAAGATCCGGCTCCGCTGTCAGGATCCGGCAGTCCGCATCCGGCAAGCGGGCGCGGATCGCAGCCGCATCCAGTTCCGTGAGGCCGTACAGTAAAACGATATGGCGGGCATAGGCGGTACCGGTACTTTCCACCGGCGCCGGCTGCGCGCGCCAAATAGCTTGCAGCAAGGTAGAGGCTTCGGAAGCACGTTGGCCGCCGCCAGTCACCGCGCGCAGGCTGAACTCCCTGATCTGGATGCAGGCCAGGCCATCGTCGCCGCACAAATCGATATCGAATTTTTGCACCGCGTCGCCCGCAGCGCACCCGGCGCTGCGCTGAGCCACCGCCCACATACGGCCGCCAGGCTGTTGCATGATCTCCAGTGATCCAAGCGCGAACGGCAGCATCAATTCACTACCATCGAGCAGACCGATAGATGCCTGCAAGGCAGCATCGATCAAAGCGGGATGCAGCGTGAAGTCCTGCAGGCTCTCCAGCATGGCGGGTGCCAGATCAATGCGGGCCAGCGCAAACTCATCACCGGCCAGCAGCTCGCTGAGACCCTGGAAACTGCTTCCATAGCACAGTCCCATGCGCTCGAACAGCGTATAGCATTCGGCACCATCCATTCGCCGACGCGTGCAATGCGCACGCAAAGCCTGAATATCATGAGCGGCAGCCGATATGGATGCATCAGCCGGCTCCAACAGCCCTTGGCTGAATACAGAACCTTTGCCGCTTTGGCCTGCACCTTGGATCTCGAAGGACAAGGCCTGTCCTTCCGCAGGACGAAGCGCAATATCCAGCTGCAGGCCATTCGCCGACGCGATGGCAGGGCGTACCCAGGCGACATTCCTGAGCCGCAGGCGGCAGGCGCCTTCTGTCGCCAGCTTACCCGCATGCAGCGCCATTTCAAGCTGCGCCGCACCAGGCATCACACGTTCGCCACGCACCACATGGTCGGCAAGGAAGAATTCGCCGCCGTCGAAATGGCTGCTGAATCGCAGTCCCGAAACGTTTGAGGAGTTCTGTTGCACCAAGGGATGAAGCCTCGCGCCTGATACGCTCGTTTGCTTTCCATGGCCTATATCGATCCAGTAGCGTTCTTGCGCAAACGGATAGGTCGGCAGGCTGATCCTGCGCGGCTTGCTGCCGGCATACCGCGACGACCAATCGACGCTCCCCCCCTTGACCCACTCGGCGAGCAAGGCTTCGAGACCAGAAGATGGATAGGCCCCATGGCTGGCGGAATCCTTGGCACGTTTGGCCTGTCCACGCAGGATTGCGTAATCCTGTGACTTTCCGCTTACAAAGCGCGCCAGCTTCTCGCACAGCTCGCCGAACGAAGCCGCCGAGAAGGCCAGACGTTCCTCCATCGCTTCCCTGCCGACCTGCAAGGTATAAGCCAAATCGGCCAGCGCGACATCTTTTTGAACTTGCGAAATGCTGACGAAATCCAGCAACTGGCGTGCCTGGGCCAGCAAACGGTCCTCATCCCGCGCCGACAGTACAATGCCCACCGCGCCGGCCGGTGCAGGACCCAGGCGCGCCGGAGCGATATATTCTTCCAGCACCACGTGTGCATTGACGCCACCGAAGCCGAATGAGCTAACCCCGGCGCGGCGCGGGATCTCCTTGCCGTCGGCATCCCGCAAAGCAGTCCATTCGCGCGCATCCTGAACCACATAGAAGGGGCTCGCTTCCAGATCGATGTACGGATTCAGCTCAGCGCTATGCAGGCTACGCACCAGCTTCTTATGCCGCATCTGCAGCAGCACCTTCATCACACCGACAACGCCGGCTGCCAGCTCCAGATGTCCAAAATTCGTTTTGGCCGAGCCCAGGCCGCAGTGGCGAGATTCGACACGCGCACCGGCCGCATCGTACAAATTCTTGAATGCTGCTTTCAGCCCGTTGATTTCGACCGGATCGCCAAGGCTGGTCCCCGTGCCGTGCGCCTCGATGTATGTCACCGTACGCGGGTCGATACCGGCGTCCTCATATGCCTTGCTGACCACGGCGGCCTGTGCCTTCGGATTCGGCGCGGTTAGCGAGTTAGCGCGGCCACCATGATTTTCTGCCGTGCCGCGTATCAAGCCATAGATATGATCCCCGTCGCGCTCCGCGTCGCTCAAACGCTTGAGCACCAGCATACCGGCACCCTCCCCGCGCACATAGCCGTTTGCCGCGCTGGAGAAGGTCTTGCAGCGCCCATCTTCGGCCAGCATACCCGCCTTGTTAAAGCTGATATGCAGGTCAGGGTTGACGATGACGTTCACGCCGCCGACCACCGCCACGCCAGATGCGCCGCTGCGGATGGCTTGAACGCCGCGCCGCAAAGCCACCAGTGAGCTGGAGCAGGCGGTTTCCACGGGCTCGCTCGGTCCGTGGAAATCAAGGAAGTAGCTCATCCGGTTAGGTCCGACCGAAGCTACCGATCCGGTCGAGGAATAGCCCTCGATGGTCATCCCCGCACGCCGCACGCGGTCCGCGTAACCACTGGCGATCGTGCCGATAAAGAGCGCCGTGTCGCTGCCGGACAAGGCGGAGCCCGCGTACCCGGCATCTTCCAGCGCCTTCCAGACGTGCATCATCATCAGCCGCTGCTGGGGGTCCATCAGCTCCGCTTCCTTCGGCGAGATGCCGAAGAACAGCGGATCGAAGTCGGCGATGCCATCGACGAAACCACCCCATTTGTTATTGCACTTGTTCGCCTCCAGATTCGGATCGCCATAGATGGCTTCCCAATCCCAGCGGTCTTTGGGAATCTCGCCAATACAATCACGGCCCTCGTCCAGCACGCGCCAGAATGCATCCATATCGGGCGCCGCCGGGAATTGACCGCTCATGCCGATAATGGCAACCGCTTCGCTGCTTTCCCTGTACAGCGGCTGCGCGGGCTCGTGGATCGCGCGTTGCACTGGCACCGGCTCTGGAGCATCCGTCGCGAACAGCGAGCGCCGTTCCCGGGCCAGGAACGATGCCAACCCATCCAGCGTCGGATACTCGAAGAAGATGGTCGGCGCCAGGCCAACGCCATATTGCTCGTTAAGCGCGTTGCAGAAGCTTGTCAGCGTAATCGAATCGAAGCCGTATTCGCTCCACTGGGTATCGCCGTCGATCTCCTGCTCTGCGACCTTCAGAATCGCCGAAACACCGGCCTTCAGAAGCTGGCCTATCTGGACCGGCAGATCAAGAGCACTGGACGGAGCCGGCGCTGTTGCCAGGACCACAGGTGCCGGCCCGGCGATAGCTGGCGGCGCAGCTGCGGTCTTCTCTTTCCAATACCGTTCCTTCGCGAATGGATAGGATGGCAGGCTAATACGCGATGGACGTGGTACACCACCCGCTACGTACAAGGCGTTCCAGTCGAGCGCGAAGCCTCTGCTCCAAAGCTCGCCCAACTTATCCAGTTTGGCCTTGGCGAACCATGTGGCAACGATACCGTCCATATCTTCGTCGCCGGCGAACAGGCTGAAAGCTTCCTTATTCTTCTTGGCCTGGCCACGATACACGCCATCGACTTCACTTTCGCCTACAGCAATTGCCGCCAGCTTCCGGCGCAACGTGTCGAGCGAGTCCGCCAGGACGGCAAGGCGCTCCTCCATCGCTTCACGGCCGGTTTGCAATGTGTAGGCGATATTCGCCAGAGTCATTTGCGGCTCGATACGGTCCGGGCCAATGGCCGCGAGAAGGCGCGTGACACGCTGCTGCAGGCCCTCTTCCGTACGGGCCGACAACACGACCAGCGCCGGTCCGGAGGATGCCTGGTCGACCGGCGAAGCAATGAACTCCTCGATAACCAGGTGGGCATTGGCGCCGCCGGCACCGAATGAAGAGATGCCCGCGATGCGGGGCTGTTCGCCGCGCTCCCAGGTGGCAAGCGTGCGCTGCACCGCGAAGGGTGAATTGGTAAAGTCGATATCCGGATTGAGCACGGCTGCGTGCAAGCTGGGAACTAGGGTCCCATGCTTCATCTGCATCAACACTTTGCTGATTCCGACCATGCCGCTGGCGCTTTCGCAATGACCGACGTTGGACTTCGCACTGCCCAAAGCGCAGAACTGCTTGTCCTCCGTCCAATTGCGGAAAGCCTTGCTTAAACCAGCAACCTCGATCGGGTCGCCCAGGCTGCTGCCCGTGCCTTGGGCTTCCAGGTAGCTGATGCTGCGGGCATTGACGCCGGCCCGCTCCAGCGCATCCGTCACCAATTGCGCCTGCTGATTCGGGTTTGGAACCATAAAGCCGTTGGTCTTCCCGCCGGCATTGACCGCGCTGCCTTTGATGACGCCGTAAATATGGTCGCCGTCCTCGATCGCGCGCTGCAGCGGCTTGAGCACGATAGCGCCAACGGCTTCGCCATCGACAAAGCCGTCGCCATCGGCGGCGAAGGACTTGCATTGATCGCCGCTTGACAGCATGGTCATTGCCGACAGTTCCACCAACTGCTCCGGCGCGACAATCAGGTTGACACCGCCGGCCACGGCAACTTCGCTCGCACCGCTGCGCAAGCTTTCCAGCGCCAGGTGCACCGCCGTCAGCGATGAGGAGCAGGCGGTATCAACCGCCATGCTCGGACCCTGGAAGTTGAACAACCAGGAAATGCGGTTCGCGATGGACCAGAAGCGGCTGCCAGCGCCGTAGTACTCGTTCATCGCCCCGACAAACACGCCTACCTTGCGGCTTGCGCTCAAACCGGCCGGCGTGTACCCCGCATCCTCGATGCTGCTGTATGCCTCCTGCAGGAAAAGGCGTTCCTGCGGGCTCATCGCCTCGGCCTCGCGTGGCGAAATATGGAAGAAGCGCGCATCGAAGCAGTCGATGTCGCTGAGGAAGCCGCCCCATTTGGTATAGGTTTTTCCGGAACTGCCCTTGGCCGGATCGAAATAGAGGCTGTGATCCCAGCGGCCGGCGGGAATCTCGCTTATGCAATTGCGGCCAACTTTCAGGTTCTCCCAGAACTGCTCCACGTTCTCCGCCATTGGATAGCGGCCCGACAGGCCGATGATGGCGACGTCGAACTGACCGACCGGCTCTACGGACTTGCCCGACGCCTTGGCACGCCATACCTGGGAAGCGCGGGCGCGGCGCCCGCCGGATGGCGGCAAAGCATGCACCGGCCGGGATATTGGTTGAGAGATCGCCTCGGATGCGGCCACGGACTGCGTTGCATCCAGTCCGGTCCATCGCCTCATCGCAGCGCTTTCGGTCTGCACAAAGTGATCGGCCAGCGCATCGATGGACTGGTGCTCAAAGAACAACGACGTGCTCAAGCTGCCCGTCATGCCTGCATCGGCCAGCGCCGCGCGCAAGCCATTGGTCAGCTCCAGCACCAGGATCGAGTCAATGCCGTATTGGTCAAGGTTGCTGGCGGCGTCGATTTTCTCCACCGGCATTTTCAAGACTTGCCCAACCAGTTTTTTCAAGCGCAGAACACAGCCATCCCGCAGCGCCGATGTGGGCTGGGACTGGGTGACCGGAGCCGACTTGACGGCAGCGCGAACGGGGACCACAGCACCTCCGCCTGCAGCGACGGGGCGCACGACCGGTGCAGTGGACACCGCTACTGGCTTGACGTTGCGCTGCGGCGTGATACCGTCGCTTTCCGCCACGACCACCTGCTGCCCGAGAGCGTGTGCGCCATCGGCCGGGAAGCTCACATGGCGGTAGCCTTCCTCGCGCAGTACAGTCTTCCACACAGCCGGCGCCAGGCTTGGGCAACCAGGAATGCGCAAGGCTTCATCTTCGTAAAGCCACCATCCGTCCAGCATGCCGAACGTCAGGTGCGCCCACAATTCGCAGCTGCTCAACTCATTCAGCAGCAACACACCGCTGCCGCGCAACGCCGCCTTTGCATTGCGCAGGCTTTCGCGGATATCCCTCGTGGCATGCAGAACGTTGGTGGCGATCACCAGGTCGTAGCTGCCAGCCACGATATCCTGCCCGGCCAGCGGCTTGCTCGCGTCGAACAACCTGTAGGCCAGATATGGGTAATGCGGGCCATACTGCTGCTCCGCGTGCAGCAGGAAAGCGCGCGACAGATCGGTGTAGCAGTACTGGTCGATATCGCCGGCATAGGGTTTGAGTTTCGCCAGCACGCGCGCGCTGGTGCCGCCCGTTCCCGCGCCGATCTCCAGAATGCGGATGCGGGCCGAGGGATCCTGGCGCAGGCGCGCCGCGATAAAGGCCAGAACGCTCGCCGCCAGCACATCGTTATAGTAGTCCGCAAGCGGGCTGCCGCGATAAACGCCCTCCACCAGCTCCATCGAGGAATTCGGGAACATGATCGAGGTGGCGGGCGTATGGCCTTTGAGCATTGCCTGCAAAGCGCGCAGCATGGTTTCCACCAGCACCGTCTGGGCACGCAGGTTCGCATCGGCCAACCAAGCGTGCTTGCGTTGCTCCCATTCGCTCCAGGCATGTTCGAGGAGCGGGTCTTGCGTCGCCACATGCCAGGAATCGGTGCTCTCCTGTTGCAAGAAGCCCGCCTGGGCCAGGCATAGCAGGCTATGCGCCAGCCAGCGGGCATAGCCTGGCCGAATGCCCGACGAAGCCATCGCATCGCTCAATCCGAACGAGCCTGCCGTGGCAAACATGCCGATGGCGCGCAGCTCGCCCCAAAGAACGGCAAGCGACAGCCGGTCCATTTCCTGGCGATGAGCGGCCAATTGGGCTGCTCCGGCCGGTAAGGGCAACGCATCCTGCTCGCTCAAGGCCGCAGCCAGCGAGGGGTATCCATTGGGATGGATATCGAGGCGGTTCGCACCGATCAGATCCTGGCTGCCGCCTCGGGGCATTGCCGCTGTCACTTTCAGGAATCCCAGTTGCGGCAATGGCGACGCCATCAGCGCATCGATGGCCAGCATGCCTTCCTGCGATTCGATCGAGCCTATGCCTTGCTGGGCCATACGTTCCCGGTAAGCCGGCGAAGCGACCACGCCCACGCTGCCCCAATAACCCCAGTTCATCGTCTTCACAGGATAAGGCAGGCGCTTGGCCAGCTGCAGGCTGTAGGCGTCCTTAAATGTGCTGCCGGCCGCGTAATTGCTTTGCCCCGCCGCCTTGATGAAACTCAGGAGCGATGAACAGAACAGCATGAAGTCCAGCGGCAGTTGACCAAACACTTGCGCCATCCGCACGCTGATATCGACTTTCGCCGCCAGCCCCGCGCGAAGCCGCTCTTCGTCCATCAGAGCCAGGCTCCTGTCGAGCAAGGCGATAGCCGCGTGCACAACGCCATTGAGGCGCGGGAAGCGCGCCGAAATCGCCTTGCGCACTGCCTCCATCGCATTCAGGTCGGTCGCATCGGCCGAAATATAGCTTGGCGCAGGCCCGAGTGCGCCGAGGCGGGCAATCGCCTGCTCAATCTCGCCATCCATGGCGCGTCGGCCGACCCAGAATACCTTGGCCTGGTAATGACGGATCAGGTGCTCGCTCAATGCCTGCCCGATGCCGCCCGCTCCGCCGATAATGAGGTACACGCCGCCTTGGCGGTAGGTTGTCTCAGTCCCTGCCGGCGCGGCCATCCGCACTTCCTGCAGCTGTTGCCGGAACCATTGGCCGGAGCGCCATGCCAGCGCGTCCCCCGCAGCGTTGAACGGCAGCCCGAAAATATGCTGCCAAGGCCAGGCGGCACCGGCCTGCATATCCAGCAGGCGCACTTGCCAACGGCGAAACTCCTTGGCCATGGAAGCGATAAAGCCATGCACGCTGGCGTGGGCCGGCGCAATGGCATCGCATGTATGTACGCACTGGCTTTGGCAAGTCAGCACGGTCCAGCCGAGTGGCCTATCCGCCATGCCGATTGCGAGCAGCGCTTTCACCAGGCGGAAGCCGGTGATCACCCCCTCTTCCTGTGCCGCGATCAACTGCTCGTCATCATTTTTTTCGCCGGCTTCGACGATCCACACCAGATGGTCGAATGGACCGGTGGCGCGCAAGGCTGCCTCAATGACGTCTGTTGACGCCCCTGCGGACAAGGAAAGCACTTGCGCCTGAGGATGCAGAGCCGCGACCTCGCGATGCTGGGCAGGCGTTCCGCCAACCAGCACCAGGCGCATTTCCGGCGCAGGAGCCGCATCCGCAACGGCTGCGCCGGCAACTTCCCATACCGGGGCAAGCAGCAGCGCTTCTTCTTTGGGCGCGGCATTGCCTGCCATGGCATTCGACTGATTCGCGGCGGCGGCACGCAAGCTGAATGCATGGAAGCGCAGACAGACACGCCCCTCTTCATCGCACAAGTCG
This sequence comes from Pseudoduganella violaceinigra DSM 15887, assembly GCF_000425385.1. Taxonomy (GTDB): domain Bacteria; phylum Pseudomonadota; class Gammaproteobacteria; order Burkholderiales; family Burkholderiaceae_D; genus Rugamonas; species Rugamonas violaceinigra. Next base: position 469,774 of record NZ_AUDI01000004.1, on the reverse strand, counting down.
ATGTCCAGCTTCGGCACGCGCTGGCTGGCCGAGCTGCCCGCGCTATAGCGCACCAGCGCCCACATGTTTTCGCTGCAGGGAGCAAGTTCCTGCACCGCCTCCAGTGCGAACGGAAGCATCAAAGGTGGCAGACCATCCGCATCGGCCTGCACCGCCAGCGTAGCCTGCAAAGCCGCATCCAGCAGGCTGGGATGCCAAGTGTAATCTGCTTCCGTACGGACAGCGTCGGGCAGTACGATACGCGCCAACACCTGCTGCTCGCCGAGGAAGAGTTCAGCAACACCCTGGAATGCCGCGCCGTATTCCAGGCCGGCGCGTTCGCAAAGCGGGTAAAAGTCCGTCGCGCCCAGATAGGCGCGCTGGCATTGCTCGCGAATCGACGTGATATCGTAGGTTTCGGCTTGCGTTTCTTCCGCGTCTTCAACGATGGCAAGGCCCTGGCTGAACGGCGAAGCCTCGCCATCGGCCGCATCCGCATAAATTTCAAAGCGGATGGCCGATTCGTCCACGGGATAAAGCGCAATATGCAGCAGTAGTCCATCCTCGCCGACAATCACCGGACGCGCCCACACCACATCGCTCACCGTGATGCGGCAGTCACCGCCCGCAGCCAGGGCCACGGCGCTACGCGCCATTTCAAGCTGCGCCACACCGGGCAGGACGCGGTTGCCATTGACAATGTGCTGCGACAGGAAGAATTCCTCGCCGCTCAGGCGGCTGCTGAAACGTAGCCCCGCCAGATCGGAGGTATTGCGCTGAACCAGCGGATGCAAAGCGGCGTTGCCGCCGTATTCACTGCCGCTCTCACCGCCTTCAATGCCGGTGCCCGTTTGCACCCAATAGCGCTCACGGGCGAAGGGATAAGTCGGCAAACTGATGCGGCGTGGGCGCGTGGCACCATTGCGGTACAGGCGTTGCCAGTCGAAAGCCAGGCCTTTCACCCACAGGTCGAGCAGCTTGCCGAATTTCCCTTTTTCGACCCAGGCATCGACTGCCGCAGCCATATCGTCGTCACCGGCCAGGCCGCCCAGCGCTTCCGCCGTACGTTTTACCTGTCCGCGATAGACATCTTCCAACTGCGTCTCGCCTGCCAGAATCGCTTCCAGTTTGCCGCGCAGGTCATCCATCGAAGTCACCTGCAACGCCAGGCGCTCATCCATCGCTTCGCGGCCAACCTGCAGCGTATAGGCCAGATCGGCCAAGGCGATTTGGTCTTGTTGCGCCACGACCGCCAGCAGCTGGCGTACCTGTTCCTGCAGTCGCTCGCCATCGCGAGCCGAAAGCAGCACCAGGGCGGGACCGGACATTGCCGCCGCCGGACGCGCATCCGCATATTCTTCGATCACCACATGGGCATTCGCGCCGCCGGCGCCAAATGAGGAAATGCCCGCCACGCGCGGCAATTCGCGCTTGATGCCGTCATCCTCCGCCACGGGACGCGGCCATGGCGCCAGCTCCTGCTGCACTACGAAAGGCGTATTACCGAAGTCGATATTCGGATTCAAGGAGCGCGAATGCAGGCTAGGGACGAGCTGCCGATGTTTCAGCTGCAGCAGTACCTTGGTCACGCCGGCCACACCGGCAGCGCTTTCGCAATGACCGATATTCGATTTGGCCGAACCGATGGAGCAGAACTGATTGTCCTTCGTCCAACTACGGAAGGCCTTGGACAAACCGGCAATCTCAATCGGATCGCCCAGGCTCGTTCCGGTTCCGTGCGCCTCAATATAGCTGATATTGCGGGCATCGATGCCCGCACCGCGCAGCGCTGATTCAATCACCTTGGCCTGCGCATTCGGATTGGGCACGGTATAGCCGTTGGTTTTCCCTCCGTGGTTGATCGCGGTGGCTTTGATGATGCCGTAGATATGGTCGCCATCGGCGATAGCCTGCGCCTTCGGCTTAAGCAGCAAGGCTCCCACGCCTTCTCCGGGAACATAGCCTTCTCCGCCCTCGCCGAAGCTCTCGCAGCGCCCTTTGCCTGAGATGAACTTGCCCTGCGCCAGCATCAGGTATTTGTTCGGATGGATAGAGACATTCACGCCGCCCGCCACCGCCACACGGCAGTCGCCGCGCTGCAAACTTTGCACAGCAAGATGGATGGCCGTCAGCGAGGAGGAGCACATCGTGTCCAGTGCCATGCTGGGGCCACTAAAGTTGCAGAAGTACGAGATGCGGTTGGCGATGGATGCTGGGCTGTTAAGCATCGCCAGGTTGCGGCCGCGCGCCTGCTCCTGCGCGCCATACAGCTGGTATTCGGAATACATCACCCCGACGAAGACGCCTACGCTGCCGTCTGCGCCGGTCTGGCCCTGCCGTCCAATGTTCTCGCGGGTATAACCGGCATCCTCCAACGCGGCATGCACGCATTCCAGGAATAGGCGCTCCTGAGGGTCCATGCGTTCGGCTTCGCGGGGCGAGATGTTGAAGAACAGCGGATCGAACAGGTCGACGCCATCGATAAATCCGCCCCATTTGCTGTAAGTCTTGCCGTTCGCATCACGGTTGGCGTCGAAGTACAGCTTGTAGTCCCAGCGCTCGCTCGGAATCTCTCCGATGCAGTCTTTGCCTTGACTCAAGTTGGCCCAGAATTCATCCACATTACGGGCTTGCGGATAGCGGCCAGCCAAGCCGATGATGGCGATGTCGCCGACATCGGCGGCAGCGCTTGACTCCGTTGCCGTCGATGCAGCAGGAACCGAGCGGCGTGCGAAACCCGAACGGCGGCTCGCCAGGGCTCTGCTGGCGGGGGCTTCATCGATAACCGTATTGATTACCGGCGCTGCCGCTTGCGCCGGAGTTTCGCCAAGCTGCGCGGCCAGCGCTTCGCCGTGATTTTCCACAAAGTAGGCAGCCAAAGCGGCAATGGTTTGATACTCGAAGAACAAGGTCTTGGAAAGCGTGCCAAATACCTGCTCAAGCTTGCGGGTCAGCTCCACGACTAGAATCGAATCGATGCCATACGCCTCCATCTGCGTATGCGGATCGATGCTATCGGCCTGTCGCCGCAGCGTTCCGGCCAGAAGGCGCACGAAATATCGCACTGCTTTCTCCTGCCCACCCGCCGCGATGGCTGGCATAGAGCCGGCGGAAACAGTCTTGCGCCGCTGCGACAAGCTGGCCTTGAAGCGGGCGATCTCGCCTTCCGCAACCAAGACCTGCGATGCCGTCGACGCCACGGCCTGCGCCAGGGCGGCACGGCCGCTGGAGGTTTGCAAGGGCCGCAGACCGGTTCGTTGCCGCGCTTCCTGGATAGTCGCCGCGTCGACGCGCATGCCGCCTTCCTCCCACAGGGGCCAATTCACCGCCAGCGTGCGGCCATGTCTTTGTCCCTGCGCTGCCAGTCCGTTGCGGTATTGGGCATAGGCATCCATGAAGGAATTGGCGGCAGCGTAATCGGCCTGCCCCACATTACCAAGCGCGCCGGAGGTCGAGGAGAAGCAGATAAAGCAGTCCAGCGCCATATCGCGGCTGGCCTGGTCGAGATTAAGCAGGCCAGCGACCTTTGCGCGCAGTACCTCCCTCACCTGCTGCGCGCTCTTCCCGTGAATCAAGCCGTCGCGCAGAACACCCGCGCTATGGATGATGCCATCGAGGCTCTCGAATTCCTCGGGAATGCTTTGCACCAGCTGGTTTACTGCCTGCGCATCGCCGACATCGAGTTGGCGGTACTGCACCACGGCGCCCATTGCCTCCAGTGCGCGGACCTCCGCCTGCACGGCATCGCTGATGGCGGAGCGGCCGGTCAGGATAAGCGATGCGTTGCGTACCGAAGCGGCGATGTCGTGAGCGAAGATCAGCCCGAGGCCTCCCACACCACCGGTGATCAGGTAGACGCCGCGGTCTTTCCACGGGCGGTTTGCCTCGCTTGACGGCAGTTCGCTCCAGCCGTAGACCAGGCGCAGGCCGTCCTGGTAGCGCAGCAGCTGGGCATCGCTGCCTATATTCTCGGCCAGCACCTGAGCAACGTCCTGCCCCTGTTCGACACTGATAAGCTGCACCGCAATGCGGGGATTCTCAAGGCTGGCGCAGCGCAGCATTCCGCCCAGGCCGGACCAAAGCTGCCCCACGCCATCGGCCGGAATCAGAGCCTGAATCAAATGCTGCCCCGGCTGCGCGCCCAGGGCCTGGATACGCTCAAGCAGCATGCAGGCATCCGCCTCAAACGCTACGGCAATATCGGCGTCATCGGCGCCGGACAGGCACTCCACGCCCTGCATCCGCGCCGAGATTTGGGCAGGGGCGGCCGCCACGCCGCCAAACAGCATCACCAGATGGCGAGCCAAAGCCGGTACCTGTGCAGCCGCCGGAGCTTGCGGCGTCCACTCAGGTTGGAACAGCGCCGTGCGGATCGATTCCCCGTCCGCAGTGGCAACGGCACCAGCGGCACGCAGACAGAATCCGCCAAGGGACATGCACACCACGCCGTCGTCGTCGCATAGCTCGACATCGAACTTTTGCACCACGTCGCCTGCGGAACTGCCTGCGCTGCGGCGCACCAGCGCCCACATCGACGGCGCGCATGGCGCCAATACTTCCAGGGACCCAAGCGCAAACGGCAGCATCAAGCCCATTGCGGCCAGTCCGCCCTGGGCATTGGCCTGGAAGCCAATAACCGCCTGCAGGGCGGCATCGAGCAAGCTTGGATGCAGCTCGAAGCTCCCGAATGCCGCTTGCACTGACTCCGGCAGGCGGATTTGTGCCAGGGCCAGATCGGCGCCAACCTGGATATCGACCAGACCGCGATGCGCAGGCCCATAGCTCAGCCCCGCCTTGTCGAAGGCGGCATAGCATTGCTCGGCGCTGAGGCGCGCCGCGCTGCATTGGGACTGCAATAACTGCAGATCGTGCCTGGCGAGTCGCACTTCAGGGCTAGCCGGTAGCAAAGAACCCTTGCCATAAACGATCTCGCCATCGTCCGATTCGCGATAGATTTCGTAGCCGATTTCGGCTTCGGATTCCTGGAACAAGGCCAGGTGCAAGTCCAGCGGCTGGTCACCAACGACAACGGGACGCGCCCAGACCACGTCCTTAACTCGCAACTTACCAGCGCGGCCATTGACAGTCTGCGCAGCGCGCAAGGCCATCTCCAGCTGGGCCACACCCGGCAGGGTCTTGGCGCCTTGCACCACGTGGTCGGCAAAGAAAAACTCCTTGCCGCTGAACTGGCTGCTGAAGCGCAGCCCATTCAGGTCGGAGGTGTTCTGATGCAGCAAAGGATGCAGCTCGGCGCGCGCCAAGGGAACGGCGCCGCTTTCCGCCTCGGCCCAGTATTTCACCTTGGCGAATGGATAGGAAGGCAGCGCGACACGTGACCGTTTCGTCCCGCCATACAGGCTTGCCCAGTCAATGGCATGTCCATGCAGCCAAAACTGCGCCAGCTCCGGAAGATTGCTCTTGGCCAGCGCCGCAGCCACGGCTTGCAGGCTATCCGGCTCATTTTGAATCGCCGTCAGCATCTCGGCGGTGACGCGGGCGCTGCGCGCGTGGCGCGATCCGGATGGTGCATCCAGCCAGGCTTGCAACTGCTCCTTCAGGTCGGGAAGAGAGCCGGTCAGCAAAGTCAGGCGCTCGGCCATCGCCTGGCGCCCTACTTGCAGCGTGTAGGCCAGTGCACCGATACCGGCATCCTGAATCTGCGCGGTATCCAGGGCGGAGAGCAGGCTTCGAGCTTGGTCGCGCAAGCCAGCCGCCGTCTTGGCCGACAAAACAATCAGCGCAGGCGCGTCGCCCGATGCTTGCTCGGCGTCCTGCGGCCCCACCGGAAGATACTCCTCGATCACCACATGCGAATTCACGCCGCCGAAGCCGAAGGAACTGACGCCCGCGCGGCGTGGCACTGCCTGGCCTTGCTCATCGCGCAAAGCCGGCCAGTCGCGCTGCCGGTCGACAATGTAGAAAGGACCGGCATCGAGATCGATGCGGGGATTCAGCTTCTGGAAGTGCACCAGGCCCGGCAAGGTTTGCTCGCGCATCGACAGAATGACCTTGATCACGCCAGCCAGACCGGCCACCGACTCCAGGTGGCCCACATTGGTCTTTACGCTGCCCACGCCGCAGATATGCTCGGGCAGCGCCTCGCCGCGCTGCTGCGCCACGCGTGCGAAGGCCAGCTTCAAGCCCTCGATCTCGATTGGGTCGCCTTTGGGCGTGCCGGTGCCGTGGGCCTCGATATAAGTCAGGGTGCTGACGGGGAAATCCGCCTCGCTCAGCGCTTCCGCCACCACCTTCGACTGGGCTTGCGAGTTGGGATAAGTCACCGTGCGCGCCCGTCCGCCATGGTTGCGCGCCGTGCCACGCACTACCGCCAGAACGTTATCCTTATCCTCCAGCGCCTTGGCGAGAGGTTTGAGCAGCACCATGGCCGCCCCTTCGCCGCGTACATAGCCGTTGGCGCGCTCGTCGAACGTTTTGCAGCTGCCGTCCGGCGACAGCATGCCGGTCTTCGAGAAGGAAATGAAATGGGTCGGGCTGCACAGGACGCTGACACCGCCCACCAGCGCCTGCTCGCATTCCCCGCGGCGGATCGCATGCACTGCCTCGTGCAGCGCCACCAGCGAGCTTGAGCAAGCAGTGTCGATCGGCAGGCTTGGACCATGCAGGTTGAAATAGTGCGAAATGCGGTTCGGGATCAACGCCGTGTGCGTGCCGGTTGAAACATGCGCTTCGATCGAATCGAGCGTGCGCAGCAGATGCTCCTGATAGTCGAAGTTGAATACGCCGACATACACGCCGGTACGGCTGCCGTTGAAGGCGGAAGGATCGTAACCAGCGTCCTCCATACAGGCCCAGGACAGTTCCAGCATGATGCGCTGCTGCGGATCCATCGCCACCGCTTCGCGTCCCGAAATACCGAAGAAGTCCGCGTCGAAGTACTCCACACCATCCATAAAGCCGCCCCACTTGCTGACAGCCTTGTTCTTCGCCTGGCTGTCGCTGGAGTAAAACGCCTCCTTATCCCAGCGGTTCGCCGGGACCTCGCCGACGCTGGACAGACCGGCACTGAGGTTCTTCCAGAATTCATCGTAATTCGCCGCGCCGGGAAAACGGCAAGCCATGCCGACGATGGCGATAGCGCCGGTTTCACCCTGATTTTTATGATTTTCTTTATTCATAGCGCAGCGGACCTTTTAAGCCTGATGGAAACGGGTGTACGAACGGTTCAAATGCTCGGCGGTGGCGGCCAGCAGCTTGAGGGCTATTTCGTCCACATGCCGGTTGCGCCAGGATTCCAGCGCCGTGCCTTTCACCCAGCGGTTGAAGGAACCGAGGGCCGGCCCGGTCTGGATCTGGTAATTGACTTGATCCTCATTGCGCCCCTCCATCGCAATGCGCGTGCAATAGGCGAAGTACCAACGGAATACCAGGGCCATCTTGTGCTTCGGGTTCGCCTCGGCCTTGACCACTTCATGGTCCTTGCCCTGGGCTTTGAACCAGGCGGCGGTCTCGTTCCAGATTTCAGCGAAGGTCTTCTTGAAATACGTGCCTTCGAGCTGGCGGCGCGTGCGCTCGGGGATTTCGTCCAGGCTGTTGTGATGGCGATAGAGCGACAGCAACTTGTTGGCGCGCGCCGGGAAGAAAACGGATTTCTTCAGCACCTGCACCTGCGCGCCGATCTCGAACATATCGCCGGCCGGCGCATACTCCGTATCGTGGATATCGATTTCCTGCAGCATCGCCTTGCCGTTATCGCTCATTCCGGCTTCCACCGTGCACTGGTTGATGGAGCCGGTCATGATGAAATCCGCGCCCAGCAGGAAGGCCGCAGCCGCCGCTTCAGGCCCACCAATACCGCCCGCAAGACCCATGCAGATGGGTTCCGCGTAGCGGTGGCTGGCCTGCAGCTCGTCGCGCATGTGCAGCATGGGCGGCAGCATCACAGCCGCGATGCCGCCATCGGTGTGGCCGCCGGAATCGGCTTCCACACAAATATCATGGGCCACCGGCACGCGCTGCGCGAGCTCGGCCTGCAACACCGTGATCTTGCCCTGCTCCAGCAGCTTGGCGACGATGGCCGCAGGCGCTGGACTCATGAAGGCTTTCGCCACCTCGGGCCGGGAAATCTTGGCGACGATACGGTGATCGCACACGACCGCCCCGCGCGCATCGGTGCGCAAGCCGGACAGGCGGAAACGCACCAGCGCAGGCGTCATCTGCATAAAAGCCGCCGCTTCGACATTGGTCACGCCGTATTTCAGATACAGTTCGACCACCGCTTCTTCGTCGGCCGGATATTCGTAGTTCGCCAGCAGGTTCATGCCATATGGCTGGCCGTCCTTCAGTTCGGACTGAATACGCTGGATGCCGGCTTCAATGCGCGCCGGCGGCAGGCCGCCCGCACCAAAGAAAGACAGAAAGCCAGCCTTGCCCATGCGGATCACCAGCTCGGCCGAGGCCACCCCGCGATACATGGCACCCGCCATGTAGGCATACTGCAATCCAAAACGCTGGCGGAACAAGGCGCTGCCGAGACGGGTCGACTGAATGCCCGGCGCGCCGCTTGCCGCCGGCGCCGGGGTGGCAGCCGCGGTAGCAGCTGGCGCCATCGGTTTGTCCTCCACAATCGGCGTTTCCTTGCTGCGGATTTCCTGCACCATCTTGCTCAGCACCGCTGCGCCGATTTCCTGGAACTCATCCACCTCGCGCCCCATCAGATAACGTACCGAGTCGACCCAGCGCACCGGACCGGCAATCTGCGCCGCCAGCGTTTCCGCGATCCGCTCCGCCTCGTATGGGCGGCCGCTGGCATTGGCGATCACCGGCACTGTTGGCGCAACAAAGGAGAACTCGCTCAGGAAGCGCGCAAATTCGGCCTGCGCCGGGCGCATATAGCGCGAGTGGAAAGCGGCGCTGACGTTCAGCGTCACATAGCGCAGATTGCGGCTGGCAAAAACCTGCTCCGCAGCGGCGATGGCATCCTTGCTGCCCGCGATCACAATCTGCGTCGGCGAGTTGTAGTTCGCGATATCGATCTGATCGAGCTTGTGCTGGTCGAGAATGGACTGCACTTCGCTGGCCGAAGCGCCCAGCACGGCGGCCATGGCCCCGTCGCGCGCAGCCCCCATCAGCTCACCGCGCTTCTTCACCAGGCGCACGCCCGTCTCGAAGGAAAATGCGCCCGCGGCATGCAGCGCGTTGTATTCGCCCAGGCTATGGCCGGCAAAGAAATCCGGCGCGGCTCCGCCGTGCTGCGCCTGGTGGCGGTAGTAATTGAGCGCATTGACCACGAACAGGGCCGGCTGCGTATACCGGGTTTGCGAAAGCAGGTTCTGGCTGTCGCTGAGGCAGAGCTCTTGCAGGGAGTAGCCAAGAATCTCGGACGCGCGCCGCACCAGATCGGGGTAAAGGGGAAAGACGTCCTTGCCCATTCCCTTGAACTGCGCGCCCTGCCCCGGAAAAATCACTGCCTTCATAGCCCTGCTCTCCTTAATGGGTTGATGCTGCTCTGTCCTACCTGCGGGCTGGCGGCATTGGCTTATCACGGCCGCCAGATTGCCGCTGTCGCTACCGAACGGCGACATCAGCGTGTGGATTTGCGACGACGATCCGGCCGGCAATCCATATTTGAGAAATGTGGCGAGCGTACCCGCCGGACCAACATCGATATAGCGGTAGCTGCCTTGCCCTTCCAGTGCTTGCACCGTGTCCTGGAATCGGATGGTTTCACGCGCCACGGTCCAGAAAAAGTCAGCGGGCAAAGTACGCAGCACATTCGCGCCGGCACAGCATGCCAATGGAATGGCCGCTGTCTGCGCTTGCAGCGCCTGCAGATATTCGATATAGGGTTGGCGCGCCGCGTCGATCCAGCGCGAATGAAAAGCGAATTCCACGTCCAGCCGCTGAAAAGCCAGGCCAAGCTGGCGCAGGTGGCCTTCAACGCGGGCCAGTTGATCCAGCGGCAAGGCCAATACCGAATGCCCGCTGAAGTTGCGGGCTGCCAGCTCGCAGATTTCCCGTATCGCCGGCGTCAGGTACGACTCGGGATCTCCCATGACAGCGAGCATGCAGCCGGGCGCACAATGCCGCTCCAGCAGCAGCGCCTTTTCGATCACGGCTTCCAGAGCCGTTTCAGCGCTAACGCAAGCTGCGACAGCCGCCGCAGCATAGGAGCCGAGACTGGAACCCAAGACCATGTCTGGCCGCACATCGGCGGCAATCAAAGTCTGGGCCAGCGCATATTCGACCATGAAGATGGCAGGATGGCTGACACGAACGCGCTTTAGCAGTTGCTCGCTGTTCGCATCTTCGTACAAGGCCGACAGCACCGACACGCCGCAGCGGCTCCTGACCAAAGGATCGAGACGCTGCATCACGCTGCGAAACACCGGCTCGCGCCGATACAGTTCAAGGCCCATCTGCCGGTACTGCGAGCCCTGCCCGGAAAACATGAAGACGGTTTTACTCATCGCATGCCCCATGGCTAGCCTCGCTAGGGGATAAAACAGTTCGATTCATCGCTACTCGCTACAAAGGAGCCGCGCTACCGCTCCGTTCAATGCAGGAGCACGCGAACCGCCGCCAGCGGTTCAACGCACTTTCTTTACATGGTGAATCTGCCGCACGCGGGAGGGGCCAGCGGCCGCTCCCGGCAAAAGCCTGTTGGAAAAGGCTGGGCTACTGCTGTGATGAGCTCATCGCTCGGCGCAGGGAAAGTGGGCGCATGTCGGTCCACACTTCATTGATATAGGCAAGGCAGACGTCCTTGGCGCCGTGTTTGCCCGCTTTCTTCCACCCGAGGGGAAGCTCTTTGCTGGCCGGCCAGATCGAGTACTGCTCTTCTTCGTTTACCACTACTTCGTACAACTCTGCAGCCGGGTTTTCCAAGTCAGACATGCTTGCTCCAATGCGTGATCAGTGGTGCTCATTGCTAAAAATGGTGAAACGGGTACTTGCCAATATTGCACTGTTTGCCATTTTTACATTCTTTTATGGCAACGCATGGCATTATACAGTGTGGAAGTTGACTTTCTCTCAACATGCAACACACTAGTCAAATTCATACAATATTTGCAACATTGCGCTTTTTTTTGAACCTGGCAATACCCATTTCCCATTTCACGGAATTTTATTCAGCGAAAAATGAACAAACTTTCTCTATCGAAAGAATATAACTAGCTGAAATTAATCCTGAACACGCGCCTTCCACCACATTGCACAATCCGTCGAGCGCCAGCGCCTATTTCCTCCCGGTACGGGGCATCGCTTCCACGTCAGCGCCCACGGGCGGGCCGACGCGCTTGTTCACCTCGACCACCCGCAGGAACGGGAAATTGCCCAATATCGGTTCAATGACCCGGAATATGTGATCGGCATCCCGGCCATAGAGATGGAGGAAGACACCACTGCGGTCCGGTACGACCTCATGGCCGACATATTCGCCGCCCCCGGCCTTGGCCAGGGCTTGCCGTATCCAGTCCTCCAGCTCAAACACCCGGTTCGGATCACACGCTCCGTACTGCAAATGGATGACCAGCGCCTGCTCTGGGCGACGTCCGGCGTCCGCAAGCAAGAGCGCGGCCGGATAACTAATGCCGAGGAACCCGGCAAGCGAAGCGAAAACGTCCATGCTGTCTGCTCCTTTGTTAAGGCGAGCCGTTGTCAATCGGCACGGGCCGTGAAGGCGGCGTTGGCCCCGCCCGGTTCCTGACCGAGGTAGGGCAACAGGCTGAGCAGGCCGAGAATGGCCAGCGCCACGCCGACCCACAGCGGCGAGAGCAAGCCGTGGCCGGCGGCGATGCCCAGCCCGCCAATCCAGGCGCCGGCACTCAGGCCGATATTGATGACGGAGGTGTGCACGGTGTTGACCAGCGGCCCGGGGTGGGCAATGCGCATCACGCGCGCAATGATGGCCGGGTTCATGGACATGCCGACCAGGCCGATCACGACCAGCAACACCAGACTGGCGCTCCGCTGGTGGGCAAAGACGGCGAACAGCGCCAAGGCGATGCTCAGGAGCACCATGCCGCCGGCCAGGATCGGGATGGTGTAACGGTCCGCATAGCGCCCCACCACGCCATTGCCGACCACGTTGGCGATGCCGTACACACCCAGCAGCCAGGGAATCGAGCTGGCAGGGAAACCGCTGACCGTGGTCAGGATGGCCGTGAAATAGCTGAATGCCGCAAAAATCGCGCTGATGACCAGGGCACTGGTGGCATAGGCCGCCCACAGTTCGCGCTTGCGGAACGCGCCCAGTTCCCGCCCAAGGCTGGTAACCACGGACGGCTTGGAGCGGGGCACGAGCAAGGCGACCAGGACCATGCACAGCAACGCCAGCACCACCACCAGCCAGAAGCTCGCTCGCCATCCCAGCTGCTGATCGATGAGCGTTGTCAGCGGCATGCCCAGGACCGACGCCAGCATGAGGCCGCCGATCACGACTGCAGCGGCGCGGCCGCGTACCGGCGGGCTGACGGATTCCGCGCAGATGGCCAGGGACACCCCGAAACAGGCGGCGCCGGCCACGCCCGTGAGCAGCCGGGCGACGGCCATGAGCGCATAGCTGTCGGCCGAGGCGGCGGCCGATTGGGCAATGGCATACAGGCCCAACAGGCAAAGCAAGCCCTGTTTGTTCGGGATGCGCAGCTTCAGCATGCCGAGGGTGACCAGGGGCCCGCCGATCACCATGCCCAGGGCATAGAGGGAAATCAGATAGCCGATGCGCGCCACCGGCTCGCCCAAGGCATGGGCCAGCGACGGCATCATCCCCGCCACCATGAATTCGGAGGTGCTCAGCGAGAACACCGTCAATCCCAGAATATAGACAAGCAAAGGCATACAGTTCTCCTGCAAAAGCCGGGCTCACGCGCGCATGAGCGGCAAAGATGGGCAAAAATCGTGAGGGCCAGGCGCAAGGATGCCGACACGGCAGATCCTTGCGCCTGACTGGGCTCCCGTAAACGGGACGGGCTCAGCCGGGCGACGCCATGAACACGCTGTCCGGAATATCCCCAGCAAAGAAGTTGGGGAAATCGCGCACCGAACGATGCTGCGCGTCCTTGCCCGTGACCATGCGCAGCAGGCGGTTGCTGCCAGCCTGGAGGTAGAACACCGACGGCGCCATGCCGGCCTGCTCCACCACCCAGGCGTCGGCGGGCTGGCCCAGCACGGTGTGGCAGCCGTCATGCCGCGCCGCGCCATCCAGCAGAATGGCCTGCGGCAGGAACAATTCCTGGAACGGCGTCACGGTATCGGGTAGGGACGTCTCGTACAGCCGGACGCCGGACGCCGCCGTTTCCCTGGCATACGCCACTTTTTGCTTGCGGCTCTGGCCGCGCCGGGCATCGCCGATTTCCGACATCCACAGCCGATGCCCGGTCTCCCTTTCCGACCAGGGATTGAACAAGCCGTCGATGCGGCAGATATTGCGGCCATAATCGAACCAGCAATAGCCGGAGGTGATCTGGTCTTCCTCCCGCATCGGCAGCCAATACGAGATATAGGCACTGCTCCATTGCTGCGGCAGCAGCGGCGGCGTGATGGGGACGGGCATCGGCGTCTCCTCAGCGGCCCAGGGCGTAGCCCAGGCTGACCATCAGTGCATCCGGCAACGGCGGCAAGTCCTTGCGCCGGGCATCGAAGCTGGCGGTCAATTCCTCGTTGCTCAGACCCATGCGTTCGGCCACGCTTTCAAACCACAGGCGGCTGCTGTTGGCATGCTCCTTGAACAGATGCGCCAAGGGTAGCGCGCGGGCGTTGAAGTTGGCCAGGGCAGCCGCCGGGTCGGTATCGGCGCTGAGGGTTTTCACCAGCAGCAGGGCGAGCACCACCGCCATGGTCGTGCCGTGGCCGATCGAGAAGTGGCCCGATTGCAGCGCATCGCCGATCAGGACGAACTTGCCCTCGCAGGCGCGGTCATGACTGAGGGTCATGAAATTGCGCCAGCCCTGGCCTGGCTGGCTGACCAGGGCATGGCCGCCCAGTTCTGCCTGGAAGACCTTGGCGATATAGGCGGCGGCATCGCGCTCGGAACGCATGTCCAGCTCGGCCCGGGCATACGCCTGCTCATCGCATTCGACCACAAACGTGCTCATCGTGTCCGAATAGCGGTAGGCATGGCCGATAAACATGCCTTGCGCATTGCCGCGGAACACCAGGTTCATCTGGTCGAACAGCTGGCTGGTGCCGTACCAGATGTATTTATTGCGCCCGAAATCGATCTGCGGCGCCAGCGCCGGCGGCAACTCCAGCGTTTTGTGGTTGACGCCATTGGCGACCACCACCAGGTCGTACTCGGCTTCGAGCTGGGCCTGGCTGGCCAGCGGCGTTTCGTAGCTGATGGCGATGCCGGCCGCCACGCATTTGGCGCGCAGCGCCTGCACCAGGGCGCGCCGCTCCACGCCGCACAAGGTGATGCCGGTGCTCATCAGATTGGCCTGGTCGTGGTGCACCAGCTTGAATTCTTCCAGATACTGCGGGTTGAGCCGCTCCGGCTGCTCCAGATAGGACAATGGATTGGCAGGATGGCGCGGTGGCCGCCCCGGCAGCACCACGCCCCAGCCCAGCACTTCTTCTTCGGTGTTTTTTTCCGCGATACGGATGTCCCAGCCTGGCTGGGCTTGCTTCATTTGGCTGGCAAAGATCAATCCTGCAGGGCCGGCGCCGATAACGAGAATCTTCATTAATTTACCCTTCCAAGTTTGTACCACACGTTTTGCTTCTTCTGGATTTGCTGCAATTCAGCGTAAGGAACCGAGGTGAAATACAGTTTTTCGGCCATATCGGGCGGATACACCCGCGGGAATTTCTGGTGCATATAGCGGGTGTAGCGCGCCTGCAGGAAGAAAAGAAAGTTCGGATTGCTCAGCACCTCGTAATTGGCGATCGCCATCTCCTGCATGGCGTCGGCCTGCACCTTGCGCTGGCGGGTGAACTCGGGCAAAGCCAGCTCCAGGGCATTGCCATGCTTGTCCAGCAGGCCAACGAAGACCTGCACGTCTTCCAGCGCCATATTCATGCCCTGCCCGAGGAAAGGCGCGGTGGCATGGGCCGAGTCGCCGATCAGCAGCACATGGCCCTTATAGTGGAAGGTGCTGGAGCGCACGTTGATGAGGTCATTGCTGGGCAGCGCGAGGAACTGGTCCAGCAGTTCTTCGCGGCTGGCCTGCGGCAGATTGCCGAAGTAACGGCCGAAAAACCCGGCCATGACTGCGCGGTCTTGCGTGTGCAGGCTGGGCGCGCCGGTATACGGCAGGCAGATCGCGAAGCTGATGCTGCCATCCGGGATGGTCGCGGCGCGGCCGGCGAAGACGCCGCCGGAATCCATGCCGAAGAAGTACAGCAGGTCCTTGCGGAAGCCCAGCGCTTCGGCATTCGGCAGCACCATCGTCTTGTAGCCGTGGCGGAAAAAGCTCTGCTTGAATTCGAAGCGCCGCATGCCGCTCTGCATGGCGCGCCGCACCGCCGAGTGAGCACCGTCGGCACCGATGATCAGGTCGCCATGCAGATGCTGCACCACGCCGTCCGGCCCCTGGACCAGCACGGTCTTGCGCTCCAGGTCGACATCCAGGCATTTATGCTCGAACGAGTATTTCACCTGGTGCCGCGCCGCGTATTGATTGAGCAGGCGCTGGAAGGCATTGCGGTTCAAGGACAGCGGGAACAAGCCTTCCAGCGGATGCAACTCGCGCACCTTGTATTGGCCGCGGATGGAGAAGGCCATGCCGACCACGGGTTCGCCGCACTGGTTTAGCTCCTCCAGGCTGATGCCGGCACCCAGCACTGCCTTGATGCCGCGCACGGTCATACTGACGCCGATGGCGCGTGAGCTGACCGGGTCGGCGTTCGCCGGAGGGGGCTGCAGCGGATCGGCGCGCTTTTCAACCACATGGACATCGTGTCCACGCCGTGCCAGATAGATGGCGGCCAAGCTGCCTGCCAGGCCGCCGCCTACGATGATGATTTTATGCATATCAAGCCTCTCTAGACATCTTTCCCTGAGATAAATCGGTCAATTGCTGATTGAAAAACTCCAGCATCTCGATCGGCGCCAGGCCGACCACGCCGGCTTCCAGGCTGCGCCCGTAGCTGGCCAGTTCCAGGCATTTCTGCGCCAGCTGCGCGCAACCCTCGCTGTAGTCGGCGCTGACGGTGGCAGCGGGCGGCGCCGGCAGCGGCGGGCCGGCGTTGCGCCCCGGCAGTCCGGACGGCATATTCATCAACGCCGCCGATAACGGCCGCAGCACCCCGGTCATGATGTCGATCGAGGCGTTCATCAGGCGCGAGCGGCGCAGGCTGCCGGCTGGCTTTTGCGCGAAATGGTGGGCCATCATCAGGAAGGTCAATTCGTAGCCGCCCTGGTACAGCCGCATCAAGGCGAGCGCCTTGGCATCGTTCACCTGGCTGCCCTCCGCACCCGGCTCGATCCGCGGATTTTTCAACGCCGGCAAGGCTGGTTCGAAGGGCTTATCGCGCGCCGCAAACTGGCCGGCCAGGGCGCGCAGCCGCTGGAAATGCGAGGTGGCGAAATGCGGCGAATCGAGCGCCACGCCCTCCCCCTGCCCGGTGACGAAGTCGATCGCGAATAGCGCACTGTCGCGGTCGCTCACCTCCAGCTGGTAGGCGGGAAAAGCGCGGTTGGTCAGCTCCTTCAAAAACAGATGGTGCTCACCGCCGCTCTTGCCGCCCCCAGTTGCGAACAGCTGGGGCAGATCGGCCAGGGCGCGCCGAATCGCCGCGTAGAAGGTCGCCACCGATTTGCCCGGCGTCGGCAGGTAATCGGGCCACTCGAAACGCACGAAGCGGGCCAGCACATGCTCGGAAAACGGTTCCAAGGCAAATTCCGTGTCCAGGCCGAAGCGCTGGCGCGCCTGCTCGCCCAGCAGCGGGCGGCCGGCGTAGAACGGCTCGCCGAGCGCCATCAGCACATTATTGACCAGCAGATAGTGGATCATTTCCTCGTGGGCGATTTCCAGCAGGGTCCCGCGCGCGCCACTGTTGCGGCGCCGGTCCGCCCCGCCGCAGGCCAACTCCAGCTCGCCGGCTTGCCAGCGGCCGGCGGCGACCAGCTGCATGCCTTGCTCATAGTTGGGGATGGAATAAGCGGCATACAGGTACTGCAGCATGAGCGACAACTCGAGGTCGATGGCCGTTTTCAGCTCCTCGACCAGCTCGGCCTTGCTGCCGATGGCAGGCACCGGCGCGGATCCTGGCGCCGTCCCCAGCCCGGTCTTGGCGGCGGCTTCGACCTGGGTCAGGTATTTCAGGAACAGGCGCGCTTTCGGCTGCGACAGTTCGCGCGTGCTCGGCATGTAATAGCTCTTGTCCCGGTTTTGCGGATCGCACATCTGCCACATCAAGCGCGAATAAGTCTCGCACTTGCACTGGTCCGCCAGGCTGAACACCTTGTCCGCCATGAAGGGATAGATCAGCTCGTAATAGCTCATCACATGCCGGTAGAGGAAGGCGTAGTCGACCTGTTCGGCCGGTACATCGTCCAAGTGCCAATCGTCCGGCAACACGCGCACGCCAATATGCTGGCGTTCCAGGCCATCGCCAAGCACGATGCGGGTGGCGCCCGGCCGGCGCCCCGTGACGCGCAGTTCGGCATAACCTTCGCCGCGCGCCGAAGGTTCCAAGTCCAGGGCCAGCATCTCGCCGTCTTCGGCCCGTGGCGCCAGCGCGGGATGGGCCGCCAAGGCGCCGCGGAAACGGCTTTGCAGGGTAATCGTCTGGGGATAGTCCAGCCCCTTCGCGCGGTTGGGCGCCTCGAGGTACAGCTGGTTGCTGTCGGACTGCAGCACCCAGTCGGCTTCCGCCCACTGCCCCAACGCACTGACCAGTCGCAGCGTCCCGGCGGCAGCGTCCGCATGCTGCAACGGCACGTCGACCACCCCATGATGGCGCCAGTAATCGAGATACAGCGCTTCGGGGATGCGGGCAATCAGCCTGCCCGCATCATCCTCCAGCCGCAGATCGCCCAGCGCTTGCTGGCCGCCCAGCGCATGCGTCGGGTGCTGCTCGGAAACGGCGCTGGCCGCACGCGTGGTAAATGGAATGGCGGTCGGCATATTCAGCGAAACCCGGTCCGCATGCACTTTCACCATCACAGGCCCCAGGCTGGCCTGGCGCGGCAACAGCAAGCGGCCCGCAGGATAAGTGGCCAGCTCGTCGCGGCGCCACAGCCCGATGCTGCCGACCAGGTCGTAAAACACCGGCGTATCGGGTTTCAGCGGCGTCGACATATTGAACACGGCGTACTGGACCGTCAATCCCAGCACATCCTCCGCCGCTAAGGCTTGCTGCAAGGCGCACAGGCTGGCCGGCAGCGGCACCTCCGGGTTGAACAGGAAATGCGCAGCCTGCTTGGCGAGCGAAAACTGGAACAGCCGCGAGCGGCCGAATTCCTCGTCCAGAAAATGGCCGCTGCGCTCGGTGATGTGGCCGTTGCCCAGCCAGCGCACCGAGTGTGCCTGCTCGATCTCCGCGCTGAACAGGCTGGGGGTGTTAGGCCCAGCTTGCTCGCCGCTCAGCGTAAACTGGCCGGCGTAAATCAGCGTGGTATCAGGCTCGGCTGGATTATTGTCCACCCAGCGGGCGCGGTTGAACGTGGTGCGCAGATAGTCATTGTAGTGGCCCCACAAGGCCAGCTTGGCGCCGACCAGGGCATCTCCGGTATCCACGCTCCCCTCCTCGAGCTGGACGCCGGTGATCCTGGTATTTTCCCAGGAAAAGTGGTTATTGCCGCAGGCATTGTAGCCGGCGGCCTGGCTGAAAACGCCCTCCGGATCGGGCTTGCCGGCAGCATTGAAGCGCGGCGGCAGCTGTTTCAAATGCGCATGGAATTCCGACGGCGAACGGCTCAGATCGAACGGCTCGCCCGCCATCGATACCACATTGGTGGCGATATCGATATGCCCGTGCGTGTTGCGGTTCGCGGTGGGCACATTGGCGCGGGCAAAGCCGCGAAAATGCAAACGGGGGAGATCCAGAATGCTCATGCGCTCTCCGCCGCCGGGGCAGCAAGCGTATCGTCACAGCCGGGTTCATCGGGCAGCGGCTTGAAGCGTTCCAGCAAGAGCTCGCAGGCGTGGTGCGCGCTGATCAGGCTGCCCTCCATCCAGCCGCAGTGCGAGGTGTACGCGTCCGAGCAGGAAATGATGCCGCTCGGATGCACCAGGGCCGTCGGATGCTTGGCTTCGGGTTCCAGATAGAACTCGACGCCGTGCGGCCAGTGCTTGTAGAAATGCGATTGGATCGGCGGCAGCGGCTGGCCGTTGAGCGGTAGCGCTTGCTCCAGGTGGCTGCGCACGCGCTCCAGGTAAATCTCTTCGCCCTGCTCCACACTGTCGCGCCAATAGGTCGCGCTTTTGCTGTCGGTATAAAAGAGCAGGTATTTATCGCTCTTGAAGTAGATCTTGCGCAGGGGATTATTGGCCATCAGCATTTTGTCGCCCAGCCCCATGCACTCGAACCATTTTTTCTCGAACGTCAGGAAGCCCTTGAACAAAGGCAGGGAGTCGTACTGGAAAGGGCTCCAGGTGGCTGGGAAATCCATGTTCAGACCCATCATGGCGGACGGGGGAATGGCCAGGATCACATGGTGCGCACGCTGCATCTGGATCTCGCCCTGATGGCTGAAGGCAAGCAGATGGTCGGCACCGGACTTCTCCAGCGACAGCAAGCGGTGTTCGAGGCGGAACTCGACCCCGGCAGCCTGGGCCTGCCGTTTCAGCTGCTCCAGCAGCTCGCCATAGCCATCGGTGGCATAGCGCCATTCATTGCCGGCGTTCTCGGTGCAGTTTTGCGTTTCCGGATGCTTTTTAATGATGTCGTACGCCATGGCGGCCGTGACGATCGGCAGCTGCAGGGCGTCGTAACCTGTGGCCTCGAGGATGCGGATCGCTTCGTCGGCGCCCAGATAATGGCTGAGGAAATCAAGGAAGGATTCTTGCGGATGCTCTTTCACCATAGGCTGCAAGCTCAGCAGGGTTTCCTTCAACTCTTGCTGCTCGCGCTCCTGGGATACCACGTCAGTGAAAGGGTAGACTGCGTGCGGCAGCCCGCTGTCCTGCATGAGCTCCTGGAAATGCGGATGCAGCTGCGGTGAATAGCGGGCAGCGCCGAGTTCGGCGACTTCCTCATCGATTTTGCGCGACTGGATGCGCCCGCCCACGAATCCATTCACGTCGAACACCCGTATGCGCAAGTGCCGGCCGAGGCCGGCGTTGATCAAACGGGTCGCACAGGTCAAACCACCAATGCCAGCGCCAATGATGCAAATGTCGGAATAGTTTGTCATCTAGAATCCTTTTAGCTAGTCAAGACCGTTAACCAAATTGCCCCCGTCGTTTTCCGACAGAAGACAGGCGCGCAAGCTCCCCAAGCGCTTGCAATGCTTTGGCCGCAAGGGAGCAAACCGCCCGTCAAATACTGACGCGAAGCAAAAATGATTGACTTTAGGTAAAGCTTTTCGGTAACCAGGCCCAAGGGCCCGTGCTTGCGTGGCAAGCGGGTACTGCCCAACGACTGCAAATTCACCCAAGCGTAACGGCGCCCCGTCTCGGCATGAAAAACTGCCGCTGGCATTGACTGCCCGGGGTCTAACTACTTGAAAACTATGGCATTGCGGTGCTCAGCCCCGTCAGCGCTGGCATCTCTGAACGGGTATTTGATCCGGATCAAAATTGTCTAGACGATATCTGATGTCAGTGACCGGAGTTTGACAAAAATCAAACTAATTGCTGAATGATTCACAAGTCAATAAAGATGGGGGAAAACCGAATTTCCTTCTGAACAAAGATGTCTTTTCGGCCATTTCGTGCGGAGGGTACCAACAATTCGACCGCGCAAGACCCTGGCCGCAGAAGCCGGCCAATCCCGGCTCCTTCAAGTTGTCATCGCGGCCCGAGTGAAGCGCTGATCACCGAGTTCACGGTCGTAAAATGACTTTACGACAGCTGTCGACTTTTTCATCGAACATCTTATAGCCCGTAACAGCTTGCTCCAGTCGCAATCGGTGCGAGATGATCACGTCAGGGTGTAACCTCCCTTCTTCGATCAACGACAGCAGCTCCGGCATGAATCGCTGGACATGGGTCTGGCCGGTTTTGAATCCGATGCCCTTTTCAAAGACATCGCCAAACAAAAAGCCATGAATGAAGCCAGCGTACACGCCGGGAACGCTAATGGTCCCCCCGCGTCTCACTGCCGCGATACATTGGCGCAGGGCTTTACCGCTGCTGCCCTCCAGTTTTAAGGTCGCCAGGGCGGTTTCCAGTCCGCTCCCCTTCGCCTCGAAGCCAACTGCATCAATGGCGGCATCGACACCGCGACGGTTTGTGCCCTCGATGATGACTTCCGCCGCATCCACTTCATCGAAGTTAATCGGAGTCACGTCGTAAGTCGTACGCGCAAATTCCAAGCGATAAGGATGATGGTCCACCATGAAGATGGTTTCGACACCCAGCATCCGAGCGCAAGCCGCAGCCATCTGCCCGACAGGACCGGCTCCAAGAATTGCAATTGATGAGCCCTTCCCCACTCCGGCGTTCAGCACGGCCTGGTATCCCGTCGGAAGGATGTCGCTTAGGAATAGCACCTTTTCGTCTTCCAGCGAATCCGGGATCTTGATCGGGCCGACATTCGCCTTGGGAACGCGAACATACTCGGCCTGTCCTCCGGGAACGCCGCCGTACATATGGCTGAACCCAAACAAAGCGGCGCCCGAACGAAGCGACTTTTTATTCATGATGGTGCCGCGGTCGGGGTTCGTGGTCTCACACGCGGCGTACAAGTGCTGGTCACAGAAAAAGCAGTTGCCGCAGGCGATGACGAAAGGCACCACCACACGATCGCCCTTGCTCAATTTTGTCACCGCAGGCCCGGCATCCACCACGACCCCCATGAACTCATGACCAAGGATGTCGCCTTCCTTCATCCCCGGCACCTTGCCACGATAGAGGTGCAGATCGGAGCCACAGATGGCCGTTGCCGTAACCTTAATAATGATGTCGTCGGGTTCCTGGATGACAGGGTCCGGTACGGTATCAACTTTCACATCATGTGCTGAATGGTAGACAAGTGCGCGCATAATCGACTCCTGAATTAGCTGCCAAAACGCGATTCGGGCAAGCCAACTGCGTCCGTCACGCGCGTTGAAAAAACGCCACCCGCATGTGGCTCTGTGACCAACAAGTCAATGAGCGCGCTGGTGACAAACAATTCATCGAGCTTCGCCCCACCAAACGCAGGGCAAGTAGGCTGGCTGACCGGTACCGCGATCGCGCGCTCGATTGTTCCATCGGGGCGATAGCGCACGATACGTCCTGCGCCCCACTCCGCATTCCAAAGGAAACCGTCGGCGTCGACCAATGAGCCATCCGGTTCTCCGCAGCCAGGAGGCAACAGCGCGAATTCCCTTTCGCCGGATATTTGCTCGCCATAGTCGCAGCAGCGGATAGCACCCGACAGCGAATCGCAGAAATACATGATCTGTCCGTCTGGACTGAAACAGATGCTGTTGGCGATGGCTACCGGACTTAGAGGGAGCTGTTCCAGCTGCAGCTCATGGCCAAGCCGGAAGAAGCTGCCGATCGGGGCGCGCCCCAGTGCTTCATTCATCGTCCCGAATACAAATCGGCCTTGCCGGTCGCAACGGCCGTCATTGAGTCTCACATCGGGCTTGTCAGCCTCCACTTCGGTGATTGTCAGGATTTGCTTGTCAGTAAGGTTGAACCAGGCCAGGCGGCTTTCCAAACCCAGCAAAAGACGGTCATCGTTGTGGGTCAGTGCAAAGGAGGCAAGCCGCTCCGGCATTTCCCACATCTGGCTCGTGCCGTTGGACGGAGTGAAGCGCCACAACGCCCTGCCCAGGATGTCCGTCCACCAAAGGCATTGCTTCCTGTCGCACCAGACCGCACATTCACCCAACACGTTTTGAGCATCAATCACCAGGTCCACGGCGCCCTCCCTGGCTCACAACATAAAGAGTCGACATGGAACATGGTTCGCCAGGCCGGCAAATCAGCATGGGGAACGACGCATGATTCGGCGCGTCGGGAAACTGCTGCGGCTCCAGGCAAAGGCCAGCGTGCGGCCTGTCCATGTATTGACCGCTGTAGAACTGCAAGCCAGGACAGTCGGTGTATATCTCCAGCCTGCGCCCTGACTCGGGCGCCGCCAGAACGGCCTGCGGTCCGGGAATCCCGTCCAGGACGAAGTTATGATCGAATCCGCCGGCCAGCTTCAACTGAGCGTCGTCGACAAGTAAGCGGTCTCTTATGCTGCGCGGCTGGCGGAAGTCAAATGGGCCACCGGCAACCGGCGCAACGCCGCCGACCGGAATGAGATCATCGCGAACAGGCAGGTAATTTTCGGCATCGATATACAGTTCATGGTCAAGCACTTTACCTGTGCCCGCCAGGTTGAAATAGCTGTGCTGGCTGATATTGAATAGTGTCGCCTGATCCGAAACCGCTTGATACAAACAACGCAATGCGCCGAAGGCCAACAGCTCGTAAGTGACCATCACGAGCAGGCTTCCTGGGTAGCCTTCTTCGCCAGCGGGACTGAGCCGGTACAAATTGAGGCGCGCCCGATCGTCCTCGACGCTGGCACTCGCCTGCCACATTTGTTTGTGAAATCCCGCTTCGCCTCCATGCAGATGATGTGGCCCTTCGTTCTGGCCGAGCTGGAATGTCTTTCCATCGAGCTCGAATTGGCCGCCCGCGATCCGATTCGCGAATCGGCCAACCAGTGCGCCCATATAGCTTGTGTCGCGTTCGTACTCCTCCCCCGTGTCGAATCCCAATACCAGGTCGACTTTGTATGCGTCAGGGGTCGCCAGCATCCAGCGCCGGATGATGCAGCCGTAATCGAGCACTCGCAGCACCATTCCCGCGCCGTTATCCAGGCAAAACTCCGTGATCGGCCGTCCATCCGACAGCGTGCCAAACGGCGTTTCGGAAACGGACGGATTCATCCCGCCCTCCAGGCGGCGATCAGCTCGTTCGCACGTCCTTCAAGAACCGAAAGCGATATGCCGGGCTCGTACAGTCTTGCGCCGACCCCAAAGCCATCGGCGCCCGCGAGTCGCCAGTCGCGAAGATTGCCGGCACTGACTCCGCCTACAGGCCAGACACGGGCACCAGTGGGAAGGATCGTTTTCACGCTGCGCAGGCCGCCGATACCCAACGCTTCAGCCGGGAACCATTTCACCACGTCTGCGCCGGCGGCGAGCGCCGCGAGTGCCTCCGTAGGCGTGGCGACGCCCGGCACCGCGAACATGCCGAGCTCCTTTGCGCGGCGCACGACGTCAACATTGAAATTGGGGGCAATCATAATGCCGCCCCCATGCTGGCTTACCAGTTCCACGTCGCCTAGCGTCAGCATGGTTCCGCCACCGACCAATGCATTGGCGGGCTTACGGCTGTTGATGATTGCAATGCATTCAAGAGCTCCGGGCCGGTTCAAAGGCACCTCCAGCAGGCGGAAGCCGCATGCGAACAGCACGTCGGCGACGCCCGGGGCTTCAACTGCGGTCAAGCCGCGCAGGATTGCCACCATCGGTGGCTGGAAATCATCGATATTCAAGGCCATAGCTCCTCCACGAAACGCGCCATCGCTGCGCAATAGGCCTGGTCGGGATTGATCAACTGCGTGGAGTAGCCAAGCATTTGTGCCACTTGCAGGTAAGGCGCCTCCAACCCTTCTGCCGCCAGCAGGTGCAAGGCTGGCATTTCATCCTCGCTGCTTTCTCGCCGCCCTGCGAATTCCGTTCCAATCAGCAGGCCGCTGACATATGAGCGCGTGCCCGACGCTGGCGCATCGCCCGCCACCACGCGCGCCCTCGCCTCGAACAACGTGTGGGAGAGTGCCTCTCCGTCTTGCGCACGGCCGGCCCCTTCCCTCAGCGCAGCGTCATCGTCATCGTCACCACCATTCATCAACGGCGCCAGAGTGCCACCGCGACGCAAGGAGGCGAACAATTCACCGGTGATATAGGTCGACAGGCGTTTGATCACGCCGCCGCTTAGCTCAACCCATTTGCTATGCGTACCTGGCAATACGTACCAACCATCCCCGTGCTGCAGGGCCACCGCGCCAAGCAGCTGGGTTTCCTCGCCGCGCATCACATCGACTCCGCCATGACTGCGGTGGCAATATCCCGGCACGATATAGCAGCCTGGCGTCCCCGAAACAGGAACCAGCGTTTCGGGCAGGCGCCCAAGCGCCACACTGCTGTCGAGGTACGCGACTTCCTGCCAACCCATGGCGCTGCCCACCATCCCCGACATGACGACCGGCACCAACGCATCAATGCCAAGCATGCCGCGCAACGCATGCAGCGACTCGGGAAAGTGGCCGTCCACCGCCAAGGCGCCCTGGGCGTCATCGTGCCGGAGCAAGCACTTTCCCTCGGCGCTGATGACATAGGCCCGCCGGTTACTGGTGCCCCAGTCGATCCCCAGCAATCGCGCCGTTCCTACCATTCGGCCACACTGCCATCGGTATGCCGCCAGAGCGGATTGCGCCAGTCCGGCGCCGCTTGGCTTGCTTCGATGACCCGCTCTTCGTTGACGTCCACGCCCAAGCCTGGCAAAGGCAGGGGTTCGATATAGCCGCCATCCATGGCGAAATCGGCGGCATTACGCACATAGTCGAGCAGTTCCGCCCCTTGGTTGTAGTGGATACCCATGCTCTGTTCCTGCAATACCGCGTTGTACGAAGCAAAGTCCACTTGCAGGCAGGCCGCGAGAGCAACCGGGCCAAGTGGACAATGCGGGGCAAGCGTCACGTCGTACGCTTCGGCCATGGAGGCGATGCGCATGCACTCGGTGATCCCTCCGGCGTGCGACAGGTCCGGTTGCAAGATGGCCAATCCCCCCTCCGCCAGGACGCGCTTGAATTCGAAGCGGGAATACATGCGCTCCCCGGCCGCCAGGGGAATGCTCGTCATGTCGCTCAGCCTGCGGTAATACTCCGACTGTTCGGACAGGACCGGTTCCTCCACAAACAACGGCCGGAAAGTTTCCAGTTCGCGCAGCAGGGGTTTGGCCATCGGCCAGGCCACCCGTCCATGGAAGTCGATACCGAACTCGATGTCATGCCCGAACGCCGAGCGCATACCGGCAATCCGCTCCACGGCCGCATCGACCGCCTTCGCGCTGTCCAACATCGCCAGTTCTTCGGTGCCGTTCATCTTGAAGGTGTTCAGGCCGAGCGCCTGCAAGGTCTGGATGCCGGCGACGATATCGGCCGGGCGGTCCCCCCCCACCCAGCTGTAAATCTTCATGCGGTCGCGCACCAAGCCGCCCAGCAGTTGATAAACCGGCACGCCGAGCGCCTTGCCCTTGATATCCCACAGGGCCTGGTCGATGCCGGCGATCGCGCTCATCAGCACCGCCCCGCCCCGATAGAAGCCGCCGCGATACATGACTTGCCACAGGTCGTTGATTCGGGCAGGGTCGCGCCCAAGGAGCAATTCCGCCAACTCCTGCACGGCCGTTTCCACCGTCCGCGCGCGACCCTCGATGACGGGCTCGCCCCAGCCGCAGATACCCTCGTCCGTGTCGATTTTGAGAAACATCCAGCGCGGAGGCACGCGGTAGGTGCTTAGTTTCGTAATTTTCACGACCACCCCGCGTCGACAATGTATTCCTGCCCCGTACACATTGCACCATCGTCCGCCGCAAGGAACATCACCATGGCCGCCACATCCACCGGGGCCAACCTGCCGGGCAGGCACTGGTTACGGCGTATGTCGTCTTCTGCCGCGGCATCGACCCACAGGGCAAGCTGGCGCTCCGTCATCACCCATCCCGGCGCCACGGTATTCACGCGGATACCGTCCCGCCCCAGGTCCCGCGCGAGTCCGCGCGTCAATCCACTGGCTGCCGCCTTGGCCATCGCATAGGCGGGATAACCCGGACTCTTGATATGCCAGCCGATCGATCCCATGTTGACGATCACACCGCCGCCGCGCCGCCGCATTGAAGGGACCACAGCCTGGCAAGTGAAGAACATCGGCCGCTGGTTGACTGCGGCGAGGCGGTCCCATTCGGCCGGTTGTAGTGTTTCCAGTTCGTGGCGCTGATCGTTGGCGGCGTTATTGACCAGGACGTCAATATCGCCCATCTGCGCCACGATGAAGTTGATGCTCGCTTCGAGCGCGATCAGGTCCACCAGATCGCAATGGCGGAACAAAGGCATCGGCAAGCCGCCCGCCTTCATGCGCGCACACAGCGCCTCCGCATCATCCCCCGCGATATCGAGAAAGGCGACTTGCGCTCGCTGGCGGGAGAAGGCTGCCACCAGCGCCGCGCCGATCCCTGTGGCGCCCCCGGTGATCAGTACCCGCTTGCCCGCGAGGCTGGGGTAATTGGCCCATTGGCGTTCCATGCGCAGCTCCTTACGAAGCGCGCGGAGCCACCCGGCCACGCTCGCGCAGGACCTGCTCGGCGGCACGCTTGCCAGCAAGGAAGGCATGGTCCGAATTGTAGTATTCCCACTCGCTGTAGCGGCCCGCAAGATGGATGTCATGCTGCGCAAGCCAGTCCCGTACGACCGCCACGTTGTGCGCGCGCTGGTGGTCATACACGACATAGGCCACAGGCATGTCGACCTGGTTCGCGACGAGGATTTGATCGTCGGCGCGAATAAAGCCCACCTTGATGGCGTCTTCAATACAACGCTGGATAAGCGCTTCCCCATCCAGGGGCAAGGGCTTCAGTGGCGAGTACGAAATCTCGCAAGTGAACCCAAATCCTCCCGGGGCATTGCATTCGGGACTTGCATTGCCCTGGACGAAAATGCGATGGAAAATGGTGTCTTCCGGATAGTAGATCCAGTGTTTATCCGACACGTCACTGCGAGCGACGCCGATGTTCACGCACCGGATCGAAATATGCCTTAACCCACCCGCTGCTTCGCGCACCGGCTTCGGCGCGGCGTTCCCGATAAGCCTCACCAGTTCCGGCAGCGGCATGGTGCTAATCAGCTTCTCATATTGGAAGCGGCGGCCGTCGGCGAGGGTGACCCTGTGTTCCTCCGGCAGCACCTGGGCCGCTTCAGCATTCAGTTCGATTTTTCCGCGTATCAGCGGCAAGAAGCCGTTCATCAATGATTGGAAGCCCCCGCGTTTGGGATAGCCGAAGCGGGCATTCGGCCCCATCGGACGCGGAACCGGCCGCAGTGCCCCCTCGACAATTTCGGCCAGATTGGGCAAGGGAACGCGGCCGCCCAACCATGAGGTTTCCATTTCGCTCAGCGGAACGGTCCACAGTTTCCGGTTGTAAGGGATGGCGAAATGCTTCGCAATGCCGCTGCCCCATACTTTGTAGATGAAGTCTTCAAAGCTTTGCGTTTCCTCCTTGCGCGCGGTGCCGCTGGCACGCGCCGCCTCGGTACCGCCGTCTGCACAGCAATCCTCTGCCGCCGGGCTTGGGCAAGACGGCGCGCCGGAAGCGCCGCCATACCGTGCCTCGATGGCGCCGAGTATGCATTCCTTGATGACCTCGGGTGGCAGCCCGTTCAGAGACGCCTGGAACGGATAGCGCGTGTAGACCTCCTTGCTATACACCCAGGCTTCACGCATTTGCCAATGCTGGTTATCGCCAAGCAGCTTATCGTATAGATCCAGCACATACGGATCGTTGGAAAACATGATGTGACCGGCGTGGTCGAAGGTAAAGCCACCGTCCTGAATCGAACGGCACCAACCGCCTATACTCGGATTGCGTTCCAACAGCAGGTTATCCTTGCCTATATGGTAAGCAGCGGACAGCCCGGTAGGACCTCCACCGATCACAATGCTGCCATATAGCTGGTTGCCGGGCGACGTGCGCAAGGAATTGACCTTACCCGGCGCATCGCTGGGTGCTGTCGCCCCGCCATCCGCCCCCTTCCCCACAAGCCGCGCGGCCTTGCCGCCAGGCGGTGTCTGCGCCATCAATTCCTGCATCCTGTCAGCAGTGGCATCCCACGATGTGTTCGCCACCACCTCCCTCATCGTGCGCGCCATGGCGACTGTCTGTTCCGGCGTTTGCGCCAGGGCGGTTTCGCAGTGCGCGATGAATTCTCCGTGGTCATGGCCGATCGCGACAATGTCGCCGTACGGTTGTTCCACATCGCGGATCGCTGTGCTGACAATGGGCAGTTCCGCCGCCATATATTCAAGAACTTTGGTTGGACTAATGAAGCGCGTCGCATCGTTCAAGGCAAATGGCAGCAGGCATACGTCCCAGCCGGCCAGGAATTGCGGTAGCGCCTTGTAGGACTGCTGGCCCAGGTAATGCACATTCTGGCGCTGCGGCAGCGAAGCTGGATCGATCTTCACGATCGGCCCAACCAGCACCACCTGCCATTCGGGGTGCGCATCGGCAATGTCGGCAATCAGCGCGGCGTCGAAACGCTCGTCAATGACGCCGAAGAATCCCAATCGGGGGCGCGCAATCCCGGTATGCAGCGGGTGCCCGTTGCTACGATCAAGCGCCTGCTCGAAATGCACTGCGTCGACACTGCTCGGGAAGCAGTGCGCATTGCCGTGCCGTATGCGCTTCGCTTCATACAGGCTTGGGCCGCCGGTAAACACCAGGTCGGCGATATTGAGCAAGGCACTTTCACGCTGCAGCAGCTGCTTGGGCGGGTTCTTGAATGCGCTCAGCTCGTCCATGCAGTCATAGACCACCAGCGCGGGACGCAGCCCTTGCAACAGGGGAAGCGCCATTGGCGTGTAAAACCACACCAGCACCTCTTCACCGTCAGGCGCCAAGTCAGCAACCAGCGGTTGCAATAGCGGGATCTGGTCGTCGTGGAAGCCATGCGCCTGCGATGGCGTATGGGGCTGGCAGACGGTCAGATTGGGCGCCGGATGGGAGAACACCATGTGTGCAGCACCTTCGTCGTGCATAGGCTCTTCGACAAACATTACCTTGTAATGCTTGGCCAGGCGGGTAAGCAGTTGCTGCGGACGCTGAAACACGAAATCCCAGCGCAGGTGGCAGAAGACGATCAAGGTTTTCATAGTATTCTCCTCGGATAGGCAAAGGCTGTCAGTGAGCCGAATGGATTGGCGCAGCGCATAGGCATAGGGAGCGACAAGCACCCGGGCCAGCGGGTCCGGACCTTCCCGGTCCAGATCCCACAAGCCGCTGCGATGCCAGTGGTCGGCCTTCTCCCAGTCAGGGCGATCAATGGCGGGGTACAGGCAGATTCCACACATCTCGGCCCCTTGCTCGTGCGCCATCGCAACTTGCTCCGCCATTTCACGGATCCAGTCCCCGCGGCCACTGCCGACGTGACTGGTTTCCGCCAACAGGACTGGGCGGCCGTATCGCCGATGTAATTCCACCAGGATGTCATGCAGTGGGCGCCGGCGCGGATCGTCAAGGTGCCACCATAAGCGCATATTGGTGCCGCTCTCCCATTGGTTGCTGTGGTAATAGTTGCCGCCGACCAGATCAAGGTAGCGCGGATGGCCGCCCAGCTCAGGCTCAATGCGGCCGCACAGCATGTCCAGCGCTTCGAACTGGGACGCACTCCAGCCTGCCGCTTGCGCCGCCCAATCCGGCCGATCGCTGGGCGCAATCACGTGGATCAAGGGATCGCATTGGAAAAAGCGTGCCCCCGGCGCGATTTCTCGAATGGCATCGATGGCGGCCACCGAGGCGCGAATCAGTTGCCGCTTGCCCAGTTCGCCTGCATGTTCGTGGTGCATGTTCAGGCAATGGAACATGTGTACCGACAGCCCCCAGGCGGTGAACGACAACTCGTTCACCGGCGAATAGACCGGTTCATCACCGAGCCAAGGCGCCAGGAAGCGTGCACTGGCTTGGCAAAATCGGACGAATCTCGGAACGAAGTCATCACTGTATATGTCAACGTCGTCGGGCCAGCCGTAATGACAGAAGGTCCAGCAACTCTGCAGGCCCAGGTCACGCGCCGCCTCCAGCCGTGGAAGCAAGGGCGAGAAATCGAATTGGCCATCGTGCTCCACCAGGCGCCAGCCAATCGACTCGCGAACGGTCCGAATGCCAAATTGCGCGAGGAGCGCATAGTCGTCCCGGGCACGTTGCAGGTGGCCGGTCACCAGGTTCATGTCCTGCGGCTGGCCCGCGCGGTTAACATGGTCCGCGCCTTCATAGCCGGCCTGCCAGAAGGTCTCGAATGGATGGCAAGGCGGCTTCAGCACAGGGCACCTAACCGGCGTTGCGCGTTGCTGCGCTGATTTGTTCCAAGGGGATCTTGGGGGTACGATCCGCGTTCAACAGGCCATTGGCCTCCTGAAACGTGTCGGCAAACTGGGTGTAGCAGAAGCCGCTGAACATGGGCGTTTCGTTCACGACCTTCAGCAAGGCCCGGTAATGCTCGAGAAAACCCTCAGCTGTCTTTTGCCGTGAATACCCCCAGGTATGGTGGGACGGCGCCTTCGGGTCGAAAGCGATACCACCAAATTCCGTCAGCACAATGGGCTGACCGCGATGCGGAAAACCATCGAGCGTCAAAATGCGGCCGCCGGGACGACGCTGGTCGAACAGAGTGCGCACCGGGTCGGTGACTTCGTAGCGCTGGCGGACTTTGTCGGGATCCGGATCGTAATCGTGAATGCCGAGAATGTCGGTGGCCGAGGCTTCCCAGCCATCGTTGCCGATCACTGGTCTGGTCGGGTCCAGCATGCGCGTCAGATGGTAGAGCGCCTCGACGGCATTCCGATGCGCCTGCACGGCCGTGAGATTGGGCACGCCCCACGATTCGTTGAACGGCACCCAGACAATCAGGCTGGGATGGCTATAGTCGCGCTCAATCGCCTCGGTCCATTCATGCAGCAAACGCGTCATGGCGCGCGCCGTGAAAGCGTAGGCCGATGGCATTTCCTCCCACACCAGCAGACCCAGGCGATCTGCCCAGTACAGGTAGCGCGGATCCTCGATCTTCTGGTGCTTACGGACCCCGTTAAAGCCCATGGCCTTCGCCAGTTCGACATCCCTGCGCAAATGGTCATCCGACGGTGCAGTCATCAGGCTGTCGGCCCAATAGCCCTGGTCGAGCACCAGGCGCAGATGATAGGGGCGGCCATTGAGCATGAACCGGTCGCGGTTGATCGACACCGAGCGCATCGCGGTATAGGAGCGGACACGGTCAAAGACCTGGTCGCCGCTGTACAGGGTCAACTCGGCATCAAGCAAGGTCGGCCGTTCAGGGCTCCAAAGGATCTCGTTGCGGGAATCGTCAATACCAGGGTCGGACAACGCAATCTTGCGGTTGGCCTCCTGCCCGACCAGCAAGTAGCTGTCAGCGGCGAGCAGCTTATCGCCGCGCCATATTCTGACCTCAACAGCCAGGCCCGGACAGGCGTCTCCGCCGGCCAGCACTTCGCACCCCAATTCATAACCGTCGAAAATTGGGGTCCAGCGCAATCGGCGAATATAGGTTGCGGCGACATTCTCCAGCCAGACGGATTGCCAGATCCCGGTTGTGCGCGGATACCAGATCGAATGCGGCTCGCGCTGCCAATCCTGTTTCCCGCGCGGCTTGGCGAGGTCGGCAGGATCGTCTTCGACATACACCACCAGAGTCTGCTCGCCATCGACCAATTCGTCGGTAATGTCGGCAGTAAAGGAAGTATGGCCGCCCTCATGCTCGGCAACCATATGATTGTTGATCCACACGCGCGCCTGGTAATCGACAGCGCCAAAGTGAAGCAAAGTGCGGCGTCCTCGTTCTTCAACCATGAAGCGGCAGCGATACCAGCACGCCGAGTGGAAATCCGTATCGCCGATTCCGCTCGCCGCCGATTCGGGCGCAAACGGGACCTGTATTTGGCGCGACCAAGGAATCGGATCGGATGGCAAGCCGAATGCATGCTCGTCATCAAATTCAAAATCCCATACGCCATTCAGCGACTGCCATTGCTTGCGCACCAGCTGCGGCCTCGGATATTCGAAATGGCCCATTTTCTCCCCGCCCGATTTCTATTTTTCGATGGGCCATCGTAACAGCGCACCTACCTCAGTGCGCTCACGATACGAACGGGAAAAAATTTCGAAATTCTCAGCGCGCCTGTAGCATATGGGCTAACGCGACGCTGGGGCGACTCCAACGACGCCCGCCTGGCGTCGCTCGCTCGGGCTTGCCATGACGCGACGAATGATCCCGATCGGAACGCGCTTTTGTAGGAAGAAGCGGTAGGCGACTGCGGGCCCAGCGATACCCTGCATCGCTAAGCCGTGGTCAATGACTGCTGCTGTCAGCACATCGTTGCGAAGATTGGCCCTGGACCAGGTTGACATAGCGCCTCCCCTTTTGAGCCGGATAGTACATCGACGGAGGGTGATTGCCAACGTCATCCGGGTCCGATATTCCGTTAGCGTCCTGCGGAGCGCTGGTCTGTCGCACTCCCGCCACTCATCATGGATCCATCAACCGGTACGACTTCCACTTCGTCCTTCCTTGCGCCCATCTGCTGTCCGATGGCCGTCAAATCCAGGCCGGACTGGCGCGCCTTCGTGAACATTTCGCTTTCTTCCTCTTTGACATGATGATTCACATATTCGCCGAGCACCTTTACCTTCGCGTCATACAGGTCGTCATGGGGATCCATCTGTGTCAGTTGCGACACCAGCGCCTTTACCGACGCGTGCTCGACTTCGGCTTCGTCCAACTGGTCTTCGCTATCCGGCGCCGCAGCCCGCAGCGCCGGATAGAAGATCTCTTCTTCAATGGTCGCGTGCTTCGTCAGCTCGAGACAGATCTTGTCCACAAGTTTCTTCTTTCCCGCGAAGGCACGGCCTCCCAGATTTTCGTAGTCTTTGAACAGCGCCTTGACGTCGGCATGATCCTGCTTGAGTAGCTTAAGAGCGTCCATCATTTTCTCCTCGGGTTGAATGCCGTGCCAGCATGACCCGAAACCCGATCGCCCGTATGTGCGGATCCTCACGTGCGTGACGATGTCTCCGCAGGCTCGGGCTGGCCGCGCGCACGTCGCCTGAATGGGGCCACAAACCATAACACCAACAGAATGATCAGTGTCACCATGCCGCATCCGACACTTGCCAGAGCCAAGTCCGTCGCCAACTGAATCACGACGCCGACATCGAGGGCCAGCGCCAGCGACAATGGCAATAGCGCACCGCAGATGTACTGCGATGAGCGGTGTACCAAAGCGACGCTAACGCGATCCGGTGAGACGATTCGATGCCAGGCTGCTGGCGCCATCACCAATCCGATGGACACGACGACCAGCGCCAGTGCCGCCAAATGCACGGTTCTTGTTAGGACACTGAGATGTTCGAAGCGCTGATTGAAAACGGCAATTGTTTGAAACCCAAACAGCGCTTGAATACCCGGCAAAATCATCCTGGCCTCGTCCAGGATGTTGCGCATTTGATCCGTCAACGAAACATGTTCCGGAGTTGGCATCGCTCCCATCACCCGCGTCGAGCGAGTCGATAAGCTAACCGCGCTTGGCCTTCTGCTTTGCCCCGCCGCCTGCGCCTTCATCTTTGCCGGCCTTGGTGCGTGACTGCTCATTCCTCGTGCTGCCCTTAGCCGTGTCTTTATTGCCGGGATGGTCAGACTCAACGTTCTGTACCGATTGGCGATTTTGCTTACCCTGCTGTTTGCTCTGAGCCATGACGGCCTCCTTTTTAGTAATGGAGCCGCCACTTTGCCCGCCCGTTCGAGGCCAGTCTGTGCGTCAGCAAACGGGTGCGGCGGCGAGAATGGAATCCCTTGCTCCTGGTCGCAACGGGCAGACGCGGTGGCGCGTGCCAACGGCGCGCGTATCCGTCATACTGGGTGACAATATCTGAAGGTCAATCTTTGGAAGGAGCAATTCATGACCGCTAACGTCACCTGGCTTTTCTGGGCAATCCTCTCGGCGTTCTTCGCCGCCTTGACCGCGATCTTCGCGAAGGTGGGTATCGAAGAAGTCGATCCCGATCTGGCAACATTGCTGCGCACCGCCATCGTCTTCGTCCTATTGGGCGTCCTGATCGTCGCGGCAGGTAAATGGCAGAATCCGGCTAGTCTGCCGCGCAAGACCTGGATCTTCCTGACACTCTCGGCTGTCGCCACCGGCGCATCGTGGCTATGTTATTTCAGGGCGCTGCAACTGGGCAATGCATCCCAGGTCGCGCCGGTCGACAAATTCAGCCTGGTGTTGGTCGCCGTGTTCGCGGTGCTCTTCCTCGGCGAACACCTAACGACGCAGCAATGGCTCGGCATCACCCTGGTTGCGGCGGGCGTACTGACACTGGCGCTGGCTCGCTAACAGCTTGCGCAGCGCCCGATTTTGACGACTGTTCTTTACGCACAAGCATCGCACATAGACTCCATTGGGGCGAGACGATCCGCGGCCCGTGGAGCTTGTGCGATGGGCCGTTCACGCGACGTGAAACCGTTGTTGGCTGTCGCATCTGGCGACCCGCAGCGATCTATGCGTTCGACAAAACCGACCCGCGTGCGCGCTAACGGAGGCTGCAGTCGCCGGCCGGGTCAGTTTGTCGCGTTCGCCAGTGCGCACTCATTGCGCTGAAAGCGCGGCAGACCGACCACCCACAGCAGCAATACGGTGACCGCTGCGGCGATCCATAAGCTCCAGAGCGTATGCGTGAGGAAATGCGCACCGCGCAACTGCTGCAGCCAACCCAGCGCCCCGCCCAAGGCAAGCGCCGCCGCCCCCAGCAACAGTGCGACCCGTGGTCGATGCGGCAGGCAGAAGACTACAATGCCGAGCAACCATAGTCCCGTCGAGGCATGGCCGGCTGGCAAACACTTTCCGCGGCTGACCCAGTCGGGCACGGTTTCGAGCAAGCGGAAGTACGTTTCGGTCCCTCCATAGCGCGTCAAATCCCATGGGCAGTGCGATTTGCTCGATTGCTTCAGCAACGATGTCAGCAGCGGGATCAACACTGCGCATGCGGCAAGAAAGCGCAAACGCATCTGCCACCAATTGGTGATTACCTTCCGGCGCAAGAACGGCGCGCCCACGCCTACCACGACCACGGCCACACCCAGGATCGTCAGCGCGATTTTCAGGATGCCATGGCCAAACGATTCCGCCAGCCAGGAGTGCCGCCAGGGAAAAACGCGAAGCTTGGCGTCGAATGTCAGATCGGCCAGGCGCAGGTCAAGATCTGTACGGGCCCCAATCCACAGGATGCCCGTCGCGGCAGCCAGCAGCGCTACGATACACACCAGAAGCGCGCGCGGCGAAACCAGCTGTCTTCCTGTGGAGCGCGCATGATGGTCAGGTGGCGGGGATGCAATCATTGAAGATGTCCAGTCTAGGTTGGTGTGCGAAGGTGGCGATATCCAGCCACCCCAGAACGGAATGAAAGATGTTGTCGTGAGAAAGCGGCTCGCCGGCCCGTGCCGCAAGGCAGTGCCGGTCGACATGAAAGCGATGCTCGAAGCCCTTGGAAAACCACATCAGCCAAGGCACCTGACGCTGTTCGACAGGCGCCACTATGTAAGGAGCACCGTGAAGATACAAGTTCCTTTCGCCGAGCGATTCGCCATGACTGGAGAAGTACATCATCGACGTGTCGATACCGTCCGATACCCCCACCTGTTCCAGGATCTGGATCAGCTGCGCCAGCACATGGTCCGTGTAGAGGATGGTATTGTCATAGGCCGCCACGATCTCCTCTCGCGAACAGCGTTCGACCTCAGCCGTTGTACAGGCCGGCTGGAAGCGCCTGAATGCCGGTGGGACATGCTGCCCGTAGTCCGGCCCATGACTGCCGATTTGATGCAGCACAATGACCATGTCGTGCGCCGTCTTATGGATGAGGTCCGGCAGCCCCTCGAGCAAGCGTTCGTCGAGGCACGCACCATTGCTGCACAGGGTATCTCCGGCTGTGGCATGCGTAAGGTCCTGGAACGAGACGCGATCACAGACCCCTTTGCAGCCTGAATTGTTATCCCGCCACAGCACGTCGATTCCGGCGTGCGATAGCACATCAAGCAGGTTTTCACTGCTGCGTGCCTTGGCGTCGGTGAACGCGGAACGCGGCAGCGCCGAGAATATGCACGGCAGCGATACAGCCGTGGCCGTACCGCACGACGTCACATTGCTAAAGTTGACCAGACCACCTTGCCGGGACAGTTCCGGATTAGTGTTGCGCTCGTAGCCGTTGAGCGAAAAGTTCATGGCCCGTGCGGCTTCGCCAACCACAACCACGGCAACCACGCGGCGACGCGGTCCATTCCAGGTATTCCCCTTGACGGCGTCACGCCCTAGCGGCGCAAGTACAACCGGTTGCGCCAGCTTTTCGTTCACCAAGCCGACGACAGCCTGAATACAATTGGTCGGGGTCAGGAAGAAGCGCAATTCACGGTGTTCGCGCAAAGCCGGCGCCAGGGTCTTCGAAAAGACCAGCAAAATGCCAACGGCAACGCCTAGTGAGCCAAGCACGATAGCGCCGGTGATTAAACCATGGCGTGCCATGCCCTCATAGTCCAGGTCGGCGCGCAGCAGCACGATCGCAGGCAGTACACCGAGCAGCAGGACGCTCGCTATTGCCTCCGGTTCCAGCAGACGCCACGCATCGTGCAGATGCAGCGCCATCACGTTTTGCATCACGGGCTGATCGATCTGCACGCCGTAGGTATCCACCACATAGCTTGCTGCAGCAGCCAACACCAACAGTCCCACACCAAGCGGCTTGAATAGACCCGGCAGGTTCACCAGGCTCAACGCCGCTCCACACGCCAACACCAACAGGACAAACGCGGCAAGCAGCACCGGCCATTTGGAAACGCCACCGACAGCGATGGCGAGACGGTGCCAGAAGCCCCGGTTGCACACGGCAACCAGGAACAGCGATAGCAGGAAAGGCACATAGTAAGCGCGCAAACGCGGTCGGTAAGCGAGGTGCACGGGAGCTCTGTGAAATGAGAACAGCGGGAAATTACCCCATCACCGGTCAGCGGATCGTTAAGATGGTGTCAGTTTTCTGTGAAACCATGTCTTTTCTGCTCCACCATCTCCTTCCCCGCAGCGGCCGGCCACCCCGAACGCATCACGACTTCTTGAGGCCCTCGACAGGCTTCTTCACCCTTCTGCTCGCAGGCAGCCTACCATTTCGTGCGATAGCCGACCAGAACGCCATGCGCCATCAGGCCCAGCAAATGTAGCGGGAACGACGTTTAGCCATCGTGAAACTGTTGTGCCAGAAATCTCAACGGCGCAGATTTTTCCCGCCACCTGGCTGGTAAGGCCAACTCACTTGCGCAGCGCGCCCCAGATCGCAGGCATGATCGATAGGAAGACGATGCCCAGAATCGCAACCGTCAGATGCTGCTGCAGCCATGGCAGCGTTCCCAACGAATAGCCCACCAGCAGCAGCGATCCGACCCACAAGGTGCCGCCCACCACGTTGTACCGCAAAAAGACATGGGCGGGCATTGCCCCAATGCCCGCGACGAAAGGCGCCAGCGTACGCACAATCGGCATAAAGCGCGCCAGCACAATGGTCTTCCCGCCGTGGAGGGCAAAAAACTTCTGTGTCTTCTGCAAGTGATCCTGCTTGATAAAGCGCCGCATATCGAGCGCCTTGCGGCGCGCCAGTGCACCGAAGAAGAAGTTCACCCCGTCTCCGGCGACCGCTGCGAGGCACAGCAGGAACAGTAGTAGCCACGGGCTAAACCAGCCTTGCGCAGACATGGCGCCGGCGGCGAACAGCAGCGAGTCACCCGGAAGAAATGGGAACACCACTACTCCGGTTTCAATGAATACTACGACGAACAGTAATGCGTAGACCCAGGCGCCATATTGCTGTACCAGACCCGCAAGATGGACGTCCAGGTGCAGAAACCAGGCTGCCAGCAGGTGCAATACCTCAACCATGGCCTACGCCCTCTCCTGCCGTATCCAGGCTCCCCTCGCCGCCTGCCATTTCGTCCCAGTTCACGACCTGCACGCCGAACTCGGTGCACAGATCGCGAAACTGGGCGCCCATCAGAAATTGAAACTCGCGCACGCGGAACGCCTCCCTTCCCAAGTCCTGGCACGCTGGGTGGCACATCATCAGACCACCCATCTGAGGGGCGCCGGCCAGCCATTGTCGCCAGAGTGCCGGCAGGTCGGCTGTGGCCGTCAGATCGTAGACACCGGCGAAATCACCGTTGATGCGGCATCCCAATTTAAGCACGCGCTTTGCCAACGCAGCGCTGCCCAGCGCGCCGATCAGCGCCGCTTTCGTGCCGCGCCACTGACGTGGAGCGGTAATCCGGATGTGGGTCCCTTGCATCTGCCGCGCCGCGAGCACCTGCGCCAATGTGTCGCGAATCACCGGAAACTGATGAACGTGCTCATGGCCGTCGATGAAATCAGGCGCGCGCCCCGTCAACTCACCAAAGCGCTGGATCTGCCCGTCGACAGCGGCGAGAACGCGGGTCGGGTTGAGCATGCCTCCCCAGGCGGACATCATCAGCGACGGCAAGCTGGTCGTGTCTTGATATGCACTATGCGCCAGAGCACTTGTGAAGTCCAGATGCAGTCCCAGGCTCGCCCCCCGTCGCGCGATCCCAGTCAATGTATCGCGATTCGGCCGCCCCAATACCATGACGCTTGCGGCTCTGACCACTCCGTTGTCCACCAGTTCGGCCACGCCATCATCGACGGCAGGATGCATGCCAATGTCGTCGGCGTTGATGATCAGCCGTTTCATCGCCGCAGCTCCGCAAATGCCCACGCTTTGCCAAGTACAAAGGTGACCCCGGCCACGAACAATGTCACCATTCCCAAAGAAAGCAGGTAAGGCAGGGCTGGCAGCCGTAGCAGCGCCAGAGTGAACAACGCTTGGTTCAGGAAAAATCCCAGCAGCGAGACAACGCCCCAGCGCCACATGCTATGCCGCCACAGCACCGTGCCGCCAAACGTAAATCGCCGCTGGCCGAGGTAGCTGACCAGAAAAGCGACCGCAAATCCGCCAAAATTTGCTTGCTGCGGCAAACAAGCGGCGTGCTCGACCATCAGATACACTGCGGCCATGTGAACCAAAGCGGCCAGAGCGCCGACCAGCAGGAATGCGAACGCTTGCGTGGATTTCATCCATGCACCTGTTTCCCGCGCGCGCCCGCGCCGATCACGCTATGGTCGGTGACTTCATCGAGCAAATACAGCGGACGCTGCTTCGCTTCCTCGTAGATGCGCCCCAGATATTCTGCTATGACCCCCAGGCATAGGAGCTGGATGCCAGAGAGCAGCATCATACCGGACGCCAGCGTGGCCCAGCCGGAGACATGGTTGCCCTCCACCAGCGTTTCAATCGCGATGTAGGCCCCATACGCCACCGCTGCCAGCGATATTAGAGCGCCAGCCCCCGACACCATGCGCAATGGGCGCAACGAGAACGCCGTAATGCCCAGCGTTGCCAGGCCAAACAGCTGCCGCAACCGGAATTTACTGCGTCCGGCGGAGCGCGGGGCCGCTTCAAACTTGACAGTAGCAGTCCGGTAACCGAGCCAGGCAAAGAGGCCCTTCATGAAACGGCTGCGTTCCGGCAGCTGCAACAGGGCATTGACCACACGCCGGTCGAGCAAACGGAAATCTCCCGCGTCCGGAGGGATGCGGAAGCGCTCGCTGCTTTGCAGGAAGGCGTAAAAGCAGCGCTTTGTCCACGCCAGGAGCGGGCTCTCATGTTCGCGCGAGGCCAAGGTCGCCACGACCATGTCATTGCCTGCCTGCCATTGTGCGATCAAGGCAGGCAGGATGGCCGCAGGATGCTGGCCGTCCCCGTCCATGCAAACCACGCCTTCGCCGCGCGCGGCCGCCAGTCCGGCACTGAGCGCCGCCTCCTTGCCGAAATTGCGTGACAGGCGCAACAACTGCACATTGCAGTGGCCGTGGCGATGTTCGAAAGCGTGGACGACATCGGCCAGCGCATCGGTGCCACCGTCGTCCACCACGACGATTTCCCATTCGAGCCGGCACCGATGCAACTGTTGCGCCAATTGGGGCAACAACAGCGCCATCGCATCCGCCTCGTTCAGCACAGGAATCACGACAGAGAGCGTGTTTCGCTGCTTCATGGCGCCACCTCGATCAGAGTGCGCTGCGGACCGCGGTAAATGATGTTGCCACGGACGCGGGCAATATCGGCACTGTCCACCACAACAAACGCCGGTGCAGTCGGTAGGCCCCCCTTATCCTGATAGTGCACGACATCATGGCCGTAGAAAGCCGACGAGAACGCGGGGGGCGTTAAGTAAATCAGGGGCGTGCCAGGTGCCGCATGCGCGGCATACGCGCGCAGCAAGCCGCGATCGGAATGCCCGTCCTGCTGCTTTAACAGCAGCGGCACGGCAAGCAATGCAATCATCGCAAAGCCGGCCAGCATGACGCCCGCCTTTCTTAGGCCTCTCGGCGACATCTGGTTTAGCCAGCCCGCAACCAGAATCGCGAACGGTGGCACCGCCGTCAATGTATAGGTTCCGATGATATTGCGGCTGAAGGTAAAGAACACCAGCGGCACCAGGGTCGCGCACCATAAATAGGCCTCAATCGGCGCCGCTTCCCGGGTGCGCAGCAACCTCGTCACGCGCGCGGCAAACAACCAGATCCATGGCAGCACACCGGCGATCCAAAAAACCCAGATCGCGCCGAACGGCTGCCTGTGCGCGGTACCGTAGCGGTCGCCAGTCCAGCCCGGCACAAGGAAACGCGAGAAGTGTTCACCGACGATGAAGTAATTGATGAAACCGGGATAGGAGCGTTCGGCAGCGATATACCACGGTAGAAAGAGGGCCGCCGCCAACGCCACGCCTGCCCAGTCCCAAAGGCGCAGCAACAGCGCCAACCTCCGGCCTGGAAGCAAGGCGTACACCAGCAAAGGCATGCCGATCAGTGCCCAGGTAGCCAAGCCTTTCGCGATTGCACCAAGTCCGATGCACGCCCAAAATCCCCAGCGCTGCCAACGAACGGCACTGCGCTTTTCCGCAACGATTACTTGCCACGCGAAATACTGTGCAGCACAGACCAAGAGCATTTGAACAGCATCTGTCATGACGGCACCAGCGCTGACAAAAAACACTGGCGTGGCGGCGAGCACTGCGACGACCAGCCAACGCCGGTGCACGCCGTACAGCGCGGCAAACGCACTGCATAGCCAGGCGGATAACGCCGAGAACAGCAAGGCTGGCAATCGCGCGCCGAATTCATTCACACCGAACAGCACCATCCCCACCGCACTGCTCCAGGTCGACAGCGGGGGTTTGGCAAAGAACGGCGTCTGCGCATCCATATGGGGCATCAGCCAGTATCCCGCGGCCACCGTCTGCCGCGCCAGTTCACCATAGCGCGCTTCCGTCGTATCGGCGAGTGGCCCCAATGCCATAAGCAGGAGTCTGGCCAATACCAGGATTGCCACGGCGGCCAAGAACCACCACCGGGTTACTGCGAAAACATCGGGAATGGCTGCGGGCTCGGAAACTTTCCGAGTCGCTTGTACAGAATAATTTGAGATCATGTATTCAGGCTATCAGGACTCACATTAAGGCAATGTTAACGACAAGTCAGGCATGTTCTGGAGACAGGACACCGCCACGTTATTGTGCAATGAAATTATTACTGGTTGAAGACGACGACGTGTTTGGAGCGAGCATTGAGGGCGGCCTGCCTAGCAAGAACTACGCGACCGATTGGATTCGTTGCGGTACCAGTGCAGGCCTTGCTATCACCAGTTGGCGACCAAGGTCGCGCGTGCAAACATGAAGGCTTTCAATAGTTTCGAAATTAAAATACTATCGAATCACACACGTATGTTCGTGTCTGTTGGAGAGTCAGTTATGAAAAAAATTCTGCTTACGCTGGCAATCGCGTCTTCCTTCTCTTTCGCCGCCGTTGCACAAGCCGAAGAGGCTCATGCAACGGGTACAGTCACCGCAACCTGCAAGGATGGCACGCCATTTAGCGGCGCCACCATGAAAGGCGCTTGCCGTGGTCATGGCGGTGTCGATAAAAAGGCTTCTGCCGCTTCGACTGCACCGGCTGAGGCTCCAGCCGCCGCACCACCAGCTGCCGCCCCGGCCGCAAAGTCCTCCCCTCCGGCCCAGGCAGCTGCGGGAGGAGGTGGTGGCAAAGTGTGGGCTAACGCCTCGACCAAGGTGTACCACTGTGAAGGCGACCGCTACTACGGCAAGACCAAGGCCGGCGAGTACATGACCGAAGCCGATGCCAAAGCAAAGGGCTTCCACGGCTCGCACGGCAAAGCCTGCGCCAAGTAAGGCGGAACGGCCATCAGGAAAAAGCTCGCTCAGGCGAGCTTTTCTTTTAGAAAGGCCGCGATATAAGGGGTTGCCGCCGCAGCCATGGTCGATGCCGTCGAAGTGTCGACGCCCACGCGCTCGGCCAAGGCGGCCGTTACCTTGCCGGTGAGGATGCCTTCACCGCCTTCCAGCAGCGAATGGAAGAATCCATCTCCCCGCACCATTCCCGCAGCAAATGCCGCGAAGAAGTTTCGGCCGGTATGCGCCACTGAGGGGCTTGCTTGATCTTCCACATGGACATGAGTCACGTCAACCGCGTGACTCAGCATGCAGAACATGAGGCTGCTACATCGATGCAATATGTAACAGCAAAAGGCCCCTGAAAAATCGGGGCCCTAGCTCAGTTTTTTACCGCTTGCTTCTGATTTCGGCAGCAATTTCAAGCTGGATGTACAGCAGCGCAGCGGGGTCATGACTGGCGCCCGACATGACCCCGTTTGCCAAGCCCGATCAGGCAGCCTGGGCAGCCGTCACTTCAGGAGAAGCGTCGGCGATCGTCGCTTCCGTCGTCAGTAGTAGGCCGGCGATGGAGGCAGCGTTCTGGAGCGCGGTGCGGGTGACCTTGGTCGGGTCGATCACGCCGTTTTCCACCATGTCGACATACTCGCCGGT
Source organism: Pseudoduganella violaceinigra DSM 15887 (assembly GCF_000425385.1). Taxonomy (GTDB): domain Bacteria; phylum Pseudomonadota; class Gammaproteobacteria; order Burkholderiales; family Burkholderiaceae_D; genus Rugamonas; species Rugamonas violaceinigra. Next base: position 425,950 of record NZ_AUDI01000004.1, on the reverse strand, counting down.
GGCGGCGTTGTAACCAAAGTTGCCCTTGCCCTCGGCCACCTTGGCCACGACCACGGACGGTTCTTCACCGGCATTCGAGACGATCACGCGCAATGGCGCCTCCAATGCGCGCAGCACGATCTGCACGCCGGCATGCTGGTCGGCATTGGCGCCTTTCAGCTGGGTGATCGCGGCACGCGAGCGTAGCAGGGCCACGCCACCACCGGGAACGATGCCCTCCTCCACCGCAGCCCGGGTAGCGTGCAGTGCATCGTCCACACGGTCACGCTTCTCCTTCATTTCCACTTCGGTGGCGGCACCGACCTTGATCACAGCGACGCCGCCAGCCAGCTTGGCGATACGCTCTTTCAGCTTTTCCTTGTCGTAGTCGCTGGTGGCTTGCTCGATCTGGGCCTGGATGGCGGCCACCCGCGCATCGATCCGATGCCGCTCACCGGCGCCGTCAATGATGGTGGTAGCGTCCTTCTGCACGTCGATACGCTTCGCGCTGCCCAGGTGTTCCATGCCGGCTTTCTCCAGCGTGTGCCCCATCTCTTCCGAAATGACGGTGGCGCCGGTCAGCACGGCGATATCTTCCAACATGGCCTTACGCCGGTCGCCGAAGCCCGGCGCCTTGACGGCGGCAACTTTCAGGATGCCGCGCACCGAGTTCACCACCAGCGTCGCCAGCGCTTCGCCTTCCACGTCTTCCGCGACAATGAACAGCGGCTTGCCCGCCTTGGCCGACTGCTCGAGCACAGGCAGCAGTTCCCGGATATTGCTGATCTTCTTGTCGCACAGCAGGATCAGCGGATCGTCCAGGCGCACCAACTGTTTGTCCGGATCGTTGATGAAGTACGGGCTCAGGTAGCCGCGATCAAACTGCATGCCTTCCACCACATCCAGCTCGTTTTCCAGCGACTTGCCGTCTTCAACCGTGATGACGCCTTCCTTGCCGACCTTCTCCATGGCCTGCGCGATGATGTCGCCGATGGCGCTGTCGGAGTTCGCCGAGATGGCGCCAACCTGCGCGATCTCCTTGCCGGTGGCAATGGGGCGCGAGATCGCCTTCAGCTCCGCAATCGCTGCCGCGACCGCCTGGTCGATGCCACGCTTGAGGTCCATCGGGTTCATGCCGGCCGCTACGTATTTCATCCCTTCCTGGACAATGGCCTGGGCCAGTACCGTGGCGGTGGTGGTGCCGTCGCCCGCCACATCGGCGGTCTTGGAGGCGACCTGCTTTACCACTTGCGCCCCCATGTTTTCCAGCCGGTCTTTCAACTCGATTTCCTTGGCGACCGAAACACCATCCTTGGTAATTGTCGGGGCGCCGAAGCTGCGCTCAATCACCACGTTGCGGCCTTTCGGGCCCAGCGTGACCTTGACGGCGTTGGCCAACACATTGACGCCCTTCACGATGCGGGTGCGGGCGTCCTCATTGAATTGAACGTCTTTTGCAGTCATGTTCTTACTCCCTAAAACGAATTGGACTCAGGCGGCTTTGGCGTTGGCTGCGGCGTGTTCGATCACGCCGAGGATGTCTTCCTCGCGCAGCACCAGCAATTCATCACCGTCGAGCTTGACGGCTTGGCCGGCGTACTTGCCGAACAGGACAGAGTCGCCGACTTTGACGGCCAGCGGACGCAGGGTGCCATCCGGCAAGACGCGGCCCTGGCCCGCCGCTATCACCTCGCCCTGCTCGGGTTTCTCGGTGGCAGAATCGGGAATGACGATACCGGAGGCTGTTTGGCGTTGCTTTTCAATTCGCTTCACAATAACCCGGTCATAGAGGGGACGAATATTCATCTCTTCAATCTCCAAATGGTGGTCAGATCATCTAAAAAGTGAATCGGTCCAGAACAATGCTGGAGCCAGACTTCAGCGTTTCTGGAAATATGTTTTCGATAGTTCGTTTTCAAGACGCTGCGGCAGGCAGTTTGTAACAAAATGTTTCATGGCAGGATCAGTTGATTGTGATGGCCGAGCTTGTACACCACACGCTTGCCGGGCGCTGACGGCAACGGTCGCACCGGGCAATCGGACGGCCGTCCGCCGTCCGCTCCCAGGCTGTCGTCGAGAGGGCCGATACCGGCCCAGACACCGCCTTTGACAGGCTGGAACAACCACTGCAGGTAGCCGCGCCGCGCCGCCAGCTCCATCTGCGCCCGGCGCACATCCAGATGCTCGCCCAACATGTGCTCATCCGGGTAGCCGGCGGCGTTGTCACCGAACGCGAGCCGGCAGGCAAACGCTTCCCCCTCTGGCGCGCCCGCGGTACTGCAAGCACGCAGTTGCTGTCGCTCAAGTTGCCACGCCCCCAGCCGCCATGCAGTGTCCAACAAGGCTGCATCTGCCGCCGCGGTGCTCAGCCCGGGACCCTCGAATTTCAATGCCGAACTGGGCACCGCGCGTGCCGGCATCGGCACGCCCTCCAACTGCAAAGGCGTCGCGCGGCGGAATCCATGCCAGTGCAGAAAGAGCAGCAATGGGGTGTCGGGCCACTCGGCGCGCGTAGCACTGACAGCAAAGAGCGGTAAGCCCATGGCGGAAATTTGCGCAGAGACTGCATCAAAAATCTGCATGACAAGTCCTCCGCTCGCTCAATGCACGTGGAGCCTGCCGCCTGCCGCCGCGTCCGGCGTGGTTTGGGCAGCACCGCCCAGCAACAGTTCCTCGCAATGGGCGGCCTGCCGCTGCGCCAGCTCCAGTGCCTGCATATAGTTTTGCAGCTGAAGCAGTGACGGTGCATTGCCGCGTCCTTTCAATGCACGCGCCCCTAATAGGGCGATTTCCGCCATCAACCTGCTGGCTTTGTCATGGGCGGCCCGTAGGGTCGCCAAACTTTCGAATAACGCCTCTTCATGTTCCATAGTTACACCTCATGAATACATAACAGGGCCAATTATCTAGGGACCCCATGCGCGAAAATCAAGATCTCCACATGCTCATTTCGCGCTGAACAATCGCGCGCGGAGACAACCGGGTACCAGATACCATTCCGCAGTGCAGCATATCCGAGCGGAGTTCTCCATGGCAAAAGCAGGCTCAGTGTCGCGATTCTTGCGTAATCTCCTGCGAGCAGGAAAAGCGCAGCACAAACTCATTTCCAGCCTTGCCGCAGCCACGGCACCAGGAAGCGCGAAACGCGCGGCGACTCCGGGGCAAAAGAAATCCCGGCAGCGTAAGCAGATTCTCGAGGTCCGCCCAAACAAGCGCCCTGATGTCACCTCCGCACCGGGCAAATGGACCGCTAGCGACTACGCCGATTCCCAACAGTCTCCTGAAGGGCATCCGTTGCGGTTGAACTATTGGCTCTATATCCCCGATCGTATCCCAGCCGCCGTCACGCGCCATGGCTGGCCGCTGATTGTGATGCTCCATGGGTGCCACCAGAGCGCCACCCAGTTCGCCAAAGGCACCCGCATGAATCATCTTGCGGAGAGCAAGGGATACGCCGTCCTCTACCCGCAGCAATCCCTGAGTGTTCAGGCACACCGCTGTTGGCGTTGGTACAGCCCGACAGTTCAAGAAGGAGGCGGCGAAGCCGGTGCGCTGGTCGCGCTGATAGAAATGATCTGTGCCCAGCACAGAATCGACCGTCGCCGCATCTATGCTTCCGGCATTTCCGCCGGTGCCGGGATGGCGGCAATCTTGGCACTCAACCACCCGACGCTGTTTGCGGCTGTCGGCCTGCATTCCGGTCCGGTGTTCGGTGCCGGCCGCAATGCTATCGATGGCTTGCGCGTCATGCGTCACGGCTCTGGATCGAGCCATGATGCCGCTATCGACAAGGTAATCGAACGTCACGCTATGCGCTCGCCACTTGCGGGCGCCTCCATGTTCCCTGTTATGCCAGCCATGCTCATCCATGGCGATCACGACATGGCAGTACACCCGGTCAACCAGGATCAACTGACGCGACAATGGCTCAGGATCAACAATATGCCGACCCGTGGCCCTGATCAGCGCATCACCCGCAAACCGCCCGGCCGCGGTGGAACTCGAAATGCCTGCGAAACCCACGATTACCTGGCCGGCAGCAAACCAATTGTGCGCGTTGTCCGCATCACCGGGCTTGGCCATGAATGGAGCGGCGGCGATCCGTCGGAGCGCTTCCATGCCGCGACGGGGCCCGATGCCAGCCTCATGGTCGTCAGCTTCTTCGGCAAGCACCGGCGTTAAATGCGAGCATTAGCAATCAGTGTGCGATTGCCCTACGACCGGTCCGAGGTCCGGTAGTTCCTCTCATTGAGCACCCAGGCGATCAGCGCTCGGTTTGAAGTGCAATTAACTCTGCGTGCAACTGCCTCATTGCCGGGGTCTCACGTCGCGCAACCGTGATCTGGTCAAGTGAGGCCAACCCCACTTGCACCGCCTCTTGCGCCGACGGCTGGCGTCCCGCGGCGAGCAGTATCCTTGCCTTGCGAAGATAAAGCTCAGGCAGACCTTGGCCTCGCACTATCAAGGCATCCAGGCGATTCAAAGCTTCGTCCCACGCTTTTGATTCGATGTTCAGGCTGATGGCTTTGTCTTGCAGCACGTTCAACATCCCAAGTTTTTGCATTCCATCATCCAGGCTGGAAAGCGCTTCCACATTTGCGCCCGCGCTGCTCTGCGCTTCGGCAAGGAGCAAGTAATGCTCAGGCGACGGTTCCGCTGCCTGCTCGACTGCGAGGCGGAACGCCGCCGCCGCCGCACGGTACTGCCTCTGCTCGAAGAGAATCTGCCCATACAGGCTCTGGCCACGTTCTACCGCGCCTGGCTCCCCATTCAACATCGCCAGGAATTTTTCGGCATGCCGCCGCGCATCGTGCAGTTTCTTCTGATTGAAGGCCTGTTCAGCCAAGTAATAGTGGGCGGACCGCTCGTTGGGGTCCAGCTTCAGGGCCAATAGGAAATCCTGGGTAGCGGATTTGTCAGCGCCATGCTCCATTTGAAGCCTTCCACGCTGGACGAGCAGCTTCGCGCTTTTCCCTTCCCTCTGCATCGTTCTGGTGAGCTCCTGAATCTGGCTGTGCAAGGAGCCATGCGCCAGCGCCTGTCCACAGAAAAAGAACAGAGCGAATAACAGGTGTTTGAACTGCATCATGGGATCCTCAACAAAAGAAACGGCGGGATTCTTCCCCCGCCAAATTCGAACACATCACTACCGATTAATTTTGATAGGTAATGCTCAAGGTCGGACGCTGCGAGACAGTGCCATATTCGCGCGAGCGCAAGTCGATGCCGTCAGCAGTGCCGCTGGAGCGGATGGTCAGGCCATGATTGGCTACCGTGCCGTTCAACCAGCCCTGCACCAGGGCGACGCCTGCCGAGTTGAGCGTAATCGTGTAAAGCCCGTTGGCATTCGGCGCAAAGCTGCCGATCTCGGTCCCCTGGTTGCCGGCGATGTTTGCGTTGGCCCAGGTGGCGGTGCTTTCGCTCCAGGCCGCGTTTCGAGCATAGAGCCGGTAAGTGCCGGCGGTCGGGTTGAAGACCTGCAAATTCACACGAACGGAATTGACGGCAGCGGTGCTTGGGATGCCTGTCAAGCTCCATTTGAGCAGGGAGACCAGTTCCCCGTTGCTGCCGTCCGACCCATCGGCCAGCACGGCGGCAGAGGTGCCGAAGTTAGCACCGGTCACGCCACTGGCAACATAGGTATCCTGGGTGCCGGCGTAACCATTCAAGCCATCGCGCAGATCCACCGTCACAGTAGTGCTACCCGCAGCCAACGTCGTCGCGTTGGCTACATTGGAATAGGCCGAGTTGCCGGCGCTGTTCTTGGCGCGTACACGGTAGTAGTACTTTGTGCTGGCGGACAGCCCGGTATTGGCGTAAGACTGGATATTGCTGCCGACCGAGGCCAGCGCTGCCCAGGTGATACTGTCGCTCGAACGCTCGATATCAAAGCCGGTTTCGTTGTTGGAATTGTCGGTCCAGGCCAGATTAATGGCGGACTGCGAGGCGGCAGTTGCCGCCAAACCACCAGGCGCCGCAGGAACGGTAGGCGATGTGTTGCCTTTGCTGATGGTGAAATAATCACGCACGGTGCCATTGTTATTGAGATACTTGATCTCCATGGTTGGGCCGGAAACATCAAGGATCATCGACCCCATTTCATTCAGCGACAAGAACATGGCTGGATGGTTTAAGGTGCCCCCACTGACCTGGCCGGACGCACCGACGACGGAATAGACTGCGCCGGAATGCGGCAGGCTGCCCGCTTTGGTGTACGCGCCCGTCCCATCGACGCGGCCGCTACCGCCGTTTTTTTCATAAGAGCTGTTGTAGGTGCTCGAGAGGCCATAGTGCCCGTCGATGAATTTCGAGCGTTCGTACGAATGGCTATGCCCGGTGAGAACCAGGTCGACGCCATAGTTCTCCAGCACCGGCAGGAAGTTCTTGCGCATTTCAATCAGGTTGGTCTCGGTGTCCGAATCGTGCGATCCCTTGGTGTAGGGAGGATGGTGCCAGATGGCGATCAGCCAGGTGGCGGTGACATTCGCCAGATCGTTTTTCATCCAGTTCATCATCGCGCCGGTGGTGGAACGGCTGCTCTGGAGCGAGTCGAGCACGACGACGTGGATATTCCCATAGTTAAACGAGTAATAGGCCTCGGTGCCGGAAGCGACGCCGCCAGCCTCGCCGTTTTTCGGGAAAGTGACCCAGTCATAGTATGGTCCGGTCTGCGTCGCCGAGTCGGCGCTGACGCCGTCGTGGTTGCCGATCGTGGCCCACAATGGCGATTGGCGCATCATCTCCGGGTACATATTGAACATCTTGGTCTGGTATTCTGCATCGGTACCGCTACTGTAGGCGTTATCGCCGAGCATCATCCAGAAGTCCGTGTAGGTGCTTCCGGTGTAGTTGCGGTAGGCGTTGTACACAGCGGCCTGCCCGGTGCTGCCTGTGCCCGCATCGCCGATCACCCAGATACGAGTGGGCAGCGAGGAACCAGTCGTCGGCGACGTTTTGAAATAGTACGTGGCATCGCCAGCTTGCGTGGCGCTGCTAGAGCCGACGTTGTAGAAGTATTTCGTGCCCGCGGTGAGGCCGGTCAGTTTGACGACGTGTTCAGTGGTGGACGCGGCATTGGACGCGAGCGATGTCAAGCTACCGGAACTGGTGCCAAACTGGACACGGCTATCGGTAGCAGTATCCGTACGCCATCGCACCGTGATGCTATCGGTGGTCGCACTTTGCAGGTAAGGCCCGCGTACTACCGTCGCAGCCAATGTAAGCGATGGCGAAAGCAGAATAAGGGGTAAGATGCAGGACTGCAAAAGGCGGCGCATTCTACTATTTAGCATGTGTTCCCTCCATATCTTGGGGTTGTAGAACAGTTTCGGTACGTGCGGGTCAGTTGCGGTCTGCGGAATGGGTTCTGAGCAGCGCCAGCGACTTCAGGCGCTCACTGGAAGACCCAGGCAGCGTTTGCATCAAATCCTCATCAGGAAGCGTGGCAGCTGCCTTCAGCCAAAGATCTGCGGCCGTCGGGTCAAGCTTGGCTGTGACGGGCAAATCCATACGTGGCCTGAGCGAAAGCACGTAAAAAGACACAGCCCACAACTCGTCTTCGGACAAGGAAGAGAAGCTCGGCATTGCAGTGTTTTGAACGCCCAATTTGACTGAGCTGAAGACGGATAATGGCGACATGGACGCCATGCGCGCGGAGTCGAGGAAGTTCATGGGAGTCGAAGGCAGCGTCTGCGCTGCGATGCCTCGGCCGTCGCCCGAGGCGCCGTGGCAGGAAGCGCAGTTCGCCGCGAAGACCTGCCTGCCATGGATCAGGCTCGGCCAATTGCGCGGTGCGGTAGCCGTTCCGGCTGCCACATAGATGGCATCACGCGCTTTCAACGCCTGCTTCTTAATCGCTTCGGTCGGCGCTTTTTCATTGATCAGCTCGATGAGCCTGGAAATGTCTCCACGAATGGCCGGCTGTGACCTGATCGCTTTGATCTGGTCACTAACTTCCAGTGCGGAACGGCTAACGACGAGTTGTTCGATGTATTCATCGTTATCGATAATCTTTCCGTTCGATACGGCGAGAGCATAGTCACGCGAGACATAGTCAAGCATCTTCGCAACAAAATCGGCTGTGTATGCGGGTCGAATACCTTCCTGTGCCGATGTGTCTTGCAACGCGCTTAGATAAAGCAGCGATGCAGCGATCGCCATGGACGCGAGTGCGGAAAGCACTGTGCCTTGGAATGGATATTTGCGCCCGGCTGCAACCGATTTTTTGTCGATCATAGAAATGGTTGGAAAAAGGGGGAAACCACGAACAGTACCGAACCAAAATGACACCTCAATTACAGCTCGAGGAGGAGTTTGATACTGGACTAGGGGGACGTCGGGCCTTGACGGCCCGGATCAAATACCCTTGATCATGCAGTCCAAGGCGGTTTTCCCCCTTCCACCGCATGCAGCCTTGGGGCTGAAGTTGATGTGACGTTCATACTGACTGACGGCAGCTCGCGGCCGTAGGCACCCACGCCGTGACGCGCCGCAAGGCGCGCCCCACGTAGCTCGCGAACGAATCAAGCTTCGCCCTGCCCGTCTCCGCCGCGAAATGTCTACTTTCGACCGCTAATCGCTTTAGCAACTGCGTAAGTTTGATCCTTGAGAATCAGCGACCATAGCAGGTCGATGAGGTGGGGGAATTCGGCAACCAAACGCACGGCCATAATCAAAGCTCAATGATAATTTTGCTATCCCTTGCCCCGATTGATCTCGCGCGCGGCTGATCTGGCGGGCGCACAGTCTCAGTTGGTATGACGGTAGTCACTACGTCGGACGTCGCAACTTGGCTCGTAGCTTGTTTTGTACAAACCGCTGTCCTTGAAGTACAGCTGGTAGTATTTTCCTTTCAGTTGCACAAAGTGGAAGTCGCAGTCCACTTCGATGGTGACGCCTTTGTATTTGAAGGGCTCAAGTTGGGCGCGCCATGATTCAAAGGGGGGCTTGATGAGATCCGAACGCAGTTCATCCACCAAAGCCTTTTTCGGGTCGACTTTGATATTTCCCGTCGGTTCGCCCACCAGCATGCTAATCACGTGCAGTTCATTGGCCGCATGCCGCAACAAATAGTAGTTGATCGCGCTATCTACGCCCTGCCTAGTAAGAGGGCTGGCTAAGTCCAGTTCATAGGTCTCGTCGCCAATGTTCACCCGGGACAGGTTGGCCTTTATCGGCAAACCGTATGGCCGTTCGGCTTCGCGGTATTCAAAGCCATATTTCCTCAATGCGGCATTTATCTCTTGCGTTGTTGAAGCGCTTGCAGCACCTGTCGCAGTCAGCAGAGCGAGTGCCGCCACGGCTAACAGCGGATAGCCGTGCAGTGTTTTAGCGAATTGGAGCATCGTTTTTCCTATAAGGATATGGCCGCTTCTTTGGCATGAGATCACTCTTCGTCCAGAATCTGGGCCAATAACCTTTCATCAGCAAATTCAAAAAAAGGCATCCCGCCAGAAATCTCACGTGTTTCGTGATCCCAGTCGACCGTGAGCGGATCCGCATCATCCCTACTCTGACGATGAAACGCTTGGCAATTACCCGCACCGTCCGGGCAAAACTCAAGCAGATCTTGAAACTCGTAATCGTCCGGAACGAATCCTTGCTCCTTCGCGATCGGATCCATGACTTCGCCCAAATCCACAATAAGACGACTAGCAAGTATTCCGCCATCATGCGCACCGAAGCCATCATGCACAAGACAAAGTTCTTGCATCGACTGCGGTACCGTCCATCCCAAGGACTTCGCCCTATCCGAGAGTCTCGGCGTGGCATTTGGAGCGCCTCCCACTATCAGCTCGTAGTATGGCCTGCCATCGTAAAGCGCCCGATCAACAAGATAGACAAGCTTCCATTCATCCCCGCTGCGTGCAGGTATGACCCAACGGACACGTTCTTGAAGCGTGGATACAAAGTTCGGAAGCAACCTGCGCAATGGCGCCAGCACCTTGCCTACAACGTCAAGGGCGTCTAGACCTTCAATCTGCCACGGGCAAGTGGCATCGAATGCCGGGACGAGATTATTTAAGCTGACGATGAACTCAGCGCCGGGTCGACCGAATTGGTCGAGAATTGATCGTTCTAAGTTGGTCGTTCGACAGAATTCCTGCATGAACGGCAAAGCTTCATCACGAATCAGGTCGCGTTGCAGTTGGGTGCGTATGACGCTGTTGAGCTGTTCCATATAATTTAATCTAAATTCTCAAGGTTACCTCAGGGATGTTGGAGTCGGCATCCCTTCCGGAAGTTCGTACGAAAACCGCTGTATTTGGATTGCAATTCTTTAGCCGCGACGAAAAAGAAAAAGCCCCTGATAATCAGGGGCCTAGTCTCATCCAAGAACCGGCAGTCGCCTGCCTCTGCCAGTCAAGGAATCATTCCCACTCAATGGTCGCCGGCGGTTTACCGCTGATGTCATACACCACGCGGTTCAGCCCCCGGACTTCATTAATGATGCGATTGGAGACCTTGCCCAGCAGCTCGTGCGGCAAGTGCGCCCAGTGCGCGGTCATGAAGTCCTGGGTCTGCACAGCACGCAGCGCCACGACGTAATCGTAGGTACGGCCATCGCCCATCACGCCCACCGACTTCACCGGCAGGAACACGGCGAAAGCCTGGGACGTCGCATCGTACCAGTTCTTCGGTGCTTCTTCGCCAGGCATCGATGCGCCCTCGTAAGGCGTATTGCGCAGTTCTTCGATGAAGATGGCGTCGGCGCGGCGCAGCAGGTCGGCATATTCCTTCTTCACTTCGCCCAGGATACGCACACCCAGGCCCGGGCCAGGGAACGGATGGCGGTACACCATCTCGTGCGGCAGGCCCAGGGCCACGCCCAGCTTGCGCACTTCATCCTTGAACAATTCGCGCAGCGGCTCGAGCAGCTGCAGCTTCATGGTTTCCGGCAGGCCGCCCACATTGTGGTGCGACTTGATGGTCTGGCCTTTCTTGCCCTTGCCTGCGGATTCGATCACGTCAGGGTAAATGGTGCCTTGCGCCAGCCACTTGGCGTTCACCAGCTTGCCCGATTCCGCCTGGAACACTTCCACGAACTCGCGGCCGATGATCTTGCGCTTTTGCTCAGGATCGGTGACACCGGCCAGGTGGCCCATGAATTGTTCGGTCGCGTCGATCTGGATCACTTTCACACCCAGGTTCTTGGCGAACATGTCCATCACCATCTTGCCTTCGTTCAGGCGCAGCAGGCCGTGGTCGACGAAGACGCAGGTCAGCTGGTCGCCGATGGCGCGGTGGATCAGCGCCGCAGCCACCGAGGAGTCGACCCCGCCCGACAGGCCCAGGATCACGTCATCGGTGCCGACTTGCGCGCGGATCTTTTCCACGGCTTCGGAGATGTAGTCCGGCATATTCCAGTCGGCCTTGCAGCCGCAGATCTCGTGCACGAAGCGGCCCAGCATGGCCTTGCCCTGCACCGTGTGGGTCACTTCCGGGTGCCACTGCACCGCGTAGAACTTGCGGTCTTCGTCGGCCATGCCAGCGATCGGGCAGGAGTCGGTGGAGGCCATCAGCTTGAAGCCAGGCGGCATGTCCAGCACCTTGTCGCCATGGCTCATCCAGACCTTCAGCATGCCGTGGCCTTCGTCGGTGACGAAGTCGTTGATGCCGTTCAGCAGCGCGGTGTGGTTGCGGGCGCGGACTTCAGCGTAGCCGAATTCGCGCACCAAGCCGTTTTCCACTTTGCCGCCCAGCTGCGCGGCCATGGTCTGCATGCCGTAGCAGATGCCAAGTACCGGCACGCCGATTTCAAAGACGGCTTGCGGTGCGCGCGGGGAATCGCCTTCCAGCGTGGAGTTGTGGGAACCGGACAGGATGATGCCCGAGGCGCCGTAGTTACGGATGAATTCGTCGTCTACATCGTACGGGTACACCTCGGAAAACACGCCCGCGTCGCGCACGCGGCGTGCGATCAGCTGGGTCACCTGGGAACCGAAATCAAGAATGAGGATTTTTGAGTGCATAGCGGGGGCAAAAAAAAATTGCGGCGACCTTGGTCGCCGCTTTGCGGAGTGACTTATTCCGAGCGGTAGTTCGGCGCTTCTTTGGTGATCTGGACGTCGTGTACGTGCGATTCGCGCATGCCGGCCGACGTGATCTCGACGAATTCCGCCTTCTCTTTCAGCTCGTCGATGGTGGCGCAACCGCAGTAGCCCATGGACTGGCGCACGCCGCCCACCAGCTGGAACAGGATCGCCAGCACGGAGCCCTTGTAGGCCACGCGGCCTTCAATGCCTTCCGGTACGAACTTGTCCTGCTTGGCGCTGGCGTCCTGGAAGTAGCGGTCGGCCGAACCGTCGGCCATCGCGCCCAGGGAACCCATGCCGCGGTAGGACTTGTAGGAGCGGCCCTGGTACAGGATCACTTCGCCCGGCGCTTCTTCGGTGCCGGCGAACATGGAGCCCATCATCACGGTGGAGGCGCCGGCCGCCAGTGCTTTCGAAATATCGCCCGAGAAGCGGATGCCGCCGTCGGCGATACATGGCACGCCGGTGCCAGCCAGTGCTTCGGCGACGTTGGAGATCGCGGTGATCTGCGGCACGCCCACGCCTGCCACGATACGGGTGGTGCAGATGGAGCCGGGGCCGATGCCGACCTTGACCGCGTCCGCGCCGTATTCAACCAGCGCCTTCGCCGCGGCGGCCGTGGCGATATTGCCGCCGATGACGTCAACGTGCGGGTACTTGGTCTTGATGTACTTCACGCGGTCCAGGATGCCCTGGGAATGGCCGTGGGCGGTGTCCACCACCAGCACGTCCACGCCTGCCGCGACCAGCAGGTCGATGCGTTCTTCGTCTTTCGCGCCGACGCCGACGGCCGCGCCAACCAGCAGCTTGCCGTGCTGGTCTTTCGATGCGTTCGGGTGCTCGGTGGACTTCTGGATGTCCTTCACGGTGATCAGGCCGCGCAGTTCAAACGCTTCGTTCACCACCAGCACGCGCTCCAGGCGGTGCTTGTTCATCAGGCGCTTGGCTTCTTCCGTGCTGGCGTCTTCAGTCACGGTCACCAGCTTTTCGCGCGGGGTCATCTTGGCGCGCACTTCGGCGTCCAGTTCCTTTTCGAAGCGCAGGTCGCGGTTGGTGATGATGCCGACCACTTCCTTGCCCTGCACCACCGGGAAACCGGAGATACCATATTGCTCGGTCAGTTTGATCACTTCGCGGATCTTCATGTCCGGCGGAATGGTGATCGGGTCGCGCAGAACGCCGGCCTCGAAACGCTTGACGCGGGACACTTCGCGCGCCTGGTCTTTCGGCTTCAGGTTCTTGTGGATGATGCCAATGCCGCCCTCTTGCGCCATGGCGATCGCCAGACGGCTTTCGGTGACGGTATCCATTGCTGCGGACAGCAGAGGAATATTCAACGAGATATTACGGGTCAGGCGAGTCTTGAGGGACGTATCCGCAGGCAGGATGTTGGAATACGCGGGGACGAGGAGCACGTCATCGAAGGTGAGTGCTTTTTGGAGCAGACGCATAGTATTTCCTATAGGCGCAAAAGTAGATTATACAGAAAACAGGCGCTTTCGTCATGGCAATTCTTCTACGCACAGGCGCGCCGGCCCTCAGACTCAACAATTCTCTTGGGAAATAAATTTGACAACAACTGGATTTCGCGGTGAAATGTGCATTCTCATCCAAGGAATTGTCCCAATGAATCAACGAATTACCCGATTTGTGCTGGCAACTGCGCTGATCGCCTGCACTTCCCTCGCCCAGGCCCAATGGATGTGGGTAAATGAAAAAGGCGTGAAACAGTTCTCGGACCAGCCGCCGCCGCCGGGCACTCCGTCCAAACGGATCCTGAAGGCTCCGCGCGGTCAAGTCATTCCCGACGCGCAAAGCGATGCGCCGGCCGCCAGCGGCGACGACGCCGCGCAAGCGGAAGGCAAGGCCCCGCAGAAAGCGACTTTGGCCGAGCGCAACGCCGACTACAACAAGCGCCAGAAGGATTCGGCCGAGAAGACCGCCAAGGCGGACGAAGAAGCCAAGCGCGAGAAAGAGAAAGCCAAATATTGCTCTGAAGCTAAGACCAATATCGGGATGCTCGAAAGCGGTATGCGCGTTTCCGAAATGGGTGCGAACGGCGAGCGCGGCTTCATGTCCGACGAAGGACGTTCCAGGAAGCTGCAGGAAAGCCGCGACGCCTACAACAAGACCTGCAAGTAAGCGGGACCCCGGATTCCGGGCCACGCCATCGAGACGGCGCTTGACAGCGCGCTCGATGGCGTTTTACATCAAGCCTTCCTGGCGCGCCGGCGGCGGGCGTCTTTCGGGTCAGCGATCAAGGCGCGATAGATTTCAATCCGGTCGCGGGCCCGCAGCACGGTATCGAGTGTTTTCTTCTTGCCGTAAATCCCGACCGGCATGGTCACCAGGTTGATTTCCGGCGCTTCCTGCAGGATGCCGCTGATTTCGATGGCCTGGCCGATGGTCGTCCCCGCATCCACCTCCAGCGCATACAGGATGGGCTGCGCTGCCGGCGCATAGCACACGGTGATTTTGATGCGTTCAGCCATAGACGGTCTCGGCGCGCTTGCAGAAAGAGTCGACCATGCTGTTGGCGATCATGCTGAATACGGAGCCGATCACCTGCTCCAGCAGCTTACTGGAAAACTCGTAATGCAGGTCCAGCTCGACCTTGCAGGCATCGTCGCGCAATGCCTTGAAAGTCCAGGTCCCGTCGAGGGTCTTGAACGGGCCATCGACCAGCTTCATGCGGATTTCACTGAATGGGGTATTCGCGTTGGACGTCGTGAAATGCTGCTTCACACCATGAAAATTGATCCCAACACTGGCCACAACATGGTTCTCTCCCCGCTCGCGGACATCAACGCCGCCACACCAGGGCAAAAATTTGGGATAATCCTCGACCTTTGCCACTAAATCAAACATTTGCTCGGCGCTGTATCCCAGGAATACCGACTTGTGCACTACTGCCATTGAGTAACCGTTTGCTATGATGTTGTCCAAAGAACCCGTAGTTTAACCGACCCACGCATTTTTACCCATGTCCATTGCCGATAATCGCAAAGCCTTCCACGACTACTTCATTGAAGACAAATATGAAGCAGGAATCGCGCTCGAAGGCTGGGAAGTCAAGGCGATCCGCGATGGGCGCGTTCAGATCAAGGAAGCGTACGTTACCATCCGCGATAACGAACTGTACCTGTTTGGCGCGCACATCAGCGCCCTGCCGACCGCATCCACCCATATCAGCCCGCAAGCCGTGCGCACCCGCAAGCTGCTGCTGCACCGCCAGGAAATCGATAAGCTGGTCGGTAAAGTGGAACGCTCCGGCTACACCCTGGTGCCGCTCAACCTGCACTTCAAAGGCGGCCGCATCAAATGCGAGATCGGCCTGGCCAAGGGCAAGAAACAGCATGATAAGCGTGCATCGGAGAAAGATCGCGATGCCAGCCGCGAAGTCCAGCAAGCCATGAAGCAGCACAGCCGCTAAGCGGGGCGTCGCGCCTGCGCCACGGTGCAGGCGTTTTGTTTCTATCCAGAAATGCGCGTGCTACACTTTGGCGTTGATTGCCTGACGCCGGAGGGGCTGACCATGCTGAGCAAAACGACAAGCGCTATCCTGGCAGCGGCCTTGCTGGCCGGCTGCACCGCGGCGCCCTACACGCCGGCGCCGCTGGCAACCAACTTCCCCTCCGCCGAACAAAACAAGCTGCTGGCCGCGGCCCACTGGGGCGCCATCGCCAGGCATCTTGAGCAGCGCCTGGTGGAAGACATGAAGAAAGCGCCGCAGCAGCCCTTCTTCATCCATGAGAATCCCCAGGCAACGCCGTTCCAGCGCGCCCTGACCACCCAGATCATTTCCTCGCTGGTAAATGACGGCTATGTCGTGTCACGCGCACCGGCCGGCGCCCTGCGCATCGACCTGGACGTGCAGGCGCTGACCTTCGGCCCCGACCGCACCCAGTACCGTCCCTGGTTCACCGGCAGCCTGCTGGCCAGCGGCGTCTGGTCCGAGGCCAAGGAGAATCCGGCGAAGAAGGACCGCAGCGCCTATGCGCCCGGCGAGACACCGCGCACTGAATTGATCATTACCGTTTCGGTCAGCGACCAATACCGCTATTTCGCACGCTCCACCAATGCCTATTACGTTTCCGACGACGACCGTGGCCTGTACGGCATCAAGGAGGCGCTGACACCCGCGGAGGCCGCCGCCGGGTCGCCGCAGGCCAGCACCGGCTTCCTTGTGAAGGGAGACCGCTGATGCGCGCCCTTGCCCTGACTGCCTTCTTGCTGCCCCTGGCCGGCTGCTCCCTGTTCCAGGAACCACCGGCCAACAAATACGCCGAGACCACGTCCAATCAATTCGTGGCGGCGAACTACCAGGCCGCGGACGCGCTGCTCGCCCAGCTGGGCGGACGCCTGGTGGCCGACAAGCCCCTGATCATGGCAACCGTGGTGAATATCGATGCGCTGGACCAGAGTTCCACGCTGGGACGCCTGGTATCGGAGCAGATTTCGACGCGCCTGGCGCAAGGCGGCCTGCGCATGCTGGAGATGAAACTGCGCACCTCGGTCTACATGAAACGCCAGCAAGGCGAAATGATGCTGACACGCGAAGTGGGCGAAGTGGCGCACAACCACAATGCGCAGGCGGTAGTGGTCGGCTCCTACGCCGAGACCAGCGAGGCGGTCTTCGTCAACATCAAAGTGGTGCATCCGCAAACCAACCAGGTGCTCGCGGCCAACGATTTCGTACTGGCCAAGGACGGCGTGGTACGTTCTATGCTGATGGCGCGCTAAGCAGATCCACCAGCCTTGGCAGGACCTCCTGCGCGGGCAACGCGAGCTTGAGCGCAATCAGATCGTCGGCCCGGGTCTTGCCGGCGTTGATGGCCGCAATCGGCTTGCCTGCCGCAGCCGCCATGCGGCAGAAGCGGTAGCCCGAAAACACCATCAGCGACGAACCGACCACGAGCAGCGCATCCGCCGCCTCCATCTCGGCCAGCGCCTGCGCGGTGCGCTGCGCCGGCACGTTATCGCCGAAGAAGACAACGTCGGGCATCAGCACGCCGCCGCAGGCCGCGCACACGGGCGCGCGAAAGTCCTGCAGCGCATCGGGCTCCACCGCGGCATCGCCGTCGGGCAGCGGCCGGGCCAGCATATTGGCCAATTCCGGGTTGTCGCGCTCCAGCTGCGGCTGCAGGCTGGCGCGCGAATAACGCGCCTGGCACGCCAGGCAGCTTACGTGGTGCAGGTTGCCATGCAATTCAATCAGGCGCCGGCTGCCGGCGCGCTGGTGCAGGCCATCCACGTTTTGGGTAATGACGCTATGCAGGTGTCCGCCAGCCTCCAGCGCCGCCATTGCACGGTGACCCGCATTCGGCTCGGCGCGCGAGATCGTCGCCCAGCCCACCATGCTGCGCGCCCAGTAGCGGCGGCGCACCGCATCGTTGCGGCGGAACTCCGGTCCCTGGATCGGCGCACGGCCGCGCCGCACACCCTCCTCATCGCGATAGCCGGGGATGCCGGACGCGGTGCTCAGGCCCGCCCCGGTCAGGGCCAGGACGCGGCTGTGGCGCATCAGGAAACGCGCCAGTCCTTCCTCAGTCGGCGGTAGCGCATCCATTCGGCTTGAAGATCCGTTCGATGGACGCCGGGTATTTGTCCAGCTTCTCCGCCGCGCGGGTGGGGCGTGGCGCGAAATCGCCGCCGCAATTCGGGCATTTGCCGTGCAGCTTGTCGTTCACGCAGTCCGCGCAGAATGTACATTCAAATGAGCAGATCAAGGCGTCCTGTGCGCCGGGCGGCAGGTCCTTGTTGCAGCACTCACAGTTGGGTCGCATTTGCAGCATGGGGGCTCCTTTAATGGTCGCGGTAACTTACCGCGTTCAGCAAGGCACTGGTGGTCTCGATATCCGCCAGCGCCTCATTAGTCGGGCGCGCAAAACTACGCTCGCGGATGCGCCCAAGGCGCTCCAGCAATTCCTGCTTGGGCAAGCGCGAACGCGCAATCGCCGCTGGATCCACGCCATCATAGGAGCCGTTGGCGGCCTCCAGCGCATCGAGCTGGCGCCGGACTTCGGCGTCAGGCAAAGCGCCCTGCCCAACCTGCGGCGCCGGCGATTGCATCAGCTGCTGGCGCATCGGCGCCAGGAATTCGACGGCCGCCTTCGGCAGTCCTTGCAATTTGAGGGCAAGCAGGGCCTGCCTGCCTTGCGGACCGCCGTTATGCATCAGGAAGCCGGCGGCCCGGGTCAATACGTCCATGTCCTGGTTTTGCAACAGCGGCGCAACGGCCGGCGTGCTATCGGGAGAACCGAGCAACTGCAGCACATCCAGCACCGGCTTGGTCAAGGCACCATCGCGCAACTGGGCCGCAAGATGGCGCTCGCCGGCCAGGCCGAATCGGCCATACAGCAGCGCGCGCACGCCGGTTTCATCGATGCTGCTGCCCTGCTGGGGCAAAGGGATGGAGACGTCATGGCGCAGGAATGCACGATCGATCAGGGGCAGCAGGCGCACATCGCGGCTGGCCGCTGCGGCGTGCATCAGGCGGAACAGCTGCGGACGGTCCAACAGCGCGTCCGGGTTGATGGCCAGCGCCGCCTGCAGCGCCAACGGCCTATCGGAATCGGCGCCATAGGCAAGCAGGAAGCAGGCCGCATCCAGCAGCAACTGCTGGCTCGGGCGTGCGGCGCGCAACTCCGCTGCCAATTCGCGGCGCAGCAAAGGGATGGCGTCCTCGCGGACATCGCCAAAGAAGCGCCATGCGGAGTCGAGTTCGCGGCGCTGTGCGCCGGCGGTCGCCGCGTTGGCCGCAGCAGGCAAGGCGCGGATCTGGGCAATGCGGGCGCTGATGGCGGCATCGGTGGCGGCATCGGTGGCCAGCGCGGAAGAAGCCAATGCGGCCGATGCCAGCGCCGCTGCGATCAAACGCATCATGCCGACAGCCTGCGCTGCAGGTCGGTCACGCTAGCGCGCCATTCATCAAAATGTTCGCTGTCTTCCCACAGCTCGCGCAATTCGGAAGCGTCGGACAGCACCAGCGCCAGAACGCGCTGCGCCTTATCGGCAATATCCGCGCGCGGCTTGCTCAATTTCGCCTGAACCGCGGCCACCCATTCATCGACGGCTGCGGAATCCTCGTCCTGCGCGCCGCCCTTGCCTTGCAAGCGCGCCCAGGCTTCCACGGCCGCCAGCGCCTCGGCACCGAACGGCGCCTCCAGATACTCGGTGGTTTCGGCCTTCAGCACGTTATTCAGCGTGTCCTCGATAAAATAGAGGTCCTTCGACTCCTGCAAATCCTGCGCCCAATCCTGCGCAAAATCATTTCCGTATGGACCAACAGCCCAGGTTCCCACATGCGCCTCCGTTTCAATATAAGGCAGCATTGTACGCAATTACGGTAGGGCTCGTGGCAACCTTGGGGTCAGGCTCTTTGCTTGCCACGCGTGGCAAGCAAAGAGCCTGACCCCAAGGTTGCCACGGGCCCGGCTGTCATTTCTGTGTCTTGACCACTTGCAGGGCGGTGGCGATCAGGCTGCTCATTTCGCCGACGTTGGCGGGGACGATCAGGCTGTTGCCGGTCTTGGCCAGCTGGCCGAAGGCGTCGACGTATTGTTCCGCGACCCTCAGGTTCATCGCGGCCTCGCCGCCCGGCTGCTGGATCGCCTGCCCCACCTGCTTCAGCGCGCCCGATGTGGCCTCGGCGATGGCCAGGATGGCGGCGGCTTCGCCCTGCGCGCGATTGATGGCGGCCTGCTTGTCGCCTTCGGAGCGGGCAATCGCCGCTTCCCGCTCGCCGGTGGCGATATTGATCTGCTCCTGCTTGCGCCCTTCGGATGCGGCGATCAGGGCGCGCTTGCCCCGCTCCGCCGTGATCTGCGCCTGCATCGCGTGCAGGATCTCCTGGGGCGGCGTCAAGTCCTTGATCTCGTAGCGCAGCACTTTTACGCCCCAGTTGGCGGCCGATTCGTCGATCGCGTTCACCACCGTGGAGTTGATGTGGTCGCGTTCCTCGAAAGTCTTGTCCAGCTCCATGCGGCCGATCACCGAGCGCAGCGTCGTTTGCGCCAGCTGCGTGATCGCTGCGATATAGTTCGAGGAACCATACGAGGCGCGCATCGCATCGGTGACCTGGAAATACAAGATGCCGTCCACCTGCAGCTGCGTATTGTCCTTGGTGATGCAGACCTGGGATGGCACGTCGAGCGGGATTTCCTTGAGCACGTGTTTATAGGCGATGCGGTCGATGAACGGCACCACGATATTCAGGCCGGGGCCCAGCGTCGCGTGGTATTTGCCCAGGCGTTCGACCACCCAGGCGTGCTGCTGCGGCACCACATTGATGGTCTTGAAGACAAACACCAGGGCCACTACGAAAATAACCAGTGTGACGCTGCCGAAACTGATTTCCATGCACTTCTCCTTGTTATGCGCCGACGATCAGCCGGCTGCCGCGAATTTCGCGAATCCTGAATACCCCCGGCGCGGCCGCTTCGCCCGGCGCCAGTTCCACATCCCACAATGCGCCCCGGTACATCACGCGCGCCGCACCGCCCTGCCAGGCGGGCACGTTGACGGTCTGGCCGATGTCCAGGTTGACGTCGGGGTTAGCCGATGCCGGCGGCTGGGCCGTCTTGCCGAAGCGGCTGCGCCGCAGCAGCAGCGTCGCAATCGCGGCGACGAGGGCGGCCACCAGCATCTGGCCCGGCATGTCGACGCGCGCAAACGATGTCAGCGCTCCCGCGCCCATGCCGATGGCGATCATCAGCAGGTAAAAGGTACCGCTAAACAGTTCCAGGATGACCAGCAGGCCAGCGCCGGTCGCCCACAACATCCAGTCAGACATCGCAACCTCCAAAAGTAAAAAACCCCCGCCGCCGACAAGGCCGCGAGGGTCCGTGCAACGAGGCTTATCGTTGCTTTATTGTTGCATTTCTGCCAGTTTCTGCCAAGTGTCGATGACCGAGTCCGGATTCAGGGACATGGTCTCAATCCCCTGCTGCATCAACCATACGGCCAGCTCGGGGTGATCGGAAGGACCCTGGCCGCAGATGCCGATGTACTTGTTCAGCTTGATGCAGGCGGAGATGGCCATGCCCAGCAGCGCCTGTACCGCAGGATCGCGTTCGTCGAAGTCGGCCGCCAGCAGTTCCATGCCGGAGTCGCGGTCCAGGCCCAGGGTCAGCTGGGTCAGGTCGTTGGAGCCGATCGAGAAGCCGTCGAAGTGCTGCAGGAACTGCTCGGCCAGCACGGCGTTGGAAGGCACTTCGCACATCATGATGACGCGCAGGCCGTTCTCGCCGCGTTTCAGGCCGTTCTTGGCCAGCAGGCCGACCACCTTTTCCGCCTGGCCCAGGGTGCGCACGAACGGCACCATGATTTCGACGTTGGTCAGGCCCATTTCTTCGCGCACGCGCTTCATTGCCACGCATTCCATTTCGAAGGCGGCGGCGAAGTCTTCGGACAGGTAGCGCGCGGCGCCGCGGAAGCCCAGCATCGGATTTTCCTCGTCCGGCTCGTAGCGCGAACCGCCGATCAGCTTCTTGTACTCGTTGGACTTGAAGTCCGACAGGCGTACGATCACCTTCTTCGGCCAGAAGGCGGCGGCGATGGTGGCGATGCCTTCGGCCAGCTTGTCGATGTAGAACTGCTTCGGCGAAGCGTGGCCGCGGGCCACCGATTCCACCGCCTTTTTCAGGTCGGCGTCGATGTTCGGGTATTCCAGGATCGCTTTCGGGTGCACACCAATATTGTTATTGATGATGAACTCCAGGCGGGCCAGGCCCACGCCGTTGTTCGGCACCGACTGGAAGTCGAAGGCCAATTGCGGGTTGCCCACGTTGAGCATGATCTTGGTCTTCAACGGCGGCAGTTCGCCGCGCTGGACTTCGGATACCTCGGTTTCCAGCAGGCCGTCGTAGATCTTGCCTTCGTCGCCTTCGGCGCAAGACACGGTCACGAAGTTACCGTCCTTCAGCACGTCGGTGGCGTCGCCGCAGCCGACCACCGCCGGCACGCCCAGTTCACGGGCGATGATCGCTGCGTGGCAGGTACGGCCGCCGCGGTTGGTGACGATGGCCGAGGCGCGCTTCATCACCGGTTCCCAGTTCGGGTCGGTCATGTCGGCGACCAGCACGTCGCCCGGCTGCACGCGTTCCATTTCGCTCGGGTCATGGATCACGCGCACCGGGCCGGCGCCGATCTTCTGGCCGATGGCGCGGCCGGAGGTCAGCACGGTGCCGGTCGACTTCAGCTTGAAGCGCTGCTGCGAGTCGGTGGCTTTCTGCTGCGATTTCACGGTTTCAGGACGCGCCTGCAGGATGTACAGCTTGCCGTCGCGGCCGTCCTTGCCCCACTCGATATCCATCGGGCGGCCGTAGTGCTTCTCGATGATCATGGCGTACTTGGCCAGTTCGACGATTTCCGCGTCGACCAGCGAGTAGCGGTTGCGCATCTCGATCGGCACATCGACGGTTTTCACGGAACGGCCAGCCTTGGCTTCGTTGGTGAATTCCATCTTGATCAGCTTGGAGCCGATATTGCGGCGGATCACGGCGGACTTGCCCTGCTCCAGCATCGGCTTGTGGACATAGAATTCGTCCGGGTTCACGGCGCCCTGCACCACGGTCTCGCCCAGGCCATAGCTGGAGGTGATGAAGACCACGTCCTTGAAGCCCGATTCGGTATCGATGGTAAACATCACGCCCGACGCGCCCGTGTCGGAACGCACCATGCGCTGCACACCGGCCGACAGCGCCACTTCGGCATGGGTGAAGCCCTTGTGCACGCGGTAGGAAATCGCGCGGTCGTTGTACAGCGATGCGAACACGTGCTTCATCGCTTCCAGCACGTTGTCGATGCCGACCACGTTCAGGAAGGATTCCTGCTGGCCCGCGAAGGATGCGTCAGGCAGGTCTTCCGCGGTGGCGGAGGAGCGCACGGCGAAGGACACTTCGGTGCTCGAGTCGGCGACCAGCTTGTCGTAGAAGGCGCGGATTTCGGCTTCCAGGCGCGGCTGGAACGGGGTGGCGACGATCCATTGACGGATCTCGGCGCCCGATGCGGCCAGGGCGCGCACGTCGTCGACGTCCAGGTTTTCAAGGCGGTCGGCGATGCGCTTGGCCAGGGATGGGCCGCCGTCGACGCTGTGCGACAGGAAGTCGCGGAAGGCTTGTGCAGTGGTGGCAAAACCGCCCGGCACGCGCACGCCGGCGCCGGCCAATTGGGAGATCATCTCCCCCAGGGATGCGTTCTTGCCGCCGACGGATTCGACATCCGTCATGCGCAAATTCTCGAACGAGGCGACATACACCCCGTCGGATTGCTCCTTCAATGCTGCGTTAGTCATAAAGACACCTTTTTGATGATAAAAATCTTTACGCAGGTGCGCGCGGCATCGTTCTTGTCATTCTTGGCGCCGTGCAGCACAATCTTACCGTTGGCAGGCATTTTACAGCCTGCGACGCAAATTGACGATTCATCCATCTGAAAAGCTCTTTTGATGCCACAAGATCAACGTTTATTGCCGGCTTCGAGCCGCACCGTCTTTTTTGTCTCTGACGGCACGGGCATTACCGCCGAAACTTTCGGCCATTCGGTGCTGACGCAGTTCGACCTGCGCTTCCGCCAGATCCGCCTGCCCTTCATCGATACCTGCGACAAGGCTTATGATGCAGTGCGCAAAATTAACGAGATCGGGAGCGAGGACGGCGCCAAGCCGATCGTCTTCTCGACCCTGGTCAAGGCGGAGCTGTCCGACGTGATTCAGCGCGCCAACGCCATGCACATGGACTTGATCCAGACCTTCGTGGCGCCGCTCGAGCAGGAATTGGGCGTGAAGTCGACCCATACCATCGGCCGCTCGCACAATGTGGTTGATAGCGAGGAATATAAGAACCGCATCGAGGCGATCAATTTCTCGCTGGCCCATGATGATGGTCAATCCAACAAGAACCTGTCCTCGGCGGACGTGATCCTGGTCGGCGTTTCGCGCTCCGGCAAGACCCCTACTTCGCTGTACCTGGCCATGCAGTACGGCGTGAAGGCGGCCAACTACCCGCTCATTCCCGACGATTTCGAACGCGGCAAGCTGCCGTCGGCGCTGTACGCC
Organism: Pseudoduganella violaceinigra DSM 15887; assembly: GCF_000425385.1. Taxonomy (GTDB): domain Bacteria; phylum Pseudomonadota; class Gammaproteobacteria; order Burkholderiales; family Burkholderiaceae_D; genus Rugamonas; species Rugamonas violaceinigra. The sequence goes on along the minus strand of NZ_AUDI01000004.1, from coordinate 401,878 downwards.
TTCAAATCGAAGATCTTCGGCCTTAGCATCGAGCCGCAGCGCCTGTCGGAAATCCGCAATGAGCGCCGCGCCGGTTCCAAATACGCTTCGCTGGAAAACTGCCGCTATGAAGTAAACGAGGCCGAAGCCATGATGCGCCGCGAAGGCATCCGCTGGCTGTCCTCCACCACCAAGTCGATCGAAGAGATTTCCACCACCATCCTGCAGGAAATCAAGCCTAACCGCTCGGTTTACTAAGAGGTTGTTTCAAAATGGGCGTGGCTAGGTGCAGCGACGAAGGCAGTGCGCCTGCACGGCAAGGCGCTGCAACAACGCAATGGCCGTTTTGAAACGGCCTCTAAGCGTCAGAAGAAGTCTTTCCAGTCGTGCAGCCAGCCGGGGATGTCCTCCACCGGCATGGGGCTGGCGATATAGAAGCCCTGGGCGTAGGTGCACCCAAGTTTCTGCAGGAAGTCCCAATCGCGCTTGTTCTCGACGCCGACGGCGCAGGCGTGGCGCGACAGGCTGCGCGCCAGCCCCAGGTAGGACTTGAGCACCGTGCTGATGGCGCGCTTGCGCGATGCGCCGTCGACGAAGCTGGGGTCGATCTTCAGTTCCGAGAACGGAATCGCGGCCAGCAGCTGCAGGTTGGAGCGCCCGGTGCCGTAATGGTCGATGGCCAGGCCGAACCCCATCATTCGCAGGCGCAACAGGCGTTCGAGGAAGTGCGGGTTGGTGTTCAGCACCGTCGATTCGATGATTTCGAACGTGATGTAATCGGCCAGAATACGGTGCCGCTCAAGGCAAGCCATGATCTGGGCGATGAATTGCGGGTGCGACAGGGTGTTCGGGTCGACGTTGATCGAGAACGAGATCGGGATGCCCTGGTCGTGCAGGGTGCGGCAGGCGGCGACCGACCTTTCGATCATGCACCAGTCGAGGAAATCGATACGCCGCTCGGCTTCCAGCACCGGCATGAAGGCGGCCGGCCCCAGCACCCCGTATTCCGGATGGCGCCAGCGCGCAAACATTTCCAGGCCCTTGACGGCGCCGGTTTCCAGTTCGATCTTGGGCTGGAAGAAGGGGTCGAACTCGCGGCCCTGCAGGCCGCGCCCGACTTCGGCAAAGGTGAATTCCGGCTGCTGCGGCTCCGGTTCCGGTTCGGCCGCGGGCGCGATATAGTGTTCGATCAGTTCCTGCAGGCGCGCCGAAGTGACCGGCAGGGCCGAGCTGCCCAGCATCTCGACGCCGTAGGCTTCGGCCATGGTCTCGACCGAGAACAACACGTCGGCCCCGTGCGAGCCAAGGATGATGATGCCGGCCCGGCAGTCGATTTCCGCCAGCCTGCGGATCACTTCCAGGCCGTCCATGCCGCCCAGGCGGATGTCCATCAACACCACGTTGACGGGCGGGTTCAGGCCCGCTTCGAGCAGCCGCAGGGCGCTCAGGCCATCCGAGGCCAGGGTCAGGTGTTGCGCGCCCAGGTGGCGCAGCATGCCCGCCAGGAGCTCGCGCTGGACAGGTTCGCTTTCCGCGACCAGGAAATGCATACTTGCAATTTCCATAAGACCCAATCCATTCCGGTTAATATTGTTAAGCCAGATTCTGCCTTACTTGCTCGAAAAAGCATACTGCCGCGCAGGCGGCGACGTTCAGCGACTCGACCTTGCCCAGGTGCGGCACCATCACCCGATGGGTAGCGGCGTTGAGCAGCGTATCGGACACGCCCTGCCCTTCGTGCCCGAAAATCCAGGCCACGGGGCGTTTCAGGTCCAGCTGGTACAGCGGTTCGGCGGCGTAGCCGCTGGTGGCCAGGGTGGCGACGCGGGCACCCTGCACCAGTTGCGGCAAATCGACATTTTCAAAGATATCGAGCACGAAATGGGCGCCCATCGCCGCGCGCAGCACCTTGGGCGACCAGCAAAAAGCGGTGCCCGGGGCGCAATACACTTCCTTGACGCCCGCCGCCGCGGCGCTGCGCAGGATGGAGCCGACATTGCCCGGGTCCTGCACATTGTCCAGCAGGACGGCGTTGGCGTTCAGCGCGGGCGGCACATCCTTGTGAGGGGTCGCGATCAGGAACATCAGGCCGACGCCGTTTTCCACCTGGCTGACCGCGTGGTACAGCTGGTCGCCAAGGCACAGGATGTGGGCGTGTTCGGCTTCCAGGCGGGCGATGATGGCCGCCACCTCCGGGTTCCGCAGCGCGCTTTCGGCGACCACTGCCTGCTCGGGGTGGCCGCGCAGTTCCAGCCAGGTTTCGCACAGGTGCACGCCGTCCAGCAGGCTGCGGCCGGCCTTGCGGCGCGCCTGGGAATTGGTGGCCAGCTTGGCCAGCTCCTTGTATTGCGCGTTGTCGCGCGAGGAGATGTTTTTCATAGTTCGCGCTCCAGGACTGCGCGCACCGGGGCGAAGCTGCGGCGGTGCACCGGCGAGGCGCCATGCTCGCGCAGGCGTTCCAGGTGCAGCGCCGTGCCGTAGCCCTTGTGCTGGTCGAATCCGTATTGCGGGTATTTCTTGTGCAGCTGGACCAGGGCCGCGTCGCGCGCGGTCTTGGCCAGGATGGAGGCGGCGGAAATCGATTCGATCTTGTCGTCGCCTTCCACGATGGCGATGCTTTGGACGCGCATCACCGGGCATTTATTGCCGTCGATGAGGGCCAGGGTCGGCACGGTGGACAGGGCGTAGACCGCGCGCTTCATCGCCAGCAGGCTGGCCTGCAGGATGTTCAGCTTGTCGATTTCGGCCTCGGACGCCTTGGCCACGGCCCAGGCGATGGCGTGTTCGCGGATCAGCGGCGCCAGTTCGTCGCGGCGCGCTTCATTGAGCTTTTTCGAGTCGCGCAGGCCCGGAATCGGACGGTTGCGGTCCAGGATCACGGCGGCCGCGTAGACGGGGCCGGCCAGCGGGCCGCGGCCCGCCTCGTCGACGCCGCAAATAATTTCATCGAGCGAATACGGCAGGTCGTCGAACAGACCGGATTGTTGGGCCATAACCTCTTCTTTCTATGGCTGACCTCGTGGCAACCGCGGGGCCTGACCCCAAGGTTGCCGCGGGCTTAACTGTTGATGACCTTCAGCACGGCGGCAGCGCCTTCTTCGGCGCTGTTTCGCAGCAAGCTGTGATGCATGTCGGTGAAGCGCTGCACCAGTTGCAGGCGGTGCGGCACGTCACTCAGCTGTTTCCACATGGCGTCGGCCAGCGTTTCGGCGGTGGCCGCGTGCTGGATCAGTTCCGGCACCAGGCTTTCCCGCGCCAGGATGTTCGGCAGGCCGATCCACGGCTGGTAGGCCATGTGCTTCATGATATGGTAGGACGCCGCCAGGATCTTGTAGGCGATCACCATGGGCTTCTTGAACAGCGCCACTTCCAGCGAGGCGGTGCCGGAGGCGACCAGCACGGCGTCGGCGGCGCAGATGGCGGTGTGCGACTGCCCGTCCAGCAGCAGCAGTTCGATGTCCTGCAGCCCGGCTTGCGCCACCAGCGCCTGGAAATACTCGCGCTGCTTCGGCCCCGCCATCGGCACCACGAATTTCAGCGAGCGGTCGCGCTGCAGCAGCAGCTTGCAGGCGCCGATGAAGGCGGCCGTGTTGTACTTCAGTTCGGACATGCGGCTGCCCGGCATCACCGTGACGACATTGGCGTCTTCCGCGATGCCCAGCTGGCGGCGCGCCGCCGCTTCGTCCGGCTGCAGCGGGATCACTTCGGCCAGCGGGTGGCCGACATAGGTCACCGGCACGCCGGCCGCCCGGTAGATCGCTTCCTCGAACGGGAAGATCACCAGCATGTGCGAGACCGATTTGATGATTTTCTTGATCCGTCCGCCGCGCCAGGCCCAGATCTGCGGGCCGATGTAGTGTACGGTAGGGATGCCGGCTTCGCGCAGCTGCGCTTCCAGCCCCAGGTTGAAGCCCGGGTAGTCGGCGCCGATGTAACAGGCCGGCCGTTCGGCCAGCAGCTGGTCGCGCAGGGTGTTCTGGATGCCTTTCAGCTCACGGTAGCGAGGAATGATTTCGAACAGGCCGCGCACCGTCATCTTTTCCAGCGGCCAGTGCGACTCGAAGCCGTGCTCCTGCATGGCGGGGCCGCCGATGCCATGGAAGCGCGCTGCCGGCAGGTGCGGGCGCAGGCCGCCCAGCAGGCGGCCCGCCAGCAGGTCGCCGGACGGTTCGCCGGCGACTACCGCGATCGATACCTCAGCGGACGATGCCACGGCTGGTCGTATCGAGGAATTCGCGCATCGCGCGCGCCGCGGCTGCGCAGTCTTCCGGCACCTCGGCTTCGGCGGCCAGCATGGCGGCCTTCGCTTCGTCCAGCGTCAGGCCGGAACGGTACAGGATCTTGTAGGCGTTGCGGATGGCGTTGATCTGTTCGCGGCTGAAGCCGCGCCGTTTCAGGCCTTCGATGTTGACGCCGTGCGCGGCTGCCGGGTTGCCGTTCAGGAGCACATAGGGCGGCACATCCTGGGTCAGGCTGGTGCTCATGCCGACGAAGGCGTGGGCGCCGATCTTGCAGAACTGGTGCACGTTGGCGAAGCCGGACATGATCACCCAGTCGCCGATCTCCACGTGCCCCGCCATCTGGGCGTTGTTGGAAAAGATGGTGTTGTTACCGACCACGCAGTCATGCGCCAGGTGGACGTAGGCCGAGATCCAGTTGTTGTTGCCAAGTCTGGTCACGCCCTTGTCCTGCACCGTACCGAGGTTGAAGGTGCAGAATTCGCGGATGGTGTTGTCGTCGCCGATTTCCAGGCGGGTCGGTTCGCCGTTCCATTTCTTGTCCTGCGGCGCGGCGCCGATGGAGGAGAACTGGAAGAACTTGTTGTTCCTGCCGATCGTGGTATGGCCCTCGATCACGACGTGCGGGCCCACCACGGTGTTCTCGCCAATCACCACGTTCGGGCCAATGATCGTGTAGGGGCCGATCTCGACGCCCGCGGCCAGTTCCGCCTTGGGATCGACGATCGCGCTTGGGTGGATGATCGCCATGGTATTACTCCACGGAGCGGATGGTGCACATGAGTTCGGCTTCCAGGGCGATCTGGCCGTCGACCGAGCCGACCGCCTTGTATTTCCAGATGCCGCGCGCGTTGCGCAGGATTTCCACATCCATTTTCAGCTGGTCGCCGGGACCGACCGGGCGCTTGAAGCGCGCGTTGTCGATGCCGACGAAGTAGACCACCGAATTTTCGTCCGGTTTCAGACCGATGGACTTGAACGACAGCAGGGCCGCGGTCTGCGCCATTGCTTCGATCATCAGCACGCCCGGCATGACCGGTTTGTGCGGGAAGTGGCCGTTGAAAAACTCTTCGTTCACGGTCACGTTCTTGATCGCGGTGATGGACTTGTTCTCTTCATACGAGATGACGCGATCAACCAGCAGCAGCGGGTAGCGGTGCGGCAGGTATTGCTTGATCTCGCAAATGTCCATCGTCTTGTTTTCGGTAGTGGTCATGATTCTTCGTCTTCGGTTTTAGTTTTAATGGTTTTTTCCAGCGTCCGCAATTTCTCGCGCATGGTCGGCAGGTTGCGGACAATGACAGCCGACTTCTCCCAGTCGCTGTGCTTGGCAATCGGGTAGGAACCCGAGTACACCCCCGGTTCGGAAATCGAACGCGACACCAGGGCGCCGCCCGAAATATTCACCTTGTCGCCAATATTGATGTGGCCCACGACCATCGCCGCGCCGCCGAACGTGCAGTACTTGCCGATCTTTGTGCTGCCGGCAATGCCCACGCAGGCTGCCATGGCGGTGTGCGCCCCGATCTGGATGTTGTGGGCGATCTGGATCAGGTTGTCGAGCTTCACGCCGTCTTCGATGATGGTGTCGGCCAGCGCGCCGCGGTCCACGCAGGTATTGGAGCCGATATCGACGTCGTCGCCCATCACCACGCGCCCCACCTGGGGGATGCGCACATAGACGCCGCCCTCGTTGGCAAAGCCGAAGCCGTCGGTGCCGATCACCGCGCCGGAGTGGATGATGCCGCGCTTGCCGATCACGCACCGGGCGTGGAAGGTCACGTTGGCGAAGAAGTGCGTGCCCTCGCCGATTTCCGCCTCGCGGCCGATGTAGCAGCCGGCGTCGATCACGGCGCCCGGGCCGATCACGGCTCCCGCTTCCACCACCACTTTCGGGCCGATGTGGGCGCTGGGGTCCACCTTGGCGGCCGGGTCGACCCAGGCCGTCGGGTGCACGCCCGCCGGGCGCACGTAGGCCGTCTGCGCCTCGAACATCTGCGCGGCGCGTGCAAAGTACGCGTACGGGTTTTTGACGACGATGCGGGCGCCTCGATAGGTTTCCGCCACCGCGGCATCGTCATTGGCGCTGACAATCAGGGCCGCCGCCTGGCTTTGCCCCGCCTGCTCGCGGAATTTGCTGTTACTGAGGAAGCTGATATGCGAAGCGCCTGCATCGGTCAACGGCGCGATCCCGGTAACGAAAAGTTCCGGGTCTCCCACCAGTTGGCCGCCCAGGCGTTCGACCAATTCCGCTAGTCGAAAGCCCATCTGTAATCCAATCTGTCTGTTTATTTGTCGAGCGCTTCCAGCACCTTGTTGGTGATGTCGATGCGCGGGCTGGCCCACACCGCGTCCTGGAACACGATGTCGTAGCCCTCGGTGGTGGCCAGCTGTTTGATGATCTTGGTCGCCTTTTCCGCGATGGCTGCGCGCTCTTCGTTGGTGCGCTGGTTCAGGTCTTCACGGAATTCGCGCTGGCGGCGCTGGAAGTTCAAATCCGCCTCGTAGGCTTCGCGCTGCAGCCTGCTGCGCTCGGGCTCCGGTTTGGCCGCGCCCTCCTTTTCCCACTTCTCGGCGGCGGCCTTGGAACGCATGGCCAGTTCCTGCAGCGCTTTTTCGCGGCTGGAAAACTCGTCGCGCAGCTTGCTGTCGGCCAGCTTGGCCATCTTCGATTCATTGTAGATGCGCTCGGCGCTCAGCCAGGCGATGCGCGAGGACTGCGCCTGTGCCGGCGCCGCGGCCATGATGCCCAGCGCCAGTACGGCAGCGAGTTTGCTTAGCGTAGCGGTTGCAGTCTTCAACTTGATTCTCCGTCCAAAACGTTGCTCTTCGGCATGACAGGGCTTAGAAACCGGTACCCATCTGGAACTGGAAGCGTTCCAGGCGGTCGCCGAGCTTGTCGTTCAGAGGCAAAGCATAACTCAACTTCAGCGGACCGACCGGCGAAATCCAGCTCAGGCCCAGGCCGGCCGAGAAGCGCAGCTCGGACAGGCGCATTTTCTGGCGTTCGGCATACACCTGGCCGCCGTCCAGGAAACCGAACCAGCGCAGCGAGCGGTCCTGGCCCTGGCCAGGGAACGGCAGCTGCAGTTCGGCGTTGCCGATCAGGCGCGACGCGCCGCCCAGCGAGTCGCCGTAGCGCGGGTCGACCGAGCCCAGCGACGAGCTCTGGTAGCCACGCACGGAGCCGATGCCGCCGGCGTAGAAGTTCTTGAATACCGGGTAGTTCTTGCCGCCGAAGCCGCGGCCGTAGTCGAACTCGCCCTTCAGGGCCAGCGTGATCTTGTGGGTGACCGGCTTGTACCACTGGGTCTCATAGACGGTGCGCCAGTACTTCGATTCGCCGATCGCGTCCAGTTCCAGGTTAATACGCTGCATGAAGCCGATGGTCGGCGTCATGGCGGAGTCGCGGCTGTCGCGCGCCCAGGCCACGGTCAGCGGCACCGAGTAGGCGTTGACCGAACCGACGCCCGACGCCGGGCCGCCCAGATCGGTCACATACTGTTTGTAGAAGGTCGGCGAGGTCTCGTCCGTCTTGACGTTCGACTTCTCGAGGCCGATGCCGAAGAATACGGTATCGAGCTCGGAGAACGGCACGCCGAAGTTGACGCGGCCGCCGGTCTGCTTGATCGTGTACAAGCCCTGGTTCACTGCCGGCGGGCGGAAAGTCCGCAGGTAAAGCTCGTAGCTGCGCGACACGCCGTCCGGCGTGAAGTAAGGATTCAAGTGCGAGAACGCGATGGTGCGCTGGTACTTCGAGGTGTTCAGCTCCAGGCCCACGGTGTTGCCGGAGCCGGCGAAGTTGGCCTGCTGGATCGCCGCGTTGAAGGTGAATTTCTCGGCCTGCGAGAAGGCGCCGCCGATCTGGAAGTTGCCGGTCGGGCGTTCCACCACGGTCAGGTTGATGTCCACCTGGTCGGAGGTGCCTTGCGCTTCCGGCGTGTCCACCGTCACTTCCTTGAAGTAGCCGGTGCGGTCGACGCGGTCGCGCGAGGCCTTGATCTTGGAAGCATCGTACCAGCTCGATTCGAACTGGCGGAACTCGCGGCGGATCACCTCGTCGCGCGTGGAGGTATTGCCCTGCACATTGATGTGGCGCACATAGGCGCGCTTGCCCGGATCGATGAAGAAGGTAAACGCCACTTCGCGCTTGGCCTGGTCGATTTCCGGATTGGCGTTCACATTGGCGAAGGCAAAGCCGAAGGTGCCCAGGCGGTCGGTGATCAGCTTATTGGTCGCGGTCAGCTTCTTGCCGGAGTACAGCTTGCCCTTCTCCAGCAGCACCAGCTGGCGCAGTTCGTCCTCGCGGCCGAACATCTCGCCTTCGAACTTGATGTCCGAGACGGTGTATTTCTCGCCTTCGGTGATGTTGATGGTGATGTAGATGTCCTTCTTGTCCGGGGTGATCGACACCTGGGTGGAATCCACATTCATCTCGATATAGCCCTGGTCCAGATAGAAGGACTTCAGGGTTTCGATATCGCCATTCAGCTTGGTCTTCGAGTACTGGTCGGCCTTGGTGTACCAGCTGAACCAGCCGCCGGTATTCAGGGCCAGCTGATCTTTGAGTTCCTTGTCGCTGAACACCTTGTTGCCGACGATGTTGATCTGCTTGATGCGCGCCACGTCGCCTTCATCAACCTCGAAGTTGATGCTGACGCGGTTGCGCTCCATCGGCGTCACGGTGGTGGTGATCTTCACGCCATACAGGCCGCGCGACAGATACTGGCGCTTCAATTCCTGTTCGGCGCGGTCGACCGACGCCTTGTCGAAGGTCTTGGCTTCGCCGACGCCGATGTCCTTCAGCGCCTTGACCAGCATATCCTTCTCGAATTCGTGGGTGCCCTTGAAGTCCACCTTGGCGATGGCCGGGCGTTCTTCGACAATCACCACCAGCACATTGCCGTCGCGCTCGAGCTTGACGTCCTTGAAGATGCCGGTCGCGTACAGGGCCTTGATGGTGGCGACGCTCTTGTCGTCACTGAAGGTTTCGCCAACGCGCACCGGGAGGTAGCTGAATACGGTACCTGCTTCGGTACGCTGGATGCCTTCGACGCGGATATCCTTGACGACGAACGACTCGGCGGCCAGTGCGCTGCCGGAGCAGATTGCCAGGACAGCTGCGCCAACCAGGGTGCGGCGGAATTGAGGGGCGATACGATCAGTGTGTAATTTCATCGGCAAATCGAAAAAAATTAAAGCTTCCGGGCCAGGTCATTGAATATTGCCAGCGCCATTAACGACGCCAGCAATCCCAGTCCAATACGTTGCGCTATTTCGGCGAAGCGTTCGGATATAGGGCGCCCTGTCAAAACTTCCAGCGAATAATACAGCAAATGCCCCCCATCCAGAACAGGAATTGGCAGCAAATTCATTAAGCCAAGGCTCACGCTGATAAAGGCGACGAAGCCGATAAACTGCTCGGCGCCCATTTTCGCAGTTTCCCCGGCATATTCGGCAATCGTCAGCGGCCCGGTAATATTCTTCAGCGATACCTCGCCGACGATCATGCGGCCCAGGATCCGCAGCGTCATGGTGCAGGTTTCCGCCACCCGGCGCAATGCCTTGGCAGCCGCGTCCAGCGGACCATAATGCACCACTATCGTATCAACGGGACTAAGCAGTCCGGCCTTGATCTTACCGACTGTTACAAGGCCTTTGCTGTTGGCGGCCTTGTCTTCGACCGCATCGGGGGTCAGCTCCAGCTGCTGCTGGCGGCCGTGCCGCAGAATCGTCACCGCCAGCTTGCGCCCGGGCGAGCGCAGGATTTCGGCCACGAAGGCGCGGTCGTCGACCACCGGCTGGCCGTCCACCGCCACGATCACGTCGCCTTTCAGCAGGCCGGCGCGCTGGGCGGCGCCGCCCTGCTCCATTCGGTCAATGGCCGGCGGCTGGCGCATCAGGTCGATGCCCAGCACGGATGGCACATCGTCTTCCAGGCTGACATGGGCCGCGGCAGCGGCGGCCAGGACCACGTGCACCTCGCCGCGGCCGGCGCGCTCGACGACGAGACGGATGGCTTCCTGATGGATCGCGGCCTGGACGATGGCCCAGCGCAGCTCCGACCAGCCTTGCACCGCTTCGCCGTTGACGGACTTGACCAGGTCGCCGCGCTGCAGGCCGGCCTGCGCCGCCGCGGTGGCGGCGGCCGGCGCGCCGATGCGGGCGACCGGTTCCAGCACGCCGCTCATGAACAGGCCCGCGTACAGGACAATGGCAAGAAGGAAGTTGGCCAGCGGGCCGGCGGCGACGATGGCAATGCGTTTCCAGACGCTCTGGCGGGTGAATTCCCGCGCCAGGTCGGCCGCCGGCAGGCCGGCGATATCGCCCTCGCGGGCGTCCAGCATCTTGACGTAGCCGCCCAGGGGGATGGCGGAAATCGCCCATTCGGTCTGGTCGCGGCCGAACTTGCGCATCCAGACGATGCGGCCCATGCCGACCGAGAAACGCAGGACCTTGACGCCGCACCAGCGCGCCACCAGGTAGTGCCCCAGCTCGTGAATCACGATCAGGGAGCCGAGGCAGATGATCGTTGCGATGAGTTGGCGCAGAAGGTCCATGATGTTCAGCCTGAAATAATCCGTTCCGCAGCCAAGCGCGCCAGCGCGTCCTGCGCCATGACGGCTTCAATGCTGCTTGCCGCACCGTGCGGCAGTTCTTCCATCACCTGGGCGATCACGCGGTCGATGCGGCGGAAGCCGATACGCTCGTCGAGGAAGGCTTGCACCGCCACCTCGTTGGCGGCGTTCAGCAGGGCCGGCGCGGTGCCACCCGCACGCAGCGCCTCGAAGGCCAGCGCCAGGCAGGGGAAGCGCTTGAAGTCCGGTTGTTCGAACTGCAGCGTGCCGACCTGGGTCAGGTCCAGCTGCGCCACGCCGGAAGCGATGCGCTCAGGGTAAGCCAAGGCATGCGCGATCGGGGTGCGCATATCGGGATTGCCCAGCTCCGCCAGCACCGAACCGTCGCTGTAGGACACCATCGAATGGATCACCGATTGCGGATGGATCACCACGTCGATCTGTTCGGCCGGCGCGCCGAACAGCCAATGCGCCTCGATCACTTCCAGGCCCTTGTTCATCATGGTCGCGGAATCGACGGAGATCTTGCGGCCCATCACCCACTTCGGGTGCTTGCAGGCCTCGTCCGGGGTGACGTTTTCCAGCGTGGCCACGTCGCGCTTGAGGAAGGGGCCGCCGGAAGCGGTGAGCAGGATCTTGGTGACGCCGGCGGCGGCCGGCACGCGGCCGTAGCCCTGCGGCAGGCACTGGAAGATGGCGTTGTGCTCGGAGTCGATCGGCAGCAGCACGGCGCCGCTGGCGGCCACGGCGTCCATGAACAGCTGGCCGGACATGACCAGCGCTTCCTTATTGGCCAGCATGACTTTCTTGCCGGCGCGGGCGGCCGCCAGGGTCGGCGCCAGGCCGGCGGCGCCGACGATGGCAGCCATCACGGCATCCGTTTCGGCGGCCGACGATACACTGCACAGCGCCGCCTCGCCCCACTCCACGTCGGTCTTGCAGCCGGCCGCGCGCAGCAAGGCGCCCAGTTGGTCCGCCGCATCGGCGCTGCCCACCACGGCGCGCGCCGGACGGAACTGGATGCACTGCGCCGCCAGTGCTTCGACCCGGCTATGGGCGGTCAGCGCATACACGCTATAGCGGTCCGGGTGGCGCGCGATGACGTCCAGCGTGGAGACGCCGATGGAACCGGTGGCGCCGAGGATGGTAATGCGTTGCATGGAATTCCTTAGAACAGCCTTGGGGTGATCAGCGCGGCGATCGGCAGCACCGGCACCAGCGCGTCGATTCGGTCCAGCACGCCGCCATGGCCGGGCAGCAGATTGCTGCTGTCCTTCATGCCGACGCGGCGCTTGAGCATGGATTCGAACAGGTCGCCGACAATGGACGCGGCAACCACCAGCACCAGCACGGCCAGCATGATGCCCCAGCCCATGCGCTCGGCCAGCCGCACGGCGAAGGTGCCCTGCAGCAGCGGCACGGACGGCGCCAGCAGCACGGTGGCGCAGGCCAGCACCAGCACGGCAACCATGCCGCCTACGGCGCCCTCCCAGGATTTGCCTGGCGAGATGCTCGGCGCCAGTTTGTGTTTGCCGAAGGCCTTGCCCGAGAAATAAGCGAAGATGTCGGCTGCCCACACCACCGCCATCACCGACAGCAGGTAGACCGGACCACGTTCGAACAGCAGGAGCATGGCGGCGAAGCAGGACACAAGGGTGGCCGAATACACCAGGCTCAGCATGATGTTGCCCGTGCCTTCGGCAGGCGGCAGGCCCAGCTTCAGCGCCGGGGTGAAGCGGATCAGCCAGATCGCCGCGCCCAGGGCCAGCCAGAACTCGGCATGCTCAAGGCCGCCGGTGAAAATGAAGGTGTAGGCGAACGCGCCGGTCCAGGCCGCCGCGGCGATAATCGCGACGCGGCTCTTGAACAGGCGGAAGGCTTCCCAGACGGCGGCGGCAAAGAACAGCGCCACGACAACGTCCACCGCCGGCCGGTAGCCGGAGAACAGGACGGGCAACAGTACCGCCAGCAGCAGGACGGCGGTAATCACGCGGGTTTTCAGCATTGTGGTATCAGCTCTTGTTGGCCACTTGGTCGCCAGTGCGGCCGAAGCGGCGTTCGCGGCCCTGGTAGGAGGCGATCGCCTCATCCAGGCGTTCGGCATTGAAATCAGGCCAGTAAATATCGGTGAAGTGCAGCTCCGTATAGGCCAGTTGCCACAGCAGGAAGTTGGAAATGCGTTCCTCGCCGCCGGTACGGATGAACAGGTCCGGCTCCGGCGCGTAGGCCATCGACAGGTACGGCGCCAGCTGCTCCTCGGAGAAGTCGGTCGCGCCCGGATGCTCGGCCACCATCTTGCTGACTGCCTGCATGATGTCCCAGCGCCCGCCGTAATTGGCGCACACGGTGACCGTCATGCGGGTGTTGTTGGCGGTCTTGCGCTCGGCATTGGCGATCATGTCCTGCAGCTTGGCGTCGAAGCGCGACAAGTCGCCCACCACTTTCAGGCGGATATTATTCGCATGCATCTTCGACACCTCGCGCTCCAGGGCGGTGACGAAGAGCCTCATCAGCAGCGACACTTCCTCTTCCGGCCGGCGCCAGTTCTCGGAGCTGAACGCAAACACGGTCAGATACTCAATGCCGCGCTGTACACAGGCTTCCACCACGGTACGCACCGCTTCCACGCCTTTGACGTGGCCCGCCACGCGCGGCAGGAAACGCTTGGTTGCCCAGCGTCCGTTGCCGTCCATGATGATGGCCAGGTGGCGCGGCACCTTCGGCGCATCAGGAACTGCGGTCGTCGAACTCGAATATTTCATAGGCACGTAAACTAAAAATCCGGGGAAGGTGCAGGCGGGAACGCCTCCACCCCTCCCCGGTTTCGGGACCTTAGACGGTCAGGACTTCTTTCTCTTTTTCGGCGACGGTCTTATCGATGTCGGCGATGAACTTGTCGGTCAGCTTCTGCACTTCATCGACTGCGCGGCGTTCTTCGTCTTCCGAAATAGCCTTGTCCTTCACCAGCTTTTTCAAGCCTTCGTTGGCATCGCGGCGGATGTTGCGCACGGCGACCTTGGCATCTTCGCCTTCGCCCTTGCACAGCTTGACCATTTCCTTGCGGCGCTCTTCGTTCAGCGGCGGGGTCGGCACGCGGATGGTGTCGCCCTGGGCCGCCGGGTTCAGGCCCAGGTCGGCGTCGCGGATGGCTTTCTCGATGACGGCGCCCATTTTCTTTTCGAACGGGGTCACGCCGATGGTGCGCGCGTCGACCAGGGTCAGGTTGGCGACCTGGTTCAGCGGGGTCGGGTTGCCGTAGTAGTCCACCATCACATGGTCCAGGATGCCCACGTGGGCACGGCCGGTACGCACCTTGGACAGGTCGGCCTTCAGGGTTTCCAGCGATTTGACCATGCGGTCCTGCGTATTCTTTTTAATGTCAGCGATAGACATTGCTGCTCTCCTGTTGCAATTACTTGAAATATTTTAAACGTGAACCAGTGTACCCTCTTCCGCGCCCATGATCACGTTCATCAACGCGCCCGGCTTGGTAATCGAGAATACTTTGATCGGCAGCTTCTGGTCGCGGCACAGCGCGAAGGCGGTGGCGTCCATGACTTGCAGGTGTTTGGCGATCGCTTCGTCGAAGCTGATCTGGTGGTACATGGTGGCGTTCGGATCCTTCTTCGGGTCGGCGGTATAGATGCCGTCGACCTTGGTGGCCTTCAGCACGATTTCCGCACTCATTTCCGAACCGCGCAGGGCGGCAGCGGTGTCGGTGGTGAAGAACGGGTTACCGGTGCCGGCGGCGAAGATCACCACCTTGCCCTCTTCCAGGTACTGCAGCGCTTTCGGACGCACATACGGCTCGACCACCTGCTCGATGCCGATGGCCGACATCACGCGCGCGGTCACGCCCACATGCTTCATGGCGTCGGCCAGGGCCAGGGCGTTCATCACGGTGGCCAGCATGCCCATGTAGTCGGCGGTGGCACGGTCCATGCCTTGGGCGCCAGGCGCCACGCCGCGGAAGATGTTACCGCCGCCAATGACAACCGCCACTTCAACGCCCAGCTTTGCGACTTCGGCAACGTCGGCCACCGTGCGCTCGATGGTGGCGCGGTTGATGCCGTACGGGTCATCGCCCATCAGGGCTTCGCCGGACAATTTCAGGAGGACGCGCTTGAAGGCTGGTTTTGACATGAGCTGGGGCTCCTTTTAAATGTTTTGTTCGGTGAGGCTTCGGCGGCAATGATAACGGAAATGCCATTGTCCGCCGTTTAATTCCAGATTGAAAGCCTTAAAAAAGACTTAACAACCGTCCAGCAGCAGGCTTAAAAAAACGGGCCTTGCGGCCCGTTCTCTTGATTATGCGCCTTTGGAGGCAGCCATCTGGGCTGCGACTTCCGCCGCGAAATCGTCAACTTTCTTTTCAATGCCTTCGCCCACCACGTACATGGTGAAGCCCTTGACGGTGGTGTTGGCGGCTTTCAGCATCTGCTCGATGGACTGCTTGTCGTTCTTCACGAAAGCCTGGTTCATCAGGGACACTTCTTTCAGGTACTTGGCCACGGCGCCATCGATGCGCTTGGCAACGATGTCGGCTGGCTGGGCTGGCTTGCCAGCGGCTTGGGCAGCGGCTGCGTCTTCGTCGGACTTGGCCTGGGCAACCGAACGCTCTTTGGCGATCAGTTCGGCAGGCACTTGCTCGGACGACAGTGCGACTGGCTTCATGGCAGCGATGTGCATGGCCACGTCTTTACCCACTTGCTCGTCGGCGCCGTCGAACTCGACGATCACGCCGATCTTGGTGCCGTGCAGGTAGGAAGCCAGCTTGCCGGTGGTGTCGAAACGCTGGAAGCGGCGGATCGACATGTTTTCGCCGATCTTGCCCACCAGGGCAGCGCGCACTTCGTCCAGGGTCTGGCCGTTGCCAGCTGGCAGGGCCAGCAGGGCAGCAACGTCAGCCGGGTTGTTTTCAGCAGCCAGCTTGGCAGCCAGGGCCGCCAGGGCCAGGAAGTCGTCGTTCTTGGCAACGAAGTCGGTCTCGGAGTTCACTTCCACCAGGGCGCCGATGTTGCCAGCGATGTGGGAAGCAACCACGCCTTCAGCGGTGATACGTGCGGAAGCTTTTGCAGCCTTGCCGCCCAGCTTGACGCGCAGCAGCTCTTCCGCTTTGTCCATGTCGCCGCCGGCTTCGGTCAGCGCTTTTTTGCATTCCATCATTGGCGCGTCGGTCTTAGCGCGCAGTTCACCTACCATTGCTGCAGTAATTGCTGCCATGTGATTCTCCTGTATTCGGTTTGGGATTCGGTCCGGGGCGGCGCCGAGGGCAGCCTGCTCTTCCGGGGGATTCTGTTTAAAAAAAAGGGGGAGCTGGTGGGCCACCCCTTTCTCAAGCTGAAGCCGCCTTGCGGCGGCCAGGCAATTACGCCTGCTCGTTAACTTCTACGAACTCGTCGCCAGCTGCAGTCTTGATGGATTCCAGGACTTCAGTGGTAGCGTTTGCACGACCTTCCAGGATCGCATCTGCCACGCCGCGGGCGTACAGGGTGATCGCTTTGGAGGAGTCATCGTTACCAGGGATGACGTGGGTCACGCCTTCTGGGGAGTGGTTGGTATCGACCACGCCGATCACTGGGATGCCCAGCTTAGCGGCTTCGGTGATCGCGCCTTTGTGGTAACCAACGTCAACCACGAAGATTGCGTCAGGAACACCGCCCATATCCTTGATGCCGCCGATGGACTTCTGCAGCTTTTCCAGTTCGCGACGGAACAGCAGCGCTTCTTTCTTCGACAGCTTCTCGACGGAACCGTCTTCGATCGAGGCTTCCATGTCCTTCAGGCGCTTGATCGAGGTCTTGATGGTCTTGAAGTTGGTCAGCATGCCGCCCAGCCAACGCTGGTCAACAAACGGAACACCGGCGCGCTGAGCTTCAGCAGCGATGATGTCGCGAGCCTGGCGCTTGGTGCCAACCATCAGGATGGTGCCACGGGAAGCGGAGATTTGACGGATGGTTTTCATCGCGTCCTGGTACATGGCCAGGGTCTTTTCCAGGTTGATGATGTGAATCTTGTTGCGGTGGCCGAAGATGAACGGAGCCATCTTTGGGTTCCAGAAACGGGTTTGGTGACCGAAATGGACGCCGGCTTCCAGCATTTCACGCATCGTTACAGACATATTTACTCCAGGGTTGGGTCTGGAATCCTCCCAGTCACCCTTGCGGGCACCCTTGTAGGGGGGATTCGGGTTTATAAAATAAGAAAATTTACTACTTTGCAAGACACCAGGTCAGGCAACCATAAATTTTAGCGTATTGGGGGGTACTCATGCAAGCGTGCAACGGCCCTTCCCTCCTGCGCCGGGCGACATTTTAGTGCAACCTTGATAACAGAGACAGAAATTGGCGAAAATATTCCTGCCTGATGTCGATTCCGGCCACACTGGCGCGTCGTGCCTATACCAACCACCCCACCCGGAGACTGAGAAAATGGCCACCAATACGATTAAGCTGCACCGCGTCCTGCGCGCTTCGCCTGAACGCATCTATAAAGCCTGGACCACGGCATCGGCATTCAACAAATGGCTGCCGCCGAACGGCTACCTCGGCGAGGTGCATGAGATGGATGCCCGCGTGGGCGGCAAATACCGCATGTCCTTCACCGACCTGGGCACCGGCTTCAGCCACGCCTTCGGCGGCGAATACCTGGAACTGCATCCTGGCGAGAAAATCCGCTACACCGCCGTGTTCGACGATCCGAACCTGCCGGGCCAGATGCAGACCACGATTCATCTGCGCGCCGTTTCCTGCGGCACCGAGGTCGACATCACCCAGGAAGGCGTGCCGGCCGTGATCCCCGCCGAGCAGTGCCACCTCGGCTGGCAGCAGTCGCTGGCCTTGCTGGCTTTGCTGGTTGAGCAATAAGGAGGCGCCATGGGTTCCCCATCCTCCTATTTCCCCTCGATCGAAGCCAAGTACGGCAAGCCGGTCGATCATTGGCTCAAGCTGCTAAAAGGAATGAAGGGCATGAGACATATGGACATGGTGGCCGCGCTGAAGACCGGCCACGGCATGGGCCATGGGCATGCCAATGCCCTGGTGGCGCATTTTAAGGCGGAGAACAAGGACGTCTAAGCTTGATCCAGCTCTAAGCGGAGGGAAGTGAGCGTCGCCACAATGGGGGAATACCTTGAGGTGCCCCATGAGCTTGGTTGACATCACTGCCCCACCCGCCGAAGATGAAGTCATGGATCCCGCCACCAAACAGTATGTCGATTCGAACCTCGCGCTTGCCGTGGCTCAGTCGGAGGCAAGGCAAGCCGACTTTCGGGCGACGATGCAGGCCTACACGGCGCGCGCCGAAGAGCGCGAGGCGTCGGCTCGAGAGCGCGATACGGCAGCGCGCGAGCGTGAAGACATCAGGGCAAATAACTTTGAACGCTTAATGGCGGCCTATGAAGCCAAGGCCGATGCGCGTCATCAGGCCTCCGAGGCCAGGTTCGATCGCATGGAAAAGCGATTGGATCAAATCGAAGCCTCAATTGCCAGTTTGAAGAAATTCATTGTCGGCGCATCGCTAAGCACGGTACTTGGCGTCGCAGCATTCAACGCGGCATTGATTCAGAACTATCACGCCGCCTTCGATTCGGCCCGCTATTTATCAGCGGCCGAGAAGGACATGATGGCCCAGCGCCAGCGTTCCGACGCATTACTGGCCGCGATGGAAGCCCGACTGGCTGCTATGGAAAAAATCAGCAGCCAGAAGGCTTGACCTCCTTAAACGCCTTACTTGCTCACGGTCAGCGTGTAGTTACCCGAACCGCTGTACGAGTACACCGTGATGCGGTAGTAGGCCAGCGCGGCGTTGTAGCTGATCGATTCGGTCGAGGTCGGGCTGGTCGACGAAGCGACGCGCACCCAGTTGCTGCCGTCCCATTTCTCGATCTTCAATTCAAAGTCGGCGTTCGACGGTCCGGTCAGGTTGGCCTTGATCGTGCCGCCGTTGTACAGGAAGTATGGCGATGGATGGATGGCGGAGGCGGCCGTGCCGGACAGGTAGCCGGTGTAACGTTCGCCGCTGGTGCCGCCCGTACCGTCACCCTTCACAACGTCGAAGGAAATGGTCTGGGCCGCCGGGCTGATGTTGGCGATGCCGAAGTTCGAGCCGGAGCCATTCCACCAGCGCGAATTGGTGCCATGGGTGGCGTAGTTGTTCGGCACCGTATCGTAGAAGGCCTTATAGATCGCGCCGTCGTACAGGTCGGTGGCGTCACCGCGGTTGACGTTGTTTTCCGGATCGCGGCGGCCGTCGGCGTGCTCCATCTGCACGTAGGGATGCCATTCGTCCGAATTATTGCCCGCCGGATCGATGTGCCACACGGCCAGGCCGGAGCCCAGCTGATACAAGCTCTGGTCGGCCTTGTAGATCGCTTCCACGTAGAAGGCCTCGTCCTGCTTGGCCGGATTGGTCCAGCGGTACAGGTTATGCGAGCCGGAGGTGTGGCTCAGGCGCCCTTTTGGCGCATTCGGATTGATGGCAGGATTCAGCTCGGTCACCGTGTCCCAGCCTACCTGGTAGCGGAAGAAGCCGTTCGGCGGTACGGGGCGGTACTGGCTTTGTGCGCCAATGCTGCCGAAACCCATGATGCAATAGCTGGCGGCGGAACCTTCCGAGCTGCCGTCATAGTCGTACAGGTCCGGCCAGCCCATCACCAGGTGACCGGTCTCGTGGGAGAAGGTGCCGATCGCCAGGCTGTTGCCCATATTGGTGATCTGGTAGTAGCCGGTGCAGACGCCGTCGGCGCAGAACTGCTTGTTCAGCCAGCCCATATGCGGCCACAGGCCTTTGGACCAGGCGCTGTCGGAGCCGCCGGAATAGAAGAAGTTCAGGCCGCGGATGCGCTTGTTCGCATCGACGCTCAGCGAGGCAAAATTGAAGCCCTGGGTGTTTTCCAGCCAGTTCAGCGCTTCGGTGATCAGTTCTTGCGAACGCACACCCGAATCGAGCGAGCTGTCGGCGTAGTAAGCCTTATTGTGCTTGGCATGGTAATAAACCGTGGTCACGTTGGTGTAGTCCAGTTTACCGCCGGAGACGGACTGCCAGTAACCGCGCACCGACTGGGCGTTGCCAAAGCCGGTGTAAGGCATATCGTTCAGGAAGGAGGTCACCTGCGCCTGGGTGATCGTGCCCGGCACGTCCGGGAAGTCGATCATCACCGTCAGGCCCTTAATCTGCCCGGTCACGGCGGCGGACGCTTTCGGCGCCGGGCTGAAGGCTGCGGACGCCGCTTTACGAGCGGTTTCCACCGTGCGGCCGTTCATTTTTTCGAACTGTTCCTTGGCCTTGCGGGCACGCGCGTCCTGGCTCAGGCCCTGCTCCTTGCTGGCAGCCTTGCTCGCTGCGCCAAGGCTGCGCACCTTGGCGCCGGTCGCCAGCACACCGGTCGAAACCAGCTCGGTGCCGGCGGCGTTCACTTTGGCGTAGCAGAAGCCTTTCTTTGCCGCGTCGTAGACAATGAGCGAGCCATCGTCAGTGCGCTGTTCGGCGTAGTAATCGTTACCGTCCAGGTGCACGCGCAGCTTTTCGCCGCCCGGCTGTTTGAACTCGTAGACGCTGTCTTTGTAAGGGATACCAGCCTGCGCGGACAGGCTGGCGAATAACATGGCTGCTGCAGTCAAAACTTTCAATCGCATTTGATATCTCCTAATGTTGTCTTGCGGAAACAGGAGTACATCACGCACGATTGTGCAAGTCTTGATGAATTTATATGCGTGCGCTGGTGAAATCGGCACAATCGCACGCAAAAACCGTTAACTCACGGTGAAAGCGACGGGGCCGGCCAGGGAAATATACCCATCGTTATACAAAAGCCAACTCGCATAATTCCCGGCGGCCAAACCGGAAGTCGCAAACGCCGCGCTACCCGCCCCGTTGGCGACGTACTGCCAGGACAGGGAAGCCGTCGCCCCCGGCGTCACCCCGCTACGGTAAATGCCGATCCAATTCTTGCCGTTCACCTGGGGCGCCGGAACCGAATAGTTGAAAGTGATGGGCGTTCCGTGCGGGACACTGCCCGCGCTGGCGGCCAGCGTCGCCCGCGGGCCCGCCGGGGTGCGGTTCAGCACGGGGTCGGTGCGGCTGGCCCGCCCGTTTTCCACCCGGCCGGCCATGCGGCGCAGGTATTGGGCGTCGAAGTCGCAGGTCACCGACAGGTCGTACCAGCCATAGTTCGCGCCAACCGGCACGCGCACCGTGGCTTGCTGTCCCGCGGCGACGGTATGGCTGCTCGGCGCGCGGCCGTAGGCGTTGTCGGCGATGCGGAACGTCGCGGCGCGGCCGCCATCCACGTTGGAAAGGACGACATCGACCGCCATTGCGCCCGGATCGGCGTTCAGCCATGCTTCCGGACGGGCGCCCCCTGTCGCGGCGGCCAGCGCCAGCACGCCGCCAAACTCGCGCTGAAAGCCATGCGGGCCGACCACGTTCAAGTGGTAATTAGCTGTGCTCCAGTTCCATACTTCCCGTTCGATCTTCTTCCCGGCTTCGACCGCGTAATACCAAGGGCCGTCGCTGCGGGCCTGCGAATAGACGATGAAGGCGCCGCCTGCCGTCCCCTGGTTAAAGAAAGAGAGTTCCACCTGCTTCGACGACGCCACGCGCGCGGTGGCCGAAAACGCATAGGGCAAGGCGCAGGAGTAGCGCGGGGTGCCGCCTTCCTGCGCAGGCAAGGTCTGCACCGCCGGCGGCTGCGGATAGGGCTTCCCCGACACCAGCTGGTAAGTGGTATTCTTCGGCACCGAGGCCGGCCAGCTGGCATTGGGAGCCTTGAAGTCGAAGGCGGACGTCAGGTCGCCGCAGACGGCGCGGCGCCACGGCGAGATGTTCTCGCAGGCGACGCTGCCGCGCTGCTTGCCGAGTCCCGCCACCAGCCATTCTTCCAGGAAGCGCAGTTTCGACGTGTGGTCGAACAACTGCGAGCATACGCGCCCGCCCTTGCTCCACGGAGAGATCACCAGCATCGGCACGCGCGGGCCCAGGCCGACCGGGACGCCGTTATAGTTCTCGTACTGGCCGACATCGGCCATGGTCGTGCGGCCCATGCCGGAATTCAGGGGCGCCATAGGCGATGGCACGTGGTCGAAGAAACCATCGTTTTCGTCGTAAGTCAGCAGGAATACCGTTTTGGACCAGACTTCCGGATTGGCCACCAGCGCCGCCAGCAGGCGCGCGGTCAGGTTTTCGCCGGCGTTCGGCGAATTGGGCGAGTGCTCGGTGTAATCATTGGGCGCGCAAATCCATGACACCTGCGGCAGACGGTTGTTGCGCACATCGTCGGCAAAGGAGTTCACCAGCCAGTCGCCCTTGGTGCCGCGCGTATTTGATTCGTTGGAGCCGGGCGCGATGGCCCGTCCCTTCTGGTACAGCGGGCTGTTTTGCGACAGGCGCGTGCCGTCCGCATTGACGCGGAAATTGCGGAAATAGGCCAGGTAGTTGTCGCCGTAGTTGTCCCATTCCTGGTAGACCTTCCAGCTGACGCTGTTCGCTTCCAGCACTTCGGCATAGGTGCGCCAGTTCGGCGCCCCCGCCGTCACGGCGGGGGTGATGTTGTCGTATTTCGGATCGTTGTTGTAATAGCCGGCCCCATCGATGTTGTACAGGCTGCCCATCGCGCCGAGCCAGTTCTGGTTGGTGCCGCTCAGCGAATACATGCGGTTCGGATCGGTGGCGCCGAAAATCGAACAATGGTAATCGTCGCAAATCGTGAAGGCGTCGGCCAGCGCATAATAGAACGGCAGGTCGCCCCGATCGAAGTAGCCCATGCTTTGGGCGGTCTTCTGCTGGACCCAGGCGTCCCAGCCCTGCCAGGTCGTTTGCGCCCCCTTCCAGCTATGGTTGGTGCCCAAGGACAGCGCACTGGTGTTCTTGGCGTCGAAGTGGAACGGCAGCACATAACCGCCCGTGCCATTCGGCTGGTACCACACCGGTTTACCGCCAGGCAGGGCGATGGCGCGCGGATCGTTGAAGCCGCGCACCCCGCCCAGCGTACCGAAATAATGGTCGAAGGAGCGGTTTTCCTGCATGAAGATGACCACGTGCTGCACATCGGCCAGGGTACCGGTGGCGTTATTCGCCGGTACGGCCAGGGCTTGCTTGATCAGGTCGGGAAACAGGGTGGCGGCGGCGCCGGCGGTGGCCATACCCAGGAATTTACGGCGGCTGGTGGACATCGATGATCCTTTTCGCTGAAGTTGAAGGTGCAACGATGCTACGGTGCAATTATTACCATCGCGTGTCAGCCGCCGTGCGTGCGCGGCGTTTTCAGCGCATTCCCGGCGCGATTTCGGCACAGCCGGCGCCGAATTGCCCGGGCAAGCGAGCGTTGCCGCCAATGCGCCGGCCCGGCGCGCACGGGGCCGGTCGTTTATAATCTTGCTGATAACGCCCTATGGCGGCGTACCCTGAACAGAACAGCAAGAACCCATGACTATCAATATCAAAACCCCCGAGGACATCGCAGGCATGCGCGAGGCCGGCCGCCTGGGCTCCGAGGTGCTCGACTACATCACCCCCTTCGTCAAGGCCGGCGTCACCACCGGCGAGCTGGACCGCCTGTGCCACGAGTACATGACCAAGGTGCAAGGCACCGTTCCGGCACCGCTGAATTACTGCCCGCCAGGCTATACCCCCTACCCTAAAGCCATCTGCACCTCCGTCAACGACGTGATTTGCCACGGCATCCCGGGCGACAAGGTGCTGAAGGACGGCGATGTGGTCAACCTCGACATCACCGTGATCACCAAGGACGGCTACCACGGCGACAACAGCCGCATGTTCTTCATCGGCAAACCGTCGATCCTGGCCAAGCGCCTGTCGGACGTGACCTTTGAGTGCATGTGGCTGGGCATCGAGCAGGTCAAGCCGGGCGCCACCCTGGGCGATATCGGCCACGCCATCCAGGTGCATGCCGAACAAGCCGGCTACAGCGTGGTGCGCGAGTTCTGCGGCCACGGCATCGGCAAGGTGTTCCATGAAGAGCCGCAGATCCTCCATTACGGCAAGCCGGGCACCGGGCCGGTGCTGGAAGCGGGCATGGTCTTCACCATTGAGCCGATGATCAATGCCGGCCGCCGCGAAATCAAGGAAATGCCGGACGGCTGGACCATCAAGACCAAGGACCGCAGCCTGTCCGCGCAGTGGGAACACACCCTGGTCGTCACCGAAACGGGCTATGAGGTGCTGACCCTGTCCGCCGGCAGCCCGCCGCCGCCGGCCTTTGTCACCGAAAAAGCCGCAGCGTAACACCGCGATGGCCCACGCCGCGATGAAGAAGGATCTCCGGGAACAGCTCAAGGTCCGGCTCAAAACCGACCGCCAGCGCATCATTGCCAACTTCCACGAAGACGGCATGCCGGAAAAGCTGCTGCGCAACCTGCGCAGCAGCGTCGACGATGTCCTGACGCAGGCCTGGGCCGGGAACCGGCTGCCGCCGCAGGCGGCCCTGGTGGCGGTGGGCGGCTACGGCCGCGGCGAGCTGTTCCCCTACTCGGATGTCGACGTCCTGATCCTGCTGCACCAGGCGCCGGACGAGGCCACCCGGGGCAGGCTGGAGGAATTCGTCCAGCTGCTGTGGGACCTGGGCCTGGACGTGGGGCACAGCATCCGCACCATCGACGAATGCCTGGCCGAATCGAAGGCCGACATCACCGTGCAAACCAGCCTGCTGGAGGCGCGCATCGTGACCGGCAATATGGTGCTGTTCGCGCAGCTGCAGGACGCCTACAACAAGGCCATGGACCCGCGCGCCTTCTTCGAAGCCAAGACCATCGAGATGCGCCAGCGCCACGCCAAGTACGAGGACACGCCTTTCAGCCTGGAGCCCAACGTCAAGGAAAGCCCGGGCGGCCTGCGCGACCTGCACGTGATCCTGTGGATGGCCAAGGCCGCCGGCCTGGCCAATTCCTGGCGCACCCTGGCCGTGCGCGGCCTGATCACCCAGACCGAGGCGCGCCAGCTGATGGAAAAGGAACGCGCCTTCAAGGATATCCGCGTGCGCCTGCACCTGGTGGCCGGGCGGCGCGAAGACCGCCTGGTGTTCGACGTCCAGACCGCCGTCGCCGAAACCCTGGGCCTGAAGGCCACCGGCAGCGGCGTCCATATGCGGCGCGCCAGCGAATACCTGATGCAGCGCTATTACTGGGCCGCCAAGGCCGTGGTGCAGCTGAATACCATCCTGCTGCAGAACATCGAATCCTTCCTGTTCCCGCACGACGCGGAGCCGGTGCGCATCAACGAACGCTTCAGCGAAGTGAACGGCATGATCGACATGAACGACGACGACACGTTCGAAAAGACGCCGTCCGCCATCATGGAGATCTTCGTGCTGCTGTGCGAACGCCCCGCCCTGAAAGGCATGACGGCGCGCACCATGCGCGCGCTGTGGCACGAGCGCTTCAAGATCGACGCCGATTTCCGCGCCGATCCCGTCAACAAGGCCTTCTTCCTGCGTATCCTGCAGGCGCCGCAGGGCATCATCCACAATATGCGGCGGATGAACGAGCTGTCCATTCTGGGCCGCTACTTGCCGAGCTTCCGCAAGATCACCGGCCAGATGCAGCACGACCTGTTCCACGTCTACACGGTGGACCAGCACATCATGATGGTGCTGCGCAATATGCGCCGCTTCACCATGACCGAGCACGCCCACGAGTATCCGTTCTGCTCGCAGCTGATGGCCAACTTCCCGCAGCCATGGCTGCTGTATGTGGCGGCGCTGTTCCACGATATCGCCAAGGGGCGCGGCGGCGACCACTCCAAGCTGGGCGTGGCCGACGTCGCGCAGTTCTGCCAGGAGCACGGCATCGGCGAGGAAGACACCGAGCTGGTCTCCTTCCTGGTGGAGCTCCACCTGACCATGTCGCACGTGGCGCAGAAGCAGGACATGTCCGACCCGGACGTGATCCAGGCCTTCGCCGGCACCGTGCGCGACGAACGCCATCTGACCGCCCTCTACCTGCTGACGGTGGCCGACATCCGCGGCACCAGCCCGAAAGTGTGGAACGCCTGGAAGGGCAAGCTGCTGGAAGACCTGTACAAGATCACCCTGCGCGTGCTGGGCGGCGAGCCGCATTCGGCCGACCGCGAGCTGAAAAACCGCCAGCAGGAGGCGCTGGCCACCCTGCGCCTGTACGGCCTGCCGCCCGATGCGCACGAAGCGCTGTGGAAGCAGCTCGACCTGGCCTACTTCCTGCGCCACGACGCCAGCGACATCGCCTGGCAGACGCGCGCCCTGTGGGACCGCCTGGACAGCGGGCAGCCGGTGGTCAAGGTGCGCCTGGCGCCCATCGGCGAAGGCTTGCAGGTGGCCGTCTACATCAAGGACCAGCCGGACCTGTTCGCGCGCATCTGCTCCTACTTCGACCGCAAGAACTTCAGCATCCTCGATGCCAAGATCCACACCACGAAGCACGGCTATGCGCTCGACACCTTCATGGTCACCGAGCAGAATTTCGCCGAGCGCTACCGCGACATCATCAACCTGATCGAGCATGAGCTGGGCGAGCTGCTGGCGACCCAGGGGCCGCTGACGGCGCCCAGCCGCGGCCGTCTGTCGCGCCTGTCGCGCACCTTCCCGATCCAGCCGACCGTGGACTTGCGGCCCGATGAACGGGGCCAGTACTACCTGCTGTCCGTGGCGGCCAACGACCGCACCGGCCTGCTGTACTCGATCGCCAAGGTGCTGACCCAGTATAAAATCAACCTCCATACGGCCAAGATCATGACCCTCGGCGAACGCGTGGAAGACGTGTTCATCGTCGACGGACCGGCCCTGGCCAATGCCCGTACCCAGCTGCAGCTGGAAACCGACCTACTCGAAGCACTGAAAATCTGATGTCCGAAGAATTATTACGCCTGTCCAAACGCATGTCCGAACTGGGCCTGTGCTCCCGCCGTGAAGCCGATGAATGGATCGCCAAAGGCTGGGTGCGCGTGGATGGCCAGGTGGTGTCCGAACTGGGCACCAAGGTCTACCCAAGCCAGAAAGTCACCGTGGAGCGCCAAGCGGCCGCCGAACAGGCGCGCCGCGTCACCATCCTGATCAACAAGCCGATGGGCTATGTCTCCGGCCAGGCCGAAGATGGCTACCAGCCGGCCGTGGTCTTGATCAAGCCGGAAAACCGCTGGGAAGAAGACAGTTCGCCGGAACGCTTCGACCGCAACCAGCTGCGCAACCTGGTCCCGGCCGGCCGCCTCGACATCGATTCCGTCGGCCTGCTGGTGCTGACCCAGGACGGCCGCGTGGCCAAGCAGTTGATTGGCGAACATACCAACGTTGACAAGGAATACCTGGTGCGCGTGGAATACACCAAGCCGGGCCGCCTGCCCGAGAGTGACTTGCAGCGCCTGAACCATGGTCTGTGGATGGACGGCAAGCCGCTGCTGCCGGCCAAGGTGCGCTGGCAGAACGACGACCAGCTCAGCTTCACCCTGCGCGAGGGCAAGAAACGCCAGATCCGCCGAATGTGCGAGATGGTTGGCCTGCGCGTGGTAGGCTTGAAACGTGTGCGCATCGGTCGTGTCAAACTTGGAAATTTGCCAGAAGGACAATGGCGCTACCTGTCCCCGGACGAACGCTTCTGAGTCGGCATCGGCGCAACAGTAGAGCAGCATTGATTGCCGTTTAGCAAGCCAAAGCCGCCGGAACGCGGTAAAGTAGCCGGGTCTTCTCCCAGAAAACGAGAACCTTAGCTGTGAACGATCCCATGCCAAGCGACTTCCGCAAAGGACCGCCCCGTCTGCAAGACGCGGTGGAGCCGATTGCCGCGGGGTCACATCCACACGATATCGTCGATCCGGACGATATCGGTGACGCGCTGACGGCGCTGGCGGAAGCCGGCGACGCGATTTCCATCTACCACCGGGCCAACGCCGACGTCGTCCTGGCCCGCCTGCTCTCGGTCGATCCCGAGCTGCCCCACTTTGTCATCCAGTTGAACGAGGGGGGCAGCCTGCCTCCCGGCGAATGCACCTTCGTCGCCTGGCTGGGCGGCGCCAAATTCCAGTTCAAGCTGGACGACCCGCATTGGAATGCCCTGCCGGAACAGCCGACGCTGGTTCCGGCGCAATTCCCGGAGCGCTGCCAGGTCCTCAACCGGCGCGCCGCGCCGCGCCTGGAAACGCCGCTGGGCACCTATCACACCGCTTCATTCGTCCTGAACGGCAAGCCGTACGAACTGCAGCTGTACGATTTCGCCGTCGGCGGCGTCGGCATGCGCTGCTCGCCGCGCGATGCGGTCGGCCTGCATGTGGGCCGCAAATTGCAGCGCGTGCGGCTGGACATGGGGCCCGGCGCCATTCTGATCTGCGACCTGGAAATCCGCCTGGCGCGCCATTTCCGTTCCTTCCTGCTCGGCGAGCAGGTGCAGATCGGCTGCCAGTTCCAGAACCTCTCGCAGGGGATGCAGGACGAATTGCACCGCATACTCGAACGCATGAACTCGACGCGCGGACCGCGCTAAGCGCCCGCGGCAAACGGCAAACGGACGGTAACGCACAAGCCCATGCTGCCGGCGGCATCCAGGTCGATGCTGCCGGCATGCTGGCGCGCCACGGCCAGCGCAATGGCCAAGCCCAGCCCGCTGCCCGGCTGCGCCTGGCGCGGATCGCGGAAGAAGCGGTCGAACACGCGCTCGCGCAATGCCGGCGCAATGCCCGGTCCCTGGTCGGAAATGCGCAGCACGGCGCAGCCTTCCTCGCGCCGTAGATCCGCCAATACCTTGCCTCGCTCCGGGCTGTACTTGATGGCGTTGTCCAGCAGGTTGTCCACCAGCGATACCAGCCCTTCGCGGCGACCGGCCAGATAAAGAGCGCTGTCGCCGCTCATTTCCAGCTCGACAGCCTTGGCATCGGCGATGCCGGCCAGGCCCGCCATCCGCTCCTGCAACAGCGCATCGAAGCAGATTTCCTCATCCTGCTCGCCGCTCGTGGCGTCGCTGCGCATGAGCCGCAGCAGCTGGCTGACCAGCCGCGTGGCGCGCGCATTGCCGCTGACGATGCCGTCCAGCAGCGGCTGCTGGCGCGGGTCGCCAGCCTGCTGCTGCAAGGCTTCCACGTTCACGCGCATGGCCGCCAGCGGTGTGCGCAGTTCGTGCGCCGCGTCCGCGATGAAGGAGCGCTCCCGCTCGGCGCTCTCGCTGACGCGCGCCAGCAAGGCGTTGATGCGCTCGAACATCGTCACCAGCTCGCGCGGCCGGCCTTCCACCGGTAACGGCCGGAGATCCTGCGCACCGCGCGTCGCCAGGTCCTCCATGGCCTTGGTCCACGGCCCTTGCGCGACCCGGATTGCCAGCCAGCCCGGCACGATCAGGAACGGCAGGCTGATCATGAGCGGCAACAGCATGGTGCCCCGCGACGCCAGCGTGAGATAGATGTTGAGACCGTCGGCTGGCATGACGCTGGTGACGCGGATATCGGAGCGCGGCGATTGCACCGTGCGCGCACGCCATCTGCCGCCGCTGCCGTTGAACAGCACGAACTCGTTCAACGGCCCGGCACGGATACCCTGCGGTGTTTCGTCGGATTGGTAGAGCACGCCGGTGCTGTCTTCCACGACGAAACTCGGGCCCTTGAACGTTCCCGGCTCGACGCCGCCGACGCTGCGCAGGGAGTGTTCGAGTTTGCGCATGGTATCGCGCATCCGCGGCCGGTCTGCCTGCAGGTTCTCGGCGACGGCGAACCAGGCATCGTAGATTGGCTGGCGCTTCAGCGTGACGGTATCCTGGCCCGCATCGTAGGCGAGAAAGGCCAGAAACAGCAGCCACACCAGGCACAGGACGAACATTTGCGCCGCCAGCAGGCGCGCCATCAGGCTGCGCGGGACCAGGCGCCGCCACAGTCTGCCCATCATCGGGCCACCTCGCGCTGGTCGATCACATAGCCCACTCCGCGCACCGTGCGGATCAGCCCCTCGCCGACTTTGCGCCGCAGGTTGGCCATGTGCACGTCGAGAGAATTGCTGGCGTTGGCCTGGGAGCCCGGCAAGGCCTGCTCCTCCAGGCTGCGCCGCGTCACCACGCGGTCAACGCGCATCATCAGGATACGCAGCAATTCATATTCGCTGGCGGTCAGGTCGACCAGGCGGCCGTTCAACGTCACCCTGCGCGTCGGTGCGTGCAGCACGATGCCGCGCAGCTCCAGCGTCTCGCCGTCAAAGCCGTAGCTGCGGCGGGCCAGCGCCCTCACCCGCGACATCAGTTCGGACAGTTCGAACGGCTTGACCAGATAATCGTCGGCGCCCGTATCCAGGCCAAGCAGGCGGTCGGACAAGGCATCGCGTGCGCTCAAAATCAGGATAGGCACGCCCTCCTTTTCGCGCCGCAGGCCGGCCAGCAAGCCCATGCCGTCGCCATCGGGCAAGCCCAGGTCGAGCAGCAGCAGGTCGAAGCCGCGCTGCTCCAGCTGGCGCTGCGCATCGGCCAGCTGGCGCACCCAGGTCACGTCCATGCCCTGGTCGGCAAGCGCAATGCGGATGCCGTTGCCAAGGTCCATATCGTCTTCTATCAGCAGGATTTTCATGGGCCATATTTAATCACGCCTGCCTGAAGGAAGCATGAAGATGCGCTTTACCCAATCTTCATGCTGTGCTGGGAAACTGCCGGCTCCATCACTTACTTCACGACAAAGTCATGAAATTTCCCGTATCACTCCTCATCCTCGCCTGCTGCGCCAATGTACAAGCCGAAGAAAACATTCTCACCCTGGGCGCAGGCCTGGGCGCGGCACCGCGCTATGCCGGCTCCAAAGAAACGCAGGCCGCGCCCATCATCGTCATCGACTACCAGATGGCCAACGGCTTCTATGCCAGCAGCATGCGCGGCCTCGGTTACGGCACTGCGCTGGGCGGCTTCTCGCTCGATGCGGCGCTCGGCGTGCGCGGCGAGCGCAAGGAAAAGAATGAAAGCGGCCTGGCCGGCAGCCGCGGCAGCACCGAGTTGCGCGGCATGGGCGACGTCAAGGCCAGCGCCACGGCCAATCTGCACGCCGGCTACAGCATTGTGCCCGGACTGGTCCTGGGTTCCAGCCTCTCGCTGCCGCTCTCCCATAAAGAAAACGGCAAGACCGCGGGTGTTGAACTTACCGGTATCCTGCACGACGACAAGACCGACAAGGTGGCCTTGTCCCTGGGCGCGAACTTCGGCGACAGCAAATACCTGCAAACCTATCACGGCGTCAACGCGGCCCAGGCCCTGCGCACCGGGCGCAAGCCATTCAGCCCGCGCGCCGGCATGTACGAGGCGGTGCTGAACTTCGCTTGGGAACATAAGGTCGATTCGCGCTGGAGCGTGACCGGCATGCTGGGCTCGAGCACCCTGGTGCGCGATGCCGCGCGCAGCCCGCTGACCCGCCGCAGCACGGCGCCCACGGCGGCGGTCTATGCTAGCTACCGCTACTGAGGCGGCCGGCTCACAGCATGTCGAGCGGCGTCGCGCGCCGTGGCGGCGCAAACGTCTTGTCCAGCAGGGCCAGGTCCTCCTGCTCCAGGCGCAGCGTCATCGCCGCCGCATTGGCGCGCACGTGCGCCTCGCTGGCCGCTTTCGGAATCGGCATTACGCCATCCTTGCGTAGCAGCCATGCCAGCGCGATTTGCGCCGGCGTGGCATGGTGCCGGGCGGCCAGGCTGGCCAGCACCGGCTCGGCCAGCAGCCGCTCCTGCTCCTTGCGGTGGGATTCCAGCGGCGAATAGGCCATCAGCAATACGCCGCGTTCCTGGCACCAAGGCAGCAAGTCCCATTCGATGCCGCGCCGGCGCAGGTTGTACAGCACCTGGTTGGCTTCAATCGCGTCGCCGCCGGGCAATCCGGCGGCTTCCTTCATGTCCGCCAAGTCGAAGTTGCTGACGCCATACTCGTGGATCTTGCCCGACTGCTTCAGCGCCACCAGGCCTTCCAGCGTTTCCGCCAGCGGCACGCTGCCGCGCCAATGCAGCAGGTACAGGTCGATATGCTGGACTTTCATCCGCTTCAAGCTCTTTTCGCAGGCGGTCACCACGCCCTTGCGCGACGCATTCTGCGGCAGCACCTTGCTGACCAGGTAGGCTTCGCTGCGGCGCCCGTCCAGCGCAGCCCCGACGACCTTTTCCGCACCGCCCTCGGCGTACATTTCCGCCGTGTCGATCACCGTCATTCCCAGGTCCAGCCCAAGCTGCAGGGCGCGCACTTCGGCGGCCTTGTCGGCGGCACGCTCGCCCATATTCCAGGTCCCCTGCCCCATCCTCGATAGCGTCATGGTCACACTCCAAAAGCGCGCACGGAAAGCGCATAAGTGAAAGCAAACAGGAACAACAGGAAGGCTGCCACCAGCGGCGCCGCCAGCAGCGCCGTCACGCGGCGCGGCAACAGCCAAACGAGCAGTTCAAATCCCAGCGCCAGCATCAGCAGCGCCGCCAGCGAAGGCCAATACAGCATTCCGGCCAGCAGGCCCTGCTCCAGCGCGTTACCGCCAATATAGCCTTTCAACACCACCGCGGGCGCGACATAGGTGAACGGCAATGCAGCCACCGTCATGAGCAATTTGAAGATCAGGAAATGGCGCGCCTCCGGCGCTTTCTGCCTGCGGACGTTGCCGAAGAAGAAGCGCAAGGCGACCGTGCGACCGCTGGCCGCAAAGTAAGACAGGCCAAGGAAGAAGGGAAGCAAGGCGCAGCCGCAGAGCACCAGCATGGTCGATGGCGGCAGGTAGATGACATCGGCGAGGATGCGCAGCGATGGTGTTTCGCCGAGGGAGGCGATGCGCAACATCGCCAGGATTTGCGGTGCCAGCAGGGCCGCCGCACAGAATTTGAGAACGAAGCCGATGCGTGGGACCAGCATCAGCACTTCGGCCACCAGGAAGAAAACCAGCACGCCCGCCAGCAGGGACCAGGGGGCGGCGCCGATCAGGAACAAGGCCTGGCCGGCGCTGTGCAGGATTTCTCCTGTGCCCATCAGGCCTCGATAGCGCGCGCCGAATTGGCCGACCAGCGGTACAGGCCCACCACCACGGCGGCCGCCACGGCCAGCGCGATC
The DNA here is from genome assembly GCF_000425385.1 of Pseudoduganella violaceinigra DSM 15887. GTDB lineage: Bacteria > Pseudomonadota > Gammaproteobacteria > Burkholderiales > Burkholderiaceae_D > Rugamonas > Rugamonas violaceinigra. The sequence goes on along the minus strand of NZ_AUDI01000004.1, from coordinate 369,079 downwards.
AGCATCGTGGTCGCTTCGGACATGCTGTTGGCAATCGCCACCGGCTCGCCCTTATTCGACAGCACGATCAAGCCGGCCAGCGCCACATTGAACAGGCTTTCGCCGACGATGAAGCCGGACATGACCAGCACGCCCAGGCGGGAAGCGCCTTCGCCGTACTTCTTGCCACGCATGGCTTTTTCGAAGAAGTAGCCGCCGATGGCGCCCACCACGACCGGGGAAGTTACGGCCGACGGCAGGTAGATCGCCAGGCCGACGCCCAGCGGCGCGCAGCTGTACTTGCTGCTGCTGGAGCGCTTCAGCATGAAGTCGAGCGCCACCAGCGCCAGTCCAATCAGTGCGCCGTAGCCGATCAGGTCCCACTTCAGGTCGCCGCCCACCACGCCTTTGGCCAGGGTGGAAATCAAGGTGGCCTGCGGGGCCGACAGCGGCTGCGCGGAAATGGCGTTGACATTCGGGGCGCCGGCGAAGCCGTACGCATGGTTCAGCAGCTCCAGCACAGGCGGCACCACACAGGAACCGGCGAACACGCCGATGATCAGGGCGACCTGCTGCTTCCATGGCGTAGCGCCGACCAGTTGGCCGGTTTTCAAATCCTGCAGGTTGTCGTTACCGATCACCGCCACCGCCAGCACCACCGTGGTGACGAACAGCGAAAAGGCGATCAGCGCCTGCGCCGTGTCCGGGCCCATGATGTGGCGGCCCACCACGCCGACCGAAGTCGCCGCGCCGAGGATGGTCAGGATCGCGATGCCGGACACCGGCGAGTTGGACGAACCGATCAGGCCGGCCATATAGCCGCACACGGCGGCGGCCATCATGCCGGCAATGGCGATATAGGCGATGCCCACCAGGACCAGCGGGGTGGAAATCGAGGCCAGCGCGCCGCCTTTCAGGAAGGAGGCCAGCAGCCAGCCTGCCGGCACCATGGCCAGCAGGGTCACCAGGCCGACGATGAACACCGGAATATCCTTGTCTTCGCGCGGCACGTCCGCACCGCCCGCTTTCACGCGGCGCGCGGTTTCCAGCGCGGACTTCAGGCCGCCCAGCACCGGTTTGCCCAGCGTGGCGAGCGTAACGATTGCGGCAGCGCCGATGGTTCCGGCGCCCATCATGCGCACCTTGGTGCTCCACACCTGCAAGGCATGGTCGGCGGCGCTCATTGCCGGCTGCGGGTCCAAATTGGTCAGCAGCGGCACCAGCACGCCCCAGGCGATCACCAGGCCGACCAGCATGGCGACGCCGACGCTAATGCCCATCAGGTGGCCGGCGCCGACCAAGGCCAGGGAGCTCGACGCGCCCATGCCGGTGGAACCGCCGCCGACGCGGACGAAGGCCGCCACCTCGCTGGCGATCAGCTTGGCCGCGCCGAGGAAGGCGAATACGGCAGAAGCGACCGAGCCCCAGATCACAGCCCACAGGCCGGCCTTGCCTTCTTGCGCGCCGGCGCGGGACTGGGTGCCCACCTTCAGCACTTCCGCCGCGGCTACGCCTTCCGGATACGGCAAGTCCGATTGCGACACCAGCGCGCGGCGCAGCGGCATGGTGTACATCACGCCCAGCACGCCGCCCACCGCGCAAGCGCCGAAGGTCGGCCAGAACGGGATTTCCGCCCACCAGCCGATCATCAGCAGTCCAGGCAGCACGAAGATCACCGACGCCAGCGTGCCCGCGGCGGAGGCGATGGTCTGCACGATATTGTTTTCCTGGATCGTCGCATCCTTGAATGCGCTGAGCAGGGCCATGGAAATCACGGCCGCGGGAATCGAGGTGGCGAAGGTCAGGCCGACTTTCAGGCCGAGGTAAACCTGCGCCGCTGTGAAGATCAGGGTAATCAGCACGCCGAGGACAATGCCTCGGATGCTGAATTCGAGCGGGTTGTTGTGCGACGGGATGCTCATCTGGGAAATCCGTTGTATTGATCAAGAAACAAACTTGCCGGGATATTACGCCAGATTGGCCATGCCGCCAACCGCGGGCTCAGTCGTCGTCGCCCGGGTCGAGGTCGGGGAACAACACCGACGTAAATCCGAACTTGGAGAAGTCCCGGATCCGTGCTGGATAAAGGATGCCCAGCAAATGATCGACTTCATGCTGCACCACGCGCGCATGGAATCCGTCGGCATCGCGCACGATGCGTTCGCCGAACTGGTCGAAGCCCTCGTAATGCAGGCGGGTGAAACGCGGCACGCTGCCGCGCAGACCCGGCACCGACAGACAGCCCTCGAAGGCCTCGTCCATGTCGTCGCCAAGCGGCGTCAGGACGGGATTGATCAGCACTGTTTCCGGCACTTGCGGCGCATCCGGGTAGCGCGTGTTAGTCTTGAAGCCGTAGATCACCAGCTGCAGGTTGACGCCGATCTGCGGTGCGGCCAGGCCGGCGCCGTTGGCGGCATGCATGGTGTCGAACATGTCGACGATCAGGGCGTGCAATTCCTTGGTGTTGAACTCGCGCACCGGCTCGGCCACGCGCAGCAGCCTTGGATCGCCCATCTTCAGAATTTCACGCACAGCCATGTTCAGCCTCCCAGCAGCGCGAGCAAGCCCGCTTCATCGAGAATCGTCACGCCCAGTTCTTCCGCCTTGGCCAGCTTGCTGCCCGCTTCCGCGCCGGCGACAACATACGACGTCTTCTTCGACACCGAGCCCGATACCTTGCCGCCCGCCTGCTCGATCAAGGCTTGCGCCTGGTCGCGGCTCATGGTCGGCAGGGTCCCGGTGAGAACGAAGGTCTTGCCCGTCATGGCGCCTTTCGCTTCGGCCACCTCAGGCAGCTGGGCCAGCAAATCCTCGCGCAGCACATGCAGCGCCAGCAACGCGTCGCGGTTGGCCCGCTCTGCCAGCCAGCCTTCCAGCCCCTGCTCTACCGCGGCCGGCAGTCCGAACACATTGTAGACAGTCAGATGCGACAGCGCTTCCAGGGTCATGCCCTGCTCCGCCAGTTGGCGCGCACGCGGCTCGGTCATCTTCGGGATGCCCATCGCAGCGAGCAGCGCCACCTGGTCCAGCTTTTCACGCAGCGCGGCTTTCGGCGCATGCTCGCCTTTCGGTACCACGCCGGCGGCCAGCAAGGCATCGAGCGCCTCCTGGTTGCGCTCTTCAGCGAAGAAGTCGGCGATCGATTCGGCCACGGTGCCGCCGATATCCGGCAGCACGCGCAGCAGCGCCGCCGGCGCCTTGCGGATCAGTTCCAGCTTGCCCAGCCACTCGGCCAGGGTCTTGGCGGTCGATTCGCCCACGTGGCGGATGCCCAGCGCGAACAAGAGCCGCTCCAGTGGCGGATGCTTGCTGGCGGCAATGGCTTCCAGCAGGTTGTCCGCCCACTTGGTCGGCACCTTGCCCTGGGCGGCGGTGTCCGGCGTGGTGCCGTCACGCTCGTCGGCCAGGCGCTTCATTTTCAGCAAATCGTCCAGCGTCAGGCGGAACAGGTCCGCCACGCCGGCAACCAGCTTGCACTCGACCAGGTTGTCGATATAGCGGTCGCCCAGGCCTTCAATATCCATCATGCGGCGGCCGCAGAAATGGCGGATCGCTTCCTTGCGCTGGGCCGAGCAGAACAAGCCGCCGGAGCAGCGCGCCACCGCCTCGTCAGCCTCGCGCACCACGTGCGATCCGCAAACCGGACATGCGGCCGGCAAGGCCCACATCGGAGCTGCCGGCATCGGGCGCTTGTCCAGCACCACCGCCAGCACTTCCGGGATCACGTCGCCGGCGCGGCGCACAGTCACCGTATCGCCCACGCGCACATCCTTGCGGCGCACTTCGTCCTCATTATGCAGCGTCGCATTGGTGACGGTCACGCCGCCGACAAAGACGGGCGCCAGCCGCGCCACCGGAGTGATCGCGCCGGTACGGCCAACCTGGACCTCGATGGCCAGCACCGTGGTCAGCGCCTCTTCGGCGGGGAATTTATGCGCCAGGGCGAAACGCGGCGCGCGCGAGACGAAGCCCAGCGCGCGCTGATCCTCGAAGCGGTTGGTCTTGTACACAACGCCGTCGATTTCATACGGCAGCGCCGGCCGGGCCTTGCCGATACGCTCATAATAGTCCAGCAAGCCGTCCTTGCCGCGCACCACATCGCGCTCGGCGCACACCGGCAAACCAAGTTCGGCATACCAGTCCAGCAGCGCGCCATGCGTGGCGGGCTGCTCGGCGCCGGTCAGTTCGCCGATGCCGTAAGCGTAGAAACTGAGCTTGCGCTGCGCCGTGATGCGCGAGTCGTGCTGGCGCAGCGCGCCGGCCGCCGCGTTGCGCGGATTGACGAACTCCTTCTGGCCCAGTTCACGCTGGCGCGCGTTCAGCGCCTCGAAATCGGCCTTGAACATCAGCACCTCGCCACGCACCTCCAGGACCGGCGGCGGCGCGTCGGTATTCAGGCGCAGCGGAATGCCCTTGATGGTGCGGATATTGGCCGTCACATCTTCGCCGGTATAGCCGTCGCCGCGCGTGGCGCCCTGTACGAAGACGCCGTTTTCATAACGCAGGTTGATGGCCAGGCCGTCGAACTTGACCTCGGTCGCATATTCGACCTGCTGCGCATCCAGGCCTTCGCGCACGCGGCGGTCGAAGTTCTCGATGTCGCCGTCGTCAAAGCCGTTATTCAGCGAGAGCATCGGCACGGCGTGGGTGACGGCCGCGAATTCGTCCAGCGGCGGCGCGCCCACGCGCAGGGTCGGCGAATCCGCGGCCTGCAGCTCGGGATGGGCCGCCTCGATGGTTTGCAGCTCGATGAACAGCTTGTCGTACTCGGCGTCCGGAATGGTCGGTGCGTCGAGCACGTGGTAGGCGTGCAGGTGGCGGTTCAGCTCCGCCGTCAGCCAGGCCGCGCGTTCGGCCGGCGTTGCGTGTGGGGTATTGCTCATAATTCCGATCAGCTGAACAGGCGCAGGGCGCGGGTGGAGCCGGCTGGGATATCCGACGCCGCCATATCGTCGTAAAACTCTTTCACCTGACCGGCGATATTGGCCAGGGTCTCGTCAGCCAGCGGCTGGTTGGCATCGTCCACAATGGTCGCGTCCAGGCGCGCCATCAGGTTCTTGGCGCAGGCGATCATCGAGCCGAAGCCGTCGCGGGCCGGCGCCACGCACGGCACATCGAGCAGCAGCGTCAGGCGCGCGGTGGTTTCCTCGGCCAGGGTCACATTGGTGGACAGGGAGAACAGGTGGCCGCCCTCGCCGTCCGGCATCGCGTAGCGGCCATCCGGACGCACGTCGAAGCCGAGTTTTTCCAGGGCCCCCAGCAGGGTCGCGATATTCCACGGCGCGCCGTTGGACGCCAGGTTCACGCCCAGCTGCGCATCGTGGTTGGCCACGAAACGGTGCAGATTCCTGGCATCCTGCATCACCTCGATCATGTCGGGGATTTGCGGCTCGGCGCCGATTTCATCGGACACGCTGCGCAGGCGGGACACCAGCTCGGAGTACTCCAGTTCATTCAGCGCCGTGCTGCGGCTGGCCAATTGCACCCCGCCCTGCAGCCTGGTGTACACCACGCCATGGCGCACCGGTTCCCAATCGCCGCTCACGGCCAGGCCGATGAAATGGACCGGTTTGTTGCCGACGAAGCGCAGCTTTTGCAGCGCAGGCAGCAGCTTTTCGCCCCGTGCCGGCGCTTCGAGCTCCAGCGGCAGCAGGCAGTCGATCAGCGGATCGACCAGGCTGGTCGCCAGCTCTTCGACCGGCACACCGGCATCGGCGCTGCGCACCGGCAGCACCGCTGCCTCGTCGGGCGCGAAGCCTGGCGCCGCGACATCGCCGACATGGCCGCCCAGATGCTCCGGCACGCCGTAGGCGCCCGAGCCGCCGTCGGGCATCGGCACTTCATCCAGGTGGAAGCGCGGTTCGGCGCGCACCCCGTCGTCGCTGCGCATCAGCACATCGTCATGCTGGCCGTCGAAGGCGCGCTCGACGCGCTTCTTCACCTTGTATTCCTGCCATTTGTTGTAGCTGTAGACGCCGGTGACAAACACCACGCCCCCAGCAATCAAACTCATTTGAAAATCCGTAATAATCATGCTGCTTGAGCCTCAGTAGCGAAGGATGCGGCGGATTCCATGTCCACCGCCACGATGCGCGACACGCCTTGTTCCTGCATCGTCACACCGATCAATTGGTTGGCCATCTCCATCGCAATCTTGTTGTGCGAAATGAAGAGGAATTGGGTCTGGTCGGACATGCGCTTGACCATGCGGCAGAAGCGCTCGGTATTGGCGTCGTCCAACGGCGCGTCCACCTCGTCCAGAAGGCAGAACGGCGCGGGATTCAGGCGGAACATGGAGAACACCAGGGCCGTTGCGGTCAGCGCTTTTTCGCCGCCGGACAGCAGGTGGATGGTGGCGTTCTTCTTGCCGGGCGGCTGGGCCATGACCTGCACGCCGGAGTCGAGGATCTCCTCGCCCGTCATGGTCAGCTTGGCCTGGCCGCCGCCGAACAGGATCGGGAACAGTTCGGAGAAGCTCTGGTTGACGCGGTCGAAGGTATCCTGCAGCAGGTCGCGCGTTTCCTTGTCGATCTTGGTGATCGCGTCTTCCAGCGTCGCAATGGCCTCGTTCAGGTCGCGGTTCTGCGCGTCGAGGAAGTTCTTGCGCTCGGACGCCGTCGCCAGTTCGTCCAGGGCCGCCAGGTTGACGGCACCAAGGGCGGCGATGGCGTTGGTCAGGCGCGTTACTTCGCCCTGCAGGTAGGAAGCCTTCATGTCCGGGTGCAGCTTCTCGGCCAGCGCCGCTTCGTCGGCCTGGACCTCGGCCAGTTGCTGGGCGAACTGCTCCTGGTTCAGGCGCGCGGCCTGCTCCTTCAGCTGCATCTCGGTGATCTTGTCGCGCTGCGGCTGCAGGCTGCGCTCCGACTGCATGCGCGAGTCTTCGAACTGGCGCAATTGCTGCGTGATCTGGTCCAGCTCATGGCGGGCGTCGGCCAGCGCGCGCTCTTGCTGCGTGCGGCGGTCCAGCAGATCCTGCAAGCCCTCGTTGGCGGTGCCGGCTTCCAGTCCTTCCAGTTCCAGCTTGCCCGCCTGCAGGCTCTCGGCCACCTGCGCCACTTGCGCGGTGGCGGTGGCGATGCTGCGGCGCAGTTCGTCGATGCGGTTGCGGCCGGACTTCTCGGCGAATTCCGCCTCCTGCGCCTTGCGTTCCAGCTCGCGCAGGGCTTCGCGGGCATCGGCCAGGCGCTGCTCCTTGAGCATGAAAGCGGTCTGGCCGTCTTCGTGCTCGCCTTGCAGGTTGCCAAGCTCCATATCCAGCTGCTCGAATTTCTCCTCCGATTCGAGCTTGACCTGCATCTGCTCTTCCTCCTGCGCCGCGATCTCGGCCAGGTCGCTCTCGATCTGGTTGCTGCGCTGGTTGAAGCGGGCTTCGATTTCCGACAGCTTGACCACTTCCAGCTGCAGGGTATGCACGCTGGCGGTCAGGCTCTGGACCTTGGCGCGCAGCTCGGTCAGCAGGCGGCCATGGTTGCCCACGGCCGCGTCGGCGCGCACTGCCCGTCCGCGGGCCTCTTCCGCCAGCATGGACTGGGCGCGCAGCTGCTTGGTGATGTTCTCGATCTCGTGCTGGCGGCCCAGCATGCCGGCCTGCTCGTCGTCGGCCGCGTAGAAGCGCACCGACGACTGGGTGATGATGTGGCCTTGCTTGGTGACGAAGCAACCGCCGGCCGGCAAGGTGCCGCGCGCGGCAAAGGCGCCGGCACTGTCCTCGGCCAGGAAGACATTGTGCAGCCAGTCCTGCAGCACGCCGCGCAGTCCGGGATCGTTCAGCTTCAGCAGGTCCACGAACGGGCGCAGCGCGCCTGCGCCGGTATTGGCGGGCGTGGCAGCGGCAACGGCGGGGGCGAACAGCGCCAGCTTGGCCGGCGGCGCATCGCTGAAGAAATGCTTGGCCCATTCGATATTGGACACCTGCAGCGCCGAGGTGCGCTCGCGCAGCACGGCTTCGAGCGCCGTCTCCCATCCCGTTTCGATGTCCAGCTTCTGCCACAGCCGCGGCAGCTCGTTCAATTCATGTTTTTGCAGCCATGGCGTGATCTTGCCTTCGGTCTGCACGCGCTCCTGCAGCTGGCGCAGCGCATTCAGGCGCGCTTCCAGCTGGTGGGTGGCGGCGGACTCGGATTGCACCGCAGCCTGCGCCGCCTGGCGCTCCTCTTCCAGCTTGGGCTGCTGATCCATCGCCTCGTCGAGCATCATGTTCTGCTCTTCCAGCGATTGCTGCTTTTCCTCCAGCTGCATCTTCAGGTTCGACAGATGCGAGGAATCGGGCATGGCAAGGCCGCCCTTTTCCTGCTGCAGGCGCTCCTTGCGCGTGGCCAGGCCGGCCAGGATGTTGGAGGCGTTGCGCTGGTGCGCCGACTCCAGCTCCAGTTGCTGCTGCGCTTGCATGATGCGGGCGCGCGACTCCGTGCTCCGGGTCTGCGCTTCGCGCCATTCCTGCTCCAGCACCGGCAGCAGTTCGCCCTTCTGCTCGGCCAGCATGCGCGCTTCCTCCACCCGGGCCGAGAGTTCCTCCAGATTGATTTCCGCCTCGGCCACCTGGCCGCTGTACTCCTCCGCCTGCTGCTGCCACTGGTCGCGCTGTGCGGTCAGGGTGGCCAGCTGCTGCTGCAGGCGGGTGCGCGATTCGATCACGAACTTGATCTGGGCTTCCAGGCTGCCGATTTCGGCGTTGGTCTGGTACAGGTGACCCTGCGCCTGGTGCAGGCGGTCGCCGACGGCGAAGTGGGCCTGGCGCATCTGCTCCAGGGTCAATTCCACATTGCGCAGTTTCGCGGTCTGCTCTTCCAGGTCGTTCTGCGCCTGCTCCATCTCGCGGAAGTACTTGGCCTGCTCGTTCTGGGCCTCGTTCTTGCGCAGCAGCCAGAGCAGCTTCTGCTTCTCATCCTGGTCCGACTGCAGCTGGTGGAACTTGGTCGCCACGGCGGCCTGGCCTTCCAGCTTCTCCAGGTTGTTGTTCAACTCGCGCAGGATGTCATCCACGCGCAACAGGTTTTCGCGCGTGTCATGCAGCCGGTTTTCCGTCTCGCGGCGCCGTTCCTTGTACTTCGAGACGCCCGCCGCCTCTTCCAGGAAGACGCGCAACTCTTCCGGACGCGATTCGATAATGCGCGAAATCATGCCCTGGCCGATGATCGCGTAGGCGCGCGGACCAAGACCGGTGCCGAGGAAGATGTCCTGGATGTCGCGCCGGCGCACCGGCTGGCCGTTGATGTAATAGGTGGACGTGCCGTCGCGCGTGAGCGTGCGCTTGACCGCGATCTCGGCGTACTGGCCCCATTGGCCGGACGCCTTGCCCTCCTGGTTGTCGAACACCAGCTCCACGGATGCGCGGCCGGCCGGCTTGCGATGGGTGGAACCGTTGAAAATCACGTCCTGCATCGACTCGCCGCGCAGCTCGGACGCCTTCGATTCGCCCAGCACCCAGCGCACAGCGTCGATAATATTGGACTTGCCGCAACCGTTTGGACCAACCACGCCGACCAGCTGTCCGGGTACCTGGAAATTGGTGGGATCGACGAACGACTTAAATCCCGACAATTTAATGGAAGATAGACGCACGTTTTATCTGTACTTCGCCCGCTGGGACGTGTTAAAAAAGTGGCTAATCATACCATTTTCCCTGTAGGGCAAGAACAAAATGAAGGCTGGAACCGCGATCCTGTTTGTATGCATGGGTAACATTTGTCGCTCGCCGACCGCGGAGGGTGTATTCCGCACCCGCGCGCAGGCCGCCGGGCTCGCTTTGCACATCGATTCGGCAGGCACCCACGCCTACCATATCGGCAATCCGCCCGACCCGCGCTCGGCCAGCCATGCGGCCGCCCGCGGCTACGGCCTCAGCGCCCAGCGCGCGCGCCAGGTCGCCGCCGACGACTTCGAGCGTTTCGATGTTGTGCTGGCCATGGATCATGACAACCTGGAAACCCTGCTGCGCGCCTGCCCTGCGCAGCACAGGCACAAAGTCAGGCTGTTCATGGAATTTGCCTCGCGCTCCGGATCGGACGTGGTGCCCGACCCCTACTACGGTGGCGCAAACGGCTTCGACCTGGTGCTGGACTACATTGAAGATGCGGCGGACGGCCTGATCGCCGTCCTGCGCAAGACTTAAGACGCGGTGCCGTTGGCCGGCATGTCGTGGTGGTCGTCGTTGACCGCCGCGACGCCGCCCATGGCGATCGACAGCGCGGCAGCCACCACGCCCTCGGTGCGGATCGGGCGCACGGTGCCTTCGCGGAACTGCTGCGCCATGGCCTCGCCCGTAATCGAGAACGCTTCCTGGCGCCCGCTGGTGGAGAAGATATACAGCGTCTTCAGAGGGCTGATCCAGGCCAGCTTGACTTTGCGCTTGCTGCCGTCGTCCTGGTCGAACTCCAGCCACATGCCGCGTGTCAGGCTGTCGACCTCGATCGTGGCGTCGTCGTCCTCCTGCGGCGCTTCTTCCGCCTTCACTTCGGTCACCGCTTGCAACTGGATGCGGCGCTCGGCGTCCTGCTTTGCCACTTCCATCGCGATCTCAACCTGGCGATCCGGCGACATCTCGATCGGCGCACGCACGATCGAAGCATGGCACTCAGCCAGTTCGGCGAAGAATTGCAGGCGGTCGGCATCCTGCCACTTGATCACATCGAGCCACTTGTTCAGCGTGGACAGCAAGCCCGGCAGCTTGGCGATCAACTTCTTGCGGTCATCCTGGCTAAACTTCGGACGCACGCTCCAGATCAGGTCATCCATGGTCTGGGTCGCGTTGTTCACCGCGCCCGGCTTCTCGCCTTCGACGCTGTAGGCAATCGTCAGCACCGAGACCCACTTGTTTTCCAGGAAGGCCTCGACAATGGCCACCACTTCGCCGGTGCCGATGCGCAGCGCCACGGCATCCTTGGCCGACTTGGCGGCCACCGACATTTTTTCCTGCTTCAGCGCCTGGGCGATCGGCTCCGCCATGGCCGCCGCGGCAGCCGCTTCGTCCGCCTTGATCGACGCTTCCAGCTCATTGACCGCCTCGGTGAAGACGGTCAGCTCTTCTTCATGGTCCTTGCTGACCATTTCCACGCTGCGCTGCATGGCTTTGTACAGCGGATCATCCGGATCCTTGTGGTTCTCCCAGCCCATGCGCGACAGCAGCTCGATCATGCGGCGCGCCGGGTGCGCTTCCTGGAAGAAGAAATTCTTGTCGACCAGGGCCGCCTTCAGCACCGGAATCTGCAGGAAGCGGATCAGGTTGCGGATTTCAGGCGAAATACTCTGGTCGCGGAACACGGTGTCGAACACCGCCGACAGCAAGTCAATCGTGCCCTCGTCAGCGCGGCTCAGGCTGCCTGCCGGCGCCTGTTCCTTGATCTGCGGCAACAGGAAGACATTGCCCATCGAACCGCCGCCGACGGCAAAGCCCGGGGCCGGCATGACGCCTCCGCCAGCCTGCGCCGGCGCAGAAGCCAGCGCCGGGGTAAAGGCGCCGCCCAGGCCTGGTACCGGCAGTGCACCGATATCGCCGCCCGTAAATACCGCGCCGGACGGCACAGAGCGCTGCAACTGCGCCAGGAAATTCATCAGCGGCTCTTTGGCGTTCAGTAGCGATGCGCGCTGGGCCGCCTCATTATTGGCGCCGCCATGGAAGCCTTGGGCCGGTCCTTGCACCCATCCGCCTTGCGGAACGGCCACGCCGCCCGGCACGCCAGGCACCGACACGCCCGCCATCATGCCGCCTGGCACACCAGCGCCAGCCATCGCCGGACCGCCGACAGGCATGCCGCCACCGGCGACAACGCCGCCGGAAGGAATCATCATGCCGCCCGCCATGGGCGCGCCCGGGACGCCAGCCATCATCGGCGCAGCACCCTGCAGCGGAACGCCTGGCACCATCCCCGGTGCCGGCATGGACTGGCCCGCTGCGTGCATCGCCGGTGCGGCGCCCGCATGCGCACCCGAGTGATCCGCCATGTGGGCCGGCGCGCCATACAGGCCGGGCGCCACGCTCAGGGTTGGCAGGGAAAGATCGAGGTCGCCCAACTGGTCGAAACCACTCGGCCCAGCATTGCCGCCAGCCTGAGGATCACCGGCGCCGGAGAAGAATTGACGCAGTTGCTCGGCCAGGTCCGCTTGCTGGTTCTTTTTGCGTGAGGATTGCGAGGCGTCGTGCGAGTCCGCGCGGCGCGACTTGTGCTTTTCCACCGAGCCCGGGCCGACACCCTTGCGCTCAAGCGCGGTGTTCAGCTCATCCAGCATGGGGGCCAGATTGAAGAAGTCGTCCGGACGGAGGAACGACTTCATCAGCTCGTTGCCTTCCTCGTCCTGGATAAAGTCCACCCAAGCTTGCTGGAACGCCCCCAGGAACACTTCAGGACGGAAAGGGTTCTGGTTGATCCGCAGGATCTCGCGGTCAAGCAGGAAAGCCAGGCGCACATTCAGCGTCGCCAAGGCATCGGAATACTTGATCTCAAACGCCTTGCTGAAGCTGCTCAGGCTCACCTTGGTGTCCATTTCTTCCATGGACACCAGCGACAGCATATCGGCCAGCTTGGGGGCCTGGACTTTCTGACCGGGAGCCAGCAGCGCGATCTCGCTGCGGAGATCACTCTCCAGCTGCTTGGTGAAAGTAGTAAGGAAGGCGTAATGATCGGTGCGCAGGCGGTTCCCTGCGCGCAGGCGGGCCTGCAAATTCTTGACGTCGCCGGCCTCGGTCACGTCGACCAGGTCGCCGGCCCACTCGGTGGACAATTCGTTGAACTGCTCGCTGACATGCTTCTTGACCAGGGTAATCAACGTTTCCAGCAAAGCATGCCGCGGCGTAACCGCCTTTTTTTGCGCCGCAGATGTTGGGTTTTCTGGAAACATGTTAGTGCCTGACTTTGAGGGTTATTCGAATTGTCGCACATTATTTCCACCCGGCAATGGCCAAACGAAAAGAATCTGCAAATATTTTATTGAATGCCGCAAAACTGTTGAGCTCGCACCACAATGGTGCAGGACTAATCCTACAAACCTGCTAGTTGGCTTCTGATTCACCTTTACTATTACACAAAGCATGATGAAGTTCCGATCCTTTAGAAAGGAACTATCATGAAAAAGTCCAGGCAACAGTCGAGCAAGCAGGGTTCGAGTTCGGGCACGCGCCAGGCTGCGGACCAGGGTTCGCTGTCGGGCGCGCAACCATCGAACCAGCAATCGGATGTCGGCCGCCAACCAAAGACGGACAAGAAAACGCCCTCCAGCCGTAGCGGAAAGCGTTGAGTGAAGCCAGGGTGGCCCGGGACGAGCGTCCGGGCTGCCTTACTTGGGCGCTCAGATATTCGTGACGCGCCTTCCCTTCGGCGGCCGGAAGTCGGCAACTTCGTTCACCAAGCCGACTTTGGCCGCCTCTTGCGCCGTGAGGTGCAAGTCAGAATAGGCGTGGATATTCCAATGCTCGTCAGTCAGCTGGACATGCTTGCGCAGGATCGATTCCGTACGCGCATCGTCCGCTTGCAGCCCTTCCACGATGATGCGCAAGGCATCGGGCCGCGCACCATGCGGCGCACTGGCATGCGATTTGTGCACCATGAAGCGCGCGGTCTCGCTAGCATACCGTTCGTGACCTGACAGGAACAGGATCACGGCAATCGACGCCACCGCGCCGCCGTTGTAGGTAATGATCCTGATCGGCAGGTTGCGCAGGTAGTTGTGCAGGCAAAGGCCGTCGCTGACATAGCCGCCGTTGGACTGGATCAGGATATGGGCAGTTTCAATGCCGTCATCCGTCATGTCAGCCACCGCATCGAAAACACGGTGCACCATATCGCTGTTCACATCACCGGACAGGGTGAACCACGCTACCTTGTCCGCCTTCTGTTTGTCTTCGCTCATGGTCGCTCCACTTGTGGAGATGGATGTTCCAAACATTCTAGCGCAGGCTGGCGGACTGGTATGTTCCAGTCACCGTTTATCCAGCAGTTCGCACACATGCGTGCCAGTTCTGGACAGCAAACGCGCTTTTCCGCCAGCTGAAGGGCACGCTCAAGCCGCGTTCGCTTTGTCGCAAAGGGCCTGCGCGCTTGGCGTTTCCGTGCCCCTTAACCCGGCCGCATTGTGCCGAGTTCGAGGGGGCGCGAGTTTGACTTTATTGCCCTCCTGTCATATAGTCCCAAGTCTTGATCGGGAGAGACCAGCCGGTGCTGGCGCCGAAGGGGCATTACCCAGAAACTCTCAGGCAAAAGGACCGATCGAGGGAGCCGCAATGGCTTGAAACTCTGGAGAGCGGCCCGCCAAGGCGCGGGGCCCACCGAAGGGGCGTGCGGGAATTCTTTCCCGTTATCTCTCAGGTACCAAGGACAGAGGGGTAGGCGTACTTATGTTTACGTTTATTAACCCCTATTGCCCTTCGTGGCCCGAGGTATCAATGACGCTCAAAGCAACCCCACTCAACAACGCTCATCGTGCCCTTGGCGCCCGCATGGTCGATTTCGGCGGCTGGGACATGCCGGTCAACTACGGCTCCCAGATCGAAGAACACCACGCCGTGCGCAGCGACGTCGGCATGTTCGACGTGGCCCATATGTGCGTCGTTGACATCAAGGGTGCCAATGTACGTTCCTTCCTGCGCGGCCTGGTCGCCAACAACGTCGACAAGCTGCAGGTGTCGGGCAAAGCCCTGTATTCCTGCATGCTGACCCCGGAAGGCACCGTCATCGACGACTTGATCATCTACTTCATCAACGAAGAATGGTTCCGCCTGGTGGTCAACGCCGGCACCGCGGAAAAAGACATCGCCTGGATGAACCAGCAGAACGACGCCACCGGCGCCGGCCTGACCATCACCCAGCGCCGCGACGGCGCCAATGCCATGGCCCTGATCGCCGTGCAAGGCCCGAACGCCCGCGCCAAGGTATGGGAAGTGATCCCGCAGGCCAAAGAAGCCACCGCTGAAATGAAACCGTTCAACGTCGCCCTGGTGCCAGGCACCGCCTTCGGCGAAGCCATGGTGGCACGCACCGGCTACACCGGCGAGGACGGCTTTGAAATCGGCGTCGCCGCCGAACAGGCCGAGAAGCTGTGGAACGCCCTGAACGCCGCCGGCGTCAAGCCAGCAGGCCTGGGCGCGCGCGACACCCTGCGCCTGGAAGCCGGCATGAACCTGTACGGCCAGGACATGGACGAAACCGTGAACCCGCTGGACGCCGGCCTGGCATGGACCATCGACCTGGTCTCCGAGCGCGACTTCATCGGCAAGGCAGCCCTGCAGGCCAAGGGCCAGAACGCCCAGTTCGTCGGCCTGATCCTGCGCGAAAAAGGCGGCGTGCTGCGCGCCCACCAGAAAGTCATCGCCGCTTCCGGCGAAACCGGCGAAATCACCTCCGGCACCTTCTCCCCTACCATGCAGCAGGCCATCGCGCTGGCACGCGTGCCGATGGGCGTGAATGTGGGCGATACCGTGCACGTGGAAATCCGCGACAAGAAGCTGGCCGCCACCGTGGTAAAGCTGCCTTTCGTCCGTAACGGTAAAATCCTGGTTGCCTGACCAGATCAAACGAATAACATAACCTTAGCCTTGGAGCCAATATGAGCAACATTCCAGCAGACCTGAAGTACACCGAGTCCCACGAGTGGGTACGCGCTGAAGCGGACGGCACCCTGACCGTCGGCATCACCGAATTCGCGCAAGATGCCCTGGGCGACATCGTGTTCGTCGAGCTGCCGAAAGTCGGTACCACTTACACCGCCGGCGACGACGCCGCCGTGGTGGAATCGGTGAAAGCCGCCTCCGACATCTACGCGCCGGTATCGGGCGAAGTGGTTGCCGTGAACGATGAGGTCACCGGCGCGCCGGAGTCGATCAACGCCGACGCCTACGCCAACTGGCTGTTCAAAATCAAGCCAAGCGACGCCAACGCCATCAACGGCCTGTTGGACGCAACCGCTTACGGCAACGTCGCGCACTAATTCACGCATTACCGGGCCGGCTGCATGCCGGCCTTTTTCACATTCTGGCCAAGAGATTTCCCACCATGACCCGCACCAGCCTGACCCAACTTGAAGCCCGCGATGCCTTCATCGCCCGCCACATCGGCCCGGAAGCCGCAGAACAGCAGCAAATGCTGGACGTGCTCGGCTACGCAACCCGCGCCGCCCTGATCGATGCCATCGTTCCGCCGGGCATCCGCAACAAGAACGCCCTGCAACTGGGCCAATTCTTCCAGCCGCTGCCGGAAAACGAAGCGCTGGCCAAGCTGAAAGGCATCGCGTCCAAGAACAAGGTGCTGAAATCCCTGATCGGCCAGGGCTACTACAACGCCCACACGCCGGGCGTGGTACTGCGCAACATCTTCGAAAACCCGGCCTGGTACACCGCCTACACCCCGTACCAGCCGGAGATCTCCCAGGGCCGCCTGGAAGCGATCCTGAACTTCCAGCAGGTGCTGATCGACCTGACCGGCATGGCCATCGCCAACTCGTCCATGCTGGACGAAGGCACCGCCGCCGCCGAAGCGATGACCCTGATCCAGCGCGTCGGCAAGTCCAAGTCGAACACCTTCTACGTCGCCAACGACGTGCTGCCGCAGACCCTGGAAGTGGTGCAGACCCGCGCCGAGCCGCTGGGCATCACCGTCAAGACCTTCGACCCGTCCGAACTGGCCGGCGTGACCGACGCTTTCGGCGTGCTGCTGCAATACCCTGGCGTAAACGGCGTGGTGCGCGACTACCGCGCCGCCGTTGAAACCGTGAAGTCCACCGGCGCCATGGTGATCGTGGCCGCCGACCTGCTGGCGCTGACCATGCTGACCCCTCCGGGCGAATGGGGCGCCGACGTCGTGGTCGGCAACTCGCAGCGCTTTGGCGTACCGCTGGGCTTCGGCGGCCCGCACGCCGGCTACATGGCCACCCGCGACGAATACAAGCGCTCCATGCCGGGCCGCCTGGTCGGCGTGACCATCGACCAGAACGGCAACAAGGCCTACCGCCTGGCGCTGCAGACCCGCGAACAGCACATCCGCCGCGAGAAAGCCACCTCCAACATCTGTACCGCACAGGTGCTGCTGGCCGTGATGGCCTCCATGTACGCCGTCTACCACGGCCCGAAAGGCCTGAAACAGATCGCCGAGCGCACCCACCGCTTCACGGGCATCCTGGCCGCCAACCTGAAGTCCCTGGGCTACTCGGTCAACGAGTCCTTCTTCGACACCCTGACCATCGCCACCGACAAGGTCGACGCCCTGCACGCAGCCGCGGTTGCCGCCGGCATCAACCTGCGCAAGATCGACGCCAAGCACGTCGGCGTATCGCTGGATGAAACCACCGACCGCGACACCATCGCCGCGCTGTGGAACGTGTTCAGCGGCGGCAAGGCTGCGCCTGACTTCGACGCTGTTGAAGCTTCCGTGGGCCGCAACTTCCCTGAAGCGCTGGTGCGTAGCTCCGCCTACCTGGAGCACCCGACCTTCAACCGCTACCACAGCGAAACCGAAATGCTGCGCTACCTGCGCTCCCTGGCCGACAAGGACCTGGCGCTGGACCGCACCATGATCCCGCTGGGCTCCTGCACCATGAAGCTGAACGCCACCAGCGAAATGATCCCGGTGACCTGGCCGGAGTTTTCGACCATCCACCCGTTCGCACCAAACGACCAGACCGTCGGCTACCGCGAGATGATCGCCCAGCTGGAGGAAATGCTGTGCGCCGTGACCGGCTACGCCGCCGTCTCGCTGCAGCCTAACGCCGGCTCGCAGGGCGAATACGCCGGCCTGCTGGTGATCAAGAAGTACCACGAATCGCGCGGCGAAGGCCACCGCAACATCTGCCTGATCCCATCCTCGGCGCACGGCACCAACCCTGCTTCCGCCGCCATGGTGGGCATGCAGGTTGTCGTGACCGCCTGCGACGACAAGGGCAACGTTGACCTGGCCGACCTGAAAGCCAAGGCCGAACAACACTCCAAGAACCTGGCCTGCGTGATGGTGACCTACCCGTCCACCCACGGCGTGTTCGAAGACGGCATCACCGAACTGTGCGAAATCATTCACTCGCACGGCGGCCAGGTCTACGTGGACGGCGCCAACATGAACGCACTGGTCGGCGTGGCCGGCCCGGGCGCGTTCGGCGGCGATGTCTCGCACCTGAATCTGCACAAGACCTTCTGCATCCCGCACGGTGGCGGCGGCCCAGGCGTCGGCCCGATCGGCGTTGGCGCCCACCTGGCCAAGTTCCTGCCGAACCAGCGTTCCAACGGCTACGTGCGCAGCGAAGACGGCATCGGCTCGATCTCGGCCGCTCCGTTCGGCTCGGCATCGATCCTGCCGATCTCCTGGATGTACATCGCCATGATGGGCGGCGAAGGCCTGACCGCGGCAACCGAAACCGCGATCCTGAACGCCAACTACGTCGCGCGCCGCCTGGCGCCGCACTTCCCGGTGCTGTACTCGGGCCACGACGGCCTGGTGGCGCACGAGTGCATCCTGGACCTGCGTCCACTGACCGATGCCACCGGCATCAGCAACGAAGACGTCGCCAAGCGCCTGATGGACTTCGGCTTCCACGCGCCGACCATGAGCTTCCCTGTTCCAGGCACGCTGATGATCGAGCCGACCGAATCCGAATCCAAGGTTGAACTGGACCGCTTCATCGACGCGATGATCGCCATTCGCGCCGAAATCGCCAAAGTGGAATCGGGCGAATTCGACAAGCTGGACAACCCGCTGAAGTTCGCCCCGCACACCGCCGAGGTGCTGCTGGCCGACAAGTGGGAACGCAAGTACAGCCGCGAAGTGGCAGCCTACCCGGTACCGTCGCTGCGCAAGCAGAAGTACTGGCCGCCGGTGGGCCGCGCCGACAACGTGTACGGCGACCGCAACCTGTTCTGCGCCTGCATCCCGGTTAGCGATTACGCTTAATCTGGCTCTTGCCTGAAAAGGAAAACGCCGGTACCGTGAGGTGCCGGCGTTTTTGCTATGTAAAACCGGTAAACCGGTGTCAGACCCGGAGGGTCAGACACCTTTGGTCCGCGACCGCCGCGTTGGAGAATGAATGAAGCAAACAACAAAAGCCGCCCTGCTCTCCGGCCTGGCCTTCCCCGGCCTAGGCCAACTCATGGTCCTCAAACGCCCCAAGCGCGGAGCAGCCATCCTGCTGCCCGCCCTGGCATCGTTCTGCTGGATCATGTACGGCGTATGGGCGGCCACCGCAACCCTGATGGAAGAAGCCCTGAACGGCACCCTGGCCCCCGACCCGTTCGCCATTTCCGCCCGCCTGCACGAAACCAGCTTCGTCCCCGGCGCCGACACGGCCGCATGGATCCTGGTCGCCTGCTGGCTCGCCGGCATCATCGACGCACTGCTGTTGCGCGACCGCCCTTAAGCCACGCTGCGGGTTACGCGTGCGGCGCGCTGCACATCTTGCGCCTCATCGTCCCAGACCGCAGCCTGGGTAATCTCCTCCGCCCCAACCTGCGCGCCATCGGCATTAAAGCGCAGCCAGGCCAGCGCCCCGCCTGGGGTGATGCCGATCGCGTGCACGCCGCCATGATTCGGCGCGGCCATCAGCGCCGCCATCACCAGCGTCGTCGCAATCGGCACCGGCATGCTCCAGTGCCCGCCCTGCCGCCGGCACACCAGCCACAGTCCGCCTGCGCCATCGCCGTAAGCCAGATACTCGCCAACCGCAGTCGCCTCGCTCCAGACCACGCAAGCGCCGCCAATATTCGCCACAGGCTGCGGCACCGACTGCCCGCCGCGATACACGACGATGCTATCGCCCGCGACAAAGACATCCGGCACGTTCGGCACATTGGAAGGCGCCAGATGCAGCCCGTTCGCCCGGCGCGGCAAGCCCTGATAATCGATTGCGATCCCCCATGCCGCAGCGCGCGCAAAGCTGTTGAAGCGCAGCATACGGCCCGACGGCGTCTCGCTCAGACGCCAGGCGCCCGGCACGCGGTAGCTGCCCAGGGCGGTCGCCAGCGAAGGCTCTGCCCCTTCGTCGTCCCAGGCAATCAAGGCCCCTTCCGCCGCAGCATTGAAATACCAGGTATTCTCAGCGGTCACCAACACCATCGGCACGGCGCCCGACTGCAAGAGGCCAAAGGCAATGCGGGTCACCGGCTCCTCCACCTCCGGCACATGGCGCGCAGCCATGCCGCGCATGACTTCCACCCAGCCCGTTTCATCGAGCTGGTTTGAAATGCCAACAGCAACATGCAAGGTAGGCCCGCCGCCGCTGGCCCATGGCGCAACAGCCAGCGCCAGCGCGATCGTACCGTCCGGGGCCTGCTGCACATCCAGCGCCTGCACCTTGCCCGGCTGGTTCAGCGGCAGCATGCCGCTCAAATCCGTCTGCGACCAGCGGCCGAACGGCGTGCGGCGGAACAGGTACAGCGAACGGTTGGAGCCGAGCGTAAACACCAGCGGCAAACCCGAGCCATCCCGCACGACAAACAGCGGCGAGCGCGCCGTCGCCGGCGACGCGCAAGGGCTGGAGCGGTAGCCGGACTCAAACAGCGGCACCAGTTCATGGCGCACCAGCGCAGCCAGCTCGCGCCCGGCCGTCATCTGGCTGAGCCAATAAGCCATATCCGCCGGCTGCGACGCATCGTAGCGGTCGAACACCGCGTTGTAGGCACGCCGCAGGCGCTCCTTGGCATCCAGCTCCGCCAGTTCCGGACGGGCCAGCAAATGCAGCGCCAGCTCGGCACGGCCGCGCACGGCCTCACCCTGGCAGCTATAGAGAGTAGTCCACGACAAGGCTTCACTTGCCATCGGCTCCCGTTGCAAAACAATGCGTGCGACGCGCGCCGCAGCAAAACTCAGTGCGCCCGACGCGTACGCGCCGCCCCACTTCCGAACCTGCGCCACCGGCACAGATGTCATCAAGACAGACATGCTTCATTCCCCCAGTTCGATTTCGATGTCACCCGACTCGTTAATGCGCAAGTCACGGCAACCCAGCTTGCGCCCTGGGGCCAGTCCCTCCGCAACGGCGGCGAACATGTCGCCGGTAGCCGCGGCCAGCGAACCGGCGATATCTTGTTGAACCGATGACAGGCTGGCGGCATTGCCCTCCCACCACAGGTTGATGCGTTGTACATTCAGCAGATGCGGCAGCGGATCGGATACCACATAAATCCCCGTCGTGCCGGCATCGGTGGCCGGCATACCCTTGCGCGCCAGCGAGGCCACGCCCACCCGGCCATCCTCCGCATGCCATTGCAGGCGCAGCGACCACTGCAAAGTAGCGCGTGCCCAGGCCTTGCCCATATAGCTGCGCTGGCGCGACAGCGGCAACTCCTGCTTCACGCTGTCCCATTCGTAACGGCCCAACACGCCGCCAATGTCCAGGGTCGGGCGCGACACCCCGTCCGGTCCCGATTGGCGGCCCAGGTTTACCGTATAGCGCAGGTCCTGCTCCGACTCGCGGTCGTGCAAGGTCCGGTTGGCTTCCTGCCAGTTCAGCAGCACGTGGTCGCGGTAGGTCCAGCCGTTGCTATTACGGATGAAGCGGGCGCGTTCGCCGTTTTTCAGCGTCGCCTCCACACCCGACTTCTCGTTCTGGCTATCCAGCGTATTAACGTGGGCTACCCCGTCGCGGGACGCCACATAATCCGGCAGGGAATTCAAGCGGCGCTGCAGCTTATCCACCACCATCGGGTAAATATATTGGCGCAGGAAGTTCTCGCGGCCGATCACAGCGCGGCGCATTGCTGTTTTTTTCAGCACAGCCGGCGCCAAAGTGCGCAGCCAATGGCTGACGGCGGTAATGAAGAATTCCTTGAGCGGAGCGTTATCACACGGCAGATGGGATTTATCCACATCACATAGCGCCGCGTTCAACACCAGGCCGCCGAATTCATTGACCGCTACCGTGAACTCGAGACGCCACCCGGCCACCGATTGACGCAAGATTTCTTGACGGCCATAACCGTTATAGAAGCGCAAATTACCCGACGACAGGGTCATCGTCACCTGGGCAACCGACGGGGTCGCCGAATCGTAGCGAATCTCGATCGGACGCAGCTCGGCTCGGTCATCTTCCTCGCCGCCGAGCGCCAGGCTGCCGACCTCCATGCTGCCGTATTTGATGTCATTTGGAAACTCGCCGGCCGCGCGCATTGCATCGATCGTGCTCTCCAGGAACTTTCCGGAAGTGAACCAACTCGCCGACAGCTGTTGTACAGAAGTCGTGGATTCGGAACCGATCTCAAAAAATACCGCTTTAGTAGTGACCATTTTTACTATTAAGAATGTTAAGATTTGGCCGTTTGGCAATGTCGACAATATAAGAAAAAAAGCCTTCCCTCGCCTTCCGGAAACCTTCCGAAGGCCGGAAGAAAACCTTCCGGTCCGGAAGAAATGCTCCGGAAGGTTTCTAAGCCATTGATTTATAAGACATATAAGAAAAGAAGGTAAGGCGAGTCATGGAGTTCCAATTCGGCGACTGGTTGGTCAGTCCAGAAGCCAATATCGTCAGCAATGGGGATGCGAAGACGCAGCTCGAGCCGCGTGTGATGGCGGTGTTGCGCTATTTGTGCCGGCATCCGGGCGCTGTCATTCCGGCGGAAGAGATCCTGCAGGCTTGTTGGGGAAGCAACGAACTGGGCGACAACCCGATTCATAAAGCCATCACCCAGCTGCGCCGCGCCTTAGGTGATTCGAGCACCGATCCGCGCTATATTGAGACGATCCGCAAGCGTGGCTACCGCGCCATTGCGCCTGTTACTACATTGGCAAGCCAAGCGCCAGTCACTTGGGAAGGTGGATCGCCATTCCGCGGCCTGGAGGCATTCCAGGAAAACCACGCGGCGATCTTCTTCGGACGAGTGCAGGCCACTGCCCAGTTACGCGAAGTGGTAATGACCCAGGCTACAAATGGCTCGCCTATGGCGCTTGTGCTCGGGCCGTCCGGCTCGGGCAAAACATCACTCGTCCGTGCCGGTCTGCTGCCCCAATTGATGGCAAGCGCCACCCGTTCTGATGAGCCGGTCGGCTTGGCGAGTAGCGTCTACCTCGATTGCGCTGACCTGGGTAGTGGCACTCTGTTCCAAGCCCTTGCCGGTGCTCTGATTGACGCTGACATCCTTGGAGAACCGCTTTTCCCGGGCGCAAGTGCCGATAGCCTTGGTCAGCGATTGGCATCAAATCCCGAAGCGGTGGCGGCCGAGCTACTCGAACGAGGATGCTCGCGTACAACGGTCGGCGTCTTCGTTGATCGCATTGAGGCAGTCTTTCGCTCCCAGCCTGGCGAAGCTCACCAATTCCTGGGAGTGATCGACGCGTTGGCCAAGTCGAACTGTTTGTTGATGCTAATGGCCTGCCGTAATGACTTCTATCCAGAAGTTATGGCGCAGCCAATGCTGCTGAATCTGAAATCGCGCGGTGGACATTTCGACGTTCTGCCTCCAGATGGTGCAGACATTGCGCAAATCGTACGACAACCCGCGTTAGCTGCCAACCTGACGTTTGAAAAGGATGAATTGACCGGAGCGAGTCTCGATGATGTCCTCTGCGATGCTGCACGGGGCAATCCCGATATGCTGCCGCTACTGCAATACACCTTAAACGAATTGTATCGGCAACGAAGTGAAGATGACGCACTCAAATTTGAGGTCTATCACCAATTAGGCGGCATCGAAGGAGCCGTTGGCGTACGTGCTGAACAGATAGTCGCAAATTTAACTCCGCAGCAAATTGATGTCCTTCCGCGCGTGCTATCCCTGTTGGTGAACGTAGGCGAAGAGTCTTCGACAGTGACTTCCAGAAGAAGCCCGCTTTCGATGCTGCAAAGCGAGGACGAAAAAGAATTTGTTAGGGTTATGATCGAGTCCCGCTTATTCGTAAGTGAGCTAGCAGGGGACGTACCGAGTTTCGGCGTTGCACATGAGGCATTGCTCCGACGCTGGCCACGCGTTGCAAACTGGATTGCACAATTCCTGAGCTCATTACAGTTGCGGACCCAACTCACGAGCCAAGCGAGGCGATGGGCTGATGGGGGACGGGCGACCGACCTTTTGCTTCCGTCTGGTAGTCAAGTTGAAAAGGCGGTCCGCTTGCTATCTCTTGCGGATTTTTCTCTTGCGCCAGTAGAGACCGAGTTCATTCGCGCCTCAATGTCGCGCGCAAAACGAGGCGAGCGAGTCCGACTCGGCATAACCACGTTGATTGGGATCTTAGCGTTAGTCTCCGCAGCACTCGGACTTGCCGCTCGTAACGCACAACGATCCGCAGAACAACACCGAGTTGAAGCAGAAGCGCTGTTGGGCTACATGCTTGGCGAGTTTGCGGAAAAGCTCCGCCCGCTTGGCCGTTTGGACCTGCTAGACAGCGTGAGTAACAAGGCGCTAAATTACCTCTCTTCGACTGAGTCCCTAGTAGAGAGCCCTACCTCTTTGAATCAGCGAGCCAAGGCCTTACACGTAATTGCCGAGGTTAATACCACGCGCTCCAATTTCCCCGCCGCGCATGAGGCACTGTTGGCTGCGCGAAAAATTCTTCGCCTTCAGGATAAAGGAACTAGCACTGACAAGGCACTCCTAAAGGATCTAGGTGCAAACGCATTTTGGATCTCCCTATACCACTCAAACAGAAATGAGTGGAGCGATGCACTTGCGCATGCAAACGAGTATCTCAATTATAGCGATAGGATCGTTAAAGCCTATCCTAACGATTCGGAAGCATGGATGGAACAGTCTTATGCATATAGCGCGATCGGCAGCACTCAAATACAAAACAATCAGCCTGCGTTGGCAGCGGAGGCATTTGAAAAGTCAGTCCAGCTTAAGCGCAAAGCACTGCTCGGTAGTCCCAACAATTCAAAGATTAAGGCGGACTTAGCTAACAGCATTTCCTGGTTGGCTGACGCAAAACAAAAGATGGGACATCTCGACGCTGCCTTTTCCTTAGTTAGAGAAGAGGAAGAGCTCGTATCTTCGGTGCACCAACAAGCGCCCAATGATGGTCTTTGGACTTATCGACTAGCAAACGCTTTATGGCACCGAGCGACGCTAGAAATCGCGCTAGGACTTGACTCCGATGCGGCAACCCACCTCGATAAGGCCGATACATTATTGACTTTATTGACGACACAAGACCTTAGCAACCTGAAATGGAAATTAAGTCTCGCCTTTGTTCGAGTTAATTCTTTAATTGTCCAACCTGGTTTGCCTACACCAATGATCGCGAAAAAATTAGATGAGCTTCGTAAGATTTGGGATATTGAGTTCAAAAAGTCCCCTAAAAATAGTCGATTACAAGGTTTTATAGGTACCATTGCAATCCAATCCGCAACTTTCAATGCGCAATCGGGGCACGTCTCCGACGCATTAGCTACTTTGGATGATTACATTGCACTGTATCGCACGACTTTTGAGTCCAGCATGAATGATGCGACAATTGCGTCGCAACTAGCAGAGTTGGTTGCTCTAAAAGGTGAACTACTAAAAACTCAAAATAAAGTCGATGAAGGAACCAAATTTTGCAAAGAGGCGGAATCGTTGCTGAAGCCATTCGCTGGCGATTCTTTAAACCCTGCCATCTTAGCCCCTTATTTGCGAAGTGCGATGTGCGCTGGGGAATATTCGACTTCAGATATCATTAGATCAAAGCTTAAGAGAATGGCTTTTAACAATTCTCGCTACGCGAAATACCTTGCAAACCGATGAGAAAGGAAATCATGAAGAACTCAGTTATCGATACAGCGGCTACCACGTTCCTAAATGTTCAGGTCACGGCAATCCCCCACTTAGATGCGAACGGGAAAGTGACATACGCGACCACTTTCACGCCAAGATCCCTTACCGTTACGGAACCAGATACCGTAATCAATTATCAGCTGATCGATCCAACGCCGGTGGATGTAAAATTTAAAGGCCTTAGCGTAAGGCCAGATAACTCACAGCAATTCAGTAAGCCCAGCATTAGCGAAAGCGGAAGATTGGTAACGTTTAGCGATGCCAATACAATTGCGGAGAAATTCAACATTTCGATTAAATTTACCGCCAAGGACAACCAAGAATTTCTGGTCGACCCTGAGGTTGAAAACGATCCTCGCGCAATGGTCGTGGCGGCATTGGCAGCTGATTTGGAACGCGATCCCGAGCCAGAGAATGATCCTCGCGCCTAATTTGCTCGAATGCCGGAGCCTCGCTAAAGCCCTGAAGTAGCACTAGGTTGGCCAACCACTTTTCTACAATTTCACGGCTTCAACGCATGTTATCCAAAGCGCCGCGGGCGCCGCTAATGCGGCGCACTGCGGCGCTTTCACTTCCGGCTGTGCATCGGCGAATGACACTCCAATACGATTCGGCCGGGCACTCCGTCCCTTCAAAATAGCCACGCTTACGAAGCAGCTTATGCAATGCGGGTAGCTTATAACCTGGCACCGTCGCGGCCATGTGATGTTCAACGTGGTAATTGACGAAGTTCGGCGCTACCAGCAATCGAGCGAGCGGGCCTGCCAACGTCGTTGCGGTATTGCGGCGCGGGTCCCGGTCCATGTGATCGGGGACAGCACCATGCTCCCCCATTACGCGCAGCCGCAGTATCAATGGGAAGACAAACAACTGACCAAGCCACCAGCAGCCATACACCTGTGGTACGCCAAGCGTCCACAGCACGGCAACGATCAAGCCGTGCATCACAAAGAACGGGTACAGCGCTCCACGATCAGTCGGTTGGAACTGGTAGATGATGCCCTTCAAACCGTTTAGGCCAGAGATATCGCGTAACAGCTTGCGTGCAAGGCTTGCGCGAGTCGCTGGATAGCCAGTGACGAAGGCGAGATCAGGGTCGGCGGCGGTTCCAGCGGTGCGATGGTGTTCCAGATGGCCACGGCGATATGCCGCGTAAGGCACGTTTGGCAACGCGCCGAAAATCCATTTCCCCATCCACTGGTTCACACTTCGCGACGTGAAGAAATTCCGGTGTGCTGCGTCATGCGTCAGAATCGCAAATCCAAGTGCGCGGCCTGCGAGAAGTATGCTGGCAAGTATCCAGGCAATTGGATGGTGCCATATCGCGGGCAATGCGAATCCAAGCGACACCAGCGCCACGTTGACGAACACGACTCCAGAGGCACGCCAGTTGTCGGCCGTCGTAAAGGCACGAAGTTCTTGCTTGTCGATGTAGGAGAGAATATTCATGCAGCCATCGTAGTCCTGCATGGCGCGCTGCATGGTACATTATTCGCCATGCAACATACTTTTTCCGCCATCTCGACAAGCATCTATATCGACCACAATTGCTGGGCCGGCGGAGTCATGCTGATTCGTGAACTGCTGGCGGTAGCGGGGACTCTCAATGCCCGTGAACCCGATCTGAAAGCGGCTGCAATGTTTGATGTGACGCTGGTTGGCCCGACACTTCAGCCAGTGCGTTCGTTCACCGGCCCGGCCCTGCTGCCGGAACGCAGCCTGCGCACCGCCAGGCAGGCGAACGTGCTGGTCCTGCCCTCCTTCTATGGCGACGTGCCAGCAGTCCCGTCCCTCTTGCGCTGGATCGTGAAGCACTACGAAGCAGGCGGCTGCATCCTCGCTTCCGCAAGCGGTGTGCGCGTGCTGGCCGCCACGGGTCTGCTGGACGGACGCGATGCGACCTGCAACCTTGCCGATCGGCGCTCAATCACGGCGGCCCGGCCGGCAGTGCGCCTTTCGCCGCAATCGCCGTTGGTTGTCGACGGCAGGCTGATTACCGCAGCCAGCATCACACCAACCATCGACGCCTGCGCCCACCTGGTCTCGCACTTCCACGGCGAGAAGGCAGCCTTGAAATTCGCCCGCTATGCCAACTCCGCTCGGCAACTGGCCGATGTGAACGGCGCAAACGGAAGGAATGAGCACACCGACGCGCGTGTGCAGGCAGCCCAACGCTATATCGAACAGCACAACTGCGCCGGCATCACACCGGACGACGTAGCGCGCCATGTCGCCATGAGCCAGCGCAACCTGGCGCGCCGCTTCCATGCGACGCTTGGCGTCACGCCGGTGCAGTACATTCTGCAATGCCGTATCGAGCAGGCCAAGCGTCTGCTGGCACGCCCGAACCTGAGTTTGCGCCGCGTCGCCATTGAAACTGGATTCAGCGACGAGACCGTTTTCCGGCGTGCGTTCAAACAGTTGGAAGGGAAAGCTCCAAGCGCGTGGAGAACATTGTTCGTCAGCTAATGGTTGTTGTTAAATAGTGGTGATAGCGCCTGCCGGGCTGTACATTCCCTCACGGCAATGCCACCATGTGCAGACACCATAAAAGCAATCCATCGGGATGAGAATCAAAGCACTGCATGGCCTTCACGCAAGGCCGCTGGCAGTCTTGCTGCTCGCGGCGGCGAACGCTTGCGCACAAGATGCCGACCTGACTACTTTGCCACTTGAACAATTGATGTCGATGGAGGTCTACAGTGCCTCCCGCTTCAACCAAAATGCAATACAGGCGCCCTCAAATGTCACCATTCTGACGTCGGACGATATCCGCGCGTATGGCTGGCGCACGCTTGCCGACGCGCTGCGCAGCATCCGTGGCCTGTACACCAGCAATGACCGAAGCTATAGCTATCTCGGTGCGCGTGGCTTTCTGCGTCCGGGCGACCTGAATACGCGCTTCCTGCTGCAGATCGACGGCACGCGCATCAACGACCCGGTGTTTGATCAGGCCCAACTCGGCGCCGAGTTCCCGCTTGACCTCGGGCTGGTGGACCGCATCGAATTCGTGCCGGGGCCGGGATCTTCGGTGTATGGCACCAACGCGTTCTTCGGCGTCATCAACGTCATTACACGCCGCGCCCCCGATCTCGAAGGCGCGCGTGCGACGCTGGAGGCGGGTCAAGCCGGCACCCGCAGCGGCAGCGCAAGCTACGGCTGGCGTAATGGCGACTCCGAGCTGCTGCTGGCCGCTACCCACGGTCATAGCGACGGCCGCGACCTCTACTTCCCGGAATTCGGCGGCGTAGCGCACGGCCTGGACTGGGAACGCTTCTCACGCTTCTTCGCTCGGGGCCAATGGGGCGACTGGTCGCTGTCACTTCTCGACGGCAAGCGCAGCAAGGGCATGCCTACAGCGCCCTACGGCCAGCCTTTCGACGTGCCGGGCGCTTCGACCATGGATCAACTGATGTCGGCCGCACTTGGCTACCGCAAAGCCCTCGTGCCGATGCATGGCGAGCTGACGGGGCGCCTGAGCTACAGCGAATACCGCTACGACGGGCGCTTCGTCAACCAGGAGCCGTTCGGTACCCTCAACATGGACCGCACGCGCGCACGCTGGTGGGGAGCGGATGTCAGCCTGTTCCTGCAAGCGGCGCCGGCCCACAAGGTAGTAATCGGTGCGGACTACCAATACAACAATCATGTACTGCAGCAGAACTTCGACATCGATCCTTTTGTCAGTTATCTCAACGACCGCTCGACGAGTAAGCGTTTCGGCGTCTTTGCGCAAGATGAAATCACCCTGGCGAAGGATGTACTGCTGAACGCCGGCTTGCGCTATGATCACGACACCAGCACCGGCGGAGTATTCAATCCGCGCCTGGCGCTGATCGCCGAAGTCTCGCCTGGCACGACGGCCAAAGCCATTTACGGCAGCGCGTTCCGCACCCCGAACAGCTATGAACTCTTCTACGGGATCGACGGGCAAGGCGGCCAACTGGCCAATCCCAACCTGGGCCGCGAACGCATTCGAAGTCATGAGTTAGCGCTGGTACGCCAGCTTGGCGCCAATGCGCGGATGACGCTGGCCGCGTACACCAACGAGGCGTCCGGACTGGTGACCGAGGTTATCGATGAGGAAATCGGTTTGCCGATCTTCCGTAACCTGGGCAAGGCACGGGCCCGTGGCCTCGAGCTGGAGTATGAGCACTCCTTCGCCAACGGTGCGCGCCTGCGTGCCAGCGTTTCGCGGCAGCGCGTGACTGGCGGCGCCAGTGAAGTGAATTCGCCCAACTGGCTGGCGAAGCTGAATACAACTGGCCGGCTTGCCGGCACCTGGCATGTCGGTGTTGAAGGGCAGTATGTCAGCTCCCGCAAGCTGCTGGACGGTGGCGAGACAGGCGGCTTTTTGCTGGCCAATCTGAATTTCTTCAGCATCGGCCTGACCCGCCATCTGGACGCCTCGCTTGGCGTGCAAAACGTGCTGGACCGCCATTACGGCGAACCCGCATCGCTGGGCCTCCTGCAACGTACCATTGAGCAGGATGGACGACGGGTCTACTTCCGGCTGAAGGCGGCATACTGATGATGCAGCGTCTGTTCGCCTTCCTCACACTCCTGCTGCTGGCTGGCGGGTACGCGCGCGCCCAGCTTCCAGCGGGTGCGGACGAAGCGGAGCTGAAGGCGGCCATCCTGTTCAATTTCGCCATGTTCACCGAATGGCCGACGGACACCCTGCCCGCAAGCGCGCCTTTGCGCCTTTGCGTCTTCCAGGGCAATGCCTTGTTGACCGCCCTTAGCGGCCTGCAGGAGAAGCACGTCAATGGTCACCGCCTCGTCGTGCGCACGCTGCCCGCATCACCGGGCGCATCGCAGTTGGCGGCCTGCCACCTGTTGGTGCTCGACGCACAGGACCGTGAGCGCTGGCCGCAGCTTAAGCACGAACTGGCGAACAGCAGCGTGCTGACCGTCGCTGACGACCGCACGATAGGCGCCAACGGCGCCATGATTTCCTTTGGAATCGACAATCGCCGCGTGGGCTTTGACGTGGACCTGGTGCCAGTGCGCATGGCACGCCTGTCGCTCAGTTCCAAGCTATTGCGGCTGGCAAGGAGTGTCCAATGAAGTCGCGCGCTAACATCGCGCTGCTGCCGATCGGCAGCAAGGTGGTACGTTCGACCATGCTGGCCGCCGGGGCGGCTTTGTGCCTTGCCGGCCTGCTCATGGTGTTGTTCCAGTTCATGGCCTTGCGCGGCACGCTACTGCGCGATCTCCAGGTGCAGGCGCGCATTGTCGGCAACAACAGTACGGCCGCGCTGCTGTTCAGCGACACCCG
Organism: Pseudoduganella violaceinigra DSM 15887; assembly: GCF_000425385.1. Lineage (GTDB taxonomy): Bacteria > Pseudomonadota > Gammaproteobacteria > Burkholderiales > Burkholderiaceae_D > Rugamonas > Rugamonas violaceinigra. The sequence goes on along the minus strand of NZ_AUDI01000004.1, from coordinate 338,174 downwards.
TGCGGCAGACGAAATCCTGGGCGGACTGGCCGCATCGCCCAGCGTCCAAAGCGCGAATATCACGGTGGGCAATACGCCGCTGGCGCAATTCCGCCGCAATGGTGCACCAGTGCCCGAATTGCCGCCCAGCGCGCATGGCGAATCGCTGCATGAATACGGCATGGACTATATCGAGGTGCAGGAGCCGATCAAGGTCGACCACAAGAACGTTGGCAGTGTTTCGATTCGCGCCACGCTCATGCCGCTGTATCGGCGCGCCTTGGCTTTCGCTGGCTTCACCGGCATCGCAACCCTGGGTTCGTTCGCGCTGGCCTGGCTGCTGGTGCGGCGCATGCGGGCCGCGGTGGCGCAAGCCGAACATCACCTGCATCTGCTGGCGCATGTGGATCCGGTAACCTGCCTGCCGAACCGGAATGCTTTCAACGACAAGCTCGAACATACGCTCAAGCGGGCAGACAAGCAGGAAACCAACGTCAGCTTGCTGCTGCTGGACCTGGACAACTTCAAGGTCGTCAACGATACGCTGGGCCACGACACCGGCGACAAGCTGTTGCGCCTTGTTGCTGAGAGGCTGACGCATTCCCTGCGCAGCACCGACATCATTTGCCGCATCGGCGGCGACGAGTTCGTGGTCATCGTGGAGCCAGCCGATGAAGAACTGGAGCCGGACGAGGTAGCGCGCAAGATCCTGCGCGCCCTGTCGGAGCCCTTCATGGTCGAGACCCACCAGCTCTTCGTCAGCGCCAGTATCGGCGTCAGCGTCTACCCGAAGGATGCGCGGGATGCCGCCGCCGCGATGCGCTGCGCCGATATCGCCATGTACCACGCCAAGAACAAGGGCAAGAACGCCTATGAAGTCTTCCATGAGGAGATGGCGCTCAAGGCCAGCAAGCGCCTGGCGCTGGAGGCGAACTTGCGCAAGGCTTTGCAAAACAATGAGCTGTACCTGCATTACCAGCCGCAGATCGACGTGCGGACGGGGCGTATGCGCGGCATGGAAGTGCTGACGCGCTGGAATTGCGAGGCCTTGGGCGGCGCTGTGAGCCCGGCGGAGTTCATTCCCGTGGCGGAGGAAAGCGGTGTAATCGTCTCGCTGGGACGCTGGGTGCTGCAGACCGCCATCCGCCAGGCGGCAGAGTGGCGCAAGGCGGGGTTGATGGAGGATATCGAGCACGTGGCGGTCAACTTGTCGGCATGCCAGACCAAGGACGTCCAGCTGATGTATGAGGTGCAGGCCTTGCTGATGGAGACCGGCCTGCCGCCACGCTTGCTGGAACTGGAAATTACCGAAGGCGTGCTGATGGAGAACGTCAACGCCAATATCGCGCTGCTGCACAAGATCCAGGCCGCGGGCATTCATCTGTCGATCGATGATTTCGGTACCGGATATTCGTCGATGGCGTATTTGAAGCGTTTCCCGATCGACCAGCTGAAGATCGACCGCAGTTTCGTGAACGCGGTCCCGGGCGACGGGGCTGCGATCGCCAAAGCGATCATCGCCATGGCGCACTCGTTGAATCTGAGCGTTGTTGCGGAAGGGGTGGAGACAGAGGCGCAGGTGGCCTTCCTGTCGGATGCGGGCTGCGATGTGATGCAGGGGTTCTATTTCGCGCGGCCGATGCCGGCGGAGCAGTTGGAGGCTCTATTGCGCGAGCGCCGCTCGTGGGCTGCTTAGAACCGGCAACCCGGGGTCAGACCCAAGGGTCTGACCCCGTCTGAACGAAGGTTAGGGGTGTTAGTTCAAGGTCTTTGACATTTGCCGAAAGTCAAAAGCCTCAAACCCAACCGGCGCCGGAAGTTCTGACGGGGTCTGACCCTTTGGGTCTGACCCCGCTTTACCGGTTTTCAATCCAGCTTGGTCGCATGCTCACGCGTAGCATGGAAAGTCAGCTTAGGCCAGCGCTCCTGAGTCAAGCGCAGGTTCACACCGGAAGTCGCCAGGTACGCCAGGTTGCCCGCCGCGTCATACGCCACGTTATGCCCCAAGGCCGCCTCAAAGTCCGCCAGCGCCTTCTTGTCATCGCTGGAAACCCAGCGTGCGGTGGAAATGGACGTACCTTCGAACACGGCATCCACACCATACTCATTCAGCAAGCGCGAAGCCACCACCTCAAACTGCAGCACGCCCACAGCGCCCAGCACCACCTCGCCGCCCTGCACCGGCTTGAACACCTGCACAGCGCCCTCTTCGCCCAGCTGCTGTAAGCCCTTCTGCAGCTGCTTGATCTTCAGCGGGTTACGGATGCGCACCTGGCGGAAGAAGTCCGGCGCAAAGTAAGGAATACCGGTGAACTGCAGCATTTCGCCTTCGGAGAACGAATCGCCGATCTGCATATTGCCATGGTTTGGCAAACCGATGATATCGCCCGCGTAAGCCTCTTCCACCTGCTCGCGCGACGAAGCCATGAACGTCACCACGGACGACACCTTGACTTCGCGGTTCAGGCGCAGATGCTTGACCTTCATGCCCCGCTCGAAACGGCCCGAGCAGACGCGCAAGAAAGCGATACGATCGCGGTGCGCAGGATCCATATTGGCCTGGATCTTGAATACGAAGCCCGAAAACTTCTCTTCGGTCGGCTGCACGGTACGCACCGACGCATCGCGCGATTCCGGCGCAGGCGCCCAATCGACCAGCGCCGACAGGATCTCGCGCACGCCGAAGTTATTGATCGCGGAACCGAAGAACACCGGAGTCTGCTTACCCGCCAGGAAGTCTTCCAGGCTGAATGGATGCGAGGCGCCATGCACCAGTTCCACTTCCATGCGCAGCTGGTCCATCTCCAGCGGGAACATCTCCTGCAGGCGCGGATTGTCGATGCCTTTGATGACCTCGAAGCTTTGCACGCTTTCTTCGCCGGCGCGGAACAGCAGGATCTCGTCGTTGATCAGGTGGTACACGCCGCGGAAATTCTTGCCCATGCCGATCGGCCAGGTCACAGGCGCGCACTGGATCTTCAGCACCGATTCGACTTCGTCGAGCAGCTCCAGCGGATCGCGGCATTCGCGGTCCAGCTTGTTCATGAAGGTCACGATCGGCGTATTGCGCATACGGCAAACGTCGAGCAGCTTGATGGTCTGCGCTTCCACGCCCTTGGCCGCGTCGATCACCATCAGGCCCGAGTCGACCGCGGTCAGCACGCGATAGGTGTCTTCGGAGAAGTCCTGGTGCCCCGGCGTGTCCAGCAGGTTGATGATGTGGTCGCGGAACTCGAACTGCATCACCGATGAAGCCACGGAAATACCGCGCTGCTTCTCGATTTCCATCCAGTCGGACGTGGCGTGGCGGCCGCTCTTGCGCGCCTTGACCGTACCGGCCATCTGGATTGCGCCCGAGAACAGCAGCAGCTTTTCGGTCAGGGTGGTTTTACCCGCGTCGGGGTGGGAAATAATGCCGAAAGTACGGCGGCGCGCAACCTCGCGCGCAATCAGCGCCGGGGTCTTGCTCGAAGCTTGAATTTGGATATCGTCAGACATGATGGCAGCCAGCGGATGGCGCGGACGGAAAACCCGCTATTCTACCATGCGTACCTTCACGCCCGTATAGCGTAGTCGACGACGATTTTCATGGAAATGCGGCTGTGGACGGCAATGCGCCCTATCCTGCCGGGATTGAAACGGACCTTGGCGAAAGCTGCCAGCAAGAGCTGCTGTTGCTCTTCAGGCAGCGGTGAATCGAGTTCCACCCGCTCCACCACACCTTCATCGCTGATCCATACTTGCAAGGACACTTCCTGCGGCGGAAGCCCAGGCACGATCAACAGGCGGCCGTGGAGCAGTCCCTCGACCACCTCCGCCTGCTGGGTTGTTTCACTGGCGCCGAAATAATGATGCTCGGGCGCCGTCGCTTGCGCCGTACCTGGCGCGGCAGCCTCGGCAGCCGGATTCCCGGCGGCCACTGGTACGCTGTGCGTCAACGCAGGCTTCGCCGCTTCGGCGGCAGCGACAGCGAGCGCGGGAGCGCTGCCGTGGACCGCCGCCGGGGTTGAAGCAAGCAGACTCACCGTCAGGGCCCGCCCCTGTTGCGCCGCACCGGCACCGGCACCACCGGTACACCCTGCCTGGCCAACCAGGAACAGGGCGATACCGGCATGCACCAAGACCGAAACCAGCAGCGCCAGCGAAGGACGGGTACGGTGAGCCATCAGAACGCCATCAGTTGTTCAGTTCGCGATAGAGAACACGCTTCGGCGGGAAGTCAGGCTTGCCAACTTGCAGGTCGGTCGGATTCGGTTTCTTACCATCCGCGGTCACTGCGTGGAAGATCGGCTTACCATTCGGCAGCTTGGATACCGTGATACCCACGACCGGCGAGGTGAATTGCAGACCGCCCATATTCTCAGTCACTTCATCGCCATTTTCGGCATCCAGCTGGTACAGCCAGCTATAGCCGCCAGGCTGGCATTCGGAAATCGAAGGCACCGTCGTGGAGAACAGCACGGTACCAAAGAACAACTGAGGGTTCAGCGCCAGGCGTTCACCCGAATCGATCAGGTTCAGGTACCAGCCCCAATCCTTCTGCCAATCGACGAATTTGCCGCCATTGGTGACGCTGCGCGTACCGCTGGCGCCGGAGGCGGTCGCCTGCAGCAGGCCGGAAGTTCCGCGGATGGTGGTCTTGCCGTCATCCCTGACGGCGTACAGGGTCTGCACGTCCTTATCGTCCAGGTCACCCTTGCCCAGATAGCGGCCAGAGCCAAAATAGACGGTTTTCACCGGAGTCGGCAGCGGCGTGCCGCCGACAGTATCGATCTGCCCGATTTCCGGAGCAGTGGTAATCGGCTTGGTGGCACCGATATTCGCCAGCTGGCTGGCGACACCAGCGTCAATGTCGAAACGCCACATGACGCCGGTCAGGTCGCCGCCATAGGCCACCAATTCCTGGTTCACCTTCGCAAAATTGTCGACCCGGACGTTCAGCCATGCCAGGCCGCTCGGATTGGTGACACTGCCAACGTTCGTCGGAATGGTCGTCAGTACTTTACCGGTGGCGATGTCGAGCACGAACACATAACCTTTGCCGTCGGCAGTCGGGTACTTGAGGCCACCCTTGCCGTCATCTTCAGGAATATTGTTATAGCCCGAAGCAACCACCGCCACCCATGTACCATCCTTGCGCATGGTAATCATCGGGGTGCCGTAGGTATAGCCTACGTTCGGGTTCTTGTCGGCGTTGAATTCCCACAGGGTCTTCGGATCCTCGGGATCGGTCACGTCCAGCGCATAGTAGCCGCGGCCGCCCTTGCCCAGTGCACCGATCAAAACAGTTTTCCACGTGCCATTCAGCTCGGCATCATTGATGGTCAATGGGCCGTCCAGGTAATAGCGGTGCTTGCTTTCGTAATTGGCATCGGCAAGGCGCCACAGATTCGGCAGCATCATCGGCGGAATATACGCCCAGCGCTCATCGCCGGTGTCGGCATCGAACGCGTGCAGCATGCCGTCGTTGGAGGCGGCGTACAGCGTCGGTTTGCGCTTTGCAAGGCTCTGTTTATAGGCGCCGAAGTCAGGATCGATGTACTTGTTCTGCGGCTGCTTCACGAAGATCGGCTGGGAATGCACGATATCACCGAGGGCCTTTTCGCGGTCGCGATACAGGCGGTCATATGGACCATAGGTATTCGGACGCGTCTGGTCTTCATTGCGGTCCTGGCCGCGCAGGTAATTCAACAGCGAGAGCGGGGTTGCCGCAGTCGATTGCGCCGTCGACCAGCTGCTTGCCTGGCTCAGCTTGCTCGTGTCGAACAGTGCCAGCTGTGCTGCCGTCAGGCCGCCGGTGCCAATGTTGAACAGCGTCCGGGTGATGGTGCCGGTTCCGGAATAGTTGCCGGTATAGATGGTGCGGGTATCGCTATTGCCTGCTGCAACAATTCGGCTGCGCAGCAGCGGCTCAGCTTGCCATACCGGAGTCGGGAGAATCGCGCCCGTATCCAAGTCCATCTTGTAGGCGGTAATGTCCGAGTCCCACTTCAGGGTGCGATAGGTGGCGGTGAAAATCTTGTCGTCGCCCGGGGTCGGTTGAATGCTACTGGTACCCGCTGCGGCGCCGGCACCGGTGGTGCTGTCGATGCTGGCGAGCGCCTTCCTCAAGCTCGACTCCAGTACTGCCGGGTTCGAGGCGCTGAAGTAAGTACCATGACCGTTCACGGCAGCGTGCCACAGGTCATCAATGGTTTCCGGCTTGTTCTTCACCGGCGCCGGCCATTTCAAGGTGCCCTGCTTGATATTGGCAAAGTCTCCGCTTGGGGCGGTCTTATAGTTCGCGTCGTATTGCAGCGTGCCATCAACCCCCAGACCAATGGTGAAGGTGGTCATGTGCTGGTAGTTGGCCACGTCGTCCATCGTGGCATCCGAACCCGACGGCGACACGATATTCGCGCAGCGATCCGGCGTGCCGCAATTGGACGTACGCAGGTCAGTGTTGTAGTAGTAATAGGCCACGTCAGCCAAGGTGTTCGGCGTGCGCAGATCGTCTTTCGCCGGGCGCGTTGCGTCGCCGTCCTGGTCTGGCTTGGCGGCATCCGGCGGCACGAATTGCCCACCTCTCACTTCCGATGCCAAGTCGTCATTCCAGTAACCGTCGGTCGCCAGGATCGCGTAGTTCTTCTGGCATGCGAACTGCACTGGATCCGTGTAAGTGGTCGTGACGCCTTTGTACATCTCACCCACCGACATCAGCGAACTGCGCAGCGGAGTACCGCCGGACGGGTCAAAACCGTACAGCTTACTGTAGAACGAATCCTTTTGCGTCTGCTCGAAGTTGTCAATATTGATCTTGTTGGCACCAGGATTGTTAATCGTGGTCAAGCCAACGCGCGCGTGCAGGTAGTTCGCATCATCCAGATTGTTTTCAATCGGAACGCCACGCACATCACTGAAGGACAAACCGATCGCACTCTTGGTCATTTGCGCGCGCGTACGGTACCAGGCGTACCATGTCGCGAAGTTCGCCATTTCTTCGGCGTAGGTACAGGTCGCCCCCTTGCAGTCGTTACGCGATGCGGCCTTCGGATAGGAGTTGACCGTTGAAACGATATTCACACGCGACCAGTTGTAGAAGCGCACGTACTTATAGGTCGAGGTCTTCTTGGCCTGGCAGGTGCCCGCCTGGCCGTAATTCATGCCCGAGCTGTCGGTCGAACTGCACCACTCCACGCTGACGTTGTAGTAGAAAGGCGCACCCTTCTTCACGTCGCGGTACCGGTAAGTCGAATTAGGGTAGGAATAGTTGTTGCCCGAGTCCAGGGACGATACGCAAGTGCGTCGGCTATCGGTCCTATCGCACCAGACGCGCTCCGGATAGCCGGTCACCAGGTTCATGGGGGTATTGGGCGGCAGGGTTGGGCAGGCGCCGCCGATGATCGCCGGCGTGCAAGGGGTGCTGGCAGGATCGGTCGCGCTGGTATCTTCCACGTCCTGGATGCCGTAGCCATCGCTTGGCACCGCGCTCCACGGGCTGACGTAGCTGGTGTTGTTGAGTTTATCGGCCAGGCGGGTGCCATCGGACTTCAATGGCCACGGGTAGCTGATTGCCGGGTTGTAGTACAAACCGTTGAAGTTACTGGCCGAGCGCGGCGCGTCGCCGGTCTCGCAGACCAGCGGCCCGTCGGGGCCGCGGCAAACCCGGCTGAAACCGTTGCCATCGGATTGATAGCGCACGTGGTCGGGCATGTAATCCCAGGACATACTGCCGGAATTATCGAGGTCCAACATAATGTTGGGCAAAATATTGGCGGTCGATGCGTTGGCCATCGGGATATCAGCCAATTCGGTCGGTCCCGAATGCGCCACTTGCATGGGGATCAGGCACAGCCCGAGCGACGCCAGCAAGGCACGCAGGCGGGAATGCGGGACATTGGTCCAGTTCATTTGAATTCTCCTGCGTTAGATTAAGACCACTACTTGAACGTAGCTGGTGGTGTTCCTTGGCCCGGTAATCCGTGCCGTAACCCGGTAATAGACGCGGTTCGCCAGTTCCGTCCACGCGTTGGGCTGGTAAGTCATCATTTGTCGCACGATGCCCTTCGAGCTGCCACTCCGCGAGGTCTGCTCCATGGAGCAGCTGACCGCATCCGGCGTGCCGGCGTTGTTGCACATGCGGTGGATGACGTAGGACACGACATTGCCAGCACTGTCGGCCGGCAGGGTCCGCGCCCTGGCGGCATTATCCCAGTCCATATTATCGGTTGACCCAGCGGTGTTATTGCCGGTCATGTCCAGCGTATCCTGGCGCGTTGCGTAGTAGCCGGTGCCGGTGGCATTTGCGCCATCGATGTACAGCGGGTTGGCTTTGTTCTTGTTTTGGGCGGCGAGCCAGGTAATGGCTGCCTCCACGCCAAAGTCGCCGCTGGCCGTCGCGCTTTGCTTGAAGGCCATATTGCCGGCGATAACCGAGGCAGTATCGAGCGAGCGCATCACAGCGATGCCGGCCAGCGTCATGGCCACCAGCACGATCAGCGTGATGGGCAGGACGACGCCCTGCTGCAGGGCTTTCCAGCCCATGAATTTACGGTAGTTCATACACCTCCCCACAGAGTATTACGGAAAGGCACGATCGTCTCGATCACCTTATAGCGGTAGCACATCCAATCGGCCGGGTAGCTGGCGGTGGCGAACTTCGCCCACGTCGACCATTGATCGGCCATGGCCTGGGTCGTCGTGGCGCATTGCGCGCCGCTCAGCGGTTTTTCGTATTGGGCGCTGCGTGCGACGATGGCGATGCGCACAGCCTTGATGCGGTTGCGGTCGGCCAGGGCCGGCTTGCTCCATGGCGTGCCGGTAGCGTCCACCCATTGGTTGATCGATTGCGATGCGATCGACGGCGCCTGTCCCTCCGAGGCGACAGAGGACACGCCGTATTGCGCCTGCAAGTCAACAATTTCGGCGGTCATCACCTCGTTGTTGGCCGCCGATTCCGGCGCATTGTCCGAGCGCAGCAACTGGCGCAGCGTGCTGTTGATGGCGTAGCTGCGCTTGAACTGCGGACCGTCGCTGGCCGCCGTAAAGCAGCTCAATTTCGCGCCCTGGGTGTAATTCGGCCAAGCGCTCGCGTCTGCCGGATTAAAGGAACCGCCGACATGCTTGATCTTCTTCGTCACATTATCGACATCGGTGGCCTGCATCAGCGAACATTGGTGGTCGTCGTTCGACACCAGCATCAGGCTGCCGGCCTGGCAGCCTTCCGTGCTGGCGACCGTGATTTCAGCCGACGGATCCGCCATATTATCTGTTACCACCGTATTCGACGCGATCCGGAACGCAGCGACGTTCGGGTTGGTAAAGTACATCATCGACAAGCCGTCAGGCTTGGTTCCGCCGTCGGTGATAAACACCCCCCCGGACGGGAAGTCGCTGATTTCGCCCGCCGTGCCGCCGCATGCGGCGCTGCCATTGCAGCTGGTGAAAGTTTTTTTGCAGTCGGAGATCTTGTCGGCCCCCATCCCCCAGCCGGCATTGCGGATGTCGCGTTCTATCATGGTCAGCGCGACGGCTGCATTGCTCAACGCATCGGCACCGCCCGTGGTGGTACGCTTCTGCCCTTCCGACTGGCTGAACACTTGCATGACCACGATCATGGCCAGCATCCCGATAGCCAACCCGACCATGATTTCGACCAGGCTGAATCCTTCTTCATGCGTACGCATGTGCTTGTTCATTGTGTTAACCATTGATGGTCGAAGTAGTTGAATGAGTATGCGCCTTGCTCTCGCCCGGCGATTGCCAAGACACGGTGACCGTCACCTGGTTGCCGTTGACGAGAATGGTGCGTTTGCCGCCCGGCAGGGAGGCGATAGGTTCGTCGGTTTTTGCATGGGCAGCCAGGTTGAGGCGGTCACCCCACAGCTCGCCCATTGTCTGGGTGGCCACAAAGCTGGCGTCGACCCGGTACTTAGCGTCGCCGGCTGCGCGCGTCGTCACTGCTTGCATCGCAACCATCGCCAGCACGCCGAAGGAGAAGATGACGATGGCAACCAGGCCTTCGAGCATCACAATACCGCCCTGGTTTTTCAAAGTACGTTTCTGCATCTTTTGCATGATTTCAATTCCCCTTAACTACAGCCTTGCGGGTTGGTCGAAAAATCCAGCGCCGGATCGCACATCCTGATCAAGCCGCCGCGGCTGACCAGCACGACATAGCGCTTGGCATTTGCCACACCGCTCACGTGGGTGATGTCGGCGCGCGTAATATCGTTACCGACATTGGCGTCCGGCACGCGGCCCAGGCCATTGAAACTGATGCCGGCGACGGCGTTGGTGCCAGGGTTAACCGGCGTGTTGAAAAAGCCGGCTGGCGCGGGCGACGGAATCACCGAAGCCGAGGTGCCAACGCGCGCGTCAACACTGCCCTCGGCCGCCGGACGGGTTTGGATATTGGCCGGGCACGCCGCGGTGACGTTGACGCAACCCACTTTCCATTCAACTTTGCCGCCCGCATCGGTCAGGTCGAAGCGCACTAGCGTATTGCGCCGCACCGCTTCGGCGCGGGCCAGCTGCAAGCCGTTGACGATCGATTCGGCCGCCGTGCGGTTGTGCGTATTACGAATCCATGCGCCGAACGAGGGCAGGCCCATGGCCAGCGCGATGGCCAGCACCGCCACCCCGACCATCAGCTCGAGCAGGGTGACCCCTTCCTGGCGCCGGCTTAACATGCGCCGCCCTTTTTACGAACCCAGCAAGTGATCGGCATGGTGCCCGACGTAGGCCCCCAACCGGTTGGCAGCTTGGTGGTCTTCTTGGCGTTCGATTCGTCGATGGAATAGTTAAAATCGGTCATCCCGCCAGTACCCGTCGCCGTCACCGTAAACGTCGTGGCAGTCAACGTTGGGCAAGCGTAGGTAAAATCATCCGCAGGCGGCAACGGTGCGACGGTGTTGTTCGCGCAGGCGCCGATATAAGTGCGATTATCTTGGTAATACTGCTCCAGCTTGACACGCATGGTGGCCAGGGTGTTGGTCGCCTGCGGAATCTTGCCGCGTTTGCTGTAATCGCTGTACTGCGGCACCGCGATCGCCGTCAGGATGGCAATAATTGCCAGAGTCACCATCAATTCGATCAATGTTACGCCGGACTGTCGCGCCGTAACGGCTTTCTGCTGATTCATCTATAAGCTCCCAATACTGGTATTTGATAACGCAAGTTTAAACAAGCAACCTTGCATTACCCTGAGGAAATCCTGACAAATTCCTGACAGGAAACATTTTTTACGAGGGGAAGAACACCGAAAACAGGGCGCCCTGGCCGCTGGCCGGGGTATCGATGGCCACCGTGGCGCCGTGGGCATTGGCAATATCGCGCACAATGGCCAGGCCGATGCCGCTGCCGGTCGTCTTTTCATCAAGGCGCTGGAAGCGCTGGAAGACGGCGGCCCGCTTGCCCGGCGGGATGCCGGGACCGGAATCCTCCACCGTCAGCATGCCGCCGCCCAGGTGCGGAAAGCAGCTCACCGTGACCGATCCGTTGGCAGGGGTGTAGCGGATCGCATTGTCGACCAGGTTATCGACCAGGTCGCGCAGCAGGAAACGGTCGCCCGTCACCCGGGTCGGCCGCAGGTCGAAGCCCAGGTCGACATCCTTGCGCAAGGCCTGCTCGACGAAATGCTGGATCGATTCCTCCAGCAACTGGTCCAGCGATAGGCGCTCCATGCGCGTCTTGCGCATGGGACCCGGTTCGGCGCGCGCCAGCGCCAGCAGCTGATTGACCTGGCGGATCATGCGCTCGGTCGACGCCTGCATCATCGCCAGCGACGATGCCGCCCGCGGAGAGCGCTCCTGCGCCGCCAGCAATTCAATCTGGGTCCGCATGCCGGCGAGCGGCGTGCGCAGCTGATGCGCCACATTGGCCAGGAAATCCTGCTGCGCCTGGCCGCCCGCCCTGACCCGCTCCAGCAGGCTGTTAAAGGCTTGCACCACAGGCTTCACCTCGGGCGGCACGTCGGCAGGCGCAATCGGAGAGACATCTTCCGCCGTGCGCGCCTGGATGCTGGCCCGCATCCGGTTCAACGGCGACAGCCCGGTCGTGACCGAGAACCACACCAGCCCCACCGAGGCCAGGGTAAACAACGCCGCCAGCGGCAGCATGGCGCGCACGATGGCGGCGCGCGCCTGGCCGCGCTTGCGCAGTGTCTTGGCCACCACCACCGTGCCTCGCTGCGGCCCCGCCGCGACAGAAAGTACCACGAAACGCACCGCCTCTCCCGCCACCATGCCGTCGCTGACGGGCGCACCGCTGCGCGCCGGCACCGACGGCAGGCTGTCATCACCGGCCACCAGCTGGCCGCGCGCATCGCGCAAGGCGAAATAGGTTTGATCGAGTTCGTCATTGCGCAGTGCGCGTTCGGCGGCCGGCGGCAGCTCCATGATCAGCCGGCCACCACGCTCGCCCACCCACGCGCCCAGCATGGCCGCGGCATCGGTCAGCGATTGGTCAAAGGCGATTTGGGCCGGGATCCAGGCCAGCGAGTAGCTCAACGTCACCCCGGCCAGGTTCAGCAACAGAACCGGACCGATCAGCCACTTCAGCAGGCGCAGGCGGATGCTTTCCATAATGCTTACGCGCAGACCGGCTCGAGCATGTAGCCGAAGCCGCGAATGGTGCGGATGCTGATGCCGGCGTCGGCCGTTTTCTGCCGGATGCGCGAGATATACACCTCCACCGCATTCGGCGTGACATCCTCGCCCCAGGGCAGGATGGCATCGATGATCTGCTGCTTGCTCACCACACGCGCGCTATGCTGCAGCAGGTATTCCAGCACCGCCCACTCGCGCACCGACAAGTCGATCACCAGGTCGCGTACGCGGGCACGCTTGGCACCCAGATCCAGCACCAGTTCGCCCATTTGCAGCACGCTGGGCTTGGGCGCATGGCGCCGCGCCAGCGCCCGCAGGCGCGCCACTAGTTCCGGCGTGGCGAACGGCTTGACCAGGTAATCGTCGGCGCCCAGTTCCAGGCCGCGCACCCGGTCTTCGACCGCGTCGCGCGCGGTCAGCAAGAGCACCGGCAACTGGCTGCCGCGCGCGCGCAGGCGGCGCACGACTTCAAAGCCATCCAGGCCGGGCAAGCCGATATCCAATACCAGCACGTCGACGGGGCCGGGGCGCTGCAGCATGGCATCGGCCTCGCTGCCGTTTTGCAGCAGCTCCACCTTCATGCCGTGGCCGCCCAATACACGGACCAGGCCGTCAGCCAGGATTGCGTCGTCTTCTACCAGGATTACATGCATGGGGGCGTCAAAAAAGTTGATTACCGCACATTATGCCCGGATTCATAATGAAACAACAATTGCTCTACATCATTTCCGCAATAGGGGTTTACCCTTATTTTGAGCACTTTTCAACAGTGCGCCAGCAAAAATTACAATGTTGTAGGACTAGCCTGACAAACTGCCATGTTGCCAGCCTACATGACGGAGGTAACAGGTCTTATGTTCATAACTCACATAGAAACTTAAAGTATTACCAACGCGATCGGCAAACTGCACGCCAGGAAAGCCGACTGCAATACCGTGTACTTTAGTTTTGTGAGGATAAAATGAACAACACTCAACTTAGCGTCTCTGCCAAGAACTCGCTGTCCCAGGCTATGCCAATTGGTTCGACGGAGTTCAAAGTTGCGTCCCGGCCCGTTGTCAGCTACAGCGGCGCCCAGCAGAATGAACTGCTGGCCGCCCTCCCTCGTGAAGCACTGGAGGCCCTGTTCGAACACCTGGAACTGGTCCAGCTGCCATTTGGCAAGGAGCTCTTCGAGTTCGGCAGCAAACTCGAGTATGTCTACTTCCCGACCACCGCCATCCTGTCCCTGCTGTACGTGATGGAAGACGGCGCGACCACCGAGATCGCCGTGGTCGGCCACGAAGGCGTGGTGGGCGTGTCGATGTTCGCCGGCGAGCGCGCCATGAGCACCGCCGTGGTGCAAAGCGCCGGCTACGGCTACCGCCTGAAGGCGCAAGCCCTGCGCGACGCCTTCAACCAGGGCGGCGCCCTGCCCCAGCTGCTGATGCGCTACAACGCCGCCCTGTTCGCCCAAATGGCGCAGAACGCCGTCGGCGGGCGCCACAGCTCGATCGAGCAAAAGCTGTGCCGCTGGCTGCTGGACCGTCTGGACCGCTCGCCAAGCAATGAACTGAAGGTGACCCAGGAAATGATTTCGATCATGCTGGGCGTGCGCCGCGAATCGATCACCGCCGCCGCCGGCAAACTGCAGGAAGACGGCATGATCACCTACCGCCGCGGCAACATCACTGTGATTGATCGTGAAGGTCTGGAACGCTACGCTGGCGAGTGCTATAAGGTCGCGAAGATTGAGTACGATCGCCTGCTCGCTGATGTGGCGTGCTGCTAGGCTGCAGTAAGGGTGGGGGCACGGCGCCGGCTTTACGCCCGCCCTGCCCGCCTTTCAGCGGTATATAAACCTCGATACAAGTCCCCCGCTCCCCCCGCCCACGGCGGATATTCAACACCCCGCCCAGCAGCAAAGCACGTTCCCGCATCCCCAGCAAGCCATGCGACATCGGCTTGGCCAGCGTGGGTGCGGCAATCCCGACTCCATCGTCGATAATCCGCAGCACCAGCATATCGTCGCGCTGCAGCTTCAGCGACACGCTGACCTGGCTGGCCTTGGCGTATTTGCGGATATTGGTCAGCGACTCCTGCACGATGCGGAACAGAGCGATCGACAGGCCTCGGTCGCCGGCTTTGGCCACGGCGTCAATCTCGCTCGCGATCTCGGTCTCGCACGGGATATCGGTCATGCGCGTGAAGTCTTCGCAATAGCTGTCGATGGCGGCGCACAGGCCCAGGTTGTCCAACAGGCTCGGACGCAAGTCTTCGATGATGCGCCGCTTCAGTTCCACCGTATCCATCAGGGTACCGCGCGCGCGGCGCAACTGGGCCGCCAGCTCGGGATTGGTCTTCTGCAGCTGATGCGTAACGGCGGCGATATCCATGCTGATCGACGTCAGGTTGGCGCCCATCTCATCGTGCAGCTCGCGCGACAGGCGCATCTTCTCTTCCTCGCTGATCGAAATCAGGTGGCGCGAGAGCACCGACAGCTGCTCGGTGCGCTGCTGCACCATCGATTCCAGGCTTTCATTCGACAGCTGCAGCGCGTGTTCCACCGCCGCGCGGTGGACGAAGCTGCGCCGCACCAGCTGGTAAAACATGATCAGCACCACGATGGCGACGGCATTGATGCCGGCCCCCATGACGACCGCTTTCTGGTATTCCTGGTAAAAACTGGCGGCGCGTGCCGCCATGGCTTCGCTTTGCTCGCGCACCATGATCACCACCTGCAGGCGGATTTCATCCATGCCGCTGCGCTCGTCGCTCACTTTGGCGATCGCCACGATGTCATCCAGGCCGCTATGCTTGTAGACCTCGATGGCCTGGCCCAGGATGGCGATGCGCTTGCGCACCAGCGTTTGCAGCTGCTGCAGGTTCTTTAATTGGATCGGATTATTGGCCAGCAGTTTTTCCAGCTCGCGGAATTCGCGCTCGGACTCGGTGACCACCAAGCGCGTCGGCCCCAGATAGGTTTCCTTGCCCGAGATGAAGTAGCCGCGGGCGCTGCTATCGGCATCGAGCACCAGCACATTCAAGTATTGCAGGCGCTCCGCCACGCGCGAGCTCAGTGCAAGCTGTTCGTTGGCGCCCTTCAGGGATTGCAGGTTGTGGAACAGGCTGAAGCCGTTCACGATGAGGATCAGCGCACACGTCACGCATAAAAGCGTTTTGTAGAGCGGCAGCCGGTGGCGCGGCGCTGGTTCGATGGTGAAGTACATTTTCCCCATTATAGACCCGCCGCAAGGATGCTGCTGCACGGAAAGTCTATCGTACAGCAGCGGAGATTGGTAAGCAGACGCCTCAATCCAGCAAATTATTCTTCATTGCGTAATACGTCAGGTCGCTATTCGACTGCAGGCCCATCTTTTCCATGATGCGCGTGCGATAGGTACTGACTGTCTTGATGCTCAGCGACAGCGCCGTGCCGATATCGGACACGGTGGCGCCGCGCGCCAGGCGCAGGAACACCTGGAACTCGCGGTCCGACAGCTCCGTGTGCAGGGCCGTATTCGGATCGCGGTCGAAACTCTGCGCCAGCAATTCGCCCACTTGCGAGCTGACATAGCGGCGCCCCTGGTGCACGGTGCGCACGGCGTTGATCAGTTCTTCCGCCTCGCATTCCTTGTTCAGGTAGCCGTTCGCGCCCATCTTGAACAGGTTCAGCGCGTATTGCTGGGCCGGATAGCCGGACAGGATCAACACCGGCAGGTCCGGCTGGCCCTGGCGGATGGTACGCAGAGTGTCAATGCCGCTCTGGTCCGGCATGGCGATGTCCAGCAAAAGCACGTCGCACACTTCCTTGCGTGCGATATCGAGCGCTTCGCGCCCGGTGCTGCCTTCAGCGACTACGCTGAATTCGTCCGAGGACGAAAAGATTTGCTTGAAACCCGCCCGTACTATCTGGTGGTCGTCACAGATGGCTACGCGAATCATTGATCTTCCCTCTTAAAATCTTAACGTGGGAACGGAGCCAGCGTCTGCAATATCACTAGCAAAATCATAACGTTAATATTGTAGCACCAATGGTTTAACAGTTTAGCGGAGTCTAACTGAAAAAAAGGACGCCTAAGCGCCCTTGCTACAGCTGCTTACAACTTTAATAGCGCGAGTATGCTTAGCAATTCGCCGCGCAGCATTTCCCGGTCCAGCGGCAGCGCATCTTCCGCAGCGCCCGGCTCCAGTGCTTCATCATACTCGCCCTGGACTGAATCGGCGGCCCGGCTATCGAGCTTGTTGCGGGCGCCGCTGATGGTGAAGCCCTGCTCGTACAGCAGTTCGCGGATGCGGCGGATCAGGAGCACTTCGTGATGCTGGTAGTAGCGGCGGTTGCCGCGCCGCTTGACCGGTTTCAGCTGGGTGAACTCCTGTTCCCAGTAGCGCAGCACATGCGGCTTGACGCCGCACAATTCACTGACTTCGCCGATGGTGAAGTAGCGTTTCGCCGGAATTGGCGGCAATACGGCCACGTCTGCCTTGACAGGACGGTCGGTCATTCACGCACCTTGATTCAGGCGGCACGCGCCGTACCGGCGCAGTCTTCGACCATGCCTTTGAGCTTTTGGCTGGCGTGGAAGGTCACCACACGGCGTGCCGTGATCGGGATTTCCTCGCCGGTTTTCGGGTTGCGCCCCGGACGCTGCGGCTTGTCGCGCAGCTGGAAGTTGCCGAAACCGGATAACTTGACCGCTTCGCCCCGTTCCAGCGCGTTGCGGATCTCGTCAAAGAAAGTCTCGACCATATCCTTGGCCTCACGCTTGTTCAGGCCCACCTGTTCGAACAAAAGTTCGGCCAGTTCCGCCTTGGTCAGCGTCGGCAAATCTTTTTCAGCTTCCTGGCGTACCTTGGCACTCTGCATGGCGCTGTGCAGTTCGGCGTCCAGTGCGGATTCAAGTACGGCGGAATCGACGTCGTTGTTATTAATTTTGCTGCCCTGCCTTTTAAAGTACATGAGTCCGGCAGTGCCGGACTCGCTGGGATTACTGAAATGTTAAATCAAGCCCGCAATTTCGCACCATGTGCCAGAACAACATGGGCGGTCAGCGTCTTCATTAGCTCATCCACCACATCGTCCTGCAGGGTGTTTTGAGTATCTTGCAAGCTAAAGCGGAAAGCAAGTGATTTTTCGTCGCTTTCCAAGCCTTTGCCGCGATATTCATCAAACAAAACAATGGCTTGCACGATGCGCCCCTGCGCGTGAGCGGCCACGGCGCCGTGCAAGGCGTCGAGCAGTTCCTGCACCGGCACAGCCTGCTTCACCACCAGCGCAACGTCGCGCGTGGTGCCAGGGAACTTCGAGATCTCTTCATATTTTGGCACGCCACGTTGCTGTAACGCAACGGCATCGACTTCGAACAGCACCGGTGCTTTCGGCAAGTCGTACTTTTGCAGCCAGCGCGGGTGCAGTTCGCCGATGAAGCCGATCACCTTGCCATCCAATTCCACCGAAGCCGCGCGGCCTGGGTGCAGGGCTGGATGCGACAGTTTGGCGAAGCGCAGCTGGGCCGGCGCGAACAGGGCTTCCAGATCGGCCTTGAGGTCGAAGAAATCGACGTCGCGGGTCTCCAGGCCCCACTGCTCGTCGGCCGCCGGGCCGTAGGCCATCGCCGCCACGCGCTGCGGCTGGTCGTAACCGGCCACCGTCAGCGGGCCGTCCTGCACCGATGCATCGCGCTTGAAGATGGCGCCGACTTCGAACAGGCGCACGCGCGCCTGCTTGCGGTTGACGTTGTAGCGCACATTGGCCACCAGGCTGCCGATCAGCGAGGAACGCATGACCGACATCTGGCTGGCGATCGGATTTTGCAGCTTGATCGGGCTATCGTTGCCGTTGAAGTCCTGCTCCCACTGCGCTTCCACGAAGCTCATATTGACCACTTCCTGGAAGCCCAGGTCAGCCAGCTGGTGGCGCACGGCGAAGATCGAGCGGGTGTTTTCCGGCGCGATCAACATCTCGGCGGCGGCCACTGGCGGCAGGGTCGGGATGTTTTCGAAACCGTACACGCGGGCCACTTCTTCGATCAGGTCTTCTTCGATTTCGATGTCGAAGCGGTAGGACGGCGCGGTGACGCTGAACACGCCATCCGCCAGCGTGAACGCCAGGCCCAGGCGCTTGAAGATGTCGGCCACCATCGCGTCGTTCAGTGCCACGCCGATCACCTTCGCGGCGCGGCCAGTGCGCATCTGCACCGGCGCGCGCTGCGGCAGGTTGACGACCTGGTCGTCGATGGCGCCGACCTTGGTGTCCGGCGTGCCGCAGATCTCCAGCAGCAGCGCGGTGATGCGCTCCAGGTGCTCGGGGATGGTGGCGAAATCCACACCGCGCTCGAAGCGGTGCGCCGCGTCGGTCGAGAAGTTGTACTTGCGGGCGCGGCCCTGGATGGCGTTCGGCCACCAGAACGCCGCTTCCAGGTAGATGTTGGTGGTGTCGTCCGACACGGCGGTGGCGTCGCCGCCCATGATACCGGCCAGCGATTCCAGCTCCTTGTCATCGGCGATCACGCCGACCCACTCATCGACTTCGATGGTATTGCCGTTCAAGAGCTTGATCTGCTCGCCCTTCTTGCCCCAGCGGACCTCGAGCGACCCGTGGATCTTGTCCAGGTCGAACACGTGCGAAGGACGGCCCATCTCCAGCATCACGTAGTTGGAAATATCCACCAGCGCGGAGACCGGACGCTGGCCGCTGCGCTCCAGGCGCTGCTTCATCCAGGCCGGCGTTTGCGCCTTCGCGTTCAGGCCGCGGATCACGCGCCCGGCGAAACGGCCGCACAGGTCCGGCGCCGACACTTTGACCGCCAGCTTTTCGTCCAGTGTGACCGGCACGATGGCGTTGTGCGGCACGGTCAGCTGCGAACCGGTCAGCGCCGCGACTTCGCGCGCCACGCCCAGCACGGACAGGCAGTCCGCCTTGTTCGGGGTCAGCTTGATGGTGAATTTCAGGTCGTTCAGTGCGAAGAAGTCGCGGATGTTCTGGCCGACCGGCGCATCATCGGGCAGCTCGATCAGGCCCGCGCCTTCTTCCGACAGTTTCAGTTCCTTGGCCGAGCACAGCATGCCTTGCGACTCCACGCCGCGCAGTTGGCCGACCTTGATTTCGAACGGCTTGCCGTCCGCGCCTGGCGGCAGCACAGCGCCGGCCATGGCGCATGCGACCTTCAGACCCGGGCGCACGTTCGGCGCGCCGCAGACGATGTTCAGCAAAGTGCCGGTGCCCACGTCGACCTGGCAGACGTTCAGGCGGTCGGCGTTCGGGTGCTTGGCGGTTTCGCGCACATGGCCCACCACCACATTGGTGAAAGGCGGCGCGACAGGATCGATGTCTTCCACTTCGAGGCCGGACATGGTCAGCATGTGTGCCAGTTCATCCGAAGTCATCTTCGGATCGACCATCGTGCGCAGCCAGTTTTCAGAGAATTGCATAGTCAGCCTTTTCGTATTTTTAAAACCGGTAAACCAGTGCCTGACCGCAGGGTCGGACACTCGCAGTTCATCGGCCAGCGGCTTTGGCATACTTGTGTCCGACCCTGCGGGGCGGGCACCGCCTTACCGGTTTTAGTTGAACTGCTTCAGGAAGCGCAAATCGCCTTCGTAGAACAGGCGCAGGTCATTGACGCCATAGCGCAGCATGGTCAGGCGCTCAAGGCCGGAGCCGAACGCGAAACCGATGTACTTTTCCGGATCCAGGCCGAAATTGCGCACCACATTCGGATGCACCTGGCCCGAGCCCGAAACTTCCAGCCAGCGCCCTTTCAGCGGACCGCTGCCGAAGGCGATATCGATCTCCGCCGACGGTTCGGTGAACGGGAAATACGAAGGACGGAAGCGCACTTGCAGGTCGTCCGTCTCAAAGAAAGCTTTAACAAAATTCAGGTACACGCCCTTCAGGTCGGCGAAGGAAATGTCTTCCGCGATCCACAGGCCTTCGACCTGGTGGAACATCGGCGAGTGGGTCGCATCGGAGTCGACGCGGTAAGTGCGGCCAGGCGCGATCACCTTGATCGGCGGCTTGTTATTGCGGGCATAACGCACCTGCATCGGCGAGGTGTGGGTACGCAGCAGCAGCGGCTTGCCGGTGCTGTCGTTGCCTTCGACGTAGAAGGTATCCTGCATCGAACGCGCGGGATGGTTCTCCGGCGAATTCAGTGCGGTAAAGTTGGTCCAGTCGGTTTCGATCTCAGGGCCGGCGGCAACGTCGAAGCCGATCGAGCGGAAGATCTCTTCCACGCGCTCCCAGGTGCGCATCACAGGATGGATGCCGCCCTTGCTGCGGCCACGGCCCGGCAGCGACACGTCGATCGCTTCGGCATTCAGGCGCAGCTGCAGCTGGGCTTCAGCCAGCGCGTCACGGCGCGCGGTCAGCGCAGTCTCGATCTGCACCTTGGCTGCGTTGATCAGGGCGCCCTGCGCCTTTTTCTCTTCAGGGTCGAGCTTGCCCAAGCCCTTCATCATTTCGGTGATCTGGCCAGTCTTGCCAAGGTATTTGGCTTTGGCGTTTTCAAGTGCGGCAGCGTCTACGGCGGCGAGGAAGTCAGCCTGCGCGGAGACGACGAGTTGTTCGAGCGAGTTCATCCGACGGTTTTCCTGTGTTGGAAATTAAAAACGGGACATAGCTAAGCCATGTCCCGCTTCTTATGAGCGCTGCCCGGAGGCAGCGCACATCACTGGCAATTAAGCAGCGATCTTGGCTTTGACGACGTTGACAATCGCTGCAAATGCAGGCTTGTCCATCACAGCCATATCAGCCAGGACCTTACGGTCCAGTTCAATCGCGGCCTTCTTCAGACCGTTCATGAACACGCTGTAGGTCACGCCGTGTTCGCGGGCAGCCGCGTTGATACGGGTGATCCACAGGGCGCGGAAGACGCGCTTCTTGTTACGACGGTCGCGGTATGCGTACTGGCCAGCGCGCATCACTGCTTGCTTGGCAATACGGAATACTTTGCTGCGACGACCGCGGTAACCCTTGGCCAGGTTCAGTACTTTTTTATGACGGGCACGCGCGGTAACCCCACGTTTTACTCGAGGCATAGTAGCTCCTTAAATAATGTGAGATTAAGCGGTTGGCATCATACGCAGAACGCTAGTCACGTCCGACGCATTGATGTTACGGGTACCACGCAGCTGACGCTTGTTTTTGGTGGTCTTCTTGGTCAGGATGTGGCGTTTGAAAGCCATGCCCGACTTAACGGTGCCACCTGGGCGCACGCGAAAACGCTTTTTCGCGGAGCTCTTAGTTTTCATTTTTGGCATGTGAATGCTCCAAATATGACCGGATTGTAGGTGGCAGCAACTTTGCTACACTTTTAGTGCCTACTCTCACGGGAACCCAGGAGTGTAACACATTTCCAGGCTAAAACAAGCTCCCACCCAGCCAGGGCATGTCTGCTATATTTTCGTTTTCTTTTTACAAGATTAAAGGTCCAGCATGAAAGTACTTGCCGGTATTGCGATAACGCTTGCCCTGTCAGGATGCGCTGCCCAATAACGGTCGCTTTCACGCCCGAAGCCTAACGCCAATATCTGCCGGACCTGGTCGTGCACAGCAACGCTGGCGCCTGCGAAATCGGCGTCTACGACACGACTTCCGGCGAAAAGGTTCAGGTGCCGTTCGACCTACCTGCCATGGCATGCCGCGACACAGAGCAGATCAAGAACGGCAAACCGCTCTGGATCAAGCACAAATACCATGTTGAAGTCGTCCGCTGAAAACAAAAAGGGCCAGCAATCAAGCTAGCCCTTTTATGTGGGTGCCGCGGAAGAATTACTTCTTCTTTTTCGGCGCCAGGATCATGATCATCTGGCGACCTTCCATTTTAGGGAACTGCTCGACCTGGCCTACGGCCTCCAGGTCAGCTTTCAGACGCTCAAGCATGCGCATGCCGATGTCCTGGTGGGCCATTTCGCGGCCGCGGAAACGCAGGGTGATCTTGGTCTTATCGCCCTCTTCCAGGAACTTGGTCAGGTTGCGCAGCTTGATGTTGTAGTCACCATCATCGGTGCCCGGACGGAATTTGACTTCCTTGACCGAAATCACCTTCTGCTTCAACTTGGCTTCGTGCGCTTTCTTCTGTTCCGAATACTTGAACTTACCATAATCCATCAGTCGGCAGACTGGAGGATTCGCGTTCGGCGCGATCTCGACCAGGTCGACATCGGCCTCTTCCGCCAGGCGGAAGGCTTCGGCCAGGCTTACGATGCCCAGCGGTTCATTTTCCACACCCGACAGACGCATTTCAGGGTGGGTGATCTCGCCATTGATGCGATGGGAAGACTTGTCAGTAGCTATTGTAGTTTCCTTCAATGTTGGTTTAGTGGGCCGGTTGCGGGGCTCCCCGCATCAGGCTTTGGTATCGACGTCGTTCTGAAGTCGCTCCACCAGGGCTTCGATCGGCATAACACCCAGATCGACATTGCCCCGCGCACGCACGGCCACGGTATTGGCATCCCGTTCTTTGTCGCCCACCACGAGAATGAAAGGCACTTTTTGGACGGAATGTTCGCGGATTTTATACGTAATCTTCTCGTTGCGCAAATCAGCAGCGACACGGAAGCCCAGTTTACGCAGCCTGGATTCGAGCGCCTTGCAGTAATCGGCCTGGGCATCACTGATGTTCAGAATCGACACTTGCTGAGGAGCAAGCCACATCGGCAGTGCGCCGGCATAGTTCTCGATCAGGATGCCGATGAAGCGCTCCAGCGAGCCCACGATCGCGCGGTGCAGCATGACCGGGGTCTTGCGGGTGTTGTCATCCGCCACATATTCCGCCCCCAGACGGCCCGGCATGAAGAAGTCGACCTGCATGGTGCCAACCTGCCATGGACGGCCCAGCGAATCCTTCAGATGGTATTCGATCTTCGGACCATAGAAAGCGCCCTCGCCCGGCAATTCGGTCCAAGTCACGCCGCAAGCGCGCAGGCCCGAGCGCAGCGCCTCTTCCGCCTTATCCCACACATCATCGTCGCCGATGCGGTTATCCGGACGCAGCGCCAGCTTGACGTCGATGTTCTCGAAATGGAAATCTTTATAAACTTCCATCGCCTGCTGATGGAAAGCCACCACCTCCGGCTCGATCTGCGCATTGGTGCAGAAGATATGGCCGTCGTCCTGGGTGAAGCCGCGCACGCGCATGATGCCGTGCAGCGCGCCCGAAGGCTCGTTACGGTGGCATTGGCCAAATTCACCATAGCGCAGCGGCAGGTCCCGGTAAGAACGCAGGTCGCTGTTGAAGATCTGCACGTGGCCCGGGCAGTTCATCGGCTTCAGCGCGTAGGAACGGTTTTCGGACTCGGTCACGAACATGTTCTCGCGATAGTTTTCCCAGTGACCGGTCTTGCCCCACAGCGAAGCGTCCAGGATCTGCGGCGCCTTCACTTCCTGGTAGCCGTTTTCCTGGTACTTGCGGCGCATGTACTGCTCCACCTGCTGCCAGATGGTCCAGCCCTTTGGATGCCAGAACACCAGGCCCGGGGCCTCATCCTGGAAGTGGAAGAAGTCCAGCTGTTTGCCCAGCTTGCGGTGGTCGCGCTTTTCCGCCTCTTCCAGCTGAAACAGGTACTGCTCCTGGTCTTCCTTCTTGGTCCAGGCGGTGCCGTACACGCGCTGCAGCATCTCGTTCTTGCTATCGCCGCGCCAGTAAGCGCCGGCCAGCTTCATCAGCTTGAAGACCTTCAGCTTGCCGGTCGACGGCACGTGAGGGCCGCGGCACAAGTCGGTGAAATTGCCTTCCGTGTACAGCGACACATCCTCATTGGACGGGATCGACGCGATGATCTCGGCCTTATAGTGCTCATTGATGGACTTGAAGTACGCCACAGCCTCGTCGCGCGGCAGGACCTTGCGGGTCACCTGCTCGTCCTTCTTCGCCAGCTCGGCCATCTTCTTCTCGATCGCCACCAGGTCATCCGGGGTGAACGGGCGCTTGTACGAGAAGTCGTAGTAAAAACCGTTCTCGATGACCGGGCCGATGGTCACCTGCGCGTCAGGGAACAGCTCCTTGACGGCGTAGGCTAGCAAGTGGGCGGTCGAATGGCGGATAACGTCCAGGCCCTCGGGATCCTTGTCGGTCACGATGGCAACATCGGCGTCCTTCTCGATCAGGAAGGAAGTATCGACGACCTTGCCATCAACCTTGCCGGCCAGGGCGGCTTTGCCCAGGCTGGTGCTGATGTTGGACGCAACCTGCGCCACGGTCAGGGGGGCATCGAATTGACGGACGGAACCGTCAGGCAGTCGGACTGAAACCATTATGGATCTCCGGAAGAAAAAGGTAATGCAGGAAAATATGGACGAAAAAAAACGCGGGCTAGCCGCGTTTTTCTTCAATTGAACAAGCAAAAGAAAGCCGATCGACTAGCGTCACTCACCAACCTTGATGGTAGTTCGCGGTGTCATAACCGGTGTGCCTTTCTCGCTCTTACAAAATGTCTGGTGGGCGGTGAGGAATTCGAATCCCCGACCCCTTGGATGTCGACCAAGTATTCTAACCAGCTGAACTAACCGCCCGTGTCTTTTGCAATGGTACTACATAAAAATGTTCTGGTGGGCGGTGAGGAATTCGAATCCCCGACCCCTTGGATGTCGACCAAGTATTCTAACCAGCTGAACTAACCGCCCGAGAGCCAGCATTATAGAGAGAGCTTCCCACTGTGACAAGTGTTTTCCGAAGAAAACATTGCTGATATATTCAGGCGCTATGCAAAACCACGATTCCACACACCTCCACGCCCATTTGGACGGCGACGCGCAGCACGCCCACTTCAATGAACACCGCAGCCAGGCGGCGCTGGCGGCCGCACTGGCGCTCACTTTGGGCTTTGCCGTAGTCGAAGTAGTGGCCGGCTTCATGGCCAACTCGCTGGCCCTGATCTCCGACGCCGGCCATATGGTGACCGACGCCGCCGCACTCGGCCTGGCACTATTGGCCCAGTTAATTGCCAAGCGCCGCCCTTCCGCGCGCTATTCATTTGGCTTTGGCCGCGCCGAAGCGCTAGCGGCATTCGTCAACGGACTCGCCATGCTGCTGGTGGTCGGCTGGATCATATTCGAAGCTGTCCAACGATTCTCCGCCCCGGTAGCGGTGAAAGGCGGCACCGTCCTCGTGGTAGCCGCCATCGGCCTGGCAGTCAATATACTGGTCGCATGGAGCCTGTCGCGCGACAAGGAAAGCATGAACACCAAAGCCGCGCTGGTACATGTACTGGGCGATTTACTCGGCTCGGTCGCGGCGCTGATCGCGGGCAGCGTCATCCTGTGGACCGGATGGATGCGGATCGACCCGATCCTCTCGCTGCTGGTCTCACTGCTGATCCTGAAATCCACCATTGGCGTGCTGCGCGAATCCTTCCACCACCTGATGGAAGGGGTGCCGGATAGTGCGGACTACGCCCAGATCGGCGCCGACCTGGCCAAAGTGTCGGGCGTGCGCTCCGTGCACGACCTGCACGTTTGGGAAATGTCGCCCGGGCAGCCAGCGCTGATTGGGCACCTGGAAATCAGCGACTTGCAAGCCTGGCCACAAATCCTGCACAGCGTCAAGACCATGCTGCTATCAAAACACGGCATCGACCACATCACTATTCAAGCGGAACCACACGGCGAATGAGCGAAGAAAGGGACGGTCAAAATTCGGGGTCAGGACCTGACCCCGAATTTGAATTTGCGGAATTTGCGGAATTTGCGGAATTTGCATTTGGGATTGCCGGACTTCCTTACGCAGATCACGCTGGTGCCGCCACAATCACGCATCCCGCTGAGTCCGTCCTTTCCACCTGGGCGGGTCGGAAGCGATCGCAAGCTGTCATTAACCGGGCGTCGGCGCAATTGACGCCCGCCGCAACGCCCCAGGCAGGACTCACCAGGCACAAATGATGCTCATCAGGATTAGCCACACGGCCGATTCTTCATCATTTTCCGGAGGTCCTAATGAAAACTCTTCCAACACTCGGCGCCACGGCGACGTTGATGCTGGTTCTGGCCAACGCCAATGCCTCGCCCGCTTTCATGGTCAATCCGAATGGGAATGGGGGCATCCTGACGAATAGCGGGCAGGCATTCCACGCAACGGCCATCAACGGCATTTCCTCACACAGGATCGCGCTCACCGGCGCCGCGCCTCTCGCGGCAGGGGCGGGCGCCACTTATATCTCGAGAGGCTATGCGTACTTTGACAGCTTTTCCGACAACGGCATGCCGGTCTCGGCCGCACACAGCCGCGCCAACCTCGACTATGGGCTGTACGCCGCCTTCCAAACCACCTTCCATTGCGGGTCCCTCCTCGGGCGCGGCGTGAGCTGCCAGATCACCCACTTTAACCTCGATATGTTCGCCGATCCGGGCAACGACAATCAATACCACGCCGCCACGCTGGCGTCCGATGGTTGGATCGATACGGTCGGCCAGCAGTACAAGCTCGCCTATTCCAGCGACGCCATCCGCCGCGGACTCGGTGGCTTGAATGATCTGGGCGGCGCCTTCGTCAATCTGAATTTCGGCTGGTCTCTCACCGATGAAGGCAAGGCCTATTTCGTCGACCCCGTCCCCTTCTACGCGGCGGCCTTCAGCGCTTTCAATAACACGACCCAAGGCATCCAATGCGATACCGCCAATTGCGCCGACGCACGCGTCGTCGCCATATCGTCGATTAGCGGCATCCAGGACTTTAATGGTGTGATAGAACCAGGGTCAATATTCCTGCTGGGCCTTGGCTTGCTGGCGATGCGTTCCATGCGCCGCACAAACTATTAAAGGTCCATTCATCGCAGCTGATTTTTTAATAGGACAAAGGCTCGAGTAGCGGTGCGCGCGATCACCACCGCACAAGAGTATTTTTGCATGACCGCGAAATAACTCGCCCTGCATAACCAGGTCGCTCGTGAATTAATCGGCACTGAAAACGCCCAGCAGGCGCACCGCGAAAGCGGGTCGGCATTTTTTGACCAGCAATACTTGCGCTCAATTTCCGCCGTCACGGAACAATAATGACAAACCCAAATTGAGCGCAGCCCTGCACATTCCAGGCAGCGATTGCACGACGTCTGCAAGTATCGGCCCGCTCACCATATCGCTCCCCCCTCCTGCCCCACGAATGGACGGCGCCGCACGCTGGAAATTGGCGGCAACGCGCCAAGCCTTGGCACGCTACCGGCGGAGTTCCATCTATCGCCAGGAAGAGCTGCTCAGGCGCGGCGCGCTTCGAGGATGCCGTTGACTTCGCTGATCGCGGCGAGGGCTTTTTGCAGCTGGCTGGTGGCGCCAATTTCAACCGTGAAGGTCATGCGGGCCTGACCCTTGGCGGATTGGGTATTGACGCCGGTGACGTTGATTTTCTCGCGCGAGAAAATCTCGGAAATATCGCGCAGTAATCCCTGGCGGTCGGTCGCCAATACAAATAAGTCGACCGGGAATACCGTGTCCGAACGCGCAGCGCCCCACGCGGTGACAATAACGCGCTCCGGCGCCTTGGCGCGCATTTCAGCGAAGTTTTTGCAGGAGGCGCGGTGGATCGATACGCCTTTACCGCGCGTGACAAATCCCACAATCGGATCGGGCGGCGCTGGTTTGCAGCATTTGGCCAATTGCGTCATTAAGCCGTCGGTGCCAACCACCAATACGCCTGATTTGGCGCCGGATTCAACGCTGGAATTCCGGCTTTTACTAACCGCGACCTGGTCGGTTAAATCTTCTTCCGTTTCCGCCGGATCGCGCAGCGCGGCTTCGACATGGCGCAGCGAAAATTCGTCCTTGCCGACAGAGAGGAATAAATCGTCCACTTTCCCAAAGCCGAGCTTTTGCGCCAGCGCTTCCAGGTTGACCGCCGTCCTGCCTTCGCGCTGCAGCGATTTCTCGACCAGCGTGCGGCCGTTGGCGACAGTTTCCTGTGTGTCAATTGCGTGGAACCAGGCCCGCACCTTGGTACGGGTACGGTTCGATACGGTATATCCCGGGCTCAGCCAATCGCGCGACGGGCCTGCTGAGCCGGGGGCGCCTTTGGCGGTGATAACTTCACAAGTTTGCCCGCTTTTCAAGGCGGTATTCAGCGGCACCATCTGACCGTCGACGCGCGCGCCGCGGCAGCGGTGGCCGACATCGCTGTGCAAATGGTAGGCGAAGTCGATCGGCGTGGCGCCGACCGGCAGCTCGATCACGCGCGCTTGCGGCGTCAAGACGAAGATGCGGTCGTCCAGGGCGGCTGATTTGAGCTTTTCCACCCATTCGCGCTGCTGGTCTTCGTTGCCGACCACGGCATCAGCCACCTCGCTCTTCCAGGCCAGCAGTTGGCGCAGCCAGGCGATTTTCTCGTCGTATTGCTGGCCTTTGAAGTTGGAGCCGCCCTCCTCTTTGTAGCGCCAGTGCGCCGCCACGCCATATTCGGCGAAGTTGTGCATTTCCTGGGTGCGGATCTGTACTTCCAGGGGACGGCTGTCGTCCGCCGTCACCACCGTGTGCAGCGACTGGTAGCCATTGGCCTTGGGACGGGAGATGTAGTCGTCGAATTCTTTGGGGATCGGGGTCCAGATGTTGTGGACCACGCCAAGCACCGTGTAGCAGGTCTTCACGTCGTCGACGATCACGCGGAAGGCGCGCACATCATACAACTCGGAGAAGTCCAGGTCTTTGCCCTTCATCTTGTTCCAGATGGAGTAGATGTGCTTGGGCCGGCCGAATACTTCGGCCTTGATGCCTGCGGCCGCCAGTTCGGACTGCAAGCGCGCAATGGACGATGTGACGAAGCTCTCGCGTGCCATGCGCTTTTCTTCCAGCATCTTGGCAATGCGCTTGTAGGTATCGGGCTCGATGAAGCGGAAGGACAGGTCCTCCAGCTCCCATTTGATCTGCCAGATGCCGAGGCGGTTGGCCAGCGGCGCGTAAAGGTCCAGCGTCTCGCGGCCATATGCGCGCGTCACATCGTCGAAGCGCTTGATGTCGGCAAAGTAGCGCAAGGTGCTGCAGCAGGAGGCCAGGCGCACCAGTACCACGCGCATATCGCTGGCCATGGCCAGCAGCATCTTGCGCAGCGATTCAACCTGGGAGACGGCCTGCTGGGCCGCCGTCTTGGTGCGCGCAGCGCTGCCGGAGGACGCCAGCGTCAGTTCGCGCAGGCGTATCAGCTGGCGCACGCCTGCCACCAGGTCGTTGACTTCCTTGCCGTAGCGCGGTTCGATCGATGGAGCGGTGTCGGCGTCGAGCAGGGTAAGCTCGAACATCAGTGCCGCAATGCGGGTTTCCGCATCGGTGCGCAGGATGGCCAGTGTGCTGGCCACTCCAATGGCGAATTCCAGGGCGTCTTGCCCATGGCCGGTGATGCGGCCACTGTACGCCTGGCTAGCATGGTCAAGCGCGGCGAGCACGCGCGCTCCATCGTCTGCGGACAAGCCTTGTGCCAGCTGCTCCGTCGTTGCGCTATTAAGAGCCGCGATTGAAACCATTACTTCTTACCTCATGCAGCTTATTTTTGTGCGGCCGTCACCACGATTTCCAGCATCCATTCGGGACGGGCGAGTTGCGCCACTACGGTAGCGCGCGGTGGGGTGTGGCCTTCGACAACCCAGGCATCCCACACTTCATTCATGCCGGCGAAGTTGGCCAGGTCGGTGATGTAGATCTGCGCCATCAGGATACGCGACTTGTCGCTGCCCGCCTCGGCCAGCAGGCGGTCGATCTGCGCCAGCACATCGGCGGTCTGGGCCTGGATGTCGCCACCGGTTTCCGGCACCATGCCGGCCAGATAGATGGTGCCATTGTGCACCGCCATTTCGGACAGGCGCTTCCCTACGTGAAAACGATTGATTTCCATTATTACCTTCTTAGTGGTTCAACAAAAAATCCTTGGCGATCGCGATCTGGTCCTGGTGCAGGAAGGTGGGCGCATGGCCGACTCCGGGAATTTCGACCAGCTTGGCCTTCGGCCCGCGCTGCGTCATCAAGTCGGCCGTGGCGCGCGACAGCAAGTCCGAATTGGCGCCGCGCACCAGCAACGTCGGGCAGCGGATCGCATCGTAGGCGGCCCATAGCATGGCTTCGTCAGCCTTTGCAGACTCCGGCGTCACCGACTGGAAAGGCAGGGCCAGGCCCATATCGTAGTGGCGCACCCAGCTGCCGTCGCGGTCCTGGCGCAGAACGTCTGCGGCCAGCTTATGCCACTCCGCGTCCGTGTGTTCGCCGAAAGTCGTCGACACCATCTTCACGAATTCGGCGCCGGCCTTGAATGTCGGGAAGCGCACTTCCTGCGCGATGTAGTCGCCGATGCGCTGGATCGCCAGCGCATCCAATGTGGGGCCGATATCGTTCAATACCAGCTTGCTGACCGGGTTGTCGGGCAGTGAAGCGAGACCGATCCCGATCAGGCCGCCCATCGACGTGCCGAACCAGCTAAGGGTTTCGCCGTTGGCCAGCACCCGCGCCAGCAGCGTGACCATATCGCTTACGTACTGGGGCAGGCGGTATAGCTGGGGGTTGACCAGGCTGCCCGAGCGGCCGCGCCCCACCACATCCGGGCAGACCACCCGGTAATCCTTGCACAGTGCCTGCGCGAGATTATCGAAATCGTCCGAAACGCGGGTCACGCCGTGCACGCAAACCAATACGTTCGGGTTGTCTTCCTCACCCCATTCCTTGTACGCCATGGTGTGCAGGCCGGACATGGAGAAACATTGCACGGATTTGATTTTGGCTTCTGGCATTCGATTCCTCACTCCCCATGCTATTGGTTTTTGCGCTACATTCTACATTGGCTAACTAATTATAGGGGACCAAATGGTCAGCACGACTTTGCGCGGCAAAACCGCGCTTGTTACCGGCTCGACGTCGGGCATCGGACTGGGCATCGCACGCAGCCTGGCGGCAGAAGGCGCCAATCTCGTTTTGAACGGTTTCGGCGACGCGGGAGAAATCGCCAGGCTGCAGGAAGCGCTGGCCGCCGAATTCGGGGTGCAGGCGGGATACCACGGTGCGGACATGAGCAAGCCTGCCGAAATCGAAGCCATGATGGCCTATGCGGCAAGCAAATTTGGCGGGGTGGACGTGCTGGTCAATAACGCCGGCATCCAGCATGTGGCCAATGTCGAGGATTTTCCGCCCGAGCGCTGGGACGCCATCATCGCCATCAACCTGACCTCGGCCTTCCACACCACCCGCCTGGCGCTGCCGCATATGAAGGCGCGCGACTGGGGCCGCATCATCAATCTCGCTTCGGTGCATGGACTGGTGGCGTCGGCCGGCAAATCGGCCTATGTGGCGGCCAAGCACGGTCTGGTCGGTTTTACCAAGGCGACGGCGCTGGAGACGGCCAGGAGCGGCATCACCTGCAATGCGATCTGCCCGGGATGGGTCCTGACCCCGCTGGTGCAGAAGCAGGTCGACGCGCGCGCCGCAAAGGAAGGCTTGTCGAACGAAGCGGCCAAAGCCGCCCTGCTGGCGGAAAAACAGCCGTCCGGCGAGTTCGTCACGCCGGAAGAGCTGGGTGCGATGGCGGTATTCCTGTGCTCCGACGCGGCGCGCCAGATGCGCGGCGTGGCCTGGAATATGGACGGCGGCTGGGTCGCCCAGTAGAAAGTCTTAAGGCGTTTGCGCCAGATAGTTGTTCTTGACGCGCACGTAGTGCTCGGCCGAGTACCTGAAGTGCGCAATCTCCCCTTCGGTCAGCTCGCGCACGCGCACCGCGGGCCGGCCGACATACAAGCCCCCGCTCTTCAGCACCTTGCCCGGCGCCACCAGGCTGCCGGCGCCCACCATGACGTGCTTCTCGATAATCACGTCATCCATGACGATCGCCCCCATGCCGACCAGGCATTCGTCGCCGATGGTGCAGCCATGCAGCAGCACCGAGTGGGCGATCGTGACGTAGTTCCCGATCGTCAACGGCGCGCCCTCCGGCTTGGCCGCCGACTTGTGCGAAACATGGCACATGGCGAAATCCTGCACATTGCTTTTCTCGCCGATCGTAATGCGGTTGACATCGCCGCGCAGCACGGCATTGCACCAGATGGAGGAATCGCGGCCGACGCTGACGTCGCCGATGATCTGCGCCGAGGGGTGGGCATAAACGCCTTCGGCCAGGCTGGGGAAGGTTTCAAGGTAGGCTTGCAATGACATGCATTAATTATATTGCAATGTACTGTTGCACAACGTATTGTGGTTTTCCACAATAGGGATACACACAATAGCGTCATTGCAACTGATTTGTCATGATGAGAATATTCGGAGACTACTGAGGCAACTCACCATGGAAAAGAAGCCCTTCTACAAGATACTGTACGTACAAGTACTGTTCGCCATTTTCTGCGGCGTACTGCTCGGCATTTACCTGCCGACTGACGCCGTGGCCATGAAACCGCTTGGCGACGGTTTCATCAAGCTGATCAAGATGATCATCGCCCCAGTCATCTTCTGCACCGTGGTCAGCGGCATCGCCGGCATGCAGGACGTCAAGAAGATCGGCCGCGTCGGCGGCAAGGCCCTGCTCTACTTCGAGATCGTGTCCACCTTCGCCTTGATCATTGGCCTGTGCGTGGCCAACTTCATCCAGCCCGGCGCCGGCTTCAACGCCGACCCGCACACCCTGGACACCAAGGCCCTGGCCCAGTACACGGACAAGACCAAGTCGCTGACCACGGTCGACTTCCTGCTCAACATCATCCCGACCACCGTGTTCGATGCCTTCGCCAAGGGCGACATCCTGCAGGTGCTGCTGGTGGCTGTGCTGTTCGGCTTCGCCCTGTCGCTGCTGGGTGAACGCGGCCGCCCTGTGCACAAGCTGATCGACGAGGTCTCGCACGCCTTCTTCGGCATGGTCAACATCATCATGAAGGCCGCCCCGATTGGTGCTTTCGGCGCCATGGCCTTTACTATCGGCAAGTACGGTATCGCCTCGCTGCTGCCGCTGGCCAAGCTGATGGGTTCGTTCTACCTGACCTGCGGCCTGTTCGTGATCATCGTGCTGGGCCTGATCGCCAAGTACACCGGCTTCTCGATCTTCCGCTTCATTTCCTACATCAAGGAAGAACTGCTGATCGTGCTGGGCACCTCCTCGTCGGAGAGCGCCCTGCCTTCCCTGATGCGTAAGCTGGAAAAACTCGGCGCCTCCAAGCCGGTGGTCGGCCTGGTCATCCCGACCGGCTACTCCTTCAACCTGGACGGCACCAATATCTACATGACCATGGCGGCCCTGTTCGTGGCTCAGGCCACCAACACCGACCTGACCCTGATGCAGCAGCTGACCATTCTCGGCGTGGCGATGCTGACGTCGAAAGGCGCGTCCGGCATCACCGGCGCCGGTTTCATCACCCTGGCCGCGACCCTGGCCGTGGTACCAAGTATTCCGGTGGCCGGCATGGCCCTGATCCTTGGCATCGACCGCTTCATGAGCGAATGCCGCGCCCTCACCAACTTTATCGGCAACGGCGTCGCCGCCCTGGTGGTGGCGAAGTGGGAAGGCGAACTCGACTCGGCAACCTTGCAGCGCGAACTGGCCCACCCCGACTCGGCGCCAGTCCAGCCGGCGGCACAGGAACCGCTGGCCGCTACTAGCGAATAAGTACTCCTGCAATTCAGCAACATCCGCCACGGGCCGCACGCAATTCTGCATGCGGCCCGTCTTCTTTTGTGGTTTGATTGTAACGAGGAGTCATTGACCAAAAGTTGACACATGGAAACATGGAAACTAGAATGAACTCACTAATTCGCATAATTATTCGGAAGCCAGGCATGAAGTTACCCAGCCACCGAGGATTTACGCTGATCGAGGTCATGGCCACAGTTGCAATCGTTGGCCTGCTGCTTGCGATCGCCCTTCCCTCTTACAGCCGCTACGTCCTTCGCGGCAACCGGGCAGCCGCGCAAGAGTACTTGCTGGAGCTGGCCCAGCGCGAGCAGCAATTCCTGGCCGATGCGCGCGTCTACAAGAACACGCTCAGCGACCTGAATATCCCCACCCCGCCTGCGGTTTCCCGCTTCTATACCGTTACCATCGACACCAGCGATGGCCCGCCGCCCACCTTCAAAATCACCGCCACGCCCGTAGCCGGCAGCAAGCAGGTCAGCGATGGCAACCTCAGTATCGACCAGGCTGGCGGCAAGTTGCCGGCAGATAAATGGTGACGCCATGGAGCGCCAGTCCGGCTTTACCCTGATCGAAATGATGGTGACGGTGGGCATCATCCTGATCCTGGCCAGCGTCGGCGTACCGGCCATGCAGGATTTCATCACCAACCAGCGCATCAAGTCCACCACCAATGATTTGTTCAGCAGCCTGCTGCGTGCGCGCAGCGAGGCCATCAAACGCAATGCCGATGTCAAGATGACGCCCTCCACCAGCTGGGAAACGGGCTGGGCCATTCTGAGTCCGAATACCGGCGAGCCGGTCCTGGCCAGTTTCAGCACGCGTTCCAGCGTGAAGGTCACCGGTCCAAACGGCGGCGTCACCTTCACTCCGGCCGGGCGCGTCAAGGGCGCGGGCAACCTGCAGTTCAATGTCTCGGCCACCAACGGCAAGCCCCGCTGCATCACCGTCGACCTGGGCGGGCGTCCCAACGTGCAAGCCAAATCATGCTGAGGCCTCTCATGCATCGCCAACACGGCATCTCGATGATTGAAATCCTGGTGACCCTGGTGATCCTGGCGTTCGGCCTGCTGGGCATCGCGATTTTCCAGTCCAAGGCCAGCGTTGGTTCGGTCGAATCCTACCAGCGCGCCCAGGCCGTCATCCTGCTGGACGATATGAGCGCCCGCCTGCAAGGCAATCCCGCCAACAGCGCCGCCTACGTGGCCGACGGCATCGGCACCGGCGACACCCAGCCCGGCGATTGCAGCACGGTCGCCGTGGGTGCGGCACGCGACCTGTGCGACTGGAGCAACGCGCTGAAGGGCGCGGCCGAGACGGATCACGGCAACGCCAAGGTCGGCGCCATGATCGGTGCGCGCGGCTGTATCACGCAGCTCCAGGCGCCCGACCCGGCGGACGGCAAATGCGTCCCCGGCATTTACCAGGTGGCCGTCGCCTGGCAAGGCCTGCACCCGACCCAGGCCCCCAACCTGGACTGCGGCAAGGACAAGTTCGGCACCGAGACCTACCGCCGCCTGATCGCCGCCCAGGTCATGATTCCTCAACTGGCCTGCAAATGAGGAGCCTGCACATGCACCGTGACCGCCGCCAGCACGGCTTTACCCTGGTTGAACTGATGGTGTCGATTGCCATCGGCCTGATGCTGCTAGCCGGGCTCACCAGCCTATTCTTCAGCAATAGCAATGCGCAATCGGAAGTCGAACGCGCCAACCGCCAGGTGGAGAACGGACGCTATGCCATGCAACTGATGACGGGCGACTTGCGCAACGCCGGCTTTTTCGCCGAATTCGACCCGGCCCAGTTGGCGCTGCCGGCTGCCGCCCCCGACCCCTGCTCGACCAACCTGGCCGACCTGCGCAGCGGCATCGCCCTGCCCGTCCAGGGCTACGACAACAGCACCACCATCACCTGCCTGCCCGACCTCAAGGCCAACACCGATATCGTGGTGGTACGGCACACCGACACTTGCGTGGTGGGCGCCGCCGATTGCGATGCCGCCAGCGCCGGCGGGCCTTTTTTCCAGGCGTCGACCTGCAACAATGATGCCGAACTGGGGTCCAGCGACCCGCTCAATCAATTCCAGGTGGCCGCCATCGACAGCGGCTTCACCCTGCACAAGAAAGACTGCAACAGCACGCCAGGCAGCGGCACCCCCGCCGACCTGCGCCGCCTGCTGACGCATATCTATTTCATCGCCAACAACAGCATGGCCGGCGACGGCATTCCGACGCTCAAGCGCGCGGAAGTCGTCAGCAACGGCGGCGTCCTCTCGGTCCAGGTCGTGCCATTGTCCGAGGGTATCGAGAACATGCAGATTGAATATGGCATCGACAGCAATGCCGACGGCGTGGCCGACATTTACACCTCCGATACCGACAGCGCCGCCAACTGCCACAAGGCCGATTGCGCCGTCACCAACTGGAGCAATGTGGTGTCGCTCAAGCTGTACCTGCTGGCGCGCACCCTGACCCCGTCGGTCGGCCAGATCGACGCCAAGAGCTACACGCTTGGCCTGGACAGCAAGGGCAAGCCCAATGTGTATGGCCCCACCAACGACAAATTCAAGCGCCATGTGTTTACTTCATTGATCGGTCTGC
This sequence comes from Pseudoduganella violaceinigra DSM 15887, assembly GCF_000425385.1. Classification (GTDB taxonomy): domain Bacteria; phylum Pseudomonadota; class Gammaproteobacteria; order Burkholderiales; family Burkholderiaceae_D; genus Rugamonas; species Rugamonas violaceinigra. The sequence continues at coordinate 301,463 of NZ_AUDI01000004.1, read as the reverse complement.
CAAACGTGGCTGGAAGGAAATCCTGATGAAATCCCCTGCACTCCATCGCCAGCGCGGTATGACCCTGTTCATGGCACTGATCATGCTGGTGCTGACCACCATGCTCGCCATGTCCACCTTCAACCTGGGAAAATCGAGCATCCAGGTCGTCAACAATATGCAGAACCGCGACGAAGGCGTGGCCGCCAGTCGGCGCGTGCTCGATGAAGCGATGTCGAGCACGCGCTTCTTCCAGACCCCGGAAGACTCCCTGGCCAATCCCTGCAAGAACAGCAATGTGCGCTGCAGCGATGTCAACGGCGATGGCAAGAGCGATATCGTCACCACGCTGGCCAAACCGTCTTGCGTCAAGGCGCGCAGCATCAAGACCAGTGAACTGGACCTGGGCAATACGGAAGACCAGGGCTGCAGCCTGGGCGCCACTCAGGACTTTGGCATCGTCGGCGGCCAGGGGCAGAAAGGCAACTCGATGTGCGCCGACAGTACCTGGGAAATGATGGCCTCCAGCGTCGACGCGCAAGTCCAGTCCAAAGTCGATATGGTGCAAGGGGTCGCGGTACGGGTTTCCGCCGACAGCGTCGAAACCAGCTGTAAATAAACACGCCACGCTTTTTTAAGAGAGCCCGCCATGCCAAAAAAGCTATTAACCGCCGTGGCCGCCAGCCTCGGTGCCTGTGCCACACTGCTGTCGTTCCCAGCTGGCGCTGATGACATCGATATCTTCACCGGCGCCTCGGCCGGCACCTCGATCAACCCGCGTATCCTGATCGTGCTGGACAATACGTCCAACTGGTCGCGCCAGGCGCAGAAATGGCCCGGTGGACTGACCCAGGGCCAGTCCGAAGTACGGGCGATCAAGAGCGCGATTGGCGGCCTGGACGACAAGGTCAATGTCGGCCTCCTTGAGTATGTCACGGCCGGTAACGCCAATGACAACGGCGGCTATGTACGCTTCAACATCCAGCCCATGAGCGCCGCGGCGCGCACCGCCTTTAACGCGAAACTGGACACGATCGACGGCAACATCACCGATCCGAACGAAAAGCGCAATTCGAACACCATGTACGGCAACCTGCTGTACGACGTGTACAACTACCTGGGCGGCTTGAACGGTTATTCGCCGTCCGCCACGCCGGCCACGCTGGCCGACCCCACCGCCTACACCAGCCGCTGGGGCACCTTCAAGTCACCGCTGACCGCCGACTCGAGCTGCGCCAAGACCATCGTCATCTTCGTCACCAACCCGGACCAGAGTGGTCCGACCAAGGACGACAGCATCAACACGGGCCTGCTGTCGGGCCTGGGCGGCGACACCAAACAACTGGGCTTGCCGAACTTTTCGACCAAGACCGAGACCAGCACCACCAATATCGGCCAGACTTCAGTCTGCTATTCGGATGCCGGCGCGGCTGCGGCCGAGCTGAACAAGGCGCCCTGGCCGAGCACCTGCGCCAACTATACCGATGGCTGCAAGATCGGTTCGGCCCTGAACGATGGCAGCCTGTTCTGCCCGGCAGGCCAGTTCTCGTGGGCGATCAATGGCCTCAACACCACCGTCACCAATGCCGCCACTACCGGTGAAACGGTCGACAGCGCCCCCTTCAATGCCGACGAGTGGGCCCGCTTCATGCATGACAAGGGCGTGCCCATCCCCAGCAGCACCTTGAAATCCAAGGTGGTGTTCTACACGATCGACGTCTATAACGCGCAGCAGAATATTACCCACACCAAGCTGATGCTGAGCATGGCGAAAGCGGGCGGCGGCAAGTATTTCGCCGCCAAGAACCAGCAAGCCATCGTCGATGCGCTCAACCAGATCATCGGCGAAGTACTGGCGGTCAACTCCACCTTTGCCTCGACCTCGCTGCCGGTGAACTCCACCAACCGTTCGCAGAACCAGAACCAGGTCTTCATCGGCATGTTCCGCCCCGACCCGGACGCCAAGCCGCGCTGGTTCGGCAACCTGAAGCGCTACCAACTGATCGTCAAAGGCGCCGATGTCAAACTGGGCGACTTCCTGGGCGAGGAAGCGGTCAACAATAACACCGGCTTCGTCACCGATTGCGCCGTCAGCTGGTGGACCACCGACAATGGGGCCTACTGGCAGAACCTTGGCATCAACCCCGATCCGGCCAGCGCCTGCAAAGGCAAACCCGTGTACTCGGACACGCCGGACGGCCCGCTGGTGGAAAAAGGCGCGGTCGGCCAGGCCCTGCGCAACGGCAACGACCCGACCGTGACCGCGACCGCCCCCACTTATGCGGTCAACCGCAAAGTCCTGACCCGCACCGCCAGCGGCAGCACCCTGGTGGACTTCGATACCAGCAGCAGCGGCCTGTCGGCCGACCTGGTCAACTACATCAAGGGCGCCGACGTGAACAACGAACGCGGCCTGGGCCAGACCACCAAGACCCGTCCGTCGATCCACGGCGACGTGATCCACTCGCGTCCCCTGCCGCTGGCCTACAACGATACCGACGTCTTCGTGTTCTATGGCGCCAATGACGGCACCTTCCGCGCGATTGACGCCAGCAATGGCCGCGAGCGCTGGGCCTTCATCGCGCCCGAGTTCTTTAGCCGCCTGCAGCGCCTGAAAGACCAGTCGCCGTTGGTGAACTACCCGAACGTTGCCGGCCCCGGCGACGTGGCGGCGGTCGGCACCCAGAAGGACTACTTCTTCGACGGCTCCACCGGCGTGTACCAGAATGCCGACAACAGCAAGATCTGGCTGTTCCCCACCATGCGGCGCGGCGGCCGCATGCTGTACGGCCTGAATGTCACCAACATCGATTCTCCCAAGCTGATGTGGTCGGTCGGCTGCCCAAGCTTGAGCAATGACAGCGGCTGCACCAGCGGCTTCGACGGCATCGGCCAGACCTGGTCGACCCCGTCAGTCGCCTTCATCAAGGGCAATTCGGCCACGGCGCCGTTGATTGCGGTCGGCGGCGGTTACGACAACTGCGAAGACGCCAACACCGGCGCGCCGACCTGCACCAGCGGCAAGGGTGGCTTCATCTACATCCTGAACGCCGAGACCGGCGTCAAGATCGCCAGCTTCCAGACCAAGCGCAGCGTGGTCGGCGACATCTCCATGGTCGACATTGATGGCGACGGCATGCCGGACTATGCTTACGCGGCCGACCTGGGCGGCAATGTCTACCGCATCGACTTCATCGACGGCCCGACCAGCAAGGGCGCCCTTAGCCCCTCCAGCTGGCGCATGTACCGCGTCGCCTACACCAACGACACCACCAGTCCGCGCAAATTCATCTTCGCGCCCTCCCTCCTGTACAGCAATGGCTCGGTCTACTTGGCCCTGGGCAGCGGCGACCGCGAACACCCGCTGTCCTGGCAGTATCCGTACACCTCGGTGAAGAACCGCTTCTACGTCGTGCTGGACAGCCTGGCCAACAAGCCGCTGACGGACGCGGGCGGCCTGGACATGGACAATGGCCTGACCAACAACACCGCCACCACGGACTGCAACTCGCCTGCCGCGCTGCCCAATGGCAGCAGCAAAGGCTGGTTCATGGAGCTGGCCAAGGGCGAGCAGGTCGTGACTTCGGCCCTGATCGTCAGCGGCACCGTGATGTTCAGCACCAACCGCCCTATCGTGGGCAGCAGCGCCAGCTGCTCCACCGCGCTGGGCGAAGCGCGCGGCTACGTCGTCAACCTGTTCAATGCCTCCGGCGCGGTCGGGGCGGATGGCATCTGCGGCGGCAACCGCTCCGCCAGCTTCGCCGGCGGCGGCCTGCCGCCATCGCCGGTGCTGGCCAGCGGCGTGCCGGTCCGATTGGCCGACGGCACCACGCGCCGCGTCTCGGTGGTGATCGGCTCGGGTTACACGCCGTCGCCGATCGATTCGTCGAAAGTCGCACCGAAAATCAAATCGACCCGCAAACGTAAATACACCTACGTGAAAGGCCAGTAAGCCAGCCAGGGGACGCCGCGGCGTCCCCTGGCTTCTGCTACAGTGCCGGCATGCAAAAACACCCCGTCCCCCGCCTCACTCCACAGGAATTCACCAAAGCGCTGCACGATGGACGCGGCAGTGCCTTCATCCACGTGCAGGAATATGGCACCGACGGCCTGTTCGACATCATCCTTGATGCCTGCCTGAATAATCGTGCTTACGACCGCCAATGCGAAGACTCGCGCGAAAAATGGCTGTATGGCCTGATTGCGCGCGACGAAAAACTGTGTGCCGCGGTTATCGAAGCGTTCAAGAGCGCCGACGAAGAACACAACATATTCCAGATCGCCAATGTGGTAGGGCAGCTTGCGGTGCATGGCAATCAGGAAGCTGCCGCGGCCCTGCGCCGCTTCTGGGACCGCAATGATCTCGCGGGCGAAATTGCCATCATCGAACTCGACGGCCTGCCTGCAGCGATTGAAGTGGTGCGCCGCCTCGGTCAGCAACTCATCGACGATCCCGACGAATACTTCGACGGCCTTGATTTTCTGATTGAGGACGAGACGCTGCGCGGGCAGGTGCTTGCGGAGCTGGTCCGCCTGGCGCCGCATGAGCCGGCTATTCAGGAGCGATGAAATTGAACTCTTCATCAACAACTACGAGCCAGGAGATGAACAGATTATCGCCAGCGCGCTGGAGCGCATCAAAGCCGATGAACATGGAATGCACGCACTGGGCATGAGTGTGCGGCACGTATGCAGCGAAAATCATGACCGCCGGTTGGCAGGCGTTGCAGAGATCATCTACCGCACCAATCCCTGTTCGCTGTGCCGGCAGCACATCCTGGAATGGATGAAAGAGCTCGACTGCATTCCCGACTGGATCGTCGGCGAATCCCGCTGCGACGCATCGGAAGAAACCCGAACGTTGGTCTCAGAATAAAAGTCGAGCTCTGGCAATCGGACATTTCGCTGCGCGTCGCGAAGCGAAAAGCTCCTCGAGAAGCCAGAGCTCGACTTTTATTGCCAGTGGCTTGCGATTACGCAAAACTCAGTTCGACGCCGGAGGCGGCGCTGATCTCTTCACGCGTGACGCCGGGCGCCAGTTCGGTTACCTTGATGCCGGTTGGCGTCACTTCCATGACGCCGAGGTCGGTGATCAGCAAGTCCACCACGCCCACGCCCGTCAACGGCAGCTCGCATTTCTTCAGCAGCTTGTGCGAAGTCGAGCCATCCTTGGCGGTGGCGACGTGTTCCATCAGCACGACCACTTTCTTGACGCCAGCCACCAGGTCCATGGCGCCGCCCATGCCCTTCACCATCTTCCCTGGAATCATCCAGTTGGCCAGGTCGCCCTTTTCCGACACTTGCATCGCGCCCAGGATCGCCAAGTTGATCTTGCCGCCGCGGATCATGGCGAACGAGTCGGCCGAGCTGAAGTAGGCGGCGCCCGGGAGCGCGGTCACGGTCTGCTTGCCTGCGTTGATCAGGTCGGCGTCCACTTCGTTTTCGGTCGGGAACGGGCCGATGCCCAGCAGGCCGTTTTCCGACTGCAGGAACACTTCCATGTCCTTCGGCACGTAGTTGGCGACCAGGGTCGGCAAGCCGATGCCCAGGTTTACGTAATAGCCGTCCTGCAGCTCTTTTGCCGCGCGCGCGGCCATTTCATCACGAGTCCATGCCATGTTGTCTTCTCCTTAGTTGGCACGCACGGTGCGCTGTTCGATGCGTTTTTCCGGGGTGGCGTTCAATACGATACGGTGCACATAAATGCCCGGCAGGTGCACGGCGTCCGGGTCGATGGCGCCGACGTCCACGATTTCTTCCACTTCCACCACGCAGATCTTGCCGGCAGCGGCGACGTTCGGGTTGAAGTTACGCGAGGTCTTGCGGAACACCAGGTTGCCCGATTTGTCGGCCTTCCAGGCTTTGACCAGGGACACGTCGGCCACCAGGGAGCGCTCCATCACATATTGCTCGCCGTCGAATTCGCGGATTTCCTTGCCGTCGGCGACGATGGTGCCGACGCCGGTCTTGGTGAAGAAGGCGGGGATGCCTGCGCCGCCGGCACGCAGCTTTTCAGCCAGCGTGCCTTGCGGGGTGAATTCCAGCTCCAGCTCGCCGGCCAGGAACTGGCGCGCAAATTCCTTGTTCTCGCCCACGTAGGAGGAGATCATTTTCTTGATCTGGCGGGTTTCCAGCAGCTGGCCCAGGCCAAAGCCGTCCACGCCTGCGTTATTGGAAATGGCGGTCAGGCCGGTGGCGCCGCTGTCGCGCAGGGCGGCGATCAGGGCTTCCGGGATGCCGCATAGGCCGAAACCGCCGACGGCAATCGTTTGGCCGTCGGCCACGATACCGGCCAGGGCGGCCTTGGCATCCGGGTAAATTTTATTCATTATGTCTCCTTGCTTAATTGGCCAGATGGCGTTTGAGGATAGAATACGCCCGCCCAAACTTCAATACCGTAGAAATACCGCAATGCCGATCGACTTTGAATCCATCTTCAAGTACGCCCCGGTGGGCATGTGCGTGTCCGATAACCGCGTGATCCAGGCCGGCAACGATGCGCTGGGCGCCATGTTCGGCTACGCTGCGGGCGCGCTGGAAGGGCAGTCGTTCCAGGTGCTGTACCCGACCCAGGATGAATACCTGCGCACGGGCGACCGCATCATTCCCATCATGAATGCCAAGGGGCGCTATTCGGATGAGCGCATCATGCGCCGCGCCAGCGGTGAGCTGTTCTGGTGCCATGTGACCGGACGGGCGCTCGATCCGGCGCAGCCGCTGGGTGCGGGGATCTGGACTTTCGAGGATGTGTCGGAGCAGCGGCCGGTGTCGGCCGCCCTCACCCCGCGCGAGCGCGAGATTGCAGCGCTTCTTGTCGAAGGGAAGACCAGCAAGATGATTGCGCGCGACGCTGGCTTGTCGCCGCGGACAGTGGAGATGCATCGGGCCAGTTTGATGCGCAAGTTTGGGGCGGCGACGGCGACGGAGCTGGTGCACAAGCTGGCTGGGGCCCGGTAAAACCGGTAAACCAGGGTCAGACCCGAGGGTCTGACGCCGTCTGCGCCCAGGCTGTTGGTGGTGGTGCGCTATTGATCTTCTTAAAAAATCAAAGACCTCGAACCTCCCCGTGGCCCGGAGACCGTACGGGGTCAGACCCTGGGGTCTGACCCCGGTTTACCGGTTTTAGCCAGCCATCATCCCATCATCCGCCGAAATAATGGCGCCATTGATAAAATGCGCCTCATCCCCCGCCAGCAACAGCATCAGCCCATCCAGGTCCTCCGGCTTGCCGGCCCGCTTGCGCGGCAGCATATCGATCAGCCGTTTGCCCTGCTCGCTGGCAAAGTAGTCTTCATTGACTTCAGTCTCGATATACCCCGGGCAGATGGCATTGGTGTTGATCCCATACTTGCCCCACTCCACCGCCATGGCCTTGGTCATCTGCACCACACCGGCCTTGCTCATGCAATACACGCCAATCTGCGGCATCACGCGCAAGCCCGCCACCGAAGCGATATTGATAATGCGGTGCTGCTTGCGCGAGTCGCCCTTGGAACGCGCGATCATGCGCTTGGCGGTTTCCTGCGCCACGAAAAAGGCGCCGCGCAGGTTGCAGTCCATGACAAAGTCGTAATCCTCGGGCGACACATCGAGCAAACGTTGCGTCATTGACACACCGGAATTATTCACCAGGATATCGATCGGCCCGGCCTCGGTTTCCGCATGGGCGATGGCGGATTTGATGCTGGCAAAGTCGGTCACATCCAAGGTGACCACGTGGGCGGCGCCGCCGTCGGCTTCGATCTCGGCGCGCAGTTCTTTCAAGCGTTCGCTGCGGCGCGAGGCCAGCACCACCTGGCATCCAGCCTTGGCCAGCACCTTGGCGAAACGGGCGCCGAGCCCGCTGGAGGCGCCCGTGATCAGGGCGATTTTTCCCTCAAAATTTACTTCGATCCCCACCGCCTACTCCTCATGATTCTGTTCCGCCATGATGACACAAAAAACCTCCTTATTAGATTGCCACGTCTAATATTAGCCCTCACAATGGCGCCACCGTTGCAATCCCAAGGAAAAAAGAGCACACTCGTTCTATTTCCTGCACCGAATTTTCCAACATTCTTATAAAAATACTATGAGCAACCTAGTAGAACAGTACGGCCCACGCGAGGCAATGGAGTACGACGTTGTGATCGTGGGCGGCGGCCCGGCCGGCCTGGCGGCAGCGATCAAGATCAAGCAGCTGAATGCGGATACCTCCGTGGTCGTGCTGGAAAAAGGCGGCGAACTGGGCGCCCACATCCTGTCCGGCGCCGTGATGGATCCTAAGGCGATCACCGAACTGATCCCTAATTGGAAAGAGCTGGGCGCGCCGCTGAACACCGAAGTCACTGAAGACCGCGTACTGTTCCTGACTGAATCCAAGGCTTACAAGACCCCGAATTTCATGCTGCCGAAGTGTTTCGAGAACCACGGCAATTACGTCATCTCGCTGGGCAATGTGGTGCGCTGGCTGGGCCAGCAGGCCGAAGCCCTGGGCGTGGAAATCTTCCCTGGCTTCACCGGTGCTGAAATCCTGTACAACGATGATGGTTCGGTCAAAGGTGTTGCCACCGGCAATATGGGCGTCAAGCGCGACGGCGAGCCAGGTCCCGACTTCCAGCTGGGCATGGAACTGCACGGCAAGTACACCCTGTTCGCCGAAGGCGCGCGCGGCCACCTGGGCAAGCAGCTGATGGCCAAGTACGACCTGAACAAGGGCAAGGATCCTCAATCCTACGGCATCGGTATTAAGGAACTGTGGGAAATCGACCCGTCCAAGCATAAGCCTGGCCTGGTGATCCACACCACCGGCTGGCCGCTGGATAGCAAGACCTATGGCGGCTCCTTCCTGTACCACATGGAAAACAACCAGGTCATGGTCGGCTATGTGGTGGGCCTCGATTACGAGAACCCATACCTGTCGCCATACGAAGAATTCCAGCGCTACAAGACCCACCCGGAAATCCGCACCTTCTTCGAAGGCGCCAAGCGCATTTCCTACGGCGCGCGCGCGATCACTGCGGGCGGCCTGCAATCGCTGCCGAAGCTGGTGTTCCCGGGCGGTGCCCTGATCGGCTGCGACGCCGGTTTCCTGAACATGAGCCGCATTAAGGGCTCGCACGCTGCCATCAAGTCCGGCATGCTGGCGGCCGAAGCCGTGGTGGCGGCGCTGGGCGCCGGCCGCGCTGCCGACGAGCTGGCGGCCTATCCGACCGCCTTCGAGCAATCCTGGCTGCACGAAGAGCTGCACGTGGCGCGTAACGTCAAGCCATGGCTGAAGAAGGGCCTGTACCTGGGCTCCCTGATGACCGGCATCGACCAGATCGTTTTCCGCGGCAAGGCCCCTTGGACCCTGCACCACTCGACTCCGGACCACGCGGCCCTGCGCCCCGCTGCCGAATTCGCGCCGATCACCTATCCGAAGCCGGATGGCAAGCTGACCTTCGACCGCCTGTCCTCGGTGTTCATCTCGAACACCAACCACGCCGAAGACCAGCCTATCCACCTGACGCTGAAGGACAACTCGGTGCCGGTGAATGTCAACCTGGCCAAATATGCAGGTCCGGAATCGCGCTACTGCCCGGCCGGCGTGTATGAATTCGTCAAGACCGACGAAGGCCAGGACCGCCTGCAGATCAATGCGCAAAATTGTGTTCACTGCAAGACCTGCGATATCAAGGACCCGACCCAGAATATCGTCTGGGTCACGCCGGAAGGCGGCGGCGGCCCGAACTATCCAAATATGTAAGGAATGACAAGGGGGCCTCGGCCCCCTTTTACATGGCGCAGAATTTTCCCGAATTATTTCCGTCAGGAATTTAATAGGCGCGGCCTGGCGGTCGTCTTGTACTTCTGAGAGCGCAGAGAAAGATCCGCTGCTCGATTTGAACCAACCTCCCAGGAGTTAGCATGCTGAGCCTTCACACCAACGCGGCCGCCCTTTCCGCACAGAACTCGATTTCCCGCACCCAGTCTTCGCTGTCGACCTCAATGACCCGCCTGAGCACCGGCCTGCGCATCAATTCGGCCATGGACGATGCTGCGGGCCTGCAAATTGCAACCCGTCTGAAAACCCAGACCAGCGGTATGACGGTTGCGATGCGCAACACCCAGAATTCGATTTCCCTGATGCAGACCGCCGAAGGCGCATTGGACGAAACCAGCAACATCCTGAACCGCATGAAAGACCTGGCCACCCAAGCTGCCGACGGTTCCTCCACCGCGGCCGACCAGACTGCGATGCAAAAGGAATACAACTCGCTGAGCGACGAACTGTCGAACATCTTCACCAACACCAAGTTCGGCGGCACGTCGCTGTTCAACTCGGCTGGCGGCAAGATGCAAGCTGCCATTACCTTCCAGATCGGTGCCAGCTCGGGCGAAACCCTGGCGGCCGACTTCACCGTTGAACTGGGCACCGCCGGCGGCGGTACCGGCGCGGCAGGCTTGATCAAGGCCGCAGCCACCGGCTTCCAGGACACTGGTGCAGCCGTGCCAGCCGCAGGTACCGAGCTGACCGCGACCGCCAATGCATCGATCGACAAGCTGGCGACCGCCATCGACGCTGTCGGCGCGCTGCGCTCCAAACTGGGCGCCGTGTCGAACCGTCTGGACCACGTCTACAACAACTTGTCCAACATCTCGACCAATACCAAGAACGCCACCGGCCGCATCATGGACGTCGACTTCGCTTCCGAATCGGCAACCATGACGTCTTCGCAAATGCTGCTGCAAGCCGGCACCGCCATGCTGAAGCAGTCGAACAGCCAGTCCTCCCTGGTGCTGTCGCTGCTGCAATAATCGCTTAGCATCCCCAGGAAAGCCAACCGTACGCGGTTGGCTTTTTTCATTTGGGGCCGCAAAAGCGCAAAATTTCTATTAAGAATTTAATGCGCGCCTCCCGGCGGTCGTCTTGTACTTTTGTGAACGCAGGCATGCCCCGCTGCCCAAATTGAACCAACTACCCAGGAGTCATCATGCTGAGTCTTCATACCAATGCAGCTGCACTGTCCGCGCAAAACTCGATTTCCCGCACCCAAACGTCGCTGTCGACCTCGATGACCCGCCTGAGCACCGGCTTCCGTATCAATTCGGCAATGGACGACGCTGCCGGCCTGCAGATTGCCACCCGCCTGAAGACCCAGACCAGCGGCATGTCGGTGGCCATGCGCAACACGCAGAATTCGATCTCCCTGATGCAGACTTCGGAAGGCGCACTGGATGAGACCACCAATATCCTGAACCGCATGAAAGACCTGGCCACCCAGGCTGCCGACGGCTCCTCGACCACGGCCGACCAGACTGCGATGCAGAAAGAATACGATTCCCTGAGCGACGAACTGTCGAACATCTTCAACAACACCAAGTTCGGCGGCACCACCCTGCTGCAAAAGGCAGCCGGCGCCAGCCCAGGCAAGCTGTCCGCAGCGATCACCTTCCAGATCGGCGCCAGCACCGGCGAAACCCTGGCCGCCGACTTCACCGCGGAACGCACCCAGGCCGCCACCGACATCCTGGCTGCCGCCGCCGGCTTCAAGGACGACGGCACGGTGGGCGCCGCTGCCGGCGTGGAAATAAGCACGGCCGGCGCCGCCAACGCCAGCATCAACAAGCTGGCGACCGCGATCGATTCGGTCAGCGCCATGCGTTCCAAACTGGGCGCCGTGTCCAACCGCCTGGACCACGTCTACAACAACTTGTCCAATATTTCGACCAATACCAAGAACGCCACCGGCCGCATCATGGATGTCGACTTCGCTTCCGAATCGGCAACCATGACGTCTTCGCAAATGCTGCTGCAAGCCGGCACCGCCATGCTGAAGCAGTCGAACAGCCAGTCTTCCCTGGTGCTGTCGCTGCTGCAGTAATCGCTTCGACTGCCCGGAAGAGCCAACCGTACGCGGTTGGCTTTTTTCGTTTCATGCGGCCGAAAAAAATCGAAGAAAATTTCCACTCGGCATTTAATGCATCCCGCCAAACGGTCGTCTTGTACTTATGAGAGCGCAGAAAAAGAACCGCTGCTCAATTTGAACCCACCACCCAGGAGTTAGCATGCTGAGCCTTCACACCAATGCAGCGGCGCTGTCCGCGCAAAATTCGATTTCCCGCACCCAGTCCTCGCTGTCGACCTCGATGACCCGCCTGAGCACCGGCCTGCGCATCAACTCGGCAATGGACGACGCTGCCGGCCTGCAGATCGCAACCCGCCTGAAGACTCAGACCAGCGGCATGTCGGTGGCCATGCGCAACACCCAGAATTCGATCTCCCTGATGCAGACCTCGGAAGGCGCGCTGGATGAGACCACCAACATTCTGAACCGCATGAAAGACCTGGCCACCCAGGCTGCCGACGGCTCCTCGACCACGGCCGACCAGACCGCGATGCAGAAGGAATTCAACTCCCTGAGCGACGAACTGTCGAACATCTTCAACAACACCAAGTTCGGCGGCACCACCCTGCTGCAAAAAGCCGGTGGCGCTGCGCCAGGCAAACTGTCCGCTGCCATCACCTTCCAGATCGGCGCCAGCACCGGCGAAACCCTGGCGGCCAACTTCACTGCAGAGCTGACCCAGGCTTCCACCGACATCCTGGCTGCCGCTACCGGCTTCAAGGACAATGGCGTTGCCGGCGCCGCAGCCGGTGCGGAAATCAGCACCGCCGCCGCCGCCAACACCAGCATCGACAAGCTGGCCACCGCAATTGACTCGGTTGGCGCACTGCGCTCCAAGCTGGGTGCCGTGTCGAACCGTCTGGACCACGTCTACAACAACTTGTCCAATATTTCGACCAACACCAAGAACGCCACCGGCCGCATCATGGACGTCGACTTCGCTTCCGAATCGGCCACCATGACGTCTTCGCAAATGCTGCTGCAAGCTGGCACTGCCATGCTGAAGCAATCGAACAGCCAGTCCTCGCTGGTGCTGTCCCTGCTGCAGTAATATCGCAGCTTGCTTGAGAAAGCCAACCGTGCGCGGTTGGCTTTTTGTACATCGCCGTATTACTATCCGTTTTTATGGCAATCGATCGCGTCACTCCGTCCAATCCGGCCCTGAGCATCCACGATCGCCAGGTGCGCGAGATTCCCGGCCAGGTCAACGCCCAGCCGGTGCCGCCAGTTGCCCAGCCCCCGGGCGATACGCCGGAGTTTTCCCTGCAGGGCGGCTTGCCTGCCGCTGTCGGTGCGCTGATCGAAGCGATGGAAGGCGCCCAGCCAGGCCAGGCCGCCGCGAAGTCCGCTGCCGCTGCGGGTGCCGCCGCCGGCGCCATGCTGGCGCAGGAATCGCTGTCGATGCAGCCCAACCAATTGTTCCCCTTGCGCCAGCTGGTCTGGCATAACCCCGATACATCGCTGCTAGCCGCGTCCTGGCAAGTCATGGTGCGCACCTATAGCGAGCAGCGCGCCGCCATGCTGCAGCAGAATGAAGGCCGCCATGTCCCCGCCAGCCTGTTCATGGCCGATCCGCCGCCGGCCGTGCTGCGCGACAGCCGCCCTTACCCGGGCCTGATTTCCGACCTCGACGCCTGGCGCTTCGCCGTGTATGCCTGGGGCGCGGAAAAGCTGACGCTGCGCGTGGTGGCGCGCGATCCCGGCGAGGAAGAAGCGCCCGACCAGCCGCGCCGCCGGCGCCCGCGCGTAGCGGTGCGCCTGGAAATGAACTTGCCGGATATCGGCAAGGTGGTGGTGCAGATGGAGCCGGCCGAACTTGGCGTGGTGCTGGAAATCGGCGCGCACACCAATGAAGCCATGCAGCAGATGCGCGAACTGCTGCCGCAGATCGCCACCATCATCGGCCGCTGCGGGCTGCAGATCGTGCGGGCGCGCCTGATGCGCGAGCTGACGCCGGTCAATTCACTCGATAACGATCCCTCGCGCGCCCAGATTTCGCTGCTCAGCAAAGCGGTCTTCAAGGCAATGGCGGAAGTGGCGGTATTCCTTTCCCAGCCACGCTTGCCGAACGAAGCGCTGTCGGCCTAGTCCAGTAATCCGGCTGCGCGTAAACCGCTTTCAGTTCGTCGATAAAAAAGCGTAGACGGCCATGATGTCGTAGTCCGGCAGCGCAACATCGTCCAGCACCGTGATCAGGCTGCCCTCCGCCAGCTGCGCCTGGATTTCCCACGTCGACCGCCACGCCAGTCCCAGTCCTTCGCACGCCCAGCGATGCAGTAATTCGCCATCATTACAATCCAGGTTCCCCTGCACCTTGACCGTAACGGGCTTGCCGCCCTGCTGGAAATACCAGCCGTGCTGCTGGCCCCCTGCAAGTTGAAGGCTAGGCAGTTGTGCTGCGCAAGGTCGTCCAGCGTGCGCGGAATGCCATGCCGTGCGAAAGTACTCCGGCGTGCCGCATACAACACGGCGGTTCTTCGCCAGGCGCACCGCGACAAAACTGGGATCGATCACGCCGCCGATGCGGATGCCGAGGTCATAGCCCTCGCGCACCAGGTCGATCACCTGGTCGGTCAGGTTGAAGGATATCTGCACGTCGGGATTGGCGGCCAGGAACGGCGGCGCGTGCGGTGCAACATGCTGGCGCCCGAACGAGGCCGGGGCGGGCACGATCCCCGCGCCGCGCCGGGCAATATCAACGTCTGCATCGGCACTTCCGGTCCGGCCGGCACCGACATGATCACCGGCCTGTATTCGGCGCAAGCCGATTCCATTCCCATCCTGTGCATCACCGGCCAGGCGCCGCGCGCCCGCCTGCACAAGGAAGATTTCCGGGCGTGGACATCGCCGCCATCGCCAAGCCGGTCACCAAGTTGGCCACCACGGTGCTGGAACCGGCCCAGGTGCCGCGCGTGTTCCAGCAAGCCTCCACCTGATGCGCTCCGGCCGTCCGGGCCCGGTGCTGATCGAAGCAGCCAAAGACTGGAAGGCCGCAGGCCGACTGCGCGACCGTACCGGCCGGGTGGCCCAATGCCAGAACCGCAAGCGCACCATGCTGCGCAAGACCGACTACGACAACGTCCCGGTCAAGCCCCTGCGGGTCTACGAGGAAATGAACAAGTACTTCGGCCGCGATACGCGCTACGTGTCCGCCATCGGCCTGTCGCAGATCGCCGCCCATCAACTGCAGCAGCACCAGCTCGAAATGGTGCTGCACAACCTCCCGGCAGGCGACTGGACGGGCGGCGAACGCGGCCATCCGAACCGGGTGGCCGAATTCGAGCAGGGAGTGGAAACGGCGCTGGCCTATGCTAGCGTGCTGGGCACACAGCGCATCAACTGCCTGGTTGGCGTCAAGCCGCAAGGCGTGGACGATGCCGATGCCCGCGCCGTCCTGGTCCGGAACCTCAAGTTCGCGGCCGTGGCGTTGAAAAAAGCCGGCATTCCGCTGCTGGTGGAACCGATCAATACCTTCGATATCCCGGGCTTTTTCCTGTCGGGTACGCGCCAGGGGCTGGAGCTGATTGAATGCAGCGAAAGGAAACGGGCGCTATGTCCGTTTCCGCACAGAGCGCGCCCATGCTGAGTCGTATGCTTGGGCACATCCTAGCCTGAAAGCAAGAAAATGGATATTCCGCATTCCTCTGCCGCAAGGACAGCGACCGGCGAAGCCTCGGCGCCGAGCCGCGGAAGGCGTCGAACCGCCCCGCTATCGCTTGCTGCATTGAAGCAATTCTTCAATGTCGCCAAGCCCTTTTGGCTGGAGGAGAAAAAATGGGAAGCCTGGGGCATGCTGATGCTCTTGGTCGTTCTCATGCTGGTCGAGACCAAGTTGGCGGTCATGTTGAACAACCAGTCCGGCGAGATGACGTCCGCATTGGCCGGAAGAGAAGCCGACCGGTTCTGGAACTCCGTGCGCACCAGTTTGCTCGTCCTGGCTTTTGCGGTGCCCTCCTACGCGTTTTATTACTATATGCGCGACCTCTTCGCCAACCGCTGGCGGCGCTGGCTCACCGGCCGTTTCCTCAATGGCTACCTGAACGGGCGCAAATATTACGAACTCCTGGCAAACAGCGACATCGACAACCCCGACCAGCGCATCAGCGAGGACATCAACACTTTCACCGGAAGGTCTATCCATTTCCTGTTGATCTTCCTTGGCTCGATTATGCAGCTGGTTGCTTTCAGTGCCGTGCTCTGGTCGATCTCGCATTTATTGGTCGGCGTGCTGGCCACGTATGCCTTAGCGGGCACCATCATCGCACTCTATTATTTTGGCAATCCCCTCATCCGCCTGAACTTCTGGCAATTGCAACGGGAAGCGGATTTCCGGTTCAGCCTGATGCGCTTGCGTGAGAATGCCGAGGCCATCGCCTTCTACCGTGGCGAGGAACAGGAGCGTTCCTACATAGACAGTAAGTTCGACAAGGTATTTCACAACTTCGCCAGGCTGATCAAAAGGCAGCGGGCGTTGAATCTGTTCCAGCGCAGCTTCAGCCAGTTGACATTGATATTGCCAGGAGTAATCCTGGCCGAACAGGTTCTATCCGGTGAGCTGGAGGTGGGGCGGGCCATCCAGGCAGCAGGAGC
The DNA here is from genome assembly GCF_000425385.1 of Pseudoduganella violaceinigra DSM 15887. Lineage (GTDB taxonomy): Bacteria > Pseudomonadota > Gammaproteobacteria > Burkholderiales > Burkholderiaceae_D > Rugamonas > Rugamonas violaceinigra. The sequence goes on along the minus strand of NZ_AUDI01000004.1, from coordinate 285,024 downwards.
ATTTGCCGCAGTGCTCTCCGCAGTCGGTGTCGTCGTCGAAAATTTCGAGAGCCTGAGCCGATTCGTGGCCGGCACGGAACGCCTGCAGACTTTATCCAGGCTTGTGCTGCCAACCGAACGCATGACCGGCGACACGCAGCCTAGAATTCAGTTCCGTCCGGCGAAACAACTGTCATTCGAGTCGCTGACACTGTGCCCTCCACAATCTGAACGGGTGCTGATCAGAGACCTGACGGCTGTGGTGAAACCGGGCGACGCATTACTGATTACCGGCCCCAGCGGATGCGGAAAAAGTTCCTTACTGCGCGCGATTGCCGGCTTATGGAACGCCGGTAGCGGCGTGATACACCGGCCTCCGCTGGGTGAATTCTTTTTCCTTCCCCAACAGCCTTATTTGCAGCCCGGCACACTACGCAGCCAACTGATCTATCCCAGCGTTCAGTCGAACCTGAGTGACCAGGATCTGCTGCACGTCCTGGAACAAGTCCATTTGCCAAGTCTCGCTGAGCGCGTTGGCGGCCTTGACGCAGTACACGACTGGGGAAAACTGCTGTCGGTGGGAGAACAGCAGCGCTTGGCTTTCGCCCGCGTGCTGGTCCAGGAACCGCGCATCGTTATTCTGGACGAAGCGACCAGCGCCCTCGATAGTGCCAACGAAGCATCGCTTTACGGACAACTGCGCAAACAAGGCATTACCCTGATCAGTGTTGCGCACAAAGATACGCTGCTACGCCACCATACCCATGTGCTGCACTTGATGGGAGATGGCGATTGGAAGCTCGACCAGACAGATGGCGACAACCTCGAGCCCCCGATGATGACTCAATAAGCGATGTTCAAGTCAGGCTTGCCTGACAGGGTACGCCTGAACACAATCGCATTCTCCTTTGAATTCCATCCGAATGCGTTGCCATCGTATGGGTCGCGCAAATCGGCTTTTCCCAAGAGTTCTTTCACCTCGTCGGCCTCCACCCCGTTGGACCGGAACTGAGCTGCCAGAACCGATGCTCGGCGAACTCCCTCCAGGTTAGCGACACGGAATCCGTACTTCGTGAAGTCACTCAAATTGTTCAGATTAACCAGTATATGGCCAATCGGATTGTAGACGCCAATCTCAGTAATGTCCTTTTGACCGAGTTCCTTGGACGTCAACAAAGTCTCCGCCGCGCCTGGAAGAGCGGCATAATCGTGGTCGAACAGCTTCACGATTCCCATCAAGCGCACCGCATACGCGTTACTTGTAGCCTGCTTCTGGAACAAGCGCCCTGCGAATTGTTCTGAGGTGAAAGCATCGAAAACAGACGCTCCTTTCTTCTGCCCCAAAACTTCATTCCTTGCACCGTCAGCGGCATTCTTTTCGAAGAACGCCCATTCATTCGCCATTGTCTTGGCCATGGAACGTTCGCGATTGGTAATCGGCTCGCTCCATCCGGCCGGAATTGCTTTCGAGGCATTGGCAGGCGACAAACGGCGCAGAGCAAGATTCCCGATCATGAAATGCTGCTCAATCGCAGCGACGGCGATCATCTTTTCAATCAAGCTTGCACTCTCGCTGAGGGTCATCCGCCAGAACCGTAGGTCGCGTTCGAGCAAACCCTTGCAGCCTGCGTCATCGCCCATACCTGCCATTTGCCATGCTTTAAGCAGCGTCAGGCGCTGGGCCTCCATGACATGGCCATACGGTAGCATTGGCGACGTTACATCGCTCGGCCATAAGTTCCGCCAATGCGTAAAGTTGAGAAGATCTTCGTAGCGGGCAATCAGTTTCGCGTCGCGCTGGATCCAGTTCGCCACGCGCGCCGGCTCTCGATCCATAGCATCTGCGCAGGCCCGATTGTTTTCCTTGCAGAGCTTCGAAAACTGCTTCAACTCAGCATCACGCATTTCGGAAGAATCGCGTTTTGCACCGGGCCACTCAGCTATTCGACCTGGTTTGGAGGTGGCAGAAAATGTGCGGTGCCACTCAACGCGATCAAGGCCAACCCGTCTCGCGTCGGAATCGTCGGCAGCGGAGAAGCCTGCGACATATACGTACGCATTTTCCCGGTCATCCACAGAAGTCGCATTTTCTGTGATGCGATGCAAATCGAGCGTGGTTTGGGACGGTGGCTCGTCCTTGCGATTGATGAATAGCACGCTCAAAACCAATGCGAGCACCAGTATAAAGCCGCCGACCAGGATCTTTAACAGCAAGGATTTCAACGCTATTCCATTCCCAAATAGGTTAGTAAATCAAAAACCCGTTATTAGACGCGATATACAGTCTGCGTGCAAGGCAGGCAAGCAACCGCGTGCTACCATAGCACCGCAAGGAATGTCACCATCAAATTCACAGATTACTCGCCGTTGTCCAACCCAATTCTAATCAGCCTGGTTCGCTGCCGAACCGGCATTAAGGCCTGGGTCAGCGAGCTTGACGAAGATTCCGGATCCCCCGTCCTCATAAGTCGCCCACTGGAAGACCTGGATATCTCCACTCTCCCTGAACGCAGATCGTTGCTCGCCGATTGGCAGTCACTTGGAAGCGCCCGCGAGGCGGGTGCAGTCTGGCCGGCATTCTGGCGAGTGTTCTGGGCGACGATATCTGAGCCCCAGGACACCGCCCCGGCAGCCATGCCACAACAGACGTCGCAGCCCGCGAAGCCAGCCGCCACGGCGGCCCATCCCCGTGCATTCCGCGGCACAAAATTCCAGCCGCCCAAGCCTTCGCAAAACGAATCGGACCTGCATGCCTGGTTGGCGGACGACCGCTTGCTCGATGGCTTCTTTGCTCGCCACGATTTTGAGCGGTTTCCGGTGCTGGGTCCTGACGGCAGTACCTGGCCTGGCAACGGTTCCCTGGAGCACACGCCGAGCGTCTCACGGTTACTGGCGCAACGGGGCGCAATCGAGGATGCAAACATACCAGTCGCATTCAGGCGTCATTTCCTGTGGCTGCTGCGCACTGCGCCAAGCACAATGCGTCTCACATGGCTTGCGCTCTGGCGCGCGCTTGGAGCCCCGTCACACGGCGCGCTGTTGGCCATCCTGGCGCGCATATGCGGCATATCGCCCGCAACGCATGCCTGGGCAGAATTGGCCTTGAATCTTCCGCAGGAACGCCAGCCCATCTACCTTATAAGCTTGCTCAAGCACCAGTCCTGCCGGTTGCCGAGCTCCCATTTGAACAGCGAGCAGCTATGCACCCTGGACGCTATAAGCAAAGACGACAAGCAGTTTGAAGCCTATCTCAATGTCGCTCTGGAAAACCTCAGCCGCGGCGTCAGCGTCGTTTACACGCTGATCGGCTGCCAGTTACCCACCAGCTCATGGGGTCAGGAATCGCTTATGGCGGGATTGCGCACAGCGTCCAATTGCGACGATGTACCGGTCGCGGACATCGGACGCATGCTGGCAGCATTGGGCGACGACGGACGCCATTGGGCCCGAAGCGCCTGGGATTACTGCGCAACGCAGCCAGGCTACGCCCGCATTCTTCGGGAAACCAGCTGGGAGTCCATGACAAGCACGGTCGCTGATCGTTGGCTCTCGCTGTTCCGGGTGAGTGAATGGGACTTCCCGAATCCGGCAATCCGCTCTGCGCAATGGCGCCTCCGCCTAGCCATGTTCCCGGAGTTGCAGCGGCAATTGCTCGCCCTGCCTCGCGAACGGCAAGAACGATTCGTCAGCATGCTGTTCGACTACTCATGTGGCTGGGAGAATGCCGAAACACTGCGCGACAGCTGGCCAGTACTTTTGCCCCTTCAGGTGCGCTTATGCCTTCCGCCGTTCGAATCTGATGCAACCGGAAACCATACGCTGGCGGCGTTGGCCGCGAATGTCGGCGCCGATGGCTGGCGGCGGCTCGCAGCAATGCCTGACAGTACCTGGCGCGCCATCGAACAAGCCTGCCGCCGCGACAATGACGCATCGCTAATTCGTTATGGTTTATTTGGACTGACGGAAGCGATGCCGGACTTTGTCCTGAGCACATTGATTTCCGCACCGAAGCGGCTGATGCAGTCGATGTCCCTGGTCGGCTGCCTTGAATACAATACGCGTCGCCGCTTTCTCGCGCAAGCGGTTCGGACGCCGTGGTTTGCCAACCAATGGGAAGACATGGCAGCAACGGAAGCTTGCGAACGTATCCTTGCACTGAGCACCGAGTATGGATTGGATAGCCCTTTGCCGCGCCGTTTGCGGGAGCAAATCAACGGAAAAGCAAACTTGAGCGAGCAGCAGATAGCCCGCCACTGCGGCGTCACCCTCGCCCGCCTGCCCTACATCCAGCTCGCTGCACTCGACGCGATGGCTTGGCAACTGATCGACGGCCCCTTCAACCTGCGGTCGGAATCGACCGCGGCAAGCCATGCTGTTCGCCTGCACGCCAGTATCAATGGCGGCAACCGCAAGGCATTGAAGCGTTTTTTACTCGGATATGCAAAGGGCGGCGTGCATACCTACCTGGATCACCCGCTGAACCGAGCCTGGTACGCAAGGCATGCGCGTATCGATATGGCCACGTGGGGTGGCGGCCAGTTGCGCAAATTCGTTGGCGAGGGGACTCTACAAATTTCGATCGAGACCGATCCCCTGGAGATCCTGATGCTGGGCAGCTACGTCGGCAGTTGCCTGGGCCTTGGTGGAATTTGCGAGTATTCGTCGGTAGCCTGCCTGGTGGACGCCAACAAACAAGTGGTGTACGCCCGCAATGCCTCGGGACGCGTCCTCGCCCGTCAACTGCTCGCAATCGATGAACGCGACAGGCTTGTGTGCTTCGAAGTCTATCCCCAATCGGCAGACGCACAATTGCGCCAGGCGTTCAGGCAATTTGACGCCGAACTCGCCGAATCGCTCGGTATCGGCATCTATCGCGACGACAGTGACGATTTCTACGAGGTTCCGACCATTCTGGCCATGGAATGGTGGGACGATGGCCAATGGCGCACCAGCGACGAGAAAGCGACAACAAACAAGCCCGCGTGAGCCGGTTCGAATTCACCAGGTGAACATCTTCGAAGCCTTCAACTCCTGCGGGAGTTCAGCCATTTTGCCACTGCTCGCCTCATAAACGAGGAACTCATCAAGAAAGCCGTGCCTTAACAGCAGGTGGTCATTGTCCAGCCAACCCGCGATAAGCTGCCGCGCGCAAGTTGTCGCGCCCATTGTTGCGATCAACTTCGATCGGCCCTTGCGGTTCTCGAGCTTAAGCACATATTCGGATTCTTTGACGTTCTTGCTTTCGACAAAAGCGCGCCAGATTCCATCCGGCGAACTTTCCGAATCCGGTCCGTTGCGGGATGAGCGAGGATCCTGATCCTCGGAAACCGGGATCTCCCGGCCATCTCGTGCGAGCGCATGGAGCCGGCCATCGGACTCATCTCTTCTGATCAGCCTTTCGAAAGACTTCGAAGACAAGCGATACGAGTAGACCTCAAAAGGAACCTCATATCCGTTGTGAAGTGCGCTACGCGCCAAAATCAGCAGTTCCGAGCCATCTTTTGACCATATGGGCAAGGTCATGAGTTCCTTTGCCGGAATGGTTGCCGGCGGCTTGATTTCTGTGCGTTTCAAGGTCGCTGTGTCGACCAGGAAAAGACCGGCGTCCGGATCGTTATCCCAGCGCGGTGCATAAGCTCCCCTGAGAACGAGGTGATTGCTGTCCGGCGAAAATGAAGGGAGGATCCCGTGCGCCGGATGTTCATAAATCAGACGATCTGCATTGGCCTGGCGGTCGAATAGCCAATATTGCACGCTCTGTCCACCTTTTCGCCTTCCCCCATAGCTGATCCAGCGGCCATTTGCGGACTGCTTCATGTGCATGTCGAATTCAAAATCATGGTCAGTCAGGCGCCTGCTGCTTTGCCCGGTCAGGCTGCCGGCAAACAGCTTTCCATCCGCATCAGCGAAGTAGATCAACGTTTTGATGTTCATCGACGCCAAGGAAACCCTTTTCACGTCAGGCGCAATGCGATCGCAATTTGCGATTACCGCAGCGTCAAGGGAAGTTGATGCCGAAAATAGAATTGCTATTGAACATACTGCGGAGAGAAAAGAAGACATTTGCTTCCGTTGCCGTAAGTTAATTTCTAGACAATATTATCACGTTAAAAATGAAAACAGAACGACATGGCACCTAAGGCCAGGGCAATCCGATCCCGCCTATTTGCGGTCAGCGCCACCCAAGGAAGGTGATGCTGATCGCCAGCAGATCCATCGCCTGCGCCAGGTATTGGCCGTGGAAGTTACCGCCGAAGATGATCTCGAAGCCGCCGCCGTCCTTGCCGAAGATCAGCGGGTTGTCGGGGGCCGAGTTGATCTCGTTTCTCACGATAGTGTCGATGTAGTCCAGCGCATCGAAGACCGGACCGTACACCTGCGGCGTGCAGCGCAGCGATTACACGTCCTGGATACACGGGGTATAGGGCATGTCCGTGCGCCGCAACTCGCCCGGAAACTGCACGGTGCGCGCTTCATGCGTTGTGCGGGTCGAACCTTACAGCAGTTTGCGCACCGCGGAAGCTGTCTTGATCTGCCCCGGATGCGGGCGCGCCTGCTGGATCCGTGGGTAGACCCGGACATCTCGGCATGCATGGCTTCCAGCGTCAGCCCGAGGGACAGGCAAGCGTCCGTCAGCAGATCGCGCGCGTCCTTCGCCGCCAGCACGGCAACCGCCAGCGACGCGGTGCAACCGTTGATCAGGGCCGATGCATCCTTGGCTTTAAGATCGAACTTGACGGGCCCGATTTCCGGGCGACTACTGCATCAATCCACCATTGAGGCCGCCCGCCACCGGCGAAGCGATCCTCGACGCGGTAGATGCGGTACGCGCCCTGGCATGACGCGCGCCCGCAGGCGCAAGCCCGAAGCGCTCGGCAGTGCTGTGTTACTCGCCGTGGTGGTCCGCTGAAAACGCCGGCTTCGCCCTGGCGCGCGAAATCAATTGCCAGCGCCACCGGTCTTGTGGCGCTGGTCCTTTCACTGGGTGGCGCCTCCGGAACCCTTGTTCGACGGACTGCCAGGCGCCTGGCGTGCCAGCATCGCCTCGGCCTTCGATTCACCCTCCCGCATAAGGAATTTTCGGACTTTGCCGGCAGGGTCGAACAGGATCACCAATTCCCGCTCATGCGTGACCGCGGCGGTGATCGTCGACAGCGTTCCTAACACCGGCAGAAACCCGGCAAACGCGGGCAGTCCAACCTTGTAGTCGTAGCTCCAGACCTCATAGCCGCTCGCGAAGGAATTGACGCTGGCGCTGCCAAGGACCTCCTTGACGTCCTCTCTTGTACTGGTCCCGATCGTCAAAGCGCGGCGGGTGTCTTCGGCGGTCAACGGCTTGCCGCCCCCAAATCCAAGCGATGCACAACCGCTCAAGCCCAACACAAAAACGCATGCAAAGACCAGCTGCATCATCTTGCGCCTCATAGCGTTGCCCTCACCGGTTCATCTTCCATATATTCCAGTTCAACCAGCGTGTCGTCGGACCAGCTTTGATCCGAGATATTGATGTTGTAAGTCCGCTCGGTCAGCACCGGATAAAAGTCATAAAACAAGTGGAACGGTTTCAAGAGCATGTTTCCGTACATGAACTTGGAAAAAAGCGCTTGTCTTCGCGCGCCATCGACCAGCGTCACATTGAAAACGGCGCGCTCGCCGTAATACAACCAGGCTCCCGGATAGGTGGTGCAAACGTCGACCAGTGCATCCAGCACCAGGTAAGCCGGCGGCTTGAAACCCACCAGCAGGGTCGCTGCGCGGTCGATCTGGCACTCAAGCCGCAGGTCGCCGAGACGGCGCGTATTTGGCGGCAAGCCCGGCGTACGCACTTCCGGCCCCCAGGCAAAGCTGCGCGACTTGCGGTTCACGACTACCCTGGCGCCATCCTCCAGCGCTTTGGCATCGCGCGGCAAGGTGAAGGTCAGGTCTTTTTCCAGTGGGACCGGCTGCATGCCGCTCTCGCTTTGTATTGCGACCTGAATGCCCGACAGCTTCACGCCTTGTATGCGCGGGTACAAGCGGTAACGCAAGCTGGCATTCGGCGCAAGATGCCGGTATTTCTCGAAAGCGTCCATCCCCTTGACCATGCGCCGATATGATTGATCGTCCGGATCGGCAAGGCCGTCAACCTTCACCACGGGCATTGATTCGTCGGGGCCTGTCGGCGGCGGCGCGGCCCAAGCCGGGGCGGAGGCGGCAAGGACGCATGTCAAACCGAATCGATACCAGTGCATTCAACTCTCCTGTTCTTTGATGCTCGAATTCTATTGGCGCCAACCTTTGGCTAAGCTTAAGATTTGAGCGGATATACTCCGCTCATGCACATTCTCATCATCGAAGACGATATCGACCTGGGCTTCGCCCTCCAGCAAGCCCTCAAAACCGAAGGGGTCAGCAGCCAATGGCTGCGCAAGGCGTCGGATGCGCCCATGGCCGCTGGACTGGACGTCGACTGCGTGCTGCTGGACCTGTCGCTGCCCGATGGTTCGGGCCTGGACTTGCTGCGGCGCTGGCGGCGCTCCGGCATATCCGTCCCCATCATCATCATTACCGCACGCTCCGCCCTCGCCGACCGCCTGGCCGGACTCGATGGCGGGGCCGACGATTTCGTTGTCAAGCCCTTCGAGACCGCGGAACTCATTTCGCGCATCCGCGCCGTGCAGCGCCGCTACGCGCGCCAGGCCAGCGAAATATGGACCATCGGCGACCTGCAGATCGAGCCGCGCAGTTTCGTGGCCAGGCTGAACGGCGCAGAGCTCGACCTGTCGCCGCGCGAATTCAAGCTGATGATGGAGCTGGCACGCGAGCCTGGTGTGGTGGTCCCCAAAGGCACCCTGGCCCAGCGCCTGGAACCGCTGGGCGATGCGCTCGATTTCGGCGCCATCGAGGTTCACATTTCCAACCTGCGGCGGAAAATCGGCGCGGAACGTATCCGCACCGTGCGCGGCATCGGCTATCTCATCGCACCATGAACACCATCCTGCGCCCAACCCTCGCCAGAAGAATCGTCCTGTCACTGCTGATTGCATTTGGCCTGGTCTGGATCACGCTCATGGCACGGCAGTTCTATACCGCCACAGACCAGCAAGCCTTCGACAGCAACCTGCAGGCGCTGGGCGATAGCCTGTTCGCATCGATCTCCTCCGTTGAAAGCGACGGCGAAGCGCGGGCAATCGCCGCATCCACCTCGACCCTGGTCAACGACAGCTATCGGAACAACCGCGTGCAGGGTGCGCTGCTGATCGGGCTGTCGAACGCCGACGGCGAGCGCCTGTTCATCTCCCCGGAGGGAGGCCAAGCCAAGCTGAAAGGCATGCCGGGAATGGTCGGCGGCGCAACGATCGGCGGCCAGCGTTTCCGGGTCTATCTGCGCCAGGACAAACGCTGGTCTCTGACCGTGGCGGCCCCGCAGCAGGACTCGTGGTGGATCCTGTCGAGGATGGGCGGCGAACTGACGGTGGACATGCTGATTGCCTTCCCCTTCGTCCTGCTGCCCGTATGGCTGGCGGTCCGCAGCGGCCTGCGTCCACTGCACAAGCTGTCGGACATGATTGCCAAACGGGGGGACGACAACCTTTCGCCGCTCGGCTACGAGGCAAAGCACGCCGAATTGCAGCCCCTGGCGAACGCGCTGGACAGCCTGATCTCCAGGCTGCGCATGAAGCTGAAGCGCGAACACGGCTTCGTCCAGGATGCCGCGCACGAACTGCGCACGCCGATGGCGGTGATTTCAGCGCAAGCCCACGTACTGAGCATGGCGACGACACCGGAACAGCGTACGGAGGCGGAGCAGCGCATGAACCACGCCATTGCCCGCGCCTCGCACCTGGTGGGGCAGTTGCTGGACCTCGCCCAGATCGGCAATCACCGGGACGGCAAGGCAGGCAGCATCGATGCCGCCCATTTGCTGCGGCAAGAGCTTGCGGCCCTGGTGCCGGCGGCCGCCGCCCGCGATATCGAGCTCTCGCTGGAAGCCCCGGATACACTGCAGACGGAGGTCGAAGTGCATGCTTTCCAGTCCATCGTGCATAACCTGGTCGCGAACGCCCTGGCTTACATACACCGGGACGGGCAGGTATCGGTCGAACTGAAGGACCGCAACGGCGAAATCACCCTGTCGGTCACCGATGATGGCCCCGGCATCGCCCCCGACCTGCGTGAACTGGTCTTTGAACGCTTCTACCGCGGCAAGGCGCACGACGTGCCAGGCGCCGGCCTCGGTCTTGCGATTGTGCGTGAAGCGGCCACGCGCTTGCGCGGCGCGGTCAGCCTGAGCGAAGGCATGGGCGGCAAGGGATGCCGCTTCGTGGTGACTATCCCCGCCGCGCCGTCGCCGGCTTAACCGACGGTACCGATAATGGAGACTTCGCGGTTCTCCGGCACTTCGTTGTACGACAGCACGTGCAAACCTGGCGCAAACAGCCGTGCATAGCGCGCCAGCAATGGGCGAATCTGCGGCAGCACCAGCAGCAGCGGCGGCGTGGCCTGCTGCTTCATCTGCTCGCGCGCCACCGGCATATTGACCTGCAATTGCGCCAGCAGGTGCGGGTCGATCGGATAGTTGTCCAGCACCACCTTGCCGCTCTGGCGCGCCTGGTTCAGGGAACCAAGCAGCATATTTTCCAGCTCGCCGCCGAGGTTAAATGCCAGCATCTCCGTCTTCTGCCCGAACAGGCCGGAGACGATCTGGCGCCGCAGCGCGCAGCGCACCTCGGCCGCCAGCAGGATCGGGTCCTTGGTGGTCTCCGACGAATCGAGCAGCGTGGTGGCGATCGGCACGATATCCTTCAGCGACACCGACTCCTGCAGCAGCACGCGGAACACACGCAGCAACTGGGTATGCGTCAAAGCCTTGTCCAGCGCGCCGGCCAGCTTCGGCGACAGCGCCGTCAGCCGGTCCATCAGCGCCGACACATCTTCGTGGCGGAAAAGTTCGGGCAGGTATTCGCGCACCAGTTTCGAGACATGGGTGGCGATAGCGCTAGGCGCTTCCACCACCTGGTAGCCAAGGCCCAGCGCGTGCGCCTTGTCCTTGGCGTCGATCCAGGTCACCGGCATGCCGTAGGCCGGTTCCACGCCCGGGATGCCGTCGATCTGGCCGTACACATTCGGCGACGGGATCGCCATCAGCTTGTCGGCAAAGACTTCCGACAGCGCGATCGTGGAGCCGCCCATCAACACCGCATACTGTGTGGGCTTCAGGCTCAGGTCGTCGCGCACGCTGATCGGCGGCAGCACCATGCCCATCGCTTCGGACAGGCTTTGCCGCACCCCGCGCAGGCGCTTGGTCAGCATTTCCCCATGGGCCTTATCGATCATGCCGACCAGCTTATAGCCCAGGGAAACCTGCAGCGGCTGCACCACGGGCAGCGATTGCCACTCCAGCTCCGGCACCTTTTCTTCGCGCAGCGCGGCCTCAATGGCGGCCAGGTTGTCGGTGACGGGCACACCCTGGCGCTGATACATACGCCAGCCCACGTAGCCCAGCACCGCGGCAAATGTGAGGAAACTCAGTTTCGGCATCCCCGGCACCAGGCCGATGAACAGCATTACGGCCGACGCGCTGAACAGCACATTCGGCGACGTCAGGAGCTGCTGGCCCACCAGGGATTCGAAATCGGCGCCTTCCGATTCGGACACGCGGGTGACGATGATTGCCGCCGCGGCCGACAGCAGCAGCGCCGGGATCTGCGCCACCAGGCCGTCGCCGATGGTCAGCAGCGCATACTGCTTGAAGGCGTCGCCGAAACTCATGTCCTGCATCAGGGTGCCGATGGCGACGCCGCCGACGATATTGATAATCAGGATCAGGATCGACGCAATCGCATCGCCGCGCACGAACTTGGCCGCGCCGTCCATGGCGCCATAAAAGTCGGCTTCGGTCGCCACTTCCTTGCGGCGCAAGGTGGCCTTTTCCTGGTTGATCAGGCCCGCGTTCAAGTCGGCGTCGATCGCCATCTGCTTGCCCGGCAAGGCATCCAGGGTGAAGCGCGCCGACACTTCGGAGATACGCTCGGCGCCCTTGGTCACCACGGCGAAGTTGATGATCATCAGGATCACGAACACCACCATGCCGACCACGTAGTTGCCGCCGATGACCACCTGGCCGAAGGCTTCGATCACCTTACCTGCGGCATCGGTGCCCTGGTGACCATGCAGCAGCACCACGCGGGTCGAGGCCACGTTCAATGTCAGGCGCGCCAATGTGGTGGCCAGGATCACCGTCGGGAACACCGAGAAGTCCAGCGGGCGCTTGGCGTTCACGCTGACCAGGATCACGATCAGGGAGAGAACGATATTGAAAGTGAACAGGACGTCCAGCAGGATAGGCGGCAGCGGCAGGATGATCATCGCCAGGATCGCCAGCAGGAACACCGGCGTGGCGAGTTTGTGGCGTCCCGCTTCTGCGAACAAAGCCCTCAGGAAATTCATATGGCAGCTGCCTCACTCATGGAAGTTGGAACCGGTACCTGCGCCGCATCCAGCGGATTGGGCTGCGAGGGACGGCGCCCCTCGCGGAACGCCCTCAGTTGCAGCACATAATGCAGGACCATGGAAACCGCCTGGTACAACTGCACGGGAATCTGCTGGTTGACCTGGCTCGTATTGTAAATGGCGCGCGCCAGCGGCGGCAGCGACAGCACTTCCACCCCGTTCTCCTGCGCCAGCTTGCGGATATACAGCGCCATCTCATCGACGCCCTTGGCCAGCACGAACGGCGCCTCGGCGCGCTTCTCGTCGTATTTCAGCGCCACCGCATAGTGCTCCGGGTTGACGATCACCACGTCGGCGCCCGGAATGATCTTGCGCGCCGCGCGTTCGGCCAGGGCCCGCTGCAGCTGGCGGATGCGCTGGCGCACTTCGGGGCGCCCTTCCTGCGTCTTGTATTCTTCCTTCAGCTCCTGCTTGGACATCTTCTGCTGTTCGGCGAAGAAGTAAGCCTGGGCCGGCACGTCGATAATGGCGAAGATGATGAATACCGCCACCATCGCCATCAGGCCGTTCAGCATCAGGCCGGAGCCCGAGATCAGCGCCTCGTTCAGGCCCAGGCCCTGCAGGCGGGTGTATTCCCTGACCGTGCCGGTGCCCACATGCACCAGCACCCACAGCAGCACCCCCGCCTTCCCCATCGACACCAGCAGCTCGAAGCCGTGCTTCTTGGAGAACAGCCGCCCCAGGTTGCTCACCGGGCTGAAACGCTCGAACTTCGGCTGCAGGTTCTTGGCGCTCATGACCCAGCCGCCCGGCACCATGGCGCCCAGCACCACGAACAGCGGTACCACGAACAGCGGCAGCAGCATCTTCACCAGCAGCAAGGCCGAACTGCTCCAGACCGTGCTCATGACGTTATCGAGCGCGCCCTCACCCTCCAGGGGCGCGAACGACTGGTAGAAGATCTCGCGGAACTCCAGCAGGTAGGACGGCAGCATGACCACAAAGATCTTCAGCGACACCAGGATGCCAAGCGCCGTCGCCAGGTCGCGCGAACGCACCACCTGACCTTCGTCGCGGGACTTTTTCAGCTTCTGCGCTGAGGCCTTCTCTGACTTGTCGCCGCCGCTGTCGTCAGCCATGGGGCACCATCTGGAGCTGGATCATGTCGAGCACGCGGTTCGACATGCGGATGTAATGCTGCGGAATGAAGCGCACCACCTGGCCCAGCATCAGCAAGCCGAAGATGGTGATCACCGAAAAGCCCAGCGCAAACAGGTTCAAGGTCGGCGCCACCCGGTTCAGGAAGCCGAAACCCAGCTGCACCACCAATGCCGAAAACACCACCGGGATCGCCAGCAGCATGGCCGCCGAGAAGATCCAGGCCGCGTTCCAGGCCACCGTCTGCAGCAGCAGCGCCGGATAGCCGCCGCCCACCGGCCAGGCCTTGAAGCTTTGCCCCAGCACGCCGGTCAGCACCAGGTGGCCGTCGATGGCGAAGAACACCACGATGGCCAGCATGGCCAGCAGGGCCGACACCACGTCGGACGAGGTGCCGTTCAGCGGGTCGTTCATCACCGCCATCGAAAAGCCGACCTGGCTCGAAACCAGGAAGCCCAGCACGCCGATCACGGACATGGAAAAATGGAAGGCCAGCCCGATCACGCCGCCGATCACGGCCTGCTCCAGCGTGGCGGCGATGCCGTGCGCCGACATCGGGTCCAGCCCCGCCACCACCTGCCCCTGCGTCACCGGCAGCAGGATCACCGCCAGCACCACCGACACCAGCAGGCGCACCGTCACCGGCACCATCATCTCGCCCAGCACCGGCGCCGCGCTCAGCATGGCCATGCAGCGCACGAAAGGCCACCAGATCGCCGTCAGCCACACGAGAAGGTTTGCCAGGACCTGTTCCATGGCTCGCTAGCCGACCAGGGTCGCGGCGCGCTGGAAAATCGACACGCAATAATCCATCAGGTAGCCGGACATCCAGCGCCCCGTCAGGATAATTGCCAGCAAGGTGACCAGCAGGCGCGGCAGGAAGCTCAGCGTCTGCTCATTGATCTGGGTGGCGGCCTGCACCAGGGCCACCAGCAGGCCCGCCACCAGGCCTGGCACCACCAGCACCATGACCAGGATCATTACGATGTGCAGGGCTTCGACCACCAGGTCGACCGCCACGTCAGGGGTCAGCATCTAATAGGCCTGTATGCTTGTCACGAGCGTATTCACTGTCAGGGTCCAGCCATCCACCAGCACGAAGAGCAGCAGCTTGAACGGCAGCGAAATCACCAGCGGCGACAGCATCATCATACCCATTGCCATCAGCACCGAGGACACCACCAGGTCGATGATCAGGAAGGGAATGAACAGCAGGCAGCCGATCTGGAACGCCGTTTTCAGTTCCGACAGGACAAAGGCCGCCAGCTTGACGGTAAACGCATGCTCGGCCGGATTGGTGATCGCATCCTCGCCCGCCAGGTGGGCGATCTGCTTGAGCGCAGCCTTGCTGGTCTGGGCCAGCATGAATTTCGTGATCGGTTTCTCGGCAATCTTGAGCGCGTCCTGCAAGCCGATCTTGTCCTGGTCGTAAGGCACGAAGGCATCGCGCCAGACGGCGTCGCCGATCGGGCGCATGACCAGCAAGGTCAGGATCAGCGCCACGCCGGTGATGATGCGGTTCGGCAGGCCCTGCTGCAGGCCCAGGGCCTGGCGCAGCAGCGACAGCACGATGACGAAGCGGGTAAAACTGGTCATCATCATGACCATGACGGGCAGCAGGCCCAGCAGGGTCATGACGATCAGGATCTGCATCTTCACCGAGAGCTCGGTCTTGGCGCCGGGGACGACGCCGGCAAGCAAATCCTGGGCCCACGCCGGCGCGCAGGCGCATAGCAGCACTGCCCCGGCCGCCAGGCCGGGCACCAGGCGGCGCAGGGTCATGGCGCCATCATGTCCAGGTTCAACCCGTCCAGATCGATGACCTTGAGGCCGTAGTTTTCGCCAGCGACCACCACTTCGGCGCGGCCGATGGCGGTGCCGTTGACCTTGATGGTCAGCGGCTCGCCAGCGAGCATATCGAGTTCCACCACGCTGTCCGGGCCGATCTGCATCAGGTCCTGCAGCGACAGGCGGGCCGAGCCCACTTCCAGCGTCAGCGTCACGGGGATCTTGCGCATCATGGCCGGCAAGTCGCGCCGCGGAGCGCGCGCAGCCGGCACATCGTTCAAGTCCTGCGCCACCTGGTCGATGATCATTTCCTCCGACATATCGTCCAGCATGGCGTCGTTGGAACTGTTGGGGTTATTCATCATATTCATTCGATATCTTCAAAAGAAGTTAAGCAGAGTTTGCCCTTGTGCTCAGTTACCGCAGCTGTAAACAGGCGGGAGTCTTCGAGCATGACGTCTGCCCTGTGCAGGCTGATGGGAATGACATCGCCTACACGCAGGTCAAACATGGCGCCCAGCGTGGTTTCCTTGGAAACCAGCCGGCCGCTCACGCCAACCTGGAGCCGCGCCGCCAGCGGCCCCGGATTCTTGCTGCCCTTCTTGCTGGCATCGCGCTCGGGCAGCAGGCCGCGCAGCACATTGCCCATCATTTGCTTGTCGAGCGAGAACCAGGCCTTGCCTTGCAATTCGCCGTCGCGCAGGGAGACGGCGATCACCCAGCTGCCCTTGGCGGGATGGCTGGCCGCGCCGGCAGCGGCGTCGGCCTTGATGCCGTCTGCGTCGCCGCCGTCGCGGCTGCCTTCCGGCAGCTTGCTTTCAATCCGTGCCGACAGGATGCTGGCCAACTGTTGTCCCAGCACCACAGCAAGCCGCTCTTCGGTAGCGGTCACGCGCACGGCCTGTTCGTCCATGGCGGCATCGGCGCGGGTGGCGCGCCCGTAGCGGTAATTCAGTACGCTTAACAAGAGGTTACGCTCGAGCGCAAACCCCAGTTGGCCGGAGGGGGCCGCGAATCCCAGCCAGCGCTGGCGCGCTTCGCTGCCATCCAGGCGGGCGAAGGCAACGTCGTCGACCTGGAAGGTGCCCCAGTAGCGCCGGTGCACATTCAGGCGCATGCTTTGCGCCAGGTCCTCGCGCAGCTGCGCAGCAAACACGGGCAGCCGGTGCACCGGCCTGCCCAGCAAGCAAGGGTCAAGAACTTCGTATTGCACAGCGCTTTGAGAGGTAGTCATGGTTGGCCATCCGTCTGCTGCAATCGTATCGCAAAGTTATCCGCTCAGGACGATCCTGGAAGCGTAGAATAACTCAAAACCCTCCGTATTGCCATAAATCAAGTAACCCAAAAGTCAAAAAGTCTTTACATAAAAATTTCCACAGCGTAAGCTTCATTTACGCAAGGAAATTTCCTTACATTGCCAAAACAGCTCTTAGTGCATGATTTATAAGAAGTTTTGCATTTCATAAGCGGTTGTTGCGAGCCCGAAATCGGGTTACTATGCATGTTCCTTCACGGCACCATTTAACAATTCAACCAGATTGTTAGTTGCTGTCTGAAAGTTAAGTATGATGCAGTAATGGTAATGCTGCACCAACGCTGGTGCAACCAACCTGAGGTGTTATATGGCAAATGAATTCGCTGGCCTGATCAAGGCCGATCTGGCATCCCTGAACAACGCCGCCGCGCAGCTGGTTCAGAATGCCAACGCCGTCGCGCCTGCCGCCCAGTTCAATGCCCCCCAGCCCGGCGCCAGCTTCTCCTTCGCCCAAACCATGCAGGACGCCGTCGCCGGCGTCAACTCCCAGGATGTGGATGCCGGCCAGAAGATGGCCGACGTCGACGCCGGCCGCAGCGACGACCTGGTCGGCGCCATGCTGGCCAGCCAGGAAGCCAGCCTCTCGTTCCAGATGTTGATGCAAGTACGCAACAAGGTGATGGGCGCCGTCGATGAATTGATCAAGCTCCCGCTGTAAGCTGCAGTTTCCGCCTTCCTTCTCGAAAGACCTGACGTGATCGCTAACCTCAAGTCCGCCATTGGACGCTGGCGGGGCGCCGCGGCGCCGGCCTTGCCGCCGGCCGTGATGAAGAGCCTGTACCCCATGCTGGTGCTGGCCGTCGGCCTGACGGCGCTGGTGCTGATGGTCCTGTGGAAGGACCAGAGCGGCTACAAGCCGGTCTTCGGCCAGCGCGAGAAAGTCGCCACGGCCGACATGATGAATGTGCTCGATGCGGAAAAAATTTCCTACCGCATCCACCCGGAGACCGGCCAGGTGCTGGTGCCGGAAAGTAAGCTGGGCCAGGTGCGCATGCTGCTGGCGGCCAAAGGCGTGACGGCGCAATTGCCGGCCGGCCTGGAACTGATGGACAAGAACGATCCGCTCGGCGTCTCGCAGTTCGTGCAGGATGTGCGCTTCCGCCGCGGCCTGGAAGGCGAACTGGCGCAATCGATCATGACGCTCGACGCCATCGCCCATGCGCGCGTGCACCTGTCGATCGCCAAGTCGACCTCCTTCGTGTCGAGCGACGGCGAAAAATCGTCCGCCGCCATCGTGGTGGCCACCAAGCCGGGGCGCGCGCTGGCGCCGGAACAGATCGCCGCCATCGTGAATATGGTGTCGGGCAGCGTCGCATCGCTGAGCCCGGCGCGCGTCAGCCTGGTCGACCAGGCCGGCAACCTGCTGTCCTCCCACGTCGACCTGACCGAAGCCTTCGACGCCACCACGTCCGGCAACGAGAACGCCAAGCGCCAGCAGGAGGAAATCCGCAACAACATCAAGGGCCTGCTGGGGCCCATCGTCGGCGACAATAATTTCCGCGTCAGCGTGACCGCCGATGTCGACAACGACAAGGTGGAAGAAACCGTTGAAAAATACGGCGCCGACCCGAAGGTGACCAGCGAAGCCATGCGCGAAGAGCAGGACCGCAACCGCATCGCCATGGGCGTGCCGGGCACCTTGTCGAACCGCCCGCCGCAGCAGCAGGCCGCCGACGCCCAGGCGGCCCAGGCAGCGGCCCAGTCCGGCGCCGGCGCGCCAGGCCAGGTGCCCGAAGGCACGGCGCGCAAGAACGCCACCACGCGCCAGTACGCCTATGACCGCAGCATCACCCAGACCCGGCGCGCGCGCGGCCGCCTGGTGCGCCAGAACGTGGCGGTGGTGCTGGCCCATGCGGCGGCGCCCTTCCCCAAGACGGGCTGGACGGCGCCGGAAATCGCCAATCTCGACAAGCTGCTGCGCAACGGCCTGGGCATCAACGAGGAACGCGGCGACAAGCTGGTGGTGAGCGCCATGAACTTCCCGCCCAAGGTCGCCGAGACCCCCTGGTGGCAGGAACGCGATACCGTGGTCGAGTCGGCCAACTGGCTCGGCTATGCGGTGGCCCTGGTGCTGGCCTACCTGCTGTTGGCGCGCCCGCTGCTGCGCCTGCTCGGCCTGCGCTTCGCGCCGCCCCAGGCGGCGAGCACCAAGCCGGCCCTGTCGGCCGCGGCACGCCAGGCCCAGGCGGACGCGGCGGCCCTGGCCGGCGGCGCCGCCGCCGCGGGCGCCACCGCCCCGGCGGCAGCGCTGGGCGCGCCGGCCACGGAACCCGCGGCGGCCAAGACCGGCAGCCTGGAAGCGAGCCAGATGCCGGTGGTGCCGCTGCTGGAAAACTACGATTTGCCGCCGGCCGGTTCGCCGGTCGACGTGATGGTGGACCACCTCAAGGTGCTGGCCGAGAAAGAGCCAGAGCGCGTAGCCGAAGTCGTCAAACAATGGATGCAGAAAAATGGCCGACACCAACCATAGCCTGGAACAGGACGAGCGCGGCCTGACCCCGGTCGAGCAAGCCGCCATCGTGCTGTTGTCGATCGGCGAGGAGCCGGCGGCGGCGGTGCTGCGCTGCCTCTCGCGCGAAGAATTGCTGGAAGTGACCCAGGTCATGTCGCGCATGAGCGGCATCAAGGTGGAAGCGGTGAAAACCGCCATGCAGACCTTTTTCGACGACTACCGCCAGCAGTCCGGCGTGCACGGCGCCTCGCGCTCCTTCCTCAAGCGCTCGCTCGACCTGGCGCTGGGCGGCGATATCGCCAACACTGTGCTCAACAGCATCTACGGCGACGAGCTGCGGCCGAAGATGGCGCGCCTGCAGTGGGCCTCGCCGCGCTGGCTGGCCGACTATATCGCCAACGAGCACGTGCAGATGCAGGCCGTGTTCCTGGCCTTCCTGCCGCCCGCCCTGGCCGGCCAGATCCTGGACGCCCTGCCGCTGGAAGGACGCGACCTGGTGCTGCTGAACATGGCGCGCCTGGACGAGATCGACCGCGACCTGCTGCTGGAACTGGACGAGCTGGTCAACCGCTGCCTGTCCTCCTTCGATTCGCAGTCGACCAGCGTGGAAGGGGTGCGCCAGGTGGCCGAGATCCTGAACCGCCTGCCCGGCAACCGGGCCCAGATCGTCGAGCTGCTGCGCGCCCAGGATCCGGACATGGTGGCCCAGATCGAAATGCAGATGTACGACTTCCTGATCCTCTCGACCCAGACCGAAGTCACCCTCACCCGCATCATCGAGGAAGTGCCGCTCGAGCAGTGGGCCATCGCGCTCAAGGGCGCCGAGCCGGCCATCCGCGACGCGGTGCTGAAGACCATGCCGAAGCGCCAGGCCCAGGCTTTCGAGGACATGATGCGGCGCGCCGGCCCGGTGCCGATGTCGCGCATCGAGGCCACGCGCCAGGAAATCATGGCCACCGTCAAGGCGCTGGCCGACGCCGGCGAGGTCGAGGTGCAGCTGTTCGCCGAAACGGTGGTCGAATGATGCTCAAGCAATTTCGCCCCTACCGCTTCCCGCCCCTGCAGCAGTATGTGCACACGCCGGGCCAGCACGGCCGGCCGCAGGGGCAGGCGGCCGACGCCGCCCACTGGCAGGCCTCGGTCAGCGAAGGCTTCGAGCAGGGCCAGCGCGACGGCTATGAGATCGGCCTGCAGCGCGGCCAGGAGGAAGGGTTCGAAGCGGGCCGCCTGCAAGGCGTCGAGCTGGGGCGCGAGGAAGGCCGCCAGGAAACCCTGGTCGGCTTCGACCACCTGGCGCGCCCGGTGGACGGCATGCTGAAATCGCTGAAGAAGCTGCGCGCCGACTACCGCGCCGCGCAGCGCAAGGAAGTGGTCGACCTGGTGGCCAAAGTGGCGCGCAATGTGATCCGCGCCGAACTGGCCCTGCAGCCAGTGCAGATCATGGCCCTGGTCGACGAGACGCTGGCCTCGATGCCGCCCACGCGCGACGAGATCGACGTCTACCTCAATCCGGAAGAGGTCAAGCGCATCATGGAAGTCGATCCCAAGCGCGCCAAGCGCTGGAACCTGATCGGCGACGCCCGCCTCGACGTGGGCGAATGCCGCATCCGGGCCGGCGACAATGAAGTCGACGCCGGTTGCCACCAGCGTCTTGCTGCGGTCATGGAACAGGTCGATAATCAGTTGCAGGCCGCCGATGGCGGCGACGAGGCTGAGAGCGAAGAATGATTGCTGACGCACTGCGCAAGCTGGAACTCGACGACGTCCCCCTGGCCACCCCGACCGGGCGGCTGGTGGGCGCTTCCGGCCTGCTGCTGGAGGCCACGGGTTGCAAATTGCATACCGGCCAACGTTGCCAGATCGAGACAGTCGAGGGCGAATGGCTCGATGCGCAAGTGGTGGGCTTCCGCGAAAAGCTGACCTTCCTGATGCCGTTCAAGCGGGCCGGCGGCTTGACCACCGGCGCGCGCGTGCTGCCATCGGCCGAACGCTCCAGCCTGCAGATCGGCGACAGCTGGCTGGGCCGCATGGTCAACGGCATCGGCGAAGCGATCGACGGCTTGGGCAAGCTGGGCGGCGAACATCCGCTCGACGCCCAGCCGCCGCGCATCCACCCGCTCAAGAAGCAGCCGGTGGTCGAATCGCTCGACGTCGGAGTGCGCGCCATCAATGCCATGCTGACCCTGGGCAAGGGCCAGCGCGTGGGCCTGATGGCCGGCTCCGGCGTCGGCAAGTCCGTGCTGCTGGGCCTGATCACCCGCCAGACCGTGGCCGACGTGGTGGTGGTGGGCCTGATCGGCGAGCGCTCGCGCGAGGTGCGCGAATTCGTCGAAATGTCGCTCGGCCCGGAAGGCTTGAAGAAGGCCGTGCTGGTGATCGCGCCGGCCGACGAATCGCCGCTGATGCGCATCATGGCCACCGAGCTGTGCCATTCGATCGCGGCCCATTACCGCGACCAGGGCAAGCACGTGCTGCTGCTGGTGGACTCCCTGACCCGCTACGCCATGGCGCTGCGCGAAGTGGCGCTGGCGCTGGGCGAACCGCCGGCCACCAAGGGTTATCCGCCGTCCGTCTTCTCCGCCCTGCCGCAGCTGGTCGAATCGGCCGGCAACGGCGAAAATCCCTACGGCAGCATGAGCGCCATCTATACCGTGCTGGCCGAGGGCGACGACCAGCAAGACCCGGTGGTCGACACCGCGCGCGCCATCCTGGACGGGCATATCGTGCTGACGCGCGAACTGGCCGAGCGCGGCCATTATCCGGCGATCAATATTGCCGCTTCCATCAGCCGCTGCATGAACCATGTGATCACGCGCGAACACATGCTGGCGGCGCGCGCCCTGAAGGCGTCGATGGCGCGCCACGAACGGGTGCGCGACCTGATCCCCTTGGGCGCCTATGTGCCGGGCGCCGATCCGGTGACGGACAAGGCGGTCAATCTGAACCCGCATATCGAAGAATTCCTGTGCCAGGGGACCAAGGAACCGGCCCCGTACGCCCATTGCGTCTCCCAACTTGAAAGGCTGATGGCATGACCCCCACCCAGCACACCATTCGCAGCCTGTCGACCCTGGTCGACATGCGCAGCAACGAAGTCGATAAGCTGCAGACGGAAATGGCCGCCAAGGAAAACGTACGCGAGCGCTACAAGAAGACCCTCGACCGCCTCACCGACCTGTACCAGAGCAGCGGCGCCTCCGGCCGCCTGCCCATGGCCCTGGCCCTGAACTGCGGCGACTACAAGCAGGGTGTGATGGCGCTGGCCGACCACCAGCGCCTGAACCTGCACATGCACGAGGCCGATATGGCCGTGTCGCAGCGCGCCCTGACCGCCGCCTACGTCAAGCGCGAGGTGCTGGGCCAGGTGCTCGAACGCCACCAGCATGCCGCCGTGACGGCCCAGCATTCGCAAGAGCGCAAGCGCCATGATGAATTGGCAACCCAACTGTGGTACCGCGGGCATAAATGAAACGCTGAAGCGGATATTTCATGAAGTCATTACTTTGGTCGCCTCTTACCTTGGTACACTTCATTTAATTTCCTCGGAGCACGAGAAATGGCCACCAACGTCCCAACCTACGATCCGAAATCCACGGCAACCCAACTGGCACAGCTGTATGTGCAGGGACGCCAGTCGATGCTGGACGCCCAGTCCAGCAATGCGGCGGCCATCGACAAGGCGCTGGGCAAGCTCAGCGCCGCGATGGGCACCTTCCGCAGCTCGCTGTCGAGCATGTCGTCGACCGGTTCGGTCGTGTCCAATAAGGCAAGTTTCAGCACCGACGTCGGCACCGCCACGGCCAGCGCCTCGGCCACGGCCGGCAATTACCAGTTCTATGTCGAGCAGCTGGCCACGGTCGGCCAGGTGTCCTTCAACGGTGTCAGCGATTCCGCCGTCACCGGCGCCGGCGCCGGCAGCCTGGCGGTCAAGCTGGCCGACGGCAGCAGTTTCACCGTCAGCCTGGCCAACGGCGACAAGGATGCCAACCATGTCCTGAGCGCCAAGGAAATCGCGGCCGCCATCAATATCGAAGCGACCAATAATTCGCGCGTCACCGCCTCCACCTTGACCGTCAACGGCCAGACGCGCCTGGTGCTCACTTCGAATGTCAGCGGCCAGAACGGCGGCGTGGTCGGCATCGATACCAGCGGCCTGGGCGACGCCGGCCTGGCGGCCCAGCTGGGCGCCGGCAACACCACCGTGATGCAGACCGGCCAGGACGCCATCGTCTGGCTCGGCGCCCAGGGCGGCGCCCCGGCCAACAAGATCACCCAGGCCTCCAACACCTTCAATGTGGTGGACGGGGTGTCGATGACCTTCACCAAGGCCCAGGCGCCCGGCGCGGCCCCGGTCACGCTGAACGTGGCGCGCGACAGCGGCGGCACCGCCAGCAATGTGCAGAATTTCGTCGACCAGTGGAACAAGATGCATGCCGCGCTGGCCGAACTGACCGCGGCCGGCGATGCCAGCAGCGGCACCGCCAGCGGCATCTACGCGTCGGACGCCGGCATTTCCTCGCTCAAGTCGCGCATGCAGTCGCTGCTGCGCACCTCGGTGGGCGGCGCCAGCCTGGTGACCTTTGGCATCACCGCCCAGCGCGACGGCACGCTGTCGCTGGACAAGACGCGCCTGGACAAGGCGCTGGCCGTGAATCCGGACGGCCTGGACGCCATCTTCGGCAAGGTCAGCAGCAGCTCGCCAAGCGGGGTGCTGGGCAAGCTCGACACCCTGGTCGGCAGCTGGACCAAGACCGGCACCGGCCAGATCGCCAGCCGCAAGGACGCCAACGCCAAGCTGCAGACCCAGTTGACGGCGCGCCAGGCCGCGCTGCAAACCCAGTACGACAATGCCTACACCCGCTATCTGGCGCAGTTCACGCAGCTGCAGAGCCTGCAGTCGCAGATGAGCGGCACCACCAGCATGTTTGAAGCGATGTTCTCGAAATCCGATTCCTGAAGGTTGTAAACAATGGACCACGACGCTTACGGCAGCTATCACGCCACCAATCTGGAATCGCAGACGGCCCGCGCCACGCCGATCGAACTGGTGCTGGTGCTGACCGATGGCTTGCTGGAGGAGCTGGCCCGTGCGCGCGGACATATCGTGGGCAAGCGCTACGAGCAGAAGGCGCTCAGCCTCGACAAGTGCACGGAAATCATCAACGGCCTCGCCAGCTCGCTCGATTTCGACCAGGGCGGCGAGGTGGTGGCCAACCTGGGCCGCCTGTACGACTATTGCGCCGCCCGCCTGTACCGGGCCGGCGTCGACATGGATCCCGCCGTCATTGACGAAGTGGTGGGCCTGTTGACCACAATCCGCGCCGGCTGGCAGGGCGTGCACGACAAGCATGGATAGGCAGGCGACGCTGCTGCAGCTGGGGCAGCAGCTGGGCGCCGCCACCGCCGCCAACGATTGGGCGGCCATGGCGGCGATGAATACGTTGATGGCGTCTTCCCTGCCCGAGCTGGCGGCGCAGGGTCCGTGGCTGCCGGCCGAGCGCGCGGCGCTGGCGGCGCTGCGCGAGCTGCACCTGGCAGCGGTCGCCAAGGTCGACGGCAGCACCGTCGAGTTGGGCCAGCACCTGGCCGATCTGGCCAACAACCGCGAGGGCTGGCTGGCCTATGCCCTTGCCAGCGGCGACGCTGAAACCGGAACCTGAGCATGATCAACCTGCCCGCGGCGCCTGCCGTTCCCGTCCCTCCTGCCACCGGTGCCACCGGTGCCGCCGGCCAGCCGCTGCCGGCCGCCAACGACGCGCCCGCGCGGGAGGCCGCCGACCCGGGCGGTACTCCCGCGGCGGCCCTGCGCGACCTCGCCGCGGCCATGATACCGGCGCCCTTTGGCGCCCTGCTTGACGCCATGAACGGCGCCGCCGCCGATGAAACCGAGGCGCCGGCCCAGCCCGACCCTGGCAACGCCGCCGACGCCGCGGCCGCGCAGGCCGTGGCCACCATGCTGCCGGCCATGGAGCCGCTGCCGCTGGCCGGCCTGCCGGGCGGCACGCCGGGCGCCACCCCGGACAGCGTGGCCGCCGTGGCCGCCGCCCTGACCGCCCCGGCCGGCAACGACGCCGCCGTGCAGCGCCAGCCGGCCGCCCTGCTGGCCGCCCGCAACGCCGCCACCAGCCTGCTGGAAGCCCAGGCCGCCAGCGCCGGCAGCGAAGTGCGCCAGACCGTCCAGCTCGATGGGCACGCCAGCCTGCTGGCCGCCGCCGCCCGCCCGGTTATTCTGCCCGCAGCCCTGCCTGCAGTCCCGTCCGCATCGGCCCCGGCCCATGCGGCCAAGGCGGCTAGCAGCAGCGCGCTGGCCACCGCCCTGGGCGTCCCGCCGGGCGCAGGCGCCGACAGCAGCGCAGCCCCGGTCGCGGCCAAGGACGGCGCCAGCCTGCTGGGCGACAGCCCGCAGCGCCCGCCCGGCGAAACCGCACTGCCCGGCTTCCGCAGCGTGCTGGCCAATGCCGGCGCCAGCCAGCCGGCCGATGCGCTGCAACTGAGCGGCGCCCCCGAACAATGGCAGCAGCCGCTGCGCGCCGCCCTGGGCGACCGCCTGCAGCTGCAACTGGCGCGCAATGACGAACGCGCCGTGATCCGGCTGGAGCCGCCCAATATGGGCAGCGTGGAAATTTCCGTGCGCCACAGCGGCGGCGCCCTGCAAGTCAATATCGCCGCCAGCCACAACGAAGTGCTGCGCCAGCTGAATGCCATCGGCGACGCCGTGCGCCAGGACCTGTCGCAGCGCCAGTTCGGCGAGGTGGCGGTGACCGTGTCGTCGAGCAATGCGCGCAGCCTGGCCGACGGCGGCCAGCAGCAGCGCCAGCAGCAATCCGGACAACAGCGCCAGCCAGGCCGTGCCCTGGAAGAAGGCGATGCCGGCACCACCACTTTTGCCATGTTGAGCGAGCGGGAGTAAGTCTTCGATGAATAAAAAACTGGTTCTGATCGTGGCCGCCGTGCTGCTGGTGGGCGCGGGCGCCGCCGGTGGCGCCGTCTGGTACCTGAAGAGCGGCAACAGCGCGGCGCCGGCCAAGGCGGCCGAGGAAAAGAAAGCCGCCGAACCGCTGAAGTACCTCACGATCGAGAAAGTCATTGTCATGCTGCGCCGCCAGCCGGGCGACACCGTGCCGCACTATATGTCGGCCGACCTGGTCATCTCGACCACGGCCAAGCAGGAGAAGGACGCCAAGGAAGCCCTGCCCCTGCTGCGCAGCGTGGCGGTGCGCGCGCTGTCGGCGCTGCCGATGGAAAAGGCGTCCATGATGACCATCGACCAGTTTGTGGAAGAATTGAACAAGGCTTACGATGAAGCCTACGCCAAGGATGCGCGCGAGCGCCCCTTCCAGCAAGTCATGATCGGCAAGTTGATCCTGGAGTAAAGAGGCTGCCATGGGATTGGTGGTGGACAAGGTCGCGGAGCCCTACGCCGACAGCTACAGCGCCGTCAGCGCGGCCGACGAGCAAAAGCACCTGCTGGCCTACGCGCCGCTGGTCAAGCGCATCGTGCGCCAGCTCAATTCGCAGGTGCAGGGCGCCATCGACCGCGACGATATGGAACAGATCGGCTTGATGGGTCTGCTGGAAGCCCTGCGCCGCTACGGCGAGCCGGACGGCGGCTTTGGCAGCTATGCCGCGCTGCGCGTGCGCGGCGCCATCCTCGACGAGCTGCGGCGCCAGGACTGGCGCCCGCGCGCGGTGCGCCAGCAGAGCCACAAGCTGCGCGACGCCGTGCGCGAGCTGACGCGCAAGCTGGGGCGCGAGCCGAACGAACAGGAAACCATGGCCGCGCTCGGCCTGAACGCCGAGGACTACCAGGCCTACCTGCTCGATGAAAACGCGGAAACCATCGCCAGCTTCGACGATATCCTGCACGACACCCTGGCCGATACCGGCAGCGTGTCCGGCCCGGAAGAGCAGCTGATGATACGGCGCAGCCTGGAGCAGGCGCTGAACGGTCTGGACGAGCGCGAGCAGCGCGTGATCCAGATGTACTACGAATTCGAACTGAGCTACAAAGAGATCGCCGCCGTGCTGGACTTGACCGATGCCCGCGTCTGCCAGCTGAACAAGGCGGCCCTGAACAAGATGAAGGCGGTGCTGGCGGCCTGACGCCGCGGCCCCAGGCACACCACAGGAAAGGCTTACACCATGCAGCAACTATTCGGCATCATGATCGTGTTTGGCTCCGTGTTCGGCGGCTACGCCATGATGGGCGGCCACTTCACCGCGATCTGGCAGCCGCTGGAATTGCTGGTGATTGCCGGCGCCGGTTTCGGCGCCTTCGTGATCGGCAACCCGCGCCATGTGCTGGCCGAATCGCTGACCCAGATCAAGCACCTGATGTCGCGCAAAAAATACGATTCCGAATTCCAGCGCCAGCTGCTGCTGCTGATGTACGAACTGCTGCAATTGGCCGCCGGCGGCCTGAAGGCGCTCGACGCCCACGTCGAGGCGCCGCGCGAATCGCCGCTGTTCCAGCGCTACCGTCTGATCCTGGAAGACCCCAAGCTGCTCGCCTTCATCGTCGACAACTTCCGCCTGATGGCCATGGGCAAGATCAACGCCCACGAGCTGGAAGGGGTGCTGGAGCAGGAACTGGAAGCCATCCATGAAGAACTGACGCAGCCGGCCAAGTCGATCAACAAGATCGCCGAAGCGATGCCCGGCTTCGGTATCCTGGCCGCCGTGCTGGGCATCGTGATCACGATGGGCACGGTGGGCGAAGGCGCCACCTCGGCCGAGATCGCCGAACACGTGGGCGCGGCCATGGTCGGCACCTTCATCGGTATCTTCTTCTGCTACGGGGTGCTGGACCCGATCTCGAACATGCTCAAGCAGCTGGTCAACCAGGAAGCCTCGACCATGGAATGCGTCAAGGTGGTGCTGGTGACCCATGTGGCCGGCAAGCCGCCGCTGCTGGCGATCGACGCCGGTCGCCGCCTGGTGCAGCTGAACATCAAGCCAAGCTTCGCCCAGCTCGAAGGCTGGATCAATGCGATGGAGGGCGGCGACGAGCCGGAATCGAGCTCGCGCCGAGGAGGTGGCCGTGCTAAAGCCGCATGACAAGCACCATGAGCAAACCATCGTCAAGCGCGGCGGTGGCAAGCACAAGCACGACGAGCATGGCGGCGCCTGGAAAGTCGCCTTCGCCGACTTCTGCCTCGCCCTGATGTGCCTGTTCCTGGTGCTGTGGCTGATGGCCGTGCGCAACCAGGAATCCTTGGAACACATCATGACCCAGTCCGACGGCAGCAAGACCGACGTCGGCAAGGGCGTCATGCCGGAACAGGTGGGCGGCCCGCGCGGCAGCCTGATCGAACGCTTCCCCATGCCGCGCACGGGGAATACCGACGTCGACGGCAATGCCACGCAAGGCTACAACAAGAGCCCCAACCAGACCGCGGAAAACCGCGTGCGCTACGAGTCGCCGGAAGACCTCAAGCTGCTGTCCAAGACCCTGGCCACGATGAGCGAGGCGGCCGGCCTGGGCAGCAACCTGGAATCGGTGGTGACCCCCTACGGCCTGCGCGTGATGTTGCACGATACCGACAGCCAGGGCATGTTCGTGCGCGGCTCGGCGGTGCCGACCGACAAGTTCGCGCGCCTGCTGCAGAATATGGGCCCCCTGTTCGCTAAGATGGAAAACCAGATGCTGATCGTCGGCCACACCGACTCGGCCCAGTACGCCGATACCGGCTACAAGGCCTTCTCCAACTGGAACCTGTCGAGCAACCGCGCCATGGCCGCGCGCTCCCAGCTGCTGGCCGGCAGCATGCCGCAGGACAGCGTGCTGCAGGTGGTCGGCATGGCCGACCGTGCGCCGCTCGATGGCAAACGGGCCGATGCCGGCGTCAACCGCCGGATCGAGTTGCTGATCCTGACCAATACCCAGGCCGAAGCCATTGCCAATATGTTTGGCATGCCCGGCAGCAAGACTGCTATCATCCGGGAATCGGATTTGCCCGAACCCGGCCTCTTGCAGCAATTGCGCAAGCAACTGCTGCCCGGCAAGGGGAAGAGCAATGGCAATTAACGTCAAGTCAAGAGGAAACCGCATGAGGATTTCCGGTGCCACCCCCGGCAGCCCGGTGCAGAACGTGGCCGACAGCGCACCGGCCGACACGGCGCGCCCGGCCGCGGCGCCGGCCGCCCAGCGCGAGCTGGAGTCGGCCGTCATGCAGCCGGCCATCCAGGCCTTGAAGGAAATGGGCGACATCGACCACGACCGCGTGGCCCAGCTGCGCGACGCCCTGGCCAAGGGCGAGCTGCCGTTCGACGCCGGCAAGCTGGCCGGCCTGATCCAGAAATTCCACCGAGGCGAGCAATGAGCCAGCCCACCCGCCAGGACGCCATGCGCCAGCTGCTGGACGGCATCCAGGCCGACCTGCACAGCTACCAGCAGATGCTGGACCTGATCGCGCAGCAGTTCGAAGCGGCCGTCAGCCACCAGAGCGAACGCCTGGGACAGATCGCGGCCGACATCAGCGCCTTGGTCGACGTACTGCAGGCGCGGCGCGCCCAGCGCGTCGAACTGGCCACCCTGCTGGCCGGCCCGGGGCCGAAAATGGACCAGGTGTTCGCCCTGCTCAAGCCGGAAGCGCGGGCGCGCCTGGAAGCCGACTGGGCCCAGCTGGAAGCGATGGTGCAGACGGCGCGCGAGATGGGGCGCCGCAACGCCGAGCTGCTGGCGGAGCAATACACGATCATGCAGCGCGTCCTGCACGGGGATGACCAAACCTATGAGCCGGTCTGACTTCGCGCCCTACAGGCCGTTTACGGCCGCCACAGCGCCCACCCAGGCCACGGCGGCCAGCGCCAGCAATGTGAGCGCCACGCGGCCGGTCCTGCCAGCCGCCTTCGACAGCGCCAGCACGGCGGGCGGGGCCGCGGGCGCCACTTTCCGCCAGGTGCATGCGGAAGTCGAGCGCTATATCGCCGCAGCCGGCACGCCTGGCGCGGCCGCTGCCGGCGCCGCCAGCACCCTCAACGCCGACGGCGCCGCCCTGCGCGCGCGCCTGGCCGCGCGCGCCATCGGCGGCAGCGCTGCCATGGGCGACGCCGGCGTCCCCGACACCGAGCAGCAAGCCTTCCTGGACGCCATCCGCCCGCACGCGGAAGCGGCGGCGGCGCGCCTGGGCGTGGCGCCCGAACTGGTGGCCGCGCACGCGGCCCTGGAAACTGGCTGGGGCCGCCATGCCCCGGGCAATAATATGTTCGGCATCAAGGCCGGCGGGAATTGGCAGGGCGCGGTGCAGGCCCTGTCGACGCTGGAAGTGGAAGACGGCCAGCCGGTCGCCCGCAGCGCACGATTCCGCGGCTATGGCGAGGTGGCGAGTGCTTTCGAGGATTATGCCGGGCTCTTGCTGGACAACCCGCGCTACCGGCACGCCCTCAACACGGGCAGCGATGCGCAAGCCTTCGCCCACGCCCTGCAAGCGGGCGGCTATGCCAGCGATCCCGCCTACGCCGACAAGCTGGGACGGGTCGCGGCCAGCATCAAGGCAGGTCAGCAGGCTCTACCGTCCCAGCCTCGATAACCCGTGCGCGGATCTGGTTGCCGCTGCTGTTTTTGACGCGGATCACGGCGCCGCGGCTGCCGTTGTCCAGCGCCTCGCCCGCCATCGACACTTCGATCTGCTCGCGGCGCGCCACGATGCGCACCTGGTCGCCGCGCTTGACCAGCTGCGGCGCCACCAGCATGTTCTGGCGCAGCACTTCGCCGGCGCGGATGCTGCGCCGCGCGGCCATCCCGCCCAGTTCGCCGGGGTCGGAAAAGGCATCGGGAATCAAGGTGATATCGTGGCGCTCCTGCAACAAGTCTAAAGGCGACAGAATTTTGCCGGACATTAAATCCGTGGCTGCAACGGCAACCTTTGCCGACACCTTTCCCTTAACAAGAAATTCATATCGCCAACCTTGCAAGCTTGGACAAACGACCACGAAACGCATGCGCGCAATGCCGCGCGCATCCATGCTCTCCACCCGCGTCTCAGAGGGGCAGGCCGGGATGCTGCGGTTGGTCCTGAGCACTTCGACATCGAACTGCGGGTCCCGCCAGTGCTGGGCTTGCGCGTGGTTTTGCAATTGGTTCACTGCTGCTAGTTGAACTTTGCTTAGCAGATCCTCCACGGCTGCAGCAATTGCCACACGGCAATTAAGAATTCCTATGAGCAATAATCCACCGAAAACCTGTACAATTGGATTGTTGGACATGGGCAATACCTTTAGTATGTAAATTCGCTGGGACATTACCAGAGGAGCGTAACAATGGCCATTAATTTCAAGGACGCCGTCGGCATGCATGCGGATGCACTGCAGCTGCGCGCGCAACGCACGCGCGTCCTGGCATCGAATATCGCCAACGAAAATACGCCGGGCTTCGCCGCCCAGGATATCGACTTCAAGGAGTCCCTGGCGCGCGTGGAAGCCGAGACGGCCGGCGAGCCGGTCCTCGATGGCGACGGCGAAACCAAGTTCCGTGTGCCCTATCACCCGAGCGGCGACAGCAACACCGTCGAGATCGGCGTCGAGCAGGCCGCCTTCTCGCAGAACGCCACCGATTTCGCCACCAGCCTGACCTTCATCAATATGAAGCTGCGCGGGCTGGCCAAGGCCATCAACGGCCAGTAAGGGGACGCCCCATGAGCTTTAAAGAGATAGCGCAGATTGCCGGTTCGGCGATGGCGGCGCAGACCGTGCGCCTGAATACCGTGGCCTCCAACCTGGCCAATGCCGATTCGGTGGCCGGCAGCGAAGCGGAAACCTACCGCGCCCGCAAGCCGGTGTTCGCCGCCCTCATGGACGAAAACGGCGATGCCGCCGGCGGCCGGGTGCAGGTGCTGGACGTGGTGCAGTCGGCCGAGCCGCTGCGCAAGGTGTACGAGCCGGGCAACCCGCTGGCCAATGCCGACGGCATGGTGTTCTACCCCAACGTCAACCAGGTGGCCGAGATGACCGACATGATGTCGGCCTCGCGTGCATTCGAAACCAATGTGGAAGTGCTGGGCCGCATCCGCGGCATGCAGGCTTCCCTGCTCAAGCTGGGTGAATCCTGATGGAAACCAACCTGTTTACCAATGCCGCCGCGCAAAGCGCCAACCCGCCGGGCGTGGCCCTGAACGGCGCCTCCAACGAGGGCCGCGACATGTTCACCAAGCTGCTGGTGGCGCAGATCCGCAACCAGGACCCGCTTTCGCCGCAGGACCCGGCCCAGTTCGTCCAGCAACTGACCCAGCTGTCGCAGACCGAAGCGCTGCAGAACCTGGCCAGCCTGACCTCGGCCAACGCCTCGGTGCTGCAATCGATGCAGGTGCTGGCCATGGGCGCCCAGGTCGGCTCCAATGTCATGGTGCAGACCGACCACGTGACCCTGGACGGCGCCAAGGTGCGGGGCGAAGCCACGCTGGGCAGCGCCTCCGCCAAGACCAGCCTGGTGCTCACCGCCAGCAACGGCCAGCAGGTTGAAATCGTGATGGGCACCTTGCCCGCCGGCACCCACCAGTTCAGCATCGATCCGGTCGCGCTGGGCCTGCCGGCCGGCAGCTATGCCCTGCGCGTGGCCAGCGAGAGCAACCCGAGCGTGCCGCTGGCGGTGCAGGGCCGCCTCGACAGCGTTCAGCTGGGCACAGGCGGCAACGTCACCGTCAAAGTCGACACCGTGGGCGAAGTGGCGCCCGCGGCCATTACCGCATTCCGGGGCAAGGCCCCGACTACCGCCATTTAACGAAAGGTCCCCGCCATGAGTTTCGATATCGCCTTGTCCGGCATCCAGGCCATCAACGAGCAACTGGGCACGATTTCCAACAATATCGCCAACGCCGGGACCTACGGCTTCAAGTCCAGCCGCGCCAATTTCGCCTCGCTGCACGCGGGCGCGCAGCCGACCGGCGTGCACGTGGGCTCGATTACCCAGTCGATCGCCCTGAACGGCGGCATCCAGGCCACCAACCGCAGCCTCGACGCCCTGATCAACGGACGCGGCTTCTTCGTCGCCAAGGATTCCACCGGCCAGACCAACTACACGCGCGTCGGCATCTTCACCAAAGATGCCACCGACTACCTGGTCAACAGCGCCGGCGCGCGCATCCAGGGCTTCCAGCTGACGCCGCCCAGCCTGATCGCCGGCCCGGTGGGCGACATCAAGGTGCCGACCAACCTGCTGACCGCCAAGGCCACCGGCAACCTCGCCTTCGTGGCCAATCTGTCGGCCGACTGGACTGTCCCGACCGGCAATATCACCACCAAGCTGCCCGACGCCACCGTCACGCCGCCGGTGGTGCCGGACGCCAATATGTACAATATGTCCAAGGTCACCGTGGTGCACGACTCGCTGGGCCGCGAACACACGGTGACCCAGTACTTCGTCAAGGATCCGGCGGTGCGCACGGTGGATATCTATACCGCCGTCGACGGCACCGACCTGGGCGCGGCCGGCGGCTCGCCCTACACCCTGGTGTTCGACGTGAACGGCCAGCTGGACAAGGCAGCCAACCCGGCCGGCGCCGGCCTGTCCTACTCGCACAACCTGACGTTCGCGGTCAACCCTGCCGCCGCCATGACGGTGGACATCGACTACACCGGCACCACGTTCCAGAAAGGCGAATCGACCACCTCCACCAATGCCGCCGACGGCTATGCGGCCGGCAGCTATGTGGGCGTGGACCTGGACCCGCAAGGCAATGTGGTGGCCAAGTATTCCAACGGCGAAAAGCAGGCCATCGCCCGCCTGACCATCGCCACCTTCCCCGACGAAGACGCGCTGACCCCGATCAATGAAACCGCCTGGACCGCCAACGTCCAGTCCGGCAACGCCAACCTGTCCGAAGCGGGACAAGGCATCGCCGGCGCGCTCACCGTCGCCTCGCTGGAAACCTCGAACGTCGACGTGACCTCGGAACTGGTGTCGCTCATGACCTCGCAGCGCAACTACCAGGCCAACTCCAAGGTCATCACGGCGGAGAACCAGATGCTGCAGTCGCTCATGCAGGCCCTGTAAAGAAGGCGGATGGAATGGATGCCCTGATCTATACCGCGATGAGCGGCGCCGAGCGGGCCATGCGTGGCCAGCAGGTGCACGCCAACAACCTGGCCAACCTCGACACCAACGGCTTCCGCGCCAACCTGGAGCTGGCGCAAGCGGCCAAGCTGCCCGGCTACGGCTACGACGACCGCCACATGTCGCAGATGCAGTCGAACGCCGTCACCGACCGCCAGGGCGGCGTGCGCCAGACCGGGCGCGAACTCGATGTCGCCATTTCCGGCCCCGGCTACTTCGCGGTGCAAGGGCCGACCGGCGAAGCCTACACCCGCGCCGGCGCCATCACGCTCGACGCCGACGGCACCCTGACCGTCAATGGCATGCCGCTGCTGGGCGATGGCGGCCCGATCACCTTGCCGCTCCACCGCAAGGTCGAGATCGGGCAGGACGGCACCGTCTCCGTGCTGGGCCAGTCGGCCAATGCCGAGATGCAGGTGATCGACAAGCTCAAGCTGGTGAGCGCCGAGGCCTCCCAGCTGACCAAGAACGAAGCCGGTCTGCTGGTGTCGCGCGACGGCCAGCCGCTGGACGGCGACAACGCCGTGCACGTCATGGCGGGCCATCTGGAAGGCGCGAATGTCTCGGCGGTGGAGGAAATGGTGGCCACCATGAGCCTGAACCGCACCTTCGAAATCCAGATGAAGTTGTTCAAGGCCGCCGACGACATGACCACCACCGGCAATAAACTGATTACCGGCTAACAGGAGAGCAACGATGAATCCAGCAATGTGGATCAGCAAGACGGGCGTCCAGGCGCAGGACGCGAAACTGCAGGCGATCGCCAACAACCTGGCCAATGCCAACACCGTCGGCTTCAAGCGCGACCGCGTGGTGTTCGAAGACCTGTTCTACTCGATCGACCAGCAGCCCGGCGCCCAGCGCGCCGACAACAACACCCTGAACCCGTCCGGCGTGCAGATGGGCAATGGCACCCACCTGGTCGGCACCCAGAAGATTTTCACCAACGGCAATATCCAGACCACCAATAACTCGCTCGACGTGGCCATCATGGGCAACGGCTTCCTGCAGGTGCGCCGCCCGAACGGCGAACCGGCCTTCACCCGCGCCGGCCAGCTGCAGGTGGACAAGGACGGCGTGCTGGTGAACGCCTCAGGCCTGCCGCTGGTGCCGCAGATTACCGTGCCGGCCAATGCCACCGCCGTCACCATCGGCGAGAACGGCACGGTCTCGGCCACGGTGCCGGGCAATGCCGCGCCGACCGAGCTGGGCCAGCTGACCCTGACCTCCTTCATCAACCCGACCGGCCTGCAGGCGCTGGGCGAAAACCTGTTCGCCGAGACGGCGGCGTCGGGCGCGCCGACCGAAGGCCGGCCGGGCGACGCCCAGTTCGGCAAGCTCAAGCAGGGCGCCCTGGAAGGCTCGAATGTGCAGGTGGTGGAAGAGATGGTGGACATGATCGCCGCCCAGCGCACCTACGAAATGAACACCAAAGTGCTGACCGCGGCGGATAATATGCTGCAATACCTGGCCCAGGCTGCACGCTGATGAAAACCGTCCTGCCCGCGCTGGTGCTGGTGCTGCTGGCGGGCTGCAACGCCCTCCAGCCGACCGTGCGCCCGGCGCCCTTCGAAGAGGCCCCGACCGTGGTGCGCTCGGCGCAGCCGCGCGGCAGCTCGGGCGGCGTCTTCAATCCCGACAGCAGCATCTCGCTGGTGTCGGACAGCCGCGCCTTCCGCGTCGGCGATGTGGTCACCGTGATCCTGCAGGAAACCACGCAGGCATCGAAGAGCGCCGGCACCACCCTGGCCAAGGATTCGTCCGTCGGCGTCGCCACGCCCAGCCTGCTGGGCAAGACGTTCCCGAAAGTGGGCGTGGATATTTCCGGCGAGCGCAGCTTCAAGGGCGATGCCCAGAGCACGCAGCACAATGCGCTGAGCGGGGCGATCACCGTCATCGTGCAGGAAGTGATGCCGAACGGCCTGCTGAAGGTGGCGGGCGAAAAGGTGCTGACCTTGAACCAGGGCGAGGAATTCGTGCGCCTGCGCGGCTACTTGCGCGCGGCTGATATCGATGCCAACAACCAGGTGTCGTCGCAGCGCATCGCCAATGCGCGCATCGCGTACGGCGCGCAGGGCACGCTGGCCGATACCAACCGGCCAGGCTGGCTGACGCGCTTCTTCCTGGGTCCTTTGATGCCGTTTTGAGGGGATGATGATGTTCAGCTTGAAAACCGGTCGGGCGGTGTCCCACCCGCGGGGTCGGACACCGGTGCGCGGCGGCCGCGGGCCAGCTTACCGATTGGTGGCCGCCCTGCTGCTGGCCCTCGCCCTGCCCGCCTCCGCCGCGCCCCAGCTGCGCAACCTGGTCGCCGTCGAAGGCGTGCGCGACAATCCGCTGGTGGGCTACGGCCTGGTGGTCGGCCTGAACGGCTCCGGCGATTCGACCCAGGTCAAGTTCGCCAGCCAGTCGGTGGTGAATATGCTCAAGCAGTTCGGCGTCAAGATGCCGGACGGCCAGGATGCCAAATCCAAGAACGTGGCCGCGGTGATGGTGTCGGCCACCTTCCCGCCCGGCTACCGGCGCGGCCAGCCGATCGACGTCACCGTGGCCTCGCTGGGCGACGCCAAGAGCCTGCGCGGCGGCTCGCTGCTGCTGACCCCGCTCAAGGCGGCCGATAATGAAGTCTATGCCCTGGCGCAAGGCAATGTGGTGGTGGGCGGCCTGTCCGCCTCCGGCCGCAGCGGCTCCTCCGTCACGGTGAATACGCCGACCGCCGGCCGCATCCCGAACGGCGCCGTGATCGAGCGCGAGATCGCCACCGACTTCGCCAGCAAGCCGACCGTGCACCTGTCGCTGCGCCAGCCAAACTTCGAAACCGCCACCAATATCGTGGAAGCGATCAACCGCCGCTTCGGCGAAGTGGCCAGCACGGCCGACGGCACCGGCATCGACGTGATCGCACCGGACAATCCCACCCAGCGCGTGGCCTTCATGGCCAAATTGGAATCGCTGCCCATCGACGTGGGCGCCGAAACCCCGCGCGTGGTGTTCAATTCGCGCACCGGCACCGTGGTGATTTCCGACGGCCTGCGCGTCAAGTCGGCCGCCGTGACGCATGGTTCGCTCAAGGTGGTCATTTCGGAAAATTCGAAAGTCAGCCAGCCGGCCCCGTTCAGCCAGGGCCAGACCGCCGTCACGCCGCAATCGAATGTGGCGGTGGACGAAGCCCGGCCGCACACCTTCAAATGGCCGGCCGGCGCCAAGCTGCAAGCCATCATCGACGTGGTCAACAGCCTGGGCGCCACGCCGGACGACATCATGGCCATCCTGCAGGCGCTGGACCAGGCCGGCGCCATCGAAGGCGAACTGGTGGTGATCTGATGGACAGCCGCTTCCTCCCCCTGCCGGTGCGCCGGCTCGACATCGGCCAGCCGGCGGACACGAAGATCGGCCAGGCCGCGCCCGAGGCGCAGACCGACGCCACGCGCTACCGCGCCAAGGCCACCGAGGCGGCTGTCAAGTTCGAAAGCTTCTTCATCGCCCAGGCCCTGCACAAGATGCGCGACAGTACCAAGGCCATGGCCGACGACGACAGTATCTACAAAGACTCGATCAACAGCGATTTGCTCGACCTGGCCGACAATATGGTGGCCGACCAGCTGGCCGGCCGGCGCGCCTTCGGCGTCGCCGACGCGATCCTGCGCCAGCTGCTGCCGCCGGCCGCGGCAGCCCCGGCTTCCCCGCCGGAAATTTCAGTTTTATCGAAGAAAAACCCGACTGGCGCTTAATCCCCACCTTGGCGCGGTCGCCTTTACCAGTTAAGGGGCCAAAGATGCCATTGAGCAATGGCCCAATCCAAGGGAAGATTGCACCATGTCGATAATTAACAATGCCCTGTCCGGATCGTTGGCCGCCCAGACCGCGATCAACACGACCAGCCAGAACATTGCAAACTTGCAAACTAAAGGCTATACCCGCCAGGGTGTGCTGCTGTCCGCCGTCGCCCCGGCCGTGGGTTCCGGCGGCCCCGGCTTCGGCGTCGAAGTGAGCAAGCTGCTGCGCTTCTCCGACTCCTACAAGAGCCAGCAACTGTGGCGCGCCAATTCCGAGCTCGGCGCGCACAGCCAGTCCCAGCCCTACTTCACCCAGCTCGAACGGGTGATGGGCGACGACAAGACCAGCCTGTCGAACGGCGTCGACCAGTTCTTCCGCGCCCTGAACGCGGCCGGCGTCGACCCCGTCTCCACTCCGCTGCGCCAGCAGGTGCTGACCGCCGCCAACGCCATGGCGCAATCGTTCAACAGCATCTACAACGTCACGCGCCAGCAGCAGGTCTCGATCACGCAGCAGCGCGACGCCATGCTGCCGCAGCTGAATACCCTGAGCGCCAATATCGCGGCGCTGAACCAGCGCATCAACAGCTCGGGCGCGGCCGGCACCAATGTCTCGGCCCTGATCGACGAGCGCGACCGCAATATCGATTCCTTGGCCAACCTGGTCTCGATCGAGGTGCTGGAGCAGCCCGACGGCACGCGCAGCGTCTCCCTGCGCAGCGGCCAGCCCCTGGTGGCCGGCAACCTGTCGGGCACCCTGTCGATGAATCCCTCGACCACCCCGGCCTCGCTGGAACTGAAATTTGCCGGCACCACCTTCGGCCTGGACGACACCAAGGTGGGCGGCCAGCTGGGCGGCCTCGGCGATTTCGAAAAGAATACCCTGGCCCCGCTGCAGACTTCGCTGACCGACATGGCCAACCAGATGGCGAACCTGGTCAACACCCAGCTCGCCGCCGGCTTCAAGCCCAATGGCGCGGCCGGTACCGCCCTGTTCACCTTCAACCCGACCGGCGCCGGCGGCATCCTCAGCATCACGCCCGGCATGCAGGCCGCCGATCTGGCCTTCTCCTCCGACGGCACGCCGGGCGACAGCAAGAACCTGCAAGCCCTGATCGCCATCAAGGGCCAGCCGGTGACCTTGGCCTCGATCGGCACCGTGCTGCTGGGCGACGCGGACACCCAGCTGGTGGGCAAGCTCGGCATCGACAGCGGCCAGAACCAATCGCTGCTGGGCACCGCCGCCACCGTGCGCGAGCAGTCGGAAGACGACTGGGCCGCCACCAGCTCGGTCAACAAGGATGAGGAAGCGATCAACCTGGTCGAATTCCAGAATATGTACCAGGCGAACATGAAAGTGATCGCCGTGGCCAACACACTGTTCGACGCCACGCTGGCGCTGTTCTGAGGAAAATTGACATGCGTATCGCGTCCAGCCAGTTCCAGGCTTCCATGAACCGCTCGCTGCAGATCAACCAGTCGGTGATCGCCAAGCTGACCGAGCAGATGGCCTCGGGCAACAAGATCCAGGTGCCGTCCGACGAGCCGATCGCCAATGTGCGCCTGTCGCGCCTGCGCCGCGAGGAAAATATCGTCGGCCAGTACATTGAAAATATCGACGCGGTGAAGATCCGCCTGTCGAAGAATGAAACCTACCTGACCTCGATGGTGGGCGATATGGGCGCGGCGCGCGACCTGTTCGTCTGGGCGTCGGACGGCGCCAACACCCCGGCCGACCTGAATTCCATGGTCAACAGCCTGAGCGCCCTGCGCGACTCGCTGTTCTTCAACAGCAATACCCGCGACCAGGAAGGCAAGTACATCTTTTCCGGCACCCTGACTTCGACCCCGGCCCTGGCCTTCAACGCGGCCGGCGCCATCGGCTCGCGCTACAGCTATATCGGCAATAACGGCTCGCAGGACGTGGTGGTCGGCAACGGCATTACCCAGCCGGCCAACGTCACGGTCAGCGGCATGGAAACCTATCTGAACCAGCTCGACACTGCCATCGACCTGCTGAAACAGCCCACCGTCAACGCCAGCGACCCCGTGCTGCAGGCCGCGCTGAAGACCGCGCTGGACGGCACCGACACGGCGCTCGGCCTGGTCTCGGGCAAGATCGCCCAGTTCGGCGGCGCGCAGAATGTGATGGAAACGCTGGCCAGCAACCACAGCAACGTCAGCCTGTCGAACAAGATCGCCATCACCGATATCGCCCAGCTGGACTATGGCCTCGCGGCCACCCAGCTCAGTGGATACAATAGCGCCCTGCAAGCGACCTACCAGGCCTATGCCAAGGTCAGCGGGTTGTCCCTGTTCAACGTCCTGTCCTGAAGATCATGGAAATTGCCCAGCGCCCCAGTAGTCCCGGCCTCAGTGCCCGTGCCCCCGCCAACCCGGCGGCCAACACGGCTGAGTCTGCGCTGGCGGAAGCTGGCGCGGCAGTCGACCAGGCAGCGGCCAGCACGGCGCCCGCCCCCGCCCCCCTGCGGCGCGGCCTGAGCAATTTCGACGCCCCGCGGCAGAACGACGTCTCGGGCGCCCAGCAAGCCATCGACTTCCTCGAACAGAGCGCAGCCCAGTTGCGCGCCCTGAAGACCGACATCGCCGCCAAGCTGGCCAGCCGCCAGATGCGCGACGGCCAGGTGGAACAGCGCGTGCGCCAGTTCACCGAAACCTGGCGCAACCGCGCCCAGGCGTCCGGCGGCACGCTCGACGCGCAACTGAACTTCTCCAACGACCCCGCCACGCAAACCTTCACCGTGCGCGGCATGACGCTGGCCAACCTGCGCAACGGCGCCCGCGAAACCCTGGCCATTGCGGTCGGCGGCGGCACGGCCGGCCTGCGCTCGGTGCACCTGGCGCCCGGCCTGTCCGACGCCGAAGTCGTGGCCCGCTTCGACCAGGCGCTGGCGCCGGCCGGCGTGCGCGTCTCGGTCAACAAAGACGGCGAGCTGGTGTTCACGACCGCGGAAAGCAACTGGCCCGGCGTGCGCGACGCGCTGGCGGTGCAAGGCTCGGGCATCCGCTTCCCGGCCGGCCAACTGAACCGCCTCAAAGCGGACGCCGAAGCGCCGGCGGTGATGCCGGAAGGCTGGGGCGCCAGCGATATGGAAACCATGCGCGCCACGCTGCAGCAAGTCACGCAAGCGCTGGCGCACGTGGAAGCCGCCCTATCGAAAGTGCGCCAGGAACTCGCGCTCACCACCCAGCGCATGCAATTCGACCTGCCGGAGCTGGAAGTCGCCGGCATGGGCCAGATGGCCGACGTGTTCGCCAACATCGCCGACCAGCCGGGCTACTCCGCCCTGGTCTCGCTGACCTCCGCCCTGGTCGGCATCAACCGCGACCGGGTCGTCTCGCTGCTGCGCCTCAGTTAATAGCAGCTCAAAAGCCGGGGGCAGCTCTGGCAATCCGCCATTTCTGGCCATCTCTTGCGCGGGCGCAAAGCCCTTCCCCCTGGCCGGGCCTACACTCGGCCCATGAGCAGACCTCTCCGCATCGAACACGACAACGCCTGCTACCACGTGACGTCGCGCGGCGACCGGCGCTGCACCATTTTCCGCACCGATAGCGACCGCCTGACGTGGCTGGACTTGCTCGGCGAAAGTTGCGAACGCTTCGATTTTGCCGTGCAAGCTTACTGCCAGATGGGCAACCACTACCACCTCGTGGTGCGGACGCGGCAGGGCCAGCTGTCGCGCGGCATGCGCTACCTGAACGGCAATTACTCGCAGTACTTCAACCGCCAGCACGGCTTGGTGGGGCATGTCTTCCAGGGCCGCTATCACGCCGTCCTGTGCCAGGAAGACGAGTACCTGATGGAGCTGACGCGCTACGCCGTGCTAAACCCCGTGCGCGCAGGCATGACCACCCATCCAGCCCATTGGCTGTGGAGCAGCTACGGCGCCCTGGTCGGCACACTCGACGCGCCGGCATGGCTGGCCCGCGACGCCGTGCTGGCGCATTTCGGCAGCGACCGCGCCACAGCGACCGCGGCCTTTGAAGTCTTTGTCCTGGAGGGCATCGGGCAGGAAAATCCCTTCCGCGCCGTGCGCAACCAGCTGTTTTTCGGCGACGATGAGTTCTGCCGGCAGGCCGGGCGCCGCCCAATTCCAGGCAATCCCCTGGAAATCAAACGCATCTTGCGGCGGGCCATCGTGCGGCCTTTAGCCGAATACTTCGAGCAGCCGGACCGGAAACAGGCCATGGCGCAGGCCTATCTGTCGCACACCTACACGATGGCGGAAATCGCGCAATTCTGCCAGGTTTCCGTGCGCACGGTCAGCCGTGCGCTGCAGGCCTACCGCAACATGTCCGATTGCCAGAGCTGACCACGGCTTTCAGTTTGCCAGTTTGGCGGGGCCGCGGGCCATGGCGCCCATCTGGGCGGGGGGCATGGGGTGGGCGTAAACGTAGCCTTGGGCGTAGTCGCAGCCGGCCGCTTTCAGCAGGTTCAGCTGGGTTTCCGTTTCCACCCCTTCGGCAACCACTTTCAGGCCCAGCTTGTGCGCCATCACGATGATGCCTTCGCACAGCGCCAGGTCGCCGGAGTCGCCGGCCAGGTCCATCACGAAGCTGCGGTCGATCTTCAAATAATCGATGTCGAATTTCTTCAGGTGGGCCAGCACCGAGTGGCCGGTGCCGAAGTCGTCCAGCGCGACCTGCAGGCCCATAGACCGGAACTGGCGCAGGCGCTCCATCACGGGCCCGCTTTCGTCAAGCAGCAGGCGTTCCGTGATTTCGATGACAATGCTGCGCGGCGCCAGTCCCAAGCGCTCAACGTAGCGCATCCATTCTTCAAAAAATTCCTGGCCCAGGCGGAATTGCACCGGCGACTGGTTGACGCTGATCTGGAAGGGGCGCCCCAGCTCTTCCTGCCAGCGCTTGGCCTGGTCGGCGGCGTGGCGGAACACCCAGTCGCCGATTTCCAGGATGACGCCGCTGGCTTCGGCGCTGCCGATGAACTCGGCCGGGTTGAGCATGCCGCGCTCGGGGTGGCGCCAGCGCAGCAGCGCTTCGGCGCGTTCGATGGCGCCCGTGTGCAGGTTGACGATGGGTTGGTAGTGCAGCTCGAACTGCTGGTTGCTTACCGCCATTTGTAGGTCGTGCGTAATGCGCAGCCTCAGCTGGGCGGCGGCCTGCATATCGGGCGTGAAGTAGCTGTAGCGGTTGCGGCCGGCATTCTTGGCGGCGTACATGGCCTGGTCGGCGTTGCGCAGCAATTGCTCGGGGTCGTTGGCGTCCGACGGGTGCAGGGCGATGCCGATGCTGGCCGACACCGAGCCGCTGCTCTCGCCCAGCAGGAACGGCCGGTTCAGGGCGGCAATGATCTGCTGGGCGACGCGCTCGGCATTGCTGACCTGGTCGAGGCCGGGCAGGATCACCACGAATTCATCGCCGCCCAGCCGCGCCAGGGTGTCGGAGGCGCGCACGCAGGCGGCGATGCGGCGCGCCGCTTCCACCAGCAGCGCATCACCCATCTCGTGCCCGAGGCGGTCGTTGATTTCCTTGAACTGGTCGAGGTCGATGAACAGCAGCGCCAGGAAGAGCCCGTCGCGCCGGGCCTTCTTCATTTCCTGCGCCAGCCGGTCCTGGAACATATTGCGGTTCGGCAGCGCCGTGAGGGCGTCATAATTGGCCTGGTGCCAGATCAGCTCGGACGACAGCTTGCGCTCGGTGATATCGCTGACCAGCGCCAGCGCGCCCAGATAGCTGCCGTCGGCATCGAAGATGGGATTGGTGGCCAGGGTGGCCCACATCTCGCTGCCATCCTTGCGCAGGAATTTGAACTCGTGGCGTTCGGCCATGCCTTGCTGGCGGC
The DNA here is from genome assembly GCF_000425385.1 of Pseudoduganella violaceinigra DSM 15887. Lineage (GTDB taxonomy): Bacteria > Pseudomonadota > Gammaproteobacteria > Burkholderiales > Burkholderiaceae_D > Rugamonas > Rugamonas violaceinigra. Next base: position 241,251 of record NZ_AUDI01000004.1, on the reverse strand, counting down.
GCGCGATATTGCGCTCGAGCAGGGAGCGGCCCTCGTCGTCCATGAACGCGACGAGGGGCTGTTCCAGCATGGCTTCGATGGTATAGCCAAGCATGGCGGCCATCTTGGGATTGACGAAGCTGGTACGCGCGGCGGCGTCGATTTCCCAGATCCCCTCTTCCGCACTGTGCACGATGCGGCGGAAGCGCTCTTCGCTTTTTTCCAGCGCGGCCAGCTTGCCTTCCGCCATTTCCAGCACCACGCGCAGCTGCGAGGCCCCCGGCGTGCCGCTGCCGAGCAGGGTGACAGCGAAGCCGCGGTCGCCCCGGCCGCGCGTCATTTGCAGCGCCATGCGCTGCGGCTCTTCCGTGGACAGGCTGTTGCTGACGAAGGCGTCGAAGTCCGCCGTGAAGCGCTGCGCGATGAACTGGCGGAAACCGATACCGTCGGGATTATCGCGCGGCAGGCCAAGCAGATCGGCGCCCACCAGATTCATCTGCAGGATCGTGGTATCGCCGGCGAGGACGAAATAGCCGACCGGCGCCAGCAGGTAAAGATCGTTGAAATAGTCCTGGTCGCTCGCCAATTGCAGGGCGCCGTCGGCACGCTGCATGCTGGCGTACACCGTGGGGGGCGTCCCGCCCATGGCTGCCAGCATCGCATCGCCAGGCAAGAGGGAATCGATGCCTGCCAGTCCAGAGACGGCGGGCCGGATGACGGTCGCCTGCGCCGCCTGCCTGGCATGCTGGTCTTTATCCATATTGGTTCCAGCCTAGCATGCCTTTGTGGCAATGTCGAGCAGCTAGCTGTGACGATGGGCGCGGTTCAGGCGTTGCTCCGCAAAGCGTTGTAATTGCTCGAAAGCGAGGCTCAGCACCCAGTAAATCGCCGCGGCCGCAAGGTAGAGCGGCAGGGGGCGGAAGGTCGTGGCAATCACTTCCTTGGTCGACAGCATCAGTTCGGTGATGGTGATCACCGAGACCAGGGAAGTATCCTTGATCAGGCTGATCAAGGTATTGCTCATCGATGGAACGGCAATGCGCAGCGCCTGCGGCATGACGATGTAGCGCAGGGTCTGGCCATAGCCCATGCCCAGGCTGTAGCTGGCCGACCATTGGCCTTTGGGAATCGACAGGATGGCCCCGCGCAGGCTTTCCGAGAGATAGGCCCCGGCGTTCAGGCTCAGGGCCAGAATGCCCGCCGTCACCGGCGTGAACTCGATGTGGATCGAGGGCAGGCCATAGTAGATGACGAACATCTGCACCAGCAGCGGCGTGCCGCGCATCAGGCTGACGTACACATTGGCCGGCCAGCGCAGCCAGCGCCATGGCAGGATACGCAGCACCGCCGTCGGGAAGCCCAGCACCAGCCCGCCCACCATCGACGCCATGGCAAAGACCAGGGTGTAGCCGGCCCCCTTGAGCATGGCGGGCGCCGCTTCGTGCAGCAGTTCCAGCCACTCCATGCTTAGGGAGCCTTGCTGACGTCGACGCCAAACCACTTCACGGAAATCGCCTTCAGGCTGCCGTCGGCGGCGGCATCGGCCAGCACCTTGTTGATGGCGGCCTTGAATTCGGGATTGCCCTTCTGGAAGGGAATGCCCATGCGTTCGGTGGCGCCCACCCGGGCCCCGGCCTTGATTGGCAGTTTGGTGGTCTTCAGCAGGTAGGCGGCGATCAGGCTGTCGTTCAGGGCGGCGTCGATACGGCCCATGGCCAGGTCCTGCAATTGTTCCGGCGCGGCCGGATAGCCTTTGACCTCAATCCCGCTCACGGCCTTGGCCTGCATCTCGTACACGCTGCCCTGCCCGGCGCCGACGCGCTTGCCCTTCATCTGTTCCAGCGAAGTCCAGTTGTTCTTCTCGTCCTTGCGCAAGATCAGCATCGGCGAGGAATAGATGTAGGGCGCGCTGAAATCGAAGACCTGCTCGCGCTTGGGATTGATGCCCACCTGGGAAATGATCACGTCGTACTTGTTGCTGGCCAGGCCGGCCAGGATCGAGGCCCATTCCGAGGTGACGAATTCCAGTTTCACCCCCAGCTTGCCAGCCACCAGGCGCGCCACATCCACATCGTAGCCAGCCAGCTCGCCGTTCTTTTCCTTGAAATTGAACGGCGGGTAGACGCCTTCCATCGCCACTTTCAGCGTCCCGCGCGCCTTGACGGTCTGCAGCAGGTCGGCGGCATTGGCGTGCAGGGCGGCGGCGGCCAGCAAAATTGCGAAGAAGCGCATCGGGGATCCTTTAATAAGAGCGGCGGCGGCCGAAATGATGGCCAACGACGAGGGTGGTGGTGACAACCAGAGTCGACAGGCCAAGGATGAGCTGGACCAGCTTGTCTTCCGGCAGCGTCCACAGCCTGCCTTGGGGCGGCTCGGCGCCGGAAATGGCGCACAACAGGGGCTCCACCCAATCGGCATCCGGAGTAACATCGAGGATAACGGCGCCCTCGGTGGTCTGCATGTAGATCTCGCCGCCCTCGGCCAGGCTGAAGCACACGCCATAGCCGGTTTCCTGCTTGCCGACGTGCTCCTTCAGCGCCAGGTCGTGCTCGGCGATCCACAGCTCGACGTCCTGCGGGGTTTCCAGTGCGGTCCAAGGTACCGGGCGAAAACGCGGCTTGGCCGCTTCATCATCGTGATTAAACATGGGTCAGGAGTGTAACCGAATCGTTGGGAGGCGGTATGAAAGTAAACGAATATGTATCTGAGTTTGATGCCTTCTTCGGCCAGCTCTTGCAGGAGCATCCGGAGATGGTCGAGGATCAGCGGGCCGGCTGGAATATCTGGTGGGACCATCCGGTCGACCTGGAAGCGGAACGGCTGGCGCGGACCGATGCGGTGCCGACGCCGGCGTATTACTATCATTGAGCGGCGGTAGCCGGGTCCGCCTGCGCCCGCCGTTCCCCTCAGCCTTTCCAGGTCCGCTGCAGGCCCGTATCGGCGTGGATCCAGCCGCCGCGCGGGCCTTCGCGGTAGTAGAAGCCAACCCCGCCCTGGCGGAAACTCTGCACCAGGCCGCCCAGCACCTCGGCATTCAGGTTCGGGATGCGGATATCGGCCGCCTTCCCGCTCATGTGCAGCGACTGGCGCGCCGCCGGAATGCCCTGCTCGATCAAGCGCTTGTTCGAGGCCGGCGTGCGGTAGCCCGACAATATCTCAAGCGGGCTGTCGATGCCGAAACGCTGCACAAAGGCCTGCGCGCCCCACAAGGTTTCAAACAGTTTCGGGTCGATCGCGGCGGTTTCCTTCCCGTTCACGTCGCGCAGCAGGTGGCACAGCTCCTGGTAGGCCGAATCGATGATATCGCCATCCTTCCAGTACAGCAGCCTGGCCTTTTCGCCGCTTTGCGGCCGGACCACGGTCAGCGTGCGCGGCTTGACCCAGAATTCCAGGTCCAGCATCTGGGCATCGAAGATATCGGGCGGAGGTTCCGGCTCAGGCTGGCTGCGGCTATGGCCGGCCAGGGGCAGTCCCGCCAATGCGGTGCCTGCCATCAGGTGGAGGAAGTCTCTGCGTGTTGCCATGGTGATTCCGTCAATTGCAATAACAATTACTATAGCAACTGCATGGGGAGTTGAGAAAGTCCTTTAACAATTTGTCGTAAACTTGGCAGCCGGCGCGACGATGACGAGGTCGGTCTCGGCCACCGCCACGCACGGCAGAATGTAGCCTGCACGCTGTTCGTCGACGCTCAAGCCCGGCCATTCGAGCCGATGGCGCGCCTTGCCGCTCTGCACCTGGCAAATGCAGGTGCGGCATGTGCCGTTGCGGCACGAGCTGGGTAGCACCACCCCGGCGCGGGCGGCCGCCACCAGCAGACTGGCTTCGCCGTCCGTTTCGAACGATAATCCCTTCGGTTCAACTCTTATTTGAAACACAATGCCTCGCTATATCGCCCTGCTCCGCGGCGTCAGCCCGATGAACTGCAAGATGCCGGAGCTCAAAGCCGCCTTCGAAAGTGCGGGATTTTCCAACGTCAGAACGCTTCTATCAAGCGGCAATGTAGCATTTGATGCGCGCAGCAGCGCCGTGCCGACGCTCGAGCGCAAAGCTGAAGCGGCCATGGAACAGGCGCTCGGGCGCAGTTTCTACACCATCATCCGCCCGCAGCAGCACTTGCAGGCGCTCTTGGCGGACGATCCCTACCCCGGCCTTGGCGCCGATCCGGCCGCCAAACGCGTGGTCAGCTTCCTGCGCGCGGCGCCGCCATCCGAGGCGGCCCTGCCGCCAGCGGTCGACGGCGCGCAAATGCTGGGAGTGATCGGCAGCGAGGTATTCTCGACCTATGTACCCAGCAGCGACGGGCCGGTCTTCATGCGTCTCATCGAAAAGACCTTCGGCAAGGACATCACGACCCGCACCTGGGATACCGTGCGTAAATGCGCGGCAGCGTGATGCCGCCCGCCGCCTGGTCGGGCAGCGCCCTGCTCGCTGCCGGCTTCGGCGTCTTTCACGGCACCGTCGGGGCCCATGCCCTGCATGCCCATTCCGCGCACCAGCTCGTCGTCGCGTTCGAGGGGGAAGTCGGGGTCGCCTTTCCTACCAGGCCGATGCGGGCCGCCGGCATCAGCATTCCCGCCGGACTGCAGCATTGCGTCTGCGCGGAACAAGCCCTGCTGGTGTATATCGATCCGCTCACGCCGGAAGGCGCGGCGCTTTGCGCGCCGTCCGCCATGGAAGCGCAGCCGCTCGACGCCGGCCTGTGCGCCAAGCTGCGCTTGGCCGCGGGCGATGGCCAATGCCTGCGCAGCGTCCTGCGCGATGCCTTCGGCTTGCCCCAGCCCGCACCACCGGACCCGCGCATGGCAAGCGTGGCGGGTGCGCTGCGCGCCGGGCTCAGCGAAGGCAACTATGGGCGCCACGAATTGGCAGCCTTGGCGAACATCTCGCCCAGCCGATTCTCGCATTGGTTTGTCGAACAGACCGGCCTGCCGTTACGCAACTACCGCAAATGGCTGCGCCTGGAACTGGCCCTGCACCGGCTGGCGCAGGGCGGCAACCTGACCGCCGCCGCGCACGCCGCCGGGTTTTCCGACTCCGCCCATCTGTCCCGGACCTTCCGGGAAATGTTTGGCATGAGCCCGGCCGCCCTGCTGCGCGGCATCACCCTGGACAGCTCTTTCGTTCAAGCCGCCTGAGACGGCAAGCCCTAAGCTGGCCCTTCATTCATTCCCGGAGGACTCGACAATGATGCAATGGGCAATTCGCTATCTCAGCTATCCAGCCATCTTCGGCGGCACGGCGGCCGCCATCCTCTGGGCGGCCGGTGCCGGCCTGCCCTATTGGCCCACCCTCCCCGCGCTGGCCCTCGCCGGTATTGCAATCGTGGCAATACTCGAACGCTGCCAGCCCTATGAGTCCGCCTGGCACACCGGCCATGGCGACACGGCGACCGACAGCCTGCACTTCCTGGTCAACCTGACCATCCTGTATGGCAGCCTCGAAGCGCTGGCCTGGCTGCGCGCCCTGCTGCCCGTTTCAATGCTCTGGCCGACGGCATGGCCGCTCTGGGCCCAGGCCGGCAGCGCCATCCTGGTGCTGGACTTCGGCTTTTACGCCATGCACTGGCTCAGCCACCGCAGCCACCGCCTCTGGCGCTTCCATGAAGCCCATCACAGCAGCGAACGCCTGTACTGGCTGAACGGCGAACGCCGCCACCCCCTGCATGCCATCCTGATGGGCGCCCCCGGCATGGGCCTGCTGTTGGCCTGCGGCGCGCCGGCCGCCGCCATGTCGGCCGCCCTGGCCATCCTTTCGGTCCACCTGGCCTTCCAGCACGCCAACCTCGATTACTCGCTCGGCCCCCTGCGCCACCTGTTTGGCGTGGCCGAAACCCACCGCTGGCACCACAAGCGGGACTACCAGGACGCCCAGGTCAATTTCGGCGAATGGCTGATGCTGTGGGACCACCTGTTCCGCACGTACCGCCAGCCGCCGGGCCGGATCGGCAAGGGCGAAGTGGGCGTCCAGGGCGCCGCTGCCCCGACTTCCTATCTGGGTCAATTGATTCGGCCATTCCTCTGAGCACTCGTTGCAGTACAATATGCGGCTAATCCGGTCGGCAATCGCCGGCCAAACACCGCCCGGGTGTGCCAAACCGGTACGACCCAGGAAGAATTACCAGCGGACACCATCCGCATTTGAGGGAATAAAACATGACTCAAAAGTCCAAAATCATCTACACCCTGACCGACGAAGCGCCACTGCTGGCGACCTATTCCCTGCTGCCTATCGTGCAGAAGTTCGCAGCGCCGGCCGGCGTTGACGTCGTCACCAGCGACATTTCCGTCGCCGCCCGCGTGCTGGCAGCTTTCCCGGAATACCTGACCGATGCGCAGAAAGTGCCGGACAACCTGGCCGAACTGGGCGCCCTGACCCAGCACGCCGACACCAACATCATCAAGCTGCCGAATATTTCGGCATCCGTCGCCCAGCTGATCGCCTGCATCCGCGAACTGCAAGCGGCCGGCTACAAGCTGCCGGACTACCCGGAAGACGCCAAGACCGAGGAAGACAAGGCACTGAAAGCCCGCTACGGCAAGTGCATCGGCTCCGCCGTCAACCCTGTTCTGCGCGAAGGCAACTCCGACCGCCGCGCACCGAAGGCAGTCAAGGAATTCGCACGCAAGAACCCGCACTCGATGGGCGAATGGAGCCAGGCATCGCGCACCCACGTGTCGCATATGCACGGCGGCGACTTCTACCACGGCGAAAAGTCCATGACCCTGGACAAGGCGCGTGAAGTGAAGATGGAACTGCTGACCAAATCCGGCAAGACCATCGTCCTGAAACCGAAAGTCGCACTGCAGGCCGGCGAAATCATCGACTCGATGTTCATGTCGAAGAAAGCCCTGCTGGAATTTTACGAACGCGAAATCGACGACGCCTACAAAACCGGCGTGATGTTCTCGCTGCACGTCAAAGCCACCATGATGAAGGTATCGCACCCGATCGTATTCGGCCACTGCGTGCGCATCTTCTACAAGCAAGCGTTCGAGAAGCACGCCAAGCTGTTCGACGAACTGGGCGTGAACGTCAACAACGGCATGGTCAACCTGTATGAGAAGATCGAAAAGCTGCCAGCGTCGCAGAAGGAAGAAATCCTGAAAGACCTTCACGCCTGCCTGGAGCACCGTCCGAAGCTGGCCATGGTCGACTCGGCCAAAGGCATCACCAACTTCCACTCGCCGAACGACGTGATCGTCGACGCGTCGATGCCGGCCATGATCCGCATCGGCGGCAAGATGTGGGGCGCCGACGGCCGCACCGCCGACGTCAAGGCGGTCATGCCGGAATCGACCTTCGCCCGCATTTACCAGGAGATGATCAACTTCTGCAAATGGCATGGCAACTTCGATCCGAAGACCATGGGCACCGTGCCAAACGTGGGCCTGATGGCGCAGCAAGCCGAAGAATACGGCTCGCACGACAAGACCTTCGAAGTACCGGAAGGCGGCATCGCCAACATCACCGACCTGGCCACCGGCGAAGTGCTGCTGACCCAGAACGTGGAAGAAGGCGACATCTGGCGCATGTGCCAGGTGAAGGACGCCCCGATCCGCGACTGGGTCAAGCTGGCCGTCACCCGCGCCCGCAACTCCGGCATGCCGGCCGTGTTCTGGCTGGACACCTACCGTCCGCACGAAGCGGAAGTGATCAAGAAGGTCCAGGTCTACCTGAAGGAGCACGACACCTCGGGCCTGGACATCCAGATCATGTCGCAGACGCGCGCCATGCGCTACACCCTGGAACGCGTCTCGCGCGGCCTGGACACCATCTCGGTGACCGGCAACATCCTGCGCGACTACTTGACCGACCTGTTCCCGATCCTGGAACTGGGCACCTCGGCCAAGATGCTGTCGATCGTTCCGCTGATGGCGGGCGGCGGCATGTACGAAACGGGCGCCGGCGGCTCGGCACCGAAGCACGTCAAGCAGCTGGTGGAAGAAAACCACCTGCGCTGGGACTCGCTGGGTGAATTCCTGGCGCTGGCCGTATCGTTCGAAGAACTGGGCATCAAGTCGGGCAACGCCAAAGCCAAGATCCTGGCCAAGACCCTGGACGAAGCCACCGGCAAGCTGTTGGACAACAACAAATCGCCATCGACCCGCACCGGCGAGCTGGACAACCGCGGCAGCCACTTCTACCTGTCGATGTACTGGGCCCAAGCCCTGGCAGCGCAGAACGAAGACGCGGAGCTGAAAGCCAAGTTCGCACCGCTGGCCAAATCGCTGAGCGAAAACGAAGCGAAGATTGTGGCAGAGCTGAACTCGGTGCAAGGCGCTGCCATGGACATCGGCGGCTACTACAAGCCTGACGCAGCGAAGACCGCAGCCGTGATGCGCCCAAGCGCCACCTTCAACGCAGCCCTGGCAACCCTGTAAGCCGCCGCAACGCTCCGTCCAAAAAGCCCGCCGCCGCGGGCTTTTTTCTTATTAAAAGTCGGGGTCAAAGTCGGGGTCAGGTCTGTCATTTGGACACGCAGTCACTTAGTTTGATCAATCTCAATACGCAAAATCGCACGATTTCGCGTATTGAGAAATATCAAAGACCTTGCGCGGGTGTCCAAATGACAGACCTGACCCCGACGTTCGACCCCGACGTTCTTATTGGGAGAAACTGGCGGCGAAGGCGTCGCGGGCGGGGTGGTGGGGGATGTCGCGGCGCCAGATCAGCATCGTTTCCACTTCCGCTACCTCGGGCGGCAGGGTGTGACATCGCACCGTGCGGCCAAGGTTGCGCTGTTTCAGTACTTCGCGCGGCATCATCGCCACGCCCATGCCTGCGGCCACGCAGCCGATGATGGCTTCAAATGTGCCGAACTCGGCGACCTTCGTGTGCGCGATGCCGGCATCGGCAAACCACCATTCCAGGCGGCGCCGGTATGAACAGCCGCTGCGGAAGCCAAGCAGGGTGCGGCGCGCCACGTCGGCCGGGCCGCTGACCGGGCCGTGCATCGCATCGGTCAAGAGCACCAGTTCTTCCACAAATACGGGCACCTGCGCCAGCTCGGGGCGTTCGATCGGGGCCGATACCAGCGCCAGGTCGACTTTGTGGTTCAGTACCTGCTGCACCAGATAGTCGGTCGGGCCGGTGTCGAGCAGCAGGTCGACCTGCGGGTAGCTGCGGTGGAAGGCGCCCAGCAAGCGCGGCAGCCGCGCCGCCGCGGTGGTTTCCATCGAGCCGATGCGCAGCGGCCCCGATGGTTGCTGGTCCCCGCGCACCGACATTTGCGCTTCGTCGGCCAGCCGCAGCAGGCGGTCGGCATATGCCAGCAAGCGCGTGCCTTCGGCCGTGATCAGCATGCGCCGCCCGGATCGGTTGAAGAGCGTCACGCCCAGCGATTCTTCCAGCTGGTTCAGGCGCGCCGAGACGTTTGACTGCACGCGGTTAAGGCGCACGGCGGCCTGGGTCACGCTGCCTTCTTCGGCCACCGTCTTGAAGATCCGCAGCGAGGACAATTCCATTTTCATTCTCCATTCGAGATAGTTCGATTCATTATTATTCATTTTTATTGATGTGAAAAGAGGGATATAGTTCAAGCTGACATAAGGGAGCTTCGCCATGCACAAGCCTTCGCCCGCCATCCTGATCGCCGCCAGTTTCGCCTTCATCATCGTCCAGCTCGACGTGACCATCGTGAACGTGGCCTTGCCGGAAATCGGCCGCGAACTGGGCGCCAGCGTCAGCGCGCTGCAGTGGGTGGTCGATGCCTACACGCTCGGTTTTGCCGTCTTCCTGCTGTCGGCCGGTGTGCTGGGCGACCGTTACGGGGCGCGCCGGGTGTTCCTGTCCGGCTTTGCGCTGTTCACCTTTGCGTCCCTGGCCTGCGCGATGGCGCCGGGCGCCTTGGCGCTCAACCTGGCGCGCGCCGTGCAGGGCGTCGGCGCCGCCCTGCTTGTGCCCAGCTCGCTCGCCATCCTCAATGCCACGTATGCCGATGAGCGCGCCCAGTTGGCGAAGGCGATCGCGTGGTGGACGGCCGCCGGCGGCGTGTCGATCGCGGCGGGCCCGGTGCTGGGCGGCGCGCTGATGAGCATGGCCGGCTGGCGCAGCATCTTCTGGGTGAATATCCCGATTTGCCTGCTGGGATTCTGGCTCACGCTGCGCGTGGTTCCCGTGCTGCGCGGGAAGGATCCGGGACGTTCCTTCGATATCGCCGGCCAGGTGCTTGCCATCATTGCGCTGACGGCCTTCATCGGCGCCGTCATCGAGAGCAATGCGCTCGGGGTGTCCAGCCACCTGGTACAGGGCGCGCTGCTCGTCGCGCTGGCTGCGGCCGCGCTGTTCATCCGCAGCCAGCGGCGCAGCGCGATGCCCATGCTGCCCCTTGGACTGTTCCGCGATCTCGGCTTTTCTGGCGCGGTCCTGTTCGGGGTGCTGGTCAATTTCGCGTATTACGGTGTGATCTTCGTTCTCAGCTTTTATCTGCAGAAGGTGCGCGGCTTCTCCGTGATGCACACGGGGCTGGTATTCCTGCCGCTGACGGGCACGTTCATCATTTCGAATATCGCCAGCGGGCGGATGCAGGCGCGCCTGGGATCGCGCACGCCAATGATCGTCGGTGGCCTGCTTGGCGCCGCGGGCTATGCGCTGCTCGGTTTTTTTGGCGTGGCGAGCGATGCCACTTTTCTCCAGATGCTGCCAGGCCTGGCCCTGATCCCCGGCGGCATGGGACTGGCCGTGCCCGCCATGACGACGTCCATCCTGTCGTCGGTGGAGCGCTGCCAGGCCGGCACCGCATCGGCGGTATTGAACACGGCGCGCCAGGTCGGCGGCGCCATGGGCGTCGCGATCTTCGGCGCCATGCACGATATCCGCATTGCGCTGGCCATTTCCACCACCCTGCTGCTGCTCGGCGCCGTATTGGCTTGGCGCTGCATCAAACCCCCACTTTCAACCAAAGGAGCTTCACTATGCCGTACGTAAATATCCGCGTCACCAAGGAAGGCGTCACCGCCGAGCAGAAACTGGAATTGATCAAGGGCGCCACAGAGCTGTTGCAGCGCGTGCTGAACAAGAATCCAGCCACCACCTTCGTCATTATCGACGAGGTCGAGACCGATAACTGGGGGATCGGCTACAACAATGTCACCACCTTACGCGCCAACGCTGCCGCCGCCAAAGCCGACCAGCGCTGAGGCGGACCGCCGGGTGCTGCGCCCCAGCATTTCAGGCAGGCGGCACTGGGCCGGATGGCGGGCGGGGGCCAGTGATCTCCGACAGGTATTGGCGCAGCACGGTCAAGTCGACCGGCTTAACCAGGTAGTGCTGCATGCCGGCCTCGGTGGCGAGGCGGCGCGCTTCGTCGTGCCCCCAGCCCGTCATGGCGATGTACACAATGTCGTCCGCCCCCGGCAGCTCGCGGATGCGGCGCGCCGCTTCGTAGCCCTGCATGTCCGGCAGGCCAATATCCATCAGGATCGCATTCGGGTGCATTTCCTGGGCGAGCGCGATCGCGCCCTGCCCGTCGCTGGCCTTGGCCACCAGGTAGCCATCCATTTCCAGCATCGTCTGCAGCATGTCGGCGCCGTCCACATTGTCGTCCACCACCATGATGCGCACCGGTGCTTCCGCCGCCGCAGGCTTTGCCGCCTGCGCCAGCCGCTCGCGGCTACGGCGCTCCGCCACCACGATCGGCATGCGCAGCACAAATTCGCAGCCCTGGCCGCTTCCCGCGCTGAACACCTGCACTGTTCCGCCGTGCATGCGCGTGAAGCGATCGGCCAGGCTGAGGCCGATGCCCAGCCCGCCGAGGGCGTGGGCGCGTCCCGCCGGCCCCTGGGCAAACAGCTCGAAGATGCGCGAGCGCGCCTCCGGCTCAAGTCCGGCGCCGTGGTCGCGTACGGCGAACACGATGTCGGCCCCATCGGCCTGCGCACTGAGGTGGATGGTCGATTCTGGCGGTGAAAACTTGGCGGCGTTGCCCAGAATATTGGCCAGGCTCTGGACCAGGCGCGCCTGGTCGCCGGCCAGCAGCACCTTGCCGGCGGGCAGGCGCAGGTCGAGCCGGTGGCGGCCGGCGTCCAGCTGCGGCCTGCAGATTTCAACCGCATGCTGCAGCACCGTCTCGACGCTGACCCATTCGCACTTCAGGGCGACTTTGTCGTTGGTAATGCGGGCCACATCAAGCAAGTCGTCCACCAGCCGCGTCAAGTGCCTGACCTGGCGCTCGACGATCCGCGTGATCTCGCGCATCTTGGCCGTGCTGTCGGGCATGCTGTTGAGCACAGCCATCGCGGTGCCGATCGGCGCCAGCGGGTTGCGCAGCTCGTGTCCCAGGATCGCCAGGAATTCATCCTTGCGGCGGTCGACTTCACGCATGTCATACTGGCGGCGCCGCGCCCGCCGCGCCGATAAGGCCGCGCTGACCAGGGTGGCGGCGCGTACCGGCCGCTCCAGCAGCGTCATATTGCCCACCTGTTCGAAAATCTTGTGGATGCCAGGCGAATCCAGGCCCTGCTTGCTCAGCACCAGCACGGGCAGGTCGGACCAGGCCGGCTGGCGCGCGAGGAATCCAGTGAGCTCGCCAAGGAATTCGGCATGGAATGCCTCTTCGACCACGAGCAAGGCCGCCGCGCCCCGCTGCAGCGCATGCACGACATCGCCAAGGCCGGCGCAGAGCTGGCAGTCAAGGCCGGCTGGTCCCAGCACCTGCCTGATCAAGCGCGCATCTTTGCCCACCGGCGCAAAGACGACGACACGCTGTTCGAGATCATCCATCCTCGGCTTCCCCTTTCTCCCTGCCTACGCGGACGGGAACGCCCGTCAGGATGCCGCGAAAATCATCCAGCACCGCCCCCACCTGGAGTCCCTGCCGCGTGATCTCGAACGAGCGCAAGGTGGTCTCGTGCTCGCTGCCGCGCTTCTTGAAGACGGACAAGGCCTTGTGCACCGCGCCGCCGGCCTCGTAGTAGCGCAACATCAGCACATTGTCGGCCAGGTAGCTGACATCCACGCTGCCGCCCATCGTGCCAAGCGGGCCGTGCTGCACTCCGACCAGGAAGGTGGCGACGCCGCGCTGCCCCAGGTAGGTCAACACTTCGCGCAGATGGGTGGTCAGGAAGCGCGCTTCCGGCATTGCGTTCATATAGCCATTCAGGCTGTCGATCACGATCACCTTGGCGCCCTGGTCGGCAGCCGTGCAGACCGCGTGCGAGAACTGGCCTGGCGACAATTCGGCCGGATCGATCTGGCTGACCGTCAACAGCCCCGATGCCAGGGGCGTGCGCAGGTCCAAGCCGATGCCGTCGCCACGGTTCAACAGGGTATTCAGCGCTTCCTCGAACATGAATATGGCCGCTTTCTGCCCGCGCGCCGTCACCGCCACGACGAACTGCGCGGCCAGGCTGGATTTCCCGGTTCCCGGCGGCCCCGAGATCAAGGTGCTGGAGCCCTCTTCGATGCCGCCGCCCAGCAACACATCGAGCGCCGGCAGTCCGCTGCCGACTTGCTGGCGCGAGGTGATTTCGCGCGATTCGGCGGGCACAATGCGGGGATAGGCGACGATCCCGCCCGACACGATCACATAGTCGTGCGGCCCGCGCCGGTAGTCGATGCCGCGGTATTTCAGCACGCGCACGATGCGCCGCTCCGCCCCGTAGCCCGATTCCAGCTGCTGCAGCGAGATCACGCCGTGGGCAATGCTGCGCACTTGCTGGTCGCCGCCGATGGCGGTTTTGTCGTCGAGGAGCAGCGCCGTGCAGGCGCGCTTGGCGAAATACTGTTTGAGCGCCAGCACGTGGCGCCGGTAGCGCAAGGGGCTGCCCGCCAGCAGCTGCAGTTCCGACAGCGAATCGAGCACCACGCGGCTGGGACTGAGCGCGTCGATTTTCGACAGGATCATCTGGTTGGTTTCGCCCAGCTCCACTTCGGAGGGGTGGAAGACGGTGTACTGCTCATCCGGATCGAGCACGCTTTCAGCCGGAATGACTTCGTGCACGACGATGCCTGCCATGGAAAAGCCGTGCGACTGCGCGACGGCGCGCAATTCGACCTCGTTTTCCGCCAGCGTGATATACAGCACCCGCTCGCCGCGCCGGGCGCCTTCCACCAGGAACTGCAGGGCCATGGTGGTCTTGCCGGTGCCGGGGTCGCCTTCCAGCAGGTACAGCCGGTCCTTGGTCAGGCCGCCGGCCAGGATCGCATCGAGCCCGGCAATACCTGTCGAGATGAAAACATCCGTCTGCTGATTCTGCGGCTGGAGCATGGTCGTCCCGCGCGAAGCTTGTCGATAAAACACTATAGCAGCGCGCCCGGAATGGCATGGTTCGATTGAACCGGCGGTGGCTTAGTTACAACCGCAGAAACGCTTGGGCTTGGAGACGTCGCAGACTGTGCCGTCCAGCTGCTTCCAGAAAAACACGGTGTCGACACCATAGGGCGAGCGGACATTGCCCGCGCGGAGGTAGCCTTGGCGGGCGAAAAATTCCTCGCCGCTGGCGGTGCTGTGAAGTTGCAGGGCCTTGACGCCCCAGCTGCAGGCTTGCTGTTCCACGTAGGCCAGCAGCGCCTTGCCGGCGCCGCGCCGCAGGACTTCAGGCAGGAGGTAGCACAGGGCCAGTTTGCCGGCGGCCGTCAGCAGCGCGACGCCGACGACGGCGCCTTCCTCGACGGCGACCAGCGCATAATTGGTGGGCGAGGCAAACCAGGACGCCACGGTGTCCGGCGTCTTGTTGCCAAGCCAGGCGCCAAGGATGGCGGGGTCATTTTTATGATCAAGCACACAACATTCGGCGATCGAGCGTCGCAGCACCTCACAGGCAGCTGTGGCGTCTTTCGCTTCTGCGCGGCGAATTTCAAAACTCATGCGTGCTCACAGGTATGCAATTACCGGGACTATACACCAGCGGCCCAAACCCCGTCGGCGACCGTGCGGCAGTACCTTAGTGAGGGCGGGAACTAAGCTTATAACGAATAAGTAGTTTCCATTCGGCGCGAGATTCTAGACCATGCTTATCTGTTTTCACAATAGAGATTGCCATGCCTTATAACAAATTCGCATTTGCACTTGGCGCCACCCTGGCGGCCGCCAGCTTCGGTTTTGCCCCGGCCGCCTCGGCCAATGAAGTGACCTTGCTGAACGTGTCCTATGACGTGGCACGCGAGCTGTATAAAGACATCAATCCGGCCTTCATCGCTGCCTACAAAAAGAGCAGCGGCACCGAGATCACCATCAAGCAATCGCACGGCGGCTCCTCCAAGCAGGCGCGCGCCGTGGCCGACGGCCTGGAAGCGTCGGTCGTGACCATGAACCAGGCCAACGACATCGACATGCTGGCCGACCGCGGCCTGGTGGCCCAGGACTGGGCCAAGAAATTCCCGAACAATGCGGCGCCGGCCTACTCCACCATGGTCTACCTGGTACGCAAGGGTAATCCGAAAGCCATCAAGGACTGGGGCGACCTGGCCAAGCCAGGCGTGCAGGTCGTCATTCCCAATCCCAAGACCGCCGGCAATGGCCGCTATACCTACCTGGCGGCCTGGGGCTCGGTCCTGAAGAAAGGCGGCAATGAGGCCCAGGCGCGCGAGCTGGTGGGCAAGATCTTCAAGAACGTGCCGATCCTGGATGCGGGCGGCCGCGCCGCCACCACCACCTTCACCCAGCGCCAGATCGGCGACGTGCTGGTGACGTTCGAAAACGAGGTGAACCTGGTGCGTGCGGAGTTCGGCGACGACTTCGAAGTGGTCTACCCTTCGTCCTCGATCCTGGCCGAATCGCCGGTCGCCGTGGTCGACAAGGTGGTCGACAAGAAGAACATCCGCAAGGAAGCCACCGCCTACCTGAACTTCCTGTATACGGACGCCGGCCAGGAGATCATCGCCAAGCACTACCTGCGCCCGCGCTCGGAGGCGGTGTTCAAGAAGTATGCGGCGAACTTCAAGCCGATCTCGCTGTTCACCGTGGACGAGGTCTTCGGCGGCTGGCGCGCGGCCCAGAAGAAGCACTTCGACGACGGCGGCGAATTCGACAAGATCTACAGCTCCAAGTAATTTCCCTCAGGGCGTGTCCATCACGCCCGCGTCAGCGCGATCTGCGCCTCCTTTTCCGCCAGATCATGGTCGGAGTCGTGGAAGCGCGCCGCGATGGCGCGGAATTCATCCTGCAGTGCCAGGAAGGCGTCGACCATGTCGGGATCGAAGTGCCGGCCCTTCCCTTCGACCAGGATCTGCACCGCCTTTTCGTGCGGCATGCCGTCCTTGTAGACGCGCCGGCTGATCAGGGCGTCATACACATCGGCCACCGCCATCAGGCGCGCCGAGACGGGGATCGCCTCGCCGGCCAGCCCCTCCGGATAGCCCGAACCATCCCATTTTTCCTGGTGCGAGTACGCGATTTCCTTGGCGATCGAAAGGAATGCGATCGGCGTGCCCAGGGAGCGCTCGGCGTGTTCAATGGCTGCGCGGCCAAGCGTGGTATGGGTCTTCATGATCTCGAATTCCTGGGGTTCGAACCTGCCGGGCTTGAGCAGGATACGGTCCGGAATGCCGACCTTGCCGATATCGTGCAGCGGCGCGGACTTGAACAGCAGATTGATAAAGCCATCGGTCAGCACGGCGCTGAAGCGCGGGTGGTGTTGCAGCCGTTCGGCCAGGGCCTTCACATAGAACTGGGTGCGGCGGATATGGTTGCCCGTTTCCGAGTCGCGGGTTTCCGCCAGCGAGGCCATGGCGAGGATGGTGACGTCCTGGATCGCCACCACCTCGCGCGTGCGCGCCTCGACTTCCTTTTCCAGGAAGTCGTTCTTATCGCGCAAAAAGTCGGCATGCTCCTTGAGCATCAAGTGGTTGCGCACGCGCGCCAGCGTGATGGGCGGGCTGATCGGCTTGGTGATGTAGTCGACGGCGCCCAGGTCCAGACCCAGCTTTTCATCGTCCACTTCCGACTTGGCGGTCAGGAAAATGATGGGGATGTCGCGCGTGGCAGGATCGGCTTTCAGGCGCCGGCAAACCTGGTAGCCGTCCATTTCGGGCATCATCACGTCCAGCAGCACCAGGTCGGGCAGCGGGCCGCTGAGGGCGATGCGCAGCGCCTTTTCGCCGCTATTGGCGACTTTCACCTTGTACAGGTCCTTCAGCAAGTCGTTCATCAGCACCAGGTTGTCGGGCGCGTCGTCGACCAGCAGCACCGTTTTTTTGGCGATCAATTCCAGTTCCATCTCATTTCCCCTCCACGCTTGCCATTGCTTCGTCCAGCGCCGCCAGCGCGGCTTCCAGGTCCAGGTTCCCGAGTCCGTTGTCGATGCGCCGCCAGTGATCCGGCAAGGCGGCCTTGAATTGATCCAGCTGCGCCTCCCACAATTCGGCCGCTTCCGCGTCGCTATCGGCCAGCAAGCCGCGCAGGCGCCCGAGCAGCGGCGCGCCGGCCGGCGCCGGGGCCAGCTCGGGGTGGGCCGCCCTGGTCGGCACGCCCGCATCGACCGCCCTGAGCGCCATCAGCAGCGGGTCGAGCTCCACCAGCACCGACGCCAGCAGGCCCTCCAGTGCATCCCTGGCGGCGCCCTGCTGGCATGCCAGTTCCAGCGCCTGCGCCGCTTGCTGCACGCTACGCGCGCCGATATTGCCTGCCGTTCCCTTCAGAGTATGCGCCAATCGCTCGGGGGCCGCCGGATCGCCGCCGGAAAGCGCTTGCACGAACATGGCGGAGAAGTCCTGCTGGCCCTCGCGGAACTTGAGCAGCAGGCGGCGGTACAGATGGTGGTCGCCCATGGCGGTTGCCAGGCCGGCCCGCACGTCGACCATCGGCAGGGCCGGCAGCGGTTCGGGTTTGTCGCCGCTGGCCGCCGCCGCGGGGCGCGGCCTGGCCGGCGCCGCCTGCCCCGCGCCCGGTTCGGGGCGCAGCCAGCGCGCCAGCGTCGCATACATCTCCGTCACGTTGATCGGCTTGGCGATATGGTCCTGCATGCCCGATGCCAGTACCTTGTCGCGGTCTCCGGCCATGGCGTTGGCGGTCATGGCGATGATCGGCAGTGTGTCGAAGGCCGGATTGGCGCGGATCTCGCGCGAAGCCTGGAAGCCGTCCATCACCGGCATCTGGCAGTCCATCAGCACGCCGTCGAAACGCGCATCGCGTGCCAGGATGTCCAGCGCCTCCTGCCCATGGCCGGCCAGCACCGCGTCGACGCCGGCCTTGCCCAGCAGGTCGATCGCCAGCTCCTGATTCATCTCATTGTCCTCGACCAGCAGCACGCGCGTTCCGGCCAGGCGCGCCATCGATTCGCCCAGCTGCAGGTCGCGGTCGGCGCCGCGCCGGTTTTCCACCAGCACGCCTTTGCCAAGCGCGTCGCCGACCGCCTCCAGCAAGGCCGACGGCGTCACCGGCTTGGTGAGCACGGACTTGAGTTCGACATGGCGGTCGGAGGCGCTGGCCAGCGCTTCCTCGCGGCCGTAGGCGGTCACCATGATGACGGCGGGCAGCGTCCCCGCCCGGCCGCTTTGCAGGCGGTGCACCGTTTCCACCCCGTCCATCGACGGCATCTTCCAGTCCATCAGGATCAGGTCATAAGGCACGGTCTGACGCTCCGAGCGCGTCGCCATGTCCAGGGCCTGGTTGCCGCTCAGGGCGACGTCCACTTCCAGGCCGAAGGTGCGGGCAATGCCGGACAGGATGTCGCGCGCGGAGGCATTGTCGTCCACCACCAGCACACGCACGCCATGCAGCTCGTCGGCGCGGAACATGCGGCGCGGCTTGGGATTGGCCTGCAGGCCGAAGCGGGCCGTGAAGTGGAAGGTGGAACCCTTGCCGACTTCGCTGTCCACCCAGATGCGCCCTCCCATCAGCTCCAGCAGGTTCTTGCTGATCACCAGCCCCAGGCCGGTGCCGCCGTATTTGCGGGTGGTCGAGGCATCGGCCTGGCTGAAGGACTGGAACAGTTTTGCGCTCTGCGTTTCGGTCATGCCGATGCCCGAATCGCGCACCCAGAAATGCAGTTCGATGCCCTCGCCGCCGGCGGCGCCCTGCTCGATGCCGACCACCACCTCGCCGTTGTCGGTGAACTTGACGGCGTTGTTGGCCAGGTTGACCAGCACCTGGCCGATGCGCAGCGGGTCGCCCACCAGCCCTGTCGGCAGCTCGGGCGCCACCTGGAACAGCAGCTCCAGGCCCTTGTCCTCCGCCTTGAAGCCGATCAGATTGGCCAGGTTGTCGAGCACGTCGTCCAGGTCGAACTCGACATGCTCGAGCGTCATCTTGCCCGCTTCGATCTTCGAGAAGTCGAGGATGTCGTTGATGATGCCGAGCAGGTTCTCGCCGGCGCGCTGCACTTTTTCGACGTAGTTGCGCTGACGCTTGTCGAGGTTGGTCTGCAGCGCCAGGTGCGACATGCCGATGATGGCGTTCATCGGCGTGCGGATTTCGTGGCTCATATTGGCCAGGAAGTCGCTCTTGGCGCGCGTGGCCGCCTGCGCCTGCTCCTTGGCGATGCGCAGCTCGTCCTCGGCCGCCTTCTGCGCCGTGATGTCCTGGTACACGCCGTACATCAGGCGCGCCGCGCCGTTCTCTTCGTCGCGCACCACCTTGCCCACCGCATGCAGCCAGATGATGCGGCCATCGAGCGGGCGCTTGTAGGCGTACACCGCGTCGAACTTGTCGAACGTGCCGTCGATCGCGCCCTGCACCCGCGCCGCCGTGCGCAAGGCGCCTTCGGGGTCGGCTTCCACCAGGCGCGCAAACCATTCGTCCTGCAAGTGGTAGCGGCCGTCGGGCCGCGCCGCTTCGCCCAGCAGGCGGGCGGCCCGTTCGGACAGATTGTAGTAGTCGGGCGTACTGTAATCGACCACCCAATAGCCGCAACCGGTCAGCTCGAGCGCGAGGTCGGCCAGGAAGTTGGTGCGCCGGATTTCCTCCTCCAGCAGCTTGCGCTCCGTGATGTCGCGGAATACCACCACCGACCCGACCTGCGCGCCGTCCTTGTACATCGGCCTGGCCACGCAGTCGACCGGGAAGCTGCTGCCGTCCTTGCGCTGCAGCTGTTCGCCGTCCTGCTGCCATTCGGCGCCCACCAGTTCGCCCGCCTGGTAGCCCAGCAAGGAGGGCGCGGCCGCATTGGCGAAGGTGACGCGGCCGCCCAGGTCCAGGCCGACAATGCCGTCGCTGACCGCGCCCAGCACCAGGCGGCTGCGCTCTTCCAGCATGCGGGTGCGCTCGTTGCGCGCCAGGATTTCCATATTCATGGCGATCACCGGCAGCGCACCGTCCAGCAGCGACTGCGCCTGGTCGCCGTAGGGCTCCAGCGTGGCCAGTTCGATCACCCCCAGCAGGTTCTCGTTGCGCAGGACCGGCACGATGGCGATGCTGGCCGGCTCCGCCTCGCCCAGCGCGGAACCGATGCGCACGTAGCCGGCCGGCGCCTGGCGCATGACGATCTGCCGGCGCCCCGCCGCGCACTGGCCCACCAGCCCTTCGCCAAGCAGGAAGTGCTGCTGCGCGGCGGACTTGCCGCGCAGGGCGTAGCCGGCCAGCAGCGACAGGCTGCCCGCTTCCGCCTCGTACAGGTAGAACGCGGCATAGCCGGCCTGCAGCAGCGGCGCCAGCGCGGCCAGGGTGCGCCCGGCCAGGTCGGCGGCGCTGTCGGCCGACTGCAGGTCGTTGCCGATGGCCGCCAGATGGGTCTTCAGCCAGCGCTGCGCTTCCATCTTGCAGGCTTCTTCCTGCAGCACCTTGATCGAGCGCGCCAGGCTGCCGATCTCGTTCGGGAAGTCCGTCAGCGGCACTTCCGCGCCCAGTTTGCCTTTTGCCAGCTGCTGCACGGCGCTGCGCAAGCGCTCCGAGGGCAGGCGCACCGAGCGCCCCACCAGGTAGCTGAACAGCACGCCCAGCACCAGGCTCAAGCCCAGCAGGCCATAGGTCAGCTGCTTCTCATAGCGCGACAATTCCTGCATCGCCTCGATCTGGTGGCGCGCGCTGTCCTCCTTGATTTCGGCGATGCGCGTCAAGGCGTTGTTGGCGCGGATCGCCTGTTCCTGGAAGACGTCGCTGGCCACCACGGCCGCCGCCTGCTCCACCTGGCCAGCGCGCAGCAGGCGCAGCGCTTCATCCACGCGCAGATGGTAGTCGGCATAGGCGGCCTCGAATTCGGCCAGGTTGCGGCGGCTCTCGTCGCGGGTGATGCGCGGGCGCAGTTCCTCCAGGGCGCGGTCCTGGCGCCGCTTGGATTCTTCGATCAGGGCCAGCGCGTTTTCCCGGCCGGCCTGGTCGCGCGCCAGCAAGGCCTGGCGCAGCGCGCGGCCGCGCTGGGCGAACTGGATCAGCACGTCCTTGGCGTCGGAAATGCCCAGCAGGTCGTTCTTGTAGATGGCGAGGATGTCGTCGTGCAGCCGGGCCTGGGTGGTGACATTGTGCAGGCCGAAGGCCAGGGTGATGAACAAGCTGCCGCCGAAACCGAGCGCCAGCTTCCAGGTCAGGCCCAGTCGTTCCAGTTTGCTCAGTAAGCGGGACACGGTGCCTCCCTACGCGGTCATGGTGATTGCCAGCAGCTCGAGCGCCGACAGGAATTGTTCGTAGGCCACGCTGTCGGGCGCCTGCAGCAGCGCCAGTTCCACCGCCCCCAGCATGCGCCCTTGCAGCTGCACGGGGGCCAGCAGCAAGGCGCCCGGCGCGGCGCCCCCCAGGCCCGAGCGGATATGCCAGACGGCGCTGGCGCCGCTGGTGTCGCTGGTGTCGCTGGTGTCGCTGACGTTTACAACGCGCGCCTGGCGCTCCAGCGCGCATTGGCCCAGCAAACCCTCGCCGAGGGCGATGCGGGCGGGCGCGGCGACACCGGCATAGCTGGCGGCCAGCGCCAGGCCATTTTCTTCGGCGCGATAGATCGCTCCCTGCAGGGCGCCGAACAGGAGGTGGCACTGGTCCAGGAAGGCATCGAGCCGGGCCTGGCGGTCCGGCGCCTGCTGCATGAGCAGGGCCACCTGCGCCAGCTGCATCTTGCGTTCGGCACGCTGCGCCTGGTCGCGCGCCACGCTTTCCAGCTGGCGGTGGGCGCGCCGCTGCGCCGCCTGGCTGCGCACCGAGCGCAGTGCGGCCGTGCCCAGCAAGCCCACCACGGCGGCGGCCAGCAGGGCCGCCGGCACGCCGCTGCCCGCCGGCACGCTGTTGCCCAGGTCTTCCATGGCCACCAGCTGCCAGGCGCCGGAGGGGTCATTCCAGTCGACGGCGGCCGTGGCCACCGCGTAATGGCGGCCCTCCGCTTCCGCCATGCCCGGCGCCACGCTGACCGGCAGCTGGCGCGGCGCCTTGTCGTCGTACAGTTTGCCGAACTGGCGCACGGCGCGGATTTCGGCCAAACGGGACGGGCTCATGGCGCCGGCCACCATGCCGCGCCAGTCCTGGCGGCTGCTGGCGAACACCACGCCCTGCGGCGACAGCAGGAGGGTGGGCTGGCCACTGCGCGCCAGCAGGCGCTGCAATTTTTCCAAATCGGTGCGCGCCACCACCACGCCCACCGGATCGCCGCCGGGCAGCATGCCGGCATAGACCGGCGCCGCGAAATACAGGGCATGGTCGCCGCGCGCCAGGCTGACGGCGGCGTAGATATTCTTCCGCCCCGCCATCGCCTCCTTGTAATAAGGGCGAAAACGCACGTCGATGCCAGTCGAGGGCCGGCCGCTATCGTCCCAGGACGATTTGACAATACCGCCCCGGCCGACCAGAAATAAACCCTGGATTTGCTGTCCGCGTGCCACGTTCTCCAATAAACCCATGATGCGTGGCTGATTGGGCGGGATGGCGCCCTGGCATTCGCGTTTGATATCCGGCTCAATTAATCCAAGCAGGGAAATCGACCCCATTAAATTACTGTCCAGGGTTAATGCCATGGCCGCGACGGCATCGCGCTGCACATCCATCGTCAGCAAGTCGAGCCGCGCCTGCTCCAGGCCGGCGCGCCGGGCGCTGCCCGCGAGCACGGCCGCAGCCGCGGCCAAGAGCGTGACCGCGGCCCAGGAACGCAAGGGATGGCGTGCAATCCTCTCGATGACCAACATGGCAAGACAAGAAGGAAATATTTTCAAACAACAATAACAGCATTCGGGCCGGCCGTGCCGCACGCCGCTGATTTTATTGTCCAGTTGCGCATGATCGACGTTTGCTGGACGAGTTAACCCGTTAGTGATATCGTCTTTATCTAGAATATTGCCCCTTATTTAGCAATATTCCGCCCCCACTGAAGGCCCGATTCCAGACATGTTGAAGAAACTCACCGCCGCCCTGCTGATGTCGATCTCCGCAGCCGCGTTTGCCGTGCCCTTGGGCTCGCAAGCCGTGCTTGTCGTCGAGGATGAGACAGGCAAAGTGCTGGTCGAAAAGAACGCGATGGCCGTGGTGCCGATCGCCTCCCTGACCAAATTGATGACCGCAATGGTCGTGCTCGACTCCAAACTTGATATGGACGAGGAGATCAGCATCGACAAGGACGATATCGACACCCTCAAGCACAGCACCTCGCGCGTGCCGGTGGGCGCCACCCTTTCGCGCGGCGAAGTGCTGCAGCTGGCGCTGATGTCGTCCGACAACCGCTCCGCCGCCGCCCTGGCCCGCACCTATCCCGGCGGCCCGACCGCCTTTACCGCCGCCGTGCACGCCAAGATCAAGCAGCTCGGCATGACCAGCACCACCATCGACGAACCGACCGGCCTGTCGCCCAACAACACCTCGAATGCGGCCGACCTGGTGAAGATGGCGGCCGCCGCGGCCCAGTATCCGGAGATCCGCCGTATCACCACCGATACCGAGGAAGTGATCAATATGAAGGGGCGCATGGTCTCCTACCACAACACCAACCGCCTGGTTGGCGCCAAGGGCTGGGACATCGGGCTGTCCAAGACCGGCTACACCGAGGAGGCGGGCCGCTGCCTGATCATGCGGATCACCGAGGCCGGCCGCAACGCCACCCTGGTCCTGCTGAACGCCGCGGGCAATTCGGCGCGCCTGATGGATGCGCTCAACATCCGCCGCCTGCTGGCCGGCGACAATGCGCCGCAGGTGATCAAGGTGTCCGCCCCGCGCAAGAAAGCCGTCCGCACTCCCGAACGCCGTCGCCGCCGCATGTAATACCGGACGGGGTTCATCGCCAAGGGGCTCCATGGACCTGCTGCGCAACCTGCGCTTCGCGCGCCGCCTGGCGATCCTGGTCGGGATCTTCGCCGGCGGCTTCCTCCTGTACGGACTATGCTCGTTCCGCACCCTCGATGCCTTGCGCGTCAACGGCCCGCTGTACGGGGACGTCATCCAGGGCAAGGACCTGATCGCGGACGTGCTGCCGCCGCCGCTGTACATCATCGAATCGTTCCTGGTGGCGCAGCAGCTGGCCGCCGCCACCGGCCAGGTTGAGCGCGACCACCTGGCCCAGCGCCTGCGCACCCTGCATGCGCAGCAGATGGCGCGCGCTGAATTCTGGCAGGGCCGGCAGCTCGACCAGGGCTTGGCGCAATCGCTGCGCCAGGCGAATCGGCACGCCACCGCCTTCTACACGGAAGCCTTCGGCCAGCTGGTGCCCGCGCTCGAACTGGGCGACCGGCCGCGCGCCGAGCGCGCGCTGCTGGCCATGCAGCGCCAATACGAACTGCACCGGCAGGTGGTGGACGACCTGGTGGCGCAAGCGGCCAGCCGCGCGCGCTTTACCGAGGCGCAGGCGGCGGACCGGGTCCAGGCCGACAGCGCGCAGCTGCTGGTGATCCTGGCCGTGTTCCTGGCGCTGACCGTGGCGCTGGCGTCGCTGATCAGCCGCAGCATCACGCAGCCGCTGTCCGAAGCGCTGGCGCTGGCGCAGCGGGTGCGCGGCGGCGACCTGTCCTCGCCCGCACCGGCGCCCTACCGCGACGAGACCGGCGAGCTGCTGGCCGCCCTGCATGCGCTGCAGCAAGGCCTGGCCGAGGCCGCCGCCGGCCGCGCCGACTGCGAGCGCAAGCTGCGCTGCACGCGCGCGCTGCTGGACCGGCTGCTGCATGGCACGGACCTGCTGGTGCTCGGCCTGGGACACGAGGGCGAAGTCCTGCTCTTCAACGAGGCCGCCGCCCAGGCCACGGGCTGCAGCCGCGACAGCGTGCTGGGACGGCTGTGGCGCGACATGCCGCTGCTGCCCATGTCCGCCGTGGCGCTCTGGCCGGCCGGCGGCCATCCGGAGCAATGGCGGGCCATGCCGCCGGCCCAGGAACACCCGCTGCAAACCGCTTCCGGCGACGAACGGCGCATCGCCTGGCGGCACTGCGTGCTGGACGAGGGCGAGATCGCCCTGCTCAGTTTTGGCATCGATGTGACGGCGCTGCGCCGGGCCGAACACGCCATCGCGGCCGCCCAGGCAACGGCGGACCAGGCCAACCGCAGCAAGGCCGCCTTCCTGGCCAATATGAGCCATGAAATCCGCACCCCGCTGAACGCCATCATCGGCTTGAGCGCGCTGGCCCTGCAAGGCGACCTCGCGGCGCACCAGCGCAGCTATCTGCAGCAGATCGACGCCGCCGCGGCCAGCCTGCTGGCCATGTTCAACGACATCCTCGATTTCTCGCGCATCGAAGCGGGCCAGTTCCCGATGGCGCAATGCGCCTTCAACGTGCGCCAGGCGGCCGAACAGGCTTGCGCCGCCTGCCAGGCGGCGGCGCAGGACAAGGGCCTGCAGCTGGCCTGCACGGTGCAGGCCGCGGTGCCGGCCGAGCTGGTGGGCGACGCGGCGCGCCTGCAGCAGCTGCTGCAGCACCTGCTGGGGCATGCGGTCCGGTTCACGGAACAGGGCAAGGTGCAGCTGCTGCTGCGCGAGGACGGCGGCAGCGCGGCCGGCACCATCTTGCGCTGCGAAGTGCACGACACCGGCATGGCGCGCGACGCCGCGGTCCAGATGTATGAACCGGCCGGACCGGGCGACTCGGCGGCCGGCCTCGGCCTGTCGGTGGCGCGCCAGCTGGCGGCCATGATGGGCGGCCACCTGCTGCTGGAAAGCGACCCGGTGCAGGGCAACCGCTTCATTTTCACGGCCCTGTTCCCGCACGCCTTGCCGGGCGGCGCCGGCAGCGCCGAAGCGCAGGCCGCGGCCCGCGCCGCCTACCCCGCCCTCACCGCCTGCGGCGCCGACCTGGCGGGCGCGCGGGCGCGCTGCCAGGGCAACGGCCCCCAGTTGCGCAAGCTGCTGGTGCAGTTCCTGCAAGGCCAGGCCGGCATCCACGCCCTCATCGGCGCCGCCGTGGCGCAGGGCGACAGCCAGCGCGCGCAGCGCCTGGCGCACACCCTGGCCGGCCTGTCGGCCCAGCTGGGCATGGAAGCGTTGCGCCGCGCGGCGGCCGAAGTGCTGAACGCCTTGCGGGCCGGCAGCGCCGCGGCGGACGAACTGGCGCATCTGGCGCCGCTGCTGGAGCAGATGCTGCGGGCCCTCCACGCCGACCTGCAGGCCGGATCAGGCGAGCAGGCTGCGTAAGCCGCTGGTGCGCTCGGTCCGGCGCCGGATCGCGTCCGGCAGCACGCCGAGATTGGGGGTCAACAGGGTAAAGCGCTCGCGCGCGCGCGTGATCCCGGTGTACACCAGTTCGCGCGCCAGGACGCTGGACGCTTCGCGCGGCAGCACCAGCACCGTGTGCCGGAATTCCGAGCCCTGCGACTTGTGCACCGTCATGGCGAACGCGGTTTCCACATTGCGCAGGCGGGTCGCCAGCACGCTGCGCACCTGTCCGGCGTCGGAGAAATACACGCGCAGCGATGCCGGCCGCTCGGGATCGGGCAGCACCAGGCCGATGTCGCCGTTATAGACGCCGGTGGCGTAGTCGTTGCGCGTCACCATCACCGGGCGCCCGACATACCAGTCGCCGCGCCGCTTCAAGAGCGCCTGCTCTTCCAGCCGCTGGGCGATGGCCTCGTTCAGGCCCGACACGCCCCACTCGCCCTCGCGCACCGCGCACAGCAGGCGGAACCCTTCGAAGGCTTGCAGCACGCCCGCCGCCCAGGCGTCGTGGCTGGCGGCGCCGCGTCCCTGCCGCACCAAGGCCAGGAATGGACGGTAGCCTTCGGTCGCCAGGCGCAGCATGTCTTCCGGCTGCGCCGCCTCGTTCCAGAGCAGTTGCCCACCGCCGCCGGCACGCAGCACGGCGCGCGCCGCCTCGGCATCGCCGCTGTTGACGGCCAGCGCCAACTGGCCGATCGGGCCGCCGAAGCGGCGGCTCTGGCGCAGCATGACGGTCTGCTGCGCCAGCGCGCCGGCATTGCCGAGGAATTCGGACGGGATGGTCTGGCCCGAGGCCGCCGCCACGAACGCCGCCGTGGCGGTGCCGTAGCCGCCGGCCTGGGCGTCGTGGCACAGGTCGCCCAGCACGGAGCCCGCCTCCACCGAGGCCAGCTGGTCCTTGTCGCCCAGCAGGATCAGGCGCGCCCCGGCCGGCAGCGCGTCCAGCAGGGCCGCCATCATTTCCAGGTGCACCATCGAGGCTTCGTCGACAATCAGCACATCCACGTCGAGCGGATTGCCGGCATTGTGGCGGAAGGCGCGCGTATCGGGCCGCGCGCCCAGCAGCGAATGCAAGGTGCGCGCGCCGCCCATGCGCTCGGCCAGGGCGCGCAGCGGCAAGGCCCCGCCCAGGCTCGCTTCCAGCTTGTCCAGCGCATCGTCGATGGCCTGCTTCAGGCGGGCGGCCGCCTTGCCCGTGGGCGCCGCCAGCGCCACGCGCAGCTGGCCCGCGTGCGCACCTTCCACCGCGAACAGCAGGGCCAGCAGGCGCGCCACCGTATAGGTCTTGCCGGTGCCGGGGCCGCCGGTGATCACGGCCAGGGCGCCGCGCGCGGCCACGGCGCAGGCGATCTTCTGCCAGTCGGCGCCGCCCTCGCGCGGGGCATGCGTGAACAACTGGTCCAGCCAGTGCCGCAGCAGCGCGGGCGACGGCTGGGCGCGACCGGCGGCGGCGCCGGCCGCCGTGCGGGCCCGCACCGCATCGGCCACCGTGTTTTCGTCGGACCAGTAGCGGCGCAGGTAGAGGCGGCTGCCGGCCAGCACCAGCGGCTGGCCGCTGTCGGCGCCGCCGGGCCAGGCCTGCACTTGCGGGCACGCCTGCAGCAAACCATGCCAGGCGACCGCATCGCGCGGCAGGTCGCCCGCTTCCGCGCACAGGCTTGCCCAGTCCTCCTCGCTCCAGCCCAGCATGGCCGACGGGTCGCCGGCCAATGCCGACAATTGCAGGCAGCTGTGGCCGCGCCCTTCCAGCTCGGACAAGAGCAGGCAGGCCAGCGCCAGCGGCGTTCCCGCCGCGGCACTGCCGTCCGGCGCCAGTGCCGTGACGAAACGGGCGAAGGCGGGCCCCAGGCGGCGCAGCATGCCGCCTTCGGCCAGCATATCGATATGTGCGTAAAAACTCATTGGCAAAGCCCGTCCAGTCCTTGCAGCAGTGCGGCGTCCGGCGGCAGCAGGTAGCAGCCGCGCGTCTGCTCGTTGCCGACACCGCGCAGGAAGTAGAAAATCGCGCCGCCCAGCTGCGTCGCCGGGTCGTAGGCCTGGCCCAGGCGCGTGCGCAGCAGGCGGTGCAGGGCCAGCATATAAATGGCGCCCTGCACATCGTAGCGGTGCGCCGCCATGCCATGCGCCAGGGCCGCCTTGTGGTAGGCCGCGTCGCCGCCGCCCAGCGCATTCGATTTGTAGTCGAGGATCCAGTAGCGCCCCTGGTGCTCGAACACCAGGTCGCAGAAGCCTTTCAGCATGCCGTGCAGCTCGCGCTGCGGCAGCGCCGGGCGGGCAATGCCGTCCAGCAGGTGCTGGCGGCACAGGCGGTCCAGCTGCGCCGTGTCCAGGCGCTCGCTGGGGAACCAGAACTCCATTTCCGTCAGCAGGTGGCCGATCGCATCGAGGGCGCCGCCAAGCGGCGGCAGGACCGTGGTGGCGATCACCTGCAGCCAGGCGAGCGTATCGGCCTCGCGGTGGCCCCAGCCGGCGCGCTTGATCTGGCGCGCCGCGCGCTCGGCGTAATGCGCCTGGTGGACGGCGGCAAAGCCCTCGCGCGCCAGCGCTTCCAGCTGTTCGTGCAGGAAGTTGCCGGGCACCGAGCCGCGCGGGAAACGGTGCCATGCCGTGTCCTCGATGCGCAGAGCCACGCCCTCGTCCTCGCCTTCCAGCAGGGTGGCCTGCGCCGCGTGCATCGGGGCCGGCAGCGCTTCGCCGCCGCTGCGCCTTGCCAGCGAACTGAAACTGCCAACCGACCAGTCGCGTTCGAAATCGCCCTGGTAGGCCAGGGCCGCGTCCAGCGGCGGCAATGCCACCGCGCGCGCCAGGCGCGTCACCGGCACCGACGGCGCGAGCATGGCGACGGCGATGGCGCTGCAATCGCCGCGCAGGCGCTGCCAGCTTTCCAGCAACTGGCCGGAAGGCAGCGGCTCGCCGCCCGTCAGCAGGTAGCCCAGGGCCGATTCGTGCAGCGTATTTTCGTCTTTCTTGCGCGCCGGCAGGGCGGCAACGCCCAGCCACAGGAAATGGCGGGCGCGCGTCAGCGCCACGTAAAGCAGGCGCAGGTCCTCCGCGATGCGCGCCGCTTCGGCCGCCTCCTGGCCCGCCTCGGACAGGTGCAGGTCGAGGCGGCGCTGGCCGTCGGCGTCGGTGTACTCGAAGAAGATGCGGTTGCGCTTGTCGACCTTGCGCACCGTGACGGCGAACGGCAGGTAGACCAGCGGATATTCGAGGCCCTTGGACTTGTGCACGGTCACGACCTTGACCAGTTCCGCGTCCGATTCCAGGCGCAGCACCCGCTCGTCGCCGCCATCGGTCTCCTCGTCGATCTGCTCGGCCAGCCAGCGGATCAGGGCCTGCTCGCCCTCCAGCTGGCGGCTGGCCTGCTGCAGCAGCTCCGCCAGGTGCAGCAGGTTGGTCAGGCTGCGTTCGCCGCCCGGCCGCGCCAGCAGCTGCGCCGGCAGGCCCAGGTCGTGGATGAAGCGGCGCAGCATGGCCAGCACGCCCTGGCGCTGCCAGACCACGTGCAGCTCCTTCAGCTGTTCGACGCGGCGCTCCCACGCCAGTTCGTCGGCCGAGAACTGCGCCAGCTCGGCCAGCGGCAGGTTGGCGGTGCGGGTGGCGAAGGCGGTGCGCGCCAGCTGGCCGTCGAGCGGATTGGCCACCGCCGTCAGCCAGCGCAGCAAATCCACCGCTTCCTCGCTGGCGAGCACGGAATCCTTGTCGGACAGGTAGACGCTGGGCACCAGGCGGCGCTGCAGCGCCTTGCGTACGGCGCCGGCCTCGCGCCGGTCGCGCACCAGGATGGCGATATCGGCCGGTTGCAGGCGCTGGAAGCCGGCGCCGCTCTGGAAGCCGGCCGCGGTGTCGTTGAGCAGGCAGGCAATGTGCTCGGCGCACTGCTCGGCGAAGAATTCGCGGTAGGCCTCGGCGCTTAGCGGCTCCATGGTGCAGCCGGCCGTCAGGGCCTGGATGTCGCCCTGCGTGCCGACCAGCCGCTCGGCGCGGCCGCGCGCGCCCACCGCATCGAACGGCAGCGGGTTGTCCTTGCCGCTGCGGAAGCGGAACGCGCCGCGGGCAAAGCCGCCCTGCCCGGCCACGCCTTCCGCATGCAGGAAGACCTGGTTGACGGCGGCCACCACCTGCGCCGTGGAGCGGAAATTCGTGCCCAGCTGGTAATGGCGCCCCGCCGTGGCGCGCCGCGCGTCGAGGTAGCTGTGGATGTCGGCGCCGCGGAAGCCGTAGATCGACTGTTTCGGGTCGCCGATCAGGAACAGGCCCTGCTGCGGATCGTTGGCCGCCACCTGGTACAGCAGGTTGAAGATGCGGTACTGGCTGGGCGCCGTGTCCTGGAATTCGTCCACCATCGCCACCGGGAACTGGGTCACGATGCGCTGGCGCAGCGCCGCGCCGTTGGCGCCTTCCAGGGCGCTGCGCAGGCGCTCGAGCATGTCGGCGAAACCGAACAGGCGCTGCTGGCGTTTCAATTCCGCCATGCGGGCCGCGATGGTGGCCGCGGCATGGCGCAAGACATGGTGGCGCAGCGGCTCGATCTGGTCCAGGGCGCGGCGCAGCGGGGCCATTGCATCGAAATCGTCGGGGATCTCGGGCGCGAAGCCTTTCGCGCAGGCGTCGATCATGCCGGCCTGGGTCAGGCGGAACCAGGGTGTGGCGTTCATGTCCGGCTCCACCAGGGCCGGATCGTTGGCCCAGTCGCGCAGGGCGGCGCACCATTTGGTCACGGAGTCGGCGCGCAGCTTGGTGCCGTTGAAGCATTTGGGGTTGGCTGCGCGCTGCGCGGCGATCCAGGCTTCCATGCGGCCGGCGCGCTCGGCCCAGCCTTGCTTGAGCGCCGCCAGGGCCGTCTGCTGCGCGTGCTGCACGCGCGCGATCATGGCGCCCAGCGCCTCGGGTCCTGCTAGTTCGGCCAGTTCGGCGGCATCCGGGCGGCGCGCCAGCTCGCGCACGCTGCGGCCCAAGGCGGCCACGTCGCGGCAGGCCGCGAGCAGCACGCGCAGCGCCGGTTCGCCCAAGGGATAGACCTGCTGGCGCCAGTAGTCGTGCACCGCGTCCTCATACAGGGCCGCTTCGTCGCTCAGCAACTCCTCGTCGAACAGGTTGCCGCTGTCGAAGGCATGTTCGCGCAGCATGCGCTGGCACCAGGCGTCGATGGTGAAGATCGCCGCTTCGTCCATGGTCTCGGCCGCCAGTTGCAGGCGGTAGGCCGCCTGCTGGCGCGCCGCCTCGCCGGGCAGCGCCTCCAGCAGCGCGTCCAGGAAGGGGTCGGACGCCTGCGCGGTCTCGGCGCGGAAATAGGCGGCCGCCGCCACCAGGCGCTCGCGCACCCGGTTCGACAGTTCGCGCGTGGCAGCGCGGGTGAAGGTCATCACCAGCACCTCGTTGGGCATGAGCGGGCGGCAATAGGCGTTCTCGCCGCCGTGGCCCAGCACCAGGCGCACATACAGCGCGGCGATGGTCCAGGTCTTGCCGGTCCCCGCGCTGGCCTCGATCAGGCGCGATCCATGCAGTGGAAAGTCGAGCGGGTTCAGGGCGATGCTCATTGCGCCTCCTCCGCTTCCCCTTCAATCGGCTGCACCGTCACCGATTGCGCCAGCCAGTCGGCCAGCGGCTGGTACAGCGCCCGGCTGGCGTCCGCGAAGCCGGGCTGCGCCGCCAGGGCGGCAAAGTCTGGCCACAGGCGCGCCAGGCACGGGTCGTCGTTTTCGCCGGACAGCTCGAAGCCGCCGTCGTAGGTGGCGCGCGGATCGCCGTCCATCACCAGCGCCAGGCCGGTCTTGCAGGCGGCAGGCAGCGGCTGGTCCATGCCGGCGCGCCACAGCGCGGCGATCGCCTCCAGCCCGGCGCGCGCCGCCTGCGGATCGAGCGGCTCCATGATGACGATGGCATCGCGCGCCACCAGGAAGCCGGTGACCGGCTGCCCCTGGGCCGCCGCGGCCAGCTGGCGCAGCCACATCGGGATCAGTTTTTCCCCGCGCAGGGCGCCGGACTTGTCGCACACGCGCGAGGACATCTGCATCAGCCAGGCGGTCGCGTCGCCGGCGCGGCGCAGCTGGTCGATCCAGTCTTCCAGCACCAGCCCCGCCAGCTCCAGGTGGAGCGCCAGCTTGGGCGCGGCCTCCCCGTAGGCGCCGCACAGCGTCAGCCAGGCCGTGCGCACCGGCACCAGTTCCTCCACCAGCTCGTTGAGCACGCGGTCGCCGATCAGGCCGATCGGCAGCACACCTTGGCGCCGCAGGCGTTCGCCCCGTTGCCGCAGGCAGTCGCGCACATCGTCCAGCGCTTCCAGCTCGCCGCTGTCGGCCAGCATGGCGTCTTCCAGCGTATAGCGCTGCAGGCCGTCGAGCTGGAACGGCTCCTCATTCTCGCCCACCATCGCCGACTCGGCGAAATAGACGCCCAGCCGCTGGCGGAAGAAATGCCGCACCGGCTGGCGCAGGAAGGCCGCGAGGATCGACAGGCGCAGGCGGAAGCCCTCTTCCACCTCGTACGGCGGCAATGCGGCCGCCACGCCGGCCGTTTCGCCCGCCGCATGGGCCGCGCGCCATTCGCCGGCAAACGTCAGCAGGCCGCCGCGCTCGAAATAGGCGCGGCTGAAAGGCTGCAGCGCATGCCAGGTGGTGCGGGCCGCCAGGTCCATGGCCCAGCCGGCCTGCAGGTAGTCGCGCAGCTGGGCCACCAGCACCGAAGGCGGCTGCTCCGTATTGTCGCGCACGTTGCGCCCGACCCAGCTGATATACAGCTTGTCGCGCGCGGCCAGCAGCGCTTCCAGCATCAGGTAGCGGTCGTCGTCGCGGCGCGAGCGGTCGCCGGGACGGGCCATGCCCGGCAAGGCCAGCAAGTCGAAGTCGGCGCGGCTGGCGCGGCGCGGGAAATCGCCATCATTCATGCCCAGCAGGCACACCACGCGGAACGGCACCGCGCGCATCGGCATCAAGGTGCAGAAGGTCACGCCGCCGGACACGAACTGGTGCTCCAGCGACGGTTCATCGAGCCCGCCCATCCAGGCTTCGCGCAGGGTGGCCAGCGGCACCTCCTCGTCGAAGCCGGCGTCCTCGCAGGTTTCCAGCCATTTATCGAGCGCATCGTCCAGGCGCGCCAGCGTCAGGCGGTCCGCCTCATCGCGGTCGCTGAAGAAGCTGGCCAGCAGCAGGCGCGCCTGCTCCGCCCAGGCGGCCGGACGGCGCGCGATGCCAAGGTGCATGCGCCAGGCCAGCAGCGCCTCGATCAACTGCGCCAGCGAACCGGCCAGGGCCGCATCCAGGCCGCCCACTTCCGCATACGGTTCGATGCCGGAAAACTGCCCGCCGTTGCCGGCCGCGTAGCCAAGCAGCATGCGGCGCACGCCGAACATCCAGGCGTTCTGCTCGCCGGCCGGCGCCAGGCCCAGCCCGGCCCGGTGGCGGGCGTCCAGGCCCCAGCGCACGCCCGAGCCTTCGATCCATTGGCCCAGCGTCGGCAGATCGTCCCCGGCCAGGCCGAAACGGCGCGCCAGGGCCGGCACGTCCAGCAGGTCGCGCACCTCGCTCTGGCGGCAGCGCTGCTGCGGCAGGCGCAGCAGCCATTCCAGCGCCACCAGCAGCGGATTGACGCTGCGGTCGTTGACGTCGCCGATTTCATGCGGGATGAAGCGCGGGTCGTGGCGCCGGTGCTGGCCGAACACGGCGCGGATGGATGCGGTGAAGACGTCGATATCGGGCACCATGACCACGATGTCGCGCGGACGCAGGGAGGGATCGGCGGCGAACATGGCCAGCAGCTGATCGTGCAGGATTTCCACTTCGCGCTGCACGCTGTGCGCCACATGGAACTCGATCGAGCGGTCCGCATCCTCGGGCGGCACCTGCGGATGCTCGGCCAGCGGCAGCAAGTCGCGCACGGCGGCCTGCACCTGGGCCAGCAGGGTGTCGCCCGCCTCGTCGCCGAACAGATCGACGCGCAGCTTGTCGTCGCGCCCTTCCAGGTCGCTGGCGCTGTCGAATTCGTCGAGCATGCGGATATAGTCGCGGCCCTGGCGGCCCCAGCTCGCCAGCAGCGGATGGCTGTGCGCATGCAGCGCTTCCAGCGGCACGGCCGACAGGTCGATGTCCTTGCGCGATGCGTGGCGGCGGCGCGCCGCGCGCAGCAGGTCGCGGCCTTCGATGATGTCGCCCCAATAGTAGCGGCATGGATTGGGCACCGCGATCACCACCTGGGTGAAGCGCGCCAGCGACGCCATGGCCTGCAAGGTCTGGTACGGCAGGGCCGACACGCCGAACAGCACAATGCGGCGCGGCAGGCGGCCCAGAGGCGTGTCGCCGCGCTGCACCGCCGCCACGAAGGCCGCATGCACGCTGGCCCGTCCCAGCCCGCGTTCTTCCTGCGGCACGCTGGCCGTCACGGCGCGCCATAACGCGGCCTGCCAGCGCTGGTCCGGCGCCAGCGGCACCGGCTCGCCGCGCGCGCCGCGCAGCTGGTCGCGTCCCTCGGCCCAGTCTTCCAGCCAGTCGGCGCGGTACACCTGGTACTGGTCGAACAGGTCGGCCAGCCGCTCGGCCAGCTGCAGGCGGCGCTCCGGATCGCCGTCGCGCAGGAAGTGGCGCAGCGGCGCAAAGGCCTCCTGCGCCAGCAATTGCGGCAGCAGGCGCATCAGGCGCCAGGTCAGCGGGCCCTTGTCGAACGCGGAAACGGGTGGAACGCGGGCGTGGCCCAGCATGCCGCGGTAGATTTCCCACAGCAGGCGGGCCGGCAGCGCGACGCGGGTGGCGCCGCACAAGCCGGTCTGCTCGGCCAGCGCGATTTTCAGCCACTCGGCCACCCCGTTCGACTGCACCAGGAAGATTTCCTGTTCCAGGGGCGCCAGCGCATGGCTGGCCAACCACTGGAAGACGGCGCCACGCAGCTCTTCCAGCTGGTTGCCGTGCAGGATCAGCAGGCCTGGGGTAATCGGTTGAGCCATTTCACAAAAAGGGGTGCCGGGAGCGCCATTATATGTGGCTTGTCACGGCCTGGGAAAGCTACAATGTCGGCTTTTCCCAGCCAAACAAGCAGAGGACCTCATGCCTTACCCTCCCCGCCACACCATGCGCGCCGCCATGCTGCTGCCACTGATGCTTGCCGCCGGTAGCGCCTTGGCTGCCGCGCCGGACGCGCCGCACCCGGCCGGCCGGCCGACTTTTGCCGCCCCGCAGGACATCGACCTGCTGCAGCGCCTGGAAAAACTGCCGGCCAACCAAGACGGCCCAGGGGCCCCAGGCCACGCCTTCCGCCTCAAATATAGCGAATCCAAAGGCGGCACGAACGGCAAATCCGATATTTCGCGCCAGCTCGAACCATTTGGCGACGGCTACATCAAGGCCACCGGCAACGCGACCTGGTGGAACCGCGTGGGCGCACCGGGCACCAGCGGCATGCGTGGCGCCAGCACGGAAACCACGTATTACCTGCTGGACGGGCTGCTGCCGGTCGAACGCCTGCAGGAAAGCGAGTTGACGGTATGCAAGAAGGCCGCCTGCCTCACCGGTCCGGCCGGCCCGCAGGACAAGAGCACCCCGGCCCGTTCCACCATGCGCCTGACCCAGGTGCGCGGCGCCGAGCAGCTCACCCTGCCGCCGCAGCGGGCCACCCGCTTCGCCCTGGCCTACAGCATGCGCTCGGTGGAAGGCGGCGCCGACGCCCTCGACGCCGACATTGAAATGGTGTGCGTGGTCGGCGAGAAAATGCCGGCCGAAAAACTGAACAAGGCGCTGCCGGGCGAGGCCATCATCCTGCGCTGCGAACGCTCCCACCTGCTGGTCAAGAGCGCCAAGCTGGACCGCGAACAGGTGGATGAATACTACCTGAGCGACCTGGGCATCTTCATGTCGGCGCTGCGCGGGATCGAGCTGACCCCGGCCGTTCCCCATACCCCGCTGCCGGACAAGAAAGAGCAGGCGTCCTACAGCATCGACCTTGCCATCCCCACCCCGGCCCCCGCCCCGCCTCCCGCACCGGCGCCCAAGGCCGACCCCGCCAAGAAAGGCGACGTCAGCCCACGACGTTGACGCTCATCTCCTGCGCGATATGTTCGCGCAGGCGATCGAGCAGGGGCGGCATCTGCAGCACGACGGCGCGGGCGCGCTCGATGCCGTCCGCCGGCGTCATTTTCTCCAGTGCCAGGCACAGGTCGGCGAAACTCATCGCGCCCACGGCCCGCGCCGACGATTTGATGCGGTGACCCAATTCCGACAGGCGGGCCATGTCGCCCGCCGCCAGCGCCTCCTGGACTTCGCGCAGGCCGTCCTGCGCCGAGTCGAGGAACATATTGGCGTACTTGCGCATCTTCTCCGGCTTGTTGCCGAAGGTCTGGGCCAGGGCCCGCAGGTCGAACAATTCGGACTCGCCCGCGGCCGCCGCTTCGACTGCAGGCGGCTCCGGCAGCGGCTCCGGCAGCGACTGCGGCGCAGGGGACGGCACGCTGGCCATGGGCGCCGCCGTTTCACCCGGCTTGGTGATACTGCGCACCTGCGGCGGGCGGCCCTCGGCGGCGCGCTGGCTCATCCACTTCGACAGCACCGAGAACAGCAGGTTCGGCGCAATCGGCTTGGTGACGAATTCGTCCATCCCCGCCGTCAGGCAGCGCGCCTGGTCTTCCCGGCCCGCGTTGGCGGTCATGGCGATGATCAAGGTGCCGGAGAGCTTCGGATGGGCGCGGATCAGGCGCGTGGCCTCGTAGCCATCCATCACCGGCATCTGCACATCCATCAGGACGCAATCGAAATGCTCTTTCAGCAGCAGGTCGATGGCTTCCTTGCCGTTATTGGCCACCACCACGGTGGCGCCGGCGTCCTCCAGCAGTTCCTGGCCCACCTGCTGGCTGAAGATATTGTCTTCCACCAGCAGGATCGACGCGCCGTGGATGGGCGCCAGCATATCCGGCTGCAGCGCATTGGTATCGGCAGCCTGCAGCAGGTGCGGGCCTTTCTGCAGCTTGGCCGTGAACCAGAAGGTGGAGCCGTGCCCCGGTTCGCTGTCCACGCCCACGGTACCGCCCATCAGCTCGGCCAGCTGTTTGCTGATCACCAGGCCCAGGCCCGTGCCGCCGTACTTGCGGGTGGTTGAGGTGTCGCCCTGGTGGAAGGATTGGAACAGGTTCGAGACCTGGGACGGCGTCATGCCGATGCCGTTGTCCTGCACCTCGAAGCGCACCACGGTGTAGTTATCGCGGTCTTCCACCGGCCGCGCGCGGATATAGATCTTGTTATTCTCCGAGAACTTGATCGCATTGCTGGTGAAGTTCAGCAGCACCTGCTCCAGCCGCAGCGGGTCGCCGCGCAGCTGGTGCGACAGGCCAGGCCAGATCTCGAACACCAGCTCCAGTCCCTTGCGGCTGGCCGCGTCGCCCAGCTGGCTGGAAATATTGGTCAACAGCGACTCCAGCGCGAAGTCCAGCACTTCCAGGTCCAGCTTGCCCGCCTCGATCTTGGAGAAGTCGAGAATATCGTTGATGATGCCAAGCAGGTGCTGGCCCGAATGGTAAATCTTCTGCAAGTAGTCCTTCTGCTTCGGATTGGTGGCGCCCTTCAGCGCCAGGTGGGCCATGCCGATCACGGAATTCATCGGCGTGCGGATTTCATGGCTCATATTCGACAGGAAGTCGCTCTTGGCCTGGTTGGCCGCGCGCGCCTGCTCCTTCAGCATATGCAGCTCGGTCACGTCGGTGGACAATGCGATCACCACCGTCACGTCCTTCTCCAGGTGCACCGGCGCCTTCACCGTCCACAAATGGTGGGCCACCCCGTGGCCGTCGATGTAGCTCGCCTCGCCGGAGCGCTTCTGGCGGTCGGCCAGCACCACCCTGTCCTCCTGCCAGGCCTCGTCGGCATCGCGCTGGAGCATGACTTCGATGTCCAGCCGGCCGATAATTTCCTCCACCGGCAGCCCGATCATTTCCGCCATCTTGGCGTTGACGTAGACGTAGCGCCGGTCCTGGTCCTTCATATAGACGTGGGCCTCGACGTTATCGAGCACGCTGTCCAGCAGGCGGCGCTGCTCCAGCGCATTGCGCCGCTGCGAATACATGGTGAACAGGTAACCATAAATCAGCAGCGTGCCGCTAAAGCCGGTCACCAGCGCGATATACGGCATCCAGCGGTCGAAGCCGACGATCATCGCGTCCTTGCGCGCATAGAACTGGGCTTTCCACAGGCTGCCGTTGAAATCGATCGGCAGCACGGAAACGAAATAATCGCCGGGATTGCCGGGCAGCGCGGCGGGCTTGTCGATCGAGCCGTTATCGTTGAACAGCAGGCGGTCTTCCTTTTCGATGGCCAGGCTGCGCTTTTCCGGATCGGTGGAGGCGTCCGAATACAGGATCATGTGCACCTGGCGGTCGGCCATTTCGTCGATCGCCCCCTGGATCAGTTTGGCCACGGAAAAACCGATGCCGACCGAACCGATGAAATTGGCGCGCCGGCTGTTCACATCATCCACCGGCATGCCGCGCTTGTAGACGGGCAGGCGCATGCCCAGCCCGATATGGGGCACCGGCTGCTTGACCACCACCGGCTGGCCGGAAGCGCTGATCTCGCCCGTGTCGCGCGATAGCTGCAGGGCGCGCGCGATATTCGGGTTGGCGGTGATGTCGACGCCGAATTTCTCCATCAGGCTGCCCATCGGCTCCAGGTAGGTCAGCGGCGCGTAGTCGTCGCGTTTGCCGGGCGGCTTGATATCGAATTTGGGATAACCGCCCGGCGCCAGGCTGGTATCGGCGCGCACCGCCGCCACGAAGGCATCGCGCTGCGCCTGGGGCACGTTGGGCGCGAACGTGATGGCCTCGATCGCCGGGAAATGCTTGCCGATGTTCAAGGTGGTCACGTACTGGCGAAATTGCAGCCGGCTCACATGGTCGCTGGTCTGGAACAGCGCCACCAGGCCGCGCACCACGTCCGAATAGGCTTTCACCCGGGCCGAAATGCTGTACTGGGTGGCCCGGTTCATATTATCGAAGCGCTGCTGTGCGTCGTCCTCGACCATATTGGAGGCGGTCGCGTACAGGGTAGCGCCCA
This sequence comes from Pseudoduganella violaceinigra DSM 15887, assembly GCF_000425385.1. Lineage (GTDB taxonomy): Bacteria > Pseudomonadota > Gammaproteobacteria > Burkholderiales > Burkholderiaceae_D > Rugamonas > Rugamonas violaceinigra. The sequence goes on along the minus strand of NZ_AUDI01000004.1, from coordinate 201,833 downwards.
CGGCTGCCGCCAGCGTCAGGCCCAGGAACCATAGCAGTGCCCGGCCGGAAGCCCATCCACGCAGCCTACGCTTCATCCATTGAGATAAGTCTTGCATTTAAGCAGCATACTATTAAAGCAGCCCGGAACGGAACCAATTCCACGCCCCCTGATCAAAGCGCGACAGGAGGGCTCATCATGAAAAACCGATTCCACATCTTACCGGCATCGCGGACTTGCCGGAATATCCTGGCCTGCATGCAGTGCGCCGCGCTTGGCCTGGCCACATCCCCCGGCGCCGCGGCGCACTCGCCACCCGCCCCGCCACCCGCGCCAATACTGGATCACCGCGAATTCGATGCCGGGCTGGAGGCGGATTTCCAGGCGCCAGCCACGGGGCGCAACAGGACTTTCATCGTGCACTTTACACTGCCCGGTGCAAGCGCGGCGCAGCGGGTGGACTGGACTGTGGGCCTGTACCGGCAGGACGGCAAACTCATCAATGAGTGGCGCGGCCGCCACGTCTTGCATGGCGACAGCGGCAAGGCCAGCGTTCGCTGGCGGCCGTCCCGCTCACTGCCCGCCGGCATATACGAACTGCGCCTGGAAGCCGGCGGCATCCACCAGCGCCGGCCGATCGCCATCGGCCATCCCGCCCTGCTGCTCGCTCCCGCGGCGCCGCCAGCGGCGGCTGTGCTGGAAGCCCGGCGGCGCGCCGGCAGCACGCGCCCGCCATCGCAACTGGCGGGACTGGACTTCGATATCGTGTACGGCAATCTGCACAGCCAAACCAACCACAGCGACGGCGGCGGCGACCCGGCGCAATGCCACGGCGCCCAGCACCCCCAGAGCGGCGCCTTCGGCCCCGAAGACGCCTTCCAGTTCGCCAAGCGCCACGGCCTGGACTTCCTGATGACCTCCGAACACAACCACATGTACGACGGCAGCGACGGCACTGACCCGGACGCCGACCCGCAGGCCGCCCGCCAGCGGTACCGGCTGGGCCTGGACGCCGCCGAACGGTACAGCGCCGGCCATCCGGGCTTTGCCGCCATCTACGGCCTGGAATGGGGGGTGATCAGCGGCGGCGGCCACCTCAACATCCTGAACAGCCCCGCCCTGCTGGGCTGGGAGCGCAGCAGCAGCGGCGAACCGTTTGCCGACGTGCTCACTCCGAAGAACGACTACGCGGCGCTGTACACCCTGATGAAAGACCAGGGCTGGATCGGCCAGTTCAACCACCCCGGCAGCGGCCAGTTCGCCATCGGCGGCCAGGCGCTGGCCTTCAGCCAGGACGGCGCCCAGGCCATGGCCCTGTGCGAAGTGATGAACAGCAACGCCTTCTCCGCACGGCTCGACGAAGGCGAAGCGCGCCACAGCTTCTATGAAGACGCTTGCGACAAGCTGCTGGAAGCGGGCTACAAGCTGGCGTTCAGCAGCAACCAGGACAACCACTGCGCCAACTGGGGCGCCGCCTACGGCAACCGCACCGGCATCCTGCTGCCCGCCGGCACCGCGCTCAAGGTCGAGGCCCTGCTCGACGCCATCCGCGCCCGCCACGTCTTCGCCACCATGGACAAGCATGGCGCCATCGCCCTGACCGCCAACGACGCCCTGATGGGCGCCACCATCGACAACGCCGGCCCCCTGGCCCTGGCGGTGCACTACACCAGCAGCACGGGCCGCGGCATCGCCGCACTGCAGATCATGGAAGGGGTGCCGGGCCGGCAAGGGGAAGTCACACCGCTGCCGGACGTGGCGGGAACCCGGCACAGTTTCACGCCGGCGCCCGGCATGCATTTCTACTATGCCCGCCTTACCCAGGATGACGGCAGACAGCTATGGTCGGCGCCGGTCTGGGTCAATCAACACTGATACGTACCGGCCTGATCTCGCGCGCCAGCATCTGGCGCACCGACTCCGCCTCCTTGCGCAGACCGGGGGCGACCTGCTGGCGGCGCTCGCACTCGGCCAGCAGCAGCTGCGCCGCCGGCGAATCAAGCTGCGCCCCGTCCGGCGACAGGCGCAGCAAGCCATAGCGCACCGCCACCGCGCACAGGCCGGCGCCGTCGGGCGCCGCCATCAGGCTGGCAGGCGCGAAATTGCGCGCCGCGTCCATATCGGCCGGCGAACACGAACCGCCAAGGCGGAAGTTCAAGGACGCCAGCGCGCCCGCCTGCGGCAACAGCGCGCGCGCCTCGTCCACCGAAAACGGTTTGCCCTCGCCGCAAGCAGCCAGCACGCGGCTGATCGCTAGGGGATCACCCAATTTGGCTGCCGCCCGTACCCAGCGCAGCGCCTGCGCCGGCTGGTGCAGGTCGAAATACGCGACCAGCGCCGCCATTGCCGCCCGGTCGCCGCGGCCGGCCGCCGCCTGCGACTGCGCCAGACAATACGGGCTCAATTGCGCGGGCGGCTGCTGCGCGCACGGCAGGCTGCCGCGCTCCGTCAAACGCTGCTGGTACCAGGCGCCGCCCGCCGCCAGCAGCACCAGTAATACCAGTAACCCCACGCCCAGCGCCAGGGCCAATGCTTTGCCAGGTTTCTTCATTGCCGCCATTGTACGTGCGCCTGCGCCGGGCACCAATGCGTTACACTTAGCAAAACTAAACATGGAGTTAAAAAAATGCGCTGGGAAGGTAATCGGGAAAGTGACAATGTAGAAGACCACCGTGGCGACGACGGCGGTGGTGGCGGCGGCTTCGGTTTCGGCGGCCGATCGATCGGCATCGGCACGATTGTCGTCGCACTGATCGGCAGCTGGGTACTGGGCGTCAATCCCATGACCCTGCTCGGCCTGCTGAGCGGCGGCGCTGGCGGCCCGGCGCAGGTAAGCCAGCAGCAACACCGCCCGCACAAGGAAGGCAACGACCGCGAATACAAACTGATGAAGGTGGTGCTGGCCGACACGGAAGACGTTTGGACCGAAGTATTCCGCCGCAACGGCGGCAATTACCAGCTGCCGAAACTGATCGTCTTCACCGGCCGGGAAACGACGGCCTGCGGCCAGGGCCTGTCCGCCACCGGCCCGTTCTACTGTCCCGGCGACCGCAGGATCTACATCGACCTCGACTTCTTCCGGCTGATGGAACAGCGCTTCCACGCCCCCGGCGAATTCGCGCAAGCCTATGTGGTTGCGCACGAAGTCGGGCACCATGTACAGAACTTGATGGGCTTGAGCGACAAGGTGCACAACGCCCAGCGCAACGCCTCCGAACGGCAGGCCAACGCCCTCTCGGTACGGCTGGAACTGCAGGCCGACTGCTTCGCCGGCGTATGGGCCTACCACGCCAACCGCGCCCGCAGCATCATTGAAAAAGGCGACGTGGAAGCGGCCCTGAACGCGGCCACCGCCATCGGCGACGATGCCCTGCAAAAGCAAGCCGGCGGCCAGGTGGTACCGGACTCCTTCACCCACGGCAGTTCGGCGCAGCGCGTACGCTGGTTCACGCGCGGCATTGAATCGGGCGAAATCGCCCAGTGCAACACCTTTGAGGCCCGCCAGCTTTAGTGTAGATTAAGCGCATTCAATTGTTGAGGAGCAGGAATGCGCTCGTATCGGAAGATGGCTTCAGGCATGGTGTTGGGACTGGCGGCGACAGGCGGCGCCTATGCGCAGGACAGCGATCCCTACCTCTGGCTGGAAGACGTGGGCGGCGACAAGGCCCTGTCCTGGGTCAAGGAACAAAACGCCGCCGCCCTGCGCGAATTGCAGGCGCAGCCAAACTACCCCGCCATCCACGAACGCCTGAAGACCATCCTCAACTCCAAAGAGCGCATTCCCTACGTCACCCGCCACGGCGACCATTACTACAACTTCTGGCGCGACGCCCAGCACACGCGCGGCATCTGGCGCCGCACCACGCTGGAGCAATACCGCAAGGCCGCACCGCAATGGGAAACGGTGCTCGACATCGACAAGCTGGCCGCCGACGAGAATGAAAACTGGGTATGGCATGGCGTATCCTGCCTCTACCCGAAAGGCGAGCAATGCCTGGTGCAGCTCTCGCGCGGCGGCGGCGACGCCCACGTCGTGCGCGAATACGATGTCGCCAAGCGCCGCTTCGTCACCGACGGCTTCACTCTCCCGGAAGCCAAAAGCGACATCGCCTGGATCGACGCCGACACCGTCTTCGTCTCCACCGACTTCGGCCCCGACAGCATGACCACCTCCGGCTATCCGCGCATCGTCAAGGAATGGAAGCGCGGCACGCCGCTGGCGGCCGCCAAAACCCTGTACCAAGCCAAGAGCGACGACCTGGGCGTCGGCGCCTACAAGGACTTCACGCCGGGCCACAGCCACCAGTTCATTTCGCGCCAGATCGGCTTCTACTCCAGCGAACTCTTCGTACGCGAAGGCGACCAACTCACCAGGATTGCGAAACCGGACGACGCCAACGCCTACACGCTGCGCGACCAGCTGATCATCGACCTGCGCTCGGACTGGACCGTCACCGGCGCCACCTACCCGCAAGGCGCCCTGCTCGCCGTCGACTTCAAGGCCTTCATGGCCGGCGAACGCAACTTCGACATCCTGTTCACGCCGACGCCAGAGAGCTCGCTCGACGGCGTCGCCGCCACCCGCAGCGCCCTCCTGCTCAACATCCTCGACAAGGTCAAGAACCGCCTGGTTGAACTGCGCCACGTGGACGGCAAATGGCAGCGCCGCGACGTCAACGCCCCCGCCTTCGGCACGCTGGAAGTGCAAGCGCTCGACCCCGTCGAATCGGAGCAATACTTCCTGACGGTGACGGACTTCCTCAACCCGACCACGATGTACCTGGCCGACAGCGGCAAGGACGAACGCAGCCCGCTCAAAGCGCTGCCCGCCTACTTCGACGCCCAGCCCTACACCGTGCAACAGCATATGGCCGAATCGAAAGACGGCACCCGAGTCCCCTACTTCGTCCTGATGGATAAAAACGCCCGGCTGGACGGCAAGAATCCCACCGTCATGTACGGCTACGGCGGCTTTGAAGTATCGATGAAGCCCTTCTACAGCGGCACCACGGGCGAAGCGTGGCTCAAGCAAGGCGGCGTCTACGTGCTCGCCAACATCCGCGGCGGCGGCGAATTCGGCCCGCGCTGGCACCAGGCCGCCCTGAAGGAAAACCGGCAGCGCGCCTTCGACGACTTCATCGCCGTTGCCCAGGACCTCATCCGGCGCAAGATCACCAGCCCGCGCCACCTTGGCATCATGGGTGGCAGCAATGGCGGACTGCTGGTCGGCGCCGCGCTGACGCAGCGCCCGGACCTGTTCAACGCCGTGGTCTGCCAAGTCCCACTGCTCGACATGCAGCGCTACAGCAAACTGCTGGCCGGCGCCTCGTGGATGGGCGAATACGGCGACCCGGACGATCCCAAGCAATGGGCCTACCTCAGCAAATACTCGCCGTACCAGAACGTCTTCAAAGACAAGCACTACCCGCGGGTCCTGTTCACGACCTCGACGCGCGACGACCGGGTCCACCCCGGCCACGCGCGCAAGATGGTCGCCCGCATGAAAGAGCAAGGCCACGACGTGCTGTACTGGGAAAACACCGAAGGTGGCCACGCCGGCGCCGCCAACAACGACCAGCAAGCCCAGATGTGGGCCCTGACCTACGCCTTCCTGCTCAAACAACTAAAATAAAAGTCGGGGTCAGGTCTGTCATTTGGACAGCGACAGCCGACCTTTGATATTTCTCAATATACCCGTCACGAATTTGATGTCTGACGGGTGTTTTCATTTTCATTGCGCCATCGCAATCCTGCTTGGGGGAAAGCTGCCTATGCTTTTCCCATGAACCGTCCACTCCGAATCCGCCTTGACCGCGCCCTCTTCCACATCACAGTGCGCGGCAACAGGAAGGGTCGCATCTATCTGTCCGATAGCGACCGCATGACCTGGCTTGCGCTCTTGGGCGAGACCTGCGCCCGCTTCAATTTCTCGGTGCTTGCCTATTGCCAGATGACCAATCACTTCCATATCCTGCTTGAGACCTTTGACGGCCAGCTCTCGCGCGGCATGCGCCATTTGAATGGAAGCTATTCGCAGTATTTCAACCGCCAGCACCGCCTGGTCGGGCATCTGTTCCAGGGCCGCTTCACCGCCATTCTTTGCCAAAGCGACCTCTACTTGAAAGAGCTGGCGCGCTATATTGAACTCAATCCGGTGCGGGCGAGAATGGTTGCCTTGCCGTCCCATTGGCTGTGGAGCAGCCACGGCGCCGCCATGGGCATGGTCGACGGCCAGGAATGGCTCAAGTCGGATCAGCTGCTTGCCTGCTTCGATAGCGATCAACACCAGGCCAGGCAGGCTTACGGAGAATTTGTAATTGCAGGCATTGATATGCCAAGTCCGCTGCGCGCCATGACCCATCAGCTCATACTGGGAGACGAAGCGTTCTGCGCGCGCGTTGTGGGAAGTCAGTGCGATGGCAATTTGGCGGAAGTCAAGCGATCCCAGCGACGGGCAATTTCACGGCCTTTGCAGGACTACTTCGCCGAATTCCACGATCCTAAAGTGGCCATGGCACACGCTTATCGCTCGCTGGCCTATTCCATGCCGGAGATCGCCCAATTTGCCCGTGTTTCCGTAAAAACCGTCAGCCGGGCAGTTAAAGCTTTCGAAGAAAAATAAGTCAGCGTGTTGAGAAATATCAAAGGTGCGCGCTGCGTGTCCAAATGACAGACCTGACCCCGACGTTGCACTGCTGCAATCGTGCGCGGGGTGAAGTTGCACGTCGTTATGCTTGGGAAAGTATTTCCTGGCGAGTTGCCCTATTAATATACTGAAGTTTTTTGCCAAGTTTGTACTTGACTGTCGCAAGCTCCGGAGTACATTAGGCCTTCCTTGCATTCCACCTTTATACCTGAGGTAGCGTCGATGAACGACATGACCGAACTCCCGGAAGAGTTGGACCTGAAGCTGATCTTGTCCACCCTGATGGCCTTGAAGAAAGGTGATTTCTCGGCGCGCCTGCCGTCCGATTGGACCGGTGTGTCGGGCAAGATCGCCGATACCCTGAACGACATCATCGAGACCAATGAACGCATGGTGAAGTCGGTGACGGAGGTGAGCCGCGTCGTGGGCCGCGAGGGCCGCTTGACGCAGCGCGCGACCGTGCATGTCCCCGGCGGCTATGCCACCATCATCAGCGCGGTGAATACCCTGATCGACGACCTGGTGCGCCCGACCACTGAGATGGCGCGCGTGATCGGGGCCGTGGCGAAGGGCGACTTGTCGCAGACCATGGCGCTGGAGGTGGACGGCCATCCCCTGAAAGGCCAGTACCTGCGCGCGGCCATGACGGCCAATACCATGGTGGAGCAGCTGACGTCCTTCTCTTCCGAGGTGACGCGCGTGGCGCGCGAGGTAGGGACCGAGGGCAAATTGGGTGGCCAGGCGCAGGTGAAGGGCGTGGCCGGTACCTGGAAGGATTTGACCGACTCCGTGAACTCGATGGCGGGCAACCTGACGTCGCAGGTGCGCAATATCGCGGAGGTGACAACCGCCGTGGCGAACGGCGACTTGTCCAAGAAGATTACCGTGGACGTGCGCGGCGAGATCCTGCAGTTGAAAGACACCATCAACGTGATGGTGGACCAGCTGCGTTCCTTCGCTTCGGAAGTGACCCGCGTGGCGCGCGAGGTGGGGACCGAGGGTAAGCTGGGCGGCCAGGCTTATGTGCCGGGCGTCGGCGGTACCTGGAAGGATTTGACCGATAACGTGAACTTCATGGCGTCCAATCTGACCGGCCAGGTGAGGAATATCGCGGCGGTGACGACCGCGGTGGCGAACGGCGACTTGTCCAAGAAGATTACCGTGGACGTGAAGGGCGAGATCCTGGAACTGAAAAACACCATCAACGTGATGGTGGACCAGCTGTCTTCCTTCGCTTCCGAGGTGACGCGCGTGGCGCGCGAGGTCGGTACCGAGGGTAAGCTGGGCGGCCAGGCGCAGGTGAAGGGCGTGGCCGGCACCTGGAAGGATTTGACCGACTCGGTGAATTCGATGGCGGGTAACCTGACGTCCCAGGTGCGCAATATCGCGGAGGTGACCACCGCGGTGGCGAACGGCGACTTGTCCAAGAAGATTACCGTGGACGTGAAGGGCGAGATCCTGGAGCTGAAAAATACCATCAACGTGATGGTGGACCAGTTGAACTCCTTCGCTTCGGAAGTGACGCGGGTGGCACGCGAGGTGGGTACCGAGGGTAAGCTGGGCGGCCAGGCCAACGTGTCCGGCGTGGGCGGCACCTGGAAGGATTTGACCGATAACGTGAACTTCATGGCGTCCAACCTGACCGGCCAGGTGCGCAATATCGCGGAGGTGACCACGGCAGTGGCGAACGGCGACCTGTCCAAGAAGATTACCGTGGACGTGAAGGGCGAGATCCTGGAGCTGAAAAATACCATCAACGTGATGGTGGACCAGCTGTCCTCCTTCGCTTCCGAGGTGACCCGCGTGGCGCGCGAGGTGGGAACCGAGGGTAAGCTCGGCGGCCAGGCGTATGTGCCGGGCGTGGGCGGCACCTGGAAGGATTTGACCGACAATGTGAACTTCATGGCGTCCAACCTGACCGGCCAGGTGCGCAATATCGCGGCGGTGACCACGGCTGTGGCGCGCGGCGACTTGTCCAAGAAGATTACGGTGGACGTGAAGGGCGAGATCCTGGAGCTGAAGGACACCATCAACGTGATGGTGGACCAGCTGTCTTCCTTCGCATCTGAAGTGACCCGTGTGGCGCGCGAGGTGGGTACCGAGGGTAAGCTGGGCGGCCAGGCCAACGTTTCCGGCGTGGCCGGTACCTGGAAGGATTTGACCGAGAACGTGAACCAGCTGGCGGCGAACCTGACCAACCAGGTGCGCGCGATTGCGGAGGTGGCCACTGCCGTGACGCGCGGGGACTTGTCCCGTTCCATCCAGGTCGATGCGCGCGGCGAGGTGTCCTACCTGAAGGACAACATCAATGAGATGATCCGCAATCTGAAGGAAACCACGCAGAAAAACGCGCAGCAGGACTGGCTGAAGACCAACCTGGCGCGCTTCACCCGCCTGCTGCAGGGCCAGCGCGACTTGCAGGCGGTGACAAAGCTGATCCTGTCCGAGCTGGCGCCGCTGGTATCGGCCCACCATGGCGTGTTCTATATGATGGATTCGCAGCTGGCTGATGCCCGCCTGCGCATGATCGCCAGCTATGGCTACCGTTCTTCGCGCAAGCTGCCGACGTCCTTCCTGCCCGGCGAAGGGCTGGTCGGCCAGTGCGCGCTGGAGAAGATGCGCATCTGGTTGACCGATGTGCCGCGCGATTACATCGTCGTCAGTTCCGGCCTCGGCGCGGCGCCGCCGACCAACATCGTGGTGCTGCCTATCCTGTTCGAGCAGCAGGTGAAGGCGGTGATCGAGATTGCTTCCCTGGACCGCTTCACCGAGACCCACCTGTCTTTCCTCGACCAGTTGATGGAGTCGATCGGCGTGGTGCTGAACACCATCGAGGCGAACAGCCGCACCGAGTCGCTGCTGACCCAGTCGCAATCGCTGGCGCAGGAGCTGCAGCAGACCAACCAGGAGCTGGCGGAAAAGGCGCGTCTGCTGTCCGAGCAGAATATCGAGGTGGAACGCAAGAACCGCGAGGTGGAGCAGGCCAAACTGGCGCTGGAGGAAAAGGCGACCCAGCTGGCCCTCTCGTCCAAGTACAAGTCCGAATTCCTGGCGAATATGTCGCACGAGCTGCGCACGCCGTTGAATTCCCTGCTGATCCTGGCGCAGCAGCTGGGCGATAACCCGGAAGGCAACCTGTCGGGCAAGCAGGTGGAGTTTGCAAAGACCATCCACGGCTCCGGCTCCGACCTGCTGACCCTGATCAACGACATCCTGGACTTGTCGAAAATCGAATCCGGTACCGTTACGCTCGACGTGTCCGAATACCGCTTCGCCAACCTGCGCAGCTACGTGGAGCGCACTTTCCGCCACATGGCGGAGGCCAAGCACCTCGGCTTCACCGTGGAGCTGGGCGAGAACCTGCCCGCTTCCCTGATGACCGACACCACGCGCTTGCAGCAGGTGCTGAAAAACCTGCTGTCCAATGCCTTCAAGTTCACCAACCATGGCCAGGTATCGCTCGGCATCGCCCTGGTGCAGAGCGGCTGGAGCAGCGAGCATCCGAATCTGGGCAACGCCGATGCGGTGCTGGCCTTTGCCGTCAGCGACACCGGCGTCGGGATCGCGGGCGACAAGCTGCAGCTGATTTTCGAAGCCTTCCAGCAGGCCGACGGCTCCACCGCCCGCAAATACGGCGGCACCGGCCTTGGCCTGTCGATCTCGCGCGAGCTGGCACGCCTGCTGGGCGGTGAGATCCGCGTTGAATCGACCGTCGGCGTGGGTTCCACCTTTACCCTCTTCCTGCCGTATAACCGCTCGGGCTTCGTGTATTACGAGACGGCCCGCCAGCCGGCCATGCCGCGCCTGCCCGCACCTGTGGCGACGGCGCCCATCATCACGGCGCCTGCGCTGGTGTACACGCCGCCAGCCGCAGAGCAGGCGGTGGACGCTGAACAACAGCCATACGGTTCGACCATCGACGACCGTGGTCTCACAACGCCGGGCGATCCTTCGGTGCTGATCGTCGAAGATGACGAACGCTTCGCCAAGGTGGTGCTGGACTTCGCACGCGAGAAGAACTTCAAGGGCATTGTCACGCACCAGGGCGACTGGGCCCTGAGCCTGGCGCGCGATTACCTGCCGTCGGCCATCCTGCTCGACCTGGATCTGCCGGATATCGACGGGTTCACCGTACTTGAGCGGCTGAAGCGCGACCCGAGCACGCGCCACATCCCGGTGCATGTGATGTCCAGCCTGCGCGAGCGGGAACGGGCGCTGCGTTCGGGTGCGATCTCCTATCTCAATAAGCCGGTCAGCAAGGAAGATCTGAATGAGGAGTTCATGCGCATCCAGCGCTTCCTGATCGGTGGCAAACGCAACCTGCTGGTGGTCGACGACGAGGAGAATCAGCGCGATGCCATCGTCAAGCTGATCGGCGATACCGACGTCGAGATCACGGCGGCCGGCACGGCGCAGGAGGCGCTGGCGGCGCTGCGCGCTTCGCACTTCGATTGCATGGTACTGGACCTGACCCTGCCCGATATCAACGGCTTCGAATTGCTGGACATGATCGGCAAGGACCAGCGCCTGCGCGACCTGCCGATCGTGATCAACACGGCCAAGGAGTTGAACCGCAAGGAGGTGGCGAAGCTGAAGCGCTACGCCAAGACCATCGTCATCAAGGATGCCCGCTCGCCGGAGCGCCTGCTGGACGAAACGGCGCTGTTCCTGCACCGCTCGCAGGCCAATCTGCCGGAGGCGCAGCGGCGCATGCTGGAAGAGGTCCACGCTGCCGATGCCGGATTGGCCGGCCGCAAGGTGCTGATCGTCGACGATGACTTGCGCAATATCTTTGCCCTGTCTTCGCTGCTGGAACGCCAGCAGATGCAGGTGTCCTTCGCCGAGAACGGGCGCGACGGCATCGAGGTGCTGGAACGCGACCCGACCATCGAGATCGTCCTGATGGACATCATGATGCCCGAGATGGACGGCTACGACACCATGCGCGCCATCCGCCGCATCCCGAAATTCCGTTCGCTGCCGATCATCACGCTGACGGCGAAGGCGATGAAGGGCGACCGCGACAAGTGCATTGCCGCCGGCGCGTCCGATTACATCACCAAGCCGGTGGACGTGGCGCAGCTGCTGTCCCTGATGCGGGTCTGGCTGCACTGATGGGTGCCAATGAAGAGCTGCGCCGCGGCACGGCGCCGGAACTGGAAGAACTCGAGCTGGAATTGCTGCTGGAGGCGCTGGTGCGCCGCCTCGGCTTTGACTTCCGCTTACACGAGCGCCCGCCGCTGAAGCGCAAGCTGTTCGACTTCATGCAGCAGCGCGGCATGGCGACGCTGTCCCAGCTCCAGGACCATGTGCTGCACGATCCGGCGACGGCGGGCGCACTGCTGCGCGCATTGCATGTGCCGCCCGCCAGCCTGTTCGACGATCCGGCGGAAGCGCTGATGCTGCGCGAAGCGGCCGAACATTGCCTGCGCGGCGCCGCCCTGCCCCGGATCTGGCTGGCCGACTGCGCCGGCGCCGGGCAGGCATGGACGCTGGCCATCATCCTTGCCGAAATGGGGCTGCTGGCGCACGCTGAAATCCACGCCACCGTGGCCAGCGACGAGATGCTGGACGAGGCGGCGTCGGCCTGGTTGTCCGAAGCGGAGCTGGAACGCACCCAGGAAAGCTACGCCCAGGCCGGCGGCAGGGGGCGGCTTGCCGACCATTTCCAGCTGCAACCGGGACGTGCCGTGCTGGCGCCCGCACTGCGCAGCCATATCAGTTGGGCGCAGTACAACCTGGTCACCGACGCCTCGTTTAACGAGTTCAATTTGATCGCCTGCCAGCGCGCCCTGCCCGACTTCGGCCCGCTGTTGCGCCAGCGCGTATTGCAGCTTTTCCACGACAGCCTGGTCCCCTTCGGCACGCTCGGTCTGGACCGCGAACTCGACCCGGCCGAGCCTTTCGCCGCCGTCTATCAAGCCCTGTCCCCTGGCCAGTCCTGGTACAAGCGCATGGCTTAGCAACGTGTGCAAAATTGCACAACGTGAGTGCAACCCTGTCAGTTTCGCACAGTTGGCAAAACATGCACACTCCTCGCATAACAAAACCTGAGGAGACTTTGATGCGTGTGCCGAAACACATTTTCATCCTGCGCCGCTCCGTTGCCGCCGTGATGTTGACGCTGCCGGCCCTGTACACCGCTCCCGCCATGGCGCAAAGCGGCGGCGGTGAAAAGGCCGACAGCGAGATCGACAAAGTGATCGTGACCGCCCGCAAACGCGCAGAGCTGATCCAGGATGTGCCGGGCGCGGTGACCGCGTTGTCGGGCGCCCAGCTGGAGAAGCAGGCGCTGCCCGACATCACAGCGCTGACCGATATCGTGCCGAACACCACGCTCAAAGCTTCGCGCGGGACCAACACCACCCTGACCGCCTTCATCCGCGGCATCGGCCAGCAAGACCCGGTTGCGGGCTACGAACAGGGCGTCGGCATCTACCTGGACGACGTCTACCTGGCCCGCCCGCAGGGCGCCTTGACCGATATCTACGACCTGGAACGCATCGAAGTCCTGCGCGGTCCGCAAGGCACCCTCTACGGCCGCAACACCATCGGCGGCGCGGTCAAATACGTGACCCGCAAGCTGTCCCCTAAGCCCAGCTTCGAAATCAAGGGCGCCCTGGGCAACTACAGCCAGCACGACCTGGTCTTGAAAGGCAGTGCGCCAATCAGCGATATGCTGCGCGTCGGCGCCACGGTCGGGACGTTCAACCGCGACGGTTTCGGCAAGAATATCGTCAATGGCCACGACAACTATAACAAGGAGGTCGGCGCGGCCCGCGTCAGTGCCGAACTGGTGCCCAATTCGGATCTGTTCATCCGTTTCGCCGCCGATTACACCAGGGATAAATCGGAGCCCAAGCAAGGCTATCGCCTGCTGAACGGCCCGCCGCCGGCCAACGAAGCGCCGCTGGATGGCCTGTATGACACGCGCGCCAACCTGTACAAGGTGAATGGCCACGAACAGCAGGTGACGACCAAGGGCGCGGCGCTGACCATCGACTACAACATCAATGCCGAAACGATGTTCAAGTCGGTCACGGCGCACCGTTCCTCCAAGTCCTACGCGCCGATCGATTTCGATTCCCTGAACGCCGCGCTATGGGAGGCGCCTGCCATCTATAGCGACAAGCAGGACAGCCAGGAATTCCAGTTGACCTACACCGGCGCCAAATGGCATGGCGTGGCCGGCTTGTTCTATATGAAGACCAATGCCTTCAATGAATTCGATGTGCTGTACGGGGCGGGTGCCGGCCTGTCCCTGCTGACCCGCGACGACATCGATTCGAAGACCTGGGCAGTGTACGCCGATGCCAGCTACAACGTTTCCGATACGTTCAATGTGAGCGTGGGTGCGCGCTGGACCGATGACGAGCGCGAAGCCGCCATCTTCAAGCGCACCTATCTGGGCCTGGCCGGCTCGCCGAATCTGGGCAACCCCGCCGCCATCGGCCTGGCGCCGAACACGGACCTGGGCAAGGACGCGCTGCATCGCAAGGACAAGAAATTCACGCCGAAACTGGGCTTTGGCTGGAAGCTGGCGCCGGAGCACAACCTGTACGGCAGCTACCAGAGCGGCTTCAAGGGCGGCATGTTCGATCCGCGCATGGACTTGACCGCTTCCGGCGGCCCTAACACCCCGGCATCGCTAGAAAAACGCAAGGGCGTGAAGCCCGAAGAAGTCGACGCCATTGAGCTGGGCCTGAAATCGTCGATGCACGGCGGCCGCCTGCAAACCAATGCCGCCCTGTTCTACACCGATTACAAGAACGTGCAGATTCCGGGCTCGATCCCGACCTTCAATGCGCAGGGCCAGGTCAATGGTTTCGCCGGAACGCTCACCAATGCGGGCAAAGCCAAGATCAAGGGCCTGGAGCTGGAAGCGATTGCCCGCGTGACGGACGGCCTGTCCCTGAACGGCATGCTGAGCTTCGTCAATGCCGACTACAAGGAATGGATGGTGGCCAGTGGCGCTAACCTGATCAATGTCGCCCACAGCGCCGAGTTCCAGAACACGCCGAAGAAGGCCGCCAACCTGGGGGCGACGTATGAATGGCCGGTCAGCCTGTTCGGCCGCGGCGGCAGCATGAGCTTCAACAACAGCCTGTCCTACAAGGACAAGGTGTACCAGGCCGAGATTGTGCGCCTGACCGGCGTGGCCTCGCTGGACGCCCTCGTGGCGCAGAACCAGATGCTGGCGCAAGGCGGCTTTACCCTATGGGATGCAGGACTGGTATGGACCAGCGCCGACCGCCGCCTGCAAATCGGCCTGCATGGACGCAACCTGACGGATAAACGCTACAAAACGGCCGGCTATGCTTTCGGCGGTTTCTTCAACACGGTCACCACCTACTACGGCGATCCGCGCACGTACAAGCTGACTGCTTCGTATAAGTTCTAAGCAGCTAGCCAGGCACGTTACGATTGGTGAGAATCTTTTTGCGCTGACAGGAATATCATGGCATGGAGGAGAGCCAGATGTTGCTCGAGCGCGAAAAAGAGTTGGAATCATTGCAGCGCCTTGCCGGCCGCGTGAGCTCTGGCGCGGGCGGCATGGCCCTCGTGCTGGGCGAAGCGGGCATCGGCAAGTCGTCCCTGCTGCAAACCTTCACCGCACCGCTGAAGGGCCAGTTTCTGGTTCTGCAGGGCGCTTGCGAAGACCTGTCCACGCCGCGCGTCCTCGGCCCCTTCCGCGACTTCGCCCCTGAACTGGGGGCGGACGTGGTGTCGGCGATCGACAACGCCGCCAGTCCCGACGTGCTGATGCCCATGCTGCTGGGGCATCTGGCCGCCCAGCCGCGCCCTGTGCTGGTCCTGTGCGAAGATTTGCATTGGGCCGACCAGGCGACCTTGGATTTGCTCAAGTATCTGGCGCGGCGCATCGCCGGCCAGCACATCCTGCTGCTGGCGAGCGCCCGCAACGACGAGCTGCCGCCCGACCATGCCTTCTGGCGCTGGGCCGGCGACCTGCCCGCCGCCAGCACCCAGCGCCTCACGCTGCCATTGCTGTCGCCGCAAGCTGTCGCGACGCTGGCGCGCGACGCCGCCTGCGATCCGGAGGAACTGTACCGGGTCAGCGGCGGCAATCCCTTCTTCCTCTCCGAACTGTTGACGGATTGCGACACGACGCCCGGCCATTTGCCCGCTTCTGTGCGCGACGCGGTGTGGGCCCGCATGTCGCGGCTCGATGCCCAGGTGCGCACGGTGCTGGAACTGGTCAGCGTCAGCCCTGTCGCGCTGGAAGAGTGGCTGCTGGAAGCTGTGCTGGGCGAGGATGGCCACGACGCCATCGACGGCAGCACCGACAGCGGCCTGCTGCAGCGCGCCAGTCCCGGCCACTTATCATTCCGGCACGAACTTGCGCGCCAGGCCGTGTTAAGCGGGCTGCGTCCGGCCGCTTCGCGCGCCCTGCACAAGCGCCTGTGCAAGGCCTTGACCGAGCAGGCGCCCACCCATGCGCGGGTGGAACTGGCACGCCTGGTGCACCACGCGACCGGCGCGCAGGATGCGCATATGGTCCTGCAGCTCGCGCCCCGGGCGGCGCGCCAGGCCGCCCGGCTGGGCGCGCACCGCCAGGCGGCGGCCCACCTGGCGAGCGCCCTGCATTTCGTCGATGCCGTCAGCTGGACCGGCGAAGCGGCCCAGCTGTACGAGGACTGGGCCTATGAAGCGGGTTTGCTGCGCATCGATGAACGCCTGATCGAGGCCCGCCAGCAAGCGATCGCGCTGTGGCAAAGCGTCGACCGGCCCGACAAGGTGGGCCTGAACCTGCGTTGGCTGGCGCGCACCCATTGGTACCGCGGCGAAGCGAAAGAAGCCGAGCGCTATGGGCTGGAAGCGATACGTACGCTGGAACAGCTCCCCAACAGCAAAGAGCTGGCCATGGCGTACAGCATGCGTTCCCAGCACCAGCTGTTGCAAAATCACCCCGACTCCGCCATCGAGTGGGGCCGGCTGGCGTTGGATTTGGCCAGTGCGCTGGACGACCAGGACACGCGCGTGCATGCGCTGACCAATATCGGCAGCGCCAAACTGTTCAAGGGCGACGACAGCGGCCAGCAGGAATTGGCGGAAGGCTTGCAATGCGCGCTGGAGCAGCATTTGCACGAGCACGCGGCCCGCATCTACAGCAACTGGATCGAGTATGCCGTCGTGTTCAAGCATTTCGCCCTGGCCGAACGCTTGCTGGACGAAGGCTTGGCCTACCATCACGAGCACGAACTGGACGCCTGGGTGCATTACCTGACCGGCTGGCAGGCGCAACTTCATTTGGAAAAGGGCGAATTCGCTGCGGCGGCGGCGCTGGCGCGGCAAGTGCTCGACTTGCCGGCCTTGAGCCTGATCATGCGCTTGCCCGCGTTGACTGTGCTGGGACGCACGCTGTCGCGCCAGGGCGAGGCGGAAGCCATGCGCTGCCTGCTGGAGGCCTTGCAATGGGCGCGCGCCACGGGCGAGGCCCAACGCCTGCTGCCGGTGCTGCTGGCCTTGACCGAAGCGGCATGGCAGGCGCAGGAACCCGACAGCTGCCGGCGCTGGCTTGAAGAAGCCGGCCAGTTCGACCTGTCCGAAGTCAACGAATGGGATCTGGCGGAACTTGCCGCTTGGCGGCGTCGCGCGGCACTGCCCTCGCTCCCAGCCGGGCAGTGCCAGGTACCGGCGCCACGGGCCGCTGAGAGTACCGGCCAGGCGCAGGCGGCCTGCGATGCCTGGCTGGCACTCGGGCTGCCCTTCGAGGCGGCGCTCGCCTTGCTCGACATCCCGGGCGACGCGGCGGCGCAGGCCATGCCGAAAGCCGTCGCCCTGCTGGAACAGATCGGCGCCGCCCCGGCGGCGGCCCTTGCCCGCCAGCGGGCGCGCGCATGCGGCGCCCAGGCGCAGTTGCCCAAGGCGCGCCGCGGCCCCTACGCGGCAGCGCGCGAGCATCCAAGCGGCTTGACGCGGCGCGAAGCGCAAGTGCTGGAACTGCTGCTCGATGGGCTGAGCAATCTTGAAATTGCCCAGCGGCTGTGCCGCTCCGAACGCACCGTCGAACATCACGTCTCCACCCTGCTCGGCAAAATGGGCGCCACCACGCGCCTCGACCTGCTGCGCCGCACGTCCACCTCCCTGCGCAAAAACTAGGTGCTGCCTGCGCCGGAATCTGGGTGCCAGTACCAATTCGCTGCGCCGGTCCGCCACGTAAAGTGAGCTCCATGGAAAGCAAGGGGCGGAGTCGAACAATGGTCCGGAAGACCCGTCCTTCTTGAGTCGCGGACCAATTGGAGATCGTCATGGAAGAGCAAAGCTTGCGCAACGCCGCCCCCAAGAAAAACCATATCAAGATCATTGTCAGCGAAGGCAAGGTCACCCTGGAAGAACTGCACAAGGCCCTCGACATCGCCGTCAGCCAGATGGTGCCCAAGGGCGGCTGCAATTGCGGCCTGACCGGATTCGATCTGTCGTTCCTGCGCGGCGACCCGTCCGTCGGCCGCCTGCTGCGCGAGGTGCAGCACATCGAAGGCGCGGTGCTGGAAAATGAAATCGGCGTCCGCTAGGCTGCCGTCTGCCGCCCCATGCCCGCCGCTGGGCGTGGGCGTCAGCTACGAGGGGCGCGATCCGGCGCTGCTCGAGATGATGCTGCCGCATGTGGACATCATCGAGGTGACGCCGGAAACCATGTCGGTGGCCGACGGCGACCGGATTTCACTGGACAAGGGAATCCTGGCGGAGCTGAAAAACATCGACCGTGAAAAGACCATCGTCGTGCACGGGGTCAGCCTGTCCATCGGATCGCATGACGGCTGGTCGCCGACCTATCTGCAGCTGCTCGATGAACTGATGGACCAGGTACGGGTGCGCTGGCACAGCGAGCACCTGGGCTATACCCGGGTCGACGGCGAGCATCTCGGCATCATGCTGGCCATGCCGCGCACCGAGCAGGCGGCCGAACTGGTCGCGCAGCGCGCCTGGTGTCTGCAGCAGCGCTACGGCCTGCCCTTCCTGCTCGAGAATATCGTGCACGTGGTCTCCGATTGTCCGGGAGACTACACGGATGCCGGGTTCCTGAATGCGATTGCGGAGCACAGCGGCTGCGGCTTGATCCTGGACGTCTATAACCTTGAATGCGATGCGCATAACCATGCGCTCGATATCCAGGCCTTCCTGGCGGAGCTGGATGGCGGCCATGTCCGGGAATTGCACGTCGCTTGCGGGGTGAAGCACAACGGCCTGATGCTCGATGTGCATTCGCGCCTGCCGCGCCCCTGCACCATGGACCTGGCGCAGCAAGTCCTGCGCGACTTTGCCACGCAGGCGGAAGTCATCGTCTTCGAATTCATGCCGGAAGCGGTGCCCGGCCTGGGAAATGCCGCCATCGCCAGCACCCTGCGGCAGATGCGGGAACGGGACTGGAGATAAGCATGGACCTGGCAACCCACCAGCGCATCCTGCTCGGCCTGATGCGCGCCACCTACCAGCCCGGCCCCGGCGACGCGCCCTACTACCACCGCGTCGCAGGCTCGGTGGATTTACGCGAGGCGCGCGGCAATGTCTACCTGTGGCGGGTCTATGTGCTGGAACGAAGCTGCGTCCTGACCGTCGAACTGCTGCGGCGGCGCGGCATGCTGGAAGAAGCGCTGCAGGCATTCATCCGGCAGCAGAACATCTCGCCTTTCCGCGAATACCAGCCGCTGGCTTTCCTCGATTTCCTTGCCGGGCACGGGGATGCGCTGGTGGTATCGGTGTCGCAGTTCGAACTGGCCCTGATGAAAGTGCGCGAGGGCGATCCGGGCTGCCATATCGTGGACTGGAGCCATGACCCGGCCCCCATCCTGCACGCGCTGGCGCAAGGGGCGCCGCTGCCGGCCTCGCCCAGGCTGGAACCGCACCGGACCGAGATCCGGCGCGACCTGCCTCATTTGTTCGCGATAAACAGTGTGGCGCGCGATTCGGCGAACTCGCGCAGCAGGTTCCATACCGCCCTGACGGACGGCAAGCGGTACAGGTCGACCGGCGCCACCAGCCAGTAAGCACGCTCGACGAAGACTTCGTCCTGCAGCACCGGCACCAGGCGGCCGTCGGTCGCCATATACGGCGGCGCCATCATCAGGCCCAGGCCCGCGGCCGCCGCTTCCGCCTGCGCCAGCATGCCGGTGCAGCACAGGCGGCGGCGCGGATTGATGCCCAGTTCATCGAGGAAGTTCAGCTCATTGCTGGCCAGGCGGTCCTGCACATAGTCGACGAAATCGTGTCCCGCCAGGTCGCTGCGCTTGTGGATCGGCGCGTGGCGCGCCAGGTAGTCCGGCGAACCGTACACATACAGGCGGAAGGAAGTCAGGCGCGTCACCATATAGCGGCCCGTATGGGGCGCGTCGAGCGTCACGCCCAGGTCGGCCTCGCGGCTGGCCAGGTTGGCGAAGCGCGGCTGCACCAGCAGGTCGACCGAGAGGTCCGGATAGTCCTTCAGAAATTGCGCCAGCAGCGGCGTGATGAAGCGCACGCCCAGCGCCTCCGGCACGCCCAGGCGCACCACGCCGCGGATGGCGACCTCGGTGCCGGACAACTGGCCTTGCGCCG
The DNA here is from genome assembly GCF_000425385.1 of Pseudoduganella violaceinigra DSM 15887. Classification (GTDB taxonomy): domain Bacteria; phylum Pseudomonadota; class Gammaproteobacteria; order Burkholderiales; family Burkholderiaceae_D; genus Rugamonas; species Rugamonas violaceinigra. Next base: position 181,654 of record NZ_AUDI01000004.1, on the reverse strand, counting down.
CCAGCACCGCGCTTTCCATCGCCTCCGCATGCGGCAGCACCGCCTGGCCCATCTCCGTCAGTTCATACCCCTCGCGCGAGCGGTCGAACAGCGTGGCGCCGAGCTGCTGCTCCAGCCGGTCGATGCGGCGCGAGACGGTGGTGTGCTCCACTTCCAGACGGCGCGAGGCGCCGGACAAGGTTCCGGCGCGGGCCAGCTCCAGAAAGAAGCGCAAGTCGGTCCATTCGGGCAGTGTTTTCATACGCCTTATTGTGCATCATTTTCCAGTGCCGTAGTATTGCTGTGCAAATTTGCACACACAGTGGGCGCCGCCAACGGTTCCACGTTTGATGCATTTCTTGCACACTGCACGCTCCTGCAACGCTGCCCACGAGGACCATGTTTTCCGAGATCAGCTACACCAGCGACGATGGCTTGCGCCTGTATGCGCGCGACTACCCTGCCGCCAGCGGACAGGCCCATTTGCCCGTGATCTGCATCCACGGCCTGACGCGCAATTCTGCGGACTTCGAAGACGTCGCGCCGTGGATCGCGGCCCAGGGACGGCGCGTGCTCGCCGTCGATGTGCGGGGGCGCGGCAACTCCGAATACGATGCCCGGCCCGAGCGCTACACCACCATGGTCTACGCCAACGACATGGTCAAGCTGGCGCTCGACCTGGGCATCGAGCGCGCCGTTTTTATCGGCACCTCGATGGGCGGCCTGATTACCATGACGCTCGCCGTGCGCAAATCCAGCCTAGTGGCGGCCGCCGTCCTGAACGACGTGGGGCCGGCGCTGTCCGAACGCGGCCTTTCCCGCATCCGGAACTACACCGGCAAAGGCGAGCGCTTCACCAGCTGGCAGCAGGCGGCCGAGTACATCGCCAGTATCAACACCATCGCCTTCCCCGGCAATACGCCGCAGGAATGGGAGCGCTGGGCGCGCCGCGCCTTCCGCGAGCAGGCCGACGGCAGCCTGGCCTTGCGCTACGACCCGAATATCGCCGTGCCGATCCGCGCCAACAAGCTGCGCGCCACCTCCATGGCCGCGCATTTCGCCTTCCGGCGCCTGGCGCGGCGCCGCCCGACCATGCTGGTGCGCGGCGCCCTGTCCGACCTGATCGAGCCGGCGCAGGCCAATGCCATGCGCGCCGCCGCACCGCGCATGCTGTATGCCGAAGTACCCGGCGTAGGCCACGCGCCGATGCTGAGCGAACCCGCCGCACAGGAAGCGCTGCGCGGCTTCCTGGCCGGCGTGGATTGATCTATATTCGGCGGGCACGGAGACATTGATGAAAAAACTACTACCAATCCTCATCGCGCTGGCGCCGGTCCTTGCGGTAGCGCAGGAACTGAAAGTCGCGCTCATCGCCGGCAAGACCGGCATCCTGGAACCGTATGCCAGGGAGACGGAGACCGGCTTCATGATGGGACTTGAGTACCTTACCGGCGGCAAGATGGAAATCAACGGCCGCAAACTGAAAGTCATCGTCAAGGACGACCAGAGCAAGCCGGACCTGGGCCGCACCCTGCTGGCCGAAGCCTATGGCGACGACAAGGTCGACATCGCGGTTGGCACCAGCTCTTCGGGTTCCGCCATCGCCATGCTGCCCATCGCGGCCGAGTACAAAAAGATCCTTCTCGTGGAACCGGCGGTCGCCGATGCGATCACGGGCGCCAAGTGGAACAGGTATATTTTCCGTACTGCCCGCAATTCCATGCAGGACGGCCTGGCTGCCGCATCCACTTTCAAACAAGGCAGCGTGGCTTTCCTGGCGCAGGACTATGCCTTCGGCAAGGACGCGGTGGCGGCCGCGCGCGAAGCCCTCAAGCTGACCGGCTCCAAAGCCATTATCGTGCATGAGGAATACGCGCCGCAGAATGCGACCGACTTCACCGCCTCGGCGCAGCGGCTGTTCGACAAATTGAAGGATGCGCCTCAGCCCCGCATCCTGCAGATCATCTGGGCCGGGCCCAATCCGATGAACAAGATCGCCGACATGAAGCCTGAGCGCTACGGCATCTCGCTGGCGCCGGGCGGCAATATCCTGCCGGTGCTCAAGACCTGGAAGTCCTTCGCCGGCACCGAGGGAACAATCTATTACTACTACGCCTTCCCGCGCAATACGATGAACGACTGGTTCGTGGCCGAACACCAGAAGCGCTTCAAGTCGCCGCCGGACATGTTCACCGCCGGCGGATTCACCGCGGCCAGCGCGGTCTACAACGCCCTGGCCAGGACCGGCGGCGGCGACACGCAGAAAATGATCGCGGCCATGGAAGGCATGGAATTCGAGACGCCGAAGGGCACGATGAAGTTCCGCAAGGAAGACCATCAAGCCATGCAGCCGATGTACCACTTCCGCATCAAAAAGGACCAGAAGAACGAATGGGACCTGCTGGAGCTGGTGCGCGAAATCCCGGCCGCGGAACTGCCGGTTCCCGTCAAGAACAAGCGTTGAGCCGATGACTCCTTTGCTGTCCACGCGCGGCCTGAGCATCCGCTTCGGGGGCCATACGGCTGTCGACAACGTCAGCGCCGACTTCCATGCGGGCCAGTTGACGGTGATCGTCGGCCCCAACGGCGCCGGCAAGACCACTTATTTCAACCTGGTGTCGGGCCAGTTGCCTGCGACCAGCGGCCAGGTGCTGCTGCGCGGCGAGGACGTCACCCGCAGCGGCCCCGCCGCCCGCACCCGCAAAGGCATCGGCCGCGCCTTCCAGCTGACCAACCTGTTCCCGCGCCTGTCGGTGCACGAGAACGTCAGGCTTGCCGTGCAGGCGCGCGCCAACGCGGGAATGAACCTGTGGTCGATCTGGTCCAGCCACAAGGAGCTGGTGGAGCGCGCCGGCCACTACCTCGAACGCGTGGCGCTGGCTGCCCGGCGCGACGCGCCGGTTGCGGCGCTCTCGCACGGCGACAAGCGCAAGCTGGAAGTGGCCATCATGCTTGCGCTGGAGCCGGAGGTGATGATGTTCGACGAACCCACCGCCGGCATGAGCGTGGACGAGGTGCCGGTAGTGCTGGACCTGATCCAGCAGGTCAAGGCCGGGCGCAACAAGGCTGTCCTCCTGGTCGAACACAAGATGGACGTGGTGCGCGCCTTGGCCGACCGCATCATCGTGCTGCACAACGGCGCCCTGGTGGCCGATGGCGACCCGGCCGCCGTCATGGCGTCGGACATCGTGCAGGAAGCCTACCTGGGAAGGGCAATCCATGACTGAGGCCTTGCTCAAACTATCCGGCGTGCACACCCACATCGGCGAATACCACATCCTGCAGGGAGTCGACCTGGCCGTGCCGCGCGGCGGCTTGACCGTCCTTTTGGGCCGCAACGGCGCCGGCAAGACCACCACCCTGCGCACCATCATGGGATTATGGCAGGCCAGTGCCGGCAAAGTCGAATTCGATGGCCGCGACATCGGCAAGCTGCGCACCCCGGATATCGCCCAGGCAGGCATCGCTTACGTGCCCGAATCCATGGCCGTGTTCAGCGAGCTGACCGTGCGCGAAAACCTGTATCTGGCCGCGCGCAGCGGACCGATGGATACCGGGCGGCTGGACTGGATCTTCTCCTTCTTCCCCGCCCTGAAGAAATTCTGGAATTACCCGGCTGGCAATCTGTCGGGCGGCCAGAAACAGATGGTGGCCATCGCGCGCGCAATCGTCGAACCGCGCCAGCTGCTGCTGATCGACGAACCGACCAAGGGCCTGGCGCCGGCCATTATCCAGAACCTTGCCGAGGCAATCTGCCAGCTGAAGGGACAAACCACCATCCTGCTGGTGGAGCAGAACTTCAACTTCGTGCGCCAGCTGGGCGACAGCGTGGCCGTGATGGACGACGGCCGCATCGTCCACAGCGGCTGGATGGCCGAACTGGCCGCCGACCGGGCCTTGCAGGAACGCCTGCTTGGCCTGGCCCTCGACTCACACCAATAAGGAGCGACAGTGAGCGATACGACACTGCCTTCCGTGCCGCGCGACTATATCCCGTCGCTGCTGGCGCCCGCGCTGATGCTGGCCGTGATCCCGCTGGTGGGCAGCACGCCGACCTGGGTCACGCTGACCGTTGCCGGCCTGGCGATGGGGATGATGATCTTCATCATGTCCAGCGGCCTGACCCTGGTGTTCGGCCTGATGGACGTGCTGAACTTCGGCCACGGCGCCTTCGTTTCGGTCGGCGCCTTTGCCGCGACACTGGTGCTGGTGCCGATGCAAGGCTGGATGCAAGCCGATTCGCTGGGCATGAACCTGGCGGCGCTCGGACTGGCGATTACGCTGGCCATGGCCGTCACCGCCCTGCTGGGCTGGGCCTTCGAGCGCGTCATCATCATGCCGGTCTACGGACAGCACCTGAAGCAGATCCTGATCACCATGGGCGGCATGATCGTCGTCGAACAATTGATCCATGTGATCTGGGGCGCCGACCATCAACCCATGCCGCTGCCAACCGCCCTGCGCGGCGCCGTCATGCTGGGTGACGCCGCCATCGAAAAATACCGGCTGCTGGCAATCGCGGTCGGCCTGCTGGTATTCGTGGCGCTGGTGCTGGTACTGAACCGCACCAAGCTTGGCCTGCTGATACGCGCCGGCGTCGAGAATGGCGAAATGGTCGAAGCGCTCGGCTATCGCATCCGCCGCCTGTTCGTCGCGGTGTTCGCCGCCGGCTCCGCGCTGGCGGGCCTGGGCGGCGTGATGTGGGGGCTGTACAAGGAAACGCTGAGCGCATCCATGGGCGGCGAGGTGATGGTCATGGTCTTCATCACCATCATCATCGGCGGCCTCGGTTCGGTCGGCGGCTGTTTCATCGGCGCGCTGCTGATGGCGCTCACGGCCAACTACGCCGGCTTCCTGGCGCCCAAGCTGGCGCTCGTGTCCCACATCGTGCTGATGATCGCCATCCTGCTGTGGCGCCCGGCCGGCCTGTCGAGGAAATGATATGCTGAACCGCCTTCTCTCCGGCGCGGCGCCGCGCAGCCGCGCCATGTCCGCCCTGCTGCTCCTGGTCGTGCTGGGCCTCGCGCTCGCCCCGTTCATCACCAGCGGCGCCCGGCCGCTGAACACCGCCGCCACCATTTGCGTCTACATCGTGCTGGTCGCCTCCTACGACCTGCTGCTGGGCTATACCGGCATCGTTTCCTTTGCCCACACCATGTTCTTCGGCATCGGCGCTTACGGCGTCGGCCTCGGCTTCGCGGGCGAGACGCCCGGATGGGGCGGCATGGCGCTGGGATTGGCCGCGGCATTGGCGCTCACGCTGGTCCTGGCGCTGCTCATCGGACTGTTTGCACTGCGCGTGCGTGCCATTTTCTACTCCATGGTGACGCTCGCGGTGGCTTCCTCGTTTGCTGTACTGGCATCGCAACTGTCCGAATGGACCGGCGGCGAAGACGGCAAGACCTTCGATGTGCCCGAACTGCTCTCGCCAGCCAACGAATTCGGCGAATTCATGGGACGCATCGTGGACGGCAAGGTGCTCACCTACTACATCGTGTTCTGCGGCGCGGCGCTGATCTTCCTGGCATTGCTGCGCGTCGTGAATTCGCCTTTCGGCCGCGTGCTGCAGGCGATCCGCGAGAACGAATTCAGGGCCGAGGCGCTGGGCTACCGCACCGTCGCCTACCGGATCGCAGCCAACTGCATTGGCGCCTTGGCGGCCGCCCTGGCCGGCGCGCTGATGGCGCTCTGGCTGCGCTACGTCGGCCCGAAAACCACGCTGGGCTTCGAAGTCATGACGGATATCCTGCTGATCGTTGTCATCGGCGGCATGGGCACCATGTACGGCGCGGTGATCGGTGCCGCCCTGTTCATCCTGGCCAATAACTACCTGAAGGCATTGATGGCCCAGGCTGCGGGCGCCGCCGCCGGCATCCCGCTGCTGGAAGCGGCGCTGCATCCGGACCGCTGGCTGCTGTGGCTCGGCATCCTGTTCATCCTCGCCATCTATTTCTTCCCCAACGGGATCGTTGGAAAGCTCAATCGCGCGGCAAGCCTGCCGAGTACTTAGCAAGCACGGCGTCGATCCGGCCGGCGGCCCGCAGCGCCGCGATGCCGCGCCGCAGCTCGGCGGCCAGCTCCGGTTCCGCACTGCGCTTCGACAGGTGCAACTGCACCTCCTTTACCTGCACGACGAAGGACGCTCCCAGCTGCGCGCGGCGGATACCCAGCTTGCGCATCGCGTGGAAAATGCCGGGCCGGCCGCCGACAACGGCATCGACGCGCTTTTCCAGCAGCATCTGCAAGCCCTGTACATGGCTGGTCATCTCGTAATGGCGGATGGCCGGATCCTGCATGAACGAAGGGCCGTAATCCGTGCCCCGGATGCGGGCCACCGTCAAACCGTGCAGGTCGCCCGATCCGCGCAGGTCCTGGCCGGAACGGCCGATCACAATGGCTTCCAGCGCCCACACGCCGCCCCCAGGGACGGCCACTTCCGCGATGAAGGGACTGGGCATGGCCATCATCATCTCCACACCGCCCGAACGCAGCAGCGCCAGCGAACGCGCATACGGCGCCACCACCACGTCGATCGGGCGCCCAAGCTGGCTTGCCAGCAAACCGAAGATTTCCGTGTAAGCGCCCGACTGCCGCCCATCGGCGTCGATCACGCCGTAGGGCTCGACCTGGATGACGGCGGCGCGCAGCGGTCCGGCGCCGGCCGCCGGCAACGGACAGAGAAACACCAGCCAGCCCGGCAAGCAGGCCAGCACGCGCCGGCGCAGCGGCGCATCCATGCATCAGGTCCCGGCGGTGGCGCTAGTGCGCGCCGCGATGCGGTCGCGCCAGGCCTGCAGATGCGCCATCCCGTGTTCGGCCGGGCGGAATTTCATCAGCCCGCGCGCGAATTCCATGCCGCAGAACGCCGTGATGTCAGCGATCGTGAAGCGCCCGCCCGCCACATACGGCTGGCCGGCCAGCACGCCGTCCAGCCACAGCGCATTGTCGCGGAACTTGCCGGCCTGCGAGGCACCAAAGTCCTGGAATTGCGGGTTCTCGAGGGCGGCGAAGCCTGGATGGGAATGGCGGATCGAGTTCGCTGCAATGGCCAGCAAGTGCAGCTCCACCCGGCGGTCGGCCATTTCGATGAAGGCGCGCTCCTCGTAGCCTTCGCCCATCAGGTTCGGCCCGGGGTGCAGGCCTTCCAGGTAGGTGCAGATGGCGCGCGTCTCGCACAGGATGCGGCCATCGTCGAGCTCCAGCGCAGGCAAGCGGCCGAAGGGATTCACCGCCAGATAGGCCTCGCTCCGATGCTCGCCCTTGCCCAGGTCGACCAGCTGCAGGTCCATGTCGATCCCCTTCTCCGCCATGAACATGGCGACGCGGCGCGGATTGGGGGCACGAGGGGCGGTGTACAGCTTCATTGGGTCTCCTGATTGGAATTCAGCGCGATTGGCCGGTTTCCAGCATTTTGCGGGCTTCGGCGGCAAATTGCTCCACTTTCTCCCGGCTGTCGGCACGATCCAACACATTGCTCGGCGGCCGCTCGATGCCGCGCTGTACGGCGGGGCGCTCACGGAGCTGGCGCATCCAGCGCCGCAGATGCGGCAGGTCGTCGGTCTCCACGCCGGACCAGCGGTGGGTGCGTACCCAGGCCCAGTTGGCGATGTCGGCGATCGAATAGTCGCCCGCCAGGAATTCATGCTGCGCCAGCCGGCCGTCCAGCACGCGGAACAGGCGCCGGCACTCGCCCTGGTAGCGGTCGATGACGGGCTGGATCTTTTCGGGGAAATAACGATGGAAGACATTGGCCTGGCCCATCATGGGGCCGATCCCGCCCATCTGGAACATCAGCCATTGCATCACCAGCGAGCGGCCCTTGGGATCCAGCGGCAACAGGCGGCCGCACTTTTCGGCCAGGTAGACCAGGATGGCGCCCGATTCGAACACCGCGAAATCGTCGTTGGCGCGGTCGATAATGGCCGGTATCCGTCCATTCGGATTGATGGCGGTGAACCAGGGCTCCTTTTGCTCATTTTTGCCCAGGTCGAGCGCATGCAGTTCGTAATCCAGTTCCAGCTCTTCCAGCGCAATGGAAATCTTGTAGCCATTGGGCGTGGGCGCGGTGTACAGGTCGATCATCGAGCATCTCCAGGTCGCTTCGTGGCGCACAGAATAACCCGGAAGGCAAAAAAAAACCGGCCGAGTTGGAGGGGGCCGGTGAAAAACGCTTTTTAGGGCGCGGGGATAGACGAAGAATCCGTGCCGGATTGAGGAATCCGGCAACCCGGCGCACAGGGATGCTGTACGCTATGGAGCTACTTTGCCAGCTTTCCGCCGATTAAGGCTTAGGAGTTCATTAAGGAACTTAATCATGCGGGCAAAAAAATACCCGCGTCTTTGCGCGGGCGAAGGGATTTCAAATCGGGAGAGATTTGAAAGTGCAAGGGGGATATTCACATGCGAATATGGCGCGGTGATTATCCAAGAACAAAACATCACGACTTCCTATAAGATAGTACAATTTTTATAATGGAAACTATCCAATAGTCACAATGCAAAAAAAAATTTGTAAATGGATATTTCAACCCGCCTTGCTGGCGGCGGGATTGAGCATTTCGGCTTGCAGCACCGCGCCCGTCCCGCCAGCGGCCACCGAGCCGGCGCCGGCGCTGCAAGCGATCCAGTCAGCGCATCGCATTGTGGCCGGCGAATCGCTCGTCGCCATCACCGTTCGCCGCAGCGGCCCGCTGGCGCGCATGGGGCACGACCACGTGGTCGCCACCCGCCAGCTCGAAGGTTTTGTGGATCTGGGTCAGGGCCGCACTGAATTGCGCTTCCGCCTGGACCAACTCATGGTGGACGACGCCGCGCTACGTAAGGAGGCGGGCCTGGATACCCAGCCCTCCGTCGACGCCGTCGACGGAACGCGCCGCAATATGTTCGGCAAGGTGTTGCGGGCCGAGGCCTATCCGTGGGTGCTGGTGCGCGCGGCCTTCGAGGCGGATTCGCGGGAAATGCTGCGCGCCGAAATCACCCTGCATGGCGTGACACGGGCATACCGTGTTCCGGTGAGCGTGCGCGAGGATGGTGGAACCGTGCAGGCCAGCGGCGCCTTCACCGTCAAACAGAGCGATTTCGGGATCACGCCGTTCGCCGTCTTCGGCGGCGCGCTGGCCGTGAAAGACGAGCTGGAACTGCGTTTCGCGATCAGCGCGCGACGATAAGGCGCAAGCCCAGGCCGACAAAGATCGCGCCCGCGCCGCGGTCCAGCCACAGGCCGGCGCGCGGGTTGCGGTTGATCCACTTGCCCACGGCGCCCGAAAAATAGCCCAGTGTTCCGAACAGCAGGCAAGCCTGCATCGTGAAGATCAGGCCCAGCTGGGCGGTCTGCCAGCTGGCATCGCCCCGTCCCGCCACCACGAACTGCGGCAGGAAGGACAGGAAGAACAGCACCACCTTCGGATTGATCGCATTCGCAAACAGCCCCTTGGCAAACAACTTGCCCAAGGACTCTTCCGGCAAGGCCGCTTGCCCCACCTGTGCGCCCCCCTTGCTGCGCAGTGCGCCGATTCCCATCCAGATGAGGTAGAGTCCCCCCGCTATCTTGAGCGCGGTGAAGGCGGTTGGCGACGCGGCGATCAGCGCGCCCACGCCGAGGGCGGCCAGCAAAGTATGGCTGAGGCAGCCCAGCGCGCAGCCGAGGCCGAATACCACACCTTGCTTGCGCCCGCGCGCCATGCCCATGCTTAAAACCATCAGGTTATCGGGCCCGGGGGAGACGGTGATCAGCATGGCGGCGGCCAGGAAGGCCAGCCCTTGTTCAGGAGAAATTAGCATAGCCAGGATCATACACGACAGCGTCGCGCCGTAACAATTCGTTATGATTTGGCCGGGTTTTGTCCATTACAATCAGAACTATTGGGGAGATCATTAATATTTTGCTTTCTTCGTTTGCATCGTTGATTCAATTTGCCACGCCCCTATTAATAATTGCGGGGTTGGCAGCGCTTATCCTGCTGATATTGGAGAACCGCCGCTTAAAAAAGCAATTGGAGGCGCGTGAAAACGCCTTGAAGCAAACCCAGATTCAAAATGAGAAACTGGGCCGCCACCGCATCGATTTCCTGGCCGCCATGAGCCACGATATCCGCACCCCGCTGGCGGGCGTGATCGGCATGCTCAAATTCGCCTTGCGCGACCGCACCATTGCCGACCGGACCGGCGAATACCTGCGCATCGGCCTGAAAAACAGCGAAGCCCTGCTCGCCATCCTGAACGACCTGCTCGATTTCTCCCGTATCGACGCGGGCCGTCTGTCGATCAATACCCAGGACCTGGACCTGATCGACATCATCGACGAAGCCATCACCATCCTGCGTCCACAGGCCGATGCCAAGGCCCTGCTGCTGCGCTGCGAACTGGCGCCGGGTCTGCCGCGCCATGTGCAGGGCGATCCCAACCGCCTGCGCCAGATCCTGCTCAACCTGCTGGGCAATGCCATCAAGTTCACCGAGCGCGGCGAAGTGCGCCTGCGCGCCTCGGGCGAAACGGCGGACGGCCTGGCGCGCGTCAGTTTCAGCATCACCGATACCGGCCCCGGCATTCCGCTTGAAATGCTGCCGCGCCTGTTCCGTAAATTCGAACCGGCCGACCTGTCCTCGACGCGCCGCGCCGACGGGCCCGGTCTTGGACTGGCGATCTGCAAGGAATTGGTTGACCTGATGGGCGGCCATATCGAAGCCGACACCCGCCTGGGCAAGGGCAGCACGCTGCGCTTCTCGCTGCCGCTGGCCCTGGGCGCGCCGCCGGAGGAGCCGCCGCAGAACATCCCCACCCACCTGCGCCATACCCATCGCCTGCGCGTGCTGTGCGCGGAAGATGTGCGCACCAACCAGCTCATCATCGGCACCTTGTTGGAAGGCATGGGACACGAGGTATCGGTGGCCGCGAACGGCCTGGAAGCCCTGCGCGCGCTGCACGAACGCGACTTCGACCTGGTCCTGATGGACGGCCGCATGCCGCAAATGGATGGCGAGCAGGCGGCACGCCTGATCCGCCGGGGCGGCAGCCTCGACCTGCCGGTGCGCGACCCGCTGGTGCCCATCATCGCCCTGACCGCCAACGCCAGCGATCGAGACCGCGCCCGCTACCTCTCGGCCGGGATGGATGGTTTCCTCAGCAAGCCGGTCGACGAGCGGCTGCTGTACGATCAGCTGGAAAAGACCATCGCCCAGCTGATCAGCCGCGGGCGCGAGCTGCCGCGCACCGCGCCGACCCTGGCCGAGCTGGACGATATGTTCGGGGTCGAACCGGCATCGCCGGCCATCCATATCCTGCCCATCAGCGGCATCTCGGCGCGCCACCAGAAGCGCATTGCGCAAGCCTTCCTGGACGAAGCGCCGCGCCGGCTGGACGAAGGCCGCCTGGCCCTGCTGAATGGCGATGGCGAAGGCGCCAGCAGCGCTTTCCACGCCCTGAAAGGCAGCTGCGGCTACCTGAGCGCCCCCGAATTGCACACCCTGTGCCATCAGCTGGAAAAAGCCAGCGCCAGCGGCGACCTGGCCAGCGCCAGCGCCCTGTTGCCGGAACTGGAGACACTCATCGTGCAAGCTTGCGCTGACCTGCGCCGCGACGATACGATAGCTGCATGACGACACAACGCGCCTGGGTGCGCATGCCCTCCGGCCGCCGGCTGGACCTGCTGGACCCCACGCCCTTCGATTGGGACGATGACGACCTTGCGCTCGGCCTGGCCCGGACCTATCGCTGGGGCGGCCATTCGGCCTGGCCCCTGCCGCTGTCGGTGGCCCAGCATTCGATCACCGTGCTGCAATTGCGCCGCCTGTGGTCGCCCGCCCCGCTCGATCCCCTCACCGCCTTGCGCGAGCTGCTGCATGATGCGGAAGAAGGGTTGCTGGGCTTCGACTGCATTTCCGTGCTCAAGCCCTTCCTCGGCGACAGTTTCCGCGAATTGAGCCAGCGGCTCGAGCAGGCGGTCTTCCTGCGCTACGGCCTGCCGGCCTGGACCCCGAAGGAATACCAGGTTCACAAGCGCGCCGACCGCCTGGCGGCGGCCAGTGAAGCCGTGCATGTGGTGGGCTGGAGCGGCGACGAAGTGCGGCGCACATTGAAGATTACGGCAGTGCCGCTGAATGAAGATCCATTGCAGGCATTGTACGGGGCGCCGGCCTGGGAGCCCTGGCCGCCGGGGCTAGCCTGCGAGCGCTTCCTGGACGAGCTCAACCGTCTGAAGGCGGCAGCCTCCTAAACCGGATGATAAAATTGCTCTAATGCGAAGTTTTTAAAGACGAAATTTGAGTTATCCACTTCCACTGTGGATAAGCGTGTGGAAAAGCGGGGCTTGACAGGCGGTTTTGCCTTTAACGGCGCGGCTTACAATAAATTGCCCATTTCTTTGGCAGGTAAATTGTATGAATAAAATCAACGACTTAGCGAATCAGTGCGTATGCCATTATGCAACTCACTAAGCGTCTGGAAATTATTTTGACAAATGTTCCGCCGCAGAATAACGTGTCCACAACCGACAAAGGAAAATGCATGGACGTGAAAGTTCCTGAGGACGACGCAAGCGAAGCTTGGATGATCGACGACGAGGCGCAGGCCAGCGCGTCCGAGCAAGCCCCAGGCGCTAATCCCGCCCCTTGGCGGGTGCTGATCGTCGATGATGATGTCGACGTCCATGTGGTGACCAAATTTTCGCTCAGCAACGCATGCTTCATGGGGCGCCGCCTCAGTTTCCTGCACGCCTATTCGGGCGAAGAGGCGCTGACCACCCTGCGCAACAACCCCGATGTGGCCTTGGTGTTGCTCGATGTGATCATGGAAACCAGCGATGCCGGCTTGCGCGTCGCCAACCAGATCCGCACCGAGCTGAAGAACGAACTGGTGCGCATCGTCCTGCGTACCGGCCAGCCCGGCCAGGCGCTCGAACACAGCATCATCCTCGACTACGACATCAACGATTTCTGGTGCAAGACCGACCTCACCACGCGCAAGCTGTTTACGACCGTGATTTCTTCGCTGCGCAATTACTCCGACCTGATTGTCCTGCAATCCCAGCTGGCCAAGTACAACCAGCACCGCCAACAATTTGCGTCCATTCTGCAGGGTTTGCAGCGCGGTGAGGACTGGTCCGGCCAGCTGGTCATCGGTCAGCCGGCCTCAACTGTGGATATCCAGGTCCATCCGGGGGCGGAACCGGGCAGTTTCAAGGCGTCCGGACACATCGTCAAATAAGCACTGTATCCATATACAGTAGTTATTTCACCACTAAAGTCTTCGAATTCCGGCCAAAACACCGTAAGTGGCGGATTGGAAAGGGCTTTTCCGATTATCCACATTGTTTGTGGATATCTTTGTTGATAAGGGGGGCTTGACATGGCAAACAGCCCTCAACGACGCCATTTCCAACAAACTGCCTCTTCAATGTGCAGAGAAAAGTGCATTGAAAATCAACGACTTACAAAATCACCGATTCTCACGCGGGTTCTTTAACTAAATAAAGTCGCGCGTTACTTGTCGTTAATTCTTGTGCATAACCTGAACTGCCTGGCGCCGTTGTTCCGGCTGCAGCAGCACGCGCTGGATGATATGGGGGGCGATATTCTGGGACTTCATGTATTCGACGGCGCACACGGTGCTGAAACTGGCTTGCACCTCAATACCACGGTCGACAATTGCACTGCGCGCCGCATCGACGCGTGGGAGGTATTGCAGCAAATCCATGGGAACACCTTCTGGCGGGATGGGCGGTCAAGGAAGTATTGACCATGGCGCCCAGAAGTCAATGGCCGGCCCGCAACTACTACAGCTGAGTCCGTGGCAAGCTACGGGCCTGACCCCAAGGTTGCCACAGGCTCAGCTGTTGGCCTGCTCTGACGCTTATTCTTTGACCGATTCGACCGAGAAGCCGAGGGTTACGTCGTCGCTCACGTGCGGGGCGTATTTGCCGGCGCCAAAGTCGGAGCGCTTGATCTTGGCAATCGCGTTGGCGCCGCAGGCGTCTTTCTTCAGCATCGGGTGCGGCATGCAGAAGAAGGATGTCACTTCCAGGTTGACCGGCTTGGTGACGCCCTTGATCGTCAGGTTGCCTTCCACGCCGACCAGCTTGTCGCCGTTGAAGACGAACTTGGTGGACTTGTAGGTGATGGCAGGGTATTTCGCCGAGTCGAAGAAGTCAGGGCCTTGCAGGTGGTCGTTGAAGGTGTCGTAGCCCGTGTTGACCGATTTTGGGTCGATGCTCACTTCCACCGAACCGGTCTTCGCTGCGCGGTCGATCTGGATCTTGCCGGTGGTGCTATTGAACTTGTTCACCTGGGTCGAGTAGCCGAAGTGGCTGTATTCGAAGCGGGAATAGGAGTGGGTCGGATCGATGTTATAGGTTTCCGGCGCTGCGAACGCGGCGAGGGAGAAACCGGCGGCGAGGACGAATGCGATCAGTTTTTTCATTATCTAGGCTCCAATGTGGGGAAATGGTGCCCGCATTATGCGGCGATGATTGATCAGTGTAAAACGCATAATGTGCGCACTACTTATCGAATTTTTCGATATTAGGGACTTGGGACACATTGCTGCCGGGAGCCACGCCGTGGGTCAGCCACACATTCCCGCCGATCGTCGACCCGGCGCCAATGGTGATACGTCCCAGCACCGTAGCGCCAGCATAAATGACAACATCGTCCTCGACAATCGGATGTCGTGGCGTGCCCTTGATCAGTTGGCCCGTTTCATCGGCCGGGAAGCGCTTGGCGCCCAGCGTTACGTGCTGGTACAGGCGCACGCGTTCGCCGATGATGGTGGTCTCGCCGATCACCACGCCGGTGCCGTGGTCGATGAAGAAGCTGGCGCCGATCTGCGCCGCGGGGTGGATGTCGATGCCGGTGCGCGAATGGGCGATGTCGCTCACCATGCGGGCGATGAAGGGCGCGCCGAGCTTGTGCAGGCTGTGCGCCAGGCGGTAATGCAGGATCGCCACCATGCCCGGATAACACAGGAGGATTTCCGCGATCGAGGTGGCGGCAGGGTCGCCCGCGAAGGCGGCCTGCAGGTCCGATACCAGCAGGGCGCGGATTGCCGGCAGCGAGGCCGCGAAATCCCGCGTGATGGCATAGGCATCGCGCTCGCCGCCGAACTGCAGGCCGCGCCGCATCTGTTCGTGCAGGCGGCCCAGCGTGGTGTTCAGCGTGTCGCCGACGAAGTAGTCGATGCTTTCGTCGGTCAGGTTCGGGCGCCCGTAATGCGTTGGGAACAGCGCCGCCGCCAGGCCTTCGAGGATCTGCTGCAGCTCCGCGCGCGACGGCAGTTCGCGCACGCGGCGCTGGTGGCGGATATTGTGGGTCGCTTCGCGCGATACGCGAAGCTGGTGGACCACTTGGTCGAGGTCCCAGCGTGTTGCGCCGCTGTCGGCGCCGGTGAAATCGTTAGCCATAAGGCACAAGCATATCGAGCCTCCGTCCCAAAACGAAAGAAACTATTCGCACTAGCTTATGCCCTGCAAGCATATAGGCTTTGCCTTAGAATGTCAGGTTCACTGCATAGACTTTACATGAAAAACATCCTGCTTACACTGCTGCTCGCCGGCCTCACCATGGTCGGCCCGCTGGCGATCGACACTTACCTGCCCTCTTTCCCGGCGATCGCCGACACCTTCAGCGCCAGTCCGATGGCGATCCAGCAGACCCTGAGCCTGTTCCTGTTCACCTTCGCCTTCATGATGCTGTTTTATGGCACCTTGTCGGACAGCTTCGGCCGCCGCCCCATCATCCTGTGGTCGCTGGTGCTGTATGTGCTGGCGTCGCTGGGCGGCGCGCTGGCCGGTTCCTTCGGCTTCCTGCTCGGCGCGCGCATTCTGCAGGGCCTGGCTTCGGGCGCCGGTTCGGTGATCAGCCGCGCCATCGTGCAGGACCGTTTTGAAGGTCTGGCAGCGCAGAAAATCCTCGGTAATATCATGATGGTGTTCGGCCTGGCGCCCGCCATTGCGCCGGTGCTGGGCGGCTGGCTGCAGGTCTCCTTCGGCTGGCGTTCGATCTTCTGGTTCCTGGCCGGCTTCGGGGTGCTGATGTTTATCGCGGTCTGGCGCTGGCTGCCGGAAAGCCTGCCGAAAGAGAAGCGCCATCCGCTGCACCTGGGCGCCATTGCCGGCAACTACTGGATGGTCCTCAAGCACCGCCAGTTCCTGCTGCTGTCCGTTGCGCTGGGCGCGGCTTTCGGCGGCTTTGCGCTGTACATTGGCTCGGCGGCCTACTTCATCATGCATATCCTGAAGCTGCCGGAGACCGCCTTCGCCTGGCTGTTCATCCCTTTGATCAGCGGCCACGTGCTGGGCGCCAGCGCCAGCGGCAAACTGGCGCATCGCTTGGCGCCGCCGCAGCTGATCCGCCTGAGCTACGGCCTGATGGCGATTGCCGCGTCGATCAATGTGGCATACAACTGGTTCTTCGCGGCGACCGTGCCGTGGGCCGTGCTGCCGCTATTCCTGTTCTCATTCTCGCTCGCGCTGGCGATGCCGCCGCTGACGCTGGCCGGCATGAACCTGTTCCCGCAGCATAGCGGGCTGGCCGCCTCCATGCAGTCGTTCCTGCAGATGATGCTGTTTGCTTTGGTGTCCGGACTGGTGGCGCCGCTGCTGTTCGGCAGCGCCCTGCACCTGGCTTTCGGCCTGGTGGCTTGCCTGGCGGTGAGCTACGCCACCTACCGCGGCGCCACTCACGGCCAGGGTGCCGGCGTCACTTCCTGATATTGCGGACCGCCCTGCGCAGGCTCGGGTGCCGGCGCCGGCGGCTCATGCGAGAGTTTCAGGTGGGACGGCAAGCCTAGACCGAGGATTTCTTTCCGGCCTTCGACAAAGTCGGAAGAGCTGAGCGGATGATCATGGTCGGGCCAGTTGGCAATGGCCCAGTTCTGCACCTCGACATAGCGTTTCCATACGTCGGTGACAAATTTCCGCCGGGTTTCATCGTCCATTGCCGCCTCCATTGGGTTTCCCCCACTCTACACCAGTAATGGAATGATTGTCACACCTGCTTGATGCGGTAGGCGCAGCGGCGCGCGCCGGACAGGATGTGCTCTTCGCGCCGCACCTCGCACCCCGGGCCCAGCACGCGCTGGAATACCTCCAGTTCCGAACGGCAGAAGTTCTGGCATTCGCGCGCCGCCGCGCAGATCGGGCAATGGTTTTCGACCAGGAGCAGCGAACCGTCGCCGTGCGCTTCCACCTCCGCCATATAGCCTTCCACGTCGCGCGCCAGCGCCAGGGCCTGCACGCGCTCGTGCAGCGCTGCGCCGGCGCCGATGGCCTCGCGGTAGAAGGCCTCGCTGGCCTGCTCGCGGGCGATGATCAGCTTGTCCATGCCGTCTTCGCCAAACAGGGCACGGACTTGCGCGATCAGCTGCAGCGTCAGGTCGGCGTGGCGGTCGGGAAAGCGCGCATGGCCGGCATCGGTCAGCAGCCAGCGGCGCGATGGCCGGCCGACTTTTTCGGCGACGTCTTCGTGGCTTGCCAGCCCGGCAACCTCGGCCGCCTCCAGATGGCGGCGCGCCCCCATCGAGGTCAGGCCCAGCAGGTCGGCCAGCTGCTGCGCCGTGCGCGGTCCCCGTGTTTTCAGCAGGAAGAGGATCTGGTCCGCGGTATTCATGCGCCGGCGCCTTCTGCCGGCATCGCGGCCGATGGGGCGGCCAGCTCGCGGCGCCAGCCGCGCAGCCGCCATGCTGCCCATGTCGCCAGCACCGCCCCGAGCAGCAGGATCAGCCGCGTATCGAGCAGCGTCAATACCGAGCCAATGGCCGCCATGGCAATGTTCGCGAAACAGAAAGTCATCGACAGCAAGCCCATGACCGAGCCCTGTCCATGCGCGGCAAAGCGGTCTGCGGCCCAGGATTGCACCGTCGCGTTGTAAAAGGCATTGGGAAGCCCGAACAGGCAGATCGCCACCATGCCGACCCACAGGTTGCCCAGCGCGACGCCGGCCACCGCGGCCGCCAGTCCGAATGCCAGCCAGCTGGCGCGGTGCAGAGGCTCCATGCGGCTAGGACGTCCGGCGATGATGGCGGCCAGGGTCATGATCGCGCACATAGCCATATTGATGGTCGCAATGCCGCGCGCATCGTAGCCGCCCTGCTCCACCAGCCATAAGGGGTAGTATTCGTAGAAGCCCGTGATCCCGCAGGTCAGCGCCAGCTGCACGATGAACAGCGTGCGCAATTCAGGAAAGCGCAGCAGGTTCATGGCGTGGTGGGAGCGTGCCACCTGCCACCAGGAAGCGCCATCGTCCGGCGCTTGTGCGGCGCGCGGCACGGTCATCGCCACCAGCGCCGCCGCCAGTATCAATGCCGCCACGGCTACCCAGAACGGTACCGTGATGCCAAAACCGAGCGTGAAGCCGGCCAGCACCGGTCCCACCAGCCAGCCCAGGTGCAGCGAACCGTTCACCAGCGACAGCGCGCGCAAACGCTGCGGGCCTTGCAGTTTTTCCGCCACCAGGGCACGCGCCACGGCGCCATTCCCTTCCAGCAGGCCGGTGCCGAAGCGGGCCAGGATGAACAGCGGGTAGGACTGCATCACCAGCGCCCACGCCGTCAGAGCATGGCCGGCGGCGGCGCCGAGTGCGGTCGCCAGCAGGATAGGCCGGCGCCCATATCGGTCCGACAGCGGGCCAAGCAGCGCCGAGCCGATCACCAGTCCGATCGGGTTCACCGTCAGCGCGATCCCGAACAAGAGCTTGGGCGGCAGGCCAAGGAAATTATTCAGCGAGTTGTGGGCTTCCGCGGCAAACAGCGGCGGCAGGATCGGATACGGGAGCGAGGCGCCCGTGGTGGACAGCAGGCCAAGCAGGCAGGTGGCAGCAATCAGGAGGGCGTTGTTCATGCCCAGCAATATAGCCAGGGCCGCCAAATAAGTAAACGAAAAGATTTACTTATCAGGCGGCGGATTGGCTCAATTGCGGCAGCGATGCCATCAGGTCGGAAAAGCGCTGCCCCTGGATCATCACATGGCTGCGCAGCAGTTCCGCGGCTTTGTCGCCGTCGCCTGCCAGGATGGCCTGCACCACGCCGTCATGCTCGGCATACGAATGGCCGATGCGGTTGCGTACGCGCAGCTGCAAGCGGCGGTATGGCCGCAGGCGCCGGTACAGGCCCCGCGTCTGCTCGAACAGGAAGCGGTTATGGCTGCCCGCGTAGATGGCTTCGTGGAAGGCTTCGTTGCGGTAGTAGTACTCGTCCGGCTCCTGCGCCTCCACCGCCGCCTTGCAGGCTTCATGCGCCGCCAGCAGCACCTGCTGCTCCTCCGGCGTCATGCGGCGCGCAGCCAGGCGCCCGCAAGTCGCCTCCAGTTCCGACATCACTTCAAACATTTCCAGCAGCTGCTGCGGCCCGAGCTCCGCCACGATCGCGCCGCGGCGCGGGCGGATCACCACCAGGCCCATCGACTCCAGCTGGATCAGCGTCTCGCGGATCGGCGTGCGCGAGACGCCGAAGCGCGTGGCCAGCTCGGTCTCGTCGAGGTGCTGGCCGGGCCGAAGCTCGCCCATCGCGATCATTTCTTCGATGGTTTCCCGCAGGGTGGAGGAATGTTTCGCCATGGAACGAGATATTCGGTGTGTATATGAGGCTTCATTATAAGACGCATATTTCGCTTGACAATGTATTCGGTAAAGATACTCTTGTATACATAAATATCAATGCTGCATACTTACCCTTGGAGGATGACATGACCCAGATGACCCGCAGGTCCGTAGTAGCCGCGCTCGCCACCAGCCCGCTGTGGCTGCAGTCCGCCTGGGGCCAGAGCGGCGCCCTGAAGATTTCCCACCAGTTCCCCGGCGGCACCCTGACCGAGGGCGACTTCCGCGACCGGCTGACCCGCATGTTCGCGGCGGAAGTGGAAAAGCGCACCAAGGGAGCACTGAAGTTCTCCATCTATCCCGGCTCGTCCCTGATGAAGACCAACGCGCAGTTCTCCGCCATGCGCAAGGGCGCCCTGGACCTGTCGCTGGTGCCGCTGTCCTACGCCGGAGGCGAAGTCCCGGAAGTGAACATCGGCCTGATGCCCGGCCTGGTCACCTCCTATGAGCAGGGCTACGGCTGGAAGAACAAGGACATCGGCAAGGCCCTGACCCAGCTGCTATGGGACAAAGGCGTGGTGCTGGTGAGCTGGATCTGGCAGGCCGGCGGCGTCGCTTCGCGCGTGAAGCCGGTGGTCGATCCGGAAGACGCCAAGGGCATGAAGATCCGCGGGGGTTCGCGCGAAATGGACTTGATCCTGAAGGCTGCCGGCGCCGCCGTCGTCTCGCTGCCGTCCAACGAAATCTATGCCGCCATGCAGACCGGCGCCATGGACGCCGCGCTGACCTCCTCCACGTCCCTGATCTCCTTCCGCCTGGAGGAAGTGTCGAAAGCGCTGACCACGGGGCGCGGCAATGCCTACTGGTTCATGTTCGAACCGCTGATGATGGCGCGCTCCACCTACGAACGCCTGCCGAAGGACCAGCAGGCAGCTATCATGGCCGTGGGCGCGGAGCTGGAAGCCTTCGCCAAGTCCGCGGCGCAGGCGGACGATTCGCAGGTCGCGGCGGTCTACCAGAAAGCCGGCGCCAAGGTGGTCGACCTGAACGCCGCCTCGGTCAAGAAGTGGCAGGCGATCGCCCGCACCACCGCCTGGAAGGACTACGGCGAAAAGAACGACAGCTGCGCCAAATTGCTGGCGCTCGCGGAGAAGACGCTGTGAGCCACGGCGTCGAACTCAATCCGCCCAAGGAAGCGGCCTTGCCGCAGACGCCTGGACTGGGGCCGGTCGCGGCACTGCTGGCGAAAGTGAACCAGGGCCTGCTGATCCTGTCCATGGTGGCGATGGTCAGCACAGCCCTGGTCCTGACTTATTCCGTGGTCTCGCGCTACTTCTTCCATGCGCCGACCGACTGGCAGGATGAAGCGTCCATCTTCATGCTGGTGGGCGTCACCTTTTCCTGCTGCGCCTATGTGCAGAGCTTCCGCGGACATATCGGCATCGAGGCGCTCGCCGCCATCCTGCCGCCGAAGGCAAACGCGGTAAGGCTGTTCATTGTCGACCTGCTGTCCTTCATTTTCTGCGCCTTCTTCTCCTGGAAATCCTGGACGCTGTGGCATGAGGCCTGGGTCGACGGCCAGACCACCACGTCCACGTTCGCACCGCCGCTGTGGATACCCTACGCCATGATGGCCGCAGGAATGACCTTGCTGACCTTGCAGATCCTGGTGCAGTTGCTGGCCCGTATCACCGACAAGGGAGCCGCAAAATGAGCGAACTGGCTTTGGGCGCCCTGTACGGCATCGCCACGCTGGTGGTCATGTTCTCCGGTATGCCGATCGCTTACGCGCTTGGCATTGTGGCGACCACCTTCATGTACTTCTTCATGCCCGCCAGCTCGCTCGACACGATCACCCAGAACGTGTACGAGGAAATGGCTTCCATCACCCTGCTGTCGATTCCGCTGTTCATCCTGAAGGGAGCGGCCATCGGCAAGTCGCCGGCCGGGAAGGATTTGTATTCGGCCATCCACACCTGGCTGCACAAGGTGCCGGGCGGGCTGGGTATCGCCAATGTGTTTGCCTGCGCCCTGTTCGCGGCCATGGCCGGCTCGTCGCCGGCAACCTGCTCGGCCATCGGCTCGGCGGGCATTCCGGAAATGCGCAAGCGCGGCTACTCGCCCGGTTTCGCGGCCGGCATTATCGCTGCGGGCGGCACGCTGGGCATCCTGCTGCCGCCGTCCATCACCATGATCCTGTACGCAGTCGCGGCGGAGCAATCGCTGGGCCGCCTGTTCCTGGCAGGGATCGGGCCCGGCGTGCTGCTGGTGCTGCTGTTTGCCGGCTATGCGGTCTATCGCGCTCGTGCCGAATACCGGCTGGCGCTTGCGGCATACCAGAATGGCGGCGTCAAATCGGCCTACCTGGAAGACGAGCATTTCACCTTGCGCGAAAAAGTGGAAATGCTGCCGCGCGTGCTGCCCTTCATCGTGCTGCTGATCGGCGTGATGGTGGCACTGTACGGCGGCTTTGCCACGCCGTCCGAGACCGCGGGCCTTGGCGCCTTGCTGGCCCTGATCCTGATCGCCGTGGTGTACGGAGCGTGGCGGCCCAAAGACATGTCGCCAATCCTGTCGTCCACCATCAGGGAGTCGACCATGCTGCTGCTGATCATCGGCATGTCGCTGCTGTACTCCTACGTCATGAGCTACCTGCACATCAGCCAGGCGGCGGCGAGCTGGGTGGTCGGCATGCACCTGTCCAAATGGGTGCTGCTGGCGACCATCCTGGTGCTGGTGGTGGTGCTCGGCTTCTTCCTGCCGCCGGTGTCGATCATCTTGATGACCGCGCCGATCATCCTGCCGCCGCTGCGCGAGGCGGGCTTCGACCTGGTCTGGTTCGGCATCGTCATGACGGTGGTGATGGAAATGGGGCTGATCCATCCTCCGGTAGGACTGAACATCTTCGTCATTAAGAACATCGCACCGGACATTCCCCTGAAGGATGTCATCTGGGGCGTGATGCCCTTCCTGCTGCTGATGGTGCTTGCGGTGATCCTGCTCTGCGTCTTCCCCGGCATTGCCACCGGCCTGCCAGACGCGATCATGGGGGCCAAGCAATGACGGCCCCTGTCCGCGTGTGGGACCGCCTGCAGCGCAACCGCAACGAGCGCCTGGCACGCGCCCGCGGCGTGTTGGGCGCTGAATTGGCCGGCAAGGCGCTGCCAGCCGGGCGCATCGCCGACTTGCTGCATGCCGTGCTGGAAAACGGCGACCGCGTCTGCATTGAAGGCAACAACCAGAAGCAGGCCGACTTTCTGGCGCAGGCATTGGCGGGACTCGATCCGCAGCGCGTGCACGGCCTGCATATGCTGCAATCGGTGCTGGCCCTGCCCGAACACCTGGACGTGTTCGAGCGCGGCATCGCGTCAAAACTGGACTTCTCCTTCTCCGGCCCGCAGGCAGCGCGCGTGGCGAAGCTGGCCGCAGCGGGCAAGCTGAATATCGGCGCCATCCACACCTATCTGGAGCTGTTCAGCCGCTACTTCATCGACCTGCCGCCGCGTGTTGCCCTGGTTGCGGCGGAAGCGGCGGACCGGCATGGCAACCTGTACACCGGTCCGAATACCGAGGATACGCCGCCGATCGTGGAAGCCACCGCCTTCAAGAACGGCATCGTGATCGTGCAGGTCAACCGCATTGTGGACCAGTTGCCGCGCATCGATGTGCCAGGCGACTGGGTCGATTTCGTGGTGCAGTCGCCGACGCCCTACTATATCGAGCCGCTCTTCACGCGCGACCCGGCCCAGATTTCCGAGATCCAGGTGCTGATGGCGATGATGGCAATCAAAGGCATCTACGCCGAGTACCAGGTGCAGCGACTGAACCATGGCATCGGCTTTGACACCGCCGCCATTGAATTGCTGCTGCCGACGTACGGGGCCTCGCTCGGCCTGCGCGGCAAGATCGCCACCAATTGGGCACTGAATCCCCATCCGGCCCTGATCCCCGCGATCGAGGCGGGCTTTGTCGAATCGGTCCATTCCTTCGGTTCGGAGCTGGGCATGGAAAACTACATCCGCGCCCGCCCCGACGTCTTCGCGGTGGGCCCGGACGGCTCCATGCGCAGCAACCGCGCCTATTGCCAGGCTGCCGGGCATTATGCCTGCGACATGTTCATCGGTTCGACCCTGCAGATCGACCTGACCGGCAATTCGTCGACCGCCACGCTGGGCCGCATTTCCGGCTTCGGCGGAGCACCGAATATGGGTGCCGATGCCCGCGGCCGGCGCCACGCCAGCCCGGCATGGCTTAAGGCCGGGGAACAGGCGCGCAGGGGCAGCGGCGCCATCCCGCGCGGCCAGAAGCTGGTGGTGCAGATGGTGGAAACCTTCCGCGAACATATGCAGCCCGCCTTCGTGGAACGGCTCGATGCGTGGGAACTGGGCGAACAGGCGAAAATGGCGATCCCGCCTGTCATGATCTACGGTGACGACGTGACGCACATCCTGACGGAGGAAGGCATCGCCAACCTGTTGCTGTGCCGCAGCGCCGAGGAGCGCGAGCAGGCCATACGCGGGGTCGCCGGCTACACCCCGGTCGGCTTGCAGCGCGACAGGCGCATGGTGGAAAATCTGCGCGACCGCGGCATCATTACCCGCGCCGAAGACCTGGGCATCGACAAACGGCAAGCCACGCGCGACCTGCTGGCGGCAAAAAACATGAAAGACCTGGTGCGGGCATCGGGCGGACTGTACGATCCGCCCAAACGCTTCCGCAACTGGTAGGAGCCAAGATGGAAACACTCAATTACCGTTTCGAACAAGGCCGGCGCCCGCTGTCGGCGGAGCCGCGCATCGTTGGCGTGGTCAGCTCCGGCAACCTGGAAGTGCTGATCGAAAGCACGCCGCTGGGAGGAGCCTGCGAGGTTGGCATCCAGACTGCCGCGGAGGGCTTCGGCCAGATTTGGCAGGCGGTGATCAGCGACTTCCAGGAGCGCTGGCAGCTGGCCGACACACGCATCGCCATTAACGACATGGGCGCCACGCCCGCCGTGGTCAGCCTGCGCCTGGACCAGGCAGTGCAAGAAATGCTCGGAGGCGCCACATGAGCAGCTACCTGGAAGCCACCGCGCGCGAGCGCCTTGCCCTCTTCGACAGTTTTGAAGAATTCGTCGGCCCGGCACAACGCGTCGTAAGCCCGCATCTCGGCCAACTCAATGCACCGGTGGCCTTCGACGACGGCGTGGTCGTGGGCCGCGCCTCACTGGGCGGCCTGGCCGTCTTCGCGGCCGCGCAGGAAGGCGGCTTCATGGGCGGAGCCGTAGGCGAAGTGCACGGCGCCAAGCTGACCGGCTTGCTGCGCCGCGCGCTGATTGAACGTCCCGCGGCCGTGCTGCTCTTGCTGGAAACGGGCGGAGTGCGGCTGCACGAGGCCAATGCCGGCCTGATCGCCGTATCGGAAGTGATGCGCGCCGTGCTCGATGTGCGCGCGGCCGGCATTCCGGTCGTAGCCCTGATCGGCGGCTCGAACGGAGCCTTCGGCGGCATGGGCATCGTGGCGCGCTGCGCCAATTCCCTGGTGATTTCCGAAGAAGGCCGCCTGGCCATGTCGGGGCCGGAAGTGATCGAGACCGCCAACGGCGTGGAGGAATTCGACTCGCGCGACCGCGCCCTGGTCTGGCGCACCACGGGCGGCAAGCACCGCTACCTGATGGGCGACGTGCAACTCATCGTGGACGACAGTATTCCCGCATTCCGCCAGGCGGCGCAGGAAGCAATCATCCAGGCGCGCGACGAGACCGTCGAACTGACGCTGGCCGGGCTGGAAGCGGAACACGCCATGCTGGAACAGCGTATCGAACGCTTTGGCAGCCTGCGCGACCCGGCCGATATCTGGGCCGCGCTCGGCATCGCAGCAGCGCAGGACATCCCGATGCTGGATGCCGCTTCATTCATCGCGGCAGCCGCGCCGCACCGCCAGGGAGCATGACGATGGACTGGAAAGTATTGGCCGATGCCCTGTTCCCGGGCGGGCACGATATTGCGGAGCATGAGCAATTCCTGAGCGGTAGCGCGCACGTGGACGGGCAGACCGTCTGCGTGATCGGCACCACCGGCCATGCACCGATCGGTGTGGAGATCGCACTGGCGCAAGCGAAGGCCGTACTGGCCACGGTGCGCAGTCATCCCGGCCGCGCCATCGTGCTGCTGGTCGACACCCAGGGACAGCGCCTGCGCCACCGCGACGAAATGCTCGGCATCAACAGCTATATGGCCCACCTGGGAAAGTGCATCGACCTGGCACGCCGCCAGGGCCATCGCATCGTCGGACTGGTGTACGACCAGGCGCTGTCGGGCGGCTTCATCACCAGCGGCTTGATGGCGGATGCCTGTTATGCGCTACCGGATGCCACCATCCGCGTCATGGGCCTGCCGGCCATGGCCCGCATCACCAAGGTGTCCGAGGAAAAGCTGGTGGAACTGGCGCGCAGCAATCCGGTTTTTGCTCCCGGCCCGGAGAATTACGTTCGCATGGGCGGGCTGCAAGCGATCTGGGAAGGCGACCTCGCAGCGCACCTGGCGCACGCAATTGCCAACGCGCCCACTGAGGACCAGCGCAGCGCACTCGGCCTGCTGCGCGGCGGCCGCAAGGCCGCGCAGCCGGTCATCCAGGCAGTCATTGGCGGCGGTAATGTACGCACGGCATGACCTGGCATGGCTGACATCCGCCGGCTGGCTGGACTTGCTGGCGACCGCGCCGACGAATACGCCTGCGCACGCCGCGATCGAGCGCTGGGCGGCTGCCGGCTGGCCCCTGGTTGTGCGCCGGCGCGAGCCGGATCCCGGAGCAGGCCTGGACGATGTTTTTCTCGGCCTTGCCGCCCCGCCCGATACAGGCAGCGGCGCCCGGATGCGCCTTCCACTACGCGTACCGGCAAGGCACATTGAACGCAGGCGCGCCCCGTTGGCGCTGGAGGACGTCGCAAGCGCCTTGCCGGCACGCTGGCAAGCGCCGTTCGCCCGCCTGCAGCAATCCGGCGCCAACCTGGGCTTGCGCGTCTTCGGTTCACTTGCCTTGCAGGTCTTGACCGGCCAGATCTATCTGCGCGCGAGCTCCGACATCGACCTGCTGTTCCGCCCCCGCAGCGCGGCCGAACTGGATGAAGGCACCGCACTCCTCGCCGGCCATCTCGCGGAACTCCCCCTGGATGGCGAGATCGTCTTCCCCAGCGGGCAAGCGGTGGCATGGAAGGAATGGTTTTCAGCACGCGGGCAGTCCGGGCGCGTCCTGGTCAAATCGCACAGCGGCGTAACGCTTCGTGCCTGCACCGAACTACGCGCCGAACTGGAGCCGGCATGAACCTGTCTGCATCCACCGCCCGGAACGCCCGGCCAGTCCCGCGCATCAACCAGCGCCGCCACCCGGCGCAGGGACTCGCCCGCGAAGTCGCCGTGCGCGCCGTACGCAGCCTGTACCAGGAGCTGGCGCTCTACCCAAAGCCCGGACTGGTCTCCTTGATCGACAACGGCAGCCATACCGACATGGATGCGAGGACCTTCATGCGCAGCCTGTTCTCCCTGCGCCATTACTATGCCCGCATCTGCAAGGCCGGTTACGACGGCGCGCCGTTCTCCGACCTGAAAAAGCTTGGCATCGCCGCCGAACAGCGCATGCTGGCCGCCACGCGCGGCATCAACACGCATCGCGGCGCCATTTTCGCACTCGGCCTGTTATGCGCCGCCGCGGGCCGCGTACGAGCGCTGCGCATGACACTGACACCGGCCACCCTGCGCACCGCCCTGCTTCTGCATTGGGGTGAAGAACTCGCCGGACACACCCGCGCCGACGGCGATTCCCACGGCCTGCGCGCCGCCGCCCGCCACGCAGCGAGCGGCGCGCGCGAAGAAGGCACCCTCGGTCTGCCGTCCGTCTTCGAGATTGGTCTGCCCGCAATGCAAGCGGCGCTGGCGCGCGGGGCAACAATACAGCACGCGCGCGTCGATGCCATCTTCGCCCTCATGGCCCATATCAGCGATACCAATACTTACCATCGCGGCGGGGCGGAAGGTGCCGCAACCGTACGCCACGCAGCCAGTCAATTCCTGCGCCAGGGCGCCACGGCCAACCCGCATTGGCATGACCACGCCTTGGCCTGCCACCGGCAATTCGTCGCCCAGCGCCTCTCGCCCGGCGGCGCCGCCGACCTGCTGGCCGCCACCTGTCTGGTGCACAGCCTGTCCACCATGCCGCCGCCATGAAAAGCCGCCTGCTGATCCTCTGCCCAGGCCAGGGCGGCCAACACGCCGCGATGTACGACCTGGCCCGCAGCGACCCGCGCGGCGCCGCCCTGCTCGATCAATTGGCGCCATGGCTGCCCGATTTGTCCATGCCGGAGACTATGTTCAACAACCGCGCCGCCCAACCCGCCGTTGTCGCCAGTAGCCTCGCTATGTGGGAAGCGCTGCGCGGCGAATGCCCGGCGCCAGCGCTGGTGGCAGGCTACAGCGTCGGCGAACTGGCCGCCTACGGCGTGGCCGGGGCCTTCAGTCCGGAGCGCACCGTCGCCCTGGCAGCACAGCGTGCCGCCTTGATGGACGCTTGCGTCGCGCCCGGCAGCCCGCACGCGATGCTGGCCATCAGCGGCCGGCGCATCGCAAGCCTGCGCCAGCAACTGGCCGCGCATGGCTTCCACATCGCAATTGAAACCGGCGAGGACAGCTGCATTGCCGGCGGCCTGGCCGCCATGGCAAACGCCATAGCGATCCCGGGAGCGCGCATTGCACCGCTGCCGGTGACTGTCGCCTCCCACACGCCTTACCTGAAAGCGGCGGCAGCGGCCTTCGCGGCAAGGCTCGCGGAAGAATCCTTCGGCAGCTTGCGCACGCCAGTGCTGGGCGGTATCGACGCCATGACGGTGCGCGGGGCGGAAGCCGCGATCGCCCACCTCGCACGCCAACTGGCCGAACCGATATTGTGGACGGAATGCATGGATGCTTGCGCCGAACAAGGCATCACCGCGGCATTGGAGCTCGGCCCTGGCAGCGCTTTATCGAAGATGTTGTCGGCGCGCCACCCCGGCATTGCCTGCCGTTCGGTGGCCGACTTCCGCTCAGTGGACGGAATTCGCAGCTGGCTGGCGCGCATTTAGCGCAAGTGCTGCTGCACCCACGCAATGATGCTCTTGCTATCCATGGCACCCGGCTGGCGCGCCAGTTCCCGGCCGCCTTTAAACACGGCCAGGGTTGGGATACTGCGGATGGCAAAGCGCGTCGCCAGCTGCTGCTCGGCTTCCGTATTCACCTTCACCACCCGGAAGTAAGGCTCCAGGTGGCGGGTCGCCTCCTCGTAAAACGGCGCCATGGTCCGGCAAGGGCCGCACCACGGCGCCCAGAAATCGACCAGCACAGGAATATCGCTACGCTGGATATGCTTGAGGAAGCGTTCGGTCGACAGGTCAGTAGGATGGCCGGTGAACAAAGGGCGCTTGCAGGTGCCGCAAGTGGCCTCCTCTTCCAGGCGCACCGACGGGACGCGGTTGACAGCGTCGCAATGGGGGCAAACGATATGCAGGTTTTCCATGCGGACAAGTATAACGCAGGCTTATAATCCCGAGGGCACGCTTCGCCAGCCAGGAGACCTCATGGAATACGTGAACACCGACCGCTTGCGCATCGCCTTCCGCCAGCATGGCGACATGCACGGCGAACCGATTTTCCTTCTGCACGGCTGGCCGGACGATATGCACACATGGGACGGCGTGATCCCGGCGCTGTCGGCGGCCGGCTACCGCCTGATTGTGCCCAGCCTGCGCGGTTTCGGCGAAACCCGCTTCCTCGATCCCGCCACCCCGCGCAGCGGCCAACTGGTGGCCATGGCCCAGGATTTGCTGGACTTTGCCACCGCCCTCGGTATCGAACGCTTCAACGTCGTCGGCCATGACTGGGGCGCGCGCGCGGCCTACAACGCCGCCCTCCTGGCGCCCGAGCGCGTGCAGCGGTGCATGGCCCTATCGGTCGGCTGGGGCGCCAATGACACGCGCCAGCAACTGAGCCTGCACCAGGCGCGCAATCACTGGTACCAGTGGTATATGTCCATCGAACGGGGCGCCGACGCGCTGCGCAAGGAACGGCGCGAATTCGCCCTGCTGCTTTGGCGCACATGGTCGCCCTCCTGGCATTTCGGCGAGGGCCTGTTCCACGACACCATGCATGCCTGGGACAATCCGGACTGGGTGGAGGTCTCCCTGCACTCCTACCGCCACCACTGGGGCCTGGCACCGCCCGATCCGTTCTACGCCGTACAGGAAGAGCGCTTGCGGCATAACTCCGTCATCAGCGTGCCCACGCTCACCCTGCATGGCAGCGAGGACGGCGCCAACAGCCCGCAGACTTCCGAGCACAAGGAACACTTGTTCAGCGGGCCATATCACCGCGCGCTGCTTGCCGGTGTCGGCCACTTCCCGCAGCGAGAAAACCCTGGCGCCGTTGCCGACGCCTTACTTGCCTGGCTCCAGCGCGCTTAAATCGGTCTTCGCGCTCGGGAAAAACAACTGTTGGCCGGCGGGACGGAACTGCGCGATCCTGGCCTGCCCTTCCGGCGAGGTGATCCACTCGATCAGCTGGCGCGCGCCCTTATAGTTGATGCCCGGATGCTTTGCCGGATTGGTGGCGATGATGCCGTAAGGGTTGAACATGCGCGCATCGCCCTCCACCATCAGGGCAAGATCGGTCTTGGCATGGTACGCGCCGTAAGTCGCGCGATCGGTCAGCGTATAGCCGCCCATTTCGGAGGCCATGGTCAATACTTCGCCCATCCCAAGACCCGCCGAAACATACTGCGCGCCGGCCGGCTGCGTCCCCAGCTGCTTCCAGTAAGTCTTTTCCATGATGTCCGTGCCCGAGTTATCGCCGCGCGCAATGAATTTCGCCGGACCGCCGGCCAGCTTGCGGAAAGCCGCCAGCACATCCTTTCCGCCCTTGATGCCGGCCGGATCGCCAACCGGGCCAACGACAATGAAATCGTTGTACATCACATCGCGCCGGTCGACGCCCCAGCCTTCCGCCACGAATTTGTCCTCCGCGGAGCGCGCATGCACCAGGGTCACGTCGACGTCGCCGTTTTTCGACAACTCCAGCGCCTTGCCGGTACCGACCGAGATCACATGCACCCTGGTGTTGGTCTGCGCCTCGAAAGCGGGCAGCAGATAGGCCAGCAGCCCGGAATTTTCTGTGCTCGTCGTCGTCGACAAGCGGATGATTTGCTGCGCGTAAGCGGTCCCCGACAGCGCAAAGACCGCGGCAAAAGCAAGCAGGAGCCGCCGTTTCATTCACTTCTCCTCAAGTTGCCCCTCGCGCAGCTTCAGGCGCCGCACATCGGGCAGGTTGATCAAGTCGCGGTCGTGGCAAGCCATGACAACGGTGCTGCCCGCAAGAGTCAGCGAAGGAATCAATGCCAGCACCTGCTCTCTCGCCTCGCCATCCAGGCTGGCGGTCGGCTCGTCCAGCAACAGCAAACGCGGATGCAGCACCTTGGCGCGGGCCAGCGCCACCCGCTGCTTTTCCCCGCCGGACAAGGTCGCGGGCCGGCTGGCATGCAAATGCTCCACGCCAGCCCATCGCATGGCCTCATCGACCAGCCGGGCGGCCTCCTCGCGCGCCATACCGCGCGCCTTCAAGCCATAGCCGATATTAGCCGCAACGCTGGTCGAAAACATCACGGGGTGCTGGTGCACATAGACGATGTCGCGCCGCAGGGCAGCGGCGTAAGGTGCAAGCCGCACCGGCTCCCCCGCGAACCGCACGCCTTCCGCATCGGCCGGCGCCAAGCCGGCCAGCACCCGCAGCAGCGTACTCTTGCCGGCGCCATTCATCCCGGTCAGCACATAAGCGCGCGCCGCCTCCAGCTCGAAGGCCCTCAGATCGAACACCAGATGCCCGCCATAGCGCTTGGTCAGACGATCGATGGACAGCATAGGGTTCATCCCCGCCCCCTTGCCGCATGGGCATCGCCCTGCAGCACCATCATCGCCCCGTTCATAGCCAGGGCGAGAGCGACCAGCACCACGCCAAGGGCGATGCCTTGCGCGAACTCGCCCTTACTGGTTTCCAGCGCGATCGCCGTGGTGATGGTGCGGGTCTCACCGGCGATATTCCCGCCGACCATCATGGCGCAGCCGACCTCGGAAATCACCCGCCCGAAGCCGCTGATGACAGCAGCCATCACACCAAAACGCACCTCGTAAAGCAAGGTCGACATCACCCGCCAGGACGAAGCACCATGTGCGATAGCGGTTTCCGCCAGCCGCGGATCGGCCGCCTGCACCGCCGCCAGCGTAAAGGCCAGCAAGACCGGCAAGGCGATCACCACCTGGCCCACCACAATGCCCGGCTGCGAAAACAGCCACTGCAAACCGCCCATCGGCCCATGGCGCGACAACATCATGTAGAGCACCAGCCCAATCAGCACCGTCGGCAACGACAAAGCCGCCTGCACCAGCCAGATCACGACGCGGCGCCCCCGGAATTCCTTCATCGCAATGGCATAGCCGCCCATCACCGCGAACGGCGCAGCAATCATCAATCCAATCACACTGGTGCTGACGGAAACCCAAACAATCCGCCAAAGCACGGGATCGCCGTTGAACAGCAAGCCAAACGCCCCGCGCACCGCATCGCACAACCCCATCACGCCCCCCCGCCTACAGCCGCGCCCGTGGCAACCTTGGGGTCAGGCTCTTTGCTTGCCACGGGCGCGACCGTAGCGAGTTCAGGTTCAGCGATCAAACGTTCGGGCGAAGAGAGCAGCAGGAAGTGGCGCCCGGAGCAGCGCGCCAGCAAGGTCATGCCGAGGCGGCTGGCGACGCTATGGCCCATTTGCGTGGTGCCCGAGCGCGACAGCAGAAAAGGAATCGACATCTGCGCGCCCTTGATCACCATTTCCGACGTCAGCCGGCCCGTGGTATAGAACACCTTGTCGCCGCCATCCATCCCATCCAGCCACATTTTCCCAGCGATCGAATCAACCGCATTGTGCCGGCCCACGTCTTCAACAAAGTACAGGAGCTCACCAGCCTGCGTGAACAAGGCACAGCCATGCACCGAGCCAGCCTGCTTATAAATCGATTGCAGGCCGCGAATGGTTTCAACGATGCGGTACACGCCAGATTGCTTCAGCCGCGCGCCAGGCGGGAGAACGATCTCGTCCACCTCGTCCATCAAATCGCCAAACACCGATCCCTGGCCGCAGCCGGTAGTAACCACCTTGCGCGCGGTGCGCTCCTCGATATCGGCCACGCCGCCGCGAGTCTTCACGGCAGCCGCAGCAACCGACCAATCGACATGGATGGATTCCACCTCCTCCACCGAGCGCACCAGGCGCTGGTTGCGCAGGTAGCCCAGCACCAGGGCCTCCGGCGCACCGCCCAGCGTCATCAGGGTAACCAGTTCGCGCTTATCCACATACACCGTCAACGGCCGCTCGGCGGGAATGTGAATCTGCGAGCGGCGCCCCTTCTCGTCGATCGCCTCCACCTCCTGCGTCAGCGGCACGCTGGCCTGCGTCATCTCCGGTAGTCTCATGCGCCCGCCGCCTCCGTCGCCTTGCCGCCGCCAAAACTGGACTGGGCTGCGACCGTGCCGCCCAGCGTGACCTTGACCGCACAGTATTTGAATTCAGGGATCTTGCCAAACGGGTCGAGCGCGGGATTGGTCAGCTTGTTGATCGCCGCCTCGTAGTAGCAGAAAGGCACAAACACCGCACCGCGCGGCGAACTTTCATCCGCCCGCGCATACAGCGCGACCTGGCCGCGGCGCGAAGCAATAGTCACCACCTCGCCCGGTTTGCCGCCCATCGCCGCCAGATCAAGCGGATGCACCAGCGCTACCGGATCCGGCTCGATCGCATCCAGCACCGCGGTGCGGCGCGTCATGCTGCCGGTATGCCAATGTTCGAGCTGGCGGCCGGTGATCAGCACCATCGGGTACTCGGCATCCGGACGTTCATCGGCCGGAATGATATCGGCCGGTACAAAGCGCGCCCGGCCCGACTCGCGCGGAAAGATCTCGGTAAAGACCAC
The DNA here is from genome assembly GCF_000425385.1 of Pseudoduganella violaceinigra DSM 15887. GTDB lineage: Bacteria > Pseudomonadota > Gammaproteobacteria > Burkholderiales > Burkholderiaceae_D > Rugamonas > Rugamonas violaceinigra. The sequence goes on along the minus strand of NZ_AUDI01000004.1, from coordinate 148,135 downwards.
CGGCGTGCCGGGATCGCCTTCCTCATGGCAGGGATAGGTCACGGCATGCTCGCGCTCCAGGCGCTCCCAGGTGATCCCGGCGATACTGGGCATCACACGCCGCATCTCGGCAAATACGTCGGCCGCGCCACCGTACTGCCAGTCGAGCCCGAGCCGCAGTGCCATCTGCTGGATGATCCACAGATCCTGCCGCGCATCTCCCGGCGGATCAAGGGCCTGGCGCCCGAGCTGCACCAGGCGGTCGGTGTTGGTAAAGCTCCCGGTCTTCTCCGGAAAGGCGCTGGCGGGCAGTACGACATCGGCCAGGTAGGCCGTCTCGGTCAGGAAGATATCCTGCACCACCAGATGCTCCAGCGAAGCCAGGGCTGCGCGCGCGTGGCTGGCGTCCGGATCCGACATGGCCGGATTTTCGCCCATGATGTACATGCCTTTGACCCGGCCCGCCGCCGCTGCATCCATCACTTCCACCACGGTCAGCCCCGGTTTGTCGTCCAGCGCTCCCGGCGCCAGACCCCACGCATTTTCGAAGCGGGCCTGGGCGGCCGGCTCGGTCACGCGCTGGTAGTCCGGATACATCATCGGAATCAGGCCAGCGTCCGATGCGCCCTGCACGTTGTTCTGGCCACGTAATGGATGCAGCCCCGTCCCAGGCCGGCCGATCTGCCCCGTCATCAGCGATAGCGCAATCAGGCAGCGCGCGTTGTCGGTGCCGTGGACGTGTTGCGAAATTCCCATCCCCCACAGAATCATCGACGCGCGGGATGTGGCATACAGCCGCGCCACCTCGCGGATGGTCGCGGCCTCGATGCCGCAAACCGGCGCCATCGCTTCCGGACTGTAATCAGCCACATTGGCTGCCAGTTCGTCGTAGCCGATGGTGCGGCTGGCGATGAAGTCCTTATCCACCAATCCTTCAGCCACAATCACGTTCATCATGGCGTTCAGCAGCGCGACATCGCTGTCAGCCTTGAATTGCAGGAAGCGATGGGCAATCCGCGATAGGTCGGAGCGGCGCGGATCGCAGACCACCAGCTTCGTTCCATTCCGCACGGCGTTCTTGATCCACGTCGCGGCGACCGGATGGTTGACGGCCGGATTGGCGCCGATCAGGATCACCACCTCCGCCTTCATCACGTCCTTGACCGGATTGGAAACGGCTCCCGACCCTATGCCCTCCAGCAGCGCCGCTACCGAAGAGGCATGGCACAGCCGCGTACAGTGATCGACATTATTGCTGCCAAAGCCGGTACGCACCAGCTTCTGGAACAGGTAGGCTTCCTCGTTGCTGCCTTTGGCAGAACCGAATCCGGCCAGCGCCCTTGGGCCATGCGTATCGCGAATGGCCGCCAGCTTTCCACCAGCCAGCGCCAGCGCCTCTTCCCAGCTCGCTTCGCGGAAAACGTCTTGCACCCGCGCGGGATCCATGGCGAAATCGCCCGATTTAGGCGGGGCGTCGGTACGGCGCACCAGCGGTTTGAGCAGACGATGCGGATGATGGGCGTAGTCGAAACCATAGCGGCCCTTCACGCACAGCCTGCCCTGGTTGGCCGGCCCGTCGCGCCCCTCCACGAACAAAATTTTGTTGTCCTTGATGTTGTAGGTCAGCTGGCAGCCAACCCCGCAATAGGGGCAAACCGAATCGACACGCTTGTCCGGCACCGCCAGCGCCGCATCGCGCGCCGGCATCAGCGCACCGGTCGGGCAGGCTTGTACGCATTCACCGCAGGCCACGCAGGTCGACGCCCCCATCGGGTCATCCATGTCGAAGACAATCTTCTCCTGCTCGCCGCGCCAGGCCAGGCCGATCACGTCGTTCATCTGCTCGTCGCGGCAGGCGCGCAGGCAGCGGGTGCACTGGATGCAGGCGTCGAGGTTGACCGCGATTGCGGCATGCGAAAGATCGCGCGCGGGCTGCTGGCGTGCTCCGAAGCGAGGCTTGCCAACGGCCAGCCGCACCGCCCATTGCTCGACTTCGTTGTGCCGCGTGTGGATTTGTTCCGGCATGTCGGCCAGCAGCAGTTCGAGCACCATCTTCTGCGCGGCAAGCGCGCGTGCGCTGGTGCTTTGCACCTTCATTCCATCTGAAGGATAACGGCAGCAGGAAGGCGCCAGCACTCGCTCGCCATCAATCTCCACCATGCACGCCCGGCAGTTGCCAGCGGCGGCCATTCCGTCCATATAGCAAAGATGCGGGATATCGACGCCTTCACGTCGAGCGGCCTGCAGCAGCGTTTCGCCCTCCGCGGCCTGCACTGCGCGGCCATTGAGTTCAAAGGCGATCATCGCGCCACCTCATGCGGGAAGTACTTCAGCACGCACTCCACCGGATTGGGCGCTGCCTGTCCCAAGCCGCAGATCGACGCGTCGCGCATCACTTGCGACAATTCGCCAAGCAGGCCAGCATCCCACACAGGCTGCCCGATCAAAGCCGCCGCCTTGGCCGTGCCGACGCGGCATGGCGTGCACTGCCCGCACGATTCATGTTGAAAGAAGCGCATCATATTGCTGGCAGCGGCGCGCGCGCTATCGCACTGCGACAAAACGATGAGAGCGGCGGAACCGATGAAACATCCGTACGGCTGAAGCGTGTCGAAGTCGAGCGGTATATCGCTCATGCTGGCGGGCAGAATGCCGCCGGACGCGCCGCCCGGCAGGTAGGCATACAGCTGGTGCCCCTCCTGCATGCCGCCGCAGTACTCCTCGATCAGTTCCCGCACCGTGATACCGGCCGGCGCCAGCTTCACGCCGGGCTGCTTAACGCGGCCTGAAACGGAAAACGAACGCAAACCTTGGCGGCCATGCCGCCCATGGCTGTTGAACCAGGCAGCTCCTTTTGCAAGGATTTCAGGCACCCAGTACAGCGTCTCGAAGTTGTGCTCCAGCGTTGGCCTGCCGAACAAGCCCTTTTGCGCGACATAAGGCGGGCGCAAACGCGGCATGCCACGCTTGCCTTCAATCGACTCGATCATCGCCGACTCTTCGCCGCAGATATAGGCGCCGGCACCGCGCCGCAGGTGTATGCGCGGCGCCCGCCCGTCAAGCCGCGCAAGCTCCCGCTCCAGCAGCTTGCGGCAGTCGTGATATTCGTCGCGCAGGTAAACATAGATTTCATCGATCTCCACAGCCCAGGCAGCGATCAACATGCCTTCGATGAACTGCTGCGGATTGCGTTCGAGGTAGAAGCGGTCTTTGAAAGTGCCTGGCTCCCCCTCGTCAATATTGACCGCCATCAGCCGGGGGCCCGGTTCCTTGCGCACGATGCGCCATTTGCGCCCAGCCGGGAAACCTGCCCCGCCCAGCCCGCGCAAGCCGGAACCCTCCAGCTCCGCGATCACCGCGTCCACTGTCCGTTCGCCGGAAAGGCATGCTTCCAACACAGCGAACTTCGTATCGGCCTTCACGGCAGCGGTAGCTGGCGTAATCTGTCCAGCGGCGACCGCAGCCGCCACGCTCTCGCAACTGGCCTGCCCAAGCGCAGCTTGGCCGACCAGCGCCGCTGGCGCCTGGTCGCAGCGTCCAATGCAAGGCGCCGCAAGCACGCGCACCTCACGACCAAGCAGCGCGGGCAGACGTTCCAGAAGATGTGAAGCACCGGCCATCTCGCACGACAAGCCGTTGCACACCCGGACCGTCAGCGCCGGCGGCCGTGGTTCGTCTTCACGAACGATGTCGAAATGGTGGTAGAAGGAGGCAACCTCGAAGACTTCAACTTGCGCCAGCCGCAGCTCAAAAGCCAAGGCCGCCAGGTGCGGCGCCGACAGGCAACCATGCGCATCCTGGATCAGATGCAGATATTCGATCAGCAAATCCCGCCTGCGCGGCGCCTCGCCCAGCAAAGCCCGTACTTGCTGCAGCGCCGCAGCATCGACCTGCCGGCCCTTCGGCCGCTGGCGTTTCCGTTCCCGGCTGGCACCCTGCGCTGCAATTGGAATCATCGGCTGATTCACCTCGCGAAATGGCGGTTACCTCAGGGTATCATGCGTAGCCCTGGGAAGGAATATGTTAATTTCAACATAAGGATGCCACAGCACGGAGGACAGCCCGTGGAAAATCTGCAATCCCTGGCGTCCATGTTAGACCTCTACCAGCTCTGCTTGACGACGATACTCGTCCTCCACGCCCTGAGCCTGGTGCCGCAATGGCAGCGCCATTACTTCAACCCGCGTTTGCTGCGCGTGGCCATGCTCGGAATGATCCTGGGAATCGGACAGGGTACGGTCGTTTTCACCGCAGTTGAATATAGCGCCATCGCGCACGGCGGCGCCATTGCCCTGCTGGGCGCCGCGATTGTGATGCATGGCTGGGTAGCGCTGCAAAACCTGTTGGCCAGCTACGCCTTCGTCCACCTGCACCGGCCCAGCGCCGTCATGGCGTATCTCATGCTTTGGGCCCAGCGCCCGCTGGGCTACCTGAGTGCCGGCCTCACCATCGTGGCCGCCGTGACGCTTACTTGATCAATTGCGGCCAGCGGAGCCGCGCTCGGTCCAGACGATATCGTTATCGACCGAATACAGACGGCACGGCTCCTTGCTCGCCGCTTGGCAGGCCGCCACCGCCTTCTCGTTGGTGTTCTCCCCCTCTTCCGCCCAGCCCCAAGAACCGGTGGACGAAATCGCAAACGCACGCGGCGTTGCTTTCTTCAGGAATTCACGGTACTGCTCACGGCCACGCTGTGGAACAAACGGCACCGCATTCACGTCATCCAGCGCCGCATAATGCGTCGCGCGCTGCGGCGGCGGTTCGGCCACCGCATAGACCTCGCGGGTCGGCATGCCAAGGCCGCTCAGGAAGCGTTCCACTTCCGGCAGCCATACCGTTGCACCGTCGCGATTGCCGAGCAAACCGTGCGCGTCCTTCTTGAAGGCGCCATAGGCGACCAGGTCAGCCTTGCCGCCCGCCGCGGTGAATGCGCCATGCATGCGCGCCACCAGCTCAGGCCCGAAATAGCTGTCGTTGGCGCCGTACATCCACATGCTGGGCAGCTTGTTGCGATGCCCATATTCGCCGAAAGCCTTCACCAGGGCGCCCTGCCAGTCGCACAAGTCGCCATGCACCTTCAGGCCGCCGGCGAAGTTCATGATGCCGCGCACGCCCGGCAATTCCTGGGTGGCGGCCGCCATGCTCGCCAGGCCGCCAAACGACTGGCCGGCCAGCACGATACGGTCGCTGTCGATCCAGGGCTGGGTGCGCGCGAAACGCACAACGTCGGCGATATCGCCAGCCTGCTCGTATCCATTGGCCGTCATATTGCAGCCGTATTCGACGAATTTGCCGGTGGAGTGGGCAAAGCCGGTGCGCATCGGCACCATCACGGCATAGCCGCGCCGGACAAAGGCCGTGGCCAGGTAAATGAAGCGGTCGCGCGCCTGCATTTTGGGATTGCCAGGCGCTTTGCCGTGATTGACGATCAAGAGCGGGAAAGGACCGGGGCCGGACGGACGGAATATCGTCGTCTCCAGCTGCACCGATTGGGCACGGCCAGCCGGCACCATGATGACTTGCTCATTCAGGCGTGCATCGAGCGCTCCCTCACCAGCCTGCGCGAATGGCAGGCTTGCACAGGCCAGCAATACAGCGGCGATGCGGGCGGCGAAGGGTTTGATGATGCTCTCCGGAACGTTGAATGCGTTTGGGCAATACACCAGATTCTTATGCGCACCGCTCGGGAAAGCAATCCCAAAACATTAACCGTAGCAATTAGCCCATGTTTAAGAGCAAGGAATGCAGCGATTCAATACTTCATCGGCAAGATTGGGGCGGGAACTGTAGACATTCCGCGACACTGGGATGCGGTCGGCCCAAGCCGCCCGGATGGCAGTCGAGGCAGCTGTTGCGTGAAGCGCTCATTTTTTAAGCACGCTCAAGCATTGCCATACGGAATCATGTAGACTGGCGCCATGACAATCTCCGCACTCCAGGCCGGCCTCTCCGGCCTCCAAGCCAACCAGCAAGCGCTGGGCGTGGAAGCGCACAATGTGGCCAATTTGGCCACGCAGAACTTCCAGCCGCAGCAGGCGAAGTTCCAGGAAACGCAAGGCGGGACCAGCGTCACCATTTCCACCGCCGCGCGCAACCTGTCGGCAGCCGACACGGCCGGTGCAGCGCCGTCGGGCACCGACCCGGCCAGTTCCATCACCAATTCCCTGGTCTACAAGGCCAACTTCGACCTGTCCGCCAAGGTAGTCCAGGCTGCGGACGAGCGCATCGGTACACTGCTCGATATCAAGGCTTAACGCCGGCCCCGTCCCGCGCTATGCTGTCGTATTGGCAGCGTGGCGGAGGCTTGCATGGACGACATCGATCTCCCCCTTCAGGACCGCAAACAGGCCGCCGAGCTGCTGGCGGAAAGGCTGTCGCATCTGCGCGGCAGCAATCCGCTGATCCTCGCCATTCCCCGCGGCGCGGTGCTGATGGGCCGCATCATTGCCGACCGCCTGGAAGGCGAGCTGGATGTCGTACTGGTGCGGAAAATCCCATCCGCAATCGATCCCGAACTGGCGGTCGGCGCCGTCGACGAACATGGCAATCGCGAGCTGGCGTCCTACTTCAACCGCACCCGCACCAGCATGGAGTGGGTCGAGCTGCAAACCCTTGAGCAGATTGAACTGATGCGCCGCCGGCGGTCCTCCTATGGCGCCAAACGGCCGCCGGCAGCCCCCGAAGGCCGTATCGTGGTCGTGGTCGACGACGGGTTGGCAACCGGCTCCACCATGGCCGCCGCCCTGCGTTCGACGCGAGCCCGCAAACCCAGGCAGCTGATTGCCGCCATCCCGGTCGCGGCCCCCGATTCGCTGGAAGTCATCGCCCCGCTGTGCGACGACATCGTCTACCTGGCGGCGCCCATGAACTTCACGTCGGTCAGCCGCCATTACCGCAGCTTCCCGCAGGTTTCAGAGGAGGACGTCCTGGACCTGCTGACCAGCCAGTAGTGCGACTTTGAAGCGCCGTGTATGCGACACTCGCCCTGAGGAGGCAGCCCGAGCATGACCGACCACGATCCCCGCAAGCACGATCGGCGCGAAAGCGACAAAGGACAACGGCGGCGCGCCGGCGACGCACCGCGCTATCTGGATCCCGGCGAGACTGTATTTACCCTGTGGGGCCGCGTGATCTTGGCGCGCTACAAGCGCTGGGCGGCGGCGGCGACTCGTCACATCATCCAGCGCCCTTTGCACATCGGGGTCTCAGCCCGCATCTACCACCCCGAGCCCGGCGCCACGGGCCTGCGCAGCAAGAACCTGCAATACCTCGAAGAGTCGGTGGCCCAGTGGGTCATGTCGCGCGACGTGCTGGTGTTCATGATCCCGACCGTGAATACCTCCGGCCTGCTGCACCCGTCCAATATCCGCCTGCGCGACTACGCCAAGCACCTCGACGGACTGGTACTGCAAGGCGGCGCCGACGTCTCGCCGCAAAGCTATGCCGAAGCGCCAACCAAGCCGGAGTGGAACGGCGACCGCGCGCGCGATATGTACGAGCTGGAGCTGCTGCATGAATTTGTCGAAGCGGGCAAGCCGGTACTGGGCATCTGCCGCGGTTGCCAGCTGCTCAATGTCGCTTTCGGCGGTACCCTCTACCAGGATATTGCAACCGACGTGCCGGATGCCCATGCCCACGTATCGGACGATTACGACCGCCACCGGCACGAAGTCACATTCCCGCCCGGGTCGTCCCTGCCGGCCATGGTGCGCGGCCCGCAACGGGCACTGGTGAACTCCATTCACCACCAGGCGGTGAAGTCCCTGGGCAAGGACATGCAGGTGGAAGCGCTTTCGTACCCGGACAATATGATCGAAGCGATCCGCTACCAGCGGGCGCCTTTCGTCATGGGCCTGCAATGGCACCCCGAATTCCACCGCGCTGGAGGGGTGGAACTACTGGATTGCACCGGCATCCTCGACAGCTTCCTGCGCGCGGCCCGCGAGACGCGTTTTTAGCGCGCGGCAGCGAAAGGATTGTGAACCCGCAGGCGCCGCTCAAACATCTGCCCAGGTTGAAAGTCTTCGGTCAACAAGAGATCACACCCCGCTTCAAGGGCGGCAGCCACGATTGCAGCATCGTAAATAGGCAAACGATACCGCTCCGCGAGCTGTAAGGCATGGTCGTGCAACGCGAGAGTAAGAGGAGTAACTTGGCAGAGATTACGAATGGAACGAGTGAAATCCGCAATCTCTGGCCACGAAAGCAACATTTTTCGCCGTGCTACCGAAACAAACTCATTAAGCACTTGAACACTTACTGTGCCGCCGAATGAGAGGACGTCTTCGGCAGTTTGCGCTTTGGCAAGCTCACATGACGCGAGGTAGAGCAAAACGTTGGTGTCGATGAAAGGCCTAGCGCCGTTCATTGGCGTCTTCGCGATTGAACTTGAAGTTGGGAGGCAACCGGCCACGATATTTGCGCAGGCGAGCAAACATTTCCGTGACCACCTGTTTTCGTTCGAACTCAACGACTTTCGAATCGTGCTCCTCAACCGCGTCTTTCTGGGATTTCATGAGCCAGCTCCTTACGGTCAAACCCATATGGCTATCTTAGACCGTTCTCGCAGGAGAAGTCTCCCGAGATACTGATGCATTGAGCTCACTCAATACGTCAGCGCTGGCAGGGCTTGCCTTCGTATTCCTTGCCTACGACCCTGTATTCGCTGCCGTTCCAACGCTGGATGGGGAAGCAGAAGCCGGGGCCGCCGATAACGATATCGGGCCAGTTGTCTTTGCCTTTGGTCTTTTGCACCATTAACAGACCAATACCATTCGTCATCAGCTTCCAGCTGCCATCGGCCTGCTGGCTGACCAGGTTAAATCCGACACCCGTATCGCCATAGCAAGCGGTGCCACCCTCGGTGATCACAACTTCAGGACGTCCGTCACCATTGAGGTCCACGACTTGCTCGATCGCCCCTGGCACGTAACTGGAGCCGGAATCCTTGCAAGACTTCCATTGTTTTCCATGCTGCTTGAATCCAGCGGCCTTGAATGCGGCAGCTTCATCTGCGGCAGACAGTTTAATTCCGGCCATTGCGACTTGGCACAAGGCCAAGCCCGTTATTGCGACGACAAGTTTCATACCGCACTCCTCCTTACTCTCGCCATTCTATACCTAGCGGCATGCTAGCTGGACCAAAAAGGAAATGCAGCACCCTGCGCCTGCTGGCGCCAGTCGATTTGGACGAACGATGCAGCAACAACGGCCGCATGACCAAAGCATCGCCAGCCTCCGCAAGGCAAGCCTGTTCGCCGCCCCTCATTTCCGCTGCCTCGCCAGCGCCAATGACGCCTTGGGCGTGCGAACCCGGCACCACGTAGAGGGGACCATCATCGGCTCCGCACTCGTCGAGATGGACGCGAACGGCGACCAACTGCTCCAATACTTCCAAGGGAGGCTGGACGTACCAGCCATCCTCTTTCCGCGACCATCCGCGCAAACCCGGCGCATCACTACGTTCGCGTACCGGTATGCTCAGGTCCTGGTGCACCGGCACCAGCCAATTGATGGTTTCAGACTTCTCGAAGAAAGTGCATTGCACGGCGATGTGACCGGCCGGCAGAATACCAACCAATGCATCGGAACACAGAAGACGGTTGGCAAGGCTGGCGCACCACGGTTGCCCAAGCAAAGTGCGCGATCCGGGGCCGTTGGCCGAAGGAAGCTGCTCAATCAACTGCCGGCATTCGACGGCATCGAGCAAGCCGTCCAGGATTGCGAAGCCTTGCCGCTGGAATGAATCAGCGACTTGCATGAATTATGGTTTGGCGTAATAGACCAACGAACTGCCCAGGGAAAGCGATTCTTCAATATGTGCGTGAAGGTCCTTGAACGGCGCCTGTTCCAGCATTTCAGTCTGCAAAATGCTGAATGCATCCATCGCCACTTCTTCGAACCCGAACTTGCTGCATTCGATAATTGCAGAATCCCACAAGGCCTCCGCCCCCTCCTGCAACAGGAACAGCATGCACTTATGCAGCGCATGCTCCTGCGGATGTGCGTACTCGTAGACCGGCTTCCCTTCAAAAACGCCTTCGAAGGTGTAAATTCCCAGGAAACTGTTATCGCTCATGAGCTATTCGAATTAAAGGACGTGCCTGATTATACAGCGGTCTTATGACCGTCCATTGCCTGGAACAGCGGGCGGAAAACAGGCGATATCAACGCAAGCGCAGGCGATTCCTCATCGTTTCGCCTTCTTTTTCGTTGGCTTAGAGAATGCCTCCCGTTCAGCAAAGCTCAAATAATCCAGGCTGGCGCTCCCACCGCGATATTCGCTCACGCTGTAGTAATCCCCTGGATACAGCGCTATCCGCATGCCGTCGTCACCGGATAATCGAAGCGTCTTGTGTTCGCCGCTGGGTGCCACTTCCACGACGACCTCAAACTCAATGCCGTGTTCCCAAATCGGAGACGGCACCACCTTCGCCTCCTGCAAGATGGCGCTATATCTTTTTTGTGGTGGAGAGTGAGGCGGCGCTAGTGGTGCGGAGTGAGCTACGACCGCAATCAGGCACAGAAAGCCAGCGACCAACTGCTTACTTTTCATCGCTTGCCTCTTTCACCTTCCGAATGAATTCATCCTCGTTCGCACGATGTAGGGGCGACGTTCTGCCGCAATAGGCATCCACGTTTCCATTTTCATCCTCAAAAATGGAGTATGTTCTCCCTACTAACAGCGGAGTGCTGCACATATTCCTAGGCGTTGTCACGACACGTTCACTTGTCGGCATTTCCCCCTTCGCGATGCGATGTACCAGGATGGTCGACTCGGTATGCGGCGATTCGCTTCCCTTGATGAGGCGCACACGCATGACTGTGCCGACATAGACGTACTTCGACTCTGCCACCTCTTCCGCCAATGTTGGCGCGGCACACGTGCATGCCGCGGCGTTACCTGCGAGTTCGGCCGCCATCAAGCTAGCGACAATGAAAACTGCCTTCATTAACTTCCTCTGAAACGAGCAATCGCAGCATCGACGACGCCCTCCACACTGCCCGATGCATCAAACTCCGCGCGCAGGTAGTGGGCATCGCTGCCCATGTGCGTCACCTGCATCAGGTGGTTCAGTGCCGCACTGCCGCCGAGACCTTCCGCGTGCAGGTCCATGCGGCGCAGCGTGGTGAGGATATCTTCGCGCAGGGACAGGCTTTCGTATGTCTTTGGGTGCACTACCGTGCCATCCAATCCGAAACGGCAGGCCTGGAAGCGGTTGTAATTGTAAACCAGGTAGTCGTCTTCGGCCGGCGGATCCTCCTTGCGCTCCAGCAGGTAGGAACATAAGGCCTGCAGATAGCAGGCCAGGGCAGCGGCCCGTTCCACCGTCAGCGGCGTGTCGCACACGCGCAGCTCGATGGTGCCATATTCGGGCTTGGGGCGGATGTCCCAATAGAAGTCCTTCATCGACTTGATCACGCCCGTATGCTCCATCTTGGAGAAGAAGCTGTGCTCGAATTCATCCCATTTCAGGATGAACGGCGCGCGGCCGCTCATGGGGAAGGCGAACACGCTGTTCAGGCGCGCCGAATTGAACAGGGTATCGTTACCCTGAACATAAGGCGACGAAGCCGACAGGGCGATGAAGTGCGGCACATAGCGGCTCAGGGAATGCAGCAGGTAGAGCGCATCGTCGCCGCTGCTGCAGCCGATGTGCACGTGCTGGCCGAAGATGGTGAACTGCTTGGCCAGATAGCCGTACAGCGCCGACACTTCCTTGAAGCGAGGCTTTGAAAAGATCTTGCGCTCCGACCAGCGCTGGAATGGGTGCGTGCCACCGCCGCAGATGCCGATGTTCAGCGTATCGGCTGCGCGCACCAGCGTGTCGCGCGTTTCGCGCAGCTGGGCCAGCAGCTCGCCGTGCCTCGTGTGCACGTCGCTGTTGATCTCGATCATGCTTTCAGTGATCTCCGGCGTGACATGGCCGGGGAACGGCTTGCGCGCCAGCAGGTGCAGCAAGTCCGGGCTCGACGCGGTCAGGTCGAAGTCCGACAGGCTGACCAGCTGCAGCTCCAGCTCCACACCCATGGTCAATGGCTGCGACGATTTGAATTCTTCCAACGGCATATCAGCCCTCCTCTTTCGCCGTTTCGCGCGCATAAATCAGCGCGCGCTGCGTGATGACAGGTCCCAGCACTTCCATGAACAGCGTCATGGCGGCCAGTGCGGCCAATTCATCAACCAGCACAATACCCATATAGCGCGTCTGTTCCAGCAGCAGGATGGCGAACACCGACATCGGCGACAACGCCAGACCGATCAAGGCTCCCTTGCGCCACGAGATGCCCGCAACATGCGAGAACACCGCCACCGCAATGATCTTGGTGGCAAAGCGCACCACCACCAGCAGCAGGCCGAGCGAAGCGCCGAACACCACGCGCTGCCAGTCCAGGGTGGACACGGCAAACACGAACAGCAGCACCGTCAACAACTCGCCCATGGCGCCGAAATTGCGCTGGGTACGGGTGAACGTGACGCGGCGATGGCGCGCCATCAGGCCGAACGTCAGCGTGGCGAGCACCGGCGACAAATCGGCTGCCTGCGTGATCGACACCAGCAGCACCACCACCATGGCAAAGGCCACACTGCCATCGCGCGCCAGCGTTCCCAGGCTGCGTAGCAACGCCGGCACCAGCATGCCCGCCACCGCACCCAGCACGGCCGAAGCGAGCAACTCGATCAGGCTGTGGGACACCGCTTGCGTCAGGCTGCCGGACGTCTGGAATACCCAGAAGCCGACCACCACTTTGAACACGAACAGCGCCAGCACGCAGTTCATCGCCACCAGGTGCAGCAAGCGCTCCGTGACCTGGCCCGAGCTGCGTTCCTCATTGATCACGCGCAGCACGCCGGCAGGCGATGTGGACATGGCCAATGAAGCGAGCAGCAAAGCCGTCAACGGCGGCATGCCTTGCCAGTGCGCGATCAAATACACGGCGCCGAAAGTCAGCGCGGATTCCGCGAGGCCGCTGACCGCAATCCAGGGATTGACGCGCAGCCAGCGCAGGTTGATGCGGTAACCAAATTCAAACAGGATGAGGCCGAAAGCGATATTGGCGAGCAGCGTTACCTGGCTGCTGCCATCCGGCACGAGAAGATCGGGCACAGCCTGCGCTAGCAGGAAGCCCACTACGCCGTACACACTGATGCGCGGCAGATTGGTCCAACGATGAACGAACTCACCTGCGAGCCATGCAAGCAGCATGGCGCAAGGCCACGCGAGTTCGTCAGAGATGACTAACATATCGGTCATAGACTTACCTCCGACCCTCACTATATTGCATTGATGAAAAACGTGTCGCACTCAACTCCGCTACAATGCCATGCATGGACATGATCAGCGAACACGTTTGCCATGGTGGAGTGCAACGCTTCTACCGCCATGAGTCGGAAGCGATTGGCTTGCCAATGCGCTTTTCCATCTTCATTCCGCCGCAAGCTGCGGCCGGACCAGTGCCCGCATTGTTCTACCTCGCGGGCCTGACCTGCACGGAGGAGACCTTTGCCATCAAGGCCGGCGCGCAGCAGCACGCGGCGCAGGAAGGCATCATCCTCATCGCGCCCGACACCAGCCCGCGCGGCACCGGCATTGAAGGCGAAGCGGCGAGCTGGGACTTCGGCGAAGGCGCGAGCTTCTACCTCGATGCCACGCAAGCGCCGTGGTCGCAGCACTACCGCATGGAGAGCTATATCCACGAACTGCGCAAGCTGGCGATCGATGAATTGCCGGTCGATGCACACCGCGTCGGCATCTTCGGCCATTCGATGGGCGGACATGGCGCGCTGACGCTGGCCTTGCGCCGGCCGGACCTGTTCCGCAGCGTCTCGGCCTTCGCGCCGATTGCGTCGCCGGCGCGCTGCCCATGGGGTCAGAAAGCTTTCGCGGGATATCTGGGAGCGGACAAGCAGACCTGGCTGCGGCACGATGCCAGCGCGCTGATGTCCATGCAGGACGAAGCGCCCTTCCCCAATGGCATCCTGATCGACCAGGGCCTGGCCGACAAGTTCCTGGAGGAGCAGTTATATCCGGGAGTGTTCGAGGACGCTTGCCGCGCCGCCGGCCAGCCTTTGGAGCTGCGCCGGCATGCGGGCTACGATCATGGCTACTACTTTATTTCGAGCTTCATTGCCGACCATGTGAAGTTGCACAGCCGGCAGTTGAAGGCAATTACTTCATAAGGACTTTGCGGATGGTTTCCGCCAGTTCTTCCGCGACGAACTTGGCCACGTAAGCGTCGGCGCCGACGCCTTTCACGTGGTCTTCGTTGGTCTTGCCCGACAGCGAAGAGTGGATCACCACCGGGATCTTGGAGAAGCGGGCATCCTGCTTCACCAGGCGGGTCAGCGTAAAGCCATCCATCTCCGGCATTTCCAGGTCGGTCAGCACCAGGGCCACGCGGTCCTCCACCGGAATGCCTTCGGCCTTGCAGCCTTCGGCAATGTGGTTCAGCTTATCCCACGCCTCCTTACCGGTCTTCATCATCACGAATGGCGCGTGCATGGCCTCCAGGCCGCGTTCGATCAGGTTGCGCGCCACCACGGAATCGTCCGCGGCCAGGATGAAGGTGCCGGCTTTCAGCGGCAGGCGCCCGACCGCGGTCTCATCGATTTCCTTGCCATCGCTTGGGCTCAGGTTGCGCAGGATGGTTTCCACGTCCAGCACCTGCGCCAGGCGGGTGTTCTGCACGTCGCCGTCGACGCGGGCGATGGAGGTCACCATGCCGCCGCCGTGGCTGCCTTCCGCGCTCAGCACCTGGCTCCAGTCGAGGCGCACGATTTCATCCACAGATTCCACCGCAAAGGCCTGGGTGGTGCGGGCAAATTCCGTGACCAGCATGATATTCAGGCCGGTCTTCGGCTTGACGCCGACGATGCCCGGCAGGTCCATGACAGGAATGATCTGGCCACGCAGGTTGACCACGCCCAGCATATGCGGCTCCGAGCCGGCGACGGCGGTCACGGTCGGCATCGCAACAATCTCGCGGATCTTGAAGACGTTGATGCCGTACAGCTCGGAATTTCCGCTGGTGTCGTCGACGCCCAGGCGGAATAGCAGCAGCTCGAATTTGTTGGAGTTTGTGAGATTACTGCGCTCGTCAACTTCTTGTTGAACCGAATTCATCGATCGCTCCAGTCTGCTTTGAGAAGCATTCCCTTTGATATGGAATGTTTGGGCAGTATACCGGCCTTTTTTTCAGTGCCGCGAACGATGAGGGGCAGAAACAACAAAAAAAGGACGCACATTGGCGTCCTTTTAAGAATTCTGGAGCGGGAAAAGAGTCTCGAACTCTCGACCTCAACCTTGGCAAGGTTGCGCTCTACCAACTGAGCTATTCCCGCAGAGGAGGCGCTATTATGACAGCCACTGTTAGAAGTGACAAGTTCTTTTTCGAATGGCATCCCCCTATAATGCGCGCATGGATTCTATTGAGATAGTTTTAGCAATGCTGCTGGCCGTGATCGCCAGCGCGTACCTGAAGCGGATGCTGAGCGCCAGCATTCCCCTCCCCCTGGTGCAGATCGGGCTTGGCGCCGGCATTGCCGCGTGGTCCGGCCACGGCATCCAGCTCGACCCGGAATTGTTCTTCCTGCTGTTCATCCCGCCACTGCTGTTCCTGGATGGCTGGCGCATCCCGAACACGGGCCTGTTCCGCGACCGCGTGGTAATCCTGGAACTGGCCCTGGGCCTGGTAATCTTTACCGTGCTGGGCGCCGGCTACCTGATTCACTGGCTGATTCCCGCCATGCCGCTGCCGGTGGCGTTCGCGCTGGCGGCCATTCTTTCGCCGACCGACCCGATTGCCGTCGGCTCGATCGCTTCGCGCGCGCCGATTCCCAAGCGGCTGATGCATATCCTGGAAGGCGAAGCCCTGCTGAACGACGCCAGCGGCCTGGTGTGCTTCCGCTTTGCCGTGGCGGCGGCGTTGACCGGCACCTTTTCGCTGACTGAGGCGTCGCTGACCTTTGTCTGGCTGGCCGCCGCCGGCATCGCCGCCGGCGTTGCGATCACGGCCGCCATCGCCTGGCTGCAAGGGCCCTTGACCAGGCGCTATGGCGAACCTTCCGGCTCGCCCATCCTGGTCAGCCTGCTGATTCCCTTCGGCGCCTACTTGGTGGCGGAACGCATGCATGCCTCGGGCATCCTGGCCGCCGTGGCGGCAGGTATCACCATGAGCTATGTGGAACTGAGCGGCCAGTCGCTGGCGGCGACCCGCATCCAGCGCACCGCCGTGTGGGACACGGTGCAATTCGCGCTGAATGGCATCATGTTCGTGCTGCTCGGCGAGCAGTTGCCCGATATCCTGCGCGGCGCCAGCGAATCGCTGGAACAGAGCGGCCATATCAATGCATGGTGGCTGGTGCTGTATGCCTTCGCCATCAGCTTCGGCCTGATTGCCCTGCGTTTCGTCTGGGTTTGGGCCACCCTGCGGGTGACGCTTTACCGCCGCAGCCGCCGCAGCAGCGCCGCCCAGGGCGGCAGGCCGCACTGGCGCCTGCTGCTGGCAACGGCGCTGGCCGGCGCGCGCGGCGCCATTACCCTGGCCGGTGTGTTGACCTTGCCGCTGGCCCTACCGAATGGCGAGCCATTCCCGGCGCGCGACCTGACCATCCTGCTGGCCAGCTCGGTCATCCTTATTTCCCTGCTGGCGGCCAGCATCGGGCTGCCGCGCCTGCTGGGCGGCATGAAATTCCTGGAGGAGCCGGCCGAGCGCCAACAGGAAGACATGGCGCGCCGCCAGGCCGCTTCGGCCGCGATTGCAGCCATCGAGCGCGCTGAACTGGCACTGGCCGACAACCATCACCCGGACGTGCTGCCGCAGGCCGCGGCGCGCGTGATCGCACTGTATGAGTACCGGCTGAACGTGGCCTGGTCATCGGAAGACCAGAGCAAGGAACATTTCCGCAAACTTGACCGCGCCGAGCGCGAACTGCGCCTGGCGGCCATGGAAGCGGAGCGCCAGGCCATCTTCGAACTGGCGCGCCACCACCACATTTCCGACGAAACGGCGCGCAAGCTGGTGCGCGAGATCGACCTCGTCGAAGCACGTCACCAGAAAAAATGAACAAGCGCGCCACGCTGTCGCTCCTGGCCGCATGGCTGCTGTTCTGGGCCATGATGGTGGCCACCGCGGTGCAGGACTTCCTGCGCCACGACGATCATGGGCCTTTATGGCAGCCCATCCTGTGGGAGTCGTCGTCCATGGCGGTGGCGACGCTGCTGCTGGCCATGCAGCGCCTGGGTTCGCGCCGCCACGATGGGCTGATCGCCACGCCGGCCCGCTGGTTCCTGCAGCAAGCGCAATGGCTGCCGGTCTGGTGGATCCTGTTCACGCCGCTGGCCTTCGGCATCCGGCATGCGGTCTATGCCGCGCTCGGGCTGGAATACCGGCATGAGCCTTGGGGCGAAACCCTCCTGTACGAAAACATCAAGATCTCCATCTTCGTGGTGATCTTCACGCTGATCATTTTCGGCGTACTGTCCTTCCGCGCGGCGGAGCAGGCCAATGCACAGTTGCGCACGGCGCAGCTGCATCAATTGACGCAGCAGATGCAGCCGCACTTCCTGTTCAATGCCCTGAACACGATTTCTTCCCTCATGCATTCGGATGTGGAGCGGGCGGACGCAACCCTGGTTCAACTGGCCGACGTACTGCGTGCCACGCTGGACGTCAGCGGGCAGCAGCAGGCGCCGCTGTCCACCGAGCTTCGCTTATTGCGCGGCTATGCAAGGCTGATGGAGGAGCGGTTTGTGGACCGCGTGCAGATCGACTGGGACATCGACGCCTCATGCGGCGAATGCCTGGTCCCGGTGATGAGCATGCAGCCCTTGCTCGAGAACGTGTTCAAACACACTGTCGAAAGGCGGCGAGGGGTAACCAGGATCGCCATCAGTGCGCGGCGCGATGGCGACAAGCTGCTCCTCGCCGTGGCCGACGACGCGGGCCGCCTCACGCCGGACGCTGCCGACAAGCCAGCGAGCGGAATCGGCGTGCGCAATTTGCGCGAGCGGCTGCAAGCGCTGCACGGCGACGCCGCCAGTCTGGCGTTGTCGCAAACAGAACCGGCCGGTGTACGGGCTGAAATGAGGCTGCCATGCGTATCCTGATCGTGGACGACGAGCGCCCTGCGCGCGACAAACTGCGCCGCATGCTGCTGCAGGAATCCGGCGTAAGCGCCATTGAGGAAGCGCGCGACGGCGTGGAAGCGCTGGAGAAAGTCGCCAGCTTTATGCCGGACGCCGTCTTCCTCGACGTGCAGATGCCGGAGGTAAGCGGCCTCGAGGTCGCAGCCTCCCTGCCCCAGCCCGCGCCCCTGGTCGTGTTCGCCACCGCCTTCGACGAATACGCAGTGCCAGCCTTCGACGCCAATGCGATCGACTACCTGCTGAAACCCTTTGACGCAACGCGCCTGCAGCGCGCCTTGCAGCGCCTGCGCGAGCGGCTGGCGGCACGCTCCGTACAGGCTGACCGCCCGGCTGTTGTTCCTGGACTGCCACTGCAGCAACTACTAATCAGCGAACGGGGCGGAACCCGTGTGGTACCAGTCGCCGAGATCCAATGGCTCGAGACCGCCGATAACTACGTCATGCTGCACACAGCACAAGGCGCGCCCTTGCTGCGGCAAACCCTGACCGACCTGCTGGAGAGCCTGGGTGGAGAGTTCGTGCGCTGCCACCGGCGTGCCGCCGTCCGCCTGTCCCTGGTCGACAAGATCGATCACGACGGCCAATTGCTGCTTCGTGGTGGCGCCATCGTCCCGCTTGGCCGCAATTTCAAGACCGCCATTCTCGAAGCCCTCGCGCATCGCCAGTCCCGATAGCTGCGATCACCGCTCGCACCGGCTTACCCTGCCTTTGTGAAGCTCAGGCTTGACGCAACGGCCAGGACTGTCCGTCGATGTTGAAGCCGCACGGCTTCCATTATCGCCAAAAGCTTTGAACTTTCTCCTTGCCCGTCTGTCCAAAGCGGACTAACCCGGGAGGTCACCATGCAAAAACAAAAACTGCTTGCCACATTCGTGCATATTTCCGATTTGCATATCGGAAGTATCGATCCCGATACGGGCGACGCGAACATCAGCCCAGGCGTGCAATTTGGACTGGATAATTTCCCCGTGTTCGACGGATTGCTCGGCCACCGCGGCCTGGCGTTGCAGCACCTGGCCAAATTCGTGGACGACTTGCGCGATCGCGACGAGAAGTTCCATATTTTAGTCTCGGGCGATGTGAGCCGTTTTGGCGATTGGCAGGAGCTCGCGCTGGCCCAGCGCTTTCTTGAACGGCAGATCGACCTCGATCCCGCATCGGGCGATACGGTCGGACTCTGCGCGGCAGGCAGGCTCCTCACGATCCCTGGCAATCACGACCACTGGGCGGGCAACGCGGGCCCGGTCGGCGCAACGCCATCCAGCTACTACAGCCGCTTCATCGAAGAGCTCCCGCACATGACCTGCTTTCCACTGGGGTCCCACGGCCGCACGCTCAGGCTGATTGAAATCGACTCCGACGCGGACGTCTTGCCGAACTCGATCCAGCGGATCTATGCAAGGGGAAATTTTTCCTCGCAGCTGAAAAAACTGGATACGCAACTCGAACCCCGCCCCGAACGCGAAGTGCGCACGCTACTCATCCACCATTCCCGCACCTGGCCAGGCTTCGAGCTCGGCATGGCCGGCAAGGCCAAACAGGACCTGGACGCCTTCATCCAGCGGCAGGACGTATCCGTCATTTTGTGCGGCCACACCCATCTTTCCAGCGCGCGACGCCATTATTCCGGCGTGCACGAATGCTGGGAGTTCGGGGCCGGCACCACGACCCAATTGGATACGGTACCCTTCAAATGGCGCCTGAAATTGCGCGACCCCGGCCGTATCAAGCCGAATCCGAATTCCTTGTTCGTGCATAGGATCTTCGACGTCGATGGCCGGCTTGAATGGATGGCGACAAGTTACATCCGGTCGAGGCAAGGCTTCAATCCCCTTTCCCCACCACGCCAGTTCGCCTTGCATTAGGGAAGATCGCAATCGCTGGCGCACCACCTTCGAACGAGCTGTTCGGATTGCAGGAAGCCCGGTTGCCGGGCGCTCGCCGGCAATTTAGTGAACCGGCCAGGCGCCACATGGCGATACCCGTCTATCAGGAGCGGCGACCACTGCAACATACACGACAAGCTGCGTGCCAGCGGCGCCGCCATCCCTGGCTGCAGGTCCAGCGTCCCCGCGAGCTGGCGATGCAGCGCAAGGGTTCCAACGCTTGCAGTCTTTCGGCCGTCCTGCAGGATAATCCCCTCGTCCTTGCTGCGCAGCGGCGCGGACTCGCTGCCGGCCCGGCGCAGGGAGCGGTCAAACAGCAGCTCCATCAGATGCAGTGCCTCGAACAGCATGGCGGGTGTCAAGCCATAGCGCAGCAGGCGCTCTTCCGCCAGGCCGCATCCCTGCACCAGACGTTGCTGGCGTAAATACTCAATAAAGGCCGGGTCCGGCGTACCCACCTCCTGCAAGGGCTGCTCCCACGCGGTCGCCCCGTCCAGTTTATCGAGCAAGGCCGCCCATGCCTCGGCAATGGCAATGTCCTCATTGGCAAGGATTTCGGCAATAGCACGCTGATCGTCGCTCGCCCCAGGCTTCAGCGCATCGGGCCCGGCCAGCGCCGCATACACGCTCGCCAGCCATTCCGGGTGCTGGTCCAAGGCCTGGCTGATGGCATCATCCAACACGATATCCTGCTGCTCCAGCGTAGCCCGAACTTGGGGTGCATGCGCGCGCAGGCAGTCCAATGCCGAACTATTGTCGAATGCGGTCAGCGCATTCTTGAGTATCTCGAGATTCATCATGATGATCTTCCCCTGGCGAACCGGCTGTTCCGTACCCCGTATGGAGCTCAGCAAAGCTTGCGCAAAGCGCGTCTTGGCCTGGTTCACCTGTTCTGTTGAAATTCCAAACTGGGCAGCGACCGTTCGCGGAGATTGGCCCATCACCCAGATCCGGTAAGCGACATCGGCGTCACCCGACTTCGGCCCGGCCTCCATCATTTGCAACGCGACGCGGCTGACTGAAGCAGCCAGTTGCTCGCGCAATCGATAACGCGTGAGATGGTGTTTTTCCGCAAGTTCACGCTCGCCAGGTGCCTGATCCGACAGGAAATCGGCCAGCAAGGCCTGTTCTGCCGCAGGCATCTGCCCCAGAACGGTGTGCAGTTGCGCGGTTTGCTGTTGCATCTCGACGCTTTCCAGCGGCAACGGGTCTGCCGACGCCAGCTCGATGCATTCCTCAATATCCACTGCACGCGAGCGCAAGCGGTGCAATTTCAATTGCCGGCGACGCCCGAAGCGGTAGAAAGAAGTGGCAAGATAGGGGCCGAATTCGCCCTTGCCGGCATCAAAGCGGCTATTGAGCGGAGCCCATTCCAGGAAAAAGTCATGTATCAGGTCGCGCGCATCGTGCGGCTGGATGACATAACCGTCGCGCGCAAGCTTGCTCAATACGCGCCACAGCACGGGCTCGTAGTCGAGAAAATTCTTCGCCGGCGCCGGAATACCCATCAAAAACTCCCATAGGAACACTCAATACAGCCATATTGCATTCCGCACGCCTGCTGGTTGAAATGGATGCTGGTTTGACGTTCGCCCCGGCCAGTTGCCGTTCGCCACCTATTGCTGGCTTGGCAAGGTCCGTCGCCTTAATCTGGGTGCATGTCCAACCCTGATTGCCAATTTATCATGCAAAACAAACGCCTGTATTTCCTTGACTGGCTGCGCATTGGCGCCTTCTTCCTCCTGGTGCTGTACCACACCGGCATGTACTACGTAAGCTGGGACTGGCATGTGAAAACGCCCCACCCCAGCGAAGCCATCGAACCGTTCATGATGCTCTCATCGCCCTGGCGCATGTCGCTGCTGTTCCTGATCGGCGGCGCGGCGGCCGCCTTCCTGCTCGAGAAACTGGGCGGTAAAGGCTTGGCAAAGGAACGTAGCAAACGCCTGCTCATTCCCCTCATTTTCGGCATGTTCTTCATCGTTCCGCCCCAGTCTTATTTCGAGGTGGTATCGGACGTGGCTTATCAGGGCAGCTACATCGACTTCATGCAACTGTACCTGCGCGCCTATCACGGCTTCTGCGACCACAACGGCTGCCTCGACCTGCCGACCTGGAACCATCTCTGGTTCCTGCCCTACCTCTGGGTCTACACCCTGATCCTGGCCGCCATCGGCAGCCGCCGCATGCAGGCCGCGGGCAACTGGCTGTTGAACCAGCTGCAAGGCTGGAAGCTGTTCGCCCTGCCCGTCGTCTTTCTAGCACTGGGCCGCATTCTGCTGCTGTCGCACTGGCCGCACACGCACAACCTGACGGCGGACTGGCATAACCACGCCATGAGCCTGCCGGCTTTCCTGCTGGGCGCCGCCATGGCGCGCCAAGGCGACTTCTGGCAACGCCTGGAAGACGCCCGCTTCGCCGCACTGGGCTTCTTCCTCGCAAGCTGGGCCGCCATCGTCTGCTACTCCGCGGTCGGCGAGGAATTCGCCAACTGGCTGCCGCTGGCCCGCACCTGCTACGCCCTGTGCCAGTGGAGCGGCATCGCCGCCGCATGCGGTTTCGGTCATCGCCACCTGAATTTCGACAGCGCCAAGCGCCGCTACCTGACCCAGGCCGTGTTCCCGGTCTACATCCTGCACCAGACCCTGATCGTCTGCCTGGCGATGGGCTTGCGCGCCGCCGGCCTGCCGCCGGCCACGGAAGGCGTGCTGATCGTCGTACTGACCCTGGCGATCAGCTTCGGGGTGTTTGAAATAGTACGCCGCGTACCGCTGCTGCAGCCGCTGCTCGGCGTCGGGAAGACGGCGGGCGCGAAGCCCGCCGCGCAGGAAGGATTAGTTCAGCACCTTGCGTGAGCGCTTGGCGCGGTACATCTCGGCATCGGCAATGGCGAGGGCTTCCTCCATGTCGATGCCGGGTTTGCGCATCGCCATGCCGATCGAGGCCCGCACATCGTAGCCGGCCAGCGTTTCCTGCACGCGCAGCAGCATGGCCTGGGCATCGAAATAGTCGCACTCCACCATCAGCATGGCAAACTCGTCGCCCCCCATGCGCGCCACCACATCGGAGCCGCGCGTGACTTCCTTCAAGGCCTTGCTGCAACGGATCAACAACGCGTCGCCGGAAGCGAAGCCCTGGGTATCGTTGTAAAACTTGAGGTCGTCCAGGTCGATCGACACCACGCAGGCCGGATGGCCGTAGCGGCGGCAGCGTTCCTCCTCGCGCAACATGAGCATTTCCCAGCCGCGGCGGTTGTA
Organism: Pseudoduganella violaceinigra DSM 15887; assembly: GCF_000425385.1. Lineage (GTDB taxonomy): Bacteria > Pseudomonadota > Gammaproteobacteria > Burkholderiales > Burkholderiaceae_D > Rugamonas > Rugamonas violaceinigra. The sequence continues at coordinate 124,864 of NZ_AUDI01000004.1, read as the reverse complement.
TAGGCCGGTCAGTTCATCGCGTGTACTGTCGACATCCAGCCGTTCCACCTTGCGCACCGCCTCGGTATTGGCCAATTCGGCTTCCAGCAGGCCGCCAAGCAGCTCGCCCATTAGAACGACCATATCCTGGTCTTCCCGGATGCGCTCTGGCTGCGGCTCGGGATCGACGGCGCACAAGGTACCGAACAGGGTGCCGTCGGCCCGCCGCAGCGGCACGCCGACATACGCGCCCGCCGCGATCTTTCCGGTAATCGGGGCCTGGGCATAGGCCGGTTCGCTCGCGATGTCGGGAGCGATGTGCGGACCTTGCCCTTCCACCATGCGCGAACACAATGTTTCGGCCCAATTGAAAACGTCGCCTGCCTTGACGCCATAACCATGGTCGTCGGCAAACAGCACAATCCAGTCTTTCCCGTCGGTGCGGGTGACCATCCAAAGCTTGAAGCCCAGGCGTTGCCGCAAGAACTGCATGGTAGCCTTGGAAGCGGCCGCAAAATCGTTCATCATTGCTTGCCTCATCTATAGCGGACCTGCTCGGAGTCGAAACTCCATTATGCACCCCAAACAAGTGCATGCAAACTATTTAACGAATGTCAGTGTGTGCCTTGCTGGTCCCGGCAAAAAAGGCATTGGCTTGCCCGCCACCCAGTCGGCATGGCCGGCCAGGAAGAATGGCGAGAGCGGGTGGCCGCTTTGGCCGCCCGGCATATTGAACAAGCCTTGCTCCTCGCGCCCCGGCGACACGGCCATGCGTTCGGACTGCCCGTACGCCGGCCCCGCCACACGCGGCATATTGCTATCGCCGGGCAGTTGATCGGGCGGCACGCTCAGCCACTTTCTCAACGCCGGCACAGCACCGGCGATCGGGTGTGCAACGGCGGCCGTGTTGCGCGCGCCCCAGGTGGCCGATGCGAGCGGCTTGCCATCCGGCGCCAGATGCTCGATGGTGCGGTCCAGCGCCGCCACCTGCAGCGCCTTCCAGCTTGCATACCCTTGGGGCAGCCAGGCGCCAGGCTGTTCGTCCAGTAGGCGCCCCAGCACCACCGGCCAGCGGCTCGATGCGGCGCGCATAGTGGCATCCTTGTTCAACTTGGCCAGCTCCATATTGGCGCCGCCATACAGCAATTCATACAGCGACCACATAAATGCGCGGCTGGCGCGGTAAGACACCGAATCCACGCTGGCGTGACCATTCCAGCTGTCCTTCAGCAGACGGGCCAGCTCGGCGCGCCGCGGCTTGCCTTTCACAGCTTCCGCATCGAGTACGGCCAGGGCCCGGTCGCGCCATGTCGAGATGAACAGGGCGCGGTCATCCAGCATGACGTTAAAGACGCCCTGCTCGTCGGTCTTCTCGCCCAGCGCTGCCAGTCCGTCGCGCGCCTGGCTGGTGCGGGCCCCCAGGTCGAACCCGCCGTCGCCGAGTTTGGCCGCGTCGGCGCCAAGCAACTGACGGCTGTTGGCTGTCACCAGCTGGCCGGCCGCCGGGTTGCGTACGGAAGGATAGGATGCCGCCGGCAGCAAGCCTTGCCAGCCGCGCGTACTGCCATTGGCCGACAGCGGATAGCTTGCGTCGACCGGCGCCGCGGGACGCTGCGGCAAGGGGCCGACGATGGTCCAACCGATATTGCCGCTCCTGTCGCCGACCACCAGGTTCTGCGCCGGCATGCCGATCTTCGGCGCCAGCGCCAGCGCTTCGGCCACGTTGCCCGCCTCCTCCATATGCCGCAGCGTCATGTTGACGGCGCCGGGTTCATGCGCCACCCAGTGCACCGCATATTCACGCCCGCCGGACTGCAGGATCGGGCCCAGCGAAGTCTCGCGCACCTTCAGGCTGACCGGCGCCTGGCCTTTTACCAGGATGGTTTCCGCATGCTCGACCGGTGTCTCCCAACCACCCGGCAGCTTGGCCTGGCCGGGCCGGTCCTTGGCCGCGCCGACCTCCACCAGGTCGATATAGTCGCCATAGCTGTTGGTAAAGCCCCAGGCCACATCGCCATTGCTGCCCGCGACTACGGCCGGCACACCCGGGATGCTGACGCCGACAACGCGGCGCGTGCTGCCATGCGGGCCCGGCACCTGCAACAACAAGCGGTACCAGGTGCTTGGCAGCTTTATCCCCAAGTGCATATCGTCGGACACGATGGCGCCGCCGGCGCGGCTGCGGCTGCCCGCCACCGCACCGTTATTGCTGCCAACGCCGTCGACAAACGCGGCAGCGGCCAGCGTGGCCGGTTCCTTGGCAACACCCTTGCCCCACCAATCAGGCGCACGGGCCGGGATTGGCGCGTCGGGAGCGGGCGGGCTGGCGGCATCCAGTGGCGCATCCCATTGCGTGCTCCCGGGCAGGAGGAAGGCGAGCTGCTCCTGGTTTGCATGTTCTTTCAGCCAGCCGCGCGCCAGCTCGCGGCCAATGCCAGTCACTTGCAGATCAATATACATCGCCCACGCCACCAGGTAGGAATCCTCCAAAGCCCAGGGGCGCGGCGCAACGCCGACCAGGCCATATTCGAAAGGACGGTTGCCGAGCGCGTTCAAACCATCGTTGATGCCCGCCGTATACCGTTCCAGCAGTTGGCGGTCACCGGCAGGCATCGATTGGACGGCCAGCGTCGCGCGGACACGAAAGCGGTGCAGGCGGTTGACGCGATCGGTCTCCAGCGCCTTCTCGCCAAACAGCTCGGAAAGTTCGCCGGACGGCATGCGGCGCAGCAGATCCATCTGAAAAAAGCGGTCCTGGGCATGCACAAAGCCGGTCGCATAAGCCACGTCGTTGCGATCGCTGCCAGATATGGAGGGCACGCCCAGGTCATCCCGGGTGACAGTCACATTCGCTGCCAGCTCCGGCGCATTGCGCTTGCCATCGAGCTGAGCCAGGCTGCCGCGCAGGAAAAACCACAGCGCAAGCACGGTGAGCAGCAACAGCGCCAATACTGCGACCGCAAGACGTTTCAGCCACTTCGTCATCGCCTCCCCCATTTTTATTGTGTTGCGTCAAATCTTGCCAGAAATCCAAAAGAATAGGCGCAAAAATTGAAGCGTGCTACATTTGCCTTACCATGCTCCTTGCCCCTACTCCTTCGAATGAAGCCGAGCGCCTGGCTGCCTTGTATGCCTTGCTGCTGCTCGACACGCCGCCCGAAGAACGCTTCGATAAAATCGTTGAATTCGCGGCCCAGGAATTTGAGGTTCCGATCGCCTTGATCTCCCTGCTCGATACCGACCGGCAGTGGTTCAAAGCTGCAGTCGGTCTGGGAACGACTTGCGAAACGGGACGGGACATCTCCTTCTGCGGCCACGCCATCATGCGTGCGGAAATCATGGTGGTGGAAGACGCCCTGCTGGACCCGCGCTTCGCCGACAACCCGTTGGTGACAGGGGCGCCGTTCATCCGCTTCTATGCCGGTGCGCCGCTGATCCTGTCCAATGGCTACGCGCTGGGCACCTTGTGCATCATCGACACGCGTCCACGCAAACTCGATGAAATGGAGCTGGCCATCCTATCCACCTTGCGTAGCCTGGTGATCCAGGAACTGGAGACCAGCCGTGGCTGAGCTCAAGCAAATGCTGCTGGTGGAACCGGAAAGCGTCCTGCGCCGCACGGTGGCGCTCACCGCGCGTTCAATGGGTCTGGCCGAAGTGCAGGAAGCCGCCAGCACGTCGCTGGCCCGCCAGATGCTGGGCCAACGCGCCTTTCACGGCGCTTTGATTTCTATCGATGCAGGCGATGCCTTCGACCTGTCGCTGCTGGACCTGGTGCGCCAGGGCCAAAGCGCAAGCCGCCCGCGCATTCCGCTGGCCGTGCTGGCATCGCGCTGCGACGAGACTCTGCTGACAGCGTTGCGCGAACGAGGCATCAACCGCATCGTGCTGAAGCCCTTCCGCGCCCGCGCGCTGCTGGACGCGTTCTCGGCGCTATCGTCCGGCTAGGCTGTCGTCGGCTGGTCTGATCATGCTTTTTGCATTGCGGTCTTTGCCGGCTGCGGCGGGGCCGCCTGCTTTCCCATGAGCGGGTACATGGTGTTGTCGGCTTCAAAGATCTCAAATGGCGCGTCAGTGGTGCCTGTCGCCAGGCCGAGGGCATCGCTCTCAGTCCAGCTACCAGGGAAAAATGTGCTCCATTTGTACTTTGCCCGATTGAGATCGTCGGTCCAATACGCGGCCCATGGATTGTTATGGTCGGGAGCCCTGCTGAGCCAAATGCCGTTTGGATGCGCCTTTTTCATCGAACTGATCAAGTGCCCGCCTTGGAGTTCGCCATTCACTTCCTCGCCCGCAAGATGAGGCAACTTCTTGAGATATTTTGCCTGGCGTTTGGCCTTGGCTTCCGCCACGGCCTTCTGTCCAGACTCTAACTTTGCCTGTTCCTTTAGCGCTTTCGCAGCAGCATTTTTCGCTGCAAGCTTCTCTTTTGCCGACATTTCAGAGCGCTGGATCACCCCAGTCCGCGAAGCCAGTACAGTCGTCAGAGTGCCTGCCGGTGTCGACAAGGATTTCAACTGCATTGGCCTGCCCGTCGCTGGCTGGGGAATTTGCGGAAGCGTATTTTTCGCCACAAAGGCCGGCGGCGGAGTCGGACGTGCGGAGGCCACTTTCATACGATTCCCCGTGAAACGTGAACTTCGGTAGAATGCCAGCTGATCCGATACTAGAGCATTTCGTTTGCTGTGTCAGCGAGTGCCAGATTTTACGCAAATATTCGACTGTTCAAGCATGTATCCAACTGTGCCCTTTGATCCCCCTTACGTGAAACGAATCAGCAGCGAGGCTGGCGATCGTTGGGTGAGCGTATCGAACGATGGTACTGAAGTCCCATGTGACGCCGCCCCCTCCTGGACCACGGAAACGTTTGCCAAGGAGGTGCAGGCTTCTGCTCCGCCAGCTGCGAAGGTATCGAAAGGAACGATTTTAAACGTACCGTACGCCGAAAAAGACGAGGCGAAACGCCTTGGTGCGCGATGGGATGCGGCAAGGAAGAAATGGTACGTCCCTCCAGGCGTCAGCATGGAGCCTTTCAGCCGCTGGACCAGTGGTAGCTAAATAGACGACTGCTCCGCCACTTTTGACAACGGTGCCATAGCCACGAGCTTTTGCGGTGGATCGACTGACGGCGGCGGAGGCGGACAAGCAAATGGGCGTGCGCATTTGTGCGCTCCGTGCTAAAGGGAATGTTACGTGTTCAGTGGACTGAAGGCAACGCGCGGCCGTAAGCGCCATAGGCGCGCACGCCGTGACGCTGACCGCTTGATGCGCCCTCAAGGCGCACACTATGGCTTGGCAGCCGCGCAGGGGCGCGAGACATAACGCCTATTCCGTAAACCCGAAGGGCACGTAGGCGAAGCCGGAGCGATCGACCCAAGTAGCGAAGCGCAGCGTAGCGAAGGGGGCGATTTTGCAGAATGCCGCGTTATGTGACAATTGGCCGCGCAGCGGCCAATTTCCCCCGGAGGGGCTGTGCCTTTGCTGTAGTTCACTGACTGATGGCGGAGCGCGGCGCCAAGCGCCGCAAGGCGCGCGCTACGTAGCCCGCGAACGAACCAAGCGTGGCCTTTGCCTTCCGCGCAGCGACTGACCAGCTTGTCCTTCATTGCGTCCTATCAACTACAGCACGGCTGCATTGGCTCAATGTTTCCTCGCCTTTGGAGCCGCCTTTTGAATAGCATCATCAATTCGGCGTTCACTCTTCTCGAAGAAGTCTGCTCCAAATCGCTTCTTAACAGCTATCTCCATAATTCGGTTGAAGCCTTTACGATACGCCTCAAACTCCGGCATACTCACATCGCCAGTGATCCGCCACTCAACGCCAAAACGTCGATACTCCTTGTCACGAATATCGGCTCGCCACTGAATAGGTGGATTTCCCGGTGCAAGAATAACCATATCACCCAACCTCAGATATGCCTTCGCATCACTCTCGCCCGTTCCTTCATCGTACTTCGAGTCGGCTTCAGAGATCGACCAATCAAATGGCATCTGCTGCGCCTGTCCATCTAGCGCAAGCATCGTGCCAAACACAAGGAAAACCAATGCAAAACAGACCTTCATCAAGTTCTCCTTGCGATGAATTCGTTCTCGTGGAGTCAATAAACTAGCAACCACTGAATCCACCTTTTTTACAGTTATCAAAGCCCTGGATGCGCATTGCGAAAGGTCACTGCTACGCCATTGATCGATGCGCTCTTGCCACAATTGCTCGCGCTCTCCGTTTCCATCCTGCTCTTCGAAGTGAAAATCGGAGTATGGCGAAGCGAGACGGCCTTTCATATGTGGTGGCGCTGGACGCATACGACACCGCGGCTTCCGCCTGGATGGTAGCCTAACCACCGAACAGCGCTGCTCCACCAATCCCAACCCCGGCAGCACGTGCGGCGTTTCGCTCGTTACACTGCTGCTGCGTCATGTAGCCTTTGCCAAGCGCCCAGTCGTCGTAACTGGTAGCGTTGCTTGATCGGCCGTCGCCTCCTGACGATGGCACCTTACGTTTGTAATCGGCCCAATGATTGCTGTGGTTTCTCTCCGTCGTTCCATTTGCCGAACCGCGATCCCTCTACCGGGTGGCACAGCTATAGCTGCCGCCGAGAAACGCTATAGAAATCGCGCGCCCCGACGGCTGATCAACCTTTGATGTGTACTCCCCTTTGCAGTACGCCCTGTTAGTTGGAGCGGATTTGGCGCTTTCCGTCCAACCCAGATTCACCAGTATTTCGTCGACGCGCTCCCCCGGCAGATCAATTGGACTGCTGGCAATCCAGTACTGCTTCCCCATGGTTTTTGGATCCGAACAACCACCCTCCAATTTGATCTTTTCACAAAACGTCAGCAATTCGCCATCAACGAACTTCTTTGCTTCAGGAGTAAACCACGTCCATTTTGGCGCAAGCTCAGAAAACGGTGTCACGCCGACCCAAATAATGACGAATGCAATGGTCACCACACCTGAAATCACTTGCTTAAAGTTTATCGGCATGCGCGTTCTTCTATTCGCCATCAGTTCTTTTCATTGTTAGGGTTAAGGTAAAAACTTGAACCCGCCGAAAAATCAATTTCGGGCGATCCCCAGCCAAAGGAAGTGGTAGGTTGATCTATTGCATTTTTTATTGCCATAATATAAATTATGGCACAACTCACATCGACGCTTCAAGCGGCAAATCCGACGGCAGCTCCGCCGAAACGTCGATCGGCAGTAGCGCCAATGAAGATCCAAGAAAATTTCGCCATTTCGCCGGCCATGCGTCGCCGAGCTGCAAGCCATCATCGGGCTTGGCGCCTAGGTGCCAGTCGTGGCCTCGTCACCGCCACGCATCGTGCCGTGATAGCGGAACGCCTCACGGATATTTTCGCGCAGCGCCTGATCGTCCCAGGGCTTGGTGTAGAAGCGGTAGATTTCACCGCGGTTGATGGCGCCCAGCACCGATTCCAGCTCCGCGTAGCCTGACAGGATGATCCGTACCGTCGATGGATACAGCTTGCGCACCCGGCTCAGGAACTCGGTACCGTTCATATCGGGCATGCGCTGATCGCTGACGACCACTTGCACCTCATGCGTGGCCAACATGGAAAACGCTTCCTGCGCATTGTGCGCCTGGAGGATCTCATAGCCGTCGCGGCGCAATAGCCGCACCAGTGACGACAGGACATTCGGTTCATCATCCAACAACAGCAAGGTCCCCTGTTTGCTTTCCGCTGGCCGCAAGGCCGGTTGGCGCGACTGCTCCTGCTTCAGCAAGACGACGAATTCCTCCGGCATGATCGGGTGGCTCAGATGGTAGCCCTGGGCTTCATCGCAATTGTAGCGCCGCAGGTAAGCCAATTGCCCTTCCGTTTCCACGCCCTCGGCAATGACGCGGAAGTCCAGGCTGTGCCCCAGCGAAATCACGGAACGCACAATGGCGGCCACCGTCGGGTCGCCCAGCATGTCGCGCACGAAGGACTGGTCGATCTTCAGGTAGTCGATGGGGAACAGCTTGAGGTAGGCCAGGCTGGAATAGCCTGTGCCGAAATCGTCGATCGACAGGCCGACGCCGATCTTCTTCAAGCGCTGCACGGTGGCCACCGCCTCGTCGGCGTTCTCCATCATCATGCTCTCGGTCAGCTCCAGCTCCAGGTACTGGGCTTCCAGGCCGCTGCTGCGTAATGCTTCCACCACGTCGTCGGCCAAGCCCTTGTCGCGGAACTGGCGCGCCGACACGTTGACCGCTACCCGTAGCGGCGGCAGGCCGGCATCCTGCCAGGCCTTGTTCTGCGCACAGGCGGTCTGGATCACCCAGCGCCCCAGCGCGACGATCTGGCCCGTCTCCTCCGCCACGCCGATGAAACGGCCGGGCGGGATCAAGCCCATGGTCGGATGGCGCCAGCGCAGCAAGGCTTCGACGCCGGATATCTCGCCGGATGCCACCTTCATTTTCGGCTGGTAGACCAGGAACATCTCGCCGCGCGACAGGGCTCCGCGCAATTCGTTCTCGATCGCGGCACGCTCCACGATGCGGGCATGCATGGCTGGTTCGTAGAACTGTACCTGGTTACGTCCGCTTTCCTTGGCGCGGTACATGGCGATATCGGCATAGCGCATCAGCATCTGCGGATCGGTGGCGTCGGCGGGATACAGGCTGACGCCGATGCTGCAATTGACCAGCTGTTCCTTCCCGCCCAACATTACCGGCGCTGAAACGTTGTCCAGGATCTTGCGCAACAGGGCTTGCGAAGGCGTCGCACCGTGGCCGTCCAGCAGTACCAGCACGAATTCGTCGCCGCCCATACGCGCCACGGTGTCCGTGTCGCGCACGCACGCGCGCAGGCGCGACGCCACGGTGCGCAGCAATTCGTCGCCGGCGCCGTGGCCCAGGTTGTCGTTCACCAGCTTGAAGTTGTCCAGGTCGAGGAAGGCCACCCATACAGTATGTCCGTAACGCTGCGCATAGCTGATCGCCTGCGCCAGGCGGTCGCCACACAGGTTGCGGTTGGGCAGTCCGGTCAGCGCGTCGTGGTTGGCCTGGTGTTCGAGCTGGGCCTGGTAGTCCATGGTGGACGTCATGTCGGTCAGCACGCAGACCCGGTGGGTATGCCGCGCTTCGCTGCCGCCGACTGCTGCTACCTGCAATTGCGCCCAGTAAGGCCGCCCATCCCTGCGGTGCCCGCGCAATATGAGCTGCACGTCATTTTGAGCATGCATGGCTTCGTGCAGCGCCGTGCGGGCGGCAGCATCTTCTCCACTTGCCAGCAACTGTTCCAGGCTGCGCCCGGCCAGGCTGGCGGCCGCATGGCCAGTCAGTTCGGCCAGTGCCGGATTCGCATATTCGATCACGTCGCTGCCCTCATGGATGGCAGTGATGGCGATGGCGTTGACGCTCGACTCCAGCGCGCGGTTATGCAGCTGCAGCATCAATTCAACCTGTTTGCGCTCGGACACGTCTTCGATCGTACCGAGCAGGCCGATGGTACGGCCGCCGGGATCGTGCAGCGGCAGTTTGTTGATCAGGAACCAGTGCACGCTGCCGTCGGCGAACAGCAGGTGGTCTTCCCGGTTCAGTTGCGGTACCCCGCTGCGAATGATACTGGCGTCGTCGGCGCGGATGCGCTCCGCATTGTGCGACCAGGGGAAGTCGAAATCGCTTTTCCCCACCACTTCTTCCTGCGACGACAGGCCGGCCGCCTGTAGGAAAACGTCGTTGCAGCCCCGATAGCGCAAATCCAGGTCTTTCCAGAAGATCTGGTGCGGAATATGGTCGACCACCAGTTGCGTCATCTCCTGCGACGCGTGCAAGGCCCGTTCAATGCGCAGCCGCTCCGTCACATCGTGGGCGAAGACGAAGCGGGCTTTGTGACCGGCCATCAGCAGCGGGTGGGACGAAATTTCGACCTGAATGCAGCGGCCATCCTTGCAGCAGTGGGTCCAGGCGCCCGATTGCTGCTCCGCCGATTGCACCGACCGCTGCAGGTCTTCGCGCAAACGCTCCAATTCGTGCTGTGGGCGGATATCCTCGATTGTCATGTCGAGGAACTCTTCTTCGCTGTAGCCATACACCGCCATGGCGGCCCGGTTGACCACCAGGAAGCGCAGCGTTTCCAGGTCATACACCCACATCGGATGCGGGTGGCGGTCGAACAGGCGCTTGAAGCGCAGCCGCGAACCGTAGGAATCGATTTCCGGCACCGGCGTCGCAATGCCACGGAAGCACTCGGGCTGGCCTTCATGCGGCGGATAGTATTCCAGCACCAGCGACACCGGGGCGCCTTCCCCGTCGCCCCCTTGCTCGCTGGCGGCGCGCAAGGCCAGTTCGCCGCGCCAGGAACCGCGCCGTTTGGCTTCGGGAATAGCGTCGTCGCGCAATTCGGCGGCAGCCCAGCTGCGGAACAGGCGGAATGCCGTCTCCCCGGAGCCGAGCTCGTCCGCCAAGCCGCGCGCAAGCGCATTTGCAGCCAGCAGCGTGCCGTCGGCATCCATCATGAAAGCCAGGTAGGGGCTGTGTTCATACACGGCGGTGAATGCGTCCAGCCTGGTCCTGCCCGGCGAAGCGGGAGAAGCCCTGTCCATGCCACCGATGGTAGCAGAACTATTTCGCTTGCAGCGCCCATCTGATTGGCAACGCATCTTCCCGGCATACAATCTCCTGCGGCTGGAATTCCCAGTGTCGTTCGGTCCCCTCCAGAATGACTTTCGCGCTGCCGCTCATCTGTAGCAAACCGCCACTGTCGAAGTCGGGAAACACCAGTCCGGCCTTGCCGTTCAGCAGTATGTTGCCGAGAGTAGAAAAGAAGCGATTACCTTCAAAATCCGGCACCACCAGGGCGCCGCCGCGGTTGATCCGGACGAAGCCGGACGGGCCGCCGCGGTGCGAGACATCCACCCGCATGCCTGCGCCTTCGCCGGAATAGGTCGCAACGAAGAAAGTCCCGCTGCGCCCGATCAGGTCGCGTGCGAGCGCATCGAGTTGCGGCAGACGGCGCGGCGGCAAGCCGGACTCCTCCCCCGGCAGCCGCTCGAAACGGTAATCGCGCACGTGGATGTATTTCGGGCAGTTGCCGAATGACTCGGCCACCGCCAGCTCAAAGCGCCCGTCCTCCAGGGACCGCAGGCGTCCGTTCAAACGGTTGCGGCGCCGCGTGTGCAGCTCGATACCGAGCATGCCCACCGCCGCGCCGTCGCGCAGGCCGTCCTGCGCCGGATCGTCCGCATCGGCCGGCAGCGCGAGCTGCAGGCTGTGCGGGTCCGGCGAATGCATGAATCCTTCTTCCCCGGCACGCAGCGTGGCCCACGGCCGTCCTTCGGCATCGACGCTGCCGAACACGGCGAACGGCAGCTGGGCGAAAAAGTCGCGGTGCTGGTCCGGCATATAGTCGCGGATCACCTTGCGGCCGATTTCGTCCATGCGTTCAACCGCGCCAAGGGTGGACTGGATCGCGATTTCGCCGGCGTGCCAGGGCGTGTTCATGCTGCCAGCCCGACCGGTGATTTGATGAAGGGCAGGAAGCGCGGCAGCGCTTCGACGCGGGCCAGCCACGATGTGACGTTGGCATATGGCGCAAGATCGACATTGCCTTCGGGAGCGCGGGCGATGTAGCTGTAGAGCGCCACGTCAGCGATCGTCGGCCAGGCGGCGGCGATCCAATCCTTGCCAGCCAGGCTGCTGTCGACCAGGCCCAGGATGCGGTGTGCGCGGGCGATGGCATCGGCCGGGTCCAGCGGTTTCTTGAACAGGTTGATGATGCGCGCCGTGGCGGGGCCGCTGGCGATTTCACCGGCGGCGACCGACAGCCAGCGCTGCACGGCGGCGGCGCCCACCGGGTCTTGCGGCAGCCAGCGCGCATCGCCGTAGCGAGCGGCCAGGTACACCAGGATCGCGTTGGAATCGGCGATCACGGTGCCCTCGTCTTCCAGCACAGGAACCTGGCCGAACGGATTCAGTTTGAGGAAAGCCTCGGTCTTCTGCTCGGCCTTGAGCAAGTCGACTTCGACCAGCTCGAAATCGAGCCCCAGCAAGGACAGGAACAGGTGGGCGCGGTGGGCGTGGCCAGAAATCGGGTGGTAGTACAGTTTCATGGGATCTCCCTTCAAGTAATGCTGAAAGTGTGATCCATGCCGGCTGCGATGGGAATAGCCGCCGCCGGCAATTCACCATTCCACCAAATGGAATAATCGTCAGGGCAACACTTCGAACAGCAGGAATTGGGTGACCTGGGCCTTACCGAAATTATCATCGCTGGCGAACACAATGGTGGCGTGCCCATTGGGCAGGCGCGGACCGAAAGCCATCGCCTCCAAGTTGTCGATGCGCGGCAAGCCAAGAGTGCCGAAGTCCAGCACCAGGCGCTTGCGGGCCGGTATGAAGTTCGCACCGGCCAGGCCCGGCAGCGTCTTGATATCGGTGGCGCCGCGCGCGTCGGTGGCATACAGCCGTACGTAATTGGTATGGACGCCGTCCGCGCCTTGTACCGTCGCGCGCTCCAGCACCAGCAGTTCGCCGTCCGGCAGCGCCAGGATTTCCGAAACGCCGTTCTCCGCTTCCTTGCCCGGCCCCGGTTCAGCCGGAATCGCGTCCAGCGGATAGGCAAACTGGCGCAGCACCGCACCGTCGCGCTGGAACTGCGTCATGCGCACCATGGCGCCATGCTGCGGGGTCGGGATCGGGCCGTCCTCATACAGCGGCCATTCGATGGAAGCCCACAGGCTGCGGCCACCCGGCGCAAAAGTCAGCCCCTCGAAGGTGGCATTGTAGCGCGAACCGCGCTCCTCGTCCTTGTGCACCTTGAAGCTTTCCGGCAGCGGCAGTTCGGTCACCAAGCCGCCCTCGCGCGTGGCGTGGCGGATGAAGGGATCCAGGCCAAAGCGCCGGTCGCCTTCGCTGGAGTACCACATGCTGCCGTCCAGGGGATCGATGCGGATCGATTCCACGTCGGCGCGTTCGCAGCCTGTTGCGCTGGCGGCGAAATCCTTGCCGTCCGCATTCAGGAAATAATGCATGCCGACGAAACGCACCGCGCGGAAGGCACTGGCGTCGAAATCCATTTCGGCTTCGTAAAATCGGGCCGGATTCTTGGTGCAGCGGTCGTCGCTTTCGACCACCCAGCGGCCATGCGCCGCGTCGTAATCGAGGCCGGAAAAGCCGCCCAGCATGGTCCCTTCAAACAGGGCCTGATGCGGAACGCGCTGCTCGCCGATGAAGCGCAGCGCGCTGACGGAGGAAAGCGCCGGGCCCTGCGCGACGCGCGCAGGTGCGCACGCCGTCAGGGCGGCGGCCAATGCCAGGGCGGCGATGGAGCGGAATGCGCGCTTCATGCTTGATGCAGGCGCTTGTGCATGCAGCGCAGTCCGATCCACACGCCCAGCGCAACGACGGGCACCATTACGCCCATCAGCAAATCAGGATTGACGGCGGCGCCCGCCACCTTGGCACCCTTGGCGGTGTAGCCGATCAGTCCGACCAGGTAATACGAGATTGCCGCCACCGACAAACCTTCCACCGCCTGCTGCAGGCGCAGTTGCTGCGCCGCGCGGGCATTCATGGACTGCAGGATCTTGCGGTTTTGCGCCTCCTGCACAATGCCCACGCGGGTGCGCAGCAAGTCGTTGCAATTGGCAATGCGTCCGGCCAGCGCCTGCTGGCGCGCCGCCACCGCTTCGCATGTTTTCATGGCGGGCGCCAGCCGGCGGTCCATGAATTCCTCAACGGTCGGCGTGCCTTCGATGCGCAGCTCGCGCAATTCGTCGATGCGGGCGTTGACCAGGCCGAAGTACGCCTTGGCCGCGGCAAAGCGGTAACTGGTATCGGCCGACACCTTTTCGATGCGCGCAGCCAGGTGAGTAATGCGGTCAAGCAGCATCTGCTCGGTGGTGCCGTCGTCGATCTTGCCGTCGGCTTCCACCAGGGCGCCAGCCAGGGTCGCCAGTTCGGCTTCCACCGCGTTCAGTTCCGGCGTCGCGTCTTGCGCCGCGGGCAAGCCAAGCAGCGCCATCATGCGGTAGGTTTCGATCTCCAGCACGCGCTGCACCAGGCGGCCGGACTGCTGTTCGTACATGCCCGCATCGCAAATCACGAAGCGGCTGAAACCGTCGGCGTGGATGGCGAAATCGGTCCACATTTCACCGCCGTTCATCACCTGGCTGCCCGCCAGCGGCGCGCCCTGGAACAAGCGCTGCAGGCTTTCCGCGAACGCCTGCTGCATGCCGCCTGGACGGCCCAGCAGAACGTGCGCCGCCACCAGCACCCTGCCCTGCAGCCGCAACAGCCATTGTTCCGGCAGATGGCGCGACGGCATGCTGCTGAACGCCTCCTCCGGCAACGGCATGCTGGCCACGGTTTCCGCGAAGGTGAACGTGGCGAATTCCGTGTGCAGCTCCCACTTCAGGCGGAACCGGCCGAAGTCGTGGCTGAAGTATTTTCCGCCCGCCGCCGGCGCCGCCACGCCGAAATGGCCGCACAGCTCCGCCAGCAATTCCTGCTGGCCCTCCTCGCCCATGATGGCGATATGGGTCAGCAAGGTTGGCGCATCCAATTTCAGGAAAGGCCGCGAATGTATTTCGGCAGCGAGCGGCACGCGCTGTGCGTGGTTCAGGCTGGAGAACACGATGCTCATGGGCAGGCTCGGTGATGGCGGAGCCCAAATATTAACATTGTGTCTTCGTTAAGCCCCTGTGCCGAACTGCAGCCTGAGCGTGCCGCCCGCCGCCGCCATGCACGGTTCCAGCCAGAGGTGCGAAGGCGGTTCGCCGGCGCCCAGCCGCAAGCTCGCCGCATCGGTGGACATATTCAGCAGACGCCCGCTGGCAAGGTCCATCAGCCGCAGCACGATGCCGGCGCCGGGCTCCAATAGATAGCGCGCCTGTCCCGGCAGCTCGCCGACCGGCCGCGCCAGGCGGCAATCCCATGGCGTGCCCGCGACTTCCTGCTCATGCGCGCCCGTCGGCACAACGCGTGCCGCGCGCACGGTCAGGAGCTGCGCCAGCACATCTCCCTCGCCCGCCAGGTTAAACGCCATGCGCAGGCAGACCGATGAGTGAGCAGCAGCGGCAGCTTCGCAACGCAGCGAGAGCTCGTTCGTATCGTCGAGGAAATACGTCGCCACCACGGCATGCGGACCGGGGCTGACCAGGCGCAATCCCACTCTGGCATCTTCCACCAGCGGCACAGCATGCCACGCCAGCCGATGCAGGGCATGGCCCGGCGCAGGCAGGAGATGGATGCCGGCATCCATTGCCTTGCTATACACAATATTGGCCAGAAGGCCATGACGATTGGGGGCATGCAGCCCGACGATCGCAGCACCCAACGTGCTGATGCGAATTTGCAGCCCATTTTTATTGCCGAGCGTAAATAAATACAACGGTAAACCTTCCGTTGTATGTCCGGCATCCTCTTGTGTAATGCTTAATTCCATCCCTTAAGTATATTCACGCCGCTGATATTTGATAAAATTGGACTTTATTTCCCGTCGGCAAAATAATAAATGCAGGCACTGCAAATTTCCTCTCGTACAGCCCTGGCGCTAGGGGCAGCGCTACTTCTGGCCTGCATTTCGGCACATGCCGATGAGGTTTCCGACATCAACAAAATGTTGCGCAGCGGGCAATTACCAGCCGCTTTGACCAAGGTCGATGTTGCATTAACACAACGACCAAAGGACGCGCAATTGCGATTTATTAAAGGCATGATTTTGTCCGAGCAAGGCAAAACTGCCGACGCAATTAATATTTTCCAAAAACTGACGGAAGATTATCCGGAATTACCGGAGCCATATAACAATCTGGCCGTGCTGCACGCGGCGGCCGGCAACTTCGACAAGGCCCGCGTAGCGCTGGAACGCGCCATCCGCACCAACCCCACGTACGCCACCGCCCACGAGAACCTGGGCGATGTGTATGCCAAGCTGGCCAGCCAGTCTTACGACAAGGCCATGCAGCTGGCCGACTCGACCCAGCAACCTGCGCCCAAGTCAAAACTGGCCATGGTGCACACGCTGACGCCGAAAGGCGAGCCGGCGTCGCCGCTGGCGGCAATCGCCGCGACGACGGCCAAACCATTGCCGCCGGTAGCAGCGCCGCCAGCCCCAGTGCTCGCGCAGGCGGCTCCTGGGCCGGCCCCAGTTGTCCCGGCGCCTGCGCCTGCCAAAGCAGCACCGACGCCAGCCAAACCGGCATCGGCGCCGGCCCCGGTTGCTCCCGCAGCGCCACCGGTTATGGCCCAGAGCAAGCCTGCCGCCAGCGCCCCGGCCGTGGCGCAAGCCAAGCCGATTCCCGTGGCGCCGCCGGTTGCCGCCCCTAGTCCTGCGCCCGCAGTACAATTGGCAAAGGCCGAGCCGAAAGCCGAGAAGGTGGCGGACAAATCCAGGCAGGAAGACAGCGATGGCGCGGACGTCATCAAGGCCGTCGAGAGTTGGGCCAGCGCCTGGAGTTCGCAGGATATGAAAGGCTATCTGAATGCCTACGGCGGCAACTTCCAGACACCGAAGGGGCAGAACCGCAAGGCGTGGGAAGCCGACCGCACCGCCCGTATCGAGGGCAAAGGCCATATCAAGGTGACCGTCGAGTCGCCGCAAATCACGGTCAACGGCAATACCGCGACCGTGAAATTCCGCCAGAAATACGTGTCGGACCGCCTCAGCACCACCGGACGCAAGACCCTGGTACTGGAGAAGCAAGGCAAGAATTGGCTGATCAAGCAAGAGCAGTCGGGGAGCTGATGAAGAAGTTGAAGCAAGCGAGTTGCGGTGCGGTTGCCGTACTGATGGCGGCGTGCGCCCTGTTCGCGCCAACCGGGATTGGCATGGCCAAGTCCATCCATCCCGCCGAAGCCCCGCGCGCCAGCCAAGCGCCGGAAATCATGCTGCTCGAAATTTACAAGGATCTGCGCGCCAGCCAATTGCAGGAAGCGATGGCCAAGGCCGACGTCCTGGTGCAGGCTTACCCGAATTTCCGCGTCGGCCACCTGATCCGCGGCGACCTTTTGCTGATGCATACCCAGCCTGTGACCCAGCTGGGCGCAGGCATCAACGCCCATAGCGATAAACTGAAAGAGCTGCGCGACGAAGCACGCGTGCGCCTGCAATCGCTGATGGCGCGCCCGGACCCCGAGCTGGCGCCGCGCTCGGTGCTGCAGCTGCGCGCCGACATGCGCCATGTGCTGGTGGTCGATGCGGCGCAATCGCGCCTGTATGTCTACCAGAACAGCAACGGCCAGCTCAAGTTCGTCACCGACTATTACATCAGCCAGGGCAAACTGGGCGTCGACAAGTTCCGCGAAGGCGACCAGAAGACCCCGCTCGGCGTGTATTACATCACGGGCCGGGTGTCCGGCCCCAAGCTGCCGGACTTCTACGGCGCCAGCGCGCTGCACATCAATTATCCGAACGAGTGGGACCGGCTGAACGGCCGCAGCGGCGGCGGCATCTTCCTGCATGGGACGCCGCCCGACAGCTACAGCCGCCCGCCCCTTGCCTCCGACGGCTGCGTGGTGCTGACCAATGACGACCTGCGCAAGCTGGAAGGCACCGTCGATATCGGCCGGACGCCGGTGGTGATCGCCGACCGCCAGGAATTCATCAGCAAGGCCAAATGGGACGCCGAGCGCTTCACCGCCAACCGTCTGGTCGAGTCCTGGCGCGCCGACCTGGTCAGCGCCGACAGCAAGCGCTTATTAAAGAACTACTCCGGCAAATTCAAATCGGCCAACGGCGAAGACTTGATGACCTGGTACGAGAAGGACATGCGGGCCCTGGCCAGCGTGGTCGGCCTCAGCGTGACGCTGAGCGAAGTGACCATCTTCCGCTACCCAAGCCGCGAAGACATGCTGGTCAGCACTTTCACCATCGAATCGAAGATCGGCAAGAACCGCTCCACCCAGCGCAAGCGCCAATACTGGGCGCGCGAAGGCAGCGAGTGGAAGATCATCTTTGAAAGCATGATCTGACCCTGGCGGCGGCGCGATGGAAGCATTTTCATTACGCCGCCAGCTGCTCATCTGCCTGGCCATGGTCGTGCTTGGCCTGTCCTTGCTCCATTTCGTCCAGGAAGCGCCGTTGCCGGACGCCCTGCTGGCAGGCCTGCCCTGGCCGCAGCAGGCGCTGGCGGGAACGGTGCTGGGCCTGGCGATGGGCAGCGTTTCCTTGTTCAGCGCCTTGCGCAAGCCCAGTGCCGAAACCGTCCGCCGCACGGCCGACAGCTATGGGCGCCTCGACTTGACCGGCCTGAACCCGCTGTGGATCGCACTGGCGGCAGGCATCGGCGAGGAATTGCTGTTCCGTGCCGCGCTGCAGCCGCTGATCGGCATCTGGCCCAGTTCATTGCTGTTCCTGCTCCTGCACGCCCAGGCCTACGACTTCGGCCGCTTCGACCGCACCGCCCTGCTGCAGGCCGGCAGCGTGCTGGGCATGAGCCTGGTGTTCGGCCTGGTCTACCGCTACGCGGGCCTGCTGGCGGCGATCTTCGCTCATACCCTGATCGACATCCTGGGGCTGATTGCCGTGCGCCGTCTGGCCGCCATGTCGAACTAAGCTGTCGCCAAACGTCGTGACAAGGAAGCGGGCGCAATTCCGCACCCGCCTGTCAGGAGAAAAGCATGCGTTTCATGATCATTGTCCGTTCCAACGCCATTTCCGAATCCGATGTATTGCCCGATCCGGCCATCGTCGACGCCATGACGGCGTACCACGAAAGACTGGCGGCCGCCGGCTACCTGGTCGATGCCAACGGCCTGAAACCCAGCTCCGCCGGCTGGCGCGTGCAGTATAAAAAAGGCCGCCCCAGCGTGGTGGACGGCCCATTTGCCGAAACCAAGGAACTGATCGCCGGCTATACCCTGATCGACGTGCCTTCGCGCGACGTGGCGCTGGAGTGGACGCGCGCCTTCCCCGCCCCCTTTGGCGAACGCGATTGCGAAATCGAAGTGCGCCGACTGTTCGAACTGGACGAACTGGAGCCCGCGGAAGCGATCGCGCGCTTCCGCAAACTGGTCCCGGCGCGCTAAGGCGCTATTGGAAGGCCACTTCGGCGAAGCTGCGCAGCTTGCGGCTATGTAGCTTCGCCGACCCCAGGCCGCGCAGCAGTTCCAGCGCGCGGATGCCGATGCGCAGGTGCTGGTCGACACGGTCGCGGTAGAACTGGTTGGCCATACCCGGCAGCTTGATCTCGCCGTGCAGCGGCTTGTCGCTGACGCATAGCAGCGTGCCGTAGGGGACGCGGAAGCGGAAACCGTTGGCGGCGATGGTGGCGCTTTCCATGTCCAGCGCCACCGCCCTGCTCTGGCTGAAACGGCGCTCCGGCGTGCGCTGCGGCAGCAGTTCCCAGTTGCGGTTGTCGGTGCTGGCCACGGTGCCGGTGCGCAGCACACGCTTCAGGTCATGCCCGCCCAATTGCGTGACTTCGGCCACCGCCGATTCGATCGCCACCTGCACCTCGGCCAGGGCCGGAATCGGCACCCACAGCGGCAAATCCTCGTCCAGCACATGGTCCTCGCGCACATAGCCGTGCGCCAGCACATAATCGCCCAGCTGCTGGGTATTGCGCAGGCCGGCGCAGTGGCCCAGCATCAGCCAGGCGTGCGGACGCAGCACGGCGATATGGTCGGTGGCCGTCTTGGCGTTGGCAGGCCCAACGCCGATATTCACCATCGTGATGCCGCTGCCGTCGGCGCGCACCAGGTGGTAGCCCGGCATCTGCGGCAGGCGCGGCGGCGCGGCCCCCAGGTCGTCGCCCGGCTGCATGGCGTGGCCAACGCGGCGCGTGACGATATTGCCCGGCTCCACAAAGGCCACATAGCCGTCGCTGTCGGGGCTGGCCATCAACTCGTGGCCGAGGCGCACGAATTCATCGATGTAGAACTGATAGTTTGTGAACAGCACGAAGTTCTGGAAATGCTCCGGCGATGTGCCGGTGTAATGGCGCAGGCGCTGCAGCGAATAGTCGACGCGCGGCGCCGTGAACAGCGACAGCGGCTGCGCCTCTCCCGGCGGCGCCTCGTAGGTGCCGTTGGCGATGCCGTCATCCATGGCGGCCAGGTTGGGCAGGTCGAACACGTCGCGCATCAGCTGGCGGCGCTCGGCGCTCAGGCTGCCTTCGATATGATCATGCTCGGCAAACGAGAAGTGAATCGGAATCGGCTGCGCGCTCAGCCCGATTTTAAGCTGCATCTGCTGCTGGCCGTGGTTCTGCAGCAGCAGGCGGAATTGTTCCTGATAATAGCCTTCGAACAAATCGGGCCGGGTCAGCGTGGTTTCGAAGGCGCCGGGGCCGGCCACAAAGCCGAAGGACAGGCGCGAGTCGGCGCGCGCCACCGTTTCAGTCTGGACGCGCACGTAGGGATAGCAGGCGCGCACGCGCTCGGTGGGCGTTTCGCCCTCGACAAAGCGCTGCAGGGATTCACGCAGGAAGCGGATGCTTTCATCATAAATTGCCCGGACCTGGGCCAGTGCTGCGGAAGGGTCGTCAAACATGCGGGGTGCTACGTGGGGACGGCTGAACATCGTACTACTCCTTTCTGCGGGCTTCATCCTATTATAATGGCAGCATGTGGCAGAAATATTTAATCGGACTGGTGGCGGCGGGCGGCGCGGCAGGCGCTTTGGCCGACGCACCGTTGACCGTGGCCTGGCGCGAGAAGCCGCCCTACTATTACTTTGAAAACGGCGTCGCGAAAGGCTTCATGCTGGAACGCGCCAAACAGGTATTTGCCGCTGCCAGAGTGCAGGCGCAGTTCGTCAACGAGCCGCAAAAGCGCATCTGGGCCAATTTCGCGCACGGCATGCAAAACTACTGTTCGATCAGCTGGTACCGGCTGCCCGAGCGCGAAGCGGTGGCCCAGTACAGCGTTCCCATCCACGCCGACCAGCCGCACGCCGTGCTGGCTGTGCCGGCCGTGGCGGCCCGCATCAAGTCCCACACCAACCTGAAATCCCTGTTGGCGGACCAAACCCTGACCCTGGGCGTGATCGACGGCGTTTCCTACGGCCCCGAACTGGACGCCCTGATCGCCGGCAGCCAGAACCGCATCATGCGCCGCACCGTGGAAACCGCGGCCATGTTCCGCATGGTCTCCGTGGGCCGTGCCGATTACATGTTTGTGGACCGGGAAGACTGGAACTACCTGCGCGTCAATCACCCCGAACTGCGCACGCTGGTGCTGGTCGACTACAGCGACATGCCGCCCGGCCTGAAACGCCATATCGTCTGCAGCAGGGACGTGCCGACAGAAACAATGGAGCGCCTGAACCGGGCCATCGCGGCGCGCAACGACACGCCACACCGCTAGAGGGGCAGCAGGATCCTGCTCACGCATCCTCCACCGTCACCAGATTGCTTTGGGCTTCGGCAAACTCCAATGCATAAGCCAGTTCGCCTGGCGTATCGGCATGGATGGAAAGGACCGGCTGCCCCACCCCCAGCATGCCGCCAAGCGGCGCAAAAAAACGCACACCGGCCGCCGCCGCATGCGGCGCACCGGCCAGCTTTGCCAGCGTCGCCAGCTTGCGGTTGTCGATGGCGACGACGCGCCCGGCATGGCGCGCTTCCAGCACGTGCGAACAGGGCGCAAGCGGCGGCTGGCGCATGCCGCCCTGGGCCGCGCAAATGGCCTGGAACTTGCGCCATGCCGCGCCGGAATCAAGGGTCTGGATGGCCAGCGCCAAGCCTTCGCCGGGTGCGGCGCGCCCGCCCAGCTCCAGCACGCCCGCCGCCAGCGTGAGCGCGCGCTGGCGCAGGTCCTGCGGCGCATCCACCGCGCCTTGCAGGACCGCCAGCACATCGAGCGCCTCCAGCGCCGGGCCGATGCCCACGCCGACCGGTTGGCTGCCGTCGCTCAGCAAGCAGCGCACCGCAAGGCCCAAGGCCTGTCCGGCCCCTTCCAGCCGCGCCGCCAGCTGGTGGGCAGCCTGCTCGGAGCGCACTTTGGCCGTGCGGCCGACGGGAATATCGATCAAGACATGGCTGGCGCCCGCCGCCAGCTTTTTCGACAGGACCGACGCCACCAGCAAGCCGTCGCTATCGAGTTCCAGCGGGCGTTCGACGCGGATCAGCACATCGTCGGCCGGACTCAAGGTCACACTGCCGCCCCAGACGATGCAGCCGCCCTCCTGCTGCACCACGCGCCGCATGGCATCGATGCCGATCGCCACCGGCGCCAGGGTTTCCATGGTATCGGCCGTGCCTGCGGGTGACGTGATGGCGCGCGACGATGTCTTGGGCATGGTCATGCCGCAGGCGGCCACAATCGGCACCACCAGCAGCGTGGTGCGGTTGCCCGGCAGCCCGCCCACGCAGTGTTTGTCCACCACCACTTGGGCCGGCCACCGCATGCGCTGCCCGGCCGCCGCCATGGCGCGCGTCAGGGCGATGGTTTCCGCCAGGTCGAGCCGGTTGCCGGAAACGGCGGTGATGAAGCTGGCGAGATGGATGTCCGGATAACGCCCGCCCGCGATATCGGCAATGATGGCCTGCGCTGCCTCCTCGTCCAGCGGGCGGCCGTGGATCTTGCCGCGCACGGCCGCAAATGAGACCAGCGGCGCCGGATGGCGCACGGTCACGGCAACGCCGGGCGCCGCGCCCAGCGCTTCCCAAGCCGCTTCGGACAGGCCGATGTCCGAAGCATCGAGCAAGCCCCCATCGACCACGTTCAGCGTGGCGGCCACAATGCGCGGGCCGCATTGCAGCTCGATGCGCGATTGCGCCTCGAATCCCTCGGCACGGCATACCTTGCAATCGCGCCGCATATAGGCCACCGGCTGCTGGTAAGTATCGATGCCAAGCCGCTTGGCACGTAGTGCGTATCCCATGTGTCACTCCTTTCGCCCAGCCTAAGCGATCGCCGTCGCCAAGCGTAATGACCCGGATCAATTTATCGCGCATAATCTGCGCCCGGCACACAACCACGAAAGGATTGCATGATGAAACGAACTCTCGCAATGCTGCTTACCACCGCCCTTCTGCCCGCAGCGGCCTTCGCCGCGGACAAGCCCGCCCACTGGACCTACGACGGCGCCACCGGCCCGCAGCACTGGTCCCAGCTGGAGCAGGACTTCGCCACCTGCAAGCTGGGGCATAACCAGTCCCCCATCGATATCCGCAAAACCAGCAAGGCCAAGCTGCCGCCGCTGGAATTTGCCTACCAGCCTTCGCCGCTGAAGATCCTGGACAACGGCCATACCATCCAGGTCAATTACGCGCCGGGCAGCAGCGTCGCCATCGACGGCAAACGCTATGAGCTGCTGCAGTTCCACTTCCACAAGCCGAGCGAAGAAAAGATCAACGGCCGCAGCTATCCCATGGTAGCCCACCTGGTGCACAAGAACGAGGAAGGCAAGCTGGCGGTGGTGGCCGTACTGTTCCGCAAAGGCGCCGACAACCCGCTGGTGCAGTCGCTGTGGGATGCCCTGCCGCAGGAAAAAGGCCAGGTTCAGGACGTCGCCGGCGTCAGCATCGACATCGGCACCTTGCTGCCGGCGACCCAGGGCTACTACAATTTCGCCGGCTCGCTCACCACGCCGCCGTGCAGCGAAGAAGTCAACTGGTTCGTACTCAAGACGCCGGTCGAAATGTCGGACGCCCAGCTGAAGCGCTTCACCCATGTCTACAAGCACAACGCCCGCCCGACCCAGCCGCTGAACGGCCGCACCGTGCAGGAAAGCCTGTAATATCAGGCACGGGCCTGCGCCCGCTGGCAGCGATCGCGGCCCTGGCGCTTGGCCGCGTACATGGCAGCGTCGCTGCGCCGCAGCAGGTCCTGCGCCAACTGCGCATCATGAGGGAAAACGGCCAGCCCGATGCTGGCCGACACCAAGGCGGGCTGCCCGTCCGCCAGCCGCACCGGCGCCCGCACGGCAGCCAGCGCGCGTTCGACGATCTCCTCCGCCTCGCCGACATCGTTCAGCCCCGCCAGCAGCAGCACGAATTCGTCCCCGCCCAGGCGCGCCACCGTGTCGTTGGCCCGCACCAGCTGCTGCAGCCGACCCGCCACTTCCACCAGCACCGCATCGCCCGCCTCATGGCCGAAAGTGTCGTTGACCTCTTTGAAGCCGTCCAGGTCCATCACGCACACCGCCACCAGCTTGCCGGTGCGGGCCGCAAAGGCCAGGGCCTGCTGCAGACGGTCCTCCATCAGGCGCCGGTTGGGCAGGCGCGTGAGCGGATCCATGAAGGCCATCTGTTCGATCTCCTCCTGGCGCGCGCATTCCTCGGTGATATCGGTGAACAGCCCGAAATAGTGCTGCGCCTTGCCCTGTTCGTCGCGCACCGTGCTCAACGTCAGGTGGGCGGCAAACAAGCTGCCATCGCTGCGCCGGTCCCATACCTTGCCCTGCCACTGGCCGGTACCCAGCAAGCCTTGCCACATCGCCTTATAGAATTCCGCGTTCTGCTTCCCCGACTGCATGATGCGCGGATGCTGGCCGAGCAGCTCGTGGCGCGCATAGCCGCTCATCGCGACGAAAGCGCGATTGGCCTCGATGATGCGCATGTCGCGGCCGACCACCAGGATGCCCTCGGAAGTCGCGTCGAACACCTTGGCCACCAGATGCTCACGCGCCGCCGCGCTGCGCATGCGCTGGCGCAGCAGGCGTGAAATGCCCGCCACGCGGCGCAGCATCAGCCAGGCCGTCAGGGCCGCTGCAAGCAACGCGCCGGCCAGTGCCGCGAGCGAAATGTCGAGCATGGCCACGGAAGCTCCTACGCCAGCACCACTTCATCAAGATAGTCTGGCACGCGGCAGGGCCAATGCAGTTGCTCCGCAATGCGCAGGCGCAGCGCATCCGCCGCTGCCGGTTCACCATGGGTCACGAACACCTGGCGCGGCGCAGCCGGCGACTGCGACAGCCAGTCCAGGATTTCGTCGGCATCGGCATGCGCCGACAGGTTGCCGATCAATTCCACGCGCGCCCTGACCGGGAAATACTCGCCATGGATCTTGACCGAGGTTTCGCCCGCCAGCATGCGCGCCCCGCGCGTGCCCGCCGCCTGGAAGCCGGCAAACAGGATGGTATTGCGGGAATCGCCGGCGAAAGCCTTCAAATGATGCAGCACACGGCCGCCCGTCGCCATGCCGCTGGCAGCAATGATCACCATCGGCGCCTGGCGCCGGTTCAGCGCCATCGACTCCTCCACGCTATTGACGATGTGCGCCACCTGGCCCAGGGCGTGGCAACTGCGCTCGTCCAGCCGGTGCTGGTCGTGGTGCTTGATGTAGAGCCGCGTGGCATCGACCGCCATCGGACTATTCAGATAGACCGGCAGCGCAGCCGGAATCGCACCGGCCTGTTTGAGCTTCCAGATTTCATACAGCAGCTCCTGTGCACGGCCCACCGCGAAAGCAGGAATCACGGTCACCCCGCCGCGCGCCGCGGTCCGGCTAATGACGTCCGCCAATTGCCCGGCAGGGTCGGACGGCGCGTGGCGGCGGTCGCCATAAGTCGACTCCACCACCAGGTAATCGCAGGCGCCCGGGGCAGTCGGCGGCCGCATGATCGGATCGTTCGGCCGGCCCACATCGCCGGAAAACATCACCGTGCGTCCATCGCAGCGAAGCGACACCGAAGCGGCGCCCAGGATGTGGCCGGCCAACTGGAAGCGGCCCAGCATTTCCGGCGCAGGCGAAAACTCGTGCCCGACCGGCACCGCCACCAGATGCTCCAGCGCGCGCAGCGCATCGGCCTCGGAATACAGGGGCAAGGCCGGCTTATGTTTGGAAAAGTTGTGGCGGTTTGCATACAGCGCCTCCTCCTCCAGCAGGCGGCCGCTATCGGGCAGCAGGATACGGCACAAATCGCGCGTCGCCTCGGTACAGAACACCTTGCCGCGAAACCCCTCGCTGACCAGCACCGGCAAAAAGCCGCTGTGATCGAGATGGGCATGGGTCAGCACCACGCCGCGGATGGCCGCCGGCAGCACGGGAAAAGGCTCCCAATTGCGCAGGCGCAGCTGCTTATACCCCTGGAACAGGCCGCAGTCCACCAGCACCGGGTCGTCGCCATGGCGCAGCAGGTATTTGGAGCCGGTCACGGTGCCGGTGGCGCCGAGAAATTTAAGTGTGAGCATATTTGCAGCATATCCAAGGCCCAGGCCAAAAAACTTGATCCAGGTCAAAGAGAGCTCGCACAAAATGCGGCAGTGCGAAAATGACATTATTGCCTGGGGAGGATGTAAAATCAGTGCCTTTCACCACTTCCACACCAGGACGCCATACATGACAGAACTGAAACGGGGCCTGAAGAGCCGCCATATCCAGCTGATTGCGCTGGGTGGCGCCATCGGCACGGGCCTTTTCCTGGGCATTGCGCAAACCATCAAGATGGCCGGCCCCTCGGTGCTGCTCGGCTACGCGCTGGCCGGCTTCATTGCCTTCCTCATCATGCGCCAGCTGGGCGAAATGGTGGTCGACGAACCGGTGGCCGGCTCCTTCAGCTACTTTGCCGACAAATACTGCGGCCACATGGCGGGCTTCATGTCGGGCTGGAACTACTGGGTGCTGTATGTGCTGGTCAGCATGGCCGAACTGACAGCGGTCGGCATCTACGTCCAGCACTGGTGGCCGGGCATCCCGACCTGGGTCAGCGCCCTCGCCTTCTTCCTGATCATTAACGCCATCAGCCTGGCCAATGTACGCGCTTACGGCGAAATGGAATTCTGGTTCGCCATCATCAAAGTCGTGGCGGTGGTCGGCATGATCGTGTACGGCGGCTACCTGCTGGCCACCGGCACCGCCGGTCCGGAAGCGAGCGTCGCCAACCTGTGGCAGCACGGCGGCTTCTTCCCCAACGGCTTGTCGGGACTGGTGCTGGCGATGGCCGTCATCATGTTCTCCTTCGGCGGACTGGAACTGGTCGGCATTACCGCCGCCGAAGCCAGCAACCCGTCCGAAACCATCCCCAAGGCCACCAACCAGGCCATCTACCGCATCCTGATCTTTTACATCGGCGCGTTGGCCGTCCTGCTCTCGCTCTACCCATGGCAGAAAGTGGCGACCGGCGGCAGCCCCTTCGTCATGATCTTCCACGCGCTGAACGACAATTTCGTTGCCAATGCGCTCAATGTGGTGGTGCTGACGGCCGCGCTGTCCGTCTACAACAGCGGCGTGTACTCCAACAGCCGCATGCTGTACGGCCTGGCCAAGCAAGGCAATGCGCCCAAAGCCCTACTCGGGGTAAACAAGCGTGGCGTACCGCTGGCGGCGCTGGGCGTATCCGCGCTCGCCACCGGCATCTGCGTGGTACTGAACTACTTCATGCCGGGCCAGGTATTCGGCTTCCTGATGGGGCTCGTGGTCTCCTCGCTGGTGATCAACTGGGGCATGATCAGCTGGATCCACCTGCGCTTCCGCGCGCAAAAACAGGCGGACGGCCAGCAGACCGGCTTCAAGAGCTGGGGCTACCCATTCACCAACTACCTGTGCCTGGCCTTCCTGGCGGGCATCCTAGTGATCATGTATATGAGCTCCGACCGCATCTCGGTCTACCTGATCCCGGTCTGGCTGCTGGTCCTGTACATCGGCTACCGCCTGCGCGGCGTACCCGCCAAGGTGGCCGCGTGATGGCCAAGATCGCACTGCTCACGATCCACGGCATGGGCGAGCAAGCGCTCGACTATGCCGACGACATGCGGCGCGCCCTGTCGCACCAGATGGGCGCCGCCTTCGTCAACGTCGACGTGCACAGCGTGTACTACCAGCACCTGCTCAAACCCAACGAGCAGGACGTATGGAACCGCACGCGCGAGCGGGCCACGGTACGCTACGAGCAGCTGCGCAAATTCATCCTGTTCGGCTTTGCCGATGCGGCCGGACTGGAAAACCGCAAAGAGTACGACGACTCCGTCTACGAACTGGCGCAAATGGAGATCGCCCGCGCCCTGCTGGCGATCCTCGCCAACCGCGGGCCGGACACGGAAATCGTCCTGCTGGCGCACTCGCTGGGCTGCCAGGTCATGTCCAGCTTCATCTACGACGCGCAAAAACGCGCCGGCGGCGGCGCGGTCACTGCAGGCATCTGGAAACCGGGCCGCATGGCCGACAGCCTGACGGCGGAACAGCGCAAATTCCTGCAATGCGGCACGGTGCGCACCTTCGTGACCACTGGCTGCAATATTCCCGTCTTCGTCGCCGCCCACCAGCGCATGGACGTCAAGCCGATAATCAAGCCGAACCCCGGCTTCAGCTGGCTCAACCTGTACGATCCAGACGACGCGTTAGGCTGGCCGCTGCAACCGCTGGAAGGCGGCTACGAAACGCTGGTGGAAGACCGCGCCATCAACGCCGGCCAAGGCATTCTCGACTTCATGACCAAAAGCTGGAACCCGCTATCGCACACCGCCTACTGGACTGCGGACCCGGTCATCAAACCCCTCGCGCAAGCGTTGGCTTAAATTCGGGGTCAAGTCTGTCATTTGGACACGCGCTACGCACCTTTGAGATAAATCAATACGCAGCATTTTTGCGATCTCGGCTAACGCGCATTTATTTCGCTCGGACATGCTTTGAGAAAAATCAAAAGTGCGCGTTGCGTGTCCAAATGACAGACCTGACCCCGACTTTTACTTTGAGAGCATCGCCGTGGCGGCTTGCCGTTGCTGGTCAATTCGGCGGATCTTTTCAGCCACTCGGGCCAGTTCTTCCGGCGGGATGCCGGCTTCGCGGCCGCGCTCCAGGTCGGCCTGGAGTCGGCTCAGCTCGGGGGCGGCAGCTTGGACATAGGCGGCGGCAAGGCGCTGTTTTTGCGCCAGTTCGTAGGCTGCATAGGCGTCATGGTCGGCCAGCAGGCCGGCATCAGGATGCTCCGCCGGCGCGCTGCGTTCAATCGGGGGCGTGCGTTCGTCGCCCGTTTCGCGCGCTTGCGCCATCGAGATCCACGCCGGTGCACGCGTGTCGACCGGGGGGAGCGGTACGCGCTTCAAGCCGTCCCCATCCGGCGCTTCGCTGGCCTGCTTTTCATTAGCGGCGGGGGCCACGACGACGGCCGGCACCGCGGCGTTGACGGCTACGGGAGGATGCGCCGCAACCGGTGCTACGGCATCGCTGCCCGCGCCATGGCCGCCCAGCCACCAGATGCCAAGCGCACCACAGCCGGCCATTGCCACCGCCAATACGGACCGGCGCTTCATTGCACCTCCACGATGTCAATGCGCGCCGCTTTGCGCGCTTGATCGGCCATGTCATTCAGCCGCTGCACCGCCTTCTTCGCCGCGATCATGCGGCTGGCCTGGTATCGCACGGTTTCCGATTCCAGTGGATGCGCGCCTTGCACGCGCTCTTCCACCAGCACGATTTCCCAATAGGCCGGGTCGTTCGGCCCCACCGGTGCCCGCACGGGCATCGATGCTTTGCCGGGTTCCTGGCTGAAGGCAAGGCTGGCGAGCCAGTCCTTGCGGCCGTCGGCGCTGATCCAGCCCAGGTCTCCGCCCTTGGTGGCGTCGCGTGCACGCGACATGCTGCTGGCCGTGGCGGCGAAGCTGGCGCCGCCTTGCAGGGCGTTCAGCGCGCGCTGGGCTTGCGCTTCGTCGGCCAGGCGGATATGCCGCGCGCGCACTTTCTCAATACGGGCGAACAGGTCCTTGTGCTGCCGGTAAAAGACTTCGATTTCGGCGGGACTGGCTTCGCTTGCGAGGCGATTCAGCAGCGGGCTGCCGGAGTCGGTATCCAGGCCGACGCCATGCAGGCGTTGCAGCGCTGCCACCGTTTCGCCGTCGGCAATCGCGCGGCGCAGGTCGGCGACCGCTTCGGCGCCAAAGCGCTGGCGGGCCCAGTGCTGGATGAAGGCGTCCGCCAGGATGCGGCGGGCCTGCTGTTCGGCGACTTTTGCCGGTTGCTGCGTCAGCGCGAGCCGGCCCTGGACATTCTGGCGGTGGTAAACGTCATACAGGCTGATACTCCTCTCTTCGCTGCAGGGAAACCGGTAGCGCAGCACTTCAATCTTACCGGCCTGCGCTTGCTGCGCGGGCGTCAGCGCGATCTCCAGCAGCAGCGGGCCTTGGCTACCGAAGATGGCGTCCAGTTGCGCTTGCGGGATCGGCGCTTGCGCCGTGATGACGCTGTCGAGCGTGCCGCCGGGGAGCGCGGCCACCGCGGCGTCGAGGTCCTTGCCATATACGTCGCGCAGCGCGCCGGCCAGGCGGTCTTCGACGACGACATCCGCTGCGAAGGCGACCGGCGTTCCGGCCGGTTCAGGCGGCGCCGTGGCCTCGGTGCGCGCGGCCAGCAGGCGCTGCGAGATCAGTTCGTCCAGCATGGCGCGCCGTTCGAGCGTGGACTTGCCGGCGCGGCGCTGCTGCCATAGGGTGTCGACCGTGAGCGCGTAGAGCGGTTCGCCGTCGATGCGGGCGGCCAGCGGCGCGCCCGCGCCGGGCGATGCGGCAGGCGCCGCAAATGCCGCCGCACCCGCGAGCAGCATGGCGCTTGCGGCGGCCTGCGCCGCCCTGCGGAGGATGCGGCGCGCGGCCATCAGTTCGCCATGCGCTCGGCGGCGCGGTTCAGCACGTGCACCACCATGGCGATCGAGTGCGGGATCATCTTGCGGCCGACGGTCACGCGGTCGCCGTGGGCGGTCGACGAGATCACGATGCCGCCGTTGGCGTACGAGTAGGTGCCGCCCTGGGTCAGCAGCGGACGGATGTCGTTGCTGGTCGGCGCTACCGGCGTGAAATCGGCCATGGCCGATGCCACCAGGGCGGCGTCGTTCAGGTGTTCGCGATCGTAGTAGTCGAACACCCATTGCTCCCAGCCCGAGTGGTCGTGCGCGGAAGTGGCCCAGCTGTGGTGCGGCTGCACGATGTCGGTGGTGTGCAGCGAGAAGCCCAGCGACTGGGCGGTCGGCTGCGCCAGGAATTGCGAGAACCAGTACTGGCCCAGGTTGTCGATCGGCTGGAACGGGGCTTTCTCGAAGTCGGCGTACATGGCGTTGGTCGAGTAGCCGCCCAGGCGGTAGTGCGCTTCGGTGATGCCGTAGCTGTTGTATTTGCTGCCGTCGCCGAACCAGCCTTTCAGGCCGCCGGAGCCGTCGTCCAGGTAGTCGCCGTACAGCCAACCAGCCGCCAGGTTGTCGATGTCGCCGGCCACGCCCATTTTGGCGTAGTTGTAGCCGCCGAAGGGGTTGCCGTGCACGTCGCTGCCGGAGGTGTGGTTCTGGAAGTGCCAGAAGGTGGTGTATTTGACGATGCCGGCGCCCAGCCCCCATACGGGTGCCATCTGGCAGTTGCCGGTGGTGGCGCCGCAGATGTAGGTGTCGGCGAAGTCGTCGACGTCATAGGCGCCCTGGCCCAGCGCCGCCGCAAACTGGTCCATCGTGTAGCCGGCGCGCGTGACGCCTGCCAGCAGTTTGTTGTAATTGGTGCTGCCGGGATTCGCCTTCATGTAGTTGACGGCGTCCAGCACGATACGGCGGTGGGTCTCCTGTTGCCAGGCGTGGGCGGGAATGCTTACTGCGGATGCTGCCAGCGCGAGGCTGGCAGCGATGGTGCTCAGTTTCATCTCGTGGTCTCCTCTGGTTGCAAAAACAGAAACCAAAGATAGCGCCGAATTATGACGAACAGATGAATAAGTACTCTAATTTTCTTAACAACTCAGAATTGCTCCCAGCCGTCGCCCGCGCCGGCGTTGGCGACCCGGCGCGGCTGGGCCGGCCGCACGGCCACGGCGGTCGCCGGACAGCTCGCATTGCGCAGCGCCGGGGCTGCCTTCAAGTGGCCGCCATCAATGCGGAAGGCGCTCACCGCGCGCGCGAGGATTTCGGCCTGGTCCTGCATCGCCTGCGATGCCGCGGCGGTTTGTTCCACCAGCGCGGCGTTCTGCTGCGTGACCTGGTCCATCGCGGTGATCGACTGGTGCACCTGGGCGATGCCGGCGTTCTGCTCCGTGGTGGCGGCGCTGATTTCGGCGACAATGTCGGAGACCTGCTTCACGCTGGCCACTACATCGTTCATGGTGTCGCCGGCGCGCACCACCAGCCGGGTGCCCGATTCGACCTTGACCACGCTGTCGTCGATCAGGGTCTTGATTTCCTTGGCCGCCGCCGAAGAGCGTTGCGCCAGGCTGCGCACTTCGGTGGCCACGACAGCGAAGCCGCGCCCCTGCTCTCCCGCGCGCGCCGCTTCCACCGCGGCGTTCAGGGCCAGGATATTGGTCTGGAAGGCGATGCCGTCGATCACGCTGATGATGTCGACGATCTTGTGCGAGGAGGCGTTGATCGACGCCATGGTGTCGATCACTTCCTTCACCACTTCGCCGCCCTGCACCGCGATCTGCGAAGCGTTTTGCGCCAGCTGGTTGGCCTGGCGCGCATTGTCGGAGTTCTGGCTCACGGTGGAAGTCAGTTCCTCCATGCTGGAGGCGGTTTGTTCCAGCGCCGCCGCCTGTTGCGAGGTGCGGCTATTCAGGTCGCCGGTGCCGGCGGCGATCTGGCGCGAGGCGGTGCTGACCGCTTCCGCCGCCGACCGCGCGGTGCCGACCACGCCGCCGATCTCGCCCAGCAGCTTGTTGAAGGCTGCGCCGGCATGGCCGATTTCGTCCATCCGTTCGACTTCGACCTGGCGCGTCAGGTCGAGCGAGCTGCTGACGCCTTCCATCGTCCCCTGCATGCGGTCCAGGCCACCGCTGATCACCAGATAGATCTTGTAGCCCATGAGGGCGACGATCAGCAGCACGGCCACGGTGACGGCCACCAGCAGCGTCAGCGCCCTGGAGTAGTCGGCGTCGCTGTCGCCTTTCACTTTTTCGATCAGCTTCTGGTTGTAGGCAACGTGGTCGTCCAGGCTTTTCTTCACGCCGGCGGCGCCCAGCGCCAGTGGCGAGCCGGCCACCAGGGTGGCGCGCACGCCGTCCATATTGCCCGCGTGCGCGGCGGAGATGAAGGGTATCAATGCCTGGCGATAGATTTCCATGGCCGCCTTGTCCTGCTCCAGCATCTTGCGGTCGGTATCGTCGAAGGCATTGTTCTTCGCGTAGTCGGCCAGGACTTTGTCGAAGTTGGCGTGGGCGTCGTTGTAGGCCTTATCCAGCGCGCTCTTGTCGGGCAGGTTGGAGAACACGGAGAGCCGATAGCCGGCCAGGCGGCTGTCGCTCACCGCCGCCTTGGCGGCATTAATGGCTGAAACGCTGGGAATGAGCCTGGTTTGCACCAGCTCCATGCGCTGCTGCGCGTCGCGTAGCTGCCACAGGCCTTCCGCGCCGACAAAGAGCAGGCCAAGGAAGGCGATTGCTAGCGTAATGACCAGTCGATTGCTGATTTTCATGATGAGGTTTCATCCTATTCAAGTAAATCACTTTGCAACCTGGCGACCGGCTTAACGCATCGGGGTCAGAATTGCGTGGCCAGCGAGTCGTGAAATACGGGTGGCTGTTCCGCGGCGGCGAAGGCGCTGTCCAATTCGTCCAGGCGGCGCTGCGGCACCTGTTTCAGGTCCGCGATCTGCGGCGTCCAGCGCATCGTGCGCTCGGTCTGGAACCGGTCCACCTCACAGGCAATGGCATAGCCGCTCATGCCGCTTACGCGGATGCGGGCCTGGGCCTGGGCTTCGCGGATGGCCAGCACATAGCGCTCCACGGTCAGGCCTGTGGCCGGCGCCTTGCCGACTTTTTCGCGCAGGCGGGTCAGCAGATCGGTGTGCGTCACCAGCAGCTCGAACAGGCCCTTGCCCGGCTGGGCGGTCATCACGTCGTGCTCGCCGCGCATCACATAGGTGGCGGCGCGCGGCTTATGGTTGCAGGTGATGACACGGATGCATCCGCCCACCATGGACATGATGCTGAAATAAATCCCGTCGCGCATGCCGTCACGGCCGGCCTCGGGGCGCAGCTGCAATTGCTGGATCTCGATCACGATGCTGCCCTCGGCATCGGTGAACAGGGCCGCGACGCCTTGCAGGGCCGCCGCCATCGGGTGGGCGGTGTAGTCGCCGAGCGGACGGAAACCGCGCGTCGCCAGCTGCGCCGCATAGTCGTCGATCACGCTCCAGTCGACTTGCTGGCGTTTCTGGGTGCTTTCGCGTTCGATACGAACATACGAGGCCAGCTCCTGCAGCGGGGCCAGGGTGCCGGCGCGTATTTTTGCAGCCGTCTGCAGGAAGGCCGCCACACCAGCGGCCAGTACGCCCAGGCCCAGAATGAAACCGGGAATGTTGATCAGGCAAGCGATGCCAACGGCGACGACGGCAGCCACGACGCCGCTCAGCACCGCATTCCAGACCATCGATTTCCTTAATTGCAACGCCATATACTCTCCTGTAAAGATGGGGAAAATTATAGCGATGCAAGTGGGCTTAAAAATGCACGAATTCTCACAATCGCGGCCCCAGGTGCTGGCCAAACCAGTCGCGCGCCAGGCGGGCCGCCTCTTCCAGCGTGCCGGCCTCCTCAAATAAATGTGTTGCGCCGGGAACGATATCGATGCGTTTTTTACAATTCAGGTTGAGGTAGGCAGCTTCATTGAGCTCAACGACACCGACGTCGCTGCCGCCGACAATGAACAGGGTCGGCGCACTCACCCGCGCCAGCGCCACCTGCCCGGCCAGGTCCGGGCGGCCGCCGCGCGCTACCACGGCCGCCACCCCGGCCTTGCGCTCGGCGGCCAGTTGCAGGGCCGCTGCAGCGCCGGTGCTGGCGCCGAACAGCCCCAGCGCCAGGCCGCGCGCAGCTGCGGACGCGGCCAGCCAGTCGGCTGCCAGGCCCAGGCGTTCCGTTAGCAAGGTGATATTGAAACGGGTGCGGTAGATTTCGTCTTCCGCCGGGGTGAGCAAGTCCATCAGCAAGGTGCCGATGCCGGCCGTGCGCAGGACGCCGGCCACGAAATTATTGCGCGGGCTGAAGCGGCTGCTGCCGCTGCCATGGGCGAACAGAACGACGCCGCGCGCACCGGCCGGCAGGTCGAGCGTACCTTCCACCGTACCGGCGGAAGTGGGAATGCTGGCTGTTTCGTGGTGCATGGCGATGCTCCTCCGTGCCCACTATAGCGCGCGCGGCGCTGTCAGCGCGCGCGGATGGCTTTCAGCTCCGTTGTCAGCCAGGCCTTGCTTTCAAGCGCTGCGGCCGCACCGCATTTCACCATATATGGTTTACCGCTCGAGCTGCTGGTCGCGGCGCCAAGGTCGATGAACTGTTCGGCGTTCTTGACCATGTCCTTCTTTTCCAGGTATTCAAGCTTGCGCAGCAGGTGGGTCCTGGCTTCGGCGCCGGAATACCAGCTGCCATTGCGGTTGAATTGGCAGCCGGACGACTGCAGGCGCGCGAGCAGCGCGTCGACTTCGGCGCGCGCCGGTGCCGGCAGCGGGGTGGCCTGGGCGCCGGCGAACGCCAGGGACAGCGCCAGGGCTGCGGCGAGGTTCTTGCGCATTATTTCTCCTTCTTGCGAACTTTATAGGGCGCCAGGATATTACCGCATCGGATATTACCGGCGGCCACGCGCGCGTTAAACGCGTGCAATTCCTTTTCCAGGCTGATGCCTTCGGCGTTCAAGCCGGCGGCCTGCGCGTTCAAGTCTTCCTGGCGCGCGTTGTAGGCGGCAACGGCGGCACTATCCGTGCGCACCACCTGGCCCGACGCCGCTTCATGCGCCGCCAGTTCAGCGGAAACCCGCTCCAGCCCGGCCTCATGGTCGCGGAAGCGCCGCGACAGCGCCTGGCGCTGCGGCCGCAGCTCGCCCTCCTCGGCCATGCACGCCTTGTAGGCCGGGGTGTCGGGCTGCGGCGGCATCGGCTGGGCGGCAGCGGGCGCGAGGGCGGCGAAAGTGACTGCGGCTGAGGCCGCAGCGAGTATCATATATTTCATCACAGGTGCAAGGCTTTTCTGACAACAATTCAAATTTACAATCCTACAACATCACCGCCAAACCCGTATGCTAATATGCGGCAGCCTTTTTTTGGCGATCCCAAAAGAGAAGATATTGGAGAGACTAGTGAGCATTTTTAGGACTAAGAACCTGGACGACATGGTAGCAGCTACCCGCACCCCGGGTGGCCTGCAGAAAGTGCTGGGGCCGATGGACCTGGTGCTGATGGGCATTGGCGCCATCGTCGGTACCGGCATCTTCGTCTTGACCGGCACCGGCGCACTGACCGCCGGCCCGGCCCTGACGATTTCTTTCGTGGTCGCGGCACTGGCCTGCGGTTTCGCCGCCCTGTGCTACGCCGAATTCGCGTCGACCGTACCGGTTGCCGGCTCCATCTACACCTATAGCTACGCCACCCTGGGCGAAATCGTCGCATGGATGATCGGCTGGGACCTGATGCTTGAATACGGCCTCGCCACCTCCGCCGTGTCGGTCGCCTGGTCCGGCTACTTCCAGTCGCTGATCGCCGGCATCGGCCTGCACTTGCCGGCCGCCCTGACCGCCGCACCGGGCGCCATCCCCGGCACCGCCACCGTGTTCAACCTGCCGGCCTTCCTGATCATGATCCTGCTGACGGCCATGCTGGGCTGGGGCGTGCGCGAATCGGCGCGCGTCAACAACATCATGGTGGTCATCAAGATCGGCGTGGTGATCCTGTTCATCGCTGTCGGCGCCGGCCACGTGCAGCCGGCCAACTGGCAGCCATTCATGCCGTTCGGCGCGACCGGCGTGATGAGCGCGGCAGCCCTGGTGTTCTTCGCCTTCATTGGTTTCGACGCGGTCACCTCCGCCGCGGAAGAAGTCAAGCGCCCTGAGCGCGACCTGCCGATCGGCATTATCGGTTCGCTGGCCGTGTGCACCATCCTGTACGTGATCGTGGCGGGCATCATGACCGGCATCGTTCCTTACAAGCAGTTCCTGGGCGTCGACCACCCGGTCTCGCTGGCCCTGCAATACGCCGGTGAAAACTGGTTCGCGGGCTGGGTCTCGCTGGGCGCCATCCTGGGCATGACGACCGTGATCCTGGTCATGGCCTACGGCCAGACCCGCATCATCTTCGCCATGTCGCGCGACGGCCTGCTGCCGAAGAAGCTGTCGCAGGTGCACCCGAAATACCACACGCCGTTCTTCGCCACCTGGATGGTGGGCCTGATCTTCGGCTTCATCGCCGCACTGGTGCCGCTGAACGTGCTGGCCGAACTGGTCAACATGGGCACCCTGGCCGCATTCTGCCTGGTCTCGATCGCCGTGATCATCATGCGCAAGAAGCGTCCAGACCTGCACCGCGCCTTCCGCTGCCCGGGTGTGCCGGTCGTACCGGGCCTGGCCGTTGCCTTCTGCCTGTCGCTGATGTACTTCCTGTCGGCGACCACCTGGATCGCCTTCGGCATCTGGCTGGTGATTGGCCTGTTCGTGTATTTCGGCTACTCGCGCCAGCGTTCGGAATTGGGCAAGGCGAAGTAAGAATCGCCTCAGACTTTCAAGAAAGCCCGCAACTGCGGGCTTTCTTGTTGTTGCGTGCACACGACGAAAAGTAGCGCGCAGCTCCACAATCTGTGACACTCACCCGAACAACAACAGGGAGGGCTAGCAGATGAAGAAGATTTGTCGCGCGATCGCAGCACTTTCAGCAGCAAGCCTGGCCCTTCCGGCCAGCGCCCAGGAAGGCGGACCTACCGTCACCATCAGCGGCTTCGGCACCGCCGCCCTCACCAAGACCAATACCGACGAAGCGGAATTCATCCGCCCCAATCAGGCTGCCGGCGTGAAGAAGGACCCGCGCACCGGCGTCGATTCCAACTTCGGCATACAAGCCACGGTCAAGGTCAACGACATGCTCTCGTTCACCGGCCAAGGCCTGGTGCGCAAGGACGCCATCGACCACTACCGCGCCCAGGCCGCATGGGCCTTCGCCAAATTCAAGGTCAATGATGAACTGAGCGTGCGCGTGGGCCGCATGGGCGCGCCGATCTACATGATTTCCGACTTCCGCAACGTGGGCTACGCCAACACCATGCTGCGCCCGCCAGCAGAAGTCTATCGCCAGGTCACGCTGGACTACTTCGACGGCGCCGACATCCTGTACCAGCACAACTTCGGCGACACCTCGCTCAGCTTCCAGCTCGGCACCGGCCGCGCCGAAGCTGAACAGCCCGGGCAGAACGCGGACTTCCGCAAGATGCTGCTGCTGCACGTGGTTGCGGAAAACGGCCCGTTCACGCTGCGCTTCGGCCGCGCCCAGGCCAAGTTCACGGTCAAGGACAATACCGCCCTGCCCGGCCTGGTGGCCCTGCTGCGCAGCGTGGGACTGACCTCGGTGGCGAACATGATGCCGCTGGAGGACGTCAAAGGCACCTTCACCTCCATCGGCGGCACCATGGACTGGAAGAACATCGTGCTGCAGGCCGAATATGCACAGCGCCGCACCGACACCCTGATCGTGCACGACACGAATTCATGGTACGCGATGGCCGGCTACCGTATCGGCAAGGTCCTGCCCTACTACTACCATGGCAACATCACGCAGAAATCGCTGCGCACGGTTCCCGGCCTGCCCACCAGCGGCCCACTGGCGCCGATCACCGCCGCCATCAACGGCCCCGGCGGTGTTGCCAGGGCAGCGCTGCAATCGACCGACGCGATCGGCGTGCGCTGGGACTTCTACAAGTCGCTGGCCCTGAAAGTACAGATCGACCATATCAAGCCGAAGGACGGTCCCGGCGCCTTCATCAAGCCGACGCCGACCTTCACTGGCCCGGTCAATGTGTATGCCGTAGCACTCGACTTCGTGTTCTGAGGAGGCAGCCATGGACAAGCGAATCAAGCCGCTGCTCGCCGCAGCGATGGTGTTTGCCACCCTGCCCGCACTGGCGGCCGAAATCGTCGTGATCGTCAACCCGAAGAACCCGGCCTCGCGCATGTTCAGCGAACAGGCAGCGCAATTCTTCCTCGGCAAATCGACACTGTTTACGCCGGTCGAACACACCGAAGGTCCGCTGCGCAATGAGTTCAGCCAGAAGGTGCTGGGCAAAGACAGCGCGCAGGTCAAGACCCAATGGTCGAAACTGGTCTTCACCGGCAAGGGCACGGCGCCCAAGGAATACGGTTCCAGCGCGGAAGTGAAGAAAGCGGTCGCCGCCGACGTGCAGGCTATCGGCTACATCGAAAAGTCCGCCGTCGACGACAGCGTCAAAGTCATCCTCACAGTGCAGTAAATCGGCACAACGCCAAGGGGCGGCCCTTTAAAATGGGGCCGCCCCGATTTTTTCATGCGATGATGCCGCCAATGCGCCATCCCGTCGTCACCTACATCATCGCCATGCTCATGCTGAGCACCCTGGGCATCTACGTCCAGGAGGCGCGGCTTGACCCGATCACCACCGTCTTCTTCCGCTGCGTCATCGGCGCCGCAGCATTGGCGCTGTACTGCGCCTGGAGGCGCCTGTTCACCCGCGCCAACATGCCCCCGCGCGCACTCAAGCTGGCCGTGTTCAGCGGCGTGCTGATGGTGGTGAACTGGGTCGCCTTCTTTGAAGCCATCCGCCGCATCGGCATCGCCGTCGCCACCATCGTGTTCCATGTGCAGCCCTTCATGGTCCTGCTGCTTGGCGCCTTGATCCTGCGCGAACGCCTGGCGGCCAACAAGCTGGCGTGGGTAGTGCTCGGCTTTGGCGGACTGGCACTGGCTTGCGGCGTGCATTTCGACGAAGCGATGGACAGCAACTACCTGCTCGGCATCGCCAGCACCCTCACGGGTGCCCTCGCCTATGCCGGCGTAACGCTGACCACAAAATCGATGCGCGGCACCCCGCCCCACCTGACGGCCCTGGTGCACTGCCTAACCGGCACCGTGCTGCTGGGCGCCTTCAGCACCATCCCGGCCGCCGGCCTGAGCGCCGCCCAGTGGGGCTGGCTGGCGACGCTGGGACTGGTTCCGACCGCCATGGCCTATGTGATGATCTACGGCGCCACGCCACGCATGGAGACCGCGGCGATCGCGGTGCTGACCTTCATTTACCCGGCGGCAGCCGTGGGTTGGGACTTCCTTGTATACGGCCACGTCATCGGCGCCTGGCAGCTGGTTGGCTTCGGCTTGATCGTGCTGGCCAGCCTGGGCGTCAACCTTGACTGGCGACCGACTGTCGGAAAACTTTACAGTAGGTAAGCACACTTTACATAAGTAATTGATTTTTAATATATGGTATGATTATTGCTTAAATGAATCTTCGTGCTAAATCAATTTCCACGGAACAACTAATGAATTTAAAAGCAATTTTTGCAGTACTGGCTTTAGCCGCCGGCATCCCAGCCTCGGCAACAACGCTTTACACCAACAACTTCGAATCCAATACCAATGGCTTCAGCGGTGCAGGTTCTCTGACCGGCAGCCAAGGCTATAAGACGATTGGTTTCGGCGATCAAATGCTGCGTAACGACACCGCCGGCAATCCAGCTGGCGCCTCGATTCTGAATCTGAACTTCGGTGACGCAGTTAGCGACGCCACGCTGACGTTCTCGTTCGCTGCGATCGATTCGTGGAACGGCAATGGCAGCGTCTACGGCCCGGATTTCTTCAATATCCTGGTCGACGGCAAAAAACTGTTCTCCGAGAGTTTCGACTACGAAAGCTCGCCAAACAAGAGCGCAAAACTGACGAATTTGTCTTATGGCAAGCAGCTGGGCTTCTCCTATTGGCCCGACCAGGCCTACACCATGACGCTGAACCTGGGCGACTTCTCGGCAGGAGCCCACACAATTGCATTCTTTGCCTCCGGCGATATCTGGCAAGCAGGCGATGACGAAAGCTGGGCAATCGACAATGTCACGCTGACTGGCGATCATCCAGTTCCTGCCACGGACGTACCGGAACCTGTCAGCGGCGCCCTGCTGCTGGCTGGCCTGGGCGCAATGGCACTGGCCAGCCGCCGCGGCTAAAGCCTTCGCCCGCCCCCAATCGGGGGCAAGATTCGGGGTCAGGTCTGTCATTTGGACACGGACGCATCTTCCTTGAGAAATCTCAATACGGAAAATCAGCCGATTTTCCGTATTGAGCTAGATCAAAGAATGCGGCGGGGTGTCCGAATGACAGACCTGACCCTGACTTTTTTATTGGACCCTGACTTTTTATTGGAAGCGCTCGTTCCCTGCCATCGCGATATTGCGCACGCCGAGACGTTGGGCTGATGACAGGATGCCGGCCACAATCCTATACGGCGCCAGGCCGTTGGAGCGCAGCTGCACACTGTCATCCCCTTTCAGCGAGGACAGCTTTTCTTCCAGCGCCGTACGGCTTGCGAGCTGGGCGCCATTCCACCATAGCGTGCCATCGAAGTCGACTTCCAGCGTTTGCGCGACCGACTTACTTTCACCGCCAGCGGTCGGCATATTCATGCCCACGTAGTGGCTGGCTTTGGGGATGGTGACGATCAGCATGATGATCAGGACCAACATGACGTCAATCAACGGCGTCATATTCAGCTGGTTGAGCGGCTCCGCTTCGGTGGATGAAGACAATACTGCTGCTTTGCGTGCATAACGCATGGTGCCTCCTCAGGTTAGTTGTCAAGCGAAAAACTCCGGAGTGAGGCTAATATACCGCGAGGAAACAACAGTGGCGGAAAGATTAGAAGCAGCCGTCTAATTCGACCCAGGTCGGGGCGTGATCGCTGGGTTTTTCGCCTCCGCGCACCATGCGGTCAACGTCCGCCTTGCGTAGCTGCGGCGCGAGCACGGGGTTCAGCAGCAGATGGTCGATCCGCAATCCGGCGTCGCGGCCGAAGGCATTGCGGAAGTAGTCCCAGAAGGTGTAAATCTTTTCGCCGGGATGCATGCTGCGCAGGGCGTCGGTCCAGCCTTGACCGACCAAGCGTGCGTAGGCTGCCCTCGTTTCAGGACGGAACAACGCGTCGTCCAGCCACCGTTCAGGCTTGTAGACATCCAGTTCCGTCGGCATGACGTTGTAGTCGCCGGCCATGATGACGGGAACTTCGGATGCAACCAGTTCCGCGCCCCGCGCAATCAGCCGCTCGAACCATTTGAGCTTGTAGTCGAACTTGGGGCCGGGCGCTGGATTGCCGTTGGGGAGGTAAAGGCAGGCGACCATCAATTTGCCCACCATCGCTTCGATGTAGCGGCTTTGTACGTCTTCGGCGTCGCCAGGCAGG
Organism: Pseudoduganella violaceinigra DSM 15887; assembly: GCF_000425385.1. Classification (GTDB taxonomy): domain Bacteria; phylum Pseudomonadota; class Gammaproteobacteria; order Burkholderiales; family Burkholderiaceae_D; genus Rugamonas; species Rugamonas violaceinigra. The sequence continues at coordinate 82,925 of NZ_AUDI01000004.1, read as the reverse complement.
ACGCGCCCGAGTTCTTCCGGCGTGCTGCCACGCGCAAGGATGGCGACGCCGTTCCAGCTTTTCTGGCCGTGCCATACCGCCCCATAGCCGGCGTCGTTGATGGCCGCTTCCGGGAATTTTTCTTGCGGGGCTTTCAGTTCCTGCAGGCATACAACCTCCGGACGGGTTTCATCCAGCCATTGCAGCAGCGCCGGCAGGCGGGCGCCGATTCCGTTGATGTTGAAGGTCGCGACACGCATAGCGACCATTATGCGCTCAAGTTTGCGGACGGCGCATCACGATTGCGGACAGCTGCCGGCCATCGCCGGCAGCAAAGTAGCCTTCGATTTCGCCGATTTCAGCGAAGCCTTCGGCGCTGTAGATGCGGCGGGCTGCCGTCCATTCCGGATTGACGATCAGGATGGCGCTGCGCAGGCGTAAGTGGCGGGCGAACATTTCCGCCAGCGCTACGCTGAACAAGCGCCGCCCCCAGCCCGTGCCGCGCGTGACGGGGTCGACCACCATGGAGGAGATATAGATTTCTTCGCCGTCCAGACTATGCGTTTCGCCGGCTGCATGGTCGCGCGCGAACCGATTCGGGTTGAAGCCCGGTTCCAGCGGCCAGAATTCTGCACAGAGGTAGCCGTATAGGCGCCCCGCTTCGCCGGCCAGCACCCAGCAGCCTTCCGGTGCGGCCGCGAGGCGTTCGGCGAAAGTCTGCTCGGTTTCCTGGATGGCTGGTGCGAAGCCGGCGCGCTCGAGCCGCATGATTTCGGCCATGTCGGCCGTCACCGCGCGCCGCAAATTGAACGTCATTATTACTGTTTGGCGCAGCCTTGCTGGACGCTGCGCACCTTGAAGGCGGCTACCGTCTCGCCTTCGGTGACGACCTTCAGGCAAACGCCGTCATAGGACACGAAGTAATGGGTGCAGAAGCCGCTGGCCGCTTCGCAGGAGCGTAGTTCCGGGAACTGGCCTTGCAGCTGACGCTCCCATTCGGCGGACGCATTACGATGGTCCGGACGCCAGCCCGCGTCGATCACTTCCTTGCGGGCTTTGGCGTATTTCATACCTACGAGGGTATCCCACATGCCGGCTGGTTGGGAGCTGGCGCCCGCGGAAACGGTGGCCAGGGCCACCGCAACCGCCGCAATCATTCTGGTCGCATTCATGTAATAATGTTCAGTCATATTATTAATAACTAAACCAATTATGCCACGCAGAAACTGCCTCGGCCAGCAATAACTTGAGTCATTTTCAAGCTTCTGACACCCTTACAACGACCTTGCCAAAATTGCTACCATGTAGTAAGCCTATTAAGCCCTCAGGCGCCTGTGGCAAGCCTTCCAGTAAATCTTCAACCAGTTTCACTTTGCCTTGGGCGACCCAGGCCGTCATGTCGCGGATGAAATCTTCGTGGCGGGTTTCATAATGGTCGAAGATGACCAGACCTTGCATGCGGATACGCTTTTGCAAAATGGTCGCCATGACCTTCGGCAGACGGTCGGGCCCCTCCGCGGCGCCCTTCCGGTTGTAGTCGGCGATCACGCCGATGACCGGCACGCGCGCACCCACATTCAGCAGCGGCACCACGGCACCGAATACGGCGCCGCCCACGTTTTCAAAGTAGACGTCGATACCGTCCGGCGCGGCTTGCGCCAGTTTTTGCGCCAGTTGCGGGTCGTGCCGGTCCAGTGCAACGTCGAATCCCAGTTGCTCACGCGCGAAAGTTACCTTGTCGGCGCCGCCGGCAATGCCGATCACGCGCGCGCCCTTCAGTTTAGCGAGCTGACCGACAATGGCGCCTACTGCGCCGGTGGCGGCGGCGACCACCACGGTTTCGCCCGCTTTGGGCTGCCCGATATCCAGCAGCCCGACATAGGCCGTGAAGGCGGGCATGCCGAGGCCGCCCAACGCATACGACGGCTGTTTCATGTCACCGAGCGCGCGCAGGTCGCTGCCATCGGATAGAGCGTAGTCCTGCCAGCCGGCATTTCCCAGTACCAGCTCACCAACCTGGAAGCCTGGGTGGCGCGAGGCAACGATACGGCTTACGGTGCCGCCGACCATGTGCGAGCCCAGTTCCACGCGCGGTGCGTAGGCCGGCGGCACTTCGTCCATCAGCTGGCGCATATACGGATCGAGCGAGAGATAGAGGGTGCGCAGCAGCACCTGCCCTTCCGCCGGCACGGGGATGGGGGCTTCTTCAAGGCGGAAGTCGGCGGCCGTGGGCGCTCCCTGGGGTCGCGATGCGAGGACGATGCGGCGGTTGGTAGTGGAAGATTGTGTCATTTTGCTGCCCCTTTCAATATTAGACCAGTCGTCTAGTTTTTAAGAAACAAAAAGCGGGAGGCCATCCCGGCGCCCCGCCCGGTTCACACTTGCTGCGTCAAATTCATTACCTGCTGCGTGCCCGCCATAGCCGTATCGAGCGGCCCGCGGTCATGGTTAATTTTGGCCAGCAGGCTCGCGCCAACCCAGCTTTGATACAGCGCCACGGCCAGTACCTTGGCATCCAGCCCTTGCGCCAGCGAGCCGTCAGCCGCGCCGCGCTCGATGCATCGTTCCAGGCGAGAGGTGATCCCGCTGGTGCCGCGATGCAGGGCGGCCCGCAAGGTTTCCGACAGGTCGCTCACTTCCGCTCCCAGTTTGACGGCAAGGCATTGGCTGGATTCGGCCAGTTGGCATGCGCGCCAGTCTTCAAAGTAATTCAATATCCCCTGCCGTCCTGTCGCCCCCTGGGCCAGCAGGTCGTCAATACGGGCCAGCGTGCGCTCGAAGTAACTGTCGATCACCGCCGCGCCAAAGACTTCCTTGGACCCGAAGTAATGGTAGAACGAGCCTTTCGGCACCTTCGCTGCCGCCAGGATTTCCGTCAACCCGACACCGGTGAAGCCCTTGTGCATGAACAGCGGCAGGGCCGCATCGATAATCCCTTGGCGAACGTCGGCGTAGGTAGAGGAAGTCATGTGGCACACACTACGCTCAATTAGACCAGTCGTCTAGAAATATCTTTGAACCATATCATTCCTCCCCGGATTTGGCGCGTGCCGCCATCCATGCATGAAGATCCCTAAAACATTACTGGCCGCGATGCTGGCCATTCCGGTGCTGGCCATGGCTGCCACGCCCGTGATCAATGTCTATAAAAGCGCGGCCTGCGGCTGCTGCGAAGAGTGGGTGAGGCATTTACGCGCCAACGGCTTTACCGTGGCGCCGCACAATGTCGCCAATCCTTCCGATCTGCGCGAGAAAATGGGAATGCCGGACCGGTTCGGCTCCTGCCACACTGCTGTGGTGGATGGCTATGCGATCGAGGGACATGTACCGGCGGCGGATATCAAACGCCTGCTGGCGGCCAAGCCGAAAGCAAAAGGGCTGTCGGCGCCGGGCATGCCGCTTGGTTCGCCGGGTATGGAAGGACCGCGCAAGGATGCATACGATGTTTTTCTAATGCTGCCAGACGGTTCGGCCAAGGTCTTCCAACACTACGACTGAAGCGCCACATGAGCGAGGACCGTCACGTAGGCCGACAGCGTCAGGCCGCCCGCCGCGAGGAAGCCGTGCAGCATCGCGATCCAGTACGGCGGGTTGGTACTCTTACCCAGCAGGATCAAGGCCATGACGCCCCCACCGGCAGCGGCGATACCAAACAGCACACAGGCGACAAATAATATTGTCTGGCTATCCATTCGGGCATTCTGCGCCCGGCGGCAGTCTCTGCTCGGTGCGCTGGATCACGCAGGCTGCAAGGCATATACTGTCGGCCCTTGCCCGGCACCGGAAACTGAACAATGAAAGCAAAGCCTGAACTCCGCAGCCTCGCCCTGCAATGCCTGGTCGAACCCGATCCATCCGCCAAAGTGGCGGCCGTCTTCGCCATGGCCGAGGCCTGGGCTGGCGGAGCGCTGGTGCTGGATACTTCCGCCCCATTGGATGCGGGCGAAGCAGCCATCCCCGGCCGCCCTGCCCGTCCCGAACTGGTGGCGCCGCGCCTGGTCGGGCGCCGTTCAATGGCGACGGTGGAGGGCCGCGCCATGCTGGTGCATGCCCTGGCCCACATCGAGTTCAATGCCGTCAACCTCGCCCTGGATGCGATGTGGCGCTTCCCGGCGATGCCGGAGCAGTTCTACACGGACTGGCTGCGTGTGGCGAAGGAAGAGGCCTACCACTTCTCGCTGCTGTCGGCACACCTCGTTACGCTGGGCTGCGCCTACGGCGACTACACCGCCCACGGCAGCCTGTGGGAGATGGTGGAAAAGACCACCGGCGACGTGATGGCCCGCATGGCGCTCGTGCCGCGTACGCTGGAAGCGCGCGGCCTGGATGCGATTCCACCGCTGCGCGCCAAGCTGGCGCAGGCCGGCGACGAAGCGGCCGCCGCCATCCTCGACATTATCCTGCGCGACGAAATCGGCCATGTGGAGATCGGCAACCGCTGGTACTGGCACCTGTGCGGCTTGCGCGGACTCGATCCGGTCAGGACTTACGACGAACTGGTGGTACAGTACAAGGCCACCGTGCGCGGTCCCTTCAATATTGAAGCACGCCGCAAAGCTGGCTTCAGCGAGGAGGAGCTGCGCGCGCTACCCGACCAATGACAGGAGCCTCTTATGCCGCGCCTGAACTTACTCATTGCAAGTGTACTGACGGCCGCCAGCTTCACACCGGCCAAAGCGGACCCCGAAGGCTGGACAGCCCTGAATGCCAGCCGCACCTACACGGCGATTCCTCTCGCCGGCGACGACACCGTCAATCCCCTGCGCGGCTATTACCGCTGGCAGAACCAGGAGCTGGTGCCGCAATCCGAACCCGCCAAAGAGTCCTACCGACGCTATTACTGGAAAGATCTTGAGCCAACGCAGGGGCAATACGATTTCAGCGCAATCCTGAACGATCTTGCGGCGGCAAAAAGCCAAGGCCGCAAGTTCGCCTTCCGCGTGCGCATGATGGCGGGCTATGACGACAATGTGTCCTATGTCGGCGCGTATATTGTGAACAACGCCAATTGCCAGGTGGGCTGCGGCTTCTGGGCAGACACCGATGCCACTGTGCCCGGCAAAACCTACGTCCCCGACTGGAACGACCCTTGGCTGCAGCAGCGCTCGCGCGCGCTCTTGTCCGCGCTCGCAACCGCGCTTGGCCCGGACAATCCGGATATCGCCTGGATCGACGTGGGCATGTTCGGCCAATACGGCGAATGGGGGATGCGCTCCAGCGCCTACGCCAATCCGCCCGCCGGGATCACGGCGATCAGCAACGCCAGCAAGCGCGAGTTCGCGAAGATGCATTTCGACGCCTTCCCCAGCCAGCAGCATGTGATGTTCATCCCCTATTCCAACAAGGATACATTGAACTACGCCCTGCTGGAGCAGACCATCACCGCACGTCCGGTCGGCCTGCGCGCCGATTGCCTGAGCCGCTATGGCTATTTCGACCAGTGGACCAACCGCCCGGCGGAATGGGCGGCCTTCGGCAGCCAATGGCAGAAAGCACCGGTAGTATCGGAGTTCTGCCCCTTCACCAGCGGCGACCCGCAAAACAACCCCGCCACGGCGCGCCAGCAGGCGGCCGCCTTCCATATCACCCTGTTCAGCAACGGGAATTTCGAAACCAGCCGCCCGGATTCGCAGCGCTGGGGCGCGCTGAATGCCGCCGAACAGAATGAGCTCTTGATGATGGCGCGGGAGTCCGGCTACCGTTATGCCCCCGCCAGCAGCACGGTCAAGCTGACAACCAGCGGCGCGCTGACCCTGACCACCATGTTGCGCAACGACGGCAGCGCGCCAACATATGAAACGTGGAAGGTGAACGCGGAACTGGTGAATTCGGCCGGCGCGCTTGTGTGGTCGGGCCAGACGACGGCAAACCTGAAATCGCTGACGGGCGGCGGCAACAGCGCCAGTTACCAGGACAGCTGGACGCTGCCGGCGCTTCCAGCCGGGGATTACACACTGCGCCTGGCAGCGCGCGACACCAGCGCATCACCGCGCGCGCCGTTGAAATGGACGATCAACGAACGCGCCAGCGATGGCACCTTGGCCATCGCAACGCTACACCGCCATTAAGCGGTCGGCAGCCAGCGCGGCTTGGAATCCAGGTGCAGTTCGTATTGCACGGGGCCGTCGTATTCGGGCTCCATGGTGCCCAATGTGACAGCGATGCGGTCCGGCGCCTGCGTGCTGCGCCAGGTCAGCGTCGAGCCGCATACCTTGCAGAAGCCGCGCCGGCCGTGGTCGGAAGAATGGAATTCGGTCACCAGGTCGGCGCCTTTTTCGAAACTGAATCCGGCGCTGGCAACGTTGGCATAAGTGCCAGATGCCGCACCGTGCTGCTTTTGGCACATGGTGCAATAGCAGTGGCTCGCCTTGCGTACCGAGCTCTTTTCAGCCTTGTATTCAACGCCGCCGCACAGGCAGCTGCCGCGCAAGTATTCCGTCATGCACAGTCTCCTTGGAGTGTGGTGCGATTTTTCATGGCGCCGGAAATTATATATCATGTATTCATGCACTTGCCGGGCCACCTTGGGAGACGCACATGACCACCGAAGCGATGCCTTTCCGCACCCTGCTCTACCGCTTTATCTTCTTTGACTGGCTGTTCAAGGATGTGAGCGCGGCGCGCAATGTGATCGAACGCCATGCGGCCCTGCAGCACAACAAGTACATGAGCCGCTACCTGCCGGTCTACTTCCGCCGCTGGACGGTTATGGCGACCTTTGACTTCGGCCTGGGCTTCCTGTTCGAGCGCGCGCTGCAGGCCACCATGGTGTCCGCCTGCTTCTTCACATGGTCCTGCGTCACGATTGCCGGAATGGTAGTGATTGCGGCGGCTTGGATCTTTCTCACCTTCGGCCGGCTGAGCTGATCAAAAATTAAGCAGTGAGAATATCTTCCTTGAAATCAGGCATTTAGCGCACGGAGGGAGTCCTTGTTAACAGACTTTTCCACAGAATCCGTTAACAACTCCATGCAGCGCCGCCTCGATCGCTTCAAGCTGTTCGACCGCATGGACAGCCCCGCACTGAACCTGACCTTCGTGATGGAGTTGCCGGACTTCCGGCCCTGGTGCAAAGCGCAAGAGCTGCCGCCTTTCCACGTGATGCTGTGCGCTGTGCTGCGCTCCGTGCTCAAGCTGGAGAATTTCCGCTACCGCATCCTGGACGGCAACATAATCCGCATCGATCGCCTGACGCCCTCTTTCACGGTGAAGAACCAGCACGATGACCTGAACTTCGCCCAGTTCGACTGGTCGGACGATTTGCGCGAGTTCGTGGCGCGCGGCATGGCGGCGCGTGAAGAGGCCTCGAACATGGAAGCGCTGAACTGCAAATATCGGAGCATGACGCCGCGTGAAGCAAAGGAGCAGGTCTTCGTCACGTGCATACCGTGGCTGAACTTCACGTCCATTCAGCATCCGATCGCCGTACTGGCACAGCCCGATATTCCATCCTTCGCGTGGGGGAAATTCAGGGATGCTGCCGCTGGGCGCCTGGAATTGCCATTTTCGGTGCAGGTGCACCACGGCTTCGTCGACGGCTACCACATTCACCTGTTTGCCGAGCAGGTGGCAGCAGAACTCAGCGCAATAATGGCGACCTAAGCCAGCCGGACATCGCGCACGCCGGGATCTGCAGGTCGCGCCAGCAAATTGAAATGCCGCAGTACCGCTTCCGCTTGCAAATGAGCCGACGAAGCGACCGCCTCCGCTAGCTTGGCGGCATAGGCCATGTGAATGACCGAGAAAAGCTCAGTCGTCGAATTACAGGATGTTGGGGAGAGTGATATAAACCAGACCGCTTATCAGCAGAAAGGACGCGCATGCCACCATGCGATTGAGCGACTGCTCCCACGCATGATCACGTGTACGCTCCATCCGCGCATCGGCGGCGGCCCGGATCCGGGCGAACTCCTCGTCCGTGACACCGGAGGCCACGTAATGCAAAGGGTTCTGGAGCAGCTGGACAGCGTCGTCATATTGGTGCGCCAGCCAGATGTAAAGCACGCGGCCCTCTTTCAAAGGCTTGGACGGCTCGAACACCGGGATGCCTGCCTGGGTCAGCCGAACCCACGCATCCCTGAACTCGAGCTCACTATCGGTGAAAAAGACCTGGCGCATAAGGCAGTATGGTAACCGCCAGAAGGGTCTTAGAAACTCTCAGAATTTCACTAATCAACTATTTTTTTCGACGTGAAACTTTTGGCTTGGCAGCTGGGGCGACTTCTTCATGCTGAGCCTGGCGATTGGGACACCAGCTAAAGCCATTGAAGCTTGGTACGGGAAACGTTGAACTTGCCTGTACTTCCGCCACGACCGAATTCCAAACTCGCGGACACCAGTCACGGCCGACCCAATCTAGAAGCTGGCTACCTAAAGTAAAGCTCTCTGGCCGCAACAGTACAATCGTCTCGCGGTAACCGTCAAAATCGAAATCGCGTACTGTAACCATGCTATGCCAGCAGGCCGCAATATCGACAAGGCCGCCCGATGCGGAGGCGCGTGCGCGGAAAGCGGATTCAAAGTTTTGCTTCAATTCGGCCTTCTGTTCGGGTGTCAATGCGGGTCTCTTCCGCACGAAGAAATCGTGCGCATATATCGCTTCATCGGCCAAGACCACTGCGGCTTTATCGGCCAGTTCAACGCTTGTGAGAAGCTCGCGGAACTGTTCGAAGCGATCGCCGCAATTCTCGGCTTTTTCGGGGATGGGAGGGATGGCGGCGTAGCCACGGGGGGCACTACAGACAAGAACTACAAGCGCAAGCAAAAGTCGAATCATAAAACGCCCGGGGAAAAGAACGCATGATATCAAAACAGCCCATGAATTTCGGATCGGCGCTGTTCCGAGGTGCAGCCCGGCACCAAGGATTACGACCCCAAGCTCAAGCGCAATATCACGCAGCGGCTGCGGTGCGACATCCAGCGCCGCTGCGTCATCGAGGGGAATGGACATAATGGTAAGCGTTGCTGTCATGCTGGTCAACGTGACCGGCAGCCAGGTCTGCACCCTCGACATTTCGGGCAACGCAAACTAGACGCAATGCCGCTGGCCGTCCGCACCGTGTCGAACGGTTCCGGCACCAGCACGGATCACAAGTTTTTGTGAGAATTCACTTCCAAGCCATGGCGGGATAGTCGGTATAGCCGGCCGCGCTGCCACCAAAATAAGTGTTACGGTCTGGTTCATTGACCGGGGCGTTCGCCTTCAGCCGTGCGACGAAGTCCGGGTTAGCCAGCACCATCTGTCCATAGGCCTCCACTTCGGCCAAGCCGGATGCGACATCGGCGCCGATCTGCTCGCGCGGACGGCCCGGGCGGTTCAGGATCAGTGTGCCCTTCCACAGTTTGCGGATGTCGGCCAGCAGGGCCTGGTCACCCTGGTCCATGATGTGCAGATAAGCCAGGCCAAGCTTGTCCAGCTCCGCGATCAGGTGGCGGTAAAGATCCGGGCCTTCCGGGCCTTCATCGATGCCCCACAGCGTGGTGCCAGGCGACAGGCGGATGGCGGTGCGGTCGGCGCCGATTTCAGCGGCGATGGCTTTCGCCACTTCGATGGCGAAGCGCGCGCGGTTGTAGATCGAACCGCCGTACTCGTCGTCGCGCGTGTTGGCGCTCGGGGCGAAGAACTGCTGCACCAGGTAAGCGTTGGCGCCGTGGATCTCGACGCCGTCGGCGCCGGCCTGGATTGCGCGCCGCGCCGCCATGCGGAAATCGTCGACCGTCTGGCGCACTTCGGCGGTACTGAGTGCGCGCGGCACCGGGATGTCCTGCATGCCGGAGGGCGTGAACATTGGCGTCTTCGGCGCGATAGCGGAAGGCGCTACGCCCTGGCGGTGGTGCGGCGTATTGTCTGGGTGCGACATGCGGCCCGCGTGCATCAGCTGCATGAACAGGTGACCGCCCTTGGCGTGCACGGCGTCCGCCACCTTTCTCCAGCCCGCGACGTGCGCGTCGCTGTGAATGCCCGGCGTCGCCATATAGCCCTGGCCATCTTCCGAAGGCTGGGTACCTTCGGTCACGATCAGGCCCATACTGGCGCGCTGCGCATAGTATTCGGCGGCCAGCTCGCCCGGCGTGCCGTCAAACTGCGCGCGGCTGCGGGTCATCGGGCCCATGGCGAGGCGGTTGGCCAGGGTGTAGCGGCCCACGCGGACGGTTTCAAACAGTTTGCTCATGGCGTTTTTTCCTGCAAGTGATGGAAGATGCGCCATCTTCCATCACATTCGAAATGAGATAAATATGGTAAATTGCAGCACATTGATCCATAGGTGGAGCAATCATTGGAATATTTGAACGATATGGCCTTGTTCGTCGAAGTGGTGAAGGCCAAGGGCTTTCGCGGCGCCGGCGAAATTCTCGGCATCCCGAATTCGACCATCTCGCGCCGCATCGCTGCGCTGGAAAAGCTGATCGGCCTGCGCCTGCTACATCGTACGACCCGCAGGATCGAGCTGACCGAGGCCGGCCAGGTCTACTTTGAACGCTGCAAGCGCATCGTCGACGAGGCGCGCCTGGCGCATGAGCAGTTGGGCGGCATGCTGGAGCAGCCCACCGGCGTCCTGCGCGCATCGCTGCCGGTCGATTTCGCCCAGACCTATCTGGCGCCCTTGATCGCGGAGTTCGCGCAGCGCTACCCCGGCATCACTTTTGAGTTCGACCTGACCTCGCGCAGGGTCGACCTGGTCAGCGAACCTTACGATGTGGCGGTCCGCATGGGGGAACTGGCGGATTCGCAGCTGATCGCGCGCCAGCTTGCCCTGCTCACGCCGAAGCTGTATGCGTCGCCGCGTTATCTTGCGCAGCGCGGGCAGCCCGGCTCCCCTGCTGAACTGGAACAGCATGAATGCCTTACCTTGTTGAAGTCCGCCGGCTGGCCCCTGCTCGATGGCGAGGAAAGCGTGGCGGTCGACGCCGGCAGCCGCTTTGCGATCAACAGCGTGGGGCTGATGCGGCGCCTGGCCACGCTCGGCATGGGCATCGTCCTGGTGCCGGAGGAAATCGTGGCAGACGACCTGGAGGCGGGCCGGCTGCGGCGCATCCTGCCGGCGTGGCATGGCAAGCCCACGCCGGTCTATGCCTTGACCGAGACCAGACTGGTCCCGGCCAAGACGCAGCGCTTTATTGAGTTCCTGCGAGAGCGCCTGTCGGCAGCGGGCTGACCGCTTCCGCGCGGCCATAGGCCAGGCGGTACAACAGCGGCAACAGCAGCAGCGTCAGCGCAGTGGAGGACAGCACGCCGCCGATCACCACAGTCGCCAGCGGACGCTGGACTTCCGCGCCGGTGCCGGTCGCAATCGCCATCGGCACGAAACCGAGCGATGCCACCAGCGCCGTCATCAGCACGGGACGCAAGCGCACCAGGGCACCGTTGCGCACCGCCTCCGCCAGCGGCTGCCCCTGCTCGCGCAGGCTGCGGATGAAGGAAATCATCACCAGCCCGTTCAACACCGCCACGCCCGACAGCGCGATGAAGCCGACCGCCGCCGAAATCGACATCGGGATGCCACGCATCCAAAGCGCGAAGATACCTCCCGTCAGCGCGAACGGAATGCCAGTGAAGACCAGGGCGCCGTCGCGGGCGTTGTTAAACATCAGGAACAGCAGCGCGAACACCAGCGCCAGCGATGCCGGCACCACGACTTTCAGGCGCTGCGCGGCGTTCTGCAAGTTTTCGAACTGCCCGCCCCAGGCCAGCCAGTAGCCGGCCGGCAGCTGCACGCCCTTCAGGATCGCTTTCTGCGCCTCGTCCACAAAGGAGCCGATATCGCGGTCCTGCATATTGACCGTGACCACCACACGGCGCTTGCCCTGCTCCCGGCTTAGCTGGTTCGGGCCGGGCGCGGTATCGAAGCTGGCGATTTCAGCCAGCGTAACGTAAGCCGGGCGGGTGCCCTCCTTCTTCGGCAAGGGGACCGGCAGGCGCTTGAGCAATTCGATATCCGAACGCAGCGTCTCCGGCAGGCGTACCACGATGTCGAAGCGGCGGTCGCCTTCGAACATGGCGCCCGCTTCGCGGCCCGCCGTGGCAGTGGCGATCAGCTCCTGCACTTCCGCGATATTCAAGCCCAGGCGCGCCGCGCGTTCCCGGTCGACCTGGATCTGCAGCATCGGCAGGCCGGTGGTCTGCTCCACCTTGACGCCGGACGCACCCGGAATTTTCTCCAGGATGGCGCCGATCTCGGCGGCCTTGGCATTCAAAACATCGAGGTCATCGCCGAACACCTTCACCGCCACGTCGCTGCGCACGCCGGAAATCAGCTCGTTCACACGCAGCTGGATCGGCTGGCTGAACTCATAGCTATTACCCGGCAATTGTTCCAGCGTGGCGCGGATAGCCGCCAGCAATTCCTCGCGGCTGCGCCTGGGTTTGGGCCATTCGCTTTCCGGCTTGAGCATGATGTAGCCGTCCGAAATACTGGGCGGCATCGGGTCGGAGGCGATTTCCGCCGTGCCGGTGCGCGCGAAGACGTTGGCAATTTCCGGGCATTTCGCCACCAGCGTCTTTTCGATCTGCTGCTGCATCTGCACCGACTGCGCCAGTCCGGTGCCCGGAATGCGCACCGTCAGTACGGCGAAGTCGCCTTCATTCAGGTTCGGCACAAATTCAGTGCCCAGGCGCGTCGCCAGCAGCACGGACAGGGCCAACACCAGCCCCGCCGCGGTAAACACCACCGGGCGGTTGGCCATCACATAATCCAGGCATTTGCCGTAATGGCGCTTGGCGGCGTGCATCAGACGCCCTTCCTCTTCGCTTACCGGCTTGTTCATGAACAGCGCCACGGCTGCCGGCACAAAGGTGATCGACAGCAGCATTGCGCCCAGCAAGGCCGTCACAACGGTGAATGCCATCGGGTGGAACATCTTGCCTTCAATCCCGGACAGCACAAAGATCGGCAGGTACACGATCATGATGATCGACTGGCCAAACAGCAGCGGCCTGCGGGCCTCCTGGGCGGCAGCGAACACCTCGGCGAAACGTTCATCGCGCGTCAGCGGGCGGCCCGCCGCTTGCTGGGCATGCGCCAGACGCCGCACACAGTTCTCGACGATCACCACGGCGCCGTCGACAATGATGCCGAAATCGAGCGCCCCGAGGCTAAGCAGGTTGGCGCTGACATTGTTGGCCACCATGCCGGTGAACGTGAACAACATCGACAGCGGGATCACCGTGGCGGTGATCAGCGCGGCGCGCAGGTTGCCGAGGAAGAGGAACAGCACGGCAATCACCAGCACCGCGCCTTCCAGCAGGTTGCGCTTGACGGTGTCGATCGCTTTTTCCACCAGGACCGTGCGGTTATACACCGGCGTGGCCGATACGCCGGCCGGTAAGCTGCGGTTGATGTCGACCATTTTCTTGTCGACCGCCAGCGCCACGGCGCGGCTGTTTTCTCCGATCAGCATGAACACTGTGCCCAGCACCACTTCGCGCCCGTTGCGCGTGGCGGCGCCGGTGCGCAGTTCCGCGCCAATGCCCACCGTAGCCACGTCGCTGACGCGCACGGCCACGCCTTCGACGGTGGAGACCACGATATTGCCGATGTCCGCCACCGATTTGAGCTGGCCCGGTGCGCGCAGCAGGTATTGTTCACCCTCCTTCTCGATATAGCCGGCGCCGACGTTGCCGTTATTGCGCTCCAGCGCCGTCACCACGTCCGACAGGTTCAGGCCATACGATGCAAGCTTGGCCGGCGTCGGGGCCACCAGGTACTCCTTGTCGTAGCCGCCGATCGAGTTGATCTCGGTAACGCCAGGGACGTTGCGCAGCTGCGGCTTGATGATCCAGTCCTGGATCTCGCGCAGGTCGGTCGGCGTGTACGGCGTGCCGTCCGGTTTGCGCGCGTCGGGCTTGGCGTCCACCGTCCAAAGGTAGATTTCGGATAGTCCGGTAGCGATCGGGCTCATGGTCGGCGTAAGGCCGGCCGGCAATTGGGCGCGCGCATCCTGGATGCGCTGGCTGATCAACTGGCGCGCGAAATGGATGTCGGTGCCGTCCTTGAACACCACGGTAATCTGCGACAGGCCATAGCGCGACAGGGAACGGGTCTGCTCCAGACGCGGCAAGCCCGCCATCAGCGACTCGATGGGGAAGGTGATGCGCTGCTCCACTTCCAGCGGCGAATAGCCGGCGGCGGCGGTGTTGATCTGCACCTGGACGTTGGTGATGTCCGGCACGGCGTCGATCGGCAGCTTCTTGTAGCTGAAAGCGCCCAGCACGGCGATTGCCACTACGGCGCACATGACCAGCCAGCGATGGCCTATGCAGGCCTGGATTATTTTGCTCAACATGGCTGCTCCTTAGTCTTCATGCTCGGCGGTGCCCTTGCCCTGCTCCGCCTTGATGGTGAAGCTGTGGGCGGCGGCATATTGGGCGTCCTTGCGCAGGCCGGAGGTGATTTCCACCAGCTTGCCGTCGGAACGTCCAACCGTGACCGGCACCGGCTTGAAGGCCTGTCCTTCGCGCTGGAACACGACCTGGGCGCCGTTCAGCATTTGCAGCCCTTCCTTTTCCACCGCCACCGGCACTTCCGCCGAGCCGGTGACCACGTCCACATCCACGAACAGGCCCGGGCGCCAGGCCAGTTGCGGGTTGTCCAGCACCACGCGTGCGCGCGCCGCGCGGGTCTGCTCGCCGATCATGGCGCTGACGTAGCTGACCTTGCCTTTCACGGCGGCGTCGGAAGCGGCCGAATGCAGCACCGCCTCCGTACCAACCTTGACGATCTCCAGATCCTTGGCCGGCACTACCACTTCCGCCCACACCTGGCGCAGGTCGGATACGGTGAAGACCTTGGTCTCCGCGCCGACCGCCTCGCCAACGGCGATATGCTTGTCGACAATCATGCCGTCGAACGGCGCGCGGATTTCCAGGCGGTTGAACGGTCCCATGCCCGAACCGGCCGCGCCCAGAGCCACCAGTTTCTGGCGCGCGTTCTGCACGGCGATGGCGGACTCCTGCCATTCCTGCTCGGCTTTCAGGTAGTCCTGGCGTGCGGAGACCTTGTCCTCCCACAGCTTTTTCTCGGCTTCATAGACGGACCGCGCCAGCGCGGCGCGCTTTTCGGCGGCGGCCAGGCTGCTGCGCTGCTCGGACACATCGGCGCTGGCGACCACCGCCAGCAATTCGCCCTTGCGCACCTGCTGGCCGAGGTTGGCCTGCACTTCCTGCACAATGCCATCTACGCGCGGGGTGACGTGGGCCGTACGGTCTTCGTTCAGTTTGACTTCACCCGGCAGGCGGACAAAGGTTTCCAGGCGCGTGGCGTTCGCCGTGCGCAGCTGGATATCGGCGGCGGCAACCTGCGCGTCGGTGAACGGAATCGCCTGTGTTCCGGCAGCCGCACCGGCTGCCGCGTGTTCCTCGTGGCGCTCTTCCGCTTTGGCGGCCGGTGCGATGCGCTCCCAGCCCAATACGCCGCCTGCAAACAGGACGGCAACGGCCACCATGGCCGCAATCGTGATTTTCTGACGCTTGTTCATTTTGAATCCTTGATGTCCAGGTTGCCGACCAGCTTCGCCAGATCGGCCCTGGCGCGGTAGAAGTCGGATATGGCCCGCAATTGCTGGGCCTGCGCCTGCACCCAGGTGCGCTGGGCGTCCAGCACTTCCACATAATTGAATTTACCGGCTTCAAAGCCCTTCATCGCGGCCTCGGCGGCGTACTGCGCGCCGGGCAGGACGTCTTCGCGCACCAGGCGCTCCTGCTGCAGCGAAGCCTGCATGCGCGCGTGGGCCTGCAGCGCTTCTGTGCGGACGCGCAAGCGTGTGGCCTCCAGCTCCGCACGCGCCTTGTCGGCGCGGCGTTCGGCCGCCAGGACCGCGCCCTGGTTGCGGTTGAACAGGGGGAGCGGAATGGACAGCCCAATGATGTTCTGGCGTACGCGCTCGCCTTCCGGCCCATCGCGCTTGCTGCCGACGATTAGCGACACGTCGGGGATGCGCGCCGCGCGTTCCATCCGCACGGCTGCATTACCGGCTTCAACTTCGGCGGCGGCCCGTTCAATGGCGGGTGCGGATTCGATCATCGTTTCGAGCCGCAAGCCGGCTGTATCGGGCGCTCCGGGCGCGGCAAGTTCGCCGAGGTCCTGTATCCCGCTGCCCAGCAAGCCGGCCAGCTTGATGCGCGCCTCGTCCAATTCGCGCTGGGCGCTGACGCCGTCCATGCGCCAGTTGGCTTCCGCCACGCGTGCCCGCGCCTCTTCCACCGGCGATATCTTGCCGGCCAGGACACGGCGCGCCGCCGCATCGCTGGAACGGCGCCCGCTTTCGCTGACCTGGGAGGCCAGCGCTACATGCTGCTGCGCGAGCCAGGCTTGTTGATAGGCAGCGGCGACATCGGCATCGATCCGCGCCTGGCCGGCGGCCAGGTCCAGTTTCGCCGCCCTGCTGCCGGCATGCGCCGCGTCCATGCGGGCGGCGCGCTTGCCGCCCAGCTCCAAAGGAATCGACAGTTGGACGGTCGTCGAACCGCCGCGGCCCGCCTTCCCTTCGTGCAGGTATTCAAGCGAAGGATTGGGCGGCAGCGCTGCCTGCTGCCCGGCCGCATCGGCGGCATCAGCTTCCAGCGCCAGCGCGCGCAGCTCAGGGTTGCTTTGCCGCGCCCGTTCCAGGGCGCTGGCAAGCGTCAATGATGGTTGCGCCCATGCTGGGGCCAGGCAAATGGCCGCCAGCAAAGGCACGCAAATAGCTTTCACAATTTTGCTCCTTGATGATTGATGGGGAACGGCTGCACGATGCAGCCGGATCAATCAGCGGAGCCTGTCGGGACGCGGAGGAATGTCCGCAATAAAGGAATGAATTGGCGGTTCCGGCGTAGGGACCGGAGCGATCGAATCCGCTTGCTGGCGCACGCCCGATGGGAGTGCGACAAACGGCGCATGGAAATGATGGCAAAAATCACATTGCGTGCAGCAGGAGCCATCCGGGCTTGGCGCATCCGTGGTGTCCGCAGCCGGTTCGCCTACCAGCATTACCTTGGCTTTCGCGCAGCAGCTGTCCGACGCTGCCAGGACAGCCTGGAGCGGAAGCACGAGCAAAAGCAGGATAACGAGGAAGCGGCGGAAGATCATAGTTCCCGCAATTATACCAAGTTGACGATTTCGGCGGGGCTTGACCCAGGTCATGGAACGCAGGCCGCGAGCGGGGGCAAACTTATACCAACATCAACACTGGAGGACATCATGTCTTACCGCACCATCGTAGTCCATGCCGACCGCGCCGCCAATACGGAAGCACGCATTGCCCTGGCGGCAGCGCTGGCGCAGCGCGAAGACGCCCACCTGGTGGGGGCCGCGATGACCGGCATGCCGCGCTCCATGCTGGCCGGACGCGGTTATGAAGCCAGCGGTGCATTCCTGGCCGATTACCTGAGGCGAGCCGAAGGCCGGGTGCAGGAAGCGCTGGAAGAATTCAAAGGCATCGCGGCGCGCCTTGGCGTGCCGTCTTATGAAGCGCGCAGCAGCAATGACGATGAATATGCCGGCTTATGCATGCAGGCCCGCTACGCCGACCTGCTCGTACTGGGTCAGACGAATCGCGCCGGTGCCGGTGAAGACAGCCTGCTGCCAGACTTGCCCGACTATGTGCTGTTGAATTGCGGCCGTCCGGTGCTGGTGGTGCCGCGCAGCGGGCGCTTTCCGACCATCGGCAAACGGGTGCTGGTGGCGTGGAACGGCAGCCCCGAGGCAGCCAAAGCCGTCACCGCCGCCCTGCCCATGCTGCGCGGCGCCGAGCAGGTGACTCTGGCCGTACTCGGCGACAGCAAGGATGCGCTGGGCGAATCACCCGGGGCCGACATTGCGCTCTACCTGGCGCGCCACGGCGTAAAGGTCGAGGTGCTGCGCCGGCCGGAGCCGAAGGATCCAGGGCCTGGCCATCCTGTCGCTGGCACTCGATTTCAACGTCGACTTGCTAGTGATGGGCGCCTACGGCCATAGCCGCTTCCGCGAAATGATGCTGGGCGGGGCCACGCGCACTGTGTTGGCCGAGACTACGCTTCCAGTACTGATGGCGCACTGATCGTCCATCAACGAGCGGCCGCAATACGGGCCGCTTGCGCCATAATAGGGACAAGGAAAACAGCTTCTACGATACCGAAGAAAAAAGTGGCGCTCCAATTTCCTTCAAAGCGTAGTATGTGAAGCGCGTCACACCGTCACCAGCTTGAATACGATTACCCGGTTCACAAACCACATGGAGATTCATCGATGGGCTACGATCGGAATTACACGCGGGAAGAAATCCACCAGATCTTATGCATAAGCGAGCGCCGGCTGCGTCCTGGCGGCGTTCACGAAGGCCATGCAATCAGCCGGCACACCGAACAGCGCGATGATCCGTTCGACCGCCGCAACATCAAGCAAGACTCCACCTTCGCTGGCCGCAAAGACCAGATCCTGGCCATCGAGGAAGCCTTGCACGATCCTGTCGGTCAGGCTGAATTGGCTAAACTGAACAATCATGGCGTAGACAGTTGCAAGATCACCGTGCAATTGTCCGCTCAACTGGGGAAAATCAAAGCCAATGTCGTCCGCAGTCCGGTGGTCAAGATCGGAAATAGCAATGTGATAGCGCAAGGCCCACAACAGTACCTGCAAATGGTGGACGTCACCTCGGTCTTTGTATTGATCAACAAGGTGCTGCCTGCGCCGGCCTGGGCGCCCCTGCATATCCAGACCGCTTTCCCCAGCGTCTAGCGCGGCCCCCCGGCGAACGCCGGAGGAGGTGGTAGAACAGAGGCCGCCGCGACGCTCGCGGCAGCCTGCTGGCCGAGTTACACGGTCAGCACACCGCGGCGCATCTGGTCCAGTTCGATCGACTCGAACAGGGCCTTGAAGTTGCCTTCGCCGAAGCCCTGGTTACCCTTGCGCTGGATGAACTCGAAGAACACGGGTCCCAGCTGGTTTTCCGAGAAGATCTGCAGCAGCAGGTCGCCCGGTTTGCCGTCGATCAGGATCTTGCGCTCGCGCAGGGCCTGCAGCTGTTCGCCGTGACCCGGAATGCGGCGGTCCACCAGCTCGTAGTAGGTGTCGATGGTATC
Organism: Pseudoduganella violaceinigra DSM 15887; assembly: GCF_000425385.1. Taxonomy (GTDB): domain Bacteria; phylum Pseudomonadota; class Gammaproteobacteria; order Burkholderiales; family Burkholderiaceae_D; genus Rugamonas; species Rugamonas violaceinigra. The sequence goes on along the minus strand of NZ_AUDI01000004.1, from coordinate 63,913 downwards.
GAGCAGCTTGACGCCGGCGGCGCGCAGGCTGTCGACGGTCGCGTACAGGTTGTCGCTGCCCATGGCGATGTGCTGGATACCTTCGCCGCGATAGGCGTCCAGGTATTCCTGGATCTGGCCCGGGCGGTCCGTGCCTTCCTCATTGATCGGGATGCGCAGCTTGCCGCAAGGGCTGGTCATGGCTTTCGACTTGACGCCGGTGACTTGGCCTTCGATGTCGAAGTAGCGCACTTCGCGGAAGTTGAACAGGCGCTCGTAGAACTCGGCCCATTCGCCCATGCGGCCGCGGTGCACATTGTGGGTCAGGTGGTCGATATAGGTCAGGCCGTGGCCTTTCGGGTTTTGGTCCACGCCTGGAATGGGCTCGAAGTCGACGTCATAGATGCTGATATTGCCGTTGCCAGGCCAGCGGTCGACCAGGTAGATCAGCGAATCGCCGATGCCTTTGATGGCTGGCAGTTGCAGCTCCATCGGACCGTGTTTGCTTTCGTAACCCCATGCGCCCAGGCGCAGTGCGCGTTTGTAGGCGGCTGCGGCATCCTTGACGCGGAAGGCGATGGCGCATACCGAAGGGCCGTGCAGTTCGGCGAAGCGCTGCGCGAACGAGTCTTTTTCCGCGTTCAGCAGGAAGTTGACGTCGCCCTGGCGGTACAGAGTGACGTCCTTGCTGCGGTGGCGGGCCACGGCAGTGAAGCCCATGGCTTCGAACGTCTTGCCCATGGCAACCGGATCCGGTGCCGCGTATTCGATAAATTCAAAGCCGTCGGTGCCCATCGGGTTGTCCCAAAGCGTATCGCTCATGCGCAGTCTCCTTATACAAGTGAATAGATAGGGATATACTACGCACGAATTTTGAATATTTTGCGCAATCCAAACCATTCACATAAAATGATGCGCGCATTTTGCGCACAAAAATAGGGTTTAATGATGATTACAGTCGACCGCCACGACCTATCGCTGCTCAATGAGCTGCAACGCAATGGAGAAGCCACCAATGCCGCCCTGGCGGAAGTGCTGCACCTGTCCGTATCGCAGGTCGGCCGGCGAGTGCAGCGCCTGCGCGAAGCCGGCATCATCGACCACTACGCCGCCGTATTGGAACAGGGCGCCGTGGGCCTGGACGTCATGGCCTTCGTCCATATCACGCTGGACCGCCATGGGGAAAAGCGCGGCGACGCCTTCGAGAAAGCGATCCGCGACCTGCCGGAAGTAATGGAATGCTTTTCGGTGACGGGCGAGGCCGATTATGTGGCGCGCGTGGTCTCGCACGACCTGGCCTCATTCGCGGACCTGATGATGAAGGACATCCTGCTGCTGCCCGGCGTGGTGAACGTCAAATCGAATATCGCGCTGAAGAAGATCAAGCAGTCCACCGTGCTGCCGCTGGACCACATCGTGCGGCCGAACCCGCGCAAGCAGCGCATCGAGTTCGCCCGCACCTAGCCGCTCACTTCACCACGTCGATGTCGGTCACGGTCAGCGTGCCGTCCGCGCTCTCTACGCTGAAGCGCACCTTGTCGCCCGCCTTCACCTTGTCCAGCATGGCCGCGTCCTTGGCGCGGAAGACCATCGTCATCGCACCCATGCCGAGATTTTTCAGTTCGCCGTGCTTGATGGTCAGTTTGCCGGACGGCTTGTCGACCTTCCTGATTTCGCCTTCGGCGGTATCGGCAACGACCGCCTGCCGGGCTGGGTCTGTAACTACTTGCCGGGCTTGCGCAGGTGCGCCGGCCAGACAGGCAGCGGCCAGCGCTGCGGCAAGCAATGTGCTTGTGAATGTCTTCATGTCAAATTCCTTGGCCGGTTTCAATCAAGCAGTGATTTGACCATCACCTTGCCGTCCGGCGCCACCGCTTCCTGCCGGACCAGCAACTGGGTCGCCTTCGCCAGCCAGAATTTGGCGACGGTACCCGGCCGGTTATAGTCGGTGGTGAGAAGCCAGCAATCGACTGCGCCTTGCGGACCCTGGATGGTTTCGCTGCCTGCCACCTTCCAGGTGTAGCGCGCCGGCGCAGGGCCGCCCGGATGATAGAACATGATGCTCGCTTCATAGCCGGCGGCGAGCGGCAAGGCCTGCAGGAACTCGATGTCGGTCTCGAAATTGAAGGTCGGCTCGTAAGTGCTGAAGTCATAGTCCTCCACCGTGCGCTTGCCGTCCTTCTCGCGGATGCGCTGATGGGTGCGCGGCTTGAAGCTGCCTTTGTCGAACCAGGAATCGAGCAGGACCACGCTATTGTTGAAGCCATCCCAGCGCTGGCGAATCTGCATGCCTTCCGGCGCCAGCCGCACCTCACGCGTCCAGATGTCGAGCGGCGTATTGACTTCGCCGTTGCGTACATAGCGCAGCCAATGGTGGGTGCCTTCCTTGACCATCGCAATGCGCGCGAGGGGCACGCCGACCTGGATCTCGGCCGCGAACGCCGGACCAGCCAAGGCGCCGCAAAGCGCCAACAGGTACTTCCATCGATTCAGCATTCGGTGGTCTCCTTAAAAGTCATGCAATTATGCCAGCCCTGCCACAATTTTGCGCAGCGCTATTTTTTCCATTTAAATCATGATCTTATGGCGCCGCCCATGGCCTTGTTAACAGGCTTTTCCACAGAATCCGTTAACAACCCTTAGCGCCGGCCATTTGACCTGGATCATTGAAACGCGAGGGCCGCCGCCATAGCATTGGCTGGACACGTACACGCCAAAAAGGAGCGCAAGATGTACAAGACTATTGTTGTCCACGTCAGTCCGGTATCCGGCATGCCCACTACCATGGCCGTTGCCGCGGGCCTCGCGGCAAGCCATGACGCGCACCTGGTCGGCACGGCGGTTACCGGCTGGGTGGAGCTGAACGGACTGATGGCAACCGGCGCGCCCATGGTCGTCATGCCCGCACTCGATATCGAAACCCTGCGCGAGGAAGCGCGCGACAGGCTCGAGTCTTTCGAGCGGCAATGCTTCGAATTCGGCGTCGATTCCTTTGAATCGCGCCTGCTCGATAGCACCGCCGTCGAGGCACTGATCCTGCAATCGCGCTATTGCGACCTTCTGGTGGCAGGCACGCAGGACGTTGCCAATTACGGCGTGCTGGCCCCTTCGCGCCTGCCGGGCCGCCTGGTGACGCAGTGCGTGCGCCCGGTACTGCTGGTGCCGCCCGCCATGCGACAGCCTTCCGGCAAATTCGACAAGATCATGATTGCCTGGAACGGCAGCCCCGGCGCCAGCCGCGCACTAGGCGCCGCCCTGCCCTTGCTGCAACGCGCCTCGCAAGTGTATATAGCGGTCGCCAATCCCGAACTGGAACGCATCGATATGGGCGCGGAACCGGGCGCCGACCTGGCGGCCTACCTGGCCCGCCATCATCGCAGCGCCCAGGTGCTGGGCCTCGACACCACGCAGGAAACCGGCAGCGCCTTATGCGATCTGGCCCGCCACCATCATGCCGACCTGCTGGTGGCGGGCGCTTATGGCCACAGCCGCATGCATGACTGGGTCTTGGGCAGCACCACGGCCAGCCTGATCGAACAAAGCCCCGTTCCCTTGCTGATGACGCAATGAGAGACCACGATTCAAAAAGCCTGCTGCCGTCGTTCATGGCATATTGAGGCTGACGCCTGACCGCCACCTCATGTGCGCCCACAGAATAGGAGCCACTATGTATAAAACGATCTTGCTGCACGCCGATACCTCGCGCAGCGCGCCGGCCCGTTTGAAAATAGCCGCCATACTGGCCGGCCAGCAGCAGGCGCACCTGGTGTGCGCCGCCATGACCGGCATCTCCCGCTACGCCTACCGCCAGCATGAACCCCTGCCGCACGACGTCATGCGGCCGGACCTGGCGCAGCTGGTGACTGCGCGCGCCAGGCAGGCGCTGGATGAGCATGCCAAACTGTCCGCAGGCCTCGATGTCCAGTCCCTCGAACAGCGGCTGGTCAACGATGATGCCTACGGCGGCCTGGTGCTGCAGTCGCGCTATGCCGACCTGCTGATCGTGGGCCAGGCCGACCGCGACGATCCGGCCACCGGCGCATTGCAGCAGGACCTGCCGGAATATCTGATCCTGAACGGCTGCTGCCCGGTCTTGGTGGTGCCGTTCGCCGGCCAATTTCCCACAATCGGCAAGACGATCGTCGTGGCCTGGAATGGCAGTACGCAAGCGGCGCGCGCCGTAGCGGGCTCCCTGCCCCTCATGGCCAGCGCGGCGCGCGTGGTGGTCGCCATCGTCGACGCGATGGTGGGCGATGACGAACATGGCGAGGAACCTGGCGCCGATATCGCTCTGTTCCTGGCGCGCCACGGCGTCAAGGTGGACGTCATGAAGGTCGCCAGCGACGGCGATATCGGCGAGACCCTGCTGGCCACGGCCGACCAGGCCGGCGCCGACCTGCTGGTGATGGGCGCGTACGGCCATCCGCGCCTGCGCGAGATCATGCTGGGCGGCGCCACCCGCACCATTCTCGGCGCGGCAACTCTGCCGGTGCTGCTGTCGCATTAAGCACGGGAGGCGGCAGGATCAGGCCTCTTCGGCCACAAAGAGCCCGCTGCGAACAATCACCGCACGGCCGTCGCCCATCAGCCATTGCACAATGGAGGCGACGCACAGGAAGGCGGGGTACTCCCAGCCGCCGCCCTGGCTGGTGAATACCCAGCCGTTTGGCACGTGCACGCAGGTCGCCGCCAGCAGGATGGGCAGCAGCAAAAGCGCGACCTGGCGCGCATACACGCCCATCACCATGGCAAGTCCGCCAAGCAGTTCGGCGGCGAAGACTGGATAAGCCAACCAGCCCGGCAGGCCGACGCCTTCAAAAAACCGCGCCGTTCCCGGCAGCGTGAACACCCACAGTTTGAGCAGGGCGTGCGAGATCCACATGATGCCCAGCGCCAGGCGCAGGATGGTTGGACCGGCATTCGAATTTTGCATGATGAACTCCCAAAAGTTGTTGGATGGGCGTTAATGTACTATTGCGAAAACGCAGGAAAAATAGGCGCCAATGAAATCATCCAATGCAAAAACGCAATATAAACTGAGTGCCGCCGACCTTCAGCTGATCTTGGCCTTGGCGCGCGGCGGCAAACTGGCGGAGGCAGCGGAGCGCCTGGGACAGAATTCGTCCACGGTGTTCCGCGCCCTGCAGAAGATCGAACGAGGTCTCGGCGCGCCGCTCTTCGAACGTTCGCGCACCGGCTACCTGGCAAACGAGCTGGCGCAGTCGCTGGCGGAACAAGGCGAAAAACTGGAAACCGTGCTGGAAACAGCCCGTTCCTCGATCCAGGCCGAGCCCGGACAGGTGGCAGGCAATGTCCGCATCACCACCACCGACACCGTGCTGCACGGCCTCATCGCGCCGGCCCTGAAGGACTTGCGCGGCATGCATCCCCTGCTGGGATTTGAACTGTATATTGGCAACGAGCTGGCGAACCTGAGCCGCCGCGATGCCGACATTGCCGTGCGTGCGACCCGGAAACCGCCGCCGCACCTGGTCGGGAAATGCCTTGGCCCGATCCGCGTCGCCCTGTTTGGCGCGGCGCGCGGCGGTCCGCGCTGGAACGAGGTCATGGCCGGCAAATGCGCCTGGATCGCGCCAGACGACGCCATGCCCGAACATCCATCGGTGCTCTGGCGGCGCAAGCACTTCCCGGCCATCACCCCGGTCTTCAAGGTGAACAGCATCCTGACCGTGGCCGAACTGGTTGAGCTCAACCTTGGCGTCGGCATCCTGCCGCTGTTCCTGGCCAGGCACCGTCCCGGCTTACGCCAGCTGAGCGAGGAACTCGACGACGGCTCGACCGAGCTATGGCTGCTGACCCACGCGGAATCGCGCCACCTGCGCCGCATCTCGGCCGTCTACAGCTACCTGTCGGACGCTATCGCCCTGGCCTGATTGCGCCCCAATCCTGCTGATCGCAAAGCTTATGCCCCGCGCGTGATGTTGCGCCCAGCCGCCCTGGCGGTAAGGATGCAGCCTGGCAGGAAGGTGCCCTCCAGGGAGCGCTTGCCGCACGCGCCGCCACCGCCGAATCCGGCCGCCTCGCCCACCGAGTACAGTCCCGGAATCGCCTGTCTGTCCGCCCCGAGGACGCGGCTATGCAAATCCGTCACCAGGCCGCCCAGGCTCTTGCGGGTCACCAGCTGCATCTGGACCGCGATATACGGGCCGGCGCCCGCCTTTTGCAGCGGCGCCGGTTTGCAGGTGCGCAAGCGATCCGGCCCCCATTGACGCGCATGCAGGATGCGGCGGATCTGCGCATCGTTGTGCAGCTTGTCGCCGTTGGCAAAGTTGGCGTCGAAGGCGTCGGCGGTGGCCTGCAGCACTTCCGGCCGCACGTGGTTGCCGCCAGCCAGGGCGTTCATCTTCACGGCCAGCCCCGCCAGCGTATCGTCGACCAGGAAATGCGGGCTTTCCCGCGTTAGCTGGCGCACCAGGCGATGATTGCCGAACAGCGTCTCCTTGAGGAACTGAAGCAGCTGGCGGTCGCGGATGCACTGATTATGTTCGGCGCCGGAGATGGCCAGCTCCCTGGCGGCAATGCGCCAGTTGAGGAGATGCCAGGTCCAAGGCTGTTCCAGGCCCGCCACACGCTCGCAGAGGTGGCTGGTATCAAAACCGGTCACCAACGGCTCCGGGCCGATGCGCCTGCCCCGGTGATCGAGCCACAACGCCGACTTGCAGGGAATCGACGACAGGCCGTGGCCATCGAAATGCGGCTGCGGGTGGGGGAAGCCTGCGGCGTAGTTCCACATTTCCCCAGCCCCCGCAATGCGGCCGCCTAGGCGCTCGACCAGCCGGTGCAGCTTGCCATCCGAATAGGGATGCGCCCCATTCAGCATTGCGGCCGGCAGCGCCCTACCCGCCGGCCAGTTGGCGCGCGTCTCCTCATGGCCGCCGTTGATACCGCCCATTGCCAACACCACCACCGGTGCGGTGAAACGCAGCTCTTCGCCGCTATCCTCATCTACCGCGCTGGCGCCGTTGACCGCGCCGCCGGAAAACTCAAGTCCGGTAATGCGCGTACGGCTGAACAGCTTGATCCTGCCGCCCGCACCGGCCCTCTCCACGGCGTCGATCATCGTCAAAGCCAGCAGGCGCGAAGTCCCCCATAACACGTGGTAGCGCGGCAGGGAATTGCCATCGCCATGACGCCCGCGCTCGACCCAATTCACCGCTGGCAGGAATTTCAGGCCGTGGCTGGCGAGCCAGCCATACACTTCGCGCCGGGAATGCTCAACGTAATAGCGCGCCCAGGCCAGCGGCAGGACATCGGTCGACTTCAATTCACCGAATCGTACCCAGTCGGCCAACGCGCGTTCCGGCGTATCGGGAATTTTCATGCGCGCCTGCAGCGGCGTGCCCACCAGCGCCATGCCACCGAAAGCCCAGCGCGCCAGGCCGCCAAGCCGTTCCCGGCTGTCGCGGTCCACCAGCGCGACGGTTCTACCGGCCCGCAGGCATTCAAGCGCAGTCACCAGCCCGGCCAGCCCGCCGCCCACCACCAGCACATCGGACTGGATGACCGGGCTCACGGCGCCACCTTGCGCTTGAGTGCAAGAGCGACCGGCTGCGGCAGGTTTTCCAGCGAGCGCAGAAGAAACGGCAGCACGCGCAGCTTCAGGCCGGAGAATACGCTCGGCACCACGGCCTCGATCAGGTGCGGACCAGGGGTCGCCAGCGCATACTCCAGCGCCACATTGAATTCCTCCGCCGTGCTGGCGCGCACCGCGTGCACGCCCAGGCCTTGCGCCAGCTGCACGAAATTGAGCCCGGGACTATTCAGATCGAGCTGCGCCTTGGCCCTGGGGCCGGCCTTTTCCGCGCCGACCCGTTCCAGCTCCACATTGAGGATGCCGTAGGAACGGTTATTGAAAATGACCGACACCACATTCAGCTTTTCGCGCGCCATTGTCCACAGTGCCTGGATGGTATACATGGCGGATCCGTCGCCCACCAGCGCCAGCACCGGCCGCTCCGGACAAGCCACGGCAGCCCCCACCGCCGCCGGCAAGCCCTGGCCGATTGCGCCACCGGTCAAGGCCAGCACATCATGGCGCGGTGCGCCGGCGGTGAACATCGGCAGCATGGTGCCGGAAGTCTGCGCCTCGTCGACGATGATAGCGTTTTCCGGCAGCAGGTGACCGACCGCCTTGCACACCTTTTCCGCCGTCAGCTTGCCGCGCGGGCGGGCGGGGCGAACGGCCCGCTGCAATACCGGCTCCGCCTGTCCGGCCCCCATGCGTGCGCACAGGCGCTGCAGGCTGCCGACCGCATCCTGCTCCGGCAGCGCCAGTTCGTGCACCGCGCAGCCATCCGGCACCAGGTAGCTCTTCTTGCCGGGATAGGCGAAGAAGGACACGGGGGCGCGGGCATCGACCAGCACCAGGTTCTCAAACCCGGCCAGCTGCACCGCAACCATCTCGGCCAGATAGGCGATGCGCTCCGCGTGCGGCAGGCCGGCGCCGCGCTCGAATCGGGTCGGGAACACTTCCGCAAACAGTTTGGCGCCCGACTGGGCGGCAATGCGCGCGGCGGCCATCAGGCCCGGTTCGCGCAAGGCGCGCCCGCCCAGCAGGATGGCATTCCTGCCGCCCGCCATGAGCACATCGGCGATCCGCTCGATCGCCGCATCGTCGGCACAAGGCGGCGGTGAAATGACTGGCGCGGGGCGTTCTTCCGCGCGTTCGCCCCAGGACACATCGGCTGGAAGTATCAGCGTCGCCACCTGCCCGGGGGGGCCTTTGGCGGCGCTGACCGCTTCCACCACGTCCCGGCACAGCGCCTGCGTGCTTTGCGAGGTCCGCACCCAGCCCGATACATTGCGCGCCGCCGTTTCGATATCCGATTGCAGCTGCGCGTCGTATTTCGTATGGTAGGTGGCGTGATCGCCGACGATGTTCACCACCGGCACCCTGCCCTTGCGCGCATTGTGCAGGTTGGCCAGTCCGTTGCCCAAGCCGCAGCCAAGGTGCAGCAGCGTGGACGCCGGTTTCCCCGCCATGCGCGCATAGCCGTCGGCGGCGCCGGTGGCAACGCCCTCGAACAGGGTCAGTACGGCGCGCATTTCCGGCGCCGTGTCGAGCGCCGCCACGAAATGCATTTCGGACGTGCCGGGATTGGTGAAGCAGACTTCCACACCTGCGTTGATCAGGGTGCGCAGCATTGCCTGGGCGCCGTTTGCCATGCATGATCTCCTTAATTGGTCTGCAGCCATCATGCTCCAGCGGGCATTGCAAGTATTGACACTTGGCGACAATAAGTTAACACTTGGCGACAACCTAATTTCTTCCGCCCCGTCCATGACCGTCCTGGTCCGCTCCGCAACCCTGTCGACTTTTGAAGTCCTCGCCAAGGGGCTGGGACTCGACGTCTCCAAGCTGCTGCTAAGGTTTGGCATCCCGCGGCAGGCGCTGCACGATCCGGACATGCTGATCCCCTACCAGGGTTTCATCAACTTGCTCGAATATTCGGCCGCCCTGGGACAGTGCCCGGACCTGGGCCTGCAGCTGGCGCAGGCTCGGGGTATCAGCATCCTCGGCCCGATATCGGTCCTGCTGCGCCATGCGGACACAGTGGGCGATGCGCTGGCGCTGGCCTCGCGCTATATATTCGTCCACAGCCCGGCACTGAAGCTGGAAACCCGCAGCGTCCCTGGTAGCCCGGACCTGATCGACATCGTCTTCGATATCACGCATGCCAATCTGATCGCGCGCCCGCAGGTGACCAGCCTCGCGCTCGGCATCGTCTGCCAGGGCCTGAAAGTGCTGACCGCCGGCCGCCTCCAGGCGCGCCAGGTGACGCTGCCGCACGCCCCCGTTGCGCTGGAGGAGGCATACCGCCAGGCCTACAGCTGCCCTGTCAAATTCCTGGCCCGCGACGCGACCGTGCGTCTGCGGCGCAGCGACCTGGCCTTCGCCATACCGGAAAACGACCCGCAGATGAAAGAGCTGGCGCTGGGCTACCTCGAACAGCTTGGCGGCAAACCTCAGGCCTTGCTGTCGGACCGGGTGCGCCGGCTGGTGCGCAACTTCCTCAGTGCCGGCCATGCGCGCCATGCCGACATCGCGCGCGCCTTGTCCGTCCATCCGCGCACCCTGCAGCGCCGCCTGGCAGCGGAAGGCGTCACATTCGAATCCCTGCTGGACGAGGTGCGCAAGGCCCAGTTCCTGGAATTGACCGGCCATCATGCGGGGCCGGGCATGACCCAGATCGCCCATATTCTCGGCTATGCGGAAGTCTCGGTACTGACCCGCAGCTGCAAGCGCTGGTTTGGCGCCACCCCACGGGAAATGCGGAAAAAGGCGCTACGCAACATCGATTCTTGATTTCAAATCAAAAGAGTTTGGCGGATACGGGGCTTAATCTACAAATATTGCCCCGGTACACTGCGATCCATTCAAACACTCAACGATGCCAAATCAAGGAGAAGTTGCATGAGATCGTCCACCGCTTTACTTGCCCTTGCCACTGGCGCCTTCGCCATCGGCACCACCGAATTCACCCCCATGGGCCTACTGCCCGTCATTGCCGACGGCGTGCAGGTCAGCATCCCCACTGCCGGCATGCTGGTCTCCGCCTACGCGGTGGGCGTGATGGCCGGCGCGCCGGTCATGACCTTGCTGTTCAGCCGTTTCGGGAAACGCGCCGCCCTGATGTCGCTAATGCTGATTTTCACCATCGGCAATCTGTTGTCCGCCTTCGCGCCCAGCTACACGACGCTGCTGCTCTCGCGCCTGATCACCAGCCTGAATCATGGCGCCTTCTTCGGCATCGGCGCCGTGGTGGCCGCCAGCGTCGTGCCGAAGGAAAAACAGGCCAGCGCAATCGCGGCAATGTTCATGGGCCTGACCGTCGCCAATATCGGCGGCGTTCCCGCCGCAACCTGGATCGGGCAACAGGTCGGCTGGCGAATCGCCTTTGCCGGCACCGCCGTCCTCGGTCTGGTCACCATTGCCGCCCTATGGCTCGCCCTGCCCAAAGGTGAAGCCGGCACGCCGCCGCACGTAGGCCGCGAACTGAAAGTGCTGACCCGCCCTGAAGTACTGCTGGCGATGGGCACCACCGTGCTGGGTTCGGGCGCCATGTTCGCCCTCTACACCTACGTTGCGCCAATGCTGGCGGAAATCACCCACGCCAGTCCCAGTTTCGTCGCCTTCGCCCTGGTCCTGATCGGCATCGGCTTCACCATCGGTAACAGCATGGGCGGCCGCCTGGCCGACTGGTCGCTGGATGGCGCGACCAAGATCATTCTTGCCGTGCTGGCGATCACCATGGCTGTCCTGCCGTTGATGCTCTCCACCCAGCTTGGCGCCGCCATCGGGATGGTGGTCTGGGGTGCAGCGGCATTCGGCATCGTGCCACCGGTGCAGATGCGTGTCATGCAGGCCGCCGCCCAGGCGCCAGGCCTTGCGTCTTCCGTCAACGTGGGTGCCTTCAACCTGGGCAACGCCGTTGGCGCCGCGCTCGGTGGCGCAGTGATCAGCCAAGGCTTTGGCTACGCTGCCGTACCCCTGGTCGGCGCCGCGCTGGCGGCGGGCGGCCTGGCGCTGGTCTGGCTTGGCAATGCCGGTCGCCGCGCCCCTGCCGCCTCCGCCCCTTCTTCCATCTAATTCGTGAGGCAACCATGAGCCACATCCCTTCCTTTGGCGCCGGCACTTTCCGCCTGACCGGCCAGGCTGCAATCGATTCGGTACGCAATGCGCTGGACGTCGGCTACCGCGCCGTTGACACCGCGCAGATTTACGGCAATGAAGCCGACGTTGGCCAGGCCATCTCGGAAAGTGGCGTGAAGCGCGCCGACCTGTTCCTGACCACAAAGATCTGGACCGAAAATTACGCCAGGACCAGGCTCGTGCCAAGCCTGCGCGAAAGCCTGGAAAGACTGCGCACCGACTATGTCGACCTGACCCTGATCCACTGGCCGGCGCCCGGCAACGGCGTGGAACTGCCCGAGTACATGGAAGCCCTGGCCGAAGCCAAGGCGCTGGGCCTGACGCGCCAGATCGGCATCTCCAATTTCAATATCGAACTGACCAGGCAAGCCATCGCCGCAGTCGGCAAAAACGAAATCGCGACCAATCAGATCGAATTGAGCCCCTACCTGCAAAATCACGAACTGACAGCCTTCCTCAAGCAGCAAGGCATCGCCGTAACGTCGTATATGACGCTGGCCTACGGCAAAGTGTTGAAGGACCCGGTCCTGGCAAAGGTCGCAAGCAAACACCAGGCCACGGTAGCGCAAGTGGCGCTGGCCTGGGCGCTGCAACTGGGCTATGCGGTAATTCCTTCGTCGACCAAGCGCGAGAACCTGGCGAGCAACCTGCTGGCGCGCGATCTGACGCTGGATGCGGAAGACATGTCGCTGATTGCGGCGCTGGAGCGCAATGGCCGGGAAGTAAGCCCGCCGGGCCTTGCCCCAGCGTGGGATTAAAGGAAACCACCATGATTCCATCACTGGCCCGGCTCACCGAGGGCGGCTTCAGCATCGGCGTTGAAGCACCGCTGGATAACGACTGGACGCATGCCGGCGAACAGGCACGCCGCCAGGCTGGCCGGCTGCCCGGCGAGCCCGATCTGCTGCGACATGCCGAACTGGCCCAACTGGCAGACCGCCTGGGATTTCGGGCACTCTGGGTGCGCGATGTACCGGTGTACGACCCATCCTTCGGCGACGCAGCCCAGGTATTCGAAGTGTTTTCCTACCTTGGCTATCTGGCCGGGGTCACGCGCGACATCCTGCTAGGCACTGCCGCCGTGGTGCTGCCGATCCGCGAACCGCTGCTCACACTGAAGTCGGCGGCAACGGTGCAACGACTGAGCGGAAACCGCCTGTTGATGGGAGTGGCCAGCGGCGACCGGCCCGTGGAATATCCGCTGTTCGGGCGCGACTTCGCCGGTCGGGGAAACAACTTCCGCGACCAGATCGCGCTGCTGCGTGACGGCGCCCAGCCCAGTCTTCCGCCGGGGCTGGCGCTACTGCCGCGCATGGAAGCGCCTCTGCCGCTGCTGGTCGCCGGCCTGGCGCAGCAAAGCCCTGCCTGGGTCGGAGCGCAAATGGATGGCAGCCTGGCCTACCCCGGCACGCCGGAGGATCATACTCGCCGCGTTGCTGCCTGGCGTGCCGTAGCCGGGGCCAAGCCCTACGCCACCTTCATCCACCTGGACTTGAGCGAGCACCCCGACGAACCGCTGCAACGCTGGCGCTTCGGCTTCCGCGCTGGACGCGAGGCCCTGGCCACCGAACTGCATGCCCTACGCGAAGCTGGCGTCGATCACGTTGGCTTGCACTTCCGCCGCAACCGGCGCCCGCTTGGCGAAACCTTTCACGAAATCGCAGAGCATGTGCTCCCGCGATTCCATGAAAGCGCTATGCAGGCCGCCTAGAACAGCTTACTTTGGACACTGCTTGCGCGGCGTCCAGTCCCAGGTATTGTTCTTCTTAACGAGTTTGACCTGCCATTTACGCGACTCTTCGTTGATGCAGTATGCCGTTGCAGCCAGTTCGCCGCTGGGCAGCCAGGTCGGCGCTTCGAGGAAGGCATACATTGCCGCCGGCTTGCCGGACTCGAGGACGCTGACGCCGCTCCAGGATTTTTTACCGTCTGCGGTATAGATCGTCCAGTCGCTGCCATCGCGGCCGTCCTGCTGTTCGTCGGCAAAGTAGGCACGGCGGTCATCCGAGAAGATAACGCTCTGGCCACCGTTGGTGACAACGCCGGTCGCTTCGTTAATCAGTTTTCCGGAGAGACTGGTTTCGTTATGCTGCACCAGGATGTAGCCTTCCTTGCGGTCGCAGAAGGTGTAGTGCACGCCATCCATTGGATCGTCGTAAGGCGGCTTGTCCTTGTAAGTCAGGACTCCCGCCTTGGTGGTGACCTGCAGCACGTGCTTGCCTTTCCGGGCAACCACGCCAGGAGCCTTGTTGCGAATACGGACCTGTTCTTTTTCGGATTCGGCTGGGCAGCTCAGTTCGAGGGGAGCGGCGTGGAGGGTTCTAGCGGCAAACGACAATACGAGTAAAAGTGCGATTTTCACGTTGGTTACTGAGCTTGAATGTAGATATTGGACAGGTCGGCCTTGCCAAGATTTTTCGCCTTCTTGTCGTAGGCGGCTTTCAGCGCGTCCCTGACTTCCACGCTTTTTTTCTTGTCCCGGCTGGCGCCCAGCAGCTTGCCGTCCCAGTCGTAGATTTCGGCCCACTCGCATTGTTCGCAATTGCCGCCGTTGGACAGCATGGTGACAATGAACTTCTGCTTGCCTGGCGTCTCGGCGCAGAATGCATCCCCCAGTTTTTCGGCGACGATCGGATAGGAATCTCCTTGCTCCAGAGTGGCAGGCTTAAACGACTGGCCGCCAAGCTCCTTGCCGCTGGCGGAATCGATAATGCTCAGCTGCTGGGAGGTGCAGGACAGCCCCATATAGCCATCTTCCTTGTAGCACGAAGCCTTCACTTCAACCTTCCGCTCGCCGCACTGCATAACAGCAGCGCGCTGGCGCAAAGCCGGCTTTCCGCCAGCCATTGCAGATTGCGCCAAGCTGGCAGCCAAGAGCAAACCGCAAACAATAATTTTCTTTTTCATAGAACTCGCCAAGTTGCAACAAATATAATTTTACCGCGCGGCATTCTAGCATTGCTTTGCCGGCGCCCGACAGACTAAAGGTGTTTAATGAGAAAGTGCTACGGGTCAAATTAAAGCCGCGGACTTTAGCCGATTGAGGCTTGCCTCAAACTATTGAAAAATCAAATCCCAGGCTTCTCACTTGCCACAATTTCGTGCAGGACGCTTTCTCCATTTAGAATCAATTACTTAAACGTACTCCAAGCTACCTGTTAACAGGGTTTTCCACAGAAACCGTTAACAACTCACACAAAAGTCAGGGTCAGGTCTGTCATTTGGACACGCAGCGCACACCTTTGATGCAGCTCAATGCGCCTAAATCAGAATGGGCGTCGTGCGCCGAAAAAGCTGGCCACCATTACGCGGGGAACGCAAGGTTTTCGCGGGCTGTTGCCACGGTTATGTCGTATCATGCCCGCATGGTTGAGTTAAGGCTAAACGAGTGCATCGATACGATTTGATCAGTTGCCACGATTGTGGCGTGCTGCATTCCCGGCGCCCAGTGCGCCCACGCGAGAAGGCGCGCTGCGTGCGCTGCCGTTCCGTGCTCTATCGCGGCATCCACTCCGATGCCAGCCGCATGGCCGCCATTACCATGGCAACGCTGATCGTATTCCTCATTGCGCAGTGCAGCCCGATCGTCCAACTGGAAGTCAACGGCGGCGTCACACGCGCCACGCTGATGGGAGCTATCCTGGTGCTTTGGCACCAGCACATGCCACTGGTTGCAGCCGCGGTCTTCCTCTCCACCATCCTGCTGCCTGCGATCGAACTACTCTCGCTGCTGCACGCTACCCTGGCCCTGGCAAGAGGCCACAAGCCCAAGTCAATCAATCTTTTACTGTATTCGGTTCACCTGGCCCGGCGCTGGGGCATGATGGAGGTGCTGATGATCGGCATCCTCATCACCATCGTAAAAATGACCAGCCTGGCCACCGTGGTGCTGGAACCCGGCTTGTTCGCTTTTGGGGCGCTGACGCTGATGCTGGCGATCGTGGTCTCGTTCAATCCAAAGACCTTGTGGAACCTGGCCGATTCGCTCACACCCCAGCCGCCCGCACCGCAACTCGCTCCCGACGAGGCCTTGTCCTGCCACGTCTGCGGCCTGGTGTCGCCAAACACGCAAGCGCATAAGCGCTGCCCGCGCTGCAACGCACGCCTGCACCATCGCCACCCCGACAGCATTGCGCGCACCTGGGCCTTCCTGATAGCCGCCGCCATCCTCTACATTCCGGCCAACCTGCTGCCCGTGATGTACACGCATTCCATGTTCGGAAAAGAAGACGACACCATCATCAGCGGCGTACTTTATTTCTGGGAGAGCGGCTCGCCCGCGCTGGCCACGATCATCTTCGTCGCCAGCATCGTGGTGCCGCTCCTGAAACTGGCCGCCTTGTCGCTGCTGGCATGGACATCGCAGCGCCGCTCGCGCTGGCGCCCCATGCAGCGCACCTTGCTCTACCGCCTGGTGGAGTTCGTCGGACGCTGGTCCATGCTCGACATCTTTGTCATTACACTGACCGTTGCCTTGGTACGCTTCCAGACAATGGCTACAATAACCGCCGGGCGGGGCGCCCTGGCATTTTGCGCCGTGGTGATCCTGACCATGATCGCTTCAATGCAATTCGACCCGCGCCTGATCTGGGACCCGATCCCCCCGAATGGAGAAAAACAAGATGCCTGAACACGAAGGCAACCCACCCAACACCGCCGGCGCGCCCCTGCCCCAGCCCCAGGTCGAAAAGGCCAGTAACTGGCTGCCTTCGCTGGTTTGGCTAGTGCCGCTGCTTGCGGCGCTGATCGGCATCGGGCTGGTCGCCAAGTCCTATTTCGACGAGGGACCGACGGTGACGGTGAGCTTCCGCAACGGCGAAGGACTGGAAGCCGGCAAGACCAAGGTCAAATACAAGGACGTGGAAGTCGGCCTGGTACGCGCCATCTCCTTATCGGCGGACCTGAGCAAAGTGCTGGTCACCATCGACATGAACAAGGGCGCACGCCGCTTCATCGCCGCCGATTCCCGCTTCTGGGTGGTCAAGCCCCGTGTTGGAGCCAGCGGCGTGTCAGGACTCGACACCCTGCTGTCCGGCGCCTACATCGGCGTCGACGCCGGCAAGTCCGAGGAAACCAGCCATGAATTCACCGGCCTGGAAAAGCTGCCCCAGGTGGCGGGCGACCAGAAAGGCACGCAATACACCCTGCACGGCGAGACGCTCGGATCGATCGATGCCGGCTCCCCGGTCTTTTACCGCCGCATACCGGTCGGCCAGGTCATGGGCTACGAACTGGAAAACAACGGCCAGGGCGTAGCGGTCAAGGTCTTCGTCAACGCTCCTTACGACCAGTACGTAGGCAAGAACACGCGCTGGTGGCACGCCAGCGGCGTCGACCTGCAACTCGACTCCGGCGGCTTCAAACTGAATACGCAATCGGTGGCCGCCATGCTTATTGGCGGCATCGGATTCGAATCGGTAACCGGGCGCAAGCCGGATACGGTAGCAGCTGCGGGCAGCGAGTTCCCGCTGGCGGCCGACCAGTCCAGCGCAATGCGCGAGCAGGACGGCGCCCCTATCACCACGGTCTTCTACTTCAACCAGTCCCTGCGCGGCCTCTCGCCCGGCGCGCCGATCGACTTCCGCGGCATCGTGCTGGGCGAAGTGCGCTCGGTGGGCGTGGAATTTGACCCGGTCAAGAAGGACTTCAGGATGCCCGTCACGGTGGACATGTATCCGAGCCGCCTGGGACGCAGTTTCCAGGAGACGGTGACCGATGAAAAAGACCGCAACGCCGGCCCGCTGGTATTGGAACGGATGGTCAGCCACGGCCTGCGCGGCCAGCTGCGGACCGGCAACCTGCTGACCGGGCAGCTGTATATCGCGCTGGACTTCTTCCCCAACGCGGCCCAGGCCAAGCTGGATATGAACGCCTATCCGCTCGAAGTGCCGACGGTGCCGAACGCGCTGGACGAGCTGCAGGCGCAGATCGCCAGCATCGCGCGCAAGCTTGATAAAGTGCCGTTCGACCAAATCGGCAATAACCTGCGCGACTCGCTGAAGAGCGCGGACACGCTGTTCAAGAAAGTCGATTCGCAGCTGGTGCCGGAATTGCAGTCGACCCTCGGCGAAGCGCGCCAGACCTTCGGCGCGGCGCAGCAGGTATTGCAGCAGGATTCGCCGGTGCAGTCCGACCTGCGCACAGCCTTGCAACAGATGACGCAGACCTTGCAATCGCTGAACGAATTGTCCGATTACCTGCAGCGCCATCCGGAATCGCTGATCCGCGCCAAACCGCAACCAACAAAGGAGAAAAAATGATGCGCTGGCACGTCCTGAGCGGCGGCATTGTGGCCGCATTGTCGCTGGCCGGCTGCGCGAGCGCTCCGCCGGAACACTTCTACAGCCTTAGCAACGGCATGGCTTCCGCAGCCAGCACGCCGAATCCCGGCTACTACATTGAAGTGCAGAATGTGAGCGTGCCGCAGCAGGTCGCGCGCAGCCAGCTCGTGGTAACGTCGGCGGAAGGCCGCATCGACGTGATGGAACAGGAGCGCTGGGCCTCCCCGCCGGCATCGGAAATCGGACAGGCGCTGTCGCTGGCCGTCTCCGGCGAACTGGGCGTCATTGACGTGTTCCGCACGCAGCCGCCGGAAAAATCCGCCGTCTATCGCATCAGCACCAATGTGCAGCGCTTCGAGTCCGCGCCTGGTAAATATGCGATGCTCGACGCCGTCTGGAGCATACGCCTCGCAGGCAGCGCTCAAGTGCTGACCTGCCGCACCACCGCCCGCGAAGAAGTCGCCCCAGGCTATGACGAACTGGTGATGGGCCATCGCCGCGCAGTGGCCAAAGTCGCGTCGGATATCGCCAAGGCGCTGCGCAGCCAGGTTGCGGGAAAGGGCGTGTGCCCTTAACCCGCCGGCCGCAACACTGACGCTTAAATAGTCACGCTTTCGCCACATGGCGTTGAATCTGCATGACGGCCACGTCCAATTGGCGTATTCTCGCTCCCGCAGCATTATCACTAATGCAACATTGTGAAACTATTCATTTCGGGAGACTTCATGAAGAATATGCTCGGCGGCCTCGCCTTGGTACTTTGCGGACTGCCCCTACAGGCCAGCGCAAACACGATTTACCTGACCCGTCATGCGGAAAAATCCGCCACCGGCAGCGACCCGGTCCTGACCGCGGAAGGCCAGGTACGCGCGACCAATATTGCCGCGACGTTGAAAGACGCGCAGGTCAAACATATCTATTCGACTGCTTACCAGCGCACGCAGCAGACCGCACAACCACTTGCGGCATACCTGGGTTTGCCGGTGACGCCGTATGATGGCGGCCAGCTTCCGTCGTTCGCGCAGCAATTGCGCGCCCTGCCCGATAACGCCCTGGTGGTTGGGCACTCCGATACGACGCCTGAATTGATCCGCCAGCTGGGCGGCGACCCTGGCAGCGCCATCGCGGAGACCGAATTCGACCGCCTGTATCAGTTAACGTTTGCTGCGGACGGCAGCGTGACCACCAACTTGCTGCATTCGCTGCCAAGCACCTTGAACATTCCTTGCGCCAGCGTGACGCTGAACCAGGCCAACCTCACCGCCACGGCCGGCAACTGGCTGTACTTCACCATCAACGTGCCTGAATGCGCGAATACGCTCAACGTCAGCATGAGCGGCGGCAGCGGCGACGGCGACTTGTACGTCCGCTATGGCGCACAGCCGACCGCGAACGACTACACATGCCGTCCCTACAAGACCGGCAATGCGGAATCCTGCCCGCTGACCAATCCACAAGCGGGAACTTGGCATATCGGGATCAAGTCGTACACCACGTTCAGCGGCGTTACCTTGAACGCGACTGCGGCCCAATAAGCCGATTCGGGCCGCGATAAGGCACTGCGCCATTTACTGGCCGGATTTCTCGATCAAAATCTCGGCCGCTGTCTTGCGCAGCGCGCTGTCGCCGCCCTCTCCTTCGCCGCCGATTTCGCGCATCGTCGCCGACATGTGGGCGGCACTCGCCATGGTGCCAACCGTGCGGACTGCGGCTCCAACGAGCGGAGCGCCGGGGAAAGGCATCATGCTGATCGCGGTGGCACCCACTTGCATAATTGCGGCGCCGGCCAAGCCGGCCTTTGCCTCGAACTCGAGCCGCTCGCGCATGGCGCTGGCCACCTCGTCGATGCCATCTTTGCTGGTGGTCGATGCAGCGTAGACGGCGTCGCCAACCTTTCTCGCGGTTTCGAAAGGCTTAGCGGGATCGAAGTGATCGATCGCGTCCTGCGCCGCAGCTTTACCAAGGCGGCCGACGTCGCCCTTTGTTAAAGGCGCCTGGCCGCCGACCACTTTGGCCGCACCGACGGTGGCCAGGGCATCGTTTTTCAAACCATCAGCCAACTCTTTGAACTGTTCCGCCGAGATGACAGGATGCTGCGCGAGCGTCGCCACGTCCGCCCCCAGTTCCTGCATTTTCGCGAACTGAGCGCTGATGCCCCCGGTCACCGGAGAGTCGCCAATGCCGCTGCGGACCGACTCACTGAACCGGCCCAGGCGTTCATTGCCCGTGCCCGACTTGGGGACCGGGTAAGCCGGCCGTTGCGGCAAAGGTGGCGGCCCGGAAGGCTCCGGCTTGCCATGCGCCATGCGATCTATTCCGACACCGCTTGCGACGGTGGCCACGGTGGTCAACAAGGGTTTGGCTGCTCGGCTCAGCATAATGTGTCCTTTCAATTGAACGCGGCAACCGCCGCCTACCTTAAGTGCGATAGCGGCGGAACTGGTTCCACATTTTTGTATTGGAATCGGCGGCATCCCGTTCCTGCCGCGCCATGGCGGCGAACAGACGCCGCATATCGTCAAGGCTGATCGCCAAAGTTCTTAAAACGGGTCGCAAGGAACTGCCGCCTGCCGTCGAAGAAGGGCAAGGCAAGGCGTGATGCGCTTGCAGGTCCGGCCTGCGCCGGACTTTTTTTTTAGCGCGTATTGCCCAGCATTTCGCGCAGTTCCAGACGGTTGTAGGCCACGCGCAGTGCATCGCGCGCAGTGATTTCCTTGCGCGCGACCAGCTGCTGCAGCACTTCATTCAGCGGCCGCGACATGCTGTCCTCCTTGCGCTTCATGTAGTCGGAGATCATATGCAGCTTGTCCGGATCGACGATGAAGGGAGCGATCTGCTGGTTATGGTTGAACACCATCTCGCTGGCCAGCACATAGTTCTCGCCATTTTCGGACGGCAGGAGGCTCTGGAAAATCACGCCGATCAGGGCGCTGGCCAGCATGGCCGAGCGCTGCGCGCGCTGGTCGACCGGGAAGAAACTAAGCAGCTTGCTGATCGCCCCCACCGCGTTCCCGGTATGCATGGTCGCCAGCACCAGGTGGCCCGACTCGCCCGCGTGCAGCACGGTTTCGGCGGTGTCGTAGTCCCGGATCTCGCCCACCATCAGCACATCGGGTTTCTGCCGCAGGGCTTCGCGCAGGCCGCTGGAGAAGCTCGCCGTGTCGATCGGCACTTCCTTCTGCGAGATGATTGACTGCTTGCGCTGCAGCGTGTATTCAATCGGCTCTTCGATGGTGACGATATGGCCGTTGCGGTTGGCGTTGATGTAGTCCAGCATGGCCGCGATGGTGGTGGTCTTGCCCGAGCCGGTCGGCCCGGTCACGAGGATCAGGCCCTTGTTCGATTCCAGCATGGTGCGCACATAGGACGGCAGGCCGGTGCGTTCCAGCGACAGCGGTTCCAGCGGCAGCCGGCGCACCGACAGCGCCACCTTGGCGCCGGCGCCAAGGCGGTAGATATTGCAGCGCAGGCGGCAGTTTTGCAGCACGAAGGGACGGTCCAGGGCCTTGTCGACGATCTTGTCTTCCCAGTCCTCGTCTATGCTGTCCAGCAAAGGCCGCAGCTCGCCCATGGTCAGCGGCCCTTCGTGGAACTGCTGCCAGCCGCGCGGCGTTTTCACCATGGCGGGCGCACCCTGCTCCAGGTGGATATCGGAAAAGCTCTGCTGCCCGCCGACCAGCTGCATGAACTTATGCTGGAAGTCGCTGGCACGCGATGAATCGTTGGACATCAGGGTCACCTCTAAGATCAATTGAGTTCAAGCTACGTGATTCTACACAGGTGGAGTCGCAAGTCACTTTTCTCAGCTCCACGCGATGCGCGCACACGATAGCGATGGTGCCTGCAAAGACGCAAGATTGTGTTTACTATTGGCCAATTAAATTCCAGTGGGCACGTATTGAAGCTGAAGTGACTATCAAGTTTGGACGAACATGAAAATCGCATGCCATATCCAAAATGCCGCAGTCTACGAGCTGGTCAACAGCGTGCTGACGCGCGCCGGCTTCGAGGTGCAGCGCTTTGTTTCGGAAACTGCGTTGCTGCGCGGCGTGCGGCGCGACGACGTCGACCTGATCGTGGTCGACCTTGCCAGCGAACCGGATGCGGACAACAGCCTGCTTTCGTGGCTGAACATGCGCACCGGCGATGCGACGCCCGTCATGATACTGTCCCCTTTGCGCGGGGCCGAGCTGGTGGCCCAGGTACTGAATGCGGGCGCCGACGAATTCCTGCCGCGTCCTTTCGAAGCCGTGGAGCTGACGGCGCGCGTGAACGCCCTGCTGCGCCGCAGCGGCAAGCCGCAGCAGCGGCGCACCATCGAGTTCGCCGGCTACAGCCTGGAACGCGACAGCGGGCGCCTGCAATTTCTCGGCCAACTGATCGAACTGACTCCGCGCGAGTTCAGCATGGCCTGGCTGTTTTTCTCCTCGCCCGGCGTCTACATTTCGCGCAGCACCATCGGCACCGTGATCTGGAGCACCGACAGCGAGGTGGCCGGCCGTACCATCGAGCAGCACGTCTACAAGCTGCGCAAGAAGCTGCAGGTCGGCGACAAGCGCATCGTCATGATACGCACCGCCTACACCCAGGGCTACCGCCTGGAGCTGTGCACGCCGGAATAGCCCGGCACGACGCGCCTCACCGGGCCGCATAACCTTCTCCGTCCGCTTCCGCCTGCGCGGCCAGCGCCGCTTCCGGCAGGTTCTTCTGCACTTTCTTCGCGTACTTGATGCGCTTTTCCGGACTGACGGCGTTGTAGGCGCCCACCGCTTCCCACGTCACCCCCATGCGCTGCATATTCTGCGACAGGATCCAGGCGCCCACCTGGATGCTGGTGCAGGGATCGTACAAGTCTTTTTCCTGCACGCCGTGCTTGCGCAGGGTCGGCAGCCAGCTGCTGTTGATCTGCATCAGGCCGATGTCATAGCTGCCGTTCTTGTTGCGGTTGATCGCGGCCGGATTGAGCCCCGACTCGGTCTTGGCAATCGCGTACAGCAGGTAGGGATTGACGCGGTACCATTGGGCCGCTTCCTCCCAGCAGGCTTGGGCGGGAAGGCTGTGCAGCGCCAGGCAGGCCGCCAGGGCCACCATGGCGCGCTTGTTAGGGAGTCTCTGTTCCATTTGCGTACTTGAAGGTTCTGTCATTACCGCAGGTTAGAGGCACCGATTTGTCATCCATCACGATGGTACCCATGGGGAATTTCAAGACATCGCGCCCTTCCACAGCGCTCCATTCCATGTAATGGCATTTGCCGCCGGCTGTTTTCTCGGAGGTGAGGTTGATCGAGGGCGCAGCCATCCAGCTGCTTGCCACGATCCGGCGCGCAGCGACTGTGCGTACCACATTGGCATCGCGCTGGACATCGAGATCGCGGCCGGCCTGCAGGTCCATGTCGGTGGAAATATGGCCTGCGGCATGAACGGTCCCTTGCGATTCGATGGCCTGCGACGCGCGCAGATTGCGTGCTCTCACGTCGCCCGGTACATCGAGGTTGCCGTCTTTGTCCAGGGCAAGCGGCGCCCAGCTGCTGCCGTCGAATGTGAAGGCCCGGCTCAGGTTCATGACGATGCGCACGTCGCCGCGCGCGCTGCCGGCAAATGGCAGGTCGCTCCAGGCCTCGACCGGCGCTTTCCATGACGAAGCGAGGTTCCAATGGCCAGTCCCGTCGCAACTGAGGAGGTTACGCGAAGTCGCATCCACCGCGAGCCCGGGCTCGGCGACACCGCTGGCGTTCAGGCAGGAGTCGCCCGCCGCTACCAGCGCTGCGCCGCCAAGGCGCAGCGGCGTATTCATGCGATTGAGCTCGGGACGGCCCGGCACCGCGCCGCGATACAGGAAATCGGTGGCCAGTTGGCCGGCGCCGTCGTAAAACACGTTCGACACCAGGTGGCCGGCATCCTGTGCCGTTCCCTGCAGGACCGCCGCCGCGCCTCCCGGGCAGGTCACGCCCCGGTAAGGCGTAGTATCCATATGCCAGGAAGCACCGCGCGCCACCGCCGGTTCGCGCGCGGCGATAAAGCCGCTGCCAGGCCCCGCATGCAGGGATACGGCGCCGATATCCTTGTCGCCGATAGGCTTGCCGCCGCTGGTCACCACCAGCGCATCGAATTTGCCGGGCGCGCCGGCGGCATCGGGCTGGCGTATCAGCAAACACGTCGACTGCTGGTAGGCGTTCAGGTCGGCGAATCCGGCCGGCAGGAAGCGCCCGCTGCGCAGCTGCTCAAGGCTAACCGCCAGCACCGCGGCGGCAGTCGGCGTGGCGGCCTTGATCGCGGTGTGGTTGGCCAGCATATAGCGGTCGGCGGCATGCACCACCTGCGCCTGGTAGTAGGCGGCTTGCTGGCCGCGCAGCTCGTCGAGCGAACTGTCGCTCATGCCGGTCAGGCCAAGGAGCAGCACGGCGCCGATGGCCAATGCGCCCAGCAACTCGAGCAGGCCCATACCCGCTTGGCGGCGGGCCTTCATGGCGCCACCGCCAGCCAGACGGGAACCCCGTCCGGCAACGCCAGGCTGGCCAGCGCCGCCAGGGGAATGCCCGTGTCGCCGTAGACCGGCGACTGTAGGTTGGGCGCACCGCGCCGGTAGCTGCCGGCCAGTACCGAGTTGCGCGCCAGCTGCACGATCTGGCGCGTCAGGTCGTGGCGCGGCAACTGCGTGGCGTAGACGTAGATGGTGCCGCCGGCATCGCGGTAATTGCCCCATGGCGTTGCCTGCGGCCCCTCCAGCAGCGGCCAGTCGCGCAGCGCGCCGCTGGATCGGAGCGTGGGCAGGCTGACGCTTGTGGCGCGCAGGTCGTTGGCCCGGAAATAGGCCACCACCGCGCTGCGGTAGTTCGCCATGCTTTCGGCACTGGCGCCGTCCAGCAGTTGCTGCCCGGACGCCGCATTGCGCTCGGCCAGCGCCGCGTAGGCGCCCGCCAGCGACATCACCAGCGTCAGTATCACGACATTCCACATGCTACCTCCTCGCGCTGTTGAATCGCCTCAGGCGCCCTTGAACGTGATGGCATTGCCGGCAGCTCCCGCCACCGAACACGCGGCGGTGGCATCGCCGACCGATACGGGGAAGACCGTAATGGACTTGCTGCCCTGGCTGATCTCGACCCAGCCGCTGGCCCCGGTGAGCAGGTTCACACAAACATCCTGCGGTATGGATGCGTAGCTGATCTCGAATCCCGTGGCGGTACCTGTCACCGTGACGGCGCCGCCCCAGCTGTTTTTCAGGGTGTTGTCGGTGGTGTTCTTGGCCAGTGTGCCTGGAATGGCGTTGGCGGCGATCATGCTGGGCACCAGGCTGGCAGCCGGATAGGACTGGCCGATGTACAGCTTGCGCACCGCGGTGCGCATGGCCACCGCCTCCTCGATGGCCTGGTTCGACTTGGCGCTGCTGAAGGCGCCGCCCAGCAGCGAAACGGCGCCCAGCACCACCACAGCGGCGATGCCCAGGTAGGCGATACCCTCCAGCAGGGAGGCGCCGCGCTGGCGTGCGATGGATGGAATGCGGGAAATTGGCAAGACGGGTTTTTGCTTCGGTTGGAACAGCTGCTTCATGGTCATGCCTCCAAAAAGTGACTGGTGTATCAAGAAATTCAAACCGGCCTAGCCCACGCCGCGGGTGGCGGCGGCGATTTCCTGCTGGATGCCGAAGAAACCGGTCACCAGCCAGGCAATCACCAGCGCCAGCGTGACGATGGCGAAACCGTTCAAAACCTTCATGCGCAGGGCGACCGCTTCCACGCCCTCTTCCATCCATTCCGCCGCCAGCAGCTTCAGCGCTTCCGAGAAGCCCTTGTAATCGGCATAGACGCACAAGTCGTCGATGATGGCTGGCGATGGAAAACCGTAGCCCGCATGGCGCAGCGCCTCGCCGCAATTCAGGCCCGAGCGCACGCCCATCAGCGCACCGTCCAGTCTTTCGCGCAGCCAGGGCTGGGATTTGAGCGAGAGCCGCGCCAGCGATTTTTCGACCGTCACGCCGGCTGCCTGCAGGGCAGCGAACGCCATCAGGAAGCCGCTGCCGACGATCAGGCGGTAAATCGAAAACGGCGCAAAACGGTCGAAGAAAACGCGCGCATTGCCGCGCCACAGCGGCAGGGAAAACAGCAGGGCCGCGATCAGGGCGACGCTGCCCGCTACCGCAAACAGCATCCAGTCCTGCACCCAGAGCGACATGCGGTACAGCGAGCGGGCCGCCCCATGCCAGCCGGATGGATCGACCAAACGCGTGAACTGCGGGATCACCATTGCACCGAACAGCCAGATGTACAGCGCGATCATGCCCAGGATGGCGAGCGGATAAGCGGCGCCGCTGACGATCTCGGTCTTGATGCGGCGCCCCGCCTGCACCACGTCGACCAGGGCGTGCAGGCTGCCTTCCAGCCGCCCGGACTGTTCGCCCGCCATGATGATCATCTGCTCGGTGCCGGGCACCCACCAGGCCAGGCCATCGGACAGCAGCTGGCCGTTCTGCACCATGCGCCGGCAGTCGTCGAGCACCAGGGGCAGCACGCTGCCGCCGGCGTTGCGGCGCGCCAGTTCCTCCAGGATGCGCAGCAGCGGCAGGCCGCCGCCCAGCATCTTGGCGATCTTGCGGTACAGGCGCACCCGCTCGGCCGCGTTGAATTGGGTGCGCGCCCAGCGGCGCATGAGTTCAACGCGCATCGCAGCCCTCCTCCACCACTTGCAGGCGGCGCCGCGCCAGGGCCGCGCCGGCGTTCAGGTGGCCCAGCACCTGCTCCGCCATGCGCGGATCGACCAGGCCGGCCGCCACTTTTTCCACCGCATGTTCGACCATGGTGCGCCCGCCCAGGGAACGCAGCCAATAACTCAGGGCGGCGGCCTTGTCGCCGCGCCGCACATGGCCGAAGAACTCGTCGTCCGGCAGGATGATCTCGGCCACCACCGTGCGGCCGATGCTGCCATGGCCGGCGCAATGCTCGCAGCCAGGGCCAGTCACATGCACGCGGCGCAGGTCGGCCACCACCTCGCGCAGCCGTCCCAAGACGGCGGCCGGCAGCGGCGCCGGGGCGGCGCTTAAGGGCAGCTTGCAGTGCGGGCACAGCGCTTTCACCAGGCGCTGGCTGATCAAGCCGGTGACCACCGTGTGGTCGGCCACCTGGCTGGCCGCCAGGCCCAGGTCGAGCAGGCGGTCGGTGATCGCCAGCGCGCTGTTGGCGTGAATCGTGGTCCAGACCTGGTGCCCCGTCATGGCAGCCCGCACCGCATTCTGCGCCGAGGCGCGGTCGCGCACCTCGCCCACCATGATGGTGTCCGGATCGAGCCGCATGGCGTTCGAGATGGCGCCGGCAAACAGGCGCGAACGTTCGTCTTCCGAGCCGGCATTGACGACCGAGGTCTGCACCGCACCGTCGATCGGGTATTCGACCGGGTCCTCGATGGTCAGCACATGGCGCCGCCCCTCGGCTTCGGCGATCTGGCCCGACAGGATGCGCTGCAGGGTGGTCGACTTGCCGGAACCGGTCGGCCCACCGATGATGTTCATGCCGATCGGCTGCTCCTTCAGCTGCTGCAGCATGGCGGCCTGCTGCGGGCTGAAGCCGAGCGGGCACAGTTCGCCGTCGCCGGCCTCCAGATAGAGCAGGCGCAGCACCATCAGCGTGCCCTCATTGGTCGGCACGGTGGCGATGCGCACGCCGTGCAGCTCGGGCGGCAGCTTGTCGCGGTCGGCGATGCTGGCGTCCTGGCGCTCGGTCGGCTTGTAGGAACTGTCGGAAACCGAGGCCATGGCGCCGTACAGGGTAGCCAGCAGGCGTTCGCCGTACTCGCGCGTCTGCACGCTGACCGGGGTCAGGTCGCCGCGCACGCGGAACAGGATTTCCGTGGCGCGCTGGCGCACGCGGATGTGGATGTCCGAAGCGCGTGCCGCGCAGGCCCGGCTCAGCAGATCCTTGGCCGTGACCTGCATCATCGAGCGTTCCTGGCCCCGCTCCACCAGGGCGCCGCCGCCGCTGGCGTACAGCTGGCGCAATTCGTCGATCTTGGCATGCTCGACCCGGAACGCCTTGCGCATGCGCTGCAGGCGCGCCTGGTAGGACAGCACGTGGGCGTTCATGTCCTGGCCGACAGCCACCAGCAGGCGGCCGTCGGCCAGCAGGCAAAGCAGCTTCCTCTCTTCGGCACTGGCCTCGTAGCGGCCGGCATGGCTCAGCACCGCGGCCCCATGCGGGTCCGCTTCCGCCTGCGCGCCGCCGGCCGCCGCCGGCATGCCCGGCAAGGCGATGCGCAGCTTCATCGCGCGCTCCGCTGCCCCGGCACGGCAGCCGGCAAGCCGGGCGCCGGCGCGGCCGGATTGAAGGCGTTGACCTGCTGTGTATAGCCGGACAGGCGCACACGCTTGCGTCCCGGCGCGCTGGCGACCACTTCGTTGTTGCGGATCGAGACAATGCGCATGCCGCCCGCCAGCACGCTGCCCACCTGCACCTCGGCCACGCTGCCGTCGGCCAGTTCCAGGGTGGCGTACAGGGTGTCGCCCAGCCCTTCCACGGCGCGCACCACCGGGTCGCCCACCACCACGGGCTGGGACAGCGCCGCGCCCATGGCCTGCTTGGCGGCGATTTCGTTCTGCCGGGTGATGATAGAGGACTGCACTTCGAGCTGCTTCTCGCGCGCCCGCAGCAGCAGCGTTTCCGCCTCGATGCGGGTCAGGCTGGCGGCCGTGCTGTCCGCGCCCTGGCTGGCCGCCGGCAGCAGCGCGCACAGCGCCAGCGTCAGGGCGGCGAAGCCCCGGGTCTGCTTATTTTGCATAGATGACTCCTTCAAGTAACCACGCCATACCGCGATAGGTAATCTTTTCAAGGCGCACACCGGGCCGCTCCAGCATGGCGGCCAGCTGCTGCGGGGCCACGCCCTGCGCTTCGAGCTGGAAGCCGAAGGCCTGCCAATCGGGCGCCGCAGCCCCAGGCGCCGCGGGCAATGCCGGCAGCGCGCGCTTGTTCAGGCGCATGGACAGGCCCAGGCTCTGCATCTGCGCCATCAGCGGTTCGACCGCCTGCGGCGCTGCCAGCAAGTCCTCGCCGCGCGCCGGCGCCAGCCCGGCCAGCGGCCCCGCCAGCGTGGCCTTCTCGCCGCCCGGATCGATCACGGCCTGCGGCACTTCGGCGCGCAGGGTCGCCACCGTCGCTGCGCTGCGCGACCAGGCGTAGCGATAGTTCCCGCCCATGCACGCGAATTCATCCAGCCGCCAGCCGCCGGGCGTCAAATGGTCCAGCCGGTTGAAGCAGGCGTGCATGGCGGCCGACGGCAAGGGCTGCTCGGCCCAAGGCCGCGGCGCGGGTCGTGGCGCGGCAGCGCGCTGCGCCAGCAACGCCTGCTCCGCCTGGCGCTTCGCCTGCCAGTGCTGCCACGACAGGAACACCCCGCCGCCGCCCACCGCCAGCGCAACGGCGGCCGCCAGGCGCCAGCCCGGCGCACTGTGCGCCGCGATCGGGCGCAGGCGCCACCAGCGGTACACGCGCAGGCTGCCGTCCTTGCGCTGCGGCAGCAGGCTTTCGATGCGCCGCACATTGAAATTGTGGAAGCCCTGGCCGGCCAGGCTTTCGTCGCCGATCACGACATTCCATCCGCCCAGCGCATAATCACCGTACAGACGTTCCAGCACCTCCTCCTTGCTGCCGGCGAAGTCGCCGTTGGGCAGAAAATTGGCGTCGCGCACAGCGAAATAGGCCCACTTCCCGTCCGGCAGCTGCAATGCCGCCAGCCAGTTGTGCACCGGCTGCAGCATGCCGTCGTAATAGGCGCCTTCCATCGCCACCGTCTTCGACACGGCCGCGCCCAGCGAGTACAAAGTGCGCGCTGCGCCCTCGCTGCTCTGCGCGTAGCCGGCCTGCGCGGTCGACTGGTCGCGCCGCACCACCATCAGGTCGGAGCCGATCTTGCGTCCCAGTTCCATCGCTTCGCGCTGCAGCTCGCGCGGGCGCGACAGCGATTGCCAGAACAGGCCACAGACAAAGCGCGCCTTGTCGATCTGGATGATATGGATGCCCATGGCCCCCTCCTCAGGCCCCGGCCATGGCAATCGGCGTGATCAGGACCACGATCACTTCCTTATTGCTCTTGGCCTTGACGCCGCCGCCCAGCAGGTAGTTGTTGGGCCGGCCCACGCCCTGGCGGTCGACGTTTTCATCGGTCTGTTCGAAACCGCCGATCACCAGGGTCTCGCCGGACTTCATCGACACGCGCTGCAGGAAGTTACGGGTATCCATCTCCGGCGATTCGATGCGGGTGTTGTTGCTCTCGATGACGCGGAAGCCGCGCAGGGTCGAGATATCGATGGAGAACTGCAGCATCACGGCGCCGTTGTTCAGGACGTGCGGCAGGATGCTCATATTGAAGCCGGCCGTCACCACGCCCGGCGTCAGCGTGGTGGTGGTGCCGACCTGGGCCACCACCGAGGTTTGCGAGCTTTGCAGGTAGCTGGTCTGGCGCGCCACCTGCACCGGCACCGGCTGGTTGTTCAGCGTGACCACCGAGGCCGTGGTCTGGCGCCGCACCTTGCCCTGCTCGGCCAGCGCCTTGGCGACCAGCGTGCTGCCGCTGAAACGCGAGTTGCCCACAATGCCCGCCGACAGCGCCGCCGCACTCGGATTGCCGGTGAAGGTGTTCTGCAGGCCGTACTTGCTTTTCAGGCTGTTGTACATCAGGTTCCAGTTGATGCCGTATTCGTCCCCCTGCTCCAGATTGACCGACAGCACCGTGACATTCATCACGATCTGGCGCGACAGGGCCTGGTTGGCGCTGTCGATGTAGGCGCCGATGCGCTCCAGCGTATCGGGCGTGTCCACCACGGTGATGGTGCCGGTGGCCGGCGCCGCCAACACCTTGCCGTGCGGCGAGAGCATCACCTTGACCGCGTTTTCGATCCCGCTGTACACGGACAGCTTGGACACCACGCCCGTGTTCTGGCTGTTATTGGCCGACACCACGCTGCCGGTGGACGCACCACCTCCCGCAGCGCCGCCCGCGCTTCCGCCGCCCCCGGCCGCCGTCGAAGCGGCGCCGCTGGTCACGGAAGCCGCGAAGGACGCGTCGCCCGGTACGGCGCTGATCTGGAAGGTGCGCGCATCGGTGTGGTAGAACTGGATCACGCCGTCGGCATATTTCCAGGAGACGCCAAAGCGCGCCGCCACCGTATCGAGCAAGCCTTTGAAGGAGCCGTTGGCATAGCTCACGCGGATGCCGCCCTGCAGGTCGGGCTGGAAGCTGACACTGGCATCGGCGGCGCCGCTGCGCTGCAGCGCGTCGCCGCCTGGCCCCGGCTCGCCCGGCATGCCCGGCGGCAGCGGCAATGCCGGCCCGCCCGACGGCGAGCGCATGGCCGGCGGCGATGGCAGGTTGGCGCGGCCGCGCTTGAAGGCGCTGGCAGCGATGTTGGCCGCATCGGCGTTGACGCGGCTTGGAATGCCCGAGCGCAGTGTCAGGCGCTCGGCCAGCTCGGACAGCGAATAGATGCTGCGGTCGAAGGTGGCGGGCTGGTGGAAAATGGCCGGCAGTGGGGGCTGCCCCAGCTTGACCACATTCTTGCCCAGCCAGATGCCCGGTTCATGCACCACCCGCACCGCAGCCGGGATCACTGCCCCGCTGGCGTTGCGCCCCACTTCCTTGACCAGGCCCGAGGTCTTGCCGTCCGCCTCGTCGGCGTTGGACGTGACGCGGTCGGCCAGGTCGGAGCAGCCGCTGAGCGACAGTGCCGCGCAAGCCAGCACCGGCAGGCAAATCCAGATCGGGCGGCGCATCATTGCGCCCCCCTGCCCATGATGCGCAACACCTTATTCCCCTTGTAGAACACTGCTTTCATCGGCATCTCCGCGCTATCCATGCTGGTCACGACGGTGGCAACCGCCTCTTCGAAAGTGCCAGGCACGGTTGTGCGCACCTGCACCGCATAATCGACCGGCAGCTCCCACAGCAGCTGCCAGCCCGCCGAACCGGCCCAGCGCGCCAGCGCCCCGTTCAGCGTTTTGTCGGATGGGACGATGTCCCAGGCATCCGGGGCCGCCCGTTCGGCCGGTTCGGCTGCGGGCGCCGCGGCCGTGTTCACCGTGGCGCGGCCCTTGCCCGCGGCAGCCAGGCGCGTCGCGGGTTTGACCGGCTTGCTGCGCTCCGCCGCCGCGGGGGCGGCTTCGGGTACCGCAGGCGCCGCTGCCGGCGCCGCGGCAGCCACACCGCAGCACAGCGTCAGGCCCAGCGCCGCGAGGGTTTTCCGTGCCGCGCCATCCAATGTGATATTGAGGTTCAACGCTTTTCCTCCTGATTGCCATTGCTGGCAGGTGACATCAACAAAGCCTTGCTGAGAAATATAGACGAAAGTGCATTCCGAATTTCTCAACAAGGCTCAACAGTCCGCCCGGTGCGTGGCGTCAGCGCTTCTCGCTGCTGACGGCGGCGGGAATCAGCGCCCAGGGCGAACGCTCGTCCGCGGATGGCGCGGGCGCGCGCATCTTGGCTGCCGCGGCGCCTCCGGCCGACGGCGCGGCCGGCATCGGCAATGGCAGCCGCTGTGCCGGCGTGCCGGGAGCGGGCGGGGCGAGGGCCGCTTGCTGCGGTGGGAGCGGCGGCATGCCGCCCCGGCGCACCCCGCCCCCGGCAGGCACGGTGGCGGCGCGATCCGGCCCGCTGAGGCGCGGCGTGATCAGGAACAGGCGCTCGCGCGTGCTGCGCGACTCGCTTTGGCTGCGGAACAGCCCCCCCAGCAGGGGTATGTCGCCCAGTACCGGCGTTTTCTGCTTGTCCAGGGCCATGCGCTCGGCGCGGTAGCCGCCGATCATCAGGGTTTGCTGCAGGTTGACGATCGCCTGGGTACTGATGGTCGAACGGGTCACTTGCACGTTGTCGCGGCGCTCCTTGCCCGGGCCGCTGTTGCCCGCGCTATCGAGCGCGCCGTCTTCGATGTCGACTTCGAGGTGGACCTTGGCGCCGTCCGGTTCCCGGATGATGCGCGGGATCACGCGCAGCAGCGTGCCGGCCGTGATGTCGGCCATGTCGGCCACCCTTTCCCCCACCAGCGGGACGTAAGCGGTCTGGCTCAGATCCAGCACGGCCGCCACGTTATCCAGTGTCAGCACGGTCGGCGTCGCCAGCACCTTCGCCTCGCCCTTGGCTTCCAGCGCCTTCAGGCGGGCGTAGAAGCGGTTGATATTGCTGATCAGGAGAGTGGCGCCCGGCAGCGGCAGCTGCGCGCCCTGGGATTCGCCGGCTGTGGAATTCATGGTGATATTGCTGGTGCCGGCCCGCACGCCCCACTCCACCCCCATATCGGACAGGTTGCTGCGGTCCATGTCGATGATCAGCGCTTCGATCTCGATCTGCTGCGGCGGCACATCGAGTTCGGCGATCAGGGACGCATACATCTCGCGCTGCTGCACGTCGTCGTAGATCAGGATGGCGTTCATGGCGGCACTCGCTTCAATCCGGGGCTTGCCGTTTTCGGCGCTGCCGGCTGGCGCCTTCCTGGCGCCGCCTTCGGCTGGCGGCTGGGCGGGCAGCGGCGCATTGCCGCTTTGGGACGTCGAGAAGAGCGGCACAAAGGCATTGCCGCGCGGCGCTTCCTGGGCGCCGCCCGCGCCGGTCTTTGGCCGGTGCGAGCGTTTCGGGCTGCCGGCGTCGAACTGGTTGGTGTCGGCCAGCTTTTCGGCCGAGGAAGGCCCGAGCAGCAAGCCTGTCAGGATGGTTTTCACGCCTGGAATGGTCTCGCTCTGGCCGCGCGCATTAATGATGCGGTCCATGGCGCTGGCATACTTCAGGCGGAACACCATGACCCGGCGGCCGCGCTCCTTGACCTTCTGCTCGTCCGGCAACAGGATCTCGCGCGCCAGCTTGACGTAGCTGCGCGGGCCGCTCACGATCACGGTGCCCACATCCGGCAGTTCGCCCCAGCCGAAGCGCTCGTCGAACAAGCCGACGCCCACCAGGGCCGCCTTGGCGTCCTGCACCGCATCGTCGCCCAATTCCAGGCGCGCCGAGGCATGGTCGCTGGCGGGAACAATATGCAGCACCTCGTTATAGACAAACCAACCGCATTGGCACAGCGGCGCCAGGCGGTTCAGGAACTCCGCCCCGCTGTTGGCGGCCAAGCGGCCGTTCATGACTTTTTGCCCCGGCACTTCCATCGCCACGCGCACACCGTAGACGCGGCCGAATTCGTCCAGTACGGCGCGCAGGCTCATGCCGCCGGCGTTGATGGCAAAGCCCGTCCCTTTCCAGGATGCCGGCGCGCCTGCCAGGGCGCTGCTTGGCAGCAGCAGCGAGGCTAGGAGCCAGCCCGTGAGCAGCAGGCCGGTGCGGATGGCGTTGGCGCACCTCATCGCAGCGCTCCCGCGAACAGCGCGCGGATGCGCTGCTCGCTCAGGTCGTCCGTGCCGTGGCGCTGCACGCGCGCCGGGGCCAGCGCTGCCCGCCACATGGAAAGCTGGTTGAACAAAGGTTCCAGCGCCGGCGCCGCATCTTTCCAGCTCGACGCATCGGGCAGCCAGCGCGACAGGACAAGTGCCCCGTCCTCGCGCAAGGCCAGGCCAGCCTCGAACTGGCGCGCACCCTGGAAGCCGCAACGGGCCGCTTCGTCCAGCTGGGCATCGCTGGCAGCGTGCAGCAGGATGGCGCCCAGTTCCGCCCCGCCGAACGCCGGCAGCAGGTAGGCCTCCTCCCCATCGAGGACCAGGGGCATCTCCGCAGGCAGGTCCGCGAGCCAGCGTGCGATATCGTCGCTCATGGGCTACTTCGCTTCGTTCAGAACGGTTTTCAGGGGTTTCTGCAGCAGGCTGAATTGCGCAGTCATGGCGCTATGGGTCAGCGATTGCTGTTCCAGCAGGCGGGCGAAGTCGTTGGGATTGGGTTGCTCGCCGTTGGCCTGGCGCCGGTAGAACTCCTGCATCTGGTCGCCAATGCCGTCGAACTTGCGGTCCAGGCGATGCAGGGATTGCACAACGGGGTTGACATTGCTGGGCATGGCGCTTCTCCTGAGGGCTGATGTACAGGTGAGTGGCGCCCGGGGCGGCGGCGGTTCGCCCCGTTGAGGAAAATTCAGGAATCCGCCTGCGCCTCGTGCCGTGCCGGCAAGGCGGCCAGCGCCTGTCTTAAGGCGCTGGCCGCGGCGCTCAAGTCGACACGCCATTCACCGCTGCCCGCTTCCAGTTTGCAGCTGCCGGGCTCCAGCGCGGGATCTGCTTCGCAAGGCCAGGGCAAGCCATCCGGCGGCGGCATATCCGCCGGATGCAGCCGCAGCAAGGCATTCACCAGTTTCGGCGGCGCCTCCCGCAGCAGGTGGCGGCATGCGGCGGCGATCTTCTCCCCGTCCGTCGTCTGCAATAGCAAACGGTCGTAGAGTGTACCGGCCAGGCCGGCGACGATGTCCTGCGCCTGCTCCAGCAGGCCAGCCATGGCAGCGTCCATGCCCTGCTGCAGCAGCATGCCTTGTTCCAGCACGCGCGACTCCGCGTCGAAGACCGCTTGCTGCGCCGCGCTCCTTGCTTCCGTCAGCAAGCGCTCCGCATCCTCGCGGCCTTGTTCGACGATACGTTCGGCCAGCACATGCGCGTCCGCAGTACGTTTCATGGCGGCGGCATGCAGCACGCCGTGCTGGCTTAACAAGTCCGGATCGACGCTCACGCGCCCGGCACAAAAACCGTTCATGCGTACTCCTCCCTTAAGTCCAGGCTCTCCGCCCTGGCAAGACACAGTCCCCAGCAACGCAGGCGCCTGCGCGCCGCAGCACCGGCCGCATCGCCTGGCGCCTGGCCTTGCAGGACAAACTCCGTCACGGCGGCACCGGCATCATCCGCAGCCTCGTTTGGCAGCAGCAAACGAAGGCGATCCCACAGGCCGGGGAAGCCCGCCTCCATCGCGCAGGCAAGTTCGCGCAGGCCGTCAGCCTGCAGGCTCCCGCCCGGGAGGCATAATCTTGAAAGCGGCTGGATAGCCGCCGTACCGAGGCTCCAGCGCCGCTGCCCCGGCGACAGGCCGGCCAGGACAGCGTGCCGTCCCTCACGCGCCGCCAGCAATGCGCCGTACGCCAAGGCTGCGCCACCCAGCACGTCCGCATCGCAAACGGCAAACTGCTGCCAGGCGCCGTCGCATGCGGTCGGGAAGTCGGGACGGACGCCGTTTTCGAAGCACCAGCGCCGGTAAGCAAGCCGCACGGACAAAGGGCCACCCGCGCCGCCCGCCTCGCCCGCTTGCCCACCCCGCGCCAGCAACCACGGGTTGAACCACCAATCCAGGAACCTCCCGCCGGCGGCGTGATGCATGCCGCCCGGCGCTGCTTCCCATTCCATCACGCCTGCTTCCCGGCAGGCGTTGCCGCACCGCGCTTGCGCAGGCCAGCGAACAGACGGTGATGGCGCAGCAGGCCATGCCCCGCATACGCTATCCCGGCCAGAACCAGCAGACCCAGGACCACCAGGGCCGAGCGCAAGCCTGGCGCCGATTCCTCCGCCACATGGAAAGGACCGACCGTGGTCCAGGCAGGCGGTGCAGGCGCCGCTTCGGCCGGCGTCATCACGACGGAAACCTTGGCACGCCCCTCCTCGCCGCTCAGCCCCGGTATGCTCGACGAGACCAGCCGCCTTACGCGCGGCGTGATGGCGTCTTCGTCCAACGGCGGACGATAACGGATGAATACCGCCGCCGACGATGGCTGGATCGCCTCGCCCGGCGCGATCCGTTCCGGCAGCACCACGTGTACCCGCGCCGACAGCACCCGATCGAATAATTGCAGGGTAGATTCCAGTTCCTCCGACAGGCCGTGGATATAGCGCACCCGCTCCTCCATCGGTGACGAAATCATGCCCTGCTTCTTGAAAACTTCGCCCAGGTTGGAGCGGCTGCGGCGCGGCAGCCCGGCTGCCTGCATCACGCCGGTGGCACGCGAGAGATCCGCTTCCTTGACGGTCAGGCTGACGCCCGCCTTGTCCTGGCGCTTTTCGACCTCGATGCCCTGGCCCGTGAGCGCAAGGACGATTTCATTGGCGTCGGCATCCTGCAATGAAGCCTGCAGGACCACCACCTTTCCGCAGCCCCCGAGCGCGAGTGCGAGCAATGCCGTGAAGATAAGCCGCTTGACCATGGCGCTTATTGCAGCTTGGTCAAAGAATCGATCGAACTGCCGGCCTTGGACACCACCTTCGATATGGTCTGCACCCGCAGCTGGTAGTCGTTCAAGGCCATCATCGCATGCATCAGGTGCAGCGAATCGCCGCTGGCGGTGGCGCGTTCGAGCATGCGCGACACGTACTGCTGGTGCCGGTTGACGTCACCCGCCAGACCGGCAGCGCGTTCCGCCATGACGGCGGCCAGGCTGTCGCGTCCCGTTTCCACCGGCGCCAGGTTGTGCTGGCTGCCGCTGCGGAACTGCTGCTGCATTTGCAGCTGCACCTTGAAACTGGCCGCGCCTTCGCTGGCGGCGGCCGGGTCGGGAATGGGCGATGCGGCCCTGCCGGCCATGCTGTTCGCGGCGCCCTGCACCGCCATGCTGATTCGAGTATCCACGCTCTCTCCCAAAAGATAAGCCAAATCCGGTCTATTGCGCATGGGTGGCATGCCGTGCCTGGCTGGTTCCCTCGCCCGCGCCCTGCTCACAGATCTTCGGGCGGATCCAGGCAGAATTCGCCGCCGCAGCCATGGCTGTTGGCGGGATCGCAGCCCGCGCCGCCGCAGCGGCGCTCGCATGCCAGGCGCGAACCGGGACGAACTGGAGGCAGCCGGGAAACTGGTTTCGGCAAAGGCTGGCGCAACATGGGATGCACCTGGCCGTTGACCATGGCCAGGTGCTCCGCGCGGTCGTCTCCCACGTCCGCCGGAACATCGTCCGGATCCGGCAAGGCTACTGGCGGCACGGCATCGTCGCACAGGCCTTCGGCGGCTGCCCCGGCGCACTCCGGCTGGTAAAGCAGGCAGGCGCCCGCCATCTGGTAGCGCGGAGGGCGCGGCCGGGGCGCCTTGACATGCTTGCCTTTCGCCGCGGGCGCTGGCTCGGCTTCGGCAACCGGGACGGGATCTGCGCGGCTAAGCTGATCCTTAGGCTTGATCCGCATTCCGGTCTCCCTTTGCCGCCGCTTCGGCCGCGCTCAGCCCCAGCATGCCTGGGGGCGGTTCGCCGTGGCTCTCGAGTTCCACCTCGCCGCCGGCCAGCCCTTCGCGCATCAATTCCAGTACCACGGCGTAGACCTGGGCCACCGCCTCGTAGCTCGCG
The DNA here is from genome assembly GCF_000425385.1 of Pseudoduganella violaceinigra DSM 15887. Taxonomy (GTDB): domain Bacteria; phylum Pseudomonadota; class Gammaproteobacteria; order Burkholderiales; family Burkholderiaceae_D; genus Rugamonas; species Rugamonas violaceinigra. Next base: position 25,779 of record NZ_AUDI01000004.1, on the reverse strand, counting down.
CGCGGCACCTCCATGTCCGCCTTGCAGCTGGCATACAAGGTACGCGCCAGCCACACGTGGCGGATGATCGGAATCCCCTTCAGCCGTGCGCGCGCCATCATGGCCTGCGCGGTGGCATCGCGTCCTTTGGCCAGCACCTGGGGCACCATGCCCGCCGCCGGATCGTAGAACATGGCCACTGCGAAGTGGCTCGGATTGACCACCAGTGCATTGGCGTCATCGGTGCGCTCAACAGGCGCCTCGCTGGCCCACTGCCTTGCCAGCTGCTTGCGCTGGCCTTTGACCATCGGATCGCCTTCCGATTCCTTGTATTCCCGCTTGATTTCCTCCATATCCATCATCAATTCCTTTTTATGGAAATACTTCTGCATCGCGAAGTCGATGGCGGCAAGGCCAAGACAGACGATGACGACGGTGTGGAAGATGGACTTCAGCAAGGCGATAAAGGCAAAGTAGACATCCTTGGGCTCACCGGTGGAAAGCTGAACGATGTCCGGCAGCGCGCTGCGCGCCAGCACATACACGGTCCAACCGATCAGGCCTGCCTTGCCGACCGCGATCAGCAGCTCGATCAACTTCTTTTTCGAGAACAGCTGCTTGAAGCCGTTGACCGGATTCAGTTTGTCGAATTTGGGGGTGATCGCTTCCGGCGCCAGCAGGATGCCAAACTGGCCCCAGTGCCCAGCCACCGCAACAACGATGCAGACCAGGAAGCAGGTGCAGAAGACCACGACCAGCAGCGTGCCGGCGGACTGCAGCATGTCCCACATCGCCGCGTCGAACGGCTGGCCCACGCTGGCGACACCGAGCGCGAACAGGCCGTCCAGCGCATCCCTCCAGAGCGGTTCGGTGGCGAACGCCGCTTCCGCCACGGCGACCAGCGTTGCCAGGCGGGCCAGGTCCCGGCTGACGGCGATCTGGCCCTTTTTCCGGGCGTCTTCGATCTTCTTGTCTGTCGGCTCTTCGTTCTTTTCGTCGCTCATGCCGCGCTCCTCACGGCCCGCGCCGGGCGCCGAGCAGGCTGGCCGCCAGGTCCAGCAAGTTGGAAAAATCGCCGGCCACGTGGTGCGACAACGTCGGCCAATACAGCAGCAGGATCACAATGCCCGTCAGGCTCTTGATCGGCGAGGAAGCGAAGGACACCTGCAGGTTGGATGCGAAAACCCCGATCAGCGCGAAGCCCAGTTCAATCAGGATCAAGGGAATGATCACCGGGGCGCCGTACACCACGATGTGCCAGAACAGCAGGCCGAAACGTTTGACCAGCAGGTCCATATGCCCCGCTTCGAACGGTGGCGCCAGCGACCACGCGGGCCAGGCCGCGTAGCTTTCGACCAGGATGCGGGCCAGCGCAACGAACAGGCCGGCCTGCACCATGACCAGCACCACCGCCTGCACCATCACCCCGCCGATAACGCTGGCATCGCGGTCGATCCCGGCATTATTGGACTGGATCTGGATCGGCGAGCGCTGGCTGTCCAGGATCGAGCCCACCGACTGCACGGCCCACAGCGGCATGGTGGTCAATACGCCGAGCAGCAGACCGATGCCCGCCTCCTTGAAGATCAGCATGCCGCATGTCAGCATGTCCGGGCCAAAGCGCTGCACGGCATAGTAGGTGGGCAGCGCGGCCGGCAAGGCGATGGCCATGGCGGCCATGTTCTTGGCCATGCCCGTCAATACGTTCAGGCCAAAACCGGGCAATATCACCAGGCAGACCAGCACGCGCGGCGTGGTCAGCGCCAGCGCCACCAGGGCGTGCTGCAGGTCGAGCAGCAACGACGGTTGCATGGCGACGAATTCGGGCATTGGTCAGCGTCCCACTGCCGGCAGCATGGTGAAGGCCAGGTCCGTCAACTGGATCAGCTGCACGCCGATCCAGCGGCCCATTCCAGCCAGCGTGACGGCGACGGCGACCAGCTTGATCACGTAGGGCAACGTCTGGTCCTGAATCTGGGTAACCGCCTGCACCAGGGACACCGCCACCCCGCACAAGGTGGCGATGATCAGGGGCGGCGCCGACAGCATCACAGCCAGCCACAGGCCCTGCTGGAAGAAGTTCAAAGTATCTGCCACGGCGTTCCTTTCAGGCGTAGGAAGCGGCCAGAGCATGCAGCAGCTTGCCCCACCCGCCGACCAGCGTAAACAGCAAAAGCTTGAGGGGAATCGTGATCGTCTGCGGGCTGACCTGCTGCATGCCAAGCGCCATCAGCAAATTCGACACGAGCAAGTCGATCACGACGAACGGAATATAGATCAGGAAGCCGATTTCATAGCCCGCCTGCAGCTCCGACACCAAGAATGCGGGAATCAGCACCAGCAAGTCATTGCTGCGCGCCTGCTTCGCATAGTCTTCCGGCCACAGCTTTTTGGCCGAGGCCAGGAATAGTTCGCGCTGGTCCGGATTGCCGTGCTTGACCATGAAGGCACGCAAGGGTTCGAAGGCATCGACCGCCTTCGCCAAGGCCGGCGGTGCCTGCACATTGGCGCTCGGCGGCCCCGGCTGCGCCATGCGCTGCCCGATCTGCTGGATGGTCGGTGCCATGATGAAGCCGGTCAGCACCAGGGCGATGCCGTAGATTGCCAGCGTAGGCGGCACCTGCTGCACGCCGATGGCGCTGCGCAGGACCAGCATGACCATGGACAGCTTGAGGAAAGATGTCGTCGTCACAACCAGCAGCGGGATCAGCGCCAGCCCCGCCAGCATGAGCGAGAACGAAACGATATCCGGCTGCCCGTTCATCATGCCGCGCTCCAGGAAGTGATGCGCACACCGAGACGCCCGTCCACATCCACCGCCTCGCCGCGGCCCAGATGGCGGCCACCGCAAACAATCGCAATGCTGTCGGAACTACCCTGCGCCAACTGCAGCACGGCCCCACTGGCCAGGGTGCGCAGCTGCCCCAGATTCAGCTGAAGCGTGCCCAGTTCAAAGCAGAGCGCCAGCGGCAACTGGTCAAGGGCCGCATCGTCCTCCCCGGCATATTGCTGGCCGCCGGTCTCGTCTTTGCTGTCGTAGTTCAATTGCGTCTCCAATGTGAGGATGGTGAGCAAACCCGGGCCGGTGTAGCGCACTTGCGCCAGCAAGCCGCCCAACGGGATACGGCCTTCACCCCGTGTATCGAATCGTGTGCAGGCCGGCAGGATGATGTCGTCCACGCCTATCCCTTGCAGCGCCGAAGCAGGCAGACGGTGGGAGCCAAGGTGGACCGGCAACGGGATGCGCAAGGCATCCATTGCGGCAAGCGGAAGGGTCTTTGTCCGCCAGGCTGGATGTTCAAGCAGCGCAAGCCACGCTTCGGCGGATGCGCATGCCAGCGTCGCCGTCATATGGGTGCCGTCGTCCAGCCGCACGTGCATGACTGCCATCCCGGCGTCGTCTGGCGGCGCCGCATCGCGCTGCAGTGAGCGCATGGCGCCCAACGGCGTCGCGCCGAGGCGGCCAAGCAGGGCGGCGTCCATCCACTCGCGCTGTGCGGCGGGCGCCGGGGCCGCCGCCCTGGGGTCGATTCCGGTCAGGCCGTGCAATAGCGCCGCGCCATCGTCCAGGTAGAACAAGCCATGGGGTCCCCGCAACGCGGTGCATCCTGAGGAGCGCAGCCCCTCGTCCGCCGGCTCCAGGTGCAGGATCATGCCGGCATGGCTGCCGCATACGCCGCGCGCCACGCGTCGGCTCAGTGCCGCGCCGGCCGCACTGACCGTGCCCTTCCGCAAATCCACTGCCTTCGCATTCGCGGCAGGCGGTATTTCTGTTCCAGCCATTCCGGTCCCCCGCTTACAGTATCGTCAGGATCACATCCTTTCCTATACGTCGTTCCAGATGGGCTGTTAGTTCCCTTTGCTGGCCGCGCAAGCGTCCGGCCAATTCCCTGCCTGCCGGTTTCAGGTGGTAGCTGACGGATGCGGGGCCGCTGTCCACAGCTACCCCCATGACCTGTCCATTGGGCAGGCGTACTTCAAAGATGCCGCTGCAGTCGCCGGCCGGCAGCAGCGCAGCGACCTCCTGCGCTTCGCAGGTGTCGCAGCTTGCCGGCGCGCCTCCGGCCGCCGCCGGGCCCTCTTCACCTTGCCCCGATTCGCCTTCGCCACCGTGTTGGCCACCACCCGAATCGTCCTCTCCCGGGCGCCAGCCATCGCGCCAGGCCTCCGGCTGCTCGCGCGCAGGCGCGGGCCCGCTGCGGCTTGCGGCAGTATCTGGCTGGGAAGGCGGGGCCGGCTTCCCCTGCATGCGGGCTTGCCGTGGCGACGGATGCGCCGGGGAAGCCTGGGCTGGAACGCTGCCGGGAGCGCGCCACGCGGCGTGGCTCCATGGTCGCGGGTTGGACCTGGTGGGGAGCAGATCGTCCAGCCAGCGCCCTGGAAGCATGGGAGGCAATCGGTTCATCCGGCCTCCGCCCGCAAGGCCAGGGCGCGCAACTCATCGCGCATGATGCCGAGTTTTTCCTGCTGTCGCTGGGCGCGCCGTGCTTCCGCCCGCGCCTCGAAGTAGCGTGCACCGGCCATGCGGCATTCGCGCACCGCTTCCTGGCAGCGCAAATACAGCGATGCCGCTTCTTCCTTCATGCGCGCATGGCGCTCCTTGGCCAGGTGGAACTGGCCGCTGGTGATCGTCATTTGCAGGAAACGCGCGCGCGACTCCTGCCAGAATTCAGCCGCCTGCCGCACCGCCTCGCGCCTGCGCAGCTTGAAGCCGTGCAGCGCCTGGCGGCTGCTGCGCCAGCTGTCGCGGGCACTGGCGCGTTCGCGCTCCAGCCGTCCCAGTCTTTGCTTGCGTACGTGCAGCAACTGGTCCAGGCTGCGATCGGGCCGCTTTGGCTCGGCCACATCGGCCACCTCACGCCTGGCGCGCCTCATGCCTGCATCGCCATCAAGGTATCCAGGGTTTCCTGGAACGGGGTGCCGGTGCCGCTGCCCGTGTACTGGCGCAGGAATTCGAGCTGCGCGGGGCGCAACTGCATGGCACGATCGGCCACCGGATCGGCGCCCGGCTGGTATTCGCCCAGTCGTATCAGCAGCTCCATCTCCTGGTAGCGCGACAGCAGTTCGCGGAACTGCCCGGCCGCCGCCCGATGCTCGCGCGTGGTCACATTGCTCATCACGCGGCTGATGCTCGCCAGGACATCGATGGCGGGGTAATGGCCTTGCTCGGCCAGCTTGCGCGTCAGCAGGATATGCCCGTCCAGCAGGGACTTGGCCTCGTCGCCGATCGGGTCCGACGCCGATTCGCCGTCCACCAGCACGGTGTACATGGCCGTGATGGCGCCGTCCGGCGTGCTGCCCGCGCGCTCGATCAGGCGCGGCAGCATGGTATAGACGGACGGGGTGAAGCCGCCGCGGGCCGGCGGTTCGCCGGCGGCCAAGCCGATTTCCCGCTGGGCGCGCGCAAAGCGGGTCAGCGAATCGACCAGCAGCAGGACTTTCTTGCCGCGTGCACGGAAGGCCTCCGCAATCGCCGTCGCGGTGAAGGCGGCGCGCGCCCGCTCCATCGACGTGCGGTCGGAAGTGGCGCAGACGATGACGGTCTTGCGCACCAGTTCTTCGTCCAGCTCGTGCTCCAGGAATTCATTGAGCTCGCGGCCCCGCTCCCCGATCAGGCCGAACACGATCGCTTCGGCTTCGCAGCCGCGCGCGATGGCCGCCATCAGCGTGGTCTTGCCGCATCCAGGTCCGGCAAATACCCCGATGCGCTGGCCCAACCCCATGGTCAGCATGCCGTCGATGGCGCGCACCCCCGTGGCCAGCGGTGTGACGATGCGCGGCCGGTCCACCGCCTGCGGCGCGTCGCGGATCACCGGGACCGTGACGCGCCACGTTCCGGCCACGTCACGGGCGGCAGGTGCGCGAAACATCTGGCGTCCAAAGCCGTCCAGCACGCTGCCGAACAGGTGGTCGCCCGCCTCGATCATGTGCGCGCGCCGCAGCGGTTCAATGATGGTGCCGCTGGAAACCCCCTCCAATGGGCTCAGGGCAGACAGCACGGCACAGCGCTCGGTGAATCCCACCACTTCGGCCAACATCGGCGCCCCGCCTTGGCGCTGGTCGTGCAGGTGGCAAAGCTCGCCGATCCGCACCGGCGGCATATGCGCCTCGATCAGGGTACCCAGCACCTGCGCCACCTTGCCCCGGCTGGAAAACCCGGGGCTGGCGGGCAGTTGCGCGCGCCACCCTGGCATGGCGGCCCGCATCGCCTGCATGCTGGCCTCCAATTCGCGCGCCATCACCAGCGCACCTCGATCGGCTCGCGCCCGCTGAAGGTGATGCGATTGCCGTCGATGGCGGTCAGGCGCACGCCTTTATACTCATCGCCTGGATAGAGACGCTGCCCGTCCGTGGTCACGATGCTGGCCTGGTTGCCGGTGACCAGCTGCTGGATTTGGAAAGGCAGCAGGCTGTCGGCGCCGCCAAGTTCCACGTCGACGGGAAATTCAATATGGTTGGTTTTCATGAAGTCGGCCAGGATGCGGCGAAAGCGCAGCGCTTCATCCTCGTCCAGGGCGCCTTTCAAGCGCCACGCGCCTTCGTCGAGCTGCAGGTCGAAGCGGCGCAGCATGTCCACGTCGGCCAGACGCTTGCGGAAAGCCTGGGCCAGGGCCGCCGGCGTGGGCGCAGCTGGAACGGCCGCCTGCGCTATCGGCGCCGGCGGCAGCACAGGATCGGGCGCCGGCCGGGCACTGAACGCCAGCGAAGCGGCGCCCGCCAGCACGGTGCCCGCCGCCAGAGGCAGCAGCATGGCGCGGCCGCGCCGCTTCCTGGGCCCGGCGGGCTGCGCCTGAACGCTTTTCGCTGGGACGTCGCGCAGCGCCTGGTCCGCGCCGGCATCGGCGAGTGGCAGCGGCGGCGGCTCGTTCCAGGGCGCGTCCGGGGGCGCGATGCAGATCCACACCGCGCCAATGCGCAGGCATCCGCCTGCCGGCAGGAGGCACTCTTCCAGCGCCTGGTCCGACGCGGCGCCGCGCACACTGCCCTCCATGGCCGCAACCAGCCAATCCTGGCCGTCATGGCGCAGGATGGCATGGCGCCCGGCCACGCCGGGATCCAGCAGCACCACATCCGCGTCGTCGCTGGCGCCGATCACATAATGCTCACCGCCCAGCGCCAGGCTGGCGCCGCGATGCAGCCCGCTCAATATCCGCAATTCCAATCCGGCTTGTCCGTCCATTGTCCGCCTCCATCATCCTGTTGCCGTAAGTGGCATGGCGGGGCCGCCCGGTTCCACCCGCCTAGGCCTCGATCATGCCCACCGGCTGGATCTTCAGGTGCTGGGTCAGCTCGGAAAAGGCGAACACCGGTACCGAATAAAACTCCTCCTCGATCAGCTTACGCACCGAGCGGCGGATGTCGGCCGCCGTCACCAGCACAGGCGGCGCCACCGGCGAGCTCACGCTCTTCGACAATTCCCCCAGCCGGTCCAGGATCATCTGCTCGGTCTCGGCATCGATGTCGAGATAGCTGCCCTGGCTGGTCTGGCGCATCGCATTGCGCAGCAGGTCCTCCAGTTCGGGCGACAGCAGGATCACTTCGATCAAACCGTTGCGGGCCACCTCGAAACACAGTTGCCGCTTTAGGGCCAGACGGACGTAATCGGCGATCACGTCGGGATCCCTTTCCTTCGGCGCCCAATCCAGTGTGGTTTCCAGCAGCAGCCGCGCATTGCGTAGCGAAACGCCCTCGCGCGTCAGGCGCTGCACCACCTCGGTCAGGCGCGGCAGGGTCAAGGTCTTGTTGACTTCCTTGCCCAGCTCCGGATAGCGCCGCTCGGCCCAGCGCGTGAAGCGAATCACCTCATTGACGCCAACGAACATCTGGCAGTTGCGCAGCATCTCCACTTCGATATCGGCGGCGCAGACGACCTCCCAGCGCTGGTACTGCACGCCCGCATCGGCCAGCGCCGCCTCATCGTCGATGCGGACCCAGGTCCGCTTGCGCCGCGAGCCGGCAATCGGCGCTTCGACGGCGGTGAAGCCCAGCTCCTGCAGGCGGCCCGGCGCTTCCTGGCTCGAACCCCAGCCCAGGCGGATTTCCTCGTCCACCAGGGGCACCTCCGCCATCAGGAAGTGCACGCGCCCCTCGGGAACGGATTGGTGGAACTCAAACTCGATGGGTTTCAGGTCGGGAATGCCGCGCCGCTCCAGCATGCCGTTGCGCATGACGCGCACCGCCACCCGTATGGTCTCCGCTTCCGGCGTATCGCGCATCGCCTCCGGCATGCGCAGGATGAAGGGCGTGGTGGCGGAAAAATTGGTCAGATCGACGATGCTGGCGTTCTGCCGCTCCTTTTCCTGGGCCGCCCTTTCGTTTTCCGCGTCGGCCAAGGGTTTCAGCATGCCCATGACGCCGCCTCCCGCCAAACCAAGGGCCAGCGTGAGGAAAACCAGCGAAGGCATGCCGGGAATCGCGCTGAACAGCAGCATGATGGCCGCCGTGGTCAGTAAGGCCTTCGGCTCCTTGAATAATTCCCCGACGATGTCCTGGCCGATATTGCTTTCCTCGCCATCGCCGTCCTCCCCGGTCACGCGCGTGGTGATCATGCCGGCGCCGAGGGAAATCAGCAGCGCCGGTATCTGCGCGATCAGGGCGTCGCCGATGGTGAGGATGGAATACACCTGCATCGCCTGCGAAGCGTCCATGCCGCGCTGTACGATGCCGATCGAGATGCCGCCCACCAGGTTGATCGCCACGATGCAGATGCCGGCAATGGCGTCGCCCTTGACGAATTTCATGGCGCCGTCCATGGCCCCGTGCAGCTGGCTCTCCTGTCCCAGCTTCGCGCGCTTTTCCTTGGCCTCTTCCGCCGTCAGGATACCCGCCCGCAGGTCGCTGTCGATCGACATCTGCTTGCCCGGCATCGCATCGAGCGAAAAACGGGCCGACACTTCCGACACCCGTTCCGAGCCCTTGGTGATGACGATGAACTGGACCACCGTCAGTATCAGGAAGATCACCAGCCCCACAACCAGATTGCCGCCCACGACAAAGTTGCCGAAGGTTTCAACGATGTGGCCCGCATCGGCTTCCAGCAGGATCAGGCGCGTGGTCGATACCGAGATCGCCAGGCGGAACAGGGTGGTCAGCAGCAGCACCGCGGGAAAGGTCGAAAACGCCGTCGGTCCCGGCATATACATGGCCACAATGACGATCAGCGCCGACGCCCCCAGGCTGCAGGCAATGAGGATGTCCAGCAGCCATACCGGCATCGGCAAGGCCAGCATGAAGACAATGCCGATCACCAGGCCCGCCGCGAACAACTCCGCGCGCTTGGCCAGCTTGGCAGCGATCCCGTTCAATACAAGTACTATGGCCATCGATTGCATGCTGTGCTTTCCTTATGCCGGCTGGCGGCGTGCCATCAGATCAAGGCAGGGCTGTTCGCCGAACTCCTGCCGCAGCGAGGCCAGGTCGGCCGCATGTCCCAGTTCCGCTCCCGCGTACACGGCCAGCAGCCGCAAATGCCGTTCGCCGGGCCAAAGCTCCAGGCAGGCGCTCGACAGCGCATACGCCTCTTCGTGCTGCATGGCGCCGATATGGCCCCACACCAGCCCGATGGCGGCACTCAGTTCCGCGGTCATCGCCGCCTCATGCCTGGACTGCTTCATCCCTGCCTCCCTCCGCCTGAAGTGCACGATCCGGTTCGGCGTCGCTGCGCCGCATCTGCTGCCAGCGCAGCCGCAGTTGTACCGCCCGCTCCACGACCTTGACCGCGCGCAGGCTGGGGCCGCGTTCTTCCAGGGGATGATTGAGCGCCTGGTCTATCAGCATCTTCTGCAGGCCGCGCAAGGCAGGCACGGGATTACCGCGCCAGACCGGGTTATCGAAGCTCAAGGCCGGGCCCACGGCCTGCCCCAGCATCATCAGTTTGGGATCGGTGCCCAGCGCCGGCGGTGGCAGCGAGAGCGCTTCCTCGGCCGGATGCAGCAGGGGCCGCGTCTTCGGCGTCGGCAGGGTCGGCGCCAGGCTGTGGATTTCTCCGGCATCGGCCAAGCCATGCAGGCCCAGACTGGCGGCATCGTTCAGGCGTGTATTGATCACCGCAGCAACTCCTCGGCCGCCAGCCATTCCGCTTCATCCAGGCCCTGCGCTTCGCTGTCGGCGCAGCGCCGCACCAGGTACCAGCTGCCGTCGTTGAACAAGGACGGCAGCCAGGCGCCGAAGCGGCGCAGGTCGGCACCGCGCCGGCGCAGCAGCATTTCCGCTCGCAGGTATTTTCCAGGAGCGGCCCCCAGCGCCAGCAGGACGCCGCGCTCCAGCGGATAGGCGAACAGGCGCGCGCCGTCCGCCAGCACCGCATTGGCGACCGCACGGTGGAGCTTCGCCTGCGCCGAGAGATGCGCATACAGCTCGTTTATCGCCGCACTCATGGCCGTCCTCCTCTGCCCCGCGCGGCAAAGCTGTCGCGCCATTGTTGCTCCTGCTTTTCCGCCTTATCGGGCAAAGGCGCCAGTTCGGCGCGCGCGGCCAGGGCCTGCCGCTGCAGCTCGTCGAGAAGCTCGCGCCGCGCGCCGAGCTTGTCCGCCGACCAGACAGACACGGGCAGCCCGTCGACGGCCTTGTGCAGCAGCGCCCACGCCTTGCCGCGCGCAGCGGCCCCCACAGGCCTCAGGTCCACCAGTTGCGCCATCAGTTCGGCCGCCATGCCCTTGCCCCAGCCGGCATCCGCGGCCGTCAGGAGCTGGACCGCCAGCTCCGGCACCGCCGCCGACGCCACCAACCTTGCCTGGTCGGCCAGGTCGCGCCGCAATGCATCGGCAATGTCGAAAGCGGACCTCACGACAGTGAAGGTCCTGGCGTCGGACATCGTCAGCCAGTAGCGCCCCATATTGCGCTCCGGGTTTCGCCGCACATCCACTCCCATGCCGCCCTCCTCTCAAAGTTCCGCCATCATGCGCGAGCGCAGGCTTTCCATGGCCGACACGCAATGTCCGGCGCCGAAGTTTCGTATCAGGGCCTTGAGCATGGCCAACGGCGTCAACGGCGCGTCGACGCGGCCCCTGGCACTGGCGCCGGCCAGCGAACGCAGCTCCTGCGTCGCAGGCAGCGCGCCATCGGCCATGGTTTCCATGGCGTCGTGCAGCGCACCCACCTCCTGCAAGGACTGCCGCAGCTCGTCCGGGCGGCGTTGCATCATGTCGCTCATCATTTCATTGAGCGCGCCTTTCAGCGCACGCTTCTTATGGGCGCTCATGCCGTCCAAGTCGTCCGCCTCGCGCACCGCCTCCAGCAAGGCGTTGTAGCTCTGGACCATGTCGAAGCGCTCGGTCAGCATCGCTTCGGCCGCAGCCCGGCCCTGGCGGCTGCTGTCTTCTCGCAGCAAGCCAAGCACGCTTTGTACGGGATGCCAGCCTTCCAGCTCCTCGTCCGCCTGCCCCGGGCGCCCCACCTGGGCCGCCTTGCCGCCCTGCTGGCTGCGCGAGCGTTCGCGGCGCGGCGGGGCCTGGCGGGCAAGCGAATGCACCCGGCGCTGCGCCAGCCCCTTGTGCTGCACGGCCAGATCCTTGACGCCCGCCTCGGCGTCGATCGCCTCGGTCGGCTTCAAGTCGACCGATAGCGGCGCCGTGCGCGGGCCGGGAAGCGCCGGCATACCGGGCTTGGCCAGTTGCCCCGGCAATTCCAGCACGGCGGCACCGAGTGGGGATATTTGTACGCTGTTCATGCGGCATCAGTGGCGACGGCAGGCGCCGCGGTTCCGCAATCGCGGCATCAAATGGCGGCGTCTTTCCTCAACATTTTTCAAAGTCTCATCAATGTTCACGGAAGTCCGACACGGCGAAGATCGCCTGATATCTTTCACCTACACAAGCCGGGGCGCCCATTGCATAAGGCGCCCCGCCCCTTCGAAACAATTCAGTACAGTGGGAGAACCTCATGTTGCAAACCATGTTCGCTGCCACCGAAGTCCAAAGCGCCGAGCACACTGCGGTGGTGCCGGTCCTTGCCAGCGCCAGGATCTACACCTTGCACCAGGCGCCGCCTACCGCAATCGACCTGGTGCAGCTATACGAAAAGCACCGCACGCACCTGTTGCGCTTTGTCCAGCGCTACGTTGGCAATCACGGCGACGCGGAGGACGTCGTCCAGAACACCTTTGTGGAAGCACTGCGCTGCGCCGACCAGTTTTCAGGGCTGTCCAAGCCTTCCACCTGGCTGTTCGGCATCGCCCTGAACCTGGCGCGCAACCAGGTCCGCCGCAACTGCGCCGACCGTTACGAAGAAACCGACGACAGCTATCTGGAACAGATCGTCGACGTCCACGCCGATCCGGCCTTGCAGTGCGAGTTGCGCCAGATGGCGGGACTGGTGGATACCCTGCTGGGCGAATTGCCGGAAGCTATCCGGAACACCTTCGAGGCCGTGCTGGATGGGGAAATGAGCTACGAGGAAGCGGCGCGGGAACTCGACATCCCGATCGGCACCGTGCGCTCGCGCGTCTCCCGGGTGCGCGCGGCGGCGCGCCGCCAATGCGGCCGCGAGTGAAGGATCAACAGGCCGGCGGCTGGTCGAGCGCCATACTGCCATGCCAGGCCTGGGCCATATCGGCCGTTTCGAGGATGGCGTCCATCAGGCTGCGTTCATCGCCCAGGCGAGCCAGTGCGATCCTGCGTACTGCGATATGGCAGCCCTCGTCGGCGTGCCACATGCAATCGAGCCCGCCGAAACGAATCCCCTCGCCTTGCCATGCAGGTGCGGCGTAGCCTTCGCCGCGCTGGGCCGGCAAGCGGGCCGAAATACTGAGGCAGGGGCCGCCGGGGCCATCTTCCACCGCAGTGTGCGTCAGCACAGCACCAAACTGCAGCTCCAGGACAGGAGGGGACGCGGCTACTTGGCCGCTGAGGGCGCATAGTTCCGCCAGCAGCGCTTTGGCCGCATGGCTGGAACCATCGAGTTCGCGGTTTTCTGATTCTTCGGCTTGCACGGTACAGGCCCCATAACGTCGCGCGACCAGGCTGGATGCCGCTCCGGGCCCGACGCCGACCCATCGCCGGCGTATTCTAGCAGCCCCGGATGGCGGGGTGCGCGCGACAGGGGCCGCCTCTCACATCATGCGCAGGGAGCGCCAGATGGGCAGCCGCTGGGCCAGGATGGCCGCCACGGTACGGGGCAACGCTGCGCGCATGGCGTGCAGCGCCGCTGCGGCGGGACTGTCGGGAGCACAGGACGCAAAATGACCCAGCATCAGCGATTCCACCCGCTTGCTGATGTCGCCCGCCTCGGGCTGCGCACCGGCCGGCGCCTGCGCCAGGCATTGGTAGACAAGGCGCTGCGCCAACCCGGAACGCAGGCCGCCGCCCAATTTCGGCGAAGCCAGCGCCTGGTAATGGTCGCCCAGGGTCGATTGCGCCGCGATGGCCCGGTTAAGCCGCCTGGCCGGCGCAGCGTCCGCCGTCTCGCTGCCCAGGAAGTAGCATGCCGCGTGCCCCGCAGCGCTAAGGCGTGCAGCAAGGCGGGCAACCGCCTGCAGGCTCGATCCCGTAAGACTGGCCAGTCCGGCGAAGGTCTTCGGCCCGCTGGCCAGGGCATCGAGCAGCTGCCGCATGGCCGGGGCGTCGGCCCCGTTCGCCCCCTCCGGCGCTACGACGGCATCGGCCACCGAGGTCAGGGTCACTCCCAGCCTGGCCAGCCATGCGGCCTGGCGCGCCGCGCTCATACGGCGGGGGCCGCGTATGTACACGTCCTCCCTGAAGCTGGTGTTGAGCAGGTAATCGCGCATTGTTTCGCGCCAGCGTGGATCGTCGATGCCGGCCAGGAGTTCCTGCTGCGGCACTGTCAGGTAATCGCCTTCGAAGGCGCCCGACAGGTCGGCCGGTCCGATAAATGCAAGTCCGGCATCCGCCAACTCGTCCGCCACGTCCGCGTGATACAGCGGCTCCCAGCCGCTGTTCAGGTATTCGTGTGCCAGATAACCTGCCTTATCGCCCGACAGGGACGCCATCCGGTGCTCCAGTTGCTTGTTCCCGTCGAAAAACGCGGCGCCCGACTTTGCCAGTTCCTGCGCCAGATCGCGCGCCTGTTCCAGTTGCCGCACCCGGGGTACCGGATTGCAGGAAGCATGTTCGAGCAGGAGCTGCTGCAAAGGCAAGGTGCGGGTCCAGCCGGGCAAGGCATTGTAGTTGACGTAGACGACGCCGCCGGGCTTCAGGTAACGCTTGATGAACGCCACCACGCATTGGCGATTGGCGGGCGTGATCCAGCTGTACACACCGTACATGGTGATGTAGTCGAGCGGCGGCAGGTCGGCCTTGCCCTGCGCCAGGTCGGCGAAACTGCACTCCAGGACCGTCATGTTCGCCAGTTGCGCCTCGTCGGCCAGCTGGCGTGCGCTTGCCACATGGGCGGGGTTGAAATCGTTGGAATAGAAGGAACCCTGAGGGTGGCTTGCCGCCAGCACATTCGAGGTCAGGCCCATACCCGCTCCCAGCTCAAAATAGGTGAAGGGGCGGTCCACCGGCAACGGCTCGACGCCGTTCAGGATGCAGGCGATGTTCAGGTGGCTGGGACTTTGTTCGGCGAAGTACGCCGCCGGATAATCGAGATCCGCCACATAGCCGTCGTTCCAGTTCATGCCTGCGCTCCTTTGTTGCCGATACCCGGCACGCTGAAATGACGGGGCAGACATTTGGCCAATACGGCGCCCAATTCCACGCCCACCTGCATGGCGCCGCGCACCGGGCTGCGATGCCTGCCTGCTGGCGGATTGCGGCGCTCGGCCGCGGCGGCCTGCGGCGGGCAGATCGAGATCTGGCCGGAATCGACCAGCAATCCTGCCAACCGCGCGATTTCCAGCAGGCTTTTGCCCCGCACTGCCGCCAGTTGCGTCAACGCGGCGACGGGCTGCGGCCCCTCGGCCAGCAACTCCAGGACAGGAATGGCCAAGGCTTCGTCCAGCGCTACCCCGCTGGCCGGGCAATGCGGGAACAACGGTCCTGCCACGCTCGATGCGAGGCGGCATGCGCCAAGCCATTCCGCCTGGCGCTGGGGATGCATACGGCGCACACCCCGCACATAGACATCGCGCCGGAACGAAGCATCCACCAGGACATCGTGCACAGTCTCGCGCAGGACCGGTATGGTTTGCGCCGCCAGCAGCGTGCGCTGCGCCGGCGCCAGGTAGCGATCGGGATCGCTCCAGCAAAAGTCCGCCGACGCCACGTAATCCAGCTTGGCATCGGCGAATGCGCGTGCCACGTCCGCATGGTGCAGGGCTTGCCAGTGCGGCTCGGTAAATTCATGGCCGGCTCCGCAGCCTGCATTGCCGATCTGCGCCAGCTGCCGGCGCATCGCCGGGCTGTCGTTATCGGCCAGATAAGCGGCGCCGGCGCGGCGCAGCTGTTCAAGTTGCAGCCCCGCCTGGGCCAATTGCCGCGCCGGATCGCCGCCATGCAGCCTGGCCTGCTCGCGCACCAGCCGCTGCAAAGGCAGCACACTGCTACAGCCGGGCAAGGCGTTGTAGCCGATGTAGGCCAGGCCGCCCGGTTTCAAATAGCGTTTGCACAGGTCGGCGACATGATCGCGGCTGGTCCGATCCAGCCAGCTGTAGGCCGTGTGCAGGACGATAAAGTCCATGGGCGGCAGTTTGGTGCCGGGAGCCAGGGCGATATCGGATGTGTAGAAGCGGCCGTTCGGATAGCGCTGCTCGAGTGCTGCGATCTGCGGGCCCTGGCGGCAACCCAGCGCCAGGTAATTGAAGGGCCGCTCCAGCGGCACCGGCTCCACGCCCGCCAGCACGCAAGCGAAATTCAGGTGCGCCGGTTCGTGCACGCGTTCTAGCTTGTTCTCAAACTGATTCATCGCCCCTCCGGCTGTCAGTCTTTACGGGAAAGGCGCCGGATCCGGTGCCAGTTGAAGCCCTCGCCGAGCGCGGCGCAGTCGCGGTCGCGCGCATGCGGATCGCTGTTCGAATCGGCTGCCATGGTGAACTCCTTGTCGGTCGCGAAGACGGGCATGCAGCGTTGCCGCATGCCCGGACTATCCTGCTGCGGAATTAGGCGCGGAGGATGCGCTCTTTGCCGGCGTTGCGGTAATCGCCCAGGCTCAGGTGGCCGTCGCGCTCACCGTTGGTGGCCGATTCCAGCGATTTGAATAGCTCGCTGTTATTGGCCAGCATGCGCCGGGCCGCATGGCGCACATCGTCCGGCACCTGGATGGTTTTGCCGTCCGGGCCGGTAAAGTAGCCGGTTGCCGCCATCTGGTGGACCTGGTCGCTGTCCAGGAAACGGATGTGATGCTGCGCCTGGAAATCGCGCATGGTGCGCGTCGCCCATGGCGCGGAGGCCTGCCCGTAGCCTACCGGCGTCACATCGTCCGGCTTTCTGATGTAGCGGCGATCCGGCCATGGGTCGCGCCCGATCGCCGGGATGGTACCGTCCTTGACCGCTTCGCCGTAGTCGCCCAGGCTAAGTTTGCCGTCATGCTTGCCGTTGGTGGCGGACTCCAGCTGCTTGAACAATTCGCTGCCATTGGCCAGCATCTTGCGGGCCGCCTGCTGCACGTCGTCCGGCACCGGGTGGGTCTTGCCATGCTTGTCCGTGTAATAGCCGGTATGCGCCATCTGCTGCACCTGGCCGATATCGAGCAGGTCGATATCCTTATCCTTCTGGAAGTTCTTCATGGTATTGGCCGCATCGGCGCGGGAAGGCAGTCCGTCGTAGCCGCCCTGGTCCCAGTCGTATTCGGGCTGCTGTGTGCGATACCCGCCGTCCCGGCTGATCGAACCATCCTTGAGCGCTTCATTGAAATCGCCGATGCCCAGTTGTCCGTCAAGCTCGCCGTCCGTGGCGCTTTCGAGCCGGCGGAACAGCTCCCAATCGTTTGCCTGCATCTCACGCGCCGCGTCCCGGACTTCATCGGGCACCTGGATGAATTTGCCGTCCTTGTCCTGGCAGTACCCGGTTTCGGCCATTTGTTCCAGCTGCGTGATCGACAGCAGGTTGATGCCGTGATCCTTCTGGAAATCGTTGATGGTCTTGGCGGTGTCGTATTCGCTCGGCCGGTTCGACGAGATATTGCCGTTCATGATGGCGTTCAGGAAGTCCTCGAGCGTCAGGCCGCGCGTGCGCTGCGGACTGCGACAGCCGCCGTTGGGCAGGATCGTGCCGTCCTTGACCGCGTTGGTGTAGTCGCCCTTACTGAGCTGGCCGTCATGCTTGCCGTTCGTGGCCGATTCGAGCTTTCTGAACAGCTCACCGCCATTGGCCATCATTTTTTTCGCCGCCAGGCGCACTTCGTCCGGCACAGGCGTGGACTTCCCATGCTTGTCCGTGAAGTAGCCCGTTTCGGCCATCTGGCTTAGCTGCTTGTCCGACAGATAGCGGATGTTGTTGTCTTTCTGGAAGGAGTTGATGGTCTTGGCGGCGCTGGACCCGGATGGCAGCCCGCTGCCATCATCGCCCTCGGCGCCGCCGTCGATCGTCAGGTTCGCGAACGCCCCCTTGAGCCAGGACGGCAGGCCCATTTGTTCGAGGATGTCGGCCAGCGATTCCGGCGCGCCATGGCCGCGCGGCGAGCGGCCGTACTGGATGTCGCTCACCTCCGTGCCGTACTGCGTGCCGCCTCGGCGAATAGGGTCGACAAAGCCCGCTGGAAGGTCTTTGAAGTTGGTGGTAATCGTGGTCGTGGTGGTGGTAAACGTGGCTGACATGCTTTTTCCTTCGTCGAATAGTGAATGCGCGCCTACAGTGCCGACTGCGCGATGTCTTCCGCCTTTTTGATCAATTTGGTGAACACCGCGACGTTATTGACATCGCTCTTGGCGGAGGCGACTTCCTCCATCTGGCGGCGGTCGTAATCACTGCTGCTGCGCGCCGAACGTAATTTTGAGCCGGACATGGAAGCTCCTATTGCTGATCGTTGATGGTCTTGGCCATGGCGTTGAAGACCTTCAGCTTGGCCAGCGAGGTGCCCTGCTGCGACACCCACAACTGGAACTCCATGGCTTGTGCGGCCCCCTGCTGGGCGGCCTGCCCCAAAGGCATGGACGTGGTCTTGTCCATGGACTGGCCCGGGCGCGCCTGCGACGCACCGAACATACCGTTCTGATAACTGCTCATCTTGTTCTCCTTGCGGCGATGCCAACGAGGTGGAGGCGGCAGCCTCCACCTCTCCGCCTCAATGCGAAGCGGATTTGAAGGCGCTTAGATCAGGGACAGTGCGTTGTCCTGGCCTGCCTTCTGCAGCTTCAGCTTGATGGCGTCGGCGTTCAGCGCTTCTTTCGCAGCAGCTGCCGCTTCCTGATCGATGATGCCCATAGCCGAGCCGATACCCGATGCGATTGCGGTGAGTCCCATAATGACCTCCTAAGTTGTGGTTGAAGTTGCCGCCTTACGCTGTTGCGTTGCGACGGTATCGATATGTGGAGGCCGGCGCGCCCGCAGTTCCACCGGCACCGACATTTAATCGAATCCCGGTTCCGCGGGAACCGTTCGCCGTGAATCTGCAACCTATCGGTGCGTTATGTATCGGACATGCGCGAAAAACTTCAACCACCAAAGGATCGGACATGAGCTTTAAATTCCCAACGGTCGGCGGCCCCAACTTCGCTCCGCCAGCATTTGCAAGCTTCAAGGACAGCCTGAAAAGCAAATCCAATGACGAACTGGTCAACATGCTGGGCAAGGAATCGCTAAGCCCCGCCCAGCGCGAAGCCATCGGCCAGGAACTGGCCTCGCGCATCAAATCGCAGCAAGCGGAGAAGAGCGGCGGGGGCGGCGGCGATGAGGAGGACGACCTGCGCCGCCTGCTGAAGAAACTCCAGGACGGCACTATTTCGCCGGAAGAGATGAAGCAATTGGCGGGCATGCTGGGCGTCAGCGTCGCCAAACTGGAAAAGGCCAAGGGCAAGGGCCTGGAAGAATCCGGGCTGGATCTGCAAGGCGGTTAACAAGGCAGCGCACAAAAGACCAGGGCCGGATCCACCGCAAGCGATCCGGCCCTTTTCCCGCTTGCGGCCTTGGCGGCCGCAAGCACCCTCCTTAAACGATGTCGTTCGCAGGATTCTGGGGTTGGGACTGCGAGCCGCCACCCAGGGCTTTGGCAGCGATATTGGCAACTTCCGGCAGAACGGCACGGGCGAGATTAGCAGCGATCAATGGCAGCATTTCAAACTCCTTCAAATTGCGCAGCTTGCGCGATGGTTGATGTGGTGTAGGGCTCAGGCGCCCAACACTGAGTGGCAGCGAACCCTGCCAGCGTTCCATATCCACGGCAAGTTGCGGGCGGAACCGGCGCCGCCGCGGCAGCCACCTATTGCCAGGCCTGGTGCCGGGCGCATTTGCGCGGCCCTGTCAGCGCTTGCCGGCGTTCCCACTTGAGACGAGCATATGGACTTCGCAGAACAACAATCACAGGCATCCCTTCCCTCGCCGCTGGCCCGCGCCGGCCAGCTCTCCTTCTGGCTGGACTTGAACCCCGACCTTCCGATCAGCGTGGCGCCGCTGGCCAGGACGGCTCCGACCACCCTGCCCGGCCTGGTCGAAGCCCGGCGCCATGCGGCCGACACCATCGCCGAAGGCTATTTCCAGACCGTGCCCATCATCCCGCGCAGCCATGCGGGCAGGCTGGCGCAGGCCATCAGCGGACTGGTACAACGCGGCATCCCGCCAATCTTCTGCATGGTCTATGACGCCTTCTGGCAGATGTTCGCCCCGCTCGACCCGGTCCTGCGCGAGCTGCTCGGCGAACGCTATCAGATGATGCCCACCGATATCTGGGCCTGGCACGTGGCGCCGCAGGACAATGCCAGCGGCTGGGGACCGCACCGCGACCTGGAGACGCCGCAAGCCATCGGCACCGACGGTCGCCCGCGCCTGCTCAATGTCTGGCTGCCCCTGACCGATGTCAGTCCCCTCAACGCCTGCATGTATGTGCTGCCCCAGCATCTGGACCGTAGCCTGGGGGCCGAAGGCGAGCAGAAGGAACTTGACCTGAACGACTGGCAGAACATCCGCGCGCTGCCCGTCCCCGCCGGCGCCGCGCTGGGCTGGAATACCCATGTGCTGCACTGGGGAGGCCGCAGCAGCACGCGCGCCAGCCAGCCGCGCATCAGCGTGGGCATCTATTTCCACAACCGGGACTGCGACCTGCACGAAATCAATCCGGATACCGCCCGCGCCGGCTTCACCTCCCTCGATTTCGACCCTGGCCTGCAACTGCCGTTCGAAGCGCGCCTGCAGGCAATCGCCGGCGCCATCTACATGTACAACCGCCGCGTTCCCGCCGATTTTCCCGACACCTGGGAACACATCTTCCAGTTCGCCAGGCAATACAAACGCAACTGACCGCGGCCAGATGTAAAAAAGCCGGGAAATCCCGGCTTTTTCGATATCCGCAACGATGGAACGCCGGTTCCGTGGCCACCATCTGGGATAATCCTCGAACGGTTGCCGCTTCGCCCTGGCGGTTCGTGTAATACCTCCGAGCAGGATGTCGAGCGTAAGCGAGGCATATGGCCGCCGGATCAAGCATCTGCGGAGAAACGCATGCCCAAACCAGCCGGTCGCACACAATCATCTCGATCAGCATAAAAAGCAAAAAAGCCACTGGGGTCAGCGGCTTTTCTTGGGTGAAAGCGAGTGCGCTTTAGAGGAAGGGCCAGCTAAGGATGCCTTTGATATGCAGAACCGGGCGCAGCACCAAGTAGCCAAGCGCAAAACCGATCGCCACCAAGCTGCGCACATCGCCCATGGCGGCCAGGAAAATCCCGCCAACCGTGGCGGCGGACACCAGCACCATCATCCAGACTTCGATGCTGGCAAAGAAGGGGCCGGCCAGGCGCCAGGCTGCCACGACCAACTTGATTGCTTCTCCAGGAGTTTTTACCGGCTTTTCCATGACTATTTCACCAAAATGCTGTTTGCACAAAAATCGAAGCGGAAAAAGAAAAATCCCCGGCTAAGCGGGGATTTTTCTTTACTACTGGAGGCGAGGGCCGGAATCGAACCGGCATAGACGGCTTTGCAGGCCGTTCGCGATCTTTAGAATCAGCCACGTACAGCCCAGCCACCTTACGGGCTACCGTCCTCCGTACTCCAGCAGCAATTATAGCACCGCCTTCAACAGCGATGACTTGCAACTCAGCAGCCTCATACGATCCATGGCTGCAGCGACGCTTCTTGGATTGGAACGAGGCCAGGGAGCGGCAGTGCGTCTACTCCAATACTGCGCGACGACGCTTCCACTTCAATTTGGAATCCGCCCTCGGTATCTGCGCCTTTCGTCGTTGTTGGGAGCTCATCACCCCGATCATTCCTATCGAGGGGAATGGTCAGCGCGCATGCCTCGCATATCTTCTTCGGTCACAATTTCCCTATAATCGCGGAAATCGATCCGGGACGGGACTGGCCAGGGATCGAGTCCGGCTTCCATGAGCACCGACTTGGCCAGAAATCGCAATTGCTTCCAATCGTCGCCACCAATAAAACTTTCATACGATTGCCTTATCCAGCGAATCAACCAGTTCAAATAGTTCAAGAGCAATCGGGCATGGTTCAAATTCCCAAATGCACCCGCCGTAAAAATCTTGGATCGTGCCGATGAGATTAACAGCTGCATTCTCTCTCAAGGAAAGCGCGTTGTTATTTCCGTTGTTCGGAAGCCCGCCCAATGTTTCAACCTGCCGCGTGGGATCCAGTAACAGTAGCGAAAAAACCATCCATAAAGTTTCAGCGGTACCGTAGGGCCTAATTTCTTCACTCATCATTGATTCCAATAACTTAGCCCTCTTAACCCTGGAAAAACTCACGACCTTATTGGATCGTGAGGTAGAACATGCGAACGCGCAGCACTTCGCCTTTTAGATGGATTTATACGCAAAGCTGCCGTTTAGTCTCCCCAGCAAACGCTCGATCGCGGAGCCGGCCATACTGACGTCCAACCCTAGCGAGTCGTGTCACCCCCCGTCACCAACGGCACAATTAGATCCATGCAGCGCCTCGAGCGCCACCTTTTCCAGCAATTTCCGCAGCTGAATTACGATCCGGCGGGCACTTGCAAGTTCAACGCTCGCCTCTTCCCGAGGTAGCAGCTCCAGCTCGTGGCAAAGGTCCGCCATGCCAAAGGCGCCAACAGTTCGCGCAGCCGATTTGATCCGGTGCCCCAGTTGGCGCAGCAGTTCGACCTCGCCGCGAACCAATGCGGCCTCCATCTCGCCAACACCGTCTCTCGCGCTTTGCAAGAATTTGATGGCGAACTTACGAACGCTGTGCGGGTCATTCCCAAAAAGAGCCGCAAGCACCGACAAATCGATCACTGCCGGGTCGCCGCCGAATGCCGGGTCCACGGATGGCGCGTGCGACTCATCCTTGCGTGGGGCCGTCTGCAGCGCGCGTTGCGGCAGCCAGTTCGCGATGATCTGGCACATCAATGCCGGCTGGACGGGCTTCGAAATGAAGTCGTTCATGCCTGCGTCAATGCATCGCATCCGTGCTTCGGTTGTGGCGGTGGCCGTCATCGCCAGGACGGGAAGGCGAGCCAGATGCGGGCTGGCGCGAATGCGGCGCGTCGCTTCCAGCCCGTCCATCTGCGGCATTTGCAGGTCCATCAGCACGCAGTCGAATTCGCTATGGCGCAATAGCTCCAAGGCCTCGACGCCGTTGCTCGCAACGCAAACCCTGGCGCCTTCCTCTTCCAGAATCTCCTGCGCGATTTGCTGGTTGAAGGTATTGTCCTCGGCCAGCAGAATGCGGACGGCCTCCAGTTCCCTGGCATGCCGTGCCGGACCTCGCTCCAAAAGCTCGGAGGCGGCGAAGCTAAGCTGGTCTATGAGCGCCGGTGCCGCATTGGGCGGCGTCCGAAGTTCAGCTGTAAACCAGAACGTGCTCCCGACTCCCGGCTGGCTGTTGACGCCGACATCGCCGCCCATCAGCTGGGCCAGTTCTTTGCAGATGGCCAAACCCAGTCCAGTCCCCCCATATTCCCGTGTGGTCGAGGTGTCAGCTTGCTGGAACGAAACAAACAGCTTTGCCATTTCCGCCGACGACAGACCAACGCCCTGGTCTTTTACTTCAAAGCGTAGAAGGCATGTGCTGGGACTTGCCACTTCCTTGCGTACCCGGATTTCTACTGTGCCTTCCTGACTAAACTTTATCGCATTGTTCGTGTAGTTGATCAGTACCTGTCCCAGGCGCAGCGGGTCACCCACCAGCAACTTCGGCAAGGCGGGATCGAGATCGAACACCAATTTCAGGTTTCGGCTAGCGGCCTGTGGCGCGACCACTGTCGTCAGCGTCTCCATCACATAGTCGAGACAGAATTCCACATTCTGAACGTCCATCTTGCCGGCTTCGATTTTCGAAATATCGAGGATGTTGTCGATAAGTCCGAGTAAATGTTCGCCGGCAAAGCGAATTTTTTCCAGGTAGTCGCGCTGCCGTGGGTCGAGATCGGTCTTGAGTGCCAAGTACGCCATACCGATGACGCAGTTCAGCGGGGTGCGAATCTCGTGGCTCATGTTGGACAGGAAATGCCCTTTAGCCAGACTTGCGGCATGCGCCTGCTCGTTGGCTTTTAGCAGTTCTTCGTTCTTAGCCTCAAGCTCTTCCTCATGGCGCTTCTCTGCCGTGACATCGTGGTAAATTGTAACGAAGCCGTTGATCCCGCCATCCGCACCGTAGATGGGGCGGCCAATGATATTCAGCTTTAACCCGTTGGCCATCGTCCGCATGAAGCTATGGGGAGTGAACTTCATGCAAAGCTCGACACGAGCGGCCACCAACTCTTCGATGTCCCCTGGCCCATAGTCGCCGCGCAATGCAATGAAGCGAAACACATCGGCCATGGTGACGCCGGGATACATGACTCCGTCGGGAAAGCCCTGCACCTGGCAAAAGGCCGGATTCCAAAAGCGGATGGACAAGTCGCGGTCAACAATGGTAACCCCGACCGGCATATACTCCAATGCCGCCGCCAGCCTCGGGAAATTCAGTCTGATAAATTCTTCACTGTGAGCTGTCGATCTCATCATTGGACCAATCGAAATCTATCCTTCAGGGCAGCGCAAACGGTGTCACCTCCCCTCGCCGCGCTGGGTCGCCAGACACTTAAAAACCAAGAGTATCACCCCTGCTTAAAGGAAAAATGCACACATTCTCACGCCCAGCCGGCTTCCGGCAGAAGGCGCTTGCCGCTGTTTCTGTGAAGCGCACTAGGTAATAAGTCTGGTACTCCCGGCTTCGCTCCGCCAGGCGCTATTCGTGTTCGACATCGAATAGGCTCTCGCGAAAGTACAGGTCTCTGTCTTTCCGGCTCGTTCCGTTTTGAGGAGGTGGGAACGCAAAAAAGCCGGGACGTTCCCGGCTTTTTTGCAAGCTAAGTGCTTGATTTGTTTGGAGGCGAGGGCCGGAATCGAACCGGCATAGACGGCTTTGCAGGCCGTCGCACGCTTTTGGAATCAAGCACTTACAGCGCTGCTACCCTTACGGCTACCGGCACTGCCTCTTTACTCAGCAATTATAGCATCGACTTCCCATCACTGGAGTCCATCTCGGCAACTCGCTTCGATTTCCCAGTACGCATTCACTATCGGACGTGCCTCTGGAGTTCCATCCTTAATGTCAGAGTATCGATTGCACTGCTCGCACCCTGCAAATGCTTATCACTGTTTGCCGAATCAAATCATCACTTACCGAAAGACGATGCTCTTCGAAGCCCTTCGGGGGCAAGCGGTTGTGCCGGCCAAACAAACGCCGCTGCTCCACCGTTCTTTTGACGTCA
Source organism: Pseudoduganella violaceinigra DSM 15887 (assembly GCF_000425385.1). Classification (GTDB taxonomy): domain Bacteria; phylum Pseudomonadota; class Gammaproteobacteria; order Burkholderiales; family Burkholderiaceae_D; genus Rugamonas; species Rugamonas violaceinigra. Next base: position 1,083 of record NZ_AUDI01000004.1, on the reverse strand, counting down.
CTTCATATCAGTCAGGTTATAGACCCCTAGGCGATGATTTGTCGAAACATAACTGGTCTCGCCAATTTTTTTCAAAAAAAACAGATAATTTTTGCCAACAACACAACATACCGGATCTTCCTCCGCAATTGGGCCACGATACTGAACATTAATGGCTTTGCCAGGCAAACCTTTTAATGACTGAAGCACATTCACAACTGCATATTTAGGAATATATTCCCGACTATCAACATTAGGATCTATTCCAACAACCGTTCCGATAACGACAATATCTGATTTTGCCACCTTTTCATCAAGAGCCATCACCCGCAATTGATTCGCTTCCGCAAGCAACGGCATTATGCCCAATGCAATAGCGAACATCCTTCGTTTTAATAAAATAACCATTATTTCTCCGCGTGATTCGGTTCTGGCGCGCGCTGAGCTCCATTTCCATTCTGCGCACGAACTTTATTCTCATTATCGACAGCGTTTCCGGTATCGCTAATCCCAATTAACGGCAATGCATGACCAACAATTTCATGTACCAAGATATCGGCTGGATTATCGGTGAGCGGTTTTCCATTTGTGTCAGTCAGATTGTTGTTGGGATTCCCGGAAATCACAACTCTAACCTCGTTACTTCCAGCGTTCTTCATTGTCACGCCCCCACCAAAGTCCCAGTCAACACCTTTAAGACCATTGGCAGTAACGTAAGACGAGATTTCTAATGTAATCCTTTCTGGACTAGCAATTCCCTTTGCAAGTTGTTCTGAAAAATAGGAAGATTTACCTTTGCCGCTTCCTGAAGTTTGCATCAATTGTCCGTTCTTATCAAATTTAAAACTCCCGGAGGCCTTGCTGTTCAAGTACCCGGCGAGCTTCGTTCGTTCACTTGGTACTGCAGCAACAATTTCACGTCCATCAGGATCAACGTATTTGTAAGGGCTGTTATCTGTGTAGACATAGCGGTTGAAGCTTGAACCACTGTTTGCATCAGTCATTACCTGATCAATGCTCAAGAACCGCCCCGCCACAGGATCATAGTAGCGCTGCTGCATCTGCACCAGCCCTGTGTTGGTGTCATTCACGTGGCCGGTGAAC
>NZ_KE384356.1:318379-615872 GCF_000425385.1 Pseudoduganella violaceinigra DSM 15887 | reverse complement strand
AAGATTTGGATGTTAATTTGCACTGAAAATTGACCCAGCTTCCCCACGAATTTGCAACGAAATCTGACCCACGTTCATAGCACAATTTCCCCTGTCCTTTCGGCAGGAGATCGGAGTGATCGACGTGGCTTTACTAGGCATAATTCGACGCTGGCACCTACGTGACCAGATTCCCCTCCGGGAGATCGCAAGACGACTCGGCATCTCCCGCAATACCGTCCGGCGATACCTACGGTCGGAGACCACAGAGCCCTCCTATGCGGAGCGGCGATCATCAAGCGTCTTAGACAAATATTCGGTGCAGCTTTCAGCCTGGCTCAAGGCCGAGGCGAGCAAACCCCGCAAGCAACGGCGGAATCTGAAGCAGATCCACTTGGACCTTAAGGAGCTGGGGTATGAAGGATCATATGACCGCGTGGCAGCGTTTGCCAGGCAGTGGAAGGTGGGTCAACTAGAGTGGGTCAATTCTGCGAGCAAACGAACAGACGGACTACTAGGACTGTCTCCCGTCTGAAATTAATGTCGCTGATTCTGATGTTTAGCAGCTCGCCCCGCCTGACACCTAGGTAGTACAGCCAATGGACTATAAGCTGGTTTCTGAACCTCACATGATCTGATTTCCAAGGGTTGGCGTGACTGGAAGGTTCAACAGTCGCGAACAATTTCGCGACCGCTTCGGGATGAGCTCCCTCTCGTCTTCCAACCTGACTACGCCGGCGGTCACGAGGGGCACGTGCTTCCAAGCCTGTACGACACGTTTGCCATGCCTTGATGGCGTTATTTCGGTATTGCGTGTTCAAGCGGCTCACGCGATCCCGAACAAACCAATCCATAAAGGCACTAACTGCACGAATCCTATTCTTTCCGCTTTGGCTGCAGATTTCGACTCGGGCATGATTCGTGTACTTTGGACTAGAGCGTACCGCTGCCACCTTCGGAGTACTGGCTTGCCCGAGGTCAGCAATAGTGTCGGGCAACGTCCGTCTACACCACTTGACGAGTTCGTCCAACTCGTGAGGCTGGAGCATTTCACAACTTCGAATGCGTTCGCCAAGGTCTATCCCCCTGGCCTGCAAAAACAGCTTAAGCACAATGATCGAACGCAGGTGAAGTTCAATCGTGTTGCTGGCTTTGGCAGTTGCTCGTAGATGGGTCAGGACATAGATCGCTGTATCGAAATCGGGCTCGCCAGTTTCGGAGTTCGTCAAGATGGGGAAGCGCTCCCCAGATTGGAACAACAGGGTTCGTACTGCAAAAGGGTTCTGCACTTCTTGTTTACCTTTTTGAGTTTCCGACACCCTACAGAGTAATTTAATCATTAGAAAAAATGTAAACAAATAAAAAAGCGGAGCTAAATCAATAGCTCCGCTTTTGTTGTTTACACTTTCGTGTTTATTCCGGCCTAGAACGGAATATCGTCGTCCATGTCCGAGAAATTAGGCGCTGGACGTGCTGCCGGGCGTGGTGCCGGTGCAGGAGCAGCCTGAGGACGTGGAGCCGGACGTGCCGCAGGCGCGTCGTAACCCATATCGTCGCCGCCGCCCATGCCACCACCCATGCCGGCGGCATCGCCACGGCCGCCCAGCATCTGCATGTTTTCAGCGATGATGTCGGTGGCGTACTTCTCGATGCCATCTTTGTCGGTGTACTTGCGGGTCTGCAGGCGCCCTTCCACGTAGACGGAAGAACCTTTTTTCAGATACTGGCCCACGATTTCAGCCAGGCGGCCGAAGAAGGAAATACGGTGCCACTCGGTCAGCTCTTTCTGCTCGCCGGTATTGCGGTCTTTCGAACGATACGAGGTGGCCACGGCGATGTTGGCAATCGCGTCACCGCTAGGCATGTAGCGGATTTCCGGATCGCGACCCAGATTGCCGACGATGATCACTTTGTTGACTGATGCCATTTATGAAACTCCTGAAGGAATGGGGGCCGTTTCAACGGCCCCAAAACCAAGGAGTTTACCCTAAATTAATAGTCCCTCAAATATCGCCGGCTCTGACAAAGCTCAATTCGCCGTCGATTTCCCGCCGCCGTCCAGGCCACCCGCCAGGGCCACATAGCTGCGCGCTGTGGCCACCGCGATATCCCGGTGCACGCCGATCAACTGCTCTTCCACAGTCAGCACGGCGTATTCGGCATCCAGCAGCCCCAGCACGCTTTCCGCCCCGTTGCGGTAGCGCAGGCGGGTCAGGCGGGCCGTTTCCCGCGCCAGCTCGTAGACCGAGGTCAGCTGGACGTCGCGGGCGCGGAACTGGCGCCAGTCCGACAGGGCGGAATCGGCCTCCTCCAGGGCGCCGGCCACGGTTTTCTCGTAGCCAGCCAGGGCGATCTGGGCGCCGGCCCCGGCCGCCCGCACCCGCGCCCGCAGCGCCCCGCCGTCGAGCAGAGTCCAGGACAGCGCGCCGCCAACCTGCCAGGCACGGGCATCCGCCCCATGCAGGCTGCCGGCCGGGGCAACCAGGCCGAACATGCCGGACAGGCTGACCCGGGGGAACAGCTCGGCCACGGCGACGCCCTGCTGGGCGGTGGCGGCAGCCAGGTTGCGTTCGGCGGCCGCCACGTCGGGACGGCGGCGCAGCATGGCCGCCGGATCGTCCACCGCCAGCGTGGCCGGCAGGCGCAGCGGATGCGGCGCTTCCAGTGCCAGTACTTCCGGTGCATCGAGTTTCAGGCCGGACAAGGTGGCCAGGTGGTTGCGCGCCACGCGCTGGCGCGCGGCAATGCCCGGCGCACGGGCCGCCAGCAGGCCGAGCTTGGTTTCCACGCGGATGCGGTCGACCGCCAGCGCCTTGCCTACCCGCTCGCGTTCGCGCACCAGTTCCAGCGCCTGGCCATAGTTCTCCAGCTGCTGTTTCAGGCAGGCCGCTTCATCCTGCGCGCTGCGGAATTCGGCATAGGCGATCACCACCTGCGCCAGCAGGGTGCGCCGGACATCGTCACGCAGCGCCTGCTGCTGCTCGTAACCGGCGCGCGCCGCTTCCACGCTGCGGCGTACGCGGCCGAACAGGTCCAGCTCCCAGTCGATGAAGGCGCTCACCTTGGCCGGGCTGGTGATGACCGGGTCGCCATCCGAGCGCTCCACCTTGGCGGAGTGCTTGCGCGCCACGCCGGCGTCGACGCCCAGCGAAGGCAGGCCGGCCGATTTGGTCGCTGTCAGCTGCTCGGCGGCGATCTGCAGGCGCGCCATGGCGATGCGCAGGTCATAGTTGCCGCGCCAGGCTTGCTCGACCAGTGCATCCAGCTGCGGGTCTTCGAACTGGCGCCACCAGCCGGCGGGCGGAGCGCTGGTATCGAGCGCGGTGCCGTCACCGGCCGACGATGGGAAGGCGGCCGGCGTCAGCGGCGCCGTATCGGGTTTGACATAGTCCGGGCCGGCCGCGCAGCCGGCCAGGGCCAGCGCGGTCAGGCCCGCAATCATTGTGAGTTTCATGCGGTGGTACCTTCCAGCGAATGCGGTTGCGGTTGCGGTTGCGGTTGCGGTTGCGCCGCCGCTGCGCGGCCTGCGAACAGGGTAAAGAACAATGGGGTGAACAACAGGCCGAACACGGTCACGCCCAGCATGCCGCCGAACACCGCGGTCCCCATGGCCTGGCGCATTTCGGCGCCGGCGCCGGTGGAGAACACCAGCGGCAGCACGCCCATCAGGAAGGCCAGCGAGGTCATCAGGATCGGACGCAGCCGAGTGCGAGCTGCGGCAATCGCTGCGGCTTGGGCGCTGGCGCCGGCCTGCTGTGCCTGGCGGGCAAACTCGACGATCAGGATCGCGTTCTTGGCGGCGAGGCCGATCAGCACCACGATGCCGATCTGGGTCAGCACATTGTTGTCCATGCCGCGCATCGACACAGCCAGCAAGGCGGCCAGCACGCACATCGGCACGATCAGCACCACCGACAGCGGCAGCAGCCAGCTTTCATACAGCGCGGCCAGCAGCAGGTAGACGAAGACCACGGCCATGCCCAGCGCCAGGGCGGTGCTGGCGCCGGCCTGCTTCTCCTGCAGCGCCAGTTCGGTCCACTCGTAGTCGAAGCCGACCGGCAGGCGGGCCTGCAGCAGCTGCTCCATGGCGGCGATGGTTTCGCCGGTCGAGAAGCCAGGCTTGGTGCTGCCCTGGATTTCCGCCGCTGGGAACAGGTTGTAGCGCGGCACGCGGAACGGCGCCGTGGTTTCGCTGAAGGTGGCGACCGCGCCCATCGGCACCATGGCGCCGCTGCTGGAACGCATCTTCAAGGCCGCCAGGTCGTCCACCGTACGGCGGAACGGTGCGTCGGCCTGCGCCGTCACCTTCCACACGCGGCCCATCAGGTTCAAGTCGTTCACATACACGGAGCCCAGGTAGGACTGCAGGCTATCGTTGATGCGGTCGGGGTTTACGCCCAGCATTTCGGCACGGGTGCGGTCGATATCGACTTTCACTTGCGGCGCCTTGGCGTTGAATGGCGAGAACGGCGCGTTCACCGAAGGCAGTTTGCCGGCAGCTTCCAGCACGTCCTTCACCACGGCCTGCAGCGCTTGCGGGCCCTGGCCGTTGCGGTCGCGGATCAGCAGCTTGAAGCCGCCGCCGGTGCCGATGCCCGGAACTGCGGGCGGCGGGATCACCATCACTTTGGCCTTGCTGATCGGCGCCAGCGTCTTCTTCATCGCAGCCAGCATGGCCGGGCCGTCCAGGCCCAGTGCGGCCCGCTCGTCGAACTCCTTGAAGACGGCGAAGATCACGGCCGCATTGGGGGCGGAAGTGAAGGTGGCGCCGTCGGTGCCGGCAAAGGCCGAGGTGTGGGCAATGCCCGGCTGCTGCAACAGGCGCTGGGCGGCGTCCTGCACCACTTCGCTGGTGCGCGCCAAGGTGGCGCCAGGCGGCAGCTGGATCGACACGATGGCATAGCCGCGGTCAAGCTGCGGCACGAAGCCGGTCGGCGTGGCGTCGATGCGCCATACGGTCAGCGCAACGAGCAAGCCGTAGATCGGCAGCATCAGGGTGCGGCGTTTCAGCGAGAACTTCGCCAGCACCTCGTAACGGCCCGCCAGGCGGTGGAAGAACTGCTCGAACCATGCGGTCCAGCGCGCGCCCAGCGTGCGCGGGGCGCCTGGTTCGTGGGCACGCAGCAGGCGTGCGGCCAGCACTGGCGAGAGCGTCAGCGACACCAGGGCCGAAATTGCGGTCGACACGGCGATGGTCACGGCGAACTGGCGGTAGAACATGCCGGCGATGCCGCTGATGAAGGCGGTCGGCACGAATACAGCGATCAGCACCAGGGCGATGGCGATCAGGGCCGAACCCACTTCGTCCATGCTGCGCACGGCAGCGGCGCCCGGCGTCATGCCTTCGGCGATATGGCGCTCGACGTTTTCGACCACCACGATGGCGTCGTCGACCACGATACCGATAGCAAGCACCAGGCCGAACAGCGACAGATTATTCAGCGAGAATCCCATGCCGGACATGATGGCGAAGGTCCCCACCAGCGAGACCGGAATGGCCAGGATCGGGATGATGGCAGCGCGCCAGGAACCGAGGAAGACCAGCACCGCCAGGCAGACCAGCACGATGGCTTCGAGGATGGTGTCGCGCACCTTGTCGATCGAGGTCTTGATGAAGCGGGTCGGGTTGTAATACGCGTGGTACTCAAGGTCGCTTGGGAAGTCGCGCTTCAGCGTATCGAGGGTGGCGATGATGCGTTCAGCAGTATCGAGCGCATTGGAGCCGGGCTTCTGGCTGATGCCCAGCGCGACGGCGGTTTCGCCGTCCAGGTAGCCGCTCTCGGAATAATCCTGGGCGGCCAGTTCTACCCGCGCCACATCGCGCAGGCGGATCGGCGCGCCGGTCTCGGGATTCACGGCAATGATGATGGCGTTGAATTCATCCACATCGCGCAGGCGGCCTTGGGTGCGCACCTGCACCTGGTAGGCGCCGGCGCCGCTGTCGGGGGCCTGGTTCAGCACACCGGCCGAAACTTGGACGTTGTTCTTGCGGATGGCCGCCACCACGTCGGCCGGCATCAGGCCAAGCGAAGCAGTGCGCGCCGGGTCGAGCCAGACGCGCATCGAAAAGTCGCGCGCGCCGCGGGTGTAGGTATCGCCGACGCCTTCAACGCGGGCAATCGAGTCTTTCACGTTCGCCGAGACATAGTTCGACAGGTATTGCTGGTCGCGCGTATGTTTGGGCGATGTGAAATACACCACCATCATCAGGTCGGGCGAAGCCTTCTTGACCGCGATGCCCTGGCGCCGCACTTCGTCCGGCAAGTGGGCTTCGGCGATGGCGACGCGGTTCTGCACCAGGGCCTGCGCCTGGTCGACATTGGTGCCCGGTTTGAACACCACACTGATGGTCAGCTTGCCGTCGCCCACGGATTGGGAGGACAGGTACAGCATGCCGTCCACGCCGTTGACTTCCTGTTCGATGGGAGCGGCCACGGTATCGGCCAGTTCCTGGGCCGACGCGCCAGGGTAGACGGTCTTGATCATGACCGTCGGCGGCACGATCTCGGGGAATTCCGAGACCGGCAGCATGCGGCAGGCCAGCGCACCGACCAGCGTCAGCAGCACCGAACAGACGATGGCGAAGACGGGACGGGCAATGAAGAAGCGGGATAGTTTCATAGTAAATGCGCCATCCCTGCTTAGTTGCTTTGCGGCGCCGTGGTGGCCGTAACACGGTCACCCGGCTTGACGCGGCCTGCGCCGGTCACGATCACGCGCTCGTCCGGCGCCAGACCGGCCAGCACAACGCGCTTATGGCCGACCAGGGCGCCGGTTTCGATGGCGCGCGGCACGGCTTTGCTTTCACCGTCGACCACCATCACCAGCTTGCGATTCTGGTCGTTCTGGATCAAGGCATCAGGCACCAGCAGGCGCTCGACGCGCGGGCCGACCGGCACTTTCACCTGGGCGAAGTAGCCCGGCACCAGCAAGCCGTCGGAATTCGGCACTGATGCCCGCAGGCGGATGGTGCCGGAGCGGTTACTGGTTTCGCTGTCGACGAAATCGATGTCGGCCTGGCGCGTAGCCTGCACGCCTTCCACGCTGACGGTCACCTGCTTCGGCAGCGCGCCGTTGCGGCGCAGGCGCTGGTAATCGGCTTCCGGCAGGTCGACCGTGGCGCGCACGGTGTCGGTGGCGACGATGGTGGCCAGCACGCCGCCCTGGGCGCCGCCGCCGGAAACATAGTTGCCAACGTCGATGCGGTGGTCCGAAATGCGGCCCGTGATCGGCGCGGTAATGGTGGAATACTCAAGTTCCAGCTCGGCGTTGCGCAGTTCGGCCTTGGCCACCTGCACCGCCGCCTTGGCGCCGTCGTACTCGCCTTGCGCCTGGTCGCGGTCTTCAGCGCTGGCGGCGCCGCTGCCTTGCAGGGCATTGGTTCGCTCGTACTGGGTATGGGCCAGCTGGTAGCGCGCCTCGGCGGCCGACAGCGCGGCACGCGCGCGGTCGCGCATCGCCAGGAAAGGGCGCTGGTCGATCACGAACAACGGGGTGCCAGCCTTGACCAGCTGGCCATCCTTGAACTGGATGGCGGACAGATAGCCGGAAATGCGCGAACGCACTTCAACGCGCTGTACAGCTTCGACACGGCCGGTGTACTGCAAGGTATCCTGCACCAGGTCCTGGGCCGGCGGCGCCACCGTCACGGCAGGCGCAGCGGGCGCCGCAGCCGGGGTCGCGGCGCGCGACGAACAGCCGCCCAAAGGCAGGGAAAGGGCCACCACGGCAAGCGCGGCGGTCGGTAATACGGGGGAAAAACGAAGCGAATACATGGCTCTAGTTTGTTGTTAATCGTGAAATTAATAATATGAGCCTTTGCTCACATTGTTAACTCGCATTCCCCCGCGCCCCAGTAAGCACACGGGCTGTGGCGCTGCGCCGCCTGTACTGGGGGCCTGCCGGCGTCGGCTCGCATCTAAGGACGTTGCAGGGCTTTCCCGCACACCAAAACTCGCAGATAATTGCGCTGCCGCTTAGCCGGCAAACTTATTTTTTGTACGTCTTCAGGGCGGGGTGCAATTCCCCACCGGCGGTATGGCCTTCTGGGCCGAGCCCGCGAGCGCCCGCCATTTGGCGGGGTCAGCAGATCTGGTGAGATGCCAGGGCCGACGGTCATAGTCCGGATGAAAGACGATGTGCCAAAGCTTCGACAGCGCCATCCGTGGATGGTGCCGCCGCCGTTCGGCGATCAATACCCTGGAACGTCTTTTGCAATCTTTATCTGCGGAGCGTTTCACTATGTTTTTGAGCATTGAACCTAAAACCACCGAGTCCAACCCACCTTACCTTCCACAAGGACTGGCGCCGTTCGAACAGCGCCTGGCACGCGCACTGGACGACCTGCGCGCCGGCCGCGCCGTGCTGCTGATGGACGATTTCGATCGCGAGAACGAAGCCGACCTGATCGTCGCCGCCGAAAAAATCACCGTCGAAGGCATGGCGCGCCTGATCCGCGATTGCAGCGGCATCGTCTGCCTCTGCCTGACCGACGAACGCCTGCAACAGCTCGACCTGCCGCCGATGGTCGAGAAGAACGGCAGCCGCAATGGCACCGCCTTCACCGTCACCATCGAAGCCCGCCACGGCGTCAGCACCGGCGTGTCGGCGGCCGACCGCGTCACCACCATCCGTGCCGCCATCGCAGACAACGCCGTGCCGGACGACCTGGCGCGCCCAGGCCACGTGTTCCCGCTGCGCGCGGTACCGGGCGGTGTTCTCAAGCGCCGCGGCCATACCGAAGGCTCGGTCGACCTGATGCGCCTGGCCGGCCTGAAGCCAGCAGCGGTGCTGTGCGAGCTGATGAACCCGGACGGCACCATGAGCAAAGCTGAGCAGATCGAGGTGTACGCTGCGACGCATGACCTGGTGCAGCTGACCATCGACGAACTGGCCACTTACCTGGCGCAGCAGCAGTAACACTTATCTTTAAGCCGGCGAGGCATTCCTGATGCAGGGAATGCCTCGCCAAGCGGTTGGTCCTCAACACGAAATGCAAGTAAATTGCGTCTCCCCGCGAGAATCTCGCCTGACGCAAAGAAGAACACTGAATGCTTACCACACTGGCGATCGCCAACTACCGCTCGCTGCGAAATCTCATCCTTCCGCTCGGCCCGATGAACGTCATCACGGGGCCCAACGGAAGCGGCAAATCGAGTGTCTACCGGGCGCTGCGACTACTGGCGCAAACCGCCCAAGGACGCATCATCCCCGCGCTGGCACAGGAAGGCGGCCTGCAATCGACTTTATGGGCAGGACCGGAAACCATTTCGCGGTCCATGCGACAGGGCATTCATGCAATTCAGGGAACGCGACGCAAGGAGCCGGTCAACTTGCGACTGGGATTCGCCAGCGACACGCTTGGATATCTGATCGATCTTGGCCTTCCCAGCAACAATCGTTCAGCCTTCTCATTTGATCCGGAGATCAAGGGCGAGCACATATGGGCAGGCCCCTTCCTGCGCCGCGCGGCGCAGCTCGTTGTGCGGGAAGGAGCGGCTGTCAGGGCTAAGGGCGAGAGCGGCTGGAATGTACTTACCCAGCATCTGGCAAGCTTTGATAGCATGCTGACCCAACTCGCCGATCCGCACAATGCACCAGAAATGCTGCAATTACGCGAGAAGGTGAGATCCTGGCGCTTTTATGACCATTTCCGTACGGACGCCGATGCCCCTGCCAGGCTGCCCCAGATTGGCACACATACGCCAGTGCTCAGTGACAGTGGCCACGACCTCGCCGCCGCCATGCAAACCATTATGGAAATCGGTGATGCCGACGCTTTGTCCGATGCTGTCGCCGACGCATTTCCTGGAGCGTCCATCGAAGTCGCATGCAGCGAGGGCCGTTTTGAAGTCCTGATGCATCAACACGGCCTGCTGCGGCCCCTGCGCGCGGCAGAACTGTCAGACGGCACCTTGCGCTACTTGTTATGGATCGCAGCCCTGCTGTCGCCTCGTCCGCCTGAACTCCTGGTGCTTAACGAACCTGAAACCAGCCTGCATCCCGACTTGCTGCCGGCTTTGGGACGCCTCATTACTTCGGCAGCGGCCAGGTCCCAGGTGATCGTCGTATCGCACGCCAGCCGCCTTATTGCCGCGCTCAGCGAGCATGAGGAATACAGGGAGTTCCGTTTGGAGAAGGAGTTCGGCGAGACAAACCTGCAAGACATGAATGAGCTAGAAATGCCGAGCTGGCATTGGGCCTCACGCTGATCATTCTTGCAGCATGCAATACGAGCATATGGAGAGGGGTGCTTTGGGCAGTTTGCGCGTTTATTCTTATCCTCCTTTTCTCAAATTATTTGTATGAAAAAGAGAATGCAGCGACAAATGGCCCCGTTAACACTGCAACGTACTTCGAAATACCGAAAAGCGAAATTCCTCAGCTAAAGCAAATCCCTGGATCCCAATCTGGCCCAAAAGGTCGACGCTCGAATCGAAAAATATCGGAACAAACAACCTCGTTAGTACCGTTCTGCGCAGCAATTGCATCGCGTCACGCGCTCATTATTGTTGAGTGGGCTATTGCCGCAGTCGTATCGTTCGCTGGTCGCTTGACGGCAGACAGGTGACCAAAGCGCAGCAGCGCATTCGTAGCAACGGGTCCGTTGAGAGCATGCATGTCGACGAACTTGCGCGGCATATGTCTTAGGCGTAGGCCCGCCGCGCAACGGGGCCTACGCCTGATTGACTCCACTCAGGCGCGGCGGCGCAGCGGCTCCGCCCTGGCCTGCCCGATGAAGCGCGGCGGGCGCTTCTCCGCGAAGGCGGCCATGCCTTCGTGATAGTCCGCGCTGTCGCCCAACTCGGTGATGTACTCGCGCTCGATTTCCAGCTGCTCGTCCAGCGTGTTATTGATGCTGGCGTGGAAGGCCTGCTTGGTGCGGGCCAGGCCCAGCGTCGCGGCGCCGGCGAAATGGCGCGCCATTTGCTCGGCCTCCGCGGCGAGACGATCGTCCGGGACGCATTTCCAGATCAATCCCCAGCTTTCTGCACGTTCCGCGCTGAGCTTTTCCCCCAGCAGGGCCAGGCCCTTGGCGCGTGCAGTGCCGATCAGGCGTGGCAGGAAGTAGGTGCCGCCTGTGTCGGGCAGCAGGCCCACATGACAGAACGATTCCACGAAGTTGGCCGATTTGGCGGCGATCACAATGTCGCAGGCCAGTGCAATATTCGCGCCGGAACCTGCCGCCACACCGTTGACCGCGCAAACCACCGGGATAGGCAAGGCTTGCAGGGCTTGCACCAGCGGTGCGTAGTAGCGGCTCACCAGTTCGCCCAAGCCGGCCGATGCGGCATCTTCTTCTTCGGCGGTGTGCTGGGAAGGATGGAAATACTTGTCGACGATTTCGACCAGTTCGTCGGTCTCGGTGCCGGCGGGTTTCACGTTTTCGCTCAGGTCATGGCCGGCGCAGAAGCCACGCCCGGCACCCGTCAGCAGCAGCACGCGCACCGTGCTGTTGCGCTTGATGGTGCGCAGTGCGCCACGCACTTCCATGTGCATGGCGGCGGTGAAGCTATTGAGTCGTTCGGGACGGTTCAGCGTCAGTCGTGCGATGCCGTCTTCGATGGAAAACAGAATGTGTTTGTATGCCATGATCAGCTCCAGTCGGATGAAGGGGTTGCCATTACGCGCGCACCACGGGGATGCCGCGCAGGGTGCTGCCGTTGCCGGCGCTGTTGCGTACATGCTCGGCCACCAGCGGGCCGTAATCGGTATCGATGCCGAGGCGTTTCGCCAGTTGCGCCTGGCGTGCGGCGGCGCGTCCAACATTGCGCAGCTTGACGTGGCCGAAGCCCAGCATCATGGATGGCAGGCCGGCCATGGCCAGCGCCGCGTCCATGTGTTCCAGCGTCAGCTTGGCCGCGACCTGGCGCATCTGCTGTTCGTAATGCGCAGCCAACTCGCGTTCCAGGCGGCGTTCGTGCTGATAGCGGAACGGATCGAACAAGCCGCCACGGACGCTGCGCAGCGCGGACATGGTTTTCAGCACCGGCAGCATCCAGGCGCCAAACGTGCGCTTGCGCACTTCCACGCCGGCTTTGCGGCCGACCGGGGGCGCCATATGGAACTGCAGCTGGTAGTCGACGCCGGGACGGCCTTCGAACTGGCGCTCCAGGCTTTGCACGAAGTCGTCGGAGCTGTACAGGCGCGCCACTTCGTATTCGTCTTTCACCATCAGCACGCGGGAGAAGCCATGCGCCACGGCCCGGCTGAACGACAGGTCCGCTGCGCCACAGGAATTGGTTTCAGCGCGCACCACTTCATCCATCAGCGTCTGGTAGCGCTGGACGTATGCCGCACCGCCGTATTCCTGCAACTGGGCCCGGTGCAGGGCCATCAGGTTTTCGAGGCTGACCGTATCGGACTGCGCTGGGGTGTGCGATACCGCTGATGTCATCAGCTGTTGCAGCCGTTCCGGTGCGGCGGCGGCCATGCGGCCCAATGCCAGTGCGCGCAGGTTGAGCGGCACCGCGACGTTGTTCAGGCGTACGGCACGCGTCAGCGCGGCCATCGAGACCGGAATCCAGCCGCGCTGCCAGGCCATGCCCAGCATGATGATGTTGGCGCAGATGGTGTCGCCGAAGAAGTATTCGGCCAGCTTCTGCGCGTCGCAGCTCACGCTGTCGCCGCTGCCGGCCGCATGGCGGATTTTTTCCAGCAGGGCGTCGGTGTGCAGGTTGGCTTCCGGATCGCGCACAAAGCTCGCGTTCGGAATCGCATGGCTGTTCAGGGCCAGGCGGGTATGGCCGGATTGCAGCGTTTGCAGCGCATCAGGGCTGGCAGCCACCACCAGATCGCAGGCCAGCAACAGGTCGGCCTGGCGCACGTCGATGCGCACCTGGTTCAGTTCCGCGGCCGACGCTGCGATCCGCACGAAGGACAGCACGGCGCCGCCCTTCTGCGAGAAGCCCATGAAATCCAGCACCGAGGACTGGCGCTGTTCCAGGTGGGCCGCCATACAGATCAGGGCTCCCACCGTAACCACGCCGCTGCCGCCGACGCCCGTCACCAGCAGGTTGTAGGGCTGGTCCAGCGCAGGCACGGCAGGATGCGGCAGCAGGGTTGCCGCTTCCTCCAGCTGTTCCAGCACGCCGGCGGCGACCCGCGATTTCTTCGGCACGGCGCCGACCACGCTGACGAAGCTCGGACAGCTGCCGGTCTGGCAGGAGAAGTCCAGGTTGCAGGAGGACTGGTCGATCTTGCGCTTTCGGCCTTTCGGCGTTTCCGTCACGCCCACCGACAGACAGTTGGATTTGGCGCCGCAGTCGCCACAGCCCTCACAGACCGACTCGTTGATGAACAGGCGGCGGCCCGGGGTGGTGGCCTTGCCCTGCTTGCGCAGGCGGCGTTTTTCGGCGGCGCAGCCTTGATCGTAAATCAGTGCGGTCACACCGGGAATATCGCGCAGTTCGCGCTGCAGCGTATCCATCTCGTCGCGATGATGGAAGGTCGCTTGCGGCGGGAAGTCGCGCTCGCGGCCCTTGTATTGCTCCGGCGCGTCGCTGACCACCGCCAGGCGCTTCACGCCCTCCGCCACCAGCTGCTGCGCCAGTTGCGGCACCGGCAGGCTGCCGTCGATCGGCTGGCCGCCCGTCATCGCCACGGCGGCGTTGTGCAGGATCTTGTAGGTGATATTGGTGTTGGCGGCGACCGCCTGGCGCAGGGCCAGGATGCCGGAGTGGAAATAGGTGCCATCGCCCAGGTTCTGGAAGATGTGCGGGCGCTTGGAGAACATCGATTGAGCGGTCCAGTCCACACCTTCGCCGCCCATCTGGATCAGGCCCGTGGTGTCGCGTTCCATCCACGACGCCATGAAGTGGCAGCCGATGCCGGCGTGGGCGATCGAGCCTTCCGGCACCTTGGTCGAGACATTGTGCGGACAGCCCGAACAGAAGTAAGGAATACGGCGCACGCCGTCGGCGGCATTCGACAGCAGCGGCGCCGCCAGGGCACGCGCACCCAGGGCGCGGCGGTCATGCGTCGGCAGGTGGCGCGCCAGCCAGGCGGCCAGCACCGGCAACAGGCGCGATGGGCGCAGCTCGGCGTCGTCGGCCAGCAGCGGGTTGCCCTGCGCGTCGCGTTTACCGAGCAGGCGCGGGCGCGCGCTGTCCGGACAGTTGTACAGGTGGTCCTTGAGCTGCTGCTCCACCACGGCGGCCTTTTCTTCGACCACCAGGATCTCTTTCAGCCCTTCGGCAAAGGTATCGATGCGGCCGGTATCCAGCGGATAGCTCTGGCCGACCTTGTAGATACGCACGCCGGCCGCATCCAGTTCGGCGGTCGTCAATTCCAGGCGGCGCAATGCTTCCAGCAAGTCCAGGTGGGCTTTGCCGCAGGTGACGATGCCGATGCAGGCGCGCGGGCTACGCGCAATCCATTTGTCGATGCTGTTCACGCGCCCAAAGGCGCGCGCGGCGCGGATCTTCTCGCTCATGCGCAGTTCGATCTGCGGACCGGGGAAATCCGGCCAGCGGTTGTGCAGGCCGCCGGCGGGCGCCACATAATCGGTCGGCGCGGTCCAGCGCGTCGGGATGCGGTCCAGGTTGACCGTGCCGGCCGACTCCACGGTCTCCGAGATCGCCTTCAGGCCGACCCAGGCGCCGGAAAAGCGCGACAGCGCCCAGCCGTACAAGCCGAATTCGATCAGCTCGGCGACATTGGACGGATTCAGCACCGGCATATGCCAGGCCATCATGGTCGGGTCGCTGTGGTGCGACATCGAGGACGATACGCAGCCATGGTCATCGCCGGCCACCACCAGCACGCCGCCCAGCGGCGAGGAGCCGTAAGCGTTGCCGTGCTTGAGCGCATCGGCCGCGCGGTCCACGCCGGGGCCCTTGCCGTACCACATGGCATACACGCCATCCACGGCGCGCTCGCTGTCGCTGGCCAGGCGCTGCACGCCCAGCACCGCGGTGGCGCCCAATTCCTCATTGATGGCGGGCAGGAAGCGCACATCGCTTGCCTCCAGCGCCTTCTTGTTCTTCCACAGTTGCTGGTCGACGGCGCCCAGCGGCGAACCGCGGTAGCCGCTGACGAAACCGGCCGTGTTCAGGCCCAGTTCGCGGTCCAGCGCGCGCTGCATCAGCAGCAGGCGCACCAGCGCCTGCGTGCCGCTCAGGTAAATCTGTCCCGAGGCCGCATGCAAGGCGTCGCTAAGCTGGTAGCGCTCGTCAACGGCGGCGACGGCCAGTTCTTCATTCATCTTGCCCATGTGTTCTCCAGGTGGTAGCGGGGGATACTCGGCGATCAGTCGCCGGCAGTGCGGATACGCTGGCGTGGCAGGCCGGCTTGTTGCAGCAGGCCCGATAGTTCGTCCATCATGGACGGTGACCCCACCACCAGCGCCAGGTCGACGCTATCGAGGTCGACGTCGTAGGCGCAGATGCGCTGTACAGTGTCCTGGTCCAGGCGGCCGTTGTAGACCGGGATGCCGGCCGGTGCGCCGGGCGTCCAGGAACTGAACACGAGCACACAGCGCAGGCGCTCGCCGAGCCGGCGGCGCAATTCTTCGATGGCGGGCAGGAACAGGGTGGAAGCGTGGTCCTGCTCACCGATCACCAGCGTGAAGCGGCTGTGCGGTTCGTGGTGCAGCAGGTGTTTCAGCAGCGAATACAGGGTACTGACGCCGCTGCCGATACACATGCCGAGGTAATGCCGGCTGCGCGCCGGCTCGGCCGGGACGGTAAAGCCGCCGGCCGGCGGCGCCACCGGCAATTCGCGGCCGGGCGCCAGTTCGTGCTGGATCCAGGACGCCATCGCCCCCTGGCCATGCTTGATGGCCACCTGCAGCGGCGCTTCGTGCGGCGCGGAACAGATGGCGTAGTGGCGCTCGACTTCCTCGCCATCGACGCTGGCGCGCAGCGTCAGGTATTGGCCGGATTGATAGCGGAAGGCGCTTCGCAGCCGGTCGGGCACGTCGAAGGTGACGACAGTGGCGCCGGCTTCTGGCGCCATGCCGCGTACGCGCAGCGGAAAGAACAACCGTGTGGAGGTACGCATGGGAACCGCCGCAACTTACTTGCTCAGCCTGACAAGCTGGTTGTAGATGTTCTTTCGATGCATCTCTTCGGTACCGCCGACGCTGGCAAAGCCCAGTGCATTGCGGGCCAGCGTGGAAATATCGTTGTTGTGGTAGCCGAGGCTGCCGTACAGCTTGACCAGGCTGATGGCGCCGTTGATCAAGTCTTCGGCGCCGACCAGCTTGGCAGCCGAGCAGGTCAGCAGCGCTTCGCGGTCGCCCGCCATCAGCTGGGTCAGCGCGCCGTAAGCCAGCCAGCGGCCGCGTTCCGCGCCGATCTTCAAATCGGTCAGGCGGCGCTGCACATACTGGTGCTCGGCGATGGTGTCCTTGAAGCTGATGCGCTGCTTGGCGTACGCCATGGCGTCGGCCAGGAAAGGCGTCACCAGGTGGGATGCCACCAGGCCGTAGTACAGGCGGCCCAGCGAAATGATGTCGATCAGCTGCTGCAGGCCCTTGCCCGGCTTACCCAGGATCTGCGATGCCGCAACCGGCACGTTGTCGAAATGCAGGGCGCCGGTCGGCAGGTTGCGGTTGCCCAGTTTGTCGTCCGCCTTGCCGATGCGCAGGCCGGGCGCGTCCTTGTCCAGCAACACCAGCGAGATCGCGCCTTCGTCGTTGGCGCGCGACACGATCATCATGAAGTCGACCACGGGCGCATGGGCGATATTGTATTTTCCGCCGTTCAGCACATAGTTGTCGCCTTCCGGCGTCAGGCGCGTTTCAATGCTGCGCACATCGGTGCCGGTGCCCGGCTCGGCGATGCCGGTCGACGACAGGTCGCCGCGCAGGATGGCGGCGAAGTATTTGTCCTGCTGCGCCGGGCTGCCGTAATGCACCAGGGCGCGCACCAGGCCCGCTTGCGCGATGACCGACAGCAGCAGTTCCGGGGTGCGGATGCTGCTGGCCAGGCCTTCCAGCGCGGCGGTGAAAGCCCACCAGTCAGTGCCGGCGCCGCCGAAATTGGCCGGCACGATCAGGCGCCACAGTCCGGCGTCGCCAAGCTGGCGCCAGCCGTCGCGGTCGAAGCCTTCCGGCTGGCCGGTGCGCGCCGCGAGTTGGGCGCCCAGCGCCGCGTAGCGCTCGCGCAGGGCGAGCTGTTCCTGAGTCCATTGCAACATCATGATGAGTACCTGGGTGGTTGATTGTGGAATGCTCCGCCGGCGCCTGGCCGGCGGCTTGCTGCGCTCGTGCTTATTCGCCCTGGTAGGCGGCGACCTGTTGCTTGAACTGCTCCGGCACCACGGTGGTGCTGTTGCTGGCGTAGTCGAACATCACGTGGGTCGAGGCGCCTTTGGCGACGATGGTCTGCGCTTCGTCGTTGCGGCGCATGATGTGCTCCATGTCGAAGCTCTTGCTGCCGAAACGGGTCACGCGGCTGTTCACGGTCAGCATGTCGCCGTACATGGCCGGCTGCGTGTATTCGCAGGACGTCTTGACCATGATGTGCGGCAGCTTTTCAGTTTTCGGGATTTGCAGCACGTCGAACATATAGCCCAGGTAAGCGTGTTGCAGGTAGTCGTAGTAGACCGGGCTGCTGACGTGACCCATGGAATCGGTGTCGCGGTACTTTACTTCGATGGTGGTTTGAAAACCGTCCTTCTTCATGCTTGGCTCCAGATTTTTCGATTGATGAACGCTTTCGGTGAAAGCATGGCAGCCATTTTATTGTTGCTAATTAGAGTAGATAAATACGTAAAATTAGGTATGTGCGCGGGCGCGGATTTGGGCGGGTCTGCGAAAAAAAAACCGGCACCCTACCCAAGAGGTAGAGGTGCCGGCAAACTGGGTGAGCGGATGTCAGGTGGAGAGCAAGCCTTGCAGGCGCGCCTGGTACACGGCTTCAGTGCGCGAGTTGGCGAACAGCTTGCCCGAAATATTCTTCAAATGCGTTTGCACGGTGCGGAAGGAAATCGCCAGCTTCTTCGCTACTTCCTTGTCGCTGCTGCCTTGCGCCACCAGTTCCAGCACGGTGGTTTCGCGCGCCGTCAGCACGCTGGCCTGCGCCGCGCAGGGCTTGGCCGGCGACGGACGGTCGCCGCGTGCGCGCTCGAGGATCATGCGCGCGATGTCCGGACTGATGGGCGAGCCGCCGGCATGCAGGTCGAGCACGGCGCCCGGCAGGCTGGCCACCGCGTTCGGTCCGCACAGGTAGCCGGCGGCGCCGGCATCGATGCAGCGGTGCACGACGGCGTCGTCGCACATGCGCGACAGGGTCAGGATGCCGCAGCGCGGATGGCGCGCCGCGCAGTCTTCGACGACGGCGATGGCGCGGCCGTCGGCCAGGTCCATGTCGACCACCAGGATGTCGGGCGCGGAGTGCTGCAGCCAGTCCAGCGCGGCGCTGCTGTTGTCAAGTTCGGCCAGCACTTGCAGGCGCGGTTGGCTTTCCAGGACCAGCTTTTGCGCGTCGCGCAAGCGTGGACAATCTTCGACGATGACGATGGTGATGGACATGGTTCTCTCGCGTTGTCAGCGGTAAGTGCGCTCGGGCGGTCGTGATGCCTGCCGTGCGCTCAACTGGGAATGGCGCAGCAGCAGGCGCTGTGCGGCCAGGTAGCTCGGGACTTCCACCACCAGGCCGTCGACTTCGGCGCGCATCAGCCCTTGCCGGCGCGCCGCTTCGAAGGCGGCCACCTGGCGCTGCGCCAGCCCGGCCTGCTCGCTGGTCGGCGTCAGCCAGCGGTTGGCCACCGCTACATGGCTAGAGTTGACCACCGCCTTGGCCTTGTAGCCAATGCCGTGGCCGGCGCGCATATCGGCTTCGGCGCCCAGCGCGTCGGAATAGGTGTAGGGGCAGTCGATCGCCAGCACCCCGGCCGCCGCGCATTCGAGCAGGAAGCGCGAGCGCGGGTAGTGCAGTTCGGCGCCGTTGCGGCTGCGGTCGGCGCCCAGGTCGGCCACCGTATCCTCGGTCGCCACCAGCATGGCCTTGATGCGCGGGCTGGCCGCGGCGATCTGGATGGCGCGCACGATGCCCAGCGCGGTCTCGATGTTCGGCACGATCAAGGTGGCGCCCGGCGCGATGCCCAGTTCCGCTTCGAAGCGGCTGATTTCGCGGTCGAGGGCCTCGACCTGTTCCACGCTTTCGACCTTGGACATCATGACGATGTCGGGCCGGCCCGGCATCACGCCCGCCAGGTCGGCCAGGCCGCAGCTCTCGAGCGGGTTGATACGTACTGCGGGCACCACGCCGCGCGCCCGCCATTCGGCATACGCCTTGGCCGCCAGCGCACGCGCTTCGGCGCGCCGCTGCGGCGGGGTGAAGTCCTCCAGTTCCTGCACGATGACATCGGCGCCGGAGGCCGGCGCATCGCGTAGAACGGACATTTCCATTCCCGGCACGAAGAGCCACGAACGCAGCAGGGAGAGGGGATTGTCGGTTGAAATTGCCATGTGCTTTTCTTTTCCTTGTAATGTTCTAAGCCATCGACAGGCCGCCGTCGACCGCCATGGTGGTACCGCTGACGAAGGAAGCCTGCGGCGACAGGTACCAGACGATGGCCGCCGCAGCTTCTTCCGCCGTGCCTTCGCGGCGCAGTGCGGTCAGGCCGTGCAGGCGCTCGATGTGGCCCGGTGCCGCCGTGGTGGCGTCCAGCATGGGCGTGCGGATCACCGCCGGCGCCACGCAGTTGACGGTGATGCCGCGCGGCCCCAGCTCGCGTGCCAGGGTCTTGCTCATCGCCACCACGCCGCCCTTGCTGGCGGCATAGGCCACGGTGCCGGCCAGGCCGCCGCCGCGCAGGCCGGCCACGCTGGAGACGGTGCAGATGCGCGCCCCGGCCGCCATGCGCGCCGCCGCTTCGCGGATCGGCAGGAAGGTGCCCAGCATATTGATGCTGGCCATCTCCATGAAGCGCTGCGCCGAGAGCTCCATCAGCGGCGTGGTGTCGACCACCCCTGCGCAAGTGGCCAGTGCATCGATGCGGCCGCGCCACTCGATGACCTGGCCGAAAGTACGCTTCACCTCGGCCTCGTCGCACAGGTCCAGGGTGAAGCCCGTGTGGCCGGGGCCCAGTTCCTTGAGCAGCGTCGCCAGGCGCGCGCCATCGCGGTCCAGGCAGGCTACGGCGTAGCCTTGCTGCGCCAGCAGCCTGGCCGCGGCGGCGCCGATGCCGCTGGCGGCGCCGGTGACCACCGCCACCTGGGAGCTGGCGGATGCCGTCATGACGTGCGCCATGGCCTTACGCCCCTGCCGGGACGGTGGCGGCCGGCGCCGACGCGGCCTTCAGGTCGGGCGCCACCCAGCCGTTCAAGTCGTACTCGGCCATGCAGCGCTCGACGAAGCCCTTCATATCGCCCACCAGGCCGGTGCCGTTGGCCACGGCCAGGGTGTCGAGGCGGCTCTTCTCGTAGCTGCCCGAGTAGTTCAGCTCATACAGCTCGTGGCGCGAACCGAACTCGGAACCGATCGCGTCCCACAGCAGCTTCATCAGCTTGACGCGCTCTTCCGCATCGACGCCGTCGGCGCCGCGCACATAGCGGTCCAGGTAAGGACGCAGCTCCGGCTGCAGGAAGTCGTTGGCGTGCGACGGCAGGTAGATCAGCGAGCTGGCCACGTTCTTGCGGATCAGGTTGATCACGCGGCTGTACGCGTCGCCGGCGCTGGCGCGGTAGGCCAGGGCGGACTCCAGGTTCGGCAGCACGAAGTCTTCGACCCATGGCTCGGCCTTCCAGGCCATCGAATCGGACAGGCCCCACAGCATATGGCGCAGCGCGATCGCTTCGCCCAGCGCGCCCTGCACGCCCTGGAAGCCCTTGGTGCCGGCCATTTCCGTGGCTTTCAGGAACAGGCCGCAGATGAATTCGAACTTGACCGCCAGGCGGGTGCAGCCGTGCATCAGGGTGCGGCCGAAGAAGCCCGAGTGTTCGATGAACTTGTTCGACATTTCCACGCCGTACATGAACACGTCTTTCCATGGGATGAAGACGCGGTCCAGCACCAGGATGGAATCGTTTTCGTCCATGCGGCTCGACAGCGGGTGGTCGTACGGCGAGCCGGTGGTGGCGGCGGCCAGTTCATAGGACTTGCGGCAGATCAGCTTCACGCCCGGCGCGTTGGTCGCCACCATGAAGACCGGCGAGTACTTCTTGTCCGAGTACATCACGTTGTAGTGCGCCACGAAGGTGAAGTGGGTCAGGGCGGCGCCGGTGGCGACCACCTTGGCGCCGCTGATGATCAGGCCGTCCGCGGTTTCCTCGTCGACGCGGATGAAGACGTTCGACTCGTTCGGGTCCAGGTGGCGGTCGACCGGCGGGTTGACCACGGCGTGGTTGATGTAAGGCAGGCGTTCGCGGGCGAAGTCGTACCAGCGCACGGCGTTGTCCTTGTATTCGCCATACAGGTCGCGGTTGGCGCCGAAGGTGCCGATCCAGGCCGCCTTGAAGTCCGGGGTGCGGCCCATCCAGCCGTAGGAAATGCGGGCGCTTTCGGCGATCGCATCACGCGCCTTGATCTGCTCTTCCGGCGTACGCGGGGCCTGGAAGAAGCGGTGGCAACGCAGGCCGCTGCCGTTATCGATCTCGGTGGTCAGGATGTCGCGCTTGGCCGGATCGTGCAGCGAATCGTAGAAGCGCGCGATCATGCGCACCGAATTGCGGAAGGCCGGGTGCTCGGCCACGTTTTCCACGCGCTCGCCGTTCAACCATACTTCGCGGCCATCGTTCAGGCTGGCCAGGTATTCGGCGCCGGTGTACATCGCGTTGTCGGCAGCGCGGCCGCCGCCGGTTGGCATGTCTTTAAAATCGATTTTCATTCCAATATCCCCTTGTGGATTTGCAGTAAATGCTTCTCATTCACCAACAAAATTATAACTTGTGCAATGCAATTTAGTTAATGTTTTACTTCTAAATAACCTGCTCAGGCCGCACGGGGCGGTTGCAGCAGGCGGATGGCAATCACCAGGGCGCAGGACACCGCCGCGCAGCCGGCCAGATAGACCGAACCGACGCCGTGCTCGCCTGCCAGGGCGCCGGCCAGCGGACCGGTCAGGCCGAGCGAGATGTCCAGGAAGGCGACGTAGGCGCCCATCGCCGCGCCGCGGCTTTGCGGCGGGGTGCGCTTGACAGCTTCCACACCGAAGCCAGGGAAGGCCAGCGAGTAGCCGAAACCGGTCAGGGCGGCGCCGACATACACCAGCGCCGGGGCCGAGGCTTGCCAGATGCACAGCTGGCCGAGGGCTTCGATCAGTACGCACACCAGGGCGACGCGGGCGCCGCCGATCTTGTCGGGCAGGTGGCCGAACAGCAGGCGGGCGCCGATGAAGGCCGCGCCGAAGGCGGTGAAGGCGAGCGATGGGCTGCCCCATTCCT
Source organism: Pseudoduganella violaceinigra DSM 15887 (assembly GCF_000425385.1). GTDB lineage: Bacteria > Pseudomonadota > Gammaproteobacteria > Burkholderiales > Burkholderiaceae_D > Rugamonas > Rugamonas violaceinigra. Next base: position 593,560 of record NZ_KE384356.1, on the reverse strand, counting down.
TGGCCGCGAACAGCAGCGAGATGAAGGCGGTGATCACGCCGAAGCCGACGCTGGAGAACGCCAGGCCCAGGCCCGGCATCCAGACCGCGCCCAGCACCTTGTAGAACGGGATGCGGCGCATGGTGGCGGCCGGCAGGCCTTGGATATTCGCCAGCAGCAGCAGGGCCAGGGCAGGCGCCAGCATGCCAGCGGCCGCGATACCCTGGAAGCCGTACTGGTGGTAGACCGCCATTCCGGCCGGTGCGCCGGCGGCGTAGGCGCCATACATGGCGATGCCGACCCAGGCCATGACCTTGCCGGCGTTCTGCGGGCCGACCAGGCCGACGCCCCAGCTCAGGGCGCCGGTCACGATCAGGCTCTCGGCGCAGCCGAGCAGGACGCGGCCGGCGATCAGCACGGCCACCGACGTCGCCGGCTGGCTGGCCACGGTCAGGGACGCCATGTAGACCATGGAGGCCGCGAAGGCCAGGACGAAACCGCTCATCACGGCCAGCTTGGAACCGCGGGTATCGCACAGGCCGCCGGCCCAGGCGCGGGTCAGCAGGGCGGCCACGAACTGGGCGCCGGCCACCACGCCGACCATGAAGGTGCTCAGGCCGAGGTGGCCATGCACGTGCAGCGGCAGCACCGGCAGGGCGATGCCGATCGCCATGAAACTAGCAAACACCGCCAGCACGATAGGGAAAATCTTGGGCACCACATTGACCGCCTGGGGGGCGGCTGCAGCAGTGGGTGTAGCAAAGTCTTTAGGCGGGCTCATGTAGAATCTTTCAAAGTTCACAATAGATTTAGCGAAGGCGAGCAATTGCTCACAAACAGACAAAATTTTAAAATCAACAACACCCCTCGAAAACTCGCATTAGGAAACTTGCATGCTGGACATACCCCGCCCCCGCAAAGCCCCACGCCAGGCACGCTCCAAGAACACCGTTGAGATCATCCTGGAAGCCACGGCTCGCGTTTTTGCCGAGCATGGCTATGCCGGCACGAACACCAACCTGATCGCCGAGAAGGCCGGCATCAGCGTCGGCTCGCTCTACCAGTACTTCCAGAACAAGGACGCGCTGATCGCGGCGCTGCACCAGCGCCATGCCGAGCAGGTGCAGCAAACCGTGGAATCGGTCCTGTCCAAGCCCTATGAGCCGACACTGGACGGCCATATCGGCGCCATGGTGCGGGCCCTGCTGGCCGCCCATTTGCTGGAGCCGGACTTGCACAAGATGCTGGAACTGCAATTCCCGTATTTCGACGTGCCGCAGTCGGAAAACGAAGCGGACAAGGGCATCTTCACGCGGGTACGCGCCCTGCTGGGTGACTGGCGCGACGCGATCGTGCCGCGCGACCTCGATCTGGCCACCTGGGTGATACTGCACATCATGGAATCCATGGTGCACGCGGCCGTGATTGATGCACCGCGCTTCGAGATGGCCGACATCGAGTCTTCCATCACCGATGCGGTGATGGGCTACCTGAGCTACCGCCCCGGAACCGGCGCCTGATACGTGCTCGCCGGAATACTGGTATTATGTACAGTATTTAATGCCCGGGTTTTGAGATATATCAAACCCGGCGCAAGAAGTTATTCCCAGCTATAGTATCGGGCTGACCCGAAAGGCATACACGCATGGAAGAAATCCGCATCCGCGGCGCACGCACGCACAACCTGAAGAACATCAACCTCGACCTGCCGCGCAACAAGCTGATCGTGATCACGGGCTTGTCCGGCTCCGGCAAGTCGTCGCTCGCGTTCGACACCCTGTACGCGGAGGGCCAGCGCCGCTATGTGGAATCGCTGTCGGCTTACGCGCGCCAGTTCCTGCAGCTGATGGAAAAGCCGGATGTGGACATGATCGAAGGCCTGTCGCCCGCCATTTCGATCGAGCAGAAGGCCACCTCGCACAATCCGCGTTCCACCGTGGGCACGGTGACCGAGATCCACGACTACCTGCGCCTGCTGTATGCCCGCGTCGGCACCCCATACTGCATCAACCACCCGGACCACGCGCTGGCCGCGCAGTCGGTGTCGCAGATGGTGGACGCCGTGCTGGCCATGCCCGAGGGCACCAAGCTGATGATCATGGCGCCCGTGGTGGCCAACCGTAAGGGCGAACACGCCGACCTGTTCGAGGCCATGCAGGCCCAGGGCTTCGTGCGCTTCCGCGTGCAGAGCGGCACCCACGACGCCAAAATCTACGAAGTGGACGACCTGCCGAAACTGAAGAAGACCGAGAAGCACAGCATCGACGTGGTGATCGACCGCGTCAAGGTGAACCCGGAAATCAAACAGCGCCTGGCCGAGTCCTTCGAGACCGCGCTGCGCCTGGCCGACGGCCGCGCCATCGCCTACGAGATGGACACCGGTTCCGAGCACGTCTACTCCAACAAGTTCGCCTGCACCACCTGCGGCTACTCGCTGCAGGAACTCGAGCCGCGCCTGTTCTCCTTCAATAATCCGATGGGCGCCTGCCCGGAATGCGATGGCCTGGGCCATATCGAATTCTTCGACCCGCGCCGCATCGTCGCCTTCCCCAACCTGTCGCTAGCTTCCGGCGCGGTGAAGGGCTGGGACCGCCGCAACCAGTTCTACTACTCGATGCTGGCGGCGCTGGGCGCCTACTACGATTTCGACCTCGACACGCCGTTCGAGCAACTGCCGGCCAAAGCGCAGGACGTGGTGCTGCACGGCTCCGGCAAGACCGCCATCCCGTTCACCTATATGAACGAGCGCGGCAAGGCCGTGGTCAAGGAACACACCTTCGAAGGCATCGTCAACAACCTGCAGCGCCGCTACCGCGAGACCGACTCGATGGCGGTGAAGGAAGAACTGGCGAAGTTCATCAACGAGAAGAAGTGCCCGAGCTGCGAAGGCGCGCGCCTGCGCGTGGAAGCGCGCCATGTGAAGATCGGTAGCGGCAAGCAGGAACGCGCGATCTACCAGATCGCCGAAAAGCCGCTGCGCGATACCCTGTCCTTCTTCGAGCAGCTGAAACTGAAAGGCGCCAAGAAGGACATCGCCGACCGCGTGATCAAGGAAATCGTGTCGCGCCTGACCTTCCTGAACAACGTGGGCCTGGACTACCTGTCGCTGGACCGCAGCGCCGATACCCTGTCCGGCGGCGAAGCCCAGCGCATCAGGCTCGCTTCGCAGATCGGTTCCGGCCTGACGGGCGTGATGTATGTGCTGGACGAGCCGTCCATCGGCCTGCACCAGCGCGACAACGACCGCCTGATCGACACCCTGAAGCACCTGCGCGACATCGGCAACTCGGTGCTGGTGGTGGAGCACGATGAAGACGCGATCCGCACGGCCGACTATGTGGTCGACATGGGCAAGGGCGCCGGGGTGCATGGCGGCGATGTGATCGCGGCCGGCTCGCTGAAGGACATCCTGAAGTCGAAGGAATCGCTGACCGCGCAATACCTGAGCGGCAAGCTGAAGATTGAAGTGCCGAAGAAGCGCCACCTGTCCGACCCGCAGCGCCAGCTGACCATTACCGGCGCGACCGGCAACAACCTGAAAAAGGTGTCGCTCAGCCTGCCGGTCGGCCTGATGACTTGCGTGACCGGCGTTTCCGGTTCCGGCAAATCGACCCTGGTCAACGACACCCTGTATCCGGCCCTGTCGCGCCACCTGTTCGGCTCGCAAACCGAACCGGCGCCGCACGATGCGATCAGCGGCCTGGAACACTTCGACAAGGTGATTTCGGTCGACCAGGCGCCGATCGGCCGCACGCCGCGCTCCAATCCGGCCACCTACACCGGCCTGTTCACGCCGATCCGCGACCTGTTCGCCACCGTGCCGGTGGCCAAAGAGCGCGGCTACTCGGCCGGCCGCTTCTCCTTCAACGTCAAGGGCGGCCGCTGCGAAGCCTGCCAGGGCGACGGCGTGATCAAGGTCGAAATGCACTTCCTGCCGGACGTGTACGTGCCGTGCGACGTCTGCCACGGCAAGCGCTATAACCGCGAAACGCTGGAAGTCCACTACAAGGGCAAGAGCATCACCGAAGTGCTGGACATGACGGTGGAAGATGCGCACGAGTTCTTCAAGGCCGTGCCGGTCATCGCGCGCAAGCTGCAAACCCTGCTCGACGTTGGCCTCGGCTACATCAAGCTGGGACAGAGCGCCACCACCCTGTCCGGCGGCGAGGCGCAGCGCGTCAAGCTGTCGCTGGAACTGTCCAAGCGCGACACGGGCCGCACCCTGTATATCCTGGACGAGCCGACCACCGGCCTGCACTTCCACGATATCGACCTGCTGCTGAAAGTGATCCACCGCCTGCGCGACCACGGCAACACCCTGGTGATCATCGAACACAACCTCGATGTGATCAAGACCGCCGACTGGATCGTCGATCTGGGTCCGGAAGGCGGCGCTGGCGGCGGCCAGATCATCGCCAGCGGCACGCCGGAAGACGTGGCGGCCAACCCGGCCAGCGTGACCGGCAAATACCTCGGTCCGCTGCTGAAGAAGAAGTAATGAGCCTGCATTCGGTCAAAGACTTCCTGGCCCGGCACGCGCCGGACCTGGAAGTGATCGAACTGGCGCAAAGCACGGCCACCGTGGCCCTGGCCGCCGCCGCGCACGGGGTCGAGCCGGGCCAGATCGCCAAGACGCTCTCGCTGCGCATGAAGGACGGCATCGTGCTGGTGGTCACGCGCGGCGATGCGCGGCTGGACAACAAGAAGTTCAAGGCCCGCTTCGGCGTTACGGCGCGCATGCTTGGTGCGCATGAAGTGGAAGCGCTCACCGGCCATCCGGTCGGCGGCGTCTGCCCCTTCGGCCTGCCAGGGCCGATTCCCGTGTATTGCGATGTTTCGCTGCGTGCCTTCAAGGAGGTGATTCCCGCCGGCGGCGCGGTCAACGCCGCCGTGCGCATCTGTCCGGAACGGATGGCGCAGCTGACCAGGGCCGAGTGGGTCGACGTGGCACAGGCTTGAACCGGTAAGGCGGTGTCAGACCCAAGGGTCCGACACCGGCACGCGACGGCCGCCGGCCGGGGGCCGGTCCTCGCGCCATACCCCGCCTTACCGCTTCTCGCCGCTTCTCACCGCTTCTCACCGATCATGCCGCGCGACGCGCCGCGGCCAGCCAGCGCTCCAGTTGCGGGAAGCGGTCGTAACCCCAGAAAGGCTCCCCGTCCGCCAGCACGAAGGGCACGCCGAACACGCCTTTTGCCAGCGCATCTTCGCTACCCTGCTTGAACTGCGCCTTGGTCGCCGGTTCTTCCATCCCAGTCAGGAAGGCCGCGCCATCGATCCCGAGTCCCTCGGCGATCCCCAGCAGCACCGCCTTGTCGGCGATATCCACGCCGTCCGCGTAATAGGCCTGGAAGCAGGTGCGGGCAAACGACTTCGCCAGCTCTTCGCCGTGTTGCGCGCGGATCCACAGCATGGCCCGCCCCGGCGCGATCAGCATCTGCGGGAACGCCGGCGATGGATTGAAGGGGATCGCCTCCTCCTGGGCGGTGCGCTGCATATCGCGCGTCACATAGGTCCATTTGAGCGGCACCACCGGCGACGGCAGCACGCCGGTGGCCTGGGTCAAGGCCGACAGCAGCACCGGATGCCAGCGCACCGTGGCGCCGTTGGCGGCGGCCAGCCACTCGATGCGGCGCGCGGCAAAGTAGGAATAGCCCGATGCGAAATCAAAGTAGAAGTCCAGAACCATGGCTGCTCCTTAGTAGTTTTCGCCGAAATCGCTATTGTTCCTCGGCAGTCCACGCAGGATGCCCCATAGGCGGCTATGGCTCATGAAGTAGATGCCGACCGGCACCAGTAAAAGCAGGAAGCGCATGTTTATCTCCAATTTCGCACACCCGTGCGAAGTCCGATAAAAAAAAGGCCGCAGGCGAACCTGCGGCAACCCAAAACTATACGTCGTTGAAACTCTTGTACGTCGAAATCAGGCGATTGAAAGCGCGCTGCGCGTGGCGCGGCGACTGCTCGTCATGCAGGAAGCGGGCATCGTGCAGCAAGCCCACCACCAGGCTGTAAATCTCGAACACCAGCTGTTCCGGCTCGGTGTCGGGCCGCAGCTGGCCCGCCTCCATCGCCTGCAGCACCGTCTTGCGCAGCGAGGCGCGCCATGCGACCACCCCTTGCGCCAGACGGTCGCGCACCGTACTGCCTTCGTAATCGTCGAATTCGAAAGCGCCCGCCGTGTATAGGCAGGAAGTGCGCAGGCCCTCGTCGGCGGCGCGCTGGAACCAGGCCGCCACCTGCGCCTGCAGGCGCGGCAAGCCGCGCGGCAGCTGCAAGGAAGGCATGAAGACTTCGGCTGCGAAGCGGCGGTCGTACTCGTCCAGCACCGCGCACTGCAGCTGCTCCAGGGAACCCACGCGCGAAAACACACCGCTCTTGCTGATGCCGGTGCGTTTGGCGATTTCGCCCAGCGACAGCTTGCCGATGCCATCGGCCGCTGCCATTTCCATGGCGGCGTCCAGGATGGTGGCGAAGGTAGCCTCGCTTTTTGCGGTCATGGTATCCATGGAAGGCACTTTAGCACACCTGTGCGAAATAGCAAGCGACTTAATAGGGGTCCGGCGTCCAGGCGGCATACATCTCGCCGTCTTCCTCCACACCCGCCTCGACAAAGCCGCAAGCAGCATACAGCTCCCGCGCCACGCCGTTGCCCGGCTGGTAGCTGGTCCAGATGCGCTGCACGTCCCCATGCTTGCCGATTTCGGCCAGCGCCAGCTCGACTGCGCGACGGCCATGGCCCCGGCCCTGGTAGCGGCGGTCCACCATCAGGTGATAGATCGCATATTCGCCGGGTGCATCGTCGGCGCCGGGCGCGGCATACATCAGGAAGCCCACCACGCCGTCCTTGTCGGCAATCGCGCGGCACTGATAGTTCGGGTGGAAGCTGGCTTCCGCGATCGCATACATGGTGCTGGCGGCATGGTCTTGCTGGTGCTCATGCAGTTCCAGTTCGGCGATGTTGGCAAAGTTGTCCTTGGTGACCACGTGCAGGTTGGTCGTGATCCATTTCTTCAGGAAGCGTTGATAAGGTCTCATTGTTAACTCCTTCTTCTTCGTTACTGCTCAATTACTGCGTTCATTTCGCCATCCTCATCGATCTCCGTTTCGACGAAGCCGATGCTGGCGTAAAGGTCCCTGGCGCGGGTGTTTTCAGGCAGGTAGCTGATCCAGATCTTGCGCACACCACGACGCGCGCGGATCTCGGCCAGCGCCAGCTGCAAGGCATCACGGCCGTAGCCCTTGTGCTGGTGACGGAAGTCGACCATCAGGCGCGACACGGCGAATTCGCCGGGTACCCCCTCCAGTTCCAGATCGACATACATCAGGAAGCCAACCAGTTCGCTGCCGGCGTAAATGGCGCGGGTCTGCATCTCCGGATAAAAACTGGCCTGGGCAATCGAAAACGAGTTGCTGGCGACCAGCTCGCGCTGGTGGTCCAGCAGCCGCAGATCGGCGATGTCTTCAAAGTTCTGCCTGGTGACGGTTTTGAGCTGAATATCCATACTTCATTTCCTCCTTGCGCCGGGACCAAAAAACAAAAACCCCGGCAAGTTTCCTTACCGGGGTTTTGTCATCGGACGTCCGGCTCGGGGGGTGGCAATTCGCCAGACGCCCCGAGCGTACGCGCTGCGGAGCTATCTGGTTTTCTTAATGCAAGTGATAGCGAAGTAGCGCACGATCGTCCTTTCGTATTCTGGGTTGATGAAATCTAAGAGCGCTGATTCTGCGCTCTTCAAGAATGAGGTGTCAAGAAAAACTTTGAATAAAAACCTACTTGGCTATCGTTGTATAGGACATCGCTGCGCATGATGATCCGCGCGCCCAATGCAACGATGTCGGCATAGCGCTCGACATATAGCAGGCCTTGTCGAACTATGCCCGTGCGGCGTCGCCTTCGCCATCTGTGCTCCACTGTGTCCGCTTGTTTGCTACTGTTTGTTTATGGTGATCTTCGACAAGCTGGCGCTGGCATGCCTGGTCACGTCTAGCGGACTCGCGATGGCAGCAGAACCCAGCCGGATCAGCGTACAGACGCTGGCTTCAGGTCAGGAAGTTGCGCGTGTGCTGCTGCCCATCGGTACGCAAAATGCCGTGCAAGTGGAAGCCGAGCAGGTCGAGCAGGACACGCACGGCAACACGCATGCGCGCGGCAAGGTGCGCGTGACCATTCGTGCCGGCAGCGGCGCGGTCACGACCATCGTCGGCGAAGAAATCATCGCCAAGCGCAAGGTGCTCGATGCCCGTGAACTGGCCGCCATCCGCGCGCTTGACGCCATGGGGGCGCAGGGCAAACGCGATGCCGCCCGCGACCGCAAAGAACTGGCACGCCTGAAAACCATCGTCGCCTCGCACGGCTGGCCCGGAGTCCGCTTTGCCGGCCCGGAACTGTCGCAGAACGCCTTCACTGTCCTGATGCGCGCCCCGGAGAAGGACCTGGAATCATTGCTGCCCGCCTTGCGCGAGGCGCACGCCGGCAACGACGTGCCAGGCGCTCAGCTGGCGCAGGCAGAAGACCGGCTGCGCGTTGCCAAAGGGCTGCCGCAACGCTACGGCACCCAGTTCGCCAGCGGCAAGCCGGTCGTAATCGAAGACGAAAGCGCGCTCGATATTCGCCGCAAGATGATGGGCCTGCCGCCCATGCCGGCCGCTTCCGGCCAATAGCCGCGCGATGGCTATTGCGTGACGTAGAACACTTCCCCGCGCGGCGCGAACGGCAGCCTGCGCCCTTCGGCCAACAGATAGGCGTGCTCCATGCGGGTCGCAAGCCTGTCTTCGCACCAGCCGTCGGTCACCACCAGGACCGGCCCGTGGGCAGGAAACTCGCCGCCGCGCGCCAGGTCCCGCAGGTGGTCGAAGCCCGGCTGCAGCACGGTTCCTCCGCGCCCGCGCAAGGTGAAGCGGTCCAGCAGGTTTTCCGGCTCCACCCAACCGCCGTCGTACGCCATCGCATCGCAGCACACCAGCCGCACCGCAATCACGTCGCGCGCCATGGCATAGCTGGCGATCGCGCCCAGCGCCTTGCCCAGCATCGCCGGCGACATCGAGCCCGAGGTATCGAGCAGCACGCCGAAGACGCGGCTCTTGCGTTCTTCTTCCGGCGGTTTGCATAGCGAAGGACGCGGGATATCCGGCGTCGCCCCCTGCCTGCGCGATGGCCGCGCATAGCTGCGCCGTAGCGCAAGCGGCGGGAAGCGTTCGTCGAACCAGTGCGCCAGGCGCGCGTCCCATGGAATCGGCGGCTGCGCCAGACTGCGGATCTCCTCCAGCAGGCCGGCCGGCACCGTGCCGCGGCGGCCGTCGAATTCCCAACGGTCCATGCCTTGCGCCAGTGCGCGGCGGCAGTATTCCTCCGCATCCGTGAATTGGCCACCGCTGTCTTCCCCGAGCAGGTCGGGCTGGCCCGTGCCGCGCAAGGTAGCCAGCTTGCGCGTGCGGCGCATATCGCGCGCCAGGCCGTCGTAGATTTCGTCCGCCGATTGCCCCGCCAGGGCGGCGTCGTACAGCATGCCGATGGCAGGCGGTGCGCCAACCTTCATCTCCATCAGCCAGCTGTTGATGGCGAAGTCGCAGGCGACGTTCCACAGCACGGCGTCGCGTCCGCGCCGGCGCGACGCATGATTCAAGCCGGCGTGCAGCAGCTCGTGTGCCAGCACGAAAAGGGTCTCGTCATCGTTCAGGCCCGCCGCCGGATTGATCCAGATGCGGCGGGCCCCGACGTCGATAGCGGCGACGCGGATGTCGTACTGCTGGCAGATTCGGATATCGTTTTCCAGGTCGAAGCTGGCCGCCAGCGCCCCCAGCAAGGGATAGCAGTCCATCATGCGGCGGCGCGCGCGGTGTTCGCGGCTCTGCGGTTTCGAGGCCTGCTCCACCGGAGCACCGCCCGCGATGGCCAGCGCCCGGCCGACGCCGCGCGCAATGCCGTCCGCCAGCAATTCATGCCAAGGCCTTTTGCGCTGCCAGCTGGGCGGCTCCTCGTCCAGGCATACGAACAGCGGCTCGCCACCCGTGATATCGGCATGCCACGCCTGCAGGGGCGCCGGGCAGGCACCGGTGCAGAACCGCTGCAGCAAGGTTTCCACGCTGGCGTCTTCGCGTTCCGGCAAGCGCCACGCCTCCGGCAGCTCGCCCAGCTTCAGTTCCGCGCAGAACCGCAGGGCAGTCACCAGGCTGGCGATTTCCCATAGAGCTGCCGGTTCACGGCGCCGCACAAAGCCCAGCCCAAGGCACGACAGGGCGATGCCGATGACGCGCGCCCATTCCTCCGGCTGCGCGCGCCGTTTTGGATGCAGCGATATTTCGCCGGTCGGCGCAACGGCGATCCAGCCGTTGGACGGCACCATCCGATGCGCCGTATCTGCGCCGAATCTCGCCTGGCCTGCGACAGCGCCCAGCACCGGATGCGCCAATACCTGCGCAATCCCGGCCTGCCGGGCGGCCGCCGCGGGATCAGGCTTCTTCTCCTTGCTCATGCGGTTTCTTTCTGGCTGCGGCCTGCCAGCCGCGGCAGGTCGCGCGCCACTTCAACCAGGAACCATGCAGGCAGGCGGCGCCCCTGCGCATCTTCGCCCAGGAGCGATTGCGCAATTTCAACGCTGATGCGGGCCAGGTCGCGCAGCAAGTCCTTGGCGCGGATCGACAAGGCGTGGTGGACGCCGCGTACCGACGATTCCGCCTCCGGCAGTTCCTTCAGCAAATGCGCGCGGAAGGACTGCGCCAGGAAGTACAGCACGTCGCGGTCGCCCGGCGCATCGGGCCAACGCTGCTCCCCTTTCAGAATCGCATGCAGGCCATGCTTGTGGCGCAGCTGCTTGAGAAAACCTTTGAAGTTGCCGGCATGCGCCGGCGACAACAGTCCGTAGGCCAGCGCATCGAGCATGTCTTCGGCGATATCCTCGCTGAACGATTGCAGGGCATCGGACAGCATATGCCAGCTGCGCGGCGTGGAGAACGGCTCTTCGTGCTTCGGCGGTTCGCTCCATAGGTGGTCCGGACGCAGCTGGATGTATTCCAGCACCCAGGGATGGATTCCGCCCTCGCCGTTCGCCCATTCCAGCCACTGCCGGTGGTCGGCGCGCAGGTGGATATGCGCCATGCGGTTCACCAATGCGGAAGGCATCGGCTTGACGATGGCGGCATCCTTGGCACGGTTGCCGGCGCCGATCACGATGGTTCCCTTCGGCAGGCTGTACTCGCCGATGCGCTGGTCCAGAATCAGCGAATAGAACGCCTTCTGGATTTCATGCGACGACGCGTTCAGCTCGTCCAGGAACAGGACGAAAGGCTCGTCGCGCACGATATTCGCAGGCGGGAAAAAGCGCGAGCATTTGCCGTCGATCTGCGGGATGCCCAGCAGGTCTTCCGGCGCCAGCTGGCTGCCGAGCAGGGAGACGCACTCCATGCCCACGGCTTCCGCAAAACGGCGCACCAGCGCGCTCTTGCCGATGCCGGGCGGTCCCCACAGGAATACCGGGCGCGTGACGGCCACGTGCAGCAGGAAATCGATGGCCTGCTGCTGGTTCAACATGATTGCCGATTGCATACGCTCATTCCTCCTGCTTTGCCAGTTGGCGACGCAGCTGCTGCTTCAGGGCGCGGCGCGATTGCTCTTCGCGCTGGTGGCTGCCGGCCTTGCGCTGGCGCGCCAGCACGGCCAGCGGGTTGCGCGGCTTTGGTAATTTGATCGTTACCTTCATTGCTTATCCTTTTACGCACACGACTTGCTTGAGCGTGTGCACGATTTCGACGAGGTCGGACTGGTGTGCCATGACCTGGTCAATGTCTTTGTAGGCGGCGGGGATTTCATCCACCACACCGCCATCCTTGCGGCATTCGATGCCTTGCGTCTGTTCGGCCAGATCGAAACGGTTGAATTTGCGTTTCGCCTCGCTGCGGCTCATCTTGCGGCCGGCACCGTGCGAGCAGGAGCAGAACGATTCCTCGTTCCCCTTGCCGCGCACGATGAAGCTGCGGGCACCCATGCTGCCGGGGATGATGCCCAGCTCGCCTTCGCGCGCCGAGATGGCGCCCTTACGGGTGACATACAGCTTGTGGCCGAAGTGCGATTCCTGCTGCACGTAGTTGTGATGGCAGTTGATCGCCTCGCCATCGAGCTTGAACGGCGGGACATGCGGCTCCAGTGCAGCCACCACGCGGCGCATCATTTCGCGCCGGTTCAGCATGGCGTAGTCCTGCGCCCAGTCCACCGCTTCCACGTAATCGTCGAACAGTTCCGATCCTTCGCTGAAGTAGGACAGGTCGCGGTCCGGCAGGTTCACCTTATGCCGCATCATCTCCTTGCGCGCAGCGGAAATGAAATAGCGCCCGATGACATTGCCGATGCCGCGCGAACCCGAATGCAGCATGATCCAGACGCGCTGCTCTTCATCGATGCACAGCTCGATGAAGTGGTTGCCGCCGCCCAGTGTGCCGAGCTGGCAGATCCAGGTCTGCGCGAACTTGTGCTGCATCTTCATGATGCCCTTGTGGCGCGCCACGATGCGGTCCAGGCGGTCGTTCAGCGGACGCCCGACGCGGGCGTGGGCCGAGCCGCGCACCTTGTCGAACGAGTGCTGCTCGAAACCGACCGGCACCAGCGTTTCGATCGCGCTGCGCACGCGCGCCAGGTTGTCGGGCAGCTGGCTGGCGGTCAGCGTGGTGCGCACGGCGTTCATGCCGCAGCCGATGTCGACGCCGACAGCGGCGGGAATGATGGCGCCGCGCGTCGGGATCACGCTGCCCACGGTTGCGCCGATGCCGGCATGGACGTCGGGCATGGCCGCCACGTGCGGATGCACGATGGGCAGGTTCGAAATATTCAGCAGTTGCTGGATGGCCGAATGATCAATGTCATCCGTATAGATGTGCACAGGCACCAGGCCTTTGTGCAGGCTTTGCTTGATTGGCATAACGTCTTTCGTTATGCCGGGGCTGTGGAAACAAAAACCCCGGCGAGTTTCCTGGCCGGGGTTCGTGTTGGAAGAACGACCGGCTCGGGTGGCTTGATTGCCTGCCCCGAGCGCTCGCGCTGCGGGGCTATCTCATTTGCAGATTGTTGATAGCCGTACGTGGCATGGTCGTCCTTTCAAAAATTCGGGTTGATGAAAAATCAGTGGACGGGATTCTGCGCCGTTCCCGCTCGCACTGTCAAGAGATTTTTTGATCAGTTTTTTGCATCGATTTTTTCGGCGGGCCGGGTGTGCCCCTTTTCAATCAGCCAGACCAGGCTGTTCTGCGTCGTGATGAGGTAAATGGGCTTGCGGCCCAAAAGCCGCCAGAACACATGCATTTCGGTTGGCTGCGGGTCCAGCAAATGCGACCGCGTAAACGCCTCGGTATCGAGCGTCTTTTCAAGACTGATGCAGCTTTTGCTGAAGGCGCGGCTTGCCGTAATGGTGCGGCCGCTGGCATCGGTGTCGATGCGATACGCACCACCCACGAGGATGATGTCGTTCTCTGTGGCACCCGGCACCATGTAGACTTGCCATCCGCCGGGCTTCGGCAATACGACGGTGTTGTAGTTCTTTGCGCAGCGACTGATGCCGAATTGCTTGCCGGTCTGGCGCGCAGCAGCTGCACGCTCCTCATACTCGCTCAATGCTTGCGGGACTTCATACTGCGAGACGGTGCCGAGCAGGCGGCCATCCGATCCTCCGTGATGTGGCCTCGAACGTGCGCGCGCGCCGATGGAATGAGCAATGGCACGGCCGCGTCGCTGACAATGGCTGAGGCGTGATCGTGGATATAGATCCGGCGGCCGCGCTCTTCCGCGGCCTTCAATGCAGCCTGGTCGCTCTCCTGAGCATGCGCTGCAAACGTTACTGTCAGCGCGGGCAAGGCTGTGTGGAATATTTTCATGCGCACCTCAATCCTCGAATCGCTGGTTCCAGCCTTCAAAGCTACGCGAAGCGCAAGCGCAAAAACGAAAAGGGACGCGCGCCCTGGAGTGCGGGGTAATTGCTGATGTGAATGGTAATATTAATAAATACATCACAAATTTCTAGGTCAGAACAGTATGGCTCTAAAGGCAATAATCCGCCTGGGTGATCGAACATCACATAACGGAACGGTAGTTGAAGGCTTTGTTGACAATATATGCATGGGAAAACCCATCGCCGCCATCGGCCATAAGGTCTATTGTCCCAAATGCCGCGGCAACTATCCGATTGTTGAAGGGGTAATGACCAGCACGGTCTATGGCAAAGGGGTGGCAGTCGAGGGCATGAAAACCTCCTGCGGCGCGACCTTGATCGCGACCCAGTTCACGGACTGCATTGACGCACCTTCTGGGCCGGCCAGTTCCGCCAGTGCAGGCAGCTCGGGCAGCGCCAACAGCTCCAGCGCGGCCATGTCGCAATCAAGCGCGCCCCAGTCTCCGTCGGCAAACGCCAACGCGGCCGCCGCGGCCAATACCTTTGACGAGCAATTCCAATTGCGCGGCGCCGACGGCAAGCCGCTACCCGATAAGGCCTATCGTATTGTGACCGCCGGCGGCAAGGAGTTCCATGGCGTCACCGATGCCGACGGCAAGACACAACGTGTCAAGACGGCTGCCGCCGAACAGGTCCACATTTACTTAAAGAGCTGAACATGGCCGATATCCTGATTGCCACTGCCACAACCAATACCACCCAGGGCTCGCTCGTTCAAGTGCAGGTGGATGACCTGCTCTGTTCGCTTGAAATCCAAACCAATGCATTTGGCGACACCCTGCCTATCATCCCCAAGAGCTCGCGCGCCCAAAATCGCAAGGTGCTCTTCCACCTTCCATTGAAGGCCAAACTGACCCGGCACGATGGCACTGCCGCCGCGAACCAGGCGCTGAAGATCGTTTCCGATCGGCCTGCCGATAGCATCAAGTCATCCGGCACAACCGATGCCAAGGGCGAGCTGCTCCTGGTCCTTGAAACGCGCTCAAGCGGCACGGCGGAACTCACGGCGAAGACCGCCGGCGTGACACTGCCGCCATTCAAAGTTGAGTTCAAAACTGCGTGGTACGAGTCGACATTCCTGATCACCGGCTACAACGTCTGCGCCGAGGAAGACTTCACGGGCGCCCTGGTCAGCGGGAATGGCCTGAACGAAAAACACAAGGAGGACTTCCTGTTCAGTGCCGCCGGGGTACCGATGCAAGGTACCGGCAAGGCAAGCAACGGGCGCTTCATCCGTTTGGCGCAGATGACTGGAGGATGGCATCGCAACGCCGCCAACCATCCGGACCGTGTGGCCGACCAGTCGGGCGTCACGTTCAGCTATGCCACCGGCGTGCAGGGAGCTTTCGGTCCAGTGACGACGGAACACTCCATCGCGGTCGATCCGGACGTGATCCCAAAGAAGACCAAGGTCAATATTGAAGGCGTGGGCGACCGCTATGCCGACGACAAAGGCAGCGCCATTGATAACTACCACATTGACAATTTCCTCGGTGCGGGCAAGGATGTGGTGAAAAGCTGGATGAAGGGCAGCATCAACGGCACCCAGCGCCGGGTCAAATATTTAGGGGAGGGGGCATGATGTATCGTCGATTTGCGGCCGCTGTTGCACTTGCCGTGGCTTGTTCCAGCGCTTACGCGGGAAGCCTGGCAAACGCCTATATCGACGACGCCAGGAATGTCCACGTCGTGACTGCGGCCGGCAAGGACCTGCAACTGACATCGGACCGTCAGGCCAAAAAGGTTCGGCTGTCAGCGGAGGGCGAGAGTGTGGCCTGGCTGGTGGCTCCGCCTGCCGATGCCGGCGATGAAGAGGGGCCGGCGGAATTGCGCATCTATTCCCGCGGCCGCACGCGTTCCATCAAATGCGAACCGGTCATCCGCGATTTCTGGTTTTGGAAGCAAGGCAGCCATATCGCGATCGATTGCGGCGGCACCCATTTCGCCGGGCGCGAAATCCTGTACAACGTGCGTTCCTTGAAGAAGATCACCAGCTTTGACCAGGCCGAAGTCCCGGTCGAGCAACGTCCAAAATGGTCGGCATCGAGTGAGCAGTTCGAATCGGACTGAGGAAAGAACGGAGCAAATAAAAAAAGCGCGCCACACGGGCGCGCTTTTTTTTTGCCGATAAAGCTTAGCCGTTCAGGCTTTGCTCCAGCTTGGCCATATTATCCTTCAGCTCTTGCGGCAGGTGGTATGCCAGCTTTTCGAACAGTTCCGCGTGCAGTTTCAGTTCCGCGCGCCATGCGTCCTTGTCGATCGAGGTGATGGTCTCGAACTCTTCGGCGGTGAATGGCAGGCCGTCCCAGCTAATGTCGCCGTAGCGTGGGGTGGTGCCGAAGATGTTCTCGACGCCGCCGCCGTTGCCTTCCACGCGCTCCAGCATCCACTTCAGCACGCGCATATTGTCGCCGAAGCCTGGCCAGACGAAGTGGCCGTTTTCGTCGGTGCGGAACCAGTTGACGCAGAAGATCTTAGGCAGGGTGGCGCCCTTGCCTTGCAGGCGCTTGCCCATGTCCAGCCAATGCTGGAAGTAGTCGCTCATGTTGTAGCCCATGAACGGCAGCATGGCGAATGGGTCGCGGCGCACCACGCCCTGCTGGCCGGCGGCCGCAGCGGTGGTTTCCGAACCCATGGTCGCGGCCATGTACACGCCTTCGATCCAGTTGCGCGCTTCGGTCACCAGCGGCACGGTGGTGGAGCGGCGGCCGCCGAAGATGAAGGCGGAGATCGGCACGCCGGCCGGGTCGTTCCATGCCGGGTCGATCACAGGATTCTGCTCGGCGGACACGGTGAAGCGCGCGTTCGGGTGCGACGCCTTGGTGCCGGACGCCGGGGTCCAGTCCTTGCCCTGCCAGTCGATCAGGTGCGCAGGCGCTTCCTTGGTCAGGCCTTCCCACCACACGTCGCCGTCGTCGGTCAGCGCGACGTTGGTGAAGATGGTGTTCTCGTTCAGGCAGGACATGCAGTTCGAGTTGGTCTTGGTGTTGGTGCCAGGCGCCACGCCGAAGTAGCCGGCTTCCGGGTTGATCGCGTACAGGCGGCCATCCTTGCCCGGCTTGATCCAGGCGATGTCGTCGCCGATGGTGGTGACTTTCCAGCCGTTGAAGGACGCCGGCGGAATCAGCATCGCGAAGTTGGTCTTGCCGCAAGCCGATGGGAAGGCGGCAGCCACGTAGTGCTTCTTGCCTTCCGGGGACTCGACGCCCAGGATCAGCATGTGTTCAGCCAGCCAGCCCTCGCCGCCGTTCTGGGCGTCGTTGTAGCCCATGGTGGAAGCGATACGCAGCGCGAAGCACTTCTTGCCCAGCAGCGCGTTGCCGCCGTAGCCGGAGCCGTAGGACCAGATTTCGCGGGTCTCAGGGAAGTGCACGATGTACTTGGTGGCGTTGCATGGCCATGGCACATCCTTTTCGCCGGCAGCCAGCGGCTTGCCGACGGTGTGGATCGCCGGCACGAACTCGCCATCTGCGCCCAGCACGTCGTACACGGCCTTGCCCATACGGGTCATGGTGCGCATATTGACGGCGACGTAAGGGGAGTCGGACAGTTCCACTCCGATGTGGGCGATCGGCGAGCCCAGAGGGCCCATCGAGAACGGCACCACGTACATGGTGCGGCCGGCCATGCAGCCGTCGAACAGGCCGTTCAGGGTGCCGCGCATTTCCTGCGGGTCCATCCAGTTGTTGGTCGGGCCGGCCGCTTCCTTGGTCTGCGAGCAGATGAAAGTGCGGTCTTCGACGCGGGCGACGTCGGTCGGGTCGGAGCAAGCCAGGTAGGAGTTCGGGCGCTTTGCTTCGTTCAGCTTTTTCATGGTGCCGGCGGCAACCATCTCCGCGCACAGGCGGTCGTATTCTTCCTGCGAGCCGTCGCACCAGTAGATGCGGGCAGGCTTGGTCAACGCGGCGACTTCCGCCACCCAATTGATGAGCTTTTGCTGTTTGATGTAAGCTGGCGCGTTCATTGTTGCAACGCCTCCCATAACGGGCTGATTCATAGTACCTCCAATGCCAATAAAGAATTCTGTCTTGTCCCGGCACGGCAGGAATCGTCGTCAGCTGATAGCTTGCGCGGAAGAATTGATACTTCGGCGAAATACGGCGGTTCTGTCGATGCGCCCGATTTCTCGAGGGCGCGAGCGCCTGGCGGGGGTGTGCGCAGGCGCTGGAACATATACTGCTGGAGCCGGGTCGGGCTCCCTGAATTGGGCCGATTGTACACCTGCCCTCCAGCGATTCCGCCAAAAATGTAGGAATATTGCCCGACTAAAGTAGTAGGCTATTCGAGATATTCACGATCACGTTATTTCCCTACTATTTTCATCACAAAATCTGCTAACTGACATGAAAATTGCGATTCTCGATGATTACCAGGATGCAACTCGTTGCCTGGAATGCTTCAAACTGCTGGACGGCCATGAGGTCAAGGTTTTCAACAATTCCGTGAAGGGCATGGGCCAGCTGCTGGCCCGGCTGGCGCCGTTTGAAGCGCTGGTGCTGATCCGCGAACGCACGGCCTTCAACCGGGCCCTGCTGTCGAAGCTGCCGAACCTCAAAGTCATTTCGCAAACCGGCAAGGTGAGCGGGCATATCGACATGGACGCCTGCCGCGAGCTCGGCATCACCGTGCTGGAAGGCGTCGGATCGCCCACCGCCCCGGCTGAGCTGACCTGGGCGCTGGTCATGGCCGCGCGGCGCAAGCTGTTCCAATATGCGGGCAAGCTGCGCGACGGGCAGTGGCAGCAGGTGTCGATCAACCATGAACACAATACGCTGGGCATGGTGCTGGCGGGCAGCACCATGGCGATCTGGGGCTATGGCAAGATCGGCAAGCTGGTGGCGGGCTATGCGAAGGCGTTCGGCATGCGCGTCAGCGTCTGGGGCAGCGAAGCGAGCCGCGCGGCCGCCGTGGCCGATGGCCATGAAGCCGCCGCGTCGCGCGAGGCGTTCTTTGCTGAAGCGGATGTGCTGTCCCTGCACCTGCGCCTGGTGGAGGGCACGCGCGGCATCGTCACCGGCGCAGACCTGGGCCGCATGAAACGCGATGCACTGCTGGTCAATGTCAGCCGGGCCGAACTGGTGGCGCCCGGAGCGCTGGAAGCCGCGCTGGCCGGCGGCCGTCCCGGCTATGCAGCGCTGGACGTGTTCGACACCGAACCGCTGCCGGAAAACTCAAAGCTGCTGCGCATGCCGAACGTCCTGTGCACCCCGCATCTCGGCTACGTCGAACAAGCCAGCTACGAGCTCTACTTCCGCCACGCCTTCCAGAACCTGATCGCCCACATCAACGGCTGAGCTCGTGGCAACCTGGGGGCCAGGCTCTTTGCTTGCCACGGCCTCGGCCGTTAAATGCCTGAGTTGGCAAGCTAAGAGCCTGACCCCAAGGTTGCCACGGGCTGGGCCGGAAGGACGTGGACCTTGCTCCACAGGCCGGCCCAGCCTGGCGGCCAGCCGATGCCGGGGCCGCTGTATGGCGGCACATTGGCGCGCACCGGGACCACCGGCACCGCCGGCATTTCCGTCAGCGGGGCGCCATGCGGGCGCTGCATGTCCAGGCTGTACATATAGCCGGGCAGCAGGGCTTGGCAGACTTGGTCGAACCAGGCCGTGTGGTCCTCGTCGCGCCCCAGCGCCTGCGCCAGGCCTTGCGGGTCGAATCTGGCCAGCGCGTGCACCAGTTCTTCCGTCGTCGCGCCCGGCTGGTCGCCCCAGCCCATCACGGGATTGAAGATGTAGTCGGCGCCCGATCCATACCAGCCCTCGCGCCAGGAGCGCTGCATCCAGTCGCGCGGCCCGGTGAACAAATGCCAGCGCCAGTGCAGGCCGGAGGGCTTGGGCCAGGAGTACAGGTATAACTTCTGGTAGCCGGCCTGGTGCAACTCGCGCACCACCGCCATCAGGCGCGCGTGCGGCATGCGGTCGGGCGGCGCGCGGCGGAACAGGATCGCTTCGCCGTCCGCGAATTGCACTTCGTCGGTGGAGAGGTTCAGGTCGAGCGTGCGCGCTTCGTTGCCGAAGCGGGCGGAAACCCAGCCGGTCAGCAGGTTGACCGCCGTGATGACGCCGTAGCCGCGGTAGCGGTGGAAAATCACGGTTCCTGGTGCGAGCGCTTTCATGGTCTTGCCGGGCAAAAAACCCAGTGTAGTCAACTGTTCCGCGGAATGCCAGCGGGAAGCCGCAAACATTTTTCGGCTATCATGCTGGCCATCCATTGATTTCATTTTAATTCATCATGACCCTGCGCATCATCGCCACCGGCGGTACTTTCGACAAGCACTACAACGAGCTGAATGGCACTCTGGCGTTCGCCGAGAGCCATCTGCCAGCCGCGATCAAGCGCGCCCGTATCACGACGCCTTGCGAACTGGAAGTGGTGTCCCTGCTGGACTCCCTGGACATGGTCGATGCCGACCGCCAGCGCGTGCTGGCCGCCTGCCAGGCCGCCGCCGAAAAGGCGATCGTGATCGTGCACGGTACCGATACCATGCCGCACACCGCCGCTGTCCTGGGCCCGGCGATCAAGGACAAGACCATCGTCTTCACCGGCGCCATGATCCCTTACGAGATCGACCATTCGGACGCTTTCTTCAATATGGGTTTTGCTTGCGGCGTGGCGCAGGTGCTGCCGCCTGGCGTGTACGTGGCCATGAACGGCCAGATTTTCGCGTGGGATAACGTGCAGAAAAACAAAGCGGCTGGAGTGTTCCAGCCGCTGTAAGGGAAGGGGGCTCCTCCCCTTTTTATGCCTTGGCTTCGCCGCCCAGGGCGTCGACGACGTCCTGCAGCAGCTTGGCCAGTTCGCCGGTCATCAGCATGAAGTCGCCGTCGAAGCGTTCGTCGTCGTTGCGGGTGACGGCGTCGTTTTCCTTCATCACGTCGAGCGGCTTGACGCCCTTGATGGCCAGCGCTTCGGTCAGCACGAAGCTGATCTTGCTGTCCCAGGTCATGGCCAGGCGGGTGCACTGCTTGCCTGCGGCGATATGGCGGCGCACTTCTTCCGGTTCCAGGGTGTGGCGCACGTAGCGCACGGCAGCCTTGCTTTCGCCGGTGGCGCGCAGTTCGGTGTCCATGTCGACGGTGAAGCCGGCAGGGGCTTCATCATCCTGCAGCCAGGCGGTCATCACGCCGACCGGCGAGCGCTGCACGCGCAGGCTTTCGATCGGCATGCGGTCGACAGCTTTGAGCAGCATCTTGATGATGTCGTCGGCCTTGGCCGGGCTGGCGGCATCGACCACCAGCCAGCCGTTGACCGGGTCGATCCAGCACCAGGTGTTGCTGCGGATGGTGAAGGCGCGCGGGAGCAGTTCGTCGTGCACGCGTTCCTTCAATTCCTTCATGGCTTTCTTGCCTGGCGCGAAGCCTTGCTGTTCTTCCATTTCGGCGGCGCGCGCCTTGGCAACCTGGTTGACCACGGTCGACGGCAGCAGCTTTTTCTCGGTGCCCAGCACCATCAGCATCTGCTTGTTGACGACGTGGACCAGACCGCCGTTCGGCCGCGGCTTGTCCCAGCCTTGGCGCATCAGCTCGTTGCTGCTGGCGGGACTGAAGGCCTGCGACTGCAGGGCTTCTTCGAGTTGTTCTGGAGTAAATGCCCATGGGGCGGGCAGACGGTAAACCTGGAGATTCTTAAACCACATACTTGTTTGCAGCCTAGCTGAGCATTTTCAAAGGAACGACATTTTAGCAGGAGCTATTTGGGGCAGGTGACGATTAGTGTTTTGCCGGCGTCGTCGATGGCGTTCAAGCCACGGTTGCCGCGCTTGAGCAGGCAATAGCTGGTGAAGGGCGTCGTGACGCGCGCCAGGCTGTCGCCATTGGGCAACACCGTTTCCACCATCGAGAAGGCGCCGGAACCCTTGTAGGCCAGCGCGATGTCCTGCGACAGTTTGGATTCGCGCACCAGCACCCGGTCATTGTCATTTTTGCTTTCCTTGCGCAGCTGGCGGTCGACGCCGATGGCGGCGCGCCGGGATCGTTCCAGCAGGCTCTCCATGGCGGGCGCAGGTTGCGCCAGCGGGTTGGGCGCAATGGTTTCGGGCTGCTGCGCCGGCGGTGGTGGATTGTCGGCCGGCGGCGCCGCGTTGGAAGCGGGCATGGCAGGCGGCACGGCACGGCGGCGAGCCTGCTGTGCTGCAATCGGTAGGCGTGGCTCTTCCGCCTTCTGCTGCCGGGACGGCATGTGCGCCAGAAACACCAGCTCGCCTTCGCGCTGCGCTAGCTGCGGCATGGAAGGCGGCGCCGTGAAACGCCAGCAAACCAGCAGGGCCAGGTGCAGACCTGCAATCGGGACCAGCCAGCCATGCCGGCGCCTGACGTCCATCAAGGGCATGACATCACCTTGACCTTGTTCCCATCGCGGAATGGATCCTGGCCGGCGGCGCCGACCAGGTTCACGTATTCACACCATTCCTTGCCGCCGGCGCGGAAGCGCTTCATGGTGCGGCCATCGCCCAGGTTGGAAAACTGTTCCAGCACCACCTCGCCCTTGTAGGCGCGCCCCAGCTGCCTGGCCAGCGGGCTTTGCTCCTGTACCACGGTGGCGAATTGATTCAAGCTTTCCTTGCGCAATTGGCGGTCAGCGCTGGCGGCCAGTTTGCGGTTTTTTTCCAGCAGCGATTCCACGGGCGCGGCCGGCTTGGCAAATGGGTCGGCGGGATCAGCGGCGGCAGGCGCGGGCAGCGTGATGCTTTGCGGCGCCGCATCGGCGCTTGCAGGCGGCGCGTCCGGCTGCAAGCGCCGATGCGGCGCCGATGGCAGGCGCGGCGGGTGTTCGGCAGGGCGGATGCGTACGGCTGGCGTCTGGGTCAGGAAGAGCAATTTGCCTTCCCGCCCGCGCGCGGCGTCTTCTGCGTGCCGGGCAGTGGGACGCCAGGCCATCAGCACGGCCACGTGCCCCAGCGCGATGACCGCCAGCCAGGCGCGGCGCGGCGGCTGGGATTCAACAATGGCTTGCATAGGTAATCCGGTTTGCAGCCGGACTCAACAGCCAGCTCGCGCGGGAACGGTATCACATATTAGCAAAAAGATCACCCTGTGCCGGCTGGGCTCGCGCCGCTTCCTCCAATGAACAGAGCGCCGACATTCGCACCCCGAGCAGGCGCAGCCTGTCGTCCAGCGGCACGCGGCGCAGGCATTCGCCGGCGGCGCGGCGGATGGCGGCGGCATCGGCCGTCGGGGAAGGCAGCGTCAGGTCGCGCGTGACGGTGCGGAAGTCGGCGTAGCGCAGCTTGATGCCCACGGTGCGCCCGGCGTAGCGCTTGCGGGCCAGGTCGTCCGCCACCTTCTGGCACAGGCGGGTGAAGATTTCGGACAGCTCGGCGCGGTCGCGTTTCACGTGCAAGTCGCGCGAAAAAGTGGTCTCGCGGCTGACGCCCTTCGGTTCGTGGCAGGTGGCAATGGCGCGTTCATCGCGGCCGTGCGAAATGCGCTGCAGCCATTCGGTGTAGTTGAGGCCAAAGTGTTCCTGCAGCAGGGCGGGATCGGCGGCGGCCAGCTGGCCCACGGTCTCGATGCCCAGCGCCACCAGCTTCTTTTCCGCCTTGGGGCCGATACCATTCACCTTGCGCACCGCCAGCGGCCAGATGCGGGCCGGCACCTCGTCGTAGCCGACCACGGTCAGGCCGTTCGGTTTTTCCAGGTCGGAACAGATCTTGGCCAACAGCTTGTTGGGGGCGACTCCGATCGAGCAGGACAAGCCGGTGGCGGCCCGCACCGCGTCCTTGATGCGCTGGGCCAGTGCGCGCGTCTCACCTTCGACGTCGGTCAGGTCGATATAGATTTCATCGATGCCGCGGTCTTCGATCTGGGGTGCGATGGTGGCGACGGCGGCCTTGAACAGGCGCGAATACTGGCGATAGGACTCGAAATCCACCGGCAGCAAAATCGCGTCCGGCGCCAGCGCGGCGGCTTTCATGGTACCCATGGCGGAAAACACCCCCAGGGCGCGCGCTTCGTAGGTCGAGGTGGTGATCACGCCGCGCCCGACATAGTCGCGCAGGCGGGAGAATTCACGGGTGCCGTCCGGCAAGTCGCGCGGCTGGTGACGCCCGCCGCCGCCGATCACCACCGGCAGGCCGCGCAATTCCGGATAGCGCAACAGCTCCACGGACGCATAAAAGGCGTCCATGTCGAGGTGGGCGATGCGGCGGGGCCAGTCCATATCTACAAATAGTCGAGTTCGCTTACGATACTGTAATTATATACAGCATTTTGAGCAAGGTGCCTGACAGATATACTGCCTGTCATGCGCCTCCTCGTCCTTCTGCTGGCATTGGCCGCCGCTCCGGCATGGGCTTCCGCCCCCTGCCCGGCGCCTTTGCAAGCCGGGGCCAGCGATCTTGGCCTGGCCTCGTTCCAGCAAGACGGGGAAATCCGGGGTGCCGCCATCGACGTGCTGCGCGAGCTGGCCAGCCGTACCGCTTGTCCGATCGAGGTCGCCTGGTACCCGCGGGCGCGGCTGTGGGTCGAATTCGCCGCCGGCCATATCAACCTTACCGGCAGTTCGGCGCGCACCGCCGAACGCGACCGCCATGGCCGCTTCGTCCCCTTTGTGACGACGCGCTTTGACCTGGTCCTGTCCCGCCGAATCGCGGGCAACTACAGCTCGCTGGCCGAATTCGTCGAGCGTGGCGTGGCGCGCCTGAACCTGGTCCGCGGCATTGTCTATGCGCCGGAAGCGGAAGCCCAGCTTGAACGCCTGCGCAAGCTGGGGCGGATCGAGGTGGTCAACGACTACGCCATGGCATTCAGGAAGATGGCTTCCGGGCGTGCCGATGCCACGCTCGCGCCGATGATGATCTATTCCCGCTATCTGGCAGCGGCCGGCCTGAAAGGGCAGGTGGCTGTCATGGCGGTGGCCGAGTCCGCACCAATGCTCGCCGGGGCCTATTTTTCGCGCAACATGCCGCCTGCAACCCACAAGGCCTTCGCCGACGCCTTGCTGGCGATGGTGGCCGACGGCACTGTGGCCCGCATCTATGGCAACTACGTTGGCGCAGCGAACGGGCGCAGCCTGGTTCCGGAGCAGGGACGCGCCACGACTTCCGATTCCCAGTCAATCCCCTGAACCTGCTGTGGCGACCACGCCACGCGCCCATTGATCGCTGCGCCGCATGGCCCTGCCTGTGCCATCATCGAACCCAAACCACTTCAGGCGAGGCAAGGCATGAGCTTCTCGAACATGAAAATCGGTGCACGGCTGGCGATCGGCTTTGCGTTGGCAATCGTCATCCAGCTCGTGATGTCGCTGACGGGGATCAGCCGCTTGAGCCATAACGCCAACCTGACCGACCGCCTGGTCAGCGACCGCTACCTCAAGGTGCAACTGACCAACGAGATGCGCAGCTATTCCAACCGCTCGGCGCAAGCCCTGCGCAATGCCTTGCTGGCGCCGGACAAAGCCGCCAGCGATAACTTCCTGGCCGGTATGGCGGACGCGGAAAAGACCGGCGCCGATGCCGCCGCCAAGCTGGAAAAAATCCTCGCCATGCCGGAGGGAAAGCAATTGTTCGCCGACCAGCGCACCGCGTTCGAATCATTCCGCAGCGCACGCGACGAGGCGCTCAAGCTGTTCCGCGCCGGGGACAAAGACGGCGCTGTGCAAGCCCTGTTCAAGCAGGTGATTCCCCTGCAAAACGCCTACTTTGGCAAACTGGACGCCATCCTCGGCTACCAGAGCAAGCTGATGGCGCTGGACGGGCAGGAGGCAGCCAAGTCCGCCAGCGACGCCACCATGCTGATGCTGGGCATGCTGGTGCTGGCCACCATCCTTTCCGTCGCCGCCGGCTACCTGATCACGCGCTCGGTGACCGGGCCCCTGCTGCAGGCCGTGGAAGTGGCGGAGACGGTGGCCCATGGCGACCTGACCGCCACGATTGCCGTCAATCGCAAGGATGAAACAGGGCGCCTGCTGCTTGCCTTGCAGGACATGGTGGTCTCCCTGAAGACAACAGTGGGCTCCGTGCGGGCATCGACCGACACCATCAACACGGCGGCGGCGGAGATTGCGGCCGGCAACCTCGACCTGTCGCGCCGCACCGAACAGCAGGCTGCCAGCCTGGAAGAAACCGCATCGTCGATGGAAGAGCTGACTTCGACCGTCAAGCAGAACGCGGATAACGCACGCCAGGCCAACCAGCTGGTGGTCTCGGCCGCCGGCCATGCCAGCGAAGGTGGCTTGGTGGTGGGCGAGGTGGTGGAAACCATGGGCGCGATCAAGGGCAGTTCGGCGCGCATGGCCGATATCATCAGCGTCATCGACGGCATTGCCTTCCAGACCAATATCCTGGCGCTGAATGCAGCCGTGGAAGCGGCGCGCGCCGGCGAACAGGGGCGCGGCTTCGCGGTGGTGGCCTCCGAGGTGCGCAACCTGGCGCAGCGCAGCGCCGCGGCGGCCAAGGAGATCAAGGAGCTGATCGACGATTCGATCGCCAAGGTCGATGCGGGCGGCACCCTGGTCGACCGTGCCGGCGCCACCATGCAGCAGATCGTGACCTCGGTGCAGCAGGTGGCGGACATCATGAACGAGATTACCTCGGCCAGTCAGGAGCAGTCTTCCGGCATCGAGCAGGTCAATATCGCCATCGTGGAAATGGACAACGCGACGCAGCAGAACGCGGCGCTGGTGGAGCAGGCTGCGGCCGCGGCGCGCAGCATGCAGGACCAGTCGGAGCGGCTGGTGGAAGCGGTGGCCGTGTTCCGGATGGAGGAGACGGCGCGAGGCCATGCGGTCAAGCACACGCCTGCCGTCCGCGCAGCGACGCCCGTGCGGGCAACCGTCCCGGCGCTGCGCGCGGCGCGCAAGACAGCCGCTGCGGCGCCGGCGGCTGGCGGTGCGGCGGACAATGCCGTTACTGGGGCTGCGCAAGCGGCGCCGCCCGCTGCGCGCACTGCGGGTGCCGCCGGAGTGCAGAGATCCAATGCGCCGCGGGCCGCATCGGCGAACAAAGCGGCGGCTCCGGCCCGGGCCACGCCGGCCGGGGACGACTGGGAAGAGTTTTAAGCTGGCTGCCTGCGGAACCACTCCGCCGTCGCCTCGTCGGCGGGGAAGAAGGCTTCCAGGCGCAGCTCGTGCACCGTCACGTCATGCGGCGTGCCGAGCGTGGTGATGGTGGTGAACAGGTTCAGCTCCACGCCGTCCTTGCGCAGCGTGAACGGCAGGAAGGGCAAGGCGCGCCGGTCCAGGTTGGGCGTCCTGGACGCGGCCCGGATGCCCGGGATCGCCAGCAGCTCATCCAGCAGCGTGGAAGCCTCGCTGCCCGGTCCATCGCCCATCGCTTCGCGCTGTACCCATTGCAGCAGGTCGGCGCTGACTTCTTCCCAGTTGACGATGTGCCGGCGCAGGCCCTCCGGGTCGAGGATCAGGCGAATCACATTGACGCTGCCGTCGCGCGGCAGGGGCGCTTCGGGCGGCATATCGAGCAGCCAGCGAATCATGGCGGCGGCGGGCCCGTTGTGCAGCAGCAGGTTCCACAGGCGGTCCACCACCAGGGCCGGATAGGGCGCCTGCTGGCGCAGCATGAAGTCGATGGCTTGCTTGACCGCACCCATTTCCGGATCACTCAGCTTGCGCTCCTGGTAGGCAGGCGCGAAACCGGCGGCCAGCAGCATCACATTGCGCTGGCGCAGCGGAATGTCGAGCACGCTGCCCAGCTTCAGGATGATCTCGCGGCTGGGCTGCGAGCGGCCGCTTTCCAGGAAGCTGATGTGGCGCTGCGAAATGCCGCTCTCGGCCGACAGCCGCAGCTGGCTCATGCCGCGCTTACCGCGCCAGTAACGCATGGCTGCCGCGTAGTCGCTGAAGTACTGTTCCGGTACCGCCGCTCCCATATCGCCCCTTTCACGAACGGATGAAATCCAACAGCTCGCTGTTCGCCCTCGCTCTATGGGTCAGGAACATACCATGCGGCGCGCCTTCATACACGTTCAGCCTGGCGTTCGGCAGCAGGGCGGCGCTGGGGCCGGCGGTCAGATCGAAGGGAGCGCTGGCGTCCCGCGTCCCGGCGATCAGCAGCACCGGCAGGGTAATGCGCGGCAGCTCGGCGCGAGATCCGGGATGCGGTCATGGTGCGGCCCTCCTTATTGCGCGAAGTAGTCGATGAAACCGGTGACGCTGGCCAGGCGGCCGTCGCCGGCGATGAGCGCCATGTCCGTGCCTTTGGCCACCGGTGCATTGCCCGGGACGCCCAACGTCCACGAGAAGCGCACCACGTCGTGATGGCTGTCGGGCGCGCCATCCAGCGCGAAGCGGTGGCCGGGGAACTGCCCTTGCGCCGCGGCGATCAGCGCGTCGATGGCGTCGTGGCCAGCTCCCTGCATGAGCGGATCCTTGTATGCGGCTTGCTGGGTGAAAGCGTCAATCACCCTCGCGCGGCGTTCATCCGCATCGCGTTCGTTCCAGGCGGCCAGGTATTTTTCGACGATCTGCATGGTGTTTCTCCTTTCGTTGTTGGTGCAGTCATTGTCAGCAAATTGATGCCGTGCGACGATTACCTCCCAGGTAATCAAACAGGAGAATTTGTGCCACTCAATCGGACCATCGCCACACTCTGCTTTCTGGCAGCCGGCGCGAGCGCGCAGGCACATTGCCCGGCCACCCTGCCGCTGAAAGGCACGCAGCATGTCGACAACTGCTATCCCTTACGGGCTGAATGCGTACCGGCTGCCGACGCCCTGTATCAATACAGCGAGGCCGTCCCGGACGGCGGCGAAGAGATGTTTTCCGCCGCCCTGCACGGCAGCCCATGGCACCTGTTCGACGGCGATATGCGCTATCTGGACATCGAAGACCTGGCCGTTCTTGTCAGGAAAAAGGGCAAGCAGGTGCAAAAAGTGGTCCTGATGGCGTCTTGGAGCGGTATCGCGCCCGACAAGCACCACACGGCACTGGCGCAGCAGCTTTCCAATGCCCTGGGCACTGTGCAAGTATCGGCGCCGGACGGTTTCCTGTGGTTCGACAAGGATGGCCGTACCTCGGTCACGCGCCAGGCATTCACGGTTTTCGCCACCGGCCCCTACGCCGTGAAGAAAGACGAGCCGGTCATGGCGTCGCTTGCCCTGGCCTGGCCTGTGCAGTTGGAGGAAGCATTTGCCAAGGATGGCGACGCGGACGGCCTGTTCCGCGCCGGCGTCGGCCAGGAAGCGTTCCAGCTCTGCCCCGAGCGGGCGCTGGCGGCTTTTGAAGCCGCGGCCAAGCTGGGCCACCCGATCGCCGCCTACAATGCCGCCGTACTGCGCCTTGAGCGCAATGCCGCCGGCGACCGCGAAGCGGCATTGGGCCTGCTCCGGAAAGCGGCGGCGGCCGGCGACAAGCCTGCTGGCGCGCGGCTCGCGCGAACGGCATTGCGCAACGGCGGCAAGCCGTGAGACGATGACGGCCACTCTGAAAGTCCCGGAAGGAATGGAATGAACATCATCAAATTGGCCTGCTTCGCAGCAGGCTTGGCCACCAGCGTCGCGGCATTGGCCGCCGCCCCCGCCGCGGCGGCGAAGCCTGCCGCCCCGGCGCAAGCTGCTGCCCCGGCAGCGGCACCCGTGCAGACGCGCGACGTGCCGGTCAACCAGTTCATGCAGGGCCGCCTGCCGTTCGAGATCGCCCTGAACGTGCCGGTGCCGGTGGACTACGAGCAGTCCAAGGTCAAGAAGATCGGCTATTCCTACTGGATGCGCCCGGCCGACGCCGTGACGGCAACGGCGGCCGCCCTGCCGTCCCACAACGGCTATATGTACGGCTCGACCGCGACCAATGTCACCTACGACGCCCAGCACCATGTGTTCTACGGCATCGACGATCCGGGTTCGATCAACAAGCTGAAAGGCGCGGCGACCAATATCCAGGTCAAGCAGTTCAAGGATGCTAAGCATCCGGCCGTGATGGTTTCCATGATCAGCGGCACCACCGGCCAGCCGGCCTACTTCATGTATATGGCAACCGGCAAGAAGAATGAGACCTTCTTCCTGTCGTTCCGAGCACCGGACGGACGGCCCGATATCGGCGACGCCGTGTGGGCCAAGCTGGCCGCCGCCATCAAATAAGCAGGATGGCGCGGAAATCGTTGACGTTGGTGCGGGTGGGGCCGGTCACCACCAGGTCGCCCAGCGCCGAGAAGAAGCTGTAGCCGTCGTTGTTCTCGAGCAGGGCTTGCGGGTCGAGCCCGAGCGCGGCGGCGCGCTGCAGCGTGTCCGGGCCCAGCACGGCGCCGGCATTGTCTTCCGTGCCGTCGATGCCGTCCGTGTCGCAGGCGATCGCGTGCACCCCCGGCGTGCCTTGCAGCGCAACGGCCAGCGCCAGCAGGTATTCGGCGTTGCGTCCGCCGCGTCCCGTGCCGCGCACAGTGACGCTGGTTTCTCCTCCTGACAGGATCACGCAGGGCGGCCGCAGCGGGCTGCCATGCTGGATCACGCTTTGCACCAGCGCGGCCTGCGATACCGCCACGGTGCGCGCTTCGCCTTCCAGCCGGTCGCTCAGCACCAGCGGGCGCAAGCCTTCCGCGCGGGCCACGTCCGCGGCGGCCTGCAAGGCCTGCCTGGCGGAGGCGATGACGGCCACGCTATTGCGCGCCAAGCGCGGGTCGCCGGGCTTGGGCGTTTCCTGCTGCGGGTCTTCCAGCACTTCGCGCACGGCGTTGGGAATGCCGATGCCGTAGTGCTGCAGGATGCGCAGGGCTTCCTGGGCCGTCGACGGATCGGCCAGCGTCGGACCGCTGGCCACCGCGGCGGGATCGTCGCCGGGGACGTCGGACAGCACCAGCGTCACCACGCGCGCTTCGCCGCAGGCCAGCGCCAGCCGGCCGCCCTTGATGGCGGACAGGTGCTTGCGTACCGTATTGATTTCGCCGATCGGCGCGCCGCACAGCAGCAGGGCCTTGTTGATATCCCGCTTCTGCTGCAGGGTGATGCCGGCCGCCGGCAGCGACATCAGGGCCGAGCCGCCGCCCGACATCAGGCACAGCACCATATCGTCCGGCCCCAGGCCGCGCACGGCGGCCAGCATGCGCCGCGCGGCGGCATCGCTGGCGTCGTCCGGCACCGGATGGCCGGCTTCGATCACCTGCACCAGCCTGGTCGGCGCACCATGGCCGTAGCGCGTGACCACGACCCCGCTAAGCGGCCCGTGCCAGTGCCGCTCCACGCCCTGCGCCATGCGCGCGGCAGCCTTGCCGGCGCCAATGACGACGGTGCGCCCTTTCGGCGGCGGCGGCAGGTGGGCCGCGATGGTATCCAGCGGATCGGCCGCATGCAGCGCGGCATTGAATAATTCCGACAATAGTTCGCGCCCGGTCTTCACAGCATGTCTCCCTTTCGTCCCACGCACAGCAGCACCAGCGCACCGCCCGCGGCCAGGCTGGCCGCCAGCAGGAGCATGCCATTGGCCGTGCTGTGCGTGGCGTCCTTGATGGCCCCCACCAGATATGGGCTGACAAAGCCCGCCAGGTTGCCCAGTGCATTGATCATCGCGATGCCCGCTGCCGCCGCCGTGCCGCCCAGCATGGCGGTCGGGACGGTCCAGAACACCGGGAAGGTGCTGAGGATGCCCGCCGTCGCCACGCTCAACGCAGCCAGCGCCAGCACCGGGTTGTGCGCATAGTGCGTCGATGCCAGCAATCCCGCCGCGCCGATGAAGGCCGCCAGCGCAAGGTGCCAGCGCCGCTCGCCGCTGCGGTCGGAATGGCGGGCGCAGGCGATCATCGCCACCGCTGCAATGCCGTAGGGGATGGCGGTCAGCAGGCCGATGTCGAGCACGTCCTGCACGCCGGAGTTGCGGATCAGCTGCGGCAGCCAGAAGCCGACGCCGTATAAGCCCATCACGAACAGGAAGTACAGCAGCGCCAGTATCCACACGCGGCTGCTGCCGAAGACATGGCGCAGCGCCCATTGCGCGCGCGGCTCGCCATCGCGCGCCAGCTCTTGTTTCAGCAGCGCCTTGTCCTCGTCGTTCAGCCAGGCCGCATCGTCGATGCCGTCATCGAGGAAGGCCAGGGCCAGCACGCCCAGCGCCACCGCCGGCAAGCCCTCCAGCAGGAACAGCCACTGCCAGCCGGCCAGGCCACCGCGGCCCGCGAAGTGCGACATGATCCAGCCCGACAGCGGCCCGCCCACCACGCCCGCCACCGCGACGCCGCTCATGAAGATGGCGACGATGCGCGCGCGCCGCTGCGCCGGGTACCAGTAGGTCAGGTACATGATCACCCCCGGGAAGAAGCCCGCCTCCGCCACGCCGAGCAGGAAGCGCATCAGATAGAAACCGGTGGCGCTGTCCGTGAACAGCATGGCGGCCGACACCAGGCCCCAGCTGGCCATGATGCGCGCGATCCAGCGCCGCGCGCCGACGCGCAGCATCAGCAGGTTGGCCGGCACTTCGAACAGGAAGTAGCCGACAAAGAAGATGCCGGCGCCGATCCCGTACACGGTCTCGGACAACTGCAGGTCGGCCTGCATCTGCAGCTTGGCAAAGCCGACGTTCACGCGGTCGAGGTAGGCGACCACGTAGCATAGGAAGAGGAAGGGCAGCAGGCGCCTGCCGACCCGGCCGTAGAGGGAATCGATCGAGTTCATTGTTGTATTTTTAACTACCGCATCCTAGAATCATTGCACATTTTTCAAAGGAGCTACACGTGTCCCGACAACTTGTTGCAAGCCTGCTGCTGCCGCTGCTGGCCGTTCCCGCCCTGGCAGCCGACTTGCCGCAGCCGCCCCTTGCGGCCAAGACCCAATGGATGGAGACCCGCCACGGCGAGCAGGTCAGCGACGACTACCATTGGCTGCGCGAAAAGGATGATCCCGCCGTCATCGATTACCTGAAGGCGGAGAATGCCTACACCGCCGCCATGACCGAAGGCATCAGGCCGCTGGCCGCCAGCCTGTTCAAGGAATTCAAGGACCGTACCCAGCCCGTCGACCTGTCGGTCCCGGCGCGCCTGAACGGCTACTACTATTACACCCGCATCGAAGCCGGTCAGCAGTATCCCCTGAATTGCCGCCGCAAGGCCGCCCGCGACGGCAGCTACGATGCCGCTGCGGCCGAGGAAATCCTGCTCGACCAGCCCGCGATGGCCGAGGGCCTGAAATTCTTCCACCTGGGCGCGATGATGGCCAGCCCGGACGGCAAGCTGCTGGCCTACACCACCGACAGCACCGGCTTCCGCCAGTATGCGCTGCATGTCAAGGACCTGCAGACCGGCAAAGTGCTGTCCACCAGCATGCCGCGCGTGACGTCGCTGGCCTGGGCCGCGGACAACAAGACCCTGTTCGTGACCCAGGAAGACGCCACCACCAAACGTTCCGACCGCGTATTCCGCCTGTCCCTGGGCGGCCAGCCGCAGCAGGTCTACCAGGAGCCGGTCGAGCAGTTCTCGCTGGAGCTGTACCACGACAAGAAGAACGTCTACCTGATCGCCCTCTCCACCGACACCAACGAGGTCTGGATGCTGCCGTCCAAGCACCCGCAGGCGACGTTCAAGCCCGTGCTGGGCCGCGAAAAAGGCCACCGCTATACGGTGCAGGAACGCGACGGCACGCTGTACATCCTGAGCAACAAGGGCGCCAAGAACTTCCGCGTCGTGACAGCGCCGCTGTCCCATCCGACGAAGTGGACCGAACTGGTCGCGCATGACAAGGACACCCTGATCCAGAACGCCAGCGTGTTCAACGGGTTCCTGGTGCTGGACGAGAAGTCGCGCGCGCTGAACCGCACCCGCATCTACGATTTCGCTTCCAAAAAATGGCTGACGGTGAAGTTCGACGACGACGTCTACGTATCGATGCCGGTGCCCAAGGCCAACGAAGACGAAACCCTGGTCAAGTACCGCATCAGCTACCAGTCGCCGCTGACGCCGTCCACCATCATGGACATCGACATGAAGACCGGCGAGCGCACCGTGCTGAAAAAGCAGGAAGTGGCGGGCGGCTTCGATTTCAGCCAGTACGAGACCAAGCGCCTGTGGGCCACCGCGCGCGACGGCGTCAAGGTGCCGCTGTGGGTGGCCTACAAAAAAGGCGTGAAGCTGGACGGCTCGGCGCCGCTGGTGCTGTACTCCTACGGTTCCTACGGCATCCCGATGGAAGCCAACTTCTCGCTGGCCCGCCTCAGCATGCTCGAGCGCGGCGTGGTCTATGCGGCGGCGCAAATCCGCGGCGGCAACGATATGGGCGAGGCCTGGCATGACGACGGCATGCTGATGAAGAAGATGAACACCTTCAATGACTTCATCGACAGCGCCGAATACCTGGTCCAGCAGAAGTGGACCAGCCCGGACCGCCTGGCGATCCAGGGCGGCAGCGCCGGCGGCCTGCTGATGGGCGCCGTGGTGAATATGCGCCCGGACCTGTTCAAGGCCGTGCATGCGGCCGTGCCTTTCGTGGACGTGATGAACACCATGATGGACGCCAGCCTGCCGCTGACCACCGGCGAATACCTGGAATGGGGCAACCCGAACGAGAAGGCGGCTTACGACTATATGCTCAGCTATTCCCCTTATGACAACATCTTGATGAAAGATTATCCAGCCATGCTGGTCACCACGGGCCTGAATGACAGCCAGGTGATGTATTGGGAACCGGCCAAGTACGTCGCCAAGCTGCGCCGCAACAAGACCGACAGCAATCCGCTGCTGCTGAAAGTGAATATGGGCGCGGGCCATGGCGGCGCCTCCGGACGCTATAACGCGCTGGAGGAGAAGGCGTTCGAGATGGCCTGGCTGCTGTCGCAAATCGGGGTCTCCAAATAATTTTGAGGTTTTTTGGAAAAACGCTTGCGCAGCTTTCAAAATCCATCCTATAATGCGGCCTCTTCTGAACGTTGTGACAAACGTTAGACAGTGAAAGCAGGGGCGCTTAGCTCAGTTGGTAGAGCGGATCCCTTACAAGGATTAGGTCGGGAGTTCGAGCCTCTCAGCGCCCACCACTCACTGAAGAAGAATTGGAGCGGTAGTTCAGTTGGTTAGAATACCGGCCTGTCACGCCGGGGGTCGCGGGTTCGAGCCCCGTCCGCTCCGCCAATATTCAGAAAAAAGCCCCGATGCGAATCGGGGCTTTTTTCATTTCCGGAGCCATGCGCAGGATGCACCCTTACATCCGTTACCGTACCCAGATGGCGCGCCACTCCCTGCGGCAATTCCTTGCCAGCATGGTCAATTCCCTTGAAATCCTCGGACTGGTGTTTGCGCCGGTCATGCTCGGCTTGCTGGCGTTCCTCGCCATGCCAGTGATGATGTCGGTCAGCCATGGGCCGGCGCTGGCATCGGCGGCCATCGCCGGGCAAGCCTTGCTGGTCGCGCTGCCGGTAGCGCTGCTGCGCAAGCGTCTGCACCCGGCCGATGCGGTGGCGTGGGAACGCACGCTGCCTGTGGCGCCGGCGTTGGGCTGGCGCGCCGACCTGCTGGTGGCGGGCCGCATTGTCAGCTGGGTGGCAGCCATCAGCGCCGTTTCCGCCGTCATCTGGCTCTACCAGTGGCCGGCATGGCTGCGGCCCGTGTGGGGGCGCTCGCTTGCGGCCTTGGCGGCCGCTGTCATACTGGGCTGGGTCCTGGCGGCTGCCGTTGTCGCCGCACGCCGCCTTGGCCTGCGCAATCCCCGCATTCCGCGCGCGCCCGGTCGCATGGAGTCCGCCGCAGCGCCTGCCGCGAGCGAATACACCGCCCGCCCGCTGCGGCCCCGCTATCTCGCGCTGTGGCGCCGGCTCTTCTGGCTGCCGTGCTGGCGCGCGGAAAACAAAGTGGGCATCCAGCAGTGCGTACTGCTGCTGGCCGCCCTGGCGGGCGCGCTGGCGTGGACCAGGCACGCACTGCCGCTTCCGCGCGCTGCGCTGGGCTTGTTCGCCAGTGCGGCGCTGGTCTTGCTGGTCGACCGCGGCGACAAGGCCGTGCGCGAGCAGGCCGCGGCAATGGCGCCATCGCTTGCGATGTGGCCGCTGGCGGAAAAGCCGCTGCTGTTC
The DNA here is from genome assembly GCF_000425385.1 of Pseudoduganella violaceinigra DSM 15887. Lineage (GTDB taxonomy): Bacteria > Pseudomonadota > Gammaproteobacteria > Burkholderiales > Burkholderiaceae_D > Rugamonas > Rugamonas violaceinigra. The sequence continues at coordinate 557,720 of NZ_KE384356.1, read as the reverse complement.
GCGGCGCGCGCCTTTCCCCTCCTGCCTGGCGCATTGGTGCTGGCCGTCGCGGCGGCCCAGTTGCTTGCGTGGCCTGCCAGCGGCCTGCGCCACGGCCTGGCGGTGTTGTGGCTGTGCGCGGCCACGGCGGCATCCCTCGCCGTCGTCGTCATGCCGGCAGCCCCGCGAGGGCGCGTGGTGCTGGTGACCCTGTCCATCCTCCTGTTGACCGCCATCGGAAGCGAACTATGGCACTGACCATCGAATCCCTGAATTTCGAATACACCGGCCGCGTGCTGTTCCGCGGCTTCGCCATGCAGGCCGGGGCGGGCATCACCTGGCTGCGCGGCGAGAATGGCGCAGGCAAGACTACCCTGATGAAGCTGGTGGCCGGCGCCATGGCCCCGCATCACGGCCGCATCGCCATCGACGGCATCGACCAGGCGGCGCAGCCGCTGGCCTACCGCCGGCAATGCTTCTACTGCGGCGGCGACACGCCGCAACTGCCATGGCTGACGGTGCGCGAGATGCTGGACCTGCATGTCGCCCTGTATCCGGGCACGGATGCGGCTTTGCTGGATGAGGAATTGCGCGCCATGCGCCTGCTGCCGGTGCTCAACCAGCCGGTCTCGGCGCTTTCACTGGGCCAGCACAAGAAGATGCAGCTGGCGCTCGCCTTTGCCCTGCCGGTGGCGGTGCTGCTGATCGATGAACCGTTCAACGGCCTGGACGCCGCGGCGATGGACTATGTGCGCGGCCGGCTGGCCGCGCGCGAAGGAGTGGTGCTGCTGACCAGCCACCTGGAACCCCAGGTGCCGGTCGCGCAGGTCATACAGCTTTAAGCTGCCTTGGCCGCAGGCTCGTCGTCGGCGCTGGAGCGGATCAGGTAGTCGAAGGAGCCCAGCGCGGCCTTGGCGCCTTCGCCCACGGCGATCACGATCTGCTTGTACGGCACGGTAGTGACGTCGCCCGCAGCGAAGATGCCGGTCTCGGAAGTCTGGCCTTTCGCATCGACTTCGATCTCGCCGTGCTTGGACAAGTCGATCGTGCCCTTCAGCCATTCGGTATTGGGCACCAGGCCGATCTGCACGAACACGCCTTCCAGGTCGACGCGGTGCGACTGGCCGCTTTCGCGGTCGGTATAGCTCAAGCCGACGACCTTCTTGCCGTCGCCATGGATCTCGGAGGTTTGCGCCGACTTGATCACCTTGACGTTGCGCAGGGTCGCCAGCTTGCGCTGCAACACCGCATCGGCGCGCAGTTCCGCGCCGAATTCGATCAGGGTCACATGCTCGACGATGCCGGCCAGGTCGATCGCCGCTTCCACGCCCGAGTTGCCGCCGCCGATCACCGCCACCCGCTTGCCTTTGAACAGCGGGCCGTCGCAGTGCGGGCAGTAGGCCACGCCATGGTTGCGGTATTCCTTCTCGCCCGGCACATTGATTTCGCGCCAGCGGGCGCCGGTCGAAATGATCACCGATTTGGCTTTCAGCACGGCGCCGCTCTCGGTGTGCACTTCCTTGATCTTGCCCGGCACGATCTTCGATGCGCGCTGGGTGTTCATGATGTCAACTTCGTATTCCTTGACGTGCTGCTCCAGCGAGACCGCGAATTTCTGGCCGTCGGTTTCCTTCACCGAGACGAAGTTCTCGATCGACAGGGTATCCAGCACCTGGCCGCCGAAACGGTCGGCGATCACGCCGGTGCGGATGCCTTTGCGCGCCGTGTAGATGGCCGCGGCAGCGCCCGCGGGGCCGCCGCCGACGATCAGCACGTCGAACACGTCTTTCTTGCTTAATTCTTCCGCTGCACGGGCCGAGGCGCCGGTATCGAGCTTGGCGAGGATTTCCTCGACGTTGGTGCGGCCCTGGCCGAAGTGCTGGCCATTCAGGTACATCATCGGCACGGCCATCACCTGGCGTTCCTCGACTTCTTTCGGGAACACGCCGCCGTCCACCGCCACCACTTTGATGCGTGGGTTGATCACGGACATGGCGTTAAGCGCCTGCACCACTTCCGGGCAGTTATGGCAGCTCAGCGAGATGAAGGTCTCGAAGACGAAATCGCCGTCCAGGTTGCGGATCTGCTCGATGACTTTCTCATCCAGCTTGATCGGGTGGCCGCCCACTTGCAGCAGCGCCAGCACCAGGGAGGTGAATTCGTGGCCCATCGGGATGCCGGCGAAACTCACGCCGATATCGGTGCCCTTGCGGTTGATGTCGAAGGAAGGCTTGCGGGCCGTGTCGTTGCTGCCTGCGACAACGCTGATCTTGCCGTGGCCGGCGGAGACGATGTCCTGCAGCAGGGCGGACATTTCCTGCGCTTTGGCGGAGGCGTCCGTGTGCGCCACGATTTCGATCGGGTGGACAACGCGCTCCAGGTAGGAGGAGAGTTGGGCTTTCAGGTCTGCATCCAGCATGGCGATTCCTTTCTGATTAGTCGGTTGCGGCAGGTACCGCTTCAACGCCTCAAGGCGGCCCCGTAGGGCCGCCGCTTGCCTTCAGCAGGGCTGAATGCCGTCTGGCTTAGATCTTGCCGACCAGGTCCAGCGATGGCTTCAGGGTCGCTGCGCCTTCAGTCCACTTGGCTGGGCACACTTCGCCTGGGTGGGAAGCCACGTACTGGGCTGCCTTCACTTTGCGCAGCAGTTCAGCAGCGTCGCGGCCGATGCCGTTGTCGTGCACTTCCATCACTTTGATGAAGCCTTCCGGATTGATCACGAAGGTGCCGCGCAGTGCCAGGCCTTCTTCTTCGATCATCACTTCGAAGTTGCGGGTCAGGGTGCCGGTTGGGTCGCCGATCAGGGCGTACTGCACTTTCTTGATGGCGTCGGAGGTGTCGTGCCATGCCTTGTGAGCGAAGTGGGTGTCGGTCGAGATGCCGTACACGTCCACGCCCAGCTTGGCGAATTCTGCGTGGTGGTCTGCCAGGTCTTCCAGTTCGGTTGGGCACACGAAGGTGAAGTCGGCTGGGTAGAACACGAACACGGACCACTTGCCTTTCAGGGATTCTTCGCTCAGGTCAACGAATTTGCCGTTGTGGTATGCGGTGGCCTTGAATGGTTTTACTTGGGTGTTAATCAGGGACATTGTGGTTTCCTCGTGGGTTTGTGAATCAATGAGACGCCAGTTTAAGGCCTTCCCGTAGATTTGGAAATTTGATTGTACAAATAGACTCAATAGTCTTTGTCTATCAAAACCGCGAAATGCGATCGTCATTATCGCCTGTTGGCGGGAAAATGGTTGCCTAGCCGTCAGCTTTAGCCTATCGTCTTGCCTCTTTTTTAATTAACAGAAATAAATGTTTCATGTTGGCCACGATCGAAATCCATGACAACCTGCTGACAGCCCACATTAGCCGCGGACTGCTGGAATCCGAAGAAATTCCAGCTTTTCTGGCCAGCGAGCACCATGTGCGTGCCAGCTGGCCGCTGGCGCATGCGCTGGGAGGAGTTCGGTTACAAGTGCCCGCCACCTGCCTGCAACAGGCGCGCGCTGTGCTGGCCCAGCGCGACTCAGGCGAATTCGAAGCCGCCTTGCAAGAGCAAGCGCCGCACCCGGCTGCCATCTGCCGCAACTGCGGCAGCGGCGATTGCCGCACGACGGTGCCTTGGTCGTCGCGTTCTTTTGTCGTATTGTCCTATTTACTGGGAGGCGTGATTTTTCCGCCGATTAAGGAGGCACAGTGCTGCGCATGCGGCGGAACCAACGTAGGAGAACAGCTTTGAACCATATGATGTTCGCTGTGGTCATGGCGTGTCACCATCCAGGGCGCGGACGCGAGCGAACAATCCTTGAGCCAGGTCAAGGATTCGCCGATCGGCCGCCCGCTTACTCTATCAGGCAGCCTTGACCAGGGCGGCCAGCATCACTTCCAGCGTCTTGTCATGGCGTTTGATCGGCGGCACTTCGCGGTCGATGCCAAGCAGCTGGTAGACGGCCATCTGCGCCGCGCGCACCGAGTATTCAACCGTGAACACCACGTCGTCCGGCACTTCCACGAACTGGCTGACCAGCGCCAGGTTGCGCGAGCCGGCAGGCACAGGCAGCGGCCTGTCGCTGCAATTGCGCGGCATGAACATGCTGGTGATGTAAGGCATGCGGCAAGGGATGCAATTGGCTTGCGCGAACACTTCCGGCTCGAAGTTCAGGTGCCCGGCCAGTTCGCGCAGGATTTCTTCGCCGGTGCAATCGGCCATCGGCTTGGCGACGAAATTGCCGACCCGGTCCGGATGCAGTGCGTAGCCCCAGAACACCTTCACATTGGCCGGCTGGTTGGCGAAATGCGGCTGGTGCGCCAGCACGACCGACATGAACCAGTTGGAATCCTTGAAGGTCACCAGCCCGCCGCTTCCCGCGACGTTGCCGGAGAAGGCTTGCATCTGCTCGAAGAAGGCGTCATCGTGCAGCGTCACGGTAAAGGACTCCCACCACGACTGCTGGATGTTGCGGTTGAAGGCGGCCGGATTGCCGAGTTCAGGACGGCCTTCCGCCAGGCGCTCCCACAGCTTCCAGCCGCCGCTCTGGTGGCGGTCGTAGCGCGGCGGCGCGGCGTTCATACTGCCGAAGCTCGATGCATCGGTCATTGACCCGTTCTGGAAGAACACCAGGTCGTCCGGGCCGATCGGCAGCAGTTCGCGCTGGCCTTCGCGTTTGAGTTCGATCGCATGCACCAGCAGCTCGTCGGGCGAGTCTTCCAGCTTGATGTCGGTCACGGTGCAGCCGGTCTCGATGCGCACGCCCTGCTGCACCAGCCACGCTTGCAGCGGCTTTACCAGCGAGTCGTACTGGTTGAATACCGTGCGCTTGACGCCGGCCAGGGTTTCAATGCGCGAGAACTCCTTCATGAAGCGGTGCAGGTAGCGCTTGAATTCCACCGCGCTATGCCAGGGCTGGAAGGCGAAGGTCGTGGCCCACATATACCAGAAGGGGGTTTCGAAGAATTCCGGCGACAGGTGGTCGGTGATCGGGCTGTTGCCAAGGGATGCCTCGTCGGCCTCGTGCAGCTTGAGCAGCTCCATCCGGTCGCGCAGGCTGAAGCCCATATTCGTCACGTCCACCTTGTGGCGGTTGCGGTCGACCAGGCGCGCCTGGGAGTGCGACTTGTGCAGTGCGTTGAAGGCCAGCGTCTCATCCAGCACCGACTGCCCGGGATGGACCAGGGACGGGATCGATGCGAACAGGTCCCAGGTGCACTCGTAGTTATCCGTGGTCAGCATGCGGCCGCCGCGCAGGCGATAGCCGTCCTGCGCATTGCCTGCGCCATCCAGGCTGCCGCCCGCGACGCCCAGCGATTCAAAAATCCGGATCTGCCCGCCGCGCATTTTGCCGTCGCGGATCATGAAGGCCGCCGCCGCCAGGTTACCGATGCCGGCGCCGACCATATAAGCCTGTTTTTCTTTAACCATTTCATACTCCGTCGTTAGTTCGGGAGTAACTATAGGTTCTCGCCAGGCGGTTTGACTTTGATTTGGGTCAAGTATGCCGCCATCGTCAGGCTTTGAATGTGATCCATGGGCGAAACTTGACCGCAGCCTGGATCAAGCCGGCATCCTCCTGTGCAGAAATCACCGGCCCGATCGGCTTGTACGCGGACGGCGCTTCTTCGATCCTCCGCTCCTCCCGCAAGGTGACGCACTGCCACGGTTGCCCGCCCTGTGCGGCGGCAGGGCGCAAGGCCCGCGTTTCCTGGCGCCGCATGCGCCGCCCCGCGCCATGGCTGCACGACCAAAGCCAGTCGGGATTGCCCAGACCAGTGGCCAGGAAAGAGCTGTCGCCCATGGAGCCCGGAATCAGCGCGAACTGGCCATCGTGCGCCGGGGTGGCGCCCTTGCGGTGGATGTTCATGCCTTGCTCCGCCAGCACGACATTGTGCGGCACGTCGACCACCAGCCGCGATGCCGACGCGCCGACGGTTGCTTCGAGGTCCTTGCGCACCAGCTCCGCCAGCACCAGGCGGTTGGCCCAGGCATAGCGGGCGGCGACGCCCATCGCCTCCAGGTACTCGCGGGCGAGGGGCCCCGACAGGCCGTACAGCCCGCTGGCAGGATGCCGCACACCGGCCGGCCACTCGGCCCGCGCCCGGTCCATCCAGGCCTGCCCGACAAAGAAGCCCAGGTCGCGCGAGCCGCTGTGGATCATCACGGCCACATCGCCCGCCTTGAGCCCGGCGCGGTACGCGGCATGGCGATCCAGCACCTCGTCCACCACCTGCAGCTCGACGAAATGGTTGCCGCCGCCGGGCGTTCCCAGATTGGGGTCGCGGAAGACGCTGTGGCGTTGGCCGATGTAGGCTTCGGGCGCGTGCCGCGCGGCGCCGCTAAAGCTGTGCAGGCCGACGCAGCCCGCCAGTTCGGCCTCCAGGCGGCCGTGGTCCATGTCGCGCCACAGGCCATGGCGCGGCATCTCATGCAGGAAGGCTGCCGGCCCAAGATCGAACAGCGCGCGGAATGCCGCGGTGCTCGCCGGCACGTCGCGGCCATTATCGAGCAGGCTGCGCGTCAAACGCTGCACCAGGCGCTCCTTGTGCGGTGCCAGCTGTTGCAGCGTATGGCCGGTGGTGAGCAGCCGCATGCCGCAGTTGATGTCGGTGCCGATGGCAGCCGGGATCACGAAATCGTGGTCGGTGGCCACGATGCTGCCGACTGGCGCGATCGCGCCTGGATGGACGTCCGGTGTGGCGCAGGCCTTGCAGACACCGCGCGCGTCGCCGTGGCTGCGGACGGACGCAAATTCCAGCAACTGGCGCACCGCCTTCTCTTCCAGGGGAAGGCTGGCGGGCAGCAGGATCTGCGCCTGCGCTGTCTCGTTTGTGATGTGGTACACGCCGTCGCGATAGTCGACGGCGATGCCTGCGCGGGCAAAAGCCCGTTGAAGTCTGATGTAATTGTTCATGGCTGCCAGGGACGTGTTGCGTACCCGCGAAGTTCGCGGTAGACGTCCTCGCTTGCAGCAGCGCATTCAAGGAAGGAAAAGCGGCGCTAGTCTAGCATGCTTTCATGCCGCAGTGGCCTGGGGCGTGGTCTGCTGGTGCAGCAGGGTGTCGAAGTCTTCGGCGGGAAGCGGCCGGGCGAACAAATAACCCTGGCCATAGTCGCAGCCGGCGCCCGCCAGCAGGTCGCGCTGCTCGGTGGTTTCCACGCCTTCGGCGATCACGTTCAGGCCGAGCTTGTGGGCCATCACGATGATCGCGTCGGACAGCGCCATATCGCTGGAATCGGGCGCCAGGTTGCGGGTGAAGCTGCGGTCGATCTTCAGGTAGTCGATGTCGAACTTCTTCAGGTAGGACAATGAAGAGTAGCCGGTGCCGAAATCGTCCAGCGCGACCTGGATGCCGGCGTCGCGCAGCTGCAGCAGCTTGTCGGTGACGCTGGTGTTCGCGTCGAGCAGCAGGCCTTCCGTGATTTCCACCACGATGCTTTCGCCCGGCACGTCCAGCTGCTTCAGGTAGGCCAGCCAGTCGGCATAGCTGGCCCGCTCGCGCTGGAATTCCATCGGCGACTGGTTCAGGCTGACCTGGAAGCCGGGATGCACTTCCGCGCGCCAGCGCTTGACCCATTGCGCCGATTCGCGGAACACCCATTCGCCGATATCGACAATCAGGCCGCTCGCTTCGGCCAGCGGGATGAATTCCAGCGGGCTGACCATGCCGCGCTGCGGATGCTCCCAGCGGATCAGGGCTTCGGCCTTGTGGATCTTGCCGGTCGGCAGATGCACGATGGGCTGGAAGTACAGCTTGAGCTGGTTGCCTTTCAGGGCGCCGCGCAAGTCGTTGGTCAGGCGCATGCGGTTCAGCGCCGCCACCTGCAGAGCCGGCGTGAAGTGGCTGAAGCGGTTGCGGCCGGCGCCCTTGGCGGCGTACATGGCCTGGTCGGCGTGCTTCATCAGGTCTTCCATATTGCCGGCATCGTCGGGGTAGATCGTGATGCCGATCGAGGCGGAGATGAAGGCTTGTTCCTGCCCCAGCTGGAAAGGCATGCGCAGGCTGTCGATGATCTTCTGGGCGATGTTCTCCACCCGGTCCACCTGCGACAGCTCCGGCAGGATCACGGTGAACTCGTCGCCGCCCAGGCGCGACACGGTGTCCGACTGGCGTACGCAGGCGCCGATGCGGCGCGCGGCCTCCACCAGCAGCACGTCGCCCTGGTGGTGGCCCAGGGTGTCGTTGACTTCCTTGAAGTGGTCCAGGTCGATGAACAGGATGGCGATGCGGGTGCCGTCGCGGCGCGACTTCAGGATATCGTGCTGCAGCCGGTCGAGGAACATGCGCCGGTTCGGCAGCTGGGTCAGCGTGTCGAAGTTGGCCTGCTGCCAGATCAGCGCCTCGGTTTCCTTTTTCTCGGTGATGTCTTCGATCATGCACAGGTGGTGCGGCTGGCTCTCCGACTCCACCGCATTGATCGACGCTTCGACCCAGACGATGCGGCCGTCGGGGCGCACCAGGCGCGTCTCCATCTTGAAGCCGGCGATCTGCTGCGCCGCCAGCTGCGCCATCTTTTCCTGCTCCGGGGCCACGTCTTCCGGGTGGCAGATTTCCAGCCAGCGGCTGCTGCGCATTTCCTGCGCCGAGCGGCCGGCAATCTCGGCGAAGCGCGGATTGACATCGCGGAACTGGCCGCCGCTCGAGTCGATCAGGGCAATGCCCATCGGCGCCGCTTCGAACATGGTGCGGAAGCGCTGTTCGCCCTTGCGGATGGTTTCCTCGGCGCGGGTGCGTTCGCGCGTCAACAGCGAGAAGTGGATCATGGCGCCCAGCACCAGCAGACCCGCCGCCACGCCCAGTATGCGGTACAGCCAGGTCAGGTCCGAGCCCTGGTCGGCGCTGTACAGGAAGCCGTTCCAGGTGGCGCCTTTGGGCAGCATGCCCAGCTCCGTGTAGATGTCGGCGATGTGCTGCCAGCGGTCCGGGTTCATATAGCCGATTTCCACCAGCACCGGCTGCACCAGCGGCACCATCTGGCGCGCTTCGTACAGCAGGTGCATGCGGTCGTGCCGGCGCGAGTACTTACTCAGGATCAGGTCAACAATTTCATCCTGGTGGCTCATCGCATACTGCCAGCCGCGCAAGCTGGCGGCGCGGAAGGCGCGCGCGCGGTCCGGGTGGTTCTTGATTTCCGCTTCGCTGGTGAACAGGTTGTCGCCGTAAAAGTCGATGCCGGCCGCGCGCGGACTGTAGATATCGTAGGGGAAACCGAGGCGGTCCAGATAGTCCGGCTCATTGCTGACGAAGATCGACATGGCGTCGACCTTGCCCTTGGCCAGGTCCTCCGGATTGAAGCTGTGCTCCACCCGCACCAGCTGGTTGGGATTGATGCCTTCCTTGCGCAGGTAGGCCATGACTTCGTCGGCCTGGGTCAGTTCGTCGGTCAGGGAGCCGATCATCACGCGCTTGCCGATAATGCTGCGGATATCGGGCGCCGGACCGGTCTGGCGCATCGCCAGCGCGTAAGGGGAATGCTGGAAGACCACGGCCAGCACCACCACCGGCTTGCCGGACAGGCGGGCCAGCAGCAGGCTGCTGTTGCCGACGCCATACTGGGCGCGGCCGTTGAGCACGGCGCGCTCCGGTTCGGCGCCGTCCACGCCCTCGAGGATCTGGACATCCAGGCCGGCCTCGCGGTAATAGCCTTTTTCCAGCGCCGCGTAGTAGCCGGCAAACTGGAACTGGTGGCTGTGTTTGAGTTGCAGGGTGACGCGCTCCTGCGCCCGCGCCCACGGCGCAGGGACCGACAGCAACAGCAATACGAACAGGCCAGCCAGGAATTGGGGCACGTTTTATCCGGATACAAAGTTGGCGGAGTCTACCCGCCGATTGTATCCGCTTCGCCGCGCGCGGCGCGCCGAGTGTGGCATTCCTGCTGCAAAGTCCTATGGAATTGCAGCAGGCGATAGCACGTCAGCGCTTATTGGGGCCAGGGCGGCCGCCGGCCTTGGCCGATGCGGCCTTCGGCTTGACCTTGATGGTGTCGAGGATGGAAGGACGCGCCTTGGTCTCCAGCGCCGCGCGGGCCGTCATCGAACCGGTCAGCGCATTCGGCTTGCTGCCGCGGCCGACGTGGGCCGGCGGCGGCAGGCCGGCGCCGCGCTTCTGCTGGCCTGGCGCCAGCATCGGCATGGCGCGCTTGCCGGCCGAGGCCTTGAAGTTTTCCTCGCCGACACGGAATGGCGGAATCAGGTGGCGTTCGCCATCGCCGATCAGGTCGCCGCGCCCCATGCGGCGCAGGGTCTCGCGCAGGATCGGCCAGTTCTTCGGATCGTAGTAGCGCAGGAAGGCCTTGTGGGCCTGGCGCTGCTTCAGCGTGCGCGGGGTTTCCACGTTTTCCGAAGTCTCGGTCACCTTGTGCAAGGGATTTTTACGCGAGTGGTACATGGCGCTGGCCATGGCCATCGGCGTCGGCATGAAGGTCTGCACCTGATCGAGGCGGAAGTTATTCTTCTTCAGCCACAGCGCCAGGTTCAGCATGTCCTCGTCCGTCGTGCCCGGGTGGGCGGCGATGAAGTAAGGAATCAGGTACTGTTTCTTGCCCGCTTCCAGCGAGAACTTCTCGAACATCGCCTTGAACTCGTCGTAGGCGCCGATGCCCGGCTTCATCATCTTGCTCAGCACATTGGTTTCGGTGTGCTCCGGCGCGATCTTCAGCAGGCCGCCCACGTGGTGGGTCACCAGTTCCTTCACGTACTCGGGCGAGCGCACGGCCAGATCGTAGCGCAGGCCGGACTGGATCAGGATCTTCTTCACGCCCTTGATCTCGCGCGCCTTGCGGTACAGCTGGATCAGCTTGCTGTGGTCGGTGCCCAGGTTGACGCAGATCGACGGGTAGACGCAGGACAGGCGGCGGCAGGTCTCTTCGATCTCTTTTTCCTTGCAGGACAGGCGATACATATTCGCGGTCGGGCCGCCCAGATCGGAGATGATGCCGGTGAAGCCCTTGGTCTTGTCGCGGATATGTTCGATCTCGCGCAGGATGGACGGCTCGGAACGGCTCTGGATGATGCGGCCTTCATGCTCGGTGATCGAGCAGAAGGTGCAGCCGCCGAAGCAGCCGCGCATGATGTTGACCGAGAAACGTATCATCTCCCAGGCCGGGATGTTGGCGTTGCCATAGCTTGGATGCGGGGCGCGCGAGTACTCCATGTCGTACACGCCGTCCATTTCGTCCATGGCCAGCGGCAGCGGCGGCGGGTTCATCCACACGTCGCGGTCGCCGTGCTGCTGCACCAGTGCGCGCGCATTGCCCGGATTCGATTCGAGGTGGAACACGCGCGAGGCGTGGGCGTACATGACCGGGTCTTCCTTCACCACCTCGTAGGATGGCAGGCGCACCACGGTCTTGTTGTGCTTTTCCTTGGCGGCCGCCAGGCGCTCTTCGCGGCTCATGATGATGACCGGCTTGATCACCGGTTCCGGCGCGGCGTTCTCGGTGGCGCATTCCTTCTTGTCTTCCTTCGCCATGGCGTAAGGATCGGGATGCGGGTCGACGCGGCCCGGCACGTCGACGCGGTTCGAGTTGTGCACCGACCATTCGTCGGACGGCAGCCAGCCATGCGGCACCAGGAAGGCGGTACCGCGCAGGTCTTTGATTTCCTTGATCTTTTCGCCCATGTCCAGGCGGCGGGTCAGGTCGACCAGGGCGCGCTCGGCGTTACCGAAGATCAGCAGGTCGGCCTTGGACTCGGTCAGCACCGATTTGCGCACCTTGTCCGACCAATAGTCGTAGTGGGCGATGCGGCGCAGCGAGGCTTCGATCGAGCCGATGATGATCGGCGTGCCGGGGAAGGCTTCGCGCGCCTTTTGCGCGTACACGGTCACGGCGCGGTCCGGGCGCTTGTTCGGTTCGGCGTTCGGGGTGTAGGCGTCGTCGGAGCGGATCTTGCGGTCGGCCGTGTAGCGGTTGACCATCGAGTCCATATTGCCGGCGGTGATGCCGTAGTACAGGCGCGGCTTGCCCAGCGCGCGGAACGATTCCACGTTGTGCCAATCCGGCTGGGCGATGATGCCGACGCGGTAGCCTTGCGCTTCCAGCAGGCGGCCGACCAGGGCCATACCGAAGCTCGGGTGGTCGATGTAGGCGTCGCCGGTCACCAGGATGACGTCGCACTGGTCCCAGCCCAGGGCGTCCATTTCGGCGCGGGACATGGGGAGGAAAGGCGCGGCAGAAGCGCGCGCAGACCGCTTGGCGACGGTCGCGAAAAGATTGGCTTGGGAATTCATCCCGGCATTGTACCGGAATTCACCGCTTTCCGCCCGCCATCGCGCACAAAAAACCTTTAAGTTTCAGTAACTTGTGACGTTCCAGCAAGCTGTTTTGGGCAAATATTCATTGAACATCGTGCCATTTTTGCTATAACGGGTATACAACGTCTTCCATGGAGTGAAAATCATGCGACGCAGACTGTACTACATGCTTCCCAATGTTAAGGCCGCCCGCGCGGAACTGGACGAACTGCTGCTGGCACGCATCGAAGAACGGCATATCCACTTCATGGCAAAAGAGGGCACCCTGCCCGATGACATGCCAGATTGCAATTTCCTGCTGAGAACGGACCTGATCCACGGCGCCAAGCTGGGGATTGCCATCGGCGGGATTGTGGGGCTGTGCGCCGGCATCTTCCTGGTCATTTTCCCACCCGAAGGGCTGACCCTGCGCACCATGACCATCTTGCTGGTCACGCTGGGCGGCGCACTGTTCGGCGGCTGGGCCAGCGGCATGAATGCGGCGGCGGTGCCGAACAAGAAGCTGGAGCAGTACGCGGAACGGATTGAACAAGGTCAGGTATTGATGATGGTCGACGTGCCAGTGCGGCGCATGAAGGAGATCGAGGAAATGATCGCCAAACGTCATCCTGACTTCAACTTTGGCGGTGAAGAACCGCCCATGCTGGCCTTCCCATAAGGCCGGCCTCCCGGGGGCCGGCCGGACAGCCGGTAATACCCCGGGTTCCATACCGAAGGCGGGCTGCGGCCCGCCTTCTTTTTTTTTCTTGGTCAGTGGCGCGTCAGGGCCGAACACGCAACACGCTGCGCGTGTCGCATGTCCGGACCTGACCCCATGAATTTTAAATTCCCATATTGCCCAGGATACGCGTCAGTTCGCGCAGGGTTGGCTCCAGGGCCGGATGCTTGGCCGCGAACTGGGCGGTGATTTCCTGGGTGCGCTCGGCCAGGCCGTACGTGGTGGTGCCGCCTCCCGCTTCCGGCGGCTGCTCGAGTATCTGCTTGATGTCGCCATCGAGCTGGCGCAACAGGCTTTGCAATTCCTCATCGACCGGGCCGTGATGTGCCAGCGTGGCGTGCAATTGGCGCAGAGTCTCCTTCAGCTTGGTGTCCATGATCCCTTTCCCCGTTGAAGTGGCTATACCTCTTTTATACACCCATCCGGGGGGAGGTGCTGGAATTGGCGGTTGGCTTTAAGTCAGCGGGGTCAGGGCCCAACACGCAACACGCTACGCGTGTCGCATGTCGGGACCTGACCCCGGGGATTACTCTTTCAAGCCGCGGCGCTCCAGCAGCGGTTCGATTTTCGCGTCGCGGCCGCGGAATGCGCGGTACATCTCCATCGCATCCATGGTGCCGCCTTTGGACAGCAGGGCTTTGCGGAAGTGGTCGCCGTTCTTGCGCTGCAAGCCGCCGTTTTCGGTGAACCATTCAACCGTGTCGGCATCGAGTTTCTCCGACCACAGGTAGCCGTAGTAGCCCGCCGAATAGCCGCCCGCGAACACGTGCGAGAAATAGGTGGTGCGGTAGCGTGGCGGAACCGGTGCGAAATCGATGCCGGCGTCCTTCAGCACGGACGATTCGAAACCCAGCACGTCGGTCGGGATCTTGTCGGCCGACAACTGGTGCCAGCGCTGGTCCAGGATCGAGGCGGCCAGGTACTCGGTGGTGCGGAAGCCTTCATTGAATTTGGCGGAAGCCTGCACCTTGTCCAGCAGTTCCTTCGGCATCGGCGCGCCGCTCTGGTAATGCTTGGCGTAGTTGTTCAGGATTTCCGGCCAGGCCATCCACATCTCGTTGACTTGCGAAGGGAATTCCACGAAGTCGCGCGGCACGCGGGTGCCGGCAAAGCGCGGGTACTTCACATTGGAGAACATGCCGTGCAGCGCGTGGCCGAACTCATGGAACAGGGTACGCGCTTCGTCATAGGTCAGCAGGGCCGGTTCGCCGGCCGCCGGCTTGGGAATGTTCAGGTGGTTGGCCACCACAGGCTTGGTGCCCATCAGTGAGGATTGCGAGACATAGGCATTCATCCAGGCGCCGCCGCGTTTGTTGCTGCGCGCGTAGAAATCGCCGAGGAAGATGGCCAACTGCTTGCCGTCGGCGTCGAACACGTCGAATACGCGCACGTCCGGCTGGTAGACCGGCAGGTCCTTACGCTCCTTGAAGGTGATGCCGTACACCTTGGTGGCGGCGTAGAACACGCCGTTCTGCAGCACGCTGTTCAGTTCGAAGTACGGCTTGAGCTGGTTCTGGTCGAAAGCGTAGCGCTCCTGGCGCACTTTTTCGGTATAGAAGGCCCAGTCCTGCGCCGCGTTGGCGAAGCCGCCTTTTTCCGCGTCGATCACGGCCTGGATATCGGCGGACTCCTTGCGCGCGTTATTTACCGCCGGTTTCACCAGCTCGCCCAGCAGCTTGTTGACGGCATTGGTATCGTGTGCGGTCTGGTCTTCCAGCTGGTAGGCGGCGTGCGAGGCGTAGCCCAGCAAAGCGGCGCGTTCAGCACGCAGCCTGGCGATCTTCCTTACCACGTCGCGGTTGTCGAAATCGCCGCCATGGCTGCCGCGCGCCATCGAAGTGGCCAGCAGGCGTTCACGCGTGCTGCGGTTGCTCAGCACTTCCAGCGGCGCCTGGCCGGTGGTGTTGGCGATCGCGATCAGGAATTTGCCGTCCATGCCTTTGGCCTTGGCGGCTGCGGCAGCGGAGTCGATGGCCTTGTCGGACATGCCGGCCAGTTCTTCGCGGCTGTCGACCACCAGGGCGGAGGCATTGGCTTCCTTCAGCACGTTCTGGCTGAAGGTGGTGGACAGGGCGGCCAGTTCCGCATTGTAGGCCTTCAGTTTTTCCTTGTCGGCGGCGGACAGCCTGGCGCCGGCGCGCACGAAATCGGTGTGGTAGCGTTCCAGCAGGCGCTTGGATTCCGGATCAAGTTTGAGCTTGTCGCGCTTGTCGTACAAGGCCTTGATGCGGGCGTACAGCTTTTCGTTCAGGCGGATCGCGTCGTTGTGGGCGGAAAGCTTGGGCGCCAGCTCGCGGTTCAGGGCTTCGAATGCATCATTGGTGTTGGCGCCGGACAGGTTGCCGAACACGGAGCTCACGCGGTCCAGCAGGCGGCCGGAGCGCTCCATCGCCACGATGGTGTTGTCGAACGTCGGCGCGGCTTTGTTATTGGCGATCTTCGCGACTTCCGCAGCCTGCTGCTGCATGCCTTCTTCGTAGGCAGGACCGTAGTCTTCGTTCTTGAACTGATCGAATGCGGGGTAGTTCAGGGGCAGCTTGGACTCTTGCGCAAATGGGTTGGACGCCGGCAGGGCGGCATGCGCGGCGCCGGCGACGGCCAGGCTGGCGGCGATCACCAGCAGTTTCGGACGGAACATTCTCTCTCCTGTTGTAATGTCTCGGTGCGCATGATGATAGCAAAACGCAAGTTTCATGGTTTGAACTGATCAGGACACATTCCCGGGCTGGGCGCGGCGGGGGCCGGGGCCGGCCCCGGGTGTGCGCTGGAGATCCTGATGGCGTTACCGCCGAGGCCGTGGCGCTGGATGTGCTGCCCAGCCTGCGATGCGCCGCCGCATGGCGGCGCGGGATCAGTAGTGGGGAGGCGGCTCGTTGAGCGGGGTCTGGTTGGCTTGCGACGTGCTGCGGACGCGCTCGGCCAACGCCACCAGCATCGCTTCCAGCTGATCGATCTGTTTCTGCTGCTCATAGACGCGCTGGTTCAGCGACTCCACCAGGTCTTCCTGGTGCGCCAGTTTAATTTCAATATCGATGAAACGGTCTTCGCTGCTCACAGCCTGCTCCTGCTACGGGTAAAGCAGGCATTTTACTTCAGCATATTGATGACGATGTAGCTTTGGAACGAGCAGATGGAAAGCACAATTCCAATTGTCCAGAAAATCGTTTCTACCTTGCAGCGATGAATCGCTTTTTCAAGATCTGCCTGGGTCTTATCGATTTTGGCGTCCAGTTCAGCCTTGGTGTTGTCGATCCTGGCTTCGAGGTCGGCCCTGGTTTTATCGATCTTGGCTTCGAGTTCAGCCTTGGTTTTATCGATCTTGGCTTCGAGCTCGGTCCTGGTTTTATCGATCTTGGCTTCGAGTTCAGCCTTGGTTTTATCGATCTTGGCTTCGAGCTCAGCCTTGGTCTTGTCGATCTTGGCTTCGAGCTCGACCTTGGTTTTGTCGATCTTGGCTTCGAGCTCGGTCCTGGTCCTGTCTATCTTGACGTCCAGTTCGACCTTTGCGCGGTCAAGCTTGGTGTTGAGTTCTAAGATCGCCTTTTCAATTTTTCCTTCGCTGTCGTTGAACTTGAGCTTGATGTCCAGTACATCCAGCTCGTCTTTCACCTTACCGATTGCCTCTGCGTGCACATGTGCCTGGTCGGGCGGCACGCCAATTCTGGTCAAGTCCTCTTCATAAGCGAGCGGGTCAATGTTGTTCGGCATGGCAGCTCCAGTAGCTGCCATTATCTCTCCGGCCCGCGCTCGCGGGACGCACCCTTGTTTGACGAAGGTCAGCCTTACTTCAGGTAGACGCCACCGCAAAGAATGATGTCTTCCTCGGGCATGCAGTACATGGTCTTGGGTTCGATCTTGCCTGTGACCGGGTTGTTGAATTTGTAGTCCTGCCAGAACGGGACTTTTTTCTTCGCCATCTCGACGCGCTCTTTCACGAAAGGCTTGCCGTCGACATCCTTCAATTCCATCAGGTTCTTACCGATCATCTTGGCATTGGCGCCATGTGCGCGCACGACGCCATCGGTGCCGTAGACCACAAGGTACAAGTCGCGATCGACGAACTGCCCGTCTTTCTTGTCGATTTCAGCGTAGGTCTTATCGCGGCCGTTGGATTTGAGGTAGCCCATGGCTTTCTTCACCATGGCCTCGGCTTCGGGCTTGGTGACCAAATCAGCTGCGGCAGCGATCGGCGCTGCGCCCGCCAGGGCGGCGAGCAGGCATATGCGTACAAACATGGAAGCCTCCTGCGGAAAGGAAGAGCTCCCATGCTAGCACTATTCAACCGGGGTTCATGTCGCGTGGAGCCGACAGCAATTCCTTCATGCGCGCCAGGCGCTCACGCGGCGACAGCACTTCCGATTCCGTCGGCGGGGCCGTGCCGACATCGAGCGCCATCTCGGCGATGAAGCGCGATATGTCGCACTGCACATGCTCGCCGCCGCGCTTGCGCTTCTTGCACCAGGTGAGCTGCAAGGTGCGCTGGGCGCGCGTGATCCCCACATACATCAGGCGCCGCTCTTCTTCGATTCGCTGGGCCAGCAGTTCAATCGGCGTATCCGGGTCGCCCTTGTGCGGCAGGATGCCTTCTTCCACGCCGACCAGGAAGACATGCGGGTACTCCAGCCCCTTCGACGCATGCAGCGTCGACATGCGGATCGCGTCCGGCTCTTCGTCCTTCCCGTCCAGCATCGACATCAGGGCCACCATCTGCGTCAGCTCCAGGACGTTCTTCTCTTCGCCGTCGCGGTCCTTGCCGCCGCGGCCGCGGTCCTTCAGCCAGTTGACGAAGTCCAGCACGTTCTGCCACTTGCCCTGCGCCGCGCGCTCTTCGAAAGAGTCGTACAGGTAGTGCTCGTAGTGCATCCCTTCCATCAGGTCGTCCAGCACTTGCGCCGCGTTGTCGCCGCTGCCCGACGGGCCGGGACGCGTGGCGCGCGATTCCAGTTCCAGGATGAAGTTGCAGAAGTCCTGCAGCGGCCGCAGTTGGCGTTCGTTCAGCAGCGCTTCGATGCCGCCCTTGAACACGGCTTCGAACAGCGAGCATTGCCATTTTCCGGAGAACGATCCGAGCGCTTCGAGCGTCGACTGGCCGATACCGCGGCGCGGCGTGGTGGCCGCGCGGATGAAGGCCGGATCGTCGTCCGGATTGGCCATCAGGCGCAGGTAGGCCATGATGTCCTTGATCTCCGCCTTATCGAAGAAGCTCTGGCCGCCCGAGATGGTGTACGGAATGCGCTGGGTGCGCAGCGCCTGTTCGATCACGCGCGCCTGATGGTTGCCGCGGTACAGGATCGCGTAGTCGGCCCACTTGTTCTTGCGCTCGAAGTGGTCGGCCGAAATCATGATCGCCACCTGCTCCGCTTCCTGCTCCTCGTTCGGCATCGAGTGCACCTTGATTGGCTCGCCGATGCCCAGCTCGGACCACAGCGATTTCTCGAACAACTTGGGATTGTTCTGGATCACGGCATTGGCGGCCTGCAGGATGCGGCTGGTGGAGCGGTAGTTCTGTTCCAGCTTGATCAGCTTCAGGTCGGGGAAGTCCACCTGCAGCAGCGCCAGGTTTTCCATGGTCGCGCCGCGCCAGCCGTAGATCGCCTGGTCGTCGTCGCCGACGGCGGTGAACATCGGCTTCTTGCCCAGGCCAGTCACCATCAGTTTCACCAGTTCATACTGGCAGGTATTGGTGTCCTGGTACTCGTCGATCATCAGATAGCGCAAGCGGCGCTGCCATTTGTCGCGTACCGTGTCGTGGTTGCGGAACAGTTCCACGGGCAGGCGGATCAGGTCGTCGAAGTCCACTGCCTGGTAGGCGGCCAGGGTGGCGACGTAGCTGCCGTAGATGCGCGCCGACTGCGCCTCGTCTTCGGTCTGCGCCTGCTTGAGCGCCTCTTCCGGCGTGACCAGGCCGTTCTTCCACAGCGAGATATCGTTCTGGATGCCGCGGATCAGGTTCTTGTCGGTGGTGATGGCCAGGTCCTGGACCAGCGCGTAGCAATCGTCGCTGTCCATGATTGAAAAACGGTCTTTCAACCCCAGATGGTTGCATTCCTGGCGCAGGATGCGCACGCCGAGGGAGTGGAAGGTGCAGACGGTGAGCAGCTTGGCCTGGCGCGGCTGCTTGAGCATCTTGCCGACGCGTTCCTGCATTTCCAGCGCCGCCTTGTTGGTAAAGGTGAGCGCGGCGATCGTGCGCGGGTCATAGCCGCGATCCTCGATCATATGGGTGATTTTTTGCGTAATGACGCGCGTCTTGCCCGAGCCAGCCCCCGCCAGTACTAGGGCAGGGCCGTCGAGGTAGAGCACGGCTTCGCTCTGTGGGCCATTGAGGCCGAACTGGGGTGCATTGGACATCCCGGCATTGTACAGAATATAGTGGTATCAATCCTCGCAATAAGCCCGAAAAACGTCGGCAGAAGTGTTATGAAATTTGAACATTTAATAGAAGTGAACGACATCCTCAACCCGCTGATGGACACCATCACCCATCAGCAGTTGTGGCGCGGCCTGGTGCTGCGCGCGGAGTCGCCCAAACTCTTTGTCCCGCACCTGGACGAAGCGGACATCTCAAGCCGCACGGCGGCGGGCTTCAGCCGCCGCCTGCGCTACGGCGACATTGTCATTGAAGACAATGTTGTGCTGCATGAACCGTATGTGGTGCGCTACGACGTGCCGGCACAGAAGGACATCAGCGCTTCCAGCCTGACGATGACCATCGAAATGCCGCAGCCGGAGCGCCTCTACGTGCGCTTCCAGTACGACGACGGCCATGACGCGGCGACCGATGCCGCCAACGCCATGTACGACGATTTCCGCCGCTCCGCCTACCAGGAGTCTGACCTCGACACCATTCGCGTACTGCGCGAACTGGCCAGCCAGGGCCGCCTGGATTCGAGCCTGAACTGATCTAGCAGCCGGGCGTGCAGTCCTGCACCGGCTTGGGTGGAGGCGGCGGTTTCTGCAGCGCCTTCGCCAGGTCGCGCAGCGCGGTGCGCAAGCCTTCCTCCACCACCGGGTGGTAGAAGGGCATCTCCAGCATTTGCTCCACCGTCATCCTGGCCTGGTGCGCCCAGGCCAGCAAATGGCCGATGTGTTCCGCGCGCGGCCCCGCCATTTCCGCCCCCAGGAAACGTCCGCTGCCATACGCCGCATACACGCGCAGCATGCCCTTGTTCTGGCGCATGACGCGGCTGCGTCCCTGGTCCGCGAAACTCACCTCGCCGATGGCGAACGGTTCGCGGCCGTTCATGAGCTCCTGGTAGCCCAGTCCCACGGTGGCGATCTGCGGCTCGCTGAAGGTGATGGCCAGCGGCGAGCGGCGCAGGCCGGGCTGTACCTCGGGGTAGGTGGCGGCATTGGCGCCGGCGATCTTGCCTTGGTCGGCAGCTTCCGGCAGCAGCGGAATGTCCGCGCTGGCATCGCCGGCAATGAAGATGCAGCTGTCGCCGCATTGCAGGGTGTGCCGGTCGAATTTCGGCACGCCGTTTTTTTCCAGCGCCAGCCCGGTGCGGTCGAGGCCAAGGCCTGACACCCTGGGCGTGCGCCCCGTGGCGGCCAGCACGTAGTCGAATTGTTCGACGCGTTCTTCGCCCGCCGCATTGCGGGTGCGCAGTTCCAGTCCCTCGCCGTGACGCTCGATGCCCGCCACTTCGGTGCGGAAGCGGATATCGAGTTCTTCGCCCAGCGCCTGGGTAGCCGCCGCCAGGATATGCGGATCCTTCAATTGCGCCACGCTGCCGCCACGGGCGATGATCGCCACCCTTACGCCGAGGCGATGCAGGGCCTGGCCCAGTTCCAGACCGATCACGCCCGCGCCAATCACCGCGACGGAGCGCGGCAGGTCGGTCCATTCGAATACCGCGTCGCTGCTGATCACGCGCGGGCCGGCCGCGGCCCATTCGGACGGGATGTCCGGCGTGGAACCGGTGGCGATGACCACCGCGCGCGCCGCAACTTCCAGGTTGGCGCCGATCTGCAGGCGGTTGGGGGCGGTAAAGCGCGCGTGGCCGTGCAGCTTGTCTGCGGCCGGCATGGCGGCGACGTTCTCCAGGACGAAGCCGACAAAGCGGTCCCGCTCACTGCGCACCCGCTGCATGACGGCCTTGCTGTCCACTTGCAACCCGCCCGGCTGAACGCCGAAGCCCGGCGCTTCACGCACCGCCTGCGCTGCCTCGGCTGCGGCGATCAGCAGCTTGCTCGGCATGCAGCCGACCCGGGCGCAGGTGGTGCCGTGCGGCCCGTCCTCGATCAGCACCGCACGTTTGCCGGCGTTACGCGCCGCGCGGTAGGCGCTGAGCCCAGCCGTACCCGCCCCAATGACCGCCACATCGCACTGAATGGTTTCCATCTTGCCTCCGACATTGCTAATGCATTAGTATGACTTATCTTTTCAGGCTTTTATAAGCACATCTTATGGAAAATCTGGACTACCGCGCGCTGGCGGTGCTGGATGCCGTTGCCAGCCAGGGCAGCTTCGAAAAGGCGGCCAACGCGCTCGGCATCAGCCAGCCGGCCGTTTCCCAGCGTATCAAGGCGCTTGAGGACGCGGTCGGCAGGCTGCTGATCGTGCGCGGTTCCCCCGCCGAAGCCACGGGCCTGGGCCAGCGCCTCATCTCGCATTACCGTAACGTCAAACTGATGGAGGCAGCGCTCGACATCGACCTTGGCCACCAGACCAGCATGCCCGAAATCGCCATGGCCGTCGATGCGGCGAGCCTTGCCACCTGGTTCCCGCTGGCCCTGCGCCCCTTGTTGTCGCCACCGCGCTGCCAGCTCGATGTGGAATGCGCGGAGCGCGAAGTGGCGCTGCACCTGATGCGCGAAGGCGCCGTGTTTGGCTGCGTGGCGGCGCGTACGGAGGTGCCGTCGCCGGCCGCCGCCGGTTCGGCGGCGACGCCGCTCGGCGCCATGCGGTATGTGTGCGTTGCGGCGCCCGCTTTTGCCGCGCATTGGTTCGGCGATGGCTTCGGTGTCGAAGCCCTGGCGCTGGCGCCGGCGGTGGTGCACGACCGCGACCTGATGGCACGCTTCCTTGCACGCGAGGCGGGCTATGTGCGGCCGTTCCCCCATCACACCTTGCCTTTGTCGACGGCCTTGAACGACACCGTGTTCGGCGGACTGGCCTACGGCCTGCTGCCTTACCTGCAGGTGGCGCAAGCCTTGTCGCAAGGATCGCTGATGGATTTGCTCCCGGGCCGGTATATCGATGTCGATCTCGATTGGCATGCGTGGGAACTGGATACGCCATTCACGCATGCGCTGAACGAGCAGATTGTGGGCACTGCGCGGCGCTATCTGGTGCAGCCCTGAAAACCGGTCAAGCGGGGTCAGATATCGACCGGATCGACTTCCAGCGACCACTTAAGACGCGTCTTCTGCTCCCGCAGCGCCCGCATCCACTCCTTCAGGAAAGCCTGCAAAGCCGGCCGTGAAGCAGACTCCACCAGCAACTGCGCACGCTCCATATTGTGCACGCGCGCCATGCTCATCGGAATCGGATCGTTGATCGTAATCCCCTCATGCCGCACCAGGTCGCGCGCCCCGCGCAGGAACTCCAGCGCCAGCTCCAGCTCACGCGCCTCCGCCCGCAAAATCGCCTGGTACAGATAGGGCGGCAATCCCGCCACCTCGCGCTCGCCGAGCAGCGAATTGGCAAAGTAATCGTAATCATGCGCCACCAGGGCCGAGAACAGCGGGTGCTGCGGATAGCTGGTCTGCACCAGCACCTCGCTTTCGCTGCCGCCCTGGCGCCCCGCGCGTCCGGCCACCTGCATCAGCTGCGCGAACAGGCGTTCGCTGGCGCGGTAATCCTGCGAGAACAGCGAGCTGTCGGGATTCATGATCCCCACCAGCGTCAGGTTCTTGAAGTCGTGCCCTTTGGCGACCATCTGCGTGCCGACCAGGATATCCACCTCCTGCCGGTGCACGCTGTCGAACGCCTCCTGCGCGCTGCCCTTGCGGCGCGTGCTGTCGGCGTCGATGCGCAGCACCCGCGCCTGCGGGAACAACTCCTGCAGGCTCTCCTCGATGCGCTGGGTGCCCCGCCCCAGCGGCTGCAAGTCGATATTGCCGCAGGTCGGGCAATGCCGCGGGATACGCATCTCCAGGCTGCAATGGTGGCAGCGCAGGCGGTAATCCGATTTGTGCAGCACCATCGACGCGGTGCAGCGCTTGCACTCGCTGACCCAACCGCATGACTCGCAGGCAATCACCGGCGAATAGCCGCGCCGGTTCAGGAACAGCAAGGACTGCTCGCCGCGCTCCATGCGCAGCTTGATCGCTTGCACCAGCTGCTCGCTCACCCCTTCCTGCCCGCGCCGGCGCGAAGTGTCGATCAGCTTCACCGCAGGCAGGACCGCCTGCTGCACCGCGCGCTCACGCAGTTCCAGCTTGCGGTAGCGCCCTTTCAGCGCGTGGTGCCAGCTTTCCAGCGAAGGCGTGGCGGAGCCCAGCACCACCGGGATCTGCAGCTGGTGCGCGCGCCACACGGCAAGGTCGCGTGCCGAATAGCGCAGCCCTTCCTGCTGCTTGTAGGAGGGATCGTGCTCCTCGTCGATCACGATCATTTTCAGGTTCGGCATCGAGGCCAGGATGGACAGCCGCGTGCCCAGCACGATGCGCGCCTTGCCTTCGTGCGCCGCCAGCCAGTGCAGCATGCGCTCGCCTTCCGACAGGCGGCTGTGCAGCGTCGACAGCATCACGCCCGGGAAGCGCGCGCGGATATTGGTTTCCAGCTGCGGCGTGAGGTTGATTTCGGGGACCAGCACCAGCACCTGGCCCTGCGGCTCGCGCGCCAGCACCTGGGCACAGGCCTGCAAATAAACCTCGGTCTTGCCGCTGCCGGTCACGCCATACAACAGGAAGGGCGCGAAGCCCTGAGCCCCGACGATGGCGTCGGCCGCCGCCTGCTGCCCGGCGTTCAATACCGGGACGTTGCCCGGCGCCGGATCGTGCGGCGCCGCCAGCTTGCCCAGCTTCTTGAGCGCGCGGTCCAGCGCCACCGTACTGGCCACGCGCAGATTCTTGGGCAGCCCGGGCAGAGCCACCTCGCCCAGCGGGCGCTGGTAGTAGTCGGCGGCAAAGCCGGCCAGCGCCAGCCATTGCGGAGGCAGCGGCGTGAGCTGGGTACGCACGGCCAGGGCCGCTTTCAGCTTCTCTTCGGGTACATCCGTTTCTTCAAGGATATCCACAATCAGCCCGACGACTTCGCGCGGGCCGAACGGCACCCCCGCCAATTGTCCTACACGCGGCCGCTCTGATATTTCGCAATCCCAGCGGTAATCAAAAACCGCGTTCAGCGGCGTGTCCAGGGCGATTCGGAGAATGCAGTGCGCCATCCAGGGCTATCGATCGAGGTTTTTTAACTATCCACAGAAACTGGGGATAACTTTGTGAACAAAGGGGCTGGATTCCTGAGCAAGCACTAACGTCCAGCTTGCAATCCGGGGAAAGCGGGCAAATATGCCTCATTTTTTCCCTTTTAATTCAGCTACTTACAAGAGCCGCCCCAGGAGAGGCGAAAAGCGCCTGTTTTTCCGCGCTCTGTGTATAAGTGCACCATTTAGTCCAAGAAATTCGCCGAAATCAAGCGTTTTTCAAGCCTTGGCAGTGGAAAACGTGCCTGGTGCGCCACAACATCAAGCTTGGCATTGTACACAGGCAAGCCGCACAAGGTTTGTGTTTCCGCAAGGGTTTGCGCCAGCAAAAACTTGGCGAAAATTCACGCATTGCCATATGCGGCTAAGAGAAATCCTACAAATTCCTACTAAGTCCCGGTTTACTAAGGTGTTTTGGGTTTTTTCCACAGTTTTTGTGGATAACTTTGTGGAGAATGCGCCAACAAGCTGGCTTGCATCATGGGATAAGGTTTACAAAACCCAAAACATTGACAAAAGCGGTAAAAATTTACCCTTTAAAAATCAACAACTTACAAATACCATGAGAGGGAAGCATTGGCAACTGCCTGTTATTTCCGCAGTAAAAATTTTTGTGCATAAGTCGCTTCTGCTGAAATAAAAAAAGGGCGCCGGAGCGCCCCCTTGTCGCCGGATGCCGGGCGTCAGCTGCCGCGCAGCTTCCTGCTGTGGGTGTGGACCGTCTCCACCAGTACCGACACCGATTCCGGCGGCGTGAACTGGGAAATGCCATGGCCCAGGTTGAAAACATGTCCGGTATTGTGCGGGCCGTATGAATCGAGCACGCGGCGCACCTCCGCCGCGATCTGCTCTGGATTGGCGAACAGGATGGCCGGATCGATATTGCCCTGCAAGGCCACCTGATGGCCCACCAGCTCGCGGATCTTGCCGAGATTGGCGGTCCAGTCCAGGCCCATGGCGTCGGCGCCGATGGCGGCGATTTCCTCGGCCCAGTGGCCGCCGCCCTTGGTAAATACAATGGCCGGGATCTTCACGCCGTCTTTTTCGCGCTTCAGCAGATTCACCACCTGCCGCATATAGTGCAGGGAGAACTGCTGGTAGGCGCCGTCGGCCAGGGCGCCGCCCCAGGAGTCGAAAATCATCACGGCCTGGGCGCCGGCGTCGATCTGGGCGTTCAGGTACTCGGCCACCGCGCGGGCGTTCACGTCCAGGATGTGGTGCATCAGGTCGGGGCGCGCATACATCATCTTCTTGATGGTGTGGAACTCGCGCGAGCCCTGGCCTTCCACCATATAGCATGCCAGCGTCCATGGGCTGCCGGAGAAGCCGATCAGGGGCACGCGGCCATTCAGCTCGGTGCGGATCTGGGTCACCGCCTTGAACACATAGTCCAGCGAACCGGCCGGCGGCAGCCGCAGCGCCTGGACGTCTTCCTCGGTCTTCAACGGGCGCTCGAATTTCGGGCCCTCGCCTTCCACGAAGTACAGGCCCAGGCCCATCGCATCCGGCACCGTCAGGATGTCGGAGAACAGGATGGCCGCATCCAGCGCATAGCGGTCGATCGGCTGCAGGGTGACTTCGGTCGCCAGGTCCGGATTGGTCGCCAGGCCCATGAAAGAACCTGCCTTCTGGCGCGTCGCACGGTATTCCGGCAGATAGCGGCCGGCCTGGCGCATCAGCCACACAGGCGTGTACTCGGTCGGCTGGCGCAGCAGCGCACGCAGGAAAGTGTCGTTCTTCAACTGGGCAAATTGTGACATGAAAGACAATCTATAGCAGGGAGAAAGGGGGTATTATCGCATCCCCGCCCTGTTTTTACGCATATGGAGCGTCCATGACATCCCCTTCCGCCGCGCCTTTCGGCGCCTGGTCTTCCCCTATCAGTGCCGAGATGGTCGCTGCGGGCGCCACCCCGCTGTCTTCGGTCGTTTTGGACGGCCAGGACATCTATTGGCTGGCGGGACGCGCGGCCGAGGCGGGGCGCACCACCATGATGCGCCGGCGGGGCGCCGCGGCGGCGGACGAAGTCAGCCCCATGCCCTTCAATGTGCGCAACCGGGTCCATGAATACGGCGGCGGCGCGTATGCCGTTGCCGGCGGCCTGGTGGTGTTCTCCCATCTCGCCGACAACCGCCTGTACCGCATATCGCCCGGCGGCGCGGCGCAGGCATTCACCGTCCCGGGCCGGCAGCGCTTTGCCGATTTCGTGATCGATGCGGCGCGTTCGCGCCTGCTCGCCGTCCGCGAGCAGCACCCGCAAGAAGAAGGCGCGCACCAGCAGCCCGCCAACACCATCTGCGCTGTGGGCTTCGATGGCGGCGAACGCGTGCTCGTCGCGGGCAACGATTTCTATTCCTCGCCGCGGCTGTCGCCGGATGGCCGCCGCCTGGCCTGGCTCTGCTGGGATCATCCGCGCATGCCGTGGCAAGGCACCGAGCTGTGGGTGGCGGACGTACTGGACGACGGCCGTCTCGGCACCCCGTCCCTGGTGGCCGGCGGGCCGCTGGAATCGATCTGCCAGCCGGAGTGGTCGCCGCAGGGCGTACTGCACTTCGTGTCGGACCGCAGCGGGTGGTGGAACCTGTACTGCCTGCGCGAGGGCGCCGCAGCCGGGATCGCGGCGCTGTGCCCAATGGCTGCGGAATTCGCCACGCCGCACTGGACCTTCGGCAACTCACTGTATGGTTTCTGCGCCAACGGCGAAATTATATGCAGCTATATTGAACAGGGCGTCAGCAAGCTGGCCCGCCTGCGCGCCGGCAGCAGCGCGGCCGAGACGATCGCCGCCCCGTACCAGGAAATCCGCGAGCTGCGCGTCGGCGACGGTTATGTGGTGGTGCTGGCCGGCAGCCCGACCATCGCGGCGGAAATCGCCCGGATCGACCTCGATAGCGGCGCGCGCGAAGTGCTGGAGCGCTCGATCGCGCAGTTACCCGCCCTGGGCTACCTGTCCGTCCCGGAAAGCATCAGCTACCCAAGCGCCAACGGCCGCACCGCCTACGCCTTCTTCTACCCGCCCACCAACCGGGACGTGCGCGCCCCTGACGGTGAAAAGCCGCCGCTGATCGTGATCAGCCACGGCGGCCCGACCGGCATGGCAGCGAGCACCCTCAACCTGAAAACGCAGTTCTGGACCAGCCGCGGCTTCGGCGTGCTGGACGTGAACTACGGCGGCAGCACCGGCTTCGGCCGCGCCTTCCGCGATGCGCTTCAAGGCCAGTGGGGCGTGGTCGATGTGGAGGACTGCATCGCCGGTGCGCGCCACCTGGTGGCGCAAGGCCTGGCGGACGGCGAGCGCCTGATCATCCGCGGCGGCAGCGCGGGCGGCCTGACGACGCTGTGCGCGCTGACCTTCCACGATGTCTTCAAGCTGGGCGCCAGCTATTACGGCGTGTCCGACCTGAAGGGCCTGGACGACGATTCGCACAAGTTCGAATCCCATTACAACGAATACCTGATCGCGCCCAAGGCGCAGGCCGAGGCAGTGTATGCCGAGCGCTCCCCGATCCACCACACCGCCCGCCTGTCGCGCCCCATGATCTTCTTCCAGGGCCTGGACGACAAGGTGGTGCCGCCGCAGCAGTCCGAAGCCATGGTGAACGCCCTGCGCCGGCGCGGCATTCCGGTTGAATATATGGCGCTGGAGGGCGAAGGCCACGGCTTCCGCCAGGCCGGCACCATCGTCCGCACGCTGCAGGCGGAACTCGGCTTCTACCAGCGCATGTTCGGTCTGGCGGGATGAGCGACACCCTGCTGTCGGAATTCGATGCGCTCGGGCCGGCCGAGAAGGCCATCCTCGCCCTGCTGTCGCTGGTGGGCGACCCGATGGGCCGCACGGCCATCCTCGACCACATGGCCGCCGCCGGTGTGGGCGACGCCGCCGGCCAGCCCTTCACCGCGCTGACGCTGGATGACCCCTTGCTCAAGCTGGAGCGCCTGGCGTTCACCACCGCGGTCATGGGGCGCGGCTACCTTTGCAACACGCGCCTGCGCTGGCCCGCGATCCGCGCCGCCATCGGCGCCCACATGCTCGACGATCTCTGCAAGGCCTACGAAGCGCTCAACCCGATGCGCCAGAACTGGAACGGCGCCTACGAGCCGCGCAGCTACCGCCACGGCGTGGCGCGCCTGCGCATGGCATTGCTGCGCGGCCGCCCGCCGCAGGACGTGATGCCGCTGCTGGCGGCCTGCATGGCGTGCTACGAAGCGGCGCAGCTGCATCCGATCGTTGACATCTTCTCCCGTCCATTCGAAGCGGGCATGCTGCTGCTGGTGCATCCGGCCATGCAGGACGATGTGTTGATGCTGCTGGTGCAGCACACGCAGCGCGAACCCGGCCTGGCGCCCGTGGTGCGCGGCTACGCCGAGCGCCACGTCCAGCGCCGCCAGGCCGCCGGACAAGCCATCGGCCCGGCCCTGCGGCTGGCGATGGCCGAACATGCCATCCTGTGCGGCAAGCTGGCCGATGCCACGCGCTTGCTGGAGGGGATGGAAGGCGCGCTGCCGCAATGCTTCGCCAGCGCGGTCCTGGTGCTGCGCGGCGATACCGGCGGCGCGATCGCCGGCTTTGAGGCGGCGCTGAAGGCGATACGCCGCGAATCGGGCAAGCGCAAGCACCTGTTCCAGGGCATCGCCGGCCACCTTTACGTGCTTGCCCTGCTGCGCAGCGGCGACGCGAAGCACCTGAAGGCGGCGGAGAGCTACCTCGACCTGGCTGTGCACGCGCAGCAAAATGCCGACAGCGCGGTCTACCAGCAATTGAGCATGCTGCGCCAGATCCGCGCCGGCACCATGCAGGCCGAGCTGGTGACCCAGCGCGCCTGGGAAACGCCGCTGCTGGCGCAGACCTTCCAGTGCATGCTGTATTACTGGCTTGCGCTGCCGCAGTTGAAGCAGCGCCGCGCCGAACTGCAGGACCTGTCGCAGGCGGCCGAAGCGGCCGGCTTCATGCTGCTGGCCGGCGGCGCCGACAGTCTGCTGGGCCATCTCGGCGACGACGCCGCGGCGGCGCGCGCAGCCGCATTGCGCGAGCAGCTGGGCTTTGGCGACATGGCCGCCTGGTTCGAACGGCAGGAAGCATGGGAGCGCCAGCTGGCGGCCCTGATCAACCTGCAGCAAGGCGGCGCCGAGAGCGGCGGCGAAATGCGCCTGGTCTGGGCCATCAGCTACGACGAGCAGCAAGGCATCGCAGAAATCGAACCGCGCGAGCAGAAGCGCGATGCGCGCGGCGCCTGGGGCAAGGCGCGGCCGGTGGCGCTCAAGCGCCTGCGCGACGATGCGGCGCAGATGGAATTCCTGACGCCGCAGGACATGCGCGTGGGCAGCGCCATCATGCCCTCGCGCCAGGCCTATTCTTCCGGCCTGCGTTACGACATCGATCTCGAACAGGCCGTGCTGGCCCTGGTGGGGCATCCGCTGGTGTTCTGGATGGATGCGCCGGACAAGCGTGTCGAGCTGCTGGCCGGCGCGCCGGAGCTGCTGATCCGCACCCAGCAGGGGCAGTTGCAGCTGTCCCTGCAGCCAGCCATCGACGACCTCAATGCCAATGTGATCGTGGTGCGCGAAACGCCGAACCGCCTGCGCGTGGTCAGCGTGCTGGACGAGCATCGCCGCATCGCCGCCATCGTCGGCGACGGGCTGACCGTGCCGCAGCACGCCAAGGACCAGGTGCTGAAGGCGATCGGCGCCGTATCCTCCATGGTGACGGTGCAGTCGGACATCGGCGGCGGTCCGGTCAATGCCGAGCAATGCGACGCCGACCCGCGCCTGCATATCCATCTGCTGCCCTACCAGCAGGGCCTGAAGATGCAGATCCAGGTGCGCCCGTTGCGCGATGCCGGTCCATACTACGGTCCCGGTGCCGGCGCCGAGAACGTCATCGCCGACGTCAATGGCCGCCCGGTGCAGGCGCGCCGCAGCCTGGCCGGCGAGCGCGATGCGGAACGCCAGCTGGTGCTCAAGTGCCAAGTGCTGGAGCAGGCCACCGAAGAACACGGCGAATGGCTGCTGGGGGAACCGGCGCTATGCCTGCAGCTGCTGTCCGAATTGCAGGAGCTGGGTCCCGACAAGGTGGTGCTGGCCTGGCCTGAAGGAGAAGCCTTCCGCCTGACCAAGCCGGTCTACACCAAGCAGCTGCGCCTGAACATCAAGAGCAAGAAGGACTGGTTCGCCGCCAGCGGCCAGCTGGTGGTCGACGAAGACCGGGTGCTGGACCTGCGCTCCCTGCTGGACATGATCCGCGCCGGCAAAAGCCGCTTTATCGCCCTGGGCGACAAGGAATTCCTGGCCCTGTCCGAGGAACTGCATCGCCGCCTGTCGGAGCTGGCCGCCTACGGCGAGGACGACGACGCCGGCGTGAAGGTGCACCGCCTCGCCGCCTTCGTACTGGAAGAACTGGCCAACGATGTCGGCATGGTGGAAGCGGACGCCATGTGGCGCGAACATCTGCAGCGCATCGCGTCGAGCGCCGCCTACACGCCCCAGCTGCCAAGCACCCTGCAGGCGGAATTGCGCGATTACCAGCTGGCAGGATTCGAATGGCTGGCGCGCCTGGCGCATTGGGGCGTCGGCGCCTGCCTGGCCGACGATATGGGGCTGGGCAAGACGCTGCAGGCGCTGGCCCTGGTCCTGCTGCGTGCGCCGCACGGCCCGACCCTGGTGGTGGCGCCGACCTCGGTCTGCCTGAACTGGGCCGGCGAAGCGGCGCGCTTTGCGCCGACCCTGAACGTGAAAATGTATGCGACCGGCGAGCGCGACGAGATCATCAGCAATGCCGGCCCGTTCGACCTGGTAATCGCCAGCTATGGACTGCTGCAGCTGGAGTCCGAACGCTTTACCAGGCCGGTATGGCACACCATCGTGCTGGACGAGGCGCAGAACATCAAGAACGCCGCCACCAAGCGCTCGCAGGCCGTCATGGCGCTGCAGGGCGGCTTCAAGATGGTGGCGACCGGCACGCCGCTGGAAAACCACCTGGGCGAACTGTGGAACCTGTTCCGCTTCATCAATCCGGGCCTGCTGGGCAGCCATGAGCAGTTCAACCTGCGCTTCGCCGGCCCGATCGAGCGCCAGCAGGACCATCGCGCCGAGGTCGGTGCGCGCAACCGCCTGCGCCGCCTGATCGGCCCCTTCGTCCTGCGCCGGACCAAGGCCCAGGTGCTGACCGAGCTGCCGGCGCGCACCGAGATCGTGCTGGAAGTCGACCTGTCGCCGGAAGAAACCGCGCTGTACGAGTCGCTGCGCCGCGAAGCGCTGGAAAACCTGGCCGCCATCGAGGGCCCGGCGGACCGGAAGTCGATGCAGATCCTGGCCGAAATCATGAAGCTGCGCCGCGTCTGCTGCAACCCGAACCTGGTGTCGCCTTCGCTGCGCCTGGAGTCAAGCAAGCTGGCCGCCTTTGCGCGCCTGCTGGAAGGCTTGCTGGAGAACCGCCACAAGGTGCTGGTCTTCAGCCAGTTCGTCGATCACCTGTCCCTGATTCGCGCCCACCTGGACCGCCACGGCATCCAGTACCAGTACCTTGACGGCAGCACCCCGATGGCGGCGCGCAAACAGGCGGTGGATGCATTCCAGGCCGGCGAAGGCGATGTATTCCTGATCAGCCTCAAGGCCGGCGGCGTCGGCATCAACCTGACGGCCGCCGACTACGTGATCCACATGGACCCCTGGTGGAATCCCGCCGTGGAGGACCAGGCCTCCGACCGCGCGCACCGCATGGGGCAACTGCGGCCGGTCACCATTTACCGCCTGGTGGCCCGCAACACCATCGAAGAGGGCATTGTCGAACTGCACGCGCACAAGCGCGAACTGGCCGACAGCCTGCTCGATGGCAGCGACACCGCCGCCCGTATGACGGCGGAAGACATGCTGGCGATGCTGAACGAAGGCTTGCGCCGCTTCTGACAGGAGACAAGATGCACTTGATCATCCGAACCGCCATGGCATTCGCCCTGGCCCTGCCTGGACTCGCAGCGGCAGCCGGCAACTGCCCCGCCGACGCGCTGCGCGAAGCCAAGGCCGCCAAATGGCAGGTCGACGACGGCGCCAAGCGCCAGGCGCTGGCCCTGCAAGCCGTCGCCTGCCTGGCGTCCCCCGATCCGGTCGAACGCGACGAGCTGGCGTTTGAAGCCTTGCAGGCGTGGATGCGCGCCGGCAAGCTCGATACCGCCACGGTGCAGGAATTGCGGATGCGCCTGAGCGCGCAGCTGCTTGCCCCCGACCCCGAAGGCTTTTCACGCCCGTTCGCGGCGCTGGTGCTGGCCGACGTCGCGCGCGTGGACCGCGTCCAGCCCTTCCTGACGCCGGAGCAGCGCAGGCAATTGGTCGGTGCCGCTGCGGACTACCTGCGCGCGGTGCGCGACTACCGCGGCTTCGACGAAAAGCAGGGCTGGCGCCATGGCGTCGCCCACGCCGCGGACATCATGCTGCAGCTGTCGCTCAATCCGGCCCTGGGCCGTGCGGAACACGAACAGATGCTGTCCGCCATCGCCAGCCAGATCGCACCGGAAGGCGAACATTTCTACCATTACGGCGAAGGCGAGCGCCTGATGGCGCCGATCTTCTACCTGTCGCGCGCCAGGACGCTGCAATGCAGCGACTGGGACAACTGGTTCAGCCGCCTTACGGCGCCTGCGCCAGCGGCCGGCAGCCGCCAGGCGGCGCTGGCGCGCTTCCATAATCTGAAATCATTCCTGCAGCCGCTGTATATCAATCTCGGCGAAAGCAAGGACGAGACGCAGCGCAACTGCCTCAAGCCGCTGATACTGCGCGGTTTGAACCAGGCGGCAAAATGAACCATCCGCCCCACGCCGGGGCGCGCGCCATACCCGGCTTGTGATAATCTCGCACGCTGCACTAGTAAGAGGTTGAATTATGATGAAGACCAAAATCGCCCTTGCCGCGATGATGTTGAGCCTGGCCCTCGCGCCAGCCGACGCCGCGGCAAAGGCCAGGAAAACCACGACGGCGGCCAAAACTGTCGTCAGCAAGAAATCCGGCGGCAAAGGCAAAGCGGCCGCCTCCTCCAAGTCCGCCAAGGGCGGCAAGTCCAAGGCGCAGAAAGCGACTACGGCAGCTGCCGCCAAGCCCCTGCCACCGGAACGCCGGCAGGACAAGGCGTTCGACGGCCAGGCCGGCCAATTCCTCGGTGCGCTGTGGCGCATCGATCCGGAAACCGCCATCTCGGTCGGCAAATACGACACGGCCGCCCAACTCAGTATCCCCGACCAGGCCTACCGCGACCAGCAACTGGCCTTCATCGATGAATGGCTGGCGAAATTCGCCAAAGTCGACGTCAAACAGCTTTCGCCGAAACAGCGCACCGATCTCGGCCTGCTGCAGAACAAGCTCAATTCCGACCGCTGGTACCTGACCACGTTCCGCGAATGGGAGTGGAATCCGTCGCTGTACAACATCGCCAGCCCGATCGATTTCGTACTGAACACCGAATACGCGGCCAAGCCGCAGCGCCTGCGCACCCTGCTGCGCCGCATCGCCGGCGTCCCCGCCTATTACGAGGCGGCGCGCAACAGCATCAAGAATCCCACGCGTGAACACGTGAAGCTGGCTATCGACCAGGCGCCAGGCGTGCTGACCGTGCTGGCCGACCTGGACAAACAGGCCCAGGATTCGATCCTGAACGCGAACGAAAAGAATCTGTTCGCGCAGCGCATCGCAGCGGCCAAGACCGCCGTGGAGGCTTATGCGGCCTGGCTCGGTGAACTGGACAAGTCGCTCGCCGTCAGCGGCGCGCGCTCCTTCCGCATCGGCAAGGAGCTGTACGAAGCCAAGTTCGGCTTCGACATCCAGGCCGGCAGCAATGCGGAACAGACTTACCAGAAAGCGCTGGCGACCCGCGAGCAGCTGCTGTCGAATATGGACCGCATCGCGGACGAACTGTGGCCCAAATACCTGGCCGACCAGGCCAAGCCTGCCGACCGCTTCGCCAAGATCGGCATGATGATCGACAAGCTGTCCATCAACCACGTGCCGCGCGAACAATTCTTCCCCGAGATCCGCCGCCAGATCCCGCTGTTGCAGGATTGGGTGAGCAAGAACAACCTGCTGACGCTGGACCCGAACAAGCCGCTGGTGGTGCGTGAAACACCGGCCTACCAGCGCGGCGTGGCCGGCGCCAGCATCGAAGCGCCCGGCCCGTATCGCCCGCAGGACCGCACCTACTACAACGTGACGCCGCTGGACGACGCCACGCCGGAGCAGGCCGAATCCACGCTGCGCGAGTACAACCACTGGATCCTGCAGATCCTGAACATGCACGAGGCGGTTCCCGGCCATTATGCGCAGCTGGTGTACGCCAACAAGTCGCCTTCGATCGTGAAGTCGATCTTCGGCAACGGCGCCATGGTGGAAGGCTGGGCGGTCTACAGCGAACGCATGATGCTGGAATCGGGCTACGGCAACAACGCGCCTGAAATGTGGCTGATGTACTCGAAGTGGAACCTGCGCAGCGTCACCAACACCATCCTCGATTACAGCGTGCACGTGCTGGACATGAACGAGCAGCAGGCGATCGACCTGTTGACGCGCCAGGCCTTCCAGACGCCGGCCGAAGCAAAAGAGAAATGGCGCCGCGCGCAGCTGACCTCCGTGCAGCTGGCCAGCTATTTCTCCGGCTTCTCGGAAATTATGGAACTGCGCGAGCAGCGCCGTGCCGCCCTGGGCAGCAAGTTTTCGCTCAAGGAATTCCACGAAGACTTCCTGAGCTACGGCAGCGCGCCGGTGCGCGTGATCAAAGAGTTGATGCAGTAAGCGACAGCGCCCTTGAGCATGCTCAAGGGCTCGTCCCCCTCCTTTAGTCCGCCTTTTCTTCAGGCGCCGTGGTGGCCTTGACGAACATCGGCGACAGGATCACGCCAATCTCAAACAGCAGCCACATCGGGATCGCCAGCGAGAACTGGCTGACGATATCCGGCGGGGTCACAATGGCGGCGATCACGAACGCAGCCACGATCACATAGCCGCGCCATTCCCTGAGCTTGGTGACCGAGACCAGTCCCATGCGCACCAGCACCACCACCACCACCGGCACCTCGAAAGCGCAGCCGAAAGCCAGGCACATCGACATGACGAAGTCGAGGTAATTTTCAATATCCGGCATCACGGCAATCGAGCTCGGCGACACCTGGTTGATGAAGGCGAACACCTTGCCGAACACCAGGAAGTAGCAGAATGCCACGCCCGTCATGAACAAGGTGGAGGAGGCGATGACCAGCGGCGCCACCAGGCGTTTTTCATGCTGGTACAAGCCCGGCGCCACGAACGCCCACATCTGGTACAGCACCCAGGGCAGCGACAGGATAAAGCCGAACAGCAGCATCACCTTCATCGGTACCAGGAAGGGCGAGATCACGCTGGTGGCAATCATCTTCGAGCCCGCCGGCATGGCGGCAATCATCGGCGCGGCGATCAGGTCATAGATCTTGGACGGGCCGATGCCAAAGCCAATCAGGGCCGTCATCACCGCGATGCCGATGCTGGCCTTG
The DNA here is from genome assembly GCF_000425385.1 of Pseudoduganella violaceinigra DSM 15887. Classification (GTDB taxonomy): domain Bacteria; phylum Pseudomonadota; class Gammaproteobacteria; order Burkholderiales; family Burkholderiaceae_D; genus Rugamonas; species Rugamonas violaceinigra. Next base: position 521,916 of record NZ_KE384356.1, on the reverse strand, counting down.
ACCAGACGGTCGCGCAGCTCAACCAGGTGGCTGATGAAAGTCTCTTCGGCGGGTTCTTGTTGACTCATTTAGAAAAACGATGCGGTGTTGCGGCTGCCGGGGCGGTGGCGCTTCATGCGCGCCGCGCCGGAGATGACGTGGGTGCGGACGCCGGCCTGCTGCTTGTACCACAGCGGCACCGCTGCATTGCGCACCACGCGCTTGCGGCGGAAGTCCCTGGCCTTGCGGGCGATGTCGTCGTTGGTCGGGGTGTACAGGTTCAGCGCCGGGGCCGCCGAAGAATCCTGGTCGCGCAGCGCCGCCTCCACCTCGCGCATATCCTTGCCGATGGAGTTTTCCATCTCGTCCTTGAAGGTGCTGGCGGCTTCCTCGGCCTGCTTGCGCAGGTTTTTCAGCTCATCCAGCTCCATTTCGCGCGAGACTTCGGATTTGACGTCGTTCAGGTAGCGCTGGGCGCGGCCGTACAGCGTCCCGGCCATGCGCGCCACCTTGGGCAGCTTCTCAGGACCGATGACGACCAGGGCCACTACCCCGATGACGGCGATTTTGGTAAGACCGAGGTCGATCATTGCTGATTACTGCTTGGTCTTTTCCTTGGCTTCCACGTCGATGGTGCCCTTGTCGGTCACCTGGGATGGCGGCGTTGCCGGCGGGGCTGGCTTCTCTTCGTCCGCGCCCTTCACGCCATCCTTGAAGCCCTTGACGGCTTTGCCCAGGTCGGAGCCGATATTGCCCAGTTTCTTGGTGCCGAACACCAGCATCACGATGACGAGGACAATCAGCCAGTGCCAAATGCTAAAGGAACCCATTACACAACCCCTAAAAAATCGTTAGTTTGAACAGTATACGCGATGCGCACACCGTCATGTGCTTGTCATCACCTAGGTCCGCATGCCGCGCCATGGACGCGGGCCGCCGTACAGGTGCATATGCAGGTGGTACACCTCCTGGCCGCCATCCGGACCGCTGTTGATCAGGGTCTTGTAGCCGCGCGCCGGCGTGCCATCCGCTTCATAGGCGACAGCGATGTCATGCTGCTCCGCCAGCTGCGGCACCAGCGCCAGCATCTTGCCCAGCAGGGGCGCGTGCTCCGGCTTGCAGTCGGACAGGGTCGACAGGTGCAGTTTCGGAATGATGAGCAAGTGCACCGGCGCGGCCGGGTTGATGTCCTTGAACACCATCAGGTCTTCGTCTTCATGCACAACCGCCGCGGGGATCTGTTTCGCTGCAATCTTGCAGAACAGGCAATTTTCCACGTTTATTCCTTACGAGATGCTTTTTCTTCCAGGCCGGACAGGCCTTCGCGGCGCGCCAGCTCATCGAGTACCTGCTGCGGCGTCAAGCCGAACTGCGCCAGCAGCACCAGCGAATGGAACCACAGGTCGGCGCATTCGTACAGCACTTTCGACGCATCGCCGCTGGCGCGGGCGTCCTTGGCCGCCATCACCGTTTCGGTGGCTTCTTCGCCGATTTTTTTCAGGATCGCGTCGTCGCCCTTGGAAAACAGCTTGGCGACATAAGAGGACGACGGGTCGCCGCCCTTGCGCGATTCGATGGTGGCCGCAACGCGGTCCAGTACATTGCTCATCTCTTTGCTTCCGCGTAAATCTCTTCGGGGTCTTTCAGAACCGGCTCGGTATTCTGCCAGTCGCCATTCTCGAACTTGTTGAAGAAGCAGGAGTGGCGCCCGGTGTGGCAGGCGATATCGCCTTCCTGCTCGATCTTCAGCAAGATCACGTCTTCATCGCAATCGAGGCGGATTTCCAGCACCTTCTGCACGTGGCCGGACTCTTCGCCCTTGTGCCACAGCTTCTTGCGCGAGCGGCTCCAGTAGACGGCTTCACCCAGCTCCACAGTCTTGTAGAGCGCATCCCGGTTCATCCACGCGAACATCAGCACGTCGTTGCTGCCGGCCTCCTGCGCGATGACAGGTACCAGGCCATGCTCGTCCCACTTCACCTTGTTCAGCCATTTGGCTTTGGCGACATTCGCCGCAATTGCGGTAGCCATTGTGAGTTCCCCGAAGTTTAAGAAAGGCGCATGGGAATGCCCTGCGCCGCCATGAATTGCTTGGCTTCCTGCACCGTGTGCTGGCCGTAGTGGAAGATGCTGGCTGCCAGCACCGCATCGGCATGGCCCAGCTTGACGCCGTCGGCCAGGTCCTGCAGGCCGCCCACGCCGCCCGAGGCGATCACCGGAATGTTGACCGCATCGCTGACCGCGCGGGTCAGGCCCAGGTCGAAGCCGGACTTGGTGCCGTCGCGGTCCATGCTGGTCAGCAGCAGTTCGCCGGCGCCCAGCTCGGCCATCTTCCTGGCCCACGCCACGGCATCCAGGCCGGTGGCGTGGCGGCCGCCATGGGTGAACACTTCCCACTTGCCCGGCGCCACGTTCTTGGCGTCGATCGCCACCACGATGCATTGGCTGCCGTGCTTTTGCGAAGCGTCATACACCAGCTGCGGGTTGCTCACGGCGGAAGTGTTCATGCTCACCTTGTCGGCGCCGGCGTTCAGCAGGCGGCGCACGTCGGATACCTGGCGCACGCCGCCGCCCACGGTCAGCGGGATGAAGACTTGCGAGGCCACGGCTTCGATGATGTGCAGGATCAGGTCGCGGTTGTCGCTCGACGCGGTAATGTCGAGGAAGGTCAGTTCGTCCGCGCCCTGCTCGTCGTAGCGGCGGGCGATTTCCACCGGGTCGCCGGCGTCGCGCAGCTCGGTGAAATTGACCCCTTTTACAACGCGGCCATCGGTCACGTCGAGGCAGGGGATGATGCGTTTAGCCAGCATAGTCTTTACTCGGAAAGTTCGTCGGCGCGTTCCTGCGCCGACGCCAGGTCCAGCGTGCCTTCATAGATCGAGCGGCCGCAGATCACGCCTTCGATGCCTTCGTCCTGCACTTCGCACAGGTCTTCCACGTCCTTGATGGTGTGCAGGCCGCCGGAGGCGATGATGGGAATCCGCACCGCCTGCGCCAGGCGCACGGTGGCTTCGATATTCACGCCGCCCATCATGCCGTCGCGGCCGATGTCGGTGTAGATAATCGATTCGACGCCGTAGCCCTCGAACTTCTGCGCCAGGTCGATCACCTCGTGGCCGGACATCTTGCTCCAGCCGTCGGTCGCCACCTTGCCGTCCTTGGCGTCCAGGCCGACGATGATGTGGCCGGGGAAGGCGCCGCAGGCATCCTGCAGGAAGCCGGGGCTCTTCACGGCGGCGGTGCCGATGATGATGTAGCTGATGCCGTCGTCCAGGTAACGCTCGATGGTGTCGAGGTCGCGGATGCCGCCGCCCAGCTGCACCGGGATCTCGGGCAGGTCGAATTCCGCGGCATAGTCCTGCACCGCCTGGAGGATGGCTTTCACCGCGCCTTCATTCTTCGGCTTGCCGGCGAAGGCGCCGTTCAAGTCCACCAGGTGCAGGCGGCGCGCGCCCTGTTCCAGCCAATGGCGCGCCATTTTCCCAGGGTCGTCGGAGAAGACGGTCGCATTTTCCATATCGCCCTGTTTCAGGCGAACGCAGTGACCGTCCTTGAGGTCGATAGCAGGAATGAGCAGCATGATGTTGTTCTTGAAGTTAAGGATTCCAGTGGATGAAATTTTTGTACAGTTGCAGGCCGGTGGCGGCGCTCTTCTCTGGGTGGAACTGTGTGGCAAAAATATTGTCGCGGGCGACGGCGCAGCAGAACGGCTGGCCGTACATGGTCTCGCCGACGCTGTGCGCATCGACTGCCGGCTGCGCGAAGTAGCTGTGCACGAAGTAGAACCAGGCGTTGTCGGGAATGCCTTCCCACATCGCATGCGGTGCGCGCTGGCGCACCTGGTTCCAGCCCATCTGCGGCACCTTGAAGCGCGAACCGTCTTCCTGCAGCTGGCCGTCCAGCTGGAAGCGCACCACCTTGCCGGGCAAAAGCCCCAGGCCGGGCGTGTTGCCGCCTTCCTCGCTGGCGTCGAACAGCATCTGCTCGCCCACGCACACGCCCATCATGGGCTTGGACGCGGCGGCGCGCATCAGCGCCTCCTGTACGCCCGATTCGCGCAGGCTGGCCATGCAGTCGCGCATGGCGCCCTGGCCGGGCAGGACGATACGCTCGGCGGCATCGATGGCGGCGGGATCGCCGGAAATCAGCACGTCGGCTTCGGGCGCGACCGCGCGCAATGCCTGCGCAACCGAGCGCAGGTTACCCATGCCGTAATCGACTACTACGATTTTTTTCATGTCAGTCAGCCGTAGTTGTCGTTACAGGCTTCCTTTGGTGGACGGGATGGCGCCGGCAGCGCGCGGATCGAGCTCGCTGGCCATGCGCAGTGCGCGGCCGAACGCCTTGAACACGGTCTCGCACTGGTGGTGCGCATTGGTGCCGCGCAGGTTATCGATGTGCAGCGTGACGCCCGCATGGTTGACGAAGCCGCGGAAGAATTCCAGCGTCAGGTCGACGTCGAAGCCGCCGATCATCGCGCGGGTGAACGGGATGTGGTATTCGATGCCCGGGCGGCCGGAAAAATCGATGACGACGCGCGACAGCGCTTCATCCAGCGGCACATAGGCGTGGCCGTAGCGGCGGATGCCCTTCTTGTCGCCGATGGCCTTGGCGATCGCCATGCCGAGCGTGATGCCCACGTCTTCCACCGTATGGTGGTTGTCGATATGGGTGTCGCCGCTGGCTTCGATATCGAGATCGATCAGCCCGTGGCGGGCGATCTGGTCCAGCATATGGTCGAGGAAAGGCACGCCCGTGTTCAGCTTCTGGGCGCCGGTGCCATCGAGGTTGATGGCAACGCGGACCTGGGTCTCGCTGGTGTTGCGAGTGATTTCTGCGGTGCGGTTCATGAAAAGCTCTTGGGTTTCGCTTTAGGCAGCCAGCGCGGCCTTCAGGCCGTCCAGCATGATTGCGTTTTCCTCGGGCGTACTGACCGTGATGCGCAGACAGTTGGCCAGTACATTGTGCATTCTACCCACATTTTTGATCAATACCTTGCGCTCGAGCAGTTTGGCGTGGGCCTGCTCGGCGTTCGGTACACGAATGAGGATAAAGTTTGCGGCCGAGGGGAAAACGTTGACACCCGGCAATTTCGCCAGTGCATGCGACAACTCACTGCGCTGTTGGCGCAGCAGGGCGGCCTGTTCATTCAGCACATCGAGGTGATCGAGGCAGAATTCGGCGGCGGCCTGGGTCAGGACATTGACATTGTAGGGTGGACGGATCTTGTCGAATTGCTCCAGCAGGGCCGGGGCGCACGACATATAGCCGAGGCGGATGCCCGCCAGGCCAAGTTTCGACAGGGTGCGCATGACGATCAGGTTGGGAAACTCGGGCAGGCGGCCCATGAAGCTCTGTTGCGCAAATGGCTCATATGCTTCATCGACCACGCACAGGCCCTGCTCGCCCAACGCGGTGATGACTTGTGCGATCGCGCCGGCGTCGAACAGGTTGCCGGTCGGGTTGTTCGGGTAGGCCAGGAAGACCAGGGCGGGCTGGTGCTGTGCGATCGCCGCCAGCATGGCCGGCAGATCGAGCGTCAGGTCGGCCTTCAGCGGCACGCCGACGAAATCCATGCCGGCCACCATGGCGGAGCGCTGGAACATCACGAAGGAAGGCGCCGGCGCCAGCATCACGGCGCGCCGGCCTTCCGCCGGCTGCAGCGCGCAGGCTTGCGCCATGATGGCGATCAGTTCGTCCGAGCCGTTGCCCAGCATGACGTCATAGCCTTGCGGCACGCCCAGCTTGGCGCGGATGCGCTGCTTGATGCTGTCGTAGCTGGCGACCGGGTAGCGGTTCAGCGCCACGCCGGCGATGCGGTGCGCCAGTGCATGATGCAGGTGGCTCGGCAGCACATAGGGATTCTCCATCGCATCCAGCTTGATAAATCCGCTGGCATCCGGCACATGGTAGATGTGGTCGGAACGCACATCCTGGCGGATCGTATTGGCGATAAGGCTGTCGAGGGACATCTGCATTACTCCTGTTCCAAGGCCTCGTTCGGGACAGGCGCCAACTTTGGCCTGCGCCCCCTGCGAGGAGGTGGTGTCTGACCCTGCGGGTCGGACGGGACGGCCAGTCCGGCCGGTTTACCGGTTTCCAAAAGCGCCTCCAAGCGCCTCCGGGCCACGTCGCAATACTCCGGATTCAACTCAAAGCCGACAAAATTCCTGCCGCAGCGGCGCGCGGCGACGGCGGTGGTCCCGCTGCCCATGAACAAATCCATCACCACGCCGTCCGGCGGGCAACTGGCCTTGACCATGCGTTCGATAATTTCCAGCGGCTTTTGCGTCGGATGATCGACCCGTTCCGCATGCTCCCGGTGCAGGCGCGAAACGCTCCACAGGTCCTTCGGGTTGTAGCCCACTTCCAGCCATTTCGCGCCGACGAAAATCGAACGCGAACGGGCCTTCTTGGTCGCGGCGTCGTACGGGATGCGCACCGCGTCCAGGTCGAAGTAGTAATCCTTGCGGCGCACGAAGAAACCGATCGTGTCGTGCACCGACGAAAAACTGCGGGTGCTGCCGCCCATGGAGGGCACGCGGCGGTCCCAGATGATTTCATTCATCATCGTCATGCGCTTTTTCAGCATGACGAAAATCTCCGGCGAGAAGCGCCAGGTCAGGAAAATATACAGGCTGCCGTTCGGCTTCAGCTTGGGCAGGGCCGCGTCGATCCACGCCTCGGTCCATGCCAGGTAGTCGTCGACCGTCTGCTGGTCCGACGCATTGCCGTAATCCTTGCCCAGGTTGTAGGGCGGATCGGTCAGGATCAGGTCGACGGCACCGTCCGGCACGCGCGCCAGGCCGGCCATCGCGTCCTCCTGGAAGACCTGGTTCATCCAAGGCTGGGACGAATTCGTCATTTCAGGCGCAGCTCCGCGCTGCGGGCGTGCGCTTGCAAGCCTTCGCCGTAGGCCAGTTCGGCCGCGACCTTGCCCAGCGTCTGTGCGCCCGCTTCACTCACATGGATCACCGAAGAGCGCTTCTGGAAGTCGTACACCCCCAGCGGGGACGAGAAGCGCGCGGTGCGCGATGTCGGCAGCACGTGGTTCGGGCCGCAGCAATAATCGCCCAGCGACTCCGACGAGAAGCGGCCCAGGAACAGGGCGCCCGCGTGGCGGATCTGCTCGGCCCATTGCTGCGGGTTCTCAGCCGAAATTTCCAGGTGCTCGGCGGCGATGCTGTTGGCGATGGCGCAGGCTTCCGCCATGTCGCGCACTTTCACCAAGGCGCCGCGGTCGCGCAGCGAAGTTTCGATCACAGCCTTGCGCGGCATGCCCGGCAACAGCTTGGCGATGCTGGCCTCGACGCGCGCGATGTACGCGGCATCCGGGCACAGGAGAATGGCTTGCGCCAGTTCATCGTGCTCGGCTTGCGAGAACAGGTCCATGGCGACCCAGTCCGGATCGGTGGTGCCGTCGCAGATCACCAGGATTTCGGACGGACCGGCGATCATGTCGATGCCGACGGTGCCGAACACGCGGCGCTTGGCCGATGCCACATAGGCATTGCCCGGGCCGACGATCTTGTCCACCGGCTCGATGGTCTCGGTGCCGTGCGCCAGGGCGGCCACCGCTTGCGCGCCGCCGATGCCGATCACGCGGGTCACCCCGGCGATGGCCGCGGCGGCCAGCACCATCTGGTTTTTCACGCCGTCCGGTGTCGGAACGACCATGATGATTTCCTGCACGCCTGCGACCTTGGCCGGCACCGCGTTCATCAGCACCGACGATGGATAGGCAGCCTTGCCGCCCGGGACGTAGATGCCCACGCGATCCAAAGGCGTGATGCGCTGGCCGAGTACGGTGCCGTCGGCTTCCGTGTAGCTGAAGCCTTGCAGCGCCTGCTTCTGGCGCACATGGAAGGCGCGGATGCGCTCGGCCGCGGTCTGCAGCGCACTGCGTTGCGCGGCAGGCAGCGCAGCCAGCGCACTCTCGAGCTCCTGCTGGCCGATGTCGAAATCGGCCATGCTCGCCGCGCGCATGCGGTCGAAGCGGTTGGTGTATTCCAGCACGGCCTGGTCGCCGCGCGCACGCACGTCGGCGATGATCTTCGCCACCGCGCCTTCGATCGCGTCGTCGGTTTCGGCTTCAAAGGCCAGCAACGCATCGAGCGTTTCCTGGAAGTCGTCTTGGGTGGAATCAAGTTTGCGGATCATGACCATTACGCTTTCGCCAGCGAGGCACGTTCAAATGCTTCGATAATCGGTTGCAGGCGCGCCCGCTTCATTTTCAGCGCGGCCTGGTTCACCACCAGGCGCGAGGAGATGTCCATGATCTCCTCCACTTCCACCAGGTTGTTGGCGCGCAGCGTGCTGCCGGTGGAAACCACGTCGACGATCGCGTCCGACAGGCCGACCAGCGGCGCCAGCTCCATCGAGCCGTACAGCTTGATCAGGTCGACGTGCACGCCCTTCTTGCCGAAGTGCTCGCGCGCGATCGAGGTGAATTTGGTGGCCACGCGCAGGCGCGCGCCCTGGCGCACCGCGCTCTCGTAGTCGAAACCGGCGCGCGTCGCCACCGACATGCGGCATTTGGCGATATGCAGGTCCACCGGCTGGTACAGGCCCTCGCCGCCGTGTTCCAGCAGGACATCCTTGCCCGCCACGCCGAAGTCCGCCGCGCCATGCTGCACATAGGTCGGCACATCGGATGCGCGCACGATCAGTACGCGAATGCCGGGGTCCGAGGTGGGCAGAATCAGCTTGCGGGAGGTGTCCGGATTTTCGGTGACGGTGATGCCAGCCGCTTCCAGCAGCGGCAGCGTGTCTTCGAAGATCCGGCCTTTCGACAGGGCGAGGATTATATTCATGATCTGATACGGGTGATATTGGCGCCCACGGCGGACAGCTTGACTTCCATGCGGTCGTAGCCGCGGTCCAGGTGGTAGATGCGGTCGACCAGGGTTTCGCCCTTGGCGGCCAGGCCGGCGATCACCAGCGAAGCGGAGGCGCGCAGGTCGGTCGCCATCACCGGCGCCCCGATCAGCTGCTCGACGCCATCGATATACGCGGTGTTGCCGTCGATGGAAATCTTCGAGCCCAGGCGGTTCATTTCCTGCACGTGCATGAAGCGGTTTTCGAAGATGGTCTCGGTGACGCGGCTGCTGCCGTTGGCGATCAGGTTGACGGCCATAAACTGCGCCTGCATATCGGTCGGGAAGCCCGGGTATTCGGTGGTGCGGAAGGTCACCGGGTTCGGGCGCTGGTCCATCTGCGCGCGGATCCAGTTGTCGCCCACCGTCAGCTGCACACCCATCTCGCGCAGCTTGTCCAGCGCCACGTCGAAGATATCGGTGCGGGTGTTGCGGATCGTGATGTCGCCGCAGGTTGCGGCAACGGCGCACAGGAAGGTCGCCGCTTCGATACGGTCGGAGATCACGGCATGCTTGGCGCCATGCAGCGCCGGCACGCCCTGGATCACCAGGCGGTCGGTGCCGATGCCGTCGATCTTCGCGCCCATGGCCACCAGCAGGTGCGCCAGGTCGGTCACTTCCGGCTCGCGCGCGGCGTTCTCGAGGATGGTCTCGCCTTCGGCCAGGGTCGCCGCCATCAGCAGGTTCTCGGTGCCGGTCACGGTGATCATGTCGGTCACGATGCGGGTGCCCTTGAGCTTCTTGCACTTGGCGTAAATGTAGCCGCCGTCGATGCTGATCTCGGCGCCCAGCGCCTGCAGGCCCTTGATGTGCTGGTCGACCGGACGCGAACCGATGGCGCAGCCGCCCGGCAGCGACACCTTGGCTTCGCCGAAGCGCGCCAGCAGCGGGCCCAAGACCAGGATCGATGCGCGCATGGTCTTCACCAGCTCATACGGCGCTTCGTATTTGTCGATCTTGGCGCCGTTCAGCGTGACCTTCTCGCCGTCCTGCTCGACCGACAGGCCGGTCTGGCGCAGCAGCTTGAGCATGGTGGCCACGTCGTGCAGCAGCGGCACATTGGTCAGCTCCAGGTCGCCCGCGCTCAGCAGGCCCGCGCACAGGATGGGCAGGGCGGCGTTCTTGGCGCCGGAAATCTTGACGTCGCCGACCAGGCGCTTGCCGCCGGTGATAAGCAGTTTGTCCATATTCTTCTTATCCTTGGAATTCTTCTGGGGTCAGGGTTTTCATCGACAGGGCGTGGATCTCTTCGCGCATGCGGTCGCCCAGCGCGGCGTACACCAGCTGGTGGCGCTGGATCGGGCGCTTGCCGGCGAAGGCGGGCGAGACGATCACGGCCTGGAAGTGCTGGCCGTCGCCTTCCACCTGCAGGTGGGTGCACTCGAGGCCGGCGGCGATATAGCTGTGGATTGCTTCTGGAGTTGTGGTCACTTGGAATTCCTCAATAAATCAGTGGCGCAGGCGGTAGCCGCTGCGCAGAAGTCGAATGGCAAGCAGCGCCAGCACCACCAGGAAGGTGGAGACGATGGCGACGCTGACCCATGGGTTCACGTCGGACTGCCCGAAGAAGCCGTAGCGGAAGCCGTCGATCATGTAGAAGAACGGGTTCGCATGCGATACGGCCAGCCAGAAGGGCGGCAGCGAATGGATCGAATAGAACACGCCGGCCAGGAAGGTCAGCGGCACGATCAGGAAATTCTGGAAGGCGGCCAGCTGGTCGAACTTCTCGGCCCAGATGCCGGCGATCAGGCCCATGGTGCCGAGGATGGCGGCGCCCAGCAGGGCGAACACCAGGATCCACAGCGGCGCCGTGAAGCTCAGGTGCGCGAACCATGCGGTGATGGCGAACACGCCGAAACCCACGGTAATACCGCGCACCATCGAGGCCAGCACATAGGCGGAGAAGATCTCCCAGTGCGACAGGGGCGTCAGCAGCACGAATACCAGGTTGCCGGTGATTTTGGACTGGATCAGCGACGACGAGGAGTTGGCGAAGGAATTCTGCAGCACGCTCATCATCACCAGGCCCGGGATCAGGAAGGCGGTGTAGGTCACGCCGGGATACACCTCGACCCGGCCCGACAGCACATGGCCGAAAATCAGCAGGTACAGCATGGCGGTCAGGATCGGCGCGGCGATCGTCTGCGTCGCAACTTTGTAGAAGCGCAGCGTCTCTTTGTAGACCAGGGTGCGGAAACCGGTGGTGATCATACGATGTTCTCGTCCATGATTTGCAGGAAGATGTCCTCCAGGTCGGCCTGCTGCAGCTGCATCTCGTCGATGCCGATGCCGCTCTCGCGCAGGCGGGCCAGGATCCGCTCCACTTCCGCGTAATCGTTGATACGCAGGCTGTATTTATTGTCTTCCGGCGGGTGGTTCAGCAGCCCGTGCAGGTCTTCCGGCAGGCGGCTGTGCGGCAGGTGCAGCACCAGCTGCGAGCCGGAGATGCGGCGGATCAGCTGCGGCATGGTGTCCAGCGCCACCACCTTGCCCAGCTTGAGCATGGCGACGCGCTTGCACATGGCTTGCGCCTCTTCCAGGTAGTGCGTGGTCAGCACGATGGTGTGGCCTTCGCGGTTCAGGCGCGAAATGAACTTCCACAGGGTCTGGCGCAGCTCGACGTCGACGCCGGCGGTCGGTTCGTCCAGCACGATGACGGGCGGCTTGTGCACCAGGGCCTGCGCCACCAGCACGCGGCGCTTCATGCCGCCGGACAGGGCGCGCATATTGGTGTCGGCCTTGTTGGCCAGACCCAGCTCCGCCATCACCTCGTCGATCCACTTGTCGTTGTTGCCGAGGCCGAAATAGCCGGACTGCAGCCGCAGCGTTTCGCGCACGGTGAAGAAGGGATCGAACACCAGCTCCTGCGGCACCACGCCCAATTTGCGGCGCGCGGCACGGAAGTCGCTCACGACATCATGGCCGTGGATCCGGACGCTGCCGGCATCGGCGCGGATCAAACCGGCAATGATGGAAATCAAGGTGGTCTTGCCCGCGCCGTTCGGCCCGAGTAGGCCGAAGAATTCGCCCTCTTCGATTTTCAAGGACACGCCGCCGAGCGCCTGCAGCGCCTTATAGCGCTTTTCGACGTTGCTGATTTCGATTGCTGTCATGCTTACTTGTATAGATAACTGGGACAACGATGACCGTTGCAAAGGCGCGCGCGCCAAGGCGCGGAAGACGGTCAATTATATTGGAAATTTGGTTCGGCTTCGCCGGACCGGAATAACTTAGCGGTCTCAGGTGCTGACAGGCGCTGCCTGTTAGCCTCGGATACCGCGAGTTCCAGCTTACCGGTGTCAGGTGCTGACAGGCACAGCCTGTTAGCCCCTGATACCGCTAATAAGAGGTAGGGCGGGGGTCAATGATGATGCAGATCGGCGGGCGACACGAGCGTGCACACGCCGTAGAGCTTGGTCAAGCTCTGGAGCTGTTCTGGCAGGTTGCGCAGTTCCAGCTTGCTGCCGTGTTGGGCGGCAGCGCGCTGCCATGCCAGCATGACTGACACGGCAGCGGAGTCCACGGTTTCCACCTGGCCCAGGTCGAACACAGTCTGGCCGGCACGCAGTGCCGCCAAGCCCTGCGCCAGCGCTTCCGTGGCGTTGGCCACGGTCAGCGACTTCAGGGACAGTTGATTGGAAACAGTGGTATCAGGCATTTATTTACCTGCAGTCTTCATCGGCTTGGAGGCCAGCTTCTTGTTCTTTTCGGACAGGGTCTTGATCAGGCCATCGATGCCGCCTTTCGAGATTTCCGACGCGAAGGTGCCTTTGTAGGCTTCCACCAGCCATGCACCCAGCACATTGATGTCATAGATCTTCCAGCCGGCATCGGTCTTGGCGACGCGGTAGTTCAGCTGCACCGGCTCGCCGCGCTGCTGGTTCACCTGGGAACGCACTTCCACGTCGGTGTCGCCTGGCGAGGAACGCATCGGCTTGAAATCGACGGTCTGGTCTTTCACCTGGGACAGGGCGCCCGAGTAGGTGAAGATCAGCAGGGTGCGGAATTCGGCGGACAGCTGTTTTTGCTGCTCAGGCGTCGCTTCCTTCCAGTAGCGGCCAGCGGCCAGGGACGTCATTTTCTGGAAGTCGACGTAAGGCAGGATCTTGGTTTCCACCAGGTCCATGACCTTCTTCTGGTTGCCGGCCTGGATTTCCTTGTCATTCTTGGCGGTGTCCAGCACTTCCGAGCTGATGCGCTTGACCAGCACATCAGGAGCTTCGCTGGCGGCAGGAACGGCTGCCGCCAGGGCGCTGGTGGCAAAAGCGACCGAGGCGACCGCGATCAGTTGTTTGATCAGTTTCATTGTACTTTACCTATGGTGGGTTGTATTCCGGATCACAGGCTGGATTTCGTTTCAGCCGGTTCCGGGATTATAGCTTGAGTCGGCTTTTCGGCCTCGTCCTCAAGCTCCGCCTTCTTCTGCTTGCCCTTCGGGCCGTCTTCGCCATCGTACACCTGGCTGTTACGGCGCTGCATCCAGCCGTCACGGATGAATTCGTAACGGTCGAGGGCGGCATCTTCCAGCAGCGTGGACGCATCCAGCAAGGCTGCACGCTGGTCCACAACACGGGTAACGGTGCCGATGTTACGGACGTTGACAGGATCTTTGTACTGCCACGGGTCGGCCATGATGTCCACCGGCAGGACGGCAGTGTCGCGCACGGTCGACGGGCCCAGCAGCGGCAGCATCAGGTAGGGGCCGGACGGCACGCCCCAGGAGCCCAGGGTCTGGCCAAAATCTTCTTTATGCTTTTGCAAACCTGCTTCGGATGCAATATCGAGCACGCCCAGCAGGCCGAAAGTCGAGTTCATCGCCACGCGCATCAAGTCCGACATGCCATCGCCGACCTTGCCTTGCAGCAAGTTGTTCGCGGCGGTCCAGACGTCGCCCAGGTTGCCGAAGAAGTTGCTGACGCCGGTCTGGAAGAAGCTCGGGGTCGCGTTCTTATAGACGGTGGCGGTCGGCTTCAGCGCGTACTCGTCCACCTTGTCGTTGAAGTTGAAGACGGCGCGGTTATAGCCTTCATACGGATCGCGCGGGTTGGGGCCGGCGCAGCCGCTCAGCACGCCGGCCGCGGCCAGGCTCAGGGCAAGTGTACGGACGTTGCTCATTTGGAGTCCTTTCCTTCTGCTGCCTTGCTATAGATGAACTGGTTGATCAGGTCTTCCAGCACGGTCGCGGACTGGGTACGGGCGATGAGGTCGCCAGCGCCGAGGTTCTTGTCGTCGCCGCCGGCTTCAATGCCGATGTACTGTTCGCCCAGCAGGCCGGCGGTCAGGATCTTGGCCGAGCTGTCTTTCGGGAACTTGAAGCCTTCGTCCATGTCCAGCGTCACTACCGCTTTATACACCTTGTCGTCGAAACCGACCGACGCGACGCGGCCCACCACCACGCCGGAGGCCTTCACCGCAGCCTGCGGGCGCAGGGAACCGATATTGTCAAAACGTGCCGTGACCTGGTAGGTCTTGCCAAAGGCCATGGCACCCAGATTGCCCGCCTTCAGCGCCAGGAACATCAGCGCAGCAGCGCCCATCACGATAAACAGGCCAACCCAAACGTCGAGAGATTTACGTTGCATATTTCCAATCCTTTGATCAGCAGTGCCAGGCATGCCAGGTCCTGGCACCGATTGTTATTTACTGAACATCAGCGCCGTCAGCATGAAGTCGAGCCACCAGATCATCAGCGAAGAGATGACCACCGTGCGCGTCGTTGCACCGGACACGTCTTCCGGGGTCGGCTGGGCTTCATAGCCCTGGTACAGCGCGATATAAGTGATGGCGATACCGAACACCACACTTTTCACGAATCCATTGAATACGTCCTTCCACACGTCCACGCCGCCCTGCATCTGCGACCAGAACGCGCCCTCGTCGACGCCGATCAGGCCCACGCCGATCAGGTAGCCGCCCAGGATGCCGACGGCACTGAACATGGCAGTGAGCAGCGGCACGGAAATCACGCCGGCCCAGAAACGCGGCGCCAGCACGCGCTGGATCGGGTTCACGGCCATCATTTCCATGGCGGACAGTTGCTCGCCCGCCTTCATCAGGCCGATTTCCGCGGTCAGCGACGTACCGGCGCGGCCGGCGAACAGCAGGGCGGTAATGACCGGACCCAGCTCACGGGTCAGGCCCAGCGCAACGAGCAAGCCGAGCGACTCGGAGGCGCCGTATTTGTTCAGCGTGTAATAGCCCTGCAGGCCCAGCACCATGCCCACGAACAGGCCGGACAGGATGATGATCAGCAGCGAGTAGTTGCCGATCACATGCAGCTGCTCGACCAGCAGGCGCGGGCGGCGCAGCAGGCCGGGCGACAGGCCCAGCATGGTCAGCATCGTACGGAAGGAAAGGCCGATGCTTTCCACGTAATCGCGTGCGCCGCCGCCCACACTCAGCAGGAAACGGCGCATCATCGGCGCGCTCCCAGGCCCAGGTCTTCCGCCAGTGATTTGCCGGGATAGTGGAAAGGCACGGGACCATCGGCTTCCGCATGCACGAATTGCTTCACGTAAGGATCGGTGGAAACCATCATGTCCGCTGGAGTGCCGTGGGCAACGATTTTGCCCTGCGACAGGAAATACACATAATCTGCGATCGTGAACGATTCTTTGACGTCGTGCGACACCAGGATCGTGGTCGAACCGAGCGCATCGTTCAGGTTGCGGATCAGGTTGGCGGTCACGCCCATCGAAATCGGGTCGAGGCCGGCGAACGGCTCGTCGTACATGATCAGCTGCGGGTCCAGGGCGATCGAACGCGCCAGCGCCACGCGGCGCGCCATGCCGCCGGAAATCTCGCCCGGCTTCAGCTTGGCGGCGTTGCGCAGGCCGACCGAGTGCAGCTTCATCAGCACCAGGTCGCGGATCAGTTCTTCCGGCAGGTCGGTATGCTCGCGCAGCGGGAACGCCACGTTTTCATACACGCTCAGGTCGGTAAACAGCGCGCCATGCTGGAACAGCATGCCCATTTTGCGGCGCAGCACATACAGTTCGCGGGTTTTCAGCTGGTGGACCACCTGGCCCTCCACGCTGACGGACCCCTTCTGCGGGCGGACTTGGCCGCCAATCAGGCGCAGGACCGTGGTCTTGCCGCTGCCGGAACCGCCCATGACCGCCACCACCTTCCCGCGTGGGAAGTCCATACGGAGGCCGGACAGGATCGCCCGCTTTCCATAGCTGAAGTGTAAGTCGCGGATTTCGACTAAATTTGGCACAGATGTCACTCTTTGTTCGTGAGGCCACATTGTAATTCAGAAACTGATTTCTCTGCTCGGAGCCCCGTAGCGGCCCCAGTGGCCCAGCTAAAGAGAGCAATAATACAACACTACTAACCCCCGGGTCAGCTATTTACAAATTGAAACGCTTGTTGATCGCTTGTTCACTGCTGCAAGGCAGCATATTCCTGCTATTTTAATAACTTTGGCTCATTTGAAGGAAAAAAAGTATGAAAATTCGTCGGACGGTGCTGGCTTGCTCCCTGGCGGCGATCGCGGCCCAGGCCTTGGCCGATGGCGACAGGATCGAAGTGGTCACGGTCACCGCGCAAAAACGCAAGGAAGACCCGAACAAGGTGGCCATGAGCATTTCCGCCATCAGCGGTGCGGCGCTGCAGTCGCAGCAGGTGGCCGATTTCACCGACCTGACGCGCGCCGTGCCGAATATTTCCTTCACCGCCGCCACCGGCAATGGCGGGGCCGGGCCGGGCACGTCCAATATCGAGATCCGCGGCATCAGCTCGGCGGCCGGCCAGTCCACCGTCGGCATCTACCTGGGCGACGTGTCGCTGACCGTGGGCAATCTGTACACCATGGGGACGGTGGAACCGAAATTCTTCGACATCGACCGTGTGGAAGTGCTGCGCGGCCCGCAAGCCACCCTGTACGGCGCCAGCTCGATGGGCGGCACCATCAAGTTCGTGCCGAACGAGCCGGACCTGAAAGAACGCGAAGTCAGCGCCTACGCCGAAGCAGCCTCCACCAAGGGCGGCAGCCCGAGCTTCTCGACCAATGTGGTCGGCAATTTCCCCCTGGTGGCGAACGAACTGGCGCTGCGCATCGGCGCCCAGGCCCAGCGTGCCGGCGGCTTCATCGACCAGGTGGACGGTGACGGCAAGGTGCTGGCCAACAATATCGACAAGATCAACGACCAGGAGCTGCGCGTGGCGCTGAAGTGGGCGCCCACGCGCGACCTGACCATCACGCCGTCGGTCTACTATCAGCGCGTCGATGCCAAGGATATTGCCGCCTTCAACCTGGACCGCCCGCCGTACCAGGCGCAGAAGCAGGTGCGCGAGCCGTCGCTCGACAAGCTGTTGACGCCCAATCTGGCCGTCAACTGGGAGCTGGGCGCGGCCGACCTGACGTCGAGCACCAGCTACTTCCAGCGCAAGTTCAACCGCACGCAGAACGGCTCGGCCTATAACAGCTATTCGCTGTCGACCTTCCTGACCTCGACCGGCGATGGCGGCAATGCGCCGCCTGAGCTGATCGCCGCGATTGCCGGCCTGCCGTCCGCCGTCTACCTGAATAACGCCGTGCGCCAGATTTCGCAGGAATTTCGCCTGGCATCCAAACCCTACGAGGCGGGCGGCGCGCCATGGACCTGGCTAGGCGGCTACTATTTCTCGAACCAGCATACCAACCTGAACGAGAACGACCCGATTTTCGGCGTCAACGACACCTTCACCAAATTCGGCTTCTCCAGCGCCGATCCCGACCTGCTGCCGGGCGCCTACGCCGGCGCCTTCCCGAACGATAATTCCTTCGCCGGCGAATTCCACTACCGCGAAAAGCAAAACTCGATTTTCGGCGAAGTGAATTATTACTTCTCGCCGGCGCTGCACGCCACCATCGGCGCACGCTACCTGAAAGGCAAATCCGCACTGACCCAGCGCAACAGCCTGTACCTGGCGGGCGCGGGCAACAGCAGCAGCACCAGCCTGTCTTCGCACGCCTTCACGCCGAAGTACGCCGTGACGTGGGAAATCTCGCCCGACCATACCGTCTACAGTTCCATCGCCAAAGGCTTCCGCCTCGGCGGCTCGAATGTGTTCGTGCCGACCACCACCTGCGGCCAGGACCTGGAAGCGAACGGCCTGACCGCGGGCCCGCCGACCTACGCGCCGGACAGCCTGTGGAGCTATGAGGTCGGCAGCAAATCGCGCTTCCTGCAAGGCCGGGTCGCGGTCAACGCCGATGCCTTCTACGTGAAATGGAAAAACATCCAGCAAGGCGTCTACCTGCCAACCTGCGCCTACAGCTACAACGCCAACGCCGGCAATGCCACCAGCAAGGGCTTCGAATTCGACATCAAGGCCAAGCCGATGGCGGGCCTGACCCTGAGCGCGGCGGGCGGCTACGTGAAAGCCGAACTGTCCAACGATGAAGGCGTCGCCAACGGCGTGGTCGGCGCCGTGAAAGGCGCGCCAGTGCAGGGTGTACCGAAGTACAACGGCACCGTCAACGCGCAGTACAACTTCTCCACGTCCGGCGGCCGCAGTGCCTTCGTGATGGGCGGCGTACAGTGGATCGGCGCCAGCAAAGGTTCGCTCAACCCGGAGCAGACCGACTATGACCGCCCGGCCTATCACACAGTCAACCTCAGCGCCGGCATTTCCATCGACCGCTACCAGCTGACGGCCTTTGTGAAGAACGCCTTGGACGAAGACAAGGTGATCCAGCATCCGCAGGTGGCCTCGATCGTGCAGGGCTACCGGCTGGCGCCGCGCAGCATCGGCATGAGCATTGCGGCCAAGTTTTGAGTGGCATAGCGAGAATGCGGCTCTGGAAGCGGGGAGTAGGTCTGGCATCTGTTGCGGCGGTCATCGCCGCCCTGACAGTCTGGATGGAAAATGGCGGAGACAAGGTGCAGGGAAAAAGCGATGCGTTGGCGGTGGCGCCAAGAAAAGCTGAACCCTCTCCGCCACCTCAGACCACCCAGCTCCCATCGGCAGACGTGCCTGCGGGAAGGAATTTAGGCCGGCAAATCCATGATCTCGTGGAGACCCGCGAGCCAGCAAAGCTGTTTACTGCGTATCTTTTCCTGGCAGGCTGTGAAAGCAGCAATGCGGAAAGGCTGGTTCGCGACGAAAAGAAATCCAGGGAAACCCTGGGCCACGGGGCATTCGCCGGCTATCGGCCCTTGACCGAGGAAGAGAAACAACAAGATATCAAACGATGCCAGGGCATAGACGAGCGGGACTGGCGCTCGCGGCTGGACTACCTTGCCATTGCGGCAAAGGCCGGGATCAAGGGCTCTGCCATTATATTTGCCCTGCGAGGGCCGTTTGGCGATCCGTCCGCCCTCAAGACGCGCCCAAATGATCCCCTGATCCAGGAGTGGAAAGAATTGGCAAAGGCTCAATTGATTTCAGCGGCAGAGTATGGAAACGACCTGGACGCCCTCACTTACGTGATGAGGGAAAACCGGTCCGGTTCGGATCTCTTTGAACGGAATTTGCGCCTCACTTATCGCTACAGTATTGCATTGGGAATCGTTCAGCGTGAAATCCAGGGGCCCAACGCCGAATTCCCCAAATTGTTTGCAGAAGGTAGCGAGCAGATGGTCGCGCTTGCCGAAGGCTTCAGCCCGGCAGAAAAAGCCGCCGAACTGGAAGCAGCGAAGCTGGTCGCAAAAAAATTCCATGACCTGCGCATGAAAACAGGGCGGGACCCGTCCTTTTGAGGCAGTTGCAGCTTCGGATGAATTCCGTTATATTGAACGTACGGTTCTGTATAACGGATTTTTCACACAGATTCTGTTATCAACCAATTAGCATCAAGAGTCGGTTTATCCGACGCCAACCTGCCTCTCCCGGGCAAGGTGGAAGCCATCACGGCGATGCGGCCTATTAACGGCAACGAAGCGGGCGCACATGGTTTGCTCCGAATCGAGCCAAGCTTTCTGGAGAAACCATGCAAACTCAAAGTTCCTGCTCCCCGTCCCACGACATCAGCGCATGGCGCGATCAGTTCCGCATGACGCACACATTCCACCTCTCGCTAGGCGCCAATGAGCCGATTGCCGGGCAATTGGAATCGACCTTGAAACGTTCCAAAGCGCGTGTCGAAAAATGGGTGATCTCGCGCCGCGGCGGATTCTATGAACACTGTATTACCGTCGAGGGCATTGGCGACGAGTCGGCGCGCGAGTTGCGCAAGGAGCTTGCTGGTCTGAACGGCGAAATCAAGGTGCATGTCGAGCACATGCTTCACTTCGGCAGCGAGGCGGGGGCTCGTTGACTTTCTCGCCATGCTATCGGCCCCAATTCAATGAATAGAATTCCCTTAACGCTGATCGCGCTGGTGTTCGCGATCATCTTTCCGCTGATCGGCTTCTTTGCCGGCCTCAATCCGCTCTTTGAGCAAGGCCGGAACTGGTGGAATTCCCGCGCCTATGTGGCGGTCCCGGCGCAGATCGCAACGCTGGAGCTGGTCAAACGTGTCGCCAGAAAAGGAGGTCCAAGCTATTGGACCAAGGCGAGCTTTCAGTACACCGTTAACGGCCGCCAGTTCACCGGCGGACGGGCCAGCTATTACGACTCGCCGGAACTTCCGGGCGGCTTCCAGGATCAGTTGCGCCATCGCCTGGAAGATGCACGGCAGCGGCAGCTCCCCGTCGATATCTGGTTGGACCCGGACCATCCTGAGCAGGCCGTTTATGACCGCACGCTATGCTGGGACTCCGCGCTCTGGCAACTGCCATTGGCCATTCTTTTTCCCGCAGTAGGATTTGGAGCTCTGGCCGCAATCATCCACATTTGGCGGCCGGGACGCAGCAAGCCCCTGGCGGATAGGCTCAAGCAGGGCGGACCTGTCCGTATCAACGGCGCGAAAGGCTACTTGATACTTTTCCTGCTCACGCTGTGCTGGAACATCTTCAGCTGGCCTTTCGGCATCCTGACCTGGCAGCACCTGCAGGCAAACGGCGCCTCATTGGCCATCATTGGCTTGCTGTTCCCAGTCTCCGGCCTGGGATTGATCTACTTCACTTGCCAGGAATTGCGGCGCCGCTGGCTGGCGGGCCGGCCAGTGCTGGAAATCTCAGGCACGGCTCCGCTGCGCGGGCGCCTTCTGTTCCGTCCGGCCATCGGGCAGCGCGCAGATCCGCTTGAATCGACGCACCAGGTCATCATCAAGGTCCGGCTGATGCAGCACCCGGAAAAGGGATCCAGGCAGCAGCCTAAACCCCGCTGGGAAAAATGCTTGCTGGACAAGCCCGTCGCCCGCGGCACTGGGGAGTTGCATTTCGAATGTGAACCGCCCGCAGAACGCGGCAACGAGTACCTGGAGTTGCTCGTCCAACTGGCAGGCGCCCTCTTTACATTCGAGCTACAGCGCCGCCGCCAAGGCTGAACCGGGAGCCGTCAAGCGCCCCGCATGAAGCGCTTGACCGGATGCCGCATCAGCGCGGCAGCACCGAGCTGCCCATCAGGTACTCGTCCACCGCGCGCGCGCACTGGCGGCCTTCGCGGATCGCCCACACCACCAGCGACTGGCCGCGGCGCATGTCGCCGGCTGCGAATACGCCGGGTTTGCTGGTCTTGTAGCTGCTGTCGCCTTCAGTCGCGGCGCGGGCGTTGCCGCGCGCGTCCTTGTCAACGCCGAATGCATCCAGCACCTGCTGGACCGGCGAAACGAAGCCCATGGCCAACAGCACCAGGTCGGCCTTCATTTCGAATTCCGAGTTCGGCACTTCGCTCATCTTGCCGTCCTTCCATTCGACGCGGCAAGCAATCAGCTTTTCCACCTTGCCGTTCTTGCCCTCGAAGCGCTTGGTGGCGACGGCCCAATCCCGCTCGCAGCCCTCTTCGTGCGAAGAAGAGGTGCGCAGCTTGGTCGGCCAGTAAGGCCAGACCAGCGGCTTGTTTTCCTGTTCCGGCGGCATCGGCATCAGCTCGAACTGGGTGACGCTTGCGGCGCCGTGGCGGTTGGAGGTGCCGACGCAGTCGGAACCGGTGTCGCCGCCACCGATCACGACCACGTGCTTGCCGTTGGCCTTGATCTGGTCCTTGATCTTGTCGCCGGCGTTGACCTTGTTCTGCTGCGGCAGGAAGTCCATCGCGAAGTGGACGCCTTTCAGCTCACGGCCCGGCACCGGCAGGTCGCGCGGCGCTTCCGCACCGCCGGCCATCACGACCGCGTCGAAATCCTGTTCCAGGTCTTCCGGGAAGATGGTTTCCTTGGCGCTGTTGGCGACGGTGGCAGGGAAGTCCTTGCCGATCAGGACCGAGGTGCGGAACTTCACGCCTTCCGCTTCCATCTGCTCGACGCGGCGGTCGATGTGGTACTTCTCCATCTTGAAGTCAGGGATGCCGTAGCGCAGCAGGCCGCCGATGCGGTCGGCCTTTTCGAACACGGTCACATCGTGGCCCACGCGGGCCAGCTGCTGCGCCGCCGCCAGTCCGGCCGGGCCGGAGCCGACGACCGCGACTTTTTTGCCGGTCTTGACGTCGGCAATCTGCGGTACCACCCAGCCGTGCTCCCAGCCTTCGTCGATGATCTTGTGCTCAATCGATTTGATCCCGACCGGCAGCTCGTTGATGCCCAGGGTACAGGCGCTCTCGCAAGGCGCCGGGCAAATGCGGCCCGTGAACTCGGGGAAGTTGTTGGTCGAATGCAGCGTGTTCAACGCTTCGCGGTAGTGGCCGCGGTACACCAGGTCATTCCAGTCCGGGATGATGTTGTTGACCGGGCAGCCCGAATTGCAGAACGGGATGCCGCAATCCATGCAGCGCGCGCCCTGCACCTTGGCCTGGTCGTGGCTCAGGTGGATGACGAATTCTTTGTAGTTCTTGAGGCGTGCCTCGGGAGCCAGATAGCTTTCTTCCTGGCGCTGGAATTCCATGAAACCGGTGATCTTACCCATTTTACTGATCCTCTCTTACGCTGCGATTGCTTGAGTTTCCGCTTCGATCGCGGCGTTGTCTGCCATTTCCACCAGGGCGCGTTTGTACTCGCTCGGGAACACTTTGACGAACTTGGCACGGCTTTCGTTCCAGTTGTCGAGCAACAGGCGCGCGCGCGTGCTGCCGGTGTGTTTGAAGTGGCGCTCAATCAAGCGCTTGAGGATGGTTTCATCGGCTTCCGGTTCGCCGTCGCGATGCTGGCTGTGCCAGGTGGCCTTGTCGACCTGCTGGTCGGCAGCCGCCCTGACTTCTTCCAGGCTCACCATGGACATATTGCACTTGCTGTGGAATTCGCCATCCGGGTCGTACACGTAGGCGATGCCGCCCGACATGCCGGCGGCGAAATTGCGCCCGGTGGCGCCCAGCACCACGACGGTGCCGCCGGTCATGTATTCGCAGCCGTGGTCGCCCAGGCCTTCCACGATCGCCGTGGCGCCGGAGTTGCGCACCGCGAAACGCTCGCCGGCCACGCCGTTGAAGAACGCTTCGCCCGATACGGCGCCGTACATGACGGTGTTGCCGACAATGATGTTATTCACCGCCCAGCCGCGGAACTCGGTATTCGGGCGCACGATGATGCGGCCGCCCGACAGGCCCTTGCCCACATAGTCGTTGCCTTCGCCCACCAGGTCCAGCGTGATGCCGGCCGCCAGGAACGCCGCCGCCGACTGGCCGGCGGTGCCTTGCAGCTGGATGTGGATGGTGTCGTCCGGCAGGCCGGCGTGGCCGTACTTCTTGGCCACTTCGCCCGACAGCATGGTGCCGACGGTGCGGTTGACGTTCTTCACCGGCGAGATGAAGGACACGCGCTCGCCTTTTTCCAGCGCCGGCTTGGCTTGTGCGATCAGCTTCAGGTCGAGCGCCTTGTCCAGGCCGTGGTCCTGCTCTTCGCTGTGGAAGATCGACATGCCGTCGCTCACCTTCGGCTGGTGGAACACATTCGTGAAGTCCAGGCCCTTGGCCTTCCAGTGGGTGATCGCTTTCGACTTGTCCAGCAGGTCGGCGCGGCCGATCAGCTCTTCGAAGCTGCGGATGCCCAGTTGCGCCATCAACTGGCGCGCTTCTTCGGCGACGAAGAAGAAATAGTTCACCACATGCTCAGGCTTGCCCTGGAACTTCTTGCGCAGTTCAGGATCCTGGGTCGCAACGCCGACCGGGCAGGTGTTCAGGTGGCATTTGCGCATCATGATGCAGCCTTCCACCACCAGCGGTGCGGTGGCGAAGCCCACTTCGTCGGCGCCCAGCAGGGCGGCGATCACGACGTCGCGGCCGGTGCGCATCTGGCCGTCGGCCTGGACCCGCACGCGGCTGCGCAGACCGTTCAGCACCAGGGTTTGCTGGGTTTCCGACAGGCCCAGTTCCCACGGGGTGCCGGCATGCTTGACGGAGGACAGCGGCGAGGCGCCGGTGCCGCCGTCATGGCCGGCCACCACGATGTGGTCGGCCTTGGCCTTGGATACGCCAGCGGCAACGGTGCCGATACCGACTTCCGACACCAGCTTGACCGAGATCGACGCGCGCGGATTGGCGTTCTTCAGGTCGTGGATCAGCTGCGCCAGGTCTTCGATCGAATAGATATCGTGGTGCGGCGGCGGCGAAATCAGGCCCACGCCCGGCACCGAGAAGCGCAGCCGGGCAATGTATTCCGACACCTTGTGGCCCGGCAGCTGGCCGCCTTCGCCCGGCTTCGCGCCCTGCGCCATCTTGATCTGGATCTGGTCGGCGGAATTCAGGTACTCCGCGGTGACGCCGAAGCGGCCCGATGCCACCTGCTTGATGCGCGAACGCAGCGAGTCGCCTTCCTGCAGCGGGATGTCCGATTCCACCTGCTCCTTGCCCAGCACAGAGGCCAGGGTTTCGCCGACCTTGATCGGAATGCCTTTCAGCTCGTTGGCGTAACGGCGCGGGTCTTCGCCGCCTTCGCCGGTGTTGGACTTGCCGCCGATGCGGTTCATCGCCAAGGCCAGGGTGGCGTGCGCCTCGGTCGAGATGGAACCGAGCGACATGGCGCCGGTGGCAAAGCGCTTGACGATTTCCTTGGCCGGCTCCACTTCGTCCAGCGGAATGGCCTTGGATGGATCGATCCTGAATTCGAACAGGCCGCGCAGCGTCAGGTGACGCTTGCTCTGGTCGTTGATCAGCTGGGCGTACTCTTTATAGGTCGCGTAGTTGTTGGAACGGGTCGAATGCTGCAGCTTGGCGATGGCGTCCGGCGTCCACAGGTGGTCTTCGCCGCGCACGCGGTAAGCGTATTCGCCGCCGGCATCGAGCTGGTCGGCCAGCACCGGGTCGTTGCTGAAGGCCAGCTTGTGCAGGCGCAGGCCTTCCTCGGCCACTTCGAACAGGCCGATGCCCTCCACATTCGACTGGGTGCCGCGGAAGTACTTGTCGACCAGTTGGCGGTTCAGGCCCACCGCTTCGAAGATCTGCGCGCCGCAGTAGGACATGTAGGTGGAGATGCCCATCTTCGACATCACCTTCATTAAGCCTTTGCCGACCGCCTTGGTGTAGTTGTAGATGGCGGTTTCCGGCGTCAGGTCGCCCGGCAGCGAGTGCGCCAGTTCGGCCAGCGATTCCATCGCCAGGTAAGGATGCACGGCTTCCGCACCATAGCCTGCCAGCAGGGCGAAGTGGTGGGTTTCGCGGGCGGAGCCGGTTTCCACCACCAGGCCGGTCGAGGCACGCAGGCCTTTGCTCACCAGGTGCAGGTGGATGGTGGAGGTTGCCAGCAGGGCCGGGATCGCAACGCGGTCAGGGCCGACGGTGCGGTCGGAAACGATCAGGATGTTGTGGCCCGACTTGACCGCGTCCACCGCTTCCGCGCACAGCGACGCCAGCGAGGCTTCGACGCCTTCCTTGCCCCAGGCCAGTGGATAGCAGATGCTCAGCTCATAAGATTTGAACTTGCCGCCGGTGTGCTGGCTGATGGTGCGCAGGCGCGCCATGTCATCGAAGCTGAGCACCGGCTGCGACACTTCAAGGCGCATCGGCGGGTTGACGTTGTTCGTATCCAGCAGGTTCGGTTTCGGGCCGATGAAGGACACCAGCGACATCACCATCGCCTCGCGGATCGGGTCGATCGGTGGGTTGGTCACCTGGGCGAACAGCTGCTTGAAGTAGTTATACAGCGGCTTGAGTTTGTTGGACGTGACGGCCAGCGGCGAGTCATTGCCCATCGAGCCGACGGCTTCTTCGCCGGCGGTCGCCATCGGCGCCAGGATGAAGCGCATGTCTTCCTGGGTGTAGCCGAACACCTGCTGGCGGTCCAGCAGGGATGCGCTCTGCTTCTCGCCGCTGGCCGGGCCATATTTGGCCACATTGCCGGCGGTCTGGCTTTCGCTCAGTTTCAGCTCGCCCAGCTTGATACGCACCGCGTTGATCCAGGCCTTGTACGGCTTGGCGTTGGCGTAGGTGTCCTTCAATTCCTTATCGTCGATGATACGGCCGGCTTCCAGGTCGATCAGGAACATCTTGCCCGGCTGCAGGCGCCATTTCTGGATGATCTTCGATTCGGGAATCGGCAGTACACCCGATTCGGACGCCATCACCACCAGGTCGTCGTCGGTCACGATGTAGCGGGCCGGGCGCAGGCCATTGCGGTCCAGGGTGCCGCCGATGTAGCGGCCGTCGGTGAAGGCCATGGCGGCCGGGCCGTCCCATGGTTCCATCATCGACGCATAGTATTCGTAAAAAGCTTTGCGGTTATCGTCCATCAGCGTGTGGTTTTCCCACGCTTCCGGAATCATCATCATCATCGCCTGCGCCAGCGGATAGCCCGCCATCAGCAGCAGTTCCAGCGCATTGTCGAAGCAGGCGGTGTCGGACTGGCCTTCATAGATCAGCGGGAACAGCTTCTGCAGGTCTTCGCCCAGCACGGCGGACTTCATCACGCCTTCGCGGGCGCGCATCCAGTTGAAATTGCCCTTCACGGTGTTGATCTCGCCGTTGTGCGCGATCAGGCGGTAAGGGTGGGCCAGCGGCCATTCGGGGAAGGTGTTGGTCGAGAAGCGCTGGTGCACCAGCGCCAGCGCCGAGATGCAGCGGGGATCTTGCAGGTCCTTGTAGTACACGCCCACCTGGTCGGCCAGCAGCAGGCCTTTGTACACAACGGTACGGGCCGACATGGACGGCACGAAGAATTCCTTGCCGTGGATGAGTTTCAGCGCCTGGATCGCGTGGCCGGACGATTTACGGATCACGTACAGCTTGCGTTCCAGCGCGTCGGTCACCATCACGTCCTGGCCGCGGCCGATGAAGATCTGGCGGATGACCGGCTCTTTTTCACGCACGCGCGGTGACATCGGCATGTCCGAATCGATCGGCACATTGCGCCAGCCCAGCACAACCTGGCCTTCGATACGCACGGCGCGCTCGATTTCCTGTTCGCAGGCGATACGGGAAGCGTTTTCCTTCGGCAGGAAGACCATGCCGACACCGTATTCGCCCGGTGGCGGCAGTTCAACCCCTTGCTTGGCCATTTCGTCGCGGTAGAACTGGTCCGGAATCTGGATCAGGATGCCGGCGCCGTCGCCCATCAGTTTGTCCGCGCCAACCGCGCCCCTGTGGTCCAGGTTCTTCAGGATCAGCAGACCCTGTTCGACGATCGAATGGCTCTTGTTGCCTTTGATATGGGCGACGAAGCCGACGCCACAGGCGTCATGTTCGTTGGCTGGGTTATACAAACCTTGCGCTTCCATGCATTTCTCCGCTGAAATTTTACTCACGAAAATCCAGAGTAGTGCAATGCACAAAAACTCGCAACAAAAACAATTAGGGTCGGAGTCAAATTAATTTCCGGATAGTCGCTCAGAATTTTAAATAGGGACACAGTGGAGGTATTTTCGCAAAAATACTGTCGTGCCGCTTCTCTGCGGCCTCTCCGCCACCTCTCCGCCACCTCTCCGCCACCTCTCCGCCACCTCTCCGCCACCTCTCCGCCACCTCTCTGCCGCCTCTCCACCGGCTCTCAGCCACCTTTCCGCCATATCTGGCCGGTTTCCACCCTGTGCGCACCTTGTTGGCGCCAGCCCAAGCGCACACCAGCTCAGCTCCTCCCTCGTTCGCCTACATACCCGCGCCATTGCAGTGCGTTTTTGCAGCCAATCTCCAGAGAAGTGTCGGATTTCTTTACACATACTTCCATTTCTCGTAACGCAATATTAACAATTCATTACAAATCAATGACATGTTGCCTTGGCATAAAGATTGCTTACTTGCTCCAGCCGTAGAAGTATTGTCATGAAGTAAAACAAATCGATTCTTAGAGAGGCTTTACATGATGAAAAAAGCGCTTTGCACCCTCGCTTTACTAGGCGCGGCCGCCACAAGCCAGGCCGGCGTTCTGGTTTCCCAGAATTTTGATGATGTAGCAACTATCGGTGCTACCGGATGGGTGCTGAACAACAACAGCAGTCCAATTGGCATTACGGGTAGCTGGTACCAGGGCGACCAAAGCCTGTTCGGCGCCCAGCAAGGTGCGGCCAACTCCTATATTGCGGCCAATTACAATAGCGGCGTAGCCGGCGGCACCATCAATAACTGGCTGATTACCCCCGAATTCACCACGGCCACGGGCGCAGTCGTTACGCTGTGGCTGCGCGGCGCCAACGACGCCGGCTTCTTTGACACCCTGTCTTTCGGTGTCAGCAAAGGCGGCAGCAAGATCGCTGACTTCGCCGTGAATCCATCCTTCGTGGTCAATACCGACGGCTGGGCCAAGTACACCTTCAACATCGCCAGCCAGGGCGCTGGCGCCACGGCGCGCTTTGCCATCAATTACACCGGACTGTCCGACACCGCCAACTACATCGGCGTCGATTCCGTGCAAGTCGCTGCGGTCCCTGAGCCGGCATCCATGCTGTTGCTGGGCGCCGGCCTGGCTGGCCTGATCGCGGCGCGTCGCCGCCAGCGCTCCGCCTGACCCATCATCGAAAGGAAAAGTAATGACTATCAAGATTAAATCGTGCATGCTGGGTCTGGCACTCGCCGCGGCACTGCCGCTGCATGCCCAGGAAATGGAAACAGAGCAAGTAGCCGCAGACAAGATGACCGTGGTACGCGATGCCGAAACCGGCAAACTGCGTGCCCCGACCGCAGAAGAACTGGCAGCGCTGCAACCGAAAGTCGTGGCGAAAACCATGTTGCGTGCCGCCGTTGCCGCACCAGCGCCGCGCGCGCAACTGAAGTTCCATAAATCCGGCGCCACCGGCGCACGCGTGACGAACGAATTCATGAGCTCCGCCGTCGTGGTCCGTAATGCCGACGGCACGCTGGAGAAACAGTGCACCGATTCGCATGAAGGTGCCGAGGCCGCTGCGCAAGCCGGCCACAGCCACGTCAACCAGCACGTCACCCCAGTAACGGAGTAAGCCCATGGCGACCAACAAGAATATTGCACCACGTTTTGTACGTACCCTGATCGCCGGCGCCGCCGCACTGGCCTGCTTTAGCGCCTCGGCAGCGACGATTGTCATCACCAGCCGCGATGCCCCAGGCGTCGGCTTCAACGATCCCACCCCAGTGGCGCCGGTCGGCGGCAACCCTGGCACCACCCTGGGCCAGCAGCGCTATAACGTCTACCGCTACGTGGCCGATATCTGGGAAAAGAACCTGGACAGCAACGTCACCATCAAGGTCAGCGCCGGCTGGGAACCGCTGACCTGCACGGCCGGCTCCGCGACCCTGGGCAGCGCTGGCGCGTATAACTTCTGGCACGATTTCGCCGGCGGCAAACCGGGCATCTGGTATCCGCAAGCGCTGGCCAATAAGCTGGCCGGCGTCAACCTGAGCGAAGGCACGCCCGACGACGGCACCGGCTATGCCGATGCGGACATCAAGACCCAGTTCAACATCAACCTGGGCAAGCCTGACTGCCTGGCCGGCAGCGCCTTCTACCTGGGCCTGGACGGCAAGGCCGGCGCCGACGTGAACTTCGTCGAAACCCTGCTGCACGAACTGGGCCACGGCCTCGGCTTCTCGCTCGGTCTGACCAGCACCAGCAGCGGTAAACGCGTCAATGCCGACTTCACCGCCTATACCGAAGATGGCCTGCCGAGCCCATGGGAAGAGTTCATGTACGACAACACCAGCGGCAAGAGCTGGCTGAAAATGACTTCCGCCGAGCGCAAGGCTTCCGCGATCAATCCGCTGAAGCTGGCCTGGACCGGCCCGAACGCGGTGGCTGGCGCCAGCATGCTGCGCCACCTGCCCGTGCTGAACCAGTACAGCCCGGCCGGCACGCTGCCGCAAATCGACTTCAACACGGCCAGCTTCGGCGCCCCACTGCCGAGTTCCGGCGCCTGGGGTTCGGTCGCGGTGGTGGCCACCCAGCCGGGTGAAACCGGTCCGGGCTGCGACCCGTTCAATGCCGCCAACGCCACGGCCGTCAAAGGCAAGGTTGCCCTGATCAGCCGCGGTGCCTGTGCCTTTGTGCAAAAAGTGAAGAATGCACAGAACGCCGGCGCGATCGGCGCCATCCTGTACAACAACGCGGCGGGTGCGATCGCCCCGGGCGGCACCGATGCGAGCGTGACGATTGCGGCGGCCGGCATTACCCAGGCCGACGGCCAAGCCCTGGTGGCGGCAGCTGCGGCGGCCGCCAAGTATGGTTCGCGTGGCGCGCCAGGTGCCGTGAGCATCGCTTTCGGCGTCGATGCGGCCCGTATTGCCGGTGCGGATAAAGCGGGCCGTCCGTTGCTGTACAGCCCGGCCACGCTGGCTCCTGGCTCGTCCGTGTCGCACTGGGACGTGACCGCGACGCCCAACCTGCTGATGGAACCGAACATCAATCCTGACCTGGGCACCGTCCTGGTGTCGCCAAAGGATCTGACGCTGCCATTGCTGAAGGATATCGGCTGGTAATTGGTTCTAGCTTCCGGCACGGCAGCCGCCGTGTCGGAATTCTTTACACTTCGGCGGGCGGCTTCTGTTTGAACGGCCGCCCGCGCTTCGCCGGCAGTACCTGCCGCTGCATCCTCTTCTGCAAATCCGCCTTGTACTTGTCCGAGCCCAGGGGCCAGCCCTTGAGCACGGCCGCCTCGATGGCGCGCAAGTCGGTGGCCCGCAGCCCCTGCGCCGCCAATTCGATATACGCCGCCTCGCGCTGGAAGGGCGTATTGCCCAGCGCCCAATACACCGGATGGTCGGTGACGGTGCCTTCCGGCTTGATGCCGGCATGGTGCGGATAGCTCGACCAGGGATAGTGCTCCGGGGCTGCGGCCAACCCGGCGCGCACCGCCGCCAATTCAATGTAGCGGCTACAGGCCATCAGGTAATTGTCGGCGTCCACCACCGCCGTCTTATAGCGTCCCGCCCACAGCGTGCCGGCACGGCCGTACTTCTGGTTGTAATAGGGGACATAGTGGCGCCCCAGCCACTGCACCATCCCGCCCAGTCCCTCCTCGTCGCTGGGCGTCACCAGGAGATGGACTTCGCCCGGCAACAGGGTATAGGCGTGCACCGCCACCTTGTACTGGCGCGCGGCGGCGCGCAGCCAGGCTAAAAAGGCGGTGTAATCCTCCGCATGGCGAAAGACTTCCTGGCCATGCAGGCCACGCTGGATGAGGTAATGGGCTTGGTGCGGGACGATCAGACGGGGTAAGCGGGCCATGGCCGCTATTTTACCCCGCTCTGTCCCCAATTAGGAAAGATTGAAGCTGGCGGACAGGCTATAGCCCTCGCCGTAGGCCGAACGCAGGGGCAGATCCTGGCCCAGGCCGCTGCGCGCTTTTTTGCGCAGGCGATACACCAGCATGTCGACGCGGCGGCCGGCGTCCGGATCGTCGCCGCCGATCCCGGCCACGATCACCTGGCGCGGCACGGGACGGGTATTAATCGTCAGCAGGTGCAGGAAGTTGCATTCTTTCTCGGTCAGGGTAATCGCCTGGCCCTGCAGTTCCAGCTGGCGCGCCGAGACCCGCAGGGTCCACTTGCTCGGCACGGGAATCGCTTCCTGCGGCCCGACGCGGCGGTCCAGCGCCTCGATATGCGCGGCCAGTTCCGGGAATTTGATCGGTTTGGTCAGGTAATGGTCGGCGCCCAGGCGCAGACCCATGATGCGGGAATCGAAAGCCACGCGGCCGGTCAGCACCAGCAGGCCGATCTGCGGATACAACTGGCGCATGCGCGGGATGACGTTGAAACCATCCTCATCCGGCAGGCCCAGGTCGAGCACGACCACGCCCACGGTGCCCTGGCTGAGGGCGGACCACATTTCCTGGGCGTTATTGGTGGTGTGAACTACGTGGCCAAGCTCCGCCAGGAAATCCGCCATCTCCTCGGCGTATTCCAGGTTGTCTTCCACGATCAGTATTTGCGTCATTGATGCGCCATTTTCCATTCTGTCGCAAGCCGGGGTTTAGGACTTGCGTCAAAGAATTATCACGGTTGGTCACGGGCTGCGCAACCCTTAAGCAGCGATCGGGAGCCAAATCCGAAATTTCTTGCCGCTTTCTGGCAAATTTTCCACAGACAGTGTGCCGCCGTGGACCTCGACAACATTCCTGGCCATGTAAAGGCCGAGGCCGGAACCGGCATGCCCAGCGGCAGCCTTGCCTCGGTAACCCTTGTCGAAGAGTTTGCCTAGCTCATCATCCGGAACGGGGGCGCCATGGTCGATGACGAGCAGCTCCACCCCGCCTTCGCTGGCTTTCCTGCCATGTAATTCTATCGCAACGTTATCGCTGGTGTATTTGAGCGCATTGTCCAAAAGTATATCCAGACACAAACGCATGCCTTGCGGATCGCAACGCATCCACTGCGGCAAGCCTTCCGCGCGCACGCTGATGCCAGGGCGGCGCTGGCGCGCCTGCTCGGCCGCCGTCTCCAGCAAGGCTTGCGGCGACACCTCGTCCGCCTGGCGCTTGCGGCCGATGCTGGCCAGGCGCTCCGGGCTCAGGTATTCGTTGATCAGTTCCAGCAGGCGGTCGACCGCCGTCTGGATCTTGCGGTAGCGCTTTTTGGTATTCTCGTCGGCGTTGGCGGAGGTCATCTCCAGGCGCTGGATGGCGCCGTCGATGGTCGACAGCGGCGTGCGGAATTCGTGCGACACCATCGATGCGAATTTCTTCTGCTGCCGCTCGCGCTCGGCGCGCTCGCGGATATCGCGCACCGTGCCCACCAGGCGCAGCGCGCCGCTTTCCACATCCGGCACCAGGGTCGATTCGATTTCCACCGGGATCGGCACGCCGTCGCGGCCCGCCAGTTCGGCTTCGCGCACGGTGTGGCGGCGGGTGGTATCGCCCGAGGTGTAGGCTTCCAGCCGCGCAGGCAGTTCGCCCATCAGGCTTTCCGCCACCTGCTGCGCGCGCTCCGGCAGGTAGCCGAACAGCGCTTCGGCGCATGGGCTGACGTACAGCAGCTGGCCACTATCGCAGTCCAGCATCCAATGCACGTCGCTACTGAGGTCGAGGATCTGGCGATAGTGTTGAGCGCTCAGCATGTCAATCCTGTAAAGGTGCGAAGATCTGTTGCAGGTCTTCCTGGGTCAGCGCCATCTTCTGCGATTCGCCTTCGGCCAGCACCGATTGCGCCAGGTCCGATTTCTTCTGCTGCAGCAGCTGGATCTTTTCTTCCAGCGTGCCCTTGGCAATCAGCTTGTAGACGAAGACCGGCTTGTCCTGGCCGATGCGCCAGGCGCGGTCGGTGGCCTGGTTCTCGGCGGCCGGGTTCCACCATGGATCATAATGGATCACGGTATCGGCCGCGGTCAGGTTCAGGCCCACGCCGCCGGCTTTCAGCGAGATCAGGAAAATCGGCACCGCGCCTTGCTGGAAGGCCGCCACCTGGGCGCCGCGGTCGCGCGTTTCGCCGGTCAGGATGGCGTACGGAATGTCGCGCGCTTCCAGCTCTTCCTCGATCAGCTCCAGCATCGAGGTGAATTGCGAGAACACCAGGATCTTGCGCTTCTCTTCCAGCAGATCCTCGATCATCTGCATCAGGTCGATCAGCTTGGCCGAGCCGGTGGCGGCCGCCTTCTTGGTGCTCTTCACCAGGCGCGGGTCGCAGCAGACCTGGCGCAGCT
The DNA here is from genome assembly GCF_000425385.1 of Pseudoduganella violaceinigra DSM 15887. GTDB lineage: Bacteria > Pseudomonadota > Gammaproteobacteria > Burkholderiales > Burkholderiaceae_D > Rugamonas > Rugamonas violaceinigra. Next base: position 488,130 of record NZ_KE384356.1, on the reverse strand, counting down.
TGAGCAACGCTTCCAGGATCACGATCTGGGAGCGGGCCACCCCTTTGCGGTCGATCTCCTCGCGCACTTTCTGGTCCATGGCAAGCCGCACGGTTTCGTACAGGTCGCGCTGCGCGCCCGACAGTTCCACCTTGCGCACCATCTCGGTCTTCGGCGGCAGCTCCTTCGCCACGCTGTCCTTGGTCCGCCGCAGCAGGAACGGCTTGATGCGGCGGTTCAGCAGCTGGCGCCGCTGCGGGTCGTCCTGGCGCTCGATCGGATGGCGGAAACTGCTGTTGAAGGTCTTCTCGTCGCCCAGCAGTCCCGGCAGCAGGAAGTGGAACTGCGACCACAGCTCGCCCAGGTGGTTTTCCAGCGGCGTGCCGGACAGGCAGAGACGGTGGCGCGCGCGCAGCAGGCCGGCGCTCTGGGCCGCCTTGGAGCGCGTGTTCTTGATGTAGTGCGACTCGTCCAGGATCACCAGGTGGAAATCGTGCTCGCGCAGCTTTTCCTCGTCGCGCGGCAGCAGGGCGTAGGTGGTCAGCACCAGGTCGGCTTGCGGGATATCCTCGAACAGTTCGGCGCGGTCCTTGCCTTGCAGCAGCAGCACCTTCAGGTCGGGGGCGAAGCGGGCGGCTTCATCCTGCCAATTGTTCATCAGGCTGGTTGGCGCGATCACCAGGGCCGGGTGGTCGAGGCGTCCCGCTTCCTTTTCCACCAGGATGTGGGCCAGGGTCTGCACCGTCTTGCCCAGGCCCATATCGTCGGCCAGGATGCCGCCGAAATTGTACTCGCGCAGGAATTGCATCCAGCTCAGGCCGTCGCTCTGGTAATCGCGCAGGGTCGCCTGCAAGCCGGCCGGGGTGGCCACCCGCTGCACCGAGGAGAACTGGTTCAGCTTGCGGCCCATGTCGCGCAGCGCTTCGCCGCCCGTCCATTGGAAGTCGACATTGCGCGACAGCTCGTCCAGGCGCGCCGCATCCAGCGAGGACATGCGCACCGAATGGCGGATCTTCTCGCTGAAGTAGAGTTCGCCGATCGTCGCCAGGATGGGCTTCAGGCGGTTCCATGGCAGGGCCACGCGGGTGCCGTCCGGCAGCGCGGCCAGCATCTGGTCGGCCTCGCCGTGCATCGCCAGCGCCTTCGGGCCGAAATCGTTGGGGAAGTTGCGTATCATCTGCACCAGCACCGGCAGCAGCGGCACGCGCTCGCCATTGATGGTGATGCCCAGCTCCAGGTCGAACCAGGTGCTGCCGTTGTCGGACGTGTCCTCCTCCACCTCGGCATACCAATCCTCGACCGCCACCATATCGTAGCGGTACTTCACCGATTTCTCGACGCGCCAGCCGGCCGCCAGCAGCTCCTCGATGCCGGATTCGGCGAACCGGATCCAGTCGGCCTGGTTCGCCAGCAGCAAGCCACCGCGCACGCTCGACAGCGGCAGGGCGGTCGGCTTGCGGAAGCCCAGCTGGGTCAGGGTGTCCAGCGCAGCCGCCTCGGCGGCCTCATCGCGCTGGATGATCTCGGTCACCTCGCCGCGCTGGCGCACCACGCGCTGCGACGGATCGAACGACACCCGCTCGCCGTCATAGTCGTAAGACAGGACGGCATAGTCGTTCCAGCGCTGCAGGGTGCCGTCGGCCAGCTGGGCCGCATCGAGCACCAGGATAGGGCGCGGCTTGACGTCGCTGCGTACGCGCTGCGGCAGCGGCTGGGGCAGCGGCATCAGCTGCTGCAAGCCATGCGCCAGCAGCAGCTGGGACACGCGCATCTTATCGCTTGGCATCAGCAACGGCGCCTGCGCCACCAGGGCTTGCAAGTCGGCCAGCGGAATCGTGGTGCCGCCCTGGTTCAGCTGCAGCACGCCGGTGGACAGATTGTCGATAAACCACGGCGGCTCGGTCGGCAGCATATAGTCGATCTGGTCGGCGCCATGGTGGCGGGCCCCCTCCGGCACATCGACCTGCCAGCCCAGGCGCAAGCCCTTGCCTTCTTCGCGCCAGGCCAGGCTGGCATTGCGCATGGCGCCCGCCTTCATCGGATACACCAGGCCGTTGCCGACATCCGACCAGGAATTTGCCCAGAGCAACTTTTCCTGCTCGGACAGCATTTGCAGCAGGGCCGCGCCGATCTTGCCGCGCGGCTCGGTCGCGCTGCCGGTCTGGGAATTGGGGCCGCTGCGCATGGCCACGAAGAAGCGCACCAGGTCCTCGTCGCCCGGCGCCAGGAAGGCCGGCGGGGCGGACAGCAGGGAGAACACTTCGCTGACCGGGCTGGCCGCGGCCACGTCGCCGTTCGGCTTCAGGCGCGCCTTGTACAGGCAGAGCGCGACATGGCGCCCGCCGCTGGTGGGCGCCAGCACGTAAATCAATCGGTAGTTGGTCTGTTTCGGGTCGATGTCGACCGGGGCCAGTTTGGGCTTGGGATGCGCGGCGGCATCCACCCGTTGCAGCCACGTCGCCACCGCATAGGGCAGCTGGTTGGGCAGAGCGGCTGGTACCGGTGCAGATGCGGGGGCCGGTGCGACTGGAGTTTCGCGGGCTTCGTCGCGGGTTATATCCATTGGGCGCATTCTTTTAAATCAGCGGTTCAAAAACAGCAACATGCAATATTATCCGCCTTCCACAGTTTCGTGTTTGTGAAAATCCTAACTTAGTGCAACTTGCGGTTAGACGGGCAAGATTAACTAATTAATAATAATCTATTCCGGTGGCCGTTGGCGATGCGGGCGTTGTATGATTTCGGCCTTCACAGTTTGGAATCACCGTCATGCTGCCTTCTATCGAACAACGCCTCGCCCTCGAACTGGCCGCCAAGCCGGTCCAGGTCGCCGCCGCCATCGCCCTGCTGGACGAAGGCGCCACCGTCCCGTTTATCGCCCGCTACCGCAAGGAAGCGACCGGCGGCCTGGACGACATCCAGCTGCGCAACCTGGAAGAACGTCTGCGCTACCTGCGCGAGCTGGAAGAGCGCCGCGAAGCGATCGTCAACTCGATTACCGAGCAAGGCAAGATGACGCCGGAGCTGCTAGATGCGGTCATGCACGCCGAGGACAAGACCCGGCTGGAAGACCTTTACCTGCCGTACAAGCAAAAACGCCGCACCAAGGCCCAGATCGCCATCGAAGCCGGCCTGGCCCCGCTGGCTGAAGCCCTGCTGGCCGACCCCAGCCTGCAGCCGGAAGAACAAGCCGCCGGCTACCTGCGCGCAGCGTTTGAAACCGCCGACGGCAAGAACCCGGGCGTGGCCGACGCCAAGGCCGCCCTGGACGGCGCCCGCCAGATCCTGATGGAACGCTTCGCCGAAGACGCCACCCTGCTGCAATCGCTGCGCGAATATGTGCAAGATCATGGCGTAGTTGAATCCAAAGTTGTTGAGGGAAAGCAAGAAGAAGGCGAAAAGTTCGCCGACTACTTCGATTATTCCGAACCGCTGGCCGCCGTCCCGTCGCACCGCGCCCTGGCCCTGCTGCGCGGCCGCCGCGAAGGCATGCTGGACGTCACCCTGCGCCTCGACACGGAAGAGGAAAAACCGAAGTGGGACGCCCCGCATAACCCCTGCGAAAGCCGGATTTCCGCCCGCTTCGGCATCAAGCAGGCCGGCCGCCCGGCCGACAAATGGCTGGCCGACACGGTGCGCTGGACCTGGCGCGTGAAGTCCTTCATGCACCTGGAAACCGAACTGATGGGCGCCCTGCGCGAGAAAGCCGAACTGGACGCGATCAACGTCTTCGCCACCAACCTGAAAGCCCTGCTGCTGGCGGCCCCGGCCGGCCCGCGCGCCACCATGGGCCTGGATCCAGGCCTGCGCACGGGCGTGAAAGTCGCCGTGGTCGACGCCACCGGCAAGGTCGTGGATACCGCCACCATCTACCCGCACCAGCCGCGCAACGACTGGCATGGCGCCCTGCACACCCTGTCGCAGCTGGCCGCCAAGCACGGCGTGCAACTGGTCTCGATCGGCAACGGCACCGCCTCGCGCGAAACCGACAAGCTGGCGCAGGACCTGATCAAGCAATGCCCCGAACTGAAGCTGACCAAGATCGTCGTCTCCGAGGCCGGCGCATCGGTGTACTCGGCCTCCGAATACGCCTCGCGCGAACTGCCGGAGCTGGACGTATCGCTGCGCGGCGCCGTCTCGATCGCACGCCGCCTGCAAGACCCGCTGGCCGAACTGGTGAAGATCGACCCGAAATCGATCGGCGTCGGCCAATACCAGCACGACGTCTCGCAGACCCAGCTGGCGCGCTCGCTGGACGCCGTGGTGGAGGACTGCGTGAACGCCGTCGGGGTCGACGTGAACACCGCCTCGGCGCCGCTGCTGGCGCGCGTTTCCGGCCTGTCGGCCAGCGTAGCGCAGAGCATCGTCAGCTACCGCGACATGAAAGGCGCCTTCGCCTCGCGCGCCGCGCTGAAGAACGTACCGCGCCTGGGCGACAAGACGTTTGAACAGGCAGCCGGCTTCCTGCGCGTGATGGGCGGCGAGAACCCGCTCGACGCCTCCGCCGTGCACCCGGAATCCTACCCGCTGGTCGAGAAGATCCTGGCCGACATCCAGAAGGACGTGCGCGGCGTGATCGGCGAAAGCAAGCTGCTGAAATCCCTGTCCCCGGCCAAGTACGCCGACGAACGGTTCGGCGTGCCGACTGTGACCGACATCCTCAAGGAACTGGAAAAGCCGGGCCGCGACCCACGTCCGGAATTCACCACCGCCACCTTCAAGGAAGGCGTGGAGGAAATCAGCGACCTGCGCCCGGACATGATCCTGGAGGGCGTGGTGACCAATGTGGCCGCCTTCGGCGCCTTCGTCGACATCGGCGTGCACCAGGACGGCCTGGTACACATCTCCGCCCTGTCGAACACCTTCGTCAAAGACCCGCACACGGTGGTGAAAGCCGGCCAGGTCGTGAAGGTGAAAGTGCTGGAAGTGGACGTCAAGCGCAAGCGCATTGCCCTGACCATGCGCCTGAGCGACAGCGCCCCGGCCGCCGGTGCGCATCCGGAGCAGCGCAGCGACCGCAACGACCGCCGCGCCATGGGCCAGCAGCAGAAGCAGCAATCGCGCGAGCCGGCCCAGCAAAGCTCGATGGCCGCCGCCTTCGCCAAACTACGCAGCTAAAAGCCGGGGTCAGGTCTGTCAATTGGACAGCCGACGCTAAGCTTTGATCTGCCTCAATACGCAAAAACCTCGATTTTTGCGTATTGAGGCAGATCAAAAGATTGTGTTGACTGTCCGAATGACAGACCTGACCCCGACTTTCAGGCTTCAGGCCGGTCTCCCGGTCTTGAGCGCCACCTGGGCGCTTTTTACCATGATTTCCAGCCGGCGCACCTGCTCGGCTAGCACCTCTCGCCCCAGTTCGGTCAGCGCGTAAATCTTGCGCCGCTCTTCCTCCGCCACCTTGACGATCAGCTTCTGCTTTTCCAGCGTGCTGAAGGCGCCATACATCGTGCCCGGGCCGATCGTCACCACGCCGCCGCTCATGGCTTCGACTTTTTGCATGATGGCGTAGCCGTGCGAGGGCTCGGTCAGGGCCGCCAGCATGTAGAAGCTGGCCTCCGATAGAGGCAGGTATTTTGAGTAATCCATATATATCGAATAGCGCTATATCGAGTATCGATATAGTGGCATTATTACATGACCCGTGTCAACTGGCAGGCGCCCGTTTCTTGGTAAAATGGCGGGATTCCAATCCTTAGCAATGAGAATGCAATGAGCGACGTACAAACCTGGATCAAAGAAACCGTGAGCAACACCCCTGTCGTGCTGTTCATGAAGGGCACCGCCCAGTTCCCGCAGTGCGGCTTCTCCGGCCGTGCCATCCAGATCCTGAAGGCCTGCGGCGTCGAGAACATCGCTACCGTGAACGTGCTGGATGACCCGGAAGTGCGCCAGGGCATCAAGGAATACTCGAACTGGCCAACCATTCCGCAGCTGTATGTGCGCGGCGAATTCATCGGCGGCTCCGACATCATGTCCGAGATGTATGAATCCGGCGAACTGAAGGCCCTGCTGGATAATAATGGCTGATCGCCCGCAGCGGCTGGTCATTGCCATCACCGGCGCCACTGGCGCCGTGTACGGTGTGCGGCTGCTGCAACACCTGCGTCAGATTGGCGGCGTGGAGACACATTTGGTGGTCTCCGACGCCGCCGTCCTCACCCTCCACCAGGAAACCGGCCTGCGGCGCAAGGAAGTCGAAGCGCTGGCCGATGTCGTCCACAAGCAGAACAATATCGGCGCCGCCATCGCCAGCGGCTCGTTCCAGAGCGACGGCATGGTGATCGCGCCATGCTCCATGAAAACCCTGGCTTCCGTTGCGCACGGCCTGTCCGATAATCTGATTGCCCGCGCCGCCGATGTGATGCTGAAGGAGCGTCGCCGCCTGGTACTGATGGTGCGCGAGACACCGTTCAATCTTGCGCATTTGCGCAATATGACGGCAGTGACGGAAATGGGCGGCATTATCTTCCCGCCCTTACCAGGGTTTTACCACCAGCCCAAAACCATCGATGAAATGGTGGACCACAGCGTGGCCCGCATCATCGATTTATTCGGCATATGTCACAATCTGGCCCCTCGCTGGAACGGCATGAACCCCTGAAAACATGCGCCTTTACGGGCGAATGTATCAATATTATTACAAAGTGGTATGGTCGTTTGTGACATGGCGGAAGGCCATTCGGGATGCGCCGGAAACTATGCCAGGCGCCTTGCTGGGGCGCGCCGGAAATCGGCGCGCTAAGTGAAACGCGAATATGGGCGGGCGCGCTGTTTATCCGCCATTTGCACAGGACAAATAGTGTCTTTGTGTTACTTTTGGTAGTTGACCCTCACCAGCATTCGAATAAATTCTCGGGCGATTTGCTTGTGATGGTCGTCCAGGCGTTGCAAATCAGCGATCAATTTGACGTCCGCCGACTCAAAACGGGCCAGGTTGCTGCCGTTCGTATCGCCGTTGTGGTGCTCGATTTCCGCCCCGCCAAAGCGCAGCCATTCGGCGGGAACGCCGAGCCATTGTGCAATCATGCGCAGCTTTTCCTGGGTCGGAATCGCCTCGCCAACCAGCCATTTCCGGGCCGCGTGGACGGTAATCGGCCTGCCCTCGAACCTGATGTTGAACTCCCGCGCCAGCCGGGTCGGGCTGTCCGGAGAGTAGTGGGCGTTTTTCAAAGCCTGCTGGAGACGCTGGCTAAAGCTTTCACGTTCGTTTGAAGAATTCATAGTTGCACTATTTCATGTCAGAACATGAATGTCAGTCTCTAGAACCTTCAGACCAATTGTGACAAATACGAAGAACAATAATTAACAATTGGCCCTACAGACTGTCCGATTTCTCTCGCTGCCATCCCGAATTTCTTTCGGTTAAAGCGATCAAAGATAGCAGAATCAACTTGTCAGGACGACAAGCAATCGGATGCAACTTCACAACGAAAGTTGACTGGCGACTACAAGCCTAGCGGCGATCTTGGTTGTCGACCGGTCGGCTGGTATTAATGACCGCCGGTAACTTAATGCGCCTTTTCAAATTTGATGATGCCGTCATTGCCGGTATCCCGGCGCACGATACCATCGCGCCACAGCTTGTGCAGGTGGGCCAGCGCCTCGCCCAGTGCGAAGCTCAGCTGGTGCGCATCCAGCGGCCGGCGGAACATAATGGGTACTACCTCGGCCGCGGAGCGCGGCTGGCCGGAGCAGGCCGCCAGCACCTCGGCCAGGCGCGCCTCGTGGTGCTCGCGCAACTGCCGGATGCGGGCGTGCAGGCCGCGGAACGGCCGGCCATGCGAGGGCAGCACCAGCACGTCGTGCGGCAGGTCCGCAAAGCGCTGCAGCGAGTCGAGGTACTGTTGCAGGGGATTGGATTCCGGCTCCACCGCAAACACCGACATATTGGTGGAGATGCGCGGCAGCACCATGTCGCCCGAGATCAGCACATTCAAGCGCGCGCAGTAGAGTGCGGCGTGCTCGGGCGAGTGGCCGAAGCCGGTGATGACGCGCCAGCCGCAGTCGCCGGCCGTGAGCGACTGCCCATCCTGCAGGCGCACATAGGAGGCCGGTACCGCAGGCACCAGCGAAGGGTAGTAGTTTTTGCGCGAGCGCATCTTTGCCAGCATGTCCGGGTCGACCAGGCCATGGCGCTCGAAGTGCGGCACGGCCGAGGGCCCATCCACGCCCGGCAGGCCGGCCGACATCATGCGCGCAAACGCATACTCGCCCGCCGTCATCCACAAGAACACGCCAAAGCGCTGGCACAGCCAGTCCGCCAGGCCCACATGGTCGGGGTGACAGTGAGTGGCCACTACGCGCAAGAGGGGCTGGCCGGCGAGCGGCCCGGCCAGCACGGCGTCCCAGGCTTGCTTGCTGGCGTCCAGCGCGACGCCGCAGTCGACCGCGCTCCAGCCGCCTTCCTCGCGCAGCAGCCACAGGTTGATATGGTCGAGGGCGAAGGGCAGCGGCAGCCGCAGCCAGGCCACGCCGGGCGCCACCTCCAGCACGGTGCCGCTGGCCGGCAGGGTGTCGCCAAATGGATAGTCAAGTTGGGATTCGAGCGGGTTCATAGGCTAGAATGCGGTTAACGTTACGTAAACGGAAGATCCATTGTAAGCCATGCCGACCTACACCATTACTGAACTGGCCCGCGAGTTCGATATCACGCCGCGCGCCATCCGTTTCTACGAAGACCAGGGCCTCCTGGCGCCATCGCGCGAGGGAGCCGGCGGCCGCAACCGCGTCTACACGCCGCGCGACCGCACCCGCCTCAAGCTGACCCTGCGCGGCAAGCGCATCGGCCTGTCGCTGAGCGAGATCAAGAGCCTGGTCGACATGTACGAGTCGCCCAAGGACACCGAAGCCCAGATGAACCGCTTCCTGGGCGTGCTGTCGCAGCACCGCGAGACGCTGGAACAGCAGCGCGAGGACATCGATATGTCCCTGCAGGAGATCGCCACCCACGAAGAGGAATGCAGGCGCCTGCTGGCGGCACTTGCAGAAAAGCAAACAACTACTTGACGTTTACGTTAACGTCACTCAAGCGTATTATCTGCTTCTCAGAATTTAACCCGAATAGAGGAAGACATGCTCCATCTCCCAGGCCTGACCTTTGACCACGGCGAGGACATCGCCGCCCTGCGCGAAGCGGTGCAACAGTTCGCCGCCGCCGAAATCGCCCCGCGCGCCGCTGACATCGACCGCAGCGACCAGTTCCCAATGGACCTGTGGAAAAAGATGGGCGAACTGGGTCTGCTGGGCATTACCGTCGGCGAGGAATACGGCGGCGCGAACATGGGCTACCTGGCCCACATCGTCGCGATGGAAGAGATTTCGCGCGCTTCGGCGTCGGTCGGCCTGTCCTACGGCGCCCACTCCAACCTGTGCGTCAACCAGATCAAGCGCAACGGCACCGAAGCACAGAAGAAGAAATACCTGCCGAAGCTGATCTCCGGCGAGCATATTGGTGCGCTGGCCATGTCCGAACCGAACGCCGGTTCCGACGTGGTGTCGATGAAGCTGCGCGCCGACTTCAAGGGCGACCGTTATGTGCTGAACGGCACGAAGATGTGGATCACCAACGGCCCGGACGCCGACACCCTGGTGGTGTACGCCAAGACCGACCTGGAAGCCGGCCCGCGCGGCATGACCGCCTTCCTGATCGAGAAGGGCTTCAAGGGCTTCTCCATCGCCCAGAAGCTGGACAAGCTGGGCATGCGCGGCTCGCACACCGGCGAGCTGGTGTTCGAAGATTGCGAAGTGCCGGCCGAGAACGTGCTGGGCGGCCTGGGCAAGGGCGTCAACGTGCTGATGTCGGGCCTGGACTTCGAGCGCACCGTGCTGTCCGGCGGCCCGCTGGGCATCATGTCGGCCTGCATGGATGCCGTGGTGCCTTACCTGCACGACCGCAAGCAGTTCGGCCAGCCGATCGGCGAATTCCAGCTGATGCAGGGCAAAGTGGCGGACATGTACTCCACCATGATGGCCTGCCGCGCCTACGTCTACGCGGTGGGCCAGGCCTGCGACCGCGCCACTTCGCCGGAGCAGGTGCGCGCCCTGCGCAAGGATGCCGCCGGCGCCATCCTGTACTCGGCTGAAAAGGCGACCTGGATGGCCGGCGAAGCGATCCAGACCCTGGGCGGCAACGGCTATATCAACGAGTACCCGGTCGGCCGCCTGTGGCGTGACGCCAAGCTGTACGAAATCGGCGCCGGCACCAGCGAGATCCGCCGCATGCTGATCGGCCGCGAACTGTTCGCCGAAACCAAGTAAACATCGCTGTTCCCTGCCGGGGCCGCCCATGATCCACGCCGCCTTCCCCAAGCTGCTGTCGTCGCAAATCGCGTTCGACATCGCGCGCACCATTCGCGAGGGGTTCGACAAGCACTACCGCCTGTTCCGGCAGGCGGCGCAGGCGGCCAAGCGGCATTTCGAGCTGGGCGATTGGGCGGTGGCCCAGCTCGCGGCGCGCGAGCGCATCGACTTTTACGACAAGCGCGTGCAGGAATGCGTGCAGATGCTGGAGGACGAATACGACCCGTCCGAGCTGACCGATGAAGTGTGGCGCGAACTCAAGCTCCATTACATCGGCATGCTGTCCGGCCACAAGCAGCCGGAGCTGGCGGAGACGTTTTTCAACTCCGTCTGCTGCAATATCCTGCACCGCTCCTACTTCCACAACGAATTCATTTTCGTGCGGCCCATGGTCTCCACCGAGTACATCGAGACGGAAGACGTGGCGCCGACCTACCGCGTCTACTATCCGGCGCAGGACGGCCTGACCTTCACGCTCAAGCGCATCGTCACCAACTTCCAGCTGAACACCCCGTTCGCCAACCTGTCGCGCGATATCGGCCTGGTGGAGGAGCGTCTGTCAAGCCTGTTCGGCACGCTGGAGCCGAATGCGCAGGTGCATGTGCTTTCCAGCCTGTTCTTCCGCAACAAGGGCGCCTACATCGTCGGCAAGGCGATCAACGGCAGCCGCGAGCTGCCGTTCGTGATTCCGATCCTGCACAACAAGAACAAGCAGCTGGTGCTGGATGCGATCCTGACCGCCGATGAACATATCGTCACCCTGTTCTCGTTCACGCGCGCCTACTTCATGGTCGATATGGAGGTGCCGTCGGCCTATGTGCAATTCCTGCGCAATCTGCTGCCGCGCAAGCCGCGCAGCGAGATTTACACCATCCTGGGCCTGCAGAAGCAGGGCAAGAATGCCTTCTACCGCGACTACCTGCAGCACCTGAAGCACTCGTCCGACCTGTTTGCCATAGCGCCCGGTATCCGCGGCCTGGTGATGCTGGTGTTCGCGCTGCCATCCTTCCCTTACGTGTTCAAGGTGATCAAGGACTTCTACCCGGCGCCGAAGGAAACCACGCGCGAGCAGATCAAGGGCAAGTACCTGCTGGTCAAGCACCACGACCGCGTCGGCCGCATGGCCGACACCCTGGAATACTCGAACGTGGCTTTCCCGCGCAACCGCTTCAGCGAGGAGCTGGTGAAGGAGCTGAAGCACTTCGCACCCTCGCTGGTGGAGGAGGACGGCGAGCAGCTGGTGATCCGGCACCTGTACATCGAACGGCGCATGGTGCCGCTGAATATGTGGCTGTCGCATGCCGACGAGGTCGGCGACGACGCGGCGCTGGAGCATGGCATTCTCGAATACGGCAACGCCATCAAGGACCTGGTGGCGGCGAATATCTTCCCGGGCGACATGCTGTACAAGAACTTCGGCGTCACCCGTCACAAGCGGGTCGTTTTCTACGACTACGATGAAATTGAATACCTCACGGACTGCAACTTCCGTGTGATTCCGGCGCCGCGCAACGAGGAGGATGAAATGTCCGCCGAGCCGTGGTACCCGATCGGAAAGCACGACGTGTTTCCCGAGCAGTTCGACAAGTTCTTGCTCGGGAACGCGAACATCCGAAAATACTTTATGAAGCACCACGCCGACCTGCTCTCGCCCTCCTGGTGGGCCAAGAAAAAAGAGCTGATCGCCAGTGGCGTCATCGAGGACGTGTTCCCGTATCCCCAGCACGTCCGGTTCTGTAATCAAAGCGCGCCGCCGGCCTCGGCGGCGCATGTAACTTCTTCCCTTTTGGAGACTTTTGAACATGAATGACCCTATCGTAATCGTCGGCGCGGCCCGTACCCCAATGGGCGCTTTCCAGAGCGACTTCGCGTCCCTGAGCGCCAATGACCTGGGCGCGGTGGCGATCAAGGCCGCCGTTGAACGCGCCGGCATCAAACCTGAAGCCGTGGAACACGTCTATTTCGGCAACTGCCTGATGGCGGGCCAGGGCCAGGCGCCTGCGCGCCAGGCGTCGATCAAGGCCGGCCTGCCGGTATCGGCCGGCGCCGTGACCCTGTCCAAGATGTGCGGCTCCGCCATGCAGGCGGCCATCTTCGCCTACGACGCCATCGCCGCCGGTTCGGCCGAGGTGATCGTGGCCGGCGGTATGGAATCCATGACCAATGCGCCTTACCTGATTCCCAAGGCGCGCGGCGGCTACCGCATCGGCCACGGCATGATGTTCGACCACATGATGTACGACGGCCTGGAAGACGCCTACACCCGCGACGCCAAGACCGGCGCCGGCCGCTCCATGGGCACCTTCGCCGAGCAGTGCTCCGCGGCTTACAAATTCACCCGCGAAGCGCAGGACAACTTCGCCATCGAATCGGTCAAGCGCGCCCAGGCTGCGCAAGCTTCGGGCGCCTTCAACTGGGAAATCACGCCAGTGACCGTATCCGGCCGCGCCGGCGACGTGGTGATCGACAAGGACGAGGGCCCGCTGAAAGCCAAGATCGAAAAGATCCCGGCACTGAAGCCGGCCTTCGCCAAGGACGGCACCATCACCGCCGCATCGTCCTCGTCGATCAACGACGGCGCCGCTGCGCTGGTCATGATGCGCGAATCGACCGCCAAGAAGCTGGGCGCCAACGTGATCGCCAAGGTCACCGGCCACGCCACAAACTCCCTGGTGCCGGAACAGTTCACCACCGCTCCCGTGGGCGCGATCCAGAAGCTGCTGGCCAAGACCGGCTGGAAAGTCAGCGACGTCGACCTGTTCGAGATCAACGAAGCCTTCGCCGCGGTGCCGATGGCGGCCATGCACGACCTGGACATCCCGCACAGCAAGGTGAACGTGCACGGCGGCGCCTGCGCCCTGGGCCACCCGATCGGCGCCACCGGCGCGCGCATCATCACCACCCTGATCGGCGCACTGAAAGCCAAGGGCGGCAAGAAGGGCGTGGCGGCGCTGTGCATCGGCGGCGGCGAAGCCACCGCCATGGGCATCGAGCTGGTCTAAGCACCATGGCGCTGGCACTCATCATCGGCGCCTCGCGCGGCATCGGCCTGGAACTGGTGCGCCAGTATCTGGCCGACGGCTGGCGCGTGATCGCCACGGCACGCAAAAAGGAAGACGTGGCAATGCTGGCCGGGATGGGTGCCGAGGCCCACAGGCTGGACGTGACAAACGTGGAAGCGGTCGCGGGCCTGGGCTGGACGCTCGATAGCGAAGCGCCGGATGTCGCCATCCTGAACGCCGGCATCTACGGTCCGCGCAGCGATGGCTTCCCGACACAGATGGATTTTGACGCCGTCATGCACACCAATGTGCTGGCGGCGATGCGCCTGCTGCCAATCATCGCTCCGCTGGTGAGCGCAGCGGGCGGCAAGCTGGCCGTGATGTCTTCCCGCATGGGTTCACTGAGCGAGCGCGATGGCTCCGGCGGTTCGCTGTACCGCGCCAGCAAGGCGGCGCTGAACTCGGTGCTGGTCGACACCGCGCATCAGTTTGCAGGGGCGACCTGTGTCGCCCTGCACCCGGGCTGGGTCCGCACCGATATGGGCGGGGCCGGCGCCACGCTGGCGGTGGAGGACAGCGCCCGCGGCATCCGCCGCGTGCTGGCTGAACTGCCCGCATCCGAACACCCCGTCTACCGAGACTATGACGGCACACCAATTGGCTGGTAACAGCAGAGCCCGTGGCAAGCAAAAAGCCTGACCCCAAGGTTGCCACGGGCTCAGCCGACTAGAAAGATAACAATGATCCTCAACGAACAACACGAAATGATCCGCGATGCGCTGCGCGCGTTTTCGCAGGAGCGCCTGGCGCCCAACGCGGCACGCTGGGATAAGGAACACCACTTTCCGAAAGAAGAGCTGAAAGAGCTGGCGGCGCTGGGCGCCTTCGGCGTGGCGGTGCCGGAAGAACTGGGCGGCGCCGGCCTCGATTATGTTTCGCTGGCCCTGGTGCTGGAGGAGATCGCGGCCGGCGACGGTGGCACGTCCACCGTCATTTCCGTGAACAACTGCCCGGTGTGCAGCATCGGCATGATGTACGCCAACGCGCAGCAGAAGCAGCAGTGGCTGCGCCCACTGGCGCAGGGCGAGATGCTGGGCGCCTTCGCGCTGACCGAGCCGCATACCGGCAGCGATGCCGCCGCCCTGCGCACGACGGCAACGCTGGATGGCGGCGAGTACGTGATCAACGGCACCAAGCAGTTCATCACTTCGGGCAAGCATGCCGACGTGGCGATCGTGTTCGCGGTGACCGACAAGGCGGCCGGCAAGAAGGGGATCAGCGCCTTCTGGGTGCCAACCAATACGCCGGGCTATATCGTAGCCGGTATCGAACACAAGATGGGGCAGCACTCATCCGACACCGCGCAGATCCTTTTCGAGAATTGCCGCGTACCGGCGGCGAACATGATTGGCGAACCGGGCCAGGGTTACAAGATCGCCCTGTCAGGCCTGGAGGGCGGGCGCATCGGCATCGCTTCGCAATCGGTCGGCATGGCGCGCTCCGCCTTTGATGCGGCGCTGAAATACGCGCGCGAACGCGAATCGTTCGGCAAGCCGATCTTCGAGCACCAGTCGGTGCAGTTCAAACTGTCGGAAATGGCGATGCAGCTGGAAGCCGCACGCCAGTTGATCTGGCATGCCGCATCGCTGAAGGATGCCGGCCAGCCGTGCCTGAAGGAGGCGGCGATGGCCAAGCTGTTTGCATCGGAGATGGCGGAGCGCGTCTGTTCCGACGCGATCCAGATCCATGGCGGCTACGGCTATACCGCCGACTTCCCGGTGGAACGGATTTACCGCGACGTGCGCGTGTGCCAGATCTACGAGGGCACGAGCGATATTCAGAAACTGTTGATCGCCCGCGCTCTGTAACGCAGGGAACTGGCGCCGCAGGCCGCGGCGCCAGGTCTTATGGCTTAGGCGTGATCTTCACCTTTACCGGCAGGGTCCATGGAGAACCAGGTTGCGGCTTGGCGCAGGTAACGCCATCGTCATAGCAAATGGAAATATCGATGCTGGTGTTATATTCGCCCGGCTTGAGATCCGGCGCCAAGGTAAACCCGAGTTTGTATTGTTTCGCAACAGGGGTAAGGTCAATGGTGAACTTGGTCATGAATGCGCCCACGCCCGGCTTTTCGACAGCTTTCAGCGCGAACGCGTCGTGAATCGCGTCACTGACTTTTGCGTCAATCACGATCAGACGGGCCTTTTCGTCGGACCCTTCGGCAATGGTCACGTCGACAGCGTTTGGCGTCAGCACGAGGATGGAAGTCGACGAGGTGTTGGAGCCGTTGCCGACGTTGCTGGCACCGTTGCCGGTGCTGACAGCAGCGCCAGGATCGCCGCCGCCGCCGCCGCAGGCAGTTGCAAGGAAGGCACTGGCGAGCAGCGCGGCTAAGACTTTCGAATTCTTGATTAACATCACCAAAGCTCCAGCTTGGAAAAAGCCAATAGGCTACAGGAATTTCACTAAATAAATTCTCACTAATTCTAACATTCCGTTGCCGCAGCGTAAATAACGGACGGGCGTTGCAGGCAGGCGACGCAGAAATTGTCAAGCATATAACTCAGATATTGTCAAGAATGTAAATTTTTGGGCGTTTGCGGCCGCTGGCCGGGTGCCGCTGCCAGCCACTCCCCAAGGGCACTTCACGAGATGTATCGCTTTGTCGGTTTTTCATTGCATATATCCCATAGGGTTGCAGCTCTTATAAAATGTCCGCCACAAGGAGAAAGTCATGGTTCATGTGATGTTGGTGGAAGACGATGCCCGGTTGGCCGAGCTGGTCACGGAGTATCTGGCGGGTTATGAGTTCAAGGTGGACGTGGTGCCGCGCGGCGATGAGGCGCTGCAGCGCTTCAAGCTGACTAGTCCCGATGTCGTGGTGTTGGACCTGATGTTGCCCGGCATGGATGGCATGAAGGTCAGCCAGCAGATCCGCGAAATCAGCGATGTGCCGATCCTGATCATGACCGCCCGTGAAGATTCCTACGACGAGGTGTCGCTGCTGGAGCAGGGCGCCGACGATTTCATCAACAAGCCAGTGCAACCGCGCGTACTGCTGGCGCGCCTGCGTGCGCTGCTGCGCCGGCGCCAAGGCAAGTCCGACGCGGACCAGCTGAGCTTCGGCCAGTTGAGCATTGCCACCAGCGACCGCTCCGTTACCTGGCGCGGCCAGCCTTGCCCGCTCTCCAACACGGAATACAAGCTGCTGCTGGTACTGGCGGAGTCGGCGGGCACCGTGCTGTCGCGCGATGCGCTGTTGAAGACCATGCGCGGCATCGAGTTCGATGGCCTGGACCGCAGTATCGACAACAGCATTTCCAAGCTGCGCCGCAAGTTCGACGATACCGACGGCGAGAAGATCAAGACCGTCTGGGGCGAGGGCTACCTGTTCTCGCCGTCGGCCTGGAATTAGTCGAACAGGGGCGCGATCGCCAGCGGGGTATTCTGGCTGACGACCTGGCCCTGGGTGGACCAGTCGGAGAAGCGGTAGGTGGCGGTGCGGTAGGCGCCCAGCGCTTCGCCGTCGAAGGCGGGGCCGTCCACCACCGGCAACGGCGCTTCGCGCGGCCCGAATTTCACCTGCACCAGCGCATCCGCGCGGTTAACAAACACGAAACGCACACCGGCGCATTTCTTGGCGCCGTAAGAGGAATCGACGAAGCGCTGGTAAGCCAGCGCCTGCTCGCAGGCGGCGTGCAGGTCGGCTGCCTCGTAAATGCCATCGTTGCGCGACAGGATCGACACGCGCGGGATAAAGCGGTAGCTGGCCATGCGCCGGTTCAGCGCTAGCACGGCGTTGTCGTCGTAGGCGGCCTTGAGCAGCGGGAACACGGCGCGGCCGGTGGCGTCCAGCGGCAGCGTCAGCTGGGTGTTCTTGCCAGTCAGCGTCAGGTGCAAGCCTTCCAGCGCGGCCGATGCATCGCGCGGGGCGACCTGGTAATGAATCTGCAGGAAGTGCTTCGGTTTGCCGTATTTGGCGAACACCACCATCTGCCGGTAGGCGTCGCGATAACTGATCCACTCCTCCTGCGCCTGGACGGCGCAAGTCGCCGCAACCAGGCACAATGCCGGCAGCGTGATACGAAGCGTCGTCGTAGTCTTCATCAGAATCGGTAGGCCAGTGCCGTGGACACGGAATAATTGGTGGGCCGCTCAACCAGCGGGCTATGTTTTGCGTCGCCGACCAGGCGGCTGACCGTTGCGCCGGAAGTCAGGATCCATGCGGGGCTCAGCGCCCAGTTCCAGCGCACGCCCGCGCGCACTTCCTGCACGCCGGCGCCGGGCCGGTAAGCCCGCATGCCGGCGCGATCCGCTTCCGCCTCCGTCACGCCGAACCAGGTCCGGTTTTCGGCGCCGTTGGCGAGCGAAAGGCCGGCCGAGAGCACCACGCAGTGGTGCGGCGCCACATCTTCCATCATGTACTGCAAGGCGGTATGCAATTGCGCGCCGTTGTGCCGCCTGCCGCTGCCGTAGGACAGGGTATTGGTGAGGCGCAGCTTGGGCGACAGATAGTAGTTGAAGAAGCCGCCGGCCAGTACGCGGCGCTGGATCACGTCCATGTCGCGCAGCCGGTCGCCGTCGTCGCCCGCTTCCGGTTCGAAGCCGACCGGATCGGCGCTGGCGAAGCCCATACGCGCGCCGGCGCCTTCGCTCACGCCGCCGGCGCCGTACGACAGGCCGTCGCGGTCGCGGCGCGGCGACAGCGTCAGCATGGGACCGAATTCCATCGAGGGCGATTGCGACAGGTGCCAGCCCAGCGACATGCTGGAGACGAAGATGCCATTGCTCCACTGGACCTGGATCACCGGCAGCGGGCGGGTGCGGTTGTCGCGCGCGCCCTCATAGCGTGGTTCAGACTGGGCGCCAATGCCAATGAACATGTCCCGGCTGCCGTCTGGCATCGGGTTGGTGGCCGGGGTCTGGGCGGCCACGGCGCCACAGGCGCCGGCAATGGCAAGGAACAGGTACTGTCGCATAAAAAACGTCTACGGTTGAACACGGAGTGGCGCACATTGTAATTGCATTACCATTCCCCCCGCCAAAACGCCCGGCTCCCAACTTCGATACGTGGCGAATTCGCCAGCCTGATAGCGCCATCATAAGCAAAAAGACATGCAAATTCCGCCCCCAGCTGTACGCTTTTTGTCGCAAATTTGTACGCCGATTCCCGCCGCTGCTGGTTTCCACTACAATTCGCCCTGATGAATCGCCTGTTTTTCCGCTTCTTTATACTGGTGATGCTGTCCATCAGTGCGGCGGCATTCATTGTCTATTTCGCGATCAATCGCCTGTTCGGCGATCCCCTCGACTCGATTGCGCGGCGCCAGGCCGCGGCCCAGATCTTCCTCCTCGAGCAGTACATCGACCAGGCCCCCGCCGACCAGTGGCTGGACCGCCTGAACAAGGTGCGCGAAGTGTCGGGCGTGCGTTTCGAACTGGTGCCGCTCAGCGAGGTGCGCCGGCAGCTGTCCGGCATCGACCTGGCGGGCTTCGAGCGCGGCGGGGTGGTGCTGGATATCGGGCGCAAGTCCTTCTACCGGCGCGTCGACATGGTCGGCGAGCGCTATATCGGCAGCAACGAGGAAGCGCTGGTGGCGCAGGATCTGCCGTTCGATATCGGCTTCGCCCTGTCGATGGAGGCGGTGCGCTACCTGATCGTGGCCCTGGTGCTGTTGATCCCGATCGCGGCCTGGTCGCGCTCGCACTGGCAGGGCTTGCAGCAGTTGTCCGACGTGGCGGACCGCTTCGGCGGCGGCGAACTGGGGGCGCGCGCCTTCATGGAACCCAAGGACAGCATCTATCCCCTGGCCGAGCGTATCAACCACATGGCCAACCGCATCGAACGCCTGCTCGAATCGCAGCGCAGCCTGCTGCATTCGGTCGGGCACGAAATCCGCACCCCGATCGCGCGCCTGGAATTCGCCCTGGAGCTGCTGCGCGACGTGGCGGAAAACCCGGCGCTCGACAAGCGCATCGGCGCCATGGAAGGCGATCTGCGCGAGCTGAAGGAACTGGTCAACGAGCTGCTCGGCATGGCCCGCCTGGACGCCGAGCCGCACCTGCAGCGCCAGCGCTTCGACCTGGGCGCGGCGCTGGCCCACTGCGGCGAGATCCTGCCGCCGTCGGACGGCATCGCCCTGGAGATGGAGCTGGGCCCCAACCTGGGCCATTTCGATGGCGACCAGCGCCTGCTGCTGCGCGCGGTCGGCAACCTGCTGCGCAACGCGCTGAAATACGGCACGCACTCGGTGCGCCTGGGCGCAACGCGCATCGGTAATGTGGTGCAGGTGGTGGTGGAAGACGACGGCCCCGGCATTCCCTATGCCGAACGCGACCGCATCTTCGAACCCTTCTACCGGCTGGACCGCAGCCGCGACCGCAACACCGGCGGCTTCGGCCTGGGCCTGTCCATCGCTCGCAAGGCGATCGAACTGCACGGCGGCACCCTGGTCGCCGGCGCCTCGGCCCTGGGCGGCGCCCGCTTCACGGTCACCCTGCCCGCCTAACCGGCGCTCTTGGTCTGCAGGCGGTGCGGCGCCCGGCCCTGTTCGCCGCGCCCGACCCGCTCGAATTCGGATATGACCTGGGCGCCGAACAGCAGCAGGGTGGCCCCGATTTCCAGGCTGAACATGACGACAATGGCGGTGGTCATGGAGCCGTACACCAGGTTCACCTGCGACAAGGTGGTGAAGTACCAGACCAGCACATGGCGCGCCACTTCCCACAGCGCGGTGGCGGTGGCGCCGCCGATCAGGGCGTGCGACAGGGACAGGCGGCCGACCGGCATCACCAGGTAGATGGAACTCAGCATGAGCACCTCGCCCGCCAGGCCCAGCAGGTAGAGCAGCACACCGGACAGGCCGTGCAGCGACCACTGGTAGCCGAACAGGCGCACGCTTTCCTGGCCGATCACTTGCAGGCCGCCGGCCACCAGGGTCATCACCAGGGCGCCGATGCCGAGGAACAGGATATAGCAATACGGCAGGATGGCGGAGACCAGGTAATGGCGGCGGCGCACCGCGGCGCGGTGCAGGAAGATGAAGCACATGGCGTTCTCCAGCACGGAAAAGGCCAGCGAACTGAAGAACAGCATCACCAGCACCAGGGCCCCGCCGACCAGTTCCCGGTGTTCCAGGAAATGGCCGACCTCGGCCACCACGGCCTGCGACTGGCCGGGGATCAGCCATTCAAGGTAGCGGCCGATGATTTGCAACAGCTCCTGCTGCGGGATCACGTGGGACAGCGCCACCACCACCAGCATCAGCAGCGGAACGATGGACAGCAGCGAGTAATAGGCCACGGCACCTGCCAGCAGCAGCCCCTGGTTGGCGCGGAAACCCTTCAGGCACTGAAGGCCGAAGTCCAGGGGATGCGCCAGCACATAGGCCAGCGCCTTGTGCTTGAGTAATCGCATCGCCCCATTCTACGCCGAAGCCGGCAGGTGGACAGCGCGCTATCTCTCGACGTCCAGATAGCGCCAGTTGGTGAATTCGACCGGATGGCGCTTATAGTGTTTGAGCCAGGGCTGCTGGATGTCGGCCGAAATCGGATGGATCAGCAGCACCCACGGGTTATAGGCGTGGATCAGCTGGTTCATCTCGCGGTAGAGCGTATCGCGCTGCGGCCCGTCGCCCAGCTGGCGCGCCTTTTCATAGCGGCTGTTGTACGCGGGCAGGTTGAAGCGGGCATAGTTGGCGCGCCCGCTGTTCGGCCCGTACAGCAGCTGGTAAAAGTTTTCCCCGTCCGGGAAATCGGCCACCCAGTTGGTTTCGAACATCTGCACTTTGCCCAGGCGGCTGGCCTTGATGATCTCGGTCTTCTTGTCCGTCTTGAAGCGGACGCGGATGCCGATGGCATTCAGGTTCTTGCGCCACAGCTCGTCGCGCAGGCGGCCCACCATGGTCGGCTCGCTGTGCATGAGCAGCGCCAGCGGCTGGCCGTTGGGCTGGCTGCGGAAGCCATCCTTGCCCACCTTGTAGCCGAAGCGGTCGAGCAGGGCCTTGGCCAGTTTCGGGTTGTAGCTGAGCGGGCTGCGGTAGGCCGGGTCATAGCCCAGCACATTGGGCGGCAGCGGGCTTTGCGCCGGGATGGCCAGGCCTTTTTTCAGCAGGGCGATGTCTTCGGGACCGTTATAGCCGAGGGCGATGGCACGCCGCAGCGCGACCTTTTCCTTGCTGTAGCCGCCGAGGACCGGGTCGTCCATATTCATCCACATGTAGTAAGTCTGCAGCACGGGGAAGGCCGACAGCACCATGCCGCGCCCGGCCAGTTCCTGCTTCAACACGGGGGCGGGCGAAGATGGGTCGAGCACCATATCGCGCATCGACTCGGGAACCTGCTCGATAAAGTCGAACTCGCCGTTCAGGAAGCCCAGCACCCGCGACTGGTATTCCTCCATGATCTTGACCTCGACCTTGTCGACCATGGGCAGCTGCCTGCCCTGCCAGACCTGGTGGTAGCCGCGGTTGGCCGCCAGGGTGATCTTGTCGCTGCGCTTCCACTGCTCGATGACGAAGGGGCCGCTGCCGACCGGGTGGTTGCCGACCTGGCTGCCGTAGGCGTCGGCCACTTCCCTGGCGACGGCGCCGGTGGCCGGCAAGGCGAGATAGAACAGCAGGCTCGGGTCGGGCTCTTTCAGCGTCATCCTGAGGGTGTACCGGTCCAGCACACGCAGCTCGGCCAGCTTGCCGTCGAACAGGAAGGACCACGGCGATTTGAGGGCCGGGTCCAGCAAACGTTCGATGGCGTATTGATAGTCGCCGGCTACAACTTCGCGTTTTTTACCGTTAAAGGCCGGATCGTCGCTGAAATACATGCCGGGCCGCAGGCGGAAGGTCCAGACCTTGCCACTGGCATCGCTGGACGGCAATTCGCGCAGGCCGCCGGGCACCAGCTTGACCGGGCGCGCATCGTAGTCATAGCGCAGCATGGGTTCGAACAGGTTTTCCAGCAGGCTCAGGCTGGCCAGGTCGGAGGCGACGGCGGGATCAAGGCCGGTCTCGCCGGTGGAGAGGAAGGCGTGCAGAACCTTGTCGGCCGCCGGCGCGGCGGGGGCGGCAAGGGCAAGGGTGATGGCGGCGGCGAGAGCGCAAAGTCGTTTCATGCGGCAGGAGCATAAGCCAGGGGGCGGCGATACGCCAGCTTATAACTTTTTTACCCGTGCGCAACGCATACTTTCACCGGCTGGCCCTATACTTTCGCTGCGAAACAGCCATCACACTACATCCATGTCCCTCAATTACATCTGGTCCGGGTTTTTCCTCGTCGGCTTTGCCGCCGCCATCCTGCAATGGCTGTTCACGGGCGACACCGAGATCTTCAAGAAGGTCATTGATGGCACGTTCGATTCCGCCAAGGCGGCCGTGATGGAAATCGCCCTGCCGCTGGCGGGCATCATGACGCTCTGGCTGGGCCTGATGAACGTGGGCGAAAAAGCCGGCGCCATCGGCTGGCTGGCCAAGCTCATTTCCCCTTTCTTTTCGCGCATTTTCCCGGACGTGCCGAAAGACCACCCGGCCACCGGCCATATGGTGATGAATTTCTCGGCCAACCTGCTGGGACTGGACAATGCCGCCACGCCCTTCGGCCTGAAAGCCATGGAAAGCCTGCAAACGCTGAACCCGGACAAGGATACCGCCAGCAATGCGCAGATCATGTTCCTGGTGCTGCACACCTCGGGGCTGACCCTGATCCCGCTGGCGATCATGGCGCAGCGCGCCATCCTTGGCGCAGCCGATCCATCGGATATTTTCATTCCGTGCATCATCGCGACCTATGTGGCGACGCTGGCCGGCATCATCGCCGTCTCGATCCGCCAGCGCATCAAGCTGTTCGACAAGGTGGTGCTGGCCTGGCTGGGCGGCATGACGGCGGCGATCGGCGGCATCATCTACTACTTCACGCACGTCCTGAGCCGCGCCGAAATTGAAGTGGTGTCCAAGGTGGCGAGCAACCTGATCCTGATCACCATCATCTCCGCCTTCCTGCTGGGCGCGCTGCGCAAGAAGGTCAATGTCTACGAGGCCTTTATCGAAGGCGCCAAAGGCGGCATCCAGACCTCCCTCACCGTGATCCCCTACCTGGTGGGCATGCTGGTGGCCATCAGCGTGGTCCGCAATGCGGGCGTGCTGGGCATGATCATGGACGGCGCCGGCTGGCTGCTGGCCAAGCTGGGCCTGGCGACCGATTTCGTGCCGTCGCTGCCGACCGCCCTGATGCGCCCCTTCAGCGGCAGCGGCTCGCGCGCACTGATGATCGATGCCATGAAAACCTACGGTCCGGATTCCTTTGTGGGCCGCCTGGCCTGCATGTTCCAGGGCTCGGCCGACACGACCTTCTACATCGTGGCCCTGTATTTCGGCTCGGTCGGCATCCGCAAAACGCGCTATGCGATTTCCTGCGGCCTGATCGCGGACTTCGCCGGTGTGCTGGCGGCAATCGCCGTTGCCTATGTCTTCTTCGGTTAAGGATTCTTGATGCGACGCCTGCTCCTCGCTACCCTGTTCGCCGCCCTCGGCGCTTCCGCGCACGCCGCATTGCCGGAACCGGTCGCCCGCCTGGCCGCCGAAAAAGGCATCCCTGAAAACGCCATCGGGGCCCTGGTGCTGCGCGGCGACCAGGTTCTGGTGTCGAACGAGTCGTCGCGCACCTTCACGCCCGCGTCCATCATGAAGCTGTTCACCACCATGGTGGGGCTGGACATGCTCGGCCCGCAGTTCCGCGGCCGCACCGAGCTGCGCACCACGGGGACCGTCGCGGCGGGCGTGCTGCGCGGCGACCTGGTGCTGCGCGGCGGCGCCGACGGCGACCTGACTGCCGACGCCTTCACGCACATGCTGGAAAAGCTGCGCACCAAAGGCATCCATCGAATCGAAGGCAATCTGGTGCTGGACCGCCAGTTGTGGCAGCCCGCCCGTGCCGATGCCGGTGCGCCGCCCTTCGACGAGTCGCCCGAAGCGTATTACAACCTGATTCCCGATGCGCTGCTGCTGAACATGAATCTGCAGACGCTCGATATCACTTCCGACGCCAAGTCGATCAAGGCCAGCGTCCTACCCGAACTGGCCGGCGTGCGCGTGCGCTCCGATATGCAGCTGGTCAACGCCGATTGCGGGCGCTGGGAAGAGGGCTGGAAGATTCCCGAATATGTCCGCGAAGGCACGAACCTGACGTTGGTGCTGAAGGGAACTTTCCCGCGCAACTGCAGCAAGACCAATGTGGTCAACGTGCTCGATCGGACCGATTACGCCGACCGTCTGTTCCGTGCGACGTGGGAACGCCTGGGCGGACGCTTCGTCGGCGCCACGCTCGAGGCCTCGGCCGAGCAGGCGCGTGCCTTCAACGGTGCGCCTTCGACCCTGCTAGCCGAGCATGTAAGCCGCTTCTTGCCCGAGATCGTACGCGACACGAACAAGCAGTCCGACAACGGCCTGGCCCGTTCGATTTTCCTCAGCCTGGGCAGCCTGCAATCCGATCCCGACCTGGGCAGCCACCCGCTGGAGGAGCCGGTGCCCATGGCACTTCCCGGCGGCGGCGAGGCCGGCCCGGCGGCCATGAGCACCAACGCGCGCGCCGAGCTCGTCATGCGCAACTGGCTGCGCGGCCACGGCATCGACGATACCGGGATGGTGTTCGACAACGGCTCGGGCCTGTCGCGCGTGGAGCGCTTCAGCCCGGCCCAGATGGGCGGCCTGTTGAAAGCCGCGCAGGAATCGCTATGGGCGCCGGAATTCCTGGCCAGCCTGCCGATTGCCGCCATCGACGGCAATATGAAGCGCCGCTTGAAGAACAGCCCGGCCGCCATGCGCGCCCGGGCCAAGACCGGCACGCTGAAGAACGTCGCCGCAGTCGCCGGCTACGTTCCCGACGCCAACGGGCAGCAATGCATCGTGGTCGTCATGGTCAACCATGAGCGCGCCGGCGGCGGCAACGGGCGCGCGATCGCCGACGGCGTGATCGACTGGGTATCCCGTCAACCTTAAGGAAAGAAAGCAGCAAATGGCAAAGCAAGGTAAGCGTATTCCAGCGGCGGCGCTGGCCGTGGCCGCCGCGGTGGCGGCGTATTGGTATTGGTCACCGCTGCTCGTGGTGCACCAGATGAAGGAAGCGGTGCGCGAGCATGACGTGGCGGCGTTCAACAGCCACGTGGACTTTCCGGCGCTGCGGGAAAACATGAAGGATGGCATGGCAGCCAAGCAGGACGACGGCGCGCTCGGCGGCCTCGGACGGCTGCTTGGCGGTGTCATGGTGGACGCCCTGGTGCGCCCGGAGTCGGTCATGTTCATGCTGGAACATGGGGATTTCGCGAAGAAGCGCCGTGAGCAGCGCAGCGACGAGACCGCGCGGGATAGCAGCACCCCGGCCACTGAAGAAAATAAGCCGAAATGGGTAACGGAGCGCGAGGGCGTCAACCGCTACATCGTGCGCAACGAAAAGGTCGCGCTGGTCTTTATCCGTAGCGGCTTCTGCGACTGGAAGCTGTCCGAATTCCGCATGTAGGCAGCCGATTCCTGGCTACAGGACGCGCGTATAGTCGCGGCGCACCAGCACACGGTCGCCGCAATCAAAATGCCACCATTCGCTGTTGATGCCGGCGAAGCCCGCCTGGAACATGGCGTCGCGCAGCAGTTGGCGGTTGGCCGCCTGCGCCGCGCTCAATGCTCCGCTCGCCAGATGGCGCGCCTCGAGCGCGGGATGCGACAGCTCCGTCATGTCATCGAAGCCGGTGCCCATATCCAGTTCCCGCCCCGACGGGTCGAGGAGGGTGATATCGACCGCCATGCCGAAGGAATGGATCGAACCGCGCTCCGGCGGCGCCAGGTACATCTGCAGGCTGGTGCCGGCCAGCGCGTCCCAGAGCTGTTCCTGCACGCGGTGCGGGCGCAGGGCATCGAGCAGCAGCACTTGGTGGCCCGGTGCGCGCTGCGCCAGCCAGGCAACCACCTTCTCGATGGCGGCCGCGGCTTCGCGGTGCAGCCAGGCACAATCCAGCGGCGAATACAGGTCGCGCCCGACGAAATTGCCGGCGCCGGCGTAGCGCAGGTCGACCGCGATGCCGGCGATGCTGTCCAGGTGGCGGAAATCAGGGTGGCCGGGCACGTCTTCGCTGCGCAGGGTGTTGCTCATTGCTTGGGCTTGGGCGCGGTCAGCACATCGAGGATGGCGGCGGATTCGGCGTCCGGCACCCCGTCCCACTTGCTGTTGCGGTATTTGGCCTGGAAGGCCACCAGCACATTATGGGTTTCCGGATCGAGCACGCCGGTTTGCGGCGTGGCATAGCCGTGCAGCGCCAGCTTTTGCTGGAACCAGGCGATGTCGGGCAAGCGGGCCTCGTACTGCGGGCGCACCGCCGCCACGGCATTGGCATCCGGCCAGGCGATCAGGCCTTCATCGGCCAGGCGCTTCCAGGGGAACATTGGGCCGGGGTCCTGCTTGCGCTGCGGGGCGACGTCGGCGTGGCCGAGGAAGTTCTCCGGAGCGATCTGGTGGCGCTCCTTGATCTGCTTGAGCAGGGCCACCAGCTGTTCCACCTGGCGCTCGCTAAAGCCATACCAGTGGCGGCCGTCCGCCTCGTCCTTGAAGCCGGGATTGACGATTTCGATGCCGATCGAGCTGCTGTTCAGCGCGGTATACCCCTTCCAGCTGCTTAGCCCGGCATGCCAGGCGGCGCGGTTTTCATCGACCAGGGCATACACGC
The DNA here is from genome assembly GCF_000425385.1 of Pseudoduganella violaceinigra DSM 15887. Lineage (GTDB taxonomy): Bacteria > Pseudomonadota > Gammaproteobacteria > Burkholderiales > Burkholderiaceae_D > Rugamonas > Rugamonas violaceinigra. The sequence goes on along the minus strand of NZ_KE384356.1, from coordinate 461,148 downwards.
GCGGCTGCTCCTCGTCGGTGATCAGGTAGTGCGCACTGACTTCCTTCTCGGTGAGCAGCATGATCGAGCGCGGCAGGTCGGACACCGTGTAATGGAGCACGACGAAACGCACGCGGCTGCTCTGTCCCTTGGACGTCAGCGAATGGTCGATGTGGGGCAGCTGGGTGGCGCAGCCGGTCAGCAAGGCGATCAGGGAGGCAAGCAGGAGTTTCTTCATTGTTCTCTTGAGTTTCAGTTGCGTGGCCGGGCGGCCATCCGTGCCGCCGCATGATGCGGCTTGGCAGTGCGTTTTTGCAAATTCAATCCAGGCGGCAACTCCGCGCGCATGGCTTCGAAGACCAGGGGGTGCAGTTCGGCGGCGCGGCCGGACAGTACCAGCGGCCGCGCGCCGAAGCGCGTCACCAGCGCCAGCCCAAGGCGGGCCAGTTCGCGTCCGGCCTGCAGCAGAATATGGCGGGCGGCCGGGTCGGCGCCGGCGCTCATGGCGACAGCCAGGGCCAGCTTGCCGATTTCGCCGCGCTCCTGGGTGTAGATGAAGTTGCGCGAGTAGCTCCAGTCGCTGCCGCCGACATGGTCGAACACGGCCAGGGCCATCGGCGATTCCTGCCATGCGCCGGGCGTTTCGTCCTCCAGGCGCCAAATGCGGCGCATTGCTTCCCGGGCAATCCAGAAGCCGCCGCCGGCATCGTCCAGCGTGACGCCGCGGCCGCCGGCGCGGTGGAATTCGCCCTGCTCGTCGATATACGCGGCGATGGAGCCGGTACCGGCGTAGACCAGGTAGCCCTGGCCGGGCTCGAACGCGTCCAGATAGGCCACTTCGATATCGTTGCACAGGGTGATGGCGTCCAGGCGCACCCCCAGCAAGGTGGACAGCCAGTCCACCAGCACATTGCCGTCGCCGCCGAAGCCGGTCAGCCCGGCGCAGATGCGCAGGGGCGCGCCGGCTTCCAGCACATCGGTCGCCAGACGGCTGAAGGTGGCGTGCACTTGCTCGCGGCCGGCCGGCTTGGCCATTTGCAGGGCCGAAAGCCCGGCCACTGTGCCTTCGGCCACGATCTCGCCTGCCGGGTCGGACAACGCCCAACGCGTTTCCGTGCCGCCAGCATCAATTCCCAGGCCCAAGGTACGATCGGTGTCAGGTTTGCCCATGATCTGTCGAGTGTACGGTAATACCACTGCAACTTAACACGAAAGGCTGAGCAGCACGCATTTTCGGCCGCTACAGAGCGGCGGAAACCCTCGGGCTTTCGTTGCCAAGGCGGTCGACGGCGGAAACCACCACGCTGCGGGCCGGCACGCCGTTGTCGTCGGTCAGTACCACTTCGCTGCGGTTGGCTGGCACCACGTTGAAACGCCACTCCTCGCCATAGCGTGCCCAGATGGCAAGATGGGTGGCGCGGGTGGCATTGCCGAGCATGAGCGCCAGGCCGCTGGCGTGGCGCTTGACCGAGACGCTCGGTGCCGGCGGCGCCTCGCTGCCCAGCCATGGCGAAGCCGGTATCAGGGCCGGGCCCAGGTAGCGGGTGGATTTCAGCTGGTCGGCGACGCCCTTGCGGTTCTGCATCAGGGCGGCGATGCTGAAATGGATATGGCCGTTCACGTTGCCGCGGCTGCGCATCAGGTCGACCTGTTGCACGATTTCCTCCGGCGCAAACGATTTGGCGCTGTCGTCGATGCGGCTGGTGTACAGGCCCGGCCAGATATGGCGGCCGCGCTTGTTCTGCCCCAGCCAGTAGTCGAGCAGCACAGGGAAAGCCTGCGGCGGCTGCGCGATCGGCCAGTACAGCTGCGGCGCCAGATAGTCCAGCCAGCCGTTCTGCAGCCACAGTTCGGCGTCCGCGTACAGCTTGTCGTATTGGCTGAAACCCTGGATGCCGGGCGGGCGGCGGTCCGGGCGTCCGATGCCGAAGGGACTGATGCCGAAGCGCACCCAGGCTTTTTCCTTGCGGATGCCGCTGTAGATGGCCTCGATCAGCTGGTTGACGTTCTGGCGGCGCCAGTTGGCGCGGTCCAGGGTGCCGCCGCCCTGCAGGTAGCGCAGGAATGGCGGGTTGTCGGGGAAGTCCAGTTCCGGCTTGCTGCCGTTCGATGGCGCGTCCAGCGCCGCCTCGCCGCCGTTGGCGCCGGGCGCCTCGATCGGGTAGGGGTAGAAGTAATCGTCGATGTGGACGCCGTCGATATCGTAGCGGCGCACCACATCCAGGATGACGTCCAGGGTCTGTTGGGCCGCGGCTTCCTCGCCCGGGTCCATCCACAGGAACTTGCCGTACTGGCGCACGACCTGCGGCTTGGTGTTGGCAATATGCTCACGCGCGTTCGGCGTGCGGGCGGCGGAGTGGCGCGCGCGGTAAGGGTTGAACCAGGCATGCAGTTCCAGGCCGCGCAAGTGGGCCTGGCTGATCCAGAAGGCCAACGGGTCCCAGGCCGGCTCCGGCGCCTTGCCTTGCTGGCCGGTCAGGAATTCGGACCAGGGCTCCAGTTTGGACGGGTAAATGGCGTCGGCGCTGGGGCGTACCTGCAGCACAATGGCGTTCAGTTGCAGGGACTTGGCGCGATCCAGGATGGCGATGGCTTCCGCCTGCTGGCGCGCCGGCGGCAGGTTGCTGCGGCTTGGCCAGTCGATGTTGGCGACAGTCGACACCCAGGCGGCGCGGAATTCGCGCGGCGCGGCGGGCGGCTGTTCGCCAGTGATCGCCGGCTGCACGGGGCTGGCGGCGGCGACCGGCGCCGGGGCGGGGGCGTTTCCGCCCGTACCGCCGGCGGGCGAGGCAGCGCCTTCGCTGGCGGCCGGACCAATCGGCGTCGAGGAGCAAGCTCCCATCAATGCGGCCACGCCGGCCGCGGCTGCGGCTATCGACAGCCGCCTTTTCGCATTAAAAGACAAAACCAAATCCTCACATCGGCAGGAGCCGTATTCTACCTATTCGCGCCCGAACTCCGCGTCTATCTTGAGCAGCGCCGTCATGATGAAGGCCGGCACGGTTGCGGTGCAGGCATAAATGAAGAAATGCTGGTAGCCGAGAATCTCCTGCATCTTGCCGCTGACCATCTGCGGCAGCATCATGCCCAACGCCATGAAGCCAGTGCAGATCGAGTAATGGGCGGTCTTGTGTTCGCCCTGGCTGACCATGATCATATACATCATGAAGGAGGTGAAGCCCAGGCCGTAGCCAAACTGCTCCACCGCCAGGCAGCTGGAAATCCAGATGAAGTCCTGCGGCTGGAACTGGGACAGGTAGACGAAAATCAGGTCCGGAATATGGATTGCGATCGCAAAAGGCCACAGGCAGCGCTTCAGGCCGAAACGGGAAATCAGCCAGCCGCCCGCCAGCCCGCCGAGAATCAGGCCGATGATGCCGACCGTGCCATAGGCGATGCCGACGTCCGCGGTGCTCAAGCCAAGGCCGCCTTTTTCCAGCGGATCTTTCAGGAACGGCACCACCATTTTCAGCAGTTGCGACTCGCCGAGGCGGAACAGCAGAAGGAACAGCACGCTCACCACAATGCCTTCCTTGCGGAAGAAGGCGGCGAACGTCGCGAAGAATTCACGCATCGGCGCCGAAGTATGGGCCACGGGCTTGTCCTGCGCCGGTTTGGGCAGCGCGAAGAAGTGGTAGACCGCCAGCGCCAGGAAGACGGCGCCGGCCGCGCCGAAGGCGATCCCCCACGCCAGTCGCGGATTGCCGTAATACTTGATGACCTCCCCGGCCAGGAACAGCATCCCGCCGTTGCATGCCACATTGGCGGCGCGATAGAAGGTTCCGCGTACGCCGACGAATTCCGCCTGCTGCTTCTGCCGCAGGCCAAGCATGTAGAAGCCGTCGGCCGCGATATCGTGGGTGGCGGAGCTGAACGCCATCAGCCACATGACGCCCAGGCTAAGCTGGAAGAAATTCGATAGCGGCAGCGTGAATGCGACGGCGGCCAGCGACACGCCGAGCAGCATCTGCAGGATGGCGACCCAGGAGCGCTTGGTGCCGAACATGTCGATCAGGGGCGACCATAAGGGCTTGATCACCCACGGTATGTACAGCCAGGCGGTGTAAAACGCCATGTCCGCATTGGAAATGCCCAAATCCTTGTACATCGCGGTGGACAGCGCCGTGACCGCAAAGTAGGGAATGCCTTGGTTGAAATAGAGTGTCGGGACCCAGCCCCACGGGCTGCGTTGCTGCGCTCGATCCATTACGTCCTTTCTGGTCGGCCGGACGCAGTGCGGGTCAAATGGCGAGTGCGCCGCGCACGCTGCCCCTGGCCTGGTCCAGCAAGTCTCCCGCTTGCTGCACCGTGGTTTTCTTCAACAGGGCGACCACCGCCACTTTGACATGGAAGCCGCACTGTTCCAGCGCTATGCGGGCTGCCGCTTCGTCGGCGCCGGTGGCGTGCATGGTGAGCCGCACCGTGCGCGCAAACAGCTTCGCATTGGTCGGCTTCAAGTCTACCATCAAGTTTCCATAAACCTTGTTCAAGCGCACCATGATTGCGCTGGAAATCGTGTTCAGCACGATCTTCTGCGAGGTGCCCGCCTTCAAGCGCGTGCTGCCGGAAATGATTTCATTGCCGGTGTCGAGGACGATGCCGCATTCCGCCTCGCGCGCCACCGGCGCGTCTGGATTGTTGGCGATACCGATGGTCAGCGCCCCGGCGCCGCGCGCGGCTTCCAGTGCACCCAGCACATAGGGCGTGGTGCCGGAGGCGGCCAGCGCCAGCAGCACGTCGTTGGCGCCGGGCGCCAGTGCCAGCAGATCGCGCGCGCCGCTGGCGCGGTCGTCTTCCGCGCCTTCCACCGCGTGGAACATGGCTTGCGCCCCGCCGGCGATGATGGCGACGGCGCGTTCGGGCGGCCAGGAGAAGGTGGGGTAGAGTTCAACGCTGTCGAGTACGCCAAGCCGCCCGGAGGTGCCGGCGCCGGCATACAGCAGGCGCCCGCCGGCTTCGATGCGGGGCACGGCGGCATCGATCGCCCGCGAAATGGCGGGCACGGCGGCGCGCACGGCGTGTACCGCGCCCAGCTGGTCATCGGCAAAAGCAGCGACCAGCTGCTCTGTGGGATATTGGTCCAGCTCGCGATGCTGGGAACTGGGCGTTTCGGTCTTCAGCATGCAAGCAGTGTAATGCCAAATCGCCGGACCGGCCCAGGAGCGGGCCGCTGTGCTATGCGGCGCGGCGCATCTCGGCCACGAAATCGTAGTGATCGCTGCGGCAGTAGGAATGCGTGAGCTCGATCGCCTGGCCCGACTCCAGGTAGGCGATGCGGGTGATGAAGAGGACGGCCTGGCCTTCCGGCACTTCCAGCTGGCGCGCCAGTTCGGCCGACGCGTTCATGGCGCGGATGTGCTGCAGCGCGCGCGACGGTCCCTTGCCGACCGATTCCAGGTATTGGTACAGCGAATCGCCGATCAGTTCCGGATTGGCCACAATGGTTTGCGGCAGTACCGACACCTCGTAAGCCATCACCACATCGTCCGCCAGGCGCAGGCGTTCCAGGCGCGCCACGCGGGTGTTGGGCGAGAGGCCCAGGCTCAGCTGCTCATCGGCCGTGGCGGCGACGATGCCGCGCTTGAGCCAGCGCGAGCCGGGTTTGTAGCCGCGCTGCGACAGTTGTTCGGAAAAGCTGGTGAGGTTCGACAGCGGTTGTTCGATGCGGGGGGCGATGTAATTGCCGGATCCGCGGCGGCGCACTACCAGCCCCTGGTCAACCAATTGGTCGATGGCCTTGCGCGCCGTGACGCGCGAGACATTCAGTAATTCGGACAGCGTGCGTTCGGAGGGCAGCGCCTGGTCGACCTGGTAGCGTCCATTTCGGACATCGTCGCTCAACTTGCGGGCAATCTGCATGTACAGCGGCGAATTATCTTGTTGGTCTGGTTTGAATTCAGCGCCGGCGAGGCTCATTACATTTCTCCTATAAGCGCTAGTGTAATAGCGAAAGCCAAATCCCGCTGCTCTTTTCATTTCGCTTTTGGCATCAATGGCGGGGTTTACAGGCGGCTGGCACGCCTGCGGAACGCAGCAAAGCTTGTGGCCTGATTCCCACGTTCGCCCTAGACTTGAAGAGCGGACCGGGCAACGGCAGTCGCCTCGACTTCATCATCAGGGCACATGACCGCTACAATACGATTGGTTTGCCAGCGAGCAACATGTGCTTTAAGCTCAGGTCGTGGTGGAACGCGGAGATGGAATGTCGAATAGACGGCAAGTGGTGGTGATTGGCGGCGGCGTAGTCGGCCTGGCGTCGGCATGGTGGCTGCTCGAAGCAGGCTTCCGGGTGACGCTGCTCGAACGCGCCCCTACTGTTGCCAGCGCGGCCAGTTACCGCAACGGTGGCCAGCTGAGCTATCGCTACGTTTCCCCCTTGGCCGATGTCGGGGTACCGAAGAAGGCCCTGGAATGGCTGTTCGAAAAGGATGGCCCGCTGCGCTTTCGTCCGGAAGCCGACTACCGCCAGTGGCGCTGGATGGCGCAATTCCTGCGCAACTGCAATGCCGAAGCCAATGCCCGCACCACGGCCAAGCTGCTGGAGCTCGGCGAGCTCAGCCGCCAGTCGCTGGCGCAGCTGGAAATCAACCTGCCGCTGTCCGAATTTGGCTGGCGCAACGCCGGCAAACTGGTGGTGTACCGCAGCGAGGAAGCGTTCAAGGCCGTCCTCGACAAGCACGATACCGACAGGAACCGCGCCGTCCTGTGGGGCAGGGATGCGGCCCGCATTGAACCGGCCCTGATCGACCTGGCGCCGAAGCTGGCGGGCGGCATTTTTAACCCCGGCGAGGCGGTGGCCGACTGCTACGCTTTCTGCCTGGCGCTGGAAAAGCGCATCTATGCCCACCCGCGCTTCGAGCGCTGCATGCACACGGCGGCGCGCACCATCTTTGTCGAAAAAGGCAAGGTGACGGCGATCGAGACCGACGCCGGCTGGGTCTCGGCCGACCATTACGTGCTGGCGGCCGGCATCAAGAGCCGCGACCTGGCGGCCACCGCCAATCTCGACCTGCCGATCTACCCGCTAAAAGGCTACAGCCTGACCGCGCCGATCCGCAGCGAGCATGTGGCGCCCAATATCAGCGTGACGGACTTCGAGCGCAAAACCCTGTTCGCGCGCATCGGCAACGACTTGCGCGTCTCCGCCATGGTCGACCTGGTGGGGGAAAACAACAGCATCGACCGGCGCCGCGTCGCCAGCCTGAAACGCCTGGCGCGCGAATCGATGCCGAATGCCGCCGATTACGAGGAGGCCGAAGCCTGGGCCGGCCTGCGTCCGGCCACGCCAAACAGCGCGCCCATCATCGGCCCCACGCCTTACCGCAACCTGTGGCTGAACGTCGGGCACGGCCCGCTGGGCTTCACCTTTGCCTGCGGCAGCGCAAGCCTGCTGGCCACCATGATGCGCGGCAATGAGCCGCCATTCGCCCTCGATTGCCTGGCGTATCGTAAATAATGCCTCCGCCTATTAACCAAGAAGAACTGATCGCGCGGATCCGCCTGGCCTGGGCCGACGCAACGCCGCCCGCGGCACACAATATATCCGGGCCTACCCATGATGATGAGGGCGTCTCTGCCTATTTTGCAGGCAAATCCTGGGAAGGGCATAGCGCGCGCGCCCTGCGCGGCCTCGAGTTCGCGACGTCGGTGTTTACCGATGAGGCATTTGCCTATTACCTGCCAGCCTACCTGATTGCCGCCATTGAAGATCCTGACACCTTGGACGTGGTTGTCGACGGCACACTGTCCGCGCTGGCGCGCAAGGAGCATGGGCGAGCAGTCATCGCCCGTCTCGATGCGCAACAGCGGCAGACGCTGCGCGACTACATGCGCCTGCTCCAGGAGCGCGGCGGCTATTTCATGGACCACTATATCGCCAATATCGAAGCCAGCCTGGAGGCGTGCTGACTAGCGGAGGTAGTGCGCCGGAACAGTGTCGGTCAGCCAGACGCCGTTTTCCGACAGGTAAAAGAGATGGCCGTCGCGTGCCATCCGCCCCGATTCCACGGTCAGGATGGCCGGCTTGCCATGCCGGCCGCCCACTTTTTCAGCGGTCGCGAGCTCGAGTGAAAGATGCACATGCTGGCGCGAGGCAGCGTGCAGTCCATTTTCCCTGATGGAGTCGAGGAAGCGCGTGGCGGTTCCGTGATACAGCTGTTCGGGCGGCGTCTGCGGCGCCAATTCCAGCTCGATGGCGACCGAATGGCCCTGGTTGGCCCTGATCTTCGTGCCGTCCTCGCTGATGGCAAAACGCTGCTTCTCGCATTCCGCGACGATGGTTTCGAGCAGGGTGCGGCTTAATCTGCTTCCCCTGGCATTGGACAGGGCGATCAATTCGTCGATGGAGGCCCAGCCATTGCGGTCCAGGGTCAGCCCGATTTCTTCTGGTTGATGACGCAAGATCAGGCTGAGGAACTTGCTGGTACTGTTGTTATGCATTTGGCACATTTTATCGCATTCGCCGATATGGCGGATAATGGCGGGATGTCCAAATCCAAGACCCCTGTCGGCTGCCCTTGCGGCGGTCCTTCTTTTGAGACGTGCTGCGGCCCCTTCATCGAGGGTAAAGCCCTGCCGGCGACGGCTGAACAGCTGATGCGCTCGCGCTATGCCGCCTATGCGCTGCGGAATGAGCCATATCTCTTGTCAACCTGGCATGAAACCACCCGCCCCAGCGAGCCAATTATTCAGCAGGATGAAAAGCTCCAATGGCTGGGACTTGAGGTAAAATCTGCTTTACGTTTACGTCAACGTAAAGCAGAGGCCCAGCCGAACGAGGATTTCGTCGAATTTGTGGCCCGCCTGCGTGTCAATGGCCGCGGCCAGCGCCTGCATGAGCTGAGCCGCTTCCTGCGCGAACCGGGCGAGGGAGGCTTGCGCTGGTTTTACGTCGACGGCGAATTTCCAGAATAAGAGAAGAGGACGACAATGCCGCATATCGAAAGCAAACTCAATCCGCGCAGCGAGGACTTCAAAGCCAATGCCGGCGCCATGCAAGCCCTGGTCGACGATCTGCGCGCCAAGGTCGCCAAAGCGGCCCAAGGCGGCGGCGAAGCGGCCAGCGCCAAGCATGTGGCGCGCGGCAAGCTGCTGCCGCGCGACCGCGTGCAGATGCTGCTCGATCCCGGCACGCCCTTCCTCGAGTTCTCGCAACTGGCTGCATTCGATATGTACGACAACGCCGCGCCCGCGGCGGGCGTGATCACCGGCATCGGCCGCGTCTCCGGCCAGGAGTGCGTGATCGTCTGTAACGACGCCACGGTAAAAGGCGGTACCTATTACCCGATGACGGTGAAGAAGCACCTGCGCGCGCAGGAAATCGCCGAACAGAACAATCTGCCCTGCATCTACCTGGTGGATTCGGGCGGCGCCAACCTGCCGAACCAGGACGACGTGTTCCCGGACCGCGACCACTTCGGCCGCATCTTCTTCAACCAGGCCAATATGTCGGCCAAGGGCATCCCGCAGATCGCGGTGGTGATGGGTTCCTGCACCGCCGGCGGCGCCTATGTGCCGGCCATGTCGGACGAATCGATCATCGTCAAAGAGCAGGGCACCATCTTCCTGGGCGGCCCGCCGCTGGTGAAGGCGGCGACCGGCGAAGTGGTTTCCGCCGAAGACCTGGGCGGCGGCGATGTGCACACGCGCCTGTCCGGCGTGGCCGACCACCTGGCGCAGGACGATATGCATGCGCTGTCGATGGCGCGCACCATCGTCTCCAACCTGAACCGCCAGAAGCCGCAGCAGGGCGTGCTGCGTGAAGCGGCGGAGCCGAAGTATGCGCCGGAAGAGCTGTACGGCGTGATCCCGGTCGATACCCGCAAGCCTTTCGATATCCGCGAAGTGATCGCGCGCATCGTCGACGGTTCCGAGTTCGATGAATTCAAGGCCCGCTACGGCACCACCCTGGTGTGCGGCTTCGCCCATATCTTCGGCATGAAGGTCGGCATCATCGCCAACAACGGCATTCTGTTCTCCGAGTCGGCACTGAAAGGCGCGCACTTCATCGAACTGTGCTGCCAGCGCAAGATTCCGCTGGTTTTCCTGCAGAACATCACCGGCTTCATGGTCGGCCGCAAATACGAAAACGAAGGCATCGCCCGCAACGGCGCCAAGATGGTGACCGCGGTCGCCACCGCCTCGGTGCCGAAATTCACGGTGATCATCGGCGGCTCCTTCGGCGCCGGCAACTACGGCATGTGCGGCCGCGCCTACTCGCCGCGCATGCTGTGGATGTGGCCCAACGCGCGTATCTCCGTGATGGGCGGCGAACAGGCGGCGGGCGTGCTGGCCACCGTCAAGCGCGACGGCATCGAAGCAAAGGGCGGCAGCTGGAGCGCCGAGGAAGAAGCGGCCTTCAAGCAGCCGATCAAGGAGCAGTACGAGCATCAGGGCCACCCTTACTATGCCTCCGCGCGGCTGTGGGACGACGGCGTGATCGATCCGGCCGACACCCGCATGGTGCTGGGCCTGGGCCTGTCCGCCGCGCTCAACGCGCCCATCCCGGACACGAAGTTCGGCGTGTTCCGCATGTAAGGAGAGGCGAAGATGAGCTACGACACCCTGACCGTCGACATCAGCGGCAAGATCGCCACCGTCACCCTGAACCGCCCGGACGTGCGCAATGCCTTCAACGAGCATGCGATCAACGACCTGGCGCGCGCCTTCTCGGAGCTGGGCCGCAACGAAAACGTGCGCGCCATCGTGCTGGCCGGGAACGGCCCGGCCTTCTGCGCGGGCGGCGACCTGAACTGGATGAAGAAGATGGCCCATTACACCCACGAGGAGAATGAGGCCGACGCCATGCAGCTGGCGCAAATGCTGCGCACAATCTACCTGTGCCCGAAACCGACCATCGCGCGCGTGCATGGCGATTGCTATGCGGGCGGCATGGGCCTGGTCTCCGCCTGCGACATCATCGTCGCCGTGCCGGAGGCGAATTTCTGCCTGAGCGAAGTGAAGCTGGGACTGATCCCCGCCACCATTTCGCCGTATGTGATCAAGGCGATGGGGGAGCAGGCTTCGCGCCGCTATTTCCTCACCGCCGAACGTTTCAGCGCCGCCGAAGCCCACCGCATCGGCATGGTGCACGAACTGGTCGCCGCCGATGCACTGGACGCCAGGATGGCGGAAGTGCTGAAGGCCCTGGTGACCAACAGCCCGAACGCAGTCAAGGAAGCAAAAGTGCTGGTGCGCGACATCGCCGGCAAGCCGGTGAACGACACGCTGCTGGCCGACACGGCCGAACGCATCGCGCATATCCGCGCTTCCGAGCAAGGCCGCGAAGGCGTCACCTCCTTCCTGGAAAAGCGTAAGCCGGGCTGGCTGAATTGAACGGAGCAGTTTTTGGAAGTGAACCAACAAAGCGATTGGGTCGCGCGTAGCCTGAAGTCTGTCTGGCACCCGTGCACCCAGATGCAGCACCATGAAACGGTACCGCTGATTCCCGTCAGCCATGGCCGCGGCGTGTGGCTGTACGACCATCAAGGCAACCGCTACCTGGATGCGATCAGCTCCTGGTGGGTGAACCTGTTCGGCCATGCCAACCCGCGCATCAACGCGGCGCTGCGCAAACAGCTGGACATGCTGGAGCATGCGATGCTGGCCGGCTTCACCCACGAGCCGGTGATCCAGCTCAGCGAACGCCTGGCGGCGCTGACCCAGGACCAGCTGGGCCACGCCTTCTATGCGTCCGACGGCGCGTCGGCGGTCGAAATCGCCTTGAAAATGAGTTTCCATGCCTGGCGCAATATGGGCCAGGGCGGCAAGCAGGAATTCGTTTGCCTGAAGGGCAGCTACCACGGCGAGACCATCGGCGCGCTGGCCGTGACCGATGTGGCGCTGTTCAAGGACGCCTACGGTCCGCTGCTGCGCGCCACGCAGACCGTGATGTCGCCGGACGCGCGCCAGGCGGCCGAAGGCGAAACGGCGGCCGACGTGGCGCGCCGCGCCGCCGCCGACGTCGAGCGCATGTTCACTGAACGCGCCGGCAAGATCGCCGCCATCATCATCGAACCGCTGGTGCAGTGCGCCACCGGCATGGCGATGCACGACCCGCTCTACCTGAAACTGGTGCGCGGGCTGTGCGACAAGCACGGCGTACACCTGATCCTGGATGAAATCGCCGTCGGCTGCGGCCGCACCGGCACTTTCTTTGCCTGCGAACAGGCCGGCATCTGGCCGGACTTCCTGTGCCTGTCGAAGGGCATCAGCGGCGGCTACCTGCCGCTCTCCATCGTGCTGTCGCGCGACGAAATCTACCAGGCCTTCTACGATGCCGACGTGACGCGCGGCTTCCTGCATTCGCACTCCTACACCGGCAATCCGCTGGCTTGCCGCGCCGCGCTGGCGACGCTGGACATCTTCCAGGAAGACCATGTGCTGGAGACGAACAAGGCGCGCTCGCGCAAGCTGACCGAGGCCCTGGCGCCGCTGGCGCACCACGAGCACACCGAAAACTTCCGCCACCGCGGCATGATCTGGGCTTTCGACGCCGTCGGCGCTACGCCGGGCTTCTCGCGCCGCTTCTTCACCGAGGGCACGCGGCAGGAGTTGCTGCTGCGCCCGATCGGCAATACCGTGTACCTGATGCCGCCCTATATCCTCAGCGACGAGGAAATCGACGGCCTGGCCGCGCGCACGCTGTCGGTCTTCGAGAAAACGCGGGTGGGCTGAACATGGAATTGCTGGCAAAACTCGAACAGCACCTGCAAGGCCTGCATGACCAGAGCCTGATCCGCAAGCGGCGCTCCGTCGAAACCCCTTGCGCGCCGCGCATGACCGTCGACGGCCGCGAACTGCTGGCCTTCTGCAGCAACGACTACCTCGGGCTGGCAGCGCATCCGCGCCTGGCCGAAGCGATGCACCAGGGCGTGCAGCTGTACGGCACCGGCAGCGGCGCCGCCCACCTGGTCAGCGGCCATAGCCGCGCGCACACCCTGCTGGAGCAGCGCCTGGCCGAGTTCATGGCGCCGCACCTGGTCGCGGCGCAGGCGCTGTATTTCTGCACCGGCTACATGGCCAACCTGGCCGTGATCACCGGCCTCGCGGTCGGCGACAAGAACACGGAAATCTTCAGCGAATCGCTGAACCACGCCTCGCTGATCGACGGCGGCCGCCTGTCGCGCACTTCGCTGCGCGTCTATCCCCACGCCGACCTGGCGGCGCTGCGCGAGATGCTGGAGACCAGCACGGCGACCAATAAGATCGTCGTTACCGACGCCGTCTTCAGCATGGACGGCGACCTGGCCCCGCTGCCCGAGCTGCTGGCCCTGTGCGAGCAGCATCAGGCATGGCTGGTGGTCGACGACGCGCACGGCTTCGGCACGCTGGGCGAGAACGGCCGCGGCGCCTTGGAGCACTTTGGCCTGCGCTCGCCTTACCTGGTGTATGTCGGCACGCTGGGCAAGGCCGCCGGCGTGGGCGGTGCTTTCGTCGCCGCGCATCGCACGGTGATCGAAACGCTGATCCAGCGCGCCCGTCCTTATATCTTCACCACCGCCGCCCCGCCGGCCCTGGCGCATGCCTTGCAAGCGAGCCTGGACATCATCTCCGGCGACGAGGGCCGCGAACGCCGCGCCCACCTGCGTGCCCTGGTGGCACAATTGCGGGATGGCCTGCGCTTCGAGCGCTGGCACCTGATGCCGTCGCAAACGGCGATCCAGCCGATCGTGATCGGCGAAAACGAGGAGACCATGCGCCTGGCCGCGGCGCTGTACGAGCAGGGCATCTGGGTAGGCGGCATCCGCCCGCCGACCGTGCCCGCCGGCACCGCGCGTTTGCGCGTGACCCTGTCCGCAGGCCACAGCCACGACGACGTGGCCCGCCTGGTCGAAACATTAAACAAACTGGAAAGGAACTGATATGGCGCTTGAAGACCCTGTCATCGCTCCAGAGCCCCAAGCCGCAGCGGCCGTTGATATGCCGCCGCGCTTCGCCTGCTTCGTGGCGGGCACCGACACCGAGATCGGCAAGACGCTCACGTCTTCCGCGATGCTGTACTCGCTGGTGAAACACGGCGCGCGCGCCTGCGGCATGAAGCCCGTCGCGGCGGGCGCCGTGATGAAAAACGGCCAGTTGCACAACGACGACGCCGACCAGCTGATCGAAGCCAGCAATGTGCATTTGCCGCAGTCGCTGACCACCCCCTTCATGCTGAAGGAACCGGCCGCGCCGCATATCGCGGCCGCGCTGGAAGGCGTGGCGATCGACCCCGTCCCGATCCTGGCGGCCTACGTGGAAATCGCGGCGGCCACCGATGCCATCGTGGTGGAAGGCGTGGGCGGTTTCCGCGTGCCGCTGACCGAGGACTTCGACACCGCCGACCTGGCCGGTCAGCTTGCGCTGCCGGTGGTGCTGGTGGTGGGCTTGCGCCTGGGCTGCATCAACCACGCCCTCTTGACCGTCGAGGCGATCGAGTCGCGCGGCCTGAGACTGGCGGGCTGGGTTGCCAACACGCTGGAATTTGAAATGACTTTCGCGGACGAGAATATCGCCGCGCTGGCAGCGCGCATTCCCGCGCCGCTGCTGGGCCGCATTCCGCGGCTGGCGAAACCGACTGCCGCCGCCGCCGCCGAATACCTGGACTTCACGTCCCTGCCGAACTGGCCGGGCCGCCGCAACAAGTAAGAGAGGAAGAAATATGTCCCTGCAAGAACCTAAAGCCGTCCAACTGCACCGTCCGACCGCCGCCATCAAGCTGCCGGAGGCCGCCACCTGGCCCCTGGAAGACGTGATGGCGCTGTACGCACTGCCATTCAACGATTTGATGTTCCGCGCACAGGAAGCCCACCGCGCCCACTGGCCGGATGGCGATGTCGAACTGGCGACCCTGCTCTCGATCAAGACCGGCGGCTGCGAAGAGGATTGCGGCTACTGCCCGCAAGCCGCGCGCTACGACACGGGCGTGGAAGCCAAGAAGATCCTGGACCTGGACACCGTGCTGGACGCGGCCAAGCAGGCCAAGGACAACGGCGCCACCCGTTTCTGCATGGGCGCCGCCTGGCGCAGCCCGAAAGAGCGCGACATGGAAAAAGTCGAAACCATGGTGCGCGAGGTGAAGGCCATGGGCCTGGAAACCTGCGCCACCCTGGGCATGCTGGAAGCGGCGCAGGCGCAGCGCCTGAAGGACGCGGGCCTGGATTACTACAACCACAACCTGGACACCTCGCCGGACTTCTACGGCGACGTGATCTCCACCCGCCAATACCAGGACCGCCTGGACACGCTGGGCCACGTGCGCGACGCCGGCCTGAAGGTCTGCTGCGGCGGCATCGTGGGCATGGGCGAAACGCGCGAGCAGCGCGCCGGCCTGATCGCCCAGCTGGCCAACCTGAACCCATACCCTGAATCGGTACCGGTCAACCACCTGGTGCAGGTGGAAGGCACGCCGCTGCACGGCCTGGACAAGCTGGACCCGCTGGAATTCGTGCGCACCATCGCCGTTGCCCGTATCACCATGCCGAAGGCGCGCGTGCGCCTGTCGGCCGGCCGCCGCGAGCTGGGCGAAGCCGTGCAGGCCATGTGCTTCATGGCCGGCGCCAACTCGATCTTCTACGGCGACAAGCTGCTGACCACCGATAACCCGGAAGCCAACGACGACCGCGCCCTGCTGGCCAAACTGGGCCTGCCGACCCGCGGCGCCGTGCTGGACTCGGTACAAAAAGAAGCCTGCGGCTGCTAACTCGTACTCATACAAAGAAGAATAGAGAGAGACAATGTTCAAGAAAATCCTGATTGCCAACCGTGGCGAAATCGCTTGCCGCGTCGCCGCGACCGCGCGCCGCCTGGGCATCAAGACCGTGGCCGTGTATTCGGACGCGGACGCGAATGCCAAGCACGTCGCCGTGTGCGACGAAGCGGTGAACATCGGCCCGGCCGCCGCCAAGGAATCCTACCTGTGCGGCGACAAGCTGATCGCGGTGGCGCTGGCCACCGGCGCGGAGGCGATCCACCCGGGCTACGGCTTCCTGTCGGAGAACGCGGAGTTTGCGGAGGCCTGCGCCGAAGTGGGCCTGGCCTTCATCGGCCCGCCGGCTTCCGCCATGCGCGCCATGGGCTCGAAATCGGCCGCCAAGCAGCTGATGGAGAAAGCCAATGTGCCGCTGGTGCCGGGCTACCACGGCGACAATCAGGACGCAGGCTTCCTGCAGGAACAAGCCGACCGCATCGGCTACCCGGTGCTGCTGAAGGCTTCGGCCGGCGGCGGCGGCAAGGGTATGCGCGTGGTCGAGTCGTCGGAAGCGTTCAAGGACGCGCTGGCCTCCTGCAAACGCGAGGCGATCAGCTCTTTCGGCGACGACAAGGTGCTGGCGGAGAAATACCTGCAGCGCCCGCGCCATATTGAAATCCAGGTGTTTGCCGACACGCACGGCAACTGCATTTACCTGTTCGAGCGCGATTGCTCCGTGCAGCGCCGCCACCAGAAAGTGCTGGAGGAAGCGCCTGCGCCGGGCATGAGCGCCGAGCGCCGCGCCGCCATGGGCGAAGCCGCCGTGGCGGCCGCGCGCGCCGTGGGCTACGTCGGCGCGGGAACGGTGGAATTCATCGCCAACCAGGACGGCAGCTTCTACTTCATGGAGATGAACACCCGCCTGCAGGTTGAGCATCCGGTGACCGAAATGATCACCGGCACCGACCTGGTGGAATGGCAGATCCGCGTCGCCGCCGGCGAGCAACTGCCCAAGAAGCAGTCCGACCTGGCCATCAACGGCCACTCGATTGAAGCGCGTATCTACGCCGAAAATCCGGAGAAGGGCTTCCTGCCGTCGATCGGCACGCTGCGCCACCTGGAAACCCCGGCCTCGGTGAACTTTGAACTGGGCGGCGTGCCCGGCCATCCATGCGCCGTGCGTATCGATTCCGGCGTGCGCGCAGGCGATGCGATTTCGCCCTTCTACGACCCGATGATCGCCAAGCTGATCGTGTGGGGCGCGGACCGCAAACAGGCCCTGGCCCGCATGGCGCAAGCCCTGGCGCAGTACCAGATTGTCGGCCTGGCGACCAATATCGCCTTCCTGAAACGCCTGGTGGAAGGCGACGCCTTCGCCAACGCCGACCTGGATACCGGCCTGATCGAACGCAACCATGACGCGCTGTTCCCGCCGGCGCGCTCGATCCCTGTCGCTGCCGTGGCGCTGGCCGCGGTGTCGCTGATCGAGGAAGAGAAAGACAAGTCGGCGGCGCAATCGGGCGCCAATCAAGGCGATCCCTGGGGCCAGGCGCTCGGCTGGCGCATGAATTTCCATTACGCGCGCAAGCTCGCCTTCAGCGACGAGCATGGCAAGCAGTACGCGCCGATGCTGACCTACCTGCCGCACGGCTGGCACTTCGAGATCAAGGGCCTGGAAGTCGCGCTGTCCCTGTTCCGGCAAGACGGCGTGGACCTGAGCATCAAGCTGGGCGAAACCTCGGTGCACGGCACCGTGCGCCGCGACGGCGACGTGTTCCACGTGTTCACCGGCGGCGGCCACTATGTGCTGGAGTATAACGACCCGATGGCGCACGCCGGCGAGTCCGAGGCCGAAGGCGGCCGCCTGACCGCGCCAATGCCGGGCAAGGTTGTCGCGGTGCTGGCCGAGAAGGGCAAGGAAGTGAAAAAGGGCGATGCGCTGGTCATCATGGAAGCGATGAAGATGGAGCACACCATCTCCGCTCCGCACGACGGCGTGGTTGAAGAAGTCCTGTACGCGGTCGGCGACCAGGTGGCGGACGGTGCTCCGCTGCTGGCCTTCAAAACCGCCGCTTAAGGGGTCGGCATGCGCATCCTGCTGTATCGCGCGGATGGCAATACCGCGCCCTGGATCAAGGATTTTGCCGATTTGATGCCCGAAGCGGAGGTGGTGGTCTGGCGCGAAGGCGTCGGCGAGATCCCCGCCTGCGACTATGCCGTGCTGTGGACGCCGCCCCAGTCCATGCTGGCGGACCTGGCCCGCGTCAAGGCCATTTTCCTGACCGGCGCGGGCGCCGATGCGATCATGAAGTACTCGCAGGCGATCCCGCCGCACATCCCGATCGTGCGCTTGAACGACGCCGGCATGGGCATGCAGATGGCGGAGTACGTCACGCATGCCGTGCTGCGCTACTTCCGCCGCCTGGATGAATACGAGGCGCAAGCCCGTGCCGGCGCCTGGCTGCAGCTTGAGGCGCGCGACAAGGCGGACTTCACGGTCGGCGTGATGGGCGTGGGCGCGCTCGGCACCCAGGTGATCGAGGCGCTCAGGCCATTCGGCTTCCCGCTGCGCGCATGGAGCCGCACGGCGAAGTCGCTGGCCGGCGTGGAATGCTTCCATGGCGAGGATGGACTGGACGCTTTTCTCGGTTCCTCGCGCGTGGTGGTCTGCATGCTGCCGCTGACGCCGGAGACGGTGAATATCCTGAGCCGCAGCAATATGCAAAAGCTGCCGCAAGGGGCATACATCATCAACGTCGGACGCGGCCCGCACATTTCCGACCCAGACCTGCTGCCGCTGATCAAATCCGGCCACATCGCGGGCGCCACGCTGGACGTGTTCCGCAACGAACCGCTGCCGGCCCCGCATCCGTTCTGGGAAGAGCCGCGCATCACGATCACGCCGCATATCTCCGCCCTCACGCTGCGCCGCGAAAGCATCGAGCAAATGGTGGGCAAGATGCGCCAGCACGCGCGCGGCGAACAGGTCGCCGACGTTATCAATCGCGAAAAAGGATACTGAAATGAGTTTGCCAAAGAAGGTCAAGATTGTTGAAGTGGGTCCGCGCGACGGCTTGCAGAATGAGAAGGGCGACGTTCCGGCCGATGTGAAGATCGAGCTGGTCAACCGCCTGACGGAAGCGGGCTTCCCGAATATTGAAGCGGCGTCCTTTGTGTCGCCGAAGTGGGTGCCGCAGATGGCCACCTCGAAAGAAGTCATGGCGGGCATAACGCGCAAGCCGGGCGTGATCTATTCCGCGCTGACGCCGAATATGCAGGGCTTCGACGCTGCTTTAGCTGCCGGCGCCAATGAGGTGGTGATTTTCGGCGCCGCCTCGGAAGCGTTCTCTCAGAAGAACATCAACTGCTCCATCGCTGAATCGATCGAGCGCTTCGTGCCGGTCGCCAAGGCGGCCAAGGATGCCGGCCTGCGCCTGCGCGCTTCGGTCAGCACCGCGTTCGGCTGCCCGTACCAGGGCGAGGTGCCGCTGGACGCCGTGGCATACGTGGTGGGCCGCATGCGCGACCTGGGCTGCGACGAAATCGATATCGCCGACACCATCGGCGTGTCCACCCCGCGCAAGACGCAGGCTGTGATGGAACGCGCGATCAAGGAGTTCCGCGCCAACGCGCTGGCGGGCCACTTCCACGACACTTACGGCCAGGCGCTGGCGAATATGTATGCTTCGATGGAAGTGGGGATCGAGATTTTCCACTCCTCCGTGTCCGGTCTGGGCGGCTGCCCTTATGCCAAGGGTGCCACCGGCAACGTCGCCACGGAAGACGTGATCTACATGATGAATGGCCTTGGCATTGAAACCGGCGTGGACCTGGACAAGGTGGTCGACGCGGGCCAGTTCATTTCCAGCTTCCTGGGCCGCAAGGCCGCCAGCCGCGCCGGCAACGCGATTGCCGCCAAGCGCGCGGGATAAACAAGCAGGCGCATTGCATGCTTGAGCGGATGAGCGCCTAAGTTTCGTCCGAACGGCCACGCAGCAGGAATATTCCCAGCAGCGTGGCCGCTGCGCGCTGCAGCGATTGCCAGTTCGGCGTTTCGAACAGCCGCTCCAACCGCGGCAGGGGTTGCGGCGCGCCCTCCGCGATTTCACGCCAGGCACGCGCAAACTGCGCGATGCCATTGCGTTCTTCCGCCGAAAAGACCGGTTCAGTGAAATGCTGCTTCCAGTCCGGCGTCACCCAATCTTCCCACTGGTTCACCACCTCATCGGCTGCCGACATGCCCGGTGCGGCGGCCTGCAGCTGCCTTTGCGCGTCGAAGGAGCTGGCCAGCTCCAAGTATTCGATGATGCGGTTGCGCACGCGGCGCAGGCCGACCGGCTGCTCCGGCACAGAAGAGCGGGGCGTGCGCAGCCAATAATACAGGTCATAGGTGGTGCCGTCGGCTGCGGGCTCGCCGCCGGGAATATCGGCTTTCTGCTGCCACAATGGGAACCAGTGCGGATCGCGTACATGGCCAGCGCCGGCCAGGGCGCCACCAAACTGCACGTGGCGCACTTGCGCTTCCGCCAGGCTGTGCGCGTTCGCGCCGCCGGCCAGGAAAGGGGAGTAGAGCTGCGGCAAATCGTCGCGCCAGTCGCAGACAGGGCACGGCGCGAGCGAGCCGGGGGCTCCTGCAAAGGTGGCGTATCCGCAGCAAGGGCAGGTGTACATGGCGCTGATCCTAACGCAGAAAAAAAAAGACCTGCACGAATGCAGGTCTTTTTTCTGAAACTTGGTCGGAGTACAAGGATTCGAACCTTGGACCCTCTGCTCCCAAAGCAGATGCGCTACCGGGCTGCGCTACACTCCGAAGAAGCAAGATAATACAAGCTGGGTCGGGGAGCGTCAACCCCCAATTTCAAAATGGAAGGAATTTTCGTGGAAGTAGCGGCTTATCGTCCGCCGGGATGGCGCATAGCCGTCGGTATCCTTATTTCCTTGCTACTGCATGTGGCGGCGGTGGTCTTCCTGCGCCTGCCCGCTCCGCATCTCGTAGCGGACGCGCGCACCTGGCTGACGGAAGTGGAGGTGAGATTGGTGCCTTCGCCAGTACCGCCGCAGGCGCTTGCACCGGAACCGGAAGCTGTCGCGGCCGCCGCACCGCGCAAGCCGCTGCGCCGGGTCGAACCACGCGCACATCCGCAGCAGGCGCCGATCGAGCTGGCGACCCGGCCGGCGCACGAATCCACCCTGGTCTTGCCTCCGGCCGAAACAGGTCCGGCAGCGCACTTCGACCGCGAAGCGGCCAAGGCGGCGGCGCGCGGCATTGCCGCCGAACTGGGTCCTGCCGAGCCGGGCTTGCGCGCAAGCCGCGATGAACAACTGGGCCGTCAAATCCAGCAGGCCGCGCGCCCGCATTGCAAGGATGGCATCCCCGGCGGCCTGCTGGCCCCGCTGTATTTACTAATGGATAAGAAAGACAGCGGCTGCAAGTGGTAAGGAAGAGATGCGTCCCTGGTTTACGGTTTGAGCTCGAGGGCGCGGTCGTAGAGGGCGTTCTTTTTCCTGCCGGTGATCTGGGCGGCAAGCGCAGCGGCTTGTTTGACTGGCAACTCGGCCAGCAGGATCTGCAGGATGCGGTCGGTCTCGGCGTCCTGCCCGGCGTCAGCCGGCGGGGCGCCTTCGACCAGGACCACGAATTCGCCTTTTTCGTGGTTGGCATCGGATTTCAGCCAAGCCACGGCGTCCCCCAGCGGGCAGCGGTGGATCTGTTCGAACAATTTGCTCACTTCGCGGGCGAACACGACCTGGCGCTCGGCGCCGAAGACCTCGGCCAAGGCCTGCGCGCACTCGATAATGCGGTGCGGCGCTTCGTAGAACACCAGCGTGGCCGGCGCGCCCACCAGTCCTTGCAGCACCACTTCGCGCTGTTTGGCTTTGGAGGGCAAAAATCCAACAAAGTGGAATTGATCGTTGACCAAGCCACTCGCCGACAGGGCCGCCACGACCGCCGACGCGCCCGGCAGCGGGATCACCCGCAAGCCAGCCGCCCGCACCGCGTCGACAATCCGCGCGCCCGGGTCGGAAACCGCCGGGGTGCCCGCGTCCGAGACCAGCGCAATACGCTCGCCGGCCTGCAGGCGCCGGATCAGGCCTTCCGCAGCCTCCCTTTCGTTGTGCATATGCGCCGCCAGCAGGGGCTTGTGCAAGCCGAAACGGTTCATCAGCTGAGCCGTATTGCGGGTGTCTTCGCAGGCCACGGCGTCCACCAGCGACAGTACGTGCAGGGCGCGCAGGCTAATGTCGGTTACATTGCCGATTGGCGTAGCCACTACGTATAAAGATGCCGTAGGATAGTTCTGGTGGACAGTCTCGCCGAGGATAGGTAGACCTGCGAGCGGGCTGGATTCTTGTAAGGTCATTGGGGGTAGGATGCTGTATAAAAATATCAATAAACTGATACTCTGCGCCGCCGTCGCGATGCTGGCAAGCGGCTGCAGCACGCCGTGCGACGCGCCGGGGGGATTGTGCGCGCCAATCACGCCGGTGACAAGTGCGCCGCCGGCCAAGGTGGCGGCGCGGCCGAAACCGGCCACGCCTCCCGAGCCGGAAACCGTGGTCGAAACCTTTGCCGTGCCGTCGCCGGACGACGCGCGGGCGCCGGAGATGATGCAGGTGGTTCCGCAGCCGCAGGAAAACGCGGGCGGCAGGCCGTACCGCATCGCGCTGCTGCTGCCGCTGCGCTCGGAGGCCCTGGGCCGCGCTGCCGACGCCCTGCGCGCCGGCTTCATGGCGGCGCGCGAGCGCGACGGCCACGGCCTGGAAATCAATGTGGTGGAAACCGGCGACTCGACGCAGGAAGTGCTGTCCGCCTACGTCACCGCCCAGGAAAAGAACGATATGGTGGTCGGCCCCCTGGCGCGTGCCGCGGTCACCGCCATCGCCACCAGCCCGCTGGTGGACAAGCCGACCATCGCGCTGAACCGTCCCGACCTGCGCGGCGACCCGCAGATTCCGCCGCAGATGCTGGCGATCGGCCTGTCGATCGAGGAAGAGGCGCGCCAGGTCGCGGAATGGGCGGCACGCGAGAATCCTTCGGCGCACGCCCTGGTCATTTCCGGCAATTCGTCGTGGCAGAAGCGCATCGCCAGCGCCATCATGGCCGACTTGCGCCGCCTGGGCCTTGGCGCCCGCAGTTTTGACATGATGCCGGTCAACGGCTACCTGCAGGACGCGGAACTGGTGGCCCTGCGCACCCGCCTGCAGAACGAGCCGGCCAGCGTGCTGTTTGCGGCGCTCGATCCGGACCAGGCGCGCCAGCTGAAAATCGCCTTGTCGGCGCCGCCGCTGGGCGACATCCCGCTGTACGGCACCTCGTCGCTGAACCCGGGCCGCACCATGTACCGTGCCGGTCCGGAACTCGACGGCGTGCGCCTGCTCGACCTGCCTTGGCTGGTGCAGCGCGACCATCCGGCGGTCATGGCCTATCCCCAGCCGGAATCGCGCGACGAGGTGCGGATCAGCGCCGACATGGAGCGGGTCTATGCGCTGGGCATCGACGCCTTCCGCATTGCCCGCGAAATTGCCTACCAGCCGCAGCGCCGTTTCCAGCTGGACGGCGTGACGGGCCAGCTGACCATCGATTTCGGCAATGGCCCGTCCTGGTTTGAGCGCATCGAGGTCCCCGCCGAGTACCACAACGGCGTACCGTCCCCGGTGGGGCAGTAGGAAAGCCCATGCCGCGCACCGAATTGCAGGAAATCGGGCGCGAAGGCGAAGACCGCGCCCTGGCCTTCCTGGAACAGCAGGGCCTGAAACTGGTCGAACGCAATTTCCTGTGCAAGGTGGGCGAGCTGGACCTGGTCATGCAGGACGGCGCCCACCTGGTCTTTATCGAGGTGCGCGAGCGCAGTACGCCCTTTTTCGGCGGCGCCGCGGCCAGCATTTCGCCCGCCAAGCAACGCCGCATCCTGCGTGCCGCCAAGTTTTACCTGCTGCGCTTTGCCAACATGCCGCCGTGCCGGATCGACGTGGTGGCCATCGACGGCGACCGCATAAACTGGCTGCGCAACGCTATCATTGATCAAATGTAAGCATTTTTAACAGCGCTTGTGAGGCCAGCCAAGCCGCTGCACTATAATTACGCACACTATGACTAATCAACGCATCCTCTCGCACTTCCACGAAAGTGCCGAAATCAAGATCCAGTCGGCGACCGTGCTGGCGCAGCCTATCGCGCAGGCGGTGGATCTGATGTTTTCCGCCCTGTCGAACGGCAACAAGATCCTGGCCTGCGGCAACGGCGGCTCTGCAGCCGACGCCCAGCACTTCGCTGCGGAACTGGTGGGCCGCTTTGAGCGCGAACGCTTCCCGCTGCCGGCCATTTCGCTGGCGACCGACACCTCGATCCTGACCGCTGTGGCGAACGACTACAGCTACCGCGAGATCTTCTCCAAGCAGGTGCAGGCGCTCGGCCAGGCCGGCGACATCCTGCTGGCCGTGTCCACCTCGGGCAATTCGGCCAACGTGATGGCGGCCATCGAGGCAGCCCTGGAGCGCGAGATGCGCGTTGTGGCGCTGACCGGTAAAGGCGGCGGCGCCATCGGCAAGATGCTGACCGATGCCGATGTGCATATCTGCGTGCCGGCGGACCGCACCGCCCGCATCCAGGAAGTCCACCTGTTAACCATCCATTGCCTGTGCGACGGCATCGACGTCGCCCTGTTCGGAGGAGATGTAAATGAATAAAGCCCGTCCACTGGCGCTGGCCGTGATGGCCGCAGTCCTGGCGAGCACCACCCTGTCCGCGTGCGCCCCGCTCATCGTCGGCGGCGCTGTCGCAGGGACTCTTGCAGCATCGGATCGCCGCACCTTCGGCGCCCAGACCGAGGACAAGTCGATTGTGATGAAGGCCGAAGTGAAGCTGCCGAACGTCGTCGACAAAAGCTCGCACGTCAACGTGAACAGCTTCAACCGCCGCGTCCTGATCACCGGCGAAGTACCGGATGACGAAACCAAGGCCAAGGTGGAACGCGAAGTGCGCGGCATCGAGGGCGTATCGAACGTCACCAACGAGCTGGAAATCGGCTTCACTTCCAGCTATACCTCGCGTTCGAACGATGCGCTGATCACGTCCAAGGTCAAACTGAGCCTGGCCGACGCCAAGGATATCTCGGCCAATTCCTTCAAGGTGATCACCGAGAAGGGCGCCGTGTTTCTGATGGGCCGGGTGACCCAGCGCGAAGGCGCGCAGGCAGCCGATATTGCGCGCGGCGTGTCCGGCGTGAGCAAGGTCGTCAAAGTGTTCGAATACATTTCCGAGGACGAGTCGAAGCAGTACCAGTCCGCCCCGGCTTCGCAAGGCTAAGGAACCATCATGAATACCGGGTCCAGGGCGTGGGTCAAACCGGCGATTGCGCTGGCGGTCATGGCCGGTATCGGCCTTACCGCATACCAGTCGCTGAACAAGCGCCAGTCCGCGCCGGCGGTCACCTTCCTCGGCATCAAAGGGGAAAAGATCACGCCCGACAGCCTGAAAGGCAAGGTCGTGATGGTCAACTTCTGGGCCACGTCGTGCACCACCTGCGTGGCCGAGATGCCGGATATGGTCGATACGTACAATAAGTACAAAGGCCAGGGCCTGGAATTCGTCGCCGTGGCGATGAAGTACGACGCGCCCAACTACGTGGTCAACTTCACCGAAACGCGCCAGCTGCCTTTCAAGGTTGCGCTGGACGTTTCAGGCGAAGCGGCGAAAGCTTATGGCGACGTCTCGATGACGCCAACCACCTTTGTCATCGACAAGGACGGCAACATCATCAAGCGCTATGTGGGCAAGCCGGAATTCCCGGCCTTGCATAAGCTGCTGGAGCAGGCCCTGAAGGGCTGACGCCATCAGCCGCGCGACCTGCGTTTCACGCTGATGAAGATTGGCTCGCCGGTGACCAGTGCCATCACAGCGAAGCCGCCCTGCTTGCTGTTTGTCTTCATGCTGTAGCGGCAGAATGCCTGCGCAACGTTCTTGATGCAGGCGATGTCATATTCCGCACGCATGGCAGCGGGCAGGTAGGCCCCGGCTTCCGACTCCGATACCTCGCTGTACGCGCAGCCTTTGCTGCAGCTGATGTCGTGCCAGTCGACGCTCGCCGACTCCTTGCCCTCCATCTTCCAGGTTCCGCCGCTTTGCGACAGGCGATAGAACATGCCGGTCGGATTGCCGTCCCGGCCCATTACTTCGAATGTTCCCGTGTCCGAACTGCCGATCGGCGTGCCGGCGCAAGCGAAGAGTGGCAGAAGCAATGCAGCGATGGATATCAGTTTTTTCATGTTCAAAATCCCGTTTGCGCGGACAGGTATAAGCCGCGCTGCGTCTTAGGGTTAAAGATGGTAATCGTTCCAAGGTCGGCGTAGGCTGCGGTCAGCGAGAAGTGGCGGTTCGGCAGCCATGCAAGGAAGATGTCCTTGTAGGCCTTCTCGTTGTCCACGCCCAGGTTATGCGGCTTGCGGCGGTATTCTGCCCCAAGCACCAGCTTTCGTGTCAACAAGTAGCCGACCGAGAATTCCGGCATCAGCCTGCGGCTTCCCTGCCGGTCCCCGCCAAAGCCCAATAGACCCATCTGGTTGGCGCGCGTGCTGCGCAGGGTGGCGTTCAGCAGCAGGCTTTGCTCCAGCAATATCTTGGTCGCGGAAACGTAGAAATCGGTTCCGCTGGCCGATTTTGCGCCAAGCTGCGTGACGCTGGTCACACCAAGCGCGCCAAGGCCGCCGACGCCCTTGTTCTTCTTGTGCTGCAGGCCGATGGCGATTTGCGGCGTCCAGTGATCCTGTTCGTAGACGGCGTCTCCCACCACGCGCAGCTTGATTCCCGCGATATCCTGCTTGATACGCAGCTGGTCCAGCGGCGCCAGCTCGCCCTCGAAATCCTGGCGCGCCAGCGAAATCTCGACGCGGTCGCCAATACCGATTGCCGCGCCATAGCTCACCAGGCTGTAATCCTGGGTGGCAACCCGGGTGGCGAACGCGCTGGCGCCCCAGCTGTCGCGGGTGCCGTACCCGGCAATCAGGGCCCACGGGACAATGCCGCCGCCAGCGCTTCCCTCCACTGCGGTGACGCCCCCCGTGGCGATCAACTTGCCGTGGTCGGGCTTTGCTTGCGGCGCTCCGCCGCCAGCGGTGACGATATCGCGCTGCATCGGCGCCAGCTTGGCGAGCAGCTGGTTCGAGACGCGGGATGGTACGTGGTTGCGCTCCAGCGCTATCTGCAGGTCTTCCGCCAGCGCGTTGAAATGCAGATTGTTAAGCTTGAGGTCCTCGTGGACCGTCTTCATGTCGCGGTTCTTGTACTTGCCCGTGTATTTGCAAGGGCCGCCCGCGAATTCGCAGATCTGCTCCGCCAACCGCTCCTTCACGACCGGGATATCGAAGCCATCAAAAGTGTCCCTGATGCGCGGGTCGGCCAGCGTAATCTCGAACAGCGCGTCGACGATGCGCGTAATCCCCTGCTTGCCGCCCAGCCCGCGATAAACCTCATCGTCGGCGTAGGGCGTCTGTGCAGACGCCAAGGCGGAAACGGCAAACATTCCAGCGCCAGCAAGCCTGCACAGATAGTTCATGGCTACTCCTTGGGATAGAGGATCATCTGGGTGCAGCGGAACAGCGCGATGGCCTTGCCGTTTGCCTTGTTGGTGACCGTTGCATCCCACACCTGGGTAACGCGGCCGCCATGCACCATGCGCGCGATCACGGAAATCGTGCCTTCGCGGGCGGTGCCAAGGTGATTCGACTTCAGCTCAACGGTGGTGAAGTTCTGCGCACCGGTCGGCAAGTTGGCGATGCAGCCGAAGCCGCAGGCCGTGTCAGCCAGGGTGACGACCGTACCGGCATGCAAGTAGCCGTTGGGGGCCAAGTGGTGCGGCAGGATGTCTATTTCGGCGTGCAATTCGCCATCGGATGCGGCGGTCACACGGACGCCCAGCAGGCCCGTCAAGTTGTTGCGGGTCAGTTCGTTGAGTTTTGCGAGGTCAAACTTCATCGTGCAGGTCTCCGTTACAGTTGGTGAATCATATCAGCCGGAAACAGGGTATGCTTACACTGTCGGACCTGCCCCACAAGGGCCAGGTCTGCAGGCGAGACCAGAAGCTCACAAGGTGGATTCAACCGATTAACTTACGGAGAATGACCTATGAACGAAAGAGAGCAACTGTCTGCCATCGTGCAGCGCATGGAAGTCAAGCTGGCGCAAGGCCACCAGGACGACTGGGCCCGCCTGCTGCACCGTGCCCGCACCTTGAGCGCATTCGACTGCTCGGCCGCAAAGGGCGAAATCCTGCATTATTTCGGCGGCGCCGGTTCCATCAGCGACTTGCAGCTTGACGAAGAATTCAGCGACCTGCGCACCCAGCTCTATTCACTTTGCTACGGCAACCGCACTACGCATTAAGCCCATTGGATGGGCGGCTTACCCTGCTGCGCCAGGTAGGCATTGGCGCGCGAGAAGGGACGGCTGCCGAAGAAGCCCTTGTGGGCTGAAAACGGCGACGGATGGGGCGATGTGATGACCAGGTGCTTGCGCGGGTCGATCAAGGCGCGCTTGGCGATGGCGTAGCTGCCCCACAGGATGAACACCAGGCCCTGGCGCTGCGCCGACAGGCGCTTGATCGCGCCGTCCGTAAAATTCTCCCAGCCCTTGCCCGCATGCGAGCCTGCTTCACGCGCGCGCACCGTCAGCACACTGTTCAACAGGAAGACGCCTTGCCCGGCCCAATCCGAGAGGTCGGTGTGCTGGCGGGATACGCCAAGATCGGATTCCAGCTCCTGGAAGATATTCTGCAGGCTCGGTTGCGGACGATTGCCGTCCGGGACCGAGAAACAGAAACCCATCGCCGCACCAGGCGTGTGATAGGGATCCTGGCCCAGGATGACGACTTTCACATCGTCGAATGGCGTCAGGTCGAAAGCGCGGAAAATATTGCGGCCGGCGGGAAAGCATGGGCGCTCGGCGTATTCCGCGCGCACGAAGCCGGTCAGTGCATGCCAGTATGGCTGGCTGAACTCGTCTTCCAGCTGCGCTTTCCAGGATGGTTCAATACGGACTGTCATATCGAAATCTTATCATTTCGCAGCGGGCCTATACTGGCCGGGCGGCGCCTGCGTGCGCTGCTGTCCGGTGTCCGCCGGTGGGATGCCATGCCGCAGGAAACCGCCGGCGGCCTGCGCTGGCTCGGCGTGGCACTGGGGCATGCGCGCAACTGGGATGTGTTTATCGCCAGCTCCTTGCCCGGCCTGGGCGGCGCATCCGCACCGCTGGCAAAGGCTGCACGTGAACTGGCAGAACAGCAGCACGTCCATATCCACCACCTGCTGGAGGGAGCGCGTTACCGCGCTTTGATGGGCGAATTGGCGATATGGAGCGGCGAACGCCTGTGGCGCGATCCAGGCCGCATCCAGCCTTGGGACAAGGACGCGCGAAAGGTCGCCCAGGCGCTCGTGCAGCGCGGCCGCGCAAAGGTGGCCAAAAGAGTCCGCCTGTTGAACTTGTCGCGGCCCGGCACTTTGCACCGCCTGCGTATCGCCGTGAAGCAGGAACGCTATCTGCGGGAATTCTTTGGCGCCGCCGGCCGCTTGCCGGTGCTGTCGGATGCGCAGGATTTACTGGGCGCCTTGCATGACAGCCATGTCGCCCGCGGCTTGCTGCGGACTTTGCAGGACTATTTGCCGGCCCACGCTGCGGAACTGGCTTTCCTGGAAGGCCTGCTGGCAGGGCGCATGGAGCATTCCATGTCGCCGGCCTGCCGCTTTGCGCGGCGCAAACTTTAGTCGTTCAGGCCCTTGCCGGCCAGGATCTGCGGCATGCATTTCTCAACGCGCGATTCGCGCGTCTTGGCCTGCTTGGCGGCGGCGAAGTGCAGCAGGTAGCCGCGCTGGCGGCCCGGGGTGAGGGCGTAGAAGGCTTCCGCCAGGGCAGGATGCTCATCGAGCTTCTGCAGGAACTCTTCGGCCATCGGGAAATCTTCGGTCTTGCGGTACTCGACCTTTGCGCCCGATTTTTCGACTTCAATCGCTTCCTGGACGTAAACCTTGATTGTCTTTGCTTGCTTCTTGATATCTTTGAGATCGCTGAAACGCAGCTGGCGGCCAGCCTGCACATTCTCGGTCTGCTGCACCAGAATGTCTTCCGGGTCCTGCATCAGGGCGCCCTTGAAGAACAGCAGCGCGCAGTACTCCTTGAAGCCATGGATCAGGACGACGTTCTGGTCGTTATAGGTGAAGCATGAACAGCCCCACTTCTGCTCCTCGGTCAAATGCGTGGAGAGAACGATCTTCCTCAGTTCTTCGAATTCGTGATGCCATTTGTCTTCAGCCATCTGCGCCTCCGTTTTCAGTTGGCGACAATACTACTTCAGAATGGCGGGCGATGCGCGCGACGCCCGGGCCGGCGCATGCGGCCCGGGATGCGGAAGGAAAGGATTACGCCTGCTCGAGGACGTTATGCGCCTGCACGTCGGCGTGGTACGAGGAACGTACCATGGCGCCGACTGCGGCGTGGGCGAAGCCCATTTTGTATGCTTCGTCTTCGAACATTTTGAACACGTCCGGGTGCACGTAGCGGCGCACCGGCAGGTGGCTGTTGGACGGCGCCAGGTACTGGCCGATGGTCAGC
The DNA here is from genome assembly GCF_000425385.1 of Pseudoduganella violaceinigra DSM 15887. Taxonomy (GTDB): domain Bacteria; phylum Pseudomonadota; class Gammaproteobacteria; order Burkholderiales; family Burkholderiaceae_D; genus Rugamonas; species Rugamonas violaceinigra. Next base: position 430,900 of record NZ_KE384356.1, on the reverse strand, counting down.
ATGTCGATGTCGTGCGCACGCATGTCGCGCATCACTTCCAGGATTTCCTCGTCGGTCTCGCCCAGGCCGACCATCAGCCCGGACTTGGTCTTGACGTGCGGGTAGCGTGCCTTGAAGTCTTTCAGCAGCGTCAGCGAGTGCTGGTAGTCGGCGCCCGGGCGCGCTTCCTTGTACAGGCGCGGCACGGTTTCCAGATTGTGGTTCATCACGTCCGGCAGGCCGTCGGCGAAGATGTCCAGCGCTTTTTCCAGGCGGCCGCGGAAGTCCGGCACCAGCACTTCAACCTGGGTCTTGGGCGACAGTTCCTTGGTCTTGGTGATGCACTCGACAAAGTGACCGGCGCCGCCGTCGCGCAGGTCGTCGCGGTCGACCGAGGTGATCACCACGTAAGACAGGCGCAGCTTGGCAATGGTGTTGGCCAGGTTTTGCGGTTCGTCCACGTCCAGCGGGTCCGGACGGCCGTGGCCCACGTCGCAGAATGGACAGCGGCGGGTGCACTTGTCACCCATGATCATGAAGGTAGCAGTCCCCTTGCCGAAGCATTCGCCGATATTCGGGCAGCTCGCTTCTTCGCACACGGTCACCAGCTTGTTCTCGCGCAGGATGTCCTTGATCTCGTAGAAGCGGGAAGATGCCGAAGCCGCCTTGACGCGGATCCATTCCGGCTTCTTCAGGCGTTCGGCCTGTTCGATCGGGATGATCTTGATCGGGATGCGGGAGGTCTTGTCGGCGCCTTTTTGCTTGTCGCTTGGGTTGTAAGTCATAGCTGCTTGCTTTCAAGTTAATTCAGGTTCGGCCACCTGCAGCTGGCGTACCAGCTCGTCGGCCAGGGCCTGCTGGACATCGGCCAGCGGGACATCCACGCCCATCGAACGCATGTCGATGGTTTCCAGGCCTGCGTAACCGCAGGGATTGATCCAGGTGAAGGGGGCCAGGTCCATGCCCACGTTCAGCGATACGCCGTGGTAGGTGCAGCCATTGCCGCGCACCTTCAAGCCGAGGGCGGCGATCTTGGCGCCTTTTTTCGGGCCGTTGGCGATATAGATGCCGGGCGCACCTTCAATGCGCTCGCCGGCCAGATTATACGCGGCCAGCACATTGATAATGGCTTCTTCGATCTTGTTGACGAACTGGCGGGCGTACAGCTTGCCGCCTTTCTTGTTGCGGCGCAGGTCCATCATCAGATAGATCACGACCTGGCCCGGACCGTGGAAGGTCACCTCGCCGCCGCGGTCGGTCTGCACCGTGGGAATGGATCCCGCCTTGGCGGTGGCGCCCGTTAAGATATGGCCGCGGTCCGCGCCCAGGCCCAGGGTATAGACGGGCGGGTGCTCGACGATCCACAGTTCGTCAGGCGTGTCTTCCTGGCGCGCGTCGGTGAAGGCGCGCATGGCTGCGAAAGTCGGCTCGTATTCGGCTTGGCCGAGATGGCGGATCACCGCCGGCTGGATAGGCATAGGGCTTCAGGTCGGAAAAAGCCCCGCCATTATACCGGCCCAAGCCTTGCACTGCTTAATGACTGAGCAGTTTTATGCCGATTTCCTTAGGCAGGCATCAGGTTAATGTTCTTTAGCCAATCTTGCAAAGACTCGCGCTGCCACTGGTGGGCGACGTAATCCTTGAGCTTTTGCGGCACCGGATCGCCGTTCATCACCAGGCGGCTCAGCATGACGGCCAGGTCGGTGTCGGCGATACACCAGCGGCCGAACAGGTTGGGGCCTTCGATCACGCGTTCGGCCAGGCGCACCAGCTTATCCGCCGCCGCCTGGGCGGCGGGGGACAGCGGCTGTTCGGCGCGGCGGTAGAACACCGTGTAGGTGCTGCGCTCTTCCCGCAGCGCCAGCAGGTCGCTGCGGATCCAGGCCTGGATCTGGCGGGCGATGGCCCGCTTCTGCGGCAGCACCGGGTACAGGGCGCGGTGTTCGGGCGCGGGAAACATCTCGTCCAGGTATTCGGTGATGGCGCTCGATTCGGTCAGCATGAAGTCGTTGTGCACCAGGCAGGGCACGCGGCCGGTCAGCGCCTTGCCGGTATAGGACAGCTCCAGGTTCTTGCCCGCTTCCAGGTCCACGGTCTCCATCGCGAAATCGAGGCCTTTTTCGCGCAGGGCGGTGAAGGCGGAAAGGGCATAGGGGCTGGTGAACTGGCTGTCCACATACAGTTTGAGGTGCATCGCGAAGGCTCCGGCTTGGGTTAGGTTTATTCACATGGTATGCCTTGCTTCATGCTTGCCAAAACGATATATTTTCTATTGCCTGGTTAATTTTTCTCACATGAATATGCGTTTGCCGAACTTGTCTGCCCTGCGCGCCTTCGAGGCGGCGGTACGCCACGAGAACTTCTCGCGGGCGGCGGCGGAACTGTGCCTGACGCACGGGGCCATCAGCCACCAGGTGCGCGGGCTGGAGGAAGAACTGGGAGTGCAGCTATTCCTGCGCAATGGCCGGCAGGTGACGGCAACGCCGGAAGCGCGCCGGTATGCCGCCACGGTGGCACGCTGCCTGGCGGAGCTGGCCGACGGCGCGGCCGAGCTGAGACCGGCGCACGGCGTGCAGCGCCTGAGCGTGACGGCCATCCCCTCGTTTGCGGCGCGCTGGCTGGCGCCCCGGCTCGGGCAATTCATCGAGCGGCATCCGAGTATCGAAGTGATCCTGCAGGCCAGCGGCGCTTTGCAGGACCTGGTGCGGGAGGGGATCGATGTCGGCATCCGCTTCGGGCGCGGCAAGTACCCTGGGCTCGATGTCGAACGCCTGATCGGCGAGATCTACTACCCGGTAGTAAGTCCACACTATCGCGGTGGACAACTGCCTGGCTCTCCACAGGATCTGGCGAATGCGACTTTGCTGCGCTCCAACGAGCCCTGGCTACCCTGGTTCCGCGCGGCCGGACTCGCACTGCCGGAGCCTTCCGGCGGCGTGATGTTCGAGGATTTATCGATGCTGATACGCTCGGCCGTCGACGGCGACGGGGTGGCGCTGGTGCGCCATGTGGTGGCGATGCAGGAAATTGCGTCGGGCCAGCTGGTGCGGCTATTCGATATCGCCACCCCCTGCCCGGATGACTACTACCTGGTGAGTCCGCCCGGCGCCCTGCAGAAACCGCAGGTGCGGGCGTTCCGCGAGTGGCTGAAGGCGGAAATCGCCCGCAGCCAGCTGCTTACAACACCATCTTGACCATCGGGTGGCCGGACAGCGCGCGGTAAATATTATCCAGCTGCTCGCGGCTGGTCGCGCGTACGGTGCAGGTCAGGCTGGTGTAATTACCCTTTGCCGAGGGACGCGATTCCATTTTGCCTTCATGGAAAGTCGGGTCGTGCGCGACCACCACTTCAATGATCGTGGGGGCGAAGGCGTCGTGGGTAGCGCCCATCACCTTGATCGGGAAGTCGCTCGGATACTCGATGAGAGACTCTTCAGGCGGGATGGGATTCATCATGATTTTTCCAATCTTGTAACAACAAAAAAAAAGACCCGGCGCGGTGCGAGTGCGCCGGGTTCCATTTTACATCGTTACTTATATGGCTCCGCCGGGGCCGCTTTTCAAGGTCAGGCGGTGGCGGCCGCCTTGTTCGACAGGCGCTGCAGGCGTTCCAGGGCCGACTCGCTGCCGCCGGCAGGGCTGGCGACCGATTTGCGGATCGCTTCGATTTCGGCGGCCTGGTCGTATGGACGCTGGCCGATGTCCGACACGATCTTCATGCCTTCCGCCTCATTGCTGATCTGCTGGGCACGCTTGGTCAGCGCATTCAACGCGCTGGTGTTGCCGCGCATGCCGGACAGGTTGGCCAGCTGGCTCTGGCGGTCGGCGCGCACTTGCTGCAGGTCGCGCTGGGCCTTGGCCTGGGCCAGGGCCTGCATCGCTTTCTTGGCGGCGGCGTCGAAGTCGGCCAGTTGCTGCGACAGGGCGTCGACGATTTTCTGCAGTTCTTCCATATAAGCCTGGGCGTCGGCTTCTTCCTGGATTTCCTGCGGCAGGCGGTTCTTGTTCGCTTCCAGTTCGTCGCAGAACAGGTTGATCGTCGCTTCCGAGATCTGGCCGGCGGCCAGGCGTTCGGCCAGCGTGCCGCTGGCCTTTTCATCGGTTTCGATCAGCTTGCGCAGGCGCACCACGTCGTCGCGCTCCTTGTTGAAGGCGGAGCGGGCCTGGGCCAGCTTTTGCGCGGCGCTGCGCAAGGTGTCGGCCAGGCGGTCGCGGTCGGCCTCGGTCGCCGTTTCCGGGTCAAAACTGGCGATGGCTTCCGAGACGCGGTCGCCCAGGGCGCCAAAGTGCTTGGAAATCAGTCGTGCAGTCAGGGCCCAGCCATTCGAGTTGCTCATGTTTTGCATCCTTTCAGTTAAGTTCGATTTTGCGGCGGTCATTTACTGGATAACCAGCCGTTCCTGCTCCACCGGGATTCCCACTACGAAGTCGACGTGAATCCCGCGTTTGCTTGCATCGCCATTCACGCTCTGGAGAATCTCCGTCGTGACCAGCAGATATTCCTTGCTGCCGTCGCCCAGCTGGCGGGCATAGGGCATGAAGTACAGCTGCTGCTTCAGGCCCTGCATGCCGGCGGCGTCGTCGATGCGGGTTTCGGTGCCCGAGAAGGGCGGGACGAAACCGGCAGTCGGGTCGCCGACATCGCGCTCGAAGTCCAGCGCTTCCTGCTCGCCGAAGGCGCTTGCCAATAGCGCGCCGTCCGCTCCGCTTTCCTCCAGCTGGCTGCGCCACAGGCTGAATTGCAGCTCGCCCAGGCCGGCGCCATCGGCACCGGTGAAGGCGTCCTGGTCTTCCGCCGTGGTGGGGATGAAGCGCAGCAGCTGCGTGCAGTACAGGACTTCCTTCACGGCGCCGTGCTCATCCACATACAGCTGGAGGAACTTCTCCCGGTCGTCTTCATCGCCTTTGGCCAGGTAGTAGCGGTACAGGCGGCCTGCCATCGACAGCTGGAACTGGGAAATGGCCAGGATCCGGCGGTCTTCTGCTGCCGGCAGCGCAAGCAGCGAACCGTTGGCATTGGCGCGCAGCAGGGGCGACATTTGCAGGCCCACCACGCTGCCTATCCTTGCGGCCAGCGGCAGGCCACGGTCTTCCACCGCTGGCGCCTCGCTTTCGCGGCCATGGCGAAGGTAGTTAAACGCGTCTTTCCAGCCCATCCCTTAATTCCTTTCAAATGAATAGTTAGTGTTCTTTTTCACTTCCTGGGCCCGGGCCATCGTGCGGAAGGCTTTCCAGGCCAGCCAGACCATGGCGCCCAGCAGCAGGGCGACCACCAGCTTGGCCAGGGTGCTCGATTCTTGTGCGGCCGGCTTCGCTACCGGGGCACGCACGGGAGCGGGGTTGGCTTCGCCGGCCGTGACGATGTCATTCGCACCCGCCGCATCCGCCATGGCCCCCGAGTTACCCGAAACATCGGCCTGCTGCACCGACGGCGCCGGTGCCGGCTGGGCGGCCGGCGGCGGGGCCGCATGGCCGCTGGCGGCGTGGCCCAGCATGAAACCGCCCAGGCCCCACAGCCAGCCGTTGTTGCGCTCCCGGACGACCACCGTGGCCGGGGTACCGTGCTGGGCATAGCCGCCGGGGCCGCCATAACTGCCGTTGCCGCCGCCGGGCACCGCAGGGGGCTGCGGCGGCATCGTGCCGGCGGCCCCGGTTCCGGCGGCGCCCGACCGGCTGGCCGACATCGTGTCGGCACTGCGGCGGGCGTCGTAGGTGCGCATGGCCTGCTCCTGGGCAGCCTTGCGGTCGAGATCGCGTGACATGGCCGAATCGCGTTGTGGCATGCGCCCCGCAGCGGGAGGCTGCGACTGGCGCTGGCCAAAACTGCCGAATCCGGGCTGGCGCGGGGCGGCCGCGCTGCGCGTCGCCGTGCTCTTGCTCGAAAAACCACTGCGGACAGAGCTGCCTGGTCGCGCATCGGCCGTGTTGGCGACTACAATTGCCACCACGATTGCCATGATGGCCGCGAAGCGAGAGCGCTTGAACATGTGTTTCACCGTTGTCAGGTAGTTAAACTTTGATGAAAATCAGGATATCGTTCAAACAATGTGGCTGCATCGGTAAAAAAAGGCTCGCTTCACCATGACGAAGAAATACCTGGACATGAACCAACATGACGCGCTCTACAAAGTGGCGCGCACTTTCCCCGGCGGTATCGAGACGCTGGCCCAGCAGATGGGCATCTCGGCCAATGTATTGCGCAACAAGCTGGCGCCCACCATCGCCTCCCACTACCCCTCGTTCGAGGAAGTGTCGACCATCGTCGACCTGTGCCAGAAGGCGGGCGTCAGCGAGGCCATGCTGCCCCTGCACGCGCTGTTGACGCGGCATGGGATGGCAGCCTTCATGGTGCCGGTCCCTGACGAAGTAAGTAACGACGACCTGTCGCAGACCGTGTGCAAGGTGATGGCCCAGGTGGGCGCAGTGGCGGAGGCGGTGTCGGAGGCCCTGATGGACGGCAAGGTGACGGAGGCGGAGGCCGACCTGATCGAGCGCGAGTTCCACGGCGCGCTATCGGCGCTGGGCGAGTGGCGCGAGCGTATCCGGCAGCGCGCCAGGAACAGCAAGTAAAAAAAATGCCAGCCCGGCTGACGACAGGCTGGCACAAGACTACGTTTCCGGTTGAGGAGATAGTCGGGACAAAGCGGAACAAAACCAGGAACAGGAGCTTATCCAGGGTTTGCTACGGCTTTGTGACTTTCCTTTATGAGCGGTCATTGCGGTTCATGTCGCCGCGGCGGTCTTCGCGGCGCTCGCGCTGCTGTTCGCGGCGGTCTTGCTGCTGTTGCGACTGATGTTGTTGCGGCGGCTGGGCCTGCTGCGGCGGGGCGGCCTGCAGCTGCACTGGCTGTTGCGGCGCCATCTGTACCTGTACCGGACGGGCCGGCGCCATCTGCAGCTGCGGCGGCGCTTCCCGGCGTACATCCCTGTTTTCGCGCGGTTCGAAATGGCGCTGCTCGACGCGCGGCGCTTGCTGCGGCGGTGCCGCCTGCAACTGCGGTTGCGGCGCCGTGGTGGTCGTGAAGGAACGGCGCTCCTGTTCGCGCAGGCGCTGCTCGCGCCAGCTGCCGCGCTCGTCATCGTCGGTACGCATCACATGGGGACGCTGCTGAATCTGCGGCGCCGGCGCCTGGAATTGGGGCTGCGCCTGGGGCTGACTCTGCAGCAGCGGCTGGCGCGGCTGTTCCTGGTGTACGGTACCGCGATCAAAGCGTTCGCGCTCGTCGCGATTGCGTTGCCAATCCTGGCGCTGCGGCCGCGCCGGCGCGGCACTCAGCTGGGGCGGCGCCGCCAGTGGCGGCACATTGCGCACGTCCTGCGGCGCGACGCGGACATCGCTGCTGACCGTCACGCTGCGGGCCTGGTCGAACTGGATGCGCGGCAGGGCGGTGACGCCGTCGCGGCGCCCGTCGTGGTCGCGCTCCTGGTAGCGTTCGCGCCAGCGCTCGTTGCTGCGATGGTTCCACACCAGGCGCCGTTCGACATCGGCCGACACCCGGTACGCCGGTACATAGCGGTCGCGCGGGCTCAGCGGGTACCAGCCGAGGGCCGGCGCCGGGCCGCCCGAATGGAAATTCACGCTCCAGCTATCGCCGCCGACCCAGCCCACCAGTGCCGGCGACCAGACCGGGCGGCCAACGATGCGGCCCGGCGTCCAGCACCAGCGGCCGCCCACCGTGACCCAGCGGCCATAGTGGAAAGGCGCATAGCCCCAGGGCGAGTTGTCGACCCAGGTCCAGCCCCAGGAAGAGATCCAGACCCAGCGGCCGTCGCGGTATGGCGCCCAGCCCGACGGCACGGCACGCGGGAACCAGACGGTGCCATATTCGCGGTCTTCGACCCAGTTGCCGTAGTTGTCCAGGTCTTCATAGCCGGTCATATCGGCCGGGACATAGCGCGAAGCGGTCAGGCTTTCGTCGCGGCGGTCGCGGCCGGCGGCCCAGTCGTCGAAACTGTCGCGCACGGCCTGCGCCGTGACGATTTCGTCGCCGCGCACTTCCACCCGCTTGCCGGAACGGGCGGCCAGGATATTGCCGGCGCCCTCGACGCGGGCATTGCCCGCATAGACATTCACCGTCGTGGTGTCGGGCGCGCGTTCGGTATCGATGCGGAAAGTGGCCGGCTCGGCCAGGGTAATGCGGGCCTGCGGTGTAAGGAATTCAAATTCCCTGGCCATGGCGGGATCGCGCACACGCACGCTGGCGGTGCCGTAATTCAGGCGCAGGCTGAGGCGCTCGTCATCGAGTTGCTGGACTTCGATATCGGAATCGCTATCCAGGCGAATGGCAGCGGAGCCGACGCGGAATTCCGCGCGGGCTCCGGGAGCGGTGGTGAGATGGTTTTCGCTGGTGACCGGCCAGTTCAGCAAGTTGCCGGTTTCCTCCTCGCCGTTGACCAGCATGCTCACCCGGCCTTCGGTGACGGTGACGCGGCCCACCCGCGCGGGCGGATCGGCCATGGCGACCGAGGTCACGGCGACCAGCGCCGCCAGCATCAGGAATTGCAGGAACTTGCGCTTCATTTCGCTCTCCACGGGAATGCTCCCCTGCGTTTTTATTTTTATATAACGCTTGGGAAACGGAAGCGAGGACGCAAGTTACAAATAATTTCAAATGGGGGTGAAGCGCTGCACCGGCTTGCCGTCGACTTCGATGAGCTCGAAGAACACTTCGCGCGGACGGCACCAGATGGACCCGTTGGCGGCCTTGTACACGATCATCGTGCTGAGGTCCGATTCCAGCGTCGCTTCGCACACCAGCTCGTAAATGCCGCCTTTGTAATGCCGGAACTGGGTGGTCATGCTTGTGCCCCGCCACGCTTGACGAAGAAGAGGGCTCCGCCAATTAACATCAAAAGACCGCCAAATAACCGGTTTTGCACCTTGATGGCAGAGGAATCGCGGAAGAAGCGCTGCATGGACGAGGCCAGGAAGGCATAGCTGTGCATCACGACCAGGTCGATCACGCACATGGTGGCCGCCAGGATCGCCAGTTGCGGCAGCAGCGGCGCATGCTGGTTGATGAACTGCGGCAGCACCGCGACCATGAAGATGATGCCCTTGGGATTGGTGGAATTGGTCAGGAAGCCGATCATCACGCGCTTGCGGAAGGTCGGCAGCGCCTGGCGCGCCGCGTGCACGCCTTCGCCGGCGGCGACCTTGGCGCGCCATTGGCTCAGGCCCAGCCAGATCAGGTACAGGGCGCCAATAGTCTTCACCACGCTGAAGGCGACTTCGGAGGCGATCAAGAGCGAACCGACGCCGGCGCCGGCGATCGCCAGCACCAGCAGCAGGCCCAGTTGCAGGCCCAGGATGGTGGCCGTGGTGCGCTTCACACCGTAGGACAGGCCATGCGACATCGACAACACGGCGCCCGAGCCGGGCGACACGGCAATGATGCAGGCAGCGATGACAAACGTAATCCAGGTGGTGAAAATCATGACCGATTACCGACGTTGAAAGGGCCCATTGTAGCGTTGAAGACGCCCGCCGGCAGCGGCGGCGTGTTAGATTGTCGACCTTGTAATTATTTCTTTGGAGTTATACGAATGGCCGGTTCCAGCCTGCTCGCACTGATTGACGATATTGCCACCATCCTGGATGACGTGGCTGCCATGAGCAAAGTGGCGGCCAAGAAAACCGCGGGTGTGCTGGGCGACGACCTGGCGCTGAACGCGCAGCAGGTGGCGGGCGTGCAAGCCGAGCGTGAATTGCCTGTGGTTTGGGCAGTAGCGAAGGGTTCCTTGATCAACAAGGCGATCCTGGTGCCTGCCGCACTAGCGATCAGCTATTTCGCGCCATGGGCCATTACGCCCCTGCTGATGCTGGGCGGCGCCTACCTGTGTTTTGAAGGTTTCGAAAAGATCGCGCACAAGCTGTTGCACTCTGATGCGGAAGACGAGCAGCACCACAAGGAACTGGTGGCGGCGAACCAGGATGTTGACCTGGTTGCCATGGAAAAGGAAAAGATCAAGGGCGCTGTGCGTACCGACTTCATCCTGTCGGCCGAGATTATCGTGATCGCCCTGGGCACGGTGGCCAAGGCCTCCTTCCTGCAGCAGGTCACCGTGCTGGTCGGCATTGCCATCGTGATGACGCTGGGCGTGTACGGTCTGGTGGGCGCCATCGTAAAGATGGACGACGCCGGTCTTTACCTGAGCAGGCGTGCCGGCGCCGCTGTGCAGGCGTTCGGCCGCTTCCTGCTCAATGCCGCGCCCAAGCTGATGAAATTCCTGTCGGTGGCCGGTACCGTGGCCATGTTCATGGTCGGCGGCGGCATCCTGACCCACGGCATTCCCGGCGCGCATGATGTGATCCATCACGCTGCCGAAGCCGCCGGTTCGGTGGGCGGCGTCGGTCCCCTGCTGGCTGCCGTGACGCCGTCGGCCCTGGATACCATCGGCGGCGTGATCGCCGGTGCCATCGTGCTGGCGCTGGTGACGGTCGGCAGCAAGCTGTTGAGCACGCTCAAACGCTAACCCCCGGCAATCTGTTCTGATTGACCCATGGCGGCCACCCGGCCGCCTTTTCTTATCAAGGAGACCATATGTCCACCCACCATCGTCCTTCCAGCGCCTTTGTCGGCGCGTCCTGGACCGCTTTGCTGCTCGGCGCCGGCGCCTTCCTTGCCGGTCTGTGGAATGCGCAAATGGCGCTGAATGAGAAGGGCTACTACCTGACGCTCCTGCTGTACGGCCTGTTTGCCGCCGTATCGCTGCAAAAATCGGTGCGCGACAAGGTGGAAGGCATCCGCGTCTCCAACCTGTACTTCGGCCTGTGCTGGATTTCGACCGCCTCGGCCATGCTGCTGCTGGGCGCTGGCCTGTGGAATGCCACCCTGGCGTTCAGCGAAAAGGGCTTTTACGCCATCGCCTTCGCGCTGAGCCTGTTCGCCGCCGTGGCGGTGCAAAAGAATGTTCGTGACTCTTCGGCAATCCCGTCCGAACCAGCCTGAGGGGCCAACGCGGCCAGAATTGATCTACATCATTAAAAAAGCGCGCCCAAGTCCCTAGACTTATCCCTGTGATCTTGCGTCATAGCAAGAAATTCAACAGGGGGCGCGTGATGCGTAAAAATTTACCGGTAAGCAATCAGGAAGTAGAACTGGACGAAGACCAGGCGATCGTCTCCAAGACGGACCTGGAAGGCAATATCGTCTACGTCAATCCCTACTTCGAGCACATCAGCGGCTTTTCCGCTGCGGAACTGATTGGCCAGCCGCAAAGCATCGTCCGCCACCCGGACATGCCGCCCGCAGCGTTTGCCGACCTGTGGCACACCATCCGTGCCGGCATCCCCTGGACCGGCCTGGTGAAAAACCGCTGCAAGAACGGCGATTTCTACTGGGTCAAGGCGAATATCACCCCGATCAAGGAAAACGGCCGCACCACCGGCTATATGTCGGTGCGCACCAAGGCCGAACGCAGCCAGGTCGCCGCCGCGGCCGAGGCCTACCGCCAGGTCGCCGCCGGCGCGCGCAATATCCGCATCAAGAATGGCCAGGTGGTGAAGCTCGGCCTGTTCACGCTGGTCGCGCGCCTGGGCCACACCTCGCTGGCCATGCGTATCTGGCTGGCCACCAGCGCGGTCAATGTGCTGCAGATCGCCGTCTGCCTCGCCGCCCTGTTCGCCGACGGCAGCAGCGATGCGACGCGCTGGGGCATCTTCGGCGCCACCGCCTTCGGCTTCCTGATCAACGTCTTCCTGTGGCACACCCTGCGCACCGGCATGCTGCAGCCGCTCGGCCGCGCACTGGACGGCGCGCGCCTGATCGCCGCCGGCGACCTGACCGGCGCCTTCGATACCGACAGCACCGATGAAGTGGGCCAGCTCCTGCGCGCCTTGCAGCAGATGAACAGCAACCTGATCGCCACCATCCGCGACGTGCGCTTCAGCATCGACGCCATGGCGGTGGCCACCAATCAGATCGCCGCCGGCAATGCCGACCTGGCCGGACGCACCGAAGCGCAGGCCGCCAGCCTGGAAAAGACCGCCTCCAGCCTCGAGGAATTCTCCTCGACCGTCAAGGCCAATGCCGAGAACTCGATGGAAGCGAACCAGCTAGCCGTGAGCGCCTCCGGCGTGGCGGTGCAGGGCGGCGAGATCGTTTCCGAAGTGATCGCCACGATGGACGAGATCAACGCGTCCTCCCGGCGGGTGGTCGACATCATCGGCCTGATCGAAGGCATCGCCTTCCAGACCAACATCCTGGCGCTGAACGCCGCGGTGGAAGCGGCCCGCGCCGGTGAACAGGGGCGCGGCTTCGCCGTGGTGGCGGGCGAGGTGCGCAACCTGGCGCAACGCTCTTCCGCCGCCGCCAAGGACATCAAGCAGCTGATCGAAATCTCCGTCGCCAAGGTCGGCACCGGGATGGAGCGCGCCCAGCGCGCCGGCGCCACCATGGACCAGGTGGTGGACTCGGTCAAGCAGGTCACCAGCATCATGCACGACATCTCCACCGCCTCGCGTGAACAGAGCGCCGGGGTGGACCAGGTGAACCAGGCCGTCAACCATATGGACCAGGTGACGCAGCAGAACGCCGGCCTGGTGGAAGAAGCGGCCGCCGCCGCGATCAGCCTGGCCGACGAAGCCGGCCACCTGCGCGACGCCTTCAGCCTGTTCAAATTCGAACGCACCCGCCATGCGCGCCCGGCGGCTGTCAATTCGGCGCGCGGCGCGCGGCAAACGCGCCTGGCACCGAAGCGCCTGGCCGCCTAATCCCGAACGAGAAAGATCATGAACATCATCGCAGAACCCACCGTACAGTTTGACGCAGAGCTGATCAGCCGCATGAGCACGTCCGGCCCGCGCTACACCTCGTATCCGACGGCCGACCGCTTCAAGCCCGATTTCAGCTACGCCAGCTTCCTGGAGGCGCAAGCCAAGCTGCGCATGCGCGGCGCGCGCGCACCGCTGTCGCTGTACGTGCACATCCCGTTCTGCAATGTGGTGTGCTATTACTGCGCCTGCAACAAAGTGGTCACCAAGGACCGCAGCAAGGCCGCCACCTACCTGGGCTACCTGAAACAGGAAATCGATATGCAGGGCAAGCTGTTCGCCGGCATGAACCGCGTCGAGCAGCTGCACTTCGGCGGCGGCACCCCGACCTACCTGGACGACGAGCAGATGGGCGAGCTGCTGGCGCATATGCGCCAGCACTTCGCATTCGCGCCGGACGAGGAAGGCGAATACGCGATCGAGATCGATCCGCGCACAGTCGACGTTTGCCGCATTCACACCTTGCGCAAGCAGGGCTTCAACCGCGTCAGCATGGGCGTGCAGGACTTCGATCCCGAGGTGCAGAAGGCGGTCAACCGCATCCAGCCGGCGCAGGAAACCCTGGCCGTGATCCAGGCCGCGCGCGACGCCGGCTTCCGCTCCATCAGCGTGGACCTGATCTACGGCCTGCCGAAGCAGAGCATGACCACCATGCAGGCGACGATGGACAAGGTGATCGAAGCGGATCCCGACCGCATCGCCCTGTACAACTACGCCCACATGCCGCACCTGTTCAAGCCGCAGCGCCGCATCGCCGACGACGAGCTGCCGGCGCCGGCCGTGAAACTGGACATGCTGGCCCTGTGCATCGAACGCCTGACCAAGGCCGGCTATGTCTACATCGGCATGGACCATTTCGCCAAGCCGGACGACGACCTGGCCGTGGCGCAGCGCCAGGGCCGCCTGCACCGCAACTTCCAGGGCTATTCGACCCACGCCGAGACCGACCTGGTGGCGCTGGGCGTGTCGGCCATCAGCTCGGTGAACGGCACCTACAGCCAGAACGAAAAGACGCTGGACGAATACTATGCGCGCCTGGATCAAGGCCGCCTGCCGATCGCGCGCGGCTATGCGATGGACAACGACGACCTGCTGCGCCGCATGGTGATCCAGAACCTGATGTGCAATTTCGAGCTGTCGATTTCGGCGCTGGAACTGGGCTATCCGATCCGCTTCACGCAGTACTTCGCCAAGGAACTGGACAAGCTGCGCGAGTTCGAAAGGGATGGCTTGCTGGCGATCGAGGACGACTGGATTTCCGTGACGCCGAAAGGCCGCCTGCTGATCCGCAATATCTGCATGGTGTTCGACCGCCACCTGGCCGCCGACCGCGCCGCGGGAACCGCCCCGGGCCAGGTACAACCGCTGCGCTTTTCGCGCACGATCTGAGGAGGCCATGAACCTGCTGCCCGTCCTGATTGCCGGCCTGGCCGGCAGCGTCCATTGCGCCGGCATGTGCGGCGGCATCGTCAGCGCGTTCAGCGTCGGCGCGCCGGCACGCGCACGCGTGATTCCGATCGCGCGCGCGGGGACGGGCGCCGCAACCGCGGCTCATGTGCTGGCGTATAACGCCGGCCGCATGATGAGCTATATGGTGGCCGGCGCCATCGCGGGCGGCCTGGCGGGCAGCGTCGCCAGCCTGGCACGGGTCGCGTCGGCGCAGGCGATCGGCTACTGGATGGCCAACCTGATGCTGGCGGCCATGGGCCTGTACCTGATGGATGCCTGGCGCGGGCTAGCGCGCGTGGAGCAGGCCGGCGGCATGCTGTGGCGCCGCGTGCAGCCGCTGGTCAAACCGCTGGTGCCGATGGATACGCCCTGGAAGGCGCTGGCCCTGGGCGGCCTGTGGGGCTGGGTGCCTTGCGGCATGGTCTACAGCGTGCTGCTGACCGCCATGCTGTCCGGCTCGGCGCTCGACGGCGCACTGGTGATGGCCGCGTTCGGCCTCGGCACGCTGCCGATGCTGCTGGCGATGGGCATGGCGGGCGCCAGGCTGCGCCAGTACCTGCAGCAGCGCGCGGTGCGCGTGGCCTGCGGCCTGCTGGTGCTGGGCTTCGGCGTGCTGGGACTGGCGCGCGCCGCCAGCGGCGGCCAGCATGGCTGGCTTGATGTGCTTTGCCTGACGCTGCAGCCATGAAGATGAATGAAATCGCGCCGTGCTTCCATTGCGGCCAGCCGGTGGCGGCAAGCGCCGACTGGCAGGTGAACATCGACGGTGTTGCGCGCGCCATGTGCTGCCCCGGCTGTGCGGCCGTGGCGCAAACCATTGTCGATATCGGCCAGGCTGGCTACTACCGCGAGCGCAGCGGGTTCGCCGCAACCGCCGGCGCCGGCGTGCCGGCCGCGCTGGCGCTGCCCGAAGACGATCCCAATATCATTGACGACGGCGATGCCCGCGCAACCACGCTGCTGGTGGAAGGTATCCGCTGCGCGGCCTGCGTGTGGCTGATCGAGCGCCGCCTGCGCCAGGTCGACGGCGTGCAGGAGGCCAGCATGAATGTCGCCACCGAGAAGCTGTTCCTCCGCTGGCATAAGGACAAGACCACCGCAGCGGCGCTGCTGGAGGCGGTGCGCAGCATCGGCTACAACGCCTGGCCCTACGACGCCACGCGCCATGACGCGCAGTTGCAGAAAGCCAGCCGCACGCTGGGCCGCCAGCTGTTCGTGGCCGGCCTGTCGATGATGCAGGTGATGATGTACGTGGCGCCCGAGTACATGACCGGCGGCGACGGTACGCTGGACGCGGATATGGCCAGCCTGATGCGCTGGGCCAGCCTGCTCCTGACCCTGCCCGCCATCGCCTACTCGGCCCAGCCCTTCCTGAAGGGCGCCTGGGCCAGCCTGAAAGCGCGCGCGCTGGGCATGGACGTGCCGGTGGCGCTGGGCATCCTGGCGGCATTCACCGCCAGCGCCGTGTCGACCTTGCGCGGGGCCGGCGAGGTGTATTACGACTCCGTCACCATGTTCATCTTCCTGCTGCTGGCCAGCCGCTACCTGGAAATGGTGGCGCGCCGCAAGGCAGCTTCCGCGCTATCGCGCCTGCGCCATGGCGTGCCGGACATGGCGCAGCGCCTGCCGCACTGGCCCGCTGCGCGCGAGGCCACGGCTGTTCCAGCCAGCGCGCTGGCGGCCGGCGACTATATCCTTGTCAAGGGCGGCGAGGCGGTGGCGGCCGATTGCGTGGTGGTGGACGGCAGCACCGCCGTCGACCTGTCGCTCTTGACCGGCGAGAGCGCGCCGCAGCGCAAGATGGCGGGCGACGCCATTCCGGGCGGCGCCGTCAACGCGGGCGGCCCGGTCGTGCTGCGGGTCGAAAAACCGGCGCGCGACAGCACCCTGGCCGGCCTGCTCAAGCTGATCGAGCGCGCCGGCAGCGCCAAGCCGCGGATCGCCCAGTGGGCCGACCGCGCCGCCTCCTGGTTCGTGGCCGCGCTGCTGCTGTTCGCGGCGGCCAGCTTTGGCTTCTGGTATTGGCACGACGCCGCCCGCGCCTGGCCGGTGGCGATTGCGGTGCTGGTGGTCTCCTGCCCATGCGCCTTGTCGCTGGCAACGCCGTCGGCCCTGGCGGCCGCCACCGACCGCTTGCTGGGCAAGGGCGCGCTGATCGTACAGCCGCATGTGCTGGAAACGCTGCACCGCGCGACGCACATCGTGTTCGACAAGACCGGCACGTTGACCGAAGGGCGGCCGACCGTGCAGCATGTCGACGCCGTCGACGGCGCGCGCATCGTCGGCCTCCTGCGCGTTGCCGCGGCGCTGGAGGCGGGCAGTGCGCACCCGCTGGCGCGCGCCATCGCGGCGTCCGCCGACGCCCATGGCGCGGGCGCGGCCGTCGCCAGCGGCCTGCAGGAGCTGGCCGGGCAGGGCATGGAAGGCGTGGTCAACGGCGTGCGCTATCGCCTCGGCACGGCGGCCTACGTGGCCGGCATCGCGGGCAGCGCGGCACCGGCGATGGACCGGGCGGGCCAGGGCGCGCCGATGACGACGGTTTGGCTGGGCATGCATGGACGCTGGCTGGGACGCTTCCTGGTCAGCGATGCGCTGCGCGCCGATGCGCGGCGGACGGTTGAATTCTTCCTGCGGCGCGGCAAAGAGGTCGTGCTGCTAAGCGGCGACCAGCAGGCGCTGGCCGAGCGCGTTGCGGGCCAATTGGGCATCGCCGGCGCGATCGGCGACTGCCTGCCCGGGGAAAAACTCGCCTATGTGCAGGAATTGCAGCGGCACGGGGCCGTAGTGGCAATGGTCGGCGACGGCATCAACGACGCCGCCGTGCTGAGCGCCGCCGATGTGTCCTTCGCCATGGGCAGCGGTGCAACCTTGGCACAAGTGCACGCCGACTGCGTGCTGCTCGACGCCCGCCTGCCACTGCTGGCGGAAACCGCCCGCAGCGCGCGCCGCACCATGCGCGTGATCCGGCAAAACCTGGCCTGGGCCACGCTGTACAACCTTGTCGGCATTCCGGCGGCGGCGTTCGGCGTGCTGAATCCCTGGCTGTCCGGGGTCGGCATGGCCGCCAGCTCCGCCTTCGTCGTCCTCAACGCGCTGCGTTTGCGCAAAGGTTAATCCAATGGAATCGCTTTACCTGCTCATTCCCCTCAGCGTCGGCCTGGTTTTCGGCGCGCTGTGGCTGTTCTTCAAGGCCTCGGACGATGGCCAATTCGACGATCTGGTGGGCCCAGCCATCCGCGTTTTGCAGGACGACGACCGGATTTGATCCACGTCATGTTTTTTTGAAGTGCTCCTAGGTAACCTTTGACACATCTCATCAAAGTGTCTGCCTGGAGAATTCAAAGTGGATCAATCATTGGACTACAACTACAAGGTCGTGAAGCAATTCGCGATCGCCACCATACTTTGGGGCGTTGTGGGCATGCTGGTCGGCGTCATCATTGCCGCCCAACTTGCCTGGCCCGCCCTGAACCTGGACATTCCCTGGCTGACCTACGGCCGCCTGCGCCCCCTGCACACCAATGCCGTGATTTTCGCCTTCGGCATCAGCGGCCTGTTCGCCACCTCCTACTACGTGGTCCAGCGCACCTGCCAGGTCCGTTTATTTTCCGACAAGCTGGCCGCCTTCACCTTCTGGGGCTGGCAAGCCGTGATCCTGGCCGCCGTGGTCACCCTGCCGATGGGTTTCACCCGCGGCAAGGAATACGCCGAACTGGAATGGCCGATCTCGATCCTGATCGCCGTGGTGTGGATTGCCTACGCCACCGTGTTCTTCGGCACCATCATCAAGCGCAAGGTCAAACACATCTACGTCGCCAACTGGTTCTTCGGCGGCTACATCCTGGCGGTGACCATCCTGCACGTGGTGAACTCGATGTCGATGCCGGCTTCGCTGTTCAAGTCCTACTCCATGTACACCGGCGTGCAGGACGCGATGATCCAGTGGTGGTACGGCCACAATGCGGTGGGCTTCATCCTGACCGCCGGCTACCTGGGCATGGTGTACTACTTCATCCCGAAACAGGCCGAGCGTCCCGTCTACTCCTACAAGCTGTCGATCGTCCACTTCTGGGCCCTGATCTTCACCTATATGTGGGCCGGTCCGCACCACCTGCACTACACCGCCCTGCCTGACTGGGCGCAGTCGCTGGGCATGGTGTTCTCGCTGATCCTGCTGGCGCCAAGCTGGGGCGGCATGATCAACGGCATGATGACCCTCTCCGGCGCATGGCACAAGCTGCGCACCGACCCGATCCTGAAGCTGATGATTGTGTCCCTGTCCTTCTACGGCATGGCCACCTTCGAAGGCCCGATGATGTCGATCAAGACCGTCAACGCGCTGTCGCACTACACCGACTGGGGCATCGCCCACGTGCACGGCGGCGCGCTGGGCTGGGTGGGCTTCATCACCATGGGCTCGATCTACTACCTGATCCCGCGCATGGCCGGCCGGACCAGGATGTACAGCACCAGGCTGATCGACCTGCACTTCTGGGTCGCGACCATCGGCATCGTCCTGTACATCGCCGCCATGTGGATTGCCGGCGTGATGCAGGGCCTGATGTGGCGCGCAGTGAACCCGGACGGCACCCTGACCTATACCTTCGTGGAAGGCGTGAAGGCAAGCTATCCCTACTACGTGGTGCGCTTCGTCGGCGGCGTGCTGTACCTGGCCGGCATGTGCGTCATGGCCTACAACGCCTGGATGACCCTGAAAGGCCGCGATACCGCGCGTGCACGCATCCCTGAAATGAGCCTCGCGGCCTAATGCAGCAAATCGGAGAAGAAGATGAAATTTTCCCATGAATGGATTGAGAAGAACCCCTGGCTGCTGATCGCGCTGGTCACGCTGGTGGTGTCGGTGGGCGGCGCGGTGGAGATCATCCCGCTGTTCTTCCAGAAATCGACCACGGAGCCGGTGGCGGGCCTGAAGCCTTACTCGGCGCTGCGCCTGACCGGCCGCGACATCTATGTGCGCGAGGGCTGCTACACCTGCCACTCGCAGATGATACGCCCGTTCCGCGCCGAGACCGAGCGCTACGGCCACTACTCGGTGGCGGGCGAGTTTGTCTACGACCGGCCGTTCCAGTGGGGCTCCAAGCGCACCGGTCCCGACCTGGCGCGCGTCGGCGGCCGCTATAGCGACGAGTGGCACAAGACCCACCTGAACAATCCGCGCGACGTGGTGCCGGAATCGAATATGCCCAACTACCCCTGGCTGGCCAAGACCAAGCTGAAGCCGGACGACGTGGTGCCGAAGATGCGCGCGCTGAAGCGCATGGGCGACCCGTACTCGGAAGAGGAAATCGCCGCCGCACCGGCCGAACTGGCCGACAAGACGGAAGAGGATGCGCTGGTGGCCTACCTGCAAGGCCTGGGCATCCAGATCAAGACGAGGAACTGAAATGGAAAACTTTTTTGGCAATGCGAGCAATGTGATGACGGTCATTTCCTTCGTCACCTTCCTCGGCATCGTATGGTGGGCCCAGCGCGGCAACTGGGAAGAAGCGGCCTCGCTGCCGTTCGCGGACGAGGAGAAGGACCATGGCTGATTTCACCAGCGAATTCTGGAACCTGTATATCGTCGTCCTGACCGTCATCGGCATCGTCGGCTGCGGCGTGCTGCTGTGGTCGCAGTCCTCGGTCAAGGGCGCGGCCCTGAAATCGGTGGACGGCAAGGTCGGCACCACCGGCCATATCTGGGACGAAGACCTGACCGAACTCAATACGCCGATGCCGCGCTGGTGGATGTGGCTGTTCTACCTGACCATCGCCTTCGCCATCGGCTACCTGTGGCTGTATCCGGGCCTGGGCAGCTACAAGGGCTCGCTGGGCTGGACGTCCGCCAAGGAGCACAAGGAAGAACTGGCCAAGGCCGAGAAGGAATACGGTCCGCTGTTCGACAAGTACAAGGGCCAGGACCTGAAGTCGGTGGCCGCCGATCCGCAGGCCCGCGCCATCGGCGAGCGCCTGTTCCTGACCTACTGCGCCCAGTGCCACGGCTCCGACGCGCGCGGCAACAAGGGCTTCCCGAACCTGGCCGACAAGGACTGGCTGCACGGCGGCGATCCCGACACCATCAAGCTGACCATCATGAAAGGCCGCCACGGCGTCATGCCGCCGATGGGTGCCGCCGTGGGCTCCGAGAAGGATATCGAGAACGTTGCGCAGTATGTCCTGAGCCTGTCGGACAGCACCAGCGACCCGATCAAATCGGTCATGGGCAGGCCAAAGTTCGCAGCCTGCATGGCATGCCACGGTGCGGGCGGCAAGGGCAACCCGATGCTGGGCGCGCCCAACCTGAGCGACAAGACCTGGCTGTACGGCGGCAGCGCCGAAAGCATCATGGAAACCATCCGCAAGGGCCGCAACAACACCATGCCGGCATTCGAGGACTTCCTCGGCGAAGGCAAGGTGCACGTGCTGGCTGCCTATGTCTGGGGCCTTTCCAACCCGCCAGTCACTGCGATGAAGTAGAAGCGTCATGAATGCCCCCGCACCACAAGTCATCAAGATGTACGCCAAGCGCGAGGATATTTTCCCGCGCGAGGTGAAAGGCCACTACCAGAACCTGCGCTGGATCTGCCTGATCCTGACGCAGCTGGTTTTCTACGGCGCGCCGTGGCTGCAATGGAATGGCCGGCAGGCCATCCTGTTCGACCTGCTGACGCGCAAGTTCTACATCTTCGGCCTGGTCTTGTGGCCGCAGGACTTCATCTACCTGGCGGCCATGCTGATCGCCTGCGCCTGGGGCCTGTTCCTGGTGACGGCGGTCGCGGGCCGCGTCTGGTGCGGTTTCTCCTGCCCGCAAACGGTCTACACGGAGATGTTCCTGTGGATCGAGCGGAAATTCGAAGGTTCGCGCAGCGCCCAGATGCGCCTTGCAAAAGAGCCGATGTCGTTCAACAAGGCGTGGCGCAAGTGCGGCAAGCATCTGGCCTGGCTGCTGCTGGCCTTGTGGACCGGGTTTACCTTTGTCGGCTACTTTTCGCCGATCGGCACCCTGGCCCTGCAGGCGCTGAAGTTCGACTTCGGCCCGTGGGAATGGTTCTGGGTCGGCTTCTACAGCCTGGCCACCTACGGCAACGCCGGCTGGCTGCGCGAGCAGGTGTGCAAATACATGTGCCCCTATGCCCGCTTCCAGAGCGCGATGTTCGACCGCGACACGCTGATCATCACCTACGATGAAAAGCGCGGCGAACCGCGCGGCCCGAAATCGGACGGCTCCTGCATCGACTGCTCGCTGTGCGTGCAGGTGTGCCCGACCGGCATCGATATCCGCAAGGGCCTGCAATACGAATGCATCGGCTGCGCCGCCTGCATCGACGCCTGCGATATCGTGATGGACAAGATCGGGCAGCCGCGCGGCCTGATACGCTACAGTACCGACCGCGCCATGGCCCAAGGCCTGAGCGCAAAGGAAATCCGCAAGCGCGTGATGCGGCCGCGCGTCATGCTCTACACCGGCGGCCTGCTGGTATTCATCATCGCCGTCTTCACCACGCTGGCCCTGCGCACGCCGCTGAAGATGGACGTGATCCGCGATCGCGGTTCGATGGGGCGCGAAGTCGAAGACGGCATGATCGAGAACGTGTACCGCCTGCAGATCATGAACACGACCGAGAAGGGCCATACCTACCGCATCCGCGCCAGCGGCATCGACACGCTGCAGGTTGCCGTGCCAGACACGGTGGACCTCGGCCCGACCGAAACCCGCGCCGTACCGATCCGCCTGCGCGTCAACCACGGCAAGGGCGAGACCGGCTCCAACAAGATTGCGATCGAACTGACTGCGCTCGACGATGCGTCGTTGGCCGTCAAGGAAAAAGCGGTATTCATCGTACCGCGCTGAGGAGATTCGACATGAACGCTAGCACCGCAGTTCCCGACACCGCGCCATGGTATGCGCACCGCTGGCCATGGCTGCTGATGCTCGGGCCGGCCTTTGTGGCGGTGGCCGGCACCGCCACCTGCGTGGTCGCCTTCAAGGGGCAAGATGCGCTGGTGGTCGGCGACTACTACAAGCAGGGCAAGGCCATCAACCAGGACTTGCGCCGCGACCGCGCCGCCGCAGCGCTCGGCCTGTCCGCGGACTTCCGCTACGACGCCGCAGAGGGCATGCTGCGCGGCCATATCGGCAGCAGCAAGCCGCTGCGGGATGAAACCCTGAGCATCCGCCTGCAGCATGCCACCCAGCCTTCGCGCGACATGTTGCTGCTCGCGCGCCCCGGCGCGGACGGTACATTCAGCGTGGCGCTGCCGATGCTGGAGCGCTCGCGCTGGCAAGTGCTGGTCGAGGGCAAGCAGCGCGACTGGCGCCTGGAAGGTAGCTGGCAATGGCCGGCCGAGCGCGCCGTGTCGATCCGCGCCGGCGCCGACGCACCCGCCGGCTAAGCGGCTGTTTCAAAATGGGGGTGGCTAGGCGCAGCGACGAAGGCAGTGCGCCTGCACGGCAAGGAGCTGCAACAACGCCATGGCCATTTTGAAACGGCCTCTAAGCCACCAGATACTCGCGCGCCAGCGCGCGCGCCCGATGCAGGCGGCTCTTGGTGGCCGCCGCCGTCAGTCCCAGCGCCTGCGCAATCTCCGCGATACTCAGCTCCTCGAAGTCGCGCAGCAGCACGATCTGCAGGTAGTCGCGCGGCAGCGATTCCAGCGCCTGCGCCAGCTCCAGGCGCAGGCTGGCGTCGTCGTGCGAGACGAGCCACTGCTCCGCACGCTCTTCGTCGTAAGGATCGTAGTGGAAGGCGCGCCGCCCCAGGCGGCGGCACTCGCGCTGCACCACTTTGAACAGCCAGCCGGAAAACGCCGCCAGCACCTTCAGCGACGACAGGCGGCGCGACATCAGCAGCAGCACTTCCTGCACCGCGTCGTCGACATCGCTGATCAGGCAATGGCGCCGCGCATAGCGGCGGATGTCCGGCTGGCAAACTGCAAGTAACTGCGCCAGGGCGGCCGGGTCGCCGCCGTGGGCGGCCTGCAGCACCGGCTGGTGCTGTGCGTGGAGTGCCATCTATTTTCTTGCCTTATCCAGTGTGCGGCCCACCATGGCGCAGGCGGGGCAGAAGCCGAAGAGCCCGGACAGCACCAGCCCGGCCGCCGACAGCGCCGCCACCGTGCCCCATAACCCGCCCAGGGCCAGGAAGCCCCATAGCGCCAGCGCCAGGCCGCCAATCACGCGCAGCATGCGCTCCCAAGTTGGTACATTTTTAACATAGAACATCGTGCACTCCGTTTGCCGGGCCGAGGGAAATTCCTCATCCGCTAAGAGGCGCCGTCCAGGCATTTGGATTCGCGGTTGCAAAAATAATTTACACTACCCAGCAGCCCCCTCGCCCAAAGGATGTCCATGAAGCCGCTCGGGATCAATGTGAAGGTCGCGCTGGCCGCCAGCATCATGTCGGTCGTGATGGTCGGCGTGGTCACCCTGTTGCAGGCCCAGCGCCTGCGCGAGGACTTCGCCAAGGTGATGTTTGCGCAGCAGGACGCCCTGATCACCCGCACCGCCGAAGACCTGGACGACAAGCTGACCACCCTGCTCGACGTGATCGCCCAATCGGCCCGCAAGCAGCCGCGCAATCTCCTGAACGATCCCGCCGCCCTGCGCAACTGGTACGAGGAGCGCGCCATGCTGTCGATGTTCGACGACATCCTGGTGATCAATGCCAGCGGCATCATGGTGGCCGACGTGCCGCGCATCGAGGGCCGGGCCGGCCTGTCCGTGGCCGACCGCGAATACTTTCAGGAAGTGCTGAAGACGCGCAAACCGCTGATTGCGGGCCCGCTCAAGAGCCGTTTCAGCGGCCAGCCCATCGTGCAGATGGTGGCGCCGATGCTGGACGACCGCGGCAAGGTGGTGGGTGTGCTGGCCGGCGTGCTGCGCCTGTACAAGGACAATATGTTGGGCCACCTGCGCACCGCCAAGGTCGGCAAAACGGGCTACTACTTCGCGGTGACGCTCAGCGATCCGTCGATCTACGTGGTGCATCCGGACGCGACCCGCATCCTGCAGCCGCGCGCCGCCAACGCCAACCCGGCCACCACCAGGGCGCTGAAGGAAGGTTTCGAGGGCACCGTCATCAGCAGCAATTCCTCCGGCGTACCGGGCCTGAGCAGCTACAAGCGGCTGAAGTCCACCAACTGGCTGCTGGCCACCATCCTGCCGCTGCATGAGGCATTCGAGCCTTTCGAGGGCGTGCAGCTGCACCTGCTGGCCTGGGGCGTGGCGGCATCGGTGATGTCCGCCCTGTTGATCGGCTGGATCACGCTGCGCCTGCTGGCGCCCGTGGCCAAGCTGCGCAACGCGATCCAGGCATTGCGCGCCGCGCCGGGGCAATTCTCGCCCATTCCCGTCACGCGCAAGGACGAAATCGGCGAACTGACGGAAGCCTTCAACAGCCTGATGCAGGAAAGGCAGGCGGCCGAAGCCCATTCGCAGAGCCTGATGGCGGAGGCCGGCCTGCGCGCGGCGGAACTGGAACGGGAGCGCGACCGCGCCGAAGCCGCCAACCGCGCCAAGAGCGATTTCGTGGCCAATATGAGCCATGAAATCCGCACCCCGATGAACGCGGTGCTGGGCATGGTCTACCTGCTGGGGAATACCGCGCTCAGCGCGCAGCAGCGCAAGTACCTGACCATGATACGCACCTCGGGCCAGTCCCTGCTCGGCATCCTGAACGACGTGCTGGACTTCTCCAAGATCGAAGCGCGCCGCATGGAACTGGCGCCGATCGACTTCGACCTGGACGAGTCGATGGCGACCCTTGCCACCACCATGACCATGAACGCCGGCGACAAGGAGCTGGAACTGGCCATCGTGGTCGACCCCGAGGTACCGACCCAGCTGCACGGCGATGCCCTGCGGCTGCAGCAGATCCTGACCAACCTGGCCAGCAATGCGATCAAATTCACCGAGCAGGGCGAGGTGGTGGTGTCGGTGCGGACGGCGGTGCGGGTGGCGGGCCGGGTGCTGCTGAGCTTTGAGGTGCGCGACACCGGCATCGGCATGTCCGAGCAGCAGACCACGCAGCTGTTCAACGCCTTTTCGCAGGGCGACGAGAGCATCACGCGCCGCTTCGGCGGCACGGGCCTCGGGCTGGCCATCACGCGCCGGCTGGTCGAGCTGATGGGCGGGCAGGTGAAGCTGCAGACCGCGCCCCACGCAGGCAGTACCTTCTCCTTCGAGCTCTGGTTCGGCTTGCTGCCGGACCGCAGCCAGGCCCGGCGCCTGCCGGCGCTGGGGCCACTCAAGGTGCTGGTGGCGGACGATAACAGCACCAGCCGCAATATGCTGGTGCAGCTGCTGCGGGCCTGGGGCTGGGAAGCCGACCAGGCCGATTCCGGCGAAGCGGCGCTGCGGCGCTTCCGCGAACGCCTGGCCGGGCCGCATCCTTACGACGTGGTGCTGACCGACTGGCATATGCCGGGCGCCGACGGCTATGCCTCGGCACGCGAGATCCGGCAAGCCGCCTCGGGCCACCGCCAGCCGATCGTGGTGACCATCAATGCCTTCGCGCGCAGCCAGGTCGACGATATCGCCAGCACACCGGAAGCGGACGTGGTGCTGGTCAAGCCGGTGACCGCGTCCAGCCTGTTCGACGCCATGCACCAGGCGCTGACCACGAGCGTCGGGGGCGAAGACAGCTCGGCTTCCGCATCGACCCTGGGCAACCGCCTGCGCGGCGTGCATTTCTTGCTGGTCGAGGACAACCTGCTGAACCAGGCGGTGGCGCGCGGCATCCTCGAGCTGGCCGGCGCCACGCTCGATGTGGCGGGCGACGGCCAGCAGGCGGTGGAGCTCCTGCGCACCGGCGCCGGCCGCTACGGCGTGGTGCTGATGGATATGCAGATGCCGGTGCTGGACGGTTTCAGCGCCACCCGCATCATCCGCGATGAACTGAAGCTGGCGTTGCCGGTGATTGCAATGACGGCGGGTGTGCTGGCGTCCGAACGCCACCGCTGCGCCGAGGCCGGGATCACCGACTTCATCGCCAAACCGGTGGTGATCGAGGAAATGATGACCGTCATCGAGCGCAACCTGCAGGGCAGGACGGTGAGCGCGGCGCAGGCGGCCAACGACGCGCTGCGGCCGGAGCCGCCGCCCGCCGAGCAGGTCTTCAGCATGGACAGCCTGATGCGCGTGATGGGCAAGGACCAGAAAGGCCGGGCCGTGATGTTCAAGATGGTGCGCGGCGCGCTGGAAGGCGGCATGCAGCCGATGGACGATGCCGATGCCGCCGTGCGCGCCGGCCGCCCTGGCGAGGCGGCGCGCATCCTGCACAGCCTGCGCGGCGCGGTCGGCGTGCTGGGCGCGAAGCGGCTGGTGAAGGCGACGCTGGATGCGGAATCGGCGATCCGGGTCGGCAACCCGGACAGCTTGCCGGACGTGCTGGCGGCGGTGCGCTTCGAACTGGAGCAGGTGCTGACGCAGGGCCGCCGCTGGCTGGAGCAGGAGGACCGCTAGCGCTGCGGGTAGATCGTCTCGCCGCGCGCCAGCATGGCGACGAATTCCCCGATCCGCCGGGCGCGCGTGTCCGCCCGCTTGGCCTGGTGGACGCGGAACAGGATCGCGTAGCGGTTCTGCGAACTGAGGGTGGCGAATTTGGCGAGCGCCTTGGCGTTCGCCGCCAACGCCGCCTGCAGGTCGGCCGGCACCTCGGCCGCGCTCCAGGAATCGTAGGCAGCCTCCCAGCGCCCATCTGCCTTGGCGCGCTCGATTTCCGCCAGGCCGGCGGGCTGCATCAAGCCTTGTTCGATCAGCGCCGCGACCTTTTCCCGGTTCACCTTGGACCAGATGCTGCGTTTGGCGCGCGGCGTGAACTTCTGCAGCCAGTACTGCGCATCGATGCTCTTCTTCTGGCCGTCGATCCAGCCGAAGCACAGGGCCGCTTCCAGCGCTTCGGGATACTGCACCGACGCTTCCGGCACGCCCTGCTTGGCGATTTTCATCCAGACGCCGGGCGACGCGGCATGCTGCTTCTGCAGCCAGGTCCACCACGCCTTGCCCGTGGCGAACAGGCGCTGTTCAAGTTCGGGCTTGGCCTGGCTCATAGTTTCACCTTCCGTGCCACCTCGACAAAGGCCTTGGCGGCGGGCGAGGCCTGCGCCAGGTTGCGCAGCGCCAGCCCGACCCGGCGCCGCACCGGCGGCGAAAACGGCCGCACCGCGATGCCGGGATGGCTGCTGGCCAGGTCGGCCGGCAGCGCCAGCTCCGCCATGCCGGAAACGCCGCTGCCGCGCGCCACCATGCCCAGCACGGTCAGCACCTGCGACATGCGGTAGCGCACCTGCGGGCAGATGCCTTGCGCGGCGAACAGCGGCTCGATCAGGGTGGAGCAGCCGGCGTCCGGCATGATGAAGGGTTCCTGCGCCAGGTCGTTTGCGCTGACGGACTGCCTGGCCGCCAGCCTGTGGCCGGCCGGCAGCAGGGCGACCATCTGGTCCTCCACCAGGTCCACGGTGTCGAAACGGTCGTCGGGCTGCTGGACAAAGCCGATATCGACGCGGCGGTCGAGGATCCATTGCAGGGTGTCGCCGTCGGTGCCCTCGTCGATGCGCACTTCGATGCCGGGGTAGCGTTTCTGGAACACGTCGAGGATGGCCGGAATCAGCTTGAGGGACGAGGTCGGGCCGAAGGAGCCGATCCGCAGCAGACCCTTATTCAGGCCGCTGGCCAGCGCCACTTCCTGCCGCATCGATTCGGCCAGGCCGTTGATTTCGCGGGCCCGCACCAGCAGGCGCTGGCCCAGCTCCGTCACTTCGATGGCGGCGCCCTGGCGCTCGATCAGTTGCACGCCCAGCTCCTGTTCCAGCGACTTGATGGCGTGGGAAATGGCGGACTGGCTGACGCCCAGGCGCAGTGCGGCGGCGGTGAAGCCGCGCAGCTCCACCACCAGGGCGAATATTTCCAGCTGGGTGAATGTCATGGGGTCATCATGAGCTTTTCCTCATTTCTCTATGAGCTGTGATTAGTATTAATGTATAAGCTCCTTCACTGTTACGCAAGGCCCACGCCATGATTTACCTGAAACTGATCGCCTGCACCCTGATCTGGGGCGGCACGTTTATCGCCGGCCATATCGTCTCGAACGCGCTGCCGCCGCTGACGGCGGCCACCATCCGCTTCTCGATTGCGGCGGCGCTGCTGCTGGTCCTGGCCTGGAAACGCGAGGGCGGCTTGCCGCGCCTGTCCATGCAGCAGGTGGGCGCCACGGCGGCGCTGGGCCTGACCGGCATCTTCCTGTACAACTTCTGCTTCTTCACCGCGCTGGGCACGATGGAAGCCAGCCGTTCAGCCCTGTTCATCGCCATGAACCCGATCGTGACGGCGCTGGCCGCGGCCGCCGTGTTGCGCGAACGCCTGAACTGGCGGAAATGGGCCGGCATCGGCATCGCCTTCGCCGGCGCCACCGTGCTGATCACGCGCGGCGCGCCGATGGCGGCCCTGCACGACATCAGCCAGTCGATCGGCATCGGGGAATTGATGATGCTGGGCGCCGCTTCGTGCTGGGCGGCCTATACCCTGGTCGGCCGCGCGGCGCTGAAAGGCTTGTCGCCGATCGCCGCCACCACCTACGCCTCGCTGTGGGGACTGGGTTTCCTGCTGATTGCCGCCGCGCGCGAATTGCCGAACGTGGCCTGGGCTTCGCTGGGCTGGCAGGTCTGGGCCTCGGTCACCTATCTGGGCGCATTCGGCACGGTGGTGGCATTCGTGTGGTGGTATGAGGGCGTGAAAGCCCTGGGCCCGGCGCGCACCGCGGTGTTCAATAACCTGGTGCCGGTGTTTGGCGTCTCGCTCGCGGCGCTGATGCTGGGCGAACAGGTGATGGCGTCGATGGTCGCCGGCGGCCTGCTGGTGGCCACCGGCGTGACGATCACCAATCGTTAAGCGTAGCGCAGCACGTCGTCCAGCGGGCGGCGCGGCTTTTGCGGCCAGTTGCCCTGGGCGGCGTGACCGACAGCGACCAGCATCACCGGCACTTCGTCGGCGCCGAGGCCGAAGGCGGCGTGCACGGCTTCGGCGTCGAAACCGGTCATGGCGCAGCTGGACAGGCCCATGCCTTCGGCAGCCAGGATCATGGTCATGCCGGCCAGCGAGGCCGAGCGCAGGGCTTCGTCGCGCTGGGCGCGCTCGTCGCCGGTCATCGCGCCCTGGGCCATGCGGGTCCAGCTGTCGACCACGGGCTGGACAAGTATGCCTTTATCCACAGCCGGTTTCAGCGCGGCGGCCACCTGGTCCTGCGCCTTGAGCGTGCCGCTGATGATGAAGGTCACCGGCGCATCGACAACTTTCTGCTGGCCGAAGGACAGGCTGCGCAATTTTTCACGCGCTTCCTGCGAGCGCACCGCGACAAACTGCCAGTTCTGCACGTTGTAGGCGGAGGGGGCCAGGGTTGCCAGGCGCACCAGCTCGGCCACCTGCGCATCGCTGACCGCCGCCGCCGGGTCGAAGTAGTTGGCGGAGACGCGCGATTCGATCAAGTCTTTGATGGTGCTCATTATTTTGCCTCCTGAAGTTTGAGTTGAAGCGTCAGCACGCTGCCCAGCACCACGGCCAGGCCAAGCAAGGCGGTGCCGCCCAGTTTTTGACCCAGCAGGGCCCAGCCCAGCACCACGGCGGTGACCGGGCTCAGCAAACCGAGCGAGGACACGGCAACCGGCGACAGGCGGCTCAGGCCGCGGAACCACAACAGATAGGCCAGCAGAGCGCCCACCATGGTCAGGTAGCCGTAGCCCAGCAGTTCGCTGGTGGCCAGGGAGGCCGGGAATGGCGGGTCGGCCAGCAGCGCCAGCGGCGCCAGCATCAGGCCGCCCAGCAGCAGCTGCCAGCCCGCCAGTTCGGCCACCGGCAAGCCGGTCTTCCAGCGGCGCGCCAGCCAGGTGCCGGTGGCCATGCTGAGGGCGCCGGCCAGGGCGGCGGCGACACCCAAGGCATCCCAGCGGGCGGAAGGCGACAGCAGCAATGCCGCCATGCCGACCACGCCCACCACAGCCGCCCCCAGCGCGCCCCACTGCGGGCGGCGGCCATCCCAGCCCCAGGCCAGGCCCATGATCACCATGGGCTGGATGGCGCCCAGCACGGCAGCCAGGCCGCCCGGCAGGCGGTAGGCGGCGACGAACAGCAGGGCCTGGAAGGCGCCGATATTCAGCGCGGCCAGCACGGCCACGCGCCACCAGAGATGGCGGGCCAGCATGCGGCCGGCGAACAGCACCAGCAGCAAGCCGGCCGGCAGGGCGCGCACGGCGGCGGCGGTGAAGGGACGCCCGGCGGGCAGCACTTCGGTGGCGACGATATAGGTCGAACCCCAGATGACGGGGGCCAGCGCGGTAATCGCCGTATCGGCGAGAGGGAACTTTTTCATGGTGCGGAAAATATCTTGAAGTCGAGATAAATCGCAGTGTAGCAGAATTATCTTGAAATCGAGATAAATTGCTATAATCGTGCCGATAGCTAAAAACGGAGACAGCTGTGGATAAAGTTGATTTCATCCTTGAGCAATGGGCACGCGAGATGCCCGCCATGGATGTCGGCCCAATGGGCGTGATCGGCCGCCTGAACCGCTGCGCCGCCCTGGTGCGGCGCCGGCTCGACGCGAAATTCGAGGAATTTGGACTGAGCAACTGGGAATTCGACGTGCTGGCGACCTTGCGCCGCGCAGGTGCGCCTCACCAGCTGGCGCCGACCGCCCTGTTTTCGCAATTGATGGTCACGTCCGGCACGATGACGCACCGCCTGCACCGGCTGGAGCAACAGGGCTGGGTGACGCGCACGACGAACCCGGCCGATGCGCGCAGCCTGCTGGTGCAGCTCAGCCCGGCCGGGCTGGCGCTGATCGAACGCGCCGTCCAGGCCCATGTGGACAACGAAAAGAACATCATGGCCCCGCTCGGGGCCGACGGCACAGCCGCGCTGGACGCCCAGCTGCGCCAGCTGCTCGCTATGCTGGAACCTTAAAAGCGCCGACCTGGGCGCCGATGCGCGCGCCCATGGCCTCGCCCAGCGCCTGCAAGCCGCTCAGCGGACGCACCATCACTTCGAAGTCGACGATCTTGCCCGCCTCGTTGAAGCGGATGAAATCGATGCCCTTCAGCTGCTTGTCGCCGACGCTGGCACTGAACTCCAGCACCACGCTCAAACCGTCGTCGCTGGCCAACTGGCGGCGATAGGTGAAGTCCTGAAACACCTGGTACGCGGTGTTCAGGACCAGCACCACCGCCTGCCGGCTGGCATAGGGCTTGTTCGCCAGCGGCGAGCGGAAGACGGCATCCGCGTCGACGATGGCGGGCAGGGCGGACAGGTCGCCGCTGAACACCATCTGGTGCCAGCGTTCCAGCGATTCAGCTACGGCGGCATGCAGCTGCATGGGCCTACTCCTTAAATGGCGGCAGCCAGTCGGGTGCCTTGGTTGATAGCGCGCTTCGCATCCAGTTCGGCAGCCACGTCGGCGCCGCCGATCAAATGTACCTTGCAGCCGGCGTCGAGCAGGCCTTGCTGCAGTTCGCGCAGCGGCTCCTGGCCGGCGCAAACAATCACATTATCCACAGGCAGCACGTGCTGCTGGCCTTCCACGGTGACGTGCAGGCCGGCGTCGTCGATGCGGTCGTAGCTGACGCCCGCCTGCATGTTCACACGCTTGGCTTTCAGGCCGGTGCGATGGATCCAGCCGGTGGTCTTGCCCAGGCCGTCGCCCACCTTGCTGGTCTTACGCTGCAGCAGGTGAACCATGCGCGGCGCGGCTTCCACTGCCGGCGCACGCAGGCCGCCGCGGTCCTTGTACTGCTTGTCGATGCCCCATTCGGCATAGAACTTTTCCGGCACCAGGCTGGCGCTCTGGCCTTCGTGGGTCAGGTATTCGGAGACGTCGAAGCCGATGCCGCCGGCGCCGATCACGGCCACGTTCTTGCCCACCGCTGCGCCGTCGCGCAGCACCTGCAGGTAGCCCAGCGCCTTCGGATGGTCGATGCCTTCGATGGCCGGGGTGCGCGGCACGACGCCGGTTGCCAGCACGATCTCGTCAAAACCGCCCGCCGCCAGGGCGGCGACGTCGACACGGGTATTCAAGTGCAGCTTGACGCCGGTCAGCTCGACCTGGCGGCCGAAGTAGCGCAGGGTTTCGTGGAATTCTTCCTTGCCCGGCACTTTTTTCGCCACATTGAACTGGCCGCCGATTTCGCTGCCGGCGTCGTACAGGGTGACTTCGTGGCCGCGCGAGGCGGCGGTGGTGGCGAAGCTCAGGCCAGCAGGACCGGCGCCGACCACGGCGATGCGCTTGGCCAGCTGCGCCGGAGCGATGACCAGCTCCGTCTCATGGCAGGCGCGCGGGTTCACCAGGCAGGACGTGATCTTGCCGGAGAAGGTGTGGTCCAGGCAGGCCTGGTTGCAGCCGATGCAGGTGTTGATTTCGTCGGCGCGGTCTTCGCGCGCTTTCTGCATGAAGAAGGCGTCGGCCAGGAAGGGACGGGCCATCGACACCATATCGGCGCCGCCGTCGGCCAGGATGCCCTCGGCCACGTCCGGCGTGTTGATGCGGTTGGTGGCCACCAGGGGAATGCCGACCTTGCCCACCAGGTTCTTGGTGACCCAGGCGAAACCGGCGCGCGGCACCTTGGTCGCGATGGTCGGGATGCGCGCCTCGTGCCAGCCGATGCCGGTGTTGAGGATGGTGGCGCCGGCCTGTTCGACAGCCTGCGCCAGCTGCACCACTTCTTCCAGCGTGGAGCCGCCTTCCACCAGGTCCAGCATAGACAGGCGGTAGATGATGATGAAGTCCTTGCCCACGCGTTCGCGCACGCGGCGCACGATTTCGACCGGGAAGCGCATGCGGTTCTCGTAGCTGCCGCCCCATTCGTCGCTACGCTGGTTGGTGCGCGCGGCGATGAATTCGTTGATCAGGTAGCCCTCGGAGCCCATGATTTCCACACCGTCGTAGCCGGCTTCGCGCGCCAGCACGGCGCACTGGGCGTAATCCTCGATGGTGTGCACCACTTCTTCGGTGCTCAGCTCGTGCGGGGTGAACTGGTTGATCGGCGCCTTGATCGCGCTCGGGCCCACCAGTTTCGGATGGTAGGCATAGCGGCCGAAGTGCAGAATCTGCATGGAGATCTTGCCGCCTTCCGCGTGCACGGCGGCGGTCACCTTGCGGTGCTGCGCCACTTCCTCGCTGGTGGTCAGCTTGGCGCCCGCCTTCCATGGCCGGCCGGCCTCGTTCGGGGCGATGCCGCCGGTGACGATCAGGCCCACTTCGCCGCGCGCGCGCTCGGCATAGAAGGCGGCCATGCGTTCAAAGCCGTCGGCTTCTTCTTCCAGGCCGACGTGCATGGAACCCATGATCACGCGGTTTTTCAGGGTGGTGAAGCCCAGGTCGAGCGGGGCGAGCAGGTGTGGGTAGCGGTTCATTGGCGTCCTCATTATGCAACTAGTTGCATAAATATAGCCCGGCTGGCGCGTCTATGCAACCAGTTGCATAGACGCTGTGGCTTGTCCACCTCGCGCCGCTGAGGCAAGATGGTGCATCTTTCACATTGTTTCCTGCCATGTCTTTGCCCCACGCGCTGTTGACGTCCCTGTCCGAGCGAGCCGGTTCCGGCTCGGAACTGGCCCGGCGCTTCGATAAATCCATCGGTTTTTTCTGGGCCGCCACCCACCAGCAGATCTATCGCGAGCTGGCACGCCTGGAACAGGCCGGCTGGATCGAGTCGCTGCCGGCCGAAACGGGGCGCGGCCGCAAACGGGCTTACCGCGTGCTGCCGGCAGGTACCGAGGAGTTGCGGCGCTGGGTGGCCGAGGGCGAGGATCCCCGTCCCCAGCGCGATGCGCTGATGGTGCGCATCCGCGCCGAAGCGGCCATCGGCCCGGCAGGCCTGGCGGACGAAATGCGGCGCCACCTCGCGCTGCATGAACAGAAACTGGCGCTGTACAAAAGTTTCGAGCAGCGCGACGCGGCGGGCGAAGCCGATTCGCGCGAGCGGCGGCTGCAATACATGCTGCTGAAGGGCGGTATCGCGCAGGAAGAACTGGCCATCGGCATGGCACGCGAAGCTCTGCGCATCCTGGAAAGCTGAACTGGAGCATTTTCCTGACAGGCCGGCCGCGATGTTTGCGGCCAATGCCGTCGCGGCTTGCCAGGAGTTCGCCCCCGGAGCCGTGCAATTGCGCGAGGCTTAGCCGGTGTTATGCTGCCGATAGGAGACTGCCGGGGAATCGAATGCATCGTCGTACCGTTTTGGGAATTGCGCTATCCAGCATGCTGCCGGCATGGGCAGCCGCGCAGAATTTGCCCGTGATGCACGTCTCCACGCTCGTGGGAGAGGATCCCGCCGCCACCGTTTCCGAATATGTGCTGCGCGAAGCCTACCGCCGCCTTGGCCGTACGCTGGTCGTGCAACAGCTGCCCGGCGAGCGTTCCCTGATCTATGTCAACGAAGGCAAGATGGATGGCGAGCTGTATCGCAAGCTTGGCCTGGAGCGCGATTATCCCAACCTCGTCATCGTCCCCGTTCCTTTGCTCACCTTCGAACTGGTGATCTTCTCGCGCGGCACATCCTTTGTCGTCCATGGGTGGGAAAGCCTGCGGCCCTTTACCCTCGGCTTCGTGCGCGGGAACAAGATCGCGCAGGAAAATACCCAGGGCATGAAAGTGGAGCAGGTGGCGACCATGCACCAGGCCTTCGAAAAGCTCGTGATGGGGCGCACCGACCTGGTGCTGGGCAATCGCGCTTCGGGCATGGCGGTGGTGCGCAGCCAGAAGCTGGATGGCATCACGGTGCTCGATCCGCCACTGGCCTCCTTTCCTGTCTACCACTACCTCAACAAAAAGCACGCGGCGCTGGTGCCTGAACTGACCCGGGTGCTGAAGCAAATGCAGGCCGATCACACCATCGAACGCATCCATAAGTCCCTGCCCGCATATTGAGCGGCAATACCAGTGCGCAACTTGCCGATCACTGGTATTCATCGTTTAACAGAATGTCTCATTTGAGACATTCCTTCCCCACTCTGTAGCCCTGCCTTTCGCTGCCTGTTTTCTGCGCATGTCTTTTTGCAACTGGTCTTGTTGTGGCAGCATTAATTAAAACCACTTGACTACCACTTCCCGCAAAACCATCCTGAAAAAAGAGGGCACACCGAAATACCCCAACAACCACACGATGGAGGAGGAGCGATGGAACTAAAGGTTTCTAGAAGTTTGCTGGTCGCCGGTTTGTCAGGCGGCATGCTGGTCGCCTGTGGCGGCGGCACCAACAGCGGCCAGGCCACACCAGCACCGACGCGGACAATGGCGTCCACGGTAGTGGCGGATGCGTGTCCGGCCTGGAGCAGCAGTGCGATCTACACCGTGGGCATGTGCGTCACGTATAACGGCTCGGTCTACAAGGCCAAATGGTGGACGCAGAATAATGTCCCGGGCACCGAACAATGGGGCCCGTGGGAGCTGCAGTCGACCACACCAACGCCGACGCCAACGCCAACACCTACGCCAACCCCAACACCCACTCCCACCCCGACGCCTACCCCAACACCTACGCCCACCCCGAATGGCCGTGAAGTCGGCTCCTATTTCGCACAGTGGGGCGTGTACGGCCGCAACTACGAAGTGGCCGACATCCACACCACCAAGACGCCGGTGAACGGCGTGCAGACCAGCGTCGCCGACCAGCTCACCTTCATCAACTACGCCTTCGGCAACGTGTACCAGAAGAACGGCGGCTATGAGTGCGATATGGTCACGCGCACGGAAGTGGGCAACGACAACCCGACATCGCCTTCCGCCGGCACAGGGGGCGACGCCTATGCCGACTACCAGCGCCAGCCGGCGCGCACCGTCAATGGACAATCGGTACCTTGGGATGCTCCGCTGTCCGGCAACTTCCTGCAACTGAAGCTGCTGAAGCAGCAGCACCCGAACCTGAAAGTCTTCATCTCGCTGGGCGGCTGGACCTGGTCCAGGTTCTTCTCCGCCGCAGCCAAGACGGATGCCCTGCGCAAGCAGCTGGCCAAGTCCTGCGTGAAGATGTTCATTGCAGGCGACCTGCCGGTGCAGGATGGCCGCGGCGGCCCAGGCGCCGGTAAAGGCGTGTTCGACGGCATCGACATCGACTGGGAATACCCGGGCGGCGGCGGCCAGCCGTACAACACGGTCGATGCGGTGAACGATAAGCACAACTTCACCCTGCTGATGGCCGAATTCCGCGCCCAGCTTGATGCGCAAGGCGCCACCGACGGCAAACGCTATGCACTGACCGCCGCCATCGGCGCTGGCGTCGACAAGATCGCCAACACGGAACCGAGCCAGTACGCGCAGTACATGGACTGGGTGAATGTGATGACCTACGACTTCCACGGCGCGTGGGAATCGAGCACCAACTTCCATTCGCCGCTGTACCGCAACCCGGCCGATCCGGCGACCGGCAACCTGGCCAAGTACAACGCCAACGATGCCATCGCCGCGTTGACCGCCGCCGGTATGCCGAAGAACAAGATCCTGCTCGGGATCCCGTTCTACGGGCGCGGTTGGAAGGGCGTCGGCGCCGGGCCGAATGGCAATGGCCTGTACCAAACCGCCACCGGCGGCGCGGGCGGCACCTACGAGGGCGGCATCGACGACTACAAGGTCTTGCGCAACAAAACCGGCCAGCGCTGGTACCACCCGGTCACCAAGCAGCTCTACCTGTACACCAGCACCGGCGAATGGTGGAGCTATGACGATCCGACCGTGATCGGTACGAAGATGCAGTACGTCCGCGACCAGGGCCTGCGCGGTGCCTTCTCGTGGGAGCTGGATGGCGACGCCAGCGGCGCGCTGACCAGCGAAGTCTGGAAAGGGCGCTAAGCCCTCATCCCTGCCGGCGGCGGCCCCACGCCGCCGGCTTTCCCTATTTGGAGACGACTATGAAACGTCGTGCGACGGTGCATTCCATCGGCATCAGCGACGAGTGGCGGCGCTGGATTGCCGAAAACCTGATGCTGGGCCATTCACCCGCCACGCTGGCCGGCATTCTCGGCCAGTCAGGCATCCCTCCACAGCTGGCGCAGTCCGAAATTGCGGCGGCCATGAACAGCCCTTACCTGCACGGCGTACAGCGCCTGCATAACAGGCTGGCCAAGCGCGATTGGCTGCTCGGCATCCAGGCCCGCCTGAACCGCATGGCGCCGCAGGAGGTGCCGCGCCGCGAGCGCCTCAGCGCCGAGGCATTCCTGCACCAGCACTACCTGTGCAACCGCCCGGTCATCATCACCGGCATGCTGGACGACTGGCCTGCGCGCGGCAAGTGGTCGCTGGACTGGCTGGAAACGCAGTTCGGCGAGCGCGAAGTGGAGGTCCAATTCGGCCGCAACGCCGATGCCGATTACGAGATGAACAGCATCGCGCATAAGCGCCGCATGCCGTTCAGCGAATACCTGGCCTTGGTGCACGAGAGCGGCCGCACCAACGATTTCTACATGACCGCCAATAACGACGGCCGCAACCGGCAGGCGCTGGACGAGCTGTGGCAGGACATGCCCCTGCTGCCGGAATACCTGGACGGCGAACGCAAGGGATTCTTCTGGCTTGGCCCGGCCGGCACCATCACGCCCTTCCACCACGATCTGACCAACAACTTCATGATCCAGGTCATGGGCCGCAAGCGCGTACGCCTGATCGCACCTTGCGAAACGCCGAGGTTACAGAACCAGCGCCACTGCTTCACGCCCGTCGACGGCCGCGCCATCGACCTGCAGCGCTTCCCTTCCATGGCCGGCGTGCCGGTCATCGACTGCGAACTGGCGCCGGGGGAAATCCTGTTCCTGCCGGTCGGCTGGTGGCACTTCGTCGAAGCACTCGATATCTCACTCACCATCTCGGCGACGCACTTCCGCTGGGATAACGATTTTTACAGCAGCTATCCGAACAACCACGATTTCTAATAACGGAGACAGCATGACTTTTCGACCCAATCTTTTGATGCTGGCGCTGGTCGGCAGCGCCATCGCCGGCTGCGGCGGTGGTAGCGGTAGCACGGACAGCACCACCGCCGCGCCGCGCCTGCTCGCATACGGCGTTGTGGCGTCCGCCGCCGCGGCCTGCGATCCATGGAGCGCCAGCGCCGTGTACACCGCCGGCGCCTGCGTCACCTACAACGGCAAGACCTATGTGGCCAAATGGTGGACGCAGAACAATGTGCCGGGCACCGAGCAATGGGGCCCGTGGGCGCTGCAGGATACGACACCAACACCAACACCGACGCCTACCCCCACACCAACGCCGACACCGACACCGACACCAACGCCAACGCCCGTCGCCTGCCGCCCCGACGGCCTGACCTCGCCGGTACCAAACGTTCCTTACTGCGGCGTATACGACGCCAACGGCCGCGAAAAACTTGCGAATGGCCTGAACCGCCGCATTGTCGGCTACTTCACCAGCTGGCGTACCGGCGCCAACGGACAGCCTTCCTACCTGGTCAACGACATCCCGTGGCAGAACATCACCCATGTGAATTACGCCTTTGCGAGTGTAGGGACGGATTCGAAAGTGCAGATCGGCAGCGGCGCCAACAATCCTGAAACAGGCCTGACTTGGCCGAACATTCCGGCTGCTGCGATGGATCCGTCCTTGCCGTACAAGGGCCACTTCAACCTGCTGGCCCAGTACAAGAAGAAATATCCTGGCGTGAAGATCATGCTGTCGGTAGGCGGCTGGGCCGGCAGTACCGGCTTCTATACGGCGACCACCAATGCGGACGGCAGCATCAATACGGCAGGCATCAATACGCTGGCCGACTCGATGGTCGCCTTCCTGCACCAGTACAGCTTCTTCGACGGCATCGACATCGACTACGAACACCCGACCACCAACAACGAAGCGGGCAACCCGCTCGACTTCGCCATCTCGAAGCCGCGCCTCGCCGGGCTGATGAAGAGCTACAACGTGCTGCTGAAAACCGTGCGTGAAAAGCTGGACACGGCTGCGGTAGCTGACAGCAAGTACTACATGCTGACCATCGCCGGTTCCGCCTCCGGCTGGGTGCTGCGCGGCGAGGAAAACCTGTCCGGCCTGAAGTACCTCGATTACGCCAGCTTGATGAGCTACGACCTGCACGGCGGTTGGAACCAGTATGTCGGCCCCAACGCGCCGCTGTTCGACGACGGCAACGACGGCGAGCTCAAAGCCGGCAATGCCTATCAGTACGGCGGCATCGGCTACCTGAACGTCGACTGGGCCTACCGCTACTACCGCGGCGCACTGCAGGCGGGCCGCATCAATATCGGCGTGCCGTACTACACGCGCGGCTGGAAGAACGTCAGCGGCGGCACCAACGGCCTGTGGGGCACCAGCCCGGTCGTCAACGACCCGATCGCCTGCGCAGGGGTGAAGACCTGCGGCATGGGCGCCACCGGCATCGACAACGTCTGGTACGACCTGGACACCAACGGCAAGCCGGTACCGGGAGGCGGCAATCCGCTGTGGCATGCGCTCAACCTGCAGAACGCCATCGTGCCGTCCTACCTTGATGCCTATGGCGTGACGGAAAAGACCATCACCGGCACCTACAGCCCGCAATACAGCGCGACGATGGCCGCACCCTGGCTGTGGAACGCGACGCGCAAGGTCTTCATCTCGACTGAAACGGCGCAATCGATCGCAGCGAAAGCGAACTATGTCGCCAGCAACGGCATCGGCGGCATCATGATCTGGGAGCTGGCAGGCGACTATGCCTGGAACGCGGCGCGCAACGGCGGGGCCGGCGAGTACTTCATGGGCTATACGCTGACCAACAGCATCGCCGCCACCTTCCGCAGCGCCGCCCCCTACGGCGCGCAGCGTGCCGAATCGGCCATCCCGGCCAGCAGCGCGAAAGTCAGCATTTCCCTGGGCGGCTGGAAGCTGGGCGACAGCAACTATCCGATCAAC
Source organism: Pseudoduganella violaceinigra DSM 15887 (assembly GCF_000425385.1). Lineage (GTDB taxonomy): Bacteria > Pseudomonadota > Gammaproteobacteria > Burkholderiales > Burkholderiaceae_D > Rugamonas > Rugamonas violaceinigra. Next base: position 390,805 of record NZ_KE384356.1, on the reverse strand, counting down.
CCCGTGATGACGGTGACGAACAATACCGCCACCGCCATTCCGGGCGGCTCGGTGGTGGAATTCGACTATCCGGTGTCGGCGCCGGCCAATATGAGCGACCAATCCGGCTACGGCCTGTCGGTGATCAAGGCTGGATATACCGGTCCGAATAATATCGGCGGCTTCAAGGCCAACTTCAACCGCGCCAGGTTCACCATACCGAGCTGGCAATCGGTGGCGCCGGGTGCCTCGGTCTCGCTCACGCTGAACTACACCCTGCCGATCAGCGGTCCGTCGGCCTACACCATCACGGTGGGCGGCGTGCGCTATGCACTCAGCGAGGAATATCCCGAGCTGCCTGTGGTCTTGAAATAGGAGAGGAAACATGCGAGCGATCAGCTATCCGATGCTCGCACTGTCCCTGCTGCTGTCCGCCTGCGGCGGCGGCAGTGCGGACAGTGCAAGCCCAGTGCGCACACTGGCCGTTTCCGCCGTGGCGAGTTGCCCCGCCTGGAGCGCGAGCCAGGTTTACACGGCGGGCATGTGCGCCATCCACCAGGGCAAGCAATATGAAGCCAAGTGGTGGACACAAGGGAATGTGCCCAGCCAGGCCGATCCCTACGGTCCATGGAAGTACGTCAAGGATGCCTCCGACCCGCCCACCGATCCGGGCGACCCGACTACGCCGCCTGGCGGCGTGCCGACCAAGGCGCAGGCCGAAGCGCGCGAACAGGCGCTGACCAGCAATGACTTCTTCCGCAACGTCAAGGCGTCGATCAGGACGCTCGACAACGCGGCGGTGGAAGCGGTCAGTCCCGGCGCGGCCAGCAATCCCGCCAACGTCAAACGCGTTGAGCGGCTGCTGTCGTCCGCCAAGTGGGACTACTACTTCCCGATTCGCGAGGCGAGCTACGAATACCGGCGCTTCCTGCAATCGGTGGCGAAATTCCCCGCGGTATGCGGCGATTACAGCGATGGCCGGAATGCGGACGCCATCTGCCGCCACTCGCTCGCCACCATGTTCGCCCACTTTGCCCAGGAGACCGGCGAACACAATGCCAGCCTGCCGACGCCCCAGTGGCGGCAGGGCCTGCGCTACTTGCGCGAGCTGGGATGCAGCGAGGACGGCCAGGGCTGCGGCTACAACACCGAATGCGCCGACCCGGTGTTCAACACGGTCTGGACCTGCGGCAAGAACGCCGACGGCAGCTACAAGAAGTATTTCGGGCGCGGCGCCAAGCAGCTGTCCTACAACTACAACTACGGCCCGTTCTCGCAGGTCATGTTCAACGGCGACCAGTCGGTGCTGCTGAAGAATCCCGACCAGGTGGCATCGACCTGGCTGAACCTGGCGTCGGCCACGTTCTTCTTCGTCTATCCGCAGCCACCCAAGCCGTCGATGCTGCACGTGATCGACGGCAGCTGGGTTCCCAACGCCAGCGACACCGCCGCCGGGGCCGGAAACAACTTCGCCACCACGATCATGATCATCAATGCGGAGTGCGGCACCGGCAGCGAAAAGCCGGCGGCACAGAACCGCATCGATTACTACCGGCAGTTCGCGGCGGACCTTGGCTGGGATGTGAAAGGGGAACAGCTGTCATGCGCCACGATGCAGCGCTTCGGCCCCTCCAGTTCCGCTTCCTACAACATCTATTGGGAAAAGAACTGGAACAGCGGGGGCGATTACCAATGCCAGCTGGTGAACTACCAGACGCCTTACAGCGCCCTTATCGCCGGCAACTATGTGAAATGCGTTGAGCGCAACTGGAACGTCACGCTCAAATAGCCGGCATCAACGCTGCGCGGTCTCGCCGACCTTGCCCAGGGACTCCGCCATTCGCACCATCCGTACGAATTCGGCGCGATAACCTTCGGGGTCGGCGCCGCGCGCACCTTCCGCCAGTTTGGCGATATCGCCGTAGCTGAAGTCCGCCACCTGCTGCTCTCCGCGCAGGCGCTGGCCGAACGCCGCAACTGCGACGGCGAAGCGCTGGTCATCCGGCACGCCATTGAGCGAGTCATGCGCGCTAGCCGCAAGCACGGGACGCTCCATCTGCTTGCTGGTGGATTCGCCCGGCAACTTGTAGCGCACCTTGACGAAGCACAGCTCTTCGCCTTTGCTTGCGGCGGCAGGCTTCTGTTTGCCCGGCTGGGCGTAGCGCAGCGGATCCACCAGCTTGCCGGCATTGGCGGCCGGAGTGATTTCGTAGATGGCCGTGACGGTGTGGCCGGCCCCCATATCGCCCGCGTCGACCTTGTCGTCCTTGAAGTCTTGGCGGTTCAGCATGCGGGTCTCGTAGCCGACCAGGCGGTAAGCCGCCACCTGCGCGGGATTGAATTCCACCTGCACTTTCACATCGTTCGCAATCGGGAACATGGTCGATCCCAGTTCCTGCGACAGCGCCTTGCGCGCTTCGAGCAGGGTATCGATGTAGGCCGCGTTGCCGTTGCCGGACTGGGTCAGGCGCTGGATCAGCGCGTCGTTCAGGTTGCCCAGGCCGACGCCGAAGACCGACAGGTAGACGCCGGATTTACGCTTGTCGACGATGAATTTTTCCAGCTGCTTGGGATCGGTGATGCCGATATTGAAATCGCCATCCGTCGCCAGGATCACGCGGTTGACGGCTTGCGGGTCGAAGTTGCGCTCGGCCTGTGCGTAGGCGCGCTGTAGTCCGTCGCCGCCGGCCGTGCCGCCGTTCGCGTGCAGGTTGTTGATCACGTCGATGATCTTCTGCTTGTCCTTGCCTTTGGTCGGCTCCAGCGCCACCGCGGTGCCATTGGCGTAAGTGACGATGGAGACCATATCGTCATCGCGCAACTGCTCAGCGAACAGGCGGAAGCCTTGCTGCAGCAGCGGCAGGCGGTCGCGCGAGGCCATCGAGCCCGAAATATCCACCAGCAGTACCACGTTGGCGCGCGGGCGTTCGGCGGTCTTGATGTCATAGCCTTTCAGCGCGATGTGGACCAGCTGGTTGCCTTGCTGCCAAGGGCTTGGCATCACTTCGGTCGTGACGGCGAACGGCTCGCTGGCCTTGGCCGGCACGGAATATTTGTACGGGAAGTAGTTGACCATCTCCTCCACGCGCACGGCCTGCGACGGCGGCATGCGGCCGTCGGACAGCATGCGGCGTACGAATGCATAGGAAGCGGTATCCACATCCACGCTGAAGGTCGATACCGGCTGCTCGCTCACCAGCACGGATTTGTTGCTGTCCTTGTCGGGGAACTTGTCGGCCGACGGGGCGAATTGCGGCATCGGCGGCGGCATGGAAGACGCATAGCCCATCATCGGGGCAACCGGCTTCGCAAGGCGCGCACCGGTGGCATTGGCGATCACGCGGCGTTCTTCGATGGGCGCCGGCGCGGCCATCGGCACCACGCCCGGCTGGGGCGTTGCAGCGACAGGAACCTGCCCGGGGTTCTGCGTACTGCAGGCCGCCAGGGTGAGCATGCCGGCGGCCACGACCGGGGCAAATTTATTCGACTTTTTCATTGGAGGACATCCTGTCTGGTTATTGTCTTGCTAAGTTCCCCCAAATGCGCGAACAGCGCAATCAAGGTTACATTTTGTAGAATTTGGCGGATAACCATCGGCCGAGCCCACATGCCCAATTCCAGACTGCCTTCTTTCAAGTTCCTGATCGGTTTCGAAGCGGCTGCCCGCCTCGGCAATTATTCGCGCGCGGCGGACGAATTGTGCATATCGCAATCAGCTATCAGCCACCAGATCGCCCAGCTGGAGCAGCAGCTCGGCCAACCCCTGTTCCGCCGCAAAGGGCGGGGCGTGGAGCTGACCGTGGCGGGGCGGCTGCTGCTGGATAGCGTCGGCAAATCGCTGGAGCAGCTGCAGAACGGCCTCAATCGCATCGAAACCTATATGGACGACAGCCTGGCCACCATTGTGTGCCCGGCGCATATCGCCAGTGGCTGGCTGCAGCCGCGCGTCGACCGCCTGCGCGAAGCCCACCCGGCCTTGTGCCCGATCATTTCCATCGACGAAACGGCGCGCTATGTCGACGAGCTCGATGTCGACATCGTCATTACCACCGAACCGCTCAAGCAGCAGGGCCTGCATGAGGAGCCGCTGCTGGCCGACGAACTGGTGGCGGTGTGCACGCCAAGGCTGGTCCCGGCCCCGGATGCGGGCTTGGTATGCATAGAACAGGACTTGACCAGCGACAGGATCGGCCCCTTCATCCGCCAGCATTTTGGCGCCCGCCGCAAGGCGGCAATCTATGACGATCCGCGCCTGGCGCTGGATGCGGCCGTACGCGGGCGCGGCGTGGCCCTGGTGTCGCGCTTGCTGGCCGATGACGCCCTGCGCTCAGGCCAGTTGCAGTTGCTGCCGGGCTATCCCAGCCTGGGCCTGGGGACGGTCTGGATGGCCCGGATTGAAGGCGACACCCGCCTCCCCCTGATCCGGGAAATCTTCGACAGCCTGCTGCATTTTGCCCGGGCAGATGAGCCAATCATGAGCAAGATCGATTGATTCGAGCAAGAAACGTCAATTGTTTGCATGAGTGGCGGTTCGTAGAATCAGACTTTCGAACCGCAACTAACACTCACCATGACAAATCGACGTACTTTCTTACGCCTGGGCGGCCTGGGGCTGGCGGGTGGCCTGCTCTCCGCCTGCGGCGGCGGCGGGGATGGCGGCGGAGATCACGGCGGCTCGGCCCCCGTGATCCCGCAACCAAACCCGCAAGCAAGTAGCTGGCAGATGCCGGACGAAGGCAGCCAGCAACGTGCCGTTTGGATGGCGTTCGCTGCGAAAGAAGCGATTTGGGGTGCCAAGCTGAGCCAGCCGGCGCAGCAGGCCCTGGCCCGCATCGCCAACGCCATCAGCGCCCACCATCCGGTCAAGATGCTGGTCAATCCGGAAGACCTGGCCACCGCGCGCCAGCTGTGCGGCGCCAGCGTGCAGTTGTTTGAACACGCCATCGACGACCTCTGGATGCGCGACACCGGCTGCGTCTTCGTCCGCAATGGGCGCGGCGAACGCGCCGCCCTCAGCTTCAATTTCAACGGCTGGGGCAATAAGCAGGCGCATGCCCGCGACGCCACTGTGGCGGCACGCATGGCCGAGCTCAGCAACGTTCCCCTGCTGCGCAGCCGCCTGGTGATGGAAGGCGGGGGCATCGAGGTCGACGGGCAGGGCACGGCGATCATCACCGAGAGCTGCATGCTCAACGACAACCGCAATCCGGGCGTCGGCAAGGCGGACGCGGAGCAGGAACTCAAGCGCCTGCTGGGCCTGGAGAAGATCCTCTGGCTGCCGGGCATCGCCAACCACGATATCACGGACGGCCACACCGACTTCTACGCGCGCTTCCTCAAGCCCGGCGTGGTGGTCGCGGCGCTGGACAACGACCGCACTTCCTTTGACTACACTGTAACCCGACGCCATATTGAACTACTGCGCACAGCAAGCGACGCCCGCGGCCAGCCGCTGCAAATCATCACACTGGAAACGCCGTCCCAAGTGCGCCCGGCCTATTCGGGCAAGAATTTCGCGGCAGGCTATGTGAACTTCCTGCTGACCGATAAAGCGCTGTTTCTGCCCGAGTTCGGCGACCCGGTAGCCGATACCGCCGCCCGCAACGCGCTGGCGGCGCAGCTGCCGGGCCACCAGATCGTCCAGCTGAATATCGACGCCATTGCCGCCGGTGGCGGCGGCATCCACTGCACGACACAGCAAGAACCTGTTTGACTCACAACCGGCCACCACAGGAGACCATATGCCGACCCGCAGAACCTTCATACAGCAAATCGCCGCAGGCGCCTTACTTGGATTGACCACAGGCGCAGCCAGCGCGCGCGGCGCCGCCGCCGCAGGCAGCTGGACTATGCCCGACGAGCACCTGCCGCAGGAGCGCGTGTTCGTTTCCTATGCGGCATCGAGCGCGGTGTGGAAGGACTGGGCGGGTCCGGTCAACGCTACTGTCGCGCGCCTGGCCCAGGCCATCGCGCGCTACCAGCCGGTGACGGTGTTCTGCCGCCCATCGCAGCTGGCGCAGGCGCAGCGCGATTGCGGATTCACCAATATCGACTACTTCCCCGTGGCGCTGGACGATATCTGGGTGCGCGACTACGGCGGCTGCTTCGTGGTCGACGGCACCGGCAACCTGGGTCTGGTCGACTTCAATTTCAACGGCTGGGGCGGCAAACAGCGCGCCGGCAGCGATACGCGCGTCGCCAAGGCACTGAGCGAAGACCTGGAAGCCAGCTATATCATCAGCTCCCTGGTCGGCGAAGGCGGCGGCATCGAAGTGGATGGCCATGGCACCGGCATCATGACCGAGAGCTGCTGGGTCAACGCCAACCGCAATCCGCGCATGAGCAGGGCCCAGATCGAAGCGGAACTGAAGCTGCGCCTCGGCTTGCGCAAGATCATCTGGCTGCCCGGCATTCGCGACAAGGACATCACCGACGCCCACGTCGACTTCTACGCCCGCTTTGTGCGGCCGGGCCTGGTGGTCGTCAACCGCGACGATGATCCGCAATCGCACGACTATGCCATCACCCGCAAGCACCTGGAGATCTTGAAGAACGCCAGCGACGCCGATGGCCGCCGCCTGGAAATCCACATCCTGCCGCCGCCGGCCAGGCCGCGCAGCAGCCGCTTCAGCGAAGGGAATCCGGATTTCGCCGCAGGCTATATCAACTACCTGCCCATCAACGGCGCCGTGATCGCACCGCAATTCGGCGATACTGAAGCGGACGGCTACTGCCGCGACCTGTTGGCCAAGCTCTACCCGGGCCGCGACATCGTGCAGCTGGATATCGACCCGATCGCCGCGGGCGGCGGCGGCATTCACTGCGTGACCAAGCAGCTGCCGCGGGTATAAGCCCGGTGTGGCCGGCCTGTCACCGCGGTGTGCAAGCCTGCCGGGAGAGCCAGGCAAGGGCAGATTTCCTGCCCGGGGCCGTAGTACCATACTGGGATCAGCCCCCAATAGGCAATGGAAGGGAAACCCATGCCTGGCCATTCGAAGGATATTGTCTGCGTGGTGGAGGTGCCGCTGGTCGCGATCGGCGGATCGGCCGGCAGCGTCGACGCGCTCGTGCAGTTTTTCGAACTCATGCCGGAAAATTGCGGCATAGCATTCCTGGTCGCTGTGCACATTCCCCCCGCCGAGGAAAGCCTGCTGCCGACTTTATTGCAAAGGCGTTGCGCCTTGAAAGTCATGCATGCACGCGACAAGCTCCAGATGGAAGCCAATCATGTGTATGTGATTCCGCCTGGCCAGGTCCTGACCCGCGACAAGGACCGGCTGAAGGTCGAGCCGCTTAATATCGTTGGCGGCAGGGTTGCCGTTATTGACGCGCTGTTCGCTTCCCTTGCGCAAGCCGGACGGGGACAGATCGCCGGGATCCTGCTGTCCGGTGCCGATTCCGACGGCACCGCCGGGCTCGAGACCATCGTCAAGGCCGACGGCCTGGCGCTGGTGCAGGACCCGAAGGAGGCGACGCAGGACATCATGCCCCGTTCGGCGATCAACCGCGGCTGCGCCGACGCGGTCTTACGCGTGGCTGAAATGCCGCAGCGCTTGCTGGCCAATTTCGGCATCGACCTGCCGCTGCGCCAGCCGCCGTCCCACCGCCCGGCCAGCCCAGACCTCTTCTTAACGCTGACGGAAGAGGAATCTGGCCTGGTGCGCGAGGCGGTCGAGGCGCTGCGCCGGCGAACCGGACGCGACTTTTCCTGCCACAGGCCGCTCGTGCTGCTGCGGCACTTGCGGCGGCGCATGGAGTCTACCCATTCAATCCAATCCAGCGATTACCTGAAACTGCTTGAAGCGGATGCGTCTGAACCGGACGCCCTGATCCGCGATCTGCTGGTTTCAGTCACAGAATTTTTCCGCGACCGCGAGGCATTTGCCGCGCTGGCGGCCTATTTGCCCGGACTGTTCGAAGGCAAAGGCGAAGCGGATTTTGTGCGGGTCTGGGTGCCCGCCTGCGCGACGGGCGAGGAAGCCTATTCCATCGCCATGCTGTTGCTGGAACATGCACAGACGCTCGATAAGCCGCCCGGCATTCAGGTATTTGGCTGCGACCTCGACCGCAGTGCCATTGAAACGGCGCGGGCCGGGCTGTACCGGCCCAGCGTGGCGAATCCGGTCGGCCCGGAACGTCTGGTGCGCTTTTTCCAGAAAGAGGCCGCCGGCTACCGGGTCAAGCGCGAGCTGCGCCAGATTGTGCTGTTTGCCGAGCATGACGTGGTATGGGATCCCAACTTCGCCCGCATGGACCTGATCAGCTGCCGCAACCTGCTGATCTACCTCAACCCGGATGGACAACGCCGGATCATCGATATGTTCGACCGGTCGCTGGAGCCGCAAGGCCTGCTGTTCCTTGGGCCGGTGGAGGGGCCGAGAGAGTTCAACAAATCGTTCTTTCCGATCGACGACAAATACCGGATCTTTCGCCGCAGTGGCGATCCCGGACTTGAGAAGCATGGCTACGGCGCCATCGAGCGCTCACTGTCGATCGAGCGGGCCGCGCTTGGCAAGGAAGCGCGGGCGCGTGGCGGCAGGGCAAGCGCCACCCTGAACCAGTTACAAGACCAGCTCGACATACTGCAACAACATCTGCAGGGCATCGGCTTGCAGGATGCCCCGAACACTGCCGACCAGCGCCAGCTCCAGGTCATTACCCACGAACTCCATGCGACGCTGGAGGAACTGGACCTCAACCGGCAGGAGCTGCGTTCGATGAACGCCGAGCTGACTGCCGTCAATGCGGTGCTGAGCGAGAAATTGGGCGAGCTGGAACAGATCAACAGCGACCTCAACAACCTGATGAACGCGGCCTCGATTCCCATCGTCTTCCTCAACCGCGAACTGAAGATCATGCGCTACACGCCACGCGCGCTGGACTTGTTCCGGCTCATTCCTTCCGACATCGGGCGCCCGCTGAGCGACCTGCACGCGGGGCTGGATTATCCGGATTTGATGGCGGACGCGCAGACCGTGCTGGACGGCGGCGATCCGGTCGAGCAGGAAGTGCGCGGATTGGCGGACCAATGGTTTTTCGCACGCATCCTGCCCTGCTATGCCTCGCATGACCGGATCGACGGCGTGGTGCTCACTTTCTTCGATATCACCGAACGGAAGCGGTCGGAAGCGGCGCTGGCGGCATCCGAGCAGAAACTCAGGTCCTTCATCAGCGCGACGTCCGAAATCGTCTACGAAATGAGCGCCGACTGGCTGGAGATGCGCTCACTGGAAGGCAAGAACTTCATCACCACCACGGACATTCCGCGCAGCGACTGGAAGAGTGAATATATCCCCGAGGATGAGATGCCGCGCGTCTGGCTGACCATCCAGCAGGCGATTGCGGGACGCAGCTATTTCCAGCTGGAGCACCGGGTGGTGCGCATCGATGGCAGCATCGGCTGGGTCTTTTCGCGCGCCATACCGGTGCTCGACGATCAAGGCGCCATCGTTAAGTGGTTCGGCACCGCCACCGACATTACCGAGCGGAAGGCCAGCGAGCAAGCCTTGAGCGATTCGGAAGGACAGTTCCGCTCCCTGTTCGATTCCATTGACGAGGGGTTCTGCATTATCGAAGTGCTGTTCGACGCGGAGCAAAAGCCGGTCGATTATCTGTTCCTGCAGATCAACCCTGAAGTCGAGCGCCAGACGGGGATTGAAAACGCCGCGGGACGCTGGATGCGCGAGATCGCACCGAAGCACGAACCGTATTGGTTCGACATGTACGGACGCATCGCACTGACAGGCGAGCCGATGCGCTTCCAGCGCGAGGCCAAGGAACTCAATCGTTTTTACGACGTGAACGCGTTCCGCGTCGGCGCTCCGGAATTGCACCGCGTCGGCATCCTGTTCCGGGACATCAGCGAGCGCAAGCGTTCCGACGATGCCTTGCGCGCCAGCGAGAAAAGACTACGGGAAGCATTCGAGGCCGCAGGACTGGGCTATTTCGAGTGGCTGCCGGAGGAGGGCCGGATCGAGGCCGACGCACGGCTGCCGGCCTTGCTGGGCATGCCGGCCGGCGCCGCCTTGACGCAGGTGGACGCAATGGAAGCCATGATCCATTCCGGCGACCGCGAACGCCATGACGCCGTCGTCCGGCGGGCGTTCGATCCCGATGGCGACGGTATTTTGCGCGAGGAAGTGCGCATGGTCGGCGCGGACGGGATCGAACGCTGGCTGGCGTTCAGCGGCCGCGCCGAATTCGCTGGCGACCCGCGCCGGGCAGTCCGGCTGTCGGGCGTGGCCCGCGACGTGACGGCCCAGCAAAGGGCCCTGGAGGAGCTGCGCGGCAGCGCCGGACCCGCTTGAGAGCGCCCGGCACCTCGGTCCACGCTTACAGGAAGCCCAGGTCGCGCGTGCTGTAGTTGGCCAGGTTGGGCAGCAGCGTCAGCAGCTCGCTATCGCTGGCGCCCAGCCACTTGCCCAGCGTGGCAGCATACTGGTCGACCGAAGTGCTTGGCAGCAAGCGGCCCTGGCCCACATCGTCCGGCCCGTTGTTGGCGACCACCGGCGCGGTGCCGTAGAAGCGCTTGCCTTTGACCGCGCCGCCCATCATGAAGTGCATGCTGCCCCAGCCATGGTCGGAACCGTCGTTGTTGGCCACCAGGGTGCGCCCGAAGTCGGAAGCGGTGAAGCTGGTCACCTTGTCGGCCACGCCCAGTTCCACGGTCGCCTGGTAGAAGGCGGACATGGCGTCGGCCAGTTTGCCCATCAGCACCGGGTGGGTTGCGGCCAGGCTGTCGTGGGTGTCGAAGCCGCCCATCGAGACAAAGAATACCTGGCGCTTGGCGCCCAGGCTGCCGTTCGCCGAGATCATGCGGGCGACCATCTTCAGCTGGTCGCCCAGCGAATTCGATGCCGGGAATACCGTGGTCAGCGCAGGGGCGGTCGCCAGCGCCGAAGTCAGCGCCACGTTGGCATCGACCGAACGGCGTGTCACGCGGTTGTATTCGTTTTCCAGGGAATGCGTGCGCGGCTGGGTGATCAGGGTGCGGAAGGCGTCGGTGGCGGCGGAAGAACCGAACAGCGGCGACTTCAGACCGGAGAACTGCATCGAGCCATTGGGCGAGACCTGGTATTGCGATACCGACTTGCCCGCCATGTAGACGGCGTTGCCGGACACGTTGACGCAGGTGAAGGTGGCATTGCCGTTGGCGGATTCGAACAGGTCGCCCAGGCGCCCGCCCCAGCCCGAACGCGAACCTTCCGGCGCGGAGGATTGCCAGATCGACTGCTGGTCGTTGTGCGAAAACAGCTTGGGCGGCAGCGGTACGGATCTGGCTTGGTATTGCGCCTTGCTCGTCGGCTGGACCAGCGGGCCGACATTCAGCATCACGCCCATATAGCCGGCGTTGAAGATCGGCAGCAGCGGGGAAAGCGCCGGCGCCAGGGCGAAGTCGCGCGCCGCGCCAGTCGAATCCAGCACCGGGGTGCTTGGCGCCAGGGCCGTTGCCGTCAGCGCGTCGCGCGCATAAGCGATGGTGGGGCGCAGCTGCTGGTACAGCGCGTAGTTGGCGGCGTCGTACGGCACCACGGTGTTGGCATAGTCGTTGCCGCCGTACAGGAAGACGCAGACCAGGGCCTTGTAGTCGGTCGCGGTGGCGGCCGCCGCCTCGGCGATGGACATCAGGTTGATCGCCCAGGGGGCGGCCACGCCCGCCACGCCGAGTGCCGATGCGCGCTTGAGGAAGGCGCGGCGCGAAGCTTGAGTAGTCATGGTGGTGGCCTTTATTTCTGGACGATGAATTCGGGGGATGCCATGACCAGCGTGAGCGCCGCATAGATCCGGTTGGAACGCGCGGCATCGGTGCCGGTCGGCATGCTGGAAATGGCATTGCGCAGCAGGGTGACGGTGTCGCCACTCAGCTGGTTGGACGTCAGCACCAGGTTGATCTCGTCGACCAGGGCCGGCACGTTATCGGCCAGCGGCAGCAGCGCGGAGTAATCGGCCTTGACGTCGCCCACACCCCTGCTGATGGCGGACTGCATGTAGTTGACGTAGCCGACCACGCTGGTCTCGTTGACGATCTGGAATTCCGGAGCGGTGATGCCCAGGGCCGGCGGCACATAGCCGGGGCGGAAGAAGTTGAAAACGCTCGGCGAGTGCAGCGGGCTTTGGCCCAGGCGGGACGACGGTTCGCTGGTATTGCCGATGGCCCAGGCGTCGCTTGGGGAGCTGGCGTTATATGCGCGGGCCCAGGCGGTAAAGCGCAGGATGGGTTCGCGCACCTTGCCGAAGCCCGGTGCGGCCAGGTTGGCAGCGGAGCGTGCTTCCGGGTCCAGCAGGATCGCCTTGATGACCGCTTTCAGGTCGCCTTTGACGCCGCTGCCGTTGTTGTTGAACACGGCGGCCACGCGCTCCACATAGGCGGGTGCCGGGTTGCTGGTGACCAGGCGCTGGATCAGCTGTTTCGACACGAATGGCGCCACGTTCGGATGGGCGAAGATGGTGTCGAGCGCCTTGTTCAGGGCCGTGCCGGCATCGACGCCGGCGGCGATCGTGGTACCGAGGAAGGATTTTTCGCCGCTTTCGTACTTGTTGCCGGCCTGGATCATCGGCCGCTTGCGGTATTCCGGCGTGTCGGAGGTGCCGCCGGCAAGGTCGTAGTCCCAGCCGGTGAAGACGCGGGCCAGGCCGGAGATATCGGCCTGCGTGTAGGTTTCCTGGGCGGTGGCCGTGCCGTCCGCGTTCAGTTTCAGCAGGCCGATGGTGAACAGCTGCATGACTTCGCGGGCGTAGTTCTCGTCCGGCATGGAACCGGTTTTCGGATTGGCCTTGGCGTTGCCGCGATAGGTCAGGTACTCGCCCATTGAGGACGAGAGGGTGACCTGCTGCAGCAAGGTGCGGTAGTTGCCGAAGGCGTTGGCCTCCAGGATGTCCATGTAGTAGGCGCCGGTAAAGGCGCGCCAGGAGCCGGTAAAGCCGTCCAGCGAGGCGACCACGATTTCGGACAGGGCCAGCGTCACGCGCTGGCGCAGCGTATCCGGGGAAGCGATCAGCTTGCGCCACAGCGCGGCGTCGATGCCGGCCTGGGAATTCTTGTTTTCCAGGGCGTTGAAGCCCTTGGCCATCAGCCAGTCCCAGCGCGATTGCGAAGCCGGCATGGCCATCTGGTCGTCCAGCCACCTGCTGGTGCCGACGGCCTGCACCTGCTTCATCAGCTCGCGGGTCGTGCCCATCGAGGCCTGGGCCAGGAAACGCGCGGCCTGGCTGTCGGAAACGGGTTCGATGGGCGTTGGCGGGACAGCCGAGGTGCCGCCAGCGCTATCCCCGCCGCTCCCACCGCCGCCGCAGGCGCTCAGCAGGGTTGCGGAAGCCAGTACGGCGGCCAGCTTGGGCGAGCCGTCGCCGTGTTCGATTGTGTCGTCCATTATTACCTCTAGGAAATTTCTTTTGGGGAACAGTATAGCCATAAAAGGCTTGGCGAAACCTATCGTGCGGGGACCCGCCCACTTTTTATTTCGGTCGGACAACGCTTTCCCCCGAAGACTGGCATACTTGTCTTTTTACTCACTAAACGGCAAAGGACACCATGCAACAATTCGAACAAAAGACCGCCCTGATCACCGGCGCTTCATCGGGCATTGGCCTGGCAACGGCACAGGCCCTGCTGGCGCAGGGCGCGCGCCGCGTCTATATCACCGGGCGCGACCAGGCTAAGCTGGCTGCCGCGCAAGCGCAACTGGGCGAGCGCGCCATCGCCCTGGTCGCCGACAGTTCGGACATTGCCAGCCTGGCCGCGCTGCACGGCGAAATCGTCCAGCGCGGCGATCGGCTCGATTTCCTGTTTGCCAATGCCGGTATCGCCTTCTACAACGAGTTCGGCGACACCACCCCGGCCACCTTCGACCGCCTGTTCGATACCAATGTGAAGGGCGTGTTCTTCACGGTGCAGACCTTGCTGCCCCTGATCAACGACGGCGGCGCGATCGTGCTGAATGCCTCCATCGCCGCCAACCTCGGCATGCCGAACCTGAGCCTGTACAACGCGTCCAAGGCCGCCGTACGCTCGTTCGCCCGTTCCTGGGCCAGCGATCTGAAACCGCGCCGCATCCGCGTCAACGCCGTCAGCCCAGGCATGACGCGTACCCCGATCCTGGAAAACGGCCTGGGCCTGGATGAGGCCAAGCTCGAAGGCGTCACGCAAATGCTGGGCGAAACGGCGCCGGCCGGCCGCATGGGCGAAACCGGGGAAATTGCCGCCGCCGTGCTGTTCCTGGCATCGCCCGCTTCCAGCTACGTGAATGGGGTGGAACTTGTGGTCGACGGCGGCTACAGCCAGGTGTAATCAGATTTCCAATTGCTGACTGGTCGATAGGGAACTATCCTGATATCTAGGCTTATGCCGGGATGGTTGGGAGGCCCTGTCGATGCGACGCCGCACAATACTGGGAATGATGCTCGTGGCCGCCCTGCCCGCGATGGCAGGCGAGCAGGTACGCGAAATCAATATCTCCACGCTGGTCGGGAACGATCCGGCCACGGCCGTTGCCGAGCAGATCATGCGGGAGGCCTATCGCCGGATGGGGATTTCGCTGACGGTCCACAAGTTGCCCGGCGAGCGCACCCTGGTCTATGCGAATGAAGGCAAGATGGATGGTGAACTCTACCGTAAGCTGGGCATGGAGCGGGAGTATCCGAACCTTGTCATCGTGCCGGTCCCCTTGCAAACCTACGAGATCGTGATTTTCTCGCACGGCACGTCTTTCGTGGTGAGCGGATGGGAAAGCCTGCGCCCCTATACCCTGGGCTTCACACGCGGTATCAAGATCGTGCATGAAAACACGCATGGCATGCGGATCGAGCCGGTGCCTACCATGGCATTGGCCTTTGAAAAGATGATGGTGGGGCGTACCGACCTTGTATTGGGCAATCGGGCTTCCGGCCTGGCCATTATCAAATCCATGAACCTGGAGGGCATTACCGTGCTGGAACCGGCGCTGGCGTCCTTTCCCGTCTACCACTACCTGCACAAAAAGCATGCATCCATGGTGCCCGAGCTGACGCGCGTGCTACGGGAAATGCTGGCGGACAAAACCATCGAACGGATCCAGAAATCCCCGCTGCCCTGAACGGCTAAGGCGCCAGGCTGGCCATATAGGCGCACAGCATATCGGCCATGGCATCCGCATAGGCCGTGATTTCCGCGTCCGTACGCGGTTCCTCGGAAAACTGCTGGCCGACGGCGGTCAGCGTCGCCATGACCAGGTCGCCCGCCATTTTTCGCACCGGTTCGGTAACGCCGGGCAAAACTTCGTCAATGAAGGCGTGGAACATATGGTCGCCTGCCGCCTGCGCGTCCAAGGCTTCCGGCGCGTCGCGGTAGAAGGGCGCCGCGTCGTTCAGGGCGGTGCGGACCTCCGCTTCTTCGCACTCCGAGCGCACAAAGGCATGAACCAGCAAGCGCAGGCGCGCCAGCGGCGGCTGCGCGGCATCGTGCAGGATCGCATCCAGCATGGCCGCCGTCTGCCGCCATTCGTCGCTTTGCAGGCGGAACAGGATGGACGCCTTGTTGGGAAAGTACTGGTACACCGAGCCGACACTCACCCCGGCGCGCTCCGCCACGCGCGTTGTGGTGAAGCGGCGGATGCCTTCTTTCGCCAAAACCTGAATAGCTGCCTGGAGAATGGCGCGCACCAGCTCGCTGGAACGCTCCTGTTTTGGCTTCCTGCGCGAGGAAATAGGGGGAGTTGGACGGTCGGTCATGAGGGGCGCCGGGAACGCGAATTTAAAATATGAAGAATTCTTCATATTATTCCTTCTCTTACATCAAAAAGGAATCCCCCCATGACTACCCTCACTTCCTTGCCTGTCGCGCCCCTGCTGGAACGCCTGTTTGCCGAATCCGATAACGCCAGGGTACCGGCGCTGGCGGCCTTCGCCGCGCTGCCGCCGACGCAGCGTGCCAGCATCATCAGCAGTAAAACCGGATACCGGGAGATTTACGCGGATTTGAAGGAAGCCGCGCTGCCGGTGTCACGCGAGACCGGCACGCTGCTGTACATGCTGGCGCGCAGCATGAAGGCGCGCACGATCGTCGAATTCGGCACTTCGTTCGGCATTTCGACCCTGCATCTTGCCGCGGCCCTGCGCGACAACGGCGGCGGCCACTTGATCACCACCGAGTTTGAACCGTCCAAGGCGCAGCGCGCTCGGAGCAACCTGGCCGACGGCGGCCTGCTCGAGCTGGTGGAAATCCGCGAAGGCGATGCGCTGGAAACCCTGCGCACCGGCTTGCCGGAGCAGATCGATTTGCTGCTGCTGGACGGCGCCAAGGGCCTGTATTCGGACGTGTTCCGCCTGGTGCAGGACCGCCTGCGTCCCGGCGCCCTGATCGTCGCCGACAACGCCGATTACTGCCCCGAGTACATGACCATGGTGCGCGCGCCGCAAGGCAACTACCTGTCGCTACCGTTCGCGGAAGATGTCGAACTGACCATGAAACTCAGCTGATCAGGACATCACACGGCCGCCTGCAACGTCCAGCGTCGCGCCTGTAATCCAGGCCGAGGCCGAGGACAGCAGGAACAATGCTGCGGCCGCGACATCCTCCGTCTGCCCCAGGCGTCCCAAGGGAAACCCGGCCCGCATGTGCTCCTGTCGTTCGGGAGGAATGCGGGCTGCGGTCCTTTCGGTCAGGATCGCAGAAGGGGAAATGCAATTGACCCTGATGCCGCTGGCGCCAATTTCGGCCGCCAGATGGCGGGTAAGCATAATGACGCCCGCCTTTGCTGCGCCATAAGCTGCCGGCGCGCCCGCCGCCATCCGTCCACCGGCCGACGCCATCGTCACAATGGCCCCGCCGCCGCGCGCCAGCAGGGCGGGCAGGAAGCATTTCAACACGAAGAAGGTGGAGGTCAGGTTCTGGTCCAGACTGGAACGCCAATCCTGTTCGCTGATTTCAGAGAAGGGCATGGGCTTGCTGCTGCCGCCCCCCGCAAACGGGAGCAGGAGTTCAGGCGCGCCCAGTGCGGCGGAGACATTTTCCTGCATTGCCCTCACGGACGACAGGCTGGAGCAATCGGCCGGCGCCGCCATTGCCGTGCCGCCCTGCGCCTGGATGCTGGCGACGACGGCATCAATCGCCGCTTCATCACGACCGTTGACGGCGACCTTCACACCATTGCGCGCCAGCGCCATGCAGGTGGCGGCGCCAATACCGCGCGAACCGCCGGTGACCAGGGCTACCTTGCCACGCAGGTCAGGGTAGGTGGAAATCAGGGAAACAGGGGTGGACATGCTTGCTCTCCGGTTGATGTGCAATGCATGCAGGGTAAGGAAGTTTCAGGCTATATTCCAATCATCAATTATGGGTCTATCCATAAAATTTTTGATGCCTTGGTGACCAATGTCCTACTTGCCTCATCTTCGCTCCTTCCTCGCGGTGTTCCGGCACAACTCGATTTCGCGCGCGGCCACGCAACTGCAACTCACGCAGCCCGCGGTATCGCGCCATATCAAGATTCTTGAATCGCGGCTGAAAACGCCGCTGTTTGTGCGCCTGCCGCGCGGACTGTCACCGACACCCGCCGCCGCCGAACTGGAACGGCAGGCGGCGCCGCACCTTGATGCGCTGGAAGCTTTGCTGGAGAACGGCGTGACGTCGCGCGGCGCATTGGCTGGCATTGTCCACGTGGGCACCAGCAGTGGATTTTCCAGCTTGCTGCTTGCGGCCTTAAGCCCGGTTACCGCGCACGGCATCCGCCTGGATATCCATGCGCTGCCGCCGCCGGGCTTGCTGGCCGCATTAAGCGAGGGGAAAATTGACCTGGCGGTTTGCCTGGCGCGCATTCCACACGCAGGAGTGGAATACACGCTGCTGCATGAAGGCGAACGCCTTCTTGCCTGCTCGCCCGCCTGGCGCGAGCGCCTGCCCAAATCCAGCGCGCCGAAAGGCTTGCCGCTGATCGACCAGCAAGGGCCGGTGCCGCCTTTGCAAGCCTACTGGCGCGATGTGTATGGTGCGGCGGCGGACAAACCGGCCATCGTCGTACCCGACTTTCACGCCGCGATGGAGGCTGCCCTGGCTGGCGCGGGCCTGGCGGTATTGCCGGAATGCCTGTGCCGACAGGCGCTGGACTCGGGCCGGCTCATCGCAGTATCCCAGCCCAGGCGCGCGCCACAGTTTTCGCTTTACCTTGCCCATGCCAAGGGGGCGTCCAAAGGCGAACGTGTGGACCTGTGCCGGCAGCAGTTGCTGGAAGCTGCCAAACGCTGGTAGTCGCCACCTCAGAGGTGCTGCCACTCCATTGCCATTTCCATTCCTGGAGAAATTTCGAAAATGCGGACTTATGGAGCCAGTCCAAGTTGTCCTTGAGGATCGCCCCCATTAACTGGTCGGTCACGATCATCCAGTCTGTGACTCCTTGATCTACCCAAATTGCCCGCTCCAGCTCTAACTTTTCGAGGACCGCCAATCCATTGTTCGGGTCCGACAGTTCGTCCTCGTACTTGCACGTTCTGATCGCAATGCGACGCTTGCCTTGAGCATCGGCCAAAGTGACAGCAAAGTCTGGGGTCACCACAAAGGGAACTTGGGTCCCTACGTACATTGGGTAGCGAATTCCTAATTCGGCTGCGATGTCACGGGCCCGCGCAGTCGGAAATAAAGGGTACTGCTCGCGAATGTCGACCACGTCGCCCAATTGAAAAAAGGGGCGTATGTTACTGGCAGCCTTCTTGCAGCGCTAGAGATACAGACTTCTCAGCGGCTCATTGTGCAGGCACATCGGTGCTAAGCGTGCGACCACTGGGTTGCTGAGTGATCTCACCATCGTCGGCCCGCACTCTGGTTTGTCGCCACCATACAATCAGGTTAGTGCGTCTGCACATTCTCGCAAGGCGTCTCGCCTTTCCCATACTGTGGGATTTCGTGTATTTTTCTAGCGCGCAAGATGCTATTCTGCTGAACATCAGGAGAGGTCGGCAATCTGCTGACTTTCGATTCTTTGAATAATAGGTGCAGGGGTGTTTGGGTGGGGGTTGAGCGGTATAGTTATTTATGGGACGGATCCCAGCCGGGCTGGATATTGCTTCGCATAGATGGGGAGCGTGTTCAGCTAACAATCGAGTTTGCAAACGACGGACCATCAGCACGAGAACTCGGATCCATAAGGAAGGTTGTCCCTGATTTCCAAACGCTGTCTTTAAGCTCTGTTATCGAGCGCATCAAAGGCCAACCATCTCTTCCATTGGGAGAGTTCGAATCTAGCGAGGCTCGCAAACTCGCCCAGTCATGCAAAGACGCCGGTCTTAATGTCGTTCAGCTGGTGAATGAACTCCCGCGGTATTTACTGGTCAATGAATTGACCAAGCGCACATTGTTGATTGAGGACGATGACCTGGCGAGTCGCGTTAAGGATGCGGCGCTTCAACGGCGTATTCCGATACGGCATATTGAAGCTTGACTAGGGAGGCAAGTGCAATGAAATTTAACCGACATGTCTCGCCTATCGAGAACGATGTTCAGGATCGGACCACGGATGCCTGGAAAGCTTTGTGCCGTTATATCGACGAGCTTGAGGCGAGCGGGGCGGAAGAGTTTTCACCGTTAGAGGCACTCGGCCCTAAACTCTACGCTGGCATTTTCACTCTTCCGGAATCGATCGGCAAGCTGAAGCGCGTCACCAAGATTCATCTTTACGGCAGTAAGCTCAAACGCATTCCGCCGGAAATCGGTGAAATGACCGCGTTGACGCACTTCGATGTCTACACTTCGTATGGCTTACGGTGGTTTCCGTACGAACTAACACGGTGCAAGAACCTAGTGCAAAGTCGCGTCAGCACCCGCGTCCTGTATGGCAATTACAAATACCGTCTCCACTTCCCTTGGTTGAAGGGGAATCCAGTCCGTTATCATGGCGACACGGTCAAATGTAGTGTCTGCGGCTGCGAGATCAGCTATGACAAGACTTGGCAATTGTGGATCAGTTTGAAGGTGGGTACCGACGTGCTCCCACTTCTTGTTAACTCATGTTCCAAGCAATGCACGAATTCGCTTCCCACGCCACACTCCAATTATGTGCAGATTGCTCATCGAGGAGGCACATCCGTTGAGCAGCCGTCCGATTCCGATGAGATGACAGTTACGGCCATGCCGCGGCGCCAGGCGAAGCCGGAAAAGGCTGCAGCCATTAGTTATGTCTCCAAGCAAAACGAATCGCAAAAGCTTCCACTACTCAAAGCGATCTGGAAGATTTGGGAAAAGTGAAACGCATTATAGGCCTCTGAACTCATATGCTAGCGATGACGATTTCGTTCCTGGATGGTGACGTATCTGCGTTTGAAAAATCTCTTCTTGTAGGCTCGTCCGTTTCTCGCGACGCTGTATCTGCCAGCGTCGGAATCGTGGTCGGCGGCAGAGAATTCCTGCGAATCGATTTGGCGGAGACCTTCGAATACACCTGCTTCCAAGATGTTCGAATGCTGGGAAACAAGGCGTTTATCGGCTTCGGAGAGCGCTTATTTGTAGTCGACATCACGACGGAGCAGGTGGTCCTCTACAAAATGGCTGGGTATTTTTGTCATCTCTTCGACGCCGAAGAACTCGAGTATGCCGGTAGCGACTTCTCTATTTTGGCGAGTTCCGCATCTGAGGTACTGGCATTCGATCAAAATGGAACGCTGTTTTGGAAGACAGAGGAACTTGGGATTGATGGCGTCATCGTCCACAAGGTCTCTTCAACAGGTATCGAAGGAGACGGAGAGTGGGACCCACCGGACGGATGGGAACCCTTTGTCTTGTCGTCGCGCACAGGCGAGCGCAGCAGCGGCGGCATCGCGCTCAAATAGGAGACATGATGATTGATACTTTCGGCGGCGCGGTGGCAGAGGGCACGGCGGGCCTCAGGCTTTAGAAGGATTGTTATGAATGACAGATGGGAACGAATTCGAGGTGGTCTTTATGGATTGCTCGTCGGTGATGCACTCGGTGTATGCTTGAGGCTATACAAACAATTCAACTGTACTAGCTCAGGCTTGATCTAACATTGCGTGTCAGTTGACAGTTTTCCGCCCCAATGCAGACAGCGGGTCTTGCTGCGCGAATTAATCGCTGCCTAGCCCCGTATCCCATTCAATCTTGCAACGAGCGCATATTGCGCTTTGATTGCCGGTGGACAGAATTGACGATTTACATTTTCGTTTGCAGTTAGGGCAGAGAATGTTTGTTGCGCACACATAAGCGGCAATCATAGCGGCTGGGACTGCGACAAACATTGCTAAGACTGCCAAAGAAAAAGCCTTTGGGTAGTCTGAACGATCAATGAGCAAGCAAGCTCCAACGGCTATTGCGCTGATGACGAACAACGGCGAAGCGGGCTTGAAAATTTCGAACAACGGTCGTGGATATTGTTTGATCTCACACCCGTTAACAGTGCCGCCGCCTTCCTGAGATTCCGGAACACTCACGTCGGTTCATCGTCCTTTTGAGGCAACGAGTCCAGGGCCGCGTTAAGCCTTTCGCAAATTTCATGCTGAGCGTCTGAAAGGCCCTGAGGGGACAGCCGCAGCAGTGCAATAAGTGAATTCCGGACCGAAGTCAGGATTTTAACCTCTGAGTCACTAAAAGGCTCGGTGCTATCCAGAATCTCTTCCAGGCAGAGCTGGTCGAAGTCGCCAATGATATTGCCGTAGCCTTCTACGGCCTCACTCGTCATGCCGAGAGCCTCGCAGCACGCCGCATGGCGAAAGACACGGGGAAATATTTCTTCGGGGTAGTGAGCCACAATTTGCAAGGCCATCGTAGCGGCGAGACGTGTCGCCTGCTCTTCGCCCCGTCGCTGATCCCAACCGGCGACAGCATCTGCAAAGCGATCGCATGCATTCGCCAGGCTGCATCCTTCGGTCCAAACATGGGCGCTAATGGGGTTTCTCGGGTAACCATTCGCGCTATCGCCAAGGATGTGCAATTGACCAACCAGAAATGAAAATGCCGACTCTGCTGCGGCAACTGCGGCATCGAGGTTTGGCGCCTGAACGACAAGATCGACGAGGCGTCGAGCCTCCTGAGAGTTCAACGTTTTGTCATTCCGGGTAACGCGAAAGAGTCGTTTTAAGAAGGAGAGGTTCGACATACGCGCAATGAATTAGTGGCCGACCGCTCGTCCGCTCCTGGCCGATTGTACTCGGTCACGGCGTGGACGCAGCCGTCGCGTTGCCGACATCGGTTCGGTCATTGTTAACATGGTCGCGCCAGCCGTGATCCCAGCTCACTTCGCCGCGCTGCGCCTAACAAGTTCATCTCGATGCTCGAAGAAGCGCATGTTTTTCATTGCGAAAGTAGTTCCACACTTTGTACACGTACAAGCCTTTGTATCGGTAAAGGTACTCTCCTCGCCAACCGCACCGCATTCCTGACATAGCCAGACCCATGGGAATTTTTCGGGGAGAGGTAAATTGCAAAGGGCGATGAATTGCTGCGCGACCGTGCGTATGCACTCATCGGATTTCTTAAGGTCCAATGTGCCATTGAAGCAAATGTAATTTGGTCTTCTTCTTTCTGTCGGTTCAAGGTCGTTTGAGAGGTCTATCCAAATCCAATGGATATACGGTTCATTGTGATCGTCTGCGAGAGTCAACATCTCAATCAAGCAGTCCCACGGTTGTGTAATACCACGCAACATTCGCTCGCATAAGCTGCTTGAATATGCGCAAAGAGCGACATACCAATCGCTCGGCAATTCGAGCCCCAGGTCGACTACGCATGACAGAAATAGCCGTTCAACCTGATCTGGATCGATATAGGCATCCCAGCGGTAGACCGCCAACGCCCAAATGCTTGGGACGCCACAACCGCCTTCAAGCAATTCATTTGCCCAATCAACATAGGCGTCAGCTTTTAGCTGGCGATCATCAATTCTTCTAAAAGCTAGTTCCGCGAAATCCACTTACGTTCCTTGCTGGGTTTCAGCCTCCGCGGCTAGGTGTACAGGTCAGCTACCCGCTGTCTGCAGCTGGCCGATTTTAGCCTACCGGTAGCAATGACTAAGATGCGCTTTAGTCGAGTACATCGTATTGAATTCTACCAACATACGTTATTACTCTCTTTTCACGAAATATATATTTAACGGCGACACCGTCTTCGCCCACATATTCGATCGTCGATTCTGATTCCACGTGCGGCGCTATTGCCTTTAAGAAGTCCGCCGAGCCAGCGCGTGGCAATTCTAAATCGAGGCCCGTTATCCCTTCATCAGATACGAATGGTCGCCAACCGAAAAAGGCCATCGCTTCGATCATTTTCACCTCCACCGTTTTTGCAACGAACGAGGCGACGCCTCCCGGACATTCGATGTTCGGATTGATAGACCGGTGAAACGTGCAAATGTCATCCACGCACGCTTGGAAGTTTGCACGCGGGATAGTGAGCTGGTCGGAAAGCAAAAACGTTTCGTAACTCATGTTATTAGATGACGAGGTATCGGCGAAAATTTCAAGGTCTGCTCATGGCCGATACCGACCGTGCGGACATTAGCCATGCAACGTAAGTGCGCTGACCTGATAGGTAATTCCCTCGACGTGAACAAAGCCATCCGCGATATCGTCAAGGCAGAAAGGCTCGACAACAATAGCAACGTTATCACCAGCTAACGCGCCTGCCAGCCGGAAGCCTCTCGGCTCAAGACTCATTACGATTACACCAACCTCTCCTTTCGGAGATTTTAAGCGAAGCTCATCGCCAACGTGCACTTGGCCTTTCCCAATTTTTCCAGTGAAGACGATACACCGATCGCCGATTGGGAGCACGTCGACTACTTCATATTCAAACATTGCGATTTCCGTGGAGTCAAATGGGCTTGGCACTTCCAAACAAAGCCGTTTGGTTCACCGTCGATTTCTCGAGGTCGGCTTTTGGCCGATTTCCGTCAGTTAAGAGGTTACCCGCATCGTCGCGAAACAAGCACGGCATTTAGTCTGAATTGACTCATGCATTTCCGTCAAGTGTAGCAGCCTGAGTTCCTCATGACCTCAAGCTGCGTTGGGCTCAGGTACGAAAAGGGGCGCCGGTTTATCAGCGCCCCAGTTTAGTTGCCCAGCAAATTGTCAAACTTTATTATTTTTTGTCAGACTTTATTATTTTCTACACCGCCACTTAAGGCTTTGATTCAGCCTATTCCACCGTTACCGATTTCGCGAGGTTACGCGGCTTATCCACATCGGTGCCGCGCGCCAGCGCGGTGTGATATGCCAGCAGCTGCAGCGCAACCACGTGCAGGATAGGCGACAGGTGACCGTAGTGTTCCGGCAGTCGGATCACATGCAGGCCGTCAGTGGAGGTGATGCGCGAGTCGACGTCGGCGAAGACGTACAGCTGGCCGCCGCGGGCGCGCACTTCCTGCATATTCGATTTCAGCTTCTCCAACAGGGCGTCGTTCGGGGCGATGGTTACGACCGGCATTTCGTCGGTCACCAGCGCCAGCGGGCCGTGCTTCAGTTCACCGGCCGGATAGGCTTCGGCGTGGATGTACGAGATCTCCTTCAGCTTCAGTGCGCCTTCCAGAGCGATTGGGTAGTGCATGCCGCGGCCCAGGAACAGGGCGTTTTCCTTGCGGGCGAATTCTTCGGCCCAGGCGATGATCTGCGGTTCCAGCGCCAGCACGGAGCCAATCGCGGATGGCAGGTGGCGCATGGCCTTCAGGTGTGCGGCTTCCTGTTCTTCGGTCAGCAGGCCGTTGACTTGCGCCAGGCTCAGGGTCAGCAGGAACAGTGCGGCCAGCTGGGTGGTGAACGCTTTGGTCGATGCCACGCCCACTTCCACGCCAGCACGGGTGATGTAGGCCAGTTTGCATTCGCGCACCATGGCGCTGGTGGCGACGTTGCAGATGGTCAGGGTGTGTTCCATGCCCAGTTCGCGCGCGTGCTTCAGCGCGGCGATGGTGTCGGCGGTTTCGCCGGACTGGGAGATGGTGACCACCAGCGTTTTCGGATTCGGCACGCTGTCGCGATAGCGGTATTCGGAGGCGATTTCCACATTCACCGGTACCTTGGCGATGGATTCGATCCAGTACTTGGCGGTCAGGCCGGCGTAGTAGCTGGTGCCGCAAGCGAGGATCAGCACGCGGTCGATTTCCTTGAACACCTTGTAGGCGCCGTCGCCGAACAGTTCCGGCATGACGCCGGTGACGCCTTCCAGCGTATCGCCGACCACGCGTGGTTGCTCGAAGATTTCCTTTTGCATGAAGTGACGGTATGGACCCAGTTCAGCGGCGCCGGTGTGGGCGTGCACGGTCTTCACTTCGCGTTGCACTTGCTTGCCGTTGACGTCGACGATCCAGGTGCGGCCCAGTTGCAGGTCGACCACGTCGCCTTCTTCCAGGTAGATGATCTGGTCGGTGGTGCCGGCCAGCGCCATGGCGTCCGAGGCGACGAAGTTTTCGCCTTGGCCGATGCCAACGATCAGCGGCGAACCCTGGCGGGCGGCGACCACGCGGTGCGGTTCTTCGCGGCAGAACACGGCGATGGCGTAGGCGCCCTGCAGGCGCTTGACGGCGTGCTGCACGGTGTCGAACAGGTCGCCGTTGTACATGTGGTCGACCAGGTGGGCAATCACCTCGGTGTCGGTCTGGCTGGTGAAGACATAACCGAGCGCCGTCAATTCGGCGCGCAGTTCGTCGTGGTTCTCGATAATGCCGTTGTGGACCAAGGCAATGCGGGCTGCCGCTTCGCTTGGGGAAAAGTGCGGGTGGGCGTTGTGCGACGCCGGGGCGCCGTGGGTGGCCCAGCGGGTGTGGGCGATGCCGGTGAAGCCGTTCAGGCCGCCTTCATTGATCTGTTTTTCGAGGTCGGCCACGCGCGAAGTGCTGCGCGAGCGCTGCAGCTTGCCATCCAGGTGCAGGGCGACGCCGCAGGAGTCATAGCCACGGTATTCCAGGCGCTTCAGCCCTTCAACCAGGATAGGGGTGATATTGCGCTGGGCAACAGCGCCAACAATACCGCACATACGTGACCTCATTCGTAAAAAGTTAATGAGCCCATGCTAGAGCAGGTGTGAAGAAATTTGCTTTCTGAATTCTCACTTATATGAAAGAATATTTCTTATGGCGCATAGCGCGAAATATTCTTTCAAATTATGAACTTTGATGAAATTGATCGTCGCATTCTAAATGCTTTGCAGAAGGATGCCTCTCAAACCAACGCCGAACTGGCCGCCGACGTCCACGTTTCGGCGCCCACTTGCCTGCGGCGGGTCAAGCAATTGCGCGATTCCGGGGTGATCGAGCGCGAAGTGGCCCTGGTGGCGCCGGAAAAGGTGGGCTCGCATCTGACGGCGGTTGTGGAAATCTCGCTGGAAATCCAGGCCGCCGAGCGCATGGCGGAATTTGAAGCGCTGGTGGCGCCAGAACCAGCCGTTCTACAATGTTACCGGGTTTCGCCGGGGCCTGATTTCGTCCTGATCGTGCAGGTGGCGGATATGCCGGCCTATCACGCGCTGGCCCACCGTTTGTTCGCGGCCCAGGCCAATGTCCGCAACGTGAAAGCCTACTTCTCCACTTTCCGCAGCAAGTTCGAGACCAGCATCGCGGTCTGAAGGACTTATCCCGGCTTATACCGGGATAGGCACAGGCTTACTCACATCTTTTTCCACAACATCGAACGACGCAGACGCACTTATCCAGCGATTCCCACCGTCTATCCTCGTGTTTTCCGCAAGGTTCCCCACAGCCTTATCCACAGAATTGAGTTATCCAATCTTATCAGCCAGTATTCCCCAGGCTTTTCCACAGCACGACGCGAAAACCCAGGGCTGTGGACAATTCCGCCATACCACCTGCTCTTTATCCCATGCCTATCCCGTGCTTTTCAAACGCAATTACACCTGCTTTTACACATATTTATCCACAGCGCTAGAATAGGCGGATGAACTACCTTGCTCACATCTACCTGGCACGCCATAGCGAAGCGGCGATGGTTGGCGCCTTGCTGGGGGATTTCGTCAAGCCGAACGGCAGCGAGCATTACGCGCCTGAGATCGCAAATGAGATCGCACTTCACCGCTTCGTCGATTCGTTCACCGATAGCCACCCGGTGGTGACGGAAGCCAAGAGCCTGTTTACCGAAGGCCGGCGCCGCTACTCGGGCATCGTGCTGGACGTGTTCTATGACCACATCCTGAGCCAGCGCTGGGATGAATATTGCGAGGAACCGCGTGCGGAGCTGATTGAGCGCTTTTACGGGGCGCTGGCAGCGCATGAGCAGCAGTTGCCGGAGCGGCTGCGCGAAATCCTGCCGAAGATGATCAAACAGGACTGGCTGGGCGCTTACGGCGAATTCAGCGGGGTCGAGCTGGCGCTGACCCGCATGTCGGACAGGCTAAGCCGCAATGGCCACCTGCTGCGGGAGGGAATCGGGGAAGTGCAGCAGCACTACGATGCGATCGCCAACGGCTTCGACCGCTTCTTCCCCGAGCTGGTGAAATTTACTTACCAGCGCCGCCGCCAGTTTTCGCTTGCTTGACCGGACGGGTCCAGCCTTCCACCGTCAACTGCTTCGGACGCGAGATGGTCAGCTTGCCGGCTGGCGCATTCTTGGTCAGCGTCGTGCCGGCGCCGATGGTCGCACCTGCGCCCACGGTCACGGGAGCCACCAGCTGGCTGTCGCTGCCAATGAAAGCGTCGTCTTCGATCACGGTACGGAACTTGTTCGCGCCATCGTAATTGCAGGTGATGGTGCCGGCGCCGATATTCACGC
The DNA here is from genome assembly GCF_000425385.1 of Pseudoduganella violaceinigra DSM 15887. Taxonomy (GTDB): domain Bacteria; phylum Pseudomonadota; class Gammaproteobacteria; order Burkholderiales; family Burkholderiaceae_D; genus Rugamonas; species Rugamonas violaceinigra. The sequence continues at coordinate 363,139 of NZ_KE384356.1, read as the reverse complement.
GCGAACCGACGGTGGCGTCACCCACATAGGCCAGGTGGTTGGCCTTGCTGTGCGCGGCGACTTGGCTGTTCTTGATTTCGACGAAGTTACCCACGTGGACGTCCTCCGCCAGTTCGGTGCCAGGGCGCAGGCGTGCGTAAGGGCCGATCTGCGAAGCGGCGCCGACTACCGCGTCTTCAATATGCGTGAAGGCCTTGATATTCGCGCCGGTGCCGATGCGGGCGTTGATCAGAACGCAGTTCGGGCCGATGGTCACGTTGTCGGCCAGTTCGACCTTGCCTTCAAAGACACAGCCGACATCAATGGTGACGTCGCGGCCGCAGGACAGTTCGCCGCGCACGTCGATACGCGCCGGGTCGGCCAGGGTCACGCCCTTGTCCAGCAGCGAGTTGGCGACATTGCGCTGGTAGATGCGTTCCAGTTCGGCCAGTTGGGCCTTGCTGTTCACGCCCAGCACTTCCCATGGCGCGGCCGGATGGGCGGAGACGACTTGCACGCCTTCTTCCACGGCCATGGCGACGATGTCGGTCAGGTAGTACTCGCCCTGCGCGTTCTCGTTTTTCAGTTTGCCCAGCCACTGCTTCAACTTGGCGGTCGGGATCATCATGATGCCGGAATTGATTTCCTTGATCATGCGTTCGGCTTCTGTGGCATCCTTTTCTTCAACGATACGCTGGATGGCGCCGCCTACGCGGACGATGCGGCCCAGGCCGAACGGGTTGTCCTGCACCACGGTCAGGATGCCGAGCTTGTCCTTGCCGGCGGCTTCGGCCAGGCGTTTCAGCGAGGCGGCGGAAGTCAGCGGCACATCGCCGTAGAGCACCAGGGTCGACTGGTCGTCGTCCAGGTGGGGCAGGGCTTGCTGGACCGCGTGGCCGGTGCCCAGCTGAGGCTCCTGCAGCGCGGCGGAAATATCGGTGCCGGGAACGGCTTTATGTTTGTCCAGCGAAGCCAGCACCGCTGCGCCGCCGTGCCCGTAAATGACGCACAATTTGGCCGGAGACAGGCTGCGCGCAGTGTCGATAACGTGGGACAACAGCGACTTGCCAGCGACGGGATGCAGTACTTTTGGCAGCGCCGACTGCATGCGTTTGCCCATGCCGGCGGCGAGAATGACAACGTTCATAGACCGTGTTTTCTTGTGTAGGTTGAGATATGAAAAAGTTTAACACGTGCATCGTGCTGGCTTTTGCCCTTCTGCTCGCGGCGTGCAGCTCCCTGCGGCTGGCCTATAACAATGGGGATACGCTGCTGTACTGGTGGCTCGACGCCTATATCGATTTCGACAGCGAACAAAAGGCGGACGTCAAACAGGACATCGGCGATTTCTTCCGCTGGCACCGCAAGACCCAGCTGCAGGACTATGTGCAACTGCTGCAGAAATGCCAGCGCCAGCTGCAAGGCAACCCCAGCCAGGCCGAGCTGATGGCCGATTACGTGGATATCCGCGACCGCACCGAGGCGCTGCTGCTGCGTTCCGCACCGGATATTGCCGAACTGGCGCTGTCGCTGAAACCGGAACAGCTGGCATCGATGGAAAAGAAGTTCGCCAAGAACAACGCCAAGTTCCGCAAGGAGAATATGAAGGGCGATGCCCAGGAGCAGAACAAATACCGCTACAAAAAGTCGATGGAGCAGTTCGAACTCTGGTTCGGCGGCTTCAGCGGTGAACAGGAAGCGCTTATCCGCCGGGCGTCCGACGCCCGGCCGCTGAATAATGAACTGTGGCTGGATGAACGCATGCGGCGCCAGCTCAAGATCATGACCCTGGCGCGCAAGATCATGCGCGAGCAGCCGAGCAAGCAGGTGGCCACGCAGTGGATCGAGGAATTGATACGTTCAGGCTTTGACCGCTTCGGCTTCTCCGACCGTAAAGCCTTCTTCGACAACTACACGCAAAGCACGGTGGAACTGGTCCACACCGTGGTGCGCATCGCCACGCCGGAGCAGAAAAACCACGCGCAAAAGCGCATGGATGGCTGGATCAAGGATTTGAATACCCTTGCGGGGCAAGTGCATTAAGAGCTTGGCCGGCGGGCGGCATGCGATAATGCCGGCCATGCAAAAAAAGAAAGTTCCTAACCAGGTACGCATTATCGGCGGCGACTGGAAGCGCACGCCGCTGCCTGTCCTGGAAGCGCTGGGCCTGCGTCCGACGCCCGACCGCGTGCGCGAAACCGTCTTTAACTGGATCAACCACCTGCACGACGGCGCCTGGGGCGACGCCCAGGTGCTGGACCTGTTCGCAGGCAGCGGCGCCCTCGGCTTCGAAGCGGCCAGCCGCGGCGCGGCCAAGGTCACCATGGTCGACGCCAACAGCGCCGTGGTGCGCCAGCTGGAAGCTAACCGCGACAAGCTGAAAGCGCCCAATGTCGCCATCCAGCGCGGCGACGCCCTGGCCACAGCCCAATCGCTGGCCGGCCGCGGCGCCCGTTTCGACCTGATTTTCCTGGATCCCCCTTACCAGCAAGGCTTGCTGGAACGCGCGCTGCCGCTGTGCCGCCCTCTGCTCAAGGACGGCGGCCTGGTCTATGCCGAGGCCGAAGCGCCGCTGGCCATCGAGGGCTGGGACGTGGTGCGCGCCGATAAAGCGGGCATGGTGTACTACCACCTGCTTCAGGCTCTGCCTGAAAATGAGGCATAATCCTTCTTTGTAATTGTCGCCAAACGCATGGAGTTGCAATGGTTGTAGCAGTTTATCCGGGTACTTTCGACCCGCTGACCCGTGGGCATGAAGACCTGGTGCGCCGCGCATCGGGCCTGTTCGACACGCTGATCGTCGGCGTGGCCGACAGCCAAAACAAGCATCCCTTCTTCACGCTCGAAGAGCGGCTGGAAATTGCCAATGAAGTGCTGGGCCATTATCCAAACGTTAAGGTCGAGAGCTTTTCCGGCCTGTTGAAGGATTTCGTGCGCGAGCACGATGCGCGCGTGATCGTGCGCGGCCTGCGCGCCGTCTCCGACTTCGAATTCGAATTCCAGATGGCGGGCATGAACCGCTACATGCTGCCGGATGTCGAAACGCTGTTCCTGACCCCGTCGGACCAGTACCAGTTCATTTCGGGCACGATTGTGCGCGAAATTGCCGAGCTTGGCGGTGATGTTTCCAAGTTTGTTTTCCCGTCCGTCGACCGCTGGCTGCGTAAAAAAATCGCAGCGCGCAAGGGCGATTAAGAGAGTATTGCCATGGCTTTAATGATTACCGACGACTGCATCAATTGCGATGTGTGCGAGCCGGAGTGCCCGAACGACGCAATCTATATGGGTCCGGAGATCTACGAAATCGATCCCAACAAGTGCACCGAGTGCGTCGGTCACTTTGATGAACCGCAATGCCAGCAAGTGTGCCCCGTTTCTTGCATCCCCTTCAATCCTGATTGGAAGGAAAGTAAGCAACAACTGTTGGCAAAATTCGAGAAGTTGCAGGCCGATAAGAGCTAATGCCTACCCGAAAAGGGTAGCTCTGCGTTATATTCGCGGGAAGCTACTTACAATTGGAGACAAAATGAGCATTACCCGTCGTTATATCCTAAAGATGGCTGTGGCCGCCACACTATTGGCCGCCAGCAGCCTCCCCGCATTCGCAGCAGAAGTTGCTGGCGTGAAATTTCCAGAAACTGTATCGGTTTCCGGTCATGAACTCAGGCTGAACGGCGCCGGTGTGCGCACCAAGCTGGTGTTCAAGGTCTACGCCCTGGGCTTTTACCTGCAAGAAAGAAAATCCACGGTCGCCGACGTGCTGGCGTCGAATGGACCGCGCCGCATCCGCATCATGCCCTTGCGTGACCTGACTTCGGACGACTTCGGCATGGCCTTCATGAAAGGCCTGAACGACAACGTCAGCCCGGAAGAGCGTACCAAACTGCTGTCGCAGACCAAGGCTTTCGGCGAAATGTTTGCCCAGTTCCCAGGCCTAAAGAAAGGTGACGAGCTGATCGTCGACTGGACCGGCACCGGCTCGCAAGCCATGCTGAACGGTAAAAAAGTAGGGGAGATGGTGCCCGACGTGGCATTCTTCAACGCCATCATGCGCATCTGGATCGGCAGCAAGCCGGTGGATACCGCCCTCAAGCCAAAGCTGCTCTGGAACCCGGAGCGGAACCAGGCGCCAGCGCCCGAAACGAACTAATTGCTGCGCCGCGGAAGGCTTAAGCCCGGCAGGCCATCGCTCGCAGTTCTGCGACGTGGCTCGGCGAGCCTTCCGAGGAATTCAGCATACGCTTGAACATCATGGTGTCGTGCATCAGGCGGCGCTGCAAGCGTTCTTCTTTGCTCAACTTTGGCTTAACGACAAGCACAGCGGCGCGGACGATACCACGCAGCAGCGGCTTGAACACGAAAGCCAGCGCCAGCGCCAGGATCACCAGCGGCAAGTACTGTGCGACTTCGATGATGTTAATGTAAGTGGACATGGCGGTTTCAGTACCTTTAGAATCTGTTGGTACTATAGTGCGCCGCAACATATAACGCCAATTTCGTTTCTCGATAACAATTATTATTGGTGTGAATAATCGATGAGCTTTCTGACCCTGGACTTGAACCTGCTGCGCGTTTTCGACGCGGTCATGACTGAGCAGAACCTGACGCGCGCTGCCGGCCATCTCGCCATGACGCAACCAGCGGTGTCGAACGCCATCAAGCGCCTGCGCGAAAGCCTGGGCGACGATTTGCTGATCCGCACCGCCTACGGCGTGAAACCGACACCCCGCGCCGAAGCGCTGTGGCCGCAAGTGCGCAGCGCCCTGGCTTCCCTGGAGGCTGCGGTCACGCCGGGGACGTTCGACGTTTCCAAGACCCACGCCACCTTCCGCATGGCCATGGCCGACGCCACGGCGGCATTCTGGCTGCCGGCCCTGATGCGTTCGATCGAACGGGATGCGCCGGGCTTGAACATCCGCATGGTTCCTTTGACAACGCGCGAACCGCGGCCAATGCTGCTGCGTGGAGATATCGACCTGGCGGTCGGCTTCTTCCCGGGCGTGGCGGCGCAGCTGATGAGCGAGCCGAGCTCCCCGATCCGGCATGAACGGCTGTATTCCGGGATTTACGTAGCGGTGATGCGGCGCGGCCACCCGCTGGCCAAGCAAGACCTGACGCTGGACAACTACTGCTCGGCCAATCATTTGCTGGTCAGCTTTTCCGGCCGGGCCCATGGCCTGGTGGATGAAGCGCTGGCGCAGATCCAGCGCGAACGCCGTATTCTGTTGACGGTAAACCAATTCTTCACCGCCGGCCGGGTGGTCGCGAACTCAGACCTGATCACAGTGCTGCCGAAACACCTGATCGCATCGACCGGGATGACGGACGCGCTGATCTACAAAGAACTGCCGTTCCCGCTCCCGGCGGTGCACCTGGACATGCTTTGGCACGAACGCGACGCCCGCAGCCCGGCCCACAAATGGCTGCGCACGCATCTCGAAGGCATGAACGCCGTCGCCCAGAAAACCGCCCCGGGCACCAACCCCAAAAACGACACCTACTAACGGCTGACTCCGTAGCAACCTTGGGGTCAGGCTCCCAGGTTGCCACGGCCTCATGCGGCTGCTACGGCTATGCCTGTGGCAACCAAAGAGCCTGACCCCAAGGTTGCTACGAGCTCGGGCGTAGTTATGCCTCGAGCGTCATCAGGCTGGCGTTGCCGCCGGCGGCGGTGGTGTTGACGCACAGGGCGCGTTCGGCCACCAGGCGCCACAGTGGGACGTCGCCTTCTTCGGTCGTGTCGATCACGGAAACGATAGCTCCGTCGCGGGCTGCCAGTTCCGGGCGCAGTTTCGCGCCCAGGCTGCTTTCGACCAGCGCGATCTGGAAGTCGGCTTTCGCCACATCGGCGGCTTTGATCACCTGGATGACGGTTTTGACGTCGGCCGGCAAGTCTGCCGGCAGTGCGCCGTCCACGACGAGCGCGCGGTTGCCGGTGGCCAGTGCGGCGGCCACCTGGTTCAGCATTACTTCCGTATGCGTGGCGAAGCAGGCGATGTTCCCGCGTGGGACGTAGGCCAGCGTATTGCGTTCGCCAGTCGGGCCTGGCAGGGCGGTGAGGTTGCCCACCGGCGTGGTGCGTGCATAGCTTTCGATATGCGCGGCCAGGCGGCTCTTGCCTTGTGCCTTGGCCCATGCGGCCAGGGAGTCGATCGCGGGCGCGCCTTGGCGCTCGTGGCGGTCCTGGGCGACTGCGCCGCGCTGCAGGCGCTTCAGGTACAGCGGGCCGCCTGCTTTCGGGCCGGTGCCGGATTTGCCTTCGCCGCCGAACGGCTGCACGCCTACCACCGCGCCAACGATGTTGCGGTTGACGTAGATGTTGCCGACGTGGGCGCTGGAGGTGATGTAGTCGATGGTTTCATCGATACGCGAGTGCACGCCCAGCGTCAGCCCGAAACCGCTGCCATTGATTTGTTCGATTACTTTCGGCAGGTCGGAGCGCTTGTAGCGGATGACGTGCATGACCGGCCCGAAGACTTCCTTGGTCAGCTCGGACAGCGAACGGATCTCCAGCACTGTTGGCGGTACGAAGGTTCCGGCATCGGCATCCGGCACGTCCAGCGAGAAGCTGGATTTGGCGTGTGCACGCACTTTTTCGATGTGGGTCAGCAGGTTTTGCTGCGCTTCCTTGTCGATCACTGGGCCGATGTCGGTCACCAGGCGGTCGGGCGAGCCAACGCGCAGTTCCTTCATCGCGCCTTTGAGCATCTTGATGGTCTTCTCGGCGATGTCTTCCTGCAGGAACAATACGCGCAGTGCGGAGCAGCGCTGGCCGGCGCTGTCGAAGGCGGAGGAGATGGCGTCGCCCACCACCTGCTCCGGCAGCGAGGACGAGTCGACAATCATGGCGTTCTGGCCGCCGGTTTCGGCGATCAGCGGGATATCCACGTTTTCCGCAGCGGCGCGCTTGGCCAGGGTGCGGTTGATTAACTGTGCCACTTCGGTGGAGCCGGTGAAGATCACGCCTTTGACGCGTGCGTCGTTGCACAGGCCAGCGCCGACCACTTCACCGCGGCCCGGCAGGAATTGCAGCGCGGCGCGCGGGACGCCGGCTTCATGCAGCAGTTCGACTGCGCGTTGGGCAATCAGCGGGGTTTGTTCTGCCGGTTTTGCCAGCACGACGTTGCCGGCGGCCAGCGCTGCGGCAGCCTGGCCGGTGAAGATCGCCAGCGGGAAGTTCCATGGGCTGATGCAGGTGACAGGGCCCAGCGCCAGCGTGTTGGTGGATCCGCGCACCTGCACTGCGTAGTAGCGCAGGAAGTCGACGGCTTCACGTACTTCTGCGATGGCGTTCGGCAGGGATTTGCCCGCTTCGCGTACGGCCAGCGCCATCAGTTCCAGCTTGTGGGTTTCGAACAGATCGGCGGCGCGATCGAGGCAGGCGGCGCGTTGCGATGGTTCGGTGGTCTGCCAGTCCATGGCGAACTGGCTGGCCGCGTTGAGGGCTTTGTTGACGTCGTCCGCCGTCGCTTCGGTCACGGAGCCGACGATGTCGTCCTTGCGGGCCGGGTTGATGATCGGCTGGGAGGCCTGGCCAGTGCTCGCTTCGACAGCCAGCAGGGGGCCGGCGGTCCAGCTGCGCGCTTGGGCCATTGCCAGCGATACTTCGCGCAAGACGTCTTCATTCGACAGGTCAATGCCGGCGGAGTTCTTGCGCTCGGCGCCGAACATGTCCAGTGGCAGGGCGATGCCGGTGTGTGCGACGCCTTTCAGGCTGCGCGCGACTTCAATCGGGTTGGAGATCAGGGAGTCGACCGGAATGCTTTCGTCGACGATCTGGTTCACGAAGGAGGAGTTGGCACCGTTTTCCAGCAGGCGGCGCACCAGGTAGGCCAACAGCGTTTCGTGCGAACCGACCGGCGCGTAGATGCGGCAGGCTTTGTCGAGGTTTTCGGCGCCGACCACCTGGTCGTACAGGGTTTCGCCCATGCCGTGCAGGCATTGGAATTCGTAGCCGGTGATACCGTCGCGCTTGGCCCAGGTGTAAATCGTCGACAGGGTTTGCGCGTTGTGGGTGGCAAATTGCGCGTAAATCACGTCGGTTGCAGCCAGCAGGCGCTGGGCGCATGCCAGGTAGGAGACGTCGGTGTAGACCTTGCGGGTGTAGACCGGATAGCCGGGCATGCCGTCGACCTGGGCGCGCTTGATTTCTGCATCCCAATAGGCGCCCTTGACCAGGCGCACCATGAATTTGCGGCCGCTGCGTTTTGCCAGGTCGACCAAATAGTCGATCACGTATGGGCAGCGCTTCTGGTAGGCCTGGACGACGAAGCCAATGCCGTCGAAACCTTCCAGTTCAGGGTTGAAGGCCATGGCCTCCATCAGGTCGAGCGACAGTTCGAGGCGGTCGGCTTCTTCGGCATCGATGTTCAGGCCGATGTTGTAGCCCTTGGCCAGTTTGACCAGGGCGGTCAGGCGCGGCAGCAATTCGGTCATCACGCGATCGCGCTGGGCGCGGCTGTAGCGCGGGTGCAGGGCTGACAGTTTGACGGAAATGCCTGGACCATTGCGGATACCGCGGCCATTCGAGGCTTTGCCGATGGCGTGAATCGCTTTTTCGTAGGCGGCGTAGTAGTTGGCCGCATCGGCTTCGGTCAACGCTGCTTCGCCCAGCATGTCGTAGGAGTAGCGGTAGCCGCGTGCTTCATTGTCCTTGCCGTTCTTGATCGCCTCGTCGATGGTCTGGCCGGTGACGAACTGGTTGCCCAGCATGCGCATGGCGAGGTCGACGCCTTTGCGGATCAGCGGTTCGCCGCCTTTGGCGATCAGGCTGGTGATGGCGGAGCCCAGGCCTTCCTCGCTGGAGGAGCTGACCAGCTTACCGGTGATCAGCAGGCCCCAGGTGGCTGCGTTGACGAACATGGATGGCGATTCGCCCAGGTGCTTGCGCCAGTCGCCTTTGGAAATCTTGTCGGCGATCAGGCGGTCGGCGGTGGCGGTATCGGGAATACGCAGCAGCGCTTCCGCGAGGCACATCAGGGCGATGCCTTCTTCGGAGGACAGGGAGAATTGATGCATCAGCGCGTCCACGCCGGAAGAACGGGTGCGTTTTTCGCGAACCGCGGTCACCAGGCGTTTGGCCAGGGACTGGGCTTCCTGTGTCGTTTCAGGGGAACCGACGTTAATCTGCGACAGAAGCCACTGGACAGCGGTTTGTTCGTCGCGACGGTAGGCTGCCGTGATTGCGCTGCGGAGCGGAGTGGGGTCCCGCAGGATTTCTGCTTGAAGGGCGGCGAACGGGGTGGTGTTCAGATGCATGAATGTCTCTATTGGCTAGTATGTAAAAATCCTTGGCGTCGACACGAAAACACGCCCGGCAAACGCTGTTTGCGCGGGCGTGTTGTGCGGTGCAACTAATGATTCGATTGTATGCCGGAATCGTGCGGATTAATTCTGGTAATACTTTGTACTAGCAATAGATAGTTTTTGGTGCGAGAATTTGACCGAATAAAATTAATCGTGGAGATGTAATGCTGGACAAGATCAGTAAAAAGATTCTGGCCGAGTTGCAGAATGATGGCCGGATTAGTAACGTTGAACTGGCTGCGCGAGTGAATCTTTCGCCAGCCGCTTGCCTGGAACGCGTGCGCAAATTGCACGAAGCGGGCTACATCATGGGTTATACAGCGCAGCTGAATCCGCAGCTACTCGATGTCTCTCTGCTGGTGTTTATCGAAGTTGTTCTGGACCGTACGACGCCGGAGGTGTTTGATGCCTTCAAACATAGCGTCCAGCTGATCCCCGAAGTCCTCGAATGCCATATGGTTGCGGGCGGATTTGACTACCTGGTCAAGGCCCGCGTGAAGGATATGGCGGCTTATCGCGAGTTCCTTGGCAAGACTTTGCTGCAGAAAGGTGTTCGCGAGACCCATACCTATGCGGTGATGGAAGAAGTCAAAAACACCACCAAACTGCCGATCAAGTAAGCGATTTGCAGAAATTCTGAATGACGCCAAAGGCGTAGCGAGAGGCGACGGTTTGCACAAAGTGCATGAAATCCGTCGCCGCTTCTTCATTGGCGTTGTCCGAAATCGTCCTCATGATTGCGAACGGTACTCCCAGTTCGTGACAGACCTGGGCTACCGCTGCTCCTTCCATTTCCACTGCCAGTAAATCAGGCAGTGCGTCCTTCAAAGCTCCCAGATGCGCGCGATCCTTGATGAATTGATCGCCACTTCCAATCAATCCGCGATGCATTTGTGGCTGATTTGACTCGTTTTCCAGAAATTCGCGTGTGGCGAGGCTGAGCTTCAGGCTCAATTCGCGGTCAGTAGGCATGCGCGAGAGCCCTGTCAGTGGAATTTCAAAGCGCGGGAACAGCGGACTGGCATCAAAGTCGTGTTGGGCCAGGGAATCCGCGACGACAACGTCTCCAACTTTTACCCCAAAGTCTGCAGAACCGGCGACGCCGGTAAAAATTATGTGGGTAACGTTGAACTTCTCCACAAGTGTTGCAGCGGTCACTGCAGCAGCAACCTTGCCAATTCGCGATAAAACAGCCACAGAATCGATTTTCCAGAGTTTTCCGGCTGTGTACTCACGCTTACCGTGGATGAGCTTGTAGGGGCTCTCCATGGCTTCCAGTAGACCTTGCTGTTCTTCTGCCAAGGCTGAGATGATCCCGAGACGCATGCGTGAGTTGTCCTCTATTTATTTAAAGTTGTATACGAAAGGATAGTAGTAGATAGTAAACGCGACCTTATCTGTGGATAAAGCTGTTAACATCCACAGAATCAGAAGTTTACGAATTGTAGAACTGGCTGGACAAGAACTGCGTCTGAAACGGACGAGTTCTGAACAAATTTTGTGCGTGAACTCAAAAACGGTGTTTACGCACATTCGATCCTGTGGATATTCATTGACTTATCAACAGATGATGCAGTTTTTCAGCTGAAATGGGCTCTCCGAACAGGTAACCCTGGCCAAAATCACACCCCGCAGCCATCAAAATTCCCAGTTGGTCGTCGGTTTCTATCTTTTCCGCAATGACTCTGATGTCCAGCTTGTGCGCCATGGCGACAATTGCCTCGCAAAGAAGCTGGTTATCGCTGAAGCTGGTGTCGAGCTTGAGGAAATCGATCTTGAAGCGCTTGAGGAAGTTGAGCGAGGAATATCCGTGGCCGAAATCGTCCAGCGATATCTGTAGTCCGGCGTCCCTGAGCGACTGAATTCGCTGTACGACTTCCCGGTTTGCTTCCAGCAGCAGGCCTTCCGTAACTTCGATCACCATGGAGCGTGGCGAGAGTGCTTGTTCGCGTAACAGTTCCAGCCAATGCTCGACGCCTACTGCCTCGTGACGGAATTGCCACGCCGATTTGTTGACGCAGACTTTGAAGCCGTCGCCAAAACTGGCTGCGAGGGCCGCAGCTTCCTGGAATACCCATTCGCCGATGGCGGGGATGATGCCCGTGTTTTCTGCGACGCCGATGAATTCGGCCGGCTTTAACAAGCCCCTTTGCGGGTGCTCCCAGCGAATCAGCGCTTCAGCCATGTCGACCCTGCCATTGACCAGGTTGCGGATTGGCTGGAACAGTAGTCGTAACTCTTTGTTTTTCAAGGCGCTACGCAGCTCGTTGGCGAGCTCTATGCGCATTTGGCTGGCTTCCTGCATGAAGGGCGCGAAGTAATTGAAGCGGTTGCGGCCTTGCCGCTTGGCGAGGTACATGGCCTGGTCCGCATTTTTGATTAGCACTTCGGCATCGCTGCTGTCGTCCGGGAACAGGGAAATGCCGATGCTGCCCGATATATGGGCAACTTCGTGCTTCAGCTGGAAGGGGCGTGCCAGGCAGTGGAGAATTTCCTGCACGATCCTGACCACGTCTCCCGGTTCTTTCAATTCGCTGAGAATGACGGTGAACTCGTCGCCGCCCAGCCGGGCGACTGTGTCGGCGTTGCGCACACATTGCAGCAGGCGTTCTGCCACTTGCTTGAGCAGGATGTCGCCAAAGTCGTGGCCAAGGGTGTCGTTGACCGCCTTGAAACCGTCCAGGTCGATGAACACCAGGGCCATTGGCAGCTGGTCGCGGGCGGCTTTTTTGATTTCGTGGCGCAGGCGGTCATTGAACATGCGCCGGTTGGGCAGGCCGGTCAGCGTGTCGAAGTTGGCCTGTTTCCAGATCGCTTCTTCGCTCGCCTTTTTTTTCGTGATATCGGTGAACAGAGCGACGTGGCGCAGTGCATGGCCTTTGTCATTGAAGACGGTGTTGAAGCGAAGCGAGACGAGGTAATGGTCGCCGTTCTTATGCTGGTGCCAGATTTCGCCTTCCCAATAGCCGGTGTGGGTAATGGTTTGGCGCATACGGCTGTAGAACTTGATGTCTTGGTGGCTGGAAGTAAATTCGTAGGCCAGGTGACCTATGACTTCTTCCGGCTGGTAGCCGCTGATCTGGGAGAACGCTGCGTTCACGGACAGGATTCGGCCATCGGCGTCGGTGACCATCATGCCTTCGCTGGCATTTTCGTACATCAGCGAAGCCAGTTTGCTTGATTCCTCGTGACGTTTTCGTTCGCTGATGTCTTCGGCCATGATGAATAGGCCGATGACATTGCCATCCTGGTCGCGATCAGGGACGTAGGTAATGGCATCGCAGCATTCCTGGTCTTTACGGCGTATGCGGCGTTCGAAGTAGACGGTTTGTCCTGTAAATGCGCGATCGAGGTGGGGTTTGGTCTCGGCGTAAAGCGCTGCGGGAAGGGCGTGCTGAAGACTGTCGCAGTCGCCGTAATTTTCTGTAAAGCGGCGATTTTTGAATGTGTAGTGTTCGTCGCGGTCCAGATATGCGATCACGATCGGCAGGTTATCAGCGATCAGGCGTAGGCGTTGCTCACTGCTCGCCAGCTTTTTCTCGGTTTCTACGGAACTGGAATAGAGGGCACGGTAGCGTCGCTGGCGTTCTTCGGCTGCTGCGAAAGAGCGCAAGGCATAGAGGATGACAGCGGCAATTAGCAGGAAGATCAGGAACAGTGCCGCGCTGGCGATGAGGAATTGCCTTTGCGAGATCAGTGCCAGGCCGATGCTGGAACTGCCAACGCTGACTACGAGTGGCAGGTTCGGTAATTTTCGATAGCTGGCAATGCGCGATAGATTGTCGATGGGGCTGACTGTGTCGATGGTTCCAATTGGCGCGTTGGCAAAGGCGCGAAACAGGTTCGAATCATGGATATCGCGGTTAAAGGTTTGTTCGAACAGTGGGGCGCGAGCAACGATATGGCCGTTTGTATGGAATAGCGTGACCGTGACGTCGTCGCTAAGGCGCGAATTTTCGAAGGTTTTGGCAAGGCTGCTGGCATCAATCGGAGCCACGATCACGCCCAGGAATTCGCCTTTGGCATTTTCGACTCGTCGGCTAAGGAAGAACAGCCGTGATTTTGATATCCGGCCATGGGTTGGTTCGCCAACATGTAGCTGATTTCCAGGTTGAAGATGGGCTTTGAAGTAGTCGCGGTCTACATAGTTGATGCCTTTGACGGGAATATCGCGTGAACTGGCGATTGCAAAGCCGTTTGGATCCAGGAAGGTTATCCAAAAACTACCTCCAAAAGTGGCTCCTCGAGAAGAAAGCAGGGCGTCTATGGTCTGTGGCGTGTAAGGCGCGACCTTGATTGCATTGGCAAATCCGAGCAAGGCGATGTCGGACAGCTGGATTGCGCTCAGAACCTGCGCTTCGATAGCGCGTGCGTAGTGCTGCGTCTGTTGGCGGATGGCTTGTTCACGATCGCGGGCAGATGAAAGCAGCTGCCAGGCGACGACTGCCGTGGCGAGCAGGGCGAGCATAGTCATCGTGACGAGCAATCGTCGGCGAAAACGTCGATAGGCGTCGGTGGTCGACAAGAGCTCCTCCAAGCGAATTGCATGGAACAACTTTCTTGTTCAGTATAGGTGGCGAGTTTTGTTTACGTTAGATTAGTGTGTATACAAAGTAGTAGTGATTGTTAACAACCCCGACTTTCTGTGGATAAGTGCACCTTGCGGAGAACAATCAGGGGTTTACGGGCTGTATAAGCGGGCGCGTAAACCTTGCGTGAGCTGCAAACTGTTTTTGGACAATTTTTGGAGTTTTTCGGGAAGTCTTGTTTACTCACAAACGATACCTGTGGATATTCATAGCGTTATCCACAGCTTCGAGCCAGGAGAAAGCTTGGAATCTGCGGGCCAGTTCGACTACATCATCGTCGGTGGAGGGACGGCTGGCTGCGTACTGGCCAAGCGCCTGACGCAAAATCCCAAAAACCAGGTTTTGTTGATTGAAGCGGGAGGAAAGGACGATTACGTCTGGATTCACATTCCCGTCGGTTACCTGCATTGCATCAATAATCCGCGTACGGACTGGCTGTTTCGCACGGAATCCGAACCGGGATTGGGCGGCCGCAGCCTGATTTATCCGCGCGGGAAGGTCTTGGGGGGCAGTTCCTCGATCAACGGCATGATCTACATGCGCGGCCAGGCGAACGATTATGACCAATGGGCCGAGATGTGCGGCGATCCGGGCTGGCGCTGGTCGGAAGTCCTGCCGCTGTTTCTGAAAAGTGAGGACCACCATGGCGGCGCTTCGGACTTCCACGGTGCCGGCGGCGAATGGCGGGTGGAGAAGCAGCGCCTGCGCTGGGATATCCTGGACGCATTCCGCGATGCGGCCGAACAGACTGGAATTCCCAAGATCGAGGACTTCAACCGCGGCGATAATTTCGGCTGTTCCTATTTCGAGGTGAACCAGAAGCGCGGCATACGCTGGAATACGTCGAAAGCCTTCCTGCGTGCTGCAACCAAGCGCCCCAACCTCACCTTGATGACCGGCTGCCACGTTGAGAAACTGGTGCTGGAAGAGGGCGTCTGCAAAGGCGTGATGTTCACTGGCGGCGGTACGCGCTGGAGTGCCGAAGCTCGCGAAACCTTGCTGGCTGCTGGAGCGATAGGGTCGCCGCAGATTCTTCAATTGTCGGGCATGGGACCAGCGGAAGTTCTGGCGCAGGCTGGTGTGCCGCCGCTGCACGACTTGCCTGGCGTCGGCGCCAACCTGCAGGACCATCTGCAATTGCGCATGGTGTTCAAGGTGGAAGGCGCCCGCACCCTGAATACGCTTGCCTCCAACTGGTTTGGCAAGACGCGCATCGGGCTTGAATATGCCTTGTTCCAGAGCGGGCCGATGTCTATGGCGCCTTCGCAAATGGGGGCGTTTGCGCGTTCAGGTCCGGAGCAGGCAACGCCGAATCTCGAGTATCACGTGCAGCCGCTATCGCTGGAGCGGTTTGGCGAACCGTTGCACGACTTCCCTGCTTTCACGGCCAGTGTTTGCAACCTGCGTCCGACTTCGCGCGGTCATGTGCGAATCACTTCCGCCGACTCTTACGCGCCGCCGAAAATTGCCCCGAAGTATCTGAGCACGGACGAAGACCGGCGTATCGCGGCGGCTGCGCTGAACCTGACGCGCAAGATTGTGGCGGCCCCGGCATTGGCGAAATATCGGCCGCAGGAATGCAAACCCGGTGTGCATTTTCGCACCGAAGAGGAATTGGCCGAGGCGGCAGGGGCGATCGGCACCACGATTTTCCATCCGGTCGGCACTTGCAAGATGGGGCGTGCGGACGACGTTTCGGCCGTGGTTGACAGCGAACTGCGGGTTCGCGGTGTACGCGGCTTGCGCATCGCGGATGCGTCGGTCATGCCGTCTATAACTTCCGGCAACACAAATTCTCCGGTCATCATGATTGCGGAAAAGGCAGCACTTTTGTGTATGATTTAGCAAAACCGGGGAGACGCAATGTCCGACTTCATCTTGGAAACAAAGAGTTTGACCAAGGAGTTCAAGGGATTCACCGCTGTCGCCAACGTGGACTTGAAGGTCCAGCGCGGGCATATCCACGCCCTGATCGGCCCGAACGGCGCCGGCAAGACGACCTGCTTCAACCTGCTGACCAAATTCCTGGTGCCCACATCGGGCCAGATTCTCTTCAACGGCAAGGACATCACTTCGCATAAGCCGGCGCATATTGCGCGCATGGGCGTGATCCGCTCCTTCCAGATTTCCGCCGTCTTCCCCCATCTGACCGTGCTCGAAAACGTGCGTATCGGCCTGCAGCGCAAGCTTGGCACGAGTTTCCATTTCTGGCGCAGCGAGCGTTCGCTGGAGAAATTGAACGGCCGCGCGATGGAATTGCTGGCGGAGGTCGACCTGGCTTCTTTCGCCCAAACCAAAACGGTCGACATGCCTTATGGCCGCAAGCGCGCATTGGAGATCGCCACGACGCTGGCAATGGAGCCCGAATTGATGCTGCTCGATGAACCGACCCAAGGCATGGGCCACGAAGACGTGCATCGCGTGACGGAGTTGATCAAAAAGGTCTCGGCCGGCCGCACCATCCTGATGGTTGAACACAATATGAACGTCGTTTCGGGTATCTGCGACCGCATCTCCGTGCTGCAGCGCGGCTCGGTGCTGGCCGAGGGACCGTACGGCGAGGTGTCGAAAAACCCTCAGGTGATGGAAGCTTATATGGGAACCGAAGCATGACGGCGGCGCTGGAGATCAGCCGGCTGCAAGCCTGGTATGGAGAGTCGCACATCCTGCATGATGTGAATTTGAGTGTGAACCACGGCGAAGTGGTGACGCTTTTAGGCCGTAATGGCGCCGGCCGCACGACTACGCTGCGCGCCATCATGGGCCTTACCGGCGCGCGCAAAGGTTCGATCCGTATCAATGGCCAGGAGGCCGTTGGAATGGCCACGCACAGGGTGGCCCACCTTGGGGTCGGCTACTGCCCCGAAGAGCGCGGCATTTTCGCCTCGCTGAGCACGGAGGAGAACCTCCTGCTGCCGCCTGCTTTGAAGACGGGGCCGGGAATGTCGGTTGAAGAAATCTACGAGATGTTCCCTAACCTGAAGGAGCGCCGAAGCAGCCAGGGCACGCGCCTGTCGGGAGGGGAGCAGCAGATGCTGGCGGTCGCGCGCATCCTGCGCACCGGTGCGCGCCTGCTGCTGCTCGATGAAATTTCGGAAGGGCTGGCGCCGGTGATTGTGCAAGGGCTGGCGCGCATGATCCGTACGCTGAAAGCCAAGGGATACACGATCGTGATGGTCGAGCAGAATTTCCGGTTTGCGGCGCCGCTGGCCGACCGGTTTTACGTCATGGAGCACGGGAAGATTGTTGAGAGTTTTGCGTCATCGGAGTTGGATGCCCGCATGCCGGTACTGACCGAGCTGCTCGGCGTTTGAATACTAAAACTGAAAACGGAGACCATATGAAACGCAACGCCATTGCCTTCGCAGCAGCCCTTTGCGCCTTCGGCAGCGCACAAGCGCAAATTTCCGGCGACACCATCAAGATCGGCTTTATCACCGACATGTCGGGCGTCTACTCAGACATCGACGGGCAAGGCGGTGCGGAAGCGATCAGGATGGCGATTGCCGATGCGGGCGGCGCCGTCAACGGCAAGAAGATCGAATTCGTCTTCGCGGACCACCAGAACAAAGCCGATATCGCTGCCTCCAAGGCGCGCGAATGGTTCGACCAGCAGGGCGTTGACATGCTGATCGGCGGCACCAACTCCGGCGCCAATCTGGCGATGGCCAAGGTGGCGGCGGACAAAAAGAAAATCTTCATGGTGATCGGCGCCGGATCCTCGCGCCTGACCAACGAAGAATGCACGCCTTACACTGTGCATTACGCCTACGACACGGTAGCGCTGGCGCGTGGCACGGGCAGTACCATGGTCAAGCAGGGCGGGAAGAACTGGTACTTCCTGACCGCCGATTATGCGTTCGGCCACTCGCTGGAAAAGGACACAAGCGAGGTGGTGGCCAAATCCGGCGGCAAGGTGATCGGCAGCGTGCGCCATCCCTTCCCGGGCACCGATTTTTCGTCCTTCCTGATGCAGGCTTCCTCATCGGGCGCACAGGTTCTGGGCCTGGCCAACGCTGGCGGCGATTTCATCAACTCGGTGAAAGCGGCCAATGAATTCGGCGTCGCCAAGAAGATGAAGATGGCCGGCTTGCTGGTGTTCATCAACGATATCCATTCGCTGGGATTGAATGCAACGGCAGGCATGTACCTGACCGATGGCTGGTACTGGGACATGAACGACCAGACCCGCGCCTGGTCCAAGCGCTATTTCTCGAAGATGAAGAAGGAACCGTCGATGCTCCAGGCGGGCGATTATTCCGCGGCCTCGCAATACCTCGCGGCAGTGAAGGCTGCCGGCACCGACGATTCGGACAAGGTGATGGCCAAGCTGAAATCCACCGTCATCAAGGATGTCTTCACCAATCACGGCGTGATCCGTCCCGACGGCCGCATGGTGCACGATATGTACCTGATGGAGGTGAAAAAGCAGGCGGACTCCAAGTATCCATGGGACTACTACAAGATCGCCGCGACGATCCCGGGGGACCAGGCTTATATGTCGAAGGCCGAAACCAAATGCCCGCTCTGGAAGTGAGCTAAATGGAGATCTTTGGCCGCCCGCTGCCGATGATGATGTCCCAGCTCTTGCTGGGGCTCGTCAACGGCTCCTTTTACGCCATGCTCTCGCTCGGCCTCGCCGTGATTTTCGGGCTGCTGAACGTGATCAATTTCGCGCACGGCGCCTTGTACATGATGGGCGCTTTCCTGGCGTGGATCGGCATGACGTATTTCGGCATGAGCTATTGGAGCATGCTGGTGCTGGCGCCGCTGATCGTGGGCGTGCTTGGCGTGGTGATCGAAAAGACCATGCTGCGCTGGCTGTACAAGCTCGATCACCTTTACGGACTGCTGCTGACATTCGGCCTCACCTTGCTGATCGAAGGCGGTTTCCGTTCGTTTTACGGGGTCTCCGGGCAGCCGTTTGAAACGCCGGAAGCCCTGCAAGGGGCGACGGACCTGGGCTTCATGGTGATGCCGAATTACCGCGCCTGGGTGGTGCTGGCTTCCCTGGTGGTGTGTCTGGCCACCTGGTTCGTGATCGATAAGACCAAACTGGGCGCCTACCTGCGTGCCGGAACCGAGAATCCCAAGCTGGTGGAAGCCTTCGGTATCAACGTTCCGCTGATGGTGACCCTGACCTACGGCTTTGGCGTCGCTTTGGCGGGCTTTGCAGGCGTTCTGGCGGCCCCGATCCAGCAGGTGACACCCTTGATGGGGTCTAACTTGATAATCGTCGTATTCGCCGTTGTGGTGATCGGGGGCATGGGGTCCATTCTCGGCTCGATCGTCACCGGCCTTGCGCTCGGTGTGATCGAGGGGCTGACCAAGGTGTTCTACCCGGAGTTCGCCAACACCGTCGTTTTTTTGGTGATGGTCATCATCCTATTGCTGCGTCCCGCCGGCCTGTTCGGCAAGGAAAAGTAAATGAACAAGAAGCTGGGCTATTCCATCGCATTCGCGTTGGCGCTGGTAGCGCCGTTCATCGGCTATCCCGTGCTGCTGATGAAGCTCTTGTGCTTCGCCCTGTTTGCCTGCGCGTTCAATTTGCTGATCGGTTTTACGGGATTGCTGTCGTTCGGCCATGCGGCCTTCTTCGGTACTGCGGGCTATGTCGCCGGCAACGCGTTGAAGCACTGGGGATTGCCGTTTGAACTGAGCTTGCTGGTCGCGGTATTGTCCGGAGCAATGATTGGATTGGTGATGGGCGGGCTGGCGATTCGCCGCCAAGGGATTTACTTCTCCATGATTACGTTGGCGCTGGCGCAGATGGTCTATTTCGGCGCCCTGCGGTTTACTGATTTCACGGGAGGAGAAGATGGTCTGCAAGGCATCCCGCGCGGCAAGCTGCTTGGCTTGCTGGACCTGGGAAGCGACCTGGCAATGTACTACGTTGTGCTGGGAATTTTCATCGCCGGCTTTGCGTTGATCGTGCGTACCGTGCACTCGCCGTTCGGGCAGGTGCTGAAGGCGATCAAGGAAAATGAACCGCGCGCGATCTCGCTTGGCTACGACGTGGACAAATACAAGCTGACGGCCTTCGTGCTATCCGGCTCGCTGGCCGCGCTGGCTGGCGCCACCAAATCGGTTGTGCTGGGTTTCGAGACGCTGACGGATGTGCACTGGGCCATGTCCGGGATGGTGATCCTGATGACGCTTGTCGGCGGCATGGGAACGCTGGCTGGGCCGGTCATCGGCGCGATCCTGATCATCTCCCTGGAAAACAAGCTTGGGGACTTTGGCGCGATGATGGCGAACGCCACCGGCATCGAATGGTTCACCAGCCTTGGTGAAGCTGTGAGCCTGGTGACCGGTTTGATCTTCGTCACCTGCGTCTTGCTCTTCCGCCGCGGCATCGTCGGCGAGATCGTTGCCCGCACTAAGGGCTGAGCTCGCGGCAACCTTGGGGTCAGGCTCTTTGCTTGCCACAGGCTCAGCCGTCAGCGGCTGGAAAAATCGTGGCGGCGCGACTGATCGTCCTTGTGGAGACGCCAAAGAACTCGGCAATTTCCTGGCGGGTGTAGGCGGTCGATTGGAGTGCGCGGGCCATTGCTTCAGTCCGATCCGCATATTCTTCCGCATACTCTTGCAGGCTCAGCGCTTGTTCGCGTCTGGCATTTGGCCGCTGGCCGTGGAATCGCAATGGGTTGGGCGCGCCTAAACCCGCCAGGACGAAGCTTTGGTAGCTGCTTGATCGTGTGGAGTCGGCGATGTCGCCGAACTCGGAAAGGACCCGTTCGGTTTCCAGCCAGTTGGGGGCGTTCTCGGGGGCGAGGTAAGCCGGGTAACTGCTCCATGGCCATTCGGACGGATTGCGTACCAGCCGCGCCCGTAGCGGGTTGAGGTTCATATATCGGGACACTGCTTGCAGCTGCCGGTCGGATTTGATCAGGATTGCGTGAAAGCGGCCTTGGATAACGTGCCCGCTGACGTGATGCCGCTTGTTGAAGTGCTGACAATACCGAGCGTTCAGCATGTGTATGGCCTTCGAAAGATTGGCGTTCGGGGTTTCGATCAGCAGGTGGTAATGATTGGGCATGAGGCAGTAGCCGTGGACTTTCACGGCATGCTTTTCGACTGTTCCCGCCAGCAGATCGAGCCAGATGAGGAAGTCCCGGCGGTCCAGGTAGATGGGCGCACGCCGATTCCCGCGCGACGTCACATGGTAAGTCGCGCTGGGGAATTGGATGCGAGTTGGTCTATTCATAGCTTCACAATATCCGCATCACGCCAACTGGACTTGTTTCAGCTCAAGGTATTGCATGAGTCTGTGGCAAGCAAAGAGCCTGACCCCAAGGTTGCCGCGGCCTGTGCTGTTGATAGCTCGGCAGATTGTTTCACGTGAAACATTTTGGCCAACGGCCGGCACCGGCCAATGGCAACCTTCAGCAACCATCAGCAACCCCGGTAGTTCCCCCGTACAATATTACATTTCCGAATAAGGCTGGGGCAGGGTGATGGTTGAGTACGGATTGTTGGCGGGTGCTGCATTCGTTGCGGGCTTTGTGGATGCGGTGGTCGGGGGCGGCGGCTTGATCCAGATTCCCGCTTTGTTCTCGGCGATGGGCAGTACGCCGCCGGCGACATTGTTCGGGACCAATAAGGTGGCGAGTGTCTTCGGGACTAGCGCGGCGGCCCTCAATTATGCGAGCCGTACGCGTATCGCGTGGTCGACCGTTGCTCCGGCTGCGATCACGGCTTTCCTGTTCGCCTTTCTCGGCGCCTACACGCTGACCCGGATTCCGGCCAATTTCCTGCGAGGGCTGCTGCCCTTCGTTTTGCTCGCGGTGGCGATTTACACCTTCTATCGCAAGGATCTTGGTAGCGTCCATGCTCCGCTGCATACCGGCACGAAGGAGAAGGTACTCGCCGTGTTGGTGGGGGCGGGGATTGGTTTCTACGATGGCTTCTTTGGTCCGGGAACCGGGAGCTTCCTGGTCTTCCTGTTTGTGCGGAGTTTTGGTTTTGACTTCCTGGGCGCCTCCGCAGCGGCCAAAGTGGTGAACGTGGCGTGTAATGTCGCGGCGATTTTGTTGTTCGGATTTACCGGCCATATCATCTGGCAGTTGGGACTGATGATGGCCGTCTGCCAGGTGGTCGGTTCGGTGCTTGGCACCAAGCTGGCATTGAAGCATGGCAGCGAGTTTGTGCGCCGTCTGTTCCTGGTGGTGGTAGCGCTGTTGATCATCAAAACAGGCTATGACGCATGGTTGAAGTGATAGTGTTTCACGTGAAACAATAGGGGGCGGGCTCAAAAAACGGGCGCGCCCCCTTTTTCTTTGTTTCACGTGAAACATTGCGTGCAAAAAAATCCTGCCCAAAAAATTCGCAGGGGCGAAAAAACTTTATAATTCAGTTCGATCCCCAGCAATCCCCCATTTTTACCATGTTATTTCCTACTGAATTCGACGTTATCGTTGTCGGCGGTGGTCACGCCGGTACCGAGGCGGCCCTCGCTTCGGCCCGTATGGGCCAGAAAACTCTCCTGTTGACCCACAACATCGAGACTCTGGGCCAGATGTCGTGCAACCCATCTATTGGCGGCATCGGCAAGGGCCACCTCGTGAAAGAGGTCGACGCCATGGGCGGCGCCATGGCTATTGCTACCGATGAGTCGGGCATCCAGTTCCGTATCCTGAATTCGTCCAAAGGACCTGCTGTCCGCGCCACGCGCGCGCAGGCTGACCGTATTTTGTACAAGGCTGCCATCCGCCATCGCCTGGAAAACCAACCGAACTTGTGGCTGTTCCAGCAGGCGGTCGATGACCTGATGGTGGAGGGTGACCGCGTAGTCGGCGCCGTCACCCAGATCGGGTTGAAATTCGTGGGCCGTGCTGTGGTGCTGACGGCCGGCACTTTCCTGGACGGCAAGATCCACGTCGGCCTGCAGAATTTCTCGGCTGGCCGCGCCGGCGATCCGCCAGCAATTTCCCTGTCGGCGCGCCTGAAGGAATTGAAGCTGCCGCAGGGCCGCCTGAAGACCGGCACGCCGCCGCGTATCGATGGCCGCAGCATCGACTTTTCGCAGATGACCGAGCAACCGGGCGATCTCGATCCGGTGCCGGTGTTCTCGGTGATGGGGAATGCATCCATGCATCCGCAGCAGTTGCCGTGCTGGGTGACCCACACCAATCAGCGCACCCACGACATTATTCGTGGCGGCCTGGATCGCAGCCCGATGTACACAGGCGTGATCGAAGGCGTCGGCCCGCGCTATTGCCCGTCGATCGAGGACAAGATCCATCGCTTCTCGGCCAAGGAGTCGCACCAGATTTTCCTGGAGCCGGAAGGCCTGACGACCCACGAGTTTTACCCGAATGGGATCTCGACCAGCCTGCCGTTCGACGTGCAGATCGAGCTGGTGCGTTCGATGAAGGGGCTGGAAAATGCCCACATCCTGCGTCCAGGTTATGCCATCGAGTACGATTATTTCGACCCGCGCGGCCTGAAAGCTTCGCTGGAAACCAAGGCGATCAACGGCCTGTACTTCGCCGGCCAGATCAATGGCACCACGGGTTACGAAGAGGCTGCGGCCCAGGGCATGCTGGCAGGCATCAACGCTGCGCTGCAAACCCAGGGCAAGGAAGCCTGGACCCCGGCCCGCTCCGAAGCATATCTCGGCGTGCTGGTCGACGACCTGGTTACCCAGGGCGTGCAGGAACCGTACCGTATGTTCACCAGCCGCGCCGAGTATCGCCTGAGCCTGCGTGAAGACAACGCTGACATGCGCCTGACAGAAATCGGGCGTAAGCTGGGTGTCGTTGGCGATGCGCAGTGGGAAGCGTTCGACCGCAAACGCGAGGCCGTGGCGCAGGAGCTGGAACGCTTGAAGTCGACCTGGGTCAACCCGCGCATCCTGGCGGCGGCGGAGTCCGAGCGCGTGATTGGCCAAGCCATCGAGCGCGAATACTCGCTGGCTGACCTGTTACGCCGTCCCGGCGTCGGCTACGAAAAGCTGATGACCATGACGGGCAACGAGGGGCAGCAGTTGGCTGGCCCGGGCGTCGCCGACGAGGCTGTGATGGAGCAGATCGAGATCACCCTGAAGTATTCGGGTTATATCGACCGCCAGCTGCGCGAAGTGGAACGTCATGAGCATTACGAAAACCTGAAGCTGCCGGAAGGCTTCAACTATGCGGAGATCACGGCCCTGTCGATGGAAGTGCGGCAGAAGCTGCAGAAGCACCGCCCGGAAACCCTGGGCCAGGCCTCCCGCATTTCGGGCGTGACCCCGGCGGCGATTTCGCTGCTGCTGGTGCATCTGAAGAAAGCCGGCTACGGCGGTTTCGTGACGCTGAAAGACGAGGCGGCTTGATGGCGGTGTTCGATCGCGCCGCACTGGCGCATGTGCTGAAGAATGGTGTCGACAAGCTGGACCTGGGCCTGGACGAGGCGCAGCAGGAAAAACTGCTGGACTACCTGGCCTTGCTGAACAAGTGGAACAAGGTGTACAACCTGACGGCCGTGCGCGACCCGATGGAAATGATGACCCTGCATGTTCTGGATTCGCTGGCGGCAGTGCCAGCCTTCAAGGATGCGCAGAATGTGCTGGATGTTGGGGCAGGGGGCGGTTTGCCGGGCGTGGTCCTGGCAATCGCCAGGCCGGACATGAAGGTGTCCATGATCGACATCGTGCATAAGAAGACGGCCTTCCTGAACCAGGTGAAAGCCGAGCTGGAACTGGGCAACGTCACGGTGTACACGAAGAAGGTGCAGGAGCTGCAGGTCAAGACGCCTTACGACGTCATCACCTCGCGCGCCTTTGCGGACCTGAGCGATTTTGTGAATTGGTCCGGGCACCTGCTGGCGGAGGGCGGGCAGTTCATCGCCCTGAAAGGCACGGCGCCGGCAGAGGAGCGGGAGCGACTGCCAGACCCATGGAAAGTGAACGAGCTACAGCCTTTGCAAATACCAGGACTGGATGCACAGCGCCACCTGGTTTTCATCGGCAGGACGTAAGCAGCTAAACAGTATAAATAATATTAATCGTATAAACGATTTAAATAGTATAAACGTTTTATACCTTATAAATAATTTAGACCATACATGGCCAAAATTTTCTGTGTAGCAAATCAAAAGGGCGGCGTCGGTAAGACTACCACGACAGTTAACCTGGCCGCCGGCCTGGCCAAACTAAATCAGCGGGTGTTGCTGGTTGACCTCGATCCACAAGGTAACGCGACAATGGGCGCGGGGATCAACAAGGCGACCCTCAAAGCTTCCACTTATGAAGTCCTGCTCGGTACCGCCGATGTAGCCAGTGCTGTCCTGCGTTCGGAAGCGGGGCGCTTTGATGTGCTCCCAGCCAACCGCGAGCTGGCCGGCGCTGAAGTCGAGATGGTGCAACTGGAAAACCGCGAGCGCCGCCTGCGCGACGCCTTGGCCCTGGCGGCCAAAGACTATGACTTCATGTTGATCGATTGCCCTCCTGCGCTTTCGATGCTGACACTGAATGGCCTGTGCGCGGCGCATGGCGTGATCATTCCTATGCAGTGCGAGTATTACGCGCTGGAAGGTTTGTCCGACCTGGTCAACACGATCAAGAAGGTGCATGCCAACCTGAACCCCGACCTGAAGATCATCGGTTTGCTGCGCGTGATGTTCGATCCGCGCATGACGCTGTCGCAACAGGTTTCGGCTCAGCTGGAGCAGCACTTCGGCGACAAAGTATTCAAGACCATCATTCCGCGTAATGTACGGCTGGCGGAAGCGCCATCCTATGGCATGCCCGGGGTAACCTTCGACCCGACGTCGAAGGGGGCGCAGGCGTACATCGCCTTCGGCGCCGAGATGGTTAAACGTATCAAGAAAATGTAATCGAGTTATCCACAATGGCTACGAAAAAAATGAAAGGCCTCGGCCGCGGTCTGGATGCGCTGCTCGGCGGCGACGAAGATCCGTCCAATCCAACTTCGCACCCGACCCCCTCCGAGATGGCGGTGCAATTTTTGCAAGCCGGTAAATACCAGCCACGCACCCAGATGGATGAGGGCAGCCTGGCGGAACTGGCGTCGTCGATCAAGACCCAGGGCATCATCCAGCCGCTGCTGGTGCGCCCGGTGGGCATCGATAAGCCGACCGGTCATGTCAAATATGAAATTATTGCGGGCGAGCGCCGTTTCCGCGCGGCCCAGCTGGCTGGCCTGGAAACCGTCCCGGTCCTGGTGAAGGATGTGGACGACACGACCGCGGCCGCGATGGCCCTGATCGAGAACATCCAGCGCGAAGACTTGAACCCGCTGGAAGAGGCGCATGGCATCCATCGCCTGATTACCGATTTTTCCTTCACGCATGAGCAGGCGGCGCAGGCTGTCGGCCGCTCGCGCTCGGCTGTTTCCAATTTGCTACGATTGCTCAACCTGGCGGAGCCGGTGCAGACCATGCTGATGGCTGGCGATATCGATATGGGCCACGCGCGCGCTTTGCTGGCCGTTGATGCCGCTTCGCAGATCGCCCTGGCAAATGTTGTTGTAGCGAAACGACTGTCGGTACGCGAGACCGAGAAACTTGTGCACAACCATATGGAAGAGGCGAAGGCCAAGCCGCTCGCCCGTGCCAAGGAGAAGTCGGGGGATATCAAGCGGCTGGAAGAAGAGCTGTCGGATACCTTGGCGACCTCGGTGGTGTTCAAGATGGGCGCCAAGGGCCGTGGCCAGATGATTATCGATTTTGCCGATCTCGATATTCTTGATGGCGTGATTGCCCGTCTGCGCAGCTAAAACGGGTAAGCCGGTGTCGGACCCGCGGGGTCCGACACCGATCCTCGAGGGCCCCTGACAGGTTCCGATTACCCCGCAAGTAATCGCCAGATGCCTACCTTTTCAGCAGAATAACTTGTTGTTAGAGCTGCTTTTAGGCGCGCACCGCGTTTGACCTTGGTGACGTAAACAAACTATAATCCCGTGTCTTTGGGTCTAAAGGAATGGGGCAAGTGAGTGATTCTTCGAGAAGTATCGCCTGGCCAGTTTTCCGAGTCGTTGCCCTGCAATTAACAATCGCCGTCCTGTTTTCTGCCACCGTGGCGCTTTTCGCCGGGGTGGAAAAAGGCTGGTCCGCAGCCATGGGCGGCGGTATGGCAGTCATCGGGAGCTTTGTCTACGCGCTGATGGTGGCACGTGGCACCGATGATGCAAAGAAAGCATTTCGAACGCATTTCCGCGCCGAAATGCTGAAGGTATTTGTAACGGCAGTGCTGTTTATTTGCGCACTGGTGCTGTTTAAGTCAGCCGCCTGGTTGTGGCTGATCCTAGGATTCGTAGTGGCAACCCTGGCTTACTGGCTGTCGCTGCTCAAGATTTAATCATTAAAAATTCGGACCTATGACTACTGAACACGCTACGGGCGGTCACGCCGGCCCGGCAAACGCCACCGAGTATATCCAGCACCACCTTACTCACAACAGCAACGGCACCATTAACCTGGATACCTTCTGGATCTCCCTGATCCTGGGCTTCGTATTCCTGGGTCTGTTCTACATGGCTTCCCGCCGCGCCACCTCTGGTGTGCCAGGCAAGCTGCAGAACTTCGTTGAGTGGATCATGGAACTGGTCAACGATACCGTCAATTCCGCATTCCACGCCAAGTCCAAAGTGATCGCTCCACTGGCCATCACCATCTTCGTCTGGGTCTGGCTGCTGAACGCCATGGACTTCCTGCCGGTCGACCTGCTGCCTAAGCTGCTGAGCTTCGCCGGCGTCAACTACCTGCGCGTTGTTCCTACCGCCGACGTGAACCACACCTTTGGTATGTCGTTCGGCGTGCTGATCTGCATCATCGGTTTCTCGATTTCCGCCAAAGGCGTTGGCGGCTGGGGTAAAGAGCTGTTCACCGCGCCATTCCACGCACACGGCACCGTGGCCACCATCCTGCTGGCCCCTGTGAACTTCATCTTCCAGATGCTGGAACTGTTTGCCAAGCCAATTTCCCTGTCGCTGCGACTGTTCGGCAATATGTACGCCGGCGAACTGATCTTCATCCTGATCGCGCTGCTGCCATGGTGGGCACAGTGGCTGCTGGGCGGTCCATGGGCAATCTTCCACATTCTGGTTGTGACTCTGCAAGCGTTTGTGTTTATGGCGTTGACGGTTGTGTACCTGGCCCTCGCGGTTGAAAAGCACTAATCAGCAACTTATTCGTAGTATTTGGTTTTAGTTTTTTGGTATTTTCGTTTTTTTTAAATTAGGAGAAATCTAATGCAAGCTCTGATCGCACAAGTACAAAGCATGACCGTTCTGGCCGTAGCAATCATCGTTGGCCTGGGCGCCATCGGTACCGCACTCGGCTTCGCTATCCTGGGCGGCAAGTTCCTGGAAGCATCCGCACGTCAGCCTGAACTGATGCCACAACTGCAAACCAAACTGTTCGTTATCGCTGGTCTGCTGGACGCGATCTCCATGATCGGCGTTGGTGTTGCTCTGCTGTTCACCTTCAACAACCCATTCGTCACTGCTCTGCTGGCCCACGCTCAGTAATCTTTCTCCCTTTCGGAGAAAATTTTTAGGAGCAAGGTATGGACATCAATATGTCGCTTCTCGGTCAGATGCTCACCTTCGCGGTGCTCGTCTTCGTATCGATGAAGTTCGTATTCCCGGCGCTGAATGCAGCGCTGGATGAGCGTGCCAAGCGAATTGCAGATGGTCTGGCTGCGGCCGACCAAGGTCAGAATGCTATGAAGGACGCCGAAAAGGCTGCCGCAGCACTTCTGACCTCTGCCCGTAACGATGCTTCGTCGCTCGTTTCGGACGCTGAAAAGCGTGCTCAACTGGTCGCTGAAGAAGTAAAAGCAAACGCACAAGCCGAAGCTGCCCGCATCGTGGCACAAGCCAAAGCTGAAGCTGAGCAGCAAGTAACCCAGGCCCGCGAAGCTCTGCGTGGTCAAGTGGCCGACCTGGCTGTGAAGGGCGCGGAACAAATCCTGAAGCGCGAAGTCAACGCGTCGGCTCACGCTGACCTGCTGTCTCGCCTGGCTACCGAGCTCTGATTATGGCAGAGCTCGCAACCGTCGCCCGTCCTTACGCGGAAGCCCTCTTCCGCGTAGCCCAGGCTGGCAACCTCGCGCAGTGGTCCGATCTGGTGTCCGAAATGGCCCAGATCGGTTCGCATGAAGAGGTGCTGGCATATGCCCGCAATCCAAAAGTTCTGGATAGCGATGTCATCGCAGCCATCAAGGCCTTGCTGAAATCGCCGCTCAACGCGGAAGCGAACAACTTCCTCTCGATGCTGATCGAAAACGGTCGTATCGCATTGCTGCCGGAAATCGGTGCCCAGTTCGTGCTGCTGAAGAATGCGGCCGAAGGTGCGGCAGACGCCGAAATCACGAGCGCATTCGACATGAGCGAAGCCCAAGTGGCCGAGCTGATCAAGACGCTGGAAAAGAAATTCAGCCGCAAGCTCAAGCCAATCGTCACCACTAACCCGGCCCTGATCGGCGGCGTGCGTGTCGTGGTGGGCGACGAAGTGCTGGACACTTCGGTTAGCGCCAAGCTGCAGCAGCTGCGTTCCGCGCTGGTCGCCTAATCAGGCCGCCTTTCGCGACAGCTAGAGAGAAAACATTTAGGAGTTAGTATGCAACTCAACCCATCCGAAATCAGCGAGCTGATCAAGAGCCGGATCCAAGGCATTGACGGCGGCGCTGAAGTGCGCAATCAAGGCACCGTAATTTCCGTAGCAGACGGTATCTGCCGCATCCACGGCCTGTCCGACGTGATGCAAGGTGAGATGCTGGAATTCCCAGGCAACACCTTTGGTCTGGCAATGAACCTGGAGCGCGACTCCGTTGGCGCCGTTATTCTGGGCGCTTACGAGCACATCTCCGAAGGCGACACCGTGAAGTGCACCGGCCGTATTCTGGAAGTTCCAGTCGGTCCTGAGCTGCGCGGCCGCGTTGTGAACGCCCTGGGCCAGCCGATCGACGGCAAAGGTCCGGTCAACGCCAAGATGACTTCCCCGATCGAAAAGATCGCTCCAGGCGTTATCGCCCGTGAGTCCGTCGGCCAGCCTATGCAGACCGGCCTGAAGTCGATCGACGCGATGGTACCAATCGGCCGTGGCCAGCGTGAGCTGATCATTGGCGACCGTCAAACCGGTAAGTCCGCCGTTGCGGTTGATGCGATCATCAACCAAAAAGGCCAGGGCATGACCTGTATCTACGTTGCGATCGGCCAGAAAGCATCGACCATCAAGAACATCGTGCGTTCCCTGGAACAGCACGGCGCGATGGAGTACACCATTGTTGTCGCCGCTTCCGCTTCGGAATCGGCCGCAATGCAGTACATCTCGGCTTACTCCGGTTGCACCATGGGCGAATACTTCCGCGACCGCGGTGAAGATGCCCTGATCGTGTACGATGACCTGTCCAAGCAAGCAGTTGCCTACCGTCAGATCTCCCTGCTGCTGCGCCGCCCACCAGGCCGCGAAGCATACCCAGGCGACGTGTTCTACCTGCACTCCCGTCTGCTGGAACGCGCCGCCCGCGTGAACGCCGACTACGTCGAAGCCTTCACCAAGGGTGAAGTCAAGGGCAAGACCGGTTCCCTGACCGCGCTGCCGATCATCGAAACCCAGGCTGGCGACGTTTCCGCGTTCGTTCCAACCAACGTGATTTCGATTACCGACGGCCAGATCTTCCTGGAAACCTCGCTGTTCAACTCCGGTATCCGTCCTGCGATTAACGCAGGTATCTCGGTGTCCCGCGTTGGTGGCGCAGCCCAGACCAAGGTCATCAAGAACCTGTCCGGCGGTATCCGTACCGACTTGGCACAGTACCGTGAACTGGCTGCGTTCGCGCAGTTCGCTTCCGACCTGGACGAATCGACCCGTAAGCAGCTGGACCGCGGTGCCCGCGTGACCGAACTGCTGAAGCAAGCTCAGTACTCGCCGCTGTCGATTTCCCTGATGGGCGCTTCCCTGTTCGCAGTGAACAAGGGCTTCCTGGACGACGTCGCTGTCAAGCGCGTGCTGGCTTTCGAAGGCGAACTGCACTCGTTCCTGAAGACCAAGCACTCCGCTCTGCTGGCCAAGATCGAAGAAACCAAGCAACTGGACAAAGATGGCGAAGCTGCGCTGTCCGCCGCCATTGCTGATTTCAAGAAATCCTTCGCAAACTAATACCTGGTGGCCCGGCAACGGGCCACCCCGCAAAGGAGAAGGATCATGGCAGCAGGTAAAGAGATACGTGGCAAGATCAAGAGCGTAGAGAATACGAAGAAGATCACCAAGGCGATGGAAATGGTCGCCGCATCGAAAATGCGCAAGGCGCAGGATCGTATGCGCGCCGCCCGTCCCTACAGTGACAAGATTCGTAACATCGCTGCAAACTTGGCGAATGCCAACCCCGAGTACACGCACCCGTTCCTGGCTGAAGCCGGGTCGGAAGCCAAGGCTGTGGGCTTTATCATCGTAACGACCGACAAAGGTCTGTGCGGTGGTATGAACACCAACGTTCTGCGTATGGTGACCAACAAGACCCGCGAGCTGGAAGCTGCAGGCAACAAGATTGAAGCAGTCGCAATTGGTAACAAAGGTTTGGGCTTCCTGAACCGCGTCGGTGTACCAGTGGTCGCACAAGCAACCCAGATCGGCGATACGCCGCACCTGGAAAAGCTGATCGGCCCGGTGCAAGTGATGCTGGAGAAATTCCAGGAAGGCAAACTGGACGCCGTTTACCTGTGCTACACCAAGTTCATCAACACGATGAAGCAAGAACCGTTGGTCGAGCAGCTGTTGCCGCTGACCGCGGACAAGATGAAGGCCGATGACAAGTCCCACAACTGGGATTACATCTACGAGCCTGACGCGGCTTCCGTGATCGACGAACTGCTTGAGCGCTATATCGAAGCGCTGGTGTACCAGGCCGTTGCAGAAAACCTGGCGTCCGAGCAATCGGCGCGTATGGTGGCGATGAAGTCCGCATCGGACAACGCCGGCAACGTGATCGGTGAGCTGAAGCTGGTCTACAACAAGACCCGCCAGGCTGCAATTACCAAAGAACTGTCTGAAATCGTCGCCGGTGCGGCAGCGGTTTAAACGAATTTAACTATATTTGAAGGAACGAACATGGCTGATGGCAAAATCGTTCAGTGTATCGGCGCTGTGGTGGACGTTGAGTTCCCACGCAACGCGATGCCTAAGGTTTTTGACGCGCTGAAAATGGAAGGCTCCGAGCTGACCCTGGAAGTGCAACAGCAGTTGGGTGACGGCATTGTCCGTACCATTGCTCTGGGCTCCTCCGACGGTCTGCGTCGCGGTATGACCATCCAGAACACCGGCAAACCAATCATGGTTCCAGTGGGTAAAGCCACCCTGGGCCGTATTATGGACGTGCTGGGCAACCCGATCGACGAATGCGGCCCTGTCTCCCACGAGCAAACCGCTTCGATCCACCGCGTGGCGCCTGCTTACGACGAACTGTCCCCATCCCAAGACCTGCTGGAAACCGGCATCAAGGTGATTGACCTGGTCTGCCCATTCGCTAAGGGTGGTAAGGTTGGTCTGTTCGGCGGCGCAGGTGTGGGCAAGACCGTGAACATGATGGAACTGATCAACAACATCGCTAAAGCG
The DNA here is from genome assembly GCF_000425385.1 of Pseudoduganella violaceinigra DSM 15887. GTDB lineage: Bacteria > Pseudomonadota > Gammaproteobacteria > Burkholderiales > Burkholderiaceae_D > Rugamonas > Rugamonas violaceinigra. The sequence goes on along the minus strand of NZ_KE384356.1, from coordinate 330,707 downwards.
CACTCGGGTCTGTCCGTGTTCGCCGGTGTTGGTGAGCGTACCCGTGAAGGTAACGACTTCTACCACGAAATGGCTGACGCCAAAGTGGTTGACCTGGAAAACCCGGCCAACTCCAAAGTGGCCATGGTTTACGGTCAGATGAACGAACCACCTGGCAACCGTCTGCGCGTGGCGCTGACCGGTCTGACCATCGCCGAGTCCTTCCGTGACGAAGGCCGTGACGTTCTGTTCTTCGTGGATAACATCTACCGCTTCACCCTGGCCGGTACCGAAGTGTCCGCACTGCTGGGCCGTATGCCTTCCGCCGTGGGTTACCAGCCGACCCTGGCTGAAGAGATGGGCCGTCTGCAGGAGCGTATTACCTCCACCAAGACCGGTTCGATCACCTCGATCCAGGCCGTGTACGTTCCAGCGGATGACTTGACCGACCCGTCGCCAGCGACCACCTTCGGTCACTTGGATTCCACCGTCGTTCTGTCCCGTGACATCGCCGCCCTGGGTATCTACCCTGCGGTTGACCCACTGGATTCGACCTCCCGCCAGCTGGATCCGCTGGTCGTGGGCGATGAGCACTACGCCACCGCACGCGCCGTACAGGGCACCCTGCAGCGCTACAAGGAACTGCGCGACATTATCGCGATTCTGGGTATGGACGAACTGGCGCCGGAAGACAAGCTGGTCGTGGCACGCGCGCGTAAGATGCAGCGTTTCCTGTCCCAGCCGTTCCACGTTGCTGAAGTGTTTACCGGTTCCCCAGGTAAGTACGTTTCGCTGAAAGACACGATCAAGGGCTTCAAGATGATCGCTTCCGGCGAACTGGACCACCTGCCAGAACAGGCCTTCTACATGGTTGGTACCATCGAAGAAGCCATCGAAAAAGCCAAGAAACTGGGCTAATTCGATTGTCGTAGCGGCCTCCTCACCGGGGCCGCTATAGCTACAGAGGATAAACATGGCAAACACTATTCACGTTGATGTGGTTTCGGCCGAAGAGCAGATCTTCTCGGGCGAAGCGACTTTCGTGGCGTTGCCGGGCGAGCAGGGCGAGCTGGGTATCTACCCGAAGCACACCCCCCTGATCACCCGTATCCGTCCGGGCGCGGTGCGCATCCAGATTCCTGGCCAGGCTGAAGAAGAGTTCGTCTTCGTCGCCGGTGGCCTGCTGGAAGTGCAGCCAAATTCCGTGACGGTCCTGGCTGACACCGCGATCCGTGGTCATGACCTGGATGAAGCCAAAGCTGAAGCCGCCAAGAAACTGGCGGAAGAAAGCCTGGCCAACAAGCAGACCGGTATCGACTACGCGAAAGCACAAGCGGAACTGGCAGCGGCTATCGGCCAGCTGGCAGCAATCGCAAAACTGCGCAAGATCAAGGGCTGATCCCTTTTTTCCCGCCGCATTGGAAAGGCAGCTTCGGCTGCCTTTTTCTTTTTAGCGGCAACTTCGCTTACCTTTGCCTCTTCGGCACGGGCCTGTGCTACGATTTGCATTTTTCGCAATGATGCGACGCCTCCTCCTTGCCGGCGCAGTACTCGCGGCCAGCTCCGCGTTCGCCGCACCTTTGCGCAATATCGCCCCCGATTTCGCCGCAGCCTATGACGCCACGGCGCAGATGCCAATGCCCGAGCGTGTCGCTGCAATGAAGAAGGCTATGCAGCGGCTATACCCCGAGTTCTACGGCCGCTTCACGCGCGCGGAGCAGGACCGGCGCATGCAGGCCGCCATTGAAGGCTTCCCTGCCATCCGCGCAAGCTATCTGGAAAAAGCCAACGACTTTGGCGGCGCCCTGCAGCAGCATATGGCGACCTATCAGGCCAAATTCCCGCACTTCCAGCTCGACGCTCCCACCACCGTGCTCCATTCGCTGGGGGAAATGAATGGCGGTATGCGCACGCTCGGGCCGAATGGCGAACAGCACCTGGTGTTTGGGGCGGACGTGATTGCGAGGATTGACCCGAACGGCAATGCCGCCCCGCTGTTCCATCACGAGCTTTTCCACGTCATGCACCTGGAGCATTTCAAGTGCGGTGATGGCCTGGTATGGGCCAATCTCTGGTCGGAAGGCCTGGCGACCTATGTCTCCGAGGTCATGAACCCGGGCGCCAACGAAAAGGAGCTGATGCTCGATTATCCACGCGGCATGCCCGACGCCATGCGGGCCCAGCTGCCGGCCGCTTGGAAGCAACTGCTGTCCGTGCTGGACAGGGACGACCTGGAAACGTATAGGGAGTTCTTCCTGATGGCGGGGAAAAGCTCCGGCTTGCCTGTACGGCGCGGTTATTATCTTGGTTACCTGCTTGCCCGCGAGGCCGGCAAGACCCGCGACCTGCCGGCGCTGGCTGCGTTGGACTGTCAGTCGGCCCGCGTCCTGGTTGAAAGCACAATTCGAAAATTGTCGACCGAAGGAATCCAATGACCACTATCTTCATCACCGGCGCCGCTGGCGCACTTGGCCGTGCGGTCGCAAAGGCATTCGATGCCGCAGGCGCCAATACGGTACTGCTTGGACGCGATGTGGCGCGCCTGGAAGCGGCTTGTGGACCGGCCAGCGAACGCCGCATGTTGGCGGTGGCCGACTTGCGCGATGCGGCCTCGGTTGCTGCCGCGGCGCGGGCTGCGGCCGAGCGTTTTGGCCGCATTGACGCGCTCTGCAATATCGCCGGCGGCTTCGCGATGGGCACGCCTGTGCATGCGACGTCCGACGCGCAATGGGATGAAATGTTCGATCTGAATGTGCGCAGCCTGCGTAATGCCGTCGCGGCTGTCGTGCCTGGGATGCTGGACGGGCAGGGCGGCAAGGTGGTGAACATCGCGTCCGCCTCCGCGCGCCAGGGTATGGCAAATGTGGGCGCTTACTGCGCCAGCAAGGACGTGGTGGCCAGGCTGACGGAATCAATGTCGGCGGAACTGCGGGGCCAGGGAATCAACGTCAATTGTGTCCTGCCCGGCACCATCGATACGCCCGATAACCGTGCCTCGATGCCCACGGCTGACCACAGCAAATGGGTGACGCCGGAAGCCCTGGCGGATGTCATCCTCTATCTCTGCAGCCCCGCCGCCCGCGCCATCCACGGCGCAGCGATCCCGTGTACGTAAATTAGTGGCACATGCCAAACGCCTGCTTGTCCTCAAACCAGCGGTAGGTGAAGGTGCGGGAGACATAGCGTTTGCCGCCGATGATGACATCCGGCGGCGTCAGGTCGAAGCGTTGCGGCAGTTTGCCTTTGATGATCAGGCGGTAGCGGAACTGGGTGTCGTCGCTGGTGCCGACGGAAAAGAGTGCCAGCGGCACGCCGTTGACTATCTCCACCATTTCGGCGCGGGCATTGGTCGGGCGCTGGTAGACGCTTAACACCGTGGCATTTTCGATCAGGGCGCCTTTCGGCTGGCTGACCTGGAAATGGGCCGTGGCGAATTTCACCTGCGTGGTACGCGGCAGCATGTAGTTCACCCCGATCTCGATGCCCCCTTCGGCCGGCTGGGGCAGGACGGTGGTCGCGGCGACCGTAACGCCGCGTGGCAGTTCGAAGGTATCGGCGTCGACTGGCGTGCTGCAATCGGGGGAAGTCGCCTGGTACAGTGGTCCGGGCGTGTAGGTATCGCCGCAGCCGGCGAGAATGAATAGCAGGGCAAATGGCGCGGCTTTGCGCATGGCGTAAGACCTCTTGTTTCAGTCCCCACAGTTTACCCGATGACCGGCTGGCCGAGTGGTGCGCCACGGGCCTAATGGCGGTGCTAGTCTTGAACCAACAGTGGCGATGGGAGGCATGCATGATCCACCATCTCGGTATTGTGGTGTCCGATTTTATGCGCAGCGCGGCGCTATTTGATGCCTGCCTGGCTCCGCTTGGAATCCGACGCGCGGTGAGCGATCTGGACTGGGCAATTTATGCCGAGGCCGCCGGCCATCCTTTTCTTTGGGTCGGCGCCGAAATTCCCAGTTATTGGGATCACCGGCACGAAGCCTCACGCAGCCCAATTCATCTGGCATTTAATGCGCCCGACCGGGCGGCAGTCAATGCCTTTTATTATGCGGCGATCGATCTGGGGGCCGAAGATAATGGCTCCCCAGGGCCGCGTGTGAGCGATGTTAACTTCTATAGCGCTTTCATTCTCGACTTCGATGGTAACAATATCGAAGCCACTGTCCAGGAGAGCTAAGGTTTAGTTCAATCATGTCAACAATTGGCATAATGAAAACTATCCTGCTCTCTGGCGGCTGCGTACCGACCTGATCAGTGATTTCCACTTTTGCCGCTCTGCGATGCGTTCCAGTGCGGTCTGCTGGTTGCGGCGCACTTCGCGTTGCAGCTTATGGAAGTTGCGCAGGCGATCCGGGTCGACGTGGCCCACGACGGCACAGCCGGGCTCTGCTTCATGCCGGCAATCGCGGAATTGGCAGCCGGCCGCCAGGGATTCAATATCATCGAATGCCGACGATAATGTTTCCGGACTTAGGCACCTTAATCCCGGCGTATCGATAATGCAGGCGCCCGATAAACAGAAATGCATGGAGCGTGCGGTCGTCGTGTGGCGTCCGCGATTATCGCCATACCTGACCCCGCCGGTTTCCTGATCGGCGCCAGTGAGGGCGTTGGTTAAGGTCGATTTACCGGCGCCGGATGAACCCAGCAGGCAAATCGTTTGTCCACCGCCCAGCCAGGGATCCAATTGGGCGACCGATTCCCGGCTGGTGCCGTTAATTATCCGGAATTGAATATGGCCGGGAATGCGGGCGCTTAATGCCGCGATCAGGGTGCCGGTATTCGGGCAAATGTCCGGTTTGCTGAGCACGATGAGCGGCGTAATTTCCGCCGCGGCGACGACCGCCAGGTAGCGCTCAATCCGGCGCAGGTTGAAATCGCCATCGAGCCCCATGACCAGCAAAGCCGTATCGATATTGCTGGCGATCGCCGGGGCATCGGCACGGGATAGCTGGTTCATTGGGGGTAAGCGCTGGATTATCCACACCTCTCCCAGATGGTTGGTGTCGGCGATGATCCAGTCGCCGACGCAGAGCGGTGTATCCGCCAACAGGCGGGGCAGGGCACGGGCGGAAAACTCGGCGGTGCCGTTGTGCAGGGTGATGCGGTCGCGCTGGTATTCGGTGATGCGGCAGAGTTTGCCTGCCGGTGCGCCAGCCAGGCGCGAAATAATGGTGTTGTTAAGGCCGATGCTGCGTAATGCTTCGTAATCGAAGTCGATCATGATGTTGAGCTTTTTCCATAGGTGAACGCGGCCAGCCACGCAGGGCGTGGCGGGCAAAGATAGTCTGGAAAAGTCGGCGCCCGGCTGGGCGCACTAGCTCAACGCTGGAAGCTCAGGCAGCCGACAGGAGGGCAAGATCAAAGGTACGCATGGCTAGTCTCCTGTCAGTTTGGGGGAAAGGCGCCAGTGTCGCATTGGCGGGATGGCAAGTCAATGCGGTGGTTCGCGATCGACGGTGCGGACTTCGGAGTATTCGGGCTGCAGCGCTTCTTCGATCAGCTCCAGTGCGAGCTGCGGCTGGGCCGCGCCGCACATGAAGATGTCGGCGGCTGCGAAGCCGTTTTCCGGCCAGGTGTGGATCGAGATATGGGACTCGGCCAGCAGGACCACGCCGGTCACGCCGAGGCCGGGACCGAAGCCATGGAAGTGGCTGTGCAGGACCTGGGCGCCGGCCGCCGCTGCCGCGTCGCGCAGCAGTTGCTCAATCCTTGCGCAGTCGGCCAGCACATCCGGTTCAATGCCGGACATGTCGGCCAACAGATGGATTCCGATTGGTTGGTGCGTGCTCACTTGTGGCCTCCACCGCCGCCACCGCCGCCGCTACCCCAGCCGCCGGCGTTGGAAGACCAGCTGCTGCCGTGATAGCCGCCACCGCTGCTCGACGAGGGAGCGCTGATAAATCGTACCCAGCTGGTGCCGACGCTGAACAGGGTCACCACCAGGGCGTAGCCGAAGAATCTATTCATTTTTTCTTTTGTTCCTCGATCGCGTCCAGCACCAGGGCCGGCAGGTAGAGCGAAAGGGCCGCCACGATGGTGACGCCAATACTGCCGCCAAAGTTGAACAGCAGCGGAATCGCATTCAAGGCCAGCATGCCCATGATCCAGTTCTTGGCCGAGCGCTTGTAGCGCTCCTTGCCGGCATCCTCGTCAGCGCTGCTGCGCCCTTCGCCTTTGAGCGCATCGCCGAACCAGGCTTTCATCTGGTCCCAGGCCACCGGCGTGGAACGCGACCACCCGAGTTCCGAGGTCGTGAGTTCCGCCGCCAGCGTGACCTGCTGGCGCTTGTATTCGTAGACGTGGGTGTGGTCGCCCACCTGCACCCGCCAATTGAAGGCGCCGGCGGCGTAAGTGACGACGGAATTGTAGTCGTACAGCTTGTTGTAATCGGCCTTGTCGACCGTGACCGACTGGGATTCCAGCGATTTCGCGTCCGGCCACTGGTCCAGGACGTTGGCGCGCGACCAGCCGTCTTCCGTCTCGACCAGCCAGGTGAAGCCGTTTCGGCTGCCGTACAGCAGGTATTCGGTCCAGCCATTGCCTTCATCGTCGGCACGGCGCATCACGCCGATGACGGCGAAGTCCTGGTTTCCCAGCTTGCCCGTGGAACCCAGCGGCAGGGTGAAATACTCTTTCTCCGCCCGCGCGCCGATGGCAATGACTTCCGCCTTGGGGTTGGCGGCGTCGATCTGGGTGTTGCAGGACTGGCAAACCAGGCTGGCAGTCAGGCCGGGCAGGTAACTGATCTGGGTGCCGCAATTGGGGCAATCGAGCGCGTCCAGCTTGCCGCGGTAGCGGCCGGCGGTGCGCTTGATTTCCTCGGCATCGCGCAGCAGCTGGCACTGCATGGCTTCCAGCGTGACGCCGATGCCGGTGTACAGCAGCGGCGGCCCGGCATCGGAATAGTCGATGGTCAGGAACTGCTCGCCGCGGCGGAAATCGGCGACTTTGGCTTGCCAGCCGTCGCCCACCTTGAACGGCAGCTCGCCCTGCCCGCCGATGCACTGGGCGGTGCGGACGTCGGCCGACATATAGCGTTCGCCGGCAATCTGGTAGGGCTTGCCGGGGCTGAGATCTTCAAACGCCGGCAGCACCGCTTCGGGCGCGCGCAGCGTGGTCACCATGTACTGGCCGGAAGCGTCGCCCAGCCAGCCATTGGTGGCGTCATCGAAGACGATGTACCACTCGTTCCACATGCCCGCGTCGTAACGCAGCTGGATGCGGCCCACGACATTGAAGTTGCGGCCGCCCAGCGCGCCGCTGGTGCCGATCTGGATCGGGGAATAGTCCTCCAGCACGGAGGAGATCTTGCCCAGGTCTTTGACCGCGCCGGCCTCTTTCAGTACGCGCGTGTTGCAGTACTCGCACACCGCCATGACGGAGGCGTGCGAGCGGAAGTTGACCTCTGCGCCGCAGCTAGGGCAGGAAACGGTTTGCATGCGGCCGTGCTTATCCGATCAGCTTTTTCAGCAGTTCAGCCTTGGAGGCGTCGTAATCGGCCGGCGAGATCAGGCCCTTGTCCAGCAGGCCTTTCAGCTTGCCCAGACGGTCTTCGATCGATTCTTCCGCCGGTGCGGCCGGAGCGGAAGCGGGTGCGGCTTGCGCCGGGGCTGCGGGAGCAGCACCCGGGGTCAAGGCCTGGCCCATGGCCTGGCCCATCGCCTGGCCGACGGTCAGGCCGGCGCCGAGGCCGGCGCCCATGCCTGCCAGGCCGCCTTCGTTCTGGGCCGCCAGCGGGATCGATTGCGCCACCTGGAATTTGGTGAAGCCGGCCATCTTGTCGGCGCTCATGCCGCCCTTCATGCCGGCGGAGATACGCTCGTCCAGCGCGGCTTGCAGTTCTTCCGGCAGGCTGACGCTGGCTACGTTGAATTCGTCCAGGCCGATCCCGTAGCGTGCGAACGCATCGGCCAGGCCGCCTTTGACTTCCTGCGCCATCAGGGCCTGGTTGGCCGCCATGTCGAGGAAGGCGATTTGCGAGGCGCCCAGGGAATTGGCCATGGAGGCCAGCAGGATGCCGCGCAGCTGGTCTTCCACGTTGTCGCGGGTGTAGGTCTCGCGGGTACCGCTCAATTCAGTGAAGAATTTGCGCGGATCGGTCACACGGTAGGAATACATGCCGAAGGCGCGCACGCGGATCATGTCGAAATCCTTGTCGCGGATCGTGATCGGCTGCGGTGTGCCCCACTTGCGGCCGGTCTGCACGCGGGTGCTGAAGAAGTAGACGTCCGACTTGAACGGGGAGGCGAACAGCTTGTCCCAGTTCTTCAGGTTGGTCAGCAGGGGCAAGGTCTGCGTGGTGAGCTTGTGCGTGCCCGGGCCGAAGACGTCGGCGATCTGGCCTTCATTGACGAAGACCGCGATCTGCGATTCGCGGACGATCAGCACGCCGCCGTTCTGGATTTCGAAGTCCTGCATCGGGTAACGCCAGGACAGAACACCCTCCGTCTCTTCGTTCCACTGCAGTACGTCGATAAACTGCTTCTTGATAAAGCTGCCGATACCCATGATGTAACCTCTTCAGGAAATGCAGGCGGCATTGATGCCGCCGATGGAAAGCGAAATAGTGCCGAGCAAGCCGCCGAAGGCGCTGTTGTCGGCTTCAATCTGGTCTTGCGCCATTTTCAGGCAGCGTGTCGTGATCGCGTAGCCCAGCGCCTGGACCACCATGGCGCCGAAGGCCCAGCCCAGGAACTGTTGCCAGTCGTTCGTATGCAGGATGCTCGACGCAATGGTCAGCGAAAAGCCCAGCATGGCCCCGCCCAGCGAAATCGCCGCGGCATGGTTGCCCTGGCGGATCAGCTTGAGTTCATCATAAGGCGTCAACCAAGTATAGGCCTGGAAAAATACTACCAGCAGCACCGCAGCGAGGGCCAGGTGGAGCAAATAATTTAGGATGGCGTTCACGTCGATCCCCGGTTAAAGTGACAAGCTTGCTAACAGGAAAACATATTAGAGCATAAGCGAGCAAATGACCAAAAAGATTCTCATTGTTTCAGTGTTCGTCGTCGCGTCTTGCGGTCTCGCCTATGAACTGATTGCGGGCGCCCTTTCCAGCTACCTGCTGGGCGATTCGGTGCTGCAGTTTTCCACCATTATCGGCTGCTATTTGTTTGCCATGGGGGTGGGCGCCCACTTCTCGAAATACGTAAAAGACGACGATGTGCTGGCGCGCTTTGTCGATATTGAGCTGGCGGTGGGCCTGATCGGCGGCCTGTCGGCAGCGGCGCTGTTCATGACTTTTGCATGGGCATCCGCGCCTTTCCGCACCATGCTGTATGTAATGGTATTCCTGGTCGGGGCCCTGGTGGGCATGGAAATTCCGCTGGTGATGCGCGCCCTGAACGCGCGGCAGACGGAGTTCAGCGAGTTGGTGAGCAAGGTGCTCACATTCGACTATCTCGGCGCGCTGGCGGTCTCGCTCTTGTTCCCCTTGGTGCTGGCGCCCCAGCTTGGCCTGGTGCGCACCGGCTTCCTGTTCGGGATGCTGAATATTGCCGTGGCCCTGTGGACAATTTACGTTTTCCGCACAGAGCTGGCGAACGTGACGGGGCGCTTGCTGCGTGCCAGTGCGGTGATGCTGGCGCTGGTGATCGGTTTCAGCGGCGCGGACCGGCTGACCGGCTGGGGCGAACATGGACTGTTCGGCGATGAGATTGTGTATTCGACAAGTACGCCTTACCAGCGCCTGGTGATCACCAAATGGAAGGACGACCTGCGCCTGTACATCAACGGTAATCTGCAGTTTTCGTCGCGCGACGAGTACCGCTACCACGAGGCGCTGGTGCATCCGGTGATGGCGGCGCTGCCGTGGGCCAAGCGGGTCCTGATCCTGGGCGGCGGCGACGGACTGGCGCTGCGCGAAGTCCTGCGTTATCCACAGGTGGAGCATGTCACGCTGGTGGATTTGGACCCGGCCATGACGGCAGCCTTTACCCAGCGCGATGAGCTGGTGGCGCTGAACAAGGGGTCTTTCCGCGATAAACGGGTGCAGGTGGTGAACGCCGACGCGGCGATCTGGCTGCAGCAGAACCAGGAAATTTTCGATGCGGCCATCGTCGATTTCCCGGATCCATCCAGCTTTGCCCTGGGCAAGCTGTATTCGGTGCCGTTTTACGGCGTGCTGAAAAAGCACCTCGCCGTCAATGGCCTGGCAGTGGTGCAAGCGACGTCGCCATTCTTTGCGCCGCACGCCTATTGGACGGTCGACGCCACGCTGCGCGACGTCGGCATGCGCACCTGGCCATATCACCTCTATGTGCCGTCGTTCGGCGAATGGGGTTTCATCATGGCGTCGCCGCAGCTCGATTACCATCCGCCGGAGAAGTACAGCCTGCCGATGCGCTTCCTCGATGCGGAAACCACCAAAGCGATGTTCGACTTCCCTCCGGATATGAAGCCCTTGCCGATGGCGCCGAATCGCCTCAACACGCAATCGCTGGTGCATGAATTCGAGCAGGACTGGCGCCGGGTGATCCGCTGATGCTGCGCCGATCCTTCCTGGCGTGGGCCGCGGCCAGCGGTGTGACCGCCGCCGCCAGCGTGGCGGGGTATTTGCGCTGGCAAGAGATTACGCCGACGGTGAATGCGCCAGGACGCGAGGAGGGCCATTTCCTGCGCGACCGCAAGCCCTTGCCGGCGCCTTCGGAGTCCTTGTCGACCGATGTGCTGATCCTCGGCTCCGGCATTGCGGCGCTGACCGCCGCCTGGAAGCTGCGCAAGGAGGGGCATGACGGCTTCCTGATGCTGGACGGGCCGGAACCTTACGGCAACGCGGCGGGCGGCAAATTCGGTGAGCTGGCCTATCCGACCGGCGCGCATTACCTGCCGTTGCCGACCGAAGAATGTTCGCACGTGCGCGAAATCCTGGCGGACCTGGAAATCATCCAGCGCGGTGCGAATTCCCGCAAACCCTATTACGACGAGCGCTTTGTGCTGCATGGTCCGGAAGAACGCGTACTGTTCGACGGCGCCTGGCAGGAAGGCGTCCTGCCGCATGAGGGCGTACCGCATGCCGAATTGGCGGAGCATAAGCGCTTCTTGGCCCAGGTCGAGGCCTTGCGTGGCGCGGTGGGGGCGGATGGCAAGCGCCGGTTCACCTTCCCCAGCGAACATTCATCGTCCGATGCCGAGGCGGCGCGCCTGGATGGCATGAGTTTTGGCGCCTGGATTGCCCAGAACAGCTACCGCTCGCCTTCCTTGCTGTGGTACCTGGGATATTGCTGCCGCGATGATTACGGGGCGGGGATCGAAGCGATTTCCGCCTGGGCAGGATTGCATTATTTCTGCGGCCGCGGCGGCGAGGCGGAAAACGCGGAGCCGGGCGCCTGGTTAACCTGGCCGGAAGGGCTGCAGGCGCTGGCGAGCGGCATGGAGCGGCTGGCCCGGCCGAAGCGGCTGGCCGGCAGCGCGGTGCAGGTGCGGACGTCTTCAGCGGGCGGGGCCGAAGTGCTTTGCTTTGCGCTTGAACGCGGTGTGCCGCGTACGTTCACGATCCGCGCCCGGCGCGTCATCTGCGCGATGCCATTGCATGTCGCGGCGCGGGTTGTGGGCAACATGCCGGATGTCCACAAGCAGATGCATGCGCCATGGATGGTGGCGAACTTCCTGATGAAGCGTTTTCCACAGGAGCTGCCAGCCGCGCCGCTGTCGTGGGATAACGTCGTGCATGGAACGAAAGGCCTGGGCTATGTCGTCTCGACGCACCAGGATATCCGCGTGGCGCCGCCCGAAAAAACCGTCTTCACCAGCTATGTCGCGCTATCGGACCGCGACCCGCGCGAGGCGCGCAAGTGGATGATGGATGCAAGTGCCGACGAATTGCTGGCGCTGGCCAGCATCGACTTGAAAGCGGCGTACGGCGAGCAGTTTGAACGATGCGTGGAGCGTGTCGACATTACGCTGCGCGGACATGCGATGGCGGTGCCGGTTCCGGGATTCCGCAGCGATGCGGGTTTGAAGGCTTTGCGGGAGATGGATGGGCCGGTGTTGTTTGCCCATTCTGACTTGAGCGGCTTCTCCGTATTCGAAGAAGCCTCCTGGTGGGGATACCGCGCGGCGCAGAAGGCGCTGCGCGGTTAGCCGGGTATTACTTGGCTGCTGGAGCTGCTGCCGGTGCAGGCGCCGCGGCCGTGGTCGGGGCCGGGCTCGCCTTCACTTCGGACTTGGTTTCAACAGCTTTTTCAGCCTTCTTGTGCGCTTCCTTGTGCATGGCCTTCTTTTCAACCTTGGTTTCGGACTTGGCTTCGGTCTTCGCGTCGACCTTGGCTTCGGCTTTAACGCTGGTGCTCGAGACCGCAGCGGCTGCCGCAGGAGCGGCTGCTGGCGCTGGGGCCGGAGCAAC
>NZ_KE384356.1:0-316290 GCF_000425385.1 Pseudoduganella violaceinigra DSM 15887 | reverse complement strand
TCTGCTCAGCAGTATGTTGACGGTCATTACAAACCCTTACATTTGTCGCAGATTTACAAAACTTTACGCAGGACTCATGGAAGCGAAACGCTGGCTCCCCAAAGTGGCCATACCCACCAACCAAAGAGGAGATGTCATGAGCAAGAAAACCTGGATTGCAGTTGCCACGGCAGTCGCCGCCCTGGGCGGCAGCGCCTTCGCCGCCGGGCATGAGCACGGCCATGGGCACGGCCAAAACCCGTGGACGATGGATGCCACCCAAGCGGACAAGCATATTGAAAAGATGGTTGAGCACATCCTGCCGGATGGCACGGCGGCCCAGAAAACCCGCCTGAACGAAATCGCCAAGGCATGCTTCAACGACGTCAAGCCGATCCATCAGCAGCTGGAAGAGGGGCATGACGCGATGGCCAAGCTGCTGTCGCAGCCCGCCATCGACCGTGTGGCGCTGGAAAATGCGCGCGCCGGCCACGTGAAGAATATGGACCTGATGTCGCGCCGCGTGCTGGCGGCGGCAATGGACGCCGCCGAAGTGCTTTCGCCGGAACAGCGCGCAAAATTCAATGGCGCATTGCATATGATGGCGACCAGCCACATGGGGCGTCATTAGGCTATAGTCTTCACCATGTCCCCACCCCTAGTCCTCATCATCGATGACGACCAGCGCCTGGCCGCGATGGTCGAAACCTACCTGGCCCAGAATGGCTTGCGCGTGGAGCATGCCGATACGGCGCAGGCTGGGCTGGAGCGGCTTGCCAGGTGGGGGCCGGATGCTTTTTCGGCCCTGGTCCTGGACCTGATGCTGCCCGATATCGACGGGTTGGAGGTTTGCCGCCGCCTGCGGGCCATGCCGCAGCCTTTGCGCAGCCTGCCGGTGCTTATGCTGACGGCCAAGGGGGATCCGTTCGACCGCGTCGTCGGCCTGGAACTGGGCGCCGACGACTACTTGCCCAAGCCTTTCGAGCCGCGCGAACTGTTGGCCCGTTTGCGGGCACTGCTACGCCGGCCGACGCTGGCCGATGCCACGGCCGCCGCCGAGCCGCCGCTACGTTTTGGCAGGCTTGAAATCGATCCCGGCGCGCGCACCGTGCGCGTGGACGGGGCCGAAAAGCCGCTGACGGCCTACCAGTTCGACCTGCTGCTGGCCTTCGCCCGGCGTGCCGGACGCGTGCTATCGCGCGACCAGCTGATGGAAGCGCTCAAGGGCGGGGCGCTGGAGCCATTCGATCGTTCGATCGACGTCCACGTTGGGCGTGTGCGCGCGGCCATTGAGGACGATCCCAAGGTGCCGCGCCGCATCATCACCGTGCGCGGCGCCGGCTATGTCTTTGCAAAGGTGCAGGATGCGTAGCTTCGGCGACCGCATGTACGTGCGCATTTATGCCACGCTGATCGCCTGCATCGTGCTGGCCGTCCTCCTCTTCGGATACATTCACTTCTGGTTCGCGCCGCCGCGCCATATGCCGCGCAATGCCACGATGGCGGTGGTGGCCTTGCTGCTGATGATTGCCGTCGTGATTGCGGCGGGGGCGTATCCGGTCGTGCGCTGGATCACGCGCAGGCTTGAGCGGCTTCAGGCAAGCGTGCAGGCCTGGGGCCGGGGGGACCTGGCAGCCCGCGTGATCGTTGAGGGCAGGGATGAAGTGGCGCAGCTGGCGGCCAGCTTCAACGATTCGGCAGCGCGTGTTCAGGCCCTGGTCGTTGCACAGAAGTCCCTGCTGGCCAATGCATCCCATGAGCTGCGATCACCGCTGGCGCGGATTCGGATGGCGGTGGAATTGCTGCAGGATTCCGCCAGCCCGGCGATGCGCCAGGAATTGGCACGCAATATCTCGGAGCTGGACCAGTTGATTGATGAACTCCTGCTGGCGAGCCGATTGGATGCGCTGCCCGCCGGCGACCCGGCCGATTGCGATGTCGACTTCACCGGCATCGTGGCCGAGGAGTGCGCGCGGGTAGGCGCTGTGTTGGAAGGCGTGTCCGATACGCTACGCGGCGACGCCACCCTGTTGCGGCGCATGGTACGCAACCTGCTGGAAAACGCACTGCGCCATGGCGGAGACGCGGAAGTGGGCGTACAGTTGCTCAGCTGCGCCGGGAAAACACGGCTCGATGTCTGCGACAAGGGGGCCGGAGTGCCCGCTTCCGAGCGGGACAGGATCTTTGAACCTTTCTACCGCCTGCCCGGCGCGTCGGAAAAGGCTGGCGGCGTCGGACTTGGCCTGTCCCTAGTGCGCCAGATCGCCCGCCGCCACGGCGGCGAGGTGGAATGCCTTCCCAACGGCGAGCGTGGCGCCTGCTTCCGGATTACGCTCCCGTCAGGCGGTCGGCCATCCGTTTGATGGCGCGCAGTTGGCGGCCGCTCTGCACCGAGTAGTCCGGATCGTCATAGCCCCACCAATCCCAGCATGCCTTTGGATTCGGCATCGGGCTGATGGCGGCCGCTTGCGGATACAGCACCACGATGCGATTGGTATCGGCCCAGGCGTTGTAGCCGGCGTTGCGCGCGTAGGTGTCCTGGAGGTTGCCGATATCCTGCAGGCAGCCGTGCAGGGCGATATGCAGCCTGCAACCGCCGCCTTTCCCCTCGCAGCCCGGTGGAATGTAGACGTAGCCGGAATTCGCCATGCCATGCGTGGTTGGCGCGGCCAGGAATTCCGACTGGTCGAATTCCAGCAGCTTGCCGGCCGGCGCCGCGATGTCGCCGCGCGCCTTCAGCGGGCCGTAAATCCACTGCAGCAGGCTGCCAGCGGCGTCAAATCCGCAGTTGCTGATGAATGGCGCGGCCAGCGCATCGCATTGATTGCCGAAACTGTCGGTTGGCATGGCGTGGCCGGCGGCCAGGTCGTTCTTGTACTGGATCTGTGCGGAGGGAATGAAGGCTGCGTAGTACTTCGCCAGGTCGGCCATCGAAGCGGCGGGGACCAGCTTGTCGAGCGTGCCGGAGAACATCCAGACGCGATGGGAGGCCAGCTTGGAAACGGGATCGACCTGCTTCGCATCGGCGCGCTTGCGCGTAAGGGCCGCCAGTTCCGCGGCGTCGGCCCCCTTGCAGCTGCCGATCGCGGCCATCATGCTGCCCTGCGCGCAGTAATAGCTGCCGCCGGCGATGATGCCCGCACCCACCACGCTGCCCGAATAGGCAACCTCGTATTGCACCGCCATGAAAGCACCCGACGAGAGGCCGGAAACAGATACCTGCTGCGTTTTCATCGCGGGCAGGGGGGCCGGCGCGGCGGACGCCGCAAGAGCGAATGCACAAGCCGCAATTGTCATACAATCGGAAAATCGAACGAACCGGAAGAGACCCATGCCATCCATCCTCACCAAGTTAGCTGTGCTGTCCGCGCTCAGCCTGGGCGCCGCTGCTGCTTTCGCACAGGCGCCTGCCGCGCAACCTGCGGCCGCAGCTGCCGCCAGCTGCCCCGCCATCCTGAAACAATCCTTCAACCGCCTGCAGGACGATGCGCCGCAGGACCTGTGCCAGTACGCCGGCAAAGTGATCCTGGTCGTCAACACGGCCAGCTATTGCGGTTATACCCCGCAGTACAAAGGGCTGGAGGAAGTGTATGCGAAATATTCGGGAAAAGGGCTGGTCGTGCTGGGATTCCCGTCGAATGATTTCGGCAAGCAGGAGCCGGGCAGCAGCAAGGAAATCGCCGACCTCTGCTACAACACCTACGGCGTGAAATTCCCGATGTTCGCCAAATCGGTGGTGTCGGGCGATGCGCCGAACCCGTTCTATGCGAAGCTGATCAAGGCGACCGGCAAGGCGCCGGCCTGGAATTTCCATAAATACCTGATCGACCGCAAAGGCAATGTGGTCGAGAGCTTCCCGAGCAAGGTCAAACCGGACGATAAGGCCCTGGCCGAGGCGCTC
The DNA here is from genome assembly GCF_000425385.1 of Pseudoduganella violaceinigra DSM 15887. GTDB lineage: Bacteria > Pseudomonadota > Gammaproteobacteria > Burkholderiales > Burkholderiaceae_D > Rugamonas > Rugamonas violaceinigra. Next base: position 312,410 of record NZ_KE384356.1, on the reverse strand, counting down.
GAGAAAGCCCTGGGCGGTTAATCAGGCCGCGGCGGCGGCCGGCGCGGTGGCGAGGGCGAAGCCTTCGTCCAGCCAGCCGGTGATCCCGCCGGGCATGACCTTCACCGGGCGGCCCAGCTTCGCCAGGCGGATCGCCGCGCGTGCCGCGCCGTTGCAATGCGGGCCGGCGCAGTAGGTCACAAAGACGGTATCCATCGGGTATCCGGCCAGCTTGGAGCCGATGATCTTGCGATGCGCCAGGTCGACCGCGCCCGGCACATGTCCCGCAGCGTACTTTTCCGTTCCCCGCACGTCAAGCAGCACGAAATCCTGCTGGGCGGTGCCCATCACGCTGTGGACATCCCAGCAATCCGTTTCAAAACGCAGTGTATCTTCGAAATGGACCAGGGCTTCGGCACTTGGGGCGGCAGCGACTTCGGTAACGACGGATGGCATCTTGATTCTCCTGTGGCGTTGAAAGTGCTGCCATTGTCGGCCGCCGCCCATTGGCGCGGCAGTGGCGCAAATGCCAGAGTGCGTTAAGATTGCGCCATGAGCGCGAAAAAACACCTGGTTGTGGCGCTGGCCTACGACGGCCTGTGCACCTTCGAATTCGGCTGCACGGTTGAACTGTTTGCCCTGGAGCGCCCGGAACTGGGCGTGGACTGGTACGACTTTGCCGTCTGCGCCATCGAGCCGGGGCCGATCCGTGCGGCGGGCGGCATCCTGGTGCAGGCGCCCCATGATCCGCAGTTGCTGGAGCGTGCCGACACCATCGTCATTCCCGGCTGGCGTGATGCCGATGAAGCGCCGCCGGAATCGCTGCTGGCGCAAATGCGCGCCGCCCATGCGCGCGGCGCCCGCCTGTGCACCATCTGCTCGGGCGTCTTCATCCTGGCGGCGGCGGGCGTGCTCGATGGCCTGCGGGCGACGACCCATTGGCGCTACGTCGAAAGACTGGCGCGCCGTTTTCCGCGCGTACGGGTGCTGGCAGACGATCTGTATGTCGATGAGGGACAGGTCATTACTTCCGCCGGCTCCGCAGCGGGACTCGATATGCTGCTGCACCTGGTGCGCCGCGACTACGGCGCCCGGGTCGGCAATATGGTCGCGCAACGGCTGGTGGTGGCGCCGCACCGGGTGGGCGGCCAGGCGCAGTTCCTGCCCCGTCCCATGGCACATGATGAACAGGGACGCTTGTCGCGCCTGATGGACTGGCTGCGCAGCCACCCGGCCGAGCCGCATACGGTGGCCAGCATGGCCGCGCGCGCGGCCATGAGCGCGCGCACGTTGCAGCGGCAATTCCAGGAGGCCACCGGCATGGGGCCGGTCGAGTGGCTGGCGCGCGAACGGGTGGCAATCGCCAAGGATCTGCTGGAATCGCCTGATATCCCACTGGCCCAGGTAGCCGAGCGGGCGGGATTCGGTTCGGAAGAGTCGCTGCGCCATCATTTCCGCCGCGTTGCCTCAACCACGCCGGGCGCGTATCGCCGCGCCTTCCTTGTCACCGCCAATCGTGCGGCATAAGCTGGGGGTTCACTTCACAAGGAGATTCAAATGGCTTACGTCGATGGATTCATTGTGCCGGTCCCTAGCAAGAAGATGGATGCCTACCTGGAAATGTCGCGCCAGTGCGCCAAGGTGTGGCGTGAGTTTGGCGCCACCGAGTACCGCGAGACCGTGGCTGACGATGTGAAAGTAGGCGTCCACACTTCCTTCCCGCAAGCGGTCAAGCTCGAGGAGGGCGAGGTGGTCGTATTCTCATGGATCATTTACCCTTCGCGCGAGGTGCGCGATGCCTGCAACGAGAAGGTCATGGCCGATCCGCGCATGAAGGAGATGATGGACCCGGCCCGGATGCCGTTCGACGGCAAGCGGCTGATCTACGGCGGCTTCGAAATGCTAATCGACCTGTAGGCTTGCGCGCATTGCGCCGCGCAGAGAATTGCACACGACGATTTCCTCCGCGGCGAGCAGCATTTCGCGTGAAATGGCGCGCTCCTGCGCGTTCCAGGTTTCCAACAGCACCGCGCGCATCACGCCCGGCAAAATACCGCTGGATAAGGGCGGCGTTATCCACAGGCCATCAAGCCGGATGAAGACATTGCTGCGGCCTCCTTCCGTCAGCTCGCCCCGTTCATTGAAGAACAGCTGATCGAAAGCGCCCTGCGCCTCGGCGGCTTTCCAGGCCGCGTCGTAGCGTGCGCGGATGGTGGATTTATGGCGCAGGAACAGGTCGCCGCTGTCGCTGGCCTCATCGGCCAGCAGTACGCGCACCGGCTCCTGGAGCGGCGCCAACGCGCTGGATTGGACGGCGAAAGCACCCGAGGCATTCATTGCAAGCCGCAGGCGGTGCGGCTGCCCGGCGGGAAGGGCCTGGCAGGCCAGCGCAATGCCGGCGCGGGCAGCGGCATCGTCCCAGCTAAAGCCGAAATAGCTCGCTGACGCCGCGAGACGCTGCAAGTGGCGCTCAAGATGGCGGGCGCCGGCTTCGCGCGTGGCGTGCATGGTTTCGAACAGGTCGAAATCGTTCGACAGGCCGGTCAGGAAGCGGGCCTTCAGCTGGCATTCCGCGAATTCGTCGAGCGGCTCGCTGTCGTAGACGATGCCGGCGCCCACTCCCATGACGCCTTGACGGATGCCATTTTCGGCCGCTTGCAGGGTCAGGGTGCGGATCGGAACGTTCAGGCAGAAGTCGCCATCCGGTGCGAACCAGCCGATGGCGCCGGTGTAGATACCGCGCGCTTCCGGTTCCAGCTCGGCGATGATCTCCATGGTGCGCTTCTTGGGCGCGCCGGTGATGGAGCCGCAGGGATAGAGTGCGGTGAAGATGTCCTGCAGCGCGGCGCCGGCGCGCAGGCGGGCCTGCACGGTGGAAGTCATTTGCAGCACGCTGCTGAAGCGGGTGACTTCGAACAGTTTGGGCACTTCGACACTGCCGGTGGCGGCCACGCGGCCGATATCGTTGCGCAGCAGGTCGACGATCATCAGGTTTTCAGCGCGGTTTTTCGGGTCGGCGGCCAGTGCGGCGGCGCGGCGGGCATTTTCAGCCTCGTCCGGGGCGGCGGGCGCCGTGCCCTTCATCGGGCGCGCGGTGAGCATGTCGCCCTCTTTGCGCACGAACAGTTCCGGCGACAGCGACAGGACGGCGCGGCCGTCCTCAAAGCCGATCAGCGCCCCGTAAGGCACGGGCTGGCGGGCGCGCAGGCGCTGGTAGAGCGCAAACGGCGAGCCGAAGGCGTCGCAATGCAGGCGGTAGGTGTAGTTGACCTGGTAAGTATCGCCGGCCGCGATGTAGTTGCGGATACGCTGGATCGCGTCGACGAACTGCGCTGCATCCACGTTGGCACGGATGCCGGCCACGCCGGCGGCGGCCTCGCCCGCGTGCTCCGCCAGCCATGCCGCCACCTCGGCCTGGGACAGCTCTTCGCAACGCTCGAACAGCAGCACCTGCGCCAGTGGAGGCGCTGCGGCCGTGGCGGTGCGCGGCCGCACGCCGACGATATGGTGGCCCAACTCGTAGCTCAGGACCGGCACCGCATGCAGCCCGCGCGTGAGCGCCTGCTCCATCCCGGCCAGCACGCCCGGCCAGCCGGCGAAATCGCTGCAGGCCAGGGTGGCATGGTGGCCGGTATAGAGGCGGGACAGGCGCCCAGCGCCGGTCGCCGGATCGACGCTGGCGTCGTCCAGCAATGCGAAGGTAAAGCCGTTCAATTCAGCAGCAGCGCAATCTGTACGGCGGCGTCTTGCGAAGGATTCAGCTTGAAGCCGCTCTTGGCGTATCGGTGCCAGCGGCCCAGCACGAAGCTGACCAGCATGCCGGCGCGGGCCGCCACGTCAGCCTCATGGGCCTGGCCTTCGGCCACTGCTGCACGCAGCGCCTGTTTCAGTGCCAGTTCGACGCGGTCGTAGAACTGGTTCATGCGCTGCTGCAGGCGCTCGTCTTCATTGACCAGCGCGTCGCCGATCAGCACCCGCGTCATGCCCGGGTTGCTGCTGGCGAAATGCAGCAGCATGCCCAGGATGTCGCGCGCCTGGGCCATGCCGTCCGCCTGCTTGTCGGCGATCTGGTTGATCAGGCCGAAAACGGTGGATTCGATGAATTCGATCAGGCCTTCGAACATCTGGGCCTTGCTCGCGAAATGGCGGTACAGCGCCGCCTCGGATACGTCCAGCTTGCGCGCCAGCGCAGCGGTGGTGATTTTTTCTCCTTTTGGATGCTCCAGCATTTCAGCCAGTGCCTGGAGGATTTGCAGCTTGCGCTGTCCGGGCGGTGTACTTGCCATGGGTTTTGGACCTGTTTTATTTAAATTTCGTCAGCTGTTTGACAGATTTTACTTTGACATCGAGCCATGCCGGTTTTTTCCCCGGCTTTGGCAGGTATTGCGTAACCCACACGGTGCGCATGCCCAGCGCATGCGCGGTGCGCAGGTTATCCAGCGTATCTTCGACAAGGATACACCGGCGCGGGTCCAGGCCCTGCCGGCGCATCAGTCTGCGCAGCATCAGGTGCGACGGCTTGGGCCGCAACTGGCGATGCACATACATCGACTCGATCGTGACCTGGCCGCTGAAATGGCGGCCGATGCCCATATGCCCGACCACCTTGCGCGCATAGTCGCGCGGCGCGTTGGTCAGCAGGATCTTGCGCCCCGGCAGGCGGCGCAGCAGATGGCCCAGGCCGCGTTCGCAGCGGATCATGGCTTCAAGCTCCGGCAGATCGTGCGTCTCGCGCAGGAAATGGGCCGCATTGACGCCGTGATGGCGCATCAGTCCCAGCAAGGTTGCGCCGTAACGCTTCCAGTAATGGGCGCGCACCGCGCTGACTTCCTCCGCGCTGGCCGGCGTCACGCCATCGCCCAGCACGCCCGCAACGTAGGCATTCATCTTCTCCACCATGGACGGGAAGATGGCATGCGAAGCATTGTGCAGCGTGTTATCCAGGTCGAACAGCCAGACCGGTGCCAAAGGTTTAATATTCACGTTCTACTTGGAGAAACTATGCAACGCAAGATTATAGTGATGTTTTGCCTGCTGCTTGGTGTGAGTGTCGGTGCCGGCGCCGCGCAACCGGCCGCGGCGCCGGCAAAAACGGCACCGCAGGCGCGCGGCGCGCTGTACAAGCTCGAATACGCCGGCAATACCTCCTGGCTGTTCGGCACCATCCACGTCGGCACTCCAGACTTCTTCCCGCTCGAACCGCGCGTGACGCAGGCCCTGGAAAGCGCCACCGCCGTGGCGCTGGAGATCGATCCGGCGGCCGACCCGGCCAGGTCGATGGCCGTGATGCGCGAGTACGGGCTGTACGCAGCCGGCGGCGGCAGCGCCATGACCGACATCCGTCCGGAATACCGTCCGCGCCTGGAACGCATGCTGAAAAAGCACGGCATCTCCCAGGAAATGGTGGCGCCGATGAAGCCATGGCTGATTGTCATGATGATCACCATCGGCGAATACCGCAACCTGGGCTATCGCCCCGAGCTGGGCGTCGACCTGCAACTGGCGCGCAGCGCGCATGGCCGCAAGCAGCGCATCGTGGAACTGGAATCGGTGAGCGCCCAGGCTTCGCTGTTCGGCCGCCTCACCAAGGATGAACAGGCGCGCTTCCTGGAGGACAGCCTGGATACCTTCGAAGACCCGACCCAGGGCGTGCAGCCGCGCGACCTGCTCGATGCCTGGGCTTCGGCCGATGCGGCCAAATTCGAGGCCCTGGCGCGCGAAGTGGAAGAGGACAAGACCTTCTCCGGCAAATTCATGAAACAGGTGTTGCTGAACGAGCGCAATCCCGTGCTGGCCGACGGCATCGTGGAAATGATGAAAAAAGAACAGCACAGCTTTGCCGCTATCGGCACGCTGCATCTGGTGGGAACGGGGAATGTTGCGGAACTGCTGCGCCGGCGCGGCGTGAAAGTAGAGCGGATCTACTAAGAAGAATGGTGCCCTTGACGTGGATTGAACACGTGGCCTCTCCCTTACCAAGGGAGTGCTCTACCACTGAGCTACAAGGGCATTCACATTTTCAGCGGTGCTTGCACACCGCCAAAAAAATTAGTGAGACCGGATCATAGTGCCAAAAGCCTGTTCGGTCAACACTTCCAGCAGCAAACTGTGTTCAATTCGCCCGTCGATGATGTGGACCGTGTTCACGCCAGACTTGGCCGCATCCAGTGCGGACGAGATTTTCGGCAGCATGCCGCCGGAAATCGTACCGTCGGCGAACATTTCGTCGATTTCGCGCGCCGACAGGTCGGTCACCAGGTTGCCGTTCTTGTCCTGCACGCCGGCGATGTTGGTCATCATGATCAGCTTTTCCGCTTTCAGGATCTCGGCGATCTTGCCTGCCACAACGTCGGCATTGATGTTGTAAGCCTGGCCATCCTTGCCGAAGCCGATCGGGGAAATAATTGGAATAAAGGCATCGTCCTGCAGCGCTTTCACGACGGCAGGGTTGATCGCTTCGATCTCGCCGACGAAGCCGATGTCCAGGAACTGGCCCGGCTTTTCCTTGTCCGGCATGGCCATCTTGCGGGCACGGATCAGGCCACCGTCCTTGCCGGTCAGGCCAACCGCCTGGCCGCCGTAGTGGTTGATCAGCATGACGATATCCTGCTGCACTTCGCCGCCCAGCACCCACTCCACCACTTCCATGGTTTCTTCGTCGGTGATGCGCATGCCCTGCACGAAGGTGCCCTGCTTGCCGATCTTCTTCAGCGCATTGTCGATCTGCGGACCGCCACCATGCACCACGACCGGGTTCATCCCCACCAGTTTCAACAGGATCAGGTCGCGCGCGAAGCCATGTTTCAGGCGCTCTTCGGTCATGGCGTTGCCACCGTATTTGATGACGATGGTTTTGCCGTGGTAATTGCGGATGTACGGCAGTGCCTCGGCCAGGATCTGCGCTTTGACTTGCGGCGTAACACCGCTCAGATCAGTGGACATATCCGGGTCGTTGGAAGGCAGGTTGGTCATGGCAGTTCCAGAAAATGAGAATTAAGGTCAATGGTGCGCATTATAGGGCCAATCGAGTTGTAAATTACGGTTTGATCCGCTAGGCTCAAGCTTTCCAGCCAAGTCCCTGGCGCATGATTGTATTGATGATATGAGCACCTGTGAGCGTTGCGGCGCCGCGTTCCACTGCGCGATGGCCGATGCCCCGCCCGGCCGGCAGCCGACCGGGGCGCCCGGCGAAACGCCGTGCTGGTGCACCTACCTGCCGCCCGCGCTGCCGGTCCCCGGAACGCCCGCCGTCGGCTGCTGGTGCCCGGAATGCCTGCGCGCCCATATCGCCGCCCTGAACGTCCCCAGAAAGTCCCCTGATGCCGCTTGACCCCAACCTGCTCGGTTTTATCGCCGCCTTCTGCACCACCTTCGCTTTTGTCCCCCAAGTATTGCTGGCATGGCGCCAGCGCCATGCCGACGGCATTTCCACCGGCATGTACCTGATCTTCAGCCTGGGCGTGGTCCTGTGGCTGATCTACGGCTTGCAGACGCAGGCCTGGCCGGTGATCATCGCCAACGGCGTCACCCTGCTGCTGGCCCTGTGCGTGCTGGCGATGAAATGGCGGTTCGCGAAGCGCTGAAGAACCGCATCATCTCGCGGCTGGCGTCCGGCCCGCGCGGATCGGTATAGCTGCCGGCCGCGCTGCCGCCCGACCAGGCGTGGCCGGCGCCGTGGATCACCCAATGCTCGCCCAGCGGGGAGCCGTCCTCCAGCCAATGCGCTTTCAAGGTGAAGGCATGGCCGTCGGGCACCCGTCCCTCCAGCGTGGCGGGGTTGGCATGCCCGCCCAGCGGATGGCTGCGCAAGCCCTGTGCCAGCACCGCTTCGCCGTTGGCCGGATGCACGGTGCGGTCCTGGTCCCCATGGAACACGATCACCGGCTGGCCGGCCGTCTGGGCCGCCTGCACGCGGGCCGCGCCGCGGCGCATGGCCAGCAAGGCCGACGGCAGGTCGCGCGCGGCCGCAAACGGCAGGCCGGAATGCACGCCGACGGCGGCGAACAGCTCCGGATAAAGCGTGCCGGCAATGATGGCCATGGCGCCGCCGGCCGACAGTCCGGCGATATAGACCTGGCTTTGCGGCACCGGATAGCGCGTCATGATGTCGCGCGCCATGGCGGCAATGATGGCCGGTTCGCCCTGGCCGCGCTCCTGGTCCAGGGCGCTGAACCAGTTCCAGCAGCGCGTATGGTTGGCGTCCGGCGCCTGCGCCGGATACAGCACCAGGCAGCCGCGCTCCTCGGCGACCGCATTCATCTGCGTCCCGGCGGCGAAATCGTCGGGGTCCTGCAGGCAGCCGTGCAGCATCACCAGCAGCGGCAATGGCTGGCCGGTGTAGCTGGACGGCACATACAGCTTGTACTGGCGGCTGCCGGCGCGGCAATGGAACTCGCCGCCGACGAAGAGCGGCAGGCCAGGGGCGGGACGGCCCAGGCGGCGGCGCGCGAGCTGGCCCAGCGCGTGGGAAAACCAATGGCGGTCGAGCTTCATAAGCACCTCGGAGGCTGGTTAGTCGGACTGTCTCCTCGCCACTCCTGATTGTTGTGGTGCCCCGCCAGTATAGCAAAGTTAACATTTTAGCCATCCAGGGTGCTTTTGCCGCGCTGCGGTAGAATGGCGGCCATGAGTACTGAACTGCCGCCAGGCGCGCCGGAATTGTCGACGCCCGTGCCATCCCCCTGCATCAGCCTGTGCAAAATGAACCAGGACACCGGTTTTTGCGAAGGCTGCCTGCGTACCATCGATGAAATCGTCGCCTGGTCGCGTGCCGACGACGCTTACAAGCGCGCCGTGTGGGCTGAGCTGCGCCGCCGCGAGCAACTGATCGATTTTGACTGACGCAATGAAGCTACACCCATCCATCCACGTTTTCGAACGGGGCTGGCTCTCCTCGAATAATGTGCTGCTGTTCGGCCGCCACGACGTGGCGATGATCGACAGCGGCTATGTCTCGCACAAGCAGCAGACGCTGGACCTGGTGCGCCATGCCCTGCGCGGCCGCCACCTGGACCGGCTGTACAACACCCACCTGCACTCCGACCACTGCGGCGGCAATGCGGCGCTGCAGGCCCACTTCGGCTGCGATACCTTCATCCCGGAGGCGGAAGCGGAAAAAGTGCGGCATTGGGACGACGATGCGCTGAGCTTCAAGGCAACCGGCCAGCAATGCGAACGCTTTTCCATCGACGGCGTCGTCACGCCCGGTGACAGCCTGGTGCTGGGCGACCTGGAATGGCAGGCGCTGGGCGCGCCGGGCCACCACGCGCACTCGCTCATCTACTACTGCCCGTCGGAGAAAGTGCTGGTATCGGCCGACGCGCTGTGGCAGAACGGCTTCGGCGTCATCTTCCCCGAGCTGGAAGGCGACGAAGGCTTTGCGGAAGCCGGCGCCACGCTGGACGTGATCGCCGGGCTGGACGTCAAGGTGGTCATCCCCGGCCACGGCGCCGTCTTCGAAGACGTGCAAGCGGCGCTGTCGCGCGCCCGCCGCCGCCTGGATTTCCTGTCGGCGGACCCGAAGCGCAACGCCGAATATGCCGTCAAAGTGCTGCTCAAATTCCTGCTGCTGGAACGCCAGAGCATGCCGGTCGCCGCCGTCGGCCCGCTGCTGGCATCGATCCCGTTGATGGACACCATCGGGCGCAAGTACTTCGGCATGAACCCCGACGAACTGGCCGCCTGGGCCATCAAGCAGCTGGTGCGCGCCTGCAGCGCCCGCGTCGACAACGACATCCTCCTGAACGACGGCTGAGCCCGCGGCAACCTTGGGGTCAGGCCCTTGGGTTGCCACGGACTCGGCTATACTGGGCCGCATGAGCGCCCAATCCCCGCATGTCCAGCATGTCCGGCAGGTTCTTTTATGGCCGTTGCGGCTCATGCCGCCCGACGGCGCCGAGCGCGCGCACGCGCGGCCATGGGAGCTGCTCGGGGACGACACACCGTGGCGCGAAGTGACCTCCGCCCAGGAAGCCAGTCCCGCCTTCCAGGAGCGCTACTACACCGAATTCGTCAGCTTCCTGCCCTATGTGCAGCGCTTCCTGTTCGGCGCCGGCCAGCGCCGCATCTTCCGCCGCAAGGATATCGCCCAGGTCCGCGTCAGCACCCAGCCCGGTGCCGCGCCGCGCGTACTGGACGTGCACAACCTCTGCCTGCATTTCTTCTTCGACGTCGACATCGTGCTGCTGGTGATGGAAGTCGGCGCCAGCGACCTGCCCTTCGATGAGGCGCAAGAGCTGCTGTACCGCTTCGGCCGCGCCTACCCCGCCGGCTGGGACGATCATGGCAATGCCCTGCATTGCATGCACAGCGTCGAGTGGCTCGATGCCGGCGGCCGCCTGCTGGAAAAGTCCGACGCCCAGGAGCGCCAGGCCTTCATCGACCAGGTCGTGCGCCAGCAGGCGCCGCGCATCTCCTGCCATTGGCGCTACCTGCTGGAACCGATGCAGCCCGATGCCCCCGGCGCCGCGGCCGCACTGCGCTACCGCCAGGTGGAGTACTACCGCATGCCGATGATGGCCTACCTGGCGGTCGACCGTCCGGGCGCACTGACGCCAGCCGACTTCGCGGCCCTGGGCACCATGGCCGGCACTTCCGCTGCACCGGCGGACGCCCAGCGCACGCAATCGGACGGCTTCGACCGGCGCTATTTCTACGACCGTTTCTGGTGCAACGGCGGCGCGGCGCCCTACACACGCTATATCTGCAGCGGCTACGCGCTGGTCGTGATCGGCGACGCCGGGTCGCAATTCTTCTGCTGCAAGGAGCGCGGCGTGCTATCGCAGTTCCGCCATCAGCACTTCCTGCTGTTCATGATCGCCCACCTGCAAAAGGCATCGCTGCTGATGTTCTCCGACCGCCTGGCCGAGGCGCTGACCGAATTGAACGTGACCGATGCCGACAGCGTGCGCGTTTTCAAGCGCCGCATCCGCTACGCGTTCGAGAGCTTCCTGCGCTTCACGCACCGCTACTGGTTTACGGAAATCTCCGACCAGCAGCAGATCCGCGCGCTGTTCCGCATGTGCGGCCAGCATCTCGACATCGAACGCGCCTACGCCGAGGTCAAGACCCGCGTGGCGGACATGAACGGCTACCTGGAAGCCGACAGCCTGCGGCGCCAGGCCAACACCGTGGTGCGCCTGACCGTGGTCACCATCTTCGGCATGATCGGCACCATCACCACCGGCTTCCTCGGCATGAACCTGCTGGCCGAAGCCGAGGCGCCAATGTCGCGCCGGGCCTGGATTTTCGGCGCCACCTTCGTCATCACGACCGCAATGACGGTGTACACCATGGCGAAGTCGAAACGCCTGTCCGACTTCCTCGACGCCCTGTCGGACGAAAGGCTCTCCACCTGGACCAAGATCAAGGCGCTGGCCGCCGTCTGGAAACCCTGAACGCCCTGAACCCATTAGAGCCGGGCCTCGGAAATGCGGATAGTTGCTGTTTTATAATCATTCGACCATCTCACTCTGCGAAGGCCGTGTCATGACCCTGCCAGCTGTATTGCAAGACCTGTCTCTCCCCGTCATTGCGTCTCCCATGTTCATCGCCAGCGGCCCCGCCCTGGTGGCCGCCCAATGCAAGGCCGGCATTGTCGGCTCCTTCCCGGCCCTAAACGCGCGGCCGAAAGAGCTGCTCGATACCTGGCTTACCGATTTGCAGGCCGAGCTGGCCGCTTACCAGGCCGTCAATCCGGGCGCCCGCGTCGGCCCGATCGCCGTCAACCAGATCGTCCACCAGTCGAACGAGCGCCTGGAGCACGATGTCGACGTCTGCGTGCGCCACAAGGTGCCGATCATCATTTCCTCGCTGCGCGCGCCGCCTGTGGAAATGTTGGATGCTATCCACAGCTACGGCGGCATCGTGCTGCATGATGTGATCAGCCTTCGCCATGCGCAGAAAGCGTTGGAAGCGGGCGTCGACGGTCTGGTCCTGGTGGCCAGCGGTGCGGGCGGACATGCCGGTACGCTGTCGCCGTTCGCGCTGGTCGGCGAGGTGCGGCGCATCTTCGACGGCCCGATCGCCCTTTCCGGCTCGATCGCTACCGGCGATGCGATCCTGGCCGCGCAGGCCATGGGCGCCGACTTTGCCTATATCGGCTCGCGCTTCCTCGCCACGCAGGAATCCAACGTCACCGAGGAGTACCGCAAAGCGATCATCGAGTCGTCGGCGGCCGACGTGGTGTACACCAACCTGTTCACCGGCGTGCACGGCAACTACCTGAAGAAATCCATCCTGGCGGCCGGCCTGGATCCCGAGAACCTGCCGGTATCGGATAAGTCGAAAATGAGTTTCGACAGCGGCACCGCCAAGGCCTGGCGCGATATCTGGGGCGCGGGGCAAGGCGTCGGCATGATGCACGATGCGCCGACCACGGCCGAATTGCTGGAACGGTTGAAGACGGAATACAACGCTGCACGCGCACGGCTGCAGCTTCGCACGTAATAAATGCGCGCGTTTCGTAATGTTTTGTAAGCGCCCCTGACGGGGCGTCCACGCCCTCTCCGGGCTGCGGCCTCCGCTCTGTAAAGTTTTGTAAGCGGAGCCCAGCCTGTCCACAATTATCCTCATAAGAATCAACGATTTGCGTTACGCCGATCCGCACGGTACCGGCGCTGGTGTCACATTTTTCACGGTGTTAGCATGAATTTACTGATCGACAACACCTTGTGGAGAAGCCGCCGTGCCAACCCGCCGTATCCTGCGAGCCGCATTGTTCCTGGCGCTGATTTGCGCCGGTGCCGCGCGTGCCGGCACCCTGGTGCTGGAAAGCTGGCGGGTCGACGACAAGGCGCTTTGGGAAACGGTGCTGCTGCCGGCGTTTGAGCGCAAGCATCCCGGCATCACGGTAAAGTTTTCGCCCACCGCGCCCACCGAATACGACACCAGCCTGGCCGCGCGCCTTGGCAACGGCACCGCGGGCGATATGCTGGCCTGCCGTCCTTTCGATACTTCGCTGCTGCTGTACCGCCGCGGCTATCTGGACAAGCTGAACGGCAAGGCCGGCATGGAGAACTTCGCGCCAGGCGCGCTGGTCGCCTGGCAGACCGACGACGGCAAGGACATTTTCTGCATGCCGGTCGCTTCGGTTATTCACGGCTTCCTGTACAACAAAAAGATCTTCAGGAAGCTGAACCTGCAGGCGCCGGCGACGGAAACCGAATTCTTCGGCGTACTCGATGCGGTGCGCAAAAGCCAATACGCGCCGCTGGCGCTGGGCACGGCCGACGAATGGCTGTCCAGCCAGACGGTGTTCACCAATATCGGCCCGAACTACTGGGGCGGGGAACAGGGCCGGCGCGCGCTGATCGCGGGCAAGGCCAGGTTCACCGATGCGCCTTTTGTGGCGGCCTTCGAATTCGAGGCCCGGCTTGCCGCCTATCTGCCCAAATCGGCGCCGGTACAGACTTACCGCGATGCGCAGCTCCTGTTCGCCCAGGGTGGCGCGGCAATCTATCCGGCCGGCTCTTGGGATATTTCCTATTTCAACCAGTTCGCGGACCTAGAACTGGGCGTCTTCGCGCCGCCGCTGCAGCAGGCCGGCGACCGTTGCCAGATCTCGGACCATATGGACATCGGCATCGGCATCAACCGCAAATCGCGCAACAAGGCGGACGCCTATAAGTTCCTGGCCTGGCTCGGTTCCCAGGAATTCGCCGACCTCTATACCAATCGCGTGATCGGCTTCTTCACCCTGTCGAACCACCTGATCGCCGTGCGCGACCCGCTGGCCAAGCAGATGGCGGCCTGGCGCAACAGCTGCGATTCTAACTTCCGCCTCAATGCCCTGATCATGAACCGCGGCCTGCCGAATATGGAAAGCGAGCTGTGGTCGGTGAATGCGCAGGTGTTGAACGGAAAGCTGGGGGCGCGGGAAGCGGCGGCCCGCATCCAGAACGGATTTGCAAAGTGGTATCTGCCACAGCAGCAATGATCACACTCCCCCAAAGTAGTGTGTTGGCCCCGGCAAGGGGAGCATGCCGGGGAATTTTTTTGCAGCGCTTTAGAGACGATAAGGAAAAAGAAATGAACGGAGCACCGCTTGGAAGGAAGAGACTACCGCAGTTGATCGCGCTGATGTTCGGCACGCTGGCACTGCAACCCGTGCATGCCGCCGACGGCAATGACGCTGTGCAGTCGGTGGAAGTGCGCGGCATTCGCGAGACGCTGAAGCGCAACCTGGCCGAAAAGCGCGATGCGCTGAATGTGGTGGACTCCGTCACGGCGGAGGACCTGGGCAAGTTCCCGGACAAGAATGTGGCCGATTCCCTGCAGCGCATTCCCGGTATTTCGGTCGACCGCAGCTGGGGCGAAGGCCGGGATATCTTCGTGCGCGGCACCGACAAGAACCTGAACATGACGCAGCTGAACGGCCAGTCCGTCGCATCCGCCTACTGGTGGAAGAACGACGCCCAGAGCCGCGGCTTCAACTACGACATCCTGCCTTCCGAGCTGGTTGGCAGCCTGGACGTGTTCAAGAGCCCATCGGCCGACCTGGACGAAGGCAGTATTGGCGGCCTGGTGATCGTCCGCACGCGCAAGCCGCTGCAATTCAAGAAGCCGGTCACCGCCCAATTCTCGGCGGAGGCCACCTACAGCGACCTGCCGAAGAAAACCGATCCGCAGTTCTCCGGCCTGGTGAACTGGGTGAATGAAGCCAGGAACTTCGGCGTTCTGATCGCGCTGAGCCGCCAGGAGCGCACCATGCGCCGCGACGGCCTGGAAAACTTCACCGACGCGACCAAATACAATATCGTCGACCAGAACGGCGCCGTGACGCCGAATGCCTATGCATCCTGGGGCGGCGGTACGCCGATTTTCCGCCAGGACCGCGAGCGCACCACCGGCAATATCACCCTGCAGCTGCGCCCGAATTCCCAATCCGACATATCGCTGAATTACCTTAATTCCGATATGAAGATGGATAACAGCAACCAGAACTACCTGTGGCAGATCGGCGGCCTGGCCGACGCGAACAACAATATCCGCGTCGACAATCCGCGCTTCATTTCGAATTCGGACGGCGGCAAGTCTGTCGTGGGCGGTACGGTGGGACCAGTGAACGGGGTTTCCTTCGAACCGATCTACCGCGAAGCCTATGTGAAGTCGAAAGTGCTGGACCTGGAAGGCAATTACGACGGCGACGGCTGGCGGCTGCACGCGCAGGCCGGCACCACCTCCGGATCCGGCGGCAGCAAACATGACCGCAACTTCTGGTTCACCGGGAACACCCGCGCCACGATCAATATTGCGCCGGATACCTACGAGGTGAAATACCTCGACATGAGCCCACTCGATCCGACCAAGCTGACACTGCAAAGTGCGCGCGACTGGATCCGCCGCATGGAGAGCAAGGAAAACTACGGCCAGGCCGACCTGACCCTGGACCTTGGCAACGCATACGTCAAATCCGTCAAAGTCGGCGTGAAGTACCGCGACAACAAGGTGCAGAACCGCCGCACCATCGGTACCGTCGGCCCAGGCAGCGCCGGCTGGATTCCCTACACCCTGGCCGACCTGTCGACCGGCCCCTCGCCGAAGATCAGCCAGGAAGCCGCTACTGCGGGCTCACTGACCCAGTTCGCCTGGGTGGACGATGCGCTGGCCGCCAGCAAGGGCTTCGCCATGTACGACAAAGGCATGGTCTACAAGGAGTCCAAGGGCGAGTACTACCGCATCCAGGAAAAGATCTCCGCCGCGTATGTGCGGGCCGATTACGGCTTCGACAAATGGCGCGGCGACTTCGGCGTGCGCCTGGTGCGCACCAGGCAGAACTCCGACGCCTATCAGGACCTGGATGGCAAGGGCAATTACGTGCTGGGCAGCGTGGGCCGCAGCTATACCGACGCTCTGCCGAACGTGAACATCGTGTACGACTTCCGCAAGGACCTGCTGTTGCGCGCCGCCGCATCGCGCGTGATGGCCCGCAATACCTTCAGCGACCTGAGTTCCAGCACGGAGGTGAGCGGCACCACCAACGCCGCCACGGCCGGTAACCCGCTGCTCAAGCCCTACCACGCCAACCAGTTCGAAATCGGCGCGGAGTGGTATTTCGCGGACGCGTCGCTGCTGTCGGCCACCGCCTTCGCCAAGCAGCTCGATACCTTCATTTACACCTCCACGGCGATGGAGAATGTGGCGGGCGTCCAGCGTCCGGTGACCCGTCCGCATAACGCCGACAACGGCGCCAAGGTGAACGGCCTGGAAGTGCAGTGGCAGCAGGCTTTCGGCAGCACCGGTTTCGGCACGGTGGTCAACTTTACCTATACCGACGCCAAGACTGGCGCGGTGGCGGGCGGCCGCAAGCTCAATGTGATCGGCAACTCCAAGAACCAGATGAACGCCAGCGTGTTCTACGAGAAGAACAGCTACAGCGTGCGCCTGTCCTACAACTACCGCTCCAAGTCTTACGGTGGCCTGGACCAGGGCGGCCAGGACGTGACCAGCGCGTACGGCCAGTGGGATGCCACGGCGAACTGGGACATCTCACCGCAGCTGAGCATCTTCGCAAGTGCCGTCAATATCGGCAATGAGCTGATCCGCACCAACACGACGGACGGCTTGCCGGTCGGCGTGTATGAAAACGGCGCGCGCTACAGCGTCGGCCTGCGCGGCAAGTTCTGATTTGCCGCATCGCCTCCCTCCCGCCGGGGGGAGGCTTTCCCTTCTTCGCCTTTCGGAACCACATGCAAAAAGAACAGACCTTCGAGATGGGGGCTGCCCAAGCCGCCCCTGGCGCCAGCGTGGCCGTCGCCATGAGCTTCATCGGCCTGATGTTTTTCATCCTTGGCTGCGCCACATGGCTGAATGGATCGCTGATCCCCTTCCTCAAAATTGCCTGCGACCTCAATAACTTCCAGTCGCTGTGGGTGACATTCGCTTTCTACATCGCCTATACGCTGATGGCATTGCCTTCCGCGGCCGTATTGCGCCGTACCGGCTACCGCGCCGGCATGTCGATCGGCCTGGCCGTGATGGCATTGGGGGCGGTGCTGTTCATTCCAGCGGCACGCGCCGCGTCCTATCCGCTGTTCCTGCTGGCGCTGTTCACGCTGGCGAGCGGCATGACCCTGATGCAGACGGCGATCAACCCCTACATCGTCTGCATCGGCGCGCGCGAGAGCGCGGCCACCAGGATCAGCATCATGGGCCTGTTCAACAAGACGGCGGGCGTGCTGGTGCCGCTGGCGTTCAGCGGCATGATGTTGTCGGACTTTGGCCGCTACTCCGACGCCACGCTGGCCGCCATGAGCGCAGCGGAGGGCGCCCTGCTGCGTAGCCAGCTGGCGCAGCGGCTGGTGCTGCCTTACGGCCTGATGGCAGCCGGACTGCTGGCGATGGCCGTCATCGTACGCTTTGCCCCGTTGAGCGAGATCCCGGACCAGCAGGCAGGCAACGAGTCGGGCGCTTCGCGCTGGGGCGTGCTGCAATTTCCCCGGCTGGTGCTGGGCGCGCTGGCGCTGTTCGTTTACGTGGGCGTGGAGGTGATCGCGGGCGATACGATCGGTTTGTACGGGCATAGCCTGCATGTGGAAAAATTCGGCATTCTCACGTCGTACACCATGGGCTTCATGGTGGCGGGATACATTGTTGGCATCGTGGCGATTCCTCGTTGGCTGTCTCAGAAACAGGCGTTGCTGCTTTCCGCCATCTGCGGCATCGTCTTTTCTTTCGGCGTGATGCAGGGTTCGGCCAGCGGCAGCGGCCTGTCGCAGGCGATGCTGGGCTGGTTCGGCGTGCCGGCGGTGCCGGACACGGTAACGTTCCTCGCCATGCTGGGTTTTGCCAATGCCCTGGTGTGGCCGGCAATCTGGCCGCTGGCGCTGGAAGGCCTGGGACGCTACACCGCCAGCGGCTCTGCCTTGCTGATCATGGGAATTGCCGGCGGCGCGCTGCTGCCGATGCTGTACGGGCACCTGTCCGACGTTTCCGGCAACCAGGCGGCGTACTGGCTGCTGCTTCCGTGTTACGCGCTGATCCTGTTCTATGCCGTAAAAGGACACAAAATGACTTCATGGAGATAGAATTGCCGGATCGTTATCTGCTGGAGTAGTAGGTGCACAAGTTCCACCGGCGTTTGCAGATTGTGCGCCTGGCGCGCCTGCTTTCACTCCCCCTGTTGCTGACATCCCTGGCGGGCCACGCAGCCCCTGGGCCGTCATTGCAGGTGCTCCACTGGTGGACGTCGGCAGGCGAACGCCATGCAGCCAATGTGCTGGCGGCGCGCCTCGGCGACGAAGGCGTTACCTGGCAGGATGCGGCGATTCCCGGCGGCGCCGGCCTAGGCGCCGGCAAGGTGCTGCGCAGCCGCGTCCTGGCCGGCAACGCTCCGGATGCCACGCAGATCATCGGCGTCTCCATCGGGGAATGGGCGGAACTCGGCCTGTTGCTGGAACTGGATAACGTAGCCAATGCAGGAAACTGGAACAAGGCCTTATTTCCCACCGTGCGGGAGCTGGTTCGCCATCGCGGCCATGTGGTGGCCGCACCGCTTGGTATCCACCGCATCAATACCTTGTTTTACAGCCGCAAGGTGTTTGCGCGCCTGAATCTCGCGCCGCCCGCGACCTGGGCCGAATTCGAGAAGGTGGCGCGGCAATTGCGGGGCGCCGGGATCGCTCCGCTGGTCCAGAGCAGCGAACCTTGGCAGGTGGCGACCTTGTTCGAAAACCTGTTGCTCGCCACCGGCGGCCCTGACTATTACCGCGAGCTGTTCGTGCGGCAAAGCCCGCAGGCGGCAGCCGACCCGCGCCTGGCGCAGGCACTGCAGCGCCTGCGCGCCATGAAAGGCTGGATGCTCAATTCCACCGACGAACAACCCTGGACCGATGCGGTCCGGCGCTTCGCGCGCGGCGAGGCAGCCATGTTCGTCATGGGCGACTGGGCCAAGGCGGAACTCGATGAAATGGGCCAGGCCATCGACACCGACTTTGCCTGCGCAGCGATACCCGGTACCGAGAACTACCACTTGTACAGCGTCGACACGCTGGCCATGTTCGTCAATGATTATGCGCATCAGGCGGCGCAGGAAAAGCTGGCGAAAGCCGTGATGTCGCCGCTCGCACAGCAGCAGTACAGCGCAGCCAAAGGCTCGGTGCCGGTGCGCCGCGACGCCAATCCCGCCACCATGGACAGCTGCGCACGTTCATCCTGGCGCAGCTTTGCACGGGGCCAGGCGGTCCAGGCGCCAAGCCTGGTGCACCGCATGGCGGCCGACGAGGAAAGCCGCGACGCCATCATCGCCGAACTTCACCGCTTCTACGTGGACGACAGCCAGACTGTGGCCGAAACGCAGCGCCGCCTGGGCGGGCTGTTGCGCACCCTGAACCTCCGCTCACACAAACAGCAAGGAAACCAGCATGGCACGCAAGATCCTGATCGTCGATGACGACCAAAAAACCCGGCTGCTGCTCAAGACCTATCTGGAAAAGAACCAGTATGAGGTGATCCTTGCCCACGATGGCGAGAGCTTCCTGGCCGAATTGCACGCGCACGCCGAGCAGCTTGCGCTGGTGATCCTGGACGTGATGCTGCCCGATACCGACGGCTTCGCGCTGTGCCGCATCGTGCGCAAGCGTTCCAACCTGCCCATCATCATGTTGACCGCCAGTTCCGACGAGACCGACCGCGTGGTGGGCCTGGAACTCGGCGCTGATGATTACATCGCCAAGCCGTACAGTCCGCGGGAGCTGCTGGCCCGTATCAAGGCCATCCTGCGCCGCGCCGGCGCGGACCCCGCGCCAACGGTGCGCTCCTACCATTTCAACGGCTTTACGCTCGACCTGGCGGAACGTACCGTGGTGGATAGCGCAGGCGCGCCGCTGGCGCTGACGGGACTCGATTTCCAGCTGCTGAAGTATTTTGTCGAGCATGCCGGCACGGTACTGGACCGCGGCTTGCTGTGCGAGGAAACGCGCGGGCGCGATTCCGGCCCGCTGGACCGCTCACTGGACGTGCAGATCAGCCGCCTGCGCCTGCGCTTGAACGACGACGGCAAGCAGCCGATGCTGATCAAGACTGTGCGCGGCGCAGGCTATGTATTTTCCGCCACGGTGGCGGTGACGCATGCTTAAGCTCTGGCCGCAGTCGTTGCTGGCGCGGCTGTCGCTGGTGATGGTGGCGGGGCTGTTGCTGACGC
Source organism: Pseudoduganella violaceinigra DSM 15887 (assembly GCF_000425385.1). GTDB lineage: Bacteria > Pseudomonadota > Gammaproteobacteria > Burkholderiales > Burkholderiaceae_D > Rugamonas > Rugamonas violaceinigra. Next base: position 292,291 of record NZ_KE384356.1, on the reverse strand, counting down.
AGGTGGCGGTCAGCGTTCTGTGGACGATACAGCTGCGCGACAAGACCCAGGCGGACGTCAAGTCGGCCGCGCAATACCTGGGGCAGGGCGCGGCCAGTTCGATCCGCTTCTTCCGCAGCCTTCCACCGAGCTACCGCAGTCTGTTGATACAGCAGTTCCGGGAAATGGGCGGCACCCGCTTCTACGTCGCACTGAATCGCGGCGCGGTCGCCGTGCAGCAGATCGAGCCGAATACGCTGGCAACGAGCGCCCTGGGTGCGCTGGAGGCCACGCTGCGCAAGGACCTGCCGGGGGAAAGCCGGATACGCCTGGATTTCGCATGGCCGGACCAGCTGACTGTATCGCCCGATGGCGTCCGCGTGGGCGACCTGCCCGAGGCCTGGGTGCGCCACATCCTCCTGCTCAAGCCCGATCCCGCGCCGATCCTGGTGATCCAGACCGAACTCGAGCCGGGCAATTGGCTGTACCTCGCCACGTTGATGCCCAATCCATATTTCCTGAACAGCAACGACCCTCTGTCGGCGGACAAGCTGGTGGTGCAGGGCGTTTCGCTGGCGGTGCTGCTGCTGCTGTCCTTCCTGGTGGTGCGGTCGATTACGCGTCCGCTGGCCGCCCTGTCCGACGCGGCGGAAACATTCGGCAAGGATGAAAATGCGCCCGCCCTGCCGGAATCGGGCAGCCGGGAATTCGTCAACACTGCGCGCGCCTTCAGCGCCATGCGCGAGCGTATCGCCAAGTACATCAAGGATCGGGAGCGCCTGTTCATCTCCATCTCGCACGACTTGCGCACGCCAATCACGCGGCTGAAGCTGCGCGCCGAACTGCTGGATGACGACGCCTTGCGCGGCGAGTTCGAAGAAGACCTTGATGAACTGGACATGATGGTCAAGGGCGCGCTGCAGTGCGTGAAGGACAGCGATATCCACGAAAACCCGGCCGAAGTGAAGCTCGATCCCCTGATCCGCCGCCTGGCGCGCAGCGCGGAACTGGCGGGCCACAGCGTGGCATACGACGATAGCGGCGTCGCCGTGCGTGGCAAGCCGCTGGCGCTGAAGCGCGCCATCGGCAACCTGCTCGATAACGCCTTGTTCTATGGCGAGCGCGCGCAGCTCAGCGTGCGTTCATTGGATGGTTGGACGGAAATCGCGGTGCGCGACCATGGCCCCGGCGTGCCGGAAGAAGCGATACCGAGCCTGCTGGAGCCGTATGTCCGCCTTTCCCATGGCCGCGAGCGCAATGACTCGGGCATGGGGCTGGGCCTGGGCATTGCCAAAGGCATTGTGGAGGGCCATGGCGGCCAACTGGTGCTGGCCAATCACCCGGAGGGCGGACTGAATGCCGTAATCCGCCTGCCGGCCTGAGTTCAGCCCTTGCGCAAGTCAGCCGGGTTGATGGCCCACAGGCCCGGCAGGTTGCGCCAATAACCGTAAGCGTCCATGCCGAAGCCCACCACGAAGCGGTTCGGAATGGTCAGGCCGATCAGGTCAGCCTTGACCGGCTTGGATTTGCCAATGTCCTTGTCGCAGAAGACGGCGATGATCACTTCCTTGGCGCCCATTTCCAGCAGGCGTTCCTTGACGTGGGCCAGGGTTTCGCCTTCATCGAGAATGTCGTCCAGCACGATCACGGTGCGCCCGGATACGGTCGGGCGCGGAACGACCTTCCACACCACTTTGCCGCCCTGGTCGTCATCGCCGTAGCGGCTGACGTGGATGTAGTCGAATTCGAGCGGGAAGGTCAGCTGCGGCAGGATGTTGCCGGTGAAGACGACTGCGCCGCCCATGACACCGAGCACCAGGGGGAATTCCTGCTTCGACGCGTCGCCAAAGCGATCATTGAGCGCATCGGCCATGCGGCTGACCGATGCCTGCACCGTTTCCTTGTCGAAGAGTTCTTCCGCGTTCTCCAGCAGAGCGCGTGCGCGGTTGTGGTGAAAATCTTGCATGATGTTTCTGCGGCAGGTCAAGAATGGTTCAATTATCCCGCCATTCCGCCGCCTGCCCTAGGAACAGTTGGATTTACACCACATGCGGCCTGATCTCAGCTGTAATCGCGCACATCGTCGATGATCTTGCCGTCATTGGGCAGGCTGCCGCGTGGCGCGAACAGGACCTCGCCGCGCAGCTTGGTGATATCGCGGATGGTGGCGATGATTTCGGCGGATTGCTGCCGCAGGGCCGGGTCGTCGGTTTCGCAGTGCAGCGTCATCACTTCCTCGGCGATCTTGCCCGAAACAACCAGGCGCGCCTTGGCCATGCCGGGATGGCGGCGCGTGATCTCATGCACTTGCGACGGGTGGACGAACATGGCGCGTACCTTGGTGGTTTGGTCGGCACGGCCCAGCCAGCCCTTGATGCGGGTGTTGGTGCGGCCGCAGGGCGAAGCTTCCGCATTGCTCAAGACCGCCGACAGGTCGCCGGTGGCAAAGCGGATCAGCGGATAGTCGGGGTTGAACAGAGTGACCACGACTTCGCCGACTTCGCCCGGTGCGACAGGTTCGCCGGAGCCGGGGCGCACGATCTCCAGCAGCACCTCCTCGTCCAGCACCATGCCGGGATTGAGTTTGCCGTTGCTGCGCGTCTCATAGGCGATGCTGCCGATGTCTGCCGAGGCGTAGGTCTGGATCACCTGCGGCACGCCGTGGTCGGCGAACCATTGGCGCAGCGACTCGGGCAGCGCTTCGGCGCCTATCATGGCGCGCTGCACGCTGCTGATGTCCGCGCCCATTTCGGCTGCCTTCTCGATAATGATCTTCAGGAAGGATGGCGTGCCGATATAGGTATCCGGCCGCAGCTCCGCCATTGCCTGCACCTGGAGTTCGGTCTGGCCGGCGCCGGCGGGGATCACCGTGCAGCCGATACGCGCCGCGCCGCCTTCCACCATGAAGGCGGCCGGCGTGAAATGGTAGGAGAAGCAGTTCTGCACCAGGCTGCCGGGGCGCACGCCAGCGGCGTACATGGGGCGGGAAAAACGCCACCAGTCGATTGAACGGCCCTCCGGATCGAAGATGGGACCTGGCGACATGAAGATGCGGCCCAGCTTAGCCACGGGCGTGCTGTTCAAGCCGCCGAAGGGGCGCTCCTGCGCCTGCAGCGCCTTCAGGTCCGATTTTCGCGTGACCGGCAACTGCGCCAGCATCTCGCGGCTGTTGATGCGCGCAGCATCGACGCCGGACAGGATGCGCGCCCAGCCCGGCGCCGACTGCGCCTGCGCCACCAGCAAGGGCAGGCGTTCCATCAGATCGCGTTCGCGCTCGGCGTGCGGGCGCGTTTCGAGGCTGTCGAGGGTTTCGGCCATCATGCCGCTCCTTCAATCTCGCGTTGCAGTTTCTTGGTCAGTTTGGCAAATACCAGCTCGTGCGAGCGCTTGAGAAGGGCCTTTGCTTCCGCATCCGGCAGCTTGGACAGGTCTTCCACCCTGACCCACCTGGCGCGCGCAAGGTAGGGCGCCGGGATGATGCCGTCGCGATCTGTCAGTTCCAGGAAGCGGTCGTCGTCGACTTTGAAGCTGATTGCCTTGGCTTTGTCGTTCGCATCCATCGCGGCAAACATTTTTTCACCGACCGAAAACACCAGGTTGCATTCCCATTTGATGTCTTCGGTGGTCCCGGGCAGGGTACGGCAGAATTCTTTGGCTTTGTTCAGGTTCATGATTAAGCTAACCAGCGTTTGCGGCGACGGTAAAATTTCATGTCGCGGAAGCTCTTGCGGCCGGCACCGGACATGCCGAGGTAGAACTCCTTGACGTCTTCATTGTTGGCCAGTTCGCTGGCCTCGCCCTCCATCACCACCCGGCCGTTTTCGAGGATGTAGCCGAAGTCGGCGTAGCGCAGGGCCACATTGGTGTTCTGCTCCGCCAGCAGGAAGGACACATTCTCCTTCGCGTTCAGGTCTTTGACGATGCCGAAGATCTCCTCCACGATCTGCGGCGCGATGCCCATCGAGGGCTCGTCCAGCAGGATCATGGAAGGCTTGGCCATCAACGCGCGGCCGATGGCGCACATCTGCTGCTCGCCGCCGGAGGTATAGCCCGCCTGGCTGTTGCGCCGCTCGCGCAGGCGGGGGAAGTAGTGGTAGACCTTTTCCAGCGATTCCTTCATTTCGCCGCGCGATGCGCTGCGCGTGTAAGCCCCTGTCAGCAGGTTCTCCTCGATGGTCAGGTGGCCGAAGCAGTGGCGTCCTTCCATCACCTGCGACAGTCCGCGCTTGACCAGTTCATTGGGCGTGAGCTGGTCGATGCGCTCGCCCTTGAACTGCACCTCGCCCTTGGTGACGTCGCCGCGCTCGCCGCGCAGCAGGGTCGAGATGGTCTTCAAGGTGGTGGACTTGCCGGCGCCGTTGGCACCCAGCAGGGCGACGATCTTGCCCTGCGGGACCTGTAGCGACACGCCCTTCAGCACCAGAATCACGTGGTCGTAAATGACCTCGATGTTATTGACTGACAGGTAGCTCATTGGCCCCTCACTTCATGCAGGCAGGCGTGATCTTCTTCTCAGCGGCGTATTTGCCGGACGACTCGTCCACCAGCTTGCGCAGCAGGACTTTATCGCCCACCACCCAGTTCGGGGTGACTGCCTTCCAGGATTTTCCATCCCATTGCTGCACTTTCACGGCACCCGAACCTTCATGATCGTCGCAAGAGGTTTTCACGGTCGGGAACATGTTGTAGACGCCCAGTACTTTCTGGCGCGCCTCGTCGATGTTCAGGTTTTCCAGGCCCCAGCGCAGTTGTTCGCCGTTCACGGCTTTCCCTTTGCCGAACTTCTCCTGCGCGGCGCGCATCGCTTCCACATACATCACGCCCGCGGTCAGGCCGCGCATGTGGTACACGGAGCCGATGCGGCTCTGGTCGGCCAGGTTGCCCTTGCCGCCGGCATATACCTTCTTGCGCAGTTCATCCAGCAGCGGATAGTTGCCGGGCGTATTGAAGGTCATCGAGGAGTAGCCCTTGGCCGCATCGCCCGATGGCACGGTGTCTTCCTCGGAACCGGCCCACCAGACGCCCAGCATCTTTTCGCGTGGGAAGCCGTTGCGCTGCGCGGTCTTGATGGCCACGGAGTTCATCACGCCCCAGCCCCACAGAATCACATAGTCCGGTTTGGCCTGGCGGATCTGCAGCCACTGCGACTGCTGTTCGCTGCCCGGCGGTGCGACCGGGATCTTGACCAGTTCAAAGCCGTATTGGGCGGACATCGCTTCCAGCACCGGCAGCGGTTCCTTGCCGAAGGCGGAGTCGTGGTACAGGTGCACGATCTTCTTGCCTTTCAGCTTGTCCATGCCGCCGCTCTTTTCGCCCAGGTATTTCACCATCGCCGCCGCCTGGCTCCAGTAGTTCGAGATCAGCGGGAAGACATAGGGGAAGACCTTGCCGTTGGCGGCGTCCGAGCGGCCGTAGCCAAGGGTCGTCATCGGGATCTTGTCCTGCGGGATGCGGTCCAGGATGCCGTAGGCGATACCGGTCGACAGCGGCTCGACCACCGTGGCGCCGCCGTTCTTGGTTTTCAGGCGCTCATAGCATTCCACGCCGCGCGAAGGATTGTATTCGGTCTCGCATTCTTCCCAGCTGATCTTCACGCCGTTGACGCCACCGTTGGCATTGACCAGGTTGAAGTAGTCAATGATGCCGCCGTAAAAGCCTGAGCCGCCCGCAGCATACGGGCCGACGCGGTAGGAGGGCAGGGCGACGAATTGTTCCGCAGGTTGCGCCCATGCGCTGCTGGCGACGATGCTGCTTGCTACGGCAATGCCAAATACGAACGATTTCATTTGTTGTCTCCAGGTTTTTAGTTGACCGCTCAGTGGGGGAAGGGCCACAGGCGGAGTTTCTCTTTACCGATTTGCCATAAACGCGCCAGACCGTGGGGCTCCACGATCAGGAAGAATATGATCAGGGCGCCGAACACCATCAGCTCCAGGTTGGACGCCACGGTTGTCGGCAGGGCCAGGCCGTGCGCCAGGATATTCAGAAACACGGGCAGCAGCACAATGAAGGCCGAGCCGAGGAAGGCGCCCAGCACCGAACCGACGCCGCCGATAATGATCATGAACAGGATGCGGAAGGACAGTTCCAGGTTGTAGGCTTCCGGTTCCACGGTGCCGAGGTAGGCAAAGGCGTACAGCGCGCCGGCCACGCCGCAGTAGAAAGAGCTCACGGCGAAAGCCAGCAGCTTGGTGCGCATCAGGCGGATGCCGATCACTTCCGCCGCCACGTCCATGTCGCGCACCGCCATCCAGGAGCGGCCTACATTGGAGCGGATCATGTTCTTGGCCAGCAGCGCCATGACGGCCACCACGGCCAGTACCAGCAGATACTTGCGCTCCGGGGTATCGAAGCCGTAGCCGAAGATTTCCATTTTCTGCGCGGTGATCACGCCGGACGAGCTGTAATTCGTCAGCCAGCCGATCTTGGTCAGGCACCACACCACGAAAAATTGCGTGGCCAGCGTGGAAGCGGCCAGGTAGAAGCCGCGGATGCGCAGCGAAGGCAGCCCGAAAGCAATCCCCACCATCGCGGCGCACAGGCCGCCAAGTACAAAGGCCAGCAGGACGGGAATGCCGGGCACGCGCAGCATGAAGTTATAGGCCGAGAAGGCGCCCACCGCCATGAAGGCGGCGGTCCCCAGCGAGAGCTGGCCGGCATATCCGGTCAGGATATTCAGGCCCAGGGCGGCCAAAGCGAAGATAAGGAAGGGAATGAAGATGGCCGACAGCATATAAGGCGACGACACCAGCGGCAGCACCACCAGCGCCACGGCCAGCGTGGTGACGAGGGCGACGCGGTCCTGGCGGATCGGCAGGATCTGGCCGTCCGCCTCGTAGCTGGTCTTGAATTGTCCTGCTTCGCGGTAGAACATCGCTCAGATCCTCCGGATGATTTTTTCGCCGAACAGCCCTTCCGGGCGCACCAGCAGGAACATCAGGGCCAGCACGTACGGGAACCAGCCTTCGATACCGCCGCCCACATGCGGTCCGATATAGACTTCCGCCAGCTTTTCCGAGGCGCCGATAATCAGGCCGCCTACAATTGCGCCCGGCACCGAGGTGAAGCCGCCCAGGATCAGCACCGGCAGCGCCTTCAGCGCGATGAAGGTCAGCGCGAATTGCACGCCATTGCGCGCGCCCCACAACATGCCCGCCACCAGCGCGACGGTGCCCGCGACCCCCCACAGGATGCCCCAGATGCGCTGCAGCGGAATGCCGACCGCCTGAGCCGCCTGGTGATCGTCCGCCACCGCGCGCAGCGCGCGGCCCACTTTGGTCTTGGTGAACATGAGCGCCAGCAGGACCACCATGGCTGCGCAGATGACGGCGGCAACCAGGTCGAAATTGGAGACGATGATGTTGAACTCATTCATGAAGTATTCGCTCGGGACGTCTTCGATCGGCAGGTCCAGCTTATGGACTTGCGAACCCCAGATCAGCTGCGCCAGGCCCTCGATGAAGAAGGCCAGGCCGATGGTGGCCATGAACAGTGTGATCTCGGGCTGGTTGACCAGCGGCCGCAATACCACGCGTTCGATGGCGAGACCAAGGACAACCATGGCCAGCACCGTGGCCGGCACGGCCAGCCACAAAGGGAAGCCAAACTTGTCCATGAAGCCGACGCAGGTCAGCGCGGCAAAGAACACCATCGCCCCCTGGGCGAAATTGAACACGCCGGAGGCCTTGTAGATCAGCACAAAGCCGATCGCCACCAGTGCGTACATCACGCCGGACAGCAAGCCGCCGATCAGCGTCTCGGCGAAGAAGGAAATATCCATTTAGTGGGCCACTCCGAGGTATGCGTCGATCACGTCCTGGTTGGTGCGGACTTCGTCCGGCGTGCCGTCGCCGATCTTCTTGCCGTAATCCAGCACCACGACGCGGTCCGAGATATCCATCACCACGCCCATATCGTGCTCGATCAGCACGATGGTGGTGCCGAATTGCTCGTTCACGTCGAGGATGAAGCGGCACATGTCCTGCTTCTCTTCCACGTTCATGCCGGCCATCGGCTCGTCCAGCAGCAGGATCTGCGGCTCGGCCGCCAGGGCGCGGCCCAGTTCCACCCGCTTCTGCAGGCCGTAGGGCAGGCGGCCCACGGGCGTCTTGCGGATATGCTGGATTTCCAGGAAGTCGATCACTTCCTCGCATTTGCGGCGGTGCTCGATCTCTTCGCGCTGCGCCGGTCCCCAGTACAGGGCCTGCAGCAGGAAGTTCGATTTCATCTTCAGGTTGCGGCCGGTCATGATGTTATCGAGCACCGTCATGCCCTTGAACAGCGCGATATTCTGGAAGGTGCGCGCGATGCCCGACTTGGCGGCGGCGTAGCAATCCATATTCTTGCGCTGCTGGCCGCGATACACGATCTCGCCCTGCTGCGGGCGGTACACGCCGTTGATCACGTTGAGCATCGAGCTCTTGCCCGCGCCGTTGGGGCCGATGATGGCGCGGACCTCGTGTTCTCGTACGTCGAAGGAGATATTGGTCAGCGCCTTGACTCCGCCGAACGACAGCGAGATATTGCGCATGTCCAGGATCACGTCGCCGATCTTGCGGCCGGCAGTGATTGCGCCCGGTTCATTCATTTGCATGATGGCTTCTCCGCTTATGCTGCCGTGAGGTCCATGATCCGCAGGTCCGCCGCCACCGTGCCGGTGCGGCCATCCTCGAATTTGACCTGGGTTTCGATGTATTGCGAAGCCTTGCCGCCGTACAGTGCGTCGATCAGCACCGCGTATTTCTCGGCGATGAATTTGCGGCGCACCTTGCGGGTGCGGGTCAATTCATCGTCGTCAGGGTCGAGCTCCTTGTGCAGCACCAGGAAGCGGTGAACCTGGGTATCCGCCATCAGCGCCTCCTGCGCAAGGTCGGCGTTGACCTTTTCCACGCATTCCTTGACCAGGGCATATGTCTGTTCATGCGCCGCCAGGTCGGTGTATCCCGAATATGCGATTCCGCGCCGTTCGGCCCAGTTGCCCACAGCCTCCATATCGATATTGATGAAGGCCGTGACCCTATCGCGCTGGTGGCCGAACGCCACGGCTTCCTTGATGAAGGGGAAGAACTTCAGTTTGTTCTCGATGTAGTTCGGCGCGAAGATGGCGCCGTTGTTCATCTTGCCCACGTCGGCTGCCCGGTCGATGATGCGCAGGTGGCCGTCATTGTCGAAGATGCCGGCATCGCCGGTATGAAAATAGCCTTCGCCATCGATGGCTTCCGCCGTCGCGTCGGGGCGCTTGTAATAGCAGTGCATCAGCGTCGGCGACTTGACCAGCACTTCGCCGTTCGGCGCCAGTTTCACTTCCACGCCCGGCGCGGGCTTGCCGACCGAGTCGAACTTGATTTCGCCGTCGGGCTGCAGGCAGATATAGGCGCAGGTTTCGGTGGAGCCGTAGAACTGCTTGAGGTTCACGCCGATGGAGCGATAGAAGCGGAACAGGTCCGGCCCGATCGCCGCGCCCGCCGTGTAGGCTACGCGGATGCGCGACATGCCAAGCACATTGCGCAACGGCCCGTACACCAGCACATTGCCGATGGCGTAGCTGATACGGTCGCCCAGCGAAACCTGCTTGCCGTCCAGGATGTCGGAGCCCACGCGGCGCGCCACGCCCATGAAATGGTGGAACATCTTGCGCTTGATCATGCCGGCGTCCTCCATGCGTATCATCACCTGGGTCAGCATGTTCTCGAAGATGCGCGGCGGAGCGAAGTAGTAGGACGGGCCGATCTCGCGCAGATCGTTGGTGACCGTGTCGGATGACTCGGGGCAGTTGACGGTAAAGCCGGCAGTCAGCGCCTGCGCGAAGGAGAACAGGCAGTCGCCCACCCACGCCATCGGCAGGTAGGACAGTACGTTCTCGGAATCGGTCAGCTTGTCGAAGCTGATACCGCCGATGGCAGCGGACAGCAGCGCCTTGTGCGTCTGGCACACGCCCTTGGGCTTGCCGGTCGTGCCGGAGGTGTACAGGATGATGGCGCTATCGCTTTCCTTGCCCTCCGCGATCGATGCCTCATAAAAGCCCGGGTGCGCCTTGTCGTACTCGCGGCCCAGTTCCTGCAGGCTGGCATAAGACATCAGTTGCTGGTGCGTGTAGTTGCGCATGCCCCGTTCGTCTTCATAGGCGATGTGCGCGATCGAGGGGCACTGTTCGCACAGGTCGAGCAGCTTGTCGACCTGCTCCTGGTCTTCCACGATGGCGTACTGGATTTCCGCATTCTCCAGCACGAAGGCCAGGTCGGCGGCGGGAGCATCCTGATACATGGGGACCGGCACGCCGCCAAGGCACTGCGCCGCCAGCATCGACCAATACAGGCGCGGGCGGTTGTCGCCGATGATGGCCAGGTTCATGCCGCGCTGGAAGCCGATCGCCGCCAGGCCGCAAGCCAGTGCACGCACTTCGGCATTCACCTGCTGCCAATCCCAGGTCTGCCAGATGCCCAGGTCCTTTTCGCGGAACGCAGGCTTTTGCGGCCGCTCCTTGCCGTGCTGAAGCAGCCTGCGAGGGAAGGTCGTCAGATTATCCTGCACGGTGTCTCCTTGGTTTTTTAGGTGCCTAGGGCTTTTTGTGTGATGATATTAGCGTGAGCTAAGTCGCAAGGTTGTCATTTCAAAGACAATTGGCCGACTTTTGATGGTGCGACGCAACAACAATGAAAACTGAACCCAGCCTGATTGAAGCCATTCGCAGTTCCACCTGGGCGCCTGTGTTGACAGCGGAGCAGCTAGCCCGTGTGGAGGCGACCTGTTACGAGGAATTCATCCCCAAAGGGGGATATGTTTGCCATAAAGGCGAAATTGTCGATAATTGGATCGGCATTATTTCGGGCATGGTGAAAATGAATAACTTTTCGCCGAACGGAAAAAGCGTCACATTTACTGGCGTTCCGCCCGGCGGCTGGTTTGGCGAAGGGTCTTTACTGAAAGACGAACATCGCCGTTACGACGCAATGACCCTGCGCGACAGCCGTATTGCACGCATGCCGGCGGTCACCTTCCACTACCTGCTCGAGAATAGCCTACCCTTCACCAGGTTCCTCTTGATGCAGCTCAACGAACGCTTGGGTCAGTTCATCGGTATGGTGGAAAACGAACGCTTGCTGGACCCGGACACGCGCGTTGCACGGTGCCTGGCGTCACTATTTAATTCCCATTTGTATCCTGGCATCGAACGGCTGGTGCAGATCTCGCAGGAAGAGGTGGGCTTGCTCTCGGGCGCCTCGCGCCAGCGCGCCAACCAGGCGTTGCAGGTACTGGAAAAGGAAGGGTTGTTGCGGGTCGATTACGGCGGGATCCGAATCCTCGACCTCGACGGCCTGCGCCGCTTCGAGGCTTGAGCCGCTCAGAGCAGGAGCCACCGTAACTTAATTTTTGCAACGCGCGTTCCCGAACAGACCAGCTTACTTGATCGCGGCATGCTGGGCGCACCTGATCTGTATCGGAGGACATCATGAACTTTCCAATCAGAACTTTGCTGGCGGCTGGCATGACTTTGCTGAGCGCTCAGGCATTTGCGCAAATTACCCTCTATCCAGGCGAGGGCTGGCGTGGCCGCCCCATGAATGTGAGCAGTTCCATTCGCGACCTGCGCTCGGCGGGCTTTGATGACCGTGCCTCGTCGGTGGTGGTCGACCGCGGGCGCTGGGAAGTCTGCGAAGACCCCAATTTTGGAGGCGAGTGCAAAATCCTGCGTCCGGGCAGCTATGAATCATTGCGCGGCATGGGACTGGACAATAGCATTTCTTCCATCCGGGCCGTACCGAGCCGGCGCCGATATGACGAAATGGCCTACGCACCTCAGCCGTTGCCGCAAGCGACCTACGAGTACCGCATGCGTCCAAGCGAACGCACCTATGAAGCGCCCATCACCTCGGCGCGCGCCGTGGTCGGTCCGCCGGAACAACGCTGCTGGGTTGAACGGCAGCAGGTCACTTCCTCGGGTGACAACGGCACAGCGGGTGCGATCGCGGGCGCCCTGATCGGCGGCGTGCTTGGACACCAGGTAGGCAAGGGGTCGGGCCGCGACATTGCTACCGTCGGCGGTGCGATCGCCGGTGCCGCGGTTGGTTCCAATGTCGGCCGCAACAGCGGCAATCAGTACGCCGAAAACGTCCAGCGCTGCGAAGCGGTGCCCAGCAGGACACCGCAGTACTGGGACGTGACCTATGAATTCCGCGGCACGGAACACCGCGCCCAGCTCTCGGCGGAACCGGGGCGCTACATTACGGTCAATCGCGAAGGCGTGCCGCGCATGTAGCGTACTAACGTTGTTCGGCCAGGGTGGCGTGGAACAGCCGGTTCAGTTCTGTGTTGACGTCAATGCTGCGGTCGCGCACCACATCTGGCCGGTCGAGGCGGGCAAGTTCCGCCTCGATAAACCGGTTCAGGCATGGGACCGGTTCGGACAGCCCCATTTCTGGCGCAGCCTTCTTCTTTTCCAGCAGCACAGCGATGGCATCCAGTAATTCCGTTTCGCCCTCGAGCAGGTGCAGCATCTTGTCGAATTCGATCGGCGCGGCCGTACCGTAGCGCTCCAGCCAACGTACTGCCAGCAGCGGGCGCAATACATAGAAGTATTTTTTCAACGGTACCATCTCGGCCTTCAAATAGCCGCGATAGTTTGTTTTCGCCATACTGCGGTAATGGTAAATGCCGTTCTCGCAGGAATACACTGTAGGAAGCAATTCGCGCGCTCCTTGCGCGAAGCCCCCATGCGAACGATAAAGGATCGGCGACTGGATCCATTCGACAAACGCCGGGTTGGACCTGCGGAAAAGCCTCAGCGCCTTGCGAACATCCCATCCATTGAGGTCGATGTCGTCGACGATCTCGTATTCAATGACATCGCGCCGCTCTTCAAGATCAACGGCCAGGTACCAGTCAGACTCGTGCGCGTAAATGAAACGCACATCGAAATCGCTGTTCGGAGATGCAAAGCCCCACGCCCGGCTGCCGGATTCGACGGCCAGCAGAATCCTTACGTTATGCTCGGCTTCCGCTGCCGCGAGCCGGCGCATGATCTCTTCGCGTACATCTTCAGGTATCAATTCTTCACTGCCTTTAACTTGAGTTATGCCAACCCCTTCGGCGATGTCGGAACAGGCATCGAACGAAGGGATGGAGAATCATGGCATAGAGATAGCGCTGTTGCAAAGAAACCGCGCAATCGGGGTATGATTGCGCTATGAAAGATTCAATCAGCACCAGACTGGAATCCATGCGCGCGGCGATGCGCCGTCATCAGGTCGATGCCTGCATGGTCCCTTCCTCCGATCCGCATTTGTCCGAATACCTGCCGCCCCGCTGGCAGGGGCGTGAATGGCTGTCGAATTTCACTGGATCGGTGGGCACCTTCATCATCACCCAGGATTTCGCGGGCGTCTGGACCGACGGCCGTTACTGGACCCAGGCGGAGTCTGAACTGGCCGGCACCGGCGTCAAGCTGATGAAAATTTCATCAGGCGCCAGCGTGCAGTACGTGGACTGGCTGGCGGAAACGCTGAAGCCCGGCCAGATGCTGGCAGTCGATGGCGCGGTGCTCGGCCTGTCGATTGCCCGCCTGCTGCAGGCGCGCGGCATCGCCATGCGTACGGATCTCGACCTGCTGAATGAGGTGTGGACCGACCGTCCGGGCCTGCCCGCCGCGCCGGTGTACGAGCATCAGCGCCCGTACGCCGACCTGTCCCGCGCCGCCAAGCTGGCTGCCCTGCGCGCGGAAATGGCGCGTCAGGGGGCGACCCACCACATCATTTCGACGCTCGACGATATCGCCTACCTGTTCAACCTGCGCGGCGCGGACGTCAATTACAACCCGATCTTCCTGTCCCACGCATTGATCGACCAGGAACGCGTAATGCTGTTCGTCGCGGCGGGCAAGATCGACCCCGGCCTGGCAGCCCTGCTGGCCGCCGACAATGTATTCGTCGCGCCATATGCGGAAGCTGCACAGGCGCTGGCCGCGATCCCGGCAGGCAGCACGCTGCTGCTGGATCCGCGCCGTCTCACTTTCGGTACCCGCCAGGCGGTTTCCGAAAGCGTCACGGTGATCGAAGCGGTCAATCCAAGCACTTTCGCCAAGTCGCGCAAGACCGCACGGGAAGCAGACCACGTGCGCGCCACGATGGAGCAGGATGGCGCCGCACTGTGCGAATTTTTCTGCTGGCTGGAGCAAACCCTGGCCGATCCGCGCCGCGAGCCTTTGACTGAATACGCCGTCGGCCAGCACCTGCTGGAGGCGCGCCGCCGCCGTCCGGGCTTCGCCAGCCCGAGCTTCGGCACGATTGCCGGCTTCAACTCCAACGGCGCGATCATGCATTACCGCGCGCCTGAGCTGGGCAGCGCCGTGATTGAAGGCGACGGGCTGCTGTTGCTCGATTCCGGCGGCCAGTATTACGGCGGCACTACCGACATCACGCGCGTGGTGCCGGTCGGCGCCATTACCGAGGAACATAAGCGCGATTTCACCCTGGTCCTGAAGGGCATGATGGCCTTGTCCGTCGCCCAGTTCCCGCGCGGCGTGAAGTCGCCGATGCTCGATGCGATCGCGCGCGCGCCGCTGTGGGCGGCCGGCATCGATTTCGGCCACGGCACGGGCCACGGCGTCGGCTATTTCCTCAATGTGCACGAAGGGCCGCAATCGATTTCCCCATCGACGCCGCCGGAAGCGCATACGGCGATGGAGCCTGGCATGATCACCTCCAACGAACCGGGTATTTACCGGCCCGGCAAATGGGGCATCCGCATCGAAAATCTGGTGCTGAACGTGCCGGCTGCGGAATCCGGATTCGGCGAATTCCTGCGCTTCGAAACGCTGACCCTGTGCCCAATCGATACCCGCTGCGTCGATACATCCCTGCTGCGCGAAGACGAAATCCATTGGCTGAACGACTACCACGCCACCGTGCGCCAGCGCCTGGCCAAGCATGTCGGCGGCGCCGCGCTGCGCTGGCTGGAAGAAAGGACTGAGGCAATATGAGCCGCTCCACCAAGGCATCCAACGCGCTGGCGCGACTGAAAGAGCGTTCCGGCAACCAGGCCTATTCGCTGACCATGACCGGCAGCGGCCATTTCTTCCTGACTGAAGGCCTGGGCCAGCCGCCCCTTTGTCCGCCAATGGAGCTGGACGATTTTGTCGCCTTCGTCAACGCGCAAGGGCCGCAAAAAGTCAGACGCGTCAGCAAACTCGATGTAGCATTTGAAAAGCAGCTCACAGCGAAGAAAACTCCAAAAACATGAGTGAGGCAGCGATGCCCAGCATAGAATTCCTGCGTGCCTACTGGTCGTCCGGCGAACTGGCGACCAATTTCGTAATCCTGATGAACATCGCCGGGGCGCTGCTGCTTGGGCTGTTGGTCGGCTATGAGCGCTCCTACCACGGCCGAGCGGCCGGCATGCGTACCTATGGGCTGGTGTGCATGGCCTCGGCCGCTTTGACCGTGCTGTGCGGCTATCCCTCGCTGTGGTTCGGCGGCCATATGTCGGAGCTGGTCGGCACCGACCCGACCCGCGTGGTCCAGGGCATCGTGACCGGTATCGGCTTCCTCGGCGCGGGCGTGATCATGCGCGAGGGCTTCAATATTTCCGGCCTGACGACGGCGGCCTCGATCTGGGCGTCGTCTGTGATCGGGGTGGCGGTGGGCCTGGGTTTCTACCTTGGCGCCATGGGCCTGGCCTTCCTGTGCGCGATGTCGATGATTTTCCTGTCCAAGCTGGAGGCATGGCTGCCGTCGCGCCACGCAATCGCCATCACCATGCGCTTCAAGCCGGGTTTCGAGCCGAAGGAAGACCAGCTGCGCGCCATGGCACTGGAGCGCGGATACCAGATCGCCGGCGGCTCGCTGACGATCGGCATGGACCAGGGTAAGCTGGAATGGCGCTTCGTGGCGCTGGCGCTCAGCAAGCGCAGCGGCTCGCCGCTGTCGCGCATCGCCGAGGAGATGACGCATTTCGACGGCATCGACAGCTTCCAGGTCACCCATGCACGCAACTAGGAGAGAAGGTTGATCATTCACTCACAAGATGTTCTTGATTTCTGGTTCCTGCCGATCGGCGCCAAGGGACACAATATGTCGCGCCCCGAATGGTGGCGCAAGGACGACGCGTTCGATCGCCTGATCTTCCAGCAGTTCGGCGATGTGATCGAACAGGGACTGGTGGGCGGCCTGCGCCAATGGGACGATGAAGGCACCCAGGGCACGCTGGCGCGCATCATCGTGCTCGACCAGTTCACACGCAATGTCTACCGCGGCACGCCGAAGGCCTTTGCCGGCGATGAGCTGGCGCTGGAGGCGGCGAAAGCCCTCGACGATTCGGGCGCAAACCAGACCTTGCCGCCGGCCCAGCGCGCATTCTCTTACATGCCGCTCGAGCATTCGGAAAACCTGTCGATGCAGATGCGCTGCGTGGACTTGTTCGCGATGCTGGCGGCCGATTCGCCGGGCTATGCCGGCATGCTCGACTTCGCCAAGAAACATTTCGAAGTGATCCACCGTTTCGGGCGCTTCCCGCACCGTAACGCCATCCTGGGGCGCGAGTCGACCCCGGAAGAAGTCGAATTCCTCAAGCAGCCGGGGTCCAGTTTCTGATGTTGAGCCTTTCCGTCGTGGGCGGCGGCCATGTGGGCCGTGTGCTGGGGCGCCTGTTTTCACAAACCGGTGCCTTTGTAATACAGGACGTGCTGGCGCGTTCAATGGGCAGCGCCGGGCAGGCTGCAGCCTTCATTGGCGCCGGAAGGCCGGGTGTCGCGGGCGCTGCCGCAAGGCGCGCCGATGTCTATATGCTGAGCGTCACCGACGACCAGATCGCACCGGCTTGCGCAGCCCTGGCCGCCGCCGTACCGCTTCAATGCGCGGTGGTATTCCATTGCAGCGGCGCCCTGGCGTCGGACCGATTGCAGGCCGCGCGTGCGGCGGGCGCCCATGTGGCGAGCGTCCATCCGATTCGCAGCTTTGCCGATGTGGAAGCCGTGGCGTCCGGCTTTGCCGGCACCTTCTGCGGCGTGGAGGGCGACCAGCAGGCACTCGATGTCCTGTTGCCGGCGTTCGCCGCAATCGGCGCCAGGGCGGTCCAGATCGACGCGTCCGCCAAGACCGTGTACCACGCGGCTGCTGTATTTGCCAGCAACTACCTGGTGACCGTGATCGATGCCGCCTTGCGCTCATACCAGGCGGCGGGCATTCCCGAAACCGTAGCGCGCGAGCTGGCGCGGCCACTTGCGCTAGAGTCGATGGAAAATGCGTTCCGCCTCGGTGCCGCACCGGCCCTGACCGGACCCGTCGCACGCGGCGATATGGCGACCGTGCTGAGGCAACAGGATGCGGTGATGGCATGGGACGCGGCAACCGGCCAGCTATACCGGGCCCTGGTCCCGCCCACCATGGCGCTGGCCGAGCGCAAACGCAACGGGCAACCCTAAGGCCCCCTTGCAAATCAGCAGTGCAAAAGTATAGTTGAAGGGAAGGTAATGACCTTTGCCCCGGCTTTTGTTGTGGTGGAGCAAAAAGATTAGCGCGGACTGGTGACAAACCTAGCCATTAGCAATAAGCTAGTCCAATTGGGGAATGCCATAAAGTTCTAGGGGAACGCTATGTTATTTTTGAAATCCACATCTGTCACCAAGGCGCCTGGCATCTACGAAGTTGACATCGCCGCCAAGCCGCCTGGCAAGACTTTCGGTGTGTACATGGCAACCGACCCGGACAATCCACCGACCGCCGTGCTGGAAGCGCTGGCTGCCGGCGGCTTCAAGCAAGTGCACAGCTCCGGCTATACCCACAAAGACCGCGGCAAGGTGCTGGACCTGCATTTCCAGAAAGACGGCACCGACCTGTTCAATGGCTGGAAGGTGGATGAAGCCGAAGCCAATATGGCCATCATCAACAAGATCTTCGGCGACATCGGGGTGGAGATCACCCCGCGGGTGATGTCGCTGGCCGAAGCTTACGCCTGAACCTCGATGTGATACAGGGCCCAGGGGCAAGCGCCAAAGCGTTCGCCCACGGGCTTGCTGGCCATCTCAGGCACGCGATCGGCGTCGTAGATTGCCCATAGCGGACCCAATCCCCCCAGCGCCATCGGCGCGCCGTCCAGGTGCGTGGCAACGATGTAGCGCTGCGCCTTGACGCGCGACATCGGCACCGCCGCAGCATAGCCATCCACCGCCCGCAGTAGCAGCTTGCTGTTGTCATGGGTTTGCGCGCCGGCGGCCTTCAGCACATCCGCCAGCAGCGGACCGGACAGCGTGTGCGGGCGGCTATCGTATTCCAGCGTCGGCTTGATGGTGATCGATGGCATGGCCGCCAGTGCCGCAAAATCAAAGGTGAACGCCTTGTCGAAGCTCAGGTGCTGGCGCTGCATCATCTGGTCGGCCACGCGGTCAAAGCTGCCGCGGTTGGGTTTGGCAATCGCCCCGGTCACGGTCAGCAGCGCCGGACCGCGTTCGGACTTGGGCGCAGCGACGGCCAGGGACGGGAGGGCGCCGGCCGCTGCCACGGCGCCAAGGAAGTGACGTTTATTCATTGCGATATCATAACGTGTATGGACCTGTTTTCCGCCGAAGCTGAGCTATTACCCATTCCGATCGAGGATGGCGAACTGTATTTCATGCAGCAGCTGCCGCTCGTTGTGGATAACGCTGAAGTTATGCAGCGGCTGTTGGAGGAAACGGCATGGAAGGCGGAAACGATTTTCCTATTCGGGCGGGAAGTGGCGCAGCCGCGCCTGAGTGCCTGGTACGGCGAGCAGCGCTATACCTATTCCGGCCGCACCTTTGAACCTCTGCCGTTCACCCCGCTGCAGCTGGAGATCAAGCGGGCTGTCGAGGCTGCCAGCGGCAAACGCTTCAACAGTGTGCTGTTGAACTATTACCGCAACGAGCAGGACAGCATGGGCTTCCACAGCGATGACGAAGCGGAACTGGGCCCGCAGCCCGCCATCGCCTCGGTCAGCTTTGGCGCCACCCGCACCTTTATCCTGAAGCACAAAAAGCTGCCAAAAACCGTGAAGATCGATCTGACCGATGGCAGCCTGCTGCTGATGGCGGGAAAACTCCAGCATTGCTGGCGGCACGGCGTCAATAAAGAGCGCCAAGCCTGCGGCGCGCGCATTAATCTCACATTTCGGCTCATCTGAAGCCAAATGTCCGTATCTTGTGCCGAACCTTGGCAATTCAAGCGCACTTACAATTCCACACAATTCTTACCAGTTCGTCTCCCCCTTGAACTTTTGGCAGTGTTATCGTGTTTTCCATCGCACTTCCTCAGACGAAGCGCGATCACAGGCAAGTCCAATTCACTTTTGCTGAGAGATCACGAACATGAAAAAAATCGCATTCGCACTTATCGCTACCGCCGCTGCCCTCGGTGCAGCTTCTGTCCAGGCGCAGGAACTGAAGCCGTATGTCGGCGCCGGCGTGGTGGCCAATTCGAACAAGTACACCCTGCCTAACGACACCAGCAATGGCGACAAGAAGAGCACCGAATACGGTGGCAAGATCTTCGGCGGCGTGCAGATCGACAAAACCTGGGGCGTGGAAGCCGGTTACGTAGACTTCGGCAAACAGTCGTACAACTACACCACCGGCGCCGGCACCGGCAGCATCGAAGGCAAAGCCAAGTCCTTCTATCTGGCCGGCAAGGGCACCTTCCCGATCAACCAGCAGGTTGCGCTGACCGGCAAGCTGGGTGTGGCGCACAACAAGAACGACGTGCGCGCGACCGGCCTGGCTTCCGCCTACAACGGCGATAGCAGCCGTAACGCACTGTACGCCGCGGTTGGCGCTGAATACGCCTTCACCGACAAAGTCTCGGGCGTGCTGGAGTACGAACACTTCGGCAAGAACGACATTGACCAGGGCCGCCGCAAAGGCGCGTTCAATCTGGGCGTCAAGGCAAGCTTCTGAGTCGAGGGGGAGGGCAGTTCAGCTGCTTCCCCCCGCAAAGTACCGATCGAGGCCGGGCGCGACCATGGCAGCCTTGCGCTGCCCAAGTCCTTGTGCCCGCCTCACCTTCCAGTCGGACATTGCGTCCGCTGCATAGGGTAATCGAAGGATTTTTCCTTGCCCTTCGATACGCCTTCGATCCGCGCTTTGAGGCCATCGGCGCCATCGCGCTGGTAAACAATCCGCTGCGGGAAGTCATGTTGCGGGTTCTCAAACACCACCTCCCCATCGCCGATCGACTTGATCGGGAAAGCGGCTTCCGGCTGCCGGCCCGGCTTGGCCACATAGGACCAGATACCCGGTTCGGTTTCGCGGATCATGGTGTGTTCCCATTCCACCGTCTTGCCATCCTTGACGATGCGGGCCACGCCGAGCATGGTGCCGCCGGCGGGCAGGGTCCACATTTCCACCGAGCCCTTTTCCGCCCCCGTTTGCGACCAGCAACCGGCCAGCCAGGACAGCTTTTCCAGCGGTGCTTCGTGTGCGATCGCGCCTGCACTGGCTAATAGCAGGCCGCAAAGGAATTGCTTGCGCATATTGCCTTCCTCTTAAAACCGGTAAACCAGGGTCAGACCCAAGGGTCTGACCCTGAATGATCTCGCGGCTAACCTTGACCGCTGGCTTCGGCACAACGGGGTCTGACCCTTGGGTCAGACCCTGCCTTACCGGTTTCTTAGCCGTGCAGCGGCTTATAGCGGATACGCTTTGGCTTGGCACCTTCCTCACCCAGGCGTTTCTTCTTGTCGGCTTCGTATTCCTGGTAGTTACCGGCAAAGAAGCTGACCTGGGAATCGCCTTCGAAGGCCAGGATGTGGGTCGCGATACGGTCCAGGAACCAGCGGTCGTGGGAAATCACCATCACGGAACCGGCGAATTCCAGCAGCGCATCTTCCAGCGCACGCAGGGTTTCCACGTCCAGGTCATTGGACGGTTCATCCAGCAGCAGGACGTTGCCGCCCATCAGCAGGGTCTTGGCCAGATGCAGCCGGCCACGCTCACCGCCGGAGAGGTTGCCGACGATTTTCTGCTGGTCCGAGCCCTTGAAGTTGAAGCGGCCGCAGTAGGCGCGCGACGGCATTTCGAAACGGCCCACGCTCAGGAGGTCGGCGCCGCCGGACACTGCCTCGAACACGGTCTTCTCGTTGTCCAGTTTGTCGCGGCTCTGGTCCACCAGGGAAATCTTGGCAGTCTTGCCGATGACCACTTCGCCGCTGTCCGGCTGCTCGAGGCCGGCGATCATCTTGAACAGGGTCGACTTACCGGCCCCGTTCGGGCCGATGATGCCGACGATCGCGCCTGGCGGGATGATGAAGGACAGGTTGTCGATCAGCAGGCGGTCGCCAAACGACTTGGTCACGTTCTTGAACTCGATCACATCGTTACCCAGGCGTTCCGCCACAGGGATGAAGATCTCCTGGGTCTCGTTGCGCTTCTGGTATTCGTATTCGCTCAGTTCATTGAAACGCGCCATACGGGCTTTGGACTTGGCTTGGCGTGCCTTCGGATTCTGGCGCGACCATTCCAATTCCTTCTGCAGCGCTTTCTGGCGTGCCGATTCGGTGGCTTCTTCCTGCTTCAGGCGGGCCTGCTTCTGGTCCAGCCAGGAGGAGTAGTTGCCTTTCCATGGAATGCCATGGCCGCGGTCCAGTTCCAGAATCCATTCGGCAGCGTTGTCCAGGAAGTAGCGGTCGTGGGTGATGCCGACCACGGTGCCTGGGAAGCGCACCAGGAATTGCTCCAGCCATTCCACGGATTCGGCATCCAGGTGGTTGGTCGGCTCGTCGAGCAGCAGCATGTCAGGCTTGGACAGCAGCAGCTTGCACAGCGCCACGCGGCGCTTTTCACCGCCGGACAGCACGCCAATCTTCTGGTCCCACGGTGGCAGGCGCAGCGCGTCGGCGGCCATTTCCAGCTGCAGGTTCAGGTTGCCGCCGTCGGCCGCGGCGATGATCGATTCCAGGCGTTCCTGCTCCTTGGCCAGGGCGTCGAAGTCTGCATCTTCTTCAGCGTAAGCGGCGTACACGGCTTCCAGCAGGGCTTGCGCGTTGAAGGCTTCGCCCAGGCCGGATTCCACTTCCTGGCGCACGGTTTTTTCAGGATCCAGCTGCGGTTCCTGCGGCAGGTAGCCGATGTTCAGGCCCGGCATCGGGCGTGCTTCGCCCTGGATATCGGTGTCGATGCCCGCCATGATCTTCAGCAGGGAGGATTTGCCGGAGCCGTTCAGGCCCAGCACGCCGATTTTGGCGCCCGGGAAGAAAGACAGCGAAATGTCCTTCAGAATCTGGCGTTTCGGTGGGACGATTTTGCCCACGCGGTTCATGGTATAGACGTAATTGGCCACGGTATGTGTTCTTGTCGGTTCGTAAAGGCGCTAGTTTAGCAAAACAACGGTCAGCCGGCCCATGGCAATTCTTTGATCAGTCCGTCGCTTGTGTCCACGTCGACAGCGGGAAGCCAGCCGCAACCGCCATCCGACGTTTCTACGCGATAGCTCCTGGATTCGGCGTCATAGAGAGTTACGCGGACGTACGCATTTGGCAGAACCGATTTTGCCGGGCACTCTGCGCCTTGCAATTGAAACGTTTTCGCCGCAGCGCCAGAGGCGGAAAGGCTGAACTTGTTATCTTTTACTGCGACAAGCGCGGTACCCTCCAAGTTCAAGAAATACCGGTCTTCTTTGTCCCAAAAACCTTGCCAGGTAGTGACTCTGACCTCACCACCGCTGGTGAGTGGGGCTTGGCAAGTCGGACCAGAGTTGAATTTCAAGAGTGGAATAAGTTTATGCCCCACATAGGACAGCAAATGGTGAATGCACCAAGCCGGCTCCTGGGTTGTGAGGAGGAGTTGCCGTTGTCGGCGTTCGCGGTCAAGCGCGACTACGCGTAATTCGGGAACATCGAGCTCGGCGGAAAAGAACTCGGCAGAATACTTTGCAGTGCCAATTGTCACAGCAGCCCGCGAGCGGCCGGCTTCCGGAGTCGGAAACGTCGAAACTTTGATGATTTCCGCTTTCCCATCTCCGTCAAGATCTACGCGTAAGCTGGACAACTCGCCAGCCGGGACCGATCCCGCAGCGAACAAACAAATAATGGCAATGATCGCCGTTCTGATGTGCATTTCAACCTTGCATTCCGACTTTTGGGGTAGCGATTTTAACCAATCGCCCATAAAAAAACCCGGCGCTTGCCGGGTTTCTTCCATGCCGGGGAGCGGCTTTTTATGCCTTGCGGCGGCGCACCGTAGCCAGGGCAGCCAGGCCCAGGCCGGTCAGCAGCAGGCTGGTCGGAACAGGGACCTGCACGTCGTCGGCCGGGTTGGCTTTTTCGGCCACGAAGTCCAGGCGCACGTCGTAGACCTTGAACTGGCCCAGATAGGAGCTGATGGACAGGTTCAGGATGCCATCCGCACCGAGGTCGCCCAGGGCCTTGGCGTCGAGGTCCAGCAGTACTTCCAGCGCGCCGCTGACGGACAGGTAATGGTCGCGGTTGCGGTGGTAAAAGAAGTTATAGCCGCCATTGTCGCTGCCAGTGGTCTTTTCCCATACCCGGCTGCCGTAATCGGTGGTGCTCTCGTTAAAGTCGCTGACCGAATCGCTTTCGGACGCGTCACCCGCCTTGACCACCATGGTGTCGGCCACCAGGTCGAGGTGATTGTTGGTTGCGTATTTGACGTGGTTCTTGTCCGTCACCGTCTTGGTCGTGCAGTTCTTGCCGTTGGGGTTGCAGGACTTGTACTGGTGGGTGGTAGTCGCTTCCTGGACATAGCCACCGCCTCCGGTCGCAAACACGGGGGCGTAATCCGGATCGGAGAAGCCGGTCACCGTCAGCAAGCCGGAAACGATCGAATTGCTGGCAAAACCGGTGCCGGCAAGCAAGCTGTTCACGTTGACCTGGACATTCTGGCTTTGACCGTTCGTCAGCGTATTGCCGAGCAAGACCGTGCTGGTGAGCGAAATTTGAGCGGCCTGTGCGGATACAGCGCAGAGCAGGGCGGCGATACCGGCGACGATTCTTGTGCTTTTCATTGACGACTCCATGTTGGACTATTGGATACCAACTGATAAGCATAAAGTGTGCCCGAAGGCCTTTCCTTTACGCATGTCCTTGATCCGTATGCGAAACTTTATTGAGCGATGGAAATTGCAGTTATGCGAGTACCAAACGATGTAAAGTTTCTCGACACTCAAGTCGTTTTTCTGCTGATCAACCAACCCTCGAGCATGTAGATCAGCAGCGCGCTCCAGATGAACAGGAAACCTGCCAGGCGGGTGGATGAAAACGCCTCGTGAAAGACCCAAACGCCGAGCAGCATTTGCAGCGAAGGCGACATGTATTGCAACATCCCCAGCACCGACATCGGGATGCGGCGCGCCCCGGCCGCAAACAGCAGCAGCGGAATGGCCGTGGTTGGGCCGGCAGCCGCCAGCAGCCAACGCGTGCTGTCGGACTCGGCGTTCAGGAACACGCTCTGCCCGTGAACCACCAGCCAGCCGAGGTAGGCCACCGCCAGCGGGAAGAGGATCAGGGTTTCAAACGAGAGTCCTTCGAGCGCCGCCAGCGCGGCAGTTTTGCGCAGCAGGCCATAGGCGCCAAAGCTCAGGGCCAGCACCAGGGCGATATAGGGTACCTGGCCAGCCTGCCAGGTCAGCCAGGC
The DNA here is from genome assembly GCF_000425385.1 of Pseudoduganella violaceinigra DSM 15887. Taxonomy (GTDB): domain Bacteria; phylum Pseudomonadota; class Gammaproteobacteria; order Burkholderiales; family Burkholderiaceae_D; genus Rugamonas; species Rugamonas violaceinigra. The sequence continues at coordinate 267,723 of NZ_KE384356.1, read as the reverse complement.
GACGCCGGTGGCCGCCACGCCGATTGCAAGCCATTGGCCGCGGCGCAGCTTTTCCTTCAGCACCAGCATGCCCAGCAGCACATTCACCAGGGGATTGATGAAGTAGCCCAGGCTGGCATCCACCACATGGCCGTTGTTCACCGCCCAGATGTAGACGAACCAGTTCGCGCTCAGCAGGAAAGCGCTGGCCAGGAAACTGGCCACCACCTTGGGTTTGCGCAACACGTCCGGCAGCCATTTCCATTGGCGGCGCACGGTCAGCACGAGCATCAGGAAGACCAGCGACCAAGCCATGCGGTGCGCGAGGATTTCCGACGCGGGCACATTCTTGATCGCATGGAAATAGAGCGGGAAGAGTCCCCAGGACAGGAAAGCGCCTGCGGCGTACAGCATGCCGGTATTCATGAGAGCAGTGATTTTCTTTGCGTAAAGGTGGAAAATAGCACATTCGCCAATTTTTCACCGGCGATGTAAAAAACTTGCAAAAGGCCGATAACTGGCCTATTGTGCGATGCACCAAAACCACTTTTGGGTGAAATCTTGTCTGAACATAAGAAAAGCAGCGTCGCAGCGTTGACGCTTGCAGCCATTGGCATTGTCTATGGCGATATCGGTACCAGCCCCCTCTATACCCTCAAAACCATCTTCGACCCGGCCCATGGCCTGCCGCTGAACCAGGAAAACCTCCTCGGAATCGTCTCCCTGATCTTCTGGGGCCTGACGATGATTGTCTCCCTTAAATATGTCACCTTGATGTTACGCGCCGATAACCGCGGCGAAGGCGGCATCATGGCCCTGATGGCGCTGGCACTGAACTCGGTGCACAAGGCTGCGCCGAAATGGCATTTCCCGCTGCTGTTGATTGGCACGTTCGGCGCGACCATGTTTTACGGCGACAGTGTGATCACGCCGGCGATTTCGGTGCTCTCGGCGATCGAGGGTCTGGAAGTTGCCGCGCCCGGCCTGGAAAAATTCATCGTTCCGCTCACCATCCTTGTGCTGGTCAGCCTGTACGCCGTGCAGCGCCACGGGACGGCCGGCATCGGCCGTTTCTTTGGCCCAATTATGGCGCTGTGGTTTGTGGCGCTGGCGGCGATGGGCGTCGTCAATATCGTCAAAGAGCCGGCGATTTTGGCAGCGCTGAATCCGGTGCATGCGTTCACCTTCCTGTTCTCGCATGGGATGGTGGCGTTCGTGGCCCTCGGTGCGGTCGTGCTGGCGTTCACCGGCGCGGAAGCCTTGTACGCCGACATGGGTCACTTCGGCAAGAAGCCGATCCGCTTTGCCTGGTTCCTGGTCTGCTTCCCGGCGTTGGCGGTGAACTATCTGGGCCAGGGGGCGCTGCTGATCAAGGATCCGACGGTGATTTCCAACCCGTTCTTCAACCAATTGGGTAGCTGGAGCGTGATCCCTCTGGTGATCCTGTCGACGGCCGCTACGGTGATTGCATCGCAGGCGACGATTTCTGGCACCTTCTCGATGACAAAGCAGGCCATCGCGCTGGGTATGCTGCCGCGCATGCGCATCCAGCACACCTCGGAAAGCGAAATGGGCCAGATCTACATTCCTGTTGTGAACTGGCTGCAATTGATTGTCGTGCTGATTGCCGTGGTAGGGTTCCAGTCTTCGGATGCGCTGGCCGGCGCCTACGGCATCGCGGTCACGGCGACCATGCTTGCGACCACGATCCTGACTTTCTTCGTGACCCGTTACCGCTGGAATCTGCCGCTGGCCTTGTGCTTTGGTGCGACCGGCTTCTTCATTGTCATCGATATCACGCTGTTCTCCGCGACTTCGCTGAAGCTGTTCCACGGCGGCTGGTTCCCGCTGCTGCTCGGTACGGCGCTATTTACGACCATGCTGACGTGGCGCACGGGCCGTGGCCTTGTCTTCAAGAACCTGGAGAAGCACGCGATTCCGCTGGAAGCCTTCCTCGATTCGCTGTTCACGGATCCGCCGACGCGTGTACCCGGTACGGCAGTCTTCCTGCGCGGCGAGAGCGATGGCGTGCCGCATGCGCTGCTGCATAACCTCTCTCACAATAAGGTGATCCATGAACGCGTGGTGTTCTTCACCGTGCACATTATCGAAGAACCTTATGTACCGCCTGCGGAGCAGGTAAAGGTCACGCCGCTGGGACATGAGTGCTATCAGTTGAACATCAACTACGGCTTCAAGGACGAGCCGGATGTGCCGGCCATCATGGCGCTATGTGAAGCCAAAGGCCTGAAGTTCGAGATGATGGAAACCTCGTTCTTCATCGCCCGCCAAACCGTGATTTCGACACCGGGCGACGGCATGGCCCCGTGGCGCGAGCATCTGTTCGTGGCCATGTCGCGCAACGCTCGCGCGGCGGCCGACTACTACCAGATCCCGCCGAACCGTGTCATTGAACTCGGCACGCAGGTTGAAATCTGACCTGGGAAATTTGTAACGTTTTTATCCCGGTGGGGAATGGACTGGGGCAGTCTGCTACACTCCTGCTCCAATATCCACCCCCACTGACCAAGAAATAGGCAAGACTGAAATGAAGAATATGTTCAAAGTTATCGCTTCCATGGCATGCGCGCTCGCGCTGGCAGCTTGCGGCGGTGGCCACAAAAACGACGTCGACACCACGGTTCCTGCGCAGCCGGCCTTTAAGGCAAGCGACAACACGGTAGGTAGCGGTACTGTCGCCACCGCTGGCAAGCTGGTGACCGTCAATTACACCGGCTACCTGTACGACGAGAAAGCCGCGGGATTCAAGGGCCAGCAATTCGAGACCACGTTCTCCGCTGATGTGACGAAAACTCCGAACTCTCCGATCGCCTTTGTCCTGGGGAGTGGCAGCGTGATCGTCGGCTGGGACCAGGGCGTCGTTGGCATGAAAGTGGGCGGCTCGCGTACCCTGATCATTCCCGCCAGCCTGGCCTATGGCGCACAGGCGAGGAAGTCCGCTACCGGCGTGGTGATTCCGTCCAATTCCGCCCTGGTGTTTGACGTGACCCTGGTCGCCGTTGGCCAGTAAGAGACTGCGGCATCATTCGAGAAGCGGCCCGTGTGGCCGCTTTTTCGTTTACCGCAGCATTTCCAGGTGGGGAATACCGTCTTCGTCGTATGGTTCGCCGACTGCCTGGAAGCCGAAGCTGCCATAGAATTTTTCGAGATGGGCCTGGGCGCCGATGCGGATACGGTGCCCCGGGTGCAGCAGCTCGGCGCAGCGGATGCCTTCCGCAACCAGCTGCCGTCCGGCGCCGCTGCCTCGCGCAGCCTGGGTGGTCAGCACGCGTCCCAGCGACATTTCAGGGTATTTGATGCCCGGTGCGATGCAGCGCAGGTAGGCGGCCAGCGTGCGCTTGCCCCCGGTTTGCTGCCAGCCGAGCAGGTGATGGGCGGCTGCATCATAGCCGTCCATATCGGAATAAAAACACTGCTGCTCGATGACGAAGACCTCTTGCCGCTGACGCAGCATGTCGTACAGGTCCGTGTTGGGAATGCTGTTGAAGTCCAGCCACTGCCATTCAATCATTGGTCGCCTCGCATATGGGGAGGCGACCATTTTATGCCAGCTTACTGCGCCTTGAGGATCTCGCCGCCAGAAGTGGCGGAGGCCAGTTCGGCCTTCACTTGCGCACGCATTCTGCCGTGCAGCGGCGATGCGAAATCCAGCGGATACAGCTCGCCGGTCAGGATGTCGCCGCGGCGCAGGGCGGCGATGGTTTCAGCCTTCACTTCAGCGCGGGTTTTGGTCGAGACAAACGTGAAATCGGATTGGTAGCTTTCACCGGTATCGGGCGGCGCTGCCTGGGCGGCAGTGGAAAGGGCCAGGGCGGTGGAAGCGATGAGGGCTGCAAAGGCTTTCATGATATTTCTCCTCTGGGATGGGCGCGGCCGCCGTGGCCGCCGCGCCCTGCGCTGCTTATTCGATGGTCAGGGTGACGTCGATATTGCCGCGTGTCGCGTTCGAGTACGGGCACACGATGTGGGCGGCGTTCACCAGTTTTTCCGCGGTTGCGCGGTCCAGGCCAGGCAGGGAGATCTTCAACTCCACTTCGATGCCGAAGCCGGTTTCGATCGGGCCGATGCCGACGGTGGCATTGATCGACGTGTCCGCCGGTACGGCGATCTTGTCGCGGCCGCCAACAAACTTCAGGGCACCGATGAAGCAGGCCGAGTAGCCCGCTGCGAACAGTTGCTCCGGGTTGGTGCCGAAGGCGCCGTTGCCGCCCAGTTCTTTAGGCGTGGTCAGCTTGACGTCCAGTGCATTGTCGCTGGAGACGGATTTGCCTTCGCGGCCGCCGGTCGACGTTGCGTTGGCGCGGTACAGGATGTTGGAGATCTTTGCCATGGTGAAGTTCCTTTATCAATGATAGTGAGCGATTAACTAGTGTGCTATTTGTTTCGGGCTTAAGGGGCGGTGTTGGCTGCCCATGTCCACACTATAGATAGCGCGCGATTTAATTGCAAGCTATTTTTGAAAAATCTTTCGCTCATGGCGGAACTCACTCGGCTTGCGCCAGCAATTGCTGGATTCTCGCTTCAGTTTGTTCGTATTGCCCTTCACCAAAGTGGGTATACACCACTTGCCCTTTCTTATTGATCAAATAGAAAGCCGGCCAGTAGCGGTTGTTGTACGCATTCCAGGTTGCGTAGCGGTTATCCTGGGCCACTGGATAACGTATGTCGAAGCGCTTCAAAGCGGTGCGCACATTGTCGGTTTTGCGCTCGAACGCGTATTCCGGCGTATGGACGCCGATCACGACCAGACCCTTGTCCTTGTACTTGTCGTGCCACTTCACGACATGCGACAGGGTGTTGATACAGTTGATGCAGTCATAGGTCCAGAAATCCACCAGGACCACTTTGCCGCGCAGCTGCTTCATGGTGAGCGGTTCGCTGTTCAGCCATTGGATGATGCCGCTGAATTCGGGGGCCTCGGCAGGCGCCGTGGCAGCGCCGGCGCTGGCGCCCAGAAGTGTTGCCGCGGCGACCAGCAGTTTCAGGTAGTTTTTCATGTCACAGTCCTTTCAGGGTTGGGAGGTGTTGCGCGGCCCAGGAATAGGCCAGGGTGTCGTATTGCAGGTAGATCGCAACGGCCGTGGCGAGCACCAGCAGGCCGAAGACCTGCTGCAGCCGATGGGCGTGGCGGGCCACCGCGCGTACCCGCTGGGTAGCGTACTGGCCGCCGTAAATGATGCCGAGCATGGGCACCGCTGCGCCGATGGCGTACAAAGTCAGCAGCAAGGCCGACCAGGCGGGATCCTGGGCTTTCACCACCAGCACCAGGATCGAGGCCAGCACCGGGCCGGCGCAGGGCGTCCACACGGCGCCCAGTGACATGCCGAGCAGGAAGGCGCCGCCGTTGCCGCCATCGTCATGGCGCGGAGCGGAAGTGGCGCTGCGGCCCGGCAGGCGGGCCAGCAGCCATTCGTAGGGCGCCGGCCAGACGCGGAACAGGCCCGAGAGCGCGAGCAGGAAGATGGCGCTATTGCGCAGCACGTCCTGCGCCACTTCGACCGCGGCGGAGACGGCGCCCAGCAGCATGGCGACGCTGGCAAAGCTCAGGATAAAGCCGGCCACGATGAAGAGCGGGCGGCGGCGGTTGCGCTGGTTGACGCCGGAGCCCAGCAGGATTGGCAGCATGGGCAGCACGCAGGGCGAAGCGATGGTCAGCAAACCGGCCAGGAAGGCCAGCGGCGTGTCGAGCGGGTTGGTCATGGTCGGCTCCGTGTCTGGGGATGACGCTATTGGACCGCGGCCAGGTATCCGGCATATGTCGCCGCTCCCCGCCAGTGCAATGTTTTGTGTCCTTGCGCGGGCTGTACACACTGGGATACAAATCTCGCGGCGGCATTGGGTATCATGGCTTCATGGAAAACCAAGACCACATCCTGATCGTCGACGATGACCGCGACATCCGCGAGCTGATCGGCGCGTATCTGCAAAAGAATGGATTGCGCACCTCGCTGGCGGCGAATGGCCGCCAGATGCGCTCCGTGCTCGAAGACGACACCCCGGACCTGATCGTGCTGGATCTGATGCTGCCGGGCGAAGACGGCCTGACCCTGTGCCGCGACCTGCGCGCCGGTAAGCACAAAGCCGTCCCGGTACTGATGCTCACCGCCCGCAACGAGGAGACCGACCGCATCATCGGCCTGGAAATGGGCGCCGACGATTATCTGCCCAAGCCCTTTGCCGTGCGCGAACTGCTGGCGCGCATCAACGCCGTGCTGCGCCGCACGCGCATGCTGCCGCCGAATATGCAGGTCAATGAATCGGTGCCGATGCTGGCCTTCGGCGATTGGCGCCTGGACACGGTGGCGCGCCACCTGCTCGACGCCGACGGCACCCTGGTGGCGCTGAGCGGCGCCGAATACCGCCTGCTGCGCGTCTTCCTCGATCATCCTCAGCGCGTGTTGACGCGCGACCAGCTGCTGAACCTGACCCAGGGCCGCAATGCCGACCAGTTCGACCGCTCGATCGACCTGCTGGTGAGCCGGGTGCGCCAGCGCCTGCGCGACACGGCGCGCGAACCGCGTTATATCAAGACGCTGCGCAGCGAGGGCTATGTCTTCTCGGCCGCCGTGACGCTGGCGGCAGGCGAGCCATGAGGCGCCCGCGCTGGCCGCGCAGCCTGTTTGCACGCCTGGTCCTGCTGCTATGCCTCGGCGTGGCGGTGGCGCAGGGCCTGTCGTTCTGGCTCACCATGCGTGAGCGCAACGAGGCCACCACCAATATGATGATGGGCTATATCGAGCGCGAGGTCACCACGTCGGTGGCGCTGCTCGATGCCTTGCCTGCGGCCGCGCGGCCGGAATGGCTGCCGCGCCTGGCGCGCCGCAGCTATGAATTCCGGCTGGAGGAATGCGACGAATCGCTGCCGCACCTGCGGGTGCTGGAAGCCAATGCCGTGCGCTCGTTTGAAGAGGGGGTGGGCAAGCAATACAAGCTGACCGTGCACCAGATCATCGGCGAGCATGAACGCTACCAGGTGCACTTGCGCCTGAGCGACGGCATGCCGCTGACGATCGACTTCCGCCCCATGCGGACCGTGCCCATGTCGCCCTGGTTCGGCGCGCTGATGGCCGCGCAGCTGGCGGTGTTCGCCTTCTGCTGCTGGCTGGCGGTACGCCTTGCCACGCGGCCGCTGGAGCAGCTGGCGCAGGCCGCCGATGCGCTTGGCCCCGACATGCAGGGGGCCCACCTGCCCGAGAAGGGGCCTTCGGAAGTGGCGCGCGCCGCGCGCGCCTTCAACGCCATGCAGGAACGCATCGCCGGGTATATGGCGGAGCGCATCCAGATCCTGGCATCCATCTCGCACGACTTGCAGACGCCGATCACGCGCATGCGCCTGCGGGTCGACATGATGGACGACGAGTCGCAGCAGTCCAAGCTGCGGCAAGACCTGCAGGCCATGGAGCAGCTGGTGAAGGAAGGCGTGGCCTATGCGCGCACGCTGCACGGCACCAGCGAGGCGCCGACGCGCATCGATCCGGATGCGCTGCTGGACAGCATGGTGCACGACTACACCGATGCCGGCCACCAGGTCGCGCTGCGCGGCGCGGTCGGGCGGCCGATGGAATTGCAGCCGCAGGCTTTGCGCCGGGTACTGGGCAACCTGATCGATAATGCGCTGAAATTCGGCGGCGCGGCCGACGTGGAGGTGGAAACGGCGGCGGAGCAGGGCGGCATCGTGTTGCGCGTGCTGGACCGGGGACCGGGAATTCCCGAAGAATCCCTGCAGGCTGTCTTCGAACCCTTCGTGCGGCTGGAATCTTCACGCAGCCGCGAGACCGGCGGCACGGGGCTGGGACTGGCGATCGCGCGCCAGCTGGCAACGGCCATGGGCGGCTCGCTTACCTTGCACCAGCGTGACGGCGGCGGTTTGGAGGCGCGGCTGGCGCTGCCCGGCTAAACCTGGGCGCAGTCGAAGCCTTCCAGCACATTGACAATATTGGTGCCCAGCTCGCGCAGCGGGCTGCCGCCTTCCAGTACGAAGGTGGTGGGCAATCCCAGCCAGGCCAGGCGTTCGCCGGCGCGCAGGAAGTCGCCCGCCTGCAGGCCGAATCCGCCATGCGCTTCGCCGGAGAAAATGTTCCCGCCCAAGGCCACGACCAGCGCCTCCGGGCGGTACATATTGAGCCGCAGGCAAGCCGTTTCCAGCGCCGCGAACCAGTCGGCGGCGCCGGCGCCTGGTGCCAGCGGCAGGTTGACGTTGCAGCCGGCGCCCGCTGCGCCGCCGGTTTCGTCGGCATGGCCGGAAAACCAGGGGAAAGCATGGCGCGGATCGGCGTGGATCGACAGGCACAGGACTTCGGCGCGTTCATAGAAGATGCCTTGGGCACCGTTGCCGTGATGGTAGTCGAGGTCGAGAATCGCCACGCGCGCCATGCCATCGTCGAGTAAATGCTGCGCCGCCAGCGCAGCGTTATTCAGGTAGCAGCCGCCACCGCAAAAGTCGGCGCCGGCGAGGTGGCCCGGCGGCTGCGTCAGCGCAAAACTCGCCCGTTCGCCGACACGCAGGGCGTGCGCCGCGTTGACGGCGCAATCGGCGCCAGTCTTGGCCGCCGTCCAGGTGCCCGCCGTGATGGCGGTGGCAGCGTCCATCGAGTACAGACCAAGGCGCGCGGCCAGGTCGGCCGGTTCGATGTCGGTACGGAAGGTGCGTACCGGCCATTGTGTCGCCACCGCCGGCGCGGGCGCCTTGCCGGCCGCCGACCACTCGCTCCACGCCGTGCGCAGAAAGTGCAGGTAGCGCGGCGCATGCGTGCGTTCCAGCGCCATCAGCGGCACGCCATGCGGCGTGACGATCTGGCCCAGGCCGCGTCTTCCAAGCTCGGACAGTACGCCTTCCACGCGCTGGGTGTGACCTGCGTGCTGGGCGTGCTGTTCGTTATAGAAGGTGAGCAAGGTTCAGGTGCAATGGTTCGGGCAAAGATTGCTGGCGCGGTAGGCCTTGACGTAGTCGTCGAAGCTGCCGGTCTGGGTGCGTTCCAGTGCTTCCTGCTCCGCGATCGAGACGCGCGCCATTTGCGTGAAGCGCGCCACATCTTCCGCGCTTGGCGGATGGCTGCGGAAATAGGCGGCGTGCTTCTCGCTCTGGTGCAGGCCGAAAGCGGTGAACGACTTGCCGTTGTCGCGCAGCGCCTGCAGCACGCGCGCCGACGGCGTGGTGTCCGGGTCGTGCAGCTTGGCGGCCTGCGCTTCCAGCGCCGCCATGTGTTCACGTCCGCCGTGCTCGCGGTCCAGCAACTCGGCCACCGGCTTGAAGCGCTCCAGCAAATCCAGGCCCCACTGCTTCAGCGTGACTTCCTCGCCGGCGCGGGTCAGGGTCAGGCCCGGGCGGCGGCCCTCCTTCACGGTGCGCGCGAAATTGCGCGCCAGCAGTGCGCCATGCTCCGGCGTGATCAGCGGGCTTTCCTCCAAGGCGCTGAACAGGAGGAAGACATCGAGGAAGCGGCCGGTCTGCACATTGATGCCGACCGGTTCGAACGGATCCACGTCCATGCAGCGCACTTCGATGTACTGCACGCCGCGGTTGCACAGCGCCTGGATCGGGCGCTCGCCGGTATTGATCACGCGCTTCGGCCGGATGGTCGAGTAGTACTCGTTCTCGATCTGGATCACATTGGTCGATAGCTGCACCCACTCGCCATCGACCTTGGTGCCGATCTTCGCATACGGCTCATAAGGCTGGTTGACGGCCTTGGTCAGCGTGGCCACATAGGAATCCAGGCTGTTCTCGTGCGGATGCAGGCCCGACTGGGCTTCGTTCTGATAACCGAGGTCGCTCATGCGCAGGCTGGTCGCGTACGGCAGGTACAGCGTATCGGCGGACAGCTTTTCCAGCTTGTGCGGGCGGCCGCGCAGGAAGCCCTCCGCCAAAGCCGGCGAAGCGCCGAACAGGTACATCAGCAGCCAGCTGTAGCGGCGGAAGTTGCGGATCGCCGCCAGGTAGGCTTCCGACTGGTAGGCCTTGGCCGAGATGTGGGTCGCGCCCTCGTTCTCCGCCAGGACGCGCCACAGGCGCTCATCGAGCGAATAGTTGTAGTGGATGCCGGCGATGCACTGCATCGCTTTGCCGTAGCGCAGCGCCAGGCCGCGGCGGTACACATGCTTCAGCATGCCCAGGTTGGACTTGCCATACCAGGCGATCTCGATCTCTTCCTCGCCGGGCAATTCGCAAGGCATGGATTGGCTCCACAGCATTTCCTTACCGAGCTTGGTGTAGCTGAAACGGTGGATCGCGTCGAGCTTTTCCAGCGTGATGGCGATGTCTTGTTCGGCCGGGGTGATGAACTCCAGCAGGGTTTCCGCGTAATCGGTGGTGATGTGGGGATGCGTCAGGGCCGAGCCAAGCGGCAGCGGATGCGGCGTCTGCGCAAGGCGGCCGTCCGGCTGCACCCGCAGGGTTTCTCGTTCGATGCCGCGCAGGCCGCCGCCCAGCACCGCACGGTGCTTATCGTCGGCCAACAGGGCCAGGCGGCGCGTCAATAGATTGGACAATTTGCTTCCTTTCCGATGCAGCAAATCAAATTGGTGCGAGATTAACCGAAAACCGAAAAGCGCGTACGAGGCCCCCCGAAAAACGGCCGGGAAGCCGCATATTGCCGTATTTTACCCGGGCCGGCGGCCGCCGCTGACCCGTTCGATGCCGGCCAAATCCTGCCAGCTTTGCACAGCAGTGTAACCGGCGGACGACAGCAGGCCGCGCACGGCCGCCGACTGGTCATAGCCATGTTCCATCAGCAGCCAGCTGCCCGGCGCCAGCTTGGCGGGGGCGCCGGCAATGATGGTGCGCAGGGCGCTCAAGCCATCGGCAAAGTCGGTCAGCGCAGCGCTTGGTTCGAAGCGCAGGTCGCCCTCGGACAGGTGGCGGTCGCCATCGGCGATATAGGGAGGATTGGAAACGATGAGGTCGAACTGCTCGCCGTCGACAGCGCCATACCAGTCGCTGTGCAGGAAGCGCACCTTGGCGTTGTTGCGCTGCGCATTGCGGCCGGCCACGGACAGCGCCTCCCGGCTCACGTCCAGCGCCGTCACGCTTGCATCCGGCCGGCTATGGGCGATGGCGACAGCAATGGCGCCGCTGCCGGTGCCCATATCGAGCACCTTGCCGCGCGGCGGCAGGCGCACCAGCGCCAACTCCACCAGCAATTCCGTATCGGGGCGCGGGATCAGCACCGCCGGCGTGGTTTCGAAATCCAGGCCGAAGAATTCGCGCTGGCCGATGATATAAGCCACAGGCTCGCCGTCATGGCGGCGCTGCAGCAACTGCGCTATACGGGCCGCCTCGTCGGCGCTCAGCGCGCGGTCGGACTGGGTGATCAGAGCAGTGCGGCTGATGCCCAGCGCATGGCATACCAGAATGCGCTGGTCGACCGGGTCGAGCAGCGGCTTGCGCTGCAAGGCGCCCAGCGTCATCCCGGCTGCGACCTGGTCCTTCATGCGCGCTTACGCAGCACCAGCCAGGCCGCGCCAATGGCCAGAATGCCGAACCAGATGCAGGACCACATCGGAATCACCAGGCCAAAGAACTTCTCGTTGGCGTCTTGGCACAGGCCTTCCGCGTAGAACAGCCAAGGCAGGTATTCGGAGGTCGGGATTTTGTTCAGCATCGTTTCCATCGGATCGATGCCGCAGGACAGGCCCGGGTGGGCCAGGATCCACAGCTGCTTGATGGCCACGCCCAAGCCACCGAGGGCGGCCAGCAGGCCAGCGCCGGCAGCCAGCTTGGGCTTGGCGGTAAACGCGCCCACCAGGGCCGCCAGGCCGATGGCGATGAACAGGTAGCGCTGGATCACGCACAGCGGGCAAGGCATCAGGTACAGCACGTGCTGCAGATACATTGCGGCACCGATCATGCCAAAGCTCACAAAGGCGATCGCCAGCAAGACGTTACGGTTGCTCATCATCATCTTTTATCAAAGTTGAAAATCCGGCCAATTCTCGCATAAAGCCCTGAAGGCTACCTTAAACCAAGCCTTAATCGCCCAAGGCCGCCAACTGCTCGGCCTGGTGCTCGGTGGTCAGGGCCGTGGTCAGTTCGCCCAGATCGCCGTCCATGATCATGTCCAGCTTGTACAGCGTCAGGTTGATGCGGTGGTCGGTCATCCGGCCTTGCGGGAAATTGTAGGTGCGGATGCGTTCGCTGCGGTCGCCCGAGCCGATCAGGCTCTTGCGGGTGGCCGCTTCCTTCGATTGCTGCTCGCGCAGCTGCACGTCCTTGATGCGCGCCGCCAGCACCTTCATCGCGGACGCCTTGTTCTTGTGCTGCGAGCGGTCGTCCTGGCACTCCACCACGATGCCCGACGGGATGTGCGTGATGCGCACAGCGGAATCGGTCTTGTTGATGTGCTGCCCGCCGGCGCCGGAAGCGCGGTAGGTGTCGATGCGCAGGTCGGCCGGGTTGATGTGGACGTCCTCCACTTCATCGGCTTCCGGCATCACCGCCACGGTGCAGGCCGAAGTGTGGATGCGGCCCTGGGTCTCCGTGGCCGGCACGCGCTGCACGCGGTGGCCGCCGGACTCAAACTTCAGCTTGGAGTACGCGCCGTTGCCGATGATGCGGGCGATCACCTCGCGGTAGCCGCCAAGATCGCTTTCCGACGCCGACACGATCTCCACCTGCCAGCGCGAACGCTCGGCGAAGCGGGTGTACATGCGCAGCAGGTCGCCCGCGAACAGGGCCGATTCGTCGCCGCCGGTGCCGGCGCGGATTTCGAGGAAGATATTGCGCTCGTCGTTTTCATCCTTGGGCAGCAGCATCTTCTGCAAATCCAGCTCCAGGCCGGCCAGGCGCGCCTTGCCGCCTTCGATTTCCTCCTGCGCGAATTCCTTCATGTCGGGATCGGACAGCATGGCTTGCGCATCGTCGATGTCGCCCAGCACCTGCAGGTAATCCTTGTACAGCGCGACCAGCGGCTGCAGTTCGCTGTGCTCGCGCGTCATCTTGCGGTAGCTGTCCATATTCGACGTGGCGCCTTCGGACATCAGCAGTTCGTCCAGTTCGACCAGGCGGTTTGCCAGTTGGTCCAGCTTGGCCAGCATTGATGGTTTCATTCGGATCCTATGCGGAGGAGCGCCCAGTGGCGCGAGAAAACGGAAGAAGAGCCGCGCAAGCGGCAGCGGGAAGGCGCCGCTAACGGCGGCCGCGGAATAATTGCGGCAGCAGCTCGGCCAGCTGGGCGCGTTCGTCGCCCTGGGCGCGGTGCAGCGCCTGCTGCGGACCGTGCATGAACTTTGCGGTCAGCCCCTTGGACAGCGCCTCGAGCACCGCATCGATCGGCTCGCCCTTGGCCAGCAGCTTGCGCGCGCGTTCCAGTTCCAGCAGGCGGATCACTTCGCTGTTCTCCTGCAGGCCCTGGATCACCGGCACCACGGCGCGGTCGTCGATCCAGTGCATGAACGATTGCACGCGCGTTTCAATGATCGCTTCCGCCTGGGCCACGGCGGCCTGGCGGTTTTCCATACCGGTTTGCACCACCTTGCCCAGGTCGTCCACGGTGTACAGGAAGACGTCGTTCAGGCGGCCCACTTCGGCCTCGATATCGCGCGGCACGGCCAGGTCGACCATGAACATCGGCTTGTGGCGGCGCGCCTTGATGGCGCGTTCCACCATGCCCAGGCCGATCAGCGGCAGCGAGGAGGCGGTGCAGGAGATGACGATATCGTATTGCTGCAGCTGGCTGCCCAGCTCCGCCAGCCGCATGGCCCGGCCGTTGAAGCGGTGCGCCAGGGCTTCGCCGCGTTCCATGGTGCGGTTGGCCACGGTAATCGATTTCGGGTTCTGCGCCGCGAAGTGCGTGGCGCACAGCTCGATCATTTCGCCGGCGCCGATGAACAGCACGTTCTGTTCGGAGATCGTGTCGAAGATGCGCTGCGACAGGCGCACGGCGGCCGCCGCCATCGATACGCTGTGGGCGCCGATTTCGGTGGTGCTGCGCACTTCCTTGGCAACCGAGAAGCTGCGCTGGAACAACTGGTGCAGGTAGGTGCCGAGTCCGCCCGCTTCATCGGCGGTGCGGATCGCATCCTTGATCTGGCCCAGGATCTGGGTTTCGCCCAGTACCATCGAATCGAGGCCGGAGGCGACGCGGAAGGTATGGCGCACGGCATCGTGCTGCGGCAGCATGTACAGGTGCGGGCGCAGCTCGGCGTAGTTCAGTTTGTGGAAATCGGCCAGGAATTGCGCGCCGGCGTCGAGCGGGTGGGCGGCATTGCTGGCGGCGTACAGCTCGGTACGGTTGCAGGTGGACAGGATGGCCGCTTCGTCGCCGCCCTTGGAATCCGCGTGGGCAAACCAGTTGCGCGCCGCCGCCACCGCCGTCCCCAGCTGCTCAGGCGCGAACGCCAGCCGTTCGCGCAAGGCGACGGGTGCTGTGGTGTGGTTGAGGCCGACGGCGAGAAGTTGCATTTCGGTATGGGCGGGCGATTCCAGACGCCATTATACCTTGCTGGGGTTTCGCTCTCAGGCGCCGAGCTTTTCCAGCCGGTAGCCGTAGCTGTACACCGGCACCAGGCGGAAGCCGTTTTCCGGCTTTAACTGCAGCTTATTGCGGACGCGGGAAACGTGGGTATCCATGGTGCGCGAGGGAACTTCGGTTTCGCGTATCCACACCGCTTCATGGATGTAGGCGCGCGAGAGCGGACGGCCAATGTTGCGGAAAAACAGCAAGGCCAGGTAGAACTCTTTATGGGTCACGTCTAGCACTTGCCCATCCATCAACAGGCGGCCAGGACGGGTTTCAAAGACGTATTGGCCGAACTGCAGCTGTTCGGCGCCATTCTGGCTGGGGTAGGCGAGGCGCAACTGGGCCTGGACGCGCGCCACCAGTTCGGCGCGCCGCAGCGGCTTGACCAGGAAGTCTTCGGCGCCGACCGTCAGGCCGGCGACGATATCGTCTTCGCCGGAGCTGGTGGTCAGGAAGATGACCGGGCCGTTTTCAGGCAGTTTTTCGCGGGCCTTGCGCACCAGTTCGGCAGGCTCCATATCGGCAACCTGCCAGTCGAGGATCAACATGTCGCAGCTATCCTTGCGCATATTGGCCAGCAAGTCCTTGGCGCTCTGGTAGCCATGGCAGGCATGGCCGGCAGAAGTCAGGACCTGGCAGATGAGGTCTGCCTGGCTTCGGTCAGCATCAAGGACAACGATTCTCATGGTTCTTTACAGCAAAATGTTAAGAAGCAGTCACACGAATATAACAGAGTTTTACAAGAAATAGTTACCAATTTGATCAAATATTGCCCTGTGGTACTACTCTTAGGCTGCCGTGTGAGGCCAGCTCCCGCTCACACGGTACACTGCTTGGACGGCCAGCACAACGAGATGCCGGCCGATTGGGAGTCTGAGCATGGAAAATGACTGGATTGTGCTGCCCTCGACGGAGGCCGATATCGATGCCGTCCGCGAACGTTGCCGGCGCCTGGTGCGGCGCCGCGCCGCGCTGTCGGCCGGCGTGGCCGCGGTACCGATTCCCGGCATCGACGTGGTGTCGGATCTGCGCCTGTTCACCCGGCTGATTGACGATGTGAACCATGAGTTCGGCCTGTCGCCGGCCCAGATCGACCGCATGCAGCCCAAATTGAAGCTGATCGCCTACGAAGCCGTGGTCAGCCTGGGCGGCATGCTGGTGGGCAAGGTGGTGACGCGCGAGCTGGTGGCGACGGTGCTCAAGCGCAGTGCGGGCAAGGTAGCGGCCAAGCAGGCGGGCAAAATGGTGCCGATTGCTGGTCAAATTGTGTCCGCGACTATTGGTTTCTTTGCCTTCCGGCAGATTGGCTACCAGCACGTGGAGGCTTGCGCCAAAGTGGCAAGGCAGGTGCTGGCGGGGGCCCAACACCGGCCAACCAGTGTCTGACCCGCTGGGTCAGACAGGCATCCGGTGGCCGCGGTTTTGCCGCTTCAAGCGTCCGGCAAGACGACGTTCACGTCCAGCACTTCAAGATTCCCCTGGCGATCCAGGGAAATCTTGATGTCGTCCGCCGACACCTTGGTGTACTTCGAAATCACTTCAATCAGTTCTTTGTGCAGCGCCGGCAGGAAATCCGGTCCCGCGCGGCCATTACGCTCGCGTGCGATGATGATTTGCAAGCGCTCCTTTGCCGCGACCGCCGTCTTCGGCTTGTTCTGGAACAGGAAAGAGAGCAGGGCCATTATTTAGCTCCAAAGATACGCTTCAGGAAACCAGGCTTTTCATAGTCGGTAAACTTCAGCTCAACTTCTTCGCCCAGGAAGCGCGACACCACATCGGTGTAGGCTTCGGCCACATCCGTACCTTTGAAGTGGATTGCCGGGTTACCCTGGTTGGAAGCATGCAGCACTTGCTCCGACTCGGGGATGATGCCAATCAAAGGAATGCGCAGGATTTCCTGGACGTCTTCAAACGACAGCATCTCGCCCGCTTCCACGCGCTTCGGCGAGTAACGGGTGATCAGCAAGTGTTCCTTGACCGGATCGCCGCCGGACAGGGCGCGGCGCGACTTGGCCTGGATGATGCCGAGGATGCGGTCGGAGTCGCGCACCGAGGACACTTCCGGATTGGTCACGATCAGGGCTTCGTCGGCGAAGGTCAGCGCCATCAGGGCGCCATGTTCGATACCGGCCGGCGAGTCGCAGACGATGAAGTCGAAGTCCATCTTGATCAGCTCGGCCAGCACGGCTTCCACGCCATCTTCAGTCAGAGCATCCTTGTCGCGGGTCTGGGACGCCGGCAGGATGAACAGGTTCTCGCAGTGCTTGTCCTTGATCAGGGCCTGGTTCAGGGTGGCTTCCTTGTGCACCACGTTGATCAGGTCATACACAACGCGTCGTTCGCAACCCATGATCAGGTCCAGGTTGCGCAGGCCGACGTCAAAGTCGATGACGACGGTTTTGTGGCCGCGCAGGGCGAGGCCGGTGGAGAAGCTGGCGCTGGAAGTCGTTTTGCCGACACCGCCCTTGCCGGACGTAACTACAATAATTCGTGCCACAAAGAATCCTTTACTGAACTGTTATTTTGCGGAATTGACAGATTGTATCTCCAGACTATCGCCGTTCAGCCGGATTTGTACCGGCTTGCGTGCGTTTTCGGTCGGGAAACCATCTTCAAAAGTACGGTAAACACCCGCGATCGAGACCAGTTCGGGGCTCATCGACAGAGCGAAAATACGGGCCGAGGCGTTGCCGGAAGCACCTGCCAGGGCACGGCCGTTCAAAGTGTTGTAAACGTGAATACTGCCATCCGCGATGATCTCGGCGCCGTTGTTCACGACCGCCATCACGATCAGGTCGCCGCCACGGGCGTAGATGCGTTGGCCGGCGCGAACCGGGGTGTCGATGATCATGGTGCCGCTGAAAGCTGGTGCCGCTGGCGCCGCTACCGGAGCCGGGGCCGGCGCAGGGGCCGGCGCTGGCTTCGGGGCAGTGACGATGGGCGGTTCTTCCCGCTTGCCGCTGTCCAGTTGCAGGCCGTGTTGCTGGATTTCTTCCACCATCTCCGGCTTGGCGTTGCGCACGGCCACCGGATTCAGGCGGTATTTTTTCAGGAGGGCGATTGTTGCCGCCCAGTCAATTCGTTCGCCGCCTGGCGCCAGGTCGCCAACGTCGATCACCGCCAGGTCTCCCTCGAAGAAATCGGAAACGCCGCCGGTCATCTCATGCATGGCGGCGTCGAGGGTGGCGAGGTCGCTCGTGTACATAATGGTAGACACGGCGACAACGGTGGAAATCTTGATTTCGATAGGCTTCTGGAACTTACTCTTAGGCATGTCAATCGCAAGGTAACGGGCTGGACCCAGGCTGGGTGCATTGTACTTTGCTTAAGCTTGCTTGGGGAGGCTGATCCTAGTGTTTATGCGGCTTTCAGGCTAGTTGTGTTATGTTAACATTTGTAATAAAACTAACTATCTTTGAAGGGGAAACAGATGGCGACAGGCATCAAACTGAACAATTCTTGCAGGATGAGGTAACGCCATGCCAAGAACCCTGGTCGAAACCAACTTATTCCCGCCGATCGGTCCCTACAGTCATGTCGTCAAGGCTGGCGGGCAGGTTTTTATCTCGGGCACGCCCGGCGTCGATCCTGGGACCGGGCAGCTCGCCGGACCGGATGCCTATACGCAAACGCGGCAGACGTTGAAGAATATCGCGGCCATGCTGGCATCGGCAGACGCTGGCCTGGATGACGTCGTGCATGTCCAGGTCAATATGGTGGACGTGGCCGAGTTTGCGGAAATGAATCGGGCTTATGCCGAGCTGTTTGCCGAGCCCTATCCGGCCCGCACCGTAATCGGGGTTGCCGCCCTGCCCAAACCGGGAGCGCGCCTCACCATGAATGTGATCGCAGTCCCCAAGAACTGATCATGGACAACAAGTCACGTTTTGCGAGGTTGGCGGAAACGCTGGCCGGCGAGCCGGGTGTGGACTTCGGGCAAGGCGGTAAGAAGGGCTTCGGTTCCTCGGCGCTGAAAGTCAATGGAAAGATCTTTGCCATGGTGTCGGCCGCAGACGAATTCGTGGTCAAGTTGCCGCGTACCAGGGTTGACGAGCTCGAAGCGTCGGGCATCGGCCATAAGTTCGACCCGGGTCACGGGAAATTGATGAAGGAATGGCTGGCACTGAACCCGCAAGCCACGGGCCAGTGGACCAGCCTGGCGCAGGAAGCACTGCGTTTTGTCGGCGGCGCCAAGTGATGCTGGTGGATAACGCGCAGTTTGCGCTGCTGCAGCCGTCGCTTGAGGCCATTCCTGATTGTTGAGCGGTCCGAAGAGCTTGTTCTTGGCTTGCACAATCAAGGGACCGCCTTCAAACCAAGGATGTCTCAGCTCGGCTCCAGTTCCGCGCGCAGTTTTTGGGCTGCCGCAACCATGTTCTGCAAGGCGGCCGCAGTTTCGGGCCAGGCGCGGGTTTTGAGTCCACAGTCGGGATTGACCCATAGCTGTGCTGGCGGCACGACCCGGGCCGCCTTGCGCAGCAGGTCCGCCATTTCCTCGCTGCCGGGCACACGCGGCGAGTGGATATCGTACACGCCGGGACCGATCTCGTTCGGATAGCGGAAGCTGGCGAACCCACCAAGAAGCTCCATCGCCGAGCGGCTCGATTCGATGGTGATGACGTCCGCATCCAAGGCCGCGATCGCAGGCAGGATATCGTTGAACTCGGCATAGCACATATGGGTATGGATCTGCGTCGCATCGGCCGCAACCGCCGCGCTGATGCGGAAGGCCTTGGTGGCCCAGTCCAGATAAGCGTCCCAGCGGCTGCGGCGCAACGGCAGGCCTTCGCGCAAAGCGGGCTCATCGATCTGAATGATGGCGATGCCGGCATGCTCCAGGTCGCGCACTTCATCGCGAATCGCGGCGGCAATCTGCTGCGCCGTATCCGCGCGCGCCTGATCGTCCCGCACAAAAGACCATTGCAGAATCGTGACCGGCCCGGTCAGCATGCCTTTTACCGGCTTGCCGGTCAGGCTTTGCGCGAATTGCGCCCAATGCACGGTCATCGCTTGCGGGCGTTGCACGTCGCCGTAAATGACCGGCGGCTTCACGCAGCGGGAGCCATAGGATTGCACCCAGCCGTTGGCCGTGAACGTGAAGCCGTCCAGCTGCTCGCCGAAATACTCGACCATATCGTTGCGTTCGGCTTCACCATGCACCAGTACGTCCAGGCCGAACTCTTCCTGCTGGCGGATGGCGTGTTCGATCGCTTCGCGCATCGCTTGCTGGTAAGCAGCGGGGGGCAATTCGCCGCGCTTGAAGGCGGCACGTGCGGTACGGATTTGCTGCGTTTGCGGGAAGGAGCCAATCGTCGTGGTCGGGAAGGCTGGCAGCCGCAGGCGTTCCCGCTGCAGCTGCTGCCGTTGCGCGAACGGGGCGTGGCGGCGCGCGGCGGCGGGGTCGCACGCCAAGGCGGCCATACGCTTTGCCACGTCCGCGTTGTGAACCCGGGCGCTGGTGCGGCGGCTCGCCAGCGCTGCGCGCGCCTCGGCAAAGCCTCTTGCCACCTGGCCTGACACGCGCTCATCCGCGGACAAGGCTGCCTTGAGCAGGGCCAGTTCCGCCAGCTTCTCTTCGGCGAATGCCAGCCATGGTTTTACTTCTTCATCGAGCGATGTTTCGGCCGCCAGGCTGAATGGCACATGCAGCAGGGAGCATGAGGTCGATAGCCAGACCGGGCCGGTACGCTTGGCAAGCACCGGCATCAGGGTAGCGAGCGCCGTATCGAGGTCGCTACGCCAGATGTTACGGCCATCGATGATGCCGATCGACAGCGTCTTGTGCGCAGGCAGCCAGTCGGCCACGCTGGCCAGTTCGCTGGCGGCACGGACGGCGTCGACGTGCAGACCGGCGACCGGCAGGCGGCAGGCCAGGCTGACGTTTTCTTCCAGCGGCGAGAAGTAGGTGGCGACCATCAGCTGGGCACCGGACTGGTTGAGCAGCCAGTAGGCCGGTTCGAAGGCATTGCGCCAGGCGTTGGGCAGGTCGAGGCCGAGGATAGGCTCATCCAGCTGCACCCAATCCGCGCCGGCGACGCGCAGCTGCATGAGCAGGCGGCTGTATTGCGGCAGCAGGCTATCGAGCAGGTCCAGGCGCTGGAATCCATCCCTGGCATTGCGCTCCTTGCCCAGCCACAGGAAGGTCAACGGGCCGAGCAGGACCGCCTTCACCCGGTGGCCCGCCGCGCGCGCCTCGGTGACTTCGTCGAGCAACTGCTTGCTGTGCAGCTCGAACGCGGTCGATTCGTCGAATTCCGGCACCAGGTAGTGGTAGTTGGTGTCGAACCACTTGGTCATCTCAAGTGCCGCACCATTATGGCCGCAGCCGCACTGTTCATGTGCGCTGTCGCCCCGCGCCATTGCAAAATAGCGCGCCAGCGGCGCTTCGCCCCCGGTAAAGCCGAAGCGGCTCGGTTCGCAGCCGAACAGCTGGACATGGTTCGCCACGTGGTCGTACAGGGCAAAATCGCCCACCGTCACACAATCCAGGCCGTGCTGGCGCTGCGTCGACCAGTGCTGGGCACGAAGCTTGCTCGCCGTTTCCTGGAGCGCCGCTTCACTCGCTTCACCGCGCCAGAAGCGTTCGAGGGCGAATTTCAGTTCACGCGCTGCGCCGATGCGCGGGTAACCGGGAATATGGGTCTGTACCAGTTTCATTTTTGTCATGCTTAAGAAATATTGATGAAGTACAGTTTGCGGCATGGCGGCATATAATAAAAACGAAACTTATTGCGCATCAACTTGAAAACTTTTCATACATGCTCGAGATTCGTCACTTGCGCACGCTGTCTGCGCTTCGCTCCTCCGGTAGCCTGGTCAAGGCAGCGCAACTGCTGAACCTGACGCAGTCGGCCTTGTCGCATCAAATCAAATTGCTGGAAGATCGCTACGGTACGCCACTCTTTGAGCGGAAATCGATGCCGATCGGCTTCACGGCCACCGGCGAGCGCCTGCTGAAGCTGGCCGATACCCTGCTGCCTGAAGTGGAACGCGCCGAGCGCGATGTGCTGCGCCTGTCGCAGGGCGACACCGGCCAATTGCGCGTCGCGCTTGAATGCCATACATGTTTCGATTGGCTGATGCCAGTGATGGATGCCTTCCGCACCCGCTGGCCGGAGGTGGAAATCGACCTGGTCTCCGGCTTCCACAGCGAACCGGCCGACCTGCTGCGCAATGGCCTGGCCGACCTGGTGATCGGCTCGGACTACAGCGCCGATTACTCCACCTTCCCGCTGTTCCGCTTCGAGATCCTGACGGTCATGGCGCAGAAGCACCGCATGGCCCAGCTGCGCCGCCTGTCGGCCCAGGACTATGAGGGCGAAACCTTGATTACCTATCCTGTGCCGGAACAGCGCATCGACCTGATCCGTGAAGTGCTGCGTCCGGCCGGCGTGCAGTACCAGCGCCGCACCGCCGAGCTGACGGTCGCCATCCTGCAGCTGGTGGCCAGCCGCCGCGGCGTCGCCGCGCTGCCGAACTGGGCCATCAAGAATTATGTGGACTACGACTATGTGGTGGCGCGCCCGGTGGGCGAGACCGGCTTGTGGAGCGACCTGTTCGTCTCGGTGCCGCCGGCCTTGCAGCATAAGGCTTACGTCAACGACTTCGTCAACGTGATACGCGAGCAGTGCGCCGCCTCGCTGGACGGTATCAAGTTATTGTCGTGACATCGTTAGGGGAATTATGCAAAATGAAAGCAGCCTTGATGTTTATCAAACAATTGCAGGGATTCGCGAACTAACATGAGAAGTCTTGCGGTAACTTAGCCATCTATTCAAGGAAGGAGTAGCAGCATGTACGCGTTCAGCAATGATTTTTCCCGCGCTGCCGAAGCGGCTTTCGACGCGCAACTCGCCAGCTTCGCCAATTTCTTTGACTGGCATCGTGATACCGCACTCGCTTCTCTCGCCGCCATGACCTCGGCCTCCAACGAATTCCTGACCGTCAAGCATCCCCAAGACCTGCTGCAGATGGCAAGCGACCAGGGCAAGCACGCCATGGACCGTGCGCAAGCGTTTGGACGTGAGGCAACAGACGTGGCTTTGAATAAGCCATTGTTCCGGTAGGCCATTGCTGGCCGCAGACGTGGCGCTTAGCTAGAATGCATTGAACGATTTTCATACCACTCCCGGAGAAGCAGAATGGATGATGTAGTAATTGTTGCAGCAGGCCGTACCGCAGTAGGCAAGTTCGGCGGTTCCCTGGCCAAGACCCCGGCAGCAGAGCTGGGCGCCCATGTCATCAAGGGCCTGCTGGCCCAGACCGGCATCGACCCGAACCTGGTCAGCGAAGTCATCCTGGGCCAGGTGCTGACCGCGGGTGTCGGCCAGAATCCGGCGCGCCAAGCCGTCATCAAATCCGGCCTGCCAAGCGCCATCCCGGCTTACACCATCAACAAAGTGTGCGGCAGCGGCCTGAAGGCGACCCACCTGGCGGCGCAGGCGATCAAGTGCGGCGACGCCAGCATCATCATCGCCGGCGGGCAGGAAAACATGAGCGCTTCGCCGCACGTGCTGAACGGTTCGCGCGACGGTTTCCGCATGGGCGACGCCAAGATGGTCGACACCATGATCGTGGACGGCCTGTGGGACGTGTACAACCAGTATCACATGGGCATCACCGCCGAGAACGTGGCCAAGAAATACGATATCTCGCGCAGCCAGCAGGACGAATTCGCCCTGCAGTCGCAGCTGAAAGCGGAAGCGGCGCAAAAGGCTGGCAAGTTCAAGGACGAAATCCTGCCGCTGGAAATCGTGCAGAAGAAGGGCAGCATCTTCTTCGACCAGGACGAATACATCAAGCCGGGCTCCACGCTGGAAGCGCTGTCCGGCCTGCGCCCAGCCTTCGACAAGGCCGGCTCCGTCACCGCCGGCAATGCCTCCGGCATCAACGATGGCGCGGCCGCCGTGATGATGATGTCGGCCAAACAGGCCAAGGAACTGGGTCTGACGCCGCTGGCGCGCATCAAGGCCTACGCGTCGTCCGGCCTGGATCCAGCCTATATGGGCATGGGACCGGTCACCGCTTCGCAGCTGTGCCTGAAAAAGGCCGGCTGGTCGCCGCAAGACCTGGACCTGATGGAAATCAATGAAGCGTTCGCTGCGCAAGCCTGCGCCGTGAACAAGGAAATGGGCTGGGACACCAGCAAGATCAACGTCAATGGCGGTGCGATTGCCCTCGGCCACCCGATCGGCGCGTCCGGTGCCCGCATCCTGGTGACCCTGCTGCATGAAATGGTCCGCCGTGACGCGAAGAAGGGCCTGGCCTCGCTGTGCATCGGCGGCGGCATGGGCGTAGCACTTGCAGTTGAAAGGGAATGAGCTTTTAGTCTAAGAGAACGTACACAAGGGGAACTTTAAATGGCACGAGTTGCATTGGTAACGGGCGGCATGGGTGGTCTGGGCGAAGCGATTTGCATCAAGCTGGTCGCGCTGGGCTACAAGGTGGTAACGACGTATTCCCCAAGTAACAAGACGCATGAGTCGTGGCTGGCCACGATGAAGGACCAGGGCTACAACTTCAAAGCCTATCCTTGCGATGTGGCGGACTACGATTCGGCAGCGACCTGCATCGCGGCGGTCGAGCGCGAGATCGGTCCGGTGGAGGTGCTGGTGAATAACGCCGGTATCACCCGCGACATGACCTTCAAGAAGATGGACAAGGTCAATTGGGACATGGTGATGAAGACCAATCTGGACTCCGTGTTCAACATGACCAAGCCGGTAGCGGATGGCATGGTGGATCGCGGCTGGGGCCGCATCATCAACATCTCCTCGGTGAACGGCCAGAAGGGTGCTTTCGGCCAGACCAACTACTCCGCGGCCAAGGCCGGCGTGCACGGCTTCACCAAGGCGCTGGCGCTGGAAGTGGCGCGCAAGGGCGTGACCGTCAACACCATTTCGCCGGGCTATATCGGCACCAAGATGGTGATGGAGATTCCTAAAGACGTGCTGGATTCGAAGATCATCCCGCAAATCCCGATGGCCCGCCTGGGCAAGCCGGAAGAAGTGGCAGGCCTGGTGGCCTATCTGGCATCGGAAGAAGCGGCCTTCGTCACCGGCGCCAATATCGCGATCAACGGCGGGCAGCACATGTCCTGATCGCAGCAAAGAGCAACGCAACACCCAAACGCCGTCCAGCCCCCGCGCTGGTCGGCGTTTGTCTTTCCGGAGGACGTATGAAGAGATTGCTGCCCCTATTGCTGCTGGCCGCATGCAGCCGCGAGATCCCGCAGGACAAGCTGCTGGACATCCTCAACCAGCGCGCGCCGCTGGTCGCGCACATCGGCCCGGTCACCAAGGTCGACGTATTGAGCGCGGCCAAGTCCGCCGCCGGCGACGGCAGCGCGCGTTTCAGCTGCGAAGTGCGGCTGCTGCACGTCACCGGCAAGAACGGCTCGACCTACGTCAGCTTCCTGCGCCGCGAGGCGTCGGGGGCCACCGAATCGGCCTTGACCTGGGCCGACGACCGCCAGGCGGCAAGCGGCAAGATGGGCGAAATGCTGTCGGAGCATTGCAAGAGTTGATTGACCCTGGGCCCGGGCTCACTTATCGTTCTTTCTCAACAATAAACATATTGGGAGACAACGATGCATATGATGGGAATGAACGTCCTGGCCGTCCTGTTGGCGGCCGTCTCGAGCTTCATGCTGGGCGGCCTGTGGTATTCGCCTATCCTGTTCGGCAAGCTGTGGAACGATGAAAACGGCGGCGTCAAACAGGACCGCCACCCGGCGCGCGTGTTCGGCGTCGCCTTTATTTTTTCCCTGCTGGCGGCATTCGCCTTTGCGCGCTGGGTTGGCCCTCTGCCGGCCCTGGACTATGCCGTCAAGCACGGCGTCCTGGCCGGTTTCGGCATGGTCGCCGCCTGTTTCGGCATCAATTACCAGTTTGCCAATCGCAGCATTAAGCTGCTGCTCATCGACGGCGGCTACCACACCGCACAATTCCTGGTGTTCGGTCTCATTCTTGGCCTGTGGCATTGAATATATGGCCGGTGTCAGCCTCGGTCTTTTCGGTCGAAGTGATATTCTTGGTGGTGCCGACCGCATGGACGACAGACTGGACAACATATGTATGCGCTGCCCGAACTCGATGAACAGGTTTTGCTGCCAGGGGTAAAAGGCCTACCTATTGTAGAGCCGCTGCGCCAGCACATGATCGGCGCCCAGCACTGGAACGTGCTGGCGGCTGACACCAGCCTGCCGGTGGCGGTGCTGAAAGCGTCCGCACTGCAGCACAACCTGGCGTGGATGCGCCGGTTCTGCGAGCGCCACAAGGTGCTGCTGGCGCCGCATGGCAAGACCACCATGAGCCCGCAGCTGTTTGCGGCGCAGATCGACAACGGCGCCTGGGGCATCACGCTGGCCACCGTCCAGCAGGTGCAGGTTGCGGCACGTTTCGGGGTGCGGCGCGTGATCCTGGCCAATCAGCTGGTGGCGCCCGCCGATATCCGCGCCGTCCTGCACCTGATGCAGGAAGACCCCAACTTCGAATTCTTCGCCCTGGCCGATTCGCTGCAGGGCGTCGCGCGCCTGGCGCGCGCCGTGCAGGCATTCGGCCTGGAACGGCCTTTGCCGCTGCTGGTGGAACTGGGCATGAAAGGCAAGCGCGCCGGTTGCCGCGCGCCGGAGCAGGTAATGGAAGTGGCCCGCGCCATTGCCGCCGCGCTGGGCCTGCAGCTGGCCGGTATCGAAGGCTATGAAGGCCTGGTGGTCACCGACAACCGGGTGGCGGACGTGGACGTGGTTAACGGCTTCCTGCGCAGCATGGCGGACATGCTGAAAGCCGTCGCGGCGGAAGACCTGTTCGGCGGCGAACAGGTGATCATTTCGGCTGGCGGTTCGGCCTATTTCGACCGCGTGGCACGCGAGTTTGCCGGACTGGCGCTGCGGGGCAGGAAGGTGCTGCCGGTCATGCGCAGCGGCTGCTACCTGACCAACGACCATGGCTACTACGGCGGCTTGACCGGCGAACTGGCCGGCCGCGAAGGCGGCGAGGGACTGCGTCCGGCACTGGAAGTGTGGAGCACGGTGCTGTCCCTGCCGGAACCCGGCCTGGCCATCCTCGCGATGGGCAAGCGCGACGCCTCGCACGACCTGGGCCTGCCGCTGCCGATCGCCGCGCAGCGCCCGGGAACGGGCAAGCTGGAGCTCCCCGAAGGCGCGGCCATCGTCAAAATGAACGACCAGCATGCCTACCTGCGCTGGCCGGAGGGTGCGGGCGCCGCTCTGCAGGTGGGCGATCTGGTGGGCTGCGGCATTTCCCACCCCTGCACCACCTTCGACAAATGGCCGGTGCTGCTGCTTGTGGATGACACGTACCAGGTCCTTCAAGCCATCAACACCTTCTTCTGAGCGGTTACAATCTTGGCTTCATGCACAGAGGATAACCATGCCCGACGCCCTGCCACACCTGTTCCCGCCGATCCAGCCCCGCAATAGCGGCATGCTGGCGGTCGATGACATCCATACAATTTATTGGGAAGAAGTGGGCAACCCGAACGGTATCCCGGTGGTCTTCTTCCATGGCGGCCCGGGCGCCGGCATGTCGCCGCAGCACCGCCGTTTTTTCAATCCGGACCACTACCGCGTCATCCTGTTCGACCAGCGCGGCGCCGGCAAATCGACCCCGCTGGGCGAGGTGCGCAATAACACCACCCAGTTGCTGATTGAGGATATCGAGCGCCTGCGCAACCTGTTCGGCATCGAAAAATGGCTGGTTTTCGGCGGTTCCTGGGGCTCCACGCTGGCGCTGGCATACGGCCAGGCCCACCCGGAGCGCTGCCTGGGCTTCGTCCTGCGCGGCATCTTCCTGTGCACGCAAAAGGAAATCGACTGGTTCCTGCAGGGCTCCGAATGGTTCCACCCTGAGGTGTACGACGAATTCGTGGCCCCGATCCCGATGGAGGAACGCGGCAACCTGCTGCAAGCCTACGTCAAACGCATCATGGACCCGAACCCGGAAATCCACTGGCCGGCCGTTCGCGCCTGGAGCAGATTCGAAGGGCGCCGCGTCTTCCTGCTGCCGCAGCCGGATGAACCGCCGTCGGACACCCTCGACCTGGGCGTCGGCCGCATGGAATCGCACTACATGGCCAACCTCGGCTTCTTCACCGACGGCCAGCTGCTGGCCAACACTGCGCGCATCGCCCACCTTCCGGCCTTGATCGTGCAGGGACGCTATGACGTGATCTGTCCGCCGGTATCGGCCTGGCGCCTGCAGCAGGCCTGGGGCGCCAACGCCGTGATGAAGATGATCCCGGACGCGGGCCACGGCGCCATGGAGCAGGGCATCAGCCGCGCCCTGGTCAACGCCACCGAACAATTCCGCCAGCAACGACGCTTCGCATGAATATGAATATCCAGCTCGGCGACATCGGCCACATCATCCAGCTCGCCATTGCGCCGGTGTTCATGCTGTCCACCGTGGGCACCCTGTTGCTGGTGCTGCTGAACCGCCTGGCGCGCATCATCGACCGCTCGCGCGTACTGGAAGAACGGCTGGACGTCGCCTACAACGATACCTATATCAACGAGCTGGATGTGCTGTACCGCCGTTCCCACCTGATCAATATTGCGATCGCGCTGGCGACGGCCTGCGGCCTGTTCGTCTGCCTGGTGGTGGCCTTGCTGTTCATCGGCGACACCACCAATATGGCGCTCGACAAATACATCGCCGGCCTGTTCGTCGCCTCGATGGTCTGCCTGATCGCCCACTTCGGCTACCTGCTGCGCGAAATCTTTATCGCCTCGGCGTTTATGCGTGCCCACCGCCATGTGCGGCACATTGAAAGAAACCAGAACTAAGAATCATCATGCACGACTACAAACGCCCACCTACGCTGCACCGCTACGGCCCGCGCAGCGAACTCGAACAAGCCCTGAAGGAAGGACAGTTCGTGCTGCGCCCCGTGGGCAGCTTCCTGACCCTGAGCTTCTCGCAAGCCTGGAACCGCGACCTGTTCGATCATTTCGGCGCCGACAGCTGCCTGGTGATCCACAACACCGAAGAATTCGGCGAGCGCATCCACCGCGCCGTGCAGCGCACCTTGCCCAACTGGGCCGGCATCGACGGCGCCATCGAATATGGCGGCCGCGCCGCCTTGGGCGCCGCCTTCACCAAGACGCGTGAAGATGCAATGGAGAAAGAATGGCAGTTCGCCTGGCGCTCCATGCAAACCGCATCGACCATGAACCCGGTCGTGATCCGCATCGGCAGCCTGGAAAACTTCGCGGAAGTGCGCGACCGCGACCACTACACCGCCTAAGGCGGCTTAGGGGATGCTGGGCAAGCCGCCCAGCCCGCGCGCCAGTTCCGACTGTTTTGGCAGCGCCGGCTGGCGCTCAAGGTGGGCCAGTACCGCGTTCATCATGCGTTCGATGTCGCCGCGAATGATGTTTGTACCCAACAGTCCGGGGACATAGAAGTTCGGCATCAGGCGGCCGCTGTACACCACGCGGGTGCCGCCGGTTTCCGGAATGGGAATCAATTCCCAGCGCGCCTCGTAATGCTTCATGTCCCCCGAGACCAGGGCGATGTCGATGGTGGACATCGGCTGCTCCGTGGCGCGCACCACCAAGTGGATGGAACGCGACATGAACAGGAAGCGGGCCGTACCAAATTGCTCAATAATGACTTCATTGCCATTGCGCGAGAGCACACGGCAGGAAGCCATATCGGGAACGAATTCCTCCATGCGGTCGTAGGAGGTGAGGGCGCGCCAGACAGTTGGCAAGGAGGCATGCACCGTGCCGCTGGCGTTCACTTCATAGAGTTGCTGTGCGTCTGCCTTGACCCGGTTAACGGTCACTTCCAGCTTCGGGATTTCCATTCTGGTCGCTTGCCCGGCACCGAATGCAGGTGCGGTAAAACCGAGGAACAGTACTAATAACAGTCGCTTCATGCTACCAGCGTAAGGTAACTGGTGGCAGAATACAAGCGCTGCGCGCTTCCATCGTTAGACAGCGCACAGAACTCCCGCCATATGCCATGACCACGAATTTCCCGCACCTCCTTTCGCCCCTCGACCTGGGTTTCACCACCTTGCGCAACCGCGTCATCATGGGTTCCATGCACACGGGGCTGGAAGACCGCTTCTTCAACTATGACAAGTTGGCCGCCTTCTACCGCGAACGCGCCAAGGGCGGCGTCGGCATGATCGTGACCGGCGGCATCTCGCCGAACCGCCAGGGCTGGCTGCTGCCCTTCGGCGGCACCATGAACTTCATCGGCGACGTCTTCAACCACCGCAAGCTGACCAGCGCGGTGCACGAAGAAGGCGGCAAGATCCTGATGCAGATCCTGCACGCCGGGCGCTACGGCTACCAGCCCTTCGCCGTCTCGGCCTCGGACAAAAAATCCCCGATCTCGCCCTTCAAGCCCAAGGCCCTGACCGAAGGCGGCATCGAATCGACCATCAAAGCCTATGTGCGCGCCGCCAAGCTGGCGCAAAAAGCCGGCTACGACGGCGTCGAAGTGATGGGCAGCGAAGGCTACCTGCTGAACCAGTTCCTGTGCGCCCGCACCAATCTGCGCACCGACCGCTGGGGCGGCAGCATCGACAACCGCATGCGCCTGCCGGTGGAAATCGTGCGCCGCATGCGCGAAGCCGTGGGCCGCGATTTCATCATCATGTACCGCCACTCCCTGCTGGATCTGGTGGATGGCGGCAACACCTGGGAAGAAGTGGTCACCGTGGCCAAGGCCTTGCAGCAGGCCGGCGCCACCATCCTGAACACCGGCATCGGCTGGCATGAAGCCCGCGTACCGACCATCGTCACCTCGGTGCCGCGCGCCGCCTTCGCCGAAGTGGCGGGCCGCCTGCGCAAGGAGGTGAGCATCCCGGTGGTGGCCTCCAACCGCATCAATATGCCGGCCGAAGCGGAAGACATCATCCTGCGCGGCGACGCCGACATGGTCTCGATGGCGCGCCCCTTCCTGGCGGACGCCGAATTCGTCAACAAGGCCGCCGCCGGCCGCGCCGACGAAATCAATACCTGCATCGGATGCAACCAGGCCTGCCTGGACCACACCTTCCAGAACAAGCGCGCCAGCTGCCTGGTCAACCCACGCGCCTGCCATGAGACGGAGCTGGTGTACCGCAAGGCCCCGGTGCGCCGCAAAGTGGCCGTGGTCGGCGCTGGCCCGGCCGGCCTGTCGGCCGCCACCGTGGCGGCCGAATGCGGCCACGACGTCACCCTGTTCGACGCCGGCGAGCGCATTGGCGGCCAGTTCAATATTGCCAAGCAAATCCCGGGCAAGGAAGAATTCAACGAAACCCTGCGCTACTTCGGCCGCAAGATCGAGCTGACCGGCGTCAAGCTGCAGCTGAACCACCGCGTCACGCGCGAAGAACTGCTGGCCGGCGGCTATGACGACGTGATCGTGGCCACCGGCATCAAGGTGCGCAAACCGCAGATCGACGGCATCGACCACCCGAAAGTCCTGACCTACCTCGATGTGCTGCGCGACAAGAAGCCGGTCGGCAAGCGCGTCGCCATCATCGGCGCCGGCGGCATCGGCTTCGACGTCGGTGAATTCCTGCTGCACAACCCCGAGCACAGCCTGCCCGTGGCGAAGGAACACTGGACCGCCGAATGGGGCGTCGACCTGCACGCCAACACGGGCGGCGGCCTGGTACCGGCCAAGGCGGCCGAACCGGTGCGCCAGCTCTACCTGCTGCAGCGCAAAACCAGCAAGCTGGGCGCCGGCCTGGGCAAGACCTCGGGCTGGGTGCACCGCGCGGTGTTGGCGCGCAACGGCGTGGTGATGATCCCCGGCGTGCAGTACAAGCTGATCGACGACCACGGACTGCATATCAAGGTCGGCGAAGAAGAGCGCCTGCTGGCGGTGGACAATGTGGTGATCTGCGCCGGCCAGGAAAGCCTGACCGAGCTGATGCCGCCGGAAGGCGAAGCCGCCAAGCCCGGCGCCCCGCGCTTCCACAAGATCGGCGGCGCCGCCCTGGCAGCCGAGCTGGACGCCAAACGCGCCATCAAGGAAGGCGCCGAACTCGCCGCCGGCCTGTAATCGGCAGCCTTGGCAACCTTGGGGTCAGGCTCTTTGCTTGCCAATTTCCGCGGCGACGTGGGCCGCCATTGATTTGGCGAGTTCCTGCTCGCCGATGAAGATGGCGCCGGCGCGCTCGCTGCGCAGCAAATCGGCGTCTTCCTCGCTGTCCGTGCGCACGGCGATCTTGATGTCCGGATTCAGGGCGCGCGCCGTTTCGATCATGGCGCGCACATGGAAAGTATCCGGCGTCGCCACCACCAGCATGCGCGCCTTGTGGATATGCGCCTGGATCAATACCGCCGGCTCGCCCGCATTGCCCGCCACCGCGGCGATGCCTTCCTGGCGCAGCTGGTCGACCAGCTCCCGGTTCTGCTCCGCCACCACGTAATTGATGCCCTGTGCCGCCAGCGACGCGGCGATATTTCGCCCCACGCGGCCGTAGCCCACCAGCACTACCTGGCCTTCCAGCTTGGACTGCGCCGTCGTCATCGGCAATTCCGCCAGCGGGTCGGCAGTGCGGGCATATTGCGCCGCCAGCGTCTGGTTCCTGCCCAGCAGGCGCTCGAGCGGTCCGGCCAGCATGAACATCAGCGGATTCAGCGCAATCGACAGGATGGCGCCGGCCAGGACCAGGCTCTGGCCCTCATGCGGCAGCAGTCCCAGGGAAATGCCCAGCGCAGCGAGGATGAAGGAGAATTCGCCAATCTGCGCCAGGCTGGCCGACACCATCAGCGCCGTGCTGGCCGGATAGCGCAGCAGCACCACCAGCACGAAGGCGGCAATCGACTTCCCGAACAGGATAATGGCCAGCACCGCCAGCACGCGCAGCGGCTGTTCGACCAGAATAGACGGCTCGAACAGCATGCCGACCGAAACAAAGAACAGCACCGCGAACGCATCGCGCAGCGGCAGCGATTCGTGCGCCGCGCGGTGGCTCAATTCCGACTCGCGCAGCACCATGCCCGCAAAGAAGGCACCCAGGGCGAAGGAAATGCCGAACAGCTTGGTCGCCGCGTAGGCAATGCCCACCGCCGCCGCAATCACGCACAGGGTGAACAGCTCGCGCGAGTTGGTGCGCGCCACTTGCCACAGGATCCAGGGGAACAGCTTGCGCCCGACCAGCAGCATGAAGCCGACGAAGAGCGCCACCTGCCCCAGCGTGGCCGCCAGCGCCATCCCGATGCCGGACTCGGCGCCCTGGCCCTCCACCGGCGTGCCGCCCAGCGCGCCGGCCAGGGCTGGCAGCAGCACCAGGACCAGCACGGTCACCAGGTCCTCCACCACCAGCCAGCCGACGGCGATGCGGCCATTGAAGGAATCCAGCGTGCCGCGCTCCTCCAGGGCCCGCAGCAGGACCACGGTGCTGGCCACCGACAGCGCCAGGCCGAACACCAGGCCGCCGCCCAGGCTCCAGCCCCACCAATGGGCCAGCGCCATGCCCATGCCGGTCGCCGCCGCGATCTGCAGGATGGCGCCGGGCAGGGCCACCTTGCGCACCTCCCACAGGTCGTCCAACGAGAAATGCAGGCCGACGCCGAACATCATCAGCATCACACCGATTTCCGCCAGCTGGCCGGCGAGGGCGGTATCGGCGACAAAGCCAGGGGTAGCGGGACCGATCAGGATGCCGGCCGCGAGATAGCCGACGAGGGCGGGAAGTTTGAGGCGGGTGGCGATGAAGCCGAAGAGGAGGCCGAAGCCGAGGGCTGCGGCAATGGTCGTGATCAGGCTGACGTCATGGGGCATGCGGAGGCCTCCTTTCGTAAGGAGTATAACCGCATGCAACAATCGTCCACTTCAGTTCCTGACCCCGAAGTGGACGAAACTTGCTGTCAGGCTTTGCGGACGACGACGGAGCCGATCGAGTAGCCGGCGCCGAAGCTGCAGATCACGCCGTAGGCGCCGGACGGCAGGTCGTCCTGGTGCTTGTGGAAGGCGATGATGGAGCCGGCCGAGGAGGTGTTGGCGTAGGTGTCGAGGATCACCGGCGCTTCCATCGGCTCGGCGTCGCGGCCCAGGATGGTGCGCGAGATCAGCTGGTTCATGCTCAGGTTGGCCTGGTGCAGCCAGAAGCGGCTCATCTGCTCAACCTGCAGGCCGGCGCGGCCGATCGATTCCTTGATCATCTGCGCGGCCATCGGGCACACGTCCTTGAACACCTTGCGGCCCTGCTGCTTGAACAGCTTGTCCGGGGCGCCGATGCCGCTTTCGTCGAAGCGGTTCATGAAGCCGAAGTTGTTGCGGATGTTGTTGGAGAAGCTGGTTTTCAGCTTGGTGTCCAGGATCTCCCACTGGTGCTGCGAGACCGCGCCGTCCTTGGCTTCGACGATGATGGCGGTGCAGGCGTCGCCGAAAATGAAGTGGCTGTCGCGGTCGCGGTAGTCCAGGTGGCCGGAGGTGATTTCCGGATTCAGGATCAGCACCGCGCGCGCCTGGCCGCTCTGCACCGCGCCGACGGCGGTCTGGATGCCGAAGGTGGCCGAGGAGCAGGCCACGTTCATGTCGAAGCCGAAGCCGTCGATACCCAGCGCTTGCTGCACTTCCACCGCCATGGCCGGGTAGGCGCGCTGCATGTTCGAGCACGCCACCAGCACCATGTCGATATCGGCCGGGCTGCGGCCGGCGCGGTCGAGTGCCTGGCGCGCGGCGGCCACGCAGATTTCGGCCTGCAGCGACAGTTCCTCGTTGCTGCGTTCGGCGATGCGCGGGGTCATGCGCTTCGGATCCAGGATGCCGGACTTTTCCATCACATAGCGGGACTTGATGCCGGACGCCTTTTCAATGAAGGCGGCGCTGGAAGGTTCCAGGGCGGTCACGGTGCCGGCGGCGATGGCGGCGGCATTGTCCGCATTGAACAGCTCAACGTAGGCGTTGAAAGCAGTGACCAGCTCCTCATTGCTGATCGAATTCGAGGGCGTAAAGAGGCCGGTTCCGCTGATGACGGCTTGTTTCATGATCAATCTTTCTTTTTTCGAATGGGTCAGGCGACCGGTAAGATGGCCGATTTTACCTTATCTACAAGCAAAAACGGCGCCCCAGGGGGCGCCGCCTTGATCCTGCGCACCTTATTTCTTCGGCGGCGGATCCAGTTTGACCAGCTTGGATTCGGATTTGGCGATCTGCACCGGGATGCCCTGCAGGTGGTTGAGCGCCTGCTTCAGCTGGAAGTCGTCGCCGCTGCCGTATTCCAGCGGTTTGCGCTTCTTCTCGGCCGCCAGCACCCGCATCTGCTCTTCCAGCTCGTCGCGCTGGACCTTGCCGGCTTCCTGTTCGCGGTCGTTGACCAGGTGCTTGGCCAGGTCGGCTTCGCGCATGCGCAGGCTGTTCAAGCCATCGCCGTCCTCGTTCTCGTCCACCGCCAGGTCGGGCGCAATGCCCTTGGCCTGGATCGAGCGGCCGTGCGGCGTGTAGTAGCGGGCCGTGGTCAGCTTGACGGCGGTGTCGGCGGTCAGCTGGCGGATGGTCTGCACCGAGCCTTTGCCGAAGGTCTGCGAGCCGATGATGGTGGCGCGTTTGTAGTCCTGCAGGGCGCCGGCCACGATTTCCGAGGCGGAGGCGGAGCCGGTGTTGACCAGCACGGCCATCGGGATGTGCTTGACCGCATCGGGCAGCTTGGCCAGCGGGTCGCCGTCGCCGCGCAGCGAGTAGTACTCGGCGCGGCCGTAGAAAATCTGCTTGGAATCGGGCAGCTGGCCGTTGGTCGAGACGATCGGGGTGTCCTTTGGCAGGAAAGCGGCCGCCACGCCGATGGCGCCTTGCAGCACGCCGCCCGGGTCGTTGCGCAGGTCCAGCACCAGGCCTTTCAGGTGCGGGTCCTGGCGGTACAGCTCGGTGATCTTGCTGGCCAGGTCGTCCACCGTCGGTTCCTGGAATTGCGAGATGCGCAGCCAGGCATAGCCCGGCGAGACGATCTTGGCCTTGACGCTCTTCTGGTGAATTTCTTCGCGGTTCAGGGTGAACTGCAGCGGCTGCGGCTCGTCCTTGCGCATGATGGTCAGCATGACCTTGGTGCCCGGCTCGCCGCGCATCTTCTTGACCGACTCGTCCAGGCTCAGGCCCTTGAGCGAGGTGGTGTCGAGGCGGGTGATCATATCGCCCGGCTTGATGCCGGCGCGGTAGGCGGGCGAATCCTCGATCGGGGCGACAATCTTGATATAGCCTTCGTCGCTCTGGGCGATCTCGATGCCGAGGCCGACGAACTTGCCTTGCGAGCCTTCGCGCAGCTCGGCATAGGCCTTCTTGTCGAGGTAGGCGGAATGCGGATCGAGCGAGGCGACCATGCCGGAAATGGCCTCGGTCAGCAGGCGCTTGTCGTCCACTGACTCGACATAGTCGGATTTGATCAGGCCGTACACATCGGCGAGCTGCTTGAGCTCTTCCAGTGGCAGGGCAGGATCCGCCTGTTTTTGCGCCATCGCGGAAAACTGCAGGGATACCGCCACCCCCGCGACTACGCCCAGCCCGATCAGGCCAGCGTTTTTGAGTTTCTTGCCCATGCGTCACCTGTTTCAAATACAGCGGTTAACTCGTCCGCCATCGAAATTCAGTATAAACCTGATTTCCAGCAATCTGCGCTGCCAGCATGGAATAAATCAGCTTGAAAGCCACGATTTATTCGCAACTTTGTAGATGTTTATCAAGGTTTTAACCGGAGTAAGTAATTGTAAGAAAGCCAGAGCTGGCGGGCTGCGCGCCCTACACTGGGCTCTCGTATTTCTCTCTACCCTGAAGTGGTTTATGCCTGCGGCCACCCCGCGGGCATCTTTTTTTCCGGAGCACGTTATGAGACTGATCCGCACTGCCCGCGCCGCCTGGCTGGTGCTGGCCATGGCCGTGGCGCCGGCCTTCGCCGTGCCCGTCATGGACCTGCGCGCCGAAGACCTGGTGCCGATGGCGGCCGAATTCCGCAAGTCCCTGAACCTGAACGCCAACCAGCAAACCCTGTGGGCCAAGGTGGAAGACCAGAGCAAGGCCTTGCTGCGCGAACGCAAGGCGCGCCGCGCACGCGTGCAGGAAGCCACCCGCCAAGGCTTGCAAGCCCAGAATGTCGAGCTGCGCGAACTGCAGGCGGGGCTGGAAGCGGAGCAGGCCGCCACGGCGGCGGAAGACCGCCAGCTGCGCGAGTGGTGGCTGGGCATCAATGATGCGCTGGACGATGGCCAGCGCGAGGCGGCGGCAAAGTTTCTACTTGAACAACTAATCCGCATGGAAGATGGGGCGGGCGGTGGGCGCGGCGAGCGGCCGGCGGGCAGCGAAGGCGGCCACCGCGGCGCCCACGGCGGGCGCGGTGGCATGGGTGGCATGGGTGGCGGATCCGGTGCCGGCGGCGGCCCTGGGCGCGGAATGTAGGTATCAAAAAGTAAAAAACCGGCGGGTGCCGTCCCCGCCGCCGGGAACGGCGTTTACAATGCCTGCGCGGCGCAACCCGTGTTGCCGCGTGGAATATTGTCAACTTATGAAGAAGCTGATCCCCCTTGCCCTGGCTGCCCTGGGCACCGCCATGCCGGCCATGGCCCAAACCCAGCAGGAACAGCCTGCTGCCAAGCCGGCGGACAAGGTCATGCCCCAGGTGACGATCAGCGGCGGCCGCCAGGACGATATGACCGAGCGCCGCAATTCCACGGCGGGCAAGCAAATCTTCGGCCGCGAAGAGCTGGACCGCAATGGCGACAGCAATATCGGCGACGTGCTCAAGCGCTTGCCCGGCGTGACCCTTGGCGGGCGTGCCGGCCGCGGGGGCGAAGTCCGCATGCGCGGCCTGGGCAACGGCTACACGCAGGTGCTGGTCAACGGCGAGCGCCCGCCGGCCGGCTTTTCCATGGAATCGCTGTCGCCCGACCAGGTCGAGCGCATTGAAGTCATGCGGGGCCCGGTAGCCGAGCACAGCACGCGCGCCATCGCCGGCACCATCAACATCGTGCTGCGCGACGGCTACCAGATGCACGACCTGGTGGTGAAGGCGTCGGATCGCCTGGAGCAGGGCCGCCATTCGCCCGAATTGACGCTGACGGCGCCGGGCAAGTCGGGGGCGCTGAGCTATACCCTGTCGGCTTCGCTCAGCTACGGCCGCCAGCACGACAGCGCACTGGTTCACAACATGGAAACCGACGCCTTGGGCGGCCTGCTCAAGGAGCAATTCCTGGACAGCGATAGCGCCGGCAATGCCAAGGGCCTGCACCTGGCGCCGCGCTTCTCCTACAAGTTCGAGAACGGCGACACGCTGAACTTCCAGACCTTCCTGATGCGCCAGAAGACGAGCGGCGATGCGCAGACCAATCTGGCGCAGCCGGTCGGCAGCCAACCGCCCGAATACAACTTCGCGCGGCAATCGACCGGCGGCGACGTCACCTTCCTGCGCGGATTCGGCAATTGGGTGCACCGCCTGCAAGGCGCCAGCAAGCTGGATGTGAAATTCGGTTTCGGCTTCGGCAAACGGGATAGCGATTCGCTGCGCTACCAGTACGACAGCCAGGGCGCGCTGCTGGACCGCTTCACCGATACCGACGACACGCGCGACAAAAGCGTCAACACCGGCGGCAAGTACACCTCGCCGCTGGGCGCCGGCCACCTGCTGGCCGCCGGCTGGGAGCTGGAGGCGAGCCACCGCGAGCAGGTGCGCGTTTCGCTCGATAAAGATGGAAAATCGCAGTTCGCCGATTCCGGCGACAACCTGACCGCCGATACCCGCCGCGCCGCCCTGTTCGCGCAGGACGAATGGGAAATCACGCCGCAGTGGTCGGCCTATGCCGGCGCGCGTTGGGAAGGCATCCGCACCACCTCGGACCGCAGCGCCGCTTCGGTCAGCAACACCAGCAAGGTATTCAGCCCGCTGCTGCATGCGGTATGGAAGATTCCCGGCTATGAAAAGGACCAGGTGCGCGCCAGCCTGACCAAGAGCTACAAGTCGCCCAATGTGCAGGACCTGATTGCCGCGCCCTACCTGTCGCGCCTGAACAGCGCCACCAGCCCCGACCGCACCGGCAACCCGAACTTGAAGCCGGAACTGGCCACCGGCCTGGATCTGGCCTATGAACACTACCTGGGCCGCAGCGGCATCGTCAGCGTCAGCGGCTTCGTGCGCGATATCGACAACCTGATCCGCCGCGACCTGTCGCAGCAGCAGACCGACCTTGGCCTGCGCTGGGTGTCCTCGCCCGCCAATATCGGCCATGCCCGCACCAGCGGCGTCGAGCTGGAAGCCAAGTTTGCGCTGTCCGAATTGATGGACAATGCGCCCCAGATCGACTTCCGCAGCAACTACAGCCGTTTCTGGTCGAACGTCGACGGCATTCCGGGCCCGGACAACCGCCTGGACCAGCAGGCCAAACAAACGGCCAACCTGGGCATGGACTACCGCTGGAAAGATATTCCGCTCACGCTGGGCGCCAGCTACAACTGGACGCCGGCTATCCGCACGCGGACCAGCGACCAGCAAATAGTAGAATCCAGCCGCAAACGCGTGCTGGACATGTATGCGCTGTGGCGTTTCGACGGCCGCACGCAAATCCGCATCAGCGCCAATAACCTGCTGGCGGATGATGCAACCGGGTACACCCTGGTGAACGCAAACGGCATCGCCTCACAGGCAGCCACCTTGAACCCCACTTATACCCAGTGGAGTGTTCGACTTGAAACCAAATTCTAAAGGGACCAGAGAGTGAAACGATTTATCCTGAGCACCATTACCCTGAGCGTGATGGCGGCCTTCGCGCAAGCAGCGGGCCATGACGCCACCCCGGCGCCGACATCGGGCATTGAAACGCAATACAGCGACAACAGCGTGCGCGTACAGGACGACTTCTTCCAGCACCTGAACGGCGAATGGCTGCGCACCACCGAGATCCCGGCCGATAAATCGAGCTGGGGTTCCTTCGCCAAGCTGCGCGACGACAGCCTGTTCCAGCTGCGCGACCTGATCCAGGGCCTGGAAGGCCAGAAGAACCTGAAGGGCGACGACGCCAAGATCGCTGTGCTGTACGGCTCCTACATGGATGAAGCGAAGCTGGAAAAGCTGGGCGCCAAGCCGGTGGCCGGCGAGCTGTCGAAGATCCGCGGCATGCAAGACAAGAAGGGCATCCCCGCCCTGATCGCCCATTTCAACAAGACCGGCGTGCCGGCGCCGTACGGCGTCTTCGTCAGCCAGGATGCGCGCGACTCGACCCAGTATGCTGCCCACATGGGCCAGTCCGGCCTGGGCCTGCCTGACCGCGACTACTACCTGAAGAAGGACGACGCCAAGATGGCGGAGGTGCTGGCCAAGTACGAACAGCACGTGGCCAAGGTGCTCGGCCTGGCCGGCAACAAGGACGGCGCGGAAAAAGCCAAGGCCATCGTCGCCCTGGAAACCGCGCTGGCGCAGGTGCAGTGGACCCGCGTCGACAACCGCGACCCGGTCAAGCGCTACAACAAGATGGAGATCAGCAAGCTGGCGGAAATCGCCCCGGGCTACGACTGGAAAGCCGCCCTGGGTGCAACCGGCATCGCCGCCAAGACCGATACCGTGATCGTGGCCCAGCCAAGCTATATGACCGAGTTCGCCAAACTGGTGGAAAGCACCCCGCTGGAATCCTGGAAGGCTTACTTTGAATGGCAGCTGCTGCGCGATGCCTCGCCTTACCTGTCGAAGGACTTCGACCAGGCCAACTTCGCCTTCTACGGCACCGTGCTGACCGGCGTGACCGAACAGCAGCCACGCTGGAAGCGCGGCGTGGGCGTGGTGGAAGGCGCGATCGGCGAAGGCCTGGGCAAGCTGTATGTGGCCAAGTACTTCCCGGCCGAACGCAAGGCGCGCATGGAGGAACTGGTGAAGAACCTGCTGGTGGCCTACAAGCAGAGCATCGACAGCATCGATTGGATGGGTCCCGAGACCAAGAAGCAGGCGCAGGACAAGCTGGCCAAGTTCACCCCGAAGATCGGCTACCCGAACAAATGGAAGGACTACAGCAAGCTGCAGTTCAAGGCCGGCGACCTGATCGGCAACCTGGGCCGCGCCACCGAGTTTGCCTACAACCGCAATCTCGAGAAGCTGGGCAAGCCGATCGACAAGGAAGAGTGGGGCATGACCCCGCAGACGGTCAATGCCT
The DNA here is from genome assembly GCF_000425385.1 of Pseudoduganella violaceinigra DSM 15887. Taxonomy (GTDB): domain Bacteria; phylum Pseudomonadota; class Gammaproteobacteria; order Burkholderiales; family Burkholderiaceae_D; genus Rugamonas; species Rugamonas violaceinigra. Next base: position 227,172 of record NZ_KE384356.1, on the reverse strand, counting down.
ACTACCGCCCCACCGCCAATGAGATCGTGTTCCCGGCCGCCATCCTGCAGCCGCCGTTCTTCGACATGAAGGCGGACGACGCGGTCAACTACGGCGCGATCGGCGCCGTGATCGGCCACGAAATCTCGCACGGCTTCGACGACTCCGGCTCGCAGTACGACGGCAACGGCAACCTGCGCGACTGGTGGACGGCGGAAGACCGCGCCGCCTTCAAGGTCAAGGCGGACGCCATGGTCAAGCAGTACAGCGCCTACGAGCCGGTGCCTGGCTATAACATCAACGGCAAACTGACCCTGGGCGAGAATATCGCCGACAACTCGGGCCTGGCGATCGCCTACAAGGCGTACAAGATCTCGCTGGGCGGCAAGCCTTCGCCGGTGATCGATGGCCTGAGCGGCGAACAGCGCGTGTTCATGGGCTTCGGCCAGGTCTGGCGCACCAAGATGCGCGAACAGCAGGCGCTGGTGCAGATCAAGACCGACCCGCACTCCGCCGGCCGCTTCCGCGCCAACGGCACCGTGGTCAACCAGCCGGCCTTTTACGAAGCCTTCGGCGTGAAGGAAGGCGACAAGATGTACGTCAAGCCGGAAGACCGCATCATCATCTGGTAATCCGGCCCCGCCCGTTTAACCAGGCTGGGAAAGCACCCTGGCCTGGTAGCTGCCATCGGGCTGGCGTTTCAACGCGAAGCGCCAGCCTTCGAATTGCACATCATCCAGCGCATTGCGGTCGAACTGCTTGCTGGTGGTGCGTTCCACGCCGTTCTGGCCGAACACATTCAGCGTCAGCTTCACGATTGCCGGCCCTTGGTCTTCCAGGGTCACCGACAAGGCGCGCGAGTAGTTCGGGTCCACTTCCTCCACCACCTTCAGTTGCGGCTCGGCTGGTTCCGCCGCGTAAACGCCTTTGACCAGCGTGGTGAGCGCGCCCATGCCGCCCGACGCATCCCGGTAGGACCCGACACGTTCGCACAGTTCGCCCTTGTCGGTGACATACAAGAATTGGGATACCCCGGCGCCGCCCGACTCGCGGATCACGTAACTGGGGCCGCCTTTCTGCGCATTGACTTCGGCGCGGTACTTCTGGCCAGCCTTCAGCCGGAAGGTGATCGCCAGGAACCAGTCCGGTTTGTAGGTCACATTGGTCTCCGGAACCAGGTACAGGTGACGCCGTCCCAATTTGCGGTAGGCCAGCTGGTCGCCGGACTTGACGGTGAAGGGCTGGTCCAGCTCATAGCTCTTCTTGCTATCGAAATAGGCGGGCTGGTAGCTGAAGTTGTAGCGTTGGCCGTCGCTCAATTCGTCGAGATGGCAGTTGGCGGCCGACGCACTGGTGGATGCAGCAAGTAGGGCCAGGAGAATGGGGCGCATGAGGATCTGGAGTATTTGAAGGAGTCCGAATAGTCGTATTCTTTTGATTTTTTTGCAATCACTGCCAAAAAGCCACGCTGGGCAGTGGCTTTTCTTTCAACGTTTCGCCCAGGCGTGCTAGAGTCGCGCGATACCGTCACACCTACCTAGGAGGGTAACCTTGAAACGTAAGATCCTGAGCGCCGTGATCATCGGCCTGTTCACCGCCCACGCCGCCATCGCGGCCGGCAAGCCTGCCCAGAAATCCGGCATCGAAACCGCCACCATGGACCAAGCCGTCCGCGCCCAGGATGATTTCTACCTGCACCAGAACGGCACCTGGATGAAGAACACCGAGATCCCGGCCGACCGTTCCAGCTGGGGCACTTTCGTCCAGCTGTCCGAAACCGTGCAGCCGCAGCTGCGCGCCCTGATTGAAGAAGCCGCCGCCAAGGGCGGCAACGCCGATGCCAAGCGCGTCGGCGATCTGTTCGCCTCGATGATGGACGACGCCCGCGCCGAGCAGCTGGGCATCACCCCGCTGGCCGGTGAGCGCGCCCGCATCGCCGCCCTGAACGACAAGAAGCAGCTGGCCGCCCAGTTCGCGCATTTCTCGCGCATGGGTGTCAGCAGCCCGTTCGACGTCGGCATCCACCAGGACAACAAGGATTCGACCCGCTACGTGGCCGACCTGGGCCAGTCCGGCCTGTCCATGCCTGACCGCGACTACTACCTGAAAAAAGACGACGCCAAGCTGGCCGAGACCCTGGCCAAGTTCGAAGCCCACGTGGCCCGGATGATGACGCTGGCCGGCGACGCCAATGCCGCCGCCACCGCCAAGGCCGTGGTCAATGTCGAAACCCGCCTGGCCCAGATCCAGTGGACCAAGGTCGAGCTCCGCGACCCGGTCAAGGCTTACAACAAATACGAGATCGCCAAGCTGAAAGAGCTGATGCCAAGCTTCGACTTCGACAGCTGGCTGCAAGGCGTGCTGTTGAGCGGCAAGGTCCAGGACGTGATCGTCAGCCAGCCTACCTACCTGCAGGCGCTGGACAAGGTGCTGGCCGAAGTGCCGCTGGAGGACTGGAAGGCCTACATGGACTACCGCCTGCTGGCGACCTTCTCGCCGGAGCTGTCCAAGAACTTCGTTGACGAGAACTTCTCCTTCTACGGCACCACCCTGAGCGGCGCCACCGAACAGCGCCCACGCTGGAAGCGCGCCGTCAGCTTGACCGAAGGCGCCATGGGCGAAGCGGTCGGCAAGCTGTACGTGGCCAAGCACTTCTCGCCGGAAGCCAAGGCGCGCATGGAAAAGCTGGTGAAAAACCTGCTGCAAGCCTTCAACCAGAGCATCGACACCCTGGAGTGGATGAGCCCTGCGACCCGCAAGGAAGCCCATGCCAAGCTGGCCAAGTTCACCACCAAGATCGGCTACCCGAACAAGTGGCGCGATTACAGCGCGCTGGAAATCAAGCGCGACGACCTGGTGGGCAACGTGATGCGTGCCAACGAGTTCGAACACCTGCGCAATGTGAACAAACTGGGCAAGCCGATCGACCGCGACGAGTGGCTGATGCCGCCACAGGTGATCAACGCCTACTACAACCCGGAAATGAACGAGATCGTGTTCCCGGCCGCCATCCTGCAGCCGCCATTCTTCGATATGAAGGCTGACGACGCGGTCAACTACGGCGGCATCGGCGCCGTGATCGGCCACGAAATCTCGCACGGCTTCGACGACCAGGGTTCGCAGTACGACGGCGACGGCAACCTGCGCAACTGGTGGACCGAGGAAGACGGCAAGCGCTTCAAGGAGCGCACCGGCATCCTGGTCAAGCAGTACGGCGAATTCGAAGCGCTGCCGGGCTACAAGGTCAATGGCGAGCTGACGCTGGGCGAAAACATCGGCGACAACTCCGGCCTGGCCGTGGCGTACAAGGCGTACAAGCTGTCGCTGAAGGGCAAGAAGGCGCCGGTAATCGACGGTTTCACCGGCGACCAGCGCTTCTACATGGGCTGGGCCCAGGTATGGCGCACCAAGTTCCGCGACGCCGCCCTGATCGCGCGCGTGAAGACCGACCCGCACTCGCCGGGCCCATTCCGCGCCAATGGCACGCTGCGCAACCAGCCGGGCTTCTACGAAGCCTTCAGCGTGAAGCAAGGCGACAAGCTGTACCTGTCGCCGAAAGAACGCGCGATTATCTGGTAAACCCGGTAGTTCAGTGTCTGACCCGCAGGGTCAGACACTGGGCCCGCGACCGCCGCATAAAGGTGCCTGACCCTGCGCGTCCGGCACTGTTCTTCCGGTTTTTAAGGACTCCCCAATGAAAAAACACCTCATCGCCGCCGCCGCTGCCGCGTTGCTGGCATCCGTTGCCGGCGCCGCCGACAAATCCGGCATCGAACTTCAATACATCGACCCCGCCGTCCGCGCCCAGGACGACTTCTTCAAGCACCTGAACGGCAAATGGCTGTCGACGGCCGAAATCCCCGCTGAAATGTCGAGCTGGGGCGTCTTCGAAAAGTTGTTCGAAGACGTCCAGCCGCAACTGCGCCAGATTATCGAAGACTCCGCAAAGAACGCCGACACGGCCGACAAGCAGCGCATCGGCGACTTCTACGCCGCCTTCATGGACGAGGCCCGCCTGGAGCAACTGGGCGTGGCGCCAATCCAGCCGGAACTGGCCCGCATCGCCGCCCTGAGCGACAAGAAGCAGCTGCCAGCCCTGTTCGCGTACCACAACCGCCACAACTTCGCGGCGCCGATGGACATGGGCATCCACCAGGACAACAAGGACTCCACCAAGTACGTGATCGACTTCGTGCAGTCCGGCCTGGGCATGCCTGACCGCGACTACTATCTGAAAAAAGACGACCCTAAAATGGCCGAGACGCTGGCGAAGTACACCGCCACCGTCGAAAAAATGCTGGCGCTGGCCGGCGACGCCAATGCCGCCGCCAATGCCAAGGCCGTGGTCGCCTTCGAAACCCGGATCGCGCAGCTGCACTGGACCAAGGTCGAACTGCGCGACCCGGTCAAAGCCTATAACAAGGTGCCGGTCGCCAAGCTGGGCGCGCTGATGCCGGGCTACGACTGGAATGCCTACCTGGATGGCCTGGGCGTGTCCGGCAAAGTCGATTACGTCATCGTCAGCCAGCCGACCTACCTGAAAGCCCTGGACAAGCTGCTGGCCGAAACCCCGCTCGAGACGCTGAAGCCTTACTTCGCCTGGAGCGTGCTGCGCGCCAACGCCCCATACTTGTCCAAGGCCTTCGTCGAAGCGAACTTTGAGTTCTACGGCAAGCAGCTGGGTGGCGCCACCGAAAACCGCCCACGCTGGAAGCGCGGCGTCTCGGCCACCGAATCGGCCTTGGGCGAAAGCATCGGCAAAGTCTATGTGGAGCAGCACTTCCCCGCTGCCAACAAGACCCGCATGGAAGCACTGGTGAAGAACCTGCTGGTCGCTTACAAGGACAGCATCGACACGCTGCCGTGGATGAGCGCCCAGACCAAGAAGGAAGCGCAAGCCAAGCTGGCCAAATTCACGCCGAAGATCGGCTACCCGAACAAATGGCGCGACTACAGCAAGCTTTCCATCGACCGCAACGACTTGGTTGGCAACGTCGCCCGCGCCACCGAGTTCGCGGTGCAGAAGGAACTGGACAAGCTGGGCAAGCCGATCGACCGCGACGAATGGGGCATGACGCCGCAAACCATCAACGCCTACTACAACCCTGAGCTGAACGAGATCGTCTTCCCGGCCGCCATCCTGCAGCCACCGTTCTTCGACGCCAGTGCCGACGACGCGGCCAACTACGGCGCCATCGGCGCCGTGATCGGCCACGAAATCTCGCACGGCTTCGACGATCAGGGTGCGCAGTACGACGGCGACGGCAATCTGCGCGACTGGTGGAGCAAGCGCGATCACGCCAACTTCAAGACCAAGACCAAGATGCTGGTCAAGCAGTATGGTGCCTTCAGCCCCGTCAAAGGCTACAAGATCAACGGCGAACTGACGCTGGGCGAGAACATCGCCGACAACTCCGGCCTGGCGATCGCGTACAAGGCCTACAAGCTGTCGCTCGGCGGCAAGCCGGCGCCAGTGATCGATGGCTTCAGCGGCGAACAGCGCTTCTACCAAGGCTGGGCGCAAGCATGGCGCGCCAAGTCGCGTGAAGCGGCGCTGATCCGCCAGATCACCACCGACCCGCACTCGCCGGAAGAGTTCCGCGCCAACGGCTCGCTGCGCAACCAGCCGGGCTTCTACGACGCGTTCGGCGTGAAGAAGGGCGACAAGATGTATCTCGCGCCGAAAGAGCGCGTGATCATTTGGTAATCCCGCCTGCGCAACGCTTAATGGCGCAGGTTCGCGGCCGTTGACCTGTTCTGAGAACCAGAGGCCTTACCCCTGCCCCGTCAGTCGCGCAGACGGGGTCAGACCCTTGGGTCTGACCCCGGTTTACCGGTTTGAAAAGGCAAAAAAAAACCGCTCAAACGAGCGGTTTTTTTATATGCGAAGCAAGTCAGCTTACTTCGGCTCCGCAGCTGCAGGAGCCTCGGCAGCCGGAGCCGCCTGCTTGACCTCAGGCTCCTTGAACTTGCCGCCGGACTTATTAGCCATGTACACCACCGCGCGCGCCACTTCCACGTCATCCAGATCAGGATTGCCGCCCTTTGCAGGCATCAGGCGCAGGCCTTCGATCGCGTGCTTGACCACAGTGTCATAGCCCTGGGCGATACGTGGACCCCAGGCGCCAGCGTCGCCGAATTTCGGTGCACCGGCAGCGCCGGAGCCATGGCAGGCTGCGCAAGTCGCGGTGTAGACAGCCTCGCCGGCCATCAGGACTTTAGGAGCATTGACGTCTTTCAGGGTGAAGCCCTGGTCTGCAACAGGTTTCAGGCGGGCGGCCACGGCTTCCGCGCTCTGGCTTTCGGAACCGGCGCCGGTCAGCTTTTCCTGGGTCACAAACTGCACCAGCAAAACGATGCCAATGATAGTAACAGCAAAGAAACCTACAACGGCAGCGACCAGCTGCTTGGGCGTTCTGATAGCGGACTCGTGGCTCATAATTTCCTTAGGACAGTTTTCAAAGCTGTTGAAGGGTTGTTATTTTGGCATTGAATCCGCCGGACCCTCGTCAAACCTGCGATTATAGACGGAAACCCCTAGCTATGGAATGGATTTCCGGCTATCCTTCGTGTCGCTTCAGCATTCAAAAAACGCGGCTGTAGCTCAGTGGATAGAGTATCGGCCTCCGAAGCCGAGGGTCGTGGGTTCGATCCCCGCCAGCCGCGCCATAAATATCAAATAGTTAGGTTAGCCCCTAACTCATCAGTTTCATACCTGGGTTACACGTGGGTTACGCGGGCCGCTTTAGGTAGCTCGGAAGATCCCGTTTGTCCACGCGGACTCTAGGTCCAGATCAATACAACACATGCCCCTGAAAGTTAGCATTTGTATGCCCGAAAGGGGAAACATTTGCCTTGCTGCCAACTTTGTGAGGACATAAAATCATGAAGAAAGGAAGAACTGATGAGTACAGCTGGCTCAATGGATAAAGGGCATATGAAACCTGTTTCTCGTAATATGCCTTCGACATCTTTACCAATTCCCGCTTGCGAAGAAGTACCAATGCAAGTCATGGTGCCCGAAAGTGTGCGGCGTCAAGTTGCTCTTATGTGTGCTGATCGTGGAGAAAGCATGCGTGCTGTGGTACTTAAAGGTTTAAGCGCGTTAGGTATCGATATATCAGACGCGGAGCTGAATGACCGTCGCGGCCGTCGTCGAGTTGCAAGCGGAGGCCGCGATGGCTCGCAGTGATCTGCTTATCAGTTTGGTGAAGGCCGGCGCGAACGGAGACAAACGCACCTTGCGCAAGACAGTTGAAGCCATCGTTGCGGAGGAAAGGGCGAAACAGCACAACATCATGGCAGACAGGATTGAAAAGGCGTTCGCGTCCGCGAATGGCGCTGGGGGAAGTGGCACCACCTCCCTGAACGGTGGGTACACGAGCAGTGGGAGCGAGCGGCAATCGCAGTACGCGGCAGATCAAAATAGTCGCGCACGCGATTTCATAGCCGAGGTAATGCCGCGCAGAATCCTTGCGGACTTGATGCTCCCGGATGCGACAAAGGCAGCCGTACAGCAGCTAATCGAAGAACAGCAGCGTGCAGATATTTTGCGTGCGCATTCTCTTGAACCTCGTAACAGTATGCTCCTCGTTGGCCCACCTGGTAATGGCAAGACGTCATTGGCTGAAGCGGTTGCCGAGGCTTTAGCATTACCGTTCTTTGTGGTGCGGTACGACGCGATGATCGGAAGTTTCTTAGGTGAGACGGCCAGCCGAATGAGGCGCGTGTTCGACTTTGCCCGGACGACACCCTGTGTCTTGTTTTTCGACGAGTTTGATACCGTGGGCAAGGAACGTGGCGATACCCACGAAACAGGTGAAATTAAGCGCGTCGTGACTTCGCTCTTGATGCAGATCGACGATCTTCCAAGTTACGTGGTGATTTTGGCTGCAACCAACCACGCTGAGTTATTGGATCGTGCAGTCTGGCGTCGTTTCCAGCTTCGACTACCGCTTCCAAGGCCGACTCAGAAGCAATTAGCAACATACCTCTCAAGTCTGAGTCGCACTAGCGGATTGAAATTGGGGGTGAACGTGGAAGAAATCTCAAAGGCATTGGGCAGGATTAGCTTTAGTGAAGCTGAACAGTTCTTCTTGAACGTCGCAAGAAGGCATGTGCTTTCGGGTGGCGATGCATCGCCGACGGAGATTACTAAGCAACAGCTGAAGATTTGGACCACTCGTGTTCGTGTTCAAGTAAAGGAGGACTAAGTTTCTCATGCCAGATCGCCCAATTCTGAAGTTGCCTGAGCCAGTCGATTTTCAGCCGCATCCTGGCCCCCCTGGTAGAAAGACAATTGAAACGCCGACGCGAGACAGGCAGCGCGATCGCCTAGCTCCTCGTTTTGCCCGATTGATGCAAATAGCTGGGAACCCGCACGATCTATTGGCCTTACGGGCAGACCCGGCCTCGATTGCCCCGGAGCGTGCGATTGTTTTTGAAGTGGCTGGTCAACTCAAAGACTTCTATCAGCAGGCCCAGAATCTGGGGATTGAATATCTCGGCGACTACGAGGTTGAGATTGAGTCTGGCGCAGACTTCTCCAACATCAAGAAACCCGGACAAAGTTTTTCAGGCCGCGTTTATTTGGCGATGCCTGATGTGCGAGCGCTTCAGGAACTGTTGGGCCTCTGGCGGAGATTTCAAAATGGGAGAATGCCGAGCGGGCGGGGTGAATGGGGCACGCTGTTTTCTTTGCTGGTAGATATCAGGCCTTGGGGGCCTCAAGATCGGGTGCCTCCTGAAACCATTGAATATTGGCGAGAGGAGCTAGCGGCGAGTCCTGGCGCGCCGGTCCGGTTTGAAGTCGAGATGTGGTTTCACGAGCGAGATGCAATGCGAACCGCCGCGCTTGCACGAGTGCGTGATTCCGTGGAGCGAATGGGTGGAAGAGTGGTCCACCATGCAGAGGTGGCGGACATTCGTTACCATGCAGCGCTAGTCGATATTCCCGCCGCTCAGGCCCAGCAGCTTATTGATCACCCAGATATTGAGCTGGCTCGCATCGATGACATCATGTTCTTGAGGCCTCAATCAGTAGGGCGCCCCATCAGGAAAGAGGAGCGCGACGGTGACGATTTCGGTGGTGTTAATGACGAATCGCCGTTGCCAGCCGGAGAGCCACTTGCAGCTTTGTTAGACGGGTTTCCTGTTCAAAATCATATCCGTCTTGCAGGTCGAATTATTATTGATGACCCTGACGGGTTGGAAGCGCGATACCCTGTAAACCGCCGAGGACACGGTACCGAAATGGCCTCGTTAATAGTACACGGTGACCTCTCAAACGCGGGAACTCCTTTGACGCGGCCTATAGTAGTTCACCCCGTGATGCAGCCGGATAATGGGGATTCGGAGCATACATTGGCCGACCAGCTTTTGGTTGATGTAATCCATCGTGCGGTTCGTCGTATCAAAGTCGGCAACCGTGACGATGACGCGATTGCGCCCAGCGTCGTACTTTTCAACCTGTCGATTGGGGATCGTTGGCGCCCGTTTGCTAGGCTGATGAGTCCGCTGGCTCGACTGCTGGATGACCTCGCTTATCGTTATCGAGTTTTGTTCCTCGTCAGTGCTGGAAATGTCGGCGGTCGATTAAGGCTTCCCCGTTATGAAAACTCGATCGCATTTGAAGCTGCCGATCCGGCGGAGCGAGAGAAAGAGGTGCTAGCAGCGCTAGACTCAGAGAAGAGTCAGCGCACTTTGTTGTCTCCTGCAGAGTCCGTAAATGCGCTCACCATTGGTGCCGCTCATAAAAGCCAGGCCTTTAATGGTCTACCAGCCAATCTGATTGATCCATACGATGGTGAAGGCCTGCCCAACATCATGTCAGCGATGGGTCTTGGATATCGTAAGTCGATTAAGCCAGACTTGTTATTCGCCGGTGGACGACTACCTGTTCGCGTGGTCGCCTCTGGACAAGGAGTTACGATTGAGCCAGTGGTCAGGCAAACTCGACTGTTTGGATTGAAAGCGGCTGCCCCGGACGCCCATGGGAGTATTCGTAGAGAAGACTTTACTGTGGGTACCAGTGCAGCTACGGCTCTTGCAACACGTGCAGGACACCAGATATTGGAAGTACTCGTCAACGAAGCGGAAGGATCAAATCACGCGGATCTCCCAGTTGAATTTCGCGCCCTTGCAGCCAAGGCACTCCTGGTTCACGGGGCTAGTTGGGGCGGCAAGGGAGAAATGCTCGATGAGCATCTTCAGCCGCGAGGTGTAGGGAGCCACGTCGTGCGGCGAGATGACATTTCGAGACTTCTTGGTTTTGGGATGCCGGACATTGAGCGGGTCATCGATTGTACTGAAAACCGGGCAACCCTACTCGGAATTGGGACCATAACGCCAGGTAAAGCGTGGCTCTACCGTATCCCGATTCCAGGGGGGCTTGAGGGCCAGCGCGCCTTCCGCGCCCTTACGACAACTTTAGTTTGGTTCACTCCTACAAATCCACGTCATCAAGGATACCGTCGCGTGTCGCTTGATATTTCCCCTGGAACGGATGAAAAGTATTGGATTACAACTACAAGGGAAGCACCACAGCCTACTGATAAAGCTGTCGTTCGCGGCAGCGTCTTTCATGAGCGGCGCTTTGGCGAAAATGCGGCTGTGTTCGTTGATGACGGCCATTTACTTTTGCGAATTTCTTGTCGCGCTACTGCCGGAGAATTCAACGAGGCGGTTCCCTATGCAATCTGTATCAGCTTTGAAGTTGGCATTGAGACTGGGATACAGGTCTATGAAGAAATCCGTCAACGGATTACTCCGCAGGTGCCGATTGTGCAACCGGTCTAACTCGTTTTCCGAGATGTGCGGAGTCTACGCTCGCGGAGGATTGAGTTTTAATCCGTGGGGATTCACTCACCATACTTCCAGAACGGGAGCATTTGTTCGGCCATTAGAGAGCATTGTCGTTCGAGAAGGTCCAACACGATCCGCAGCTTGCTGACGTCATATTCATTGGATCGAATGGACTCTTCTGTCGCATTGAAGAACGCATTTGCGTAGCTTTCTTTGAAATCGAGCGCGCCCTGATAAACACCTAGCTTTTCTTTATAGTTTGTCCAGGTCACCTGCGGCGGCTTCCGGTCTTTCAACCGCAAGTCGAGGTAGCACTCGATAGCTGCTGCCCGACGATTGATATCAACGTATGTGATGCCGTCAGGCCCACGTGCAGGGAAATTGCGTAGTTCCTCGATATCAGGAAGGACGGTTGCTCGCATGTTGGTGGGGAATGTGAAGCGCTGCAAACCATGAAACGCATCGCGGCCTTCCGCGTCATTGTCGAACAAAAACACAACGCGATTCTGGACGTCAATCTTCACAAGACCTTCGGCGAACTTGGCAAGGCTGCCCGTGCCAGAAAATGGATGGCGATCCTCCACGTCAATAAATCTGAAAAAATCTTGGATATCGGGGCGCAGGAGTGCGATGGCACGCTTTAGGATGTGCGTGTCGGAAGACCCTTCTGTTGCAATCAAATAGGTTTGGGTTCGGCGTGCTCCCGAAACAAAATCGTGTTCTCGCGCCCAGCCTGCATCGATGAATTCGCCGCAGTTCCACACGACTTGCAGATTTAAATTTTCTGGATTTTCTCCAAGTATTCGCAGCACTGAGTAGGGGTCGAGAAACCCTAGCAAGTTGCCAAAGTGGCTCCGTTCAGAGTAGCCGCCGGTATCACGGTCGGGATCGCCGCCAGGCAATAGGTTGATGTCCGGTTCGCTTGCGAAGAGTCCTCGTTTTGCTTCATGCTCGGCATCATAGTCGGGAACATAGTTATCGTTGAGGGTATGAACCGGGTACTTGTGGACGAAAGCAGTAAGCTGATCGAAGGTCAACCGCTCAGGATTGCCGATCGATGCTGTTCCCATCGTTTCAGCATATTGTTCCTGATCGTATGCAACGGCGCGCTCATAGTCAGCTTTGACAGCTTTTATCGTGTACCCGAGTAATTCAAGTCGCGGAATCAGGGAACTTAATGAGCGGCAAAAACACATATCTTTCAGCGATACCTCCTCGCCGTCACTTTGCTCACACCGGTCATAGATCACCCGCCCATTCTCAAGTCGGAGCCAGTCTCTTTCTTGAAAAAGCATGCCATGGTCAATGCCCATATGCATGGTGTTGTAAGTGAGTATGATGTCGCCGACCGATAATGTTAAAGGGGTACTCATACAACTCCTAGGTGACGGTCTCGGCTAACGGTGAAGTGAATCGGTTTGAATCTGATGCCGGCGTTGGCAGCGTAGCGGAACTTGTCGTCGAGTCCTGCGGAAAGCGAAAACGTACTGTAGACCAAATCAAGCCGGCCGCAAGTATGCAGAGAGGCGCTTCATTCCTTCTGCAAGGCAGGTATCGACAAGGCCGAGGCAAAATTCGAGTTGAACGTCGGATGGTCCAAACACCGCGCCGAATCCTTCACCTCTTTGCTCGAAAACAGAGTCTGTTGACGCGATCGTTGCGTGTGACGAAATGAAGGACAGTCCACGATAAACAGTGGCGTACACAAAAGCCATCCCGGCCTTTTCTGCAGCCTCATACACGCTTAGCTGCTTTTTGCCGCCAGCATGTTCCGCCATTACCTCTTCTAAGCTGGCGACCTGTTCTGGTGTCCAAGCATTTTCCTTGAGTCCGATGTCCAGCATGGACTTCGCCTGCTCTCTACGTGCGTGGCTGTCTCCGCTCTTTAGGCTTTCCATGACACCAGGGTCACTTATAAGAGCTGCAGCAAAGAATAGGCACTCATATGCGTTGCGGGTCAGCGAGAAGGCCTCCGAAACCATCCCTTTTTCCAGCAAAAGGATTGCGCCTTGGCAGGCCCTCAGACTACGGCACCAGAACCCGACCGCCATGACAACGTGCATTTGGGCTGGGGAATCCAATTTGGCTAAGTCGGCATTGAACAGTTGCGCGGTTGCGGCGTCTGATTTTGCTTCGCAGGTGGCAAAAGAATTTGAGTAAGCTGACCTGTATCTTCTACGGAAACTGTCAATTTCGCCGGCGAGGAAACCGCGATTACGGATGTCGTCCATTTGGTATTTGGTGAGCGAGCAGTAAAAACTACAACGTCGGTTAAGTCTGAAATAGTTGAGCTACTGTGATGCCCAGCGCCTTGGCCAAAATCTCTATTGCATCAAGCGACGGATTTGCGCCTCCCCGCTCTACGCGGCTCATATAGCTACGTGCAAATCCACACCGGTCAGCAAACGCTTCCTGTGACATTCCACTAGCCAGGCGCAGCTCCTTCACTCGTTCGCCAAATTGTTTTCGTAGGATCGTACTCACCCCTCGACTGTGGAGTAATGTACACTGTTCGGCCACGCACTAATCGTGACAATTATCTACAAGACAATTTATGCAAGACGCTTTTGAATTTGATCCGCAGCCCCTCCTGTCCCCTACATCTATCACGTCGGTTGTCGAAGTAACAGATGCTGAACTCGCATGGCTTGCTGGAATAATTGATGGGGAAGGTAACTTGCAGGCTACCGTCCAGGCCAAAAAATGCGGTTCAAAGGGGGGGCGCCAGAACTATTATGAACCCAAGGTCAGGATTACCAACACGGACGTAAGGATGATTCAGCGGGTGTCCGAAATCTACGTGAAGCTGGGCCTCGTCTTTTTCTACGCCGTAAATTCGGTCAAGCGCTACAAAAATCGTAAATCGACTTGGCGCAACCAGCTGGAGATTACGGTCGGCTCGAAAATCCAGATCATCAAGTTGCTTGAGGCGGTGATGCCTTACCTCGTACACAAGCAACGCTATGCGGCAATCATGCTTGAAGCTATTCACTGGGTCCAGTCTCAGCCTCGCCGAGGACGTCACTCTGCAGGAACAAATTACACCGGGAAAAATGAGTTCCAAGAATATATTGCGGCGATGGCCGCCGAACGTGAATTCCATATTGAGCCGGAAGTGACGCACAGGGTAGCAAGCCAAGTATTGCAGTGGTAATCTGCCGTCATCAATTCGGACCACATGAATCGCGTCCGCTTTGCGAACCAGTTGCCGCTGAACAAGGTAGCAACTGGTTCTAGGCGCCACAGTTCAACTCGGAACAGGAGCTGGCGGCAACTGTCACAAGATTACTGGTGGTGCGGCTGTCGTCCACCTTCGATAGTGACCAAGCGTTCGCCGGTTATACTGCCACTTATGGACACACCGAAATCCGCCCCAGCGCCACAGCCGCCCAGCGCGCCGCAGGACGTTCGTCGGTCGCAGACCTGGCCCGACGGATCGGCGCTAATCATTACCTCAGACGCGATTACGCTGGTGGAGCCGGGGCAACCGTACTCGGTCGCTCCCTGCTCGACGGCTTTGTCGCCGGCAAACCCAACCAGCTGACCGGCCACACCATCACCTCGCCGGGCGATCTGGCCACCGTGGTCCAAGACTAGCGTGATCCCCGCGTTGAATCTTTTGGAACGGTGGCCCTTTCCACATCCCATTGCGTGTAAGGTCTTACTATCTTCCGTCATGTAAGGCATGCAATGGCGATGCTTAGGAGGCCCCCATGATTCCACCAATCCAGAACGTAAGGCTGCGCTCGATTCGTCGCTGGATGCAGGACCAGCAACCGCAGAACTTCCATCGCTGGAACCAGTCCGGGGAGCTGGAGTCGCGGATATTCATTGCGGCGCAAAGTAGTTGACTGCCGATTACAGCCCGGCTTGATCGAAGATCTTGCGCATAGCCAGGTAACCAGCTGCGTCACAGGCAGCACGTGCCAGTTGAATTGAACGAGCGGTTGGACGGTTCTGCTTCAGCAGTTCACGCAGGATATGCTCATGTGGGAAGCCGCCGGCGCTTGCGGCAGCGAGGATACTGTCGAGCAAGCGCAGTGCATATTGCTTTCCCTCAGGTGTTGAATCATTGGGATCGCCATACACCGTATCGGCAGCGATCAACAGCACATGCGTTGGCGTGAGCGGAACCGGGGCGTCGTCGTCTGTCCTGGGCGTGTTCTTCATTGTCATTGTTACCTCCTTGTTCGGTTAAAAATTGCGAAGTAATAGACAGGCTTTAGCGCATCACGATAGCCGGGCCACCTTTTTGCGGACATGTTCCCAGCCTTGATACGATTGAGTACACGCTTCGAGTAACTTGCGAGAGAGTTGGCGCTCCTCGATGGCTTCTCGGGACGTTAGCCCGTGTTTCAATGCGTTCATGCTGATGCGTTTCTTGCCATCATCGGTCCTAGGCCCTGTTGATCGTTGCCAGGGTTGCCAAGCCTGGATCAGCTCGCTTTGGCGTCGCCGCCGCTCCTGCGTCCAGCCGTTGCTCATCGCATGCCTCCATTAGTTTGTTTTGGTTGAAACCGCATACTTCTAATGGCTTACTCGTTTCTGCTAGGAGGTTGTTGACCTGTTGTTGCGCGGCTATATTTGCCTGGCTGATGTAGGTTGGCGAAGGTGGCTGCTTGAGCTGAATCAGTGCTTCAAGCGTGGAACGCGCTTGGCTTTGCGCTCGTAATGCCAGCCCGAGTTGGGTTTGCAGCAGGCGTGGGTTGGTCTGGGCCGCTGCGCGATGCGTTAGGTTCGTGAACACGCCCTGCAAGGCCACGGCTTGGCTGACCAGCATTTGCTCGACGACCGAAAGGTCGCCCCCCTGAACCTTCGCCGCCAGAGCGTTCAAGGAATCCACCAGCGGTACCAGCTGTTGCGGGCCGAATAGGGTGCTGAAGCTAGAAAGGATCAGCGCTGCATTTGCTGGTGCGTTGGTCGCAATTTCTGCCGTGATCGAGGCGGGCATTACGGTTGCGGTTTCTATGTTCGCCATGTTTTCCACCGGGCGTGGTTACAGGTCGCGGGCCAGCCCACGGCGCTGCGAGTTGACGTGTGGATCGCTCGGTCGCGGGCGGCGTGCGGTGATAAAACGGGTGTACGGTCCCTGGTACTCTAGCAGCACGTCGTCCACCTTGCCCTGGCGGTTCTTGGCCACGAATACGTCGGCAAAGCCCTTCAGATGGGTCTGCGGGTTGTCTACTTCTTCGCGGTGGACAAAGATGACGATGTCAGCATCCTGCTCGATGGCGCCGGAATCGCGCAGGTCGGCCAGTTGCGGACGCGACTTGTTGGCCCCGTTGCGGTTCAGTTGTGACAACAACAGGATGACGATGCCCAATTCCTTCGCCAGCGATTTCAGGCCACGGGTGATTTCCTCAATTTGCGTGTTGCGGTTCTTGCGCGGATCGCCGTCGCCCGACATCAGTTGCAGGTAGTCGATGACCAGCAGCTTCAACCCGTGCTTGCGCTTGTGCTGGCGGGCCTTGCGGCACACCTGCAGCAGGGTCAGGCCCTCGCTGTCATCCAGCCACAATGGCATGTCGGCCATCGTGATGTTGGCTTGGCCGAAGCGGTCCCATTCCAACGACGACATGCTGGCTCTGATGATGTTTTTCAGATCGATGGACCCAACCTGTGCGAACTCGCGGTCAAGCAGGTCGTCGTTCATCATTTCCTGGGACAGCACGCATGTAGGATAGCCTGCGCCGGCCACGTTGGTGGCGATGTTCATCGCCAGGGCCGTCTTGCCCATAGACGGTCTTCCAGCGACGATCACCAGCGCGCCGTCACGCGGACCACCCGTGAGCAATGCGTCCAAGTCTTCAAAGCCGGTTGGCGTGCCGCGCACCACCCCGTCGGTGCGGCCTTCAAAGCGCTCCAGATAGGGCACCATGGCCTCGGCCAGCCGCACTGGCTCCTTGATCACGACGCCCTGGCTTAGCGTCCCCAGCTTTGACTGCAAGGCGTCCAGCTCTTCCAGCACCGGGCGTGGTCCAGGACGGCGCAGTATCTGTGCGTATTCGTTTAGCATGGCCAGGGCGGTACGGCGCACGGCACGGTCGCGCACGATGCTGGCGTAGTAGCGAACATTGGCCGCGCTTGGCACGCTTTGCGCGATGGAGTTCAGGTACGCCATGCCATCCGGCAGGTCCGGTAATGCCAGGCCGACCGTCACCACGTCGGCGCGCTGCTTGGCCTTGATCTGGCGCAGAACTTCGACATACACCATGCGGTGGTCGGCGCGGTAGAAGTGGTCCGGTGCCAAGTCGCCCAGGTCGTCGATGGCGCCGTTATGGCGCAGCAGTGCACCGATCACCGATTGCTCAGCCTCCTCTGCGAATAGCGGTAATGGGTCCAACATGCAGTTAGCGGTCATAGAACGCCTCGCGGATTTTGGTGAAATTGGATTCCGTCACGATCCACTCCAAGTTTGCGTAGAACGGACGTTTGCCTGGACCATGTTCACGTCCGGTCAAGAATGCATTGCCAGCTACGTACTCGAAGAGACGGCGCCAGTAATCCAGATTCTGGCGTTGTGGCGCTTCATTCCAGCGTGCGCGAAGTTTGGCTTGCCGTGCCTTGGTCCAGTCGCGGATTGCTGGGCACATGGGAAGGCACTCGTGGTACAGGGTGATGATTTCTTCGTGTGGGCAGGGGGGCGTCGTCTTCGCCACTTTGCTGCGTTTTGTGGCGGATGGCGGCGCGTCTTCGGCAGCGCCGATGACAACTCCCCCGTCAGGGGGAGTAAATGAATCTGGTTCCTGGTTATTGGTTAATGGTTCTTGGTTAGCAGTGCTGACGTGATGCTCCAGCACTGCTCCAGCACCGCTAGTCATCTGTACGGCTGCTGCTTTCTTGGTGTCGCGTCGTTGCTTGGCAACTTTGCCACCTTTGCTGCAATTTTCTTGCTTATCCCAGTATTCGATCAGATTCGATTCGCAGGTTAAGTGGCGCCAGCCATTGTCGGTCGCAATAAAGTATTCGCGCAGAATTTGCTTTACGGCCAGAACTTCTTCTTCGCTGTGGGCCAGCAATTTGCGGCACAGCGCAGCTTCATCGCTGGTTAGCGGTTTTTCGGTCAAGTGATACAGATCGATCATGTCGCGGTAAATGCTGCGCTCGATACGTGTCAAGTGGCGGGTGTCGCGGTCGAAGTCACCGATGTTGTGGGGGTAATAGAACATGTTCACATGCTCCCCAATATGGAGAGGAGCGCGTAGGTGATAACAGCTTCCTCCGGGCCGATGGCGGCGTCAGCAGAGGTTTCAATGGACGCAACCGGTTCGCGGGGCATACTTGCCCGGACTTCGGTGCGCGGGCGCACCGTCAACGATGGGGAAGGGAAGCGTACTTCGGCGTCGTCACCGAAGTGGCGCATGACGTCATCACCTTCCATGTAGTAGAACGCCTTCCAGTGGGGAGGATGATCGGGTACTTCAATCTTGACGAAGAGGTGGCAGACGTGATGACCTGCCTTGCGGACGTTATCCGCGATGCCCGACACTTCTTCGTCGTCCTTTTCCCTGAAGTACTTGGAGTGCTTGAAATCGCCGCTGGTGACCGCCTTCAGGAACTTCAGGTCGGCGTCGTTCAGGAATGGGTCAGAGCGAGTCATTCTTGCGCTCCTGCTTTTTGATGTGCTGCAACACTTTGCGGGTGTCGCGCTTCGTTAGGCAGCAGACCATTACCATGTCGGTTGCGGCGTTGCCCTCAATTGGGCTGGGAACCATGACGATCTGCACGTCCAGATCGAGTGCACGCAGCTCGCTTACCAGGCCCTGCGCATCCAACGTGCCGGCGGCTCGGGCGACCTGTGCCAGCGGCGTTGGGCCATGCAGCAGTTGCTGGAGGGCGGCGCGATGACGGTCGTCGGTCAGCGACAGCGGCTTGCTGCGGGTTCGAGCTGGGGCATCGATGACCTGGCTTGTCACCAGAGAACCGAGGAGCTGGAGTTGGAGCGGTGGCATTGCGGGAACCATTACGCCTCCTATTTGTTGTAAGAGGCTTCAATGGTGCGCAGTACCAGGAACGCTTCGAGGTCGCTCAGGCGATAGCGGACCAGGCGACCAACTTTGATGTACGGCAGCGGGTAGCGCTTGGTGCAGCGCCAGATCGCCAGAGTCTGTTCGCTGACTTCGAGGTAAAGCGCGGCGACGTCCGGGCCGACGTGTACTGGCATCGAGGCGAGGCACGATGGGTAGTCTGGGGAAGTCAGCTCCGACGCAAGCATAGGTTGCACGCTTTCGTAGCATGGGCTGCGGGGGGCGGATTTGCTAGGTGCTGCTTCAACAGCTGGGGGATTCGGAATTTTCATTTTCACTCCAAGTTACTCATCCTTTCCGCACTTTGCGGTGGATTGCTTGAAGTGATGGTAGGTTCATACCCCTCAAATAGCAGGTCCATTTTGCGCGTGAAAGTGGACCCGATTTGAGCTATTGGTGTTATTGCCCCCGTTTCCAGTGGGGTGCCAAGTTTCTGTGGAGTTAACGTGGTTCGCTCAGCTCACGCTGTCGCGGCCACTATTGCTGCTGGGAATGTAATTTCCGCATAGCTGTAGGTATCTGCCTGATCCTTTCGTTTTTGGGGAATGCTTTTGATGAATTTGCCATGATTTTCATACACGAACACGACGTCACGAGAACTTATGCCGAGTTTGCCGGCGATTGTTATGGCGTAAATTCTTCTTGTCATGCTGCGACCCTCAAGGCGGTAGCGGAACAGCTCTGCAAGAATTTTCGATGCGAGCATCGCACGGCGTTGTCGGGTGACCCGTTTTTTCTTTCCATTGTTGGTCCAGCCCACGGCATGATTTGGGCTACGGTAACGTCCCGAGACTAGACCTCGCTGTACATCCTGTGCAGCATCGGCAAGCCACTCTGGCGAAGGTACCTTGAGCTGCGGGGCCAACAACAATGCCTCAAAGAGCGCTGATCGATCACCGGCAACGAATGCGCGATGCAACCTTGCTAGTTGCTCATCCGTAGACTCCAACTCTTGTTTGCTTTTCACTTGAGACATTCCCTCCGAGAAAATCGTGGCTCTTGAACCTTCTGACCGGCTGCGTCGAACGCATGGTAAGAACGTGCCCGCTGATACCTACGCGCCGAAGTAGTAGTACTCTTCCGAAGATGTATCAATGGTGGCTGGTGCAGGTTTGCCAGGCTTGTTTGCCATCATGGCTGCGGTGGCCATTTCGACCGACTGGCGGACCGGCGCCTGCGTCAAGCGTGCATAGATCAACGTGGAAGCCATGGATTTGTGCCCCAGGGATTTGCCGATAACCAGCAGCGAGCTACCGTTAATGGCTTGCCAGCTACCGAGAGTTCGGCGCAGGTCGTGAATGCGTACCTCTTGAATACCTGCTTCCTTGAAGATTGAACTCACGCCGCGCTTCGGCGACTGCAAATGCCCGGTTTTACCCTTGCCGGGGAATACCCACTGCTTATGCTTGCCTTCGCGGAGTTTCAGGACCGCAACCGCTTCAGGTGTAAGTTGAACATCGACCGGATCGCCATTTTTCGAGTCAGGAATAGACCATACGGCCCGGTCCATGGAGATATTGTCCCAGCTCATGGCAATGAGGTTCCCCTTGCGGGCGCCAGTGAAGATCGCCAACAGAATGAAGTCGCGTGCATCAGTGTTGGGGGTACGATCAAGCACGTCCAAAAGGCGGCTCATCTCGTCTATTTCCAGGAAACGGTCGCGGTCTTGGATTTTGAGAACGCCGATATCTTCTGCAGGATTGGTGCCGACAAAAATTTTTGCTTTGATCACGACATTAAACACGGACCGTAACAGCTTCACCGCATGGTTGGCGGCACCCTTGCCAGAATGCTTTGCGAGCGAAGCCTTCAATTGTGCGGCGTCAGTGGGCTTGATGTTAGACAGGCGGCGGTTTTGCCAGTTCACCGAGCCGGCGGACTTGGTGCGCAGTTTTCCGTGTTTTTTGCGAGGCGCGTCAGAGAGTGCGCCGAGGTACCGCTCAAAGTCGCCACGCATCCCATCGATGGTTTTCAGGCCGTTGGGTTCGGCGTGATTCTCAATGAACCACTTAAATGCCTCGCCCAGCGTCATCTCCTTGCGCTTCACGCGCAGCGTTTCGGCCGGGTCGCTACCCAGGGCGATGCTGTTCTTGATCTGCAGGGTCTTGGTGCGCGCCTGTTCGATGCTTAAGTCGGGGAAGGCGCCGAGGGTGATGCGGATGGGGGGACCGTTTTTGGTGCGCTTGAATACGCCGAATTGCTTTTTGCCAGTTGGACCAACGCGCAGGGACAGACCGGGTTCTTTCAGGTCGTGATAAGTATCACGCTGGCCTGGCGACGCGGGCGGCAGTTTGTTCAGGGCTGCTACTGTGAATACAAAGCGGTTCTGCTCCACGGGCACTCCTCAGGCAACGCAGAAAACTGGGTTACGCTAGGGTTACAGTGTAGCGTTAACTGCCGGAATTTTAAGTAATGTTGAAAAATTAAATCGCCCGCACTAACTCATTGAAAAATAATGGAAAGCAAACCAGATGAAAGTTGGGAAAATTTGGGAGTGGAGCAGGCCTTCTGCCTCCGAAGCCGAGGGTCGTGGGTTCGATCCCCGCCAGCCGCGCCACATTTTTTCCTCGCCCGATTCCGTTCCGGCTTGCGCCGGCCGTAGGCACTCGTTAATATTATGTAAATTTTGTTAACTGGATGCTTGCGCGCCCATGCTAGATGTATTGATTACAGTCGAAGTGGACATCTGGTACCGCTCCGAACAGTCTTGTTGCCGGAGGCGTAGATGAGCCACTGGGAATTGCGCCAGGTTCCGTTTAATTTCTCTCTGAGCGACTTGACCCTGGGCAGCGTGGCCGTGGCGCTGCAAGTGCGTCCGGAAAAACTCGGTGCGCCAGTGCGCCAGCCGCAAGCCTTGCAGGCGCCGGTGCAGGAACTGCTGCCCGGCAGCCAGGGCTTTGTCGAGCGTGGCGTTCCGCTCGAGGAACAAGCGCCGGTGTTCCGCGCAAGCGGCGACTACCTGTGTTACGTGCCGCAGCATTATCGCCATTGCTTCATCGACCTGGGCATGGGCTTCGAGGCTTACCAGGCCAAGTTCTCTTCCAAGACGCGCGCCACCATCACGCGCAAGGTGCGCAAGTTCGCCGAACAGACTGGCGGCACGCTGCGCTGGCAAGCGTACCGCACCCCGGCTGAAATCGAAACCTTCCTGCAACTGGCCTTGCCGCTCTCGCGCCGCACCTATCAGGACCGCCTGCTTGACGCCGGGTTGCCGACCACCGAATCCTTCCGCGCTCAAGCGCAGGCCTGGGCGGCCGCCGATGCGGCACGCGCCTACCTGTTGTTCGATGGCGAACGGGCCGTGTCCTACCTGTTCTGTCCCGCCAGCGAAGGCGTGCTCAGCTACTCCTACCAAGGCTACGATCCTGAATACATGAAGCTGTCGGTTGGCACCGTGCTGCAATGGCTGGCGCTGGAAGACCTGTTCAAGGAGGGCAAGTTCCGCTTCTTCGACTTTACCGAAGGCGAGTCGGATCACAAGCGCCTGTTCGCCACCGAGCAGCGCCTGTGCGCCAATATTTTCCTGGTACGCCGCAGCGTGGCCAACAGCCTGCTGCTGCGCGCGCATTACGCCATGAACCTGCTGTCGGGCTGGCTGGGGCGCGTGGTTGAACGCTTAGGCCTGAAGGCGCGCCTGAAGCGCATGCTGCGTTTTGGCCGGAGCGCTGCTGCATGAAGGAACTGCTCAAGCGTCTCGCCCACGTCGTGCTGGGCGAATACGCCATTTACCGCATCTTGCAACGCCGCACTGCTGCCGGCCCGGCCCCGATTCCGCCACAGGCCGCCGGCTTTGACATTGGCCCGGTGCAGCGCGCGGAAATCGAAGCTTGTTCGGATCCCCTGATGCGCGAGCAAGCTTTTTACGCCGGCGACGGCGCCTGCGCCTATGCCTGCCGCGAGGGGGGGCGGATCGTCG
Source organism: Pseudoduganella violaceinigra DSM 15887 (assembly GCF_000425385.1). Taxonomy (GTDB): domain Bacteria; phylum Pseudomonadota; class Gammaproteobacteria; order Burkholderiales; family Burkholderiaceae_D; genus Rugamonas; species Rugamonas violaceinigra. The sequence goes on along the minus strand of NZ_KE384356.1, from coordinate 204,447 downwards.
GCCTGTGTTTTTACTGGTACGGCGAACGCTACCGCCCGCGCGGTTTTTGGCCGTTACGGGAGGGGCAGGCCAAATTGGTGCAAATCATTACCGCGCCTTCCATGCGCGGCCGCAAGGTGGCGCCGGCTTTGATTACCGTTTCGGCCGCAGACTTGGCGGAGCAGGGGTTTGAATGCCTGTTTGCGCGTGTGTGGCACAACAACAATCCATCCTTGCGCGCCTTTGCCGCGGCAGGCTGGACCCGTTGCGCTCTGGTGGTGGAAGTCAATCCCTTGCGCCGAGCGCGACCGTGGCGCCTGCGCTTTCCATGAGTCAGCGCAGTCCATGCTGCTCGTGCAAGAACAAATCCTGACTTTTCCTGGTGCTGCGCCATGACGAATAAACCGAACCTTGACCTGTTGCGCGCCGTGGCAGTCCTGTTCGTGCTGTTCGCGCACGTGTTCCGCACTGCATCCGGCCATGCTGCGCCAGCCACGTATGCGATGGGGCAGTTGGGCGTCATGATTTTCTTCGTGCACACCAGCCTGGTGCTGATGCAATCGCTCGAACGCCAGCAGGCAAGCGGCACGGCCCTGTTCAAGCGCTTCTATATCCAGCGCATTTGCCGCATCTATCCCTTGTCGATGACCCTGGTGCTTGGGATCTATTTCCTGATGGATCAGAACTGGACCCATTTCGAGTTGTTCGCCAATCTGGCGCTGGTCCAGGACCTGACGTACGCCCGGCTGATGAGCGATCCGCTGTGGTCGCTGCCACTGGAAGTCCAGATGTATTGCATGCTGCCGTTTTTGTTCGTGTTCTTCCGCCACCGGCCGCTGAAATGGCTGCTGGCATGCTGGCTGCTGACGCTGCCGCTAACCCTGGTGCCGACGCTGCTGACGCCGCGCCTGGATGTGCTCTCCTACATACCGTGCTTCCTGGGCGGGGTGATTGCCTGGCGGCTGCAGGATCGGGAGCGGCTGCCTGCTTGGCTGTGGCCGCTTACCCTGGCTGTCTTCAGCCTGGTCTACATCCTGTTTGCCGAGACGCGTGCGAATTTCTATTCTTGTTGGGCACTTTGCCTGGCGTTGGGCCTGACCATTCCGTGGATGCGCCAATTGCGGACGCCGGCCTTGAATTACGCGAGCAAAACCATTGCCAAGTACAGCTATGGCATTTACCTCTTCCATTACCCGATGCTGGCTTTGTGCTTCGATACGCTGGCCGGCAGGCATCCCGTGCTGCAGTGGGGCCTGTTCTGGGCCTTGATGGTCGTGTTGCCTTTCCTGGGCTATCACTTGATTGAACACCCGATGATCAAGGTTGGTGCGGCGTGGTGCGAACGCAAGGCGACAGGTGCCGGCGCGCTCACTGCCGCTTGAGGCCATGCCAAGGTGGGAAGGTCGGTGTTATCAGCCGATGATCGACACACTCGCGATATACGTTGCCTCCCCGCCTAAATTTCGCATCACTAACTGCGACGCCGAAAGATAGTGGAATCCCGGCGAATCGGGCCAGGGGTCAATGACGCCGATATTTGTAATCCTTGGTTCGAACAGGGAATCAATGTATTCCGCCAATACAATGACCATCGCGTGCTGAGTATCGCCATAAAGCAAGGGCCGACCCGCAATGAGTTCGTTGATAATGAAGCGGTTATCGATTGCGTAAATTCCGTTCGTAAAGTCATAGCCAGCGGTGACGACGGATTGGAAAGTACGTCCGGAATCATCGATCCAGGACCGGCTTAACAGCCCGGTAATCTGACTTGAGGGCCCGGGCGTGCAAACGATCGCGCCGCCAAGAGCAGACTGGACGATTCGCATTTGATCGACTGCATGATGATTGTCCGCGAAGATCATCGAGATCGACGCTGCCCAACACCAATAAGGACACGCCTGTACGATACGGATAGGCGATTGGACTTGAGCCACTTTTCGGAGCGGGGCTGTTGTTGCTGCTGGTGCCGAAGGTGCAGACGGATTCGTGGCGTCCCCGCCACCACCACAGCCGATCAAGATCCCACCCGCGAGTAAAGTCAGCGCAGATCTGCGGTCCATGACATCCCCCTTTTCTGTGATTGCCACCTTTCAATACAGGCTGCTAATTTCCAGGAAAGCTCTCGAAAAATTGCGCTGGCTTTCGCATGACTTGGAATTCGGCGCTGCGAATTAATGCTGGCATTGCGGGAAGGACCAGCTTTCGATATTTCTCAAATGTGCGCGGCATCGAAACGTGACTCGGGCAACTTCAGCGGCAAGCTGGTCAGGGCCAATCGGGCAGGCTGAACTCCCAGGTCTCGCTGATCATGTCCTTGCCAAAGGCGTGAACCGGTTCCTGCGCCACCAGCACATAGCCCTTCCTCTGGTAAATCAGGCGTGCTTCCTTTTGCTGGTCAGTCGTCCACAGGCGCATCTTGCGCTTACCCACCTGGCGTGCGAAGCGGTGACATTCGTCCACCAAGTGCGATCCGAGGCCATGGCCACGCGCCTGCTCCTCCACCAACAGCAGCCGAAGCTTGCCCACACGCTCTTCGCCACTGCGCGCCAGCACGATGGAGCCGACCGGTTCGCCATGCATTTCGGCGATCCAGCAGCGCTCAAGAGCGGGATCGAAATCGCGTTCGAAGTCGGCACAGATCTGGCCAATCATCGTTTCGAAGCTGCTGTCCCAGCCCTGCTGCCGGGCATACAGCGCGTGTCGTTGCGTGATCCATGCCAAGTCCTCGGGACGGTGGGGGCGCAGCACAAATGGTTGTGTATCCTGGTCGCGGCTTTCCGATGCGCGGGGCGCTGGCACACTCATTTTCAGGCTAGTCATTTTCATCTCATCGAATGGGTAATGTGATGAATGTAATGTTTCACAATTGACATTGAAAATCGCGCGCGTTGGCGGTCATGCGCACCATTGCGCTTGCTCAAGTGCCGAGCGGCGCTCCTCATGCAGACTGGAAGTCCCGCACCGATGCGATCGGAGCCGCGATGCTCAAGCCGAATCTGGATTTCCTGCGCGCGGTCGCCGTGTTGTTGGTGCTGGCCGCGCATGTGGCGGGCTACACCATCCGCACCAATCCCACCTCGTTCGCGCTGGGACAATTGGGCGTCATGCTGTTCTTCGTGCACACCAGCCTGGTGCTCATGCAGTCGCTGGAACGCCAGCAATTGGCCGGCGCGGCCATGTTCCGCGCCTTCTACCTGCAACGCGCCTGCCGCATCTACCCCTTGGCTGCCGTCATGCTGCTGGGGATTTACTTGTTCATGGATGCGCGCTGGACGCCGTTCGAACTGCTGGCCAACCTGCTGCTGATCCAGAACCTGGTCTATGCGCGCTATATGTCGACCGTGCTGTGGTCGCTGTGCCTGGAAGTGCAGATGTATTTGCTGCTGCCGCTGCTGTTCCTGCTATTCAGGCACAGGCCGCTGCGCTGGCTGCTGGCCTTGTGGGCGCTGTCGATCCCCCTGGCCCTGTTGCAGCCGATGCTGAGCCCGCGCCTCAGCGTGGTTGAATTCGCGCCCTGTTTCCTGGCCGGCGTGCTTGCCTGGCGCCTGCAGGACCGGGCGCGGCTTCCCGGCTGGATGTGGCCGCTATTGCTGGCTGCCGCCTGCCTGGTCTTCGTCGTTTATGCGGAGCCGCGCGCCAATAACTACGGCCGCTGGCTGGTGTGCCTGGCAGTCGGGCTGGCCATTCCCTGGCTGCGCGAGCTGGCCGCGCCGCGCCTGAACCGTGCCTGCAAGTTCATTGCCAAGTATAGCTACGGCATCTACCTGTTCCATCCGCCCTTGATGTGGCTGGCGTTCCGCACGCTGGAAAAGGTCCATCCGTTCTGGCAGTGGGGCGTTTTCCTGGCGCTCATGGTACTGCTGACTGGACTTGGCTACCATCTGGTCGAGCTGCCGATGATACGCCTGGGGGCGCGCTGGTCGCAGCGCCCGGCGGCCTTGCCGCCAATTGCTCCGGAGTGGAATAGATAGTCAGGTTTTCGCCCGCCAGGCGCTGCAGGTGCTCGAAGAAGCCGCGGGCCGGGATCCACCACGACGGTGCTTCGCCCACCTGGCCTTCATGCAGCAGCCCGGCGCGCTTGAATTCCTCCATGAACCAGGCCCGCAGGTCGGCGCGCGAGCGGTGGTCGATGCGGCGCTGCGCCAGCTCCGGATCGAAGGGACGCAGTGCGACTTCGCAGCGCTGGCCGGTGCCGTCGATGCATGGCAGGCGGTAGCGTTCCTTACCCCACACAGGCACGGGGAAATCCTCGCCCATGGCGTCTTCCAGGACGTGATAGAAGGTGACGGGGCCCATCGAAATGCCCAGCCCCAGTACCTTGGCATTCTCCAGTCCGACAAAGCGCTCCCACGGCGAACCCTTGCCGAACACCGACGGCGCCTGGTGGTGGGCCTCGGTCAGGTAGGCCGCGTGGCGGCCCCAGGCGGAAACCGAGTGCGTCGGGTGCACGCTGCGGGAAATGCCGGCGCTGGCCAGGAAGGCTTCCGGCAGGCGTCCCATATTGGTGCCGTGTTTGCGCACATCAAACACATAGTCTTCCATCAGGCAGGTGGCGCGGATCGAGCCGCCCGGCATGTAATAAGTGGGCAGCACCAGGGTGCCCTGCGGGCCGACCGCTTCCTGCAGCGCTTGCACCACGGTGGTGGCGCCCCCATCCACAAAGCCCAGGCTTTTCAGCGAAGAGTGGATGAAGACGGCATCGCCCTTGGCAATGCCGAGCCGGTGCAGGCCGGCCACCAGCTCTTCGCGGCTGACATGGCGCAGGTTCTGTTCGGCGGCCTTGGCGCTGCGGCGCCGGCGCAGCTGTTCCAGTAGCGCCTTGGCCAGCCGCTTGGCCTGCTTAAGCATGGCGTGCTTTCAGCAAGTCCTGTTCCAGCAAATTGGCGTCGATGCAGAATTTGGCGGCCCAGTTCAGGAATTCGTATTCGCCGTAGTCGCCGTCGACCGGGAAGGAACCTTTGACCCCGCCGCGGGTTTCTTTCGGGCCGTCGATCTTGATACTGCGGCGTACATAGCGGTTCAGGCGCTGGCCGGCGTCGAAGTAGCGCTGCTCGCCGGTCAGCTGGTAGAGCAGGAACAGGCAGTGTGCGTTTTGCGCCGAGCCGGTCAGGCAGGCGTAATCGGCAGCCGGGCGCCATTGGCTGTCCAGGCGGCCGGCCAGGAAACCGTCGGCACCGATCACTTCGAGCATCCCGTTCGCCGTACGCATGGCGGCGGCCAGCAGTTCGGGGCGTTCCGACAGCAGGTAGCCTTCCAGTACGCCACGCAGCACATAGCCGATCGTGTGGCTGAGCGGGTGCTGCGGGTCGTTCAGGCAGTTGGAGGCGAACCAGCCGTTGGGCTGCTGCTTGGTCAGCGCCCAGGCCACCTGGCGCTGCCCGGCCTCGCCGTAGCCATGGCCCGGCGCAACGCGCTCGGCGGCGAACAGGCCCCAGGACACATGGGTTTCATAGGCTTTTTCGCCAGGCTTGGCAAACGGGGTCGGGTGCTTGCGCCAGCAGCCATCCTCATCGAGGGAGTCGCGCAGCCAGGCGGCGGCGCGGTGCATGGCGTCGAAGTACTTGGGATCGCCGTATTGCCGGGCGCCGGCGGCCAGGCCGAGCAGGATCTGGCCCGTATTGAAAGTGACCGGCACGCGCGGCGTGGAATCGATGCGGCCGCCCTGGAAGCCGCCTTCCGGGAACTGGATGGCGACAAACCAATCCAGCAGGCGCCTTGCCCGCTGGTGCAGTGCGGCGCTCTCCTGGCGGCAGGCCAGGTCGATCATGGTGGGAATGATGTAGCCGGTGGTTTCGGGATAGGATGTGGACCAGCCCTTGACCAGGCTGAAATCGCGGGCCATGCCGCCGTCGGCCGAGGCGGAATGGTCCTGGGCCGCGCACAGCCAGTCGGTGCAGGCGGCAATCACGGCATCGATGCCGGGATCGTCGGGCGGCAAGCCGCGCTGGTCGGCGGTGCGTTCATCCGCAGCGCGCTGCGGTAGTGGCGGAGGCGGCGTGAACCGGGCTTTGATCGAACTGAACAGCTGGAGCATTTGACCCCCGTGAAAAGTTGCCATTTAACCATTCGAATCATGCCAGCAGCGCCGCTTGAGTGTCAATTGTATTAACTGAATGACATTGCCTGACCTGTGTCATTCAGTTAATATAGTGGACATTTTGTCAATCTTTGCGCTACCCGCAGTGCTTGCGGCTACCGACCATCTAACTTATCCTAATTGCAATCCGATACGCTGGTACGGAATGCACACCTAATCCTCGCTACCATGTCTATCTTTGCCGGAATTGTCGCCCGCCATCCCGCCGCCACCTTGCCGCCCGCGCTGATCGACCAGCTGCGGCGCAATCTTTCGCGCCATCCGGGCGATGAGGCAAGGTTGCGTGAAATCCACACCAGCCGCAGCTTTGTTGTCAGTCTGGAGCTCGGCGCACTGGGCGGCAGCGGCGCCTATCACGGCGACGGCCTGCATGCCTTTGTGGCGGGTGCGCCACTGCTGCAGCCCCCGGGCGCCGCCGCCCTGGGCCGCGACGCCAGCCTGGCGCAGCTGGCCCATGAGCTGGCTGCCGGCTCCCAGGACGGCTTGCGCGCCAGCCGCGGCACCTATTGCCTGGTGGTGGCGCACGACGATGGGCGCCTGCACCTGGCCACCGACAAGTGCGGCGTGCGTCCGCTGTATTGCTGGATTCAGAAGGACTTTGTGATCTTTGCCACGGCCCAGCGCATCCTGGAAGCGCTGCAGGGCATGCCGCGCGAACTCGACTTGCAAGGCGTGGCGGAAGCGGCCTGCTTCGGCTTCCCCCTGTCGGACCGCACCCCTTACCGCGACATCGTCTGCCTGCACGCCGGTGAAGTGCTGAGCGTGGATGGCGCCGACCTGCAGCGCCGCCGCTACTGGCGCTGGGACCAGATCGCGGCGCGTCCCGCCGGCGGGGAGCCGGGGCCGCAGCGCCTGTACCGTATCTTCCGCGAGGCCGTGCGCGCACGCCTGGGCGGCGACCACGCGGCGGCTGCCTTCCTGAGCGGCGGCCTGGATTCGCGCGCCATCGTGGCAGCCCTGCGCGATGAGGAGGTGGCTGTCGCCACCAGCAATTTCGCCCCGGCCCAAAGCCAGGACCAGGGCCTGGGCGCCATGGCTGCCGAGCGCCTCGGCACCACCCATAGCCGCCTGGAAATGCGCCCCTTTGTGGAAGGCGACCCGTACAGCAAAGCGTCCGTGCTCGAATGGCTGGGCAAGGCGCAGACCACGGCCGGCCCATTGCCGCGCCCCCAGGTGATCTGGTCCGGCGACGGCGGCAGCGTTTGCATGGGAGCGGTCTACCTGACCGAAGCCATGTACGCCGCCGTGCGCGCCGGCCGGCCCGACCAGGCGCTCGGCATTTTCCGCGACTTCAACCACTGCCACCTGTCGGTGCGCCTGATGAAGCCGGAACTGGGCCGCCAGCTGCAGCAGCAGGTGGAGCAGGGCATGCGCGCCGAACTCGATGCGCTGACCCCGCGCGACCCGGCCCACAAGATGTTCCTGTTCCTGGTGCTGAACGACCAGCGCCGCCACCTGTTCCACCATTTCGAAACGCTGGATACCACGCGCATCGAGTTCGAGCTGCCGTTCTTCGACGGCGAGCTGCTGGAAGGCGTGCTGTCCGAACCGGCCGACCCCTTCCTGCGCCACGTGTTCTACATGGACTGGCTGGCCTGCTTCGGCGGCGGCGTGCTGGAAGTGCCATGGCAGGCCTATCCGGGCCATGTGCCATGCCCGCTGCCGGTGCCGACGGAAATGAGCTACCAGTGGGACGAATTCGGCCCCGAGCAATTGCGCCAGCATGCGCGGCGCGGCGCCGACAGCCTGCGCAGCATGCTCAAGGCGCCGGAGTTCGCCGGTAAGTACCTGAGCCGGTTTACCACCTATGCCTTCCTGCTGGCCATGCGCCTGGGCAAAGGGCGCCTGTCCTTCCACCTGCGCCTGCCGAACAGCCTGCACCGCTATTGGGTGCGGACCCAATGAACCTGCAGTCCGAAGTCGCACGCGGCGTCAAATGGGTCGCGGGCGCAAAGCTGGGCAGCCAGGTGATCACCTGGGGCATCACGATTTATGTGATGCGCCTGCTGCTGCCGACCGACTATGGCTTGCTGGCCATGGCCACTGTGCTGCTGGGCCTGCTGCTCATGTTTTCCGAAGTCGGGCTGGGGCCGGCGCTGGTGCAGCGCAAGGAAGTCAGCGAGCAGGACTTCCGCAAGGCGCTCGGCATCATCTGGCTGGTCAACCTGCTGCTGTTTGCGCTGGCCAATGCGGCGGCGCCCCTGGTGGCGGCCTTCTACCATGAGCCGCGCCTGCAAGCGCTGGTGCATGCGCTGTCCTCGCAATTCCTGCTGCTGCCGCTGGTGGTGCTGCCCGACGCGCAGCTGCAGCGCGACCTGGCGTACCGCGAGCGCTCGCTGATCGAACTGGGCGGGGCCGTTGGCGGTAGTCTGGTGACGCTGGCCCTGGCCCTGACCGGGGCGGGCGTCTGGGCGCTGGCGCTGGGTACCCTGGCCAGCCTGCTGTTGCGCGCGCTGGCGCTGAACTGCTGCGCGCCCAGTTACTGGCGGCCGCAGTGGCCGGGGCAGGGCATGGGCGCCTTGCTTGGTTTCGGCGGCAAGATGACGGCGGCGCGCCTGCTGTGGTATTGCTTCATGCAGGCCGATATCCTGATTGTGGGCCGGGTGCTGGGCGACCAGCTGCTGGGCCTGTACTCGGTCTCGATGCACCTGGCCTCGCTCCCCATGCAGCGCATCACGGCCATTCTCAACCAGGCCCTGTTCCCGGTGCTGGCGCGGGCCCAGCACGATATGCCGGCGATCCGTGCCGGCGTCCTGCAAGTGCTGGGCTATGTGGGCCTGCTGGCCTTCCCCATGCTGTGGGGCATGGCCAGCGTGGCGCCCGAACTGGTGCACGTGGTGCTGGGACCGGGCTGGAGCGGCGCCGTGCTGCCCTTGCAGGTGCTGTGCCTGATCATGCCGTTCCGCGCCCTGGCGCAGCTGCTGCCGACCGTGACCGACGCCCTGGGCCAGCCGGGTGTGGGGCTGCGCAATGTGATCCTGGGCTGCACCGTCATGCCGCCCGCTTTCTATCTAAGCAGCCGCTGGGGCATCCAGGGCATCGCCTTTGCCTGGCTGCTGGTGTACCCGCTGGTGCTGATGCTGAACATGCGCCGCATGCTGAAGGTGATCGGCCTCGGCGCCGGCGACGTGGTGCGGCGCGCCGGCCCGGCCGTGCTGTGCGCGGCCCTGATGTTCGGCGCCGTCACCCTGCTGCGCGCGCCGCTGGCCGCCCAGCCGCGCGCCTGGGCCCTGGTGGCGGAGGTGTTGGGCGGCATGCTGGCCTACGGCCTGGCCTGCCTGGCCTTCAACCGCGCCATGGTGGCCGAAGTGCGCGGCATGCTGCGGCGTGGCGCCGCCGCTTGATAGCAAGCCGCAAGTGTTGCGGCTTGCCTATAAAATTTTTCAATCGTAACTTTTGGTGAGTTTCTGCAACGCACCGCCTTCCTATACTTCAGCCCATGACATGGCAGGCGGCCCCTGATCGCGCCCCATTCCGGCCATGCGGACCCCAACTCCCGGTTCGTGCGAAATCCATTCCCAAATAGCCGAATAGGAGTACCGCCATGCGCCTCAACACCCCTGTCACGAGCCAGGAGTTCATCCTGGACGAGGGCAAGACCATTGTTTCGACCACGGATCTGAAGGGCAAGATCACCTACGCCAATCCCTACTTCATCGAAGTCAGCGGCTTCACGGAGGACGAACTGATCGGCGCACCGCAGAACATCCTGCGCCATCCCGACATGCCGGCGGAAGCCTTTGCCGACCTGTGGACCTCGATCAAGGCCGGCATGCCGTGGAGCGGCATGGTGAAGAACCGCTGCAAGAACGGCGACTTCTACTGGGTCTATGCGCATGTCACGCCGGTGATCGAAGCGGGGCGGCCGGTCGGCTATATGTCGGTGCGCACCAAGCCCAGTCGCGACCAGGTGGCGCAAGCCGATCGTCTCTACCGCGAAATCCGCGACGGCAACCCGCGCCGCCTGCGCCTCGAACGCGGCCGCCTGCGCCAGCGCGGCTGGCGCAACTGGGCCAGCCAGCTGCGCGATCTGTCGCTGGCCCGGCATATCGGCATCGGCATGGCGGCGCTGACCGGCCTGCTGGCCTTCCTGGCGGTCTCCGGTGCCGCGCAAGGGGCGCCCACGTGGCTGACCCTGGCCAATGCCGGCTTCATCGCGGCGGCGCTGTACTTCTGGTATTCGCTGCACCGCGCCGTCGTGCTGCCGCTGCGCCAGGCCACCGGTTTCGCGCGCAAGATGGCGGGCGGCGACCTGACGGGGGTGCTGGAAATCGGGGCTGACAATGAAATGGGGCAGTTGCTGGCCGCGCTGCGCCAGACCAACGTCAACCTGCACAGCATCATCGGCGACGTGCGCAGCAATTTCGACGAGATCCAGACCGCCACCAGTGAAATCGCCAGCGGCAACATGGACCTGTCGGGCCGCACGGAGTCGCAGGCGTCGAGCCTGCAGCAGACCGCCGCCAGCATGGAGCAGCTGACCAGCAATGTGCAGCAGAGCGCGGCCAGCGTGAACAGCGCCAACGAGCTGGCCGGCCAGGCCTCCAGCGTGGCGGCGGCCGGCGGCGACATCGTCTCGCAGGTGGTGCAGACCATGGACGATATCAGCCAGTCCTCGCGCAAGATCCTCGACATCATCGGCATGATCGACGGCATCGCCTTCCAGACCAATATCCTGGCCCTGAATGCGGCGGTGGAAGCGGCGCGCGCCGGCGAGCACGGCAAGGGCTTCGCGGTGGTGGCCACCGAAGTGCGCAGCCTGGCCCAGCGCTCGGCCACGGCGGCCAAGGAAGTCAAACAGCTGATCGACAGCTCGATCGCCAAGGTCGACGCGGGCGCGAAACTGACCAATAACGCCGGCGCCACCATGAGCGAAGTGATCGAATCGGTGGGCCGCGTCACCCGCGTCATGGATGAGATCCAGCATGCCACCGAGGAACAAAGCCGCGGCATCGGCCAGGTCAACCAGGCGGTGGTGCAGATCGACGATATCACGCAGCAGAACGCCGCCCTGGTCGAGCAGGCGGCGGCGGCGGCCAGCAGCCTGGCGCGCCAGACCGAGTGGGTGGCGCAAGCGTTTGCCGTGTTCAAGCTGAAGGAAATCGCCGCCCGCAGTGCGGCGCCGGCGCAACGCCCGGCACTGCCGCCCGCGTCCAGCACGCGTCCCGTCATCGCCTTGTCTCAATAAACAATTATAATTTGATTAACCTCGGCGGCCTGCGGGCCGCCGCGTTGCTTTATGGTGCAGTGCGATGGAAAGGCTGTGACAGCTTGCGGGCTTCCGTGTAAAATTGACAATCCGTATCAAATGCACAAGATAATTGGCAAATGATTCATACATCATTGTCGCATTTGACCAACGGAATACTGGCAGATTGTTACACGCGCTGGCACGTAATCCTCACTTTTCCTGGTGGAAAAGGCACGAATTGTGAACTGTACATTGTAGTTGCCGGCCAACTGATATATATTATTAGCATAATAGTAATAGGTAATTCTCACGGGAACCTGATATGGATGACAACAAGGTTGTAGCAGTCGTAGGTTTGGGCTATGTGGGCCTGCCTTTGGCGGTCGAATTCGGCAAGAAGCGCAAGACCATTGGTTTCGATCTGTCGCAATCCAAGATTGAGAATTACCGCAAGTTCTGCGACCCCACCGGCGAAGTGTCGGAAGCGGAGTTGCGCGCAGCGACCCAGTTGCACGTGACGTACGACCCGGCCGCATTGGCCGAAGCCGACTACATCGTGGTCGCCGTGCCGACCCCGGTCGACATCGCCCATGCCCCCGATTTCAGCCCCCTGGTCGGTGCCTCGACCACGGTCGGCCAACACATGAAGAAGGGCGCCATCGTCGTGTACGAATCGACGGTCTACCCGGGCGCCACCGAGGAAGTCTGCATTCCTGTCCTGGAACAGCATTCCGGCCTGAAATGGCCGCAGGATTTCAACGTCGGTTATTCCCCTGAGCGCATCAATCCGGGCGACAAGCAGCACCGCCTGACCACTATCCTGAAAGTGGTGTCCGGAGATAATCCAGCAACTCTCGAAGAGGTTGCTAAACTATATGAATCGATAGTGACTGCTGGGGTATACCGGGCTTCTTCCGTGAAAGTGGCGGAGGCCGCCAAGGTCATCGAGAACACCCAGCGCGACCTGAATATCGCGCTGATGAACGAGCTGGCGATCATCTTCGACAAGATCGGCATCGATACGCTGGAAGTGTTGCAGGCGGCTGGCACCAAGTGGAATTTCCTGCCTTTCCGTCCCGGTCTGGTTGGCGGCCACTGCATCGGCGTCGATCCTTACTACCTGACCCACAAGGCCGACATGATCGGCTACCACCCGCAGGTCATCCTGGCGGGGCGCCGCATCAATGACGGCATGGCCAAGTTCGTGGCCGAGAAAACCGTCAAGCAGATGATCGCGGCGGGCTGCCACATCAAGGGCGCGAAAGTGAACGTGCTGGGCCTGACCTTCAAGGAAAACTGCCCGGACTTGCGCAATTCGAAGGTGGCGGACGTTGTGTTCGAACTGCAATCGTACGGTCTCGATGTGCATGTGCACGACCCGGTGGCGGACAACGCCGAATCGGTGCACGAATACGGTATTCGTCTGGAAGCATGGGATGACCTGCCGCAAGCCGATGCGCTGGTGGCGGCGGTCTCGCACAAGGAGCTGCTGGCGCTGTCGCTGGGCGAGCTGGCTTCGAAGCTGAACCCGGGCGGCGTCTTCATCGACGTGAAGTCGGCATTCAATATGGCAGGCCTGGAAGAAGCTGGCTACAGCGTCTGGCGCCTGTAACAAAAAAGTATTAGGGAAGCCTGGAGGGCGGTAGTGGGCAAGTTCGACGACGTGCGGCTGCACTTGCGTGGCCAGCGATACCATTGGCTGGTGACGGGGGCGGCCGGTTTCATCGGCTCCAACCTGGTGGAGGCGCTGCTCAAGCTCGGCCAGCAGGTCACGGGCCTGGACAACTTCGCCACCGGCCACCAGCACAACCTGGACCAGGTGCGCGAGGCGGTCGGTTCCGAAGCCTGGGCTTCCTTCAGCTTCATCGAAGCCGATATCCGCGACCTGGCCGCCTGCCACGCCGCCTGCGCCGGGAAAGACTACATCCTGCACGAAGCCGCCCTGGGGTCGGTCAGCCGCTCGATCGACGATCCGCTGCTGACCCACGGCACCAATGTGACCGGCTTCCTGAACATGCTGGTGGCGGCGCGCGACGCGCCAGTCAAGCGCTTCGTCTACGCGGCATCGAGCTCCACCTACGGCGACCATCCCGCCCTGCCCAAGGTGGAAGACACCATCGGCCGGCCGCTGTCGCCGTATGCCGTCACCAAATACGCCAACGAGCTGTATGCCGATGTGTTTGCCCGTACCTATGGCATGGAAACCATCGGCCTGCGCTATTTCAATGTGTTCGGCCCGCGCCAGGATCCGGACGGCGCCTATGCGGCGGTCATCCCGCAGTGGGTGTCGGCCCTGATCCGCAACCGTCCCCTGCTCATCAACGGCGACGGCGAAACCAGCCGCGATTTCTGCTTTATCGATAACGTGGTGCAAGCGAACCTGCTGGCAGCCCTGGCCGACAAGCCGGGCGCCGTCAACCAGGTGTACAACGTGGCGCTCAACGAGCGCACCAGTCTCAACCAACTTTACCTGATGATGCGCGAACTCCTGCAGGAGCGTTTCCCGCACCTGCGCCAGCATCAGGCCCAATACCAGGGGTTCCGGGCCGGCGACGTGCGCCATTCGCAGGCCGATATCAGCAAGGCGCGTGAGCTGTTGGGTTTTGATCCCTCGCACCGTATCGGCGAGGGTTTGAAAGAGGCCATGGACTGGTACGTCCGCCATCTGGCCCCGCAACACTAAGGAACCGGGCATGGTCCGAAAGCCGCGCGCGCTTTCACGGCCGGCATAAGCAGTAAGCGGGAGGGAATAAAAATGCTAAGAATTTCCAATCACTACATCTCCAAGGTTGTGTTCAGCCTGCTCTTCCTGGAAGTGTTGATCCTGATTGGCTCGTTCTACGCCGGTGCTGGTCTGCGTTTTTTCGACGGTGACCAGTTCGCCATACCGAAGCTCGACCACTTCTTCATGTCGGCCTGCATTTTTGCGGCCGCCATCGTGTTCAGCATGTCCGCGCTGGGCATGTACCAGATCAATTTCCAGGAAGGCTTGCGCAATCCCTTCTTCCTGCAATTGATGCCTTCGTTCGCCATGGGTTTCTGCATCCTGACCCTGGTGTTCTACCTGGCGCCCGACCTGTACTTCGGGCGCGGCATCCTGGTGCTGGTCTTCCTCATCGCCGGTTCCGGCATCCTGCTGGCGCGCGCCATGTTCCTGAAGACCTCGCGCACGCATTTCCTGGCCACCCGCATCATTTTCCTCGGCTGCGGCGCGATGGCCAAGGAATGCGGCGAACTGGCGGTGCGCGACACCAACTACCGCCGCTACGATATCGCCGGCTTCATCGCGGTGCCGTCGGAGGAAACCTGCGTGCCGCAGAACCAGCTGCTGCACCTGCCGGAAGGCGGTTCGCTGGTGGCCCTGGCCAACGCCCAGCGCGTCACGGAAATCGTGGTTTCGGTGCAGAACCGCCGCGGCGGCGCCTTCCCGATCAAGGAGCTGCTCGATTGCAAGCTGTACGGCATCCAGGTCACCGACGCCGCCACCTTCTTCGAGCGCGAGACCTACCAGATCCGGGTTGAGTCGGTGCAGCCATCGTGGCTGGTGTTCGGCGGCGGCTTCGACCAGAGCTTCATCCGTTCCTTCATGAAGCGTGCGGTGGACGTGGTGGCCAGCCTGTCCCTGCTGGTGGTGTCACTGCCCGTCATGCTCATCACCGCCATCGCCATCGTGATCGAGGACGGTGCGCCGATCTTCTACTCGCAGGAGCGGGTCGGCAAGGACGGCCATGTGTTCCGCGTCCTGAAATTCCGCAGCATGTTCAAGAACGCGGAAAAGAACGGGACGCCGCAGTGGGCCGCCAGGAACGACCCGCGCATCACGCGCGTGGGCAATATCATCCGCAAGCTGCGCATTGACGAACTGCCGCAAATCCTCAATGTGCTGAAGGGGGAAATGTCCTTCGTCGGCCCGCGCCCCGAGCGTCCTTACTTTGTCGAGCAGCTGACGGAGCGGGTACCTTATTACAATGTGCGCCACAGCATCAAGCCGGGTATCACCGGCTGGGCCCAGGTGCGCTACGGCTATGGCGATACGGTCGAAGACGCGCTGCAGAAACTGCAGTACGACCTGTACTACGTCAAGAACAACAGCCTTCTGCTCGATGTGCTGGTCCTGATCGATACCATCAAGGTGGTCATGTTCAGGGGAGGCCGTTAAGCACATGGAGCCCTGATGCCGACCAGCACCACGGCCTTCAGTTACGCCAGCGCCGCGCTGGCGTTCCTCTTGTTTAGCTTGCTGCTCCTGACGGGCTGGCGCCACCGCCCGCACCACCGTTCGCTGGCGGCCGCCTCGCTGACCACCGCGCTGTGGGGCGGCGTGATGGCCAGCGCCACCGTGGTGCCGTGGGCGGCCTGGGTGCTGCACGGCGCCGAATGGCTGCGCAATGCCGCCTGGACCGCGTTGCTGCTATCCATGCTGGGCCTGTGGCAGCGCAGTGCGCGCACCTTCCAGGTCAGTGCGGCGGTGTACCTGGCCATGGCCGTCGCTGGCATGCTGGCGGCGCAGCTGCCGAACGGCCTGGCCTTCCACCTGCTGTCGGTCGGCCGCCTTGGCATGGCGGTGCTGGGCATGCTGCTGGTCGAGCAGCTGTACCGCGACCGCAGTGTGCAGGTGCGCTGGGCCATCAAGTTCGTCTGCCTTGGCCTGGGCGCCATGTTCGCCTATGACTTCTACCTGTACAGCGACATGCTGCTGCTGCGCGAGCTCGATCCCGAACTGTGGGCGGCGCGTGGCGTGGTCAATGCCCTGACCGTCCCGCTGCTGGCCATTTCCATGCTGCGCAGCCAGTCCTGGCCAGCCCAGCTGGCCGTGTCGCGCCGTGTGGCCTTCCATTCCGCGGCGCTGCTGGGCTCGGCGCTCTACCTGCTGGCCATGAGCATGGCGGCGTACTACCTGCGCTTCGTGGGCGGTTCCTGGGGCGGGCTGATGCAGCTGGCCTTCCTGTTCGGCGCCACTTTCCTGCTGGCCGGCGTGCTGTTTTCCGGGGCCTTCCGCGCTTGGCTGAAGGTGTTCATCAGCAAGCACTTCTACCGCTACAATTACGATTACCGCGAAGAATGGCTGGCGTTTACCCGCACCCTGGCGGCCACCGGCCCCAACCTGGGCGAACGCAGCATTTCCGCCCTCGCCGAACTGGTGGAGAGCCAGGGCGGCGCCTTGTGGGTACGCCGCGAGCAGCGCTTCGAGCCGCTGGCTTCCTGGCATGTGCAAGCCCAGCACGCCAGCGAGCCGGCCGATTCGCCGTTCTGCCAGCTGATGGAGAGCAAGCAGTGGCTGGTCGACGTGGGCGCGCACGTGCTGCACGACCCGGAAGTGGCGCTGCCTGAATGGCTGCAGCATTTCCCCAAGGCCTGGCTGGTGGTGCCGCTGCTGCTGCAGGGCCGCATGGCCGGTTTCGTGGTCCTGATGGACTCGCGCAGCGGCGTCAAGCTGAACTGGGAAGTGCTGGACTTGCTGAAGATCGCCGGCACCCAGGCCGCCTCCTACCTGGCGCAGCAGGAAGCCGACAATGCCCTGATGCTGGCGCGCCAGTTCGACTCCTTCAACCGCCTCTCCACCTTCGTGGTGCATGATTTGAAGAACCTGGTGGCGCAGTTGTCGCTGATGACCGCCAATGCGGAAAAACATGCCGACAATCCCGAGTTCCAGCGCGATATGATGGAAACGGTCAACCTGTCGGTGCAGAAAATGAAATTGATGCTGCAAAAACTCAGCCGTACCGCCTCGCCCGAGCGGGCTGTGCCGCAGGACGTGGGCCAGGTGCTGGCCCAGGCCGTGGCGCTGAAGGCCGCCTTCGAGCCCAAGCCGCAGCTGCAGGTCGCGCAGGCGGGGCTGCGGGTGCTGGCGGAAGCGGAGCGCCTGGAACGCGTGCTGGGCCACCTGATCCAGAACGCCATCGAAGCCACGCCGCGCGATGGCCAGGTGACGGTGCGCGTGGCCGCGGCCGGCGAACGGGTGCAGGTCGAGGTGATCGACACCGGTTCCGGCATGAGCGAAGAATTCATCCGCGAGCGCCTGTTCAAGCCGTTCGATTCGACCAAGTCGGCCGGCATGGGCATTGGCGCGTTTGAAAGCCGGGAGTACATCCACCAGCTGGGTGGAACGCTGCAGGTGCGCAGCGTGCCCGAGCAAGGCACCACATTCACGGTCAGCCTCCCGCTGTACCGCCAGCAAACCATTGAACAAGCCGCCTGACGGCGCGAGGACATGTTGTGAGCCAGAGCAAACCGAAGCTGTTGATCATTGAAGACGACCCGGGCCTGCAGAAGCAGCTCAAGTGGAGTTTCGACGACTACGATGTGGTGGTGGCGGGCGACCGCGAAGCCGCCCTGGCCCAATTGCGCCGCCACGAGCCGGCCGTCTGCACCATGGACCTGGGCCTGCCGCCCGACCCGGACGGCGCCACCGAAGGCCTGGCCACGCTGCAGCAGATCCTGGCGCTGTCCCCGGACACCAAGGTCATCGTCCTGACCGGCAACCAGGACCGCGCCCACGCCGTGCAGGCGATCGCCATGGGCGCCTACGATTTCCACCAGAAGCCCTGCGAACCGGAACTGCTGTCGCTGGTGATCCGGCGCGCCTTCTTCCTGCACGGGCTGCAGCAGGAAAACCGCCGCATGCAGCAGGGCAGCGCCGACTCGCCGCTGTCCGGCATCATTTCGCGCGACCCCGGCATGCAGAAGGTTTGCCGCCAGGTGGAAAAAGTGGCGCCGAGTTCGGCCACCACCATGGTGCTGGGCGAATCCGGCACCGGCAAGGAAGTCATCGCCCGCGCCCTGCACCAGGGCAGCCCGCGCGCCAAGGAACGCTTCATGGCGATCAACTGCGCGGCGATTCCGGAAACCCTGCTCGAATCGGAGCTGTTCGGTTACGAGAAGGGCGCCTTCACCGGTGCCGTCAAGCAGACCAAGGGCAAGGTGGAAGCGGCCAACGGCGGCACCTTCTTCCTCGACGAGGTGGGCGACTTGCCGATGCCGCTGCAGGCTAAGCTGCTGCGCTTCCTGCAGGAGCGGGTGATCGAGCGCGTCGGCGGGCACGAGGAAATCCCGGTCGACGTGCGCATCGTCTGCGCCACCCACCAGAACCTAAAGGACCTGGTGAAAGCCGGACGTTTCCGCGAAGACTTGTATTACCGCCTGTCGGAGATCGTGCTGACCATCCCGCCGCTGCGCGAGCGCGATGGCGACGCGGTACTGCTGGCGCAGCACTTCAAGAACCGCTTCTGCGCCCAGGAGGGACGCGGCAACCTGCACTTCAGCCCCGACGCGCTGGCGCAGATCGCCCACCACGACTGGCCGGGCAATGTGCGGGAAATGGAAAACTGCATCAAGCGCGCCATCATCATGGCCGACGGCCCGGCCATCACGGCCGACGACCTGGGCCTGTCCGGCGCGCCGGTGGAAGAGGAGCCGTTCAACCTGCGCCAGGTGCGCGACGAGGCCGAATACCGCGCCATTGTGCGCGCGCTGGCCCGCGTGGAAGGCAATATCGTGAAGGCTTCCGAACTCCTGGGCGTCTCGCGCCCGACCCTGTACGACTTGCTCGAACGCCACGCCATCAAGGCCTCCTGAGCGAGCCGGGCGCGGCATCCGGTCGCGCCTGTCCCATTCCTGTCCGGCGCCCGCCGCGCGTCGCCGGATTTGACATGCCGGGCGCGGGACCGCCGATGCGCCCGGCGAATCAGTGGCTTACCAATGGGCACGCTTGATGCTTCGAATGGTTTGTAGTGTTTCTAACTCAAATCTTTGGAGCGCCATATGGAAGCCAAAACGCTGTTCAAGTCTTGCCTGCTGGCCTGCGCTGTCCTGGCAGCGGCCCAGGCGTTAGCGGATCCCGCCCCCGCGCCCCAGCCTTCCCGCAACGTCAACAGTATCGAATTCAGCTACCTGGACTACCCGGCGCCAGCGGCGCCGGCGCAGGCGCCGGATCCATTCGACGTCGTGTATCCAATGCCGACACCCGGCCCCCATCCCAGCGGGACGCCGCACCAGCTGCCGCAGGCCACTGTCGCTGAACCCGGCAGCATCGCCCTGCTAGGGCTGGGTCTGGTTCTTCTCATCCTGCGCCGTCGGGAGGCACACCATGACTAAGTTCAGGGGCTTGCCGCTGCTGGTATTGGCGCTATCGCTGGCTGGCTGCGGCGGCGGCGGTTCGGGCGGCTCGCCGGTCGCGGCGAGCAATACACCCCCCGCCGCACCCACCCCGGCCCCACCCGCCGACGGCAATCTTGTCACCTCGGTCCCTGCTCCGACCTATACGGCCGGCAGCGGCAGCCTGACGGTATTCAATACCATCAACGCCTTGCGCAGCAAAATCGGCTCCGGCTTGCTGGCCCAGAGCCTGCTGCTCGACAAGTCGGCGCAAGCGCACTGGGGCTACATCAACCAGAACGGTAGTGCAGAATTGCATGGCGAAACAGCCGGCAGGATGGGTTTTACCGGCGCCCGCACTGTCGATAGAATTGCCACTGCCGGCTACTCGGCGGCAGTCTCGGGCGAGGCGATCTACAGCACCGGCGCGGCGGATAGGTATGCCACCTGTGTCGCGGAGTGGGCCAACTCCGTCTATCACGCGGCCTTGCTGTTCGCCAGCACGATAGACATCGGCATATCGGCCAATAATTTCAATCCGGCTGGCGGCGCCACCACGCTGTGCGTCGTCGACATCGCCACCAGCATCTCGCAATCGGCGCAGTTGCCGGGCGCCGGCAGTATCCGCGCTTACCCCTACGCGAACCAGGTGGACGTGCCGTTTGTTTTCTTCAACCGCAATGAAACGCCGACGCCGGTGCCGGACTTGCTGGAAACTGGCACGCCGGTGACCGTCAGTTTCGAAACCAGGGGACTGGCGGTTAACACCCCGATAGCCATCAGCCAGTTCGCCCTGGCGCCAGTCGGCGGCACGGCCGTTGAGGCCAGAATCCTGGTGAACCAGGCCGGAAAGCTTGGCCCGGTCATTGCCAGCAATGGGCCAGCGCTGGTGGACGACGGGCTGATGCAAGGATTCACCGCAACGCTGGTACCGGCACAGCGGCTCAAAGCGAACACGGCCTACAGCGTTGCCCTGATCGCCGTGGTGGACGGAAAGGCCATCAACAAGAGCTGGACATTCAGCACTGCCGCGCAGTAAAAGTCCAGGCTGAACGCAGGCGCGCTGCGCCTGCCGCAACTAGCCGGGGACATGCCGCAGCCAATCGATATCAAACGCATCGCCCACCGTTGACAGACTAACGAACGTTAGTTAGAGTATGGCGCGTTGTCATACATGGGAGTTTGCAAATGATTTTGGTTCGGCAGATTAATCGCGATTGGTGCAATTCCGGTATTCCCGGCGTGCAGACTTGCTCAACATGGACCGGTATTGAGGGCGACGGTGGCTATTTCGCCAGGTTCCAGGCCGGGGCGCTATTTCCAAAACATACTCACCACGGCTGGGAGCAGATCATCGTTCTGGAAGGCGCCATCCGCTTCAACGATGTCGAATTGCGTGCCGGTGACGTACTGCAGGTTCAAGGAAGCGATGAGCACGAAGCCTGCGCCGTAGAAGATACGCTGCTGTTCGTCGCCCACCACGGCGGCATCGAGATCAGGGAGTAAACCACGATGGCCCCCGCCAAAGCAAATCATCCCGCGCTCACGCGGGAATCCATACTGGAAGCGGCGATCCGCCTGTTCCAGCAGCATGGCTTCAGCGGCCTCGGTATGCGTCAAATTGCAGATCAACTGCAAATAAAGGCGCCCAGCCTCTATCATCACTTCGCTTCGAAAGAAGACATGGCACGGCAGGCGATGCGGCAGTACCGCGAGGAACAAGCGTCGCGGCTGCTGGCGATCGCAGACGCGGGACACTTGACGCCAGCGGCGCAATTGCAGCAATACGCTGGACTGTTTGCCGGCATGCTGGAGGACGGGAAGCGCCCGTGCATGTACCTGATGCTGGTGCGGGAGCCGTCCTTTCAGGAGAGAGCCTGCGTCGACGAGCTGCGTTTGTTTGCGCAGCAAAACATCGATTGGCTGGAGCAGGTATTGCGTCAAGAAGAGGGCGGGCCTGCTTCCTCGAAGGCCATGCCAGCGCGCGAGCTCGCGGAAATGATTTTCGCTGCGCTGGAAGGCATCATGGCGGTGTCGCTGGTCGACCCAAACCCTGCGGCGGCTTTTATGCAACGAGCGAACAAATTCCTCGCATTCGCCTTGACAGGGGAGTAGTCCGGCACCTTCTTCTCAAGCACCTGCTCCAGGTCACGCCGCCAAGCGCGTGGCCATCACGGTTGTGCTGCGAGTGTGTCGGGATCATGGTCGGCACGCACCGGCTGGCGCCTCACCTTGATGCGTTTGCGCGCCGCCTTCAGGCTGCCCGCCAGCGCGATCAGGAGGAACAGGATGGACAGGCGCGGCACGTCGGTGATCGAATCGAACAGGCCGACCATCATGCAGCCGGTCAGCGCCGCCAGGGACACGGTGGCATAGCTGTCGCCGGCCAGGCCGCGCGACACCATGCCCGCGCCCACTGCCAGCAGCAGGAAGGCGGTGGCCAGCACGCCCACCCAGCCCAGCTCGAACAGCTGGTTGACCGCGAAATTCTTCACGTGCCAGGGCATGTGGTTGCGGTCGCTGCTGAAGAACCAGAAGTTATTGGCGTCGGTGAAGCCGCCATTCTGGATCAGCTCATGGCCGGTGCCGGCTTCCACCAGGCTGACATTGTCGATTTCCAGCGGCGCCTTGTGCGACTGGTTGTACAGCTCCAGGATCAGCGGGGCGCCCCAGCGATTGCGCGTGGTACGCACCGGCATCTCGGCTTCCAGGGTCTGCCAGCCATCGGCCAGCGGCTGGGGGCGGAATTTCGCCACGCTGCAGTCTTCCGGATAGATCAGCCAGCGCTGGCAAACCATCGCCACCGGCCAGGCATCGGCGCTCTTGCGGCGGATGTCGAGTTTGAGCGTGTAGTGCTGGCCCGGCTGGATATCGACGTGCTGCAGCATGCGCAGCACTTCGCCCCAGCCGCGCGCATACTGGGCCGCGCCCAGCCACAGGTAGCGGTTGCCCGGTTCGTCGGCGTAGCTGAAGGTGCCCGGCACTTCGCCGTGCGTGTTCTGCCACATATAGGAACTCGGGAAGCGCCCCAGGCCCTGGCCGAAGACCGTGGTCATGGCATTGTCGTCCATCATGTGCACGGCTTCGCTCCAGTGCGTCAGGCGCACGCCCAGGTCGTTGCCGACGGTGGCGAAGCGGCTGCCCGTGTAGTAGCTGCTGGAAATCGGGATCAGGGCGGCGCAGACGATGGCGCTGAAGAAGCTCACGGTCAGGGTGCCGCGGTCCAGCTTCCACGGCGGCTGCGGCAGCAGGCGGCTGGCGCCCATCGCCAGCGCGAGCAGGACCGCCAGTCCGATGCCGGGCAGGGCGTCGTTGCCGCCGTAATGGCGCGCCACCAGGGCCGCCGCCAGCGCTTGCGCCGGCAGGGCAGCCGCCAGCAGCAGCACGCCCCAGGGCCGTTGCTGGGAAGGCCCGAGCGCCAGCAGGGCGGTGCCGCCGCCGGCGCACAGCAGGGCCAGCCCGTACGCCACATAAGTGCCTTTGGCGCTGGCGCCGGGGGCATCGAGCAGGCCGATCAGTCCCACCAGCAGCAGCAAGCCGGCCGCCGCCGTGGCGGCGATGGCAGGCTTGGGCAGGCGCGGCGCGGCGCCGCCCAGCAGTAGGGCCGTGGCCAGCAGGCCGAGCGCGGCGCCCAGGCCGCGGTAGCCGCCGTGGGCGAAGACTTGTCCCAGCACCCAGTAGGTCAGCACCAGCAGGAGCAGCGAGGCGGCCATGCTGCGGCCGGACAGGGTGCCGCTGCGTAGATGGTGGCTGGAGCCGAGCACCGCGATGATGGCGCCGGCGGCGGCATATGCCAGGTAAATATCGCGCGAGAAAGTGGTCAGGCCGGCGAACAGGCCCAGGCCCAGGGCCACCAGGCCCAGCATCAGGCGGCGTGGCGGCGGATGGTTGACCAGCCACAGGGTGACGAAGGGGAAGGCCATGGCCAGGTAGGCGTCCAGGGCCGCACCGCCGGTGTGCATGGCGGAAAACGGCGCGGTGGGGCGGTAGTCGCTGGAGAAGTTCAGGAGGCCGGGGAAGGCCATGCGCTCCCAGGCCACGGCCAGGCTGCAGGCCACTAGGCCCAGAATCATGCCGGGCACCAGCAGGCGCTGCAGGTTGCTGGCGTTCTCGCCGGCGGTGGCGCGCAGCAGCGGCAGCAGGAGCACCGGCCACAGCACGCCTTTCAGCACGCGCAGGCCGTTGTAGGGGCTGGTGTAGTTGGCGAAGGAATTGGCGTCGAGCGGCGCCAGCGGCGTCACCCCGCGCCAGGCGGCGACCAGGTAGCACAGCACGAAGAGGGCCAGCGCGAAGCGCGCCGCGCCCGGCAATCTGGTCGGCGCCCGTGCGTCGCCCAGGTTCCAGTAGCCGGCGGCGCAGGTGGCCAGCAGCAGCAAGTCCAGCTCTTCCAGGTAGAACCAGCCGGTCCAGGGCGCGAAGTCGAGCACCGGCAGCAGGGCCGGCACGGCGACCAGCCAGGCTTCGGGGCGCCAGAACAACAGCGCCAGGTAGCCGCTCAGCATCAGGGCCATGGGCAGCTTGGGCGCCGGATAGACGCTGGCGGCGGCCAGCAGCAGGGCCAGGGCGGCCAGCGCCGCGCCGCGCCGCGCCACGAGCCGCATCATGGCTTGACGGGGGGCGTGGAGGCGACCGGGGTGGCGGCAGCCTGTTCGGCCGGCGGGGCCGACGCCGCCGATGCTGCCGCAGCCGCTGCGACCGGCGCCTCGGCCTTTTCGTCCGCCGGCGGCGGTGGCGGCGGCTCCACCCACTTGCCGGCCTTGACCAGCATCTGCTTCAGGCCCGGCAGGGGAAACTGCAGGGAGTAGGCTTTCTGGGCATACGGCAGCGCCTGCTCATACTTCTTTTGCTTGGCGTACGCCAGGCCCAGGTTGTAATTGATGGTCGGGTCATCCGGCGACAATTCGAGCGCCTTGGTCAGCATCGTGGTCGCCTGCGCTTCGTGCCCCTTCATGTACTGGAAGCGGGCGTACATCAGCCAGGTGACGCTGTCGTCCGGGAACACGCGCACGGCGCGTTCGAAATAGCATTCGATCGGCAGCTTGGCTTCCGGCATGACGCCGCTGGGGTAGCGGGCCGCCATGCGCAGCGCCGTGGCCAGGGCGCGCTTGTGGTTGGGGAAGACGCGCAGGGTGTACTCGATGTCGGGCGCCAGCGCGCCCGAGGCGCCGCGGATGCCCTGTTCGACGTCTTCCGTGAAATGGCGGTCGTTCACCAGGTTGAGCATGTATTCCGGGCCGGTGCGGTAATCGTATTCGCGGCCGGTCAGTTCGCCGCACACATGGCGCGCGCTGGCGGAGCCGGCGGCCGCGCACAGGATGGCGGCCAGGGCCAAAAGACGGTATTTCATGCTTCCTCCGTGGAACGGGCTGAGGCCTGCAAGGCCTGCGATGGGGGCAGCACGCTGTCGAGCATGCGTGCCAGTTCGACCGTGCGCGCCTGGCGCGAGGCGGCGGCGACGGCGGCCGGCGCCGGCAGGGGCGCCCGGCCTTCACGCGCCAGTTGCAGGAAGTGCAGCAGGCCGTGCTTGATGCCTTCGCTGTCGTCCAGCGGGGCGATGGTGTCGACCCCGGCTGCGCGCAGGGTGGCGGCGGTGTCGCCGGCGGCGTCGGTCAGGGCCAGGATCGGCCGCCCGGCGCGCAGGTATTCATACAGCTTGGCCGGGATCTGGTGGTTGCAGTTGGTGGCCTGCAGCAGCAGCAGGCCGTCGGCCGCCAGCATTTCCGCCAGCGCCGCCTGGTAGGGCACGTGCGGCGCCAGGCTGACCAGCTCGCTGACCCCGTGCTCGGCCAGCAGGCCGCGCAGGTAATCGTCGTGGTTGGTGGCGCGCAGCACGATGTGCAGCTGGCCGGCGTCGATGGCGCCGGCAGCCTTCAGCTCGGCCAGTGCGCGCACCAGCGGGCGCGGGTCGCGCTCGGAGGGGTAGACGATGCCGCTGTGGATCAGGGTGAACGGCTGGCCGGCGGCGCGCGCCTTGGCCGGGGCCTGGGCCGCGCTGCGGAAGTTTTCCTCGTCGTAGCCGTTTTCCAGCATGGCAAAGCGGCTGCGCGGCAGCGCCGGATAGCGCGTGGTGTAGGTCACCACGGCGCTCGGCGTATTGCACACCACCAGGGCGGCGTTTTCCACCGCCTTGCGCTCGATCCAGCGCCAGATGGAACGCAGGCGCGGGTCGGGCGGGTAGTTGACGTCGGTCATCGGGTCGCGCAAGTCGACCACCCACGGCAGGCGGGTCAGCTTGTGGAGCAGCAGGCCGATCAGGGTGGCGCTGGCGATCGGGTAGGTGGTCCACAGCACTTGCGGGCGGTATTGGCGCACCAGCGCCAGGCCGGCCGGCACGGCGCCGAGCACCCAGCCGGCAAAGCGGTCGGGCCAGGCGGTGAAGCCGAAGTAGCGGCCGCGCCAGGACAGGTGGCGCGCGGTATCGAGGGCGAAGGCGCGCTTGACCACGGCTTCCGGCGGGATTTCCGCCAGCTGGTCCGGGCCCTGGTTGGCATAGGCGCGCGGATGGGCCGACAGCACCAGCGGCTGCCAGCCCAGCGCCGGCAGGTACTGGGCGAATTTCAGCGCGCGCTGGATGCCGCTGCTGCCGCGCAGGGGCGGGAAGTGGAAGGCCACCATCAGCACGCGCTTCAGCATGCGGCCACCCATGCGGCGGTCCAGTCGGCGACCTGGTCGCGCCAGACGCGGCGCGAGAACGTGTGGTCGGCGCCCTCCAGTGTGCGTTGCTGGATGGCCGGGCCGGCCAGCAGGCGCTGCCAGCTGGGCGAAGCTTTGCACATATCAAGGAACTCCTGCGCCGTCAGGTCGGCGCTGCTGAAGATGAACAGGACCTTGCCGCGGTAGCGCTGCATGCCGTCCAGCAGGCGCGCATGCAGGTCGGGCGTCAGGGGCGGGGCGCTGCCGTCGCGCGGCAGGGCCGGCGCCGCGCTGGCGGCGGGGGCGGCCGCGGGCGCCCGGCGTGCCGCGCCCAGCAGGCCGAGCAGGGAACGCAGCGCGGCGCCCAGGGCGAACTTGCCGCTGGCCAGCTTGCGCCACAGGGCCGGGTCGCGCAGGCGCGCCCAGTAGTAATGGCGCAGCGTGCTGCGCGCCAGACCGGCGGCGCTGCGGGCCCAGGGGTTGAGCAGCACCAGGCCGGCCACGCGCGGATCGTGCGGGCCGTAGAACAGGGCGGCGGCGGCGGCGTCGCACAGGCCCCACAGCACCACGTCCTGCAAGCCCGGCACGGCGGCCTGGAAGGCGTCGATGGCGCAGCGCAGGTCGGCGTCCACCGCGGCGAAGGTGCGCGCCGGGCCGCTGCTGTCGCCCAGGCCACGGTAGTCGAAGCGCAGGGCCGGAATGCCCTGCGCTGCCAGGTGGCGCGCCAGCAGGGCGAACTGGCGGTGGCTGCCGGCGCGGTATTGCGGCCCGCCGACAATGATCAGGACGCCGCGCCGGGCCGCGGCGGCGCCGGGGCTGAGGATGCCGACCAGGCTTTCGCCCTCGCAGCCGAAGAGCAGGGCGCGCTCCTCAAGCATGGCAAGCCTCCAGCAGGACGGTGCGGGTGGCTTCCAGCAGGGCCGGCGCTTCGGCGATTTCCTGGGTGGCCCAGAATTGCGGCCCGGCCACCGTTTGCACGCGGCAATCGGCGCCGGCCGCCTGCCAGGCTTGCAGCAGGCGCTGGGCGGCCGGCGGCAGGGGGCGGCCGTCGGCGGCCACCACTTCCAGCCAGTGCACCGGGCAGGGCGGCGCCAGGCGCGCGGCGTCCAGCTGGTCGAGGGCGGCGGCCATGGCCGGCGCCAGGGTGTAGCCGGCGATTTCCAGCGGCGTGCCGCCGGCCAGCGTGGCGCGCAGGTCGGCGGTGCCGCTCTCGCCGCCGCCTTCGCCCAGCATCTGGGCGGCCACGCGCAGGCGCAGGAATTGGGTCAGGTGGGTGGCGCCTTGCAGCACCGGTTGCCACAGCAGCAGCCGGGCCGGGGCGCGCCCTGCCGGCTGCGCCGCGTAATCGAGGGCGAGCAGGGCGCCCAGGCGCAGGCCCCACAGGCCGGGCGCCTGCGGCAGCTGGCTGCCGACGGTGTTGTGCAGCCAGTCCAGGCCGCGCGCCACATCGGCGCGCCAGCTGTCCCAGCCGGCGTCGCCGAAATCGCCGGCGCTGTCGCCGCAGCCGTGCAGATCGAGCTGCAGCACGGCCCAACCTGCGGCGGCCAGGGCGCGCGCCTGCAGGGCGGCCATGCGGCGCGCCTTGTTCATTTCCTCGGCCCAGGGATGCAGGTAGAGCCAGGCGCCGCGGCAGGGGCCGGCCGGCGCATGGTACAGCCCGAAGCGGGCCGCGCCGCCCTGGCCGATGAACAGCGGCTGCGCCGGCGCTGGCATCATGCCGTCAGCTTGTGCTTCACGAACGCGGCCAGGCTGCCCAGGGTGGCAAAGGTGGCGGCATCGATTTCGTCGTCGTCGATGCTGAAGCCGTACTGCTCTTCCAGGGCGCCGATCAGCTGCACCACGGCCATCGAATCGAGTTCCGGCAGGCTGCCCAGCAGGGCCGAGTGCTCATCCAGGTTGCGGCCGGCGGGACCGAGGGCGAGGACATCGGTCAGGATGGCTTTGACTTCTTCCAAATACATGCATAACTCCGTGGCAGCGATAAAAGTGACATGGTACATGGTCCGGATTTAACCGGTCCAGCACGCTCGCCGGCGGGCTGGATTGCATATTATGCATCACTGTTATCGATTATGGAACGGTGGCCACGATTCCGTCGGCCGCTTCGCCACGGCTGGGGCGCAGCCAGCCCCGTGCCGCCAGGTAGAGGCGCAGCACGGGCGCCAGCAGGTGGCGCTGGTTCAGCACCTCCAGCGTGTAGTAAGGCTGCTCCTGTTCCATCCAGAGCGCCTTGTAGGGATCGTCGCCCAGCATGAAATCGATGCACTCGACCTTGTCGTGCTGGTAGACATAGTCGACCAGGTGGCCGGTCAGCAGGCTGCCGGGCGAAAACTTGTCGGCGTCGCGGTCCTGGGCCAGCTTGAAAATATGGGCCACCCCGCCGACCACCAGCCACAGTTGGCTGGCCACCACCCGGCCATCCAGGTACAGCAGGCCCAGGCGCAGATAGCCGAGCTCGGCGCTCCAGCGCATCAGCCAGTCGATGAAGCAGCGCGACGGTTCGCGCACCTTCCAGCTGAGCTGGTAGGTCGACCAGTAGTCTTCCACCTGCTGCGGGCTCGGCGCGGTCACCACTTCGAAGCGGTGCGCTTCGCGCGTCAGCGCCTTGCCCTTGCGCTTGATGGTGTTGCGCAGCTGCGAAGGGCGCTTGGCCCAGTAGCCTTCCTGGTCGTAGGCGTGGGACGAGTAATTGGTGGAGAACTGCACCTGCTGCACCGCGTGGCCGCACTGGCGGGCGCCGGCGCTGGCCACTTCGGCCTGCAGCGGGCAGACCGGGGCGGCGCTCAGCCGGAGCCAGCTCTTGTCGAGCTGGTCCAGCGCCTGCAGCATGACCTTCCACGCTTCCGTTTGCGACAGTTGCTGGGCATCGGCAAACAGGTCGACGAAGGGCGAATAGAAATTGCTCAGCAGGCGTACATCGAGGCTGCGCAGCAGGCCGGGGCGGCGCTCGATCGGCACCGCCAGGCAGGGCTCCGCGCCGCGCCAGACAAACAGCCAGCTGTAGATGCGGTCGGCGTTTTCCGGATAGGCCGAGCGCTCGAAGCGCACCAGGGCCTCATACCATTCCGGCGAGCAGAACAGCGGATCGGGCTGGTGCTGGCGCAGCCAGGCGCTCAGTTCGGCCGGCAGCGCCGCGTCCATGGAAAACTCCTGCACGCGCAAGTCCTGGCCCTGGCGCCCGCTCAGGCGGGACAGGCGGCGGCGCAGGTGGATGGCCAGGCCCATGCGGCACGCCCGCAGGAAGGGCCCCTGGTCGCCCGGGCGCCAATAGGTGAAGGCGGCCCGCTTGCCGCCATAGGGGCGCAGGCTGCGGGCGGCGAAGGCTGCCTTCCAGTAGGACAGGATGTCGCGCTCGCCGTCGAACCAGGCGACCGGGCCGCGCAGGGCGGTCGGCTGCGGCGTGAGGCCCAGGGCCAGCTGGAATTCCTGGTAGACCTGGTTGAAGCCGGCCGCCACGCACAGTTCCAGCCAGAAGTCGGTGCGGCCGACGGTCGGCTCGATGACCCAGAAGCTGCCGTCCGGCGCCCGCTTGAGTTCCAGCGACACGGGGCCGGACAGGGCCAGCCCGGCGAAGAACTGGCG
This sequence comes from Pseudoduganella violaceinigra DSM 15887, assembly GCF_000425385.1. Classification (GTDB taxonomy): domain Bacteria; phylum Pseudomonadota; class Gammaproteobacteria; order Burkholderiales; family Burkholderiaceae_D; genus Rugamonas; species Rugamonas violaceinigra. The sequence goes on along the minus strand of NZ_KE384356.1, from coordinate 174,871 downwards.
CGTCAGGGCCAGCACGGCCGGTTCGTCCACCGTTTCCGCCACCGTGGTCTGGCCGCGCGCGGGCGGGAAGGAGGCGATCTTGCGCCCCACCATTTCCTGCACCACCTTGCCGTGGTCGAGCACGAGGGCGCCGAAATACAGGCTCTGGTCGCCGCCGTCGATGTATTCCTGGGCCAGGATGGGCAGGTCGGCCTGGTATTGCAGCAGCAGGCCGCGCAATTCGGCCGGACTGTGCGCCAGCGCCGTCTTGAACGACGACAGCGGGCGCGCCGGTTTCAGGATCACCGGGTAGCGGAACCCGTCCACGGCCGCCGCCGCGCCGGCCACGGCATCCAGGGTGGCCGAGCGCGGATAATTCAGGCCCTGGCTGCGGGCCGCCTGTTCCAGTTCGTTCTTGCGCTGCAAGCGCAGCACATGGTCTGCACAGTCGGCCCAGCTGAGCCGATAATACGGGCGCAGCTGCGCGACCCCTTCGCCCATCAGGCGCACATGGGTGTCGTTGGAGGGGAACAGCACCACCGGGCGGTCCTGCGGCAGGCGCGCGCGCAGGGCGGCCAGGGTCGGCACCAGGTCGGCCAGTTCGGCCGCGCTGCACAGGAAGGTGTGGCGGATCGCCTTGCTGCGCACGCCCGGCAGCCCGCCATCCTTCTCCAGGGCGTACACTTCCACGCCCGCGTCATGCAGGGCGCGGACGATGGACAATCCATGACTGCAGAGGCCAACGACCAGGGCAACCGCCGGCGTGGCCGGCAAAACAGGGCTAGCAGTATTTTTCACAACGCGATCGATTTGGCACAGAGATCCATATATTAAATGCAAGTGTGTTGCTCGTGTGTGAATAAATGCAGCAAATCTGTATCCGTTTCGCGGCGGCTGGAATGTGCGTCAATTTTTTTGAAAGTTTTGCAATATAATTAATGCTATTGCGTATCGACTGAGCACCATGAGCGACCTGATCCATCAATTTATCTTTGCCTCGGCACAACGCACGCCGCAAGCCGAAGCCCTGGTTTACGGCGAGCGGCGCCTGGACTATGCCAGTCTGGCCGCCGCGGTGCAAGGTGCCGCCCATGGCTTGCTGGCGCGCGGACTGCAACGCAGCGAACGGGTAGCAGTTTACCTGGAAAAAAATATCGAGAACGTGGCCGCCATGTTCGGTGCGGCGGCCGCCGGCGGCGTCTTCGTGCCGGTCAATCCCTTGCTCAAGCCGGAGCAGGTCGGCTACATCCTGGCCGACTGCAATGTGCGGGTGCTAGTGACCTCGGCGGACCGCCTGCGCCTGCTGGCCGCGACCCTGCCCTCCTGCCCCGACTTGCAGACGGTGATCGTGACCGGCAAGGCGGACGCGCTGCCCAGCTTCCCGCACCTGCACGTGCTGCCCTGGGCGGCCGCCATGCAGGACGCGCCGCCGGCCGGTGCGCACCGCTGCATCGATACCGATATGGCGGCCATCCTGTACACCTCGGGCAGCACGGGCCGCCCGAAAGGCGTGGTCCTGTCGCACCGCAATATGGTGGCGGGCGCCGTCAGCGTCTCGACCTACCTGGACAACACGGCGGCCGACCGCCTGCTGGCCGTGCTGCCGCTGTCCTTCGACTACGGCCTGTCGCAGCTGACCACGGCCTTCCGCGTCGGCGCCACCGCCGTCCTGATCAACCACCTGTTCGCCAGCGATGTGCTGAAGGCCGTGCTGGCGGAAAAAATCACCGGCCTGGCCGCCGTGCCGCCGCTGTGGATTCAGCTGGCGCCGCTGGCCTGGCCGGCCGACTGCACCCTGCGCTACCTGACCAATTCCGGCGGCGCCATGCAGCGCGCCACGCTGGACGCCCTGCGCGCGGCGCTACCGAACGCCCAGCCCTTCCTGATGTACGGCCTGACCGAGGCCTTCCGCTCCACCTACCTGCCGCCGTCCGAGCTGGAACGCCGCCCCGATTCGATGGGCAAGGCGATCCCGAACGCGGAAGTGATGGTGCTGCGCCCCGACGGCAGCGAATGCGCGCCCAACGAGCCGGGCGAGCTGGTGCACCGCGGCGCCCTGGTGTCGCTGGGCTACTGGAACGACCAGGCCAAGACCGCCGAACGCTTCAAGCCCTATGCCTCGCCGCAGTACGGCCTGCCGCTGGTGGAGATGGCCGTCTGGTCGGGCGATATCGTGCGGCGCGACGAGGAAGGCTTCCTTTACTTCATCAGCCGCAACGATGAAATGATCAAGACGTCCGGCTACCGGGTCAGCCCGACCGAGGTGGAGGAAGTGGTGTACGCGCGCGACAAGGTGGGCGAGGCGGCGGCGCTGGGCGTCAAGCATCCGTCCCTGGGCCAGGCCATCGTGCTGCTGGCCTACCCGCGCGACGGCGAGAGCTTCAGCGATGCCGAGCTGCTGGCGGCCATCAAGCCGCACCTGCCGGCCTATATGCTGCCGCAAAAAGTGCTGGTGTCGGCCACGCCGCTGCCGCGCAACCCGAACGGCAAGATCGACCGCAAGCTGCTGTCGACCCAGTACGCCGAGATCTTCGCGGAGGGCGCATGAGCATGGATGCCGCGCGCCCACGCCCGCAGCACGCCCCGCTGCTGCAGTTCGCCGTGCAGGATGACTGCCTGCTGATCGGCGGCATTCCGCTGCCGCGCCTGGCGGCCCGGGTCGGCCAGACCCCGTTCTACGCCTATTCGCGCGCCGCCATGACGCAGCGCGTGGCCGAGCTGCGCGCCGCCCTGCCGCAGGACGTGCACCTGCACTACGCCATGAAGGCCAACCCGATGCCGGCCGTGGTGCAGCATATGGCCACCCTGGTCGACGGCCTCGATGTCGCTTCCGGCGGCGAGCTGCGCGTGGCCCTGGATACCGTGATGGCGCCGGACAATATCAGCTTCGCCGGGCCGGGCAAGGGCGAGGCCGAGCTGTCCTGCGCGATTGCCGCCGGCATCGTGCTGAACCTGGAATCGGAGGGCGAGCTGGAACGCGCCGCCCGCATCGGCCAGCGCCTGGGCATCGTGCCGAAAGTGAATGTGCGGGTGAACCCGGACTTCGAACTGAAATCCTCGGGCATGAAGATGGGCGGCGGTCCCAAGCAGTTCGGCGTGGATGCCGAACGGGTGCCGGCCATGCTGGCGCGCATCGGCGAATTGGGCCTGGACTTCCACGGCTTCCATATCTTCAGCGGTTCGCAGAACCTGAAGGCGGCCGCGCTGCAGGACGCCCATGAAAAAACCTTCGCCCTGGCCCTGCGCCTGGCCGAGGCGGCGCCGCGCGCGCCGCGCATCCTGAATATCGGCGGCGGCTTCGGCATCCCCTACTTCCCCGGCGAAGAGCGGCTCGACCTGGCGGCCGTGGGCCAGAACCTGGCCCGCATCCTGGAGGACGTGCGGCCGCGCCTGCAGGGCGCCCAGGTGGTGATCGAACTGGGCCGCTACCTGGTGGGCGAGGCTGGCGCCTATGTCTGCCGCGTGGTCGACCGCAAGGAGTCGCGCGGCCAGGTCTACCTGGTGACGGACGGCGGCTTGCACCACCACCTGTCGGCCTCCGGCAATTTCGGCCAGGTGATCCGCAAGAATTATCCGGTCGTGGTCGGCACCCGGGTGGCCGGCGGGCCGCGCGAGCTGGCCTCCGTGGTCGGTCCCCTGTGCACCCCGCTCGACCTGCTGGCCGACCAGATGGAACTGGGACAGGCGCAGCCGGGCGACCTGGTGGTGGTATTGCAATCGGGCGCGTATGGCGCCACGGCCAGTCCGGCGGCGTTCCTCAGCCACCCGGCCGCGGCCGAAGTTCTCGTGTAAGCGGAAAGGTAAGCGTATGAGCGGGATCTGTGGATGGATTGGGTTTGCCGGTGCGCCGGAACTGCTGGAGCAGATGGCGGCGCCGCTGTCCCGCTTCGACCAGGGCCAGGTGCAGGCCCGCTCCGGCCAGCGCAGCGGCGTGGCGGTGGCGGCCCAGGCCGGCGGCGCCGAGGTCTACCAGCGCGACGGCCTGCTGGTGGCGCTGTGGGGGCAGCCGCGCCTGGACGACCCGGCGCTGGCGGCCCAGGCTGCCGCCCAGGGCGTGGCCGCCACCGTGGCCGCCCTCTGGGCGCAAGGCCCGCAGCGCACCTGCCACCAGATCCACGGCTGCTTCACCCTGGCCATCCTCGATGAACGCAGCGGCGAAGCCTTGCTGGCCACCGACCGCATGGGGGTGCAGCCGCTGACCTGGCAGTTGGCCGGCGAAACGCTGGTGTTCGCCAGCTCGGCCGATGCGCTGCTGCGCCACCCGCTCACGCCCGGCGTGCTGGACCACCAGGGCTTGTACAACTATGTGTACTTCCATATGGTGCCGTCGCCCGGCACCGTGTACCAGGGCCAGCAGCGCCTGCTGCCCGGCCACTTCCTGCATTACCGCCAGGGCCGCGTCGAAGAGCGCAGCTACTGGCGCATGCATTTCGAGGAAGAGGGCAAGCGCTCGTTCGGCGAGCTGAAGGAAGACTTCCTGTCCGTGCTGCGCCACAGCGTGCAGGAAGCGGCGGGCGGGCGGGCGCAAGGTGGGCGCCTTCCTGTCCGGCGGCACCGACAGTTCGACCATCGCCGGCATGCTGACCCAGGTCGGCGGCGTGGCGGCCGACACCTATTCGATCGGTTTCGAAGCCCAAGGCTACGACGAGATGGAGTATGCGCGCATCGCCTCGCGCCATTTCGGCACCAAACACCATGAATACTATGTGACGCCGGACGATGTGGCGAACGCCATCCCGCAGGTGGCGGCCGTGTTCGACCAGCCCTTCGGCAATGCCTCGGCGGTGCCGGCCTTCTACTGCGCGCGCATGGCCAAGGCCGACGGCATCGAACGCATGTTCGGCGGCGACGGCGGCGACGAGCTGTTCGGCGGCAACGAGCGCTATGCCAAACAGCATGTGTTCGAGCTGTACGAGCGGGTGCCGCGCCTGGTGCGCAAGGCCCTGCTGGAGCCGGCCGTGTTCAACTTCCCGGGCGGCGAGCGGGTGCGCCTGCTGCGCAAGGCGCGCAGCTATATCGAGCAAGCCTCGGTGGGCATGCCGGCGCGCCTGGAAACCTATAACCTGCTGGGGCGCTACGGCCCGCAGCAAGTGTTCACCGACGACTTCCTGGCGGCGGCCGACATCGGCAACCCGATCGCCACGCTCGAGCGCAATTACGGCCGCAGCGAGGCCCGCTCCCTGATCAACCGCATGCTGGCGCTGGACCTGCAGATCACCCTGGCCGACAACGATTTGCCGAAGGTGATGAAGGCTTGCGAGCTGGCCGGCGTGGAGGCGGCTTTCCCCTTCCTGAACGACCGGATGGTGGCCTTCTCGGCCGGCCTGACGCCGCAGCAGAAGCTGAACGGCACCCAGCTGCGCTGGTTCTTCAAGGAAGCCCTGCGCGGCTTCCTGCCGGACGCCATCATCAGCAAGCAGAAGCACGGCTTCGGCCTGCCGTTCGGCGTCTGGCTGCAGCAGCACCGTTCCCTGCAGCAGCTGGCGGCCGACAGCCTGAGCGACCTCAAGTCGCGCAAGGTGGTGCGCGGCGAATTCATCGAACAGCTGGTCGGCACCCACTTGAAAGAGCACGCCGGCTACCACGGCACCATGGTCTGGGTGCTGATGATGCTGGAACAGTGGTTCCGCCACCACAAAGCCTGACATGCGCACCCGCGTCTGCATCACCATCGACACGGAATTTTCCATCGGCGGCGCGTTTGCCGATGCCAGCCGGCTGCCGGTGGGCGAGCCCATGGTGTGGTGCGAGGTGGGCGGGCGCTCGGAAGGGCTGGGCTTCCTGCTTGAACAGTTCCAGCGCCACCAGGTGCCGGCAACGTTCTTCGTGGAAGCCTTGCAGCGCCAATATTTCACGCGCGATCCGATGGCGGCTATCGCCCAGCGCATCGCCGCCGACGGCCACGAGGTGCAATTGCACGCCCATCCCTGCTGGTCGGTGTTCGGCTACCCCGACTGGCCGCAGCGGGTGCGCGCCGAGCCGCGCCAGGACGATTTCTTCGGCCGCGCGGAAGACGACTCGGTGCGCCTGATCGCACGCGGCCAGGAAGCGTTCGGCAACTGGGGCGTGGCGCCGCCGACGGTGTTCCGCAGCGGCAGCCTGCAGCACGACGCGGCGCTCTACCGGGCACTGGCGCGCTGCGCCATCCCGTACAGCTCCTGCGTCGGCCTGGCCATCTTCGATTCCGGCGACCGCGACTTCCAGTTGTATAGCGGCGTGCATGCGCGCGCCGGCGTGCTGGAATGCCCGGTGCTGACCTTCCAGGACTGGCGCCTGGGCGGGCGGCGCCACCTGAAGACGCTGACCATCGCCGGCACCAGCTTCGAGGAAACCCGCACCCTGCTCGAGCAGGCCCACGCGGCCGGCGTGCCGCTGGTGGTGCTGCTGACCCATCCTTTCGAATACGTGCAGCGCAGCGACAGCGGCGGCCAGGTGCGGCGCCATGCCGTCAACCAGGAGCGTCTGGCGCGCCTGTGCGCCTGGCTGGACGCCGAGCGCGCGCGCTTCGAACCGGCCGGCATGGCCGCCGCGGCCCAGGCCCTGGCCGGCCAGCCGGCGGCGCAGCGCAATGTGCTGCTGGCCGGGCGTCCCTGGCAAAGCCTGCGCCGCATGGCGACCCAGGTGGCCTACGACCGCTACGGCGGCTGGCAGCTGGCGCGCCAGCGCGGCGCCGCGGCATGAAGCAGCGAATGTTGTAGCGCGGACCCGGCCACTTGCCGGATCGCGCCATGCTATGCCACCATGCCACTCAACCTTCACTCACGCGACCACGAACCCTCCATGGCAAAACGCATCTCACCCCTGTTCCTGGCCTTGGCCCTGTCCAGCGCGCTGCTCGCCGGCTGCAAATCCGACACGCCGGAAAGCCTGCTGGCCGACGCCAAGCAATTGCAGCAGAAGGGCGACCGCAAGGGCGCCCAGATCCAGCTGAAGAATGCGCTGGCCAAGGATCCGAATAACGGCGAGGCGCGCTACCAGCTGGCCAAGCTGTCGCTGCAGATGAACGATCCGGTGTCGGCGGAAAAGGAAGCGCGCCGCGCGGTGGAACTGAAATACCAGCTGAAGGAAAGCGAACCGCTGCTGGCGGAAGCCCTGCTGCGCCTGGGCGACTTCCAGAAGATGCTGGACGATACCGCCAAGTTCGAGCAGACCCCGGCCCTGATGGCCCTGCGCGGCGAGGCCCTGATCGGCCTGCGCAAGCTGGACGACGCCAAGAAGGAATTCCAGGGCGCCCTGAGCGCCCAGCCCGACAGCGCCGAAGCGCTGACCGGCATGGCGCGCCTGGCCGCCATGGGCAATGACCTGGAAGGGGCGCGCGACCTGGCCGAACAAGCGCTGTCCAAGGACGCCGGCAATATCAATGCGCTCAATTTCAAGGGCGAGTTGCTGCGCGCCCAGCAAAAGCCGGACGAAGCGCGCGCCGCCTTTGCCGAAGTGCTCAAGCTGGACCCGACGAACAGCAGCGCCAACCTGGAAAAAGCCTACCTCGACATCGTGGCCGGCAAGCTCGACGCGGCCCAGGCCGCCGTCGACGCGGCCAAGAAATCCTCGCCGCGCAGCCTGCCGACCCTGTACACCCAGGCCCTGATCGACTATTCGCGCGGCAACTACAAGGCGGCGCGCGACAGCCTGCAGGCGGTCGCCAAGAGCGCGCCCAACCACCTGCCCAGCATGCTGCTCTCGGCGTCGGTCGATTTCCACCTGGGCACGCTGAAGCAGGGCGAAGCCAAGCTGCGCACCTACCTCGAGGCCGACGGCGGCAATGTGTATGCGCGCAAGCTGCTGGCGGCCACCCTGCTGCGCGTAAACAGCCCGGCCGATGCCCTGAAAGTGCTGGAACCCACCCTGAAAGGCAAGGTCAGCGACGGCAGCCTGTTGGAGCTGGCGGCCCAGGCCAATATGCTGCAGCGCGACCCGGCCAAGGCCGCCGCCCTGCTGGAGCAGGCCATCGCACTCAATCCCCAGCGCGCCCCGAGCTATATCGCGCTGGGCGGCGCACGCCTGGCGCTGGGCGAGCGCGACAAGGGCCTCGCCATGCTGAACAAGGCGCTGGACATCGAGCCCGACTCGATGCCGGCCGCCATGGCGCTGGCGCGCACCCGGCTCGGCATGGGCGAATTCGACGAGGCCCTGGCCGTGCTGGCCAAACAGGATGCCAAGCATGGCAAGGAGCCCGAACTGCACGTGCTGAAAGCCCATGTGCTGCTGGCCAAGAAGGACAAGGCCGGCGCGCGCGCCGCCTTCACCAAGGCGGTGGAACTGGCGCCGGGCAATTACGGCGCCGTCGCCAACCTGGCGCAGCTGGAACTGATGGAGCAAAAGCCGGAGGCGGCGCGGGCCCACCTGATGAAGCTGCTGGACAAGGACAAGGACAATGTCCAGGCCATGACGGCGCTGGCCATGCTGGCCGAGCGCGAGAAAAAGCGTGACGAAGCCGCCAAATGGCTGGAAAAAGCCGCCGCCGTCGATGCCGACGCCCTGGCGCCGGCCAGCCGCCTGGGGGCCTACTATCTGCAGACACGGCAGGCGCCCAAGGCGGTCGAGCAGCTGCGCAAGGTGCTGGTCAGCCATCCGGCCGAACCGTCGGTGCTGGAACTGATGGGCCGCGCCCAGCAGATGAGCAACGACCTGCCGGGCGCCTATGAAACCTATAGCAAGCTGGCTGGGGCGGTGCCGAAGTCGGCCCAGGCCCAGCTCTACCTGGCCAGCGTGCAGGTGCAGCGCCAGGACTTGCCGGGTGCCGTGGCCAGCGCCAAGAAGGCGCTCAGCCTGGATCCCAACTATGTGCCGACCCACCTGATGCAGGCCGACCTGGCCCTGCTGCAAAACAAGCCGGACGATGCCCTGGCCATTGCGCGCAACCTGCAAAAGAGCCAGCCCAAGCATTTCGCCGGCTTCCTGCTGGAAGGCGACCTGCAAGTGAAGCTCGGCAAGCCGGCCCTGGCGGCCGCGCCTTACCAGCAAGCGTTCAGCATGACCTCGCGGCCGGAATTGCTGATCAAGCTGGCGGCCGTGCTGCGCGCCACCAACCGCAGCGCCGAAGCCGATGCCCAGGTGGCGACCTGGCGCAAGGCGCATCCCGATGAACCGCTGGGCCTGATGTATGTGGCGGAGCAGAATATCGCTTCCAAGCAATTCAAGACCGCCATCGGCCAGCTGGAAAACGTGCTGTCCAAGCAGCCCGACAATGTGGTCGCGCTCAACAACCTGGCCTGGAGCTACCAGCAGGAAAAGGACAAGCGCGCCCTGGCCACGGCGGAAAAAGCCTACCAGCTGGCGGGCGAGAACGCGGTCATCATGGATACCCTGGGCTGGATCCTGGTCGAGCAGAACCAGCTCGAGCGCGCCATCCCGATCCTGCGCAAGGCCGCCGAACTGGCGCCGAAGGCGGGCGACATCCACTACCACTACGCGGCCAGCCTGCACAAGAAGGGCGACAAGGCGCAGGCGCGCAAGGAAATGGATATCGCCCTGGCCGATACCGGCTTCACGCCGTCGGACGAGGCGCGCGCCCTGCTCAAACAGTTGCAATGATGAAGTTACACCAATAAATTTACAACAATCATCTTGTAAGTATTGCAAGGCAAGCGGGACCGTGCCACCATCTATCTGTTAGCAATTTTTACAGTAGACGAACATGGCGACCCGCGTACCATCTCTGGCCATGGCGGCAGCCGTGGCCTTCTCCGCCAGCCTGCTGGCGGGAAGCTTGGCCGGCTGCCAGCAGCAGAGCGCCGAGCAGCTGCTGGCCGAGGCGCACAGCCAGTACCAGCACGGCGAGCGCAAGGCGGCGCAGATCCAGCTGCGCAATGCGCTGCAGCAGGCGCCCGACAATGCCGCAGCGCGCTTCCTGCTGGCGCGCGTCTGCTTCGAGCTGGAAGAATTCGATACGGCGGAAAAGGAAGCGCGGCGCGCGCTGGCCCTGCACCACCCGCAGGAGGAAGCGCTGGTGCTGCTGGCCGACATTCTGCTGGCGCGCGGCGCCTTCAAGCAAGTCCTGGACGATACCAAGGTGCTCGACGCCAGCGCGGCGCTGCGGGCGCGGCGCGGCCTCGCCCTGCTGGGCCTGAAGAAGCTGCCCGAGGCGCGCACCATGTTCGACGCGGCGCTGGCGTTGCAGCCGAAGAATGCCGACGCCCTGACCGGCCTGGCGCGCCATGCCGCCAGCAGCGGCGATACGGCGCAGGCCGAGCGTCTGGCCGACGCCGCCCTGGCCAGCGAACCGGGCAATATTGCCTCGCTCAGCTTCAAGGGGGAGCTGATGCGCGGCCTCAACCGTCCCCAGGAAGCGCTCAAGGCCTATACGGAAGTGGTGCGCCTGCAGCCGGGCCACCGCAGTGCCCATCTGGAAAAAGCCGTGCTGGAAATTGCCACCGGCAATTTCCAGCAGGCGCGCGCCAGCATGGCGGCGGCGCGCAAGGCGGGCGCCCAGCCCCTGCTGGTGGCCTATACCGAGGCGGCCATGAGCTTCGCCCAGCGCCAGTTCAGTGTGGCGCGCGACCAGGTGCAGGCCGTGCTCAAGGATGCGCCGGACCACATGCCGAGCGTCCTCATCTCCGGCATGAGCAATCTCGAATTGGGCAATTACAAACGCGCCGAGCAGGACTTGCGCAAATACCTGGCCAGCTACCCGGACAACGCCACCGCGCGCAAGCTGCTCGGCCTGTCCCTGCTGCGCCTGGACCAGCCCGCCGCCTGCCTGGAAACCCTGCACCCTTTGCTGGGCGTGCCCGGCGCGGATGTGGCCGTGCTGGAAATCGCCGGCCAGGCCCATATCCGCCTGAAGGAGTGGCCGGAAGCGGTGGCCCTGCTGGAACAGGCGGTGGCCCAGCAACCGGACAACGCCCTGTTCCGCAGCTCGCTGGGCACGGCCTTGCTGGCGCAAGGCCAGCAGGCGCGCGGACTGGCCGAGCTGGAGCGGGCGGTGGCGCTCGACAGCGCCAACCTGCCGGCCACCATGACGCTGGGGCGCACCCTGCTGGCCATCGGCAAACCGGGCCCGGCCCTGAAAGTGCTGGACAAGGCGGCCGCCGCCCACGGCAAGGAAGCCGATTACCTGATCCTGCGCGGCCGCGTGCTGCTGGCACAGAAGCAGCGTGCCGCCGCCAAGCAAGCGTTCACCGAGGCGGTGGCTGCCGCGCCGGCCTCCTACGCGGCGGTGTCGGCCCTGGCGGAAATGGCGATGCAGGACAAGGACCCGGCGGCCGCGCGGGCCCTGCTGCAGGGCCTGCTGGAGCGCGAGCCGAACAACCTGGACGCCCAGATGGCCCTGGCCCAGGTGGCGGCCGCCCTGAACCAGCCCGAGCAGGTGCGCAGCCTGCTCGAGCAAGCCGTGGCCAGCCATCCGTCCGACCCGGTGCCGGCGCTGCGCCTGGGCGAATTCCTGCTGGCGCGCGGCGAGGGGGCGAAGGCGGTCGCCCTGCTGCGCAAGTTGCAGGTCGAACATGGCGACAACGCCGTGCTGCTCGACATGCTGGCCAAGGCCCAGCTGGAAACGGGCGACGGCGCCGGCGCCCTGGACAATCTGACCAAGCTGGCGGCGGTGCAGCCCAAGGCGGCCCTGCCGCATTTGCGCATGGCCAATGTGCACCTGCAGCTAAAGCAAAAGGGCGCCGCCCTGGACGATGTGCGGCGCGCGTTGGCGCTGGAACCGGACAACGCCGGCGCCCTGCTGCAGCTGGCCGCCCTGCAGCTCGATGCCGGGCGCGCGGCCGACAGCCTGGCGCTGCTGCGCAAGGCGCAGAAACTCAATCCCGGCGCCGCCACGGCCTGGGTGCTGGAAGGCGATGTGCTGCTGGCGCAAAAGCAGAATGCGCAGGCGCTGGCGGCCTATGAGCAAGCCTGGCAGCGCGGCCAGTCCGGCGAGCTGGTGGTCAAGCTCGCCGAGCTGATGCGCCAGCAAGGCCGCGGACGCGAAGGCGATGCGCGCGTGGCGCAATGGCAGGCGGCCCATCCGCAGGACCCGGTCGCGCTGCTGTACACGGCGGGCGTAAGCCTGAACAACAAGGACTACAAGAAAGCCAGTGCCGAACTGGAAGAGGTGCTCAAGGTATATCCCAAGGCGGTGCCGGCGCTCAACAACCTGGCCCTGGCTTACCAGTACCAGCAGGATCCGCGCGCGCTGACGATGGCCGAGCGCGCCTTCCAGCTGGACAAGGACAATCCGGCCGTGGTCGACACCCTGGGCTGGATCCTGGCCGAGCAAGGCCAGCTCGAACGCAGTATTCCACTACTGCGCAAGGCGGTCGGATTGGCGCCGCAGGCGGGGGAGATCCGCTACCACCTGGCTCTTGCCTTGAGCAAGAACGGGGAAAAGTTATTGGCCAAAAAAGAGTTGCAGACGGCCTTAGCAAATGGCAATCGGTTTGCTGAGCACGATAGCGCACGCGCATTGCTGAGGCAACTTGAATGACCTATTATTGAACGGATGAGCCTGGCCCCCGCGCCGCAAACCAGGCCTATCGGTACCGACGGAGGTCACGGTGCCGGAGGAGGAAACGATGAATAGTTTAGTCACTCCTGTCGAGCGTGAGGCCCAGGCCCGCGCAAGCGACAAACATGCGCGCGCCACAATCGAAGACCAGCTGCCTGCTGACATGGAGGACTTGGTTACCGATGAGAAGTCATTTGGTATACGCATGATAGACACCCTGGAAGGCCGCAGCAAAGCAAGTCTGCTGATCAACAAAATGTACTCCTGGCGCGGTTATTCGGGCACGCACAAACTGTCCGACGACCCCAACCGGATTACATTGTCGGCCAGTAACCAGGGCGAGGTGGTGGGCACGCTCACGCTGGGCATCGATTCCGAGATCGGCATCATGGCCGACGAGATCTTCAAGCCGGAAGTCGATGCCTACCGCGCCAAGGGTGCGCGCGTGTGCGAAATCACCAAACTGGCCTTCGACAGCGAGGGCACCAAGGAGCAGATGGCCTCGCTCTTCCACCTGGCCGTGATGTATGCGCGGGACTTGCACAACTGCACACACATCTTTATCGAAATCAACCCGCGCCACCGCCGCTTCTACGAAACCATGCTGGGCTTCCAGCGCCTGGGCGAATTGCGCACCAACCCGCGCGTCGATGCCCCCGCCTATCTGCTGGTGGTCGACCTGGACTTCGTCACGCGGGAAGTGCAGCGCGTGGGCGGCAAGGGCGCCGCCGCGGCGGCCGCCGAGCGTTCCTTTTACGCGATGTTTTATTCCCCGCGCGAGGAACAGGGCATCCTGCAACGCTTGAAGAATATCCAATGACTGCCATGGCGCCGGTCTTTTCCTACGAGCAGGCCTTTGGCCGCAATATCGGCTGGGTCACGCCGGACGAGCAGCAAGTGCTGCGCGGCAAGCGCATTGCCATTGCCGGCATGGGCGGGGTGGGCGCCGTCCACCTGCTGACCCTGGCGCGCCTGGGCGTGGGCGCCTTCCACGTGGCCGACTTCGACACCTACGATATTCCCAACTTCAACCGCCAGGCCGCGGCCTTCATGTCCACCGTCGGCCTGCCCAAGGTGGACGTGGCGGCGCGCATGGCGCGCGATATCAATCCCGAGCTCGATATCCGCCTCTTCAAGGAAGGCGTCAACGAGGGCAATCTCGAGGCCTTCCTGTCCGGCGTCGACCTGTATGTCGATGGCCTCGATTTCTTCGTCTTCGCCACGCGCCAGATGCTGTTCAACCAGTGCACGGCGCGCGCCATCCCGGCCACCACGGTGGCGCCGCTGGGCATCGGCGCGGCCTGCCTGAATTTCCTGCCTGGCCGCATGAGCTTTGAAGAGTATTTCGGCTGGGGCGACCTGCCCGAGCTGGACAAGGCGCTGCGCTTTCTGATCGGCCTGGCGCCGGCCGGCCTGCACCGGCCCTACCTGGTGTGGCCGCAGGCCGTCAACCTGAAGGAACGGCGCGGCCCCTCGACCATCATGGCCTGCCAGCTGTGCGCCGGCATCGCCGCCACCCAGGCGCTGAAGATCCTGCTGGGGCGCGGCGAACTGCTGTGCGCGCCGCGCGGTTTCCAGTACGACGCCTACCGCGACAAGCTGGTGCGCACCTGGCGCCCCGGCGGCCACCGCAACCCCCTGCAGAGCTTGGCGCTGGCAATCGGGCGCCGCGTCTATGCGCGCGCCTTGGAGACGGCATGAACCGACAAACCCTGGAAAGCATCCTCGACCTGGCGCGCTGGGCGCCCAGCGGCGACAATGTGCAATCGCACGAATTCGAGATCGCCGGCCCGGACCACGTGGTGGTCTACGGCCACGACACCAGCGCCGACACGGTCTACGACCTCGACGGCCACAGCAGCCAGCTGGCCTTTGGCGCGCTGCTGGAAACCATGGCCATCGCCGCCACCGCCCATGGGCTGGCGACGCACTGCACACGGCGCCAACTTGCTGACGAGAAAGACCGGACCCGCTGCGCCTTCGACGTGCGCTTCAGCCCCGATCCGGCCATCGTGCCCAGTGCCTTGCTGGACGCCATTCCGCGCCGCTCGGTGCAGCGCCGCCCGATGCGCACCACGCCCTTGAGCGACGCGCAGCGGCGCGAGCTGGAAGCGGCGGTGGGGCCCGGCTACCGGCTGCGCTGGCTGTCGACCTTCGGCGAGCGCTGGCAAGCGGCGCGCCTGATGTTCCACAACGCCAAGCTGCGCCTGACCATGCCGGAAGCCTACGAGGTGCATGCCCGCATCATCGACTGGGGCAAGCAGTTCAGCGAGACCAAGGTGCCGGACCAGGCGCTGGGGGTGGACAACGCCACCCTCAAGCTGATGCACTGGGCCATGCAGAGCTGGCAGCGCATGGCGCGCATGAATGCCATCCTCGGCACGTCGGCGGCGCGGCTGCAGATGGATTTGCTGCCCGGCCTGGCCTGCGCGGCCCACGTGGTGCTGCTGGCGGACCAGCCGCTGCGCAGCATCGACGATTATGTGGCCGGCGGGCGCGCCGTGCAGCGCTTCTGGCTGACCGCCACCCGGCTCGGTTTCTTCATGCAGCCGGAAATGACGCCGCTGATTTTTGCGCGCTACCTGGACGCCGGGCGCGAGGATTTCACCCGGGTGCGCGCCATCGTCGACGCCGCCAAGGCCCTGCGGCCGCGCACAGCAATGATGGCTGGAAACGACGGTTTCCCTGTGTTTATGGCGCGCATCGGCGCGGGGCCGGCACCGGCGGCGCGTTCGATTCGCAAGCCGCTGTCAGTACTCTTACGCAACTAATGTCGGAGATTTTTACAGGATCGCGTGATTTTTCATGTTGTCCATTTGCAAACACTGTAAAAACAATGACTTAGAGCAGTGGCACGGAAGCTGCTACGTACTTGGATGTAGAACGCTACATACGATGTGAATCCAAGGAGAACAGATAGTGAAAACCACCATGACTAAGTTGTATTCGGTACTGGGCGGGATTGCCCTGGCCGGCGCTGCACTGTTCAGCAATGCAGCACAAGCAGCCCAGCTCGACGACTGGCGTTTGAACCTGCAGCCGCTGGGCGCCCCGATCAACACGGCCGGTATCGACAACCTGAACTTCAATGGTGCGAGCTTCATCCAGAACACCATTCCTGGCGGCCCGGCACCTGGCGCACCGTTCACCTTTACCGACAATGGCTTCTTCAACATCAAGACCATCAACGCCGGTGCGTCCCTGCCCTTGAACTTCAACCAGCAGCTGACTGCCCGCTATGTGGGCGGTACCGGTAGCGGCAACCTGGGCGGCAACTTCACCTTCAATGCCGGCGGCACCCTGGAGTTTTATTGGTGGAACGGCGTCGGCCCCGGCACCGCCTACGGCACCGGCTCCGCCAACGCCTACGGTTCGACCACGGGCGTGAAAATCGGCACCTTCACCCAGCTCGCGGGCGGCGGTGGCCAGATCGACGCCAACGGCGTGCCGCTGGACAATGGCGTGATCTCGCTGCAATTCGTGGCCACCAGCCTGATGGCCGGCGTCTGGACCGATGCCCTGGGTAACGACCTGCTGGCCGGCTTCACCCTGGGCTTCGTCACCTCGAACGCCCACCTCGATGGTTCGAATCCGATGGATCCGAACATGCTGAGCGCCTTCGGCCTGCCGGCCAATTACCATCAGAGCCCGCCGAACAGCCTGCTGACCCTGAACGGCGGCCAGTTTGCCCTGCAAACCCGCCAGGTACCTGAGCCAGGTTCGCTGGCCCTGCTTGGCCTCGGTATCCTGGGCGTGGCCGTGGCCCGCCGCCGCCGCGCCGCTTAAGCGCAGCGCGCCGTCCGAGAAACCGCCCGCAAGGGCGGTTTTTTTATTGGCGGCGGCAGGCGCTGTGCGGGCCGGCCGCCATCGGATGCGCCGGCTTGCCATACAGCGCGGCAATGCGCTGCACGTAGGCGCGCGTCTCGGCATACGGCGGCACGCCGCCGTACTGCTCGACCGCCTGTTCGCCCGCGTTATAGGCCGCCGCCGCCAGCTGCACATCGCCGCCGAAGCGGGTCAGCAGCCAGCGCAGGTAGGCCAGGCCGCCGCGCACATTCTGTTCCGGATTGAAGGCGTCCAGCACGCAAAAGCGGCTGGCGGTGGTGGGAATCAGCTGCATCAGCCCGCGCGCATTCTTCGGCGAGACGGCGTGCTGGTTGAAGCCCGACTCCACGGCCATGACGGCCAGGGCCAGGGCCGGGTCCACCTCGTACTGCGGCGCCAGCCTTTCCACCAGCCGGCGCAGGGCGGCCGGCACCTCGCGCAGCTCGGCTGCTGCGTCACCGGCCTCGACCAGCAGGGCCGGCTCCGGCGCCATGCAGGCGGGCAGGGCGGCCTGCGGTGCCGCGGCCAGCAGGCCCAGCATGTGCTGCGCTTGCGGATGGGCTTGCTCGGCGGCCAGGGCAAACAGGCGCCAGGCGGCGCCGTCGTCGTGCAGGACGCCGCGCCCGTTGGCATACATCCAGCCCAGCGCATACTGGGCTTGGGGCGCACCCAGGCGGGCCGCCTGGCAGTAGAGCGCGGCGGCGGCGGCGGGATCGCGCGCCACGCCTTCGCCATGTTCCAGTCGCAGCGCGCGGTCGATCAGGGTGGCGGCATTCTGTGCCGCGGCCGGCAGGGCCAGCGCGGCCAGCAACAGCATGGCGCCTTGCTTGGCAAGATCCATGCACCATTGTAGACCGGCAGAGTTGGCAGGCGCTGGCGTTATACGGCCGCGCCGGGCGAGTTTTTCGGTGTCAAAAATGCCTTGTGGAACAGGTGGCGTGCCAGGCGCAGCGGCGGCATGCGCAGCCAGTTGCCGCGCACATACAGCAGAAAGTCGGCCAGCTTGCCGCCGGCGCCGCGGCAGCTGGCATGGTGGGGCAGCAGGGCGCGCGTGAACAGGGCATCCATCAGGGCCTGCAAGGCGGGCGGCGGGCCGTCGCCCGCCATGGCGGCCAGCGTGGCCGGCGGCACCGGCGTGCCGAGCAGCAGGGCGCTGTAGCGTAGGCCGTAGCACATGAAGCGCTGCAGCTGCATCTGGCGCGCCCGCGCCGGCAGGGCGTCCCAGAAGCCGGGCTCGTGCGCGCCGAAATGGGTCAACAGGCGGTGCAAATCCCACAGGTCGCGCAAGCCCTTGTCGAACTCGCCGTCCGCGAACAGGTGGGTGGCGCTGTGCAGCACCATGTCCAGCGGCGCCAGCACGGCGGCGCCGGCCGGTTCGGCCAGGGGCCGCGCGGCGGCGCGCAGCGCATGCGGGTCGGGGCGCTGGGCGGCGCTGCGCGGCAGGATGGTGTGGTGCACGTCGATCGTGGTCTGGCGCAGCACATGGCTCATGGGCGGCAGCTCGTGCATCCATTCGCGGTAGTAGCGCTGGTCGTAGGCGTCATGCTGCTGGCCGGCCCAGCCGTGGCGCATCAGGGCCGCTTCCACCTGTGGCAGGCTGGCTTCCGGCACCAGGATGTCGATATCGGAAAACAGCCGCCCGGCGGCCGGCGGCAGGCCGGCGGCGGCATAGGCGCCGCCTTTCAGCAGCAGCAGCGGCAGGCCGAGCCCGGCCAGCGCCCGGCCGATCAGGCGGATTTCCCAGTAGGTGGCTTGGCGGTGGCGGCGCGCCAGCACGGCGCTCCAGGACAGCTGCTCGCGCGCCTGCGGCAAGGCCTGCGCCAGGACGCCATGCTGGTCCAGCCAGTCATGCAGGGTGGCGCTGAGGTTGGCTGTTTCCGCCTGCCGCAGCAGCAGGTCCCAGCCGGCCGGCGCCAGGGCGGCCGCTTGCTCCGGCGCGCGCAGGATGCGCAGCAGCAGCGGCCCGTCAGGCGGCAAAGGCATCGAGGCGGGCAAAGGTGTCCAGGGCTTCATCCAGCGCACTATAGCGGAAACGGAAGCCGGCGGCGCGCTCGACCAGATCGCCCAGCGCCGCGAAGCCGGCGGCGCCCAGCACGCTGTAATTGAAGCTGTTGCCGGCCAGTTCCATGAAGGTGGCGGCGCGCGGCAGCGCTTCCAGCGTGGTGGCGGCGCCCGCCTGGTAATGCGGGAACACGATCCAGGCCGGCAGCGCCGTCTCGGCGGCGCGCGCCACGCAGTCGCCCGGCGCGCGCATATGCGCCACCGTGCCTTTCAGGGTGTCCTGCACCGGCGTGCTGAGCACGGCGTCCGGCACATAGCGGCGGATGATGTCGATGGAGGCGTTCTTCAGGCTGATCGGGCGCGGGTTGGGCACCAGCAGGCCGCTGTCCAGTTCCAGCAGGGTCAGTTCGTCCGACAGCAGGCGCCAGCCGCCCTTGCCGGACAGGGCGGCGGTCAGGGTGCTCTTGCCCGAACCGGGCGGCGCCGGCAGGATCACGGCGCGGCCATTACGTTCCAGCACGGCGGCATGCACCATCAGGTAGCGGTGGGCGCGGCTCGAGACGCACCAGTTGAAGCCCCACTCGAACATGGGGAAGGCGTGCTGCAGCGGCATCGGCTGGAACATTTCATAGCCGTCGCAGGCCAGCCGGACTTGCGGGCGCAGCCAGCGGCGCGCCGAACGCGGACGCGCCAGCTTCAGGTGGAATTCGGCGAAGTCGTCGTCCTGCAGCAGGGGATAGCCGCCATACAGCAGGGCGATGCCGGCCGTCACGCTGGGCAGGTCGGCCTGCAGCCGTACCGTGAAGCGGCCCGTGCGCAGGCGCAGGCCGGCGCCCGCCAGGCGCGCGTGCAGCGCCTCCGGGGCCAGGCTGGCGACGGTCAGCATGCTTCCACCAGGTAGAGTTTCTGCAGCGCGGCCAGGGCCGGCGCCAGGTCGGGATCGGCCAGTTCATCGGGCGTGATGTCGCCGTCGCGCAAGGCGTGCAGCAAGTCCAGGGTGGCTTGGTCCAGCAGGTGGGTGGAACCGGACACGTCGTTGTACAGCACGGCCTGGCCGTCCCAGCTGCGGTGGCGCAGGGACTGGCCTGGCAGGATGCGCCAGGCCGGGGCCGTCAAGACATCGTTCCGCTCAGGTATTGCACGATCTGGGACGCGGTCCATTTCACGCCGGCGGTCGGCGTGTAATAGCCGTAGTCGCGCCACTCGTTCCAGATGGCGTTGAGCTGGTTGACGGTCAGGTAGCCGGTGTAGCCGGCCAGCACATTCAGGTAGGCGGCCACCAGGTGGGCGCCCAGGTTGTGCTTGTCCCAGCCGGCATTGCTGCCGAGGATCCAGTCCAGGGTGCAGGTATCCGAACCGTAGGTCTGCCCCATCGCCGCCGTGCAGGTAAACACGGTGCGGAATTTGGTGTTGGCGGTGGCGCCGGCCGGCCATACCTTGTTCGGCAGCGGCTCCTTGGGCGGCTTGCCCTTGCCGCCGCCGCTGCCCGCGGTATCGGCATTTTTCCAGAAACCGGGGGAACGCCCGGCACAGGCGCCGGGATCGACATTGCGCGCACTGACCAGGCCGGACTGGAAGCCCGACGGCCCGGCGCAAATCACGGCCGCCATGCCGGGTTGGCTATGGACGGTCAGCAGGACGCCGGATGCAGCGGCACCGGCGCGGGTAAAGCGGCGGCGCGCCGCGCCTTGGGCGCTCAATGGCTTGCCGGGCTGTTGTTCGTTGGCCACGTCTTGTCCTTGCGAATTGGTAGAAGGCAATTGCCCATATTACTTAGTGAACAAGCAAGTACCGTTCCAGATACGCGTTTCACCTAGGCAACACCTGAAGAATCAGGCGGTTAGCCATGTCAGGCAGGACTGAAAAGTATCCTGCCTGGCTATCATATCTTGAACTGTAAGAATTCTCGACACCCGCGGGCAACTTTCGCCCTAATACCAAGTTTAGAAGAAACTTTCCGGGACGACGAGGATATCGCCGGGGCGCATCGGCACATTGGCGGAAATATCCCCATCCTTGATCAGGTCGTTCAGCCGCACGGTGAACTGCTGCTGCTTGCCGTCGACCATGCGGATGATGCTGGCCTTGTTGCCGGCCGCAAATTCGGTGACGCCGCCGACCGCGATCATCACGTCGAGGATGGACATGTCGCGGCGATACGGCAGCGACTGCGGCTTGGCGGCCTGGCCGATCACGCGGATCTGTTCGCCGTACGTGCCGACGAAGCCGGTCACGATCACGGTCACCACGGGTTGCTGGATGAACTTGGCCAGCGCTTTTTCGATATCGCGCGCCAGCTCGGTGGAGGTCTTGCCGCTGGCCGGCAAATCTTCCACCAGCGGGGTGGTGATCTTGCCGTCGGGGCGCACCGGCACCACTTGCGACACTTCCGGGTTGCGCCAGACGATGATGCTGAGATTGTCGCCCGGGCCGATCAGGTAATCCGTTTGCGGAACGACGCCGGCATCGGCCGGGGCGTTGCCGTGGGTGGCGGCGCAGCCGCCCAGGCCCAGTGCGCCCAGCAGCACGGCGCTCGCGGCGACGAAACGGGCCAGCTTGGATTGCATCTTCACATTATTCTCCTTGTTTGCTTTTTAGCATTGCCGGTTATACCACGAGTCTTGCTAGTTTACCTTCTATTTCGGTATGCTGCCTTGTTGTAGCAATTCGCGTACATGGCGCACCGGGATGGCGTAGCTGATGCCGCTTGGATCGGTGATCGCGCTTTCCTTGGTGCCTTTGACCAGGGTCATATTGATGACCGCCACCACGGCGCCGGTTTCGGGATCATACACGGGGCTGCCGCTATTGCTGGGGTATGCCGTACCGTCCAGCTGGTAAATCGTGAACGGCGCGCCACGCTGCAGCTGCAGGGCGGCGCGCGGGTTCAGCCCGCGCGAGGTCGGGGTGGGCAGGATGGCCGGCGTTTGCGCCGCCAGCAGGGCGCGGTGGGTGACCGGGTTGAGGCCGAGCAGGATGCCGAGCGGGTAGCCGGTAAACACCAGGTCGCTGCCCTCGTCCAGCATATCGTTGCCGGCCAGGGTCAAGGCCGGCAGCGGGTTGCCGGTCAGGCGCAGGTGCACCAGGTCGTGGGCGCGGTCGATGGTGACCACGCTGGCTTCACGGAACTGCAGCTGGTCGCCCTTGCCGGTGACAATGCCGAGCGTTTCCAGCTTTTCGGAATCGAGCGCCGTCACCGCGTGCGCGTTGGTGATCACGGACAAACCATCGCCCACCACAAAACCCGTGGCATGGAATACGATGGCGGGACTGCGGGTGCGGTTGAAGGTGCCGATGCCCACCACGCTGGGCTTGACGGCGGCAATGGTGCGGGGCAGGGGGGCGGCAGGCGCGGCGGGACTGGTGCACAGCAGGCAGGCCGCCAGCAAAAGTGAAATCAGCTTGACCATGGGGTCTCCGGAATGGTGAATTTCCAAGTGGAAATGTTAAATTCTTTTCGTCATCAGCGCACAACAGGCATAAATTAATAGTAACAGGCAGCGTGTTCTGCTGTATGATAGAGATTAGATGTTATTTAGGCAATATTAGAAGTCGGTATTGCGACAGTTTGCCTGTCTTAACCAAGGATGAGTGATCGAGATGGCAGAATTAATGGCCTTGCTGTTGACCTTTCTTAAGGCAATCGGAAAGTACCGCTGGTATGCAGTAGCAATCGCCTGGCTGGTGGCCATCGTCGGCTGGGCCGTGGTGTACCGCCTGCCGAACGATTACATGGCGTCGGCCCGCGTGTATGTCGATACCCAGAGCATTCTGAAACCGCTGATGTCGGGCATGACCACCACGCCCAATGTGGAACAGCAGGTCATGTTCATGCGCCGCACCCTGATCAGCCGTCCCAATGTCGAGCGCGTGTTGCGCATGGTCGACCTGGACATCAAGGCCAAGGATCCGAAGGAACACGAGAAGCAGATCGACGAGCTGATGACGGCCATCAAGGTCATCGGCACCGAGCGCGACGATATCTATACGATTTCCTACAACAACGAAAATCCCAAGCTGGGCAAGGACGTGGTGCAGTCCCTGCTGACCATCTTCGTCGAGGGCTCCTTCGGCGGCAAGAAGCAGGATTCGGAAAAGGCCGTCCAGTTCATCGACGACCAGATCAAGATGTATGAGGAGCGCCTGGCCTCGGGCGAGAACGCGCTCAAGGAATTCAAGATCCGCAATATGGGCTTGCTGCCGCGCCAGGGCACCGACTACTCGAGCAACCTGGGCGACCTGTCGGAAAAGCTGGCCCAGGCCCGCCTCGAACTGACGGAATCGGAGCAGGCCCGCAATGCCATCAAGCGCCAGATCGCCGGCGAAGATATGGCGCCGTCGAGCGACCAGGCCAATATCAGCAATCCGGAAATCGACGGCCGCATCGCGACGCTGGAAAAACAGCTCGACACCCTGCGCATGCAGTACACCGAGGAACACCCGGACATCGTCTCGTCCAAGCGCCTGATCGCCACCCTGCAGCAGCGCAAGAAGGATGAGGCGAAGAAACTGGCCAAGAGCAGCGACCCGGGCCTGGCCTACAGCCCCATGCTGCAGCAGATGAATGTGGCGCTCTCGGTGGAAGAGGCGCGCGTGGCCTCGCTCAAGGCCCGTGTCAGCGAGTACTCGGCGCGCATGGAACGCATGCGCTCGCAGAGCACGGCAGCGCCGGAAGTGGAAGCCCAGCTGGCCCAGCTCAACCGCGACTACGCGATCAACAAGGAAAACTACGAGAAGCTGGTGCAGCGCCGCGAGGCGGCCAAGCTGTCCGGCGACCTGAGCTCGGCCACCGACATGATGAGCTTCCGCGTGATCGACCCGCCGAACGTGCCGCAGACCCCGGTCGGCCCCAACCGCGCGCGCTTCTATTCCATCGTCTTCGTTGCCTCCCTGCTGGTGGGCCTGGGCAGCGCATTCCTGATGAGCCAAGTACGGCCCACTTTCCTCAGCCAGCACAGCCTGCGCGAAGTCACCGGCGTGCCGATCCTGGGCAGCATCGGCATGAACTGGACCGAAACCCAGAAATCCTCGCGCCGCCGCCGCCTGTACGGCTTCGGCCTGGCGGTGGCCTCGCTGTTCACCGCCTTTGGCGGCGTCATCACCGTTACCTTGCTGCGTGCCGCCTGAGCCCGCAACACCCAGGGAGTCCACCACGTGAGCATTATCGAAAAAGCCGCCAACCGCCTCGGCCAGCGTCCTGCCGAAGCGGCTGCTGACGCCAGTATGAGCCAGGCAACGGCACCGGTCGCGGCACCGGTCGCCGAAGCAGCGCCGCCGGTCGCCGCTGCCGCGCCAGCCGCCGCACCTGCCGCCGCACCTGCCGCCACTGCCGCACCTGCCGCCGCCCCGGCCATCGCCCCCGCCGAATCGCCGGTGATGCCGGTGCTGGCCTCGCTGCAGCCGCGCAGCGAGGGGCCGCGCCGCACCACCCACACGGTGGAACTGGATCTGGCACGCATGCATGAAGCCGGCCTGGTCACGGCCGCCGGCGGCCGCACCTCGCTGGTGGAAGACTTCCGCATCATCAAGCGCCCGCTGATCAAGCGTGCCTTTGCCGCCCGCAAGCCGGGCGACAACCCGGGCAACCTGATCATGATCACCAGCTCGCTGCCGGGCGAAGGCAAGACCTTCTGCTCGATCAATCTGGCCATGAGCATCGCCATGGAACTGGACCACACCGTGCTGCTGGTCGACGCCGACGTGGCGCGCCCGTCGGTGCTGCGCACCCTGGGCTTGCCGGCCCAGCGCGGCCTGATGGACATCCTGCTGGACGACAATGTCGACATGGCCGACGTCATGCTGCGCACCAATGTCAACACCCTGTCGATCCTGCCGGCCGGCACCAGTTCGCCGCGCGCCACCGAGCTGCTGGCGTCGCACATGATGAAGAACCTGGTGACCGAGATCGCCAACCGCTACCCGGACCGTATCGTGATCTTCGATTCGCCGCCGCTCCTGCTGACCTCGGAATCGCATGTGCTGGCCTCGAATATGGGCCAGATCGTGCTGGTGGTGGAATCGGAACGCACCACCCAGCATGCGGTCAAGGAATCGCTGCGCCAGTTGGAAGGCTTGAATAACGTCAACCTGATCTACAACAAGTCGCGCGAATTCCCGGGTACCGAAACGTATGACTATCACTATGGCTAAGCGTAGCCGTCTGGCCCTGCTGCCTCTGGCGGCGGGCTTGGGTGCGGCCTGCCCGGCCCATGCGGCCTGGGATTTCACGCCGGTGGCGGCGGCGCGCGCCACCTATTCCGACAATGTCGCCCTGCTGCCCGAGGACCGGTCCGGCGGCGGCATGGTGCTGCAGATGACGCCGGGCTTCCAGCTGCTGAACCACTCGGCGCGCTTCGATCTCAGTTTCAATTACGCGCTCAGCCTCTACGAATACTCCGGCTCGCGCCGCAGCGGCGCCCTGCGCCACAGCCAGGACCTGGACGGCAAGCTCAAGTCGCGCCTGGTGGAAGAGCTGCTCTACCTCGATGCCGGCGCCACCATCCGCCAGCAAGCCACCTCGCTGTTCGGCCCGCTTTCCTCGGGCAACGATTACCTGCGCACCAACCGCAACGAGGTGCGCACCTACCGTGTCAGTCCCTACCTGGTGCACCGCTTCGGCGCGTTTGCCAACGGCGAGCTGCGCTATGCGCGCGATTCGGTCAGCACCGACAATATCGGCATGCGCCGCAGCGACGGCAATACCCTCAGCGCGCAACTGACCAGCGGCCCGACCTTCCGCCGCTTCGGCTGGGATGCCAGCGTGATGCGTTCGGTGATCGATGAACAGTTGCCGGAAGCGGGCGGCGGCGAACGCCAGCAGAACACCAGCTCCAAGGCCGCCAACCTGAACCTGCGCTATGCCGTGTCGCCGACCTTGAACCTGGGGGTGTTCGGCGGCTACGACGATTACGATTACAGCGGCCTGGGCGGCTCCCAGTCCGGCGTGGCCTACGGCGGCAACCTGCAGTGGACGCCTTCCGCGCGCACCTCGATCCAGGCCACGGCCGGCCACCGCTTCTACGGCCCCAGCTACAGCTTGGCGCTGCAGCACCGCAGCCGCGGCACGGTCTGGAACGTCGCCTACAGCGATTCGGTCAGCACCACGCGCAGCCAGTTCCTGCTGCCGCAGGCGGTCAACACGGCGAGCATGCTGGACAACCTGTTCCGCGCCCAGATTCCCGACGCCCAGCTGCGCGCCGCCGCCGTGGCGGCGTATATCCAGTCGGCCGGGCTGCCGAAGTCGCTGGCCACCAGCGTCAACTTCCTCAGCAACCGCTATTCGCTGATGAAGCAGTTCAATGCCGCGGTCGGCTGGCAGCTGGCGCGCACCACCAGCACGCTGAGCGTGTTCAAGACCAAGCGCGAGATGCTGTCGAGCCAGCAGGTCGATAGCCGCTTGCTGGGCAGTTCCCTGTCGACGCTGAACGACAACACCGACCAGCTCGGCGTGCTGGCCAGCGTCAGCTACAAGCCGGGCGCGCAAACGGTGCTGACCCTGATCGGCAATGCCATCAACGCCAAATCGCTGAGCGATGCGCGCAGCAGCCACCAGCGCGATCTGCACCTGAACCTGGCGCGCACCTACAGCTCGCGCACCAGCGGCAGCGTGGAATTGCGCCATGTGCGCGGGAGCACCGGCCTGGGCGGGCAGCAGTACACGGAAAACGCCGTGGCCGCCGCGATCACAACCAAATTCTGAGCAGCAAGGTCTCCTCATGTATGAAAGCTATTACGGGCTGAGCGACAAGCCCTTCCGCCTGCGGCCCGACCCGCACTTCTTCTACGGCAGCAAGGGCCACAAGCGGGCCATGGCCTATCTGGAATATGGCCTGTCGCAGGGCGAGGGGTTCATCGTCATCACGGGCGAAGTGGGCGCCGGCAAGACCACCCTGGTGCGCAATCTGTTCAACCAGATTGCCTCGGACAAGATCGTCACTTGCCACCTGGTCAACACCCACCTCGATTCCGACGATGTGCTGCGCGGCGTGGTGGGCGGTTTCGGCCTGCCCTGCGAGGACACGGCCAGCAAGACCACCCTGCTGGCCCGGCTGGAGGTTTTCCTGCGGCAATGCGAGCAGGACGGCAAGCGCGCGCTGCTGGTGGTTGACGAAGCGCAGAACCTGACGCCCAAAGTGGTGGAAGAATTGCGCATGCTGTCCAATTTCCAGACCGACGACAAATCGCTGCTGCAGACCTTCCTGCTGGGCCAGCCGGAATTCCGCGCCACCCTGCACAGCCCCGGCATGTCGCAACTGCGCCAGCGCGTCATCGCCACCTACCACCTGGGGCCGATGGACAGCACGGAAAGCAATGCCTATATCGAGCACCGCCTGCGCACCGTGGGCTGGAGCGGCCACCCGCACCTGACTCCGGCCGCCTATGCCGCCGTGTTCGAATACACGGGCGGCATCCCGCGCAAGACCAACCACCTGATGGACCGCCTGCTGCTGATGGGATTCCTGGAAGAGATGCAGGAATTCAGCGATGCCGACGTGGACACGGTGATCCGCGATATCCAGCAGGAATTCCAGGCGCCGCCGGCCGATGCCGCGGCAGCGCAGCCTGGCGCCGCCCCAACGGGCGCCGACCCGGCGCCGCTGTTCGGCAGTCCGTACCCGGCCGTGCTGGACGAGCGCATGATGCGCGTCGAAAAATCCCTGACGTCGGTGCTGTCGATCCTGAAGAAGATCGTGCGCTCGCCGGCGTCCTACAATATCCACCAGGACAGCAACGAATGAGCCCCTTCCGTATCCTGTGCGTCGTCGGTGCGCGCCCGAATTTCATGAAGATGGCGCCCATCATGGCCGCTTTTGCCCAGCTGAAGCCGCAGGTGGAAGCGCTGCTGGTGCACACCGGCCAGCACTACGACGTGGCCATGAACCACCAGTATTTCGAGGCGCTGGGCATCCCCAGCCCCGACATCAACCTGGAAGTCGGTTCCGGCAGCCACGCCCAGCAGACCGCCGAGGTGATGAAGCGCTTCGAGCCGGCCATGGATGAGGTGCAGCCGGCCGCCGTGCTGGTGGTGGGCGACGTCAACTCCACCATCGCCTGCGCGCTGGTGGCGGCCAAGAAGGGCGTGCCGGTGATCCATGTGGAGGCGGGCCTGCGCAGCTTCGACCGCGCCATGCCGGAGGAAATCAACCGCGTGCTGACCGACCAGCTGTCGGACCTGCTGTTTACCACCGAGGAGAGCGGCGCGGCCAACCTGGCCCGGGAAGGTATCGGGGCCGACCGCGTGCACTTCGTCGGCAATGTCATGATCGACACCCTGCGCGCCAACCTGGCGCGCGCCATCCCGGCGGCGCAGATCGCGGCCGATGCGGGCCGCCCCGAGTTCAAGGCCGGCCGCGGCGAATACGCCGTGCTGACCCTGCACCGCCCCGCGAACGTGGACGAGCGGGAGGTGCTGCAAGGCCTGCTGGAAACCGCCGCGAACATCAGCGCACGCACCCCGGTGATCTTCCCGGTGCACCCGCGCACCCGCGCCACCATTGAAAAATTCGGCCTGAGCCACCTGCTGGACCGGCCGGAAGTGCTGCTGCTGCCGCCGATGGGCTACCTGGAGATGCTGGGCCTGATGAAGGATGCGCGCGTGGTGCTGACCGATTCCGGCGGCATCCAGGAGGAGACCACCGCCCTGGGCACGCCCTGCATCACGCTGCGCAACAACACCGAGCGCCCGATCACCGTCGACGAAGGCACCAACACCATCGCCGGCAACGACCCGGCGCACATCCTGGCGGCCTACGAGGCGCAGCTGGCCGGCGCCGGCAAGGCCGGCCGCATCCCGCACTTCTGGGACGGCCGCGCCGCCGAACGCATCGCCGCCATCGTGCTGGACTGGCTCAAGGCGCGGGGCTGACCATGGGCGCCGCCGTCCGCAATGCGATGACCATCGATGTGGAAGACTACTTCCAGGTGTCGGCGTTCGCGCCGCACATCAGCCGCGAGAGCTGGCCGCAGCGCGAATGCCGCGTGGAAGCCAATATCGACCGCATCCTCGGCATCCTTGATGCGGGCAACGCCAAGGGCACCTTCTTCACCCTGGGCTGGATCGCCGAGCGCTATCCCGAGATGGTGCGGCGCATCGTGGCCGGCGGCCACGAGCTGGCCAGCCACGGCTACGGCCACCTGCGCGCCTCCGACCAGTCGCGCGCCCAGTTCCTGGACGATATCGCCAGCAGCAAGCAGATCCTGGAGGACATCGGCGGCCAGCAGGTGCTCGGCTACCGCGCCCCGAGCTTCTCGATCGGCCCCGGCAACCTGTGGGCGCTCGATGTGCTGCAGCAGGCCGGCTACCGCTACAGCTCCTCGATTTACCCGATCGCGCACGACCACTACGGCATGCCGGACGCGCCGCGCTTTGCCTTCCATCCGAACGGCGAGCAGGGTTTACTGGAAGTGCCGATCACCACGGTGCGCATCGGCCAGCGCAACCTGCCGGCCGGCGGCGGCGGCTATTTCCGCCTGCTGCCGTATGCGCTGTCGCGCAGCATGATGCGGCGCGTGAACCGGGAAGACGGCCAGCCGGCCATCTTCTACTGCCATCCGTGGGAGCTCGATCCCGGCCAGCCGCGCCCGGAGGGGCTGGGGCTGAAGACCCGCTTCCGCCACTACGTCAACCTGCACCGCATGGAGTCGCGCATCAGGGCCTTGACGCGCGATTTCGCGTGGGATCGCATGGACCGCATTTTCCTGGGGCCGCAATGACGTCGATTATCGAAGCGGCGGCCGAGCGCCGCGCCGCACGGGCCAAGGCCGAAGCCGAAGCGGCCACCGCATTGGCGGTGGCTGCCGGCAAATCCGGCACAGCGGGTCCGGCCCAGGGGGCTGGCCCCGCCTTGCCGGGCTTCGGCGCGGCGCCCCTGGTCCAGCTGCTGGGCAATAGCGCCGACGAGCGCGCCCGCTGGGACGCCTTCGTGCAGACCTGCCCGCAGGCGACCTTCTTCCACCGCAGCGGCTGGCAGACCGTGATCGAGCGATGCTACGGCCATCCGACCTGGTTCTTTTACGTGGAAGAGGGCGGCGTGATCACCGGCGTGCTGCCGCTGGCGCGCATGAAGAGCCGCTTGTTCGGCCACTACCTCGCTTCGCTGCCGTTCTGCGTGTACGGCGGCGTGGCCGCCATCACGGAGACGGCGCGCCGCCTGCTGGACCAGGCGGCCGAAGAACTGGCCGCCGCGCTGGGCGTGGGCCACCTGGAATACCGCAACTACGCGCCGGCCCACCCGGGTGATCCGAAGTGGCAGGGCAAGGACCTGTATTACACCTTCCGCAAGGCCATCAGCGGCGACGACGAAGAGAATCTGAACGCCATCCCGCGCAAGCAGCGCGCCATGGTGCGCAAGGGCATCAAGCTGGGACTGGAAGGCGTGGTGGACGACAATGTCGAGCGCATGTTCACCGCCTACGCCCACAGCGTGCACCGCCTCGGCACGCCGGTGTTCCCGAAACAATACTTCGCCATGCTGAAGGACGTCTTCCAGGACGACTGCGAAGTGCGCGTCATCCTGCAGGACGGCAAGCTGGTGGCGGCCGTGCTGAGCTTCTTCTTCCGCGACGAAGTGCTGCCCTACTACGGCGGCGGCATGGACCTTGCGCGTGACGTGGCGGGCAATGACTTCATGTACTGGAACCTGATGCAGGCCGCCGCCGCCAAGGGCTGCCGCCTCTTCGATTTCGGCCGCAGCAAGAAGGGCACCGGCGCCTTCGACTTCAAGAAGAACTGGGGCTTCACGGCCCAGCCGATCCCGTACGAGTACCAGCTGTTCGCGTCCGACACCCTGCCGGACGTGAACCCGCTGAATCCCAAATACCAGCTGTTCATCAAGCTGTGGAAGGCAATGCCGCTGCCGCTGGCCAATGCGCTGGGCCCTCACATCGTCAAGCACCTGGGGTAAATCGTGGAAGACCTGCTGCTATTGGTGCATCGCATGCCCTATCCGCCCAACAAGGGCGATAAGATCCGCTCCTGGCATTTGCTCAAGCACCTGGCGCAGCGCTACCGCGTGCACCTGGCGACGTTCGTCGACGACCCCGACGATTGGCAGCACGTGCCGGTGCTGGAGGCGATCTGCGCGTCGACCCATTGCGTCGGTCTGGCGCCGCGCGCCGCGCGGTTGCGCAGCCTGGGCGCGCTGCTGCGCAACCGCTCCCTGTCCTATGACTACTATCGCCATGCCGGCATGCAGCGCTGGGTCGACAGCACCATGCGCCGCCACGGCATCGGCCGCATGGTGGTGTTCTCTTCGCCGATGGCGCAGTACACCGAGGCCTGGCCGCAGGCGCGCCGCGTGATCGATTTCGTCGACGTCGACTCCGACAAATGGCGCCAGTACGCCGAGCGCAAGCCGTGGCCGGCCAGCCTGGTGTTCCGCTACGAAGCGAGCCGCCTGCTGCGTTACGAGCGCCAGATCGCCGCCAGCTTCGACGCCTCGCTGTTCGTCTCGGAGCCGGAAGCGGCGCTGTTCCGCCAGCTGGCGCCGGAAAGCGCGGCGCGCATCGGCTCTTTCAGCAACGGCGTCGATACCGCTTTCTTCGCGCCCGGCGCGTATGCCAATCCCTATGCAGCCGGCGAAAAGGCGCTGGTGTTCTGCGGCGCCATGGACTACTGGCCCAATATCGACGCCGTGCAGTGGTTCGCGGCCGAGGTGCTGCCGGCGCTGCGCGCGCGCGACCCGGCGCTGCGCTTCGTGATCGTCGGCGCCCGCCCCGCGGCCGAAGTACAGGCGCTGGCGGCGCAGCCGGGCATCACCGTGACCGGCACCGTGCCCGATGTGCGCGCCTATGTGGCGCATGCCGCGCTGTCGGTGGCGCCGCTGCGCGTGGCGCGCGGCATCCAGAACAAGGTGCTGGAAGCCATGGCGATGGCCAAGCCGGTGCTGGTGACGCCGCAGGCGCTGGAAGGCATCGACGCCGAAGTCGGGCGCGAGCTGCTGCTGGCGCAAGACGCCGGGCAATGGATCGCCGCCGTGACCGATGCCCTGGCCGGCCCGCCGGCCGCGCTGGAGGCGCTGGCGCAGGCGGCGCGCGCGCGGGTGCTGGCGGCCTATAGCTGGGATGCCCGGCTGGCGCCGCTGGACCGCATGATCGAAACCGCGGTGGCGCCGGACCAGGCGGCCGCCCCAGCCCTGTGGACCCCGGCATGAATACCCTACCTTCCAGCGGACCCGACGCCGCGCCCGGCAGCGCCGGCGCGCCCGCCCCGGCGGACGGCGCCCGCAACGCCCTGCTGGTGGCGCTGGTCATGCTGCTGCCTCTGCTGGTCTTCCACGAAACGGCGCTGACGCTGGCGCAGATCTGGGAGCGCTCGGAAACCTTCGCGCACGGCTTCCTGATCCTGCCGATCAGCCTATACCTGGTATGGCGCCAGCGCGGCGCGCTGGCGGCGCTGCCGCTGCGCCCGTACTGGCCGGCCATGCCGCTGCTGGCCGCCTGCGGCGCGGCCTGGCTGCTGGCCGACCTGGTCGAAGTGGGCATCGTGCGCCAGTACGCGCTGGCCCTGATGCTGCCGCTGAGCGTGCTGGCTGTGCTGGGCAAGCGCGTCGCCGGCGCACTGCTGTTCCCGCTGGCCTTCGTGCTGTTCGCGGTGCCGGTGGGCGAGAGCCTGATCCCGCCGCTGATCGAGCTGACCGCCAATTTCACTGTCGATGCGCTGCGCCTGACCGGCATCCCGGTCCTGCGCGACGGCAACAGCTTCTCCATCCCCACCGGCAACTGGTCGGTGGTGGAAGCGTGCAGCGGCCTGCGCTACCTGATTTCGTCCATCACCCTGGGCTGCCTGTTCGCCTACCTCAGCTATCGCACCGTGTGGCGCCGCGCCGCCTTCGTACTGGCCTCGGTGCTCGTGCCGCTGGCCGCCAACGGCGTGCGCGCCTACATGATCGTGATGATGGGCCACCTGAGCGGCATGAAGCTGGCGGTCGGCGTCGACCACCTGATCTACGGCTGGATCTTCTTCGGCCTGGTGATGCTGCTGCTGTTCTGGATCGGCAGCTTCTGGCGCGAAGACCTCCAGGCGGCGCCGGCGCCGGCCGCCGTCCCCGCGCCGGCGCCGCAGCTGCCAGCCCGTCCCCTGCTGGGCGCCGCCGGCGGCGTGCTGGCCATGCTGCTGGCCTGGCCGCTGCTGGCCGCCCGCGCCGACCAGGCCGCCGCCGCCGCTGCGCCGCCGGTGCGGCTGGCGTTCGCGCCGGCCACGCCAGCGGGCCCGGAATTTAGCCGCTGGGAACCGGACTTCGCCCCGGCCAGCGCCACCCTGCGCCAGTCCTTCGGCGGCGCGCCGCCGGTCGGCCTGACGGTGCTGTACTACCGCGACGCAGCGGGCGGCGCCAAGCTGGTCAGCTCGACCAACCAGCTGGGCCACGCCAAAACCGAATTCCGCGAAAACAGTGCCGCCCTGCGCGACGAGCGCTTCGCCGGGCGCACCGTGGCCGTGCGCGAAGCCATGCTGGGGGTGGAAGGGCGGCGCCTGCTGGTGTGGCAGTGGTACTGGATCAACGGCAGCATGACCAGCAGCGACTATGTGGGCAAACTGCTGCAGGCCAAGAGCAAGCTGCTCACCGGCAGCAGCGATGGCGCCGCCGTGATGGTCTTTGCGCCCTATGATGAAGACCCGGCCGCGGCGCGCGGCGCCATGCGCGCTTTCCTGGACAGCAACCTGGCGCCGCTGGAACGCAGCCTGGCCGCCAACCGGCGCCCCTGAGCTTGGCCATGAACGACATTCCCCTCATCGTCCACCTGACCTATGCCCTGGATTTCGGCGGCATGGAAAACCTCATGGTCGAGCGCATCAACCGCATGCCGGCCGAGCGCTACCGCCACGCCATCGTCTGCCTGACGCGCGTCAATCCCGACTTCGTCAAGCGCATCAGCAAGCCGGGCGTCGCGGTGCACACCCTGGGCAAACAGCCCGGCCTGTCGCCCGCCACCCACGCCGTGCTGTGGCGCCTGCTGCGCCAGCTGCAGCCGGCCGTGCTGCACACCTATAACTTCTCGGCCATCGAATATGCGCCGGCGGCGCTGCTGGCGGGGGTGCCGGTGCGCGTCAACGGCGCCCATGGCCGCGACCACACCGATCCGGACGGCAGCAACCGCAAGCACAATTTCCTGCGCCGCCTGATGCTGCCGTTCTACGACGTCTGCTATGCCAATTCGGCCGCCATGGAGGAATGGAACCGCGCCGTGATCGGGGTGCCGAAAGCCAAGAGCCGCATGCTGGCCAACGGCATCGACGCCGAGCGCTTCCGCCCGCGGCAGGACGAGGAGGCGCGCCCCTTCTTCAACCAGGGCGAGATCGTGATCGGCACCGTCGGCCGGGTGCAGGACGTGAAGGACCATGCCACCCTGCTGGACGCCTTCCTGCTGCTGCGCGAACTGCTGCCGAAGCAGCGCGCGCAGCTGCGCCTGGCCATCGTCGGCGACGGCCCGCTGCTGCACAAGCTGCGCGACCGGGCCGCCGCGGCCGGCGCCGCCGACGCGGTCTGGCTGCCCGGCGCGCGCAACGATGTGCCGGACATCCTGCGCAGCTTCGACGCGTTCGCCATGTCCTCGATCGCCGAGGGCACGCCCGGCTCCGCGCTGGAAGCCATGGCCAGCGGCCTGCCGGTGGTGGGCACGCGCGTGGGCGGCATTCCGGAAGTGATCGACAACGGCGTCACCGGCCAGCTGGTGCCGCCGTCCAACCCGGCGGCCATGGCGGCCGCGCTGAAACATTATGTGGAGGCGCCCGCCATGGCGCGGCGCCACGGACAGGCGGGCCGCGAGCGGGTGCTGCGCAGATACAGCATGCCGGCCATGGTGGCCGCCTACCAGGACATGTACGACAGTTTGTGCGAACGTAAGCTCAAAATCAGAAAGCCAGTACCATCATGTGCGGAATAACAGGGATCATGGATGCGCGCGGCGGGCGCGCGGTGGACGAGGCGCTGCTGCGCCGCATGAACGACACCCAGCATCATCGCGGCCCGGACGAGGGCGACACCTATGTCGAACCCGGCATCGGCTTCGGCCACCGCCGGCTGTCGGTGATCGACATCGCCATGGGCCAGCAGCCGCTCGGCAACGAGGATGGCAGCGTCATGGTGTGCTACAACGGCGAAATCTACAACTACCGCGAGCTGACCGCGGAGCTGAAGGAGCTGGGCCACACCTTCAAGACCAAGAGCGATACCGAAGTGATCGTGCACGCCTGGGAGCAGTGGGGCGAGGACTGCGTGCACCGCTTCCGCGGCATGTTCGCCATCGGCCTGTGGGACCGCAACAAGCAGGTGATGTTCCTGGCGCGCGACCGGCTGGGCGTGAAGCCGCTGTACTACGCCATGACGCCGGACGGCTGGTTCGCCTTCAGCTCCGAGCTGAAAGCGCTGCGCATGCATCCTTCGCTGCCGCGCGAGATCGACCCGCAGGCGGTGGAGGACTATTTCGCCTACGGCTACGTGCCGGAGCCGAAGACCATCTACCAGGGCGCGCTCAAGCTGTCGCCGGGCTTTCGCCTGACGCAGAAGGTCGGCGCGCCGCTGGCGCAGCCGCAGCAGTTCTGGGACGTGCCGTTCAAGCGGCATGACAAGATGACCGAGAGCGACGCCCAGGGCGAGCTGGTGGAGCGCCTGCGCGAAGCGGTGAAGATCCGCCTGGTGGCCGAAGTGCCGCTGGGCGCCTTCCTGTCCGGCGGCGTGGATTCCTCCGCCGTGGTGGCGATGATGGCCGGCCTGGACGAGGGCGCCGTGCACACTTGCTCGATCGCCTTCCAGGACAAGGCCTTCGACGAGTCGGCGTACGCGCAGCAGGTGGCCACGCTGTACCGGACCGACCATTTCGTGGAAACGGTGGACACCGACGACTACGGCCTGCTCGACACGCTGGCCCACCTGTACGACGAACCGTACGCCGACAGCTCGGCGATCCCGACCTACCGCGTGTGCCAGCTGGCGCGCAAGCGCGTCACGGTGGCGCTGTCGGGCGACGGCGGCGACGAGAACCTGGCCGGCTACCGCCGCTACCGCTACGCGATGGCGGAGCAGAGCGTGCGCGGGCGCATCCCGGAAATGCTGCGCAAGCCGGTGTTCGGCACCCTGGGCCGGGTCTACCCGAAGGCCGACTGGGCGCCGCGCGTGTTGCGCGCCAAGACCACCTTCGAAGCGCTCTCGCGCGACCTGGTGGAAGGCTATTTCCACGGCGTCTCGATCATGACCGACGCCATGCGCGCGCGCCTGTTCTCCGACAAGTTCCGCGCCGGCCTGCAGGGCTATAGCGCGATCGACGTGATGCGCGGCCACGCGGCCAAGTCGCCGACCGACGATCCGCTGTCGATGATCCAGTACCTGGACATGAAGACCTACCTGCCGGGCGACATCCTGACCAAGGTCGACCGCGCCTCGATGGCGCATGCGCTGGAAGTGCGGGTGCCGCTGCTGGACCACAAGCTGGTGGAATGGATTTCCGGCCTGCCGCCGGAGATGAAGCTGAAAGGCAGCGAGGGCAAGTACATCTTCAAGAAGTCGATGGAGAAGTACCTGCCGCACGATATCCTGTACCGCCGCAAGCAGGGCTTCGCCGTGCCGCTGGCGTCCTGGTTCCGCGGCCCGCTGCGCGCGCGCGTGCAGCAAGCGCTGCTGGGACCTGCCCTGGCCGATACCGGCATGTTCAACCAGGCCTACCTGCGCGAACTGGTGGAGCAGCATTTGAGCGGGCGGCGCGACTACAGCGCGCCGATCTGGACCTTGCTGATGTTTGAAGCCTTCCTGAAAAAAGAGATGCAGGCATGAGTATCCGTATCCTGCACGTGCTGGACCATTCGATTCCGCTGCATAGCGGCTATACCTTCCGCACGCGCGCCATCCTGCAGGCCCAGCGTGCGCTGGGCTGGCAGACCTTCCATATCACCAGCCCGAAGCAGGGCGCCAGCGCCGCGCTGCGCGAAACCGTCGACGGCCTGGAGTTCCACCGCACGCCGCCGGCCGGCGGCGCCCTGGCAAGGCTGCCGGTGCTGAACCAGCTGGCCGTGATCAACGCCCTGGCGGCGCGCCTGCTGGAAGTGGCGAAGGAGGTAAAGCCCGATGTGCTGCACGCCCACTCGCCGGCCCTGAACGCCGTGGCGGCGCTGCGCGTGGGGCGCAAGCTGGGCATCCCGGTGGTGTATGAAATCCGCGCCTTCTGGGAAGACGCCGCCGTCGACCACGGCACCAGCAAGGAATGGGGCCTGCGCTACCGCCTGACGCGCGCCATGGAAACCTGGGCGCTGCAGCGGGTGGACGCCGCCACCACCATCTGCGAGGGCCTGCGCAGCGAAATCATCGGGCGCGGCATCCCGGCCAAGAAGATCGAAGTGATCCCGAACGCGGTCAATATCGCCGACTTCGCGATCGGCGGCCCGCGCGACGAGGCGCTGGCGCAGCAGCTCGGCCTGGACGGCAAGACGGTGCTGGGCTTCATCGGCTCCTTCTACGCCTACGAGGGGCTGGACATCCTGCTCAACGCCCTGCCGGCCATGCTGGCGCAGCGTCCCGACATCCGCGTGCTGCTGGTGGGCGGCGGACCGCAGGACGAGGCGCTGCGCGCGCAGGCCAGGGCGCTCGGCGTGCAAGACCATGTGATCTTCACCGGCCGCGTGCCGCACGGCGAAGTGCAGCGCTACTACAACCTGGTGGACGTGCTGTGCTACCCGCGCCACAAGATGCGCCTGACCGACCTGGTCACGCCGCTCAAGCCGCTGGAAGCCATGGCCCAGGGCCGCCTCATGGTGGCGTCCGACGTGGGCGGCCACAAGGAACTGATCGAGGACGGCCGCACCGGCGTGCTGTTTACCGCCGACGACGCCGGGGCGCTGTCGCGGCAGGTGCTGGCCTTGCTGGAAGCGCCGCACAAATGGCAGGAATTCCGCCAGATGGGGCGCCGCTTCGTCGAGCAGGAGCGCAACTGGACCGCCAGCGTGGCGCGCTACCGCCAGGTGTACGGCAGCCTCACGGAGAAGGCCCTGGCATGAACGCCTCGCAGCCAGCATTCGCCGCAGCGGCGCACGCGCTCAGCGGGCCGGAGGTGCAGCGCATCGCCCTGGTCGGCCCGCTGCCGCCGCCGTCGGGCGGCATGGCCAACCAGGCCTTGCAGCTGGCCGGCTTGCTGCGCGAGGCCGGTATCGCCGTCGATTTCGTGCAGACCAACGCGCCTTACCGCCCGGCCTGGGCCGGCAGGCTGCGCGGCGTGCGCGCCCTGTTCCGCATGGTGCCGTATCTCGGCGCGCTGTGGCGCGCGGCCGGACGGGTGCAGGTCTTCCACGTGATGGCCAACTCCGGCTGGTCCTGGCACCTGTTCGCGGCGCCGGCGATCTGGATTGCCCACCTGCGCGGCACGCCGGTGGTGGTGAACTACCGGGGCGGCGAAGCGGCCAACTTCCTGAAGCAGGCCGCGGCCTGGATGCGCCCCAGCCTGCGCCGCTGCGCCGCGCTGGCCGTGCCGTCCGGCTTCCTGGCCCATGTCTTCGGCCAGCACGGCATCGATGCGGTGATCGTGCCCAATATCGTCAACCTGGAGCGTTTCGCCGCCACCGCCGCGCCGCGCGCGCTGGGCGGATTGCGCCTGCTGGTGGCGCGCAACCTGGAAGACATCTACGACAACGCCAGCGCGCTGCGCGCCTTCGCCCTGGTGCGGGCGGCCCATCCAGCAGCGCGCCTGACGGTGGCCGGCTCCGGCCCGCTGCGCAGCGCACTGGAACAGCTGGCGCGCGAGCTGGGCGTGGCCGATGCCGTGCATTTCACCGGCCGCGTCGAAACCGCCGACATGCCGGCCCTGTACCGCAATGCCGACATCATGCTGAACCCCAGCCTGGTCGACAATATGCCCAATTCCGTGCTGGAGGCCTTGGCCAGCGGCGCCCTGGTGGTCAGCACCGACGTCGGCGGCGTGCCCTATGTGGTGGAGCACGGCAGGACGGCGCTGCTGGTGCCGCCGGCCGATCCGGCCGCCATGGCGCAGGCCGTGCTGCGGCTGGCCGATGAACCCGGCCTGGCCGAGGCGCTGCGCAGCGCCGGCCGCGCCAGCGTGGCCCAGTACGCGTGGGCCAGCGTCAAACCGTGCCTGCTGGACGTGTACCGCCAGGCACTGGCAAGCAAAGGAGGGCGCCGCCCATGATTTACACCGCCCTGGTATCCGGCGTCCTGTTCCCGCTGCATGAGAAACTGAAGAAGCACAGCAGCGTGGCCGTGCGGCGCCATATGGAGCAGACCCAATACTGGCCGCTGCCCAAGCTGCAGCAGCTGCAGCGCGAGCGCCTGCGCGCGCTGCTGCTGCACGCGCAGCAGCATGTGCCGTACTACCGCGACGCCTTCGCCCGCAGCGGCTTCGACCCGGCGCGCGACTTCCAGGGCGTGCCCGACCTGGTGCGCCTGCCGCTGCTGGACAAAGCCGCCATCCGCGCACACAGCGAGGCGC
Organism: Pseudoduganella violaceinigra DSM 15887; assembly: GCF_000425385.1. Classification (GTDB taxonomy): domain Bacteria; phylum Pseudomonadota; class Gammaproteobacteria; order Burkholderiales; family Burkholderiaceae_D; genus Rugamonas; species Rugamonas violaceinigra. Next base: position 136,209 of record NZ_KE384356.1, on the reverse strand, counting down.
TGACAGCCGACAACGCGCAGAACCTGGTGCGCTACAACACCGGCGGCTCCACCGGCGCGCCGCTGACCTTCTTCGTCGGGCGCCACCGCGTCAGCCACGACGTGGCCGCCAAATGGCGCGCCACGCGCTGGTGGAATGTCGACATCGGCGACCGCGAAATCGTGATCTGGGGGTCGCCCATCGAGTTGAGCGCGCAGGACCGCGTGCGCGCGGTGCGCGACACGGTCATGCGCACCGAATTGATGTCGGCTTTCGCCACCACCGAAGCGGGCCTGGACGGCCATGTGCAGCGCATCCGCCAGCGCAAGCCGAAGATGCTGTTCGGCTATCCGACCGTGCTGGCGCGTATCGCCTCGCATGCGGAAGACAAGGGCATCGCCCTCGACAAGCTGGGCATCCGGGTCGCCTTCGTCACCTCGGAGTGCCTGTACCCGTCGCAGCGCGAACAGATCGAGCGCGTGTTCGGCTGCCCGGTGGCCAATGGCTACGGCGGCCGCGATGCCGGCTTCATCGCCCACCAGTGCCCGGCCGGCAAGCTGCACATCACGGCCGAAGACATCGTGATCGAAGTGCTCGACCCGCAAGGGCGGCAGCTGCCGCCCGGCGAATCGGGCGAAATCGTGGTCACCCACCTGCAGTCGGGCGATTTTCCCTTCATCCGCTACCGCACCGGGGACGTCGGCGCGCTGGACCCGGAACCGTGCAGCTGCGGGCGCACGCTGCCGGTGCTGAAGGAAATCCACGGCCGCACCACCGACTTCCTGATCAACCAGGACGGCACCCTGATCCACAGCGCGGCGCTGGCCTATATAATGCGCGACCTGCCCGCTGTGCGCGCTTTCAAGGTGATCCAGGAGACCCTGGACTGGACCCGCGTGCAGATCGTGTACGACGGCCAGTTCGGCGACAGCGAACGGCAGGGCATCGAGGCCGGCTTCCACGCCCGCATGGGCAAGCAGGTGAAAATCGATGTCGAACTGGTGCCGGAAATCCTGCCTGAAAAAAGCGGCAAATACCGCTATTGCGTGACCAAGCTGGAGACCCCATGGAACGCCTTGACCAAGTAAGCCCGGAGGCGGCATGCGCGACATAATCATTACTCTGCTGGTCGTTTGCGGACTGCCCTTTGCGTTCAAACGGCCCTTCTACGGGGCCGTGATGTGGATCTGGATCAGCGTGATGAACCCGCACACCCAAAGCTGGGGCTGGGCGCAAAGCATGCCGTTTGCCGCCATCATCGCCGGCACGACGCTGCTGGCGATGATGACCAAGCCGAGGGACATCGCGTTCCCGAATACCGGCCTGACCTGGACGCTGCTGGCGTTTACCGGCTGGATGTGCCTGTCGACCGTGTTTGCCATCGGGCCGGAAGACCCGCTGCCGCTGCTGAACAAGGTGGTCAAGATCATGGGCATGACCGTGGTGGTGGCCATGCTGGTGCGCACGCGCAAGGACATCGAGATGCTGGTGTGGATCATCGTGATCTCGCTCGGATTCTACGGCGTGAAGGGCGGTTTGTTTACCATCCGCAGCGCCGGGGCGTACCGGGTGTGGGGGCCGGCCGGTACCTTCATCGAAGGCAATAATGAAATCGCGCTGGCCCTGATCATGGTGGTGCCGCTGATGCTGTACCTGGTGCCGCTGCTGGCCAGCAAATGGAGCAAGCGCGCCATGTGGGCGTCGGCCGGCCTGTGCGCGCTGGCCGCCCTGGGGTCCTACTCGCGCGGCGCCGCGCTGGCGCTGGCGGCCATGCTGGGCTTCCTGTGGCTGAAGAGCCAGGACAAGCTGAAAGTCGGCGTGCTGCTGGTGGTGATGGCGCCGTTGGCCCTGGTGTTCATGCCGGAGCAGTGGCACAACCGCATCGACACCATCAACACCTACGAGCAGGACAGCTCGGCGATGGGCCGCATCAACGCCTGGAAAATGGCGATCAACCTGGCGGCGGACCATCCCCTGTTCGGCGGCGGCTTCCAGATCTACAACCGCGAGATTTTCGCCCGCTATGCGCCGATTCCGGAGGATATCCACGCCGCGCACAGCATCTATTTCCAGGTGCTGGGCGAGCATGGCTATGTCGGGCTGCTGCTGTTCCTGCTGATGTACCTGATCGTCTGGCGCAACGGGGCCTGGGTGATCAAGCATGCGGCCAAGGTTCCCGAACTGGAATGGGCCCTGCGGCTGGTGCGCATGCTGCAGGTGAGCCTGATCGGCTTCCTGGTCGGCGGCGCCTTCCTCAGCCTGGCCTACTTCGACGTGCCCTACTACATTATGGTGACCATGGTGGCGACCCGCCTGCTGGTGCAGAAAACCCTGAAGGAGCGCGCCGCCCAGCCGCCGGCCGCGCTGGAAACGGAGGCGGAACATGTGGCTTAAGCGGCAGCTGGAGCGCAGCGCCCTGTCCCTGCTGTCGGGCGGCGGCCACCGCGCGCCGGCGATCCTGATCTACCACCGCGTGCTGCCGGCGCCCGACCCGCTGTTCCCAACCGAGGTGCACCGCGCGCAGTTCGACCGCCAGCTGGGCTGGCTCAAGTCGCGCTTCAATGTGCTGCCCCTGCTGGACGCGGTGCGCCTCGCCGCCGAGGGCCGGCTGCCGGCCCGCAGCGCCTGCATCACCTTCGACGACGGCTATGCCGACAACAGCGAAGTGGCGCTGCCGGTGCTGCAGCAGCACGGCCTGCACGCCACCTTTTTCATCGCCACCGGCTTCCTGGACGGTGGCCGCATGTGGAACGATACCGTGATCGAATCGGTGCGCCGGGCACCGGGCGGAGCGTTCGATGCGACGTCGCTGGGCCTGGGCCGGCATGCGACCGGCAACTGGGATGAGCGCCGCAGCGCCATCGGCGCCCTGATCGGCCAGCTCAAATACCAGCCGATGGCGCAGCGCCTGGAAGAAGTGGGCAAGCTGGCGCGCCTGTCCGGCGTGGACCTGCCGCAGGACCTGATGATGACCAGCGCCCAGCTGCGCAAGCTGCATGCGGCGGGCATGGGCATCGGCGGCCACACGGTCAACCACCCGATCCTGGCGCGCCTGCCGGCGGCGGAAGCGCGGCAGGAAATCGCCCAGGGCAAGGCGGCGCTGGAAGCGGCGCTTGACGCGCCGGTGCGTACCTTCGCCTACCCGAACGGCAAGCCGGGCCAGGATTACCTGCCCGAACACGTGGCCATGGTGCGGGAACTGGGCTTCGACGCGGCGGTGTCGACTGCCTGGGGTGCCAGCCGCGGCGCCGCCGACTGGTATCAGTTGCCGCGCTTCACGCCCTGGGACCAGGGCATGGCAAAGTGGGGATTGCGCCTGGCGCGCAATATGCTGCAGCCCGCCGCGCGGGTTTAATCGGAAGCGTCGCCGCCGCCCTTGCGCAGGCGCGACAGCAGGGCTGCGGTCTGGTCGTTGAGCGGCAGGCCGTGGCGCCGCAGCAGCTGCACGTGCAGCACCAGGTTTTCCAGCACCAGCTTGGCCGCCACCGCCAGCAGGGTCAGGCGGCGGTCTTCTTCGCTGAAGGCCTCCAGGGCGTCGGCCATCTCGCACAGATGGTTGGCCACCAGTTCGCGCAATTCCTGCTCGTCGAAGGGCAGGTCGGCGAAATCGATCGGGTCTTCCAGTTCCACTTCATGCATCAACAGCTCGAGTTCCCGCGGGGTGATACCCATGTGTGGCTCCGGTTATGCACACGGGCTTATTGTAGGCCAAAGCGCGCTAGAATGGCCTTCCCATGGCCCAGATCATCTTTACCCAGCAGTTGGCCCGCTTCCTGCCGGTCCCGACCCTGGAGACCCAGGCGGCCACCCTGCGCGCCGCGCTGGACGGGGCGTTTGCCGCCAACCCGCGCCTGGGGGCGTACGTGCTGGACGAGCAGGGCCGCATCCGCGCCAATGTGGTGGTGTTCATCGATGGCAGGCGCAGCGAGCTCGACACGCCGCTGCGGGCCGATTCGACGATTTATGTGCTGCAAGCCTTATCCGGAGGTTGACATGGCAGACCGCGCTTTCCTGGCAACCCGCAAAGGCTTGTTCGAACTGGCCCACCGCCCTGGTGGATGGCAGCTGGAGCCGGACACGTCCTTCTTCGGCGATCCGCTGTCGATGGTGCTGCACGACGCGCGCGACGGCGCCACCTATGCCTGCCTGAACCTGGGGCATTTCGGCGCCAAGCTGCACCGGCGCGATGCCGGCAGCACGGCATGGCAGGAGATTGCCGTGCCCGCCTATCCGGCCAAGCCGGCCGGCAGCGCGGACAAGATCGACTGGACCCTGAAGCAGATCTGGTCGCTGGAGGCGGGCGGCCCGGACCAGCCGGGCGTCCTGTGGGCGGGAACCCTGCCGGGCGGCCTGTTCCGGTCGAACGACCGCGGCGACAGCTGGCAGCTGGTGGATGCGCTATGGAACGTCCCCGAGCGCACGCAGTGGTTTGGCGGCGGCTACGACGTGCCCGGCATCCACAGCATCTGCGTCGATCCGCGCGACAGCAATGCGGTGCTGGTCGGCGTCTCCTGCGGCGGCGTCTGGCTGACGCGCGATGGCGGCGCCACCTGGCAGCTGCGCACCAGGGGCATGGCGGCGCGCTATATGCCGCCCGAGATGCAGGACGTGGGCGCGGTGCAGGATCCGCACCGCATCGTGCGCTGCGCCGGCGCGCCCGATGTGCTGTGGTGCCAGCACCATAACGGCATCTGGCATTCGCGCAATAACGGGGATAGCTGGGAGGAGGTGACAGCGCCGCTGTCGAGCTTCGGCTTCGCGGTGGCGGTCCATCCGCGCGACGGCCACACTGCCTGGTTCGCGCCCGCCGTGGCCGACCAGCGGCGGGTGCCGGTGGACGCGGCGCTGGCCGTCAACCGGACCGGGGACGGCGGCGCCAGCTTCGACACCTTGCGCGGCGGCCTGCCGCAGGATCATTGCTACGACCTGGTGTACCGCCATGGGCTGGCGGTGGCCGACGACGGCAAGACGCTGTTGATGGCGTCCACCACCGGCGGCTGCTGGCTGTCCACCAACGGCGGCGAACACTGGCAAACCATTTCCACCACCTTGCCGCCGGTGTACGCGGTGCGCTTCAATTAGCGCCGTAATAGGCCAGGAACATTTCCACGATGGCGGTGATGACCGCCTCCTGTTCCGCCGGCGTCAGCGAGGGCTTGCCCAGGCCTACCTGGGGCCACAGGGCGAAAGACTTCAGCAGTCCCTGCAGCATATGCGACATGAAGCCCGGATCGCCGGCCTTCAAGACCTTGTCTTCCTGCGCCGCCCGCAGGAAAGTCGCCACGCCTTCCTCCTTCTTGCCCAGCTTGGCCATCGTGTCGCGGGCCCGCTGCGGCGCATGGATCGCTTCCGCAATGGCGACCCGCACCAGGTCGAGGAAATAGTCGTCGCCCAGCATCGCCATCTTCTGCCGCATCAGCTCCTGCAGCTGGGGCTTGATCGGCTTGCCCTGCTGGTAGATGGTGGCGTTGACGGCGGCGCTGCAGTTCCACAGCTCTTCCAGGATGTGCTCGAACAGCTCGTCCTTGCTGGGGAAATGGTTGTACACCGTGCGCTTGGAGACGCCGGCGGAGGACGCGATGCGGTCCATGCTGGTGGCTTCGAAACCGCGCGCACGGAATTCGGCGATGGCGGCCGTGACGATGGCAGCGCGCTTGCGGTCGGTCAGTTTGTCGGGTTGGTTCATAAGGAATATTTTACACCGGGTAGTTTACTTTTCCCAAAACAGAAACTACACTGTGTAGTGTAATTCATCCACCTGACCGGAGTGAGCCTCGCCATGACCAGCCTGATTTGCAATGATTCCCGTCCCGCGTACCAGAACGACGCGCCGCGTCGGCAGCCGGGCTTTCTCAAGGCGCTGAAGATCTTCTGGGACTTCGCCTTCCATAAGCCGGCCGACACCGTGCCGTCGCGGGCACTTCCGGTGCAAGCACTCACTCGCGGCCAGTTGCTGGCGGCTGAAGACAATACCCTGTTCCGTCTGGGGCATTCGACCATTCTGCTGAAGCTGAATGGCGAGTTTTGGCTGACCGATCCCGTGTTTTCCAAGCGCGCCTCGCCGGTACAGTGGGCCGGCCCGGCACGCTTCCATGCGCCGCCGATCAGCATTGCCGAACTGCCGCCGATCAAGGGCGTGATCCTGTCGCATAACCACTACGACCACCTCGATTATGCGGCCGTCCGCGAGTTGTCGGCCAAGACCGAATACTTCCTGGCGCCCTTGGGTGTGGGCGACACGCTGGTCTCCTGGGGCGTGCCGGTCGAGAAGGTCAGGCAGCTGGGCTGGTGGGAATCGGCCACGGCCGGCAGCCTGAAGTTGACCGCCACCCCGGCCCAGCATTTTTCCGGCCGCACCCTGTGGGACAGCAACAAGACGCTATGGGCTTCCTGGGTGATCGAAAGCGCTGGCCTGCGCGTCTTCTTCAGCGGCGATACCGGTTACTTCAAGGGCTTCAAGGAAATCGGCGACAAGTTCGGTCCCTTCGACCTGACGCTGATGGAAACCGGCGCCTACGACCCGAAATGGCCGGACGTCCATATGCAGCCAAGGGAAACCATGCAGGCCCATATCGACCTGCGCGGCAAGGTCATGCTGCCGATTCATAACGGCACCTTCGACCTGGCCATGCACGCCTGGGACGACCCGTTCGAACAGATTAGCGCCCTGGCCACCGCGCGCGGCCAGGCCTTGGCGACGCCGATGATCGGCGAAGCGCTCAATATCGCACAACCGCAGGCCACAGGCGCCTGGTGGAGGATGGCATGAAGCCCTATCAACAATTCCTGAAAATGTGGCCGGTACCGAAGGCGGCGTTGCCGCCAATGCCGCCGATGCCACCGGTACGGCAGCCTGTGGCGCAAGTCAACGTCTTGGCGCGATAAGCTGTGATCCGGCGGCGCCTCGGCAACTCAGCATCGACCGACCGGCTGGCTTGCTGCCGCGTGGTAAAGTGGCGGGGATTAGATCGACTGTTTATGTTCCTCCATGCCCCCGAATAAAATTCTGCTGGCGGCCCTGATCGGGCTGTCGCACTTCCCCGCGTACGCGCAAGAATCCCAACCCGTAGACAAGGAAGCGGAAAAGCAATTCTCCATCGATTTCGCCTCGTGCGAGCAGCCCGTCTGGCCGGCCGGCGCCCTGGAGCGCGGCGATAAAGGCCGGTCCGAACTGAAGTTTCGCGTCGACACCGACGGGAAGGTGCTGGAAACATTGGTGCTAAAGTCCAGTGGCTTTGCCTGGCTCGATGAAGCGTCGCAGTCCGCTCTGCGCAAATGCTCATATACCCCGCCCGCAAAACTCGGCCGCACAAGCCCCGTATGGGCGCGCCTGGCCTTCCTCTGGGCACCTGAAGCGGGCAACCGGGAGAAATGGCGCCGCGACATGGTCTTAGCTGAAAGCGGCGACGCGGCGGCGATGTTTCGGATGGGCGTAGGCTACCTTTACGGGAATCCGGACAGGACAATCAGCGCGGACCTTGGCATGCGCCTGTTGCGTTCTGCGGCTGGACTGGGGCATGTCGAAGCGCAGAAAGCGCTTGCCTTCCAGCTTCAGGTTGGACGCTTTACTGTCGTCGATCTGGACGAAGCCGCCATGTGGGCGAAAAAGGCGGCTGCACAAGCCCCCCTCAAACCAGCGAACACCCCGAATGAATAGAATTCCTGTCTTGGCCTTTGGCCTGCTTGTCGCCGCCGGCGCGGCAAATGCCGAGTTGCCGGCGGCGCCGAACCGTACGGTCCCTGTGCTGATCTTTGACAGCTGCAGGAAGCCGGAATGGCCGCGCGAATCTCTACGGAACGAGGAGACGGGAACGGTCAGCCTGTCCATGTTGATCGGAACGAATGGCAAAGTGAAGGATGCCAAGTTGCTGGCTTCCAGTGGTTCTTCTTTGCTGGACGAGGCTGCCATGGCTGGCCTGCGGACCTGCACCTTTAAGCCCGGGACCGAGGGTGGTCAAGCCATCGAGTCCTGGCAGAAGATGCAATATGTCTGGACAATTGAAGAGTCCGCGCCGCCGGAAGAATACGCGGCAATGAAGCGTTTGCAGCAGAACGACTTTGACGGCGCTGCCGCGCTGTTCCGTACCGCTGCTGTCAAAGGCAGCGCCAACGCCCAGTTTTACCTGGGTGCGATGCTGTTTTTTGGCAACGGGGTCAAACAGGACAAGACGGAAGCGGCCAAATGGATGGAACAGGCTGTTGCGCAAGGCCATGTCAAGGCCAAGGGCGCCTTGGGTGCCATGCTGCTGGAGCAAGGCAGCGATGACCGGCGGGCTTACGCGCTTTTGCAGGCGGCAGCAAATGGTAAGGATGTGACTTCCATGTATTGGCTGGCGACCTGTCTCGAGCGTGGCCGGGGAACGTCAGCCGACCTTGGCGACGCCAAAGCCTGGTACAAGCGCGCGGCGGAAGGCGGCCACCCCAAAGCGAAACAGGCGCTGGCACGCTTGGAAGGCGGCCAGGGCTGATTCAGGCTACCACGTTGATCAGCTTGCCAATTGTCTCGCCCAAGGTATTCAGGGTAGGCGCTTTGGGTAGCAAGCGGGAGGGGATGCGCTGCTCGATGGCGCTGTCGAGGCGCGGTGTCGCTGGCGCTGGCGTCGTAGCGGATTGCGCGCGCTTGCTGTCGCGCTGGGCCCTGGTCAGGGATTGGTTGTCCAGGTCAAGCTGCGAGCGGCTGGAGTCCAGGCGATCCTCATCTTGCGCGACCTGGTCGCGATCCTGCTGAACCTTTCGCTCAGCAAAAGTCACGGCGGACTGCAGAGAATTGACAGAATTCAAAGAGACCACGAATCTACCCTTTGGGGCAACCTTCCATTCAGGCACCTAGGTCAGGTTAGGTCAAAATCAGGCCGAATGCCAGAGATTCGTGTTGCCAATTCGGCGGCCGCTATAATTTCGCTATGAACCTGAAGATCCTCGCCGACCGGCTCGGCATGTCGAAAGCCACCGTCAGCCGTGCGCTGAACGGCTATCCCGAGGTCAGCGAGGTCACGCGCCAGCGTGTGGTGCAGGCAGCGCGCGAAGCAGGCTACCAGGCCAACCCCATGGCGCGCAGCCTGGCAGTGGGGCGCAGCCATGTGCTCGGAACGATTTATGCGATGCAATCCGACGGCCTGGGCGACTCGTCCTTCCTTGAAGTCATGGGTGACGTGGCGCAAGCCCTGGAGCGGGGGCGCATGAACTTTATCATCGCCCCGGTTTCGCCCGCCAATGAATTGCGCTCCTATGAACAGGCAGTGCGGGGCCGGCGCGTCGACGGGCTGGTGGTGAACCACACGCTGGTGCACGATGAACGCATCGCTTGTCTCGCCAAGGCGGGCTTCCCATTTGTCGCCCATGGACGCACCCGGACCGACCTTCCCTACGCTTGGTTCGATTACGACAACGAGGCCGGCATCCGCATGGCGCTTGAGCGGCTGCTGGCGCTGGGCCACCGGCGTGTGGCGATGCTCAGCGCGCCGCTAGCGCTGAATTGTTCCGCGCAGCGCCGCGCGAGTTTTCTTTCCACGATGGCCAGCGCAGGGTTGGCAGTCGATCCGCGCTTCCTGGCTGACGATTGCATCGACCGCCGCAGCGCCTACCGCGCCGTGCAGGCGCTGCTGTCCATGGCGCCGCGCCCGACGGCGATCGTGGTGGACAACCACCTGGCCGGACTGGGCGCCGTGGGCGCGCTGCTCGATGCGGGCATTGAGATTGGCCGCGACATGGCGCTGGTCGTCTGGGGACGCATGGCCGACACCCTGGCAGGCCTCGATATCGCCACCATCGAGCAGCCCAACGCGCGCGCGGCCGGGGCGAAGATGGCGGCGATGCTGCTGGACCGAATCGACGGCAAGCCGGTTGCCGGCCTTCAGGAACTGTGGCAGCCGGCGCTGCATGCCGGCGCTACCCTCTGCAAGGCTGTGCGCTGATCAATCCACCAGCGGCAGAATGGCCTGGCGGTAAGGTTGCGCTTCATTTTCCACGTACCAGTTGGCCCACAGCCGGTTGCGTGAGCGGCCGTCTTCGACGCGGTCCGGTTCCAGGCTAAGGTAGTTGCGCGCGCCGATATAGCGGTGCGAGGTGCCGGGGAACTTGTACATCGAAGTGGTGATGCCGCCTTCCAGCTCCTCGACCTTGTCGCCGACATGCTCCAGGTAGAACAGCGCCATCGCCGGTGGTGGCGGGTGCACCACGCCGGACGACGTCAGCTGGTGGATGGTGATCGGCTTGCCCTGGTACTGCTTCTGGCTGGATTCGATGGCGCCGATGGCCCCGACATGGACGTCGCCGGAAAGGATGGTCACGCGGCCGCCGGTGCGCAGGGACCATTCCTGCAAGCGGTGGATCATGCGCAGGCGTTCCCATTGGTGGGTGCGGCTTAGCCAATGGTCTTTCAGGTCGTCTTCCAGTTCCTGCTGGCCGGGCAGGGCGCACAGCAGCATTTCCAGCGTGCTGAAATCGGGGTGCACGACCGGGATGCTGGACATGACCAGCAAGTGCCTGCAGTTCTGCTGCGCGTCGAGCCAGCCGTAGGCCGCTTGCCACGCTTGCTCGCCCATCACGACATCCGGAGTGCGTTCGCTGCGCAAATCGAGCGCCAGGAGGCCGTAGTCGCCGAAGCGCGCAGCCTGGGTGAAGCCGGGCTGCATCGTCAGCCGCATCGGCACCTCGTCCGCCGAAATGCTGTGCTGCTGGAACAGCAGGAAATAGTCGCGCGCTACTTTGTAGATGGCCTGGAAGACGGGCGACTGCTGGAATTGGTCGGGATAAGAACCCCAGCCATCGATGATGTCATGGTCGTCCCACATCATGACGGTCGGGATGGTGGCCAGCATGCGTGCAACGTGCGGATAAGCCCACACCTTCAGGTAATTCCCGAAGAAGAAATCGTCGATTTCCGTCTGCAGCGATTTGCTGACCGGCTTATTGGCGAGCTTCCTGTCGTTCGGCGCGGCGGCCCAGTCGTGCAGGGCGGTGGTGGACCACATGGCGTCGCTGTAGATCTGGTCGCCGCCCATCAGCAGCAGGTGGTAGGGGCGCTGCAGGTGGTTGTCGTGCATCTTGTTCCAGACCGGATCCTGCGGGATATCCTTCATCTTCTTGAAGTCGGAGAAGCCATTGCAGGAGGTGTAGGCGCTGGTGGGGGCGCTGTCGCGGGCGGGAACAGCGAAGGTGAAAGCTTGTCCATCGACCGTGTACTGGACTTGCAGTTCGCGCGTTGCATGCTGTTCGATGGTGAATCGCCAGCTCGTGACAGTGTGCAGGGTGCGTTTGTGCAAACGGGTGCGCAGGATGCGCGACGTCGCAGCCAGGGGACGCGCGTCGGCTGCGGCGCCCGCAAGCAGCGATGCCGTCACGGCCGGCGCGGCGTCGCCCGTCCAGACGACCAGCGCGCTGACGGTCCATTTGCCGTCCTCGCAAGCACAGAACTTCAGGATAGGTCCCAGTACTACTGCCATTGCCGCCCTCTTAATCTTGGTAAATAATAAATGTTACCGCGATTCGCGAGGAGGGAATAGTGAACTTGGGAAAACTGGCGGCATTTGCCGTCGCAGGCTTGGTCATGCAGCAGGTTGCCGCGCAATCGATTGATGCGCGCGACTTGCCAACCCCGGAAGGGGTACGCCAATACATGGTGATGCAGCCGCGCGATCTTGGCGGCGATCTGCACCCTTTGCTGATCCTGTTGCATGGCCATGGCAGCACGGCCGCATTCATGCTGGGCCAGAATGCCTTCCTGGGATTTAAGTCCGATGGTTGGCAGCGGCTGGCTGCGCGCGAGAACCTGCTGGTGATCGCGCCGCAGGGCGTGAAGGGGGCGGACGGGAAGTTTGCCTGGAACGATTGCCGGGGCGACGCGACGACCAACGCGCCGACCGACGACGTGGCCTTCATCGCGGCCTTGATCGACAGGGCGATCAAGGTCTATCGCGCCGATCCGCGGCGTGTCTATGTGTATGGCAGCTCGAATGGCGGCGGCATGGCGTACCGGCTTGGCATCGAACTGGCGCCGCGCCTGGCCGGTATTGCCGCACAAAGCGCCTTGATGCCGGCGCATAGCGCTTGCAAGGCTCCCGCGCAGGCCTTGCCGGTGTTTATCACGCATGGCACGGAAGATTCCATTGCGCCGTATGGCGGCGGTGCGGTCGGCAATTGGGGGCTGCGGGGGCGCGGAACGGGCTTGAGCGCGGAAGCGTCGGTGGCGGTATGGCGCAAGCTGGCGGGATTGCCGGAGACCCCCATCTACCATCGCTTCCCGAAATCGGGGAAGACATCGGCGCTCAGCACGGTGTGGGGCAGCGATCCGCGCGGCGTGCAGGTCGAGTTCCTGCGCATCGACGGCGGCGGGCATACCTGGTCTTCCAGGACGGAGGAGCTACCTTGGCTGCTGGGCAAGGTGCTGGGGGAGATGAACCATGATGTGGATACGACGGAGGAGGTGTGGAACTTTTTCCGCGAGAAACGTGCTGTGGCTAACTGACTTGCTGCGCTGCGCCGCTTAGCCTGATGACATACTCTTTTCAAGGAGGCTGTCATGGGGAAGTATTTTTTGGCTTGGCTGCTGGGGGTGCCGGGGATTGTGCTGCTGCTGGTTTGGCTGTTCTTCCATTAAACCGGTAAAGCGGGGTCAGACCCAAGGGTCTGACCCCGATATGCCACGGCCGCAGGCCCTTACATATTGCGGCGGTATTGGCCGCCGACTTCGAACAGCGCGGTCGTGATCTGGCCCAGCGAGCAGACGCGGGCTGCGTCCATCAGCTTGGCGAACACGTTGTCGTTGTCGATGGCGGCCTTTTGCAGGGCCGCCAGGGCGACCGGTGCGGCGTCCGCATTGCGGGCGTGGAAGTCCGCCAGGCGGGTCAGCTGCGATTGCTTTTCGTCGTCGGTGGAGCGGGCCAGTTCGATGGTGGCCGGCGCTTCCGAACCCTTTGGATTGCGGAAGGTGTTCACGCCGATGATCGGCAGCGAGCCGTCGTGCTTCTTGTGCTCGTACAGCAGCGATTCCTCCTGGATCTTGCCGCGCTGGTAGCCGGTTTCCATCGCGCCCAGTACGCCGCCGCGTTCGGCGATGCGTTCGAACTCCTGCAGCACCGCTTCTTCCACCATGTCGGTCAGTTCTTCGATGATGAAGGCGCCCTGGTTCGGGTTTTCGTTCTTCGCCAGGCCCCATTCGCGGTTGATGATCAGCTGGATCGCCAGCGCGCGGCGGACCGATTCATCGGTCGGCGTGGTGATCGCTTCGTCGTAGGCGTTGGTGTGCAGCGAGTTGCAGTTGTCGTAGATCGCGATCAGCGCCTGCAGCGTGGTGCGGATGTCGTTGAAGTCGATCTCCTGCGCGTGCAACGAGCGGCCGGACGTCTGGATGTGGTATTTCAGCTTCTGCGAACGGTCGTTGGCGCCGTATTTCTCTTTCATGGTGACGGCCCAGATGCGGCGCGCCACGCGGCCCAGGACCGTGTATTCCGGGTCCATGCCGTTGGAGAAGAAGAACGACAGGTTCGGTGCGAAATCGTCGATGTGCATGCCGCGCGCCAGGTAGGCTTCGACGAAGGTGAAGCCGTTGGACAGCGTGAAGGCCAGCTGCGAGATCGGGTTCGCACCCGCTTCGGCGATGTGGTAGCCGGAGATCGACACCGAGTAGAAGTTGCGCACCTGGTGGTGCACGAAGTATTCCTGGATGTCGCCCATCACCTTCAGCGAGAACTCGGTCGAGAAGATGCAGGTGTTCTGGCCCTGGTCTTCCTTCAGGATGTCGGCCTGCACGGTGCCGCGCACATTCATCAGCACCCAGTCCTTGATCTTCTGGAACTCGTCTTCGGACGGCTGGCGCTTGTTCTCGTTGACGAATTTCTCGACCTGCTGGTCGATGGCGGTGTTCATGAACATCGCCAGGATGGCAGGCGCCGGGCCGTTGATGGTCATCGAGACGGAGGTGCTCGGGTTGCACAGGTCGAAGCCGTCGTACAGCACCTTCATGTCGTCCAGGGTCGCGATGGACACGCCGGAGTTGCCGATCTTGCCGTAGATGTCGGGACGGATCGCCGGGTCGGCGCCGTACAGGGTGACGGAGTCGAACGCCGTCGACAGGCGCTTCGCATCCATGCCGGTGGACACTAGCTTGAAGCGGCGGTTGGTACGGAATGCATCGCCTTCGCCCGCGAACATGCGGGTCGGGTCTTCGCCTTCACGCTTGAAGGCGAACACGCCGGCCGTGAACGGGTAGGAGCCCGGGACGTTTTCCAGCATCAGCCAGCGCAGCAGTTCGCCGTGGTCTTCATACTTCGGCAGCGAGACCTTGCGGATCTTGGTGCCGGACAGGGTGTGCTGCACCAGGCCGGTGCGGATTTCCTTGTCGCGGATTTTCACGACGTATTCGTCGCCGGCGTAGGCTTGCTGCAGGTCCGGCCACTGGGCCAGCAGCTTCTTGGCGCCGCCGTCCATGGCGTGGTCGCGTTCGATGATCAGGTCGTCGAAGTCGGCCACCGGCTTGCCGGCGACCGCCATCATGCGCTTGGATTCCTGCAGCTGCTGGCGTTCGCGCGCCAGCCTGGCTTGCGCCTGCGTCTTCTTGTGGTAGCCGCGCACGGTGTCGGAGATTTCGGCCAGGTAGCGCGCCCGGGCCGGCGGCACGATCACGTTTTTGCCGGAGCTGAAACGCACGTCCATCGGCGCCAGCACGCCTTTGGCGGTCTTCAGCCCCTTACCTGCGAGCACCGGCAACAGGCCTTGATACAGCGCGGTCACGCCGTCGTCGTTGAAGCGGGACGCCTGGGTGCCGAACACCGGCATTTCCTCCGGACGCTTGCTCCACATTTCCCGATTGCGCTGGTATTGCTTGGCCACGTCGCGCAGGGCATCCAGCGCGCCTTTGCGGTCGAATTTGTTGATCGCGATGAAGTCGGCAAAGTCCAGCATATCGATCTTTTCCAGCTGCGATGCGGCGCCGAATTCCGGCGTCATCACATACATGGAGACGTCGACATGCGGCACGATCGCGGCGTCGCCCTGGCCGATGCCGGAGGTCTCCACGATCACCAGGTCGAAGCCCGCCACTTTGCAGGCTGCGATCACGTCGGGCAGGGCCTGGGAAATCTCGGAGCCGGCTTCGCGCGTCGCCAACGAGCGCATAAAGACGCGGTTCTTGCCGTTCCAAGGGTTGATCGCATTCATGCGGATACGGTCGCCCAGCAGGGCGCCGCCGGACTTGCGGCGCGACGGGTCGATCGAAATCACGGCGATGTTCAGCGCATCGCCCTGGTCCAGGCGAATGCGGCGGATCAGTTCATCGGTCAGCGAGGATTTACCCGCGCCGCCGGTGCCGGTGATGCCCAGGGTCGGGGCGGTCATGGCTTGCGCCGCGGCGGTCAGCTCGGCGCGCAGCTGGTCCGAAGCCTTGCCGTTTTCCAGCGCGGTGATCAGCTGGGCCAGCGGGCGGTGGCGCTGTTCGATCTCGCCGTCGCGGATCGCGTCCAGCTGGGTCGGGGAGTAGGTCGACAGGTCGACATCGCATTGCTGCACCATCCACTCAATCATGCCGACCAGGCCCATACGCTGGCCATCTTCGGGGGAGAAGATGCGGGTCACGCCGTACTCGTGCAGGTCGGCGATTTCGCTCGGGACGATCACGCCGCCGCCGCCGCCGAAGACCTTGATGTGCGAACCGCCGCGCTGGCGCAGCAGGTCGATCATGTATTTGAAGTATTCGACGTGGCCGCCCTGGTAGGAGGAGATGGCGATGCCTTGCACGTCTTCGGTCAGGGCCGCGGTGACCACCTCGTCCACCGAGCGGTTGTGGCCCAGGTGGATCACTTCGGCGCCCTGCGATTGCAGGATGCGGCGCATGATATTGATCGAGGCGTCGTGGCCGTCGAACAGGGACGCGGCGGTGACAAAGCGCACTTTGTTCGCGGTCTTGGCCTGCTCAGGCTCGGCGGACAGTTTCTTGGCGTTGGCGAGGTCGTTCATGTTTGTTCCTTGGAACGGGGGATGGTTGATTATATGACGTTTACGTTAACGTCAAGTCAAGCAAAACCGGTAGTTCGGTGTCTGACCCGCAGGGTCAGACACCCGCTACGCGGCGGCCGCGGGCCGGACACGGGTTTACCGGTTTCAGGCGGCGTGCGCGTGGTTGGCGCCCTTGAACGCAGCCATCATCTTCGCCTGATTCACCTGGTACTCGGCCACAGCCTTTTCCTTCACATGGCCAAAGCCACGGATCTTCTCGGGCAGGTTGGCAAGCGCCACCGCCTGCTCATGGTTGCCAGCCGACAACCCGGCCAGCAGCTCAGCAACAACCCCGCGGAACTCGGTGATCAAGGCGCGTTCCATCTTACGCTCCTCGCTGTAGCCGAAGATATCGAAAGTACCGCCGCGCAGGCCCTTGCACTTGGCCAGCAGGGAGAACGCCTTCCACATCCACGAACCGTATTCCGCCTTGACCAGGTGGCCTTTGGCATCCTTCTTCGCGAACAGCGGCGGCGCCAGGTTGAACTTCAGCGAGAAATCGCCTTCGAACTGGGACTTCAGCTGCTCCACAAAGCGGCCATCGGTGTACAGGCGGGCCACCTCATATTCATCTTTATAGGCCATCAGCTTGAACAGCGACTTGGCGACGGCCGTCGACAGCTTGTTGCCCAGGCCCAGCGCGGTTTCCCTGGCCCGGACTTCGGCCACCAGCGTCTCGTAGGCGGCCGCGTAGGCGGCATCCTGGTAGCCGGTCAGGAATTCCACGCGTTTCTTGATCACGTTTTCCAGCGACTGCGGCATCTGCACCACGACCGCCTGGGTCGGGGTGGCGATCTTTTCCACGCGCTTGAAGTCCACCGCGGCGCGGCGGCCCCACAGGAAGGCGCGCTTGTTCGATTCCACCGCCACGCCATTCAGTTCGATGGCGCGCAGCAGGGCGGCTTCGCTGAGCGGAATACGGCCCTTCTGCCAGGCGTAACCCAGCATGAACAGGTTGGCGGCAATCGAATCGCCCATCAGCGCCGTCGCCAGCTTGGTGGCGTTGATGAAGTCCACGGACTGTGCGCCGCCGACCGATTCGGTGATCAGTGCTTCCACGCTTTCAGCCGGGTACTGCCAGTCGGCGTTCTGGGCGAAGGTGCCTGGCGGCTGCTCATGCTGGTTGACGATGGCGAAGGTGCGACCGGGCCGCATCTTCGACACGGCGTCGTAGGCGCCGGAGGTCAGCATGTCGCAGCCCAGGATCAGGTCCGCTTCGCCGGTGGCGATGCGCTGGGCGCGCAGGTGGGCCGGGGTCTTCGCCACTTTGACGTGGGAAGTCACGGAGCCGTTTTTCTGCGACATGCCGGTCATGTCCAGCACGGAGGCGCCCTTGCCTTCCAGGTGGGCGGCCATGCCCATCAGCGCGCCGACGGTGATCACGCCGGTGCCGCCGATGCCGTTGATCAGGATGTTGTACGGCTGTTCAATGCCCGGCAGCACGGGCGCCGGGATATCGCCCCAGTCGTCGTTCTTGGCGGTGCCGGTCTTGGTCTTTTTCAGCGTGCCGCCTTCGACGGTGACGAAGGATGGGCAAAAACCCTTGGTGCAGGAATAGTCCTTGTTGCAGGACGACTGGTCGATGGTGCGCTTGCGGCCGAATTCCGTTTCCTTCGGCAGGATCGAGACGCAGTTGGACTGGATGCCGCAATCGCCGCAGCCTTCGCACACGGCTTCGTTGATGACCATGCGTTTGGCCGGGTCGGGGAACTCGCCCTTCTTGCGGCGGCGGCGCTTTTCGGCGGCGCAGGTCTGGTCGTAGATGATGACGGTGCAGCCCGGCAGCTCGCGCAGTTCGCGCTGCACGGCGTCCATGTCCTTGCGGTCGTGCAGGGTGACGCTGCCGGGCAGGGCGGAGCGGTCGGTGTAGCGCGACAGGTCTTCGGTCACCAGGGCGATGCGCTGGATGCCTTCGGCTGCCATCTGCTGCGCGATCATCGGCACCGACACGGTGCCGTCGACCGGCTGGCCGCCGGTCATCGCCACGGCGTCGTTGTACAGGATCTTGTAGGTGATGTTGACCTTCGCTGCGACGGCGGCGCGGATCGCCAGATAGCCGGAGTGGAAGTAGGTGCCGTCGCCCAGGTTCTGGAACACGTGCGGCACTTTGCTGAAGGCGGCCTGGCCGATCCACGGCGTGCCTTCGCCGCCCATATGGGTGGTCAGCTTGTTCATTTCTGGGTAGATCGACGTCGCCATCACATGGCAGCCGATGCCGGCCAGGGCGAAGGAGCCTTCCGGCACCTTGGTCGAGGTGTTGTGCGGGCAGCCGGAGCAGTAGAAGGCCGGGCGGAACGGTGTCTCGATCGCTTTCTTCAGCACCGCGTCCTTGGCTTCCAGGAAGGCCAGGCGCGCCTTGATCTGGTCCTGGATATGGGTGTCGGCGATGTAGCGGGCGACGCGGCCGGCGATCACGCGCGCCACCTGCGACACCGAGAAGTCGGCCTTCGGCGGCAGCAGCCATTCGCCGCGCGGGGCCACCCACTCGCCCTTGTCGTCGAACTTGCCGATGATATGCGGGCGCACGTCGTCGCGCCAGTTGTACAGCTGTTCCTTCAGCTGGTATTCGACGAACTGGCGCTTTTCCTCGACCACCAGGATTTCGTCCAGGCCTTGCGCGAATTCGCGCACCGAGTCCGGCTCCAGCGGCCATGGCATGGAAACCTTGAACAGGCGCAGGCCAACCTTGGCCGCCATGGCTTCGTCGATGCCCAGTTCTTCCAGCGCTTCTAGCACGTCCAGGTAGGATTTGCCGGAGGCGATGATGCCCAGCTTGGCGTCCTTGGAATCGATGGTGGTGTGATTCAGCTTGTTCTCGCGGGCGTAAGCCAGGGCCGCGTAGATCTTATAGTCCTGCATCAGCGCTTCCTGGTTGCGCGCCTGCTGGCCCAGCGGGATGGAGGACAGGCGGGCATTCAGGCCGCCTTCCGGCATCACGAAATCTTGCGGGATCTTCACGTCGACGCGGAAGGGATCGGCATCGATGGACGCGCTCGACTCGACGGTGTCGGCCAGCGCCTTGAAGGCGACGGCGCAGCCGGAGAAGCGCGACATGGCCCAGCCGTGGATACCGAGGTCGATGTATTCCTGCACATTGCAGGGATACAGGACGGGGATCATGCAGGCGGAGAAGATATGGTCCGACTGGTGCGGCAGGGTGGAGGAGTAGGCGCCATGGTCGTCGCCGGCCACCAGCAGGATGCCGCCGTGTTGCGACGTGCCGGCATGGTTCATGTGCTTGAAGACGTCGCCGCAGCGGTCCACGCCCGGGCCCTTGCCGTACCACATGGCGAACACGCCGTCGTACTTGGCCGGACCGATCAGGTCAACCTGCTGCGAGCCCCAGACCGCGGTCGCCGCCAGATCCTCGTTCACCCCCGGCACGAATTGCACATGGTGCTTTTCCAGGTGCGGCTGGGCCTTCCACAGCGTCTCGTCCAGGCCGCCCAGCGGCGAGCCGCGGTAGCCGGAGATGAAACCGCCGGTGTTCAGGCCGGCGCGCGCATCGCGCAGCTGTTGCATCATGGGCAGGCGCACCAGCGCCTGGATGCCGGACAGGAAAACTTTACCGGTGGTGGAAGTGAATTTGTCGTCGAGGCTGACGTCGTTGAGTACAGGCGCGTTGCTGCCTGCTGCCTTGCTGTCTGGCATGGTGGCTGTCTCCAAAATCATGGTTCGGTATGTGCCTGGCACAGGTCGGCGCCGGGTCAGCGCGTCCTCGCCTAAGTCACGTTGGCTGCGGGTGTGCCGCCAATTTCAGCCGCAGAGTTTACGGTTTACTTTACGTAGACGGAAATATGGTTTGGGGATGGGGGTATAAGAAAAAGTGATGGCTTGACCGCCCATCCGTATGGCCAGCCGCGGCGGAATGGGGCGGGCGGCATCAGCCCAGCAGGCGGGCGCCGGGCCAGGTGCCGCGCTGGCAGAGCTCAGTGGCCACTTGCTGGGTCAGGGCTGCGATGGCGTTGGCGGCATTGGTCAGCGGGATGTTGCGCGATGCACACAGTACCACGGTGCGGTGGATGGCCGGTTGGTGGATGCGCACGCTGCGCATTTGGCCCAAGTCGATTTCCGGTAGCACCGGCGCCACGGGCAGGATGGTCGCGCCCATGCCGGCCATGATGGCCGATTTCAGGATGGCGATCGAGTTGATTTCAATCACGTTGCCAATCGCCAGCCCGGCGGCGCGCGCCACGGCTTCGATGCGCGGGCGCACGCCGTGCTGCAGCCCGGGCAGGATCAGGGTCGTGTGCAGGGCTTGTTGCAAGGTGACCGACTCGGCGCCGGTAAACCATGCCGCGTCGTGGCGGCAGATGAAACGCAGCTCTTCTTCCGCCAGCGGCGTGTTGGCGAATGGGGTCAACTGGCCATCGTCGAACAGCACGGCCAGGTTGACCCGGCCGCTTTTGAGCTGTTCTGCCAGGTTACCGGTGAGTTCTTCGGTCAACTGTAGCGTAATATCGGGATAGTGCTCGCGCGCGGCGGTCAGCAGCGGCAGGGCCAGGGCGCCGGAAATACTATGCGGCAAGCCCATGGTGACACTGCCGGCAGGACGCGCCGACTGTGTCACGGCGGAACGGGCATCGACAACTTGTTTCAGGATTGCCTGGGCATGGTCGTAAAATACTTTACCCGCGTCCGTGCTGAGCACGCCCTGGGCACTGCGGTGCAGCAGTTGCGCGCCCAGTTCCTCCTCGAGCTGGCGCAGTTGCTGGGTCAAGGCCGGCTGGGCCACATGCAAGACCAGGGCCGCACGCGACAGCGATCCATGGTCGACTATGGCAACGAAGTAACGCAGTTGTCGGAGTTCCATATTCCCTTGGGAAAACATTGTGTATACTTATTCTAACGTTCTCCAGCACACTAGCCGAGCCCCACCATGTTAAAGAAAGTCGATTCAGCGCAGTTAAAGGTCGGCATGTATATTCACGACCTCAGTTGCGACTGGATGACCCACCCCTTCGTCCGCAACCGCTTCGTGATTTCCAGCCAGGAGCAGATCCAGAAGATCGTCCAGTCCGGCATTCACGATGTGGTGATCGACGCTTCCAAAGGGCTCGATGTGGAGGAAGCGCCGTCGCTGGAAGAGGCGCAGGCCGCCACCGAGCGCGCGCTGGAAGCGATCGCCAGGGAACCGGCACGCATTATTAAAACCTCATTGGGCGAAGAGCTGCAGCGCGCCGCCCAGATCCGCCAGCAGGCGGCCGGTGTGGTGCGCAATGTCATGGCCGACGCCCGCCTTGGCAAGGCGATCGAAATCGGCGCGGTGCAGCCGGTGGTGCAAAACATCACGGAATCCATCTTGCGCAACCCGGGCGCCCTGCTGGGCCTGCTGCGCATCAAGACCAAGGACGATTACACCTTCCTGCATTCGGTCAGCGTGTGCGCCCTGCTGGTGGCCTTCGCCAACGCGCGCGGCATGGAGCAGGCGATCGTGCGCGAAGCCGGCCTGGGCGGCCTGCTGCACGACACCGGCAAGGCCCTGGTGCCGGATGCCATCCTGAACAAGCCGGGGCCGCTGACCGACGAGGAATTCGCCATCATCAAGAAGCACCCGATGGATGGCTTCAATATCCTGATCCAGTCGCCCGAGGTGCCGGCGCTGGCGCTGGACATCACGCGCCACCACCACGAGCGGCGCGACGGGACCGGCTACCCGGACAAGCTGGCCGGCGACGATATCAGCGAAATCGCGCAGATGGCGGCAATTGTCGATGTGTACGATGCCATTACCGCAGACCGGGTCTACCACAAGGGATTGCCGGCCGCCGCGGCGCTGCGCAAGATCTATGAGTGGAGCAAGCACCACTTCAACCCGCAGCTGGTGCAGGAATTCATGCGCTGCGTCGGCATCTACCCGGTCGGCACCCTGGTCATGCTGGAATCGGGCCGCCTCGGCGTGGTGGTCGAGCCGCACGAAACCAATCTGCTGGCGCCGAAGGTGAATGTTTTCTTCAATACCCGGAACAAGGTCTACATCAAGCCGGAAACCGTCGACCTGTCGCGCGGCCTGGGCTTTGGCGGCGGCGACAAGATCGTCGGCCATGAGTCGCCGTCCAAATGGCAGGTCGATCCGATGCGCTTCCTGACCCTGGCCGGGGCCTGAGGGTCAGAAGAACTCGGCGGTATCGTTGGATTCGACGGTCTGCAGCAGGCCGCCGCTGACCAGTTCGTCGTAATGGCAGGCCATATTGCGGCCGTGGCTCTTGGCGTAGTACAGGGCCTGGTCGGCGCGGCCCAGGATGATCACTGGCGCCTCGTAGGCGCTGATGCTGACGAAGCCGACACTCGCCGTCACCCGTCCCACCTGCGGGAAATCGTGCTGTTCCACATTCATGCGGAAGCGCTCGATGATCTTTTTGGCATTTTCCAGCGTGGACGAGCGCAGCAGCACCACAAATTCCTCGCCGCCGAAGCGGAAGACGCGGTCCTGTGAGCGGAAGGACGACTGCAGCAGGTTGGCGATCAGGATCAAGACTTCATCGCCGTACAAATGGCCGAACTTGTCGTTAACGGCCTTGAAATGGTCGACATCGATCACGGCCAGCCATTGCTTTTCCTGCTCCTGCGGATTCCGGCGCTCGCGGCCGTCTGGCGGCACCGCCATGATCTCGTTCTCGGCCGAGGCCTGCAGCATCTTGGCCAACTGGTCGTCGAAGGTCTTGCGGTTCAGCAGGCCCGTCAGCGAGTCGCGCTCGCTATAGTCGAGCAGATTCTGGAAATTCCTGTACACGCTGACAATGCCGCCAATGATGTGGATGGTGTCGCTGGTGTAGGGGGTCGGGTTGACGATTTCCAGGCAGGTGTCGGCCTTTTCGCCCATCCAGATGGGTAGCCAGAGTGTGTGCTCACCCTCGGGCGACATGTAGTCGGCGCTCGATTCATGGTGGGCCAGGCAGCGCGCCAGGGCGGGGAAGTTGCTCACCAGATCGCCCGCTGCGGACGGATCCAGGTGCTCTTCCATGCGCGGCGCACGGCCGCGCTCGATCACGGCGCGCGAACGCAGGTACAGTTGGCCGCGCACATTGACGATGCTCAATACGCGTACCTGCGCGGCAGATGCCAATTCCGCTACCGCCGAGATCACCGAGATGTCCAGCATCGTGTGATCGCGGTGGCCGGTCATGTCCACCATGTGTTTCAGGAGGGAGTCCATATGAGTGTCCGATAACTAGGCGCTCAGAGGTAAAGCGAGGGGCTTTCTAAAGAATAGCTGATCAGGATAAATCTTTTTTGCATTCTCGGCAATTAGCTTCGCGTAGTTTCATGCAGAACACGGTCGCAATGCAACACACTTCCATGGCTTTAGTGTGACACAGAACCGCCGCGCATGCGGAAAAGTTCTATGCGGAAAGCTTGCGCAAAATCAACTTGCTCGTAGGAATGGCTCCTATAGTGAAGCCAATGATGCGCAGCCCAGGCGTCAGAGTTTTCCTAGCAAAGGAGATCATCATGAGAGCACTTTCTGCAGTAAGGCGGTTCATCCGGGACGAACGGGGCGTGACGGCGATCGAGTATGGCTTGATCGCCGCCGTGATTGCCGTGGCGGTCTCGGCGGTGATGGGCGAT
This sequence comes from Pseudoduganella violaceinigra DSM 15887, assembly GCF_000425385.1. GTDB lineage: Bacteria > Pseudomonadota > Gammaproteobacteria > Burkholderiales > Burkholderiaceae_D > Rugamonas > Rugamonas violaceinigra. The sequence goes on along the minus strand of NZ_KE384356.1, from coordinate 112,671 downwards.
ATCGGCGGCAAGCTGGAAGCGGTGTTCGGCAAGGTGAAGGACGCCTTGACGCCAGCACCATAAGCGGGCTGGCCAGCTGCCCGGTGGCGGCCAGGCAGCTGGCCAATTTCCCATGAGCGGACTCGAAATCATCCTGCTGTGCCTGGTGATCCAGGCGGCAGCCTCGGACCTGGCGTGGCGCCGGGTACCCAATGTGCTGGTGCTGGCGGGCTTGCTGCTGGCACTGCTGCTGCACTGGCGCGTCGGCGGCGGCGGCTCGCTGCTGGCCCAGGGACTGGCCGGTGCGGGCGTCGGCCTGCTGCTGTTCATGCCCCTGTATGTCCTGGGCGGCATGGCGGCCGGCGACGTCAAGCTGCTGGCCATGGCCGGCAGTTTCCTCGGGCCTTGGCAGGCGCTGCAGCTGGCGCTGTGGAGCGCCATGGCCGGCGGCGTGTTGGCCTTGTTTTGTTTGCAACTGGCGCGCTGGCGTGGCACCAGAGCGGACGGCATGCCCTACGCGGTGGCGATCGCCGCCGGCACCATCGCCACCGTTGCGTTGGCGCATCGCTGACCTTTGCTCCGCCTCAATATCCACCTGGAAAGCCGTGGCTATCATCGTTTCCAACAGGGAGGTCACCATGATCGATTTTGCAGACGATGAGCAGCCGCTGCTGCCGCCCCCGCCGCGCACCGTGCGCGACACCGGCCTGGAGCCGGCCATGCTGGCCGAGCTGGCCGGCAAGGCCTTGCTGGGCGCCGGCCGCTGCCATCTGGCGGCGCTGACGGGCCGCCTGCGCCTGTCGATCAATGTGTTGCGCGAAGTACTCGACGGCCTGCAGGGCGAGCAGGTGGTGGAGGTGGCGGCGCGCGGCGATGCCGATATCGACGTGCAATACCAACTGACCGGCATCGGCCGCCAGCGCGCCGCCGAGTGGCTGGAGCGCTCGCCCTATGCGGGCCCGGTGCCGGTGCCGCTCGATGCCTGGCGCGCCCAGCTGCAGCGCCAGGCGCTGCGCCTGCCGCCGGTGCAGGCCGCCGACGTGGCGACGGTGTTCGCCGACGACTGCCTGCCGCCGCGCATCCACGAACTGGTGGGGGCGGCCATGCATGCGGGCCGCTCGCTCTGCCTGTACGGACCGTCCGGCAGCGGCAAGAGCACCCTGGCGCGCAAGCTGGGACGCCTGCTGCAGGGCACGGTGGCGGTGCCGTATGCGGTGGCGGTGGGCGGCGCCATCATCCAGCTCTACGACGCGGCGGTGCACCTGGCGCCGCCCCCCTTGCCCGGCCGGCAGGCCGCGGCGCGCGGCGGCGACGCGCGCTGGCTGTTGAGCCAGCGTCCCGTGGTGCAGCTGGGGCCGGAACTCGACGCCGGCATGCTCGACCTGTGCCATGACGCGGCCGGCGGCTGCTATCTGGCGCCGCCCCAGCTCAAGGCTTGCCACGGCCTGCTGATCATCGACGACCTGGGGCGCCAGCGCTGGCCGGCGCCGACCCTGCTGAACCGGCTGGCGCAACTGCTGGACACCGGCACCGACCAGCTGGCGCTGCCCGGCGGCCATGCGTTCAGCGTGCCCTGCCGTGCCGCGCTGGCCTTTGCCACCAACCTGGCGCCGCAAGCCCTGCTCGACGGCGCGGCGCTGCGCCGCATCGGCTACAAGGTGGCGCTGGGGCCGCTGCCCGAAGCCAGTTACCGCAGCCTGCTGCGCCAGCAATGCCGGGCGCGCGGCATGGACGCCGACGACGCGGCCCTGGCTTACCTGGTGGGCGAGCTGCACCGCGGCAGCGGCCAGCCGCTGCTGGCCAGCCTGCCGCACGAGATCGTGGCGCGGGTGGCGGAATTCGCGGGCTTTGCCGGTACCGTGCCCAAGCTGAATCCGGCCACGCTGGACCAGGCCTGGTCCAGCATGTTCGCCGATGGTGCCGCATGAAAGGGCGGCGCGCGCTGCTGATGCTGGGGCTGGCCGCCGTGCTGGGCCTGGCTGCCGTGCTGCTGGCCTCGCGCTGGCTGCTGCGCCAGGCCACGCCGGCCACCGTGCGCATCGCCGTGGCGGCGGCCGATGTCGGCCTGGGCCAGCGCCTGGCGCCGGACATGCTGGCGCTGGCCGACTGGCCGGGCGCCAGCATGCCGGCCGGGGCCCAGCGCGAACTGGCGCCGCTGGCGGGGCGCGTGCTGAAAGCCAGCGTGCAGCGCGGCGAACCGGTGACGGCCGCCAAGCTGGCGCCGGCCGGCACCCTGGGCGGGCTGTCGGCCCTGATCACCGAAGGCAAGCGCGCCATCACCGTGCGCGTGAACGATGTGGTGGGCGTGGCCGGCTTTGCCCTGCCGGGCAATTTCGTCGACATCCTGGTGCATGCGCCGGGCCAGGGCAGCGGCAACGAGCCCGCGCTGTCGAAGATCGTGCTGGAGCGCATCCTGGTGCTGGCCGTGGCGCAGGAAGTGGCGCGCGACGATACCAAGCCGCGCGTGGTCAACGCCGTCACGCTGGAGGTGACGCCGGACCAGGCCGAACGCCTGGACCTGGCGCGCAGCGTCGGCACGCTGTCGCTGGCGCTGCGCAACCAGGTCGACCCGCTCCCGGGCGCCACGCCGGGCGCCACGCGGCATAGCGTGCTGGGCATGGATCCGGCGCCGGGCGTGCCCGCCGTGGCGCCGCCGCCCGCCGCCGCCGCACCGCGCCTGGCGCGGGCGGCGCCATCCGCCGCGCCGGCGCGCTATTGCATCGGCGTCATCGACGGCAACCGCAGTCGCCGCGAATGCCTGTGAGGAGGCGCCATGCGACCCGCATCGATCTGTCTGCCGGCTGTGCTGGCCCTGTTGTCCCTGCCGGTCCGTGGCGATGGCCTGCGCTGCGCCGGGACGCCCGCCGTGCCCGGCAAGCTGGCGCTGGAACTGGGCAAATCCACCCTGATGCGCCTGCCCGATGCGGTGTACGGGCGCAGCATCGGCAACCCGCATGTGCTGCAAGCCACCCTGGTGGCGCCCGACACGCTTTACCTGGTCGGCGCGGAAATCGGCGGCACCAACCTGATCGTGCAGGGCAAGAGCGGCAGCTGCAGCGTGGTGGAGGTGGCGGTGGGGCTGGACGTGGGGCCGCTGCGCGCCAGCCTGGCCGACCTGCTGCCGCAGGAACGCGGCATCAAGGTCAGCGCCGCCGCCGACGCCGTTGCCCTGAGCGGCAGCGTGAGCGACGGCGCCACCCTGGCCCAGGTGCTCGACCTGGCGCAAGCCTTTGTGCGCCAGGCCCCGCAGCCGCTGGAGCGCCGCGACGGCGCATCGGCCCAGCAAACGCCGCCCGGACCGCGCCTGGTCAACCTGCTGGCCGTCAGCGCGCCGCAGCAGGTCAAGCTGGAAGTGAAGGTGGCCGAGGTCTCCAAAACCCTGCTCGACAAGCTGGAAGCGGGCCTGTCGCTGCGCCATGCCAGCGGCAGCTGGAGCGCCATGGTGCTGGCCGACTTCCTGAGCGGCACCCTGGGTGCCGGCCTGACGCTGACCAAATCCAACGGCAGCAGCGTGCGCCTGGACGCCGAGCACCAGGACGGCCAGGTGCGCATCCTGGCCGAACCGACCGTGATGGCGATGAGCGGGCAGGAAGGCAATTTCCTGGCCGGCGGCAAGGTGATGGTGCCGGTGGCGCAGGACAATAACCGGGTCACGCTGGAAGAGAAGGAGTTCGGCGTCGGCCTGAAGTTTACGCCCACCGTGCTGGCGGGCGGGCGCATCAACCTGAAGGTGGCGCCGGAAGTGTCGGAGCTGTCGCGCGACGGCATCGGCGTGACGACGGGGACGGTGACCGGGCGCGCCATCTTCCCCTTGATTACCACGCGCCGCGCCAGCACCACGGTGCAGCTGCAGGATGGGCAGAGCTTTGCGATCGGCGGCTTGATCCGGCATACGGAGGTCAACAGCATACGCGGCGTGCCCTTCCTGAGCGAGATCCCGGTGCTGGGCGCCCTGTTCCGCAGCAGCGATTTCCAGAACGACCGCAGCGAACTGCTGTTCGTGATCACCGCGCACCTGGTGCGGCCGGAAGGCGAGGGCGCGGGGATGGACGGCGCGGCGGCGGCGGCGGCGCAGGCGCGCTACCGCAAGTCCTTCAGCGAACCGGCGCCCGACATGGGAGAGCGCAAATGAAGGCGGCAGGCGAACGCGGCTCGGTGGCCGTGCTGGCGGCCGCGGTCTTGCCGATCGCGGTCGGCATCGGCGGCCTGGCGCTGGAACTGTCGATGGCCTTCGAGCGCGGGGCCTTGCTGCAGCAGGTGGCCGACAGCGCCGCGCTGACGGCCGCGCAGCAGCTGGACGGCACGGCGGCGGGCGTGGCCAATGCCTTCACCAAGGCGGCGCAGGCGGCATCGACGCGCAGCGTGCGCGGCGTGGGCGCTGTGGTGCTGGGCAGCGGGGCCCTGTCCTTCGCCGGGGAGCCGTCCGGCCCATGGCAAGGCTACGACGCGGCGCTGGCGGCGCCGTCCGGCCTGCGCTACGTGCGCACCGACATGGCGGCGCTGGGGGCGGCCTTCACCACCTTGCCGGTCATCTTCGGCAGCCTGCTGGGCGCCAGCGCCCCGGCCGCGGTGACGGCGCGCGCCGTGGCCGGTCCCAACGGGATGCGCGTGCTGCCCCTGGCCGTCTGCGCCCCGAGCAGCGTGCCGGTGGCCACGCGCGCCAACGGCGGCGGCCTCGATGAGCGGGTCGACTACGGCTTTCGCTTCGGCGTCGGCTACAACCTGCTGGCGCTGAACGCCGCCGCCGGCGCCGCCAGCGGCGAGTACTTCCTGGTCGACCCGCTCAGCGCGCCGGGCGGCGCGGCGGCCGCCATCGACGACAGCCAGCTGGCGCCCTTCATGTGCATCGGCAAGCTGGCCTATCCCTCGCTGACGGGCCGGCTGCACCTGCGCCGCGGCGGCCCCTTCGGCCTGTGGCGGCAGCTCAATTCGCGCTTCGGCAGCTATGGCGGCAGCGATCCCTGCGACCGCCACCTGGCGCCGGCCGACAGCAATGTGCGCGAATACCGCGGCACCCAGGCCAGCTGGATGAGCAGCTACCCGCCGCAAGCTTCGGCCGCCTCCAGCACGCCCGCCGCCGGCAAGCCCTTGATGACCGTGGCCGACCGCGCGCCGCCATTGGCAGCCGTGCCGCCGGCGCAGTACGGCACGCTATGGGCCTACGGCGCGGCCAAAAAAAGCAACAACAGCGCCTTTACCACCAGCAGCTGGGCCGTCCTCTATCCGTCCTCGCCGGGCTTCAGCAATACCGGCACCAGTTGGCCCAGCGCGGCGGCGCCGTACAACACGCCGGCCTTCGCCACCCAGCCCGGCGCCACCCCGAGCCGCAAGGAGCGCCGCCTGCTGTATGTGCCGCTGCTGTCCTGCCCCATCGCCGCCGGCGCCTATGCCGAGGGCACGGTGCTGGCCGTGGCGCGCTTCCTGCTGACGGCGCAAGCCTCGGCCAGCGAAGTGCCGGGCGAATTTGCCGGCATCCTCAGCGCCAAAGAAGTGGCGGCGCTGGCGACCGACGTGGAGCTGCTGCAATGAAGCGCCGGCGCTGCGGCGGCGCCGCCGCCATCGAAGCGGGCCTGGTGATGCTGGCCACCACCTCGCTGCTGGCGAACCTGGTCTACTGCGGGCGCCTGGCGCTGAACGGCGCCGCCCTGGACCGCGCTGCCAGCAATGCCGCGCGCTACCTGGCGACGGTGCCGGTGGAAGTCCTGCACGACAGCGTGCCGCGCAGCGCCGCCCTGTCGGCCGCGCAAGGCATCATCGACGAGACGCTGGCCGCCGCCAACGTCGACGTGCAGGAGCTGCAGGTGAACTTCTTCTGCGATCCATCGCCCTGTGCCACCCTGCCGCCGGGCAGCACACCCACCAAGGCCGGCGTGGAAGTGGTGGTGCAATTCCATGACGAGCTGTTTGGAACCAACTTCCCGCTCCAGCTGTCGGCCTTTGTGGAGGTCGGCCGTGACCGTTAGGGCGTCCCGCCGGCGCGGCCTGGCCAGCGTCGAATTCGCCATCGTCTGCCTGGTGGTGATGCCCTTCCTGTTCGCCACCATCGAATACGGCCGCCTGGTATTCCTGTGGAATGCCGTGCCGGAGGTGACGCGGCGCGCCGCCCGCGCTGCCGCGGCGGCGGACTTCAGCAATCCCGCCGCGCTGCAGGCGCTGCGCCGGGCTGCGCTGTTCCGCAGCGACGACGGCCCGCTGCCGCTGGCGCCGAATGTGGGCAGCGCCAATCTGCGCATCGAGTACCTGTGGCAGGACGCCGCCGGCGCGCTGGCGCCGCTGCCGCTGCTGCCGGCCTGCCCGCTGGCCAACCGCGTCAACTGCGCGCGCGACCCGCACGGCGCCGCCTGCATCAGCTTCGTGCGCGTGCGCCTGTGCGGCAGCGGCGCCGGCTGTCCGGCGCTGGCCTACGAAGCGCTGCTGCCGATGGTGCCGGTGCCCGATGCGCTGCCCGCCGCCAGCGCCCTGGTGGCGGCCGAATCGCTGGGTTATGCGCCGGGCCAGGCGCCTTGCCCCTGAATCCATCGACCAAGGAGGTGCCATGAAAGCGCTGTTGATCAGCAATGACGAGGTCTTGCGGGCGGAGCTGGCGGCGCAGGGCTCGGCGCGCCTGCCGGCGCTGCAGCTGGCGGCCACGCGGCGCGACCTGCGCGAGGCGGTGGAGCGCCTGCTGCCGCAGCCGCCCGAGCTGGTGCTGTTCGATGCCAGCGAGGTGGAGCCGGCGCATGCCGCGCTGCTGGAGCCGCTGGCGCGCCATTATCCGGACGCCTCCTTCATCCTGCTGACGCGGGCGCCGCAGCACGATCTGCTGATCCGCGCCATGCGGGTCGGCATGCGCGAGGTGCTGCAGCTGCCCCTGGTGCACCGCGCCCTGCACGAGGCCCTGGACCGCATCGAGATCGAGCGCGGCGTGACCGCGGTGCGCGAGGGCAAGGCGCTGGCCTTCATCTCCTGCAAGGGCGGCAGCGGCGCCACCTTCCTGGCCACCAATTTCGGCTATGCCCTGGCGGCGCTGGCCGCGCGCAAGGTGCTGCTGCTCGACCTGCACGGCCAGTTCGGCGACGCCACGCTGTACGTGTCGGACCAGAAGCCGGCCATGACCCTGTCCGACATCTGCAGCCAGATCGGGCGCCTGGACGCGGCATTCCTGGAGTCCTGCCTGGTGCATGTGGCGCCCGGCTTCGGCGTGCTGGCGGCGGCCGACGACCCGGCCATGGCGACGCAGATGAAGCCGGACCATATCGACGCCATCCTGCGCGTGGCGCGCCAGCACTACGACTACGTGCTGCTCGATGTGGGGCGCCAGATCGATGCGCTGTCGCTGCGCGCGCTGGACCAGGCCGACGCCATCTACCCGGTGCTGCAGCTGGCCCTGCCCGACATCCGCGACGGCCGCCGCCTGCTCGACATCTTCCGCTCGCTCGGCTATCCGGCCGGGCGTGTGCGCCTGATCGTCAACCGCTATGAAAAGGGCGGCAAGCTGCGCCTGGCGGACCTGGAGCAGGCGCTTGGCGCCGACGTGCTGCACACGGTGCCCAACGACTACCTGTCGGCCACCGATTCGGTGAACCAGGGCATCCCGCTGCTGCAGCTGGCGCGCAGCAGCCCGGTGGCGCGCAGCCTGGCCGAACTGGTGGAGACGGTCACCGAGCGCCGCCTGCCCGAGAGCAAAGGCCTGTTCGACCGCCTGTTCGGCCGTGCAGAGACAGAGCATTGAAAAGGAGCATGCCATGAGCCTGAGAGAACGCCTGGCCCTGGGAGACGAGGACAGCGCCGCGCCGAGCGCGCCGGCGATGGCCGATGCCGCTTACCAGGAGTTGAAGAAGTCCATGCACCAGATGATCCTGGAGCGCATCGACCTGGAGCGCCTGAAGCGCCTGACGCCCGAGCAGTTCAAGCATGAACTGGCGCTGCTGGTGGCGCGCATCGTCGACGACGAGCGCATCGTGCTGAACCAGGGCGAGCGGCACAAGCTGGTGCTCGATATCCAGAACGAGATGCTGGGCTTCGGGCCGCTGGAGCCGCTGCTGGCCGACCCCGGCGTGTCTGACATCCTGGTCAACACCCACGCCCAGGTCTACGTCGAGCGCACCGGCCGCCTGGAGCTGACCGGCATCAGCTTCCACGACAACACGCACTTGATGAAGATCATCGAAAAGATCGTGTCGCGCGTGGGCCGCCGCGTCGACGAATCGAGCCCGATGGTCGACGCCCGCCTGCCGGACGGCTCGCGCGTGAACGCCATCATCCCGCCGCTGGCGGTCGATGGTCCGATCCTGTCGATCCGCCGCTTTTCGGCGCAGCCGCTGTCGATGGAGCGGCTGCTGGAGTTCAAGAGCCTGACGCCGCCCATGTCGGAAGTGCTGAAGGCGCTGGGCCAGGCGCGCCTGAACGTGCTCATTTCCGGCGGCACCGGCAGCGGCAAGACCACCTTGCTGAATGTGCTGTCCGGCTATATCCCGGCCAGCGAGCGCATCGTCACCATCGAGGACGCGGCCGAGCTGCAGCTGCGCCAGCCCCATATCGTGCGCCTGGAAACGCGCCTGCCGAACGTGGAAGGCAAGGGCGAGGTGACGCAGCGCGCCCTGGTGCGCAATGCGCTGCGCATGCGGCCCGACCGCATCATCCTGGGCGAGGTGCGCGGCGCCGAGGCGATCGACATGCTGCAGGCCATGAACACGGGCCACGAGGGCTCGTTCGCCACCATCCACGCCAACTCGCCGCGCGACGCGCTGTCGCGGCTGGAAAGCATGGTGGGCATGGCCGGCGCCAACTTGACGCCGCGCACGGCGCGCCAGCAGATCTGCTCCGCCATCACGGTGGTGATGCAGCTGACGCGCCTGACCGACGGCACGCGCAAGCTGGTCAGCCTGCAGGAGGTCACCGGCATGGAAGGCGACACGGTGGCCATGCATGAGATCTTCCATTTCGAGCAGACCGGCGTCGATGGCCAGGGCAGGGTGCAGGGCCATTACTACGCCACCGGCGTGCGGCCGCGGTTTGCCGACCGCCTGCGCATGTTCGGCGTCCCGGTGCCGGACAGCCTGTTCGACCCGGGCAAGGTGTACGAATAAGGAGGGCGCCATGGATTTCGCCTGGACCGGCTTTTCCGTTCTGCTGTTTGCCGCCGTGATCTGCCTGTGCGAGGGCGCCTGGCTTTGGTGGAGCAACAGCCATGGCCATAGCGCGCGCCGGGTGGCGCGCCGCTTGCGCCTGATGTCCGGCCGCACCGACAGCGCGGGCGGCGCCATCAGCATCCTCAAGGAGCGCCGCTACGCCGCCGCGCCGGCGCTCGACCGGCTGCTGCGGCGCATGCCGGCGGCCGCCGCGTTGGACCGCCTGCTGCTGCAAGCGGGCCTGCGCTGGCAGGTGGCGCGCTTCCTGGCGGTGCAGGGGGGCGCCGTGCTGGCTGGCTTGCTGCTGCCCGCCGTGCTGCACCTGCCGCCGCTGCCGGCGGCCATTGCCGGCCTGCTGTGCGCCGCCGCGCCGGGCGCCATGCTGCTGCGGGCGCGCGCCGCGCGGGTGCGCCGCATCGAATCCCAGCTGCCTGAAATGGCCGACTTCCTGGCGCGTGCGCTGCGCGCCGGCCATTCCTTCGCCAATGTGATGCAGATGGCGGGCGACGAGGTGGCCGACCCCCTGGGCGGCGAATTCCGCAGCACCTACGAGGAAGTCAATTTCGGCGTGACCATGCAGGATGCGCTGCACAACCTGGCGGCGCGGGTGCCGCTGACCGACTTGCGCTACCTGGTGATCGCGGTGCTGATCCAGCGCGAATCGGGCGGCAACCTGGCCGAGCTGCTCGACAACGTGTCGCGCATGACGCGCGCCCGCCTGCAGCTGCTGGCGCAGGTGCGGGTGATGTCGGCGGAGGGACGCATGTCGGCCTGGGTGCTGACCCTGATGCCGGTCGGCCTGATGGCGGCCATGCAGCTGACCAATCCCAAATACAGCGGCGTGCTGTGGCACGACCCGAACGGGCAGCGCCTGCTGTGGTACGCGGTCTGCGCCATCGTGGCCGGCATGGTGTGGATGCGCCGCATCGTCAAGGTGCGCGTATGAGCGCCGCCGATATGCTGTTCCTGCTGCTGGTGTTCGGCGTGGTGGCGGGACTGGCCCTGTGGCTGATGCTGGCCTTCTCCGGCGTGCCGCTGCGCGAACGTCTGAAGTCCCTCAGCGGGGAGGCCGAGGCGGCGCCCGCGCCGGGCCAGGGCGAGTGGATCGAGAAGGTGGCGCGCGTGGCGGAACCATTCAGCCGCCTGTCGCTGCCCGAGGAAGGCTGGGAAAAGTCGGCCCTGCGTACCCGCTTCATGAACGCGGGCTGGCGCCATCCGTCCGCACCCGGGCTGTACTTCGCCGCCAAAACCGTGCTGGCATTGGGCTTGCCGGCATTGGTGGCCTTGCCCCTGGCCGGGCGCGCCGGCAACCTGATGCTGCTGCTGTTCGGCGCCGCCGCCATCGGCTATTACCTGCCCAACGGCGCGCTGGCGCGGCGTGCCGGGGCGCGCCAGCGCGACATCTTTGAAAGCCTGCCCGATGCGCTGGACCTGCTGACCATCTGCGTCGAGGCGGGCCTCAGCATGGAGCGCGCCCTGGTCAAGGTGGCGGGCGAGATCCACATCAAGAGTGTGGCCCTGGCGCAGGAGCTGCAACTGGTGCTGATGGAGATGCGCGCCGGTTTTAGCAAGGAGCGCGCGCTGCGCAACCTGGCCTTGCGCAGCGGCGTGGAGGATGTCGATGCGCTGGTGGCGATGCTGGTGCAGGCCGAGCGCTTCGGCACCAGCATGGGCGAGTCGCTGCGCGTGCACGCCGACAACCTGCGCCGCAAGCGTGCGGTGGTGGCGCAGGAAGCGGCGGCCAAGGTGGCGCTCAAGCTGCTGTTCCCGCTGATCTTCTGCATTTTCCCGGCGCTGATGATCGTGCTGCTGGGACCCGCGTCGATCCAGATGAAGTCCGTGCTGCTGCCCGCCGCGCATGGCGGGCGTTAGGAGGCCTTATGCGTAAAACGATTGTCGCCGCCTGCGCCGGCATGCTGGCCGCGTGCAGCCTGCCCGTGATGCCGCCCGCGCCGGAGACGGCGCCGCCATTGCCGGCCTTGCCGCCGGCGCCTGCCGCGCTGGCCGGCGAAGGCCGCTATGCCGAGGCCATTGCCCTGCTGGAGCAGCGCGTGCAGCGCCGCCCCGGCGCGGCGCAGCTGGGCGACCTTGGCTACGCCTACTATCTGGTCGGACGCATGGAGGACGCCCGCGCCGCGCTGGAACGCGCCTGCCTGCTGGCGCCATCCAGCGCGCTGGCCTGGGAGCGGCTGGCGGCGCTGCTGGAAGCGGGCGGCGAGACCGGCCGCGCGCTGGAAGCCATGCGCCACGCGCGCATGCTGCGCGAAGCGGCGGCGGCCGCTCCCGCCGCACCGGCAGCCGGCAGCGAACCGGCGGGCCTGTGGCCGGCCGGCATGGCGCGCGTGGAAGTGCGCCAGGTCGGCGCCGGCCTGGTCGAGGTGGCGCGGGTGGAGCGGGGGGCGCAGGTGGAGCAGGGGGAGCAGGGGGAGCGGAGGGGGCCCGCGCCGGCGGCGCCCACCCGGCTGGAGGTCAGCAACGGCAACGGCATCCGCGGCATGGCCGCCGCCGTGGCGCGGCGCTTGCGGGAGCAGGGCATGCAGGTGGTGCGCCTGACCAACACCATCCCCTTCAATGTGGCCGAGACGCGGGTCGAGATTCGCGGCAGCGGCGAGCCCCAGCTGCGCATCGTGCTGGGGAAAGATGCGGGCGTAAAAAAGCCGCCCGGGGTTAGCGGGCGGCAAGCACCGTGAAACAACTCACGAGTTGGTTGGGAAATCTTGGCGTCAGTTCCAGGACACGCTGCCCAGGCCGCGGGCCTCGGACTGGCGGTTGGCCGGCTTGCCGTACACGGTTGCCGAACCCATGCCGCTCAGGCGCAGGTTGGCGGACGTCTTGGCGTTGAAGGTGGCGCTGCCAAGGCCGGTCATGTCGGCGTCGAGGCTGTCGCTTTGCAGCTGCTTGGCATCGAGGCTGCCGATGCCGCCCAGTTTGGCGTCCAGCTGTTTGGTCTGGCCGGAGATCGCGATCTGGCCCGCGCCCTTCAGGTTCAGGTCGACCTGCTCGGCCTTGGTATCGCTGATATTCATGCTGCCGACGCCGGACAGGCGGACCTCCATTTTCTTGTAATGCGAGGCCACGTTCATGGCGCCGGCGCCTTCCAGGGAGAGGCGCACATCGTCGCCGTCGAATCCCTTCACGTCGGCCGAACCCACGCCGGCGGACACCAGTTCGCGCAGTTGCGGCAGGCTCAGTTCCGCTTTCAGGCGATGGCTGCCCGTATCGATCCCGCGCACATTGTCGGTACCGATGCGGATCGTGTCGCCATCCTGGGTCACGGTAATCTTTGGCAGGTAGCGCTTGTCGCCCGAAAGCAGCAGCGCCGGTGCGCCTTGCTTCAGCTTCAGGTCGATCACGCCTTCCAGTACGACTTTCACGGCGCGGCCGTCGACAGTACGCGCTTCGGTGATGACTTCGTCGGCCTGGGCGGTGCAGCCGGCGGCGAAGATTGCTGCGGTCATCATCGTGGCGGTGAAGAACTTGTTCATGTCGTGGCTCCGTGAAGGTGGTGTCGTGTCGAATTACAGCGCGGCTTTTTCGGCGGCGCTCAGGCGCTTGGCGGTGACGGTCACCACTGGCATTGCCTTGGCATCGGCCTTGGCGACGATGGCTGCCGGGGCGCTGTGCTTGAGCGGGGTGGCGGCGGTGGCCAGGCCGGTGGCGCCGATCACGGCGACTGCAGCGAGGAAGATGTATTCCATGTTTTTGGCGATGTTCATTTTGCTCTCCGTTCGGTTGGGTTAAGTTCGTTTCGCGTTTCGTTGATTGAACTATAGATATGTGCGGTGTCGAGCACCATCGACGTGCGACGAAATGCAGAAAATGCGACCTGAAATGCAGGAAAGCCGGTGTGACGAAGCCGGATGCCCCGGTGACGGACGCCGTCGCGGCCCGCGGCCGGGGGCGCTATACTCTCCCGCCATGAGAGCCTTGCATTTCCTGCGCGTCCTGGGCGCCAGCGCCCTGGCCTGGAGCGCCATCTGCCTGACCGGCGCCATGTCCTCCTATGGGGCGCTGCTGCAGCGGGGCGCCAACCCTTCTTTCGGGGAACTGCTGGGCAGCTGGATCGGTGCCCATGGGCTGATGGTGGTGTTCAGCGCCGTCCTGTATCTCGCGCTGCAGCGCTGGCCGCAGGCGCTAGCCAGCCCGCGCGGCATCGGGCGCGCCTACCTGCTGGTGCTGCTGCTCTTCCTGCCGCTGGAATGCCTGTTCTCCGCGCAGCTGCAGAAAATGAGCCTGTCCGGCCTCTTCGTCGAACTCACCTGGACCACCTTCACCTTCGTGACGGTGGCGGGGATCCGCATCTGGCAGCTGCAGCGGGCGCGCGAGACCGACAACCTGTCGCTGCGCCTGGAACTGGAGCGGCAGCGCCTGGCGGCCCTGCGCGGGCAGCTGGAGCCGCACTTCCTGTTCAACGCCCTGAACGCGGTCAGCGCCCTGGTGCGCATGGACGACAAGGGCGCCACCCTGACCGCCGTCAGCCGCCTCTCCGGCCTGCTGCGCTACGCCCAGTCGGCCAGCGCGCGCGACTGGGTCACGCTGGCGGAGGAATTGCAGTTCGTGCGCGACTACCTTTCGCTGCAGTCGATGCGCTATGGCGAGCGCCTGCGGGTCGCCATCGAAGGCGACAGCGGCGCCGTGCTGTCGGCCGATTGCCCGCCCCTGCTGCTGCAGCCGCTGGTGGAAAACGCATTGCGCCACGATCTCGATTGCCATGACGGCGAGGGCGACATCCTGCTGCGCTTCGCCGAGCAGGGCGGCGTGCTGCATATCCACATCAGCAATTCGGTGCGCGAAACCGCGCCCAATCCCGGCCTGGGCATGGGCTTGCGCAATATCGAAGCGCGCCTGCGCCTGGCCTGCGGCAGCGGGGCCGCATTGCGCACCGCACGCGCCGGCGGCCGCTTTGTCGCTGAAATCCATATGCCGATGTACTTCGCCGCATGAAGATCCGCGCCCTGATCGTCGACGACGAAGAGCCGGGCCGCATCAACCTGCGCTACGGCCTGGCGCCGCATGCGGGCTGGGCGCTGGTGGCGGAATGCGCCAGCGCCGCGGCCGCCCGCGCCGTGCTGGACGCGCAGGCGGTCGATGTGGTCTTCCTGGATATCCAGATGCCGCAGGAAACCGGCCTGGCGCTGGCGCGCGAGCTGGCCCGGCGCGCAGAGCCGCCGCTGGTGATTTTCGCCACCGCCTACAACGAGCACGCCATCGAGGCCTTCGAAGTGCATGCGCTGGACTACCTGCTCAAGCCCTTCGACGACCAGCGCCTGGCGCAGGCGCTGGAGCGCGCCGCCGCCATGCTCGAGCAACGCCAGCGCGCCGCCTACGGCCGCGCCATGCGGGCCTTTGCCGAGCCCGCGCCGTCCTGGCTGCGGCAGCTGAATGTGCGCTCGGTCGGCCGCATCGAATGCGTGCAGGTGGATGAAGTGTTGTGGATCGAAGCGGCGGGCAATTATGTGGAGTTGCGCCTGGCGCAGCGGCGCGTCCTGCACCGGGTGCCGCTGGCCAGCCTGGAGCAGCACCTCGATCCCGCCGCCTTCCTGCGCGTGCACCGGCGCGCCCTGGTGCGCAGCAGCGAGGTGGCGGCGCTCGAGCGCGACGCCGATGGCGCAAGCCAGCTGCGCCTGCGCTGCGGCGACCGGGTGCCGGTCAGCGAGCGCCACCTGGCGGCGGTGAAGGCGCTGCTGGGCGCTTAAACCAGGGCGGCGATGGCCTCGCCCATGGCGGTGGTGGAGGCCTTGCCGCCCATGTCCGGTGTACGGGGGCCCTGCAGCAGCACGGTTTCGATGGCGCGCATGATGGCGTCGTGCGCCTGCGCGTAGCGCGCGTCGCCGTTGCCGAGGAAGTCCAGCATCATGGCGCCGGACCAGATCATGGCGACCGGGTTGGCGATATTTTTGCCGTAGATATCCGGCGCCGAGCCGTGCACCGGCTCGAACAGCGAGGGCAGGGTGCGTTCCGGGTTCAGGTTGGCCGACGGCGCAATGCCGATGGTGCCGGTGCAGGCTGGTCCGAGGTCGCTCAGGATGTCGCCGAACAGGTTGGACGCCACCACGACATCGAAACGCTCCGGGCTCAGTACGAAGCGCGCCGCCAGGATGTCGACGTGGTACTGGTCCCAATGCACGTCGGGGAAGCCGGCCGCCATGGCCTTCACGCGCTCGTCCCAGTACGGCATGCTGATCGCGATGCCGTTCGACTTGGTGGCGGAGGTCAAATGCCGCTTCGGCCGCGAGCGCGCCAGCTCGAAGGCGTATTGCAGGATGCGGTCGACGCCCTTGCGCGTGAACACGGCCTCCTGCAGCACGGTTTCGCGCGCGGTGTTCTCGAACAGGCGGCCGCCGACCGAGGAGTACTCGCCCTCGGTGTTTTCGCGCACCACATAAAAATCGATGTCGCCGGGCTTTTTCCCGGCCAGCGGGCAGGGCACGCCCGGCATCAGCCGTACCGGGCGCAGGTTCACATACTGGTCGAATTCGCGGCGGAATTTGATCAGGGAACCCCACAAGGAAACATGGTCGGGCACCGCATCGGGCCAGCCGACGGCGCCGAAGTAGATCGCATCGAAGCCTTTCAACTGGTCGAACCAGTCGGCCGGCATCATCTGGCCATGCTGCATATAGTAATCGCAGTTGGCCCATTCGAAGGCGGTGAACTCGAGCGGCAGGCCGAAGCGGGCGGCGGCGGCGTGCAGGGTGCGCAGGCCTTCCGGCATCACCTCCTTGCCGATGCCGTCGCCGGCGATGACCGCGATGCGGTGGGTCGTCATGTGTCAGCTACCGTTTCAGCAGCAGCCCAGCATGCGCAGGCAGCATTCGATACTCAGGCAGCAGTCCTTGCTGGCGGCGAAGGCGGCGGCCGATGCCAGCAGCAGGCCGGCGCCCAGGATGATGTTCTTCATGGTGTACTCCATTCACGTTGACAGGATGCGGGCAGGCGGGCCCGCGCCGGCGGGGAAGCCGGTGCTACCGGGGCGGCCGCCAGATGCTGTCAAACGCAGTGGAGCGCGGCGCATGCGGCTCGGGTGCCGCCGCTTCGCGCCCGGCATACGGCGCCAGGCCCGGCATATCGGCCGGGCCGGCCAGGGGCGGCACGGCGCCCGGCAGGCAGCCCATGTCGAGGCAGGCAGTGGCTGGGCAATCGGCATCCAGGCAGCATGCACGCACCGGCTTTGCCGCCGCAACCGAGTAGTTGAGGAGCAGGACCAGTGCCAGCAGGACGATGCGCAGCGTTGCCATGGGCGCTATTCTACGCCGCTTCCGCCTCGCCTTCGACCGGGGCCGAGCGCATCCACTGGACCAGCGGCCAGGCGTCCTTGAAGGCGCCGGCGATCATGCCCAGCAGCTCGTCCGGCTTGTTCAGCGGCAGTTTGACTTCCTGGTAGACGAAGAAGCTTTTCAGCTTGATGAACTCGATGTGTTCATGCTCGGGATCAAAGCCCTTGGGCGGGCGCTGCAGCTTGTGCTCCTCGGTGATCGTGCCGTAGCGCGCCCTCAGGGCCTTGTTGGCCAGGGCCTTCCGGAAGCCGGCGGCGTCGTTGACCATATGGTGGCGCAGGGCCTTCAGGCGGTGCGGCGGCGGAATGTACTCGCCGGCGCCGATGCCCAATACGCCGTCGGGGCTGATCTGGAAGTACCAGGTCGGGCCGCCCGCCATGCTGGGGCGGCGCATATCGTTGGGCGCGATGGCGGCCGAGAAATGGGTCTTGTACGGGCTCTTGTCGTGGGCGAAGCGCACGTCGCGGTTGATGCGGAACATGGCCTTTTTCGGATTGCAGAACTTGACCTGGGCGTCGAACTTGCCCAGTTCGGCGATCACCTGGGTCACCAGCTCGAGAAATTCCTCGCGCAGGATGTCGTAGCGCGGCTTGTTCATCACAAACCACGGGCGGTTGTTGTTGTCGGACAGTTCCGTCAGATAGCGGGTCAGGTCGCGCAGGTGCATGGTGTCTTATTTCTTGGCCGGCGGGCGTTTGCCCACCGTGAGTTGGAGCTCGCTTTCGCGGCTCTTGCGCAGGATGCGCAGGGTCGACTGGCCGCCCGGCGACAGCTGGGCGATGAGGTTCAGCATTTCATTGGTGTCCTTGACCGGCTTGCCATCCACCGACAGCAGGATGTCGCCGGGACGCATGCCGGCCTTGTCGGCCGGGCCGTTGCGCACCACGCCGGCGATGATGGCGCCGGAGTCGCGGTCCAGGCCAAAGCTGTGCGCCATTTCGGGCGTGATTTCCTGCGACTCGACGCCGATCCAGCCGCGCACCACGTGGCCGTCCTTGACGATGGCGTCCAGCACGCTGCGCGCCGTGCTGACCGGGATGGCGAAGCCGATGCCGACCGAGCCGCCGGTCTGCGAGTAGATGGCGGAGTTAATCCCCAAGAGGTTGCCTTGGGTGTCGATCAGGGCGCCGCCCGAATTGCCGAAATTGATGGCGGCATCGGTCTGGATGAAGTTCTCGAAATGGTTGATGTGCAGGTTGTTGCGGCCCAGGGCGGAAATGATGCCCATGGTGACGGTCTGGCCGACGCCGAAGGGATTGCCGATGGCCAGCACCACATCGCCCACCTTGGCTTGTTCGACCTGGCCCAGGGCCACCACGGGCAGCTTGTCGAGGTCGATGCGCACCACGGCCAGGTCGGTCTCCGGATCGGTGCCGACCAGCTTGCCGGCCGCCTTGCGCCCGTCGGGCAGCACCACCTGGATCTCGTCGGCCGCCTCCACCACGTGGTAGTTGGTCAGGATATAGCCCTGCGGGCTGACGATGACGCCGGAACCCAGGCTGTTCTGGTCGTCGTCCTCGTCGCGGTCGCCGAAGAAACGCTTGAAGAAGGGATCGCGCGACAGGGGATGGCGCTTGCGCACCGCCTTGGTGGTGAGGATATTGACCACGGCCGGCATGGCGCGGCCGGCGGCGGCGCGGTAGGACCCGGGCGAGGGCGGGCTGGCGTCGGCCAGCACGGCGGCGCGGCTGGCCAGGGCGGCTGGCGCGGCGGCCGGCCGCTGCACGGCCGAATACACAAAGTACAGTGCCAATGCGATGGTCACCGTTTGTGCAAACAATAACCAGAGTCTTCGCATGGCAGGATTGCTACAAAATGGAGATAGCTCCTATTTTCGCAAAGAATCGCGAATTTCGCGCAGTAGCACGATATCTTCGGCCGGCGGCGCCGGTGCCGCCTGTGCGGCGGCTGGCGCTTCGTCGCGCCGCAGCTTGGCCACCAGGCGTACCATCTGGAAGATCACGAAGGCCAGGATGACGAAGTTCAGCAGAATGGTGAAAAAGTTGCCATACGCTAACACCGCGCCCAGCTTCTTGGCTTCGGCCAGGCTCAGATTGCCTGCCTGCCCGTTGAGGGGAACGTAGTAGTTGGCGAAATCCAGGCCGCCCAGCAGCATGCCGATCGGCGGCATGATCACGTCGGCCACCAGGGAATCGACGATCTTGCCGAAGGCGGCGCCGACGATCACGCCCACCGCCAGGTCGACCACATTGCCTTTCATGGCAAAGTCTTTAAATTCCTGCATCATGCCCATAGTAGCCCTCCGGGAAAGTTTTGATCTGTGTCAACTTTGCTGCAATTTCATGCTGCGCGCAAGAGGTGATACGTTGGGATTGGTTAATACTTTGCAAGGTTTTGCTTTAAAACGCCAATCCACTACTCTATAATTTAAGGTTGCTAGAAGCTTGGTTAATTGCTAATTAGAGTTTTCGGATTTTTGACTGATTGGGGTTAGAATGAGTAACGAAAAGCAGGTCGATTCGAGCCGGCGTGGCCTTCTCGTCGCAACATGTGCGGCAGGTGGCGTAGTCGGTCTGGGCGCCACTGGCGCTCTGGTAAGCACCTTCCAACCTTCCGAGCGGGCCAAAGCCGCCGGTGCCCCGGTGGAAGTAGACATCTCTTCGCTGCAGCCGGGTGATATGGTAACCGTCGAATGGCGCGGCAAGCCGGTCTGGATCCTGAAGCGTACCCCCGAGATGGTGGAATCGCTGAAAAAGACCGAAGCCGAACTGGCCGACCCGAAATCCGAACGTACCCCCGACGACCTGACCCCGGAATACGCGCGCAACCCCAACCGCTCGATCAAGCCGGACATTCTGGTGGCGGTCGGCATCTGCTCCCACCTGGGCTGCTCCCCATCGAAAAAATTCGCCCCGGGCCCGCAGGCGTCGCTGCCGGACAACTGGGCCGGCGGTTTCCTCTGCCCTTGCCACGGTTCCACCTTCGACCTGGCCGGCCGCGTATTCAAGAACAAGCCGGCGCCGGACAACCTGCAGGTACCGCGCCATATGTATCTTGGCGACAGCAAGCTGATCATCGGTAAAGACGAGAAAGGCGAGGCATAATCCATGGGCGCATTCAAGGAAACCAAATTCCCAGCCGACGCACCCGCCGCCCAGAAACTGTTGGGCTGGGTCGACGACCGCTTCCCGGCGACCAAGCTGTGGAATGACCAATGGGGCAAGTACTACGCGCCCAAGAATTTCAACTTCTGGTACATCTTCGGTTCCCTGGCCATGCTGGTCCTGGTGCTGCAGATCGTCACCGGCATCTTCCTGACCATGCACTACAAGCCGGACGCCGGCCTGGCCTTCGCATCGGTCGAATACATTATGCGGGAAGTCCCATGGGGCTGGCTGGTGCGCTATATGCACTCGACCGGCGCCTCGGCCTTCTTCATCATCGTCTACCTGCACATGACGCGCGGCCTGATGTACGGTTCCTACCGCAAGCCACGCGAGCTGATCTGGCTGTTCGGTTTCGCCATCTTCCTCTGCCTGATGGCCGAAGCCTTCTTCGGCTACCTGCTGCCGTGGGGCCAGATGTCGTACTGGGGCGCCCAGGTGATCGTCAACCTGTTCGGCGCGATCCCGATGATCGGCCCCGACCTGTCGCTGTGGATCCGCGGCGACTATGTGGTGTCCGACGCGACCCTGAACCGCTTCTTCGCCTTCCACGTGATCGCCATCCCGCTGGTCCTGCTGGGCCTGGTGGCGGCCCACTTGATCGCGCTGCACGAAGTGGGCTCGTCCAATCCGGACGGCATCGAAGTGAAGGAAAACCTGGGTCCGGACGGCCACCCGGTCGACTCCATCCCGTCGCATCCTTACTACACCGTGCACGATCTGTTCGGCGTCTCCGTGTTCCTGACCATCTTCAGCGCCGTGGTGTTCTTCGCGCCGGAAATGGGCGGCTACTTCCTGGAGTACAACAACTTCCTGCCGGGCGATTCGATGAAGACCCCGCCGCACATCGCGCCGACCTGGTACTTCACCGCGTTCTACTCGGTGCTGCGCGCCACCACCTCGGACTTCCTGTGGGTACTGATGGCCGGTATCGCCGCCTACACCGTCTTCCTGTGGATGAAGTCCAAGCTGTCGAGCACGGTGAAGAGCATCGTCAGCGTCGTGGCGCTGCTGATGATCGTCGGCATGCTGCCGCACGCGCTGGACGCCAAGTTCTGGGGCGTGGTGTTCTTCGGCGGTTCCGTGGTGATCCTGGCCTTCCTGCCATGGCTGGACCACTCGCCGGTGAAATCGATTCGTTACCGTCCTGACTGGCACAAGTATGTGTACGCCGGCCTGGCCATCGCCTTCGTCGCCCTGGGCTACCTGGGCACCCAGCCGCCTAGCCCGGTCGGCACCATCATCGCCCAGATTGCAACCCTGTACTACTTCAGCTTCTTCCTGCTGATGCCATGGTGGAGCGCAATGGGTACGTTCAAGAAGGTGCCGGACCGCGTGACGTTCCATCCGCACTAATTGACGACCAGAACGCTAAGCAAAGGACTCATACATGAATTTTCCTAAGAAACTGCTGGCCCTCCTGGCCCTGGTACCGGTGCTGGCCTTCGCCAATGAAGGCGGCATCGCATGGGACAAGGCGCCAGACCGTTCGCACAATATGGCCGCCCTGCAAAACGGCGCCAAGCTGTTCGTCAACTACTGCCTGAACTGCCACAATGCGTCGAGCATGCGCTACAACCGCCTGCGCGACCTGGGCCTGACCGAAGAGCAGATCAAGAACAACCTGCTGTTCACCGGCGAAAAAGTGGGCGAGCTGATGACCACTGCCATGCCGGCCAAGGATGCCAAGAACTGGTTCGGCACCGTGCCGCCGGACTTGTCCGTGATCGCGCGCGCCAAGGCCGATCCGTCCAAGGGCAGCGGCGCCGACTACCTGTATACTTACCTGCGTACCTTCTACAAGGATGACACCCGGCCAACCGGCTTCAACAACATGGTCCTGGAAAACGCCGCCATGCCCCACGTGCTGTGGGAGCTGCAGGGTATCCAGAGCGCCAAGTTCGATGAAGTGGCCGATCCGCACGATCACAAGAAGAAGGTGCACAAATTCGTCGGCTTCGAGCAGGTCAAGCCGGGTACCATGAGCAAGATCGAGTTCGATACTGCCGTGGCCGACATCGTAGGTTACATGGAATGGATGGCCGAGCCAGCCGCCCAGAAGCGCAAGCAGCTGGGCGTATGGGTGGTCATCTTCATGTCTATCTTTGCTCTACTGGCATGGCGCCTGAACGCGTCGTACTGGAAAGAAGTCAAATAAAATCGCGTGCGCCGGATGTTCCGGCGCGTGTTTTATTGCGCCGTCCGGGCTGCCGGGCGGCCCAACTGGGGTGAACCGTTCGCGGTCTCGCCCCCTTTGTTTCTAAGGAACTAGGAAAATGATGGTTCTCTATTCGGGCACTACTTGCCCATTCTCCCAGCGCTGCCGCCTGGTCCTGTTCGAAAAGGGCATGGACTTTGAAGTGCGCGATGTTGACCTGTTCAACAAGCCGGAAGATATTTCGACCATGAACCCATATGGCCAGGTCCCGATCCTGGTCGAGCGCGAATTGATCCTGTACGAATCGAACATCATCAATGAGTACATCGACGAGCGCTTCCCGCACCCGCAGCTGATGCCGGCCGACCCGCTGATGCGCGCCCGTGCCCGCCTGATGCTGTTCAACTTCGAGAAGGAACTGTTCGTGCACGTGCACACGCTGGAAAGCGAGCGCAACAAGACGAGCGACAAGAGCCACGACAAGGCCCGCGCAGAAATCCGCGACCGCCTGACCACGCTGGCGCCGCTGTTCCTGAAGAACAAGTACATGCTGGGCGATGAGTTCTCCATGCTGGACGTGGCCGTGGCCCCACTGCTGTGGCGCCTGGACCACTATGGCATCGAGCTGTCGAAGACCGCCGCGCCGCTGATGAAGTACGCCGAGCGTATCTTCTCGCGTCCTGCCTACATCGAAGCGCTGACTCCGTCCGAGAAAGTAATGCGCCGCTAATGGCGGCCCCTGCGGCGCGTCCTTGCTTGCATTGAGCGCGCCGCAACTTATAGTTTGAACATGGCAGAAATCTCCACCAAGCCTTACATGCTGCGCGCCATCTACGAATGGTGCACCGATTGCGGCTATACCCCCTACCTGGCCGTCAAGGTCGACGCCGCGACCCAGGTCCCGATGGAATACGTCAAGAAGGGCGAAATCGTCCTGAATATCAGCTTCGGCGCCACCTCCGGCCTGAAGATGGATAACGACGCGATCCACTTCCACGCCCGCTTCGGCGGCGTGTCCCGCGAAATCTATGTTCCGGTCAATAACGTGATGGCGATTTACGCCAACGAAAACGGCCAGGGCATGGCGTTCGAACCACTGCTGGGCCAAGCGCCCGCAGCCAAGGTCCCGGCCGCAGTCGAGGAAATTGCACAGGCGCCTACCCTGGCATCGGTGCCGCTGGCGCCTGTACCACGCAATGATGACGACAATGGTCCTGACGATGGCGGCGAGCCACCAAAGAAAGGCGGACGTCCCACTTTGACGCGCATTAAGTAAAGCGCTCAACCCGATGAATGGCTTACGTGATCCGTCCGTAAGCCATTTTTCATTTGTGGCGCAGTGAGCGCCATGGGGACTTGAAAGCGGTGGGATTTGCCGGCTCTTGCGATCGCCTGGCAGCGTTCGCTTGTGGAAATAAAAAAACTCAAGCCAAAGCTTGAGTTATTTTGGTGCCCCCGTCAGGAATCGAACCCGAGACCCCCTGATTACAAGTCAGGTGCTCTACCAACTGAGCTACAAGGGCGGACGTAAAATTATAGCGGACTTGATCCACCAAGGCAACGAGTTGCTCGCGTGGGTAATAGCCCTTGGGTGCCGCGCTCTAAGTAGCTCTTGATCGAAACGCAACACTCTGATTTCAACAGGGCACATTGAGGCGGAGGCCCCTGCATTCTGCACAGAGGCAAATGCCAAACGCACATATGATTTGTAATCATCAGGCGGCGGATTCAAATCCTGCAGCCGGCACCAAGACATGGCAATAAAAACAACGCTTACGTGTCTTGCACCTAAGGTGTTTGTCTTTGTGGTCATCGAAAAGTACGCTTTCAGTACAGTGAGGATACATAAAGCCTCGTGGCAGCCATTCTTCCCACCCTTTCCGGCACCTGCAAAGCGCCTATACGCCTGAAGGGCTGCCCAGCAGCTCCAAGAAAAAAAATGGGCCTTATGGGAAGACCGCGTGATCAAGTCATCAGAAAGGGATTGAGATGGATTGTCGTCCTGTCCGCAAAGATAAACTGGTTGGGCAAGAGGCACGCGTGTCACGCCCCGAAAAAGTCTACGACCTACAAATGCCAAGGGTGAGTATATGAAGGCCCGTTTGGCGTTCGCCACCGGCGCACTTGCATTGTTATCGCTGGTCAGTGCCGCCGAAAAAATGCAAAGCGAACCGGAAATTCCGTCGCGCAAACCCCTGAGTGGCAACTATCAAATTTACGGTGGAACGCTATCGGAAATGCTTCCCCCAGCGCCAAAGACAAGAAGGTAGCGTTCAAAATAACCGGCGCCCTGGCGCGAGACCTTTTCAATCAGATCGGCCCTGACGTAAAAGATTCCTGTAGCGCCGCTGCCGGATATCGTGAGAGGCGCAGGGGCGATCTTCTTTGCACCCATGACGAAGATGGATACCTATGCTACTTCGGCATTGACGTTGTAACTGGCAAGGGTACTTACGGAGCAACGTGCTAAGCGCTTCCTGCTTTATCTATGAGCCGAGAAAGAATGGCCTGGGCCTCAGGCACGGCGAAAGTTTTCATGTACGACGTGTCAGTAATCGGTCAACGGAGAATTTGCCCGCGCCTTGTGCGATCAATGGGAGCAGCAGCGCCGCCCAGCTCAGGTGGGTGGGCCAAGCATCGGGATAGACGAAGATTTCGATGACGGCGGTCATGCCCAGCAAACCCAGGGCGGCGCTGCGGGTGAACAGGCCGAGGACAAGGAGGATCGGCAGGGCGTGCTCGGCGAAAGCGGCCATCGGCGCTGCGACCTCCGGCGGGACCAGGGGCAGCATGTATTCGTAGCGGAACAGGTCGACGGTCGAATCTTTCAGCGTGAACCAGCCTTCAACCTTGGTGCGGCCGGAGAGGAAGAAGATCGCGGCGACCGCCAGGCGGGCGGCCAGCAGTCGGACCGACGCGGGCAGCAGGCGTGCTGCGAGCATGTGCAGGGATGCGATGCGGGCGGCCATGCCGCTACGTGCTGGGTATGCGCCAGGCTGGGTGGGGGCGAAGTCAGTACTCATTATGTTCTCCGTATTGTTGGGTTTCAGGTGCGCCATTTGCCGTCTCGAACCAAGGTGGCTGCGGATTCCGCGATTTGCTGCGCTGTTGCCTTGGCGGGGAGGATGAAAGTCGGCACGGCGGGGCCGCTGGTGGATGCGCCTTCCGCGCCCGCCAGCACGAGGCCGATGACCCGCGTGTGGCGCAGCTTGGCGGCTGCCTGCGCGGCGTGCAGGGCTTCTCCGGCGCCGATAAAGACGGCTTCCGGCATATGCAGAGCATCGAGGAAGGCGATCAGGTCCTGGCCGAGCAGGGCCGGATCTGCATCGCGCAGTTGCGGCAGCAGGACGTGGTGTCCCTGCGCCGCGAGCAGGTTTGCGATTTCTGCGTAGCCTTCAATGCTTTGGCCGTGGCTGCGGGCGAGCACGATGGGGCGGCCGTTTTCGGGACCGGCCGTGTGGTAGCTGAGCGCGGGCTGCGCGGCCGCGACGGCGCGCAGCGCGTCGGTGGCGCTGTGCAGCGGCAGCGCGGCTCCGGCGAGGGCTGGCGCGAAGGCGAGGCTTGCCACACCGGCCATTCCGGCGAGCGCGGACAGCAGGAACAGGCGGCGTGTCTCATTCATTTTCAACTCCTGTAATCAATTCGCTCGCCAGCCAGTCGGCC
Source organism: Pseudoduganella violaceinigra DSM 15887 (assembly GCF_000425385.1). GTDB lineage: Bacteria > Pseudomonadota > Gammaproteobacteria > Burkholderiales > Burkholderiaceae_D > Rugamonas > Rugamonas violaceinigra. The sequence continues at coordinate 87,359 of NZ_KE384356.1, read as the reverse complement.
AGCATTGCGCCGGCGCTGGCAATTCCCTGCTCCTCGCCTAGGCGTTCCACCATCAGTGCACACAGGCCGACAAAGCTGCCTTCGCGCTGCAGGTGGGCCAGCGCGGCGTATTCGACCGGGTCCAGGGCGCGCAGGCAGGAGACGAAGCCGCGGCGCCAGACCAGCAGGCCGCCGGCGGCAGGCAGCATTTCGCTTTCGGGCGAACCGCCGTCGCGCAGGGCGAACCAGAGATCTGCCGCATTGGTGGTGGCGGCGCGCAGGTGCGCCGTTGGCGTCAATTGCAGGCGTGCGCGGTCCCAGTCGATGGCCGCCAGCGCTTCCGGGGCGACGGGGGCTGCGTCGAGGCCGACGAAGGCCTGCCCCAGCGCGTGCTCGATCCACGCCAGTTCGTGCAGGTCAGGGTTGTCGGGGAAGAGCGCCTGCAGTGTGTCGTGGAATCCGTCGGCGTAGGCGTCCAGCGTCCAGGCATGGGGCGGCCGGCGGCCGATGTGCGCGGCGGCGGCGTGCAGGAACGCTGGTTCGCCAATGAAGGCGCGCAGGTACGGGTAGCTCTCCTCGAGGCAGCCGACCAGCTGCGCGCGATAGTTGTTCTGGTAGACGGCGCGGCCAGGGCCGGCCGGAACATGCGCGGCGGCCATGGGAAGCGGCCCCGATGCGGCCAGCATGGCCTGGAAGCTGCCCTGGAGATTGGCGAGGTTCATGCTGCCTCCTTATGCGCTGCCAGGCGGCGGGCCATATCCAGCTCGGCGAGCAGATCGCCCAGCGGCGGAATATCGCCGTCGCGTTCGATCATGGTGGCGACCGGGCCGCAGCGCGCGATCGTCTGCGCATACAGCGACCAGACGGCGTCGTTGATGGCGCTGTCGTGGGTGTCGATCAGCAGGCCGTCGCCCTGGCTATGTCCGGCGAGGTGGATCTGGCAGACCCGGTGCATTGGAATCCCGCGCAGGAAATCTTGCGGGTCGAAGCCGTGGTTGCTGGCGCTGACGAAGACATTGTTCACGTCCAGCAGCAGGCCGCAGCCGGTGCGTTTGGCCATGGCGGCGATGAATTCCCATTCCATCATGGTGGATTCGGCGTATTGCAGGTAGCTCGACGGGTTCTCGACCAGCATGGTGCGCCCCAGCGCTTCCTGCGCCTGGTCGATATTGTTGCAGACGATGTCGAGCGCTTCCTTTGTATAAGGCAGCGGCAGCAGATCGTGGGAGTTGAAGCTGCCGATACGCGACCAGCTTAGATGGTCGGAGACGAACATCGGTTCGATCTCCTCCACCAGGGCGCACAGGCGCGCCAGATAGTCCGGCCGCAGGCCGTCGGCGGAACCGAGCGACATCGACACACCATGCAGCACCACCGGATGGCGCTCGCGCACCCGGCGCAGGATGTCGCGCGGCTGTCCGCCGGCGACCATGAAGTTCTCCGAGATCACTTCCACGAAATCGACGCCGACGTCGCCTTCGAGGAAATCGCGGTAGTGCTCGCGGCGCAGGCCGAGGCCAAAGCGATGGGCATGCATGATGTGTCTCCGATGGGTGCTTACTTGGCTTCGGTCAGGGTGCCGCCCAGTGCCTTGCACTCGGTCGGGGTTTTCACCAGCACGCCGATGCCCTTGCATTGGTTCAGGCCTTTGCAGTCGTTCTTGGCGGTGGCGCACAGGCTGGTGCCCTTGCAGGTATTGATGCCGTAACAGCGGCCCGGTTCTTCTTTCGCTTTTTCCGCGGCGAAGGATGGTGCGGACAGGGTCGACAGTGCGATCAGGGCGGCGGCGCCGGCCAGGCCAGCACGGGTTTTGGTAGCGATAGACATGGTATTTCTCCTTTGATTAACGTGGAATTAGAGGACGCTGAGGGCAGCGTCTTCGATTACTTTCGCAACCGCTTCCGGCTGCGATACTTGCACTGCATGGCTTGCTGCAATTTCGGTCACTTGGGCGCCGGCGCGTTTGTACATCCAGCGCTGGAGTTCCGGGTTGACCAGCCGGTCTTGCGTGGCGACGATGCCGAAGCTCGGCTTCTGGTGCCACATGGCGAACCAGCTCGGCGTCCCCATCAGCACATTGCTGACCGGGACTTGCGAGGCCGCCATGAAGTTGACGCGGTTCGGCGTCAGGTCGGCGGCCAGCGCGGCGTGAAAGCGTGCGGCATCGAAGTACTGGAAGCCGCCGCGGTCAGGCCGCGGGTCGCCGCTGGCACCGGGCATCGACGACAACAGCTGCTGCGAGGTCTCGCCGATTTCCGGCGCCAGGCCAGCCACATACACCATGCCCTTGACCTTGTCGCCGCTGGCGACGTTCGACATCACCGTGCCGCCGATACCGTTGCCGACCAGGAGCACGTTGCCGAACTGCTGGAAAATCGCTTTGCGGGCAATGGCGATGTCGTCGTCGAGCGAGGTGTGCGGCAGTTGCGCGACGGTGACCTTGTAGCCTTTCAGGCGCAGGATGTCGTGCACTACGCGCCAGCTCGAGGCGTCGATATAGGCACCCGGTACGATCACGATGTTCTTTGCGATCGGCGGAGCGGTCGGCGCTGCAGCCGGGGTTGCGGCGCTTGCCGCGCCGGTCAGGCTGACGGCCAGGGCGATTGCTACGGTGGCGGCGCGTCGCATCACTTCGCCTTCAGCGAGCCGTAGCCCTTGGGGGTCTTGATGCTGGTGCAGGTGCCTTTTTCGACCAGGATCCAGGCATCGCCCTGGTAGTCGGTTTTGGAAGTGGCTGCGCACGAAGTGCCCGGACCTGCGGCGCAATCGTTATGCCCGGCTTTCGCCACGCCGTAGCACTTCTCCATTTCCTTCTTCGGTTCTGCGTGGGCGGCGGAGGCGCACAGTGCGATGGCGAGGGTGGCGGCGATGCCTGCGTAGGTGGTTTTCATGTTTCTGGTCTCCTGGGTTAAGGTGTGACCAGATTAAGGGGGCAGTGTGTATCGCTTGTGTCGGCGGTATGCGGCGTTTCCGCAAGTTGTGTATCTGGCATGGCGCCAGATACACTGGGATACAAAAATGTCCGGTTGGCGGCGCAGCTACGACTCTGAAAGCCGAAGCGGCCGGGCTGCCGGCGTAGAATCAAGCACATGATGTCCACGCTGCCGTCCGACCTTCACTGGAAGCTGCTGCTGGGGAGCTTTATTCACGAGTTCTCCCGGCTGGAAGCGCATGTTTTCATCCTGTGCGCGCGGGGTATCGGCACGGACGAGACCCGCAAACTCACCTTCGGCAAGCGTATCGACCGCATCAAGGCGGCATTGAAGCAGCAATCGCCGCAGGCCAGCGAAGGCATGCTGGCGCTGCTGCGCGAGGCGCGCGGACTGGCGGATTTCCGCAATGCGCTGCTGCACAACACGGCGTTTCACGGCATGGGCGGCAGCGCGCCGCAAGTGGAGGAGGTTGAAGCGCGCCTGAAGCAGCTGGAACGGCTGCTCGACGCGCTGGCGCTGGCTTAGAGGCCGTTTCAAAATGGCCATGGCGTTGTTGCAGCTCCTTGCCGTGCAGGCGCACTGCCTTCGTCGCTGCGCCTAGCCACGCCCATTTTGAAACAGCCTCTTAGCCGCGCAGGGCTGCGATAGCCTGCTGCACGCGCGCGCTGTCGATGCGCTTGGCCAGCTTGCGTTCCTGCTCGCCCATGCGCTGGAACGCTTCGTCGAGCTCCGTCTGGGAAGGCTGCAATGGCGCCAGCGAACGGGCCAGCTTGGGCAGGATGGACCGTTGCAGGAAGCGTTCGCCCATCTGGCTCAACTGCCAGGCGACGGCGCCCAGGCTGAGAAAGAAAGCGATGATGAAACCGGTGTCCATATTCTGCGGCGCTTGCTGGCGCAGCACGGTGAGGACAGCAGCGCAAAAGGCGAACGCCGCGCCGATCGACCACCACACTTCCTTATCCAGGCGGGTCGTCGCTTCATACTCGTCCAGTGCGTCGGCCTGCAGGCGCAGGGCAGCGTCGAGCTGGCGCCGGCGCTCCGATTCATCGAGCAGCAATGGCGCCTCGCGCAGGCGCGCTGCGGCCGCCAGCGCATCGGCGTGGCGTAGCGATAAATGGGGATTGGTGGCCTGTTCCAGCTGCGCCAGCGGCAGCTGCTCCACGCTCAGCCGGGAGTAGTGGCCAGCTTCCATCGGCAGCGCCATGCCGCAGTCGCAGCAGGTGCGCTGGTATCCGGCCAGCTCGCCTTTGGAAAGGGTGATGTAGTACACATGCCAGGCCATGCCGATGCGCTGCACGGAGAATGCACGGGCCGCCCGGCACACGGGGCAGAAGTCAGCGACGTAACCGGCGGGGCTATATACCGCCTTCCTGCCCCAGACGAAAATCATGCGTGCTTATGGGCGCTGGTTTTCGCAGTTTTATGGTGCGCGGTTTTCTTGGCCGAAGTCTTGTGCTTGCCGGCCGTCGCGTGTGCCTTGTGGTGGGTGGCGGTGGTTTTGGCGGACGTGGTTTTTGCAAAGGCTGGAACGGTCAGTGCGAGTGCCAGGGTGGCGACGATCAAGTGTTTCATGCAATTCTCCAAGGTCGGCAAAAGCGTGCCGGGGCGCACGGCCATTATAGGCCCCGACACGATTGAATTTCCATAGGCGCAACCCATAAGGGAAGCTACGCAGCGGCCCTTTCTTGAGGCAGATCATCCCGCAATTCGCGGCGCAGGATTTTGCCGACATTCGACTTGGGCAGACTGTCGCGGAACTCGATGTACTTCGGCTTTTTGTAAGCCGTCAGCTGTTCCCTGCAATGCTCCATCATCTGCTCGCTGGTGAGCGAGGGATCCCTGCGCACCACGAACAGCTTGACCGCCTCGCCCGAACTTGCATCGGGCACGCCGATGCAGGCGCATTCCAGCACCAAGGGATGCGCGGCCGCGACGGATTCCACTTCGGTCGGATAGACGTTGAAACCGGAGACCAGGATCATGTCCTTCTTGCGATCGACAATGCGCACATAGCCCTGTTCATCCATGATGCCGATATCGCCCGACTTGAAGTAGCCGGAAGCTGTCATCACGGCCGTGGTTTCGCCCGGCCGGCGCCAGTAGCCGGCCATCACCTGCGGGCCGCGGATGGCGATTTCTCCGGGCTCGCCGAAGGGCAGCGGCGCGCCGTCGTCGTCCACAATCGCCACCTCGGTGGACGGCACCGGCAGGCCGATGGTACCGCTGAAGCCTTTCTGGTCGGTGCGGCACAAGGTGGCGGTCGGCGAGGTCTCCGACAGTCCGTAGCCTTCCAGGATCGGACAGCCCGTCGCCTGCAGCCAGCGCTCGCTGACCGCCTGCTGCACCGCCATGCCGCCGCCCAGGGTGATGCGCAATTCCGAGAAGTCGACCTTGGCCAGGCCGGGCTGGTTCAACAAGGCATTGAACAGGGTATTCACGCCGGGGAAGAAGTGGACGCGGTACTTCGCCAGCTCCCTGACGAAGCCGGCCATGTCGCGCGGGTTCGGCACCAGCAGGTTCATCGCGCCCCAGCGCGCGCCCATCAGCATGCAGGCGTTCAGCGCCAGGATGTGGTACAGCGGCAGGGCGCACACCGTCACCACCTGCCTGCCACTGCGTTCATTGAGCAGGGCCGGCGCGGCCCAGGCATCGTTCTGCAGCATATTCGCGATCACATTGCGGTGGGTCAGGGTGGCGCCTTTCGACAAGCCGGTGGTGCCGCCGGTGTACTGCAGGAAGGCGACGTCCTCATGCCCCAGGTCCGGCTTGTCGAGCTCCCGCCCGGCGCCCTCGCGCAGCGCGGCGCGGAATGGCACGGCGCCCGGCAAGCTGAAGGCGGGCACCAACTTCTTCATCTTGCGCACCACGAAATTTACCAGGGCGCCTTTGGCGAAGCCCAGCATATCGCCCATGCTGGCCACCACCACGTGTTTGACCCGCGTGCGCGGCAGCACCTTCTCCAGCGTGGTGGCGAAGTTTTCAAGGATGAAGATCGCCTCGGCGCCGGCGTCGGCCAGCTGGTGCTCCAGCTCGCGCGCCGTGTACAGCGGATTGACGTTAACCACTGTGAAGCCGGCGCGCAGCACCGCCGCCACCGCCACCGGGTACTGCAGCACATTGGGCATCATGACCGCCACGCGCGCGTTCCGCTCCAGACCGCGCGACTGCAGCCAGGCGGCAAGGTGGCGCGAGTGCCGTTCCCACTCGCGATAGCGCATGCTGCTGCCCATGCAAGCATAGGCATCGCGTTCGGCGAAGCGGGTGAACGATTCCTCCAGCAAGTGCGGCAGGGAGTGATACAGGCCGGGGTCGATGGTGGCGGGAATGCCCTCGGGGTAGGACTTGAGCCAGACTTTGTCAGGGGTCATGCGGTCTCCTCTCGTATGCGCATCAATGCGTGCGTCTTGTCATCGGCGCCGGGACCGGCCACCGTCTCGATCTGTTCCGGCTGCAGGTCGCGCCCGTCCGCCGCGCGGATACCGACGCCGGCCACGGGCAGGCCGCTGGCCTTGTCCACCAGTGTCAGGCGCGCCCCATCCGGATGCGGCGCCCATTGTTCGCCCCACAGCGTCATCGCGGCCAGCACCGGATACAGGGCGCGGCCCTTGGCCGTCAGGCGGTAATGGACGACGCGCGCGTCATCGGCGCAAGGCTGGCGCAGCAGGATGCCGTTCTCCACCAGCTTTTCCAGCCGGCGCGCCAGGATGCTGGTGCTGATGCCCAGGTGGCGCTGGAAATCCTGGAAGCGGCTCATGCCGCAGAAGGCATTGCGCAGGATGACGAAGGTCCACCATTCGCCGACCTGTTCCAGGGTCTGGGCGATCGGGCAATTCATCTCGGCAAAGGAATTTTTACTCATTGATTAACTTTATGGCAATCACTTCGGTAACGCAAGTGAAATTTCCCCGGCGCCGTGTTGCGCAGTGCAACACATCACACCGTTGTCATTTCCGCCATTTATCGTTAGTCTGTTTTCAAAATTACTGATAGTCAACGGAGGGTAGACATGCAAAAACTGGGTGCGGAATTCTTCGGAACGTTCTGGCTGGTGCTGGGCGGTTGCGGCAGCGCGGTGCTGGCGGCCGCCTTCCCCGGCGTGGGGATCGGCTTGCACGGCGTATCGCTGGCCTTCGGCCTGACGGTGCTGACCATGGCCTATGCCATCGGGCATATCTCCGGCTGCCATTTGAACCCGGCGGTATCGGTCGGGCTCTGCCTGGGCGGCCGCTTCCCTGCCAAGGACCTGCCCGGCTATATCGTGGCCCAGGTGCTGGGCGGCATCGCTGCCGGCGGCGTGCTGTACCTGATCGCCAGCGGCAAAGCCGGTTTTGACGTGTCGGCCGGCTTCGCCTCCAATGGCTATGCCGAGCATTCGCCGGGCGGCTACGGCCTGGTTGCCGCGCTGCTGACGGAACTGGTGATGACGGCCTTCTTCCTGATCGTGATCCTGGGCGCCACCGACAAGCGCGCACCGGCCGGCTTTGCGCCAATCGCCATCGGCCTGTGCCTGACGCTGATCCACCTGGTTTCGATTCCTGTCACCAACACCTCGGTCAACCCGGCGCGCAGCACTGGCGTCGCCCTGTACGTGGGCGGCTGGGCGGTTGCGCAGCTGTGGCTGTTCTGGCTCGCACCGCTGCTGGGCGCGGCGGCCGGCGCCGCCATCTACCGCTTCATTGGCGGCGACCAGAAGTAAGGTATAAAAGTCGGGGTCAGGTCTGTCATTTGGACATCCAGTTAGAACCTTTGATGTAGCTCAATATGCCAATTCGCCCGATTTTGCGTATTGAAATAGATCAAAGAAGTTGGCTGCGTGTCCAAATGACAGACCTGACCCCGACTTTTGCCGGTAGCATACGCAGAAAACGGGAGGGCATATGGCGCTACCACATGCATCGTCCGGGCAGGTGGTCCGGATTGGCCGCGAGGCCGGTGAAAGCTTGTCGCAGTTTTCTTCCATCGCATTGGCCAAGACGGAGCAGCTGGAATTGATCCGCATGACCGTGCCGGCGGGCCGGGCCTTGCCGGAACACGCGGTGCGCGGCCAGATCACGCTGCAATGCCTGGAGGGCGAGGTGGCGTTCGAGGCCCACGGCCGCACCGCCATCCTGCGCGCGGGCGAGCTGCTTTACCTGGAAGGCGGCGCGCCCCATTCGCTGCGGGCGAACGCCGATGCCGTTTTGCTGCTGACTATTTTGCTGTCGGGTTGAAGCTTTCGTAGCGCGGGTCGCGCGCCAGCAGACCTTGCACCAGGTCGGCCGGCTTGAGGCCGTCGAACAGTACGCTGGCAACAGCGTTGGTGATCGGCATTTCCACGCCGAGGCGGCCCGCCAGCTCGCGTACGGCTTTGGCGCAGGGCACGCCTTCGGCCACATGGCCCAGTTCATTGACCACGGTGTCCAGCGTCTTGCCTTGCGCCAGGCCGAGGCCGACGCGCCGGTTGCGCGACAGGTCGCCGGTGCAGGTGAGGATCAGGTCGCCCATGCCGGTCAGGCCCATGAAGGTTGCCACGCTGCCGCCCAGGGCGGTGCCGAGGCGGGTGATTTCGGCCAGGCCGCGCGTGATCAGGGCGGCCCGGGCATTCAGGCCCAGGCCCATGCCGTCCGCAATGCCGGTGGCGATGGCCAGCACGTTTTTTACCGCGCCGCCTACTTCCACGCCGACGATGTCTTCGCTGGAGTAGACCCGCATGCTGCCGCCGTGCACGGCGCCCACTACCAGTTCGCACAGGGCGGCGTTGCCGGAGGCGATGGTCAGGGCGCAAGGCAGGCCCTTGGCCACTTCCTGCGCGAAGGATGGGCCGGACAGGGCGCCGGCCGGCACGCCGTCGCCCAGCACTGCGCGCACGATCTGGTGCGGCAGCATGCCGGTGTCGTATTCGAAGCCCTTGCACAGCCAGACGAGGTTGGGGATCGCTTTGCCGTGCAGCGCCTGCAGCAGGGGACGCAGGCCGGCGACCGGGCAGGCGGCGATGAGCAGGCCGTCCTGGCCGGCGTGGGCCACGGCGGCGTCGAAATCGGCCGTCACCTGCAGCGCGGGCGGGAAGGGATAGCCGGCCAGATAGTGGGTGTTGTCGCGGGCGGCGTCCATTTCCGCCATGGCGGCGGCGTCGCGGCCCCACAGCAGGACGTCGTGGCGCGCGGCGACGGCGATGGCGACGGCCGTACCCCAGGCGCCGGCGCCCAGTACGCTGATCTTGCGCGTGTTCATCAGTTGCCCCAGATGTCGGCGCTGCGCACGTAGCCGGTCAGGCCGTCGCGGTGGCGCACCTTGGTCCAGCCGTTGGCGGCCGGTTCGGCCAGTTCCAGCAGCACGCCCTTGTCGGCGATGAAGACCACCGGCGCGGTGTCGTCGGCGCCGCTGCGCACCTTGGTATTGGCGCTGCGCACGATGACGTTGCGTTGCTTGAGGCTGAGGCCTTTGGCTTCGGTCCAGGCCAGGTCGCCGGCCATATCGCGCACCTTGACCCACTCGCCGTAGGTCAGCACGACTTCCAGCGGGGCGCCGGACGGCACGATGTACTGCTTGGCGGCCCGGGTCGACGGTGCGCCGTACAGCACGGCAGGACTGGCGCCTACCCACCGGTAGTCGATGGCCTGAGCGCTGGCGCAGGCCAGCAGCGACAGGGCGAGGGCGACAATGCGGCGTAAATTCATCAAGAGGACCTTAAAAATGCGCAAAGGCCCGCGGGGGCCTTTGCATTCCGGGGAAGCGCGGTTCCCCATAGTATCGCAGAAGTATTACTGGACGGTGGCAGTGCCTTCGACCGGGGTCGCGCCGGCTTCGCCCGCTTGCTGCTGGGCGATGGCTGCCAGACGCTGCTGGTAGAACACTTCGAAGTTGATTTCGGCCAGGTGGATCGGCGGGAAACCGGCGCGGGTGATCATGTCGGCGATGTTCGAACGCAGGTATGGGTACACAATGTTCGGGCAGCCGATGCCCAGCAGCGGATCCAGCTGTTCCGCTGGAATATTGCGGGCTTCGAAGATACCGGCTTGCTTGCCTTCGACCAGGAACGCGACTTTGTCCTTGACCTTGGCGGTCACGGTGACGGTCACGGTGGACTCGAAGATGCCTTCGGACAGCGGTTCCGCGCCCACATCCAGCGCCACTTCGATCGAAGGGGCTTCCTGCTCCAGGAAGATGGATGGCGAGTTAGGCTGTTCCAGCGACATGTCTTTCAGGTAGACGCGTTGGATTTGGAATACAGGTTGCAGGTTTTCTTCAGACATGGAGCGCTTTCGTATCAGTTATATAGTTAATGCTTGTCCAGGCCACGGGAAGCCCAAGTCAAACGCGACGGCAATTGTAGCAAATATGATTTATTTTCAAACGTTTCGCCGGCCAGTCCGTTGTATTTGGGGGTGTTTAAGCTTTTAACAAGGGGTCCAGTCCGCCAGCCTGGTCAAGGGCATACAGGTCGTCGAAACCGCCCACGTGGGTGTCGCCGATATAGATCTGCGGCACGGTGCGGCGGCCGGTCTTTTCCATCATCAGCTGGCGCTGGGCCGGGTCGAGGTCGACGCGGATTTTATTGATGGCGGTGACACCCTTGCTTTCCAATAAACGTTCGGCGCGCACGCAATACGGGCACACCAGGGTGCTGTACATGGTTACGTTGGCAGTCATGGCGAGTCCTTTATTTGGTCAGCGGCAAGTTTTGTGCTTTCCAGGCATCGATGCCGCCTTCCATCACGACAACGTCGGAGAAACCGGATTTTTCCAGCATGCGGGCGGCGCTGAAGGCGCTGATCCCTTTATCGCATACCACCACCAGGGTCTTGCTCTTGAACTTGTCCAGCTCAGCCATGCGGTTGCCCAGTTCGGCCAGCGGGATATGCTTGGAATCGATGATACGGCTTTCCGCCTTGTCCTTGGCGCGCACATCAAGCACGGTGGCCTTGCTGCGGTTGATCAGCAGGGTGACTTCGGCTGGGGACGCTTTTTTGCCGCGCTGGGTCAGCAGGGGGAAGAGCAGGGCGCCGCCGGACAGCAGGACGATGGCGATCAGTAAAATATTGTCGATGATGAATTTCACGGTATTCCAATGGTTGAACTTAATCCGAGCATTATAAAATAGATGCTTGTTCGTGGCTTCGGCGGCGATTTTCAACTTATTAACCCAACTGCTCTATGTACAAAATCGTATTCATGCGTCACGGCGAGTCCACCTGGAACCTGGAAAATCGCTTCACCGGCTGGACCGATGTGGACCTGACTGAAAAAGGCGTCAACGAAGCCAAAACCGCCGGGAAAATCCTGAAAGATGCCGGCTTCTCCTTCGATCTGTGCTATACCTCCGTGCTCAAGCGCGCCATCCGCACGCTGTGGCTAACCCTGGACGGCATGGATGAAATGTACGTGCCGATCAAGCATGATTGGCGCCTGAACGAGCGCCACTACGGCGCCCTGCAGGGCTTGGACAAGGGCGAGACCGCCGCCAAGTTCGGCGACGCCCAGGTGCTGGTATGGCGCCGCAGCTACGATATTCCGCCGCCGGCCCTGGAAGCGGACGACGACCGCACCTCCTTCCACGACCCGCGCTATGCCGGCCTGCCGCAAGACGCCATCCCGCTCACCGAATGCCTGAAAGACACCGTGGCGCGCGTGATGCCGGCCTGGGACGATGAGATCGCCCCTGCCATCAAGGCCGGCAAACAGATCCTGATTTCGGCCCATGGCAACAGCCTGCGCGCCCTGATCAAGATGCTGGACGGCATCAGCGACGCGGAAATCGTCGGCCTGAACATCCCGAATGGCCAGCCGCTGGTGTATGAACTGGATGCCGACCTGAAGCCGATCAAGCACTACTACCTGGGCGACCCGGCCGCCATTGCCGCCGCCCAGGCGGCCGTGGCCAACCAGGGCAAGGCCAAGTAATTCCCGTGGCCTTCCATCCGACTCGCCGCGCCGGGGCCTGGCGCGGCCTGGCGCTCAGCCTGCTGCTGGCCCTGGGTGCCGTGCATGCTGCCCAGGCGGCACCGAAGCCGAGCGAACGCAGCAAGCAAAAGGCCGCCGCCGAAACCGAGCGGGCCGCGCTGTCGCGCAAGCTGGCCAACCTGAAGGCAGAAATCGGCAAGACCGAGAGCGCCAAGGAAGACGCGGCCGATACGCTGGCCGAGTCGGAGGAAGCCATTTCCGACGCCAACCGCAGCCTGCGCGAACTGGCCTCGGAGCAGTCCCAGCTCAACAGCAAGGTGGCCGAGCTGGCCGCCGAGCAGCTGCGCCTGTCCGCCACCGTGGCGGCGCAGAAGCAGCAATTGGCCAAGCTGCTGCGCGAGCAGTACCTGGCCGGCAATGAAGACCGTATCAAGCTGCTGCTCTCGGGCGACAACCCGAACCGCATCAACCGCGAACTGCAGCTGATGGCCTATGTGTCGCAGTCGCAGGCGCGGCTGCTCGACTCGCTGCGCAGCAACCTGAAAAAAGTCGAGGAAAACCAGGCCGCGGCGCAGAACGCCAAGCAGGAGCTGGACGAAATCGCCGAGGAAGAGCGCCAGCAGAAATCCCGGCTGGAGCAGGAAAAGGCGCGCCGCACCGCGACCCTGGCCAGCCTGTCGAAGAAGCTGGCCACCCAGCGCAAGGAGGCGGGCCGCATGGAGCAGGACGCCCAGCGCCTGGACGCCATGGTCGACAAGCTGAACAAGCTGATCGAGGAGCAGGCGCGCATCGCCGCCGCCGAAAAGGCGCGCCAGGAAAAACTGGCCGCCGAACGGGCCGCCAAGGCCAAGGCCGACGCGGAAGCGCGCGTCCTGGCCCGCGCCAAGGCGCAGGCGGAACGCGAGCGCCTGGCGCAGGAAGCGAAAAAAGCCGGCAAGCCGGCACCCAAGCCGCTGCCGGCTGAAGAGGAGCCGAAGGTCGCCGCCAAACCGGAAGCTTCCGAGCAGCGCGACGAGAAGTCGCCGCGCCCGTCCGAGGTGGCGCTGGCGCCGGTGGTGCCGGATGGCGTGTTCGCCAGGCTGAAAGGCGCGCTGCCGATGCCGGTGGCGGGCAAGGTGGAAAAGCACTTCGGCAGCAAGAATGCCGATGGCGTGGCCTGGAAGGGCATGGTGGTGAAGGCCGGTCCCGGCGCCGAAGTGCGCGCCGTGGCGGCCGGCCGAGTGGTGCATGCGACCTGGCTGCGCGGCTACGGCAATTTCATTATCATCGACCACGGCGGCCAGTACTGGAGCGGCTACGGCTACAACGAGTCGCTGCTGAAGCGCGCCGGCGACGTGGTCAAGGCGGGCGAAGTGATCGCCACCGTTGGAAATACCGGTGGTTACGAAGAATCGGGTTTATACTTTGAAATGCGCCACCAGGGGAAGCCGATCGATCCGGCCGGGTGGGTCAAGTTCTAGCCGCGGAAAGCAATCAATGGGCAACAAAACGAAGAGCCTGGGCCTGGTCGGCCTCGGAATGGTGGCCGGCGTAGCCGTCTCGATGCAGTTTTCCGCCTTGGCGCAGAAGGCCGGTTCGCCTTTGCCGCTGGAGGAATTGCGCACCTTGTCGGAGGTGTTTAGCCTGATCAAGTCCGACTACGTCGAACAGGTCGACGACAAGAAGCTGCTGCAGGACGCCATCGCCGGCATGGTCTCGTCGCTCGATCCCCACTCCACTTATCTCGATAAGACCGCGTTCAAGGAAATGCGCGAGTCCATCAACGGCAAGTTTGTCGGCATCGGCATCGAGGTCGGGGTGGAGGACGGCTATATCAAGGTGGTGGCGCCGATCGAGGATTCGCCGGCCTGGCGCGCCGGCATCAAGGCGGGCGACCTGATCACCCGCGTCGACAGCGAGCCGCTGAAAGGCTTGTCGCTGGACGAGGCGATCAAGAAAATGCGCGGCGAACCGCGCAGCAAGGTGGTCTTGACGGTGTCGCGCAAGGACGAGGACAAGCCGCTCCTGATCCCCATCGTGCGCGAGGAAATCCGGGTGCAGAGCGTCAAGCTGAAGGTGGTGGAACCGGGCTACGCCTGGCTGCGCATCTCGCAGTTCCAGGAGCCGACCGTGGAGGACATGGCGAAGAAGCTGGGCGCCCTGTACGCCAAGGATCCCAATCTGAAGGGCCTGGTGCTCGACCTGCGCAACGACCCGGGCGGCGTGGTGCAGGGCGCGGTCGGCGTGTCGGCCGCCTTCCTGCCCAAGGACGCCCTGGTGGTGTCCACCGACGGCCAATTGGCCGATTCCAAGCAGTCCTTCCGCGCGACGTCCGAAAACTACGCGGAACGCCGCGGCAGCGACCCGCTGGCCAAGCTGCCGGCGGCCCTGAAGACGGTGCCGATGGTGGTGCTGGTCAACGGCGGCTCCGCTTCGGCCTCCGAGATCGTGGCCGGCGCGCTGCAGGACTACAAGCGCGCCATCATCATGGGCAGCCAGACGTTCGGCAAGGGGTCGGTGCAGACCCTGCGCCAGATCACGGCCGATTCGGCCGTCAAGCTGACCACCGCGCGTTACTTCACACCGAACGGCCGCGCCATCCAGGCCAAGGGCATCGCGCCGGACGTGCGGGTGGACGAGACGGCGGAGGGCGACGCCATCAACAGCCTGCGCCTGCGCGAGTCCGACCTGCAGAAGCACCTGGCCAACGCCGGCGGCGAGGACGACAAGCAGGCCCGCCCCCTGCGCGACGAGCTGGCGGAGGAGCAGCGCCTGCTGGCCGCCGCGAAAAAGCAGAAGCCATTCGAATTCGGCGGCAAGGACGACTTCCAGCTGGAGCAGGCACTGCGCCATTTCAAGGGCTTGCCGGTGAAGACGGCCAAGCCCGAGCTGGCCGCGAAATAAATGGACGACCGGCAGCTGCTGCGTTACTCGCGCCACATCCTGCTCGACGACATCGGCATCGAGGGCCAGCAGGCGATCCTGCAGGGCCGGGCACTGCTGATCGGCGCGGGCGGCCTGGGTTCCCCGGCCGCCCTGTATCTCGCATCGGCCGGCATCGGCCAGCTCACCATTGTCGACCACGACAGCGTCGACTTGACCAACCTGCAGCGCCAGATCGCCCACACCACCGAACGCGTGGGCCAGCCCAAGGCCGAGTCGGCGCGCGCCACGCTGAACGCCATCAATCCTGAATGCCATGTGACGCCCCTGGTCGAGCGCGCGGACGACGCGCGCCTGGCGTCCCTGGTGGCGCAGCACGACGTGGTGCTGGACTGCACCGACAACTTCAAGACCCGCCATGCGGTCAACCGCGCCTGCGTGGCGCAGCGCGTGCCGCTGGTATCGGGCGCCGTGATCCGCTTCGACGGCCAGGTCAGCGTGTTCGATACGCGCAGCGGCGGCCCTTGCTACTCCTGCCTGTTCCCGCAGGATCAGCCCTTCGAGGACGTGGCCTGCGCCACCATGGGCGTGTTCGCGCCGCTGGTGGGCGTGGTGGGCGCCATGCAGGCCGCCGAGGCGCTCAAGCTGGTGATGGGCATCGGCGCATCGCTGTCCGGCCGCCTGCTGCTGCTGGACGGCTTGCGCATGGAGTGGAATAGCATCAGCATCGGCCGCAACGAGGCCTGTCCCGTGTGCGGCACCCAACACCCATAGGAGATCAACAGATGAAAAGAGCTTCCGCCGTCCTGGCGTTGGCGGTCGCAAGTGCATGGGCACAGGCGGCGGTCACCCAAACCACGCGCTACGTCTTCATTTCCGAGAACAACGGCAAGCAGATGGGCGAGCAAGTGGTGGAAAACCACGACGACGGGCTCACCAGGGTGCGCTATATTTTCAAGGACAATGGCCGCGGCCCCGAGCTGACGGAGGAATTCCGCCTGGCTGCCGACGGCACCATGGCGGAATACCACGTCAAGGGCAATTCGACCTTCGGCGCCGTGGTGGACGAGCATTTCCAGCGCAGCGGCGGCAAGGCGCAGTGGCGCTCCACCAGCGAGCAGGGCGCCAGGGAGGTCAGCGGCCCGGCCGTGTACGTGCCCTTGAACAGCAGTTTTGAAACCGACTCGCGCGCCATCGCCGCGCTGGCCAAGACGCCGTCGGCCAGCATTGCCCTGCTGCCGAACGGCACCCTGAAGCAGGCCGTGCTCGACGAAGTGCAGGTCAGCGGCCCGAACGGCCAGACCCAACAGGTGCAGCTGGTGGCGCAGACCGGCCTGGGCCTGAGCCCGAAATTCCTGTGGATCAGCAAGGGCGCCAATCCTGCCCTGTTTGCCGCCGTGGCGCCGGGCACCTTCGTGTTCGCCGTCGAAGGCTGGCAGGACAACGGCAAGCTGCTGGCCGAGCGCCAGAAGGCGGCCGAGGCCAAACTGCTGAACGATATGGCGGCCCGGCTGCAGCATCCGCTGCCCGGCCTGACTGTGGTGAAGAATGCCCGCATCTTCGACAGCAACCAGGCCGTGGTCGGCGCCCCGTCCGACATCTACCTGCTGCGCGGCCGTATCAGCGCCATCGTGCCGGCCGGTACCGAAGTGCGCGGCGCCGCCAACGAGATCGACGCCGGCGGGCGCATCGTGCTGCCCGGCCTGTTCGACATGCACGGCCATATCACCCGCTGGGAGGGCGCGCTGCACGTGGCCGCCGGCGTGACCTCGCTGCGCGACATGGGCAACGACAATGCCCAGCTGCAGATGATGATCGACGAGACCGCGGGCGGCAAGCTGCTGGCGCCGCAGATCGTTCCGGCCGGCTTCCTGGAGGGCGACAGCCCGTATGCCTCCATCAGCGGCTTCCTGGTGAAGACGCTGGAGCAGTCCAGGCGCGCCATCGACTGGTATGCCGAGCATGGCTACCCGCAGCTGAAGATCTACAACTCCTTCCCGAAAGAGATCTTGAAGGACACCGTGGCCTACGCCCACCTGCGCGGCATGCGCGTGTCCGGCCACATCCCGGCCGGCCTGCGCGCCCAGCAGGCGCTGGACGCCGGCTACGACGAGATCCAGCACATCAACCAGGTGATGCTGAACTTCCTGTTCAAGCCGGGCGTGGAAACCCGCAGCCTGGAGCGCTTTTACCTGCCGGCCGAGAAAGTGGCGGAGCTGGACTTCCATTCGAAGCCAGTGCAAGACTTCGTCGCGACGCTGAAGAAAAAGCAGATCGTGATCGACCCGACCCTGTCCGCCTTCGCCTTCCTGAAGCAGAAAGACGGCGAGATCAATGAGCCCTGGGCCGCGCTGGAAGGCAATATGCCGCCCGATGTGGCGCGCGGCTTCCACGTCGGCACCATGAAAATCCCGGATGCCGCCACCCAGGCGCGCTACGACAAGTCCTACGCCAAGATGGTGCAGTTCGTCGGCATCCTGTACCGGGCCGGCGTGCCGATCGTGGCCGGCACCGACGACCTGGCGGGCTTCACCCTGCATTCGGAGCTGGCGCTGCTGGTGAAAGCCGGCCTGACCCCGGCCCAGGCGATCCAGGTGGCCACCCGCAACGGCGCGCGCTATACCCGCACCAGCTTCGAGCGCGGCAGCATCGAGCCGGGCAAGCTGGCCGACCTGGTGCTGGTGGAGGGCGACCCGACCCGCAATATCGAGGACGTGCGCAAGGTGGCGGCCGTGATCACGCGCGGCCAGATCGTCTATCCTAAGGAAGTGGACGAGGCGCTGGGCATCAAGCCCTTCGTCGCGGACGCGCCGGCGGTCAAGGCGCTGGCGCCGGTGCCGTCGAATATCGCCGGCTCCAACGACGCGGTGTTGCGCCAGGTCGGCGCAATTGGCCGCAAGCACGATTGAATCACTTATACTGCCAGTTTAATTTTTAGTGAATCTTATGCAAAAGCTAAGCAAACGCCGCTCCGCCGGCTTCACGCTGATCGAAATCATGGTGGTGGTGGTGATCATGGGCGTGCTGGCGGCCCTGGTGCTGCCGCGGGTGCTGGACCGCGTCGGCACCTCCAAGGTTGCTGCGGCCAAGGTGGAGATCTCCACCATCATGCAGGCGCTCAAGATGTACAAGCTGGACAACCAGCGCTACCCGACCACGGAACAGGGCCTGCAAGCCCTGATGGCCAAGCCGACCGCCGGCCCGGCCGCCAGCGGCTGGAAAGCGCCATACCTGGAAAAAATGCCGAAGGACCCATGGGGCAACGACTACAAATTCCTGTCCCCGGGCGTGAAAGGTGAAGTCGATGTGTTCTCGTATGGCGCCGACGGCCAGCCAGGCGGCACCGGCGATGATGCTGATATCGGTTCCTGGGAAATCTAAGCGGCGCGGGCGCGGCTTCACGCTGATCGAGCTGCTGGTGGTGCTGGTCATCATCGGCGTCACGCTCGGTCTGACCGTGGTCAGCGTCGCGCCGAGCCAGGCGAAAGCCATGCAGAAGGATGCGCAGCGCCTGGCGCTGCTGCTGCAGCTGGCGCGCGACGAAGCCATCGTGCGCAACCGGCCGGTCGCGTTCGAGGCGGGGCCGGACAGCTACCGCTTCCTGGTGCGCAACGAAAAGAGCTGGGAGCCGCTGCCGCAGGACGATATGCTGCGCGAGCGTCCCTTCGAGCTGGCGCCGGTGACCCTGCTGCTCGATCCGGCGACCAATGTGCCCGGCAATATGCGGATTGTCTTTGGCCGCGAGCCGGTCGACCGGCCGTTCGCCCTGACCCTCATCAGCGGCGAGCTGCGCGGCACCATCCGCGCCGACGGCGTCGGCCATTTCACTGTGGACTGAAGAATGCGGCAACGAGGTTTTACCCTGCTGGAAGTGCTGGTGGCGCTGCTGATCGTCGGCACGGCGCTGGGCGCCGCCCTGCGCGCCATGGGCAGCCTGACCCAGAACAGCGACGGCCTGCGCACCACCATGATGGCGACCTGGTCGGCTGAAAACCGGCTGGTGCAGGTGCGCCTGGCCAAGGAATGGCCGGCGCCGGGCAAGACCACCACCGAGTGCCCGCAGGCCGACTTGAAGCTCATCTGCGTGCAGGAAGTGAACACCTCCCCCAATCCGCGCATGCGCTGGGTCGAGGTGAATGTCTATGAAGCCAGCGCGCCCGAGCGGCGCGTCATCAAACCGATCAGGCAAATGGTGCTGCTGGAATGAAGAACCCGCGCGGCTTTACCCTTGTCGAACTGCTGGTGGCGATCACCGTGCTGGCCATCGTCGCCGTGATGGGCTGGCGCGGGCTCGACACCATCATCCGTTCGCGCGAAAAACTGACCCAGAATATGGAGCAGACGCGCAGCATCCAGCTCAGTTTCGCCCAGCTGCAAAGCGACCTGGAACAGCTGGCCGACAAGCCGCTGCTGCGCGAGCACCAGAACCTGCTGGCCGATAACACGCGCCTGGTCTTCATCCGCACCGTGCTGGTGGAAAACGCCGCTTCCCAGTTGCAGGTGGTCAGCTACAACATCCGCGACGGCGTGCTGTCGCGCAGCGAGTCGGCCGTCACGCGCGACCTGGCGGAACTCGACGGCCTGTGGCAGTCGGCCATCGGCCAGGGCGGGACCCAGGCGGCGGTCGGCCTGCAGACCGGGGTCGAGTCCATGGCCGTGCGGATCTGGGAGATCGGCGGCTGGAAGCTGCCGCAGTATTCCTCGACGTCGTTTGAAAACGCCGTGCCGAAAGAGGAGGACGCGCCGTGCACCAGCACCGTGCCCGGCGCCTGCCAGGGGCAGGGTAGCGGCGGCAATCCGTCCAGCAACCCGTCCGGCAAAGCGCCCTTGCCGGTCCAGGTGCCGCAGCGCCAGGGCCCGATCGGGCTGGAAATCTCGCTGCAACTGCAGGGCCAGCCGGCGCCGCTGATCAAGGTTTTCCTGCTGGGGGCCGCATGATGCGGCGCTTCCCGGCACGCCAGCGCGGCGTGGCTGTTGTTACCGCGCTACTGCTGACCACGCTGGCCGTTTCCATCGTGGCCAGCCTGTTCTGGCAGCAGCAGGTTCAGGTACGCTCGCTGGAGAACCAGTATTTGCACTTCCAGACGCGCTGGATGCTGCGCGGCGGCCTTGATTTCACGCGCTTTATCCTGCGCGAGGACCTGCGCACCGGCCAGGGGCTGACGCGCCTGGACGGCATCTGGGCCACGCCGCTGCGCGAAACGCGGGTCGACGAGTTCGCCGACCGCCAGCGGGTGGAAGGCGAAAGCTTCAACGCCACCATTTCAGGACAGACTTACGACGCGCAGTCGCGCTACAATCTTGCGAATCTGGCCAGCACGGACGGTGCCGGCGGCATCAATAAGGCGCAGTTGGCGGTGTTTAGCCGCCTGCTGCAGAACCTGCAGCTCGATCCGGGGCTGGCGCGCACCGTGGCCATCCAGGTGGTGCGCAGCCAGGGCGTCGGCCAGGCGCCGCAGCCGGGCACGCCGCCGCAGCCGAATGTGGAGCCGGTGCCGGCTGGCAGCGGCCGGCCGATGAAGCTGCTGCGCGTGGAGGATTTGCTGGCGGTGACGGGATTCGACCAGCGGGCGGTGGAAAAACTGCGCGATCTGGTGGTGGCGCTGCCCGAGCCGACGCCGGTCAATGTGAACACCGCGCCGGCGCCGGTGCTGGCGGCGCTGGCCGGCATGTCGCTGTCGGAAGGGCAGGGCGTGGCGCTGGCGCGCGAACGCACCTTCTTCCGCAATGCGGACGACTTCAAGGCCCAGCTGCAAGCGCGGGGCAAGTCGCTGCCCGAGAACGTGCAGATCGACGTGACCAGCCGCTATTTCCTGGTCATGAGCCGGGTCAAGCTGGACCGCGCGGAGCTGATTTCCTGGTCGCTGGTGCAGCGCGACCAGAACGGCACGCGCGTGGTGTGGATACGGGAAATTTAAAGGAATAGGGAAGGCAAGCTTTGACAACACTCTACATTCGGTATCCGGCCCGCGCCGCTGCCGCCGACAACGGCGTGCCGTCGAGCTGCCAGTTCGCACTGGTGGGCGACGGCGGCAACGTGATGCAGCAGGGCGCCGGGGCGCTGGGCAACCTGGGCGAGCTGGTGTCGGGCGCGCGCCGGGTGGTGCTGCTGCTGGCCGCTGCCGATGTCTCCCTGCTGAAAGTGCGGGTGCCGCCGCTGTCGGGCGCCCGGCTGAAAGCCGCCCTGCCCCACCTGGTGGAAGAGCAGGTGCTGGGCGATCCGGCCGATTGCGTGCTGGCGCTGGCGCCGGCCAGCGGCGACAGCGACGAGCGCGTGGTGGCCGTGGCCAGCCGCGCCTGGCTGGAAGTGCTGGTCAAGGCCCTGGTGGCGCAGGGCGCGCACGGCGTGTCGGCGCTGCCGGTGCAACTGAGCCTGCCGCTCGCGCCGGGCAGCGTCTCGGCCGCCCTGGGACTGGACGATGCCGGCCTGGAGCTGACCCTGCGCAGCGCGCCCCATGAAGGCCTGGGCCTGACCCTGCCGAACGCTCCCGAAGCGGCCCTGCATACCCTGCGCGCCCTGGCCGGCGACGCGCCGCTGACGCTGTACGTGGCGCCGGCCCAGCGCGCCGAGTACGCGGCGGCGGCCGCCAATCTGCCCGGCATCACGCTGGAAGAAGACAACTGGGTGCACCGCATCGCCGCCGCCCGGGGCGTGCCGTTCGACCTGGCGGCCGGACTGGGCGCCGCCAGCGGCGCCAATGCGCGCGCCTGGGCGCGCTGGAAATGGCCGCTGCGCATCGCCATCGCCGCCGTGCTGGTGAATATCGTGGGCTTGAATTGGGAATGGCTGCGCCTCAAGCGCGAAGCCGACGCCTTGCGCAAGAATATGACGCAGGTATTCAGCTCCGCCTATCCGAACCAGCCGATGATCGGCGACCCGGTCGAACAGATGCGCCACAATATCGCCGCGGCGCGCGCCGGCGCCGGAGCCGGCACGGCCGATGAATTCACCAATATGAGCGCGGTGCTGGGCGAGGTGCTGGCCGTGCTGCCCAACCGCGAAGTCCTGGCCGGCATCGATTACAAGGATCGCAGCATGACCGTCAAATTCAAGCCCAACAGCGTTGACGCCAACGCCCTGGCGCAGATGAAGGCCAGCCTGGCGGCGCGCAAGCTGGTTGCCAGCGAAACCGGGCCGGGCGTCTGGCTGGTGAAAGCGGGGGGCAAGTGATGGCCGGACTGAACGACAGCATCAACGGCTACCGCGCGCATGCCGCCGCCTGGTGGAGCGCACGCACCGAACAGGAGCAGCGCATGCTGTCCATCGGCGGCGCGGTGCTGGCCATTGGCCTGGTCTGGAGCGTGCTGGTGGAACCGGCCATGACGGGCCGCGAGAAGCTGCAAAAACAGCTGCCGCAGATGAACCAGCAGATGGCCGAACTGCAGGCCCTGGCCGGCGAGGCGGCGCAGCTGGCGGCCCAGCCGGCGGTGCAGCCGCAGCCGCTGAACAAGGACGCGGTGGCGGCGCAGCTGCAGGCGAGCGGTTTGACGACGCAAAACCTTGCCGTCACGGGCGACTACATTAAAGTGGAATTCAAGGGCGTGCCCTTCGCCGGCCTGGTGGCTTGGCTGGACGCCATCCGCCGCGAACAGCGGGTGCGCGTGCAGGAAGGCCAGGTGACGCAGCAAGGCCCGGCCGGACAGGTCGATGCCAATCTGACGCTGCGCCAGGAGTCCGGTGTCCAATGAAGCGCGCAGCGTTGTGGTTGCTGGCCATCGCACTGAGCGCGGGCCTGACGGTGCTGGCCTGCCTGCCGGCCAGCTGGATGGGCGTGCTGGTGGAAAGCCAGAGCGGCGGCCGCTTCGCCCTGGGCGACGCGCAAGGCACGCTGTGGCGCGGTTCCGCCTTCATTGGCGGTGCCGCCAGCAAGGACGGCGCCGTCACGCCGCTGCTGCCGGGACGTTTCAGCTGGCGCTTGTCGCCGCTGGTGGTGTTCGGCAGCGTGGACGTGGAGCTGGCCAACCCGGACGCGCTGACGCAGCCGGTGTCGCTGCGCGGCGGCTGGAGCAGCTGGGAAGTCAGCCCGGCGGCCCTGATGCTGCCGGCCGACGGCCTGGCCGGCCTGGGCGCGCCGCTGAATACGCTGGCGCCGAGCGGGCGCATGAAGCTGTCCTGGACCTCGCTGCAGCTCGAGCGCGCGGGGCCGGCGGTGTCGCTGCAGGGCCGCACCACGCTGGAGATGCAGGATATGTCGTCCAGCCTGACCTCGCTCAAGCCGCTGGGCAGCTATCAGCTGGCGTTCGACTGGAAGGGCCAGCAGGCCGCGCTGGCGCTGGATTCGCAGCGCGGGCCCCTGCTGTTGAGCGGTACGGGGAAATTCGAGCATGGCCGCCTGCAGTTCTCCGGCCAGGCGCAAGCGGCAAAAGGATTTGAAGAGCAGCTGGCCAGCCTGTTGAACATGCTGGGCCAGCCCAAGCCGAATAGCGGTAAAAACGTCATTGCACTAGAGTTCCGATAATGAAAACACACACTGCAAGCCCCACCCCCTTCCCGGCGCTGCGCCGCCTGAGCGCCGCCGCGTTGCTGTGCTGTGCGCTGGCGCCCGCCGCCGCCCCCATCACGGCCTGGGCCCAGCCCAATGACGAAGCCGCGCTGAACTTTGTCGGTGCCGACATCGAATCGGTGATCAAGGCCGTCGGCCACTACACCAACATCACCTTCCTGATCGACCCGCGCGTCAAGGGCACCATCACCCTGGTGTCGGAAAAGTCGATTACCAAGTCGCAAGCCTTCCAGCTGCTGGCCTCCGCGCTGCGCCTGCAAGGCTACGCCATCGTCAGCGGCGACGGCTACGCCAAGGTGGTGCCGGAAGCGGAAGCCAAGCTGCAGGCCTCGCCGACCGTGATCGGCGGCCAGAAAAGCCCGCAGGGCGACCAGGTGGTGACGCAGATCTTCCACCTGAACCACGAGAATTCGGCCAACCTGGTGACCGTGCTGCGCCCGTTGATCACGCCCAACAACACCATCAACGCCAACCCCGGCAACAACACCCTGGTCATCACCGACTACTCGGACAACCTGAAGCGCCTGGCCAAGATCATCGCCTCGCTGGACGCGCCTTCGTCGGCCGACCTGGACGTGGTGCCGGTGCGCTACGCCATCGCCAGCGACCTGGCGGCCATGGTCAACAAGCTGATGGAACCGGGCGCCGGCGGCGATGCCGGCCGCGTCACCCTGGTGCCGGATCCGCGCACCAATTCGCTGGTGGTGCGGGCGCCGTCGGCCGCGCGCGCCAACCTGGCCAAGTCTCTGATCGCCAAGCTGGACCAGCCGACCGAGCAGGCCGGCAATGTGCACGTGGTCTACCTGAAAAACGCGGAAGCGACCAAATTGGCCGAAACCCTGCGCTCGGTGGTCACGGGCGAGGGCGGCAGCAGCGCCAGCCAGTCCGGCAGCGGCAGCCTGTCGCAGGGCGGCGCCGGCAACAGCCAGATGGGCCAGGGCGGTCTGGGCGCTTCGCAGCAGGGCGGCGGCCAGAACGGGCCGAGCAACCCGACCCTGGCCGGCGGCGGCAAATCCAGCGCGCAGCAGGGCGGCGGCGGGCAGGGCGGCTTCATCCAGGCCGACGCCACCACCAATACCCTGATCATCACCGCGCCGGACGCCGTCTACCGCAACCTGCGCTCGGTGATCGAGCAGCTGGACGTGCGCCGTGCCCAGGTCTATATCGAATCGATGATCGTCGAAGTCAACGCCGCCAAGCTGTCCGAGTTCGGCGTGCAGTGGGCCGGCCTGAGCGGCAACAGCGGCAGCAGCTACCGCGTGGGCGGCGCCACCACGTACAACAATGTGGCCGGTGGTGAAAACAAGCTGACCAACCTGGCGCAGCTGGCCGCCGGCAGCACCAATGCCGTGATGCCCGGCTCGGGCCTGACCCTGGGCGTGTTCAAGCAGCTGGCGAACGGCAAGCTGGGCCTGGGCGCCGTGGCGCATGCGCTGGGCGCGGACGACGACAGCAATATCCTGTCGACCCCGAACATGCTGACCCTCGACAATGAAGTGGCCACCATCAAGGTCGGCCAGAACGTGCCGATCGTGACCGGCTCCTACACCAGCGCGGCCGGTTCCACCGGTTCGCCGTTCACCACGGTCGACCGCAAGGACATCGGCATCACGCTGAAAGTGCGCCCGCAGATTTCCGAAGGCGGCACCATCAAGCTGGCCATCTACAATGAAAGCTCCAGCATCGACACCTCGGTGGCGTCGAATGCCAACGGCCTGATCCTGAAAAACCGCACCATCGAGACCAATATCATCGCCGACGACGGCCAGATCCTGGTGCTGGGCGGCTTGATCCAGGACGATTCCAGCGACGGCGTGGAAAAGGTGCCGGGCCTGGGCGACATCCCGCTGATCGGCAACCTGTTCAAATACCAGAAGCGCAACCGCAAGAAGACCAACCTGATGGTCTTCCTGCGCCCGGTGGTGATCCGCAACCGCGAGCAGGGCATGAGCCTGACGGCCGACCGCTACGACTATATGCGCGCCACGCAGGAAGCGTCCGCGCCCGAGCCGAGCATGACGGTGCAGAACCTGGGCGGCCCGACCTTGCCGACGCTGCAGGACGGCAGGCCGACCGCCAGCGGCCAGCTGGTGCGCCCGATCCCGCCGGCCGCGCCGAGCGTGCCTGAACAGAAACAGCAACAGCGATGAGCAACCTCCTGCCTTACGCCTTCGCGCGCGACTTCCTGGTGCTGGCCCAGCCCAGCGCCGAAGCCGAGCACGCGGTCGATGTGATGATGTCGTCCGCCACGCCCGCTTCCGCGATCGCGGAAGTGTCGCGCCGCTTCGGCCGCATCAACCTGAAACACCTGCCGCGCGCCGACCTGGAAGCGGCCATCGCCGCCGCCTACGCCAGTGCCGGCGGCGACGCTTCGCAAGTAGCGGACGAATTCGACGCCGACCTGGACTTGACCAAGCTGCTGCAGGACGTGCCGGCCATCGAGGACTTGCTGGAAGCGTCCGACGACGCGCCCGTGATCCGCATGATCAACGCGCTGTTGACGCAGGCCCTGCGCGACGGCGCCTCGGACATCCACATCGAGCCGTTCGAGCAGACTTCCGTGGTGCGCTTCCGCGTCGACGGCGCGCTGCGCGACATCGTGCGCCCGCGCAAGGCCATCCACGGTTCCCTGATCTCGCGTATCAAGATCATGGCGCAGCTGGACATCGCCGAAAAACGCCTGCCGCAGGACGGCCGCATCACGCTGCGCGTGGGCGGCAAGCCGGTCGACGTGCGCGTCTCGACCCTGCCGACCGGCCATGGCGAACGCGCCGTGCTGCGTCTGCTGGACAAGGAAGCGGGCCGCCTCGACCTGACCCACCTGGGCATGAGCGAAAAGATGATGGGCCAGTTCAACAGCCTGATCAACCAGCCGCACGGCATCGTGCTGGTGACCGGGCCGACCGGCTCGGGCAAGACCACCACGCTGTACGCCGCGCTGTCCATGCTGAACAACACCTCCACCAATATCATGACGGTGGAAGACCCGGTCGAATACGACCTGCACGGCGTCGGCCAGACCCAGGTCAACGCGCGCATCGACATGACCTTCGCCAAGGCCCTGCGCGCCATCCTGCGCCAGGATCCGGACGTGATCATGATCGGCGAGATCCGCGATCTGGAGACGGCGCAGATCGCGGTGCAGGCCTCGCTCACCGGCCACCTGGTGCTGGCGACCCTGCACACCAATGACGCCGCCGCCGCCGTGACGCGTTTGCTGGACATGGGCATCGAACCGTTCCTGCTGTCCTCCTCCCTGCTTGGCGTGCTGGCCCAGCGCCTGGTGCGCAAGCTGTGCCCAAGCTGCAAGAGCTTCGACGGCACGCAGTGGAAGGCGGTCGGCTGCGAGCACTGCGGCCATACCGGCTACCAGGGCCGGGTCGGCATCTACGAGCTGCTGCAGACGGACGAGCATATCCGCGCCCAGATCCACGACCGCACCTCGGAGGCGGAGATCCGCGCCACCGCCCAGCAGCATGGCGGCATGAGCACCATGCGCGAAGACGGCGAACGCTGGCTGCAGCAGGGCGTCACCACGCCGGCGGAATTGCTGCGCGTGACGAAGGACTAAGCGATGCCGGCCTTCCGTTATGAAGCCGTCGATGCGACGGGCGCCAGCAAGAAGGGCGTGGTCAACGCCGACAGCGCCCGTTCGGCGCGCGCCGACCTGCGCTCGCAGGGGCTGGTGCCGATCAAGGTCGATGCCATCGAGTCCCAGGTCGACGCCAGCGGCGCCGCCGCACGGCGCGGCTTCGGCGAAAAACTCAACACCACCGAACTGGCCCTGTTTACGCGCCAGCTGGCCAGCCTGCTGGAAGCGGGTCTGCCGCTGGAGCAGGCGTTTACGGCCCTGCTGGAACAGGCCGAGCGCCAGTATGTGCGCGACCTGGTGGCCTCGATCCGCTCGGAAGTGATGGGCGGCTCTTCGATGTCGGACGCGCTGTCGCGCCACCCGCGTGACTTCCAGGAAATCTACCGCGCCCTGGTGGCGTCCGGCGAGCAGATCGGCCAGCTGTCGCGCGTCCTGTCGCGCCTGGCCGACTACATCGAACGGCGCAATGCCCTGGTGCAGAAGGTCAAGCTGGCCTTCACCTATCCGGCCATCGTGACCGTGGTGGCGTTCCTGATCGTGATCTTCCTGCTCACCTATGTGGTGCCGCAGATCGTGTCCGTGTTCGCCAACACCAAGCAGAAGCTGCCGCTGCTGACGGTGATCATGCTGGCCGTCTCGGACTTCGTGCGCAGCTACGGCCTGGTCGTGCTGGGCCTGCTGATCGCCGCCGGCTTCATGGTGCGCAAGATGCTGCAGAACCCGGACACCAAGCTGCGCTGGCATACCTGGCTGCTGACGGCGCCGCTGTACGGCAAGTTCGAACGCAGCCTGAACACCTCGCGCTTCGCCAGCACGCTGGCGATCACCACCGGCTCCGGCGTGCCCATCCTGCGCGCCCTGGAAACGAGCCGCGACACCCTGTCCAACGTCGCCATGCGCGCGCTGGTGGAGCAGGCCAGCGACTCGGTGCGCGAAGGCGCCAGCCTGGCGCGCTCGCTGTCGGCGCAAAAACACTTCCCGCCGATGCTGATCCACATGATCCGCGCCGGCGAAATCACCGGCGAACTGCCCGCCATGCTGGACCGCGCCGCCAGCGCGCAGGAATCGGACCTCGAGCGCCGCACGCTGACCATCGCCGGCCTGCTGGAACCGATGCTGATCCTGGCAATGGGCGTGGTGGTGCTGCTGATCGTGCTGGCCGTGCTGATGCCGATCATCGAAATCAATCAGCTGGTGCGCTGAATCTGGAGAATTGAATTGAAACGATTGCCTTTGATATGCAGTGTGGCCGCCGTTGCGGCGCTGTCTGCCTCGCTGGCCTACTGGGGCATGCAGCTGTTCAAGCCAAAGCAGCGCCCGATCGCCGCCGTGCCGGTGGCGCAGGCGCCGGAAGCGAATATGGACGCCGCGCGCGGCCTGTTCGGCGGCAATACCGCAGTGGCCGCGGCCAGCAATTACCAGCTGCGCGGGGTGGTGGCCGATACCCGCGGCCGTGGCAGCGTGGCGATCATTGCGGCCGATAACCAGCCGGCCAAGGCCTTCCCGGTCGGCGCGGAGCTGGCGCCCGGCGTCAGCGTGAAAGAGGTGCAGCCGCGCTTCGTGATCCTGATGGAAGGCGGCGTGCAGAAGCGCATCGAGCTGGCCAGCGACCAGGGCGTGAGCTCCGGCGGCGGCCTGCTGTCGCCGACCGGAACGCCGCTGGGCGGCCCGCAGGAACCGGCGGCGGTGCCGCTGCCGCAGCCGGCGCCGCCGCCGGTGCAGATGGCGCCGGCGCAGCCGCCGACCGTCTCGGGCCAGCCGCCGCAGCCGCAGTTGCAATGAAACGGCTGGCGCTGGCCCTCGCGTTCTGCGCGGGTCTTGCCAGCGCAGCGGAAACGCGGCCGCCGCAGGCGGGCGTCGGCCCCGGCGGGTCTGAGGCCGCATTACCGCGTTCGGCCCGCCCCAAAATCGCCCTGGTATTAAGCGGCGGCGGCGCGCGCGGCTTTGCCCACGTCGGCGTGCTGCGCGCCCTGCAGGAAATGCATGTGCCGGTCGACATCGTGGTCGGCACCTCGATGGGCAGCGTGATCGGCGGCGCCTGGGCCGCCGGCGCCTCGCTGCAGGACCTGGAGCGCATGGCCGCCAGCACCGACTGGGACAGCGTGGTGGCCGACCGCCCGGCGCGCGACGAGCTGCACTTCCGCCGCCGCGACGAAGACATCCAGATCCCCTCCCGCATCGAATTCGGCCTCACCCTGAAAGGGGTGCAGGGCCCGCCGGCCGCCGCCGGCAACGCCGCCCTGGAAATGGCCCTGCAAAAGCTGCTGCCGCGCGGCACGCGCGACCTGCCGGTGAGCCAGCTGCCGCTGCCGTTCCGCTCGGTCGCTTCCGACCTGCTGACCGGCGAGCTGGTCGTGCTCGACAACACGCCGCTGTTCCAGACCATCCGCGCCTCGCTGGCCGTGCCGGGCGTGTTCGCGCCGGTGCGCATCAAGGACCGTCTGGTGGTGGACGGCGGCCTGGTACGCAACCTGCCGGTCGACATGGCGCGCGCCATGGGCGCCGACATCGTCATTGCCGTCAATGTCGGCACCCCGCTGGCGCCGGAAAAGGAGCTGGGCAGCGCGCTGGGGGTGGCCAACCAGATGCTGCAAATCCTGACCGAACAGAATGTGCAGCGCTCGCTCAGCGAATTGCACCAGGACGACATCCTGATCGCCCCCGACCTGGGCGGCGTCACCTTCCTCGACTTCTCGACCTGGAAGCAAGCCATGGCCGCCGGCGAGGCGGCGGCGCGCGCGCTGGCCCCGCGCCTGGCGGCCCTGGCCCTGCCGGAACCCGACTACGCCGGCAGGGAAAGCCTGCGCCTGGCCGCGCCGCTCGATCCCGACCGGCCCGTGACGCTGGCCAGGGTGCAGGTCCAGGGCACGCGCGAGGTGAATCCCGCGGTGCTGGCCCGGCAGTCCGGCCTGGAACCGGGGCAGCCGACCACGCGCGAGCAGGTGCGGCAGGCGGCCGTGGCGCTCTACGGCCGCGGCGACCTGGCCCGCGTGGAGACCGATATCGACGACGTGGACGAGGAACGCACCGTCACCATCCGCGCCACCGAAGCCGAATGGACGCGCAGCCGCATGCGGGTCGGGCTGGAACTGGCCAGCGATTTCCGCGATGCGAATAATTTCGCCATCAAGGTGATGCACGTGCGCGCGGCCTTGAACAGCTGGGGCGGCGAGTTGCGTACCGAAGGGCGGCTGGGCAATGAGCGCGGCCTCGGCATGCAGTGGTGGCAGCCGCTGGGGCCTGGCGCCAAGTGGTTCGTGATGCCGGCGGCGCAGG
The DNA here is from genome assembly GCF_000425385.1 of Pseudoduganella violaceinigra DSM 15887. Taxonomy (GTDB): domain Bacteria; phylum Pseudomonadota; class Gammaproteobacteria; order Burkholderiales; family Burkholderiaceae_D; genus Rugamonas; species Rugamonas violaceinigra. Next base: position 57,333 of record NZ_KE384356.1, on the reverse strand, counting down.
TCGGCAAGACCTCCGGCGACATCTTCGAGAAGGAATTGCGGCGGGAGCGCCTGTCCTACAATGCGCGCGCGGCCTCGTTCGCGCTGGGGCGCCAGTTCGGCAACTGGGGCGAATTCTCGGTGGGCGTGTCGCGCCAGGCCTATACCATACGGCCGCTGATCCCGCAGGATCCGGCCGCCGGCGTGCGGCGCGTCTACGACACCAAGAGCTTTGCGCGCTTTCGCGTCGACACCCTCGATTCGCTGGCCTTCCCCACGCGCGGCACCCTGCTCACCCTCGGCCGCGAGCAGACGCCGGGCAGCGGCAAGGGCGTCGGCACGGCCACCACCAACTGGGGCGCCACCGCGCTGCAAGCCTTCCACATCGCGGACTGGGCCGGCCACGTGTCGCTGGAATGGGCCAGGGCCCAGGTGGGGGCGTCGCCGGTGACGCTGGGCGGCTTCCTGCGCCTGTCGGGCACGCCGACCGATTCGATCCAGGACCCGACCATCCTGCTGGGGCGCCTGGTGCTGGCGCGCCGCATCGCTTCCCTGCCGAGCGGCCTTGGCGGCACCATGCGCGCCGGCTTTTCGCTGGAAACCGGCGGCGGCTTCGATCGTGGCGTGACGGCGAGCGGACGCGCGCTGAAGCAGGCCGGCAGCGCCTTCCTGTCGGTGGAAACCCGCTTCGGCCCCCTGTTCCTCGGTGCCGGCGCCACGCGCCAGGGCGAGGAGACGCTCTACCTGTTCCTCGGTCCGGTCTGGTAAATCGCGTCAATTCAGAACTTTTCAGGACTTTTTCAGGACTTGAGCGGGCTGCGGCCGGTACAAAGAGGGCTCCAACCCAAGAAAAGGAGTCCCCATGTACCGTCATATCCGCCGCGCCGCTGTCTGCGCGGTCTTGCTGTCCGCCGCTGCCGCGCAGGCCGCACCCGTCACCTACACCATCGTCAGCAAGCTTTCCAAGGTCAGTTTCAGTTTTGAGCACCAGGGTTTCATCCCGGTCTCGGGGACGCTGAAGGTCGCCCCGGGCAGTTTCGTGTTCGACAATGAGGACTGGTCGAAATCGTCGGTCGCGGTCAGCATGCCGACCAGCATGCTCGATATGGGCGACGGGCTATGGAATGGCCAGATCCGCGGCGACGACGCCTGGACCGCCTTGTTCAAGCAGCCGGAGATCCGCTTCCGCAGCACCCGCATCGAGCGGCGCGACGCCATGAGCGGCGTGCTGCACGGCGAATTGACGCTGGCCGGCATGACGCGGCCGGTGGCGCTGCAGATGAAGGTCAACAAGATCGGCGTGAACCGCGTCAGCAACAAGCCATCGATCGGCATCAGCGCCACCAGCACGGTCAAGCGCTCGGACTTCGGGCTCGATGCCTATATGGACCTGGTGGGCGACGCGATCGCGGTGCAGATCCAGCTGGAGGCGGCGGTGGGACCGGATCCGGACGCGGGCAAGGAAATGCAGATGAATTCGGTCGCTCAGTGAAGCTGGGCGGCGGCGGCACGGCTGACCGCCGTCGCGATTTCCGCCTGGATGGCCAGCTTGTCGCCCGGCGTGCGGTCGTAGCTGTCGGACCAGACCACAAAGCCGTCGGCGGCGCGCGTCAGGCGGGCGGCGATGCGTAGGGCGCCGCCGGAACGGCGCACGCTGCCGTCCAGCACGTAGGCCACTTTCAGGGCGCGCGCCACCTCGGCTGCCGTGGCGCGCTTGTCCTTGTAATAGTAGGAGGCGCCGGGCGGGGCGACGGACAGGCCCGGCTGCCGGCTCAATTTGCCGATCAGTTCTTCGCTGATGCCGTCGGCAAACGGTTCTTCGTTCATCTCGTCCGTCAGGTCGAGGAAGGGCAGCACGGCCACCGAGCGGCTGCCGGGCATGGCCAGCGGCAGCGCCGCCAGGCCGGCCAGCACGGCGGCGACGCCGGCAAACAGGGCGATCCGCTTGCGCTGGCGCGGGGCGGGCGGCGGGGCGGCGGGCGCCAGCGGGGACGCCGCCGGGTCCGCTGGCAACGCCGTGTCCGACACGGCCGCGACCAGGCGATAGCCGCGCCGCGAGACGGTGGCGATATAGCGCGGATTGCGCGCATCGTCGCCCAGTTGGCGGCGCAGCAGGGTGATGGCCTGGTATAGCGAATCGGGCGAGACCACGACGCCGGGCCAGGCATGGGCCAGCAGCTCCTCGGCCGACAGCACGTCGCCGGCCCGGTCGGCCAGGCAGGTCAGCAGGCGCAGGCTGCGCTCTTCCAGGCGCAGGCAGGCGCCGTCGCGCGCCAGCTCGCCGGTCAGGCGGTTGACGCGCCAGTCGCCGACGCGCAGCGTGGCGGACGGGCTATTGCTCATCGGACCCATCGAGCTTCCGGTCGATCAGCTTTTTGGCCGCCTGGCGTTCGGCCGTGACGCGGTGCTTGTCGTGCGGGCCCGCCGCGCGCGCCTTGGCCAGCGCCGCGATCGGGTTGCGCGGCTTGCCGAAGTTCTGCGAGGGTTCGACGCGGATGCGCATCTTCTGCCGGGTCGCCAGCTGCTTGTTGGCCATTACAGGACGTAGCGCGATAAATCTTCGTTGACGGCCAGCGCATCCAGGCGCTGGTTGACATAGGCCGCATCGATGGTGACGGCCTGGTCGCCGGTTTCGGTCGCCGTGTAGGAGATCTCTTCCAGCAGCTTTTCCATCACCGTGTACAGCCGGCGCGCGCCGATGTTCTCGGTGCGCTCGTTGACCTGGAAGGCGATCTCCGCCAGGCGGTGGATGCCGTCCGGCGCGAATTCCAGGTGCACGCCTTCGGTCGCCAGCAAGGCCTGGTATTGCTTGGTCAGGCAGGCGTCGGTACTGGTCAGGATACGCTCGAAGTCGGCGATCGACAACGATTCCAGCTCGACGCGGATGGGGAAGCGGCCCTGCAGCTCGGGGATCAGGTCGGACGGCTTGGCCAGGTGGAAGGCCCCCGAGGCGATGAACAGGATGTGATCGGTGCGCACCATGCCGTACTTGGTGTTGACGGTGGTGCCTTCCACCAGCGGCAGCAGGTCGCGCTGCACGCCGGCGCGCGAGACGTCGGCGCCGCCCGTTTCCGAGCGCGAGGCGATCTTGTCGACTTCGTCCAGGAACACGATGCCGTTCTGCTCCACGTTGGTGAGCGCCTGTTTCTTCATCTCGTCTTCGTTGACCAGCTTGGCCGCTTCCTCTTCCAGCAGGAATTTCATGGCTTCCTTGATCTTGACCTTGCGCGCCTTTTTGCGGCCGCTGCCCATGCCGGAGAACATGGACTTGATCTGTTCCGTCATTTCTTCCATGCCGGGCGGCGCCATGATTTCCATGGTCGGGCTTTGCTCGGCCAGCTCGATCTCGATTTCCTTGTCGTCCAGTTCGCCCTGCCGCAGGCGCTTGCGGAAGGTCTGGCGCGTGGCGTCGTCGCTGCGCGGCTCGGCCGTGGCGTTGGCGAAGCCGAAGTCGCGCGGCGGCGGCAGCAGGATATCGAGCACGCGGTCTTCCGCCGCGTCCTCGGCGCGCGCCCGCACCTTGGCCATTTCCGACTGGCGGGTCTGCTTGACGCCGATGTCGATCAGGTCGCGGATGATGGTGTCGACGTCGCGGCCCACATAGCCCACTTCGGTGAACTTGGTGGCCTCCACCTTGATGAAGGGGGCGCCGGCCAGCTTGGCCAGGCGGCGCGCGATTTCGGTCTTGCCGACCCCGGTGGGGCCGATCATCAGGATGTTCTTGGGGGTGATTTCATGGCGCAGCGGCTCTTCCACCTGCTGGCGGCGCCAGCGGTTGCGCAGCGCGATGGCGACCGCCTTCTTGGCCTTGCCCTGGCCGACCACATGTTTGTCGAGTTCGCCGACGATTTCTTGGGGAGTCATGTTCATGCGGGGTCCAGGGTTTCGATGATGTGGTTCAGGTTGGTGTAGATGCACAGCTCGCCGGCGATGGTCAGCGCCTTCTTCACCACCTCGCTGGGCGACAGCGCGGTGTTTTCGACCAGGGCCTTGGCGGCCGCCTGGGCATAGCTGCCGCCCGAGCCGATGGCGCCGACGCCGCCTTCCGGTTCCAGCACGTCGCCGTTGCCGGTGATGACCAGGGTGGCATCCTTGTCGGCCACCAGCAGCATGGCTTCCAGGCGGCGCAGCACGCGGTCGGTGCGCCAGTCCTTGGCCATCTCGACCGAGGCGCGCAGCAGGTGGCCCTGGTGTTTTTCCAGTTTGGCTTCGAAACGGTCGAGCAGCGTGAAGGCGTCGGCCGTGCCGCCGGCAAAGCCGCACAGCACCTTGTTCTGGTACAGCTTGCGCACCTTGCGCGCCGTGCCTTTCATGACGATATTGCCAAGCGTGACCTGGCCATCGCCGCCGATGGCGACCTCGGCGCCGCGGCGCACGCACAGGATGGTGGTGCCGTGAAATTGTTCCATGTTAATGCCTTTGTATTGGATTAACGCGCTATCTGGGGGCGCAGCCCCCAAATCTCAAGAAAAAGGGGCGATCCCCCCTTTCTTAATACTTGTGCGGGAACAGCCGCGCCATTTCGGCGAAGCCCAGCAGGCGCATCAACGCCGCCACCAGGTGGTTCAGGTCGCGGAATTCGATGCGGCGCTCGCCGGTCGCCAGCTCGGCAATCTTGGCTTGCAGGGCGCTGGCGGCCCCGAATTCCATGCGCGCCAGGCGGCCGCAGTCGAAGACCAGGGCCTGGTACTGGCCGGCGTATTCGTCGATGGCCGACAGCAGCGCCGTGACGTCGCCTTCGATCACCGCCGGCAGCATGAAGCGGTCGGAGGCGGCAGCCGTGGCCTGGCGCGGCGCATTGGCCACCTTTTTCGGCGGCACGAAGGGCGGCGGCGAGACTTCGAACGTCACGCAATAGTCCATCGACGATTCTTCGAAGTCCTTTTCGCGGTTCAGCAGGTGCAGCAGCTCCAGATAGAGCAGCCACGGCGCTTCGCCGCCGTCGCGGTTGCCGATGGTCAAGGTGTTGCGCACCTGCTCGGCCAGTTCGGCGGCGCCCACCACCACCAGTTCGCGCTCGCCGGCCTGGGCCTTCTTCAGCGCCGCCAGCAGCAGGGCACAGCCCTCCGGCTCGACCCCGTTGATGCGCGAGAAGTCCAGGCGCAGCGGCAGCTTCTGGTCCATGCTGTCGAGCCGCTCCAGCTGCGGCCCCACCGAGGCATTCAGGACGCCGCCCAGTCCCACGGTCGGGGTCACGCCGGAATAGCCGCGCACCGCCACCGGCGCCGCGCTGGCGGCACTGGCCGGCGGGATCCAGGACGGCGGCGAGGTTTCGTAATGGCTGGCGTAGTCGATCGAGATATTCTCGAACGATTCCTGGCGGTTCAGCACCTGGTACAGGTCGAACAGCATCCACCAGACAGTACGGTCCTGGGCGGCGTCGGGCAGGCTGCCCAGCAGCATCTGCTCGGCCACTTCCGCCTGGCCGTTCGAGTACAGGATGGCGATCTCTTCGACGATGGGCGCGCTCTCGGCGGCCGCCGCTTCCAGCGGCATGTCGTCGTCACCCAGCAGTTCGGTGGTGTACTGGTCCAGCATCGGCAGGGTGGCGTCGTCATTGCTGGCGCCGTTGGCTGCTTGCAGTGGGCGCGGCTTGCGCGCCCAGGCTGGTTCCGGTTCGTTAAAAATATCGGCCGCCATCGCTGCTTCGATGGCGTCAATCTTCATGGCAGTGGCACGGGCGATTTCGCGTTGCAGGTCCGACTGTTGCGCACGCTGGCGCTCCAGTTCGCTGTTCGCGGCCAGGCGTGCGGCGTCGCCATCGTTTTGCACGATGGTTTCGTCAACCTTGCCTTTTTTAAAAATGGAGAACAGTCCCATAGGATCACTAGTGTAGCCCAATGGAAAATTATAAGGGCGTACCGTAGGAGTAAAGAAAAGAAAAAAGCACGCCTAAGCGTGCCTTTTTCCCGTTTTGTGTGGCGGATCAGTCGCCGTACAGCTTTTGTTTCAGCTCGCGGCGCTGCTGTGCCTCCAGCGACAGGGTCGCGGTGGGACGGGCGATCAGGCGTGGAATGCCGATCGGTTCGCCGGTTTCTTCGCAATAACCATAGTCGTTATTGTCGATTGCCTGGATCGATTGCTGCACTTTCTTCAACAGCTTGCGTTCGCGGTCGCGGGTACGCAGTTCCAGTGCGTGCTCTTCTTCGATGGTGGCGCGGTCGGCGGGATCCGGCACCAGCACGGTTTCGCGCAGGTGTTCGGTGGTTTCGCCAGCGTTTTTCAGCAATTCTTTTTCAAGGGTTTGCAGCTTATTCTTGAAAAACGCCATCTGAGCCGGGTTCATATAGTCTTTATCGCTCATCTTCAGAATTTCTTCTTCGGTGAGCAGGACTTCCGCGGCGGGGGTCGATTTATTTGCTTTTGTCATGACTTCGCTTACCTTCGATACGACGGAGTTTTCAAATTTCTGCGTGGGGGGCGTCAAAAAAACGCCTTAGTTTATACCAAACATTGTTCAAGGCCAGTAATAAAGATCTCTTTCGGCAGATTTTTGCCAATAAACACCATTTTGCTGGCCCGTGTCTCGTTTTCACCCCATTTGGCGCCCAGGTCGCTGCCCATCAATTGGTGCACGCCCTGGAAAACCACTTTTCGGTCGGCGCCCTGCATCCACAATACGCCTTTGTAACGCAACATGCGAGGACCGTACACATCAACGAGACCGCCCAGGAATTCGTCGAGTTTGGCCGGATCGAACGGTCGTTCGCTTTTGAACACGAAGGCCGCGATATCGTCGCTGTGGTGGGGGTGATGGTGGTCATGCTGGTGGTCGTGGTGGCCGCACTGTGCATCGTGCACATGGCCAGGCGCGTGGTCATGCCCGCAATGCGCATGCCCGTGCTCGTCTTCGGCCAGGAAGGCCGGGTCGATTTCCAGCTTTTCGTTGAGGTTGAAGCCGCGCAGGTCCAGCACCTCGGCCAGCGGCGCCTGGCCGAAATCGGAACGGCTGATCGGTGCGCGCGGGTTGATGCGCTTCAGGCGCGCGGTGAGGGCCGCGACGGCGGCGCCGTCCACCAGGTCGGTCTTGGACAGCAGGATCTTGTCGGCAAAGCCGACCTGGCGCTGGGCTTCCTCGTGCTCGTCGAGCTGCTGCATGGCGTGGCGCGCATCGACCACCGTGACCACGGCGTCGAGCAGATAGTTGGCGCCTACTTCCTCGTCGATGAAGAAGGTCTGCGCCACCGGGCCGGGATTGGCCAGGCCCGTGGTTTCAATCACCACGCGGTCGAAGGCGATTTCGCCGGCGGCGCGCCGTTTCGCCAGATCGCTCAGGCCGACGATCAGGTCGCCGCGCACGGTGCAGCAAATGCAGCCATTATTCATTTCCACGATTTGTTCGCGCGCTTCCTGCACCAGGATTTCGTTATCGATATTCTCCTGGCCGAATTCGTTTTCGATCACGGCGATCTTCATGCCGTGTTCTTCGCGCAGGATGCGGTTGAGCAGCGTGGTTTTGCCGGCGCCGAGGAAGCCGGTCAAAATAGTCGTCGGGATCATTGCCATAGTCGGGCGAGTAGCATTGGGAATCGGTCGATTATGCCGGAATTCTGGAAATGCTGGCAAATGGGCAAACTTGAGCAGGATCAAATCCCGGCTATTTGATTTTAGCCCGTGGGTGGGCCTTGTCATAGACCAGGGCCAGGTGCTGGAAATCGAGGGCGGTATAGACCTGGGTCGAGGAGATGCTGGCGTGGCCCAGCATCTCCTGCACGGCGCGCAGGTCGCCCGAGGATTGCAGCACGTGCGACGCGAAGGAGTGGCGCAGCATATGCGGGTGCACCGCCACCGGCGCGCCGCTGCGGATGCCGTGCGCCTTCAGCCGCAGCTGCACCACGCGCGGCGTGACGCGCTTGCCGCGCTCGTTGAGGAAGAGGGCGGCGCTGCCGTCGGCCGCAGCGGGACGCACGGCCAGCCAGGCTTGCAGCGCTGCCAGGGCGGCGCTGCCGACGGGCACGCGGCGCATCTTGCCGCCCTTGCCGGTCACCACCACTTCGGCGTTGTCCTGCTCCAGCCAGCCCAGCGAGGCGGGCTGGCCGTCGCCGGCCTTGCGGAATTCGCGGTCCAGGCCGGCCAGCTCGGACACCCGCAGGCCGCTCGAATACAGCAGTTCGAACATGGCGCGGTCGCACAGGCGGGCCGGCTCGCCAGCGCCGGCGCTGGGGGCGGACGGGGCCACCAGCTGCACTGCGTCGTCCACCGACAGGGCTTTGGGCAAGCTCCTGGCGCGCTTGGGCGCGCGCACGCCGGCCACCGGATTGGCGGCCAGGGCGCTGTGCTGGCCAAGCCAGGCGAAAAAGCCGCGCCAGCCGGACAGCTTGCGCGCGATGCTGCGCGCATCGAGGCCGCGGCTGTGCAGCTGGGCCGCGTAGCGGCGGATCTCGAGGTGGGTCAGGGCGCTCCAGTCCTTGCCCTCGGACAGGGCGGCCAGCTCGCGCAGGTCGCGGCCGTAGGCCGCCACCGTATGCGCCGACAGCTTGCGCTGCGTGGCCAGGTGGGCCAGGTAGGCGCCGGCCTGTTCCTGCTTGGCGGCGCTCACGGGATTCAGGCCAGCAGGGGCGCCAGCGCGACGCTGGCGCTCTCGCCGATGTGGACCAGGAAGTCGGTCGCCATCAGGGAGGTGAAGCGTTCCGGGTCGGGCGAGCCCATGATCAGCAGGCCGAAGGCCGGGCCCTTGGCGCCGGGCTTGCGCAGCGGCAGGATGACGGTGGACTTGATCTCGTCCGCGTCGTCCAGCCAGCGCACGGCTTCGAAATCATTGTTGCTGCCGCAGTAAGGCGCCAGCAGGCTGTTGGCGAACAGGCGCGCATCTTCCGAAACGCCGCTGGCAAACCATTCGCCGGCGAATTCCTGCGCCACATTGAACAGGCGCAGGGTGGCGGCCGGCACGTGGAAGCTGTCGGTCAAGCCTTGGACCACGGCGCGCGGCAGGTCGGCGTCGTTGCGCACGCGCAAGATGGCCTGGTGCCAGCCGTGGAAGCGATTGGCGATCGTGGCGTTTTCCTGGGCATGGCGGCTCAGGTCCGACAGGCGCAGTTCCAGCGCGCGGTATTTGTCGCGCATGACTTCCATCTGGCGCTCCTGCAGCGACACCGCACGGCCGGTCAGCGGGCTGGACAGCCTGACGTCGCCGAGCAGGCTGGCGTGTTCTTCGAAGAAGTGGGGATGGTCGGCCAGGTACTGCGCGACGATTGCGGAATCCAGGGTGTCGGTCATGATCGGTTGTCACATCTCATATTGCAGGCGTGGACATTTTAACCGATGAAAACCATGGCCGGGGCGGGCTGCCGCCCGCTCCGGCCGGGCAAGCCATCAAAAGTTGTGATGGATGCCGAGGGCGTAGTGGTTCTGGTTCACATCGGAGAGCGCCGGGGTGAGGGCATTCGGGATCTTCTTCTGCGACAAGTCCAGGTACAGGTAGGTGCGCGGCGACAGGTTGTGCTCGTAGCCCACCGAGATTTCCTTGGTCTTGACTTCGCCGTCCGCATCCTTCTGGCCATAGCCCAGGCGGAACATGCCGGTGCCCACGGTGTAGTTGGCGCCCACCAGCCAGGCCCGGATGGTGTCGTTGACGGCGCGGATGTGGCTCAGGTCCTGGCGCCCGTAGCTGGCCATCAGCTTCAGTTCCGGCACCGGGCGGAAGTAGGCGCCCACGGAATGCCACTTCACTTCGGTGGCATTGCGCTCGGTACCGATATACACGGCATACTGCGGCAGCGTGCCCGGCGCCATATAGGTGGCGCTGACCGAGTAAGGATAGGCGCCCGCCAGCGCGCCGGCCGGGTATTGCGGCGCGGCGGCGGTGCCGCGGCCGACGATGGCCGTGGGCAGGCTATTGTTTTCCTTGCTGGCGACGTTGATGTTCAGCTGGAAGCCGTTGAACACCGGGGTGTTGTACCAGAGCGCGTTGGCAAAGCGGTTGCCGGAGTTGCCGGCCAGGCCGAGCGGGTCGGAGCCGCTGCCTGAGGTCGCGGTGCGGTAGCCGGCCACCATCAGGTCGGTCTGGAAGCCGGCCTGGTTCGGCATGCCGGACCAGGGTTCGAACAAGCCGGTGGTTTCCTGCAGCGCGGTGAGGGCGCGGCCCAGGCGCACCGTGCCGAAGTCGCCCTGCAGGCCGACCCGGCTCTGGCCCTGGAACAGGGGCCGGCTGACGCCTTCGATGGTACCGGTGTCCGGTTCGAAGCGGATTTCCAGGTGGAACAAGGCCTTCAGCCCGCCGCCCAGGTCTTCCACGCCGCGAAAGCCCAGCTTGTTGTTATCGCGCTTGCCTTCCGACAGGGCGCTGTTCGGCGCATTGGTGGTCTTGGTCACGCCGGCGTCGAGGGTGCCGTAAATGACCACGGACGACTGAGCGAAGGCAGCGCCGCTTGCAGCGCCCAGCAAGGCCAGAGCCAATAACGATGTCTTCATATGTTTTCCTTTTTATGAGTCAAACCGGGGACGGCGATGCTTTCACCATACGTGCTGAGGGCGCCAGCTTCCCGCTGCGTGGTCGTTTATGGGCAGGAAAAAGGGTCAAAACCGCGCAAAGCGCGGGCATCCTGTTGTATTTTTGAAACGCTTGCCAGGCTGCTCAGATAGCCCGACGCCCTGTAAGGAAAGCGAAAGCCGCGCCTGTCACATTTGTCACATATCAAAAAGTCCGCGGGCAGCGTGCCAAGGCAAGTCGGCACGGCTACACTGAACGGGCAGCTTATTCCTTGGATACCGGATGGATCGATGGCAAATCGAGAAGAGCTGGTGATTATCAGGGGAGCGCGGGCGGGAGACGCCGCCGCCCAGCTGGCGCTGGGCAAGCTCTACCTGTTTGGCGGGGCCAGCCTGCCGCAAAACGTGCCGACGGCCCTGTATTGGCTATGCCGCGCCGCCCAGCAGGGCGTGGCGGACGCCTGGCGGCTGATCGGCGCCCACATCCCCTTTGAAGTGGCGCTGCCGGTGCGCAGCCAAGCCTTGCCATGGTATGCGCGCGCTGCCCAGGAAGGCGTGCCGGCGGCGGTGCGCGTGCTGGCGCAGCTGCGGCGCATCGATCCGCCCCTGCCTGCTGAGCCGGCGCCGGCCCCGCCCAGTGCCCCGTCTGGCGCGGCGGCGCCGTCCGCGGCGCGCCTGGCCGGGGCGCCGGATGCCTGGCGCGCGCTGGAGGCGGACCGGGATGCCGACCAGGACGATTTGCTGCGCCTGCGCACCCTGGCGGCCCAGGGCGGCGACCGCGACGCCCAGTTGGCGCTGGGCTTGCACCTGGCGCGCATGAACAGCGAAGGCGACCGGGTGGCATCGATGAATGGCACCGTCAATTTCAAACGCGCCCTGCGCTGGTTGACGCAGGCCGGAGAGCAGGGGCTGGCCGACGCCTGGTTCGCCATGTCGCGTATTTATATCCGCCCCGAGTTTTCGCAGCGCAGCGCGAGCGAGGCCCAGGCTTGCCTGGAACGGGCGGCCGGCATGGGCCATAGCGCGGCGCAGCTGGAATGCGGGATCCACGCCTGGCGCGCGCGGCGCGGAGCCGAGGACAATGATGTGCGTGCCGTGTACTGGCTGCAGAAGGCGGCGGCCCAGGGCAGCGCCGAGGCGCGCCAGGCCCTGGAGCGCATCGCGCCGCCGCAGCCGCCAGCCAGCTGGGCCGAGCCGCTGGTGCCGCTGCTGACGCGCGAACTGCTGGGCAGCCAGCCCTTGCTGGCGGCGCGCATCGAGCTGGCGGTCCTGTTCCGGCTGACGCGCGCCGAAGCGTTGCTCTTGGATGTGACGGCGGCCGACCAGGGCCATTGCCTGGTGGTGGATATCCGCGCCAGCTACGGGCGCAGCAAGCGCCGCCTGGTGCTGGTGCGCACCGCGGCCGAGCGCCAGAAGCTGGACCGCATCCTCCGCCTGTTTGAGCAGGTCGATGCGGATCTGGAAGGCAATTACCGCCAGCGCCTGTACCGGCTCAAGAGCTGGTTCGGCGCCGGCATGATGGCGGCCGCCTGACGCCGGGCTGGCCGCGTTAAATTTCGATTTCGCCTTCGAACACGGTCACGGCCGGCCCGGTCAGGTAGACCGGCTGGCCTTCGCCGGCCCAGGCAATCGACAGCTGCCCGCCACGCGCGTCGACGCTGACCGGCGAATCGAGCAAGCCGCGGCGGATGCCCGCCACCGCCGCCGCGCAGGCGCCCGTGCCGCAGGCCAGCGTCTCGCCGGCGCCCCGTTCGAACACGCGCAGCTTGATATGGCTGCGGTTCAGCAGCTGCATGAAGCCGGCATTGACCCGCTTGGGGAAGCGCGGATGGTGCTCGATCAGGGGGCCGATCAGCTCGACCGGCGCGGCATCGACATCCGCCACCACCTGCACCGCGTGCGGATTGCCCATCGATACCACCGACACTTGCACCGTTTCGCGCTGTCCGCCCAGTTCCAATACCAGCGGCCACAGGGTTTCGCGCCCTTCCGGCTGGCCGGCCAGGCCGTCGGCGTCGAACGGCACCTGCGCCGCATCCAGCACCGGGGCCCCCATATCGACCGTGATGCTGCCGTCGTCTTCCAGGCACGGGGAAATGACGCCGGCCAGGGTCTCGACCGTGATCCGGCGCGACGCGGTCAAGCCTTTTTCGACCACGAACTTGACGAAGGCGCGCGAGCCGTTGCCGCACTGTTCCACTTCGCCGCCATCGTTGTTGAAGATGCGGTAGCGGAAGTCGCAGCCGGGCAGGCGGGACTTTTCCACCACCAGCATCTGGTCGGCGCCCACGCCGAAGCGGCGGTCGGCCAGCGCCTGCCACTGGGCCGGGCTGAAGTCGATATGCTGGTTGATGGCGTCAATGACCACGAAGTCATTGCCGGCGCCGTGCATCTTGGTGAATTTGAGTTTCATCGCTTGTTTGAATAGAAGGAAGGTTCGCCTTCCGGGCGGGTCTTGAAGCGCTTGTGGGTCCAGAAGTATTCGGCCGGCGCTTCCTTGACGCGTTCTTCGATAAATTCATTCATACGGCGCGTGGCCGCGACCATATCGGGTCCCGGGTAATTCTCCCACACCGGATAGAACTTGACGCGGTAGCCCTGGTAATCGGGCAGGAAGGTGGCGACCACCGGCATGACCTGGCCGCCGGTCGCCGCGGCGATGCGGGCGGTGGCGGTCAGGGTCGCGGCCGGAATGCCGAAGAAGGGCACGAATTCGGCGTCCTTGTCGCCGAAGTCCATGTCGGGCAGCATGAAGTAGGGTAGCTTGTCCTTCAGGGCGCGCAGGATGGGCTTGATGCCGTCCTGGCGCGTGAACAGCTTGACCGGCTTGAAACGCGCGCGGCCGGCGCGCAGCACCTCGTCGAACACCTTGTTTTTTTGCGCCACGTACATCGACGATGCCGACGCTTCCATGGCGACGGCGGCGCCGCCCACATCCAGGCAGACGAAATGCGGGCACAGCAGGATGGTCGGCTTTTCCGTCATCGCCTCGACCGGAATGCGGCCGGGCGGCATGCCGACGCTGGTCTCGACCTGGATCAGCTTGCGCAGGCGGGCCGGCGGCGCCCACCACAGGATCGCGCGTTCCAGCACGCTGCGCGAATAGGCCTGGAAGTGCTGGCGCACGATGTCGCGGCGCTGGCTTTCGTCCAGGGCCGGCATGGTCAGGCGCAGGTTGGTCAGGGCGATGTTGCGGCGCGCCGCCATGACCATGAACAGCAGGCTGCCGATGCCCTTGCCGATCCGGCCCAGCACCGGCAGCGGCAGCCAGTGCAGCAGCCACATCATTCTCAGCAGGAACTTCATGCAGCCTCCTGCGCGGCCGGGCCGGCCACGCCGGCCGGCACCTTGTAGCGGTTGTAGCTCCAGTAGTATTGGGCCGGGCAGCGCGCGATCAGCTTTTCCATAGCCGCATTGATGGCGCGCGCCTGGGCGGCGGAGTCACCGTCCAGCGAACCCTCGAACGGCACGAAGCGCACCACATAGCCCTTGCCGCGTGGCAAGCGTTCGGCGTAGACGATCAGGACCACGGCATCGCCCAACTGGGCCATTTTGGCCGGCAAGGTCATGGTATAGGCGCTGCGGCCGAAGAAATCGGCCCAGACGCCTTCGCCTTCCTGCGGCACCTGGTCGGGCAGCAGGCCGATCGGCTTGCCCTTCTTCAGGAACTTGGCCAGCAGGCGCACGCCGCCCATATTCGCCGGCGCCAACAGCAGATTCTTGCGGGCGCGGGCCCCTTCGACCAGCGGTTTCAGCGCTTCCTTGCGGGGCGGGCGGTACATCACCATCAGCTCGCTGCGGTGGGCGATTTCCTGGGCGGTGATCTCGAAACAGCCCAGGTGCGGGGTCAGGAAGACAATGCCCTTGCCCGCATCCAGGTAATGTTGCACCAGCTCCCAGTTTTCGACGCTGGCGCGGCGGCTGACCCGCTGCGGGTCAGCGCACCAGATGAAGGGCAGTTCAAACATGGCCTTGCCGGCTTCGCCGACGGCGCTGCCAAGGTGGGCGGAAAAACCGGCCTGCCGCATATTGGCGCGCAGGCGGCGCCGATAGGCGGGGGACAGCAGGTAGACCAGCCAGCCAAGCCCGACGCCGATGCCATGCAGCAGCGGCAGGGGGAAGATCGAGAAAAAACGGAATATTCTTAACAGCATGTATAAGTATATAAGAGCATTTTATACGTTGCTCTGCACAAAAATTTTTTAAGAAGCGTAAAATACCACGTTAGGAGTAACCGCTGAGTTAACAGACAACTTGCGAAGCGGTATAAAAATGTCGCTAAAGCGTCGCAAGCTGCCTTGGTTTTGCGACAATATTATTTTTCAACCAATGTCAGGAGCTTGCGATGTCTCACGATTTCCTCTTCACCTCCGAATCCGTCTCGGAAGGCCACCCGGACAAGGTCGCCGACCAGATTTCCGACGCGATTCTGGATGCCATTCTCGCCCAGGACCCACGGGCCCGCGTCGCCGCGGAAACCCTGTGCAATACCGGTCTGGTCGTGCTGGCAGGTGAAATCACCACCCACGCCAACGTGGATTATATTCAAATCGCCCGCGATACCATCAAGCGCATCGGCTACGACAACACCGATTACGGTATCGACTACAAGGGTTGCGCCGTGTTGGTTGCATATGACAAGCAATCGCCGGACATCGCCCAGGGCGTGGACGAAGGTGCGGGCATCGACCTGGACCAGGGCGCCGGCGACCAGGGCCTGATGTTCGGCTACGCCTGCGACGAAACCCCGGAGCTGATGCCGGCGCCGATCTATTACGCGCACCGCCTGGTCGAGCGCCAGTCGCAACTGCGCAAGGACGGCCGCCTGCCATGGCTGCGCCCGGATGCCAAATCCCAGGTCACCCTGCGCTACGTGGAAGGCCGCCCGGTGTCGGTGGATACCGTGGTGCTGTCGACCCAGCACGCGCCGGAAATGAGCCATAGCCAGATCGAAGAAGCGGTGATCGAAGAGATCATCCGTCCGGTGCTGCCGTCCGCCTGGATCAAGGACACCAAATTCCTGGTCAACCCGACCGGCCGTTTCGTCATCGGCGGCCCGCAGGGCGACTGCGGCCTGACCGGCCGTAAGATCATCGTCGACACCTACGGCGGCGCAGCCCCGCACGGCGGCGGCGCGTTCTCCGGCAAGGACCCGTCGAAAGTGGACCGTTCCGCCGCCTACGCCGCCCGCTACGTGGCCAAGAATGTGGTGGCCGCCGGCCTGGCGCGCCAGTGCCAGGTGCAGGTGTCGTACGCCATCGGCGTGGCACGCCCGATCAATATCACCGTGTACACCGAAGGTACCGGCGTGATCTCCGACGAGAAGATCGCCCGCCTGGTGCAGGAACACTTCGACCTGCGCCCGAAAGGCATCGTGCAGATGCTGGACCTGCTGCGCCCGATCTACGCCAAGACCGCCGCCTACGGCCACTTCGGCCGCGAAGAGCCGGAGTTCACCTGGGAGCGCACCGACAAGGCGGCGATCCTGCGCGCCGCCGCCGGCCTGTAATCAGCATCAGGCGCGCGAGCGCCGCGTAACCGGTGTTGGACCCTGCGGGTCGGACACCGGTTTACCGCTTGTGCCTGGCACAATGCTACAATCCCATTTCTCCGAGGAGCGCTGCGACCAGCAAGCCTGGCCAGGCTCGGAATATCAACACCGCGCTCACGTTACTTTTTTCAACCAATGAAAGGAGGGCGTGATGAACGCCGTACTCAAAGATTCCCAAGACTACATCATCGCTGACATCGGCCTGGCGGCCTGGGGCGAAAAAGAGATCAAGATCGCCGAAACGGAAATGCCTGGCCTGATGGCAATCCGCGAGGAATTCGCCGCCGCGCAGCCGCTGAAAGGCGCGCGCATCACCGGTTCGCTGCACATGACCATCCAGACCGCGGTCCTGATCCGCACCCTGGAAGCGCTGGGCGCGCAAGTGCGCTGGGCATCCTGCAATATCTACTCGACCCAGGACCACGCCGCCGCCGCCATCGCAGCCGTCGGCACCCCGGTCTTCGCCGTGAAGGGCGAAACCCTGGACGAATACTGGGAATACACCCACCGCATCTTCGAATGGCCGGGTGAAGGCGTGTACTCCAATATGATCCTGGACGACGGCGGCGATGCCACCCTGCTGCTGCACCTGGGCGCACGCGCCGAGAAGGACATCTCCGTACTGGCCAAGCCGGGTTCGGAAGAGGAAACCTGCCTGTTCAACTCGATCAAGGCCCGCCTGGCCAAGGACGCGACCTGGTACTCCAAGCGCCTGCCGGCGATCCTGGGCGTGACCGAAGAAACCACCACCGGCGTGCACCGCCTGTACCAGATGCACAAGGAAGGCAAGCTGGCCTTCCCTGCCATCAACGTCAACGACTCCGTCACCAAGTCCAAGTTCGACAACCTGTACGGCTGCCGCGAGTCCCTGGTGGACGGCATCAAGCGCGCCACCGACGTGATGGTGGCCGGTAAGATCGCCGTCATCGCCGGCTACGGCGACGTGGGCAAGGGCTCGGCGCAAGCCATGCGCGCCCTGTCGGCGCAAGTCTGGGTGACCGAAATCGATCCGATCTGCGCCCTGCAGGCGGCAATGGAAGGCTACCGCGTGGTGACCATGGATTACGCCGCGGAACACGGCGACATCTTCGTCACCTGCACCGGCAACTACCACATCCTGACCGAACAGCACATGCTGAAGATGAAGGACCAGGCGATTGTCTGCAACATCGGCCACTTCGACAACGAAATCGACGTCGCTTCGCTGAAGAAGTACCAGTGGGAAAACATCAAGCCGCAGGTCGACCATGTGATCTTCCCGGACGGCAAGCGCATCATCCTGCTGGCCGAAGGCCGCCTGGTGAACCTGGGCTGCGGCACCGGCCACCCGTCGTACGTGATGTCGTCTTCGTTCGCCAACCAGACCATCGCCCAGATCGAGCTGTTCGCCAACACCAAGGCCTACCCGGTCGGCGTGTATACCCTGCCTAAGCACCTGGACGAGAAGGTGGCCCGCCTGCAGCTGAAGAAGCTGAACGCGCAGCTGACCACCCTGACCGCCGAGCAGGCAGCGTACATCAATGTGAAGGTCGAAGGCCCTTACAAGCCTGAGCACTACCGCTACTAAAACCGGCCACGCGGCGGGAACCGGCCCTGGGGCCGGCGCCTGTCCGCGTCCGCCGCGCAATCGTGTCTGACCCTGCGGGTCGGACACTGGTGTACCGGTTCTCAACAAAGCGAGCAACTCTATGCGTTTGGTCCTCACCTGGATAATCAATGCCGCCGCCCTGTTCGCCGTGCCGTACCTGATGCATTCCATCAGCGTCACGAGCATGGGCGCCGCCTTGGTTGCCGCCCTCCTGCTTGGCCTGGTCAACACCCTGGTGCGCCCCGTGTTGCTGCTGCTGACCTTGCCCGTGACCGTGCTGTCGCTCGGCCTGTTCATCTTCGTCATCAACGGCTTCATGTTCTGGCTGGTGGCGAAAGTGGTGGAAGGCTTCCATGTGGACAGCTTTGGCGCCGCCATCGTCGGCGCGCTGCTGTACAGCGTGATCTCCTGGGCCTTGTCTACCCTCCTGTTGAAAGACAACGATGGCTAACCATAATTTCAGTATCGAGTTCTTCCCGCCCAAGACGGCGGAAGGGGCGGAAAAGCTGCGCGCCACGCGCGCCAAACTGTCCGAGCTGCATCCCAAGTATTTCTCCGTGACCTTCGGCGCCGGCGGTTCGACCCAGCAGGGCACCCTCGATACCGTGCTGGAGATCATGGCGGCCGGCGAAGAAGCCGCGCCCCACCTGTCCTGCATCGGCGGCACGCGCGAATCGATCCGCGCCATCCTGCAGCAGTACAAATCGCATGGCATCAAGCGCCTGGTGGCGCTGCGCGGCGACCTGCCGTCCGGCTACGGCATGGCGGGCGAGTTCCGCTATGCCAACGAGCTGGTGGAGTTCGTGCGCGCCGAAACCGGCGACTGGTTCCATATCGAAGTGGCGGCCTATCCGGAAGTCCACCCGCAGGCGCGTTCGCCGCAGGACGATATGCAGGCGTTTGCGCGCAAGGTGAAGGCCGGCGCCAACGCGGCGATCACCCAGTATTTCTACAACGCCGACGCCTATTTCCATTTCGTCGACGCGGCGCAGAAGGCCGGCGTGGATGTGCCGATCGTGGCTGGCATCATGCCGATCACCAACTACACGCAGCTGATGCGCTTTTCCGATATGTGCGGCGCCGAGATCCCGCGCTGGGTGCGCCTGAAGCTGGCTTCGTTTGGCGACGATGCGGCGTCGATCAAGGCCTTCGGGCTGGACGTCGTCTCGGACCTGTGCGAGCGCCTGCTGGCCGGCGGCGCGCCGGGGCTGCATTTCTATTCCATGAACCAGGCGGCGGCGACCACCGCCTTGTGGAACCGCCTGGTCTGACGCCGGGAAACCTGTGTCGGGCACAGCTGCCTGATACTACCCGGCGGCTGGCGCGGACCGGGTTTAGTCTTCAGTGATAATCCGGTCCAGCGCCACATCGTGCCCGTCGGACGGGAAGTCCGCCGCCAGGCAGCGATAGGCCACCCCCACCGTCGCCGGTCTGGGCGCACGGGCCAGCGTGCGGTCGTAGAAGCCGCCCCCATATCCGAGCCGGTAGCCCTGCGCGTTGTATCCCAGGCAGGGCACCAGCAGCGCGGGCGGATTGTCCTGCACCAGGCGCCGCAGGGCCGGCACCGCCACCCCCATCGCATCCTTCACCATCGGCTCGCCGATCGTCCACTCCGCAAACGCCAGCGGCGCCTGCTTTGCCAGCACCACCGGCAGCAGCAGCTTCACGCCCAGTTCCGCCAGTTCCGCATAACAGGCTTGCAGGTTGGGCTCGTCGCGCAAAGGCCAGTACACGCCGAGCGTGCCGACACCGGATTCGCGCCACCACTGGACCACTTTCGCCGCAATTTCCCGGTCCCACTGGGCGCGCGTTTGCGGCGCCAGCGCACGGCGCGCGGCCAGCATAAACTGGCGCAATTCCGCCTTGCCGGAGGGTGGTTGGGCGTCGCTGTTGCGTGGTATGCTACCTGGGCTGGTCATATCGTGAATTACCTTGAGAGTCGTACATTGATTTCCACCTTGAAATGGATAGCCGGCGCACTGATAGTCGCTACAAGCGCCGCCTCGCCACTGGCCTGGGCGCAGGATAACGCAAGCGACAGCCGCAAGGAAGACGACGCCTTCCTGCTGCTGCGCGATGCGGTCCGGCGCGACGATGCTCCCAAGGCGGAGTTTTACGCGGCCCGCCTGTCCGATTACACCATCCCTTCCTACGTTGAGTATTACCGCCTGAAGGCGCGTTTCAAGGATGCCGCCGATCCCGAAGTGCGGGCCTTCCTGAAAAAATACCAGGGCAGCGCCATCGCCGACCGCCTGCGCAACGACTGGCTGCTTGAGCTGGGCCGCAAGCGCGAATGGACCACCTTCGATGAGCAGTTCCCGCAGTTCGTGCTGCAGGACGATACCCAGGTCAAGTGCTACCACCTGCTGTCGCGTATCGCCAAAGGGCAGAATGTCGCCGCCGAGGCGCGCACGCTGCTGCTCTACCCGCCGAACTACGGCGAGGCCTGCGGTTCGCTGGTGGCGGCGCTGGCGCAAACCGGCCAGTTCAGCCAGGAAGACTTGTGGACGCAGGTGCGCCTGGCGGGCGAAACCAATGCCACCGGTCCGGCCAAGCGCATCGTGATGCTGCTGAACGGGTCGGACAAGAAAATGGGCCAGGCGGTCGATTTGCCGACCCTGGCCCTGGCCAAGGGCGCTGGCAGCACGCGCGCCGACCACGAAACCTTCCTGGTCGCCGTCGGGCGCGGCGCCCGCACCAGCATGAAGCTGGCCCGGCTGGCGCTGGAAAAGGCCGCGCCCCAGCTGACGCCGCAGGAACGCGCCATCGGCTGGGCCAACCTGGCCCTGGTGTCGTCCTATTCGCTGGCGCCGGAAACCGCCGGCTATTGGGCGCAAACGGCCGGCGCGCCGCTGAGCGCGGAACAGCTGCAATGGAAGACCCGCATCGCGCTGCGCGAGCGCGACTGGAAAACCGTCAAGGCCACCATCGCCGCCATGCCGCCGCAACTGCGCAAGGATCCGGCCTGGATCTACTGGAACGCGCGCGCGCTGGCGGCGGAAGCGGGCGGCAATACGCCGGAAGTGCTGGCCGCCTACCGCGGCATTGCCGACCAGTCCAGCTACTACGGCATCCTGGCCGGGGAGGAGCTGGGCCAGATGGTTTCCATCCCCGCGCCGGGCGCGCCCCCGACGCCGGCCGAGATGGCCGCCATCGCCGCCAATCCCGGCCTGCAGCGTGCCCTCAAGTTCTTCGAGCTGCGCCTGCGCTTTGAGGGCACGCGCGAATGGAACTGGGAAACGCGCCGCCTGAGCGAGCGCGAACTGATCGCCGCCGCCGAATTCGCGCGCGAGCGGCATGTGCTGGACCGGATGGTGTACACCTCCGAGAAAACCCGGGTGCAGGCCGACTACACCCACCGCTATCCGGCGCCGCATGACGAGATCATGCAGCCCACCACCAGCACCCTGGGCCTGGACCGCGCCTGGGTGTATGGCTTGATCCGCCAGGAATCGCGCTTCGTCATGGATGCGCAATCGGCGGTGGGCGCCTCCGGCCTGATGCAGGTGATGCCGTCCACCGGCCGCTGGGTGGCGCGCAAGATCGGGCTGACCGACTTCGTGCAGGGCATGCTGACGGACGTCAAGACCAATATCCTGCTGGGCGCGAACTATCTGAACATGGTGCTGGGCAGCATGGACGGCTCCCAGGTGCTGGCCACGGCGGCCTACAACGCCGGGCCGGGGCGCCTGCGCTCCTGGCGCACGCAGCTGAGCAAGCCGATGGACACCACCATCTTCATCGAATCGATTCCTTTCCACGAAACGCGCGGCTACGTGAAAAACGTGATGGTCAACGCCACTTACTACGCTGCGCTGTTCGAAGGCCGGCCGCAATCGATGAAGGCACGCCTGGGCAGCACTGTGACGCCGAAGGGCTATTCCGAACAGGAACAACAGGAAGCTGCCTTCGGCGGCCGATAATGCAGACTTGAGGAGAACCATGCAGACCACAGAACTCGACCCGAAGCTTGCCGAAACCCTGGCCGCGGCGCGCGAACCGGGCCTGACCCTGATCATCGGCAACAAGAATTATTCCTCGTGGTCGATGCGTCCCTGGGTTGCCATGAAAGCCTTCAATATCCCGTTCACCGAGGTGCGCGTGCTGCTCGACCAGCCCGACACCTCGAACCATATCGCCAAGTACAGCGCGAGCGGCCGGGTGCCGGTGCTGGTGGCCGGCGACATGACGATCTGGGACAGCCTGGCCATCTGCGAATACCTGGCCGAGCAGTTCCCGGACAAGCCGCTGTGGCCGCGCGACGTGGCGGCGCGGGCGCTGGCGCGCTCGGTGTGCGCCGAGATGCACAGCTCCTTCGGCAGCCTGCGCAGCACCATGTCGATGAATATCAAGGGCAGCTACCCCGGCAAGGGGCGCACCCCCGCCACCCAGGCCGACATCGGCCGCATCAGCGAAATCTGGGAAGAATGCCTGAGCCGCTTCGGCCATAACGAATTCCTGTTCGGCCAATTCTCGCTTGCCGACGCCTTCTTCGCGCCGGTGGTGTGCCGCTTCAAGACCTACGGCGTGGTGCTGCCGCCGGCGCTGTCGGCGTATTGCGAGCGGATGCGCAACCACCCGGCGGTCGACGCCTGGATTGCCGGCGCGCTGGCGGAAACCGAAACCGCGCCACTGCACGACGCGGAGATGCCGGACGACTGATGGGAATGAAGACATATGTGGTCGGCGGCGCGGTGCGCGATGAATTGCTTGGCCTGCCGGTCCAGGACCACGACCATGTGGTGGTCGGCGCCACGCCGGAAGACATGGTGAAGGCCGGCTTCCGCCCCGTCGGCAAGGATTTTCCGGTGTTCCTGCACCCGCAAACGCAGGAGGAGTACGCGCTGGCGCGCACCGAGCGCAAGACGGCGCCCGGTTATAAAGGCTTTGTATTCCACACCTCCAGCGACGTGACGCTGGAAGAAGACCTGGTGCGGCGCGACCTGACCATCAATGCGATCGCGCGCGGCGACGACGGTGCGCTGGTCGACCCGCACCACGGCCAGCAGGACATCAAGAACCGCATTTTCCGCCATGTGTCGGGCGCTTTCGCCGAAGACCCGGTGCGCATCCTGCGCCTGGCGCGCTTCGCTGCGCGCTACCCGGACTTCCGCGTCGCGCCCGAGACCAACGCACTGATGCGGCGCATGGTGGACGAGGGCGAGGTCGATGCGCTGGTGCCTGAACGCGTCTGGCAGGAAATCTCGCGCGGGCTGATGGAGCAAAAGCCCTCGCGCATGCTGCTGGCGCTGCGCGACTGCGGCGCGCTGTCGCACATCATTCCCGAAATCGGCGATGGACATGACGTCGAGCCGGTGATCGACCGTGCCGCCGGGCGGGAGCTGGACCTGGCGGAGCGCTTCGCCGCGCTGACGCTGGCGCTGAGCGTGCCGCAGGTCGAGCAAGCCTGCAAGCGCCTGAAAGTGCCGACCGAGTGCCGCGACCTGGCCGTGATGACGGCGCGCGACCGTTCCAGCGTGGACCAAGCGCTGGCGCTCGATGCCGCCGCCCTGGTCGGCCTGTTCGAGCGCTGCGACGGTTTCCGCAAGCCGGCGCGCTTCCTGCAGATGGTGTCGGCCGCGGCATGCGCGCAAGCTGTTGCGGATCCCACGCTGTCACCGCAGCGCGAACGGCTGGCCCAAGCGCTCGACGCCGCGCGCGCGGTCAACGCCGGCGAGATCGCCCAGCGCTCGGCCGCCGCGCCGCAGCAGATCCCGGTGCTGGTGCGCGCGGCGCGCGTGCAGGCGGTGCATGAGGCGGTGGGCGCAGGAGGATCACCATGACCAGCCTTAACTTCTTCCGCAATCCCTTGCGCGGCCTGTTCGGCGGCGCGGACCGTCCGACCATCCCGGTCAAGGAATTGCGCGAGCGCGACCGCCGCCGCATGTTGAGGCATTTTCTTTCGCTGGAGCGCCATGACCGCCTGCTGCGCTTCGGTTCCCCGGTCAACGACGAACAGGTGGCGCGCTATGTGGGCGGCATCGACTTCGACCGCGACCTGGTGTTTGGCGTCTACAACCGGGTGTTCAAGCTGGTCGCCGTGGGCCACCTGGCGTTTGCCGAGCGCGATGCGAACCGGCACAAATCCACCGAGAAGGACCAGGTGGCGGAGTTCGGCGTGTCGGTCTCGCGGTCCGCGCGCGGGCTGGGCATCGGTTCCAAGCTGTTCGAACGCGCCAATATCGCCTGCCGCAACAATGACGTCGACACCTTGTACATGCACTGCCTGTCGTCGAATGCGACCATGATGCACATCGCGAAGAAAGCCGGCATGGAAATCCACCGCGATTACGGCGAGGCGGACGCCTATCTGAAACTGGGCCCGGCCGATCCGGCCAGCGTGCTGCAGGAGGCGGTGGCGGAGCAGCTTGCCTCGCTCGACTATGCGCTGAAGGCCAACGTCCGCGCCGCCGCCAAACTGCTCGACAGGATCCCCGGGGTAAAGTCCGACGGCGGATAGGCGTGGCGGCTTGGCGTAGAATGGGCTGAACCCGAGAGGAGGCAGTCCATGCCGTTCGCCCTGCGCAGTATCGCCTTAGGCTTGATCATCGCCGCCCCGCAAGCACTAGCGCAGGCGCAGGCGGCAAGTGCGCCCTTGAACCTGTGCTATGAAGACGTGCCGCAGGCGCCGTGGACCATGCCCGACGGCAGCGGCTTGAATATCGAACTGCTCAAACGCGTCGCCCGCTTGACCGGCGACCAGTTCAACTACATACCGCGCCCGTGGCGGCGCTGCGAGGAAGAGACGCGCACCGGGGTGATGGACGGCATGATCGGCCCCATCGACAACCCGCGCCGGCGCTCGTACAGCCGTCCGCCGACCAGGGCCGACGGCACGCAGGACCCGGAGCGCGCCATGTACCGCGACCACATCGCCCTTTATCTGCGCGTGGGCAGCGCGGCCAGCTGGGACGGCAAGACCCTGGTCAACCCGCGCAAGCTGGTGGTGGCCCAGCGCGGCTACTACATCGTGGAAATGCTGCAGGCGCGCGGCCAGACGGTGATCGATACGCCCAAGTCGGCGGAAGAGGGCTTGCGCCTGCTGGCCGCCGGCAGCGCCGACGTGGCGGTATTGATGGGGCGCGATGCCGAGGGCCTGCTGCGCGACGATCCGCGCTTCCAGGGGCGCCTGGTGCTGGCGAAGGAGCCCTTCGCCAGTTTCGACTTCCACCTGATGGTCAGCCACAAGGCTTACGGCAAGGACCCAAGGCGCATCGAGGCGCTCTGGAATGCGATCGCCAAGGTGCGCGCCACGACCGACTACCAGCGCCTGGAGCAGTCAGCGATGCGCCAGCACGAGCACGACTGACCGGGACCGTTGCGCCGCGCCTACCGCATGGCGCACATTGCGCTGCAGCTCTCGCTGTCCATGGCCTCGATCACCTTCGACAGATCGTCCGCCAGCGCCGCCGGTGCCCGCGCCTTGGTCGCTGTTGCCAGGTCCCTCAGTTGGCGGCGCATTGGCAGCGGCAGGATCGAGGCAAAGGCCGGCGCCGAATCCGCCATGGCGGCGGAAAAACGGCGCAGGTTGGCTTCCTTGATCCCGTCCCCGGTAATCGTTGAGAGATAGCCGACGTAGCTGGAATAGGAGCCATTTTGCGCCTGCCGCACGCCGCCTTTCCTGATATCGGTCAACTGCTCCGGCGGCAGGTCGCGCAGGAAAGTCACCATCAGCGGCGCAATGCGCGCCTGGCAGCGAAGGCTAAATGGCATGACCAGGGCAATTTCGTCCTGGTACTCGAGGACATTATTCATTGCCGCGCTTTGCATGGCGCGCGCCACCGCCTGAGCATCGTTTTTATCGACGCCGGCCACGCTTTTCTGCAGGTCGTGAAGCAAGTAGGCGACGTTGATCCTGTTTGCGACGCCGCAGACATCCATCAGCGTGTTCATGTCGTCCTGGCCGAAAGGCTCCCGATCCAGGAAGCGGCCGTTATCGCCCAAGACCGTCAAGAGGGCGGCGCCCTCGGGATCCTTCAGGCGCGGCAGCGTGGGCATGACCTGCAGGCGCAGGCCGGCTTGCAGGTAGGGGCCGAAATCGTGGGCGCCGGCGGGTGCGGCGGCAAAGCCGCACAGCGCGGCAAGCAATATGGTAACGAGGCTGCGCATGGTTACACCAGCGGCAAGGCGGTGGTGTCCTTGATGCGCTGCAGGGCAAAGGACGATTTCACGTCCAGCACGGCAGGGTGGCGCAGCAAGGTAGCCATCATGAAGCGCGAGAAGTGGTCCATGTCTTCCACATGCACGCGCAGCAGGTAATCCATTTCGCCGGTCATGGCGTAGCAGGCCACGACTTCCGGCCACTGTTCGACCGCCACCGCGAAATCGGCGCGCGGCGAGGTGCCGGTCGGGTTCACACCCAAGGCGCGGGCATTGCTGTGGGCGGCGGCGTCGCTGTGCTTTTCCAGCCGCACATTCACATAGGCCAGCAGGCCCAGGCCGATCTTGTCCGGGTCCAGCAGCGCCACGTACTGGCGGATCACGCCTTCCTCTTCCAGGCGCTTGATGCGGCGCAGGCAGGGCGAGGGAGAGAGGTTGACTTGCTCTGCGACATCCTGGTTGGACAGCCGGCCATCGGTTTGCAAGATCGACAATATCTTGCGATCCGTTTTATCCAGCGCGATCTTGGTCATAAATTCCTCTTTCAATCGAAGTTCTCGCAATATTATTGCTCAATCCTCTCTGTGCCGGGAAATCTTTGCAATTAAATGTCGCTTGCAGGGGACTATACTGTGCGCAAATTCAAATAGGGAGACGCACCATGAAATTCACCCCCTGGGAAAACCCCATGCGCACCGACGGATTCGAATTCGTCGAATTCGCCGCACCCGATCCCAAGGCCCTGGGCAAGCTGTTCGAAAACATGGGCTTCACCGCGATCGCCCGCCACCGCCACAAGGACGTGACCCTGTACCGTCAGGGCGATATCAACTTCATCATCAACGCCGAGCAGGATTCCTTCGCCCAGCGCTTCGCCCGCCAGCACGGCCCGTCCGTGTGCGCCATCGCGATCCGGGTGGACGATGCCGCCTTCGCGTACCAGCGCGCGCTGGAACTGGGAGCGTGGGGTTTTGACAACAAAACCGGCCCGATGGAATTGAACATCCCCGCCATCAAGGGCGTGGGCGACTCTCTGCTGTACCTGGTCGACCGCTGGCGCGGCAAGAACACCGCCGACGGCAAGCCGACCGGCGCCATCGGCGACATCTCGATCTATGACGCCGACTTCGTGGCCATTCCCGGCGCCGAAGCCAACCCGGTCGGCAATGGCTTGACCTATATCGACCACCTGACCCACAACGTGCACCGCGGCCGCATGAAGGAATGGGCCGACTTCTACGAGCGCCTGTTCAACTTCCGCGAAGTGCGCTACTTCGATATCGAAGGCAAGCTGACCGGCCTGAAGTCGAAGGCCATGACTTCGCCTTGCGGCAAGATCCGCATCCCGATCAACGAATCGTCGGACGACAAGTCGCAGATCGCCGAATACCTGAACGAGTACCACGGCGAAGGCATCCAGCACATCGCGCTGGGCAGCGACGGCATCTACGCTTCCGTGCAGGGCCTGCGCGACCAGGGCATCGTGTTCCAGGACACGATCGAAACCTACTATGAGCTGGTCAACCGCCGCCTGCCGAACCACGGCGAGAATGTGGAGGAACTGCGCCGCCTGCGCATCCTGATCGACGGCCATTCGAACGACAGCGAACGCGAACTGCTGCTGCAGATCTTCACCCAGAACGTGATTGGACCGATCTTCTTCGAGATCATCCAGCGCAAGGGCGACCAGGGCTTCGGCGAAGGCAATTTCCGCGCGCTGTTCGAGTCGATCGAGCTGGACCAGATTCGCCGCGGCGTGCTGGACGACCCTAACAAGACGGCTGCTTAACCCCGATAAGGCAGCGCAGACCGGGTCGGACCCTTGGGTCTGACCCAGGTTTACCGGGTTAAAAGAATTCCGGCAGCCCCGCACTCAAGACGGGGCGCCGATCAAATCCTTGTAGAAGTTTTTGGAGACACACCTGATGAACGCACCCGTCAAAAGCGGCGAGCTATTGCCTGCGCACGACATTACCCTGGACGACAAGTGGACCCTGGAGCGCGGCCGCGCCTTCATGACCGGCACGCAAGCGCTGATCCGCCTGCCGATGCTGCAGCGTGAGCGCGACCTGAAGGCCGGCCTGAACACCGCCGGCTACATCACCGGCTACCGCGGCTCGCCGGTCACCTCGGTCGATATGACAGCGATCAAGGCCAAGAAGCACCTCGACGCCCACCACGTCAAATTCCACCCGGGCATGAACGAAGACCTGGCGGCGACCGCCGTCTGGGGCACCCAGCAGACCAACCTGTTCGAAGACGCCAAATACGACGGCGTGTTCTCCATGTGGTACGGCAAAGGCCCGGGTGTGGACCGCTGCGGCGACGTGTTCAAGCACGCCAACAACGCCGGCTCCTCCAAGCACGGCGGCGTGCTGGTGCTGGCCGGCGACGACCACGCGGCAAAATCCTCGTCCACCGCGCACCAGTCGGACCATATCCTGAACGCCTGCGGCATCCCGGTGCTGTATCCGGCGTCGGTGCAGGAATACATCGACTACGGCCTGCACGCCTGGGCCATGAGCCGCTACACCGGCCTGTGGGTGTCGATGAAGTGCGTGACCGACATCATCGAGTCGGGCGCCGTGGTCGACTTCGACCCGGACCGCGTGCAGATCCAGATGCCGGACGATTTCGAGCTGCCGCCGGGCGGTCTGAACATCCGCTGGCCGGACACTGTGCTGGACATGGAAGTGCGCATGAACAGCTACAAGTGGTACGCCGCGCTGGCCTACTGCCGCGCCAATAAGCTCAACAAGATCATCTGGGATGCGCCCAAGCCGAAGATCGGCATCATCACCGCCGGCAAGTCCTACCTGGACACCCGCCAGGCGCTGGCCGACCTGGGGATCGACGAGCAAGCCGCCGCCGATATCGGCATCCGCCTGTACAAGATCGGCATGACCTGGCCGTTGGAAGCGGACGGCGTGCACGAATTCGCCAAGGGCCTGGACGAGATCCTGGTGGTGGAAGAGAAGCGCCAGATCCTGGAATACGCGCTGAAGGAAGAGCTGTACAACCTGCCGGACGGCGAGCGTCCGCGCGTGGTCGGCAAGTTCGACGACACCGGCGAGTGGAGCAATAAGGGCAAGACCGGCCACGGCGACTGGCTGCTGCCGGCGACCTATGAGCTGAACCCGGCCCAGATCGCGCGCGCCATCGCGTCGCGCATCCAGCATTATTGCAAGGACCATCCGGTCGCGGCCCGCGTGAAAGAGCGTATCGCCTTCCTGGAAGCCAAGGAGGCGGCGCTGAAAAACCTGCCGGCCAAGGCCAATCCCGAGACCGACCGCATTCCTTACTTCTGCTCGGGCTGCCCGCACAATTCCTCGACCAAGGTGCCGGAAGGCTCGCGCGCCATGGCCGGTATCGGCTGCCACTATATGGTGCTGTGGATGGACCGCGAAACCTCCACCTTCACCCATATGGGCGCGGAGGGCGTGACCTGGGTCGGCCAGGCGCCGTTCACCAACGAGAAGCACGTCTTCACCAACCTGGGCGACGGCACGTACTTCCACTCGGGCATCCTGGCGATCCGCGCCGCGGTGGCGGCGAAAGTGAACATCACCTACAAGATCCTGTACAACGACGCGGTGGCAATGACGGGTGGCCAGAACGTGGACGGCCCGCTGGATCCGGGCATGATCTCGCGCCAGATCGCGGCGGAAGGCGTGAAGCCGATCATCGTGGTCACCGACGAACCTGAAAAATATCCGGACGATTACAACTGGGCGCCGGGCGTCACCGTGCGCCACCGCTCCGAGCTGATGGACGTGCAGAAGGAACTGCGCGACATGCCGGGCGTGTCGGCCATGATCTACGACCAGACCTGCGCGTCCGAGAAGCGCCGCCGCCGCAAGAAAGGCGAGTTCCCCGACCCGGCCAAGCGCGCCGTGATCAACGAAGCCGTGTGCGAAGGCTGCGGCGACTGCTCCGTGCAGTCCAACTGCCTGTCGGTGGAGCCGCTGGAAACTGAACTGGGCCGCAAGCGCCAGATCAACCAGTCCAGCTGCAACAAGGACTTCTCCTGCGTCAACGGCTTCTGCCCATCCTTCGTGACGGTGGAAGGCGGCGGCTTGAAAAAGCCGAAGAAAGCCGCGGCTGCCGGCGGCGGCGAAGTGCCTGCACTGCCATCGCCGACCCTGCCGTCGACCGCCAACCCGTACGGCATCCTGATCACCGGTATCGGCGGCACCGGCGTGGTCACCGTCGGCCAGATCCTGGCCGTGGCGGCCCACGTTGAAGGCAAGGGCGCCATCGTGCTGGACATGTCCGGCCTGGCCCAGAAGGGCGGCCCGGTGATGTCGCACGTGCGCCTGGCCGACAAGCAGGCCGACCTGCACTCGACCCGCGTCGGCACCGGCAGCGCCGACCTGGTGATCGGCTGCGACCAGATCGTGACCGCGTCGAAAGACGCGCTGTCGCGCATGGGCGAAGGCCGCACCTACGCGGCCATCAACTCGACCGGCGCCACCACCGCGGCCTTCGTGAAGAACCCGGACTGGCAATTCCCCGGCACCTCCTCGCAGTCCGAAATCAAGCGCGCCTGCGGCGACGCCAATGTGGACTTCGTCGACGCCGGCAAGATCGCGACCGCGCTGATGGGCGACTCCATCGCCACCAATATGTTCATGCTTGGCTACTCCTTCCAGAAAGGCCATGTGCCGCTGTCGGAAGCTGCGCTGATGAAGGCGATCGAGCTGAATGCGGTCTCCGTGCCGTTCAACAAGGCCGCCTTCAACTGGGGCCGCTACTGCGCGCACGATACCGCCGCCGTGACCAAGCTGGCCACCCCGGCCACCGTGATCGAATTCAAGCGCACCCAGACGCTGGAAGAGATCATCGCCAAGCGCGTGGAACTGCTGACCGCCTACCAGGACGCCGCGTACGCCAAGCAGTACAGCGACTTCGTGGCGCAGGTGCAGACGGCGGAAGGCGCCTTCGGCAGCAAGAAGCTGACCGAAGCCGTGGCCCGCTACTTCTACAAGCTGATGGCTTACAAGGACGAGTACGAAGTGGCGCGCCTGCACAGCGACCCGGCCTTCCGCGCCAAGATCGCCAATATGTTCGAAGGCGACTACCAGGTGAAATTCCACCTGGCGCCGCCGCTGCTGGCGAAGAAAGACAAGGAAGGCCG
Organism: Pseudoduganella violaceinigra DSM 15887; assembly: GCF_000425385.1. Classification (GTDB taxonomy): domain Bacteria; phylum Pseudomonadota; class Gammaproteobacteria; order Burkholderiales; family Burkholderiaceae_D; genus Rugamonas; species Rugamonas violaceinigra. Next base: position 26,551 of record NZ_KE384356.1, on the reverse strand, counting down.
CCTGGTCAAGCAGGAATTCGGTCCATGGATGCTGAAAGCCTTCGGCGTGCTGGCCAAGTTCAAGGGCCTGCGCGGCAGCGCCCTGGACGTCTTCGGCTACTCCGCGGAGCGCAAGATGGAGCGCGCCCTGATCGGCGAATACCGCAAGACCGTGGAAGGCCTGCTGGGCAAGCTGAACGCCGACAACCTGGCGACCGCCGTGGCGATTGCGCGCATCCCGGAAGACATCCGCGGCTACGGCCACGTCAAGGAGCGCCATCTGAAGGCCGCCAAGCAGAAGGAAGCATCGCTGCTGGCCGACTTCAACAAACCGGCTGTGGCATCGCACGCGGCCTGAAACCACGGGGTTTCCTGACAAGCCGGGGCGGGTCCCCGGCTTTTTTTATATGCATCTGCAAAATCATTCGTTCAGAAATGAAGGCTGAATTGCTAAGGTGGCCGCTCTTCTCCAGAGGACCACTTCATGCAGAACAAATTCAAACTGAATCCATTGGCGGCTGGCGCCGTCGCGCTGCTGTTCGGCGTTGCCCAGGCCCAGGAAGCCGTCGTCATCACCGGTTCGCGCATTCCGCGCGCCAGCCTTGAAGGACCGTCGGCGGTCACCGTGCTGACCGGCGACGACATCACCAAGCAAGGCTACAAGAATGTTTTCGACGCGCTGACCAGCCAGACGCAGAACAGTGGCTTCGTGCAGGGCGCCGATTATGGCAACACCTTCACGCCGTCGGCAAACGCCATCAGCCTGCGCGGTCTGGGCCCGAACCATACCCTGGTGCTGCTGAACGGCCGGCGCATGGCGGACTTCCCGATCGCCTACGAAGGCACGGTCAACTTCACCAACCTGGCGAACATCCCGTCGAGCGTGGTGGAGCGCATTGAAATCCTGAGCGGCGGCGCATCGGCCGTCTACGGCTCCGACGCGATTGCAGGAGTGGTCAACATCATCCTGAAAAAGCAGGCGAGCGGCTACGACATCAACCTGAAGGCCGGCACCACGACACGCGGCGGCGGCAGCGACAAGCGCCTGCAGTTCACCGGCGGCCAGAGTTTCGGCAAGCTGAATACCCTGGTCAGCGCGGAACTGCTGGAGCGCGATCCCCTCTGGAGCGCCGACCGTGATTTCATGGCTAGCAAGGACGGGGTGGCGCCGAGTTCCGTCGCCGCGCGCAAGAACGTCAGCAGTGGCAAGTATGTGGACCTGGGAACGGCCTGCGCCGCGTTCGGCGACCTGTTCGGCGGCAGCACGGTCAAGTACACGGCCAAGGCGGGCAGCTACTGCGCCAGCCCGAAGGTGGGGCCGACCTACTGGACCACGCAGACCGGCAATGCCAGCCGGAACCTGTTCGGCAGCGCGAACTATGCGCTGTCCGACACGTCCACCCTGTATGCGGAGGCGCTGTACAGCAAGAACCGCAGCACCAACAATACGCGCGGCCCGTCCTGGCTTTCCCGCTCGGCGACCGACAGCTATTTCTGGAACCAGAACACCAAGGTCTACGAGGCGTGGAGCCGCTACATCTCGCCGGAAGAGATAGGCGGCGTCGAGCGCTACAACCGCCGCTGGGACGACCAGGCCGCCTCGCTGTCGTTCGGCCTGCGCGGCCAAATTCCCAGCTCGTCGTGGACGTACGAGGCGGGCTATACCGCGTCGCAGTACAAGAGCCAGAACCGCACCCAGCGCGCGCTGGCCAATATCGACAGCTTCTTCCTCGGCCCCCAGCTGGGCGTGAACGCCAGCGGCATCGCCATCTACGCCCCCGACCCGGCGCGGCTGTCCAAACGCCTGACGCCGGAGGAGTTCAATGCCATCACCGGCGCCTCGCTCAGCGACGACAAATCGTGGACCAACACAGTGAGCCTGACGGCCAACGGCGAAGCCTTCAGCCTGCCGGCCGGCCCGCTCAAGGTGGCGACCGTGGCGGAGCTGGGGAAACAGGGCTTCTCCAATACTCCCGATGCGCGCATCAACCAGGGCTATTTCAACACCGTGGTGCCGTCCGACGTGACAGCGGGCACGCGCAAGCGCTTTGCCGTCGGTGCGGAAGCCAGCATTCCGCTGGTGAAGTCGCTGGACGCCACGCTGGCGGGCCGCTACGACCGCTACACCTTCGCCGGGCGCGCCGATGGCAAGTTCACCTATAACGGCGGCATCGAATGGCGTCCGGCCACGCAGCTGCTGTTGCGCGGGAATTACGCCACCAGCTTCCGTGCGCCGGACATGAACTATATCTACAAGGCGCGCGGCACCGGCTACTACGCCTCAACCACGGACTATTACCGCTGCGCCAAGGCCGGCCAGGCGGTCGCCGACTGCGACTTCGCCAACTACTCGCCCGGCGCGGACTACGTGCAGACGGGCAGCAAGGACCTGCGTTCAGAGAGGGGCCGCTCCAGCGGCCTGGGCGCAGTCTGGTCGCCGAGCGCCGACTTCGACGTCACGCTCGATTACTGGAATATCCGCATCGATGACCTGGTCACCAACCTGAGCGCCGACAAGCTGCTGCGCGACGAAGCGGCATGCCGGGTGAACGGTGACCTGGGCTCGCCGACCTGCGCCGACGCCCTCCGCCGCATTGTGCGCTTTGCCGATAACGCCCTGAACAAAGCCGGCGAAATCAAGACCATCCTGGTCAACCCGATCAATGCGGCGTCGACCAAGGTGAGCGGCATCGACCTGTCGGGCAAGTACATCGTGCGCACCGCGGCGTACGGCAATTTCATCACCAGGCTGAATTATTCGAAGACCCTGAAGCAGGAGTCGCGCCAGTTCGACGGCGACCCGCTCAAGAACGACAAGGACGACCTCGACAACAACGACTGGCGCGACAAGCTGAACGCCAGCCTGACATGGAATGCCGGCGACTGGTCAACTACCCTGTTCCTGCGCCGCTACGGCAAGGTGCCGAACGGCGCCGGCAAGGCTTGGCTGACGCCGACCACCCTGGTCAACGCCAGCGTGGTGTACCGGGCGACCACACAAGCCACCGTGACGCTGGCGGTGAACAACGTGCTCGACCGCATCAAGCGCGACGACAGCGGCGGCTGGCCGTATTATCCGATCGGCAATTACAGCCCGACGGGACGCCAAGTCTGGCTGGAGCTGAATTACCATTTTGGCTCTTAATCTGCTGCAAATATCAGTAATATATTTACAAGCAATTAGTTTCCCCATAGAATTATTGAATGCAATAATTCTATGGAGTACGTCATCGCAACCGCCACCCCCCACCAGCCGGCCGCTTTGGCCGAGCTGACTCGTCCCACAGTCGCCTACCAGCGCAGCGCCCGCCTCGCCGTGGCGGGCCTGCTGGCGTTTGTCCTGATGTATTTCGGCCTTGCCGCTTGGCTCCTGCTGAGCGCGTGGCGCCTGGTCAAGACCAGCGAACACAGCGGGAACGGCTTCGGCAACTGGTGCGCCGCGATCGTGGCCGTGCTGCTGGCCGTGGTCATGCTGAAGGCGATCTTCGCCGTGCGCCACGCCATGTCGCCCGGCCTGGTCGAGGTCAAGCGCGCCGAGCAGCCGCGCCTGTTCGATTACCTGATGGAGCTGGCCGATACGGCCGGCGCGCCGCGTCCGCACCGGGTGTTCCTGTCGAACCGCGTGAATGCCGCGGTGTTTTACGACCTGTCGCTGCTGAACCTCATCTTCCCGTCGAAGAAAAACCTGGAAATCGGCCTGCCGCTGGTGAATGCCATGCCGCTGGGCGAGCTGCGCGCTGTGCTGGCCCACGAATTCGGCCATTTCGCGCAGCGTTCGATGGCGGTGGGCCGCTGGGCCTACGTGGCCCAGCAAGTGGTGCAGGAAATGGTGGCGCGCCGCGATGCGCTGGACGAGTTCATTGAAGGCATTGGCCGCCTTGATATACGACTGCGCCTGGTCGCCTGGTTCCTGCAGATCCTCGTGTGGTCGCTGCGTTCACTGGTCGAGCAGGCCTTCCGCCTGGTGGTCTTGATGCAAAGGGCGCTGTCGCGCGAAATGGAAATGCAGGCCGACCTGGTGGCCGTTTCGCTGACGGGCAGCGATGCGCTGGTGCACGCGCTGCACCGCCTGGGCGCAGCCGACGATGCCTGGGAGCGCACCGTCGGATTCGTGTTCGGCGAACATGGCGCCGGCCGCGCCACCAGCGACGCCTTCGCCGTGCAAAACCATATCACGGCGCGCATGGCCGGCATCCTGGACGATCCGTTCTACGGCACCGTGCCGCCGCTGCCGGAGCAACAGCCGGAACTGCACCGCGTCTTCAAGGCGGAACTGGGCCAACCGCCGCGCATGTGGCAGACCCACCCGCAAAACCACGAACGCGAGGAAAACGCCAAGCGCCGCTACCTGCCTGCCGCGATCGACCAGTCCAGTGCATGGTCGCTGTTCGACGACCCGGCAGGCATGCGCCAGCGCATGACGGCCCACCTGCTGGAAGGACAGGAAGGCAACGCCGCGCCGGTCGAACTGGAAGAAAGCCTGAAACGCCTGGCCAAGGAATACCGCCGCGAGCATTTCCAGAGCCGTTACTGCGGCGTGTACTTTGGCCGCTCGCTGACGCGGCATGCCGTCAAGCCGGCGGAACTGCGCGCGGCCCGTGATGCGCAGCCTGCGGTAGAGGCGAGCGCGCTGTATCCGCTTTCGCTCAAGGACGATGTGCGCCTGCTGCGCCAATTGCAGGAGGAACGCGCGCAATTGTCGGCGGTGATCAACGGCCATGCCAAGGCCCAGGGCAACCGCGTCCAGCTGGGCGGCGAAGAATACCGGCTGAACCAGTTGCCCGCGGCGCTGCAGCGCACCGATGAACGTATCGCACAGCTGGAGGAGAAGCTGCAACGCCACGACGCCACGGTACGCGCCTGGCATTACGCGGCTGCGAACAAACTGGGCGAAGGCTGGCCGGCCTATCTGGACAGTCTGCTCGATGTGCTGCACTACGCCGAGCATTGCGGTGCCAATGTGCGCGATGCGTGGGGTCTGGTGCAGAACACGCGCGCGGTTGTGACGGCGGTCGCCCGCCAGAGCGAGTCGAACATCCAGCGCCTGATCGCCGATTGCGGTGGCCTGTACCTCGTGCTGGACGAATTCTATCGAAGCAACAGCTCCGTGCAGCTCGACCCGCAATTGATGGAACGCCTTGAAATCAGCGAAAGCTGGCAGGCCTCGCTGCAGAAATTCGCGCTGCCGCCGGTCTCACGCGAGAACATCAACGAATGGCTGCAATGGGCCGCGAACTGGAGTTCCCACACCAGCAACTGGCTGGGCGCCCTGCGCGCCGCGGCGCTGGAGCAACTCCTGGTCAGCGAAACCCTGGTAGCCAGCCATGTGCGCAGCGGGGAGGCGATTGCCGCCGCGCCGCAGCCCTGCCAGGTGCCGCGCGATTACGGCGTGCTGCTGCCGGGCGGGGAGCGCAAGCTGCAGACATCGCTGGACTGGTGGTCGCGCTTCCAGCGCGCCGACGGCTGGCTGGCCGGCGGTGCGCGCCTGGCTGTCGCCGGCGGCATCGTGGCGAGCGTGCTTGGCATGGGCATGGCGCTTGGCACAGCGACCGTCACGGTCTATAACGGCCTTGGCATTCCGGTGCAGGTGATGATCGACGGCAATGCCAAGCTGGTCGAACCGGGCCAGCACGCCAAGGTGGATGCAACCATGGACGCAAAGCACCGGGTCGAAGCACGCCTTGCCGATGGCAGTCTCCTGGAGAGTTTCAGCGCCGAGGACGGCTGGCATCAGTCGGTCTACAACATTGCCGGCGGCGCGGTGATGGCAACAGATATCGTCCATTACGGCGGTTCGGGCAATGACGAGAGTACCCTGCTTGGGGCGCCGCGCTGGTTCGACACCGATGCGGATATCCTGTTTGAGGATGCGCCACAGACGGTGACCAGCAAGGACAAAAAGTGGCGCAAGGTGCTGGCTGCGGCATCGGGAATACGGCCAGGGTCGCTGGTAAGGTACCTGAAGGACGATGCCCAAATCAAGGCCATGGTGCTGGCCCACGCGCGATGGGACAGCATCGAACAGCCGTCGACTTCCGAATGGCTCGAGCTGGCGCATGAGAAGGGCGCCGGGGATGTGCTGGCGCAGCGCCTGAAGGCGAATCCGGAGCATGTGCAGTTGCGCCGCATCGAGCAGCGCGTTGCCAACGAGTCGGCGCAGATCTGCGAAGCGGCGCGCGAGCGTGCCAAGGCCCGCCCGGACGACGGCAACCGCGCCTACCTCGCCATGCGCTGCGGCCAGCCTGCCAGCAAAGAGGACATCGCTGCGGCGATTGCGCGTTTCCCCAACAACCCTTGGCTACTCTATCTGCAGGCGCGGACCTTGATGGACAACGGCGCCTGGGAAGAAGCGATCGGACCGCTGCGCAAGGTGCAGGGCAAGCTGCCGTATGAGGGGGATGACCTGCCGGTGGAGCTGGAGCGCCTGCAACGCTTGCTGGATGGCGAAGTCAAATCGCGCCTTGCGCGTCCTGGTTCGCGCGTCGCTTCGCTGGTGGAGATGGAGCGCGCAGCCGGCAGCCCGTACGCCTTCCTGGCGCGCGGCGACTTTGACAGGGCGCTGGACGCGGTGAAGGGCGACCCATCCCAGTTGGCGGGCATGCGCGTGCTGGTCGCGGCATCGGATGGCGCCAGCGCCGCCCAGGTGCGGGCAGCACTGGATCAGCCGATGGCAAATGATGGAAGCTGGGATACGCTGCTGATCTGCGCATTGGCATTGCGCGAGGGCCGCGATACAGGACCATACTGGGAGCACGCCACGGCCCTGCGCGAGCACGCGCCGTTGCTGCGCCGTTTCCTTGAAACCGCCAAGGCTGGAAAATATATGGAGGCTGAAAAGGGATTGGGTTCACTGCCGATGGAAGTACGCGCTCTTGCCTATAGTGCCGGCGTGGTAGCGGTTGGCGCTGGCGCACCGGCGAACTGGCGCAAGGTGGCGCGTCTGGTGCTGTTTGTCGGCGAGCGCCCCTACCTGCGTTCCTGATGCGCTCTATAATGCTCCGGCGTTTTCCAACAACCGCCGGAGCATTGAGATGATTCGTACCGCCGTACTGCTTTCCCTGTTTGCCGCCTTCCCGCTGGCGCACGCCGCGCCCGATCTCACCACCATCGCCGAACGCTCCGGCTACCAGGCCACCGGCCGCTATGACGAAGTGCAGCGCCTGTGCGCCGCCTACCAGAAGGCGTATCCGAAGGCCGTGCGCTGCTTCTCTTTCGGCGAAACGCCGGAAGGGCGGCCGATGCTGGCGCTGGCCGTATCGCGCAGCGGCGCGCTGACTGCCGCTGCAGCCAGGCAGCGCAAGCTGCCGGTGCTGCTGGTGCAAGGCGGCATCCACGCCGGGGAGATCGACGGCAAGGATGCAGGTTTCTGGGCACTGCGCGAGGCGCTGGAAGGCAAGGCTGCCGCTGGCGCCCTGGACAAGCAGGTGGTCCTGTTCGTCCCCGTCTTCAACGTTGACGGCCATGAACGCTTCGGCAGGAACAACCGCCCCAACCAGCGCGGCCCGGTGGAAATGGGCTGGCGTGTCACCGCCCAGAACTACAACCTGAATCGCGATTATGTGAAGGCCGATGCGCCGGAAATGCAGGCCATGCTCAAACTGGTCAATGACTGGGACCCTCTGGCCTACATCGACCTGCACGTGACGGACGGCGCCAAGTTCCAGCCGGACGTGTCGATCCAGGTCGAACCGGTGCACGGCGGCGACGCGGCCCTGCTGCCGGTGGGGACGGCGCTGCGCGACAACGTCATGGCCGACCTGCGCAAGCAGGGCTCCGACCCGCGTCACTTCTACATCTCCTTCAACAAGACCGACGAGCCGGATTCAGGCTTTGTCGACAGCATGTCCACGCCGCGCTTCTCGACCGGCTATTTCCCCATGCGCAACCGCCTCGCCATGCTGGTGGAGACGCACTCCTGGCGCGCCTATCCGCACCGGGTGAAGGTCACCCGCAACACCATCGTTTCCTTGATGGAGCAGTTCGCGCAGCATGGCGCGGCCTGGGCCAAGGCGGCGGCGGAAGCCGACGTGCGCGCCGCCAAGCTGACCGAGATGCCGCTCAGCTACAAGACCACGGAACGCTCCGAGATGATCGACTTCCCGGGCTATGAATACAGCCGCACGCCATCAGAGGTTTCGGGCGGGGTATGGACGAAGTACGACGAGAGCAAGCCGCAGAAATGGACGGTGCCCCTGCGCGATGAAGTCGTCCCCGACGTGGTGCTCAAGGCCCCGGCTGGCGGCTACCTGGTGCCGGCGGCGCAGGTTGCGCTGATCGAGCCCAAGCTGAAGGTGCACGGCATCGGCTACAAGCGCCTGGACAAGGCCCCCGGCACGGTCGCGGTCGAAGCCTTCCGTGCCGACGAAGCCAAGTTGACGGCGGCATCCTTCGAGGGCCACCAGCTGGCCAGTTGGAAGGGCGCCTGGAAAACCGAGCAGCGCGAGGTCGGAGCGGGAGCACTGTTTGTGCCGATCGCTCAGGCGAAGTCGCGCCTGGTGATGACCATGCTGGAGCCGGCTGGCGCTGATTCGCTGGCTGCCTGGGGCTTCTTCAACAACTACACCGAACGCAAGGAGTACATGGAGGAATATGTGGCCGAAGAGGCGGCGCGCGATATGCTGGCGGCCGATCCGGCCCTGGCGGCGGCTTTCAAAGCCAAGCTGGAAAGCGATCCCGCCTTCGCCAAGAGCCCGCGCGCGCGGCTGGACTTCTTCGCCCGCCGCCATGCGACGTGGGACGACCGCCACAACCTGTATCCGGTCTACCGCACCGGTGTTGTTTACTAAACAAACCTAAATTGGGGGTGTTTTCGCCACTTTTGATTGCGGGGGAAAAGCGGCTAAGGCTATAAAAGCAGCACTATAAAAGGAGACACCATGGGTATTCGACCTTTCGTGGCGCTGTGCGCCGCCGCGCTGCTGGCCACGGCGGCGCAGGCGGCGCCCCCCGGCAGTCCGGCCGCCGCCGTCAATGTGTTTATCGGCACCGGCGGCGATGGCCACACCTTCCCCGGTGCCGCCCGGCCCTTCGGCATGGTGCAACTGAGCCCGGATACCCAGGTGCGCCATTTCCGCCAAAGCTACCCATGGGCGGCCGGCTACCGCTACGAGGACAATTCCATCCTCGGTTTCTCCCACACCCATTTCTCCGGCAGCGGCCACTCCGACCTGGGCGACATCCTGCTGATGCCGTATTCCGGCGACACCAGGCTGGAGCCGGGCTATCCCGAGCGCCCCTTCAGCGGCTACCGCTCGCGCTTCCGCCACGAGGACGAACGGGCGGAACCGGGCTATTACGCCGTGCGCCTGCAGGACCACGAAGTCGACGTCGAGCTGACCGCCAGCGAGCGGGTCGGCCTGCACCGCTACCGCTATGCAAAGAGCGCCGCAGCGAAAGTGATCCTCGATCTGCGCCAGAGCATCTACGATTACACCGGCAAGAACCTGTGGTCCTCGCTGCGGGTGCGCGACAACACAACAGTCACGGGCATGCGCATCACGCGCGGCTGGGCGCCTGCACGCCAGGTCTATTTCGCAATGCAGTTTTCACGCCCGATTGCCAGCCGCAGCCTGTATAACCGGGAAGAGGGTGTGGAATACAAGGGCTTTGCCGGGCCGGGCAAGACGCCTTCGGACAAGATCCAGCTGGAAGGCAAGGCGCTGGTTGGCGCCTTCGACTTCGGCACGCCGGAAGACGGCACGCTGCTGGTGAAAGTCGCCTTGTCCGCCGTCAGCGAAGATGGCGCGCTCGCCAACCTGGAGGAAATGCCGGGCTGGGACTTCGATGCGGAGCGCCAGCGCGCAGGCAATGCGTGGAACGAAGCCCTGTCTGCAGTGACGATCGAAGCAAGCGCCGAGATGCGCACCATGGCCTATACGAGCCTGTATCACGCCATGCTGGCGCCAAGCCTGTTCATGGACCGCGACGGCAAATATCGCGGCCCGGACAACCAGGTGCACCAGGCCCAAGGCTTCCGCTATCACTCGACGTTCTCGTTGTGGGACACGTACCGTGCCCTGCATCCCTTGCTCACCCTGGTGCAGCCGGAGCAGCGCAATGCGGATTTCGTGAATTCGCTGGTCGCCTCGCGCCAGCATAGCCCGCACGGCATCCTGCCGGTGTGGGCCTTCCATGGGCAGGAGACCTGGTGCATGATCGGCTACCACGCGGTGCCGGTGATCGCCGATGCGTATATGAAGGGTATCAAGGGCATCAACGCCGACCAGGCGCTGGCGGCGATGGTTGCCAGTGCCGACTACGGACCATACGGCGGGCTCGCGCACTACATGAAGCTGGGCTATGTGCCGATCGACCTGGAACCGGAAGCCGCATCCAAGACCGTCGAATACGCTTTCGACGACTGGACGATCGCCCGCATGGCGGAAAAGATGGGGCGCAAGGATGTCGCGGCGCGTTTCTACCGGCGCGCGCAGAACTACCGCAACGTCTTCGACACCAGGACCGGCTTCGTCCGCGCCCGTAAATCCACAGGCGAATTTCGGGAGCCGTTCAACCCGGTGCAGTCGAACTTCGGCAGCGATTACACCGAGGGCAGCGCCTGGCAGTATTCCTGGTATATGCCGCACGATAACGCCGGCCTGGTCGGCATGCTGGGCGGCGATGCCGGCCTGCAGTCGAAAATCGACCAGGTGTTCGACGCCAAGGTCGATGACAATGCCTACGCCCACATGGAAGACATCTCCGGCCTGATCGGCCATTACGCGCACGGCAACGAGCCGTCGCATCACGTGGCGTACCTGTACAACTTCGCCGGCGCACCCTGGAAGACCCAGGCGCGGCTGGCGCAGATTGTCGCCAGCCAGTACCACAACAAGCCTGATGGCCTGGCAGGCAATGATGACCTGGGGCAGATGTCTGCCTGGCTGGTCTTCACCGCATTGGGTTTTTACCCCGTGGCGCCGGGCAGTAATGAGTATGTAATCGGCCGCCCATTCGTCGACAAGGCGGTGCTGAACCTGCAGAACGGGAAGCGCTTCACCATCCGTGCCGAAGGGCTGTCGGCGGTCAATGCCTTTGTCGGCGGCGTCACCCTGAACGGCAAGCCGCTGGCGCGCAGCTTCCTGCGTCACGAAGACATCATGGCTGGCGGTGAACTGACGTTCCGCATGCAGGCAGAACCGAACAAAGACTGGGGCGTTGAACGCAGCGCCCGTCCATACAGCCAAACGGGATACCAGCAATGAAGATGATCGCATTCGCGCTGGTGCTGATGGCGCCGGTGGCATCAGCGCAATTCGTCGGCAAGGTCGATGACCCTGTCGAATGGGTCAACCCCCTGATGGGCACAGCCAGCAAGCCTGAAATGTCGAACGGGAACACCTATCCGGCAATCACTGTCCCTTGGGGCATGAATATGTGGACGCCGCAAACCGGGAAGATGGGTAACGGCTGGACTTACCAGTACGACGCCGATCAGTTGCGCGGCTTGAAGCAGACGCACCAGCCGTCGCCGTGGATGAATGACTACGGCCAGTTCTCCGTTATGCCGGTGACAGGCGCTAAGCGCTTCACGGAAGACGACCGCGCCAGTTGGTTCTCGCACAAAGCCGAAACGTCAAAGCCTTACTACTACAGTGTCTATCTCGCCGATTCCGACGTTACCGCCGAACTGACGCCGACCGAACGCGCAGCGCAGATCCGCTTCACCTTCCCTGAATCGGACCAGAGCTACGTGGTGGTGGATGCATTCGACAAGGGTTCTTACGTCAAGATTGTTCCCGAGCAGCGCAAGGTGGTCGGCTACAGCACGCGTTATGCGCGCGGACCGCTGCCGTCGAACTTCCGCCTCTACTTCGTGATGGTGTTCGATAAACCTTTTACGTCCACCGATGTGTGGCGCGGCAAGGAACTGGTGGCAGGCGCGCTGGAGATGGAAAGTGGGCATAGCGGCGCAATCGTAGGCTTCAAGACGACGCGCGGCGAAAAGGTCCACATGCAGGTCGCTTCGTCCTTTATCAGTCCTGAACAGGCCGAATTAAACCTGCAGCGGGAGCTGGCAAGCGATGATTTCGACACCACCCGTGCGCGTGCCAAGGCCGCGTGGAACCGCACCCTGTCGAAAGTGGAAGTGGCGGGCGGCAGCATCGACCAGGTGCGAACCTTCTATTCCAGCCTGTACCGCATGGTGCAGTTCCCGAACAAGCTGTACGAACTGGATGCCTCCGGCCAGCCAGTGCACTGGAGCCCCTACAACGGCAAGGTCCTGCCCGGCTACCTGTACGGCGGTACCGGTTTCTGGGACACCTTCCGCGCCCTGTATCCCTTCCTGAACCTGGTCTACCCATCGGTCAACCGCGAAATGCAGGCCGGCCTGGCCAACGCTTACCGCGAGGGCGGCTGGCTGCCCGAGTGGTCAAGCCCGGGCTATGCCGACATCATGGTCGGCAATAACTCGGCCTCGGTGGTGGCCGATGCGTGGATCAAGGGGAGCCGCAGTCCCGATATCGAGACCTTGTGGCAAGCCCTCAAGCACGGCGCCGACAACGAAGGTCCGATGTCCGCAGTCGGCCGCAAAGGCGTGCAGTACTACAAGGAACTCGGCTACGTGCCGTACGACGTCAAGATCAACGAGAACGCTGCCCGCACGCTGGAATATGCCTACGACGATTTTGCGATCTATCAGTTGGGCCGGGCGCTCGGCAAGCCGGCATCGGAAATCGGTATCTACGCCAAGCGCGCCATGAACTACAAAAAGCTGTTCGACCCGGAGACGGGCCTGATGCGCGGCCGCAACCAGGACGGCAGTTTCCAGTCGCCCTTCAATCCATTCAAATGGGGCGATGCCTTCACCGAAGGCAATAGCTGGCACTACACCTGGTCCGTGTTCCACGACATCGACGGCCTGGTGAACCTGATGGGTGGGCGCGCCGCGTTTGTCGACAAGCTCGATGCCGTGATGCGCACCCCGCCGGTGTTCGACGAAAGCTACTACGGTTCCGTGATCCACGAGATCCGCGAGATGCAGGTGGCGAATATGGGCCAGTATGCGCATGGCAACCAGCCGATCCAGCACATGCTTTATCTGTACAACTACGCTGGCGCACCGTGGAAGTCGCAGTACTGGATTCGCGAAACGCTGAACCGCATGTACAGGGCCACGCCGGACGGCTACTGCGGCGACGAAGACAATGGCCAGACCTCGGCCTGGTACGTGTTCTCGGCGCTGGGCTTTTATCCGGTGACGCCGGCCGTCGGCCAGTACGTGGTGGGTGCGCCGCTGTTCCAGCACGCCACCGTGCACCTGGAAAACGGCAAGCAGCTGCGCATCAACGCGCCGGGCAACGGCGCCGATCAGCGTTATATCCGCGCCGCCAGACTGAATGGCCGCGCGATGCAGCGCAACTGGCTGTCACACGAAGAGATACTGCGCGGCGCCACCTTCGATGTGACGATGTCGGCGCAAGCGAACCAGCAGCGCGGCACCGCGCCCGCCGATGCGCCGTATTCCTTCTCGCGCGCCCAAGCAGCGCCTACTTCGCAGAAACGATAGTGTCGATCATCTGCTGGGAATAGGCTGCGCCGCTCGCTTCGGTCGCCGCCATCATGGAGCGCCAAAGCGGAACGATGCCGACGCCCAGCTTGTCGAAGCGCATCAGGCCGCAGGCATAAATGCCGTCGTAGGTATCGACAGCGCCGCCAAGTTTCTCGCAGGTCGCGGCCTGCTTTGCGCGGTAGGCCTGCACCGATTCTTCGCTGAACAGGCCGGTCTGGGCCAGGGCATCGAGTGCCATTGCCTCCGCGCCGCCTTCGTGGATCCAAGGATCCTGGGCGTCGCCAATGGCGCCGCGTGAGACCGCCAATTGCCATATGTGCGCCATCTCGTGCGCCACGTTTTTGCTGACGTACTCGCGCAGCTTCGGATGGTCGATCAGCACCTGTTTGCCTTCCACCCGGTAGGAAACCTGGCCCGCGCCCATGATGGTGCCTCCCTTGATCGAAAAGCCCGACGATTCGACATTGCCAATCGAGACCATGATCAGGAGCTCGTCCTTCAACTGCCGCTGATAGGCCTTCTCGTAGTAGGCGGAAGTTTTTGCGCCGACATCGAGTATCGTTTCGCGCAGCCATTGCGGCGTTCTTGGATCGATCAGGACTTTCGCCGCACCGGCAAGGACAGCCTGCGCCGGCCCAAAGTAGGCGTAGCCGCGCACGCCACCCGGGTGCAGGCGGTTAGTGGGCGGGGCGATCACGTTTTCCTGCGCCAGGCCAGACAGCTTGAAATCGGTGTGCATGGAGAGCGTCTTGCCGCCTTGTTCGACGTCGCCTTGCAGGTGGCCGAGGTAGACCGACGTCCCGCCATCGCCGAAACGGTTGAAGGAAACATACTCCTTGGGCGACCAGCCGTCGAAAGTCCGGATCTGCACGCTGGCCGTCTTGAACGGCTTGCCTTTGGAGGCAATGACATCGAAGTCCGCTCGGGATTTCATGTCCATGCCTGGCGTGAGCACCTTCCACTCCTTGTTCCTAAATTCGCCGATGGAAGGCAGCTTGACCGCCGTCACGGCTTGCGCAAAGCGGTAATCCACGCGCCACAGGTCTTGCGCCACATGGCGCAGGTCCACCGCCACGGCGAGCTCGGGCCGCTCCTCCGCATGCAGGAGCGGCGCAACAGACAACATCAGGAAAGCGGCACAGAAGCCGAGGAAGCGATGCATCGGGAGGTCCCCTTCAGCGATTAAGGAAGAAACCCATTCTAACTGTCATGTTGTAAATAACGCAATTGAAGTGTATCAAATAACGGACTAAACTGGGATTCAGGAGGCATCAATGAAATACAAAGACTTCCCCAAACATGATTTAAGGCGCTGCTTCTCGGTGCTGCTTACAATTGAACAGCTTGGCGAGAAAGCGACTGCGCACTATGCCTCGCTGGCGCTTGAATGTACTCGTGCAGAAGTTTTGCGCGCAATTGACCTTGCGCGAGAACAGTTGCGCATGCGGTTCGAAAAAATCGGGTCATCCTACAGAATTGACGATTGGGGTGTTGTGAATCGCAATGCTGTGATGGCGGACTTGAGAGCCAGCCCGGCCCGCGAGACTGAAGATTCCATGCTTGGCGCCCTGATCGATGCAATCAGGGCGGAGCGCAGCCCATCATCGCACGGCGAAGCGGACTTGTTCCGTTTCGCGGCCCAGTTACTGAAGACTCGATATCCGATGCATGCCAAGACACTCGATAGTGCGGCGCGCTCGTACTTTGACAAGACCAGAGTAAAGCCACGTTCGTTCCCGCAAATGGTGTCTGATGGACTCGTTACGGACGTGGCGCGCTTTCGTCACGCGATCGAAAACCGACTTGAGCACGTTTGCGCTAATGCATGAGGACTATCTGAAAGATGCAATACGTGTGCTGCTTGGAACCAGGCATATTGAAGTTTATGTGCGCAGTCCTGTAGACCTTATAGTCAGCAAGATGGCACGTTATAACGGCCCAGATCCCGAGGAAATCGAAGCGCGCGCGCTGCACGCAATGTCCAGCTACGTGGGTAACCTGGACTATTTGCGTATGAATTTGCGCGACGTGCTTGAGAAGGCGCGCAAACCGCGCGCCATCCGTCAGCCTTAGCCGGCCTGCAGCGGGATCACGCCCGGCGTGGCCGATGGCGTCGAGCAGGGCTCCTCGTCGAAGGCGATGTCGCCCAGCGGGTTGGCGATGCCGTCGGTCTTGAGGTCCTTGAAGCCGAACAGGTCGCGGTCCATCAGGTGCGAAGGGATCACGGTGGACAGGGCGGAGAAGGTGTTCTCCACGCGGCCCGGGTGCTTCTTCTCCCATTCGCGCAGCATGGCCTTGATCTGCTTGCGCTGCAGGTTTTCCTGCGAGCCGCACAGGTCGCACGGGATGATCGGGAAGTGCTTCACCTCGGCATAACGCTCGGTGTCTTCTTCCTTCACGTAGGCCAGCGGGCGGATCACCATGTGCTTGCCGTCGTCGGACACCAGCTTGGCCGGCATGCCCTTGATCTTCCCGCCGAAGAACATGTTCAGGAAGAAGGTCTCGAGGATGTCGTCGCGGTGGTGGCCCAGGGCGATCTTGTTGCAGCCCAGTTCATCGGCCACGCGGTACAGGATGCCGCGCCGCAGCCTGGAACACAGGGAGCAGGTGGTTTTGCCTTCCGGGATCAGGCGCTTGACGATGGAGTAGGTGTCCTGGTTCTCGATATGGAACGGCACGCCGAGTTTTTCCAGATAGGCCGGCAGCACGTCGGCCGGGAAGTTCGGCTGCTTCTGGTCCAGGTTGACGGCCACGATCTCGAAATCGATCGGCGCGCGTTCGCGCAGCGTCATCAGGATGTCCAGCAGGGCGTAGGAATCCTTGCCGCCGGAGAGGCAGACCATCACCTTGTCGCCGTCTTCAATCATGTTGAAGTCGCCGATGGCCTGGCCGACCAGTCGGCACAGGCGCTTGTGCAGCTTGTTGTTTTCGAGGGCGACCTTGTCGGCGGCCTTGGTATCGACGACGGCGTTCATGCTGGTTCCTTGATCTGGAAGACTTCCACACCCACGCCTTCGCAGTCCGGGTACACGTCGGGCTTCATGGTCGATACGCGCGCGGCGCGCACGCTCGGATGCGCCAGCATCGCCTTCACCACATCGTCCACCAGGGTTTCCTGCAGGTGCACGTGGCCTGCGGCCATGCGGCGCGCGATGGTTTCGCGCATGAAGTCGTAGTCGACCACTTCGTTCAGTTCGTCGGCCTTCGGGGTCGAGACGGCGAGCGGAATGTACAGGTCGACGTTGATCAGGACGCGCTGCTCGCCCTTTTTCTCGAAATCGTGCACGCCGATGTTGATCAGCACTTCATAGTTGCGCAGGAACAGCCGGCGGCAGTCTTGCAGTTGCGGGTGAATCAGGGCGGACAGCATCGTGCGAATACCTTCAGGTGGATTTGTAAATTCGTTTATTTTGCAAGGAACATCACATCGCGCGGTGACGGCATCAAGTGCTGGCCGCCGTCGACCAGCAGGGTCGTGCCGGTCAATGCCCGCGCGCCCGCCGCATACACCACGGCGGCGGCAATGTCCTCGGGAGTGCTGGAGCGGCCCAGCGGCGTCTGGGTGTGCGCCTTGGCAAAGCCTTCCTCGCTCTGGTCGCCGGACACCATGGTGATGCCGGGCGCCACGCCCACCACCCGTACCTTGGGCGCCAGCGACTGGGCCAGCATGGTGTTGGCCGCCAGCAGCGCCGCCTTGGACAGGGTGTAGGACAGGAAATCAGGGTTGAGATTATAAAGCTTCTGGTCCAGCAGGTTCACCACCACGGCCTGGCCGCCATCCGGCGTCGCGTCGTACAAGGCGCGCGCCAGCTGGATCGGCGCCGCCACGTTGGCGTGCATGTGGGCGTCGAGCCGGGCGTGGCTGAAATTCAGGTCGCTGTCGTAATCGAACAGGGAAGCGTTGTTGACCACGCAGTCGACCCGCTCCAGCGCTTTGCGCGCGGCCGGCAGCAGGCCGCGCACGGCCTCTTCGTCGGACAGATCGCATGGCAGCGTGACGGCGCGGCGGCCCAGGGCGGCAATCGCCTGCGCCACCTCGCGCGCTTCGTCGTGCGAGTTGCGGTAATGGACGGCGATGTCCCAGCCGGCGCGCGCCAGTTCGATGGCGATGGCGCGTCCCAGGCGGCGACCGGCGCCGGTCACCAGGGCCACGCGCGGCAATGGAATTGTGATAGTCATAGTCAAATCGAGCAAAATGGCGCCGGGCCGCGCTGAACCGCTACAATGCCGGCATGTCTTTACCAGCACCTTCCAACGACGCGCTGGCCGCGTCCCAAGCCTTGCAGCGCCTGATTGCCGACGACATTGCGCGGCAAGGTGGCGCCATCCCATTCTCCCGCTTCATGGAACTGGCGCTGTATGCGCCCGGCCTGGGCTACTACAGCGGCGGCGCCGCCAAGCTGGGCAAGGATGGCGATTTTACAACCGCGCCCGAGCTGAGCGCCCTGTTCGGGCAAACGCTGGCGCATGTCGCAGCCGCTATTATGGACCAAAGCGCGCCGCACATCCTGGAATTCGGCGCCGGTACCGGCAAGCTGGCCAAGGACATCCTGACCGAGCTGGCGGCCGCCGGTGTGGCGCTCGAGAGCTATTCCATCGTCGAACTGTCCGGCGAGCTGCGCGCCCGCCAGCAGGCACTGCTGCGCGATTTCCCGCAGGTGCGCTGGCTGGATGCGCTGCCGGCGTCCTTTGACGGCGTCGTGTTCGGCAACGAGGTGCTGGATGCGATGCCGGTCGACGTGGTCACCTTGACCGAGGCGGGCTGGCAATCGTTGCACGTGACGGCGACCGCTGCCGGTTTCGCCTGGCAGCCGACGCCAGCCGGCGCCGCGCTGCAGGCGCAGATCGCGCGCCAGATTCCGGAGGCGGATGCGCTGCCGGTCGGCTACGTGACCGAGGTGCATGGCGCCGGCTGCGGTTTCATGGCCACGCTGGCCGCCATGCTGGCGCAAGGCAAGGGCGCGGCGTTCCTGTTCGATTATGGCTTCCCGGCGCGCGAGTTCTACCTGGGCGACCGCGCCACCGGCACCCTGATGTGCCACTACCGCCACCACGCCCACCCGGAACCGTTCTACCTGCCCGGTCTGCAGGACATCACCGCCCACGTCGACTTCACGGCCATGGCGCTGGCGGCCCAGGATGCGGGCGCCGATGTGCTGGCTTACAACAGCCAGGCGGGATTCCTGATCGGCGCCGGGATCGGCGAATTGATCCAGCGTTTCGATCCGGCCGACGCCCTGAATTACTTGCCGCACGCTAACGCGCTACAGAAATTGCTTTCTCCTGCCGAAATGGGAGAATTGTTCAAGGTGCTGGTGATTGGCCACGGCATCGCGTTGCCCGAGCCATTGCTGAGTAGCGACCGCAGCCACCGTTTGTAATATCATTTAAAAATGGGAAAGATACATACTCACTATGACAACCTGAAGGTGGCCCGTGGCGCGCCGCAGGAAGTCATACGTGCGGCGTATAAGGCCCTGAGCCAGAAATATCATCCAGACAAGAATCCGGGTGATGAGAAGGCGGCCCGCATCATGGCGATCGTCAACACGGCGTATGGCGCCTTGTCCGATCCGCAACGGCGCAAGGAGCACGACGAGTGGATCACCCAGGAAGAATGGGAAATCGAGTGGCTGGAGAGCACCAGGCATGAGGCGGGCCACGAGCCGGGCTGGTCCGACCAGCTCGACTTGCCGCGCCGGCCCCGCGTCCTGCAATCATGGCGTTTCTGGGGGACGGTGGGCGGCGCTGCGGCGGCCGGCTGGCTGGGCGGGATACTCACCGTCAGCGAGCCGCGCGCCATGTCCAGCGTGCTGGCCGGCGCCTGGGGCGGCAAGCCGCCCGCCGAACTCACCGCCACCGCGGCGGCCACGCCGCGCATCCACCCGCCGCGGGTGGAAAAAGTCACGCCGGACGATGGCTGGGCTGTGGCCAAACCGTATTCGCCGGAGCCGACGCTGCCATCCTCTGCTGCGCCGCCGATCAAGGTGCTGGCCCTGTCGCAGGTGGTGCTGCCCAGCGCCGCCGTCGACTGCGAAGCCGAGGTGGCGCCGCCGGTGGCGCCCAATGGCGAACCGTGGCCGGCCCAATCCGGCTATGTGGAAGGTTTCCCGGTCGGTAACAAAGGCGAGGACATGCAGCTCACGCTGGACAACAGCGCCAACGCCGCGCCGGTCTTCATCAAGGTGTACGACCTGGAGCGCCGCGCGAATGTGCGCTATGCCTATGTGCAGCCGCATGACAAGCTGGTGGTTGACCAGTTGTCGAACGGTAAATATGAAATCCGTTACCAGAACTTGAACCTGGGCGCCGGCCAGAGCGGCTGCGCGCGCGCGAAGGCCGGCTGAGCCCGGCGTGTTCAGGCGGCGCCGGCCGCCAGCGTTTCGCTCAGGCCCATTTCCGGGCTGGCCATCAGGCGGTAAATGTCCACCAGGATCAGCATGCGCTGGTCGATCGTGCCCAGGCCGATCATGTATTCGGAGCTGAAGGCGGTGCCCAGGTCCGGCGCCGGCTTGATCTGGGCCGGCATCAGGGTGGTCACGTCCGACACCGAGTCGACCACCATCCCGACCACGCGGCCATTGATGTTGAGGATGATCACCACCGTGAACTGGTCATAGACGGGCTCGCCCAGCTTGAACTTGATGCGCATGTCGACCACCGGGATGATGATGCCGCGCAGGTTGATCACACCCTTGATGAAGTCGGGCGCATTGGCAATCCGGGTGACCGCTTCATAACCGCGGATTTCCTGCACTTTCAGGATATCGATCCCGTACTCTTCTGCGCCCAGCTTGAATGCCAGGAATTCCTTGCCTTGCCCAGCGTCTTCTTGCGCATTAACTTGCATGGTTTTTTCCTTTAGCAAAATCTGTGTTGTCAAAGCGTATCAGAGTGCAAAGCGATTTACGAGTGGGCAATTTTTAATTGCTAGCCAAGTCAAATCTGATTATGCTGGATCTAAAGATTAGCGCATTTTGATCAAGGAGACTTCATGGCGGACCCTCACGCCGTCGATGACAACTGGCTTCTCGAAGAAGACGAAGAAGAAAAGCAGCCAGCATCGGCGGGATCGCCTGAACAGCGCTTATGGCGCGTGCTCATCGTCGATGATGACCAGGACGTGCATGCGGTGACCCGGCTGGCCCTGCGCAACGTCAGCTTCAAGGGCCGCGAGCTGGAACTGTTTTCCGCTTACAGCGGCCGGGAAGCCTTCGACATCCTGCGCGACACGCCCGATATTGCCCTGGTCTTGCTCGATGTCGTCATGGAAACGGACGATGCCGGCTTGTTGCTGGCGCGCCGCATCCGCGAAGAGCTGCACAACGCCATCGTGCGCGTGGTGCTGCGCACCGGCCAGCCGGGCCAGGCGCCCGAGCAGCGCGTGATCATCGAATACGATATCAACGACTACAAGGCCAAGACCGAACTCACCACGCAAAAGCTGTTTACGACCGTGATCTCGGCGCTGCGCGCGTATGAGAGCCTGAATATGCTGGAGCGTTCGCGCATCGGCCTGGGCAAGATCCTGGCCGGCGCGACCAATCTGTACCAGATCCATTCGCTGCGCGAGTTCGCCTCCGGCGTGCTGAACCAGGTATCGGCCATCCTCGACGTGGGCGCGGACGGCGTGCTGTGCCTGATGCAGGTCGATACCGGCGATACCACCGTGGTGGCGGCCACCGGCGGCTATGCGCCGCTGGCGGAAAATGAGCAGATGCCGGCCAGCCATCCGCTGTGGCCGACCATCCGCAAAGCCTTCCAGGAAAAGAAAAGCCAGTTCGAGCATCCTGCCAATGTGCTCTACATTCACACGCACGAAAACCGCGATGTGCTGATTTCCGTGACGCCGCCCTGGCCGCTGGCCCAGATCCAGCGCGACCTGCTGGAAGTGTTCTGCGAGCGCATTGCCGCCGCCTTTGACAATTTGTACATGTTCGGCCAGCTGCGCAAGGCGCAGGAAGCCACCGTGGTGGCGCTGGCCGACCTGGCGGAATTCCGCGACGGCTGTACCGGCGGCCACGTGCGGCGCGTGCAGCAGCTGTCGACCGCCATTGCCGCGCGCATGAAGGAGCGCGGCGTATATGACGATGAGCTGACGCCGCAGCTGGTGGACATGATCGGCCTGGCCTCCATCCTGCACGACGTGGGCAAGGTCGCCACTCCCGACCATATCCTGCTGAAACCGGGCGCCCATACCGACGATGAGCGGGCCCTGATGCAGACGCACGCGGCGGTCGGGCGCAGCGTGCTGGAGCGTGCGGCCAATATGGTCGATGGCGTCAGCTACCTGACCTATGGCGCCGAAATCGCCGGCGGCCACCATGAGCATTGGGATGGCGGCGGCTATCCGAGCCAGCTCAAGGGCAAGCAGATTCCGCTCTCGGCGCGCATTGTGGCGGTGGTCGATGTCTTCGATTCCCTGCTGCATGAGCGTCCCTACAAGGAACCCTGGCCTTATCCGGAAGTCATGACCTATATCCGCGACCGTGCCGGCACCCAGTTCGATCCGGAAGTGGTCACCGCCCTGAATGACGTCGTCGAGCGCAGCCCCGGCCTGGGCCAGGGCGCCTGAGCCCAACTGTGGCGGCCGCGCCGCGCCGTCATCTTCATTCTCACCAATTTTCACGGCGCGTAGCGTGCAAGCGCTAAAATAAGGGCAGCCTATGCCCTACGCCGAGAGCCATGAATGAACTGAAGGGCCTGACAGCGCTGGTCATCGAGCCCAATCCCAGCATGCGCGCCAGCCTGCACAATATGCTGAGCCTGTGCGGCTTGGTGCGGATCGAAGACGCCGCCAGTTCTAACCAGGCCATCCGCGCCCTGGAGACCCGGATTTACGACCTGGTGCTGTGCGAATACGCGCTCGAGGGCGGCCAGGACGGCCAGCAGATGCTGGAAGACTTGCGCGACCACCGCCTGATCAATGCCTCCACCATGTTTTTCATGGTCACCGGCGAAGGCCAGTTCAGCAAGGTGGTCTCGGCCGCCGAGCTGATGCCCAACGATTACATCCTGAAGCCGTTCGCGGCCGACGCCATGCTGGATCGCATCTGGCGCGCCCTCGACCGCCGCAACGCCTTGCTGCCGGTGCACCAGCTGATCGATATGGGCGATCTGCGCGCCGCGATCGAAGCCTGCCAGGAAGGCGAGGCGGCGCAGCCGCGCTTCGCCACCGAGTTCCGCCGCCTGCGGGCGGAAATGCATATCCAGGCAGGCGAGCCGGAACTGGCGGAACCCTTGTACGCCGAGCTGTGGGCCAGCCGCCAGGTGCACTGGGCCCGCCTGGGCCAGGCCAAGACCCTGTACCTGCGCGGCCGCTACGATGAAGCGCGGGCCATGCTGGAAGAGCTGCTGGGCAAGAACAGCCGCTTCCTCGACGCCTACGACTGGCTGGCGCGCACCCATGAGGCGAGCGGCGACCTGGCGGCGGCGCAGGCGGTGCTGGCCAACGCGGTCGAACTGTCGCCGCATGCCGTGCGGCGCCTGCGCCGCCTGGGCGAAGTGGCGCTGGAAGCGGGCGATGTCGACAGCGCCGAACGGGCCATGAAGCAGGTGGTGAGCAAGACGCGCTATTCCGAATTCCGCACCCCGGAAGACCATGCCAAGCTGGCGCAGACGCTGGTCAAGAAGGGCGATCCGGTACAGGCGGCGGCGGTGATCCGCGACCTCGACAAGACGCTGGCCGGCGCGCCCAATACCGATATCTGCAGCGCCATCGCCTCGGCCGCCCTGCACGAATTCACCGGCAACGAAGCGCGCATGAATGCCTCGCTGGACTATGCGGTGACCGGCGTGCGCACCGCCAGCGGCCTGTCGAATGAAATGAAGATGGAACTGGCGCGCACCTGCTTCGAGGTGGGCAAGGAGGACATGGCCACCGAGGTGATGCGCGATGTGATGCGCAACGCCGCCACGCCCGGCGCCGTGGAGCGCGCCGTGCGCATGATGGAAAAGAGCGGCCGCGCCGAACTGGCGCACCGCCTGGCCGACGAGAGCCGCAACGAAGTGGGCGAAATGGTGGCGGCCGGCGCGGCGCTGGCGAAGAACGGCGACTTCCGCGGCGCGGTCGACCTGATGCTGGAAGCGGTCGCCAAGCTGCCGGACAATGCGCAAGTGGCCTTCAATGCGGCCGTGGCCATCCTGAAATGCCTGGAAAACGATGGCTGGGACGACGCCCTGGGACGGCATGTGCTGTCGCTGGTGGCCACCGTGCGCCGCCTCGACCCCGCCAACAACAAACTCAATGCGCTGGCCGGCCTGCACCAGGATATATTGAAGAAATACAACATCAGGCCGGCACCGCGCCGCGAAGCAGGAGTACGCGTCGCGATCTGATAGCTGCTGGCGCTACAATGACTTATGAGCTCCAGCAATCCTCCAGAAGAACGGCCGGTCCGCGCTTACCTGCTGAAGAAGTTGTGCAGCGATGACGAGGGCCTGTTCGCGCTCGGCGTATCCATCGCGCGCGTGGTGCAGATGGCCGATTCCGACGACCAGGGCACGCAGAGCCTGGCCTACCACGTGTTGTCGGATGTGGCGCTGACGCAGAAGATCCTGCGCCTGGCCAATACCCCGCAATACCGCCAGGCGTCCGGGGCGCCGGTGACCACTATTTCCCATGCGATTTCGCTGCTTGGTTTCGATAATGTGAAAACCACGGCGCTGGCCATGTTGCTGGTCGATACCCTGTCCAACAGCAAGCATGCGCAAAGCGTGCGTGTGGAACTGGAGACGGCCCTCTGCGCCAGCCTGGTGGGGCGCGAACTGGCGCGCTATAGCCCCTACCAGAAGGCCGAGGAAGCTTCCATCGGCGCCCTGTTCAAGAACCTGGGCCCCTTGCTGGTCGCCTCGCGCGAGCATGAACGCTTCCGCGAAATCAACGCGCTGGTGGTGGCGGGCCAGCACACGCAGGCGCAGGCGTCGCAGATGATCCTGGGCAGCACCTACGATACGCTGACGGCGACCGTGCTGCGCGAATGGAAAATCCCCGAAGTGATCATCCGCTCGCTGGCGCCCTTGTCCAGCGGCACGCTGCGCCCGCCGCCGGACCGCGCCGAATGGATACGCCAAGTGGTGCACTTCAGTATCGACGGGGCGCGCGCGCTGACCCGCGCGGGCGGCGCGGCGGCCGATGATGTGCGCCTGCTGCACCAGCGCTTCGGCAATGCGCTGGGGCTCGAGCGCGAACAGGTGACCAGCGTGCTGACGCGCGCGCGCAGCAGCATGGATGCCTTGCTGGACAGCATGCAGCTCGACGGCGGCAGCAGCAAGGGGGCGCAGGGCGAGCCGGGCGATCCGTATGCGGAATCGAACCAGATGCCCGGCGCGGCCGGCACCCTGCCCAGCGTGCTGGCGCTGGCCAGCCTGGATGCGGGCGCGAAAGAGGGCGCTTACCCGAGCGGCAAGCCGTTCGATGCGCGCGAGCAATTGCTGGCGGGCGTGCAGGAATTGACCGAGATGCGGGTGGAAGGCAAGGCGCGGGTCAACGAGCTGATCCAGGCGGTGCTGGAGACCTTGTATCGCAGCATGGGCTTTCGCTTTGCCACGGTGTGCCTGAAGGATGCAAAGACGGCGCAGTTCCGGGCCCGCATTGCGCTGGGCGAGCAGCGGGCGTTGCGGCAGGAGGGCTTCGTGTTTCCGCTGCAAGGCAAGGACCTGTTCCACCTGGCGCTGGAAAATGATGCGGATTTGATGATCGCCGATGCGAATGCGACCAAGATCCGCGATCTGTTGCCGAAGTGGCATCTCGACCTGCTGCCGGATGCGCGCAGCTTTATCGTGCTGCCGCTGGTGTTGCAGGGTGTGCAGCTGGGCTTGTTCTATGCGGACCGGGCGCTGCCGGCGCCGGAGGGGGTGGCGCCGGATGAAACTTCCCTGATTCGGGCGCTGAAAGCGCAGGTGTTGACGGCCTTGTCGCCCTAAAACCGGTAAGGCGGTGTCAGACCCAAGGGGCTGGCACTGTCTGCGCAAGCACAGCATTTAGGGCTTAAGTCCTTGATTCTTCAAGCCGATCAGGTTCGGGTCGGCACTTGTGCCCGAGCCCGCTTTACCGGCTTTCAAAAATAATTGCCGCAACCCAAAAACAACACTTGCATTTTTGCAGGGCTAGCCTTTACAATCTCGCCCCGAAGCGCACGTCATGCAGCGTTTGCGAAATAAGCAAATAACAGCATTGACAGTGTTTAGAAGTTGCTTCATACTCTGCGGTTCCTTCGCGGAGGGGTGGCCGAGTGGTTAAAGGCAGCAGACTGTAAATCTGCCCTCTTATGAGTACACTGGTTCGAATCCAGTCCCCTCCACCAAATGCAGGAAGCTGAGTGAAGTTGTAGTCGAATGTTGTCGGACCTCGCGGGTGTAGCTCAATGGTAGAGCTGAAGCCTTCCAAGCTTATGACGAGGGTTCGATTCCCTTCACCCGCTCCAAGCAGCATGGTAGTAAAAATAAGCCCTTGTAGCTCAGTGGTAGAGCACTCCCTTGGTAAGGGAGAGGCCACGTGTTCAATCCACGTCAAGGGCACCAGAATTCTGCAGTATCCATCTGATTAGTCGGGCGCGTGCCCAGCAACTCAACATTTGTTAGGAGTCTAAAATGGCAAAAGAAAAGTTCGAGCGGACTAAGCCGCACGTGAACGTTGGCACCATCGGTCACGTTGACCATGGTAAGACCACCCTGACCGCTGCTATCGCAACCGTTCTGTCGAAGAAATTCGGCGGCGAAGCCAAAGCTTACGACCAGATCGACGCTGCTCCAGAAGAAAAAGCACGCGGCATTACCATCAACACCGCCCACGTCGAGTACGAGACCGCCAACCGTCACTACGCTCACGTTGACTGCCCAGGCCACGCCGACTACATCAAGAACATGATCACCGGTGCTGCGCAGATGGACGGCGCGATCCTGGTTTGCTCCGCTGCTGACGGCCCAATGCCGCAGACTCGCGAGCACATCCTGCTGGCACGCCAGGTTGGCGTTCCATACATCATCGTGTTCCTGAACAAGTGCGACCTGGTTGACGACGCAGAACTGCTGGAACTGGTCGAAATGGAAGTGCGCGAG
>NZ_AUDI01000001.1 GCF_000425385.1 Pseudoduganella violaceinigra DSM 15887 | reverse complement strand
CTTCCTGACCGATATCGTTGCCAACCAACCCAGGCGCAAAGAAATCCACGTCATCGCAGATAACCTCTCCGCCCACAAGACCAAGCTGGTCACCGCCTTCCTCGAACAGCATCCGAACGTCCACATGCACTTCACCCCGACCTACTCGTCCTGGTTGAATCAGGTTGAACTTTGGTTCGCCAAGATCGAACGTGACGTGATAGCACGTGGCGTATTCACTTCAGTCAAGGATCTCAAGGCCAAGCTCATGCGCTATATCCGCAAATACAACGAAGCGCCTAAGCCTGTGAAGTGGAAATACTTCGACGCCAAACGGCGCATCACTACGGATTCAACCGTTACAGTCTACTAGTCTCTGTGGTAATGTGTTCCGACACCTCGGGTTGGGATGTTCGACTTCCGGGGCAAGTGTGGATAGGCGCGGAAGATGGCATTCTCCACTCCGGAACCGGTGATGCGATAGGCCTTACGCCGGAAGCAGAATGGAGTTTTGAGCACGCGCGCCGGACCGCAGAGCGCTGGGGCGTTCCACTTGCGCAAGGACTTGCGGGGCACTGCTGCGCATGTGTTTCCATGGTTCGCATCGATGGTAATGCAAATTTCCTCGACTATGGCGTCTGCACTTCGGACGTCAGCCCACTTGATGGGCGCATCGTAAATATGCAAAGTGGTTGCGCTGCGTTCGTCGCAGCAGAAACGTAGGCATGGTCATTGTTTAGTTGGAATCGCTCAGACCTGGTCTGACGCCAAGGGGAAATGGAGTAAATCGAAGAAATGAGAGATTCACTAAGGGAAAAAATGATTGCAGTTTGTGACGAAAAAATAGCTAAAAAGGGACCAGATGTTGGCCTGTCTTTTTATGCCTTTTTCGCAAACAAGAATGACAATCCTGAGTTGCTGATGGAAGCCGCTGAATGGTGGATTCGCGAACACGAACTGGACCATTTTGAAAAGGCCACAAAGATTAAAAAAATGGTTCAACTGGCTAGACCGTCAACGGCCTTTGCTGAAGCGCTTTAGGTGCCACCCATCAAGGCAGAGCCGGCCTGGAAGGGCTTAGGACACGAATTGCAGGGTCACGGTGCCAATGAATCGCTGTGCTTACGTGGCTACAAGCATCTCTTTTCCCGGGTTGAACAACTTGGCGTGAAAGCCGTATGGCGGCGAAAAATGCAATCGAGGGAGCGGACAAAGGTGAACACCAAGGGCCGTTTTCTGTCGCAATTGATTTTCATTCGATTGACTGCTTTCGCAACGTCACCCTCAGCTAAGGAGGGCAAGCGAGCGACAGCTGAACAAGGTCTGTCTGGCCAAGCCGGACCTACTAGCGTTTAATGTTGCAGGATCGTGATCTTGCCATCTGCCTCCAGGAAGGCATATTTCATCTTTTCGATCGGGCAGTCAGCTTCGCGCAGCGCTTGTTCGAGGTCACTTTCGGCCACATGGTTGCTGAGCAAGGCATCTTTGAAGACTTTTCCATCACGGCCGAGCAGGACTGCGGTGCCTTCCAGCAAGTCGGCTGCCTTCTTGCTGCGGGCTGTGATAAAGGCGATGGCGATGTTCAGCGCTACCAGTGTCACCACCACGATCATGCCGCCCGCGACGGAATTGTCGCCACCGGTTAATCCGGGGGAGACCGATTCGCTCAACAGCATCACCACCAGCAGGTCGAACGGGGTGAACTGGCCGATGGTTCGTTTGCCACTCAGGCGCATCATTAGCAGCAGCGCGCAGTACACTGCGGCGCCGCGCAGGATGTACTCCCACCAGGGCAGGTTGAGCTCGAACATCGCGACCTCCTTCCTGCCCGGTTATATATTAATCCAACAGTGTTCGCCCACACGCTTCCGCTCATTAATCGGGAAGGTCATGTGACAAAGGGACGCGAGACGTCCCCGGATTCGCATCCGGCAATTTGCCACGCCCGAGCTCTTTACTGTACTATTCGGCTGGGTGCGCGCGACCCGGCCAGGGGAGCGCGTTAAACGGGAAACCGGTGAAACTGCCAAAAGCAGCCATTCCGGTGCAGCCCCCGCTGCTGTAAGCCTGACGACTCCGGCAACACGCCACTGCGATAAAACGCGGGAAGGCCCGGAGGAGGACGAAGGCGAGCCAGAATACCGGCCCACATTTATCAGCACTATTCTCCGGGGTGACGGGAAGCCGCTGTCGACCGGCTTTCCGCATTTGTATCCCCGCCAGCAGTCGACTGCCCTTTACTTCCCCCGTAGTGGTGTCCTTATAGACCATTCGACGGGAGGTATCGAATGCACATCATGGAAGGTTTCCTGCCGCCCGCGCATGCAATCGGCTGGGCGGCCGTTTCCGCGCCATTCCTGGCCTGGGGCTTGCGCAGCATGGGGCGCAAGCTGCAGGCGCATCCCGAACAGCGCATGCTGCTGGGCGTTGCCGCCGCTTTCGCTTTCCTGCTGTCCGCCCTGAAGCTGCCATCCGTGACGGGCAGCTGTTCCCACCCCACCGGCGTCGGCCTGGGGGCGCTGCTGTTTGGTCCCGCCGCGATGGTGCCGGTGGGCTTTGTCGTGCTGCTGTTCCAGGCGCTGCTGCTGGCGCATGGCGGCGTGACCACGCTGGGCGCCAACGTGTTTTCGATGGCAATCGTCGGCCCCTTTGTCTCTTACGGTGTGTTCCGTGCGGTCGCCGCACTTGGCTTGTCGCGCGCCGTGGCGGTGTTTCTGGCCGCCTGCATCGGCGACCTGGCCACCTATATGACCACTTCCGCCCAGTTGGCATGGGCTTTTCCCGATCCGGCCGGCGGCTTCAGCGCCTCGTTCACCAAGTTCGCGGGCATTTTCGCGCTGACCCAGCTGCCGATCGCGATCAGCGAAGGCTTGCTGACGGTGCTGGTGGTGAATGCCATGGCGCGCTTCAATGCGCATGAACTGCGTGTGCTGCCGGTGATGACGCTGGCGAAGGAGAAGACGGCATGAAGGCTCGTACCGGCTTGATCTGGCTTGCCATTGTTCTGTTGACCGTGTTGCCGCTGTGGTTCGCGGCAGTGCCTCCCGCGGAGCCGGGCAGCGCCGCGCCGGAGGCATTTAGTGGCGCCGATGCGCGCGCCCAGCTGGCGATTACCACCATTGCACCGGACTACCGGCCCTGGTTTGCCCCGTTGTTCGAGCCGCCCAGCGGCGAGATCGCATCGCTTCTTTTCGCGCTGCAGGCGGCGCTCGGCGCTGGTGTGATCGGCTTCTGGCTTGGTACGTCGGTTGCCCGCGAAGTTGGACGCAAGGCGTCCGCGCAGGACGACCGTGCGGATTGATGCTGCGGCATACGCCTGCCGCTGGCAAGGTGTCGCGCCGTCCGCCAAGGCCCTGTTCGCACTGGCGGGGATTGCCGCTGCCTGGCTCGCAGCAAGCCCTGTAACGCTGGCCGTGCTGGCGTTGTTGTCGATGCTTGCCACGTTGGCCGGTGCGCGCGTTCCGGTGCGAACCTATTTGGCTGTCGCGTTGGCGCCGCTGGGATTCCTGTCCCTGTCTTGCCTCACCATGCTGGTCACGCCATCCGCGGCCGGAGGCTGGCAATGGACGCCGGTGCTGCTGCCGGCGGTCATGCAGATTGCACTGCGCTCGCTGGCGGTGTTGGCGGCGGTTCTCGGCCTGATGCTGACCACCCCGATGCCGGACCTGCTGCTGCTGTTGCGCCGCCTGCATGTTCCGGAACTGCTGCTGGACATGATGGTCCTCAGCTACCGCATGCTGTTCGTGCTGCGCCAGGCCTGGGACGAGGGCAGCACGGCGCAGGGCGCGCGCCTTGGACATAGCGGCTGGCGCCAGTCCTGGCGCTCAATGGGTTTGCTGGCCGGACAGATGGCGGTGCAAGTATGGCAGCGTGCGTCCGCGCTGCAGATGGCCGCCGATGCGCGCGCCTGGCAGGGAAGTTTGCGTTTCCTGCCTGCTTCCTTCCCCGATGCACGCCGCCAGGTCGGCCTGGCCTTGCTGGCGGGCGGCTTGTTGCTTGCGTTGGCTGTGCGGGATCGCCTATGAGCATGAGCGCACTGATCGAACTGGAAGCGGTGGAGCACCGGTTCAGCGACGGCAGCGAAGGCCTGCGCGGCTGCAACCTATCGCTCGGCGCAGGGCGCCGCCATGCTTTGCTGGGTGCTAACGGGGCCGGCAAGACCACGCTGCTGGAGCACTTGAACGGTTTGCTGCGCCCGTCCGCCGGCCAGCTGCGCTGGCATGGAAAGCCGTATGACTATGGACGCGCGGGCTTGTCGGAGCTGCGCCGCCGCGTTGGCCTGGTGTTCCAGAATCCAGATCGCCAACTGTTCTCCGCCCTGGTCGAAGAAGATGTTTCGTTCGGGCCGTTGAACCTCGGCCTGGACGACGCCACCGTGCGCGCCCGCGTCGCCTCCGCGCTGGAGGCGGTGGGCTTGGACGGATATGGCCGCCGTCCCGTGCATCACCTTAGTTTTGGCCAGAAGAAGCGCGTCTGCATCGCCGGCGTGCTGGCCATGGAGCCTGAGGTCTTGCTGCTGGACGAGCCGATGGCGGGCCTGGATGCGCCGATGCAGGTCGAACTCGAAGCCTTGCTCGACCGTCTTGCCGCACGCGGCGTGACCACCATTTTATCCACCCATGACGTCGACTTTGCCTGGCGCTGGGCCGACGACATCCATTTGATGGCGGCAGGGCGCTGCATCGCTTCCACTCCGGCGCGCAACCTTCGCGCACATGGCGACGCCCTGCAAGCGGCCGGCCAGCGCCTGCCGCAGGCTTTGGTCCTGCATACGGAATTGGCCGCGCGCGGCGTACTGCCAGCCGGGGCGGCGCCGCGCAGCATGGATGCTTTGCTGGCGGCGCTGCGTGCGCTCCCAATCACCGAATTTTCAGGAGAAATACAGATATGACATCCGGCACCACAGGCAAAGTCTGGTTTGTCGGCGCCGGTCCAGGCGACCCGGAACTGCTTACCGTCAAGGGCCAGAAGCTGCTGGCGCAAGCCGGCGCCGTGCTGTTCGCCGGTTCGCTGGTCGACCGCGCCGCGACGATGTACGCGCCGCCCGGCTGTGCGATCCGCGATTCGAAGGACATGACGCTGGAAGAAATGACGGCATGGCTGATCGAACAGACGCGCATCCATGCTACCGTGGTGCGGCTGCAGACCGGCGATCCGGGCCTGTACGGCGCGCTGATCGAAATGGCGCGGCCGTTGACCGAAGCGGGTATCGAATGGGCCGTGGTGCCGGGCGTGTCGTCGGCGATGGCGTCGATGGCCGCCGCGGGCGAGTCGATGACCTTGCCCGAGGTGACGCAAACCGTGATCCTCACCCGCGTCGAGGGCCGCACACCGATGCCGGAAGGCGAAGACCTTGCCAGCCTGGCGGCGCACCGCACTACGCTGTGCATTTTCCTGTCGATTACCCTGATGTACAAGGTCGAGGCGGCGCTGCGTGCGGCCGGCTGGCCGGAGGACGCGCCCATGCTGGTGGTGCACAAAGCCAGCTGGCCCGGCGAGGAAAAAATCCTGCGCGGTACGCTGGCCGACATCAAGCAGCGCTGCCGCGAGGCCGGCGTCGCCAGCCAGGCGATGATCGTGGCCAGCCCCACGCTGGGCGCACTGCACTGGGAAACCCTGGTGCGCTCGAAATTGTACGACCCAACATTCACCCACCGTTTCAGAAAGGCCAGCGCATGAAACAACATATCATGGTGCCAGCAATCACCGCAGCAAACGATACCATCCTCGTCGTCGGCCACGGCTCCCGCGAAGAGTCGGGCAACCAGGAAATCCGCGAATTCGTGGACCTGTGGCGTGCGCGCCGCCCGGACTGGCGCATCGAGCTGTGTTTCATCGAGTTCGCGCCGCCGGAGCTGAACGCCAGCCTGAAATCGGTGGCAGCAGGCTCGCGCCGCGTGCTGGTGGTACCGCTGATCCTGAACGCCGCCGGCCACGTCAAAATGGAAATCCCGGAGGCTATCGAGCACGCTCGCCTCGCCTCGCCGCAGACCGAATTCCTGCTGGCGCCGCACCTGATGGCTTGCGATCCGATCCTGGCTATCCTGAAGCGCCGCCTGCGCAAGGCGATGGGATCGCTGGATATGCCCGATCCGACCACCACCGGCGTGGTGGTGCTGGGACGCGGTTCCTCCGACCGCGGCGCCAACGGTGAAATGGCCAAGATGGCGCGCTGGCTGCTGGAAGAGGGCGACCACGAGCTGGTGGACCTGGCTTTCACCGGCATCACCTGGCCGCGCCTGGAAAAAGTGGTTCAGCGCCACGTGACGCTGGGCATGCGCCAGATCGTCGTTCTGCCGTACTACCTGTACACCGGAACCCTGATGGAGCGCATCCACCGTCAGGTGGAGCATCTGCGCGTGCAATATCCGCAAGTTCGCTTCGCCTGCACCGAGCACTTCGGCTTTGAAAAAGAGATTTTCGAGCTGATGGACCAGCGCGTGGAAGACCTGCGCGCCGGCGTGCCGGACAGCCGCCTGCCTTGCGACGGCTGCAGCTACCGCGAAATCGCGCACGACCTGGGGCACGGCCATTCGCACGCACATACGCACGACCATGCGCATGAGCACGGCCATCCCCACCACGACCAGCACGACCACCACGAGCATCACGATCATGCTCCAGCGGAGACGCAGCCGGCATGAGCACCGTCAATACCGTCACCGAGCAGCTGACCCGCGCCGGCCAGGCCATCGAGCATGACAGCTTCGCGATCATCGATGCCGAAACCGGCCCGCATTCCTATACCGAGTCGCAATGGCCGATCGTGCGCCGCATGATCCATGCGAACGCGGACTTCGACTTCAACGGCCTCACTGACTTCCACCCCTCCGCTGTGCGAGAGGGCATTGCCGCCATGCTGGCAGGGGCAACGCCGGTGGTGGCCGACGTCGAGATGATCTGCTCCGGCCTGTCGCAGCCGCGCCTGGCGCACTTTGGCATGAAGACGTACCAGTTCATCAGCGACGCCGACGTGATTGAGACGGCCAAGCTGGAAGACACCACCCGCGCCGTGCAGGCAATGCGCAAAGCCCACCGCCTTGGCTTGCTGGAGGGGGCCATCGTCGGCATCGGCAATGCGCCGACGGCCCTGATCGAGCTGGTACGCCTAATCCGCGAAGAGGGCGTGCGCCCGGCGCTGGTGGTAGGCATGCCGGTCGGTTTCGTCTCGGCCGCCGAATCCAAGGATTTGATGGCGGAAATCGCCGAGGTGCCGTGGATCGTGATCCGCGGCCGCAAAGGCGGTTCGACCCTGGTGGTGGCGGCCTTGCACGCGTTGCTGGCCCTGGCCGAAGCGAAGCAGAAAGCAGGGCAGGAATGAAGGAAAAGGCTGCGGCCGAACGCGGCACGCGCACCGGTTTCACGACCGGCGCCTGCGCTGCCGCCGCTGCGCGCGCCGCGGTGCTTGGCATGGCGACCGGCCAGGTGCCGGGCGAGATTGAAAGCCTGCTGCCCAACGGCAGCCGGGTGCGTTTTACCGTGCAGGATGGCCGCTGCGATGCGCAATCCGCGCATGCCATGGTGGTCAAGTTTGCCGGCGACGACCCCGACTGCACCGACGGCGCCCACCTGACGGTCGACTTGCGCCTGCTGCCCGCCCAGCCCGGCACCGTCACCTTTGTCGCGGGCGACGGCGTCGGCACGGTGACCATGCCCGGCCTGGGCCTGGACGTGGGCGGTCCGGCGATCAATCCGGTTCCACGCCGTAACATCGCCGACAACCTGCGCGAAGCCGCGCCCGCGCTGCTGCAGGAACACGGCATCGAAGTCACCATCAGCGTACCCGACGGGCAGGTGATGGCAAAGAAGACCACCAATGCGCGCCTGGGCATCCTGGGCGGCATCAGCATTCTCGGCACCACCGGCATCGTCAAGCCGTATTCGACGGCAGCCTGGCGCGCCAGCGTGGTGCAGGGCGTGCAGGTGGCAGCGACCACCGGCCATGAAGTCGTGGCGCTGACCACGGGGGGGCGTACCGAAACCTTCGCCATCGCCGCGCTGCGCGCCGAGCGCCCCGAACTGCCGTCGGCTTGCTTCGTGCAGATGGGCGACTTCCTGCGTTACGCGCTGGACGAGGCGGCCACGCAGCGTATCGGCCTGGTGGTGCTGGCGGTCATGGTGGGCAAACTGACCAAGATCGCCCAAGGCGAGACCATCACCCACGCCAACCGCAGCGAGGTCGATACCGACCTGGTGGCGGAAATCGCGCGCCGCATCGGCGCCGCGCCGGAGGATTGCGCCGCCATCGCCGCCGCCGAGACGGCGCGCTTCGGGGCGGAACTGATGGTGGAACGCGGCTTGGGCGACGCCTTCCACCACGCGCTGGCGCAAGCGGCCATCGATACGCTGACCGCGCCCGAACGCTATGGCCGCGCCTTCCAGCTGCGGGTGCTGGTGTGCGACTTCAGCGGCAACCAGGTGGCCGACGTCTGGTCGGCGCCGGCGCTGCCGCAGGAGCGCCCGGCCGACGCAAGGCGCATCGGCATCGACCACATCCTCGACATCGACCCCGAACCCAGTCCCGAATGAAACCATGGATAGTTATGTAATCGACCCCAACCCCTGCCGCGTGATCGGCGTGCTGGACGACGGCGCTGCCAGTCTGAACGCGACCGCGCTGGCCTGGCTGCGCAACGCCGACGTGGTGATCGGCGGCGCACGCACGCTGGCGCTGCTGAAAAACGAATTCAAGACCGGTGCCGTCTGCCGCGACCTGACCGGGCGCCTGAAAGAGGTGCCGGAATGGGTGCGCGCCGCACGCGCCGATAACCTGGGCTGCGTGGTGCTGGCCACCGGCGACCCGCTCTGCCACGGCATCGCACCTTACCTGGCCCAGCACCTATGCGTGCAGGCATTGGATATCCTGCCCAACCTGTCGACGCTGCAGCTGGCCTGCGCCCGGATCGGCCTGGCCTGGCAGGATGCGCGCATCGTGTCGGTGCATGCGCGCGATGCGGGCGAATGGGCGCGCGGAAGTGCGCCCGGCCACGGCCTGTATGCACTGGCGCAGTCGCTGCGCCAGCATTCCCGCCTGCTGGTGCTGACCAGCCCTGACAATAGCCCCGACCGTATCGCCCGCCTGCTGCTGGCGGAGGGCCTGGGCGACGATTTCCATATGGCGGTGGCGGAAAACCTGCTGCAGCCGGAGGAACGCGTGCTGGCCGAACTCAGCCCCCAGGAAGCGGCGGGCATGCGCTTCGCGGCCCTGAACGTGGTGCTGCTGTGGCGCGTGACGCCGATGCCGAGCCCCGTGCGCTTTGGCCTGGCGGATGCGGCGTTCGAGCAGCGGCAGCCGGAGAAAGGCTTGATTACCAAGCAGGAAGTGCGTGCCGTCAGCCTGGCGCGGCTCCAGCTGCGCGCTGACAGCGTGGTGTGGGACATTGGCGCCGGTTCTGGTTCGGTCGGACTGGAAGCGGCCCGCCTCTGCCCGCAAGGACATGTGTTCGCCGTCGAAAAGAACGAAGAAGACTATGCCATCGC
This sequence comes from Pseudoduganella violaceinigra DSM 15887, assembly GCF_000425385.1. Taxonomy (GTDB): domain Bacteria; phylum Pseudomonadota; class Gammaproteobacteria; order Burkholderiales; family Burkholderiaceae_D; genus Rugamonas; species Rugamonas violaceinigra. Next base: position 777,337 of record NZ_AUDI01000001.1, on the reverse strand, counting down.
AGGCCGCAACCATGCAGCCTTCGGCGTCGCCAACTACAGCCTGTACCACGCGAAGGCGCCGGACGGCCTGGACGCCTGGCCCGATCCCGACGCGGTCTTCGTCGGCGGTTCCGGCGGCGAATTGTCCGCCCTGATTACCGGCGTGGTTCGCCGCCTGCGGCCGCACGGCACGCTGGTGATGAACTTCGTCACGCTGGAAAACCTGGCCACCGCCACCGCCGCGCTGCAAGCGCTGGAAGGCGAGGGCGTGGCCTGGGATGTGCTGCAGCTGCAGGCCGCGCGCAGCAAACCTATCCTGCACATGCACCGCATGGCGGCCGAAAACCCGGTCTGGATCGTCTGCGCGCGCCGCGCGGGAGGCGAAGCATGAGCGGCACCTTGTGGGGCATCTCGCTCGGCCCTGGCGCCCCCGGCCTGATCACGCGCGCCGCCTGGGAAGCGCTGCAGCGGCGCGACGCCGTCTGGGTCTATCCGGCCCGCAGCGGCAAGACGCCGAGCTACGCCCTGGATATCGTCCTGCGCGCCGGGCTGGAACCGCCTGCCGATCATGCGCTGCTGCTGTTCCCGATGACGCACGACGGCGAAAAGCTGGGGCGCGCCTGGCTCAAGGCCGCCGAAACCGTGCTGCCCTGGCTGCGCGCGGGACGCGACGTGCTGTTCCTGGTCGAGGGCGACGCCAGCACCTACGCCACTTTCGGCCACCTGGCGCGCACTGTGCGCGCACTGGATGATCAGGTGCCGGTGGAGATCATCGCAGGCGTCAACGCCTTCACCGCCGCCTGCGCCGAAGTCCCTGTTCCGTTCGCGGAGCAGGACGACACGGTGGCCATCGTTCCCGCCGCATACGGCGTGAGCGCCATCGATCGCCTGCTGCCCGATTTCGACACCCTGGTGCTGATGAAGGTCAAGCCGATTCTGGATGAACTGATCGACTGGCTGGAACGCAAAGACCTGCTGGCCGGTGCGCATTTCATCGAACGCGTCGGCGCGCCGGACGAGCGCCGTTTCAGCGCCGCGGACATCCTGGCGCTGCGCGGCACCAAGGTCAGCTACCTGTCCCTGCTGATCGTCAAGCATCCGCACCGCATCCGCGGCGAACGTATCAAGGGCTGCCTGAAAAAAGCCGGCCCTCAACCTACTCTCCTGGAGACTGCATGAGCAGCGAAACCCTTACCAGCGTTACCGCCCCCCGCCTGTGCCTGGTGGCCATCACCAAGCACGGCGCCGCCCAGGCCGTGCGCCTGGCCGCCGACCTGCCCGGCGCCGACATCTGCACCTCCGCCAAGTTCGCCGCGCAGTTTGCCGGCCTGCCCAACCCTGTGCGTGCCTACGACGGCGCGCTGCGCGACGAGATCGGCCCCCTGTTCGCGGGCTACGACCAGATCGTGTTCTTCGTCTCGCTGGGCGCCGTGGTGCGCCTGATCGCGCCGCATCTGCGCAGCAAGGACGAGGATCCGGGCGTGATCGTGGTCGACGACGCCGGCCAGTACGTGATCCCTGTGCTGTCCGGCCATGTGGGCGGCGCCAACGAATGGAGCGAACGCGTCGCCGACCTGCTGGGTGCCGCGCCGGTGCTGACCACCGCCTCCGACGTCGGCCGCACCATTCCCGTCGATATCCTCGGCCGCCACCTTGGCTGGCGCGTGGAGGCGCCGAAAATCAATATCACGCGCGTCTCGGCCCATGTGGTGAACGGCGAGCCGATCGCCTTTGTGCAGGAAGCGGGCAGCCCGGACTGGTGGACCCGGCCGACGCCCCTGCCGGAAAACATCCACTGCTTCAGCCATTTCGACGAAGTGCTGCTGGAGCGCTATGCCGCGCTGCTGTGGGTGACGCACGCCGAGGTGAGCGAGGAGCGCTGGAATGCCCTGCACGAGCGCCTGGTGGTGTACCGCCCGCCGCTGGAAAGCGCGGCATGACCGAATTCACCATCGGCCTGGGCTGCGACCGCGGCGCGCTGCTGCAGACGGTGCGCGCTGCCGTTGGCGCCGCGCTGGCCGAAGCCGGCGCGCTGCCCGCTCAGGTGACAGCGGCGGCAAGCATCACGCTCAAGCGCGATGAAACGGCCCTGCTGGCGTTCGCGCTGGAGCAGGGCTGGCCGCTGCACTTTTACGAACCGGAAGAACTGGCTGCCGTGCCGGTGCCGAATCCTTCCGAAACGGTGCGCCGCTATACCGGCACCCCCTCGGTCAGCGAGGCAGCTGCGTTGTTGGCCGCCGGGCCGGGCACCCCGATGACTGCGCTGGTGGTCGAAAAATTCAAACTCAGGGGCGATGACAACCGCAACGTCACTGTCTCCATCGCAAGGAAAAACGTATGAACGCTCAACTCGAACAGCCGGCGTCCGCCGCCGGCAAGATCATGCTGGTGGGGATAGGCCCCGGCAGCGTCGACCACATGACGCAACGCGCGCGCGACGCGATCGCCGAGGCGGACGTGGTGATCGGCTATGTCACCTACATCAAACTGGTGGCCGACCTGATTGAAGGCAAGGAGATCATCCGCAAGTCCATGACGGAGGAGCTGGACCGCGCTGTCAGTGCGCTGGAGGCGGCGCGCGCAGGCAAGAAGGTGGCCCTGATTTCGTCCGGCGACGCCGGCGTGTACGGCATGGCCGGCCCGACGTATGAAGTGCTGTTCCAGTCCGGCTGGACGCCGGAGGATCCGGTGCAGGTCGAAATCATTCCAGGCGCCTCGGCCCTGAACAGCTGCGCCGCCCTGGTCGGCGCGCCGCTGACGCACGACTTTTGCGCGATCTCGCTGTCCGACCTGCTGACGCCCTGGCCGACCATCGCCCGCCGTCTGGACGCGGTGGCGATGGCGGACTTCGTGGTGGCGCTGTACAACCCGAAAAGCGGCCGCCGCACGCGCCAGATCGTCGAAGCGCAACGCCTGTTCCTGCGCCACCGCCGTCCCGACACCCCGGTCGCCATCGTCAAAAGCGCCTATCGCCGCCGCGAAAACATCGTCTTCACCACGCTCGACAGCATGGCCGATGCCGACATCGGCATGCTCAGCACCGTCCTGATCGGCAACAGCAACACCTTCGTGCGCGATGGCCTGATGGTCACGCCGCGCGGCTACGCCAATAAATACGATATGCAGGAAGGCGGCGCCACGCGCGAAGGCGAACGTGCCGGGCGCTCGCTGTCGACCGGCCTGCTGGGCTGGCTCGACACGCTGCGGGCGGAACATGACGCCGGTGCCAGCGTCGATGCGCTGGCGGCGCAGTACCGGCTGCCGGCCGACTACATCCGCGCCACGCTGGATGAACCGTGGGAAGCGGAAGTCGTCAATGCCGGCGAGGAGGGCGAAGCATGAGCACCGAAGACCCGATCGTGAAGCCGAAAATCGGCGACTACAACCGCCACCTGCTGGTCTGCACCGGCCCGCGCTGCACGGCGGACGGCCAATCCCAGGCCCTGTTCGACAGCCTGGGCGAAAAGTTCAAGGCCGCCGGGTTGAACGAGGGCGAGTTGCGCGTCAAGCGCAGCCGGGTCAGCTGCTTCGCAGCCTGCAAGGGCGGCCCGATCGTCTGCGTCCAGCCGGACGGCACCTGGTATTACAACGTCACGCCGGACAACATGGACCGCATCATCGAGCAGCACCTGTGCAACGGCGAGACGGTGGAAGAAATAGTGTTTCATCAACGTTGATAGGCACGTATAATCGCTCCCGTTTGGTGCCCCGCGCGCATTCCAGCGCGCAGTTAAACGGGAAACACATGGCCATGCCGCGCCAGGCGGCGGGCCAGGGTGTGCTGCCCCCGCAACGGTAAGCAAGCGTCGCGCCTCAGCGACAGGCCATCTCGACAAGCCACTGTGCCGCAGGCATGGGAAGGCAAGACGGTCAGCCTTGCCAGCCCGGATACCGGCCAGACAGGTGGTGCGCGCATCGGCGACGATGGGCGCGCTGTTCGGTCGCGCTCACGGGGAGGTGGGCGGGATTGCCGATTCAATCATCCAACATGAACAAGACAATGATCCCCGTGATCGTGGGGGCGCTGTGCGCTGCCGCAACAGTACGGGCACAGGAACAGCAGCAGGGCCATGAAACGCCGGCCATGGTGCATGTGGTGGGCCACTATGAAAACGCCGTCGGTACCTCCGATGCGGCCAGCGAAGGCACCATCACGGCGAAACTGATCGCCAACCGTCCCGCCTTGCGGCCGGGCGAGATCCTGGAATTCGTGCCCGGCATGATCGTCACCCAGCATAGCGGCGACGGCAAGGCCAACCAATACTACCTGCGCGGCTTCAACCTGGACCACGGCACCGACTTCGCCACCTTCGTCGACGGCATGCCGGTGAATATGCGCACGCATGCCCACGGCCAGGGCTATACCGACCTGAATTTCCTGATCCCCGAGCTGGTCGGCAAGATCCACTACCGCAAGGGGCCGTACTACGCGGACGAAGGCGATTTCGCTTCGGCCGGCGCGGCGCATATGGGCCTGGCGGACAAGCTCAATGAAGGCACGGCATCGCTGACGGTCGGCGAACACGCCTATCGGCGCGGCCTGCTGGCCAATTCCAGCGGCGTGGGCGGCGGCAACCTGCTGTATGCGCTGGAGCTGGGGCATAACGACGGTCCGTGGCAGATGCCTGAGGCCTTCCATAAGGCGTCCGGCGTCCTGCGCTACAGCGCCGGCAGCGGCGGCGAGCGCTTCAGCGTGACGGCGATGGGCTACAAGGCCGGCTGGCGCGCCACCAGCCAGATTCCCCTGCGGGCGGTGCAGGATGGACGGCTGGACGAATTCGGCGCCGCCGATCCGAGCGACGGCGGGCGCACCGCGCGCTACAGCCTGTCCAGCGAGTGGCGCCGGCGCGGCGACAGCACGCTGACGGAAGCGCATGCCTACCTGGTGCGCTCCAAGCTGTCGTTGTACAACGACGTCACCTACTTTCTCGACGATCCGGTCAACGGCGACCAGGTGCTGCAGACGGAACGCCGCAGGATGACGGGCTTCGACCTGACGCATACCTGGTACGGGCAGCTTGCCGGACGGCCGATGGACAACGCCGTCGGGCTGCAGGGCCGCTTCGACCACATCGCGCCGCTCGGCCTCTTCGCCACCGCCCAGCAGCGCGTGCTGCAGCCGATCGCCCAATCGCATGTGTCCGAGGGCAGCATGTCGGCCTGGTTGCAGAACAGCGTGCAGTGGACGTCCTGGCTGCGTTCCATCGCGGGCCTGCGCTACGACCGCTACACCTTCGATGTCGACAGCTCGATCGCGGAAAATACCGGCAAGGCGCAGGACCACATGGCCTCGCCCAAGCTGGCGCTGATCCTGGGGCCGTGGGAAAAGACGGAATTCTTCATCAACTATGGCGAAGGCTTCCACAGCAATGACGCGCGCGGCACCACGGCGCACCTGTCGCCGCGCGAGCGCGAGCCGATCGAACCGGTCACGCCCCTGGTGAAGACGCGTGGCGCCGAACTCGGCGCACGCAGCGAAATCGTGAAGGGCTTGCAAAGTTCGCTGGCGCTGTGGCGCCTGCGTTCCGGATCCGAACTGGTATTTTCAGGCGATGCGGGCGACACCGCGCCAAGCCGCGCCAGCAAGCGTTCCGGCATCGAATGGAATAACCACTATGCCGCGACCAGCCACCTGCTGTTGGACTTCGATCTGGCGTATTCGCGGGCGCGCTATACGGAATTCGATCCGGCCGGCGACCGCGTTCCGGGCGCCGTGGAGAAAGTGATGTCGTTCGGCGCGACCCTGAGCGATGCCGGCCCCTGGTCCGGCGCCTTCCAGCTGCGCTACTTCGGTCCGCGCCCGCTGGTGGAGGACAACAGCGTGCGTTCGGCCAGCACGGCGCTGGCCTACCTGCGCGCCGGCTACCGCTTCGACCGCCGCTGGCAGCTCACGGCCGATATCTTCAACCTGTTCGACCGCAAAGCCAGCGACGTGGATTACTACTACGCTTCGCGCCTGCCGGGCGAACCGGCGGAAGGCGTGAGCGATATGCATTTCCATCCGGGTGAGCCGCGCACCTTGCGCCTGACGCTGCGCGCAGCCTTCTGAGCCTCAGGCGCCGCCGGCGTAGCCGTGCTGGCGCCAAGCCTCAAAGACCACCACCGCCACGGTGTTGGAGAGGTTGAGGCTGCGGTTGCCCGGCATCATGGGCAGGCGGATGCGCTGCGCGGTGGGGAAGGATTCGCGGAATTCCGGCGCCAGGCCGCGCGTCTCGCTGCCGAACACGAACACGTCGCCGGGCTGGAAGGCCAGTTCGGCGAAGGGACGCGAGCCGTGCGTGGTCATGGCGAACATGCGGCCGCCATCCGGCTGCACCTCGGCCAGGAAGGCGTCCCAATCCTTGTGCACCTTCATATTGGCATATTCGTGGTAATCGAGGCCGGCGCGGCGCATCTTGGCGTCGTCCAGCGGGAAGCCGAGCGGTTCGATCAGGTGCAGCTGCGCACCCGTGTTCGCGCACAGGCGGATTACATTGCCCGTGTTGGGCGGGATTTCCGGGTTGACCAGCACTACATGAAACAAGTCGTTCTCCTAATTCGTGTTCGGGGGCGTGCGGGCGAACACATAGTTCGTCACGCGCGCGGCGCCGTGGCGCTTGAGTGTCGCCGCCAGTTCCTGCAAGGTCCTGCCGCTGCTCATGACATCATCCACCAGGCCGATATGCCGCCCTTCCACCAGCGCCCGCTCGGGGATGGCAAAGGCACGGGCCAGGTTGGCCTGGCGCGCGCCGTGCAGCATGCTGCTCTGGGCCGCCGTTTCGCGCACGCGCACGGCCAGCCGCGGCGCGACCGCAATGCCGAGCCGCTTGCCCAGCGGCCGGGCGATTTCCAGCGCCTGGTTGAAGCCGCGTTCGGCCAGGCGCTGCGGCCCGAGCGGCACGGGGCAGAGCAGGGCGGGGCGCGGCACGGCGCCGGAGCGCAGCACGGCCTCGGCCAGCAGGCCGGCAAACAGACGCGCCAGCGCGAGCTGGCGGGCGAATTTTAACTGAAGCACGAGGCGGTCCACCGGCAGGGCGTAGTCGGCGGCCGCCACGGTCGCGTCGAAAGCGGGGCGATCGGCCTGGCAGCGGCCGCAGGGGACCGGCGCCGTGTCCGCTGCCGGCAGCGGGTTGGCGCAGCTCGGGCAGCGGGCGGTGCCCGCGGCGAAGAACTGGGCGCGGCAGCCGGGGCAGAGCAGCTCGGGGCCGCTGGCGCCGCACAGCACGCAATTACAGGGCAATAGCAGGCCGAGCAGGCGGTGCGCCATCGCAAATCCCCGCGAACGAGTAAACTGTCCGGATTATCCCATCGGAACACCGTATTTAATATGCAAGCCCCAGCAAAACCGCCGAAATTAAGCGCTCCCATTGACCTGGATCGGGTCCGCCAGTTGTTTTCCGATCCGGCCCGCGTGGCCGAATCGGATTTCCTGCGGCGCGAGATCGCCAGCCGCATGCACGAGCGCCTGCAGCTGGTGAAAGTGAATCCGCTGCGCGTGCTGGACGCCGGCTGCGGCGCCGGCCCGGATTTGCCGCTCTTGCAGAAAAGCTATCCCGCCGCCCAGATCCTGGGCGTCGACACCTCGGCCGCCATGATCGCCGCCGCGCGCGGCCAGGCTGGCAAATCCGGCCTGAGCCAGTTGATTGGCAAATTGTTACCGGCAAAGTCCGGCATTGACTACCTGTGCGCCGATATGGCCGAGCTGCCGCTGGCGCGCCACAATGCCGACCTGGTCTGGTCCAACCTGGCCCTGCACTGGCACCCGCAGCCCGACCGCGTCTTTGCGGAGTGGCACCGGGTGCTGAAGGTGGGCGGCCTGCTGATGTTCTCCTGCTTCGGCCCGGATACCCTGCAGGAACTGCGCGCCGCCTTCGCCGCGGTCGACCTGGCGCCGCACACGCTGCCCTTTGTCGATATGCACGATTTCGGCGACCAGCTGGTGGAAGCGGGCTTTGCCGAGCCGGTGATGGATATGGAAAAGATCACGGTGACCTACGACAGCGCCGACAAGCTGCTGGCCGATGCCCGTGCCCTGGGCGGCAACCCGCTGCAGACGCGGCGCAAGGGCTTGCTGGGAAAACAGGCCTACCAGCGCATGCTGCAAGGCCTGGAACAGCAGCGCCGCCCGGACGGCAAGCTCGCGTTAACGTTCGAAGTGATCTATGGCCACGCCTTCCGCCCGGCGCCAAGGGTGACCAGCAGCGGCGAGGCCATCATCCGCTTCGATTTGCCGAGGAAGCCCCCAAAATAGGCCGGCAAGGGCAGGCTTACTCGCGTATACCACAGGCAAGGGCGCGCCGCCCTTGATGTAGGACATGTTCACTGAGTATAATCATTGACTAATTTTGCCAGTATTTCATTGTCCGGACGCAGCAAAATGGCCCGGGGACGGCAAACGTGGTAGCAAGCTTTACGGTGATGTGTGGTCATCGGTAGTGATTTTCAAGGTTCCAGCACAGTTCTGGCGCGATTTTCTTGCGCGCGGGAGCGGCTCGGGACCTTTAGGTGTTTAGTGTTTAGCGTGTGGCGGGAGCCCGGTTAAGCGGTAAAGCGGGCCTGGCACACAAAAATTTTCTTTATTTTTGGGTGGTTGGGGAAAACATGAAACTTGCGAAGCGACTTCAATCGTTGATGGTCGGCTTGGCCGTTGCCGGCGCTGCATTGCCGGCCTGGGCCGAACCGGCGGCGACAGCAGCCGTTGACTACCATAAAGCGACCGGCGCGACCGGCGGCCCGATGGAGCATCAGTTGAATCTGCAGGCTCCTGCGACAAAGATCGCTGAAAACATCTACGACCTGCACACCATGATGATGTGGATCATTATGGTCATCTTCGTCGCCGTGTTCGGCGTGATGTTCTACTCCATCTTCAAACACCGCAAGTCGGTCGGCCACAAGGCCGCCACCTTCCACGAATCCACCGCCGTCGAAATCGCCTGGACCGTCGTGCCATTCCTGATCGTGATCGGCATGGCCCTGCCAGCCACCAAGACCGTGGTCGCGATGAAAGATACCTCCAACGCCGACATCACCATCAAGGCCACCGGCATGCAGTGGAAATGGGGCTACGACTACCTGAAGGGCGAGGGCGAGGGCATTTCCTTCCTGTCCAACCTGTCCACGCCGCGTGAGCAGGTGGGCAACCCGGATGAACAGTACAAGGGCAAGCGCAACGAGAACTACCTGATGGAAGTCGATAACGAAGTGGTGGTGCCGGTCGGCAAAAAGATCCGCATCGTCACCACCGCCAACGACGTGATCCACGCCTGGATGATCCCGGCCTTCGGCGTCAAGCAGGATGCCATCCCGGGCTATGTGCGCGATACCTGGTTCAAGTCGGAATATACCGGCACCTTCCGCGGCAACTGCGCCGAACTGTGCGGCAAAGAGCACGCCTTCATGCCGATCGTGGTGAAAGTCGTGACGGCCGAAGAGTACACCGCCTGGGTCGACGGCAAGAAGAAGGAAATGGCCGCCCTGGCCGAAGATCCGAACAAGACCTGGACCATCGACGAGCTGAAAACCAAGGGCGAAAAAGTCTATTCCTCCACCTGCGTGGCCTGCCATCAGGCGAGCGGCAAGGGCATCCCTGGCGCCTTCGCTTCGCTCGACGGTTCGCCGGTCGTGAACGGCCCGCGCGCCGAGCAGATCAACGTCCTGCTGCACGGCAAGAAGTCCGGCAAATTCCCGGGCGAAATGCCAGCGCAGAAGCAACTGTCGGATACCGAAATCGCGGCTGTCATCACCTACACCCGCAACTCCTGGTCGAACAAGCCAGCGGAAAACATTGTCCAGCCTGCCGAAGTAGCGGCTGCACGCGCCAAGTAATTAGGAGCATTACATGAGCACACACGATCACGCACACGATCACGCCCACGGCGACCACGATCACGCACACGATCATCCACATGGCCTGAGCCGTTGGCTGTTCGCCACCAACCACAAGGATATCGGTACCCTGTACATGTGGTTCTCCTTCATCATGCTGCTGTCCGGCGGCGTGCTGGCGCTGATGATCCGTACCGAGCTGTTCAAGCCGGGCCTGCAATTTTTCCAGCCTGAGTTCTTCAACCAGCTGACCACCATGCACGGCCTGGTGATGGTGTTCGGCGCCATCATGCCGGCCTTCGTCGGCTTCGCCAACTGGATGATCCCGCTGCAGATCGGCGCATCCGACATGGCGTTCGCGCGCATGAACAACTTCTCGTTCTGGCTGCTGCCGCCGGCGGCGATCCTGCTGGCCGGGTCCTTCTTCGTGCCTGGCGGCGCGACCGCGGCCGGCTGGACCCTGTACGCTCCGCTGTCGACCCAGATGGGTATCGGCATGGACATGGGTATCTTCGCCATGCACATCATGGGCGCCTCGTCCATCATGGGCTCCATCAACATCATCGTCACCATCCTGAACATGCGCGCGCCCGGCATGACCCTGATGAAGATGCCGATGTTCTGCTGGACCTGGCTGATCACCGCCTACCTGCTGATCGCCGTCATGCCGGTGCTGGCAGGCGCCATCACCATGACCCTGACCGACCGCCACTTCGGCACCTCCTTCTTCAACGCCGCCGGCGGCGGCGACCCGGTCATGTACCAGCACATCTTCTGGTTCTTCGGCCACCCCGAGGTGTACATCATGATTCTGCCGGCCTTCGGCATCGTGTCGCAGATCATCCCGGCCTTCGCCCGCAAGCAGCTGTTCGGCTACGCGTCGATGGTGTACGCCACCGCGTCCATCGCGATCCTGTCGTTCATCGTCTGGGCCCACCACATGTTCACCACCGGCATGCCGGTGACCTCGCAGCTGTTCTTCATGTACGCCACCATGCTGATCTCCGTGCCGACCGGCGTGAAGGTCTTCAACTGGATCGCGACCATGTGGAAAGGCTCGATGACCTTTGAGACCCCGATGCTGTTCTCGGTCGGCTTCATCTTCGTGTTCACCATGGGCGGCTTCACCGGCCTGATGCTGGCCGTGACCCCGGTCGACATCCAGCTGCAGGACACCTACTATGTGGTGGCGCACTTCCACTATGTGCTGGTGGCCGGCTCCCTGTTCGCCCTGTTCGCCGGCTTCTACTACTGGGTACCGAAGTGGACCGGCCATATGTACAGCGAGACGATGGGCAAGGCCCACTTCTGGCTGTCGCTGATCACGTTCAACGTGACCTTCTTCCCGATGCACTTCCTGGGCCTGGCCGGCATGCCGCGCCGCTACGCCGACTACCAGGCGCAGTTCACCGACTTCAACTCGATCGCGTCCATCGGCGCCTTCGGTTTCGGCCTGAGCCAGGTGTTCTTCCTGTTCTGTGTGGTGCTGCCGACTATCCGCGGCGGCAAGCCGGCGGAAGCGAAGCCATGGGACGGCGCGGAAGGCCTGGAGTGGACCGTGCCGTCGCCGGCGCCGTTCCACACGTTTGAAGTTCCGCCGACTGTCAAGTAATACCCGGGGCGGGCGCGCAAGCGCCTGCCTTGTTAAGGATTCACATGTCTGACCCGAACAAGCCGAATAGCAATGTGCGCCTGGCCCTGATCCTGTTGTCGGTCGCCGTGGTGTTTTTTGTCTCCGTCATTGGCAAGCAATGGATGCTGGGGCACCACTGAGATGAGCAGCGAGGAGCGCGGCAGCAACCGGAAACTGCTCGGCAAGCTGGTCGTCATCGCCGTCATGATGTTCGGCTTTGGCTATGCCCTGATCCCGGTCTACAAGCACCTGTGCGAGGTGCTGGGGCTGAACCTGATCGACGGCAAGCCGCGCGCGGTGGCGAAGAACAGCCAGGTCGACACGAGCCGTGACATCACGGTGGAGCTGGTGAGCAATGTACAGGGCAGCGTACGTTTCCGCGCCACCCAGAACAGTGTGACCGTGCACCCCGGCGAAATGACGACGGTGGTGTACGAGGTAGTCAACAGCGTGGACCGCACGGTGAAGGCGCAAGCCGTCCCGAGCTACACGCCGATGGAAGTGACGCCGCATTTCAAGAAGGTGGAATGCTTCTGCTTCAAGGAGCAGGTGCTGAAACCGAAGGAGGCGCGGCAGATGCCCGTGGTGTTCTTCATCGATCCGGCCGTGCCGAAGAGCGTGAAGACCGTCACCCTGTCGTACACCTTTATCGAGGCCGGTGGCTTCGACAAGCAGGCGGCGGCCAACTAGGGAAGACAGATGGGATCGTTTTTGTATTCGATGAAAGCAGTGATCTGGTCGTTTTTCGGCCTGCGCCGCAAGAGCGACTTTGAGCAGGACCAGGAGAAGATCAAACCGGTCCACGTCATCGTCGCCGCCTTGCTGGGCGCGGCCATGTTTATCGGCTTGCTGCTGACAATCGTCAAACTTGTGGTTTCAAAGTAAATAATTGCAGGATTTTTGGGGAGAACAAGATGAGCTCTAACAACGCCGCGGCACCGTACTACTTTGTGCCTGGTCCTTCCAAATGGCCGATGCTGGCGGGGATGTCCCTGCTGGTGACCATGATTGGCGCCTCCGCATGGGTCAACGACGCATCCTGGGGCATGGCCGTCAACAATGCCGGCATCCTGATGACCCTGGCCGTGCTGTATTTCTGGTTCGGCGACGCCATCTCCGAGTCCGAAAAGGGCATGTACTCGCGGCGCATCGATGTCTCCTACCGCTGGTCGATGGGCTGGTTCATCTTTTCCGAAGTGATGTTCTTCGGCGCCTTCTTCGGTGCCTTGTTCTATGCCCGCTCGATCAGCTTCCCCTGGTTGGCCGACCTGGACCACAAGATGATCTGGCCTGACTTTAGCGGCCTGTGGAGTTCCAGCGTGGGGCCGGCCGGTACGGTGGAGCACTATACCCCGGTGGAGGCGTTCGGCATCCCGACCCTGAATACCGCGTTGCTGCTGGCATCGGGCATGACCCTGACCATTTCCCACCACGGCCTGCAGGCGGGCAATCGCTCCAAGGCGATCATCTGGCTGGCCGTCACCGTGCTGTTCGGCGCGACGTTCATGGGCTTCCAGGCCTATGAATACATGCACGCGTACAGCGAACTGAACCTGAAACTGACCTCGGGCATTTACGGTTCGACCTTCTACCTGCTGACCGGCTTCCACGGCTTCCACGTGACCATGGGCGCGATCATGCTGTCCGTGGTGCTGTACCGCCTGATCCGCGGCGATATGAGCGCGGAACACCACTTCGCCTTCGAAGGTGCGGCCTGGTACTGGCACTTTGTCGACGTGGTCTGGCTCGGCCTGTATGCCGTCGTGTACTGGATGTAATAGGCGGGTATAATTTACCGGCAAAAAAAGCCGCAGCGCTTGCTGCGGCTTTTTTACATTTGAGGCCGGTTTACCGGATGCCGGTGGGCTTGATGTAGCCCAGCTTTGCCAGAACCAGGATGGTGATGAAGAAGGCAATCGAGAAGCCGACGCGCAGCGCGAAGGCGCGCACCATTTTCGGGTTGGCCGATTTGCTGCGCATCATGCTGATGAAAGCCGCGGCCAGGCTGCCGATGATCAGCACGAAGGCGATGGCGACAAAGTATTTCATGGTAATCAGGCAGTAGCTAAGGAAGACTCATTGTATGGCATTCCGCTTCCGGTTGATCCCTTTCCTGGCCACCCTGGCGCTGGCGGCCATCGGCCTCTGCGCCGGCCGCTGGCAGGACGGCCGCGCCGCCCAGAAGAGCGCGCTCGAGGCGCGCCTGGCCGCCGGCAATGCCGCCGCGCCGCTGCTGCTGGGCGCCGCCCCGGTCAAGGCCGCCGATGTCGAATTTCGCCGTGTGCAGCTGACGGGCGAGTGGGTCGCCGGCTGGCCGATCTACCTGGACAATCGCCCGCGCCAAGGCAAACCGGGTTTCTATCTCCTGATGCCATTGCGCCTGGCCGGCAGCGATATGCATGCGCTGGTCGCGCGCGGCTGGCTGCCGCGCGACATGGCCGACCGCAGCAAGCTGCCGCCCTATGCGACGCCGGCTGGCACGGTGACGGTGGAGGGCATTGCGCGCCTGGCGCCGGGACACGTCATGCAGCTCGGTGAAGCACCCCAGCTGGCGGCCGGCGCCATCGTGCAAAATGCCGATGCGGCGGCCCTGGCCGCGGCCACCGGCTGGAAGTTTCAGCCCATCGTAATCGAGCAGACCACGCCGGACGGCACGGCCGGCGCGCCGGAAACGCTGCTGCGCGACTGGCCGGCGCCGGCGCTGGGGGCCGACAAGCACAAGGCATACGCTTTCCAGTGGTACGCACTGGCGGCAATGGCAGTTCTTTTCTTTGTATTCACCGGATTGAGAAAAAGTGGAAAACAGTAATCAAGTCGAAAACCAGCGCCGCCGCGGCCGCTGGAGCATGTTCGCTGTGCTGCTGGTATGCGCTGCGCCGATCATCGCCTCCTACATCACCTACTTCCTGATCAAGCCGGAGGGGCGCACCAATTACGGCGACCTGATCGACCCGCGCGAACACCCGATCCCGGCCATTGCCAGCACCGCGCTGGACGGCAAGCCGGCCACGCTGGCCGACTATCAGGGCAAGTGGATCATGCTCAAGGTGGGCGGTTCGGCCTGCGACCAGAAATGCCAGGACATGCTGTTCATGATGCGCCAGCTGCGCACCATGCAGGGCAAGGAAGCGGAGCGTATCGAACGCGTCTGGCTGATCACCGACCAGGAGCCGCTGGAGACCTTCATGCTGCGCGTGAACGACGGCACCCGCTTCCTGCGCGCGCCGGCCGGCGCGGTGGCCAAGTGGCTGCCGCTGGAGCAGGGCGGCAAGGTGGAAGAGCACATCTACCTGATCGACCCAATGGGCCACCTGATGATGCGTTTCCCGAAAGACGCCGATCCGGCCAAGGTGAAGAAGGACCTGGCCAAGGTGCTCAAGGCTTCGGCCATCGGCTAAGGCGCGCAATGAACCACAATTCCTTTGCCCACATGGCGATCACGGCGCTGCTGGTAGCCTCGCTGCCGCTGTCCGTGGTCTGGATTTCCAGCGACACCAACAAGTACCGCAAGCTGGTCTGGATCGCCGTGTTCCTGACCTTCGACCTGATTGTGTTCGGGGCATTCACGCGCCTGACCGACTCGGGCCTGGGCTGCCCGGACTGGCCGGGCTGCTATGGCGCCGCCAATCCCTTCATTGCGCACGAGCAGATCCGCGCCGCCGAATCGCTGATGCCGACCGGTCCCGTCACCATGATGAAGGCCTGGATCGAAATGATCCACCGCTACCTGGCCATGGGCATCGGCGTGCTGATCGTGGCCATGATGGGCGTGGCATGGTGGCGTTCTTCAAGCCGCGGGCGCGTCGGCACAGGCGCGGGTATGGCGCGCCGCATCCCGCGCGCCTATCCGACGTTTCTGTTTTTCTTCGTTCTGCTGCAGGGGGCTTTCGGCGCCTGGACCGTGACGCAGAAGTTGCAGCCCGTCATCGTTACCGGCCACCTGGTGCTGGGCATGTCCCTGCTGTCCCTGCTGGCCTGGTTTGGCGGGCGCGAAGACCAGCTGCATGCGCCGCTGCCGCGCGCGACCGGCTCGCAGATGGCGCGGCTTGGCCGCATCCGCCTGCTGGCCGCGCTCTCCGGCATCGTGCTGCTGGCGCAGCTGGCGCTGGGCGCCTGGGTCAGCTCCAACTACGCCACCCTGGCCTGCACCGAATTCCCGACCTGCGGCGGCGCCTGGCTGCCGGAGATGGACTTCGACCACGGCTTCCACCTGTGGCGCGAACTGGGTAAAACCGCCGCCGGCCATTACCTGCCGTTTGCGGCGCTGACCGCGATCCACTGGGTGCACCGCAACTTCGCCGCCATGGTGCTGCTGGTGCTGGGCGCCACTGCCTGGCAAGCCTGGCGCGTCCCGGGGCTGGCGACGCATGCGCGCTGGATGGCGGCGGTGCTGGCGCTGCAGGCGTGCAGCGGCGTGGCGACCATCTATTTCAGCTTCCCGCTGGCGATCGCCGTGCTGCACAACGCGGGGGCGGCGGCCTTGGTGCTGCTGCTGACCATGATAAACTACAGGGCGAAGTATCTCGCTGCACCCGCCTACCAATAAGAATGAAATCCTCGACTTCCCGCATTGCCCAGTTCTGGGCGCTGACCAAGCCGCGCGTGACGCAGCTGGCCGTGTTCTGCGCCGTGATCGGCATGTTTCTCGCCTCGGACGGCGCGCCCAACTGGCGCGTGGTGGTCGCCGCCACCGCCGGCATCTGGCTGCTGTCGGGGGCCGCTTTCGCCGTCAACTGCCTGGCCGAGCGCGAAATCGACGCCCGCATGGCGCGCACCGCGCGCCGCCCGATGGCGATGGGCGACATCAGCGTCGGCGAGACGGTGGTGTTTGCCGCTGTCATCGGCGGCGCCGGCATGTGGATCCTGCACCAACTGGTCAATCCGCTGACCATGTGGCTGACCTTTGTCACCTTCGTCGGCTATGCCGTGATCTACACGATGATATTGAAACCGGCCACGCCGCAGAATATCGTGATCGGCGGCCTGTCGGGCGCCATGCCGCCGGCGCTGGGCTGGGCCGCCATCGCCAACGACGTGCCGATGCAGGCCTGGCTGCTGGTGCTGATCATCTTCGTCTGGACCCCGCCGCATTTCTGGGCGCTGGCGATGTACCGCAAGGCCGACTACGAGCGTTCAGGCCTGCCTATGCTGCCGGTCACCCACGGCATGGGCTTCACCGCCTTCCACATCTGGCTGTATTCGATCATCCTGGCCGCCACCACGCTGCTGCCTTTCGCCGTAAAAATGAGTGGCCTGATTTACCTGGCCAGTGCGCTCGCCTTGAATGCTGTCTTCCTGTACTACGGCTGGCGCATCTACAAGCATTACAGCGATATCGTCGCGCGCAAGGCCTTCACCTGGTCCATCATCTACCTGTCGCTGCTGTTCGCGGCGCTGCTGGTTGACCATTACTTCCGGTTCTGATCATCATGAAAAAACTGTTTACCGCGCTGTTCATGCTGCTGGCGCTCGTTGCCTGTGGCGAGAAACAGCTCAAGTTCGAAAACACCGATATCACGGGCATCGACTACGCGCAGGGCTTCGCGCTGAACGACCATAACGGCAAGCCGGTGACGCTGGCGTCCTACAAAGGCAAGGTGGTGGTGATGTTCTTCGGCTTCACCCATTGCCCGGACGTGTGCCCGACCACGATGGCCGAGATGTCCGCCGTGATGAAGGAGCTGGGCCCGGACGCGGACAAGGTGCAGGTGCTGTTCGCCACCCTGGACCCGCAGCGCGATACCAGGGAACTGCTGTCGCAGTACGTGCCGGGCTTCGACCCGCGCTTTGTGGGCCTGTATGGCACGCCGGAGCAGACCGACGCCACGGCCAAAGCGTTCAAGGTGTTCTACCGCAAGGTGCCGGGCAAGACGCCCGACAGCTACACCATCGACCACACGGCGGGCAGCTATGTGTTCGACAAGAACGGCCGGATCCGCCTGTTCCTGCGCCATGGCGGCGGCCCGACGCCGGTTGCGCACGACCTGAAGCTCCTCCTCGCCAGCTGATTCCTGATAAGCTAGGGCATGGAACAACGATTTCAGCCCTATAGCCGCCTGGCCGCCATTGTCTTTCTCGTCATCGGCTGCCTGTATGTCCTGCGTCCCTTCCTGGCCGGCATCCTGTTCGCCGCCGCCATCGCCATCTCCTCCTGGCCCTTGTACGAGCGCCTGCTGGCCCGCCTGAAAGACCGCCATACGCTGGCCGCGGCCGTGATGACGGTATCGCTCATCATGGTCATCCTGTTGCCGCTCTCGCTGGTCACCTGGAATATCGCCGACAGCGTAAGCAGCTATTACCACGCCGCGCGCCAGGCGCTCGACGCGGGTGGTTTCGCACCGCCGGCCTGGCTGCGCAAGCTGCCGCTGGTGGGCGAATCGGTCGATACCTACCTGCGCCAGGTACTCAGCAGCAAGGAAGAATTGGTGGCCCTGGCCAAGAAGTATATGGAGCCGGCCCGCAATATCCTGCTGAACAGCGGCATCGTGCTGGGCGCCGGCGTGGCGCAGGTCAGCCTGGCGGCCTTTGTCGCCTTCTTCCTGTACCGCGACGGCCATGCCATCGTGGCGGCGCTCAAGGTGGGCATGGACAAGATCATGGGCGAACATGCGGTGGACGTTTCCGAGACAGTCAGCCGCACCGTCACCGGCGTGATGTACGGCATGCTGGGCACCGCCCTGGCGCAGGCTGCGGTGGCTGCCGTGGGCTTCCTGATCGCCGGGGTGCCCGGCGTGGCCCTGCTGTCGGTGGCCACCTTCATCTTTTCCCTGGTTCCGGTGGGGCCGCCCCTGATCTGGGGCGGTGCGGCGATCTGGCTGTTCTCGCAAGGGATGACCGGCTGGGGCATCTTCATGCTCATCTACGGTGCCCTCGTCATCAGCGGCGTCGACAACGTGGTCAAGCCGATCCTGATCTCGCGCGGTTCCAGCCTGCCGTTCGCGCTGGTCCTGCTGGGGGTGATGGGCGGCGTGCTGGCTTTCGGCGTGGTCGGCCTGTTCATCGGCCCGACCCTGCTGGCCGTGGCGCAAGGCCTGCTCAGGAACTGGACAAAAGTCAGACCGATCGTGTAGCCGCGACACAGCTCGATACCGGCCCGCTTCAAACTGCTCACGCCGGCCTGATGGGGGCTTTGCGCGCGCCGGCCCTGGCCGGCGCCATCAATTAAGGCAATAGCATGGTGCGCGCCCGCTCGGGGCTGGTATGGCGTTCCATGATGGCCTTGAGGGTGCCGTCTTCGCGCATGGCGCGCAGCGCCTGCTCCAGCATGGCCGCCGCGGCACTGTCCACATGGCGCGAAATGACCAGGGAACCCTGCACCCTCTCGCGCGGCACCAGGTCCAGGACACGGAAGCGCCCCTGCAGGTTGCCGTCGCGCTGCAAGGCATCGACATTGCTGTCCAACTGGAGGATGGCTTGCACGCGACCATGCTGGAACAGGCGCAGCAAGCTGGCGTAATCGGGCGTCTCGTAGACGCGGCCCTGCTGGCGCAGCCGGTCGAGCCAGGCGTCGTAAGCGGCACCATGCTTGAAGCCCCGGATGACCGCCACCTTCAATTCGGGCCTGGCCAGGAACTGCTCCAGCGTCGTGGCCTGGCGCGCGGCTTCGTTGCGCAGCAGGAGCAGGTTGCGCGTCAGCAGATAGGGCGTGAAGCGCGCGAAGGCTTCGCGCTCGGGCGTGGCAATGCCGGACATGGTCATGTCCAGCGTGCCTTCCTTGAGCATGGTCCAGATGCGGATGCGCGAGTCGCGCGTCATGCGCAGATCGCAGCCGGTGCGGCGCGCCAGTTCGTCGACGATATCCTTGTCGACACCGGTCCACTGTTCGCCGTTGCGGTAGTACAGCGCGCCGTGCTCATACATGGCGACCGTGTAGGGGCCGCAGGATGCCGCCGCGGCGCCGCCCGCGGCAAGCGCCGTTGCAAGGGCTAGCAGGGGGCGGCGGAGCAGCATATCAATCCTGTTCGTCGGAGTCGGGCGGCAGGTTGCGCGGAATGACCTTAATCAACAGTATACGCGGGCCGTTCATCTTTTTCACGACCAGGTCGAAAGCGTCGAATTCGACGCGCTGGCCCTGTTTCGGGATGTCGCCCAGCTTCAGCATGATCAACCCGCCCACCGATTCCACTTCACCCAGGCCCATTTCCTCGTTTTCGATGTCGACGCCGAGGATGCGTTCCAGCGAGAAGATCGGCAGGCTGGCCTTGCCGATCAGCGAACCGTCCGGCTGCTTGAGCCAGTCGTTTTCATTGAGGCGGAATTCGTCGTGGATCTCGCCGACCATGGCGCCCAGCAGATTATCCAGGGTCAGGAAGCCGACCGGGCGCTTGCCTTTTTCGCCGATCAGGGCGAAGTGCGGGGCGCCATCCTTGAAGCGGCGGAACAGCTCCAGCGCCGGCGTGCGGGCGGAAATGGTCTCCACCGGGCGCAGGAAGCCGGCCAGGTTCTTCAGTTCCTTGCGCGACTGCAGCGCGAAGAACAGGTCTTTCAGGTGCACCACGCCCAGCACGGTATCGCCTTCTTCATCGAAGTAGGGATAGCGGCTGAAACGGTTGCGCACCACCGTATCCAGGTTGTCGTCCAGCGAGCGGTCGGCATGCAGCGCGATCACTTCATTGATCGGGCGCATCAGGTCGGCCACGCGCAGCTGCGAGAAGTCCAGCGAGTTGGCCAGGATGTTGCGTTCATCCTTGTTGAACGATTCACCCGGCTGGCTGGTGCGCAGGATCAGCTTCAGCTCATCGGTTGAATAGTGCGATTCGTGGCCGCCCGCATCGCCAAGGCCGGCCAGGCGCAGCACCGCGTTGGCGCTCTGGTTCAGCAGCCAGATGGCGGGGTACATGGTCCAGTAAAAGGCGTACAGCGGGATGGCGCTCCACAGTGCGACCGCTTCGGGAATGCGGATGGCAAGCGACTTCGGCGCCAGCTCGCCCACCACGATGTGCAGGAAGGAGATGGTGACGAAGGCGAACACGAAGGAAATGCCGTGCACGATTTCCGGCGAATGGATGCCGACGAAGGCCAGCAAAGGTTCCAGCAGGCGGGCAAAGGCGGGTTCGCCGATCCAGCCCAGGCCCAGCGAGGCGAGGGTGATGCCCAGCTGGCAGGCGGACAGGTAGGCGTCGAGCTGGCTGTGGACTTTGGCGAGGATGCGGCCGCGCAGGCCCTGGGTCTTGGCGATGGCGCGCACGCGGGTTTTGCGCAGGGTGACGATGCTGAATTCAGCGGCGACGTAGAAGCCGTTCAGTGCTACAAGGAAGAGTGCAAAGAGTACTAGTAAGAGGTTGTCCATATGCGCCCTAAGGCGGAAAGTCGAAAGTCGAAACCTCTATCTTATCCGACCCCGGCCCGGCTCGTGCTTTTTTGATCTCTTTGGCCCCGCACAATTCTTATTCGAACGATAAGAAGAATTGAATTTCGATAGAATTTCATTTTCGAAATATTGTCAATTAATGAGCAAGTGGCCAGTCTCAATCTGCGTTCGTCGGCCACGCTAGCCCGCTAGTCTTGCGGCGCGAGTCCACTGGCCTTGCATATGCCTATTTGGCGCAGGGCGAGTGCGG
Source organism: Pseudoduganella violaceinigra DSM 15887 (assembly GCF_000425385.1). Classification (GTDB taxonomy): domain Bacteria; phylum Pseudomonadota; class Gammaproteobacteria; order Burkholderiales; family Burkholderiaceae_D; genus Rugamonas; species Rugamonas violaceinigra. Next base: position 756,358 of record NZ_AUDI01000001.1, on the reverse strand, counting down.
TATCGCCGGCGGCTTGTTCGCGCTGGATGGCGAGCAGGGCGCGTTGCGCCTGCAGCACCGGAAGCTGGTCGCTCATGCCGCGCCGCGCGCGAGCAGTGGCCAGTTCCAGCGTAGTGCGAGCGCTCGTCGCGCGTGCGAGCAGGGAATCGTGGCGCTGGCGTTCCGCGGCGTAGGCTGACAGCGCGTCGTCCATTTCATGCCAGGCTTTGACCACCGTTTTCTGGAAATGGATGGCCGCTTCCTGCTGCTCTAATTCGCGCAGTTCGACCGTTGCGCGGCGGCGACCATTGTCGAATATGGGCAGTTGCAGGCTGGGACCGACAGACCATTGGCGGCTGCCCCAGTCGCCGAACTTGGCGGCGTCCACCGATTCCAGGCCCAGCGACAGGCCGAGTGTGATGCGGGGATAGAGGTCTGCCACAGCAACGCCGATGCGGGCTGTTGCCGCTTGTAGCCGCGCTTCGGCAGCTTGGATGTCGGGGCGGTGCCGCATCACCTCTCCCGGTATTCCCAGGGCGAGATCCGGTCCGCGCGCTGCGGATGGCGCGCTGCCATCTGCGGCAAGCCTGGGCTGCAGCGCGCCAGGCGGCTGTGCGAGCAACATGGTCAGCCGGTTGATTGCCGCCGCCTCGAATTCGAGCTGCGCGGGCAGGCGTCCTTGCAGTTCGGCCAAGGCTGACTGCTGCTGTTCCACTTCCAGGCTGCTGGCCAAGCCACCGCGCTGGCGTGCGGATGCCAGCGCCGCCATCTCATTTGCGGCATCCATCTCTTGAAGCAGCAGCTTTTGCTGTTGCTGCGCTGATCGCATTTCATAGTAATTGCGCGCCACTTCCAGTTGCACTGCCAACTGAACGTCGCGTAAGACCGAGCTGGCCTCCGCCATGCCGGCATCTGCCGCTTCCACGTTGCGCCGCACGCGGCCCCACAAGTCCAGTTCCCAGCTGGCGTCGAAGCCGGCCTGGTATAGCGAGAAAGGATCGCTCAATTTTTCAATCAAGGCATCGCGGTTGGGCGGTGCGATTGCATCGACCATGCGCGTTGCCGCACCGGATTCGGATTGCCGCTGCCTGTTTGCCCCGGCATGGGTTGTGAGCTGCGGCCCTTGTCCGCTCGCCGCCACGTTGCGTGCCATCCTGCTCTGCGCGAACCGCAGTGTCGCTGAACGTACATCGAAGTTGGCCGCCAGCGCCTGGCGCTGCAGGTCATGCAATACGGGATCGTCAAAGCGAGCGAACGATTGAGCCGTTCCGGTAGCCAGCCCGGTCTCGCGCAATGCCGGCGCGCCGCCATGCCAGTCGGCGTAGCTTGCGGGCGCTTGCACTTCCGGTTCGTGAAAGTCCGGGCCCACGGCGCATGCCGTGAGCAACAAGGAAATCAGGGACATGGGGAGCGATTTCATGACGTTTCCAATTCAGGCAAGGCGATGTCGGAACAGCCAAGCCGCCAGCGGCAGTGTGACCAGAGCGATCAGCAGCAGGGGTACCATGTTCGGCCAGAGCGTGCCAAGGCCGACGCCTTCGAGGTAGATGCGCTGCACCATATCGATCGCAAAGCGCAGGGGATTGGCCATGGTCAGTACCTGTAGCATCTCAGGCATATTGCGAACCGGTGTAGTGAGGCCGGACAGCAGCATCATCGGCATCACCAGTACGAAGGTGTACAGCATGGCCTGCTGCATATTCAGCGATACGGCGGAAATCGATAGTCCGATGCCGACGCTGGCCACCGTGAACAGCGTCAGTGCGGCGTAAATGGAGAGCAGCGATCCCGCCATCGGTACGCCGAACCAGAGGCGCGTCACCAGCAGGATAATCGTTGACTGCATCAGCCCGATCATGATGGGCGGCAGTGCCTTGCCGATCATGATGTCGACCGGCGTCAACGGGGTGACCAGCAGCTGGTCGAATGTCCCTTGCTCGCGCTCGCGCGCCACGGAAAGTGCGGTGAGCAGCAATGTTTGCAGCATGCTGAGCGCGGCGATCATGCCTGGCATCAGGTACCAGCGCGTTTCAAGGTTCGGGTTGAACCAGGCGCGCGATTCGATGCGCAGCGCAGGCGCGGAACCGCCGTGCCGTTGGCGCCATTGCCGGTTGAAGTCAGCCACCACCGCGCCGACGTAAGCTGCGGCCGATCCCGCAGTGTTCGAATTGCGCCCATCGAGCACCACTTGCAGCGGTGCCGAATCGCCGGCATACAGGCGGCGTTCGAAATCTGCCGGGATGCTGATTGCCAGCAGGGCTTTTTCACCGTCAATGGCTTCACGCAGCGCTTCCTGTGTTTCCACGGTGAGCTCGCGGCGGAAAGTGCCGCTTGCATCGAGCTTGGCGAGCAGTTCGGCGGAGGCGGCGCTGTGGCTGGCGTCATTGAGCGCGTATGGAACATAGGTCAGGTCATAGGTCGCCGCGTAGCCGAACAGCAGGCTTTGCACCATGGCCGGTACCACCAGGATAAAGCGGCTTTTCGGGTCCTTAAGCACGGCCAGGAATTCCTTGCGTACCATGACGGCGATGCGGCGGAAGAATTCGATCATGTCGGCCTCAATCGAGCTGTTTGCGGGTGACGGCGCGCGCAACGCCAAGCAATAGCACGGCATAGGCAGCCAGGATGGCACAGTTGCGCAGGATCAGCGGCCAGACATTCCCGGCCAGGAACAGGGTCTTCACCAGTTCCATGAAATAGGTGGCGGGGAGGATGCGGCCGACCACCTGCACCGCCAGCGGTACATTGCGCAGGTCGAACAGGAAGCCGGACAGCATCAGCGAAGGCATGAAGCTGCTGACAAGCGCGAGCTGGCTGGCGAGGAATTGGTTCTTGGTGGCGGATGAAATCAACAGGCCCATGCCAACGGCCACCAGCAGGTAAAGCATGGAGGCGAAAACGATCACCAGCAGTGATCCCTGCATCGGCACCTTGAACAGGAAGCGCGCCGCGGCCAGGCAGAGGAGCAGGCCCGCCATGCCGACGCAGAAATAGGGGATGACCTTGGCCAGCAGAATTTCGACCGGCCGCACCGGCGTGACGAACAGCGCTTCCAGCGTGCCGCGCTCCCATTCGCGCGCCATCACCAGCGCGGTGAGGAAGGCCCCCACCAGGGTCATGATCAGAACGATCAGGCCTGGCACCAGGTACCAGGTGCTGGTGTTGGCGCTGTTGAACCACATGCGCTGTTCGATGCGCACCGCGCCGTTGGCCGGGATGGCCTCGGGCAGGGCCGCGCTTCCCGTGCGCTCGGCGCGGCGGGTGTTCCATTGCTGCAGGGCGCCGTTGGCGTAATTCAGGATAATGCCGGCGCGATTTGCTTCCGCGCCATGAACGACAATCTGGATGGTCGCGCCGCCTGCGGCAAGGTCGCGCCCGAATGTGGACGGAATGCGCACGATGGCGTCGACACGGCGGTCCCGCATCAATTCCTCGGCGTCGTGCATTGAAGCGACGGGAACGGGGGCGAAGGAGGGCGACAGGCTGAACCCGGCGACCGCGTCTTGCGCGATTGGCGAGCTGTCTTCCATGACGATGGCAAGCGGCGCATTCCTGACATCGAGCGACAAGCCGTAGCCGAAGATCAGGATCAAAACGATAGGCAGGGCGATGCCGATAGCCAGGTTCGATGCGTCGCGCAGCAGTTGGCGGAATTCCTTGCGCACCAGGGCCGCCAGGCGTGTGCGGAAGCCGCTGCTCATGGCGCGCCTCCATTGCGGTTTTTTTCGACGATGGCGATGAAGGCGTCTTCCATATTGGCGGCACCGCCGCCTTGCTTGCGTACCTCGGGCGGCGTGCCGATGGCGAGCACTTTGCCGGCATCCTGGATGACGATGCGGTCGCAGTATTCCGCTTCTTCCATGAAGTGGGTGGTCACCACGACGGTGACGCCTTGCTCGGACAAGGCCGTGATGCGGCGCCAGAATTCGCGGCGCGCCAGCGGGTCCGCTCCGCTGGTGGGTTCATCGAGGAACAGTACTTCCGGCTCATGCAGCAGGCTGGCGGCCATGGCCAGGCGCTGCCTGAAACCGCCCGGCAGCTGGCCGCTCGGCATATCCTCCTGCCCGCGCAGCTGGAATTCTTCCAGCAGCTGGCCGGTACGCGCTTTCAGCCGCTTGCCCCATAGGCCGTAAGCGCCGCCGAAAAAGTCGAGGTTTTCCGCGACGGTGAGGTTGCCGTACAGGGCGAATTTCTGCGACACGTAGCCGACCTTGGCGCGCGCCTGCGCCCGGGCGGTGCGCAGGTTGACCCCTGCCACCTGCAGGAAACCCGAACTGGCTGGAAGAAGGCCGCACAGCATGCGGAAGGTTGTGGTTTTTCCTGCGCCATTTGGGCCCAGTAGTCCGAAAATCTCTCCCCGCGCAACGCTGAAGCTGGTGTTCGCAACTGCCGTGAAGTCGCCGAACTTGCGCACCAGGTCGCGTACCTCGATCATCGGGCCGCCGCCGGCCACTTTGTGATTTGCCGCATTGGGCAAGGCGGCGTGCGATTGCGCGGCCTGGGCTCCGGGGCCGCCGCGCAGCAGCATCATGAAGCCGTCCTCCAGGCGCGCCGGGATGCGCGTGGCAGGCATTCCATCCAGCAGTTGCATCATCGCCTCGTCGGGGCTATCCGAGCGCCGGATGAAGCGTACCTGCCCGCCCTTCGGCACGGCGTCGACCACCAGCTTGCGCGCATCGAGCAGGCGTGCCTGCAGGGCGCGCGCCGATTCACCTTCACGCGGCTCCGCGGTGAAGCAAAGCCCATCGGCCTTCGCGCGCAGCGAGTCGGGTGCGCCCGAAGCGAGCAACCGCCCCTCGTGCATGACGAATACTTGCCGGCAGCGCTCTGCCTCGTCCATGTAGGAAGTGCTGAGCAGCACCGACAGGCGCTCCTCGTCGACCAGTTGCTGCACGATTTGCCACAGCTCGCGCCGCGACAGCGGGTCGACACCGACGGTGGGTTCATCGAGCAGCAAGAGCTCGGGCGAGCGGACCAAAGTGCAGGCCAGCCCGAGCTTCTGTTTCATCCCGCCCGACAGCTTGCCTGCCGGACGGCTGGTGAAGCGCGCGAGGTCCGTCATATGCAGCAGGCGCGCAAACCGTTCGCGCCGTTGGCCCATCGGCACGCCGTGCAGGTCGGCGTACAAGTCCATGTTCTCCTGCACACTCAGGTCTTCATACAAGCCGAAGCGCTGCGGCATGTAGCTGATGCGGTCCTGCACCGCCTGCGGCCGCGCCGCGACGTCGATGCCCAGCACCGACAGGCTGCCCGAAGTCGGCGCCAGCAGGCCCGCCGCCATGCGCAGCAAGGTGGTCTTGCCCGCACCGTCCGGCCCGACCAGGGCCGTCAGGGAACCTGCGGCCACCTCCAGCGTCACGTCGCGTACCGCCAGCGCCGCTTTTGCGCCTTTGACGTCGAATTGGCGGGACAGGCTGCGCGCGCTGATGACCAATGCGTTCATGCCTACTGCCCGAGTGCGATCCGTACGGTGGCCGGCATCCCCATGCGTAGCACGTCGGCCTTGTCCTCTGCCAGCACGCGCACCTCATACACCAGGGCCGTGCGCAATTCCTCCGTCTGCACGGTCTTCGGCGTGAATTCGGCAACCGAGGAAATATAGCCAACCTCGCCAGCGAGTGTCTTGCCCGGCAGGCTGTCGATCGTGATGCTGGCGGCGATGCCTGGCTTGATGCGGCCAAGGTCGGCTTCGCGCACATAGGTGCGCACCCATTTCGGATCAGTGATGGCCAAGGTGTAGACCGGCCGCTGCGGCGAGGCCATATCGCCCGCTTCCATCAGGCGTGCGCGCACCACGGCGTTGACTGGCGCCTTCAGCGAGGACTCGTCGAGCTGGTGCTTGAGCAATGCGATGGCCGCGTTGGCGGCATCGAGTTGGGCCTGGGCTTGCGCGATATCCTCGCGCCGCGGGCCATGCAGTGCCAATTCCTGCCCCTGGCGCGCCTGTTCCAGTGCGGCTTGGGTTGCCCTGGCATGGGCGCGGGCGGTGTCGGCGTCCTGCTGGCTCACGGCGCGGCCGTTGCTGTCCTGCTGCACCGCCTGGATGCGCTCCAGCTGCTGGCGCGCGAGGTCGGCATCGGCCTGCGCCGCCGCCGTGCGGGCGCGCGACTGCGCCAGTTCCTCCGGACGTGTGCCGGCCTTGAGCCGTGCCAGGGCTTGCCGCTGGACTCCCGCCAGCGCCTCCGCTTCGGTCAGGCGCAGGTGCAGGGCGCGCGTATCGAGTTGCGCCAGGACCTCGCCGGCCTTCACTTTCTGGCCTTCCTCAGCCAGCACCCGCGCCACCCGTTCGCTGGCAGGGAAGGCCAGCGCCACCTGGCGCAAGTCGACATTCCCGAACAGGAGCAGCGCCTTGTCGCTGGCGATGGGGCGGTTCCAGTACCAGATGCCGGCGGCGCTGGCCGCGGCAGCCACGATGGCAATTCCAACAAGCTTCCTGTTCATCGCAAGACCTCCTGCGGAAATTCTACATCAAATTCAAATTTGAATTTTAATTTATATTCGACGTACAATGCCAGCCATGCAAAACAAGACTGCTCCCCGTGCCGGCCGCCAGGACGGCGACGCTACCCGCCAACACCTGCTGGAGGTGGCGGGGCAGGTGTTTGCGGAACGCGGCTTCGCCGACGCCACCAGCAAGGAAATCTGCGCCCGCGCCGGCACCAATATCGCTGCCGTCAATTATCACTTCGGCAGCCGCGGCGCCCTATACGAGGCCGTGCTGGTGGAAGCGCATCACCATTTGCTGAAGCTTGAGGACATGCAGGACATCGTGGCGCGCGATCTGGCGCCGCGCGAGAAGCTGCGCGTGATCTTGCGCGGCATTGTGCTGCGCGCCACCGGACCCCAAGCGCATTGGGGCGCGCGCGTGGTGATCCGCGAACTGATGTCGCCCACCGAGCATGCGCCCGCGCTGGTGCACAAGGCGATTGCGCCCAAGGCCCTGCTCATGCTCGGGCTGGTGTGCGAGATCCTGGGCTTGCCGCCCGCCACGCCCGGCCTGCAGCGCGCGCTATTTCTGCTGATGTCGCCCTGCCTGGCGCTGCTCGTCGCGCCGCGCGAAATGCGCGCCAACCTGTTCCCGGCCTTGTCCGGCGATGCCGAAGCGCTGCTGGACGATATGATGACCTATGCCGGCGCCGGCCTGGATGCTATCGCGGCGAAGTATTCAGCATCGCCTCGACCACCGGGTGCCTGATCTTGCGTTCGCTCGAAATAGCGTAGAACTGTTCGCGCAGTTCGGGCGCGCTGCCGACCAGGTGCGCGTCGAACTGCTCGTACATATCGGCGGCCAGTGCCGCCGGCGCAAAGAACAGGCCCATGCCGCTGCGGCCGAAGGTGTTCAGCATGGCGTTGTCCTCGAATTCCCCCATGACATCGGGCCGCACGCCTTGCTGCAATAGCCAGGCATCGATGCGGCCGCGCAGGGCGTTGTTGCGGGTCGGTAGCAGCAGGGGCGCGCCGTTCAGGCTGTGCGGGAAGTCGCGGCTGTACTTGCGCGCCAGAGAGCGCGTGCCATACAGCTGCATTTCGCTTTCTCCCACCAGGTGACTGAACACCTTCAGCGTGGCGCTGGCGCGCACCGGCCGATCGGTCAACACCACATCCAGCTTGTGTAAGGCCAGGTCGGCCAGCAGCGATTCGAATTCATCTTCCATACATACCAGGCGGACTTGCTGCTCCAGCGATAGCGCCGCTTGCAGCAAACGGGTGGCGATCAGCTTTGGCATGGAGTCGGAAATGCCGACCGAAAGGCGGATCCGGCCCGCATCGACTTCCTCCAGCGCTTCCTGCATGCGGTCGCCCAACTGGAAAATCTGCTCGGCGTATGTCATTGCCACGCGGCCGGCCTCGGTCGGCACCAGGCGGCGTCCCTGCTGGGTCAACAGGGCCTTGCCCACCTGCTGTTCCAGCGCCGAGATCTGCGTGCTGATGGTCTGGATCGCCAACCCCAGGCGCTCGGCGGCGCGCGTCACGCTGCCCTCGGTGGCCACGACGCGGAAGAAGTACAGGTGACGGAAATTCAGGCCGGCGGTTTTCATTGGTTCGGTTTTTTCGAAGTAATGCTTCGATTATCTTCTATTTTTCAATTTGCGTGCAGCCCCTACACTGGCCGCACTGATTAACAAGAAAGAGGATAGAAGCTATGAAGTACTTCAGGATTTCATTCCTGGTCTCCGCCATCTGCCTGGCAGTCGCCGGCTGGTGGGGCTACCAGCACACTGGATGGAGCGGCGCCTTGTCCGCGCTGTGGATCGCGCTGATCCTGGGCGTGATGGAAGTCTCGCTTTCCTTCGACAACGCGGTGGTCAACGCCTCCGTGCTGAAGAACTGGAACCCGTTCTGGCAAAAGCTGTTCCTGGGCCTGGGCATCATCGTCGCGGTGTTCGGCATGCGTCTGGTGTTCCCGCTGGTGATTGTGGCGGTGGCCGCTGACCTCAGCATGCCGCAGGTATGGAACCTGGCGCTGAACGATCCGAACGCGTTTTCCATGCACCTGACTAACCACCACGCGGAAGTGGCGGCCTTCGGCGGTATGTTCCTGCTGATGGTGTTCCTGAACTTCCTGCTGGACCATGAAAAAGAGCTGCACTGGCTGGGCAATGTGGAACGCAAGCTGGGCGCGCTGGGCAAGGTGTCTTCGATCGCCATCATGATTTCGATCGGCGTGCTGCTGGGCAGCCTGTCCATTGTCGATCCTGCGCAGAAGCTGGTGGTGCTGGTGTCCGGTTTGTGGGGCTTGCTGGTCTACGTTGGCGTGGATGCGCTGTCGAACTGGCTGGAAAAGGAAGAAGAAGGCGGCATCAATGCCGGCACGCTGGTCAAGACCGGCGGTATCGGCGGCTTCCTGTACCTGGAAGTGCTGGATGCTTCGTTCAGCTTCGATGGCGTGATCGGCGCGTTCGCCATCACCAGCGACGTCGTGATCATCATGCTTGGCCTGGCCATCGGCGCGATGTTCGTGCGTTCGCTGACGGTCTACCTGGTGCACAAGGGCACGCTGCAGGAGTACGTGTTCCTGGAACACGGCGCGCACTACGCGATCGGCATTCTGGCTGTGATCATGTTGGCCAGCATGAAGTTCCACATCCCGGAAGTGGTGACCGGCCTGGTTGGCGTGGCCTTCATCGTCGCCTCGCTGTGGTCCTCGATCCGCCACAAGAACAAGGAATTGGCCCTGCAAGGGGCGTAAGGAAAACGCGGCGTGCGTCCGACACCGCCACGCCGCGACTGCAAGGTGTCTTGAAACATACACACATTTAGGAGTAGTAAATCATGGCAATCAGTCTGCAAAAAGGCGGTAACGTCAACCTGAGTAAAGAAGCCCCCGGCCTGTCGAAACTGACGGTAGGCTTGGGCTGGGATGTACGCCAGACCGACGGTTCGGCATTCGATATCGACGGTTCGGCCTTCCTGCTGAAGGTCGACGGCAAAGTGCGCAATGACCTGGACTTCGTGTTCTATAACAACCTGAAGTCGACCGACGGCGCCGTGGCGCACAGTGGCGACAACCGCACCGGCGTCGGTGAAGGCGACGACGAAACCGTCAACATCGACCTGGGCCGCGTGCCGGCCGAAGTTGACCGCATCGCGATCTGCGTGACCATCCACGAGGCCGATGCGCGGCGCCAGAACTTCGGCCAGGTACAGCGCGCATTCGTGCGTTGCGTGAACGGCGCCAATAACGGTGAGATCGCCCGCTTCGACCTGTCGGAAGACGGTTCGACCGAGACCTCGCTGGTGTTCGGCGAAGTCTATCGCAACAACGGCGACTGGAAGTTCAAGGCCGTCGGCCAGGGTTACAAAGGTGGCCTGGGCGCCCTGGCTTCGTCCTTCGGCGTGAGCGTATGACCGTTTTCACGGTGACCGGGGACGTTGACCCCTTCCTGCATGTATCGATGCGGCGCGGCGACAAGATCTATTGCGAATCGAATGCGATGGTGATGATGGAGGCCGCGCTGGAGCTGAAGGGCAGGATGAACGGTGGCCTGGGACGCGCGCTGATGCGCACCCTGGCCAACGGCGAGTCCTTCTTTCAGCAGCATATCGAGGCAACCAGCGGCGATGGCGATTGCCTGCTCTCGCCGACGCTGCCGGGCGCGATGCAGGTGCTCGATGTCGGTGAGCGCCAGTACCTGATCAGCGACGGCGCCTTCGTGGCGGCCACCGGCGGCGTCGACCTGCGCGTGCGGACCCAGAACATCGGCAATGCGCTGTTCGGCCAGACGGGCGGCTTCTTCATCACGGAGAGCGCCGGCAGCGGCCAGCTGGTGGTGTCGGGCTTCGGCTCGATGTCGCAAATCGAGGTCGAACCGGGCCGCGACGTCACCATCGACAACGCCCACGTGGTGGCCTGGGACAGCTCCCTGCGCTACGAGCTGGCGGTGGCGACCCGTTCCAGCGGGGGGCTGCTGGGCAGTCTGGTCAACAGCGTCACCAGCGGTGAAGGTGTGGTGCTGCGTTTTTCGGGCAAAGGCAAGGTGCTGGTCTGCTCGCGCAACCGGGATGCCTTCGTCAGCTGGATGATGAGCCACAAATCGAATTAAGGAGAGAGTAATGCCAATCAATTTACAAAAGGGCCAGAAAATTTCGCTGGACAAGGAAGCCGGCGTGGCCCTGCAGCAGGTCACCATGGGCCTGGGCTGGGATGCTGTGCGCAGCAAGGGCTTCTTCGGCTTTGGCGGTTCCAGCGCCGAGATCGACCTGGACGCTTCCTGCGTGCTGTTCGATGAAGGCGGCCGGGCGCTGGACGTGGTCTGGTTCCGCCAGCTGAAAAGCCGCGACGGCAGCGTCCAGCATACCGGCGACAACCGCACCGGTGCCGGCGATGGCGACGACGAACAGATCCGCGTTGCGCTGGGCCAGGTCCCGGCCCAGGTGCGCAGCATCGTGTTCACGGTGAACAGCTTTACCGGCCAGAGTTTCACCCAGGTGGAAAACGCCTACTGCCGCCTGCTCAACGCGGCCGACGGGCGCGAAGTGGCGCGCTTCAATCTGTCGGTGCAGGGTTCGCACTCGGCGCAGATCATGGCCAAGCTGTACCGCCATAACGGCGAGTGGAAGATGCACGCGATTGGCGAGAACGGCAACGGGCGCACTTTCGACGACCTGATGCCGCAGATCGCTTCCCACCTCTGATGCGCCGCGGCGCCCGATAATTTATCTCCGTTGACGCCCCATGGCGTCCTTCCTTGCGGTGGCCTGGCAACAGGCCACCGTTTTTTTTGCTAGAGCAGGTGGACTGCGGCGTTGTACAGGGCGTGCACCAGGATCGGCGCCAGCAGGGATTTGCTGCGTTCGGCCGCGTAGGCGGTGCACAGTCCGACCACGAAGACCGGCGCCATCGCCAGCGGGGGATGAATGACCGCAAACAGCGCGGCGCTGGAGAGCATCGCCGGCAGCAAGGGCAGCGACCTGCGCAGGCCGCCGAACATCAGGCCGCGGAAGATGAACTCTTCGAAGACCGGCGAGGCAAGGATGGCTAGCGCCGCGACCCACAGCCACGAGGCTGGGTGCGGCGAGTCCTGGATCAGGTTGGCGCGGCCCGGGAAAGCCCCCCACAGTATGCTGGTGGCCACTGCGGGCAGCGCCATCAGCAAGCCCCAGCCGACGGCGCTGCGCCAGGCCGCGCACCAGGGCCCTTGCCAAAGGCGCGGCACGCCGCTGGTGCCGAAGCGACGGTACAGCAGCAGCGTCAGCCCGTACACCAGGGCGCCGGGGACAATGGCGACCACAGTTTGCTGCAGCAATGAGGCGGGTGTGCCGGGCCGCTGCAGCGCAAATCCGAGCAGCAGTTGCAGCAGGAAGATCGCGACGGCCGCCAAGAAGCCGTCCGAAGCGGATACCCGCGGCGGAGGGACGGCGGAAGGATCGAGCAGGTAAGGCAGGGAATCGCGCGCGCGCTGCCATAGCGACAGGGCCAGGGAAACCAGCAGCACGATCGCGGCCAGCCGCAAATGCCATGTGCGCGTGCTCAGCGCGTAGGTGTACAAGGTGGTCAGCATCAGGTAGGCGAAGGCGAGGGTGGGGCGCATGCGGGCATGCGTCTGCTGCGCCAGCGGATCGCAGGCCCAGATTCCGAGCGATACGGCGATGACGGCGAAAATCGGCAGGCCAGCCATGACCAGCAGCAGCTGCGAGAGCATGCGGCCGTTGAACGGCAAGCCGAAACATACACCGAAGGCGAATATCGCCAGCGGGTAGAGCATGGCCAGCAGCGACCAGAGCTGCGCTTTTTCGGCCAGCATGGCGGCGAGAGATTGCGGGTAGGTGTACAGCAGCCACAGGGCCTGGCCTTCGCTATGAATGGTCTGGAAGGCGGACAGCATCAGCACATACGCGCCCAGGCCAAAGGCGACGGAGGAGAACAAGGCCGCATTGCCGACGAATTCGGTGATCGTATTGACTTTGCTGTCCAGTACCAGCTGGCAGCCGACGATGATCAAGGGAAGCAGCAGGCTTTGCACCAGGAAGTTGCGGTCCCTGCTCAACAGGCGCAAATCGCGCCGCTGCAGGGGCGTTCCGGGCACCCAGCCGGCGAATATCTGGCGCGCTGGAGCTGCGCGCCGGGTCTCGCGGCTGCCCGAGACGACCACGCCGCCGGCCAGAAGTGCCTGCAGCAGGCGCAGGCCGAGCCACAGCAGGAGCGCGGTTTGCGCCGCCAGCAGTGCGCCCAAGCCAAGGGCCTGCACAGTATGGCGCGCGTTGAGCGCCTGCAGGGCCAGGCCGGGCGGCGTCCATAAAGTCCAAGCCGGAAAGTGCGAGGCCCAGGCCAGGGTCAGCGTGGAGGTCGGCATGGCAAGTGACATGGCAAGGTACATCAACGGCATGCTGGCGATGGAAGCCAGTGCCTGCAGGTTGCGCAGCTGGGACGGGGCGAGCCGCAGCCGCAGGCCGGTATCGGCCACGGTGCGCAGGGTGGCGGCGCAGGCAAGCAACAACAAGGTGCATGCGGCGGCCAGCAGCGGCGCGCTCCAGCGGTGGCCGGAATGCCAGGCCACGGCTAGGCACATCGGCCACAAAGCGAGGATGCCGGAAGGGTTGGCCAGTGTGCGCTCCGCGATGCGCGCCAGCAGCAAGGTGCGGCGCCGCAGCGGCAGCGTGACTAGCCATTCCAGGTCCCAGTCCGGCTGCGCCAGCTCACTGCTGCCCAGCGGCAGCAGGATGGCGATGGCGAACAGCAGGACGGCCTGCATGGCGGCAGCCTGCATCAGGACGGGATGAAAGGGGGCAGCCTGCAGCTCCACGCGCGCCCGGGACATCGCGGCGCGCGGCGCCCGGTCCGAGTCGGCGGCCGTGCATTGGCTGCCGGTGGGCAGGCGGCATTGCATGTTCAGCAGCGAGGTGCTGGCCGTATTCAGGAAGGCGAACAGCATGAAGGCGGTCAGTGTCCCGCTTAACAGCCAGCGCGCCTTCTTCTTGCCCGGGGTGGCGGCGCGCCCGGCGCCGGGCCGCACCCTGCGCAGCGGCAGGCCGCCGGCGATATTCAGAAGACGCAGCAGCCGCAGACGTGCAATCAGCCAGAATGCACGGTGCGCGCCGGGCAGCTCCATTATGCCGCCAGGCTGTCTTCGTTCGTGAGCCGGAGGAACAGCTCTTCCAGGGTGCTGTTTTCGCTGCCTGCGCTGCGCAATTCCGCCAGGGTGCCGATGGCGGCCAGGGCGCCGTGGTTGATGATGCCGACCCGGTGGCACATGCGCTGGGCCATGTCGAGCAGATGGGTGGAAACGAAGATGGTCTTGCCGGCCGCCGCGCTGGCGACTAGGCGGTCCTGCACTTCGCGTGCCGCGCGCGGATCGAGTCCGTTGATCGGCTCGTCCAGGATCAGGACCGGCGGATCGTGGGCCAGGGCGCAGGCCAGGCCCAGCTTCTTCTTCATGCCCATCGAATAATTGACGGCGAATTCCTCGCCCACCTCCTGCAGCCCGAATTCCTGCAGCAGCTGAGTAGCCCGTTCGGCGGCCGTCTTGCGCGGCATGCCGTGCATCTCCGTCACGAACTGCAGGATTTCGCGTCCGCGCAGGAAGTCGTAAAACACCGGGTTGTCGGGCAGGTAGCCGACATGGCGCTTCACCTGCGCCGCATCGGCCTGGCAATCGAGGCCGTCGACCAGCACGCGGCCGGCGCTGGGCACCAGGATGCCCATCATCATGCGAATGGTGGTGGTCTTGCCCGCGCCGTTCGGTCCAAGGAAGCCAAACACTTCGCCCTGCCGCACCGTCAGCGTCAGCGGCTGCACGGCGGGAAACGCGCCATAGTGCTTGGCCAGTCCCTGGAATTCGATCATGGTCGCAGGCTCATGCCGATACGTTCGGTGCGCGGGGCCCAGTTGCCCAGAATGTCGGCGGAAACCAGCACGCGTTCGGCGCGGCCGATCAGCAGCTTGCGCGGCACGAAGCCGATGTAGCGCGAGTCGGCGCTGTTGTTGCGGTTATCTCCCAGCATCAGGAAGCTGCCGGCGGGCACGGTGACGGGGCCGAAGTCGCGTTTCGCTTCCACTTGCGGCAGCACCTGGATGCTGTAGCTGGCGCTGGCGTTGTGCTCCTGCAGGCGCAGTGCCTGCAGGTCGCCGACCTGTTCGATATGTTCGACCGCGTTGCCCAGCACGGCGTACTCGGAAGCCTTGCCGTTGATGATCAGGTGCTCATCGCGGATTTCGACCCGGTCGCCCGGCAGCGCCGCGACGCGCTTGATCAGGCGCGTGCCATCCTTGGGCGAGAAGAAGGTGACCACGTCGCCGCGCTGCGGCTCGCCCAGGTGGCTGAGGGAGATGTCGGTCAGGGGCAGCTTCAGGTCGTAGGCCAGGCGGTTGACGAACACCACGTCGCCTTCCAGCAGGTTGGGATGCATGGAGGCCGAAGGAATCGGGTTCCAGTCGGCGATGGCGGTGCGGAAGACGCCCAGCGTCAGCAGGAAGACGATGAAGCCCTTGTTTTCACGGATGAGTTTTTTCACGACCGGAGTCTCCGAATGGTTCAGGAAACAGCATCATCTTAGCAAAGCCTTAAACCCCGCTTAGACCGAAGGCCGCCAGCATCTGGCGCTGGCCCTTGGGCGCGACTTGCAGCGCGCGGCTGTCGAGGTCCTGCTCGACCCAGCCGCGCTTGAGCGCCAGCTGCAGCAGGGCCGCCCCCAGCGCGCCGCCCAGGTGCGGCTTGCGCTCGCTCCAATCCAGGCAAGGACAGGCGAAGCGGCGGCGCAGCTTGCGCAATGCCTGCAAGTCCAGTCCCAGTTGCGCAAATTGCTGCTCGCCCGACGCACTCAAATCGTAGCCGTCGCCGGCTTGCGCCAGCCAGCCTTGCGCCGCGAAGTGGTCGTGCAGCTTGACCGCGACGCTGCCCGCCATATGATCGTAGCAGGTCCGGGCATGGCGCAGGCGGTCGGGCGTACTGGGCTTGAATTCCGGGCGTGGCAAGCCTGCAACGACCAGCAGCGCCTCCAGCGCGCCGGCGACTTCCCGGCTGGCCAACTGGTAATAGCGGTGCTTGCCTTGCGCAAGCTGCACCAGCAGCTGTTCATCCTTCAGCCGCGCCAGGTGGGCGCTGGCGGTGGAAGGACTCACTTCGGCCACCACCGACAGTTCGGTGGCGGTGCGGGCGTGGCCGTCCAGCAGTGAGCAGAGTATGCGTGCGCGGGCGGGTTCGGCGATGGCGCCGGCGATGTTGGCGAGCCTGGAATCCATAGTTCGATGCGGGGCGAATTGTCGTTGTACTTTTTTCAGCATACTGCAATTCCCTGAACGTTGCCGGAGGAATGAGATGCAGGATTTGGAATGGGATGCCGGGCGCGGCGTGTGGCTGGCCGCCGGTGCCGCGCTGGTGGAGGAAGTGCTTGGCCACCCCGCGTTGCGGGTGCGTCCGCCGGCCGAACCGGTGCCGGCCGCCATTGCCGGCGGCAGCGCGGGCGAGGTATTCGGCGCGCTGGTGCGGATGAACGATGGCGAGCGCCATGCCGCGCTGAAGCTGGCGCTGCAGCGCGCCTTGGCGGCTGCGGCGGCGGACGGCCTGGCGCGGGAACGCGCCCTCAGCGTGGCGCAAGGCTTGCTGGCCGCCGGCCGGCCGCTCGGCGCCTGGGCCTTCGATGCGCCGGTCAGCACCGTCGCCAGCCTGCTGGGCTTTGCCGATGCGCAGCTGCCGGCCGTGGCGCGCTGGATGGGCGATTTCGTGGCCTGCTTGTCGCCGCTGAGCAGCGCGGAGCAGATCGGGCTGGCGCATGCCGCCTCCCTGCGGTTGCTGGCCGCCATGCGCGAGCTGCTGCAGGCGGCGCCGGAAGGCACGCTGGCCGCCGCCGTGGCATGTGAAGCCGCCGCCGCCGGCTGGCGCAGTGACCATGCCATCCTCGCCAACCTGGTGGGACTGCTCTCGCAAACCTATGAAGCCACGGCGGGACTGGTGGGCAACAGCCTGGTCGCGCTGCAGCGCGGCGCCAGCGGCGCAGACCCCGGCGCCCTGGTGGCGCAAGTGATGCAGGACGACCCACCCATCGTCAACACGCGCCGCTTCGCCGCCGAACGCTGCACGGTCGGCGGCGTGACAGTCGAACAGGGGCAGGCGATACTGGTCATGATCGGCGACGCAGGGCACGGCTTCGGCCATGGCGGGCACGCTTGTCCCGGCCGGCAGCTGGCCCTGCACGTCGCCGCCGGATGTATCGAAGCGCTGCGCGGCAAGCCGCTGCCGCAGCTGACATGGACCTACCGCGCATCGCTGAATGCGCGCATACCGGAGTTCAAGCAATGATTGCCGTGATTTTCGAAGTAACGCCCGCCGAAGGCTGCAAGGATGCCTACCTGGATATCGCCGCCAGGCTGCGGCCGACACTGGAGCAGATCGACGGTTTCATCAGCGTCGAACGCTTCCAGAGCCTGAGCAACCCGGGCAAGATGCTGTCGCTGTCGTTCTTCCGCGATGAAGAAGCGGTGCTGGAATGGCGCCGGGTGGAAGCCCATCGCTCCGCCCAGCAGGCGGGGCGCGAGCGCCTGTTCGCCGATTACCGACTGCGCATTGCCAGCGTGGTGCGCGACTACGGCCTGAACGAACGCGCGCAGGCTCCGGCCGACAGCCGCGAGCGGCACGGCTGATTCAGTGTCCGCGTTTCTGCACCAGGGCACTGCCCACGCCGTGGCGCTTGCCTTCGCTGACCGCCGTCACGGTGCCATCCGGATTGAAGACGATGGCATTGGCGGCCCCGATCTCCTCGGCGCCAGCGTCGTCCCACTGCTGGCCGAAACGCTCCAGCGACCTGGCCTGGGCGCTGCCGGCGAAACCGGGCTCGATGGACGTTGCCATGCCGTTGCGCTCGGAGATGCGCGGTGCGTCCAGGGCGGCCGGCATGTCCATGCCGAGGTCGATATGGTTGACGATGGTCTGCAGCACCGTGGTGATGATGGTGCCGCCGCCCGGGCTGCCGATGGTGAAGGCCGGCTTGCCATTGCGGAAAGCGATGGTCGGCGACATGCTGCTGCGCGGCCGCTTGCCCGCTTCCGGGACATTCGGATGCGGGCCGCTGAAGTCGAAGTCGGTCATCTCGTTGTTCAGGATGAAGCCGTAGCCCGGCACCGTGATGCCGCTGCCGCCCCATGACTCGATGGTGAAGGTGTAGGCCACGATATTGCCGTCCTTGTCCGACACCGCCAGGTGGGTCGTATGGGCGCTTTCGGACAGCAGCCGGGCCTTGCCGGCGGCGGCCGGCCGCAGCGGCACGCTCGGGTCCTGCTGGTAAGGATAGGGATCGCCCGCCTCGGCATGGCGGTGGGCCTGGGCCGGGTCGATCAGCTCGCGGCGCCGGGCCGCGTATTCCTTGCTGATTAGGCCAGCCACCGGCGCGTCGACGTATTCGGGATCGGCCAGGTAGGCATTGCGGTCGGCGAAGGCCAGGCGCGCCGCCTCCATGTACAGGTGTTCCGCTTTTTCGCGCGGCATGGACTTCAGGTCGAAGCCTTCCAGGATATTCAAGGCTTCCGCGATCGCCACGCCGCCGCTGCTTGGCAGGGGCATGCCGACCAGCTCATAGCCGCGGTAGGTGCTGCGCACCGGCTGGCGCCAGCGCGCCTCGTAATTGGCCAGGTCGGCCAGCGACATGCGTCCCGGCCGCACGGAAACGCCGGCGGCGGCTTGCGGCTGGTTGACCGCGTCGACAATGGCCTGCGCCAGCTTGCCCGAATAGAAGGCCTTCACGCCGCCGCTGGACAGCAGGCGGTAGGTCTTGGCCAGGTCGGCATTGCGCAGCAGGGTGCCGGCCGGCAGCGCCTTGCCATCGCGCAGGTAGCGCGCGGCGGTGGCCGGGAACATGGCGAACTTGCGTTCGTTCTCCTTCACCAGCGCGACGAAGTTATCGTTCACGCGGAAGCCGTCCTGCGCCACCTTGATGGCGGGGGCCAGCACCTGCTTGAACGACATGGTGCCATAGCGGTCCAGCGCGTCGTGCCAGCCGCGCACCGTTCCCGGCACGCCCACCGCCATGCCGCTGGCGACGGCGCTGTCGAAATCGAGCGCCTTGCCGCCGGGCGCGAAGGCATCGGATTGGAAGGATGCCGGCGCCACTTCGCGGTGGTCGAGCGTGATGACGCGGTTTTCCTTGGCCAGGTAGATCACCATGAAGCCGCCGCCGCCCACGCCGCAGCTGAAGGGATCGGTCACGCCCAGGGCCGCGGCCGCCGCAACGGCCGCGTCGACCGCGTTGCCGCCCTGGTTCAGGATGGCCAGCGCCGCCTGCGAGGCCGGCTCGCTGATGGTCGCCACCGCGCCGCCGGTGCCGCTGGCTACCGGGGTCTTGGCCCAGGCCGGGGCGCTGCACGCCAGCGCGATGATGATGGTGGAAGTCAGTCGTCGGGGCAGGGCGTTTGGCGTCATGGGCGGCTAAGTGGGCTGGGAAATAGTTACCCGCAAGCTTACCCGATAATCCGGCGCCGGTGCCTTCAAGGCCGGTACTTCCGCCGGTTCCAACCCTTCCAGCGTGAAGGTCAGGCCGTTGCGCGTCGCCGACTTGGCGGCGCCGGGCATGTCTTCCGCCAGCACAAAGCTGGTGCTGCCTTGCGGGCCGCTCAGCAGGAAGCTGTAGCTGATATAGCCGGCCCAGACGCACACGGCGCCCTGTTTGCAACGGCTGTCGTTGACGCGTTCGAGTTTCAGTACGACAGCGGGGGCCAGCGTGACGCTTTCCCCTTGTGCCAGCCGGTAGCTGGCGCTGGTGCGTGGTGCGGCATGGCTGTCGCCATCCGCGGACGTGCTGCGGCTTGAGCCGCAGGCTGTGGCAATGGCGAGGACCAGGCCCGCCACGCCCAGACAGATCAGTCTAGCTTGCATGATGTTCTCCTCTGGCCTGGGAACAGCTTAGCAAATTACAAACTTCCGTGTTGCACTGTTGAGTCCACTCAACAGCCGGTATGCCCGGAAATAAAAAAAGCGCCCCGCAGGGCGCCAGCTTTTCTAGTTGGTTTTGACAACTTATTTTTGGCGGCGACGGCGCATCAAGCCCAGGCCCATCAGGCCGGCGCCCAGCAGTGCCAGAGATGCAGGTTCAGGAACATCGTTGGCCGGATTGCCCGGGTCATTCGGGGTGCCGGGATCGCTAGGGCCGGTCGGGACATTGGTGGTGCCGGCCATGACCTGGACGTTGACATTGGTGTGGTTGTCGTGGATGTTCAGCGCGTCCAGCTTGAAGCGGTACACCACACCGCCGCTCAGGGAAATATCATCCCAGTAGGCCGCAAAGCCGGCCGGCTTGGTCTTGCCCTGCGCCACGCCGTTGATGAGGAATTCGAAGTCGAAATCCTGCACGGAACCGCCGTTGGGCGGGGTGATGCCGAAATCGAAGCTGGTGTCGGCGCTGGCTTTGACGTACAGCGTGGTCAGGTCCTTGATATGGATCCAGTCCGCAAACGTCCAGACAGAGCCGCCGTCGGGATTCCAGCCTGCACTGATCGAGGAATTTGCCGTCAGGACCAGCGGATTCGCGTTGGTTTGGCCGGGTTTGTTCGTGGGACCGGCGGCGGCGGCGCCAGCAGCCAGGGCGCAGATGGCGGTCAGTGCAAGCGTCTTAAACATGGCTAACTCCTCAGTTAAACTGCTCAGCAGTTACAAAGCAATCGCTATGCCAGAAACTCAAACTCATCCATATCAAGTACTTACAGGCAGTTGCATTTGGGAATGTAAAAATTCCCGACATTAATAAGAGTGTTCCGGCGTAAAAAAAGCACCGATCCTTGCGGAATCGGTGCTTTCTCGTGAGCCGCAGCTGCTTACATATACGCTGCCAGCGCGCCCTTCATTTTCTTCAGCGCGGCCGCCTCGATCTGGCGGATGCGCTCGGCCGACACGCCGAATTCCTCCGCCAGCGTGTGCAAGGTGGCGCCGGAACCGTCGTCGTTGGCCAGCCAGCGCGCTTCGACGATGCGGCGCGAGCGCGCGTCGAGTTTGGACAGGGCGGTTTCCAGGCCTTCGGACTGCAGGCGCACCACCTGTTCCGCTTCCAGCACCTTGGTCGGCTCCATATTGTCGGAGGACAGGTAAGCGATCGGCGAGAACTTGTCGTCTTCGTCGTCGGACGGCGCTTCCAGGGCGATGTCGCGGCCGCTCAGGCGCGTTTCCATTTCGATCACATCTTCGCGCTTCACGTCCAGGGTCTTGGCCAGTTCGTCGATCTGCGCCGGCGACATGGCGTCCAGGCCCTGCTTGTGGCTGCGCAGGTTGAAGAACAGCTTGCGCTGGGCCTTGGTGGTGGCCACTTTGACCAGGCGCCAGTTCTTCAGGATGTACTCGTGGATTTCCGCCTTGATCCAGTGCATGGCGTAGGACACCAGGCGCACGCCCTGGTCCGGGTCGAAGCGTTTGACCGCCTTCATCAGGCCGATATTGCCTTCCTGGATCAGGTCGCCGTGCGGCAGGCCATAACCCAGGTAGCCGCGCGCAATCGAGACCACCAGACGCAGGTGCGACGTCACCAGCGTTTCCGCCGCCTTGATATCGTTGTTTTCCTTCAGGCGCTTGCCGAGCGCCACTTCTTCCTCGTGGGTCAGCATGGGCAGACGGTTCACGGCCGAGATATAAGCGTCCAGGTTGCCCAGGCTACCGCTGAAGCCCAGGGTCAGCGCGTTGCCGCCGGCAGGGACCAGTGCGTTTGTTGCGGTCATCTTAAAATCCTCGCTTGAAGGGAATACTTTTCAGAGTTACCAGCATGCACGAGAGAACTTAAACGATTCTTAACTTCTATCATGCCGTTCTGAACATATATTAGCACTCTCCCCGGACGAGTGCCAATCGACGAGATTCTATGGCGCCGATCGCAAAAATACTATCGAGAAAGCGCGCTTCCTTGCGCTGGATCAAAGTCAGGATACGGCGGGGCCGGCGGCGGCTCCGTGCGGGGACGCACGCAGAAAGCCGAGATCTGGCCAGCGGACACTGGCCAGACCTGCGCCCGGCGTTTAATTGAGGCGGGACAGGTGGCGCTGGACCGACAGCAGGGCGCCGGCCAGGCCGAGACCGGCGGACAGCGCCAGCAGGCCGGCCGTGCCGACCGGGTCCAGCGGGGCCAGCTGGAATTCCGATGCATACAATCTTGCAAATTCGGCAATCGCGCGGTTCAGCGGCTGCAGTGCCAGCGCTACCCCGCCCAGGGCCACGCCGCCGGCGCACAGGCCGAGCAGGGCGCCCGTGTAATAGAAGGGGCGGTGAATGAAGCTGTCGGTGGCGCCGATCAGTTTCGACACCAGGATTTCTTCGCGCTGGGTCATCACTTGCAGGCGGATCGTATTGAAGACCACGGCCACCACCACCGTGCCCAGCGTGGCGGCCAGCAGCAGCAGGGCCAGGCGCAGCACGCCCAGCAGGGCGGCCAGGCGTTTCACCCAGGCCGAGTCCACCTGGACCGATTCCACGCCCGGCAGGGCGCGCATCTGCTCCGCAATGGCGTCGATCTGCTGCCCTTCCGCCGCGTTCTGGAAGGCATTCAGCTTGACGATATAGCTGTCCGGCAGCGGGTTTTCGCCCAGGGTGGCGACCACATCCGACAGGCCGCTCTTGGCGTTCAGCTGCTCCAGCGCCTTTTCGCGCGGCGTGAAGATGATCTTGGCTTGCGGCGAGATGGCGCGCAGCGGGGTGGCCAGGCCGGTGGCCTGCTCGCGCGGCGTGTCGGCGGCGATGAAGACGCTCAACTCCGGTTCCACCGCCATCTGCTCCGACAGCGGGCGCACATTGTCGAGCAGGGTCACGCCCATGAAGGGCAGGGCCAGGGCGATGGCCACCACCAGGATGTTGAACAGGAAGGAGCCCGGCGCGCGGCGCACATGCACCAGGGCCGAGCCGAGGGCGAACAGATGGTGGCGCAGCCAGGTGATCATGCGGCCTCCTTTAGCAGTGCGCCGCGTTCCAGGTGGATCACGCGCGCGGCGGCGTCGAGGATCTGTTCATCGTGCGAGGAAATCAGGCAGGTCACGCCCACCGAGTGGAAGGCGTGCAGGGCGTCGATCACCTTGTTGGCGCTGGCGCGGTCGAGGTTGGCGGTCGGCTCGTCGGCCAGGATGATCTGCGGACGGTTGACGATGGCGCGCGCGATCGAGACGCGCTGCTGCTCGCCGCCGGACAGGGCCAGCGGCTGGCCATCGGCACGGTCCAGCAAGCCCACCTTGTCCAGGGCGGCGCGGGCGCGCTGCTCGGCGGCGGCGCGCGGCGCGCCGGTCACCAGCAGCGGCATCATGACATTGGCCAGCACCGTGCGGTCGTTCAGCAGGCGCTGCTCCTGGAAGATCAGGCCCAGGTTGCGGCGCAGGAAGGGAATGCCGGCGCGTTTCAGGGCGCCGATATCCTGGCCGTTCACCAGCACCTTGCCGGAGGTCGGCCGCTCCATGGCGGCGATCATCTTCAGCAGGGTCGACTTGCCGGCGCCGGACGGGCCGGCCAGGTAGACCAGCTCGCCTTTGGCAATGGTGAAAGAGATGTCGCGCAGGGCGACACCGTCGGGGGAGTATTGCTTGCTGACGTGCTGGAATTCGATCATGTAGGCCGGTTATGCGAGCAGTGCTTCAACAAATTCAGCCGCATTGAACGGCTGCAGGTCTTCAATCTTTTCGCCGATACCGATGAAGTACACCGGAACCGGGCGTACGCGGGCGATGGCGGCCAGGATGCCGCCCTTCGCAGTGCCGTCGAGCTTGGTGATGATCAGGCCGGACAGCTGCAGGGCGTCGTCAAACGCTTTCACCTGGGCCAGGGCATTCTGGCCGGTATTGCCGTCGATGACCAGCAAGGTTTCGTGCGGCGCGCCGTCCAAACCTTTGCCGATCACACGCTTGATCTTTTTCAGCTCTTCCATCAGGTGCAGCTGGGTCGGCAGGCGGCCGGCCGTGTCGATCATGACCACATTGGTACCGCGCGCTTTGCCCGACTGGACCGCGTCATAAGACACCGCGGCCGGGTCGCCCGATTCCTGGGCAATCACGGTCACATTGTTGCGTTGGCCCCAGACCATCAGTTGCTCGCGGGCGGCGGCGCGGAAGGTGTCCCCGGCGGCCAGCAGCACGGACTGGCCGTGCGCCTGCATATGCTTGGCCAGCTTGCCGATAGTGGTGGTCTTGCCGGCGCCGTTGACGCCGGTAATCATCATCACCAGCGGCTGGTGGCGGCCCAGCTCGAATGGTTTTTGCAGCGGCTGCAGCAGGCCGATCATCAGCTGCTTGAGGGCGTCCTTGACCTGGGCGGCATCGAGCAGCTTGTCTTCCTTGACTTTGCGCTTGAGCGCGTCCAGCAGGAACTGGGTGGCGTCGACGCCGGCATCGGACATCAGCAGCGCCGCTTCCAGCTCGTCATAGAGATCGTCGTCGATGCGGGCGCCGACGAAGAGGATGGAGAGGTTGGCGGAAGTCTTCGACAAGCCGGCCTTCAGGCGGCTCATCCAGCTTTGCTTGGGCTCCGGCTTGGCGGCGGTCTCCACTTCAAAGACCAGGGGCGCGGCAGGTTCTGCGCTGCTTGGCACGGAGGGCACGGTGGGCGCGGAGGCGGCCGGCACGGCGGGCGCCGCTTCCGGCGCGACCGGTTTTTTCTTGAAAAAACTGAACATGGACAGGTTGGCTGAGGGTCCTTCAATCGAACCGCGTATTCTACCAGAGGCTAGCTGGCAGCCTGTCGTTGGCGCTGGCGCCAGTTGGCGACGGCGGCGCAGATTTCCTCCAGTGCGCAGACCGTGACGTCATTGGGCGCGCGTTTGCGCAAAGCTAAGTTATTGCCGCCGGCCCAGATTTCCGCCGCTTCCGGCAGGCGGGTCCGCAGCTCGCGCAAGCTGTCGTGCACATGGCGCGGGTTCATATTGGTGGAAAAAGACAGGGCGACGATGTCGGCCTGCATGGCGCGTGCGCCTTCGACGATGTCGGGCAGGGGCGTCTGCACGCCCAACGGGATGCAATGGGCGCCTTCGGCGGCAAACATGGCTTCGGCCATCAGCAGGCCCAGGCCATGGCGCTCCTGCGGCAGCGTGGTCAGCAGCACGCGCGGGCGCGGCGCCCCGCTGCTGTGGTTGACCTGGGGCACGGAGAAGACGGCGCTGCGCAGCACGATCTGCACCGATTCCGCGAACAAGTGCTCTTCAAATACCGCGAACTGGCCGCAAGCCCAGGCTTCGCCGACCAAGGTGGCGAGCGGGGCAACCAGGCTGGTGACGAAATTTTTCAAGCCCATCACCAGCATGGCCTGGCTCAGCTTGCGGCGGAACGCTTCCATCTGGTGGTTTTTGCACAGCTCTATATAAGCGTGCAGTTCGGGATGGGGGCCAGCGGCGTCGGGCCTGGGGCCGGCGGCGGCTTTTTGCGCCAGCGCCTGGAGTTCATCGGCGGTATACCCGATAACTTTGCCCGGTCGATACCCTAAATCAATCAATCTTTTGATTAATCTCAACTTAACGACTTGTTCATTTGGATAGACTCGCTCTCCGAACGTATCGCGCTCAGGATGGGGGAAGGCGTAGCGGCGCTCCCAGACTCGCAATGTTTCCTTTGCAAGACCGGTGTCCCGTTCCACATCGCTGATTGTCGACGGAATTGTTACAGACATCGCACTCGTTTTCATTCGCCGACAGCGCCCCCAGGGTTGATACGCGAGCTGCATTCTAACGCTGAAATCCAGCAACAAGTTGCACATGGCGCAGGCAA
Source organism: Pseudoduganella violaceinigra DSM 15887 (assembly GCF_000425385.1). Taxonomy (GTDB): domain Bacteria; phylum Pseudomonadota; class Gammaproteobacteria; order Burkholderiales; family Burkholderiaceae_D; genus Rugamonas; species Rugamonas violaceinigra. Next base: position 731,244 of record NZ_AUDI01000001.1, on the reverse strand, counting down.
GTTTCGCTCTGAAACTGGAGTTCAAACGGCTTGTCCATGACACAGGGTTGGCACGTCGGGTTTGGGGCCGAAAAGCGCGCAAAGTGTGAAATGTGTCCTGAACAAAAAAGTTCCGGTTACGGTAACTTGCATACTGCGCGGTGTTGTCTCGGAGTTCATCTTGCAATACGTAGTACTACGTGATTAGCAGGAAATGTTGAGTTCATATAAAATGGCGGCCTATCAGTGCCAGAGAGCCCTGGTGATCTACTACAAAGAAAAGGAAGAAAGCACATCATGAAAAAAACCTTGATTTCTATGGCAATCCTCGCCGCTTCGGGCGCAGCTTATGCTCAATCGAACGTTTCCATCTACGGCACCATGGATGCAGGCATCGTTGCTGAGCGCGGCGGCAAGAACGGTAACGTAACCAAAGTAACCTCCGGCGTGGCCAATGCATCGCGCATCGGCTTCAAAGGCAACGAAGACCTGGGCAACGGCCTGTCCGCAGTGTTCCAACTGGAAACCGGCGTGAAAGAAGACACCGGCGAGCTGGACAACACCAACAACCAGTTGTTCAACCGCCAGGCATTCGTCGGCCTGTCCTCCAAGGAAGCCGGTACCCTGACCCTGGGCCGCCAGTACACCCCTTGGTACAACACCTTCCTGCAAGTTGGCGATCCATTCCAGGCTGGCCTGTCCGGTTCCGCCAAGAACCTGTTCCCAGCGAACGGCATCAACGTCCGTAACAGCAACTCCATCGCCTACAAGACCCCGCTGCTGAACGGCGTGCAGGCTGAACTGTTCTACGCCCTGGGCGAGAAGAAAGAATCCTCGACCGGCCGTCAACTGGGCGCGTCGATCGGCTACACCAACGGTCCTCTGGCTGTTCGTCTGGCTTACAACAACATCAACAACGACACCGTCAGCGCCGCTAACGTTGTGCAGAAAAACGAAATCGGCCACAACACCCTGCTGGCTGTGAACTACGATTTCAAAGTAGTGAAGGCATACGCCATGTTCGGTTCCAACAAAGGCCTGAACAGCTCCCCACTGCCAGCTGCAGCTGCTTACACCGCAACCCCGGTAGCCGCTTCGGTTGACAACCGTACCTTCCTGCTGGGCGCGAACGTGCCGGTGTCGGCTGCGGGTTCCCTGATCGTTTCCTGGGCCAAAGTGGACGACAAGTCGTTCGACCGCGATGCTAACCAGTACGCGATCGGCTACCTGCACTCCCTGTCGCAGCGTACCACCGCTTACATGTCGTACGGCAAGATCAAGAACAAGAACGGCGCTTCCTACACTGTTGGCAACAACACCGAAGCAGGCTCCGGCGACGCAGCTTACAACGTAGGCATCCGTCACACCTTCTGATCGACACCAGTTCCTGGTCAAAAACGGCTGCCGCGTGCAGCCGTTTTTTTTTACAATCCGCTTATGAAAACTTGTCATCGCATCGGTAGTGCGCTCTTGCTTGCTTCAGCTGCCGTCCTGCCCCCTGCCCACGCGGCCAACAAGGCGGGCGGCTTGCCGCGTTATGGCATGCTGGTGTTTTCCGACCTGTGCGTGCACGCCGGCAGCGGCGAGTATGGTGGCCAGCGTGTCACGCTGCAGCGCTTTGCCGAAGCCGATACGGTGATCTATGAATACACGGCCGGTGGTCTGAGCCTGCCCCTGGTGGCGAGCGACGTGAACGTCGACCCGCGCGGCAAGATGATGTATTTCACGGTCCAGGAAGGGGAGGAGGAGCGCACCATCAGCGGCAGGTTCTCGCCCGATGGCGAATCCCTGACGCTGGAGGGCGGCTATTGCGATGACCAGTCGCTGCCGATGGTGCTGGAAAAAGTGCACGATTATGCGCGCCAGCCTCGGGCCTGCAGGAAGTGCCCGGCGCCGAAGCGCTAGAAACTCAAAGGGCCGCTTGCGCAGTGCGCAAGCGGCCCTTTCACCAAGCGCGGCGGGGATTACTTGCCTGCGGCGACCGCCTGCTTGCGAATGGTGTCGAGCGTGGCGCCAGGGGTGATCAGATTGCCGTCATAGCGCAGTTCGATGATCGCCGGCAGCGATTGCGCGCGCGTGAAGGCCAGGGCGCGCTGCAGTGCCGGGCCGAATTCCTCGGTGGCGGCAACCGCTTCGCCATGGCCGCCGAAGGCGCGCGCCACGGCGGCGAAATCCGGGTTGTGCAGGGTGGTGCCGGAAACGCGGCCCGGATATTCGCGCTCCTGGTGCATGCGGATGGTGCCGAACATCTGGTTGTTGAACACGATAATGACCACGCCCGCCTTGTACTGCACGGCGGTGGCCAGCTCCTGGCCGTTCATCAGGTATTCGCCGTCGCCGGCGAAGGTCACCACGGTGCGCTCGGGGTTGACGATCTTGGCTGCCACGCCGGACGGCACGGAGTAGCCCATGGCGCCGCTGGTCGGCGCCAGCTGGGTGCGCATGCCGCCGTAGTTCCAGTAGCGGTGCGCCCAGGTAGCGTAGTTGCCGGCGCCATTGGTGATGATGGTGTCGGCCGGGCACTGCCCTTTCAGCTCCTGCACCACCTGCCACAGGTTCAGCGGGGCGTTGTTGTCCTTGAAGATGTTCGGCTGCTGCTGCCAGGCGCTGTATTCGGCGCGCGCCTGCGCCACGCTTTCGCTCCAGGCGCCGGCATCGACCGGCTCCATCGCGGCCAGCATGGCGGCTGCCTGCGGCATGCCGGAGGCGATCATCAGTTCGCCCTGGTAGACGCTGCCCAGTTCTTCCGGGCTGGCGTGGATGTGCACCAGGCGCTGCTGCGGCACCGGCGAGGCGATGATGGAGTAGCCGCTGGTGGTCATTTCACCCAGGCGCGGGCCGATGGCGATCAGCACATCGGCTTCCTTCACGCGCGCCGCCAGTTTCGGGTTGATGCCGATGCCGACGTCGCCGATGTAGTTCGGATGGCTGTTGTCCATCAGGTCCTGGAAGCGGAAGGCGCAGCCGACCGGCAGCTGGTTCGCTTCGGCAAAACGCTGGATGTCGGCGCAGGCCTTGTCGTTCCAGCCGCCGCCGCCCAGCAGCAGCATCGGGCGCTTGGCTTCGGACAGCATCTGGCGCAGCTGCGCGATCTGCGGCGCGGACGGCGCGCCCTGGGTGGGCAGGTAGGCGCGGGTGTCGGCCACGGCGGCCTTGGTGGTCAGCATGTCTTCCGGCAGGGCCAGCACCACCGGGCCCGGACGGCCGCTGGTGGCGACCTGGAAGGCGCGGGCGATGTATTCAGGGATGCGGTCGGCGCGGTCGATCTGGGCCACCCACTTGGCCATCTGGCCGAACATGCGGCGGTAATCGACTTCCTGGAAGGCTTCGCGGTCCATGAAATCGCTGCCGACCTGGCCGATGAACAGGATCATCGGGGAGGAATCCTGGAAGGCGGTATGCACGCCGATCGAGGCATTGGTGGCGCCCGGGCCGCGGGTGACGAAACAGATGCCGGGCTTGCCGGTCATCTTGCCGTAGGCGTCGGCCATGAAGGCGGCGCCGCCCTCCTGGCGGTTGATGATGAAGCGGATGCCGGATTCGTGCAGGGCGTCCAGCACGTCCAGGTAGCTTTCGCCGGGCACGCCGAAGGCGGTGTCGGTACCGTGGACTTTCAGTGCATCGACCAGGATCTGGCCGCCGGAACGAGGGTTTTGCGTCATGGTGCTTGCCTTCTTGTACATGGATTTGGCATTCTATGCCTGCCAAGGGCAAATGGCTTTCCGATTTGCGACACCAAATTCCTGATTTATATGGGCGGGGTCAGTCTATATAGCGAATGATGTAGAATAGCGCCCGAAGCAAGCCAGACAGCCGCTGGTCCGTGTTGCAAGACATGGGCGGGAGGAAGGTCCGGACTCCACAGAGCGGGGTGACGGTTAACGGCCGTCCGCTGAAAGCCAGCAATGGTATAAGGCGAGGAATAGGGCCACAGAGACGAGCGTATTAAGTTACGGTGAAACGCGGTAACCTCCACCTGGTGCAATTTCAAATAGGCACGCGATGATGTTGCTCGCGGAGCGTGCGGGTAGAAAGCTTGAGCGGCGGAGTAATCCGTCGCCTAGAGGAATGGCTGTCATAGCACCTTCGGGTGCCGTAACAAAATCCGGCCTATCGGTTTGCTTCAACTAATTCTTGAGAGATGACCCAATACATCCTCGCCCTGGACCAGGGCACAACCAGTTCACGCGCCATCCTGTTCGACCACGAGGGCAATATCGCAGGATGCGCGGCGCAGGAGTTTCCCCAGCATTTCCCCCAGCCAGGCTGGGTCGAGCACGATCCCAACGAAATCTGGAATAGCCAGATCTCGGTGGCGCGCAAGGTCCTGCACGACAACCATGTCGACCCTAAGCAGGTACGCGCCATCGGCATCGCCAACCAGCGCGAAACCACGGTGGTGTGGGACCGCAAGACCGGCGAGCCGATCGCGCCCGCCATCGTTTGGCAGGACCGCCGCACCGCCGGCTATTGCGAAGAGCTGCGCGCCGCCGGCAAGGCGAAAATGATCTGCGAGGCGACCGGCCTGGAGCTGGACGCCTACTTCTCCGCCACCAAAATCAAATGGCTGCTGGACCATGTGCCGGGTGCGCGCGAGCGTGCGCGCAAGGGCGCGCTGTGTTTCGGCACCATCGACAGCTGGCTGGCGTGGAAGCTGTGCGGCGTGCATGTCACCGACGTGTCGAACGCTTCGCGCACCATGCTGTTCAATATCCACTTGATGCGCTGGGATTCGGACCTGCTGCAGCTGTTCGACATTCCCGAGGCCATGCTGCCGCAGGTGGTCTCGTCCAGCGAGGAAGTGGGCACCACCAAGGCGGCGCTGTTCGGCCATGAGATCCCGCTGGCGGGCATCGCCGGCGACCAGCAGGCGGCCACGTTCGGCCAGGCCTGCCACCAGCCCGGCATGGTGAAAAACACCTACGGCACCGGCTGTTTCATGCTGATGCACGCTGGCCGCCATCCGCGCGTGTCGCACAACCGCCTGCTCTCCACCGTGGGCTGGCGCGTCGACGGCGCAACCGACTATATGCTGGAAGGCTCGGTGTTCATGGGCGGCGCCACCGTGCAATGGCTGCGCGACGGCCTGGGCATCATCCAGCAGTCGAGCGACGTGGAGGCGCTGGCCGGCAGCGTGCCCGATAGCGGCGGCGTCTTCCTGGTGCCGGCCTTTGTCGGCCTGGGCGCGCCGCACTGGGACCCGTACGCGCGCGGCACCATCGTCGGCCTGACGCGCGGCAGCAATAAGGCGCATATCGCGCGCGCCGCAGTGGAATCGATCGCCTACCAGAGCGCCGAGCTGCTGGCGGCAATGCAGAAAGACGCATCCATGCCGGTGACGGAAGTGCGCGCCGACGGCGGCGCGGCCCGCAACGACATGCTGATGCAGTTCCAGTCCGACTTGCTGGGCGTGCCGGTGCTGCGCCCGAAAGTCACCGAAACCACGGCACTGGGCGCGGCCTATCTGGCCGGCCTGGCGGTGGGATTCTGGGAGTCGCAGGAAGAAATCGCGACCCAGTGGGCGTGCGAACGCCGCTTCACGCCGGCGATGGGGGATGCGCAGCGCGCCGAATTGTTGGCGAAGTGGCATCGCGCCACGGAGCGCGCCAAGGCATGGGAGTCCTAAACCCGCCACTTGGCGCCCAGCTGGCGGTGGTAACACCCATCTTGGCGGCAATATTTGTGTCCCAAATGAAATAGCTAAATATTCATTGTTAAGCTAACATCCCAAATGAATAAGAAAGTTGGGAGACTTACGATGTATCTTGGTAACAGGCCACAAGAGGTGGAGCTGGACGCGATCGAAAAGCTGTTCGACGCATTGACTGAAGTCGCCTTCTTCGTGAAGGACCGTGAGGGCCGCTATGTGGCCGTCAACCATACGCTGGCGCGCCGCTGCGGCATGCGCAGCAAGTCCGAGATCCTCGGCAAGACCGTGATGGATGTGCATCCGCGCCCGCTGGCGGCCGCCTACGAGGCGCAGGACCGGCAGGTGATCGATCTGGGCGCCACCATCGAAAAGCACCTCGAGCTGCATATGTACCCGAACCGCCGCCGCGGCTGGTGCCTGACCCACAAGACGCCGCTGCGCAACGAGCAGGGCGATATCGTGGGCCTGGTCGGCACCTCGCACGACCTGGGCCTGGTCGACGAGCAGCATCCGGTATACCGCCAGGTGGCGCGCATCGCCCAGCATATCCGCGAGAACTACGACCAGCAGTTGAACCTCAATGAGTTGGCGCGCGATGAGGGCCTGTCGCTGGCACGCGTGGAGCGCCTGTTCCAGAAAGTGTTCCACTACAGCCCGCGCCAGCTGCTGCTGCAATCGCGCCTGGAGGGCGCGCTTTCCCTGATCGAAGCCCACCCGGGGCGCAGCATCGCCGACATCGCGCGCGAATGCGGCTACACCGACCACAGTGCCTTCAGCCGCCAGTTCAAAGCCATGACCGGCTATACGCCAAGCCAGTTCCGCAACGGTTCGCGGCCGTCGCCTGTCGCTTTTTCACCCGTGGCCTGTGCAGTTCCCGCGCCTTGAGCCGGTGAAATCACACTAACGCCGCGCACGATTGAACCCGCGCCACTCCTCCTCGTTAGCATTGCTTCTCCCGCATTAACAACAAGAAGGAGTGGAGACATGATGTTGAAAACCATCGGCGCGGCAGCCTTGCTGCTCGCCGCACAAGCCCATGCCGGCGACAAGCTGCAACAGCCGCCGGCCCCGCACCAGCGCCAGAGCCTGCCGCCTAGCGCCGAACAAAGCAAGTTCGACCTGGCGCCGACGCGCAAGCCGCGCAACGACCTGATGCCGCGCAATATGAAAGCCAGCATGTCGCTCATGTCGGCCACGCCGGCGTGCAAGGACATGAACACCCTGGCCGGCTACAGTGGCGCCGCATTGGCCGAGTACGTAGCCACGCTGCCTGACTACGAGTGCACTTATCCGCTGTTCTCGGCCGATTCCGCACTGGCCACGAAAATTTATTCGAGCGCAAATGTGAGCGCTATCTCGAGCCGTCTGGCGAGCGAGGCGGGCAGCTACAACGGCACGAATATGAAGCTGGTGAACCTGGTGCTCTACCTGCGCGCCGGCTATTACCAGGCCAGCGGCGGCACCATCCCGGCGCTGACGGAATCGGTGCGCGCACCGCTGCGCAGCGCCCTGCACAGCCTGACCCGGGGCAGCGGCCTGTATGCCAACAACACCGTGGCACCGACCACGGCGATCGAGACCTGGAAGCTGGTCACGAATATGCACGACGAGGTGCAGTTCCTGCCGGACGCCAAGGCGACGGTGGCGCGCTTCACCAATAACGGCACCAACACCACCGCGGCCGAAGCGCTGAAGCAAGATAGCGCCGGCGGCGGCATGACCGGTGCGCTGACGGTGCTGTTCCGCGCCCATACTTCGCCGGACGTGGGGACCACGCTGTCGAACGATATTTCCTATGCCAATACGCTTTACTCTTTCATCACGGCCAATAAGTCCGCCCTGCTGAATTCCAGCGCCGGCTACCAGCTGAACGACGCGTCGAACGAAACCTTCCGCTTCATGCAGTACGCCAACCTGAAGCCGCTGGTCAAGCCGATGGTGCAGAACACGCTGAACAACAGCAATATGCTGGGCGCCGATAGCGGCATGTGGCTGGCGGCGGCGCAAGCGGTCAAGTACTACGACAGCGGCAATTGTGCGCAGTACGGCGTGTGCAATTTCGAAGAGCAGCTGGCCAGCGCCGTGCTGAAGACCACCTACAACTGCAGCCCGACGCTGCGCCTGCGCGCGCAGGACGTAACCCCGGCCCAGGTGCAGGAAATCTGCTCCGCGCTGGCGACGGAAGAGGGCTATGCCCACACCATGCTGCAGACGAACCGCACCCCGGTGGCGCATGACAATAACACCGCGCTGGAACTGGTGGTGTTCGACGACTACGCCAACTACAGCAAGTACGCCAGCGTGATCTACGGTATCGACACCAATAACGGCGGCATGTACCTGGAAGGCAATCCAGCCGAAGCGGGCAACCAGGCGCGCTTCATCGCCCATGAAGCTTCCTGGCTGCGCCCCACCTTCAAGGTCTGGAACCTGGAGCACGAATTCGTGCACTACATCGACGGCCGCTTCGATATGTACGGCGACTTCGGCGCCGGCACCTCGGTGCCGACCGTGTGGTGGATCGAAGGCATCGCGGAATACCTGTCGCTGAAGAATAACAACCAGACCGCGATCGATATGGTGCGCAACCACAAATATCGCCTGAGCGACATCTTCGGCAACACCTATGCGATGTCCGATTACCAGGACCGCGCCTACCGCTGGGGCTATATGGCGACCCGCTTCATGATGGAGCGCCACCGTGGCGATGTCGACCAAATCCTGGCCAAGTTCCGCGTCGGCGACTACAGCCGCTACAACGACTTCATGCGCGATATCGGCACCCGCTACGACAACGAGTTCACCGCCTGGGCCGACGCGGCCACCACGGCGGGCGAGCCGCCGATGCCGGACAGCGTGTCCAACCTGCCGACCTGCTCGGGCCAGGCCTCGCCGAGCTACCTTGGCAAGAACTGCGCCATCCGCAACCTGTCCTCCGGTTCGCGCACCTACCTGCACCTGATCGTGCCGGCCGGCGCCAAGAACGTGAAGATCATGAGCGCGGGCGGCAGCGGCAATATGGATATGTACGTGGCGCTGGACCGCTACCCCAGCACCGCTTCCTACGACTTCGCCTCGACCAACAGCGGCAATGCGGAAAATATCAGCATCGCCAGCCCGGCCGCCAACCGCTGGTATTACCTGACGCTGGAAGCGAAGCAGCCGTTCAGCGGCGTCACGGTCGGCGTGACTTACGAGTAAGGAGCGGCGCAGGCCGTATAATGTAGGCAAGCGGCGGCAGCGCTAATTGTCTATACAAGTTGCCACCCGGTCTATACTGGGTGGCAAGTTGCGATCCTCTGGCAGAGCGCGCGCAATGCGCGATCGGCGCTGTTCCCAGCGTCCCGCCAGGCCCTGCTTGCGTGTTGTTTGTTTGATAAAAAACCGTTGCGTTTGGGAAACTGTGCTCAGTTTTCCAAATTTATTTCTAATCGCTTTTCCCTCGCCTGGCCAGTCCCGCATCTGAAGTAGCACTTTCACTATCTTTCCTAAGTCCCTAATTTCTCAATGGTTTTTAATCCGGCCGTTTCTCAAGGAACGGCGCTAAGTCCTTCATTTCATTGGACAATTCAGGATTTTCAATTGGGAAAACCGCTTGACCACCTTGTGAGCATCCTCTAAAGTGGGCGATAGTGTGAAAAAGTGTAGTTTTGTGGGATTTTTTAGAGAAGGTAAAGCGTGTTCCAAGGCGCGTCAGCGATTAATCTCGATGCGAAAGGCAGGATGTCCATCCCCGCCAAGCATCGTGACGCACTGATGATTCAGTGCGAAGGCCGCCTCACGCTTACCAAACACCCGGATGGCTGCCTGCTGATGTACCCGCGCCATGTCTGGGAAGCCAAGCGCGACCAGATCGCCCAGTGGCCGATGTCGGCCCGCGGCTGGCAGCGCATTTTGCTGGGCAATGCCGCCGACGTCGAGATGGATTCGGCCGGCCGCATCCTGGTGGCGCCGGAATTGCGCGAGGCCGTCGGCCTGGGCCGCGAAGTCGTGCTGTCGGGCATGCTGACCCACTTCGAGATCTGGGATCCGGTCAAGCGCGCCCAAAACGAGCAAGCCACCATCGAGGTGGGCATGCCCGATACCCTGTCCGATTTTTCTTTCTGAGGCCCGGTTCATGATGACGACGACCTCGGTGCCAGAATTCCAGCATCGCACGGTGCTGTTAGATGAAGCGGTGGATGCGCTCAGCCTGGACGGCGCGCGCGCCAACGGCATCTATATAGATGGTACGTTCGGCCGCGGCGGGCATAGCCGGCTGATCCTGTCCCGCCTGGGGCCGCAGGCGCGCCTGCTTGCCTTCGACAAGGACCCGCAAGCGATCGCCAACGCCGAGACCATCGGCGACGGGCGGTTCACCATCGTGCACGACAGCTTCGCCACCATGGCGGATGCACTGGCCGAACGCGGCATTCCCGCCGTCGACGGCATTTTGCTGGACCTTGGCATCTCGTCGCCGCAAGTCGACGATGCCGCGCGTGGCTTCAGCTTCCGCAACGACGGCCCGCTCGACATGCGCATGGATACCACGCGCGGCATGTCGGCAGCCGAGTGGCTGGCCACGGAATCGGAAAAAACACTCGAGAAGGTGATAAGGGATTATGGGGAAGAACGGTTTGCTTTTCAGATTGCAAAGGCGATTGTTGCTCGCCGGGCAGTCGAACCAATTTCAAGCACACGACAGCTTGCCGCTATCGTGGCAGGCGCGGTCAAGACTCGCGAGAAGGGCAAAGATCCGGCAACCCGCACCTTTCAGGCTATCCGGATTTTCGTCAATAAGGAGCTTGAGGACCTCGAATCGGTCCTGAGCCAGGCCTTCAACGCCTTGAAGCCGGGCGGCATCATGGCCATCATCAGCTTCCATTCGCTGGAAGACCGCATGGTCAAGCAGTTCCTGGCCGCCAAGGCCAAGGTGGAGCAGCCGGACCGGCGCCTGCCGATCAAGGCGGTCGACCTGCCGCAGCCGGAGCTGAAACTGCTGGCGCGCATCAAGCCGTCCGACAAGGAAGTCGCTGAAAACCCGCGCGCGCGTTCCGCCGTGATGCGCGTCGCCATGCGCCTGCCGGCCGGAAGCGGGCCATGAGCAACAAGATCAATATCGTGCTGACGGCACTACTGGTCGCTTGCGGCCTGTCGGCCGTTAACGCGCAGTACCAGGCGCGCCACCTGTTCGTCGACCTGGAACATGCCAATACCCAGGCGCGCCAGCTCGATACCGAATGGGCGCAGCTGCAGCTGGACCAGTCCACGCTCGGCAAGCACGCCCGTATCGAGGAGATCGCGCGCCGTGAACTGGGCATGACCCAGCTCACGCCGAACCGCACCCAGTACCTGACGGAGGGCGAACAGTGATGCGCTCCAGCGGCGGAACCGGAACGGCGCGCGTGGCGCGTTCGCAAGGCATGTCCTTCTCCAAGAGCCCGGTGCTCGCGGTGCGCCTGCCGTCGTGGCGTTCGCGCGTCGTGCTGTTCGTGCTCTTTATCGCGTTCGGCGCGCTGGCCGCGCGCGCGGTCTGGCTGCAGGGCACCGCCCGCCAGCAGCAATTCCTGCAGGAGCAGGGGGCCAACCGCTACCTGCGCACCCAGGAATTGCCGGCCGTGCGCGGCAAGATCACCGACCGCAACGGCCAGGTGCTGGCGTCGTCCATTCCGGTGCGCGCCATCTGGGCTGCCCCGGAGGAGCTGCAAGCCGCGCCGAAAGAGAAGATCCGCGCCCTGGCCGGCCTGCTGGAAATGAGCGAGGCGGAGCTGCGCAAGAAGCTCGATTCCGACCGCAACCTGGTCTACCTGAAACGCCAGGTCGAGGTGGAAGTGGCTGACAAGATCAAGGCGCTGGACCTGGCCGGCATGGATATCCGCCCTGAATACAAGCGCTTCTATCCGCAAGGCGAAGTGATGACCCACCTGGTCGGCTTCACCAACGTGGACGACAAAGGGCAGGAGTCGATGGAACTGGCGCAGCAGGCCAACTTGGTCGGCAAGCCCGGTTCGCGCCGCGTCATCCAGGATGGCCAGCACCGAATCGTCGAGGATATCGGCGGCAAGATCGAACCGCATAACGGCAAGGACGTGGTGCTGTCGGTGGACAGCAAGATCCAGTACATTGCCTACACCCAGCTGAAAAACGCCGTCGAACACTTCGGTGCCAAGGCCGGCGGCGCCGTGGTGCTCGACGTGCATACCGGCGAAGTGCTGGCCCTGGCCAACTACCCGAGCTACGACCCGAACGACCGCCGCAGCCTGACCGGCGCGCAGCTGCGCAATCGCGTCATGACCGACACCTTCGAGCCGGGTTCCACGCTGAAGCCGATCACGGTGGCGCTGGCGCTGGATACCGGCCGTGTCAATCCGAATACCTATATCGATACCGGCGCCGGCAAATACACCATTCTGGACCGCACGATTTCCGACACCAAGGCGCACGGCGTGATCAATGTGAGCCAGATCATCGAAATGTCGTCGAATATCGGCACCTCGAAGATCGCGCTCAGCATGCCGGCCCAGGACATGTGGGAGATGTTCACCAAGGTCGGTTTCGGCCAGCAGCCGAAGTGGGGTTTCCCCGGCGCTGTGGCGGGCCGCGTGCGTCCGTACAAGTCCTGGCGCCCGGTCGAACAGGCGACCATGAGCTACGGTAACGGCATTTCCGTGTCGCTGATCCAGCTGGCGCGTTCGTACATGATGTTTGCCCGCAATGGCGACACCATCCCGCTTTCGTTCGAGAAGGTGGGCAAGCCGCCGCTGGGCCAGCAGATCATCAAGCCGCAGACCGCCGCCCAGATGCGCGAAATGCTGGAGTCGGTGGTGTCGGGCAAGGACGGCACGGCCAAGAAGGCGCAGATTCCGGGTTACCGCGTGGGCGGCAAGACCGGCACCGCCTACAAGGTGGAGAACGGCCACTACGCCATGCCGCGCAAGTACATCGGTTCCTTCGTCGGCATGGTGCCGATGTCGGCGCCGCGCTTCATCATTGCGGTCATGATCGACGAACCGACCCAAAACGGCCACTTCGGCGGCTCGGTCGCAGCACCAACTTTCGCGGCAGTGGCGATCAACGCCCTGCGCGCCTCCAATGTGCCTCCTGATTCGAACGTCACCGAGATCGTGGTGCCGACGGATACCGGACCGGAGGCCATGTAAATGAATACGATGAACCATCAAGATACCATCAACTGGATGCGGCAGGCAGCGCCGAACGCGCAGCTGGCATCCGACTCGCGCCGCATCGAGGCCGGCGACGTGTTCTTTGCCTATCCGGGCGACGCCAAGGATGGCCGCAGCTTCATCGCCGCCGCCATTGCCAATGGCGCCGCCGCCGTGGTGTACGACGATAGTGGCTACGCCTGGGACGAGGCGCACGCCGTGCCGCACCTGGCCGTGCCGGGCCTGAAAAAACAGGCTGGGCCGATTGCCCACGCCTGGTACGGCCAGCCGGATGCCGATATGTTCACGGTGGCCGTGACCGGCACCAACGGCAAGACTTCCTGCGCCGTGTGGACCGGCCAGGCGCTGGCCAAGGTCGGCGAATCGACCGCCGTTATCGGTACCCTGGGCGTGGGCATGTTCCGTGCCCGCGGCGAAGTGGAATTCGACGAAACCGGCTACACCACGCCGGACGCCGTGCTGCTGGCGCGCAAGCTGCAGGAAGTGCATGCGGACGGCGCCGGTGCGCTGGCGATCGAAGCCTCGTCTATCGGCCTGCACCAGGGCCGTACCGAAGGCATGCATTTCGACGTGGCGATCTTCACCAACCTGACGCGCGACCACCTCGATTACCACGGCGACGAAGCGAACTACGAAGCCGCCAAGACCATACTGTTCGACTGGCCCGGCCTGAAGCACGCCGTCGTCAACCTGGACGACCCGATGGGGCACCGCCTGGTGGCGCACATCAAGGCCTCCAAGGCGGCGCGCAAGCCGGCCATCATCGGCTACACGCTGAAAGACATCAAGGCGCAGCCGAACGTGCCCGGCATATCGATGCTGCGCGCCAGCTCGCTGCGCAGCCGCAACCTGGGCACGGAGTTCAACCTCGATTCGACCTTCGGCCATGCGCATGTGCGCACCCAGCTGGTCGGCCCGTTCAATGTCAGCAATGCGCTGGCCGTGCTGGCCGCGCTGCTGGCCAAGGGCGTGGCCTTCCGCACCGCCATCGATGGTATCGAATCGCTGCAACCGGCCCCCGGTCGCATGCAGCAGATCGGCGGCCAGGATGCGCCGATGGTGGTGATCGATTACGCGCACACGCCGGACGCGCTGGAAAAGACGCTGGAAGCCCTGCGCTCGGTTGCTTCCGATCGCGGCGGCCAGTTGTGGTGCGTGTTCGGCTGCGGCGGCGATCGCGATCCGGGCAAGCGCCCGCAAATGGGCCGGATTTCCCAGCTGGCCGAACACGTGCTGGTCACCAGCGATAATCCGCGCAGCGAAGAGCCGGCGGAGATCATTCGCCAGATCGTCGCTGGCATGGACGCCGGCCATCCGAATTCCGAATTCACGGCGGTGGAAGACCGTGCCGCCGCGATCCTGTCGGCCGTGCGCAATGCCGGCAAGGCCGACGTGATCCTGCTGGCGGGGAAGGGCCATGAGCCTTACCAGGAAATCAAGGGCCGCAAGATGCCGTTCTCGGACGCCGAGCACGCGCAGCTGGCACTGTCCGCACGCCTGACCATGATGAGGCCGCACTGATGCGCAGCACGCTCGCCCACATCCTGCCTGCGCTGGCCGGCGCGCACCTGCATCACGGTGTGCTGACCAATGACGCGGCGCTGGCGCTGGACTTCGACGGCGTATCCACCGACACCCGCACCGTCGGCGCCGGCCAGCTGTTCGTCGCCCTGCGCGGCGAGGTATTCGACGCCCACGACTTCCTGCAGCAGGTGCTCGACAAGGGCGTGGCCGCCGTCATCGTCGAAAAACTGCCGCCAGGCTGGACCCTGCCGGCCATCGTCGTGCCGGATACCCTGGCGGCGCTGGGCCAGATCGCCAACTACTGGCGCCGGCAGTTCACCCTGCCGGTGATCGGCGTGACCGGCTCGAACGGCAAGACCACGGTCAAGGAAATGATCGCCTCCATCCTGGCCGCTGCCCACGGCGAAGAGGGCAGGCTGGCGACGCGCGGCAACCTGAATAACGAAATCGGCGTGCCGCTCACGCTGTTCCGCCTCGATGCATCGCACCGTTCCGCCGTGGTGGAACTGGGCATGAACCATGCGGGCGAAATCGGTCGCCTGAGCGCGATTGCCGCGCCAACGATCGGCATGGTCAACAATGCCCAGCGCGAACACCAGGAATTCATGCACACCGTGGAAGCGGTGGCGCGCGAGAACGGCAGCGTATTGTCCGCGCTGCCGGGCGACGGCGTGGCCGTGTTCCCGCACGGCGACGAGTTCACTCCGGTCTGGCGCGAAATGTCGGTCGGCCGCCGCGTGCTGACCTTCGGCCTGGACGCCGCCGCCAACGTGAGCTGCACCTATGCCGCCGGCGACTTCGGCGCCGAACTGGAGGTGACGATCCACCCGGCCGCCGCTTCGACGGCCGGCAGCGCCGCGAGCTTCGCCACGCCGGACGCCGTGCCGCGCCACTTCAGCGTGTCGCTGCAGGCCGCGGGCGAGCACAACGTCCGCAATGCGCTGGCGGCCATCGCCTGCGCCTATGCGGCCGGCATCGACACCTCGACCATCCGTGCCGGACTGCAGGCCTTCGCGCCGGTCAACGGCCGCTTGCAGAAAAAGCAGGCCGCCAACGGCGCGCTGCTGATCGACGACACCTACAACGCCAATCCGGACTCGGTGCGCGCCGCCATCGACGTGCTGGCCAAGGCCCGGGCGCCGCGCGTGCTCGTGCTGGGCGATATGGGCGAAGTCGGCACGCAGGGCAAGGAGTTTCACGAGGAAGTCGCTGCCTACGCCGCAAGCAAAGGCATCGAACGCTTCTTCGCCACCGGCACGCTGGCCGCCCACATGGCGCCGCACGCCGAGCACCATCAGGAATTCGACGCGCTGCTGCAGGCCGTAAGCGCCGCAGCTACGCCGGATGCAACCGTATTGATCAAGGGCTCCCGCTTCATGAAAATGGAACGGGTCGTGCAGCATTTGATTGGATCGCAACAAGCTACAAAGGAAACACACTAATCATGCTGCTCTGGCTGGCACAAATCCTGCAGGACGACATCGGGGCTTTCCGCCTCTTTAACTACATCACCTTCCGCGCCGTGATGGCGACCATCACGGCCCTGCTGATCGGCCTGATCGCCGGTCCGGCCGTGATCCGCAAACTGACCGTGATGAAATACGGCCAGGCCGTGCGCACCGACGGCCCGCAGACCCACTTGAAAAAGCACGGCACCCCGACCATGGGCGGCGTACTGCTGCTGATCGCGCTCGGCGTCGCTACCGTGCTGTGGTGCGACTGGTCGAATCGCCTGATCTGGCCGGTGATGATCGTGACCATGGGCTTCGGCGCCGTGGGCTGGGTGGACGACTACCGCAAGGTGGTGCGCCAGGACCCGGAAGGCATGCGCTCGGCCGAAAAATACTTCTGGCAGTCGCTGGTCGGCATCGCCGCCGCGCTGTACCTGGCCTTCTCCGTGTCGGCGCCGACGCCGGTCAAGGTGTTCGAGCTGTTCTTCCAGTGGGTGCAGTCGGGCTTCTCGATGGACCTGCCGCCAAAGGCCGACCTGATCGTGCCCTTCGTGAAGACCATCAGCTACCCGCTGGGCGTGTGGGGCTTCATCGCGCTGACCTATTGCGTCATCGTCGGCACCTCCAATGCCGTCAACTTCACCGACGGCCTGGACGGCCTGGCCATCATGCCGACGGTGATGGTCGGTTCGGGGCTTGGCCTGTTCGCCTACCTGACCGGCTCCGCAACGTACTCGAAATACCTGTTCATCCCGCACATTCCCGGCGCCGGCGAATTGATCATTTTCTGCGGTGCGATGGCGGGGGCGGGCCTGGCCTTCCTCTGGTACAACGCGCACCCGGCCCAGGTTTTCATGGGCGACGTCGGCGCGCTGGCGCTGGGCGGCGCGCTGGGCACCATCGCCGTCATCGTGCGCCAGGAAATCGTCCTGTTCATCATGGGCGGCATCTTCGTTGCGGAAACGCTGTCGGTGATCATCCAGGTGGGCTGGTTCAAGTTCACCAAGAAGCGCTACGGCGTCGGCCGCCGCGTATTCCTGATGGCGCCGCTGCACCACCACTTTGAACAGAAGGGTTGGAAAGAAACCCAGGTCGTCGTGCGCTTCTGGATTATCACGATGATGCTGGTCCTGGTCGGCCTGTCCACACTGAAGCTGCGCTAATGATCTATAACGGCAAAATTGCCCTGGTACTGGGGCTGGGCGAATCGGGCCTGGCGATGGCGCACTGGCTGGCGCGCTGCGGCGCGCTGCTGCGCGTGGCCGACACGCGCCCGGTGCCGGACCGCCTGCCGCTGCTGCGCGAGCAGCTGCCCGGCACGCAGTTCATCGCGGGACCGTTCAACGCGGCGCTGCTGGACGGCGTCGACTTCGTCTGCGCCAGCCCGGGCCTGGCCCCGAACAAAGAGCTGGCCGAAATCATCCCGGCCGCGGCGCAGAAGGGCATTCCCGTCTGGGGCGAGATCGAATTGTTCGCCCAGGCGCTGCAATGGCTGAAGGAAGACCGCGCCTACGCGCCGAAGGTCATCGCCATCACCGGCACCAACGGCAAAACCACCGTCACCAGCCTGACCGGCCAGCTGTGCGAGCGCGCCGGCCTGTCGGTGCGCGTCGCCGGCAATATCAGCCCGGCCGCGCTGGACGTGCTGCGCGACGTGATGGAGCACGATGCGCTGCCGCAGGCCTGGGTGCTGGAGCTGTCCAGCTTCCAGCTGCACACGACGTATTCGCTGCAGGCCGACGCTGCCACCGTGCTGAACGTGACCCAGGACCACCTGGACTGGCACGGCAGCATGCAGGCTTACGCCGACGACAAGCAGCGTATCTTCGGCGCAGACACCGTGCGCGTGCTGAACCGCGACGACCGCTGGACCATGGCGATGGCCAACCCGACCGGGGAAAACGTCACGTTCGGCACCGATGCGCCGGCGCTGGCCAATAGTTTCGGCCTGGTCAGCGAACGCGGCGTGTATTGGCTCGCCACCGCTGAACCGAGCGAAGACGTCGAGCCGCCGAAGAAGCGCCGCAAGAACGATCCGCCGCCTGCGCCGGTGGAATGCTTCACCAAGAAACTCATGCCGGCCGATGCGCTGCAGATCCGCGGCACGCATAACGCCGCCAACGCGCTGGCGGCGCTGGCCCTGTGCCGCGCCATCGGCCTGCCGTTCGCGCCGCTGCTGCACGGCCTGCGCGAATACAAGGGGCAGCCGCACCGCGTGGAACTGGTGGCGTCGATCAACGGCGTCGACTACTACGACGACTCCAAGGGCACCAATGTGGGCGCGACTGTCGCAGCCCTGGTGGGCCTGGGCCAGTCCTTCGGCGGCGAGCAAAAGCTCGTCCTGATCGCGGGCGGCGACGGCAAGGGCCAGGAATTCGAGCCGCTGGCCGACCCGGTGCGCCGCTTCGTGCGCGCTGTGCTGCTGATCGGCCGCGATGCGCCCGCCATCCGCACGGCACTGGAGCCGACCGGCGTGAAGATGGAGGATGTCGCCACGCTGGAAGAGGCGACCAAACGCGCCGCCGCGCTGGCCCATGGTGGCGATGCCGTGCTGCTGTCGCCAGCCTGCGCCAGCCTGGACATGTTCAAGAACTACGCGCACCGCGCGCAGGTGTTCATCGACACCGTACGCGAGATCGCGCTTGATGCGGGGCAGGAGATCTGATGGCATTCCAGCTTCCATTCCGCTTCGGTGGTTCCGCCTCTCCAGCTCCGCTGGACGGGCGCGCACGCCATTCGAAGATGATGGAATACGACCAGCCGCTGGTCTGGTCGGTGCTGCTGCTGATGCTGTTCGGCATGGTGATGGTGTATTCGGCGTCGATCGCGTTGCCGGATTCGCCCAAGTTCGCCGCTTACAAGAATTACTACTTCGTGCAGCGCCAGGCGATCTTCATCGGCATCGCCATCGTGGCGGCGGCCGTCGCTTTCCGCGTGCGTATCGAACACTGGCAGAAGGCTGCGCCCTACCTGTTCATCGCCACCCTGGTCGCGCTGGCGCTCCTGTTCGTTCCCGGACTTGGCGTCAACGTGAATGGCGGGCGCCGCTGGCTGACGCTGAAACTCTTCCAGTTCCAGCCGTCCGAATTGATGAAGCTTTTCATCGTGCTGTATGCGGCCGACTATACCGTGCGCAAGCAGGAATTCATGCACCGGCTGTCCAAAGGCTTCGCGCCGATGGCGCTGGCGGTGGCCGTCGTCGGCCTGCTGCTGCTGCTCGAGCCGGACTTGGGCGCCTTCGGCGTGATCGTCTGCATTGCCATGGGTATCCTGTTCCTGGGCGGCGTCAACGCGGTCTGGTTCGGCGGCATCGGCGGCATGCTGGTGCTGATTTTCGTGACCATCATCTGGCTCTCGCCGTTCCGCCGCGCGCGCCTGTTCGCCTACCTGAATCCCTGGGAAGAGGAAAACGCCCTGAACAAGGCCTACCAGCTGACGCATTCGCTGATCGCCTTCGGCCGCGGCGAGTTCTATGGCGTGGGCCTGGGCGCCAGCGTGGAAAAACTGCACTACCTGCCGGAAGCGCATACCGACTTCCTGCTGGCGGTGATCGGCGAGGAACTGGGCATGATCGGGGTGCTGGCCACCATCGGCATGTTCTACTGGATCGTCAAGCGTGCATTCGACATCGGCCGCCAGGCCATTGCCATCGACCAGACCTTTGCGGGGCTGGCGGCGAAAGGCATCGGCATCTGGATCGGTGTACAGACATTTATCAATATGGGCGTAAATCTCGGCTTGCTGCCGACCAAAGGACTGACGCTGCCGCTGATGAGCTACGGCGGCACCGGCATCATCATCAACTGCGTCGGCCTGGCGATCCTGCTGCGCATCGACTACGAAAACCGGCAGATGATGCGCGGAGGGCGGGTATGAGCAAGCGCCTGATGATCATGGCGGCCGGCACCGGCGGCCACATTTTCCCCGGCCTGGCGATCGCCCAGGCCATGCGCGCCCGCGGCTGGGAGGTGTCCTGGCTGGGCACATCGCACGGCATGGAAACGGAGCTGGTGCCGAAGCACGGCGTGGAAATGGACGTGGTGCACTTTAGCGGCATGCGCGGCAAGGGTTTGGCGCACACCATCGGCGGCGCTTTCAAGATGATCGGCGCCTTCCTGGACTGCTTCCGCTTCATCGGCAAGCGCAAACCGGACGTGGTGCTGGGCATGGGCGGCTATGTCTGCGTGCCGGGCGGCGTCATGGCCAGGCTGCGCGGCGTGCCGCTGGCGCTGGTGAACGCCGATGCGGGGCTGCTGCTGTCGAACAAGACGCTGGCCCCGATGGCCAGGAAAGTCTTCTTCGGCTTCACGGCCGATTTCGGCGCCGTCGCCGGCAAGGCTGTTGTCACCGGCAACCCGGTGCGCAAGGAAATCCTCGCGCTGCCGACGCCGGAGCAGCGCTTCGCCGGCCGCGAAGGCGTACTGCGCATCCTGGTGGTGGGCGGCAGCCTGGGCGCCAAGGCGCTCAACGACGCGCTGCCCGCTGCGCTGAAGCTGATCGCGCCGGCACAGCGCCCGCTGGTGACCCACCAGTCGGGCAAGAAGAATATCGAAGCCCTGCGCGCGGCTTACGCGCAGGCGCATGTGGAAGCAAACGTGGTCGATTTCATCGACGACATGGCGGGCGCCTACGCGCAGGCGGACATCGTGATCTGCCGCGCCGGCGCCATCACCGTGTCGGAACTGACGGCCGCCGGCGTGGCCAGCGTGCTGGTGCCGCTGGTGGTGTCGACCACCAGCCACCAGCGCGACAACGCGCAATGGATGGCCAAGCAGGGCGCATCGATCCACATGCCGCAGACGGAATTGAATCCGGAAAGCCTGGCGGCGCTGTTGCAGACTTTGAACCGCAACACCTGCCAGAAGATGGCGGCGGCGGCGCTTGCAGTGGGCAAGCGCGACGCGAACGACGCCATCGCACAAGAATTGGAAGCACTCGCATGAAACATAAAGTAAAGAATATTCACTTCGTCGGCATCGGCGGCAGCGGCATGAGCGGCATCGCCGAGGTGCTGGTGACTTTAGGCTATAACGTGTCGGGCTCGGACCTGGGTGCGAACGCGGTTACCCAGCGCCTGGTCGACATGGGCGCCACCGTGCACCAGGGCCACGACGCCGCCTTCATCGGCAACGCCGACGCCGTCGTGACCTCGACCGCGGTCAAGGCCGACAATCCGGAAGTGGTCGCCGCCCGCGCCCGCAAGATTCCCATCGTGCCGCGCGCCGTGATGCTCGGCGAATTGATGCGCCTGAAGCGCGGTATCGCCATCGCCGGCACCCACGGCAAGACCACCACCACCAGCCTGGTGGCGTCGGTGCTGGCCGAAGGCGGCCTGGATCCGACGTTCGTGATCGGCGGCCGCCTGACCGCCGCCGGCGCCAACGCCAAGCTGGGCTCCGGGGAATACCTGGTGGCCGAAGCCGACGAGTCGGACGCTTCCTTCCTGAACCTGACGCCAATGATCGAAGTCATCACGAACATCGATGCCGACCATATGGAAACCTACGAGCACGACTTCGAAAAGCTGAAGCAAGCATTCGTGCACTTCACGCACCGCCTGCCGTTCTACGGCCGCGCCATGCTGTGCATCGACGACCCGCACGTGCGCGCCATCATCCCGCAGGTGACCAAGCCGGTGACCACCTACGGCTTCGCGGAAGACGCCGAAGTGCGGGCCGTCAATGCGCGCGCGGTCGGCACCCAGATGCACTTCACCGTGCTGCAGGAAGGCTATCCGGACCTGGACATCGTGCTGAACCAGCCAGGCATGCATAACGTGCAGAACGCCTGCTCCGCGGTCGCCATCGCGCGCGAAATCGGCGTGGACGATACCGCGACGCAGGCCGGCCTGGCGGGCTTCGCCGGCGTCGGCCGCCGCTTCACCAAATACGGCGAAGTGGCCATTCCGGCGGGCGGCAGCTTCACCCTGGTGGACGATTTCGGCCACCATCCGATCGAAATGGACGTGACCACCGCCGCCGCGCGCGCCGCCTATCCGGGCCGCCGCCTGCTGCTGGCCTTCCAGCCGCACCGCTACAGCCGCACGCGCGACCTGTTCGAAGATTTCGCAAAAGTTCTGAGCACGGTCGACGTACTGGTGCTGTCGGACGTTTATGCGGCAGGCGAAGCGCCGATCGTGGCCGCCGACGGCCGCGCGCTGGCGCACGCGATCCGCGCGCGCGGCAAGGCCGAGCCGGTATTTGTCGAAAATATCGCCGACATGCCGGAAACGATCATGAACGTGGTGCGCGACGGCGACGTGGTGCTCACGATGGGGGCGGGCTCGATCAGCGGCGTCCCGGCAAAACTCACGAACTGGAAAGCTTGACGCGATGACGAAACTGACTGCACAAGAAGCGCAAGCCTTCGGCAAGGTGGGCGTGCTGATGGGCGGCCTGTCCGCCGAGCGCGACGTGTCCATCATGTCCGGCACCGGCGTGCTGGCGGCCTTGCAAAGCCAGGGCATCGATGCCCATGCTTTCGATCCGGGCCGGCGTTCGCTGGCCGAACTGGCCGCTGAACAATTCGACCGCGTGTTCATCGCGCTGCACGGCCGCTACGGCGAAGACGGCAGCCTGCAGGGCGCGCTGGAGCTGCTGGGCATCCCTTACACCGGTTCGGGCGTGATGGCCAGCTCGGTGGGCATGGACAAGATCACCACCAAGATCCTGTGGCTGCGCGAAAACCTGCCGACCCCGGAATATGCGGTGCTGGGCGCCGATTCCGACCTGGATGCGGAAGCCGCGCGCCTGGGCCTGCCGCTCATCATGAAGCCGCCGCACGAGGGGTCGACCATCGGCATCACCAAGGTGACCGACAAGGCCGGCCTGAATGCCGCCTACGATGCCGCCGCCGCGCTGGACGACTGCGTGCTGGCTGAGGAATTCGTGGCCGGCCGCGAGTTCACCGTCGCCGTGCTGGGCACGGGCAAGGATGCGCGCGCGCTGCCGATCGTGGAAATCGTGGCGCCGGCCGGCAACTACGACTACCAGAACAAGTACTTCACCGACGACACCCAATATTTCTGCCCGCCGGCGCTGGATCAGGCCATGCAGGACGAGATGCAGCGCCTGGCCGTTGCCGCCTACCGCGCCGTCGGCTGCGAAGGCTGGGGCCGGGTCGACGTGCTGCTGCGCGAAAAGGACAACAAGCCCTTCCTGCTGGAAGTGAATACCTCGCCGGGCATGACCAGCCACTCGCTGGTGCCGATGGCCGCGCGTGCGAACGGCGTGAGCTACGAAGAGCTGTGCGTGGAAATCCTGCGCACCGCGCGGCTGAAACTGAAGAAGTAAAAGGACCGGAAACCTTATGTGGCACGACGTCAAAGCCTTGAATGCATCCGCCAGCGGCCTGTTTGCGCTGTCGGTGCTGGCTTGCGCCGTCGCCGGCGTGTGGTGGGTGGCGAATCGTCCTGTATTCGATTTGCGCTCCATCCGCGTTGAAACCATGGACAAGTCGGAATTCAAGCACGTGAACCACCTGACGCTGCGCAACGGCACCCAGGGCCGCCTGGTTGGCAACTTCTTCACCGCCGACCTGGAGCAGGTGCGCAAAGTGTTCGAGTCGGTGCCTTGGGTGCGCCGCGCCAGCGTGCGTCGCGAGTGGCCGAACCAGCTTATCGTGGCGCTGGAAGAGCATGAAGCGCTCGGCACCTGGGGCGAGGACGGCCGCCTGCTGTCGGTGAAAGGCGATGTCTTCACCGCCAACCTGGCCGAAGCGGAAGAGGATCACGAGCTGCCCGGGTTTTCCGGCCCGGAAGGCAGCGAAAAGGAAGTACTGGCGCGCTACGGCGAGTTGAAGCAATGGTTTGCACCGGTCAGCCTGGTGCCGCTCAGCGTGTCGCTGTCGGGCCGCTATGCATGGACGGTGAAGTTGGACAACGGCGCCAGTGTGGCGCTGGGACGCGAGGCAACGCCTGACACGCTGCACCAGCGCGTGCAGCGCCTGGTCCGGATCTGGCCGCAGATCACGAGCCGCGTGCCGAATATTGAAACGATTGATATGCGCTACCAGAACGGCCTGGCCTTGAGCGCAGCGGGATTGAAGATCCCGTCGGAAACGAAGAAACATTGAGAGCAGGGCAAAGAGATGACTAAAGACGCTAAAAACCTGATCGTCGGCCTCGATATCGGCACCTCCAAGGTGGTGGCCGTGGTGGCCGAAGTGATGGGCGATGGCCGCCACGAGGTGATCGGCCTGGGCCAGCACGAGTCCAAGGGCCTGAAAAAAGGCGTGGTGGTGAACATCGAGGCGACCGTCGAATCGATCCAGCGCGCACTGGAAGAGGCGGAGCTGATGGCCGACTGCAAGATCCGCAATGTGTACGCGGGCATCGCCGGCAGCCATATCCGCAGCTTCAATTCGAGCGGCATGGTGGCGATCAAGGACAAGGAAGTCACCGCCACCGACGTAGCGCGTGTGATCGAAACGGCTAAAGCGGTTAATATCCCGACCGACCAGCAATTGCTGCATACGGTGCCGCAGGAATTCATCGTCGATTCGCAGGAGGATGTGCGCGAACCGATCGGCATGAGCGGCATCCGCCTGGAAGTGAAGGTGCACATCGTCACCGGCGCCGTGAGCGCGGTGCAGAACATCGTCAAGTGCGTGCGCCGCTGCGGTCTGGAAGTGTCGGACCTGATCCTGCAGCCGATGGCCTCGGCCGATGCCGTGCTGACCACGGACGAGAAGGAGCTGGGCGTGGTGCTGATCGACATCGGCGGCGGCACCACCGACGTGGCGGTGTTCTCGGACGGTGCGATCCGGCATACGGCCGTGATCCCGATCGCGGGCGACCAGATCACCAACGATATCGCCATGGCGCTGCGCACGCCGACCGGCGAAGCCGAAGAGATCAAGATCCGCTACGGCGTGGCCAAGCAGGTGCTGGCCGACCCGGGCGAGCACCTGGAAGTGCCGGGCCTGGGCGACCGTGGTCCGCGCAACCTGTCGCGCCAGGCGCTGGCGGCCGTGATCGAGCCGCGCGTGGAAGAGCTGTTTGCGATGGTGCACCAGGTGGTGCGCGAGTCCGGCTACGAGGGCGTGCTCTCGTCGGGCATCGTGCTCACCGGCGGCACCGCGATCATGCCGGGCATGGTGGAGATGGCGGAAGACATCTTCCTCAAGCCTGCGCGCCTGGGCACGCCGGACTACCGTGGCCAGTTGGCCGACGTGGTTCGCAGCCCGCGCTATGCAACCGTGTTGGGCCTGTTATTGGAAGCAAAGAAGCAGTATCTGCGCGGCCACATCGTGACGCGCCAGGATGGTTCGGTGAAGGCAGTTTGGCAGCGCATGAAAGAATGGTTCCTGGGTAATTTTTAAAAGTATTTTCGATAAAAAGCGCAGTTTTCAATCTCCAGTTCTCCTAAAATTATGAGGCCTGGCGCTTGGAAACCGCATCTAGATAGGAGTACATCATGGAATTTGATATGGTAGACAACGCGACACTGGGGACGGTCATCAAGGTCGTTGGTGTTGGAGGTGCGGGCGGCAATGCGGTCCAGCATATGATCAACAAGGGCATGAGCGGCGTGGAATTCATCGCCGCCAATACCGACGCGCAGGCGTTGGCAGCGTCCAAGGCGACCAATATCATCCAGATCGGCGAATCAGGCCTGGGCGCGGGTATGCGCCCTGAAGTGGGCCGCGCGCTGGCGGAAGAATCGCGCGCCCGCATCGAAGACGCGCTGCGCGGCGCGCACATGGTGTTCATCGCGGCCGGCATGGGCGGCGGCACCGGCACCGGCGCCGCACCGATCGTTGCGGAAATCGCCAAGCAGCAGGGCGCGCTGACCGTGGCCGTGGTCTCCAAGCCGTTCTCGCACGAAGGCCAGAAATGCCTGGACGTCGCCGAAGCGGGCCTGGAAGCGCTGTCCGCCAACGTCGACTCCCTGATCGTGATCTGCAACGAGAAGCTGGAAGAGATCTACGAAGACGAGTCCCTGATCGAATGGCTGCAGCACGCCGATGATGTGCTGAACAACGCCGTCGCCGGTATCGCCGAGATCATCAACGTGCCTGGCCATATCAACGTCGACTTCAATGACGTCAAGACCATCATGGGCGAGCAGGGCAAGGCGATGATGGGCACCGCCACCGCTTCCGGCGTGGACCGCGCCCGCGTGGCCGCCGAGCAGGCAGTCGCTTCGCCGCTGCTGGACGGCGTCGACCTGTCCGGCGCACGCGGCGTGCTGGTCAACGTGACCGCGTCGCGCGGCCTGAAAGGTAAGGAAATCAAGGAAGTCATGGCCGCAGTGCGCGCCTTCGCCGCGCCGGACGCGTCGATCGCACAGGGCATCGCCTACGACGACGCGATGGGCGACGATATCCGCGTGACCGTGGTGGCCACCGGCCTGGGCAAAGCCAAGAAGCATGTGCAACTGGTCCAGCAGCAGCAACTGCGCACCGGCACCCACGGCGGCAACCCGCTGAACGTCAACGCCGGCCTGGCTGGGGCGGCAACGGCCACGGTGGGCGGTTTCGGTTCCGCCGGCTTCAGCGGCGTGCCGGCCGACGTGCAGAAGCAGCCAGCCGTGTGGCGCCGCGAATCGGCCACCGAGCAGGTGAACGCGCTGGCCAAGTCGGGCATGGAAACCTACGACATTCCTGCCTTCCTGCGCAAGCAGGCTGACTAAATAAGGTCGGCCGCGCCGCCGGGTCACGCATCCGGCGGCGCGGAGTTATACTCTGGGTTTTCACAAGAAGGAGAACCCGAATGACTATCAAGATCGGCGACAAACTGCCGGAAGGCCAGCTGTCCGAATTCATCGAAACCGAGACCGAAGGCTGCTCCCTCGGCCCGAACACCTTCAATGTGCAGGACCTCACCAAAGGCAAGAAGATCGCGATCTTCGGCCTGCCAGGCGCCTACACCCCAACCTGCTCCGCGCAGCACGTGCCAGGCTACGTCAAGCACGCAGCCGACCTGCAAGCGAAGGGCGTGGATGAAATCTGGTGCATCTCCGTGAACGACGCCTTCGTGATGGGTGCATGGGGCCGCGACCAGAAAGCCACCGGCACCGTACGCATGATGGCGGACGGCAACGCCGCCTACTCCAAGGCCCTGGGCCTGGACGCGGACTTCTCCAAGTTCGGCATGGGCACCCGCTCCCAGCGTTATTCGATGCTGGTGGAAGACGGCGTGGTCAAGCAACTGAACGTCGAGCAGGGCGGCAAGTTCGAAGTGTCGAACGCCGAAACCATGCTGGGCCAGCTGTAAGTCACGAAGCGTCCCAAAGAAAGACGCCCGGTACGCCGGGCGTTTTGATTTGGCGGGCAGGGAACGCCGGGTGCTAAAATAGTAAGTTTATTCCCTGAGAGTCAATACATGAAGTCGTCCGTATCAAGTGATCCATTCGTCCTTTCCAGCGCGCGCTGGTTCTGGTGGATCGCCGGCCTTTCCTTGGTCAACCTGTTTCTCTACTACTCCGGCAGCAATACCTCGTTTGTCGTCGGCCTGGCAATGACGGCGCTGGCCAGCGCGGTGTTCTCCGGCGCGATGGTGGTCGGCGGGGCGTTGGCGCTCCTGATCATTGGCTACTATGGCGTGATTGGCTACTTCGCCCAGCGCGAAAAACTGTGGGCCTTCTATCTCGGTCTCGGCGTTTACGTCGCGGACGCACTTCTCTACATGTATTTCCAAGACTGGATGTCCGTAGCCTTCCACGCCTACGTGATTTTCCATCTTTTCAGGGGGATCACGAGCTTACGCGGGCGTGCTGCTTCCATGGCAGCACCGGTGGAGCCGGCGCAGACGCCGGAAGCCGGCGCATAAAGCGTCGACTGCGAACGCCCGGCTTGCCGGGCGTTTTGTTTTGCAGGACGCAGTTTCCAATACTTCACATTGCCGGTACGGACTGCGTTGGGGATTTGGCGCGGGATTTGCGTTTCTTTGGCGCCAGCATGACGCCGGTGCAGGAGGGTGCGCCGCAATAGCAGGCGAATGCCTTCTTCACCTTGGCGGTGTGGCGGGCCTCGTAAATCAGGCCGTAGTTATAGTTCAGCTCTTCGCCTTCGGCAATGTCATGCAGGGAGCAGATGTAGACGCGGCAGTCGTCGTCTTCCTCGGCTTCGCAATTGGGCTCGCAGGAATGGTTGATGTAGCGCGCCTCATTGCCGCCTGTGCCGCCATCGATCAGCATGCCGTTGTTCAGGCTGAAGAAGAAGGTATGGCCGATCGGGCCGCCTTTTTCTTCGGTGCGGCGGCAGCATTCTTCCCAATCGACGATTTCGCCGGTGTATTCGATGATGCGGGTGCCGGCCGGGATCATCCGGCGCGCGAAAACGCCGCGGCCATGCACGGGCGACTCGTGCACTACGAAAAGTGGCTCGGTCTCTTCAAATAGTAAAGCTTCTGTATTCATCCCGCCATCATAACCTGCCGCGATTTTCCTCGTCAGTTCTTTCAGATTGGCGCGATGGACTGCCTATGCAGTGGCGCTCTTGTTCCCGCTTAAGCCAGGGCGGCCTCAGCAGCAAACGATTTCTTTCAGTACAATGGCTGGCCCGGTAATGGATTTTGGGCACCCATCGTGACTCCGCAACAAAGAGAAAACCTGCAAGCTATTTACGCCATGGTGGCCGCGGTCGCCATGTTCTCCCTCATGGACGCTTCCATGAAAGTGCTGGCCGGGCGCTATCCCGGCGTGCAGGTGACGGCGCTGCGATGCATGCTTTCAATGCCCCTGGTGTGCGCCTACATGGCCTACCGCGGCAAATTCACCGGTATCTTCAAAGTGCGCTGGTCGCTGCATATTCTGCGCGGCGCGGTCGGCATCGCCATGCTGTCGCTGTTCGCCTTCGCGCTGAAATCGCTGCCGCTGGCCGATACCTACGCCATCTTCTTCATCGCGCCGGCGCTGGTGACGGTGCTGGCGGTGTTCATCCTGCGCGAAAAAGTCAGCCTGGGGCAGTGGCTGGCGATTGTCGTCGGCCTGGGTGGCGTGCTGGTGGTGCTGCGCCCGGACGGCAGCAACTTCGCCTCGATCGCCGGCCTGGCGGTATTGGCTTCGGCCGTCTGCTACGGCATCTCCGCCATCGCCGGCCGCGTGCTGGCCAAGACCGACGCGCCCGAGCATGTGATGTTCTGGGTGTTGACGCTGATGGGCGTTGGCGTTGCCCCGCTGGCGTTCAACGCCTGGGTGGCGATCGACTGGGCGCTATGGCCGGCCATGGCGACGCTGGCGGTGACGGGCTTCTTCGGCCAGCTGGCGCTGACGCGCGCCTTCAGCATGGGCAAGGCATCCATCGTGGCGCCGTTCGAATACACGGCCCTGGCCTGGGGCGTGGGCATCGACTGGCTGCTCTGGCATACGCTGCCGGACGCCTATACCTTGCTGGGCGCGGCCATCATCATCGGCTCCGGCATCTACCTGGTACGGCGGGAAACCGAGCATGCCGAGGCCGAGCACCCGTAAGCGGGGAAGGGCCCGGGGCGCTATAATCCTTGCATGCTGAAACAACGAACCATCAAAGAAATCGTCCGCACCACAGGTGTCGGCCTGCACTCCGGCACCAAGGTTGAGCTGACCCTGCGTCCTGCCGCGCCGGATACCGGCATCGTCTTCCGCCGGGTCGACCTGAGTCCGCAAGTTGTCTTCCCGACAAGGGCGGACATTGTGGGCGACACCCGCATGGCCACCGTACTGATGAAAGACGGCGGCCGCGTCTCGACCGTCGAGCACCTGATGTCGGCCTGCGCCGGCCTCGGCATCGACAATCTGTACGTCGACGTGACGGCGGAAGAAATCCCGATCATGGATGGTTCGGCATCGTCCTTTGTCTACCTGCTGCAGCAGGGCGGGGTGCAGGAGCAGGAAGCGCCGAAAAAGTTTATCAAAGTGAAAAAGCCGGTCGAAATCCGCGAAGGCAAGGGCGCCCACGAGAAATGGGCGCGCCTGGTGCCGCACGACGGCTTCAAGCTGGACTTCTTCATCGAATTCAACCACCCGGCGGTGGATGGCACGGCGCAACGCGCGACGGTGGACTTCGGCGACGTGTCGTACATCCAGGCGATTGCCCGTGCCCGCACCTTCGGCTTCATGCAGGATGTGGAAATGCTGCGCGGGATCGGCCTGGCGCGCGGCGGCTCGCTGGAAAACGCCATCGTGATGGATGAATACCGCATCCTGAACCAGGACGGCCTGCGTTACGACGACGAATTCGTGCGCCACAAGATCCTCGACGCGATCGGCGACCTGTACATGGTCGGCCACCCGATCATCGCCAGTTACGAAGCGCATAAATCCGGCCACGCCCTGAACAACCAGCTGCTGCGCGCTATGCTGGCCGACCCGGATTCCTACGAGCTGGTGAGCTTCGATTCCCTCGACACCGCCCCGCCTTCCTACGCAAAGCAGATGTCGCGCGAGTGGTCTTACCTGTAAGATTTTTTTGTCCCTAGTTGGGGTCAGGAAGAAAAACGGACATTCCTTGGAATGTCCGTTTTTCTTCCTGACCCCAACTGGGACTTTTGTTGCCTAGCCGCGACGGCGGGCGACCAGGCGCCGCATCGCTTCGATCAGCGGCTCGTTGGCCGCGGTCGGTTCCAGTTTCTGGCTCAGTTCGTCGAACGAGTCGATGGCCATGTCCGGCAACTTCAAGCCTTCGCCGCTCGGTCCCACGTGGGCGATCCCTTTCGGCATTTGAACGCGGAAACGGATGTTGTTAATTTGCCACCCTTTCGCATTCAGCGATTCCTGCAGTTTGGGCACTTGTTGCTTGAGCTTGGTTGCGACCGCGGTGTTCGGCACGGCCAGGGTCAGTTCGCCGCCGTCGAAGGCGAAGATTTCGCAGCTTTTGAAGGCCAAAGGCAGCACTTCGGCGCAGTCGCGTTGTAAATTCACCATGCGCTGCACGGCCGGCAAGAGGGCGGCCAGGCGTGCGTTGCCGCGCAGGAAATCCGTGGCTTCCTGCGGGGCGTGCTTGCGATTGGTGAAGGAGAATGCCATGCCGCTATTTTACCGTGGCGGCCCCAGCAGGTGAATTTTTCAACGCTAGCCTATTGTTATATAGGGCAAGATCCCAACCTTGCTTCGAACGCATGATAAAATCACGCACTTTTGCCATTGGCGGACCCGAGGAAGAATTTAAGAAATGTCCTTACTGACCCAGATTTTCGGCAGCCGCAACCAGCGTCTGCTTAAGCAATACCAAAAAACGGTAAAGGCGATCAACGCCCTGGAGCCCGAATTTGAAAAGCTGACGGATGCCGAGCTGAAAGCGAAAACGCCGGCCTTCAAGGAACGCGTTGCCAATGGCGAATCGCTGGATGACCTGCTGCCGGAAGCGTTCGCCGTCTGCCGCGAAGCGTCCAAGCGCGTCTACAAGATGCGCCATTTCGATGTGCAGCTGATCGGCGGCATGGTGTTGCATTACGGAAAGATTGCCGAAATGGGCACCGGGGAGGGCAAGACCCTGACCGCGACCCTGCCGGCCTACCTGAATGCACTGTCCGGCAAGGGCGTGCACATCGTGACCGTCAACGATTACCTGGCGCAGCGCGATGCCGAGACGATGGGCAAGCTGTACCGCTGGCTGGGCCTGAGCTGCGGCGTGAACCTGTCGCAAATGCCGCACGCGGACAAGCAGGCCGCCTACGCTTCCGACATCACCTACGGTACCAATAACGAATTCGGCTTCGACTACCTGCGCGACAATATGGTGTTCGAAGCATCGGACCGTGTCCAGCGCAGCCTGAATTTCGGCATCGTCGACGAAGTGGACTCGATCCTGATCGACGAAGCGCGTACGCCGCTGATCATTTCCGGCCAGGCCGAGAACCATACCGAGCTGTACCACAAGATCAACCTTCTGCCGCCGCAGCTGATTTTGCAGATCGGCGAGGAAACCCCGGACGGCAAGGGCAAGGTGGAAGTCCCGGGCGACTACACCAAGGATGAAAAAGCGCACCAGGTGCTGCTGACCGAAGCCGGCCACGAAAAGGCCGAGGGCATCCTGACCAAGATGGGCCTGCTGCCGGAAGGCGCGTCCCTGTACGATTCCGCCAACATCACCCTGGTGCACCACCTGTACGCGGCGCTGCGCGCGCACGCCCTGTACTTCAAGGACCAGCACTATGTGGTGCAGAACAATGAAGTGGTGATCGTCGACGAATTCACCGGCCGCCTGATGACGGGCCGCCGCTGGTCCGATGGCCTGCACCAGGCCGTCGAAGCCAAGGAAGGCGTCAAGATCCAGAACGAGAACCAGACCCTGGCCTCGATCACCTTCCAGAACTACTTCCGCATGTACGCCAAGCTGGCGGGCATGACCGGTACCGCCGACACCGAAGCCTACGAATTCCAGGAAATCTACGGCCTGGAAACCGTGGTGATTCCGCCCAACCGTCCTTCGGCGCGTAAAGACCGCCAGGACCAGGTGTACAAGTCCAACGCGGAAAAGTACAACGCGATGATGCTCGACATCCGCGACTGCTACGAGCGCGGCCAGCCGGTGCTGGTGGGTACCACCTCGATTGAAAACTCGGAACTGCTGTCGAGCATCCTGGACAAGGCCAAGCTGCCGCACAACGTGCTGAACGCCAAGCAGCACGCCCGCGAAGCGGAAATCATCGCCCAGGCGGGTGCGCCGAAAGCGATCACCATCGCCACCAATATGGCCGGCCGTGGTACCGACATCGTCCTGGGTGGCAACGTTGAGAAGCAGATCCAGATCATCGAAAGCAATCCAGACCTGAGCGACGCAGAGAAGGCCGCCAAGGCGGAACACCTGCGCAAGGGCTGGCAGTCGCTGCACAACCAGGTGGTTGCCGCCGGTGGCCTGCACATCGTCGGCACCGAGCGCCATGAATCGCGCCGCGTCGACAACCAGCTGCGCGGCCGCTCCGGCCGCCAGGGCGACCCGGGTTCCTCGCGCTTCTACCTGTCGCTGGACGATCCGCTCCTGCGCATCTTCGCCGGCGACCGCGTGCGCGCCATCATGGACCGCCTGAAGATGCCGGAAGGCGAACCGATCGAAGCGGGCATCGTATCGCGTTCCATCGAATCGGCGCAGCGCAAGGTTGAAGCGCGCAACTTCGACATCCGTAAGCAGCTGCTGGAATACGACGACGTCGCCAACGACCAGCGCAAGGTGATCTACTCGCAGCGTAACGAGCTGCTGGAAGCGACCGAGATTTCCGAAACCATCATGAACCTGCGCCACGGCGTGTTCGCCGATGTGGTGCGCAACTTCGTGCCGGAAGGCTCGGTGGAAGAGCAGTGGGATATCCCGGCCCTGCAGAAGACCCTGGCCGCGGAATGGATGATCGAGCTGCCGCTGGCCGAGATGATGGCCAAGGAAGGCAATATCACCGACGAAGACATCGTCGAGCGTGTGGTGGCGGCAGCCGATGCCGTGTACCAGGCCAAGGTCGATATCGTTTCCAAGGAAGCCTTCGGCAGCTTCGAGCGCAACGTCATGCTGCAGTCGGTGGACACCCACTGGCGCGAGCACCTGGCGGCGCTGGACCACCTGCGCCAGGGTATCCATCTGCGCGGCTATGCGCAGAAGAATCCGAAGCAGGAATACAAGCGCGAAGCGTTCGAACTGTTTGGCCAGATGCTGGACATGATCAAGAACGACGTGGTCCGCATGGTGATGATGGTGCGCATCCAGTCGCGCGAAGAGGTGGAGGCGGCGGAAGCGGCCATGAACCAGTCGCACCTGGAAAACGTCCACTACCAGCACGCCGACTTCAACCCGAACGCGGCGCCGGAAGAATTGCTGGCCCCGACCGCGATTGCCGGGGAAGACCTGGAAGCTGCGCTCAGCCAGGGCTACAAGGTCGGCCGCAACGACCCTTGCCCATGCGGCAGCGGCAAGAAGTTCAAGTCCTGCCACGGCAAGCTGGCGTAAGCGATAGCTGCCTCAGTCAAACGGCCCGGCCGCGCAAGCGCCCGGGCCGTTTTGCATTCTCTCGGGACAGTGAAATCATTGCAGAATCGCGCTGCGGCGTGGCAGGACGCTGGCCTGTTCGCCGCCGAGCCGGGCGATCCAGCCTCCCTGCGGGCGACGGTATTGCGCATCGGACAAAAAAACGCCGCCCGGCCAAGGCGGGGCGGCGTGTGCGCGTAGCAGGCGCTGGGTAATGGTAGGTCTTATGGCAGGGTCAGGATGACCTTGACGCTGTCGTCCACTGCCGATTTATCAATGTAGCCGATGGCTTTCGGGTCGTCCGCCACGGCCTTCTTGACGTCGGCATTGGACTTGAATTCCTTGGGCGGCGTGGCCTTGCCGGTGAAGACCAGCTTGGACCAGATGGCTTTCACCTGGGCCGTGTCCTTTTCCGCGACTTTCTGGTAGAAGTCGGCACGGATCTTGGAACCGTCCGCCTGGTCGACCGGGGTGAACATGGCCGATTTGCCAAGGAAGAACTGCGATGCCTGTTCCGAGAACATGCGCGAGGCCGGATTGTCCTTGTTGACGATCACGACGATCTCGGCCGATGCCGGCAGGGCGGCCGCCAGCAGGGCGGAAGCGAGAAGGGCGTTCAGGATGTTTTTCATGGCCGTCTCCTTAGAACACGAAGTCGATGCCGGCGGCATAGACGTTCACGCTGTTGTTGTAGGTGAGCGCGCCGGAAGGCAGGATCAGGGAACCGCCCTTGTTCTTCGGCTGCACGTGGTCGATCTGCACTTTCAGGGCCAGCGACTTGGCGAAGTCCCAACGCACGCCAATCAGGTCGGATTTCTGTTCCGGGGAAACCAGCAGGCCGCGTACGGCGCCAAAGACCGGCGCCAGCGGGTGGGCGGCCGGCAGGTCCGGCACGCTCACGGACGTCCCTGCGCCCTTGTAGAAGGCGTGGGTGTAATAAGGCAGCACTTTGCCGAAGCGGTAACCGGCCATGAGATAGCCCGAATTGGTTTCCGGGATGTAGACCGGTGCATGGGCGCGGCGCTGGGCGTACTCGGCTTGCAGCACGATGTTCTTGTAATCCATCGTCAGGCCGATTTCGGTAAAGCTCATGCGCTTGCCGCCTTTGAGGGTCAGCTCGTCGGCCAGCTGGATGGCGGCCGGCACGCCGGTCGCTACCAGGCCGTCGGTCAGGGCATTGATCGGCTGCAGGTCGTTGACTTCAATCTTGGCGCGGGCGTGCGCGAAG
Source organism: Pseudoduganella violaceinigra DSM 15887 (assembly GCF_000425385.1). Taxonomy (GTDB): domain Bacteria; phylum Pseudomonadota; class Gammaproteobacteria; order Burkholderiales; family Burkholderiaceae_D; genus Rugamonas; species Rugamonas violaceinigra. The sequence goes on along the minus strand of NZ_AUDI01000001.1, from coordinate 696,375 downwards.
CGGGCCGTGAATGGACCGTATTCGGCCGTCACCGCGGCGCCGAATACCGGCGACTGGTGCTTGGCAACGGAGCCGGCGCCGGTCGGGATATACAGCTTGCCGCGGCTGACGCCGCCAAATGCCTGGACGGTGACATTGGTGTCGCCGAAGGCGTGCTGCCAGTTGACGTCGCCGCCATCCACGTTTTCGATCGGTGCCTGGCCGTACATTTCAATCGGCGGGCGCATCATGGTGTTGGCGTAGCCGACGTTTTGGTAGTCGGAGATCAGGAAAGCGGGCAGGACCACGCGGCCCAGGCGCACACTGGTCTCATCGTTCAGCTTGTACTTCAGGAAGCCCCAGGTCAGGTCGGTGGTGAACTGCTGGCTGGTGTTCTTGCGGGTCAGCACTTGCACGGTGGCCGACAGGCGCTCGTCGAAGGCGTAGGTCGCTTGCAGACCGAGATTGCTGTCCAGGCCGATGCGGGGCGAGTCGCCGGTGCCGGCCGCCTGGTTGTAGCGCGCGAATTTGGCGTCGTCGGTGTCGGTCTTGGCCACGCCCAGGGTGCCGAAGCCGCTGATGCTGAGGTTGCCGTCGCCCAGGGTAGCGGCCTGGGCCATCATGCCGGTGGCAGCCAGCATGGCGGCGGCGAGAAGCTGTTTCTTCATGAAAGTGATCCGATCGAATGTTATCTTATTGTTAGTGCTATGCACTTTAAATTAATGTCAAATTATTTATGACAGTTGCCCATGATAAACTAAAATTGCACTGAGTTGTATCTCTATCTGCACAAATAGAGAGCAGCTTCGGGAAAATGGGGAATTTTTGCGTTCGTTGATCGGACTTATTGCACTGCGCACGCGCCGGCGCATGCGTTTAAAATAACAGCTTCACACCACCTTCAAGAATGAGAACAACTCCATGGCCGTCAATTCCCCCATCCCAGTCGCCGCCGACCTGAAGCCGGTTGCCGGTATCGAACTCGGCTATGCTGAAGCCGGCATCAAGAAGCCGGGCCGCAAGGACGTGCTGGTCCTGAAACTGGCTGACGGCGCCACCGTGTCCGGCGTATTCACGCTGAACCGCTTCTGCGCCGCGCCGGTGCAGATTTCCAAGGAAAACCTGGCGGCCGTGAACGCGGGCGGCAAGCCGATCCGCGCCCTGATGATCAACACCGGCAATGCCAACGCCGGCACCGGCGCAGCCGGCCTGGCCAATGCGCGCGCCACCTGCGCCGCGCTGGCCCGGGAAATGGGCTGCGACGCCCAGCAGATCCTGCCGTTTTCCACCGGCGTGATCCTGGAGCCGCTGCCGGTCGAAAAAATCGTGGCCGGCCTGCCGAAGGCGCTCGAGAACCTGAAGCTGGACAACTGGTTCAATGCCGCCGAAGCGATCATGACTACCGACACCCAGCCCAAGGCTGCTTCGCGCACGGTCGAGATCGCCGGCCATCAAGTCACCATGACCGGCATTTCGAAGGGCGCGGGCATGATCAAGCCGAATATGGCGACCATGCTGGGCTACCTGGCGTTTGACGCCAAGGTCGCGCAGCCGGTGCTGGACGTGCTGGTCAAGGAAGCGGCCGACCAGTCCTTCAACTGCATCACCATCGACGGCGACACCTCGACCAACGATTCTTTCATGCTGGTGGCCACCGGTGCCGGCAGCCTGGTGGTCGATGCGGTCGATTCGCCGGAATACCGGGCCCTGGCGGCTGCCGTCACCGAGCTGTCGGTGTTCCTGGCGCAGGCCATCGTGCGCGACGGCGAAGGCGCCACCAAGTTCATGACCATCACCGTGGAAGACGGCAAGGATGCGGCGGAATGCCGCAAGATCGCCTACTCGATCGGCCACTCCCCGCTGGTGAAGACCGCCTTCTTCGCCTCCGATCCGAACCTGGGCCGCATCCTGGCCGCCATCGGCTACGCCGGCGTGGACGACCTGGACGTCAGCAAGATCAACCTGTTCCTGGACGATGTCTGGGTGGCCAAGGATGGCGGGCGCAATCCGGACTACCAGGAAGCGGACGGCCAGCGCGTCATGAAGCAGAGCGAAATCACCGTACGCGTGAAGCTGGCGCGCGGCAGCGCGGCCGCCACCGTCTACACCTGCGACCTGTCGCACGACTACGTGTCGATCAACGCGGACTACCGTTCCTGAGCGGATGTCGCACCAACTCGACCAATTCCTCAAGCGCGCCGAAGCCCTGCTCGAGCGCGTGGAAGCCATCCTGCCGCCGGCGGCCGTCGCGCCGGACTGGCAGGCCTCGACTGCTTTCCGCTGGCGCAAGCGCGGCAATGGCTATCTGCAGCCGGTGCCGCGGCCGGCGCAAATCGCCTTCGACGACCTGCAGCACGTCGGCCGTCAGAAGGCGCAGATCGAACAGAACACGCGCCAGTTCGTGGAAGGCAAGCCGGCCAATAACGTGCTGCTGACCGGGGCCCGCGGCACCGGCAAGTCGTCCCTGATCAAGGCTTGCCTGGGCGCGTTTGCCGGGCAGGGCTTGCGCCTGATCGAAGTCGACAAGGCCGACTTGCATGACCTGCCCGACATCATGGACCTGGTGGCGGGACGTCCCGAGCGCTTTGTCGTGTTTTGCGACGACCTGTCGTTCGAGGAGGGCGAAAGTGGCTACAAGGCGCTGAAAGTGGCGCTGGACGGCTCGGTCTCGGCGGTGATCGACAATGTGCTGATCTACGCCACCTCCAACCGGCGTCACCTGATGCCCGAACGCATGTCGGACAATGCCAGCTACACGCATGACGAGGATGGCGACCTGCATCCGGGCGAAACCGTGGAGGAAAAGATTTCCCTGTCCGAGCGCTTCGGTCTGTGGCTGTCGTTCTACCCGTTCAAGCAGGAGGACTACCTGGGCATCGTGGCGCATTGGCTGGCCGCCTTCGGCTGCAGCGTGTCGCAGATCGCCGACGCCCGCAGCGAAGCCTTGCAGTGGGCGTTGTTGCGCGGCTCGCGTTCCGGCCGCGTGGCCTGGCAGTTTGCGCGCGATTACGCCGGGAGGCTGCCATGAGCGCCGCCGCCCCGCGGCCGATCGACGTCGCCGTCGGCATCCTGATGCAGCCCAATGGCGATGTCCTGCTGGGCCAGCGCCCGGAAGGCAAGCCTTACGCCGGCTACTGGGAATTCCCGGGCGGGAAAGTCGACCCGGGCGAAACCATTCTTGAAGCGCTCAAACGCGAATTCGTGGAAGAGCTGGGCATCCATATCGGCAGCGCGGAGGAATGGTGCGGCGTGGAGCATGTGTACGAGCACGCCCACGTCCGGCTGCATTTCTTCATCAGCCGCGAATGGACGGGCGAGCCGCAAAGCCTGGAAGGGCAGGCCTTTGCCTGGCAGGGCAGCGTGGGGGTAGAACCCTTGCTGCCGGCCACCATTCCCTTGCTTGAGTGGTTGGACCGCGTACGTTACGGCGCTTGAGCGGGCGCCGCTGGCCGGACCGGGTCCACGCCGCCGCGCTGTCTTAGCAGGAGGGTCCGCCCACGCTCGGTTCCACGCTCAGGCCAGTGAGCGGCCAGGCAAAATGGTGCCAGCAGTACTGCGGTGCGCAGGGAGCGCTAAGTAGCGTGAAAGTTACTTATGTAAGCAAGATGTCCGGTGAGCAGTGCTTGCCGCCTCACTGCGGCTCCTCTTCCAGAGGATCGGCCGGGGCGGCGCCGGGGATGGTGTACTTTTCCTCGGCCCAAGCGCCAAGGTCGATCATCTTGCAGCGCTCGCTGCAGAAAGGGCGGTATTGATTGGCTTCCGTCCACTCTACCTTGGTGTGGCAGGTGGGGCATTCAACGACAGTAGGCATGGTGCTTAGAAATTACAGAGGGTGAGCTCGAAGGGGACATCTTCTTCCAGCGGCTTGGGTTTGAGGTCGCCGCCCTGGGAGGTGAAGCGTACCCACAGCATGTATTTATTGGCCGAGATTTCGGGGATGGCCCCTTGCGAAGCGTCGACCGCCAGGCGCAGCATCTGGTAAACCTTGCCTTGTAGCATTTGCTGATAACTGCCGGCATTGGCGATCATTTTCACCGGCGCGCCCGAATCGCGCAGCAGGCGCAGCACCAGGGCCAGGGCGTCGAACAGCGGTACCAGCGGGTTGAACCAGGCGGCGATATCGTTGAAACGCTTCTCGGCCGGCTGCTTTTGCCAAGCGTAGTAGGACGGCAAGTCGAATTCGCAGGCGCCGCCGGGGATGATGGTGCGGCCGCGGATGCTCATCAGCCACTCATTGTCGCGCACGTTCTGCCCGGTCTTGCCCTGTGCCGCGACCAGGGCGCTGGATACGCTGTCGAGTTCGGACAGGATGGCGTCCAGCATGTCGGCCTGGACATTCGGATTGGTCCGGTAGCCCAGCAGGCTCTGGCGCTGGCGTTCGAGTTCCTGCAGCAGGTCGGACTTGAGATCGGCGCGGCCGGCCACTTCGAGCATGTCGAAAATGGTGGCCAATGCGACGTGATGCTGCATCGGGTGTTCCTGATGCACAAAGAATTTGAATTTCTCGTATAAATCCTCCAGGCGCAGCAGCGTTCGGATGCGCTCATTGAAAGGATATTCGTAAACGATCAAAGCATCCCTCGTGTGGAAGACCTATTAATAATCTAGTGATTCTGAACTATGCGAGGCAAAATTACAAATATTGCTGATAAAAATCATGCAAACGGTCTACCTGGGGGATCAATGCTGCTAGCGTGCCGCCATTGTCGATGACGTCGTCGGCCGCCGCCAGCCGTACGCTGCGCGGCACCTGGGCCGCCATGATGGCGCGCACCTGGGCTTCCGGCAGGCCATTGCGCGCCATGACGCGCGCCAGCTGGACTTGCTCCGGGCAGTCGATCACGAGGACGCGGCTGACCTGCTCTTTCCAGGTGCCCGATTCGACCAGCAGGGGAATGGCCAGCATCACGTAGGCGCCGCTGGCATCGGCCGCGGCCGCCAGGGTGGCGGCGCGGATCATGGGATGGAGGATGGCTTCCAGGCGGCGCTTGGCCGCCGGTTCGCGGAAGACCAGCTCGCGCATCTTTGCGCGGTCCATGGCGCCCTGGCTGTCGGCCATCTGGGCCCCGAATTCGGCCAGGATGGCAGGCATTGCGGCGCCATGCGGCGCGGTCAGGGTGTGGGCGATCTGGTCGGTGTCGACAATGCTGGCGCCGCGCTCGGCAAACAGCTCGGCCACCAGGCTTTTACCGCTGCCGATGCCGCCTGTCAGGCCGACCACGAAGCGCGCCGGCATGTCAGCCCGTCACCCCGTAAATTAAGGCGGTCACCTGCTTGCCGTACAGCAGGGCAACCAGGCCGGCGCCGGCCAGGTAGGGGCCGAACGGGATTTTGTGGCTGAAGCCCAGGCGCGAAGCGAGGATGACGCAGATGCCGATCAGCGAGCCGACCACCGAGGACAGCAGGATAATCGCCGGCAGCATTTGCCAGCCCATCCAGGCGCCGAGCGCCGCCAGCAGCTTGAAGTCGCCGTAGCCCATGCCGTCATGGCCGCGCACCAGCTTGTAGGCGCCATTGACCAGCCACAGCGCCATATAGCCGGCAGCGGCGCCCAGCACGGCGTCGCCCAGCGGCGCGAACAGGCCTTGGGTGTTGGCCAGCAGGCCGAGCCACAGCAGCGGATAGGTCAGGTCGTCCGGCAGCAGCTGGGTGTCGATATCGATGAAGGTCATCGCCACCAGCAGCCAGCCGAACACCACGGCGGCCATGCCGGCCCAGCCGGAGCCGAAATGCCACACCAGGCCGGCCGACAGCAGCGCCGTCAGCGCTTCGATGACGGGGTAACGCGGCGAAATCGGCGCCTTGCAGGAGCGGCATTTGCCACCCAGTACCAGCCAGCTGACGACCGGGATGTTTTCCAGCGCCGTGATCTGGTGCTTGCAGTGCGGGCAGGCCGAACGCGGCACTACCAGGTTGTACTGCTCCGGATGCGGTTCCGGTTCGTCGCGTTCGCAGGCGCACACGCTGTCGACTTCGCGCTGCATCATGATCGGCAGGCGGTGGATCACCACGTTCAGGAAACTGCCGATCAACAAGCCCAGGATGCCGGCCACCACGGCGGCGGCCAGCGTTGCGGGCGGGGAAAACAGCATCAAAGTCTCTAGCATTGTCGTCTTACACCACGGAACCGAGTTTGAAGATTGGCAGGTACATCGCGACCACCAGGCCACCGATCAGCACGCCCAGGATCACCATGATCATTGGTTCCATCAGGCTGGAAAGCTGGGATACCGCCTCATCGACCTCTTCCTCGTAGAAGTCGGCCACCTTGCCCAGCATGGAGTCGAGCGCACCCGATTCTTCGCCGATGGCCACCATCTGCGTCACCATGCTCGGGAATACGTCCGCGTTTTGCATGGCCACGGTCAGGCTGGTACCGGTGCTGACTTCGTTCTGGATTTTCTTGGTCGCTTCCAGGTACACCTTGTTGCCCGAGGCGCCGCCCACCGAGTCCAGCGATTCGACCAGGGGCACGCCGGCGGCGAACATGGTGGACAGGGTACGGGTCCAGCGGGCAATGGTCGCCTTGCGGATCACCTCGCCGAAAATCGGCGCCTTCAACAGCAGGCGGTCCATCGTAGCCTGCATTTCCGCCGAGCGCTTCCAGGACTGGAAGAAGAAGTACAGCGCGCCGAACAAGATGCCGAAGATGAGGTACCAGTACTTGACGAAGTATTCCGACACTGCCATCACGAACAGGGTCGGCGCCGGCAAGTCCGCGCCGAAGCTCTTGAACACTTCCTTGAAGGCCGGTACCACCCAGATCATGATCACGGCCGTCACGATGAACGCCACCGCCAGCACGGCGATCGGGTAAGTCAGGGCCGACTTGATCTTGGCCTTGATGGCCAGGGTCTTTTCCTTGTAGATCGCCAGACGGGTCAGCAAGTCTTCCAGGATACCGGCCTGTTCGCCGGCGGCCACCAGGTTGCAGAACAGCGGATCGAAGTACAGCGGGTACTTGCGGAACGCCATGTTCAGGCTGGTACCGGTTTCGACGTCGGCGCGCAGGTCGAGGACCAGCTTGGCCACCGAAGGATTGGCGTGGCCCTTGCCGACGATGTCGAAGGCTTGCAGCAGCGGTACGCCGGCCTTCATCATGGTCGCCAGCTGGCGCGTAAACAAGGTGATGTCCTTGTCGGTGACCTTCTTGCCGGAGCGGTAGACCTTCTTCTTGACCTTGGTCACCATGATGCCCTGGCGGCGCAGGGTCACGTTGACCACGGCCTCGCCGCCGGCGCGCATCTCGCCGCGCACCGTCTTGCCGGTTTTATCTTTGCCTTCCCATGCGAAGACTTGTTCTTTCGCGTTGCCCGCAGTAGCCATATGCTTATTTCCTATTCATTGGTGCAGCCCAGCACTTCTTCCAGGCTGGTCAGTCCGTTCTTGACCTTGACCAGGCCCGATTGGCGCAGAGACTTGACGCCTTCTGATTCCGATTGCGCGGCGATTTGCATCGCGTTGCCATTTGCCAGGATCAATGCTTCGATCGCGGGCGTGATCGGCATGATCTGGTAAATACCGACCCGGCCCTTATAGCCGGTGCCGTTACAGCGCTCACAGCCCACCGGGCCGTAAGGTTTCCATGTGCCATCCAGCTCGTGCTCCTTATACCCTGCCTTGATCAGCAAATCGGGTGCAATTTCGATTGGCTTCTTGCAAGTGCAGAGACGGCGCGCCAGGCGCTGCGCCGTGATCAGGATCACCGAGGAGGCAATATTGAAGGGCGCCACCCCCATATTCATCAAACGCGTCAGGGTCGACGGGGCGTCATTGGTGTGCAGGGTGGAGAACACCATGTGGCCGGTTTGCGCCGCCTTGATCGCGATGTCGGCCGTTTCCAGGTCACGGATCTCACCGACCATGATGATGTCGGGATCCTGGCGCAGGAAGGACTTCAGCGCCACCGGGAAGCTCAGGCCGGCCCGGTCGTTGACGTTGACCTGGTTCACCCCCGGCAAGTTGATCTCGGCCGGGTCTTCCGCAGTCGAAATATTGATGCCCGGTTTGTTCAGGATGTTCAGGCAGGTATACAGCGACACGGTCTTGCCGGAACCGGTCGGGCCGGTCACCAGCACCATGCCGTAGGGGCGGTGCACCGCCTCCAGCAGGATTTCCTTCTGGTCCGGATCGTAGCCCAGCGCATCGATGCCCATCTGGGCCTGGGTCGCGTCCAGAATACGCATCACGGTTTTTTCGCCGAACAGGGTCGGCAGGGTCGAGACACGCAGGTCGATGGTCTTGGTGGACGAGACGATCAGGCGCATGCGGCCGTCCTGCGGCACGCGTTTTTCCGAGATGTCGAGCTTGGACAGCACCTTGATACGCGACACCAGCTTGTCCTTGATCGAAGTGGGCGGCTGGGCATGTTCGACCAGGTTGCCGTCGACGCGGAAGCGGATCCGGTAAAACTTTTCGTAAGGCTCGAAGTGCAAGTCGGAGGCGCCCATATTGACCGCATCCATCAGCATCTTGTTCAGGAAGCGCACGATCGGCGCGTCTTCCACTTCGGCGGCGGCGTCGGGCGCGGCCTGGGCGGCGGATTCTTCCTCGGCGAACTGGATATCCCCTTCGTCGCCGGTCATGTCCATGATGGTCTGCTCGGTACTCTTGGTCAGGGTTTCGAGCAGCTTGAGCAGCACGTCGTGCTGCACAATGACCGGTTCCACGGTCGATTCGGCCTGGAACTTGATCTGGTCCAGGGCCTGGATATTGGTCGGGTCGGACAGGGCCACCGACATCTTGTTGCCGCGCTTGGCCAGCGGGATCACCCGCTGGGTGGCCATCAGCTTGGCGTCGATGGCCTTGGGCGGCAGGATGGTGACATTGATCGCTGCCAGGTCCAGCAAGGGGTAGGCGAAGGTTTCGGCGCAAAAAGCGGCGAGATCGCGTGCATTGATGGTCCCGCTAGCCAGCAGGACATCAATAAAGGTGGACTTTTCAGTCACTGCCTTTTTTTGCAGCGCGTCCGCCTGTACGGGGGTAAGACGCCCCGCTTGCATCAGGGCTCGGGCCAAACCTGACATTGGTGTGCCGGTCGCCGAGTTGGGTTGGACTGCTGCCATAGGAGCGCGCTATCAGAATATTAAGATGGAATGATCCCCGGATGATGCCTGCAGGCATCATTTTTGTAAAGCTCCACACTGTTCAGTTTTTTAGCTCTGTTGCCGGGCGTCGCAATTTCACTACTTTAATAGCTTGGTCTTGCGCTTGTACTACTTCCACGATGCATTCGCCCACTTTGACTGAAATCGGGGCATCCGGGATGTCTTGTAGCACTTCCAATAACATGCCGTTCAGCGTTTTGGGCCCATCCAGCGGAAAGTTTAAACCCAGTCGCTTGTTGATGTCACGTAATGCCGTGCTGCCTTCCAACAGGCATTCCCCCTTGGCGTCCCAGCCGAAACTGTCGGCGCGCGCCGCACTGGGGGTGGAAGTTGTGAATTCGCCAATCATTTCCTCGATGATGTCGTCCAGCGTGACCAGGCCCTGCACCTCGCCGTACTCGTCGACCACGATGGCCAGGCGCTCCCTGTTTTCCTGCAGGTTCTGCAGGGCGGCGAAGGCCGGCGTGTCCTGCGGGATGAAGAAGGGCTGCGACAGCAGCTTGCGGAAATGCCCGACCGTGAGTTCGCCTTCTTCATTGAGCAGGGCGATGGCCTTGCGCACGTGCAGGACGCCGACGATGCGATTGATCTCGCCGTCATACACCGGCAGCTTGTTGTGGAAACAGGTGGTGAGCTGGGACTTGATGTCCGCCACCGGCATGGCCAGGTCGAGCGCCTCGACCTGGGCGCGCGGGGTCATGATGTCTTCCACCGAAATGCTGTCCAGGTCGAACAGGTTGAGCAGGATGCTCTTGTGCTTTTTGGGGATGAAACTGCCGTTTTCCAGCAACACCGAGCGCAACTCGTCGGCCGACAGCTTGCCTTCCTGGATCTGGCCGGTGGGTTTGATGCGGAACAGGCGCAGCAGGGTGTTGACGAACAGGTGCACAAACCACAGCAGCGGTTTGGACACCGAGAGCAGCGGGCGCAGCACCAGGGAGGCCGGCAGCACGATCTGGTCGGCATAGCGCGCGCCCATGATCTTGGGGGAAATCTCGGCCAGCACGATCAGGATGAAGACCACGACGATGGTCGAGAGCAGGATCACATGCTGTTCCAGGCCGAACTGGGTGATGGCAATGGCGGTGGCCAGGGCGATCGCCATGGCGTTGAGCAAGGTGTTGGCGACCAGGACCAGGGACAGCAGTTGTTCGGTGCGTTCCAGCAGCCACAGGGTGGCGATGGCGCGGCGGCTGCCCCGTTTGGCCTGGTGCCGCAGGCGGAAGCGGTTGGCCGCCATCAGGGCGGTTTCGGCCATGGCGAAGAAGGCCGAGGCGAGGATCAGGAAGGCGAGGACGGCAAATTGCGCCCACAAGGGAACGGTATCCAAGATCGTGGTGACTAGTCAGTAAGGGGACGATTTTAGCATGCGCCCCCGGGCTTCCCGGCGGCCGGCAAGCGGCGCGCAACTTCCCTATAATGCTGGCCATGCGTGATGTGGACCTGATGCTGGCGCCGATGCGCCTGGCCCTTCCCCCGCCGCCCCAGCTGGCCGGCGTCGTGCGCTATTTCCATGTCGAGTGCCACAGCCCGGGCGCGGTGCTGGTGCCGGCCTCGCCGTGCCCCATGCTGACGTTTTTCATCCGCGGCGGCTCGCGTTTCGTCGAGGCGGGCGGGCGCGAGCGGCTGCATGCCGAACCGTTCATTACCGGCCCGCTGACGCAGCACTTTCCCGCCGTGTGGGAACCAGGCACCACATTCATCAGCGCCGTGATCGAATCGAGCCAGTTCGCACGCCTGTTCGACATCCCGCCCGGCGCGCTGCGCGACGCGGTGGTGCCGCTGGCCGACGCCGCCCCGGACTGGGATGGCGCGGCGCGGCTGGAAGAGCGCTTGCGCGCGGGCGCCGACTGCCGGGGCTGGGCCGCCCTGATGGGCGACTGGTTGCTGCAGCGCCTGGCCGCGCGGGAGCGGGGCTGGCAGCCGTTCGTGCTGCCGCCGGCCCTGTTGGCCTTGCCGACCGATGAAATTGCCGCCCGCTGCGGCATCAGCGTGCGCCAGCTGGAGCGCCGCGTCATGGCCAGCTACGGCCAGAGCATCCGCGACGGCCGCCGCATGATGCGCTATATCCGCGCCCTGTCGCACATGGTGGCGGCGCCCCTCAAGCATGGCGGCCTGACCCGGCTGGCCGTCGATTGCGGCTATCACGACCAGGCCCATATGGTGCGCGATTTCGTGCAGTACACGGGGATGGCGCCCAAGGCCCTGATGGCGGCGGCGGCCGACGCCAGCGGCGCCTTGCGCCTGCTGCGCTATGACGACGCGTCGCGCGCCATCGTGGTGCGCCAGGATGCCTAGCGCGGGGCGGGTGTCGCCTCCGTACAATATTTTCCCTGCGCTCCCCGCTATCGTAGCGACGCTACTGAAAGGGGAATGAAATGGAACTGGACGCTACTCTCGAGCGCGATGGCTATGTGCTCGCTTCGCTGGACGGGCTGATGGAAACCGTCCGCACCAACAGCCTGTGGTACTTGAGCTTTGGCCTGGCCTGCTGCGCGGTGGAGATGATGGAGGCCGCCGCGGCGCGCTATGACATGGACCGCTTCGGCATGTGCCCGCGCCCTTCGCCGCGCCAGGCCGACCTGATGATCGTGGCCGGCACCCTGACCAATAAGATGGCGCGCGCCATGCGCCGGGTCTACGACCAGATGCCGGAGCCGCGCTACGTGGTGTCGATGGGCTCCTGCGCCAATGGCGGCGGCTACTACCATTACTCGTATTCCGTGGTGCGCGGCTGCGACCGCATCGTGCCGGTCGACGTCTATGTGCCCGGCTGTCCGCCCACGCCGGAAGCCCTGCTGTACGGGCTGATGCAGTTGCAGCAGAAAGCCCGGCGCGGCGAGCGCGCCGTCATGCTGCGCGATTAGCGATCAGCTGCCGCGGTATGTCGAATACGACCAGGGCGACACCACCAGCGGCACGTGGTAGTTCTGGCTGGCGTCGGCGATGCCGAAGGCGATCGTCACTTCATCAATGAAGCGCGGCGTCGGCAGGTCGACGCCCAGCGCAGCGAAATAGTCGCCCGCGCCGAACACGAGACGGTACTGGCCCGGCTGCATGGCCGCGCCTTCCAGCAAGGGCGTGCTGCAGCGGCCATCGGCGTTTGTCACGTCTTCCTTGAGCAGCGAGCCGTCGGCGCGGTACAGCGCCACGCGTACACCGGCGCCCGGCCGGCCATGGGCGGTATCGAGGACGTGCGTGGATAGTTTTCCCATAGTCATTCCTTATTTTGCTTATCCGGCAAATCATATACCGGTGACATCTGCTCACTATATTATTGGGCATATACCTTTCATCCCCGACCATCATGAGCAACTACCCCCGCGACCTGGCCGGCTACGGCCGCAATCCGCCCCATCCGCAGTGGCCGGGCCAAGCCCGCGTGGCCCTGCAGTTTGTGCTGAATTACGAAGAGGGCGGTGAGAACTGCGTGCTGCACGGCGACCCGGCCTCGGAAACCTTCCTGTCCGAGATCATCGGTGCGGCGGCCTTCCCGAGCCGCCACATGAGCATGGAATCGATCTACGAATACGGTTCGCGCGCCGGACTCTGGCGCATCCTGCGCCTGTTCGAGGAGCGCAAGCTGCCGCTGACCATCTTCGGCGTGTCGATGGCCCTGCAGCGCCATCCGGAGGCGGTGGCCGCCTTCCAGGAGCTGGGCCACGAGATCGCCTGCCACGGCCTGCGCTGGATCAGCTACCAGAACATGGACGAGGAAACCGAACGCGCCCATATGCGGGAAGCGGTGCAGATCATCCAGGAGCTGACCGGCAGCGCGCCGCAGGGCTGGTACACCGGCCGCGATTCGCCGAATACGCGGCGCCTGGTGGTCGAGCACGGCGGTTTCCGCTACGACGCCGATTACTACGGTGACGACCTGCCGTTCTGGCAAGAGGTGGCGCACACCGGCGCCGATGGCAAGCCGGCCGTCAGCCCGCAGCTGATCGTGCCCTATACCCTGGACACCAACGATATGCGTTTTGCCGCGATGCAAGGTTTTAATAGCGGCACGCAATTCTTCGATTACCTGAAGGACGCATTCGACGTACTCTATAAGGAAGGGGATCCGGCCGGCCAGAACCAGCCGAAAATGCTGTCGATCGGCCTGCATTGCCGCCTGGTCGGCCGTCCGGCGCGCGCGGCGGCACTGGCGCGCTTCCTCGATTATGTGCAAAGCCATGACAAGGTGTGGATCACGCGCCGCATCGACATTGCCGAGCATTGGCACAAGCATCACCCATATATGCGAAACGCCTGATATTCAAAATCAGCAGATTCTTATATGGCAAGGATGCGGGAATGTTAGTCTTGCAAGCTGGGATACCTCCGAGGCCAAGATGTCAGAACCGATCCGCTTTTACTACCGTGGCGCCGTGCATGAAGTACGCGATGCGGCCCCGACGCAGACTGTGCTCCAGCACCTGCGCGAAGACCTGCACTGCACCGGCACCAAGGAAGGCTGCGCCGAGGGCGACTGCGGCGCCTGCACCGTCGTGCTGGGTAGCGTGGTGGGCGGCCGGCTGGAGCTGAAAGCGGTCAATTCCTGCATTCAGCTCACCCCTACGCTGGACGGCAAGGCCCTGTTCACCGTGGAAGACCTGCAGCAGGCCGACGGCGCCCTGCATCCGGTGCAGCAGGCGCTGGTCGAATGCCACGGTTCCCAATGCGGTTTTTGTACGCCGGGCTTCGCCATGTCGCTGTGGGGCTTGTACCTGAAGAAGGAAGGGCAGTGCGCCTCGCGCAAGGAGATCGACGACTGCCTGTCCGGCAACCTGTGCCGCTGCACCGGCTACCGCCCGATCATCGACGCGGCCCAGCGCATGCTGCAATTGCCGCAAGTCGAATTCGACGCGGCCCGCGTGGCCGAACAGCTGGCGGCGCTGAAACGCGATGCGCTGGCGGTCTACAGCGCGCACGGCCAGACTTTCCTGGCGCCGCGCACCCTGGACGAGCTGATACAGCTGCGTGCAGCCAACCCGGGCGCCGTGCTGCTGGCCGGCTCGACCGACGTCGGCCTGTGGGTCACCAAGCAGATGCGCGACTTGGGCGATATCATTTACCTGGGCCACGTCGATGCGCTGAAGCATGTCCGCACCCTCGACGGCGCCATCGAAATCGGTTCCGGCGTATCGCTGGAAGACGCCTACCACGCGCTGTGCCGGCACTATCCGAAGGAACTGGGCGAACTGCGCCAGCGTTTTGCTTCCCTGCCGATCCGTAACGCCGGCACCCTGGGCGGCAATGTGGCCAACGGCTCGCCGATCGGCGATTCCATGCCGTGGCTGATCGCCCTGGGTTCCCAGGTGGTGCTGTGCGGCGCGGCCGGCGAACGCGTGCTGGCGCTGGAGGACTTCTACCTGGACTACATGAAAAAAGACCTGCAGCCGGGCGAATTCGTGCAGGCCGTGCGTGTGCCGCTGCCGCGCGAGGATGTGCGCTTCCGGACCTACAAGCTGGCCAAGCGCTTCGACCAGGATATTTCGGCGGTGTGCGCCGCCTTTGCCTTCCGCATGGACGGCGACGCCATCGCCGAAGCGCGCATCGCCTACGGCGGCATGGCCGCCACGCCCAAGCGCGCCGCGCAGGCGGAAGCCGCGCTGACGGGCCGCGCCTGGAGCGAAGCCGCGCTGGCCGACGCCATGGCGGCGCTGGCGCGCGACTATGCGCCGTTGAGCGATATGCGCGCCAGCAGTGCGTACCGGATGCAGACGGCGCAGAACCTGCTGCGCCGTTTCTGGCTGGAGACGCGCAACGACGCGCCGCTGGCGGCCGATGCCGTCAACGCCTTCGCCGTCAGCGCGTGAAAGGACGCTCCATGAACCATCCTGTCACTCCCGAACTGAAGGCCGCCACCTGGACTGGCGTCGGCATTCCGCGCACGCATGAATCGGCCGAGCTGCATGTGCTGGGCCAGGCGACCTACACCGACGATATTCCCGAGCTGCACGGCACTTTGCATGCGGCGCTTGGCCTGTCGTCCAAGGCGCATGCACGCATCACTTCGCTCGATCTCGACGCCGTGCGCGCGGCGCCCGGCGTGGTGGCGGTGTACACGGTGTCCGACATCCCCGGCACCAACGATTGCGGTCCGATCATCCACGACGACCCGATCCTCGCGGACGGTCTGGTGCAATACGTGGGCCAGCCGATCTTCATCGTCGTGGCCGACTCGCACACCAATGCGCGCCGGGCCGCCAAGCGCGGCGTGGTCGGCTACGACGAGCTGCCCGCGATCCTGACCCCGCAGCAGGCCAAGGCCGCCGCTTCCTATGTGCTGCCGCCGATGAAGCTGCTGCGCGGCGACGCGCAGGCGGCGTTTGAAAAAGCCCCGCACACGGTCAAGGGCCAGCTGTATGTCGGCGGCCAGGAGCAGTTCTACCTGGAAGGCCAGATTGCCTACGCCATCCCGAAGGAAGGGCGGGGCATGCTGGTGCAATGCTCGACCCAGCACCCGAGCGAGATGCAGCACGTCGTGGCGCACGCATTGGGCCTGCATTCGCATCATGTGACGGTGGAATGCCGCCGCATGGGCGGCGGCTTTGGCGGCAAGGAATCGCAGTCGGCGCTCTGGGCGGCAGCGGCAGCCATCGCCGCCGTGCGCACCGGCAAACCGGTCAAGCTGCGCGCCGACCGCGACGACGACATGCTGGTGACCGGCAAGCGGCACTGCTTCTATTACGAGTACGAAGTCGGCTACGACGACGCGGGCCGCATCGTGGCCGCCAAGGTCGACATGACGTCGCGCGCCGGTTATTCGGCCGACCTGTCCGGGCCCGTCGCCACGCGCGCGGTCTGCCATTTCGACAATGCCTATTACCTGTCGGACGTGGAGATCCACGCTGCCTGCGGCAAGACCAACACCCAGTCGAACACCGCTTTCCGCGGCTTCGGCGGCCCGCAAGGCGCCATCGCCATCGAATATGTGATCGACGAAATCGCGCGCAACCTTGGCCGCGATCCGCTGGATATCCGCCGCCTGAACTTCTACGGCAAGACTGAGCGCAACCAGACCCCGTATGGCCAGGTCATCGTCGACAATGTGATCCAGGAGCTGGTGGACGAGCTGGAGCAGAGCAGCGCATACCGCGCCCGCCGTGCTGCGGTGGCGGCCTACAACGCCGGCAGCCCCGTGCTGAAACGCGGCCTGGCGCTGACACCCGTCAAATTCGGTATCGCCTTCAACGTGACCCACTTGAACCAGGCCGGGGCGCTGGTGCATGTGTATGTCGACGGCTCGGTGCTGGTCAACCACGGCGGCACCGAGATGGGGCAGGGCATCAACACCAAGGTGATGCAGGTGGTCGCCCACGAATTGGGCCTGGAGCTGTCGCGTGTGCGCATCACGGCCACCGATACCAGCAAAGTCGCCAATACCTCGGCCACGGCGGCATCCACCGGGGCCGACCTGAACGGCAAGGCGGCGCAGGACGCGGCGCGCCAGATCCGCGAGCGCCTGGCCGCATTTGCCGCAACAACGCTGGGCGGCGAGGCCGCCGATGTGCGCTTCCACGGCAACGCCATCCACGTGAACGGGCAAAGCGTGCCGTTCGAGGCCTTGGTGCAGAAGGCCTACCTGGCCCGCGTGCAGCTCTGGTCGGACGGATTCTATGCAACGCCGAACCTGCATTGGGATCCGAAAACCATGAACGGCCACCCGTTCTCCTACTATGCTTACGGCGCCGCCGTGGCGGAGGTGGTGGTCGATACGCTGACCGGCGAATGGAAACTGCTGCGCGCCGACGCTCTGTACGACGCGGGACAGTCCCTGAATCCGGCCATCGATATCGGCCAGGTGGAGGGCGCCTTTGTCCAGGGCATGGGCTGGCTGACCACCGAGCAGCTGTGGTGGAACCCGGCGGGCAAGCTGATGACGCATGCGCCTTCGACCTACAAGATCCCGGGCATTTCCGATTGTCCCGAGGATTTCCGTGTCAGCCTGTTCCAGAACCGCAATGTGGAGGACTCGATCCACCGCTCGAAAGCCGTGGGCGAACCGCCGCTGCTGCTGCCGTTCTCGGTGTTCTTTGCCATTCGCGATGCCGTGTCCGCCGTCGGCGGGCACCGCGTCAATCCTCCGCTGAACGCTCCGGCGACCAGCGAAGAAATCCTGCGCGCCATCGCGGCGGTCGAAGCGGCGGGCTGACATGGCCGACTGGCTGACGCCTGCCGGGGAGCCGGCGGTACTGGTCACGGTCGCGCGCGCCGAAGGTTCGGTGCCGCGCGCGGCGGGCACGCATATGCTGGTGACGGCGGGCGGGCAGTTCGACACCGTCGGCGGCGGGCACCTGGAGCATAAGGCGCTGGCCATTGCCCGCGACATGATGGCCGCCAGGCGTCCGGCCTTTCCGTACATTGAACGCTTTCCGCTCGGGCCTTCGCTGGGCCAATGCTGCGGCGGCGTGGTCTGGCTGCTGTTCGAACCGGTGACCGGCGGCCTGGCGGACGTCCTGGAGCAATTGCGCCAGCGCCGCAAGGAGGACGCCTGCCGTATCAGCGCCATCGACGGCGAGGCGGACTGCCGGCTCACGGGCGAGCTGCACCAGGACACCCACATCCGCACCGACGCGGCCGGCCGCCGCTGGCTGGTCGACCCGGTGAAGGCGCCGCGCGCCCACCTGCTGCTGTTCGGCGCGGGACATGTCGGCGCCGCCATCGTGCGCGCGCTGGCCGAGCTGCCCTGCAGCGTGACCTGGGTCGATGAACGCGACGCCATGTTCCCGCGCGATGTGCCAGCCAATGTGGCGATCGAGGCCACCGATACGCCGGAAGCTTGCGTGGACGATGCGCCGGACAACGCCAGCTATCTGGTGCTGACGCACAGCCATGCCCTCGACCAGCAGCTGGCCGAAGCCATCCTGCGGCGGCCCAAGGTCGGCTGGTTCGGCCTGATCGGCTCCAAAACCAAGCGTGCCCAGTTCGCCTCGCGCCTCGCGGCCAAGGGGCTGAGCACTGAAAACATGGTATGCCCCATTGGCCTACCGGGTATCATCAACAAGGCGCCGGCGGTGATTGCCGCCTCGGTCGCCGCCCAATTACTGATGGTCTGGGAATCCCAGGCGAAAGACTAAGCATGAGCAAAGACACCAGCGTGCAAGCCTACCGAGCGGGCTTGCTGTATTTTCACGCCGATCCGGCCTTCATCGAACGCGCCCATGCATGGCACGAAGACGGCCTGCTGGTCGTGGAAAACGGCAAGGTGAGGGCGGCCGGCGATTACGCCACGCTGGCGCCGACGCTGCCGCCGGCTACCGAAGTGAAAGACTACCGCGGCAAGATCATCATGCCGGGCTTCATCGACTCGCACGTGCATTATCCGCAGACCGACATGATCGCCTCGCCGGCGCCCGGCCTGCTGCCATGGCTGGAGCAATACACCTTCCCCACCGAGCGCCAGTTCGCCGACCCGGCGCATGGCGCCCAGGTGGCGGAATTCTTCCTCGACGAGCTGCTGCGCAACGGCACCACCACCGCCATGGTGTACTGCACGGTGCATCCGCAATCGGTGGACGCCTTCTTCACCGCCAGCGAAAAGCGCAACTTGCGCATGATCGCCGGCAAAGTGATGATGGACCGCCATTGCCCCGACTTTCTGTGCGATAGCGCCGAACGCGGTGCCGAGGAAACCGAGGCCCTGATCCAGCGCTGGCATAACAAGGGCCGTTCGCTGTACGCCATCACTCCGCGCTTTGCGCCGACGTCGACCGAAGCCCAGCTGCAACTGGCGGGTGAACTGGCGCGCAACTATCCCGACACCTTCCTGCAAACCCACGTTTCGGAAAACCAGGAGGAATGCGCCTGGGTCAAGTCGCTGTTCCCGCAGGCGCGCAGCTATCTCGACGTGTACGACCGCTACGGCATGATGCGCCCGCGCGCCGTCTATGGCCACTGCATCTGGCTGGACGAATCCGACCGCGCCCGCATGGCCGACACCAGGTCCGCCGCCGCCGTCTGCCCGACCTCCAACCTGTTCCTGGGTTCCGGCCTGTTCGACTTCGAGCAGGCCGACCAGGCCGGCATGCTGCTCTCGCTGGCAACGGACGTGGGCGCCGGCACATCGTTCAGCATGTTGCAAACGATGAATGAAGCCTATAAAGTAGCGCGCTTGAAGGGCAGCTACCTGCCCGCCATGCGCATGTTCTACCTGGCGACGCTGGGCGCCGCGCGCAGCCTGCACCTGGAAGACACGATCGGCAGTTTCGCCGCCGGCCGCGAGGCGGATTTCATCGTGATCGACCCGCAGGCGACGCCGCTGCTGGCACGCCGCAGCGCCAATACCGACAGCCTGGAGGAACAGCTGTTCGCGCTGGCGCTGCTGGGGGACGACCGCGCCATCGCGGCGACGTATTCGGCAGGGCGGCTGGTCCACCAAGCACACTAACGAGAGAAGCCATGCACAAGAATTTGACCAGTCTCCTGATCGCGGCCGCCTTTGCGGCGACGCCGGCCTTCGCCGCCAGCAACGCCGATGTCACCGCCCGCCACTTTGCGGCCTTGCTTGCCGGCCCGGCGCCGAAGACGGCGGAACTGGCCATGTTCTTCAACAATATGCCGAAGGGCGCCGACCTGCACCACCATTACTCCGGCTCCATCTATGCCGAGCAGTACCTGGAGTGGGTCGACAAGCTGGGCTACTGCGTCGACAAGACCAGCTGGAGCGTGCAGACCGACAAGGCAGCCGACCGCAAGAATTGTGCCACGGTCGCCGAGCTGGAAAAAGACCCGCTGGCCTACCGGTCGCTGATGCACAAGTGGTCCACCATGGACTTCTACAACCATAGCGAAGACCAGCTGGCGCCCGACCTGGCCTTCTTCACCACCTTCCTGCGTTTTGACGGGGTCGCTTCGACCCATGGCAATGACGGCCAGAAGCGGCTGAAAGAGCGCGCGATTGCGGAGAATGTCGGCTATATCGAAACCGTATTCGAAATCGCGCCGATCACCTTCGATGCGGAATTCGACGCCAAGCTGACCGACGATGCAGCCTTCGCCGCCTACCTGGCCAAGCTGGAAGCCAGCCCGGCCTTCAACAAGGGGGTGGCCGACTACAGCGCCTATGTCGACAGCAGCAGCGCCGGCATCGACGACGACCATTTCACCATGCGCTACCAGCCATTCGTGCTGCGCTTCCTCTCGCCGTCCATCGTCTTCTCGCAGATGGCTGCGGGCTTCAAGATTGCAAGCCAGAATCCGAAAGTGGTGTCGGTGAATATCGTCGGCGCCGAGCATTACCCGGTGTCGATGCGCGACTACAAGCTGCACATGCGCATGTATAAATTCCTGAGCGCCAAATACCCGGGTGTGAAACTGTCCCTGCATGCCGGCGAGCTGGCCCTGGGCCAGGTGCCGCCGGAAGGCTTGAAGTTCCACATCGCCGAAGCAATCGACATCGCCGGCGCCAAGCGGATCGGCCATGGCATGGACATTGCCCATGAGAGCCAGCCGCTGGCGATCCTGAAGAAAATGCGCGAGAAAAATATCCCGGTGGAAGTGAACCTGACGTCCAACGAATTCATCCTGGGGGTGAAAGGCGAGGCGCACCCGCTTAATATTTACCGCAAGTATGGCGTGCCGTTCGTCCTGTCGAGCGATGATACCGGCGTCAGCCGTAACACCCTGTCGAACGAGTATGTGTTGTTCGCCAGCCGTTACAAAACCAATTATGCGGAAGTGAAAAAGCTGTCATATGACAGCATTCGCTACAGTTTCCTCGCCGATGGGGATAAACAACGCCTGCTGAAACAATTGGACAGCCGCTTTGCCAAGTTCGAAGCCGACGTTGCAGCTTCGCTGAAGTAAGCCCTTCTTTCGCCGCACTTGTGGCCCTTTCGCCACAAGTGCGCGCCTCAGTATCAAAATCCTTAACGTTGTTAAAGCCTAAAAGCGCGCCGGATTCTTTATAATCCCGCCTTAGCGCCAGGCCTTATTGCAGAAAAGCGTATATCGAAGTGCAATTTATTTTTCCTAAGTATAAATACGTAAAGGAAAATGAATTTGTGTTCGAGCTCGCATTTCAGGCATAGTTGACGGAAAGATACGTCTACTGCAGTTGAGGCAAGCCCCGCGTCACAAGCAAGTCATAAAGCTGTCGCACCCCTGTCATGGTCGGTGCCTAAACTCGCTGGGCGGCAATTATTTTTGCAACATTAGTAAAAAGCGCAAATGCGGCAAGCAGCACGTTGCCGACATTTACCGATATTTTGTTCTCTTTTGGGGTATATCAATGATGAATCATAAACGGCTCCGGCTGACGCAGATCGCGTTTAGCCTGTCCCTCGTGTTTGCCGCTCCGGCATTCGCGCAGAACACTACCTCCGCCATCGGCGGTCGTATTTCCGCATCCGATGGCAAGCCAGCCGCTGGCGCCACCGTACAGGTCCTGCACGTTGAGTCCGGTTCGGTCAACACCGTGACCACGGATGCCGAGGGCCGTTACGTTGCCCGCGGCCTGCGTGCCGGCGGTCCGTACACCATCATCATTACCAAAAACGGCGTTTCCGAAAAACGTGAGAACGTCTTCGTCGAACTGGCGGAAACCGCTGCCGTGGACGCCACCATCGGCCAGGCCATGCAGACCGTGACCATCGCCGGCTCCAGCGCCGCGCGCGCCGAGAAGTTCAACAAGTCGACCCAGGGCACCGTTACCTCGATCACCGCCGCCGACCTGGAAATCCAGGGTTCGATCCAGCGTAGCCTGCAAGACTATGCCCGTATGGACCCACGCGTTTCCCAGACCGACAAGGAGCGCAACGAGATTTCCGTCGCCGGCCAGAACTCCCGCTTCAACTCGCTGACCATCGACGGCGTTGCGGTGAACGACACCTTCGGCCTGGAAGGCTCCGGTTCCCCGTTTGCCAAACAGCCGATCTCGATCGACGCGATCCAGTCGTCCCAGATCAACGTCGCCAACTACGACGTCACCCAGAAGGGCTACACCGGCGCCAACATCAACGCCGTCACCAAGTCCGGTACCAACAAGTTCAAGGGCTCGGTCTACACCGTATTCCGCAACCAGGACATGTCCGGCGACCGTTACAACGCGTCCACCGACTCCTACAGCAAGCCTGCCGATTCGAAGACCACCACCAACGGCATGACCTTCGGCGGTCCGATCATCAAGGACAAGCTGTTCTTCTTCACCAACTACGAGAAATACAAGTCGAGCCTGTCGTCCCCGGCATACGGCCCACTGGGTTCGAGCCTGACCAACGTCGGCGTGACCACCGACTCCATCGCGCAAGCCAAGTCGATCGCCCTGAACAAGTGGGGTATGGATGGCGGCACCGAAGTGGTGACCCCGGCACAAATGAACGTGACCGACAAGCTGGTCAAGGTTGACTGGAACATCAACGATGACCACCGCATGATGGTGCGCTGGTCCAAGACCGTACAGTCCGAGCCGATCTTCGCCGGCTTCGACAACAACTCCCTGTCGCTGAGCAGCAACTGGTACACCCAGGGCAAGACCCTGGAAACCAAGGTGGCCCAGGTGTTCTCCGACTGGACGCCAAACTTCTCGACCGAAATCAAGTGGTCGCGCCGCGATTACGACAGCGTGCCGACCCTGAACGCCGTCCAGCCGGCAGTCAGCCTGAACTTCACCGGTGCGAATCCAGCCGGTACCCCAGCCAGCGTATCGACCAATGGCCGCTTCCTGCGCATGGGCACCGACTTCAGCCGCCAGCGCAACGTGCTGGGCACCAAGACCGACGACATTTATGTGGGTGCCAACTGGAACCTGGGTTCGCATGAGCTCAAGTTCGGCGCCGACATGAACAAGAATGAAGTGAACAACATCTTCTTGCAGAACGTCTACGGCAACTACACCTTCTCCTGCGTGTCCGGCCTGCCGTACACCTTCCTGGGCGGCGCCAGCGCCACCGCAGCGAACTGCAGCAACAACGACATGATGACCAAGGCTGTGCTGGAGAACTTCTCCCGCGGCCGTCCATCGAGCTTCTCGGTGCAGATCCCGGCCGCTGGCCGCAGCTTCGACGACGCGATTGCGCACTTCACCCTGAAGGACACCGGCATCTTCGTGCAGGACACCTGGACCGTGACCGATCGCCTGACCGTCAATGCCGGCCTGCGCGTCGACATGGCTGACATCAACGAGCGCCCAACCCAGAACAGCGCGGTTGCCGCGGCTTATGTGGCGGGCAACCCGGTCGGCACCGTGCGTGCAACCGGCGGTTTCGGCCTGGACAACACCAATACCATCGACGGCCAGAAGCTGTGGCAGCCGCGCGCGGGCTTCAACTACAAGGTTGACCACGAGCGTCCAACCCAGATCCGCGGCGGCGCCGGCCTGTTCCAGGGTGTGGCCATGTCGGTCTGGATGGCCAACCCATACCAGAACAATGGCGTGGCAACCCGTACCGTGGTCTGCAGCAGCTCGACCACCGCTTGCGGCGACAATAACATCTTCAACCCGGACGTGAACAAGCAGCCGACCAGCCTGCCTGGTTCGGCCGGTCAAGCCAACGTGGATGCCTTGGCCAAAGGCTTCCGCCAGCCTTCGGTCTGGAAAGCCAACCTGGCCTTCGACCACGAACTGCCATGGGATAACATCGTCTTCACGGCTGAGTGGCTGTCGCTGCGCACCAAGGATGGACTGTACTACCAGAACCTGAACCTGGGCGAACCGACCCGTTACGGCATGGACGGCCGCGCACTGTACTACACCAACGTGGCCTACAAGCCTGAGTGCTGGAGCGCGACCGGCACCATGCTGACCAACAATGGCAGCAAGCCGACCGACCCACAGTGCTCCGGCGCACGCGCCAAGGCACTGAGCAACGCCAACTTCGGCAACGTGCTGGTGGCGACGAACACCAAGGAAGGCCACTCCAACCTGGCCACCCTGTCGCTGAGCCGTCCGCTGATCGGCGGCTACGGCTGGTCGATGTCGTACACCTACACGGACGCCAAGGAAGTGTCGCCACTGCAGGCTTCGACCTCCGGTTCGACCTACGGCGCGCGCGGCTCGTTCAACCCGAACGAAGACACCACCGCCAATTCCCAGTACCTGGTGCGCGACCGCTTCGCCGCCCTGGTGAACTTCCGCAAGGCCTTCTTCGGTAACTACCGCACCACCTTCGGCTTGAACTACGAAGGCCGTTCCGGTAAGCCGTACAACTGGACCTTCAACAACGACGCCAACGGCGACGGCATCAGCAGCAACGACCTGATGTACATCCCGCGCGCTCCAGGTTCGGGCGATGTGATCTTCGCTGGCGACACCGCGGCCAGCCACGCCAACGAAGACAAGTTCTGGGCCACCGTTGACCAGTACCGCAGCCTGCGCAATGCCAAGGGCGGCGTTGTGAAGCGCGGCGATTCCTACGCTCCGTGGACCAATAACTTCGACTTGCGTATCGGCCAAGAGATCCCTGGCTTCATGTCCGGCCACAAAGGTCTGTTCCGCCTCGACATCATGAACTTCGGCAACCTGCTGAACAAGAAGTGGGGCCGTATCAACGAAGTGGGCTACTCCTCGTCGGGCGGCGTGTCGCGCTCCTTCGTGGACTTCGCCGGTATCGATTCGGCGACCGGCAAGTACGTGTACCGCGTGCGTGACGCCGTGGAAGACTACGACGTGCGCCAGGTTCGCGGCGAGTCCCAGTGGTCGATCCAGGCTTCCTTCAAATACGAGTTCTGATCGTTCCCGTATAGCCTGATATGAAACGGCCGGCAGCAATGCCGGCCGTTTTTTTTCGTGCGTAACATATCGTTTCGCGGCGCACGCGGCGCGCCGCGCCGCCTGTACAATCTCTCTTTAAATCCAAGCAAATGCCCATGAAGCCCTACCTGCGCCCCCTCGCACTGGCAGCCCTGCTGGCTGGCTGTGCCGTCCAGCGTCCCGACAACCAGGTGGAACTGACCCTGGCCGGCTTGAACGACCTGCACGGCAACCTGGAAGCATCGCGTTTCGAGGAAGGCAAGCAGGCCGGCGGCATCGACGCGCTGGCAGCCACGCTGCAAGCCTGGCGCAAGGAGGATCCCGACCTGATGCTGGTGGGGGCGGGCGACATGATCGGCGCCAGCCCGGCCATGTCGGCCATGTTCGCTGACGAGCCGACCATCCAGGCATTGAATCTGATGGGCATGCGCGCGACCTCGGTCGGCAACCATGAATTCGACAATGGCGCGGTGGAATTGCTGCGCCAGGCCAAGGGCGGCTGCGACAAATCGCCGCGCCCGGACAAGGCGTGCCGCTACGGGCCGCACGCCGGCGCCAGGTTCGGCTACCTGGCCGCGAATGTGATCGACACCCGTACCGGCCAGCCCTTGCTGCCCGCTTATCGCATCGAGGATGTGAAGGGCGTGAAAGTGGCCTTCATCGGTACCGTGCTGAAAGACACGCCGGAGCTGGTGGCCGCGGCCGGCATCGGCGGATTGCAATTCATTGACGAAGCGCAGGCCGTGAATCGTCTGCTACCGGAGCTGCGCGCGCAAGGCGCGACCGTATTCGTGGTCTTGATCCACCAGGGCGGTCATTCCAAGGCGCGCTACGACCAGCAGTATTGCTCCGACCTGGGCGGCGATATTGCCGATGTGGTCAAGCGCCTTGATCCCGCCGTGCGCCTGGTGGTCAGCGGCCACTCGCACAACGGCTACCTGTGCCGGGTGGATGGCAAGCTGGTGACCCAGGCCGAAAAGTTCGGCCATATGCTCTCGCGCATATCGCTGATCGTGGACCGGCAGACCGGCAAAGTGGTCGATGCCAGCGCGCGCAATATCCTGGTGGAGCCGGGCAAGTACCCGGGCATGCCGGAAGTCGATGCCTTGCTGGCGTCGGTGCGCGCGCGCAGCAGCGCTGAGCTCAACAAACCCGTGGCAAAACTGGCCGTGCCGTCGATCAGCAAGACCCTGATGCCGAACGCCGACGAGTCGCCGCTGGGCCAGTTGGTGGCGGACGCAATCCTCGCCTCCGGCCGCAAATGGGGGGCGCAGATTGCCTTCACCAACACCGGCGGCATCCGCACGGCGCTCGACGCCGGCGCCGGCAATGTGGCGAATGCGGCGCAGACCCAGGCCGTGCTGCCGTTCGGGAACGAGATCGTCGTGATGAATATGACCGGCGCGCAGATCGTCGCATTGCTGGAAGGGCAGTGGGATGGCAATGAACCCGAAAAACGCGGCGTGCTGCAGGTATCGGAAGGCTTCAGCTATGCCTGGGATACGCGCAAGCCGAAAGGCCAGCGCATCGTGCGCGATAGCGTCAAGCTGAACGGGGCCGCGATCGATGATGGCGCCAGCTACCGCGTGGCGGTGTACAACTTCCTGGCCGAAGGCAACGACGGCTTCGTGACTTTCCGCCAGGGCAGCAAGCAGGCGCCAACCGGCGTGCGCGATGTCGATTCGCTGCGCAGCTACCTGGTGCGCCTGGAGCAGGACAATAAACCGGCCGGCACTTTCGGCGCCGTGCCGCGCATCATCCGCATCAAGTAAAGAAAGGAAGGCCATGCGCCGTTATCTCCTCGCCACCGCACTGGCGGCATGTTTCACCAGCGCCCATGCGGCTTTCCGCATTCCCGGCTTTGAACTGGTGCAGACCGCGCCGGTCGAAACCACGCTGACAAGCGATGACCTGCGCGGCCCGCTGGAAGTCTGGACCGAGCTGTTCGACAATGCGAAATCCGAAATCTGCATCGGCCAGTTCTACGTGGCCAGCGTGCCGGGCGCGCCGTTCGAGAAAGTGATCGAACGATTGGAGGCGGCCGGCAGGCGCGGCGTGAAAATCCGCTTCCTGATCGATAAGAAGGGCGTCAACGGCCTGTCCGAGAAGTCGACCGTGGAACGCCTGCGCGCCATCCCCAACCTGGACATGCGGGTGCTGGACGTCAGCCAGCTGACCGGCAACGGCATCATCCACGCCAAATACATGACGGTGGACCGCGAAGCGGCCTTCATCGGCAGCCAGAATTTCGACTGGCGCGCCTTCACGCATATCCACGAAACCGGCCTGCGCATCAACGACGCCAAGATCGTCGGCCAGGTGCAGGCGATCTTCGAGCAGGACTGGGCCGCGCAAGCGATGCTCGCCGCCGGCAAGACCGTCGCAGCGCTGCAGCCCAAAGCCGCCATCCTGGCCCATGCCGCAGCGGTGGCGCTGCCCAAGGAGGCCAACTTCCTGATCGCCAGCCCCGGCGGCTACAACCCGGCCGGCGTGCCGGATTCCGAAGCCGTGCTGCCGGCCTTGCTGGCCGAGGCGAACGAGGAGATCCGCGTCTCGATGCTGGATTACGCGCCCCTGAGCTATGGCCCGAACGGCACCCGCCCTTACTACGCCGTGGTCGACAACGCCCTGCGCGCGGCCGCCGCGCGCGGCGTCAAGGTCAAGCTGCTGGTGTCGAACTGGAACCTGGAAAAACCGGCCATCCATTACCTGAAATCGCTGGCCATCCTGCCGAATGTGGAAGTGCGCATCGTGACGATACCGAAAGCTTCCACCGGCTTCATTCCGTTTGCCCGCGTGTGGCACAGCAAGACCCTGGTCATCGACGGCAAGCTGGCGTGGGTCGGCACCAGCAACTGGGCCGGCGGCTACTTCGACCTGTCGCGCAATATGGAAGTCGTGATGCGCAACGAAGACATGGCCAAGCGCCTGTATGCGCTGCAGGAGCAGGCATGGGGCTCGCAATACGCGGCGCCGCTGGACTTCAACAAGGAATACCCGAAACCGATTAAAGGCAAAGAAGAATGAAGAAACTCGCACTGATCGCCGCGCTGTCCGGCGCTTTCCTGTCCACCAACGCGCTGGCCTGGGGCAATGCCGGTCACCGCATCGTGGGCGCGATCGCCGATAACCTGATTAAGGGCAGCAACGCCGAGAAGCAGGTCAACGCACTGCTGCTGCCGGGCGAGAGCCTGGAAAAGGTCGCCAACTGGGCCGACTGCGTGAAGGGCACTTTCTGCGGCCCGCAAAGCCAGGAAATGAACGACTACGTGGCCGCACACCCGGACCACACCGAATACCATTACACCGATGTGCCGTTCCAGCTGAATGAATACCGCCTGCATGGCGTGGGCACGTCCGAGCATGACGTGGTGCAGACCCTGCAGCAATGCATCGCCACCCTGCAGGACAAGGGCGACGGCAAGTTCACCAAGCGCCAGGCGCTGCTGATCCTGACCCACCTGGCCGGCGACATCCATCAGCCGCTGCACGTGGGCGCGGCCTTCGTCGACAAGGACGGCAAGTTCGTCGTGCCGCAGACCGAAAAGGAAGTCGACTCGCTGAACATCTTCGACTCGCGCGGCGGCAACAACCTGCAGATGGATGAAGCGGCACTGGCGGCTGCCAGCGCCAAGACCATCCCGCCGGGCGAAGAGGAAAAGGCCAAGTACCCGACCAAGCCTTTCCACTCCTACTGGGACACCACCGTGGTCGACTACGCCATGCGCCGCAGCAGCATGCGCACCGTCGACAAGTTCTCGCAATGGGCCATCGATGGCAAGCCGGCCATCACCCTGCCGAAGGGCGACGCCGGCACCTGGCCGGTACAGTGGGCCAACGATTCGCTGGCAGTTTCCAAGCAGGCCTACGCCGACGTGAAGGTCGGTGTGGCCAGCAAGCAGACCAGCCGCAACGGCGCTTCCTACACCGTGTGGGCGATGACGGTGCCGGACAACTACCCGGTGCCTTCGTCCGCGATCGCGCGCGAACAGCTGATCAAGGGCGGCTACAACCTGGCCGGCCTGCTGCAGAAGATCTGGCCTTGATGCTTTAAGCCATGCCAGGCCCTTCCTTCAGGGCCTGGCAGCCTTCCGCGTTGTTGCGCACGACAGACTGGACGAGTCCGATCTTTGCGGGCTTGCTGCTAGCATCAAAGTCCACTTCTTGCGAAGGAGGACATCATGGCTTGCAAACTTGTTCTGGCGTTGGCATTCGCCTGCGCTGTAGGTGCTGCCCGTGCTGAAGACTGGCAATTCAGCTACACGGGATTCAATGAGAATGGCGTCTTTCAGCACGACGCGCGTGTGGATGGAAGTTTCAGCGGGAAGGACCTTAACGGGGATGGCTATTATTCTTTGCCAGAATTGACCTCGCTTGTCATCCAGGGGCGCCAATATCTGGATGGATGCCTGAGCCTTAGCGACCCGTATTTCCGCTGCCAGATCGACGCCTTCAAATTTCAATATGTCATGACCGGGCGTTTGACGATCGACGCGCAGTGGTGGGGGAATGACGAAGCATTTTCTGGCTGGGGGCAGGGCTGCGTACCGGCGACCGTTATTCGGAATGGAGTTACGGGATGAATGAATGGCAGCGCGACTTGTACTGGACTGACCTGACTATCTATGAAATCCTGCCAGCACCGTTGCCGGTGCCGGAACCGGCTAGTGCGGTGATGCTGCTGGGGGGATTGGCGACGCTGGCCGGCTGGAGCCGGCGCAGGCTAAGAGGCCGTTTCAAAATGGCCATGGCGTTGTTGCAGCTCCTTGCCGTGCAAGCGCACTGCCTTCGTCGCTGCGCCTAGCCACGCCCATTTTGAAACAGCCTCTAAGGCCTGAACCACAATTCGCTGCGCTGAAGCGGCGTCTCCGGCGGCAGGGCCGGATTTAGCAAATCGATGATGCGGCGTTTGCCGATCCGGGCGCGCTCGACAAGCGGGCCTTCGTACTGGCGGAACAGGGCGGCCAGGGTGCCGTCGCGCAACATCATCTCCATGCCCGCTTTGATGCGCTCGGCAAGCTTGTCGCCCTCCGTGTCGCGCCGTACAAAGAAGTAGCGCGGCAGGGGGTAGCGCAGCATCAGGGTGGGCTCAATCACGATGCCGGGGCGGGACTTGGCCAGCGCATCGAGCTCGCGCGGCGCCTCGTCCAGGGCACGCGGGAAAAAGTCGAAGCGTCGCGCTTCCAGCATGGCATACAGGGCATCCGCCCGCGGCGCTTCAACCACGGTGATCCCGGCCGCCTTGAGTACCTGGGTATCGATCCAGGCCTTGCCCTGGCCGGCGCTTAGCCGCTTCAGGTCGTCCAGTGTGCGCACGGCGGCAAAGCGCGGCAAGTCGGCCTGGCGGACCATCAGCAGGCGCATCCCCATCAAGCCGCGGTCGATGGGGATGCGGATCGGATTGAATTTCTTCTCCAGGTCAAGATCGGTTGCGCGGGCAAAGATGTTGATGCTGCCGTCGGGGCGCGACATTTCCTGCAGCAGGCGCGCCACGGAAAGGGGCTCGCTGGAAGCGGAAACCTGGTAAGGCCCGAACTTGGCGGCGGTCTTTTCCATGGCGGCGCGCAGCACGATCCAGTCGAATTCGAGGCTGCTGTCGTGGATGGTGAAGTAGCGGGGATAGACGAGCCGAATGTCCGCCGACTGCGCGTTAAAGCACAGGCAATATAGCAGGACCTGCAACAGTCGTCGGATCATGGCGGAGCTCCTTGCACCATGAAATATAAAACAAAAAACCCGCCGAAGCGGGTTTTTGCGTGAATGCCGGTGCTTTTGTGTTTAACGTGACTTGACGAAGGGGATGCCGATCGCTTTCGGGGCCACCGACTTGGCCATCAGGCCGGCCAGTACGATCACGGTCACGAGGTACGGCACCATCTGGATCAGGGCACCCGGGATGCGGCCGATTACCGGCAGGTCTACGCCTTCCAGCTGGATCTGCACTGCACCGAAGAAGCCGAACATCAGGCAGCCGAGGAAGGTGTATACCGGCCGCCAGTTGCCGAACACCATGGCGGTCAGCGCCAGGTAGCCGGCACCGGCGGACATGTCGCGCAGGAAGAAGCCCGATTGCACGATCGCCAGGTAGGCGCCGGAGAACGAGCACAGCACGCCTGCGATCAGCATGGCGCTGTAGCGGGTGCGTTCAACCGAGACGCCGGCCGCATCGGCGGCGTGCGGGTTCTCGCCGCAGGCGCGCAGGCGCAGGCCGAAGCGCGAGTGGTACAGGAACCAGTGGACCAGCGGCACCAGCAGGAAGGCGACGTACACAAGCACCGAATGGCCGCCAATCAGCCTGGTATAGAACCAGCCGAGGAAGGGGATGTCTGCCACCGCGGCGCTGCCCGGCAGCACGACGTCGAACAGGCGCGCTTCGCCCAGGTCGGGGGTGCGGCCGCCTTGCTGGAAGAAGTACTGCGCGACCACGAAGGTCAGGCCGCTCATGGCGATGTTGATCGCGATGCCGCCCACCAGCTGGTTGCCCTTCTGGGTGATGGCGACAAAGCCTTGCAGCAGGGCCAGTGCAACGGATACGCCCATGCCGGCCAGGATGCCTAACCATGGATTTTTGGTGACGAAAGCCACGGCTGCCGATACGAAGGCGGAGGCCAGGATCTTGCCTTCCAGGCCGATGTCGATCACGCCGGAGCGTTCGGCGAACAGGCCGGCCATGGCGGCGAAAATCAGCACCGGCGCATTGCGCACGGTGGAGACGAGGATGGAACCCAGGTGGAGATCTTCGAAAGTCATGGTCTTAGCCCTTGCGCGATTTGAGCAGCTTGATGATGAGCGGGGCGTACAGGTTTTCCATAGCGCCGCAGAACAGGATGATCAAGCCCTGGATGAAGATGAAGGTTTCGGTCGGGATATTCGGTTTTTCCAGCGACAGGTCGAAGCCGCCCTGGGTTAACGCGCCGAACAATACCGCCGACAGGAAGATGCCGACCGGGTGTTGACGGCCCATCAGCGCGATCGCGATACCGACAAATCCCGCGCCGCCAACAAAATTCAACGACAGGTAGTGCGTCGATCCCATAATGGAGTTGACCGCCCCCAGGCCGGCCAACCCTCCGGAAATCAGCATGATGATGATAATCATGGCGCTGATTTTGACGCCGGCGTAGTGCGCTGCGTGCTGATTCAGGCCCAGCGCGCGTACCTTGTAGCCCCATGCGGAACGCCACATGACTACACCATAAATGACCAGCGCAATAATAGCGAAGAAGAAGCCGATATTGAGCGGGGTTTCGCCCAGGATTGGGAACCAAGCATTCAGTCGGGGCATTTCCGCCGCGGCGGAGAACACGCGCGAGGCAGTATTCTGCTCGCCGGCCGGAATCAGGTATTTGACGATCACGAAGTTCATCAGCGAAGCACAGATGAAATTGAACATGATGGTCGTCACCACGATGTGCGAGCCACGCTTGGCTTGCAGGTAGCCTGGAATGTAAGCCCACAGCGCACCGAATACGGCGGCGCCGACCATGCCCGCCGGGATCAGCAGGTACCATGGCAGCACGGCGTCGAGGTTAATCATGACCAAGGTCAGGCCAAGGCCGCCGAAATACATCTGGCCTTCGGCGCCGATGTTAAACAAGCCCGCTTGCATCGCGATCGACACGGCCAAGCCGGTGAAGACGAGCGTGGAGGCGTAGAACAGCGTGTAGCTCAGGCCTTCCGGGTTGACGATGGCGCTGTTGATCAGGATCTTCAGCGATTCAACCGGATCTTCGCCCATGAGGTGGATCGCCAGTGCGGACACCAGCAGGGCGGACATCAGGTTCAGGATGGGCAGGACAAAGCCGGTTGCCCAGCGTGGCATATCGTTCGTGGTCATGATCAGTGTTTATGCATGCCACCCATCAGCAGGCCGATGCGGGTGGTGTCGAATTCGTCGATTTTCAGTTCGCCGGTGATTTTGCCGCCGCACATCACGAGGATGCGGTCGGCGAGGGCGCGCACTTCTTCCAGTTCCACCGATACCAGGAGGATCGCCACGCCCTGGTCGCGCAGGGCCAGCAGCTGGGTATGGATGGATTCGATGGTGCCGATGTCGACGCCGCGGGTCGGCTGGCCGACCAGCATCAGCTTCGGCTTGGCCAGCACTTCGCGCGCGATCACCACCTTCTGCTGGTTACCGCCGGACAGCAGGCCGATACGCAGGTCCGGGTTGGCCGGGCGCACATCGAATTCCTTCATCAGGCCGGCGCAGCGCTGTGCGATGCCCTTGAAGTCGATCAGGCCCCATTTGTTCTTGACCTTGTCCTGGTAGCCGAAGAAGGTATTCTGCATGACGGAGAAGGCTTTGATCACGCCGTCGCGCAGGCGGTCTTCCGGCACGTGGCCGATGCCTAGGTCGCGGAACTTGGTCGGCAGGCCGTCGGCATCGCCGCTTTTCGGATAGGGCAGGGCCTTGCCTTCGAAGTCGACCGCGCCGGAAGTCGGCAGCTTCATGCCGGACAGGATCTCCATCAGTTCGGACTGGCCGTTGCCGGACACGCCCGCAATCGCCACGATTTCGCCGGCGCGCAGGGTGAAATTGATGTCCTGCAGCAGTTTGACGCCGTTGTCGTCGGACAGCTGCAGGTTCTTCACCTCCAGCACCGGTTTGCCCGGCTTGTACTCGCCGCGCGGCAGGTTGTTTTCGATCGGGCGGCCAACCATCATCTGCGCCAGTTCTTCCTTGCTGGTGTCGGCGGTCTGCACCGCGCCCACGACACGGCCGCCGCGCATGACGGTGACGGTGTCGGTGATGTCCTTGATCTCCTGCAGCTTGTGGGTGATCAGGATGATGGTCTTGCCCTGCTCCTTGAACAGCTTCAGGATTTCGAACAGCGATTCGGTTTCCTGAGCGGTCAGCACGGCGGTCGGCTCGTCCAGGATCAGGATATTGGCCGAGCGGTAGATCTGCTTGAGGATTTCGACGCGCTGCTGGGCGCCCACGGACAGGTCGTGGATGGTGGCCAGCGGATCGACGTCCAGGCGATAGCGCTGGCAGATTTCGCGCAGCTTCTTCTCGGTCTCAGCGCGGTGCTCGCGCAGGCGGAAACCGCCTTCGCTGCCCAGCATCACGTTATCGAGCACGGTCATGTTCTCGACCAGCATGAAGTGCTGGTGCACCATGCCGATGCCCAGGCGGATCGCTTCGTGCGAGTTGTGGATGTGCTGTGCCTTGCCGTCCAGCAGGATCTCACCGCCATCTGCGCGGTAATAGCCGTAAAGGATGCTCATCAAGGTCGACTTGCCGGCGCCATTTTCCCCGACCAGGCCATGGATGGCCCCTTTGGCGATGGAGAAACTGACGTCCGTATTCGCCTTCACCGCCCCAAAATGCTTGGAGATGCTGCGGAATTCTACTGCTGGCGTCATAGGGATTTTTCGGTCTTATTTACTGAAAAACGCGCCGGACGGGATTCCCCGTCGGCGCGTTCTCTTTAATGGAACTGCTTGTTAGGCCGGGCAGGCGGCGTTGGTGGTGCGGATATCGATGACCTTCACTTTGCCATCGATGATGTCCTTGCGCGCGCCCAAGACCTTCTTCTCGATCTCTGGCGTGACGACCTTGCGGTTGTTCTCGTCCAGCGCCCAATCCACGCCGCCTTCCTTCAGACCCTTGGCGGTGACGCCGGCCTTCCAGGTGCCGTTTTTCATCTGCATGAAGGAGTCGTACACGGCGTTGTCCACGCGCTTGACCATGGAGGTGAGCACGGAGCCCGGATACAGGTGGTTCTGGTTGGAGTCCACGCCGATCGACAGCTTGCCTTTTTCCTTGGCAGTCTGCAGGGTGCCCATGCCGGAACCGCCGGCCACGGCGAATACCACGTCCACGCCGCGGTCAAACTGGGCGCGTGCCAGCTCGCCGCCCTTGGCCGGATCGTTCCAGGCGGCGGAGGTGGTGCCGACCATATTGGAAATCACTTCGGTTTTCTTGTCGGTGGCCTTGGCGCCCTGGGCATAGCCGCAGGCGAAGGTGCGGATCAGGGGGATGTCGATACCGCCGATGAAGCCCAGTTTCTTGGACTTGGAAGCCATGGCCGCCGCCACGCCCACCAGGTAAGAACCTTCTTCTTCCTTGAACGTCACGGATTCGATGTTATTACCTTGTGCCACGCCGTCGATCAGAACGAAGCGGACTTTCGGGAATTCTTTGGCGACTTTCTGCACCGCCTGGGTCTGGGCGAAGCCGATCGAGGCGATCAGGTCCAGGTTTTTGCGGGCCAGGCCGCGCAGTACCTGCTCAGCCTGTGTGTCGCTGCTGGCTTGCACTTCGATGAATTTGATGCCGGTTTCCTTCGAGAAGCGCGACGCGCCTTCGAAAGCGGACTGGTTGAACGACTTGTCGAACTTGCCGCCAGCGTCGTACACGATGCCCAGCTTTGGATCAGCCGCGTTTGCGCTGGCTGCCACCGCAACTGCGGCGATCATCATGCTAAGTTGTTTGATTTTCATGTAAGGGCTCCGTCGAAGTTCGTTATTGTATATTTTTATGGAGTGCCTCGTTCCGCTTTTTCGCGCCAAAGCAAGCCACGGCACCTTGTAGCTTGCCAACAACACACTAATACAAATTTTCTATCTGTACTCTTGATTAAATATTGAGCACGTAATCAAACTGCAAACACAGGTTCACATAGTCGAATCTGCTTATCAGGGCATGGATTCGTGGTTCACTACTATGCAGTAGGCACGATATGTATGGCAAATACGTTTTTACTTTCTTATTTATATCAACGTCAACTAAATGCATGTTTCTTGCAGGAAATAGAGGGCAATGGCTTTCGTGCTAGGATTTCCGCCATTGCAACATTACCTCTCATCTCATTTAAAGATTGGAACAACGGGTATGGATAAACGCCTCAAGCACTCTCTGATCGCCCTGGCCGTCGCCAGCGCATTTCCCCTGCACTACGCAAGCGCGCAAGAAACCACCGTCGAAGAAGTCAAAAAGCCGGGCCAGTTGGAGACCGTGATTGTTACGGCGCAGCGCCGCGCTGAAAACATCAAGGATGTGCCGATGGCGATCGCCACCCTGAAGGGCGAGAAGCTGGACGTGCTGACGTCGGGCGGCCAGGACATCCGTTTCCTGAACGGCCGTTCGCCGTCCGTCTCCGTGGAATCGGACTATGGCCGTACCTTTCCGCGTTTCTACATCCGCGGCCTGGGTAACACCGACTTCGACCTGAACGCCTCCCAGCCGGTCGGCCTGGTGATGGACGACATCGTGCAGGAAAATCCAATGCTGAAGGGCTTCCCGGTGTTCGACGTGGACCAGGTGGAAGTGCTGCGCGGCCCGCAGGGCACCCTGTTCGGCCGTAACTCCCCGGCCGGCGTGATCAAGTTCGACTCGGCCAAGCCGGTCTTCCGCCAGGAAGGCTATGTCAACGTCGGTATCGGCAAGGACCGCGTGCGCAATTATGAAGGCGCATTCAATATGCCGATCAACGACGTGCTGGCGACCCGCATCTCGCTGCAATCGCAGCACCGCGGCGACCGCGTGCACAACGATCGTCCAAACGCGCCGACCAAGGATTTCGAAGGCTACAAGGACAACGCCGGCCGCATCCAGTTCCTGCTCAAGCCTAACAAGGACTTCAGCGCCTTGCTGAACCTGCACGCGCGCGATATGGACGGTAATGCGACCCTGTTCCGCGCCAATATCCTGAAGAAGGGGACCAATGAGCTGGTCGACAACTTCGACTACAAGTCCTACCCGACCGATGGCGGCAATGAGCAGCACCTGAAGAATAAGGGCGCCAACCTGCGTCTGCGCTGGGATACCCCGGGCCTGACCTTCCACTCGATCACCGGCTACGAGAAGCTGGACTTCTACAGCCGCGGCGACGTGGACGGCGGCTATGGCTGCAACGTCGGCAGCTGCCAGGTGCTGCCGGCCGGTCCCGGCGCGATCCCGTTCCCGGTCGAAACCGCCGACCTGATTCCCGACCATAAGCAGTGGTCGCAGGAATTCCGCGTCGAGTCGAACTACAAGGGCCCGCTGCAATGGATCGCCGGCGTGTTCTACTTTGACGAGCATATCCAGATCGATTCGATCTCCTTCAATTCGTTCGCGCCGGGTAACCCGCAGAACGCGGCCTATGCGACCCAGCAACAGGATGCGAAGTCGTACGCGGCATTCGGCACCGTCAACTACACCGTGAACGAAGCCTTCAAGCTGCGCGCCGGCCTGCGCTACACCAAGGACAAGAAGGACTTCGTCGCCACCCGCGTCGAGCCGCCGCTGTCCGCAGTGAACACCCTGAACGATACGTCGAACAACGTAAGCTGGGACTTGAGCGGTACCTACACCGTGAACAAGGACACCAACGTGTTCGGCCGCGTCGCAACCGGCTACCGTGCGCCTTCGATGCAGGGCCGCCTGTTCGATCTGAATTCCAAGCCGTCCCAGGCTGATGCCGAAAAAGCGCTGTCGGTGGAGTTCGGCGTCAAGCAGGACCTGTTCGATCGCCGTGCGCGCATGTCGGCCACCGTGTTCAACTACCGCGTGAAGGACAAGCAGCTGACCGCCGGTTCCGGCTCGGTCAACATGAACCAGCTGGTCAACGCCGACAAGGTGACCGGCCGCGGTGTGGAGCTGGATCTGCAGGCCAATCTGAGCGATGCATGGGCTGTGACCTTCGGCACCAGCTACAACGACACCAAGATCAAGGATCCAAACCTGTTCGTTCAGCCATGCGGTAACTTTGCCAACAATCCTTCCAGCGGCTGCACCATTACGGATCCGACTGTTTCGATTTCCGGCGGCACCGTAGCCCTGATCGACGGCAACCCGCTGCCGCGCGCACCGAAGTGGCAGCATAACTTCACCCTGCGTTACAGCCAGTCGCTGGGTGACGGCGAAATCTACGCCTATACCGACTGGGCATACCGCACCTCGTACAACTTCTTCCTGTATGAAGCCAAAGAGTACACGGCCAAGAAACTGCTGGAAGGCGGTTTGCGTGTGGGCTATCGCTGGAACGACGGCAAGTACGAGCTGGCAGCTTACGGCCGCAACATCACCAACCGCATCCAGGCCCTGGGCGCGATCGACTTCGACAACTTGACCGGTATCGTCAACGAACCACGTACCTACGGCGTGCAGTTCAAGGCGAACTTCTGATCGCTTGATCGCCTTGCAAGAACGCGCACTTCGGTGCGCGTTTTTTTATATCGTATGCTCTTCCTTTGTAGGTGAACGATGCATTCTGCCGTCAATTTGTGGCCGCTGCTTGGCGTGGCCGTGATCGTACTCGGATTCCTGCTGCGTTTAAATCCGGTGCTGGTGGTTGCCGCTGCCTGCTTCACCACCGGCTTTGCCGCGTTCATGCCGGTCGAGACACTGCTGGCGTCATTGGGCACGGCATTCATCAAGACGCGCAACCTGCCGATGATTTACCTGCTGCCGTTGGCGGCGATCGGCTTGCTGGAGCGCTTTGGCTTGCGCGAGCATGCACAGGCCACCATTTCCCGCGTGCGCTCGGCAACGGCCGGGCGTCTCTTGATCGTCTACCTGGCGGTGCGCGAGCTGTCGGCGGCGCTGGGCTTGACCGCGCTGGGCGGCCACCCGAACATGGTGCGCCCCGTCGTGGCGCCGATGGCGGAAGGCGCTGCTGAAGCGCGCCTGGCAGCCAGCGGCAGTGAGCTCGGCGAGGCGCAGCGGCATCGCATCCGCGCCATGGCGGCCGCCACCGACAATGTCGGCCTGTTCTTCGGCGAGGATATCTTTGTCGCCTTCGGCGCCATCGTGCTGATGCAGACCGTACTGCGTGCGGAGGGCATTGAAGTCGATCCGCTGCAGATGGCGCTGTGGGGCATTCCAACCGCTATCAGCGCATTCGTCATCCATGCCTGGCGGTTGAGGCGGATGGACCGCTACCTGGGCGCCGCATGATCGTTCGCGTCGAATTCTTCTATTACCTGCTGGGCGCAATGCTGGCGCTGGTTGCGCTGATGTCCTTTCGCGACCGCAGCAACCCGCGCCGCTGGACCACGGGGCTGTTCTGGGCGCTGTACGCCATGGTCTACCTGCTTGGCGATCGCATCGCGCCTTCCGCCGCAGGGCTGGCGATGGTCGTGATGGCGCTGCTGGCCGGTTTCGGCGGGGTGCGAAGCGGGAAGCCGGACGTGCCGGCCGAGGAGACGCGCCGCGCCAGCGCTGCGA
This sequence comes from Pseudoduganella violaceinigra DSM 15887, assembly GCF_000425385.1. Taxonomy (GTDB): domain Bacteria; phylum Pseudomonadota; class Gammaproteobacteria; order Burkholderiales; family Burkholderiaceae_D; genus Rugamonas; species Rugamonas violaceinigra. Next base: position 657,452 of record NZ_AUDI01000001.1, on the reverse strand, counting down.
ACCTGGGGCACAAGCTGTTCGTGCCGGCCCTGGTCATACCGGCCGTCACGATGGCCGGCGCCACGCTGCTGAAAGATGTGCGCATCGGCGACTGGTTTGTACTGGACCAGAAACACCTGACGCTGGCCAGCCTCGGATGCGCTGCCGTGGCTGCGGTTGGCATGGCTTGCTGGATGACGCGCTCGACGCCGCTGCAGGCCGGACGCGAGGCCCGCCGCCTGGTCGACGCCATGAGCTGGTCGATCGTCCTGCCGCATATGCTGGCGGTGCTCGGCCTGTTGTTCGCCGAGGCGGGCGTCGGCAAGGCGGTGGCGCACGTGACGACATCCTATATAGGCCTCGATTCGAAGCTGGCCGCGGTGGCGGTCTACTGTATCGGCATGGCCTTGTTCACCATCGTGATGGGCAACGGTTTTGCCGCGTTTCCGGTCATGGCGGGCGGGGTTGGCGTACCGGTGCTGGTGGCGAAGTTCGGCGCCAACCCGGCGGTGATGGCGGCGATCGGCATGTTCAGCGCCTACTGCGGAACCTTGATGACGCCGATGGCCGCCAACTTCAACATCATTCCCACTGCATTGCTGGACCTGCCGGACCGGAACGCCGTCATCAAGGCGCAGCTGGGCACGGCGCTGCCGCTGCTCGGTGCTAATATCGTCCTGCTCTATTTTTTGATGAACGCATGAAAACCGTCCTGCTTACCGGCTTTGAGCCATTCAACAAGGAGCCGGTCAATCCGGCATGGGAGGCTGTGCGTGCGCTCGATGGCTGGAAAGAAGGCGGCTTTCGCGTCGTGGCGCGCCAACTGCCCTGCGCGTTCGGCGCGGCCATCGAGACCATGCGCGGCGCGATCGAGGAGCTCAAGCCGGTGCTCGTGATTGCTGTCGGCCAGGCCGGCGGGCGGCTGGACCTTTCGGTGGAGCGCGTGGCGATCAATATCGACGACGCGCCGATCGAAGACAATGTCCAGAAGCAGCCGGTGGACCAGCCGATCGTGGCGGGCGGCCCGTCGGCGTATTTCTCGACCTTGCCGATCAAGGCCATCGTCCAGGCGCTGCGCACTGCCGGCATGCCGGCTTCGGTGTCGCAGAGTGCGGGCACCTTCGTCTGCAATCATGTGTTCTATGGCCTGATGCACCTGCAGGCCGGCCGGCCCGGGATGCGGGCCGGCTTCATCCATATTCCCTATTTGCCGGAACAGGCCGCGCGCCATCCCGGCACCGCCAGCATGGCGCTGCCGCAGGTGGTGGAAGGCTTGCGGGTCGCGGTGCGCACATCGCTGGCCACGGCCGGCGATATTTCGGCCGGCGCCGGCGCCACCCATTAATCCAAGGAGTTGTTTTGTTCCCGATGCATAAAGCCTGGGGCGCGCTGTTGCTATGCGCTTTGAGCGGCAGCGCTAGCGCCAGCGCTGCCACGCTGGTACCACGTAAGGAAATCTTCGCCGCGGCGCTGGCGTCGCGCCCAGCGGTCAGTGCGAGCGGAAAATGGGTGGTCGAGGGCGGGGGCGATCCGGGCGTGTTGCTGTTGACGCGCCTCGACCAGCCCGGCCAGCCCGCCAAGACCGTAACGCTGGACCTGGGGCGCCTGCACTGGTACCGCTGGTCCGCTGAAGCCGCCGAAGCCGCCGAAGCCGCCGATGTACTGCTGGTGGCGGGCGAGCACGCCGGCCGTGTCCTGGTCTACCGGCTCGACCCGGATTCCGGCCAGGCCAGCGTTCTGGCCGGGGCCAATGAGCAGGTGATGCTGGCGCTTGGCACGCCGGCCAACAATTATGCGTTCTCCCTGTACCGTTATCGAAACGCGGCCACTGGCGCGGTGCTTGACGTGGGCCGGGAAGGCAAGCTGGTGCCGGTGGAGGAGAGGGGCAACGGTTCCCTCGCGCTGCGGCCGGGCCGGGGCGGCCAAACACTGGTCTTCGGTGGCGACGGCGGCAAAGGCGAAATCAATATGACAGGGCCGGACCAGCGCCAGGGCTCTGCACTGGTGTCGGTAACGGCTGCAGGCAAGGCCTATATGCTGTCCTCCGTTGAGCGCGAAACGCTTGCCCTGTTGGAGCTGGACCTGCGCACCGGCGCCCAGCGTGTGATGTATGAGCAGCCAGGCATCGACGTGCGGCGCGTGATCCTCAATCCGGTCGATCTGCGGCCGGATGCGGTGCAGGTCGAACGGGGCAAGCCTGAACTGGCGGTGCTGGATGAGCGGGTGCGGCCGGATGTGGAGCGCCTGTCGGCGGCCGGCTGGGGCTTTCCCCATATCGCCGACCGCTCGCCGAACGACAAGTTCTGGATCGTGAAGTACGGCGCGCAACGCGGTGCGCCGTTATGGGCCCTGTATGAACGTGGAAAAGGCCAGCTGCGCCCGCTGCAGCTGGCGAGCCAGGGCGGCGCCAGGCTCGCGCAATGGGATATGCAGGACTTCGCAATCGAGCGCGAAGGCGAGCCTGCACTGCGGGGCTATATCGCGATGCCGGATCCGGCGTTATGCGGCAATAAGCCCTGCCCATTGGTGCTGAAGCTGCATGGCGGGCCGTCGATGCGCGACTTTGCCGAGCTGGATACGGAGCGCTATTGGCTGCTGTCGCGCGGCATCGCCGTAGCGACAATTAACTACCGTGGCTCGCGCGGCTTTGGCAAGCAGTTCGAGGCGTTGGACCGCAAGCAGTGGGGACTGGGCATTCCGCGCGATGCGCGCGATGGCTTGAGCTACGTGATGGAGCATTATCCGGTGGATCGCTCACGCGTGGCGGTGCTGGGGACGAGCTTCGGTGCCTACCTTGCGCTGAACATGGCGGCCAACGGGGCGCCATTCAAATGCGCGGTGGTCGATTCTGTGACGGCGGATCAGCTGCGCTTTGTTGAAGAGGCAATCGCCAGGAATGGCGAGCGCACCGACTTGATCGAGCGTGCGGGCGACAGCCGCTTGCCGCAGGAGCGCGCGGCGCTGGCGGCCATGTCGGCGGTGAACCACGTCGAGCAGCTAAAGTCGCTGCCCCTGCTGCATATGCAGGGCGCGAAGGATACCAATACGCCGGCAGCGGGCAATGCGCCCTTCATCCAGGCGATGCTGGAAGCCGATCCCGCTTACACCTACGTTGAAATGCCGGAGGAAGGGCACGGTTTGACAGGGGCGCGCGCAGACTATCTGGCCTTGACCGAGCAGTTCCTCGGCCGCTGCCTGAACGTGGCCACCGAGCCTTTGTCCGGTCAGGAACGGGCGCGCGTGGCTGGCTACAGGATGCTGGGAAAATGAGGCCACGGCGCCGGCGTCCTATGGCAGAATTTAGGATTAGCGATTTTGTAATTTCCCGAGGATTTCCATGACTCCGCAGCAGTTTGTCGGTACCGCCGTTCGCCTTTTCGCCATCTTCCTGGTATTGACGACCATGAGCATGGCCCTGTTCGTCTACACGAGCACCCGGCAAGGCGACCTGTCGCCCGCCTTGTTCCTGGTCCCCTTCGCCTATTTCAGTCTGGCCGTATTCCTGTGGTTCTTCCCCATGACGGTGGCGCACAAACTGGTGCCGCGCACCGCCCACGCCAACACCATCAACCTGCAGGCACGCGAAATGATCATCGTGGGTTCGGTCATCCTTGGACTGTGGGGCATGCTGGGGGCACTGCCGCAACTGGCTTCCTTGTTCGTGCTGGTGATCGGCAATGAGGCTGCGCTGAGCTATATGGATGCGGGCCGCAAGGCGGACTTCCTGGGCATGCTGGTGCGCAGCCTGATGGGCTTGTTCCTGGTAATACGCCCGTCGCTGGTGGCCGACCTGGCAGGCCGCCGCCCCGACTAAGCGGGACGGCAACCCGGGCTCAGTCCTCGCGCTGGGGCGGGCGCAGGATATTCAGGAAGGCGCGCACCACCGGTGCATCGTCCAGCGTGGTGTAGGTGATGTACAGGTTGGCCGAGGGCGGGTTGGTGCGGATCGGCAGGAACACCACGCCGGGCCAGCCGATGCGGGCGGTGGTCTCGGGCATCAATGTCACGCCAAGGCCGGCGCCCACCATGGCCAGCAGGGTCTGCGGCTCGTGCGCTTCCTGGAACACTTCCGGATGGAAGCCCGCGTTAATGCAGCACTGGATCAGGTAGCGCGGGAAGGCCGATTTATCGAGGGCCAGCGTCAGCATCGGTTCGTCGGCGATGTCCATCAATTCAATCGCGTCCATCTTCGCCAGCGGGTGGTGCTCGTTCACCGCCACGCAGACGTTCTCGCGGAAACAGAGTTCCTGCTTCAGGTTATCGCGCCGCAGTTCGTCGTCGTCCAGCTTCGGTTCGCGCCAGAAGCCGATGTCGATCTGCTTGGCGCGCAAGGCGTCGTACTGCACGGTCGGGCCGGATTCGTGGATGGTCCAGGTCACGCGCGGGTACTTGCTCTGGAATTCCTCCAGCATCGACGGGATCGGACCCCACATGGCGGAGCCGACGATGCCAACGCGCAGGCGGCCCACTTCGCCGCGGTCGATCTGGCGCACGGTGTCGATGGTCATGCGCATCTTGGCCAGCAGGTCCGACGCCTCCTGCATCAGGGCCTTGCCCGCCACCGTCAGTTCGAAGGTGCGGGTGGTGCGGGCGAACAGCTTCACGCCCAGCTCCGCTTCCAGCTTCATGATCTGCTGCGAGAGCGGCGGCTGAGAAATGTGCAGGCGCTCGGCCGCGCGGCTGAAGCTCTTCTCTTCGGCGACGGCGAGGAAGTACTTTAACTGTTTCAGGTCGATGGACATGGATGCTCCTGCAGCGAGCGGGCCAGGGCTGCGCCGACACGCGCGTTGTTTTTCACCAGTGCGATATTGGTCTTCAGGCTGCGGCCCTCGGTCAGGGTCTTGATGCGGGCCAGCAGGAAGGGGGTGACTTTCTTGCCGGTGACGCCGTTTTCCTCCGCCTCCTGCAGGGCGCGCAGGGTGATGGCGTCGATTTCTTCCTTCGGCATGGCTTCCTCCTCCGGCACCGGCGCGGAAACGACCACCCCGCCGTTCAGGCCCAGGGCCCATTTGGTGGCGATGAAGGCGGCTTGCTCGGGGGCCGTGTCCAGCTGGAAGTCGGCATTGAAGCCGCTCTCGCGCGTGAAGAAGGCCGGGAAGCCGGGCTGGCCGACGGATACCACCGGTACACCGTGCGTTTCCAGGTATTCCAGGGTCAGGCCGATATCGAGGATGGACTTCACGCCCGCGCACACCACGGCCACGTTGGTCTGCGCCAGTTCCTGCAGGTCGGCGGAGATATCCATGCTGGTCTCGGCGCCGCGGTGCACGCCGCCGATGCCGCCGGTGACGAACACCTTGATGCCGGCCAGCTGCGCGCAGATCATGGTCGCCGCCACGGTGGTGGCGCCCAGTTTGCCCTGCGAGAGCACGTAGGCCAGGTCGCGGCGCGATACCTTGATCGCGTCGGGCGACTGGCCCAGTTCTTCGAGCTGGGCTTCGGTCAGGCCGACGCAGATCTTGCCGCCGATGATGGCGATGGTGGCCGGCACGGCGCCCGCGTCGCGGATGATCTGCTCCACTTCACGCGCGGTCTGCACGTTCTGCGGGTAGGGCATGCCGTGCGAGATGATGGTCGATTCCAGGGCCACGACCGGCTTGCCGGTGGCGCGCGCGTTGGCGACTTCGGGGGAGAAGGACAGGAATTGGTGCATGGATTACTCCTCAAAATTCGCGCTGGCGAGCAAATCGGCGCTCAGCTCGGGCGAGACGGTATGTGGGCTGGCCAGCGTGATGGAGGCGGCTTTCAGTCCGCGCTCGCAGGCCAGGGTCAGTTGTTCGGGGTCTTGCAGCAGGGACCAGCAGACGGCGGCGGAGAAGGCATCGCCGGCGCCGGTCACGTCGACCACGCTGGCATCGTGCGCCGGCAGCCAGTGCAGGGCATTGCCTAAGGTGTGATAGACGCCGCTGGCGCCGCAGGTGACGATGATGTCGCACACGCCGTCGGCCTGCAGTTCGTGGCAGGCGGCCTGCACGTCGGCCTCGGTCGGCAAGGGGCGGCCGGCGCGGGTTTCCAGCTCGCCGCGGTTCAGGACCAGCAGCGACAGGCCGTGCAGGTCTTTGGGCAGGCGCGCCATTTTCGGCTGCGACACGGCGACCACCACCAGCGGCACGCCGGTGGCGCGGGCGTCGGCCAGCAGCATGGCGACCGATTCGACGGGCAGGTTCAGGTCCGCCACCACCATGCCGGCGGCATTGCGCTGCGGCTGGCGGCTGGCGATCCAGCCGGGCGTCATCTGGTCGAAAATGGCCATGTCGGCCAGCGCGACCACCATCTCGCCGGAAGCGTCCAGCACGGCGGTATAGGTGCCGCTGCCGATGCCGTTCACCTGCAGGCTGCCTTCCATGCCGATGCCGAACGCTTCCGCCTGGGCGCGCAGGGCGCGGCCGGAGGAATCGTCGCCCAGGGCGGTCAGCAGGGAGCAGGGCAGGCCGAGCTGGGCCAGGTTGGCGGCGATGTTGCGCGCCACGCCGCCAAAACTTTCTTCAGCGCAAGCCGGGTTGGAAGTGGCCATCTGCAGCGGGGCATGGGGCCGCAGCTTGCGGTCGAGGCAGGCGGCGCCGATGCACAGCACCGTGCGTTCATTGCGCAACACGTAGGCGCGGCCCAGCAGTTTGCGCTCGCGGATCAGGCTGGCGATATGGCCGGCCACGGCAGAGCGCGACAGGGCGAGCTGCTCCGCCAGCTCTTGCTGGGAGATAAAGGGGTTGGCGCGGATCAGCTGGTAAAGCTGGTCCTTGCGGGAAAGATCGGTCACGAAAAGCTCGCTATAAACATTTGTTTGCGATGCTAAACATTTGTCCGTTGCCTGTCAAATGGAGGCCACCCATATAATAGACGTATATTTATAGCGACACGATATAAATAACAAAGAAAAATGGTATTTGCCATACATATAGACGATGATGCATAGTGTCGTGGTACGTTCACAGGCCTGCTCTGGCCAGCTCACCTAAAGATTACAAAAACGAGGAACCCCATGTCTTCCAATACCCCATTCCAGGCCGCCGCCATCATCCGTGCCCGCATGCCGGCCAATTTCCAGCCACGCGTGGCCATGATCCTGGGCTCCGGCCTGGGCGTGCTGGCCGAACAGATGACCGATGCGGTGTCGATCAGCTTCGACGAACTGCCGGGCTTCCCGATCTCCACCGTGCATGGCCACGCCGGCCAGCTGGTCATGGGCACGCTGGCAGGCGTGCAGGTGGTCTGCATGAAGGGCCGCGGCCACTTCTACGAAGGCTACGGTCCGGCGGTGATGACTTCCGCCGTGCGCACCATCAAGCTGCTGGGCTGCGAAATGCTGTTCGTGACCAACGCGGCGGGCTCGCTGCGCACCGAAGTGGATGCCGGTTCCCTGGTGGCGCTGAACGACCATATCAACTTCCTGCCGGGCACCCCGATGGTGGGCCCGAACGACGAGCGCTTCGGTCCGCGCTTCTTCTCGATGGCCAATGCCTACGATGCCGACCTGCGCAAGCTGCTGCAGTCCACCGCGGCCGACAAGTCGATCACCCTGCATGAAGGCGTGTACATCGCCTACCCGGGCCCGAACTTCGAAACCCCGGCTGAAATCCGCGCGTTCAAGACCCTGGGCGCGGACATGGTCGGCATGTCGGTGGTGCCGGAAGTCGTGTCGGCGCGCCATTGCGGCCTGAAGGTGGTGGGCGTTTCCGTGATCACCAACCTGGCCGAAGGCCTGTCGCCGTTCCCGCTGTCGCATGAGCAGACGCTGAAGTACGCGGCGGTCGGCGCCGAGTCGCTGATCAAGCTGATCGTGGCATTCCTGGAGAATGTGGCGAAGGCGCCCAAAGCATAAACCGGTAATGCGGGGTCAGACCCAAGGGTCTGACCCCTGACGGTTTTGCGGCCGCGGGTTGGGTTGTGCGCTTTTGACTGTTTTCGAAAGTCGAAGGCGTACAACCCAACCCCAGACGGCCGAATTGACGGGGGTCTGACCCTTGGGTCTGACCCCGATTTTCGGGTTTCAAAGAGAGGCACCCATGTCCCGTGCATTTATCCTGCTGTTAGACTCCTTCGGCCTCGGCGCAACGCCGGACGCCCACAAATACGGCGACCAGGCCTACAACACCTTCGGCCACATCGCCAAATGGGCGGCCAGCGAAGGCAAGCCGATGTCCCTGCCCACCATGGAAAAACTCGGCCTGGCCGCCGCCGCGCATACCGCGTCGGGCGAATGGGCCGCCGGTTTCAATATGCGCGACGGTTTCACCGGCGCCTATGGTGCGGCGCGCGAACAATCCACCGGCAAGGACACCCAGTCCGGCCACTGGGAAATCGCCGGCGTGCCGGTGCTGTTCGACTGGGGCTACTTCCCGAAAGAAGTGCCGTCCTTCCCGAAAGAATTGACCGACAAGCTGCAGGAACTGACCGGCGTGCCGGGCTTCCTGGGCAACTGCCACGCCTCCGGCACTACCATCATCAACGAGCTGGGCGACGAGCATGTGGCGTCCGGCAAGCCTATCCTGTACACCTCGGCCGACTCCGTGCTGCAGATCGCATGCCACGAAGAGCATTTCGGCCTGGAGCGCCTGTTCGATATGTGCGAGAAGGCGTATGAGCTGGTCAAGCCGTACAACATCGGCCGCATCATCGCGCGTCCGTTCGTGGGCGCCAACGGCGACTACAAGCGCACGGCCAACCGCCACGATTACGCCGTGCCGCCAAGCGCGCCAACCCTGCTGGACCACGTGAAGAACGAGGGCGGCGAGGTGATCGCGCTGGGCAAGATCAGCGATATCTACGCCGCGCAAGGCGTGAGCCGCGTGCTCAAGGGCCCGGACAATATGGCGCTGTTCGACCGGCTGCTGGAGGCGCAGGCGGAAGCGGGCGACAAGTCGCTGACCTTCGTCAACTTCGTCGACTTCGACATGCACTTCGGCCACCGCCGCGACGTCGCCGGCTATTCCAATGCGCTGCACGAGATGGATGCGCGCCTGCCCGAATTCATCGCCAAGCTGAAGGACGGCGACCTGTGCGTGATCACCGCCGACCACGGCTGCGATCCGACCGCGCCAGGTTCCGACCACACCCGCGAACATATTCCTGTGCTGTTCTTCGGCCCCGGCGTCAAGCCGCAGTCGCTCGGCATTTCCGAGACCTTCTCCGACATCGGCCAGACCATCGCACATCACCTCGGCGTGAAACCTCTTTCCAACGGAACCAACCTCTTATGACCATTATCACTGACTTCAAGCGCAACGAGGCCATTGGCCTCGACCTGGGCTGGCTGAATCACATCCAAGTGAACAAGGCCGCCGCGGACCGCCGCGCCGCATCGCTGGCGAACCGCCGCACCGTCAAGAAAGAGTACCAGGCCGCATGGCTGGTGAAGGCGATCGAACTGATCGACCTGACCACCCTGGCCGGCGACGACACGCCGGGCCGCGTCGAGCGCCTGTGCATGAAAGCCATGCGCCCGCTGCGCCAGGACCTGGTGGAAGCGCTGGGCCTGCAGGAACGCAAGATCATGACCGGCGCCGTCTGCGTGTACCACGAGATGATCCAGCACGCCGACGCGGTGCTGAAGGGCCGCCTGCCTATCGCTGCGGTGTCGACCGGCTTCCCGGCTGGCCTGACCAGCATGGAAACCAAGGTGCGCGAGATCGAGCTGTCGGTCGCCGCAGGCGCGAAAGAGATCGACATCGTCATCACCCGCCAGCACGTCCTGACCGGCAACTGGCAGGCGCTGTACGATGAAATGCTGGCTTACCGCAAGGCTTGCGGCGAAGCGCACGTGAAGGCCATCCTGGCCACCGGCGACCTGGTGACGCTGGAAAACGTCGCCAAGGCGTCGTGGGTCTGCATGATGGCGGGCGCCGATTTCATCAAGACCTCGACCGGCAAGGAAGGCGTCAACGCCACCATCCCGGTGTCGCTGGTGATGGTGCGCGCGATCCGCGAATACTACGAGCGTACCGGCTTCAAGGTGGGCTACAAGCCGGCCGGCGGCGTGGGTACCGCCAAGGCCGCGCTGCAATACATGACCGTGATGAAGGAAGAACTGGGCAACGAGTGGCTGGAGCCGCATCTGTTCCGTATCGGTGCTTCGTCCCTGCTGACCGACATCGAGCGCCAGCTGGAGCACCATGTGACCGGCGCCTACTCCGCCGCCCATCGCCACGCGCAACCATAAGAAGACACCGCCATGCCAACAATTAACGAGATCCTCAACACCATGGACTACGGCCCTGCACCAGAAAGCCAGAAAGAAGCGCAAGCGTGGCTGGAGCAGCGCTCCCGCAAGTTCGGCCTGTTTATCGACAACCAGTGGACCGACCCGGGCGAGACCTTCGCCTGCTACAACCCGGCCGACGGTTCGCAACTGGCGGAACTGACCCAGGCCACCCCGGTCGACGTGGCGCGCGCAGTAACCGCCGCCCGCAAGGCGCTGCCGGCCTGGCAGGCGCTGGGCGGTCATGGCCGCGCCAAGATCATGTACGCCATCGCGCGCCTGATGCAAAAGCACGCGCGCCTGTTCGCCGTGCTGGAAACCCTGGACAACGGCAAGACCATCCGCGAAACCCGCGACGCCGACCTGCCGCTGGTGGCGCGCCACTTCTACTACCACGCCGGCTGGGCCCAGCTGCTGGATGAGGAATTCCCCGGCCACCGCGCCGTGGGCGTGGTCGGCCAGATCGTGCCTTGGAACTTCCCGCTGCTGATGCTGGCATGGAAGATCGCGCCTGCGCTGGCCGCCGGCAACACCATCGTCTTCAAGCCGGCTGAATTCACGCCGCTGACCGCGATGCTGTTCGCCGAGATCTGCCTGCAGGCCGGCGTGCCTGCTGGCGTGGTGAACATCGTGACCGGCGACGGGCGCACCGGCGAAGCCATCGTCGGCCACCAGGGCATCGACAAGCTGGCCTTCACAGGCTCCACCGAAGTGGGCCGCATCATCCGCGAAGCCACCGCCGGCACCGGCAAGAAGCTGTCGCTGGAACTGGGCGGCAAGTCGCCCTTCATCGTTTTCGAAGACGCCGATCTGGACGCCGCCGTGGAAGGCCTGGTCGACTCGATCTGGTTCAACCAGGGCCAGGTATGCTGCGCCGGTTCGCGCCTGCTGGTGCAGGAATCGGTGCAGGAGCGCTTCCTGAAGAAACTGAAAGCGCGCATGGACAACCTGCGCCTGGGCTCCCCGCTGGACAAGTCGATGGACATCGGCGCCCTGGTCGATCCGATCCAGCGCCAGCGCATCGCCGGCCTGGTGGACTCCGCCCGCGCCGAAGGCTGCGAGGTGTACCAGCCCGCCGGCTGCGTCATCCCGGAACACGGCTCGTGGTTCCCGCCGACCCTGATCACCGGCGCATCGACCTCGGCCGCCGTGGCGCAGGCTGAAATCTTTGGCCCGGTGCTGGTGGCGATGAGCTTCCGCACCCCGGCCGAAGCCGTGCAGCTGGCCAACAACACTGTGTACGGTCTGGCTTCCTGCGTATGGACCGAGAACATTTCGCTGGCGCTGGACGTGGCGCCCGCCATCAAGGCCGGCGTCGTATGGATCAACACCGCCAACCAGTTCGACGCAGCCTGCGGCTTCGGCGGCTACAAGGAATCCGGCTACGGCCGTGAAGGCGGCCGCGAAGGCATGTTCGAATACCTGGTGCCGGTGTCGGAAGATGCACGTCCGGCCGCGCCAACGTTCAAAAAGCCTGCCAAGCCCGATACCGAACATACCCCGTCGACCGATCCTTTCGCCGTCGACCGCACTGCCAAGATGTACATCGGCGGCAAGCAGGCGCGTCCTGACGGCGCCTACTCGCGCGCCATCCACGGCGCCGACGGCAAGTTCCTGGGCGAAGTGGGCGAAGGCAGCCGCAAGGACATCCGCAACGCGGTGGAAGCAGCGCACAAGGCGACCGGCTGGACCAAGGCCACCGCGCACAACCGCGCGCAAGTGCTGTACTACATCGCCGAAAACCTGGCCGCCCGCGGCGCCGAATTCGCCGAGCGCATCGCCGCGCAGACCGGCACCAAGAACGCCGAGAAGGAAGTGCAAGCTTCCATCGAACGCCTGTTCTACTGGGCGGCATGGGCCGACAAGTACGACGGCCTGGCGCACCAGCCGCCGATGCACGGCATCACCGTGGCGCTGAACGAAGCGGTCGGCGTGATCGGCATCGTGTGCCCGAACGAGAACCCGCTGCTGGGCTTCGTCTCGCTGGTGGCGCCAGCCATCGCCGTGGGCAACCGCGTGGTGGCCGTTCCTTCCGAAGCGTTCCCGCTGTCGGCGACGGACCTGTACCAGGTGTTCGACACCTCGGACCTGCCGGGCGGCGTGGTGAATATCGTGACCGGTTCGGCCGACGAACTGGCGCGCACCCTGGCTTCGCACGCCGACGTGGATGCCGTATGGCGCCACGACGGTTCGGCCACCGGCTGCGCGGAAGTGGAGAAGCTGTCGGCCGGTTCGCTGAAGCGCACCTGGACCGGTGGCGCCAAGGGCCGCGACTGGTTCTCGACCGCGCAGGCGGGCGGGCGCGTGGTGCTGGCGCATGCGTCGCAAGTGAAAAATATCTGGATACCTTACGGCGTCTAAAACCGATACGCGGCCGCCGCTGGTCAAGTGTCTGACCCTGCGGGTCGGACACTGAAGTGCCGGTTTAAGCATTGAATGGGGCTGCATGTGCAGCCCCAACTACCTAAAGAGATAGAAAAATGTTCCTCCCCCAGGAAATCATCCGTAAAAAACGCGACGGCGGTGTGCTGAGCAAAGAAGAAATCCAATTCTTCGTCAAGGGCATCACCGACAACAGCGTCAGCGAAGGCCAGATCGCCGCGCTGGCGATGGCGGTCTTCTTCAACGACATGAGCATGGACGAACGCGTCGCCTTCACCCTGGCCATGCGCGATTCCGGTGAAGTGCTGGACTGGAAATCCCTGAACCTGCCAGGCCCGGTCATGGACAAGCACTCCACCGGTGGCGTGGGCGACGTCGTGTCCCTGATGCTCGGCCCGATGATCGCTGCCTGCGGCGGCTTCGTGCCGATGATCTCCGGCCGCGGCCTGGGCCACACCGGCGGCACGCTGGACAAGTTCGACTCCATCCCCGGCTATTCCACGGTCCCGACCAACGAGAAGTTCCGCGAAGTGGTGAAAGACGTTGGCGTGGCCATCATCGGCCAGACCGCGTCGCTGGCGCCTTCGGACAAGCGCTTCTACTCCATCCGGGACGTCACCGCGACCGTGGAATCGGTCGCCATGATCACCGGCTCGATCCTGTCGAAGAAACTGGCGGCAGGTCTGGATGTGCTGGCCATGGACGTGAAGGCCGGCTCCGGTGCATTCATGCCGACCTACGAAAAGTCGGTCGAACTGGCCGAGTCCATCGTCAAGGTGGGTAATGGCGCGGGCACGCTGACCTCGGCCCTGCTGACCGACATGAACGAATCGCTGTCGCCATGGGCCGGCAATGCGCTGGAAGTGCGCGGTGCGATCGACTACCTGACCGGCAAGTTCCGTCCTGCGCGCCTGCACGAAGTGACCATGGCGCTGTGCGCCGAGATGCTGGTGATGGGCAAGCTGGCCGTCAACGAAGCCGATGCGCGCGCCAAGCTGCAGCACGCACTGGATTCGGGCGAAGCCGCCGAGCGCTTTGCGCGCATGGTCAAGGCGCTGGGCGGCCCGGCCGACCTGGTGGAGAACATGGACAAGCACCTGGAAAAGGCGCCTATCGTGGTGCCGGTACCAGCACCGCGCGCAGGCTACGCTGCTTCCACCGTCTGCCGCGACATCGGCCTGGCGGTGGTGTCGCTGGGCGGCGGCCGTCGCCGTCCTACCGATGCGATCGATTTCGCCGTCGGCTTGACGGACCTGGTGGAGCTGGGCCAGCCGCTGCAGGCTGGCCAGCCGCTGGCGATGGTGCATGCGCGTACCCAGGAAGCGGCGGAGCAGGCGGTGCGTGAGGTGCAGGCTGCTTACACCATTGCTGATGCGGCGCCGGCGGCGAATCCTATTGTGTATCGCACGATTCGCCCATAAAACCGGTAAAGCCGTGCCTGACCCGCGGGGTCAGGCACGGGTCCGCGCCGGCCGCGTGCCCGGTGTCTGACCCTGCGGGTCTGACACTGTTTTACCGGTTCAGGAGAGTATATGAACAACGAAAAACTGATCGAAGAAGCCAAGGCCGCGCGCCTGAAGGCCTACACTCCGTACTCCAACTTCAAAGTCGGCGCCGCGCTGCTGACCAAGGACGGCAAAGTCTTCCACGGCTGTAACGTGGAAAACGCCAGCTATGGCCTGTGCAACTGCGCCGAGCGCACTGCCTTCTTCAGCGCCATCGCCCACGGCTACAAGCAGGGCGAGTTCGATAAGCTGGTGGTGGTCGGCGAAACCGACACCCCGATCGCTCCATGCGGCGCCTGCCGCCAGGTCACGTTGGAACTGGGCGGCAACCAGCTGCCCGTCGTGCTGACCAACCTGAAAGGCGACATCCGCGAAACCACGGCAGCCGACCTGCTGCCTGAAGCGTTCGGCGGCTGGGACCTGAAGAAGTAAAGACGCAAACGTGAAAAAGGCCATCGACGTCCAGGCGGCCGTCGCCATCGCGGCGTCGGAAGCCATTGCCGCGAAAACCCAGGGCACCTTCGGCGTGGGCGGGGTCATGCTCGACGCCAGCGGCACTGTGCTGAAGGCGCTGCATAACAACGTCATCAAGCATGGCCTGATTTACGATCCTACCGCGCACGGCGAACGCCAACTGGTGGACTGGTACTTCGCCGAACGCGCCAAGGGCCATGAACTGCCGCCTCCCGATGAAATCACCATCGTCACCTCGCTCGATCCTTGCTGCATGTGCACGGGCGCGATCCTGGCGGCCGGCTTCAATGTGGTGGTGGCGGCGCCGGACGGCAAGGCCGGCATCAACTACAACGGTTCCGCTTTCTATCCTTCCCTGCCGGTTGCCCTACGTCCGCAGGCGGAAAGGACGTTTTCCTATCCGGCCGTACTGGGTACCTCGTCCTATGCACGGCGCGGGGCCGGGGCTGCGCCGAAGCCTTTCTTCATCGGCAAGACGATCGCAGAACCGACGCAGGCCTTATGCTCGCTGGTGTTCGAAGCCACGTCCACTAACGTAATGGACTTGTTCAATATCGATCCTCCGCAGCAGGAGCTGAAGGATCCCGCCACGCTGCCGGAAGACCACTTCATCGTACGCGCGCTGAAGCGCGCTTTCCCCGATGCGCTGACTTACCGCTGCGCGCCGCGTACGCCGGATGCCGGCCTTGCACCCTACCTGCAGCAGGCCATGGCGCGCGACAAGGCGCAGGGCGGCAAGGGCGACGCGGTGGCGCTGCTGGATAGCTTCGGCAACCTGCTTCTTTGCTGCCACGGACGCCAGAATGCATCGGCCATCCGTACCGCCTTCATGGAATGCACGCGGGCGTATGCCCAGCTGCGCTACAAGCTGATGGAAGGCGCGGATTCCGCAACACAGTCGGAAGTACGCCATTACCTGGGGCATCCGAAAGACGGCACCTTTGTATTCGCCGTCGGTCCCGATGAAAGTGCACAGAGTTTCATGGCGCTGGGCGCCTATGGTTCGACAATGGAAGGCGCGCTGCCGCACAACAATCCGGCGCAGTTCCAATATGTGCGCCCCGCGATGCCGGAACAGGCCCTGCATGAATTGTGCAGCCACCTGCCGCCGCTGTATCGCAACCTGATCAAGATCCGACCCACCCAAGTGACGGATCGCGACCTGATCGCAGCATTGGGCTAGGGGCGCGGCTGGCTGCTGGTGTATATGCGTTCACTGGTGCGTTCGATCAGGCAATTCTTGCGCTGAATTTCGCGAATTTCCGCATCGGCGTGCTCCTGGCTCGCGATGGAGCAGGCCAGCAGGGTCGACTTTCGCCATTCCGCAAAATCTTCCAGCAGGCGACGCCCTTCGGTCGAAGGCTTGGCATCGGCGGCGCGGCGCGCCAGCTCCTCTGCGGTGCGGCTTTTCTGTTCCAGTTCGCCGTCCAGGCAGCGATTGAGCGCGTTGGTTTCGCTGATGCCGGCACAGGTGGATGCCGCGGCTGATGCAAGGCAAAGCAGCGATGCCGCGAAGCTGAAAATCCATCGTTTCATTGTGTCCCCTTTCAATTGCTTGCTGCTCGTTCCGGATCGGGCAATGCGGAACGCATGGCAGGCGCTGCGCCTGCTGCCGTCTCCAGCGCCAGGCTGCGGGAATTTTGACCGCATTGCAGCTGCACGCCGTCCGGCGTCACGCGCTGCAGCACCATGCCGTCGTCAAACACCGCGCCCTCGGCCAAAGTGAGGGTGCCGCGCTGCGGATGATGCAGCACGGCGAAGCCGGGTTCACGGTAGCCGCCCACAGCTGAACTGAGCAACTCCCATTCTGCCAAGCGGTGCACGCTTTGGCAGGCCGGCGCGGCAGGCGGTATCACAGCCGCCGGCGCCGCGTGGGACACCGCCGCTGCCGGCAGGGCGGCGGGGGCCCCAGGTGCCGCAGGTGCTGCAAGTGCTGGCGCCACATCCTCGCCTGCCGGGCGGTTGGCCAGCACCACACCGGCCCCGCCCAAGGCGGCGGCAAGCAGCAGCGCTGACTGTCTCCAGGACGTGGTTTTGCTCATACCTACCAGCGTAGCACAGGAGGACGTGTCAGCCCCGGCACGCCCTCGATCCGCCCCACCATCGACTGCAGGAAGTTGCTGCTGCCGCCCAGCGTGATCTTCAGGTCGTACCAGCCGTCTGTGGCGGCATAGGCAATGGTGGTGCTCTGGCCTGGTCCCACCGTGATGGTGCGGCTGGCGCCCGCGTTGGCGGTGATGCGGTCGAGCAGGGTAAACACGGCATTGTTGGCCGTGCCCCGGTTATCGAACAGGATGCTGATCGATTGCGTGGCGCCGTCGACGGTGAGCTGAACCTGTGGCTCCGGCTGGCCGTTCCAGGCTGCCGCGTTCAGGTAGCCCTTGAAGCGGCGGTAGAAATGGTTCGGGCCGATCATCTCCAGGTCGTAATAGCCGTTGCCGTAAGTGACCACGCTCCAATAGTCGCGCGAGGTGTTGTTGGCCGCCATGGTGTAGGTCCATGGATTGTCGCTGCGGTAGGCGTTCAGATTGATCTGCAGCGGAGCGGCCTTGCTGCCGCCGTTGCTCCAGTTGGTCCACACGCGCTTGGCCGCCAGGTCCTGGGTCAGCCAGCCATTGAGCTGGTAAGGCTGCACACGCTGCGGCTTCTGGCCGGCCTCATAGGACGGCATGACAGTATTGGGGGCGGGCGGCGTGGGTGCAGGATAGGATCTTTGCTGGAGCGCCAGGTTTGCCAGCGCGGCGGTGTCCGGCAGCGGCGGCATGGCGGAGCTGCTGACGCTGAAGTCGAAGCAGGAGGTCAGGTCGCCGCACACGGAACGGCGCCATGCGCTGATGTTCGGGCAGCGCACGCCGGTCCACTTCTCCAGGAACTGGATGATGGAGGTGTGGTCGAATACTTCGCTGGCGATCCAGCCGCCGCGGCTCCAAGGCGAGCAGACGATGGTGGGAACACGCGCGCCCAGGCCGATCGGCACGCCGTTGACGAATTCGTCGGGGGTCCCCGGCGGCGGAGTCGGCGTGGTGACGTGGTCGAAGAAGCCGCCGTTTTCATCGTAGGTGAGGATGAACGCGGTCTTGGCCCAGACCGCGGGATTGGCGGCCAGCGCTTGCAGGTATTGGTTGACGTAGTCGCCGCCGACATTGGGCGAGCCGTTGGGATGCTCCGATTTGGCGGCCGGTGCGACGATCCATGACACAGCGGGCAGCCTGTCGTTCATGACGTCGGCCTGGAAGTCGGCCAGCACGCGCTTTTTCACGCCGTTGATGTACAGGGGCGAGTCGACCGGCAGGTTCTGGAATTGCTTGAACCAGGCCAGGGCATCGTCGTCGTAGTTGTCCACTTCCTGGTAGGTGCGCCACGAAATGCCGGCGGCCTGCAGGGCTTCGGGATAGGTTTGCCAGGTCAGCGTGCCGTAAGTGAAACCGTTGGTGGTGGCGGGGCCGCCGCGCTGGCCTTGCGGGTCGATACTTCCGCTCATGAGGAACAGGCGGTTGGGATTGGTCGACGTGCGTGCCGAACAAAAATAGTTGTCGCACAAGGTGAAGGCGTCGGCCAGCGCGTATTGGAAAGGGATGTCGGAACGCGTCAGGTAGCCGTGCGCATTCATGCCCTTGTTGGGCAGCCATTTGTCGCTGCGCCCCTTGTTCCATGCGGCGGTGCCGCTATTGAGGTCGTGCGGTACGTCCGACAGCCATTGGGCCGAGGTCTTGCTGGCGTCGAGGCGCCACGGCGTGTACAGGGATCCCATCGAGTTGGCCTGGGCGAAGACATTGCGCGTTGTAGCCTGGATGGTGGCGGCGTGGTCGTCGTTGAATCCGCGACCGCCCTTGAGCGTGCCGAAGTAATGGTCGTAGGAGCGGTTCTCCTGGCACAGGATGACAACGTGGGCGATCGAGCCTAGCGTGCCCGATGCGGCGGGAGCCGCGAGCGCGCTTTGCACGGCGGGCGGCAGCACGGTGCTGCCCAGGGCGGCCATCGACCCTTTGAGGAACTTTCTGCGTGTAGGTGGGTTCATATAGGATCCGGATATGGAGGCAGCCCATATTAGAAATCCAGTATGACGGTTGCGTGACGAACAGGAATCTAACTATTCATCGAAATGCGGCGCGACGCGAATTCCATGAATACGAAAGTTCCAGGCCCGAGCCGGTTTCGCTGCTGTTAACTGAGCATATTGGCGTCGCGCGCCAGCTGCCATTTGCCGGCCGCGTTCTTGCGGTAGACCGACAGCACATGCCCCGCCTTGTGCACGGTTGCGCCGCCGGCCAGCGGCGTGATTGTCACGCGCAAGTGCGTGGTGCAGTAGGCCAGGTTGCCGCTGACTTCCACCTGCTGCACCTCGGCGTGCGAGTCGACGCGGTGGGACGCCAGTACGGCGCGCACGCCTTTTTCGAAAGCCGCGCGGCCGCGCATGATGGGCTGGCCGTGCACGTAGAATTCCACGTCCTCGGCCATCAGGGGCAGGATGCGGTCAACATCGGCGGCCAGCGTGGCGCGCGTCCATTCGGCCACCAGGTCGCGGATCGCCTGTGCGTCGTTCACTCAGGCACCTTCGAACGAGGCGCTGGCGTCAGTCTGCATCATGCCGAAGAGATTGCCGTCCGGGTCCTTGGCATAGGCCAGCCAGCCGACGCCCGGAACAGGCATGCGCGGCACGGCCACCGTGCCATTGAGTTGCTTCAGCTGCGCCAGGGATTTGTCGAGGTCTTCCACGTCGACGGTGCAGACGAAGGCGTTCACGGAGGCCCCGTCCTCGGGACGCGGGCCGCGGCGCGGCAGCAGGCCGCCGTTGATGCCGGGCGTACCGACTTCGCCGGTGCCGACCAGCCAGTATTCACCGCCTTCCCATTTGGAGAAGCTCCAGTCGAACATCTTGCCGTAAAAGTCGATCAGGACCGGAGGCTCGCTGGCCTGGATTTCAAAGTGAACGGTGCGTCCCATCAATGCTCCCAAGGGTCATAAGTGCCTATGCTCCAGATATGCCCTTCGGGATCCCGGCAGGTAAAACCGCGGCCGCCGTAATCTTCGTCCTGCAAGGGCATCTCGATCGGCGCCCCGGCTTGCACGCAGCGTGCATGCACTTCGTCGGCGTCGTTGACGATCAGGTAGGCGCTCTGTGTGACAGCCATTCCCACCTGGGAGGGCTGTTTCAGCAAGCGGCCATAATCGGTGTCAAAAATCGAGCTTAGCATGATCATGCCGTTGCCGTAGGAAAGCTGGGCGTGGGCGATGGTGCCGTCTTCGTTGGGGAGCACAAGCGCGGCCTTGAAACCCAGTGTCTTGCATAGCCAGTCAATTGCGGCGGGCGCATCGCGGTAACGCAGGCAGGGGGTAATGGTCGCGCGCGTGGCCTTTGGAATCGTCATCGTCGTCTCCCTTAAAACGCAGCATGGTCAGGACAATATAGACTAGCACCGTATGTGCGGCAAGCGAGCGCTGGCGACTTACATTTGCTGGAATAAATGGGTGTTGCCGCGGCTGACCTCGAGTTCCTCCGGCGAGTTGCGCACCCGCACCATCTGGCGCCCGCGCAGGTCGCGCGTCACTTCGGCAATGGCGTCGACGCGTACCAGTGTGGAGCGGTGAATGCGCCAAAATTCGCTCGGGTCGAGCTCATCTTCCAGCTCTTTCAAGGTCTTGCGGATCAGGAATTCGCCCTGCGCGGTTTGCACGCGCGTATATTTTTCATCGGCGCGAAAGAACAACACTTCCTTGGTCGAGATCATGCGCAGGCTGTTGCCGACCTGGGCCTGGATCCAGTGCAGGTAGTCCGGCGCGCGTGCGCCATTGGCGCCGGCCGGGCCGCGGCTTTGCTGCAGCAATTGGCTCAGTTGGCGCTCGATATCGTTGGGCTTTTTGCCCAGGCGCGCCTGCAGGCGGCCGCAGGCCATTTTCAGGCGCTCCAGGTTGACCGGTTTGAGCAGGTAGTCCAGCGCGCCCTGTTCGAAGGCTTCAATGGCGTACTGGTCGTAGGCGGTAATGAAGACCACGTGGCAGCGGTTGAACAGCATGCGCGCCGCTTCAATGCCGCTCAGGCCGGGCATGCGGATATCGAGGAAGACGATGTCGGGCTGGTGCTGGCCGGCGAGGGCGATGGCTTCAATGCCGTTGGCCGCTTCGGCCACGATCTGCAGCTCCGGCCAGGCATCGTGCAGGCGCTTGCGCAGCATGTCGCGCATGGGTTCTTCATCGTCGGCGATGATGGCGGTGGCGATAGGCTGGCTCATGATTTTGCAAAGATATCGGGTGCAAAGGGAAGGCAGATGGCGGCGCGGCAGCCGCCGTCCATGGGCTGCTCGATGGTCAGTTGGGCGCGCGTGCCGTACATCAGCTTCAAGCGCTCGCGCACATTGGTCAAGCCCACGCCGTCGCCGGCATAGGCGTTGAAGCCGACGCCGTCGTCCTGCACGTCCACTTGCAAGACGCTGCCGTTGACGCTGGCGCGGATATCGATGCGGCCGCCTTCGACTTTCGGCTCCAGGCCGTGCTTGATGGAATTTTCGATCAGGATCTGCAGCATCATCGGCGGGAAGGTGGCGCTTTCCAGTTCCGGCGGCACGTCGAGCGAAACGGATAGGCGCGATTTCATGCGGGCCTGCATGATGGCGAGGTAGGCGCGCGCCATATGGATCTGGCGTCCCAGCGTGCCGTTGCCGCGCGAGCGCATCTGGGGCAGGGTGGCGCGCAGGTATTCGATCAGGTGGGTATGGATCTTGGCCGCTTCGGGCGGATCGGTTTCGATCAACTGGCCGATCAGGGCCAGGGTATTGAACAGGAAATGCGGCTCGACCTGGGCCTGCAGGGCCGACATCTGGGCTTCCACCAGGCGGCGTTCCAGGCTTTCGTTGCCGGCTTCGGCGGCGGCCTTGCTGGCCTCGATCTCGGCCTTGCGTTTGCCGCCCGCCAGGATCTTCAGGCCGGCGGAGCCGAAAATGAAGAAGGCGACTTGTTTCGGGTGCAGCACGGGCGTCAGTGCCAGCAGGAAGGCGAGCATCCACGTTACCACCAGCTGGCGCAACGGCACCTGCGCCAGCCAGTCGAAGAAGTCCCACCACAGGCTGCTGGCTGTCTCGCCAATCTCTCCGACAAAGGAGAGCACGCTGCGTGCCCGCTTACCCATGTTGTTTCTTGTCTCCGAACACATTGATGGCCAGCTTGGCGATCAGTACGCCGATGAACAGGGTGATCACCAGCGGCAGGATGGTCAAGAACAGGGCGATCAGCACGCACATGGCAACAATGCCTGGCCAGGACATGTCGTCCAGCGTTCTGACGAAGTGGCGGCCGATGCCGACGAAGGCTTGCCACACTTCTTTCACGGTTTCCTTGGCGCTTTTGTTGATAGTTTTCATCACGTCCTCCTTGTTTTCGATGATGCAACTGTAGCGCTGCCGCTGGCAATAGTGGAGGGCGATCCGACGAACTGCGCGGCCGGCGGGATGACCTGCTGCGGAGCGCGATAGACTGTTAGCGCGCAGCAATCCAGTCGGCGCGCAGCAGGCCGAAAAAGTCAGTGTCGCAGATCTCGCCATTGACGATCCAGCGCTCGCGCATATGGCCTTCGTATACAAAATGCAAGCTTTTCAACAGCTTGGCGGAGGCGGTGTTGCGCGGGTCGATGTCGGCCTCGATGCGGTGCAGGCTCCATACGCGGAAAGCGTGGTCGAGCAGGGCGGCCATGGCTTCCTGCATATAGCCCTTGCCCCAGCAGGCGCGGTCCAGCATATAGCCGATGTCGCAGCGCTGGTTCTGGCGGTTGAAACTGTACAGGTTGACGACGCCGGCCAACTGGCCATCGGCTTCGATACCCATACGCAGCAGTTCGCCGCTCTCATACCCGGCCAGGGCGGCGGCGAAATAGGCCTCGGCCTGGCGCATATCGTCCCACGGGGCGCTGCTCCAGTAGCGCATGGCTTCCGCATCGGAATACATGCGGTACAGCGCCGGCACGTCGGCGGTGGACAGGAAACGCAGTTGCAGGCGCTGGGTGGCGAGGGTGAACGGTGCGAAGGCTGGCATGGCGCAATCACTGGTCAGTGGATTTCCATTCTAGCAAATGATAGATTGGCGGGCGTCGCCCCCTCCCCGAGCTGTTACTTTGAACTTCCTCGATCGTCTTGGCCTTGATTCCTCCGCGGATGCCCGCATTGTTCGGCGCGCCTATGCACGCGAGTTGAAACTGATCGACCAGGAGGCGGATCCGGCGGCGTTCCAGACGCTGCGGGAAGCTTATGAAAGCGCATTGCGCTGGGTGGCGGAGCGGGAAGCGCAGCCGCCGGAATTGCCAGTGCCGGAGGCGCGGCCAGCCGACCTGGGGGAGCCGGTGCCCGGGCTGGCGCCTGCGCCGCAATCTGCTGCGAAGGAGCCTCCGCGCGAGCAGACGCCAGGCAGCATGCGTGACCTCGATTCACTGGAGCAGGCGCGCCGCGTCTTGCAGCAACTGCGCCCTTTGAACATTGAGGATTCCCAGGCATTTGAAGCCGAAGTAGCGACCCTGCTGGAAAGCGGCTGGCGTCCCGGCCACGCGTATCTTTTCCAGGCCGCCTGCGAAGAATTTTACTGGGACGGACGCCACTTCCCGCCACATATGGAAGGCTTTGATACCCTGGCCGGCGCTATCGAAGACCTGAAATACTTGCGCATGAAGCCGGAGCCGGTGCGTTCGAATCATATGCGAGTGATCGAGCGCTTGCGCGATACCGCAATACCGCCGCTGGCGGACCTGGCGCAGGATATCTTGCTGACGGAAGTCGTGATGACCCTGTACCCGGACCTGATGTACATGACCTGCGCTCCCGGCAAGGTGGAAAGTTGGCGCCAACATCTCTCAACCAAGCTGGCCGAGGTCAAGGCGATCGAGGACGCCCGCAAGCGGGAACTCCATCCATTGGCCAAGGTGGTACGGGTCGTGTACCTGCTTGCCGTGGGCCTGGGGATTTTCATCGGCGTGACGAACTACAAATTTGTCCCCGAAAAGCCGCTGCGCCAGCTCACCGTGATGGAAATGCAATGGATCACGCAGCATGTGGAGCCGATTGTTGTCGAGGGACCGGTCGAGTTTGAAGTCACGTTGAACGCGCAAGGACAGATCAAGAAGCTCGAAGTGATCGGCAGCCCGAAGGGACGTATCAGCCACGTCGAAGAGGCCATCCGCCTTGCCGCCCCTTATCCGGACGAATACCCGCGGGTCTTCCGGGTCAAATTCCCGATTTGACGCCGGGCCTTGCTAGCGGGGCAGGGCTGATGTTAGATTGGCAATGTCTACCATTCCCCGGGAGTTTGGCATGCAACTCGGCGTCTTTTCCCTCAGCCTGAACGTCAAGGACATCAGAGCCTCGCGCGACTTCTACGCAAAGTTCGGCTTCCAGGACTTTGGCGGGAACATCGAGCAGAACTGGCTGATCATGAAGAATGGGGAAACGGTCATCGGCCTGTTCCAGGGCATGCTCGAGAAAAACACGCTGACGTTCAACCCAGGCTGGGACAGCAATGCGGAAGCCGTGCCTGGTTTCACGGACGTGCGCCAACTGCAGCGCGAACTGGAGGCAAGCGGGGTGGCGCTGGCGGCGCGCGCCGATGAAGCGAGCACCGGCCCGGCCTACATCATCGCTTTTGACCCGGACGGCAACCCCATCCTGATCGACCAGCACATTTGATGTCGACCGCACTCCTGCTCGCCCTGGCCCTAGACCTTACGGCGGCCCCGCCTGTCGAGTATGACCGCGAGGGCGGCACCGGCACGCTGACCATCACCCAGGGCAGCAACGGCGAGAAGAAATTCACCTTGTCCACCTTTGGCCCGAATGCCCACGACTGTGAGCTGAGCGGCAGCATCAAGGGAACAATCGGCACACTGGACGACCAGGGGCCGGGCGAGCCGGAATGCCGCATTGCGTTCGCGCAGAAAGGCAGTGTGGTCGAAGTCACACCGCAGTCGATGGAAGCGTGCGCTGGCGTATGCGGCGCCAGAGCGACTTTCCATGGCAGGTATTACGTGGCGCCGCGAGCCTGCAAGCCGGCCGCAAGCAAGGCGACAAAAGACGCCTTTCTGGTGCAGTACAAGGCCAAGAACTACCAGCAAGCCTACGACACGCTGAACGGCTGGCTGGGACAATGTTCGCACCTGATGCACTGGATGGAGGCCGACCAGGTGCGCAACGACCTGGCCATGACCCAATTCCATTTGAAGCAGCCGGCGGCTTGCCTGGCGACGCTGGCCAAGAACTATGCGGCGAAAATGAAGACGATCAAGGCGCTCGAGGAGGAGTTGCCGCCGATGGATTACGAGGCCTACGTCAAGACCGCCAAGGCCACTTTCTTTAACCAAAAACTCTGCTCACAATGACATCACATATTGCCATCGCCGCTGCGGCCCTGCTCTCCGTCGCGCAGGCCTTTGCCGCGACGCCCGCCGAGCAACTGATACAGCAGGCCGACGCCTGGGATAAAGCCATCATCAACAAGGACCGGGCAGCCATCGCCGCCAATATGGCGGACGATTTCCGCCAGATCAGCGCGCGCGGCGACATTGCGGGCAAGGAAGCCTTTCTTGATGCAATCACGTCGCCCAAGCTGGTCATCCACCCGTATGGGGTGGAGGATATGGATGTGCGCTTTTACGGCGACGTGGCCCTGGTCAGCGGCCGCACGCGCATGACGGGAAGCTGGGACGGAAAAGCATTCGGCAGCCATTACCGCTATATTGACGTGTATGTGCGCAAGGATGGCAAGTGGCGTGTGGCTAGCGTCCAGATAACCCAGGTACAGGAGTAGACGATGAGCGACCGGCTGGATCTGTCCAATTCAAAGCTGGTGGCAATCATGGATGCCCAGCTTGAATTGGCGCGCCTGGGTCCTGCCTTCGGTGCGCTGATGGATTGCGCGGCGGCGAAGGCCATGCAGCTGACTGGAGCGGACGGCTCGGTGATCGAGCTGGTCGAAGGCAGCGAGGTGGTGTACCGCGCGGCGCAAGGCCTGGCGGAGGCCCAGCTGGGCCTGCGGATGCAGATCAAGGGCAGCTTGTCCGGCCAGGTGCTGACGGCGCGCCAGGCGGCCACCTGCAACGATTCCGAAATCGATGAAAGAGTGAACCGCGAAGCATGTCGCCGGGTCGGCCTGCGTTCGATGGCGATCCTGCCGCTGTTGTTCGGCGACCAGGCGGGCGGGGTGCTGAAGCTGGCCTGGCGCGAACCGCGGCCTTTCGACCAGGACGAGGTGGCGATCGGGCAGTCGATTGCCAATATGACTGCGGCGATGATGTATCACGCCTCGCAGGAGGGCGGCAATGTCCTGCAGCGCAAGGTGACGCAGGATCCTGCGACGGGGTTGCCGAACCGTTCCTCCTTCTACGAGCAGTTGCGGGTGAAGGTCGACGATGCGATCGCGCGCGGCGGCCACGTCGGCGTGATGGTGGCGCGCGTACGCTCGCAGCGTAGGGAAGTCATGGTGGAACTGGCGAAACGCCTGGCCAGGGAATGCCGCGAGGGCGATGTGCTGGGCCGCCTGGGCGTGGACGAATTCGGCATGATCCTGAGCGTGGCGGGGCGGCGTTCGGTGATCCAGAGCCAGGTGCTGCGCTTCCGGCAGGCCGTAAGCTCGGAACCTGTGTCGCTTCCTGATGGCGAGAAGATCGATCCCGTCATGCACGTCGGCAGCGCGCTGTACCCGGACGATGGCCAGGCCATCTCCGAGTTGCTTGCCGTTGCGCGCGCGCTGGGCTAAGAGCCTTCGAGGCAGGCAAACCGCGTAACGTTTTGTATAGCGGTTTGCCTTCAGCCCTGTGCGCAGGAACGCATATTGTTAAAAATGTCCAGGAACTGTCGTCGGCCACCGGCCCGGATCAATTCCTTCCGAATCGGTACCTGCGCGCCTTACAGCGTCGGCTTGTTGCCGCTGGCCTTGGCTTTGTTGATGTCGTCCTGGAGTTTGTTTTGGCGGGCAAACAGCTCCTTCTGGGCGGCGTCGAGGAACACGCGCGGGTCGTTGATTTCTATATCCATGGTGCTGACGATCTCGCGCGGACTCCTGTTGGGGTAATTCGGGTTGTCGGGGGTCAGGAAGACCTGGAATGCGCCGCCGCACTTGGCATACAAAACTTCCTGCTTCACCAAATTGCCGGGATTATTGAATTGGGACGGCGGAGCCTTATCGAACTCGTAGCATTTGGTGGCGTCGGACTCATAGCCTCGCTTGTTCGGCAAATCCTCTGCCGTGATGGTCTTGCCGCCGTCCAGCGTATAGTAGTACATCTGCTCCGTATCGCTGTAGACGCGCTGCGAAGTCGGCTTTCCATATTTCTCCTGTATGGTCTTGATCGCCGTCGCCAAGGCTGGCCGGGCTGCGGCATTCCAGTGGGTTGTGCGCTTGATCATGAACAGGGCGTTTTCCTTTGAATAGGTCAGCGTAATCTCTTCCGAGCCGCTACTGTCTGTCGCTGTGAATCGCGCTCGGTACACCTGTCCTACGCCCTGGTCGAAAAAAAATCCTCCGGCACTTGGCGGCGATTCCTTCCACGGCTTGTTGGTCTTGGCCAGAACGGCCTTGACCTCCTCGTGGGTCATGCCAGTCTTGATGCCGAGCGTTTCGACATTGCCAAGATGGCCGGCTGCGGCCTGGGCGGCGCCGGCCAGCATGAGGGCTGAAGGAAGTAGCAGACAAGCGATTTTCTTGCGGGCGGTAGTCATAGGGGATCCGGGAGTTTTGGGGTTAAGGGGAAAACTGCGCGATGCGCGGTTTCACGCCCTTAACGCGCCAAGCTCAGGGGTAGTTGACATAAATGAATGTAAATATCACAACGATAGGCGCATCGCCTCAGGATCTTGGGGCTGTGGCGGCAAGCACCATGTTGACGATGGTCGTTTCGGCGTCACTGAAATCGGCTTCGGCGAGTTCTCCACGCCCGAGCACCAGCTGCATTTGCGCGGCGAAGTCGGCGTAGGACTGGGTCATGGCCCAGATGGCAAACAGCAGGTGGGTGGCGTTGACGGCGGCAATGCGGCCGGCGGCGATCCAGCGTTCGAAGACTTCGATATCCTTGCGCAGCAAGGGCACCACGCGTTCGCGGATTTGTGCGCCATACAGCGGCGCGCCGCTGATCACTTCCATCGCGTAGACGCGCGACGCCCACGGCTGTTCGCGCGAAAAATCGAGCTTGGCCTTGATGTAGGCGCGCAGCACATCGGCCGGTTCGCCGTCGGGGGCGGCGAGATTGGCCATGCGTTCCAGCCAGTCGTCCAGCACATTGTCCAGCACGCGCTGGTAGAGCGCCTGCTTGGTGGGGAAGTAGTACATCAGATTCTGCTTCGAGAGCCCGACGTTTTCCGCAATGGTGGCGACCGACGCGCCTTCGTAGCCGGATTCCGCGAACACGCGCACGGCTTCGGCGGCGATGTCCGCCTCCAGGCGGTCGCGGTTGATCACGCGGCGCAGTTTAGCTGATGCCATATTCCCTCCGCATAGCCTGCAGGAAGTTCCGCAGTTGTGGGCTGTCCGAGTAAGCGACGTTGAAGCGGAACCAGACCGAAGACGGTGGCCGCAGCTGAAAGAATTCGCCCGGCGCGAGCAGGATGCCGGACTTGAGCGCCTGTTCGGCAAGCAGCTTGCCGTTGCATTCCGGCGAGGGCGCCTGTGGCCAGCCGGCGCTGACGAACATGCCGCCGCGCGGCCGTGCGATCGGCGCCATGCCGGCCAGGGCCAGCAGGTCGGTGGTGCGTTCGCGCCCTTCGGTAAGTTGCCCCACCAGGCGTTCCACCATGCGCCTGTAGGGCCGTGCGGTGATGGCGTGGTAGGCGGCCCGCTCGTTCACCTCGGAAGTGGTGAGACCGGCCAGCATCTTCACGCGCACCAGCTCCGGCAGCAGCGAAGCCGAGGCGCAGATCGAACCGACGCGCAGCACCGGCGACAGCGTCTTGGAAAAACTGCCGACGCGGATGACGCGCCGCAGCCCGTCCATCGCGGCCAGCGAGGCTTCGCCGCGCGGCGTGAGCTCGCGGTAGATGTCGTCTTCCACCAGCCAGAAGTCGAATTGCTCGGCGAAACCCAGCAAGCGGTGCGCCTGCGCCTGGGTCAGGCTGGTGCCCAGGGGATTCTGCAGCACGGTATTGACGAACATCAGCTTGGGCTGGGTTTCGCGCGCCTGCTCGGCGAGGAAGTCCATGTCCAGCCCCTGTTCGCCGCGCGGAATGCCGATGGCATGGCAGCCGTGGTGGCGGATCAGGGACAGCAGGTTGCTGTAGACGGGGTCTTCGACAAAGACGGTGTCGCCCGGCTTGGTCAGCGTGCGCAGGATCAGGTCGAACGCATGGGTGGCGCCGTGCGTGAGCAGGACCTGCTCCGCTTCGACGGCGAACAGTTCTGCGCTCAAGGTGGACGCCATGTATTGGCGCAGGCCGGGAAAGCCTAACGGGTGGCCGTAGCCGCGCAGGCGGTTGGCGGGAATGCGCATGGCGTGGCGCACGGCGTCGAGCACGGTGTCTTCGCCATACCACTCCGGCGGCAGCCAGCCGGCGCCGACGGGCAGGGCTTCCGAGGCGCCGGAATAGAGTTCAGGAGTGAGCGCGTCGACCGCGGCAGGCCCGGTCACCATATGGGCCGGCGCCGATGGTAGCGGTGCGTCGTGACGTGCAACGTAATAGCCGGAACCGCGGCGCGACGACAACAGGCCCAGGGTGACCAGGCGGTCGTAGGCTTCCACAACTGTAAAGGTGCTCACCCCATTACACTTCGCGAATTGCCGTACCGATGGCATCTTCGTACCAAGGCGCAGCTCGCGGCTGGCGATCATGGCACTGATGGCGTCGACAATCTTTTCGATCAGGCTGCCCTTCTTCGTTCGTGCAATGGACAACTCTGGCCAGACGGGGTTTGGCATGTGGGCCTCTAAAACTGTACTGTTTTATCTACCTGTACGGTTGGAACGTTTCCCTACGTGTGTATATGTGCCATAGTTAACTTGCTGTCTATTATTGCATCATGATTTTGCCAACTGGTAAAGTTTTTTGAGCATCGTAAAAAAAACCCACCAAGGGAGATAGCAATGAACGAAGCCCGGCCGCAATCAATGTCATCCTTCTGGATGCCATTCACGAACAACCGCGATTTCAAGGCGAACCCGCGCCTGCTGGTCTCCGCCGAAGGCGTGTACTACAAGGATGTCGACGGCAACCAGGTGCTGGACGGCACCGCCGGCCTGTGGTGCGTGCCTTGCGGCCACCGCCAGCCGAAGATCGTGGCAGCGGTGAGCGAAATGGTCGGGCAATTGGACTTCGCACCGACCTTCCAGATGGGCCACCCGGCCGCTTTCGACCTCGCCGATAAACTGATGGAGTACACCAACCATCGTTTCGGCCACGTGTTCTATACCAACTCGGGATCCGAGGCGGTCGACACCGCGCTGAAGATCGCACTGGCCTACCACAAGGCGCGCGGTGAAGCTTCCCGTACCCGCCTGATCGGGCGCGAACGCGCCTATCACGGAGTGGGCTTCGGCGGCATCTCTGTGGGCGGCATCGCCGGCAACCGCAAGCCTTACGGCGTGATGCTGCCGGGCGTGGACCACCTGCCGCACACCCATAATATTGAAAAGAACGCCTACTCGCGCGGCGAGCCCGAATACGGCGCGCACCTGGCCGATGAACTGGAGCGCATCGTCGCGCTGCACGACGCGTCCACCATTGCCGCCGTGATCGTGGAGCCGGTGGCCGGCTCCACCGGCGTCCTGGTGCCGCCGAAAGGCTACTTGAAGCGCTTGCGCGAGTTGTGCACCAAGCACGGAATCCTGCTGATCTTCGATGAGGTGATCACCGGGTTTGGCCGCCTGACCACGCCGTTCGCCACCGATTACTTCGATGTCGAGCCGGACATGATGACCACCGCGAAAGGGCTGACCAACGGCACCATCCCCATGGGCGCGGTGTTCAGCAAAAAATTCATTCACGACGCTTTCATGGAAGGGCCGGCAGGCATTGAGCTGTTCCATGGCTATACCTATACCGGCCATCCGGTGGCTTGCGCGGCATCGCTGGCTACGCTGGAAGTATTCAAGGAACAGAAGCTGTTGGATCACGCCAAGGAGATCCAGCCGTACTGGGAAGACGCGGTGCATTCGCTGAAAGGCATGCCGCATGTGATCGATATCCGCACCATAGGCCTGGTCGCCGGCATCGAGCTGGCGCCGCGGGCCGGGGCGCCAGGCGCGCGCGCTTATGCCGCGTTCAAGAAAGCTTTCGCGGATGGCGTCTTGATCCGCGTTACCGGCGACATCATTGCCTTGTCGCCGCCGCTCACCTTTGAGAAGAAGCATATCGACGAATTGTTCGAGAAGCTGGGAAGGGTGCTGAAGACGCTTGAGTAAAACCGGTATGCAACGATCAAGGGTTAGGTTCAGGTTCTTGATGTTCGTCCTAAGTCAACAACGCATAACCTTGCCCTCGGCGGTTTACCGGTTCAAAAAAACCGAGAGGAGACAAACCATGTTGGTAGGCGTACCGAAGGAAATCAAGAATCAGGAATCGCGCGTTGGCCTTACCCCGGCCAGCGTAAAGGAACTGACACTCCGCGGGCACCAGGTCCTGGTGCAGCACAACGCGGGCGCTGCAATCGGTCTGACCGACGAAATGTATGTAGGCTCGGGCGCCACGATCATCGATAGCGCGGAAGAGATCTTCGCCCGCGCTGAAATGATCGTCAAAGTAAAGGAACCTCAGCCGCAGGAATGCGCAATGCTGCGCGAGAACCAGATCCTATACACCTACCTGCACCTGGCTCCCGATCCGGAGCAGACCAAGGCGCTGGTGAAATCGGGCGCGGTTTGCGTTGCGTACGAAACCATCACCGGCGCGAACGGCGGCTTGCCGCTGCTGGCGCCGATGAGCGAAGTGGCCGGCCGCATGGCGATCCAGGCCGGCGCCGCCCATCTCGAAAAATCCAAAGGGGGCATGGGCCTGCTGCTGGGCGGCGTGCCTGGCGTGGCGCCCGGCCATGTGGCGATTATCGGCGCCGGCGTGGTCGGCACCAACGCGCTGCAGATCGCCGTCGGCATGGGCGCCCGCGTCACGGTGCTGGACAAGAGCATCGACCGTCTGCGCCAATTGGACCTGGTGTTCGGCAACCGCATCCAGACCATGTTCTCCAACGCCCACACCATCGACGATGCCGTGACCGACGCCGACCTGGTGATCGGCGGTGTACTGGTACCCGGCGCGGCCGCGCCCAAGCTGGTGACACGCAATATGGTGTCGCGCATGAAGCAAGGGTCGGTCGTGGTCGACGTGGCAATCGACCAGGGCGGCTGTTTCGAAACCTCGCACGCCACCACGCACGAAAATCCGACCTTCATCGTCGACGGCGTGGTGCACTACTGCGTCGCCAACATGCCGGGCGCCGTGGCGCGCACCTCTACCTTTGCGCTGAATAACGCCACCATCGGGCACGCGATCGCGCTGGCCGACAAGGGCTGGGCCAAGGCCATGAAGGCCAACCAGCATTTGCGCAACGGATTGAATGTCTGCCAGGGCCAGGTCACCTATGAGGCGGTGGCGCGCGACCTTGGCTATACCTATGTGCCGGCGGAATCGCTGCTGGCGTAATCCACAGAGTCTGATATGAGCAATCTCGATACCATTACCCACTTTATCAATGGCGCCAAGGCCGATACGTCCAGCGGGCGTTATGGCGACGTATTCAATCCCGCGCTGGGCGAGCCGGTGGCCCGCGTGGCGCTGGGCACGGCGGATGAAGTCGATGCCGCCGTGCGCGCCGCCGAAGCGGCCTTTCCGGCATGGTCCAACACGCCGCCGCTGACACGGGCGCGCGTGCTGTTCAAGTACCTGGAACTGTGCCACCAGCACACCGAGGAATTTGCGGCCATGCTGACCCGCGAACATGGCAAGACATTTGCGGATGCGAAGGGAGAAGTGGCGCGTGGTATCGAGATGGTGGAATTCGCTGTCGGCATTCCACAGATGATGAAGGGCGAATTCACCGACCAGATTGCGCGGGGCATCGATGCCTGGTCGATGCGCATGCCGCTGGGCGTGGTGGCCGGCATCACGCCATTCAATTTCCCGGTCATGGTGCCGATGTGGATGTTCCCCATTGCCATCGCCTGCGGCAACACCTTTATCTTAAAACCTTCCGAGCGCGATCCCTCGCCTTCGCTGCTGCATGCGCGCCTGTTGAAAGAGGCTGGCTTGCCGGATGGCGTGTTCAACGTGGTGCAGGGCGACAAGGTGGTGGTCGATGCGCTGCTCGACCATCCTGTCGTGCAGGCGGTCAGCTTTGTCGGCTCGACGCCGATTGCGGAATACATTTACTCGCGCGGTTCGCAGCATGGCAAGCGTGTGCAGGCGTTGGGCGGCGCAAAAAACCATATGGTGGTAATGCCAGATGCCGATATGGAGATGGCGGTGGATGCGCTGATGGGTGCCGCCTTCGGTTCCGCCGGGGAGCGCTGCATGGCGATTTCCGTGGTCGCGGCAGTGGGCGACGCCGCCGACAAGCTGGTGGGCGCATTGAAGGAACGGACTGCCGCGCTCAAGGTGCGCGACGGCATGGCAGCGGAAGCAGAGATGGGGCCGGTCGTCACAGCGGCGGCGAAGCAGCGCATCGAACGGCTGATCGGCGAGGGCGTGGAGCAGGGGGCGACCCTGGTGGTCGATGGCCGCGACTACAAGGTGGCTGACCGTCCGAACGGCTTCTTTATCGGCGGCACGCTGTTCGACCATGTCACGCCGGACATGAGCATCTACAAGGAAGAAATCTTCGGCCCCGTGCTGTGCATGGTGCGCCTGCCCGATGTGGCATCGGCCGTGGAGCTGATCAACAACAATGAGTACGGCAATGGCGTGGCCGTGTTCACCCGCGACGGCGGCGTGGCGCGCGAGTTTGTGCGCCAGATCCAGGTCGGCATGGTCGGCGTCAACGTGCCGCTGCCGGTGCCCATGGCCTTCAACTCTTTCGGCGGATGGAAGCGCAGTCTGTTCGGCGACCACCACGCCTACGGCCCGGAGGGTGTGCGGTTCTACACCCGCCACAAGGCCGTAATGGAGCGCTGGCCGAATACCGCCAGCGCCGGCGCGCAGTTTGCTTTCCCACAAATGAAGTGAGGACGGAA
Organism: Pseudoduganella violaceinigra DSM 15887; assembly: GCF_000425385.1. Taxonomy (GTDB): domain Bacteria; phylum Pseudomonadota; class Gammaproteobacteria; order Burkholderiales; family Burkholderiaceae_D; genus Rugamonas; species Rugamonas violaceinigra. Next base: position 623,803 of record NZ_AUDI01000001.1, on the reverse strand, counting down.
CCACATGATCGAGTCACTCAAATACATACCGCAGCCGAAAGCCACGAACGAAGAGCTGGCCGGTCACTTCACCGACCTGGCGCCGCCACTGAACGCGCGCCAGGCGGCAATTGAAAGTTCACGTTGCCTGTACTGCTACGACGCGCCGTGTACGCGCATCTGTCCGACCGGCATTGATGTGGCCAGTTTCATCCGCAATATCCATGAGAAGAACGTGAACGGGGCTGCCGTCACGATCCTGCAGCAGAATATTCTTGGCGGCAGCTGCGCGCGTGTTTGTCCAACCGAGATCCTGTGCGAAGACGCCTGCGTGCGCAACCACGACGCGGAGGAGCAACCTGTCAAGATCGGCCTCTTGCAGCGCTATGCCCTGGATAACGCGGTGCTGGACTGTCATCCCTTCAAGCGTGCCGAATCGACCGGCAAAAAGGTGGCTGTTGTCGGCGCCGGTCCGGCAGGCTTGTCCTGTGCGCACCGCCTGGCCATGCTGGGCAACGATGTCGTCGTCTTCGAAGCGCATGAAAAGTCGGGCGGCTTGAACGAATACGGGATCGCGAAATACAAATTGACCGACAATTTCGCGCAAAAGGAAGTGGATTTCCTATTGGGGATTGGCGGCATTGAGGTGCGCCATGGGCAAAAACTGGGGGCAAACCTGCACCTGAAAGACCTGAAAGCCGAATACGATGCCGTCTTCCTGGGCCTGGGTCTGGGCGCCAGCCGCGCGCTGGGGCTGACCGGCGAGGACGCTCCAGGCCTGATGGCCGCGGTCGATTACATCGCCGAGCTGCGCCAGGCCGACGACCTGACCAAGCTGCCGGTGCCGCGCCGCGCCATTGTGATCGGTGCCGGCAATACGGCGATCGATATGGCGGTACAGATCCAGCGCCTCGGTGCGGAAGAAGTGACGATGGTCTATCGCCGCGGTTTCGATGCCATGAGCGCGACCCACCATGAGCAGGATATCGCCAAGGCCAATCAGGTGCGCATGCTGACGTGGGCGCAGCCGCAGCAGGTGCTGCTGGACGAAGGCGGCCGTGTGCGGGGCATGCGTTTCGAACGTACCGCGCTGAGCGGAACCCGCCTTGCCGGCACGGGTGAAACCTTCGAAGTCGCGGCCGACGCGGTATTCAAGGCGATCGGCCAGGCCATGGAACCGGCTGCGTTGGCCGACCCGCTGGCCGCGATGCTGAAGCGGGACGGCGACAAGATCCATGTGGACGACGGCTTCCGTACCATCCTGCCCGGCATCTACGCGGGCGGCGACTGCGTGGCGCTGGGCCAGGACTTGACGGTGCAGGCCGTGGAGCACGGCAAGCGCGCCGCGATGGCGATCCATTCCGACATCCAATCGAAGAAGGAGGCAGCATAATGGCCGACTTGAGCGTCAACTTCTGCGGCATCAAGGCGCCGAATCCATTCTGGCTCGCCTCCGCACCACCAACCGACAAAGCCTACAACGTGATCCGCGCATTCGAGGCGGGTTGGGGCGGCGTGGTCTGGAAAACTCTCGGCGAAGACCCGCCGCCGGTCAACGTCTCTTCGCGCTACTCCGCCATCTACGGCAAGAACCGCGAAGTCATCGGCTTCAACAACATCGAACTGATTACCGATCGCTCGCTGGAGCTGAACCTGCAGGAGATCGCCGAGGTGAAAAAGGCCTGGCCGGACCGCGCCATCGTGGTCTCGCTGATGCTGCCCTGCGAGGAACAGGCCTGGGCTGACATCCTGCCCAAGGTGGAAGCAACGGGCGCCGATGGGATCGAGCTCAATTTCGGCTGCCCGCACGGCATGCCGGAGCGCGGCATGGGTTCCGCCGTCGGCCAGGTGCCGGAGTATGTGGAGCAGGTGACGGCGTGGTGCAAGAAGCACAGCAAGTTGCCGGTGATCGTGAAGCTGACGCCCAACATCACCGATATCCGCCGTCCGGCCCGTGCCGCCAAGGCTGGCGGCGCCGATGCGGTATCGCTGATTAACACCATCAATTCCATTACTTCACTGGACCTGGACAAGATGGTGGCATTACCTAATGTGGGCGGCGCCAGCACCCACGGCGGCTACTGCGGTCCGGCGGTGAAACCGATCGCCCTGAATATGGTCGCCGAGATCGCCCGCGATCCCGAGACGCGCGGTCTGCCGATTTCTGGCATCGGCGGCATCGGTAACTGGAAGGATGCGGCGGAATTCATCGCCCTCGGCGCTGGCTGCGTGCAGGTGTGCACCGCCGCTATGCTGCACGGCTTCCGCATCGTCCAGGAAATGAAGGACGGCCTGGAGCGCTGGATGGATTCCAAGGGCTACGAGACCCTGGACGATTTCATGGGCAAGGCGGTGCAGAACACCACCGACTGGAAGTTCCTCAATATGAATTACAAGTCCATCGCTCATATCAACCAGGACGATTGCATCAAGTGCGGCCGATGTTATGTAGCGTGCGAGGATACCTCGCATCAGTCCATCTTCCAGCTGGTCGACGAAGCGACGGGAACGCGCACCTATAAGGTCAACGACGAGGAATGCGTCGGCTGCAACCTGTGCGAAATCACCTGTCCGGTGCAAGGTTGTATTACGATGGTCGCAGTCCCGACGGGCAAGCCTTATATGAACTGGACGCAGGATCCGCGTAATCCCCGTGCGGAGAGCGTGCCGGCCTAGAACCGGTAAACCGGTGTCTGACCCATAGGGGCCGACACCTGGCCAGCGACCGCCGCCTTATCGGCTTAAAACTTTGGAGACTGCATGAGCGACAACTCCCAGCTGTGGAACGAAGACCTGGCCCCGACCAATGAATCGCAGCGCACCTGGCACTGGTATCACTTCGCTGCACTCTGGGTTGGGATGGTCATGTGCATCCCCGCCTACACCCTCGCCGCCAGCCTGATTGAAGGCGGCATGTCTGCCGGGCAGGCCGTACTGACGGTGTTCCTGGCCAATACCATCGTTCTGCTGCCGATGCTGCTGATCGGACATGCCGGCACTAAATACGGCATCCCGTATGCAGTACTGGCGCGTGCATCGTTCGGCACCACCGGCGCGCGGCTGCCGGCGCTGATGCGCGCGATTGTGGCCTGCGGCTGGTACGGCATCCAGACGTGGTTCGGCGGGCAGATGATTTACACGCTGCTGGGCGTGCTGATGGGCGGCGAGATCGGGGGCGCGAAGATCGGCGGTCTTGGCATCAATGGCGCGCAGCTGCTTTGCTTTATTGCCTTCTGGGCCATCCAGTTCTGGTACATCGTGCACGGCATGGATGCGATCCGCAAACTGGAAACCTATACCGCGCCGCTGAAGATTCTGATCTGCTTCGTCCTGCTGGGCTGGGTGTACCAAAAGGCCGGCGGCTTCGGCACCCTGCTTGATCAGCCGTCGCAGTTCGTTGAAGGCGGCAAGAAGGCCGGCCAGTTCTGGCCGACGTTCTGGCCTTCCTTGACGGCGATGATCGGGTTCTGGGCCACGCTGGCGCTGAATATTCCCGACTTCACGCGCTTCGCCAGAACGCAGCGCGACCAGGTGCTGGGCCAATCGGTCGGCCTGCCGGTGCCAATGGGATTGCTGGCGGCGCTGGCGGTGATCGTTACTTCCGCCACGGTGGTCCTGTACGGCAAGGCGATCTGGGACCCGGTCGACTTGGCGAGCCGCATGACCGGCGTGGCGGTGCTGCTTGCGCTGGTGATCCTGTTGATCGATACGATTTCCGTCAACCTGGCCGCCAACCTGGTCGGCCCGGCCTACGATTTTTCCGCATTGGCGCCCAAGCAAATTTCCTACCGCACCGGCGGCTATATCACCGCGGGCATCGCGCTGGCGATGATGCCCTGGAAGCTGCTGGAAACCACGCAAGGCTATATCTTCACCTGGCTGATTGGGTATTCGGCCTTGCTTGGACCGATTGCGGGCGTGCTGATCGTCGATTACTACCTGATTCGCAAGACCGAGTTGAATGTCGGTGCGCTGTACGTCGATAACGGAGAGTACAGCTATACCAACGGCTGGAATTCCGCCGCGCTGCTGGCCTTTGCATTCGGCGTTGCGCCGAATGTGCCGGGCTTTTTGAACGCGGCCTTTCCCGCTTCATTCGCCAATGTCGGCGATGGCTTCAAGCTGATTTATACCTATGCATGGTTCGTCGGCATTGCAATTGCAGCGCTGGTGTACGGCATCATGATGAAGGGCAGGGCGGCCAGGGCCGTACCTCCCGCAATTCCGGAGAATGCGTAAATGGCGACACTGATTCGAGGCGGGACTGTTGTAAACGCGGACCGAGCTTTCCGCGCCGATGTACTGTGCGAGGGCGACAAGATCGTTGCCGTCGGGCCGGATCTTCAGGCTCCGGCGGGCGCCGAAATTATCGACGCGGGCGGCCAGTACGTGATGCCGGGCGGGATCGATCCACACACGCATATGAACCTGCCTTTCATGGGCACGGTGACGCAGGACGATTTCTTTACCGGCACTGCCGCCGGCCTGGCCGGGGGGACTACGACCATTATCGACTTTGTCATCCCGAGTCCGCAGCAGCCGCTGCTCGAGGCTTATCACCAATGGCGCGGCTGGGCCGAAAAGGCGGCTGGCGATTACACCTTCCATGTGGCGATCACGTGGTGGTCGGACCAGGTGCATGAGGACATGGGAACGCTTGTGCGCAACCATGGCGTGAACAGCTTCAAGCATTTCATGGCCTACAAGAACGCCATCATGGCCGACGATGAAACACTGGTCAAAAGCTTCCGCCGCGCGCTGGAACTAGGCGCCATCCCGACGGTGCATGCCGAGAACGGCGAGCTGGTGTACCAGCTGCAGCAGGACTTGCTGCGCCAGGGGATTACCGGGCCGCGTGCCCATCCGCTGTCGCGTCCTCCGGCAGTCGAAGCGGAAGCGGCCAACCGCGCCATCGCCATTGCCAATGTGCTCAATACGCCGCTGTACATCGTACACGTGTCCTGCAAGGAATCGCTGGATGCGATCACCCGCGCCCGCGCGGCGGGCCAGCGCGTGTACGGCGAAGCGCTGGCGGGCCACCTGATCGTGGACGACAGCGTGTACGACCATCCCGACTTCGATTTCGCGGCTGGACATGTGATGAGCCCACCATTCCGCAGCCGCGAGCACCAGAAGGCGCTATGGCAAGGCCTACAGGGCGGCAACCTGCACACCACCGCCACCGACCATTGCACTTTCTGCGCCGAGCAGAAGGCGGCTGGCCGCAACGACTTCACCAAAATCCCCAACGGCTGCGGTGGCGTGGAAGACCGCATGGCTGTGATCTGGGACGAGGGTGTCAACAGCGGTAAGCTGACGCCGTCCGAGTTCGTCCGAGTGACGTCGGCCAATGCGGCGCAGATCTTCAATATCTATCCGCGCAAGGGCCTTGTAGCGGCAGGATCGGACGCGGATATCGTGGTGTGGGATCCGGAAGGAACCCGCACCATATCGGCCAAGACCCAGTTCGCCAAGGGCGGTTTCAACGTCTTTGAGGGACGCGCAGTCAAAGGAATTCCAAGCACCACGGTGGCGGCCGGGAAGGTCGTGTTCCATCGCGGCGAATTGCGGGCGGTGGAAGGCGCAGGGCGCCACATCGACCGGCCTGCCTTTGCGCCGGTATCGGCGCGCTAAGAGGCTGTTTAAAAATGGGCGTGGCTAGGCGCAGCGACGAAGGCAGTGCGCCTGCACGGCAAGGAGCTGCAACAACGCCATGGCCATTTTGAAACGGCCTCTAAGGAGAACATCATGAGCGAGATGCGTATCAACGGCGAGCGACTGTGGGATTCGCTGATGGAACTGGCAAAGATCGGCGCCACGCCGAAAGGCGGCGTCAAACGCCTGACGCTGACGGACCTGGACAAACAGGGCCGCGACCTGGTCAGCAGCTGGGCGCGCGATGCCGGCCTGTCGATCACGGTCGATCAGATCGGCAACGTCTTCATGCGGCGCGACGGCGAAGACAATACGCTGCCGCCAGTCATGACTGGCAGCCATATCGACACCCAGCCGACGGGCGGCAAGTTCGACGGCAATTACGGCGTGTTGGCGGGCCTGGAAGTGGTGCGTACCTTGAACGATCTGGGGATCAAGACGAAGGCGCCGATTGAAGTCGCCTTCTGGACCAATGAGGAAGGTTCGCGTTTTGTGCCGGTGATGATGGGGTCGGGCGTGTTTTGCGGCGCCTTCACGCTGGAACACGCCTACGCCGCCAAGGATGTCGAAGGCAAGACCGTGCGCGACGAACTGGAGCGCATCGGCTACATGGGCGAGGAAGTCCCTGGCCAGCACCCCATCGGCGCCTACTTTGAAACGCATATCGAACAGGGACCGGTGCTGGAGGATGCCGACAAAGTCATCGGCGTAGTGCCCGCTGTGATGGGCCTTTCATGGTACGACTGCACTGTGACCGGCATGGAAGCCCACGCGGGCCCCACGCCAATGCATCTGCGCAAAGACGCCATGCAGGTCGCGGCCAGGATCATTCCCGAAGTGGTGGCCATCGCCAACCGCTATCCGCCATACGGGCGCGGCACGGTCGGCATGATGCAGGTCTTCCCCAATAGCCGCAACGTGATTCCGGGCCAGGTCAAATTCAGCATCGACCTGCGCAATGTGAACGAGGAGTTGCTAAACAAGATGCATGAAGACATGCTGGCCTTTATCGACAAGACCTCCGCCGACACCGGCCTGCCGGTGAAGATCGAACGGGTGTCGTACTATCCGCCGTGCCCATTCCATCCCGACTGTGTTGGGGCGGTGCGCAAGGCGACGGAAAAACTGGGCTACTCCACGATGGATGTGGTGTCCGGCGCGGGGCACGACGCCATTTATGCCGCCCGTGTTGCCCCTGCCGGCATGATCTTCGTTCCCTGCAAGGACGGCATCAGTCATAACGAAATCGAAGACGCGAAGAAAGAGCACCTGGAGGCGGGCTGCAACGTCCTGCTGCACGCCATGCTCGAACGTGCCGGAGTGGTATGATTTACGGGAACGGTATAACGTGCAGGCGATCACTTCGGCAACCCGGAAGTGCCAAACACCGTCCGGGTATCGTGTCCGTATGAATCCAACGTAGGCGTTGCCGATGAGTCGTAGTTTTCGTTTAGTCTTGTGTGTATTCGCTTTTTTTGGAACTTTTTGCGCGGAAGCGGTTGCGCAGGATCTTCTGGAACCATGTCATCCAAAATCTGGTAACCCTTATTACACCGGGGTGTATCGGGTGATAGATAAAGCGGTTGGGCGCCCGTCCCGCCTGCAGCTCACGACGTTTCCATCGTTTCAATCGGAGTCCGGGATACGTCTTGTCGATTCGGAGGTTTACTTTGTCGAGTTCCAAGCCTTTTTCTGGGATCAATCCTATGTGTCGGACGGTAGCGGTGTCGGCCACATGGATTTCAGTAAACCTAAAATCACCACAAAGGTTCGCCATGCTGCGCTAAGTCCCCCGGTTGCCGAACGGGTGCAACTGGTATTTGCGAAAGCCATTGCTAATGCGAAGGAATCCGATGCGGGGGGACTTGATGGCACTTCCTATGTCTTTTCGACATCCGGCGAAAGCTGTGGCGCAGCTTGGTCGCCGGAGCCTCGATCAAAGAATGGCCGCCTGGTTGAATTGATGCGCCGATTGGAAAGGCACTCAGGCTTTTCCAGTCCAATAGATCTCGCGCGCAGCGAAAAGTCTCTTGTTCGCCTCCTTCAGGCAGTCGAATCCGATTAGCCGCCCATTCATTTTGCAGCCGGCTTAACGCTATCTTGACGCGGGGTTAACGCGGCGCGGTCTATTGTTAGGCAAAAATCCCCACGCAAACGGGAGCCGAAAATGAGCGCCAATGCCCTGAACCGCCTTGCCTGCGGTGCTGTACTTGCCTGCGCCTTTGCTTTGCCTGCAGCCCATGCTGACGGCGGCCCTTTGGGAATCGACCATCGCCTGAATGTCGACAACGACGGCATATGGGGACGCAGCCAGCAGCACATCATGATGGGGGCCCTGTTCGTGGGAACGGTGGGGCTGGGCTTGTGGGAGGGCGGTGACACGCGTCTTGGGCGTACCGACTGGCAGGCCATCGATGCCATGCTGCTCACCGCTGTCAGCACCGAGGTAATGAAACGCACATTCCGGCGCAAACGGCCAAACAGCACCGACGATCCCGGCCAGTGGTTCGGCAGCTCGCGCGACCGCAGCTTCCCCAGCGGCGAGGCCGCCGCTTTTTCCGCCGCAGTGACTCCATTCATCCTCGAATACGGGCAGGAACGTCCTTGGGTTTATGCGCTGGCCGCTTTGCCGGTATATGACGGCATCGCCCGCATGAAGACGCGCGGACATTGGCAAACCGACGTCCTTGCTGGCATCGCGCTCGGATCGGCCTTCGGCTATTACGCCCACCAGCGCGGCAGTTCGTTCACGCTGTCCGTGCTGCCGCATGGGATCCAGGTCGGCTATCGCACGCGCTGGTGAGGCACGCCCTTAACGGCCAAATGCAATGCGCGTAATTGCGACGGTGGCTTCATGGGCCAGGTTATCCAGCTCTTTGTGCTGGGGGCGGGTTTCGGAAATGAACAGCATGGTTCCCAGCATTTGCGCAACGATCAGCGTGCCGCGCACTTCGCATTGCTGCATCGGCAGTTCCGGGTCGATTTCGTGGATCAGGTTGCGCAGTGTGCGGCGCGCACGGGTCATCATGGTGTCGAACAGCTTGGTGGCGACCGGATGGCGGTTGGCCAGCGCGGCGATCTCGAAGAAAAGGCCGCTCGATACCTGGTCGCGCAAATCGGCCAGGAAGTAATCGATGATCGATTCAAACACCTCAACGCGCGGCCCGCTGCCGGCGGCGGCAACACGTTCGTCGATGCCGGCCTGGTAGCGGTCGAAAGTCTGCTCCAGCAGCGCTTCGATCAAGGCGTCGCGGCTTGGGTAGTAGTGCTGGACGGTCGACAGGCTCACGCCCACTTGCTGCGCCACAGAGCGCATCGCCAACGCTGCGTAACCGTCGCGCGCAAGCAACAGACGCGCCGCGTCCAGGATGGCGCTGGCACGCTCAAACCCCTTGGTGGTGGTGTTCGATTCCTTTGCCTGCAGGGGCGTATCTGATTTTTTCTTCATAACCTGCGAATTATCCCGTCGATTGACAAATAGGTCAACTGACCGATACTATTTCGGTCAACTGACCTATAACTTGATCCGGAGACCAGGCCTGATGATTCCTCGCACCTTATTCACCGAAGAACACGACATGCTGCGCGAATCCGCGCGCCGCTTCATGGAAACCGAAATCGCGCCGCATCACGAGCGTTGGGAAGAGCAGGGCTATGTGGACCGCGACGCCTGGCTGAAGGCCGGCGCCGCTGGTTTCCTGTGCCCGACGATGCCGGAACAATACGGCGGCGTGGGCGTCGACCGCCGCTACAGCATGGTGCTGATCGAGGAACAGGCCCGCATCGGCGCTTCCGGTCCGGGCTTCATGCTGCATTCGGAAATCGTGGCACCCTATGTCCTGCATTACGGCAGCGAGTACCTGAAGTCGCACTACATCCCGAAACTGGCGACCGGTGAAATGATCGGCGCCATCGCGATGACCGAGCCGGGCACCGGCTCCGACCTGCAGGGCGTGTCCACCACCGCCATGCGCGACGGCGACCACTACATCCTGAACGGCTCCAAGACCTTCATCACCAATGGCTGGAACGCCGACTGCGTGATCGTGGTCGCCAAGACCGATCCAAGCGCTGGCGCCAAGGGCATCAGCCTGTTCGTGGTCGACACGTCGATGGAAGGCTTCAGCAAAGGCAAGCGCCTGAAGAAGGCTGGCATGAAGGCGCAGGATACTTCGGAACTGTTCTTCGAGAACGTGCGCGTACCTGCTAAAAACCTGCTGGGCGAGGAAGGCGCGGGCTTCAAGTACCTGATGCAGGAATTGCCGTGGGAGCGCATGCAGATCGCCATCATGGCGGTGCAGGCGGCCGAATCGGGCCTGGAATGGACCGTACAGTACACGCGCGACCGCAAGGCGTTCAAGCGTCCGATCGCGGAATTCCAGACGATCGCCCACGCCCTGGCCGAGATCAAGACCGAAGTGCAGATGTGCCGCGTATTCGTGGACCGTTGCATGGAGCTGCTGATCGAGGACAAGCTGGATGCGGCCACCGCCTCCATGGCCAAGTACTGGACCACGGAGATGCAGTTCCGCGTGCTCGACAAGTGCGTGCAGCTGCACGGCGGCTACGGCTATATGTGGGAATACCCGATTACCCGCGCCTGGGCCGATGCACGCGTGCAGCGCGTGTACGGCGGCACCAATGAAATCATGAAAGAACTGATCAGCCGCACACTGTAAGGAGAACAGTTTGGAAGCTTATATCTTTGACGCCGTGCGCACGCCGCGCGGCAAGGGCAAGAAGGACGGCTCCCTGCACGGCGTAACGCCGCTGCGCCTGGCCGAAACCGCACTGCGGGCGCTGGTCGGCCGCAACAACTTCGACAGCGCGATCATCGATGACGTGGTGCTGGGCTGCGTGGAGCCGGTCGGAGAGCAGGGCGCCTGCATCGGACGCGTTGCGGCGCTGGCCGCCGGCTACGCGGAATCCGTCGCTGGCGTGCAGATCAACCGCTTCTGCGCGTCGGGCCTGGAGGCCTGCAATATGGCCGCCGCGCAGGTCATGTCCGGCCAGTCCGATATGGTGGTTGGCGGCGGTGTGGAGGCCATGTCGCGCGTGCCAATGGGGTCTTCGGGCGGCGCATGGCCGGTCGATCCGCAAAGCGCCTTCGACTCCTACTTCGTCCCGCAGGGGATTTCCGCCGACGCCATCGCGACCATCTGGGGCTATAGCCGCCGCGACGTGGATGCGTACGCGGTGGAATCGCAGCAGCGCGCACATCGCGCCTGGCAGGAAGGCCGTTTTGCGCGCTCCGTTGTGCCGGTGCTCGACCGCAACGGTCTGACCATGCTGGCGCGCGATGAACTGGTGCGTCCTGAAACGACGGTCGAATCGCTGGGCGCACTGAAAGCCTCGTTCGCGGAGATGGGCGCCAACTTCGGCTTCGACTCGGTGATCAATCAGCGCTATCCGCAAATCGAACAGATGCAGCACGTGCACCACGCCGGCAACAGCTCCGGCATCGTGGATGGCGCGGCGGCGGTGCTGATCGGAACGAGGGAGGCGGGCGAACGCGCCGGCCTGAAGCCGCGCGCCCGCATCCGCTCGTTCGCTTCCATCGGCAGCGAACCGACCATCATGCTGACCGGCCCAAGCTACGCCGCCGAAAAGGCGCTGAAGCGCGCCGGCATGACGGCATCGGATATCGACCTGTATGAACTGAACGAAGCCTTTGCCTCGGTGGTGCTGCGCTTCATGGAAGTGATGAACGTCCCCCACGACAAAATGAACGTGAACGGCGGCGCCATCGCCATGGGGCATCCTTTGGGCGCGACCGGCGCCATGATCCTTGGCACCCTGCTCGACGAGCTGGAACGCCGCAACCTGAAAACCGGCCTGGCCACGCTATGCGTTGGCGCGGGCATGGGCACCGCCACCATCATCGAGCGCATCTGAGGGAGACAGACAATGATCGATTACAGCCTGGATTCCCACGGCATTGCAACCCTGAGCTGGAATATGCCGGGCCGCAGCCAGAACGTGCTGAATGAGGAAAGCTGCGCCGCCTTGTGCGAACTGGTCGACCGCGTCGTGGCCGACGCTGAGGTGAAAGGCGTGCTGATGACGTCCGCCAAAGCGGATTTCATCGCCGGCGGCGACCTGGATTGGCTGCTGTCCGCCAAGACCGCTGAAGCGCTGTTCGAGCGCGTGGTACGCCTTGATCGTTCGCTGCGCAAGCTGGAAACCTGCGGCAAACCGGTGGCCATGGCGCTGCCGGGAACGACGCTGGGCGGCGGCCTGGAAGTGGCGCTGTGCGGCCACTACCGCGTGGCGGCCGATAAGCCGAACGCCCGCTTTGGCCTGCCCGAAGTGACGCTTGGCTTGCTGCCTGGCGGCGGCGGCACGCAGCGCTTGCCGCGCCTGGTGGGCATCCAGAAATCGCTGCCCCTGCTGTTGGAGGGCAAGCGCCTGGCCGCAGCAGCCGCGCGCGAGCTGGGCATCCTCAATGAAGTTGTCCCGGCAGGCAGCGAAACAGCGGCGGCGCATGCCTGGTTGCTGACTGCGATCAGCGCCGGCGGCATCCAGCAGCCGTGGGATGCGAAGGGATTCAAGATCCCGGGCGGTGCGGTGTCGTCGCCGGCCGTGCAGCAAGTCTTCATGGCAGCCAACGCCATGCTGCGTGCCAAAACCTACGGTAACTATCCTGCGCCGCGCAATATTCTGTCCTGCGTGTACGAAGGCTTGATTACGGATCTCGATACCGGCCTGATGACGGAAGCGCGCTATTTCGTGCAAACCGTGTTGTCGCCGGAAGCGAAGAACATGATACGCACGCTGTTCTTCAGCATGAATGAAGCGAACAAGCTGGCATCGCGTCCAAAGGATGTCCCCCAGCAGAAGTACCGCAAGATCGGTGTGCTTGGCGCCGGCATGATGGGGGCGGGCATCGCCTATGTGGCGGCCAAGGCCGGCATTGAAGTGGTGCTGGTCGATACTGCCCAGGAATCGGCGGAGCGCGGCAAAGCGTATTCCGCAGGCCTGCTGGCAAAGCAGCAGCAACGCGGCCAGGTCACGGCGGAAAAGGCAGAAGCGCTGCTGGCCCGCATTGCGCCGACCACGGATGTCGCGCTGCTGGCGGGTGCGGAGCTGGTGGTCGAGGCGGTGTTCGAGGACAGGTCCATCAAGGCCGATGTAACGCGCCGCGCGGAAGCGGTGCTGTCTACCGATGCTGTCTTTGCGTCCAATACATCGACTTTGCCGATCACCGGCCTTGCGGAAGCCAGCGCGCGCCCGGCCAACTTCATCGGCCTGCATTTCTTCTCGCCGGTGGACCGCATGGCGATTGTGGAAATCATCGTCGGCAAGCAGACTTCCGACGCCACGCTGGCGCGTTCGATGGATCTGGTGCGCGCGCTGGGCATGACACCGATCGTGGTGAACGATTCGCGCGGCTTCTATACCAGCCGCGTGTTCTCGACCTATGTGCTGGAAGGCCTGGCATTGTTGGCGGAAGGCGTGGCGCCGGCCCTGATCGAAAACGCCGGCCTGCAGGCGGGCATGCCGGTTGGCCCGCTGGCGCTGACTGATGAAGTGTCCTCGGAATTGATCTGGAAGATCGACCGCCAGACCCGCCAGGACCTGGGCGATGCCTACCGGGCGCGCCCCGGCAATGAAGTTGCGGCGCGCATGGTGGAACTGGGCCGCCTTGGCAAGAAGGCTGGCAAGGGTTATTACGAGTATCCGGAGGGCGGCAAGAAGACCCTGTGGAGCGGCCTGGCGGAGCTCTTCCCGCGCGCGGCTGTGCAGCCCGATGTGGCAACCGTAGTGGAACGCCTGACCGTGGTGCAAGCCGTGGAAACCGCCCGCTGCATGGATGAAGGTGTGCTGCGTTCCGCGCGCGACGCGGATGTCGGTGCTATCCTGGCTTGGGGCTTCCCGCCGTTCCGCGGCGGCCCTCTGAGCATGATCGACACTGCAGGTTCCGCTGCCTTTGTAGCGCAGTGCGAACGCCTTGCGAAAGCGCACGGGGAGCGTTTCGCGCCGCCCGCACAATTGAAGTCGATGGCGGCTAGCGGGGCCACTTACTACACGGAGCGTTGAGATGGGAGTGCTGTCCGGCGTCAGGATTATCGAGATAGCGGGCATCGGCCCTGGACCGTTCTGCGGCATGCTGCTGGCGGACCTGGGCGCGGAAGTCATCGTGGTCGAGCGCCCGGGGCCGGCGGAGATTCCGACGGCCGGCATCCTGCGCCGGGGCAAGCGCTCGCTGGCGCTGGACCTGAAGGATCCCGCCGCGATCGACACCGTGCTCGAATTGATCGTGGATGCGGACGGCCTGATCGAGGGCATGCGTCCCGGTGCGATGGAGCGCCTGGGACTCGGTCCCGAAGTCTGCCTGGCGCGCAATCCACGTCTCGCCTATGGCCGCATGACGGGCTGGGGCCAGGATGGCCCGCTGGCGCAGGCCGCAGGCCACGACAACAACTACATCGCCTTGTCGGGGGCGCTGCATTACGCCGGCGCGGGCGATGCGCCACCGGTCACCCCGCCGACGCTGGTGGGCGACCTTGGCGGCGGTGCGCTGTATCTTGCGCTGGGCATCGTTTCCGCCATCCTGCATGCGCGCGGCGGCGGCAAAGGGCAGGTGATCGATGCCGCCATTGTCGACGGTTCCGCCCACATGATGAACCTCCTGCTCGACCTGTCGGCTACAGGCCTGATGCGCGAGCAGCGCGGTAGCTCGGTGCTGGACGGTCCGCACTGGTTCAACACCTATCGCTGCAAGGATGGCCGCGACATCACGGTCGGCGCGTTGGAGGGCAAGTTCTACAAGCTCCTGCTGGAAAAACTCGGCCTGGCGGAGGATCGCCGTTTTGCGTCCCAGCACGCAGCGGGGCAGTGGCCGCTGCAGCGCGGCGCCATGGCGGACCTGTTCGCCACCCGCACCCGCGACGAATGGTGCCAGCTGCTGGAAGGGACCGACGCCTGTTTTGCGCCGGTTCTTACGCCATCCGAGGCGGCGCGCCATCCCCATTTACAGGCGCGCGGCACCTACTCGCAGGCCGGTGGCGTGCTGCAGGCGAACCCCGCGCCGCGCTTTTCCGGGACGCCATCGGTCGCCGGCCCGATTCCGCAACTGGGAGAATTTAACAATAAAAAATGAAACCTATAGGTTCCATTTTGAGAAGTATGTGTTACATTGCATGACAGGACAAGCAACCCGGAGGTGACTGTCATGAAGCAACAAGAAATGAATTCCGATGTGCTCGTGCGGCTCTCGCACATGAGTCTCTGGATGGTGTTGTTGACCATCCTCTATGCCGGCGGCGCCATGCTGCTGCTATTGCTCGGCGGACCGAAACTGGCCGAGGCGGCCCGCTCGGCCATGATCCTGCTACCGGTTATGAATGCTATCGCCCTCGGCGCCCTGCGCATGAAGGCAGGTAAAGGCAGTTGCGCGCGTTCGCCGCAGATGCGTGCCGTCATGAACGATGAACTGCGCCAGCTTGCGCTATCGAAGGGCTATCGCAACGGCTTCTTCGCTTCGATGATTTCAACCGTCGCCATCGCACCCATCCTGTCGTTCGCCGGCGTGCAAGGCGCACCCGCTGTCATGATGGTGGTGGTGGCGACCACCGGCGTCGCCGCCATGCTGGGCAGCGTCCTGTATTACGACAGGTGAGGCGATGACCGAGCAGTTGCTGACAACGATGAAGACTCACCGCGCCACGCACGACCTGACGCAGGAGGACCTGGCGCAGCTGGTGGGCGTGACGCGCAAGTCGATCAACGCCATCGAGGCGGGACGCATGGTGCCATCCACCCTTCTCGCGCTCAAACTGGCGCGCGCCCTGGGCGTGACGGTGGAGGCGTTGTTCAGGCTTGAGGACTGAAGCGGCGCAGGAAATCGAGCAATACCTGGGCCGATAAGTCGGCGTCGTCGGCGGTCATGGTTTCCAGTGGATTGTGGCTGATGCCGCCGTTGCCGCAGCGGGTGAACAGCATGGCCACGTCGGTCAGCGCGGCGATCGCCATCGCATCATGTCCTGCGCCGGACAGCAGGTCGAAGCGCGGCACGCCGCAGCGCTCCACCGCCTCGCCCAATTGCTGCATCAGCCAAGGTGCGCAAGGCGCCGCCTTGGCTTCCACAATTTTCTCAACCTTGAATTCGACGGCGCGGCGGCCGCAAATGGACGCCATTCCGTCCAGCACATCCTTCACAGCCGCTTCACGCACGGCGTCATCCGCCGCGCGGATATCGAGCGACAGTTTGCAGGTACCCGGAATCACGTTGACAGAGCCGCCCGGAACCTGCAACTGGCCGACCGTGCCGACCAATGCTTCGCCTTGGGCGCAGCGCTGCTCAACCAGCAGGACGATTTCCGCCGCTGCCGCTGCCGCATCCTTGCGCATATGCATGGGCGTAGTGCCGGCATGGCTTGCCACGCCTTGCAGTTCGACCAGGAAGCGCGAGCTGCCGGCTATCGCCGTCACAACGCCGACCGGCAGGCCGTGCTCGAGCAGCACGGGCCCCTGTTCGATATGGACTTCGACATAGGCGGCGATGTCTTCGCGGCGCCGTGCGATGGCAGGAATCGCAGCGGGGCCGTGACCCGCAGCCGCCAGGGCATCGCGCATCGTAATCCCGTCGGTGTCGACCGCGTCCAGCAGGGCCATATTGAAATTGCCGGTGACGGCATTACTACCCAGGAACGTGCTGCGGAAGCGCACCCCTTCTTCTTCCGCAAAACCGATCACTTCCAAATGGAAGGGAAGCTTCTCGCCCTTTGCGCGCAGGTGGCGCACGATGGCGATCGGCATCAGGATGCCGAGGCGGCCGTCGTATTTACCGCCGTTGCGCACGGTGTCGTAATGCGATCCCGTCATGACTGTCTTGGCGCCGGGCGAATCGGACAGATAGCGTCCGACTACATTGCCGACCGCGTCGATCCCGACCTGCATGCCGGCTTCGTGCATCCACGTGGCCAGCTGGTTGGCGGTCGCGCGGTGGGCGTCGGTCATATAGGCGCAGGTGAGGGCGCCGGTTTCGTCGCTCCATTGCGCCAGTTCTTCCGACCATTGCATGAGCTGCGGGCCGAATGCCAGCTTCACGCCCAGCAGGTCGTTCAGGCGGATCTCGGCGATGCGGTGGATCTGGCGCAGGCATTCCGCCAGCTCATCGGCACGCTGGTTTTTCAGGCGGCGGGCGAATGTGGCGATGACGGCTTCGCGCGTCAAGCCCTGGCCGGTCGGCCCCTTGACGGCGAGGATGAAGGGGAAACCGAATTTCGCGTTGTAATCGGCATTCAGTTTGTGCAGGGCGGCGAATTCCTCGGCACTGCAGAGGTTCAAGCCGGACTTGGCCTGTTCGCTGGTCGACTCGGCGGTAAGCTGGCCCGCAATGGCGGCCTTGCCGGCCAGTTCCGGGTGGGCGCGGACCAGGCCAAGCTGCTCGGACTCCGTGGCGTTGGTGACCACGGCCTGCAAGGCTTGCTTCAGCGCCGCCAGCGTGGCAAATGGCCGCTGTGCGGCAGCGCGCTCCGGAATCCAGGGCGAATGCTCGTAAATGCCATGCAGGCGTTGAACGAAGGAGGTCAGGTCGCAGGCATTCAGTTCGGAGAGGTTGGTCGTCATCGCAGGTATCCCATCTTGAAGAATCGATCATATCCCGCCCGGGAGCTGCGCCCTATAAGCTGGCGAAAATGTACCCCCTATACGATATGATATAGCCTCTCAAACTTGCCGGAGTGCTGATGAAGGGATTGCTGCTGTGGGCAATCGGGTTGTACCAGCGTTATGTTTCGCCTTTTAAGGGCTATTCCTGCGCATACCGGATATATCAAGGCGGCCAGGGGTGCTCCGGCTATGGTTACCGGGTGATTTCCCGGCATGGTGTCCGCAAGGGGATGGCGTTGCTGCACCGCCGCCTGCGGGCATGCGGCAGCCAGTTGCGAATGCATTCTCCGCGCCTGCACCCGCAGGCCGGCAGTTGCGACTTGCCTGATGTCGATTGCCAGGGCTGCGACGCCAGCTGCGGCGATGTGATTGACGTGGCCGACTGCTGCGCCAGCGTCGGCGATTGCTGGCCGTGGAATCGCCGTGAACGCGGCCGGAAGAAATAGTTCTATTAATCGTCCTATTTCGCCAGCGCCTTGGCCGCTGCCGTGACCTGGTCGCGCAGCCATTTGTGCTCTGGCGCCTGGTGCACCCGTTCATGCCACAGCTGGTAGAAGCGCATCGGCGGGTACTTCACCGGCACGTTGAACACCTTCAGCGGCAGTGAATTTTCATAGAAGCGCAGGAATTGGCGGCCGGTGGTCAGCACCAGGTCCGTCTGCGCCAGCATATAGGGGATCAGGCTGAAATAAGCCGATTCCACCGCCACATTGCGCCGCAGGCCCTGGCGTTCCAGGAAGGCGTCGATCACGCCGCCGTAGCCCGGCACCATCTGCGATGGCGCGACATGGGGCAGGGTGAGATAGTCGTCCAGCGTCATCTCGTCGCTGGCGGTGCGCTTGGCATACGGGCTGTTGGCATGCATGGCGCAGATGATGGGATCTTCAAACAGCTTGGAGATATGCAGGTGCTGCGGCGGCTCGTCCCAGTTGGCGATCACCAGGTCCATATCGCCGTCCGACAGCAGGCGAAGATAGTCCGTGCCGGGGCCGATCGAATGGATCACCACACGGCTCTTGGGCGAACCTCGGCGTAGCATCGCCACCACATTTGGCAGGAACTGGCTGTCCAGATAGTCCGGTGCGGCGATATTGAAAGTGCGCGCTTCTTCCTGCGCCACGAAGGGCGTCTTTTTCACAAACAGCGATTCTGTCTCGTCCAGAATGCGCTTGGCCGGCTTGAGCAGGCTTTCGCCATGCTGGGTCGGCACCATGCCGCGCGCGCCGCGCACCAGGATAGGGTCGCCCGTCAGTTCGCGCAGTTTGCGCAGGGAGGCGGAGATCGAGGGCTGGGGTTGATTGAGCTTGAGCGCCACACGCGACACGTTTTTCTCGACCAGCAGCAGGTAGAGGATGCGAATGAGGTGAATATCGAGGTGTTGCGGGAGGGCGGACATCTTGCTTACGTATATGAATTCGAATATCTTGAATATACGACATATTTCATGTTCCAGGAACCCGAAAGCGCGTATCTTCGATAGATTGCCACTTCTTCAACTCAAGGATTTACATGGAATACCTGCTGCCCTATGGCCTTGAATGGGCCAACCTGCTGGTGCGCTGGCTGCACATCATCACGGGCATCGCCTGGATTGGCGCTTCGTTCTATTTCGTCTGGCTGGATAACTCGATCCGCCCGCCGGCGCCCGGTTCGGACCTGGCGAAGAAAGGCGTTTCCGGAGAATTGTGGGCGGTGCATGGCGGCGGTTTTTATAATCCGCAAAAATACCTGGTGGCGCCGGCGGAACTGCCGAAGGAGCTGCACTGGTTCAAATGGGAGGCTTATTCCACCTGGTTGTCGGGCATTGGGTTGCTGACCATCGCCTATTACTTCAACGCCCAGGCCATGATGGTCGATAAGCAGGTGGCCGACCTCTCCAGCCTGCAGGCCGTCGGCATCGGCATCGGTTTCCTGGTCGCCGGCTGGGTAGTGTACGACGCGCTGTGCCGCTCCCCGCTGGGCCGGAACGAGAACCGACTGGGACTTATCGTATTCCTGCTGCTCTCCGGCGCCGCGTATGCGCTGACGCATCTGCTCAGCGGCCGCGCCGCCTTTATCCATATCGGCGCCATGATCGGCACCATCATGGTGGCCAATGTCGCGATGCTGATCATTCCGGGCCAGCGCAAGATGGTGCAGGCGATGCAGGCTGGTAGCTTGCCGGATCCGATCCACGGCATCAAGGCCAAGCAGCGCAGCGTGCATAACAATTACTTCACATTGCCGGTGCTGTTCATCATGATCAGCAACCACTATGCGATGACTTACCAGAACAAGAATGCCTGGCTGGTGCTGGCCTTTATCATGGCCGCTGGTGTGTTCATCCGCCACTTCTTCAATCTGCGCCATAAGGGCCGCATTGAGTGGCGCTACCCGGTCATCGGCGTGGCCTTGCTGCTGGCGGTTGCCGTGACGATTGCCCCGTCGAAGCCTGCCCCGGTGCAGGCGGCGGCCGATCCGGCGGCGCAATTTGCGAAGGTGAAGGCCATCATCGACCAGCGCTGCGCGACCTGCCATTCGGCGACGCCAAGGCAGCCCGGCTTTGCCACCGCGCCTGCGGGCGTGCTGTTCGATACCGCCGACCAGGTGCACCAGCGCGCGGCGCAAATCCAGAAGCGCGCTGTGGAGCAGAAGGATATGCCGATCGGTAACCTGACCAATATGACTGATGCGGAACGCGCCGAACTGGGCGCATGGTTCGCCGCAGGAGCAAAATGATGAACGATAAAATCACCCAATGGATCGACGCCCACTTCGACGAGGAAGTGGCCTTGCTGCAGCAGGTCCTGCGCGTACCTACCGATACCCCGCCCGGCAACAATACACCGCATGCGGAGACGGTGGCGGAACTGGTCAAGGCCTATGGCTGGAGTGCCGAAAAACACGCGGTACCGGAGCTGGAGGTGCGCGACTACGGCATGGAATCGATCACCAACCTGATCATCCGCCGTCCCTACGCAGCGGGCGGCCCCATCATCGCATTGAACGCCCATGGCGACGTGGTGCCGCCGGGCGAGGGCTGGACCTATCCGCCCTATGGCGGCGTGATCGACAATGGCTATATCTACGGCCGTGCGGCTGCCGTGTCGAAATGCGACTTTGCGACTTACATCTTCGCCGTGCGTGCGCTGGAAGCGTTGGGCGTCAAGCTGAAAGGCGGCGTCGAGCTGCACTTCACCTATGACGAGGAATTCGGCGGCTTGCTGGGCCCCGGTTTCCTGCTGCGCGAAAAACTGACCAAACCCGATTACGTGATCGCGGCTGGCTTCAGCTACAACATCGTTACCGCCCATAATGCCTGCCTGCAGCTGGAAATCACCGTGCACGGCAAATCCGGCCATGGCGCCATGCCTGAAACGGGCCACGATGCACTGCAGGCCGCGGCGAAGATCCTGAACGCGATCTACGGCCAACTGCCGGAGCTGAAAAAGATCAAGTCCAAAGTGCCGGGAATCGATTCGCCGACCATGCTGGTGGGCCGCATCGATGGCGGCACCAATACCAATGTGGTGCCGGGCAAGGTGGTGATGAAGATGGACCGCCGCATGATTCCTGAAGAGGATCCGGTGGCGGTGGAAGCCCAGGTGCGCAAGTTGATTGAGGACGCGGTGCAGGGCGAACCTGGCATCCGCATCGACATCAAGCGCCTGCTGTTGTCGCACGCCCTGCGTCCGCTGCCCGCCGGCGCGCAGCTGGTGGCCAAGTTGCAAAAGAACGCGAAGGACGTGCTGGGCGAGGATATTCCGGCCGTTGGCACTCCGCTGTACGCGGATGCGCGGCTGTACGGCGAGCATGGCATTCCCGCTGTACTATATGGCGCTGGGCCGCGTAGCGTGCCCGAATCGAATGCCAAGAAGGCGGATGAAAAACTGCTGCTGGAAGACTTGCGCAAGGCAACCAAGATCGTGGCCCTGACTTTGCTGGACTTCCTTGCGGACGAATAAAGGAGCGGTAATGTTTGAGCGAAAGATGCTGGCAGGGTGGGGCGATATGGATTTCAACAGCCATATGGCCAACACGGCTTACCTGAACAAGGCAGGCGATGTCCGCATGATGTTCCTGGGCGAGAATGGCTTCCCGATGGCGGAATTCAAGCGCCTGAACATCGGTCCCGTGGTGATGAAGGACGATATCGCCTATTTCAAGGAAGTGCTGCTGATGGACCAGATCACGGTGACGCTGTCGCTGGCCGGCATGTCGCAGGATGGCAGCCGCTGGATGCTGCGCAGCGACGTGTATCGCAGCGATGGGAAGCTATCCGCCCGCATCAACAGCTCGGGCGGCTGGCTGGACCTGACGGCGCGCAAGCTGGTGACGCCGCCGCCGGCACTGCTGGCTGCATGGAAGTCGCTGTACCAGACCGACGATTTCCAGACGCTGCCGAGCAGCGTGGCGAAAGCTTAAACCGGGAAAACCGGCATACCGGGGTCTGATCCTCACGTTCGGACCCCATCGCTTCGGTTTATTTCAGCGTGCGCTCGAATAGCTGGTAGATGCGGCGGTACTGGTCGTACCAGCTCTCCGGCTGCACATAGGCATGGCGCTCCAGCGGGTAGGCCGCCAGTTCCCAATGGTCTTTTTTCAGCTCGATGAGGCGCTGCGCCATGCGTACCGAGTCCTGGAAGAACACATTGTCATCGACCATGCCGTGGGCGATCAGCAGGTGGCCTTTCAGCTTGTCGGCGTACTC
The DNA here is from genome assembly GCF_000425385.1 of Pseudoduganella violaceinigra DSM 15887. Taxonomy (GTDB): domain Bacteria; phylum Pseudomonadota; class Gammaproteobacteria; order Burkholderiales; family Burkholderiaceae_D; genus Rugamonas; species Rugamonas violaceinigra. Next base: position 601,863 of record NZ_AUDI01000001.1, on the reverse strand, counting down.
GATCGGCGAGGAAATGCGGTAAGCCTCGGGATCGATGTCCGGCGTGTTGAGGATGTTGGCGGTGTAGCCGTGGTTGTAGGTGGTCCAGTCGGTCACAGGGCGTAGGGCGGCGCCGGCCTTGAACAGGTCCGGCTCGCGCAGCAGCGCCATGAAGGTCATGAAGCCGCCGTAGCTGCCGCCGTAGATGCCGACCTTGTCGATATCGCCCTGATGGTTGGCCGCCAGCCACTTGGCGCCGTCCACATAGTCGTCCAGTTCAGGATGCCCCATCTGGCGGTAGATCGCCGTGCGCCAATCGCGGCCATAACCTTTGGAGGCGCGGTAATCCATGTCCAGCACGATGTAGCCTTTTTCCACCAGCATATTGTGGAACATCTGCTCGCGGAAGTAGGTCGGGAACCGGTTATGCGTGTTCTGCAGGTAGCCGGCGCCATGCACGAACATCACGATCGGGTATTTCTTGCCCGCTTCCAGCGTGGCGGGCCGGTACAGCTTGGACCAGATCGGCTGGCCGGCGCCGTGGCTCGAAGGCACGGCAACCATTTGCGGTTGAATCCATTCGCGCGCCTTGTAGTCGGCGCTACGGGTATCGGTCAGCCTGGTTGCGGCGCCGCCCGCAGCCGGCACGGTGGCCAGCTGCGAAGGCATGTAGGCGGACGAGTAGTGCACCAGCAGCCTGCGCTGGTCCGGCGACAGATCGAACTGTTCAACGCCGCCGTTCAACTGCGTCACCTCGCGCACGGAGGCGTCTTTTGCGGAGGCCGAACATACTTCGTACTCGCCCGGCGTGCGGCGATTGCACAGCATGTAGGCCATGCTGCCGTCGGCATTCCACTTCACGTTCGACGCTTCCCATTTGCCGCTGGTCAGGGCGCGCTGCTTGCCGTCCGCGCCCAGGGTGTACAGGTGGGAGTAGCCGCTTTCCTCGGACATGAACCACAGGGTGCTGTTGTCCGGCAGCCAGCCGAAATCGTTATAGCTGTAGTTGATCCAGGCGTTGTCGGTCAGGCGGTGCATGGATTTAAGCTTGGCGCCTTCCAGGTCGATGGCGGCCAGCCAGCGGTCCTTGTTGTCCACGGTGCGCAGCATGACGGCGGCTTTCGCGCCGTTGTCGCTCCACGCGATACCGTCGCCCTCGTCGTTCTGAAGGCGTGTTGCACGGTTGCCTTTCAGGGCCGGCTGCTTTGCCGCTTCGCGCATGCCGGCCAGCGGGTCGGTGGCGATGCCGGGCAGGGTATCGAAAGGCAGGTCCTTGATGGCGCCCGTGCGCAAGTCCACCAGTTTCAGCGTCTGGGCCAGCGGCAGGTTGCGTCCAACGCGGGTGCGCTGGTCGTCGAATTCTTCGTAGCCCGACTCGGTCACGTAGCGTGGCATCTTGCCGACGCGGCCGGTCTCGCTGCCCTTGGGTGAGATGGCCACCACCAGCCAGCGGCCGTCCGGCGACAGGGAAGACGCGTCGATGGCGACCTTGTCGCCGAAATAGAGCGGTGCCGGGGCGCGGGTGGCGTCGGCGGCGCGTTCGGCCTTGGCGCGGGCGCGCGTTTCGTCGCGCTCTTCCTTCTGGCGCTTGAGGGTGGTGATCAGGCGCAGCTGCATATCGCGCAGGTAGTCCTCGTCCGGGGCGGCGGCCGGATCCTTGGCGGCGCGCGGCAGGGCCACCGGCGACACCAGGCGTTCGGCGCGGTTCCAGCTGAACCAGTCGTTGCCGACCTTGAATTGCACGTTGCGGCCGTCGGCCGAATACTGGGGCGACGAAGCGTTGGCGGTGCCGCGGCTGATCTGCACCAAGGCGCCGGATTTCAGGTCGCGTTCGAACAGGTCGCCGTTGCGCAGTACGATGGCGCGGCTGCGCTCGCGGTTGAACACCACGTTCGGGCTGTCCTGGTTGGCCAGCTCGGAGTCGGCAACCAGGCGCGGTTTATCGCCCGCCTGGAAGGTGTCGCGCAGCGAAGAACCGCTGCGCTTCTGTTTGTAGAAAATCTGTTTGCCATCCCAGCTCCACCACGCCGCTTCCACGGGTGTTCCGATCCAGTCCGGGTGGGACATGGCCTGGTCGAGGGTGATTGGGGTGGCGGCAAAAACGGGGGCGGCCAGCAGGGCCGCCAGCGCAGGGAGGGCAAGTCGTCGCATGGATCGAAAGGGGAATGAAAAGAATTTTCGAGGAAGCATTCTAACAGCCGCTCCCCCTGCGAAAAACACCTGGCTTGTAACAGAGTAGCGTCCCAGCCTCCGGACCTCTAGAATGTCGGGCATTCAGCAAATACAGGAGACAAAATGGCAAAAAGCCATGTAGCGGCGCTGGTTCTGGCCCTTGCGGCCAGCGGCGCACTGGCGCAGCAGCAGCCTGCCATGCAGTGGGAGACCTCGGCCCTCGCCGGGTCTTATAAAGAAAACATCAGCGAGGACGAGAAGATCGCCGGCCTCTCGAAATTGTGGTCGGAAGTGAAATACAACTTCGTCGATACCGCGACGCTGGAAAAGCTGGATTGGGACAAGCTTTACCTCGACACCCTGCCGCGCGTGCGCGCCACGCGCAGCACGGAAGACTATTACCGTATTCTGACCGAGATGGTGGGCAAGCTGAAAGACGGCCACACCAATGTTTATCCGCCGCAGGAACTGTCCGACCGCATGGGCGGCATGCCGCTGCTGAAGACCATGCCGGTCGAGGGGCGCGTGATCGTGACCGAAGTGCTGGATCCTGGTCTGCGCGCCAAAGGCATCATGCCGGGCCTGGAAGTGATTGAGGTCGATGGCGTTGAAGTAAGGACTTACGCAGCGCGCGAGCTGGCGCCGTATGTGAGCGCCTCCACACCGCAGGACCAGGAGCTGGCCATGTTCGGCAGCCAGTTCCTGCGTGGCGCTGTGGGCAGTGCTTCACGCCTTACCTTCCGCAGCGCCGCCGGCAAGCAGTTCGACCAGGTGGTGCCGCGTGTCAGCCGTGAAGCGCGCAAGGCGGCGGCAACCGGTACGCCCTCGTTCGAATTCAGCATGCTGCCAGGCGACGTAGCCTATGTTTCCCTCAATAGTTTCGACGACAACAGCGCCGCAGAGGCATGGATGGCGGCCTTCGACGAGATCGCCAAATCTTCCGCCCTGGTGATCGATGTGCGCCGCAATGGCGGCGGCAATTCGGATGTGGGCTATAAGATCCTGGCGACGCTGGACGATAAGGCTTTCCTTACCAGCCGCTGGGCCACGCGCGACTACAAGCCGACATGGCGCGCCTGGGGCAAGGAGCAGCCGATGTATGCCGAGGCGCCGGACGCCGTGCAGCCCGACCCGACGCACCAGTACAAGAAGAATGTGCTGGTGCTGACCAGCGCGGCCACCTTCTCGGCGGCTGAAGACTTTGCCGTCGCTTTCGACGGCATGCAGCGCGGCACGCTGGTGGGGGAAGCCACCGGCGGCAGCACGGGCCAGCCGCTGTTCATCAAACTGCCGGGCGGTGGCCAGGCGCGCATCTGCACCAAGCAGGATACCTATCCGGACGGACGCCCCTTCGTCGGTATCGGGGTGCAGCCGCAGCATCTGGTCAAGCAGACGGTGGAAGGTGTGCGCGCCGGACGCGATGAGGTGTTGGAAGCGGCCCTGGCGACGCTGCAGCCGAAATAAAAAAAGCCGCCGGACCAGGTCCGGCGGCTTTTTGGGCAGTGCCGTCACTTAGAAGTTGTACGCGACGCCTGCGTTGACGGTGGTCGAGCTGAATCCGGTACGCTGAATTTCAACGCGGCCAGTGATTTGCTTGATGAATTCGTAGCTCAGGCCAATGCCGACCAAAGCACGGTTTTTGTTTTCGGAGCCGGCATTGCCTTTGAATTCCAGGCGGTTGTAGCCCAGGCGGCCAAATACAGCGGTTTTCTCTGCCACAGGCGCATAGCCCAGGACGGAAACGGCGAGCTGGTTAACTTTCAGGTCGTTCTTTTGAAAAACGTTGAATTTGCCGACCTGGCGATAGCCTACTTCAACATCGAATTTATCGTTAATCTTGAAGCCGGCGAATGCGCCGTAACCGGTTTCGCGGTCCAGGTCTTCGATGAAGTGGGACTTGGTGGTGTCGATGTCGGCGCCGACGTAGAAACGTGGTTCAGCTGCGGAAGCAGCGAAAGAAGTTGCTGCCAGCAGGGCTGCAGCGGTGATTTGCTTGATCATAAATTTCCCTATTTCCTTGTTAAGATTACCTGGCATTAGCCCTCGGCAACATTTCATTTTATCAAGCTAGTTTTGCTATTGCAAATATACTGTGTGTTCGTACAGTATAATTTCGTCATGCCTGGATTTATCCTCACCCGCGCCTGGCGCGATGCCCGCGACGGCACCGAAATCGAGTTCTGGCTCGCCACCGACGACGGCCCGCGCAAAATCCTCCTGACAGCACAGGCTTCGGTGGCCTTCGCCGAGGCCTCGCTGCGCGACACCATCGCCACCCTGGTAGCGGGCACCCCGGGTATCGACGTGCGCGAGGTGGCGCTGCGGACTTTCCAGCGCGAGCCGGTGGTGGGCATTTACGCCAGCCACTACAAGCAGCTGCTGGCGCTGGAACGCAAGCTGGGCGAACGGGGAATCCGCCTGTACGAGGCGGACATCAAGCCGCCGGAGCGCTACCTGATGGAGCGCTTCATCACGGCCGGCGTGGAATTCGAGGGCGGCAAACTGCGCCCTGCGCCGGAATACCGGCCGCGCTTGCGCATGGTGTCGCTTGATATTGAAACCAGCGCCTTCGGCGACCTGTACTCGATCGCGCTGGAAGGCTGCGGCCAGCGCCAGGTGTATATGCTAGGCGAAACGCCAGCTGTGGCGCCGGAGGTGGACTTCGACCTGGAATACTGCCCGACGCCGCGCCGGGTGATCGAAAAGCTGAACGAGTGGTTCCACCGGCATGATCCGGACGCCATCATCGGCTGGAGCGTGGTGCAGTTCGACCTGCAAACCCTGCAGCGCAACGCCGAAAAGTACAAAGTGCCGCTGTTGCTGGGGCGCGACGGTCGGCCGGTCGAGTGGCGCACCCACCAGGCGCGCGACGGCTACGTATTCGCATCCATTCCGGGCCGCATCGCCATCGACGGCATCGAAGCGCTGCGGGCCGCCTCGTGGAGCTTCCCGTCCTTCAGCTTGGAGAGCGTGTCGCAAGCCTTGCTGGGCGAGGGCAAGGACATCGGCAGCGACTACGACAAGATGGCTGAAATCGAGCGCCGCTTCCGCGAAGACAAGCCGGCCCTGGCGACCTACAACCTGAAGGACTGCGAGCTGGTGACGCGCATCTTCGACAAGACGCGGGTGATGGACTTCATCCTGGAGCGCTCCCACGTGACGGGCCTGGTGCCCGACCACATGGGCGGCTCGATCGCCGCCTTCAGCCACCAGTACCTGCCGCGCATGCACCGCGAAGGCTATGTGGCGCCGAACGTGGGCGACATTCCCGCCGTGGCGTCGCCGGGCGGCTTCGTGATGGATTCGCAGCCCGGCTTGTACGACTCGGTGGTGGTCCTGGACTTCAAGAGCCTGTACCCTTCGATCATCCGCTCCTTCCTGGTCGACCCGGTCGGCATGGTAGAGGGGGCAGTGGAGGAGGATCCGGTGCCGGGCATGCGGGGCGCCCAGTTTTCCCGTACGCGCCACTGCCTGCCCGCGATTACCACGCAGCTCTGGCAAGGCCGCGACGCCGCCAAGCGTGAAAAGAACGATGCATTGTCGACCGCGCTGAAGCTGCTGATGAACTCCTTCGTCGGCGTGCTCGGTTCCACCGATTGCCGCTTCTACCATCCGCAGCTGATTTCCTCGGTCACGCTGCGCGGCCATGAACTGCTCAAGCTTACGCGCGAGCTGGTGGAAAAGGAGGGCTACGAAGCAATCTACGGCGATACCGATTCGATCTTCATCTGGCTCAAGCGCCCCCACGAAACCGAGGAAGCTCTTGGCATCGCGCGCGACCTGGTCGCCAAGATCAACAAGTGGTGGACCGATCGCCTGCGCAGGAAATACAAGCTGGAGAGCTTCCTCGAAATCGAGTTCGATACCTATTACAAAAAATTCTTCATGCCGACCATCCGCGGCACGGATATGGGCAGCAAAAAGCGCTACGCGGGACTGACCAGCGACGGCGAGATGATCTATCGCGGGCTGGAAACGGCGCGCAGCGACTGGACTTTGCTTGCGCAGCAATTCCAGCAGGCACTGTTCACGCGCATTTTCAACGAAGAGCCTTACCAGGACTATGTGCGCGACTATGTGCGCAAGACGCTGTCGGGCGAACACGATGATTTGCTGGTGTACCGCAAACGCCTGCGCCACCGGCTGGACGAATACCAGGTCAACGTGCCGCCGCAGGTGCGCGCCGCCCGGCTTGCCGATGAATTCAACAAGGCACAGGGACGTCCGCTGCGCTATCAGAACGGCGGCCGGATCAGCTATGTGATCACCACCGGCGGGCCGGAACCGCTGGAAAACCAGCGCTCGCCTATCGACTACCAGCATTACCTCGACAAGCAGCTGCAGCCGATCGCCGACGCCATCCTGCTTCCGCTGCATGACAGTTTCGCCGCATTGACTACGGCGCAGCAGGCGCTGTTTTAATCGCGCGGCATCGAAATCTGCACAATTCTCAGTTGCCAGCGAAAGGCACTCCGAATACGCCGGCAGCAAGTTCCATCCACACCGAGAGCAGGCCGACCGCCAGCACGGCCGCCAGCACAGCCTTCTGCACCGCATTGTCCATATAGCTCGCCAGCAGTACGTAGGACGCGCCGACGCCCGCCAGCAGTGTGCCGGCAGCCAGAAAGTCGGATGGCTCCCACTGCATTGCATCGCTCCATTGCGAAGCGATGAACGGAATCGAAATGATCGAGACGGCCGCGATGCCGACAACTGCCAATTGGCGCGGAATTGCCATGCTGTTCTCCCGGGTGTGTGGAGAAACTAATGTATCGGCCGACTGTGAAAGCCTGATGCGTTCCTTGTGAAGCCGCTCTGCGGTATCCATTAGCTGGCCTTATGCATGGCGTTTGAAGTATTCATTTGTCAATACCGCCGGAATCGCGGCAAGATGGATCATCACCCCTAATACGGAGACAGCACATGCAACAGCAAGGCGAACTGGCGGGCAAGGTGGCGTTGATTACAGGAGGGGCTTCCGGCATTGGGCGCGCCACGGCGGAACTGTTTGCGCGCGAAGGCGCGACCGTGCTGATCGCCGACCGCGATGGCGCGGCCGCCGAAATGGCGGTGGCCGCCCTGACGGCAGCCGGCGCACGCGCTTCCTTCATCCGCACCGATGTCGCTGTTGCCGCCGATTGCCAAGCCGCGGTGCATGCTGCCGTGTCGCGCTACGGCCGCCTGGATGTCCTGTTCAACAATGCGGGCATCACGCGGCGGGCCAATGTGATCCACACCACCGAACAGGAATGGGACCAGGTCATGGCGGTCAACGTCAAGTCGATTTTCCTGATGTGCAAATACGCCGTGCCGGTGATGCAGGAGCAGGGCGGCGGAAGCATCATCAACACGGCATCGGGCTGGGGGCTGGTGGGCGGGAAGGATGCCATTTCCTATTGCGCTTCCAAGGGGGCGGTGGTGATCATGACCAAGGCCATGGCGGTGGATCATGGGCCGCAGAATATCCGCGTCAATTGCGTCTGCCCCGGGGATACCGATACCCCCATGCTGCGCAATGAAGCGCAGCAGTTGGGGCTTGAGCAGAATGCCCTGGTTGCGGCCGGCGCCAGCCGGCCCCTGATGCGCGTTGGTAAACCGCCGGAAATTGCGCAGGCCGTGCTGTTCCTCGCATCGGATCGTTCTTCCTTCGTCACCGGAGATGCGCTGGTGGTGGACGGCGGTGGCCTGGCTGGATCGGCATAAACCGTGAACAAGTGGGAGAACCCCGAGCTGCTGGAGGAGCTCCGGCTACCTCCGCACGCTTATTTCTTTGCTTACGCCGATGCAGATACCGCACGCAGCTTCCAGCGCGAGCGCAGCCGCCGCTTCCTCTCCTTGAGCGGCTCGTGGCGCTTTGCTTACTTCGAACACCCGCTGCAGGTGCCGTCGCAGTTCTACAGCGAGTACATGGATGGCTGGGGTGCGATCGAAGTTCCCGGCATGTGGCAGATGCAGGGCCACGGGAAGCTGCAGTACACCGATGATGGCATGCCGTTTCCGGTGGATCCTCCCTACGTGCCTTCATCCAATCCGACCGGCGCCTACCAGTGCCGGTGGACACTGGGACCGGAGTGGCGCGGCGAGCGCGTCATCCTGCGTTTCGATGGCGTCGAGACGTACTTCGAAATCCATGTCAATGGCAGCTATGCCGGGATGAGCAAGGGCAGCCGGCTGGCGGCGGAATTCGATATTACGGGACTGTTGGTGGAAGGAGAAAACTTGCTCAGCGTGCGTGTGCTGCAGTGGGCGGATTCCAGCTATCTTGAAGACCAGGATATGTGGTGGACGGCCGGCATCTTCCGCGACGTCTACCTGGTGGGAAAAGGCGCGCTCCACCTGCAGGATGTCTTTGTGCAGACCGGCTTCGACGATGCCTGTGTGGATGCCCGTCTATCCGTTTCGGTGGATGTGTCTCGACGCGATGGCTGGCGCATCGAATGGGGGCTATACGATGGCGGCCGGCTGCTGCAGGATGGGGGCGGCTGCGACCTGGAATGGGCGGCGGAAGTCGCCGGGCCGCGCCACTGGAATGCTGAAGATCCTTATCTTTACCGGCTGGAGATCAGCCTCTTCGACGACTCCGGCAAGCTGCTGGAGGTGGTGCCCCTGCGCATTGGCTTCCGCGAGGTAACGGTGAAGGACGGCCTGATGCATGTCAATGGCCGCTACCTCAAGCTGCATGGGGTAAACCGGCATGACAACGACCAGCTGCGCGGCCGCGCGGTGACGATGGAGCGTATCGAACGGGACATCGTGCTAATGAAGCAGCACAACATCAATTCGGTGCGTACCGCGCATTACCCGAACGATCCCCGTTTCTACGAATTATGCGACCAGTACGGCCTGTTCGTGATGGCCGAAACGGATGTGGAGACACACGGTTTCGTCAACATTGGCAACCTTAGTCAGATCACCGACGACCCGGCATGGGAACGAGCATTTGTCGACCGCATTGAGCGGCACGTGCACGCCCAGAAAAACCATCCTTCGATCATCATGTGGTCGTTGGGGAACGAGTCGGGCTACGGCTGCAATATCCGTGCAATGGCGGCGCGCTGCCGGCAGATCGATCCAAGCCGCTTGATCCATTATGAAGAAGATCGCGACGCGGAAGTGTGCGACGTGGTCAGCACCATGTATTCGCGGGTGCAGATGATGAATGCGTTCGGCGAATATCCGATGGATAAGCCGCGCATCCTGTGCGAGTACGGGCATGCCATGGGCAACGGCCCCGGAGGACTGAGCGAGTACCAGGCCGTATTCAACCGGTACCCGCATTTGCAGGGGCACTTTCTGTGGGAATGGTGCGATCACGCGATCCTGCGTCCCGAGGTTGCGGGGCGGCCGTTCTACGCCTTCGGCGGGGACTTCGGCGATTATCCCAACAGCGGTAATTTCTGCTGCGATGGCTTGATCTACCCGGACCAGCGTCCGGGACCCGGCCTGCGCGAATACAAGCAGGTGATCGCACCGGTAAAGATACGCGCCATCGACGCCGCAGCAGGCACCATCGAAGTGGAGAACCGCTATTGGTTCAGCACCCTTGAAGGCGTGTCGCTACTGGTCGAGGTCAAGGCCGACGGCGAGCTGCTGCGGCGTGAACATGTGGAGCTTCCGCCACTATCGCCGGGCCAGCGGCGGGAAGTGCGCTTTGCAGAACCTCCGCGCGGGACAGGCCAGTGCTACCTGAACGTGCGTGTGCTGCGCGATAATGCGACGGCCTACAGCGAGGCGCAGCATGAGCTGGCGGTGTACCAGTTCGCACTGCCATCGATGACATTGCAGGCATGGCGTACGCCTGCCGCTGCGGCGCCGCCATTGCTGACGGAGCGCCGCCTGGAATTCGTCGTGGAAGGTGCAGGCTTCCGCATGGCATTTTGCAAACTGACCGGCAAGTTCAAGGAGTGGACGGCGCACGGAACGCCGCTGCTCGCGCGGCCCCCGCAGATCGCGTTCTACAAACCCTGCATCGACAACCATAAGCAGGAAAATGAGGTACTGTGGCTGCCGCAGCACCTGAACATCATGCAGGAACATCTGCGCGGCATGCAGGTCCAGCGCAGTGGCGACGAAGTGGCAGTCCTTGTCGACTGCCAGATTGCGCCGCCTGTGCTGGGCTATGGAATGCGTTGCCGCTACCACTACCTCATCGATGGTGCGGGGCGGGTGCGGGTCACCCTCTCCGGTACGCCGTACGGCGGCTTCCACGACATGATCCCGAAGATCGGCATGTCGCTGGCTCTGCACCGCCAGCTGGACCAGGTCGAATATTTTGGCCGGGGTCCCGGCGAAAACTACCCGGACAGCAAAGCATGCAGCATCGTTGACCGCTATCGCTGCGACGCCGCCGACATGTTCGAGCACTATCCCAAGCCGCAGGATAACGGCAACCGCATGGACGTACGATGGGCCACCCTGCGGGACAGGCGCGGTAAAGGCGTTCGTATCGATGCGGAGCAAGGAATCAACTTCAGCGTCTGGCCCTATAGCGCGGAACAGATTGCGGCCACGCGGCACGATAATGCGCTGTGCGACGAGGACTTCTGGACTGTCAATCTCGATTACAAGGTCAGCGGACTGGGTTCCAATTCCTGGGGCTCCGAAGTACTTGAATCCCACAGGATTTACCTGGAACCCTTCCGCTACACCCTGGACTTGTCGCCGCTGAGCGGGGAGGACGGACTGTGATCATCCTGGACAGCCTGGATGAATTCCGCCTGCGTTATCACTCGGCGAAGAAATGGCGGCGCTGCCTGGAGGCCATTGCCAACTTGCCGACGATGAAGGCGGGCGTCTGCCATTCCATCGGGGACTCACTGGTCTACCGCTTGGTGGAAGGGCATGCCGCCGCAGCGCGCAGCTTCACCGGAAACCGGCGTTACGTGGAAATCCACTACTACGTTTCAGGCAGCGAGACCGTCGAATATGCGGAGAAAGAATCGCTGGAACGGCTGGTTCCCTACAGTGACGAAACCGACCGCGAAACCCTAAGCGGTGAAAGCACAGGACAGCACACCGCCGTCGCAGGCCAATTACTGATCTTCGACAATCGGTACGCCTACCGGCAGCTGGGTTCAGCGCATCTACGCAAGTTGGTGCTGATGGTGACGATAGAAGGCGCGGCATTCCACAATAAGTGAACTGACCATGGCAACCTCCGGTAACAGGAAAATCGGCCGCTTCATGCTGCTATCAATGGCGGTGGCAGCGATCTTCAATATCAGGAATGTCGTCAACAGCAATATCGCCATCGGCATGGCATCGGTACCGTCCTTCCTGTTTGCGACAGCGATATTTTTCATTCCCTATGTGTTGATCATCGCGGAATTCGTCAGCCTGAATAAGGATGCCAAATCCGGCATCTACCAGTGGATCCGCTCTTCGATGGGCGATAAATGGGCATTCGTCGGCGCCTACTGCTATTGGTTCGTCAACCTGTTCTATTTTACTTCGGTGCTGCCCAACATCCTGGTGTACTCGTCCTATGCGTGGCTGGGTTACGAAGTCCAGTTCTCGCCGCTCGCCACGGTACTGCTGTCGGTGCTGCTGTTCGCATTTGCCACCTGGGTGTCGACCAAGGGCGCGGCATGGGTCGGGCGCGTGACTTCCATCGGCAGCTCGCTGGTGCTGGTGATGGCGTTCGGCTTTGTTGCCTTGAGCCTTATCGACTGGCTGGAGGGCGCCGTGCCCGCCACACCCATCACCGCAGCTGCAATGATGCCTTCCTTCAGCTGGTCTTATATGGGGGCGATGGCTTTGATATTGTTTGCGGCCGGCGGTGCGGAGTCCGTCGGCGTCTTCCTGAACGATGTGCGAGGCGGCGCCAGGACCTTTGTACGCACCATTGTTTTCGCAGGATTGCTGATTGGCGTGCTGTACTCGGTATCGGCGCTGGTACTCGACCTGTATGTTCCTGCCTCCAGATTGAGTTATACATCGGGTATTTTCCAGGTGTTCGGTGCCCTGGGCGAGAAGCATGCCATCCAGCCATTGCTGCTGAACCGCCTGGTGGGCGCTGTCATGCTGCTCGGGTCTTTCGGCACCCTGATGGTGTGGACAGCTGCGCCGGTCAAGGCATTGTTTTCGGAGATCCCGAAAGGCATCTTCGGCGAACGCGCCATTGCGCTGAATCGCCACGATATGCCAGAGCGCGCCGCATGGATACAGTTCTGGGTGGTCGTGCCGCTGCTGCTCATTCCGGCCTTGGGATCGTCCAATGTGAACCAGCTGCTCAACGTGGTGATCAATATGACTGCCGCCACCGCGCTGCTGCCGCCGCTGATCATCATGGCCGCTTATTTCCATTTGCGCCTGCGCCTGGATCACCTGCCGCGCGGCTTCCGTATGGGATCGCGGCCGGTCGGCCTTGCCGTGGCCGGCGTGCTTCTGGTGTTCTCCGGGCTGGCCTTTATCGCCGCGATTTTCCCCGCAGGCCAGGACCTGCTGCTCACGCTGGGCTACAACGTGGGCGGCGTGGTCCTGTTTTTGGGGTGGGCGCTGTGGAAGTACCGCCAGTACGAGCGCGGCCTTGCTACTTCGGCGAGTTTTCCCAATCGCGTTCCAGCATCAGCAGGTGTGCAGCGCTCCAGCTGAAGTTGGTGGCCCCCTGCATATGGCCGGTGACCGGGTGGTAGTTTTCCCTGATCGGAGAATCGCCCAGAAGGCCTTCCGCGCCGGAGATGAAGCGCCTCGTTATGGCGTCGGCGTCGGCGCCGCGGCCATAACGGCGCAGGGCCGCCGCGCCGAAATAAAGCTGGTCCAGCCACACCCTGCCGCGCCAATAGATCTGCGGATCATAGGATGGATTGGAAACCGCGGCGGTCGGCATTGGCACCTGCGTGGCAAATTCCCCAGGATCCAGCATTTTCGTGATGACTGCCTCCGCTTGCCGTCGCTCGGCGGCGCCGGCCCAAAGGGCGGTCCACCCCTCGGGGCCGCGTCCGCGCATGGTCAGCAGCTTGCCGCCCAGCTGGCGGTCGTAATAGAAGCCGCTGACGGGATCGAAGAAGGCGGCATTGATCATCCCGCGCAAATGTATCGCTTGCTCCTGCCAGCTGCGTGCGGCGTCATGCTGGCCAAGTTCCTTTGCGATATCGGACAGCACGAGCTTTTCGCGATACAGGAAGGCATTCAGATCGACCGACTCCTGGTCGATTGAATAGCCAAGCAGCCTACCCTGGCTATCCCGGTTTTCGAGCACGCGCACCTGCCAGTCGCGCCGTGCCGCCGCCAGGTCGCCGCCATACGTTATTTCCGCATAGCGCTGCAGGGCGGCGGGGATGATGAAGCCGAAGCGCGCGGCATTGTCCATGCCCGACTCGAATCCTGCCGCATGCTGGACCGGTAGATCGATCGCCGCATATTGCGCGTTGTCGACAATGCGGTTGTAAGCGGTGACGCCCAGGCACTCGCGCATGCCGTCCTGTCCTTCGCTGCAGCCTTCCAGTGGGGATGGCGAGAGCGGCTTGACGCGGAATCGCAACTGGCCGGCGGCATTATTGTGCAGCGGATGGACGGTGGCGCCGTATTCGGCCAAACCGTTCTGGTCATGGTCACGGTTGCGGTACCACCAGCGGTGGTAGGCTTCCAGCTTGGGCTGCATCTCACAGAGCCAGGAGCGGTCATGGGAGTGGCGGTAGATTTCCCATACGGCCCATGCGGCCAGCGGCGGCTTGGTGTCGCGCTCGTTCCAGTTGCCGCCGTCGCCGCCGCGCACCTCCTCCTTGTTGTAGAAGACGTTGTCGGGCACCATGCCTTCGTCCTGCGGGCGGATCGGGTCGTTTGCCAGGATCTGGTGATCGAACAGTGACCTCACCGTGTTGGCCGCGAGGGACGGATCGATGGCGGCCAGCGCGTAGGCCTGCTTCCATGTGTCCCAGGTCCAGGCGCCATTGAACCAGCGTGCCGTGGTGGACGGCACCATTGCATCATGGCGGAAAGCGCCGCGCGGCGCGCGCCAGTTGCCGATCAGGGTCTCGAGCGCCTTGGTGCTGAGAGGCGAGGCGGGCAGCTTTGCCAGCCAGGTCGACCAGCGATGCTCACTGGCGGCGATGGCCTGTTCCATGTTCGCGGTGCTGGAAAGCAGCGCTTCCGCCTGCGAACCGGCGGCATCCGCGTCGTCCAGCTGGTAGCTGTAGGCGCTGTATATGTTGAGCTGGCGGCCAGCAGGAAGCTGCGGCAGGTCGGCGCTGCTGACGTAGCGCTGGCCGGCAACGCTATCTTGCGAACGTACGCTGCGCTCGATGCGGTAGCGCGAGCTCCCGCTGGTCATGATATTGCCGGTGTCGCGCACCTTGCCGAATACGACGCTGATTCCGCTGCCTTGTTGACGGACTTCCGGTTTCCAGGCTGGCTGGAGCGCCGCTATCGAACCCTCCTTCCCCCACTGCGTGACCAGCTCTCCCTGCCAATGCGCCTTCAGCGACATGGCTTTGCCGGATGTATTGCGCAAGCGATAACGCACCAGGGCGGTGTAGGAACTGACGAAGTGCAGGTCCACATCCAGCCGCAGCCCTGGCCACGCAAGCCGCTGGCTCAATACGCCGGGGCGGGCGAAGCTGGTCCAGCGAGCCTGTTTGGGTTTGAAGCTGCGTCCCGTGCGGCGATCGCTCAGTGCCAGGCGCTCCAGGGCAGGTGCGATGTAGACGGCATATTCCTCCGCGACTACCAGCGGACCGCTGAAGGATCCGGCCAGTTCGGGCTTGTCGGGAAGAAGGTAGCCATGCCAGCTGCCGGCATCGAACATCGGGTTGAAGCGCTGGTTTTCTTCGGCGTCGAATTCGCGCGCGGCGAATGGCGTGCCGTACCGGTTGATGGACGGCGGCTGGGCCTGGGGGGCTGTCGCTGCGATCAGCAGCAAACCGAGACTGGCTTTGATCATGGACGGAAGGGTAGCACGGGAATGAAAAAATGGCCGGGTGCATAATGCATCCGGCCGGCGACTGCTTAGAAGCGATAGGACAGTGAAAGCGTGGCGTTGCGGCCGAGGATGGGGCGTGCGTAGAACAGGCTGCCGTTCGAGCTTTGGTTAAAGCCGCTGCGCGGATTGCCTTCGGTCAGGCCGATTTCGTTGGTCACGTTGTTGACCTTGAAGTTCAGCTTCCAGTGCTTGTCGATCCTGAATTCCGCGCCCAGGTCGAGTACGTGATAGGCCGGCAGCTCCAGCGCATTTTCGAAGTCGGCGTAGCGTTTTCCGATACGGGTGTAGACCAGGAACAGGTCGCCGAAGTCGAAGTGCACCGTCGGGATCAAGCGTACTTGCGTATTCGGCGTACGCATCACCTGATTGCCGTTTTGCTTGGCCTCTTCAGCGTTCGGATCGATGCCGTTGATCGTGGCATCCTGGATGGTGGCGACATATTCCAGCGAAAAGCGTTTGTACAGGTTGACGACGCCTTCCAGCTCGACCCCGGTCGATAGCGTCTTGACGAAAACCTGGCGGAAGTCGCCCGTGGCCTGGTTGGTTTCACCGAAGGACAGGTTGTCGAACTTGGTGTGGAACAGCGTGGCTGACGTGGTCCAGAACGGAGAAATGTAGCGCACGCCCGCCTCGGCGAAACTAAGGCGGCTGGCGCCGTCGACGAAGCTGTCAGCGCTATACAGGGTCGGCATATTGGTGCCGCTTGCATAGCGCCCGTAAGCGGCGACGTGGTCGTTGAAGGCGTAATTGAAGCCCGCCGTATAGGAGGTTTCCTTGATGGTCTTCTTCTTGCGGGTCCATTCTCCGGTGCCCGCACGCCGCATGTAGTTGTTGGCGATGATATTGTCCTTGTCGCTGCCATCCGGATTGAATGCGCCGGGAATGATCGCGCCTTCGGTCAGGCTGTTGCCGGGTAGGTCGTCGCCCGCCGCCAGTACGTTTTCATCCTGCACGTCGTAGCGGGCGATTTCGTAGCGCACGCCCGCGTCGAGACGCAGCTTCCTGTTCACCTTCCATTCATCGTTGACGAACAGGGAGGTTGAATTCATATCTCCCTTATGCCGTTCATAGAAATAGCCATTTCGCAGCACGCCCTTGTCGGAGAGGTAGCCGAGGATCTTGTTGTTCGCATCGACAGCGACGATGTCAAGGCGTCGTGGCTGATCGCGTACCTCGGTGATGATGCGGGCGCCGTAGTCGGAGTCTTCATGCAGCTTTTGCGACGCGAAAAGCACGCCGGCAGTAAAGCTGTTGCTATCGTTTTCCTTTGTCAGGGAAAGTTTGTCGACAAAATGGCCGAGGGAGCGGAAGCGCGTCTCGGCAACGGCGTCGGTGGTGAAGCCGTTGCCGTTCAGGGTTGATGGATCGGCGATCACCTGTCCGGTACCCGCATAGGCGAATTTTGCCGTGCCGCCGAAGCGTGCCAGCAGCGCCGCGACGTCGCTGGATTGTTCGGGATCGAGACGGTTGCCCGCCCGGACCAGGTAGCTGTTCGGGCCATTGAACACCGAGTGCGGGGCGACGTCGTAGCGAGTGTAGCGGGCGTTGTTGCGGAATGACCAGTCGCCGCCCAGTTCATGCTGCAGGTCCGCGCCGAGCACCTTGGCCAGCACGTGAAAGCCGGTGTCGAGGTTGGTGTTGATGGTGCCGTTGGTGGTGGTGTTGCTGATATGGGCCACGTCGGGGCCGTCCAGCGAGCCATAATGCGGGTCGACGCCCGGAACGCCGGTCGGTTTGGCCGGGTTGGTCAGCGGGATCGGCAGATAGAAGGTGTTGTGGTCATTGACGTACTTGGCCGACAGGTTCAGCTCACCGCCGGCCAGGCGGCGGCTCAGGTTGAGGCGGAACTGGCCGCCGTGGTCGGCCGTGATGCCGATCGGCCGTACGCCCTTTCCCCGGCGGTAATAGCCGCCGGCCGAATACGTCCAGTCTTCGTTGATCGGGCCTGAATAGACGCCTTCGGTGCGCACCATATTGTAGTCGCTGACGGTGACTTTGACTTCGCCCTGCGGCGTCTGGCTGCCTTTATGGCTGATGAAGTTGACGATGGCGGCTGGCCCATTGGTGGAGAGAATGGCGGACGTGCCGCCGCGAATCGCTTCGAAACGCTTGATGGTGACATCCTCCCGCAGCAGGACGTCCACCAGTTCGCCGTCGTAAATCACCGGAAGCCCATCCTCCTGCAGGCTGATGAACTGGAAGGCCGCGCCGCCACTGAGCCCGCGCGGAGAGACGTTGTTCGACACTTCGCCGCCGGATGCTTCGACCCACAGGCCGGGCACCTGCTGCAGGGAGTCAGCCAGGCTGTGCGGCGCCAGCTTCTCCAGCTTCGCCGCCTCCACCGTGGTGATGGCCACCGACGATTCCAGCTTGGTGCGGTGTTTTGCCGTGGTACCGGTAACGACCACCTCCGGGATTACCGCGCCGTTTCCGGTAGCGCTAGCAGAGTCCTGCGCCTGCGCGCCGTGTATGGCCGCGACCTGGGCCAGGGTGGCGACCGAAATGGTCAACCCGGTTTTGCCTCTCATCTTGTTCTCCTCAAGTTTTTGATTTTGATTGCCGCTATGCCGAGACAGGCCACATCGTCTGTTCCCGGTACCCAGTCGTAACGGGCAGGTACCCGTTGAATTCCGCATCCAGATCGGCATCGCCGCTGTCGATGCGCAGCACGCCGCCATGCAGCGACATGAGTTTCTCGCGCGGTGCCAGCACATGCAGGCCGCGGCGGCCGGCCGCCCGCAGCAGGCGCGAAGAGATCTGCTGGTTGCCGCGCCCCAGCACCATGCCTTGGCCGCCGACTGGCGACAGCACGAGGTGCAGCGGCACTTGCCGGCTGGCCGCCAGGTCTTCCAGTTCAAGCCGCGTGGCGTCGCGCGCCAGCAGTGTTCCATCGCCCAGTAAAGCGTCCACGCCGAGCAGGCTGCCTTCGGCGCCAAACAGTTCAAGCAAGGCCAGGGTGGTGGAACCTGGCCCGACGAGGTATAGCGAGCGCTCCTCCATTCCTTCGGCAAAGCTGCGTGCGATGGCCTGGCGCTGGAAGCTGCTTCCGTTGGCGCGGCGCGATTTTCCGCCTTGCGTCAGCGACGGCGATCGCGGAAGCTGCAAGTAGCCGTAAAGACGCGGAAGGATCAGGCCGCGCCGCAGCGCATCTTCGTCCAGGTCCATGACTTCGGCGTCGCTGCATGCGGCCAGGCCGTTCTGCAACAATTGGCGCAGCAGCAGACCGGCCGCCGTCGGATGGTTGGCAAAGACCCCGGACTGCATCTTGACGCCGGCGGGAAGGCCGAGCACCGGCAGGCTGCCGATTGCCCCGGCATCGCGTAGCCCGTCCAGGACATCGCGCGCCGTCCCGTCGCCGCCGGCGAACAGCAACAGGTCGATTCCCATGCCGGCCAACATGCAAGCGGCACGCCGAGTGTCTTCCGCCCGGGAAGGGGATCGTACGGGAACCGCCGCACAAGACTTGACGCCCGCTGCATGCAAGGCTGCCAGCCCCATCGCGCCGTCGGCGGCGTACCAGCTCGCAGTTTGTGCCGCGTCGCCGCAGGCGTCGAACATGGTGGCCAGGCGCGAGGACACCTGCGGCAGGCTTCCTGCGTCAAGCGCGGCCTGGACGCAGTCGATTCCATCCGAGCCTTTGAGCCCGGCTGGGCCGCCGATGCCTGCCCATGGGTTGACCACCAGGCCGATCTTCATGCCCGTCCGCGTTCGCCCAATTTGCGCAGATAGGCGCGCCAGGTGATCGCCCAGCGTTCAGGATCGTCCAGCGTTTCGCCCTGGATGCGATGCACCGGGCAGTTGTGCGGTGCGTTTTTCACGACATCGGGATTGCTGCGTGCTTCCCCTGCAATATGGCGCATGACGCCGATGAACTCGTCCAGGTCGGCGCGCGAATAGGATTCGGTCGGCTCGATCGTAGCCGGTTCGGGCACCACATATGGATGGTGGCTGGTCCAGTAATGCACGCCGAAGTCGGCCGCGCGCAGGCCGATTTCCTCCGACGTGACGCCGGTCGCCGCGGTCAGCCCGGACCAGCTGTAGCGCACCTGCTCGATGCGGCGCTTGCCCGCTGCATAAGGGGCGGTCAGACCGTCGATCTTCAGGAGCTCGTGCATCATGTAGTTGTTGTTCAGGACCGCGATTTCCGACACGGTGCGCAGGCCTTCGGCGCCCAGGTTCATGATCCAGGCATAAGCACGCAGCATGATCGGGGCGGTGCCGGTGAAGCTGCTGATTTTTCCGATGGATTGATCTCCGCCATTCACCAGCTGGTAGCGGCCATCCATGTGGCGAACCGTGGGTCCTGGCAGGAAGGGGGCAAGCGCCTCGGTGCAGCAAACTGCGCCAACGGCCGGGCCTCCGCAAGCGTGGGGCGTGGCAAAGGTTTTGTGGAGGTTGAAGTGGCACAGGTCGAAACCAGCCTCGCGTGCGCGTGCGATTCCCAGCAAGCCGTTTGCATTGGCCTGGTCATAGACGCACAGCCCGCCGGCTGCATGCACCGCGTCGACGAATTCCCGAATGCGGCTATTGAAGATACCGGTGTCTTCGGGATTCGTGATCACCAGTGCCGCCGTGCGCTGCGAGACTGCCGCCTTCAGCGCCGCCAGGTCCGGGTAGCCGTCGGCGTCCGGATAGATGGTAATGACCTTGTAGCCAACCAGCTTGGCGCAGGCCGCGTCGGACGGGTGCGAGAAGATGGTCGTGATCACTTCATCGCGCTGCGATGCTTCGCCGCGGCTTTCGTGCCAGGCGCGCACCATGGACATATTCGCGAAAATTGCTTGCGAACCGCCGCGCGCTTGCAGCGATACGGCGTCCATGCCGGACACCTCGCGCAGAACGCCTTCCAGCTTGTCCATCACCTCCAGCATGCCCTGTACCGTGCTGTCGGCTTGGCGCGGATGCAGCTCGGACATGCCGGGCTGGCGTGCCAGCTGGTCATTGATTTTTGGGTTGTACTTCATGGTGCAGGTACCCTGTCCGACGTCGACGTTCAAGTCGGCGCCCAGGGTTTCCTGCGACAGCCGCAGGTAATGGCGCAGGACGCGGTTCTGGGACATTTCGGGCAATGCCGGCGCACGCTGGCGCAGCATGGAGGAGGGCAGTCCGGCCAGGGGCTCGCCAACGGCAAGCGCAATCCCCGGCTCGATTTCCGGCACCAGGATACCGTGCTCGCCGGGCTGGCTCAGTTCAAAGATGACCGGTTCATCCCAGCGTGCCTGGTGGTAGCGGCGTACCGCTTGCTTGCGGTGGGTGGCAATGTTATCCATGGAATTCATTGTTGGATCGCTTTCTCGAGCGTTGCGCAAAGCAGGTCGATGTCTTCCTGCGTGTGGACTTCGGAAAAGGCGTACAGGGCGCACTGGCCTAGCGCCGGGAATGCGCTGCCCAGGTCGTGGCCGCCGAAGATGCCGTTCTTCAGCAAGGCGGCGTTGATGGCGCCCACCGGCAGGCCTGTGCCGTTGAAGTCGACCACAAACTCTCGGAAATGGCTGCTGCCGCCATGCGCGATGCGTACCCCGGGTAGGCGGGCGATGCGCTGTTTCGCATAGGCGGTGCGCTGGGCGATTCCGCTGGCCAGTTCGCCCATGCCTTGTGGTCCCATCAATGCCAGGAAAACGCCGGCGGTGATGCCCCACAGAGCAGCGGCCGTGCCGACGAATTCATTGCCGTTCTCGCGTTTGTCGAAGGACGTGCGGCTGTAGGCCACGTCGCCGAACCCGTATTCCCCGGGAACGCTGGTCGGTACGATGCCGAATAGCCGCGAGGGATATTGCATGACGATGGCGGGATCATCATGGCTAGCGATAAAGCCGCCCTGGCCGCCGCCATAATTCATATGCATCCCCAAAGGCTGGATATCGCCGCAGACGATGTCCGCGCCATAGCTGGCCGGCGGTGCGAGTACGCCCAGGGAGACCGGGTCGACGCCGACCACGAACAGCGCGCCCACGGCATGTGCTGCTGCGGCCAGTGCGGCACCGTCGTCAATGGTGCCGAGGAAGGACGGGATATCGACGTACACGGCGGCGGTGTGCTGGTCCAGCAGCTGGCTTACTGCGCCAATGTCCAATAGGCCGCTCTTCGCGCCGAAGGGGGCGCTGACAAAGTCCAGGTCGGCGCGGCCATAGTTATACATCACGGATAGCTTGTCCGGATTGATGTGGCCAGCGACGACGACGCGGCGCCGGCCGGTGAGGCGTCCTGCCATGCGCACTGCGGTGGCGGCAGCCTGCATGCCATCGTAGACGGGCACGTTGACGACGTCCATCTCCAGCAGCGCCCCCATCATGCTGCAGTATTCGAACAGGGCCTGGAAACGGCCATGGTCGTCATACGGTTCGCCGGCGTAGGCGGTGGCAAATTCACTGCGGCCATTGATCTCGTCGCAGATGGACGGGACATGGTGCTGGTAGCAGCCACCGCCCAGGAAGCTGAGGTGAGTCGCGCAATGGGCGTTCTTGCGCAGCAGCCCGTCGACATGGCGCTTCAGGCGTGCTTCCGAAAGATGCGGTGCAGGGAGCGCCAACGGCGCCTGCATGCGCAGGGCGGCAGGGATATCGGCAAAAAAATCTTCGGTGCTGGCGGCGCCTACAGCCTGCAGCATGGCGTCGCGTACGGCGGGGACCGAGTTGGGAATGTAGGGATGGGTGAAGGGTTTGCCAGGTTCCATGTCATTTCCTGTTGATGGGAATCGGGCCCCATCTTCAATGAGCGAAATGATGTTGACAAATGATCAGTATGCATGCGATACATTAGGAATCCTTATGCATGGAGCGTTTCGTGGTTCATTCTTCCAGTCTGTTAAGGCAGTTGAAAACGTTCGAAGTCACCGCGCGGCACATGAGTTTTACCCGCGCCGCCGACGAGTTGTGCATCTCGCAGGCCGCCGTAAGCCATCAGATCAAGACGCTGGAGGAATCGCTGCAGATAAAGCTGTTCAAGCGCATGACGCGTGCGATCAGTCTGACCGGCGAAGGGGCGATTTTGCAGCGCAGCCTGGTCGACGCCTTCGGCCGCATAGATAGGGTGCTGTCGCAGCTGGCCCAAGGTGAAGGGCGCTCCCGCAGGCGGCTGACAGTGGCGGTGACGCCTGCATTCAGTTCGCGCTGGCTGGTGGGCCGCCTGGACCGATTCCTCGCGGCCCACAGCCAGCTTGAGGTGCGGCTGGTGCATACCGTGATGCATACGGATTTGGGGCGCGACGGGATCGACCTGGCGATACGCTGGGGAGATGGAAAATGGCCGGGCGTGGAATGCGAGCGCCTGTTCGGCACAGATCTGCTGCCGGTCTGCTCGCCGGCGCTGCTGAAGGATGGACCGTCGCTAAGGACGCCTTCCGACCTGGCGCACTATACGCTTCTGCATGAAGACAGCTGCGATGACTGGGAGCGATGGTTTGAACAGGCAGGACTGGCGCCGTCGCTGGCGCTGCGTGGACCGCTGATCGATGACAGCAATGCGCTGATGCAGGCGGCGCTCAACGGGCAGGGCATCGCCCTTGGCCGCATGGTGCTGATTCGTGATGACTTGCAGCGGGGGACGCTCGTCAGCCCCTTCGATCAGGCTCTGACCACGCAAGGCGCTTACTACATGTGCTGGCGCCCGAGCCGCGGCGAGCAGGAAGCGCTGGAGTGGTTCTCGGACTTCCTGCGCAGCGAGGCGCGGCAACAGGATTTAGCAACTGAGGAATAAAGGAATTTCCGATGCACCTGCTTTACCCGTCTGACCCATTCAACAAGTCTGCTGTTGACGAAGCATATGCAGAAGAGTTTTCTGCCGTTACTGCTGCGGGCCTCACCGGTTCTCTATTTTCAGTTGAGGATTTCGAGTGCGGCCAGTTTCGTGCCAGGCCGGCGCTTCCAGCCGGAGAAGATATTGTCTATCGAGGCTGGATGATGACGCCCGACGCGTATGGTCGCCTGTTTGATGCTGTTGCGGGAACCGGGGGGCGCCTACAAACCAATCCAGCCGCATATCGGCTGTGCCATTATTTGCCGGAATGGTATTCGCTTTGCGCAGAGTGGACTCCTGAGACGATTGTGGCGGATAGGGATTCGGATTTCCCGAAGCTTGTACTTGGCAAGAATTGGCCAGCATATTTCGTCAAGGATTTCGTTAAATCGCTGACCACGCAGCAGGGATCTGTCGCGAAGTCGCCGGAAGGCATTGCTGAAGTGGTTGCGCTGATAGAGCAATATCGAGGGCAGCTTGAGGGCGGCGTATGCATCCGAAAATTTGAGGATCTGCTTCCTTCAACAGAGGAGCGTTACTTTGTGCTTAACGGCAGGGCATACGCGCGGGACGCAATCGTTCCAGCACTCGTTCACGAAGTGGCCCGGCGGATTCGTAGTCCATTCTATTCTGTTGACACAGTCGTTGATGCATCCGGCCAGTTGCGCTTGATCGAACTCGGTGACGGGCAAGTATCCGACATTAAGAAGTGGGGCGCCGGGCGATTTGCCAATATGCTGCTCGGGCAGAAGTGACTGCGCTGCGTCAAAGAGGCCATCAAACAATCCGGCGGCTCACCGGCGTCATGAAAGAAAGTCGCTGGCCGAGATATTTCCGTTCGATTTTCCAGGCTTCAGGACGTAGGCGCTACATTTTTCCGGTAGGTTGATATCGCCGTCCACTATTGCCGCTATCGCCGACTCGTCGGATAAGCCAGGCAGAGTACTGGTGCGATCGCCGCCGCCTTTGCGCAGGCGGGCCAGGAAGTCCGCAGAACCCTCTTCAGCACCGCGCTCAATCACGGCATAGCCGTCGCCCGCAATCACCACTCGATCCGCACGCGCTGCGGCGTGCAATAGTGCCAGCTCGTACATGGTTGCGCGTACGCCGCTGGCGAAATAATTGATCATCGCAGGGCAAATCTGCGCAATGGACGAATCGGATGTCGCGACGTTATTGAATTCCAGTAGTCCCTTTGAATAAACGTCGATCCAATGGAGCTTCTTCTCGTGCAAGTCCAGAACCAACGGCATGAAAATTCCGTTTGCGCCTTGCAGGTCAAATTTCAGTTCTACGGTGCGTGGATCGAAGTGCGAACCGCCAGCATCATCGCGCAGCATGATACCGGCGAATGCACGATCCAGCGCCTCAAACGCCATGCCGGAAAAATTGTTGATTACTGCAACCGCGTAGCGAATGCCGTGTCGTTGGGCGGCTTCGGAGTCGAGGTCAATGAATTCCGAGGCTCCGTCGGGGAAGGGCGCACTGGTCAAGTCGCCAGCGCTGGTTGCAATGACACCATTGGCTCCCTGCAGGACTCGCTGATAATAAGAACAGGTTCCAACGTATTTCCAGCTCTCGTCGTAGAAGCCGATAGAGAGGTCAAGGTCGGTACGCTGGCCATTTTCAGGTTGGCACCAATGCAGGAAAAGGCGCACAATCTTTTTTGGTTCCACATCGATTACTGAACCCCGAGGCAGCTGAATCGCAGCTTTGCTGGCGCTACGTTCATTGAATGGAACGATGATGGTCCGCAGAGCTTCGTCAACGAGGAAGTCGTCGACGCGAGGCTTGCTGGCAAATCGAGCGAGCAGCTCCCGTTCTATGACTATCAGGCAGCGCCGAATTGTCGCATCGCTTAAGGTAGCGCGCTTATCGCTCGCGAAAATCCCATTGATGGTTGCGCCTTTTGGCCAATAAACACGCGATTGCAACTTCGCATTTCGCGTCGGCAGGCTTGCCATCAAAGTCAGCAGCACTGGAGTGGAGAACTTGCCGGCGCATTGCTCAAAGCCGGCCACCAGGGTTTCGATGGCGACGATGTCATCTCCTGCAACACGGAGCGCATGGTCGAAGCGTCGCGCGAGCTCGCCGGGGCGCTGCATCAAGAGAGCGGTTAAGGAGGCCGTATCCTTGTCCTGGATCGCTTGCTCGAGCTTTCCATAGTAGGTCTTCCAGGCGGCAGGCCGAGTCCCGTCCGGAGCTTTCTTCCTGATGATCTCAAACGCATGCGCGACGTTAGGGAAGCGTTTCCGGTATTCGCCGGGATGCAGGAATTCCCCGACCCATACCCAGAAGGCACGATGCCGCAGAAGGTCATCGTTTAATGCGCTTGGATGCAATTGCTCCAGGAATGCCAGGATGGCGCGTCGCATGGAACGCTTTAACACGCCAACCTTGAATCGATTCACCTGCACAGGAAGGCTAATCGATTCACGGCTGTTCCAATAAGAGCCCGGTTGCAACCAGTGGCTGTACCGCTTAATTTCCCTTAGCTCAGCGACCGGCCGCAGGCGATAAATCATCTGCGGTAGCAGGCCAACGTCGGCACCGGAGTACGCTGCGATCAGCCTGAGCGCATCCGTGGCAGTATTCATGTACTGGCGAGCTGCTTGCATGACTACTTCGGGGGCAAAGGACTGAAGCAGGCATCCGAAAACGTGGGCGACATTTTCGCGAACGGGAATCGAGGGCGGAAGCCAGCCAAGGACTCCCAGTCCTCGCTCATGCACAATCGTACGCAAATCGCCGACATCGTCGGGCGACATTACCTGCGCTCTTTGGCATAGGCTCACAAACAGTGAGCGTAAAGACTGGTCGAAATCCTCTCCGAGGTCCAGCAGTTTAAAGCGAACCTTTTCATTTGGCGTGCCGCGCTCCAGCACGGGCGCGAAGAACCTTGAGTCCTGGTCGGTGTGTGCCTCGCAAATCGGGCAGGCAGAATGATTGCTGCCATCGAAGCACGCGTCACAAACGACGTGCCTGCATGGATTAAGCACATGCGTGGTTCCAACCTTCGAGCAGTGCAGACAAGGCTGTCCTGCCTCCTGCATGAAGTGGGTCAAGACTCGCTTGAGAAAAACCTCGTCCGTATTGCTTGGAACATCTTCAGGGAATCTTCGGTAGAGAGGCACATGTTGTTGGTTGCCGCCCACCTTTTCAGCAAGGAATTCCCAAACCTGGGCTTGCAAAATCGTTAGCGATGCGGTCGATAACCTTCCCAGCTGCGCGCGCAACCTGGCGGAGACAGCGTAGCCAATGGCTGACAGGTTTATCTCGAATGCGTCGAGAAAGTTACCCGGAAGCGTATCGAGGCCTGCATCGATAAAAAGCAAACCCTTTCTGCGCAGGAGAATTGCCTGGGAAGAGGTGATGGTCATGAATGAAGAAGGGGAGAAGGGAAGCGAACGAGCTGATTCAGGGATTAGAAGGAAGCCCGCTCTAAGCCTTCTCAGTCGTGAGCTTAATGTATTTGTAAATCGGCAGCAAGTGCGATGACGATCAATGTTTAGTAAAAGAGCTGGGACATCGAAGGCCTGCGAACCGCCATCGCTATCCAGGGGCAGCTTGAACAAGTCCAACGATAAGGACCAGGGCTGGACGTTGGAGATCGCTTATCCCTAGACTGCTTTCGCATCGAGGCAGCCGGTGCCGCATCCAAAGGCCGGCACCACCTGGCGCATCAACTTCTGCCGGGTGGAATGGACGGACGGCAAGCCCAAGGAAGACAACTGGGTTTGGCCACCGCAAGGTGTCGCAAATCCGCTGCAACCATGTTTACTAAAACATCACTAAACTTCATGCAAAATTTGAAAGTTTATTGAAGCGGCTTGTCTTCCTTTGTAAATTTTCCTCAATGGAATGCGGTGTCCGCCGGGATTTGGGCGGCATCCAGGTGGTTTAGTAAATCCATATATAAGCCCCTCGCCGGGCATAACCAGAGAGGAGACATACATGACGTTAAGAACCAATCCCGCTTTACGACAGCGCCAATGCCGGGCTACGCCGATCGCACTGGCGGTGAGCGCCGCGCTGCTGGCCATTGCCAACGCCCATGCGCAAACAGCCGACGTGGACCCGAAAGACAAAGTGGTCGTCACCGGCTACCGTTATTCGATCGAAAAGAGCCTGGACCAGAAGCGCGACGCCAACTCGATCGTCGAAGTCATTACCGCCGAGGATATCGGCAAGTTCCCCGACAAGAACGTGGCCGATGCGCTGCAGCGCGTGCCCGGCGTGGTGGTGGACCGCAGCGGCGGCGAGGGCAAGAACGTCAGCGTGCGCGGGCTATCGTCGGAGCTGACCCTGACCCAGTTGAACGGCAATTACATCGCCACCGCCGAATCGAATGGCGACCCGTCGCGCTCCTTCAACTACATGCTGATGCCGTCGAACATGCTCTCGAGCGCGGAACTGTTCAAGACACCCGAAGCGCGGATCGATGAAGGCGGCGTTGGCGGCACCGTGATCCTGCATACGCGCCGCCCGCTGGACGTGAAGTCCGGCACCGGTTTTGTATCCGCCGAAGGGACATGGGCCGACACCACCAAGAAAACCAATGGCCAGTTCTCGGGCCAGTATGCATGGCATGACGAGGGCAATCGCTTCGGTATTCTGGTCGGCTATACCCAGCAGAAGCGCACCACACGCACCATGGGCGCCAGCACCGAGAACTGGCAGTGGTACGGCGACGATTACGACGCGCACCCTGCGACGGACGTTAACGGCAAGGAGTCCAAATTCGACAGCTACTGGTGGGGCCAGTCCGGCTTCTACGACCAGGGCGGCAAGTACTACACCAATTTCATGATGCCGACTTCGGTCAACCTCAGTGTCAAGAGCGAAGAGCGCGAGCGCAAGGGGGCGCAGGCTACCCTGCAGTTCAAGCCTGTCCGCAACCTGACTTTGACGGCGAACTACTTCCGTTTCAACCTGTCGCAGAATTCGCAGACCAATATCCTGAAGGTTCCTGAATGGAACCTGGCGCGCTACTCCGGCGACGGCAACTGGCCGGGCGGGCGCATGCTTGACGGCCTGACGTTCGACCGCAGCGGCACCCTGGTCACCGGTGCGCAATACAGCGCTCACGCCGGGAAAACCTATTACTGCAGCGAAGGCCAGGCCGCAGCGGGCGGCCAGCAAGCTGGCGGCTGGGGACCGGACGACTGCACCATCCCGACGCCGCAGATCACGGGCAGCTACAACCGCGAAAAGGCGCTGTCGCAGAGCGCTGATTTCGAAGCGGATTGGCATGGACAATCGCTGGACGCCACCTTCAAGCTGGGCCGGACCTGGGCCCACGGCGGCCCGGAAATGCAGTTCGCCATGCCGATCAAGCCGCGCGTGCAGAACGCCGACGGCAGCTGGACGCTCGGCAACTACGCCAGCGCCTGGAGCACGGTCGGTACACCGTCCATGACGTTCTCGCCGCAGTTGATGGATAACCTGGCGAAGGGCATTGGCGAAATCGACCTGGGTTCGACCCAGTCGTCGTGGACCCGGAACAGCACGCAGCAGAAATACGCGCAGGCCGATTTCACCTGGCGCGCCGATACCAATTGGCTCGATTCGCTGCAATTCGGCGCCAAGTACCGCGATGGCGGAACCCACCGCAGCACGGGCAACAACTATTGGGTATGCCAGGGTGCCGATCCGGCCAATTACGACAAGCGCTTCCAGGCCGGCTGCGATGCCACCGCCAATAAATTCCAATCGGGTTACCTGTACGGCCAATCCCTGGGCAATCTCGCTGGCGGCATCAGCGCCAGTGCCTTCCCTGCGATTAACTATCCGGCCTACATCGATCATCTGAACCAGACTTACGGAAAAATGCAGACCCGGAATGAGGATAACTTCGTCTACAACGTGGATGAAAAGATCTCTGCGGCC
The DNA here is from genome assembly GCF_000425385.1 of Pseudoduganella violaceinigra DSM 15887. Taxonomy (GTDB): domain Bacteria; phylum Pseudomonadota; class Gammaproteobacteria; order Burkholderiales; family Burkholderiaceae_D; genus Rugamonas; species Rugamonas violaceinigra. The sequence goes on along the minus strand of NZ_AUDI01000001.1, from coordinate 573,170 downwards.
TACCTGCAGGGCAATATCAAGGCCGATCGCCTGCGGGGCAACGTCGGTCTGCGCCTGGTGCGTACCAGGCAGCATGCCGATTCGACGGACCAGGTCGAGAACTTCAACGACTACTTCTTCAACGGCGCCGATGGGAAGCCTGCTCCTTGCCAGGCTGGCGGCTTGCCGGCCGCCGGCGCGCCAGCCGGTTCCGGCTGCACCAGCGGCTTCACCAGGCTGCCGGACAGCATCGCGCGCAGCTCCACGTTCGTCGTCAGCTCTCTCGATCGCAGCTACACCGATGCACTGCCAAGCCTCAATCTTGCCTACGAATTGACGCCCGACCTGCTGCTGCGCACCGCTGCATCCAAAGTGATTTCACGTCCAAGCTACGGCGATATTGCCTCTCCAGGCAACCTGCAGTACTTCAGCCAGGAATACGTCAACGACCGGCGCCTGATTGGCGGCGGCGACAAGCAAGGCTGGTTCGGCGCAGGCAGCAACAAGCAGCTCGAGCCTTACAAGGCCAAGCAGTTCGACCTGGGCCTGGAGTGGTATTTCCAGCGCGGCTCAGTGGTCGGCGTGGACCTGTTCCGCAAGAATGTCAGCAACTTCGCGGTGCCAGTGGTGCGCGACGTGACGATGGATGTCGGCGGCAAGAGTGTGGTGGTGCAGAGCTACGAAACCAGTGCCGGCGGCCGTAATGCGGTGTCCAAAGGCGTCGAGGTGTATGCGCAGCACACGCTGGCTTCCGGTTTCGGCGCGCAGTTCAACTACACGTACAACAAAACCAACCAGGCGGCTATCAGCCTTGCGGACGGCACCAAGATCGGCGAGTCGCCTCTGGTCGGCAGCGCCAAGTATCAGGCCAACCTAACCGTGTTCTATGAAACCGCGCAGTTCCTGGCGCGCGCTTCTTACAACAAGCGTGGCGAGGTGGTGGATGGACTGGTCAACGGCTTGAATGTCTATGAGGAGCCATATAGCCAGATCGACCTGAACGTGGCGTACAACATCACCAAGGAATTGAGCCTGACCGCCTCCGTTCTGAACCTGACCAAGGAGGAAACGCGCTCCCACCTGGGTAACGACACCAAGGACCGCTTTTACTCCAACGGGTACGCCGGCCGCATTGCGTACTTTGGCCTGAACTACAAGTTCTAAGCCAGTTCGGCGGCTTTGCCTGATATCCCCCCAGGCAAAGCCGTCTTTTTTGGATAACGGTGTTGGAGCAATGATCGCGAAACTGCTACTTGGCATATTCTTTGCTGTTGTTACCGAGACGTCTGCTGCGTCGGCACCGGAGCGGCTGGTCATCGGCAAAGACTGGACTTTTCGTATAAATCCGGGCAATGCGGAAGGCGCTGCGCATCCGGAAGTAGCGTCATGGCGTGCGGCGGTCGTGCCGGGAACCGTGCATACCGACCTGCTCGCGAACCGCCTTATTCCCGATCCCTATGTCGGTGCGCCTGAAGCAGGCCTGCAATGGATTGGCCTCGCCGATTGGGAATACAAAACCCACTTTGATGTGCCGGCCGCGCAGCTACGGGCTGCGCGCAGTGAGATGGTCTTTGAAGGGCTCGATACCTTCGCCGAGGTCTGGCTGAATGGGGAAAAATTACTGACTGCCGATAACGCTTTCCGAACCTGGCGGGTTCCGGTTGGAGGCAAGCTACGCGCGAAAGGCAACGAGTTGCGCATCGTACTGGGTTCGCCGATTGCCAGGCTGCTGCCGCAGGTGCAGGCGATGCCACTCAAACTGGCTGGCAACTACCCTTCGCCCTATGGCGACGAGCCGCCAGACGCGATGACTGCCAACTTTGCGCGCAAGCCTGGATACCATTACGGGTGGGATTGGGGGCCCCGCTATGTTACAGCCGGTATCTGGAAGCCGGTTGTATTGGAAAGCTGGAACGCGGTACGCCTCGATTACCTGCAACTGCGGCAGGATCGCGTCGACGAAGGAAGCGCTGAAATGGTGGTGGTCGCTTCGGCAGAGGCTGTGCACGATGGCGCGTTTGAGCTGAGCGTCTGGCAAACTTCTCCGGACGGAAGGCGTACGCTGGCCGAGCACCGCCATGTCGAACTGCAGGCGGGTGAAAACCGTATCGAAGTTCCCATACTCATCGACCGTCCGCAGCGCTGGTTCCCGAACGGCTACGGGGCGCAGCCTCTATATCGCTTTGAGCTTGAGATCGGCGACGCAAGGATGGCCGCGCGCACCGGTCTGCGAAGCATTGAACTTCGCCGCGAGCCGGATGACAAGGGACGAAGTTTCTATTTCGTGGTCAATGGCATCCCGGTGTTTGCAAAGGGCGCGAACACTATTCTGTTCGACATGTTCCAGCCTCGCGTGGGAAAAGCGCAGTTGCGCCGCGTCCTGCAATCAGCGCACGATGCAAACATGAATTTTCTTAGGAGCTGGGGTGGCGGCTACTACGAGAGCGAAGAGTTCTTTGACCTGGCCGACGAATTCGGCCTGCTGGTCTGGCAGGATTTCATGTTCGGCGGCGGCATGCAGCCGGCATACGACGACGCCTTCCGCGCCAATGTGGTTGCGGAAGCGCGCGACCACGTACGTCGCCTGCGTAACCATCCCAGCATCGTCCTCTGGTGCGGCAATAACGAAGAAGAAATCGCCTGGAAATACTGGGGGCCGGGCAAGGAAATGATGGCGGCTGATCCAGTGTTCGCTGCCAAAGTCTGGAATAGCTACCGGCAGTTGTTCGGGACGGATCTGCGCCAGCTGGTCGCGGAGGAGGGCGGCGGTATTCCCTACTGGGCCAGCTCGCCCAGCGACGACCTGGCCGACGCCGCCAACACGCCGGCCAGCGGCGATATGCATTACTGGGAAGTGTGGGGCAATCCGGCCCATCCCCCGGTTAAATACCTGGAAGTCACGCCGCGCTTTATGTCCGAGTACGGCCTGCAGGCATGGCCCGTGCAGCGCAGCATCGACGCTTTCGCCAAAGGCAGCGAGCAGGGAATCGCCGCACCGGTCATCGAAGCGCACCAGAAATTCCTCGCCGGCAGGGGCAATGAAAGGCTGATGAAGTACGTGGACTATGAGTTCGGCCAGCCGAAGGACTTTGCCGCCTTCGTGTATTTGGGCCAGGCCGCACAGGCCGAAGGTATCGAATTGGCCGCCTTGCACCATCGTGCCAGCCGCCCGTTCACAATGGGCTCGCTGTATTGGCAGCTTAATGATGTATGGCCCGGTGCCTCCTGGTCCAGCGTGGACTGGTTCGGGCGCTGGAAGGCGCTGCATTTCCACGCGCGCCGGTTCTTTGCGCCGGTTGCGGTGGCGGCACTGCGCAACGCCAAGGGCAGCACTTCGGTAAGCCTGCTCAACGACCGCGCGCGGCCGGTGCGGGGCGAGTTGCGCCTGCGGTTGATGGCCTTGGACGGCACACTGTTGCGAGAAGAACGCAAGCCTGTCGAACTGGCGCCGCTGTCGGCGACGAAGGTGGCCGCTTACACAGACCCCGAGCTGCTGGTTGACGCGGATCCTGCCGCCACCGTTGCCGTATTCGACCTAAAGGCGGAGGGCGAACCTGCATCGCGCGGCCTTGTGTATTTCAAAGCGGCGAAAGAAATGGGCTGGCCCGATCCCGGCTTAAAGGCGGATTTGCGCCGCGACGGCACCGGCTATGTGCTCGAGCTTCACGCGGCAAAGCTGGCCCGCGCCGTGTGGATCGACTTCGGTGGTGAAGATGCCGAGGTGTCGGACAACGCGATGACCCTGCTGCCGGGAGAAAAAGTGATCTTGCGCGTGTCCTCCAAGGCCAGCCTGGCCAGGCTGAGAAATTCGCTGCGCCTGCAATCCCTGGCCGGTACGTTGCGCCACGTTAGTTTAGTAAAACCAGCTAAAACGGCCCAGAATTCGACTACTTTGATTGACGCTAAAAAAGGCCACTGATATAAAAACTACCTATGATCAAAGGCGCGGAAACGGTTCCGTACGACGCCTGAAAACGCCGCCAGAAGCGTTTATTAAACTGAACATTGGAGACTCTTCATGCATTTGAATTCGCTCCCTTGGAGGCGGGCGTGAGCCAGGTCACCCTGCGCGACATCGCGGAGGCCACCGGGCTGTCGATCGGCACAGTGTCGCGGGCGCTGAAGAACCAGGCGGGCATGACCGAGGTCACCCGCAACCTGGTATGTCACGCCGCCCAGCGCCTGGGCTACGACTTCTCGCAGCTGAAGAAGGGGCGCATCCGCCGCATCGCCTTCCTGCTGCACAGCCAGCACAACACGCTGGCATCGAGCCAATTCTTTTCCCCGGTCCTGCACGGCGCCGAAGCCGCCTGCCGGCGCGAGGGAATCGCGCTGTCGTTCATCGCGGTCGGCCCGGCGGAACCGGTGATGGGCCTGATTCGTGTGCACCAGCCGGATGCCATTCTGTGCGCCGGTTTCTTCGAGCCGGAAGTGCTGGCCGCGTTGCAGCAGGTTGGAAAGCCGATCGTACTGGTGGATTTGAATCGGCGCGGCTTCACCTCGGTCAATCCTGACAATATGCGCGGAGGCTACCTCGCTACCCAGCATTTGCTGCGCTGCGGCCGCAAACGCATCGCCATGATTTCCGGCTCGCTGGCCCATTACAGCATCCAGCAGCGCAACCGCGGCTTCCGCCAGGCGCTGTTCGACGCCAAGGTGTTTGCCGACCCGGACCTGGAAGTCATCGTGCCGACCATGGGCGAAGGCGACGAAGCCGTGGTGGAAGCCATGCGCTGCCTGCTCGACTTGCCGAAGCCGCCGGACGCGCTGTTCTGCTACAACGACAGCACGGCGCTGGTCGCCATGAAGCACTGCCTGAACGAAGGGATGAAGATCCCGCACGACATTGCCATCGTCGGATTCGACGATATCAGCAGTGCCAGCGCCGCCATCCCTCCGCTCAGTACGATCCACGTCGACAAGGAAGAATTGGGACGAGCCGGGATTCAGTTGCTGCTGCAAAAACCAGACGAAAACCCCTCCCAGATAACCCTGCCAGTCAACCTGATCGTGCGCGAAAGCAGTTGCGACGACTAGCCCTCCTCACTTGCCCAATATGACCAATTTCCCGAATTTCCGCGACCCTGCCGTCCTGCTCGGGCATGCCCAGCACACCATGCGCTTCTACCACCCGCGCGCGATCGACCCGGCCGGCGGCCTTTATCACTATTTCAAGGACGACGGCACGGTCTACGACGCGCAGCATCGGCACCTGGTCAGCAGCACGCGCTTTGTGTTCACCTATGCGATGGCCTGCCGCCATTTCCCCGATCCGGCTTATCTGGCCGGCTTGAGGAATGCCTTGCGTTTTGTGCGGGAAGCGCACCGCGATCCCAAAGGCGGTGGCTATGCCTGGATGCTGAACGGACGCGAAGTGGAAGACGGCACCCAGCATGCCTACGGACTGGCCTTTGTGCTGCTGGCCTATGCGCACGCCACCATGGCGGGACTGGAAGAAGCGCGCGACTGGATCGGCGAAACCTTCGCGCTGATGGAGCACCGTTTCTGGGATGCGAAGGCCGGGCTGTATGCCGACGAAGCGAGTCAAGACTGGAGCGTGCTGTCAGCCTATCGCGGCCAGAACGCGAACATGCACGCTTGCGAAGCGCTGCTGGCCGCCCACCAGGCCACCGGCGAACTTCGCTACCTGGAACGCGCCTATACGGTCGCCTATAACATCACCCAGCGCCAGGCCGAGCGCTGCGGCGGCCTGGTATGGGAGCACTACAGGGCCGACTGGCAGCCGGACTGGCGCTTCAATATCGACGACCCGGAAAACCTGTTCCGCCCCTGGGGCTATCAGCCGGGCCATTTCACTGAATGGGCGAAATTGCTGTTGCAGCTGGAGGAGCGCGGCGCGGCGCTGCAAAAAGACCTGGGCTGGCTGCTGCCGACCGCCGAACGACTGTTCCGTGTGGCCGTGGACAAGGGGTGGGACGTCGAGCACGGCGGCTTGTGCTACTCGCTGGCGCCGGACCTTACCATCTGCGACTTCCACAAATACTTCTGGGTGCAGGCCGAAAGCACCGCGGCGGCCGCCATGCTGGCCCAGCGCACTGGCAACGGCCTGTATTGGGGCTGGTACCAGCGGCTTTGGGAATACAGCTGGACGCATCTGGTCGACCATGAGCACGGCGCCTGGTTCCGCATCCTCGACCGCGAAAACCGCAAATTGAGCGACGAGAAGAGCCCGGCCGGCAAAGTGGATTATCACACCATGGGCGCCTGCTACGACATCGTGCGGGTGCTGGACGGGGCGAACCATGCGTGACGCGCCGCTGATGCTGTGCGCCGGCGAGGCGCTGACCGACATGATCCACCAGGGCGACGAACAATGGGTGAGCCGCGTCGGCGGCTCGACGTGGAACGTGGCGCGCGCCCTGGCTGCCCTCGGCGAGCGCACCGCCTTCGCCGGCGCGATCAGCGGCGACCGCTTCGGCGATGCGCTGTGGAGCGCCAGCGAAGCCGTTGGGCTGGACCTGCGCACACTGCAACGCGTGCAACGGTCGCCGCTGCTGGCTGTGGTGGAGCAGGGCGAACCGCCGCGCTATTTCTTCATCGGCGACGATAGCGCCGATCTGCACTTCGACCCTGAGACGCTGCCGGAAGGATGGTCATCCGAATTACGCTGGGCGCATTTCGGCGGCATCAGCCTGGCGCGCGAACCGCTGGCCACCCGGCTGGTGGCGTTGGCTGGAAAGCTGAAAGCCCAGGGCGTCGCGATCAGCTACGACCCCAACTTCCGCAATGTGATGGATGAAAGCTATGTGCCTACCCTGCGCCGGATGGCGGAACTGGCCGATATGATCAAGGTTTCCGACGACGATTTACGTGGGCTGTTCCCCGGCATTGGGCTGGACGTGGCGCTGAAGCGGCTGCGCGCCATCAATCCCGATGCATATTGCCTGGTAACGCGCGGCGGCCAGGGAGCAAGCCTGTTTCACGGTACTCAGCGCGCCGATGCCCGTGCGCCGAGGGTGGAGGTGGTGGATACGGTCGGTGCCGGCGACGCCAGTGTGGCGGGACTGTTGCATAGCCTCTCCCGCCATCCGGATCGCGCGCTGCCGTCGCACCTGCACGCCGCGCTGGCGGCAGGTTCCGCCGCGTGCATGCAGGCCGGCGCCACGCCGCCGCATCCCGCTGCCATGGACCGGCTGTTCGAACAGATCCAGATGGAGGTAATGTGATGATCCGCATTCGATTCGCCCTGCTGCGTCTCGCCTGCCTGGCACTGTTGCAAATGGGCGCCCACGGCGCCCAGGGCGCGCAGCCAATGAAGCCTGACAGCATGCCGGTCAACACCTTCATCGGCAGCCAGGATGAAGGCAACACCTTCCCCGGCGCCTCGGCCCCATTCGGCATGATCCAGGTCAGCCCGACCGGGGAGCATTACGCGGGATGGCGTTACAGCGACGCGCGTATCCGCGGCTTCGGTCATTCCTTCCTGTCCGGCGCCGGCTGCTGGGAGCAGGGCGGGCAGTTGTCGGTACTGCCGGTGACCGGCCGTATCGGCTCCGGCGGCGATTTCGATACCGCCAAAGCGAACAGTTTCGACTACAAGCGCTACGCCGCCGAATACACCCATGAAGGCGAAGTTGGCCAGGCCGGCTATTACAAAGTCCGGCTCACCAGCTACGGCGGCATTACGGCGGAGACAACTGCGCTGACTCGCGCCGCGGCCGAACGCTACACCTTCGCCGCCGGTACCGGTACAGGCCATGTGCTGCTCAACCTGGGCCAGGCTAACGAGCGCCATTCGGTGGTCGGCAGCGAAGTGCGCGTGCTGGACGACCGCAGCGTCGAAGGCAAGATTGTCACCAAAAGCTTTTGCGGTGGCGCCCAATACACCACCTGGTTCCGCATCATGTTCGACCAGCCATTCGTGGCCCACGGCATATGGGACGATCGGGGCGGCTGGCCGGGGGCGAAAGGCCCCAGCCAGCAGGGAGACAGCAGACCGCATGGCGTCTGGCTGACCTTCGATCTGAAGACGGCACCGGCCGTGACGGCAGTCAGTGCGATTTCCCACGTCGACGCCGAAGGCGCCCGCGTCAACCTGCGCGCCGAAGGGATGGCGGCCGGCCAGCCCTTAAGCTTCGACGCCATGCGCGCCCAGGCCCAGGCAGCCTGGAAAAAAGAACTGGGCAGCGTGCGTATCGAAGGCGGCCGCAGCGACGACCGCACCGTCTTCTATACCGCCTTGTATCATGCCCTGCTGCAGCCGCTGACCGGCAGCGACGCCGATGGGCGCTATCGCGGCTACGACTACGCGATCCACACCGCCAGGGATTGGACTTACTACGAGTTCTTCTCGCTATGGGATACCTACCGGGCGCAGAACCAGTTGCTGGCCCTCCTGCGCCCGCAGCGTGCCCGCGACATTGCGCAATCCGTGCTGAAGATCCGCGCTGAAGGCGGCTGGCTGCCGCGTTGGGGCTACGCCAATTTCGACAGCAATGTGATGACTGGCGATCCGGTCACGCCGTTCATGGTCGACCTTTGGCGCTACGGCGCGCTGAAAGGACGTGAACGCGAGGCCTACGCAGCGCTGCGCGAGAACGCGTTCGGCGTACCGCCGCAAGCCAACCGCGCATAAGGCCGTGCGGGCAACCCAAGCTATATGCGCCAGGGGTTCGTGCAGTACGATCGCGGTTTCGTTTCCAAGGGTATGGACATCGACCCGCACCATGGCGCGTCGGCCACGCTGGAATACGCCCTGGCCGACAGTTCGCTGGCCGTCATGGCAAAGTCTCTCGGCCAGCATAAGGATGCGCAGGTGCTTGGGCAGCGCGCCCTCAACTGGCGCAAAGTGTGGGATCCTTCGGTGCTCGACGCGCCAAGCGGCTTGCAGGGCTTCCCCCGGCCGCGCTTTCTCGATGGCAGCTGGTTCGCCGACGTGGGCGGCGGCTACGACCCGCGCGGGGAGCGCGGCTTCCACGAGGGCACAGCCTGGCAGTACCAATGGCTGGTACCACAGGATATTCCAGGTCTGGCTGCTGCAATGGGCGGGCAGGCCAAGGCCCTGCAGCGCCTCGACCAGTTCTTCGACTACGACGCCGTGCAGGCCGATCCCGCAGCCGTGCGCAAGTCGTGGGTGGTTGGTGCCTACAGCTACTACAGCCAGTTCCGCTACAACCCGAATAACGAGCCCGACCTCCATACGCCGTGGATGTACACCTTGATGGGCCAGCCCTGGAAAACCACCACCGTGCTGCGCGCAGCTGAAACCCTGTTCGGCAATGGCCCAAGCGGCGTGACCGGCAACGACGACCTGGGCACCATGTCGGCCTGGTACCTGTTCAGCGCCCTGGGGCTGTATCCGGATGCGCCGGGCAGCGGCCGCTTCCTGCTGCACGCGCCGCGCTTTGCGCGGGCCGAGATCGAGCTGCCGCAAGGCCGCATCCTGCGCATCGAAGCGCCCCAAGCCGAGCCCGGCGAGCGCCGCTTTGTGCAATCCGTGCAATGGGCCGGCCGGCCGCTGTCGCGCGTGTGGCTGGACTGGGAGCAGCTGCAGTCGGCCGGTACGCTGGAATTTGAGCTTGCGCCGCAGCCCGACCCTAAAGGCTGGGGCACGCATGGCCGCGACCTGCCGCACCCGCCCGCGGGCATTTAAGAGAAAACCGAGGAGACAAGCATGGCAAACATGGCACACAACACCGCGCCCGCAGCAGTGCCGGCAGCGGCAGAGGGCACCCAAAACGGAAGCAACACCAGCGCGCTGGTTATCGTCACATTGCTGTTCTTCATGTGGGGCTTGATCACGTCGTTGAACGACATCCTGATTCCGCACCTGAAGGCGATTTACACGCTGTCCTACTTTCAGGCGATGCTGGTTCAACTCTGCTTCTTCGGCGCCTACTTCATCGTCTCGCTGCCGGCGGGTGCTCTGATCCGCCGTATCGGCTACCAGAAAGGCGCCGTGGCCGGCCTGCTGATCGCGGCAGGCGGCTGCGTGTTGTTTTACCCGGCGTCGTCCGGCGGTTATGGCCTGTTCCTGCTGGCGTTCTTCGTCCTGGCCTCTGGTATCACCGTGCTGCAGGTGGCCGCCAACCCCTATGTGACGGTGCTTGGCCCGCCGCGCACCGCATCCAGCCGCTTGAACCTGACGCAGGCGTTCAACTCCCTCGGCACGACGATCGGACCGAAGTTTGGCGGCTTGCTGATCCTGTCGACTGTTGGTGCGGCGAGTGGCGTGGCCGCGGACGCCGCCACTGTACGCGGCCCCTATCTGGCGCTGGCCGGCGCACTCGCCTTGCTGGCAGTGCTGTTCTACTTCGCCAGGTTGCCCCGGATCGCCGACTGCGACGATGTGTCGCTGGCAGGCGAGGGCCATGGATCGGCCTGGGCCCACCGCCATCTTGTGCTGGGTGCAATCGGCATCTTCCTGTACGTGGGCGCGGAAGTCAGTATCGGCAGCTTCCTGATCAACTTCCTCGGCGAGGCGCACATCGCGGGCTTGTCGCATGCCGACGCGGCTAACTACGTCAGTGTCTATTGGGGCGGCGCCATGGTTGGCCGCTTCATCGGCTTCGCGGTAATGCGCGTGGCCAGCCCCGGCAAGACGCTGGCCGTCAATGCCCTGGTGGCGATTGCGCTGGTGCTGGCTGCTGCATTCGGCAAAGGCAGTGTCGCGATGTGGGCCATCCTCGCTGTCGGCCTGTGCAACTCGATCATGTTCCCGACCATCTTCAGCATGGCGCTGCACGGTTTGGGCAAGTACACGGGACAGGGCTCGGGCATCCTTTGCATGGCCATTGTCGGCGGCGCCCTGGTGCCGTTTGCCCAAGGCGCGCTGGCCGATGCGATCGGCGTCCAGGCATCGTTCATGCTGCCTGCCGCCTGCTACGCCTTTATCCTCTATTTTGGCGCGAAATATTCCGCCATGTATGCGGCCCGCTAAGGCACGACGCCGGACCTGGCGAGCAGGGCAGCGACGATCAGCCGATAGCATTGCGGTGAAATAGAATTGGAGAGAATCCCGGCCGAAGCACATCCTATACTGGCAAGGGTAAACCATTCACAGCCACCCAAGGAGGCAGCCATGCTGAATGCTATTGTCGACCTATCGCACCACAACTCGATTACGAGCCTGGCGGCAGCCAAGAAGGCCGGTGTATTGGGCGTATTTCAGAAAGCAACGCAGGGAACCAAGTACGCCGACCCCACCTTCCGCCAGCATCGAGAGTTGTGCGATGCCGCCGGCTTAAAGTTCGGCGCCTATCATTTCGGCACGGCAGGCGATGCAAGCGCACAGGCGGACTGGCTGATCTCTGTGGCCGGCAAGGACACATTGCTGGTCCTAGACTTCGAACCCAACCCCCAGGGCCAGGACATGAGCCTGCAGGAAGCGGAGGAATTCGTGCACTACGTGTTCACGCAAACGGGCCGCTATCCCGGCCTGTATTCCGGCCACACCATCAAGGAAGCGCTGGCCAAGGCGGGCATCACTTCGCCAGGCCAGACGGAGCTGTCCAAATGCTGGCTGTGGATCGCCCAATATGGCAAGGCGCCGCTGATTCCCAAAGTGTGGGACAAATGGACGCTCTGGCAGTATACGGACGGCGGCGTCGGCCCCGAACCGCACAGCGTGGATGGAATCGGGCGCTGCGACCGCGATCAGTTCAACGGCACCGCCGAACAACTGCCACAGTTCTGGAACGGTCAATACCACTGACCTAGCCTCTTCAAATTCTATCCCGACACAAGGCCGATGTTTTTGGGTACTTCGCGATTAGTGGGAAATATGGCATTTGCCAGCAACCGCAGCATTTGCGGGTCAGACCCTTGGGTCTGACCCTGGTCTACCACGTTTTACTTAATCTCTCTTCCGACGATCACGCGACCGCGCTGATCCGCACCGATAGTGGCTGCCCTTTGCGTTCACCTCCGTAGGGCCTTACGCACAGTAGACACCGTCAATGCGGTGGTCCAGGTCGCCTTGATCAGCATTGCAGTTGGGCTGAATATGGTGGCCGTTTGATTCAACAATCTCTCGCGCTGCAGCCCCTTCGACAGATCGATCTCAATATATTTGACCCGCGTTCCACTGCCGTCTGCTCGGAAGAACTCGAACTTAACCTCGGGTATTGTTTTGCCGGCTGCGCAGGTTTGGGCGAGGATCGGGGAAGAGCGATCTGCCAACTTGCAGAGGGAGACGTCGGACATCGCCATCCGCTCCGCCGTATGGCCAGGGCGGCGGTCGCCGCCAGAAGGGGGTGTTGCCGCCTGACCTGTAGTAGCGGGAGTGAGTGTAGTGCGGCCTCTTGTCTCAGTCGACAGATCAACGCCTTTCTGCACCTTCCAGCTCACCTCGCGAAATATTGGGCGAACGCTTCCTGCAGCTCGGGTGCGAGTTTATGGAAGTCGATGTGCTGTTTCTTGATTTCACTGCGTAGGCGGTCAGGACCTCCAGCTGCCCGAACTGTTCTGGCGGCAAGGTCGCGGGCTAACTCTCGCAGGATTGGATCGGGCACATTGCCATCTTTGTCGGCGTTAGGATCATGCGTTGCGAATGTCTCCGTTGCGTCATCGCCGCCGCACTTGCTGCTCGTCACGGTATAGACTGCCCCATTATTCCAAAATTCGTATAGATTTTGCTCCGGCTCTTTGTTCAATCGCGTGAAATAGCCAGTCAGTACGTAATACGTTTTCGACCCTCCCTGCGTGCGCCCAAATATCCATACGCGGCTTGTGACGAATTCATCCTCGAGCTGGCTGCACCTTAGCCGCAAGTCCTCAGGAAACAGCTCAAGGTTGATCCGATCAAGTGGCAAGCGCAGCCCCAATGCCGGAACCGTCAGAAAGCGGGGCGGTTTATTCCCACCCGTGGCAGCCAGAGCTGCTACGCTGATTCCGAACAGGACTGCAGCGGCAATTTTTCTAATAGCGGTAGACAGCATACGCGGGCCTTGGTTTTTGACTGCGATAAGCGGGCCCGGCCCAAAAATCGGTCTGGACAAAATCCGATATCCAATCTTTCCCGTCATATCCGGCAACGTGGCCGGCTATGCTACCCGTGTGCGGCTCCATTACCATAACGTCGCCGCGAATGAAATTGAACTTGTCAGGATCGTCCACCGTTATTTCGTGGAATCCGAGCCGCTCCAAGGTTAAGCGATAAAGCTTTCCATAACGCGGCGGGCTGAACTCGTTAAAATGCGCACCGCCAGCCTGTAGTGCTTTTCTGACGTACTCGCCACATTTCCCTTGGCCGTGGTGGTCCCTAAGCGCATGGTTACGCAGATGTTTCGCGAACTTTTCGATATCGACAGGCATGGCGCACCTCTACACGATCTTGTTGGCTGCCAAATCCCAGCCGCCCACCGTGGAGCCAGCCATACCTCCACTGATTTTCTGCTGGGTGTAGGTCCAGTTCACCTTGGAATATTTCAGGTTCACTGTCTCACACAAATACGATTCATCGCCGCCGAGATGCGGCTTGACCATTCCGATCAAGACGTTCGCGAGTTCGATTTCAAAGTATTTGACGCGGGTCCCATTGCCATCGGCGCGGAAGAACTCGAACCTGGCTCTGGGTATCGTCTTGCCGGCGGCACATGTCTGCGCGAGGACAGGGGAGGACAGGTCCGCCAATTTGGAGAACGAAATGTCGGACATCGACACGCGCTCTGCCGTATGGCCGCCGGCTGTCGAAGCCGTGCCGCTGCGTGGTTGATGGATGCCCCAATGAACACTGGTCACCTCAATCCACTCTTTGTGTTTGTCGTCCTGGGACTCGCCTTTGATACCTTCAATTTGCAGATAGACGTCGATTGCCATGATGTTAGGCTCCTTGTCCGGTTTATTTAGAAGGGACTGCTTGGCGGGCTGCTCGTTCAGCGGTGTCGTCGGCAGGAAAATTAGCAAAGCTTGCGTGGACAATGTAGACGGCACTTACGGAACGAAGTCGACGGGCAAGTTTCAGTGTGGCACAGCGGCTTGGACCATTAACTGCGATTGATCAATGCAGGCGAGAAGAAATAGATAGCAGCCAGCCTGAGCCTCGGCGCAAAGCCGGGCAGACCGCGGAAAGTGACGTCGGGGTGGGCTAGGTCAGTCGGTCGAGATGTCGCCGCCCTTCTGGAAAACTCGGCCGCAGAACTGCAGTTATGTCTGGGTTTCTGTGGTCGGGGTGAGAGGATTCGAACCTCCGGCCTCTACGTCCCGAACGTAGCGCTCTACCGGGCTAAGCTACACCCCGACTGGTGTAAGGTGATTTTACCCATAATTTTATGCATTTATCAACACCCAGCCCGATGATATAGTGCGTCTTTCAGACATTTTGATTTGCACCATGGGAATTACCATTTATCACAACAACGCGTGCAGCAATTCGCGCGGTGCGCTGGCCCTGATCCGCGCGGCTGGCATCGAGCCGGAGATCGTCGAATACCTGAAAGCGCCGCCTTCGCGTGAAGTACTGGTGGACCTGATCGCACGGGCCGGCCTGACGGCGCGCGGCGCCATGCGCAACAAGGGCGAGCTGTACGACCAGCTTGGCCTGGGCGATGAATCTCTTTCGGAAGATAAGCTGGTCGACGCCATGATGGCGCATCCAGAGTTGATCAATCGTCCCTTCGTGGTGACGGACAAGGGGGTGCGTCTGTGCCGCCCGCCTGAAACGGTCAACGAGATCCTTTAAGTGCGCCATCTCCTTGCCTTTGGAATGTCGGCGGCCGTTCTGGCGGCTAGCGCGCAAGCCGACACCGCGGAATGCGAGATCGACATGCTTGCCACCTATCCCTTCTCGCACCGACCGACGGCGGAGCAGGCTGCGGCATTGAAGGATTGCGACGCAGACAAGCTGTATTACGGCATCGGTGTGCATTTCGACTACGTCAAAGCGCGCCACTGCGCTTTTGCAAACGACAGGCACGACGTCCTGATGATGCTCTACGCGAACGGGCTTGGCGTGCCGCGCAATTACGCCGTGGCGAAGATGGCGGCCTGCCGCTCGAACGCCCTGGCGCCAGAAACCGAAGCGCGCCTGTCCAGGCTGACGCGTATGCAAACCGGCAAGGAAGGTCCTTCGCCGAAGATCGACATTTGCGATGATGCTGCAAGCAGCCATCTCGGCGCCCGTTGCGCCGCAATCCGTACAGATTTGACCGACCAGGAACGCGGTGCCCGCATCGATACGCTGTCCGCTCGCTGGACCGATAGCGAGAAGGCTGCGCTGCAGCAGCTGCGGCGCCAAGCAAGCGACGCTGTGCAGCGCTCGGAAATCCTGGACGCGTTGCAGGAGTTTGAGGCCGGCAAACTGCCCTCGTTTTCGGCGGACGATGCTGCCCGTGCCGAACGTGAAATGAGTCTGCTGAAACCTGCGCTTGAACCGCAGCGCAGCTGGCTGGCCTATCGCGATGCCTGGATGGTGCTTGGAAAGCTGCGCTATCCGTCGGTCGCTCCGCATGCATGGATGGCGTATTTTGCGCGCCGGCGCATCATTGCGCTCAAGGGGCAGTAGCGAAGAGAATGTAAAGGAAAACGTCTAAATTTCTCTCAAATTGTAAATTTGGTTTAACAAATCGGAAATAACTCGTGATAATCGCGCGCGCATCTGGGTATGCGATTTTTTTCTGATTCGTCCAATTAACAATAAGGGGTAAATATGGGCTTTCTAGACAAGGAGCGGACTGTCGCCGCTCCCGGATTTAACCGATGGCTGGTGCCGCCTGCGGCGCTGGCCATTCATCTTTGCATCGGCATGGCTTACGGCTTCTCCGTCTTCTGGCTGCCGCTGTCGCATGCGCTCGGCATCAAGGAATCGATCGCCTGTCCGGCTGATATGGGTTTCTTCGCCGAGATCTTTTCTTCCAGCTGCGACTGGAAAATCTCCATGCTGGGCTGGATGTACACGATGTTCTTCGTGTTCCTCGGCGCCGCGGCGGCCACGTTCGGCGGCTGGCTGGAACGCGTCGGCCCGCGCAAGGCCGGTGTGGTGTCTGCCGTCTGCTGGTGCGGCGGCCTGGTGATTTCGGCGCTGGGCGTTTACCTGCACCAGATTACGCTGATGTGGCTGGGCTCCGGCCTGATTGGCGGTATCGGCCTGGGACTGGGTTATATTTCGCCGGTATCGACGCTGATCAAATGGTTCCCTGACCGTCGCGGCATGGCCACCGGCATGGCCATCATGGGCTTTGGTGGCGGCGCCATGATCGGCGCACCGCTGGCCGACAAGCTGATGAAATTCTTCGCCACGCCAAACTCGGTCGGCGTCTGGGAAACCTTCCTCGTCTTGGCAGCGATCTACTTCGTCTTCATGATGGCGGGCGCGCTGGCCTACCGCATTCCTGCCGCCGGCTGGAAGCCGGAAGGCTGGACGGCGCCGGTAGCGCAAACCAATAACGCCATGATCACCACCCGCCATATCCATGCCCGCAAGGTGTGGAATATTCCTCAGTTCTGGCTGCTGTGGGGTGTGCTCTGGCTGAACGTCTCGGCCGGTATCGGCATCCTGGGCATGGCTTCGCCGCTGCTGCAGGAAGTGTTCGGCGGCAGGCTGATTGGCCTGGACATTCCATTCAACGACCTGACTGCGGCGCAGAAGGGCCAGACGGCGGCGATTGCGGCTGGCTTTACCGGCCTGCTGTCGCTGTTCAATATTGGCGGCCGCTTCTTCTGGTCGACCTGCTCGGACTTCATCGGCCGCAAAGCGACTTATTTCGTGTTCTTCGTGCTGGGCTTTGTGCTGTACGCGTCGATCCCGTCGCTGTCGCATAACGGCCAGCTGGCCCTGTTCGTCGCGGCCTTCTGCGTCATCCTGTCGATGTACGGCGGCGGCTTTGCCACCATTCCGGCATACCTGGCCGACCTGTTCGGCACCCAGATGGTGGGCGCGATCCACGGCCGCCTGCTGACAGCGTGGTCGGCGGCCGGCATCCTGGGGCCGATCCTGGTCACCTACCTGCGCGAATACCAGCTGGCGGCGGGCGTGCCGAAGGCGCAGGTGTACGACATCACCATGTATGTGCTGGCCGGCCTGATCGTATTGGGACTGCTCTGCAACCTGCTGGTGCGACCTATCGCCGCGCGCTATTTCATGTCCGATGCCGAACTGGCCGACGAGAAGAAACTGGCGCATGAACGCGAGGCCGCGTCGCAAAACGGAGCGCGCGTTGCCGTTGCGGGCGGCGGCGGCAATCCGGCCGTGGTTTCCTTTGCCTGGATAGCAGTGGGCATTCCGCTGGCGATCGGCATCTGGATCACTTTGCAGAAAGCGGTAGTACTGTTCAAGTAAGCGAGCAAGAAAAGAAAAAGGCGGGCAATGCCCGCCTTTGCGACAACGGCGCCTCAGGGCGCCGTTTCATTTTTAGTGGCTGCGGTCCACCGAGAAGCGGGCCAGCTGCAGCAAGGACTGCTTGTAGACGCTGTCCGGCATGCCGGCAATCGCGTCGATGGCGCGCTGCGCGGCCACCTGGGCGGCGCGGCGGGTGTAATCCAGGGCGCCGCTATTGGTGATGGCGGCCAGGATGGTGTCGAAGTGCTGCTCGTCGCCGTTCTCGATGCAGGAGCGCACCAGGGCGCGCTGTTCTTCGGTGCCGTTCTCCATCAGCCAGATCAGCGGCAGGGTAGGTTTGCCTTCGCGCAGGTCGTCGCCCACGTTCTTGCCGATTTCCTCCGCGTCGCCGGCGTAATCGAGCACGTCGTCGATCAGCTGGAAGGCGGTGCCCAGCGAGCGGCCATACTCGCCTGCCGCAGCGATATCGGCGTCGGATGCGCCGGCCACCAGGGCGCCCAGTTCCGCCGCCGCCTCGAACAGCTTGGCGGTTTTGGAGCGGATCACCTGCAGGTAGCTTTCTTCGCTCACGTCCGGGTCGTGCATATTCAGCAGCTGCAGCACTTCGCCTTCGGCGATCACATTGGTGGCGTCGGACAGGATCTGCATCACGCGCATGGAATCGAGCGACACCATCATCTGGAAGGCGCGCGAGTACAGGAAGTCGCCCACCAGCACCGAAGCGGCATTGCCGAACAGCGCGTTGGCAGTCTGGCGGCCGCGGCGCATTGACGATTCGTCAACAACGTCGTCGTGCAGCAGGGTGGCGGTGTGGATGAACTCCACGACAGCGGCCAGCTCGTGGTGGGCCGCCCCCTGATAATGGTAGGCATTCGCCACCAGCAGCACCAAAACCGGACGGATTCGCTTGCCGCCCGCGCTGATGATATATTCAGCAATCTGGTTGACCAGGGCCACCTCCGAGTGGAGGCGCTGGCGTATCACCGAATTGACCGCGTCCATATCGGCGGCAATGGTGCTGGTGATGGTGTTCTGGGCGTTGTTCGACAAGGCAAACCTGCTGGTAACGTTGGAAATAGTGCCGCGATTATACGTTACTCGTTGCCGACATACCACGACGGCCGCCCGTCGACAATAGCTTTTGACCCGATGTCCAAAACTATGTATAATCAGCGGTTCCCTGGCTTCCGCCCTGTTGTTTTTGGGTGTTGGGCACGGGACTTATTAACAATTTAAGAGGTTTCCAATCATGTACGCGGTCATAAAAACCGGCGGCAAACAATACAAAGTTGCTGCTGGCGAAAAAATTAAAGTAGAACAGTTGCCGGCTGACATTGGTTCCGAAATCACTATCGACCAGGTTCTCGCCGTTGGCGCGGGCGACAGCATCAAGTTTGGTGCTCCACTGGTTGCAGGTGCATCGGTTCTGGTGAAAGTTATCGCCCAAGGTCGTCACGATAAAGTACGTATCTTCAAGATGCGTCGTCGTAAGCACTACCAGAAGCGTCAAGGCCATCGCCAAAACTTCACCGAAATCCAAATCGTTTCGATCAACGGCTAATCGCTGTTCATCAAGACTCACCGAGCTATCAAGGAGTAACTAAATGGCACACAAAAAAGGCGGCGGTACTACCCGCAACGGTCGCGACTCTGAATCAAAACGCCTTGGCGTTAAAGTGTACGGCGGCCAGACCATCAATGCTGGTGGCATCATCATCCGTCAACGCGGCACCCCAGTGTCCGCTGGCGAAGGCGTCGGCACCGGTAAGGACCACACCCTGTTCGCACTGGTGAACGGCGTTGTGAAGTTCGTGACCAAGGGTCCGGACAGCAAGAAGTACGTTACCGTCGTAGCTGCTGCTTAATCCAGCAAATACAGGTACAGCAAGGCGCAAGCCTTCTCTCCAAAAGGCTCTGCCAGTGGTAGGGCCTTTTTGGTTTTCAAGGTGGTCGCTTGATGTCCCCTCCAGCATGAAGGCTGGAGACTCCCGCAGCCCGCGTCGCACACCTGCGACGGAGAATGATCCAGTTCATTCTCGTATTCCAAGTCCTGCGATACCTTTCGGCCTCGCGTTGTGAATGTGCCCAATGCGAGCAGAAATAGGGAAACGTTCAAGGCCTTCTGCAAGACTAGCGTCATGTTCGACAGTTTTGTGCGCTAGCATAAGGCATTAGGCCAGCAAGAATTTGGCTGTAAGTAAATACAGTATTTTGCCGACTGGCGCACGTTAGCCCGAACCGGGCGATTGACCAATCGATGCGCGCTCGGCCTATCTCACACCTCGCCCCGTAGGACGAGGTTATTCGGAGTACTACCAGATGAAGTTTATTGACGAAGCACGTATCGAAGTCATCGCCGGCAGCGGCGGTAATGGCTGCGCCTCTTTTTGCCGTGAAAAATTCCGTCCGTTCGGCGGCCCTGACGGCGGCGACGGCGGCAAAGGCGGCAGCATCTGGGCGGTCGCCGACCGTAACGTCAATACGCTGGTGGACTATCGCTACTCCAAGATGCACCGCGCCGGCAACGGCGAATCCGGCCGCGGCTCCGACTGCTACGGCAAGGGCGCGGACGACATCTTCCTGCGCATGCCGGTCGGCACCCTGATCATCGACGAAGTGTCGGGCGAAATTATCGCCGACATGACCGAACACGGCCAGATGGAAATGCTGGCCAAGGGCGGCGAGGGCGGCTGGGGCAACATCCACTTCAAGACGTCGACCAACCGCGCACCGCGCCAGAAGACCGACGGCAAGGACGGCGAGCGCCGCGAACTGCGCCTGGAACTGAAGGTGCTGGCCGACGTCGGCCTGCTGGGTATGCCGAATGCCGGCAAGTCGACCTTCATCACCGCGGTATCGAATGCCCGTCCGAAGATCGCCGACTACCCGTTCACCACCCTGCACCCGAACCTGGGCGTGGTACGCGTGTCGCACGAAAAATCGTTCGTGATCGCCGACATTCCCGGCCTGATCGAAGGCGCCGCTGAAGGTGCGGGCCTGGGCCACCAGTTCCTGCGCCACCTGTCGCGCACCGGCCTGCTGCTGCACATCGTCGACCTGGCGCCGTTCGAGGCGACGGTCGATCCGGTGAAGGAAGCCAAGGCCCTGGTCAAGGAACTGCAGAAGTACGATCCAGCCCTGGGCGATAAGCCGCGCTGGCTGGTGCTGAACAAGCTGGACGTGATTCCGGAAGAAGAGCGCGCCAAGAAGGTCAAGGACTTCGTCAAGAAGTTCGGCTTCAAGGGCCCGGTGTTCGAAATCTCCGCGCTGTCGCACGAAGGCACGCAGGAGCTGGTCAACGCCATCTACCTGCACCTGGAGAAGCAGCGCTACGCCGAGCAGCGCTCGGAAGAAGTGCAGATGACCGAAGAAGCGCGCGGCATCTCTTCGATCGACCCGGACGACCCACGTTTCAAAGTTCTCGATTAAAATCGAGACAACCTCTTAACTTTGCCGCCCCTGCCAACCGCGGGGGCGCGCACTGTCTGCGGCAAGCCGGCACCACCTGCCCGGCGCATCACCAGAAGTTTTGCATACCTTTTGTTTGAGAAGACTTTGCCGTCCTATGAATTCGCTTATTCAGAACGCCAGCCGTATCATCATCAAAGTGGGCTCCTCGCTCGTCACCAATGACGGACGCGGGCTCGATCATGCCGCTATCGCCCGCTGGGCCGCGCAAATTTCCGCCCTGCGCGCGCTGGGCAAGGAAGTCGTCCTGGTCAGCTCCGGCGCGGTTGCCGAAGGCATGCTGCGCCTGGGCTTCGACAAGCGACCGACGGACATCCACGAACTGCAGGCATGCGCCGCCGTCGGCCAGATGGGCCTGGCGCAGATCTACGAAACCAGCTTCCGTGAGCACGGCATCGGCACCGCGCAAGTCCTGCTGACGCACGCCGACCTGGCCGACCGCGAACGCTACCTGAACGCGCGCTCCACGCTGACCACCTTGTTGCGCCTGGGCGTGGTCCCGATCATCAACGAAAACGACACCGTGGTCACCGACGAAATCAAGTTCGGCGACAACGACACGCTGGGCGCCCTGGTGGCCAACCTGATCGAAGCCGATGCCCTGATCATCCTGACCGACCAGCGCGGCCTGTTCAGCGCCGACCCGCGCAAGGACCCGGCGGCCTACCTGATCACCCACGGCCGCGCCGGCGACCCGTCGCTGGAAGCCATGGCGGGCGGCGCCGGTTCCTCGCTGGGCCGCGGCGGCATGCTGACCAAGATCCTGGCCGCCAAACGCGCCGCCAAATCGGGCGCGCACACGGTGATCGCCTTCGGCCGCGAAGCCGACGTCCTGACGCGCCTGGCGGGCGGCGAAAGCATCGGCACCGAACTATCGGCGCAGACCGGCCACCTGACGGCGCGCAAGCAATGGATGGCGGACCACCTGCACACCGCGGGCCAGGTCGTGCTCGATGCGGGCGCGGTGCAGAAGCTCGCGAAAGAGGGCAAATCGCTGCTGCCGATCGGCGTGATCGACGTGCACGGCGAATTCGGCCGCGGCGCCGTGATCACCTGCGTCGGCGAAGACGGCCACGCCATCGCGCGCGGCATCAGCAACTACACCAGCGCCGAAACGCGCCGCATCAAGCGCAAACCCTCGGCCGAAATCGAAGCCATCCTCGGTTACGTCGAAGGCCATGAGCTGATCCACCGCGACAATATGGTCCTGCTGTAATTTTTGTCCCCCGTGGGGTCAGGAAGGAAAGTGGACATTTTCAGTTCGGCAGTTGCGCAACTGATCATCAATAGGGAGAGACATGAGGCTTGACGAACTTGAGCGCGCCGTATTGGCGCACCGCGGCGAATTCCACTGCGCCCAGATTCGCGACGAGAAGAACAGCAGGCTGGTGCCATTCCTGCATCTGACCACACCAGCTGTCGAAACGGGGGACTTGCCGGACATCGGTAAGCTGCGCGAGTTCTACGTTACCTTTGGCAGTATCCGCTTTTACTGCGATCAGCAGAGCGGCGATTCGGCGCGCTACCTGGCGCCGGTGTCGGAGTGGCCCGAGCTGCAGGACAGCTTCATGGACTGGATCGATCCGCTCGACGACGATGAAACGGACGATGAATTTCCGCCACCTTGGGTACGCACTTGCCTGGTGATTGGAGAAACTCCGCGTTCCGGCAACTATATCCTGATGCCGACCGAAGGCCAGGAGGCCGGGCAGGTCTGGGAATTCGACCATGACGGCTACGAATTCAATTTCGCAGCTAAAGACCTGGTGGAGTACGTTGAACGCATGATGGCCCCGGACGGCGCCCGCCTGACCGACTTCGCCTCCAGCATGCGCTTTATCGAAGGGGACCGCTCTGTTCAGTGGTGGATCGAGGAGCTGCGCGACAACCAGGGGCGCGTGGTCAGCACTCACTCCTGAGCGCGTTTCAGGCGCGGCCCTTACGCCGGTAGACCGGCACAAACACATCCCATTTCTTGCCATACTGCGGATTGACGGACCGGCTGCACACCACGTCGACGCCGGTCCTGCCTGGGGCATGCCGGCTCGGATCGGTCCATTTTACGGTCAGCGGAACGGCGCATCGCGCCACGACAATGCGTAAATCGGGGCCACTGGTCTCCCAGTTTGTGTTTTGCGCCGCATTGGACCTGTTGACCCATGCAAGCGCTGCCTCGCGGATTTCGTAGAGCCCATGGATATCGCCCCGGCTGCGATATTGCTGATACAGACGCTGCATCTCCGCCTCCTCGCCGGCACGGCAAGAGGCAGCAAACACCATGAAGAGCAGGACCAGGAATAGGCGCATGGCTCAGGCGTCGGCGGGCGCCGCCGTCTTGCCCTTGAATTCGCACAGGTCGGCGATGACGCAGTTCCAGCATTTCGGCTTGCGCGCCACGCAGGTGTAGCGGCCGTGCAGGATCAGCCAGTGGTGCGCATCCATCAGGAATTCCTTCGGCACGAACTTCATCAGCTTTTGCTCGACGATGTCGACGTTCTTGCCCGGCGCGATCCCGGTGCGGTTGGAGACACGGAAGATATGTGTATCGACCGCCATCGCAATTTGCCGGAAAGCGGTATTCAGCACCACGTTCGCCGTCTTGCGCCCCACGCCCGGCAACTGCTCCAGTTCCTCGCGCGTCTGCGGCACCTCGCCGCCATGCTGCTCTACCAGGATCTGGCAGGTTGCGATCACATTCTTCGCCTTGGTCTTGTACAGGCCAATGGTGCGGATGTATTCCGTCAGTTCATCGAGCCCTAAATCAAGAATCGCCTGCGGGGTATTCGCCACCGGATACAGCTTGCGCGTAGCTTTATTGACCCCGACGTCGGTCGCCTGCGCCGACAGCAGCACGGCGATCAGCAGCTCGAATGGCGTGGTGTATTCCAGCTCGGTTTCAGGATTCGGATTGACCTCGCGCAGGCGAGTGAAGATTTCTAGTCGTTTGGCTGGATTCATTTGTTCTGGTCGCCCTCGCCACGTTTGCGGGCGCGTTCCATGGCGGCGGCGATGATCTGGCGCTTGCGTTCTTTTTCGGCTGCTTCCGCATCGTTTTCCGGCGACAGGCGCTCCACGGCGGCGGCTTTGGCGTGGGCCTTGGCGGCCAGGCGCGCGTCGTTTTCTTCGCGCTCGCGGATCAGGCGCGCCAGGCGGAAGTCGTGGCGCTCGCGCGCGTCGTCGGCTTGCGGCTGCGTCCACGCGTCCCAGCCGGTGGTCTCTGTCACGGGGTACATGACGATGCAGTCGACCGGGCAGGCCGGCACGCACAGGTCGCAGCCGGTGCATTGTTCCGGAATGATCGTGTGCATCTGCTTGGCCGCGCCCAGGATCGCATCGACCGGGCAAGCCTGGATGCACAGCGTGCAGCCGATGCACAGCGCTTCGTCGATGAAGGCGACCGCGCGCGGGCGCTCGAAGCCGTTGACGGGATTGAGCGGAATCACGGGACGGCCCGTAACGCTGGACAAGCGGCGTATGCCTTCGGCGCCGCCGGGCGGGCACTGGTTGATGTTCGCCTCGCCCGACGCAATCGCTTCCGCATACGGGCGGCAGCCCTTGTAGCTGCACTTCGTGCATTGGGTTTGCGGCAGCACGTCCTCGATGCGGTCGGCCAGGGTCTTCGGATCAGTCACGGTGAGAGGCGAAACGGTAAAACGCTATTATCCAATATCTGTGCAGCCCGTGCGGAAGTTGCTTCATGTTAACTTCTATGGGAACATGACGGATTCTTACATTGAATGGGAAACCATGCGTGTTGTGCGGATGATCGGTTGCATGCTGTGCCTTCTGCCCTTGTGGCAGGGACTCGCTGCAGCTGGAACGCCAGTGCGGCTCGCATCGAACGAATGGCCGCCATTCGTGACCGCATCCCTGCCGGATAACGGCGTATCCGGCGCCTATGCCGCCGCCGTGTTCGCGCGCATGGGCAGCGCTGCCAGCATCGAATACTTCCCGTGGAAGCGCACCATGGAAGTGGGCATGAATGATCCGCGCTATGCCGGCCTGCTGGCAGTGTGGCGCACGCCCCAGCGCGAGACGCAGTGCTATTTCTCCTCGCCGATCGGCGGCACCTTGAACGTGCTGGTTTATTTGAAAGAGGCGCCGGTGCCCGCGACCAGCCTGCGGGCCCTGGGCGAAGCGCAGATCGGCACGGTGGCCGGGTATTCGAACGGCGAAGAGTTCGACGGGCTGGTGCGGCGCGGCGCGCTGCATGTGCAGGAGGGCGTCAACGACGAGACCAACCTGCGCAAGCTGCTCAGCAAACGTTTCGACGCAATGCTGATCGAGAAGCGCGTGCTGCGCCACCTGCTCACGCATTTCCCGCGCGCCGAGCGTGAGCGCATCGCGATTGCTGAACACCTGTTCCATGAACGCACCGTGCATATCTGCTTCCAGCGCACTCCCGCTGGCCAGGCGCTGCAGCGCGCATTCAACGAGGCCGCGCACGAAGTCGACCTCCCAAAATTCGAACGCGACTACCTGCGCCGTCTCGACACGGATCGCCCAACGGTCAACTAAGCAATAAGGTCATACGAAATTATTCGTTTGCATTGCCGCCAATCGTCCTTACGCTGGGGCTTTTGACGGAGAAGTGCATGACAGAGGACGTTGACCGCGAATGGGCGGAATTGCTGTCGCCCCGCAGGCGCAAGCTGTTTGCGGCGGCGGCGGGTGTGTTGGCGACACCGGCATTGGCCCAGAGCCCGTGGGGCTATGAAACGTACAAGCAGGCGACGCCGCGCCCGAACAGTGTGCGGCCTGGCGAGCAAAGCTTACCTGCCAAGCCGCGCGCCTACACCGACATCGAGAGCTACCACGCCCACATCTATTTCGATGAGGACAGCCACCAGAAGGCTGCCCTGATCCGCAAATGGGTGGCGGAGCGATTCAAGGTGGAGCTTGGCGACTGGAATCTGGAACCGCGTGGTCCGCACGTCACGCCTTCCTTTTATTTCGGCTTCACGAATGAGCTGTTGCCGGTCATCGTGCCCTGGCTGCAGCTGAACAGCCTTGGGCTGACCATCCTGATCCACCCGAATACCGAAGACCCGCGCGCGGACCATTTGTACTATGCGCTGTGGGTGAACCGTGCGCAGCCCGTGAATGGCTACGGCATCCAGAAGCCAGGGCCGGGCGAGCCGCGCGTCGAGCAGATTTTTCCGAACACGCGGCCTTCGGTGGCAATTGAAAAATCGTCCTAGGCTTTGCGCCGTTCCGCAATTTCGAAGATCGCCATCCCGGCCAGCATGGCGACGAAGAAGATCCATGGTTTGGCGCCGCCGCTGGCCAGCGAGGTGACGGCCGGGCCGGGGCAGTAGCCAGCCAGCCCCCAGCCGATGCCGAAGGCCAGGTTGCCCAGCACCAGGCGGCGGTCGATATCGCGTTTGGTGGGGATGCTGATCGGGGTGCCGAGCATGGCGCGCTGGCGCTTGCTGGCGAAGCGGAAGGCGACGGTGCCGACCAGCAGGGCGCCGGCCATCACGAAGCCCAGCGAGGGATCCCACTTTCCGAACAGGTCGAGGAAGCCGATGATTTTTGCCGGGTTGGTCATGCCGGAGACGACCAGGCCAATTCCGAACAGCAGGCCGGCCAGCAGGGAAGCCACGATGTTCATGCCAGGCTCCTTGCGATGGCGACCGTTGCGAAGCCGGCGACCATGAAGCACAGCGTCGCCACCAATGAGCGGGGCGACAGACGTGACAGGCCGCAGACGCCGTGGCCGCTGGTGCAGCCGGAACCATAGCGCGTGCCAACGCCGACCAGCAGGCCGGCAATGGCCAGGGTGCCCGTGCCGGCATCAACCTGCACCGTGGGCAGTGCGGCGAATAGGCCGTATGCCAGCGGCGCGGCGGCCAGTCCTCCCAGGAATGCGAGGCGCCATGCGCTGTCGCCGCCCTGGCGCCGCGACAGCAGGCCGCCGAGGATGCCGCTGATGCCGGCAATGCGGCCGTTGACCAGCAACAGCATGGCTGTCGCCAGTCCGATCAGGATGCCGCCTGCCAGCGGCGCGTAGTAAGCACTCATTCGCTTCACTCCTTGGGACAATA
This sequence comes from Pseudoduganella violaceinigra DSM 15887, assembly GCF_000425385.1. Lineage (GTDB taxonomy): Bacteria > Pseudomonadota > Gammaproteobacteria > Burkholderiales > Burkholderiaceae_D > Rugamonas > Rugamonas violaceinigra. Next base: position 546,440 of record NZ_AUDI01000001.1, on the reverse strand, counting down.
AAGTTTGTACAGCACCTGCAGCACCGCCATCGCTTCCGCGCTGGCAATGCTGTAAAAAATCTGCTTCCCTTCGCGCCGCGTCGCGACCAATTCCCCGTTGCGCAGCACGGTCAGCTGCTGCGACAGGGTTGGCTGCGCGACCCCGGTTGCCGCCTCCAGTTCGCCCACCGAGTGCTCGCCCTGCACCAACTGGCAAAGCAGCAGCAGGCGGTCCTGGTTGGACAGGGTTTTCAGCAAGCCGGAGGCGCGGCCGGCAGCGGCCTGCAAGGCCACGGGATCAATCTTCATAATATATAAAAAAGTATACTGTAGGGCGAAATAAAAGCCGGGTGCGCAGGCCCGGCCGGCTTGCAGGGCAGGGCCCCTCAGCCGTGTTTCTTGATAAAGTTTGCGATGCGCGGGCAGACCGTCTCGCGCCAGCGGCGGCCGGAAAAGATGCCGTAGTGGCCGGCGCCCGGCACCACGAAGTCTTCCTGCATATTGGCCGGAATGCCGGAGCACAGGTCGTGCGCCGCCTGGGTCTGGCCGGCGCCGGAAATATCGTCCAGCTCGCCTTCCACGGTCAACAGCGCCACGTTCTTGATATCCTGCGGGCGCACGAACACGCCGTCCACTTCCCACGTGCCTTGCGGCAGGCGGAATTCCTGGAAAACGGTCTTGATCGTGTCGAGGTAGTATTCGGCCGGCATGTCCAGCACGGCGTTGTACTCGTCATAGAATTTGCGGTGGCTTTCCGCCGGTTCGTCGTCGCCGCGCACCAGGTGCATGTAGAACTCGCGGTGCGATTGCGCGTGGCGGCCCGGGTTCATGGCGATGAAGCCCGCATGCTGCAGGAAGCCGGGGTAGACCTTGCGGCCGAAGCCCGGGTAGTTTGGCGGCACCGCGTAAATGACGGTGTTTTCGAACCAGGAGAATTTCTTTTCCACGGCCAGGTTATTCACCTGGGTCGGCGACTTGCGCGGATCGATCGGGCCGCCCATCATGGTCATGGTTTTCGGCAGCTTGGGATCGTTGGCGGTTGCCATCAGCGAGATGGCCGCCATCACCGGCACGGTCGGCTGGCAGACGGAAATCACATGCAGATCCGGCCCCAGGGCGCGGATGAATTCCTGCACATACTTCACGTAGTCGTTCAGGTGGAACGGGCCTTCCGACAGCGGCACCAGGCGTGCATCGATCCAGTCGGTGACGTAGACGTCGTGCTCGGACAGCAGGGCTTGCACGGTATCGCGCAGCAGGGTCGCATGGTGGCCGGACAGCGGCGCCACCAGCAGCACGGTCGGTTGCTTGAGCGCCTTGAATTCCTTCTCGCTCATGTCCTTGCGGAAGTGCAGCAGTTTGCAGAAGGGTTTGTTTTCCACGACCCGTTCGACAATGTGGATCGGCTTGCCATTGACCACAGCCTGCTTGATGCCGAATTCCGGTTTCTCGTATTCCTTGCCCAGGCGGTACATCAGCTCATAGCCCGCGGCGATACGCTGCGAGAATGGGGTATGGGCGAAAGGCGAGACAGGGTTGGTGAACAGCTTGGACGAGGCTTCAGCCCACTGCATCAGGGGATGGAGGAGCGAGCGTTGCATTTCGTGCAATTGGTAAAGCATAATATGTCCCGCCGAAAATGTGGCAATGCGCAAAGATGGTTCAATTATAGGCCATTTATACATGACCTACAGCATTCCGCAATACCTCCCAGAAAGTACATAAACGACGGCCAAGATCCGATGATCCCAACATAATACGTGCATGAATACAAAAAAAGCAGCGTTTCCGCTGCTTTTTTGTAGGATACATCCGAAGAATCGGTCGGATCAGTCGAACACCGGCGTTTCAACGCCGAGAACCTTGTGGAGTTTTGGCGACGTTGTGGTGTACTGCATATGGATTTTCTTGTCCGGGAAGATGTATGGTGCAGCGCCGAAAGCGGCCAGCGCGGCTTCGTGGAAGCCCGACAGGATCAGCTTTTTCTTGCCGGGATACGTGTTGATATCGCCCACGGCGAAGATGCCCGGCACATTGGTCTCGAACTTCTCGGTCGAGACCACTTTCAGCTGCTTGCGCTCGATATCCAGCCCCCACTCGGCGATCGGGCCCAGTTTTGGCGACAGGCCGTAGAACACCAGCAGCATGTCCAGCGGCACGCGGCGGGTCACGCCGTCGGCGCCGGTCACGCGCAGTTCGGACAGCTTGCCCTCGGTGGTTTCGATGCCCGATACCTGGCCGATGATCAACTGCATTTCGTATTCGTCGCACAGCTGCTTCATCTTGGCCACGGAGGCCGGGGCGGCGCGGAAGTCATCGCGGCGGTGCAGCAGCACCACGGATTCGGCCTTGCCGACGAAGTTCAGCGCCCAGTCCAGCGCGGAGTCGCCGCCGCCGCAGATGACCAGGTTTTTGCCTTCGAATTGGGCCGGGTTTTTCACGCGGTAGAACAGCTGCGAGCCTTCGAAGGCGTCGATGCCGTCCACCTTCATGGTGCGCGGCTGGAACGAGCCCACGCCGGCGGCGATGAAGATGGTCTTGGTGATGAATTTGGTGCCCAGCGAGGTTTCCACGTCGAAGCGGCCGTCTTCGCGCTTTTGCACCACGGTCACTTCCTGGCCCAGGTGGTAGGTGGCGCCGAACGGCTCGATCTGCTTCAGCAGGCCGTCGGTCAGTTCCTGGCCGGTGCACGATGGAATGGCTGGAATGTCGTAGATCGGCTTGTCCGGATACAGTTCCACGCACTGGCCGCCAACGGCGCTCAAGGAGTCGATCACGTGTGCTTTGATTTCCAGCAGGCCGAGTTCGAAGACCTGGAACAGGCCGACTGGGCCGGCGCCGATGATGACTGCATCGGTCTCGTGGAGACCGCCTGGTGGGGTGCTGACGACATTCATAATGATTCTCATTCCATCTGAATAAGCGAACACCGCGTCAGGCGCGGTGTTGCACGTTGAATAACAGGCTGCGTGAGGCGCTTAGCGCTTCAGCAAATGGGCCTTTTCCTTGACGTCCTTGAACTGCTCGGCTTCCGGCAGGGCAGGCTTGGTCTTGGTGATAGAAGGCCAGTTGCGCGACAAATCAGCATTGATCTTGATGTATTGCTGCTGGTCGGACGGCACGTCTTCCTCAGCGAAGATGGCGTTGACGGGGCATTCGGCCACGCACACGGCGCAGTCGATGCATTCGTCAGGGTCAATGGCCAGGAAGTTCGGGCCTTCGCGGAAGCAATCTACCGGGCAAACATCGACGCAATCGGTATAGCGGCAGGCGATGCAGGATTCGGTGACAACGTGGGTCATAACAGTCCTATCTATGTTGGAGCGCTGGAAAAAGCTCAGCAAAGCACTGTATTTTAAGGCAATCCGCTATTTCTCACAATTCGGGCTTAGACACAATGTAAATAAGCAAATTCGTGGATTGCGTGAGACAACGGCGCTTTCAGGCAGCGGAACGGATCAAATCGAGCAGATGTTGCCAAGGCGGGGCGCCGGTCTCGACAAAGCTTAGGCTATGCCGTCGACGGCCATCGTCGACCGTGATCGTCCAGTGGCCCAGATCGGCCCCCACCACAGCTTGGGAATGATCGTTAGATGCGAAGAAACCGCTGGAGGCGAGGGCCGCCTCCAGCGCAGGACCGGCTGGGCTTGCATCCGTGTCCACTTCAAAGTGTTGGCTGAGGCCGGCAAAACCGCCCCCGCCGGTGGCGGTGATTTTCATTGTGCGACGGTTAGTCCCCCGTGGCGGGTTCCGTAGGTTTTACACCAGGCGGCCAGGGCCTGGCGTTCGGCAACGAGCACGCCTTCCAGGTCGAAGTACTCGGCGTGGTTCATGGTACCGCAGCAGGCGCGGCGGTCCTGGCGCGCGTCCGGCGCGTCCTCCACCATGGCCGGCAGTTCCAGGTTTTGCGGCTGGTCTTCGGTCAGCGGCACCGGCGAAACCACGACTTCGCGCAGTGCAAAGCGGTTGCGGATGAAGTTGGCGTATTCGACCGGCTTGCCGTCTTCCTGCACGATGCGCAGCATCTGGTTCACCACGTCGGCGTATTTGGCGTTGGCATCGGGCGATGCTATCAGTGAGCGCAGCACCAGGCTGCACAGATAGCCCGCCACGCCGTGCAGGCAGGCAGCGTCGTCGCGCACGCCGGGCGCCCGCTCGACGGAGAAGATATCGGCCAGGATGTCGTAGATGGCGCCCGTGAACACCTGCGAAATAGCATGCACCTCGTTGCCGGTTTCGGACAGCTTGAGGTCGTTGTCCGCATTGCGCAGGCCGTTCGGGCGGCCGAGCGCCAGGCCGAACTGTTCGGCCATATCGGCCAGGAAGGTCTTGTCGTGCAGGTCGGCCTTGGTCTGGGCGATCACCGCTTCCACCTGGTCGAGCTGGGACAGGGCGACGAAAATCGCCGTCAGGTCGCCGAACGATTCGTGCAGGCCGCCGGTCTGCGGCGGCGCGCTGTTGAGGATCCATTGCGGTTTCAGGCCGTCCAGCACGGCGTGCCCCGTTTCGTGCGAAACGATATCGAAGGAGCGGCAGGTGAACACGCGCTCCGCCGCCCCGGTTGGCACGAAGTCGCCGAATTTCAGCGCGCGGTCGTTGCGGCTGTAGTAGGCGTTCATGACGTTCGGCAAGCCGTGCGGAAACACTTCCAGCGGGTCGGTGTTGTTGCCGCTGTTCCAGGCCCAGGGCAGGGGCGCGCCCTGGTCGGCGCGCGACAGCACGCGCTGGTACATGGTCAGGGTCATGCGCACCACGGCGAAGGCGTGCACGGCGTCGAACTGGTCGGTATCGGGCGCCATGATGAAGTCGCCGAAGGCATTCGGGCTGACCGGGGCGATGCCGGGCTTGCCGTAGGTGATGCGGGCGTCGCGCGGGCCTTCCAGGATCACGCCCGGCAGGAAAATCTTGCGGGCGCCAAGCTCGGTGACGGAGGGGTCCTGCTTCCAGATCAGCATGCGCGCACCGGCGGGCGGTGCGGCGGCGGGACGGGTGGGAAAGGCGCTATCTTTCAGGCGTGGCAGGCTGGGCTGTTGCAGCAGTTGCGCGGATTTGCGATGCGCGCGATATAGGGCGGAGGGCGTCGGCACAAAGCTGACAGGCATCGTCATGCACATATTCTCATCCATAATCACTCTCCCAAGGGCGGTTGAATGGCCATGGTTACCCTGTCCGCGACGGCGCCCTTTGATCCTGCGCAAAGGCGTGTGCGTTAAAATAGCGCCTTTGTGCTTTTCGATTAGCAGAGTATGGCGGACATCAACATCACCCAGGCCCACAGCCTGGAACCTGCGCAAGCGCGCGCAGCAGCAGAACAAGTGGCACAACGTATCGCCAAGGAATTCGACCTGGCTTGCCAATGGCAGGGCGATACCCTGAAGTTTGGCCGCAGCGGCGTGGAAGGCACGCTGACCCTGGCCGACAGCGCGGCCCATATGAATATCAAACTGGGCTTCCTGATGGGCGCCTTCAAGAGCGCCATTGAAGGCAAGGTGGCCGAGAAGATGCGCTCGGTATTCGCCCCGGCTTAAGCCAGAGCGATCGCCGCGCGCACCAGTTGCAGGGCGGTCGCGTGCTTGAGCGGAGTGTCCCTCCGCAATTCCCTCGTACGCAGTTCATACTTGCCGCCGCCGGTCATGCGCGGCTCGATATGCAGCAGGCGCTTGCCATGCCAGATACCGAGCAGGACGCGTTCCGCTTCGGCGCGGATCAGCAATACTTGATCCGCTCTTCCAGTGCGGGCGCGGCTTCCTTCACCGCCGCACGCAGCGCTGCCGTGAAGTCGTGCCCGCCACATAGGCGTCCGCATTCTGCGCCGGAATACCTTTCTTCATCGTTGTAGTTCCTTGCGCAGCGATGTGGCGGCACGGCAGGCCGCGTCCGCCTCGCCAAACTGGCAGGCTTTCTTCAGCGCTTCCAAGGCTCGTTCCTTGTTGCGGGGATCACTTTTGTCGCGGCTCAGGATCAAACCGCGCATCGCGCATCCCCAGGTGTCCTTGGCGGCGCAGGTGCGTTCGAAAGTGCGTGCAGGACAGCTTGCCGCCTTCGGAAAATCCTTCGACGTGGGCATCATCCTGGTGGCGCGGTTGGTGCAGCCAGAAGGGATTCCCAAGCGGCAGGCCCGCTGGAACAACACGTCCGCAGCCTTCTCATTGTCCGATGCGCTTTGCACCGCATTCCCCAGCCAGTAGCAATGCTCGGCTTCACCGGCTTTGCAGGCTGCGAGGCAGGCTGCCTGGCTTTGGGCGGATTCGCATTGTTGGCGCACGTCGCTCCTGTATTCATGCGCGTGTGTAGTGGGCAGCAGGTCCGCCGGGCACGTTGCCAGGTCGGCGGTCCAGTCCCGGTTGGCATTTACCTCGTTGACCAGCGAGGCAGGCGCCGCCTGGGCCCATGCTGCGGGCTGCGCTAGCCAGAACAATAGGAGAAGCAACTGTCTCATGCATCCCCCAGGAAGCGGTGTAACACGTAGGCGTCAACCAGTCCACGTTCCTTGTTACGGAATGCCTGCGGCAAAGTGCCGGCGATCTTGAAGCCCAGCTTGCGGTATAGCGCCATGGCCGCTTCGTTCGTGCTGACGACGTAATTGAACTGCATTGCCAGAAATCCTTCGCCTCGCGCCTGCGCCAGGCTGTGTTCGACCAGCGCGCGGCCGATGCCTTTGCCTTGCGCCTGCGCCGCTACGGCATAGGTGGCGCTGGCGACATGGGCGCCGTGGTCCGGGTAGTTCGCGCCCATCTTGTACATGCCGACGATTTGCCGGCCTTCGCAGGCGACGTAGGCGGGGTGGTTGCTGAACCAATGCAGCTGGAAAGTCGATTTTGCGAAACCCGCCCCGAAAGGAAAGGCGTCGCCGCCTTCAAGCAGAGGCTGGAAAATCTCCCACATGGCGTCCAGGTCGTCCGCTACTGCGGGACGGATCAATGCTGGCGTGCGCGGGGATGCCGTGCTGCGTAATTCTGGTGCCATGCGATTCAATGCAAAAGATAGGCTTGCGAAAAGCGCAACTCTAGCATGGAACGATGACTATCGCGGAAGCGAGCGGGAAGTTGAATGGGGCGAACACACTGAAGACGATCAGTAAGCCACAGCCGGTCTGAGAACCTTTCAGCTACGCGGTAGCCGCGAAGGTCTGGGCGAATTAAGGACGGGAACCAGCAGCCAGCGCAATGCGGCCTGGGTGGCTCCCGCGAGGGGATTACTTCAGGCTTTCGATCAGGTCGATGTACTGCTGTTTCGCGTCGTCCTGGCTGGTGCCGGCCAGTGCCGCCCATGCGTCGAACTTGGCGCGGTTGACGAAATCGGTCATGCCTGGACGCTCGCCGGTGGCGTCGCCTGCCGAACCTTGCTTGAACAGGGCGTAAATCTTCAGCAGGGTCATGTTGTCTGGGCGTTCCGGCAGGTTCTTGGAATCGGCCATTGCTTGGTCAAACTGTTCTTGCAGGCTCATGTTTTACCTCGGTTTAGGTGTGTGATGTGAGTGATGCGCAATCATACAAAGAAAAGTACTGAATCCTTAGAGTATAGGCTCCAATTACCTTCCTTTCGTCACGACGGTGGGCAGCGACCATGGCCCTCCGGGTGCGATCAGCCTGCACATGCCGGTGGTGGATTGTTCGATGATCTCAAACGACTTGCCGTTCCAGCCCCGGGTGATGGAGGACCAGCAGTCGCCCAGCCCGCGGCCCTTGTGCTGTTCGCGGATGGTGGCGGTATCCGAATCGGTGCCGCTGGTCGTCACCAGTACTGGCTGGAATGGCGGGCGGTCGTTGACGATCCAGTAGCCGCCCCCGGCATTGTAGGCGGCGCGCCAACAGGCGATGTGTGCCAGCATTTTGGACGGTGAGAGCCGCACCGCCGTCAGGGCGGTCACTTCGCGCTCATCGAACAGCTCTTCGCAGTCCTCTTGCGTGGTTGATGCGCGCAAAGCTTTCATCAGGGCCTTTTCATGGCGGGCGGCGAAGCCCGCGTCGCCGGCCTGCGCCTTGGGTATTGGTGCCGGGGTGAAGCTGGGCACCGGTACACCAGGCGGAACATTGGTTTCCGGGTTCTTGCCCTTGCGGACCAGGGCGCCAATGGTGCCGAGCCGGCCCTGGTATTCATCCATTTTCAACAGCACCGCCGCTGCGCCCTGGTCGGACAATTGCCAGACGTGATCCCCGAGACTCATTTCGATCTCCGCGTTTCCGGGCAGCGCGGCCAGCAGGGCATTGACCTGTTGCTGCGACAGCTCCGTTGTCGGAGCCTCCCGGTCGAATGCAAGCGTGCCGAGCTCCTGGCCGTTAATGGAAAGCTCAAGACTGAACTTTGCCGGCAAGGTATCGACCACTGCGTCTTCGCCATACTTGGCAAGTCTGACGGTTGCTCTGACTGGCTGGCCGGGGCCTGCCGCGCGCGTCAGCAGGACGGAGACGCCATGCTCGCCGCCGTCGCCGCCTCCATAACCGGCGGCGCGGCAGGTGCCGGTGTTATCGCAGGCGAGCTCCCATTGGTTGCGGGAGAACTGCAGACCGGTGGGGCTGAAAGCGGCAGCAAACAGAGGGAAAACCGCTGTAACGAGGGCGAGAAAGGTGCGCATGGATCGAATGGCCTGGTGTGGAAAAGTGCGGCGCAGAATAGAAAACGGCGGTTCAAGGCAAGCCGCTCAGGCCAGCCTTGAACCGCCGTTCTGGCGGTATGCCCGAAGAATTACTTCTTCTTGGTTGGGTTCACAGCGGCTTTCAGGGTTGCGCCAGCCGAGAACTTAGGGGTCTTGGATGCAGCGATCTTGATCGCTTCGCCGGTGGCTGGGTTACGGCCTTTACGGGCGGCGCGCTTGGCGACGGAGAAAGTACCGAAACCGGTGATGCCAACGGTGTCGCCCTTTTTCAGGCGCTCGGTAACGATCGCGATCAGGGTGTTAATTGCTTCGTTAGCGGCTGCGCCAGACATTTCGGTGCGCTTCGCAAATTCTGCAATCAGTTCGCCTTTTTTCATTACTACCTCCTTGGTTAATGGAGCGCGCAGATTAGCACATTAATTGAAAAAAGTGTGCACCCTTTTTTGAAGAAGACCATATAGTGACTGGCTCGCCACGAAATTGGGGCGGATTTTTGGCGGAAGCTTGAATAGTTTAAGCTTTTGCGACGCTCCGTCCCAAGTCGTAACGTCACTGCGCGGAGCCTTCAACGGCGGCGTTTTTTCCTGCCTGGACGTTGAAACCGGCGTTCATGCTGGCGTTTGCGGAGGCGCTTTTCGGCGCCGGCTGCGAGGCCGATTGGCCGTCGCTGCGGGGCGCCTTGCCCCCGGATGCGGAACCGCTGGCCGTGCCGTTTGCCTTGCCGTGCGCCGCGCCGCTGGCACCGGAACGGTTGGCCGATGCATTGGCGGAGCCGCCCGACGCGCCGTCCGCACCGAGGTCGACGGCGTTCGTGCCGCGCGCCAGGCTGGCGCCCAGCCCGGACGCGCCATTGGCTTTTCCAGCGGCCGAACCGGATTGTTCGCCGCCCGTCGCGGCACTATTTGCCACACCGCCTGGTGCTCCGTTTGCCGTGCCTTGCGCGCTGCGGGCTGCTGCGGCAGCGTGGCGCGCCACCTTGCCATCGAGGGCGGACGCTCCGTCCGCGCTGCCCGCGATGCCGCTTTCGGCACGATTGACTGCAGCATTCGCGGCGCCGTTGGCACCGCCGGCCAGGCTGCCCGCTGCGCCATGGGCGGCACCATCGGCATTGCCGCCGGCAGCTCCTGCGCCATGCGCCAGGTTGCCGGCCAGGCCGGCCGCGCCACTTGCCGCGCCGTTCGCCTGCATGCCCTGCTGGGCGGCGCTGCTTGCGGCGGAATCCAGCGCGGCCGCAGGCGAAGCGCTTGCGCCGGCATTGCCTGCAGCCGTGCCGGCGATATCGGCGCCGGCACGGCTGCCGCGCATGGTGCTGCCGGTCACGTTGCCAGCCATGCCGCCAGCCATCCCGCCGCGCATGGCGCCCATATTGCCCCCGAGCGCGCCGCCGATATTGCCGCCCAGCGCACCGCCGAGCGGACCGGCCTGGGCGATGGAGGCGGCGCTGGCGGCAGTGATCAAGGCAGCGCGGATGATGGTTGCGATATTGGTTTTCATGTCAGTTCTCCTTAGTCTGGCCGCGGGAAATCCGCCGCTTTCATACAGAGAACGAGTGGGATTCGGGATTTCTTCCATCCCTCGAAAAATATTTTTCAGCGGAATGCGGACGGCGCGACGCGCAGGTTTTCGCCGACCAGCCCACGGCCGGTTCCTTCGCCGCCTGGCGTGGCGGCGGCGGTCAGCCAGGACAAGGCTTGCGCGGCCTGCGCCACGGACGGCGAGGGCAGTTTGGGCGCCAGCAGCGCCGCCACCAGCGGTGCGGCGAAACTCGTTCCGCGCACCAGCTTATAGGGCGGGCTGCCGATAGCCGCTGCTGCCATCTGGCTGCCCGGCGCGGCGAACATCACTTGCGGACCGCGCGCAGCTTCCGGCAGGGGGCGGCGCTTGGGATCGACGCCGGTGACGCCGACCACTCCGGGATAGCTGGCCGGATATAGCGGCGGCGCCGCAGGACCGTCATTGCCGACCGCCGCCACCAGCAGGTGGCCGCGCGCCAGCATGGCCTGCACGGCGCGGCCCAGCATCTGGTTGGGCGGGCCGACCAGGCTGATATTGATGACGCCCACCTGTTCCTTCGCCAGCCAGGCCAGCGCCTGCACGATCTGGCTGGCCGATCCTCCGGTGGGCTGGTCGCAATAGATGTCGGCTGCGTACAGCGTGGCGCCAGGCGCGGCGCCGCTGAAGCGCCCGGACCTGCCGACCATCAGCGCGGCGACCGCCGTGCCGTGCGGCGCCGGCATGGCGGCGCCGTCGCATCCCCAGTGTACGATGCGGGCTTCCCGGAATACTTCATGCCGTTCATCGACCCCGCTGTCGACCAGGCCGATGCGTCCGCCCCCGCCGGCCCCTGTGCCGGCGGCGGGCATGGCGGCCGCGCCGGACCCGCCGGCCGCAGCGCCTGTATAGACGTGGTTGAAATCGTAGACGCCGTCCGGATCGGCCGCGCGCAAGGCGGCCAGCGCGTCGGCTGTGGCGACGCCTTCCGGTACCCGTAATGCCAGTAGCACCTGCCCGATTTCGGCCATCTCCCGCCGGCTGGCTACTTCCAGCCCGGCGGCGGCTGCCGCGGCAAGGCCGGCGGCGGACGGCGACCAGGCCAGGATCTCGCGCCGTACGATCGGCAAGCCGGAGGGATCCGCTTCCAGCTGCGCGCGGTGCCGCTGCATCAAATCGCCGATGGCGGCCTGGCGCAGCTGATCGAGGGGGAGCTTGCCGGGCAGTTCGGCGGTATCCAGCAGCCGCTCACGCAGCCTGTCGCGCAGCATGCCGCTGTCCCCCAGGCGCGCGGGCAGGCCGCCGGGCAGCTGCGGCAGGCCGATTTGCGCCGCCGCCGGTCCGGCGCCGGCCAGCAGACCGAGGGCAAGCAGCAGGCAGCGGCAAGGATGCAACAGGGGATGAGAAGGGCGCAGGCTTGGCATGGTCGGATGATAATATAGGCAATCGGTATCTATTCTGTATTAACGATGGACAGTGGGAATAAAATCCCCACCCCGTTCGTTATCCACCCTATGATGGACAACGATACAGCCCTGCACGACGAAATCGCCACACTGCTGCCGCGACTGCGGCGCTTTGCCCGTACGCTGGCCTGGCACCGCGAGGATGCGGACGACCTGGTCCAGCTCTCCGTGGAGCGCGCTATCGTGCACAGCAGCTCCTACCAGGCCGGTACCCGCCTGGACAGCTGGCTGTTCCGCATCATCAAGAATGCCTGGATCGACGAAGTGCGCGCCCGCTCCCGCCGCAGCGACCTGTTCGCGCCGGAAGAGGAGGGGGCGCATGTGGGCGACGACTTTGCCGAAGCCCACCAGCAGCGCATGGCGGTGCAAAAAGCGGTCAGCCTCCTGAGCGAAGAGCACCGTCTGGTGGTCGGCCTGGTGCTGGTGGAAGGCTTGCCGTATAAAGAGGCTGCCGAGGTGCTGGATATTCCGGTCGGCACCCTGACCAGCCGGCTGGCGCGCGCCCGGGGCGCGCTGCAAGAACTGTTATCGGATCAAGCGAGGACCGTATGAAGAGTTTTTCCGACGAAATCCTGATGGCTTACGCCGACGGTGAACTGGACCAGGCCACCCGCCATGCGCTGGAGGAAGCCATGCGCAAGGACGCCGCGCTGGCGCACCGCGTGGCCCAGCATAAATTGATGCGCAACGACATCTTTGCCGCCTACGCGCCGGTGGCGGAGGAGGCGGTGCCGCCGAGGCTGGCGCAGCCGCTGCGCCAGGCCACCGTGGTCAGCCTGGATTCCGTGCGCGCCCGGCGCGAGGCGGAACAGCAGGCGGCACGCAAGGCCAGCCGCGGCCGACGCTGGTCATGGCCGGAATGGGGCGCGCTGGCGGCGATGCTGATGCTGGGCGTGATGGCCGGACATTACGGCCTTGGCATGCTGCCTGCCGAGCAGGGCGAAACGGTCGCCAGCCGCGACGGTGTGCTGGTGGCGCAGGGCCGCCTGGCGGCAGCGCTGGAACAGCAACTGGGCGGCAGCGGCGGGCCGGTGCGCATCGTCAGCAGCTTCCTGGCTCAGGATAACAGCTACTGCCGCAGCTTCATGACGGCCCAGGATATGTCGGGCCTGGCCTGCAAGCAGGGCGGCGCATGGAAGGTGCAGCTGGCGGTGCAGGGCCAGGGCAGGGGGCAGCAGGGGGAATACCGGCAGGCGGCGGCCGAGATGCCGGCGCCGGTGCAGGATGCGGTTGACCAGCGCATTGCCGGCCAGCCGCTCGATGCGAAAGCGGAGCAGGAGGCGGTGCAGCGCAAGTGGCAGCGCTAAGCCCCTGTCGCGAAAGGGGAATTAAACGCCCAGCAGTTCCACGTCGAAAATCAGGGTGGCGTTCGGCGGGATCACGCCGCCGGCGCCGCGCGAGCCGTAGCCCAGGTCGGCAGGGATGATCAGCTGGCGGGTGCCGCCCACTTTCATGCCTTGCACGCCTTCATCCCAGCCGCGGATTACCATGCCGGCGCCCAGCGCGAATTCGAACGGGTCGTTGCGGTCCTTGGAGGAATCGAATTTCGGGCCCTTGCTGCCGTCGTCGTTGCGCAGCCAGCCGGTGTAATGCACGGTGACGTTCTGGCCGGCCTTGGCTTCGGCGCCTTCGCCAACCTGGATCTCGTCGTATTGCAGGCCGGAGGCGGTGGTGGTGATAGTCATGGGTCAGTCCTTATGAATGAGGGATTTAGGCCGCGATTGTAGTGCATCTCAGGAGGATATCCCCTAAATGTTGTCGGCATTAACTGAATACAAGTGGTTTGACCGTAAAATACTGGTTGGCTTAACCAATAAGCGAGTTTTCATGTTCCGCAGTATCCGTAGCGCAGTAGTATTGTTTGGTTTGCTGGCAGGCGTGCAGTCTGCCCAGGCAAACGTTGTTGTCGTGCTCAATTCGCGCGACGCCACGGTCCAGTTGCTGGACCAGGAGAGCTACAAAAGCCTGCAAACCTTCCCGGTGGGCAAAGAACCCCACCACCTGATGGCCACCCCCGATAACAAGTCGCTGATTGTCGCCAGCGCCGTGGGCAATGAACTGCTGTTCCTCGACCCGGTCTCCGGCCAGGTGCAGCGCCACGTCAAGGATATCCTCGACCCCTACCAGATCGGCTTTTCGCCGGACCAGAAATGGTTCGTGGCGACCTCGCTGCGCCTGCACCGGCTCGATATCTATTCGTATAACGGCAAGGAAATGACCCTGGCCAAGCGCATCCCGCTGCCAAAACTGCCCAGCCACGTCGCCTTCGACGCCAAAAGCAGCACGGTGTTCGTGACCCAGCAGGGCAGCGACCAGGTCAGCGCCATCGACTTGAAGACGCAGAACGTGCTGTGGACCATCCCGGTCGGCAAGCTGCCGGCGGGGATCGCCATGACGCCGGACGATAAATACCTGCTGGTCGGCATCATGGGCAGCGACTATGTCGAGGTGATTGACTGGCGCACCCGCAGCACCGTCAAGCGCATCAAGGCCGGCGCCGGCACCCACAATTTCCGTGCGCTGGGCGACGGCCGCTACACCTATGTGTCGAACCGGGTCTCCAACACCATCAATATCATCGACCAGAAGACGCTGGAAAATGTCGGCACCATCGACGTGCCGGGCGGCCCGGATTGCATGGAAATCACGGCCGACCGCAAAACCATGTGGGTCACGCTGCGCTGGATCAAGAAAGTGGCGGTGATCGACCTGCCGTCGCGCAAAGTGGTCAAGCTGATCCCGGTCGGCCGCTCGCCGCACGGCGTCTTCTTCGCCAATTCTTCCGCGAGGATGTAATGCGGCGCGGGGCGTGCGTGCTGGTGCTGGCCGCTGCGGCGGCCACCGCTGCGGTGGCGGCGCCGCCGCCGCAGTGCCGCGGCACGGTCTACCTGACGTTTGACACCGGCAGCCAGTCGCAGGCGGAACTGATCGCCGCCGTGCTGGCGCGGCAGCAGGTCAAGGCCACCTTCTTCCTGGCCAACGAAAAGACCGTCAAGGGCGACTACAGCCTGGACCCGTCGTGGCAAGCCTATTGGCGTGCCCGCGTGGCCGAGGGGCACGCTTTCGGCAGCCATACCTTCGACCATACGTATTTCGTGCGCGACGCCGCCAACGGCAGGATCGCCGTCAAGCCGCAGTTCGGCGCCCATGCCGGCAAGACGCAGGACTGGACGCCGCAGCAGTATTGCGACGAGCTGCGCCGCGTGGACACCCGCTTCAGGGAGCTGACCGGCAAGCCGCTCGACCCCTTCTGGCGCGCGCCGGGTGGCAAGACCAGCGCCCGCACGCTGGCGGCGGGCAAGGCCTGCGGCTACCAGCACGCGGCATGGGCGCTGCCGGCCGGCTTCTCGGGCGACGAGCTGCCGGTGGAGCGCGCGTCCAATGCCGCCCTGCTGCAAGGCGCGCTGGACGGCCTGCGCGACGGCGACATTTTCATGGCGCATATGGGGATCTGGTCGCGCAAGGACCCCTGGGCCCCCGCCAACCTGGAACCACTGATTGAGGGCTTGAAGCAGAAAGGCTTCTGCTTCGCCACCCTGCGAGAACACCCGGACTACCGCAAATGATTCAATTTTTCATCGACCTGCTGGGCCAGGCCCAGGGTTGGCTATTCGAGAACGCCATCCAGCCGGTCATCTATTTCACCGGCATGGGCGATATCACCGAGGAGGCCTTTGAGGGCACGGAATGGCTGCTGATCGGCATGGCCGAGCTGTTGCTGATCTTCCTCGTGCTGCGCCCGCTGGAAGCGGCCATCCCGGTGCACCGCTTCACCGACCGGCGCGCCCGCTGGAACGACTTCATCTACACCGTGATCCACCGCGTCGGCCTGGTGCCCCTGGTGCTGTTCTTCACCCTCGATCCGGTCATGGACGCCATTTCCGGCGCCCTGCACATGGAAGGCGTGCAGCCCTTCAACCTGGAAAACCTGGTCCCCGACATGCCGCCGCTGGCCAGTTTCGCCATCTACCTGCTGGTGCTGGACTTCGCCGACTACTGGTTCCACCGCGCCCAGCACAAATTCAACTGGTGGTGGGGCCTGCACAGCCTGCACCATAGCCAGCAGAACATGAACCTGTGGAGCGACGACCGCAACCACCTGCTGGACGACCTGCTGCGCGACATCGTGATGGCGGTGCTGGCGCTGGCGATCGGGGTGCCGCCGGGCCAGTACATCCTGCTGGTGTCGCTGTCGCGCATCGTGCAAAGCCTGCAGCACGCCAATGTTCGTATACACTTCGGCCGCATCGGCGAACGGCTGCTGGTGTCGCCCCGCTACCATCGCATGCACCACGCCATCGGCGTCGGGCATGAATCGAAGGGGCAGGGCACGCTGGGCGGTTGCAATTTCGCCGTCCTGTTCCCAATTTGGGACATTATTTTCCGCACCGCCAATTTCACGCCCCGCTTCGAAGCGACCGGCGTGCGCGACCAGCTGGCGGGCCGCGACTATGGCCGCGGCTTCTGGTCCCAGCAATGGCTGGGCCTGAAGCGCATGGTCGAATATATGAGAAAGAAACCGGGTTAATTCATGCGCGCAGTAATCAATGCTTACGGCAGGGCCCTCCTGTCCCAATTTCACGGCAAGATTTTATTGCTGAGTATTCTTCCCTTCATCCTGTCGGTCGCGCTGTGGGCGCTGCTGCTGTCCTTCGGCCTGCAGCCGCTGATGGACTGGCTGCAAGGCTACTTCATCGAATTCGAGATGTACCGCGTCACCAGCAGCTGGCTGATTTCGCTCGGCCTGGGCGGCCTGCGCTCGATCGTGGTGCCGCTGTTCGCGCTGCTCCTGCTGTTGCCGCTGATGATCGTCACGGCCATGGTCTTCATCGGCGTGGCCGCCATGCCCTTCATCGTGCGCCATGTCGGCGGCCGCCATTTCGCGCAGCTGGAAAAAAAGCAGGGCGGCTCCATCCTGGGCGGCGTGGTCAAGGCGCTGGGCGCCTTCGGCATCTTTGTGGTGGCCTGGCTGTGCATCCTGCCGACCTATATTTTCCCGCCGCTGGCCGGCCTGGCCACGGTGCTGCTGTGGGGCTGGCTCACCAGCCGCGTGATGAGCTACGACGCGCTGGCCGATTACGCCAGCGCCGAGGAACTGGCCAGGCTGCAGCGCGAACACCGCTGGCAGCTGATGGCGATCGGCGTCGTGTCCGGCCTGGCCGGCTCGCTGCCGGCCCTGGTGTGGGCGGTCGGCGCCGCCGCGGCGATTGCCTTCTTCCCCATCCTGCTGGCCGCGTCGCTGTGGGTGTATATCGTGATTTTCATCTTCACCGGCCTGTGGTTTGAGTATTATTGCCTGCAAGCGCTGGCGCAATTGCGCCACGCGCCTTTCGAGGAAAGCATATGCGTATCGGATTGATCATCATCGGCGACGAAATCCTGTCCGGGAAACGGGTCGACCAGCATTTCCCCAAAGTGGTGCAACTATTGACGGCGCGCGGCCTGCAACTGGGCTGGGCCGAGTTTGTCGGCGACGACCGCGAGCGGATCACCGCCACACTCAAGCGCACCTTTGCCAGCGGCGATATCGTGTTCTCCTGCGGCGGCATCGGCGCCACCCCGGACGACCACACCCGCCAGTCGGCCGCCGCGGCGCTTGGCCTGCCGCTGGTGATGCACGAGGGCGCCAGGGAGAGCATCCAGCAGCGCGTGCGCCAGGTGGCGGCGGAAAAAGGCGAAGTGGCCGACCTGGATTCGGCGGAAAACCTGCAGCGCCTGCAGATGGCCGAATTCCCGCAAGGCGCGGCGCTGATTCCAAATCCGTATAACAGCGTGGCCGGATTCGCGTATGGCACGCATTATTTCGTGCCCGGCTTCCCGGTGATGGCCTGGCCGATGATCGAATGGGTGCTCGATACGCACTACACCG
Organism: Pseudoduganella violaceinigra DSM 15887; assembly: GCF_000425385.1. Classification (GTDB taxonomy): domain Bacteria; phylum Pseudomonadota; class Gammaproteobacteria; order Burkholderiales; family Burkholderiaceae_D; genus Rugamonas; species Rugamonas violaceinigra. The sequence goes on along the minus strand of NZ_AUDI01000001.1, from coordinate 529,039 downwards.
ACTTGTTCAATCGTGAGCCCCGCGCCGAGCAATCGGTGTTAGTGTTCGAGGCGGCCGAAGCCGCACTGACGCCGCTGATGCTGGCGCTGGAAGCAGCCTGGCCGCGCATCAAGGTGTTCAGTCTGCCCAGCGTGGGCGACGCGCAGACCCGGCGCCATATCGAGCTTGGTGTGAAAGGCGATCCGGCCCAGTGCCACGCTGCATTCACCCACATGTGCCGCGAACTCGATGCCCTGAATGTGGAGTACGCGAAGCCCTGATTCAACAGTGTGAAAAGGGTGTTAACGGCTCTTGTAACGGCGCGCATTTGCGCCGTTGTTTTTTTGCGAAAGTGTTACGTCAAGTTTAAATATTTTGCGAGTTGCCCCGTGCACTGCACGCCGTTGTGGTGCAATGGTAATCAAGCAGAAATACTCTGCGTGTACTGTCCGGTTTGATCACTATGACAAGCAACCGTCGTTTTCGCCGGCCCCGAGTTGTCGTCCGTGCGGTGCGCAAGATGCGCGCCGGTGTGGCAGCGATTGGATATGGCGGCAGCAGGCGGCGTTTGCGTTCGGTTCCTATGCCTTCCCATCAAGATAAAGAATCATCCTCCTACGAACCGACCGCGCCGACCGCGCCGGCACTGCCGCCGCCGTCGAAGCCGAAAAAAGGTTCGCGCTTGCGCAACGCGCTCCTGTTACTGATCCTGGTGCTGCTGACGGTCGCCGCCGTCTGGGGCTATCACGAAACGCGCACGTCGACCATGCAGGCGCGCGTGTTCACCGACCTGGTCGGCAAGCTGACGTACAAGGTCGAGCCGGGCCTCAGCAAGTCGATCCGCTTCCCGCACGACAGCCCCTACGACGAGCGCCTCGGCTACGCCAACCTGCCCGACTACCTGGACAAGCTGAAGGCGCGCGATTACGACGTCACGTCGCAGGCGCGCTTCTCGCCGAAAATGGTGGAGCTGGCCGATATGGGGGTGTTCGCGACCTACCGCGAAAAGACCCGCACCGGCCTGTCGATCTTCGACTGCCGCGAGCAGCCGCTGTTTACCGCCAGCTATCCGGAGCGCGTGTATGGCAGCTTCCAGCAGGCGCCGGCGGCCCTGGTGCAAAGCCTGCTGTTCATCGAGAACCGCGAACTGCTGGACGATAAATACCCGAAACGCAATCCGGCCGTGGAATGGGACCGCCTGTCCAAGGCCATCCTGGAAAAGACCATGAGCGCCGTGGGCGCCGGCGGCCACCGCGCGGCGGGCGGCTCGACCCTGGCCACCCAGATCGAGAAATACCGCCATTCGCCGGAAGGGCGCACCGGTTCGATGAAGGACAAGCTGCAGCAGATGGTGTCGGCCTCGCTGCGCGCCTACCAGCAGGGCGAGGACACCACCAAGGTGCGCCACCAGATCGTGGTCGACTACCTGAACACCGTGCCGCTGTCGGCCAAACCCGGCTACGGCGAAGTGAACGGCGTGGGCGATGGCATGTGGGTCTGGTACGGCCGCGACTTTGATGAAGTGCAGCGTCTGCTGGGCGGCAAGATGGACCAGCCGGGCAGCGCCCTGGCCTTCAAGGAGGCGCTGTCGCTGCTGATCGCCCAGCGCCGCCCCAGCTACTACCTGGGCGAAGGCGATGAAGACCTGGAAGTGCTGGCCAACAGCCACCTGCGCTTGCTGGCCGGCGCCGGCATCATCACGCCTCAGCTGCGCGACGCCGCGCTGAAGGAAAAACTGCACCCGGCCAAGGGCAGCGGCCTGCAGGCCGCGCCGCCGATGTCGTATGTGACCAAGAAGGCCTCCAACGCCGTGCGCGTGCACCTGGCCAACCTGCTGGGCGACAACCGCATGTACAACCTGGACCGCCTGGACCTGTCGGTGAACACCACGCTGGACGCGGACACCCAGAAGACCGTGACCGCCATGCTGCGCCAGCTGCGCGACCCGGACACCGCGGTCCAGGCCGGCCTGACCGGCAAGGGCATGCTGGGCAACGGCGACCCGGCCAATGTGGTGTACAGCTTCACCCTGCTGGAGCGGGGCGAACATGCCAACTACCTGCGCGTGCAGACCGATAACTACGACCAGCCGCTGGACATCAATGAAGGGGCCAAGCTGGACCTGGGTTCCACCGCCAAGCTGCGCACCCTGGTGACGTATATGGACATCGTCGACCAGCTGTACAAGAAGTACGGCGCGCTGGAACCGGCCGCGCTGAAGAAAATCAGCGTCGACCCGCGCGACCGCATCACCACCTGGGGCATGGAATACCTGGCCATGACGCCGCTGGACAAGCGCAGCCTGCCCGCCATGCTGGCGGCGGCGATGGAGCGCACCTATTCGGCCAACCCGGGCGAGGGCTTCTTCACCGGCGGCGGCCTGCATTACTTCGGCAACTTCAGCAAGGACGACGACTTCAAGATCATGACGGTGCGCGAAGCGCTGCGCCGCTCCACCAACCTGGTGTTCGTGCGCCTGATGCGCGACGTGGTGAAGTACTACTCCTTCCAGATGCCGGGCTCCTCGCAGACCGTGCTGGCCGACGCCGACGACCCGCGCCGCGCCGCCTACCTGGCGCGCTTCGCCGACAAGGAAGGCAAGGAATTCCTGTACCGCTTCTACGCCAAATACAAGGGCAAGAAGACGGCGGAACTGGACGGCATCCTGCTCGACACCATCCGCCCGACGCCGGTGCGCCTGGCGAATATCCACCGTACCGTCTACCCGAAAGCGTCGCAGGCGGAGTTCAACAAGTTCGTCAACGATAACCTGAAGGTGCAGAACGACGTGCCGGAGGACCGCCTGGCCAAGATGTACGAGCAGTACGCCATCGACAATTGGAGCCTGGCCGACCGCGGCTACCTGGCCACCGTGCACCCGCTGGAGCTGTGGCTGGTGGCCTACCTGCACCAGAACGAAGGCGCCTCCCTGGCCGACGTGGTCGCCGCCAGCGAGAAGGAGCGCCAGGAAGTCTACCAATGGCTGTTCAAGACCCACCGCAAGCATGCGCAGGACAAGCGCATCGCCGGCCTGCTGGAAATGGAAGCCTTCATGGGCATCCACCGCCAGTGGAAGAAGATGGGCTACCCCTTCGAATCCCTGGTGCCGTCCTACGCCACCACGCTGGGCGCCTCGGCCGACCGCCCGGCGGCGCTGGCGGAGATGATGGGGATCATCATCAACGGCGGCGTGCGCAAGACCACCCAGCGCATCGAATCGCTGCATTTTGCCGCCGGCACGCCGTACGAAACCTCGGTGGCGCGCACCAAATCGAGCAGCAATGAACAGGTGCTGTCGCCGGAAGTGGCGCGCGCGGTGGCCGATGCGATCCGCGAAGTGGTGTCGGACGGCACGGCGCGGCGCGTGAAGGCGGCCTTCGTCGGCGCGGACGGACAGATCATTCCGGTGGGCGGCAAGACCGGCACCGGCGACCAGCGCTTCGACGTGTTCGCGGCGGGCGGGCGCCTGATCGAGTCGCGCTATGTGAACCGCTCGGCGACCTTCGTGTTCAATATCGGCGAGCGCTTCTTCGGCTCGATGACGGCCTATGTGCACGGGCCGGAGTCGAAGAATTACGACTTCACTTCAGCCTTGCCGGTGCAGCTGCTGACGGTGCTGGCGCCTTCGCTGATGCCGCTGATCGAACCGAACCAGCAAAAGGCCGCGCCGGTGGTCACCGCGATGGCGGCCAGTGCGCCCGGCGGGGTGCAGCCGGTGGCGACGGCGGCGCTGGCGGCGGCCACCGCGGCGGCGGTGCCTGCCGCGCCGCTGCGTGCCTGCGGCGCGCGCTAAAACCGGTCAACCGGGGCCGGCCCCAACGGTCTTGCGGCCGGAGGAGGGCGCACACCAGTGTCTGACCCAGCGGGTCGGACACTGCCTTAGCGGTTTACAATGCGCCCCATGAAGCTCATCAAATTCACCCGATTCAGCCCGCGCGACCTGCTGGTCTCCTTCGCCCCCACCATCCTGCTGATCGCCGGCGCCTGCGCGCTGGCCTACTGGATCATCGACCCGACCCCGCCGCACGTGGTCAAGCTCTCCACCGGGCAGGAAAACAGCGCCTACGAAAACATCGGCAAGCGCTATGCGCAGGCGATGGCCAAGCACGGCATCCAAGTCACCCTGCAGCAAAGCCAGGGCTCGCAGGAAAACCTGCAGCGCCTGAACAAGGGCGACACCGACATCGCCTTCGTGCAAAGCGGCTCCACCAACGAAGCCGAAGCCGAGCGGCGCGGCCTGATTTCGCTGGGCAGCCTGTTCACCGAGCCGCTGTGGCTGTTCATGCGCGACAAGAAGGCGGTCACCAGCCTGACCCACCTGAAAGGCAAGAAGATCAACCTCGGCCCGGAAGGCAGCGGCGTGCCGCGGCTGTTCCGCCAGGTGCTGCAGGTGAACGGCGTGCACGCCGACGATATCCAGGCCAGCGACCTGGAAAACACCCCCGCCACGGTGGAACTGCTGGAAGGTCGCATCGACGCCCTGGTGTTCGCCGCCGCGCCCGACGATCCGCTGATCCAGATGCTGCTGATGACGCCGGGGATCAAGCTGTTCAACTTCACCCAGGCCGAAGCCTACACGCGGCGTCTGCCGTTCCTGACCCATGTCACGCTGCCGCGCGGGATCGTCGACCTGGGGCGCGACTTGCCGGCGCGCGACTACCACCTGATCGCCCCGACCGCGACCCTGGTGGCGCGGGAAGACCTGCATCCGGCCCTGGTGGACCTGTTCATCCAGGCCGCCAGCGGCATCCATAGCGGCGCCGGCTGGTTCCAGCAGCAAGGCCAGTTCCCGTCGCCGCGCTACACCGAGATTCCGGTGGCGCGCGAGGCGTCCAAGTTCTACAAGGACGGGCCGCCTTTCCTGCAGCGTTATATGAGCTTCTGGCTGGCCAACCTGTTCGACCGCCTGTGGGTGGTGCTGCTGGCGGTCGGTGCGCTGGTGCTGCCCCTGTCGCGCGTGGTGCCGCCGCTGTATGTATGGCGCATCCGCTCGCGCGTCTACCGCTGGTACGGCCAACTGCGTTCGGTGGAGCAGGGCGTGGATGAAGGCAAGCCGCGGGAAGAACTGCTGCACCGCCTGGACCAGATCGAAGAGCGCGTGAACCGCCTGACGGTGCCGCTCTCCTTTGCCGATGAGTTCTACGGCCTGCGCAACCACATCGAGTTTGTGCGGCAAAGGCTACGTACAAACACTTAAAAGTGTTGTGTCCGCGAGACCTCTAATTGACAGTTCCTTACTGTTACCTCAAATATAAGCCGGGGAGTGAAACTGGTTTAACGATAAGGGGTAGCTATGGCACCAAGAAAACAGGTTCTCGCAATTGCAATCGCGGCACTTTTCGCACATGCCGCCTGGGCCCAGGAAGCGCCCGCCGGCGACACCGCCACCGTCGTCGTGACCGGCACGCGCGTATCGAACCGCACCGTGCTCGATACCACCGCGCCGGTGGACGTCATCAGCGCCGACACCATCAAGAACAGCGGGGTGCCGGAAATCACCCAGGCGCTGTCGGTGGCCCTGCCTTCGCTGAATTTCCCGCGCCCCGGCCTGGCCGACGGCACCGACACCATCCGCCCGGCCACGCTGCGCGGCCTGGCGCCCGACCAGACCCTGGTCCTGGTCAATTCCAAGCGCCGCCATTCATCTTCGCTGGTGAACCTGAACGGCACCATCGGCCGCGGCTCGGCGTCGGTGGACATGAATGCCATCCCGGCCGGCATCGTCAAGAGCATCGAGGTGTTGCGTGATGGCGCCTCCGCCCAGTATGGTTCGGACGCCATTGCAGGCGTGGTCAATATCCGCCTGCGCAGCGACCGCACCGGAGGGGACGCCAGCTTCAGCTACGGCCGCCGCGATACCGAATACAGCTTCAACCCGGGTACGCCGCCGGCCGGCGCCACGTGGGGCACGCAGGACTCGCGCAAGCGCAAGGACGGCAACACCGCCACCTACAGCCTGTGGAAAGGCATGGAACTGGGCGAGGACGGTTTCCTGACCATCGCGCTGGAGCGCAAGCGCCAGGACCATACCGAGCGTTCGGGCTGGGACGTGCGTCAGCAATACGTGACGGTGAACGGCGCTTTCGATCCGCGCGAGGCGAACTTTGACCGCTTCAACGCCTGGTACGGCGAGCCTGAGCTCAAGCAGAACACCTTCTTCGCCAATGCCGGCTATAACCTGCAAGGCGGCGTCAAACTGTACGGCTGGACCAGCTACCAGGACCGCGATGGCAAGGGCGCCGGATTCTTCCGCCGCGCCCAGCAGAACACCAACACCATCGAGATTTATCCGAATGGCTACCTGCCCTTCATCGAACCCTCGGTAGCGGATTTCAGCGCCGCCTTAGGCGCCGCCTGGACCGCCGGTGCATGGGATATGGATGCCTCGGTGTCGTATGGCCAGAATGAGATGGACTTCACCATCGCCAACACGCTGAACCGCTCGCTCGGCCCGGCCTCCAAGACCGTGTTCGATGCGGGCGGTTTCAAATACGACCAGACGACTTTCAACCTTGCCGGCGTGCGGCAATTTGAAGTGGGATTATCGTCCCCGCTGAACCTGGCCGTCGGCGCCGAAGCGCGCCGCGAGGGATATTCGCTGCATGCCGGTGAGCCCGATTCGTGGCGCAACGGCGGCGTGTTGCTGGGCGGTGTCAAGACCGCCTCGGGCTCGCAGGTGTTCCCGGGCTTCCAGCCGCGCGATGCGCGCGACGTCAGCCGCAAGGCATACTCCGCATACGCCGACGTGGAAGCGAACATCACGGACAAGCTGCTGGCATCGGCGGCGGTGCGCGGCGAGCATTACACCGACTTTGGCAATAACTGGTCGGGCAAGCTGGCGGGACGCTACAACTTCACGCCGGACTTCGCCTTGCGCGGTTCGGTGCAGAACGGCTTCCGCGCGCCGTCGCCGCAGCAGCAGTACTTTACTTCGACGGCGATCAATTTCATTAACGGGGTGCCGTTCGACATCATGACGCTCAAGCCGTCCGATCCGGCTGCGATTGCACTCGGCGCCAAACCGCTTGACGCCGAAAAGTCGACCAACTTCTCGCTGGGTGCGGTGGCCAAGGCGGGCAAGGCCAGCTTGACGGTCGATGCGTTCCAGATCAAGATCCGCGACCGTATCGTATTGTCGGAAAACCTGATTCAGGCGAATGTGCGCAGCTACCTGGTGTCGCAAGGCTTTGACGACGTCGGCGCCCGCTTCTTCATCAACGGGGTGGACACCACGACCCGCGGCGTGGATGTGGTGGCGAGCTATCCGTGGAATGCGGCGGCGGCGGGCAAGTTCGACTTCACCCTGGCGGGCAACTACACCAAGACCGAGGTGACCAAGGTGCCGGTGACGGCGCAGCTGCAGGCCCTGAATCCGGCCCCAGCCTTGTTCGCCAGGGTAAATGTGCTGACGTTCGAGCATGGCACGCCGAAGACCAAGTTCACGGCCAGTGTCAACCATGCGCTCGGTGCGTGGAGCGGTACCCTGCGCGCGACGCGGTATGGCAAGGTGCTGGCGCCCGGAACGACGCCTTCGGATGATTTCTGGATGACGCCGAAGACGCTGGTCGATATCGAAGGGCGTTACAAGATCACCCAGCGCCTGACGGCGGCCTTGGGGGCGGAGAACCTGTTCGACCAGTATCCCGATCCGTTCCCGGCTGCGCTGAATAGCACCGGCAATGCGCCGTTCTCCAATTATTCGCCGTTCGGGCGCAGCGGGCGGTTTGTGTATGCGCGCTTGAACTACGCGCTCTAACAGCGGTAAACCCGGGTCAGGCCCAATGGTCTGACCCGCCCTGCGTTTCAGGCGCCGGCCCAGGGCAGGCCGGCCTTGCACCAGCCGCCCACGGTCTTGCGGTGGCCGTTGGCGTCCTTGTCGCCTTCAAAGCCTTCCAGGATGTCGTAGCACTGGGTGTAGCCGGCCTCGGTGGCCGCCTTGGCCGCGTGGCGCGAGCGCACGCCGGAACGGCACAGGAACACGATCACCGTGTCCTTGCCCGGTACGGCAGCGGCCAACTGGCCCAGGAAATCAGGATTCGGGGTGCCGCCCGGATACACATTCCACTGCACCGCCTGGTGCTGGTCGGCCGGAATCGCCACCCGTCCCACCCAGTCGCGCTCGGCATGCGTGCGCACATCCACCAGGCGCACATGCGGGTCGCTGTTGAGCAACGCGTAGGCCTCTTGCGGGGTCACTGCACCGGCATAGGGCAGGGAAGTGTCGCGTTTGCGTGCACGGTCGAGGATTTCGGCATGGGAACTCATGGTTTTTCCTTTATGATGACTGCACCACAACGATGCATTTGCATTAATTGGTGCGAAAACGCACCATGGTGGTGCGATAAATGGCAGGCGCACCCGCATGGTGCGTCTTTTTTGTGTCGGGTGGGTGGATTTAGCTGGCATGATATCTGCTTAATGTACCACCAGCGTTGGCCGCACCCAAGAGGTCGCGGCAGTTTTTTCACTTAGGAGATATGTAATGGCACTGACCGCCGCAGACGTTCTGAAGATGGTACAAGAGCACGAAGTCAAATTCGTGGACTTCCGTTTCGCCGATACCCGTGGCAAGGAACAGCACGTAACCGTGCCTGTGTCCCATTTCGACATCGACAAATTTGAATCGGGCCACGCCTTCGACGGCTCCTCCATCGCTGGCTGGAAAGGCATTGAAGCGTCGGACATGATCCTGCTGCCGGATCCGGCAACCGCCAATATCGACCCATTCTTCGAAGAAACCACCCTGTTCATGCAGTGCGACGTGATCGAACCGTCGGACGGCAAGGGGTACGACCGCGACCCGCGCTCCATCGCCAAGCGCGCTGAAGCCTACCTGAAATCCTCCGGCCTGGGCGACACCGCCTACTTCGGCCCAGAGCCGGAATTCTTCATCTTCGACTCCGTGAAGTGGAAGATCGACATGTCCGGCGCGATGGTCAAGATCGACTCCGACGAAGCGTCCTGGTCGACCGACAAAGACATCGATGGCGGCAACTCCGGCCACCGTCCAACCGTCAAAGGCGGCTACTTCCCGGTGCCGCCAGTCGACTCCTTCCAGGACATGCGCTCGGAAATGTGCCTGATCCTGGAATCGATGGGCATCCCGGTCGAAGTGCACCACCACGAAGTGGCCGGCGCCGGCCAGAACGAAATCGGCACCAAGTTCTCGACCCTGGTCGAGCGCGCCGACTGGACCCAGAACCTGAAATACGTGGTGTGGAACGTGGCCCACTCCTACGGCAAGACCGCCACCTTCATGCCTAAGCCCGTGGTGGGCGACAACGGCTCGGGCATGCACGTGCACCAGTCGATCTGGAAAGACGGCAAGAACCTGTTCGCCGGCGACGGCTATGCCGGCCTGTCCGACTTCGCCCTGTACTACATCGGCGGCATCATCAAGCACGCCAAGGCACTGAACGCGATCACCAACCCAGGCACCAACTCCTACAAGCGCCTGGTGCCAGGCTACGAAGCGCCAGTGAAGCTGGCTTACTCGGCACGCAACCGTTCGGCCTCGATCCGTATCCCGCACGTGGCCAATCCAAAAGGCCGCCGTATCGAAACCCGCTTCCCGGACCCGCTGGCCAACCCATACCTGTGCTTCGCCGCACTGATGATGGCCGGCCTGGACGGCGTGCAGAACAAGATCCACCCGGGCGAAGCCGCGTCGAAAGACCTGTACCACCTGCCGCCGGAAGAAGATGCACTGATCCCGACCGTCTGCGCATCGCTGGAAGAAGCCCTGGACCACCTGAACAAAGACCGTGAGTTCCTGACCCGCGGCGGCGTGTTCACCGATTCGATGATCGATGCCTACATCGACCTGAAGATGACCGAAGTCACCCGCATGCGCCAGACCACCCACCCGGTCGAGTTCGACATGTACTACTCCCTGTAATCGGGATGCCTTGCCGGTCTTGACTGGCAGTCAACAAAGCGCGAGGTCAGCAGGCTGCTTTCCTCGCGTTTTTTTTCGGATGTTGTATAGTCGGGGCATGAACACTCGCATTTTCGTACTACAAGGGCTGGCACTGCTGGCCATGAGCGGCGCAGCACAGGCCCAGCAAATTTACCTCTGCGTCAACGCCGAAGGCCAAAAGGAATTGACCGATTCGCGCAAGGGCCCGCACTGCAAGGCGCTGGACCTGCCGGGCACCGCGATTCCCGCGCCGGGCGGCGCGCGCAAGGGCACGCCATCCGCGCCGGCGGTGGCGCCGGCCAATTTCCCGCGCGTGGAAAGCGCCGAGCAGAAAGCCCGCGATGCCGACCGCCGCGCCATCCTGACCGATGAATTGAACACTGAAAACCGAAAGCTGGCCGATTTGCGCAAGGAATTCAATAACGGCGAGCCGGAACGCCGTGCCGACGAACGCAATGGCAGCAAATACCAGGAGCGCGTGGCTGGCCTGAAGGACAGCATTGCGCGCACCGAACAGAACGTGGAAGCGCTGAAGCGCGAGCTTGCCAATATAAAATGACCCCAGACAGCCCTGCCAGCTCCCGGCCCGCTGCCCTGGCAGGCCTGGACCTGCTGGCATCGGCCGTCGTCCTCGTCGATGGCGGCGGCCATATTGTCTATATCAACGCCGCCGGCGAAAACCTGCTGGAATCGTCGCTGAAAGCCCTGGCGCGCCAGCCGCTGGGCGGCCTGTTCGCGGCGCCGCTGGAACTGGAACACATCATCGCGCAGGCGCGCGAACACAAATTCTCCGATGTACGGCAAGAGCTGGTGCTGGAGCGCGCCGGGCGCGACGCCCTGCACGTGCACATCATCGCCAGCGCGCTGGACGAGCCGGACGGCACGGTGCTGATCGAACTGCGCGAAATCGTACAGCAGGTCAAGCAGGACCGCGAAGAGCGCCTGATGGACCAGAGCCAGGCCAATAAGGAGCTGATCCGCAACCTGGCGCATGAAATCAAGAACCCCCTGGGCGGCATCCGCGGCGCGGCCCAGCTGCTGGAAATGGAGCTGCCGCCGCTGCACCTGACCCAGCTGCGCGAATACACCCAGGTCATCATCAAGGAAGCGGACCGCCTGCAGACCCTGGTGGACCGCCTGCTGGCGCCGCACCGCCGCCCGCATATCGTGGGCGACGTGAATATCCACGAAGTGCTGGAGCGGGTGCGCAGCCTGATCCTGGCCGAATTCCCGTTCGGGCTGGCGATCCGGCGCGACTACGACGCCTCCCTGCCGGAATTTCGCGGCGACAAGGAGCAACTGATCCAGGCGGTGCTGAACATCGCCCACAACGCGGCCCAGGCGCTGGCGGCGCGCATCGCCGCCGGCGATGCCGAGATCATTTTCCGCACGCGCGTGGCGCGCCAGATGACGCTGGCGAAGGTCCGCTATCAGCTGGCATTAGATTTGCATATCAGCGATAACGGACCGGGCATCCCGCCCCAGATCCGCGACCGCATCTTCTACCCGCTGGTGTCGGGCCGGGATGGCGGCAGCGGCCTGGGGCTGACGCTGGCGCAGACCTTCGTGCAGCAGCATATGGGCGTGATCGAATGCGAAAGCAGGCCTGGCCAAACGGACTTCAGAATCTTATTGCCTTTGCCTTGATCGGACTAAATGAAACCAATCTGGATTGTTGACGACGACGAATCGATCCGCTGGGTGCTGGAGAAAGCCCTGGCGCGCGAGAACCTCGCCACGCGCAGCTTTGCCAATGCCCGCGACGCGGCCGCGGCGCTCGAGCACGAGACGCCGCAGGTGCTGGTGTCGGACATCCGCATGCCGGGCGCCTCCGGCCTCGACCTGCTGCAGCTGGTCAAGCAGCGCCATCCCGGCCTGCCGGTGATCATCATTACCGCCTTCTCCGACCTGGACTCGGCCGTTTCGGCCTTCCAGGGCGGCGCCTTCGAATACCTGGCCAAGCCTTTCGATATCGACAAGGCGGTGGAATTGATCCGCCGCGCGCTGGACGAGAGCCTGCGCGAGGCAAGCGTGGAAGCGGGGCCGGCCGATACGCCGGAAATCCTGGGCCAGGCGCCGGCCATGCAGGAAGTGTTCCGCGCCATCGGCCGCCTGTCGCAGTCGAATGTGACGGTGCTGATCACCGGCGAGTCGGGCACCGGCAAGGAGCTGGTGGCGCGCGCGCTGCACAAGCACAGCCCGCGCGCCGTCCAGCCCTTCATCGCCATCAACACGGCCGCGATCCCGAAAGACTTGCTGGAATCGGAACTGTTCGGCCATGAGCGCGGCGCCTTCACCGGCGCCCAGACCACGCGCCGCGGCCGCTTCGAGCAGGCCGAAGGCGGCACCCTGTTCATGGACGAAATCGGCGACATGCCGTTCGACCTGCAGACGCGCCTGCTGCGCGTGCTGTCGGACGGGCACTTCTACCGCGTCGGCGGCCACTCGCCGCTCAAGGCCAATGTGCGGGTGATTACCGCCACCCACCAGAACCTGGAGCAGCGCGTGCGCGACGGCCTGTTCCGCGAAGACTTGTACCACCGCCTGAACGTGATCCGCTTGCGCCTGCCCAGTTTGCGGGAGCGGCGCGAAGACATCCCCATCCTGGTGCGCCACTTTCTGGTGCAAAGCGCGCGCCAGTTGGGCGTGGAAGCCAAGCGCATGAGCGACGCGACGCTGGCCTTCCTGCAGCAGCTGGAGTTGCCGGGCAATGTGCGCCAGCTGGAAAACCTGTGCAACTGGATCACCGTGATGGCGCCGGGGCAGACGGTAGAAGTGAAGGACTTGCCGCCGGAATTGGCGCAGGGCCAGGACAGCGTGGCCCCCGCCGCCGCGCCGGTGGCGGCGGACGCCGCCATGCCCCAGCACCACGGCCAGGTGGCACCGGTGGCGCCGCTGGCGCCGCCGGCGCTGGCCGCGTCGCCGGAAGGCTGGCTCAGCCTGCTGGAACTGCAGGCGGCGGGCATGCTGAGCAGCGGCCAGCAGGACGTGATGGACATCCTCGGGCGCCAGTTCGAGTCGGCCCTGATCCGCACCGCGCTCAAATACACCCACGGGCGCAAGAACGATGCCGCGATCCGCCTGGGCATCGGCCGCAACACCATCACCCGCAAGATCGCCGAGCTCGGCATCGACGGCGCGAAGGACGACTAGCGCCGCCGACATTTGGTATGCTGCGGGCTGGATAAGTTTGAGGAGCCTGCATGCTGATTAATTGCGTCGCCTACCAGGATGGGCGCAAGCTGGCTGATATCCCGGTGGTCGATATCAGCGAATACGTGGCGCGTCCGGACGCCTTTGTCTGGGTGGCGCTGCGCGACGCCACGCGCGAGGAACTGGAAGTGATGCAGGAGGAGTTCGGCCTGCACGAACTGGCGGTGGAGGATGCGGGCCGCGGCCAGCAGCGGCCGAAAATCGAGGAGTACGGCGATTCCCTGTTCGTCGTCGTCAAAATGCTCGAGCTGCGCGAGGGCGAGCTGCATCTGGGCGAGGTCGATATCTTCGTCGGCCCCAACTACGTGCTGTCGACCCGTTCCAATTCGACCCAGGATTTCCTCGGCGTGCGTGCGCGCGCCGAGCGTGAACCGCACCTGCTGCAGCAAGGGGCCGGCTTCGTGCTGTACGCCCTGATGGACGCCGTGGTCGACCGCTATTTCCCCATCGTCGATACGCTGGAGATGGAGCTGGAAAAGATCGAGGAGCGCATCTTCATCCGCGGCTCGCAGCAGGACAATATCGAGCGCCTGTACGAACTGAAACGCAAGGTGATGACGGTGCGCCACACCGTCGCGCCGCTGCTGGACGCCATCGGCAAGCTGCACGGCGGGCGCGTCCCGGCCGTCTGCAGCAATACCCAGGAATACTTCCGCGACGTCCACGACCATCTGCTGCGCATCAATGCCGCCCTCGATACCATGCGCGAGACCATCGGCACGGCGATCCAGGTCAACCTGTCGATGGTGGCGCTGGAAGAGGGCGAGGTCAACAAGCGCCTGGCGGCCTGGGCCGCCATCTTCGCCGTGTTGACCGCCTTTGCCGGCATCTGGGGCATGAATTTCAAGCATATGCCTGAGCTGGACTGGCGTTTCGGCTATCCCAGCGCCCTGGCCCTGATGCTTGTTGTTTGCGGTTCCCTGTACCGTCGCTTTAAGAAGGCAGGGTGGCTGTAGCGGTATATAATTTACAATAAACAAGCTCTCGTGGGGCTGGGCATGGTTGATGACGCAATGTTGTTCGACGACGATGACAAGCCCGCTCCGTGCGCGGCGCTTCCCCCGTGGGACATCCTCGTTGTTGACGATGAGCAAGCTGTGCACCAGGTGACGGAACTGGTGATGGCCGATTTCGAATTCGACGGCCGCCAAGTCCGCTTTTCCCACTGCTATTCCGCCGCTGAAGCGCGCCGGCAGCTCTCCCGCCCCGGCCAGTTCGCCCTGATCCTGCTCGACGTCGTGATGGAGTCGGAGCATGCCGGACTGGACCTGGTGCACTATATCCGCGAAGAGCTGGGCGACCGCCATGTGCGCATCGTGCTGCGCACCGGCCAGCCGGGCCAGGCGCCGCAGGCGCTGGTGCTGAAAGCCTACGATATCAACGACTACCGCGAGAAGACCGAGCTGACGCACGCCAAGCTCAGCGCCGTGTTCTTTTCGGGCCTGCGCGGCTACCGCGACCTGATGCGGATCGAGCGCGCCCGGCAGGGGCTGCGCCGCTCGATCGATGCCATCACCCAGGTCGGCGATTCGGACAACCTGCCCCATTTCGGGTCGGCCGTGCTGGAGCAGGCCGCCGCGCTGCTGGGACGGCAGGCCGAAGGCGTCTGCGCCAGCCGCATGAACGCCTACGCCGCCGCGCGCCAGCCGGGCCGCCTGCAGGTGCTGGCCGTGACCGATGCCTATGCCGGCCTGGCGCCGCAGGAAACCCTGGACCACCTGCCGGCGCCCGTGCGCGAAGCCTTCCTGCGCTGCATGGCGGAGCAGGCCGACCATGACGGCCCGCTGTACTACGCCTGCTACTACCGCACGCGCGACGGCAATGAGAGCTTGCTGTACATGTCCTTCAGCGACGCGATCGACGGCGGGGAGCGCGAACTGCTGGGCCTGTTCGCGGCCAATGTCGCCATCACCTACGAGCGCCTGCTGGCGCGCGAAGAGTCGGAGGCGACCCAGGAAGCCATCATCCACATCCTCGGCCAGGCGCTGGAAAGCCGCTCGGCGGCGTCCGGCGGGCACGTGGAACGGGTCGGCGAAATCGCCGCCATGCTGGGCGAAGCGGCCGGCATGCCGCCCGGCGCCGTGCGCCAGCTGCGCCGCGCCGCGCCGCTGCACGATATCGGCCATGCCGGCATCCCGGACGAGATCCTCAAGCTGCCCGGCCCGCTCAACGCGCAGCAGCGCCTGTGCATGCAGGGCCACAGCGATATCGGCTGGCATATGCTGTCCGCTTCGCCGCAACCGGTGCTGCGCCTGGCGGCGCGCATCGCCCACGAGCACCATGAGCGCTGGGATGGCGCGGGCTACCCGCAGGGCTTGCAGGGCGCCGGCATCAGCCTGGACGCGCGCATCACGGCGCTGGCCGACTTTGTCGACGCCATGGTGAGCCCGCGCAGCTACCGGCCGGCGCACAGCCTGCAGGAAGCGCTGGACGAGGTGCGCGACGGCAGCGGCACGCGCTTCGATCCGGCGCTGGCCGCTGTGCTGCTGCAGCACAGCGCCTACCTGCAGGACCTGTACCGCCGCCACCCGCCGCACTAGGAGCCCGCCATGGAATTATTCGACGCCAATGACGCCCGCATCCTGGCCGAAGCGGCATTGCGCGCGATCACCGACTCCACGGCGCGCGCCAGCGGCGAGGAATTCTTCCGTGTCCTGGTACGCGACCTGGCGGCGGCGCTGGATGTGACCTATGTCATCGCCGGCCGCGTGATCCGCATGCCGGACGGCCACGAGGGCATCCGCACGCTGGCGGTCTGGGGCGGCGCGGACTTCCTGCCGAATATGGATTACAGCCTGGAACACACGCCCTGCCAGGACGTCACCTGCCAGAGCATGTGCTTCCACGGCAGCGGCATCCAGCAGGACTACCCGCTCGATACGCTGCTGGTGGAGATGCAGGCGGAAAGCTACCTGGGCATGCCCCTGGTCGACACCGAGGGCCGCACGCTGGGCATCCTGTCGGCCATCGACACCAAGCCGATCGATGAAAACAAGCGCCTGCTGGCGCTGTCGCTGCTATCGATCTTCACGGCGCGCGCGGCGGCGGAACTGCAGCACCAGGATCGCGAGCATGTGCTCGAGGAAAAAGTCACGCGCCGCACGGAAGCCTTGCGCGCCGCCCAGGCCAGCCTGATGGAGCAGGAAAAGATGGCGGCGCTGGGGGCGCTGGTGGCCGGCGTGGCGCATGAGGTGAACACGCCGGTGGGGGTGGCGTTGACGGCGGCCTCGGCCATGAGCAGCTATACGGCGCAGCTGGTGCAGTCGCTAGAGGCGCCCAAGGTCAGCCGCTCCGACCTGGTCAACCTGGCCGCGCGCCTGAACGACGCGGCGGCGCTGATCGAGCAGAATTTGCACCGGGCCGCCGATTTGATCGGCAATTTCAAGCAGCTGGCGGTGGACCAGGGGAGCGAGCACGTCAGCACACTGGTGCTGAAGGACTATGTGCAGGGCGTGGTGTCGGCCCACAGTCCGGAGCTGCGCAAGGCCGGCATCAGGGTGGCGGTGGAGGTGGACCAGCTGCTGCGGCCGCGCCTGCCGCCCGGGAAGTTCTCCCAAGTGCTGTCGAACCTGCTGATGAACGCCGCGCGCCACGCTTACCCGGACGGGCAGGGCGGCCCGGTGACCGTGCGCGCCAGCGCGGCCGGCGGCTGGCTGGAGATGGATTTCATCGACCAGGGCGTGGGGCTGGCGCCCGGCGTGCGCGAACGGATTTTCGAACCCTTCTTCACCACCAAACGCGGGCAGGGCGGCTCGGGCCTGGGCATGCATATCGTCTACACCATCATGCAGCAATTGGGCGGCGCCGTGGAAGTGCACAGCGAACCGGGCCAAGGCTGCCGCTTCCATCTGCGCTTGCCGCTCGACGTTAAATTCGACCGGCCACCGGGCTGAATGGCATCGATCTTATTGGTTGTGTAAACACAACGTTGCAGTTTGGTAACGTCTTTCCGGCGTGATTTTTTTGTATCTTTGATTCTTATCAATGTAGCACCTGCCTCTGCCCAGCCCAGACGCGGCGCAATAAAAATTATTGATAAAGTAAGCTTGAATTGTGGAAAACTTAATTCAGATTTTGCAGAAAATAGTGCGGTTAATTTTGTGTAAATTTCATAAAGGAAGTAACGATGGTGCCCTCCGGGCGCAAGGCCTGCATACAGAAGGCGCGGCAATTATGCGTAACTTCGCGTATTTCCTCGATATTTGAATACATTCCTTCTAGTCCATATATTCCTTAGAAGCAACGTTGGTGACTAATTTATTGACGGATTGGTAAATGGCATGCTCCCATAAGCGTGCTGGAATCAGCCTACCTGTAAATGATTCCCGCACTCGCGGAGTGTGCGAGACAACCTTAAGTAGTCGAAATAAAAATCAACGATGAGACGGCTTGTGCTGGTGTGATCCACTTGCTGCTTGCTGGAAACTGCTTACTTTAGGAATAGATATGTTGAGAAAAACTGTAATTGCGCGCGCCTTGACGCTGGCCTTCGCGACCGGTGCCCTGGGGGTAGCGATGGTGAACCCGGCAATGGCACAGTCGAGCGCTACCGGTAATGTCTACGGTACGGTGGAAACGCCGGCCGGTGCTTCGGTGGTCATGACCAACGTCGAGACCGGGCTGAAACGTACGGCGGAGGTAGGGGCCAATGGTCGTTACCAAGCCACCGCCCTGCCGCCGGGCCGCTATAAAGTCGAACTGTTGCGCAACAACGCGGTGGCCAGCACTTCCGAAGTGGAGGTCCTGGCGGGCCAAGGCGCCAACGCTTCGTTCGGCTCCGTGTCCGCCGTGCAGGTAACCGGTCGCCGCTCCCGTATCGACGTGTCGAACACGAATAACGGCGCGGTATTCAGCGCCAAGGAATTGGCCAAGTTGCCGATGCAGCCCAACCTGAACTCGATTGTACTGCTGGCGCCGAACACGACCAAGGCTGACACGGCATACGGTGGTGCATCGTTCGGCGGTGGTGGCGCATCTGAAAACGCCTTCTACCTGAACGGTTTCGCAATCACCAATCCGCTGACCCAGCTGGGCTCGATGGAACTGCCATTCGGCGCGATCCAACAGGCTTCCGTGATGACCGGCGGTTTCGGCGCCGAGTTCGGCCGTTCGATCGGCGGTGTGATGAACGTTACCACCAAGTCCGGTACCAACAACTGGGAAGCCGGCGCGATGTACAGCGTCGAGCCGAACCGCCTGCGTTCCAAGCGTAAGAACATCTATTACGAAATGACGGGCGATCCATCCAATAAAGGTACCGACGGCAAGCTGCATTTCCGCCGCGACTTGGATGAGACCAACACTTACCAGTATGGCGCCTACATGGGCGGTCCGATCATCAAGGACAAGCTGTTCATGTTCTTTGCTGCCGACCAGACCATCAACAAGCAGAACAACCTGCAGCTGGGTTCCGACGCGACCACCATCGAACGTGACGGCTGGCGCGCGCGCCGTAGTCTGGAAAACCGTTGGGTTGGCAAGGTTGACTTCCAGGTAACCGATAACCATCGTTTTGAATTTACGTCGGCAGGGGACGATTGGCGTGAGCGCATCCACCGTTACGGTTACTCCCTGAATGGCGCCGACAAGGCCGCAGCTTTGGCAGCGCTGGACGGCTCGCCAAACAACACCCTGTACTCCCAGCTGATGACCAAGAATCCTGGCTCCCTCGGTATTAATCCGGGCAACCCAGGCGCTAAGGTCAATATGTTGAAGTACATCGGCAACCTGACCGACGACCTGACCCTGACCGCCTTGTATGGCCAGCTGAAGTCCGAGCGCGGCGTGGAGTACGAATACGGTGCCGCCGGTTCGTCCGTTCCGCCGTCGGTGACCGTGCCGTCCGTGTCCAAGCGCGTGCCATCGCTGGATGCGCAAGGCCTGTACAAATCCTACAATCCGTTCCCTGGTAACCTGAGCCGTCCGGGCGAAGACAAGGTGAATTCCTTCCGCCTTGACCTGGAATACAAGCTGGGCGACCACACCATCCGCGGCGGCCTGGATTCCAACAAGATGGACATCACCAGCGCCGGCCAAGCGACTTCCGGCGGTTCTGCCTGGACCTACCGCAGGGTTGATCCAGGCTCCGAGTGCTCGCAAAACAATCTGTCGAACGGTCGTCCGGCAGTTGTATGTAACTTCGGTGGCTTCGGCACCAGCGGTTACTATGCGCGTCAACGCGTATTCAGCTCCGTCACAGATGCCAAGGCCGACCAGACCGCGCAGTACATCGAAGACCGCTGGCAAGTCACCAAGAACCTGCTGCTTACCGGCGGCCTGCGTAACGAGGCATACAGCAATACTACCGGTGACGGGGACAAGTTCATCAACATGAAGCATCAGGTCGCCCCGCGCCTGTCCGCTTCCTGGGACGTGAATGGCGACGCATCGCTGAAGGTGTACGGTAGTGCTGGCCGTTATTACCTGCAATTGCCGGGCCAAGTGGCTGCACGTGCGGCATCCCGCTCGACCTTGACTGACCAGGACTTCACCTACACCGGCATCGATCCGGCCACGGGTGTGCCAACCGGCCTGAATGCGATCAACACGGCGCAGTCTCCTGACGGCGAGACCGGCGCCCACAAAAACCCGCAATCGGTGGTCACGCGTGACCTGAAGCCAAATTACCAGGATGAACTGACCCTGGGCTTCGAAAAAGCCTGGAGTCCGGACCTGAACTTCGGCGTGAAAGGCACCTATCGTAAGCTGGGCGCCGGTATCGACGATAGCTGCGACACCCGTATGCTCTATGATTTCGCTTTGAAAAATGGCATTCCTGTAGTTTCCAAAGACTATATGAACTGCTACATTTTCAATCCGGGCCGCGATGTAACCGTGTGGGTTGATGGCCACGACGCCGCCGGCAACCCGATCGTCAGCGGCAAGGGCCAGTGGGCGCACTTCACCGCTGCCGAAACGGGCCAGCCGAAAGCCGAGCGTAAGTACTTCGCGCTGGACATGTTCGTCGAGCACCCGCTGCGCAACGGCTGGTATGGCCGTGTCAACTACACCCTGTCGCGTAGCAAGGGTAATATGGAAGGCCAAACCCGTTCCGATACGCAGCAGGCAGACGTTGGTACGTCGGCTGGCTGGGACTTCCCTGAATTCGCGGCGAATACCAACGGCCTGCTGCCCAACGACCGTAAGCACCAGCTGAAAATGTTCGGCTTCTACCAGCTGACGCCGGAGGTGTCGGTGGGCGGTAATGCCCTGGTCCAGTCGGGTCGTCCAAAAGTTTGCCTGGGCACGGATGTTGATGCAGAGAACGGTTTGAAATTCGAACCGATTTCGGGTATCTATGGCGGCCCTGGTTATGGCGCCGAATACTTCTGGTGCAATGGCAAGCCGGCTCCACGCGGCTCCCTGGGCCGCCTGCCGACCGAGAAGCGCTTGGACCTGAACCTGACTTACTCGCCTAGCTATGTGAAGGGCCTGGCGTTCAAAATGGACGTGTTCAACGTGTTCAATTCGGAAGCAGTGACCGGCCGCCGTGAAGCCTACGACGACGGCTCCGGCCATGGCATCCTGGCGAACTACGGTGAAGCGCGCACTTTCGCTGACTCGCGCTCGGTCAAGTTGACGGTGGAATACAACCATAAGTTCTAATGTGACTTGCTCAAAAAACCGCGGCCTAGGTCGCGGTTTTTTCTTTTCTGGGGAGATGCAAAATGAAAGTAAAGGCCCTATTGCTGTGCCTGGCGGTCGCGCTGGGCGGCCCGGCCTTGGCCGACGAGCTGGCCGATGCCAACAAGCTGTTGGAAAACAAAGCTTACCCGCAGGCGCAGGCGCTGTTCACCAAGCTGGCCAATGGCGGTAACGCGGAGGCGCAATTCCACCTTGGCGAAATGTACTGGTACGGCGAAGCGGGTGGCGTCGACCTGGCCCAGGCGCGCAACTGGTTCGGCAAGGCGGCGGCGGCAGGGAACCAGGAAGCCGCCGCGGCACTCGACACCATGGCCCAGCGCGAGGCGCGCCACAAGGACATCGCTTTCTGGACTGGCGGCTACGATGGGCGGGATCTGACCAGCGGCGCCTTCCATTGCGCGCGGCCGGAGTTCCCGGCGCAATCAAAAACCAACGACGAGATCGTCAGGCTCGAAAAGGCCCACGGGGAATGGCAGAAGTGCTACAACGGCTTTGTCCAGAACCTGGGTGATGCGTTGCCGCCTGGCAAGCGCATCCCGCAGGATATTTCTCGCCTGATGAACCAGCCCGAGTATGACCAGGCCATTGCCCACTTGGACAAAGTCTACCGCGCCGTATCCAGGCAGGAGGGAGAGGCAGCTACCGCGACAACCGCTGCCTATCAGGCCTGGCATAAATCGACCGAGCAATTCGTTGCCACGCGCAATGCGGAAAGCAAACTGGAAGGGGACCTTGCGGCAGACCAGATCAGGCGCGCCAACCTGAGTACGGTCAAGAACGCGCCGCTCGGCAAGGGCGGGAAATAGCCCTGTGAAGGCTGGAGCCTCAGAAGCTCAGGCCTTATCGGCCGCCTGCATCGACAGCGCAACCGCCTCCGCCACCTTGATGCCGTCGACGCCGGCCGACAGGATGCCGCCGGCGTAGCCCGCGCCTTCGCCGGCCGGGAACAGGCCGCGCGTGTTTAGGCTCTGCAGGTCGTGGTTATTGCGCTTGATGCGGATCGGCGAGGAGGTGCGGGTCTCCAGGCCGGTCAGCACGGCGTCGTGCTTGAAGTAGCCCTTGACCTGCTTGTCGAAGGCTGGGAAAGCTTCGCGCAAAGCTACCACGGCGTAGTCGGGCAGAATGGTGGCCAGATCGGTCATGGTGATGCCCGGCTTGAACGATGGCGTCACACCGCCCAGTTCGGTGGAGGGGCGGCCGGCGACGAAGTCACCCATCAGTTGGCCTGGCGCATTGTAATTGGAGCCGCCTAGCACATAGGCTTGCTCTTCCAAGCGGCGCTGCAGCTCGATGCCGGCCAGCGGGTGGCCCGGATAATCCTCCTCGGGGCTGATCGAGACTACGACGGCGCTGTTGGCATTGCGCTCGGCGCGCGAATATTGCGACATGCCGTTGGTGACCACACGGCCCGGTTCCGATGCGGCCGCTACCACGGTGCCGCCGGGGCACATGCAGAAGCTGTACACGGCGCGGCCATTGCTGGCGTGATGCACCAGCTTGTAGTCGGCGGCGCCCAGGATAGGGTGGCCGGCATTCGGGCCGAAACGGCACTGGTCGATCAGCGACTGCGGGTGCTCGACCCGGAAACCGATCGAAAACGGCTTGGCTTCGACGTACACGCCGCGCTCGTACAGGGTCTCGAAGGTGTCGCGCGAGCTGTGGCCGATGGCCAGCACCACATGCTTTGTTTCGATATATTCGCCGCTTGCCAGTTGCAGGCCGTGCATCTGGCGCACGCCGTTTTCTTCGCGAATGTCGAAGTCGGTCACGCGCTGCTCGAAGCGGATCTCACCGCCCAGGGCCGTGATTTCTTCGCGCATGTTTTCCACCATCTTCACCAGGCGGAAGGTGCCGATGTGCGGCTTGCTGACATAGATGATTTCTTCCGGCGCACCGGATTTGACGAACTCGGTCAGCACCTTGCGACCGTAGTGCTTGGGGTCGCTGATCTGGCTGTACAGTTTGCCATCCGAGAAGGTGCCCGCGCCGCCTTCGCCGAACTGCACGTTGGACTCCGGGTTCAGCTCGCGCTTGCGCCAGAAGCCGAACGTGTCCTTGGTGCGCTCACGCACGGTTTTGCCGCGTTCCAGGATGATGGGGTTCAAACCCATCTGGGCCAGGATCAGGCCGGCGAACAGGCCGCAGGGACCCATGCCGATGACCACCGGGCGCGGCTGCCGGCCGGCGGCGTTCACCCCATGGGCCACGAACTTATAGGCCATATCGGGCGTGGGCATCAGGTGCTTGTCGTCGCTGCGGCGCGCCAAGATGCCGGCGTCGTCGGTCGTTTCGATATCAACCGAGTAAATAAGCGAAATATTCGCCTTTTTGCGCGCATCATAGCTACGTTTGTAGACGGTAAAGCCCAGCAACTGCTGAGGGGAAATTTGCAGGCGGGCGAGGATAGCTTGCCCCAGCTCCGATTCCTGGTGGTCTAACGGTAGTTTGATTTCATTTAGTCGCAACATGATGGCCTTTCCACGCAAGATGGGGCACGCAACGGGCCCAAAGGCGACATTTTACCCGCTTTCTGCCGTTGTATCGACGCAACTAATTGCAAGCTTGTCCGGCTCTTAACTGCGCAAGCCCTGTACTTTTCCAGCCGTTGATGCAATAGTTACTGTTCATCAAATAACACTCTTGATTTGAGGAATTATTCCTCAGGTTAATTGTCCGTTGCATCGACATTTAGTTCCGAATCCGAATTAAATAATGCGGTTACTCACTGGAATATTCCCAGGATTAATCCGCGAGCCTGCTTTTATTGCAAATCCCATCCGCGTTAATTGCACTCTATCTGTGCGATAGTTGCCCAATTGTTGGCAACTGTTTTGAACTACGAAGCACGAAAGTGTTGTGTTTTAATATTATTGGGTGTTTATTCATTGACTGGGTTGCATCTGGCATGATTCTATATCGCTGCCGGAATCAATTCACCTGTAAATGATTTGGCGCTCGCTAGAAGGGCGAGTCGACTTGAGAGAGTCGGTATAAAAAAACAATGCTGACGAAGGCGGGCGGCTGGTGAAATCCATTTGTTGTCCGTTGGAAATTGCTTACTTTAGGAACTGATATGTTGAGAAAAACTGTTATTGCACGTGCCCTGGCCCTGGCGTTCGCCACCGGCACCATGGGTGTGGCCGTGATGGAGCCAGCGATGGCACAGTCGAACGCCGCTGGTACGGTATATGGCAAGATTGCCGCCGGTTCTGGCGATTCGGTGACATTGAAAAATAACGACACCAACCAGACCCGTAATACCGCGGTCGACGCCAACGGTACTTTCCGCGTCACCTCCCTGCCAATCGGTACCTATACCGTAACCCTGCACAAGGGCAGCGCCACCGTTGGCACCACCCAGCTCGAAGTGCTGGCTGGCCAGGGCGTTGAAGCGGTGTTCCCTACCTCCGGCATGCAAGCAGTTCAGGTGACTGGCCGCCGCAGCCGCATCGACGTGTCGAGCTCGACCAACGGATCGACTTTCACCGCCAAGGAACTGGAAAAACTGCCTATGCCACGTAACGTGGAAGGCATCGTGCAATTGGCTCCTAACACCACCCGCGGCGACCCAACCTATTCGGCCGGTGCTTCGATCGGCGGCGGCGGCGCGTCCGAAAACGCCTACTACATCAATGGCTTCCCGGTCACGAACCCGCTGACGCAGCTGGGTGGCTTCGAACTGCCGTTCGGCGCGATCGCCCAGGCGCAAGTGCTGACCGGCGGCTACGGCGTTGAATTCGGCCGTTCCGTGGGCGGTGTGGTGAACATCACTACCAAGAGCGGTACTAACACCTGGGAAGCCGGCGCGATGGCGTCGATCACCCCACGTTCTATGCGCGGCAAATACCGTGATTATTACTACAACAACACCGGCGCCTTCCCTGCCGTGTTGAACGCCGACGGTAGTGTGAAATCTGGTACCGACGGTACCCTGCGCATGCGCCGCGAAGACAACAAGCTGCAGCAAACCCAGGAATCGGTGTACGTCGGCGGCCCGCTGATCAAGGACAAGCTGTTCGGCTTCGTTTCCCTGGAGCAGACCAAACTGGAAAGCAACGGCGTCTACCTGAGCCGTACCTCGACCACGTTGAAGGACAACGGCTGGCGCGACTACGAGACCACTACCAAGCGCTACTACGGCAAACTGGACTGGAACATCTCGGACAACCACCGTCTGGAATTTACCGCACTGGGCGACCTGCCGCAGACCGATACTTCTTACCGTTCTTATGACTACGCGACCCGTACCGCAGGTGCCACGGTTAAATCGTCGACCCATGAAGAATACGGTCCGTTCAATCCGAATGGCGGCCAAGCCAACATCCTGCGCTACGTAGGCAACCTCACCGATAACCTGACCGTCAACGCACTGTTCGGTAAGTCGAAGGCCACCCACATTTACCAGCCTGCAGGCTACGACCCAACCCTGGCCCAGGTGAGCGCACCGCCTGAAGCGCAGGTGCCAGGCTTCAACTACGAGGGTGGCCAGCCATTCTCGGACGACCAGCCTTACAACGGTTCGACCGACCGCGTCACGTCCAAGCGCCTGGACCTGGAATACAAGATCGGTACGCACACCCTGCGCGCCGGTCTGGACAACAACAAGATGTCCTCGCTGAATGCTGGCGACCAGATGGCCGGCGGCCAGACCTGGGCATACCAGCTGAACAAAACTCCAGGTGTGCCAACTGCAGTTACCGGCGGTACCATGAATGCAATGACCCCGCTGGGCGGCCTGGCAGCACAGGGTTACTACGTGGAACTGCGCAAGTCCTCCACCGTGTCGAACGCTTATGCTGGCCAGGATGCGCAATACCTGGAAGACCGCTGGCAGGTGACCAAGGACATCCTGGTGACGGCAGGTCTGCGTCGTGAAGGCTTCTATAACGCCAACCAGGACGGTACTAAGTACATCAAGATGCAGAACCAGTACGCTCCACGTGTGAATGCGTCGTGGGATGTAAACGGTGATTCCTCGTTCAAGGTATTCGGCAGCGCTGGCCGTTACACCATCCAGATGCCAACCCTGGTCGCTCTGCGTGGCGCCAACGGCTCCCTGAACACCAGCCAGTTCTATGCCTATACCGGTACCGACGCACACGGTGCACCGACCGGCTTGACCGCATTGTCCGGCGTCCTGTCCGGCAACGACGAGTTCGGCCAGGCGAAGGATCCGAACACCGTAGCTGCGCTGAAGATGAAGCCTTCGTTCCAGGACGAACTGACCCTGGGCTTTGAAAAAGCCCTGTCGCCGTCTCTGAACGTCGGCGTGAAAGCGACCTACCGTACGCTGAAGTCGACGATTGACGACTTCTGCGACAAGCGTCCATTCGTCAAATATGCTGCCGCGCACAATATCAACACCGCGAACTGGGCTGGTTTCAGCTGCGCATCGTTCAATCCAGGCGAAGACAATGATTTCCTGGTCGACTATGCTGGCAACAAGACCTACACTCAGGTTCACCTGAGCAAGGAAGACCTCGGCTTCGAAAAGGCGAAGCGTACCTACGCCGCGCTGGACCTCTTCGCTGAGCACCCATACCGCGACGGCTGGTACGGCCGTATCAACTACACCCTGGGCCGCAGCAAAGGCAACACCGAAGGCCAGACCTTGTCCGACACTTCGACCGGCCAGGGCGACGTAGCAGCGACCCAAACCTGGGACTATGCTGAGCTGATGAAGTACGGCTATGGCTCCCTGCCAAACGATCGCCGTCACCAGGTCAAGGCGATTGCCTTCTATGACCTGACGCCTGAGTGGACCGTTGGCGCTTCGGGCCTGTTGGCTTCTGGCCGTCCACGCAGCTGCTCCGGTACCAATCCGACCACTGGTGCCGGCACGGGCGCGCCGAACTACCAGTCGGCTTCGCACTACTGCTTCGGCGCCACCGGCCTGCAAAACACGCCTTCGCCGCGCGGAACCGTGGGGCGTCTGCCATCGGACCGTAATCTGGACCTGAACCTGGCCTATAAGCCGGACTTCTTCAAGGGCTTCAAAGTCCAGGTTGATGTGCTGAACGTGTTCGACGAGCAAACGACTCAGAAGGTGTACGAGCGTTACAACACCAACAACAGCCGTTACAACCTGTACGAATCGGTGATCAGCTACACCGCTCCGCGTTCCGTGAAGTTCACTGCGGAATACAACACCAAGTTCTAAGGAACTGGCGTGAAAAAAAACCGCGGCCTTGGCCGCGGTTTTTTCTTTATGGAGGAACATTCAATATGAAAGTATTTGTATTGAGCCTGGCGCTGTTGTTAGCCGCGCCCGTGCAGGCCGACGAGCTGGCCGATGGCATCAATGCCTGGGAGGCGCAGGATTTCACGCGCGCCCATCAATTGCTGGGCAAACTGGCGGCTGCTGGCAACGCGGAAGCACAACTTATGGTGGGTGAGATGTTTGGCTTTGGCGAGGGCGTGCCGGAGGATTTCACCCTGGCGGAAGTCTGGCTGAGCAAGGCTAAGGCCGCCGGTCATAAGGATGCTGCCGATTCCTTGCTGACCATGCAGGAGCGGCGTATGCGCAAGAAGGATATTGCCTATTACGTGTCGAGCTATAAGGGCGAGGAAGTCCGACTGGAGAGCTATCAATGCGTCGCCCCCGTATTCCCGGCGAACTCACTCTCGAAGGCCCAGATCAAGGAAGTGCAGGCGCAGATGGATGCCTGGATGGTGTGCTACCAGGCATTCTCCAAGGGCTTGCAGGAGGCTTTGCCGGCTGGCAAGCGGATTCCGCTTGACGTGGCCAAGCTGATGAGCCTCGGGGAGTTGCAGCAGGCGCGCGCCACCATGGATAAAGCGTACGCCCAGGTGGACGCGGATGCTCGCCAGCAAGGAAGCGCTGTGCTGGCCGCCCATGAAGCCTGGTATGGCAGGGTGGACGCGGACCAAAAGAAGCGCCAGCTTGACATCGAGCAACAGAAGAAACTGCTGGGCGATGTGAACCAGCAGTATCGCGAGCTGATGACTACGCCAAGCGCAATCTATTTGCCAAACGGCGCCCGGGGCAGCCGCCGATAAGACCATCGTCGCGGCTCAGATGCCGCCCCAGGCAGCAGCGAGGATCGACAGCGCCGCCAACGCCGCGGTTTCCGTGCGCAGCACGCGCGCGCCGATGGAGAGGGGCAGGGCGCCATGTTTCAGCGCCTCGACTTCTTCTTCGTCGGAAAAGCCGCCTTCCGGCCCGACCATGATGCTGAGCGCCTGGGCCGGCTGGTGACGCGCCCAATCAGCAAGCGATTCGCTGGCGCGCGGGGTCAGGAGCACGCGCTTATGCAAGTCCTGCTGGCCGATCCAGTCGCGCAATTCGAGCGGCGCCGCCACTTGCGCCAGGCGGTTGCGGCCGCACTGTTCGGACGCCGACACCACAATCCCGTTCCAATGCTCAAGCTTCTTTTCCGCCCGCTCGGCTGACAGCCGCACCACGCAGCGCCGCGCCGCCAGCGGCTGGACCGCAGCCACCCCCAACTCGACCGCCTTTTCGATGATCCAGTCCATCTTCGACCCCTCGGGCAGGGCCTGGGCCAAGGTCACGGCAAAGGGCAGCTCGGCCTCGCGCGGATGGAAGACCTTGACCTCCGCCCAGGCCTTCTTCTTTTGCACTTCCGTCAACACTGCCGTGTACTCGCCGCCATCGCCATTGAACAGGCTCAGCGTGTCGCCCGGCGCCATGCGCACCACGTGGATATGGTGGGCGACCGTGGCGGGCAGCTCCAGCTGCTGGCCGGCGGCAAGGGGCTGTGGCACGTGGAAACGAGGCATGGGCTGACAGGATTAGTTGAAATGCACCAATTTTAAGCGCTGCGGTCCTGCTCTGGTAAAATATCGGGTTACTGAAGCGGTCCATGCCGCACTGCACCAAACACTCAACCTTCCTCGATAAACGATGAAAACTTCGCTCCCCTTCACCAAAATGGCCAATGCGATCCGCGCGCTGGCAATGGACGCTGTGCAGAAGGCCAATTCCGGCCACCCAGGCATGCCCATGGGCATGGCTGAGATCGCCGTAGCATTGTGGAGCGGCCACCACCGCCACAACCCGACCAATCCAGCCTGGGTCAACCGCGACCGCTTCCTGCTGTCCAACGGCCACGGCTCGATGCTGCACTACGCGCTGCTGCACCTGTCGGGTTACGACCTGCCGATGGAAGAGATCAAGAATTTCCGCCAACTGCATTCCAAGACCCCGGGCCACCCGGAAGTCGGCTACACCCCGGGCGTGGAAACCACCACCGGCCCGCTGGGCCAGGGCATCGCCAACGCGGTCGGCATGGCGCTGGCTGAATGGCTGCTGGCTGCCGAATTCAACAAGCCTGGCTTCGACGTGGTCGACCACTACACCTACGCCTTCCTCGGCGACGGCTGCCTGATGGAAGGCATCTCGCATGAGGTGTGCTCGCTGGCCGGCACCCTGGGCCTGAAAAAGCTGATCGCCCTGTACGACGACAACGGCATCTCCATCGACGGCAAGGTCGAAGGCTGGTTCACCGACGACACCCCTAAGCGTTTCGAGTCCTACGGCTGGAACGTGATCAAGAATGTCGACGGCCATGACGTGGCAGCCCTGTCGGCCGCCATCGAGCAAGCCAAGCAATCCGACAAGCCAACCCTGGTGTGCTGCAAGACCATCATCGGCAAGGGCTCGCCGAACCTGCAAGGCGGCGACAAGGTGCACGGCGCACCGCTGGGCGACAAGGAAATCGCCGCAGTGCGCGAGTACATCTCCTGGGGCGCCGAGCCGTTCGACATCCCGCACGATGTCAAGGAAGCATGGGACTTCAAACAGCAGGGCGCGCAGTTCGAAGCCAGCTGGAACGCGCTGTTCGCCAAGTACTCGGCCCAATACCCGGCCGAAGCGGCCGAACTGACCCGCCGCATGAAGGGCGAACTGCCGGGCAACTTCCAGGCCACCCTGGATGCCGCCATTGCCGCCTGCATCGAGAAGAAGGAAACCATTGCCACCCGCAAGGCATCGCAGAACGCGATTCAGGCGCTGGCACCGGTGTTGCCTGAATTCCTGGGCGGTTCGGCCGACCTGACCGGCTCCAACCTGACCAACTGGAAGGAATGCATCGCCGTTCGTTCCGGCGTGCCGGGCAACCATATCAACTACGGCGTGCGCGAATTCGGCATGTCCGCCATCATGAACGGCGTCGCCCTGCACGGCGGCTTCATCCCGTTCGGCGCGACCTTCCTGACCTTCGCCGACTACAGCCGCAATGCGCTGCGCATGGCTGCGCTGATGAAGCAGCGCGCCCTGTTCGTGTTCACCCACGACTCGATCGGCCTGGGCGAAGACGGTCCGACCCACCAGTCGGTGGAACATGTGTCCTCGCTGCGCCTGATCCCTAATCTGGACAACTGGCGTCCGGCCGACACCGTCGAATCGATGGTGGCGTGGGGCGAATCCGTCAAGCGCAAGGATGGTCCATCGACCCTGATCTTCTCGCGCCAGAACCTGCCGTTCCTCGAGCGTTCGCCTGAAGTGCTGGCCAACGTCGGCAAGGGCGGCTACGTGCTGTCCGACGAAGCCGGCGCCAAGGCCATCATCATCGCCACCGGCTCCGAAGTGGAACTGGCCATGAAAGCGGCCGCCGAACTGAAGGCCGCCGGCACCCCGGTGCGCGTGGTGTCCATGCCGTCGACCGACGTGTTCGACCGCCAGGACGCGGCCTACAAGGCGTCCGTGTTGACCAAGGGCATGCCGCGCGTTGCGATCGAAGCGGGCGTCACGTCGTTCTGGTACAAGTATGTCGGCCTGGAGGGCGCCGTGGTCGGTATCGACACCTTCGGCGAATCGGCGCCGGCGGGCGTGCTGTTCAAGCACTTCGGCTTCACTGTCGACAATGTCGTGGCAAAAGTCAAAGCAGTCATCTAATTTCTATCATCAGGAGTAAACAGCATGACGATCAAAGTAGCAATCAACGGTTATGGCCGTATTGGCCGCAATGTCCTGCGCGCTTTCTACGAAGGCGGCAAAAAGCAGGACATCCAGATCGTGGCGATTAACGACCTGGGCAATGCCGAGTCGAACGCCCACCTGACCCGCTACGACACCGCGCACGGCAAGTTCCCTGGCACCGTCACGGTGGAAGGTGACAATATGATCGTGAACGGCGATTCGATCCGCGTGTTCGCGCAGCGCAACCCGGCTGAAATCCCATGGGGCGAGCTGGGCGTGGACGTGGTGCTCGAGTGCACCGGCTTCTTCACCACCAAGGAAAAAGCCTCGGCCCACCTGAAAGGCGGCGCCAAGAAGGTGATCATCTCCGCGCCAGGCGGCAAGGACGTTGACGCGACCGTCGTGTACGGCGTGAACCACGGCGTGCTGAAAGCGTCGGACACCGTGATCTCGAACGCTTCCTGCACCACCAACTGCCTGGCCCCGCTGGTCAAGCCGCTGAACGACGCCATCGGCCTGGAAACCGGCCTGATGACCACCGTGCACGCTTACACCAACGACCAGGTGCTGACCGACGTGATGCACGAAGACCTGCGCCGCGCCCGTTCCGCCACCCAGTCCATGATCCCGACCAAGACCGGCGCTGCTGCCGCGGTTGGCCTGGTGCTGCCGGAGCTGAACGGCAAGCTGGACGGCTATGCCATCCGCGTGCCGACCATCAATGTGTCGATCGTCGACCTGTCCTTCATCGCCAAGCGCGACACCACGGTTGAAGAAATCAACAAGATCATGAAGGAAGCATCGGAAGGCGCACTGAAGGGCGTGCTGACCTACCAGACCGAACCGCTGGTCTCGGTGGACTTCAACCACAACCCGGCGTCGTCGAACTTCGACGCCACCCTGACCAAGGTGTCGGGCAAGCTGGTGAAAGTGTCGTCCTGGTACGACAACGAGTGGGGCTTCAGCAACCGTATGCTGGACACCACCGTGGCCCTGATGAACGCCAAGTAATCGGCAGTCTGTACCGCCAAAAGAAGCGCCTCCGGGCGCTTTTTTTATTGCCCGGGGCAGAGAAGCACTTTACAATTCGATAATTTTATCGATTTTGGAACCCCGCATGCGCCGAATTCTCGCTTCCCTTGGACTGGTCGCCGCCGCCCTGGCTGCGCCAACCGCTTTTGCGGGTCCCGCCGGTTTCTTCGAGCTGTCCAATTTCCGCGTCCAGGTCCAGGACTTGGCGCAGAACGACGGCATCGCGGCCGAGGTGCAATTTGCGAAGGGCTGGGATCGCCTGGAAGCGCATCAAATCGTCACAAGCGGCGAGGGCAAGCAGCAAGAGAGCTGGGACCTGGGCCAAGTTTCCGTGGCGACGCAGCATGGTCTCGCACTGGCCGGCGCCGATGGCGGACTCTATCGGACTTCCGTCGAGCACGCGCGGGGCTGGCTGGGGGCCGCCGCCGGTTTCGGCGGCGATTTTGCGCTGACGCCTTTCACCCGCGTCGTGTTCAGCTTCGACTGGCGCGGCTTGGATGTGCGCCAGGCGGGTAACCAAGGCAATGAGGTCAGCGTGCAGAGCGGCGCCAGCCTGCTGGCGACCGGATTTGGCCAGGACTTCAGCGCCGATGCAGCGCTGGCAGGATTCAACGCCCTCGAGTCGGGCATCCTGACGCTGGTCTTCGATTCCGGCGCGGATGGCTTGTCCGGCAGCCTGATCGCCAACCTGTGGTCTTCCGGCACCGATTCCCTGCCGCCCGAAGATGCGCAAGCGGTGCCCGAACCGGCGGGCCTGGCCTTGCTGCTGGCAGGTCTGGCCGGCATGGCCGTGCTGCGCCGCCGCGCACCACGGCGCGGATAAATCCGGCGGGCCCGCTGGCCCGCAGCGCCTTTCTTCCTATCCGATTTCCGTGGCGCGCCACGGAAGTGTGGCTATTATCCAAAAAATAATTATTATTTGACCCATTGTGTAATTCTGGCAATAAACGCTGGTAAACTGCTGGGTTGATTCCGCCTGTGTCCAGGCCTGGGCGGGGCGATTTGAAACTATCCGGGAGTTTATAGATGGGTTTGTTGACATGGCGCAGCGTGCAGCGCGCACCAATGGTCCAATGGATTGTTGCGGTAGTCATCGGGGTATTGGCGTTCGCCTTGCCGCACATGGACGCCTTGGCCGCCATGCCGACGATCGGCAGCCGTGCGCCCGTCGCGGCGCAAGCGAACCCCCTGCCTGTGATTTCCGCCACATTCCAGGCGTCTCCCGGCGCAGTCATCGACACCGGCAAAATCCTCTTAAAGGTCGACAGCGTCGACGTGACCGGCAAGTCCGCCGTGAGCGCCGGCGATATCCGCTACACGCCGGCCAGCAAGCTGGCGGACGGCAACCATAGCGTGAGCCTGTGGGTCGCCGACAAGGCGGGCAGCATGGCCAATGCCACCTGGGTGTTCACGGTCGATACCAGCGCCCCCGCGATCAGCAATATGCTGCCGGCCGGCCCGGACTTCGCCGCGCCGAACAGCACGATCAGCGCCAGCCTGGGCGACAAGGGCAGCGGCGTCGACACGACGAAAACCGTGCTGCTGCTGGACGGCGTCGACGTCAGCGCCGCCGCGCAGAAATCCGTCTCGGCCGTCAGCTACAAGCCAGCCAGCGCCTTGGCCGCCGGCGCGCACCGCGTGGAGCTGAAAGTACAAGATAAAGCAGGCAATAGCGTGCGCCAGGAGTGGGGCTTCAATGTGGCCGGGCAGGGCGCGCAAATCGTCGAATTGAGCCCTGCCGATGGCGCGCTGCTGGCGGCCGATGCGCTGCCGGCAATCGGCGCCAAATGGCAAGGCGGCGCCGCGCTCGATGCGGGCCGATCGGTATTCGAGGTCGATGGCAAGCCAGTGTTGGCGCAAGCCCGGATCGATACGGGCTCCATCGAGTACAAGCCTGCGCAGGCGCTGCTGGAAGGCGCGCATACGGTGCGCCTGCTCCTGGCCGACCAGCAGGGCGGGGTTGCGGAGAAGGCGTGGGCCTTCACAACCCGCAGTGCGCCGCAGATCGACCAATCCTCCCTGCTCGACGGCGTCACTTTCCAGATCAACGCCGTGCTGCCGGTGCAAGTGCGCTTCAGCGATATCGGCAGCGGCATCGATGCGGCCAGCGTCAAGCTGGCCCTGGACGGCGTCGAACTGGCGCTGACCACGGCCGAACGCCAGGGCGTCATCGAACGCAGCTTGCCGGCGGGCGCTTATGCCATCGGCCAGCATAGCTTCAGGTTCACGGCGGCCGACAAGGCCGGCAATACCACCGTCCTGGAAGGCAAGTTCAACATCGAGTCGCCGGCCACTACCGTATTTTCGCAGCTCAAGCCGGGCAGGCAGGATGGCCTTCCCGCCGGCAGCCAGCCGGTCATTTCCGCCAGTTATAGCGATGCGGCCGGCATCGACCCGGCGAAGGTGCGCGTCATGCTCGACGGCGTGGACGTGAGTGCCAGGGCCAGCATCGGCGCCGGCGGTTTCAGCTACCAGGCCCAGGGCTTGGCGGTCGGCCGCCACCTGGTTTACCTGCGCGTGACGAATAACAGCGGCCGCGACGCCTATACGCTCTGGAGCTTTGAAATTGAAGCTCCGACCAATTACGAACTGCGCTTCGCCGATGCAGATGGCAGCGTGTTCCTGAAGCGGGATGTGGAGATCAAGGTGGTCGCGTCCTCGGATCGCGCTGCGGTCGCCAGCGTGAGCCTGAACGACAAGCCGATGCGCCTGGTTTCCACCGACGGCCGCATCGGCACTTATGCGCTCGCACTGCAGCTGCAGCCGGGCGACAACCTGCTGAAGGCGCAGGCTGTCTACACCGACAACCGCAGCAAGGATGCGACCCTGACCGTCAATTACGGCAAGGCCCCGGTGGTCACCATCACCGCGCCTGCCGACCGCAGCACGCTGGGCCCAGTGGTCGATAGCAGCCCGCGCGACCTGACCGGCATCGTCGAGCGCCCGACCGCCATCACGGGCACGGTCGACCGGGACGTCGACAGCGTCACCATCAACCAGCAGCAGGCAACGCTTAACGGCAAGGAATTCCGCTTCGAGCGCTTCTTCCTGCACGAAGGCACCAACCTGCTCACGGTGGTGGCGACCGACAAGCAGGGGCGGGTGGGTTCGGCCTCCATCACCGTCTCTGTGGACCAGACGGCGCCATTCCTGGCCGTCGAAGCGCCGCTGAACAATGCGATCACCTCGGCCAACAGCATCGACGTGCAAGGCACCGTGAACGATGCGGTGGAAGGGTATTACGCGGCGCCCGATCCGACCGTGACGGTGCGCGGCGGCCAGGGACAGGTCCAGGCGACCGTGGCCGACAAGCAGTTCTTCGCCGCCGGCGTGCCGTTGGCCCTGGGCGAAAACAATATTACCGTCAGCGCGGCCGACCAGGCAGGCAATGTGCGCAGCGTTCAGTTGCGCGTGATGCGCATCGGGGCCGGCTCGGCGCGCCTGACTTCCTATGCCGGTAATGGCCAGAGCGGCCGCGTCGGCAGCGCTCTGCCCAAGCCGCTGACCGTGGCTGCGCTGGACCGCGATGGCAAGCCCCTGGCCGATACGGCGGTCACTTTCGACGTTATGCGCGGCACCGGCAACCTGGCGCGCGATGCCGGCGCCGGCGCCGGCGTGCGCAACCTGGTGGTCAAGACCAATGCCGACGGCCTGGCCAGCGTGTGGCTGGTGCTGGGCAAACAAAGCGGCCCGGCCAGCAATACGGTGCGCGCCAGCGCCGCCGGCATGGCCGAAGGCGTGACTTTTGTCGCCAGTGGCGAAAAGGGGCCAGCCCAGCACGTGCGCGCGGACCTGGGCATCAACCAATTCGTCGCGACCGGCGCGCAGCCGCTTGAGCCGCTGACGGCCGTGGTCACCGACGACCAGGAAAACCGTATCGCCAATGCGGCGGTGCGTTTCAGCGTCGTGGCGGGCCAGGCCACGTTCGAAAATGGCAGCGACAGCATCGTGGTCGCCACCGACAAGAACGGTTACGCGGCGGTGCGCCCGGTACTGGGGGCGGAAGCCGGCGAAACCATAGTCAAGGCCGTCCCGGCGGAAAACGGCGACAGCTTCTTTGAAGCGCTGTTTACCATGCAGGGCCTGGCGGCGCAGGATGGTCCGACCCGCTTCAGCGGCATGGTCATGAACGACAAGGGCCAGCCGTTGCCGGGCGCGCGCATGTCGATTGGACGCACGTCGCTGAGCACCACGGTGGACGAGAAGGGTATGTTTACCTTCGACGATATCCCGGCCGGCAAGATCGACCTGTTTGTGGACGGCCGCACGGTCAAGCTGACGGGCCAGCAGTATCCGGCCCTGCACTTCGAGGCCAGCGCTATCAAGGGCGCGCAGAACCAGCTGCCGCACCCGATCTACCTGCCGGCGCTGGAGATGGCTGAGGCGCGCATTGTCGGCGGCGACCAGGATGTGGTGCTGAAGATGCCCGGCTTTGAAGGCTATGAGATGAAGGTGTTCGCCAACAGCGTGACCTTCCCGGATGGCAGCAAGACCGGTCCGGTGGTGGTTAGCCCGATCAGCTTCGACAAGTTGCCGATGACCCCGCCGGGCGGCTACGCCGGCTTCATGGCGCCGGCCGCTACGATCCAACCATCGGGCACGCGCTTTGACCCGCCGGTGCAGCTGAAGATCCCGAACACCGCCGGCTTGAAGCCGGGCGAGAAGAAGCCGGTTTACCAGTGGGACCACGATCTGGCCACCTTTGTCCAGATGGGCCAGGCCACCGTGACCGAGGACGGCGCCTTCCTGATCACCGATCCGGGCACCGGCATCAGCAAGGCCGGCTGGCACCCGATCCCGAACCCGCCGCCGCCGGACGATTGCCCGAGCAGCGGGGGCGCGCCGAGCTGCAAGGAGTGCCAGAAAGAGTCTAGCAGCGGCGGCAAGTGCCCGAAAAAGAGCTGCAAGCCGGACGATGGCAAGTCTTGCGACGACCATAAGTACTGCACCAAGGATGACAAGTGCACGGGCGGAAGTTGCCAGGGCACGAAGATCGAGGACGAGAAGAACGGCCCGGCCATGGGCTATGAAGTGAACCTGGCGACGTTCGAACCGGTCATCAATATCCTGACCAAGCTGGGCGCGGCGCCGCGTTTCGATGCGCTCAAGGTGTCTTACACCGCGCAGGAGATCAAGACCTGCTGCGAGGCGCAGCAAGGCAAGATGACCAAGGGCGGCTCGGGCAAGCTGGAAGGCAAGTTGTCGATGGCCCTGGCGCCGTGGCAGGTGTGGGGGCCGAAGCTGCCCATGCCGACCAATGGTCCTGGCGGCGGCTTTGGCGTCTTTATTTCCGGCGAATTCGGCGGCGCTCTCAATGGCTCGGGAACCTATGCGTTTTGCGAGAGCCATGAATCGTGCTGGGGCGGCGGGGGCAATATTTTCCTGGAGGTGACCGCGGAGGGCGGGCTGATCCTCAAGGATGGTAAGACCACCGTGATGAAGGCAACAGTCGGCCTGAAAGGCGGTTTCAGTTCGGGCATCGATATCAGCTGCACGTCCGGCGCCGTGGAAGGAGCGTTCTTCAATGGCCTGGTGGGCCAGGTGGTGCTCGAATTCATGGACGGCCAGTGGCACCAGGAAATGAGCTGGCAGCTGGCCGACCCTTACCCGATTCCCGGCATGTCGTTCACATTGCCGAAGCTGGGCGGGGAATGATGCGGCGTGCCGGCAAATTTAAGTTTGAGCTATTTGGAGAATCCATTCATGAATAAATCGGTCACCGTGTTTGGCTTGCTGCTGCTGGCCGCTGCGGCATTGCCCGCCCAGGCGCAGAGCCAGACGAAAACCAGCGTCAAGAAGGTTGTGGTCGAGACCTATACCACGGTCGGCGTCAGCACCTTCGTGCCGCCGCAGCCGGTGACCGCGCTGACGCGCGGCGCCGCCGGCTATTCGACGCCGGAAAAGGCGGCGGTGGCCTTGCTGTCGGCCATGGCGGCCGGCGACTACGATTGGTGGATCAGCATGTGGTCGCCGGAGGCGCGCGCCTTGATGGAAAAGCGCTACCGCGATAGCGGCCGCCAGCCGGCCGACATCGTGGCCAACTGGCGCGGATTGCTGAGCGAGCGGCCCGCCGTCCTGCTGGGCAAGGCCGAATATGCGCGCCAGCGCGTGACCTATGCGCTGGTGCGCTACCGGGTCCATGGCGGCAACCTGACGACGCAGGACACGACGGGCAAGGTCACCCAGCTGGACACGAAGGACTTCGAAAACACGCTGTCCTTCAAGCTGATCGACGGCCGCTGGCAGGCGGTGCAGGACTTGGCCAGCGACCCGGTGTTCCACTACAGCGGCGAGCTGTGGGACGACAGCAAAAACGAAATTCGCATCAGCCGTCCGGCTGAATAAAAGCGGCTCGCCGCCAGGCGGCAGCGCAGGGATAAGCGCATCTTCAGGGGAAACAGTTGAATACTCGGACTACGACACTAACGCTCTTCAGCGGCAAGGCATGGGCCTTGCTGGCGGGATGGCTGATGCTCCTATGCCTGTCCTGCGCCATGCCGGCGCGCGCGGCCGATCCGGCTCCGGGCACGGTTTGCGTGGCCAGTGCCCTGAACCGCAATACCACGGTGCAGGAGGGCGGCTACTACATGATCCCCGGCGTGCCTTCGCAGCTGGGCAATTACCGTATCCGCGCCGTCTGCAACGACGGCACCCTGGGCCAGACCGGCATCATCAAGCCGGCCGGCGGCACGTCCTTCGTGGCTGGCCCGATCCAGTGGGGTTCAAGCACGCCGATTCCCCGCTCCCTGCAGATCGACGGCCCGGGCAATATCAGTTACGGCCAGACGGTGCAGTTAAAAGTGACGGCCAAGGGCACCGACGGCTCCAGCTTCGACGCCACCGGCGGCGCCAGCGGCAGCAACTACACCGTCAGCGACCCCGGCATCGCCAGCGTCAGCAGCGACGGCCTGCTGACCATTCGTCCGGCGCCCAGCGGCGCGCAGTACGGGCGCCAGCTTGTCGTCAGCGTCACCAATGAAGGCACGGCCGGCTCGCGCCTGATCCAGATCGGGCCGCGCATGACCCTGGCGGGCCGGGTGACCCTGGCCAACGGCCTGACCCCGGTGGCCGGGGCGCAGGTGACGGTGCAGCTGAATGCGCCGTTGACGGTCTATCCGGCGCTGTCGACCGATGCCGCCGGCAATTTCAGCCTGCCCAATGCGCCGGCTGGCGACTACACCTTGAGCGCCCTGGTCCCGGCCAGCGGCGCGCGCGGCAGCATGCAGGCGAGCTTGCCGGCCGGCGGCCCGGCGCCCGCCCTGGTCTTGAAACTGAGCGGGCAGGGTTCCCTGCTGCTGGCGGTGCAGGATGCCGGCGGCGCGCCCGTCGCGGGCGCCCAGTTGCTGGTGGCGCACGAACAGTACGCCGGCCTGGTGCGTTCGGTGCAGACCGCCGCCAACGGCGAAGCCCTGCTGCCCGCCTTCACGGCCGGCGCCATCAATGTCTCCCTGCGCGATCCGGCCAGCGGCGCGGTGGCCACCGCGCGCGGCGAGCTGGCCGACGGCGCCCAACTGCGCCTGACCTTGCAGCTGCAGCCGGCCGCCGCCATCGCTGGCCGCGTGCTCGATGGCAGCCTGCCGCAGGCGGGCCTGCAGGTGCGCCTGCTGTCGGATCAGCGCGGCCTGGTGAGCCAGGCGGTCAGCGGCGCCGACGGCAGCTTCCGTTTCGATTCGCTGTTGCTGGCCGACGGCCCCTACATGCTGCAGGCCGTCAAAGACGGCCGCGTGCAGGGCAGCGTCGGCAATCTGGTGCTGGCGCGCGCCGGCCAGGAATTGCAGCAGGACATCGTGTTGGGCAATATTGCCGCCGCCGGCAGCGTGACCGGCAAGGTCAGCGATGCCCAGGGCCAGGTGCTGGCCAATGTCGAGGTCGCACTGCGCGCCGCTGATGGCCGCCAGTTCAGCGCACGCAGCGACAGCCAGGGCCGCTACCGCATCGATGGCGTGCCGCTGGGCGAATTCACGGTCAGCGCCATGCAGGGCGGGGCCGGGGCGGTGGCCAACGGCGTGCTGCGCCAAAGCGGCGACGTGGCGACGGCTGACTTGCAGCTCTTGTCCGCCGGCCAGGTGGCGGGCCGCCTGCTGCGGCCGGACGGCCAGCCAGCCGCCGGCGCCACGGTGGTGCTGCGCCATGCCCAGGCTGGCCTACGCCAGGCCCAGGCCGACCAGGATGGCAATTTCAACTTTGGCACCGTGCCGCTGGGCATGTATGTGCTGACGGCCGAGCTCGCCAGCGGCGAACGGGTGCTGATGCCTGCGGCCCTGACCCAGGTGGGCGAGGTGCGCAAGCACACGCTGCGCCTGCTCGGCCTGGCCACCGTGCGTGTCCAGCTGAGCCAGAACGGCCAGCCGGCGGCCAACACCCGGGTGCGCCTGGCGCTGCAAGGGCCGCTGCCGTACGGCGCCGAAGCAGTGACCGACGCCAGTGGCGTGGCGCGCTTCGACAAGGTGCCGAAGTCGGCATTCAGCCTGAGCGCCCAGCCCAAGGGCAACTATGGCATGGTGGCGCGCTATGAAGGCGTACTGCGCCAGGACAATGAAAGCGTCGCCCTGGTGCTGGCCAACAGCCGTGCCGCCTATAGCGTCAGCGGTACCGTGCTGGACGCCGCGGCCAAGCCGGTGGCGAACCAGTGGGTACGCCTGAGCTCGCGCGACATGCCACTCGGCGGCACCGTGGCCATCCCGAATCCGGCATGGGATGAAATGCTGGTGCCGACCGATGCGGCGGGCCGCTTCGTGTTCAGCAATGTCAGCCTGAACGACGACGGCCGCGGCCGTCTCAAGCTCGACGCCCTGGTCGACGGCCGCCTGCGCGGCCGCGTGCTGATCGACACGCCGGCATCCGGCGCCGCGGTTCAGCAAGACCTGGTGTTGTTCGACGCCGGCGGCATTGCCGCGTCGGTGCGCAACCCGGACGGCAAAGCGGTGGCCGGCATGACGCTGAAGCTGGCCGGCTTTGACGACCGCCTGTTCTCGGCCGGCGATTTCACCGCCGCCAGCGAAGAAGACGGCAGCTACCTGTTCATGGCGCCGGTGGCGCAGTGGCAGGTGCGCGCCCAGACGCCGGACGGCGCCCAGGGCAGCGAACAGGCCTTGACCAGCGTGCCCGATGTGGCGTTGCCGCTGGCATTCACCGTGCGCCCGGCGCCGGCCTATCTGCGCGTGCACGTGGCGCAAAGGCTGGCCTGGACGCGCGCCGACCTGCTGGTTGACGGCCAGTCCCTGGCCGCGCTCAATGGCAGTGGTGCGCTGCCGCCGCTGGCCTTGGCGGCCGGTGCGCACAAGGTGGACGTGGCGACCGATTACGGCGACGTGCAAAGCCAGCAGGTCAGCGTGGCCGAGGGCGACAATGGGCGCGAGGTGGCGCTGCAATTCAGCTTCAACCCGGCCCTGCTGACGGTGCGCGTCGATACCAGCGCCGGCTCGAGCCAGACCCGGGTGCAGGTGGATGGCCGCGATGTCGGCTCGACCTATGCCAGCGGCGCGGTCGGCAACCTGCCTTTGAGCACCGGCCAGCATGAGCTCAAGCTGGTGACCGACTATGACGACACCCGCAGCGTGCAGCTGCAGGTGGCCGAGGCCGATGCCGGCAAGGAGTTGCTGCAGGCGTTCACCTTCCGTCCGCCGCAGCTGACGGTGCTGGTCGACGCGCCGCGCTGGGGGACCACGGTGACGGTGGGCGGCAAGAGCTTGCCTTACCCGTTCGGCGTGCACCAGGCGCAGGT
Source organism: Pseudoduganella violaceinigra DSM 15887 (assembly GCF_000425385.1). GTDB lineage: Bacteria > Pseudomonadota > Gammaproteobacteria > Burkholderiales > Burkholderiaceae_D > Rugamonas > Rugamonas violaceinigra. The sequence continues at coordinate 487,627 of NZ_AUDI01000001.1, read as the reverse complement.
GTATTACGGCATGCAGCCGGGCGACAACCTGGTGGTGGCCACGACGGTCGATGGCAAGACGCGCAGCCGCGTGGTGACGGTCGGCCCGGATGGCGGCGGCCAGGCGTTCAACGCCAACTTCATCTTCGATCTGGCGTTCTTGAAAATTAATGTGAACAATCCGCGCCCTGGCGCCTCGGCCCAGGTGTGGCTGGATGACGCGTATCTTGGTTATATCAGCGGCAGCGGCGCGCTGACACCATACCCGGTCGGCAAAGGCGTGCACAAGATCAGGGCGCGCAGCGGCGACAATGAGACGGTCGAGACTTCCGTCACGATCGACGATGCGCAGCTGGAAACCACGGTGGAGGCGAGCATCGGCTTCACCCCGGCGTCGCTGGCGATCGGCATCGTCAATACCGCGCCGGCGGAACGCACGCGCGTGTATGTCAATAACCGCGATGCCGGCAGCGTGTCCGGCAGTGGCGCGCTGACCAGCTACCAGCTGTATATCGGTGATAACCAGGTCGTTGCCATGACCGACAGCGGCGACACCCAGCGCAGCGTAGTGAATGTGACGGAACTGCCGGCCGGCCTGGTGCTGCACACGGACTTCGTGTTCGACCGCATCAAGGCGCGCACCGCGACGCTGAGCTTCGACGGCGAGCGCCACCTGTATTCGGTGGCGGCGCAGCCGGGCGACAAGCTGTCGGTGCGCGTGCACGGCGCGCTCAAGGACAACGCCGGGGCGGCCTATACGGTGCGGGCCCAGGTCTACGGCGCCGACCGCCAGCTGAAGGCGGACGGCTATGGCGCCGGCGGGAGCGGTTATTACAGCCAGACCAACACGGTCGGCGACCTGATGGCGATTCCGCTCGATGCCGCCGGCAACGCCACGATCGCGGTGCAAGGCGGCTCGAACAGCGAGCGCGGCGGCTACTTCATGAGCGTGCTGCTCAATGGCCAGCCGGTGGCGGTCCGCGATTACCTGGACGGCGGCAAGGTGGCCGGCACCGTGCTGCGCGACGACGGCGTGACGCCGATGGCCGGCGCCGTACTGGCGCTGCGCAACGACAGCGGCATGGGCCAGTCGCTGCGCACCGTCAGCGACGCGGACGGCACGTTCAGCTTCGCCAATGTGCTGGCGGGCGAGCCTTTGCTGGCGGGGCTGTCCGGCGAGACGGCGGTGGTGACGCTGCCGCTGCAGCTGGCGGCCGGCCAGGAGCTGCGCCAGGACGTGCGCATGCCGAAAGCAACCCGGCTGCAACTGCGCGTGAGCATGCCGCAAGGCGTGCCAAGCCCGTTCAGCATGCCGGTGGAAATCATCGACCTGCTGGGCAGCCGCAGTGAAACCGTGCAGTTTGGCGGCGGCCCGAGCAGCGGCGTGCTGGAGCTGCTGGTATTGGGCGATAGCGTGACCTTGCGCGCCAGCCATCCGCAACTGCCTGGCTACAGCGCGACGCGGACGGTGGCCGGCGCCGACGGCCAGCAGGTGCCGCTCGAACTGCAGCTGCGCGGCGCCATGGCGCGCGGCTATGTGCGCCTGTCCACCGGCGCGCCCGCTCCGTACATCGAGATCAACGCGCTCGGTGCGCAGGACGGCACGACCTATGCGAACGCGGTCACGGACGAGCTAGGCGCTTACGCGCTGGCGCTGCCGCTCGGCCGCGACGTCCTGGTGCGCGCTTACGACCCGACGTTTGGCAGCTATGTCGTGTTGCCGGTCGCTGCGCCGTCGGGCCAGGACCTGGCGCTGCCGGATCTCCTGCTGGGGGCCCGCGCGTCGATCACGGGCCTGGTGCGCTACAGCTCAGGCAGCCCGTTGCCGGGCGCCCAAGTGCAGGCAACGGCGGTGGTCAACGACCGGCCGTTCGGCACCAGCGCCATGACCGATGCCGATGGCCGCTTCCAGCTGGACAACGTGCCGGCCGGCGTGCCGGTGGATGTCGCCGTGACGGCTGGCCCGCTCAACCTGGTGCAGCGCCAAAGCGCGACGGCAGCGCCGGGCCAGGTGCTGGTGTTGCCGGACTTCGTCTATGAGCAGGGCGCGACGCTGAACGTCCGTCTACTGGACGGCAATTTGAAACCCAACCCCCTGCTGCTGCAGCCGGAGATCGGCGAGTGCGGCCGCAACAAGCTGCGCGTCAACACCAGCAAGGGCAACACGGAACTGACGGCGGAGAGCACGATGCAGTTGCAAGGCATGCCGGAAGGCACGGTGACGGTGCAGCTGTTCGATGCCTGCGCGCGGGAGGACAGCCTGCCGCTGGGCGGCACCACGCTGGACATCGGCAAGCAGGCCGAATACACGGCCAACGTGGTGGTGTCGATCATGCAGGGCACGGTGAAGTATGCCGACGGCCGCCTGTTGCGTTACCCAAGCGTCGCGCTGCTGCAGCCGCGCGTCGACGGCCGCGAAAAACGCCTGGGGAGCGTCACCGAGAATTGGCAGAGCGAGCAGAATTCGCGCATCGGCCACTTCGACCTGGTCGGCATCGACCTGGGCGATTACACGGTGACGGCGACCGATAATCAGGGCAACGACGTGAGCGTGGCCGGCAATCTGGCCAAGCCGGCCAACCTGAAGCTGGACCTGGTGCTGCCGGCCAAGCCGTACGACCACCTCAGTTCCGATGTGGTGGGCCTGCTGACGCGGGACGGCAGGCCGCAGCCCGGCCTGGAAGTGGTGCTGGAAGGGACCGGCGGCTGGCGCCGCTCGACCAGCACCAACGAGGAGGGCGTGTATCAGTTCGCCGAAGTGCCGCCCGGCGACTTCAAGGTCACGGCGCAGCGCTATTCCTACCGCGCCGAGGGCAGCGGTACGGCGGGCCAGGACCCGCTGGTAACGCTCGACCTGGCGTTGCAGCCGGGTCCGTACGATGGTTCGGCCTCGAACGTGAGGGGCGTGGTCAGCGTCGACGGCGTCGGCCGCGCCGGGCTGGAAGTGACGCTGGTGCTGGCCAATGGCCGCGGCGGCCCGATGATGCTGGCGCCGCTGCAGCCCAACAAGGCGACGGCCAGCGTGGCCGCCGTTCCGGGCGGCGGCAATCCGGGCGAGTTCACCACCATCACGGCGGCCGATGGCTCGTATCTGTTCGAGGATGTCCCGGCCGGCGACTTCACCGTGCAGGCCGTGTCGTCCTGGGACAGCGTGCAAGCGGTCGGCCATGCCGGCTCGGCGCCGCTGGTCACCATCAACCTGGCCATCGCCAGCGAACCGTTCGACGGCTCGGCGTCGCGCCTGCGCGGCCAGGTGAGCAGCCTGGGCGAGGGCGTCCCGGCCGCGGTGATGCTCGATAGCGGCGGCGAGCGCCTGCTGGCGCAGGCCGACAGCGGCGGCATGTACGAGTTTGCGCGCGTCAAAGCCGGCCCATTCCAGCTGACAGCAGTCTGGAACGGCGTCGCGGCCAACGCGTCCGGCACCGCCGGCACGGCGCCGGTGCTGACGCAGGACCTGATCCTGCCGCTGCGCACCGAAGGCGCGCTGGTGAGCGGCAGCCTGCGCCACAGCACCGGGCAGAAGATGGCGCAGCCGAATATCGACCTGTACCAGAATGACCGCTTCTACCATGGCGGGATGGACGAGGCGGGCAACTATGTCATCAACGGCGTGCAAGCGGGCCCGTTTGTGCTGCGGGTCGAGGAAGGCAGCACCGGCCTGGCCGTCATGCTCAACGGCACGGGTGCCAGCAGCGGCACCATCAAGCTGGACGTGACGATGCCGCCGTCGGGCACGGTGAGCGGCACGGTGACCGACCATCGCGGCCGCCTCCTGAGCGGGGCCTGGGTGTATGTGCGCAGCAGTGGCCAGCCAGATCTGAACCGCTATGCCGCGACCGGCGACGATGGCCGCTTTGTGATGGAGCAGGTGGCGCTGGGCCAATTGCAGATCGCGGCACTCGATACGCAGACCGGGCTGATGGCCACGGCGGCGCAGACCCTGGTGCGCGACCAGCAGCAAGTGCTGCAGGACCTGGCCATGCCGACCGAGGTGGCCAGCATGGAAGGGCGCGTGGTCGGCGAGGACGGCAGCACGCCGGTGCCGAACGCCGAGGTGCGCTTTGCCTCGCGCCGCAGCTTCGACCTGGCCGATATGCAGTGGCTGCTGACCCATACCGACAGCGACGGCAAATTCGCGCTGCCGGTGCTGCCGACCGGCGCCTTCAGCGTGGCGGCCACCGATCCGGTGCAGCCGCAGCTGGTCGGCATGGTCAACGGTTCGGCCACGGCCGGCGTGCCGCTGCAGACGGAAGTCAAGCTTGGCACGGCGCTGCCGTCTGAGGCGCGGCTGGAGCTGGCCGATGCGGGCTTCGCGCACTTCGACTGCAGCGGCGCCTTGCTGAGCGCACGCCTGCCGCACGACGAGCGCGAATGGTGGTTCGACAATCTGCTGCAGCTGAACGTCGATGGCGTGCGCCTGCCGTGCATGCCCGCGGCCACGGCATCGGACGACAAGCGCGAAGCGACTTACGGCCCGGTGGCCATGAAGTCGGTGCAGGTGCAGCGCCGCGTCTTCGTGCCGGAGAACAGCCGCCTGGTGCGCATTGTCGATACCTTCAGCAATAGCGGCGCGAGCGCGGCCACCGTCAAGGTGCGGGTGGTGGCGCCGATGGCGGGCGACAGCGTCCGCATGCTGCTGCCGCCGGCGCAGACCGGCTACCGCTACCTGGTGATGGCCAATCCGCCGGCGGCCCTGGTGGCCGGCAGCGCGGGCGCCAACCAGGCCAGCTACTTCACCTACCAGCCGGAGCGCTACGGTTTCGGCAGCGGGGTGTATGCGCGCAGCCTGACGGTGCCGGCCGGCGGCAGTGTCAGCCTGATGTACTATGTCGCGCTGGCCGGCGACGCGGCGGCGGCTGCCGCGGCGGCGGAGTCGCTGTCGGGCTTCCAGGAGCCTGCCATGTTCGACAAGCTGACCCCGGAGCAAAAGGCGGCAATTATCAACTTCAAATTGCCCTGAAGGGCGGATCGGTAGATGGCATGAAATTGAGTTCGAAAGCATGGATCGGCGCCGCCTTGCTGTACGGCGCGGCGGTTTCGGCGGCGCCCGCACAGCCCCCAGCGGGGCGCGCCTTGCCGGCGCTGGCCCTGGCCGCAGAAGATGGCACGCCGGCGGCCGCCGCTGCCCTGCATCCGGGCAGCCCCTGGGTGCTGCTGGTGGTCGATGCCGGGCGGCCGCGCACCCAGGCCGCGCTGGCGCGCCTGGAAACGCCGCAAGGCTGGGGCGACGGCGTGCACGTCCTGGTGCTGGGCGACGACGCGGCCTTCCAGGCCTTGCAGCAGCGCTACCGCCAGCTGACAGGCGTGCGCTGGGTGCGCGATGCGGACGGCAGCGCGCTGCGCACGCTGCGCCTGCCCGGCCTGCCAGCCATGCTGGGCATCGACGCGCAAGGGCGCATCGCCTGGCAAAATACCGGTTTCGCAGCTGACGCGAACCGGCTGCAGGCGCAGCTGTCGTCCTGGCTGACAGGAGGCCAGCCGTGAAGGCGGGCCTGAGCCGCTGGCTGGGGGCCTTGCTGCTGGCAGGGCTGTGCCAGGCGGGCGCGCGCGCCGAAGCCATCCCCAACCTGCGCGGCGCGCAGGACGCCCCCGTCACGATCCTGGTGTTTTCCGCCTTCGCCTGCCAGTATTGCGCCGAGACGCGCGCCGCGCTGGAGCAGGTGCTGGCGCAGTACCCGGGCAAGGTCAACCTGGTGTACAAGCATTTCCCGCTGGGCGCCGACGCCGGCGCCTACCTGCCGCACGAGGCGGCGCTGGCCGCCGGCGAGCAAGGCAAGTTCTGGGAAATGCACGACGCCCTGTTCGCCCACCAGGGGCAATTGGCCGACCGCACCGGCATCGAAGCCCTGGCGCGGTCACTGCACCTCGATCCGCTGCGCTTCGATGCCGCGCTCGATAGCCGGCGCGGGGCGGCCCGCATCCAGGCCGACGTGGCCGAAGCCAATGCGCTGAAAGTGCAAGCCACACCCACCTTCTATATCGGCGGCTACAAATTCGAAGGCGCCCAGCCGGCGTCGGTGTTCAAGACGGTGATCGACTACATGCTGACGGCCGGTCCGGCCGGGCGCGCGCAGTCGCTGCAGGACAAGCTGCGCCAGACGGAGCAGCAGCTCACGCCGGCCATCGAGAAAATGCGAGGAACGAAATAACGATGCTGAATGTTGCAATGAAAGCGGCGGCGCTGCTGGCCTGCTGGGCCGCGCCGCAGGTGGCGCTGGCCGCCGAAAGCGCCAGCCCGGCCCAGAGGCTGGCGGTGATGAGCGTGGAAGCGACGCCGGCGCGCCTGGTGCAGTACGCGGCGCAGGGCGACGGCAATGTGGTAGGGCTCTTGCTGCAGGCCGGGGTCGATGTCAACGCCGCCGACCCGGTGCGCCAGGTCAGCGCGCTCCATAATGCGGCGGCGCAGGGCCATCTCGAATTGATGAAAAAGCTGCTGGCGCAGGGCGCCCAGCCCGATGCCGCCGATTGGCGCGGCACCACGCCGCTGATCACGGCCGCTTATTATGGCCAGCTGGAGGCGGCGCGCCTGCTGCTGCAGCGCGGCGCGGCCGTCAACCAGGTGTCGAAGGAAGGCATGACGCCGCTGGTGGCGGCCGTCTACAGCGGCAAGGATGCCATGGTGGACCTGTTGCTGGCGCATGGCGCGTCGCCCGCCCTGCCGGCGGAAGGCGAGCGCCCGCTGGCGGTGGCGCAGCGCGCCCAGCGCAGCGCCATGAGCGCCGCGTTGCAGCGCCAGTCAGTGGGAGGCGGCCAATGAGCGCGCCACTGCATACACTTTGCGCGCGCGCTGCGCTGGTGCTGTTTGCCTGCTGCGCGGCACCGGCGGCGCTGGCCGCGGCCAGCGCCTTGATCATGCCGGCCGACAGCGCCGGCGCCGCGGCAACGCCGCCCTACGATCCGGCCGTCTTCGGGCCGTCGGCAGCGGCGGAGCAAGAGGCCGCGCGCATCGTGCAAGCGTGGCAAAGCGAGCCGGTGACGCTGCCCTGGACCTCCCTGGCCTTGAACCGCATCGTCAAACACAAGGGCTCGCCGACCCGCTCGGCACGCGGCCTGGCGCTGACCCATGTGGCGATGTACGACGCCTGGCAGCTGGCGCCCGATGCGCTCAGCCGCAAGGTGGCGGTGTCGACGGCGGCCAGCAAGGTGCTGGCCTACTGGTTCCCGGCCGAGGAGCATGGCTTCGACCGCATCCTGGCGGCAGTCCTCAAGCAATCGGGCATCACGCCGCAGCAGGCCGCGCGCGGCCTGGCCATCGGCAGCGAAGTGGCGCGGCGCGCGCTGGCCCATGGTGAGGCCGACGGCGCGGCACGCGGCTGGGACGGCGTGCGCCTGCAATGGTATGGCGAAGGCCGCTACTACGGCCCCGGCGCCTGGACGCCGACCCCGCCATATTTCTATTACCCGCCGGACGAACCATTCGCCCCCGGCTGGAAAACCTGGATGCTGGAAAACCCGTCGCAGTTGCGTCCGACGCCGCCGGCCTTCGGCTCGGAGCGTTTCGTGCGCGACCTGCAGGAGCTGGTCGACATCCAGAAAAACCTGACGCCGGAGCAGTTGCGCATCGCCCGTTTCTGGGTCGATGGCAGCGGCAGCGTCACCCCGCCCGGCCACTGGAACCAGATCGGCCAGGACCTGGTGCGGCAATACAAGCTGGACGACGCCGCGACCGCCAAGCTGTTCGCCATGCTCAATGTGGCGCTGGCCGACACCTTCATTGCGGTGTGGGACACCAAATACCACTACTGGACGGCGCGCCCGGTGAGCATGGCCAAGACCGTGCTGGGCGTGGAGTTGAAGCCCGCCATCCTGACCCCGCCTTTCCCGTCCTATGTGTCGGGGCACGCGGCCTTCAGCGGCGCCAGTGCGCGCATCCTGGGCGCCGTCTTCCCGCAGGAAGCATCCAGACTCGATGCGCTGGCGCTGGAAGCGGCAACCTCGCGCATGTATGGCGGCATCCACTACCGCCATGACAATGAGGACGGGTTGTTGCTAGGGCGGGCGGTGGCCAGCATCGTGCTCAAGAAACTCAACTAAAGCAGCAGGGCACCCGCGGGTGCCCTTTTTTACCTCTCGCAGCCGTAGGCGCCGGCGGCCGCGCATCCCCAGCGATTGCTCGCATAAATAGTCACGCATATTCACATTTAAATAATGTTGACGATTTAATATATTTTAAGGAGAATCGTCGGGCGATTTTCTATCGCGCCGACATTTCCTGAATAAATATTAATATGAAAGGGACTTAAATGCTTACACTCAAAAAAACGCTGGCCATCGCATTATTCGGCATCGGCGCCGGCGCCTCGTTCGCGGCCATGGCCTATCCCGGCTATGAGACCTGCTACGGCTACCGCGAAGCATGTGTTTTCGACGGCAATGAAGATGCTTGCGTGCTCTTTAATAAGAGCCATTGCGACCATTACTTTTATCCGTTTTAAATCGCGAAAGGCGGTATTTCATGTTGAGATTTAAAAAGGGCATGGCCCTGGCCTTATTTGCGGTCGGCTTGGGCGCCGGTGCCAGCGCATGGGCGGCACACTATGCCACCTACGAACAATGCGTCGACTGGATCAACCAATGCCGTGAAGGCGATGTCAACGCCTGCAATGCCTTCGACGCCGGCCAATGCTGGCGCTACGACGGCTATTGAGCAGTCACTGCGGTCGTGTTGTAGCTGTTCATTTCTTATAAAAAACGGAGATAGACAAGATGAAAAAAGCGATTATTGCAGTCGTGGCGCTGGCCAGCTTGGCGGCTGCAGGCTACTCGTATGCACGGCCAAGCTACGGCCGGTCCTATGAATACTACGATGCCCAGGGCGTGCAAATCGGCGGCGCGGAATTCAGCTGCAACGCCCAATGGTTCTACTGGGGCGATACGAGCGGCACCAAAGTGCTGGTCGAGACCTATCCCTGCTACTAGAGTCCGACCGGCGTCGACAGCACGATGCAGGACCATGGGCGCCATTGGCGCCCTTTCCATTTATTGGTCGCCAACATCATCGATTTGCAATGAATGTACCCGGCTGCTGCGCATCGTTGCGACCAGGACATTGCGCCCCCGTCGCCAGCCAACAGCTTAACCTGCCAGCCGCGCCAAGCGTTCCGCTTCGGCGCGCACGGCGGCCTGCAATTCGGGTGGCCCTTCAATCGTGAAATCGCAATTCAGCGACGCCAGCAGGCGCGCAAACCAGGTATAGCTGGTGGTGGTGGTCTTTAGCCGTACGCCGCCTTCCACGGCGGCCAGCGGGCCGATGTAGCGGCCCACTTCGCGCGCCGCGCCAGCCAGGTCGGTGTGCAGCAGCACTTGCACGGGCAGGGGGCGGGGCAGGGTGGCCATGGCGTGCTGCAACTGGGCGGCGGCGTCGAAGCTGTCGGGCTTGTCAAACACCGCGCCGGTTTCCAGCACATTGGCAATGCGGTCCAGGCGAAAGGAGCGGATCGCCAGCCGCAGCCGGCACATCCCCACCACATACCAGCGCGTATGGCTGAACACCAGGCCGTAAGGATCGAATTCGCGCTGCATCGCCTCGCCCTCCTGCGGCGTGTAGCGGAAGCGCACGCGGTGCTGGGTCTGGGCCGCCAGCGCCAAGGCCGTCAGCTCGCCGGTCAGGGCCGGGCGGGCGGTGCCGGCATGGGCCCAGCGCTGTTCGGGCGTATCGAGCACGGCGGTTTCGCGCAGGGCCTGCACGCTGCCTTGCAAGGCGGGCGGCATCACGCGCTCCAGCTTGGCCTGGGCGCTGGCGACCGACGGCGCGGTGTCGGCCAGGCGCAGCGAACGCACCGCCATCAAGCCCAGCGCCACGGCGGACGCCTCGTCATTCGTGAACATCAGCGGCGGCAGCTTGAAGCCGGGCACCAGCATATAGCCGCCATAGCGGCCGCGCTCGGCCGTGATCGGGATCCCCAGCTCTTCCAGCATGGCGATATAGCGGCGCAAGGTGCGGCGGTCGATGCCGAGGCGCTCGGACATCTCGGCGCCCGAAATCTGGCGCTGGCTTTGCAGCAATTCGAGGATGGATAGGGCTTTGACGGCGGGTTTTGACATGATGTGGCAATGATTGCACGAAATCAGGGCGGATATTGTCCTATATTGATCGGACAATGCCTCATCTCCCAACAAGAAGAATGAGGCAAGCAAATGGAAACCATCCTGTACCACGGCGCACCGCAGGGCTGTGCATTTGGCGCGATCGTCGCCCTGGAATGGCTATGCCGGCCGTATCGCCTGGTGCAGGTCGATCTGCCGGGCATACAGGTGCCGGTGCTGCAATCGGGCGGCAAGCTGCTGCGCGATTGCCGCGGCATCCTGCGCCATATCGGCCAGCAGCGCCGCCGCCTGCTGGGCTACCGGGCCGGCACGGCGGAAGCACGCAAGCTCGACACCCTGCTCGACTACCTGCACGAAGGCTTCAGCGCCGGCCCGGCGCGCATGGCGCAAGCCTGTGCCGTGCTGGACGAGGTGCTGGGCGGGCAGGAATGGCTGGATGGCAGCAAGCGCACCGTGGCCGACGCCTGCCTGGTGGGGGCGGTACGCTGGGCGCAGCGCGAAGCGGGCCTGGAGCTCACGGCCTATCCGGCGTTGCAGCGCCATGTGGCCGAGTTGCACGCCGACCCGGCAGTCTTCTTTGCCGACGCCATCGAAACCCAGCGCCCGGCCGTCAGCAGCGGCCGCTACCTGGGCAGCGCCAGCGCGCCCGGCACGTTCCCGCTTGCAGCGTAAAAGCCACGGCTTTTATTTCAGGAGGCGCTAGCGCCGAAGATGGCGTCCCATAGTTGGCGCACGTGGGCGGCGTGGTGGGCGGCTTTGTCGGGTGCTACGCGCGACTGGTCCTGGCCTTGCAGGCGCAGCTGGTGCTGCCATTTGCGCATGTCGCGGTAGGCGTCGGCGACGGCGCCGGCCAAGGCGGCGTCGACCAGGCCCAGCTCTGCGGCCAAGTGCAGCAGGGCGATATTGCCGATATTGCCGGTCAGTTCCGGATAGTGGGCGGCATGCTGCAGCACCAGGTATTGCACGATGAATTCGATATCGATCATGCCGCCTTCGTCCTGCTTGAGGTCGAACAAGTCGCTGCGCTTGGGGCGGGCGTCGCGCATCTTCTGGCGCATGGCCAGCACTTCCTGCTTCAGCGCCGCGGCGTCGGGCCTCTCCTTGCGCAGCACCTGGCAGCGAATTTGCTCGAAGCGCTGGCCGATGGCGGCGTCGCCGGCGCAGAAGCGGGCCCGCGTCAGCGCCTGGTGTTCCCACAGCCAGGCCGAGGCGTGCTGGTATTTCTCGAACGCGCCGATGCTGGAGACCAGCATGCCGCTGGCGCCGTCGGGCCGCAGCGCGGTGTCGATGTCGAACAGGATGCCGGCCGAGGTGTGCGAGGTCATCCAGGTGATGAAGCGCTGCGCCAGCTTGGCGTACAGGCCGGGCGCGTCCTGGTCCTCGTCGTCGAACAGGAAGATCACGTCGAGGTCGGAGACATAGCCCAGTTCCTTGCCGCCCAGCTTGCCGTACGCGATGACGGCGAATTTCGGTACCTCCAGGTGGCGCTTGGCCACGGTCTGCCAGGCGGCCTGGATGACGGCGGCCACGATCACGTCGGCCAGGGCGCTCAGGTGGTCGGCCAGTTTTTCCACCGTCAGCGAGCCGGCCAGGTCCTGCGCCAGCAGGTGGAACAGCTGGGCGTGGTGCACCTCGCGCAGGATGTCGAGCTGGCGTTCGGTGTCGCCGTCGGCGGTGGCCAGCTGGCGCTCCAGTTCCCCGGCGGCGGCGGCCGGGTCGAACACGGCACTGAGGATACGGTGGTCGAGCAGTTCGTCCAGCAGGATCGGGTGCTGGGTCAGGAATTTGGCGGCCCAGCCGCTGGCGTGCATCATGGTGATGACGCGCTCCAGGGTATGCGGGTATTCGGTCAGCAGCGACAGGTAGGAGGAGCGGCGCGAAATCGCTTCCAGGAAGTCGAGCAGGCGGCCCAGCGTGGCGAGCTGCTTGCCGGCGCTATTGCGTTCGGCGGCCCGGGCGATCTGCGGCAGGGCGGCGTTGACCAGGGCCACCAGGCGCTGGCGGCTGGCGTCGGGCAGACTGGCCAGCTTGGGCGCCTGCCAAGTGGCGATCAGGCGCTGGGCGGCGGCGGCCGGGTCGTCGTAGCCCAGGCTGGCGAAGCGCGCCTCGATGGCTTCGCGGTTGTCCGGATCGGCGCAGGCATTGCTGGTGGCGGGGTCGACGTCCTCGCTGCCGTTGCCGCTCTTGTCGGCGAAGATGGCGTCGAATTGCTCGGCCACATACTGGCGGTGCGCAGCCATCTCGGCCAACAGTGTGGCCACGTCGGGCAGGCCCATCATGTGCGCCACAGCCAGGCGGTCGTCTTCTTTGGGCGGCAGGGTGTGGGTCTGGGCGTCGTCGATGTATTGCAGGCGGTGTTCCAGATTGCGCAGGAAGGTGTAGGCCTGCAGCAGGCGCGCTACCACGTCGGCGCCCAGCAGGCCCTTGTCCGGCAGCTGGCGCAGGGTGGCGCGGGTGGCGCGGCCGCGCAGTTCCGGGTCGCGCCCGCCGCGGATCAGCTGGAAGACCTGGGCCAGGAATTCGATTTCGCGGATGCCGCCGCGCCCCAGCTTGACGTTGTGGCTGCGTTCCGGGTGCAGCCTTTCCTGGCGCGCCACTTCGGCGCGGATCTGGGCATGCATGGAGCGGATGGCGTCGATCACGCCGAAGTCGAGGTAGCGGCGGAAGCAGAACGGACGCACGATGGCCTCCAGCGCCTGGATGTCCTCGGCGCGGCCGGTCACGGCGCGCGCCTTGACCCAGGCGTAGCGTTCCCATTCGCGGCCCTGCACGATCAGGTAGTTTTCCACCATGCCCAGGCTGGCCGCCAGCGGGCCGGACGCGCCGTTCGGGCGCAGCGCCATGTCGACGCGGAAGGTGAAGCCGTCTTCCGTGATTTCCGCAATGGCGGCGATCAGCTGCTTGCCCAGGCGGACGAAGTATTCATGGTTGGACAGCTGGCGCTGGCCGGGACCGGCCGCCGTGTCGCCATCCTCCGGGTAGACGAAGATCAGGTCGATATCGGAGGAGACATTCAGTTCGCCGCCGCCGCCCTTGCCCATGGAGAGCACGATCAGCTGCTGTTCCAGCCCCGATTCGGCGCCGATGGGCGCGCCATGCGCCTGGCGCATGGCCGCGTCCAGTTCGGCCAGGTGGGTCTGGATCGCGAAATCGGCCAGCCTGGTCATGGTGCTGACCACTTCGTCCAGGTCGGCCCGTCCTTCCAGGTCGCGCCGGATCAGGCTGGCCAGCAGCAGATTGCGCAGGCGGCGCATGCCGCGCCCCAGCGGCAGCTCACCCCGTTCGGCGGCCAAAACCTCGGCAAAATCGAGCGAGGCAAGCGATAATTGCGCCAAAGCATCAACTTTGGCCTGGCGGGCGGGGTCGGCGGCCAGCCAGCGCTGGTAGAAGCGGGACGCGGAAACGAGGGCAGTGGAGCTCATTGACAGGTGTGAGAGAGTGTAAAAAGCATGTGAAAGCGTGCTTATTGGAACATAGTTTAACGGGGCGGTGCGGTAAAATGCTGGTTTGATAAAGGCTTGGCTTGAGCGTATTGAAGGACAACCTGGTAGAGCAGATCGAGGCAGTCGAGGCCCCGCTCAAAGAGCGCTGGCATCGCCTGCAGGCCGCCTATCGCTTCTGGAACCGGGCCACCCACCATGTGCTCGGTTTTACCGTTAAGCTGGTGCTGCTGCTGTACTTTGCCTTCACCCTCCTGTTCCTGGCGCTGCGCTGGGTGGTGCTGCCGCATATCGACCATTACAAGCCGGAGATCGAGCAACTGGCCAGCCGTGCGGTCGGCCAGCCGGTGACCATCGACCGCATCTATGCCTCATGGAAGGGGCTGCGCCCGCAGCTGATCCTGGGCGACGTGGTGATGCGCGATGCGCAAGGCCAGGCGGCGCTGCACCTGCCCACCGTCTCGGCCACCCTGTCCTGGTGGAGCGTGCCGGCCGGCGGCCTGCGCTTCGAATCGCTGGAATTCCACCGGCCCCAGGTCGATGTGCGGCGCGAGGCGGACGGCCGGCTGTTCGCGGCCGGCATCTATCTCGACCTCGACAAGAAGGGCGACGGCAAGAGCGCCGACTGGCTGCTGTCGCAGCGCGAGGTGGTGGTGCGCGACGGCCGCATTACCTGGACCGATTTGCAGCGCGGCAGTCCTCCCCTGCAGTTCGACAATGTCACGGCCCTGATGCTGAACCAGTGGCGCCGCCACCAGTTTGCCTTCAAAGCCACGCCGCCGGCGGCGCTGGCCGCGCCGATCGATGTGCGGGCCGATTTCAGCCACCAGCCGTTTACCCGCGTGGCCGATGTCAAACAGTGGAAGGGCGAGGTCTACGCCGAATTGCGCCAGGCCGACCTGGCGGCCTGGAAACCTTACCTGCCGCGCACCATCGAGGTGAAGTCGGCCAGCGGCGGCGTGCGCGCCTGGCTCGCGCTCGACCATGCGCATCCGACCGCCGTCACGGCCGATGTGGCACTGGACAATGTGGTGGCCATCCTCGGCCGCGACCTGCCGCAGCTGGACGTGGCCGCCCTGCGCGGCCGGGTGGCAGCCAGCGAACAACAATCGGCGACCCTGGTAGTCGTGCCGGGCGCGCCGCCGGCCGTCACGCGCGCGCTGGCGCTGACCGATGTCTCGCTGCGCACCCGCGATGGCGTCGAGCTGGCGCCCACCACGGCCTCGGCGCGCCGCGTGACCGCTGCCAATGAAGCGGCCTGGACCGAGGTGAAGGCGGCCGCCCTGGATTTGAAGATCCTGTCCGAACTGGCGACCCGCCTGCCGCTGCCGCCGGCGCAGCGCGACTTGCTGGCGGAGGCGGCGCCGCGCGGCCGGGTGCGCAACCTGGTGGCCGAATGGCGCGGCCCGCTGCCGGCGCCCACCGATTACAAGCTCAAGGCCGACCTGGACGGGCTCGGCATGGAGCCGCTGGCGGCGCGCCCCGCCGTGGCGCGTTCGGCCAAGGCGCTGCCGATGCCGGCGCTGCCCAACATCCCCGGATTCGAAAACCTGAGCGGCCACGTGGAAGCGGGCGAGCAGGGCGGCAGCGTGGCCCTGGACGCGCCCGGCTTCACCCTGGCCATGCCGGCCTGGTTCGACGACGCGCCGATGGGCTTCGAGCAGTTCAAGCTGAACGGTAGCTGGTCGCTGGCCGAGGCCCGGCAACTGGCCGTCAAGCTCGAGCAGCTGGACCTGGTGCAGGACGGCATGCAGCTCAAGCTGGCCGGCAGCCATGTGCTGCCGCGCGGCCCCGGCGCCAAGGGCCTTGGCGTGTCCGATTTCAGCGGCAGCATCGACGGCTTCAGCATCAACCATATCGGCCGCTACCTGCCGAAGCAGACGCCGGAACACACCCGCCGCTGGCTGGTGGGGGCGCTGGAAGAGGGCAGCCTGCATGAGACCACGTTGCGCCTGCGCGGCGAACTGGCGCATTTCCCCTTCAAGGAGGGCTCGCCCGACAAGGCCAAGGGCGAGTTCCGGGTCGCCGGCCACATCCTGGATGGCCGCTTGAACTACGTGCCGGGCTATGTCGCCAAGGATGGCAAGTCGCCCGTCTGGCCGCTGGCGGAAAAGATCCGCGGCAGCATCGTCTTCGACCGCGCGCGCATGGAGATCAAGGCCGACACCGCGCTGACCCAGGGCATTGCGCTGAGCAATGTGAAGGCGGTACTGCCCGACCTGAGCAGCCACGACAGCGTGCTGGAAATTGACGGCAATGCCGCCGGCCCGATGCAGGAATTTCTCAAATACGTCAGCGCCAGCCCGGTGCTCGACTGGATCGGCCGCTTCACCGAGGAAACCACGGGCAGCGGCAACGCCAGGCTGGCGCTGAACCTGCAGCTGCCGCTGGCCCACATCATCGACGCCAAGGTGCAGGGCGCCCTGCAATTGCAGGGCAACGATGTGGTGCTGTGGCACGATATGCCGACCGTGGCCGGCGCCACCGGCAAGATCGAATTCAATGAAAAAGGCGTCAACCTGAACAATCTGGCCGGCACCCTGCTGGGCGGTCCGCTGTCGGTGACGGGCGGCAGCCAGAAGGAAGGCGGCATCGTGGTGCGCCTGGGCGGCACGGCGACGGTCGATGGCTTGCGCAAGCAATACCCGTTCTCCGCCACCCAGCGCCTGGCCAACCACCTGGGCGGCAGCGCGAAGTTCACCGGTCTGGTGACGGTGCGCGACCACAAATACGAGGTGGCGATCGATTCGGCCATGCAGGGCGCCAGCCTGGATTTCCCGGCGCCGCTGAAAAAGGCCGCGGCCGATGCCCTGCCGCTGCACTTCCAGCTAAATGGCGGCGGCGCCAATGAACAAGGCGTGGCGCGCGATGAAATCCGCGTCACCCTGGGCAATGCCTACGCGGCGCGCTACCACCGCCAGCGCGTCGCCAAGGGCGGCTGGAAACTGCTCAACGGCGGCATCGGCGTCAATCTGCCGGCGCCGGAACCCGATAGCGGGATGATGATCAATGCCAGCCTGAAGTCGCTCAATGTGGATGACTGGATCGAACTGGCAACGGAGATTGCCGGCAGCGAGAGTAAACCGCCCGCGGCGGCGGGCGCCGGCGAAGGCAGCGACATCGCGCAGTATGTGGTGCCGGATACCATGGCGGCGCGGACCGCCGAACTGGTCGTGGGCGAACGCAAGCTCGACAACGTGGTGGTGGGGACCACCCGCAGCAACGGCGTCTGGCAGGCCAGCATCGATTCGCAGCAGGCGGTGGGCTATGTGACCTGGAACGAATCGGCCAGCGGCAAGGGCGTGGGCAAGGTGACGGCGCGCCTGTCGTCGCTGATCATCCCGGAATCGCAGGCGGCGGCGGTCAAGGATCTGCTGGAAGGCTCGAGCAATGCGCCGACCATCCCGGCGCTGGACATTGAAGTGCAGCAGCTGGAATGGTTCAACCGCCCGCTCGGCCAGCTCGAGCTGCATGCCTACAATGCCCTGGTCACCTCGGCCCGCGAATGGCGCATCAGCAAGCTGTCGCTGATCAACGCCGACGGTGAATTCAATGCCACCGGCCGCTGGCAAACCCGGGAGGGCCAGCACAACACGGCCCTGAACTTCAATATGGATATCCACAATGCCGGCAAGCTGCTGGAGCGCCTGGGCTTTGCCGATACGCTGCGCAATGGCAAGGGCAAGCTGAGCGGGGATATCGCGTGGAAGGGCCTGCCTTACCACCTCGACCTGCCCAGCCTGTCCGGCACGGTGGCGATGAATGTGGAGAAGGGCCAGTTCCTGAAGCAGGATCCGGGCGCGGCCAAGCTGCTGGGCGTGCTGAGCCTGCAGGCCCTGCCGCGCCTGCTCAAGCTCGATTTTGCCGACGTGTTCTCGGAAGGCTTGCAGTTCGATGGCATCACGGCGAACGCCACCATCAACCATGGCATCGTGAAGACCGACAATTTGAAGATGCATGGCGTGCAGGCCACGGTGCTGATGGACGGCACGGCCGACATCGCCAATGAATCGACCAATCTGCGCGTGGTGGTGATCCCGCAGGTCAACCTGGGTACCGCGCCGCTGGTGTATGCGCTGGCGGTCAATCCGGTGATCGGCCTGGGCAGCTACCTGGCGCAGCTGTTCCTCAGTGCGCCGGTGATGAAGGCGCTGACCTACCAGATGCAGGTGACCGGGCCGTGGAAGGCGCCGAGCATCACCAAAATCGAGAACGCCAAGGAGCCGGCACCATGAGCAAAGTCGCTGCAATCCAGATGGTTTCCACCCCTGTCGTGGAACAGAATATCGCCACCGCCCGCCGCCTGGTCGGCGCTGCGGCGGCCAAGGGGGCGCAGCTGGTGCTGTTGCCCGAATACTGGGCCATCATGGGCATGAGCGACAGCGACAAGGTGGGCAAGGCCGAGCCGCTGGGCCAGGGGCCGATCCAGGACTGCATGTCCGCCATGGCGCGCGAACACGGCATCTGGCTGCTGGGCGGCACGCTGCCGCTGGCCTCGAACGACCCCGAACGGGTCATCAATACCACCCTGGTCTACGATCCGCAGGGCCAGCATGTCGGCCGTTACGACAAGATCCACCTGTTCGGCTTCAGCAAGGGCAGCGAATCCTATGACGAGGCGCGCACCATCGTGCCGGGCAAGAGCGTGGGCACGGTCGAGACGGCCGTGGGCAAGGTCGGCATGTCGGTCTGCTACGACCTGCGCTTCCCCGAGCTGTACCGCGCCATGGGCCCGCTCGACCTGATCGTGGTGCCGGCCGCCTTTACCTACACCACCGGCAAGGCGCACTGGGAAATCCTGCTGCGCGCGCGCGCCATCGAAAACCAGTGCTATGTGCTGGCGGCGGCGCAGGGCGGCAGCCATGTCAATGGCCGCCGCACCTGGGGCCATTCGATGCTGGTCGACCCCTGGGGCGAGATCAAGGCGGTGCTGGCCGAAGGCGAGGGCGTGGTGGCCGGCGAGCTGGATCCGGCCTTCGTGCACGGCGTCCGCGAAAGCCTGCCTGCACTGAAACACCGAATCCTCTAAAATCCGGCTAAGAACCTCACCATAACAAGATTCCAACATGAAACCATTCGACCCCAACCTCTCTGCCATGGCGGCGGCCAAGGACATCCTGCTGACGCCATTCGGCCTGGACGAAGGCAAGCTGCTGAAAGCACTGGGCAGCATGTTTACCCACAAGGTCGACTACGCCGACCTGTACTTCCAGTTCACCAAGAACGAGGGCTGGAGCCTGGAAGAAGGCATCGTCAAGACCGGTTCCTTCTCGATCGACCAGGGTGTCGGCGTGCGCGCCGTATCGGGCGAGAAGACGGCCTTTTCCTATTCCGACGAAATTTCCGAAGCGGCCCTGCTGGAAGCGGCCGCCGCCACCCGCACCATCGCCCGCGCCGGCGCCGGCAAGGTCAAGGTGGCCGGCAAGATGACCCCGGTCGGCGGCCGTTCCCTGTACATGCCGCACGATCCGCTGGTGTCGCTGGATGCGGCCGCCAAAGTCAAGCTGCTGGAGCGCGTGGAAAAGATGGCGCGCGCCAAGGACCCGCGCGTGGTGCAGGTGATGGCCGGCCTGGCCGGCGAATACGATGTGGTGCTGGTGGTGCGCAGCGACGGCGTGCTGGCGGCCGATATCCGTCCCCTGGTGCGCGTCTCGGTGACCGTGATCGTGGAACAGGATGGGCGGCGCGAAGTCGGCTCCTCCGGCGGCGGCGGCCGCTACGACTACGGCTACTTCAGCGACGCCCTGCTGGACCAGTACGCCACCGATGCCGTCAAGTCGGCCCTGGTCAACCTCGATGCGCGCCCGGCCCCGGCCGGCCCGATGACCGTGGTGCTGGGACCGGGCTGGCCGGGCATCCTGCTGCACGAAGCCATCGGCCATGGCCTGGAAGGCGACTTCAACCGCAAGGGCTCCTCGACCTTCTCCGGCCGCATCGGCGACCGCGTGGCGGCCAAGGGCGTCACCGTGGTCGACGACGGCACCCTGGCCAACCGCCGCGGCTCGCTGAATATCGACGACGAAGGCAACCCGACCCAGTGCACCACCCTGATCGAAGACGGCGTGCTGAAGGGCTATATCCAGGACACGATGAATGCGCGCCTGATGAAGATGAATGTCACCGGCAACGCACGGCGCGAATCGTTCGCCCACCTGCCGATGCCGCGCATGACCAATACCTATATGCTGGGCGGCGACCAGGATCCCGGTGAAATCCTGGCGTCGGTGAAGAACGGTATTTATG
This sequence comes from Pseudoduganella violaceinigra DSM 15887, assembly GCF_000425385.1. Taxonomy (GTDB): domain Bacteria; phylum Pseudomonadota; class Gammaproteobacteria; order Burkholderiales; family Burkholderiaceae_D; genus Rugamonas; species Rugamonas violaceinigra. The sequence continues at coordinate 467,918 of NZ_AUDI01000001.1, read as the reverse complement.
CCGTGAACTTCGGCGGCGGCCAGGTCGACATCACCAACGGCAAGTTCGTGTTCTCGGCCAGCGAGGCCTACATGATCGAGAACGGCAAGGTGAGCTACCCGGTCAAGGGCGCCACCCTGATCGGCAACGGTCCCGACGTGATGAACCGCATCACCATGATCGGCAACGATATGAAGCTCGACCCGGGTGTGGGCGTCTGCGGCAAGGAAGGGCAGAGCGTGCCGGTCGGCGTCGGGCAGCCGACACTGCGGCTGGACGGAGTGACCGTCGGCGGGACCGCCTGATAAGAAAAGCCGCTGTTTGCCAGCGGCTTTTTTTTCCTCGTTCTGTCGGATAACCTTATACGTGATATGGTTATCCATCGCCGATCGGCGCTGCCAGCTCGTATTTCGTCGTCCCCCAACTGAACGTCAATTTCACCGGCAACGGCGCCGCTCGCTTGCTCGCCAGCCTTGCTTCATGACCGGCTTGCGCACCGATATCCAGTACACCTCGACCTACATTCCCGGTGCCCGTGGCGATGCCAAGCTCGACACGACGGCAAATCTCAGCGCCCCGGGGCGTACTGGACCTGATGTGCACGGAAGTACTCGCATTCCTGGCCGCGCGCCGCCGCCAACAGCGTTGATGCCTCGCTTGCAATAGCTGTTAACTGTTGCTATAGTGGGTCGAAACGAAGGGAACTCACCATGCTTTTGCACTACTTTACCGGCTTTTTTTACTTTAGCAATTCCAACCCAAAGGCGGTGGAGTAGCGGCCGGTTCACGTAGCAGCAAGCGCGAGATCCCAGCAGATACCAATACAAACCGCCAGAAATGGCGGTTTTTTTTTAATTGATCCAGGAGAGAAACTATGCAACGTACCGACGACCTGCGCATTCGTGAAATGAAGGAGCTGACGCCGCCGTCGCACCTGATCCGCGAATTTCCCTGCACCGAAGCGGCATCCACCACGGCTTCCGCAGCGCGCGTCGCCCTGCATCGCATCCTGCACGGCCAGGACGACCGCCTGATGGTGGTGGTCGGGCCATGCTCGATCCACGACCCGAAAGCGGCGATGGAATATGCCCAGCGGCTGGCCCCGCTGCGCGAGCGCCTGAAGGGGGATCTGGAGATCGTGATGCGCGTCTACTTCGAAAAGCCGCGCACCACCGTGGGCTGGAAGGGCATGATCAACGACCCGTACATGGACAACAGCTTCCGCATCAACGATGGCCTGCGCATGGCGCGCGAACTGCTGCGCGACATCAATGAACTGGGCCTGCCGGCCGGCACCGAATTCCTCGACGTGATCAGCCCGCAGTACATTGCCGACCTGATTTCCTGGGGCGCGATCGGGGCCCGCACCACCGAGTCGCAGGTGCACCGCGAACTGGCGTCCGGCCTGTCCTGCCCGGTGGGCTTCAAGAACGGCACCGACGGCAATACCAAGATCGCGGTGGAAGCGATCAAGGCCGCCTCGCAGCCGCACCACTTCCTGTCGGTGACCAAGGGCGGCCACTCGGCCATCGTCTCGACCAACGGCAACGAGGACTGCCACATCATCCTGCGCGGCGGCAAGACCCCGAACTACGACGCGGCCAGCGTGGAAGACGCCTGCAAGGCGATTTCCGGCCATGGCCTGGCGGCGCGCCTGATGATCGACGCCTCGCACGCCAATTCCTCGAAGAAGCCGGAGAACCAGGTGCCGGTATGCGCCGACATCGCCGGGCAGATTGCCGGCGGCGACACGCGCATCGTCGGCGTGATGGTGGAGTCGCACCTGGTGGCCGGCCGCCAGGACCTGGTGCCGGGCAAGGAGCTGACCTACGGCCAGTCGATCACCGACGGCTGCATCGACTGGGACACCAGCGTGCAGGTGCTGGAGAACCTGGCCGCCGCCGTGCGCCAGCGCCGCCTGCAGGGCGAATAAACCCGCCTTTGCAATAAAAAATCCCGGCAGGTGCGAACCTGCCGGGATTTTTTTATGGGCGCTACCTGCTTAGAACTTGTAGGAAGCGCTCAGGTAGAACTGGCGGCCCAGTGCCGACGAGTACGACGGGTTGTAGCCCACCTGGTGCGAACCGGTGTTGCGCAGGCTGAACGGCGGGTTGCGGTCGAACAGGTTGAGGATGCCGCCGGTCAGTTCCACGTTCTTGGCCGGACGGTATACCGACTGCAGGTCGAAGGTGGTGTAGCTCGGCACGCGCAGGGTGATGGCATAGCATTCGCCCGGCTGGCCGGCGACGATCACGGCGCAGCCGTCCAGGGTCTGTTCCTTGTCGGTGTAGCCGTTGCGGTAGCTGGCGCCCAGGGTGTGGGTCCAGTTGGCTTGCTCATAGCTGGTCGAGGCGCGCAGCACGTGGCGGAAGCTGACTTTGTCGTCCGAACCGTAGCGGTTCAGGCTGCTTTCCCACTGGTCGTCGGTGCCCGGCGTGGTGAAGCGCGAGCGCAGCATCCAGGTGCCGGACAGGCGGCTGGTCAGCTTGCCGTCGAACAGCCTGGTCTTGTGGGTGAAGTCGTAGTCCAGGCCTTGCTTTTCCATCTTGCCGATATTGATCGGCAGCAGTTTCACGGCCAGCACGTCCTTGCCGGTCGAGCTGATGTGCTTGGTGGTGAACAGATTGGCGTACTTGGCCGGGTTGGCGAAGATCAGGCCTTCGGAAACATCGGTCACCTGGTCGCGCACTTCCACATTCCACAGGTCGAACGACATGGACAGGGAATCGAGCGGCGCAAACACGGTGCCGATGCTCCACTGCTTGGATTTTTCCGGCTTCAGCTCAGGATTGCCGCCGCGGAAGGCTTCGAACTGCTGGCGCACGACGCCGTTACAGTAGGAGGCCAGCGGGTGGCCGGCCATGTCGCCGGTCAACGGGCACTGGTAATTGCCGCCCGTGACACCCCAGTCTTCCAGCGGGCCGGCGATTTGCTGCATGGTGGCGGTGCGGAAGCCGGTGCCGGCCGCTGCGCGGAACAGCAGGTTCTTGGCGGCGGTGTACTTGGCGCTGAGTTTCCAGGTGGCGGCGTTTTCCTTATTGCCAACGGTCTGGCCAGTGAGCTTATTGTCAATCGCGCTGATCTGGTCATAGCGTGCCGAGCCGGTCACCTCCAGCGTTTTGCTGACGGGCATCACCAGTTCGCTGTAGGCGCCGAAGTTGTCGCGCGCATAGGAGCTGTCCACTTGCGGGTTGTCGAACAGGATGGCGCCGGTCCTGGCCACGTCGGAGCGGTTCATCTTGTAGGAGGTGTTGCGGAAGTCGGCGCCCACGCCGATCTGGGCCGCGCCGCCCGGCAGCTGGAACGCTTCGCGCGAGGCGCGGGCATCCCAGCCCTTCATTTCCACGGTCTGGGTGTCATAGGTGCCCGAGAAGCCGGTGGCCAGCAGGGTGTCGCGCATGGTCTGCGGCATCTCGCCCAGGCCGTAGGCGAACGGGTCGAAGCCGGCGTCGACCGCAGCCTGGAACTTGTCGGCCAGCGGGAAGCCGCTGACATATTTCTGGGTCTGCTTGTTCTTGGACCAGGTCAGGGCGCTGTTCACGTCCCAGCCGGCGATCGCACCGTCCACGCCTGCCACCAGGTGGGTTGCCTTGGTGCCGTAGTCGTAGACACGGTTGCCCATTTCATACAGGCGGTACTTGGCGACGACCGAGGTGGCGCCGGCATCCTGCTCGGCGGTCAGGTTCGGCTGGATGTACTTGTTGTACAGGGCAGAACCCTTGGTGATCGAAAAGTCGGCAGGGTAAGGGGCGATGGCGGCGACGATCTTGGCGCCGGTGTAGGCCATGTCATAGAAGGCCCTGAAGCCGGTCTTGCCCAGCTTCACGCTGCCGGAGGAGAACAGGGAATCGCGCTGCGATTTCGGATTGATTTCGATGGTCGAGGCGCTGTCGAAGTAGCAGTTGCCGTCGCCGTAGAAGTCGGCGTTGACGGCGGCGCACTTGCCGCCGTGGGCCAGCGCGTATGGGTTCAGGTTGACCGTCTTTTCCACCGGTTTGCCGGTTTTCGGATCGATCTCGCTGGAGTCGTAGGTCACGCCGGCGTTGGCGGGCAGGGCGCGCGAAGAGCCGTTGATGAATTGCAGCTGTTTGCCGTTGGCCGGGTCGCTGAAGTTGACGATGCCGGATTTGGCGAAGGCGCGCTGGGACGCCTTCAGCTGCTTCTGCTCGTCGTGGCTGACCGAGAAGAAGACGCTGTAGCCGTCTTCGTCGATATCGCCGAAGCCCTTGCTCAGGGAGATGGCGTTGCTGGCGCCGCCGCTTTCCTGCGGACGCGAGTACTTGGCGTTGATTTCCCAGTCGGTGGCGCCTTTTTTCAGGATGAAGTTGACCACGCCGGCGATGGCGTCGGAGCCGTACAGGGCGGAAGCGCCGTCGGTCAGCACTTCCACGCGTTCGATGGCCGACAGCGGGATGGAGTTCAGGTCGATGGTGGTGCCGGAGTTGGATGGCGCGACGCGGCGGCCGTTCAGCAGCACCAGGGTGTAGGCCTCGCCGATATCGTGCAGGGAGGCGGTGGTCACGCCGCCGCCGCCGCCGCCGACCGAGTCGGCCGCCACGGAGAAGCCCTGCATCGCCGGCATTTGCTGGATGAAGTCGGTGACCGTGGAGACGCCGGACTTCTTGATGTCTTTCTGGCTGAACGACTGCACCGGCAGCGACGATTCGGCGGCGAGGCGCTTGATGCTCGAGCCGGTGATTTCCACGCGCTGCATCGGTGCTTCCTGGGCAAAGGCGGTGGCGCTGCTGATTGCCAGGCTGCCGGCGAACATGACGCGCAGGGAGCGCGCCAGGACTTTCTCAATAACCATTGCTGAACATCTCATTTTTGAATAAAGGGAGGCATATATGACCACCGGCAAGCATGCATAGCAATGTGATATTGTTAATTCGAAACAAATTGAAACAAATAAATGTTTGGGTAGCCGGGAATGGCGGGCTGGCAGGGCGTTGAGTGTTGGATATGCGCCACAAGCAGGCATGGCTGCCGCACCCGCGCAAAAAAAAACGGCACCGAAGTGCCGTTTTTCAGGGATACAACTAAGGCGATTAGAAGAACTTGTACTGCGCGCCCACTTTGAAGTAGCGGCCGATCGCGCCGGAAGCGTCCATCGGGTTGAAGGAGATGCCGCCATAGGTCAGGGGATCCAGCGGCGCAACCTTGTCGAACAGATTGGACACGGAAGCGAACAGGGTCAGCTGCTTGCTGTAGTTCCAACGGCCGGACAGGTCAACCGTGGTGAACGAAGCCAGTTTGCAACCGTTCGGCGCCGGGGTGCCGTCAGCCAGCTTGCTGGCGCACAGGTCGCCTTCAAACTTGATGTTCTTCATGCTGTCGCGGTAGTTGACCGCGGTCGACAGGTTGAACTGGCTGATGTCCCACGATGCGGTCAGGCTGCCCTTGTTCTTCGGCGTACCGGCGCAGTTCGAGGTATCGCAGTTGCCATGGGTGCCGGCGAACTGGTACTTCAGGGTGTCCGATTCCGCGCGCAGCCAGGACGCGACGTGGGTCCAGTTCAGGCCGATGGTCGCACGGCCATAGTCGCCCAGGCGCAGGCGCTGTTTCACGTCGAAGTCCACACCCGACACCTGGGTGTAGGACGAGTTGCGGTAGGCGCCGGCCAGCACCAGCAGGGTGCCCGAATTCGGGATCACGACGCCGTTGCCGTCCTTCAGGTTGTTGTCGTTACGCACGGCGTTCGGGTTCAGCGCCGCTTCGGCATAGGACACCGGGTTGATCTCGTTGGAGCGCTTGATCTTCCAGCCGTCGATCGCCAGGCTCAGGTCCTGGATCGGATCCCAGACCATGCCCAGGGTATAACCCTTGGATTTTTCCGGTTCCAGGTTCGGGTTGCCGATCTTGATCGCTTGCACGTTGATCGAGCAGTCATTGGACGACGCGCCAGGAGCCGCGGTGCCGTTCGGGCAGCGGATCGGGTCACGCACCGGAGCGCTGCCGACCGCCTGGGACAGCGGGTTGTTTTCCGCTGCCGACGGGGCACGGAAGCCTTCCGAGTAAGTGCCGCGCAGGGCGAAGGATTTGGCCGGGGTCCACTTCAGGCCCAGTTTCGGGGTGGTGGAGTTGAAGTGGTCGTACTTGTCGTAACGTACGGCGCCGGTCACTTCCACGCCTTTCCACACTGGGGCCAGAGCTTCCACGTACAGCGCGGAAACCTTGTTTTCGCCGAAGGCGGCGGTGTAGGACGAGTTGATGGTGCCGTCTTCGGTGCCGCTCAGGCTCGGGTTGGACAGCTTCTCGCGGCGGTGTTCGCCGCCGATCGCCAGACCCATGGCGCCGCCAGGCAGCTGGAACAGTTCGCGCGAGGCCTTGAAGTCGACGATGTCGAGTTTGGTGGTCGAGTGCGAAGTGGCCGTGGTGCGGATGGCGTCATACATGGCCTGCGAGTTCTTGCCAGCCTGGGCGCCGATATAGTACGGGTTGGTGGTGCTGCCCAGCGCTGCCTTCAGCGCCTTCATGTTCAGCATATTGGTCCACTCCAGGTCCAGCGCGGACTGCGAGTGGGTGAAGCCGGTTTCCCAGTCCCAGCCGGCATTGCTGCCCTTCAGGCCGACGACGAAGCGCTTGAAGGTGTTGTCGGCGGTGCGGGTGCTGGCGCCCACGTCCCATGCCGAGTAGCGCACGCGGGTGGCCACGCCGTACGGGTTTTGCGGATGGTTGGCCGCCATCTGGATGGTCGAACCGTAGTTGATGATCTGGTTCGGTCCGCCGTTCGCGCCTGGGAACACCACGGTGCTGGAGGACGCGCCCGGGGTCAGGGTGAAGGACGCCTTGCGGTCGGAGTAGCCCAGTTCGGTGTATGCCTGCAGGTCAGGATTGATCTGCCAGGTGCCGCGGGTGTACAGGTTGATGCCTTCGACGGACGGCAGCATGGAGCGGAACTTGTCCTGGTACCACAGGCAGCCGCCAGCCGGATCTTTCGGCGTCACGTTGGAGAACTGGTCGCAGCCTGGCAGGGAAACGTACTGGCCGGTGGCTGGGTTCAGCAGGGAGCCGGCCGGGCTGGCGGAGGCGGCGCCGTTGGTGATGTAGCCGTTGGCGAACTGGGTCGCCAGCGGGTAGCCGTATGGGCGCAGGTCGCCGTGGCCGATCCAGTCGCGGTCGTTGCGCGCGGAGGCGGCCAGCTTGTCGTTCTGGCTGTATTCGGCGTTGACGACCCAGTTGAACTTGTCTTCGTCCAGGTTGCCCATGCCCCAGGACAGGGAAGCTTTGTTCTGCTTGGCGTCGTCGTAGCGCGACCAGCCGGTCTCGCCCTTGAATTCCAGGCCGGTGAAGTCCTTGCGCAGGATGATGTTGACCACGCCGGCGATCGCATCGGCGCCGTACAGCGAGGAAGCGCCGTCCTTCAGCACTTCGATGCGCTCGACGATGTTCATTGGTACCGAGGACAGGTCGGTAAAGCTCTTCTGGCCGTCGTCGGCACGGGCGAACGGTGCCATGCGGCGGCCGTTCAGCAGGACCAGGGTCGAGGTCGCGCCGAGGCCGCGCAGGGAGATCGCGGTGGAGCCGGCGGCAAAGCCGTTACCGAAGGTGGTCGGCAGGGAGCCTGCGCCGTCGGCGGTCAGGGTCTGCAGGTATTCAGCCACCGTGGTCTTGCCGGACTTGACCAGGTCGTCGCGCGAGATGACCTGGATCGGCGATGCGGTTTCGGCGGATGCGCGCTTGATGCTGGAACCGGTAATCTCAACGCGCTGCAGCGGGGCGTTGGCGGTGTCTTGCGCGAATGCCGGGGCGGCCAGGGTGGCGACCATACCGCTGGCGCATACAATGCGAACGGAACGGGCCATGATTTTTTCCATCATGTTTACTACCTCCAATGTTTTGGTACAAAAGTCGAGCTACAGCTTATTAAATTACTGCTTTGGCGCTCCCATGGAGGAACCATCGCTATATGATTCCACCCGGCAAAGATGAAATCATTCGGGCTAAGATTGCGTCAAATGAAAAGTGGCAGTGGATACAAATTTATGACGATCCGTCTCATTTCGGAAACGTTTTTAAGTGAATTACTTATGTATTAATACTAAGGGTTGCTGATAAAAAAGCATGATGCTGACTTATTTACTGCGCCGCAGCTGGCAGATGCTGCCCACCCTGCTGGGGGTGGTGTTGCTGGTGTTCGTCCTGTTCAATTGGGTGGGCGGCGACCCGGCGTATATTCTGGCCGGCAAGATGTCGGATGCGGCCAGCATCGAGAACATCCGCCGCCAGCTGGGCGTCGACCAGCCCTGGTATGTGCAGCTGGGGATCTTCCTGAAGCAGGTGGCGCGCTTTGATTTTGGCCAGAGTTGGGCGACGGGCGAGGCAGTGTCGGACATCATCGCCAGCCGGCTGGGGCCCTCGCTGACGGTACTGGTGCCGCTGACCGTGCTGGAAACCGTGCTGGGGATCGCGCTGGCGCTGGCGGTCGCCTTCCTGCGCGGCTCGCTGACCGACCGCGTGCTGATGCTGGCCTGCACGGTGGGCATGTCGATTTCCATCCTGGTCTACATCATCGTGTTCCAATACTGGCTGGCCTACAGGGCCGGCCTGTTCCCGGTGCAGGGCTGGGGCGCCGGCTTGCCGGACAACCTGCGCTTTGCCGCGCTGCCGATCCTGATCGGGCTGGCGGTCTCGCTGGCGCCGACCTTGCGCCTGTACCGCAGTTTCATGCTGGACGAAACGGGGCAGGACTATGTGCGCACGGCGCGCGCCAAGGGCCTGTCCGAGCGGCGCGTCATGTGGGTGCATGTGCTGCGCAATGCGGCGATCCCGATCATCACCCATGTGATGGCGGGCCTGCCGGCCATGCTGATCGGGGCTTTCCTGCTCGAGCGTTTCTTCGGCATCCCGGGCATCGGCCGCGAAGTGATCCTGGCGGTGGAGCGTTCCGACTTCCCCGTCATCAAGGCCATCACCGTCTACGTTGCCGTGGCCACCATGGTCTTCAATTTGTTGGCCGACCTGCTGTACCAGGCGGTCGATCCGCGCATACAGCTCAAGTAGCAAGGACAAGGCATGCACGCAATTCATGATTCCGCCGGGCTCTGGCTGCTGGCCTGGCGCCGCCTGCGGGCCGACCGCGTCGCGATGGCGGCGCTGGCCGTGGTCGCGGCATTCCTGCTGCTGCTGGCCGCCTCGGCGTGCGGCCTGGTGGCCGCGGATTGGGAAGAGGAAGTGGCGCTCAACTACGCGCCGCCCAGCTTCATCGCCGCGTCCAGCGCGCCGCAGGCCGGGCCGGCGCCCGCAGGCCAGTTGGCCGCCGGCGCGCCGCCGGCCAATGAATTCGACCCGCTGGCGGACGACCTGCGCGCGCTGCGCGCCACCCTGGGCAAGGCGGTGGCCGAGCCTTCCGCCACGCGCGCCGCCAGCCTGCCCTTCGGCGCCGACAAGTGGGGCCACGATATCGTCAGCAAGACCATCAAGGGCGGCGAAACCTCGATCGTGGTCGGCCTGGCGGCGGCGGTCCTGGCGGTCGGCCTGGGCACGCTGTTTGGTGCTGTGTCAGGCTTTTACGGCGGCCTGGTGGACGATTGTTTCAACTGGTTCTACAACGTGTTCACTTCGATCCCCTCGATCCTGATGATACTGACGGTGGCCGCGGTGCTGCAGCAGAAGGGGGTGTCGACCATCGTGCTGATTCTGGGCCTGACCGGCTGGACCGGGCCGTACCGCCTGATCCGCGCCGAGTACATCAAGCACAAGGCGCGCGAATACGTGATGGCGGCCGACGCCATCGGCGCCGGCGCCTGGCGCAAGATGTTCAGCCATATCTTCCCCAATGTCAGCCACGTGGCCCTGGTGCAGCTGTCGATCCTGGTGGTCGGCTTCATCAAGGCCGAAGTGATCCTGTCTTTCCTCGGCTTCGGCGTGCCGGTCGGGGTGGTGAGCTGGGGCTCGATGCTGAACGAGGCCCAGAATGAACTGGTCCTTGGCAAGTGGTGGCAGCTGGTGGCGGCCGCCAGCGCCATGGCGCTGCTGGTCACGGCCTTCTCCCTGTTCGCCGACGCACTGCGCGACGCCCTCGATCCCAAGGTGAAATGACATGCTGCTCCAGGTCCGCCATTTGCGCATCAGCTTCCGTACCGGCAAAAAAGAGACGGTCGAAGCGGTCAAAGGGATTTCCTTCGACATTCCGCATAACAGCACCGTGGCCCTGGTGGGCGAATCGGGCAGCGGCAAGTCGGTCAGCTCGCTGGCCGTCATGGGCTTGCTGCCGCCGCAGACCGCGCTGGTCGACCGCGACAGCAGCGTGCTGTTCGAGGGGCGCGAAGTGCTGCACCAGCCGGAAGCGTCGCGGCGGGCCATGTGCGGCAAGGAGATCGCGATGATCTTCCAGGAGCCGATGTCCTCGCTGAACCCGGTGTTTACGGTCGGCTTCCAGATCGGCGAAGTGCTGCGCCTGCACATGGGCATGAACCGGCGCGCGGCGCGCGCCCGCACGCTGGAATTGCTGGAGGAGGTCGGCATCCCGGATCCGGCGGCCAGGATGGACGCCTACCCGGGCCAGATGTCGGGCGGCCAGCAGCAACGCGTGATGATCGCCATGGCCATCGCCTGCAATCCCAAGCTGCTGATCGCCGATGAACCGACCACCGCGCTGGATGTGACGATCCAGAAGCAGATCATGGAGCTGATCGCCGGCCTGCAGAAGAAACACCGGATGTCGGTGCTGTTCATCACCCACGACCTGGGGCTGGTGGCGGAAATCGCCGACCAGGTGGTGGTCATGCGGCACGGCGAGGTGCGCGAGGCGGGCGACGCGCGCGCCGTGTTCGCCGAGCCGAAAGACCTGTACACGCGCGCCTTGCTGCATTGCCGGCCGTCGCTCGATGCGCGTCCGCGCCGCCTGCCGGTCATCGCCGACTATATGCAGGGCGGCGCGCTGGCGCCGCAGCCGGAGCGCCAGCGCGGCACGGCGCCCGGCGACGAGATCGTGCTCGAGGTGCAGGGCCTGAAAAAAAGCTTCTGGCTGCGCGAAGGCCTGTTCGGCAAGCGCGAATTCCAGGCGCTGAAGGGGGTTTCGTTCAAGCTGGCGCGCGGCAAGACGCTGGGCGTGGTGGGCGAATCGGGCAGCGGAAAATCCACCCTCGGCCTGACCCTGCTGCGCCTGCACCAGGCCAGCGGCGGCAGCGTCCTGTTCGAAGGCCGCGACCTGCTGGCCATGAGCGCGCAGGAGTTCCAGCCCTTCAAGCGCCGCATCCAGATCATCTTTCAGAACCCGTATGCCTCGCTGAACCCGCGTTTCACGGTCGGCCAGATCCTGCTCGAGCCGATGCGGCTGCACGGAATCGGCGCCACGGACGCGGAGCGCTCCCGCATGGCGCTGGCCCTGCTGGAGCGCGTGGGACTGCCGCAGCAGGCCTACCACCGCTATCCGCACGAATTTTCCGGCGGCCAGCGGCAGCGCATCGCCATCGCGCGCTGCCTGACCATGAAGCCGCAAATCCTGGTATGCGACGAATCGGTATCGGCGCTGGACGTTTCGGTGCAGGCGCAGGTGTTGAACCTGCTGCAGGACCTGCAGGACGAATACGGCCTGTCGTATATCTTCATTTCGCACGACCTGTCGGTGGTCAAGTACATTTCCGACCAAGTGCTGGTGATGCATCAGGGCGAAGCGGTGGAGATGGCCGATTCGGACCAGCTTTACCGCCACCCGCAGCATCCCTATACCCGCTCGCTGCTGGCGGCCATTCCCAAGGCGGCGTGATCGTGGCACACTGATTGCCCATACGCCGCACACCGCGGCGTCCCGACCGGAGCAGGTCTTTGCGTTCGAACAAGGTTGCCTCCATTGCACTATTGGCAAGCGTGGCATTGACGGCCATCGTCAGCGCCGTGCTGCTGGTGTTCGCCGCCTATGCCTATTCGTCCGAGAGCGACAAGCGCTGGCAGGAGCTGCAGCACGTGCTCGATATGAGCGCCGACCAGCTGGCGTTGGGCGTGGCGCTACCGGCCTGGAACTTCGACGACCGCCAGGTGCAGGCCATCATGCGCGCCAGCATGAACCAGCGCGACCTGCACGCCGTCGTGCTGTACATCACCGGCAGCAAGCGCGCCATCGTGGTCCAGCGCGGCGCCGGCAACCAGCTGGAAATCGGCCAGCCGCTGCACACCACGCCCGACATGCTGGTGGCGCAGCGTCCGATCCTGGCCGAAGGGGACAGCATCGGCACCGTCAAGGTGTTCGCCACGCCGGCCTACGCGCAGCAGGAGCTGCGCGAACGGCGCCAGGCCCACCTGCTGGCGATCGTGACGCTGGCGGCGGTCCTGGTGGCCAGCGTGTACGGCTTGCTGTGGCTCCTGATCCTGCGTCCGCTGAAGGCGGTCGGCCAGTACCTGACCGGCGACACGCCGCAGCGGGCCTGGTTCTTCGGCGAGCTGCGCACCCTGAAGGAATCCATCCACACCATGTGGAGCCTGCTCGATAACCGTTACCGCGTCATGCGCGAAAGCGAAGAGCGTCTGAGCGTCGCCACCCGGGCCGCCCGCATCGGCATCTGGGATTGGGACGTGATGCACGACGAACTGGCGCAGGACGACGAAACCATGCGCCAGTACGGCCAGACATCGCGGCTGGGCGGCGGCAACTACAAAGCCTGGCTGGAGCGCCTGCTGCCGGAGGACCGCGAGCGCGCGCGCGCCGAAGTGGCGGCGGCCTTGCGGGGCGAGCGCGATTTCTCGCTGCAGTTCCGCATCCGCCGGCCGGACGGCGCGATCCGCCACCTGCGTTCGATGGCGCGCTCCTTCCTGGACGCGCAGGGCAAGGTGGTGCGGATGGTGGGCGTCAGCATCGACGTCAGCGACGCCACCGAGACCGAGCACGAGCTGCGGCGCCACCGCAGCCACCTGGAGGAGCTGGTGGCCGAGCGCACCGCCGCCCTGTCGGTGGCGGTGGCAGAGGCGCAGGCGGCCAGCCGCGCCAAGAGCGTGTTCCTATCCGCCATGAGCCACGAGCTGCACGCGCCACTGAACTCGGTGATCGGCTTCTCGCGGCTGATGGCGCATTCGTCCACCATGTCGGCCGAGGAAAAGCGCAATATGGGCGTGATCCACCGCTCCGGCCAGCAATTGCTGGCCCTGATCAACGACCTCTTGGAACTGTCCCGCATCGAAGCCGGCGGCGTCGGCCTGCACCGCGAAGCGGTCGATGCGGCCCAGTTGCTGCGCGATGTGTGCGACATGGCTGGCGCGCGCGCGGCGTACAGGCTAGACGGCGCGGCGCCGCCGCCGGCGCTGATGCTGGACGGGGCCAAGCTGCGCCAGGTGCTGCTGAACCTGGTCTCGCTGGCGCTCAAGGCCGCCGACGAGGGCCGCGTCACCGTCTCGCTGCATGCGACGGCCCTGCCGGGCGGCCGCCACGGATTGGCATTCGCCGTGCACGCCGGCCGGGATGGCATGGCCGACAGCGGCGCACTGGCGCTGGCGATCTCGCGCCAGTACGTGCACATCATGGGGGCCGAGCTGGAGGTGGCCGCCGCGCCGGGCGGCGGACCGGCATGGCGCTTCACCATCGAAGCCGAGCAGGCCGATGCCGCCGCCGGCATGGCCCGGCCGCCGCAGCTGGCGCCGGCGCACCAGGGCCGGCGCGTGCTGGTGGCCGACGACAGCGTCGATGGGCGCCACCTGCTGCGCGGCCTGCTGGTGCCGGCCGGCTTCGACGTGCATGAAGCGGCGGACGGGGTGGAGGCGCTGGACGCCATCGGCCGCCTGCGGCCGGAGCTGGTCCTGATGGAATGGCGCCTGCCGCTGCTGGATGGACTGGAAACCGTGCGCCGCCTGCGCGCCGACCGCGGCCTGCCGCAGCCGCGCGTGCTGATCCTGGCGAGCTCGGCCTTTGACGAGGCGCGCCAGCAGGCACTGGCCGCGGGCGCCGACGACTTCCTGCGCAAGCCGGTGGAGCAGGACCGGCTGTTCCGCATCCTGCAGCAGCAACTCTCGGTGCAATACGTGGAAGGCGCACTGTCCTAGGCGCTGATTTGCGCTACCATAGTGGGACTATGGCTAACCTAATTACCTTGTTGCAGCAGTATGGAGTCCTGATCGTCTTTGCCGTGGTGCTGGTCGAACAGATGGGGTTGCCGATCCCGGCCTACCCAATCCTGATTGTGGCGGGAGCGCTGGCCGTCGACGGCGGCACCCCGTTCCCCGTGATCCTGGGCGTGGCCATGCTGGCCTGTCTGCTCAGCGATTACTTCTGGTTCCGCGCCGGGCGCCGTTTCGGGCGGCGCATCCTCAAGCTGCTGTGCAAAATTTCCCTCTCGCCCGATTATTGCGTCAGCCAGACGGAAGACAATTTCCGCAAATGGGGGCCGAAGTCGATGGTGGTGGCCAAGTTCATCCCCGGCTTCAACACCATTGCGCCGCCGATGGCGGGCGCGCTGGGCACGACCATGCCCACCTTCCTCGGTTTCAGCCTGCTGGGCGGCCTGCTGTGGAGCGCGGCCGGCCTGGCCATCGGCGCCTATTTCCATGCCGATGTCGACAAGGTGCTGGACGTGCTGTCGACCATGGGCTCGACCGCGCTGACGGTGCTGGCCATCCTGCTGGGCCTGTTCGTCCTGGCCAAGTTCATCGAACGCCGGCGCTTCCAGAAAGCGATGCAGACCGAACGCATCAGCATTGACGAATTGCGGGAACTGCTGGACGCCGGCCACGACCCGGTGATGGTGGACGCCCGCAGCGCCACCGCGCAAATGCTGGACCCGCCGGTACCGGGCGCGCTGCTGGTGGGATCGAGCGACCCGCTGGCGGTCATCAAGGCCCTGCCTAAAGACCGCCACATCATCGTCTACTGCAGCTGCCCGAACGACGTCACCGCGGCCAAGGTGGCCAAGCAGCTGCACTCGCACGGCTACAAGCGCGCCAAGCCCCTGCACGGCGGGCTGGATGCCTGGAACACCGCCTTCCGCAGCGACAGCGCGTCGCTGGAAATTGCCGCCGACTCCCGTCACTAAGTAGCAATATTAAAGCCGGTGTCAGCTCTGGCAATCGGACATAAAGCGCACGAACGTGCGCTTTATGTCCGATTGCCAGAGCTGACACCGGCTTTTTTACGCGAGCTGTAGTAGTCATACTACCTTGATCATTTCCCGAAATGTAGTATTCAAAGGTGTTTTGCCTGCGTCTTGTACTCAAACTACAAAGAAGTCCTTGCGTCTTGGCTAATGTATCCCTTAGCATTAAGGTTCAACTTCACAGCTTGTGCCCATGACTGCCCAGATCCATTCCGCAATGCCTGCTGCCTTCCCAAGCCCGCGCCTGCTGGCCGATGTGGGTGGTACCAATGCCCGGTTTGCGCTGGAGCTGGCGCCCGGCAGGATCGAACATATCCACGTCTTGGCCTGTGCCGCCTATCCCTCGCTGGCCGATGCGCTGATGGCGTATCTGGCGTTGCCGGACGTGCTTGCCGTGGCCGGTGCGGGCATTCGCCACGGGGCGATTGCGATTGCGAATCCCGTCAATGGCGATTTCGTCAAGATGACCAACCATCATTGGGCATTCTCGATCGAGGTGCTGCGCCTGGCGGTGGGCTTCGAGGTGCTGGTGGTGGCCAATGATTTCACGGCGCTGGCGCGTGCGTTGCCGCTGCTGGCCGAACACCAGAAGCGCCAGGTCGGCGGCGGCCAGTCGCAAGCGGGCGCGCCGCTGGGCTTGATCGGCGCCGGTACCGGCCTGGGCGTGTCGGGCCTGATTCCGTCGGCCTCCGGCTGGACCGCACTGCTGAGCGAGGGCGGCCATGTCAGCTTCCCGCCCATGAATCCGGACGAGGTGGCGATCCTGCAGTACGCCTGGACCGAGTTTTCCCATGTGTCCGCCGAGCGCCTGCTGTCGGGTGTCGGCATCGAGCTGATTTACCGCGCCCTGGTGGCGCAGCGCGGCCATGCGGAGCCGATGCTGCCGGCGCCGGAAATCGCCCGCCGCGCGCTGGCCGGCGAATGCCCGCTGTGCGATGCGGCGATCGAATTTTTCTGCACCATGCTGGGCACCATCGCCGGCAACCTGGGTGTGACCCTGGGGGCGACCGGCGGTATCTATATTGGCGGCGGCATCGTGCCGCGCCTGGGCGAGCGCTTCGACCGCTCCGGTTTCCGTGCCCGTTTCGAGGAGAAAGGCCGTTTCCGCGCGTATCTGGCGGCCATCCCCACCTATGTGATCACTGCTGAGTATCCGGCTTTCGTTGGTGTTTCAGCCATTCTTTCCGAGCGCCTGGCCGCTTGAGTGATACAGGCGTTTACACTTCTTCCCGGTTTTATCAGGTACAATTGGCTTAGTTGGATGAAGCGGTGCCCGTCACCAGCCTTGTTTTCGCCCTGAAAACGTTCTCCATCTGAGACTCTCGCCCCGGCGCGCAGCGGTCCGGCGCCTTCTTGCATGGTTTTTTCTACCGTTAGTGTATGGATAATGTAGAGGCTAAGAAAGTCCTCGAAGCCGCGCTGCTATGCGCCCGTGAACCCTTATCGATCCACAGCCTGAAAAAGCTGTACGTCGAAACCGACGACCAGGGCAACGCACTCGGCGTGGGGGTTGGCGCCGATACGATCAAGGAATTGTTGGAAGAGTTGCGCCTGGATTGGCAGGGACGCGGCATCGAGGTGGTCAGCCTGTCCAGCGGCTGGCGCTTCCAGAGCCGGCCCGAAATGAAGTTGTACCTGGATCGCCTGAATCCGGAAAAGCCGCAGAAGTATTCGCGCGCCACCCTGGAAACCCTGGCCATCATCGCTTACCGGCAGCCGGTCACCCGGGGCGATATCGAGGAAATCCGCGGCGTTGCGGTGAATTCGCAGACGATCAAGATGCTGGAAGACCGCGGCTGGGTCGATACGGTCGGCTACCGCGATGTGTTGGGCCGCCCGGCCTTGCTGGGCACCACCAAGCAGTTCCTGGATGACCTGGGGCTGGCATCGTTGTCGCAACTGCCGCCGCTGCAGCAGATCAGCGATACACAGAATGAAAATCCGCTGGAAGTGCTGGAGGCAAGGCTGACAGAGAACTTCGAGAAAGCGGCATTGGAAGCACAAGCTGTAGAAGAGAACGAGGCGACGCCGGACGAGGCGCCGTTGGTAACAGACGACCCGGCGCTCGAAAACGTCGAGCCCTTAGCAGAAACGAATAATGAACAAGCCTGATAACACCCCTGAAACCGGCGTTCCGGCAACCGCCGACGCCGCACCCGCCAAGCCGAAACGCCGCACCAAGGCGCAGATCGAGGCCGACAACGCCGCCGCCCTGGCAGCTGGCGAGACGCCAAAGCCCAAGCGCCGTAGCGCGGCCGCCGGCAAGCCGGCCGCCGCCGACGTTGCGGCGGACGAGCCGCCTGCCGCCAGCGCCGACGCCGCGCCAGTGAAGAAGCCGCGCGCCAAGAAGGCGGTTGCAGCGGAAGCCGCTCCGGCGGTGGAAGCCGCACCGGTGCCTGCTGCCGCAGCTGCCACCGATGCCGACGGGGAGTCCAGGGAGCGTGGCCGTGCGCCGCGCGGCCCGCGCCAGATGCGCGAACAGCGTGCGCTGCGCCAGGCTGAGAAAGCCGCCGTTGCCGCCGCTGTTGCCACGGAGTCGGCCGGTGAACCGGCTGCCGCCGGCGAAGCCGGTGCTGCCGAAGGCGGCAGCCCATGGCCGGCCGCCGTGCCGGCGGAAAAACGCCACGACAAGCAGGGGAAGCACAAGGGCCGCAAGCACGGCAAGCCTGCGCAGGGCGAAGGCCAGGGCGCGCCTGCCGGCGAGGGCAAGGGCCAAGGCCAGAAGCCGCGCGTGCACGGCGCCTTTGGCAACAAGATCAAGAACAAGGACAAGTCGTCCGAAGCCGATGCGGTGTTCTCCTTCGTGACGTCGGACGCGTTCGACCGCGACGAGGGTGGTTCCGGCAAGGCGGTCAAGGCGCGCCGCGACCTGACCGCGGAAGACGACGCACCGAAGCTGCACAAAGTGCTGGCGGAGGCGGGCATGGGCTCGCGCCGCGATATGGAAGAACTGATCATCGCCGGCCGCGTGTCAGTGAACGGCGAGCCGGCCCACATCGGCCAGCGCATCCTGCCGACCGATGCGGTGCGTATCAACGGCAAGCTGGTGCAGCGCAAGGTTTCCAAGAAGCCGCCGCGCGTGCTGGTTTACCACAAACCGGCCGGCGAAATCGTGTCCCACGACGACCCGGACGGCCGTCCATCGGTGTTCGACCGCCTGCCGACCATGAAGACCGGCAAATGGCTGGCCGTCGGCCGCCTGGACTTCAATACCGAAGGCCTGCTGCTGTTCACCACCTCCGGTGACCTGGCCAACCGCCTGATGCACCCGCGCTACAACATCGACCGCGAATACGCCGTGCGCACGCTGGGCGAGCTGGAAGAAGGCATGCGCCAGAAGCTGCTGGCCGGCGTCGAGCTGGAAGACGGCTTGGCGCAGTTCACCAAGATCGCCGACGGCGGCGGCGAAGGCGTCAACAAGTGGTACCGCGTGGTGATCGGCGAAGGCCGTAACCGCGAGGTGCGCCGCATGTTCGAAGCGATCGGCCTGACCGTGTCGCGCCTGATCCGTACCCGTTACGGCGCGCTGACCCTGCCGAGCAACCTGAAGCGCGGCCGCTGGGAAGAGATGGAAGAAAACACCGTGCGCGACCTGCTGACGGCGGTGGGCTTCAAGAAAGAGGCCGGCGCTGGCGCCGGGGCGGCCGGCGGCGACGGCAAGAAGCCGCAGGGTGGCCAGGGGCAAGGCCCGGGCCTGGGGCAGGGCAAGCGCGAGCGCGAGCCGAATGGCAATCGTATGGATGTGAGCAACAAGAATGCCGATCCGTTCCCGCAGGCGCCGCGCGGCGGCCGTGGCCAGGGGCAGGGCGCGTTTTATGGTGCTCCGCGCCATGGCGGCGGCTCGGGCTTTGGCGACCAGCAGCAGGGTGGCCATGGGCGTGGCGCTGCCGGTGGTGGTTCTGGCGCCGCTGGCGGCAAGGGTAAAGGTAAAGGCAAGGGCCAGGCTGGCCCGCGCCAGCCGGATCCCCTGATGACCACGTTCGGTTTCGCCGGCCAGGGGCATGGCCACAACCAGGGCCAGCAGCGCCGCGGCGGGCACCAGCCGCGCGGCGGCGCCTCCGATCATGGCATGCCGCGCCGGCGTAAAGGCTAAGGCCCGTAAATCGGGCCGGCGACCGTCGCGTACCGGAGTCTGAGCCCAGGGCCCTGACTCCGCGCTGCCGGATTGGTGTTGGATTTTCAGCGCCTTGCTATTGTTATACCCGCATCCGATGTGGTATGCGGCATTGCAGCGAAATCAATATCGCGCTATAATGAGCAGCCTAGTTAAAGTTCTTCGCAGGTAATTCCGCTGAGAGTGCTTTCATCTGGCTGCAGTAACGAAAGATGGGCAGTTGCCCATTTTTTTTTGGTTGAATCGTTTTAAGTATCTGGAGATTTTCTTTGCAACTGCCTGAATTGATTGAAAAAACCGTCGCTGGCCTCGGCTACGACCTGGTGGATTTCGAGCGGGCCGAACGTGGTCTGCTGCGTGTCTATATCGATTTCACGGCGGAAGATGCGGAAGAAAAAGGTCCGATCACGGTTGAAGACTGCGCCACGGTGAGCCATCAGCTGTCGCACTTGCTGACGGTCGAGAATATTCCTTACGAACGCCTCGAAATTTCGTCGCCTGGCCTGGACCGTCCGCTGCGCAAGTTTGCCGACTTTGTCCGTTTTGCCGGCTGCGAAGCGATCGTCAAGCTGCGCATGGCCATTCCCGGTACTGCGAACCGCAAGTCCTACCAGGGCCTCCTGACGGAGCCTGAAGGCGATCAACTGGGTATTGAATTTGAAGGTAAAGAAGGTCCGGCGGTGCTGAATTTCACGCTCGCGGACATTGATAAGGCACGCTTGGTGCCGCAGGTGAATTTTGGGAGCCGCAAAGCATGAGTCGCGAAGTATTGTTATTGGTTGATGCGCTGGCGCGCGAAAAGAACGTCGACAAGGAAGTCGTGTTCGGCGCGCTTGAATTCGCACTGGCGCAAGCCACGAAGAAGCGCTATGAAGGCGAAGTGGATATTCGCGTTTCGATCGACCGTGAGAGCGGCGAGTTCGAGTCCTTCCGCCGCTGGCACGTGGTGCCTGACGAAGCGGGCCTGCAGCTGCCTGACCAGGAAGTGCTGCTGTTCGAAGCGAAGGAACAGATCCCAGACATCGAAGTCGACGAATACATCGAAGAGCCGATCGAATCCGTGGAATTCGGCCGCCGCTTCGCCCAGGATACCAAGCAAGTGGTCCTGCAGCGCGTGCGCGATGCGGAACGCGAACAGATCCTGCAAGACTTCCTGGAGCGCGGCGACGCGCTGGTCACCGGCACCATCAAGCGCATGGAACGCGGCGATGCGATCGTCGAATCCGGCAAGATCGAAGCACGCCTGCCGCGCGACCAGATGATCCCTAAGGAAAACCTGCGTATCGGCGACCGCGTACGTGCCTACATCCTGCGCGTTGACCGCAATATGCGCGGCCCGCAAGTCATTCTGTCGCGCACCGCGCCGGAATTCATCATGAAACTGTTCGAACTGGAAGTGCCAGAGATCGAACAAGGCATGCTGGAAATCAAATCCGCTGCCCGCGACGCCGGCGTACGCGCCAAGATCGCCGTGTACACCAGCGACAAGCGCATCGACCCGATCGGTACCTGCGTCGGCATGCGCGGTTCGCGCGTGCAGGCCGTGACCGGCGAGCTCGGTGGCGAGCGCGTGGACATCGTGCTGTGGTCGGAAGACCCTGCGCAATTCGTGATCGGCGCGCTGGCTCCTGCCAACGTGTCCTCGATCATGGTTGACGAAGACAAGCACGCGATGGACGTGGTGGTCGACGAAGAAAACCTGGCAATCGCCATCGGCCGTTCCGGCCAGAACGTGCGCCTGGCTTCCGACCTGACCGGCTGGAAGATCAACATCATGACCGCGGAAGAATCGGCCGACAAGCTGGCCACCGAAACCGCTGCCGTGCGTGCGCTGTTCATGGAAAAACTGGATGTGGACCAGGAAGTGGCGGACATCCTGGTGGAAGAAGGCTTCAGCAGCCTGGAAGAAATCGCCTACGTGCCGATCTCCGAGATGCTGGACATCGAAGCGTTCGACGAGGACACCGTCAACGAGCTGCGCACCCGTGCCCGCGACGCCCTGGTGACCGAGGCCATCGCTTCGGAAGAGGGCCTGGAAGGCATGGAAGAGTCGCTGGTTGGCCTGGACGGCATGGACCGCGTTACCGCGGGCAAGCTGGGCCTCGCCGGCATCAAGACCCTGGCGGCTTTCGCCGGTCTGGCCTACGACGAGTTTGGCGCCATCCTGGCCCTGTCGTCGGACCGTGCACGTGAATTGATTTCGAATGAGTTTGAGAATGTGACCGACGATGAAATGAAGCTGGTCGACGGTAAGTACGATGATCGCGCCAAGGCCCTGCAAGCCAAGGCATGGGCATCGTCCGAAGCCGCAAAGGCCTAAGTAGTAGCAGCTTTATTTATCATCGAGACACATAGAAAAGAGGACTGAATGGCGAGTAACAACGTAGCCCAATTTGCCACCGAACTGAAGATGCCTGCAGATTTGCTGCTGTCGCAGCTGCGTTCTGCTGGCGTCGACAAGAGTTCGGCGTCAGATCCATTGTCAAAAGATGATAAGGACAAGCTGCTGGAGCACCTGCGCCGTACCCACGGCGCAGGCGCCGAGCCGGGCGAAAAGAAGAAGATCACCCTGACCCGTAAAGAGACCACGGAGATCAAGCAGGCCGATGCCTCCGGCAAGGCCCGCACCATCCAGGTCGAAGTACGCAAGAAGCGCACCTTCGTGCAGCGCGACGACCTGACCACCGCGGCGAGCGCCAAGCCGGCCGCACCGGTGATCGACGCCGCCGAACAGGCGCGCCGTGAAGAAGAAGCGCGCCGCCAGGCCGAGCTGATCGCCCGCCAGGAAGCGGAGCTGAAAGAAAAGCAGGAACGCCTGGCCAAGCTGGACGAGGAAAAGGCTGCGCAAGCCAAAGCCGCCGAAGAGGAAGCCAAGCGCGTAGCGGAAGAGCAGGCAAAGAAAGCCTCGGCCGACAAGGCTGCCGCTGAAAAAGCCGCCGCCGCCGCCGCAGCAGGCGTTGCGCAGAAAGCCGCCGCCGAGGAAGAAGAGAAGAAACGCCTGGCCGCGGCCGAAGAATCCAAGCGCAAGCACGAGCTGGCAGCCAAGGAAGCCGCCGAGCGCGCCGAAGCGACCGAACGCGCCCGCAAGGCCGTCGCGGACGAAGTGGCCCAGATCAAACTGATGATGAGCCAGCCGCGCCGCGTGATGAAGGCTCCTGAGCCGGCGCCTGCCGCCGTCAAGCCGAAAGTCGCGGAAGGCACCCTGCACAAGCCAGCGGACAAGAAGCCGGCGACGACCGCAGCTGCTCCAGCCGGCGACAAGAAAGACGACAAGAAGCCAGGCGACAAGAAATCCATCAAGTCGGCCAATGTGGCCTCGACCTGGCAGGATGACAAGCGCCGTGGCGCACCTGGCGGCGGCGCCGGCAAAGGCCGCGGTGGCAACACCGGCGGCAATGCAGGCGGCCGTGACGGCTGGCGCGCGGGCGGCAAAGGTGGCCGCCGCGGCAGCCATCATGACGACCGTGAAACCAACTTCCAGCAGCCAACCGAAGCGATCGTGCATGAAGTGCACGTGCCGGAAACCATCACCGTGGCCGAACTGGCGCACAAGATGGCAGTCAAGGCGTCCGAGGTGATCAAGCAGCTGATGAAGCTGGGCCAGATGTGCACCATCAACCAGGTGCTGGACCAGGAAACCGCGATGATCGTGGTGGAAGAGATGGGCCACAAGGCCTTCGCCGCCGCCGTCGACGATCCGGAAGCGCTGCTGGCCGACCAGGGCGAGCACGCCGAGTACGAAGCAAGCCCGCGCGCACCAGTGGTGACCGTGATGGGCCACGTCGACCACGGTAAAACCTCCCTGCTGGACTACATCCGCCGCGCCAAAGTCGCGTCGGGCGAAGCCGGCGGCATTACCCAGCACATCGGCGCCTACCACGTGGAAACCCCGCGCGGCATCATCACCTTCCTCGATACGCCGGGTCACGAAGCCTTTACGGCAATGCGTGCCCGCGGTGCGAAAGCAACCGACATCGTGATCCTGGTGGTGGCAGCCGACGACGGCGTGATGCCGCAGACGAAGGAAGCGATCGCCCACGCGAAAGCTGCCGGCGTACCGCTGGTGGTCGCCATCAACAAGATCGACAAACCGGGCGGCAACGTCGACCGCGTGACCCAGGAACTGGTGGCCGAGCAAGTGGTGCCGGAAGAATACGGCGGCGATTCGCCGTTCGTACCGGTGTCGGCGAAAACCGGCCAGGGCATCGACGACCTGCTGGAGCAAGTGCTGCTGCAAGCTGAAGTCCTGGAACTGAAAGCCCCGGTCGAAGCGCCTGCGCGCGGCCTGGTGGTGGAAGCGCGCCTGGACAAAGGGCGCGGTCCTGTGGCCACCATCCTGGTGCAATCCGGTACCCTGCGCCGCGGCGACGTGGTGCTGGCTGGTTCGTCCTTCGGCCGCGTTCGTGCGATGCTGGACGAAAACGGCAAGTCGATTGCCGAAGCCGGTCCATCGATCCCGGTAGAGATCCAAGGCCTGACCGAAGTGCCGGCCGCCGGTGAAGAAGTGATGGTCATGGCAGACGAGCGTAAAGCCCGCGAGATCGGCCTGTTCCGCCAAGGTAAATTCCGCGACGTGAAGCTGGCCAAGCAGCAAGCGGCGAAGCTGGAGAACATGTTCGACCAGATGGCCGAAGGCGAAGTGAAGAACCTGCCGTTGATCGTCAAGACCGACGTGCAAGGTTCGCAGGAAGCGCTGGTTGGCTCGCTGCAGAAACTGTCGACCTCCGAAGTGCGCGTCCAGGTTGTGCACGCAGCGGTGGGCGGCATCACGGAATCGGACGTCAACCTGGCGACCGCGTCCAAGGCAGTTATCATCGGCTTCAACGCCCGTGCCGATGCCCAGGCGCGCAAGCTGGCCGAGACCAACGGCGTCGACATCCGCTACTACAACATCATTTACGATGCGATCGAAGAGGTCAAAGCGGCACTGTCGGGCATGCTGGCGCCGGAGAAGCGCGAACACGTTACCGGCCAGGTCGAAATCCGCCAGGTCATCCTGGTATCCAAGGTTGGCGCCATCGCCGGCTGTCTGGTTACCGACGGTGTGGTCAAGCGTTCGTCTTCCGTCCGCCTGCTGCGCAACAACATCGTGGTGTGGACCGGCGAGATCGACTCGCTCAAGCGCTTCAAGGACGACGCCAAAGAAGTACGCGCCGGTCTGGAGTGCGGTCTGAACCTGAAGGGCTACAACGACATCGAAGTGGGCGACGTGCTCGAAGTGTTCGAAGTGCAGGAGATCGCCCGTACCCTGTAATAGCAGGACGGCGCGATACACGGCGGGTGCTTCCCGCCTCGCTTAGGCGGGGCAGGGCACCCGCCTTTTAGTTTTATGCAAACCGGTACGGCGGCAGGAACTGGCCCTCACTGCAAAAGTGGTGGCCGCCGCGTCTCCGGTGTCTTGCCTTGCGGGGCAGACACCGGTGTGCCGGTTCAACAGGAAATCATCATGGCAAAACACAGCAAATCCATCCCCCAGCGCGGCCTGCGCGTGGCGGATCAAATCCAGAAAGACCTGTCGGAGCTGATCGCCTTCGAAGTGAAGGACCCGCGCGTGGGCATGATCACCCTGTCGGAAGTGCAGCTCACCCCCGACTACGCGCACGCCAAGGTATTCTTCACCACCCTGAAGGACGACCCGGAATCGATCAAGAACATCCTGGCCGGCCTCGCCGCCGCCGCCGGCTACCTGCGCAACCAGCTGGGCAAGCGCCTGCACATCCACACGCTGCCGCAGCTGCACTTCCTGCACGACATGTCCGCCTCGCGCGGCATGGCGATGTCCGCATTGATCGACAAGGCCAACGCCACGCGCGCCGCCGACTTCGACGAGAATAAAGACGAAGAATGACCGAAGTCCGCACCAAGCGCGTGCGCGACGCCGTGGACGGCGTGCTGCTGCTCGATAAGCCGGTTGGCCTGTCCAGCAACGACGCCCTGATCAAGGCCAAGCGCTTCATGAACGCGAAAAAAGCAGGCCACACCGGCACGCTCGACCCCTTCGCCACCGGCCTGCTGCCGCTATGCTTCGGCGAAGCGACCAAGTTCTCGCAAGACCTGCTGGAAGCCGACAAGACCTACCTGGCCACCGTGCACATGGGCGTGCGCACCGACACCGGCGACACCGAAGGCGCCGTGCTGGAAACGCGCGACGTCAATTGCACGCAAGCCGAAATCGAAGCCGTGATGGCCCGTTTCCGCGGCCCGATCAAGCAGGTGCCGCCGATGTACTCCGCGCTGAAGCGCGACGGCAAGCCGCTGTACGAATACGCGCGCGAAGGCATCACGCTGGAACGCGAAGCGCGCGACGTGGTGATCCACAAGCTGGAGTTGGTGTCATGGGAAGCGCCGTACCTGAAAGTTGAAGTCACCTGCAGCAAAGGCACGTATATCCGCGTGCTGGGTGAGGACATCGGCGCCGCCCTCGGTTGCGGCGCGCACCTGAATGCGCTGCGCCGTACCCAGGTTGGCGCGCTCACCACCGACAAGATGATCACGCTGGAAGAGCTGGCCGCGCACGCAGCGCCGCGCGCATTGCTGGCGCCGGTGGATGCACTGTTGTCGAGTTTCCCGCGCATCGTCTTGAACGAGGAGCTGGCGAAACGCTTCCTGCACGGCCAACGCCTGCCGCTCGGCAAGGAGCCAAGCATCGCCGTGCCGACGCCGTATGAAGGCCGCGTGCGAATCTACAACGACAGCGGCCGCCTGCTCGGCACCGGCATCTTCGGCGAATACGCCATCCTCGCCCCCGAACGCCTGATCGCCACTGCATAAATAAAAGCCGGGGTCAGGTCTGTCATTTGGACATCCAATCACAAACTTTGATCTATCTCAATACGCTAATTCGAGTGAATTTGCGTATTGAGATAGATCAAAGAAGTGGGCTGCGTGTCCGAATGACAGACCTGACCCCGGCTTTTCTTATGCTATGGCCAGGCGCAGCGGGCGGGCCATGAAGGCGCCGGACAGTGCGCCGAACACGGTGCATGCCGGCAGGGCGAAGCCTAGCTTGGCGCTCAGGGCTGGCTGCGTCGCCAAGGTCACCGCCATCGCGAACTTGCCAACGAAGATTGCCATCATCAGGGCCATCGGCAGCCAGCTGCCGCGAAGCTGAACCTTGCCCGTGGCGCGCTCCAGCACGACCCCTTTTCCTGCACTGTGCCACATCATCGCTACGCCTGCGGCCAGGCCCGCCAGCCATGCCGCGCCGGCCGGCGTCGCCAGCCCGAAGCCATTGGATAATCCCTGCAGTCCCAGTACCAGCATGACAATCGGCAGGATGAAGACGGCGCGCAAAGTCACGCTGCGGTCGCGCGATGCGGCTACGCCGCGATAGATCAGGAAGCCCAGGATGCACCACACGTAGCTTGGGGTGTGGCTGACGATTTGCTGCAGCATTTTGCATTCCTCGCAAAGGTGGTTTCGATGAGCACACTTTGCGCCGGCATCCTCCGCGCTGCCACTGGTTTGCGACGAATCCGGTCCTGAATGGCGCGAAACGGCCTCCGTTCCGCGCCAACTCAGTTAGCGCGGGAGCGCTTGCTGGCAGTCGCGCCAGCTGACGGCCGTACCCAGTTCATCGAAGATGACGGGCAGCGCCGACTTGGCTTTGTTATGCACGTCGTGGAACAGCAGCACACCGTGCCGCTTGATCAGCATCAGGGCGATCATGCGGTTGCTGACGTCGTCGGCCGTGACCTGGCTGCTCCAGTCCTGCGAGTCCAGGTTCCACAGCGCGACCTGCAATCCCTGCTGCTGGAAGAACGGTGCGCTGTCCGCCGGCCGCTGGCCGTACGGCGGGCGGAAGTAGGGCAGCACGTCGCCTTTGCCGAAGGTGGTGTTCAGCAGCGCGTGGGTACGGGTGATGGAGTCCTGCCATTGGTCCCACTTGGCGTGCGACTGGTGCTGCCAGCCGTGCGAGGCCATGCACTGGTTTTTGTAGGAAGCGGCCACCTTGGCGGCTCCGGCCTTGTTGACGCGGTTTTGCAGGTTTTCGCCGAGGACGAAGAAGACGCCGGTCTTCTTGGCCGCTGCCAGCATGGCTAGGGTGTCGTCGGTGTTGGGGCCGGGGGACGGGCCATCGTCGAACGTGAGCAGGAACTGGCGGTCTTCCAGCGTGTCGCCGTTCCATTCGTGGGGGCCGAAGCGGTCGATTTCGCTGCTGACCTTGGGGAACAGGGCGGCCAGGCGCAGTTGTTCGGCGAGGTAGGCGTGGGCGAAGGCGGACAGGTTGGCGTGCCAGGCTTGCTGGCCGGCCGGGATCGACTTTTGCCAGCTATCGGCCTGGCGCAGCAGGGCTTCCACGTTGCCGAGCGGGGCGACGCAGGTCCAGTCGCCGCCGCCGGCGCAGTCGCGCGCCGCGCGCTGGTAGTTCGCCAGCGACAGGGCCAGTTCCGATTTCAGCCATTTGTCGACCGAGGCGCGGTTCAGGCTCTTGATCTTGAAGGCGGCCAGCATGTCGGCGTCGGCCATTTTCTGCATGTCCTGCAGCGCCGTTGCGTAGGTCAGGATGGATGCGCGCGAGGCTTTGTCAAAGCCGTTGCGGCTGTTCAGGGTTTCCGTCCACAGGCGGCGGTCGGCTTTGGCCACTGCCGCCGGTCCGGCGGCAGTGGCGGGCAGCGCGACCGCGGCCAGCGCGGCGACCATGCACAGCAAGGGCAGCGCTGGCGCGCGCATTATTTGGCCCCGTTCTGCTGCATGCGCGCGATGGCTTTTTCGTAGGTCGGATTGTTCTTCTCGGCCAGGGCGGCGCGGTATTCGCGCAGCGCGTCGTCCCATTGGGATGCGGCTTCGTAGATCTTGCCGTTGTTGTAGTGCGAGCTGGCGCGCACGGTGGCTGCGGTCGGGCCGTTCGCCAGGGCGATGGCTTTGCGGTTGGCCCACATGGCTTCGGCGGTGCGGTTGGCTTTCTGGAAGGCCAGGCCCAGATTGCTATATGCCTGGCCGTAGTTGCCGTTCAATTCAATGGCTTGCTGGTACAGGCTGATCGCTTCGTCCAGGTTGCCGGCATGGTAGGCCGATTCGCCCTGGCTGTTCAGGCGCTTGGCGCTGTCCTGGTTGCCGCTGCTGTAGCTGACGGCCTGCACATCGGCTGCGCGGCCGACACCGGCGAATTCGGACGTTTGCAGGCGCTCGAAGCTGGTCACGCCCTTGATGGTGTTGAAGTCCTGGAATTCACCTTCTTCGGTCACCGCGAACACGGTCCACAGGTTGCCCACGCCGCTGGTCGGCACGTAGTACGTGCGCACCAGCGTCTGGCCGACGTAGACGAAGACCTTGGCGCCGCTGTTGGCCAGGTTGCGGGTGTTCGGGTTGCCGGCGTCGGAGAAGTCGTGCACGGCGTAGACGTAGCGCTGGCCGACATGCTTGCGTTCGAGCGTGATGGTTTCCGGGCCGTAGCCGTCGACATCGTCGACGTCCAGGTTGGCGTCGGCGCCGCGCTTGTTGACAAAGTAGACGTGGTTGTTCGGGTAGACGATGTGCGAGTCGAGGTCGCGCGGGCTGGCGCCCCAGTTCAGGACAATGCGCATGCCGTCCAGGTTATTCATCACCGGGCTGATGGCGTAGGTGGCGCCGTCGCATGGGCATTTCACGACCAGGTTGGAGTAGCCGGGCTTCTTGACGATCATCAGGGTCGAGGCGTCGTCCCCGAAGGCGGGCGCCAGTTTGACCTGGCCTTGCGCGTCAGTGGTGGCGCTGACCGATTGTTCGCCGTTCTTTTGCAGCGTGACGGTGGCGCCGTCGATCTTCTTGTCCTTGATGGTGGCGCTCAAAATCTGCACACTGACAGGGGCGGCAACGGCCGCACCGGCCATCAGCAGGGACAGGGCGGCGGATGCCAGGGCGGTCTTCGTCAAACGCAATTTCATAGGTGCTCTCCAAGCTTTTCATTGAGATTCAATAAGCATCATTGCTTATTCCTTAAATAATACCTTACGGAAATCAAGCCTGGAGAACTACTGCGTTGCGAAGCAGCATGCTATACTAGTGGGTTCAGTGCTCCCGCACGTGCAGAATTCCTGTTCACACACACATCATGTCTACTACTAAACGCGCAATTCGCAACATCGCCATCATCGCTCACGTTGACCATGGCAAAACCACCCTCGTGGACCAGCTGCTGAAGCAGTCCGGTACCTTCCGCGAGAACCAGCAGGTTGATACCCGCGTCATGGACTCCAACGACCTGGAGAAAGAACGCGGCATTACCATCCTGTCGAAGAACTGCGCCGTTGAGTACGAAGGCACCCACATCAACATCGTCGACACCCCAGGCCACGCCGACTTCGGCGGCGAAGTGGAGCGCGTGCTGTCGATGGTCGACTCCGTGCTGTTGCTGATCGATGCGCAGGAAGGCCCGATGCCGCAGACCCGCTTCGTGACCCGCAAGGCACTGGCCCTGGGCCTGAAGCCGATCGTGGTGGTGAACAAGATCGACCGTCCGGGCGCGCGCGCTGACTGGGCGATCAACCAGACTTTCGAACTGTTCGACAAGCTGGGCGCAACCGATGAACAGCTGGACTTCCCGATCGTGTACGCCTCGGGCCTGAACGGCTACGCCGGCCTGGACGAAACCGTGCGCGGCGGCGACATGAAGCCGCTGTTCGAAGCCATCCTGAAATACGTGCCGGTGCGCGACGACAATCCAGACGGCCCGCTGCAGATGCAAATCACCTCGCTGGACTATTCGTCCTACGTGGGCAAGATCGGCATTGGCCGCGTGTCCCGCGGCCGCGTGAAGACCGGCCAGGACGTGGTGGTCCTGAACGGTCCTGATTCGACCCCGATCAAGGGCCGTATCAACCAGGTGCTGAACTTCAAGGGCCTGGAGCGCGTGCTGGTGGACGAAGCCGTTGCCGGCGACATCATCCTGATCAACGGTATCGACGAAATCGGCATCGGTTCCACCGTGTGCGCACCGGACACCCCGGACGCGCTGCCAATGCTGACCGTCGACGAACCGACCCTGACCATGAACTTCATGGTCAACAACTCGCCACTGGCTGGCCGCGAAGGCAAATTCGTGACCTCGCGCCAGCTGCGTGATCGCCTGGACAAGGAACTGAAGGCCAACGTTGCGCTGCGCGTTGCCCCAACCGACGACGACACCACTTTCGAAGTGTCCGGCCGCGGTGAGCTGCACCTGACCATCCTGATCGAAAACATGCGCCGCGAAGGTTTCGAGCTGGCTGTATCGCGTCCGCGCGTCGTGTTCAAGATGGTCGACGGCGTGCGCCACGAGCCATACGAACAACTGAGCGTTGACGTGGAAGAAGCCAACCAGGGCGGCGTGATGGAAGAACTGGGCCGCCGCCGCGGCGATCTGCAGAACATGGAATCGGACGGCAAGGGCCGTGTGCGCCTGGAGTACCGTATTCCTGCGCGCGGCCTGATCGGCTTCCAGGGCGAATTCATGACCCTGACCCGCGGTACCGGTCTGATGTCGCACGTGTTCGACGCCTACGCTCCGGTCGACACCTCCAAAGGTGAACTGGGCGGCCGCCGCAACGGCGTGCTGATTTCGCAGGACGACGGCGCTGCCGTGGCCTACGCGATCTGGAAACTGCAGGATCGCGGCCGTATGTTCGTGGTCCACAACGACCCAGTGTACGAAGGCATGATCATCGGTATCCACTCGCGCGATAACGACCTGGTGGTCAACCCGATCAAGGGCAAGCAGCTGACCAACGTGCGTTCGTCGGGTACCGACGAAGCGGTGCGCCTGGTGCCGCCGATCCAGATGTCGCTGGAATACGCTGTCGAATTCATCGACGACGACGAACTGGTCGAGATCACGCCGAAGTCGATCCGCCTGCGCAAGCGCTTCCTGAAAGAGCACGAGCGTAAGCGTGCCAACAAGGAAAACGCGTAATGCAAAAAGAACCCGCCGCAAGGCGGGTTTTTTATTGGTGACATGGTAATCTGTCATGCCGAGCCGGCATCAATGAGGAGACGCAGCATGGCCGAACCCGCCAACCTGGCCGCCCAGGCCGTGGAATACTGGACCGACGCCTGGCAGCGGTCCATTCTGTTCATGGACGTGCTGTATCGTCGCGGCACCGAACGCAATGCGCGTGAGCGGGAAACCGCGCCGCATGTGCTCAACTTCGAATTCGAAACGCTCATCGACGGGCGCACCCTTGCGCGCCCGGTCAATTACTCGCTGATGCGCATCATCCCGCCGGACGGCATGGAAATCGACGAGGACAAGCGTCCCTTCATCGTGGTCGACCCGCGCGCCGGGCATGGGCCGGGCATCGGCGGCATGAAGCAGGACAGCGAAATCGGCGTGGTGCTGAAGGCCGGCCACCCCTGCTACTTCATCGGCTTCCTGCCGGCCCCGGTGCCGGGCCAGACCATCGAAGACGTCTGCCACGCGGAAGCCCAGTTCATCGAACAGGTGGCTTACCTGCACCCGCAGGCGGAGGGCAAGCCGGCCCTGATCGGCAACTGCCAGGCCGGCTGGCAGATCATGATGACCGCCGCGCTGCATCCGGAGCTGGCGGGGCCGCTGGTGCTGGCCGGCGCGCCGCTGTCGTATTGGGCCGGCGTGCGCGGCAAGAATCCGCTGCGCTATCTTGGCGGCCTGACCGGCGGCACCTGGATGACGTCCCTGGCCGGCGACCTTGGCAACGGCAAGTTCGACGGCGCCCACCTGGTCAGCAATTTCGAGAACATGAATCCTTCCAACACGTACTGGAAGAAGGCTTACCACGTGTACGCCAACGTCGACACGGAGGAAAAACGCTTCCTGGAGTTCGAGCGCTGGTGGGGCAATCCGGTGCTGCTGAATGCCGAGGAAATCCAGTTCATCACCGATAACCTGTTCGTCGGCAACCGCCTGAGCAACGGCACCATCCACGATACGGATGGCCGCCGCATCGACCTGCGCAATATCCGCTCGCCCATCGTGGTGTTCTGTTCCTGGGGCGACGACATCACGCCGCCGCAGCAGGCGCTGGGCTGGCTGCTCGACCTGTACGAAGACGATGCGGCGCTGGTGGCCGGTGGGCAGACGGTGGTGTACACCCTGCACGAATCGATCGGGCACCTGGGGATTTTCGTCTCCGCGTCGGTGGCGAACAAGGAGCACGATGAATTCACCCGCTCGATGGACCTGATCGATGTGCTGCCGCCCGGCCTGTACGAAGCGGTGTTCATCGACAAGAGCGGGGAGGGCGTGCACAGTCCCGAACTGGCCGATGGCAATTACGTGGTGCGCTTCGAGCGGCGCGACCTGAATGCCCTGCGCGCCCTGGGCAGCAACGACGACGAGGATGAGCGCCGCTTTGCCACGGTGGCGCGCCTGTCGGAGATCAACCAGGGCCTGTACCGCACTTTCGTCAGCCCCTTTGTGCGGGCCACCACCAGCGAGCAGACGGCGGAATGGACGCGGCGTATGCACCCCTACCGTTTGCGGTATGAGCTGTTCTCCGACATGAACCCTTTCCTGAGCGGGATCAGCGCGCTGGCGGAGCAGGTGCGCGAGCAGCGCAAGCCGGCGTCGCCGGATAACCCCTTCCTGAAAATGCAGGAAGCGGCATCCGAGCAGATTGTGGCGGTGCTGGAGCGCTACCAGGTGCTGCGCGATCAGGCGGTGGAGCAGTTCTTCCTCTCCACTTACGGCCAGCCGCTGCTGCAAACGCTGGTGGGCCTGCGGGCGGATTCGGCGAATATCCGGCGCCGCATCGGGCGCGATATCGCGCGCGAATCGGTGGTGGCGGCGCGGCGCACCGAAGCGGCCAAGCGCCTGGCCAGCGGCGGCGAGCGCGAAGCGGTGCTGCGCTCGATCCTGTATATCGCGCGCAGCCCGGAAATGCGGGTGGCCGACGAACGCGCCTTCACCACGCTGCGCGAACTGCGCATGCGGCTGCCGGCCAAGGAGCGCATGTCGCTGGCGCGCTTCAAGGAGGTGGTGCAGGAGCAGAACATGATCCTGCAGCTGGACGAAGAGCGCGCCATGTCGGCCCTGCCCAAGCTGCTGGCCGACGCCGACCGCAAGCGCGCGCTGGAAGGCGTGCGCCAGATCATGACCGCCTCCGGCGAATTGACGGGCGAAGCGGCGCGGCGCATGTCCCGCGTCGAGGAACTCTTCGCATAAAAGTCGGGCTTAGCTCTGGCTTCTCGATGAGCTTTTCGCTTCGCGACGCGTAGCGAAATGTCCGTTTGCCAGAGCTGACTCCGACTTTCGCTATAATATGCGCCCCTTGCTTCATTGCCGATGTTTGCCATCATGACCACCTCGCTCGCCCCCAAGCCTTCCCGCCGACTATCCGTGGCGCCGATGATGGACTGGACCGACCGCCATTGCCGTCACTTCCATCGCCTGATTTCCCAATACACCTGGCTGTACACGGAGATGGTGACCACCGGTGCCCTGGTGTACGGCGATGTGGAGCGCCACCTGCGCTTCAATGAGGAGGAGCATCCGGTTGCGCTGCAGCTGGGGGGCTCCGATCCGAAGGATCTGGCCACGTCGGCCAAGCTGGGCGAGAAGTGGGGCTACGATGAAATCAACCTGAATTGCGGCTGCCCGTCGCCGCGCGTGCAGAAGGGCGCGTTCGGCGCCTGCCTGATGAACGAGCCGGAGCTGGTGCGCGATTGCGTCAAGGCGATGAAGGATGCGGTCCAGATCGAGGTCACCGTCAAGCACCGCATCGGCATCGACCAGGAGGAGAGCTACGATTTCGTGCGCGATTTCGTCGGCACCGTGGCGGAAGCCGGCTGCACCACCTTTGTGGTGCATGCCCGTAACGCCATCCTGAAGGGCTTGTCGCCCAAGGAAAACCGCGAGATCCCGCCGCTGAAATACGAGTACGCCTACCAGCTGAAGCAGGATTTCCCGCAGTTCGAGATCCTGATCAACGGCGGCATCAAGACGCTGGAGGAAATCGACCTGCACCTGCAGCATGTGGACGGCGTCATGCTGGGCCGCGAGGCTTACCACAATCCTTACCTGATGGCCGCTTTCGACCAGCGCTACTACGGCGCTGCCGGGGAGCCGCGCAGCCGCCAGCAAGTGCTGGAGGCGATGATGCCGTATATCGAGGAGCAGCTGGCGAAGGACGGCGGCAAGGGCTTGAAAATCAACACGATCACCCGCCATATGCTGGGCCTGGCGCAAGGCCTGAAAGGCGCGCGCCAGTTCCGCCAGACGCTGTCCGACGCCAAGAAACTGGCGGCCGGCGATCCCCGCGTTTTGCTGGAAGCCTTCAGCCGCACCATCTGATTTCGAATAAGCGCAGGCAATCCTGCGCTTTCGCCTCCGCCAGCCGCTGCTGCTGAGCTGTTTCTCAGAAGAAAATTCATTTGCCAACACTCTAAGCGAAATTTGCTTGCCGTGTGGAAACCTCGGGTCTATAATTTCTGTGATTCACAGATGCTATCCGCGGTTCCTACCGTGCCTGGGATGAAATACGACAGGTTTCATCCCGCGGCCTTAGCTGTCTTTGCATTCGCAGTCATAGTTTGCTACTGTCGTTACTTGCGTAGCAGCAAGGATCGGTGGATGGGGTAAATGTTTTGCGCCAGCATCCTTTAGGCAATCGAAAATCTATCCAATAAAGAGCCGAAATGAATTTGAGTAAAATGAAGGTTGGAGCCCGTCTGGGCCTCGGTTTCGCACTGGTACTGGCGTTCCTCGTCATTATC
Source organism: Pseudoduganella violaceinigra DSM 15887 (assembly GCF_000425385.1). Classification (GTDB taxonomy): domain Bacteria; phylum Pseudomonadota; class Gammaproteobacteria; order Burkholderiales; family Burkholderiaceae_D; genus Rugamonas; species Rugamonas violaceinigra. Next base: position 433,160 of record NZ_AUDI01000001.1, on the reverse strand, counting down.
ACGGTCGTCGGCATCTGGCGTATGGCGCAAATTCAGGACCGCCTGGATCACGTGGTGAGCGTGAATGCGGTTGCAACGCGCTTGGTGATCGACATGCGCAACAACGTCGAAAACGTGAGCGGCCTGAAGATCCTGACCCTGATGTCCGAACCTTCGGACATGGAGCCGGAACTGGCGCGCATCAACAAGGGCCTGAAGGAGTACGAGGCCGCCGACGCCAAACTGGCCGCCCTGTACGCGCAGGACGCCACCCCGGAAGAAAAGACCCTGCTGTCGCAGGTGAAGGCGCAGGAAACCGTGGTGCTGCCGGCCGTGAAGAAGGCTTCCGAGCTGTGGCTGGCCAACGACGCCCTGGCCGCGACCAAGATCTACCTGAAAGAGATCAAGCCTGCGCAGAAGAAGTGGGTTGAGGCGCTGGGCCAGCTGGCCGCGCTGGAAGACAAGATCAACGATTCGATGAAGGTCGAAGCGGCCGAGGGCTTCTCCTCCGCGCGCCTGTTCATGATCGTCGCCGGCCTGGCCGCCGTGATCGTGTCGATCTTCGCCGCCTGGATGATTACCCGCGGCCTGCTGAAGCAGTTGGGCGGCGAGCCTGACTACACCGCAGCCATCGCCGGCGCCATCGCCAACGGCGACCTGTCGGTCGATATCAACACCTCGTCCACCGACAAGGATTCCCTGCTGGTCGAGATCAAGGAAATGCGCGACAGCCTGGTGGACATCGTGGGCCAGGTGCGCCAGGGTACCGAGACCATCGGCACCGCTTCCCGCGAAATCGCGGCCGGCAATATCGACCTCTCGTCGCGTACCGAAATGCAGGCGTCCAACCTGGAGAAGACCGCTTCCGCCATGGAAGAACTGACCTCCACCGTGAAACAGAACGCCGACAATGCCCGCGAAGCCAACCAGCTGGCGGCGTCCGCCTCCGATGTGGCGCTGAAGGGCGGCCAGGTGGTGTCGCAGGTGGTCGAGACCATGAGCTCGATCAATGCGTCCGCCAACAAGATTGTCGACATCATCGGCGTGATCGACGGCATCGCGTTCCAGACCAATATCCTGGCGCTGAATGCCGCCGTGGAAGCGGCGCGTGCCGGTGAGCAGGGCCGCGGTTTTGCCGTCGTTGCATCCGAAGTACGCAACCTGGCCCAGCGTTCTGCCGGCGCCGCGAAAGAGATCAAGGCCCTGATCGGCGACTCCGTCGAGAAGGTGGAGCGCGGCTCGAAACTGGTCGGCCAGGCCGGCGTGACCATGGATGAAGTGGTGGCTTCGGTCCGCCGCGTGACCGACATCATGAGCGAAATCGCCAGCGCCTCGCAGGAGCAGAGCGCCGGCATCGAGCAGGTGAACCAGTCCATCATCGAGATGGATGCCATGACCCAGCAGAATGCGGCGCTGGTGGAAGAAGCGGCCGCCGCCGCCCAGTCGCTGCAAGACCAGGCTGGCGAACTGTCGCGCGTGGTGTCGATCTTCAAGCTCGACGCCGAAGCGGAATATGCGCTGAGCGCCGCCCGGCCTGTCGTAACGCAGACCGCGGTCGCCGTGGTGCCGAAAGCGCCGGCCAAGCGTCCTGCCGCCGCCAAGCCGGCCGCCGCGCCAGCGCCCAAGAAGGTTGTCGCCGCCACCGCGGGCAGCGACGAATGGGAAGAATTTTAATAATCGGGGACATACCCGCAGTTTTTTCACACAATTTTGATTGGGATAGAAATGAACAAGCGTTTGATTGGTTTTATCGCAGCATCCATCGTGTCCGTTTCCGCGTTCGCGGGCGAAACCCCAGCTGTATTCGATGCCAAGACCTGCAAGGCTGAATACCCGAAGGCTTCCCTGATGAACGAAGAGCAGGGCACCGTTTCCATGGCTTTCCTGGTTTCGGCCAGCGGTGAAGTCATGGATTCCAAGGTGGACAAGTCCAGCGGTTTCAAGAACCTGGACAAGGCTGCAGTGAAAGCCATCACCGCTTGCAAATTCAAGCCGGGCACCAAGGATGGCGCCGTGGCCCAGACTTGGACCAAGGTCGACTACGTCTGGTCCCTGTAATCCATTTCATTCTCAGTAGGGGAAGAACATGAAGACGAAGTTGAGTGTTTTGGCTGTGGCGCTGGTACTGGGCGCATCGGCTTACGCCGGCGAGGTTCCTGCAACGTTCGACGCGAAAAATTGCAAGGCCGAGTATCCAAAGGCTTCCCTGATGAACGAAGAGCAGGGCACGGTCAGCATGTCCTTCCTGATCGCCGCGAACGGCGACGTGAAGGATTCCAAGCTGGACAAATCGTCCGGTTTCAAGAATCTGGACAAGGCGGCACTGAAGGCCTTGAGCGCCTGCAAGTTCAAGCCCGGGACCAAGGACGGCGCCCCGGCCGAAACCTGGACCAAGGTGGACTACGCCTGGAAGCTGGACTGAAATTCGCCTCCCGCTCAAGAAAACGGCCCCCTCGCGGGCCGTTTTTTGTTAATCTGCGGGTATCGCAACTGGGGTAGCCCGCATGAAAGTTCTGTTTCTTGTTCCACTGGCAGGCGTCTTGTTGTCCGGTTGCTCCATGTGGCGCAACCCGAACGACCCGGCCCGCAACAAGCTGTCCGTCGTGGTGGTCAACGCCATGACCTGGCCGAATGCGGCCAGCGGCAAGCTGGACGGCACGCGCACGGCCTGGCAGTTGCAGGAACTGGCCAATAACGAGGAAATCTTCCCGCTGGCCCAGCTCAAGCAATGCCCGGATGCCTTGCCTTGCGCCTGGGGCGTGCTGAGCGCTTCGCGCAATATCACGCGCTATAACTACGAGCCGGGCGGCGTTACGCTGGACCTGGGCGTGAGCGTGGACGTGCACCGCCGCCAGCAGGACCGCCGCCGCAATTTCCACACCTCGATCGCGATCCCGTCCGATGTGCCGGCGCTGAGCTACCAGCGCACGCTGCAGGAGTCGGTTTCCCTGCCGTACGGGAAGGTGTACCGTGTCGATATGGAATATGGGATCACTTACCGGGTTTGCGCCCAGCGTGTCGACGGTAAAGGCAAGCCGCTGGATAAATGCGACATCCCGTATATCTGAGTTGCCGGCAGTAAGTAATTGTAAAAGCTGCGGCAGGCGCCTGGTTTTTCCCTATAGTTGAAGCCTGGGAAGGAGAATGCCATGAAAACCTTGATGATGTTACCGGTCCTGGCGCTGGGCCTGGTTGGCTGCGCCGAGCAGCCGGTGCGCTACGCGTCCAGCAATCCTTATGAATGGCGCACCGTGTCGGTGACGCCGGTGCAGAACGGTACGGCGGCGCGTAGCGGCGCCCCAGTGACGTATTCGAGCGAGCCGGTATATGTCCAGCGCGAGCCTGTCTACGTGGCGCCGCAGCCCGTGTATATGGCGCCAGCGCCCTATTATTACGCGCCGGCGCCGGCTTACGCTTATCCGCCGGTCTCGATCGGTTTTGATTTCCTGTTCACCAGCCGCCACTACCATGGGCGCGGCGGCCGCCGCTGGTAATCAGTGGAAGAAGAGGGGGATTTGCGCCAGCACGTCCGCCGAGCACAGCAGCCAAGTTGCGGAGGCCACCAGGCTGAGCAGCAAAGCGCTGCTGGCATAAGGGTGGTGGGTCATGGAATACTCCTGCCTAAGAATTGATTCCATCTTATCTAAGAGCAAACAAAAAAGGCATCGGAGTGTTGCCGATGCCTTTGTAGGACTATAGCTCGTCCGTTATTTTCTTCCCCACAGCACCACGGCTGCTTCCGGCGCGGTATCCATGGCATTCGACTGGGCCAGCCACTCGTTCACGCGGGCCGGTTCCTTCAGGGTGATTCCGGCGCCGTCGATATAGCCTACCAGTTCCAGGAACTTGGCATCGATCTTGGCTTTCGACACGGTGGGCGCCACCATGACCATGCGGTCGTAAGCCTTGCGCGCCTTGTTTTCCCATTTATGCAGGCTGGACTCGTCGAAGCGATTGGCTTCGAAGTAGATGGTGAGCGATCCGTCGGGGTTGCCGAAGCCGACAATGCCGGCGCCATGGCGGATGGTGCTGGAGTTGGCGACGTCGAACAGCTCGGTGGGGACGAACAGGCCGGCACGTCCGCCGACGCCGGGCAGGCCGACGGGGGTGTCTTTGCTGTAGGTGGATAGATCTTTCAACTCAGACATTAATTATTCCATTCGCGCAACGTTTCTCTGAGTCGTTATTTTATCTCCAAAGTAAATGCCGCGACACCTTTAATTGGATTTTCGCCAGCGCAGACGGGATCGCTGTGTTGGACGCAACAGGATGCATTCCGGCGGCTCGCGTAGCAGCCCGCAGGCGGCCTCGCCGAGTGCTGCGAGGTCCGGTGGTGCGCAGCCGGGGGCTGCGATGCCGAGCCAGACCAGGTGCGGTCCGTCGCCGCGCACCGGCAGCTGGGGGAAGTTGTTGGGCTGGTCCAGTGTGGCGAGCGTGCCGGCGTCGCGCCAGCCCGCGTCGCGCCAGGCGGCGAACGCCGGTGCTGCCAGTTCGGCAAAGCGTGCCAGTTGTCCGGGTTGTACGTCGCATAGCACGGCCACCACATCGCCTTGAGCGCCTTCCGGCTCCAGCACCGGGTCCGGCACCGGCAAGATGGGCACGCCGCTGCCGGGACGTAAAGGGCGCAGCAGCAGTACGTTATCGCTGTCCGTCATTAAGCCGTTCAGCGTGGCTTTATGCTCCTTCCATACGGGGCCGTAATAGAAGGCTGCGTTGGCGACGGCGCGCTGCTCCCAACTACTGAAGCCACGCAGCCAGAGAAAGCTGTTCGGATTGCCGCGCTCCGTGAACTGGCCCAGGGCGAGGGCGCCCAGCTGCTGGAAGGCTTCCGGGAACAGGGTTTCGAAATAGCGCGCGAACGCTGCCTGGCCGCCCTCGACGGTGGTGTAACGGCGGAATTCAATCACGGGAAATTTGTCCATGCCGCCAGACTAGGCGGCAATGCGGACGAAACCCGCCCTATATCCGCACTATATCCGGCCTATATCCGGCCTGGATCCACAGGCAGGACATGCCGGTGTGTCGGACCGTGCGAGCCCAGGACGACCGGCAGACCGGCGACGGCCTGCAGTTCGCTTAGGAATGCTTCCGCACTGGCGAGCGGCCCTGAGGCGAAGACCGGCTGCGCGTTGGACAACTGCTGGCACAGCGCCGTCTGGTGTGCCAGGTCGGGCTGCTGCGACCGTGCGAGTTCGCGCACCTCGCGCCCGTCCACGTTATAGCTGTGGGCCCAGCGCAGCCCGGGGTTGCGGCCGAATGCGTCCAGGTGGCTGACCAGCAGGCCGTCGATACGGCCCGCAGCGGCGAGCGCGTAGCGCAGCAGCACGGCGTCCGGGTGGCCACGGCGGAACCGGCCCTGCCAGCCGCTCTCGTGGTTGTGCGGTTCGGCCAGGCAGTCCAGCGCCTTGTCTTCCGTTGGCAGGGGCCCCTGGCCATGGCGGGTCAGGTAGCTGCGCATGGCGCCGAAATGGGTGACATGTTCCCGCAAGCCGTAGCCGGCAATCACGGCGTCCGCCGCGGCGGGGCCGGTGCTGCTCCAGGTGGTGTGCGGGTGGAAGCCATGCCATTCGTCGAGCAGCATGCCTTGTGCGCCTTCCATCACAATGCCGCCGGGACGCGCGAGCCGCGCCGCGATCTGTTCGGGGGCGGCGGGCGGCGCGATTGCTGCCACGCGCTGCGCGTGCCCAAGCCAGAGCATGCCGAAGCCGGGATCGTCGAGGATGGCGGCATCCTCAGGATTCAACGCGGTGGCGCCGGCGGGGAGCGAAGCGCGCAGGCTGTGGCGCACGGCGTCCAGCTTGTCGCGCGTGCGCGATGAATCGAGCAGTTCGCCGTAGCGGATTGCCTGGGCCGGATGGGCCAGCGCATGGCCGACCGTTTCGCCAAAGCCCACGCCGCAGCTGCCATGCGCAGCGGCGCCGCGCGCGCGTTCGCGCAGGCGCCCGGCAGCTTCGTGGTAAGGCGTGGTGACCAGGCAACGGGCGTCGATGAAGAGGCGCTGCAGCGCGTCGGCAACGCCGGCCCGCTGCAGGTAGCTGTCTTCCACCAGCAAGGCGGTGGGGTGGACGATCACTGGGGCCGACAGCACCGTGGCGACGCTGGGAATGAAAGTGCCGGCGCCGAACTGGGAAAAAGTATGCTGGCGGCCGTCAGGCAGGACCACGTTATGGCCGGCCTGCGCCCCGCCATTGAAGCGGACCACCGTGTGCGCCGACCGGGCGCGGCACAGGTAGTCCGTGAACAAGCCTTTGCCGCAGTCGCCGAACGCGAGCCCGATGACCGAGACTATCCTGTTCTCAACCAAACAGACGCCTCCACCATGGGCGTTCAGCCAGCGCCGCGGTATGCGACGACGCCGGAATATCGTGGGCGGTGCCGTTTTCCAGCAGCGCGGCGTAAGGGCGCAGGGCACGGACGATGGCCGACACGCGGTCGCCCGCAACGCCTTCGCCGGACAGCACGGACGGCAGGGCGTCCAGTTTCGGCAGCGCGCCTTCGGTCAGGGCGACGATGGAAGCGGCGACGGCGCAGGCGTCCTGCGGTGCTTCCATGCAGATCACATGGTCGCCGAGCAGCTCGCGCCAGCGCGCTTCGCAGCGCTGGCGGCGATGCAGGTCCGGCACCAGGAAGAACAGGTGGAAGGTCTCCGACGCGGCCGCGATCACTTCTTCGATCGGCAAGTCCTGGTCCAGGCGGTCGCCGACCAGGGCTTCGATCTGGTGGCGCGACACGGCAGGGTAGGGCAGTTCGTCGCCGGTCAGGAACAGATAGCCTTTCTTGCGCCGCTTTACCCAGCAATCGAGGTCGGTGTGCTGGGCCGCCATGTAGAAGGCCAGCTCATAGCTTTCTTCGCCCGAACCGCCGCCGCCGCCTTCGATATAGCTCCAGGTCAGCCACTGGTCCATCAGTTCCGCCGTCGATTCGAACTGGCCGACCTGCAGCGGCGCGTGGTCGGAAACCGCATCGCCGATGGCCATGAACTGGATTTGCGGGTCGGGGACGCCGCAGGCCATCAGCAGGCGCATGAAGGTCGGCAGCTCCTTGGTGGCCAGCTGCTGCGGGATATCGCCCATCGAGCCGGTCACGTCGAGCGCGAAGACGATGCCCAGGGAATTCGGGTGGTCGGCATTGTCGCGCGATTCGCGCATCTTGATGCCTTTCGGGTTCATCAGCGGATGGCAGGCGCGCTGCTGGAATACCTCGGTGCGCGAGGCGGACGCGCGGTCGGCCACGAGGGCGGCGTGGGCCGTGAAGGAATAATTACCGTGTCCCAATTTGGCTCCTTTGGATAGGTCAGGGGGTTGGTTGGAAGTGAAGGAAACGCGGCGGACCGAAAGCCTCGGCAGCCGCGCTGGTCACGTGATGGTGCAGGCCCGCCGCGCCCTGCGCATGCAGCCAGCGGGCGTCCGAGCTGGCGCGGTGCAGCAGTTGCGCCAGCGGCGCCGGGACCGAAGCGGGGATCGGCGGTGCATCGTCGCCGGCGCGCTGGCCGGCCAGCAGGGCGCGCATGCTCCATACCGATTGCAGCAGGTCGCGCGCCTGGTCGCCGTGCCGCTTGGCGCCCGACCAGCCGATCAGGAAGATGCCGTGGTCGGCCGGATGCACCAGCATATGCTCCAGGCTTACCGCGCCGTGGCTCCAGCCGATGCTGTGCACATGCGCCAGTACTTCCAGCACGCGGCGCCACATCCAGACCATATGGCGCGGATCGAGGCCGTTGGCGTAGCGGCGGTGGACTTCGGCCAGGCTGCCCCAGTAGCCCGGAGGGTGGCGCAGCACGTGCACCGTGGCGCCATTGCCGTCCGGTCCGAGGGCGATGGATTCGGGCAGGCGTTGCGAGAAGTAGGCGGAGCCGGGAGCGTTGTCGGCCTGCAGCTGGCGCAGCACATCGCGCTCGCGTGCCAGTTTATCGGCGCCGGCGTATTTCAGCACCACGTGTTCGCCAAGGCGCCCGCAGCGCCGCGCCAGCATGACGCGCGTGCCTGCGCCTTCGTAAAGCTGGCGGATGATGCGGTAGCGCCGCTCGCCGCAGCGGGCGTCCTGGCCGGGCGGGTCGTTCTGGAAGCGTGCCAGGGCTTCATGGAAGCGGGCCAGATCGACGACGGAATCGGCGCGGGTGACGGTGGCGGCGCAATAGGGGCAGGCGACGGTGCGCCAGATGGCCTGGCGCGGCAATACCCCGCCACATTGCGGGCAATTCAGAGACTGGAAATCCACGTCAATCCTGGAAGGTTGTCTGAAATCAATTATATTGCAGCGATGCTTAAATACCAATGTCGCACATAAGAAAAAGCCCGGCACTTGGCCGGGCTTCGGTCGCTGCAGGGCTTAGAGGCCGTTTCAAAATGGCCATGGCGTTGTTGCAGCTCCTTGCCGTGCAGGCGCACTGCCGTCGTCGCCGCGCCTAGCCACGCCCATTTTGACATAGCCTCTTAGCTCCGCTGCAAGGTGCTGATCAAGCTGGCAACCTTGGTGGTAATGACGTCCACCGCGGGGCCGTTGGCGCCATGCGGCAAAATCACGTCGGCATAGCGCTTGGTCGGCTCGATGAACTGCTTGTGCATCGGGCGTACCGTTTCCAGATACTGGCCGACCACGCTGTCCAGGGTCCGGCCGCGCTCGGAAATATCGCGCTGCAGGCGGCGGATAAAGCGCACGTCCGGAGCGGTGTCGACGAAGATCTTCAGCGACATCATTTTGCGCAAGTCGGCGTCGTAAAGGGCGAACAGGCCCTCGATGACGATCACCGGCGCGGGCTTGACGTGGATGGTCTTGGTGGAGCGGTTATCGACGGTGAAATCGTATTCCGGCATTTCGATGGCTTCGCCGCGGCGCAGCGCCTGCATCTGCTCGTTCAGGAGCGGCCAGTCGAAGGCGTCCGGATGGTCGTAATTGGCCTTGCGGCGCACTTCCGGCGAAAGGTGGGTCTGGTCGCAGTAGTAGTCGTCTTGCATGACGACGGAGACCACTTCGGCGCCGAAGGCGGCCAGCACCTGCTGCGTTACGGTGGATTTGCCGCTGCCGCTGCCGCCGGCCACGCCAATCACAAAAGGCAATGAGGAAGATTTATTCATACATGCGTGAAACTGGGCCGTCCAAACATAACTCAGTCCTGATGCCGGGTAGGGCAACTGTTGCGCTGGTATGAAGTGTACGGGAATTCGTTGCGAGGGTCGATCCAGGGCGGCGCAAAATTGCGCCAAATGAAAAGCCCAGCACAAGGCTGGGCTTAGGATTCTTGGGGTGGCTGATGGGGCTCGAACCCACGACAACAGGAATCACAATCCTGGACTCTACCAACTGAGCTACAGCCACCACTGACTGCTTTTCTATCGCCCCGTAGCGCGACAGAGCCGAGATTATATAGGCTTGTTCCCGAAGTGGCAAATATTATTTTAAGCCCCGCCAAGCTGCACCGATTCCACCGTCGGGCGCAGGCCCAGCAGGCTGGCAAACGCCTGTTGCAGGACCGCTGCGCTGCCGCTGGTATAGCCGCGCAGGTGGGCCGGCGTGCCGCCCGGGCGGCGCAGGCCGGCACCTTCCAGCAGGCGGGCCAGCTGACGCGCCACCGCTTCGCCGGTGTCGATCAGCTTCACGTCCCGGCCGGCGACAATGCCTTCGATGGCCTGCTGCACGAACGGGTAGTGGGTGCAGCCCAATACCAGCGTGTCGGCGCCCTGTGCCAGCACCGGTTCGATGAAGCCGCGCAGCAGCTCCACGGTGGCCGGTGTGGCAAGTTCGCCGCGATCGACTGCGTTGGCCAGTCCCGGGCAGCCCTGCAGCACGAACCGTGTACCGTTCGCCACCGTGAGGTGGTCGCGCAGTTGCAGGAACTTGTCGCTGGTGAGCGCCGCCTCGGTGGCCAGCACGCCGACCTTGCCGCTGCGCGTGGCGGCGGAGGCGGGCTTGAGGCCCGGCTCCACGCCGACGATGGGCAATTCCGGATAGTGCTTGCGCAGCTCCTTGATGGCCGCGCCGGTGGCCGTGTTGCAGGCGACCACCAGTGCCTTGACGCCTTGCCGCACCAGGAAGTGCGCAATCTCCAGCGAGCGCTGGGCCAGCCATTCATCCGTCTTTTCGCCGTAAGGCGAGAAAGCGGCGTCGGCGAAGTACAGCACATGCTCGTCCGGCAGCTGCGCGTGGATATGGCGCAGCACGGAGAGTCCTCCTGCGCCGGAATCAAAGACGCCGATTGGCGCATCGGCGGAGGAGGGAACTGGATGGACCATTTATGCTGGCTGCGCTGCTTTCAGGGACTCGATCTTCACCTGCCATTCTTTCGGGCCGGTGTTGTGCACGGAGGTGCCGGTGGAATCGACGGCCACGGTGACCGGCATGTCGACCACGTCGAACTCATAGATCGCTTCCATACCCAGGTCTTCGAAGCCCACCACCTTGGCGCCCTTGATCGCTTTCGACACCAGGTAGGCCGCGCCGCCGACTGCCATCAGGTAGGCCGACTTGTGCTTCTGGATCGATTCGATCGCGGTCGGGCCGCGTTCGGCCTTGCCGACCATGGAGATCAGGCCGGTTTTTTCCAGCATCATGTCGGTGAACTTGTCCATGCGGGTGGCGGTGGTCGGGCCGGCTGGGCCGACGACTTCCGCGCCCACCGGATCGACCGGGCCGACGTAGTAGATCACGCGGTTGGTGAAGTCCACCGGCAGCTGCTCGCCCTTGGCCAGCATGTCCTGGATGCGCTTGTGCGCCGCGTCGCGGCCGGTCAGCATCTTGCCGTTCAGGAGCAGGGTCTGGCCCGGCTTCCAGGACGCCACTTCTTCCTTGGTCAGGGTGTTCAGGTCGACGCGCTTGGATTTTTCGGTGTCGGCAGCCCAGGTGACATCAGGCCAGTCGGACAGCTTTGGAGGCTCGATGTAGGACGGGCCGGAACCGTCCAGCACGAAGTGGGCGTGGCGGGTGGCCGCGCAGTTCGGGATCATGGCGACCGGCTTGGATGCGGCGTGGGTCGGGTACATATTGATCTTCACGTCCAGCACGGTGGTCAGGCCGCCCAGGCCTTGCGCGCCGATGCCCAGGGCGTTGATCTTGTCGCACAGTTCGATACGCAGTTCTTCCAGCTTGTTCTGCGGGCCGCGCTTTTTCAGCTCGAACATGTCGATGTCTTCCATCAGCGACTCTTTGGCCAGCAGCATGGCTTTCTCGGCGGAGCCGCCGATACCGATGCCCAGCATGCCAGGCGGGCACCAGCCGGCGCCCATCAGCGGCACGGTCTTCAGCACCCAGTCCACCAGCGAGTCGGAAGGATTCAGCATGACGAACTTGGTCTTGTTCTCGGAACCGCCGCCTTTGGCCGCAACGGCCACTTCCACGGTGTTACCTTCCACCAGTTCCATGTGGACCACGGCCGGGGTGTTGTCCTTGGTGTTCTTGCGCTCGAAGTGCGGGTCGGCCACGATCGAGGCGCGCAGCTTGTTGTCGGCGAAGTTGTACGCGCGGCGCACGCCTTCGTTGACGGCGTCGGTCACGGTGCCCTTGAAGCCTTCAAAGCGCACGCCCATGCCGATCTTCAGGAAGACGTTCACCATGCCGGTGTCCTGGCAGATCGGACGCTTGCCTTCCGCGCACATGCGGGAGTTGGTCAGGATCTGGGCGATCGCATCCTTGGCGGCCGGGCTTTGCTCGGCGTCGTACGCGCGCGCCAGGTGCTGGATGTAGTCGGCAGGGTGGTAGTAGCTGATGTACTGCAGCGCGGCGGCGACTGATTCAATCAGGTCGTCTTGCTTGATGATGGTCATGATTGGCTCGTTGGCTAATTAGTGGTGCTTGGAATCGTTGTGCGTCAGTGTGGTGATGCGGTCGGTGTACGCAATCGCCATTGCGGACAGCAGGAATGCGATGTGGATTGTGGTCTGCGCGATCAACACTTTTTCGTCGTATTGCGCGGCATTGATAAAGGTCTTCAGCAAGTGGATCGACGAGATGCCGATGATCGCCATCGCCAGCTTGGTCTTGAGGACGGAAGCGTTCACGTGCGACAGCCATTCCGGCTGGTCGGGGTGGCCTTCGAGGTGCATGCGCGAGACGAAGGTTTCATAGCCGCCCACGATCACCATGATCAGCAGGTTGGAGATCATGACCACGTCGATCAGCCCCAGCACCACCAGCATGATGGTGGTTTCGGTCAGCTTGGTCGGCAGAATGGCGTCTTTGCTGGGCGGGGTGACAGCCTGCAGGATGTGGTCCAGCGATTGGGCGTTGCCCAGCGCCGCGCCGATCAGGTCCTTCAGCTCGACCCAGAAATGGAACACGTAGACGCACTGCGCCAGGATCAGGCCCAGGTACAGCGGCAGCTGCAGCCAACGGGACATGAAGATGAAGGCGGGAATAGGGCTGAGGCGTTTGCCGCTGGAGGTGTTCTGGGGTTCGGTCATCGTGGGCGGTGATTAAGTGTTTCAAAAACAGCCGATATTCTACACTCGCGTGGGCTGCACGGGAGCCGCCGGCGTTCGGCCAGGGCCCCGACTATGCTACATTGCCCGTTTATCTATCTTGTGCGAAGAATATGAAGCTGGATTGGGTGCAGGGCCTGCGCGGCATTGCCGTGCTGCTGGTGGTCCTGACGCATGGCCGATTTTTCCTTGACGGTACGCCGAATGAAGGCCTGGCGACCATGCTGTTCCTGCCCGGCGCCATGGGTGTCGACCTGTTTTTCCTGGTCAGCGGATTTATCATGGTCTACACCACCCGGCATGCCGGCGGCCCGCGCGATGCGGCGCTGTTCGCGGCCAAGCGCTTTGCGCGCGTCTGGCCCGCGTACGCGGTGGTGACGATGGCCTGGATTTTCATCAAGCGGGACGGATTCTGGTTCTTCGCGGATGCGGGACGCCTGCAGGAGCTGTTCACGTCATTGGCATTCCTGCCGGTGGCGCCGCACGACCCGCCGTTCTTTGGCCTGGTATTTCCCCTGGCCTGGACCCTGGCCTTCGAAATGTACTTCTACCTGGTGTTCGGCCTGAGCATGCTGGCCGGCAGCCGCCGCTGGCTGGCACTTGCCGGCTGGATGCTGCTGACCCTCGTCGCGCTGCCGCTGATGGCCGGCGGACCGACGCTGGATGTGCGCCAGCACCTGGCCTTGGATTTCGGCTACCTGCACCTGGTGAGCAACCCGATCGTCTGGGAATTTGTGGCCGGGATGGCGGCCGGGCTGCTCTACCTGGACCCGCGCGTGCGCTTCCCCAACGCTGGGCTGGCCTGGCAGGCTGTCGTGTGCAGCGCCGGGTTCGTGCTCTGGTGGGGCTGGTCCGGCGCGGGCGGCTTCCACGGGCCGGCAGGGTGGGGCTGGCCGCTGGCGCTGATGCTGCTGGCGCTGGCCATCGCCAGTAAAACGGTCACGCTGCGCATGCCAGGATGGCTGACCTGGGTCGGCAACGTGTCCTACTCCATGTACCTCACACATTTTCTCGGCCAAGTGGTCTTGACTCGCTGGCTGGACCAGCATTCCCTGCACACGCGCAGCTGGAATGAGGTCTATCTCGCGCTGTTGCTGGCGATCCCGCTTGCCTCGGCTTCCCACTGGCTGCTGGAGCGCCAGCTGGGCGGCTGGACGCGGCGCAAATTGGTATTGCTGGTTGACCGTTGGCTGCCCGCGCCGCCTGTACCAGAAGGGCCCGATGTGATTAAAATGGCAAATGTGGCCCCTTAAGCAATGTAAGGGGGCAGTAAGCGACGGGTTCTATCGTTGCTAGCAAACCATCACTAACCGGAGACAAGCATGACCAACCAGGGCGCAGACCAACAAGGACCAATGGAATCGCGTATTTTTGCGCCGCCGGCGGCATTCGTGGAACAGGCCGCCGTATCCGGCATGGCCGCCTACAAGGCGCTGTGCGAAGAAGCCGAGCGCGACTATGAAGGCTTCTGGGCGCGCCTGGCGCGCGAGAACGTGGAATGGCAAACGCCGTTCACTCGCACGCTGAACGAAGACAATGCGCCTTTCTACAAATGGTTCGAAGACGGCAAGCTGAATGTGTCCTACAACTGCCTGGACCGCAATATCAAGAACGGCCTGGGCGACAAGACCGCGATCATCTTCGAAGCCGACAACGGCGAAGTGACCCGCGTCAGCTACCAGCAACTGCACGACAAAGTCTGCAAGATCGCCAACGGCCTGAAAGCGCGCGGCATCAAGAAGGGCGACCGCGTCGTCATCTATATGTCGATGTCGGTGGAAGGCGTGGCCGCCATGCAGGCCTGCGCGCGTATCGGCGCCACCCACTCCGTGGTATTCGGCGGCTTCTCCGCCAAGTCGCTGCAGGAGCGCATCATCGACGCCGGCGCCGTTGCCGTGCTGACCTGCGACGAGCAAGTGCGCGGCGGCAAACAGCTGCCGCTGAAAGCCATCGTCGACGAAGCGCTGGCCATGGGCGGCTGCGACACCATCAGGAATGTGGTGGTGTACAAGCGCACCGGCGGCAATATCGCCTTGACCGAAGGCCGCGACATCTGGCTGCACGATCTGGTGGAAGGCCAGGCTGCCACGTGCGAACCTGAATGGGTGGACGCGGAGCACCCGCTGTTCATCCTGTACACCTCCGGCTCCACCGGCACCCCGAAAGGCGTGCAGCACTCGACCGGCGGCTACCTGCTGTGGGCCGCGCTGACCATGAAGTGGTCGTTCGACATCAAGCCGGAAGACGTGTACTGGTGCACCGCAGACATCGGCTGGGTCACCGGCCATACTTATATCGCCTACGGCCCGACCGCGGTCGGCGCCACCCAGGTTGTCTTCGAAGGCATTCCGACCTACCCGCACTCTGGCCGCTTCTGGGAAACCATCGCCAAGCACAAGGTCAATATCTTCTATACCGCACCGACCGCGATCCGTTCGTTGATCAAAGCGTCCGACGTCGACCCGAAAGTGCACCCGAAGAATTTCGACGTTTCCTCGCTGCGCCTGCTGGGCACCGTGGGTGAGCCGATCAATCCTGAAGCCTGGATGTGGTACTACAAAAACGTCGGCAGCGAAAAGTGCCCGATCGTCGACACCTTCTGGCAGACCGAAACCGGCGGCCACATGATCACCCCGCTGCCGGGCGCCACGCCGATGGTTCCAGGCTCCTGCACCCTGCCGCTGCCAGGCATCATGGCCGCGATTGTGGACGAAGCAGGGCACGACGTACCGAACGGCAGCGGCGGCATTCTGGTCGTCAAGCGCCCATGGCCGTCGATGATCCGCACCATCTGGGGCAATCCGGACCGCTTCAAGTCCGGCTACTTCCCTGAAGAACTGGGCGGCAAATACTACCTGGCCGGCGACGGCGCGATCCGCAACGCCGAGACGGGCTACTTCACCATCACCGGCCGTATCGACGACGTGCTGAATGTGTCCGGCCACCGCATGGGCACGATGGAGATCGAATCCGCACTGGTCGCCAATCCGCTGGTGGCCGAAGCCGCCGTGGTGGGCAAGCCCGACGAGACCACCGGCGAATCGATCTGCGCCTTCGTGGTGCTGAAGCGCACCCGCCCAACCGGCGACGAAGCCAAGCAGATCGCCACCGAACTGCGTAACTGGGTGGGCAAGGAGATCGGCCCGATCGCCAAGCCGAAAGAGATCCGCTTCGGCGACAACCTGCCGAAGACCCGCTCCGGCAAGATCATGCGCCGCCTGCTGCGCGTGCTGGCCAAAGGCGAGACCATCACCCAGGACGTCTCCACACTGGAAAACCCAGCCATCCTCGAGCAACTGAAAGAAACCGCGTAAGCCTGAACGGGCGGGTCTGATCCTGCGGGTCAGACCCTGATTTACCGGTTTTGAGGTTTTAAGCAGAAAGTCTTTGCACTCCCCGCCAACCCTGCTATAATTCGGGCCTCTCGCGATGAGTGAGAGAAGTAGGAGAGATGGATGAGTGGTTGAAGTCGCACGCCTGGAAAGCGTGTATAGGTTCATAGCCTATCGGGGGTTCGAATCCCCCTCTCTCCGCCAAGAATTCAGTAAATAAGCGCCTTTCGGGGCGCTTTTTTATTTTGTCCCACATCCAGTCCCACATGCCAAAATCGCTTGGTGGTGTAATTCTGCCCCGGAGCGCCAGTTCATCCCTCCCATGTAGTTCGATCTCGCCCGTCCTGTACATGCTGCCGGAATGGCAGTTTCCCTCTCATTACGATTTTTTCAACGGTCGAACTTTGGATCTTGACTTTGAGTAGATCGGAAATGTGTGCGATAGGGTAGATGGATGGCAGTAGTAAATTGCGCTAGTATTTACTCAAGGATTGCAGACCTGTGTGCTCACAAGTGGTAGCGAT
The DNA here is from genome assembly GCF_000425385.1 of Pseudoduganella violaceinigra DSM 15887. GTDB lineage: Bacteria > Pseudomonadota > Gammaproteobacteria > Burkholderiales > Burkholderiaceae_D > Rugamonas > Rugamonas violaceinigra. The sequence continues at coordinate 416,915 of NZ_AUDI01000001.1, read as the reverse complement.
GGATAGCGAGCATGCCTCACACGGAGGTACAAAATGGGCTTCTTCAAATCGATGTTTGGCAGCGTCACCCGAGATCTCAAAATCCGGCAGCTAAAGGCAGCTTTTGCGCGTGATTTCCCTGGCGAGAAAATGAATGGTACTCTCGAAGGCTACTGTGGAGTTGGTATGATGGTAGCCCAGTCGATTAATGATGGTACGCAGGATCGAATTCGCTTTCTCAATGTATTTGAAGAAGGGTTGAGGCAAGAGGACGAACGTCATCGTCACTTCGCCAAGGAAGCCTATGATCTTGGTGTCGAGACTTACCTTGAGAAGTAATCGTCACGGAACTGATTGATGCTGACTAGCCTAGCCCGCGACAAACCATTTCAACCGATGCAAGTAGCAGAAAAGTAAAACATCGCCGAATGCAACGACTCCGCGACCATTATCGCCCGCGCTGCCTTCAGTGAGGTCATCAGCGATCTCACGTATCGTTCGGCTGCCTTCTGCGAATCGCGCTCGCAACAACGAATCGGTGGCATCGTCACCCATCACTTTACGAACAGCGGCGGAAAGTAATTCCAGTGATTCGATGGGCGACTCGTCTCCCGATATTTCCGTTTGAATTAGCGAATGAATTCGGTTAATTAACGGAGCGGACTGCACGGCAACTGGTTCGGCATTCGCCACACCATGCGCGCCTGGTTCGGAGAAGTTCCATGCGGAATGCCCCTTAAGTAGTGCGACGTCTGGAAACGTTGAATTCTCTACCATCTGCGGCTCAACGGTCCATTTATGGAGCTTGGACTCTTGATGAAATGCCGGGCAGGCATAGCAGACAATGGCTCTCGACTTTAAGTTGGCTTGCAACTTCTCAAGCGCTAACTGCTGATGCGGGGTAACTTCAAAACGCCAGAAAGGCGACTTGAGCCCAAGATCGCGCATAGCTTTGGGCGCGTAGCGCCCATACTGAGGCCGCTTCGCTTGAATGAATACGTTTAGGCGAAACGAAGGAAGCTTCTTTCTTTTCTTTCGTTGGGACCAAATGTAGTCCCAGCTATATCGTGAAAGCACGACGCCATCTAGCGGAGCTCCGTGCCCAAAAAGTGCATGTAAATACGCGTGCGTTGTCCACATCGCATGATCGATTCCAACGTGCTTTTCGAAGACCTGTCCAGGTTCCCAGAGTAGGTGCGACGAATGAAGTTGGTTGAACAATGGTGCCCGGTATTCGCCCTCTTCAAATTCACATGGCTTAAGTTTCATACTGTTTCGAGTAGTAGATTTGTGGGCCGGAAGTATCCAATCCTGATTTATTATCAACTAGGATAGGCATTAACTCATCTGAAAAAATGCCATCAGGTCTGTCTTCTAGTCCGGATATCAAGATTCGCTGATTGAACGAGCTGCCGCTATCACGACTTCCTTGTCACTTTGGGACGCCCTGTGAAAGGTCACGGCTAGCCATGCTGCCGTGTCATCCATAGTGTAAAAAAAGCCTTCGGGGACATTCAGGGCTTGCGCGATCCTGGTGACCGTCAAGTAGTCTGGGTCGTGCTTTCCTCGCTCATACTGGTTCATTCGCGCGCTTGCTGACATTTCATCGATACCAGCAGCGACGCCAAGCTTTTCTTGTGATATGCCCGCGATCTTCCTGGCTTCCTTTAATCTCTTCGCAAAGACAGACATGCTTAGCCCCTTAAAGGCTAAGATATTCTTAGGATTGTGTTGCGCTGACACTAAGGATTACTTAGTATTGGATAACCGCTCAACGGCACTTGGAGAATTTATTTGCTGGTGAGACGGCATTTAAGTACTTCTACCGCTTAATGAGATACACACCAGACTATGAAGAAAACTCTCTTATTCCTCGTTGCCGCAATGCTTACTGCTTGCGCATCCCAACCTGCAAAGATCTCTCAAACCGCATCTGGCTGGCCGGAAATCGAAATCTCAACTGCCGATAAGAAATCGGTCAAGGACTACATCCTTCTGAAGAATTCCGAATCGGGATGGAATTTGGAACAGGAGTCCGACAGCATGCTATCTTTCTCTAAATTGGACTCAAGCGGTTCATTTAATGCGGCCTTAACGCAAGCCGCACTAGGGAACGCCTATAGCACTCCACCAAAATATGAGGTGAAGTACTTCATCAGCCAGCTTCCTGGGAGAGTCAAGATCGTGTCTAATATCGCCGTTTCCAGCCAGATGCCTGGAGGCCAGGTGAATCGCATGTTCCTCAATGAGAACAACACCGTTTTCAATGCATATCAAGAGCAGCTAAACAGGTTTAAGCGGGGCCTTGAGGGCAACTAAGCATTGCGCAAATGTGAGCGCTCTACGCAAAAAAAGCCCGGCGCTAGGCCGGGCAGTCGCTTGCCTATCGAGGCGTGAGTCGGGTACTAGATATTTCTCAGGCCACCTGAACCTGATTTGAGCCAGTTGGGGCGAACCAAGCGTCCCTTGTCATCAAATTCTTTCAGACCTTCATGCATCAGAGCTTCAACGAGTGAGCGCCCGACTTCTCTGTTCACTTCAATAATGTCGTGCACAGCCGCTTGCGTGAGGGTCATGAGGTCGGCCCACCGGGCATAAACAACGATTTCCCTCTGTTGGTTTTGCTTTTTTTTCAGTTGGAATCGTTCTTGTTCGATCTCTTCATCGATTGACCGAAGTTCTTCCCTTGCCTTGTCGATATTCGCAACTACGATTGGTCGAGCCGCGCGTGCATTCAATGCGCTGTCTCTGCAACGATCCAGAGCTTTTTCTGCCTCGCCGATGTCACGCTTCATCGTTGCGGATTCTGTTGGCTTTGCGAGATAAGCGCCTGCACGAATGTTGGTCAAATGTTCCTCTGCCTTGGATTTCAGGTCTTCAGATTTATCAATCTCTTCCAGTTGCATCTCGGCGTCGGCAAGAATGCTGACCAGAGCCTCTCGCTCACTTTGAAGCTCCGCATCGAACACAGATCTTTCTCTCCAGTCGGTTTTATGATTGGGCGGTACCCGAGGTCCGAAGTGCAGTTCATAGTTTGCTGACACAACCTCTTTGCTCGTCGCAGTACGTCATTTCAAATCAAAGTGATTCTGCTTCGGGCAACGCGCTACTTCCTCGGGTAGAAGAGGTTGAACCGGTTGTACTCGAACCGCTTTCGCGAACAGAACAAGTAAAATTGGCTCGCCACTTCAACGTTATAAATGAAGCTGATTTTTGGGAGGCTGTGCACGGCGGGAATTACTTAGGGATGGCAGTTAGTCCTCGTGACCTTGCATGGCTAGTGGACTATTGGAATATTAATCGAAAGTTGTCCAACTACACTGAGCTCATGCGCGCGCACGTGCAGCGGCGATTGAGCGAGGAAAATGAATCGTATTCTGATAAGGTCGCTACCGGTGATTGTCAACAAAGTTGTCGCGTCGAGTTATGCGGCTTGCCGAAAATTCTCAATGCCTGATCGCTCAGGGTTCAGCCATACTTCTTTTACTGCTTCCCAGTTCCGCGTCGCACCTGACCAGCGCTCCGGTCTGCGCGCTTTCGCCTCCGCGTAGACACGTTCGCGTTGGCGCAGAACTGCGTCATCGGTGCCACTGTGGCGCTGTGCCGGTGTGACGAATTTAAGCCCGCTGTGCTTATGCACGTTGTTGTACCACCTCACAAAATCCGTCGTCCAAGCACGTGCTTCATCCACGTTCGTAAAGGGCCGGCTTGGGCACGTTCTTCCTTAGCTCGTTCGGCAGCACTAGCATTGGCGGACATACACGCAGAACGCCATGCTGCTACTTGCTCGACAAAGATGCCTTTACGGCGGCAGTATTCCGCCAGATCGGCTTCATTCATGCTGGCCGTTTCCAGCACCACGCCAACCGTAACGCTGGCCTCTGTCCCCGCCACCTTGCCACCTTGCTCCGCAAACGCTGCAGCCACTGCGGCTTTCACCTGGGCTTCTATTTCGGGAAGCTGATTGTCGGTCGGAGGGGGAATATTGAAAGTGGGACTTACGGTCGCCCTAATGTCGACGGCATTGCGAACGTCCGCCCGGACATCGGCAATTTGAGCAGCAATATGCCCTTTCAGCTCCTCAATCTCATTTTTGAGTGTCACACCTAGAAGAGACACCTCGGAAAAAAGCGGGGCCAGGAGAAGCGCCATCCACACGCCGAAAACGGCGATATCGGACGCGGCCGCTTTACCACTGAGCAGGTCAGGAAGGCGTGCAGCAAGCCAAAGTTGCACATCCTTCTCGAGCATTTTCGGCTTGAATAGATTCCTATCGCTGAAAGGTCCTTCTTCCACACCTCGTTTGATTTCCCCCAACCGCGCTAGAACCTGCTCTAGCAGTTGGTCAGCAGACTTCGCCTCTGCTTCGAATCCATCGATCAGCGTCTGCACCTGGTCGAAGGTCGTGAGCGCCGCGACTTCGGCAGCTTACGATGCATGAAGCAATTGCTCAGACAGCAGCCATGCAAAAGTAGCCTTCGTGCGAGACGTTGCGGCGGAGCTGATCTCCGCGTTGCGGGTGATTCAATAGCCGAAATTGGCGAAAGGTAGGAGGATGGCGAAGCGATCAGGCTTGAGAATCTCGAGCTCCAAGCAACCGCCTTCACCGCTGCCTGAGTTTTGTTCACCGCGTTCAATTTGGTGAGAGACTTATCATTTCATTTCATTTCTCGCTTGCGAGCAGCGGTGCTGCTCGTCGTGCTTGAACCTCAGCGGCATTCGTAACAATATATGGTCGGCTAATTGCGGCCTCCATCGTAATCATTTTTTCGTCACGGTAGCGCTGCTCAGCGTAGGCGAGTTCTTCAAATTCTAAGTTTTGTGGGGAGTCCCATACAACGTCGTCAATGTTCCAGGCTTGGTAAGGACGTTTGAGGGCCTCGGCAGGAAGCGTTCGCCTAGCTAGAAAGTCGTCGTATTTTTCGCTTGGCAGCGCAATCCCGTGGCATGACGTCCGGGAACGGTCGCAGAGCATCATCATGACTTTTAGATCCAGCCTGCAATTTATATAATTCCAACGCTGCGTTTCCCACATTTGATAAGTCTTGACATGGACCTCGTTAACTCGTCGTTCTGTAACAATGACGGGCGTTATGTCGACCGCAGCAACGTAGTCTTCTTTTAGGCGCGCCTCATTTAGTAATCTCAAAGACCCATCTTCGCGTGTCACGAACCATACTGAAACACTGAAATTTTTTGGGTCTAGTTTGTGGATCAAAAGTTCTCGGGCGAAGTTCCAAGTTGATTTGTACCAACTTTGAATTTGGTTGTGTGTTAGGCAATAGTTGGTCGAACCTTTTAACCATTCTTCGTCAACAAGGAATAGCTCCGCGAGACCTCTAATTGTTTTGTTGTCGAGCGCATTTATGAGGCGCTCCCTATGTTCAAGGTCGGCGCGGGCAAGGTGGCCAGGTGGCAAAATTGACGGTATGTCGACAGCATTAATTTCGTGAGCCGAAAAAATGTCGAAAAAACGCGAAACCAAAAGATCAAGTTCGCCGACCTTTGGCGATTCGGACGCTAGCATGACCGCACGCATCGTCATTCCGATGAAGTCCTGGATCGAGAGCCCCATCGTTTGGGCGTGGCGTTCGACAAATGCCTTGACGTCAGAATCCAGCCGAATCGTAGTTGCAACTCGCTTGCTTTCGGTAAGTTGACTGTCGGACGGCTGCTCTGTGTTGGGGAGTGAGGTTGGAGCGGGTACTCGCCCCAACAAAACAGTTAATAGATTTGCGATTGAAAGATTCAAGTTACCTCCCATTTTGTATTTAGATGCAAATTGCATCTTAAGTGCGATTGGGAGTAGATTGAATCTTTTGCACCGGACTGTCAAGAGGAGTTCTACTATTGAACGAACTTTCCCGTCGAAAAAGCAATGACTTATCGTGAGAAGCGATAGTACGCGGGCGACAAAGCATAAATCGTTGTTTTAAAGGTAATTTTTTATTTTCCGGCCGGGGGTATAGCCTATCGAGGGTTCAAATTCGTCTCTTCCACCAAGGCATTAAACCAAGCACCAGCCCGGCAGATGGCGGTGCATAAGGCTCGACAATGAAGTCCGCGCGCTCGATACGCGCTGGCTTTTCGCCTTGTGCCGTCAGTGCATCGTTCAATTGACGCAGGTGTTCCAGGCCAAGGAACAGTTTGTGTTCCTGCGGCTGGTAAGCCGTATCAAGCGGATACATGTCATACGGCTTGCTCATCATCTCGACGTGCGCGCCAGCGAATGCGGTGACGGGGTGGGCTTCCGCAAATTTCAATAACCGGGCAATGCTTTGTCGATACGCTGGCCAGTCACGCACCGTGAGCATACCGGGATACAACGAATCTCCACTGAAGACCGTGCCGCTGTGCGGATCGTAGAAAGCAAGGTGTGCGGCTTCGTGGCCAGGCAAGGGCAGGACCGTGATTTTTCGACCGCCAAGGTCAACCTGGGCTTCACCCTCGGGCCATTGGGTAAACTGGAAATGCGTTTTGACTGCATCGGGCGTGGTACCGACCACGGTCGTATTGGCGCGGGCGCGGAACGCGTAGTCGAAGGCGATATGGTCGCGGTGCCCGTGGGTATGCGCGACGAGCAAGCTCAGCTTGCGTTCGCCGATCAAGCGATTCACCGTTTCCACCAAGGGAAAGTCCACACCAGCGTCAGGCTTGGCGCCGGAGTCCAACAAGAGCGCCTTTTGTTCACCAAGTATCAGGTAGAGAAACGGCGCTTCAGTGTTCACGCATTTGTTTTGGCGAATGATAAAAACGCCGGGCCCGGCCTGGTGCACCTGTAAGAGCTGCACGCAGGCTTGGCCCGCAGGAACGCCATGAATCCATTGGCTCGCTTCTTTCAGGGGCTCCGGTGCCGCTATCGCGGCAAGGGGGATGCTTAGTGCGAACAGGAGTATGGTTTTCATAAGCATAGGGCGAAGTCATCGGAGCGTCAGAAACGACATTCAGTCGAGATCACTAATGGGAAATTCGACTGCTAGGATAGCCGGAATTGGCAAACCTAGTCCCAGCGATCAATCCGGTAGTCGCTTGTCTGCCCGCCGGACGTAACCCGAAGCGTTATCTGATACTGCTCGCCCTTGGACAGCAACAAGCCAGCCACATTGTCCTCGCCAAATCCAGCCAGCGGATTGGCCTTGCTGTACGCTTCGATGGTCGACCTGAATCCGTGGAACTCGCCTTTCAGGCAAACGGGGAAGATCGCTGAATGTCCTCCGCACTTGCGCAAGTCGCGTGCGTTCTTCAGCAACAGCACAAGGCCTTCGCCATGCTGCGGATGGACTTGCCCGAACCAGGTATGTGGCTGCGGCGTCACCGCAGTGACCTCATAGTAGCTGCCGGACAGATTGAAATCGCTGGCCGACGAGCCGCCGTGGTAAATGTACCAGGCAACGGGGTTGCGCTTCTCTTCGTTGTCCCATTGCAGAATCGGGCGCGCATCGGCATGGACCGCGGAGGTCAGTGCAACAAACGTCGATGGTCCGGCCGGTGCCGCCATTGCGATCTTGTCCGCCGTCGGCAGTACCGTGCGGCGGAACTTATCGAGCGTCATGACCGTTGCGGGCGCGATCATGTTTGCTGCCGGCGTGCTTGCTGCCTTGGGAATGATGCTAGCAAACAGGCCTTGCGATACCGGCTTCTCCTGCTCGCGTGGCAACCAGACCGTTTCCAGGATATCGGCCATCGTGGCGTAGCGGCGCTGCAGTGCGGTTCCTGCGCCCAGCTTTTCGAACGCCGCTTCGGCAGCCTTGATGGCGCCTGCGGTCGGCGCAGCCTGGGGGCGCTGATATTTGAGCGGGTGCATCTTTGCGGCCCAGCTGGCCGCCGCTTGTTCGAAGGACTTGCCGCCGGCAATATCGTCAAGCAGCGTGGCGATCATGCTTGAACGCGGATGGCAGAATCCCGTCGGCGCCATGGCGACCATGCGATAGACGACGTTGTCCTTGTTTTGCTGGCCGCTGACGGCATCGCGTGCGGTGTGCAGGTCGACCAGGAACTGCGCCTGTCCCAACGCCGCTTCTGAATTAGCCAGCGAATCGTCTTTCAGTAAGCGCAATGCCGTTGCGCAGGTGGACGATGAGTATTCGCCCAAAGCGCGCCGCACCGAATCGAACGCTTCCCGCCGGGCGCTGGCAGCCTGGAATGCGTTGTCGAGCCCATTGCCGACAAAGACCTTTCCAGATTTAATGGCGAAATGATGCCAACCGCCTTTTTCCGGTTTGCCGAGCACCGCGTCGCTCGACAGGAAAGGCATGGTGATGCTGGCCCGCCGCACTTCGCGCTGCAGTGCGTTGATCGCTTCACGGTATGCTTCGGGTACATCGTCAATATCCCACAGCGCGGATACCAGCTGGCCGTCGTCGCCGACGGTCGCCAAGCCGCCGAAGCGCTCGATGAAGTTCCTGCAGCAGCTGCATGTGCGCTTCTGGCGCTGGGCCGGATCGTCGCAGGCATTGAGGTAGGCCTCAAACAGTCCTGTGGTGTTGGTTTCGAAAATCGGTCCAGTCAGAGCGCTGAAGCGATTGTTGATTCTCTCAACTAAAGCGTTATAGGCGTTGTCGATGGGGAAGGCGTGTAATTTGTCGGCGATCATTAATTCAGCTATTGAGACGCGAAGCAGTCAAGGACTTTGAACTCAATATATTATCATCCGGGAATTTATCGAATGTTAATTCCGTCCCGGTGCTGCAGTATTGTGCAGTACCAGTTGCACATTGGGTGATGGGTGACTTCGCGCGGTCGCGAGTCAGCAAGTCGAACCGGAAATGCTTTTTCCGGACCTGAGATCCAGCCCAAAATGACAGTTGTAAGGGCTTTTTTTCTCGTTCCGCTCAAACGTGCATGTCAGGTCGCCACGGACTCGGATACGCAAATCTGCGGAGGCTCCACATGCTTCTTTCACGTCAGGACCGATCGACTCAAAGAGCTTCTTGGAAAGTGCCCCGTCAACGGAGAATGAGACGCGCCGATCTTTTGCCGTTGGCGGCGCCTTCTCATCCAGGTCATTCGAATAGATAAGGTAATTGCCTGCGAACGAGGTGTAAGAGCCGTCCCATGCCGGCGCAGCGAGCGCGGAGTCAGACGTCCATGCTGTCAGCAACATGATTCCTAATAAGAGTGTCTTCATATGCTCAACTAAACTGAACGTGGAAGTGATTGTCATGCTTAGCGAGAGGCTTCACGCCAGAAATCTTTACGTCGTTGAAGAAAACGAGTAAGGGGCAAGCCGCACATGTACGAAACAACTTGATCAGTCTTTCAGTTCCAGCGCGGTCATAAGCAGTCTCGCGGTAAATGCAAGCTATTTGCTTTCCGTCCTTCCTCATGGGGCGGATATCAACTTCGACACCACGTCGATGTGAATCATGGCCATATAGCTTCCGATCAACATGTTTTCAAGCTCGACTTCGTAGTACTTGACGCGATCTCCATTGCCATCGGCCCGCAAGAATTCGAGTCTTGCTTTTTGCAGCGAGCGTCCTGCCGCACAATTTTGCATTAAGAGTGGTGAGGCTAGGTCAGCGAGTTTGGTGATGAAAATGCTCCGGATGTCGCAACGTTCTGCCGTATGTCCGCCGGCCGTGGAGGACGTTGCGCTCCTGGGTTGTTCGACACCCCATTGGGCGGAAGTGCATTCAATCCATGTGGCATGTCCGGCATCTGTGGATTCGCCCTTGATTCCATCTAGTTGAAGATAAACGTCGATTGCCATGGAAACCTCCGAAAGGGGATGGACCGTAGTGATCAGTATTGCCCTTTGGCAAACGGTTGGCTTGACTCGAATCAAAAGCCCTTCGCAAGCAGGTGCAAGGATTTATTGGGGCCGCTAGGTTGCTTCCACCGCACTTGGGGCGAAGCTTGTGGCCAGGTGCGATCTGGGCGGCAGCGATGGCCGACGGGCCTGAATGCTTGGACTTTGTCGAGAAAAGCCTTCAGCCTTGCTTACCTTGCGACGCAAAAGTTGGGGCAGCTGGACAAGATGCGGTAGCCGGCATAGATCAGCTCCCGCCAACTGCGAGATTTGCGGTTGTCATACTCAAGATGCACAAATCAAGAAACCGCGCGGCGCCTTTATTACGGTCTCATTTCAGGATTGTCGCCCGGCCCCCACAAGCTGCATTGGTGGCCGCTGTCTTTCAAGCGCGGCTGGCACATACTTGAAGCGGCGTGCAGATTCTTCCGATATTCTGGACCACAAGCGGATATCGAGATCGTTGAGTTCACAAAGACGGTCAAATAGGTCGTTCCCGAGCGTCCGTTGACTTGACTTGAGGGAGCCGTCGTAGCCCTTGATTGCGGCGTTGTCGGATTTGTTCTTGATACTTCCTTGAAGGTTTAGTCCTTCAAAAACCGGCTGCAACATATAGGTGGCGGTGGCCATGGCTTCGTCGTACTTTTCCACGGTGCCAATCAGGCTCATTCGCATCAGGCGGCTGGTTGCGATGTCGAGATTGTGCTTGGACGGCGGTGCTCCGTAATGATCGCAACCGAATATTGTTACCTGTGGATTGATCACGTAATTCGGATGATGTTCCACAAGGTGTTCAATGAACTCGTTAAACGGCAAGCGTTGAGCCGCGACCTGGATAGGGTTTCCGTTCGACGCGAACCTCTGATAGTAAAGATACGTCGAAGCCAGCCTCGAGACTGGATGCCGCAGCAGGGCGAAGTCGAAGAAGATGAAGGAAGCTTGTCTCTGCTCGTCCAGGTATGCCGAGAAGTCTTTGTCCCAAAAATGATGGCTTGAGATCGCCTGTAGATTCGGGTTGCGTTCGAGGAGCTCGAACAATTGCTGCGGATAGACTCGCCCACCGTCCGACGATTCGGGATGGAACGCCGTAAAGTTTTCCCCGAAATGGCTCAGTAATGAACCGTCCAAAGTGGAGCCGGCATTCTTGAAGACATGGCGATGCAAAAGAATGAATCGCATAGTCAAAGTATCCCGATATGAGAGCACTTTTGTGAGCCCATTGGGTTGATGCTCCGCGTCCTTCGGGAGCATGCTTTTCCATGGGGCCTCAATGCGATTACATTATTGCTCAGGAAATCACGTACGCGTGTAACGTAATTTTTTGTTGTATTTGGCGCTCTTGACAAGCAGGCGTGCCGGTGCCCTGCACATATGAACACTTTCGCGTTGGGATCATAGCTTCGTCATCGACCCAGAAAGTGCAGCTGGCGCGCCTGCGAAAGCTTATCGCATGTGCTCAAAGGCCTGATCGTTGCCGCGTCACTGCCAGCCGTTCCGCTTCGGGCAAGCTTTGGCGCAAATGGAAAATCTGTTCCGCATCCTGGCCCGCCGCATACATGACTTGGCCGGTGTCGTCCGTCGCTGCCCTGTAGATTACTTCGGCGATGGATTCCGGAGACGAATAGCCCGCGCGCCGCTCGCTGATGGCTGCGGTGACCTTGTTAAGGGTATCGCTGTAGGCATTTCCCCCGTCGCCGAAGGTGCGCACCAGCGAACGGCCCGCGAAGTCGGTGGCAACGCCTCCCGGCGCGATGCATTTGGCGCGGATGCCAAGCGGCGCCAGTTCGAACGACAGGGATTCGGTGAAGCCCACTACGGCGTACTTGGTGGCGTGATAAAGCGAGAAGAAGGGCAGGGTAACCAGGCCGCCGATCGATGCGACGTTGACGATGGCGCCGCTGCCTTGTTTGCGCATGGCCGGAAGGACTGCGCGCGTCGTGGCAAAGATGCCGTCCACGTTGGTGGCGAACTGGCGCCGGATCTGTTCATCGGTGGCTGTTTCGAATGGACCGAACAAGCCGTAGCCGGCATTGTTGACCAGGGCATCGATGCGGCCGAATTTTTCCAGGGTTGCCGCTACTGCCGCGTTGACCGACGCAGGGTCGGTGACGTCCATCGCCAGGACCGTCACGCCGGCTTGTGCCGCCAGCTGCGCGCCATCGGATGGATTGCGCATGGTGGCGGCAACGCGCCAGCCGCGCTGCGCAAACAGTTGCGCCGCCGCGAGGCCAATGCCGGACGAGGCGCCGGTGATCAGGACGACAGCTTGGGTTTCGGTGGTCATGTCATGCTCCTTTGGTGAAAAAAAATTCGGTTAATGGTCAAAAAAATATCAACAACGAATGCCGTCCCAGCACAGCTGGAAAGCAAGGGTGCGGCAGTCCTCCGTATCGGCCACGGATTTCGAACGGATCATCCTGGCAGTCTCCCGTACGGAACCGACAAAGAAGGACATCAACAGGGGACCAGGTACGGCTTTCAGGATTTCGGTCCGCTGCCCTTCGGCGACGATCTGCATCAGCCCTTCGCCAAGCCGGCCGACATAATCGCGGCTTTCCTCGTTCATATAGGTCGAGCCGACAAACTGCTCCATGAAGCTGGCCTGGTCATGCCGCCGCAAACGGTGGTTGAGCATATTGTTCCAGACGGTGCGTACGCGTATCTTCAGGGGCGCGGCGGGATCGAGCTCTCCGCTATACGCCTCGATCGCTTCGCGCTTGGCACAGCGGAATACTTCGTTATACAGGGCCTCCTTGTCGGCGAAATAGACGTAAAGCGTACTGGTGGCAATGCCGGCCGCCTTGGCGATTTCGGCCAAGGTCAGGCCGAACAAGCCGCGTTCGGCGGCCAGGCGGCAGGTTGCCGCAATCACGGCCTCCATTTTCTTTTCGTCTTTTTGCTTCATGCCAGCATTTTAGCAGAAAAAAAATTCGGCTATGCGGCGAGCCTATTCGGCCCATTCGCCCCGGGGAAGACGGCCATGCTCAAGCCATCCAGAAGAACACCGCAGTGAGGCGCTTGTCCGTGTGATCGAAGCCGAAGTAGCCGGTGGCCGAGTGCACCAGGTTGGCCTTGTACAGCAGGATGCGGTTGAAGCGGTTTTCCACCCGCACGTCCTCCTGCCAGGCCTCCGGCGGCAAGCCTTTCACCTTCAGCGCCTCGCGCAGGTTGGCATGCGGCGGCATGCACAGGTTGCCGCCCAGCGTGCCGTTTGGCTGGCGCTGGCGGTAGAAGGAGGTGCCGCAGTCCGGGTCGGGATCGGGCGTCAGGTAGATCACGCAGGCGTAGCGGCAAAGCTTGGTCGAATCGGTGTGCGGGCGCGCGCCGGAATCCGGCATGCCGACCAGCTGGAAGTAGTTATGATTCAGTGAGCTGCCTTGCGGGGTGGCTTCCTGCCACAGGCGTTTGGCGCCGGTCATTTTCTTGACCCAGCTTTCGACATGCTCCACTTCCGACGGTGTGAGCGCGTTCGGCGTGCGCTTGCCAGGCCAGGGTTCATTTGCATAGGGGGCGCCGAGTTCCCAGTAATCCTGCTTGAAGCAGCGCTCTGCGATTTCCTGGGCGTTTGGCAGGAAGTCGTCCTGCACCCAGTAGTCGCGGCCTAACTGGGGTTTGCGGTAGGGGAGGATGGGCAGCATGGCGCACAGGGTAGCAAAAAAACAGGGGTTTAACGCTCACTTAACGCCTGTACTGTATCCGGATTGCTACGCCAACGCTGGATTCGGGGCGCCGTCCGCGCGCCAGAATGGCTTCCACGATTATTTCAACTGGCAATGGTACATGCGACGTACATCGCCTTGAGCGACGCGGAGCAGCCACGCGATAGGATCATCGTGCGCGGTGCCCGCATTAGGCGGCCAGGCGTTGTTGGGCGGACCGCGCGCTTTCCTGCAACAGCACCAGGGCCCCGGTGCGGGTGGCGGCTTCGCGCAGGGCTTGCGTGTCTTCCTTCACCAGTACCTTGACCTCCTGCGCCGCCGCCTGGGCCAGTGCATGCGTCAGTTCCGCGACGGTGGCGCCTTGCAGGCTGGCGATGCGCACCGCTTCCACATGGGCGTGGCCGAGGACCGTGGGCAGTTGTGAAGCGGTGGCGACCTTGACCGAGATGCGAAAACCGTTGCGGCGGTAATTGTCGGCCACGTAGTTCAGCATCCAGTTCTGGCGCGCGTTCACTGCAGGCAGTTGCAGCATCACCTGTTTCAGCGGCAGTCCGAGCGAGTCCAGGATGCGGCGGAAGGCCATGCCGTGGTTGCTGCTTACAGCGCTGAGCAGGCGGTCATGCACGTTCAGATGCAGGGTGTGCTTGTCCGGTTCTTCGTTGCGGAAGAAGTTGATTGCATGGAGCGTGCGGCACAGGCGGTCCAGCGCGATGGATTCGTCGTCGCTCGCCGCGCCGTCAAGGTAGCTCCAGACTGGCAGGCCCCGGTCTTCGTCCGCAACGCCGCGCACGCGCCCGGCAAAACCGGTGACAAGACCGCTGCCAAGTTCGCGGATCGGATGGAAGGCGCTGCCCAGCCAGCAGTTGAAGATATGGCCATGTACTTCGCCATCGCCGCCTATGCGAAGGCTGCTGGAAGGCGTCTCGCCGGTCGCAAGACGCGCCAGGTAGGCATGCAGGGCTGGGTAGCTCATCCGGGGCTCCTCGGGAAAAGGTGGGAACCCAGTCTACGCCGCGCCCTGCAGGGAAGTGAACGAAGCTTTAGGCATATGCTATTGCAGCCTGCGCATGTGGGAAAATAGCGTCCGCAATGAAGACGAATCCCCTTACCGAAATCTATCGAGACCCATGGCTGCTGGCGGTGCACAAACCGGCCGGCCTGCTGGTGCACCGCAGCCCGATCGATCCGCACGAGACCGAGTTCGCCCTGCAATATGCGCGGGAAATGAACGGCGGCGAATATGTCTACGCGGTGCACCGGCTGGACCGGCCGACTTCCGGCCTGCTGCTGTTTGCACGCGACCAGCAGACCGCCAGCGTGCTTGGCAAGGCTTTCATGGCGGGCGAAGTCCATAAGCGCTATCTGGCCATGGTGCGCGGCTGGGCGCCGCAGGAAGGTGTGATCGATCATCCCTTGCGTGAAGAGCCGGAAGACCGCCGCTGCAAAGAGGAGGAAGCGCCGATACGCGATGCGCTGACGCGCTACCGCCGGCTGGCCACGACTGAAATCCCGGTCGCGATCGAAGGCTACAGCAGCAGCCGTTACAGCCTGGTCGAGCTATTCCCCGAAACCGGGCGCCGCCACCAGCTGCGGCGCCATATGAAGCATATCAGCCACCCGATCATCGGCGACGCCAACCACGGGCGCGGGCGCCATAACCGCTATTTCGCGGAGCGTTTCGGCGTTGGGCGGCTGATGCTGGCGGCGGTCGGCATGTCGTTCACGCACCCGGCGACGGGTGAGTTGCTGGCGCTGTCGGCCGCGCTTGAAGCGAGCTTCCTGCAGGTGCTGTCAATTTTCCCCGGCGACAGCGGCATTCGCGATGCCGTAGGGGACGTGCCCGGTGGGGACGAACTCGCGCGCTGAGTCGCAGTGCATGGCCTGGTCGTCGAAGAAGATGTCGGCGCCGAAGGCTTTGAGGAAGGCGCCCTTCGGCATGCCGCCCAGGAACAGCGCTTCGTCGATGCGGATATCCCATGCGCGCAAGGTGCGGATCACGCGCTCGTGGGCGGGGGCGGAGCGGGCCGTGACCAGGGCGGTACGAATCGGTGCGTCGTCCGCGCCGTGTGCCGACTGGATCGCGTGCAGCGCTGCCAGGAAATTCTTGAACGGTCCGCCCGGCATCGGGCTGCGCGCCGCCTCCCTTTCGTTGCGGGCGAAGGCGTCCAGCCCGAGCTGCTTGTAAATGCGCTCGGAATCGTCGGAAAACAGCACGGCGTCGCCATCGAAAGCGATGCGCAGCTGGCCGCTGTCGTCTTCGCGGTGGGAGGGCAGGATGGTGGCCGCGGCATGGCCTTGCGCCAGCGATTCGCGCACATCGTCGGGATTGGTGGACAAGAACAGCTGCGCGCCGAAAGCTTCCACATAGCGGTGGGTGCTGGCGCCGGAGCAGAAGGCGGCGCGCTTGATATCCAGCTGGTAGTGCTCGATGGAGTTGAAGATGCGCAGGCCGGTGTCGGCGCTGTTGCGCGACAGGAGCACCACTTCCACCAGCGGCGCCGCCGCCGACTTTTTGTTCAATGCCAGCAGCTTGCGCACCAGATTGAAGGCGGGGCCGGGCTCCAGCACCACGTGTTCGTTTTCGCGTTGGTGCGCGCAATAAGCCGCCACACCTTGGGATTCGAAGATCGCGTGGCTTTCGTCCAGCTGGAACAGGGCGCGCGAAGAGATGGCAACGACAAGTTTGTTCATGGGTGGCTTACGGGTGCTGTATATAAATACAGTATATCATCAAGCCGCGGGATGCGCCTTATTGGCGCCGGTAGCGTGCCTGGGCCGCTTCACGCAGGGATTCCAGCATGGCTTCCGCGCCCGGCGACAGGCGGTGGCGCTTGCGGGTGACAATGCCGTAGATGTCCATGCGCAGTCCCAGGTCCCACGGCAGCACCGCCAGCAAGCCCGCATCCAGGTAGGGACGTACGGTTTCTTCCGGCATGGCGGCGATCATGCGGCTGCCGGACAGCAGGTTGGCCATTACCGGCATGGCCAGCGTTTCCACCACTTCGGTGGGCGGCTCCAGACCCTGCGACAGAAACATCGATGTCAGACGGTCGCGCAGGTTGCTGCCGGCCGGCGGCAGGACCCAGGGTTCCAGGGCGAGCTCGGACAGTTGCAGGTCCTTGCGCCGGACGAAAGGATGGTCGGCGGCGGCGATCAGGCTATGCGGTTCGTCGGTCAGCGGCTCGAAATTGAACTCCGAGGCGACGTTGGAGTCGAGCAGGCGGCCGATCACCAGGTCTAAGTCTCCCGCGCGCATGCGCTCCACCAGGATCTTGGAGGTATCGACGGTAATCGTTACCTGCAGCCTGGCGTTCTTTTCCTTAATGCGCTTGACAGCGTCTGTGACCAGGCCGGCGGAAGGCGTGAGCACGGTGCCGATCGAAACGCGGCCGCTCAGGCCGGATACCAGTTCCATCACTTCCTGGTGCGCGGCGTCCATTTCCGCTAGAGCGGTTCCGGCGCGGCGTATCATCACCTCGCCGTAAAAGGTCGGGACCACGCCGCGCGGCAGGCGCTCGAACAGTTGCACGTTCAGGGCGTGTTCAATCTCGCCCAGCAGCTTGGAGGCTGCAGGCTGGGTCAAGTTGGCCGCCTGCGCCGCGTGGAGGATGGAGCGGTGCCGGCCCAATTCGACCAGCAGCACCAGGTGGCGCGTTTTCAGGTGGGACCTTACAAAACGGTCGGAGCGTGGATCTGGCATGCGGAGGATGATAGGGAAGCTTGCGGGCAGCGTCAATCGGCGCCGTCGTCGAACAGCGTGGCCGGCATGCCGCGTGCGCCGCCGGCATCGGCGAAGTGCAGGCCATCGCCGATTGCGCCGACTGCCAACTGCTCCAATTGCGGGCCGCCAAACGCGGGGCGCGCCGCTGCTGGCGCGAAGGGCAGAGGCGTCTGTTGCAGCCTCGTGCCGTCGGGGGCAAATCGCGCCAGTTTTCCGCCGGAAGTATCGCCGCGCAGCGCGACCCACAGACATCCAGCGCCGTCCACCGTGACTCCGTCGACGCATGCATCGCCCAATTCGGCGAATCGTTCGACGCGGTCGACTTCTGCGCGTGCCGGGTCGTAGGCGCATTGCAGGATTTCGCGCCCGTCGCCGCCGGCAAAATACAGGATTGCGCCATCCGGGCTGAAGGCGATGCCGCGGGCGGCGGCGACCGTTGGCAGGGCCAGGCGGCGCAATCCTGCGCGGCGGGAAAACTGGTAAAAGCTGCCGATGGGCGGAGCGCCCGGATTCAGGCTGGCGGTGCCGAGGACGAAATTGCCATGGCGGTCGGTGCAGCCGTCGCTGATGCCGGTGCGTGCTTCGGCCGGATCGACGGCCGCGATGGCGAGCGGCAGGCGGCGCGCCAGCGTCAGCGCGCCGGGTGGCGTGAGTTCGGCAAGGTACAGCCATTTACCGAGTCCCAGCAGCAGCTTGCCGCTGCGGCAGAAGGCGAAGGTGGCCAATTGTTCCGGCAGCCGGCTAGTCTCAGCCTGGCCTGTTCCGCGCCAGGCTTTCAGCGCCGGAGCTGTTACATCGCTCCACCACCAGCAGCCCTGATGCCAATGGAGGGCGCCAACGCTGGCGTCAGACAGGGCGGAGAGCTTCATCCTTCTTCCAGGCAGCAATGAAGGCGCGGGCGCGCTCGGCCACCGCGCCAGCATCTAACCCCGGCTTGTACAGCGCCGAACCGAGACCGAAACCGCTGGCGCCCGCAATACGCCAGATCGCCATACTCTCGGAAGTTATGCCGCCGACCGGCAGCAGCGGCAGGGCGTGCGGTAACACTGCGCGCATGGCGCGCATGACGGATGGCGTTACCAGTTCGGCCGGGAACAGCTTGAGCGCGTCGGCGCCGGCGTGGACGGCGGCAAAGGCTTCGGTCGGCGTCGCCGCGCCCGGTACGCAAAACATGCCCGCCGCCTTGGCCGAGCGGATCACGGCGGTGTCGGCATGCGGCATGACGATCAGGCGGCCGCCCGCATTGCGAACGTCGTACACGGAGTTGATGCCCAGTACCGTGCCCGCGCCCAGCATGGCGTCGCCCGGCAGGCTGCGGGCCAGGCGGGCGATGGAGTCCAGTGGCTGGGGCGAGTTCAGTGGAACTTCGATCATGCGGAAGCCCGCTTCGTACAGCGCCGCGCCGATGCTCTCCGCTTCCTGCGGCTCGATGCCGCGCAGGATGGCTACCAGTGGCAGGGCTGCGAAGGCGGCATCAAATAGGGATACGGGCGCTATGCTCATGTCATTCCTTGGTGATGCCGGCCACTTGCGCCAGGTGGTAAAGGCCGGCCGGTGCGGTGTTATCCAGCAGCTGCGGCGGGGACGCGCTAAAGCGTTGCAGGGCAAGCGCGTAGCGCTGGCACAGGGACTGGCTGCCGACCAGGGCCCAGGGCGCTTGCGCCAGGCCTGCGCTTTCGCGCCATGCCAGGCCGGCGCGCAGTTCGTGGCCAAGCAGCAGGCCGGAAAGGTAGTCGGCCAGGTCGGCGGCAGGCGCGCGTCCGGTGACGCCGAGGCTGCGCGCGGCAAATATCTGGTGCACGAAGCCGAGGTGGCCGTTATCGCGCGCCGCATCCACGCCGGCAATGAAGGCGTGCTCCGCAAATTGGGCGCTGTCTTTCATCAGCCGTCCCAGCACCGAGTGCGCGCGCAGCACGGCGAACAGTTCGCCCGTCATATGGGTGGCGAAGCGCACCAGGCGGCCGTATTTCACCTGCGCCCATTTTGAGTGGGTGCCGGGAAGGATGATGCAGGACGCATCGCTGAGCCCCGGTTGCAACTGCAAGGCGCCGGCCACCTGGGTTTCTTCGCCGCGCATCAGGTCGGGCGGCAGAACGCCGTCGTCGTACAGCATGCCGGGGACGATGGCGATTTCTCCGCCGGGACTGCGCAGCATGCCGGCTGCCAGCGCGGTGGCGTCGGCAGGGCAGGCAGCATAAGGGACGTCGCGCCAGCCGTGCTGGCTGCCCACCATGCCGCAGGCCAGCACCGGCAAGCCGGGATGCGCGCCTAGCCAGTCGCCGGCGATCTCCTGCAGCGCGGCGGCGAAGGCCGGTGTGCCGGACAGGGTAGAGGCGCCGTTGCCGTTGCTGCGCTCCAGCAGCACTTTGCCGCCGGGACCGAGCAGGAAGGCGCGCAGGCTGCTGCTACCCCAGTCCAGGCCGAGCAGGCTGGCGTGGGCGGCGGGGCTTACCATTCTGCCACGCTGCCGTCAGGATGGCGCCACAGCGGGTTGCTCCAGTCCGGCGCATTGCGGCTGGCTTCAATCACGCGTTCTTCATCGACGACTACGCCCAGGCCAGGCTTGGGCAGGGGCTTGATATAGCCATTGTCGATCCTGAAGTCTTCCTTGTTCACCACGTAGTCGAGCAGCTCGCCGCCCTTGTTGTAATGGATGCCCATGCTTTGTTCCTGCAGCACGGCGTTGTAGGAGACGAAGTCCACCTGCAGGCAGGCCGCCAGCGCGACGGGGCCAAGCGGGCAATGCGGTGCCAGCGCGATGTCGTAGGCTTCCGCCATGGCGGCGATCTTCAGGCATTCCGAGATGCCGCCGGCATGCGATAGGTCGGGCTGCACGATTGCCAGGCCGCCGGCATGGAAGACGTTCTTGAATTCGAAGCGCGAGAACATGCGCTCGCCGGCCGCCAATGGAATCGACGTCGATTCGGCCAGGCGCGGATAGTATTCGGATTGTTCGGCCAGCACTGGTTCTTCGACAAACAGGGGGCGGTAAGGTTCCAGTTCGCGCAGCAGTACCTTGGCCATCGGCGCGGCGACGCGGCCGTGGAAGTCGATGCCGAATTCGATCTCGTTGCCGAAGGCTTCGCGGATGCCGGCGATGCGCGCCACCGCTGCATCCACCGCGGCCGAAGTTTCGATGATGCCGAATTCCTCGGTGCCGTTCATCTTGAAGGTGTCGAAACCGCCCTCACGCAAGGCGCGGATGCCGGCGATGACGTCGGCCGGGCGGTCGCCGCCCACCCAGCTATAGGTTTTCATGCGTTCGCGTACCAGCCCGCCCAGCAGCTCGTACACGGGCACGCCAAGCGCTTTGCCCTTGATGTCCCACAGCGCCTGGTCGATGCCGGCGATGGCGCTCATCAAAATTGCGCCGCCGCGGTAAAAGCCGCCGCGGTACATCACCTGCCACAGGTCGTTGATGCGGCGCGGATCCTGGCCCACCAGGTATTGCGACAGTTCATGGACTGCCGCTTCCACGGTGCGGGCCTTGCCTTCGATGACAGGCTCGCCCCAACCGACAATGCCTTCGTCCGTCTCGACCTTGAGCAGCATCCAGCGCGGCGGGATGCGGAACGTGGTCAATTTTGTGATCTTCATTTGTTGCTCGCCAAGAAAGAATTGGGACAAGTCTAGCTTGGCGAGCTAGTTCACAAATATGAGAAATTTACGGATTCGTATATCGTTTGGGCATAGCGCAAGGCCTTTTTTACAGCTTGAAGGTCAGTCCGGCATACACCGAGCGGCCCATGCCGCGCACGCCGATGCCGTAAGGGACGCCGTTCAGCGCCATGGTCATGCCCTGGCCAACATACGCCCCGCCGAGCGGCAGTTCGTAGCGGCGGTCGAACAGGTTTTCCACGCCGAAGTCGAATTGCACCTTGTTCCAGGCATAGCTGGTGCGCAGGGCGGCCAGGGCGTAGCCGCCAGTACGCAGCTCGTTATGCAGCGTCGAGACGCGCTCCTTGGCGCTGACGGCCTGCACTTCCAGCGCGCCGCTCCAAGCACCCAAGCGGTGGTTGAGCAGCAGGCGGGTGTTCAGCGGCATCATGTTGTACAAGTTGTCGCCTGTGCTGCGGTTTTCGCCGCGCACATAGTTCACTTGCATATCGCCCGACAACGCGCCGTAGCTGCCCGATGCCAGCGCCGCATGGGCCGAGACTTCGGCGCCGTAGAGGCGTGCATCGACATTGGCGAAGCGCAGGTTGACGAAGGCGCCGCGCTGGCAGGTGGCGAGGCAGCGTGCATCGATATAGTCTTCGACCCTGGTGTAGAAAGGGGAAACGGCGAACGACCATTTTTCCTGTGCCGAGTCGTGCCATTCGACGCTGCCGGTGGCCATATGCGCCACTTCCGGCCGCAGCGACGGGTCGCCGACATAGCCGTTGCCGTCGCCGGCAATGTTCACCATGGCCATCGCCATGCCACCGGTGGACCAGGTGTAGCGTTCGCACAGGTTCGGCGAGCGGGCCTTGCGGGCGTAGCCGAATTTGACCGTCATGTCCTGCGAGGGAATATAGCGGGCCTGTGCTGTCAGGTCCAGGTTATGGTCGTCGCGTTCGCGGTTGAGGGCGTTGAAGCGGGATGCATCCTTGATGTAGCCGGCGTTATAGCCTTGTACCGCACCGGTGTTGCTGCTGACCTTTTCGCCGCGCATGCCCAGTTGCGTGAACCAGGCCGGGTTCCAGCGCCGGTCCCATTCGGCGTAGGCGCCCAAGCGGTCGCGCTGGCCGCCGCGGATATTCCAGAAGGTGTCGGGCGCCATGCCGCCGCCGGACGGGTCCCACCAGTCGTCCAGCCGATAGCGGCGGTAGTCGGCGCCGACGCGCAGGGTGTCGGGCTGCGACAGCGGGATGGTGGCTTTGACCGACAGCCCGGTGTTCTTGCCTTCGGCGTCCATCGGCATGCCGGGGATGTCTTTTTTCGCGCCGTACCAGAACTGCTTGTCCGCGCCGAAATTCATCGCATGGCGGGTGTGCTCGTAGTAGGCACGGCTTTCCAGCATGCCCCAGCCAAAGCGTTCGAGGTAGCGCAGGTTGAACTGCTCGCTGTCGTTGCGGGTCAGGTCCATGCGCTGGTTGGGGAAGCCCTGGTAGGGCATGCGCTGCAGGCCGAGTTTCAGCTCCAGCAGGCGCGTTTCGGCGCGCATGGCGAGGGTCAGCGCGTGGTTGCGCGATTCGTAGGCGGAGGAGCCGATCTCCTTGCCGCCGCCGTCTTCGTAATTGCCGGCCTTGATCGCCGCGCCGCGATAGGTGGCGGAGAAGGTTTCGCTGGCCAGCGTGGCCGCCAGGCCAACGTCGCGCACATTGCCGTTGCCGCGGTAGACAAAGCTGGCCTGTCCTTCGCGCAGCAACTGGCCTGCTTCGGCGAATTTTGGATCGGCCGAGCGCACGCGGATGGTGCCGCCGATGCTGTCGCCGCCGACGCTGACGGGGGTAATGCCGGGCAGGACCTGGATCGATTCGACTTGCGACGGCGCGATATACGACAGCGCCGGATTCATATGATTGGCGCATGCCGAGACCAGGTCCATGCCGTCGACCTGGATGCGCAAGCGGTCGTCAGCCAGGCCGCGGATGGACGGCAGGCCGGACACGCCGCCGCCGCTGACCATGCTGACCCCGGCCACGGATTGCAGCAGCTTGGCGGTATCGCTCGGGAAGCCTTTCTTGCTGACGTCCACCTGCATGACGTCGGGATTGGAGCCGGTGATGATGACGCTGGGGAGGGAAGTTTGTGCGTAGCAGGGAAGGGCGGTGGCAACAGACATTGCAAGCAGATGCTTGCGGAACTGCGGATTCATTTTTGTTCTCCGGTGTGACGTGTCATGCGCCGCCGGGGGGGCGGCGCATGGGAATAAGAGCAGGTGTCACACTGCGGCCGGAGGTCCCCGCGCCTGGTGCGGTAGATGGGATTCGCCATCGTGCTGCGCCGCGATGATGGCGGTCCGAGGACCTGTGAGGTCATGCGGTACGGGGATGGACGGCTGGCCGAAGCCGGGCGCCACGGCAGGGGCGCCGCACAGCGAACACTGGACGAAGCAGTCCGCCATCCCGCGCTGGTCGTTGCCTTCATGATGTGCGGCGCATGCTGCGTGGTCCATCATCGGCATCGTTGCCTGCGCTGCAGCCGCATAACTTTGCATGGCCACATACAGCAGCAACAGCAAAGTGATGAAACGGCGAGTGAGGCGGTGCGGGAACATGCAGCCATCGTAGCGATGGATGTGTTGTCAAACCATGAACTCGATCAAGTTTTCAGTAGTAACATTAATGTGCAACTAAATGGTTGCATATTTCGCGGGTGCGGACCATAATGGATTCAAAGGAGGAGCACATCATGAGCGAAACAGACCGTATCGAACGCAGTATCGTTATCAATGCACCGCGTGAACGCGTATGGCGAGCGCTGGCCAGCGCCGAGGAATTCGGCGCCTGGTTCGGCGTCGACCTGAGCGGGCAGTCATTCAAGGTGGGCCAGCGGGCACGCGCCAAAATGAACCTGCCGGACCATCCCGACTGTTATTTTGATGCGACCTTTGCGCGCATCGAGCCCACGTCGCTGATGGCCTTTCACTGGATTCCCTACCCGATCGATCCGGCGGCGGACCTGGCGAACGAAGAGCCAACGCTGGTCACCTTCATCTTGCACGAGGCGGCCAACAACGCGACCTTGCTGAAGGTGGTGGAGTCGGGTTTCGACCGCGTGCCGGCCCACCGCCGCGCGCGCGCCTTCGAAATGAACAGTGGCGGCTGGGAAGCGCAATTGCGCAGGATTGCGAAATATGCGGGCGAATGATGTTTCCGTCGCACCGGTGTTTGCCGCGTTGGGCGATCCGACGCGGCTCATGCTGGTGTCCCTGCTCAGCGATGGCGGGGCGCATTCGATTTCGCAGTTGACCGAAGCGACCGATATCAGCCGCCAGGGCGTGACCAAGCACTTGTCGGTGCTGGCCGAAGCCGGCCTGGTGAGCGATATCAAGTCGGGGCGCGAACGGCTGTGGCAGTTGCAGCCAGGCCCGATCGGTGAGGCGCGCGATTCCCTCGATGCCATCGGCCGCCAGTGGGAGCAGGCCCTGGCAAGGCTCAAGCGCTTTGTGGAAAAGGACGCCTAGCGCAGCAAAACTCCAGGCATCGCCCGGCATGCCGCTGCCGGACGGGCGTTTCCGCACGATTGCCGACAGCGCCGCATCCGACAGTGGGTCGTTCGAGTTGGTGACGATGCCAAAGCCGGGCCCAGATCAACCGGCGCCGAAGGCATTGGCCGGCAGGCCCGGAACGTCGATCAGGGCAGTGAACAAGGCACCCGCCAGCGGTTCCAGCGCCAATTGTTCGGCCGACAGGCCTTCGCGCGCCGTCGTGATGTAGAGCGTGCGCAAATCTTCGCCGCCAAACGCCAGCGACGCGGGTTGGGACACGGGAAGCGGCACTTCGGCCAGCAATTCGCCATCGGGGCTGAAGCGGCAGACACGCGCGCCGCCCCACTGCGCGATCCAGATGCAGCCTTCGCTATCGGCCTGCATGCCGTCCGGCGAACCGCGGCCTGAAAAGCGGCGCCAAACTTCGCGCGGCCCCAGGCTGCCGTCGGCTGCCAGCGGATAGCGATAGCTCACATCGATGAAGCTATCCGAGTGGTACAGGGTGCGGCCATCGGGGGCAAAGGTAGGGCCGTTGCAGATGTGATAGCCCTCGTCGGCAATATGCAGCCGCAAGTCGGGATCAAGGCGGAACAGCATGCCCGCGGCTTGCTGGTAGTCGCTATCATGCATGGAGCCCAACCACAGCCGCCCGTGCTGGTCGGCTTTCGCATCGTTCAGGCGCAGTCCGCGCGCGCTGTCGACGACGCGGACAAGGGGGGCGATGCGCAGCGCCGGTTCCAGCCAAAGTCTTACGACGCTGTCGCGCAAGCCTGCCATGAAGCCGTCGCCGTCGCGGCGCGGCACGATCCAGCAAAGATAATCGGGCAGCAGCCAGCTGTCGTGCCGGCGGGTAGATGCATCCCAGGCATGCAGGATGCAACGCTTCAGATCAACGAATAGCAGGCGGTCTTGTGCCGGCAGATAGAGCGGCCCTTCTCCCAGTTCGGCGGCAATGGGCAGGACGCATTGGGCGATGTAGGATTTCATTTCTGCATTCTATGCGCGCGCAGCGCCGCCGCGTGATGCATTTTTCCACCTCATCCATCAATGAATCGGCACAAGTGACGATTGGATAGA
Organism: Pseudoduganella violaceinigra DSM 15887; assembly: GCF_000425385.1. Lineage (GTDB taxonomy): Bacteria > Pseudomonadota > Gammaproteobacteria > Burkholderiales > Burkholderiaceae_D > Rugamonas > Rugamonas violaceinigra. The sequence goes on along the minus strand of NZ_AUDI01000001.1, from coordinate 391,593 downwards.
ATCAAACGCTATTTCGCGCACTAGAATGAATTACCCAACCAAAGTGTTCAGCCCGCCACCGGCGGGCTTTTTTTTCGTGGCAGCGGCGCCGCCGCGCAAGCCAATACCGCCAGCGTCAGCGTGCCGATCGCGGCCAGCACCAGCCAAGGCAGCCCCGGCGCCTGCGCGGCGCGGCTCCAGTCCAGCAGCCAGCCGCCGGCGGTGTAGCCGAACAAACCTCCAGCGGCAAGCCCGATACGGCTCAATCCCATATAGCTGGCGCGCGCCGAGGGCAGTGCGTAGCGCGATACCAGCGACTCGCGTGCAGGCTCGGCGACGAGCGACCCTGTATAGAACACAGCGATACAAATGAACATCGGCGCCAGCGCGCGCGCCGACGACATGGCCAGCACGGCGCAGCACATGATGCCGATGCCGGTTTGCAGGCGCGCCTCCAGCGACAGATAGCGCTCGCCCAGGCGCGCCATCGGGTACAGCAGCGTCAGGGCAAGCACCGCATCCATCGCATACATCCAGGCCACGGTGCCCGGCGTGCCTGACAGCGTGGATAGCGTGACAGGCACCAGCATCATCAACTGTACGGTCATGATGTAGTAACCGCTCAGTGTCAACACCAGCAGCAGGAAAGGCTTATCGCGCAAGGGAATGCGCATGGCAGTCGTGGACGAGGTGCCTGGCGTGGCGACGCGGTAGGCCGGCAGCAGCAGCGCATTGGCCAGTGCCGCCAGTACGAACAATGCGCTGCCGCCCAGGCCAACCCAGCGGAAGTCCACGCCCAGCAGCATGGTGCCGAGCAGGGCGCCGGTGACGGCGGAAACGCTTTCCTGCATCATCAGCAGCGAATAGAAGCGCGGGCGTTCGGCCGGGCGCGTCAGCTTGACCACCAGCGCGCCGCGTGCCGGCTCGAACAGGCTGCCGCCCAGGCCCGACATCACGCACGACACCAATAGCCAGCCCGGATTCGCGGCGAAGCCCATTAGCGCGAAACCGCCGGCGCGCAAAAGCATGCCCGCGACGATCAGCGGCCGCGCGCCGTAGCGGTCCGATAGCGAGCCGCCGAACAGGGCCAGGCCTTGCTGCGCCACCTGGCGCGCCCCCAGCGCCAGCCCGACCGCGGCGGCCGCCCAGCCCAATTTGCCGACGAAATGCAGGCCAATGATGGGAAACACGAGGTAGAAGCCGGCCACCACCAGCACGTGGTCGATCATCAGGAAGTGCTTGCCCAGCCGCCTGGCTTTTTGTGCTCCGGTCATACGTTTCCTCCATCTGCGATGCAGCCATCTTAGGCGGGAGTAAGACATAATAGAAGCCGTTATCTGGTCATATTTCATATTGGATTTTCTTATGTCTCTGAGTCTCGACGACCTGGCCTTGCTGGTGGAAATCGTGGAATACGGAAGTTTCAGCCAGGCTGCGGCGCGGCGCCGCTGGTCGCAGCCGCAGGTGAGCCAGCGTGTGGCGGCGCTGGAAGAGCAGTTGGCCGTGCAACTGTTCACCCGCCACCGGCGCGGCGCCTCGCCAACGCCGGCCTGCCTGACTTTCCTGCCGGCGGCCCAGCAGGCGCTGGCCGCCATCGAAGCGGGCCGGAAGGCAGTGCAGGGCGCGCCCGCGCTGCCCCAGGTGACGCTGGCCTGCGTCCCGTCGATGGCGGCCCTGCTGTTTGGGCCGATTCTGTTGAAACTGGCCGACGCGCCGCTGGAAATCCGCTGCAGTACCGACCACTCGCCAGTCATCATGGAACAGCTGCTGACCGGTCGCGTGCAACTGGGCTTGGTGCTGAAATGCCCCGCCGTTGCGGGCATCCATCTGGAACGCCTGCTGGTATCGCCGATCGTGGCAGTGGTACGGCGCGGCCATCCACTGGCGCGGCGCGGCAAGCTGCTGCTGGCCGACGTGGCCAACGCGCGCCTGGCGCCTCAATATTGGGGCGAAGACTGCGATGAATTGATACGCATGCTGCGCGCGCACCGCCGCAACGACAGCCCGATCCACGCCATCCAGCCATCGGCCGCCTCCATCCTGCTGGCGCAGGAACATGGCTTCCTGACTTTCATGCCGGAGATGGCGGCGGCGCGCCAGCTCAAGCTGGGCAACCTGGTGAAGCTGGAGATTGCGGACTTGCCGCACTGGGAGTGGGAGGCTATGGTGGCCTGGCGCAGCGGCAAGCGGCCCGACGCCGCCAAGCTGCGCGTCCTTCAGGCCGTGCGTGAGCTGAACTTAATGCAATGAGGCGCCGGATTGGCGGCGCTGCTGGGGGTAGGCCAGTACGCGCAGTATCACGCCGCGCGGCACATGGTTGCTTTGCATGTAAATCCAGGCATTGGCGGCGCCCATGTGGGCGAGCAGTTCGATACCCCGCTCGACATGGAGCGCCAACTGCTGGTTGTAGCGCGTGTCACTCATGATGCCGCTCCCGAATTGAGATCGTGCGATCCTGCTTCACATCGTGGCTTTGTTGCGGCAGCTCCGCAGAGGACCCCAAGCGGCAAGGTCTTCCGCACTCTGCCCATCCTGTTCAGGATACTACGATTCATGTCATGCAGAGAGGCGCATTTCTGCGCAGCCCTCCCAGGTTGACGAGTATTGCTGCCGACTGCTAGGCTCTGGCACCCCCTTGAATTCAAGCTGCCTTAATCCACTATGCATGAGTACCACTTTTTAGAGATTGTCTTCCTATCCGAAGATTTTCAGTTCGATGGACGAGATGATGTTGAAGATCCTCTGGAAGAATTTCTCGAGCGGAACCAGCTCGGTGAAGTAACGGGCGGCGGAAGTGGAATGGGTGTTGTGATTATAGATGTTGAGGTTCACGACTTGCAGCAAGGGATCAGTGCAATTCGTTCATTCCTGCAGTCGCTTGGTGTTGCAAGGAGCACCGTCATAAAGCAATACCGGCCCGAGGTAATCGAACATTACATTTTCACCTAAGTCGAGTATGGAGGAAGAGCACATGGCCCTCGAAAATTGCCCATCCTGCGGAAAGGCGCATAGTTCGTTATCTGGATCGATTCCCGTTTCTATGCCGACTGAAGCGGCCAAGCTTCCTCTCGAACAAAGGGGGGAGCGGCTTTGGTCAAATGGTGAGCTCTGCGTTATTGACGATGAGCGATTCTATCTTTATGGTTCGATTGAGATCCTCATTCACGAGCATAGCGAAAGCTTTCTCTGGGGCGCCTGGGTTGAAATAACAGAGGAAAAGTTCTTCTGGTATCAAGACCTACTTGATGCCGAAGGACGGGAAAATCATCCATCTTTCGAAGCAATTCTCGCAACCGATATCCCGTTCTACCCACTTACCATCGGTTTGCCGCTTGCCGTTTACATCCGGCCAAATGGCCAGCGCCCCCTTTTTCGCCTGCAGGCAGGGAGCCATCCGCTCATTCTTGACCAACACGAAGGCGTGCCGGTCAAAAGAGTGGAAGAATTCAGAACCTGGTTTCTTTCACTCCAGCGGCCAGCCGCCAGAGTACAGGGGAAATTGCTACAAGATGTTAGTCAGGCGAGCAAGCGCTGATTTTCAAGGAAACCAAGCAGCACTTCATTGACGGCGGCGGCATGGGTGACCGGGGCCATGTGGCCGCCGGCGGTCAGGGCGAACTGCGCTTGCGGCAGTGCCGCAGCCAGCGTTTCCGCGACGCGACGGGTGGAGGCCGGGCCTTTGGCGCCGGCCATCACCAGGGCCGGTACGTCGAGCTGCGCCATGTCGGCCGCGCGGGCGGGTTCGCCGAGCAGGGCGATGAAGTCCAGCTTGACCTTGGCGATACCGCTGGTGAAGCGGTGGCGCTGCATGTCCGGCAGGGAGTCGAAGGCGCCGGCGCGGTTCCAGTAGTCGATGAAGGTGCGGGTGGCGTCTTCGGCGCTGGCGGCGGCATTGATATCGGCCACCACGGCTTCAATTTCCTGGCGCCCGGCATCGCTCGCCGGCAGCAGGTGGAAGGCGACCGGTTCGAATACCGCCAGCGACAGCACGCGATTGCGCATCTGGCGCGCCAGGCGCAGGGCGGTGGCGCCGCCGTAGGAGTGGCCGACCAGGTGGAAGGTTTCGCCGGCGTCCAGGTGGGAGGCCAGGGCTGCCGCCACAGCATCGGCTTCATGCGCCAGGGTGTAGCCGGCCGCTGCCGCCTCGCTAGGGAAGGCGGACTTGCCATAGCCCAACAAATCGATGGCGATGAAGCGGAAATTCGCCTCTTGTTCGGCGATCAGGGTATTCCACTGGCTGCGCGAGCTCAGTGAACTGTGCAGCAAAACAACGGCTGGGCGGGTGTCTGGCGTAGTGTGCATCTTCTTCTCTGAAAACCGATTATTCAAAAGGCAAGCCCGCTATTATACCGCTGTGCTACCATGGACTTGCTATGAGACAGCTATTCGGACTGGCACTGCTCGCGTGCTGCTGCCTGCCGCAAACTCCCTGCAAGGCGGCCGAGCCGATTACTGTCTTCTTTAACCTGCGCCCGCCTTACCTGCTGCGCCAGGACGATGGCACGCCGGCCGGCCTGACCGGTACCCCCGCGCGGCAAGCATTCGCCCGCGCCGGCATCAAGGTGCAGTGGAGCGAAATGCCCACCAACCGCCAACTCCTGACCATCCGCGAAAACGCCGGCGACTACTGCGCCATCGGCTGGTTCCAGACGCCGGAGCGCCTGCAATTCGCCAAGTTCACGCGACCGATTTACCGCGACCAGGGATGGATGGTGCTGGTGCATGCGGGCCTGGCGGTGGACGGGAGCGAAACCTTGCCCGAATTGCTGGCCCGTCCAGGCTTGCGAGTAATGGTGAAGGATAAATATTCCTACGGCCCGGCCATCGATGCCTTGCTGGCCCAGGCGAAACCGGCGATTGCCGTCTCGACCGGTACCACCTTGCAAATGTTGCAGTCGCTGGGCGCGCGCAGTGTGGACCTGATCTTCGTATCGGATGAGGAAGGCCACTACTTGCTGGCGAATTCCATTTCACAAGCGGGCTTGCGTCTGCTGCGCCTGGCGCAGATGCCGAAAGGCGAAACGCGCCATATCATGTGCTCGCGGCATATGCCGGATGAGCTGATCGATCGCCTCAACAAGGCCATCCGCTTCAACCGATAGATGTCGAAATTCCTTACAGAAATTGCTCCATTCCGCAAGGATTCGCGCCGTTCCCCTTGACACATAAGCTTGGCGCAAAAATTGCTTTATTACTTCCAGTGACAATGGGAGGCTTGAAGTGATCATGGAACGCTCTGCCTTGCCCGCGCTTCTGCTGACGCTTTTGCTCGGGCTGCTGATGCAAGGGATGCTTGCGAGCGCGCACTTTTCGACGGTACGCGCCGAATCGGTGTACCGCATTCTCTACCTGGCGGCGCTGACGCTGAACCTGCTCGCCGTGCGCCGCCTGCAACCCGCCACGCTATCGGCGGCCGTGTTGCCGCTGGCGCCTATCGTCATGGCGGTGGCGATCACCTACTTTTCTGTCAGCGATCGGGATGTTCCGGCGCAGGTAACTTTGCTGTTGCTGCCCATCGCGCATGGCGCCGCAGCCGGCTGCATGCTGTTGTTGCCGAAGGACGAAGGCGACGGTTGAAAGGCTAGCGTGCGCTGGCGACCTTGTCGCGTAGTGCGAGGGTTTGCCGCGCCACGCGCAGGGTTTCCACATCGACCTTTGGTGCTTCGCTGGCCGCCGGCTTGCGGGTCCAGCTGCCGCGGCCCTGTTCCGATGGCGGCAGCGCCACATGTTCCTTCGCCATGGCGGGGCGCCCGACATTGGGCACGGTTTCGCATGGGCGGTCGGTCAGCATGACTGCCCCTTGGCTATCGATGCAGCGGAAGGTATTGTCGTCGGCGGCCGCCGGCAGCACGAGCGCGCTCAAGGCGCAAGAGATCAACATTTGCCGCATGGTCCACCTCCGGATGCTGGTGGACCCAGTCTGCGGCCAAGGCTGCGTCAGGGTCTGTGCGGCGCCTCACCATGGGCGCGCAGCAAGGCATCCCAAGCGGGAATTGCCGCGCGCCAGAACGCGTCGATGCTGTCGGCTTGCACCTCGAGGCCGAGGAAGCGGGCCGCCGGCAATAGGGCGCTGTCGAGCAGGGCGTCTGCTGCGGCTCCCGTATCGAAGGCTTGCGCACCGGTCTGTTTGGACAGCTTTTCGCCGTCCTCATTGACCACCACCGGCACGTGCAGGTAGCGCGGCTGCGGCAAGCCTAACAGCTGCTGCAGGAAGATCTGGCGCGGCGTGGAGTCGAGCAGGTCGGCGCCGCGCACGATATCGGTGATGCCCTGTGCGCCGTCGTCCACCACCACCGCCAGCTGATAGGCCCAGAAACCGTCGGCGCGGCGCACGACGAAGTCGCCCACTTCGGCGGTGATGTCCTGGCTGACGTCACCGGCGAAACGATCGTGGAAGTGGACAATGCAGTGCGGTTCCTGCGGGGTGCGCAGGCGCAGCGCGCGGGCCGTGCGGCCCGGGGCGAGACCGTTGCGGCAGGTGCCGGGATAGACCAGGTTCGGGTTGCCCGCCTGGCTCAGGCGCAGCTGGGAGTCGGCGATTTCCCGGCGCGAACAGCCGCAGGGATAGATATTCGCGCCCAGTTCGCGCAGCGCGGCATCGTACAGGTGTTCGCGCTGCGTTTGCCACGTCACGTCGCCGTCCCAGTGCATGCCGCAGCGCTGCAGCGAGGCCAGGATGTGCTGGTCGGCGCCCGCCACGTTGCGGTCGCGGTCAACATCTTCCACCCGCACCAGCCATTGGCCGCCATGCACTTTTGCGTCGAGGTAGCTGGCCATGGCCGCCACCAGGGAGCCCAGGTGCAGCGGTCCGGTCGGGGAGGGCGCGAAACGGCCGATGTAAGGGAGGTTTTGCATACGGCGCGTAGGATACCATCCCGCATGCTGCGCTGCAGCTTGGCGTGCGCGGCAAATTCGCTAGAATGCCTGCGCGGCCATGGAGCCGCTCCTAAGGACAAACCGACGACAACGACATGAAAAAAACCACCTTCGTAGTCTCCACCCTGGCCGCGAGCATCGCGCTGGCGCTGGCCCCCGCGCACGCGGCAGGCGCAAAACCAGGCAAAGCTGTGCAAGCCGTCGTGCAGGAAGCGCCGCTGCGCGCCCACCTGGCCTTTCTGTCCAGCGATCTGCTGGAAGGACGCGGCACCGGCCAGCGCGGCGGCGACCTGACCGTCGCCTACCTGGAAAGCCAGGCCATGGCCGCGGGCCTGAAGCCGGTCGACGGCATTACCTACCGCCAGCCTGTGAAGATCGCCGGCGTCAAGACCGACGCGGCTGCGTCGAACTTGCGCCTGGAGGTGAACGGCGCTGCGCTTCCGGCCAGCTTCGGCAAGGACTGGGTTTTTGCGCCGGGCGATGCACAAGCGTCGCATAGTTTTAACGCCGGCCTGGTGTTCGTGGGCTACGGCATCACGGCGCCGGAAGAAGGCTGGGACGATTACAAGGGACAGGACGTGAAGGGCAAGGTCATCGTCATGCTGGTGAACGACCCGCAGCCGACGGCGGAGGCGCCCAACCGTTTCGGCGGCAATGCCCTGACTTACTACGGCCGCTGGACCTACAAGTTCGAAGAAGCCAAGCGGCGCGGCGCGGTCGGCGCGCTGCTGATCCACACCGACGCATCGGCCTCCTACGGCTTTAGCGTGGTGAAGAACAGCTGGGACGGCGTGGAACGCTTCCAGCTGGCGCAAGGCACGCCGGGTACCGAGCTGCAAGGCTGGCTGACCAACGACACCGCCGTCGCACTGTTCAAGGCCGCCGGCCTGAACCTGGACCAGCTGCGCGCGGACGCCGAGCGCAAGGACTTCAAGCCGGTGGCGCTGAAAGCCAACCTGGCGGGCGATATGAAAGCCGATGTGCGCATCGTCGACCAGTTCAACGTGGCGGGCGTGGTACCGGGCACCGACCCGAAGCTGAAAGACGAGGTGGTGATTTATTCCGCGCACTGGGACCACCTGGGCAAGCAGGGCAGCGGCGGCGATACCATCTATAACGGCGCCGTGGACAACGCTTCCGGCAGCGCGGCCTTGCTGGCCATGGCGCAGGAAGCCGCCAAGGCGCCGGCCAAACGCAGCCAGATGTTCCTGTGGGTGGCTGCGGAGGAGCAGGGCCTGCTCGGTAGCGCGGCCTATGCGCAGGCGCCGCTTTGGCCGCTGAACAAGACGGCGGCCAACCTGAACCTGGATTCGCTGAATTGGATCGGCACCACGCGCGACATCGGCACGGGCGGCAGCGAGCGCACCGACCTGGGCGCGATGGCGGAGGCGACCGCCAAGGGCATGAAGATGGTGATCGCCAAGGAGAAGCCGGACCTGGCGGGCGGCTACTTCCGTTCCGACCACTTCAGCTTTGCCAAGGCCGGCGTGCCGGCGTTCTCGATCACCTCGGGCAGCGACTTCCTGGGCGATAAGGAGAAGGCCGAAGAGATGCGGTCGGCGTACCGCAAGCGTTATCACCAGGTCAGCGATGAATACGATCCGAACTGGTCGATGGCGGGCATGACGCAGATGGCGCAGTTCACCCTGAACCTGGGGCGGATGGTGGCTGATGCGCCGAAGATGCCGGAGTGGAAGGCGGGGGATGCTTTTGCCAAGGCACGGGCCAAGTAAAACCGGTAAGGCGGGGTCAGACCCAAGGGGCTGACCCCGATGGGTGGCGGCCCCGGGCCATGGGCAGACGGGCGCCGACTCGGCTTGCCGGTGTCAGGCGGCAGCCCCCAGCCGCCTTGCCGCCGCGCTGCGGCGCTCTTCGTTCTTCATGGTTTCGCGCATCGTCTGCTGCACGAATTCCAGATGCTGGTGGGCGGCGCGCCCGGCCACCTCCATCCTGCGTTCGCGCACCGCATCCCAGATCGCCCGGTGCTGCACCTGCAGCTGGGCCCACAGCTCGGGCCGCGCGGTCAGGTATTCCAGATTGCCCTGGACATGCCCCTCCATCACCTTGTGCAGGCTTGAACTCAAGTGCCCGATCAACACATTGTGCGAAGCCTCGGCGATCGCCTGGTGGAATTCCACGTCGGTCTTGATGCATTTCTCCAGGTCCCGCTCGGAGAACGCCAGCTCCAGCGCCTCGTGGCAGCTGTGAATCCGTTCGAAATCCTCCTCCGTGCCGCGCTCCGCCGCCAGCCGTGCCGCCTGGCCTTCCAGCATATGGCGGAACTCCAGCATGTCGCCGTGGATATCGGGATGATCCTTCAGCATCTGTTGCCAAGGATCGGTGAACGCCGCCTGCATCGAGTCGGTGACGAAGGTGCCGCCGCCGTGACGCGTGATCAGCAGTCCTTTGGCAGCCAGCGCCTGCAGCGCACCGCGCAGGGAGGGGCGCGACACGCCCATCTCCACCGCCAGTTCGCGCTCCGCCGGAAGCCGGTCGCCCGGCTTCAGCGAGCCTTCAAGAATACGGGTTTCCAGTTCGGTGGCGACGACGTCGGACAGGCGCTGGGTAGAGGTCATTGAGCTCGTTGGTTTATTGGTAAGACCGCGGGATGCTATCACAATTGACCGCTTGTTAATCTCTGCTCTATATTGCATCCATGATTAGTCTCCTGTTCATTGCCGCTGCTGCCGGCCTGCCGCAAGACGGCATCGGCTACCCGTCCGCCGCCGCGGCGCTGGAGGCGCTCAAGGCGCGCGGCGATGTCACGGTTTCCATGGAAAACGGCTGGACCACCGCCGACGACAAGGCGAACCGCACGCTATGGTCCTTCACCGAACCCGGCAACCCGGCCCATCCTGCCGCGGTGCGGCGCACCGTGGTCATGGAAAATGGCCAGGCATCGATCCGGATGCATGCGCTGTGCCAGGCGCAAAAAGCCGATTGCGACAGCATGCTGGAGGAATTCCGCCGCATGAACGCGGCGCTGCAGCAGTCGCTGGCGCCGGCCGGGCCGGCCAGTGCTGCCCCGTCCTGGCAGCCGACCAGCACGCAGCGCGCGCGAGTCGAAGCCTTGAGCAAGGCATACTTTGCCGAGAAGGATGCCGCCCACTACGGCGCGGCATGGGAGCGCCTGGGGGCGGGCCTGCGCCAGCAATGGAGCTTCGAGGCATGGCGCGACGCCATGGAAGCGAGCGCCGCGCGCGCCGGCACGCTGCAGCAGCGCGAGCTGAAGAAAGTGACCATCTATCGCAGTTCGCAAAGCGGCATGCCGGGCACGTATGCGGCGGTCGATTTCACCGGCCGATTCGCCAACGCCGATACCTACTGCGGCTACCTGGTATGGAGCGAGCAGGCCGACGGCAGCTTCCTGCTGATGCGGGAAGAGGAGAACTATATTTTCAACGCAACCGCCGCGCAGCTGTCCTCCGAGCAGAAGGACAAGATGCGCGGCGTTTTCCGCTGCGCCGACTAGGCTATTTTCCGGCTTGCGCGCGCAGGGCTTCCAGCGTGCGCGGCAGGCTGCGCTTGCTCATCATGTCGACGATCCAGCCGAAGCCGAAAGGCACCGGCCCCGGATCGGCATAGACATGGTATTCCACCAGGGTCTTGCCGTTGTCGCCGGAGACCGGCGTGAACAGCCAGTAGCCGGTGGTGTCGGCGATGGTGTCCGCCGCCGCCAGTCCGGCCGGCACCAGGCGCCAGGCCAGCTTGCATTGCGCGCTCTCGGGCTGCTGCTGTTCCAGGCGCAGGCGGTATTTCTTCTCCTGCCCTAGCGGCAGGGCGAGCGTCATGTCGACCAGCACATAGCCCTCGCCGCCGCCCACCGCCAGCGCGCTCTTCGTATTCGGCATGTACGAGGCGTAGGCCGCATAGTCCTGCACCAAGGCGCACAGGCGCGGCACCGGGGCGGAAACCAGGGTCCAGGCGGTGAAAGCCTTGCCGGGCAGGCCGGGACTGGGCGCATCGGCCACATGGACGATGCCGTTGGCCAGCGCCGCCAGGTCGGGCGGCGAGGGTTCGGCGCTCGGGGCCGCCAGCGCACTGCCCGCAAGCAGCGCTGCGGCAAGGGCCGATCGATGCAAGCACGGCTTCATTGTCTGGGCGCCATCGTGATGACCGTGCCGGTCAGGTCGATGCCGCGGATGGAGATACTGCCGAACGAGGGCCCGCCAGCGCTTGTGCCGTGCACGCGGATATTGTTGAAATTGATCTCGCCTATCGTGGTCGGCAAATTCAGCGACAGCGAGCCGTCCGGGTTCACGGTGGTGGCGGCCCGGCTGGGCGCGTAGACCACGTTATGCACGCTGACATTCGAGTCCAGCACCCCCAGCACCGGATTGACCAGCTTGCCGAGGTCGCCGACCACTTCCACGCCGTGCCGCTTCAACTGGTCGCGCACCTGCTGAACCAGGTCGTCGTCCAGCCCCTGCGCGGAGACCGCATCGAGCTCGCCTTCGGCCAGTGCCGGCAGCGAACCGTTGCGCGGCACGATCGCGGCGGGCGCGCCGGCGAGCGTGGGCGCCGTTGCCAGCACTTCGGCGGCATAGGCCTCCAGCGGCGCGAAGACGGCCGCGATCAGCGCTGCCGCCATGCGCACGCGGCGCTGCTTGCGCAGGATGTCTTGCACGTGCTGCTGCGTGACCAGCTCCCATTCGGCGAAAATCTCGCCCAGCCGCTGGCCGGTCTGGCGCTGGTGTTCGATCGCGCGCAGCAGCTGTTCTTCCGTGACCAGCTTGTGCTTGACCAGCAGCTGGCCGAATAGCTGCGCCGGGTGTTCGGGTCTATACCATGCCATGTTTTTCTCCGTGGTTGGCCAGGTCGGACGGCGTCATGCCGAACCAGCGCTTGCAGGCCCGGTAGAACGCGCTCGGTTCGGAAAAGCCGAGCTGGAAGCTGAGCATCTTGAGCGACAGCTCGCCCGCTTCGAGCGACTGGCGCGCCAGTGCACGCCGGGTGTCGTCCACCAGGGTGGAAAAGCTGGTGCCTTCCTCGGCCAGGCGGCGCTGCAAGGTGCGCTCGCTCATGGCCAGCAGGCCGGCCACGGCATCGCGGTGCGGCGGCCCTTTCGGCAGCAGCGCAGCGAGGATTTCCTGTACCCGCGCCGTGAACGCCGGCGGCTGGGCTTGGGCCAGCCGGGCCAGCATCGGCTGCCCGTCGCCGGGCTGCGGCACGCCGCCGTTTGGCAGTGCCGCCACCATATCGGTGTCGGAAAACTCCATCACGTTATGCGGCCGGTTGAAATGCACCGGGCAGCCGAAGGTATGCTCGAAGAAGGCCGCATTGGCCGGCTCGGGGAAGGCGTATTCCACCATCACCGGCACCGCGTCGTCGCGTCCGGATGCGCAGCGCAAAGTGCGCAGCAGCACGCACCAGACAAAGTCGTAGCGCTGGCGCGGCACCACGCGGTGCATGCCGGGCAGCACGATGCCCACCTTGGAATGGCCGTGGCAGCGCTCGATCGTGCACTGTACGGTGGGCGACATCAGCATGATATGCCCCATCACGCCCAGCCAGCCCAGGCGGTGCGGGGTGGATACCTTCAGGCCGATCAGGGGATCGCCCGATTTTTCAACCACCAGCTCCCACAGGTGGCTGAGTCTATCCGACAGCGTCAGTGCGTCGCAGGCCAGGCCGTCGCCCTCGTTCAGGCCGGCCTGCTGGAACAGCGCTTCCGCTTCGACGCCGGAATGCGAGAGGCGCGATTTCACACCGCGCACCAGGTGAAGAGCTGAAGAATAGCTCATGGCCTGTGCTCCCGCTCAGGGCGTCACCGCGCTACGCAGGCGCATGCCGATGCGCTGCTGCAGTTCCTGCAGCTTGGGATCGATCACCGAGCGGGTATCGGCGGCCACGCCTTCGCCCAGCTTCTTTTGCATCTCCGGCACCATGGCTTCGAATTTTTTCTTCACCGGCGATTCCAGGATGGCGATGATCTGGCGCAGCTCCTCTTCCGTGAAGCGCTCGGCCAGGATCGGCGCCACCGTGGTCCCCATCACCTTTTGCGCGCTGGCTTGCGCTACCGGGCGGTTGGCATCCATGAACTGGCGGGCGTCGCCCATGATGTCCTTGAGGGCGGCATCGCGCTTCTCGGGCGCCGCGCGTCCCTGCAGTACGACGCGCGCCTGCTGCACCGCGTCGCCCACGGGTTGTTGCAGCATCGATTCGCCGATGGTTTCAGGGTGCCACAGCTGCAGCACGCGGTTGACCAGTTCCTGCTTGGCGGCTGGAACCGGAGCCGGTGCCGCCTGCACCGAGCCTCCGATGGCCAGGATGGTGAACATCGTCGCGAGTCTTTTCATCCCATATCCTCCTAAAAGTGTTCCACAAGACTGAATCCGAAATACCGGACTTTGATATCGCCCGCCACATCGTGGCCGGCATATGGGTTGTAAATGATGTTGAGGAATTTGCTGCTGTTCATGTTGTCCGACGTTTCGGCCGGCGCGTCGAACTTGCCCTTCATGTAGGATGCGGCCAGGTTCAGCTCATAGCTCTTGCTGAGACGCCAGTTCAGCCCCACGCTATACAGCTTGGTGTCCGGCAGCGGTGCGATCAGGTCGATCTTGTTGAGCGGGACGGACGACTTGCGCGGCTCGTAGCCAAGGCGCAGCGCCAGCCCTTCAAACGGAAACAGCTGCAGGCCGTAGCCCATATTCAGTACGCTTTTGTAGCCGCGCGGGATCTTCAATTTGGTGGAGTCGGGAATGCCGTACAGGCGCGCCACTTCCAGCAGCTTGATGCTCTGGTCGAATTCGAACACCAGCTGGTTCCAGTCGCTCCAGCGCGCATAGCTGGCATCGACATTCAGCTGCAGGTAGCGCAGCGGTTTGAACTTTAGCCCGAGCTGCCAGTGCGAAGGGAAGGGGATGGTGGCCGACATATTGCCCCGCTGGACCTCGGGAATCGCCTGTGGCAGGCCCAGGATGGCGCCGGCCACGGGGCCGAACAGGCTGGAATTCAAGCCCCGCACGAAGTTGCGCAGCATCGGCTGGGTGTCGAATTCGTATGTGCCGGTGTAGCGCGTCTTCGATCCGCCCTGGTAGACGGCGCCCAGGGCGAACCAGGGCGCAGGCTCCCACAGCACGCCCAGGTTCAGGGTCGGGTCGATCGGCGCCGTCATCTCCAGCCGCATCGCAGCGGCTGTCTTGAACGGATTGACCATGCCTTCCTTGCCGCCGCCGCACAGGCCGAAGCCGAAGGTGTCGATGATGTTGCCGCCTTCTTCCGGGCACCAGCCCTGCTGCAGTTTGCCGAAAATGCCCAGCAGCTGGTTGGGGAAGCGCATCTGCGTATCGACCACGAAGGCCGAGTGCGCGATCGGCACGGCGGCGCCGAAGCGCAGCGTGTCCGAATACTTGTAGCCGACGGCCGGCGAGGCATACACCAGCCTTTGCAGCTGGATCTGGCGGCCGTCGAAGCGGCCCGGATCGTCCGGGTCGGTGGTGCGGTCAAGGCTGATCGCCTGCGCCATATAGCTATTGGTGGCGAAGGTCCATTTCGAATCGGGATGGTGCCAGGCGAAGCCCAGGGTCGGCACCACCACGCCCGGCAGGCGCCAGCCCGGCATGCCGTAGGTCGGCACGTACATGGCCTGGCGCATCGGCCCCGTGCTGGTGCCGCTGATCGGGTCGTCCTTCCAGCCGCCGATATCGAATCCTTCCGGGCGCGTGAAGCTGGCGCGCGCGCGGATCGAGGCGCCGAAGGCGGTGTGCTGCGTCAGGTCGCCTGCCAGGCGCGCCAGCCCGGCGGGGTTGAAGTGCACCGAGTCGATGCCGGGCGGGTCGGCCGTCACGGCATTGCCGAGCGACATGGCCACCACGCTGGTGGTCAGGTTTTCCACCAGCGCGGCATGCGCGGGCAGAACGTAGTGAAGCGCGGCGGCACATGCCGCCAGGCGGAGCGGGGCGCGCATCGCTGCCTGGTCAGAACGCCAGCGGCAGGTTCAAGCCCACCGAGAAGTTCGGCGAGTCCGCGGTGAGGCCGATGCCGACCGACATATTCACCGTGTTTTTCGGCGACACGCGGTAGCCCATGCCGAAGTTCAGGATGGCCGACGTCTGGGTGCTGGTGCGCACGTTCAAACCGTCGGCAAAACGCAACTTGGCGCCCTGCGCGATCGCGCCCTGGAAGGACATTGTGGTGGAAATGCCATACGAGAGCGCGTACGCGAAGCCCATGCCGAAGCCGAACTGGGTACCGGGCGCCACGCGGTTGAGCACGCGCGTGCCGTTGACCTGGTGCAGACCGGTGGCCGGGGCGCTGGCGGTCAGCGACACGGAGCCGAACAGCGCCACCGGATCGACGATGCGGTTCACGTTCAGGCCGGCCGACAGGGCCGCCACGCCGCTGCCGGTGGCTTCGCCGCTGCCGGCGATGATCTTGAACGGGCTGCGGCCGGTGGGCAGGCGCAGGTTGGTGGTGGCGGTGACGTTGGCGCTGTCGCGGCGCGCTTCCCACGGCTGGTAGCGCGCGCCGACCGTGATGTCGCCCAGCGAGAACGAGGTATTGCTGCCGCCTTTGGCTTCGGCGTACTTGCCGATCACGGGCAGGGTGACGTTGGCGGTCAGGTTGTCCCACACGCCGTAGTCGGTGGACAGGGTGTTGGTGACGATGTGGGCCGAGACGTTTTCGATTTCGAACAGGGTCAGGCCGTCGGCCGCGATATCGGTGACGATTTTTTCCTGGCCGATGTAGCTGTAGTTCAGGTCATAGGTGAACTGCGATTTTCCTTTGCGGATCAGGGAGTACTGCTTGTCGACTGCAGTCAGGGTTTCCTTCAGCAAGGCGCTCTGGTCGCCTTCGCCTTCTTTCTTTGCCAGCGCATCGCGTGCTGCGGCTGCCGTGCTTTCCTGTGCGCCGGCGGTGGAGTGCACCAGCATGGCGGTGGCAAGCAAGAATGGCAGGTACTGATATTTCATTCGCATTTCCTTATTGACGGTGCATCCACGTGCGTGCCGCACCCGAATTGACGGCACGTTCGAGCAGCTGCGTGGTGTTGTTGAAGGGATCCAGCTGGCCACGGTTGGTGACGCGGTCCATGTCGACCACGCCCAGCTCCTGGTCATTCAGCGCCAGTTGTGCCGGCGCTTTCTGTCCGGCGGGCGCGGACAGGATGAATAGGGTGTTCTTGTCCCACAGCGTGGCGAACTCCTGCAGCGAGAAGGCCAGGTTGCCGGCCGAAGGATCGGCGATGAAGACCACCCCGCCGCGCACGCCGCGCAGCACCACGAAGTGCTTGGCGCCGCCGTAGTCGATCGGCACGATGGCCGGTTCGTCCAGCGTCAGCAAGTCCTTCACTTCGGCCTTGTAGCCGGCGGCCGGTACGTTGAGGGAGGCGGCGTAGCGCTTCATGTCCAGCAGCGAGAAGCCGCGGCGCTCGATGATCTTTTCCTTCTCGCCCTTTTCCAGCATGCCTTCCATGGCCTGCTGCTCGGTGACGTCGAGGCCGAGGTGGAATTTGAGGATGGTGACCAGGGCCGCCGAGCCGCAGCTGTAGTCGAAGGCCTGGCGCACGATGTGGCGGTATTTGAGTTCGGCGTAGGGCTCCATGCTGACCGACTGCGAGTAGGCGCCGCCGCCGAGCATGGTTTGCGGCATCTCGAACTGGCCCTTGGGACGCTCCTGCACCTCGTTGCGCGAGAGGGCGGCGGAACCGCCGATCAGGGCGGCCAGCACCCCCATCAACAGCATCAGCATGGCGCCCTCCAGATGGCGGGGAAAGCGCTGCCCTTGCGCGTCGCGCGCGCGTCGAATCCTGCACCCATGGCGTCTCCGATTTGTAATGTGGACGAACGTTCGTCCTTGCTCTTTTGTTATTTATTTACGCACGTTTCGCGCGCGCCAGGATGCAAAAAAATTAGAGGCACACCTCTACTTGGCGCGCGAAAACTTATGCTATTGCAAGCAACATGCGGCGAACGGCGCTCTTCCTCTGGCTGGCTCGCCAGGCCAAGCGTTTGGCTTGCGCGGTCAATGCGAAGTGCTAGACCCTGCGCGGCGGCCGAACCTATCATGAATTTAATTAATATTGCGACAATATTAAGACAGCGCTCCGCTGTACCGGGCCCACCAGGCTTGGCTGCCGGCAAGGGGGCGCACAGGCGCAGTACCCACCATATTCGAACGGAGATACAAGCTATGAAACGCATTACCACCGCTGTAGCGATCGCCCTGTCCACCCTGGCCCTGTCCGCATCCGCCATGACCCCGATCAAAGACGCAGAACTGAGCGCCGTTACCGGCCAGGATGGCGTGTCGATCGGCGCCAACCTGAACGTCAATATCGGTTCCTTCGTCTACACCGATACGGACGCAGTCGATGCCAACGGCCTGGGCGGCGGTTCGGTGAGCTTCAACGGCATCAAGGTCAACGGCCTGGTTGCTGCCACCATCGACATCCTGTCGAAAAACTCCTTCCTGCAAGCGGCCGGCGCAGCGGGCGTGACCAATCCTGGCTCCCTGTACAACCCGGTCACCGGCGGCGACGTGGTGCAGATCGCCATCCCGGCCGACGTGCAAGTGGCTGCCGGCAAACTGCTGAACATCTCGGTGGACGCCATCAAGATGGGCAACAGCGACAAATCCTACGGCTCGATGGCGATCAACCAGCTGGACCTGCGCGGCACCACCGTGTGGATCTGGGCACACTGATACGCGTTGCGGCCGCGTGAGCGGCCGCATTGCGACATCGTTGAGGATGGAATCCCGTCTCTTTGCGGCCGCGCTCGCGGCCGCCTTTTTCTGCGCGCCGGCCGGCGCCCAGCTGCGTCCCATGAGCGACGACGACCTGTCGCGCACACGCGGGCAGGGGCTGCTGGCGGTCAGCAACAGCACGCTGGGCGGCTTCGACTTCACCCGCATCGCGCTCGATGCCGACGTCGAGCTGAACGCCAGCCTGCGCCATATCCGCCTGGGCGATTACCGCTTTCCCGCGCGCGAGGGCAGCGGTGCCGATATTGACCTGGGGCTGCTGCAGTTCGGCCAGAACGGCGGCAAAGTCTCGATCACCAATCCGTATTTCGAAGTCGTGTACCGCAACACCGGCGACGCGGCCACGCCGCGCGAAGTGGTGGGCATGCGCATGGGCTTCGACAGCATCAAGGGCGATGTCGGCCTGAAAATGCACAGCATTTCCGGTTCGCTGCTGGTGAACGGCGTGGATGCCAACGGCCAGCCGGTGACGATCGATTCGCATAGCGATGCCGGCGGCGGCAAGCGCTGGGACGGCGCCGCCGCGCTGGCCGGGGTGCGCGCGGGCGACGCCGCCGGGCCGAGCCGTGATTTCTGGATTTCCGTGCTGAAGACGGGCGTGCAGTTCCAGGCGCCGAGCGGCACCACGCAATTGCCGGATGCCGCCCAGTCGGGCGTCTGGCTCAACTGGCGCGACAAGCTGTCCGCGCTGCCGGCCGTCGCACCAGCCCTGCCGGCGGTGCGCTGATGCGGCGCCCACCGCGCTCCCTGATGCTGGCCGCCTGCGCCGTCCTGGCGGGCGTGGCGGCGCCCGCCGTGGCCGGCGGCTTGCGCCCCCTGAGCGACAAGGCGCTGTCCGATGTGCGCGGCGGCGACGGCGTCAGCTTCGACCTGAGCGGCTTCGCCATGAACGGCGATGTGCGCGTCACCTATACGCGTCCTGACGGCGCCAGCATCTGGGCCGCCAATCCCAGCGCCGCGCGCAGCGACAGCGCGCTGCCGTTTTCCGATCCCTACCGTTTCGATATCGTGCGCAGCCCGAATGGCCTGGCCGATATCGCGCAATTCAGCCTGCCGCTGAACGCGGGCGGCCAGCAGAAATGGCAGTTGGCATATGACTTCGGCGTCAACGCCGACGGCATCGATCGCGCTGGCGGCGCCGTGGTGGTGAGCGACCTGGCGCTGTACGGCGGCAGCTGGCAGTTTTCCACTCCGCGCACGCAGGACGGCCTGGCGCTGGGCGCGGCGCTGCGCATGGAAATCGGCCAATGGGCCTTGCGCCCGAATGGCCGCGGCAACACGGCGGGACAGTTGGCGTTGAATAACATCCGCATTGGCGCCACCGACGACAACGGCAACTTGACCGGCCAGCCTTGGGCGGTCGCCGACGTGGCGCGCCAGCCAGCCCTGGTCAATGCGCAGGCCGACGCCAGCGGGCCGCGCCTGCACATCGGCATCGGCTGGCCGGACGCCCAGTTCGGCACCGGCCAGGCGGCCAGCGGCGGCATTGAAATCGGCAAGATCAGCTTCACGGCGCCGAGCGGCAATGTGGACCTGGGCTCTGCGCGCATCGGCAATATCCAGATCAACTATCTCGACATCAAATTCCGCCAATGATGCGACTCGCCTCCATGCTGCTGCTGGCGCCGGCCTTGCTGCAGGCCGCGCCGCCCACGCCCCTGGACGACCAGGAACTGTCGGGCGTCAATGCACGCGACGGCATCAGTTTCGCCGCCCACGTCGTGGTCAACGACCCCACGCTGGTGGGCGCCGTGACCGACAGCCGCCTCTCGCTCGGCTTCCACGACGGCGGCCAGCCGCGCTATATCGTGCTGCGCAATGTGCGCGGCACGGTCGACATGTTCGCCGTCGGTCTCAAGGTGCAAGCGCGCCCGGACAGCAGCGGCGACTACATTGCCGTCGCGCTGCCGTCGCAAATGCGCTACACAAATTTCGGCTTCGAATCAATGAGCGTGCAGAACGACCCGAATGCCGCCGTGACCGGCAACCTGGGCAGCGTGAACATCAACGGCAGCCTGCAGATGCAGGGCGAGTTCAGGATGTGGGCGCATTAGGGGCGCGCTCGGTGGCGAAGACCAGCAGCGCCGCCAGCGGGAACGCCAGGCCCGCCAGCAGCACGCCGTTCCAGCCATAGTGGGCCCAGGTCCAGGCGCCCAGCGAAGAACCAAACGCGCCGCCGGCAAAAAAGATCGAGATGTAAAGGCCATTGAGCCGGCTGCGCGCTTCCGCGCCGAGCGCGAAAATGGCACGCTGGCCGACCACCAGGTTGGCCGAGGCGCCCATGTCCAGCACGATCCCGCACAGCACCAACAGCACCAGCATGAAATCGCGGCCGCCATGCAGTATCAGGGGCGCGCCGAACGCCGCCACCGCCGCCAGCAGGGCCCACAGCGTGGTCGAGCGGCTCTTGCCCTGGTCGGCCCGCTTGCCGGCGATCGGCGAGGCGATGGCACCGGCCACGCCCAGCAGGGCGAAGATGGCGATGCCGGTCTGCGACAGACCGAACGCCGGGCTGGCCAGCACCAGCGGCACCGTGGTCCAGAACAGGCTGAAGGCACCGAACATGCAAGCCTGGTAAGCGGCGCGGCGGCGCAGTACCGGCGTGGTGCGCAGCAGCGTCCACATGGACGCCAGCAAGGCGCCATAGCGGTAGCCGCCTTCGGGCCGGCGCTGCGGCAGGCGCAGGTGCAGTACCACCGCCAGCATGGCGATGGCCGACGTCGACAGGAAGAAGATCGCATGCCAGCCCAGGACATCGGTCACCAGGCTGGAAAAAGGACGCGCCAGCATGATCCCCAGCAGCAGCCCGCTCATCACCGTGCCGACGGTCTGCCCGCGCCGCTCCGGCGCCGACAGGTGGGCGGCGAACGGCACCAGCACCTGGGCCGCCGCCGAGCATAGCCCGATGAAGAACGCGGCCGCCAGGAAGGTGGCGACATTGCTCGCCAGCGCGGCGCCCAGCAGCGCGACGGCGGTGGCGCCCAGCAGTGTTACCGTCAAACGGCGGTTCTCCAGTAGGTCGCCGAGCGGCACGATGAAGGCCAGTCCCAGGCAGTAGCCGACCTGCGTCAGCGTGACGATCAGGCCGGCGGCGCCGGCATCGAGGCCGATCGCCTTGCTGATCGGACCCACCAGGGGCTGGGCGTAATACAGGTTGGCCACAATCAGGCCGCTGGCGGCGGCCAGCAGCAGGACCATGGCGGGTGTGATCTGGTGCGCTTGTTTCATGGGCGAGGAGAATAGCACCGAAACAAAAAGCCTGCTGGTGGGTTAATATTTCCCGATGAAAGTCATTTCCGCTTTAATTCCGGCACTCCTGGCCATCGGACCGGCCAGCGCCGCGCCGCTGGTGGTCCTGGTCGATACCGGCACCGAAATGCCGTTGGCGGATATCCGCAATGGCGAAGTGGTGGGCGGCATTCATAAGGACCTGGCCGAGGCCCTGGCACAAAAGCTGGGCCGCACGCCGGTCACGCTGTCCATGCCGCGCAAGCGCATCGCCATGGCGCTCGAAGCGGGGCGGGGCGATGTGCTTTGCCTGTATTTGCCCGAGTGGCTGCCGGGGCACTACGGCTGGACCCAGGCTTTCATGCCGCAGACGGAAATGGTCATCACTGCGTCGTCCGCGGCCCAACCGCAGTCGCTGGCCGACCTCGCGGGCCAGCCGATCGGCACGGTGCTTGGCTTCCAGTATCCAGAGATGGAACGGGCCATGGGGTCCGGCTTTGTCCGTGCCGACGTGAACACCAACCTGGCCAACCTGCGCAAGCTGGCGGCCGGCCGCCTGCGCCACGTTGCCACCATCAAGACGTTCTACGACTACCAGCTGCACAAGGGCGAAAAGCTAAGCGTCCATGAGCCGCTGGTGGTGCGCAGCTACCAGACCCGCTGCGCGGTGTCGGCCAAAGGCCACGTGGCGGTGGCGGAAGTCGATGCCGCCATCACCCAGTTGCTGCGCGAAGGCGTCATCAGCAAAATCCTCTCCAACTACCAATAAGCACAATGATCAAGAGACTCGTTCTGGCCGCCATGCTGGCCTGTTCCACCGCCCACGCGGCACCCGCCGTCAGCGATGCCGCCACCGCCGCCGCCCGCTATGCCCGCCAGACCTACGGCGAAAAAGTGATCGACAGCCTGGCCAGTATGGTCAGCTTCAACACCGTCGCCGATGAAAAAGTGCCGTTCAATATGAGCCCCCAGCACATCGGCTTCAAGCGTTTCATCAAGCAGGAAGCGGCCCATCTGGGGCTGGACTTCAACGATTTCGGCCACGTCATGGTGGTGGGGCTGGGCCAGGGCAAGGAGCGCATCGGCGTGATCACCCATGGCGATGTGCAGCCGGTCGACCCGGGCAAGTGGAAGCAGTCGCCGTTCAAGCTTGACCGCAGCAGCGAGCCCGGTCTGCTGCTGGGCCGCGGCACCGAAGACGACAAGGGCCCGATCGCCACCGCCATGTATGCGATGAAGGCAATCAAGGACCGCAATGTGCCGCTGAAGAAGCGCATCGAACTGTATATCTACATGGCGGAGGAATCCGACTGGGCGCCGCTGGAGGCTTTCCTCAAGACCCATACGCCGCCGCAGACCAATATCACCATCGATGCCGAATACCCGGCGGTGACGGCCGAGAAGGGATGGGGCGCGCTGCGCGTGACCTTGCCCAACTTCGGCGCGGCGGTGGGAAGCTCGCCCACGGTGGAGCGCTTCACCGGCGGCTTCTTCGACAGCCAGATCCCCGAAGATGCGCGCGCCGTGATCGACAATGCCGACGCCGAACTGGAAGCGGCCATCCGCGCCCGCGCTTCCAGGCAGCGTGGCATGAGCTACCACTATTCCTGGCAAGGCAAGCGCCTGGTGATCGCGGCCAAGGGCCTGTCCGCGCACTCGTCGAAGCCGGAAGACGGCGTGAACGCCATCGCCATGCTGGCCGACGCGCTGGCGGTGCAGCAATGGCATAGCAGCCAGGCCGGGATGATGGTCGATTTCGTCAACGACATGATCGGCACCGGCTTCCAGGGCGAGAAGTTCGGCAAGATTGCCTACGCCGACGAGTTCATGGGGCCGATGACGGTGTCGCCCACGACCCTGAAGCCGACCGAGGAAGGCCTGGTCCTGGGCATCAACCTGCGCCGTCCGCGCGGAAAAACAACAGCCGAACTGACCACGGAAATCAACGCCGCCTTCGATGCCTGGAAGGAGCAGAACCAGTCGCGCGCCACGCTGGCGGCGCAGATCGGCGAGCCCTGGGTGCAGGACAATGCACCGCAACTGCCGACCCTGATGAAGGTGTTCTCGCACTACACCGGCATCAAGGATCCGCAACCGGTCGCCATAGGCGGCGGCACCAATTCGCGCCTGTTCCCGCACGCGGTGAGCTTCGGCCCAGCCATGCCCGGCAAGGTGTACACCGGCCACTCCGAACATGAGTTCATTACGGAAAAGCAATTAATGCTCAACCTGGAAATGTATACGGCCGTTCTGGTTGAACTGGCGAAATAAAGTGTTGTTACTTGGCGAAATGAGTATTGCCGTCAGGTAGTAAAAGACTTTAGTATGGGCAACAAGGCTTTCGCAACGGAAGCCTTCAGCCCATGCCTGGCTGCGCAACTGGCATCCCATGAAAAGATGCCATGTTTCGCAAGCTTGTCTTCCTCACTGCATTGTCATTTTCCTCGTCGGCACACTGTATGGATATGAGTATCCCGCCGGCGCACGCCGCCGCGCCCGCGGATGCCATCCAGCTCAACGATGTGCCGCGCCGCGGCACACTGTACCGCGTGCATCACGAGGGCAAAACTTCCTACCTGTTTGGCACCATTCACGTGGGCAAGCAGGACTTCTTCCCGCTCGAAGCCGAGGTCACCGAGGCGCTGGCCAAGTCCAGCGCCCTGGTGCTGGAACTCGACGTGCGCGCCAGCGAGCCTTACTACAAGGCGCTGGCTCGCCATGGCCAGTATCCAGCCGGGCAGACCGTGCGCGACCACTTGTCGCCGGCGGCGCTGGCCAGGCTGCAGGCCGCGCTCGAGACGATCAAGCTGCCCCTGGCCGGTGTCGAGCATTACCGCCCGTGGGTGCTGGCGAATATCCTGGTGGGGCAGGAGATCGAGAAAAGCGGCTTCAACCGCGGCATGGGAGTGGAAGCCTACCTGCTGCACAACGCAGCCCAGCAAAAGAAGCCCTTGCTGGAACTGGAGAACGCCGACTACCAGCTGGGCCTGTTCGGCGCGCTCAGCGACGCGCAGCAGGAAGCCTACCTGCTGGAGAATATCGCCGACATCGAGAGCGGTGCTGCACTGCGCAAATCGGCTGGCCTGGTCGAGGCGTGGGGCGCTGCCGATGCGTCCCGCATCGCTGCGCTGACGCGTGAGCTGACCTCCGGCGACACGGTGTCAGCGCGCTTCATGGACGGCACCTTGCTGGGCAAGCGCAACCCGGAAATGGCGGCCCATATTGAAGCGATCATGCGCAAGAGCGACGCCTTCATCGGCATCGGCCTGCTGCATCTGGTGGGCGACAAGGGCGTGCCGGCCTTGCTGCGCCAGCACGGTTACCAGGTCGAGAAGGTTTATTAATATTTCGGACTGGAGCTCAGCGAGCCGTTCGAGTAACTGACGTTGTCGCCGACGCGATAGCTGGGCATGCTGTCCACATTGATCGTCTGCGTGGTGCCGTCGGCTTTTTTCACGGTGACGCGATAGCCGCTGCCGCCACCTGCCGCCGCCGCCCCTACCGCGCCGCTGGCCGACATCGAGCCCGCCGGATCGATCGACTGCACGACGCCGTCCCAGGTGTCCGCACTCCGGTTGCTGGCGGAAGCACTGGCGCTGTAGCTGCTGTTGCCCATGGTGCTGCCTTCATCCACGCTGGCGGTCTTCCTGCTGCTGTCATGGGCGCAGCCCGCCAGGGCCAGGCTCACCAGCACGATTACGGAAAGTTTCATATATCCTCCCTAAATAGCCACGTAAGGTCTGCGCGCTGAGGAAGTGTACGCCCTTACGGCGACGGCTGACGCACTTGACATCTGCGCTCTCGGCCAGCGGCCGCTGCTGACAAGGCAAGGCGGGAGTATCGTGCTGGCGAACCAGGTGTCGTCCGTCGCTGGAGACTGAACGGTGCCGCGACGCGGCACGTTCGGCGTGCTTAGGTCAAGCGGCCGGGCGTTTGCGCATGCTCCACAGCGCCCACATCACCGTCGAGGCGATGATCGCGGCCGCCATGTCGACCAGCCAGTCATCGACCGAGCCATGGCGGTAAGGGAAGAAGGATTGGACGAATTCGTCGATGGCGCCCATGATGGCGATGCCGAACACGGCCTTCAGCGCGCGCTGCGCCGGTTCACCCTGACAACCGGTAAACAGCAGAAAGGCCAGGAAGGAATAGCCGCAGCTATGCAGCACCAGGCCGCTGGCATACTCTGCGGCTTCGGCGCGTGCGCCGGGGATCGAACCGATGATGCAGTTAAGGACGAACAGCGTGATGGCGCCCCAGAAGCGCAGGCGCGCCTGGGCGTCGCTGAGGAACAGCAGGGTCAAGAATTTTTGCATGGGTGGGACGATATCACGGAAGCGGTTGCGCCGGCACAGGGCCGGCGCACCTTCTGCGACCACGCATATCGATTGCGTGTGTCTCAGATGTGCCCATTATAAGGATGGGGTGTGACCGCACCATGACATAAATCAAACTTCCGGTGTTGTCATGTCCCCAATTGTTCCTGACCCGGAAATGGGCAAAAAAAAAAAGCCCGCTGGTTAAAGCGGGCTTAAACTATTTTCTTGGAGGAGAATAGTGGAGACATGTGCAATTATGGTGCAATGCCACATATCAGTCCAATTTTCATTTTCGATGATCGTTATTCATATTTCGAATAACTATTCTTTGACCGGCACCACGTAATTCAGCGCCATGCGGCCACCATCCACGAAAAGCGTCTGTCCGGTCATATAGCTGGCGTCGTCGCTGGCGAGGAAAGCGCAGATGGAAGCGACCTCTTCCGGCTCGCCGCAACGCCCCAAAGGAGTGCGCGACAAAATGGTGCGTTTTGCTTCCGGGCTGGCCAGGACCGCCTGTTTCGCCAATTCGGTCAGGATGGTGCCGGGGCCAATGCCGTTGACACGAATGCCATACGGCGCCAGGTTCAGCGACATCACCTTGGTCAGCTGGTTCACGCCGCCCTTCGACACCACATAAGGAACCTGGTCGGGAATCGCCAGTTCCGAGTTCACGCTTGACATATTGATAATGCAGCCGCTTCGCTGCTTGACCATTTCGCGCGCGACTGCCTGGCCGCACAGGAACATGGATTTCAGGTTAATGCCGAGCACGCGGTCGAAATCGGCTTCCGCCAGGTCGAGGAAATTGCATTTATGGGTGACGCCGGCATTGTTGACCAGGATGTCGACCCGGCCGAAAGCGGCTAGGGTGGCGGCCAGCATGGCGTCCACATCGGCTTTTTGGCTGACGTCGGCGGCGTAGAAGCGGGCCTGGTCGCCCAGCGCTTCGGCGGCCTGGACGCCTTCCGGCTTGATGTCCACCAGCATGACCTTGGCCCCTTCGGTAATGAGGCGCTGGGCGCAGGCCAGGCCGATCCCTTGAGTGGCGCCGGTGACGATGGCAACTTTATTCGTTAATTTCATGGAGCTTCCGCGAGTCGGTTGGGAAGCCTATTTTAGAGGATGAGCGCGTCGTTGGGCAGTTGGTTGGGGCGTTTGCCATCGGCGGGGTAGTGGCGCGCCAACAGGGTGTTGAGCTGTTCCAGCGCCGATAGCGTGCTGGCGTGGTAGTCGCGCTGGGCATAGCCGCTGGTCATGGTGCGGCAGATGGTCTGCCATTCTGTGTCGGCCACCAGGCGGCCGACGTGGCGGTCGGCCACGATGTCGACTTCGCGCGCGGCCAGGTTGATGTAGATCAGGACGCCGCAGTTTTCCTCGGTATCCCACACGCCGTATTGGGCGAACAGGGCGCGGGCGCGCTGGCGGTTGCTGGTGTTGTTGAAGGCTGCGCGGGCGTCCAGGCCGGGTTCGATGATCACGCGCACTTCGGCGCGGTGGCGCTGCTCACCCTGGGCGATGGCCTGTTCGATTGCCGCCAGCGTGGCGGGCGGGAACAGGCGTTTGCCATGGGAGGTCCCATGGCGTATATGGTGCAGGGCGCGTCTGCAGCGGCCGAAAAATGAGCTTGGCAGGGCCTGCATTACCAGTCTCCCGAGGCGCCGCCGCCGTCGAAAGTGCCGCCGCCGCCGCTGAATCCGCCGCCACCGCCCCAACTGCCGCCGCCACGGTTTGCCGCGGCGCTCAAGACATTTCCCAGCGCGGCGCCAATCAGGACGCCGCTGGCATCCGATCCCCAGCCGCCGCTGTGCAATCCGCGCCGGGCTCGACCGCGCAGCATCGGCAGGATGACGAAGACGCCGAACAGCAGGAGGGGAACCAGCCATCCGGCCGACCAGCCGCCCGTGTCCCCGCCTGCACGCCCCGGGTCTCCAGCGGCCATGTTACCGTCATTCGCCGCGCCGCCGCTGGCGGGGATTGCGCCGGCTCCCGCCGCCTCCGCCAGACCGGCAAGGCCGCCGGCAGGCGAGCTGCCCGAGGAGGCGGGGAGGTGTTCCTTCTCCAGCAAGGCGCTGATGGCGTTGATGCCAGCCTCGAGCCCTCCGTGGAAATCGCCTTGCCGAAAGCGCGGCGCGATCACGTCCTGCAAAACCCGTTTGGATTGGGCGTCGGTGAGCGTTCCCTGGACTCCGCGTCCGGCCTCGATCCGCAGCCTGCGCAGGGCGGAAGGATTGTCTTTGGCCACGACCAGCAGCACGCCGTCGTCGACACCCTTGCGCCCCAGTTTCCACGCATCGGCCACGCGGATGCTGTATTGCTCGATCGCTTCCGGTGCGGTGGATGGCAGCAGCAGGATGGCGATCTGACTGCCCGTCCGGCGCTCATAGTCGGCCAGCAAGCCGTCGAGGGAGGCGCGCTGCTGCGCCGTCAGCATCCCGGCCTGGTCGGTGACGCGGGCGGCATGGGCAGGCACGCCGACAAAGCCCGTTTCGGCACGGGCGCCGCCCGCGATGGCCAGCGCCAGCAGCGCCGCGATGGCGAGGCCGATCATCAGGCGCAGCCACGGCGAGGCGGGAAGGATGCGCCAGCGCCGCGCGTGTTCAGTGAGCCCGCCGGTGCGGCGCGCCAGGTCGCGATCCAGCAGGGGATCGCTCAAGCGGTCTTCCTCGCGGCTGGAGCCCTTGCCGCCACCGCGTGTTTGCCGTGGAGAGGTCGCCATTGCGGCTCCTTACTTCTTGTTGAAGTCCACCGTGGGAGCGGTTGATATGGATTTTTCGTTGTCCACCGTGAAGCTGGGCTTCACGTCGTAGCCGAACATCTTGGCCGTCAGGTTGGTCGGGAAGCGCCGCGCGAGAATATTGAAGTCCTGTACCGACGCGATATAGCGCTGGCGCGCTACGGTGATGCGGTTTTCCGTGCCTTCGAGCTGCGATTGCAGGTCGCGGAAACTGGCGTCGGCTTTCAGCTCCGGATATTTTTCCGCCACCACCATGAGGCGCGACAGGGCACTGGTCAGCTCCCCCTGCGCCTGCTGGAATTTTTGCAGCGCACCAGGATTGTTCAGCACCTCCGGCGTCACCTGCACGCTGGTGGCCGAGGCGCGGGCCTTGGTCACCGCTTCGAGGGTCTCGCGTTCGTGCGAGGCATAGCCCTTGACCGTATTGACCAGGTTCGGGATCAGGTCGGCCCGCCGCTGGTACTGGTTGACCACCTCGCCCCACTGGGCCTTGACCGCCTCGTCCTTGGCCTGGAACTCGTTGTAACCGCAGCCGGTCAGGAAAACCGAGGCCAGCACACCCACTGCCAGAAATTTGCGCATTCTTCGCTCCCTGCAACGTATTATCGAAATATACACGCAATCCGGGCCCACGAGGCGCACGGCGGCGCCCGTTATAATGGTGGGTTTGCAACGCAAGAAGAAAAGAGGCCTGCCGTGACATTCATCGAAAAATTATCCGCTGCCTGGGCAGCCAACGATTCCCTGCTGTGCGTTGGCCTGGACCCGGATATGGCGCGCCTGCCTGCGCAATTCCAGAACAACCCGCAAGGGATTTACCAGTTCTGCACCGAAATCATCGACGCTACCGCCGACCTGGCGTGCTCCTTCAAGCCGCAGATCGCCTACTTCGCGGCGCTCGGTGCGGAAGACCAGCTGGAAAAGATCTGCGCCTACGCGAAAGAGAAATACCCGCACATCCCGCTGATCCTGGACGCCAAACGCGGCGACATCGGCGCCACCGCCAAGCAGTATGCGCGCGAAGCCTACGACCGCTATGGCGCGGATGCGGTGACCGTGAACCCGTACATGGGTTCCGATTCCGTCGAGCCGTATATGGAATGGCGCGACCGCGGCGTGATTATCCTGTGCCGCACTTCGAATGCCGGCGGCTCGGACCTGCAGTTCCTGAAGGTTGAAGGCAAGCCTTTGTACCAGCACGTCGCCAAGCTGGTGGCGGAGAAGTGGAATGCCAATGGCCAGTGCGCGCTGGTGGTTGGCGCCACCTTCCCTGAAGAACTGGCGCAAGTACGTGGAATTGTGGGCGATATGCCGCTGCTGGTGCCGGGCATCGGCGCGCAGGGCGGGGATATCGAGGCGACCGTCAAGGCCGGCCGTACCTACAATGGCGCGGGCATGATGATCAATTCCTCGCGTGCGATCCTGTACGCGGCGACCCAGGGCGGGGAAGATTTTGCGGCGGCCGCACGGCGCGTGGCGCAGGAGACGCGCGACGCGATTAACGCGCACCGCGCTTAAAACCGGTGAACCCGGCCGGATAGCCGCGCGGGGCCGGACACCACCCAGCAGCCATCGCCTACCGGTGTCTGACCCTGCGGGTCAGACACCGATTTACCGGTTTTAGTCGCGCTCCGGCGCAATCATTTCAACATAGTCGTACAAGGCAGCCAGCACCTCCTGCCCGCGTTCATCGGTCTCGGCGCCCAGGCGGTCGAGTTCCGAGAACAGCTCATCGACCGTACGCGCGCCGCCCGCGCCTTCATACAGGCGCGCAGCACGATGCTGCTCCCACTGCTCATGCTCTGCCTCGGACAAGGTCTGCGGGAAGTTGCGCGCGCGGTAGCGGAACAGAATCTCGCCCAGGCGCTCATCCTGGAAATGCGGCGACGCCGAGGCCAGCTTGGCCGGCTGCTCGCGCCGCAGCGATTCCAGCAAACGCTTGTCGCCATTGCCGATAAAGCCGCCGTACAAATCCTCATCCACATCGGCCGGTTCGCCGACCGGGCGCCAGAACACCTGCTCCCAGACCGCCGACATGTCCGGCCCCGCCGCCGCGCGCGCGGCATGGGCGCGCGCCGCCTCCAGGTCCAAGCCCCAGCGCTCGGCCATTTCCGGGCGCAGCGTCTTCAGATTCGACACCAGCATCGGCGACTTGTTCAGGTGGATGCTCTTGATCGGCAGGCGCGTCATTCCTTCCGGCATGGCATCGGCCCGGGTGAACATGCGGGTGCGGATCGTCTCCGCATCCAGCGCGAACAGCTCCTGCGGGTCGTATGCGCAATCCCACACCAGCAGTTCGTTCTTGTTGGAAGGATGCGGCGCCAGCGGCCAGACCAGCGCCAGGCAGCCGCGCTCGGCCGGGAACATGCCCGACACATGGAGGAAAGGCTGGCGCAGGTTAGGCGCCAGGTGCATGCCGATCTCGTCCGCTACGCGGTCCTTCTTGTGCAGGGCCAGGCAGAAATCGAACAGCTTCGGCTGTTTCTGGCGGATCAGGCGGGCCAGGGCGATGGTGGCGCGCACGTCGGACAGCGCATCGTGCGCCGCCTCATGCACCAGGCCATTGGCCTTCGTCAAATGCTCAAGTTTGAAGCTCGGTTTGCCGTTATCATTGATAGGCCACTCAATTCCTTCGGGGCGCAACGCATAGGTCATCCGCACCACATCCAGCAAATCCCAGCGCCCGCACTGGTTCTGCCATTCGCGCGCATAGGGATCGATTAAGTTGCGCCAAAACAAGAAACGCGTCACTTCATCGTCAAAGCGGATTGTGTTGTAGCCTACGCCTATGGTGCCAGGCTCCGAAAAGGCCTTCTCGACGGTTGCGGCGAATTGATGCTCCGGCACGCCCTGCTGCAATGCTTGCTGCGGGGTAATGCCGGTAATCAGGCAGGCGACCGGGTCGGGCAGGTAATCGTTGGCTGGTTGGCAGAACAACATGATCGGCGCGCCGATTTCGTTCAGCTCAGCGTCGGTACGGATAGCGGCAAACTGGGCGGGGCGGTCACGGCGTGGCACGGCGCCGAAAGTTTCGTAGTCATGCCACAGGAAGGTAAGGTTACTCATGGTGCAAATGTTGGTTCTCGTTATCGAATGCTGAGGCAAGGAGGACTGTTGTGTCAAATCCCATTTCCGTAAACACCCGTGCCACGCCCGCAGCGGCGAGCAATGACACGGCCATTTCGGCGTCCACCCGCGCCAAACTGCAGCTGAACGTGTCGATCCTGAAGGAATCGGCGTCGGTTTCGCTGAATTCCGAAAACGATCCGCTGGCGCTGGTCTACAAGTCGGCCATCACCTCGATCAACGAGCAATTGCAGGCCGATTTCGGGCCCGATGCGATCCAGAACGCCGCGGGGCAGGACAACTCGCCCGAAGGCACGGCGGGGCGCATTGTATCGCTATCGACGGCCTTCCTCGGTGCTTTCCAGAAGCAGCACTCCGAGCTGGAAGGCGACGACGCCCTGAACAGTTTCATGGATACCATCAAGGGCGGCATCGAAAAAGGCTTCAAGGAAGCGCGCGACATCCTGAAAGGCTTGCAGGTGCTGGGCGGCGACATCGCCTCGAATATCGACAAGACCTACGAGCTGGTGCAAAAAGGCCTGGACAGCTTTGTCTCGAGCCAACGGAAGTCCAGCGCGACCGACGAATCTCAGACCGGCACCCAGACCGGCACCCAGGCCGGAAAGGTAGCATAGCGAAAGTCGGGGTCAGCTCTGGCAATCGGACATTTCGCTGCGCGTCGCGCAGCGAAAAGCTCCTCGAGAAGCCAGAGCTGACCCCGACTTTTATTTCGCTACTTCGACGCGGTCGCGGCCGCTTTCCTTGGCGCGGTAGAGGGCCGCATCCGCCGCCGCGATGAAGGCGCTTTCGTCCTGCGCCGCACGCAAGGCGGCCACGCCGAAGGAGCTGGTGATGTGCGGCAGCGGCAGGCGCATGTCGTCGAAGACCACGGCGTCGCGCATGCGCTGGCACAGGCGCCCGGCGACCGTTTCGGCAACCTGCAAATTCGTGTCGGGCAGGACCACCATCATCTCTTCCCCGCCGTAGCGTACCGCGAAATCGGTCGGGCGCAATGCTCCGGTTAGCACTTGCGCGGCGATGCGCAGCGCCTGGTCGCCTTGCAGGTGGCCGTGGCTGTCATTGAATTTCTTGAAGTGGTCGATGTCGAGCATGATCAGCGACAGCGGCTGTCCAGTGGCCTGGGCGCTGGCGACCAGTTGCGGCAGGAAGTCGTTCAGCCAGGCGCGGTTGTACAGGCCGGTCAGGCCGTCCACCATCGATAGCTGGCGATAAAATTCGCCCAGCTTTTGCCGCCGCCGCAGCTGCGCATTGGCGGCGCGGATACGGAAGGAGAGCATGCGCAGCAGGTTGCGGGCGACGCCGTTGGCAGCGTCGATCAGCTGCCATGCGAGTTCCGATTCGATCACCAGCAGTTCGCTTTGCTCCAGCGCGGTGATGCTGGCCTGGTTGGTTTCGTCGTCCAGCACCGCTTGTTCGCCCACGCTTTCGCCGGGCAGCACTTTGCTGATGGTGCCGTCGGCGATGCCGGTGCGCGTGTCGGCCGCCACGGAAAGCGCGCCGCGCAGCACGATGTAGAGGCGGGCGCGCTGCGGGTCCGCGACCACCTCGCCCTGTTCGACCAGCACGATCGGGCAGTCTTTCAGCAGGGGGGCGATGCGCAGGCTGTCCGCGCCGCGGAACAGTTGCAGTGCCTGGATCTGGTAGGCGGATGCGCCGAAGGTGCCGATCGGTTTCACGGTAAGCTTTCTTGCTGCGGTATTGGCAGGTAACAGGTGTTAATGATAGCCCAAGTGTGGTTCAATATCGGCCATGACCTACACCGATATCCTCGGCCAGCAACACGCGGCCGCTCCGGGCGCGCGCATCGTCTCGCTCGTGCCTTCGATTACCGAACTGCTTTGCGACCTGGGGCTGGCGCCGCAGCTGGTGGGGCGTACCGGTTTTTGCATCCATCCGGCCGATGTGGTGCGCTCCATCCCGAAGGTGGGCGGCACCAAGGATGTCAATATCGAGAAGATCCGCAAGCTGGCGCCGACCCACCTGGTGGTGAATATCGATGAGAACGAAAAGCCCACCGTGGATCAGCTGGCGCAATTCGTGCCCAATATCGTGGTGACGCATCCGGTCGCGCCGCGCGATAACCTGGCGCTGGTGCAGTTGATGGGCGGCGTGTTCTGCGCCCGCGAACGCGCCGACGCATGGTGCGCCGACTTCGAGCGCGAACTGGCGCAGGTTGAGCCGGGGCGGCCGCAGCGGGTGCTGTACTGCATCTGGAAGGACCCCTGGATGACGGTGTCGCGCGATACCTATATTGCGCGCATGCTGGCGCTGATCGGCTGGTCGATTCCCGCGCTGGGCGATCAGCGCTACCCAAGCTTCACATGGGACGAAGCGCTGCTGCGCGATGTGGACCAGGTACTGCTGTCGTCCGAGCCTTACCGCTTTACCGAAGAACACGTGGACGCCTTGGAGCGCCAGATCGGCAAGCCGGTGCAACTGGTCGATGGGGAGATGATGTCCTGGTATGGCAGCCGTGCCTTGCAAGGTATCCGCTACCTGAAAGGCCTGGCTGCCGCCGGCTAAGGATTATTCTTCGGCTTCTTCGAAGTTGGGCTGCGCGGTGTGGCGTTTGCTATCGCTCAGGCGCCCCAGCGCGCTGTCGATGGCCCGTTGCAGCTTGTCCGCTGCGCCGTTGATGGATTGATGCAGGGTTGCCTCGTGGTCGGTGACGGCGATTGGCTGGTAGCCGTTGACGCGCGCCTCGATCATGCAGCGGATATCGCCGTCGGAGGACTTCTGTGCATTGCCTGCGCTGAGGTGGACGTCGACGCGTCCGATGTGCTCGCCGAACCGGTGGAGTGCGGTCTTGACCACTTCCTTCACATGGTCCTCCAGACCTGCAGTACGTTCGATGGTTTTGTCGGTGTTCACACTGATTTGCATATGCTGCTCCCGTTTGTTAACCAAAACGTGTTGCCACGCGATTTCATCATACGCCTACATCAGGGAAGCTGCCATATTCACAAATAAACCCAGGATAAGAAGATTGAAGAAAAAGCTCAGCACGGACTGTCCCAGCACCAGCTTGCGCAGGCGGGCCGACTGCACGGCGACATCGGAAGTCTGGGCGGCGACGGCGATCGTAAAGGAGAAGTACAGGAAGTCCCAGTAGTCCGGCTGGGTTTCGCCGCCGGGGAAGGCGAGCGGCCGCTGGTGGCCGCGCGCGTTGTAGTACAGGTGGGCGTAGTGGAAGCAGAACAGGGTGCCGACCAGGAACCAGGAGCCCACCAGCGTCGCCACGACGAAGGCGTAATGCAGGCCCCGTTCTTTGGCCGGCATGTCGCGCAGGCTGGCCAGCTCATTGCTGATGGCGACCAGGCTCATGACGGTGGCAACCACCAGGCTGGCCAGGATCACCGATGCCTTCTCGTCCTGCCGCGCGGCGATGCGCCGTACTTCCCGGTGGTCGGCCCGCATCATCATCCAGCCGACCGTCAGGAGATAGGCCCAGACCGCGATATCCCAGGCCGACAGCGAACGCACCAGCGGCGTCCAGGACGAAGGCAGGAATACGCTGGTCACGGCGCCGACTGCGATGGCGGCGCTCAGGTGGGGGCGGCTGCGGATCAGGTGGTAGGCCATGTCAGTCCAATCTTACTACTTGTGATGGGGGAAGCGGTCCATGCGCGAGAGGATGGGGAAGCGCCAGGCCCAGATGCCGGTCACGGCCAGCGTGGCGGCGCCGCCGAAGATCACGGCGCGCGTGAGCCCCAGCCAGCCGGCGGTAATGCCGGATTCAAATTCACCGAGTTCGTTGGAGGCGCCGATAAAGACCGCGTTGACGGCGCTGACGCGGCCGCGGATTTCATCGGGGGTCTCGAACTGCACCAGCAAGTGGCGCACATAGACGCTGATCATGTCGCCGGCGCCCAGCACCAGCAGGCAGGTGAGGGTGAGGCCGAAGCTGCTGGTGAAGCCGATCAGCACCGTGCAGATGCCGAACACCGCAACGCCGCCGAACATCCAGGCGCCGACGCGGCGCGTGATGGGCCAGAAGGCCAGCGCGATGGAACAGATTGCGGCGCCGGCGCCGGGCGCCGTGCGCAGCAGGCCAAGCCCGGTGGGGCCGGCATGCAGCACGTCGTGCGCCAGCGCGGGCAGCAGGGCGGTCACGCCGCCGAACAGCACGGCGAACAAATCGAGCGAAATGGCGCCCAGCATGATGGGACGCGACCAGACGAAGCGCAGGCCTTCCAGCACGCTGTGCCAGGTGGCCGGTTCCTTGCGCGTTGCCTGCGGCGCGGGACGCGTCAGGCAGATCAGGGCGACGGCCATCAGCAGCATGAGCGAGGTGACGGTGTAGACGGCGGCCGGGCCGTAGATGTACAGCAGGCCGCCCAGCGTCGGGCCGAGGATCACCGCCACCTGAAAGGACGAACTGGAGAGCGCCACGGCGCGGCTGAAGTCTTCCGTGGGCACCATATTGACCAGCACCGCCTGGGTGGCGGGACTCATGAAGGCGCGCGCACTGCCGTACAGCACCAGCACGGCGAAGATCGGCCACACGGTGCCGAATCCGCTATGCGTATAGCCGAGCAGCGCCAGCCCGCACACCAGCTGCGCGCCCAGGCAGGTGGCGATGATGTTGCGGCGGTTGTAGCGGTCGGCGGCGTGGCCGGCGTACAGGATCAGCAGCAGGAAGGGCGCGAACTGCGCCAGGCCGATCATGCCCAGGTAATACAGGTTCTTGGTTTGCGCGTAGACTTGCCAGCCGATGGCGACGTTTTGCATCTGCACGGCGATGGTGCCGAGCAGGCGGGCTGACAGGTAGAAGGCGAAGTTGCGGTGGCGGAGGACTGAGAAACCGTTCGATGACATACGTATGCGTGCAATGAGGCGCCGCGCGCCCCACGGCACGCAGCGCATGGGGGAAGGGCTTACGGTTGCTGGAGGTCGGCCTCGGATGTGAAGGCGTCGGCGTAAAACTCGTCTTCGGGCAGCCGGCAATCCTTGACGAAGTCGCGCTTGGCCGAATCGACCACGATCGGGGCGCCGCAGGCGTACACCTGGTAGCCCGACATGTCGGGCAGGTCGTCGACCACGGCCTGGTGCACGAAGCCGGTGCGGCCGTGCCAGTTTTCTTCCGGCAGGGCGTCGGAAACCACCGGCACGTAGCTGAAATTCGGCATCTCATCGGCCCATTGGCGGCACAGCGCGTCCATATACAGGTCCTGCGGGCGGCGGCCGCCCCAATACAGCGTCATCTGGCGCTGGGAGCCGGTGGCGCGTGCGTGTTCGACGATCGCCTTGATCGGCGCGAAGCCGGTGCCCGATGCCAGCAGCACCATCGGCTTGTCCGACTCGTCGCGTACGAAGAAGGTGCCCAGAGGGCCTTCAAAGCGCAGGATGTCGCGCTCCTTCATGGTGCCGAACACCTGGTCGGTGAACAGGCCGCCCGGCATATGGCGGATATGCAGGGTGATCGCGCCGCCTTCCGGCGCGGTGGCGATGGAGTAGGCGCGGCGCTTGCCGTCGCGCAGCAGGAATTCGAGGTACTGGCCGGCCTTGTACTGGAAGGTTTCATTGGCCGGCAGCTGCAAGGTCAGTACCATCACGTCCGGCGCCATTTTTTCCAGGGCGTTGACGCGGGTTGGCATCTTCTTGATCGGGAATTCGCCGCTGCCCGCCACTTCGCGCGCTTGCAGCACCAGGTCGGAATGCGGGATGGCGCAGCAGAACAGCGACATGCCGCTGGCTTCCTCTTCCTCGCTCAGGGCGCGGCGCTGGTGCGCCTTATGGCTGACCGAACCCGATACCACCTTGCCCTTGCAGGAGCTGCAAGCGCCGTTCTTGCAACCGTATGGCAGGCCGACGCCGGCGCGCATGGCCGCGGCCAGGACGGTTTCGTCTTCTTCACAGCTGAATTGGTGGCCGCTAGGCTGAACAGTAATTTGGAAAGACATACAATCTTAAAAATGGAAATCAGTAAAAAATTCAACAAGCCGCGCCTGCTGGTCATCGGCTGCGGCGATGTGGGTATGCGTTTGCTGCCCCTGGTGCGCGCACATTACCGCGTTTTTGCCGTCACCAGCCAGCGCGAGCGCTTTGCCGAATTGCGTGCGGCGGGCGCCGTGCCCCTGCTGGCCGACCTGGACCGGCCCGAATCGCTGCGCCGCCTGGCCGGGCTGGCGCACCACGTGGTGCACCTGGCTCCACCGCCGGGCGAGGGCGCGCAAGACCGGCGCACCCGTAATGTGACCGCCATTTTACCTGACCGAGCGAATGTGGTTTATGTGAGCACCACCGGCGTGTACGGCGATCTGGGCGGGCGCTGGGCCGATGAGACCCAGCCGGTGGCGCCGCGCAATGCGCGGGCCCGGCGGCGGGTCGACGCGGAGCAGGTCCTGCGGGCCTGGGCGCGGCGGGCGCAGGGGCGCCTGTCCATCCTGCGCGTGCCGGGAATTTACGGCGCCGACCGTTTGCCGCTGAAACGGCTGCAGCAGGGCACGCCGGCCTTGTGGGCCGACGATGACGTTTTCACCAACCATATCCATGCCGACGACCTGGCCCGTGTGGTTTTGGCGGCATTGCGGCGTGGCTTAAGCAACCGTGTCTATCACGCAGTTGATGACACGGAGCTCAAAATGGGCGACTATTTTGACATGGTGGCCGATCACTTCGGCTTGCCGCGACCGCCCAGGCTGGATCGTGCTTCGCTGGCGCAGGCGGTGACGCCAACGTTGTTGTCCTTCATGTCCGAGTCGCGCCGTCTGGCGAACCGGCGCCTGAAGGAAGAACTGCAGGTACGGCTGCTGTATCCGGATGTCGCGGCAGCCTTAAGATGCATCAAGCGCCCGTGAAGCAGTGGGCGCTATCTTGTGCCAATGATTGCTAAGGAGGGCGCCATGTATAGCCATCCCACCAAGGAACAAGTCCGCGCCTACCTGGCCCAGCGCGGCCATGCCCACCTGCCACCCCCGTCACCGGAGGAAATCAGGCGCCGCCTGGACTGGCGTTCGGAGTACACTCCCATGCCTGCGGCGCTGATGTACCTCCCTCCAGCCCTGGCCTGGATCACCTTCACATGGCTCTGCTTGCCGTTTACTTTGGCAAGAAACGAGCAGAAGTAGCCCTCTCGTTAAACTACTTTAATTCCTAGCACAGCAATGTGCGCTAGAATCTATCAAAATATCACGTTTAGTGCCGTGGGTTAAGCGAACGGCAATAAATCGGTGTATGATACCGTCCGTGTGCCGAAAATTGCGTCAATCACGGCTTTTTCTGGCGCTCTTTGTCTAAAATTCCGCCAATAATTTTGTTGTGACCACACAACATATTGAAAAAGTACTTTGTCATGAGCTCTCTGAAAGAAATTACTGCTTCGTCGTCTTACAATCCGAACCGCGTGCTGGATGCCATCATCGAAAAGCTGCAGCTGAAAAATGATGCGGCCCTGTCCCGCGCCCTGGAAGTTGCACCACCGGTGATCAGCAAAATCCGCCACAATACCCTGCCGATCGGCGCGACCATCCTGATCCGCATGCATGAAATCAGCGATTTCAGCATCCGCGAACTGCGTGAACTGATGGCGCACTAAGCTTTCGTCCAGACGTAAAGAAACGGCCGCCCCTGCTAGCAGGTGGCGGCCGTTTTTATTTGGCTCTCGTTACGGCTCAGGCTGCTGCCAGGCGAGGGCGGGCGCTGTAGAACAGCGCTTGGGACGCTGCCTGGGCTTCGGCGCTGACGCGGCCGGAGTAGGCGGTTTGGGCGCCGGCGGCAACGCGGCCCGAATATGCCGTTTGCGCTTCGGCTGACACGCGGCCGGAGTAGGCCGTTTTCGCTTCGGTCGCTACGCGGCCCGAGTAGGCAGTCTTGGCTTCCGCTGCCACGCGGCCGGAGTAGGCGACCTTTGGCGACGCTTCCGCTGCCACACGGCCCGAGTAGGCAATTTGCGGCGATGCCTCGGCGGCGACGCGGCCCGAGTAGGCGACTGCGACACGGCCAGAGTAAGCAACTTGCGGCGAAGCTTCGGCAGCGACACGGCCGGAATATGCCACTTTCGGTGCGGCTTCCGCTGCCACACGGCCCGAGTAGGCAACTTGCGGCGATGCCTCGGCGGCGACACGGCCCGAGTAGGCGACTGCGACACGGCCAGAGTAGGCAACCTGCGGCGCAGCTTCGGCAGCGACACGGCCGGAGTAAGCGACTTGCGGCGATGCTTCGGCAGCGACACGGCCGGAGTAGGCGACTTGTGCGCCGGCTTCCGCGGCGACGCGGCCCGAGTAGGCAACTTGTGCGCCGGCTTCAGCGGCCACACGGTCGGAGTAGGCTACTTGCTGGCCGTCTTCCGCTGCGACCCGGCCCGAGTAGGCAACCTGGGTGTCATCAGCGGCTGCTGCCACGCGGCCCGAGTAGGCAACTGCGCTACGGAAATAGTCCTCGCCGAAGGTCTCTTCATACAGCTCCTTCATGCGGTTGCCGACGCGCTCGTGGGCCTCTTCGTCATCCTCGCCGCGCAGGCCGATGTATGGGAAGTGGTGCATATAGTAGCCGAACACATTTTCGCAATCGATGAAGTACTTCATCGTGTCCAGGATGTGATAGTGCCAGAAGATATCCACGTCCATCAGCGGAGCGGTCTGCTCGTTGGGGAACATTTTCATCAGGTACAGGAAGCGGCGATATTCGAATTCGATTGCATTAACTTTTTCCAGCGACCAGCCTTCGCCGGACTCCACGTGCATCAGTTTTACCTTGATTGGTTCCAGGTCCAGGTCGGCAATAGCCTTAAAGCTTTCAGCAGAAATCATGAGTGACATTCCCTTAAAAAGTGAGCGGATTTAAAACTGACTGAGAGAGAAAAGACGCCGTTCTTTGGGGGCTGGTTGTATTGCCTGGCATCCTGAGGCGTTCGGAGTTGGGAACGCGTGTTGATGTAGATCAACTGTCTCAAGTATAGGCTTGCTTCCAGCTAATGCAAGTAACAATTTGATCGTGCGCTGAAGAAACAACACAAGCAAAGATCCTTTCAAATCAATAGCTTGTCGCGTCGTCAAATGTTACAAATGCATTTTTGCTGAGTAAGAGAAAGGGAGTTTGATGTGGATCAACAATTGCCCGGTCTCATCCGGGCGCGTGGCGAAAATGCCTACGCGCTCAGACGCAGGTCGCTGGATGGCGCCACGCGGTAGCCGACAGGCACTGAAATGCTGACAGTGGTGCCCCCATGGGTATGGCTGCTGATGGAGCAATTCCCGCCGAGCAGGCTGATGCGTTCCTCGATGCCGACCAGCCCGAACGAACCGGCCTTGTGGCGGCAGGCCGTGTTGATGCCGATGCCGTTGTCGCTGATTGTCATGCGCAGCATGCCGTGTGCCTGGTGCAGTTCGACACGCACCACGCTGGCGCCGGCATGCTGATGAATATTACTGAGCGATTCCTGCAGCACGCGGAAGAAGGCTGTGGCGCAGTGGTCGTCGACGCCATGGTCTGCCACCGCATCCTCCACAAACTCGCATTTGATGCCGGAGCGCTGGCGGAATTGCGCGATCTGCCATTCCACCGCCGCCGACAGGCCCAGGTCCAGCACATTGGGGCGCAAGTCATTGATGATATGGCGCACGCTGCGGATGGTATTGTCGATCTGGTGCAAGGTGGCGCGTGCCCGCGCATGCAGGCGTGGATGGGTCTTTGCGGTGCGCGTGGCGAGGATGTCGGCCTCGATGCGCAGCGCCAGCAGGTTCTGTCCCAGGTCGTCGTGGATTTCGCGTGCGATGCGCTTGCGTTCCTCTTCCTTGATATGGTCGGCGTGCGCTGCCAGTCGCCGCAGCCGATGATGCGACAGTTGCAGGCGCGCCTGGCTGTCGCGCAGTTCGCGCGTCATGGCGCGCGCCATCTTCAAGGCGCGCCGGCGCGAGGAGGCCAGGGTGACGAACAGGGCGTAAATCAGCACGCTGGCGCCGAACCCCATGCTGCCGGCCAGCGCCGGCAGGAATTGGTCGAAGCTGGAATACAGGGCTTGTTTGGGGACGCTGAATTGGGCCTGCCAGGTGCGGCCATGGAATTGCACCGGCAGTTCGGTGATGAAGTGGGCGCCGTCCGCGCCTGGCATGCCGGGCTGGCTGTCGAACAGCAGGGGGGCCGGGTTGCCGATCGCATTGCTGTCGCGCAGCGTCAGGCGCACCGCACGCACCGGCATTTCGCCCAGTGCCGCGTTGACCAGGCGCTGCACGCTGAAGCCCAGGCCGACCGAGCCGACGCAGGCGGCGCGTCGTTCGGCGATCGTTCTGACGGGCATGTCGTTGCGGTAGATCGGGATGCGTATCGCCATG
Organism: Pseudoduganella violaceinigra DSM 15887; assembly: GCF_000425385.1. Taxonomy (GTDB): domain Bacteria; phylum Pseudomonadota; class Gammaproteobacteria; order Burkholderiales; family Burkholderiaceae_D; genus Rugamonas; species Rugamonas violaceinigra. The sequence goes on along the minus strand of NZ_AUDI01000001.1, from coordinate 350,386 downwards.
CCGATGTGGCTTGGCGTGCTGCGCAAGGGGATCGGCTGGCCGGAGCTGCTCATCGTCCCCTGGTCGCGCGACGCAAACAGGGCCTCGGCCACGCCGGGGCGGGAGGCGATATCCAGGCCATAGCGGTCATTGAACCCATCCAGCGGCTCGATCAGTGTCAGGACCGCATACTCGCCGCGCACACCGGCCGGGTGGCGCTGGAAGGCGGGATAGAGGTTGTCGCTGATGGCGGCCTGGCGCGCCTCCGCCGCCGGACGCATGGCGTCGGTGTAGTACTCGGCGAAGTTGATGTTGTCGATGGCCGGGTAATTATGTTCGAGGTCCAGGCCGCGCACGTAGCGGTGAAACGTTTCCCTGGTCACTTCGCCGCCGGCCTGGAAATAGCTGGCGGCGGCGCGCAACACGTCGGTATAGGCCTTGATGCTGGTGTTGATGTTGAACTGCGTATTGCGGGCCTGGTTGAGGAAGCGCGCATGGGCCTCACTGTCGACCGAGCGGGTGGTCACCGTATACAGTCCCGCGCCCACGCCCAGCGACAGCACGACGCCCAGCCACCACAATGGCTTTGTGGGCGAAAGCAAGCTGAGCTGGACGCGGGTCATCTTCGGACTATAAGAATTCCCATGCTTCTAGGTCAAGATGCAAAAATACCACTTTGATTGAAATCAAGTTAACATGAAAAAAGCCGCCCGCAGGCGGCTTTTGTGCTGGAAAACGCCGGCTTACTTGGCCCAGCTGTCTTTCAGCGTGACGATGCGGTTGAACACCGGTTTACCCGGCTGCGACAGCACGCGGTCGGCCACGAAGTAGCCGTGGCGCTCGAACTGGTAGCGCTGTTCGGCGACGGCATCCTTCAGGCCCGGCTCCAGGTAGGCGTTGACGATTTCCAGCGCTTTCGGGTTCAGGAACTCCTTGAAGTCCCTACCGCCGGCATCCGGCTTCTCTTCGGTGAACAGGCGGTCGTACAGGCGTACTTCCGCTTCCAGCGCGGCTTCGGCGCTGACCCAGGTGATATTGCCCTTCACCTTATAGGTGTCGGCGCCCGGGGTGCCGGACTTGGAATCCTCGAAGTACTTGACGCGCACGGCGGTGACCTTGCCGTTTTCATCCTTGTCGTAGCCGGTGCATTCGGCCACGAAGCCGTATTTCAGGCGTACGCGGGCGCCTGGCTGGTCGCCCACCGGCGGGGTGAAGCGGAAGTAGCCCTTGGACGGCACTTCCATGAAGTCCTCTTCCTCGATCCACAGTTCACGGGTGAATGGGAAGGTGCGGTGGCCCAGCTCAGGGTGGTGCGGGTGGACCGGCGAGGTGCACTCGACCGACTGGCCTTGCGGGAAGTTTTCCACGATCAGCTTCAATGGGCGCAGCACGGCGATGGCGCGCGGGGCTTTCGGATCGAGGTCTTCGCGTACGGCGCCTTCCAGCACGCCGAAGTCGATCCAGCCGTCCGACTTGGTCACGCCGGTGCGTTCGCACATCAGCTGGATGCCTTCCGGGGTGAAGCCGCGGCGGCGCATGCCGGCCATGGTCGGCAGGCGCGGGTCGTCCCAGCCGTCCACGATGCCTTCTTCCACCATCTGGCGCAGCTTGCGCTTGGACGTGACGATGTAGGTCAGGTTCAGGCGCGCGAATTCAAACTGGTGCGGCACCGGCTTCTGGAAGAAACCGCCCTCGGACAGCACTTCCAGCAGCCAGTCGTAGAACGGGCGGTGGTCCTGGAATTCCAGGGTGCAGATCGAATGGGTGATGTTTTCCAGCGCGTCCGAGATCGGGTGCGTGTAGTCGTACATCGGGTAGATGCACCAGTCGTCGCCCGTGCGGTGGTGGTGGGCGTGGCGGATACGGTAGATGGCCGGGTCGCGCATATTCATGTTCGGCGAGGACATGGCGTCTTCGCTGATCTTGGCGCGCAGTGCGTGCTCACCATCCTTGTATTTGCCCGCCTTCATGTCGCGGAACAGCTGCAGGTTTTCTTCCACCGAGCGGTTGCGGTATGGCGAGTTGGTGCCGGCGACGCCGAAACCGCCGCGCGTGCTCTTCATTTCTTCCGCGCTCTGGCTGTCAACGTAGGCCTTGCCGGCCTTGATCAGGTATTCGGCCATTTCGTACAGCTTGTCGAAATAGTCCGAAGCGTAGTACAGGTGGTTGCCGGCGCCGACCGGGCCTTTGTACTCCCAGTCGAAACCGAGCCAGCGTACGCTGTCGATGATGGAGTCGACGTATTCCTGTTCTTCTTTTTCCGGGTTGGTGTCGTCGAAGCGCAGGTGGCAGCGGCCGCCGAAGTCGCGCGCCAGGCCGAAGTTGGTGTAGATGGACTTGGCGTGGCCGACGTGCAGGTAGCCGTTGGGCTCCGGAGGGAAACGGGTAATGACCGGCGGCAGGCCGTCGCGGATATGCGTGCCGGCGGCCAGGTCGGCTTCAACGATATTGCGCAGGAAATTCGGCGCGGGGGCCGGGGCAGCAGTTTTTTTGTCGTTGCTCATGTATTTTTAGGTTTGAAACCAGTAAACCGGGGTCAGGGGTTTGGGTTTAAAGTCTTTGACTTTCGTCGAAGATCAATAGCCCTAAACCGAAACCCCTAGCTGACGGCCAGACGGGGTCTGACCCTCGGGTCAGACCCTGGTTTACCGGTTTAAGCAGTGATGTTCAGCGTAAACAGGGCATTTTATAGGATAATTCGACATTACGCGTTTAAAAACCGGCCCGGAGTTGCTTTATGGAAAATTTATATAGTGTGCTCGGTGTCGCGCCTAATGCCTCTGACGAGGAAATCAAGAAGGTCTACCGTTCCCTGGCCATGCGCTTCCACCCGGACCGCAACCAGGAACCGGGCGCCGACGCCCGCTTCAAGGCCATCGTCAAAGCGTACGAAGTGTTGTCCGATCCCGAAAAGCGGGAAGAGTACAACCAGAGTGTGCACCACCGCATCATCATCGACCCGGAAGCGGAAGCCTACCAGCAGTGGCGTTCCGTCTTCAGCGTCAACGGCGTGACGATCCCCGCCGCCTGATTCAATAGAAAGTAGCAGCAAATGAGAAAAGTACACCCAGAGTTCGCCTACCAGGCGCGCGAGCTGGAAGGGCAGATCGAGGGCATCCTCGGCGATCCGCCCGACCACAAGAACTACAAGAAGATGGTCGAAGCCCTGCGCAGCGAATACCTGAACGGCGGCGGCATCGACGATTTGAACATGATGGCATTCGCCCTGGTGGACGTGATCGAATTCCACGACCCGAAGGCTGCCTTTGCCGATGCCGAAGACTTCGAATACGGCGACCCGGCCCGCGTGTTCGGCGCCGCCAGCTGCCCGAAGGCGGAAGGCCTGCTGGAAGCGCTGGAAGAAAACCACCCGGACCTGGCGCGCCAGGCCATCATCACGGCGTTGCTGCACAAGCATCCGCGCATGTGGGACGACGAGGACACCTCGCTTGACCGCCTGGCTGAAGGCGACGACGGCGACGATGAAGACGATTACGCGGATGATGTCGCCACCGACGACTTCACCGGCATCTTCGACCAGCAGGAGGATTGAGCATGACCGACAAGAATCTGCCAGCCATTCGCAAGCAGGTCACTGAACTGGTGCTGGCGGGCTCCCTGGAGCACGCCGAGCGCGCCTTTGCCGAAGCGGCCGACCAGCACGGCGACCTGGCCGTGGTGGAAGTGCTGCAGGAGCTGCCGCCGCACGTGACCGCGCTGCATATGTCCGGCTTCGACGGCGGCAAGATGTCGCTGGCGACCCTGCTGGTGCCGCCCAAGCAGTGGGCCGAGAGCCTGGCCTACCTGGCCGCGACCTGGCCGGACGACATGATCGAGGACGATCCGGAACGTATCGCCGAATCGCTGTTCGCCCACATCCACGGCGTGGTCTTCGGCACCGAAGACGAAGAGCGCCGCGCCGAGCTGCTGAAGGAAGCGTCGGCCACCGACTGGGGCTGCACCGCGTTCGCGATCCTGTTCTCGCTGGCGCCGAAAGAAGTGCTGGAAGTGGCGGGCGAAGTGATCTCCAAAGGCGCCTACCTGACCGGCCAGACCGCGTCCGACAACGATATCGTGCCGGTTGCCGTGGCGCTGGCGCAAGCCAATGAAGACGGCTGGGACCGCGCCTTGTTCGAATTGTTCCCGGAGTTCCGCCACAGCGCCGACCTGGCCGACGCGGAATTCAGCGACGACCCGGATGCGGAGCCGGAGCACCTGCAGCGCTCCACCAAGGAGCTGCTGTACCGCCTGCGCAAGCAAGTGCCGACCACCCGCAGTGGCACCGGCCGCGAACGCGCGCGCCGCTCCATCGGCACGGGGATCTTCGGCTGATGCTGCCCGCACTCGTCAAAGAAAGCCTGCCGCGACTGACCCGCGCCATCAAACTGCTGTCCGGCGACGACCGCGGCGACGCGGCCGTCATCCTGGCGGAAGAATTGAGCGGCATCACGGCCATGGTCGCGGACAAGTTCACCAACAACCGTACGGCGGAAGGCATCCAGAAGGCGGTCAACCTGACCGTCGGCGGCGTGTCGCTCGGCCTGGAGCAGTTGCTGACCGTCGATTCCGACGAGCTGGCGCTGGACTTCCTGGTGGAGCAGGGCGCGGAACTGGCCTTCCAGGCCGGCTTCCGCCAGCTGAAGGACCTGGCAGCGATGCCGGAAGACACGCTGATCGGCGAATACGACAACGATCCGATGTACGCCCAGCGCCGCTTGCGCGACCTGTTCTTCGACATCTGCTTCACCGAGCCTGGTGCGAACTGGGACGGGCCGTCGAAATACCAGGCGCAGTTGAAGCAGCGCCAGGAAGTGCAGGCCGTGGTGCGCCTGGCGAACTGGCTGCGCCGCCATAACGCCGACGGCGCGGTCAAGGATGTGGACCTGAACGCGGAAGGCGTGATCGCGCTGGCGATCATCTTCGCGGTGGAGGGCGGCGGCCGCATCGTCGCGCGCACCGGCCAGAAAGAGTTCGAACGCTTCGTGAAGGCGGTGCGCAAGGCCAAGCCGGATTACGAAGCGGGCCTCGCGGCGCTGGTGGCCGCGGTGCCGGAGCAGCACCGCCCGGTGCTGCTGAACCGCATCGAGCTGTACCGCCGCACCTGCACCGTGCTGCACAAGCTGCCGGGCCGCTTCGCATTGAAGACCCTGTGGACCGAGCTGGAAAACTACGCCGGCTCCGAGCTCGACGCCGACTACGACTGACTGCAGACCGGGGGGGCGGCCCTTTGGCCGTACCCCGCTTACCGGTTTTCCTCTAGTGCCACCCGCACAAACGCCTCCACCAACGGCCCGCTGTCATCGCGCCGCTGAGCCAACTGCATCGACGCCACCGCCCCCGCGTCATCCAGAGGGCGGTACACCACGCCTTCCAGTTGAATCGAATGAAATGGCGACGGCAGCACTGACACCCCGATGCCCGCCGCAACCAAGCCAATGATGGTCGTCGCCTCCCGCGCCTCCATCGCCACTTGAGGTACAAAGCCCGCAGCTCGGCACATGCCGAGAATCGCATGGGAAATACCAACGCCGGACTCTTTCGGATACATGACCCACGGCAGGCTTGCCAGGTCGGCGACCTTTATTTTTCGCTTGCGCGCCAGCGGCGAATCGCTGGCCAGCACCAGCAGCAGCGGATCGCGCTGTAGTGTGGTCAGGGTAATCGTCCCCGGCTGCGCTACTTCCGGCGGCCGTACGAAACCAAGATCCAGCTTGCGCGCTTCGATCGCATCGAGCTGATGCAGGGTGGGCATTTCGTGCAGGGTCAGCGCCACCTGCGGATACAGCTGCCGGTAGCGCCGGATCGTGCGTGCGAACAGGGGCGTGAATGGCGTTGAAAACGTAAATCCCACCCGCAACTCGCCCGCTTCGCCACGTTGCGCACGGCGGGCGCGTTCGGCGGCCTGCTCGGATTGCGCCAGGATGGAACGCGCATCTTCCAGGAAGAGCTTACCAGCCTCGGTCATGCGCACCCAGCGCTTGCTGCGGTCGAATAGGCGGGCGCCCACTTCCGCTTCCAGTGCCTGGATTTGCTGGGATAGGGGTGGCTGGCCGATGTGCAGCCGTTCCGCCGCGCGGGTGAAGCTCAGCTCCTCGGCCACGGCCACGAAATAGCGCAGGTGACGCAATTCCATAATATTTTTAAGCGATTAATAACGGCTTAAATATATATTGGACAGTAATACAGGGCAATCCTAAGATGAATTCACCATGAATGCCCTGAGCCACCCCACCAACCGCGCCATGTTCTTTGGCGGTTTTTCCTGCTTCGCCCTGTTGTACTGCGTGCAGCCGCTGATGCCCTTGCTTTCCCGTGAATTTTCCCTGACGCCGGCGCAAAGCAGCCTGTCGCTATCGCTTGCCACTGCTGCCATGGCGATCTCGCTGTTGGTGTCGAGCGCCATTTCCGACCGTTTCGGGCGCAAGCCGCTGATGGTGGCGGCGCTTGCCATCTCGGCCGTGATGACCTTGTTGTGCGCGCTGGCCGGCGGCTATGGCCAATTGCTGGCGGCGCGCCTTCTGCTGGGCGTGGCGCTGGGCGGCATGCCTGCGGTTGCCATGGCTTACCTGGTGGAGGAAATCGAAGCGGAAGGACTGGGCTTGTCGATGGGCGTGTACATCAGCGGCAGCGCTTTTGGCGGCATGGTGGGGCGTCTGCTGACTTCAGTGCTGAGCGATTTCTTTTCCTGGCGCGTCGCCTTGGCCGCGATGGGCGTGGCAGGCGTGCTGGCAGCCTTCGAATTTTGGCGCAGCCTGCCTGAATCGCGCCGTTTCCGTGCCGCGCCCGGCGGCTGGCGCGCACTGCCGGCGCATGCGCGTGGGCATCTCGCCGATGATGGTTTGCCATGGCTGTTCGGGCTGGGTTTTCTTTTGATGGGCTGTATGGTCAGTGCCTACAACTACATCAGTTACCGCCTGCTGGCCGCGCCGTTTGGCTTGCGGCAAAGCGTGGTGGGCGTGATTTCCTTGCTTTACCTGCTAGGGATTTTCAGTTCCGTCTGGGCTGGCAAGCTGGCGGACAGGTATGGCCGCAAAGGCGTGTTGTGGATCTTGCTGAGCATGATGCTCGGCGGCATCGTGCTGACCTTGTCGGCCTGGCTGCCGCTGGTGGTGGCCGGCCTGGCGCTATTCACCTTTGCCTTTTACGCATCGCATTCGATGACCAGCAGCTGGGTGGGCCGCCGTGCCCGGGGCGCGGCGCTGGCGTCCGCGCTCTACCTGTTTTTCTATTACCTGGGCTCCAGCGTGATTGGCTGGGGGGCTGGCGTGCTGTGGGGAAGGGCGGGGTGGGCCGGCGTGGTGATATTGCTTGGCAGCTGCCTGGCGGGGGCGGTGGCCATTGCCATGCATCTGCGGCGGTTGACCCCGATCGCGCCAGTGTTGAGCCAGATCAAAGCCGAGCCGGGCTGACTGAACTTGGTCCTGGAACTCGTCTCCAAGTCCGACCGGCACGCTCGGTGCCGTTTTGAGCGAGGAGATTGTCATGATGCACGACAGGGAAATCCGTATCAGGCTCAGCAATATCCAAATGGCGGTCAGCCAGGCCGCCCAGGCTTTATCGGCCGAACGCCACCTGACCGGCGAGCTGCGCGACACGATCCAGAAGCTGGACCGCCGCTCCGACGACATCAGTGAAATGCTGGTGAGTGAAGACTACGCCAACGTACCGAAGTTGGTGGACGACATGGAAGTGCTCGGTGCGCGCGCGCGCCGCGTATGTTCCAGCGAGCGCATGCAGGTGACGCCTGAAATGAAGGCCGCAGTCAACCACATGCACCGCGAACTATTCGACTTCAAGCAGCACCTGCATTAAGCACGTAGTGCCGAGCCCGCGGCAAGCAAAGAGCCTGACCCCAAGGTTGCCACGGGCTGGGCTGTTTACAGGACGCCTTTGGCGCGCAGGGCGGCGATGTCGGCGTCACTGCGGCTGAGGACGTCGCGCAGGACTTCGTCGGTGTGCTGGCCAAGCAGGGGCGGGGCCATGTCCGTTTCTGCCGGGCTGGCGCTCAGGCGCATCGGGTTGCGCACCAGTTTTACCGTGCCGGCCGTTGGATGCGCCGTTTCAATCATCATGCCGCGCGCTTGTACTTGCGGGTTTTTGAAGACGTCATGCAGGTCGTTGATCGGACCGCAGGGGACGCCGACCGCTTCCAGCTGTTCGATCCACCAGTCGCGCGGCTGCGATTTCACCATTTCCGCCAGGATCGGTACCAGTTCGTCGCGGTTCTTTACGCGCAGCGGGTTGGTGGCGTAGCGTTCGTGCGTAGCCAGGTCGGAACGGCCGCCGACTTCGACGAATTTCTGGTACTGGCCGTCGTTGCCGGTGGCGACGATGATGTAGCCGTCGGCGCAGGCGAAGGTCTGGTAGGGCACGATGTTGGCATGTGCGTTGCCCCAGCGCTTGGGCGCTTTGCCGCTATTCAGGTAGTTCGAGCCCATATTGGCTAGCATGGCCACTTGCACGTCCAGCAGGGCCATGTCGATGTATTGGCCTTCGCCCGTGCGGTCGCGGTGGGTGAGGGCGGCCAGGATGGCGATGGTGGAGTACATGCCGGTCATCAGGTCGGTCAGCGCGACGCCGGCTTTTTGCGGGCCGCCGCCCGGCAGGTCGTCGCGTTCGCCGGTGACGGACATCAGCCCGCCCATGCCCTGGATCAGGAAGTCGTAGCCGGCGCGGTGCGCATAGGGGCCGTCCTGGCCGAAGCCGGTCACGGAGCAGTACACCAGGTCCGGCTTGATGGCCTTCAAGGCCTCGTAGTCCAGGCCGTACTTTTTAAGCTGGCCGACTTTGTAGTTTTCCAGGACCACGTCGGCGTGCCTGGCCAGTTCGCGGATCAGGGCTTGCCCTTCCGGTGTGGAGATGTCGCAGGTGACCGAGCGCTTGCCACGGTTGGCCGAGAGATAGTAGGCTGCTTCCGTTGTGTCGGCGCCGGAGGCGTCTTTGGCATATGGCGGACCCCAGGCGCGCGTATCGTCGCCGCTGCCAGGCCGTTCGATCTTGATCACGTCCGCGCCGAGGTCGGCGAGGTTCTGCGAGCACCATGGGCCGGCCAGTACGCGGCTTAAGTCCAGTACGCGAATGTGTCCAAGAGCCTTCGGGGTCATGTTGTCTTCTTCCTACTGTTTTCAGGGAGCGTTAGCTTAACGCATCCAACCATGTTAGTGTCTTAATCCATGTGGCCTTACCCAAAAATCGTTGCGCATCGAGGAGGCGGCACGCTCGCTCCCGAGAATACTATCGCCGGCTTGCGCGCCGGCCTTGCTTATGGTTTCCACGCGGTGGAATTTGACGTCATGCTGTCGTCCGACGGTATCGGCGTGGTGATGCACGACCAGAATTTCGGCCGCACGGTGTACGGCGATGGTTTTGTGCCCAACTTCACGGCGGCTGAATTGGCGAAGATGGATGCCGGCCGCTGGTTCGGTGCTGAATTCCGCGGCGAGCCGGTGCCGCTGTTTCTGGAGTGGGTCGATTACTGCAAAGAGCACCGGATCTGGATGAATATCGAGATCAAGCCGGCCGAGGGGCATGATGAGGCGACCGGCCGCTGGGTGGCGCAGACGGCGCGCGCCCGTTTTGCTGCCGAATTAGCGGCGGGCGATCTAGCGCAACTGCCTTTGCTGTCGTCTTTCAGCATGAGTGCTTTGGCGGCGGCGCGCGACGCGGCGCCCGAACTGCCCAGGGCTTGTCTTTTTGATAAAATCCCGGCCAACTGGCTGGACACGGCGCGGGAACTGGGCGCCGTGGCGATCCATACCAATCACAAATACCTGGCGCCGGAACAGGCGAAGGCGGTGAAGGCGGCGGGCCTCGGCCTGTTTTGCTACACCGTCAATACGCCGGAGCGGGCGCGGGAAATCCTCTCCTACGGTGTGGACGCGTTCTGCACCGACCGCATCGACCTGATCGGGGCTGACTTCTCCTAGCGAAGCTAGAGGCCCCCACCCACCGCAACGGCGGGCTGTTCACGTATAATCAACCCTTTGCACCAGCTTGCAACCTACCCTTTTACGACATGAAATCTGCTGAAATTCGCGAAAAGTTCCTGAAATTCTTCGAATCCAAGGGCCATACGATTGTTCGTTCCAGCCCGCTGGTGCCAGGCAACGACCCAACCCTGCTGTTGACCAATTCCGGCATGGTGCAGTTCAAGGATGTATTCCTGGGTCAGGACGTGCGCCCGTATTCCCGCGCCACCACCGTGCAGCGCTGCGTGCGCGCCGGCGGCAAGCACAATGACCTGGAAAACGTCGGCTACACCGCCCGCCACCACACGTTCTTCGAGATGCTGGGTAACTTCAGCTTCGGCGACTATTTCAAGCGCGATGCCATCCAGTACGCGTGGGAGCTGTTGACCAAGGTCTACGGCCTGCCGCCTGAAAAGCTGACCGTCACCGTCTACATCGAAGACGATGAAGCCTACGATATCTGGGCCAACGAGATCGGCGTGCCGAAAGAGCGCATCATCCGCATCGGCGACAACAAGGGTTCGCGCTACGCTTCCGATAACTTCTGGCAGATGGCCGATACCGGTCCATGCGGTCCTTGCACCGAGATCTTCTACGACCACGGCGCCGATATCTGGGGCGGCCCTCCAGGCTCGGCCGAGGAAGACGGCGACCGCTTCATCGAAATCTGGAACCTGGTGTTCATGCAGTTCAACCGCGATGAAGCGGGCGTGATGCACAAGCTGCCGAAGCCTTGCGTGGATACCGGCATGGGCATGGAGCGCCTGGCCGCTGTCCTGCAGCACGTGCACTCCAACTACGAAATCGATTCCTTCCAGGCCCTGATCAAGGCTGCTGCCCGCGAGACCGGCGCGACCGACCTGGAAAACAAATCGCTGCGCGTGATCGCTGACCACATCCGTGCGGCTGCTTTCATGATCGTCGACGGCATCATCCCTGGCCCGGAAGGCCACGGCTATGTCCTGCGCCGCATCATCCGCCGCGCACTGCGTCATGGCCATAAGCTGGGCCAGACCAAGGCCTTCTTCTACAAGCTGGTGGAAGACCTGAACACGGAAATGGGCGGTGCCTACCCGGAACTGGCTGAAGCCAAGGACCGCGTGGCCCAGGTGCTGAAAGCGGAAGAAGAGCGCTTTGGCGAGACCCTGGAAAACGGCATGAAGATCCTGGAAGCGCAGCTGGCCAAGGATCCGAAGAACCTCGACGGCGCCACCGCCTTCACCCTGTACGACACCTACGGCTTCCCGCTGGACCTGACCGCCGACATCTGCCGCGAACGCGAAGTGACGCTGGACGAGGCAGGTTTCAACGTGGCAATGGAAGAGCAGAAACGCAAGGCGCGCGAAGGCGGCAAGTTCAAGAAGATGGCTGCCAACGTTGAATATTCCGGCGAGAAGAACAAGTTCGTCGGCTACGACCAGCTGCAGCACAACTCCAAAGTGATCGCACTGTACGCCAACGGCGCAGCGGTGCAGGAACTGAAAGCGGGCGAGCAGGGCATCGTCGTCCTGGATACCACCCCGTTCTACGCCGAATCCGGCGGCCAGGTGGGCGACCGGGGCCTGATCCAGTCCGCCGGCGCCAAGTTCAACGTGGAAGACACCCTGAAGATCCAGGCGGACGTGTTCGGCCACCATGGCGTGCTGGCATCCGGCGCGCTGAAGGTTGGCGACGCTGTCGGCGCCGAAGTGGACCAGCATTCGCGCGGCCGCACCATCCGTAACCACTCGGCGACCCACCTGATGCACAAAGCCCTGCGCGAAGTGCTGGGTTCCCACGTGGCGCAGAAAGGCTCGCTGGTCGATCCGGACAAGGCGCGTTTCGACTTCTCCCACAATGCGCCGATGACCGCCGAGGAAATCGCCAAGGTGGAAGCCATCGTCAACGCCGAGATCCTGGCTAACGCCGCGACCCAGTCGCACAATATGTCCTTCGACGACGCCGTCAAGCACGGCGCGATGGCGCTGTTCGGCGAGAAGTACGGCGACGAAGTGCGTGTGATGGATATCGGTTCCTCGAAAGAGCTGTGCGGCGGCGTGCACGTGCACCGCACCGGCGACATCGGTTTGTTCAAGATCGTGGCGGAAGGCGGCGTTGCTGCCGGCATTCGCCGCGTGGAAGCCGTGACCGGCGAAGGCGCGCTGGCGCTGGTGCAGGGCATGGCCCGCAAGCTGAATGAAGCCGCTGCCGCGCTGAAGTCCAACCCTGAAGAGCTGACCGCCAAGATCACCGCCGTGCAGGACCAGGTGAAATCGCTGGAAAAAGAACTGGCGGCGCTGAAGTCGAAGCTGGCTTCCGGCCAGGGCGACGAACTGGTGAACAAGGCTGTCGATATCAAGGGCCTGAAGGTTCTGGCCGCGACCATGGAAGGCGCCGATGTGACGGCACTGCGCGAAACCATGGACAAGCTCAAGGATAAGCTGAAGTCCGCCGCCATCGTGCTGGCTTCCGTCAGCGACGGCAAGGTCAGCCTGATCGCCGGCGTGACCGCCGACTCTATTGGCAAGGTCAAGGCGGGCGAGCTGGTCAACTTCGTTGCTCAGCAAGTAGGCGGCAAGGGCGGTGGCCGCCCTGACATGGCGCAGGCCGGCGGCACCAATCCGGACGCACTGCCAGGTGCGCTCGGTGGCGTTGCAGCATGGGTGGAGTCGCGTATCTAAAGACTGGTGAAGGCCCGTGCTTACCAGTGCGGGCCTTGCCGACATTGAAATGTCGTTGTGATTTTGCAACGCAATATCAACTATTTTGGTGCAGTGCGTCAGACGCACAAAATTGGAGTAGTATGTTGGAACCAGTAGTACAGAAGCGAGATATTGATGAGCGAAACTCTTATTCTCGAACCCGAGACCATGGAATTTCATAAGGACCTCGATGCGCGCGGGCTGAATTGCCCGCTGCCTATCCTGAAAGCCAAGAAGGCCTTGTCTGAATTGGAAAGCGGCCAGGTTCTGCGTATCGTGGCCACCGACCCGGGTTCCGTGCGTGACTTCCAGGCGTTTGCCAAGCAGACGGGCAATGCTTTGCTGTCGCATGTGCAGCAGGGCACAGAATTCACTTTCCTGATGCGCCGCAAGTAAGTTTTGCGGTATGCTACCGGTTGCTGATTTTCGGCGCCGGATTGTATCTAAAAAACGCACGATCGTGCTTTTATTCGATGCGTGATATCGAATTCCAATATAATCTAGCCCACTAATTTACTTATCTCTTTTTCAAAGGCACACCTATGAAAGTCCTGGTACCTGTCAAGCGCGTCGTCGACTACAACGTGAAAGTGCGCGTCAAATCCGACGGCACTGGCGTAGATATCGCCAACGTCAAAATGTCGATGAACCCGTTCGATGAAATCGCACTGGAAGAAGCGACCCGCCTGAAAGAAGCCGGCAAAGTGACCGAAGTGGTTGCCGTGTCCGCTGGCGTGGCCCAGTGCCAGGAAACCCTGCGCACCGGCATGGCGATTGGCGCCGACCGCGGCATCCTGATCGAAACCGGCGTTGAGCTCGAGCCGCTGGCCGTGGCCAAGCTGCTGAAAGCGGTTGCCGACAAAGAGCAGCCGCAACTGATCATCCTGGGCAAGCAGGCGATCGACGACGACTCCAACCAGGTTGGCCAGATGCTGGCTGCGCTGCTGGGCTGGCCGCAAGCGACCTTCGCTTCCAAGGTTGAACTGGGCGACGGCAAAGTCACCGTGACCCGCGAAGTGGACGGCGGCCTGGAAACCGTGGCGCTGCAACTGCCAGCCATCGTGACCACCGACCTGCGCCTGAACGAGCCGCGCTACGTGACCCTGCCTAACATCATGAAGGCGAAGAAGAAGCCGCTGGATACCGTCAAGCCGGAAGAGTTGGGCGTCGACGTGACCCCGCGCCTGAAAACCCTGAAGGTGGCCGAGCCTGCCAAGCGTTCTGCTGGTATCAAAGTGCCTGACGTAGCGACCCTGGTGTCCAAGCTGCGCACCGAAGCTAAAGTCATCTAATTATTTGCTAAAACCGGAACAGCAGGTGTCTGACCCACCGGGTCAGACACCGGTCTGCCGGTTTTCACTCAAGGAAAAAAACATCATGGTCGCACTCGTCATCGCAGAACACGACAACGCATCCCTGAAGGGCAGCACCCTGCACACCGTTACCGCCGCCGCCAAGTGCGCAGGCGAAGTACACGTGCTGGTTGCTGGCTCGAACGCCGGCGCCGCAGCTGCTGCCGCCGCCAAGATCGCCGGCGTCACCAAAGTGCTGCACGCAGACGCAGCCCACTTCGCCGACGGCCTGGCGGAAAACATCTCCGAGCAGATCCTTGCGATCGCCGGCGGCTACACCCACATCCTGGCTCCGGCAACCGCCTACGGCAAGAACATCCTGCCGCGCGTTGCCGCCAAGCTGGATGTGGCGCAGATCTCTGAAATCACCAAGGTTGACGCGCCTGATACCTTCGAGCGCCCAATCTACGCCGGTAACGCGATCGCCTACGTGCAATCGTCGGACAAGGTGAAAGTGATCACCGTCCGTACCACTGGTTTCGACGCCGCCGCTGAAGGCGGTTCCGCTGCAGTGGAAACCGTGGCCGCAGCCGCTGACTTCGGCAAGTCCGCTTTCGTTGGCCGTGAAGTGGCCAAGTCCGACCGTCCAGAGCTGACCGCCGCCAAGATCATCGTTTCCGGTGGCCGCGGCATGGGCTCCGCCGACGCGTTCAAGGTCCTGGAACCGCTGGCCGACAAGCTGAACGCTGCCATGGGCGCTTCGCGTGCCGCAGTGGACGCGGGCTTCGTGCCGAACGACTGGCAGGTTGGCCAGACCGGCAAGATCGTCGCTCCATCCCTGTACATCGCCGTCGGTATCTCCGGCGCGATCCAGCACTTGGCCGGTATGAAGGATTCCAAGGTCATCGTCGCAGTGAACAAAGATCCAGAAGCGCCGATCTTCTCCGTTGCCGACTATGGCATCGTTGGCGACCTGTTCGAGATTGTTCCTCAACTGGTCAAGGAACTGGGTTAATTCAATAAATGTCCTGAAAAAGGACGGAGTACCGGGGCCACGCAAGTGGCCCTTTTACTACCTTGGAGAGGTGTCATGAGCTATCAAGCCCCAATGAAAGACATGCTGTTCGTGATGAACGAACTGGCGAACCTGGCAGGCGTGTCCGCGCTGCCGGGCTGTGAAGATGCAAACGCGGAAACCGCGGAAGCCGTACTGGAAGAAAACGCGAAGTTCGTGAGCGGCGTGATCGCCCCGCTGAACCACGCTGCCGACAAGGAGCCTAGCTTCTGGGCTGACGGCAAGGTCACCACCTCGAAAGGTTTCAAGGAAGCCTTCAAGCAGTTCGCAGAAGCCGGCTGGCAAGGCCTGCAGCACCCGACCGAATTCGGCGGTCAGGGCCTGCCGAAGCTGATCGGCACCCCATGCGTCGAAATGCTGCACGGTGCGAACCTGTCGTTCGCCCTGGTGGCGCTGCTGTCCGACGGCGCGATCGAAGCGCTGCTGACCGCCGGCTCCGACGAGCAGAAAGCGACCTACCTGGAACCGCTGGTAACCGGCAAGTGGACCGGCACCATGAACCTCACCGAGCCGCAAGCCGGCTCCGACCTGGCCGCCGTGCGCACCCGCGCCGTGCCGCAGGGCGATGGCAGCTATAAAGTATTCGGCACCAAGATCTTCATCACCTACGGTGAGCACGATATGGCCGAGAACATCGTCCACCTGGTGCTGGCGCGTACGCCGGATGCACCTGCGGGCGTGAAGGGCATCTCGCTGTTCATCGTACCGAAGTTCATGGTCAACGCCGACGGTTCGCTGGGCGAGCGCAACGACGCGCACTGCGTATCGATCGAGCACAAGCTGGGCATCAAGGCTTCCCCGACCGCCGTACTGCAATTCGGCGACAATGGTGGTGCAGTCGGCTACCTGGTCGGCGAAGAGAACCGTGGTCTGGAATATATGTTCATCATGATGAACGCGGCCCGTTTTGGTGTCGGCATGCAGGGCGTGGGCCTGGCGGAAAACGCGTATCAGCAGGCTGTGGCCTTTGCCAAGGACCGCGTGCAGTCGCGCGACCTGAACGGCTCTCCAGCCGGCGTGGCGATCATCAACCACCCGGACGTGCGCCGCATGCTGATGTCGATGCGCGCCCAGACCGAAGCGGCGCGCGCGCTGGCGTACGTGGCTGCCGGCATTCACGACGTGGCGCATCACCACGCCGACGCGGAAGTGCGCGCTTCGAACCAGGCCGTGTACGAATACCTGGTGCCGATCGTCAAGGGCTGGTCGACCGAAATGTCCGAGAACGTGACCCGCGATGGCGTGCAGGTGCACGGCGGCATGGGCTTCATCGAGGAAACCGGCGCGGCGCAGCACTATCGCGACGCCAAGATCCTGACCATCTATGAAGGCACTACCGCGATCCAGGCCAATGACCTGATCGGCCGCAAGACCGTGCGTGACGGCGGCGCGCTGGCCAAGTCGATCATTGCGCAGGTGCGCTCGACCGCGGTTGAACTGGGCAAGGTGAATTCGCCTGATTTCGCGGCAATGCGCAAGCACCTGGAGCAGGGCGCCGATGACCTGGAAGCGGTGGTGGACTTTGTGGTCAACCATGTCAAGTCCGATATCAAGGGCGTATTCTCCGGCTCCGTGCTGTACCTGAAGCTGGCCGGTATCGTGTTCGGCGGCTGGCAGATGGGCCGCGCCGCGCTGGTGGCGCAGTCCAAGCTGGCGGCAGGCGAGGGCGACGCATCCTTCTATCACGCCAAGATCGTGACCGCGCGCTTCTTTGCGGACCACATCCTGTCCGGTTCCACCGGCATGCGCACCGCCATTGTCGATGGCAGCGCGGGCGTGCTGGGCTTGAACGTCGAGCAGTTCTAAACCGGTAAAGCGGTGTCAGACCCGCGGGGTCTGACACCGATACGCGCCCGTCGCCTGCCGGGTGTCTGACCCTGTGGGTCGGACACCGGTTTGCCCGGTTTGTGAGTCAGAGCCCCTTCTTCGCCAGCTCGGCGATCTCGTAATCGCCGTCGTCAACCAGGCGCTCGCCGCCAGGCATCAAACCCATCCCCAATACCCGGCCCAGGGAAATCAGCAAGCTTTGTCCTGCCGCTTTGCGCACTGGCTCCAGCTTGTAGACCGGATCTGCAAAGGCCTCGGCCGGGGTAATGATCTTCCACCCCATTCCCTCGATCTCCGCCAGGACATCGTCCAGCCACATGGCGTTCAGCAGGTTGTGGTGCATGAGCAGGACTTGCGCGATATCGCGGCCTTGCAGCTGTTGCGACAGCTCGCGGTAGGCGAGTATGCGTTGCCGGATATGGGCCAGATAGGCCGTGCGGATTGCGCTGACGTCCGCATCGGGATTCTTCGTCAGTACCTCCTCCAGTTTTTCATTCAGGCGCCAGTCGCTGGTGTCGATGCTCACGTAGGCATTGCGGTAGCCTTGCTCTTGCAGGAACTTGCGCATGCCTTCGATTTTTTCCGGTGTGTTGCCTTCGCGGAGATAGGTGAAGCGCAGCCATTTCTGGTAGCCGGGCAGCGTGCTGATCAAGCGGTCGCAGTCCAGTACCTCTTTCGTGTAGGCCGCCAGGTCGACCTGGTTCAGGTCCGGGTGGGTCACGGTGTGGTTGCCGATTGAATGCCCGGCCTTGCTCCATGCCTGCAGCAAGGGAAAACCTTCGGGCGTGTTCGCGCCAAAGCCGGACGTAACGAATAGCGCTGCGTGAACGCGGTGTTTGGCCAACGCTTTCAGGATGGCCTGGTTTCGTTCGGGTGCCGTCATGCGCGGTGTGGTGCCGGCATTCGGGCCGTCATCGATGGTGATGGCAAGCGATTGCGCTGACGCTGCGCCGCAAGCGCCCAGTGCTGCGGTCAATGCGGATGCGGCGAGGAGGCTGCGCATCATGCGGCCCCCAATGCGTCGAGGATCGCCTGATAAACGCGAACTGGTTCCTCGGATATGCGGTTCAATACGTACAAGAAGTGCTCCTTTCCAAAAACTGCGTATTCGCGCGTCGCAAAGCCGGCGTCGCGCAGGTCGGCGATATTCTGTTCGCCCAACCCGATCAATGATTCGAATTCATATGCGCCCGCTGCAATATTTTCGGCGCGGATCATAGCGGCAAGTTCGTCCTGGATCGCGCGGTCGTGCGTGGCGATCGAACATTGACGGCCGCTGCGCAAGAGCTGTGCTGCATAGCGCCGGTAGGCTGATGCCAGCTCGGGGCTATTGCGGGGGAAGGCTATGTCCTGCGCTTCGAACATGGCGCCTTTGACGAGGCGGATGCGGCCGGGGATGCGCATCAATTCCGGCAGGTCGTCCGCTGTACGGTGCAGTTTGGCAGGCACGGTGATGCCGACGTTCGATAATCCATCCTGCTCGTGCAGTCGCCGGTATGTGTCGTAGATGCCGGATGTGCGGTCCGACGCTTCCATCGAGATCATCACTTCCTGCCCGATTTCGCGGGCAGCGCGTGCGATGCTGCGGGCGTTGCGGTAGCCCAGCTCTGGATCGATCAACGAACCCACATGCGACAGGTCGAAGGAAATGGAGCAGTCGAGGCGTTGTTCGCCGATCGCCTGTATCAGCTGCAGGAATACGCTAGTTTCGGCATTCGCGAAGCCTTCGTCGCGCACGCTTTCGCCCATATACTCGGCGGACGCACGATGGCCGTTCTGGTTGATCATGGCGGCGCGCACGACCACGTCGGCCACGTTGCTGCCGGCGACGTAGCGCTGCGATACGCGCTCCATGAATGGCCGTAGCATCGGGTCTTGCAGGAAGCGGGACTTGGCTTCTTCGTTGATGGCCAGTTCGCGCAGGGCGCTGGCGGCGCGATCGACCAGCGGTTGCCACTGCGGCGGGAAGTGGGGCGTGGCATCGTCTTTCACGGTATCTCCTTGCTGGATTGAATATTGCATAATAGCTAAAATTTCAATGTGGAGCCGACCGTGGATGCTTCAACTTACCAAAGCAGGCCCTTGCTCGATCCGGAGCTATGGGTGGCGTCGGTCGGGCCGAATCGGGTGAAGGTATTTGCGATTTACCGGGAGGCGACGCGGATTTCCGCCGTGGAGGCGAAACGGATGAGGCTGGCGGGGGACTTCAAGTGGCGCAGGGATGGCCGGTGTCGTTCAGGAGCTGGCAGGAAGCGCTCGTCGAGGCTGGCGCCCAGGTGGAAACTCGCTTTCCCTGAGCGCGCTCTGCGGTTGCAGCGTGTGCCGCAACCGCAGACTAAAATCAGATGCGGTTCAGGCCGCCGTTCTCGCGGCGAACGTGGTCGCCATTGCGCAGGTTAGGATCGTTCTTCAGCACGACGGTGCCGGTATTGCCGGTTTCGTAGCGAACGGTC
Organism: Pseudoduganella violaceinigra DSM 15887; assembly: GCF_000425385.1. GTDB lineage: Bacteria > Pseudomonadota > Gammaproteobacteria > Burkholderiales > Burkholderiaceae_D > Rugamonas > Rugamonas violaceinigra. Next base: position 331,111 of record NZ_AUDI01000001.1, on the reverse strand, counting down.
ACGTGCCATTCTTTGACCTTGTTCATTTTGCCTTCGATCTTCTTGCCGGCGTATGCGCCGCCAGCAGCGCCAGCAACGGTGGCCAGGGTTTTACCGGTGCCGCCGCCAACCTGGTGGCCCAGCAGTGCGCCTGCTACGCCGCCGGCAACCATGCCTGCCGCGCCGCCTTCGCCGTCTTTCTCAATGACTTTCACCGCAGTCACGGTGCCGCATTCGGTGCAAACGGCGCGCTTTGGTTGTGCGTAAGCGCCGGTAACCGTTACGGCCAGGATGGCTGGCATGAGGAATTTAATTAGTTTCATATGGGATCTCCAAAAACGGTTGTGGTGAGTGGAAGTATAGGTCAAATGTTTCCGATTGGAATGCTTAATTGTGACAAGACGTTGCTACGGACCAGCTCGTGGCAAGCAAAGAGCCTGACCCCAAGGTTGCCACGGGGTCAGCCGTAGATGCCGCCGGTGTAGAGTAGGTCGAAGAGGCGGGCGATGGCGGCGATCAAGCCGAAGGCGCCGAACATCAGGGCGCCTACCAGGACGAAGGCCAGTGGCCAGCGCGAGACCGTTTGCTTGCCGGTGCCGGGGTTGAAGGCGGCATCCCATTTCTCGTCGGGCATCAGGCCCAGGACCAGGGCCTCGAGCAGGCCGATCAGGATCGACAGGAGCAGCGGCAACAGCAGGAAGTAGGGATCGGCTTTGGGCCAGACTGCAAACACGGCGGCGACTCCGAGCAGGCTGACGGTATGCAGCCAGCCCCATTTGTCGCCCAGGCCGCGCAGGTAAAAACGGTGCAGGCCGATGCCGCCCGCGAGGGCGGCGAGCAGGGCGGCGAATGTTTTGTTCTTGTGTAAAACAGACATGATTGCTGCCGATAAGTCCGAAAAACCGGCAGTATCGCACAACAAAGCTGTTGCCGCCGAGCCCGGAACGGGGGATAATCCCGGATTGTCCAATTCCCCACCAATTTGATTAATCTTGCCGGTTGGAGTTAAAGCGCGCTATAATTTGCGGCTTTTTCCGACTCAGCACACTTTTTTGGAATTATTATGGTCGTTATTCGTTTAGCTCGTGGTGGCGCCAAGAAGCGTCCTTTCTACAACATCGTTGCAACCGATTCCCGTAATCGTCGCGATGGCCGTTTCGTAGAACGTATCGGCTTCTTCAACCCAATGGCTACCGGCCAAGCAGAAACCTTCCGCGTTGCTGCTGACCGTCTGGCTTACTGGCAAGGCGTTGGCGCACAGCTGTCCCCAGCTGTTGCCAAGCTGGTTGCAACCCAGAAAGCAGCTTAATTTAAGCTTTGAGCAGCAAGACCGCATCTGGGGCGCAAGCCCCGGCTGACCTGGTTCAGGTTGGCTTTGTTTTCGGTGCCTATGGCATCACTGGCGGGGTCCGTGTCCGGCCCTTTTCCTCTGAAGCAGATGCGCTGCTGCATGCCACCACCTGGTGGCTCGACAAGCCAAGCCTGCGTGACGTAGAAGTCAAGCGGGCTAAGCTGCATGGTGGCGACGTCGTCACCACTATCGTCGGGATGACGGACCGGAACGAGGCGGAGGCGCTGAAAGGCGCGGCGGTCTTCGTGTCGCGTGCCGACTTCCCGCAGCTGGAAGAGGATGAATTCTACTGGGGCGACTTGCTCGGCCTGGCAGTTGAGAATCAACAGGGCGAAAGCCTTGGCACAGTCGCAGACATGATGAGCAATGGACCACAGTCCATCCTGCGCGTCGAGTATGAGGCTGATGGAAAGGCGCAAGAGCGCCTGATCCCGTTTGTAAGCCAGTTTGTTATCAAGGTGGACAAGGACGCGAAGCTGATCATCGTGGACTGGGGCCTGGATTACTAATCCGGAACCGCACAATGCAATTCGACGTTATTACCCTGTTCCCTGAGATGTTCGCTGCGTTGACGCAGTCCGGCGTGACCCGCCGTGCGTTCGAGCAGAAGCGCTGGGGCCTGTCGTTGTGGAATCCGCGCGATTTCACCACCGACAATCACCGCACCGTGGATGACCGTCCCTACGGCGGCGGCCCGGGCATGGTGATGCTGGCCAAGCCGCTGGAAGAGACGATCCAGGCCGCGAAACAGCGCCAGGTCGTGTCCGGCCTGCCGGCGCCGCGCGTGGTGTATATGTCGCCGCAAGGCAAGCAGTTGACGCACGAACGCGTGATGCAGCTGAAGCAGGAACCCGGTCTGGTGATCCTGTGCGGCCGGTATGAGGCGGTGGACCAGCGTTTGCTGGACCGTTGCGTGGACGAAGAAATCAGCCTCGGCGATTTCGTGCTGTCCGGCGGTGAGTTGCCCGCCATGGCCCTGATGGATGCCGTGGTGCGCCAGCTGCCCGGCGTGCTGAACACCGATGCTTCCGCGGTCGAGGACAGTTTCGTCAACGGCTTGCTGGATTCGCCGCACTTTACGCGGCCCGAGAATTACGAAGGCGTGAGCGTGCCCCCGGTCCTGCTGGGCGGTAACCATGCCGAGATCGAGAAGTGGCGCCGCGAGCGCATGCTGGAAGCGACGGCGCGCAAGCGGCCCGACCTGCTGGCGAAGGCCCGCGCGGCAGGACTGCTCTCGAAGAAGGACGAAAAGTTTTTGGCGGGTTTGTAAACCCGTTGTCGTACCGTGGCGGGCATGTTGCCTGCCGTGTTTAACCCCATCCTCTACCGGGCATCCTTGAGCGCGCCGGCAAGATGGTCATAGGAGTCATGAAATGAACCTGATCCAGCAACTGGAACAAGAAGAAATCGCTCGCCTGGGCAAGAACATCCCTGAGTTCGCCCCTGGCGACACCGTGGTCGTTAACGTGAACGTAGTCGAAGGCACCCGCAAGCGCGCCCAGGCTTACGAAGGCGTTGTGATCGCTCGTCGTAACCGCGGCCTGAACTCGAACTTCATCGTTCGTAAGATCTCGTCCGGCGAAGGCGTTGAGCGTACTTTCCAGCTGTACTCCCCACTGATCGCTTCGATCGAAGTGAAGCGTCGTGGTGACGTGCGCCGCGCTAAGCTGTACTACCTGCGTGAGCGTTCGGGCAAGTCCGCACGTATCAAGGAAAAGCTGCCAAACCGCAAGGTTGCAGCTACCGCGTAATCCATACCCCGGTATTGGATTCGGAAAGGACGCCTTCGGGCGTCCTTTTTTATTTGACGACTTGCCGCGGCGTTTGCGCAGCGGGAACGCGACCCACGTGTCTGCAGTCCAGTTGGTACAATGCCGGGTATGCCAAAAACTCCTTTCGACCCAAGCCAGTTGCCGATTGAAGCGATTGCCGGCGAGGCGGCCGTGCTGCTTGAACGCCTTGCGCCGGACTGGTTGCGCCAGCGCTTTGCCGAACCGCCGGAATGGACGCCTGAACCGTCCGATGCGTCACTCGGATTGCATCGGGGTGAGCCGACCCCGGCCTCCGTGCTGGTGCCGCTGGTGCTGCGCGAGGACGGCGTCTACCTGCTGCTGACAATGCGCACCGCGCATTTGAACGACCACGCAGGCCAGGTGGCCTTCCCCGGCGGCCGCGCCGAGCCGACCGATGCCGATGCCATCGACACGGCCCTGCGCGAAACGGAGGAGGAGATTGGCCTCGATCGGCGCTACGTCGACGTGATCGGTACGCTGCCCTTGTATTACACCGGCACCGGCTATGCCGTGACGCCGGTGGTCGGCCTGGTCACGCCGCCATTCGCGTTGAAGGCCGACCCGTTCGAGGTGGCGGAGATCTTCGAGGTGCCCTTCCATTTCCTGATGGATGGCGCCAATCACCAGCGCCGGGCGGCTGAGTTGCCGAACGGGCGCCGCACTTTTTATGCAATGCCATACCAGAACTATTTTATCTGGGGTGCAACGGCTGGCATGCTGCGCAACCTGTTTCATTTCTTGCGCGCATAAGCTATCGTAGCGGGCATTGCGGTACTGCTAATCAAAGGATTTAGATGACTTTTCTTTCCATTCTCGTGGCCTTGCTGTTCGAACAGCTGAAGCCCCTGCGAGCGGACAACCCGATCTGGGCGGAAATCAAGAGCCTGGCCGTGCGCATGGAACAGTGGTTCAACGCCGGGCACGCGAGCCATGGCCGTATGGGCTGGTTCCTGCTGATCGGTGCGCTGACCCTGCCGGTTGGCCTGGTGTCCTGGCTGCTGCAGCGCTATAACCTGTCGCTGGCCCACTTTGCCTGGAATGTGCTGATCATTTATCTCACGCTGGGCTTCCGTCACTACAGCCATTACTTCACGTCGATCCAGCTGGCGTTGAATGCCGGCGACGAAAACCAGGCCCGCACGCTGCTGGCCGAGTGGTGCAAGATCGACACCGTCGGCATGGAGGTCAATGAGATCTCCCGCATCGCCGTGGAGAAGGCGCTGGTCACGACCCACCGGAATGTCTTCGGCGTGTTTTTCTGGTTCCTCATGCCGCTGGGACCCTGCGGCGCCATCTTGTACCGCGTCTCCGAATACCTTGCGCGCGCCTGGAATGAACCGGAGCATATGCGCCAGGAGGCCTTTGGCGTGTTCGCCAGCAAGGCCTTTTACTGGATCGACTGGATTCCGGCCCGCCTGACGGCGGTGGCCTTCGCCGTGGTCGGCAATTTTGAGGATGCAATCTACGCATGGCGCAATTTCGCCCACCGCTGGAAGGATGAGGCAATCGGCATCATCCTGTCGGCCGGCGGCGGCGCCATGGGCGTGCGTCTTGGCACGCCGAATGAAAACGCGGCCAAGATCATTCCTTCGGATGCGGCGACGGTCGACATCAGCGATATGGAAGTGGACCAGTTGCCGGGCGATGAGCCGGGCGTGCGCGCCCTGCAAAGCACGGTTGGCCTGGTCTGGCGGGCGTTGTTGCTGTGGATGATGTTGCTGTTGCTGCTGTCCGGCGCCGTCTGGCTCGGCTAAAATGACCTGAACCGTAACCCCGTTCAAGTCTTCTATAAGATATAATACCGGGGTTCCTTACAGCAATCGGGTTTCAGGTATATGGCCAGCGAGTTCTTCATTCTTGGGCTGACGACCGACGGCAAACAATTCCGCCCCAGCGACTGGGCGGAACGACTGGCCGGTGTGTTGGCGTGCTTTCGCCCGGAAGGCTCTGGTGGCCGTCATGCCCACCTGCAGTTCTCTCCCTACGTTACTCCCACCGTCGTAAACGGCATCAAAGCGGTCGTCGTCAACGAAGGCCTGCGCGAAATCCAGCCGATGGCTTATAACTTCGTCAAGGAATTCGCCAAGGATAACAAGCTGCAGGTCGTCGAAGCGTGCCTGCTACCTGACGAAAAAGCCTAAGTATCGTAGGATAGGGTTTTGCCAACAAGAGCAGAACCTTATGCAAATCCGCCTTGTCGCAGCCCTGCTGCTGACCACCAGTTTCCTCCCTCCTGCGTTCGCGCAAACCCTGCCTGCCGGCGTCGCCAAAGGGCCTTCCGTCGAAGGCATTACCGAATACCGCCTGCCCAACGGGCTTAAAGTCCTGCTGTTCCCCGATGCTTCGAAACCGACGGTGACCGTGAATGTCACCTATCTGGTCGGTTCGCGCCACGAAAACTACGGCGAGACGGGCATGGCGCACTTGCTGGAGCACCTGATGTTCAAGGGCGCGCCTAAGCATCGCAATATTCCGCAGCAGTTCTCTGAGCGGGGCATGGAGTTCAACGGCACCACGTCGATGGACCGCACCAACTACTACGAGGTATTCCAGGCCAGCCCGGAAAACCTGAAGTGGGCGCTGGATATGGAAGCCGAGCGCATGACCAGGTCCTTCATTGCGAAGAAAGACCTCGATTCCGAGATGACCGTAGTACGCAACGAGTACGAGAGCGGTGAGAACAACCCTTTCGACGTGCTGTACAAGCGCATGGAAAGCATCGCCTATGATTGGCACAGCTACGGCCGTTCCACCATCGGTAACCGCAGCGATATCGAGAATGTGAAGATCGAGAACCTGCAGGCCTTCTATCACACGTACTACCAGCCGGATAACGCCGTGCTGCTGGTGGCGGGCAAGTTCGATCCTGCGCAAACGCTGGCCTGGATCAGCAAGACCTTCGGCGCCATTCCGAAGCCGAAGCGCAAGCTGCCGCAGTTCTGGACCGTGGAGCCAACCCAGGACGGGGAGCGCCAGTATGCGGTGCGGCGCAAGGGCGATGTGCAGATCGTCCTGGTGGGGTACAAGATTCCATCGGGCTTGCATAACGATGCCGATCCGCTGGCTTTCACGGGCCAGGTGCTGGGTGATACGCCGAATGGCCGCCTGCACAAGCAGTTGGTTGAAACCGGCAAGGCGGCGCAGGTGTTTTCCATGAGCGAGCCGGGATTTGCGCCGAGCCTGCAGGTATTTGGCGCCGTCGTGAAGATGGGGCAGCCGGTGGAGCCGGTGCGCGATGAACTGATCGCCGCGGTGGAGGGCTTTGCCCGCTCCGCGCCGACCGAGGAGGAAATGGAGCGCACGCGCCGCGAATACAGCAATTCGATCGAAAAGGCATTGAACAATCCGCAGCAGGTGGGTGTGGCGCTGAGCGAGCATATCGCGCTGGGCGACTGGCGTTTGCTGTTCCAGGGGCGCGATGGCCTGGCTGCGATCACGTCTGCGCAAGTGGCGGAAGCTGCCGGACGCTATCTGAAACGCGATAACCGCACGGTCGGCATCTTCATTCCCGACGATGCGCCGCAGCGCGCCGAGATCGGGGCGGCGCCGACGGCGGCGGAACTGCTGAAGGATTACAAGGGCAAGGCCAGCGCGCTTACGTCGGAGAATTTCGATCCGAGCCAGGACAACATCATGGCGCGCACCGAATTGAAAGAGCTCGGCGGCCTGAAACTTGCACTGCTGCCGAAGAAGAATCGCGGCGAGACGGTGGCGGTGGATATGCGCCTGCATTGGGGCGATGAGAAGAACCAGTTTGGTAAGCAGATGCTGTCGGCGGCTGCGGACCAGATGCTGGCGCGCGGCACCAGCAAGTACTCGCGCGCGCAGCTGGCCGACGCGATGTCGAAGCTCAAGATGTCCGGCTCGCTGTATCACTTCGAGACGACGCGCGAGCATCTTGGCGCTGCGCTGCGCCTGGTGGCCCACGTGCTGAAGGATGCAAGCTTCCCGGAGGCGGAATTCGAGCAGATGCGCCAGCAGTGGCTGGTTGCCATCGAAGCCTCGCGCAACGATCCGCAGGCAATGGCGGGCCGCGCGCTGGCCGAGTACTTCGACCACTGGCCCAAGGGTGACCCGCGCAGCGTGATGACGCTCGATGAGCAGGTTGCCGCGGTCAAGGCGATGAAACTGGCCGATGTAAAGGCCTACCATGACGATTTCTATGGCGCCTCGCATGGCGAGCTGTCCGTGGTGGGGGACTTCGACAAGGATGACTTGCTCAAGGTGGTGGGCGAGGAACTGGCGGGCTGGCACAGCAAGTCTGCTTACGCGCCGATCCTGGATAAGCATGCGGAAAAGGCGGCTACGCGCGTGACCCTGGATGCGCAGGACAAGGAAAACGGCATGTTCGCGGCGCGGATCGCGATCCCGCTGCGCACGGACGATGCGGATTATGCCGCGCTCGAAGTGGCGAACTTCATTTTCGGCAGCGGTGGCTTGAAATCGCGCCTGATGGACCGCATCCGCCAGAAGGACGGCCTGTCCTACGGCGGCGGTTCCTCGCTCGATGCAGGTGACCGCGACGATGCCGGTGGCTTCACTGTGGAAGCGATCGCCGCCCCGCAGAATATGGCCAAGCTGGAAGCTGCCATCCGCCAGGAGCTCGAGCGCGCCGTGAAAAACGGCTTTACCGCAGCCGAAGTCGCCGGTGCAAAGTCGGGCCTGATGCAGCAGCGCGTGCAGAACCGCTCGAAGGATGATGTGATGGCCGGCGCCTGGTCGCATTTCCGCTATCTGGATCGGACCTTCATGTGGAGCAAAGAGTATGAGGTGAAGCTGAAGGCGCTGACGGCGGAGCAGGTGAGCGCCGCCTTCCGCAAGCACATTGATCCGGCCAAGCTGGCAGTGGTGATTGCCAGTGACGCGTCGAAGGCGAAACGCTGATGCGCGGGCTGGCATTTGTGTTGTGCGCCGTCCTCGCCGGTAGCGCCCATGCCGGACCGGCAAGCTGGCCCTTGTCGTATGACGGGCAGTCCACGAACCGGTTTATTTGGGATAGGCGCGCCAAGGACCTTGTCAGGGCGAGCGTGCCCGCCGCGCTTGCGAAAGATGTGCTGGATGGATTGGGCGGGCCGCCGGACCCGTTCCTGGTGAACGCCGGCCGTTATGCGGTGGCCTCGGCGTGCGTATCCCATGCGTGCCCGGTGAAGGGGCTGTTCTGGTATGACACGCAGTCCGGGACCGGCGTCGGTGCCAGCTATGACGATGGCGAATTGCGCCTCGGATCCAAAGGCACTGCCGCATCCGCATTCCCCGCCCCTGCGCAAGGGGCGGTGCGCGGCTGGCTGACGGAACAGGGCCTGAAGCTGGTCTCCGTGACATTCATCGGGGCCGATGGCAAGGCCGTTTCCATGCCAGTCGACCCGTTCGCGCCGCCCCCGCGCTTCCAGCCGCCGGAAGGCGGCCCTTCGTTTGACTGCGCGAAGGCGAGCACCAAGGTGGAACACGCCATTTGCACGACGCCCGTCGTGGCAAAACGCGACCTGGAAATGGCCCTGCTGGTGCGGGAAATGAAGCTGGGGTACGACACGCTGGATTCCCGCAAGAAGCTGCTGGTGTTCCAGCGCGCCTGGCTCAAGCAGCGCGACGCGGAATGCTCGCCGGCGAGCGATATCGGTTCCTGCCTCGTTGGGCAGTACGCAGCGCAGCAGCAACGCCTGATGCATTGGCTGCCCCGCTAGGCTTGCTCAAGGTGTACTGAGTTCCGCCACGAAGTCGTACATATCGCCGCGGAAAATGGAGCGGCAAAATTCGACGGCGCGGCCGTCGCGCAGGAAGCCGAGGCGTTCGACGGCCAGGCCGGCGTCGCCTTCCTTGGCCTGCAGCAGCTTGGCCTGTTCGCCCGTCAGCAGCAGGGCGGACAGGCGCTGCAGCGCGCGTACCGGGCGGTGGCCGGCCGCCTCCAGTGCCTCGTACATCGAAACGTCCACCGCCTCCAGCGAGGGTAAGGCATCGGCCACGATGGTGGCGTACTCCACGCACATTGGAATCTCGTCCGCGTAGCGGATGCGGTGATAGCGGTACACCGGCGCGCCGGGGCTGAGGCGCAGCCGCAAAGCCTCTTCCGGCGTCACTGTGCCTTCGGCCTTCTTCAGCCACACGCTGCGCGGTGTGCGTCCGCGCGAGCGCATGTCCTCCGAAAAGGAGGTCAGCTTGGCGAAATTCTTTTCAATACGGGTGTTGATGAAATTGCCGGAGCCAGGCCGGCGCACCAGCAGTCCCTCTTCCACCAAGCCGTCGATCGCCTTGCGCACCGTGATGCGGGAGATGCCCAGGTCGGCCGCCAGCACACGTTCCGCAGGCAGCGCTTCGTCGGGGCCAAACACATGGAGGTTGATCGCTTCCCGCAAGGCACGCTGCAGCAACTGGTACAGCGGTTGGCTACTGGTCTGCACCAGGTCTTGCATGATCTGCGCGAGCGATGCCATTTAGTCTCCTTTTGTTTGCGGCTGATAATACCAAAAAAAGACCGTGCGGCCAGCGGTATGCACCCGCGCCTGTCCTGGCTCCCCAGTAGGAAAGCGTCAACTACGGGGCTTTCCCGCTGAAGTGGTATGTCTTTTCAGTACAACATGTGAAAAAAATACGAAAATTGGTAGTGTTCTGGTATTTGATCGGGGTATATTGGCGCTCGATTGGTTTTGTAGTGGAGTTTTATCAAAGTTGAAACCGGATCCACCAAGGATCCACACCATTGGGGGAGTAAATGAAACACAATCAGGAAGCAGTCAAACCGCGTAATTTCACAGTCCTGACGCCGATCGCCACCGCGACCGCCGTGCTGGCATTGGGCCTGGCAGCGCCAGCCTACGCACAGCAACAGGCCAAAGATGAAAACGTGGTGGTCGTTACTGGTATTCGCGGTTCGCTGCAGCAGTCGCTGTCGGTGAAGCGCAATGCGGCAGCCAACGTGGAAGTGATCACCGCCGAAGACGTGGGCAAGATGCCGGACAAGAACGTGGCCGACTCGTTGCAACGCCTGCCGGGCGTGAACATTTCGACCTCGGCCGCCGGCTCGGGCGGTTTCGACGAAAACGACCGCGTCAGCCTGCGCGGCACCGCGCCTTCGCTGACCCAGACCACCATCAATGGCCACGCCATTTCGTCCGGCGACTGGTTCGTGCTGGACCAGGTGGGCGGCGCCGTGGGCCGTACTGCTTCCTATTCTCTGCTGCCTTCCGAAATCGTGGGCCAAGTCGTGGTGCGCAAATCGCCGACCGCCGACCTGGTTGAGGGCGGCGCCGCCGGTACCGTGGATGTGATCACGCGCAAACCGCTGGACTTCAAGGAACCGCTGGTCCTGGAAGGCTCCGCGCAGGCCGTGTATTCGACGCTGGCCGGCAAAACCGACCCGCAAATATCTTTGCTGGGCAACTGGAAAAACGAGACCGGCACCCTGGGCGCCCTGGTCCAGCTGTTCTCGGAAAAGCGCAGCCTGCGCCGCGATGGCCAGGAGCTGCTGCAGTGGACCCAGATTTCCCCCACCAGCGACCTGGCCAAGGCCAAACCGGACCTGGCCAATGTCTGGTTCCCGCGCCTGATCGGCTCTTCGCTGTTCGAGCAGGAGCGCAAGCGCAAGGGCGGCATGGTCAGCCTGCAGGTCAAGCCTAGCCGCGACTTCTCGCTGGAAGCGACTTACTTCAACTCCAAGCTGGAAGCATCCAACTATAACCGCAACTACATGTCCGACATGAACGCCAACGGCGCCATCGGCGGCAATGTGGTTCCTGACGCTTACACCGTGCGCAACGGCACCTTGACTTCCGCCGTGTTCGCGAACAAGGGCACCGTGGCCAAACCACTGCGCTACGGTATCGTGGACGACATCGTGCGTGAAGGCGCGTTCGCCAAGACCCAGTTCGGCGACCTCGCCGCCAAGTGGCGCCCGAATAACGATTGGAGCCTGAGCGCTTCCATTGGCAAGACCAAGGGCACCGGGGAGACGCCATCGCAGGGCGTGTATGAGGGCGACGTGAACAACTCCGGCGTGAGCTACCAGTTGAACGGCATGGGCTCTCCCGCGACCGTGAAATTCCCGAGTGTCGATACCTCCAAGTTTACCGGTACCGTCCTGGACTGGGTGTTCGGCTATAGCCCGGCCACCACCAAGGACGAAGAGACATACGGCCAGATGGATGCGGCGTTCAAGCTGGATGCCGGCCCGCTGCGGGAAATCAAGTTCGGCCTGCGCGGTACCAACCATAAGCGCAGCAACTTCGCGGTCTCGCAAGGTCCAAAATGGTCCAATACCGAACCGGGTACCGCCAACACCAACCCGGCCTGGAACGGCAATACCTACCCGAGCGACTTCGGCAAGGACCTCGGTGGGGACTTCCCGCGTAATGTCTGGGAGCTGGACCGTTCCGTGCTGCAGCAGTGGGGTAATGATCACTCGAACCGCAGCCTGGACCGCACCTACTATCCGGACATGTTCAACCTCAAGGAAAAAACCAAGGCGATTTATGCTATGGGCGAGTTCGAAGGCGATATGTGGAGCGGCAATGCCGGCGTGCGTGTAGTGCGCACCGAAGGCGAATCGAACGGCTACCAGATCCTGCCGAACCAGCTGCCTGGCCAGAACCTGCCGGCCTTCCCGTGGGGTGGGTTCGTCCAGCAGACTCGTATCGAAAACAATGGCACCGAAGTCCTGCCAAGCGCCAACCTGCGTGTTGACGTCAGCAAGGATGTGGTGGCGCGCTTCGGTATCTCGCGCACCATGACCCGTCCCGATTTCGGCGCACTGGGCGGCACCGTGTCGCTGACCGATGAAACCCATACCGGCAACGGCGGTAACGCGGCGCTGAAGCCAACCAAGTCGAACAACCTGGACGCAACCCTGCAGTGGTACTTCGCACCACGTGCCCTGGCCTCCGTCGGCCTGTTCTACATGGGCCTGAAGGACTACGTGGGCTACGGCACCAGCAGCGGCACCTTCATCGACAGCCGCGCTTCGCAGCAGTCCGGCAAGCCGGTGTTCGCGAACTACGTGATCACGTCGCCGGTCAACGTCGATGCGACCGTGAAGGGCGTTGAAATGAACCTGCAGATGCCGCTGGGTATGGGCTTCGGCTGGGATGCCAACGTCACGCTGGCGGATTCCAAGCAAAAGTTCGGCAGCTGCCCGAACACGCAGACGTCCACTTCGGCCGATCCGTGCGATATGCTGGGCGCCTCGAAAACCACCGCGAACATCGGCGCGTTCTATGAGAACGACAAGTTCAATGTGCGCGTGAGCTACGCGTGGCGTTCCTCGTTCCTGGCAGCCCAGGACCGCGGCACCCCGCTGTATATGGATGCGATTGGACAGCTGTCGGCGTCGTTCAACTACCAGATCTCGAAAAACCTGGTGTTCACCTTCAGCGGCCAGAACCTGAACAATCCGATCCTGAAGAACTACGTCTACAATAAGGACCAGCCGGCGCGCTTCTACGCCAACGGCGTGCAGTACTACGCGGGCCTGCGCTTCAAGTATTGATTGCTTGACGCAAGACGAGGACCCCGCTTCGGCGGGGTTTTTTCATGGAGGGACGGAGATGGATGCAGTGCGCTTCCAGCAAGAGATTGTGGCCCGGCAGCAGCCCGCGGTCCTGCGCGGCCTTGTGCGCGAGTGGGGCGCCGTGCGCGCATCGCAGCATGGGCCGGAGGCGCTATGTTCTTATCTGATGCGCTTCGACCGGGGCGGCGCCTGCGATGCGGTGATGATGCCGCCGGAGGCGAGAGGGCGTCTGTTTTATTCTCCGGACATGCAAGGCTTCAATTTTGCGCGCAGCAAGCGCACGGTATCGCAGGTCATCGAGCAGGTGGCGCGTTACTCGCAGTTCGAAAACGCTCCCGCTGTAGCGATGCAAAGTGCGCTGCTGGAGGAATGCTTGCCAGGGTTGGCGGCCGACAATCCACAGCCTTTGCTGGATGCCGTGGTGAAGCCGCGTCTTTGGCTTGGCAATGAAATTGTGACGCCTGCGCATTTCGACGAATCGCATAATCTGGCCTGCGTGATCAGCGGCCGCCGGCGCTTTACGTTGTTCCCGCCTGAGCAGGCCGCCAACCTGTATATCGGGCCGCTCGATTTCGCGCCGACCCCTACGCCGATCAGCCTGGTGGACTTCCGTGTGCCGGATTTCGAACGCTTTCCGCACTTCCGTGAGGCGCTGAAGCACGCCGTGGTCGTTGAATTGGAGCCGGGCGATGCGCTTTACCTTCCTTCATTCTGGTGGCACCACGTGGAGTCGATCGGGGTGCTGAACGTGATGGTCAATTACTGGTGGAGCGCGCCGGCTGCGCCTGGCCTGGACAAGGCCTCGGTGCTGGCGCTGGCCACCCAAGGAATTAATTGATGAAAAAATTCATCCACGCAGCCGTCCTGATGGCTGTGGCGTGCGCTTCGGGGACGACATGCGCGGCACCGCGCGCGGTATTCGGTCCATATCAATTCTTCGGCCTGGCACCGGCAGGATCCGTGCCGCACGCCAGCGCGGTAGCTGCCGATGGTGCTCCGCTGGCTGCCGGAACAGTCCTGAGCTGGGCCTTCGCCAACGGCGAATGCGGCGAGGAAGTCTGGCCAGGCAAGATCGCGGGGCAGGCGGTCGCTGACGCCAATGTCGCTGGCGCCGCCAGCGACTACATCATTTCGACCGGAGGGCAGGGCGGTGTTTTCACCTGCTCCAGCGATGCCGGAATGGAGCGCTTTGTCGCGCGCTATATGTCGCAACGGCTGGTGGGATTTGACTTCGATATCGAAGCAGAGCAAAGCCCTGAACAAGTTGACTCCCTCATCAGGCGTGTGCGCCATGTCCAACGGAGATATCCCAAGCTTCGCTACAGCTTTACCGTCGCCACGCACGCCGCAACAGACGGTAGCAACGCCAGCTTGAACAAGACCGGCGAATCGGTGCTGTCGACTCTGCGCCGCCATGGTGTGCGTGATTTCGTCCTGAACTTGATGGTGATGGACTACGGCCCGGCCAGCGCGCAAGCTTGCGTCGTGCGTGAAGGACGCTGCGATATGGCCGCTTCCGCAATCCAGGCAGCGCGCAATATCGAGCGTAAATACAAGCTGCCGCTGTCGCAGATCGCGTTGACGCCCATGATTGGCGTCAACGACGTGGTTGAAAATGTCTTCACGCTGAACGATGCTCAGCTCACGGTTGCAGCGGTGCGCCGCCTCGGCATGGCGGGCCTGCATTTCTGGTCGCTGGACCGCGATAAGCCCTGCGAACTGCCGGTCGCCGGAGCGGACGGCGGCTGCAGCACCATGCCTGGCGTCCCCGCCGCTGCCTACCACCGCTTGATGGTGCCGGCATCCCGTGCCGCCGCTGTGCCTCAAACGGGAGCCGGTCAATGAGCGCGCCGGCGGGCCGTTACCAGTCTCTGGATGTACTGCGCGGCCTGACGGTTGCGCTGATGATTATCGTGAATACCCCGGGCAGCTGGAGCCATGTCTACACGCCCTTGCTGCATGCGAAATGGCATGGCTTCACGCCGACAGACTGGGTCTTTCCCACCTTCCTTTTCGTGGTCGGCAATGCGCTGGCATTCACATTACCGCGCTACGCGGGTATGGGCGACAGGGCCGTGCTCGCAAAGATAGCCCGGCGCACCGCTGCCATCGTGACCATCGGCCTGGCGCTATGCCTGCTGTCGAGGCTGGGCAGTCCGTTAAGCGAAGTGCGTATCCCCGGCGTACTGCAACGTATCGGCCTTTGCTTTGGCATTGCCGCACTCGTCATCCATTATCTGGGGGAGCGCGGCGCGCTGGCGTTCAGCGTGGCGGCCTTGCTGGGCCACTGGCTGATCATGGTAGTATTCGGCGACTACAGCCTGGAAGGCAATGCCGGCCGCTCGATTGACTTGTGGCTGTTTGGCCCCGGTCATATGTACAAAGGCGAGGGTATTCCCTTTGATCCGGAAGGATTGTTGGGCACTCTGCCGGCCATAGTGAATGTCATTGGCGGATATTTCGCGGGGCGCTATCTCCGCGAGAATGGCGCGACCCGCCGCTCGCTGGGGAAACTGGCCGCCGCCGGGGCCGTCCTGTGCGTGCTGGCGCTGTGCTGGGCGCCCCTGCTGCCCGTGAATAAGAAGCTGTGGACCAGCAGCTATGTGCTGCTTTCTACGGGCACGGCGCTGCTCGTCCTGGCGGCGCTGGCCTGGATCATCGAAGTAGTCGGTGCGGGCAAGTGGGCTTATTTCTTCGAAGTGTTTGGCCGGAACACCCTGTTCATCTATGTCCTGTCGCAAGTCGCCGTGATCGCGTTGAACAAGACCGGTACTTATGCCGCGGTGGCCGCTCCGCTGCAAGCGATCGGCAGCGCGAAAGCCGCTTCGCTGGCTTTTGCGCTGCTGTTCATGCTCGTCTGCTGGCTAATCTGCTATGGGCTGGACAAGCGGAAGATCTACATCAAGGTTTAGTGCCCTGGAATTCGATGCGGTTGTTTTCGTACTGCCATTTGTTGTAAGGCCCGAAGACCCGCAGGTTTTCCGGATGCACTGAGCTTTTCTCCGAACGTTTCAGGCGCCTGGCCAGTGTTGCATCCGCAGGATCGCCGTTGACCGGGCCAAACACATCGCGCCGCATGCTCGAATTTTCATCGACGCCGCGACGGATGACGGTCAGTTGGCGCGATGAAGGATCGAAATACATACGCATGAGGTCTGTGTTCATGTCCTGCATGAAAACACCGCCGTCGCGCCATTGCGCGTAATAGTATTCGTCGCACGCCGCTTTGGGCTCGCGCTTCCACTCGCAGGCGAAGAGGATCACTACATGCCGGTCGTCCAGCTTTCTGATCGAGATATGCGCCTTGTTGAAGCCCCAGGTACTGGCTGGGACGGTTGTTGACGATGTGAGGTTGTAATCGCCCACCAGCGCTTGCACCGGGGACTGGATCTTTTCTTCATCCTCGAATTTTTGGATATAGATCTTGTTCCAGATGCTGGTCATGTGATTCAGGAAGACCGTGTTCTCAGGCTGGAGCAGACTGGCGTCCGGCTTGCGAGCCCCGCCTTGAGCAGGCTGGCCCGCCGTGCGAACCAGGGTTTGCCCCCGGATTGCAAACTTGCTTTCTCCCTGGCGCATGATGACTTTGATATCCGCCGGTTCCTGTCCGATTCCGCAGGACAGTCTGTAGGCGACAGTCACCTCCGCTATGCCATCTTTGTTGAGGTCTGTGGTCGTGGCAGTGTCAGGGAAGAATGACGGCTTTGATGGGGAACCTGCCGGGCATTCCGCTCCGTCGCGGATAATCCACTCGCGTGTCCCATTCTTATTGAAGGCACTGGCCGAAAGGCTCGTCGCTTTGCCGCCGCCCTTGGCCGGAGCGTCAAGCTCGCTCATTATCAGCAAATGCTCGCCGTGCGAGTCGCTGTAGCGTTCAGCCCCTACAATTTGTTCATTTGGCGCAAGGCTGCTTTTGAGTGCCGGTGGTACGTCAAGGGCTTTGTCGGGCGTGTTTGCCAAACTCATGTTGCAATAAGCGGCAAGTAAAATGCTTGCTAGCTTAGTCTTCTTCTTCATCGAATTCGAGTTCATTCAGGTTGTGCGAACGCGTCGCGGAACGGCCAAGAAGATGGATACGCAGCTTGCCATCTTCAACAAGCATTGAATTTTTAGTACTGGTCGCTGCGCTTACATTCCAGACCAAAGAGTCAGGTATAGCAGGACCCGGTCTGCGTTACCGCAGACGAACCCTTCGACGGCCTTGGCCGACTCCTTTGCCGTGGTTGAATATTTGCGGCAATTGGCTTTACCGGATAGGTCCACGACAGTGTTCTTGTTCTCTTCCAAAATCCGGTGGAAGGCTGCGGTCACCCACGGTCGCGCGACTCCCGGTGCAATAAAAATTTCGCCGGTAGGCTCTTTGTTCGCATCGAACCATTGATCTTCCGAATTCAGCTCTGCGACCAATATGGTGAAGTCTGGCGAAGTGGGCAGAAAGCCGCCTTCTTCAGGACTGGAAAAGACTGCCCAGCGCGCTGACTTGATCGGAATCTGGAGATTGACAATCTCTCTGAGTTTGATCAGATCATTGGAGACCCTGGATTTGGGACGCTCCTGAGAGCATCCGCCCAAAAGCAAGATGATTGCAGCAAGAGCGAACTTTAGAGTCAGGATTTTGTATCGCATGGAGTCGATCTGCCCAACTGGTTCGCCGGTGGCTTGTTCCCAAAGCTTTCTGTAATCGACACCAGCCGGCGACTCGGGCGTGCCAAAGCCTCCAGTGGAACGATCTTTAGGGCGGATGTAGATAAGATTGCTCAATGCTGCGGCGTAGCTCGACGCAGCAGGATTCGCCTCAATTTTTTTGGAGCGATCCTACCTTGTTCTTCAAACGCAGGCGACGCCGTGAACACACCACGTCGCGGTCAGCTGCTTCCAGACCTGTACCGGTTTCAAGGTTCTTGAAGAACCGGCATCTCCGCCATCGCGCGGCACATCGCGAGCCTGAACTTTTCCTTGTTGTCCCAATCGCTGGACTTCACTTCGGAACGATGGATCTTTTCCTTGGTCCACGCGGAAATGCCGTAGATTTTCAGGGAGCCGTTCTGGACATCGTAGAGGAGGGCGCCGTCAAAACCACGTTTATGCTGCGGGTCGCGGTAGGATGCCAGCGCCTTGGAAAACAATGTCCGTTGTTTGTTGTCGGATACGCTGAGTAGCGCCTTTTCTGGAGAAATGGCGCTAACCGGCTTTTGCATGGCGCTGCCGATATTGAGCATGATATCGTCGCAGTCGAAATTCCCCTGCGATTTCTCGTATTCCGCCAGGTACTGGGCGACTTTAGGTTGTGCAGCGGAAGCCTGGCTGGTGCCGAGGACTAATAGCTGCAGTCCGTCCGGCGAACCCGCCAGGGCGAAAAGCGGCGCGGACGCCAGCAGTGCGGAGAGCATTAATTTCTTCATTTCAGCGGGTACTTTCGTTGGTCGATGCGGCAATTTTAACGTTCAACAGCGCTTTGTTACCTTCATCGATATCAATGACAGTAAGCTCGCCTTGCGTCTTTGCGTACTCAGTATAGGTGGCGGGAATATAGAAGCCATGGAAGCACTGTTTCATCTTCTTCCCTTTCAACGTGAAGAAGGACGAAATGCCTTTGTCCGCATAGGCGGAAAGCTTGATCGAATCGCCCTGATTACCACCCAAAGCGGCAATGCGTCCATTCGCGCTCTTGCCGTAGACGAAAGTGACGTGTCCGGATCCATTGGATTTGCCCGTGTCGACGAAGTAATTCCGCATGACCATCAAGGCGCCATAGACAGGTTTGTCGATTTTGACGAACTTCTTCGACGAGACTGGGAATTGCGAAGATTGGCTCGCCTCATACGGCGTATTCGAGTCCTTGAGGCAGAAATTGACGAACGATGCGCACCAAGGCGTGTCATCCAACTTCCCCGCGCCGCCAATCTTTTTGTGGTAGTTCGTGGTCTTGGTGATGACGCCTTCCTTCTTGCCAGCCCAGGTCTTTGCTTCCGCAATGGCCGACACCATCCAAGGGGCTTCTTTCTGATTGACCGGCACCACGGCGATTGGTGCCCCCTCGCCCTTCTTACTACGGGTCGTTTCGGTCGCAGCTGCCGGCGGCTTCTCTTTGGCGGCCGGCGATGGGCGCGCCGGAGCCTGCGGTGCCGCAGGCATTGGCTTTACGGGCCCGTAAATGCCGATGACCTGGCCCACATAGATTTTCGCCGGATCCTTGATTTCCGGATTATCCTTCTGGATCAGTGGAATGGTCGTTTCGAATTTTTCCGCGATCTTGCCGAGGGTTTCCTTCGGGGCCACAACGTGCCTGAGCGGCGTACGCTTAGGTTTCTGCTCGGGACGGGGCGCTACCTTTGGAGCGCTGGAGCCGGCAAAAGTCATCAGGTCGTGGAACAGGACGTACGCCGCGGAGGTATGGCTCATCACGAAATCAAGCGCTTCGACCCAGCCGCCCTTGTTATCCGGTACCTGGACTTTGACGTTTGTGCCGGGCTTGGTATGCGCGATACGGGGCAGCTGTCCGCTTTTATCGGTTTTCTGCTCGTACGTCTTGTCACCGATCTGCACGCGCACCGGTACATCGGGTTTAGGCAATGCGCCATCCGAAATGGTGACGGTTGTCGTTGGTATCAGCTTTTCCTTGCGCGTATCCTTCTGTCCATGGAAGCCTTCTTTCTTTTCCATGGCATCCAACACTGACTCAAGCTTCGCATCGCTGATATCCGACAGCTTTGTGGTCACCGGCAATCCAGTGTGATCGCTGATCTCTTGCGCATATGCCTTGGGATCGTTCTTGTCGGACGCGGGGGCATAGCCTTCAATCAGGTTTCCCTTTGCGTCCGGCACACCGGCGAGCATCGTATAAATTGTGCGGTTATTGAATTTGCGGCGGAGCAGGGCCTTCTTTTGGGCGCGGCCTTCCTCATAACTGGCGTAAATCAGGAAGGAGCCGTTACCTTTTGTGGTCCCGACGCCGATCGCGCCCATAATGGGCTTCAGGCTCTTGGTCGGACGCAGGTTGCCAGGATTGTTGAAACGCCAGGCGATGGTGCCGCCGGTGCGTAGCAAATGGGTGCCATCACTTGATGCGTAGTCCACCGTGAGCGTGCTCACGTCATATTTTGCGCTGACGAATCGGGCTGCCATAATCGATTACTTACTTGGTTTCAGGAGCGATTCTGCCTTCAAGACATCCTCAATGCTCTTCGTTCTTGGGTGGGAATGGGTGGCGATTTTGACGAATTGGTGTGCGGGACCATCGTTTGTATTGCCGTCGGCCTCAATGAGCTTGAACCAGCTTGCGTTGATTTGCCCCTTGGCCGGCCTTTCCGCGATAAGCAGGTAGGCCGCATCGCCATGCAGCGCCAATACCGCATCGGCGGTAGTCGTTTCACCCGAGGAGATGCTGAGCCACGTCAGCGTATTGCCCACTTCAACGTCATAGATTGGAACGTGGTCCCAATCGGCGCTGGTCTTGTCCGTGAAGTAGAAGGTCAGGCTGCGCTTATAAGTCAGAACGTCCTGATAGCTGCCCGCAACCATGATGAGGTTGCCGCCGGTGACGGCAAATTTCTGCATGCCTTGTTTTGTCGACGGCACGATCTGAGCTGCGCCGGCCTTCGCAGGGACCGGTGCGGGGGCGGCCGACGCGACTGCCAGCGTCAAGGCCAGTAGTGCCGGACTGAGTTTCTTCAAAAACATTAGAACTATTCCTCTCCTTGCGGGTTTTCCACCAGCGACGCCAATAGTGCAGTTGGCAAGTGCAATGAATCCGAGCCGTGGTTCAGGCGTTCGTAGTACGGATCTTCTACGGCTTCGTCCGTGGGTTCAGCATCCGGTTCGATCGACGCGGTATCCTCGTTCTCGACTGCGAATGGCCGCCAATCGTCGGTACCGAGTTCAAGTCGCAGGTCGTGCTGATTTGCAAAGTCATGGCGCGGCAAGCGGCCATCTTCGCCCACCGTGCCTTGCGCCAGGATCGAGCCCTTGGCATCTTCGATGCGGTAGGATTTGCCAACCACACCCATCTTTTTCGCCATGGCGTCCGCGCCGGCAAAGGCAAATCGCAGGCTGTGCGGACCCGCTTCCGACTTGAACGGACCCGGCAATGAAACCAAACCGTCCGGAAGCGCTTCAATGGCGGCACCGGCACTGGCGCCACCCAGGAAATCATGCTTTGCCGATTTCACGGTGAAGTTGCCCGGGCAAGCGAACGTGATATTGCCCCCTTCCAGCACAATCGAGGACTGGCCTGCATGCAGGACGATCTTCTTGTTGGCCTTGATTTCGATGCCGTCGTTGACCGACAGGACCACTACTTCCTTATCCGCGAGGATTTCCAGCTCGCCGGTATTGGCTTGCAGCGATACGTCGCCGTTGCCGGCGATGGCCTTGATGCCGCCTTCCTGCGTGAACAGGGCCGCAGCGTTGGCGGCGACGCCGGAGTAAGTCTGGCCGGCCGTCAAATGCTGGTCGGAGCCGCTGGTCCAGTGCACCTGCTTGCCAGCGAAGAGCAGGGTGGACGCGGGGGTGGCGAAGTTGATGCTGTCGACGCTGTCCATCGCGGTGATGGCGCCGTCAAAGCGTTCGACCGGCTTGCCCGCGTCGAGGTCGCGCGCGCCGCCTTTAGCGCGCTGGGCTGCATGGCCATTGACTGCGCCGGCATACTTGCCTTTCTCTTTCGGGTCCAGCTGTTTCTGCAGTTCCTGCTGCGCCTTGATGGCATCCGCGCTGTACAGCGCTTGCTGGTGCGCGGCGGTTTTCGCCAGGCTCTCGCCCAGTTTCTGCCCTGCGCGCAGGCGTTCCAGGGCGTAGTCGGCTTCCAATTGGGTGGAGGTGATGCCGGCGCCTTGCGCGCTGCGGGCGCTGGTGGTCAGCAGCAGGCCTTCGCCGGAGCGCAGTACGGCCCAGGCGTCGGTGCGCAGTTCGAAGCCGGTGCCGCGATGCGCGCCGCGGGCGGCGGAATCGGGCGCCTGCTGCACGATGTGGCCGAGGTTCAGCTGGCTGGCGGCCGTGCTGCTGGCCAGGCGCATGCGCAGCTGCTGGCTGGTGTCGTCCAGTACCCACTGGTTGTAGCCGCTGCCGTCCAGACTGTGGCTATGGATGCCGGAAACCACGCCCGCGTGGTTGGCGTTCGAATCGACGCCGGCCGAGAACGGCGGCTTGTCGCTGCCCGTATAGAGCTGGGACACCACGATAGGCCGGTCGATATCGCCTTCGATGAAGTCGACCAGCACTTCGGTGCCGATGCGCGGTGTGAACTGGCTGCCGAAATTGGGGCCGGCCAGCGCTTCGGCCACGCGCACCCAGGTGCCGGAACTGTCATCGCCGGGCGCATTGCCCTGGGCTTCTGTATTGTGGCTGGCGCCGCCGGGATTGGCGCCGGGGCCGCGCTGCCAAGGGAATTGGATGCGGATCTGCTGGCCGCGCTGCGTGGTGTTGGCGGCGCCGGGCAGGCCGACCACCAGCGCCGTTTGCGCGCCAAGGGCCGGGCCTTGCAGGCGCCAGGCGGTGGCCGATGGCACCAGCGGTACGGCGGAGCGCACGCAGGCAAAGCGGTTGCGATAGGTGCCGGGCGCGATGCCGGGACCGGCTTTCAGCGATGGCGTGAAGTTGTTGCGCGCTTCGTGTTCGACCCACAGCGTGGTGAATTCGCCGCCGTCGAAACGCTCATGACCGGTCAGCGCGAAATTGCTGCCGGCCGCCAGGCGGCGGGCGGAGCCTTCGCCGGTGAATTGTTTGTTGGCCAGTTCGGCGGCCTGCAGCATCAGCAGGCTATGGCCGTCGGCTTCGCCGTTGCCGGTGTAGCTGCGTTCTTCGCTGCCGTCATAGATCGACATGGTCGGCAGCTCGCCGGCATCCAGGCTGCTGGTCTGCTCGGCGGCCGGCGCCGCCACCTGCTGGGGATCCCAGCTGGCGATGCTGATCGCGTTCGGGGCGACGGCGCGGCGGGCGGAGAACTGGTCGATGGCGTCGTCGCGCTCGGTGGCGCGTACGCCGTGGAAGCGCAGTGCCTGCACGGCGGGGCGCGCGGCCTGGCTGTCGAAGATCACCACGCGGTGGCGCGAGTGGCCGTCGTCCGTGCCCTGGCCGTCCTGGTCGTGCTCGAAGCGCCAGCTCAGGCCTTCGGAGGCGAGGATGCGGCACAGGAATTCGAAGTCGGTTTCGCGGTATTGCGTGCAGGTGGCGCGCGGCGCCAGTTCCTGCGTGGTATCGAAATCGAGACGCACCTGGGTGTAATCGGCCAGCAGCTCCTGCACGATGTCGCGCACGGACTTGTCCTGGAAGATGTAGTTGTCGCGGCGCAGGCGCAGCAGGGCCAGCGCCGGTTCCAGGCGCAAGCGGTAGCGCGCCACGCCGCCGTCGGCGCCGAGCCAGCTCGCTTGCGTGCACAGGCCGTGCCACGAACGCATGCTGCCATCGGGCTGCAGCAGGCGGATGGTCAGTTCTTCGCCGATGAACTGACCCAGATCGAGGCTGGTGGAGGTGCTGAGCGCGTCGACGTCGAAGCAGAATAGTTCATTGACGCCTTCGCGGCCGATGAAGCGCTCCGCCATCAGGCTTTCCGGCAAGCCCGATTCCTGGGCGCTGGAGAGCGTCAACAGGCGGCCGTGCTGGCTCAGGCCTGTACCGAACAGCGAGCGCATCACGGCAGCGTAATGGTGATATTGGCCTGGCGCGGCGCCATCCGCACCACGTCGTTATACGTGCTCACCTGCTGCGCCGTATGGCTGGACAGCGAAGTGCGCAGGCCGATATAGGCCAGCGCGGAAATCAGCGCGAACACGGAGCACAGCGCCCACAGCGGCAGGTCGCTGCGCAGCTTGTTCATGACCTGGTCGGGACGCTCGGCATGCGGGGCGAAGCCCGGGCGGCGGCCCTTCATGTGGGCGATTTCGTCGCCCAGGCGGCTGGTCAGGTAGCCCAGTTTTTCCGAGCCTTCCAGGATGTAGCGGCCCTGGAAGCCGAGCAGCAGGCACATATGGAACACTTCCAGCGCTTCCACGTGTTCGCTGCTGCGGGTGCGCAGCGCATCCAGGCGGTTGAAGAAGTTTTCGCCGGCCAGCTGGTCGCCGAACAGCGTCAGTTGCAGCGGCCGCATCTCCCAGGCGTCGCGGATGGCGAAGTGGGAGCGCAGGATGATCTCGTCGACCGCCGCGCAGAAGGCGTACTTGGCGGCGTCGATATCGTCGGCCGAGGCGTTCTTCTTGCGTGCGTTGCGGCCGAAGTCGTCCAGGAAGCGCGTCATGCGCGACTGGAATTCGGTGTGGTCCTGCGGCGCGCTGCCGTTTTTCAGCATGAACAGGGCGTAAAAGCCGTCGTACATCAGGTCCAGCAGGGTGGCGTTGGCTGCCGGAGCGGCACTGGTTTCAGCGATCAGGGATGGCGGGGCGGTGGTATTCATGTTCTGCTCTGGTTCAGGAGTTCACGGCAATCAGTTCAAGACGCAATTCGCGCATGCCGGCGGGCGCGTAGATTTCGATGGTCTGGGCTTGCAGCATGCGTTCATACAGCGGCCCTTTGGCGTCCAGGGTGAAGTAGCACGTGTCGGGACGCACCGGCACCGCGGCCGGCACTTGCGGCGCATGCGCCAGGCGCACGCCCGGCATGGCCGACAGCACCAGCTTTTCGACGTCGTCCGGTGCGCCGACCTTGAAGCGCAGCGGCACCACGTCCACCAGTTCGACCTGCGGCATGTCGGCGCCGACCGCCAGGTAGAAGGTGGTGTCTTCGCTGATCTTGCCGGAGTCGAGCACGCCGCGGTGGTGGGCCGGCTTCGGTTGCGACAGGGCGATGGCGAAGTAGCGCGAGGAAATCACGGTATCGAGCAGTTCGCGCACGATCATGTACAGCTGCGAGAAGGCCGGACCGGGATCGTCGTGGCGGTAGGGCGGCAGGTCCGCCAGGGTCCAGCTGCGCGAATAGGCCATCAGGGCGCCGGCCAGCGTCAGCAGCTGTTCGTACAGGCGCTCCGGATGCAGCTCGGGGTTATGGTAGTAGTGCGACAGCGAGGCGAATGCGGTGCTGGCGGTGTTGGTCAGCCAGAAGGTGGCCATGTCGCCGCTGCGGAATTCGATCACGTTGCGGCTTGGCTCGCGGTGGTGGCCGTGCAGGGCGTTGACCTTGGCCTGCAGCGCGTCGAGCAGGCGGCGCAGCTGCAGGAACAGCGGCTGGGCGCTGCGGATGGTCAGGCTGGGCGGCACGAAGCCCGGGTCCAGTTCGAAGCCGCCGGTGGAAAGGCGGCGCAGGCGCAGCAGCGGCAGGCAGACATAGCCTTCGCGCGGGTCCGCGTCGGACACCAGGCGCAGCGATTTTTTCAGGAAGGCCAGTTCGGCTTGCGCGGCCTGGGTGTACAGGTCGGGCGTGTCGACGTTGGCCTGCGCAAAGCGGGCGCCGCTTGCCGGCTGGCCCGCTTGCGCGAAATTGCCGCCGAAATGTTTGAACACGGGCAGGGCGGCGTACCAGGTCACGCTGTGCTGCGACTGCGCCAGCTGGCCCAGGTCGATCGCTTCGGGCAGGTTGTCGTGGCTTGGCGCTTCCACCAGTTCGCCGTCCGGCAGCACCAGCGACAGTTCGAGCAGGCGCAGCGTGTTATGCGCCAGCGCTTCCATGTCGATCGCCAGCCGGTCGACGCCCCACGCGTACGGGTGCACGGCCTTGACGCTGCGGTGCAAGCGGTGCTCGTGGTAGCGGTCCTGTTGCTGGAAATGCTGGGGGCGCAGAAACAGTCCTTCCCCCCATAACACTTTGCTGGCCATCTGTGATCCTTCTGACAATTGTTTTATGGTAAGTGCCAGAACAATAACATCTTCCAGGAAACCCTGTATTGCCAGCCTCAATCGTGCGCGGGGGTGTGGAAATTGGTGAGATTCAATTGTGCGTGGGTAATATTTTTTTTCTGCTAACGTTCGTCCTCGGAAACAATTGTAATAATAGCTATTTGTCTGTCCATTGAGGTAAGTTATGAAAAAAATCGCTGTCATTTCCCGCATTCTGTGCATCGCGGCAATCGCCGCCACCATGTCCGCCTGTAGCACCATGGACACCAAAGTCGCCGTGCCCGTCAAACCGAAGCTGGAAGATTTGCTGGCCAAAGCCAGCGAAGCCAAGGCCGCCGGCAAGCAGGACCAGGCCATTACGCTGTGGAAGGAGACAGCGGACGCCTTCCCGGCAGACAAATCGCCATGGGTGAACATCGCCCAGACCCGTTATGACGCCGGCCAGTATGGCGAGGCGATCGTGGCCGCCCAGGAAATCCTGGTGCGCGACCCGTCCGACCAGCTGGCCAACAGCATCATCGCCATTTCCGGCCTGCGCCTGGCCACCCGCGCGCTGGGCGACCTGAGCCGCCAGAACAATCTGTCCGGATCCATCCGCACCGAATCGCAAGACCTGGCCAAGCTGCTGCGTGAGAGCCTGGGCGAATCCGTGCTGGTGCCGGGCGCCGACAAGCGCGGCCTGGTCCGCGGCGCCAATAGCGGCAACAACGCCGGCAGCACCAGCAGCGCCGCGGCCCGCAAGGTGACGCCTGCGGCGACGGCAGGGGCTGCGGCAGCCTCAGCGGCAGCGGCCAAAGCGTCCGCAACCACCCCGAGCGCCGACCCGTTCGGCGCGCTGAAATAATCCACTAGTCCAAAGAAGGAAGAAGCCATGTCCAAAAACGAAAGCGTCCAGAAACGCCTGCAGAAAATCCGTCCACCCCGGGTCCAGATGACCTATGACGTGGAGATCGGCGACGCGATCGAAAACAAGGAACTGCCCTTTGTGATGGGGGTTGTCGGCGATTTCGGCGGCAATTCCGAAGTGGAGCAGAAACGCCTGAAGGAGCGCAAGTTCGTCAACATCGACCGCGACAACTTCGACGAAGTGATGAAGGGCGTGGAACCGCGCGCCGCCTTCCGCGTGCCCAATGAGCTGGGCGGCGAAGGCCAGTTCGGCGTCGACCTGAAATTCAAGGGCATGTCCGACTTCCGTCCGGAGTCCGTGGTGCAGCAGGTGGAACCGCTGCGCCAGCTGCTGGAAGCGCGCAACAAGCTGGCCGACCTGCGCAACAAGCTGGCCGGCAACGACAAGCTGGAAGATTTGCTGAACGACGTGCTGCGCAGCACCGAGAAGCTGGCCGAGCTGGGCCAGAAGTCCGAACAAGGAGAATAAGATGTCGGCCCAACTGAACGCCGGCGGTGCACTGGCCACCGCGGAACACACCCTGCTCGACCAGATCGTCGAGCAAAGCAAGGTCGCCAAGTCGACCACCGAACACGCGCGCGCGCGCGACATCATTTCCGAACTGGCGCAGCAGGTCATGGCCGGCACCGTGGTGGTGTCGGACAACCTGGCCGCCACCATCGACGCCCGCGTGGCGGAGCTGGACCGCCTGATCTCGTCGCAGCTGTCGGCCATCATGCACGCGCCGGAATTCCAGAAGCTGGAAAGCAGCTGGACCGGCCTGCATTACCTGGTCAAGAACAGCGCCACCAGCACCGGCCTGAAGATCAAGATGCTGAACGCCACCAAGCGCGAACTGGTGAAAGACTTCCAGGGCGCCCTGGAGTTCGACCAGAGCTCGATGTTCAAGAAAGTCTACGAAGAAGAATTCGGCACCTTCGGCGGTGCGCCGTTCGGCGCCTTGCTGGGCGATTTCGAAATCACCCGCCAGCCGGAAGACATGTACTTCATCGAGCAGATGTCGCACGTGGCCGCCGCGGCGCATGCGCCGTTCATCAGCTCCGCCTCGCCCGAGCTGTTTGGCCTGGAAACCTATGCCGACCTGGGCAAGCCGCGCGACCTGTCCAAGGTATTCGACACCGTCGAATACGCCAAGTGGAAATCCTTCCGCGAATCGGAAGACTCGCGCTACGTGGGCCTGACCCTGCCGCGCTTCCTGGGCCGCCTGCCATTCCATCCGGCCGATGGCGCCACGGTGGAAGGCTTCAACTACGTCGAGGACGTGGACGGTACCGATCACGAGAAATACCTGTGGTGCAACGCGGCCTATGCCTTCGGCGTGCGCCTGACCCGCGCCTTCGAGGACTTCGGCTGGTGCGCGGCGATCCGCGGCGTGGAAGGCGGCGGCCTGGTGGAAGACCTGCCGACCCACACCTTCAAGACCGACGAAGGCGAAGTGGCGCTGAAGTGCCCGACCGAAATCGCCATCACCGACCGCCGCGAGAAAGAGCTGAGCGACCTTGGCTTCATCTCCCTGGTGCATTGCAAAAATACCGACTACGCCGCCTTCTTCGGCGCGCAGTCCGCGCAGAAAGCGCGCAAGTACAACACCGACGCAGCCAACGCCAACGCCGTGCTGTCGGCCCAGCTTCAATACATCTTCGCCGTCTCGCGCATCGCCCACTACATGAAGGCCATGATGCGCGACAAGATCGGCAGCTTCGCGTCCGCGTCGAATGTGGAAGATTACCTGAACCGCTGGCTGACCCAGTACGTGCTGCTGGACGATAACGCCAGCCAGGAACAGAAAGCCCAGTTCCCGCTGCGCGAAGCGAGCGTGCAAGTGGCCGAAGTGCCTGGCCGTCCTGGTGTGTACCGTGCCGTGTCGTTCCTGCGTCCCCACTTCCAGCTCGACGAGCTGTCCGTTTCACTCCGTTTGGTCGCGGAGCTGCCGCAATCGACCAAGTCTTAATTTTTTTTGAAAACTGAAAGGGAACACCATGGCAATTGACGTATATCTGCAAATCGACGGTATCAAAGGCGAGTCCACCGATACCGCCCACAAGGATTGGATCGAAGTGAAGTCCGTACAGTGGGAAGTCCTGCAGCCTAAATCTGCCACCGCATCTACCGGCGGCGGCCACACCGCGGAACGCACCGAGCACCGCGACATCGTCGTGTCCAAGCTGGCCGACCTGGCGTCGCCACTGCTGCTGCAGAATTGCTCCTCGGGCAAAACCCTGCCAAAGGCGAAGATCGAGTTCATGCGTGCTGACGGCCAGGGCGACCGCGTCAAGTACTTCGAAATCGAACTGGAAAACGTGCTGATCTCCAGCGTCGCTCCAGAAGTCAAGCCAGGCGACATCCTGTCCGAATCCGTATCGCTGAAGTACTCGAAAGTGAAGTGGAAGTACACCCAGCAGAAAGTCGGCGGCGGTTCCGGTGGCAACACCTCGGGCGGCTGGGACCTGTCGTCCAACAAGGTAGCTTAAGCGGGGACTAGATGACGGTAAGGGGATTCGCGCCGGGCCTGATGGACCGGCTGCTGCAGCCTGGCGACGCCGGCAGTGCAGCCGTCTACAGGATGTCGCTCGAGGAAATGAAAGACTCCGTCGCGCGCGACCTGGAAGCCCTGCTCAATACCCGTACCGTCATCCCCGAGGATCTGCTCAAGCAGTTTCCGGAATGCGGTCGTTCCATCATCAGCTACGGGCTCAATGATTTCGCCGGCTTGTCGCTGGCGAGCCCGGACGACCGCGCTGCCATTTGCCAGGCGCTGGAACGTGCCATCGCACGGCACGAACCTCGCCTGCGCAATGTGCGGGCATCCCTGGAAATGCAGGAAGGCGGCATCGACCGCCTGAATTTCGCCATTACGGCGTTGCTGGTGCTAAATGCGGCACAGGAACCGGTCAATTTCGACGCGGTGCTGCAGCCATCCAGCTTGCAATACACGATTAGCAAGGCACGCCGCGCGCTGCCGGGAGCATGATTTGGAAGAGTTACTGCCGTATTACGAGCGCGAACTGGGATTCCTGCGGCGCTATGCGCGGGAATTCGCCGAGCGCTACCCCAAGATTGCCGGCCGCCTCCTGATTGGCGGCGAGGTCTGCGAAGACCCGCATATTGAACGCATGATCCAGTCCTTCGCGCTGCTGAATTCGCGCGTGTCGAAGCGGCTGGACGACGATTACCCCGAATTTACCGAAGCACTGTTCGAAGTGCTGTACCCGCATTACCTGCGGCCGTTTCCATCGTGCTCGATCGCGCGCATGGATTACGCCGCCACCGCCGCCCAGTTGACGGCCGCCAGCGAGATCGCGCGCGGCACGGTGCTCAATACGCGCCCGGTCAACGGCGTGGCGTGCACGTTCCGCACCTCCTATCCGGTGACCGTGGCGCCGCTGGAACTGAGCCGCGCTTCCTTCACCGCAGCGCTGCAGGCGCCGGAAGCGGTGCAGCTGCCGCCGGGCGCCGGCGCCGGCCTGGCGGTCACCATCGAATCGCTGTCCGAGCAGATCGGCCTGCCCGCCATGGGCGTGGGCAAGCTGCGCGTGTTCATCGACGGCGAACCGTCCTTCTGCGCCGCCCTGCGCGACGCGCTGTTCATGCGCAGCGCCAAGGCCTGGGTCGAATGCGACGGCAACGGGCGCTGGCTGCCGCTGGCGCGTATCCCGGTCGCCTCGGCCGGCTTCGAGGACGACGATGCGCTGATCGATTTTTCGGCCCGTTCGCACCAGGCCTACCGCCTGCTGACCGAGTATTTCTGCTTCCCCGAGAAGTTCAATTTCTTCGACATCGACCTGGCGGCCCTGTGCGCGCTGCTGCCGATGGGCTGCAAGCGCTTGACGCTGCATATCGCCATGACCGGCCTGCGTCCCGATTCGCACTCGGCGCGCATGCTGTCCACCATGTCGACCAATAATCTGCTGCTGGGCTGTACGCCGGTGGTCAACCTGTTCCGCCAGCGCGGCGAGCCGATCCGCATTTCGCACACGGCTGCCAGCTACCCGGTGCTGGCCGACGCGCGCCGCGCCTATGCCTACGAGGTGTATGCCATCGATGCGGTGCGCATGGTGCGCCAGACGCCGCAGGGCGAGTCGATCGTCGAGTTCCGGCCGTTCTACTCGCTGCGCCACGGCGAGACGCCGGAAAAGCACGGCCACTACTGGGTCATGCGGCGCGATGAGCAGATGGCGCAGAAAAGCCCCGGCTATGAAACCGAGATCACCATCGTCGACATCGATTTCGATCCGGCCGAGGTGGAGACCGATACCCTGAGCCTGCAGCTGACCTGCACCAACCGCGACTTGCCCGCTTCGCTGGCCTATGGCCTGCGCGGCGGCGACCTGTTCCTGGAAGGCGGTTCCAGCGTGCGCAGCATCACCTTCCTGCGCAAGCCAACGCCGACCCAGCGCTTCGAGCGCGGCCACGGCGCCCACTGGCGCCTGGTGTCGCACCTGTCGCTGAACCACCTGTCGCTGTCGAGCGGCGGCCTGGAAGCGTTCCAGGAAATGCTGGCCTTGTACGACCTGCCGCGCTCGGCCTCCACCCAGCGCCAGATCCGCGGCCTGCAGTCGGTGGCCTACAAGCCGACCAATGCCTGGCTGGCCGGTAATCCGTTCGCCTGCGTGGTGCGCGGCATGGAGGTGCGCCTGACCATCGAAGAGGAAGCTTTCGTCGGCAGCGGCATCCACGCCTTTGCCCAGGTGATCGAGCGCTTCCTGGGGCTGTACGTGCATGCCAACAGCTTTACGCAACTGGTCGTTCTGGCCGAAAGGACTGGGGAGGAGCTGTTGCGATGCACACCGCGAAGCGGCGATTTGAGCCTGCTGTAATCGAGCGCCTGTTCGCCGAGCCTTACCGTTTCCAGTTCTTCCAGGCGGTGCGGATGGTGGAGCTATGGCTGCGCCGCAACGGCGTCGCGCACGAGAACGCGATCGCGCACTATATGCGCTTCCAGAACTCGGTGACGCTGCGTTTCCCGGCCAGCCAGCTGGACACCATGCGTCCCGAACCGCGCGAAGTCCCGCCGACGGCGCCGGCGCTGGCCGAAGCGCTGCGCAGCAAGCAGCTGCAATACCTGCGCCTGACGCCCAATTTCATGGGCTTCCTCGGTAGCGCGGGCGCCTTGCCGCCGCATTACACGGAAACCATCGCCGCCCACCAGCTGTACGCCAAGGACGAGGGGCCGCGCGCCTTCCTGGATGCCTTTTCCACCCGCTCGCTGTCGCTGTTCTACGAGGCCTGGCGCAAGTACCGGCTGGAACTGAAGTACCAGATGGACGGGCAGGACCGCTTCCTGCCCTTGCTGCTGGCGCTTGGCGGCCTTGGCAACAAGGGCCTGACGCAGCGCCTGGCGCGCGGCAACAGCGGCGACGTGCGCGACGAGTCGCTGGCCTATTTTGCCAGCGCCCTGCGCCAGCGGCCCGCCTCGGCGGCCACCATGGCGCGGGTGCTGGGCGAGTACTTCCGCGTCGACATTGCCGCGACCCAGTTCGTCGGCTGCTGGTGCGAGGTGCCGGGGCAGCAGCAGACCATGCTGGGCGGCGAGCAGGCGCAATTGGGCGCCACCGCCATGATCGGCGCGCGCGTCTGGCAGCGCGACCTGCGCATGCGCCTGACCATCGGGCCGCTGCGGCGGCGCGACTTCGACGCCTTCCTGCCCGGCGGCAGCGCGGCGCGCGCGCTGGACAAGATGCTGTCGATGTTCACCGGCGTCACGCTGGAATACGAGATCTGCCTGGTGCTGCGCGCCGACGACGTGGCTGGGGCCTCGCTCGGCGCCGGCGCGCGGCTGGGCTGGGACAGTTTCATGCCGGACCAAGGGGCGAAGCAAGACCGCACCGACGTCCGCTACTTCATCAATGGATTAACGAGTTAACGACAAGAGGACCGCTCGATGAGCATCAACCTGAAAACCCTGATCGGGAAACTGAACGACACCTGCCGCAACGCGGCCACCCGCGCCGCCAGCATCTGCGTCGGCCTCGGCCAGTACGAAGTGGACCAGGAGCACCTGCTGCTGGCATTGCTGGAGAACCCGCGCAGCGATATGGTGCTGCTGGCGCGCCACTTCGACGTCGACACCAGCCGCCTGCAGGGCGACCTGCAGACCGAAATCGCGCGCTTCCGCAGCGGCAATGCCCGCACCCCGGTGTTTTCCGCGCGCCTGCCGAAGCTGTTCGAGAACGCCTGGCTGATCGCCTCGCTCGACCTGCAGGCCGGCCAGCAAGTGTTCATCCGCAGCGGCCATCTGCTGCAGGCCATGCTGACCGACGCCGAACTGTCGCAGCTGGCCTACCGCAGCTCGCCGCTGTTCCACCGCTTCCAGGCCGACGATATCAAGCATCACCTGGACAAGCTGGCCGCCAATTCGGAAGAAGCCGAAGCCGCAGCGGCCGCGCTGGACGTGGCCCCGGGCGGCGACCCGGTGGGCGAACTGCAGCAGCCGGCCGGCAAGACCCCGGCGCTGGACCAGTTCACCACCAACCTGACCGAGCGCGCGCGCGCCGGCAAGGTCGACCCGGTGATCGGCCGCGACGCTGAAATCCGCCAGGCCATCGACATCCTGATGCGCCGCCGCCAGAACAACCCGATCCTGACCGGCGAGGCCGGCGTCGGCAAGACCGCCGTGGTGGAAGGCCTGGCGCTGCGCATCGCCGAGGGCGACGTGCCGGACGTGCTGAAAGGCGTCTCCATCCACACCCTGGACATGGGCCTGCTGCAGGCCGGCGCCAGCGTCAAGGGCGAGTTCGAGAACCGCCTGAAGAACGTGATCGACGAAGTGCGCAAGAGCCCGACCCCGATCATTCTCTTCATCGACGAAGCGCACACCATGATCGGCGCCGGCGGCCAGGCCGGCCAGAACGACGCGGCCAACCTGCTCAAGCCGGCGCTGGCGCGCGGCGAGCTGCGCACCATCGCCGCCACCACCTGGGGCGAGTACAAGAAGTACTTCGAAAAGGATGCCGCGCTGGCACGCCGCTTCCAGGTCATCAAGGTCGAAGAGCCGAGCGAGGAACTGGCTTGCGCCATGTTGCGCGGCATGTCCCCGCTGATGGAAAAGCACTTCAATGTGCGCATCTTCGACGAAGCCATCACCGAAGCGGTACGCCTGTCGCACCGCTACATCATGGGCCGCCAGCTGCCGGACAAGGCCATCAGCGTGCTCGATACCGCCTGCGCCAAGGTCGCCCTGGGCCAGAGCGCCACGCCGGCCCTGATCGAATCGCTGCAACGCCGCCT
Source organism: Pseudoduganella violaceinigra DSM 15887 (assembly GCF_000425385.1). GTDB lineage: Bacteria > Pseudomonadota > Gammaproteobacteria > Burkholderiales > Burkholderiaceae_D > Rugamonas > Rugamonas violaceinigra. The sequence goes on along the minus strand of NZ_AUDI01000001.1, from coordinate 297,600 downwards.
GGAGCGCATGGCCGCCGAGACCGGCGCGCTGGAGCGCGAGCTGGCCGCCGGCGGCGCCCACCAGGAGCGCCTGCAGGAGCTGGCCGACGCCCGCACCACGGCGCAGGAAGAACTGGCGGCGCTGCAGGCGCGCTGGGAGCAGGAGAAAGTCCTGGCGGCGCAGATCGGCGAAGCGCGCGCGGGCCTGGAGCAGGGCGGCGAGAGCAGCCAGGTGCACGACATCCAGGCCTTGCTCAAGGAACTGCGCGCGCTGCAAGGCGAAGCGCCGATGGTGCCGGTGCAGGTCGATGGCAATGTGGTGGCGGAAATCGTCGCCGGCTGGACCGGTATCCCGCTGGGCAAGATGGTGAAGGATGAAATCCAGGCCGTGCTGCGCCTGCGCCCTGCGCTGGAAGAGCGCGTGATCGGCCAGCCGCACGCCATCGAAGCGGTGGCGCAGCGCGTGCGCACCGCGCGCGCCAACCTGGACGACCCGAACAAGCCGAAGGGCGTGTTCCTGTTCGTCGGCCCGTCCGGTATCGGCAAGACCGAAACCGCACTGGCCCTGGCCGACGCCCTGTACGGCGGCGAACGCAAGATGGTCACCATCAATATGAGCGAATACCAGGAAGCGCACAGCGTCTCCGGCCTGAAAGGTTCGCCTCCGGGCTATGTGGGCTACGGCGAAGGCGGCGTGCTGACCGAAGCCGTGCGCCGCAACCCGTACAGCGTGGTGCTGCTCGATGAAGTGGAAAAAGCCCACCCGGACGTGCTGGAGCTGTTCTTCCAGGTGTTCGACAAGGGTGTGATGGACGACGCCGAAGGCCGCGAAATCGACTTCCGCAACACCATCATCATCCTGACCTCCAACGTCGGCTCGGCCACCATGATGCAGGCTTGCCTGAACAAGGAAGGCGAGGAGATGCCGTCGCCGGAAGACCTGGAAGCGGCCATCCGCCCGCAGCTGGTGAAAGCCTTCAAGCCGGCCTTCCTGGGCCGCCTGAAAGTGGTTCCTTACTACCCGCTGGGCGACGACGTCCTGGCCAGCATCATTGAGCTGAAACTGAACCGCATCGGCCAGCGTGTGGCCGCCAACCACAAGGCGAGCTTCCATTACGACGACACGCTGGTGGAAGCGGTGCTGGCGCGCTGCACGGAAGTCGATTCCGGCGCCCGCAACGTGGACAATATCCTGAACGGCACCCTGCTGCCGCAGATTGCGGAAGCGGTGCTGGCGAAAATGGCGGAAGGCAGCGCGATCGGCCGCATCGAAGTCGGAGCCGACGAGCAGGGCAATTTCAGCTACAGCGTAGCGTAAATCGCTTGGACGGGGAGATGCCAGGCATCTCCCCGATATACGGCGGCGAGCCTGCGTCTTTCACGACGCCGCGCAGTCGGATGGCGGCAAAAAGCGCGACCGGCCGCATGGAAGTAGCGGCCGGCCAGCGGGACAATTTCAGCGACAGCGTGGCTTGAATCAGTTGGACGAGGCGATGCCCAGCATTTCCTCGATATGCTGCAGCGAACCGGAATCTTTCACGACGCTGCGCAGCCAGGTGTGCAGGTCCTGCTCGCCGGCGTCGGCGGCCTTGTCGGCAAAGTAGGAGACCGGGCTGTGCGGCTCGGTGCGGCGGAAATAGCTGGCGATCTCGCGCAGTTGCGAGATGGCCTGGGTGCGCGACATGACGGGGCCGCTGGCCATCGGCATGGCCGCGCTACCCATGGCTGGCTGGGCGACGGCGACCTGCTCGCCGGCCGGCGCCGCGCCATTCTGGGCCGCGGCGGCCGGCAAACCAGCGTGCGACGGCATCGCGTCGATCATGGCCTGCACCGCGTCGCGTGCAGCGGCAAAACCGGGGCTGTCATTGCCCATGCACTCGTCGGCCGCCTGTTCCAGTTCGCGCAGGGCATCCATGCAATAGCGCGCATCGGTGGCGAACTGCTCGCGGAAGCGCGGCGAGTTGCGTGAACGTGCCGTTTCCATATCGGCCAGTTTCGGCCAGTCGGCATTGCGGGCGTTTTCCGGCAGGCTGGCCTGCTTGCGCGCCATGTCGAAATCGACGGCCGAAAATGCCGTGCCCTGTCCTTCGGTCAGAGGCATTTCGCGCAGCAGGGCAGGGGTGCGGCCCAGGATCCAGGCCAGGTTGCCGATGCGCAGCTCCATATCGTCGCCATCGGGCTCCGGATACAGGCCCTTGTCCCAGAATTCGCGGATCAGGCCCGCCAGCAGGCGGAACGATTCGCCCAGGCCTTGCATGCGGTGCTGCTTGGCGGCCGCTTCGGCCAGCCAGACGGCGATGCGCAAGTCCTTGCTCTTTTCGCCCAGCAGGGCGGCGCAGCGCGACACCACGAAAGGCCAGTCGGCTTCTTTGAGTTCGGTGACCCATTCTCCTTGCTCCAGCGACGGGTCGTCAAAACGGCGCGCTTGCGCGATGGCGTCGAAATCGCTCGAGAACGAGAGGTCGTCGCCGGCCGGTTGCGCCGGCGAGATCGGCGCCAGCAGGGTTTCTGCGTTAAACATTGTGTGTTCCTTCTTTATTGCACCATGCGGAATTCAATACGGCGGTTGCGCGCGCGCCCGTCCGCCGAGTCGTTGCTGGCGATCGGACGGTCCGGCCCCTGGCCGGTGGCCACCAGCGATTCGGCCGGAATGCCCTTGCCGGCCAGGTAGTTGCGCACCGCTTCGGCGCGCGCCTGCGACAGGTTCTGGTTGCTCAGGCGCAGGCCCACGTTGTCGGTGTGGCCGATCACTTCGAATTTCTGGCCTTTCAGCTTCTGCATGGCGGCCGCCATTTCGTCCAGGATGGACTTGCCGGCCGGCGTCAGCACGGCCTGGCCGCTTTCGAATTCGACGATGCGGTTGGCCAGGGTGCGGTCCAGCACACCCTGGTCGGCAACCGAGACGCGCAGGCCGTTGCTGACCGTGTAGGTCGGGTTCAGGCGCGAGGCAAAGTCGCTGGCGATGCGCTGGCGCTGCGCCTCATTGGCGACTTCGCCGCGCACGCTGACGCTGGTGCCGTCGATCTTCAGCTGGCCGCGGCTGACCTGCTTCAGGTCCGGCGTGATCAGCTTTTGCACGTAGTCGTTCCAGTTGGCCGGCGTGGTGACCTGGCCGACGGTGATCTGGTCCAGCACTTTGTCGGCGCCATAGACTTCGCGCAGCTTGGCCAGCACGGCGGTCTTGCTGGCTTCATCGGCCACGGTGCCGCTGGCGACGACCTGGCCTGGCATTTGCGCCTGCACGGCGCAGGCCACGCACAGCAGGAGGAGGGGGAGATAACGCATATCAGTTTCCGATAAAGGAAGTGCGCAGCGAGTCGTGCGCGGATTTCAGGGATAGGCCGGGGTTGGCGAGGTAGGCCGAGACTTTCTGTATCGCGTAGTCTTCATTGACCTGCTCCTCGACCCATTCGACCTCGTCAAAGCTGATGTGGTGGCTTTCGCCCACGTGCGGGTCCATGATGCCCAGCAGCGTCTGCGGCGAAGCGCCGCTGAAGCCCAGCACCAGCACCGGCTTGTCGTCCAGACGCGTCAGGAACAGCGACAGTTCGAAGTCGGCGCGCGCCAGGAACGGCGTGACCACGTGCATCCAGAATGCCGCCACCAGGTAGCGGTACATCGGGTCGGTGGGCAGCGGCAGCACCAGGCTTTTTTCCAGGCGGCTCGAGCTGCTGGCCATCACCGGCTGCAGCAGCATGCCAAGCGCCAGCAGCACCTGGCGCACGCTGCCCTGGAAGCCGGCTTGCGCCAGCATCGCATCCAGGCCGCCGATCGACTGCAGTTCCATAAAGTCGGCGAAGGCGGCGTCGTAGGCGCTGGCCCCGGTGTCCAGTTCAACAGTATTGCCGTTCAGCGCCTGCAGCGGCGCTGCCGCGTCTTCCGCGGCGAGCACCCCGCCGCTCAGGTTTTCCAGGCGGTTCCACAGGCGCGTCAGCACCAGCGGGCTGTTGGCCGCGAAGGCGGAAGGCTCGTCGACGTCGACGCTGCCCGCCATCAGGAACGGGAAGCGGCGGCTCGACTGGTCGCTGCTGGCCGAAATATGGCCGGCAATGGCCGCGCGGCGGCGCGGCCCGAACAGGGCGAAGTGCAGCGGCTGCACCGCGTCGTAAGTCAGCTTCCAGCGCGCGTCGGTGCTCATCATGTCCATCGAGCGCGCCATCCAGTCGTCCATCATCTGCAGAACTTTCGGGTCGCTGCCGCCTTTTACGAAGTCGGCACGGCTCGGGATCTTCCCGAAGTAGCCGATAGCAGCAGCGCGGCTCATTGCGCACCTCCCGTGGCCGCAATGGCCGGTGCGCCGGCGGCAGGCGCGCCGCCGACCACGGTGTCGGGCAGACGCAGCTTGCGGAAGCCCTGGCTTGCTTGCGCCGGGGCCGCAGGCGCCGCCGGGGCGGCCGCCAGCAGGCGCAGGTTGGCCGCCACGGTCACGCCGCCGTTGGTCCAGTTCAGCTCGAAGCTGCCGTCCGGACGGCGCTTGCGCTGGGCCGCGTCGATCATTTTCTTCAGGCCGAAGTGGCCGTTTTCTTCCAGTACCACCACCTTCTTGCCTTCCGGCGTGAAGGCGGTAATGCGCGAGCCGGGCACGCCCTGCGGGTTAGGCCACACCATCGGCACCCACCCCTGCTGCTGGCCTTTCCAGCGCACGGACTGGCCGTCGATCTCGATCGTGTATTCGCTGACGCCGGTCACCGCCACGGTCTGCAGTTCGAAGCGCGTCTGCGCCTCTTCGCCGCTGGCCTGGTTGGCGACGCCGCCGGCGCTGAGCGGTGCGATCCAGCCCGGGAAGGCGCTGGAGACGGCAGGCGACAGGTTGATGCCCATATTGGCCCAGGTCTTGGCGCTGAGCGAATCGCCGCGGCGCACGACCAGCGGGCCGACGGTGGTGTTGAAGAATTTCGCTACCGCGCCTTCAGGACCGAACACCTGGCCGATTTCGGCGTTGCTCGCTTCCTGTTTCGAATCGGCCGTGAACGGATACTTGGCCTGCAGGTCCTTGCGGAACGGGTCCAGCACCTGGGCCGCCCACACCTTGTTGATTTCAGCTTCGGTCGGCTGCACGATCACGGCGAAGGTCTGCATCAGCGGACGCACCAGCAGCGGGCGGATCGCCTGCTTTTGCGTGTCGCTCATGCCCACCAGCATCTGCTCGTCGACATAGCGCAGGGCGTCGGCCAGCTCGGAGCCGCTGCCGTCCAGGGTTTGCTGCATCAGCTGCTTGGCGCCAGGGCCAGGGTCGCCCTGGTTGCGGATCTGGTTGAAGCGGCCGCGCAGCTTGCCCAGCGAGTCCATATAGCCGCGCAGCAGCGAGGCGCCGTTGTCCTTGGCCACCGCCAACTGTGCCACGCCGGCGAATTCGCGGCCGACAGGTCCCAGTTGCATCGCGGCGCCCGGCTGCGGATTGGCCGGCAGGTTGATGTTCACCTGCGAAGGCTTCTGGCGCAGGATCGTTTCGCGGAACCAGTCGCCCATGCTGCGCTGCGCGCGCTGCAGGCCGCTGTCCAGCAGGGAAGGGTTATCCCACGAGGTTTCTTGGTAGACGGTGTTGACCAGCTTGGAGATCGGCGAAGTCTGCGGATCGCCCAGGCGGTTCATGGCGTTGGCCGCGGCTTCGAAGCCGGCCAGGTCCTTGATCGCCACGCCTTGCAGGAACTTCTGCCATTCCTTGGCGTAGTCGTTCTTGTACAGGTCGACCAGCGCCTTCTGGATCTGCTCAGGGCTGCCTTCCAGGGTCAGGTCGTCGCGGCTGGCGGTCTTCAGCACCCAGTCGGTGTTCTGCAGTTCGCGGTTGGCGGCGTCCTTGAAGGCGTCGCGCACATAGCCTTCCCACGCGGCGCGGGTGAAGGCGCCGGAAATGGAATAGCTGCCCAGCACCAGTTCGCGGTCCTGTTCACCGACGATGCGTGCCACGGTCATGGCCGGATAGCGGGTCGAGGCGCGCGCCTTGACGTCGGCGTACACGCGTTCGCGCGCCGGCATGCCGCGCACCACACCGCGCAAGGTGTTGCGCGACTGGTCCACCAGGGTCAGGCGGTTTTCCACCTGCGGCCAGGACGGATCGTTGATTTCGGACAGGTAGAAGGTGATCAGGCGTTCCGCGCTGCGGATCAACTGCTCGCGCGGCATGGCGCCGCGGTTCGCTTCCAGCCATACGCGCCAGAAGCGGGTCAACTGGTCGTTCAGGTGGCTCGATTCGGCGCGCGACTTATCGCCCAGCATCAGGTAGGTCTTCAGCGCGTTGTAGGCGTCTTCCACGTTCTCCGGGGAAGCGTCCTTGAACTGCTGCGTGCCGCCGGCCTGGGCTACCGCCGGCGCCGGGGCCGCAGCGCCTGCTGCTGCCGGCGTCGCCGCGGCGGCTGCGGCGACCGCGGTGGCGCCGGTGGCGGCCACGTTGCGCGCCATAGGCTGCAGTTTTTCCGCGTTGGCATTGACTTCGCCGAGGAAGGTTTCCAGCGACTGGCCGACCGGCTTCAGCATCACTTCGCGCACACCGGCGAAGTATTCCTCGCGCAGCTTGCGTTCCAGGTAGGCGCCCTGGTACAGGCCCAGGCTGACCGACATCGGGCGGTCATGGCGGAATCGGTCCAGCTGCTCGATACGGTCTTGCAGGATTTCCAGCGCTTCCAGGCGCGCCGACAGGTCGGGACGCTGTTTCTGCAGCTTGACGGCCTTGTCCAGGTCCGCCTGCACGTTTGCCACCAGCTGGCGGTTGCCCATGTAGGACCAGCTCCAGCCGCCCAGCAGCAGGCCGCTCAGCGCCACCGCGCCGAAGAAGGCGGCATAGCGCATGCGCACCTTGGCCGGGCTGGCGTACTGCGCCACCAGGTTCTTGTCGGCGAAGATCACGTTGCGGAACAGTTTCAGCAGGAAGTAGCCATGCTGCTGTTCGGCGTTGTGGTGCTCCTGCCGCTGCACGCTCAGGTCGAAGCGCTGCGCCACGCGGTGCGACGTGGCGGAAACGCCTTCGCCTTCCTGCAGCGCGCTGGTGAAGTAGAAGCCGCGGAAGACCGGCTTGAACTGGAAGGGATTTTCTTCGAACAGCGTCGCGATAAAGGTGCGCAGCGGCGCCTTGACCGAGTTGAATTCCAGCGGGAAGGTGAACACGCCGGACGGCAGGCGCTCGCGCCATTGCAGGGCCATATTGGCCAGGCTCATTTCCTTCAAGCCTTCGTACAGCTCGTCGAAGCGGGCGTCGAACTGCTGCAGCAGGTCGTCGTTCTGCTGGTTCTTGCGGTAGGGCAGGGTGGCGCCCCAGACGCGGTCGCGCTCACCCATTTCCGAATCGTGGAAGAAGTCGGTGAAGCCGTTGATCAGGTCCGCCTTGGTGAAGACGATATAGACCGGCGCATGCACTTCCAGCTTTTCGGTCAGTTCCTGCACGCGCTGGCGCAGGCTCTTGGCCAGTTCGATGGCGAATTCCGGACGCTTGCCGGTCAGTTCCGCAATGCTGACGGCGATGATGATGCCGTTGATCGGCGCCTTCTTGCGATACTTCTTCAGCAGGTTGAGGAAACCGAACCACTCGGCGCGGTCTTCATCGCTGACGGCGTAGCGGCCGGCCGTATCGAGCAGGATGCCGTCGGTGGTGAAGAACCAGTCGCAGTTGCGGGTACCGCCCACGCCTTGCACGATGCGGCTGCCGGCCAGCGGGAACTGCAGGCCGGAGTTGGCGATCGCCGTGCTCTTGCCGGCGGCCGGGTTACCGATGATCATGTACCAGGGAAGCTCGTACAGCGCGGCGCTGCCCGAGCGCAGGCCGAGCTTGGAGGTCTTGATCGTTTCGATCGCGTCCAGCATGCGCTTGCGCAGCGCTTCCGTTTCGTGGCGCGGTGCAGGTTCGGCCTTGGCCGGCGCCGTTTGCTGCTCCAGCATGGTGCCCAACTGGCCGGCCGCGCGGCGTGCCCGGTAGCGGCGCCATGCCCATACCATTACGCCAAGCAGCAACGCGCAGCCCAGTACGGCAAAGGCCAGTGTATAAGGAAGGTCCAGCAGCACTGCCGCCAGCAGCAGGAATGCCGCAAAGGCGAACCATCCATATATCAGGAAGGCGGTGCGCGATGTCAGGATGTCCCGGATTCGTTGCATCATTTTTCTACTCTTGCAAGGTTAGCTAAGGGATGGCGCTTTGCTGGCCGGCGCGGGGAGTTGGCCGAGCAGCAAGGCGTAACGTTGGGTTGGAATGTTGTTGGACAGCGCGAGCGCGAAGCCCTCGTTTTCCAAGGCCTGTTCGTGGGCCAGTACGATGGCGGCCAGGCTGCCGACGGCGCCCGTGTGGCCGCAGGCGGCGCCAATGCAGGCCAGCGCGGTATTGGCGTCCAGATCCGGCGCCGCTGCCTCGACGCATTGCATCAGGTCAGCCATGACGGCGGCGCGGTGGTCGGTGTCGGCGGCGATGTAGACGGGTTTGGCGCCATTGGCCTGGGCCAGGATTTCTTCCGCCAGTTCGCGCGAGCTTGCATCTTCCTTCGCGTGCAGCGCCAGCAGGCGCAGTTCATCGCTGGCCTCCTTCGGCGACTGCAGCAAGATGCCCGCTGCGCCTTCGGCCGGCATGCGGCCGTTCGGATTGCGCTGGCCGAACAGTTTTCCGTTCACCGCCAAGTTTTCCACCGCTTCCGCGTCGATGCTGGAATCGCAGGCGACCAGGATGCTGTGGGCCGGCGCCGCAGCGCTGGCCGTCTGGGCCGACAGCGCGCGCAAGGCGGCCAGCGGCGTCGCCGGCGCGGAGGCCGGCAGTTGGCGCACGGCCAGGCGCTCCTTCGGCCAGCCCGCGTCGATGATGCGGTGCGCCAGCCAGCGCGTCGCCAGTTCCTGGGTCGGGACCGGCCATTCGGCTGGCAGCAGCGGCAGCAGCTGCAGCACGCCGTCGCCGCCCAGGGAAGACGCCTGTTCGGCCAGGCCTGCCGCGACATCGCCGCCCAGGGCCATGGCGCGCAGTTGTTCCGCCGCCGGCGCGCGCGGCGCGGGCTGCTGGGCGGACAGCCATTCTTCCAGCGCTTCCAGCTCGACGTCCGCCACGCGGCCCGCCATCACCGGGAAGCCCTGCAAATCGGTCAGTTCCGGGTCGAGGTCCAGGCGCGCCTGGCCTTCGGCGAATGCCGCCGCCAGTTCAGCCGGAGAATCGCCATGCGCCATGCGCAGCGCCGTGGCGGCCACGCCGAAGGGCGCCCAGGCGGCAGCCGCTTCGGCTGCGGGCGCCGCGGCTTGCGCCCCGGCCGAACCGGGAGCGTCCGGCACGCCAGGCGCCGCAGGCGCTTGCGCACCGCCCGCGCCGGCCGTCGCCGGAGCGTCGCCGCCGGCGAAGGTTTTCTTCGCCAGCCAGAATCCCATGATCAAGGTCAGCGGCATGACCAGCATGGCCAGCGCCAGGTCGCTCGTATTCGGAATACGGGTGGTGCTGCGCCAATACCAAATGGCGCCGATCCAGCAAAGGCCGAAGACACCAACCACCAGCAAACTGCGTTTCATCCAATTCTGCATGCCTGCCTCACACCGCGTCCGTCGTATTCTGCTGGCTGGCGATCAGCGTGGCGCCGCAACCGACCTTATCGCCGTGACGCGCCACCGGCTTGCCATCCACGATCGTGGTCGGGTCGCCGCTTGTAATGGTGGTATCGCCATGAATCGGGCAGGAGACCTTGTCCCCCACGCGCGCGATCGGCTTGCCGCTGCTATCGCTTTGCTGCGATGCTTCCACCACGGTGCCTTTATGCGAGGTTTTATCGCCTAAAAGGATCAGTGCTCCAGGCATTTCTTACTCCTATTGTTTCTTTCTTACGCCGTCCACACGCAACTCTGTGTGGCCGAAATCCATCATCTTCCAGCGGCCGCCCCAGGTCATGCCCACGCTTTCCGCCACTTCACCAAACAGCTGGTAGCCGCGCATGGCCCAAGGGTCGCGCTCCGAAATCACCAGCTTGCCGTCGCGCAGGAAGGCGCAGTCGGCCGCCAGGCCGTATTGGTGCCAGCTCTGGAAGGCCTTGGCATTGGTGACGTTGCTGCCCTGCGCCGCCAGCGCATCCTGGCGTTCGGGACTGCGGTAGCCTTCCAGCAGCGCCATATCGTAGCCATGGCGTTCCTTCATGATGCGGAACACCTGCAGCAGGCGCTGCGAATAGTCCTTATCCAGCAAAGCCCAGTCGCGGCTCGCCGAGACCAGGTTCGGACGCACCACCTCCACCTCGGCCGTCATGAACAGCGTCGGCGGCAAGGGCGGCGGCGGCACCAACTGCTCGCCCAGCAGCAGCTCCGCCACCTGCTGGTTGGCTTCGCGCACAGGGGCGTCGAATCCGCCCACCATGGTGCGGCTGCTCGCCATCCACGCCACCATCGCCGGCAGCATCAAGATCAGGAGCGTCGCCAGCGCCGCCCATTTGTGCTCGCGCAGGAAGCCGCCGCCCTGGCGCATGGCCATCGCAGATTCCGATCCGATTGCGCCGGCTTGTGCGCCGCTGCGCCGCGCGAAATTTTGCAGACTACGCTGAAAACGGCTGCCGACCACCTCCAGACGGCGCGAAACATAGGCCCGCCCGGCAGGGAACAGGACCATCCAGCTCAGCGCGCAAGCCAGCAGGAAATACAGCACAACAGCGAGGACCACCAAAATTAACCCCTGGAATCTTAATTACCAATTTGACAACAGCAAGGGCGCGTTTTGCCCTGGGAATAAATTATTTGCGGGAAAGTATATCTTGAAGTTCTGTTAAGCCGTGTTTCTCTTGAATTTCAATCGTGCGCGACCCCGAAAATCGGTGTTCCCTATAGTGCGCACCTTTTTCCATGGATAAAGTATATTAATGATAACCTTTGCCAGGAGTAATACTTTGTCATCAAGCAATGAAACCCGGAAACCAGCAGGCCGCCCGAGCTTGCTTTCGGCCGAGCAGCAAAATGCTCTTGAAAATCAAGCGGTTGCGCCAGAAGTGCTGGAGCCGCAGGTCGCGGAAACCCCGCGCCGAAAAATCTTTTTGTGGATGGCCGCCGGCATCGGCATTGGTGTCGTCGCCGTTGCCGCAGTCCTGGCTGTCGTGATGTTCAGCGAGGAAGAACTTCCTGCTGCGAAAATGGCCGCTGTGCCGGCGCCGGTGTCGGCGCCAGCGCCGGTCAAGGCGCCTGATCCGGCTCCCGCCGCTTCGGCCGCGGATGCATCGCCGCTCGCCGCCCTTACTGCGGAGACGCCGGCCACGGCCGCCATCATCGATGAAGCCCCGCCGCCATTGGAAGCCAAGCCGAAGGAGTCGCTGAAGCATATGCTGGAGCAAGGCGCTGCACCCGCGGCCAAGGCAGCGCCCAAGCCGGCGAAAGAGAAGCCGGCTAAGCCGGCTGCCAAGTCGATTTCCAAGGCTGCGCCCGAGGAAGATAATGACGTCGAACTGCTTGCCGCACTGGTAGCGCATACAAAGTACGAGGCGTCGGGCAACTTCCACATGACGCTGCCAAAAGCGCTTGAGCAGTGCAAGAGGCAGGGCGAACAGGACGCGGCCCGCTGCCGTATCCGTGTCTGTGAAGGGCGCTGGAAGAAGGACGAGTGCCGCGCTTTCAACCGCAGCAAACTTGAAAAAATTGCGAATGGCGCTTGAGGCTAGCGCCTGATCGAGGGGCGCAGGCGCAACGCCCCGGCTACTGTCAGGCCCTGCGTTTCTGTCCCTCGCGCCATCCCGCAGGAATCTTGGCCAACAAGGGATCGTTCTTTTTTCGATTGACCCGATGGGCGCCGCCCTCGGCGGTGCAAATCAGCCGGCTTGGATTAGCATCCAGGAGCACGTCAATCGTCAGTGGCGGCCCGATTTGAATCTCGGTTTCGATTTGCGCTGTGCATTGGCGCCAAATACGGCGCTTGCCAGCATCAAGGCATTGATCCTCATTTTCAGCAATCCGGTTTTACCTCATAGCCCAGCGCAAAGTAGTAGCTGACGTAAGGCTTCTTGTCATGGGCGGTGTGATAGAGCTTGAAGTTCACGCCTTCCGCGCCCAAGCAATGGCGAACGAAAACAGGGGCGGATGCATCTGCGAACGTGACTTCGTATATGCGCTTGCCAACCAGCCTGGCGCCGCTCATTCCACTGAAGCCAAATCCGAGTTTGCCCGCTGCGTTTCCGGCGGACGCTGGACGATAGGCACCCAGGAACTGGAAGGCTTCATCGCCGAGTGATGACGACAATAATGGTTCGTCATTATTGATCTTGAGTGCCGGGGCACCCTTGATTTTGGATTGCGCTCCAAAGACAAAGCAGCAGGTGGATTCGCTGTCACCCAGAATAGCCAAGGGCAGCTTCTGCGTCTGATCGACTTTGGCCCGCGTACCGTGCAGCAGCGTGTCGTTGTTGGCACGAATGTCCATCGCGTAAAAGGCATGGTCCGCGGGTGGACTGGACGAAGACGCGGCGCAGATTGTGCTGGTCATGCATAGGCAGGCGGCCAGCAAGGCCATGCAAGCGTTCGATTTTCGTGCGTATGTGCGGGGAGATTTATTGTGCATGTGCTGGTTCTTCGCAGTCGGTAATGACAAAAGGCTTTTCGCGATTCTTTGATTATTGCTTGTCTGTCGCGTCATTGTCGATGTCAAAATTTCAGTTGACCAGCATCGCTAGCAGCGAGGTCCGCTTTTGGCAACTTGAGGCAATACAAGCCATCCTAATGTGATGGCTTTTACTGTCCGTATCCAAATTCTGCGGGTCCTGCGTGGCAGCAAGGCACCTACCTGCAGTCCATGACGCAATGCGGCTTGCCGTCAGGACGCTTGTACATCAATGGCTTGACTGGATCGGAGAAGCGCGCAAAGCCGACTTTCTCCTGACCGAACCACTCCACCTTATTCTGATCTTCACGTTCGGCGTTATAGGCGAATTGTGCCGGTGGCGAGGTGCGTAACATGCTTATTCCTGGCCAATCGGAGGCCTGATTTGCTGCGCTATAGCAGCTCTCTTTTGAAACGGAGGGGCACATGGCCTGAATGCTCGGTTCAAAATAGTTTAAGAACTGCCAGGTTGCTTTCTCGCGCTTCGCATCGTCGGCCGGCGCAAGGTAAATTGCGTTGCCGACCTTGAACACCCTGTCGCCGGTACGTTTGCCAGTCTTGACGCTGGTGGCGAATCCTTCCTTGTCGAACTGGACTTTAAAGAGAACATTCGTAATCTCTTTGTGAGGGACCAGATAAGGATTACGTTTGGCTTCCGTCATCAGTTCATCGGCTTCCTCACCAGGCATATCGCCACCGGCACTGGCCAGCCAGTATCGAATTGGCCATTGATTCTGCGGTTGATACTGGGCGCCAGACAGGAAGTCGCTGCGCCGCACCCAGCCGGCCTTGCCCTTGATATTGCAACGCACCCAGCCATCTTCGGACTTGCCAAGGCAGGTGTCGGCAAATCCAGTGGGTCCAACGGCGTAGTGGGGAAGATCGTGAAACTCTGCAAACGGCTTTTCGTCAGTTTTTGCCTTGTAGACTTTCAACGTGCCGTTTACCGGAAAAATAGGAGTCTTGAGATCCGGGCCGAAGAGGGTATATGCCTGTGCAATCGGCGTCAGTCCTGCCAACGCCAAAGTGAGGGTAAGTGCTTTAACGTCCATGTCCTAGTTCTTCGTCAAATACGGTGATATGCAAGTGGTTTCTATGCAAGACTTCGTTGCCAGTCTTGAGCATGTTGGGCGCAGGTGCTGCCTTGTCTGCCGTGTTGTCTTCCATTTGCCAGGGGTCGAAAGTTTGTCGCACTTCGGTATTGCCTCTTAGCTTGCTTGTAAATGTCTTCAAGTCGCTATGCTCGTTGGCGGAAATTGCGTCCAGGGCCTTCTTTGCGGCGTCGGGTTCTTCAACTTTGATTGCGTTCAGGCGTTGCTCTTCAGCCTCGGTCCGGTTCTTCTTGGCGCTTAAGGTTGCTTTCTCTTTCTTCAGAGCGGAATAGTGACTTTCAGCTGTCGTCGCAGAACGACGGTATTGGCGATCACTTCCTGCAACCCGAATTCGCCCCACATCAAGACCAACGCCAATACGGTGCAGCACGGAGCCAAGCATGGGACGCCAGCCCGAATTCACTTCCAACTCCTGCGCATCCATTTCGAACGCGGCCTGCATAAATGCTTGATAGGTATTCGGATGTACGCGCGGCATTGCTTCGCGTTTCGCCGACTCCATGTTGGTAATGAGCGTTACATTCCTCTTGCAGTTGTCAAACGCATCGCTCGGCCAGATGATCTTCATCATCGTGCCGTTGGGTTTGCGAACTTCCAGAGTGATCTTGTTATCGGCCGCCTGCGGTTCACCCTTGTAAATGCTGATGACTGCTTTTTGAACGTCAGAACTAGCTTCCTTGGTCATTTCCGCGGCTTCGTCGGCGGTATATTTGTGGCTGAAATTCAGCCATGTATTGCCGTAGAGAGCAGCTTGATAAACCTTCTTGGTGCCATTTTCATCCTTCAGTGCCGGTACTTCTAAACCCGCGTCGTAATCCTTGCCTTCAGTTTCATTGATTTTGACAACGACATCGGTCAGTCCGGCGTCGGCGGTCACTTGGAAAAGTGGTTTTGTGCGGTACTTTGCCTTTGCATCGCTACCCAGGAACAGCGCTGCCTGCTTGCCAAACGGGATTTTTTGTCGAATCTTATTAGGATCACCAAGAAGTTGAACGCGCTGGCCTTCATATAACGGAGTGGCTTTATTGCCGTCCATGATGGCGATGAAATAGGGGAGTCCGCGCAAGTTCTTGCCGGATCCATGCGTGGTGTCGAATTGCCAAGTGATAAAAACACCTGGCTCCTTTGTGACTTGCGACACCTTGTTTTCTGCCTTGTCGGCCGTCGCTGATGCTTTGATGGCGCCTTTTTGCTGTACGGTGGCGACAGGCGCTGCGGGTGGCGGTGCTTTCTCTTGTTTCTTTTCTTTCTCTTTGGGTGCCGTCCCGGTGTCAGCGGCTTTGCCCTTGGAGTGCTTCTCTTTATCTTTTTCTGCCGATTCGTTCTTTTTCTTTGCTTCCGTCAAGCATTCGTCGGCGTTACCAAAGACGAATGCGTACCAAGGCTTGGATTTGACGGAGGCCGCTTCGACGTGCTTCGCCGCGTCTGTTTTGCCTTTGCCTCCGGTTCCGGTGCCTTTAAGCGATTGACCTGGATCCGGGCGCGGCAAATTCAGCGAAACCGATGTACGCTTGTCGGTGACCGCTACGTCAGTCTTGCCTTTTTCGTCGGTTTTTCCTTTGATCTTTTTCTCTTCACCTTTGCTGGTGAAGAAACTCATGATGTAGTCAACACCGGACAAGGGCTTGCCGTCGACGCCTTTGACTTCAAACTGTTGGGCATGTGGGATAGGTTCAACCTTCCCAGCTTTCCAGCCCTCGACTCGCTCAATGGCGCCCATGAATTTATCGAGTTCTGCGGCATTCAAGTCGCCGACCGTGCGACTAGCGTCCAAGCCCGTAAATTTCTTCACCAGCATGGTGTAGTGCTCGGGGTCGTTATTGTCTTTGGCTGGCGCGTACTTTTCGAATACTTTGTCAAGACGCTTATCGTCGTAGACGTGGGTCAGCACAAATTTCAGCGCGGCCTTGCCTGCTTCGTGATCCGGGAACACGGCAAAAGGACCACCGACACCGATGGCGAGCCCACTTTTCTCTGCTTTACTTAAGTTGCCGGGATTGTTGTTGCGCCATGCGCGCGTGCCGCCAGAATGAAGGTATTCACGGCCATCCGCCGTAACATAAATAACGGAATTCTTCTCGCCGTCGCGAGCCGAGACATATTTAGGATTATCCATCTAGCTTACTTCCCCATGCGATAAAGACCGGCTTCGGTATCAAGAGCCGTATTCACATCGCAGTAGCTTGACTGAGTCGTGACTTTCGCGATCTCGTGGAAGTAAATCGGTGGCGTATCCAGATCTTCGTCCGTGTTTTTCTTGAGATCCATGACATTGAAAGTGACTCGGCGTTTATCCGCCCAGTTGCCGTCCCTCTGGGCGTAGACGACGCGCAAGCGATCTCCCGCTTTGAACGCGCGGAAGCCGGTCATCGCACAGTCTGCACCAGAGCGCAGCTGAAGGATCGGTTCAATTCGGTCGTTGATTTGGAAGGGGATATGTTCTGCTGGGCCTTTGGAATTGCTGCGGAAAAACGTCACCGTGTCGATGGGATGTGCATTGTTCTTGTCGATATGCGTGTAAAGCATCGACACCTCTTCGCCGCCAAGCGAAATCGTGGTGATGTCGCGTTGTGGCTTGATCGCGGTTTGGGCATGCAATTGAGGAGCAAGGGCCAAAAGCACCCAGCCCAGGTATTTAGCAATGTGTATGTTCTTCATCGTCTGAATCTTCTTCGCAAACCCACTGCAGGTCGCGGTCAAAAATAATATAGGTGGACTCACTATGTTCGGTGTCGACCAATGAGGTAAGGCCTTGTGCGTTGGTCTTGCCGCGGATCTCCTGTTGATCGCCGACATAGATGGTGTATGCCTGTTCTTTCAACGGTTGGCCGTCGGTATCCAGCAGCTGGAACCGTTGGCCGTATTTCATATCCGCCCGTGAGAACTTCGGCAGTTCCTTTTCGCTGCTCGCAGGGCCGGACAGCTCTTTCATGCTGGCCTTGAATTCGATTTTCCCCGGTGCGTTCAGCGTGATGTTGCCGCCTTCAATGCGGATTGCCGCACCCTGGGCTGTCAACAGCACATGCTGCTTGGCCGCGATGTTCACAGCGGCGTTAATGCTGGCGACCGTCACCGCCTTGTCGGCAGTCAAAGTCGTCGCGGCATCCTGGCTCTGGCTGCTGAACTTCCCGCTCGCCGCATGCAGGTGCATGCCGGTTTCCTGGTTCGGTTTTTCCTTGGCATTGGCTTTGCCGTAGGTGAACAGGCTGATGCCACCGGATGCAGAATGATGCAGGTTCGCTTGCGATGCGAAGTTGATGTCCTGGCTTGCGGTTATGCTGCTGGCGCCTTCAGACGTGATCAACGAGTCGGCAGGCGTGGAGGCCACGATGCCGGAAGGGCTATCCACCTGGAGCAGCGGAGCGTCAAACGCCGTTGCGCCGGCAGCGGCCTTTGCAGACAAGGTTTCGGAGGTACGCTGCAGTCCTGCGGCAACGGGGATATTCTCCGTTTCTTTTTGCCTTGGCAAATCTGCACGATGCGTTTTCGCCTGGTCGGTCAAGGACACCTGCAGCTGCTTGGCGCTATGCACCTGGGTTTGGGCCCGGCGGGCGTCGAGCACATGGCCGCTGCCGCCAGTTGCCGCGTGCGCCGTGAGCAGCATGCCCTGGCCCGCACGCAGGGCAAGGGCATGCTCGGTTTTCAGTTCGGCGCCGTAGCCGACCGCGTGCAGGCGCTGGTTATCGCTTTGGTGGCGCAGGTGGCCCAGGTTCAGTTCTGCCGTGCCTTGGTGTGGCTTGGCGTGGCGTTGCAGGGCTACCCGGGATTGGCCGGGAGTGTCGTCGAACACCAGCTGGCTGTATGCGCCTGCGCCGGCCTGGCTGCTTTGCATGGCCTGGCTTTTCAGGCCGGACAATGCGGCAGGGTGGGCGTGGCCGCCGGCTTCGCCAGGGAACCATACCGGAGCATTGCCGGTGGCTGCGCCGGTGCCTGCACCGATCTTGTTGTGCTGTGCGTCGGCCTGACCGTCGCCGTTATACAGGGCGCCGATGATGACCGGGCGGTCGATATCGCCTTCGAGGAAATCGACCAGTACCTCCTGGCCCACGCGCGGCAGGCTATTGCTGCCCCAGTTGGCGCCGGCAATCGGGGCCAGCGGGGTGGCCACGCGTACCCAGGTGCCGGCGCTGTCGTCGGCCGGGGCGCCCGCGCAGCCGGCGTTCAGCGCTGGCGCAAGGCGGCTATGGCTGCTATTGCCGCGCTGCCAGTGGAACTGTACTTTGATCCGGTGATCGCGGTCGGTGTGGATCGGCGAGCCGGATGGCCCGACCACGATGGCGGTTTGCTGTCCCTGGACGGTCGGGCGCTTCCATTGCGCAGCGCTGCGGTAGGGCAGGGCGGCTTCAATGGCGTCGATGCGGTTGCGATACACCGGGCGTTCGGCGATGGCGTTGCCGACCGCATGCCGGCTTTCGGCCAGGTCGCCGTCGTTCAGCAGCTGCAACGCTGCCAGGCCCAGCTCGCGCTGGATGTTGGCGCGCATTTGCGCTGCCAGGTTGTTGTGCATCAGGTGCAGGACGCGGACGACGATGAATTCGCCACTGTCGCCGGTGACCGATTCGCCCAGCAGGGTAAAGCGCGTGGCTGGCGCCATGGTGCGTACGGTGCCGGCGCCGGTGACATTGGCGCGCGCCACGTCGAGGCCTTGCAAGCGGCGTTCCGCCAGGCGTTCGCCGTGTTCCCTGCTGTTGTAGGCATATGCGCCCGGTACGTCGCGCGCGGCGAGGGAAATGCCGCTGTTATCGGCACCGCCTGCGGTGGCGGCGCGCTGGTCCAGCGTGCGGTAGTCCCAGCTTTGCAGCGAGACTTCATTGGTCAGCAGGCTGGCTTGCATGCGCCAGCGGTCCATGCTGTCTTCGCGCATGACGGCGCCCGGCTGCGTGAAGCGCACCGCAGCCTGTGAATTCGCCTGGAATGCGCCATTGTGGTCGGCGATGACCAGCACGTGGCCGTCGCTGCGGTGTTCGTAATAATAGAACAGGCCTTCTTCAGCCATCAGCCGTTCCGCGAAGGCCCAGTCGCTTTCCTGGTATTGGGTGCACAGGCTGCGCTTTGGATAAACCGTGCGGTCGGCCAGTTCGAAGCGCCATTCCGGCACCAGCGTGCCCTGGCCTTGCCAGCTGCCCAGCACCGCATCGAGGATGTCGCACACGGACATATCCTGGAAGATGCGGCTGTCGCGGTTATGTCCGAGGAAGGCAGTCCACGGCTCCAGGCGCACCGCATAGCGTGCCAGGCCGCCGTTCGAGCCGCTCAGTTCTATGGCCGTGATATGGCCGTGGAAAGGGCGCAGCGCGAACGGTCCGGCGGCCGTCAGCAGCTCGAGCAGCGCCGGCTGGCCAAGCAGGGATTTGAGCGGAATATCGGCGTCGGAGGAAAGCGTTGAAACGTCGAAGGCGAAAGGCTTTCCGATCGCCTCCTCGCCGCGCACGCATTCGACTAATAGCTGCGCTGCGCCTTGCGGCGTGGTGAAACGCAGCAGGCGTGTGTCTTGGGTGAGGCGATCCAGCATCTGATTGTGTTTTCGATAACCATACGGACCGCCATTACATCTTAGAAATTCTCTTGAAGCAAGAGTGTTTCAATTGAATCGCTATACTTTCAATTTGAAAGTTACTTGTTGAGGCGGCCTGTTCCCGTGATTTAGGCCTGCATGACGGATGTTTTTCTGGCTTGAAGGCTGGTGAAGTCGGCCGGCGTGCCTAAGGCAGTACGCGCAGCTTCCCAAGAAGCTGGGCGACCGTGGAAAAGAAAGTATGCATGCCTTCCAGTGCCTGGTCTGCGCTGCTGGGGGCAACTTCGCTGGCGCTGGCGCTGGCGGGGAGAGGGGGCTCGTCGCTGGCTACGATGGCTGGAGCTGTGTAGACCGGCATTTTGCCGGCATTGGCCTGCCGCGCGAAATCGGCCATATCTTTCGGGTAGTAGGGCATGTCGCGATAGCTCGAATCGTCGATGCCCAGCACCAGGGTAATGGCGGCGGCTTCCCACGACCAGTAGCCGACGAACTGGTAACCCGTCTCGTGCCGGTCGTAATAATCTTCACGGCGGCTTGCCTCGTACCACGCTTCCAGGTACTGCGCCATCAGCGCTGGCCGCTCTTCCGGCAGCGCAGTAAACACAGGAAGCGAATTCGCATAAGGCAGATTGCGGCGGCACACGCTGGTGTCCGGGGCGCGGCCGTCGACGCAGCAGCTAAGCAGGCGCTCCACCAGCGCATCACGCTTTTCATTGCGGTAATCGATCAACGGCACGAGGCGGTGCAGGCTGTCCTGTTTGCCGAGCAGCAGGCCGAAACATACCATCGCCAGCGCGTGGTGGTAGTCCGGACTGGCCAGCGCGATGTGCGGCCAGGACGCCTCGCGCTCATTGCTGTCGTTATAGGCCTGGTTGTAATGGGCGTAAGTCTCCCAATACTCCATGGCGCGTTCGTAGAAGGCCTGCAGTTCGCCGATGCCGTGCCCTGCGCTGTAGCAGTTGGCCAGGTAGGCAGTGGCGCCGGTCGCCGTATGCTGCGTGGCGTTCATCAGGTTATACAGCGGAATTTCCGCGACCTTTTCCGGCGCCTGTTCAAGGCGTTCACGCACATGCTCGAAAGTCCCCACCTGGTCCGAGAAATTCTCGCCATAGACGGAGTACTTCAGGAGTGGTTCGCGGAGGGCCTTGTTAAAGGCTTCCTCTTGCAGGACGTCGTGCACAGGCCTTGCTCTTTCGGTAACTAAGTGGATCGCCATTACAACTTAGAAATCAGGCTTCTGCAAGAGTGATTCAATTGAATCGGGGGTAGGCGGCAAAAAAAAGCGGGAAGGCTCGCAAACCATTTCCGCTTGTTGTAAAGGCTTTATCAGCCCTGCTTATCGTCGCTGCCGGCAGTCGGCGCGTATGGGCGGTTGACCCACAGGATCCAGTAGCGTGCCAGGTCGGCGCGGCCGTCGGCGCCTTGCACGGTTTCCAGGATCTTGATGGCTTCTTCCTTCTTGCCGGCCATCGCGTAGGAGTAGCCCAGGCGCAGCTTGGCGTCTTCGGCGTTTTTCAGGCCGCCTTTGGCGATGCCTTCCTGGATCAGTGGAATGCCCTTGTCATACTGGCCCATGGTCACGAATGCGTAACCCAGGTTCACCAGGCCGGTGCCGTTCTTGGCCTTGCGCGCGGACGCTTCGCTGGACGCGATGTTCTTCACGTCGTCGGCGGCCTGGCGGTCCAGGTCGGCCTTCAGCTTCTTGGTCTTGGCGTTCAGGGTCACGGCGCCGTTGGCGATGCCGGCATCGAGTACGGCCTTGCCTTCGATGAACTGGCCTTCCAGCTGGTCCACTTCGGCCAGCTCGACGTAGTCCTGTTCATCCATCTTGGTGGTCGCCACTTTCTGCAGGCGGACGATGTCGGCCGAGAAGCGGGTGGAATAGTTTTCCTTGCCGCGGGTGCGGTACAGCATGTCCGACCAGTAGCGGTCCAGCGGATGCCAGCGCACCAGGCCTTCCAGCGCGACCAGGTAGCTGTTCTTATCTTTCAGCCGGTTCGATGCGTCGGCCAGCATGTGCAAGTCCTCGCGGGTCATCGGCTTGTTGGCCTTGATGCTTTCGTCCAGTTGCTTCAGCAGGTCGGCCTGTACGCCTTTGTAGTCGCCCGATTCGAAGCGGATCAGCATGATCTGGCGCGGCACTTTCGGGTCGCCCGACAGTTCACCGTACTTCTGCAGGCTCTCGATGGCTTTAGGCCAGTTCTTCTCTTCCTGGTAGGAGGCCGCCAGCGCTTGGGTGAATTTGGTCTTTTCGTCTTTTTCCAGGCGGCCGGATGCGATGACTGCTTCGAGCATGGAGATCAGCTTCGGACGGTCACCCATGCCCAGGGCCACGGCCACGCGCATACGGTTGATGAAATACTGTTCGTAGCTGGACTTGTCCGGCATGGCGTCAGCCTGGTCCAGCATGGCGGTCGCTTCGCTGTACTTTTTGGCTTCCAGCAGCGGGCCGAGGACTTTGCCGTCCAGCAGTTTCGCCATGTCCTTGCGTACGGTCTCCTGTTTTGCATCGGTGGCAGCCTTGTCTTGCGCGTACGCGGTCTGGACCAGCGCTGGTACGGCGCTCAGGCCGATAGCCGCAAGCAGCAGGCCGATACGTGCGAAACGGTATTGGGTCATAGTATGTGATCCTTCTTCTGATTGGTGCAAACGTCTATTCTCCCATAATTTCGCCATGGGACCGGTTTTCTGAAGTGGTCAATTGTAACGAATTCTCACGGCTTGCCGAAGGCCGCGCCATTGGCGCCAAACAGCATGCAACGTTCAGGCGGGATGAACAGCGTGGCCGGCGCGCCTGGCGCCGGGACCGCTGCATCCTGCGTCAATTTCACTGCCAGCGCCTCGGCCATGCCGGGCAAATTGGCGTAAATAATTGACTGGTCGCCCAAATATTCGACATGGCTGACCGCGACAGCGGCCGCATTGTAAGCCTCTTCGCGCATTTGCAGGTGTTCAGGACGCACGCCGAGGGTGACGTGCGTGCCGCGCTCGGCCGCGCCGGGCAAGGCGGCCACCTCGACGATGGACCCGCCGGGCAGCAGCACCGCCACATGGGTGGCGCCCAGCGCGATCACTTCGGCGGGGATGAAGTTCATGCGCGGCGCGCCGAGGAAGCCGGCCACGAACAGGTTGGCCGGGGCGTTGTACAGCTCCTGCGGCGTGCCGGCCTGCTCAACTTTTCCGCCATTGAACACGACAATGCGCTGGCCCAGCGTCATGGCCTCCACCTGGTCGTGGGTCACATAAATGGTGGTGGTGCCCAGTTCCTTGTGCAGGCGGCCGATCTCGAGGCGCATCTGTACGCGCAGGCCGGCATCCAGGTTCGACAGCGGTTCGTCGAACAGGAACAGCTGCGGTTTGCGCACGATGGCGCGGCCGATGGCAACCCGCTGGCGCTGGCCTCCGGACAGTTCCTTCGGCTTGCGCTCGAGCAGGTGGCCGATCTGCAGCGTGGCGGCGGCGCGCTCCACCGCAGCCCGCAGCTCGGCCGCCGGCGTGCCCGCCAGCTTCAGGCCGAAAGCCATGTTCTCGTACACTGTCATGTGCGGATACAGCGCGTAGGACTGGAACACCATGGCCAGCCCGCGCTGGGCCGGCGGCACGCTGTTGGCAAGCCGGCCGCCGATATGCAGTTCGCCGCCGCTGATGTCCTCCAGCCCGGCGATCATGCGCAGCAGGGTCGATTTGCCGCAGCCGGAGGGGCCGACGAAGACGGTGAATTCACCGTCCGCGATCTCGAGATCGATGCCCTGGATCACCGGGGCGTTGTCGCCATAGCGCTTGGCGATATTGCGCAGCGAGACAGACGCCATGAATCAGGCTGCCTCGGGCACGGCTTCGGCTTCGCTTTTTTCGCGCGATTCCATCGGGATGAACTGCGACAGGATGGTGACCGGAATCGCGGCAACCAGCACCCAAAGGAAGAAGTTCTTGTAGCCCAGCGCCATCTGGATGTCGCCGCTGATCCAGCGGAACAGCACGAAGCCGCCCTGCATCACCCCGGTCGAGAAGGCGTAGTGCGCGGTCGTGTATTTACCCGGCGCCACCACCTGCATCATGTACAGGATCACGCCGACGAAGCCGAAGCCGTAGCCGAACATTTCCACGCTCAGGGCGATGCCGATCAAGGTCAGGTCGGTCGGCAGTGCGTGCGACAGGTAATAGAACACCAGGTTGGGCAGGTTCACTGCCAGGATCAGGAACAGCATCGCGCGGCGCAGGCTTAGCCAGGAGGTGAAGTAGCCGCCGGCGATGGAGCCGATGATGAAGGCGATGGTGCCGCTGGTGCCATAGACGGCACCCACTTCGGCGGTGCTCAGGCCAAGGCCGCCGGCTTCGCGCGCTTCGCGCAGGAACAGCGGGCCGATGGTCTGCACCTGGGCTTCGCCGGCGCGGAACAGGATGATGAACAGGATCGAGACCAGGATGCCGGGCTTGCGGAAGTAGTCGCCGATCACTTCCAGCAGTGTGCGTGCCACGCCGGCGACGGTGTGGTCATCCTTGCGCGCATTGGGACTGAGCGGCAAGGCCCAGAAGTTATACGCGCCCAGTGCGCACATGGTCAGGCCCAGGATGCCGAAGATGACGGTCCAGGCGGAAGTGACACCTTGGGTCTTTTCCAGGTAGCCGGCCAGCATCAGCAGACCGCCCTGCGCCAGGAAGCGCCCGGCGTTGAAGAAGGTGCCGGTCCAGCCGGCGTACTGCGCTTGCGCCTTCTTGTCCAAGCTGGCGATGTACAGGCCATCGCAGGAAATGTCGTGCGTCGCCGAAGCGATCGACACCAGGAACAGCACGCCAATGCTGGCGCTGAGCCAGAATGGGAATTGCAGTGCCAGTGCCACCAGTCCAAGGCACACGCCGCCGAACAGCTGCAAGCTGACCACGACCAGCTTCTTGCTGGGCGCCAGCTCCAGGAAGGGACTCCACAAGGGTTTGAAAATCCAGGCGCCGCCGAGGAAGGCCAGCCAGTGGCTGATTTCCGCGTTCGACATGTTCATGCTCTTCATCATCTGGCCGAAGACGAGGGCGATGGCGAAGTAGGGCAGGCCCTGCGCCAGGTACAGCGTGGGAATCCACTTCAGCGGGTTTTGGCGTGCAGCGTCCATCTTGTCTCCTTATGCGAAGCCGGGAACCGGGCAGCGGCCGGTGGCTTCCAGTTCGCCCGACAGCCAGGCGTTGATGGCTTCCAGCGCTGGCGCTGCGAAGCCGTAGGTCATCAGGGCCGGGGACTGGATGTCCAGCGCCTGGTAGGGATTCCACAGCGCCAGGTGCAGGTCCGGCGTCCAGTTGTTGCGGGCGTTGTCGCCGTAGCGCAGGCGCGAGGTCGAGGCCAGCACGGTAAAGCGGCCATCCTGCGGCAGTGACGACCAGTCGAAGTTGTTGGCATCGGCGAAGGTGACCAGCTCCACGTCGAACAGCTTGCCCAGCGAGGCGGCCACGCTGGCCGCCGGCACGCCCGCTTCCGAGACGCCGTCGCTCACGACGTCCTGACGCACGACGAGGCGCAGCTTGCTGCCCGGCGCCGGGCGCTGCGGATTGCCGCGCGCGGTCAGGGCGCGGCGCCAGCCCTCCGCCATGATGACGCGGTCGGCGGCGTCCTCTTTGTAGGAGCGCTGCTGGCAAGGGTAAGCCTGCGCCAGCGCGTTCAGGCGGGCCAGGCGTTCGTCGACGGCAGCTTGCGACAGAGAGCCATCGGCCAGGGCGGCGGCGATGGCGTCAAGGGTTTCCTCCTGGGTTTCGGTGGTCCCGAGCGCCATCACCATGTCGGCGCCGGCCAGCAGTGCGCGCACGGCGGCATTGCCCACGCCATAGCGGCCGGCGATGGCATGCATGTCCATGCCGTCGGTGATGATGACACCCTGGTAGTTCCACTGCTTGCGCAAGATGCCGTCCAGGATGGCGGGCGACATGGTGGCCGGATTGTCGGGATCGATGGCCGGGTAGACGATGTGGGCCGTCATCATGGCTGGCGCCACCGGCGCGGCGGCGCGGAAGGGCGCCAGTTCCAGTTCATCCAGCTCGGGCAGGGCCTTGTCGACGGTCGGCAGGTCGCGGTGCGAGTCGACGTGCGTGTCGCCGTGGCCGGGGAAGTGCTTCACGCAGCAGGCCACGCCTTCGGCATGGCTGCCGGCCATCCACGCCATCGCCAGCTCCACCGCGCGCGTCGGTTCCGCGCCGAAGGAGCGCTCGGCGATCACCGGATTGTGTGGATTGTTGTTCAAGTCCAGCACCGGCGCGAAGTTCCAGTTGAAGCCCAGCGACTTCGCAGCGCGCGCCACGGCGGCGCCGGTGCGGTAGGCCAGGTCGGTATCGTCGGCTGCGCCCAAGCCCATGGCGGCGGGCGGCGCCGGCACCCAGGTCGAACGCACCACGGCGCCGCCTTCCTGGTCGATGGCGATCAGGGAATTCGGCCCCATCGCCTCGCGCAGGTCGGCGGTCAGCTTGGCCAGCTGGGCGGAGTCGCTCATGTTCCCGCGGAACAGGCAAACGCCGCGGATGCCGTTTGCGCGGATGAAATCGGCGGTCGCCTGCTCCAGTACCGTGCCGGGGAAGCGGATCATGATCAGTTGTCCCGCGATTTTTCGTAGTTTTTGTGTGCTCATTTAACTGCTCCGTCCATGCCGCGCATGAAATAACGTTGGGTAAAAAGGAAGGCCGCCAAAGTCGGCACGATGGTGATGATAGTGCCCGCCGCGATCACGCGGGTGCTGCTGCCGAAGGTGCCGCGCAAATACAGCACGCCCACCGACAGCGGGAATTCGTCCGGCTTGCTCATGACGATCGACGGCCAGATGTATTCATTCCATGCCTCGACGGCCGTCAGGATGCCGACGGTGGCGAGCCAGGGCGCAATCAGCGGCAGCATGATCCTGCTGAAGATGACCCACTCGGAAGCGCCGTCGACACGGGCGGCATCGACCAGGTCCTGCGGTACCTCTTCGAACGCCTGCTTCAGCAGCAGGATGGCCACGGCGTTCACCACGTTCGGCAGAATCACACCAGAATAGGTATCGACCAGGCTCAATTCCGTCACCGTGATGAAGTTGACCAGGAAGTTGACTTCGGACGGCAGCACCATGGTCGCAACAATCAGGCCAAAGACCAGCCTCCGGCCCTTGAAATGCAGGCGCGCCAGGGGATAGGCCGCCATGGAGCACAGCACCAGCTTCCAGAACACGGTAATCAGCGTGATCAGGATCGAGTTCTTTAGGAAGGACCAGATCGGGATAACGCGGAACACTTCCGCGAAATTCTCCAGCGAAGGCTGTTTTGGCCAGAATGTGGGCGGGAAGGCGAAGATATTGCCCTCGGTGGAGAGCGCCGTCACCAGCGTCCACCAGAAGGGAAAGATGCACAGCAGCGCGATGGCCGCCAGCAGCAGGTAGTGGACGGCCTTCTTCATCGGTGCTTCGGCTTCAGGTAGCGCAGGCAAAGCAGGGCGATGCCGATGCAGATCAAGGAAACCACAAAGCTGGCAGCCAGCGCGCGCGGCAGCTTCAGGTGTTTCAGGCCCTGGTCGTAGGCGTAATACAGGGCCGTGAACGTGGAATTCATCGGGCCGCCCTGCGTCAGCACATCCACTTCCTGGTAAGCCTTCAAAGCGCCCAGTACGGACAAGATGGTGCACACCATGATCGTTGGGCGCAGCATGGGCACGGTGATGTGCCAGAAACGCTGCCAGCGGCTGGCGCCGTCGAGGATCGCCGCCTCCTGCATCTCCTGCGGCACCGATTGCAGCGCTGCCAGATACATCACCATATACCAGCCAAGCCCGCGCCACAGCGTCACGAACATGATGGCGGCAAGTGCAAAGCTATCGTCCTGCAGCCAGCCGATGTGGGTGCCCAGGATGTAATTCAGGGCCCCCTGTTCGTGGAACATGAAGCCCCACATGATGCCGACCACGGAAACAGTCGTCACCACCGGCACATAATACGCGGCACGGAACAAGCTGATTCCTGGCAGCTGGTGATTGACCAGCACCGCCAGCGCAATGGCCCCAAGCTGCACGCAGGGCACGATCAGCAGGAAGACCAGCGAATTTTTCAGCCCGGTCACGAACATCTCGTTATTGAAGATGTAGCGGAAATTATCGAAGCCGACCCAATGCAAGGGCCGCACCAGGGAGAAATCGGTAAAAGCCAGGGCCGATCCAAACAGCACAGGCCAGAACGCGAAAACCGCCAGCAGCGCCAGCGCCGGCGCAAGGAACAGCCAGGCCGCCACCGAGCGGTTCACGGCGCCACCCTTGCATGGAGAACGCCCGGCTTTAATTTGCGGTTCCAGATCGCTACGGCAGCGTCCAGTGCCTGCTGGATGTCCTGGCGGCCGGTGACGCCCGCTTCCACGGCTTTAACCAGCGCGCGGCGCAGTTCGTCGTAGTCTTCCACGCCGGCCACGTACATGGTGCGCGAGTGGGGCATCGATACTGCGCCTGCTGCAACAGCTTGTTCTGCCGCGCCGGCATGCGGCGGTACGGCGGTGAAGAATGGATCGTTGGCCGCCTGCGCGGAAGCGGGGAATACGCTGGCCTGGCGCGCAAATTCCAGCTGGTTGGCGTCGCTGGTGAGGAAGCGTGCAAACTTGCCAATGCCCGGTAATTCGGCTGCAGGCACGCGCGCCGGCACCCCGAAGTGGATCAGCCATCCACCGTCCGCGATCCCGGTCGGCCCCAGCGGTGCGGGAGCCACTTCGGTGAGCGCGTACACATCGCGGGCGTCGGCCTGGATGCGCTTCAGCGCTGTCGGTGGCGCCAACAGCATGCCAAGGCGCCCGCTCTTGTAGGCTTCCACGGCCGGAGGGAAGTTATCTTCGGCGAATAGGCCATCCTTCAATAGCCCACCGGCGCGGTAGGTATCGGCCAGCTTGCGTATGAGCGCCACGTGGGCGGGCGAGTTAAACACGGCGCGGCCGCCGGACAGCACCGGCAAGCCTTGCTGCAGCATCAGGCCGTCGATTTTCGATAGGGCGGGGCAGAGGCCCGCCTTGCCCGTGCGCAGGGCGATCTGGCGCGCGTACGCCAATTGTTCGTCGAAGGTGCGCGGTGCGCGCTCGATGCCGGCGGCCCGGAATATGTCGCGGTTGTATGCGATCACCGCGACATTGCTGTACATAGGGAAGCCGTAGGTCTTGCTGGCGAAGGTCAGGTCTAGCAGTGCGCTCGGCAGGTAGCGCGCGCGTTCGTCGCCCAGCATGGCGTCGACCGGCGTCAGCAAGCCGTCGCGCGCGAATTCCTCGGCCCAGGGGACATTCAGGTTGACCAGCGCCGGCGGCTTGCCGGCCACGATGCGCGTCACCAGCTTGGTTTGGATGATGTCCCAGGGGAAGTCGACCCATTCGAGCTTTACGCCGGGATTGGCGGCTTCATAGCGTTTCACCACGTCTTCGAAGTAGGGCGTGAAGCGCGGCTTCATGCTGAAGGTCCAGAACTCGATCTTCTGCGCCGGCGCTGCAAGCGCGGCGCCGGCCCAGGCCATCAATGCAGCAAGCAGTAGACTGTTCTTCATCGATGGCCGCGCGCGGGGATCAGTGGGTCTTGGTGACTTTGTTCAGGTGGCGCGGGCGGTCCGGATCCAGTCCGCGCGCTGCGGACAGCTTGGCCGCCATCACGTAGAAGGCCTGGATTGCCACGATCGGGTCGAGGTCCGGCGTGGCGGCGACCGGCAAGGTCAGGTCGCGCTCGGCCACGTCTTCGGGCGCCGCCAGCAGGACGCGCGCGCCGCGGCCGCGCATCTCTTCCGCCAACGCCAGCAGGCCGGCCTGGGTCGGGCCGCGCGTCGCGAAGATCAGCAGCGGATAGCCTTCTTCGATCAGCGCCATCGGGCCGTGCTTGATTTCCGCGCCGGAGAAGGCTTCCGCCTGCAGCGCCGAGGTTTCCTTGAATTTCAGCGAAGCTTCCAGCGCCACGGGGAAGCTGATGCCGCGTCCCACCACCATGATGTTGCGGGCCGGCGCCAGCACTTCGATCGCCGGCGACCAGTCCACATTGCAGGCGGTGCGCAGCGCTTCCGGCAGGGCGGCCAGGCCTTCCAGCAGTTCGGGATCGTTCTGCCAGTGGGCCACCAGCCGCGCGCCGGCGACCAGGGAGGTGATGAAGCTCTTGGTGGCGGCCACGCTTTGCTCTTTGCCCGCGCGCAGCGGCATCGCCCATTCGGCGCTGTGCGCCAGCGGCGAGTCGGCATCGTTGACCAGGGCCACGGTGGTGGCGCCGCCGTCGCGGAAATAGCGGATCGGTTCGACCACGTCCGGGCTCTGGCCCGACTGCGAGACCGACACCACCAGCGTGTCGCGCGTGATCAGCGGCGATTTGTGCAGCGTCACCAGCGACATCGGCAGCGAGGCGACCACGCGGCCCAGGCGCGACATGATCAGGTAGGCGATGTAGTTGCAGGCGTGGTCCGAGCTGCCGCGCGCCACGGTCAGCGCGGAGTTGAACGGTGTGCTCCTCAGTTTTCGGCCCAGTTCCGCGTAGCGGTCGGCGTCGTTCGCCAACTGCTGTTGCACGCAGTCGGCGGCGGACAGGGCTTCTTTAAGCATCATTGAGGTCACAACGTTCTCCTTCGATATAAACGGCTTTCAGTTTCAGGTCCCGGTCCATCACGACCAGGTCGGCGTACGCGCCGCGCTCAAGGCGGCCGCGTTCCTGCAGGCCGAGATAGTCGGCCGCATTGGTGGAAACTCGTTTGGAGGCGTCGGCCAGGCTCAGGCCCAGCCCGACCAGGTTGCGCAAGGCCTGGTCCAGCGTCAGCGTGGAACCGGCCAGCGTACCGTCGGGCAGGCGCACGCCGCCCATGCATTTGTGGACGATGTGGCGGCCCAGCATGTATTCGCCGTCCGGCATGCCGGTGGCGGCCGTGGAATCGGTGACGCAATACAGGCGCGGGATGGCGCGCAGCGCGCCCTTGATCGCGCCCGGATGAACGTGCAGCAGGTCGGGAATCAGCTCGGCGAATTCGGCGTGCGCCAGCGCGGCGCCCACCATGCCTGGCTCGCGGTGGTGCAGGCCGCTCATGGCGTTGAACAAATGGGTGAAACCGCTGGCGCCATGGTCCAGCGCCGCCACGCCTTCCTCGTAGGAGCCCAAGGTGTGGCCGATCTGCACCCGCACGCCGTGGTCGGCCAGGTCGCGCACCAGCTCCAGGTGGCCGGAGATTTCGGGCGCGACCGTGATCACGCGCATCGGCGCCAGCTTTTCCAGGCGGTGTACTTCTTCAATGGTGGCGGCGCGCGCGAAATTCGGCTGCGCGCCCAGTTTGCCGCTGTTGATGTAGGGGCCTTCCAGGTGGGCGCCCAAGACGCGCGCCTCGCCCTTGCCGCGCTGGCGCACCGCTTTGCCGATCGCGGTCAGCGCCAGGTCGATGTCTTCCGGCGGGGCGGTCATGGTGGTGGCCAGCATCGACGTGGTGCCGTGGCGCGCGTGGATGGCGGCAATCGCATGCACCGCGCCGCCGCCTTCCATCACGTCCTTGCCGGCGCCGCCATGCACATGCAGGTCGATGAAACCGGGCAGGATATAGTCGTCGGCGTTGGCGCCCGGATCGGCGCTGGCGCCTGCGATGCCGGCGATCCGCTCGCCGAAGGAAATCGTTCCGTTCAGCCAGCCGGACGGTGTCAGGATATTGCCCTTGATTGCCTCGTTCATCGGCGCGACTCCGCTACGAATTCATAATAGTCACTCCGGCAGTAGGAGTGGGTCAGTTCCACCGCCGCGCCGGTTTCCAGGTAGCTCACGCGCGTGATGTGCAGCATGGCGGTGCCGGGCGCGATATTCGCCAGGCGGGCCTGCTCGGCATTGGCATTGATGGCGCGGATGTGCTGCAGGGCGCGCGTCGGCACATTGCCGTTGGCTTCCAGGTAGCCGTACAGCGAGCCGTGCACGGTGCCCGGGTCGGGCATATACATGGCGGGGATGGTGGAGGTCTCGATCGCCATCACCACGTCGTCGGCGGTGCGCAGGCGCTTCAGACGCGCCACCGGCATATTCGGCGACAGGCCGAGCGACAGCAGTTCCAGCGGCGCCGCCACGCCGATTTCGCGCTGCAGCCAGCGCGAACCGGCGGTAAAGCCGCGCTGGCGCAGCTCTTCCGAGAAACTGGTCAGGCGCGACAGCGGCTGCTCCAGCTTCGGCGTGATATAGGTGCCGGAGCCGCGGCGGCGCGTCAGCATGCCGCGCGCGCACAGCATGTCGATGGCCTTGCGCGCCGTCACCCGCGAGATCGTGAGCATTTCCGACAGCACGCGTTCGGAAGGCAGCGCTTCATTGGCGCGCCAGTCCCCGCTGGCAATGCCGTCGGACAGCTTGTTCGCCAACTGCATATACAGAGGGGTGTCGCTGTCGGCGTCGGGCCGGAAATCGCTCAACTGGGATAGCACGGGCTACTCCTTCAAGTGTTGTTGGATCAGGCGCAGGCCACCCGCGGCGGAATCGCCCTGGGGTGGAACAATCCGCTGCAGCAGGGCCGGCGGCAGGTAGGCGCGCAGAGGCTCGGCGAGCCCGCCGCATAAGGCGATCGGCAGGGTGCCGCTCGGGTCCAGGCCATGCGCAATCAAAGCCACTTGCCGGCCGGCTTCTTGCAGGATGGCGTGTGCGGTGGCGTCGCTGTCGGCGTATTGCAGGACGATGCGCGCCAGCTGGGCGTAGGCGGTTTGCGTGGCGTTCGCCAGCCAGACCTGGATGCGGTCGCGTCCCCCGCCGCAGGCGTCGGCCACGGCATCGGCAAAGGCGCTGCCGGCCACGCGGCCATCCATCGCCTGCTGCACATGGTTGATGGCTTTCATGCCGATCCATGCGCCGCCCGCCTCGTCGCCGGCCGGGAAGCCCCAGCCGCCTACTTCGTGGCGGGAGCCGTCGGCATGCAGGATTTCGCCCACGCTGCCCGTGCCCAGCGCGATGATGGCGCCGGCGCGGCCTTCATGGGCGCCCAGCACCGTCGTGAAGGCATCGGTTTCCAGCGCCACCGCGGCAAAGCCGGGATTGGCGGCGACGAAGTTGCCGGCCCACTGTTTATTGTGCACGCCGGCCAGCCCGAGGCCGATCGCGATGTGCCCGCGCGCCGGCTGCGCCACGCCGGCCGCTGCGAAGGCGCGGCCAATGGCTTCCTCGACCGCGGCCCAGGCAGGTTGGATACCGTGCAGCAGGCCGGACGGACCGGCCTGGCCTTCGCCCAGCAACTGCCCATCGGGGCGCGCCAACCGTACGCGGGTGCCGCTGCCGCCGCCATCGACGCCAATCAGGAATTCGATCATTTTTTCAAGGGATGAAAAGAACTGTGGCGACTATATGAGGAGCACACCAGCTTGTCAACAGGTATTTAACTGGTATTGTTTTTGATCGTAGGGATGCCGCGCAACATTGCCGTAAGTGGTTGATTATTATGACTATGCTGGCATGGGGAAATGGTATGCATTTTGGTATGGACTGCTGACCAAAATGAAAAAAAAGCCCGGCGGGTTACGCCGGGCAGGAGGAACACAGCTAATCGCTGCCGGCGCCCCAGGCGTCGGCAGCGATGTCGTCAATCATTCGGTGTGGGCGCCGCGACGGTCGATCGTCACCACACGCTGCTTGTCGGAATTCAGTTGCTGCCCTTGCGCGGCCACCTTGCCTTGTACGTTGACGGTGGCATTGCCGGGACCGCCCACATTGACTTCGGCCTGCTTGGCCAGCATGTCGCGCGCATCCAGGCTGCCGGGACCGTTCACGCTGGCGCTCAAGGTGCCGGTCCAGCCGCGCAGCTGCACGCCGCCGGGGCCGCTCATGCTCACCTTCACCTCCTTGCATTCGGGTTCGGCCTGCAGGTCGCCCGAACCGCGCACTTCCGCATCCAGCGAGTCGCTCACCTTGCTCAGGTAGACGCTGCCCGGGCCTTTGCTGCGCGTGATGGCTTTCGCCACCTTCAGCTGCTTGGCATCGAGGTCGCCGGAACCGCTGACATCGGCGCTCAGGGTTTCGCTGCTGCCGGACAGGTTCATGTTGCCGGGACCGCTCAAGCTGACCCGAGTATTCTGCGTCTGCAGGCCGCGCGCTTCCAGGTCGCCGGAACCGTGCACTTCGGCGTCGAACTTCTTGATCGAGCCGCTCAGGCAGGCGCCGCCGGGGCCGTTCAGCATGGCGGTCACGTTTTCCACCTGCATGCCGCAGGCTTCCAGGTCGCCCGAACCGGAGACTTCAGCGCGGATCTCGCGGCTGCTGCCGCGCAGTTCCACCGAACCGGGGCCGCTCAGCGAGGCGTTGACCTTGTTGGCCCGCACATCGCCCGCCTCCAGGTCGCCTGAGCCGGACAGGACCGCATTCAGGTCGCCGCTGATGGCCGGTGCGCTCACGTCGCCAGGGCCACTCATCACCAGGTTGACATTGGTGGCGCGCATGCGGTGCAGGCGCATTTCGCCGCTGCCGCTGGACTTGACGGTCAGCTCGGTGGCGCTGCCGGACACGCTCAGGTCGCCGGGCCCGGTGGAAATCAGCTTCAGCTCCTTGCTGTCGACGTGCTCCAGTTCGACATCGCCGCTGCCGTTCATGCTGAGGGCCTGCAAGCCGCTGGTGCTGATCTTCACGATCACCCCCTCGCGCTGCTTGCCGAAACTGAAGACCCAATGGTTGCGGTGCAGCGGCCGCACATGCAGGGTATCGCCCTGGACCACGGTTTCCAGCTGCTCCAGCTGGCGTTTGGGGCCGCTGACTTCAATCGCCGGGGCGGTGCCCTGCGCGTCAACCAGCACCTTATACGGGCCGTCGATCTCAATGCGGGCGAACGCCGTCACCGGGCGCGTTTCGCGCGACGGGGTGAGGTCGGCCGGCTTGTCGCGTTCCGGTGGGCTGGCCTGCAGGGCGGAGACGCCCAGAGCAATCAGGGAAAGCGCGGCGCCGTAGGTGATCAGCTTGTTCATATTGTCTGGGGCTGTCCAGGGTTGGTGATGCTGGAACGATAAGCGAACCGGGGCCGCGGCAGGGCCGGAAAAAGACAGACGCGCAAAAACGGGGAACCAACTGCATTTTTTCGAGGCTGAAATGCACAAGCTAGCGGGCAAAAAGTTGTGGTTTCCCCTTGAAATGTCATAATGCTCGTCAGGGGAGACACTTATGATCAAGTACTTGGGAACTAAAAAGACCGACGAGGGTGGAACGGTATACGTGTTCCTGATCAACGGTTTGCAGAAGGAAGTCCGCGAGGGTTCCCTGAAGCAATATCCTGGCTGCTACGAAGCATTGCCACCCTCCGCCAAGGCCAAGATCAGCGCCAACCGCGCCTGGTTCCAGAAGCTGTAGGCGATGCCGGGACTGCGTATCCTCGCCGCTGGCGTGCTGGCCGCCTGTTCCCTGGCGCAGGCCGCGCCGCCTTCCCATTTCGGCGATGTGCTCGGCAATGGCCTATTGTGCCGCGACCAGACCTCCAACCGTTATTATTTCGACTACCTCAGCCAGTATTTCGGGCAGCCCTACAAGCGCGAGGGCGGGGCCTACTGGTTCCGCACCAATGACGCCATCCTGTGGGGCGTTCCCGTGCTGGAGGTGATCGTCAGCGACGAAAGCTATCCTTACCGCTTCGTCGGCGCGGTCGCCGATACCACGCCGGAGCAGCTGGAACAGGCCATCCTGCGCCAGGATGGGCTGGCGTATGCGAAAATCGAAACTTCGCGCTATCCGGTGCGCGAATCCAAGGCGGGCAGCCGCATCGTCTACTTCAACACGCGCGCCAAGATATACTGCGCCAAATTCAAACGCTTGCCGCCAGCGCTGCGTTAAGCGCCGACCATGTACACGCAATATTTCAACTTAAAACAGCTGCCCTTTTCCATCGCCCCCGACCCGCGCTACCTGTTCATGAGCGAACGGCACCGGGAGGCCCTGGCGCACCTGCTGTACGGCATCGGCAGCGGCGGCGGCTTCGTGCTGCTGACCGGCGAGATCGGTGCCGGCAAGACCACGGTGTGCCGCTGCTTCATGGAGCAGATCCCGCCCAATTGCCGCCTGGCCTACATCTTCAATCCCAAGCTGACGGTGGAAGAACTGCTGCAGTCGGTGTGCGACGAATTCGGCGTGGCGCCGGAAGGCAGCAGCGTCAAGTCCTATGTCGACGCGGTCAACACCTACCTGCTCGAGTCGCACGCGGCGGGCCTGAACAATGTGCTGGTCATCGACGAAGCGCAGAACCTGTCGGCGGATGTGCTGGAACAACTGCGCCTGCTGACCAACCTCGAAACCAGCGAACGCAAGCTGCTGCAGATTATCCTGATCGGCCAGCCGGAGCTGCGCCAGATGCTGGCGCGGCCCGAGCTCGAACAGCTGGCGCAGCGGGTGATCGCCCGCTACCACCTGGGCCCCTTGTCCGACGCGGAAGTGGGCAGCTACATCCGGCACCGGCTGGCGGTGGCTGGCGCCGGGGCGGTGGAGCTGTTCCCGCGCAGACTGCTGCGCCGGATTCACCAGTTAAGCAAGGGCGTACCGCGCCGCATCAACCTCCTGTGCGACCGCGCGCTGCTGGGCGCTTATGTCGAAAACAGCGCGCAGGTCAACGCAAAAATCCTGCAGCGCGCGGCGGAAGAAGTGTTCGAAGGGGAGAGCGCCCCCGCCCGTGCCCGCCCATGGCGCCTTGCCGCTGCCGGCGTGCTGGCCGGCGCGGCGCTGACCGCTGCCGCCGCCTGGCAAATGATGCCGTCGCCCATCGCCCCGGCAGCGCAGAAGGCCGCGGCCGCCGCGCCATCCGCTTCCGCCCGGCACGCGCTGGATGCGGCCCCGGTTGCCGCCGCATCGCAGGGCGCCACTGTCCCGGCGACCGAAGCTGCGCAGCCATCCACCATGCCGACCTGGCTGACGATGGAATCGGCACTTGGCCTGCTGGCGGCAAAATGGGATGTGGTCCTGGTGGAAGGCGAGGGCTGTGCCGAAGCCGCCCGGCGCAACCTGCGCTGCCTGCAGACCAAAGGCGGCCTGGATGAAATCCGCAAGCTTAACCGGCCCGTGATCATCAAGCTGCGCGACGGCCAAACCCTGCCGCGCAACGTCGTGCTGGCGGCTCTCGATAACAGCAATGCCACCCTGGTTGGCGTGCGCGGTACGGAAACCGTGTCGCTGGAGGCGCTGGATGGCCGCTTTGACGGCAGCTTCACCACCTTCTGGCGCGCTCCCCGCGCATGGCGCGACGAAGTGAAGGAAGGCGACAAAGGCCCCGACGTGGATTGGCTTGCGCGCCGTCTGGCCCAGGTGAACGGCGTCAAGAAACCGCGCGAAAACCAGCCGCTGGCCGGCGAAACCTTGCGCTACCTGCGGGAATACCAGGCCGTGCAAGGCTTGAAAGCCGACGGCGTGGCGGGTCCGAAAACCTTCATCCGCCTGGCGCAGCCGGGCAATGAAACCGAACCGCGCCTGCTGGCCGAGGCGGGGAAATAATATGTCCTATATTCTCGAAGCACTGAAAAAAGCGCAGGCCGAACGCCAGATCGGCAGCACGCCCACCATTCACGCCCCCACCCTGGCCAGTGCCCCGGTGGCGCAAGGCGCGGGCAGCAAGCGTACGCTGGTCATGGTGTCGATGGCGCTGATGGTTGCGGTGATCGGCGGACTGGCGACCATGCTGGTGCGCCAGCAGCAGGCCGCCAGCCAGGCGCCAGCAGTCGCCGCCACCGATCAAGCGGCTGCAGCCGCAGCGGCGCCAGCTGCCGTTCCCGCCGCAGCTGTTGCTCCCGCCGCCGCGCCGGTGGCCGCCGCGGTTGGCGCGCCGCCTTCCGCCGCACCGGTCGGGCAGCTTCCCGCGCCACGGCCTGTTGCTCCGCCGCCTGCGGCCGTCAGCCAGGCGGCGGCACCGCAAACCGTCCGCCAGCCGCCAGTGCCAGCTATGCAAGAGAAACCGGCATCGCAAATCGCCGAAGCGCAGCAACAGCCGGCCGCGAAACCTGCGGGCGTAGCGCCCCGCGCGGCGGACAGCGCAGCCGCCGCGCCGGCGCCAGTGGAAGAACTGGTGCAATCCCTGCGCGATCTTCCGGAGCCGATCCAGCGTGCCATCCCCCAAATCACGCTGGGCGGCTATATGTACTCGAAAAACCCCGCCGACCGCCTGCTGCTGATCGACAAGGTCCTGCGCCGGGAAGGGGAAGAAGTCGCCCCCGGCCTGGTCCTCGATAAACTGCAGCCCAAGCAGGCCATCTTCAGCTTCCGCGGCTACCGTTACCGCGTGGCGCTATGAGCGGCCAGCAA
Organism: Pseudoduganella violaceinigra DSM 15887; assembly: GCF_000425385.1. GTDB lineage: Bacteria > Pseudomonadota > Gammaproteobacteria > Burkholderiales > Burkholderiaceae_D > Rugamonas > Rugamonas violaceinigra. The sequence goes on along the minus strand of NZ_AUDI01000001.1, from coordinate 260,293 downwards.
AACGTCCTCGGCGTCACCGGCCCTTCTGGCAGCGGCAAGACCACGCTGCTGGAATACCTGGTGAGCGAACTTGCTGTGCGTGGCTGGAAAGTCAACGTTATCAAACATAGCCACCACGACTTCGAACTCGAACCGCCCAGGAAGGACAGCGCCCGCTTCCGGCAAGCCGGCGCGGCGGAAGTGATGATCGCATCGCCATACCGCTTCGCCATCATCCACGAACTGCGTGGCGCGGAAGAACCGGGCGCCGACGAACAGCTGGCGCGGCTGCAGCCCGCCGATCTGACCCTGGTCGAAGGCTTCCACGCCTGGCAGATCGACAAGCTGGAAGTCTACCGCGCCATCGCCGGCCAGCCGCCCCGTTATCTGGATGACCACAGCATCGTTGCCGTCGCCTCCGACCAGCCCGCCCCGCACGGCCTGCCACCCCGCCTGCAATGGCTTGACCTCAACCGTCCCGACACAGTGCTGGCCTGGCTGATCAAAAAAATTCCGCGCCAAGCCTAAAGTTCCCAGCAACCGCACCGTTAATCAGGATAGGTACCAATGGGAGAATCACATGGATGCAGTAAGCATTGCAAAAGCAGCAACGACGATCGCGGATACGAATAATCGTAACGAAATCGGCTACGCCGTCTTGAAAAAAGCACAAGACGTGCAAGCTTCCAGCGCCCAGGCCCTGATCGAAGCGATCCCGCCAGCGCCAGCAGCCGCCAACCTGCCATCGCACCTGGGCCAGAACATCAATACCACCGCCTGAACGCCCGCGCTTCAGCGCGCCGCGCAGTTCGCAAGAACCCGCCGCACCGGTAATCGGTGCCTGCGGGTTTTTTTGTGTTCTAATCGCACACCCGAACCACATTGAGGAGCTACTGCATGAACAACCGTCAAGCCCTGATCGCCGCCGCCCTGGCCACCGTCTGCGCCGCCACCAGCACCGTTGCCTCGGCCCAGGGCAATCCAACTGAAAAAGAAAAATGCTACGGCGTCGCCAAGGCCGGCCAGAACGACTGCGCCACCGGCACCCACGGCTGCTCCAACCAGGCCCAATCCGACAATATGGCCAGCGAATGGAAATTCGTTGCCAAGGGCACCTGCGAAAAGGCCGGCGGCAAGACCACCGCACCAGCGAAATAAGTAATCAATGAAGCCGCTCGCCGGTGCCGGCATAGGATTGCGGGCACCGCACTACCGCCAGTTCCTCGAACAGCGGCCGCGCGCCGCCTGGCTCGAAGTCCACACCGAAAACTACCTGGACCAGGCGGGCGGCGACTTCCACGTACTGCAGGAGCTGCGGCGCGACTATGCGATCAGCCTGCACGGCGTCGGACTTGGCCTGGGCTCCGCGCGCGGCTTCAGCGTCGACCACCTGGCGCGCGTTGCCAGTCTGGTGCGGCGTATCGAACCGGCACTGGTCTCCGAGCACCTATGCTGGGGAGCCGTCTTCGACCGCCACCTGAATGACCTGCTGCCGCTGGCGCTGAACCACGCCGCGCTCGACCTGCTGGAAGAGCGGGTAGGGCGCATGCAGGAAACCCTGGGGCGCAGCATCCTGCTGGAAAACGTCTCCAGCTTCGTGCGATTTGCCGACGACGCCATGAGCGAAGCGGAATTTCTGGCAACCCTCGCACGCCGCACCGGCTGCGGCCTGCTGCTGGACGTAAACAACCTCTACGTCAACCAATGCAACCACGAAGAAGACGCATTGGCCGCGATAAATGCGATCGCCCTAGGCACGGTCGGCGAAATCCACCTGGCCGGCCACCTCGTCACGCCGAACGCCGTCGTCGACCACCACGGCGCGCTGGTCGCCGACCCGGTCTGGCACCTCTATGAAGCCGCGCTGAAGCGTTTTGGCGCCGTCCCCACGCTGATCGAATGGGACACCGACATCCCGCCACTCGAAGTCCTGCTGGGCGAAGCCGAGAAAGCCGCCGCCATCGCCGCAACCTTCCCCCAAGCAAAAAAAGTCCCCCCTGGGGTCAGGAACGATGGGGGACATTTTGTGCATGACAGCAAGGCGCTGGCCGTACAGCAGCAAGCCTTCTCCGATGCCTTGTTCTCACCGTGCGCGGAAGCCGCATTGCCGCTCAAGCACAGCGAGCGCTTCGCCCTGTACCGCGGCAACCTGACCTCAACCTGGAACAAAGCCCTGGCCGCCGCCTATCCCGTCATCGCGCAATTGCTTGGGGCCGAATTCTTCGCGGCCCTGGCGCGTGAATACGGCCGAGCCCACCCATCGGAAAGCGGCGACCTGAACCGTTTCGGCGCGCATTTCGAGCCCTTCCTGCGCCAGTTCGAGCACGTCCAGGATCTCCCCTATCTGCCGGACATGGCACGCCTTGAATGGCAGCTGCACCGCATCCACTACGCCGTGCAAAAAGACGCCCTGCAAGCGCAAGACATCGATCCGCAAACTGTGGAAGCACAAAGCTTCGCCTGGCAGGCAACCGCCCAGCTGTTCGAGTCGGAATGGGCCGTGGCGCCCCTCTGGCTGGCCCACCAGGGCGCGCCCTTCCCGGAAAAAATGAACGAACCCAGCCGCGCGCTGCTCAGCCGCCCGCAGTGGACGGCACAAGTCACGCCACTGCAGGCGCCGGACTACATCGCGCTGAAAACACTTCAGGAAGGAAAACCGCTCGGCGCCGCCCTGGACGCCGCATTCGCGCTGGATGAGCACTTCAACGTTGCCGCCAGCCTGCAGCAATGGCTGCAGCAGCAAATTCTAATCAAACGCCCGCATTAATCTCGCCTCGCCGGACACATCCCGGTGCAGCATGTTGGCGCGGTGGGTAGCCTCGATCATGCGCAGCAGCTGCGCATCCTCGCAACGCTCAAGCTCCTCATTCGCCGCCAGCAAGGCCTGCGCGAGCTTGGCGCGTGCCGACTGGTACAGCACGCTGGTGTAATGATCGGTATTCTTGAGCAGCTCCTCGGCGTTCTCGATGACCTGGCGCAGGTCACCGATCAGTTGCTCCTGGCTCTGCACTTGCTTCTCTTCGGGGCCATCCATGGAACTACCCTCCGCGCGTATTCAATCAGGCCGCGCTGCCCTCGGCATGGACGTCGATCTGCACATCGCCCAGGCGCACCTTCTGGCCCGCCCGGATCTTCGCCGTTTTGCGCAACTCCTGTTTGCCGTCGACCTTGACATCGCCGCTCGCCACGATCTGCTTGCCGGCGCCGCCGCTGTCGCATAGGCCAACCACCTTCAGGAGCTGGTTCAGCTCGATGTACTCGCCTGTCAATTCGAAATCTACTTTCTGCATTTTAATCCTCTTTCTGTTGGGCAGGCGCTGAGTGTTGTATTCCCATCAAGCATTAACCCTTGCCGCCCGGCTTGGTCATCTCTAATGGAACAATCCACTCGTTGAACTGGCTTTCGTTCACAAAACCAAGGGCCAAGGCCGCTTCCTTCAACGTTGTGCCCTCATGCTGCGCCTGTTTCGCAATTTGCGCGGCGCGATCATAACCGATATGGGGGGCCAGGGCGGTCACCAGCATCAGCGAGCGTTCCATCAATTCTTCGATGCGGGCGAGATTGGGCTCGATGCCATGGGCGCAATGTTCGTCGAAACTGCGCATGCCGTCGGCCAGCAGGCGCGCGCTTTGCAGGAAGTTATGGGCGATCAGCGGCTTGAACACGTTCAGCTCGAAATTGCCGGACGAGCCGCCCACGGTAATCGCCACATCGTTGCCGAACACCTGGCAGCACAGCATGGTCAGCGCTTCGCTCTGGGTAGGATTCACCTTGCCCGGCATGATCGAGCTGCCCGGTTCATTCTCGGGGATGCTGATTTCGCCCAGGCCGGAGCGCGGGCCGGACGCCATCCAGCGCACGTCATTGGCCAGCTTCATCAAGGCCGTGGCCAGCGTCTTCAAAGCGCCGTGGGCCGATACCAGGGCATCATGTCCGGCCAGCGCGGCGAATTTATTGTCGGCGGTCCGGAACGGCAATGCCAGCCGGGCTGCCAGTTCGGCCGCGATGCGGGTGGCATATTCTGGATGCGAATTCAGGCCCGTACCGACAGCGGTGCCGCCGGCGGCCAGCTCCAGCACGGCGGGCAGGGTGGCTTCGATGGCCTTTTCAGCATAATCGAGCTGCGCCACGTAGCCGGAGAACTCCTGGCCCAGGGTCAACGGCGTGGCATCCTGCAGGTGAGTGCGGCCGATCTTGACGATGCCGTCAAACGCCCGCGCCTTGGCCTGCAGCGTAGCGCGCAACTGGCGCAAGGCAGGCAGCACATTGTTTGCCACGGCCTGCGCCGCCGCCACGTGCATCGCGGTCGGGAAGATATCGTTCGAAGACTGGCCTTTGTTGACGTCATCATTCGGATGCAGCTTGCGGCCGTCGCCGCGCTCGCCGCCCATCAGCTCGGAGGCGCGGTTGGCCAGCACTTCGTTCATATTCATATTGGACTGCGTGCCCGATCCGGTCTGCCAAACTGCCAGCGGGAACTCGCCCGCGTGTTTGCCCTCCAGGACCTCGTCGGCAGCCTGCATGATGGCCTGGGCTTTCGCGCCATCCAGCACACCCAGGTCGACATTGACTTTGGCGGCCGCACGCTTCACGCTGGCGAGGGCGGCGACCAATTCGGCCGGCATGCGTTCACTGGAAATGCGGAAGTGTTCGAGCGAACGCTGGGTCTGGGCGCCCCACAACTGGCCGGCGGGAACTTCAATCGGGCCGAAACTATCGCGCTCGGTTCTGCTGTTCATGTGATGGACTCCGTGTGGTGAAAAGTGATGTCTGAATTGTAATGCTTTAGCGTTCGCTCTGCCGGGGCTACAAAATTGTGTTTTCCTGCCGTTAACGAAGACATTGAGGAAACAAAGCGGTTCTCCATGCCAAGCCAACGAATGACTATCCGCACCCTGATTCTGCCGTTGCTGGCCGCCGCCATGTGCGGGCAGCTTTGGGCGGCTGAACTGGGAGAGGTGAAAGTCAATTCCCACATCGGCCAGCAACTATCGGCCGATATCGAGCTGGTGGACTTGACCCCGGCCGACCTCGCCGAGATCCAGGCCCGGCTGGCGAACCCCGACGTCTTCAAAGGCGCCGGCCTGGAGGTAGTGCCCGTGCTGGGCGACCTGCACATCACCGTCGCCAAGCGCGACAATAAGCGCTTCCTGCACCTGACCACGCTTCAAGCGGTCAATGCGGATGCCTTGCACATCTTCCTCGAACTGAATAGCGGTGGACGCCAGATCATCCGCGCCGCCTCGCTTTGGCTGACGCCCGAGCCGCCGGGGCAGAAGGCGGCCGCGGCGCAAGCAACGCCGGCAGCGGTGCCGACGCCTCCTTCGCTTGCCGTTTCGCCCTTGCCGCACGCTGCCAGCCCATCCCCCGCTCTGAGCAAGGAGGCTGCGCAGAGCGAGGCCGCGCAGCGGGCGTTCGCCTATCGCAGGGAAGTCGCCATGGCCAAGGCGCAAGCCGCTGCGCAAGGCACGCCAGCCCCCGCCACTGCGCCATCCATTCCTGCTGCCGCGCCAGCAGCCGCAATACCAGCCCCTGTGGCGCACCGGCCCGTCGCGAGCAAGCCTGCGGCCGCGGCAGCCAGCAGCGCACCCGCGCCATCCTGCGCTCCCGAGAAGCAGGTTGAAGCGCAGCTCCAGCAATGCCAGGCCATGGCCAACAAGCTGACGGATATTGAAGGCAAGGTACAGCACCTTGAAAAGACGCTGGCAGCGCCAGTTGTGCAGGCCGCCGTGCCGGCAGCCGAACCCGTTCCGGTCAAGGCGGAGGCGCCGCCCGTCAAGCCAGGTTCAGCACCCGTCAAGCCAGGGGCGACTCCCGTCAAGCCGGGTGTAGCAGCAGAGCTGGCAGGCAAGTCACGGACCAGCCTGTTCGCGATTATCGGCGGTGCGCTGGCCGGGCTGGCAGCACTTGGCGGCACTATCTATTTCATGCGCAAACGGCAGATCAAAGGCCCGCTAAAAATCTGGCAATCCTTCCGCAAGAAAGGGGTGGCGGAACCGGTTGAGGTAGCCCAGGAAGAGCCGGAGAAGGTTGCTGCACAGTAGTAACTATCATTGTCATTCGAGACTGGACAAGAATTTTTTACCTGCGTTATACTGGGCTCACACAGAACGGGTTCTGCCGCAGTCACCACCGATAGTGTGACGCGAACCGCAGAGTGACGTTGAAGAAACGACCCCTTCTGGAAGCAGTTCATAGCCGACTGAGGCGATATGAACGCCGGGTGCAACCGGCGCTGAGGCGACGCCAGGAGATACCTGGCGCTCGCCCCTCCGAATTCCAAGGCGCCCCTAGCGGGCGCCTTTTTCATTCCAGCAATAAAAGTCCCTCCTGGGGTCAGGAAGAAAAGTGGACATTTCCGGTTGGATAAAAATGTCCACTTTTCTTCCTGACCCCAGGGGGACAAAATAAAAAAGCGCCCGGAGGCGCTTGGGATCGGTTCCGCAGCAGTTGTCAGCCGTGCAGGCAGGTTTGCCAGGAATCCGTCACGTCGCGGATGGCGCGATCGTTGGCCATGATTTGCTTCAGCAGCTCGATCTTGCGTTGGCGGGCATCGCCCTGCAGCGGCGCTGTACCACCCATCAGCGCCACCGAAGCCGATGCGCACTGGTTCTCCATGCGGTCAAGCGAATCCCAGTCGCCGGATTGCGCGGCGCCCACCATCTGGCTGGTCAAACCGGCAATTTTTTCGTACGTAGCGAGGACTTGGGTCGAGGACATGTTTGAGCCTTCAATTCTGGGTGCGGAATTCCGCATGTCAGGATTAACGTCTGGCTCGGAAGGAACTTTAGGGTCTTTTTGAAAAAAAGTTGGGAAACTCAAAAAAGAACTCGTTGTTATCTTGTTAATCATTCTGCCGGCCCGCCGGCGCCACGCTTGCAGCGCCAGCTGGCAGTAAGGCAATCAGCGCAGGTTCAGACTGAAAAGCGGTTTGAACTGGCGTCCTTCCTGGCGCAAGGTGTCGCGGTCCATCACGTCGATTTGCACCAGCCGCACCATGACCACCTTGTTGCCGCCGTCTTCTGCGGCCTTGACCGCCTGGCCGTAGGCGCGGATGGCAACCGGGGCATAAGCGGACCTGGCCGCCGCCGCCAGTTGCGATAATTCGCCTTCCAGCGCGCGTGCAGCCGATTCGTCCGGAATTTCGTAGTTCAGGTCCTTGCGGCCGCCCATGTCGAAGGTCAGGTGATAGCTGCCGGTATCGGGCGCGTTGTCGCGGTCCTTACGCCAGCTGACATAGGTACTTGGCGCAATGTTGAAGCGCTCCAGTTCGACCGGGAATTGCTTTTTGGCCGCATCGTAGTGCTTGAGCTTGCCTTCAAACTCGAACATCACGAGGCGCTTGCCTTCGGCGCTCTTGATATTGCCGTCAATGGCGGGGGCAATCGTCTTCAGCAAATCCTGGCGTTTGAAGGTGTCGGCTTCGGCGCCGTATTCCGGGAAGAGCTGCTGGGCTACCACTTCATAGGCCGGTTTGGCCTTCGAGACGGCGTAATACAGGTAGGCCAGCTCGGTGCCGCCGTTGACCGTTTTGTATTCGGTCAGGGCGGTGTTCTGATCCAGCTTGGCGTCCCGTGTCGATAAGGCATAGGCTTCGCATTTCGGCGGGACGCGTTTGTATTCTGGCTTGGCCAGCATGATGCGCTGGCTGGCGTCTTCGGCCGATGCGGCATCGAGCAGCAGGGCATCGGCGGCAATCTGCTGCGCGCCGATCTTGGGAAGGCTGACCACGGCGTTGCGTCCCATATTACCCAGGTCGAGCTGGTAATTGACCGGGTCGATCAGGCATTTGAATTGGCTGTGCTGGGCAGCCAGCGGCGGAATCTCCGGCCCCACTTGCGGGCCGAGAAGATCAATCGGCCCCTTGGCGGCGACGGGCGCGGGCGCAACCGGCGGCGCTTCTTTTTTGCCGCAGGCGGACAGCAGCAGGACAGCAGCAACGGCGCTGCCTAAAATGGTGCGGGAAACTGGGAACGGGACAGCCATGGGAAAACCTTTCCTTTTTGGTGAGGAATGTCTTGATTACTTGTTCTTGATGCCGAAGCGCTTGAACAGTGAATTGAGCGGATTGACTACGGTGCTGCTGGCAGCTGCGGCTTCGGCGCGGAACTGCGCGTATTTCTGCGGATTCGGTTCGCCCCAGAAATCGCTGTCCGAGGTTTGCCGCATTTGCTGTTCGAACGTCGCCCAGTCCTGGCCTGGCGTGGTCTTGACACCGTTGGCGAAGATCATGCTTGGGTAGCCGTCCCGTCCGTACAGTGTGCGCATCAGCAATTGCAGGTCGGCACTTTGCTGCACGCCCAGGTCGCAGCTGCTGCCTGGCAGGTTGAAGTAGCCGCCGCTGCCGTTGACCAGCGTCTTGCGCCAGATATTGGCGTTATCGCGGGCGCACCAGATATTGCGGACCGTCGATGCGCGCGCATTTTCCTTGGGATTCAGCGTGCTGGGCAGGACGTAGACACTGGCGTCGACCTTGCTGCCGGCGGTGTTGAGCATGCGCTCGAATTTGATGCAGTACGGGCAATCGTAGGCGGACACCAGCAGCAGCTTGTTCTTGGCATTGCCCTGGTCAATCTTGATCAGCTTGTCGAAGCGGATATTCCGCATCATTTCCTTGAGCAGCTCGGTCTTTTCTTCCTGGCTGATCGGCTGCGGGTCGCGCACGGGCTGGCTCCATTCGGTGACGGTGACGTTGTCCGTAATCAGCATCAGGGTGACGGCATCATTGACGAACAGCACGGCCTGGCCGGGCCCGGTGTCCATGCGATACAGCCCGGTAATCAGCGTTTCCTGCACGGAGGAGGGCGAAAACGGCATGTTCTTGGCCTTCAGGCGCTCGGCAAGCACACTGCGTACGCTGCTCAGGTCGGCGTGGGCGGGAAGGGCGCAAGCACCCAGGGCGAGCGCCAGCGCCGCGATTCGCGCGCGCCGGGAGGGGGTAAATAACATGACTGTCCTTCGACCAGTAGGATTTGATAGAACCGCGCATGGCGCAGCGTGGGTAGTGTGAAAAATTCTATCAAAAATATAACGATTGTTTTTCAACAATTGTCACTTTTGGTCGTAAATGTGCGGGGACAGCGGGATTCGCAGGTGCTTCTACAAAAAAATTGCCGTTGCGCCCCCATCCCAAGGGCAGCAACGGCCAGAGTCAAGCGAGGCGGTTTAGTTGATCAGTTCGTCCAGGCCGGCACTCAGCTCATCGAGCGACGGCATCTGGTCGATCAGCGCATTCTCTTCCAAGCCAAGGCTCTCCGCCACGGCGGTCGGGTAGCAGACTGCAATCTCTTCCGGCGTCAGCTTGTTTTCGTCGACACGGGCGCGCCAGGCGGCCAAGTGGATCACCGCGGCCAGTTCGTTCTCGCCCGGATCGGGGATGGCGGAAATCGTGTCGGGGAAGGTCTGCGGGAATTTCCAGCGGCGGGCCAGTTCGGCGCCCACATCGGCGTAGGTGTAGCCGAGGGAGGCCATTTCGGTATCCAGACGGCGCGCATCCAGCGGACCCGCCACCTTATCGAGCGCCAGCGCCTGTTCCGGCATGCCGGCGTGGATCACCAGCTGGCCGATCGCATGCATCATGCCGATGGTGAAGGCGAGGTCGGTATTCTGTTTGCAGGCCTTGGCGATGAACTTGGCGCCCACGGCGGTGCGCAGGCTGTAGCGCCAGAATTGGCGCAAGTCCAGGCCCGGCACGGTTTTGAAACCGCTCACCAGGCCGGAGCTGATCACCAGGGTGCGCACGGTGACAAAGCCCAGCATCAGCACGGCATCTTCCACGGTGCCGATGGAGCGCGAGACATGGTAATAGGCGGAGTTTGCCAGGCGCAGCAGCTTGGCGCTCAGTACCGGGTCGGCCGACAGTTTCTTTGCGATTTCTTCGGTGGAGACGCTGGCCTTGTCGAAGCTGCTGATCAATTCGTCAACCACCTTGGGCGCGGTTGGCAACGCCGTTGGGTTCTGGAATAGGGCTTCGAGCTTCATGAAAGTCTCCTTTTGATAGGCATTGCTGTAGGTGAACTATATAGCGATTCCGAAGGGGAGTGCAGCAAGTTTTTGACATTCGTTGGCACAGCTGCACAGCATTCCCCGTTTTCTGCAGCTGGTCCCCGGAATTTGCAGTCTGTCGCATTTGGGCGGTGTCACCGGCCGGTTGCCGTTAGAGTTCAGCGTGGCTGATTCCGCCATTTAAAACGACTTCATAGGGATACAAAAAATGCAAGCATCGATTCGCGTGACGCCGCTCAAGTTGGCCCTTACCCTGGCCTTCTGTGGAGCCACACTGGGCCTGGCCCCGGCCATTGCCCAACAGGCAGAGCCGGCACCAGCCGCGCAAACGCAGGCCGCCGCCCCGTTGCCGGGCGACGATTTCTTTGGCCATGTGAACGCCGAATGGCTGGCCAAGACCCAGATTCCTGCCGACAAAGGCAGCTGGGGCGCCGGTTCGGCCCTGGGCGATGCGACCAATGAGCGCATCGTCAAGCTGATCGAAGAAACCGCCGCCAAGGCGCCGGTTGGCGACACCCGCCGCGTGACCGATTTCTACCGCAGCTTCATGGACGAAGCCGGAATCGAGGCGCACGGCCTGAAGTCGCTCAAGCCGGAACTGGAAAAAGTCGATGCCATCAAGGACAAGGCCGGCCTGGTGCGCGCCCTGGCCGCTTCGGTGCGCGCCGACGTGGACCCGCTGAACTCCACCAATTTCTACACCGAGAATCTATTCGGTATCTGGATCGCGCAAGGCCTGACGGACCCTAACCATTACACGCCGTACATCCTGCAAGGCGGCCTGGGCATGCCGGACCGCGCCTTTTACCTGGACGACAACCAGCGCATGCAGCAGCTGCGCACCGCCTACCAGGCCCACATTGCGGCCATGCTAAAGCTGGCCGGCTACAGCGAACCGGAAACCCGCGCCGCCCGCGTCTTCGAGCTGGAGCGCAAGCTGGCGCAAGCCCACGCCTCCCGCGAAGACTCGGCGGACATCCAGAAGGCCAACAACACCTGGACCCTGCGCGACTTCGCCGCCAAGGCGCCCGGCGTGGACTGGCGCGCCTTCTTCCGCACGGCGGGCCTGGGCAAACAGAACAAGTTCATCGTCTACCACCCGACCGCCATTACCGGCAGCGCAGCCCTGGTGAACGATATGCCGCTGCAGGCATGGAAAGACTTCCTGGCCTTCCACACCGTGAACCACTTCGGCGGCTATCTGCCGAAAGCCTTCGTCGATCAGCGCTTTGAATTCTACGGCCGCACCCTGAACGGCACGCCGCAGTTGTCGCCACGCTGGAAGCGCGGCCTGGGCGCCGTCAACGGCGCGCTGCCGGATGCCGCCGGCAAGCTGTATGTCGAGCGTTACTTCCCGGCCGAAGCCAAGGCCCGCCTGCAGACCATGGTGGCGAATATCGTCGACTCCTTCCGCAAGCGTGTCGATGCGCTGGACTGGATGGCGCCTGCCACCAAGAAGGAGGCCCAGGAAAAGCTGCGCACCCTGTACGTTGGCGTGGGCTATCCGGACAAATGGACTTCGTACGAAGGCCTGGAAATCAAACCTGACGACGCCATGGGCAACGCCCTGCGCGCCGAGCAGTTCCACTACAAGCAGCAGCTGGCCAAGCTGGGCAAGAAGGTCGACGCGACCGAGTGGTGCATGCCTCCGCATGTGGTGAATGCGGTGAACATGCCGATGCAAAATGCGCTGAACTTCCCGGCCGCGATTCTGCAGCCGCCGTTCTTCGACATGAAGGCCAGCGATGCGCTGAACTACGGCGCGATCGGCGCTGTCATCGGCCACGAGATCAGCCACAGCTTCGACGACCAGGGCGCGCAGTTCGACGCCAAGGGCCGCCTGCGCGACTGGTGGACCAAGGAAGACGGCGAGCACTTCAAGCAGGCCGCGGCCAAGCTGGTGGCGCAGTACGATTCCTATGAAGCCTTCCCGGACCTGAAGCTGAACGGCACCTTGACCCTGAGCGAAAACCTGGCCGACCTGGCCGGACTGGCGGCAGCGCTGGATGCCTACCACGTGTCCCTGGGCGGCAAAGCCAGCGCCGCGCAGGACCGCGACTTCTTCAACGGCTACGCCGCCAGCTGGGCCAACAAGTCGCGCGACGCGGCCCTGCGCAACCAGGTCATGACGGACGGCCACTCGCCGGCCAAGTGGCGGACCTACACCGTGCGCAACCTGGACGCCTGGTACCAAGCCTACGACGTGAAGCCGGGCCAGAAGCTGTACCTGGCTCCGGAACAGCGCGTGCGCGTCTGGTAAAGTAGGAGGATGGACGACATCGAGCAGATCACCCGCCGCACGCTGGAACATTACGAACGCAATGCGCAAGCTTTCCTGGAGGGCACGCGCGACCACGACGTAAGCCAGAACATCGCGGCGCTGCTCGATGCGATCGAAGGGACAGCGCCGTTCCGCATTCTCGACCTCGGTTGCGGCCCTGGCCGCGACCTGCGCACTTTCAAATCCCTTGGGCATGCGCCGGTTGGCCTGGACGGCTCCGCCCATTTCGTCGAAATGGCGCAGCGCTGGAGCGGCTGCACCGTGTGGCAGCAGGACTTCGTGGCGCTCTCGCTGCCGGAGTCTGCATTCGACGGCGTTTTCGCCAACGCCTCCCTGTTCCACGTCCCCAGGGCCGCCTTGCCGGATGTGCTGGCGCACCTGCATGCGACCCTGAAACCGCGCGGCGTGCTATTCAGTTCCAATCCGCGTGGACATAACGAAGAAGGCTGGAACGGCCCACGCTACGGCTGTTACTACGATTTCGATACCTGGTCCGCTGTCGTGAGCGCGGCCGGCTTTGAATCCATCACGCACTATTACCGCCCCGCAGGATTGCCGCGCGAACAGCAGCCATGGCTGGCTTCTGTCTGGCGTAAGCGTTAATTATGTTAGCTCGCGAACAGTAGGCCCGGCTGCCTGTTCGTATTATTTGCTCGTCGCACTTTTTTAACGAGGAGCGCATTATGAACAAGGACCAAGTGAAGGGTAAGGCGAAGGAAATCGGCGGCAAGATCCAGCAGGAAGCCGGCGAACTGGTGGGCAGCTCGAAACAGCAGGTGAAGGGTGTTGCCAACCAAGTGGAAGGCAAGCTGCAGAAACAGCGCGGCGACCTGCGCGAAGCCATCGATGACGCAACGGACGAACTGATCGACCGCGGTAACCGTCAATAACGCTTCCGCAATGGCCGGTGCTTGCAGCTTGCACGCCGGCCATTTCTTTTGCCATTTCCAATTCAGGTTGACAGTGACTGGCTCCACCTAGAGTCAGCGGGGCCAGGGCCTGACCCCGGGATTGGCTTGCGCGACTATTCCTCGCCCGCCGGTATGCCGAGCGGGAACATATGACGGTACGGCTTGGCCTCTTGCCAGCAACGGGCAAACGATGGCCGCTCGCGCAGCCGGCGCAGGTAGGTCATCACATTCCCATGCTTTGCCGCGATCGGGTGCGACCAGTGGGCATACAGCAGGAAGGGCGCCGCGGCACAATCGGCCATGCTGAATTCCGCTCCCGCCGCCCAAGTACGGGTTGCCATCACTTTGTCCAGCCACGCATATGCCGTATCGAGCTTGCGCCGTGCCTCGGCAACACCGTATGGATCGCGCTCGCCGTCCGGCCGCAGGACATCGGCCACCAGTTTCTGCTGCGGCGTGGCGATATGGTTGTCGAAGAAGCGGTCCATCATGCGCACTTCCAGCGCCGCCTTGGGATCGGACGGCAGCAGTCTTGCCGGGCCGGGATAGTGGAGCGCCAGATGTTCAATGACGATGCTGGCCTCGACAATCATACGCTCGCCGTCCAGCAGGATAGGGAACTTCTGGATCGGCCACATTTCTGCAAACTGCTGGTAGTTGTCGCCATGGTCCGGCGACAGCATGCGGTATTCGAACGGCGTGCCATTCTCATACAGCGCAATCAGCGCCTTCATGGAGTAGGAGGAGAGGGGATGGTAGAACAGTTGCAGGGACATGTTGCCTCCGTCGTTGGTATTTGAGCGTACCATGACGACGAATGGGCTCCCGATAAATCGACAGGCGGCTTACTTCATCAGCATCAGTGCGGCAAGCGACCCAATCAGGCAGGTGAAGCTCAATCCTGCAATCCAGTTAAGGATAATTCGAGACGCCCTTTGCTCGTCCTTTAGAAACGCAGTGATTTTGTGATTCATTGTGAGTCCTTTCACTCGATTCCAATAGTTTGACCGTTAGGCGGCTATTTGCAAGCAAGCTCAAGTGCAAAATGTACGATACATAGCAATGCGGCAGCAATTGCGAATGTGAATGCCGAAACACACAGCAAGCGGTAATGAAGAAGCCAGGCGGCCATGGAATCTAGTTCGACCTTGGGTTCAAGAACCGGGAATAGAGCGCCCAATACGGCGAGCAGTCCTGAGAGAACCAGATTCAGGACATTGAAGAACAGGATGGGGCCAGCCCAAGCTGGCGGAATGTTGGATTGCCACTGTACAAAAAGCTCAAAAGAAGAATTGGCGGAAAGCGCCACTGCGACCCAGCTAAGTTGGCCATCTTTGATAGTGTTGAGAATTCGAATTCGTGATGCAATCGGGGTGGCAGGCGTGCAGATTTTGCCGGCGATGAATAGAAGTGCCAGCGGGCCGAAAACAGGCAATAAGATGTTAATCGCGAACCAGCCCATTTCTCAAGCCTAATCCGGTCGGGAGAGCCATGGTTTGAGGTGCGGCAAAGAAAAAGCCCGCCGGCTTGCGCGGGCGGGCTGAGAGGGCGGGGCGCCTGGCCCGGCCTTATTCGGTTTCCGGCTTCAGGTTCTTGCGGAAGAAGGCGTCGATGTAGGTTTGCACGTGGCGCTTGGCCAGGCGGTTCGACACGCCGTGCTTGGCGCCCGGGTAGGTCATCAGCTCAAACTGCACACCGCGATTCACCAGCGCATCGATCATCTTGGTGGTGTTGGTGAACAGGACGTTGTCGTCCGCCATGCCGTGGATCAGCAGCAGTTTCGACTTCAGGCCGTCGACGTGGTAGAACACATTCGATTGCTTGTAGCCTTCCACATTGTCGCTCGGACGGTCCATGAACTGCTCGGTGTAGTGGGTGTCGTACAGGCCCCAGTCGGTCACCGGCGCGCCGGACACGCCGGCGGCGATCTTGTCCGAACCTTGCGACAGCAGGCGCAGGGTCATGAAGCCGCCGTAGCTCCAGCCGTACACGCCGATGCGCTTGGCGTCCACGAACGGCTGCTGGCCCAGCCAGTCGATGCCGGTCAGCTGGTCTTCCACTTCCACCTTGCCCAGGTTGCGGTAGATGGCGTCGGTGAAGGCGCGTTCGCGGCGCGACGAGCCGCGGTTATCCAGGCGGAAGACCACGTAGCCTTGCTGCGCCATGTACTGGTCGAACTGCCCGCCGTCCCAGCGGCGCGTCACGTGCTGCGAGTGCGGGCCGCCGTAGGTGGACAGGTAGACCGGGTACTTCTTGGACGCGTCGAACTTGTACGGCTTGATCATCGAGTAGTAGAGGGTCTGGCCATCCTTCGCCTTCATATTGCCGAATTCGACCGGCAGCAGGTCCGGCTTGTATTTGAAGTAAGGGTGCGACTCGTTGACCTTGTTTTCATCCAGCCAACTGACCAGCGTACCGTCCGGGCGGCGGATCGCCACCTGCGGTGGATTGGCAGGATCGGACCAGGTGTCCACGAACACTTCGCCATGCTTGGAGAAGGCGGCGTCGTGCCAGCCGTCGGCCTGGGTGATGCGTTTTGGCTTGTCAGCGGTGGAGCCGTCCAGCTTCAGCTCATACACCTGCTTGTCGTAAGCCGCGTCCTTGTTGGCGGATACATAGACCTTGCCGGTCTTCTCGTCGACCGCCAGCACATTGTCGAAGCCCCACTCGCCCTTGGAGATGGCGTGTTTCAGCTTGCCGTCCATGCCGTAGAGGTAGAGGTGGTTGCGGCCGGTGCGCTCGGACGACCAGATGAAGCCCTTGCCGCTTTCCAGGAAGCGCAGGTCGTCGCTGATGGTGGTCCAGGTGTTCGATGTTTCGGTCAGCACCGGACGCTGGGCCAGGGTGGCGGCATCGACGCCGATCAGTTCCAATGTTTTCTGGTCGCGCGACTGGCGCTGGAAGAACAGCGACTTGGCATCCTTGCTCCAGTCGGCGCGCACCAGGTAGATGTCCTTGTTGGCACCGAGGTCGATGTCGCGGATCTCGCCGCCGGCCGGCGACACGATCTTCAGGGCGACGACGGCGTTCTTGTCGCCAGCGGCTGGGTAGCGCTGTTCCACCACATCGGTGCGGTCGGCATAGATTTCGAAGCGGCGCGCCACCGGCACCTGCGCTTCGTCGTACCAGCGGAAGGCGATGGCCGAATCGTCCGGCGCCCAGTAGTAGCCGGTGAACTGGCCCATTTCTTCCTGCGCCACGAATTCGGCTTCGCCGTTATGTACGGTGCCCTTGCCGTCGGTGGTCAGCTGGCGTTCCTTGCCGGTGGCCAGGTCGATGACGAACAGGTTCTGGTCGCGGACGAAGGAAACATATTTGCCCTTCGGCGAAATCTTCGGATCGATCACGCTGCCGGCCGCCACCAGGCGCGCGTTGTCGGGCTTGGACAGGTCGACCAGATACAGGTTGCCGGCCAGCGGCACCAGCAACTGCTTGCCATCCGGCGACCAGCTATAGGAAATGATGCCCTTCAGCGCTGCGGTGCGGGCACGCTCGCGCAGCGCCTTTTCAGCGTCGGACAGGTTTTCAACAGGGACCAGCACTTTGGAATCGACCAGGCGGCGCGTGGTCTTGTCCTTCATATTGTATTCCCACAGATCCATCTGGTACTGGTCGTCCGGGCGGGCGCGCAGGAAGGTGACGCGGGCGCCATCGGGCGAAACTTTGAGGGCGCGCACACCGGGGCCGGAGAGGGCCGGGTCGGCGTGCAGGCGTTCCAATGTCAGGCGTTCGGCGGAAGCGGTACCAGCCGCCAGCAGGGCGACCAGGGTGAGGATCAAGCGCATTGTATGTCCCGTATGATTTATTAATGAACCGCAAGACAATACCAGAAGCGGCTCCCCTAGTTATTCGGAATAGGCGGTAATTCGCCGATTTTCCTTCGGTTCGAAACGGCGCATACTGGCGGCTCACTTCCGGGAGCCGACATGCTGACAAGGACACCTGCCATTCGTTTTGTGCTCGCACTGACGCTGTGCTGCGGGGCCGGGCAGGCGCTGGCGTCGCACCGGGGCAGCGGCGCAAGCAATCCGGCGCCGGACAAGGTGGGGCTGGTGGCCTTCGAGAACTCCGGAGCCAAGGTGGCGCAGGCCGATTTCCTGTACGGCCTGGCGCAGCTGCACAATTTTGAATACGCATCGGCCGCGGAAGCCTTCCGCCGCGCGCAGCAGGCCGACCCTGGCTTCGCCATGGCCTACTGGGGCGAGGCGATGAGCTACAACCACCCGGTCTGGTTCCAGCAGGATCTCAAGGCGGCGCAGGCTGCGCTGGTTCGCCTGGGCGCCACCCCTGCAGCGCGTCAGGCCAAGGCAGGTACGGCGCGCGAAAAGGATTACCTGCAGGCCGCCGAGATACTGTACGGCGAAGGCAGCAAGCATGAGCGCGATCGCCGCTATGCGTTGGCGCTGCAAGCGCTGCACGCCAAATATCCGGCCGATATCGACGCCACTTGTTTCTACGCGCTGGCGCTGCTGGGCACGTCCGACGCCGGGCGCCATTTGCCGACGTATATGCGTGCGGCGGCCTTGATGCAGGAGGTATTCGAACGCCATCCGCGCCATCCCGGCGCCGCGCATTACCTGATCCACTCGGTGGACGATGCGGTGCACGCGCCGCTCGGCCTGCGCGCCGCCCGCGCCTACGGCAAAATCGCGCCGGAGGCGGACCATGCGCAGCATATGACATCGCATATCTACCTGGCGCTGGGCATGTGGGACGAAACCGTGCGCGCCAACGAAACCGCGCTGCAGGTCCATTACAAGCAGCTGCTGGCCAGGAACGCCAGGGCGCGTGCGCCGGCCTGCGGCCACTACATCATCTGGCTGTCTTACGCCAAAGTGCAGCTGGGCCGCATGGACGATGCGCGCGCCATCATCGACAATTGCGCCGCACGCCTGCGCGAGGAAGCGCCGGCGACGGCGGAACAGCTGAAATACCATGAGAACAGCATGCTTGGCCTGGCCCAGATGCGGGCCCGCTACCTGATCGACGGGAACGGTGTGCCAGACCCCATTGCCGACCTGGCGCCGACTGCTGCCAAGTACAGCGGCGCCGCGCTGGTTTGGTCCGTGACGGACGCCTGGGTGGCCTTACGCGGCAGCCCGGAGAAAGCCGATGCGGCGGTGGCGCAGGCGCGCGAGGCCGCGCAGGCCTATCTGGCGGTCAAGCCGGGCGATGCGGACCTGGCGCCGGACCATGCGCGCTACCGCATTCCCGGCATTGAACTGGCAATGCTGGATGGCCAACTGGCCCTGCGCAAGGGCGAGCGCGAAGCCGCGCTGGCGCTGTTCCGCCAGGCTGCGCAGCAGGAGCTGGCGCTGGAAATGGACTTCGGCCCGCCAGTGCTGGTGCAGCCGGCCAACGAGCTGCTGGGAGAGGCCCTGCTGCAGCTGAAGCAGTCCGGCAATGCGCGCAAGGCCTTCGAAGCCGCCGGCGCGCTTGCCCCGGGCCGCAACGCGGTGCGCCAGGGCCTTGCGGCGGTGGACCTCATGCCCGCAGGCGCGTCAGCGACAAGCGGTGCAGGAACCAGGTGAGCAGGACGGCGGCTACCGTCAGGCCCAGCACGAGGCCGATCCAGAAGCCGGCAGCCGCCATTCCCTTCCACAGACCGAGCAGGCAGCCCAGCGGCAGGGCAAAGCCCCAGAAGGCCAGCAGCTGGATCAGCATCGGTCCGCGCGTCACCTTGTAGCCGCGGATGGCGCAAGCGGCCGCCACCTGCGTCGCGTCCGACAGCTGGAACAGCGCGGCGAACAGCAGCAGGGTGGCGCAAGTCGCCTGGACGGCCGCGTCGCTGGTGTAGGCGGCGGCGATCTGGTGGCGGAACAGGGCGATGAAGGCCGCCGACAGCACGGCGAACGCCAGCGACAGGCCCAGGCCGACCCAGGATGCAAGGCGGGCGCGCCGCGCATCGCCTTCCCCCAGCGCCTGGCCGACGCGCGTCACCATCCCGATGCCCAGGCTAAGCGGCACCATGAACACCAGCGAAGAAAAGTTCAGCGCGATCTGGTGCGCCGACTGCTCGATCACGCCGAAACGCGCCACCAGCAGCGCCACCGCGCCGAAAGCGCTCACCTCGGCAAAATAGGTCACGCCGATCGGCAGGCCAAGCTGCAGCATGCTGCGGATCTCCGGCCAGTGCGGCCAATCCCAGTGCGTGAAAGGGTAAGTGGCCCGGTAGGCGGGCGCCATGCGCATCCACACCAGCATCGCCCCGAGCATCAGCCACATGCAGATGCCGGTGGCCACCGCGCAGCCCACGCCGCCCATGGCCGGCAGGCCGAAATGGCCGAAGACCAGCAGCCAGTTCACTGCAATATTGAACGCCAGGCCGAGCAGGGCGATCACCATTACCGGCTTGGTCTGGTTGATGCTGGCGCTGTAGCCGTACAGCGCGCGGTAGCAGGCGAAGGGCGGCAGCCCGATGCTGATGATGTGGACGAACATGGCAGCGCGCTGGTTCACCTCCGGCGCCAACTGCAGATAGTCGAACAGCAGCGTCGCCAGGTTGGCCAGCAGCGCTGCGGCCAGGCCGACGCCCAGCCCTTTCCACAGACCCTGGCGTACCAGGTGCGGGATGCGCTGATGGCTGCCGGCGCCTACTTCATGCGCCACCAGGGTGTTCATGGCCATCATGGTGCCGACCACGGTCACCACCACGATGGACCAGATGGCGGCCCCGGTCGACACGGCCGCCAGCTCGGAAGCCTGGGTATGGCCGGTCATGGCCACGTCGGCCACCGCCATGCCGACTGTGGCTAGTTGTCCAATTAATACTGGCCAGGCCAATTTCCATAGTGCTGTTGCTTCTTTGCGTAGATTGGAGCGGGAAAACGTGGTCGGCATGTGACTTGCTGTAGGAATTTGTTACAAGGTAAGGTAGGCTAGCGGGCTTTGTACCGCGTTAAAACGCATAGAATGCCCGAATTACGGAGATTTTGTTTATGAAGAATACCCTGACTGCCGCTTTCCTGCTGGCTGCTTCCATTGTTGGCCAGGCCGCTTCGGCCGGAGAATTGCTGCTGTTTTCGCATGAAGACTTCCGCGGCGAACGCGTCACGATCGCCGACGGCGCCGCCAGCAACTTCACCGATTTCGGTTTTAACGATCGCGCTTCCAGTATCGTCGTGCGTTCCGGTACCTGGGAACTGTGCGAGCACAAGGACTTCGGCGGCCAGTGCGCCGTGTTCGAGCGCGGCGAATATCCGAACCTGCGCCAGTTCAACAATCAATTCTCGTCCGCACGTGAAATCCAGGGCGGCCGCCGCGATCGCGGCAACTCGGGCTACGGGTATGGCCGCGATGACCGCGATTACCGCGATTACCGCGACGAGCGCCGCGAAGAGCGTCGCGACGGCCGCTGGATGGAAGACCGCCGTGAAGAACGCCGCGACTACCGCGAACGCGGCGACGCCGTCGAAATGTATAACGACGTAGGCTTCCGTGGCCGCCACGTGGTTATCAATAACGACATGCATACCCTGCGCGACGTCGGCTTCAACGACAACGCCAACTCGCTGGTGATTAATTACGGTACCTGGCAGGTTTGCGAACATGCCGACTACGGCGGCCAGTGCCGTACCTATGGTCCGGGCCGCTATCCGAACCTGGAAGACTTCATCGACCGCATTTCTTCGATCCGCCGCGTACGCTGATTTTCCGCAGCAGACAGACCAGAGCGCCGCAAGGCGCTCTTTTTTTTATTGGCGCGCGTCGTTCTCCACCTTGTGACTTGATAGCGACACAATGCCTGTTTTTTGGGCGTCATTTTCGAATTGTGATAGTATTTCCATGCGGAAATCATGATTGTTATTTTGAGAATAATAATTCATGTCCTGCTACACAATCTGCGAATTTAATGACTAGGGAACAGAATGAAAATCAATAAGCTGGTATTGGCTGGTGCGGTGAGCATGGCGCTGGCTGCCTGTGGTGGCAGCGGCGGTAATTCTTCGACTGCGGACAATGCGCAGCCAGGCGTGCAGGCGCCGGCTACCGCTTCGTTCACGGGAACGGCTGCGGTCGGCGCCCCGTTGGTGGGCACTGTGACCGTCAAGGATTCGAAAGGCGCGACCAAGACCGTCACGATTGGCGCGAATGGCGCATACACGGTGGACGTTACCGGCATGACCGGCCCGTTTGTGTTCCGCGCCACCGGCGCGGCCAATGGCCGCATCTACACCGTGCACTCGGTCGCGACGAGCGCCGACGCCGCGGGCAAAATCAATATCACCCAGCTGACCGACCTGGTCGCCGCCAATGTGGGCGGCCAGTTGGCGCAAGACTATTTCGACCAGTTTGAAAAGAACAGCAATGCCGCGACCGCGACGTCGGCCGCGATCAACGCCGAAGTGGCGAAACTCAAGGAAAAGCTGCAGCCGATCCTGAGCGCGCTGGGTGTCGACGCCAACGCCGACCTGCTGCGCACCCCATTCACGCCATTGGCCAGCGCGCTCGACAGCGCATTGGATGCCATCCATGTGTCGGTCGATTCCAGCACTGCCGTGGCGACCATCAGCACCACGGCCAATGCCTCCGTCATCACGGACGATCTGAAGCAGAAGGCCGCCGCCGAAACCAATCCATCGAAGCTGGCAGCGGACAACATCAGCACCGCCACCACGGATGCCCCATTGATCAAAAAAGCGCTGACTGACTTTATCGGCCGGTTCGCCAACGGCATGCCGACGGCAGCGGCACTGACATCGATCGCCAGCACAGGCTTCCTGAACGATGGCATGAATGCCGAGTCCTTCTTCAGCTATCTGGTCACCGAAACGAGCCTGGCTGGCGCCTCCTTCACCGACGTGGAAGTCCTCAAGGTCGACTACAGCGATCCTGGAAAAATCATCGCCAACGTCTCGTTCACGGTGAAATCCAAGGACGGCCTGGTGCTGGACCGCCTGCAAAACTGGAAAGTTCGCAAGAGCCCGACCGACGGCGTGTGGCGCCTGTTCGGCAACCAGCGTACGCTTGAAGTGAACCTGTTTGCCGAGATGAGCAAGGTGGTCAGCGCCAGCGGTACCTGCTTCCGCTCCGGCCTCAATATCGACATTCAGGACCGCGACGTCACCAACAAGACCACTTCCGGCGTGATCGACCATCTCGTGGTTAAAGGTCCGGGCCTGCCAGAGAGCGGCCTGTCTTACAAATCCAACGGCTCGGGCGGTTGGCAAAACACGCTGAGCCAAGGGAACAGCTATGTCATGCGCAGCGACTGCCCCGGCCCGGTTTCTCCGTTGGGTGACGATGGCGTTACGCGCATTCCGGACAATTCCGCGTACGTCCTGACCGCCTTTGACTCGGCCAACAACAAGCTCAGTTTCGCCTCCGGCACCAATGACGGCACTTATGCCCTGAAAGTACAGCGCCGTCCGATGACGCTGGCAGAAGCCAAAGCCAGCACGGGCTTCCCAGTGTTTTCCGAGCAGACCATCGCCGCATTCGCCAGCTACAACGGCGGCACGCTTGCCATTGCCGGCAGCAATCTGAACCCGACCGACGCAGCGTGGGTCAAGCTGGTCACGGAAACCTCGCTGTCGAGCGGCAAGCACGATACGGGAATTTCCGTCATGCCAAGCGCATCCGGTGCATTCAGCACCAGCCTGCAACTGCAGCCGCTGCAACAAGGCGAGACCATGAAGTCGCGTAACTTGTGGGTCGATTCGACTGACATCTACCGCCGCAACTTGCAGACCCTGTATCTCCGCTAATTGGCGGGAGGGAAGGGGGCGGCCCCATGTGCGTCAACCCACTGCCGCCCCCAATCCTTTGCATACTGCGCCGCAGAGGGCGCTGAATTCCTTATGCAAAGGTTAGGGAAGGAAAATTCGTCCAGGACCGCCCCGGCTTCACGGGAAATGATGACCTGGGCGATGTAGCAGCCGTCGTCCCACCTGACCGGCTCGCAGTCGAGCGTAAAGCCCCGATACTTAATCGCGTTGTGGAATGCCATGATAGATGCGGTGTCGCCGTTTGACAGTCGTGCAACGCACGCTGAGTTCAAAAAAATGCCCGCGAGTGCGGGCACGGAATCCGCCAGCTGAAGGCGGGGGGTGTTCTGTGCTCGAGTCTTTTTACGTCCTGCTGCAGTTATGCAGAGCGACGATGAGCATTCAGGTCCCCTGCCTGTGAGGCGGGGGACGCTCCAACACTACTCAATACCGCACGTCAGACCGATTAACGCTGAAACATGCCGCGGCGTGCCAGATGCAGCATCAGCAGGCCAAGGCTAAGCAGCAGGATGCTTCTCGGTTCTGGCGTTTCGTTGCTGCCGCCACCGCAGGCTGGGTCGTTAGGGTCGGGGCATGGGCAATCGGCACCGACGCAAGGGCAGTTTGCCCCGACGCATGGGCAGGTAGGTCCGACGCAGGGGCAATTAGCGCCGACGCAGGGGCAATTAGCGCCGACGCAGGGGCAATTAGCGCCGAAGCAGGGGCAATCAGAGCCGACGCATGGTGCTGCCAGCGACAGATAGAAGGTGTCATGCCCACCCTGCGCATCGCTGACAGCCGCCATCAAGCCGATCCGGTTCATCCCATTAAAGTAGGCTTGCGCGGCTGCCGCTTGCGGAGCATCCAGACCGAACAGTTCGCCTGAATTACCAATGCCGTGAGCCGTCGAGGCGAAGGAAATCGGAGTGAACAGGCCAGAATTCCACAACGCGCCACCACTGGTGTCGTAGATTGTCATCACCATGTTGTCCAGGTTAATGCCATTCCCAGCTGGCTCGTCCGCATTGAATACGATGCGTGCGGAAGCGAAATCAGTCCAACCCAGATCGGTAATAGACCAAGTCTTGCTGAGGGCACCGCCCTGTGCATCGCCGGTCCGTACGTCGCTACTGCCGTTGTAGGAGACTGCGCCCGACGAGGTGCAGCAGCCCTTTCCGCTGTTATCCTTCAGCGTCAGCACTGTGCTGACGGCACCAATACCGGTACCACCTTGGGTGATCGGCCCCAGATAAATCAACGACGCATGAGACGAATACGATGCAATCGCCAACGCCGCACCCAGCAATGCTTTTCCCAGCAATTTTATAGCTTTCATGGCATCCCCCAACGAGTTGAACTGCACACGAGTGGGGTGCATAAAGCATGCCTATCAGTGGCACCAACATGCAATCAAGTAGTTACACTCAGCAGTAGGTTTTTCCAGCGGATGAGTGTAAGAATTTTCGACATTAAATATGTTCCCCGCTGCTAACGAGTGCAGGAAATCTCATAACATTGCCTTGGTTTTTGACGCACGATTCAACCAATCCGGACCTGCCGCCGCATCGACTGATTTCCTGCTACGCTATGCTTTCCTGCATCGGAGGGCATGGCGTGGAATACAAGGATTACTACGCAACGCTGGGCGTCGCCAAGACTGCCAGTGATGATGAGATCAAGAAGGCTTACCGTAAGCTGGTCCGTAAATATCATCCGGACGTCAGCAAGGAAGCCGATGCGGATGCGCGCACCAAAGAACTCAACGAAGCCTACGGCGTGTTAGGTGACGCCGAAAAACGCGCCGCCTATGATTCACTGGGCAGCGGCCAATACCGGGCAGGCCAGGAATTCCACCCGCCACCCGACTGGGGCGCAGGCTTCGGCGGCGGCAGCGCCGAAGACTTCTTCGCCGACTTGTTTGCCAACGTCGGCGGACAGCGCAACCGCCGCCAGGGCTTCCGCATGCGCGGCGAGGATATTCACGCTGTCCTGGAAATCAGCCTGCAGGACGCATACCTAGGCGCCCAGCGCGAGATATCCCTGGGGCGCCAGCGCAACCTCAAGGTCAGCATTCCTCAGGGCGTCACGGCCGGGCAGCAGTTGCGCCTGGGCGGGCAAGGCCAGCCTGGCATGAACGGCGCCGAGGCGGGCGATCTGTATTTGGAAATCGCCTTCCAAGCTGATGAGCGCTATCGCGTGGAAGGGCGCGATGTTTATGAAAAAGTACCGATTCCGCCCTGGTCGGCGGCGCTGGGCGGCGAGCGCGAAATCCTTACGCCTTCGGGCCGCGTGACCGTGACGGTGCCGCCGGGGTCGCAGGGCGGCCGCAAGCTGCGCCTGAAGGGGCGCGGCATTCCCGCCGCCAGCAGTTCGGGCACGGCGGGTGATCTTTACCTGATACTGGAAATCTTTGCCCCGCCGGCCGATACGCCTGCGCGGCGCGCACTATACGAACAGATGCAACGCGAAATGGGAGGATGAGCGATGCCTACTGAAGAGATTGTGGAAGGTGTGCCGTTGGAGTTTCAGGCACTCACACTGGATGAGCTGGCGCGTGCCTGTGCCGTCGAGCCGGAATGGGTCGTACACCATGTGCAGCGCGGCATTCTTTTTGGCCGAGAAGGAACGACTATTGAGTCATTGCAATTCACCAGCGTGGACCTGGGGAGGGCGCGTCGACTGGCCCAGCTGGAGAGAGACTTCGATGCGGATGAAGATCTGGCGGCGCTGGTGGTGGACTTGTGCGACGAGGTGCGCCGCCTGAAGTCACGCCTGCACGCCGCCGGCGCAGCCTAGGGCTGCTGGTCACGGCCACCGCGCTTGCCGCGGTTGCTGTCCTCTTCTTCCTCATCTTCGTCCATCAGCTCTTCGCGGCCGCCCTGGCGCTGGCCTTGCCCGCCACCGCTCTGCTTGTTGCTGCCGCGGTCCGATTGCTGGTTGCCTCCGGTCAGGTTTTCGCGCTGACCTTCCTGCGTGTTGCCGCCGCTCCCCTGGCCGGCCTGGCTGCGCCAATCATCGGACTGCTCACTATCCTTGCGTGGTGCCATGATCGCTCTCCTTTGTCGTTGAAGCGGAATTCATGCTAGGCCGATGCCTGGCCTGCGCCTGTAGGCGTACGCCGCGCTGTCCTGTAGGAGCATTTAGAAAGCGTCGCGCGGCAGCGTATGGTCGATCTCGACGAATTTCTGGCGCAGCCATTTGCCGGCTGGTCCCAATTCGTCGTCGCCGCGGTGGATCGCAAATAAGGGATACTCAAGCTCGCTGCCTTCCTGCGTCTGCAAGCGCACCAGGCGGCCTTCGGCCAAGTCGCGCAAGACCATATGCTCGGGCATATTGCCCCAGCCCAGGCCGCCCACCAGCAGGGCGTGTTTGGAACCCAGGTCGCCCAGCCGCCAGTCGCGCAAGCCCAGCACGCCGAAATCGCGGCCTTCCGTGAGCGGGCTGCGGTCGGTCACGACCAGTTGCAAGTGCTCGCGCAGGACCGCGGTCGGGATCGGCGCAGCTTCGCGCGACAGCGGATGCAGGGGCGAGCAGACCGGCATCATCTTCACGAAGCCGGCCGCGTGGCGCTCGATATTCACGGGCGCGGTGGCGGCCATGCCCGCCACGCCGAGATGGCAGCGGCGCTCCGCCACCATCTGCGCCACCATGCCCAGCGCTTCCGTATGCAGGCGCAAGGAGACGGTGGGGAATTCGCGCTGGAAGTGTTCCAGTGCGCGCACCAGCACGCAGGCCGGGAACATCACGTCCACCACCACCGACAGTTCCGCTTCCAGTCCCATGCCCAGCGCCTTGGCGCGTGAGCGCATGCTGTCCACCCTGGTCGCCACAGCGCGGGCGTCGGCCAGCAGGGCCTTGCCCGCTTCGGTCAGGGTCGGTTTGCGCTTGCTGCGGTCGAGCAGCTCGATATCGAGCTGTTCTTCCAGGTTGGCGACGGTGTAGCTGATCACCGACTGGGTACGGTGCAGGGCGCGCGCGGCATGGGCGAAGCCGCCATGGTCGACGACGGCGATGAAGACGCGCAACTGGTCTAGGGTGGGCAGGCCGGGATCTCGCATGATCTAGAAAATCGATAATTTCTATCGTTATAAAACCTATTTCATCGATATTAAACCCGATCTAAGATGGTTGCAATCAACAACTACTTCCTGGAGCACCAAGATGGCAAACGTTCTCTACATCAATAGCAGCGTACGCAATGCAGGTTCGCTGTCCCGCCAGCTGTCGGCCGAATTCATCGCCAAGTGGCAGGCCGCCAACCCCGCCGATACCGTGATCGAGCGCGACCTGGCCAGCAACCCCGTGCCGCACCTGACCGAGCAGATGATGGGCGCCTTCTTCACCCCAGCCGACGCGCGCAACGCCGAGCAGGCCCAGACCGTGAAATTGTCCGATGCCCTGGTGGATGAACTGATTGCCGCCGACGTGATCGTCATCGGCGCCCCGATGTACAACTTCTCCGTGCCTTCCTCGCTGAAGGCCTGGATCGACCATGTGGCCCGTGTTGGCCGCACCTTCCAGTACACCGCCAACGGCCCGCAAGGCCTGTTGAAAGACAAGAAAGTCTATGTGTTCACCGCCAGCGGTGGCGCGTACAGCGAAGGCGCTGCCGCCGCTTTCGACCACCTGACCACTTTCCTGCGCACGGTGCTGGGCTTCATCGGCCTGACCGACGTCCAGTTCATCCGCGCTGAAGGCGTGGCGATGGGCGAGCAGGCGGTGGCTGCCGCCGTGGCCAAGAGCCGCAAGTCGATCGAAGAACTGATCGCCGCGTAAAGATCCACCTTCGGAAATCAAGTGGAACTTGGGCAGCACCGGCCCGCCGGCCGTGCTGCCTTTTTTTGATTTGGTATGATGTCGAAATGAAACGACGCTACCACTTGCTCATCATCGACCCGCAGAATGATTTCTGCGACCTGCCACCTCCAGCCGCACCGGCCTTGCCGGTACCGGGCGCCCACCAGGACATGCTGCGGCTCGCCAGCCTGATCGAACGGGGCGGCGCTGGATTGTCCGAGATTACCGTCACGCTCGACTCGCACCACCGCTACGATGTGGCGCACCCGACCTTCTGGCGCACCGCCGATGGCGCCGCGCCAGGTCCGTTCACGCAGATTGCCGCCGCCGATGTGCGCGCCGGCCGTTTCCAGCCGCGCGACGCAGGCGCCTTGCCGCGCGTGCTTTCCTACCTGGACGAACTGGAAGCCGCGGGCCGCTACCAGCTGATGGTCTGGCCGGTGCACTGCGAGATCGGCAGCTGGGGCCACAATGTGCACGACGCCGTGCGCGCTGCCTACAATGCCTGGGAAGAAGCGCGCCACGCCGTGGTGGCCAAGGTCGGCAAGGGCGCCAATCCATGGACCGAACACTATTCCGCTGTCATGGCCGAAGTGCCGGATCCAGCGGATCCGGCCTCGCAGTTGAACAAAGAACTGATCGCCAGCCTGTCGCAAGCCGACACCATCTACATCACCGGCGAAGCCGGCAGCCATTGCGTCAAGGCGACCACCGAGCATATTGCAGACCACATCGACCCGAGCAAGCTGGTGCTGGTGACCGACTGCATGAGCCCCGTGAGCGGCTTTGAAGCGCAATACCATGGCTTTGCCCAGGAAATGCAGCGCCGCGGTGCGCGCCTGGCCACTTCCGCCGAAGTGCTGCCTGAATTAATGGCCAACGCGGAGAAATAAACAATGATTCCAGTCGTCCGCAGCCTGCTCGAAACAGACCTGTACAAATTCACCATGTGGCAGGCTTTGCTGCATGGGCACCCAAACGCGCACGCCGAATACGAATTCGTGTGCCGCAACCAGACCAGCTTTCCGCTGTCGGAGCTGAAAGAAGAAGTCGAAGCCCAGCTCGACCAGCTGTGCAGCATGTCGTTCGCCGAGGACGAGCTGAATTACCTGCGCTCGCTGCGCTACATCAAGAGCGACTTCGTTGATTTCCTGGCGCTGTTCCGCTTCCAGCGCAAGTTCATCGACGTGCGCGCTGAGGGCGGCACCCTGATGATCCGAGCCTCAGGACCGCAGGTGCATGTGATGGCCTTCGAAATCTTCGTGCTCTACATCGTCAATGAACTGTACTTCCGCCGCGTTGGCACGCCGGCTGCGCTGGAAGAAGGGCGCAAGCGCCTGGGCGACAAGATCGCCCAGCTGAAGGATTTCGGTACCGAGGCAGCGCTGCGCCATCCCTTCGATTTTTCGGACTTCGGCCTGCGCCGGCGCTTTTCCGCTGCCTGGCACGATGAAGTCGTCGAGCGCCTGTCGCGCGAAGTGCCGGAATTCTTCAAGGGCACTTCCAACGTCTACATCGCGAAGAAATACGGCCTGATTCCGATCGGTACCATGGCCCACGAATACATGCAGTCCTTCCAGGCCTTTGGCGTGCGTCTGCGCGACTTCCAGAAAGCGGCGCTGGAGAGCTGGGTGCAGGAATACCGGGGCGACCTGGGTATCGCACTGACCGACGTGGTGGGCATGGACGCCTTCCTCAACGACTTCGACCTGTATTTCGCCAAGCTGTTCGACGGCTTGCGTCACGATTCCGGCGATCCTGTGTTGTGGGGCGAAAAGGCCATTGCCCATTACAAGGCCCTGCGCATCGACTCCAATACCAAGCGCCTGGTGTTCTCGGACGGCCTGAATTTCGACACCGCTGTCCACCTGTACCGCCATTTTGCCGACCGCATCATGGTGGGCTTCGGCATCGGCACCTGGCTGACCAACGATGTCGGCATCAAGCCGCTGAACATCGTGATGAAGCTGATTCGCCTGAACGGGCAGTCGGTCGCCAAACTCTCCGATTCGCCCGGTAAAACGCTGTGCAAGGACGAGACCTTCCTCGCCTACCTGCGCCAGGTGTTCAACCACGAAGCCACCTAACGGCACAGCGGCTGAGGCGTCAAGGCGCCAACTCCGTGACCTGGTCGTTGTAAGCCACCGGAACCCAGCGGAAGGCGTCGCCGTCCTTGCGCAAGTGGCCCATGCCGGGGAATGAGAAATGCGGCGAGGCCACCAGTACGCCGCTGGCCGCCGCTTCTTCAAACAGCTTGCGGCGTTCGGCGGCGGCTTGCGGTTGCTCGCTGTCGTAAGCAATCGTGATGGCGGGATGCGCTAGCTGGACTTCGGCTACATGCACGGTGTCGCCCCAGAACAGCATGCGATGGCCTTTGCTCTCGACCAGATAGGCCGTATGGCCGGGCGTATGCCCCGGCACCGGCCGCGCGCTGATGCCCGGCAGGACTTCCCCGCTCTCCGGCAGGTAGTTGATGCGGCCCGCATCGGCATACGGGCCGACGGTGGCCTTCGGCGCCGGCTGGTTCATCCAGTGCGCAACTTCACGGCGGTCCACATACACCAGCGCATTCGGGAACAGGCGCTTGCCGCCGATGGACAGGCCGCCCGAATGGTCGCCGTGAATGTGTGTCAGCAAGACTGCATCGATCTGTTCCGGCTTGTAGCCTGCGGCGGCGAGGTTGGCCAGCAGGTGGCCGCTGCTGGCGCCGAACAGTTCGCCCGCGCCGGTATCGACCAGGACGCGCTGTTTTCCGGTATCGACCAGGTAGACGTTGATCGACAAGGGCAGGGTGTCGTGCAAATGATTGGCGCGCAACTCCTTTCGGGCTGTTTCCGCATCGCTCAGAATGGTTGTGACGTCGCGCTGCGCAACGCCGTCGGACAGTGCGGTGACTTTGAAGTCGCCCAGTGTCGCGCGATAGAAGCCGGGCGCCTGTTCGGCGGCCTGCAGAGGTGCTTGTGCGGCAACGGCAAGCAGGGCGGCGGCGATGATTCGTTTCAAGGCAATCTCCAGTTGGGTGGTTGATGATTGCCATTGTGAGCGCCGTAGACATATACTTGAAATCAATCGTTAATATTCGACGTATAAGTAATATGGATATGAGGCCGTCCGACCTTGCGTTGCTGGTTTCCCTCAACGCCCTGCTGGAAGAAAATAATGTGACACGCGCCGCTGCGCGCCTGCATATCAGCCAGCCCGCCCTGTCGGCCCAACTGGCGCGCCTGCGCGAATTGTTTGGCGATCCGCTGCTGGTGCCATCCGAAAGCGGGCGGGGTATGGTACCGACGGCACGCGCGCTGGCGTTGCGCGACGGATTGCGCGATTCGCTGCGCCAGCTTGAAACCGCCGTGCGCGACCCCGAAACTTTCGATCCAGCGCGGGCCGAGCGCACTTTCAGGATAGCCGCGAACGACAATGTGGTGACGATGTTCGGTATTGAGCTGGCGCGCCGCATTGCCGCCATTGGTGGGGACGGTTTGCGCTTGGCTTTCTGCGAGCCGAATCTTGACGGCATCGTAGCTCGGATGGCGCGCGGTGAGCTGGACCTGCTCATCGGCGCGGCGCAAAATATGCCGCCGGCGCTCAAGGCTGTCCCGCTATCCAGCGAGCGCTATGTGATGGCGCAGCGGCACGGCCATCCGCGCGGCACGCGCGCGCCGACGCTGAAGCAGTTCTGTGCGCTGGGGCATGTGATGGTATCGGCCAGGGGCGATTTCCACAGTTTCCTCGACCAGAAATTGAAGGAGACGGGCCACCAGCGCCGCGTGGCGATATCCGTGCCGCACTACAACCTGGTGCCGGCGATCCTGGCCAATACGGATTATGTGTGCACCTTGCCCCTGCGCTTCCTGCAGCGCTTCAGCGGACAGCTGGAGATCTTCAAGCTGCCCTTCGAGCTGCCGCAGTTTCCCATCGCAATGGCATGGCATCCGCGCAGCGAGCATGACGCTGCGCATCGCTGGCTGCGCGAGCAATTGAAATCGGTTGAACTGTAGTTTATTGGAGCGTGCACCCCAAACGCGGCGGCGTAGTTAGCTTACCAAGTTCGTTGTTCGGAACTGAAGCACTTGTGCCTGGTCCGCCTGCTCATTGGGAACTGAAGATGAGATAGCGGGGGCATTACCGCCGTTATTGCCTGTCTTCTGCGAAGATGCTCTTCGAATCGTAGGGGGCTACTCCCCAAAATTCAGCAACTGACGTTGGTTTCCGCTTCCCCTGTAACCAGGTTGACGCCTATCCAGCATCGATAGGGGCCACTCTTTGCCTTCACGTCAGCCGGGTCATACGTGCAGTAAATACCCTTTCTACGGCGGTCTCGGTCGCCCTGACCTCCGCTGCATGTCGGCTGAACATCGGGGCCGATCGATTCGAATATCTCTCGCGCTGCCGCGCCGTCGACGTTGACCGTCAGCTTGCGATCTTTTGCGGTTGGTGGCGCTCGATCCGCTATGATACCGGAGTGGATCTTAAAGATGCCCGGAAATGGCTTCCATAGCCCAGACGGATCGCCCTCAAGATCAGCAGCGCCGGCAAGCGAGAGCGCCGCAATGGTGCTAGCGAATATAAGCCAGGTTGTACGACGCATAGCTAGCCTCGCAGGTTCACATGGAAATGATCATTATGCTTTCCCGCCTTAAGCATTCCTGGCCGTACTGGCGATCGAACCAGATCACAGGATCTTCTCGACCATCCTTGCGCAGCGGCCGAATGTCCATATTCAAGCCACTCTTGTGACCTCCATGACCCGGCGTCTAGGATTGACGATGCCAGGTGCGCAAGCATCCTTGGAAATGCGGATGGTGCTTGCAGCGTTCGGCGGTATGGCCACCACCAGTGTAGGCGGTCGCGCTTCTGGGCTGTACCACACCCCCCAATGAGCCGATGAAATCTCAATCCAGCCCTGTTGCGCCAAATCCTGCGACTTGCCTTTAATGCCGTTGATTTGAAAGTAGACATCGATTGCCATGGCTTGCTCTTGGTTGAACGACAGAACCTTGGCACAGAACGAGCGACGAAATGCTGGCCAGCTAAAGTAGAAGATATTCCTCTTCAGTTACCATTTTTCTATGCCACGCATTTCGCGTTTTGAAGTTCCTCAATTTTCTGTTGATTGCTTCCCTAACTGCCGTCCGTGCAGGCCCGCGATGCGAGGAATCGCATCAATGAGCGGAGGCCATTGCGGAACGTAGATGAGTTGCTCCCAGAAGCCCGCCTTTTGCTAGTCGCGCAGGCGCCGCCAACAAGTGATGCCTGAGCCACAGCCCATCTCTTGCGGCAACTGGTTCCAACGAACCCCGGATAACGGAAGCGACGTGGTTTCGCCGGCGGCAGCGGCGTTTCAATTAATGACCACAGTTCGTCGTCAAGAATCTGTTTCCCCGTCGCCTTGCTCCATTCGTCAGGATGAGAAAAATTAGCAGTGATCTTGAAGAGTTACCAGGGGGCTGTGGCCACATTAAAAGTCATCCAAGCGGGCGTACGAAATCATGCTTCCTGGGCGCCGAAACGGGCCATGATGCTATCGGCCTGCTCGCGCTGGGCGTCGTCGTCGACATCCACCGACAGCAGGGCTGCGGGACGATCAGGCTTGTCCGTGTTGTCGACATCGTCCGGCGTCAGCGAATCCATGATGTGCTGGACGGCGGAAGCGGTAGTATTCAGCGCGCGCGTCCCATGCAGGTTCAGTTGGACTGCCGAATTGGCAAAGCCTTCAGCCAGCAGGGCGCTGCGCGCACCTTCGGCATCCTCGATCTGGCGGAAATTGCGATAAATGGTGTTAGGCATGATGTATCTCCTGTTTGGCTCGATTGTCGCGTAACACGCGTCGAAGCGGCGCGCGCTTATTGCGGCTTGGCTTGGCGCGAGGACCAGTGCAGGTGCACGATCAGCCAAGCGTCGCCCTGCTGTTCCAGCACAGCGGTCTCCAGCCCGAACTGATGGACCCCGGCGTTCCGGTAGCTGCCAGTGGTTTCCGTTTCACGCATCACGACGGCGCTGGCGCCATCGCGGCGTTCTTCCTGGCGCAGCAGGCGTACTTGCGTGGCGCGCAGGAAGTCGATATCGTTGTCGAGGTGGTGCGCGGCGTATTCATCCCGGCTGCGTTCGACATAGCCGGATTCGAAGATCTGCACCTTGGGACTGAGCAGTGCCAGGGCGGCCTCGCGCTTGCCCGCAGCCAGCGCATGCTGGAAGGCATCCATGGTCTCGGCCGGCGTAGCTGCAAAAGCCGGCAGGCTGGCAACTGCCAGCAGCAGGCAGGCGAGGCTTCGCATTAGAAGCCGGCGACGACGTTGGAGGTGTGCTCGACGCGCGGAGTGGCGGCGAAATACTGGCCGACCATGCCGCGCCAGGTCTGGAAGTCTTCGCTGCCGCGGAAATCGACGGTGTGGTTTTCCAGCGTTTCCCACACGATGACCAGCAGATAAGTGTTGGCGCGCTCGATCACGCGCTCCAGGCGCATGGACTTGCAGCCTTTGGCGCGCTGGAACAGCGGCACGGCTTTCTGCACCGCTGCTTCAAACTCGGCGCCCTGGCCATCCTTGATCTCAAATTCCGCAAACTCGTAAATCATCGGGACATTCCTTTCGCAAAGTAATGCCCCGATTGTGCCTCAGATGAATCAGAAGCGGTAGCGGGCTGTGATGCGGGCATTGCGCGGCGCGCCCGGCAGGTTGAGCAGCTTGCTTGAACCGTGGCCGGACACCATGTACTCGCGGTCGAACAGGTTGTTCACGTTCAGCTGCACATCGAAGGACGCCGTGCGGTAAGCCAGCATGGCATCGACCACGGTGTAGCCGGGCAGGGTGGTGGTGTTGCCCGGATTGGCAAAACGGTCGCCCTGGTAGTTCAAGCCGGCGCCGCTGAACCAGCCGCCGCCCAGCGCCTTGTTCAGCCACAGGCTGGCGCTGTGCTTGGGCGTCAGGGTCGGGCGCTTGCCCTGCACCTGCTGGCCGTCGTCGCGCGCGATGGACTTGATGATTTCCGCATCCAGCAGTGCCAGGCCGGAGGACACTTGCCAGCCCTGTCCCAGTTCGCCGCTGAAGGTCAGTTCCAGGCCGTCGGTGCGCTGGGTACCGACCGGCATTACGACGTTGGTGACCGGATCGGTGGCCTTGATGCCGGTGCGCTGCAGGCGGAACAGCGATGCGCCCAGCGTGGCCTGGCCGCCGAACAGGTCCAGCTTGGCGCCCACTTCCTTGTTGGTGGTTTGCTCCGGTTCGATGGCGGCATTGTTGGCGGCCAGCGCGAAGGTTTCGCCCGAAGGCTGGAAGGACTTGCTGAACGAAGCGTAGTAGGAAGCGCTGCCGCTAGGCTGGTACACCAGGCCTGCGCGCGGGCTCCAGGCGCGGTCGGTGCGTTCCAAGTCCTTCTGGCCCACACGGCGCTCGCGCGTCTCCTGGCTGAAATCGTCGTAGCGCACGCCGGCCAGCAGTTTCCATTGCGGCGTCAGCGTCGCCAGGTCCTGCACGTAGACGCTCTTGTTTTTCATGATGCCCAGGTTGTCGGTGCCAGGCGCCGCGTTTGCCGCCAGTTGCAGCACGGGCAGGGCAGGCTTGAACAGGTTCACGGTGGCCACGTTGGTCTGCGAGCGGTTGACCAGGTCCTTGTCCTGCTTGCCGATTTCCACGCCGTACAGCAGCTGGTGCTGCATGCCGAAGAAGTCCGCGCGCTGGGTCAACTCGGTCTGGTTGAAGTAGCCATCCTCTTCACGGCGGATATTGGCGTGGCTGAGCGATGCCGTTTGCGCCGTTTCGTTGACGCTGCCGACCAGGGTGTTGTTGCGGTTCAGCGAATAGTCGTAGCGGCGGAAGGCATTGCGCAGCGACCAGTTGGCATTGATGCGGTGGTCCAGCGCGACGGACAGCGACTTGACGCGCGCCTGGCTGAAGTCTACGTCGCGCGCATTGGCCGCGCCGTAATAGGTGCCCGAATCCACATCGACCGGTTCGCCCTTATAGGAAGGAATGCCGAAGTCGGTCAGGCGGCGGTCGGCCAGGTACTCGCCCTGCACCAGCAGCGAGGTGTCGGCGTCCAGCTTCCACAGCACGGAAGGCGAGAGCGCCTCGCGCTTCAGGAACTGCTGGTTGCGGTAGCTGTCCGAATCTTCTTTCGCGCCGGTGACGCGGAAGGCGACGCCGCTGTCCTGCAGATTGCGCGCCACGTCGAATTCGCCGCGTTTCTTGCTCCAGCTGCCGAAGGTCACGCCGGCCTCGCTGCGGTTGATGCCCGGCTTCTTGGTGATGCGGTTGATCATGCCGCCGGAGGAACCGCGGCCGTACAGCACGGAAGCTGGACCCTTGATCACTTCCACCTGTTCAATATTCGACAGGTCGCGGAAATACAGCGCGTCGTCGCGCATGCCGTCGATGAACTGGTCGGCGATCGCGGTAAAGCCGCGAATGGTGACTTGGTCGCGCTGGCCGTCGCCGTGCGACAGGCCGACGCCCGGAATGCCCTTCATGGCATCTTCCATCGAGCTGGCGCCCTGGTCGCGCAGCAATTCCTGCGGGACCACGTTTACGGTTTGCGGGATGTCGCGCAGCGGCGCATCAATCTTGGTGGCGCTGGTGGCGGTGCTGGGGTTATAGGCGGCTTCGCGGCCGGCGGTGACGGTGACGGAGGGGAGCGTGGCGTCTTCAGCGAATACGGCGGCGTGCGTCAGCGCCAGCGCAATGGCAAGCGCCAGCGGGGTTTTATTCAACTTCATGCTATTTCCTGAGTGGCTGCGTAATGAGAATTGTTATCATTCGCAATTATGCTTTACCCGGGAAGATTGCACAACAGTAGAAACTAAAACTGGGTCAAGAATTCACCGTTCGCTGCGCCGCACCGTATCCGGCCCGCTCTGCTGCTGTTCGCCTTGCCGGTATTGCGTGCCGCCCTGGAAACCGTGTTCGCGCTCGTCTTCCTCGACGCAGCCCGACAGCAAGTCGTCGGTCCGTCCGGCCGTGTCGGCGGATTGCTGGTTACCCTGGGAATGATTGCTTTGGCCGGTGCAGCCGGAACCCATGGTGCCGATGCTCGTGGTGCCGTGCCGGGTCTGCTGTTCCAGGCCGCGCCCCTTGTTGAGTGTGGACATGATTGCCTCCTTGTAGCCACGCCAATAGTCCATTTTAGGCGCGAAAAGGAGAATGTCCTAGTTCCCCGTGTACTTGCGCAGGATCTCGTTGAAGCGCCGGTTGCCATCAGTGCCCAGCCAGTTCCAAATAGTATCGACCTCGCGCCGGTGCGCTTCGTAATAGGCCGGGTTGGTGGCAAGCCAATTGTGGGATTTGAAGAAGGGTTTATCCAGGCGCGCCAGCTCGCCCTTGTAGTGCTCGCTCAGGAATTTATCCAGATCGGTCGCGGCGATCATGGGAACGACGAAGGCATCAATGCGGCCAAGCTGCAGCTTGTCGAAGTTGCTGGGCACGGTAGTCGCGCCCTGGTCGATCATGGCGCCGGCCTTCTCCAGCCGCGCGGCGTAGGAAGAACCGTACATGATGCCGACCCGTTTGCCGCGCACCATGTCCACTGGGTCCAGGTCGTGCGCATAACCGTCCTTGGCGCGTACGAAGGCCATCAGGAGCAAGGTGGTGGCGCGCTTCGCGTCAGGCTTGCCGTGCGTGTCACGTGGCATCACAATGCCGGGCTGGCCATCGGCCGTGATGTCGACCGGGGCAAAGTCCACTGCGCCACTGATGAGCGAACTGCGCAGGCGCATCATCGGCAGCCTGACCAGTTCCAGCGTGCAGCCGTTGCTGGCCGCCAGTTCACGCACCCACTCCACGCTGGCGCCGGCCGGTTCCGGCACGGTCGGGCCGTTACCCATCCAATAGGGCGGGCGATGCTGGTCGGGATAGGCGAAACGGATCGTGCCGCAGGAGCCGAACGCGCTGTTGGCTGCAAGTGCAAGGATGGCGGCGGAAGCAATGAAAGTTGCGCATTTCATATGCAACTATTCTAAGACAAGCGAATGGTAGGGCGCGCACGGTAGTAGAATGGAATTGAAGGAGGCGGCTATGGAAAACACTATGCGCCCGATCCACCCGGGTGAAGTCCTGCTGGAAGAATTCATGGATCCCATGGGCCTGACAGCAAGCACGCTGGCAGGCGTGCTGCACCTGGAGCCTGAATGCGTGACTGGCATCGTGCGCCAGGAACGCGGCATCTCGCCCGCCACTGCCCTGCAACTGGCCAGTTATTTCGAAACCACGCCGGAGTTCTGGCTCGACCTGCAGTCTGCCTACGACACGCGCAGGGCCCTGCTGAAAAGGCGGCGCGTCTTAAAACGCACGCTGCATTGAATCCGCTCGGCGGTCGATGGTGTGCCAAGGGAGCGAGGCGACGGCCCGTACTCGGGTAGGAAAGCGCTCGGCAAACGAGCGTATCAGCATGCGCTCGACGCCGCAGATGGAAAGGTAGCTATATGCGGCGTCCTGGTCGAAGGCCAGCGCTGTGCGTACCGCCATGTCGAAGCGTTCCGCAGTGCCGTTATCGAGGCGCCGATCCTGGTGACTTCGCTGTTCCACGTTGCCTCCCTGAGCCTATGTACATGCTATGCCAGGGGCTTCGAAGTGTTCTGTGCGTCACGCCACATCTGCGTTCAGTGAGCGCAATTGTTGCGTGGGTTTTTGGCACAGATGGTCTTTGGAAAGCGTCCGGCGCGATCGTTGTATATCCGCCGCTGTCAAATCGGAAGCTATACCTAATGCGTGGGCGCAAAGTAGGCGTTGAGCGCTTCTTGCATCTCTGGCGACAGCTGATGAATGTCGATATGCTGCTGCTTGATCGCGGCCCGCAAGCGTTGCTTGCTGCCGGCGGCGCGCGCCAGGCGGGTCAGAAGATCCTGGGCGAGTTGTTGCAGCACTTCCCGTGGAATTTGCGCGGGGTCCCGCACTGCAAACGTTTCGCGCGCCGGATCGCCAGTGCACTCGGTGCCGGAGATCGTATAAACACCACCATCAATTGGCTGGAAATACAGGCGCTGTCCAGGCTTTGGATTGCGACGCATGGAATACCCGTGGATCAGGTAGTACGTAGCAGTTGAGTCATTTGCGACGCCGAAAATCCAGGGGCGTGTGGTCCAGGTCTCAGTGTCAGCCATCTGCTCGCATTGCGCGCGTATCTCTTCGGGCAGAACATCCAGCTTGGCGCTGGCTACAGGGAGCCGCAGGCCCAGTATGGGATCGCGTAAGAACTGCGGCGGATGGTTGCTCTCTTGTGCACAAGCACTTGCGCAAAGTAGCGCGCACAAAATAGCGCCGCACCGGCCTTGAATCGCGGTAGACAACATGACCTGGTCTTCCTGTTCTTTAAGCGGGATCTTCTTATACTGCCGCCTTGCGCAGTGCCGACTCTAGCGCCGCGTCTTCGATCGGCTGGCCCCATTGGTTGCCGTGGACAAGCTCTTCCAGCGGCAGGCGGGAGCGCCAGCCTTTGGCCTGCAGTTCTGGGCTGGGCAGGAATTCGCTCACATAGCCCACGCAAAGATAGGCCACTGGATACACATTTTCCGGCAACTGCAAGGTGGCAGCCAGCTCCTGCTGGTCAAGGATGCTGACCCAGCCCACGCCGATTCCCTCGGCGCGCGCCGCCAGCCACAAGTTCTGCACCGCCAGGCAGGCGCTGAACAAGTCCATATCGAGGATCGAATTCCGCCCCAGCACATTGGGCCCGCCGCGTGTGCGATCGCAGGTGATGCACAGGTTGATCGGGCTCTCAAGAATGCCTTCCAGCTTCAGGCGCTTGTACAGCGAGGCCTGGTCTCCCGCATAGTTCTCCAACGCCTTCGCGTTTTCCCGTTCGAAGATCGCATGGACCTGCTGCCGGACTTCTTTGCTATCGATGACGATAAAGTCCCACGGCTGCATGAAACCGACCGACGGCGCATGGTGCGCCGCCTGCAGCAGGCGGGCCAGGACCTCGTGCGGAATCGGGGCGGGAAGGAACTGGGAGCGCACATCACGGCGTTCACGGATGGCGCGGTACAAACCTGCGCGCTCGGCGGGGGAGAAGCTGTTGTCTGGGGATGTCATGGCCAGATTCTACCCGATGCGCATTCCTGCAAATCCCGAAAGAATCTATTCTGCCGGCCGAGGATTCTGCTTTGAGGAGGAACTCCGTAAAGTAGGCTTATCGAGACCCGATCGGAGAACAATATGAACCGACCCAGCTTTATCAGTGCACCCGCCGCAGGCGCAGCAAGCGCGATACTTCCAGCGCAGGCCGCGACACCGCGTATCAAAGCGGTAGCTTTCGATGGACTGGCCTTGTTCGACCCGCGCCCGATCTTCGCGCTTGGCGAACAGTTCTTACCCGGCCGCGGAACAGCGCTGGCGACGGATGCGCCGGCGGAGCAACTGGGCGTGGCACCGGATGCGGTTGCCGCCAGCTTCGACGCCTTGCCGGCATTCGTCGGCGCTTGAGCTGCAGACGAAGTCTCGCAGTAGCACCAGTCAAGGCGCATGCGCAGCAATTTTCTTTCTTCTAATCGGTATCGTTTGCTTGCATTCGTTTCGGGTCGAACTTCGCCCGGCGCCTCATATGCACTCTGGCGCC
Source organism: Pseudoduganella violaceinigra DSM 15887 (assembly GCF_000425385.1). Lineage (GTDB taxonomy): Bacteria > Pseudomonadota > Gammaproteobacteria > Burkholderiales > Burkholderiaceae_D > Rugamonas > Rugamonas violaceinigra. The sequence continues at coordinate 220,069 of NZ_AUDI01000001.1, read as the reverse complement.
ATTGAGGAGAATTCTTTTCAGGGCTGAATCTGCCATCACCTGATCGAGGCTCTTGGTAGTGCCAAGAGATCGAAAGGCGATGTCGATTGAGATCGCGTCGGGAACGAGAGCCGACATAGTTAAACTCCGCTCGCGTCGACGAGGAGAGCTTTCGAAGTAGCGCGGGAAGCGGACGCACATTGTCCACCGATTGTGGGCTGGACCACACCCCTGAACAAAGATTGCATACTTGCTCCATCGAACTGACGATGAAACATACTTTACTAAATGATAAACATAATGTCAATCAATTGGTAAAGTTTCTTTGCGAAATATTGCACCGTTGTGCCGCGGGCACAAGCAAATGCTTAAAACGGGGGAGGTAGTTCTAGCTTAAGTTCGCGAGTGCCCAAGTGGCCGCGTTCGGTAGTTGCGGTAACGACGAATGTGCATTCACGATAAGTAAGGTGGTGGGGAATCGTGAAAATGTGATCGATCTGGTAGCGGTCTTGCGAAGGATCCGGGGGCTGAACGGCTGCGTGAGCGAAGCTGATCCAGGCAATCTCTTTCGAATTCACGGAAAGCGACAAGGAAAGCCGATCCATTGGCTGGGCGCCAGAGGCCTCAGCGGTCACGCAAATGCAAAGCTCTGAATCAGCGCCAGGCTTGTTAAGGACAATCGCGTTTCGCTCGGGGTTAAGGAATGCCAATGAGTCGTCGCGAGCGAGATCCACGTCGTCCACGAAGACGCATTCGAGCGAACGTACCGGCATTAAATGTTCTCGCTCTTCTTGAGGACGACTTTGCCAATAATCAGGCAATTGCCACCTTCGCAGACCTTGCGCGGAAACCGTTGCTGGTCAGGGTTGTCTGAGGTCAGCCACCATTTGCCCATATCGCGCGCAAGTCGTTTAACAACCGCTTCCCCCTCATAGTTGATCGCGAAGACCTGTCCGTCAACAGGCCGTGTGTCGCCAGTATTTACGACGACCAGGTCGCCACGGTAAAGCCTTGGCTCCATGCTTTCGCCAGTAACCTCGATAGCAAGCAGTTCGTCGGCGTTATAACGGTTGCGGACAATCCAATCCTCATCAAGATTGAACGACTGCGCCGCATCGGGGTCGGGGTCTGCGATGAACCCCATGATGCCAGCAGACAGACGGAGCCGTACTTTGCGAATTGCAACAATGCCGGGGCTGTCTTCATTAATTGGCTGTACGCGCAAATACTCACTTGCCGGCGGAGTTGCCGGCACCGGTGCCGGGCCAGCGCCATAGTCAAAGTAAAGCGGAGCCAAGGACAGGTCCTCTTCCAGCTTGCGCGCAATCTTCTCGCTAAATGCACGCCCGTCGCGGTAGGTCGGAGACAAGATTTGCGAAATGCGCGCTTCGCTCCAGCCGCTAGCGTCAGCCAGGCTCTTCCGAAGTCCGAAATGTTTGTCGCGAATAAGTGCGACGAGGCGTTCCCGCCGATGTTGATACATGTCCATCCCGGCATTAAACCAGAAATTTATCAAATGATAAATTATCAAATGCTTGACTTTGACTATATCAATTGATAAAGTTTCCGCATGAGACTACTTGATTATTTAAATAACTTGCCTATTTGGCAACGTTACGATCTTGCCACCCGGTGTGGAACCTCCTTTGACTATCTGCGCCAAATCGCTTATGGCAACCGCCAGTGTAAGGAGGCGCTGGCAATCAAACTCGAAAAATTCACGAACCGCGAGCTTACTTGCGAGGACCTGTGTCCTGGCGTTGACTGGGCATTCCTTCGGCAGGGGGGGCGGACGGGCGATCCTGCGTGGCATTTCCACAATCCAGAAAGCCAGTTAAGCGCATGCCAGGCTGCTCGCAGGAAGCCGCGAATGACTGAACTCTCTCATGACCCAGAACGGGCATTGCGATGAACTACTACCCGCATCACATCGGCGACTTTAATAGCGCCACGCGTCACTTAACGCGCTTAGAGCGGGGAATTTACCGCGACATGCTCGACATTTACTACGAGAAGGAACTCCCCCTGCCTGCCGACCAGCGCACCCTGTTTCGCAGGCTGCTGATTGTCGCGCCGGACGAAATAAGCGCTGCGCAGCAGGTGTTGGAAGACTTCTTTTCCTTGACGGAAGCGGGTTGGGTCAACGAGCGTTGCGACCGTGAGATCGAGGAGTATCGCGCGAACGTTCGAAGCGGAAATGCCGGTGCGCGTGCGCGAGCCTGGGGCGCGGCTGAGAAAGTGATCAAGTCTGGCTTCGAGGCAGGTGACCTCGTCTCTGCGGAGGCAAAGCTTGCTGAATTCGTGCGCAAGTGGGGCGACACGCCGGAAAGTTTGGCATGCGCTGAAATGGTTGGCAGCCTCAAGCGGCTGTCGCCCCGGTCGGGCTGTGACTTCGGTTCCGTTCGTCCGGCGACCAAACTGCATGGCGAATCGTTGGCGGTAGAAACGGGCAGCGAACTCGAACACACTGCGATTGATCCGCGAACCAATCGCGGTGTATTCGCGGATAGTTCGCGGATGCCTGGCGCTGAAACCAACCATAACCATAACCAGAACCAGAACCAGAACCAGAACCAGAACCAGAACCAGAACCAAGTTAGCCCCCAGCGACAGCCGACTCAGAATGAAGAGCACGCGCGCGGCGCTGTGGCTCTTAGTGTCGAATTCCGAAAGCATGGGGTGCGCACTCAGTCAGCGGACCCTCGTCTTATTGAAATGGCTACACAAGGCGTGACGGAAGCCACGATTGCGGCGGCCTGCGAGGAAGCCCGCCGCACCAAAGGCGAGTCGGTGAGTCTTGGCTACGTCAAAGGAATTCTTGAGCGCTGGTCGCGCGAGGCCGCGACGATGAAAGTAGCCGGCGCCAGGACGCCTGGGAGAGCGGTTGCCACAGGTTTTACCGCAAGCCGCGTGGCAACGATTGCAGGATTAACTGGAGAGGAAGCGAGCGATGCAGCACGTAACAACATCATCGACATCACCCCATCAGCCGTTGCCCATCACTTGGGTTGAGTCATTGTTCAAACGAATGTCCTTTGCGTACGGAGCACGATTCGCTGACATGTGGGCAGGAGTAAACGCCGGCGAAATGAAGGAATATTGGGCGGAACGGCTGGGCGGTTTGTCCAGGGCTGAATTGGCGACCGGATATCGGATGCTCGAAACAAGGGATAGGCCGCCGACCCTTCCTGAGTTCATCAAGCTTTGCAGGCCGAACCTTGACCCGGAGCTTGCGTTTCATGAAGCGTTGGAGCAAGGGGTTAAGCGGGAGCGATTCAATCCGAATGATCCTGACGTATGGTCGCACCCGGCCATTTATTGGGCATGGGTGAAGGTTGGCGCATTTGCCATGACACATCAAGGGTATGAGGTGTTGCGCCCGCGTTGGGTCGAAGCACTTCGCCATTACGCCGAAGAGCTGAATCTGGCGCCGGTGCCCATAAAGCGCCAAGAGCTACCAGCGCCGGGCAAAGCAAGGCTGCAGCCTGATCGAGCCAGGAAATTGCTGTCGCAATTGAACATGAAGGGCATACCGCAGCGTGCTGGCATCAGCGGGCAAACCGAGTGGGCGCATGCGATCTTGCAAAAGCATGAGCGCGGCGAATCCGTCTACATCGCATCGATTGAAATGGCTGAGCAGGCGCTGGGCCTGCGGTCATAGGTGAAGAACGTTCTGAATTTGGGCAGAAAGGGAATTTCAATGAGTGGAGTACTTGTTGTTGACGGAGTGGCTATGGTCGAAGAGTCGGTGCCGGTCGTGCGTAGCGCGGCGAGGAGGGCGAACGCGATTCCGGTCGCTGCGCGAGTAGAAACGAAGGCACTCGATTACTGCCTTGACGTTTGGATGCGCTGGCAGCGGCGCGACGATACGCGGCTTGGATGGCGGGGGCGCAGTGCAATCCTGCAAAGCGACTATGCGGAAGACGTTGAGGGGGACTCTGATGAATTGTATGAAGTCATGGAGACGCGCGTCGCAGAAGGCGTTGAGGCGATGATGCAAAGTCTGCCGCGCCATCTCGATTGGGCGATCCGCCGCCGCTGCAATATCGCGACAGTATGGCGCTTTCCATCCCTGGACTTCACCGACGTGGTGGGCGAGGCGGAGCGGGCATTGGAGATTTTATTGCGAAAGAATATTGCAACTCGGATTTACTTCGATTAGAATACACATCAGGGAAAGTCACGCCCGTGCAAAACAAAACCTCGCGTAAGCGGGGTTTTTTTTCGTCTATAGATTTCGGCGGCCTTGTGTGCCGAGTTGCCATCCCTGTCAATACAGCGGCCTGGAAGGCTGCTACAAGTGCCACGCTGGCGAACGCGTGAACGACGTCAACACCGTACCTGATCTGCCTTATTTGTTCCAAAACGCCGTCGCTTAACGATGGCGTGCAGACGTCTGCACAAAGCTTAGTAAAGAAGTGATCTTTATAAACCCGAGAGCCCGCCACCTGGTGGGCTTTTTTCTTTTCGAGGAATGCCATGGAATTCAAAGGCGGCACACTGAATGGACTCGATCATGGGGACAATCCTCGATTGGCTGCATGGTCGCATGGTTGCGCTTCTGGAGCGGAAGGAGGTGACTGCATGAACAGTCAGCGTCAGCTGATCCGTCACGCAGTGCGCGATGTACTCAACGCCACGCCATCGCTTGCTGGTCGGGTCAAGGCCTCGCGCACGTATCCGCTCACCGCGCAGAATTGCCCGGTGGTGCTGGTTTATACCGAGCGCGATGCGGCGACGAAGAGCAACGACTTCACACAACTGCGCGAGCTCCAACTGAAGATCATCGTCATTGTTCAGGCCGACGTCGATGCCGATGATGCGCTTGACGACTTGTGCAACGCGATCGAAGCACAAATCGAAGCGCAGATGAATAGCGGCTCGAGCTCTGTCGCTCAGCTCGCCAGCCTGGTGGACAGCGCTCACTACGTCGATACCGTTTTCACCTACCAGGGTGCTGACGGTCGCGCTGAACTTACGCAAGCGGTAATGCAGTTCAAGTTTTCCTATTACCACGAGCCGGCCCAAGGCTTCGACGACCTGGGCCAATTAAACGTGCGGTTCGATATGGCGAGCCCCCGCAATGACCCGCCAGCGCCGCACACACCCGACGGACAGCTTGATGCCCGTGCGGCCATCATCCTGCCATTCGGTCCATTAAAAGAGAGGAACCCTGTATGAGAGTTATCAATATTGTGCCCGTTGAAGGCCGACTGGTACGCGACCCGGCAACTGGTCGCGAAATCGAAGGTCCAACGCCGGTAGACGGCGACGACGGTTTTTGGATTCGCCGCCTCAGCGACGGCGATGTAGAGGAAGTGGCGGAAGCCGCTGAATCAAACGCTGCGAAAAAAGGAGCGAAAGCATGACGGTCAGTTTCAACCAAATTCCGGTCAATCTCCTGGCCCCTGGCCAGTACGTGGAGTTCGACAATTCCAAAGCCAATAAAGGCCTGACCGTGATGCCTAACCGCATTCTGGTGATCGCCCAGAAGCTCGCCAGTGGCACCGCTGCGGCAGATGTGCCGTTCATGGCCACCCGCCTGGCAGACGTCAGGGCCGCCTGCGGTCGCGGCTCGCACGCCGCACTGATGTACGAGGCGTCGCAAGGGGTGACCGATATGGTGGAGACCACCATCATTCCGCTCGCCGACAATGGCGCAGGCGCTGCGGCGACCGGCGCGATTGCCGTGACCGGCGCCCCGACAGAAGCAGGGTTGCTGAATCTGTACGTCGCCGGCGTGCTGGTCCAGGCGGCGGTCGCGGTCACCGATACGCCGACCATCATCGCGACAGCCCTGACTGCAGCGATCAACGCCAATGCTGACCTGCCGGTGACCGCTGCGTCGGCTGCCGGCACTGTTACCCTGACCGCCCGCAATAAGGGGACCCTGGGCAACGACATTGACTTGCGGCTGAACTATTACCCGCAATCGCAAAAGACGCCGGCAGGGCTGAATGTTGCGATCACGGCGATGGCCAGCGGCGCTGGCGACCCGTCGATTGCGGCTGCGATCGCGAACCTGGGCGAAACGCAATACAACACGATCCTGATCGGCCTGTCCGATAGCGCCACACTGCAGCTGATCGAGACCGAACTGGCGTCGCGCTGGGGTCCGTTGAAGCAGAACGATGGACGCGCGCACACCGCTGTCCGCGGTACGGTAGGCACCCTGAACACCTGGTCCAATTCGCGCAACAGCGAGCATGTGGTGGCCTGGTCGGTGGAGCAGGGCGGCTCGCCAATGCCGGTCTGGAAGCATGCTGCCGTTTGGGGGACCATCTGTGCCTATTACCTGGGCGGCATCGATCCGGCACGCCCGGTGCAGACCCTGGTGGGTCCTGGCCTGCTTCCGGCGACGCAAGAGAAGCGTTTTACCAGGGCGGAACGCAACAACCTTCTTAGCTACGGCCTGGCGACCTTCATCGCCGATGCTGGCGGCAACCTGATGGTCGAGCGTGCGGTGACGACTTATGTGCATAACAGCGGCGGTTTCGTCGACCCCAGCTACCGCGATGCCGAAACGATGTACACGCTGTCTTACCTGCGTTACAGCGTGCGGGCGCGCATTGCACAGAAGTTTGCACGCTACAAGCTGGCGAACGACGGTGCCAACTTCGCGCCCGGCCAGGCGATCGTTACCCCGCGCACCATCCGCGGCGAGCTGATCGCCCTGTTCCGCGACTGGGAGGAAGCCGGCCTGGTAGAAAACTTCGACCAGTTCAAAACCGACCTGATCGTCGAACGTAGTCAGACCGATGCGAACCGTATCGATGTGCTGCTGCCGCCCGACCTGATCAACCAGTTCCGCGTCTTTGCGGCCAAGCTGGAATTCCGACTGTAATCAACCAATTGGGCCAGTCTAAGGCTGGCCCATTTTCTTAAGGAAAAATCATGGCAAGCAAGAAATTCACTGGCACGGCGTATATCACCCTCAATGGCCGCCGTATCGGCACCATGCCTGGAAGCGGCAAACTCAGCCCGGGCGGCGTCGTACGTACTCCCGTGACGATTGACGGCGGCGTGACCGGCTATACCGAGAAGCCGCAGCATGCAGAGATCGAGTGCGAGATCGCTATGAGCGGTGATGTCGACATCCTGGATATCAACAATGCGACCGACATGACGATCATGTTCGAGGCTGACAGCGGTCAGGCATACGTCGTTCGCAATGCGGCCGTTACCGAACCGTTGAAACACGAAGCCGAGAAAACTGCGGCGAAGTTCTTCGGCTCGAAAGCGGAGGAAGCGTAAATGGAAAACCAAGACAACAACGCCGCGAACGTTGTTCGCCAACAGACCGGGCAAGTCATCCCGTTCCCATTGACCTACCCAATCACGCTCAAGGATGGAACCAAGCTCGAAGTCCTGCAGCTGCGCCGCCCCGTTGGTCGCGAGATGCGCAACATCGAGGTCACGGGGCGCAAGCCTTACGACCTGACGCTCCAGATCATTGAAGCGACATGCGGCCTTACCCGCGCGGAGGCGGATTCGATTGACGGTGGCGACGTTACCGCAGCGATGGAGTTCGTGTTGCCTTTTTTGGAAAGTGGCACTGGCGCGAAGCGGTAAAGCTGATCGCCTGGACGTTCCGCTGGACGCCAGAGGCGATCATGAATCTCGACACGGCGGATCTGGACTTCTGGGCAGATATCGCCCAGGAGAAGTACGAGGCGATGAGATAGTCAGTATCGTCCTGAAGAAAGGTGTTAGACATGAATGACCGTGTTGAGATTGTCATCGCCGCGCTGGACCAAGCCAGCGCGGTGATCATTCGGATTACCAACCGCGTGGAAGAGCTCGAGGCCAAGAGTAAGCTCGGCAAAGCGTGGGCTAACCTGCAAAAGACTGAGGGTTTGGAAAGGGTCAGCGGTGCTCTGTCGAAGATCGGCGGCAATCTGAAGGCCATCGCGGGCTTTGGTAATGCCGCCGCAAGGGTCGTTTCGACTGCGCTAAACGCCGTCGATGACTTCGCCGATTCGATGGCCAATGCCGGCATAAAAGGCGAGCAGTTGGTGGAGATCAGCGCCCTGCGCGACTATCTGGGGCAGTTCGGCGTTTCGGCTGAAGACTCTTCTGCCGCGATGCAGGAGCTGGCCAGCAATATGAGCTCGGCGGTGGCTGGGGGCAAAGCGGCACAGGCGGCGTTTGCCGCCACGGGCATTTCGATGGCGGACTTGAAGTCCAAGACGCCCGTTGACGTGCTGAAGAAAATGATGGAAGTCTTCAGCCAGAGCGACAAGTCTGGCGCCAAGCTGAAGATGCTGCAAGCGCTCGCCGGCAAGAGCTCTGTCAAGATGGCCGAAGGCTTGAGCCAGGGCGTTGAGAAGTTTGAAGAGTACAAGCAGCGCGCCAAGGCGGCTTTGCTGACTGAAAAAGATTTCGAGGATGCTGGGAATGCTGCCGACAGCATGACCCGCATCACTGGCCTGATTGGCCGAGCAGCACAAAAGATGGCGGCGGTGGCTGCTCCCAAGTTGCAGGTTCTGCTCGATCGGGGGGAGGCTCGCCTGCTCGAGTTAATACCGAAGCTGGTCGACTGGATGGACCGCTTCGTCAATTCCCTTGACGTGGACAAGGTCGTGGGATTCTTTGAAGGTGTGGCCGACGTCGTATCGGGTGTCGCATCGGCACTTCGCTGGTTAATCGACAACACAAGCGCCACAACACGCGTTGTGATGCTGTTGGGCGCAGCGTTTGCACCGACGCTTGCTGCACTGTTTTCTATCGGGACTGTTGCGCTGCCGCTGGTGAAAGCCGGACTGTTGGATCTTTGGGCCGTAATGATGGCCAATCCCGTCGTGGCGATCATTACGGCGATCGCTGTCGGCGCGTACCTGATCTATAAGAACTGGGACGGCATCGTCGACTATTTCGTCGGCGCATGGGACCGGATCAAGGCAGTCTTTGAAGTCAACTTCTTCGACGGACTGATTCAGCTTTACCTCGAATCCTGGCAGGCGCTCGGCAATGGGATTATCGGCGTCATCAAGAGCATTCCTCTGGTCGGGAGTCTGGACATCGTCAAGAACATGTCCCTGCTCGACTTTGCGACTAAACGCGCTTCTGACGCTGCGAAACATGCGGAGCCGTTCGCCGGTCCGTTCGCAGAATCGGCGACTAAGGCAGGCCGCGCCGCCATGGTCTCGAAGCTGGACATTGCAGGGATGCGCGCAGGGGTGTGGTCCGGCGCGGCGGCGGTGCGCGCCGACGCTCCGTCAGCCATGCCTAGCCTTGGTCTTGGGGCTGCTCAGGGCAACAGCAACGGGTTATCGGCGACCCAAACGGTCAAAGATGGCGGCGGGAAGACGGAAGTCGGTGGCCGTATCCAACTCGAGATCCTGGGCGCGGCGACGAAGGTGCGGCAGTTGTGGAGCACAAACAACGCGGTGCCGATTGAAGTATCGGCTGGGTTGTATGGCCTGGGCGCCTGACCCCGGACTCTTGCAGTTTTCACTTTTCCTCCTATTCTTTTTGGACTTCTTATGACTTGGCGTGATCAATTACAACCCGCGTCGTTTCGCGGCGTTCCATTTGACGTGGTCGCCGGCAGCTTGACCGCTGGCCGGCGCCTTGCACGGCATGAATACCCGCAGCGTGACTTCCCCTATTTGGAAGATATGGGACGTCGCGCGCGCGAGTACAAGGTCGAGGCGTACGTCATCGGTCCGGACTACATGTCGGGCCGTGATCAGTTGCTTGCGGCAATTGAAGAAGAAGGGCCTGGGCAACTGGTGCATCGCTACTACGGCACCAAACTGGTGGTGGTGGCTGAGTGCGAGTTGAGCGAGTCGACCGAGTTCGGCGGACTGGCGAAATTCACGCTGCATTTCGTCGAGTCTGGCGAACAGGCGCAACCTACGGTCGGCATTGACTCGGGGGCCGAACTGCTGGAAGTTCAGGACGTGGCTTATGGCGCGATCATGGACGATTTTACGCAGGAATTGTCGGTTGATGGACTGCCGAGCTGGGGTGTCGGCGATATCCTTTCATCCCTCGACGCATTTCTGGCGCTTGATGACTTCAGGAGGAGTGCCGCAGCGACTACCGCAGTGAGGGCAAGGCTTGGAAGCCTCATCGAGGAGCCGCGCAGTTTGGCATTGGAACTTATCGGCCTGGTGCGCTCCGTTGACCGGGTGACCGGCATTCTGGAGCGGCCTTATGTCAGCGCGAGTGCCAGCGTTAGCGCCGGTCCGGGGCAATCGGTTCGAAGCGTGGTGCGTCGTCAGCAGGCCGTGTTGACCTTGCTGGTCAAGCGCGCTGCCTTGGTTCGGTACGCCGGCCTCGCTTCCGGCGCAGACCTTTCGACAGCGGTCGACGTGCAGACGGTTCGCGCCGCTATTCTCGGATTTTTTGATGCGCACGACTACGCGCCCGGGGCGCCGCGCCCATCAGCGACAGTTGCCACTGCGCTCAAGGCCGTTCGCTCAGCCGCTCTCGTGCACCTGTCAAGGCAGGGCGCAGCGCTGCCGCGGACGTACTCCATGCAATTGCTCGTGCCACAGCCAGCGCTGGTGTTGTCGTATGCGCTGTACGGTGACCTGCGCAATGACGACATCGTCAAGCGCAACGCTCTCCGGCACCCCGGCTTCATACCAGCCGGCGTGTCACTTCAACTCGCGGCGGAATGATGAATGATAATAAATTGACGCTGCATGTCGGCGGCCAGGTATATGGCGGCTGGAAGATCGTGAATGTCCGGCATGGCATTGAGCAGATTGCCGGAACCTTCGAGATTGCCCTGACCGAGCGTTGGCCCGACCAGCAGACGGCATGGGCGATCCCGCCGGGGGAGTTCTGCGAGGTCAGAATCGGCGCCCATGTGGTCATTAATGGCTACGTCGATTCGGTCAACGTTTCTTACGACTCGAACGATCATCGGATTCAGATTAAGGGCCGGGACAAGACGGGCGACCTGGTCGATTGTTCGGCGCCCAGCCAAGCCTACTCGGGGCTGACGGGCAAGCAGATTGCCGACCGGCTGTGCGCTCCCTTCGGCATCAAGGTGTACGACGAGACGACGAGCGCGAAGAAGCCTACGGGACAGCAAGAGAAGAGCGGGAAGACGGCCGCCCCGCCTGATTCGCCGCGTGTCGAAGGATGCCTGCCCAAGTTCGCATGCCAGAACGGTGAAACGGTGTTCAGGGCGCTGGAACGACTCGCCCGCAATGAAGCAGTGCTGCTCGTTTCCGATCACGAGGGTGGCCTGCTGCTGACGCGGGCGGGGCGGGCTGGCCGTATTGCGGTGCCGCTCGAGTTCGGCAAGAACGTGCTGTCGGCAAACCTCGAGATGTCGCACGCGAACCTATTTTCAGAGATTACGGTCAAAGGACAGGCGAGCGCGCAGGAGGTCGACGACGTCGGCAAGCTCGAGGCGGTCATTTCCAGTAAGACGACTGTGAAGCGTGCGGCAAACGGGACGAAGACCGGCAACAGCCAGATTACCCGGTACCGCCCACTGATCGTGGTGTGCGAATCGCAGGCTGATGCGGCACGCATCCGGCAGCGCGCTGAGTGGGAAGTTGGCAACCGGGAAGCGAAGGCACGCAAGTATGTCGCCACCGTTCAGGGCTGGTATCCGGATCCGATGGGCGATGACATTTGGCGCATCAACAGCATGGTGCGGGTCGTTGATCGCCTCAGCCGCATCGACGAGGAGTGGCTGGTGGCTGCGATCACGTTCAAGCTCGACGAAGGTGGCACGACGGCAGAGATTGAGCTGACCAGTCCGAAGGCGTTTGACCAGCTGCCGGAAATTCCGGAGCCCAAACCAGGCGCCAAGGACGCAGGTAGTAAATTTGAGAGGGCATGATGCTTGAAGCGATTGAAAAAATGACAGCCGCCGCGCGCGGCAGGGCGGCGCTGATGGTCGGACGCTGCATTCTCAGGGCAATCGGCGATGGTAAGGCGGTGCAGCTGGTGCAGGCGCAGTTGCTTGCCGAAGAAGTGCATGACGACGTCGAGCGCATCCAGGAATACGGCTTCACCAGTGTGCCGAAGCCTGGCGCCGAGGGGGTCGTCGTGTTCGTCGGCGGCAATCGCGATCATGGCCTTTTGATTGCCGTGGAGGATCGCCGTTTCCGTCTCAAAGGGCTGGCATCGGGGGAGGTGGCCGTCTACGACGACCAGGGCCAGAAGGTACACCTCACGCGCGCAGGCATCGTGATCGATGGCGCCGGAAAGGACGTGACGATCCAGAACGCCCCAGTGGTGCATGTTCCGCAAGACCTGACGGTTGGGCGCGACATCATCGCCCAGGGCGACGTCATTGACCATGGCAGCAAGTCGATGGCAGGCATGCGCCAGACCTACAACGCACACCGCGGTCACAACCTTCCAGGCGCGGTACCAGATCAGGGAATGTAGATGGATATCCAAACCTTTTGGGATGCCACCGGCGTGCGCGGCGATTGGCGCCTGGCCGCTGCTGGCCAACTCTCCGCGGAGCAAGATCTCAAGACCGCCGCATTGATCTCATTGTTCACCTGGCGCCGCGCGCGGGCCGACGACAGCTTGCCTGATGAGGCTGGTGGACGTAAAGGGTGGTGGGGCGACGCGATGACGCGCCGGCCCATCGGATCCAGGCTTTGGCTGCTCCAGCGCGAAAAGCAGACCCGGACCGTGGTCCAGCGAGCGAAGGAGTACGCGGACGAAGCTTTGGCGTGGCTGGTGGAGGACAAGGTGTGCACGCGAGTCGAGGTGATCACCGAGATATCGGCCCCCGGAGTTCTAGCGCTGCAATGCACCTTCATACGAGAGCGCAAGCCGAATCTGAAATTCCAGTTCGACTTTGCATGGAACAACCTGCAACTAGCAAATACTTAACATGCCATATTCCAGACCAGAACTCATTGAACTTCGCGACACAGCGTATGCCGACATCGAGCGCATCCCTGGGGCCGACGCCAGGCTGGCGTTCGGTAACTTGAATGTGCTGGCGCATGTCCTGGCAGGGGCAACCGATGGCCTGTACGGCTACGTCGAGTGGTTGAGCCGTCAACTGTTGCCGGATACTGCCGAGGAAGAGTACCTTGATCGGCACGCATCGATCTGGCTTGAAGACGGCCGCAAGCCGGCCAAAGCATCGACGGGTGGCGTGATCGTCGAAGGGACGGTTGGCGTCACTGTGCCAATCGGCACCCAGTTTGTCCGCGGCGACGGGGTCCAATTTTCAACCACGAGCGAGATCACGCTGGTGGCGTCGACCGCAAGCGTGCAAGTACAGGCGATGACGGCCGGCGCAGTGACCAACACGGCGGCCGGCGCCAAGCTGACGCTCGTCTCGCCGATCGCCGGACTATCGAGCCGGGGCACGGTCGATCTTGCCGGATTGGTCGATGGCTCCGATACCGAAAAGAATGCCCAGCTGCGCGGCAGAATCCTGCAACGGATTCAAGAGCCGCCCCAAGGCGGCAGCAGCTCAGACTACGTGAAATGGGCAAGGGAAGTGCCGGGTGTAACGCGGGCATGGGTCTCCCCGCTGGAGATGGGGCCAGGCACGGTGACGCTACGATTCGTGCGTGACGGCGATGTTTCGCCAATCCCCGATCCGGCTGAGATTGCCGTGGTACAGGCGTATATCAACGCGCGCCGTCCCGTCACAGCGGAGGCGTATGTCGTCGCTCCAGTCGCAAAGCCTGTTCTTTGTCAAATTCAGCTCACTCCTGGAACCGCCAGCGTCAAGGCGGCTGTCGAGGCGGAGTTGCGCGATCTGATCCTGCGCGAGTCTGCGCCAGGGAAGACGCTGCTGATAAGCCATATCCGCGAGGCGATCAGCATCGCCACCGGCGAAGAGGATCATGTGCTCGCCCAGCCCGCTGCAAACGTCATTCACGGTATTGGCGAGATGGCGACATTCGGAGGAATTACGTGGACCTGACCAAAGAGGACTATCAGCGGCACTTGCTGCAGCTTCTACCGGAGGGACCAGTCTGGCCACGTGACCCGGACACCCTGTTGGCAAAGGTACTGGGCGCTGCAGCCGAGAGCTTCGCACGCCTTGACAACAACGCGGCGGCCTTGGTTCGAGAGTTCGACCCTCGCGAATCCAGTCAGTTGTTGCATGACTGGGAGCGAAACGTGGGGCTACCGGATGAATGCTTGGCGCCCGCGACAAACGTTGCGGAGCGTCGACGGCGGGTGCATCAAAAGCTAGCCAGGCAGGGCGGTCAGTCGACCGCCTTTTTTATTTCTTTATTGGCGTCGATTGGCTACCCGGGATGCACGGTTACCGAGTTCCGCCCGTTTCGCACGGGCAGCAGATGTAACTCTGGCCTGCACCAAGGTGGATGGCGCTACGCATGGCGGGTCAATGTGCCGGTGGCCGCCAATGTGAAGTACTTGAACGTGAACGGACGGGCGAACGAACCGCTCGCATCGTGGGGCGACGCCGGCCTTGCTTGCCTCCTGGCGAAGTACAAGCCGGCTCACACAATTGTCTACATTTCTTACGCGGAGGGTGCATGAAGCGAATTTCTACGTCGACCAGATTGGTCGACAAATTTGGTGCAGGTAAGCACGGTTTTACGAACGGGAATGCAGTTGCCGGTATCCCGGCGACTGACTTGGAGGATACCTGGTTCGACAATGTACAAGAGGAGTTGTGTACTGTGATCGAAGCTGCGGGAATTGCCCTGGATGGCAACGGCCGTGGGCAGTTGCTTGCCGCGCTGCGTTCTGCGGGCGTGTTTCCGACACTCGCGCTCGGCGATCAGTCTTCCAAGGTGGCGACAACGGCCTTTGTCAACCCGGGCCATTCGTTGTTGGGAAATGGTTACAAGAAACTGTCGTGCGGGCTGATTTTCCAATGGTTCGGCGTTTCGACCCAAGCAAATTCGGACTTTGGCATTACCTTCCCAATCATTTTCCCAAACCAATGTTTTCAAGTAATCGGAAGCTACCGAAATGACGGTGGCAGCCAGCCTGTTATCGCATCGTTTGGGTTGCTGTCAAAGACCGGCGTGAATGTTGGTGCGTGGGTCTCGAACACTGGTCTGCGCGCGGGCGCTCAAATCTATTGTTTCGCTATCGGCTTTTAAGGAATCAAGAAATATGAAAACTCGTTATTCGATGACCACGGGCGGCTTTTACCCGCTTGAATTCGACTATGGCGACGATCTGCCATTGGATGTGATGGAAGTTCCTCTGTCCGATTACGAAGCGGCGATGGCCAGGCCGATAGCTAGCTCCTTCGCTTTTGTGAATGGGCAACTGGTCATCACTCCACCGCCGCCAACGCCATTCGCAGTGCTGCGCGACAGCATTTTTTCTGAAGTGCGCGCAACGCGCCAGGAAATCCTGGGTGTCATCTTGCAGATTGGATGGGTTGCGGATAAGGCAGGTGACGTCGCCATGGTGAATGCAGTCCTCGCTGCTCGCCAAGGCTTGCTCAACATTACTGAAGCGCCGGCGGTACTCGAAGCCGCGAAGAGCGAAAGCTATGAAGCCCTCCACGCAGCTGTGAAATTGGAGTTGAAGTCCATCGCCGGTTCTGCCCCAGAAAGCTTGCGCGGAGCATTCAGCATTGCGGAAATTCGATAGCCGCTGACCTCTTCGAGCGCAGTAGTGCTCATCCGCCTCAGCACCGGCAATTCAACAAATGTGCCAAAAACTTCTGGTTCATGTTTTTATCAAATGCAGCTCAAGCCGGGAGCCGCTAGCGTCAAGGCGGCTGACTGGTCAACGTGCAGGTGGCTGCCAATGTGACGTATTGGAACGTGAACGGGCGGGCGAGCGAACCGCTCGCATATGGCGACGCTGGTCTTGCCTGCCTGCTGGCGAACTGCCAGCCGGCTCACATAATTGTCTACATTTCTTATGGAGGAACCGCATGAAGCGGATTACGACGGCGACCAAATCGGTCGACAAATTCGGTGCGGGTAAGCACGGTTTCACAAACGGGAATGCCGTTGCAGGGATCCCGGCAACAGATCTGGAGGATACCTGGTTCGATCACGTGCAGGAGGAACTTTGTACTGTGGTCGAAGCGGCGGGACTTGCCCTGGATGGAAGCAGCCGTGCGCAGCTGCTTGCCGCTTTGCGTTCAGCGGGTGTATTTCAAACGCAAGCGGTCGGCGATCAATCCGCCAAGGCGGCGACAACGGCCTTTGTCAACCAAGGGCATTCGTTGTTGGCGAATGGCTACCAGAAACTTCCAAGCGGATTGCTTATCCAATGGGGCAGTGTTGTTACAAGCGTGAGCGGTGACGTGGCAGTCACATTCCCGGTTGCTTTCCCAGCCGCGTGCCGCTCGATCACATTTGGCCACCTTTCCATGTCGTCGTTTGGGGGAGTCGGTTCGAATGGTTCCAGTACAACCGGATTTATTTGCGCTGGGTATAACCCGTCAGGCCGCGTTTCCATTGATTCGCGCTGGATGGCTATTGGACATTAAGGAATCGAAGTGGACATTAAAACTCGTTATTCAAAGACTACAGGCGCTTTCTATCCCTTCGATATCGATTATGGCAACGATCTGCCAGATGATTTGGTCGAGGTTCCGATTGCCGATTACCAAGCAGCGATGGCTAGGCCAATGGGTTATTCCTTCGCATTTTTGAACGGGCAGTTGATCATCGAGCCTCTGCCGGAGGCACCGTTCGTTGTGCTGCACGATAGCTTCATGTCCGAGGTGCGTGCGACGCGCCAGGAAATTCTCGGCGTCATCCTGCAAATTGGCTGGGTTGCAGACAAGACGGGCGACGTTGCGATCGTCCATGCTGTCCTGGCCGCACGCCAAGCGCTGCTCAAAATCACTGAAGCACCTGCGGTCTTGGCCGCAGTGAAGAGCGAAAGTTACGAGGCTCTGCGCGCAGCAGTGACGTCTGAATTTAAGGGCATTGCCAACGCTGCACCGGAAGTTCTGCGCAGCGCTTTCAACATCAAAGCGCTTGATTGCCGCTGACTTGGAGGGGCGCAGTAGTGCCAATCCGCTATTGCGCCTTAAACACAACAATCCGTACGAAAACCTCAATGAAAGAGAACATGTCAATCGAAACCACTGCCGGCGGAGCCCTCATTAAAATTTTTGGCGTCCCCGTCCTTGCTGGGGCGGCAGCAACCGGCCTGGCCTTCTTGTTCATGTGGCCCAAGTCGCTCAAGGAGGCTGCAATCCGGTTTGCCTGCACGCTTATCGCTTCGGCGGTTGCGGGGCCATTCCTGGTCATTGCCGTTCACAGCTGGTGGCCAAGCCTATTTGCATCCGCAGGGCAGTTGGCTGCCCTAAATGGCCTCCCACCTGAAATGGGCGTTTTGTTCGTCGCGGCCCCGTTTCTTGTCTTGGCTGGTCTGCCTGCTTGGTGGATTCTCGGAGGCCTGGTTCTTTGGTTCGAGCGGCGCAGTGGCAAGGATCTTGCCGAGATCGCGCACGATGTGGCTGCAGCCGTTAAAGATGTCAGAGAGGTGCTCTGATGGCGCCGAACGAATTCATCGCGGAGTTACTGCCCGCTGCGCAAGCCTGCCATCGCAGCAGCGGCATTCCAGCCAGCTTCACGCTGGCCCAAGCCGCACTGGAATCCAGCTGGGGGGCACGTGCGCCGGGCTTCAACCTGTTCGGCATAAAGCCGGGACCGGGCTGGAAGGGCGCGACGGTGCTTGTCGACACGCATGAATATGTCAAAGGCGCGCGCGTCCAGGTCACATGCGCGTTTCGCGCGTACGACGGTTGGCTGCATTGCGTGCAAGATCACGCTGCCTTTTTCAAACTAAATTCGCGTTACCGCAAGTGCTTCCTTGAGACGTCGGGCGAAGGCTGGGCCCGGGCTGCTGCCGCAGCCGGATATGCGACGGACCCTGCCTACGCCGATAAGCTGATCGCTATCATGCGAGGCCGGGGGCTGGCACGGTTTGATGGCCCGGCTGCAAACGTGCTGCCATGATGGCGACGATTCAGCGTCTGCTGTGCGCGATTGTACCGACTTGGGCCAAGTGGTCAGGCCTCGGTGCTCTATGCATAGCCGCCTATGGGCTGGGGCGGCTGCATGAAGCCCGCAAGGGGGCCGATTCGATGTCCGATTACGTGGCCGAGCAGGCAGCACGCGCCGTCGACATCGGACGGATGCAAACGAAGGTGTTTGTCCAGACTGAAATCAAGTATCGCGACCGCATCCAGAAAATCTACTTGAAGGGGGAAGAAATTGAGAAGCAAGTGCTTGCCTATGTCACTCCGATTGATGACGCTATGTATGGCGTCAACGCTGGCTTCGTGCTGTCATATAACGCCGCCTGGTCCGGTGAGCTTGCCGGACCTGCCACCAGCGCTGACCGTGACGCCGCCGGAATTCCGCTTGCTGAAGTCGCAGAAGCAGACGCCTACAACGCCACCGTCTGTCACGCCTGGCGTGAATTAGCGCAAGGCTTGCGAGAGCATTACCAGAAACAGCAGGCGATTTTGAAGTGAGGATATTTCCCAATGATTCATAGCGATGCGGGAAGGTTTGCAAGAGGTACATCCCGACTTCAGCCTGGATTTCCACACATTTCCCTCTTCGATGAACTTGCCTCGTTGGCTCCTGCCCGTGGGCCGGAAGTGATCGGCGTCAATTCTCTGCTCTATAAAATTGATTCCGTCGGGCACGTCTTTGTTGGGGGAGTAGGTATATTCGACATTGTCGAATAGCACATTCCCTTCATCGCTTAATCTGATGCCTTTGCAAAAGCCGAACAGTCCGGGCAGTTTATATAGCTCGGGATTCGCCGCGCTACGGGCGTCGATCAGATACACCGCAAAGTGCCTTACTGCCGTCCCACTGCTGGCCGACGGCTGCCCCTCAATACAGCCTAATTTCCCCATCTTATAAGCCATGGGACGTCGCCCTAGATCATCTTCATGTGCCCGCTCTGACGGGAAGGCCTGAGCGCGCGTCATTACAAAGCCCTTGCCCTGCCAGACAAAATGTCCGTGCTCGATCGTGGGTGCTGGAACGATGGCGTTGGCATCAAATATTGCGCCGCGCAGCTGCGATTAGTAGCTATCGTATGTATAAACGGCATCGCTCTGCATCGTCAGCGCTAGTAAGAAAGCAATTTGAATCATCGATACTTCTGCTTTCGGCAGGCGCGGCATAGGATTGCATCGTCTTCCAGCGCGATCTTTTCCCCATTAATTGAGGCAGGATAGGAACCTGGCAGTACAACTCCACCAACGGTTGTACGAGCACCTTCGGTTATCGTGAACCTTTCCATTTTCCCTCCAGGATCGGGCGTGATCCGCCGAGTGTAGGAGAGTGAAAACTTCGCGAATTGATTTCAGTCAATGAAAGCACTAGGGTGGGGCTTGAACAACACGTAGGGAATCGTGCGTGGATTGGGTGATCCGTTATTAAGGACGCTTTGCTGCTGAGCTTGCCGTGATCCGCTGACATGGCGCGAAATCGCTGTGCGATTTCGAGAATGGCCGAATCGAAGAGTCGTCCGCTTGCAAGCGAACGTCGTTCCGCTGGCTGGCCGCATGCGGCCCGAAATCCCAGCTCCACCCCGCGCCCGTACCGGACGCCGATTCGTGCCCCGCCAACTTTGCGCCGGCGAACAAAAAATTAGGGCCCTACCGCTTGCGCGGCAGAGCCCTAATTTTTTGTTCGGTGGTGGAGACGGCGGCTATTGAACTTTAGGCCTCAATCATAGGTGACTTCGCGGATAGTTTGGGTTCGTATTACGCGAATACCCCCATGTATACCCCATTTACTCGGAAATTATCGAAGCATCTTGCGCCTGAAGGAGGGAGTCACTAATCTGCCACTACAGGTATTTCCTATGTACTAAATGGGCTTTTCAACGACAAAAGAACCCGCAGCTCTTGCCTGGAACATCTGTGGTGGACTCCCATCGCCTGGGACGTCAACGACCCATACTCCACTGAAGTCCTCGGCTCGTATCACCGTGCGATGCTTTAGAAGGAGGTTTCTCAACTTCGGCACAGCTTGGGGCAGGTCCTTAGCCAGATTCACCCAGCCTTTGTCTCCCCCCCAAGGGTTGTCTGCGTGAAGGAATTTCCCGAGCCTCTTGTAAAGGCTAACAAATTGGTCTTTTTTCAGGTAGTCAGGGCCTCGACGCTCAAAATGCCAGTGACCGGATGATGCTTGGACTGGCCCCTGGATCGGATCAGGATAAAAGTCGGGATTGAAGTTGCTGATCGTTAGGAAGATGGTGTCGGCTTGATAGTCTTTCCGAAAATCGGGCGACTTCACAGCAAGTTGCCGGAAATCCGCGTACTGCTTCTTGTTGGGAGCGATGGCTGCCAACGCAATGGCTTCCATCGCCTTTCTTAGTTGCAATGCAGCGGATTCTAAGGCGATTAGGTCCTGCGATTGCCCAAATACTGATGCATAACTTTCGCATGCAGCCAGGCGCGTTCTTGCTTCCGCCATCTTATCTAAGTAAACGGTTGGCTCTTTCATCGCATTCTCTCTACAAATCGTATGGTGGCTCCAATGGTCGGCTCAAGATTGGTTGTATGTCAATCGCAAAATCAGATTGTTCTGACTTAACAAAATGTATTCTTTTTTCCTACACATGGTTGTTCGTAGCTGACGAAGCTAGTGTCAATCGTGTATGTTTGAATTATTGTTTACGAGCAAAATATACTGCGATGTATCTATCTGAATTAGGCATCTCCAATTTTCGCAAACTTAAAAACGTACAGCTCCGTTTTCAACCTGGGCTAAATGTCATTGTCGGGGCGAACAATGTAGGGAAGAGCGCAGTCGTCGATTGTCTTCGTGCGCTGCTTGCTGGGCACGATGAGCCGTACCCCCGTTTTGATCTTGGTGATTTGCATCGGCCACCCGAGGGAATGCCCGAGGGCGATATCGAATTTCACTATGTTTTTCGTGAACTCGAACCGGACGATGAAGCCGATTTCCTTGCTGCCATTAAACAGATGGCTGATGGTCAGGTGGAAGCGCACATTCGGATACGATACTTTGATCCCGACCTGAGCGGTCGCTTCAAAGTGAAAAGATGGGTCGGTGACCACGAAGACGTTCCACTCAATTCCGATATGATGGAAAACTTGCGTGGCGTCTATCTTCAGCCGCTTCGTGATGCATCGCAGAGTCTACGCCCAAGCAAGAGCAGTCAGTTGGCGCGCCTTATACATCTCCTGGCTGACGAAGATGGTCGGGCAGGAATAAACAACGCCTTGATCGAGCTTGACGCTCAGTTGACTGGACATCGACCTATCCGAGACACGCAACAGGCAGTCACTACACGGCATAGGGAAATGTTGGGGAACCATTTGTCCCAAGCCATCACCGTCGGGTTAAGTGCAAGTGATTTCCAACGACTGTCTTCACGCCTAGCGCTGACAGTTGATAATTTTGAGTTGGATCAAAATGGCCTTGGCTTTAATAACCTCATTTGCATGGCCGTAGTCCTGAGTGAGTTGGCCAAGAATCCTGAGGCCACCTATCGTGGACTAATTATCGAAGAGCCAGAAGCCCATCTTCACCCTCAACTGCAAGCAATTCTGCTTGACTACCTTGCCGGATTGCCAGCGGTTGTCGGGGAGAAGCCAGTACAGCTATTTGTTACCAGTCATTCGCCGCACTTCGCAAGCAATGCTAATTTAGACTCGCTCACTTGCCTCGTTGACTCGGGTGACATCGTGACGTCCTTCTTTCCAAGAGAAGTTAAGTTCGACAAAGGTAAGAGAGAGAAGTTGGAGCGCTATCTCGATGTGACCCGTGCCGAGCTATTTTTTGCACGAAAAGTGATTTTCGTCGAAGGCGCCGCTGAGCGCATGCTTGTGGACGTACTGGCCAACAAAGCCGGGCATGAATTGCGCGAGCATGGGGTCAGTCTAATAAGCGTGGAGGGACTGAACTTTGATTCATTCCTTCCTTTGTTCGGCGAAAATGCTTTGAAGATACCTGTCGCTTTGATCACGGATGCGGACCCGCAGTCTCAGATCGACGAAGCAGACGAAGAGAATGTAGAGCCAAACAATGAAGGGCAAGTGGAAGGTGAAGCGGCTCAGGAGGATGATGAGGAGGTGGGCTATGACGATGATGAAGACGATATTGAGGATGCGGATGTTGATGGTGAAGTACCCGACGTCATAGCGCATGGCGATGTGAATCAACGCCAAGCACAACCGGCAGACGGAGGCCCCCCTGCGGCAGCGCGGAAGCGGCGAAAGGCCAAGGCCGTTTATCCAGCACTGGGCGACGCCGTCATTATTTCAAAGAACACGGCGAAAATGAAGGCTCGAGAAGATCGTTATGTAAGAGTGTTTTACGGTGTAAAGACGCTTGAGTACGACCTAGCCTTACATGAGAATAATCGTGATGCGATGCTTACTGCGCTGGCCGACTTCCATCCAAAGATCGCAAGAAACTTAAGACGAAAGGTTGAAGGCGAAGCAGACAATCGAGATAAGGCTAAGGTACTCTTCAAGGGGATGTTTGAGCGGAAGGAAAACAATATTCAAAAAGGGAGATTTGGGCAATCGTTGGCTCAAGTGATTACTGATGGTGCCGATTGCAGCGTGCCTGAATACATTCGCCTTGCAGTGGAACATATTTGTAATTGGCAGGAGCAAGCGTGAGGCCATCTGAGGAGCAGCAGGCCGTGATAGGCGCTCCTTTGGTCCCGTTGGCGGTTATCGCCTGTGCGGGGAGTGGGAAGACCTTTACAGCAGTTCGCCGCCTTGTGGAGTTGCGGCGCAGGTTAGGTGAATCCCGGGGACGCGTATCCTTGCTTTCCTTTTCAAACGTCGCGGTTAATACTTTTCGACAGGCCTATCAGGCTCTATCTCAGTCGCTCTCTCATTCTGCTGGACGAAACCGGGTAGAGATAGACACGTTGGATGCATTCCTTACCACACATGTACTGAGGCCCCATGCCCACCGTATCATGGGGGCGGCACGGACTCCGTTCTTAATTTCCGGAGGTGAACCCTTCGTCAGCGACATTCGATGTCAAACCACTGCATACCCGATTTCGATGGATAAGGTAGTCGTTGGCATTGACGCAGGTGAGCCAACTTTTTACTTTGATCACAATGGTGAAAAGGAGATGCTGGATCAAGAGGATGTTAGAAGAAAGGTTGCGCGTATAGGGAGAATGGGTGCATATACGCATGAACTTGGCCGCTACTGGTGTTATCAGACTCTTAGAGCGAATGCGACACTACTGCGAGCATTGGCGCGTCGGTTCCCTCACATACTGGTAGATGAAGCGCAGGATATCGGTGTCGTTCACCAAGCGATCCTTGAGCTTCTTTCCGAGGCCGGTGTGCAGATTTCACTAATCGGCGACTCCTGCCAAGCCATATATGAATTTGCAGGTGCAGATGGGGGCTTCCTGCGCAACTATCACCTGCGTGCAGGTGTTGAGCTATTTGAGTTGACCTGTAACTATAGGTCGCTGCCGTCAATTCTCTCTGTAGCAAACGCAGCCTCAGGCCGAGTGGATGACCCCGACCGCGAGGAAGAGGATGGGCGCCATTCAGCTTACTTCATTGGCTACACCGGACGCAGTTTGCCCCGTGTTCTGGAAGCCTTTCGAGCCAAAGTACTGGAGCTAGAGATGAAAGAAGAAGATGCGGCGATACTTTGCCGTTCGGCGGATTCAGCCCGGAGACTTTCTGGAGTGATCGAACCGTGCGGGCAAGGGACTTTGAAAAACTTCGTTCAGGCTGCGCTTTACCGCGACGTCAACGGCAACTTCATGGAGGCATTCAGGTTTGTCTTACGTGGTGTGATGAGTTTGCTGATTAATCCGCCTCATGACCTGATGTCGCGCCTTGTTCGCAATGACGAAGACCCTGCGCTGCGCAAATTGCGACGCCGATTGTGGCGATTTACGAGAGACTCACAGGCGGGGCTTCCCGCAGCAGTATTACCCGGCGCGAGCCAATGGCACCCAGTCCTGCTCGAACGCGTTCGCCAACTACTTGACGAACTTCAAAGGGAATATGGCCTTGTGCCAGTTGACCATATCGGAAGAAAGCTGGCTCGAACTGGCCTCGTTCCAGGGCCATTAGATACGCGAGCAGATGTGAATGATGTCATGAAAAAAAGGCTGCGTGCAAGCACAGTTCATCGAGCGAAGGGCGAAAGCATTGATGCGGTTTTGTATGTCGCTACTGGGGCGCACTCGCAAGCGATGCTTGATGGCGTCGATAGTGAACTGGGGCGCATAGGGTACGTTGCATTGACCCGAGCGAGAAATCTTCTTTGGCTTGCTGTACCTACGAGCGCACTCCGACTACAACGTCAACGATTAACTGCAATGGGATTTCGAGAGTCTGTGCTTCCACGAGCTTAGAAGTAAGTGAAGGTGAATGCTTCAAACTGGCTGCTGCCATTTCCCGCTTGTGCTGCCCGAATGCCGTCATTCGGTCAGTCGATTGTGCGGTGTAGGGGATGTGCGGGACGTCATAGGTGGCGATAGAGATGGCACAACGGCGTTGCTATGGATCGCAAAGATGCTTTTGAAATATTGCGCAGGCTTTCGGAAGCGCGTGTGGTCTAGCTTTGGAGGTGATGGCTATGTCATTTTCATGGGAATTAGTTGTCAACGAGTTTGATAGTTTGGCAGAGTCGAGTCATTGGAGTAAAAACAAAGATAAAGAGTATCGGAAGCGGTATCGTCAGGGAACGAAGACTATGGTTTCGCTGTATGGAAGCAAAACGGATGATCCGCAAACCATAGAGGTTGCATTAGGGGCCAAGGCCTTGGCGCAATGCACACTGAGAGATGTTGAGGAGGTCAATTTTTGGATTCACGGGCTCCAGTCCTCGGTCGGCAAGTACGCGAAACCAAAATCGAAGTATAAATTTCATCGGATTGCAATCTCCTCCGAAAAAGAAACTCAAAATCTAATCAACGCAATTCGGGTCTTTCTGCAAGATTCTGAACGAAGCGGAATCAGTGAAATACTTCGTCCTGAAGACGTAAAAGTCCTGCGTGACATATGGAGTCGACGAGGGCAGGCCGGGTTTAGAGAAACTCTTTTGAAACTCTATGAGAATCGATGCGCAATTACTGGCTGTGAGACGGTTGCTGCATTGGAGGCCGCACATGTTGTGCCTTATTCGCAGGGGCATCATTACGAAGCCAAGCGAGGCATCCTACTACGTGCAGACGTGCACACCCTGTTCGACTTGGCCCTTATTTCTATCGATCCCTCGACCCGCACTGTTGTCGTTGCGCCTGGCGCTCAATGCGATTACGGGCATCTCGACGGCGTGAAAATTTCTGACCCTAAAGAGCCGTGGGCTATGCTCGATTTGGAAGACATTCAGATGCATTTCAGACGTTGGACGCAAGACCGAGAGGCAGAGCAAGCGGCCACATCGGTGGATGTTGGAGATGAGTAAGCATGGCTTGATTTGCTGGCCTTTGCAATGCAGATCAAGCGCAGGTAAATAGTAAGTCGACTTGAACAGGATGCATTTTGTATTTTTACATTGATGAAAGCGGCCATACCGGGCCCAATTTATTCGACGACAGTCAGCCAATGCTGTATTACGGTGTTCTGTCATGCGCTTTTGATGTGGACGTCCTTGCAGAGCCTGAACTGAAAAGGCTACGTGCTGAACTCAGAGTGGAGCGCTTACATGCAAACCAGCTTGGCAGCGGGGGGCTGGTTCAAGTGCTTCCACAGCTATTGAGACTTCAGCGCACTCTTGGCTTGCAGTTGGATATATATCGCGTTGTGAAGGCCGATCATGCGGTCATCTGCTTCTTCGACCAGGTTTTCGACGCGGGACTAAATCCGGCAATGACATGGACGGGGTATTGGACGCCTATTCGATACGTCCTGTTGATGAAGGTATCTGGCTTGTTCGATGAGGAGTTAGCCAAGGCAGCGTGGGCTGCCAGAATTTCACTTGATTCCGCGGAGGCGTCAAAACAGCTAACGTCGATCTGCACGATCTTGCTTACTCGGGTCAGCCGACTTCCTGACGCCCGAAGCAGGGAAGTTATTGGCGACGCGCTGCGTTGGGCGGCTAACAATCCCCACGAACTGTATTACAACACAAAGGACCCCAAGGCCCGGCTGCAAGTGATGCCTAACGTAGTGGGATTTCAGTCTGTGATTCATGGAATTACCAGGCGTATACGGGATTCAAGCGTTAAGGCCAAGCGGATCATAGTTGATCAGCAATCGCAGTTTAATAAGGCCCAAAAAAGCCTATTGGAGTCCTACGCCCAGAGCCGTGAAGTCGAATGGGAGCTTGGCCCGGGACTGCCAAAGATGGATCTAGCGGATGTTCCTGACGTACCTCTAACATTTGCATCAGGTGTAAGCAGTTGTGGGCTTGAGCTGGTTGACGTCTATCTTTGGATTTGTAAACGGCTTTTTGAGAGAAAGCAGGTCGCAAGGGAACTATACGCATTGTTAGCTCCTCACAAGAACCTGTCGAACATTTATGAGATTTCACTTCGAGCGATTCAGGAGCGATGGGGGCCGCACATTGAAAACCTGCCGAGGTTGAGTGATCTTTCAGAGGAGCAGCGTTTGGCTGGTCAGGCGCTACTTGCCGCAGATGAGCAGCGGCGGCGTGCGGCAATGGAGGAGCCAGTGGTGAGGCAGCCGAGGCAGAAATAAATGTGGTGGCTCGGACTGATCGACACTGACCGTCCAATGGTGGACTGGCCAGTCAAAGCCCAGCGCGGGCAATCA
The DNA here is from genome assembly GCF_000425385.1 of Pseudoduganella violaceinigra DSM 15887. Taxonomy (GTDB): domain Bacteria; phylum Pseudomonadota; class Gammaproteobacteria; order Burkholderiales; family Burkholderiaceae_D; genus Rugamonas; species Rugamonas violaceinigra. The sequence continues at coordinate 193,458 of NZ_AUDI01000001.1, read as the reverse complement.
GGTCGCGTACTGTGATATCCAGCGCCTCTGCGATTTTGAGCAGGGATAACACGGCTACGTTGTTGTCGCCTCGTTCGACGCGGCCTAAGTAACTGCGATCAACTTCTGCGAGCAGGGCCAGCGACTCCTGCGACATATCGCGTTCGAGGCGAATATCGCGGATTGCCTGACCAAGCGCAACCAGAGCGGGACTTTGACGATGTTTGGAGAGATTGGGCACACGCCAATCATCCGTATATAATCTCCGACTTTCGACGGTACATGTACCTCAGTGTCGTTGTCTCTATATTGTTTGATGGGGTGTGGAAGAAGTATGCAGTTGGATATGTTGGATATTAGAGTTACCGTGTATGGCTTGGCATCGTCAAAGGACGCAACGATTCGATATGTGGGGCAGACAACCAAAGTGGTTAGTGAGCGCCTCAAGGAGCATTTGACGTGGACCAGGCGGGGCAGGGACAAGAGTCGCCGCACCGCATGGATTAAGTCCGTTCTGGAAGCCGGCAACGAACTGACAATCATATCCCTTCAGGACGGCGCCGAGCTGCACGTCGACGAGATGAAGTGGATCCAGCACTTTACCGATGCCGGGCATGACCTAGTCAATGGATCGATGGGCGGCGACGGCTGCATAGGCGTTCCGAAGTCGGAGGAGCATAAAGAGAAGATTCGTGCGGCGATGAAGATTCGGAAGTGTCCGTGGACCAGTGAACGAAACCGTGCGCAGAAGGGAAAGCCAGGCCATGCAATCACTCCCGAAACAAAGTTGAAGATTTCGCTAGCAAATAAAGGGAAGCCGAAGAAAGGCTTGGCAGAACGGAATATGGAGCGCGAATGGACTGAAGAACAGCGTCAGCGGATTCGCGCCACGCGCACCAATCGGAAGCTGTCGGACGAGGATGTTCGGGAAATTCGGCGACTGCTTGCGCAAGGAATGACGCAGACTGCAGTGTCAAAAATATTCGGAGTAACCAATGGAACAATCAGCGAAATTCATCGTGGCAGGACACATTCCCTTGTGAAGTAAGCTGTTTGCAAGAGCGAAGCACGCAGCTCTTGAAGGTAATATGTTGACTGCCGCCCTTCAGACTTGATCAGCCATTTCTTACCTGTCTAGGGGGCGATATCGACGCAAATGGTGCAGCCGTCCTCTCGGGTCCGCTAGGATGCTGTTAGTGGCGCATCAAACAATTGAGGAACCAAGACTATGCAATGTCCAGTCTGTGGCTGAGCCGCACTGATGCACGATACCCTCGACCTCCCCGTGACTTACAAGGGCAAAAGCGCGATCATCCCCAGCGTGACAGGCGATTAATGCCCTGCCTGCGGCGAGGTGATCCTTAACCGACAACGCCGATTCAGTAAAGAACCCCGCTCGTTTGGCCGCGACGCACAGGCGGATGTTTTAGAATTGAAGCTCTCAAACAGTGATAAGTGAAGCTTCGACATGCGCAACGACGACAAGAAGAGGATTGAGAAATACCTGCTTACGAGCTTCTTGAAGCACGCGGCAATCCCGGCTTCGATTGTTGATGCACCAGAGCCGCCTGACTTTATCATCGAGCATGAGGGGCGACGCATTGGCGTTGAATTGACCGAGACGTACATCGAAATTAACGGCGGTTCTCACAGTCGTCAAGCGCAAGAGAGCAAGGCGCGTCGCCTTCTGCAAAAGGCGCATGCCTTCCACAAAACGCTCTGGTCCAATGCGCGAGTCAACGTGCAGGTCAATTTCTATTCAGGTCGCATAAGGCCGAACGAGAACTTGGAAGTAACAGCGCAACAACTGGCAATACTCGTCGGATGTCACCCGGTAAGCCCTGGTCAGGCCATAGTGTTACGCTCAGAAGAATATGACGACGAATTGCCCGATTCGGTAGCTCGTGTAAGAATCTATGGCCTTGATGATCACGGCCCACAAGAGCATTGGACGGAAGCGGGTGCGGGTTGGGTAGCACCGCTAACCAGGCAGCACATTGAAGAACGAATTGCAGCAAAGGCAAAGCGCTTGCCCAAGTACAGGAATGTGATCGCTGAAAATTGGCTCGTCATAGCTACCAAAGGCAGTAGCCCTTCACAGTTCTTTAACCGGGATAGTCTTCAATCCTTAGGCTCGTTTGTAAGCCCGTTTGAACGCACGTACTTCTTCGACAACTTAAGCGGAACCGTTATCTCGCTAACGGCGCAGGCTCCGTTCGCACCGCAATGACAGGAAGGAAAACGTTGATCGATTCAAGATACTTCCCGGTCCTTTATAAGGAGTGCCGCAAAGCTAAGCTACTGGAAAAAGGGGCTGACGCGATACAAGCGCTGATAGATCGCAAGGGCGTTCAAGCAGTTGTGGAGTCGAAACAGATGTTTTCATTCTTAGATGTTGATGGCTACCTGATAAAGTGTGCCGAGGGAGTGGCATTCTTCCCTCGCACGATCACGCCCATCAATCGGAATTCTGGAGTGACGCGATTACGTAAGATCTTTCTTGATGTTGACCTTGTTTTGCCACCATACATTCCGTTGGGCTATCTGTCTTCGCACGGCGCGCAAATTGAAAACGCCAAAACGCCACAGGAGAAAGAAAGGCTTGTCGGGGAAATGCTGGAAGAGCGCTGCAACGGCAGCCTAGACATGGCAGACGCATGCACAGGTATCTATCAGCGGGACCCTTGTATTGTCCCGTTTTATGACAGTCTCCTGGAGGCTATCGAAGCCCATTACCTAGGTTTGCATAGAGCGTCAGTGCTCACGTTAATCCCCTGCGTTGAGGGGATTATTCGTAACCTGGCAAAGATGGTGGGCATGAACATCGATGACCGAATCGATGCAGAGAGTTTCCTGGAGACTCTAACTAAAGTGCAGAGACGCCACATAAAAGAAGTTGAACTAAAGGGCATTGATTGGATTCCGACTGAGCTAGCATCGGTTGCCTTTTTTGATCAGGCGCATGAACGAATTCAAATGGTCGAAAGTATCCGAGTGTTTGTTGAGCATGCCTTGTATCAGCATACTTCAATGTACGGAAAAACGAGCCGGTTAAACCGTCATGGAATAGTCCACGGACTAATTTCAGACTTCCATACGCCAACAAATTTCTATCGTCTGATTGTGCTGATCAATGCCTTATCAGTGGCGTCGATAGTGGCAGGCAGGAGCGCTAGCCTGCTTCGACAACCATCAACTAAGGAAGGACTCCAACTAGCCATGCACTTTGAAGCGTGCAAAGCGACTGCCTTCCAGGCCGCATCAAGCAAGCATTTTGCTAGCAATGCATAGATTACCTCTGCCAAAGAACCGATAAGAGAAACCGAACGAAGGCTTCACCATTGACGCTACATTTCCCGATTCTTGCCCCCACAACGCATCGCTGCGTTGCTGACTGCTGCCAGAATTTGCGGCAGCTACCCCACTGCTACACAGGACTAAATGGAGGCGCGAACTGGCCGATGCCGAAACCAAACGAAAAGCCAGGCCAGCGTTGATCATGTGATGCACCTGTTCGACAACAAACATGCGCCGGGGGCGGAAAAGGGGATAATAAAGTTGTACCCAGCAAGGAGGTCGACCATGAACAGGACAACACTGGCGATCAAGGCGCGCAAGCATTGGGAACGCCACCTGCCGCAGAAGACGCTGGAACTGATGGCGGACGGGGAGTTCGAGCAGGCGATCCAAGCCGCCGCAAGGCAGGCGCAGGCAGAAATCGTCAACTTGACGGCGCAGGGGGGGCTGGAACACGAAGCGGAAGAAGTGGCGCTGGCGCAGTTCATCCTTCTGAAGCCCGAGCCGGTGGACGACTGGGAATCCAGGGAGCTGGCCGCCAAGGAACGCAAGTACCAGAAAACGATGCGGGCGTTTTTGGACGAGTAAGCCCGGTCGCGTCGACCGTCCTGATCTTCAGTTCCCACATCACGCCATGCTGTGTCTGGGTGCTGTGGCGAAGCCGAAAGATTCAACGAAAACCTGGCGGCCATCAGCGACCGCACATAGTGGCCAAGTCGAGAAAAAAAAGTACGACCATGATTCCACCAAGCCGCAATTTGCTTGAGCGTTCAATTCGGCGCTGGATGCTGGACCAGCGGCCACAGGACTTTCATCGCCTGACCCAATCGGGGGAGCTGGATTCGCGGGTGCGTGAACTCGACCAGATGATGGTGGAGGACTTCGAGCGCCAGGAGGACGAGGTGATGGCCGCGCTGATGAAGGCCAACACCTGGGGCACGCAGGCAGGGACGCAAGAGTTCCACATGCGGCGCTTGCAGGCGTGGGGGGAAGTAGTAGCGCAGTATCTGCCGGTGGTCATCGATTCGGCTTAGCCGTCATGCGAAATTCAAGGTGGCGTCGACCATGTCAATGGAGCCGCCATGGATCGACGCGGTGGCTCTCCGCTCATGCAAACACCCCCACCAGAACGAGGATCAGGCCGCTAACAAACCCGGCAATCTCCAGCATTGCGATGGACGCATGCTCAAACACCCAGTTTTTGGGGCGTGCCTGGAATAGGGCGCCATAGCCAAGCGGGAGCATTAGGAGGAAGCCAATGATGGTTGTGGTACTCATGAGATACCTACTTCCAATAACGTATTCAGTCATCATATGCCACTTAGCTCAACACCGCATCGGTGCCCAGTGCGGAATCATGGATTTTTGTTGGCATGGTCAGCTGCATCCTTGAAAAGTTGGCGTCCGCAGCGCCATGCCCGAGTTTATCAGCGTAGCGTAGCAGGCATGACCAGACGAAATGATTATGTAACAGCTGAAAAGCTATCACTTGCCCTTCTAACTCGAGCTGCATTCGGGGAAATGGCGGGCGAGCGTGCCGCGCTGCTGGCTGGTGTTCCAGCGCCGTTAATTGAGCGAGTCTTCTCGCGTCAAAGTGCAATGACCCGTTTTGAAATTCAGGGAGCTGTCGTTCATTCCGACCGACGGAGCAAGCGGCGCTAATCGCTTTTCTCTTGCGGGAAGCTGAATCACCAGCAGCCAGGCGCGTGCCCAACGCAGCGATGCCGCTCGACTCATCGCGTGTGGCGACGACACGAAACGCTCAAGCGCTTGACTCGAACGGAAGCGAGCATAGGTGCGCTTGCTGTAGGAAGACGCATCAAAGAAGATCATGCGGGCCAGCATATCGTGGGAATTTTTCATTGGCTTGATAATGTCAAACCTCGTGCGGCCTGATAAGCACGCAGACCGATGCCGGCGAACGCCTGCGTGGATGCGTGGTGCACAAGGCCAATCTGAACCTGGCTCGATAAAGACCTGTGCATCAACTCCAAAGTTTCGCCGCTAACAAAGTCCCAAGTGCGGGCCCATCTTCAGGCCGGTGACAACGCTGCGCCGCATAATGGCTGGGAAATCAAACATGTCACGATTAGTGGCGATAAGCGCCTGGAAATGAGCAGCAACGAGGTCACGTACAGCCGCAGTGTGCAGCTTGTGCTGCAATCCAAACTGACAAAAAAGCCCGTTAGAAACGGGCTTGTCGCCAAATCAACTGAGCAAGGGGAAAACGCTACGGCGACAAAGAAAAAGAGGCAAATCAGGGTTCCAGCAGGTCCATTATGGTTCGCCGCAAGTGTTGCAGCGGATCATCAGATTTCCCGATCAGCAAATGCCGGACCTCCATGAAAAATCCTTGAACAAATTCAGCGCTGCGGCGGCCTCGAGGCTTAGCTTGCCACCGTCTTCGTATCTCCATCTCGTACATTGTCCAGATCATGACAAGCCGTTGGCTGCGTCGTAACGCGCCTATTCAACGAAATTGGTCGAAAGATACGACAGCAAGCGTCGCATCGCTTGTTTGTATAGTTGATAGGCATGCTCGCGCTCCGAACCACTGGTCTTAAGCAATTGCGTCGCATGGATTTCCACTTTGAAACGTAAGTGTCGAAGATGTTCGTCCTGAACTTCAACGCGACGGATGCATTCATTAACGTTATTGCTGCTGAGCAAAGTGCTGTTCATATTGGCCCCGTTCGGCATGTATCTCAACTTTAGCCTACGCCGACTTCGACTGCGTAGCAAACAGAAAGTCACACCGTTGGTACGCATGTTGTATTGACGGTTAGTGATCGAAAGGGGGAGACTGGGTGGAGTTTTCGGTACTTTTCCGGGCGATTCCTTGGCTGCAAACTGCAATGAATACACCTATTCCCTGTTGGAGAATGTCATGGACGCCAACCGCCCGAACCATAACATGACGCACCTGGCCGTGGCGGCAATCGACATCGCTGCAAGACAGTCTCGACTTGCCGCAGTCAAGTTTCTATTCGATAGGGGCTGCGCGCCTGAAATGATCGCCCAAATTTTGGCGACATGTACGACGGGACGCTGTTCTGAATCCACACATCCCGCTCGCTGATGGATTGGACAATACAGTGCAATGGATCGCGTCCTTGCCGGGTCCCGGCGCATGCCAGGTCTGGCTACCGGCGGTGCCTTTCATGGCGATGTTTCTTTCAGGGCCACACCTGCCAGGAAATGTCGTCTGAAGGAAAAAGTCCTGATTTTCGTCCGTTCAAGAGGAAGCAAAACGGTTTGTCCGTTGAACGGACAAACCGAGCGCATTTCTTCATCAGCAACTCCGCGTTCCAATTCCACTCACTGAAATAGGGGCGATCATGCAACCACCTCCAAATGTGGATCTGTTCAACAGGTTTTGTCTTGCAGTGTTCAACGAGTTGTATACGGCGTTCCCGGTGCCAGTGAACCTTAAAGTGGCGGCGCTAATTGCTGACGTAACGCCGGAGGAGGCCTCATATGAAATTGCCTTCAACGCACACACACTTGCAGCTGAATCGCTGAAATTCTTGGAATCCGAAGGGTTCTTGACGTCCCAAGGCAGCTACCTGGATCAAAGCGAAATTCTTCAGGTAAGGTTATCGCTAAAGGGGCTAACTGTTCTCGGCATGGTCCCCAATTCGTTGACCCAAAAGAAGTCGGCAATCTCTGGCATTACTGATGTAGTTGCTGGTGGGCTGAAAAAGGCCGCTGCGGAAAAAGTTCAGGATCTGGCGAGCCAAGTGTTTTCCTATGCACTCGTCGCTGCTCCGTCGCTCGTAAACTTGATCGTGCGCTAAAGTAAGGCTTGCTGATCGACGCAAGCACGAAAGACGCGCTGCACCAGCCTCTGTCGATCCTTCGTCGCTTTTGCGCCGAATAGGTTCGCAGTACGCACGCGTGTAGGGGGTGCGAACCTCTGTGCGAACTGCGCCGAAGCCATTCTAGCGTCGACTGGTGTTGGCGCTCATTCACGTCGTTGAAGCTCCGCAGGGGAGGCTTAACTATACGAGAACCAGCATCTAGAAGCTGATGTGACTAATAGCGGCTAAAAGGAATCTGGCTATACTGCTATTTATGGACAAACCGAAGCTCACCCTGGTGCCACCTCCAGCTTGCCTGCCGCTGGACGTTCTACAGTCGCGCACGTGGTGCGATGGTTCCGGCCTGATCGTAAACTCGGAATCGTTTACGCTGGTGGAGGCCAGGGTACGATACTCGCTCAGCTCTCGGGCAACAATTTTATCGCTGGTCGACTCAACCGGCTCGCAAGATACCGCGTAATGTTCGCAGGTAATTGGCTCACTGTAGTGCAACCACTTGAAACCTCATCACCTTGGACGGGCACGAGCTAGGCTAGGCTCGAATGTGCCCATGGGTGCAAAAGTAAGGAAGGGGGGGCAGCATTACGCTTTGCCCCCCTTCTTTCGATCATTGCCTTTAGATATAGAGCTGAAGCCTAGCTAGTCGTCTCCTCGTCGATGACGTTGAAGTCGTCGAGTTCCTGCTGCAAGGCATCGATCAAGAACGGAACGTAGAGTGCCGGCAGTACGACCATCACATCCCCGCCATCTTGCGTACCTTTCTGACGGATCACGACCTGATTCGCATCATTCGTGTACACCGCAGTCGCTGCTACATCTTTAACAACCACCACTCCTACTTCGTCGTTCCACGAGAAATCAGTTTGCATCCTTCTTCTCCATTCTGGCATCACGCCGTAGTGACAGTGGGACCATCCCACTGTCGAATTAATAGTGCGATCAATGAGCATTTAAGACCAGCGCGGTAACAACGAAGTAGCTGCTTTTACCTGACTGCATTTGGCCATCGTGCCGGTACGCACAAAGGTACGCGCACGCGTAAGTCGTGCGTACCCATCTGCGTACCGCTCTGTTGCCCAGATTTCTTTTCGTGGCCAGGTACCATTTTTAGACCGGCAAACCGGCAAAAGACTGCGATTGCCGGTTTTGCCGGTTTTGCCGGGTCTTGATGGTATGGCCCATTATTCGAGTTCGTTGGCAACCGTTATCCTCCGCCCTCGGCCAATATCAAGGGATGGACGAGGTAACTTTCGCTGGGGCGCCCGGCAGCTTTGTGAACTTCCCGACGCAGCCACCCATGTTCGATCAGCACTTCAATGGCCTTTCGCACGCTGTCGTTAGACGCGAGGCCAGTCCAACCCTTCTTGACCACTTCGCGGGGCGTGAATTGTCCGCCGAGCTGCAGTGCTTTGACTTTCTTCAAGAGCAAGTCGGCACCAGTTAGGTCCGACAAAGTCGTTGCTGCATACAGCCGTTCAGCATGGCTGCGAAGGTAGGTACTCCACGCCAAAGCGCGCTCCAACTCCTTGATCCCCACGTACTGGTGGTTTTCCGGTGTATCGATCATTGCAAAGATCAAAGCAAGCGCTGGCACCAACTTGCGATATTTTGCCAAGTGCGATTCCAATGCGGGGGCCACAGCATGACGCAACATGTCCTCTTCAAACTGGACGCGCCATTCGTTGAAGCGCTGCTGTGCCTCCACTGTAAAGCGCCAACCGGCATCGTTCGCGTCTGGAGGTGGTAGATTGACCAGCCGCTGGTAGACCGACCATGCTCGTTTCATTGCAGGTTCATCAGGAATTTCGTCGACATTCAGGAATTCGTCGGATAGGTCAGGCCACACAGCGAGAGCAAATCGCTGAAGAAGGCCGTCGTCCGTGCTTCCTCCAGAGACAGTTCCACGTACATACTCTCGAAGCAGGCCAGGCTGCATACAACCCAGAACAGAGAGGCAAACGCAGTCGATGCGATGCGTTCCTCGGCCAATGCGGTCAAAGGTGTATTCCTTATCTCCATCGTAGGCCTGCAGGTAAAATGCTCGCGCACCTTCTTGCCCCGGTTTATCCATGGCGGTCAGAAGCCCATGCAATTCGTCCCTGTACGACAGCATGCCCCAGGTGCTAACCCGCATCAGCTCGCCAAGTTTCTCGACCGTACTGTCGTTGACGATTAGGCGACGCAACGATGGTTCTGGCGTTGCCTCGCTTTGCTGGAGGAGGGCGCGTGCGGCATCAGGATCTTTGTTGGCCAATTCCTTTGCCGCTTTTTCATTCTCAAGGTGCAACAACGCCGCCATCTTAGCCTCGTCTTGCCAGGTTTTGTACGCAGCTTGCCAGCGTTTGTACTCCGCCTTTTCCAAGTCGCGGAGGGGCTTCAAGGCCGCACTCAAGGCCGGGCTTTTCATGACGCCAGAACGTCCAATGATGAGGCCCCAGAGATTTGGCGTGACGCGCCAGTCGTCACGCTCCTTGGGCTGCATCGTGACACGAGCGCCAATCAGGCTCGACGCAGCAACAATTGCACCTACTGCCACAAAGTCAACTGGGCACTGCATGCGATGGGCAATGTCCAGCACCCAAGGCCGCAAGTTCTCGGGCAGAAGATTTGCGTCGAATCGTGGAACAACCGGTTGCGCTGGCGGCAGTTCGGTCGGGGCGGACCACAATTCGTTTTGGGGGCGAGCGGCGCCGCTCCCTTTGTTCATCCAATGGGCATCGAGCATTGCCCAGCCGCGCAGAAAAGGATTAACCATTGATCTTCTCCAATCCGGCCTGGAATCTATGTGCAGCCAAGGTGAGGCGCGTATAGTCGGCCAATGTCAATGGTTTGTGATCCAACACGATGCGGCAAATCTGAATGATGGTGAGCGCTTCAGCCGACAACGCTGTAAGAACCTGGCGGGCGTCGAAGGGCGCTCGAACTGGCTTGTACGCATATCCGTCCATTGAAATTCTTGGCGGATAGAGGTCTGCGAAGTCCAGGTCGACTGCGTCCAATACATCGCAAGTGGCACAGCCCGCGAAGCAGTGCAGCAGTACGACACCAAGGCCGGTAACGGTGATCGAAAGACTTGGGTTGCTGTCGTTATGCGATGGGCAGCGGGCGACGAATTTGCCGTGGCCGGTTTGCCTAACGCCGTCGAGTTTTTCAAGAAGCGATTCGATGCTCATGGTTCTACCTTTCTTAAGCGAATACACGGTCTTGCGCTCTTCGCCTGCCGCAGCGTGCAGCAAACTTGAATGGCGTCGACTGTGAATAGGGGACTTAAAGGGATTTGATCAGGGCGAGGATGTCTTCGCATCGCCAGACGGTGATTCGGGGGGCGAGCTTAATGGGAGCTGGAAACCGGCCCGATTTCACGCCTTCCCACCAACAGGTCTTTTTTACAGGGATAAGGCCAATAATGGGCGGGGTCGCGTCTGGGTCGCCGATGATTTGCTTCAGACGCATGAAGCCGGTTTCGGGGATCTGGATCATGTGAAGATGCCTCCATCTTGTTAAGGCCGCTGCAGGCCGATGGAGGCATCTTGAACCGTCGCTGTACGCGCTAGTCCGAATTCAGATTTCTATTTCCAGAATTCAGATTGAACTGTTATTTCTCGGTGGACCGGCTTTCGATGGCGTCGTCCATGCCTTCGAGAATCGTTTGTTTGATGGTTTGTTCGCTCACCTTCGCGTCCAGCAAATCGGTCAGCGCTTCGATCTTGCGGGCTGCGCCCGGTGCCTTCCAATCGATCCCCATTTTGTTGCACAAGGCGGCGATCACAGTCTGCATGGTCCGCTTGCTGCGCGTCGTGAGTTCATCGGACGCCGGCGTGAGCGGCTGCTTGCGCAAAGAAGCCTCCAGCGCTTTCAATGCTTCTGGACGAACACCCAGCACCGAGGCATCAGGGAGTGAGCTGGCAGCGGCGTAATCATTCAGTGCATGGCTCTGACCTGGTGGGGAATCCTTGATGGGGTCTTCCAAAGTGAGGAGCTTGCACGCCATCACGCCGTTACGAATGACGAAGGTTCCGTCGCAGTGGTCGGGGGCGATGATGGGATTTCCCGTCAACGCATGGAACAGGCTCACAACATCGAAGGCTTCGCCACCGACCATCGGCAGATCCCACACGCCCGTGATGGTGGTTACCGCCTCGCGGAAAGTCATCCAGCGGTCGTCGCCGAGGTAATGGCTGCACACGATCTTCGGCCTCGGCGAGGGCAATGGGCGGCCATCCTTCACCGGAACGATTACGACGAACACGTCGTCGACCCAGTTCAGATCGTCGATGTAGTTGTGAGCAGCTGTCAGAGCATCGATTTCCTGCTGGGTATAGTGAACGATCTTGCCGGGGCACACCTTGACGGGCTTGAGGAACTTAACGGACAGCGGCAAGCGTTTGTCGAGAATGAGCTGCAGCACATCTTCGATGCTGACGCGGGCCTTGGTGACGGAAGTCAAACGCTCAGCAGTTTGTTCCAGGGACAGCAGTGCATTCAAGTGTAATTGCATCTTCAAATTTCCATTTAATAGATTGATTGAAAAATCTCCGAGTGAACGGAGATAACTGGTTTCTGCATCCTCTAAGGGCACGTACAGTGCGGCAGCAGTCAGAACGCCATCGGCGCTGCTAGTAATCCGCAAAGACGGCACAAGTTGCCCGCTAGGGCACGCTTGAAGCCACTTAAAGTTGAACTAGCCAGGTCATATCAAAAGGAAAAATATTGAAGGAAAGGATAGGGTAATTATCAATTGACTGATCGTCAACTGAAAAATGGACGGCAATGGACAGTGCCGTCCCGGTGCGGCTGACGGCCAAGCGTTTAAGCCGCCTTTCGCTTGCCGTGCAAGGCGTGAACGGCGGCGCTCTGCTCGGACGACAGCAGTTGGATTGCCCACCAAGTGAACAGGGCGATGCGTTGCTCATAACGTTCGCCACGGTCGTACCGGACCGCCGTTTCGGTGTCATGCGCATGGTCAGTCGCCAAGTCGACGACCTGCTTATCCATGCCGTGGTCCTTCGCCAGCGTGGTCAATGAACTGCGCCAGCCATGCGGGCTGTGAATCTCCTTCAGGCCGAGCGTGACGCGATAGAACTTCTCCAGCGCCTCACGCGTAATCGGCGTGCTGGGATTGGAGGGGGACGGGAAGACATACCCCTTGCCGCCAATGGCCCCACGCCAGTCTCGGAGTTCGGCGACAAGCGACGGTGCCAGTGGGATGCGCAAAGCCGGGAAGCGAGCGTCTTTCTTTTTCAATTTGGTGCGCGGAATGGTCCACACGGGCACTTCGCCGTCGAGGTCGAATTCAGCCCACTCTGCCTGTACGACGTTACTGATACGCGCCGCCGTGAAGGCGATCAGGCGGTGGGCCATCTTGACGGATGGCGAGGCGGACGCGGCTTTGGCGGAACGAAGTAGATCGCCGAGTTTAGGCAACTGGAGCAACGCAGACATCAGCTTTTGGTCTTTTTTCCGTGGCAAGATTTCGCGTGCGGTCGTGGCGGGATTGTCCTCGCACAGGCCCTTAGCCTGCGCATAGCGGAACACCCCGTTGACGTGCTGCAAGATGCGCGATGCCGTTTCGAGTGCCCCGCGTTGGCTGATCCGTTCGATGGTCCTTGCGGCCATGGGGCGGGAAATACGCGACACCGGCAGCTCGCCAAGGTGTGGGAAAACGTCGCGTTCCAGGGCGCGGACCGACTTCGTGTAGTGGACGCTGCTCCACTCGCGCTTTTTCATCGCCAGCCACTCTTTGGCGACTTCGCTGAACGTATCGGCACTTGCGCACTGCATGGCAGCTTTGGCCAGCTTTCGCTCGGTCACCGGGTCTTTTCCGAGACGAAGCATCTCTTTGACTTGCCGCGCCTCGGTCCTGGCCGCCAGCAGCGGCACGTCGGAGTAGGCGCCAAATGAAATGGTGCGCTCTTTTCCTGCGAAGCGGTATTTGAGGCGCCAGAGTCCCGTTCCTGCTTCTGACTTGATCAGGTACAGACCATGCCCATCGGTCAGCTTCTTGCCGGGCATCGCTGAATCGAGCCACTTCTTGATTCCAAATCTTTCAGTGCAGCCATCATACCCCCATTGGTCGGTGATGCTTACAGCATGATATTCAGAATACCCCTTGGTATACCCCCATTTCAAGGCGGATTTTGGCGGCCAAACTCGCGTAGGTTGGCGGACAACCAAAGTGACGTCCAAGAATGGAAAACGCCATCACTTGGATGGCGTTTTCGTCTTACTCAAGAGTTCAGTTGGTGGAGACGGCGGGAATCGAACCCGCGTCCGCAAGCACTCCACAGACAGTTCTACATACTTAGCACTGCCATTTAATTTAACCCGGACGACGCGGACGTGCACGCTTCGTACAGGCGATTCACCTTAGATTTAGAGCTACTCGAAGTGAACCCTCGTAGCTCGATCCCTTATAAATGACCCAACTTGGCCTTGCGGCCACCCCCTAAGGGCGAGGAGTTGTCGGGCAGGCGCGATTAAGCAGCCAGTGCGTACGAGTTATCGTTTGCAGTTAGTTTGTTTCTGGGTGTATTTACGAGGTAACCAGCCCTCGGTATGCCCTGCTCTGCTTTGCAACCCACGTCGAAACCAGGTCGTCCCCACAGAAGGAAACTCTATTCTACCTGAATCTTTTCAAAAGCGTCACTCATCCAGTGAGATCAGTGGGCGGGCGTCGTCCGCCAGGCGCTTGGAGTGGATTTCGCCGCCGGCGCCATAACTGAATTCCACCAGGTGGCGGCGCGAAAGCGGGGCACTGGCGGACTTCAGGTCGTGGAAAGTGTCCGCTTCCTTGAAGCCAAGATCGACGGTAAGGCTTTCGAGCTGGTAGGTCTCAACCAGCTGGGTAAGGCGCTCGCGCCGGTTGTTCTGTTCGATGGTGCCGTGGTGCGCCGGTTTTTCGCCTTCGAAATAGCGGATCAGCGATGCCGCCATGACTTCCACATGCGAGCGTGCCGAGGCTTCACCCATCAGGTCCGGCGCATCCGTCTGAACACTGACATTCATCCGTTTGATCAGCAGGAATGTGTCGCGGGCGCCGTCGTTTTCCTCGACGATGCGGTTGACGGACGGCAGGCGGCCCTTGGCCAGGCGCGACTGCGGGTCGCGCGTAATCCCGATGTATTGCACCGTGCTTTCGTACTTCAGGTCGTTTGGGAATCTCTGCAGCAGGTCATGGGCGGAATAGCATTCCGTCAGCGCGCCCCAGTCCAGCGTGATGTACTTGTCGTGCAGGGTAACCAGCGGCTTCTTGAAGGTGGCTTCGAAAGGCACTTCAAGCTCGAGCGTGATGGATTCCCGGCGGTTTTCCGTGCCGACCAGCAGCGGTACGCTTAATTTCAGGCCGAAGAAGCCCCAGCTGGTGCCTTTTTTGATATCGAAACGCAGGCGGGGGCGGGCCACGACGAAGAACAGCAGCTGCTTTTCCATGGTGGCGTCGAGCGCGAACTGCATGCGGCGCTGGTAGCGGCCGATCGGGTCGCGGAAATCGGGCACCAGGGGATCGTTGACCAGCAGGTCATACCAATAGAACCGGCTCTCGGCAACAGAGGCGTTCCAACGCTGCGGGGCGCTGCTGCGCGGTGGCAGCGCGGCCTCGATGTTGTCATCCCCATCCATAAGTTCTCCAACCAATTCTTTTGTAAGTACACTTACTATAGTATAGAAACTTATTGCTGTTGGGCAAGTTGTAACGTTGTTTCTAGGCTGCTAACGGGGTCGGCGATGGTACGGTTGCGCGGATCAGGTCCAGCAGTTCGGCCGGCGAGGCCAGCAGGTGGTCGGCGCCCCATTCGGCCGGTTCAACCGCGCCGCAGTAGCCCCACTGGCAGGCGACGGTGCGCATGCCGGCAGCCTGGCCGGCCTGGATGTCGCGCAGGTCGTCGCCCACATACCAGCATTCTTCCGGCGCCAGGCCCAGACGGGCGGCGGCTTCCAGCAGTGGGGCAGGGTGGGGCTTGGGGTGGGGCGTGGAGTCGCCAGAGACGACGCAGCTTGCCAGCGCCAGGCCGATCTGC
Organism: Pseudoduganella violaceinigra DSM 15887; assembly: GCF_000425385.1. Taxonomy (GTDB): domain Bacteria; phylum Pseudomonadota; class Gammaproteobacteria; order Burkholderiales; family Burkholderiaceae_D; genus Rugamonas; species Rugamonas violaceinigra. The sequence goes on along the minus strand of NZ_AUDI01000001.1, from coordinate 178,346 downwards.
GGCACCAGCGGGTCGGTGAAGCGGGCTGGCTTGTTGGTGACGATGCCCCAGCGCAGGCCGGCTGCGGCGATTCCGGCCAGCAGCACGTCGACGCCGTCGAACAGGGTGCTGTGCACCGCCATCGCGGCTTCGTAGTTGCGGAAAAAACCGTCGCGTAATTCCGCAAAGCCTTCATCCTGCGGCTTCAGGCCGAAGGAGACGCCGATCATGCCGCGCGCGCCGTGCGATGCCTGCGGGCGCAGCACGTCGTAGGGCGTGGGTTCCAGTCCGCGCACGGTGCGCAGCAGGTTAATCGCGGCGGCCAGGTCGGGCGCGGTATCGGCCAGGGTGCCATCCAGGTCGAACAGGATGGCGCGCGGGGCTGGGAACATGCTCATTTTTTACTAGGGCTTTCGAGGCAGGCGGCGCGCAGCCGCCTGGCTTCATTCTGGACGGGTGCACGCCACCAGGTAGTTCACGCTGGTGTCGTTATTCAGGGAATAGACCTTGGTGAGCGGATTGTAGCCCATGCCTTTCAAGGCATCCACTTGCAGTCCTGCCGTGCGGATATATTGCGACAGTTCGGCTGGCGTGATGAATTTTTCGTAATCATGCGTGCCCTTGGGCAGCATGCGCAGCAGGTATTCGGCGCCGATCACCGCGAACAGGTAAGCCTTCGGGTTGCGGTTCAGGGTGGAGAAGAAGACATGGCCGCCCGGTTTCACGAGGGCGGCTGCGGCGCGCACGATGGCGCCCGGATCGGGCACGTGTTCCAGCATTTCCATGCAGGTCACGACGTCGTACTGCCCGGCTTCCTGGGCAGCCATCTCCTCGGCGGCGATCAGCTTGTAGCGCACCGGCACGCCCGATTCCAGGCTATGCAAGTCGGCCACTTTCAGGGCTTTTTCGGACAGGTCGATGCCGGTCACCTTGGCGCCTTTGCGGGCCATGGATTCGGACAGGATCCCCCCGCCGCAGCCGATATCGATCACATTCTTGCCGGCCAGCGGGGCGCGGGCATTGATCCATTCCAGGCGCAGCGGATTGATTTCGTGCAGGGGTTTGAATTCGGACGTCGGGTCCCACCAGTGATGGGCCAGTTCGCTGAATTTTTGCAGTTCTAATGGGTCGGCGTTCATAGGGCGGATGATACTGTAAAAAAGTCCACCTTCGCTAAAAAAAAGCCCCGCTCGGGGCGGGGCTGTCATAGCGCTGGGCGCTGGGAATTACTTCTTGGTGCCGACCACTTCGATTTCCACGCGGCGGTTCTTGGCGCGGCCTTCGGCGGTCTTGTTGTCCGCTACTGGCTGCTTCTCGCCTTTGCCTTCGGAGTACACGCGGTTGGCTTCCACGCCTTTGCTGATCAGGTACGCTTTGACAGCGTCAGCGCGGCGCAGCGACAGCTTGTCGTTGTACGCGTCGGTGCCCATGGAGTCGGTGTGGCCGACGCCGATGATCACTTCCAGGTTGATCGAACCCAGTTTGCTTGCCAGTTCATCCAGCTTTTCCTTGGCTTCCGGCTTCAGCACGGCCTTGTCGTAGTCGAAGAAGGCGTCGGCTGCGAAGGAAACCTTCTCGGAGGTTGGCGCCGCAACCGGAGCGACTGGCGCCGGTACAGTAGCAACGGCGACCGGTGCCTGCACTGGTGCTTCTGGTGGTGGCGGAGGCAGCACGCACTTGCCGTCTTTCAGTTCTTCCGGCGCGGTGCAGATTGGCAGGTCGCAGCCGGCCACGGCGTCCGCCGGGGTCCAGGAGGCGGTGCGCCAGCACAGGCCGAACGGGTTGCGGGCGATCACGCCACGGCCGTCCTGCAGGTAGGCGCTCTTGCCGGCGGCAGCCTTGACGTCCTGGGTCACAGGGGCGAATGGCGGTGCGGTTGGCTTGTCTTGTGCTAGCACAGGGCCAGCCAGAACGGAAGACGCTGCGAACAGGGTTGCGAGGATTTTCTTCATATTGGTTTTGTCCTTATTCGGGGGGTAACGCTAGTAAAACAACTAATTCCATTAATTTCTCGGCTATTTTGCCATATTTTGCAAAACCACATCAAAATCCAGGAAAAAGCCAAGTTTCGCGTATCTTACCAAAATGTTGTTAAGCTGCAACGCACGATTCATCGTACGGTGCATTTGTGTCAACCCAATGACTTTCGTCCAGCGGGCTTGACGCCATGCTAAAATCGCAGGCTTGTACGCCTAGACAATACATCGACCCGCCAATGGATCAATTCGCAAAAGAAACAATCCCTATTTCCCTCGAAGAAGAGATGCGCAAGAGCTACCTCGATTACGCCATGAGCGTGATCGTTGGCCGAGCTCTGCCGGACGCTCGCGACGGCCTCAAGCCAGTTCACCGCCGCGTCCTGTTCGGGATGCACGAACTGAACAACGTGTGGAACCGTCCTTACGTGAAGTGCGCCCGCGTCGTGGGTGAGGTCATGGGTAAGTACCACCCGCACGGCGACGCGTCGATTTACGACACGCTGGTGCGCATGGCGCAGGACTTCTCCCTGCGCTATATGCTGGTCGACGGCCAGGGTAACTTCGGTTCCATCGACGGCGACAACGCCGCGGCGATGCGTTATACCGAGTGCCGCCTGGACAAGATTTCGCAGGAACTGCTGGCCGACATCGACAAGGAAACCGTCGATTTCGCGCCCAACTACGACGGCAAGGAGAAAGAGCCTACCGTCCTGCCGACCAAGATCCCGAATCTGCTGATCAACGGCTCCTCCGGTATCGCCGTGGGCATGGCGACGAATATCCCGCCGCACAACCTGACGGAAGTGATCAACGGCGCGTTGCACGTGCTGTCCAACCCGGAGTGCTCGATCGATGAACTGATCGAAATCATCCCGGCGCCGGACTTCCCGACCGGCGGCACCATTTATGGCGTGTCCGGCGTGCGCGATGGCTACCGCACCGGCCGTGGCCGCGTGGTCATGCGCGCCAAGACCCACTTCGAGGAATACGGCAAGGAAGGCGGCCGTACCGCGATCATCGTCGACGAGCTGCCATACCAGGTCAACAAGAAGTCCCTGCTCGAGCGCATCGCCGAGAACGTGCGCGACAAGAAGCTGGAAGGCATTTCCGACATCCGCGACGAGTCCGACAAGTCGGGCATGCGCGTGGTGATCGAGCTGAAACGCGGCGAAGTGCCGGAAGTCGTGCTGAACAACCTGTACAAGCAGACCCAGTTGCAAGACACCTTCGGCATGAATATGGTGGCCCTGGTGGACGGCCAGCCGAAGCTGATGAATCTGAAGGACCTGCTGGCCACCTTCCTGTCGCACCGCCGCGAAGTGGTGACGCGCCGTACCGTGTTCGAACTGCGCAAGGCGCGCGAACGCGGCCACGTGCTGGAAGGCCTGGCAGTGGCGCTGGCCAATATCGACGATTTCATCGCCATCATCAAGGCCGCGCCGACGCCGCCGATCGCCAAGCAGGAACTGATGGCGCGCGGCTGGGATTCCTCCATCGTGCGCGAAATGCTGAAGCGTACCGGCGAAGAAGCCCTGGGCGGCATTGAATCCTTCCGTCCGGAGCACCTGCCGAAGCACTACGGCCTGCAGGCCGATGGCATGTACAAGCTGTCCGACGAACAGGCTGGCGAAATCCTGCAGATGCGTCTGCAGCGCCTGACCGGTCTGGAACAGGACAAGATCGTCAACGAGTATAAGGACGTGATGGCCCTGATCGCCGACCTGCTGGACATCCTGTCCAAGCCGTCGCGCGTGACTGCCATCATTACCGACGAACTGAACGCCTCCAAGCTGGAATTCGGCGACAAGGATCCGCGCCGCTCGAACATCGAGAACAACGCGACCGACCTGGAAACCGAAGACCTGATCACGCCGCAGGACATGGTGGTGACCCTGTCGCATATGGGCTATATGAAGGCCCAGCCGCTGTCCGAATACCGCGCCCAGAAGCGCGGCGGCCGCGGCAAGCAGGCGGCGGCGACCAAGGATGAAGACTGGATCGACCAGCTGTTCATCGCCAACACCCACGATTACATCCTGTGCTTCTCCAACCGCGGCCGCATGTACTGGCTGAAGGTGTGGGAAGTGCCGCAAGGCTCGCGCACTTCGCGCGGCAAGCCGATCGTGAACATGTTCCCGCTGCAGGACAACGAGAAGATCACCGTGGTGCTGCCGCTGTCGGGCGTCAACCGCACCTTCCCGGAAGACCACTACGTCTTCATGTCGACCAGCCTGGGTACGGTGAAGAAGACCCCGCTGAAGGACTTCAGCAACCCGCGTAAGGCCGGCATCATCGCGGTCGACCTGGACGAGGGCGACTTCCTGATCGGCGCCGCGCTGACCGACGGCAAGCACGACGTGATGTTGTTCTCCGACTCCGGCAAGGCGGTGCGCTTCGACGAGAACGATGTGCGCCCGATGGGCCGTACCGCACGCGGCGTGCGCGGCATGAACCTGGAAGAGGGGCAGAACGTGATCGCGCTGCTGGTGGCCGAAAATGAGCAGCAATCGGTGCTGACCGCGACCGAGAACGGCTTCGGCAAGCGCACCCCGATCACCGAGTACACGCGCCACGGCCGCGGCACCAAGGGCATGATTGCGATCCAGACCTCCGAGCGTAACGGCAAGGTGGTGGCGGCGACCCTGGTCAGCGCAACCGACGAGATCATGCTGATCACCACGGGCGGGGTGCTGATCCGGACCCGCGTGTCGGAGATCCGCGAGATGGGCCGCGCCACCCAGGGCGTGACCCTGATCGCGGTGGAGGACGGCACCAAGCTCTCGGGCTTGCAACGCATCCTGGAGGCTGACGCCGACGAGCCGGAAGCAGAGGCTGAAGGCGGCGAAGCAGCCGAATAAGGCTGACCCGCAACGGGCCCCGTCTGAGCGATCAGGCCGGGCCCGTTAGTTTTTAATCGTTCGAAATTCGGAAAGCGAATAAATAATGAGGAAAATCGCCTTAGCGCTGCTGGCCAGCTTCGCCTTCGCCCATGGGGCCTTTGCCGCCGATGCCGTTCCGGCCGGGGCCAATGCCGCCGCCGTACGCGAGCTGTTGGATGCCATGAATTACCGTACCATGTGGCAGGCGTCGATCGACCAGATGGCCAAGGCTCTGCCGGGCATGATCCGTGAGCAGACGGCCGCCGCATTGAATGCCGATAGCGCCATCACGGATGCCCAGCGCAAGGAGCGGCTGCAGCAGATGGAAGCGGAATTGCCGAAAATGGCTGACGTGCTGCGCGGCGTCCTCGGCGACCCGGGCCTGGTGGCTGAAATGGAAACGGAAATGATCGCGCTGTATTCGCGCCATTTCACGGCCGACGAGCTGAAACAGATCGCGGCCTATTACCGCACCCCGGTCGGCGCCAAGAGCATGCAGGTGATGCCGCAGCTGATGGCCGAGTCGATGGCGATCAGCCAGCGCCTGACCACGCCGCGCATTCGCAAGGCCATGGAACAGTTCCGCAAGGACAAGGAGTAAGCATTGAAGAAGACCGTTTTTGCCGCCGTCGCCCTGGCCAGCGCTGCGCTCGCCCATGCGGCGCCGCCAAGCGAGGCTGCGATTCGCGAGTTGATGGACGCGACCAATGCGCGCGCCAATATGACGGCTTCGGTGCAGAACCTGTCAAAGGCGCTGCCGCAGATCCTGCGCATGCGGGCGGAGGCGGCCGCGCGTAACAATCCCAAGCTGACCGACGAGCAGCGCAAGGCGGAGCTGGCCAATGCCGAGCGCCGCATGCCGGCCCTGACCGCGGCGATGCAAAAGGATTTCAACGATCCGAAGCTGGTGGATGAGCTGTACAACCAGATGGTGCCGCTCTACGCGCGCCACTTCACGGACGACGACATCAAGGCGCTGACGGCCTTCTACCGCAGCCCGACCGGCAAGAAGTCGCTGCAGGTCATGCCGATGCTGATGGGCGAAAGCGCCCAGGCAGCGCAGAAACTGATGCAGGAACATGCGAAACGTATCATCGAATCGACGAAATAAGACGGACAAGTAAATGAAGAAATTTGCAGTATCGCTGGTCGTTGCGCTGGCGTTTGCCGCCGGCGCCCAAGCAGCGGAAAAGCCAGCCGTTCCGGCATCGAGCCCGGCGACCGTCGCCGCGGTCAACAAGCTGCTCACCTCCATGAATTTTCGCGCGCTGTTGGGACAAACCATGCAGGCCAGCATGGGGCAGATGCAGCCCATGATGGAGCGTTCCGTGGCGGCCGCGATCAACGCAAACCCCGAACTGGACGCCGGGCAGAAGGAGGAGGCGCTGGCACTGGCCAAGTCCAGGTTGCCGGAAGTGAGCGGCAAGCTGCAGGCCATGTTTACCGATCCGGCCATGCTCGACGACATCCAGGCGGCCACGGTGCAGGTGTATGCGCGCAATTACACGGTGGCTGAGATCGAGCAACTGTCTGCGTTCTATCGCACGCCGCTCGGCAAGAAACTGCTCGCGCGCACGCCGGCTGTTGCCGCCGAGTCGTCGGCCGCTATCCAGGAGGTCATGATGCCGAGGCTGGAGAAGGTGATGCAGGAAATTATGAGTTCTTTCAAATAAAAGGATAGCAACGTGGCGAACATCTACAATTTCTCCGCCGGTCCGGCCGTGCTTCCAAAGGAAGTGCTGCAGCAGGCGGCCGCTGAAATGCTGGACTGGCATGGCAGCGGCATGTCGGTCATGGAGATGAGCCACCGCGGTCCCGAATTCATTTCGATCTACCGCGCGGCGGAGCGCGACCTGCGCGAGCTGCTGGCCGTGCCGGACAATTACAGGATCCTGTTCATGCAGGGCGGCGGCCTGTCGCAGAATGCCGTGCTGCCGATGAACCTGTGCGGCGGCGCGGACAGCACGATCGACTTCGTGCAGACCGGTTCCTGGTCCGGCAAGTCGATCAAGGAAGCGGGCCGCTACGCCCATGTCAACGTGGCCGCATCGTCCCATGCGACCGGTTTCGACCGCGTGCCGGTGCAGGAAGAGTGGAAGCTGACGCCCGGCGCGTCCTACCTGCACATCTGCACCAACGAAACCATCGACGGCGTGGAGTTCAACTTCGTGCCGACCGTGCAGGGCGACACGCCCATTGTGGCGGACATGTCGTCCCATATCCTGTCGCGCCCCGTCGATGTGAGCAAATACGGCGTCATCTTCGGCGGCGCGCAAAAGAATATCGGCCCGGCCGGCGTGACCGTGGTCGTCGTGCGCGACGACCTGATCGGCAAGGCGCTGCCGTTCTGCCCGTCCGCCTTCGATTTCAAGAACGTGGCGGACAACGAATCGATGTACAACACGCCGCCCACCTACGGCATCTATATCGCCGGCCTGGTGTTCCAGTGGCTGAAAGCGCAGGGCGGGGTGGCCGCCATGGAAAAGCGTAATATTGAGAAAGCCGGGCTGCTTTACCAGGCGCTCGACGCCGACGACTTCTACCAGAATCGCGTCGGCAAGGAATATCGCTCGCGCATGAATATCCCGTTCTACCTGCGCGACGAATCGAAGAATGAAGCATTCCTGGCCGGCGCTAAAGCGCGCGGGCTATTGCAGCTGAAGGGCCACAAGTCCGTCGGTGGTATGCGGGCATCGATCTATAACGCGATGCCGATCGAGGGCGTGCAAGCGCTGGTTGACTACCTCAACGAATTTGCCGGACGCTAGAACCGGAAAACCGGTGTCTGACCCATCGTGTTCAGGCGCCGATCCGCCGGATTTGGCGGCATAGAGTGAACGCAAACTAATGACAGATAAACTGAAACCCTTGCGCGAGCGGATCGATTCGATCGACGCGCAGATCCTGGCGCTGCTGAGCGAGCGCGCCAAAGTGGCGCAGGAAGTGGGGCACGTCAAGGCCGAGACCAACGCGCCCGTGTTCCGTCCGGAGCGCGAAGCGCAGGTGCTGCGCGGCGTGGCCGACCGCAATCCCGGCCCGCTGGCCGCACGCGAAGTGCAGACCATCTTCCGCGAAATCATGTCGGCATGCCGCGCGCTCGAGCGCCGCGTCACCGTGGCCTACCTCGGCCCGGCCGGCACCTTCAGCGAGCAGGCCGTGTACGCCCAGTTCGGCACAGCCGTGGAAGGCTTGCCTTGCGCCTCGATCGACGAGGTGTTCCGCGCCGCCGAAGCCGGTACCGCCGATTTCGGCGTGGTGCCGGTCGAGAATTCCTCGGAAGGCGCGGTGAACCGCACGCTGGACCTGATGCTGGCCACGCCTTGCCTGATCTCGGGCGAGATCGCCATTGCCGTCCACCATAGCCTGATGACCAAGACCGGCAGCATGGACGGGGTGCAGGTGATCTGCGCCCACTCGCAGGCGCTGGCCCAATGCCAGGTGTGGCTGAACCTGAACTACCCGCATATCGAGCGGCGCGCGGTGGCCTCGAATGCCGAGGCGGCGCGCATGGCCGGCGACGATGCGGGCATCGCGGCCATCGCCAGCGAGCACGCCGGAGCGCAGTACGGCCTGGGCGTGGTCAAAGCCCACATCCAGGACGACCCTCACAACCGCACCCGCTTCGTGGTGATCGGCAGCCTGCAGACCAACCCGTCGGGGCGCGACCATACTTCGATGGTGCTGGCGGTGCCGAACAAGGCCGGCGCGGTGTACCAGCTGCTCGCGCCCCTGGCCAAGCACGGCGTGTCGATGACGCGCTTTGAATCGCGCCCGGCGCGCATCGGCACCTGGGAATATTATTTCTATGTAGACGTCGAAGGGCACGTGCACGACCCGTCCGTGACCAAGGCATTGGCCGAACTCAAGGACAATGCCGCCTTCTTTAAAGTGCTGGGATCCTACCCGACCAGCCTCACCTGACTTTTTAAGAGATTAGATCCATGTCCAAGAATTACGGTCCTGAATACGTTCGCGCAATCGCCCCTTACCAGGCTGGCAAGCCTATCTCCGAAGTGGCGCGCGAATTCGGCCTGAAAGAAGAATCGATCGTCAAGCTGGCATCGAACGAGAACCCGTTCGGCGTGCCGGAGTCGGCGCAGAAGGCCATGGTTGCCGCCGCCGCGGAACTGGGCCGCTATCCTGACGCCAACGCCTTCGACCTGAAGATGGCGCTGTCCAAGCGCTACGACGTGCCGATGGACTGGATCACCCTGGGCAACGGCTCCAACGACATCCTGGAAATCGCGGCGCACGCCTTCGTCGAGCGCGGCCAGTCCGTGGTGTACTCGCAGTACTCCTTCGCCGTCTACGCGCTGGCGACCCAGGGCATCGGCGCGCGCCACATCGTGGTGCCGGCCAAGAACCACGGCCACGACCTGGACGCCATGGCCGCGGCCATTGAGGCGGACACCAAGCTGGTCTTCCTCGCCAATCCGAACAACCCGACCGGCACTTTCGTGACCGGCGCCGAGATCGAAGCCTTCCTGCAGAAGGTGCCGGCCAACGTTGTGGTGGTGCTGGACGAGGCCTACAACGAATTCCTGAAGAAGGAAGACCAGTACGAATCCGCCGCCTGGGTCAAGAAATACCCGAACCTGCTGGTGTCGCGCACCTTCTCCAAGGCCTACGGCCTGGCCGGCCTGCGCGTGGGCTTCGCCCTGGCGCAGCCGGAGGTGACCGACCTGATGAACCGTATCCGCCAGCCGTTCAACGTCAACTCGCTGGCGCAGGCCGCCGCGATCGCCGCGCTGAACGACAAGGAATTCCTGGACAAGTCGGCCGCCAACAACACCGCCGGCTACGAGCAGTTCGTGGAAGCGTTCAAGGACATGGGCCTGGAATACGTGCCTTCCTACGGCAACTTCGTGCTGGTGCGCGTGGGTGCCGACGACGCGGCCGGTTCGCGCATCAACCTGGCGCTGCTGAAGCAGGGCGTGATCGTGCGCCCGGTGGGCAACTACGGCCTGCCACAGTGGCTGCGTATCTCCATCGGCCTGCCGCAGGAAAATGCGGTGCTGATTACTGCGCTGCGCAAGGCGCTGGCGGAGGACCGTGCTGAATAAGGTCGTCATCTTTGGCGTCGGCCTGATCGGCGGCTCGTTTGCACGGGCGCTGAAGCAGGCTGGCGCTGCACGGCATATTGTTGGTGTGGATCGCTCGGAGGCTTTTCTGGCCCGGGCGCTCGAGCTGGGTATCGTCGACTCGGCCGCCCAAACCGGTAACCCGGTGTCCGACCCTGCGGGTCAGACACCGCTTTGCCGGTTTGACGAAGCAATCGCCGGCGCCGACCTGATCCTGCTGGCAGCCCCCGTTGCGCAAACCGCCCGCATCCTGCAATCGATCCTGCCGCACCTCGGCGCGGGCACCATCGTCACCGACGCCGGCAGCACCAAAGCCGACGTCGTCGCGGCAGCGCGCCTGGTCCTGGGCCACAAGATAAGCCAGTTCGTGCCCGGCCACCCGATCGCCGGCCGTGAGAGCAACGGCCCCGACGCCGCCATCGTCGACCTGTACCAAGGCAAGAAAAGCGTCCTCACGCCGCTGCCGGAAAACGCCCCGGCCGCCATCGAGCGCGTGGCAAATGCCTGGAGAGCCTGCGGCGCCATCATTCACACCCTGACCCCGGAAGAACACGATAAAGTCTTCGCCGCCGTCAGCCACCTTCCACACCTGCTGGCCTACGCGCTGGTGGACGACATCGAACGCAAGCCCCACTCGGATTTGCTGTTCCAATACGCTGCCAGCGGCTTCCGCGACTTCACCCGCATCGCCGGCAGCTCGCCTGAAATGTGGCGCGACATCAGCCTCGCCAACCAGGCCGCACTCCTGACCGAGCTGGATGCCTATCTGGCACAATTAACCCGTTTGCGCGCCAGCCTCGCCGCTGGCGACGCCGCCGCCCTTGAAGCCACCTATGCCAACGCCCAGCGCGCGCGGCGGCAATGGATCGAGACCATCGAGGCGGCAGAACCGCCGCAGCCCAAAGACGCGGCGGCAGAATAAGGAACACGCATGACTGACTATCCGCATCACCTCGACCTGCTGCCAGTTGCCCACGCTGAGGGCGTGGTGCGCCTGCCGGGGTCGAAATCCATCTCCAACCGCATCCTGCTGCTGGCCGCGCTGGCCGACGGCGACACCCGTGTGGTCGACCTGCTGGCTTCCGACGACACGGCCGTGATGCTGGCGGCCTTGCGCTCGCTGGGCGTGAACTGGACCGAACAGCGCGAAGGCAACAGCACCGTGCACGGGGTGCAGGGCGTGAAGGGCAGCTGGCCGCAGCGCAGCGCCGACCTGTTCATGGGCAATGCCGGCACCGCAATCCGCCCGCTGACCGCGGCCCTGGCCGTGATCGGCGGCGATTACAAGGTGCACGGCGTACCGCGCATGCACGAGCGCCCGATCGGCGACCTGGTGGACGCGCTCAACGCGGCCGGCGCCGACATCGAATACACCATGGCCAAGGGCTACCCGCCGCTGCATATCCGCAGCGGCGAGTTCAAAGCGCAGCGCCTGTCGGTGCGCGGCGATGTGTCGAGCCAGTTCCTGACCGCGCTGCTGATGGTGGCGCCGTTGATGGCGCGCCAGCACGCCGTGACCATCGACGTCGAGGGCGAGCTGATTTCCAAGCCGTATATCGAGATCACCCTGAACCTGATGCGCCGCTTCGGCGCCGTGGTGGAGCAGGATGGCTGGGCGTCGTTCACCATTCCGGCCGGCCAGGTGTACCAAAGCCCGGGCACTATCCACGTCGAGGGGGACGCTTCCAGCGCTTCCTACTTCCTGGCCGCCGGCGCCATCGGCCGCGGGCCGGTGCGGGTGCAGGGCGTGGGCCGCGAATCGATCCAGGGCGATGTGCGCTTTGCGCATGCGCTGGAGCGGATGGGGGCCACCATCACCATGGGCGACAACTGGATCGAAGCCAGCGCGCCAGGGCCGCTCAAGGCGGTCGACATGGACTTCAACCATATTCCCGACGCGGCGATGACCATTGCCGTGGCGGCGCTGTATGCCGAGGGCACGACCACCCTGCGCAATATCGCCTCCTGGCGCGTCAAGGAAACCGACCGCCTGGCCGCCATGGCCACCGAATTGCGCAAGCTGGGCGCCAGGGTGGAGGAGGGGCCGGACTGGCTGTCCGTGACGCCGCCAGCCAGGCTGCTGCCGGCCACCATCGACACCTATGACGACCACCGCATGGCCATGTGCTTCTCGCTGGCCGCGCTGGATGGTTGCATCCGCAAGGGCGCCAAAGTCCGGATCAATGATCCAAAATGCGTCGCCAAGACCTTCCCCGAGTATTTCACCGCGTTTGCGTCCGTCGCAAAGCGTGGTAGCGTTTAACTTTTAGCCAAAACCGGTAGGGCGGTGTCTGACCCGCAGGGTCGGACACCGATCTGCTGCAGCTGCGGGCAAGCGTCGGACCCTGCGGGTCTGACACTGCTTTGCCGGTTTAATCATTAAACTTATGCCAACATCGAACATCCCAGTCATCACCATCGACGGCCCGACCGCCAGCGGCAAGGGCACCGTAGCCCACAAGGTCGCGGACAAGCTTGGCTTCCACCTGCTCGACTCGGGCGCCCTGTACCGCCTGACCGCCTTGCAGGCCCTGCGCCGCGGCAGCAACCTGAACGACGAGCACACCCTGGCCAAGCTGGCCGAACACCTGCACATCAGTTTCACGGGCGAGGCCATCTTCCTGTCGCAGGAAAACGTCACCGACGCCATCCGCCAGGAGGAAGTTGGCAATACGGCATCGAAAATCGCCGCTTTCCCGGCCGTGCGCCAGGCCTTGTACGCGCTGCAACTGGCCTTCCGCAAGGCGCCCGGCCTGGTGGCCGACGGCCGCGACATGGGCTCGGTGATCTTCCCGCACGCCCCGCTCAAGGTGTTTTTGACCGCTTCCGTCGAAGCGCGCGCCGATCGCCGCTATAAGCAATTGATCGGAAAGGGAATTTCTGCTAGTATGCAAGACCTGCTGATGGATTTGAAAGCGCGCGACGACCGGGATATGAACCGGGCCATTGCGCCGCTGGCGCCGGCAGAGGGTGCGTACCTCCTCGATACGTCTGCCATGAACGCTGATGAAGCGGCTGAGCAGGTGTTGAAGTGGTGGGCCGCATCCATTAAACATTAACCCTCAACCCAGTTGAAGCCGCATAGTGCGGGCCTTACTGGCTAACCTGGAAATAAATAAATGGAAAGTTTTGCAGCCCTCTTCGAAGAGTCCCTGTCGCGTCAAGACATGCGCTCTGGCGAAGTGATCTCCGCTGAAGTCGTGCGTCTGGACCACAACTTTGTGATCGTCAACGCCGGCCTGAAATCGGAAGCTTTCATTCCTGTTGAAGAATTCAAGAATGACCAAGGCGAACTGGAAGTCAAAGTAGGCGACTTCGTTTCCGTGGCCATCGAATCGCTGGAAAATGGTTTCGGCGATACCATCCTGTCGCGTGACAAGGCCAAGCGCCTGGCATCGTGGCTGGCACTGGAAAAAGCAATGGAGTCCGGCGAGATCGTCGTTGGTACCGTCAATGGCAAAGTCAAGGGCGGCCTGACCGTACTGACCAACGGCATCCGTGCTTTCCTGCCAGGTTCGCTGGTAGACACCCGTCCAGTTAAAGACACCACCCCATTCGAAGGCAAGACCCTCGAATTCAAGGTTATCAAACTGGACCGCAAGCGTAACAACGTGGTTCTGTCCCGCCGCGCCGTCATCGAAGCTTCGATGGGCGAAGAGCGTCAGAAGCTGATGGAAACCCTGAAAGAAGGCACCGTGGTGACCGGCGTCGTCAAGAACATCACCGACTACGGTGCGTTCGTTGACCTGGGCGGCATCGACGGCCTGCTGCACATCACCGACCTGGCATGGCGTCGTGTGCGTCACCCATCGGAAGTGCTGACCGTTGGTCAAGAGATCACCGCCAAGGTCCTGAAGTACGATCAAGAGAAGAACCGTGTGTCCCTGGGCGTGAAGCAACTGGGCGACGATCCTTGGACCGGTCTGTCCCGTCGTTACCCACAAGGCACCCGCCTGTTCGGTAAAGTCACCAACCTGACCGACTACGGTGCGTTCGTTGAAGTTGAACAAGGCATCGAAGGCCTGGTTCACGTGTCCGAAATGGACTGGACCAACAAGAACGTGGCGCCAAACAAAGTTGTCCAACTGGGCGACGAAGTTGAAGTCATGGTCCTGGAAATCGACGAAGAGCGTCGTCGTATCTCCCTGGGCATGAAGCAGTGCAAGGCCAATCCTTGGGACGACTTCGGCATGAGCCACAAGAAGGGCGACAAGGTCAAGGGCGCAATCAAGTCGATCACCGACTTCGGCGTGTTCATCGGCCTGCCAGGCAACATCGACGGCCTGGTGCACCTGTCCGACCTGTCCTGGACCGAGACCGGCGAAGAAGCCGTGCGCAAGTTCAAGAAAGGTGACGAACTGGAAGCCGTGGTTCTGGCAATCGACGTTGAGCGCGAGCGCGTTTCCCTGGGCGTTAAGCAACTGGAAGGCGATCCATTCAACAACTTCGCAGCCATGAACGACAAGGGCTCCCTGGTCACCGGTACCGTTAAATCGGTTGAGCCAAAAGGCGCCGTGATCCAGCTGTCCGAAGAAGTTGAAGGCTACCTGCGCGCTTCCGAAATCTCCCGCGACCGCGTGGAAGATGCCGGCACCCACCTGAAGGTTGGTGATTCCGTGGAAGCCCTGGTGATCAACATCGATCGCAAGGCACGTTCGATCCAGCTGTCGATCAAAGCTAAAGACAACGCAGAAACTGCTGAAGTGATGCAGAAGATGGCCGCTGACTCCAGCGCCGCTTCCGGCACCACCAGCCTGGGCGCGCTGCTGAAGGCCAAGTTCGACAACAAGAACTAATCTACCGGGCACGTAGATGACTAAGTCCGAATTGATCAACCGCCTGGCTGAGCGTTACTCCCAGCTGGTGGCCAAGGATGCGGAGTATGCAGTCAAGACCATCCTCGATGCGATGACCAACGCTTTGGCCGACGGCCAGCGCATCGAGATCCGTGGTTTTGGCAGCTTTGCGCTGAATTCGCGGCCGCCTCGCATTGGACGCAATCCGAAGTCCGGCGACAAAGTGATGGTTCCCGAAAAACGGGTGCCGCACTTCAAGCCTGGCAAGCAGTTGCGCGAGCGGGTCGATGCGATGGTCGGGCAACCGATCATCGAGGATTGAGTCTCTGGCTAGTAGAATGAAGGGGGGCGGGCATTTGCCTGCCCCTTTTTTGTTGTTTAGAACCGGTAAACCAGTGTCTGACCCTGTGGGTCTGACACTGGTTTACCGGTTTTAAAGATAGGAACCAAGAATGAAATTTATTTCCACCGCCTTCGGCGTTGTCCTGTTTGTCCTGTTCTTTGGTTTTGCCCTGAAAAATACGCAGGAAGTCGACCTGCACCTGTTCCTCAATTACGAGCTGCGCGGCCCCCTGGTGCTGATGCTGCTGGCCTTCTTCGTGGCCGGCGCCGTCCTGAGCGTACTCGCGCTGACCCCGACCTTGTTCCGCCAGCGCCGCGAAGCGAACAAACTGAAATCCACGATCCAATCCCTGCAGACCGCGGCCATGCAAGTCAACGAGCGCCCGCTGCCGGATAGCGTCAACACCCAGCACTAAGCAAAATATGGAATTTGAATTCTGGTGGCTGCTGGGCATCCCAGCTTTCTTCACCCTCGGCTGGATTGCCGCGCGCGTCGATATCCGCGCCGTGGTATCCGAATCCCGCACCCTGCCGCGCGGTTATTTCCGCGGCCTGAACCATCTGCTGAACGACCAGCCGGACAAGGCCATCGACGCCTTCATCGAGATCGTCAAGCTCGATCCCGAAACGGCCGACATGCACTTCGCACTGGGCAACCTGTTCCGCCGCCGCGGCGAAACGGAGCGCGCCATCCGCGTGCACCAGAACCTGTTGTCGCGTCCCGACCTGCCGGCCGAACAGCGCGCCCACGCCGAATATGAGCTGGGCCAGGATTACCTGAAAGCGGGCCTGCTGGACCGCGCCGAGGAAACCTACAAGCGCTTGCTGGAAACCTCCTATGCGGTACAAGGCCGCAAGGCGCTGCTGGAGATCTTCCAGCGCGAAAAGGAATGGGAGCGCGCCATCGAAGCCGCCCTGGCGCTGCAGGAAGCCGGCGCCGGCTCGCGCCAGAAAGAGATTTCCCAGTTCTATTGCGAACTGGCGCAGGACGCCCTGGTCCACATGAAGCCGGACGATGCCGAAACCCTGCTGGAGAAAGCCCTGCAGGCCGACCGCAGCAGCGTGCGCGCCACCATCCTGTGCGGCGACGCCTTGCTGGCCAAGGGCGACACCGAAGCCGCGCTGATGATGTGGCGCCGGGTCGAGCAGCAATCCGTGCCGCATACCGCCCTGGTGGCGACGCGCCTGATGGACGGCTACCGCAAGGCGGGCCGCCCGCAGGAAGGCGTCAGCCTGCTGAAGTCCTACCTGGAACAGGCCTCCTCGATCGACCTGCTGGAAGTGGTGTTCAAGGCAGCGATCGAACTGGAAGGCGTGGAAACGGCCAAGCAGGTGGTGATCGACGAATTGCGCCGCACGCCGACCCTGCTCGGCCTGGACAAGCTGCTGGAAGCGCGCATGATGGATGCGCCGGCCGCCGTCCTGTCCGAACTGTCGATGGTGAAGAACCTGGTGCACGGCTACACGCAAAAGCTGGCCCGCTACCAGTGCAGCCACTGCGGCTTCAAGGCGCGCCAGTTCTACTGGCACTGCCCGGGTTGCAGCCGCTGGGACTCCTACCCGCCACGCCGTACCGAAGAACTCAACGTAATGAACTGATATGAGCAAAGCCCCCGCACTCGACAAAGTACGCATCCTGGTCGCCGGCGACGTCATGCTGGACCGCTACTGGTTCGGCGACGTCAGCCGCATCTCGCCGGAAGCCCCGGTTCCCGTCGTGCGCATCGAACGCCGCGAAGCGCGCCTGGGCGGCGCCGCCAACGTGGCGCGCAATGCCGCGGCACTGGGCGCCCATGCCGGCCTGCTGGGCATCGTCGGCGCCGACGAAGCCGGCACGGAAGTGGAGCAGTTGCTGCAAGGCGGCGGCATCCACAGCTACCTGAAGCACGACAACGCCATCTCCACCATCATCAAGCTGCGCGTGATCGGCCGCCAGCAGCAGATGGTGCGCATCGACTTCGAAGAAGCGCCGAGCGACGCGGTGCTGCGCAACAAGCTGGTGCAGTTCAAGACCCTGCTGCCGGATTACGATGTGATCGTCCTGTCCGACTACAACAAGGGCGGCCTGGTGGACGTGGCGGAAATGATCGCCACCGCGCGCGCGGCCGGCAAGGTGGTGATGGTCGACCCGAAAGGCGACGACTTCTCGCCGTACAAAGGCGCCACCGTGCTGACGCCGAACAAGGCGGAATTGAAACGTATCGTCGGCTCCTGGAACAGCGAAGAGCAGTTGATCGCCAAGGCGCAGCACCTGCGCGCCGAACTGGCGCTGGACGCGCTGCTGCTGACGCGCTCGGAAGAAGGCATGACCTTGTTCACGGACGAAGGCATCTTCAACGTCCAGGCCAGCGCACGCGAAGTGTTCGACGTCTCCGGCGCAGGCGACACCGTGATCGCCACCATGGCCGCCATGCTCGGCTCCGGCGCCGGCTGGCAGGACGCGGTGGAAACCGCCAACCGCGCCGGCGGCATCGTGGTCGGCAAGCTGGGCACCGCCACCGTCACGCGCGACGAACTCTTCCCGGGCTAAGCGTAGCAAGGTAAAAGTCGGGGGCAGCTCTGGCAATCGGACATTTCGCTGCGCGTCGCGAAGCGAAAAGCTCCTCGAGAAGCCAGAGCTCCGACTTTTATGGTTAATCCCGCAGGCGATTACCGGCGCGCGTGAAAACCGGTTTTTGATATATTGGCAATCCGTTCAACCCTTAGCCGATTGTCATGCGTACTTACCTTTTCGCTTTCCTGGCCGCTGTTTCGCTGCAAGCCAACGCCGAGCCTAACTTCACCAAAGACATCGCCGGCGGCAGCGACCATCCGCTGGTGCACCGCTACGAAGGTTCCATGCTGTATATGTACGGCGGCGAGAACCTGGGCCAGGCCCGCATCGTCGACATCGACGCCGGCAAGCCCGCGCTGCACAAGGTGGAAGGGAAGGTCGCCAACCGCTTCTACTGGGGGCCGAAGGGCCGCAGCGCCCTGGAGGTCTTCCGCAACTACCAGCAGGCCTTGACCGGCGCCGGCTTCAAGATCCTGTACTCCTGCGAGACCGACCAGTGCGAGAAGGCGAAGGTGCAGAACCTGGTTCAGGAGTTGCCGCGCGAGGCGAACTGGAAATCCTTCGATCCGCACGTTAGCAGCATCTTCAACAGCGCCAACCAGCCGCGTTTCCACTGGGTCACTGCGGCCCGGCCGGGCCCGGGCGGCAATACCTATGTGACGGTTGGGCTGTCCGACCACAGCGACTACCAGCGGGTGCGCCAGTTCGTCCAAATCATCGAGCCGGCCGTGCTGGAGGGCGGCAAGGTGACTGTCGACACCCGCGCCATCCAGGAAGGCTTGCAGCGCGACGGCAAGATTGCCCTGTATGGCGTCACCTTTGACACCAACCAGGCCGTGATCCGCGAGCAGTCCGCCGAGCAACTGGCGCAGATGGCCAAGGCGCTGCAGTCCCAGCCCAAGATGAAAGTCTTCATCGTCGGCCACACCGACGACCAGGGCGAGTTCGAGGCCAATCTGGCGCTGTCGCAAAAGCGCGCCCAGGCCGTGGCCGAAGCGCTGGCCGGCAAGTACGGCATCCCTGCCAACCGCATGACCGCGCGCGGCGTTGCCAACCTGGCGCCGGTGGCGAACAACGCCAGCGATGAGGGCAGGGCGAAGAACCGCCGTGTTGAATTAGTCGTACGCTGATTGATCTGCCTCAAACCCGGCGCTGACCGCGTCAGCCGCAACGCGCGCGCCGCGTTGTGGCTAGACGAGGTCTTCTCGTGTCCACATTGGAGGCAATCATGATCAGGAAATTGCTGCTCGCCGGCGCCACGCTGGTGGCTTGCATGGGCATGGCTTTCGCCCAGGTCGATGTCAACAAGGCCGACCAGGCCGCACTCGATGGCATCAAGGGCATCGGCCCGGCCAAGTCCAAGGCCATCATGGCGGAACGCGCAAAAGGGGAGTTCAAGGACTGGGCCGACCTGGAACAGCGGGTCAAGGGCATCGGCGAGAAGAATGCCGCCAAGCTGTCGGAGGCGGGACTGACGGTGAACGGCAAGACCCTGGACGGCGGCGCGGCGCAGCACAAGGAGGCCAAGCATAAGTAGGACCGCTGGTGAGCGAGTCGCACCGTGGGGAACGCCACGGTGCGACTCGCGTTCAGCCCTGGCGTGCCACTTCGTGCCGCTGTTTATACATTCCCAGCGCCTGCTTCAACTGCTCGCGCATTGGCTTGATACCGGGCAGCTTTACCTTTTTCGACGAGGATTTTCCGCTGCTCGGGTCGACTATCGTCAAGGTCAGCACATCGCCTCCGTAGCCATCCTCGTAGTTCATGTTTTTGATCAGGTCCCAGCCGATGGCCATCTGACCCGCCGTCACTGTCACGCCGTCATAGGCGACGGCAATCGAGCCGAAATCGCGCGGCGGGAAGTGTTTCAGCACCAGCGCCCGTTCTTCTTCGGAGGCCGGCAGGTAGCGATATGCCAGGTCGAGTTCATGCACGCTGGCGAAGCGCGCTTCGTAGGCATCCCACAGGCGCCCTTCGATCTGCGCCGCAGTCAGGATCTCGCTGTGCCAACTGTTCGCTACCTGGGTTGCAACCACGGCGCCAAACAGCTTGGCCGGGATCGGACTGCTGACGTTTGCCATGCGTTCGCTGAGCTTCGGGTGTGAATCGAAGGGATGCGGTACGCTCGCGTCCTGCATCGCATCCTGGAACTGTTCGGACCAGGCGAACGGCTTGAGACCCTGGGCCACGTAGGCAGCAATGCCGATGGCGCCATCATGGCGCACGGCATGCTGAAACAATTCCCGTTCGATGTGGCCGCGATAGTTGCCGTATGCGGAGATCTTGATCAGCGCCGAAATCAACGGGCGACCCGAGACCGCCGCCGCCGCCGCGCGGTCGGCGATGAACTCGCGCTCGCGGCTTTCGCGCATCAGTCCCAATTCAAGCGCAGTACGGTACAGCGCCAAAGGATAGTAGGCGACCAGCGTCAGGAAATTGCCGCGCATGGCGCCCAGGTAATTGTCGAATTGCGACAGCGTGGGCCCGAGCTTGGCGCTGCTGGCCGTATCGCCGCCGCTGAAGTGCGCCAGTTCGTGCGCCAGCACGGCATTGGCTTCGCGCTGGTCCAGTATGCGCAGCAGCGGCAGGCTGACGAACAAGGTACGGCCAGCAACGCTCTCGCTCCCCAGAGCAATGTCGCTTTCCGTGACAAAGAAATTGGTGTCGATGCCGCCGATGATATTGGCCGGCGCTGTGGTGCCCAGCATTCCCGCCAGTGCGCGCACTCGTTGCCAAAGGGCGGGTGCGTCTTTTTCGCCCACCAGTTCGCCCTCCACTTCGAACTTCCATTTGGCGCGCGCGAAAATCTGTACAACGGCGACCAGTGCGGCGCAGGCGGCGGCAATACCGGCGATGGCCACCAGCTTGATCGAATACATATGGAAGTACCATGCCGTCAGCCAGAACGATAGCCAGGCCAGCATGGCATTTTGCAGCACCACTTCGACGGAGCCGGCCCAGGATAGCAAGCGCCAGCCAAGCAGGAGGCTGCGGTACTGGGCGTCGCGGCCGCGCTGGGCGGCCAGGCAAAGCAGGGCGATCATGGCCGACAAGGCGAGTCCGCCCAGTAGCATGGCTTGCGAAATCGTATGCGCCCAGTAGAACTGCCAATGATTACCCCAAGGCTCGCAGGCGCGGGCACGGTATTTCGCCATTTCCGGGTTGTTGTTGCCGCAAATGGTGGAGGGCGGGTTGGCGCGGAAATTCGCCATGATCTGCTCGCGGGCAGCCGGCGTTTCATTACTCTTGCTCAGGTCTTGCGCGAGCTCTTGCATGAATTCACTGTCCCAGGTTTTCAGCACGTGCCCGCTGAAAACCAGCGTGATCCCCGGCATGAGCGCCAAGGCCAGCACGGCGTACAGCGCAAGCCGGAGCAAATCCGACTTCAGCGTTTTCAATGACGACATGTTATATCCTGTTGCAAAAAACTCAAGTATCGCATTCCGGGGCCTGATGTGCCAATCCAATTCAGGCGGTTTGCCAAGCAGGTCGGCCGGGATTAAGATCGAGCGGCCGCTCCAACATCAATGGGGACACTCCCTCATGGCTGACAATAAGTATGCTCGCATGCTGGCCGCCGGGCTGGCGCTGGCTGCCGCCTCCGGCATCGCACGCGCCGCAGCGCCGGATGTGGAACGCCGCCAGCCGCAAGTTGAAAAGATCGTCGCCGACATCTCGCCGCAACGCATCGAAGCCGCGGTGCGCAAGCTGGTCGGATTCAGGACGCGCCACAGCATGTCGGAGACGGAATCCGACACCATCGGCATCGGCGCTGCGCGGCGCTGGATCAAGTCGGAACTTGAGCGCTGCGGCAGCGGCAAGCTGCATTTGAGTTTCGATAGCCATATCGCGCCCGTCTCGGCCCGCATCAGCCACCCGACCGAAATTGTGAACGTGGTCGCCATGCTTCCCGGCGCGCAAGCCGAATCCAGGGAGCGGCTCTACGTGGTGAGTGGACACTATGACTCGCGCAATAGCGATGTGATGGATGCCAGCGGCGCCGCGCCGGGCGCCGATGACGACGCTTCCGGCGTTGCGGCGGTCATGGAAATGGCCTGCGTCATGGCCAGGTACAAATTCGACGCCACCCTGGTCTTCATGGCGGTCGCCGGAGAAGAGCAGGGCCTGCTGGGCGCGCGCCACTACGCCGTACAGGCGAAGCAGCAGGGCCTGAATATCGCCGGCATGTTCACCAATGACATCATCGGCAGCGCGCGCGACGAGAATGGCAACCTCAATAACCGGATGGTGCGCTTGTTTGCCGAGGGCCTGCCGCTGGAGAAGGAAACCAGCGAGAGCACGCGCCTATTGCTTTCCACCGGCGGTGAAAACGACTCCTTGTCGCGCCAGCTGGCGCGCCATGTGAAGGAGCAGGGCGAGCGCTATGTGCCCGGCTTCCAGGTGAATGTGGTGCAGCGCCGCGACCGCTATTTGCGCGGCGGCGACCATCTGCCCTTCCTGGAGAATGGCTATGCGGCCCTGCGCTTTACCGAAGCGGCGGAGGACTTCAGCCACCAGCATCAGAACCTGCGCAGCGAAGGCGGCAAGGTGTACGGCGACCTGCCCGAATTTAACGACTACGACTACATCGCCCAGGTGGCGCGCGTGAATGCGGCCGCGCTGGCGACCTTGGCTAATGCGCCGGCCGCGCCTAGCAGGGTGCAGCTGCGCACCGCGGAGCTGGAAAACGGCTCCAGCGTTCTCTGGCAGCCCAACAGGGAGCCGGATATCGCCGGCTACCGGATTGTGTGGCGGGAGACCAGCGCCGCGGACTGGCAGGGCAGCCTGTTCGTCGGCAATGTGACGGACGCCAAAATCAGCCTGTCCAAGGACAACGTCTGCTTCGGCATCCAGGCGGTCGACAAGGACGGCAACGTCAGCCCTGGCACCTACCCGGCGCCGCTGCGTTAGCTGATTTGTTCCGCCGGCAGGTTGGCCAGGAAGGCGTGGATCTGCGATACCACCGCCGCGCCTTCGCCGACGCCCGCCGCCACGCGCTTGGTCGAGCCGGAACGCACATCGCCGATGGCGAAGACGCCCGGCACGCTGGTTTCCAGCGGCGCGCGCTGGGGCGCGTCGGCCAGCGTCATTTTGGCGCGGCACTGGTCCTTGACGGCGTCGAAACCGGTGCGGATGAAGCCTTGCGCGTCGACTTCCACGCCGCAGTCGGCCAGCCAAGCCGTGTTCGGGTCGGCGCCGATGAACAGGAATAGGCGGCAGACGTCGCAGCTGTCGATGGCGCCGGTATCCTTGCAGCGGAAGGTGACCTTGGACAGGCCGTCGTCATTGCCTTCCAGCGCCACGATCTCGGTGTGGGTGTGCAGTTCGATATTCGGCGTCGCCTTGATGCGCTCGATCAGGTAGGTCGACATGGTCGCCTTCAGGCCGTCGCCGCGGATCACCATATGCACTTTGGATGCATGCGCCGACAGGAACACCGCCGCCTGGCCGGCCGAGTTGCCGCCGCCGACCAGCACCACCTCTTCCGACTTGCACAGCTTGGCCTCGATCGGCGACGCCCAGAAATAGATGCCGCGGCCTTCGAATTCGCTGATGTTGTCGAGGGCCGGGCGCTTGTAGCGCGCGCCGCTGGCCAGCACCACGGTCTTGGCGCGCACCACCTGGCCGCCGGCGATTTCCACGCGCAGCGGCCAGCTGTCGCACAGCAGGCGCGTGGCCGGGGCGGGAATCGCCACTTCAACGCCGAACTTCTGCGCCTGCACGAAGGCGCGCCCCGCCAGCGCGCCGCCCGAGATGCCGGTCGGGAAGCCAAGGTAGTTTTCGATCCTGGCGCTGGCCGCGGCCTGGCCGCCGAAGGCGCGCTGTTCCAGTGCCAACACGGACAAGCCTTCCGAGCCGGCGTACACCGACGTCGCCAGGCCGGCCGGCCCGGCGCCGACCACCACCACATCCCACAGCTTTTCCGTGTCGATGTCGGGCAGCAGGCCGATGCAGTAGCCCACTTCGGCGTTGCTCGGGTTCTTCTTCACCACGCCGTCCGGACACACCACCAACGGCCAGTCCTCGGGCCCGGGCGCATAGTATTCGCACAGTGCGCGCGCCTGTTCGTCTTGTTTCGGATCGAGGATGCTGTAAGGGTAGCCGTTGCTGCTCAGGAAAGAGCGCAGGTGGAACAAGGCCGCGTTGCCGGGCGGGGATACCAGCACCAGGCCGCCGCCTTCGGATTCCAGCAGGCCGACGCGGCGCAGGATCAGGGCGCGCACGATGCGCTCGCCCAGTTCCGCCTCGGCGATCACCAGCGCGCGCAGGTTTTCCGGCGAGACTTCCAGTACTTCGACATCGTCCTTGGCGCTGGCGTTGACCAGGGATGGGCGGCCCGACAGCTGCGATACCTCGGCGGTGAACTCGCCGGGCCCGTGCTCGGCCAGCAGTTCGGAATTGCCAAGGCCATCGTATTTGCAGATGGTCACCGTGCCTTTTAGCGTAACGAGCATGCCGAAGCAGGTGTGGCCCGCTTCCAGGATGCGCACGCCGCGCGCATACTGGCGCACGGTGCCGAAACGGTGCAGGCGCTTGATTTCCTGCTCGGTCAGCACCGGATTGAATTGGTGCCTGCGGCTCTCCAGCGAATGCTTGGAGATGATCTGGGTCTCGCTCATGGTGTGTTGTCTCCTGTAATGCCGTGTAGTTTAATGCAATTGCTCGCCCCTGCTATCATTTGTCATGACCTTTACCATCCGGCCGCTGCGCGCTGAAGAACTGGCCGCCTTCTTCGATTATCTGAACGACCACCTGCGCGACAACGGGCGCGGCGGCACCCCCTTGTTCCAGCCGATGTCGCGCAGCAGCGCCGGCTTCCCGCCCGAGAAGGTGAACGGCTTCAGCACCGGCCTGCACGCCGGCTTTGGCCAGCAGGGCTGGCGCCGCGTCTGGGTGGCGCTGACGGGCGAACAGATCATCGGCCATATCGACCTGCGTTCGCGCCCGGACCCGGCTTCGCGCCACCGCTGCCTGCTGGGCATGGGCGTACACCGCGATGCGCGGCGCGGCGGCCTGGGGAGCGCCTTGGTCGGCACGGCATCGGCCTGGGCGCGCGAACAGGGCCTCGAATGGCTGGACCTGGAAGTCCTGGAAGGCAATGCGCCGGCGCGCAGCCTTTACCACAAATGCGGCTTCGTGCAGACCGGGATGATTCCCGACCTGTTCCGGATCGACGGCGAGCGGCTGGGCTATGTCTTCATGTCGCTGCAGCTGGCCGCCGGAGCGGATAGAATGGACGTTTGACAGAACCAACCGAAGCAGGAAACATGGGATACAAGACAATCGCCGATACCATCGGTAATACGCCGCTGGTGCAGCTGGTGCGCATCCCCGGCGCCGAAGCGGCCGCGCGCGGCAATATCATCCTGGGCAAGCTGGAAGGCGACAATCCGGCCGGTTCGGTCAAGGACCGCGCCGCCATGTCGATGCTGCGCCGGGCCGAGGAGCGCGGCCAGATCAAACCGGGCGACACCCTGATCGAGGCCACCAGCGGCAACACCGGCATCGCGCTGGCCATGGCGGCGGCGATCCGCGGCTACAAGATGGTGCTGCTGATGCCGGAAAACCTGAGCGAAGAGCGGCGCCAGAGCATGGCCGCCTACGGCGCCAACATCATCCTGACGCCGAAAACCGGCGGCATGGAATACGCCCGCGACCTGGCCGAGCAGATGCAAAAGGACGGCAAGGGCCTGATCCTCGACCAGTTCGCCAACGGCGACAATCCGCGCGCCCATTACGAGGGCACGGGCCCGGAAATCTGGCGCGATACGGAAGGCCGCGTCACCCATTTCGTTTCCGCCATGGGCACCACCGGCACCATCATGGGCGTGTCGCAATTCCTGAAGGAGCAGAACGAGCATATCCGCATCATCGGCGCCCAGCCGGAAGAGGGTTCGTCGATCCCGGGCATCCGCAAATGGCCGGAAGCCTACTTGCCGAAAATTTACGACAAGGCGCGTGTCGACCAGGTGGAATACGTGTCGCAGGCCGCGGCCGAGCGCATGGCGCGCCGCCTCGCTGCCGAGGAAGGCATCTTCTGCGGGATTTCGGCCGCGGGGGCCTGTGAAATTGCGCTGCGCATTTCGCAGCAAGTGGAAAACGCGACGATCGTGTTCATCGTCTGCGATCGCGGCGACCGCTATCTCTCGACCGGGGTGTTCCCGGCATAAAGCGCGATACCGCCCACCCTCCCCGGGCGGGGAGGGTGACAACAGGGGCCGCGATCAGCCCTTGCTGTCGGACGAGCCGCCGATGCCTTCTTTCGGCTTGAACTGCTTGTCGCTGATGCGGAACTTGTTGCGGCGGTCGCCCATCAGGTAGCGCAGGTCACGGATGCTCAGGTCGGAAACCTCGTGCATGCGGATCAGCAGCGATGCGCCAACCGGCAAGCGGTGGTGGCGGATCTTGGAGATCACCGGCGGCGCCACTTCCAGCGCGCGCGACAGCGCCGCGTCATTCTTCAGGCGCAGGTTTTCGATCAGGGTGTCGAGCAGGCGGTTCGGGTTGTACTGCAGCAGATCATCGCCTTCCGACTCGTTGTTCATATCAGTACCGACTTGGTTGGTCATGTCTTCTGTTCCTTCTCTAAAGTTGTCCTGCTAACGACCTTGAATCCTGAAACGGATTCCTGTTTAACAAGTTTCATAATATATACACAATTGTACAACAGTACGGTCAGCAGTACTTGCGTGCAACAAAAAATAGTATATTGCTCTCGAAAACGCGTTGTCCTACCGCAACATTCTGAGAGAATTCTACCTGAATTTTTGTGTTACGGTAATTCTGCACCCTTGCTTATCACACAAGTTACACGATGTTACATAGTTTCTTTCATTGAAAGCTTGATGGCTTTCCCCAGTTCGACCACCGACATGGCATAGAAATAACTCCTGTTGTATTTAGTGATCGAAAAGAAATTGTTGCTGCCGACCCAGTATTCGGTCGCTTCCGAGCCGTTCTGCAAATCCACCAGGCCGTACATTCCCGGCGGCAAATCCGTGGCCGGGTGCACGCCGGCCGCCAGCAGCTCTTCGCCGCGATACTTGGGATCCAGGCCGCCGTTCAGGTATTTTTCCCAGGCACGTTCGGGCGACATGGTGGCCGGGTAGGCCAGCGGCGCCGGATCGTCACGTTTCCAGCCGTGCGCCACCAGGAAGTTGGCGACGCTGCCGATCGCGTCGGACGGCGAATTGCGCAAATCCACCTTGCCGTCGTTGTCGAAGTCCACGCCCAGCGTGTAGATATTGCCCGGCATGAATTGCGGCAGGCCGACCGCGCCGGCATACGATCCGGTCAGCGCCAGCGGATCGAGCCCGGCCTGGCGCGACGAGACAATGGCCGCTTCCAGCTCACTGCGGAAGAAGGCCATACGCACTTCGCGGTTCGGCGTCGGCGGGTAGGAGAAGGCCAGGGTGGCCAGCACGTCGAGCACGCGGAACTTGCCCATGTCGCGGCCATACAGGGTTTCCACGCCGATGATGCCGACGATGATCTCGGCCGGCACGCCATACAGGGCTTCGGCGCGCGCCAGGGCATCGCGGTTGGCGTTCCAGAAATCGATGCCGGCGCGGATGCGTTTCGGTTCGATGAAACGGGCACTGTAGGCTTGCCAGTTTTTCGGCTTGCCTGGCGGCGCCGGCTTGACCAGCTGGACCGCGGCATCGATATAGCGCAGTTCGAGGAACAGCTTTTCCGACTCGGCGAGCGGGATGCCATGCTTCTGTTCCAGGTCGCCCATGAATTGCTGGACGTCCTTCCATTGGCCGAAGTTGACGAACTCGCCGCTGTAATCGATGGCGGGCTTTTTCGGCGCCTTGGCGCTCTTGGCCGGCGCGTGCGCGGCCGCGTTGGCGGCCGGGGCCGCAGCCAGGCCGAGGCAGGCCATGGCCAGCAGGGTAGTGGGGAATTGCTTTAAAAATGTCATCGGGATTGCTTCAGTAATCTATGCAGCCGTGTCAGTGGCTGCGCCTCGTTTTGTGCCGGCGGCGCACCATATTTAAGGGCGCCGTACAGCTCCAGGAATGCCGTCATGGCCGCCAGTTTCTCGCGCGGCAGCTTCAGTTGCCGCACGCGCAGCGCCAGGCTGAGCGGACCTTCGTCCGGCGCCCTGGCGATGCCGTAGCGCGCCAGCAGGCGGCAGAAGGCGAGATAGGCCGCATCAACGGGGTCGCGCCTGCGCCAGGCCCGCCGGTATTTCGCCAGCATGATCAGGCCGGCGAACAAGGCCAGTCCGGCCAGCAGGCGCCAGTCCCCCAGAGCGGCAACTAGTTCCCTGAGGAAATTTTCCTGCCTGTTTGGATTGTAGTCGAGGATCCATTGATTCCAAGCATTATTTACTGCGCTTAAGTTGAAACGCAGTTGCGCCAGCCAGGATGCCTGGTCGCGCGACAGCTCGACCAAGCCTTGCAATCCGAAAGGCGCATCTTGCGGCAAGGCCTGCGCCAGGCTGGTGCGGATGCGTTCCGGCGCCACGGCGGCGGTCGGGTCGACGCGCACCCAGCCCCGTTGCGGGCCGAGCCAGACTTCGCTCCAGGCGTGGGCATCGGACTGGCGCACGGTGTAGTAGCCGTCGACCGGATTGAGTTCCCCGCCCTGGTAGCCGTTCACCACGCGCGCCGGCAGCCCGGCCGCGCGCATGACGTAGACGAAGGCGCCGGAGAAATGTTCGCAGAAGCCCTTGCGCGTCTGGAACAGGAATTCGTCGACCGCATCGCGCCCGAGCCGGTCTGGCTCCAGCGTGTATTCGAAACCCTGGCGGAAGTTATCCAGCACGGCGGCGATGGCGGCGTCGTCGCCGCGTTCGGCGCGCAGCGCCTGGATGCCGGCTGCGTAGCGCAGGGTGCGCGGGTTGAAGCCCTGCGGCAGCTGCAGCCAGCGTTCCAGCGTCGCCGGGGACAGGGCGGTCTGTGCGGCATAGGCGGGATGCGCCACGGCTTCGTAGCGCATGCGCTTGTCGCTGTTGGCGTGGGCCAGCTGTTCCAGTTCGTCGGTGTACGCCGGGCTGGCGTCTTCCAGCGCCGTCAGCGGTTCGCTCAGCTCCAGCATGAACAGGAACTGGCGCCGGCCCGGTTCCAGGGTCACCTCGTAACGGTGGGCGGGGCCGGTCAGGCCCAATTGCCGTCCCAGGCGGTAGACGGCGACAGGCGTCTGCGGCCGGCCGATGCGGCTCCAGGTGCGCCCGTCATAATTGCTCAGCACCGGGCCGCGCCAGTACAGCTGCTGCTGCAGCGGCGCCGGGCCGTCGAACTTGGCGCGGAACGCCACTTCCTCCGACAAGGCCATGCTGGTGATGGAGCCGGGCGACATGGTGTCGGACATGCCGCTCTTGCCGCCGGCATCGCCCGGCAGGCCCCACAGCGGTCCCTGGATGCGGGGGAAGGCGACGAACAGGAACACGCCCAGCGGCGCGGCCACCAGGAACACCCGGCCGGCCAGCTTCAGGCGCGTCGCCAGCGGCGGCACGGCGCCGGTGAACTGGAAGGTGATCTGCGCCGCCAGCAGCACGACGATGGTGGCCACCATCACCAGCGCGGTGCCGATCGACTGCGAGTAGAAGAAATTGGTCAGCAGCAGGAAGAAGGACAGGAAGGTCACCACGAACAGGTCGCGCCGCGCATGCATCTCCAACAGCTTGAAGGTGAGCAGCAGGGCCAGCATGGTGACGCCGGCCTCGCGCCCGAGCAGGGTACGAAAGTTCAGGTAGACGCCGCCCATCGTCAGCAGCGAGACTGGCACCAACAGCCATAGAGGGGGCAGGCGGCTGCCGCGCATGGTGATGGCGGCGCGCCAGAATAGGGTCAGGCAGATGGTGGCCGAGGTCCACAGCGGCAGGTGGTCGAAGTGGGGCGCCAGCACCAGGATGGCCGCCAGCAGCAGCAGCAGGGTGTCGGCCTTGTCGCGCGTCAGCGGCCCGGCCAGTTTGGCGAGCGCGGCGATCATGCCCCCTCCTTGCCGTACAGGGCCAGCGCGCGCAGGCAGGCGGCGCAATGCGCCTCGCCCAGGCCCTGCTCGATCTGCCGGTGGCCCGCGTGGAGGGCGTAGGGCACGGCGCGCCGCTCCGCCTCCAGCACCCAGGCGGTCAGGCGCGACAGCCGCACTTCGATATCGAGCATGGGCGGCAGCGCGTTCAGGTCCAGCAGCAGGTCGGACACGGCGCCACCTTCAAAATGCTTGCTCACCAGGTTGCCGCCGTCGGCCGGGTGCAGGCGCGCGATTTGGCGCCAGGCCAGGTGGCGCATCGGGTCGCCCGGCTGGTAATTGCGGATGCCGGAAAAATTATCCAGGCCCACGGTGCCGTAGCCGTCTTCGCGCGCCGCGCCGCTGGTGGGCAGCGGCGGCGGCGCCACTTCCGGCTGCGGGTAGGCCAACACTTTCAGGTCCGGCCGCCAATAGGCCCAGGCGCCGAACAGGCCAAGCGGGAAGCGGGTGAACAGGCGTACGCGCGGCGCCTCGAGCCAGCCGCGCTCCGTGCTGGGGCGCGACAGCACCAGCGAGGCGCTGCCGCCGGCGGCCACGTCGACCGCCTGGCGCGGTTCGCCCTCGTCCTGGAAGCCGAGCCAGACGGCGTAGCGGTCGCGCGGTGTGCGATTGCGCACGTGCAGTTCGAACTGGGCCTCGTCGCCGGCGAATACCGGGTGGGCACGGCCCGGGGCCAGGTGCAGGAAGGCCAGGTTCTTGGCTGTCATGTACATGTCGACCACGGCGCAGGAACCGGTGAAGAAGGTCAAGACAAAACCCAGGCCCAGGTTGTAGTTGACGGAGCCGATCAGCATGATCAGCAGCAGTCCGACAAAAGCCAGGCCGGGCCGCGTCGGCAGGATGAAAACGCGCCGCATCACCAGCTGCACCTCGCCCGGTTCCTTCTCCTTGAGCTGGAAGATCCAGCCCATCAGCCATCTCCGCGTTGCGGCAAACATCGGCTGGAACCTTATACCGGCACGGATTTTTGCAGCTGCAGCACCAGGTCGCGGCTGGCCAGCGCGGTGCCGTGCGACGACTTGAGCGGACGCAGGCGGTGCGCGCAGACCGGCACCAGCACGGCCTGCACGTCTTCCGGCATGACGTGGTTGCGCCCTTCCATCGCGGCCCAGGCGCGCGCCGCCTGCAGCAGGGCCAGCGCGGCGCGCGGGCTCAGGCCTTCGGCGAAGAAGCCGTTCTGGCGCGAGGCTTGCGCCAGCGCCTGCACATAATCGATCAGGGCCGGCGCGGCGTGGATCTGGCGCAGCGATTGCTGCGCCGCCGCCAGTTCGGCCGGGGTCATGGCGGGCTGCAGGTGCTTCAGCATCTGGCGGCGGTCTTCGCCCATCAGCAGCGCCCGTTCGGCGGCGGCGTCCGGATAGCCCAGCGAAATGCACATCAGGAAGCGGTCCAGCTGCGACTCGGGCAGGGGGAAGGTTCCCACCTGGTGGGTCGGGTTCTGGGTGGCGATGACGAAGAACGGTTCGGGCAGCGGGCGCGTCACGCCGTCGGCCGACACCTGGCGCTCTTCCATCGCCTCCAGCAGGCCGGACTGCGTCTTCGGCGTGGCGCGGTTGATTTCGTCGGCCAGCAGCACTTGCGTGAAAATCGGCCCGGGGTGGAAGGTGAAGGCGCTCAGCTCGCGCTCATAAATCGACACGCCCGCCACATCGGCCGGCAGCAGGTCGCTGGTGAACTGGATGCGGTTGAACTGCAGGCCCAGGGACATGGCCAGGGCGTGCGACAAGGTGGTTTTGCCGACGCCCGGCAAGTCTTCGAGCAGCAAGTGGCCGCCGGCCAGCAGGCAAACCAGGGACTGGCGCACCTGCAGTTCCTTGCCGACGATGACCTGGCCGACCTGGCGTGCTACGGCGTGTAATTTGGTATACATGGTTTGGGTACTCGTCGCGCCGCGTGGTAGATTAGACACACATTCTATGCGAGAACGCGATTCATGAGCACAGCAATTTACAGCCATCCCGACTGCCGCCGCCACGAAATGGGCGACTGGCATCCCGAATGTCCGGCCCGCCTGCAAGCCATTTCCGACCAGTTGATCAATGCCCAGATCGATGGCCTGCTGGAGCACCGCGAAGCGCCCCTGGCTGACGAGTCGTCGATCGCCCGCAACCATAGCGCCAACGCCATCGCCATCGTGCGCGACCACCTGCCGGCCGGCGGCGACTATTACCCGATCGACGGCGATACCTCGCTCAACGCCCACAGCTGGAACGCGGCGCGGCGCGCGGCCGGCGCCGCCCTCGCTGCCACCGATGCCGTGATCGACCGCGAAATCGACAACGCCTTTTGCGCGGTGCGTCCGCCGGGCCACCATGCGCGTCCGACCGAGCCGATGGGCTTCTGCCTGTTCAACAACGTGGCGATCGCCGTCAAGCACGCGCTCGATGTGCGCGGCCTGGAGCGGGTGGCGGTGGTGGACTTCGACGTCCATCACGGCAACGGCACCGAGGAAGCCTTGCTGGACGAGCCGCGCGCGCTGATGGTCAGCTTCTTCCAGCATCCTTTCTATCCTTACTCCGAAGTGCTGCCGGAGACGCCGAACCGCGTCAACGTGCCGGTGCCGGCCGGCTCCAAAGGCGATGTGGTACGCCAGCTGGTGCAGGAAAAATGGCTGCCCGCGCTGCACGCCTTCCAGCCGCAGATGCTCTTCATTTCCGCCGGTTTCGATGCGCACCGCGAGGACGACCTGGGCGGCATGGGCCTGGTCGAAGCCGACTACGCCTGGATGACGCAGCAGGTGATGGCGGTGGCGCGCCAGCATGCGCAGGGCCGCATCGTCAGCTGCCTGGAAGGCGGCTATAACTTGTCGGCACTGGGGCGCAGCGTGGTGGCCCATCTGAAAGCCCTGGCCGAGATCTGACATGCTGTCCCTGCTGCTCGGGCTGGCCGGCGCCAGCGTCTTTCCGTATGCGTCGCTGACCACGCCGGCCAGCTGCACGGCGCCGGAATGGCCGCGCGAGGCGCTGCGCTACGAAGTCGAAGGCAGTACGGCGCTGCAGTTCCAGATCGGTCTGGACGGCGCCGTGCGCAACGCCCAGGTAAAACAGGGCAGCGGCTGGGCCATTCTCGACCAGGCGGCCTTGGCCGGGTTGGCGCGCTGCCGCTTCAAGCCGGGCCTGGCGGCGGCGCGCGAAGGCACCCAGTTCCCGATCCAGTACGCCTGGACGCTGGAAGGCGCGGCGCCCTTGCGCCCCATGCTGCTGCCCGGCAGCTGCGCCGCCTCGCGCCATTTCCTGCGCTACGATAACCTCGACCAGCGGCCCGACGGCCGCGCCGCCATCAAGCTGCGCTTCCTGGTCGATGCGGATGGCAAGGCGCAGCGCATCATGCCGGAAGCCAGCTATTTCGAAGCTGCCGTGTCGCGCGATGCGGTGAGCTGGCTGCAAACTTGTCGTTTCGGCATCTCACCCAAGGCCAGTGGCGCCCGTACCGACACCTCGTTCGGCTGGGTGGTCTTGAGGTAAAATGGCGGATTGTTCATTCGATTCGTAAGGCAAGAGCATGTCTATCCAATGGTTCCCCGGACATATGAACGCCGCCAAGAAAAAGGCGGCGGAACAGATGGCCGACGTCGATGTCGTCATTGAAGTGGTCGACGCGCGCCTGCCTGCGGCCAGCTGCAACCCGCTGGTGGAGGAACTGCGCAAGTTCCGCCAGCGCCCCTGCCTGAAAATCCTGAACAAGATCGACCTGGCCGATCCGGACGCCACCGCGGCGTGGATCCGCCACTTCGAACAGGACAAGACCGTCACCGCCTATGCGATGACGACCAAGAAGCCGTCCGACGTGGCCAAGGTGATCTCCAAGGCGCGTAAGCTGGCGCCGCACCGCAACGAGGCGATCAAGCCGCTGCGCATGATGATCATGGGGATTCCCAACGTCGGCAAGTCGACCCTGATGAACGCGCTGCTCAAGCGCCGCGTGGCCAAGGTGGGCGACGAGCCGGCCGTCACCAAGCAGCAGCAGAAGATCTATCTCGATATGGAGACGGTGCTGATCGATACGCCCGGCCTGCTGTGGCCGAAGATCGAGATGCCGTCCGACGGCATGGCGCTGGCGGCTTCGCACGCGATCGGCGCGAATGCCCTGATCGAGGAGGAGGTGGCGGTGTGGCTGGCGGAGGAACTGCTGAAACGCTATCCGGAGATGCTGAAGGCGCGCTACAAGGCCGACGTGTCGGCCATGGACGGCGTCGCCCTGATCGAGCGCGTGGCGCAGCTGCGCAGCTACCGTCTGAAGGGCGGCGACTGGGACTTTGAAAAGGCGTCGCACATGCTGCTGCTGGACTACCGTAGCGGCGCGCTGGGGCGCATTTCGCTGGAGACGCCGGCAACCCGCGCGCAAGCGCTGGCGATCTATGCCGAGGAAGAGCGGGTCAAGACGGAAGAAGCCGCGCGCAAGGCGGCCGAGAAAGAGGCCGAGCGCATGAAGGGTAAGCGCGGGACGTGACGCGCCGCGAAAACCGGTAAACCGGGGTCAGACCCAAGGGTCTGACCCCTGGCCTGCGGCAGCCGCGTATCAAGTGTCGGAC
The DNA here is from genome assembly GCF_000425385.1 of Pseudoduganella violaceinigra DSM 15887. GTDB lineage: Bacteria > Pseudomonadota > Gammaproteobacteria > Burkholderiales > Burkholderiaceae_D > Rugamonas > Rugamonas violaceinigra. Next base: position 144,226 of record NZ_AUDI01000001.1, on the reverse strand, counting down.
CCCGCGGGTCTGACACTGGTTTACCGGTTTCAGCCCAGCTTGAAACTACTGACCGCCAACGCCCCCATGAAGCGGTCTTCGTGATACACCACCTCCGCCGCCGCATCCTCGGCCGCGCCCACCGCCACCATCAAGGGCAGCAAATGCTCCTCGCGCGGATGCGCCATGCGCGCCGCCGGTGCGCGCTCCCACGCCAGCAAGCGTGAAGTACGTTCAGCCGGCGCCGCCGCCATGGTCTCGCGCAGCCAGGCATCGAACGCCTGCGACGGCTCGGCGCCAGCCGCATTGAACGCACGCAGATTGTGGTAACTGAGCCCGCTGCCGACGATTAACACTCCTTCGTCGCGCAAGGGCCGCAGCAGGCGGCCGGCAGCCAGGTGCTGCGCCGGGTCGAGTCCATGGCGCAGCGACAGCTGCACGATCGGCACATCCGCGTCCGGGAAGGCCGGATACATGGCGCTGAAGGTGCCGTGATCGAGGCCGCGTTCGGGATCGAGGCGGGCGCCCCCGCCCAGCAGCTCGGCCGCGCGCGCCGCCAGCGCAGGCGAACCCGGCGCGGGATATTGGATCTGGTAGGTATGCGGCGGAAAACCGCCGTAGTCGTAGATCATCGGCGGCCTGGCCGAGGAGGACAGCAGGAAGTCGCGTCCCTCCCAATGCGCGGTGACCACCAGCAGGGCGTGCGGCTTGCCGCCGGCCTGGCGTGGCAGATCGCGCAGTGAAGCATCCAGCTGGTCGTAAGCGCCGCCGAACTGCTCGCGCATCCAGGGCCATGGGCCGCCCCCGTGGGACAGGAAAAAGGTGGGCAAAGTCGTCATGCCCACCAATATACGCCTGTCAGTGGTTTGTTGCAGACACCGCCATCAGGGCAAACAGGCGCGCTGTGCGCATCCACGCCACGGTCAAGGCGATCAGCTGCGCCAGCGCGAAGGCCGCCAGCAGCAGCAAGGCATTGCTGCCGCCCACATTCAGGCGCGCCACGGCCAGCAGTGCCGCCAGCAGGAGGCCGCCCACCGTCAGCAAGGCGTAGCTGCCCAGCATGGCGCCGGGGCGGCGCAGCAGCAGCTTGACGCCCCACCACCAGGCCTTGACCGCGGAGGTACGGCGGCGGTCGATGGCCAGCTGGGCGCGGCCCGCGTCCAGCGTGAGATTGGCCAGCAGCACCAGCAGTGCGGTCGCCATGGTCGCCGCCAGCTGCCATGGCGACGCATCCGATTCCAGCACCGCCTTGCCGGCATAGTCCTCGGCGGCGTCCATCAGCGCGCCGCCCAGGGCGATGGCGATGCCCAGCGGTACGATGGCCCACAGCAGCATGCGGAACATGCGCGGATATTCGGCAACGCCGCCCGCTGCCAGCTCGCGCAAGGTGGCCGTCTGCGGCGCGCGTGCGGCGGTGACGATGACACCGGTCAGAAATGGCGACATCAGCAAGGTCAGGATGAGCGCGGCCAGGCCGCCGGCCTGCAGCGCCGTGCCGTTGCGGCGCACTTCGCTGAAGATGTCGGTAACTGCGGCGAGGTTGAGGGCGTGCGCCAGTTCCGGCGCGCGCACCGACTGGTCCAGCAGGGACGACAGGGCGAGCCAGAAGGGCAGGGCCAGCAGGGCGGTCGGCAGCAGCACGGCGGCCAGCCAGACCAGCAGCAGGCGCCATTGCAGGGCGGAGCGGCCGGCGCGATTGAGATTGGTAGTCAGCTTCATACGGTGGCGATCAGGGAAATCAAGGACTGGATAATGGCGGCCAGGTCGAAGGTCCAGCGGCGCGAGGCGCTGCCGTCTTTCTTCAGAGTGCGGCTGTCATCGAGTTTGCTTACGTCGAGCAGGTGTTTGCCTTCCGGATCGAGCTGGGCCGACACCGCCTTGACCGGCTTGGTCCACTCGAACGTCTGCCAGCGCTGTTCGCCGCCCCAGGCGACGGTCTCCTTGCTGCCGTCGGCGAAAGTGACGACCAGCGTTTGCGGTACGTCGGCGCCGCGGCGGCGCACGGTAACGCGCGTCAGGTAAGGGAAGGGGCCCGTGCCCGGCTTGGCGTCCGGATGGGCCTTCTCCCAGGCCTCGCGCTGCGCTTCGGCGCGTTTGTCGGCCTGCTCTTCGGACAGGTCGATGCGCTTGCCTTGCTCCGATTGCAGGCCCGGGCGCGGCAGCACTTCTTCGCTGGTGAGGGCGGAGATGCGGTCGTCCACCCGCGTCGCGCTATACACCTGCTGCGCGAACACGGTTTCCACCAGCTTGCGCTGGCCGCTGACATCGGCCAGGGTTTCGCGGAAGTCGGCCACGCTAGGATGGCGGAATTTCCAGCGGCGGTAGTACTCCTTGAAGGCGCGCTCCATGGTGTCCTTGCCCAGCTGCGCTTCGAGGTCGTGCATTGCCAGCGTGGTGCGCGAATACACTGGGCCGATGCCTTGCAGGCGGTCATAGGCGTTCTGGCCCAGCGGATCGGACGGCTCTTCGCGCGGGGCGCCCTGGCGCTCGAACTCGAAGCCATTGACGACGGGCGCGAAGCCGATGGAACGCAGGAACGGCGTGGTCAGGTGCAGTTTGCGCCCGGTGTCGCGGATCATGCGCTGGTTCCAGAATTCGTTCAGGCCTTCATCCAGGAAGGGTTCCTCGAATTCGTTGCTGGCCAGGATGCCGTAGAAATAGCCATGGCCGAATTCGTGGATCGTGACGAAGTCCAGCAAGCCGGCCGCCGCGGTATCAGGCTTCAGACCGGCGTAGCTGTCGGCCGTGAAGAAGGTCGGGTATTCCATGCCGCCCGCTTCGCTGGCGTTATGCGGCGGGATCACGACCGTCAGCGTCTTGTAGGGGTAGGGGCCCAGCGTCCGGGAGAAGTAGTCCAGCGAATCCTTGGCCGCCTTCATGGCCGGCGCCGCGTTGGAGGCGAATTCCTGCGGGTACAGCACGGTGAGCTTCACTTGCGGACTGCCCGGACCGGTCCAGGTATCGGTGAGGGGCTTGGCGCTGTGCTTGTCGGCGGTCCAGGCGAAATCGTGCACATCGCCCTGCACATAGTGGTGGGTCAGCTTGCCGTCTTTTTCGACCGGCGCGCCTTGCAGCTCGCCGGTGGCGCCCACGGTGTACTCCCTGGGCACGGTCAGCGTCACATCGTAATTGCCGAAATCGGCGTAAAACTCCGATTCGGCATGGAATTCATGGGCATTCCAGCGCACGGCGGTGGCGCCGCGTTCGCCCGGCAGCTCCAGCACGGCGATCTTGGGGAACCATTGCGCCACCAGGTGGAAGCTGTCGAAGTAGCCGGTGCGCGCCATCACGCGCGGCAGCTGGTCGAAAAAGTCGATGTCGAGCGTGGTGCTGGCGCCGGGCGCCACCGGCTGCGGCAAGTCCATGCGCACCACCGTCTGGTCGGCCGCCGGCCCGCCATCGGGGTGCACGAAGGTCCAGGGCACCTTGGCGCCCCCCTGCTGCACGCTGCGCAATTCGGTATAGCCCCACTCGTTATCCTTGCTCAACTCGCTATTGCGGATGCCGTTGCCGTTCCTGCGCTGTTCGGTGTGGAAGGTACTGTTGCCGTTCTGGAAAGCGTTCAGGTAGAGGTGCAGGTAGACGCTGCGCACCGGCTGCGCGCTGCGGTTGCGCCAGGCCAGGCGCTGCTTGCCGTCGATAGTGTGTTTGACCGGATCCAGACTGGCCTCGATCCGGTAGTCCACCACGCGGTCGGACAGCGTGGCTTCCTGGCCGCTGCGCACGCCGCCCCAGGCGCCGGCGGCGCTGGGCTGGGTGACGGCGGCGGCCTTGGCCGGCGCCAGGGGGATGCCGGTGCCCGTTTCCGGGACGGTGGCCGGGCTGCCGCCTTCCGCCCACAGCCTGGCCTGGACCGCGACGCCGCCCAGCAGGGCGGCCACGGCCAACATTTTTGCGATGCGCATATATCTCCATTAAATTTTTTGCAACGCGAAAATATAGCCCGACTTCGGCCGCTTGACAAACTTTTAAGGCACCTTCAAGCGGCGTATAATGCAGGCGCTTTGGTGCCCGCACCCTGTTCATGGGTGCAGTTAAACGGGAAACGCGATGTGCTGCCCCCGCAACGGTACGCAGGCGCCGTCCATGCGACGGCAGGCCGCCCCCAAAACCACTGCCGGTGCATACCGGCCGGCAGGAAGGTGGGGCGGTCCGTCTTGCCAGCCCGGATACCGGCCAAGGAGGTGGAAGCGTGCCCACAGCGGGCGCGACTTCTGTGGATTCCGGCTGCGGGGACGCAGGCGGATACTCTTTCTATTGTTTTAGCCATGACCATTCTCGCCTCGCGCTGCGCCGTTGCCGCAGCTGTTGCCCTGTGCTTTGCCGCACCGGTCCAAGCCCAAACTGACACCGTTGTCATTTCCGGTTCCCGTTTCGCCAGCGACCCGTCGCTGCTGCCGATCGGCGCCACCACCATCACTGCCGCTGAGATCCGCCGCGCCGGCGCCTCCGACGTCAACCAGGCGATCCGCAAGATCGGCGGCGTGTACGGCCGCCAAAGCCTGACCGGCAGCCCTGACTTCGGCCTGGACCTGCGCGGCTTCGGCACCAACAGCGACCAGAACGTGGTGATCGTGGTCGATGGCGTGCGCCTGAGCGAGAATGAGCAGATCAGCGCAACCCTGTCCACCATCCCGATCGACCTGGTGGAGCGTATCGACATCATGCGCGGCGGCGCCAGCGTACTGTATGGCGAAGGCGCCACCGGTGGCGTGATCCAGATCGTCACCAAGCGGCCGAAAAACGGCGAGCACAGCGGCAACGTGTTCACTGAACTGGGCCAGTACAAGAGCGGTGAAGTGCGCGGCAGCGTGGTGCAGGGCTTCAACGGCTTCGCCATCGACGCGTCGGCCGGCCACCAGCGCACCGACAACTACCGCGCCAACAACGATTTCAAGCAGTCGCGCTTCAATGGCGGCCTGCATTTCGACAGCGGCTTTGGCCGCGTTTCCCTGCGCGCCGACATCGCGCGCCAGGACCAGCGTTTTGCCGGTGGCCTGTCGGAAGCCCGCTTCAACGCCGACCCGCGGCAGACCCTGACGCCGAACGATTTCGGCAAGATGGACAGCGACCGCTACACCGCCTCCTGGGAACACAAGGTCGGCGCTTTCGACCTGGCTGCCGAACTGTCGCATCGCAAAAAGGACGTGGACTCCTACTCCTTCGGCTCGATGTACTCCTACGAGAGCAAGCAGAGCCAGTTCTCGCCGCGAGTGCGCCACCTGGCCCAATTTGGCGGCCTGCTGAATGAATTGGTAACGGGCTTTGATTTCGGTCACTGGAACCGGGTTAGCGAGTCGAAATATTCGGCTGCCGACGCCACCCAGCGCAGCAAGGCAATCTACGTGCGTGATGAATTGAAATTCGGCGGCCGACAGCAGTTCCGCCTGGCGGCAGGGGCGCGCCGCGAGCTGTTCGACAAGGACACGGTTGATCTGCCCTTCAACCCTAACTACAGCGTCAAGCAGGCCCATAACGCCTGGGAAGTACAGGGCAGCATGCTGGCGGCGCCTGGCTTGACCGCATGGGCCAAGGCCGGCCAGAGCTATCGCGTCGCCAACGCTGACGACAACGCCTCGACGCCGTTGCAAAACAAGCCGCTGCAAACCCAGACTTCGCATGATGCCGAGATTGGCCTGGACTACGCGGCAGGCCCGTTCAAGGCCGATGCGCGCGTCTTCCGCCATAACCTGGAAAACGAAATCTATTACGATCCGACCATCGCCCCGTACGGCACCAACACCAACCTGGCGCCGACCCGCCGCCAGGGCGTCGAGCTCGATGGCCGCTACCGCTTTGCCCCGGCATGGGAAGTGCAGGGCCACTTCCAGCAGGTGGACGCCGAATTCCGCTCCGGTCCGAACGCCGGCCGCGAGCTGGCGCTGGTGCCGAAGAACACCGTGACCGTGCGCCTGGCATGGCTGCCGTCCAACGGCCAGAGCGCCGACATCGGCGTGCAGCGCGTCTCCAAGCAGCGCTACGGCGGCGACTTCGACAACAGCTGCGACGCCCGCATGCCAGCCTACACCACCGTCGATGGCCGCTACGCGCGCAAATTCGGTCAGTGGGAACTGGCGCTGACTGCGCTGAACCTGTTCGACAAGGACCACTACAGCCAGGCGTTCTCCTGCCGTGGCGGGATCTACCCGGACAACGGCCGCCAGCTGAAAGTCTCGGCACGCTACGACTTCTAAGCCCTTAAAGCAGGCTTAATTCAGCCCCGTTGGCGCCAATTTGGCCCACGGGGCTCATCACAGCGCGCAAAAAATGGTAATCTCGCGGCGTTTACCACTTACCCGTAAGGATGACCATGCGCTTGCTGCGACTGCTGATTGCTTCTGCCGCCCTGATGTTCACCGCCGCCGGCGCTTACGCCGCCGAGCCGAAAGAGGGCGTCGACTATAAGACACTTTCCACCCCGGTGCGCACCGAAGCCCCCGGCAAAAAGGTGGAAGTCGTCGAGTTCTTCATGTTCACTTGCCCCCACTGCTACGCGCTCGAGCCGCGCCTGTCGGCCTGGGTCAAGCAGAACGCGGACAAGATCCACTTCCGCCGCATCCACTTTGCCCGTAACGAGCGCGATTTGCTGGCGCGCGCCTACGTGACCCTGGAAGCCATGGGCGCCCCGGAGAGCGCCGGCCAGAAGCTGTTTGAGGCCTTGCACAAGGAACACAAGCGCCTGCCGCGCGAAGAGGACGTAACGGCCGTGCTGGTGAGCGCCGGCGTTGACAAGGCCAAGTACGAAAGCACCTATAAATCCTTTGGTGTCGAGTCTAAAATGAAGCGTATCAACACTGTGCTCAGCCAGTATGGCGTTGAATATGCTCCGACCCTGGTGATCGATGGCCGTTTTATGACTTCGCCTTCGATGGCGGGCCGTCCTGACCAGCCGGAAGAGCAGTCCCAGGCCGCCGCGCTGGTGGTGGCGGACTATCTGGTTGCCAAGGCTGCAGCAAGCAAAAAGTAAAGCATGGAACATCGTGAAGAAGGCGTGATGCGAGCATTCCGGGAGTCGGCCCCTGACGAGGCCGGCTTGGTGCAGCACACCTGGGTCAACCACCTGGCCTGGACCCTGGTGGTCCTCTTGTCCGGGCTGGTGTTCTGGCTGGTGGTGGCCGTGGTCAATGCCGAAAACCAGCGCAATGCGCTGGCCAACAAGCAATGCCGCGACCAGGTCTTCAAGGAAGAAATCGACCGCACCTGCATGCTCAACGTGCAGTCGCGCGAGCATTGGTGGGAGCACCTGGCGTATGCCATGAAGCACACCAAGCCGCAGAAGTAATGCAATAAAAAAAAGCCCGCTGCGAAGCGGGCTTTTTGTTATCCGGCGGGTCAGGCCGTCACATCCAGGTTGGCGAGTTGTCGCTTGAACAGCTGTTCCTGCACGCGGATATCGTCGCCGTTATAGCCGTCGTAGGCGCGCGTGGTGCGCGTCCAGACTTCCGGCATCACCTGTTCGATCAGGTTGCGGCCGGCGTCGGTCAAGGTGATCATCACGCAGCGGCGGTCGCCTGGGCGGTTGCCGCGGGTGATCAGACCCTGGGCTTCCAGGTCGTTGCAGACCCGGGTCAGGTTGGCCGGCTTTTCCATGCAGGCTTCGCCCAGATTGGAGGCCGTCGAAGTCTCATTTTCCGATCCATACAGCACTGCCAGCACCATGTAGCTGGCATCGACCAGGTCATACTTGCGCAATACCGAATTCGCCAGATCCTTCATGCGTTTCTGGACGTGATAGGTCATGCGCAGCAGGCGTACCAAGTCTTCCGGGAACTCCGGGATGCGAGTATGAATGTTTTTCAGGCGCTTATTGGTTGCGTCAAAACTACTCATTCTGCAGGCACTCCTGTGCAATTTGTTCAAGTCTGAATTGTACTAGTGTTGACCTAAGGTAAATGCCTTTTTGATCTGCATCAACGGACCCCTGCAGGCGCCGCACAGGAAAGCGTTCCATGTTTTTTGAAAGTTACATATTGGGAAAACCTTATACTAACGGTGAAAATTTGGTACAAATGGCATACAACTGAAGATATTTTAGTATTATTACCCTAACATTATAGTGTTGGCATCTTCCAACACTGCGCCCCCTGGCGGCCAAAATCGTTAGATTTATTGGAAACAGGAGGACACCATGTCAGGAACCAGTACCCTCGATCCGGACAATATGCCGGTCCAGCCCGACCGCGAATTGCGCAAGGGCCATGACACCGGGACGCTCGGTCCCAGCGATTCATCCGATTCCGGCAGCGACGTGCAAGGCGGCCCCGGCGATACCGAACTCGATAGCGATTCCGATGCCCAAGGCACGGGGGAGCGCGCCGGCGCGGGCCGCGACACCCCGGCGCCGGATGGCGCGGATATCGACGTCGACCACGTCGAATCGCTGCCCGGCGCCTGGCGCCAGGAACACGACGACGTGGAACGCGGCGCCTAGCCGATCGCCGGGTTCTTTTCGGCGCTGGCCAGGTAGATCGGCGTGACTTCGAGCAGCGTGTCGATCGCCACGCGCAGTTTGGCCGACATATAGGGCGTGTGCGGCCACACCAGGTGCATGCGCGAGGCTTCCATCTCGCCGCAATCGAACAGCACCTGCAATTCGCCGCGGTTGACATAGGGAGCGACCAGCCAGCAGGGCAGCCAGGCCAAACCCATCCCGCGCGCCGCCGCGTCGGCAATCGCCTGCAGGTCGTCCAGCAGCATGCGTTGCTGCGGCAGCAGGTCGCGCGTGCGCCCATCCGGCAGGGCGACCGTCCACGCCTTGATCACCCGCCCGCGCGAATACAGGACGCCGGCATGGCGGGCCACATCCTGCAAGTCCTGCGGTGCGCCCTGCTCGCGCAGGTAGGACGGCGCGGCGCAGATCAGCATGCGCTGCTGCCCCAGGTGGCGCGCGGCCAGGCTGCTGGAGTCGGGCAGGGGCCCCACGCGCAGGCCAAGGTCGAAGCCTTCATCCACCAGGTCGACCACGCGGTCATTGAACGAGATGTCGATGGTCAGCCGCGGATAGCGCTGGGCCAGCTCCATCATCAAGGGCGCCACGAACTGGCGCCCGAACAGCACCGGCACGCTGATGCGCAGGCGTCCGGTCGGTTCGCTGCGCCCGCTGCCGATGCAGGCTTCGCCCTCGTCCAGTTCGGCCAGGGCGCGTACGCAGCGCTCGTAATAGGACTGGCCGGCCTCGGTCAGGTTCTGGCTGCGTGTGGTGCGGTGGAACAGGCGCACGCCCAAGCGCTCTTCCAGCCTGGCGATCGCCTTGGCCACGGCGGAGCGGGTCTGGTGCAGGCGGGTGGCGGCGGCGGAGAAGCTGCCGGCCTCCACCGCTTGCACAAAGACATTGATCCCGTTCAGTCGTTCATTCATATTGTTTCCACCCAGGCGACAATCTGTTGAGAAAACTCCACCACTGTGGAGTGCAAGGAAACTATATAGTTCTTTGCACTCAACCACAACTTGTAAGGAGTTCCAAATGCACGCTTACCACATCACCCCTGGCGCCGGTATCGAAAGCCTGGAAGCCGTGACGCTGCCCAAGCGCGAATTGCAACACCACGAGGTGCGCGTCAAGGTACGCGCCGTTGCCCTGAACTACCGCGACCTGATGGTCGCCCATGGCAGCTATCCGACCAGCGGCGAGGGTGCCGTGGTGCCCGGTTCCGATGCCGCTGGCGAAGTGATCGAAGTGGGCCCGGGTGTGGAGCGTTTCCGCGTGGGCGACCGGGTTGCCACCACCTTCTTCCCCGAGTGGGCGGACGGCAAAGTCACGCCGGGCAAGACTGCCGTCACGCTGGGCGCCGGCGGCACCGGCGCACTGTCGGAAGAGCTGGTGATCCACGAGGACGGCGTGGCTGCCATTCCGCCCCACCTGGGCTATGAAGAAGCAGCCACCCTTACTTGCGCCGGCGTCACTGCCTGGAATGCGCTGTTCGTGGAAGGCGGCCTGAAGGCTGGCGACACGGTGCTGCTGCTGGGTACCGGCGGCGTGTCGATTTGGGCGCTGCAGCTGGCCAAGGCGGCGGGCGTGCGCACCATCATCACCTCGTCCAGCGATACCAAGCTGGAAAAGGCGCGCGAACTTGGCGCCGATGTCCTGATCAACTACCGCAAAAACCCCGAGTGGCAGGAGGAAGTGCTGCGCGCCACCAATGGCGCTGGCGTTGACCTGGTGCTGGAAGTGGGCGGTCAGGACACGCTGGCGCGCTCCATCGCGTCGGCCGGCATGGGCGGCAAGGTGGCCGTGATCGGCGGCCTGGGCGGCGGCTTTGAAACCAGCGTCCAGCTGCTCGGCATCGTCATTGGGGGCAAGAGCATGAGCGGGATCTATGTCGGCAGCCGCAAGATGCAGGAAGATTTGTCGCGCCTGGTTTCCCAGCGCAACATCAAGCCGGTGGTGGACCGCGTGTTCGACATCCACCAGGCGCGCGAAGCCTACCAGCACCTGGCCTCGGGCAATCACTTCGGCAAGGTCGTGATCAGTGTCTAGAGGAGCAAACTAGTGTCTGATCCCATGGGCTGACACTGGGTGACCGGTTTCGCAGCGTGCTGCGCTCGGCAAAACCGGCAAATCAGTGTCTGACCCGCAGGGTCAGACACTAGCCGGCATAGGCTGATCGAAAAAAAAAGCCCGCTCAAAAAGCGGGCTTTCTATTCTGGCGCAGATCGCGATTAAGCGAAGTTCTGAGCCACGAAGTTCCAGTTCACCAGGTTCCAGAAGATTTCAACATATTTAGGACGGGCGTTGCGGTAGTCAACGTAGTAAGCGTGTTCCCACACGTCGCAGGTCAGCAGCGGCTTGTCGGCGCCGGTCAGCGGGGTAGCTGCGTTGGAGGTGTTGACGATTTCGACGGAGCCGTCGGCCTTCTTCACCAGCCAGGTCCAGCCGGAACCGAAGTTGCCGACGCAGGACTTGGTGAATTCCGCCTTGAAGTTGTCGAAGGAACCGAACTTGGCGTTGATGGCATCAGCCACGGCACCGCTTGGAGCGCCGCCGGCGTTAGGCGCCATGCAGTTCCAGTAGAAGGTGTGGTTCCAAACCTGGGCTGCGTTATTGAACACGCCGCCGGAAGATTTCTTCACGATCTCTTCCAGGGACAGGTTCTCGAACTCGGTGCCCTTGATCAGGTTGTTCAGGTTGGTGACATAAGCCTGGTGGTGCTTACCGTAGTGGAATTCCAGGGTTTCCTTGGAGATGTGCGGCTGCAGCGCGTCCATTGCATACGGCAGTGGTGGCAGGGTATGTTCCATGAATGTTTCCTTTTGATTGAGACGAAAAGTTATTTTTGCCGAAACGGCCACTATTGTAATACGAACGCTAGGTAAGCGTCGGCTGCACGGTGGCCACGCCGACATCGGCGCTGCCCTCGGCCAGGCGTACGCCCAGCGATTGTCCGGGTTTGATCTGCGACGGGTGGCGCAGCACGGCGCCGGCAGCATCGGTGACGATGGCGTAGCCGCGTTCCAGCGTGCGCTGGGGATTCAGTAATTCCAGTTGCGCCGACAGCGCATGCAAGGCGTCGCGCCGTTGCGCCAGCTGGTTGCGCATGCTGGCGCCGGCACGGTGCTGCAGCGCCTGCATCGCCGCGCGTGCCGCCGTCGCATCCGGCTTGCGCGCCGCCAGGCGGCCAGCCAGGCGGTCGACAGTGAAGCGCGCCTGCTGCAGCGGATTGTGCGTGGCATGCCTCATGGCGGTGGACAAGGACTGCAGTTGCAGGCGCTGCTGGGCGATGCGGGCCGTGGGGCTGAGCAGGCGGCGCTGCAGGTTGTCCAGCGTTTGCGTGGCGTCGCTGAGGGCGCGGCGCATGGCGCGGCGCAAGTCGGTGGCGTCGGCGCGCAGGGAACCGAGCCAGTCGGCGCGCGGCGTCGCCGCCAGTTCCGCGGCGGCGGTCGGGGTGGCGGCACGGACGTCGGCGGCAAAGTCGCAGATGGTGAAATCGGTCTCGTGGCCGACCCCGGACACCACGGGGATGGCGCAATTGGCCACGGCATAAGCGACCACTTCCTCGTTAAAGCACCACAGGTCTTCCATGCTGCCGCCGCCGCGCACGACCAGCAGCACATCGCATTCGGCGCGGCGCGACGCGGTGTCGATGGCGGCCGCGATCTGCGCGCCGGCCTGCTGGCCCTGGACCAGGGTCGGGTAGAGCACAAGCTGCACATGCGGCGCGCGGCGGTGCAGGGCGATCAGCACATCGCGCAAGGCTGCCGCCTGCGGACTGGTGACAATGCCGATGGTGCGCGGGAACAAGGGCAGGGCGCGCTTGCGCTCGTTATCGAACAGGCCGGCCGCCGCCAGGCGCTCCTTCAGGCGCTGAAACGCTTCAAACAGGGAACCCACGCCGGCGCGGCGGATCGCCTCCACATTGATCTGGTAGTCGCCGCGCGGCCCGTACAGGGTCACCAGGGCCCGCACCTCCACCTTGTCGCCCTCGCGCGGCACGAAGCCGGCGTACTGCGACCGGCCGCGGAACATGACGGCCCGCACTTGGGCGCCGTCGTCCTTGAGGGTGAAGTACCAGTGGCCCGAACTTGCCCGTGTGAAATTGGAGATTTCCCCAGATATCCACTGCAAGGGGAAAGAGCGCTCCAACAAGCGGGCAACCGCCTGGTTGAGGGCGCTGACTGTAATGACCTGGTTCGGTTCGGGGCTATGCATGTTTGACCTGTCCACACTTTTTGAAAGCGGTCATGCTTATGTCACATATCACTTCGTATCGCAAGGATTTTTTGTAAACACATGATTATTAAGGGTAAACGCCGATGCTACATTACCGGGCAATGTATGAATTCCCTTATAGATCAAGGACTTTGCGATAGGCCATGGCTGTTACGCACAAAGATATCCACAGAATATGTGAGGAACTCCGGGAAGCGCAAACTTGCGTGATGAAAATGTTTGCATAGAAGCTTTCATGATGAAAATCAATGACTTGGCAGGCCACGCTCGCCCTTGCTAACAATTTTATCCACAGAAGTTGTGGGGAAAGTGGCTGCTTAAAAAATGGGCGGCAAGTGTTTATTGTTGCAGATCAAAGACTTGCACCATATCCCGTGGCCTTGCGCACAATATTGTCCACAGAATTTGTGCAGAAGAGCAAAAAATGTCCACCGGCGGGTCAGGAAGAACGGTGGACATTCTTCTGCGAAGTTTTTACGCACGGCAAGAATTCGCTTACAAATCAAGGACTTTTCACCCCTTGCATGGCCTTGCTAACAATCTTATCAACAGATTATGTGAAGAAGTGCACAAGTGGAAAAAGCACGAAAAATGCCAATGCGCATTTTTTGTGCTTGAGAATAATTCGCTTTCCATTCAAAGGTTTAGCATATAAAAGCTGCCATTCCCCACAATTTTGTCCACAGAATATGTGCAGAACTGGTCCTTCCATCGCTGATGAAATTTTTTGCATTAGAAAAAATCATAGTCAAATCATGGGTTTAGGTCGAAATAGTGGGATTGCCAACAGTGTTGTCCACAGAAAATGTGAAGAATGCACACACTTGCCTGTTAGCGCTCGACAGGCTACATTGCGCGTTTACGTTTTATTTCACAGGAGTATCTCTTGCTCGCAATTTTCCAGGCCGCCGGCTGGCCCATCTGGCCTCTGCTGATCGCTTCCATCGTCGCCCTCGCACTGATCGTGGAGCGCCTGATGTATCTGCGCCGTTCGCGCATCATCCCCACCACCCTGCTGGACGAGGTGGTCAAGGTGTATCGCAGTGGAAACATCAACAATGAAATCATCAACAAGCTGGAAAAATCTTCCCAGCTGGGCATCGTCCTTGCGGCAGCGTTGCGTAACGTGAACGCCCCGCGCGACGTCATGAAGGAATCGATCGAAGAAGCCGGCGGCGCCGTCGCGCACCAGCTCGAACGCTTCCTGACCACCCTGGGCACGATCGCCACCCTGGCACCGCTGATGGGCCTGTTCGGCACCGTGGTCGGCATGATCGAGATCTTCGGTTCGCAGAATTCCTCCGGCGCCAACCCTGCGCAACTGGCGCATGGTATCTCGACCGCACTGTACAACACCGGTTTCGGCCTGGCGATCGCCATGCCGACCCTGGTGTTCTACCGTCACTTCCGCGCCCTGGTGGACTCCTTTGTCATCGACATGGAGCAGCAGGCGGTCAAGTTCGTGGACGTGGTCCACAACTCCCGCAAGTAAGCGAGGGATCAGTTTATGGCGATGAATTTCCGCCGAGGCCAGAAGCGCGAAGATCCGGAGATTAACCTGATCCCCTTCATCGACGTGCTGCTGGTGATCCTGATCTTCCTGATGATCACCACCACCTACAGCAAGTTCACCGAGCTGAAAATCACCCTGCCGACCGCCGATGCGGAAAAGGCGGTGGAGCAGCCGAACGACTTGAGCGTGACCGTGGACGCGAAGGGCAACTACACCATCAACGGCACGCCGGTGGCGTTCCACGATGTGCCCAGCCTGTCCGTGCAGATGAAGGCTGAAGCCAAGGGCGGCAACCCGATCGTCAAGATCAACGCCGACCAGTTCGCGATGCACCAGATGGTGATCAACGTGATGGAAGCGGCCCGCCTGGCCGGCTTCGAGCGCGTGACCTTCGAGGCGCAGACCGCCCAAGGCAAGTAATGCCGTCTTCCCTGGAGACGACGCTGTCGCGCGAATGGCTGCGGCGCGGGCCGCTCGCCTGCGCATTGTGGCCGCTGTCGCTGCTGTTTCGCGGCATCGCCGCCCTGCGCAGGGCCTCCTTCGCCGCGGGCCTGTCGTCCTCCGAACGGCTGCCGGTACCGGTGGCCGTTGTCGGGAACATCTTCATCGGCGGCACGGGCAAGACGCCGCTGACCATCTGGCTGGTGGAGGCGCTGCGTGCAGCCGGATTCCGGCCGGGCGTCGTGTCGCGCGGTTTCGGCAGCAAGGATGCCGCGCCGCGCGCCGTCAGCGCCGCATCGACACCCGCCGAGGTGGGCGATGAGCCGGTCTTGATCGCCGCCCGCACGGGCTGTCCGGTCTTTGTCGGCCGCGCACGCGCTGCTGCCGGGAGGGCGCTGCTGGCGGCCCATCCCGAGGTCGACGTTCTCGTCACCGATGACGGCCTGCAGCATTACGCCCTGTCCCGCGATGTGGAAATCGTCCTGTTCGATGGGCGCGGCGTGGGCAATGGCTGGACGCTGCCGGCCGGTCCGCTGCGCGAGGCGCCGTCGCGCCGGCGCGATTTCACCGTGGTCAATGCGCCGGAGCTTACGCCGGCGCTGGCCGCTGCAGTGGTGCCGCAGGGCAATGCCGCCCCATGGCAGATGCGCCTGGCGGGGGACGCCGCCGAGCGCCTGGCCGATCGCACCGAACGCACCACGCTGGCCGAGCTGGCGCGCCGTGCCGGGGAGGGCGCCGGCCTGCGCGTGGCCGCCGCCGCTGGGATCGGCAACCCGGCCCGCTTTTTCGGCATGCTGCGCGCCGCGGGGCTCAAGCCGCAGGAGTTGCCGCTGCCCGACCATCACGATTTCCAGGACCGCCCCTTCGCCGGCATCGAGGCCGACATTATTCTGGTGACGGAGAAGGATGCAGTAAAATGCTGGCAAATTGAAGAATTACGCAACGATCCCAGAATCTGGGTCGTTCCAGTCAGCGCCCGCATCGACGCGGCGCTGGCCGATCAAATTGTGGAGAAACTACGTGGATGCACGCCTGCTTGATATCCTGGTCTGCCCTGTGTGCAAGGGCCCGCTGGAGTACGACAAAAAAGCCCAGGAAATGATTTGCAAAGGCGACCGCCTGGCATACCCGGTCCGCGACGGCATCCCGATCATGTGGGCCGACGAAGCGCGCTCCCTGCCCGACACCACGGAGTAAGCGGTGTCCTTCATCGTCATCATCCCGGCCCGCCTGGCCTCGACCCGCCTGCCCAATAAGCCCTTGGCCGACCTGGGCGGCAAGCCGATGGTGGTGCGCGTCGCCGAGCGTGCGAAGGAAGCGGGCGCCGCCCGCATCATCGTCGCCACCGACCACGCCTCGATCAAGGAAGCCTGCGAACAGCACGGCGTCGAAGTCTGCATGACCCGCGCCGACCATCCGTCCGGCACCGACCGCATCGCCGAAGTGGCGCGCGCCATGCACCTGCCGATGGACGCCGTGGTGGTCAACCTGCAGGGCGACGAGCCCCTGATCGACCCTAAACTGCTGCAAGCGGCCGCCGCCCGCATCGGCGCCGGCGTGCCGATGTCGACCTGCGCCCACCCGCTGCACGACGTGGCCGACGCCTTCAATCCGAACGTGGTGAAGGTGGTGCTGGACAAGCAGGAGCGCGCCCTCTATTTCAGCCGTGCCACCATTCCGTGGCACCGCGATGCCTTCGCCAAGGACAAATCGGCCCTGCCGGCCGGCTACGTCCCCTTGCGCCATATCGGCCTGTACGCCTACCGCAACGACTTCCTGCAAGCCTATCCGGCGCTGGAAATGTCGCCGCTGGAGGGGATTGAAGCCCTGGAGCAGCTGCGTGTGCTCTGGCACGGCTACCCGATCGCCGTGCACGTGACCGATTCCGCCCCGGCGGCCGGAGTGGACACGCCGGAAGACCTGGCGCGTGTGCAGTCTTTCTACAAAAGTGGCGGTTAAGCCAACTTTTGTGGTAAGTTTCTAGCAAGGTGGCTCAGGCATCATCAAAAATTATTATTAAATCGTTTAGGAACATTCATGCGTCTCATTCTGTTAGGAGCACCAGGGGCCGGCAAGGGCACTCAGGCCAACTTCATCAAGGAAAAGTACAACATTCCCCAGATCTCCACTGGCGACATGCTGCGTGCCGCAATCAAGGAAGGTACTGAACTGGGTCTTGCTGCCAAGAAAGTAATGGACGCGGGCCAGCTGGTCTCCGACGACATCATCATCGGCCTGGTGAAGGACCGCCTGAAGGCGGCCGATTGCGCCCACGGCTACCTGTTTGACGGCTTCCCGCGCACCACCGCGCAAGCCGACGCGATGAAGGACGCGGGCGTCACGATCGACTACGTGCTCGAAATCGCCGTGCCGGACGACCAGATCGTCGAACGCATGAGCGGCCGCCGCAGCCACCCGGCGTCGGGCCGCGTGTACCACGTCAAATTCAACCCTCCTAAAGTCGAAGGCAAGGACGATGTCACCGGCGAAGACCTGGTGCAGCGCGACGACGACAAGGAAGAAACCGTCAAGAAGCGCCTGGACGTCTACCACAACCAGACCGAAGTGCTGCTCGGCTATTACGGCGAGTGGGCCAAATCGGGCCAGCCTGGTGCGCCGAAGTACCGCAAGATCGAAGGCGTTGGTCCCGTCGACGAAATCCGCGACCGCGCGTTCGCGGCGCTGAACAGCTAATTTTTACGCCAAACCCGTAACCCGGTGTCTGACCCTATGGGTCTGACACCGGTTTGCCGGTTCCTGGCCCGGCCCCCTGGCCGTGAAGAAGTCAAAGTTTTGCAGTACGCAGTTCGGTTTTACCGAGTTCGTTTTGTGGCGCTTGATTCCAACAACGTAAGGGGGCAATTCTATGGCAGCAAGTTTGTGGTTCGCGATTGCATGCGGCGTGCTCGCGGTTGTGTATGGGCTGTGGGCGCGCAGCTGGATTCTTGGACAGGACGCGGGCAATGCCCGCATGCAGGAAATCGCGACAGCCATCCAGCAGGGTGCTGCGGCCTACCTGGCCCGCCAGTACCGCACCATCGGTATCGTTGGTGTCGTCCTGCTGGTAGCCATCGGTGCGGCGATCGATATCAAGACCGCCATCGGCTTCCTTCTCGGCGCCGTGCTTTCAGGCGCTTGCGGCTTCATCGGCATGAATGTGTCGGTGCGGGCCAATGTGCGTACTGCGCAAGCGGCGTCGGTGGGCATGAATGAAGCGCTCAATGTTGCATTCAAGGGCGGCGCCATCACCGGCATGCTGGTGGTCGGCCTGGGCCTGCTGGGTGTGGCCGGTTTCTACTGGATCCTCACCGCGATGGGTGGCTCCGCCGCCAATGTGCACGACGTGCTCAAGCCGATGATCGGCCTGGCCTTCGGCGCATCGCTGATCTCGATCTTCGCCCGTTTGGGCGGCGGCATCTTCACCAAGGGCGCCGATGTCGGCGCGGACCTGGTGGGCAAGGTGGAAGCCGGTATTCCCGAGGATGACCCGCGCAATCCCGCCGTGATCGCCGACAATGTGGGTGACAACGTGGGCGACTGCGCCGGCATGGCGGCCGACCTGTTCGAGACCTATGTGGTGACCCTGATCGCCACCATGCTGCTTGGCGCGCTGATGATCACCAGTGCTCCCGCGCAGGCGGCGCTGTACCCGATGCTGCTGGGCGCCGTGTCCATCATCGGCTCCATCATCGGCTGCTCGATGGTCAAGGCCAAGCCGGGCAAGAAAATCATGTCGGCCCTCTACACCGGCTTGTGGTGGGCTGCCGGCTTATCGCTGATCGGCTTTGTGGTCGTGACCTGGATGATCTGGCCCGACGACGATATGCGCTACAAGATGCTGGGCGCGACCATCGTCGGCATCGTGCTGACCGGCTTGATGGTCTACATCACCGAGTTCTATACCGGCACCGAATTCGCTCCGGTGCGCCATATCGCGGAAGCTTCCACCACGGGCCACGGCACCAATATCATCGCCGGCCTGGGCGTGTCGATGAAATCCACCGCATGGCCGGTGCTGGCGGTCTGCGTGGCGATCATGATCTCCTTCAAGCTGGCTGGCCTGTACGGCATTGCGATTGCCGCCACGTCGATGCTGTCGATGGCCGGTATCGTGGTGGCGCTGGATGCCTACGGCCCGATCACCGATAACGCCGGCGGTATCGCCGAAATGTCGGGCATGCCCGATTCCGTGCGCGCCATCACCGACCCGCTGGACGCGGTGGGCAACACCACCAAGGCCGTGACCAAGGGTTACGCCATCGGTTCCGCCGGCCTGGCCGCGCTGGTGCTGTTCGCCGACTATACCCACGCGCTGGAGTCGCGCAGCCTGCAAATGACCTTCGACCTGTCCGACCCGATGGTGATCGTGGGCCTGTTCATCGGCGGCCTGATTCCCTACCTGTTCGGCGCGATGGCGATGGAAGCGGTGGGCCGCGCGGCCGGCGCCGTGGTGGTGGAAGTGCGCCGCCAGTTCCGCGACATCAAAGGCATCATGGACGGCAGCGGCAAGCCGCAGTACGACAAGGCGGTCGACATGCTGACCGCTTCGGCGATCAAGGAAATGATCGCGCCTTCGCTGCTGCCGGTGCTGGTGCCGATTCTGGTCGGCATGCTGCTTGGCCCGCGCGCGCTGGGCGGCCTGCTGATGGGCACCATCATCACCGGCCTGTTCGTGGCGATCTCCATGACCACCGGCGGTGGCGCCTGGGATAACGCGAAAAAGTATATCGAAGACGGCAACCACGGCGGCAAAGGCTCCGACGCGCACAAGGCGGCGGTAACCGGCGACACGGTGGGCGACCCGTACAAGGATACCGCCGGTCCGGCCGTCAACCCGCTGATCAAGATCATCAATATCGTGGCGCTGCTGCTGGTGCCGCTGCTGCCGGCCACCGGCATGCTGTCGGTGACCATGGCGCCGATGCAGGCCAACGCGCCGATCGCCGCGCCGGCGACGCAGCCGGCTGCTGCGGGCGTCGCGCCGGTTGTGAACGAGAGCGCGGCCGCTTCGGCCAAAGCAAACGTGAACTAACCGTCTTCGCGCAGGAAGCGTTCGGCACGTTCGAGCACTTCATCGCGGCCTGCGCGGACACCGGCAACGGTGGGGCGGACTTCAAGATGGGGTGCGATGCCCGCCTGCTGCATGCGCCGGCCGTCGGCATGGGTGATTTCGAGTCCGGAGAAGGACACCGTCACTTTGCCGGGCAGGACCAGGTGGCGCAAGTCGCCATTGGTGCCGACGCTGCGGCTGCCTATCAGGGTGATGGGGGCCGCGGACTCGAACATCTGCACCGTGTGTTCCGACTGGCTCATGGTGCGGCTGTCGATCAGGACCGCGACTTTTCCGGTGAATAAAGGCCCATCGGGCGCCCGCAGCGGCTGCGCATAGCTAAGCCGCTGTGGCGCAGGCGCGGGCAGGCCGCTGGCGAACGGCGCGTGGATGCCCGGCCCGAAGGCTGCATGCTTGACGTTGAGCCGGCGGGCGATGTCCCAGGCCGTACCGTGGGGATAGCCGCGCAAATCGAAGATCACGCCGCGCCGGCCTGCGATGAAAGCGAACATGGCCGGCACCTCGGCCTGTTGCAGGCGGTCCAGGTCGACGTAGGCCAGGTCGTTCCCCAGATACCGCATGGCGGCGCCCGCCGGGCGCTGCACCAGTTCCTCGTCCAGGATGCGGCGGCGTATCTCGACCTGGCGCGCGCCATCGGGCCCTGAAACGGTCAATCTTGCCAGGCTGTCGGGCGCGCCCGACAGCAGCCTTCTCAGCACGGCGTGCACCATGCCGGAGCCGGTGGCGCTGGAAATCTGCGGGCGCAGCCGGTCCATCATGCTGGCCACGGGTTCGCCATCGATGGCCAGCACCTCGTCGCCGGCAGCGAGCGCTCCGGATTCCGGGTGCGCCGCATCGGCGCCGATGACGATGACCTTATTCTCGATCACGGCCAGCGAAAGGGGCAGGTCCGCTTTGCCGCGGTGGGCGCTGAGCGCGCGGCTCCAAACCCAGGCATGGTTGTCGCCCAGGTGCACCAGCATGGCCTGCAGCGCCTGGGCGTACTGTAGATTGTCCTCCACCGTGGCCATGCGCTGGATGCAGGCCAGCAGCGCCTCGTCCCAGGAGGAGCCGAGCAAATCGCGGGCGGGATATTGGCGTTCGATGGTGGCCCACAGCTTGATGGCGGCGAGGATCCGCATTGCCTTCGATGGGAACTGGCCCTGGTCGTATGCTTGCTGGCGCTGCACGGGCAGCGGGACCGGGACGGCCTGGGCCCGGCGGCGTGGCGTGGCCGACAGCATCGCGGCGGCAGCTTTCACCGCTGCGCTGGCGATGCCGGTGTCGCCGTCATCGGGGGCGATCCGGTCTGGCCTGTAGCCGAGAAGGCCTTCGCGGGCGACCAGCCTGGCCCGGCTGAACTCGACCATCAAACCGTCGCCAACCCGCCGCTGCATCAGGGGCGCGGCGTAGGTCGCCAACGTCCCGCTGGTGGCGACAATGCGCGCCACGCCTTGCCGTTGCAGGGCCAGGGCCGTTTTCGGCACGGCCGTGAGGCCATTCACCAGGAAGACGACGGGACGGCGGCGCGCGCCGGGGGCTGGCTTGATCGAATGCGTGGCAAGCGTCATCAGCCCGGCCGGCATGGTGGGATCGGCCGGCTCGCCGAATGCCGGCATGCCGGTCTGGAAGCGGTACTGTTCGGCGGGCAGCGGCAGCGGCGCGCTGATGAAGTGCGCAGCAAGTTGTTCAAGATAGGGATTGAGATCGACCATGTGCCGGGAGGTGGCGCGCAGGTCGACGACGAGGGCGGGCCGGCTGTTCACGCTGGCCAGCGCCGCCTGCCAGGCGGCCTGCTCGACCTTGCGTCCCGCGTGCAGATGCAGCAGGCCCACGCCGTCGCGCATGCGCTCGAACAAAGGCTTATCGTCCGGCCATTCCAGCATCTGGTTATCGATCTCGTCCCAAATGCGCAGGCCCGGATCGTTCAGTGGGCGCATCATTTGTTCGAGCGCCGTTTTCAGGCCGGGCTTGTCCCGTGCCGCCAACAGGGACGGCAAAGCCTTGACCAGGGCCCGGTCCCAGTCGATGGACTCGTCGCTCAGCGCGGGATGGAGGTATTGCACGTCGCGCCACAAGCGCGCCACGTCGAGCATATCGACCGAAGCGGCGGATGCCAGGACCGGCAGGCAGGCAAGGCAGGCGGCCAGGTGCAGCCGCGCCTTTCGCCATATGGAAGCTTCCGAGGGCAGGGCAAGCATTGCTGTTGAATATGTCGCAATATTTTTTGAACGGGCGCGATCGTAATGAGAATCCAAGCTTTG
Source organism: Pseudoduganella violaceinigra DSM 15887 (assembly GCF_000425385.1). GTDB lineage: Bacteria > Pseudomonadota > Gammaproteobacteria > Burkholderiales > Burkholderiaceae_D > Rugamonas > Rugamonas violaceinigra. The sequence continues at coordinate 122,312 of NZ_AUDI01000001.1, read as the reverse complement.
TGCAAGGCTTGCGTGGCGCCCGCAGGCGGCATGCGGCGTATGATGGTGGCGTGCAGCGGAGGACTCCATGAACATGGCTATCTTGCTGGCGCTGATCGCCGGGCTCTCCGGCCCGGCCGACGCTGCCGATTCCCTATCCAATGAGGCATATCGAAAACTGCCCGAATGCCGGCTTAGCGCGGACGGCAAGCACCTTCTGCAAGAGCCCTGCCGCACCGCGCCGGCCCGCCAGAAAATGCCGCGCCGCCCGGTGCCGCTGATCGTCACGCCGACCCAGCGCATGGCACCCGCCGCCGATCCCTCGCTGACCTGGGCGCCGATCCTGGAGCGGCGCAATGTCAGCGCACCGCCGGCGACGTTCACGCGGCTGCCGCAGCCAGGCCAGCCTGCGGCGCCGCCGCCCGGCTCCAGCGCGCCGATCCCCGTCACCTGCGATCCCGGCGGCTGCCGCGATGCCAGCGGCACCTTCTACCATGGCGGACCGGGGCCGCTCATCAGCCCAAGCGGAAGGGTGTGTTCGCACAACGGAGGGTGGATGACTTGCAACTGATTTCGCGTACAATACGCCTCGATTGACGTTTACGTAACGTAAAGTGAATAGGGGAGACAGCGTATGCAAATCAAAGACCAAGTATTCATCATTACCGGCGGCGCATCGGGCCTGGGCGCAGCCACCGCGCGCATGATCGTCGACAACGGCGGCAAGGTTGTGCTGGCGGACGTGCAGGCGGAGGCGGGCGAAAAACTCGCGGCCGAGCTGGGCGCGGCCAAATTCGTCAAATGCGATGTGACCTCGGAAGCCGACGGCCAGGCCGTCGTGGCCGCGGCCACCGCCATGGGCGCCCTGCGCGGCCTGGTGAACTGCGCCGGCGTGGCGCCTGCCATCAAGACCGTGGGCAAGGATGGTCCGCACCCGCTGGAATCGTTCGCGCGCACCATCAACATCAACCTGGTGGGCACCTTCAATATGTGCCGCCTGGCGGCCGACGCCATGGGCAAGACCGAGGCGGCAGAGTGGGGCGAACGCGGTGTGATCATCAATACCGCGTCCGTGGCGGCATTCGACGGCCAGATCGGCCAGGCTGCGTATGGCGCGTCCAAGGCCGGCGTGGCGGGCCTGACCCTGCCGATGGCGCGCGACCTGTCGCGCAGCGGCATCCGTGTGATGACCATTGCGCCGGGTATCTTCGAAACCCCGATGCTGCTGGGGATGCCGCAGGAAGTGCAGGATGCGCTGGGCAAGATGGTGCCGTTCCCGCCGCGCCTGGGCAAGCCGTTCGAATACGCTTCGCTGGCCAAGGCCATTATCGAAAACACCATGTTGAATGGCGAGACGATTCGCCTCGATGGTGCGATTCGCATGCAGCCAAAGTAAAACCGCCAGGCGGCTGCCGCAGGCTGGTGTCGGACCCCGCGGGTCTGACACCGGGGCAGCGGTTTTGGTGTAGCATGCAAAAATGAAAGCCATCGTCCTTGCCGCAGCTCTGCTCTGCACCCTCCCGCTTCACGCCCAAGACAACCGCGCACCTGAAATCTCCACCGGCTGGCAGGAAAAGGCCGGCTGGTCCGCGCAGAAATTCATGGTCGCCGCGGCCAACCCATTGGCCACCGAGGCCGGCTACCAGATGCTGAAACAGGGCGGTTCCGCAGTCGATGCCGCCATCGCCACCCAGCTGGTCCTGACCCTGGTCGAACCGCAGTCCTCCGGCATCGGCGGCGGCGCCTTCATGATGCATTGGGACGGCAAGAAAGTCCGCTCCTTCGACGGCCGCGAAACCGCGCCGGCCTCCGCCACCGAAACCCTGTTCCAGGATGCAAACGGCAAACCGTTGCCGCGCGCCGAAGGCGTGGTCGGCGGCCGCTCGGTCGGCGCGCCGGGCGTGCTGCGCATGCTGGAACTGGCGCACAAACACTACGGCAAGCTGGCCTGGCCCAAGCTGTTCGCGCCGGCCATCAAGCTGGCCGAACAAGGCTTCGCCGTCAGCCCGCGCCTGAACGCCTTGCTGAGCAGTGAGCGCTACCTGCAGCGCGATGCGGCGGCGGCGGCCTATTTCTTCGACAAGGACAAGCAACCCTGGCCGGTCGGGCATATCCTGAAGAACCCCGAGCTGGCCAAGACCCTGCGCGAGATTTCCACCGGCGGCGCCGATGCCTTCTACAAAGGCCATATCGCGCGCGACATCGCCGCCAAGGTGCAGGGCCACCCGACCAATCCGGGCGGCCTGACGGCGGCCGATATCGCCGGCTACCAGGCCCGGGAACGCGAGCCGCTGTGCGCCGACTACCGCGCCTACACGGTGTGCGGCATGCCGCCGCCATCGTCCGGCGGCGTGGCCATCGCGCAGATCCTGGGCATCCTGGAAAACAGCCGGATCGGCGATTACGCGCCCGCCGACGGCGTGCTCGGCGCCGACGCGATCCACCTGATGTCGGAGGCCGAACGCCTGGCCTACGCGGACCGCAACCGCTACGTGGCCGACACCGATTTCGTGCCGCTGCCCGGCAAGGGCGCGGCCGGCTTGCTGGACAAGTCCTATCTGCGCCAGCGCGCCGCCCTGATCGGCGACAAGTCGATGGGCCGCGCCCGCGCCGGCGTGCCGGCCGAGGTGAAGGTGGCCTGGGGCGACGATACGGCGCTGGACAAGCCGTCCACCTCGCACCTGGTGGTGGTCGACGGCTACGGCAACGGCATTTCCATGACCACGTCGGTGGAAGACGCTTTCGGCTCGCGCACGATGGTCGACGGTTTCCTGTTGAACAACCAGTTGACCGACTTCTCCTGGGAATCGGCCGACGAAAACGGCCCCGTGGCCAACCGGGTGCAGCCAGGCAAGCGCCCGCGCAGCTCGATGGCGCCGACCATGGTATTCGACCGGCAGACCGGCAAACTGGTGCTGGCCGCCGGTTCGCCGGGCGGCTCCACCATCATCAACTACGTGGCCAAGGTGCTGGTCGGCACGCTGGACTGGAAGCTCAATGTGCAGCAGGCCATCAGCCTGCCCAATTTCGGCAGCCGCAACGGCCCGACCGAACTGGAGGCGGGCAAGCTGCCGGTTTCCGTGGTGGAGCAGCTCAAGGCGCGCGGCCACGAGGTGCGCCAGGTGGAAATGAACTCCGGCCTGCAAGGCCTGCAGCGCACCGCGACCGGCTGGTTCGGCGGCGCCGACCCGCGCCGCGAGGGCGTGGTGCGCGGCGAGTGACTGGCTTGCGACAGGACATTCCCGGCCCGCGGCCTTCATGTTACGCTCGATAAATGGGCATGAAAAAGAAAACGGGCTTGATCCTGACGGGCGGTGGCGCCCGTGCGGCTTACCAGATCGGTGTGTTGCAGGCCATCTCTGAAATCCTGTGGGAAGAGGGCTGGCCGCCGGCGCGCAATCCCTTCCAGATCATCTGCGGCACCTCGGCCGGCGCCATCAACGCCACCGCCCTGGCTTGCCGGGCCGACAACTTTGGCGAAGGCGTGCAACGGCTGCTCGATGTGTGGAGCAATTTCGAGGTAGGGCAGGTGTACCGCGCCGATTCGCTGGGCGTGCTGCGCTCGGGCGCGCGCTGGCTGTCGCTGCTTTCCTTCGGCTGGCTGCTGCGCAAATGGCGCGCCACGCCGCCCCAGTCGCTGCTCGATAACACCCCGCTGGTGAACCTGCTGCACCGCATGCTGGACCTGCCGCGCCTGGACAACTGCCTGCAGGAGGGGCTGCTGCACGCGGTGGCCGTCACCGCCTCGTCGTATACCGGCGGCCAGCACATCACCTTCTACCAGACCGCCGCCGAAATCGCGCCCTGGATACGCATGCAGCGCGTGGCCATGCAGGACCAGATCGGGGTCGAGCACCTGCTCGCGTCGTCCGCGATCCCCTTCATCTTCCCGGCCACCCCGCTGTACATGGGCGGCCGCCTGGAATACTGCGGCGACGGTTCGATGCGCCAGCTGGCGCCGATTTCGCCCGCCATCCACCTTGGTTCGCAAAAAGTGCTGGTGGTCGGCGCCGGCCGCCTGACCGAGCCGCCGCGCCAGATGACGGAGACGCCGCGCTATCCGAGCCTGGCGCAGATCGCCGGCCACGCCATGTCGTCCATCTTCCTGGACGGCCTGGCGGTCGACATCGAGCGCCTGAACCGGGTCAACCAGACCCTGTCCGTGCTGCCCGAGGAGCTGCTGGCCAAGACCCCGCTGCGGCCGGTGGAATTGCTGGTGATCGCACCGTCCGAACGGCTGGACGACCTGGCGGCGCGCCACATCAGCAGCCTGCCGGCGCCGATCCGCACCATGCTGTCCGGGATCGGCGCCACCGAGGCGCGCGGCTCGGCGCTGGCGTCCTACCTGCTGTTCGAGGCCAGCTACACGCAGGAACTGATACGGCTGGGCCAGCGCGACACCCAGGCGCGGCGCGCCGACGTGCTGGCTTTTTTCGGATCTTGACGCAGGTAAATAGTAAAATGGCAGTCTTTGCCCCATCCTGACCATCGTGGCCGGAAGAACACCTCGATTGCTGATCCGCCTGGCCGCCTTGGCGCTGGCCTGCATGCTCGCCCTCCCGGCGCTGGCGTCGCCGCCGCGCACCTTGCGCTTCGAGCAGCTGGACGTGGACGACGGCCTGGCCCAGGAATCGGTGCTGTCGATCGTGCAGGACCGCCAGGGCTTCATGTGGTTCGGCAGCCAGGCGGGCCTGAGCCGCTTCGACGGCTATAAGGTCACGGTGTACCGCAATATCGTCGGCGACCGGCGCAGCATGGCCGAGAACTGGGTGGGCGCATTGCACCTCGACGCGCGCGGCCGCATGTGGGTCGGCACGGACGGCGGCCTTGACCTGTTCGACCCGAAGGCGCAGACCTTCATCCATTACCTGCCGCAGGAGCCGGAGAGGCGCGGCAGCGGCAACCGCCATATCAAGGCCATCATCGGCGACGGCGCCGACGGCATGTGGATCGGCACGGCCGACGGCTTGCAGCACTTCGATCCGGCCACCGGCAAATTCGTCATCTACCACCACGACCGCGACATCGCCGGCAGCCTGGCGCACGACCAGGTCAATGCGCTGGCGCTCGACCAGCGGGGCAGGCTGTGGATCGCCACCTCGGCCGGGATCGATATGCTGGAACCGGGCTCGCGCCTGTTCTCGCATTATCCGCTGCAGGCGGCGGGGGCGCGCGGCGCCCAGGCCCTGCTGGTGGACCGCGACCAGGCGCTGTGGGTCGGCACCCAGAACGGCGTCGAGCGCTGGAACGTGGAAGGACGCAGCCCGGTGCGCCGCATCATGGGCGCCGCCCAGGGCCTGCCGCAGGGCACGGTCAAGCGCGTCTTCCAGGACCAGGACGGCACGCTGTGGCTGGGCAGCCAGACCGGCGGCCTGCTGCGCTGGCGCCCGGAAGACGACCGCTTCGTGCAGTACCGGCACCAGCAAGGCGACTCCCACAGCCTGGCCGACAACTACGTCTACTCGCTGTTCCGCGACAATGTCGGCACGCTGTGGGTCGGCACCTGGTACCGCGGCGTGAGCCGGGTCGACCTCGGCTCGGGCGGTTTTTCGCGCCTGGTCAAGGACCCGGGCCAACCCTTCTCGCTGAGCGACAATAAGGTGCGCGCCCTGGTCGACGCCGGCGACGGCAAGGTCTGGGTCGGCAACAACGACGGCTTGAACTTCTACGATCCGGTGGCCGGCAAGACCTTGCTGTTCCGCACCGGCGCGGCCCCCGACAGCCTGGATGCGCAGGTGACGGCCTTGCTGCGCGATCCGCGCGACCGCAGCGTGCTGTGGGTGGGCGGGCGCAATGGGGTGCGCCGCTTCGACATCAAGGCGCGCCGCTTCGGCCCCTTGCTGCTGTCGCACGGCGATCCGGAAAACGATGTGATCCGCTACCTGTACGGCGACCGCGAAGGCATGATCTGGGCCTCGGCGCGCAACGGCCTGCACCGCCTCGACCCCGCCAGCGGCGGCGTGCTGACCTTCCGCCATGACCCGACCGACACGCGCAGCCTGGCCGACAGCGTGGTACGGCCGGTGCTGGAAGACCGGCGCGGCAACCTGTGGGTCGGCACCTTCAACGGCCTGGACCTGCTGGACCGCAAGACCGGCCAATTCACGCATTACCGCAACGATCCGAACGACCAGGGCAGCTTGAGCCACAACGAGGTGCACTACCTGTACGAGGACGACGACGGCACGCTGTGGATCGGCACCGCGGCCGGCCTGAACCGCATGGAGCGGCGCCCGGACGGCAGCCTGCATTTCCGCCGCTTCCTGCGCAAGGACGGCCTGGCCGACGACGCCATCGCCGCCATCCTGCCGGACGGCGGCAAATACCTCTGGCTGTCCACCAACACCGGCATCTCGCGCCTGGACATGGGCAACGGCCAGGTGCGCAACTACTCCGGCGTGGACGGCACCATCGAGGGCGCCTATTTCGACGGCTCGGCCGCGCGCGCCTCGGACGGCACGCTGTACTTCGGCGGCTTCAACGGCATCACCGCCTTCGATCCGCAGGACGTGCGCGAAAACAGCCAGGCGCCGGCGGCCGTCATCACCGATTTCCAGATCTTCAACAAGGCCTTGCGGCCGGGGCAGGGCGGTGCCAACAAGGGCGTGCTGCAGCAGGCCATCGAATACACCAGTACCGTCTCGCTGCGCGAAAACGATTCGGTGTTTTCGCTGGAATTCTCCGCGCTGCACTACGCCGCGCCGCAGCGCAACCGCTTCGCCTACCAGCTGGTGGGCTTCGACAAGGACTGGGTGGTCACCGACTCCAGCAAGCGCTTCGCCACCTACACCAACCTCGACCCGGGCACCTACCAGTTCCGCGTCAAGGCCGCCAACAAGGACGGCATCTGGAACGACAATGCCGCCACGCTGACGATCATCATCGCGCCGCCGTACTGGAAAACCTGGTGGTTCCGGATGTGCCTGCTGGTCCTGGCGCTGGGCGGCGCCTGGGCGGCCTACCATATGCGCGTGCGCTCGCTGCGCCGCCGCCACCTGCGCCTGGAGCAGCAGGTCGGCCTGCGCACGGCCGAAGTGGAGCTGAAAAACCAGCTGCTGCAGGAGCAGAAGCGCGAGCTCGAACAGCGCGACAAGCACCTGTCGCTGGCCAAGCAGCGCGCCGAGGAGGCGACCCGCCAGAAGTCCGAATTCCTGGCCAATATGAGTCACGAGATGCGCACCCCGCTGGCCGGCGTGATCGGCATGCTGGGCTTCGCGCTGCGCGACGCCGGGCTGGCCGAGCGCACCCGCGAGCAGATCGAGCGCGGCCAGGGCAACGCCCAGTCGCTGCTGGGCATCATCAACGACCTGCTGGACTTCTCCAAGATCGAGGCGGGCAAGCTGAAAATCGAATCGATCGACTTCGCCCTGGCCAGCATGGTGGAAAACGTGGTCAGCCTGTTCGCCGAACAGACCATGTCCAATATGGTTGGCTTCGAAGTCGATTTCAGCGAAGACCTGCCGGAATTCGTGGTGGGCGACCCGACGCGCCTGCGCCAGGTGCTGGTCAACCTGGTCGGCAACGCTTTCAAGTTCACCGAGCGCGGCAAGGTCTCGCTGCGGGTGGAGAACACCGGCAGCGGCCCGGACGGCCACCACATCCGCTTCACGGTGGAGGACACCGGCATCGGCATTCCGCCGGACGCCTTGCCGCGCCTGTTCCAGAAATTCGAGCAGGGCGATACCACCACCACGCGCCGCTACGGCGGCACCGGCCTGGGCCTGGCCATCAGCAGCCAGCTGGTGGAGCTGATGGGCGGCCGGATCGAGGTGGTCAGCGCGCCCGGCGCCGGTTCCAGCTTCTCCTTCACGGTCCCGCTGCCCGACGGCGTGGCCCCGCCGCTGGCGCCGCACGTGCCGCGCGAGCCGCACTCGCACCAGCTGCGCGTGCTGTGCGCGGAAGACTTCCCGACCAACCAGATCATCATCCGCATGATGCTGGAAGACCTGGGGCACAAGGTCGACATCGCCGGCAACGGCGTGCTGGCGCTGGCCGCCTGTGCCCAGCAGCGCTACGACCTGATCCTGATGGACGGCCGCATGCCGGAGATGGACGGCGCCACCGCCACGCGCCTGATCCGCTCGGGCGGGCCGCGCGAGGCGCCGGTGCTCGACCCGCATTTGATGATCGTGGCGCTGACCGCCAACGCCAGCGACGAGGACCGCAGCCGCTACCTGGCGGCCGGCATGGACGACTTCCTGACCAAGCCGATCGACGAAGGCGCCCTGCATATGCAGCTGGAACGTGCCATCGAACGGCAGCTGGCGCGCGGCATCAAGCTGCCGCCGATGCGGGCCAAGGCGGAGACGCGCCCGTCGCTGGCGGAGCTCGACCTCATGTTCGGCGTGGGCGATCAGCAGCCGGAGTCGATGACGGTCCAGGCCAGCCAGGCGCTCAAGCTGCGCCTGCGCGACGCCTTCATCGCCGACCTGCCGGAACGCCTGCGCGAGATGGACCAGGCGCTGGCCGCCGCCGACGCCGATGCGGCGGGACGCCTGTTCCACGGCTTCAAGGGCAGCGCGGCCTACCTGGACGAGGCCGAGCTGCATGCGCTGTGCGGCGAACTGGAACGCGCCGCGGACCGCGCCATGTGGCCGGCTATCCGCGAAAAGCTGCCGCGCCTGCGGCAGCTGCTGGAACACGTCGTATCACCAACGCGTCATTAAAAGGACAAGCGAGGAAAGCATGAAGGTATTGGTAGTGGACGACGATGTGGTCTCGCGCATGGTGCTGATGCACCTGATCGACGGATGCGGCAAGTTCGAGATCATCGAGGCCGAAGACGGCGCCGATGCCTGGCAGCAGCTGCAAGGCGGCCTGCGCCCGGCCATCATTTTCTGCGACCTGCGCATGCCGCGCCTGTCGGGCATTGAGCTGCTGCAGCATGTGCGTACCCACGGCGAGCTGGCGCAGGTGCCCTTCGTGCTGGTGTCCTCGGCCACCGACAAGGACACGGTGCAGCAGGCCACCGTGGCCGGCGCCACCGGCTATATCGTCAAGCCGTTCCAGTCCGAGCAGGTGCGCGCCCACCTGGGGGCCTTCCTGGACCAGGCGGCCAACGGCTACGAGCACCATGCGGAAGATCCGTCCGAAACGCTGGCCCGGCTGGGGATCGCCGCCGACCGCCTGCTGGTCTACCTGACCGGTTTCCAGAACCAGCTGACCACGGCCGGCAGCGAGCTGGAAACGCTGCTGGTGCACGATGAACAGGCCGAAGCGCGCATGCGCCTGGAACGCCTGCACACGGGCTGCATCACGCTCGGCCTGCACGGCGCCGCCGAGGCGCTCAAACCCCTGATGGATGGGCGCACCAGCGTGGAGGCGGTGCAGGCGGCGCTGACGGACGTCATTCGCGCCGTGCTGCACCAGTCGTCCCTGGTGCGGCAAGGATAGGGAGGGGCTGCCCGGCATGGCCTTGCGGTAAATATATTTTAGGTTTAAAGTAGTCTGCACACGACAAGCAGGCTGGTTTCAACCGAACCTTACCCAGGCGACCATGAACAGACCCACTGCAGCAGAACCGAGCGCGCATCTCGATCAGTTTGCGCGCCGGCACCTTCCGCCCGCCGAGCAATGGCCGGACCTGGTCTTCGACCTGCCCGAACTGCAGTATCCGGGGCGCGTGAACTGTGTCGCCGACATCCTCGACCAGGCCGTCGCCGCCGGCCGCGGCGGCCGCCTGGCCCTGCGCGGCGAAGGGATCAGCTGGACCTACGCCGACCTGCAGCAGCAGGTGGACCGCATCGTCAACGTGCTGCGCGGCCCCATGGGGCTGGTGCCCGGCAACCGCGTGCTGCTGCGCGGCGCCAACCATCCGCTGATGGCAGCCGCGTTGCTGGCGGTGCTCAAGGCGGGGCTGATCGCCGTGCCCACCATGCCGCTGCTGCGCGCGCGCGAGCTGGGCGTCATCCTGCAAAAGGCGCAGGTGCAGGCGGTGCTGTGCGCCCACGCGCTGCGCGAGGAAATCGACGCCGCGCCCGGCCGCCCCGAGCGCACCCTGTGGTTCAATGTGCCGGCCGATGCCGGTGTCGCGGCCGCCAGCTCGCTGGACGCGCTGATGGCGGCGCAGCCGGCCAGCGCCGCCGCCTGCGACACCGCCGCCGACGATATCTGCCTGATCAGCTTCACCTCCGGCACCACCGGCGTCCCCAAGGGCACCATGCACTTCCACCGCGACGTGCTGGCGATCTGCGACTGCTTCCCGCGCCACATCCTGCAATCGGGCCCCGACGACCTGTTCATCGGCACGCCGCCGCTGGCCTTCACCTTCGGCCTCGGCGGCCTGCTGCTGTTCCCGCTGCGGGTGGGGGCCGCCGCCGTACTGCTGGAAAAACTGACGCCGGAAACGCTGCTGCAGGCGATCGCGCAATACCGCGCCACCATCTGCTTCACGGCGCCGACGTTCTATCGCCAGATGGCTGCGCAAGCCGGCAATTACGACCTCGCCAGCCTGCAGAAATCCGTATCGGCAGGGGAGACTCTGCCCGTCGCGACGCGCGACGCATGGCAGCAGGCCACCGGCCTGCGCATGATCGACGGCATCGGCGCCACGGAAATGCTGCACATCTTCATTTCCGCGGCCGGCGACGAGATCCGCCCTGGCGCCACCGGCAAGCCGATTCCGGGCTACCGCGCCTGCGTGCTCGATCAACGCGGCCAGCCGGTGGGACCAGGCGTGGTGGGACGGCTGGCGGTGAAAGGGCCGACCGGCTGCCGCTACATGGACGATCCGCGCCAGCGCGACTATGTGCTGAACGGCTGGAACCTGACCGGCGATGCCTATGAAATGGATGCCGACGGTTACTTCTTCTACCGCTCGCGCACCGACGACATGATCATCTCGGCCGGCTACAACATCGCCGGCCCGGAAGTGGAGGATGCGCTGCTGCGCCATCCCGCCGTGGCCGAATGCGGGGTGGTCGGCAAGCCCGACGAGGAGCGCGGGCAGGTCGTGGAAGCGCATGTGGTGCTGAAACCCGGTTTCGACGCGTCGCCCGAGACGGCGGCGCTGCTGCAGGAATTCGTCAAAGGGCAGATCGCGCCGTACAAATACCCGCGCGCGATCCGCTTCCTGTCATCGCTGCCGCGCACCGAGACCGGCAAGCTGCAACGCTTCAAACTCCGTAGCACCTGAGGATTCGCATGAATATCGTTTGTATCGGCGGCGGTCCCGCCGGCCTGTATTTCGCGCTGCTGATGAAAAAGCAGGACCCTTCGCACCGCATCGTCGTGGTGGAGCGCAACCGGCCTTACGACACCTTCGGCTGGGGCGTGGTGTTTTCCGACCAGACCCTGGGCAACCTGGTGGCGGCCGACGAAAAGACGGCGCGGGAAATCCTGCAGTCCTTCAACCACTGGGACGACATCGATGTCTTCTTCAAGGGCCAGAAGGTCACGTCCGGCGGCCACGGCTTCTGCGGCATCGGCCGCAAGCGGCTGCTGAACATCCTGCAGCAGCGCTGCGAAGCGCTCGGTGTGGAGCTGGTATTCGAGACCGATGTGCAGGACGACCAGGAACTGGCCGCGCGCTACAAGGCCGACCTGGTGATCGCCTCCGACGGCCTCAATTCGCGCGTGCGCGGCCGCTATGAAGCGACCTTCCAGCCGATGATCGAAGCGCGCCAATGCCGCTTCGTCTGGCTGGGTACGCGCAAAAAATTCGACGCTTTCACCTTCGACTTCCAGCAGACCGAGCACGGCTGGTTCCAGGCTCACATTTACCAGTACGACGGCGAGACCTCGACCTTCATCATCGAGACGCCGGAACCGGTGTGGCGGGCTGCCGGGCTGGAAGACATGGCGCAGGAGGAGGCGCTGGCCTGGTGCGAGAAGCTGTTCGCCGACCGGCTCGAAGGGCATCAGCTGATGTTCAATGCCAGCCACCTGCGCGGTTCGAACGTGTGGATCAAGTTCCCGCGCATCGTGTGCCGCAAATGGGTGCACTGGAACGGCGCGACGCCGGTGGTGCTGATGGGCGACGCGGCCCATAGCGCGCATTTCTCGATCGGCTCCGGCACCAAGCTGGCGCTGGAGGACGCGATCGAACTGGCGCGCTGTTTCGGCGCCCATGGCGATGCCGCGGCCGCGCTGGCGGCCTATGAAGAAGTGCGCGCCGTCGAAGTGCTGAAGATCCAGAGCGCGGCGCGCAACTCGATGGAGTGGTTCGAGAACGTGCAGCGCTACAGCGCGATGGAAGCGCCGCAATTCGCCTATTCGATGCTGACCCGCAGCCAGCGCCTGTCGCATGAAAACCTGCGCCTGCGCGACAAGGACTACGTGGCCGGATTCGAGCGCTGGCTGGCCGACCGCGCCTTGGCGCAGGCCGGCATGCCTGCCGCGGGCAAGGCGGTGCCGCCGATGTTCACACCCTACAAAGTGCGCGGCCTGGTGCTGAAAAACCGTATCGTGGTCTCCCCGATGGCGCAATACAGCGCCGTCGACGGCTGCGTCGGCGACTGGCATATGGCCCACCTGGGTTCGCGCGCCATGGGCGGCGCCGCGCTGGTGATGGCGGAGATGACCTGCGTTTCGGCCGATGCGCGCATCACCCCGGCCTGTCCCGGCATGTACGCGCCGGCCCACACCATGGCCTGGAAGCGCATCGTCGACTTCATCCACCACAGCACGGACGCCCGGATCGGCCTGCAGCTCGGCCACGCCGGCGCCAAGGGTTCCACGCGCGCCATGTGGGACGGCATCGACCTGCCGCTAGACCAAGGCAACTGGCCGCTGCTGTCGGCCTCGCAGCAGCAATACCTGGCGGGCGTCTCGCAGGTCGCGCGCACGGCCACGTCCGACGACATGCGCCGCATCGAAGCCGATTTCGTGCGCGCCACCGTGGCGGCCGAGGAGGCGGGTTTCGACTGGCTGGAGCTGCACTGCGCGCACGGCTATCTGCTGTCGTCCTTCATTTCGCCGCTGACCAATGTGCGCGGCGACGAATACGGCGGCTCGCTGGAAAACCGCTGCCGCTTCCCCTTGCGCGTGTTCGCGGCGATGCGCGCGGCCTGGCCCGCGCAGAAGCCGATGAGCGTGCGCATTTCCGCCCACGACTGGGTCGAAGGCGGCATCACGCCGGACGACGCGGTGCAGATTGCCCGCCTGTTCAAGCAGGCCGGGGCCGACATGATCGACTGCTCCTCGGGGCAGGTGAGCAAGCTGGAAAAGCCGGTGTTCGGCCGCATGTTCCAGACGCCGTTCGCCGACCGCGTGCGCAACGAGGCCGGCATTCCGACCATCGCCGTGGGCTCGATCTTCGAAGCCGACCATGCCAACGGCATCATTGCCGCGGGCCGCGCCGACCTGTGCGCCGTGGGACGCCCGCACCTGGCCAATCCTTCCTGGACGCTGGGCGAAGCCGCCAAGATCGGCTACACGCCGGTGAGCTGGCCCAAGCAATACCTGCCCGGCAAGCAGCAGCTCGAGCGCAATCTTGCGCGTGAACGGCAGCTGGCTGCGGCCAGCGCCGGGCTCTCGCCGCAGCAGGTCGCGGCCAGCTTGCTGGAGGGCTGAGCCATGCCATTGCTTGGCCATCACGCCTTCATCACCGGCGGCAGCCGCGGCATCGGGCTGGCCTGCGCCCGCGCGCTGCTGGCGGACGGCGCCCGCGTCACCATCGCCGGCCGCGACGCCGCCTCCCTCGAGCGGGCCGCGGCCCAGCTCTCGCCCGGCGTGGCGACCTGCGTGCTCGACGTGACGGACGAAGCGGCCGTGCAGGCGGCGGTTGCCGCCGCGGCGCGGCAGCTGGGACCGATCACCATCCTGCTGAACAATGCCGGCCAGGCGCTGCCGGCGCCGTTCGCGAAAACCAGCAGCCGGCACTGGCAGCAGATGCTCGACGTGAACCTGACCGGGGCCTTCCACTGCACCCAGGCGGTCCTGCCGCAAATGCTGGACCAGGGCTGGGGGCGCATCATCAATATCGCCTCCACCGCAGGCCTGAAAGGCTACAAATACGTCAGCGCCTACGTCGCCGCCAAGCATGGCCTGGTCGGCCTGACGAAAGCCCTGGCGCTGGAGCTGGCGAGCAAGAACATCACGGTCAACGCGGTCTGCCCAGGCTACACCGAGACCGACATCGTGCAGGACGCCATCGCCAACATCATGCGCACCACCGGCCGCACGCAAGAACAGGCGCGCGCCGAACTGGCGGCCGGCAACCCGCAGCAAAAGCTGGTGCAGGTCGAGGAAGTGGCCAACGCGGTGGCGTGGCTCTGCCAGCCCGCGGCGAGCGCGATGACCGGACAATCCATCGCCGTCGCCGGCGGCGAAGTCATGTAAGGGAAGCGGACCATGCAACTGGACTTCGAAAGCCGCCTGACCAACGACCACCACCAGTCGCTGAAGCTGTGGCTGCGCATGCTCTCCTGCACCACCAAGATCGAAGCCGAGATCCGCAGCCGCCTGCGCACCGAATTCGGCATCACGCTGCCGCGCTTCGACCTGATGGCGCAGCTGGAGCGCCACCCGGAAGGCTTGCGCATGGGCGAACTCTCCAAGCGCATGATGGTCACGGGGGGCAACGTGACCGGCATCACCGACCAGCTGGAGCAGGAGAACCTGGTGCTGCGGGTGCCCGATCCGAAAGACGGCCGCGCCTTCAGCGTCAAGCTCACGCCTGCCGGCCGCAAGGCGTTCGCGCAAATGGCGGAAGTGCATGAGGGCTGGGTCGCCGAACTGCTGCAAGACATTTCGCAAGACGACAAGGGACAGCTGATCGAACTGCTGTCGCAGATGAAGGGCCATCTCTACGCCCGCGAAGATAAGGACAAACGATGAAATACCTGCAAGGGGAAGCGCAAGACCTGCCGGGCAACCGCGCGCCACTGGCCGGCTACCAGGCCAGACATTTCCAGTTCACGGTGGAGCAGGGCGTCGGCACTCTCACCCTGGACCGCCCTGAGCGCAAGAACCCGCTCACCTTCGATTCCTATGCCGAACTGCGTGAGTTGTTCCGCGCCCTGGCCTACGCCGACGATGTGAAGGTCATCGTCATCACCGGCGCCGGCGAAAACTTCTGCTCCGGCGGCGATGTGCACGAGATCATCGGCCCGCTGACCAAGCTCGATATGTCCGGCCTGCTGGCCTTCACCCGCATGACCGGCGACGTGGTGAAAGCCATGCGCGCCTGCCCGCAACCGGTGATCGCCGCCATCGACGGCGTGTGCGCCGGCGCCGGCGCCATGCTGGCGCTGGGATCGGATATCCGCCTCGGCACGGAGCGCAGCAAGACCGCCTTTCTGTTCACCCGCGTCGGCCTGGCCGGCTGCGATATGGGTGCCTGCGCCTTGCTGCCGCGCGTGATCGGCCAGGGCCGCGCCGCCGAATTGCTGTACACCGGCCGCTCCATGCCGGGGCCGGAGGCCGAGCGCTGGGGCTTCTTCAACAGCCTGCACGCACCGGAAAACCTGCTGGCCGCCGCGCGGGCGTTCGCCCAGGGGCTGGCCAGCGGTCCGACTTTCGCCCACGGCATGACCAAGAAAATGCTGCAGCAGGAGTGGAATATGGGCGTGGACGAAGCCATTGAAGCGGAAGCGCAGGCGCAAGCCATTTGCATGGCAACCAACGATTTCCACCGCGCCTATCACGCCTTTGTGGCGAAACAAAAACCGGTATTCGAAGGCGATTGAAATGGGGGACAAATCCTACCTGGAATGGCCCTTCTTTGAAGCGCGCCACACGGCGCTGGAACGCGAACTGGATGCCTGGGCCGCCGAGCATGTGCGCGACGCCCATGGCAGCGATACCGACGCCCAATGCCGCGCCCTGGTGCGCGCGCTGGGTGAGGCAGGCTGGCTGCGCCACGCCGTCGGCGGCACCGCATACGGCGGCGCGCAGGACGCCATCGACACGCGCGCCATCTGCCTGATCCGCGAAACGCTGGCCCGCCACAATGGCCTGGCCGATTTCGCCTTCGCCATGCAGGGACTGGGCTCCGGCGCCGTCAGCCTGTTCGGCAGCGAAGCCAACAAGCAGGCCTACCTGGCACGTGTGGCGAAAGGCGAAGCCATCGCCGCCTTCGCGTTGTCGGAGCCGCAGGCGGGCTCCGACGTCGCAGCCATGCAATGCGCCGCGGTGCGCGACGGCGACGCATACATCCTCGACGGCGAAAAGACCTGGATCAGCAACGGCGGCATCGCCGACTTCTACGTGGTCTTCGCACGCACCGGCGAGCAGCCGGGCGCACGCGGCATCAGCGCCTTCATCGTCGACCAGGATGCACCGGGTTTCGAGATCGCGGAGCGCATCAACGTGATCGCCCCGCACCCGTTGGCGCGCCTGAAGTTCAGCGGCTGCCGCATTCCCGCCGGCCAGCGCCTCGGCGAAGCGGGGCAGGGCTTCAAGGTTGCCATGGCCACGCTGGACGTGTTCCGCACCTCGGTCGCCGCCGCGTCGCTGGGCTTCGCCCGCCGCGCGCTGGACGAAGCGCTGGCGCACGCACAGGGCCGCAAGATGTTCGGCCAGACTCTGGCCGACTTCCAGCTGACGCAAGCCAAGCTGGCGCAGATGGCCACCGGCGTCGATGCGTCGGCGCTCCTGACGTATCGCGCCGCCTGGCAGCGCGACCAGGGCCGGAAGGTGACCAGGGAAGCCGCCATGGCCAAGATGACCGCCACCGAAACCGCGCAGCAGGTGATCGACGCCGCCGTGCAGATGTTCGGCGGCATGGGCGTGGTCAGCGAGCACCCGGTCGAGCGCCTGTACCGCGAAATCCGCGCCTTGCGGATTTACGAAGGCGCCACCGAAGTACAACAATTGATCATCGCGCGCGAACTGCTGCGCGAAGGCTGAGGAGTCCCTATGCAAATATTGCAACCGCCGGGCTGGGCGCGCCCACGCGGCTATTCCAACGGTATCGCCGCTAGCGGCCGCATGGTGTTTGTCAGCGGCATGATCGGCTGGGATGCTAATTGCGAATTCCAAACAGATGATTTCGCCGGACAAGTTCGCCAGGCATTTGAAAATATCCTTGCGGTGCTGAAGGAAGCGGGCGGCGGCCCGGAGCATATCGTGCGCATGACCTGGTACGTGGTCGACAAGCACGAGTACATGGGGGCGTACAAGGAAATCGGCGAAATCTACCGCGAACTGATCGGCAAGCACTATCCGGCCATGACGGCCGTCGAAGTGGCCGGGCTGCTGGAAGCGCGCGCCCGGGTGGAGATCGAAGTCACGGCAGTCGTGCCTGCGAAAATCTAGCGAAGTGCTATAGTCCGGCCGTGGAGGTGCAATGCCATGGCCAATCTTCTTCCGCGCCTGTTGGGCGCAGCCATTCTGTTGTCTTTACCCGCAGCCCATGCGTCAACGCCCTTGCTGACGGACGCGGACATGGCCCAGTTGTCCAGCTGGCTGGGCAACGGGCCGGTCCGGCTCGAGCGCCTGTACCAGAAGCGTGACGGCGAAACCGCGGCGGATTTCCACGCGGCAGTAGACGGCAAGGGCCGTACATTCACCGTGATGGAAGCGACCAACGAGCTGGGGCAAATGTTCAAGGTCGGCGGCTACAACCCGCAAAGCTGGGCCTCGAGCGGCGGCTTCCATATCACCACGGAAGATGCACGGCGCACAGGATTCCTGTTCAACCTCACCTCCCGCCAGATCCACCGGCAAACGCCCCGTACTTACGCCCTGGACACGGTTGGGTCTTTCCAGACCTGGAACAACGCCACGACCGGCCCCGTCTTCGGCGCCGGCCACGATCTGTACGTGCCGTGGGACCTGACGCATGGCGGCTACTCGATCATGTATTCCTATATCGACCCCGTGCGCAGCGATTTCGACTCCAGCCTGCTCGACGGGCGCGATTACAAATCGCCGAACATCACGTATGGCCAGATGGAAGTGTGGCGTGTCTTCGCGGTGCCGGAAGCGGGCATGTGGCTGATGCTGGCATCGGGCCTGTGCCTGATCGGCCTTACGCGGCGCTGGTTTCCAGTAGCGTCTGGTCGAATATCGCTACGCTGAGCTTGTGGCGGCCGCCGAGGGTGCTGCGCGAATCGAGTGACCTGGTGAGTTTACGCCGGTCGGCGTTGGCAATGAAGGGAGCTTTGAGCCCGTTTCGCGGAATTTGCGAGGATGGCCACCTAGTACAGACCGGCAATCCGGCCTAGGACCCCAAATATCGCAGCGAACCCTCCCAGGCAGATTCCCATCAGCCATCGGATTTCAGTGCGTAGTTCGACAAAGCCGCGTTCGGTGCTAGCGCGAAGCTCCTCCAGGGCGCGGCTCAGTCTCTCAATGGCGGATTTATTGGATTCCACTTCGACCTCAAGCTTGGCAAAATGCGAACTTTGGTATCGATCATGCTCTCCCTCGCGCAGTTTCGCTAACTTTGTCGCAAGGAGACAGTCGGGGTGTTGAGTTTGGACAGGTACGGAGGGGATTGGTTCCCGATGCAGGTGCTGTTGGTCCCCCCGACTGGAATCGAACCAGTATCCCACGCTTAGGAGGCATGTGCACTATCCATTGTGCTACGGGGAGGACGCAAAGCGAGCGCAATTATAGCTGACAGGTCGGCAACAGGTAAAATGCTCGTTTTCTCGCTTTGAATTGCACCCCAATGGCTGTCATTTCCTTATCATCTGCACAACTGGCTTTCGGCCACCACGCCCTGCTGGACCACGCTGAATTCTCCCTGGAAACCGGGGAGCGGGTCGGCCTGATCGGGCGCAACGGCACGGGCAAGTCCTCCTTGCTGAAAATTATTGCTGGCTCCCAGAAACTGGACGACGGCCTGCTGGTCATGCAGCAGGGCCTGAAAGTCGTCTATGTGGAGCAGGAGCCGCAGTTCGAAACCGGCCAGAGCGTGCACGACGCGGTGGCATCCGGCCTGGGCGAGCTGCCTGCGCTGCTGAAGGAATACGACGAGCTGACCGGCAAATTCGGCCAGGGTGACGATGACGCGCTGATGGAGCGCATGCACGACATCCAGGTCAAGCTGGATGCCGGCGACGCCTGGAACCTGAAAAACAAGGTGGAAACCATCCTGGGCCGCCTGAACCTGGATGGCTCGGTACTGGTCGAAACCCTGTCCGGCGGCACCAAGAAGCGCGCCGCATTGGCGCGCGCCCTGGTTGGCGCGCCCGACGTGCTGCTGCTCGACGAACCGACCAACCACCTGGACTTCAATTCCATCATGTGGCTGGAAGGCCTGCTGCGCGATTTCAAGGGCAGCATCCTGTTCATTACCCACGATCGTTCCTTCCTGGACAATGTGGCGACCCGCATCGTTGAACTCGATCGCGGCAATCTGATGTCCTACCCGGGCAATTTCACCACCTACCAGGTGCGCAAGGCGGAACAACTGGCGATCGAAGAAATCGAGAACGCCAAGTTCGACAAGGTGCTGGCGGCGGAAGAAGTCTGGATCCGCAAAGGCGTGCAGGCGCGCCGTACGCGCGATGAAGGCCGTGTGCGCCGCTTGGAGCGCTTGCGCGAACAGCGTGCCGCGCGCCGCGACCAGCAGGGCCAGGTGCGTCTGGAAGTCGGCACCGGCGAACGTTCCGGCAAGATCGTGGCGGAACTGGAAAATGTGAACAAGGCCTATGGCGCCAAGGTCATCGTCAAGGACTTCAGCGCGATCATCATGCGTGGCGACAAGATCGGCTTGATCGGCGCCAACGGCGCGGGCAAGACCACGCTGCTGAAACTGGTCCTGGGCGAAGAGCAGGCCGACAGCGGAATGATCAAGCAGGGCACCAAGCTGCAGGTGGCATACTTCGACCAGATGCGCGCCCAGTTGAACGATAACGCCACCCTGGCCGACACCATCGCGCCGGGCAGCGACTGGGTCGAAATCAATGGCCAGCGCAAGCACGTCATGAGCTACCTGGGCGATTTCCTGTTCGAACCGCAACGCGCGCGTTCGCTGGTGAGTTCGCTGTCCGGTGGTGAGCGCAACCGCCTGCTGCTGGCGCGCCTGTTTGCCAAGCCAGCCAATGTGCTGGTGCTGGACGAACCGACCAACGATCTCGACATCGACACGCTGGAACTGCTGGAAGAGCTGCTGGAGGATTATGCCGGAACGGTCTTCCTCGTCAGCCACGACCGTATGTTCCTCGATAACGTCGTCACGCAGGTGATCGTTGCCGAAGGGCAGGGCCACTGGAAGGAATATGTCGGCGGCTACAGCGATTGGGAGCGCGTGCGCGATAGCGCGTCGGCTGCCGCCGCAACTGCGGTGAAGAAGGGCGATGCGAAACCGGTGGCCGATGCTTCCCCTACGCCGGCCGCGGCCAAGCAGAAAAAACTCAGCTACAAAGAACAGCGCGAGCTGGAAGAGCTGCCGCAACTGATTGCCAAACTGGAAGACGAACAGACTGCGCTGAATATCACGCTGTCCGATCCCGACTTCTACAAGAAGACGCCGGCGGAAGCCAAGCGCCTGAACGACCGTATTGCGCAGATTGAAGAGGAGTTGATGGCTGCGCTGGAACGCTGGGAGAAAATCGAAGCGCGTAACAACGTTTGATGTAACTCAATCCGCTGTTTGCAGTTTCCCACTTTCGTGCGCTTGCGCACGATTGCCCGCTGTAATATCTGACAACCTTAATGCCGAGGCAGTCTTGCTTCGGCATTTCCAACGGGAAGGCAGATATCGTGACTTTACAGCAGCCACCGAAGCGCGTTTCCCAGCAGCCGCACGCCACTGCGGCTGCGGCGCCAGTCCTGCCACTGCGCGCCGGCGACCGTGTGCTCATGCCGCGCGTGCTGCCTTTCGCCACATTCATCGCCTTCATCATCCTCGCCGATGTGCTGCAGCGCCTCGGTGCGCCAGGCAATACCTTGCGCAGCCTGTACCCGATCAAGATCGCGCTGGTCGCCGCGATGCTGCTGGCGTGGCGCAGGAACTACCAGGAGTTGCGCGGGGTGCCCTCGCGGCCTGCGCTGTTCGCTGCCGTTGGCGTCGGCGCATGCGTGTTTGCCTTGTGGATTGTTCTCGATGCCCAATGGATGCAAGCGGGCACGCCGAACGCTTTCGACGCGGCGGGCGAAGACGGGCGCATCGACTGGCCGCTGGTGGCGGTCCGTGCGCTTGGCGCCACGCTAGTGGTTCCCGTGATGGAGGAATTGTTCTGGCGCTCCTTCCTGTTGCGCTGGCTGCAGCAGCGCGACTTCCTGTCGCTGCGGCCTGCGCGCGCCGGCCTGCGGGCGGCTGCGGTTTCCATTCTTTTGTTCGGTATCGAACATAACCTCTGGCTGGCCGGCATCGTCGCCGGCATTGCCTACACCTTGTTGTATCTGCGCAGCGAAACGCTGTGGACTCCCATCCTGGGACATGCCGTGACGAATGGGCTGTTGGCCGCATGGATCATGGCAACGGGTAACTGGATCTATTGGTAGTTTTCAATAAGGCTAAACAAGATATGCGCAACCTGCCGACTCCGCTGGCGCTGGCGGCCGCCATGGCGTGCTGCCCTGCCCATGCGGACATCAGCGATACTCTCAAGCCCTATGTCACCTTGGGGGCGACCTACGACGATAACCTGCTGCGCTTGCCGGACAATACCCCGCCAGGCATCCAGCGCTCCGACCGCGCCACCCACGCCATTGCCGGCGTCATGCTGGACCGCCCGATCGGGCGCCAGAAACTGACCGGCGAGGCCAAGGTCTCGCGCGTGAGCTTCGACCACTACGACCAGCTCAATTACAGCGGCAAGGACTTCAGTCTGGACTGGGCCTGGGTGCTCGGCAAGTATTTCGACGGCAATATCGGCGGCAGCTACCAGCAGGTCCTCACGCCCTTCAACGACTTCCATTCGGATGAGCGCAATCTGCGCACCCAGCGCCGCGAATATGCCAATGGCGGCTGGCGCCTGCATCCGAGCTGGCGCCTGCATGCCGGCTTCCAGCGCGACCGCTTCGATTATGAATTGGCGGCACAAAGCTTGAACAACCGCAAGGAAGACCGCAGCGAAGCGGGGATCGACTACCTCGCTTCCAGCGGCAGCAAGGTGGGCGTGGTGCTGCGCCATATCAAGGGCGGCTTCCTGAATCCGCGCCGTATCGGCGCCACCTTCCTCGATCAGAACTACACCCAGGATGAGCTGAAGGCCAATATCAACTGGCTATACAGCGATATCACGCAATTGCAGTTGCTGGCCGGCTATGCCAAGCGCAAGCACGACACCTTCAGCGAGCGCGATACCAGCGGCCTGAATGGGCGCGCCACGCTGAACTGGCGGCCGCGCGCCAAGCTGCGGTTCAATTTCGATGCCTGGCGCGAGTTCTCCGCGGTCGAGAGCATCGTGGTCAACAACAGTGTCAACCGGGGCGCCAGTGTCAACGCCACCTGGGATATTTCGGCCAAGGTGCAAGCCAACGCCGGCTTCAAGCGCGAGAAACGCAAATTCGAACGCCTGCCCTATGTCTTCTTCAACGGCGACCCGAGCGATACCACGCGCAGCACCAATATGGGGGTGGTCTACCAGCCTGCGCGCAAGGTGCTGCTGAGCCTGACGGGCTACAAGGACCGGCGCACGGGGACGCCGCTGGCCGGCACCGGCAGCTACAAGGCCAAGGGCGTGTCACTGATGGCGACCCTACAGTTCTGAACGAGGAGCGGTGATGACGGTACACGATATACCCCTGGTGTCCTTCTTCCAGCGCGTGCTTGATCCCCTGATCATCATGGTGATGCTGTACGCCACGTCGATGGCGTATGGAGAACCGTTTACCGGGTATTCGCTGGTGTTGATGATATTGGCTTTCTTCATTTCCTCGGCGGTGTACGAGCATGTCGACCCCTACCGCACCTGGCGCAGCGGGCGCGTGCTGGCCTATGCGCGCGATATCTTCATGGGCTGGTTCGCCACCGCCCTGATCCTGGTCTTCCTCGGCAACGTCAGCGGCCTGGCCTACCACTATGACGAATCCGTGGTCTTCAGCTGGTTCCTGGCGACGCCGTTTGCCCTGCTCATGAGCCACTTGGCGGCGCGCCATGTCGGCACCGACCCGGCCAAGGAAAGCGAAGTGCGCTCCATCGTGATCGTGGGCGCCAACGAGGTCGGCACCAAGTTCGCCCGCACGGCGGAGCGCCTGCCCAATCTCTTCCTCAGTGTGCGCGGCTTCTTCGACGACCGTACGGCGGACCGCCGCAGGGGCGACCTGTCGCACCCCATGCTGGGGAAAATGGCCGAGGTGGCCAACTTCGTGCGCGATCACCACATCAAGATGATTTTCATCAGCCAGCCGATTTCGGCCCAGCCGCGCATCCGCAAATTGCTGGATGAACTGCAGGACACGACGGCCTCGGTGTATTTCCTGCCCGATATTTATGTGTTCGACCTGATGCAGGCGCGCTTCGACAGCGTGGGCGGCATGCCCGTGGTGGCGATCTGCGAGACGCCCTTTGTCGGCTTCGACGGCATCGTCAAGCGCGCCAGCGACGTGATCATCGGCAGTGCCATCCTGATGGCGCTGGCGCCGCTGATGCTGGCCATTGCCCTGGCCGTGTGGATCAGTTCGCCGGGCCCCGTGATTTTCCGCCAGCGCCGCTACGGCCTGTATGGCGAGGAAATCATCGTCTACAAATTCCGCTCGATGCGGGTGACGGAGGATGGCCCCGTGGTGCGCCAGGCCACGGCCCGCGATCCACGCATCACGCGCATCGGCGCCTTCCTGCGCAAGACCTCGCTCGATGAGCTGCCGCAGTTCATCAACGTGCTGCAGGGAACGATGAGCATTGTCGGGCCGCGGCCGCACGCCGTGGCGCACAACGAACAATACCGGAAGCTGATCAAGGGCTATATGTTGCGCCATAAAGTCAAGCCGGGCATTACCGGCTGGGCCCAGGTCAACGGCCTGCGCGGCGAAACGGAGACGCTGGAAAAGATGGAGGCGCGTATCCGCTATGACCTGGACTACCTGCGCCACTGGTCGCTGTGGCTCGACCTGTGGATCATCTTGCGCACAGTCAAGGTGGTGCTGGCACGGCAAAACGCGTACTGAATCAATCGTGCGCGCCAGCCGCGCTATTAGAATGAGTTGCAATAGTCGAGGGAGGATATTTTGAAGCACATCAACCCGAATCAGGCTTGCGCAGGACTGTTGCTGGTCCTGGTGTCCGCTTGCAGCAGCAAGGTGGAACAGAAACCCGGCCAGGCGCTCGCCAGTGTCAATGGCAATGAAATCACCGTCATGCAGTTGAACGATGAACTGTCGCGCAGCAATGCCCCGGCCGCGCAGCAGGAAGCCGCGCGCAAACAGGCGCTGGAAGCGCTGATCGACCGCCAGCTGCTGATCGGCGAAGCGTCCAGGGAAAAGGTCGACCGCGACCCGCGCGTGGTGCAGGCCATCGAAAGGGCGCGCGCGGTGATCCTGGCCCAGGCTTATATGCAGAAACGCCTGGGCACGCCGGCCAAACCGAGCGCGGCGGAAGTCGAGACCTACTACAGCCAGAATCCGCAGTTCTTTTCCCAGCGCAAGCATTTCGATATGCATGAAATCGTCCTGCCCACGCGCGAGGTGACGGACGAACTGAAGGCCGTGATGGACAAGACCCGTTCGCTGGACGAGGTCGCGGCCTGGCTCGATGCCCATAAAGTCAAGTACCAGAAAGCGGAGCTGAGCCGCAGCGGTTCGGAGTTGCCGCCGGAACTGTCGGCCAAGCTGCTGGCGCTGTCGAAAGGGCAGTTGTTCATCGTGCGGGAAGGCGAACGCAGCATGCTGCTGACCATTGCCGATGTGCGCGCTTCACCGGTGGAGCTCGATGCAGCGCGGCCGCAGATCGAACAATACCTGGTCGCTAAAAAAGGGAAGGAGGCGGCGGAGCAGGAGGTCAAGCGCCTGCGCGCCGGCGCCAAGATTGCCTATATCAACCAGCCCTCGCCGGTAGCGGATGCGGGCGGACCGGCCACCGAAATCGAACGCGGCGTCGCCGGCCTGAAATAACCGAACGAGGAGCGATCATGAAACGACTGATGATGTGGATGGCGGCGCTGGCATTTGCGCTGGGCGCGGGGCTGGCGCCGGCGGCGGACTTGACGCTGGGGGCGGGCGATGTGATCAAGGCTTCCGTGTTCGGCAACCCCGACATGGCGACCGAAACCCGGGTCAGTGAGTCGGGCCGCATCACCTTCCCCTTGCTGGGGGAGGTCAAGGTGAGCGGCCTGACCGTGCAGCAGGCCGAGCGCGCCATCGGCGAGCAGCTGGTGAAGAAGGGCTACCTGAAGACGGCCCAGGTCAGCATCATCGTCTCGCAGATCCAGAGCGCGCAAGTATCGGTGCTGGGCATGGTGAACCGGCCCGGGCGCTATCCGCTCGATGGCGGCAAGCGCGGTGTGATGGATATGCTGGCCCAGGCGGGCGGCTTCAATGCCGATGGCGGCGATACGGTGAGCGTGGTGCGTACCCGCGACGGCAAGACCACGAAGACCGTGATCGACGTGGTGGACATGGTGCGCAACGGCGCGCTGGACCAGGAAATCGAGCTGGGGCCCAACGATGTGATCTATGCCGAACGCTCGCCGCGCTTCTACATTTATGGCGAGGTGCAGCGCCCCGGTTCGTTCCGGCTCGAGCGCACCATGACGGTCAGCCAGGCGCTGGCGGTGGGCGGCGGCCTGACTCCGCGCGGCACTGAGCGCGGCATCAAGATCAAGCGCCGCGGCGGCGACGGTTCGGAACAGGTGATCGCCGCCCGGAACGAGGACGTGGTGCAGACCGACGACGTCATCTTCATCAAGGAAAGCTGGTTCTAAGGAGGCATTATGAATTTCGCCCAGTTCCTGCTGATCCTGCAGGCGCGCAAGAAGATCGTGCTGCTGACCTTGCTGGTCACGGTCAGCGCCACCCTGGTTGTCAGCCTGCTGCTGCCCAAGACGTACGAGGCGACCAGTTCGCTGGTGATGAATTACAAGGGCGTCGACCCGTTGACCGGGATGGCGTTGCCGGGCCAGCTGCTGCCCGGCTATATGGCCACCCAGATCGACATCATCAACAGCAAGAATGTCGCACTGCGTGTGGTGGACCAGCTGAAGCTGGCCGACAGCCCGGCCGTGATCGCCCAGTTCAACGAGTCGACCGGCGGCCTGGGGACGGTGCGCGACTGGCTGGCCGAGCTGCTGCAAAAGAAGCTCGATATCGTGCCGGCCAAGGAAAGCTCCGTGCTGAACGTGACCTTCAAGGCGTCCGACCCGCAGTTCGCGGCGGCGGTGGCGAATGCCTTCACCGACGAATACCAGAAGATCAATGTGCAGCTCAAGGTGGAGCCGATGAAGAAGGCCACCAATTACTTCAACTCCCAGCTGAAGGTGCTGCGCGATACCCTGGAAGTGGCGCAGGCCAAGCTCTCCAAGTACCAGCAGGAGCACGGCATCGTCAGCGTCGACAACCGCCTCGACGTGGAATCGATGCGCCTGAACGACCTGTCGGCCCAGCTGGTGTCGGCCCAGTCGCAGTCCATGGAGGCCAATTCGCGGCAGGCGGTGGCACGCGGTTCCGGCAACGCCTCGCCGGACGTGACGGCCAGCCCAGTGGTGCAGAACCTGCGCGTCAACCTGTCGCAGCAGGAATCCAAGCTGGCCGAAATGGGGCAGCGCCTGGGGCGCAACCACCCGCAATACCAGAGCGCGGCGGCGGAGGTGGCGCGCCTGCGCGCCGGCCTGAATGAGCAGACGGCCCTGGTCACTTCGTCGGTCAGCAACAATGCCAGCGTGTTCGCCCAGCGCGAAGCGGCGCTGCGCACGGCGCTGGCCGAGCAGAAAACCAAGGTGCTGCAGCTGAACCGCCAGCGCGATGAAATGAATGTGCTGAACAAGGACGTCGAGAGCGCCCAGCGCGCCTTCGACGCGGCGGCGCAGCGCGTGTCGCAGACCCGTATCGAGGGCGGCTCCGACCAGTCCGACGTCTCGGTACTGAACCCGGCCGTGCCGCCGATCGAGCCGGCCGGCCCGCGCGTGCTGCTGAATACGGTGCTGTCGCTGCTGCTGGGCGGCATGCTGGGCATTGGCATCGCCATGTTGTCCGAGATGTTCGATCGGCGCGTGCGTTCGGAAGCCGACCTGGCCGAGGTGGTGCAGATCCCCGTGCTGGCCACGATCGACTGGAATCCGCCGCGCCGGCGCCGCTTCGGCCTGCCGCGCCTGCATGCGCCGCGCCAGCTGCGCCTGAATTAGGAGACGCCGATGAACAGCCCATTGCATTTCAATCCCGCCTCGCCGCAAGGCGTGGGCGATGCCACCATCGGCGCCCTGCTGCAGGAAGCGGGCAAGCTGACGCCGGAGAATACCGATGCCGTGCTGCGCATGCAGGAGGAAACCGGCATCCGCTTCGGCGAGGCGGCCCAGGCGCTGGGCATGATCAGCGCCGCCGACGTGCAGCAAGTCCTGGCGCGGCAGTTCGATTATCCCTACCTCCCGTCCGGCGAGCATTACTACTCGCCGCACCTGGTGGCGGCCTATGAGCCGTTCAGCCGCCAGGTGGAAATGCTGCGCGCCGTGCGCGGCCAGCTGATGCTGCGCTGGTTCGCGCGCGGCCACAAGTCGCTCGCCATCGTGGGCGTGGAACCGGGCTCCGGCACCAGCCTGTTCGCCGCCAACCTGGCCGTGGTGTTCTCCCAGCTGGGACAGAACACCCTGCTGGTCGACGCCAATCTGCGCCAGCCCGCGCAGCACGACATCTTCAACCTGCCGGGCAGGCTGGGCCTGTCGGATATGCTGGCCGGGCGTGCCACCATGGCGTCCGTGACGCGCATCGACGCCTTCGAGTCGCTGGCCGTGCTGGGTGCCGGCACGCTGCCGCCCAATCCGGCCGAACTGCTGGCGCGCAAGGACTTCACCGGCCTCAATGCCCAGCTGGAGGCGCTGCACGACGTCGTGCTGTACGATACCTCGGACGTGCTCACCGCCCACGATTCGCTGCCGGTGATGGCGCGCGCCCGTGGTGTGCTGCTGGTGGTGCGCCGCAATGCGACCTCGCTGTACGAGGTGGCGGCGCTCAGCGAGCAGGTGCGCTACGCCGGCGCCGAAGTGGTCGGCTCGGTGTTGCTGGAGTTCTGAGTGGACCCGGGCCTGGCCGTCCGCCCGCCGGCAGCCATGCGCGCCGCGCAGCGCGCCGCGCTGCTGGACTGGCTGCCTGTTGCGATGGGCATGCTGGTCTTGTACGTGCCCACCTTCTACCGCCTGTTTACCGGCCTATGGTCGACCGAGGAGCAGGCGCACGGGCCGATGATCCTGCTGCTGGCGCTGTGGCTGATGGCAAGGCAATGGCCGGCCATGCAGGCGCGCGCCGACGGCCAGCCGTCCGCGCTTGGCTGGCCGGTGCTGGGGGGGGGGCTGCTGGCCTACATCCTGGGCCGCTCGCAGGGCATCATCGCCTTCGAGATTGCCTCCTTCATCGTATTGCTGGCGGCGCTGCTGATGCTCAAATGCGGGCATGGCGCGCTGCGCGTGCAATGGTTCGCCTTCTTCTTCATGGCCTTCATGGTGCCTTTGCCGGGGCCGCTGGTCGGCATGCTGACCATGCCGATGAAGATGGCGGTGTCGTGGGCCACCGAACATGTGCTGTACGCAGCCGGTTTTCCGATCGCGCGCAGCGGGGTGATCCTGCAGGTGGGGCAGTACCAGTTGCTGGTGGCCGACGCCTGCGCCGGCCTGCAAACCCTGCTGACGCTCGAGGCGCTGGGCCTGTTCTACCTGAATGTGGTGCGGCATTCTTCCGCCTTCCGGAACGTGGCGCTGGCGCTGCTGATCATCCCGATTTCCTTCACCGCCAATGTGATCCGGGTGATCACGCTGTCGCTGGTGACCTTTTATCTCGGCGACGCGGCGGGGCAGGGCTTCCTGCACGGCTTCGCCGGCATGGTGCTCTTCCTCACGGCGCTGCTGCTGATTATCGGCGTTGACGCCTTCCTGCAATGGTTTGTGAAATGGCGCAATTCATGAAGAAATCGATGATCGTGAGTGTGGTGCTGGCGGCCTTGATGCTGTCCTCGGCCGCCGTGACGCGCGCACTGACGCCGACCGTGCGCATGGCCGACGCGCAGGGCCGCTTCAGCCTGGAGCAGATGGTGCCGCGCAGCTTCGGTGAATGGCAGGTCGATACGCGCGTGATTCCCTTGCAAGTCGATCCCGCCACGCAGGCCAAGCTGGACAAGATTTACAACCAGACCCTGGGCCGCACCTATGTCAACCGCCTTGGCGAGCGCATCATGCTGTCGATCGCCTACGGCGGCGACCAGGGCGACAATATGGGCGTGCACAAGCCCGAGGTGTGCTACACGGCGCAGGGCTTCACGGTGCGCGACGGGAAGCCGGGCGGCCTGGATACCGGGCAGGGCGTGCTGCCGGTAAAACGCCTGTTCGCCGTCGCCGGTGCGCGGCAGGAACCGATCACCTACTGGATCACCATCGGCCGCAAGGCCACCATGCCCGGCGTCGACCAGCGCTTGCAGGAATTGCGCTATGGCTTGAGCGGGACGGTGCCGGATGGCATGCTGGTACGGGTGTCCAGTATCGGCGCCGACCCTGATGCGGCGTATGCGCTGCAGGACCAGTTCGTGCGCGCCATGCTGGCGGCGCTGGAGCGGCCGGCGCGCGAACGGCTGGCCGGCGTGTTCGGCGATTAGGGGGCGACAATGATACGCATGCTATCGTTGCGCCGCACGGCCCCCGCCGGCGCCGTTCCGTCCAGGGTCGGCGCGCGGGCGCTTGCGGCGCCCCACCGGGGGCTGCCGCTGATGCTGCTGTTGCCATTCATGCTGCTGGCGGTGTTTGTCGGCATGGTGGGCGGGCTCGATTCCCCGCCGCTGGTGGCGATCGTCGGTACGGCGGTGCTGTCGGTGCTGCTGCTGTTTGTGCTGCCGCTGCATGGCATGTTCTGGTGCCTGTTCATCCTGACCTTCCTCTTGCAGGGTTCGGCCGTGTACTTCCTGCGCCTGCGGCCGGCCGCCTGGCTGGCGTTCGGCCTGGCCATCCTGTTCTTCTGCCGCGCGCTGCTCGACCTGGTGCTGCAGAAGCGCGAGCCGCGGCGCATGCGCGAGGGCGATGGTTCGACGGTGGAAATCGCCGCCATCCTGTTCCTGCTGGCTTTTACCATCAGCCTGGTGTTCAACCGCGTGCCGAAGGCGCAGGTGTTTTCCTCGGTGAAGGCGATGCTGCCGATGTTCTCGGTGCTGTTCGCCCTGTACTGGTTCCGCTGGAAGGAGCATCACCTGGAAACCAGCTGGCGCATGATGTTCTGGGTGGTGCTGCTCCAAGTGCCGGTGGTGCTGTACCAGCATTTTTTTGTCGCCACGAGCACCAGCTTCGACTCGATTGTCGGCACCTTCGGCGGCACGCCGGGCTTTGGCGGCAACAGCGCCATCATGGTGCTGTTTACCGTGCTGGCCATGGGCTATGCCGCCGCGCGCTGGAACGCGGGACAGATGACAGGCCGGGCGATGCTGGCCTTCCAGGCGGTCGGTTTCGCCATCATCCTGCTGGGCGAAGTGAAGGCCGCCTTCGTCTGGCTGCCGCTGGTGCTGGCCTGGGTGCTGCGGCGCCGTATCCTGCGCAGCTTCGCCGCCTTCGTCGGATTCGGCATCCTGCTGGCGGCTTTTCTCGGCACCACGTATTTTGTCTACGATGCCCTGTACTGGGGCAAGAAAGTGCAGTCGGCGCACAATGTGGCCGAGAAGTTCAACCGCGGCGGCGGCTATTTCTTCGATCCCGACAACGTCAACTACCGCACCGGGGAAATCAGCCGCGCCGCGTCGCTGGCGCTGTGGTGGCGCGATCCGCTGGCCAGCACGCCGCGCCGCCTGGTGGGGTACGGCCCCGGCGCCAGCAAACCCTCGGGCCTGCTGGGCGCGGGGGAGGTGGCCCGGCGCTACCAGCCGCTGCATCTGGACGCCAGCGCGCTGGCCATCCTGCTCTGGGATGTCGGTCTATTGGGCGCTCTCGCTTACGGCGCCATGTTACTGTTTTCCCTGCTGGCTGCCTGGCGCTACGTACGCCGAAAACAAGGTGGCGTGGCCCAGCTCGCACTGGCAGATACCTGCGTCGCCGCAATGCTGCTGTTTCTCATGATGCTGGTATATAACCGCGCGCTGATGGATGAACCCACCGCCCAGCTGCTCCTGATGATGTGCATGGGGACGATCGTTCAGCTATGCCGCTTCAGCGCGTTCCGAAGCTAGGGAATTGTGTCATTTCTGGGCGACATTGTTACAAAACTTTTATCGCGCAGAAACGAATTTGTGAAATACGTGATGTAGACTTTCCTTGCAGTCGCGCGTCAATGATGGGTTAACTTATTGATTCGCAAACGAAATTATCTGGAGAGTATCACATGAAATTCGTTAAATCATCCCTGCTTCGTTCTTCCGTACTCGCTGCCCTGGCTAGTTTTGCTACCGCAAGTCATGCCGACTGGGCGACCTCCGCCAACATCGAAGCCGTGCGCCCGGCGCCGGACAAAA
Source organism: Pseudoduganella violaceinigra DSM 15887 (assembly GCF_000425385.1). GTDB lineage: Bacteria > Pseudomonadota > Gammaproteobacteria > Burkholderiales > Burkholderiaceae_D > Rugamonas > Rugamonas violaceinigra. Next base: position 90,934 of record NZ_AUDI01000001.1, on the reverse strand, counting down.
TGCAGTTGCAGCCGCAGAATCCGCCCGGCTTTTCCTGGTCGCGTTATCCGATTGCCACATCGGCCACCTGGTACCTGGTGGTGATCCAGCCGCCCGGTGCAGCGGCGCCGATCAAGTCGGTAGTGCCGCGCAACTGGTTGCTGCCGACCCATGCCTTCACCGCGGCCGGCATTTACACCTGGAAGGTGGCGCCGTTCAACCGCACGCAGGCCATGAACGATGCCGACGCGGCGGCACGCGCCAAGGCCAAGGCGGCCGGTTCCAACCAGGCCCAGATCGAAGCGGCGGCGGAAGCTGCCGTGGTGCCCCTGGCGGAAACCGTGGCCAAGGATTGGTCGGCGGTGCGCAGCTTCACGATCGACAGCACCGCCGTCAAGTTCGAAGTGCCGGACAACGCCACCCTGCGCAATAACGTGCTGAGCCACCCCCGCTCGCGCATGCTATCGCCGACCTTCCTGCCGTATGCCAAGTGGAGCCCGGCCATGATCGCCGAGCGCGGCGAGCAGGTGCGGCGCCTGATCGAGACCGTGCAGTCGCGCCTGACGCTGGCGCCGGTCAAGGATACCGACTGGCCGCTGGCCAGCAGCGGCACCATGACCACGGCACTGAGCAACCAGAATTCCGACATCCGCAACCGCATCAACCGTACCGCGCACCAGGTGGAAGCGGCGGCCTTGCTGTACCGTCTGAAACAGGGGGAAGCAATCGCCACGGCCTACCTGAACGAAGCGATCAAGCGCGGCGACGAACTGGCGGCCTTGAGCCCGACCGGACCGACCAGCTATGCCAACCAGGACCAGGCCACCCGTACCATCGCGCTGTCGCTGTCGAAGGCCATGGACATGCTGTGGGCGAACCTCGATGCCACCCGCAAAACCACCTGGCAGAACGCCATTGCGCGGCGTACCACCGATATCTATAACGACCTGGCCGGCAGCAACGGCCGCATGGACCAGTATCCCTACGATGCGCACGGCGGCAACACCCTGGGCTTCCTGGCGCTGATCGGCGCCCTCAACCTGGGCGATGTGCCCTTGGCGCAAACCTGGTTCGATTTTGCGGTGCGAACCTATGTGCACCAGGTCTATACCTGGAGCGGCCCGGAAGGCGGCTATGCCAACGGCACCGCCTATGGCCAGGCCGCGGCCGATTTCTCTGTGCAGATCTGGGATCCGCTGAGCCAGGCGCTTGGCGTCTCGATCTACCGCAAGCCATGGTCGGACGGCTTCCTGCGCTTCCTGGCCCACTTCGTCCCGCCCGGCACGCCGAACCATGTCTTCGGCGACGGCCATGAGGATGTGCCCAACACCTACCTGCTGAAAGCCTTCGCGTCGCGCTTCAATACGCCGGTGGCGAAGTGGTACTACAACAGCATGGCCGGGGTGGAAGACCCGCTGACCCTGCTGCAGGCGCCGTCGCCGCTGCCGGTCACGACGGTCGCCACCGCCGTGCCGCCGTCGAATGCCGCCTTCTATCCGAGCGTGGGCTGGGCGGCGATGCACAGTTCGATGGCCGATACCAAGCGCACCTCGCTGTACTTCAAGTCCAGCCCGTACGGCTCGTACAACCACAGCCATGGCGACCAGAATTCGATCGTGCTGAACAGCGGCGGCAAGCGGCTGCTGATCGAGGCCGGCTACTACGACTGGTATGGCTCGCCCTTGTGGAGCAGCTGGTACCGCGCCACCAAATCGCACAATGCCGTCACTTACGATAATGGCGTGGGGCAGCGCATCGAAGGCAATACCGCCAACCTGGCACGCAACGGCAAGATCACCGGTTTCTCGACCACGGCGGCCATGGACTATGTGGAGGGCGATGCCACGCCGGCTTTCGAAGGCGCGCTGTCGCTGAACCGCCGCAAGCTGTGGTACCTGCGCGGCCAGGATGCGGCGGTCGTGATGGATACCCTGACCGCGACGGTGCCCCATGCCTGGGAGTGGAATTTCCACGCGGCAGTGACGATCGCCACCAATGCCGATGGCAGCGCCACCATCGTCAACGGCGACCGCTCGCTGTGCGTGAGTTCGCTGACGCCGGGGGCAACGCTCGTCAAGCGCGAGGGGCCCGCGCCGCGCACGGGGATTGAAGACCATGCCGCCTTCACGCGGCCCGCCGCGGCCAAGGGGGAGTTTGTCGTCCTGCTGGACATCGGGTGCAAGAAGCCTGCCGTGAAGCTCACGACCGGCACCACCAGCCGCGTGCTGACGGTGGGCAGCCAAACCATCACATTGCCGCTGCCTTGAGCGAGCGGGGGGACTGAGCCATGCCATGACCGAGCCATACTCAGGCCCCCAAACGCGGCGTAATATCGTCGCCTTCCTGGTCGGAAAAATCCCGACCGCCTTGCTGACCGCCAGTGTGCTGGGGCTGTCGGCAAGGGTGCTGCCGGCCGCCGAGTTCGGCCACTATGTGGTGGGCATGGCCCTGGTGGAGCTGGTGCTGGGCCTGTCGAGTTTCGGCCTCGACTGGGTCCTGCTGCGTTTCCTTCCCGAGTACCGCTTGCGCGGCAGCCGCGGCGCGCTGGCCGCGCTGGTGACGCGGATCGCCGCGGTGCGGGTGCTGTCCTTGGCCTTGCTGGCCTGCGTGCTGCTGCTGGCGCGCAGCCGCGGCCTGCTGCCGGCCAGTTTCCCGCCGGAATTGGCGGGCGTGCTGGCGGGCCTGCTGGTGGTGGAGGGCGGCCTGCGCATCCTGCGCGACAACACGCTCGAAGCGCTGGCCCTGCAAAGCCGCATGCAGGCGGTCACCCTGCTGCGCGGCGCGGTGATGGCCGGCGCCTTGCTGGCCATGGGCAGCGGGACGGCGCGCCAATTGCTGCTGGCGGAACTGGCGGCCAGCCTGGGCGCGCTGCTGCTGGCGGCGGGCGCCATCGCCCATGCGGTGCGCCGGCTGCCGCTGCATTCCCGTCCAGGATGGCAGCCGCCCGGGCTGGCGCAGATGCGCGCCGTTGCCTTGCACAACTACGCCAGCGGCATTGTCGAATACCTGTACTCGCCCTCCAGCCTGATCCTGCTGCTTGCGCGCAGCCAGGCCCCGGAAGCGATGGCGGGCCTGGGATTCGTCCTGCGCTTGACGGATATCATCCGCAACTATATGCCCGGCATGGTCATTTTCTCCGTCGTGCGTTCGCGCATGATCGGCGCCTACGCAGGCAATAGCGACTACGGCGAGTTGCAGCGCTGGGCGCATTTCGTTTTCAAGGTCAGCGCGTTGAGCTTGCTGCCGGTGCTGGCCGTGGCGGCCGTATATGGCGACCTGGTGCTGCAGCTGGCCAGCGGCGGCCGTTTCGGCGAATACCGGCTGCTGTTCGCCGTGCTGTGCGGCTGGCTGGCGCTGCGCCTGCATCGCCTGATCCTCAACGTGGTGTGCAACGCCATCGGCCTGATGGGCATGTGGGCGCTGGCGTCGCTGTGCTCCCTGCTCGTGCTGCCGCTGCTGGCCTGGCTGGGCGCGCCGCTGCTGGGATTGTGGCTATTGCCTGCCGCGTTGCTGGGCAATGAATTGATCGTGAATGGACTGGTGGTGGCGGGCATGCGGCGGCGCGGTTTCCCCTGGCCGCTGGGGCTGCGCTGGTGGGCGCGCGCGCTGCTGGCGATCGGCGCGGCGGCTTGCGTGGCGGCGCTGTTGCAGGGGCAGGGCGTGCGCGCCGCTGCGGCGGGAAGCCTCTTGCTGTGCGCCGTGTTTGCCGCGGCACTGTTATTGTCGGGTGCGATTGATGCGAAAGACCGACAGCTGATTAACCGAGTCCTGGGGCGCCGCGCGGCGTAGATCGACATGAAAGTGCTTGCCATCTATCCCGGCCTGAACCCCACCTTCGACGAGGTGGCATATGTGTTGCCGCCGCTCGTGGCCCGCGGAGTGGCGGTGCAGGTGGTCACCTCGCGTGTTTCGGCGCTCAAGAGTTCGGAGCCCGGCTCGGCCTACGAGAATTTCCAGGGCGTGGCGATCCATCGCATCTTCCCCAGCCTGCGCGCCTTGTCGCATGAGGCCGAGCCCTACCTGCCGCAAGTACGGGCAATCGCCGATGCTTTCCAGCCGGACGTGCTGCTGGTGAATTCCTTCCATTGCCTGCCCTTGCTGGCGCTCCTGCGTCCCCTGTATCCGGTGCCGGTGCTGCTGCGGGTGGAGTCCGCCGACCCCATCTTGCTGCTGCGGCGGCGCTATTACGGCGGCGTCCCGGCGCTGGGGAAGGTGGCCGGACGCATGCGCTGGTGGCAGGTATGCGGGCAGGTGGATGCCTTGATGAGCAACGATCCGGCCGACCTGCCGCGGCTGTCGACGCTGGGCCTGCGCGGGCGGCGCGCGTATTACGCGGCCCATTGCGCGCAGCGGCCGGCGGAATGGCGGCCGGCGCAGGCGCGGCGGCAGGGGGACATGATCTACGTCGGCTCGCTGATCCGCCACAAGAACTGCGAGCGCTGGCTGGAAACGGTGCCGGCCATCCTGGCGCAGACGCCGGTGCAGCGCTTCGTCGTCATCGGGCGCGGGCCTTATGCGCACATCGTGAAGAAATTGCAGGCGCAGCTGGGCGACCGGGTGGAGCATGTGGAAGGCGTGACCCGCATCGAAGCCCTGCAACGCCTGTCTTCCGCCTGGTTTGCCTACACGGAAAGCACGTCCGGCTGGGGTTTCCTGTGCGATGCATGGTCGACGCGCACGCCGCTGCTTTGTCCGCAGTCGACCTTCAGTATCGTGCCCGGCTGGACCGGCATGATGCCGCAGGATGTGCCGGACATGGTGGCATCGATCAACCGCCTGTACCGGGACGCCGAATATTACGGCACCCTGCAGGACGGCGGCGCCTTGCGCTATGCCTCGGAACATACGGCGGACGTGGTCAGCCGCCAGTACCTGCAGATCCTGCGCGAGGTGGTGGCGGACGGGAGGCGGCCATGATCCATGTGCTGCAGTCGCAAAGCGGCGGCTATCGCGATATCACCGAATACCTGCGGGAGCGCGGCGCGCGCGTCACGGTGATCGGACCGCAGGCGCAGGGCATGCGCGGCAAGCTTGCCATCCTGCTGGCCATGTTGTCGCCCAGCCTGCTGCGCTGTTTCGGCCTGTGGCGGCGGCAGGACCGGCTGCTGGTCGTCGGCTGGCAGGCCCTGCCGTTGCTGGCGCTGGTGAAGGCGCGCATCCTGCCGCGGCCGGAGCGCCTGCTGGTGATGGGCTGTTTCGTGCACGGCCAGCGCGCGCGCCGCATGGCGGACCGCCTGCTGCGCGCATTGCGGGTGCCGGGCCTGGGCTTCATCGCCTTCTCGCCCGGCGAGGCGCGCAACCTGGTGGAGCGGGTGGGGATGGCGCCGCAGGACGTGTATTGCCATTTGTGGCGGCAGGAACTCGACGGCCGCGCCGCGCCGCAGGACGCCGACGGCAGTATCTTTGCGGGCGGCTTCTCGAACCGCGATTACGACCTGCTGCTCGATGCAGCCGAAGCGCTGGCGGCGCCGCTGGTGATTGTCGCCTCGCGCAACAACCGCATCCGGCCGCCGGCTTCCGGCAGCACGCGCATCCTGCGCGACCTGCCGGAAGCGGAGTTCGAAGGACTGCTGGCGCGCAGCAGCGTGGTGGCGATGCCGCTGCGCGGCCTGGGCGAAGCTTGCGGACAAAGCGTGCTGCTGCGCGTGCTGCGGCATGGGAAGCCGCTGGTGGCGACGCGCCATGAAGCGATCGAGGCCTATCTGGGCGAAGACTATCCGGGCTTTGTCCCGCACGATGATGTGCAAGCCATGCGCCAGGCATTGGCTTGTGCATTGGAGCAACCGGCGCGCCGCGCGGAACTGGCACAGCGCGTGCGCACGGCCGCCGGCCGGCTGGAAGGGCACGGCGAACCGGGCGTTGAAATCGAGCGCTTCTTGCTAGGATGAAGCATGGCTCGACCACTACGCATCCTGCAGCTGGTGCCGGAACCTTTGCCGACGTTTCGCGCCGATGTGGCGACCTTGTTCGGGAAATACCTGCCGCGCCATGGCGTGCAGTGCCATGTCGTCGGCAAGGGAAGCGCCGCGCCGGCCGATGACCAGGGCTTCGCTTCTTCCCGCCGGGCACGCGCCGGTGCGCGCTGGAAGGCGGAATGGTCGTTCTTGATGCTGTGCCTGCGCGCCTTGCTGGGCGCGAACCGGCGCAGCCTCGATGTGGTGCAGGTGCGCGACATGGTCAGTATCGGTTTGCTGGCGCTGCTGGTCGCAAGGTTGAAAGGCTTGCCGATGGTGTACTGGCTGTCATACCTGATGAGCGAAGGCCGCATCGAGCGCGCGCGCGGGCAGCGCGGCGCCCGCGCGCGGCTGGTCCTGCTCAAGGGGCTGGCCGAACGCTGGCTGCTGTACCGGGTGCTGCTGCCGCGCGCCGACCATGTGTTCGTGCAGAGCGAAGAGATGGCGCGCCTGGTGGCGCGGCATGGCGTGCCGGCGCAGCGCATCAGCGCAGTGCCGATGGGGGTGGACATGGAAGTGCTGGCGCAGCCTGCAGCGCGGCCCTGGCCGGGCTGGGACGGCAGGCCGGTGCTGGCTTACCTCGGCACGCTGGACCGGGCGCGCTGCCTTGAGCGCCTGCTCGATGCCTTGCTGCTGGTGCGGCGCGAGTTGCCGCAGGCCAGCCTGCTGCTGATCGGCGGTGCGCCGCAGCGGGGCGATGAGGCGCTGCTGCTGGAGGCTGCCCGCGCACGCGGGCTGGACGGCGCCGTGCAGGTGACCGGCTGGCTGCCCGCTGCGCAGGCCCGGGAGTACCTGCTGGGCGCGCAGGCCGCGGTGTCGTATGTGCCGCGGGGCGCGCTGTACGACGCGAGTTCGCCCACCAAGCTGCTGGAGTACCTGGCGCTGGGGGTGCCTTGTGTCGGCAACGATATCCCGGACCAGGCGGCGGTGCTGGCCGCCAGCGGCGCCGGATGGCTGGCGGCCAGTACCCCGCAGGCCATGGCGGAGGCCTTGCTGGAGATCCTGCGCGACCCGCAGGCGGCGCGGCAACGTGCGGCGGCCGGACCGGGTTTCATCGAGGCCGTGCGCAGCTACCGGGTGCTGGGCGCGGCGGTGGCGCAACGTTATCGGAGTTTGCTGGGCGCACATTAGGAGGCGGTATGCTGGCCGAATTGCGTAAGGAGTTCCTCTACGGTGGCCGGGCGCTGGTGCGCGACAACGCGCTCAGCCAGCGCCTGGTCAGGCGGCTGCGGGGACATGAGCTGATGGACGACTACGCCCTGAAACTACTGGGCGACCGGCTGCTGCACCGCACGCTGCAGGCGGCGATCGACAGGCTGCCGTACTACGCGCATATCCCGCGCGACTTCTCGCCGGTCGAAGCGCGCCAGGTGCTGCGCGAGATGTTCCCCGTCATCGACAAGACGGCGCTGCTCGATCATCCGCGCGCGCTGTATCCGAACGGCGGCGCCAGGCGGCCGTGGCAGGTGCTGGGCAAGACCAGCGGCACCACGGGGACGCCGCTGGTGCTGATCCGCAGCCTGCAGTCGGTGCAGATGGAGCAGGCATTCATCAAGCGCCATTGGAGCTGGGGCGGCTATGTCGACGGCATGCCGCGCGCCACCCTGCGCGGCGATATGGTGGCGGGGCTGGAACAGCAGGCGCCGCCGTTCTGGTTCGAGAACCGCTATAACCGGCAATTGCTGCTGTCCTCGCGCCACCTGACCGACCGCTGCATCGATCCCATCATCGACAAGCTGCGCGGCTACGCGCCGGCCATGATGCAGGCTTATCCTTCCACGGCCTACACGCTGGCGCAGCAGCTGGAGCGGCGCGGCATGGCGCTGCATGTGCCGTTTCTGTTTACGGCCTCGGAGCCGCTGTATCCGCATCAGCAGGAACTGATACGCGAGCGCCTGGCGGGACGGATCATGGACATGTACGGCATGGCGGAGCGGGTAGCGCTGGCGACGCAATGCGAGTACGGCTCCCTGCACCTCAACACCGACTACTCGCATGTGGAGATCCTGGACGAATACGGCGAGCCGACCAATGGCTACGGCCACGTGGTGGGCACCACCCTGCATAACCTGGCCATGCCGCTGGTGCGCTACCGCCTGAGCGACCGCACCCGCTGGAAGCCGGGACGCTGCGCCTGCGGACGCCCGTTCCCGATGATCGAAGCGGTGACCGGCAAGCTGGAAGACCGCATCACGGGCGGCGACGGTGCGGAAGTCAGCCCGTCCGTGCTGACGTTCGCCTTCAAGGGCGTGGAAAACATCCGCAAGTCGCAGGTGGCGCAGGTCGGGCCCGGACTTTGGGAATTGCGCCTGGTGCCGGACGCGAATTTTTCGCAGGTCGACGTGGACAAGCTGCTGCACAACATCCGCGCGCTGGTCGATGCGACGGTGCAGGTCAGGGTGGTGCTGCGCGACGAACTGCCGAACACGGCGGCGGGCAAGTTCCGCTGGGTGGTCAACGAATGGGAAGACGGGCGCCGCGCATGAAAACCATCGTGATGCTGGGAACCGGGATGAATACCATGGGCGGCGTCTCTTCCGTGGTCAAGGTGTACGCGCAGGCCGGCCTGCTGCGGCGTTACGGCGTGCGCTACCTGGCCACGCACTGCGACGGCGGCAAATGGCGCAAGCTGGGCGTGATGTGCAGGGCTTACGCCGCGTTCATCGCCCTCCTGCTGCGCGGGGAAGTGGGCCTGATCCATGTGCACCTTTCCTCCAGGGCGAGTTTCTGGCGCAAGTCGGGGTTTTTCCTGCTGGCGTTTGCGGCGCGCGTGCCGGCCATCCTGCACCTGCATGGCGCGGAGTTCAACCAGTTTTACGGCGATGAATGCGGGCCGTGGCGCAAGCGCTTTGTACGGTTCATCTTCGATCATGCGGCGCGCGTGGTGGTGCTGTCGGAAGCCTGGCGCCGCTGGGTGCAGGGTATGTCGCGCAACCCCCGCGTGGAAGCGATCTACAACCCGGTGCTGCTGCCGCCAGCCAGCGATTGGGCGGCGCGGCGGCCCGGCGCCGTGCTGTCGCTTGGCCGGCTGGGTCGGCGCAAGGGCAGTTACGATTTGCTGCAGGCGGCGGCGCGCGTGGCGCCCCAGGTGTCCGGGCTGGAATTGCGGCTGGGCGGGGACGGCGAACTGGATGCCGTGCGCGCGCGTGCGGCGCAGCTGGGGCTTGCCAGCCAGCTGAACCTGCTCGGCTGGGTCGGGGCGGAAGGGCGCCAGCAGCAGCTGGCCCTGGCTTCCCTGTATGCGCTGCCTTCATATAACGAGGGTTTGCCGATGAGCGTGCTGGAGGCCATGGCGGCCGGGCTGCCCGTGCTGGCGACGCCGGTCGGGGGCATTCCGGAGGCGGTGGCGGACGGGGTCGAGGGCTTTCTGGTCGCGCCGGGCGACGTCGAGGCGCTGGCGGCGCGGCTGGCGCAGCTGCTGGAGGACGATGCGCTGGCGCGGCGCATGGGCGCGGCGGCGCGGCGCAAGGTGGAATCGACTTTCAGCAGCGATGCCGTGTTGCCGCAAGTCGAGCGGCTGTACCGTGAACTCGGGTTCATGCCGCGATGACCACCCTGGCCTGGAAAATCAACCGCCTCAAACTGATGGGGCCCGCCGAAATCGCCTGGCGCGTGCACCAGCTGGCACGCCGCAAGGCGGGGGCCATGGGACTCGGCCTGGCCAGGCATCCGCCGGTGCCGGCGCTGGACCGCTTCGGCGCCGCGTTCCTCGCCGTCCCGGCCGGAGTCGATGCGGCAGGCGTCGATGCGGCAGCGTTGTGCGCCGCGGCCGATGAACTCCTGGGCGGGCGCTGGAAGGTGTTTGCGCTGCAGGGTGCACCGCTGGGCTTTCCGCCGCAATGGAACCGCGATCCGCGCACGGGTGTCCTGGCGCCGATGGCGCCGGGGCCTTCCATCGATTACCGGGACCCGTCCCTGGTGGGCGATATCAAATATCTGTGGGAACCGGCGCGCCACCTGGAACTGGTGACGCTGGCCCAGGCCTGGCGCTGCAGCGGGGAGCGCAAATACAAGGACGGCGCGCGCGCACTGCTGCTGTCATGGCTGGACCAGTGTCCCTATCCGCACGGCGTGCATTGGGCCAGTTCGCTGGAGCTTGGCGTGCGCCTGCTGAACTGGTCCGCCGCCTGGCAGCTGCTGGGCGGGGACATCGACGACGATTGGCGCCAGCGCTGGCTCAATGCAGTCTACCAGCATTGCCACTTCATCAGCGGACACCTGTCGCGCCACTCCTCGGCCAACAACCATTTGCTGGGCGAGTATGCGGGCCTGTACCTCGCCAGCCTGCAATGGCCCTGCTGGCCAGAAAGCGTGCGCTGGCGCGCGATGGCGGAACGGGGCCTGGCCGGCGAATGCCTGCGGCAGAATTGCGAGGATGGCGTCAACAAGGAGCAGGCCGTCTACTATCACCACGAAGTGATGGACATGATGCTGCTTTGCCAGCTGGCCGCACAGGCCAACGGCGGCGGCTTCGGTGCCGACTGGCTGGCGCGCCTTGAACGCATGGCGGAATTCCTTGCGGCCCTGATGGACGCGGGCGGCAATGTGCCGATGATCGGCGATGCCGACGATGCCCGCATGCTGCGTCTCGATGCGGCAGCCGCGCCGCCTTACCGTTCCCTGCTTGCCAGTGCCGCGCTGCTGTTCGGCCGCGCCGATTTCAAGGCCAAGGCCGCGGTGCTGGACGACCGCAACCGCTGGCTGTTCGCCGATGCCGATGCGCGCTGGGCATCGCTGGGGCCGGCGGCGGCTGAAGCTCCCAGGATGGCCTTTCCGCAGGGCGGCTATTACCTGCTCGGCAAGGACTTCGGCACGCCGCGCGAGGTGCGCATCGTGATCGACTGCGGTCCGCTGGGCTATCTCTCGCTGGCGGCGCACGGCCATGCCGATGCGCTGGCGTTCACGCTGTCGATGGGCGGCGAGGAACTGCTGATCGATCCGGGCACGTACGCTTACCATACGCAGCGCCACTGGCGCGATTACTTCCGCAGCACGGCCGCGCACAACACGGTGCAAGTCGATGGCAAAGACCAGTCCGAGATCGGCGGCAACTTCATGTGGCTGCACAAGGCGCGGGCCGTTGCGTTGGCGCACGACGCGGCGCAATTCTTTGAGGGAGAACAAGACGGCTACCTGCGCTTGCGTGATCCTGTCTTGCACCGGCGCGCGGTCCGCTTCGACGCGCAACGGAACGCGCTGAAAGTGGAGGATACCCTAGAATGCATTGGCGAGCACGAGGTGGCCCTGCACTGGCATTTTGCGGAAGGCTGCTATACCGAAGCCCGTGGGCAGACGCTGCACGCCGCCAGGCGCGGCAAGGGTTTGCGCATGGACTGCCGCTTCGGACAAGGGCCGCAACTCTATTGCGCCAGCACGGCGCCGATCGCGGGATGGATCTCGCGCACTTTTGACTGCAAAACCGGAATCACGACAGCCATTTGGCGCGGAACGATACGCGGCACCAGCACGATCGTGACCGAAATTGCCCTACTTGAAGGAGCGTCATCGTGAAGATCAGTATCTTTGGCATGGGGTATGTGGGGGCGGTATCCGCTGGCTGCCTGGCGGCGGACGGACATACCGTGATCGGGGTCGATCCGAACCGCACCAAGGTCGGGCTGATCAATGAAGGCCGCACGCCGATCATCGAAAAGGATATTGGCGAGATGATCGCTGCGGCAGTGCGCGACGGCCGCCTGCGCGCGACGGAAAACGTGCGCGAGGCAGTGCTCGACAGCGAGATTTCGCTGGTGTGCGTGGGCACGCCGTCCCAGCTGAACGGCAATCTTGACTTGAGCGCGGTGCGCAAGGTCTGCGAACAGATCGGCGCGGCGCTGCGCGAGAAGCATGGCTTTCACGTCGTCGTTGCGCGCAGCACCATGCTGCCGGGCTCGATGCGCTCGCTGGTGATTCCGGCGCTGGAGCAGGCGTCGGGCAAGCGCGCCGGCGCCGACTTCGGCGTGTGCAGCAATCCCGAGTTCCTGCGCGAGGGAACGGCGGTGCACGACTACCATCACCCGCCCAAGACGGTGGTGGGCGAAACCGATGAACGCTCCGGCGAGCTGCTGCTGCAGCTGTATGCCGGCATGGAGGCGCCGGTGGTGCGCACCGATGTCGAAACAGCGGAGATGGTGAAATACACCGACAATACCTGGCATGCCTTGAAGGTCGATTTCGCCAACGAGATCGGCAACATCTGCAAGGCGGTCGGCATCGACGGCCATGAGGTGATGGAGATTTTCTGCAAGGACACCAAGCTCAATCTCTCGCCCTATTATATGAAGCCCGGCTTCGCTTTCGGCGGCTCCTGCCTGCCGAAGGATGTGCGCGCCCTGATCTACAAGGCGCGCCAGCTCGACCTGGAACTGCCGCTGCTGAACGCGATCCTGCCGTCCAACCACAAGCAGGTGGAAAAAGGCCTGAAGATGGTGATGGAAAAGCCGGGCCGGAAGGTCGGCATCCTCGGCTTCTCCTTCAAGGCCGGCACCGACGACCTGCGCGAGTCGCCGCTGGTCGACGTGATCGAGCACCTGATCGGAAAAGGCTATGAGCTCAAGCTGTACGACCGGAACGTGAAGCTGGCGGCGCTGACCGGCGCCAACCAGGACTATATCCTGAACATCATCCCGCATATCTCGCGGCTGATGGTCGATTCGCTGGACGATGTGCTGGCCTTCGCCGACACGGTGGTGATCGGCAACGGCGCGGCGGAATTCCAGTCTGTGCCGGACAAGCTGCGCCCGGGGCAGCACCTGGTCGACCTGGTGCGCGTGTCGGACCGCCAGAGCGAAGGGGCCTACGATGGCATATGCTGGTAAGCGCCGCGTCCTGATCATCGTCGAGAACCTGCCGTCGCCGTTCGACAGGCGGGTGTGGCAGGAGGCGACCACCCTGCATGCCAATGGCTACCAGGTGGCGATCATCTGCCCGACCGGCAAAGGATACGAGGCGCGCTACGAGGAGCTGGACGGCATCCACATCCACCGCTACCGGCTGCCGATGGAGGCCGAGGGGGCATTGGGTTATGCGCTCGAGTATTCGGCGGCGCTGTGGCACAGCTCCCGCCTGGCGTGGAAGGTGCTGTTCCGGCACGGCTTCGACGTGATCCATGCCTGCAATCCGCCCGACCTGCTGTTCCTGGTCGGCGCCTTTTTCAAATTCGCGCTGGGCAAGCGCTTTCTGTTCGACCACCACGACATCAATCCGGAACTCTACGAAGCCAAGTTCGGGCGGCGCGACGTTTTCTACCGGCTGATGGTGTGGCTGGAGCGGCTGTCGTTCCGCACCGCGGACATCTCGATCGCCACCAACGATTCCTACAAGCGCATCGCCGTCGGGCGCGGCGGCATGGACCCGGACAAGGTGTATGTGGTGCGCAGCGGCCCGAAGCTGGACCGCTTGCGCGTGCTGCCGCCGGTGGCGGCGCTGAAACAGGGGCGGCGCTTCCTGGTGGGCTATGTCGGCGTCATGGGAGCGCAGGAGGGGATCGACCTCTTGCTGCAAAGCGTGCGTTTCATGGTGTACGACATGGGCCGGCGCGACGTGCACTTCGGCCTGGTGGGCGGCGGCACGTCGCTGGAGCAGATGAAGGCGCTGGCGCGCGAGCTGGGGGTGGCCGACTATGTGACCTTCACCGGCCGGGTGCCCGACCAGCAGTTGCTCGAGATGCTGAATACGGCCGACGTTTGCGTCAACCCGGACGTGGCGAACGATATGAACGACAAATCCACCATGAACAAGATCATGGAGTACATGGCGCTGGGCAAACCTATAGTACAGTTCGACCTCACGGAGGGCAGGGTGTCGGCACTGGACGCTTCGCTGTATGCGGCGAAGAACGACCCGGTCGACATGGCCCTGAAAATTGTTGAACTGCTTGATGATCCGGAGCGCCGCGCACGCATGGGGGCGTTTGGTCGCAACCGCGTCGTCAACGAACTAGAATGGGAATATGAGGCGCCCAAGCTGCTGGCAGCCTACGAACGCCTGTATTCCGCACCAGAGCTTATTTTTGAGAAGGATAACCCATGAAAGCGATGATACTGGCGGCAGGCAAGGGCACGCGGGTGCGTCCTTTGACGTACGAATTACCCAAGCCGATGATCCCCATTCTCGGCAAGCCCGTGATGGCCTACCTGGTGGAACACCTGCAGCGCCACGGCGTGAGCGAGATCATGGTCAACGTCAGCTATCTGCATGAAAAGATCGAGGAGTATTTCGGCGAGGGCCACCAGTTCGGCGTGCAGATCGGCTACTCCTTCGAGGGCTATATCAATGAGCAGGGCGAAGTGGTGCCCGAACCGCTGGGTTCGGCCGGCGGCATCAAGAAAATCCAGGAATTCGGCGGTTTTTTCGACGAAACCGTGGTGGTGCTGTGCGGCGACGCGCTGATCGACCTTGACCTGAAATCGGCGCTGTACGAGCACCGCCGCAAGGGGGCCATGGCGACCGTTATCACGCGCGAAGTGCCGCTCGACAAAGTCAGCAGCTACGGCGTGGTGGTCAGCGACGAAGACGGCCGGGTGCGCGAATTCCAGGAAAAGCCGTCGCGCGACGAGGCCAAGTCGAATTGCGCCAGTACCGGTATCTATCTGTTCGAGCCGGAGGTGATCGACCTGATCCCGTCGGGCCAGGTGTTCGATATCGGCTCCGAGCTGTTCCCCCTGTTGGCGCAGCGCGGCCTGCCGTTCTACTGCCAGACGCGCAAGTTCAACTGGATCGACATCGGCAGCGTCAAGGATTACTGGGAAGTGCTGCAGGGCGTGCTGACCGGCGGCATCGGCAATATGACGGTGCCCGGCGTGCAAGTGGAGGACGGGGTCTGGGTCGGCCTGAACACCAGCATCGACTGGCAGGGCACGCGCATCGTCGGGCCGGTGTATATCGGCTCCGGATGCCGGATCGAGGCCGGCGCCACCATCATCGGGCCGACCTGGGTCGGACACGGCAGCCAGATCAGCAGCGGCGCACGGGTAGTGCGCAGCGTGTTGTTCGAATATACTCGGGTATTGTCAGACGCTACAATCGACGAACTGATCGTCTTTAAGGATTACAGTGTCGACCGCGCCGGCGAAATGCACCATGTTTCGCAAGCTGATTGCGGCGGATGGATGAATGCGCGGGATCGCCGCGTGGACCGCCGTTCCGAGGAAAATGTTGCAAAATAAACAACTATAAACATGAAAATCTACCCCGTCATCCTGTCCGGCGGCGCCGGCACGCGCCTGTGGCCTCTGTCGCGCGCGGCACTGCCCAAGCAATTGCTGCCCCTTGTGTCGGACAAGACGATGCTGCAGGAAACCGCGCTGCGCCTGGCCGGCCGCGACGGCATGATGGCGCCGCTGGTCGTCTGCGGCAATGAGCACCGTTTCCTGGTGGCCGAACAAATGCGCCAGATCGGCATCGATCCGCTGGGCATCCTGCTGGAGCCGGTGGGACGCAATACGGCGCCGGCGGTTGCCGCCGCCGCCCATTACCTGCAGGCGATCGACCCGCAGGCGGTGATGCTGGTGCTGCCGGCCGACCACGTGATCCAGGATGTCGACGCCTTCTACGCCGCCATCCTGCGCGCCGCCGGCCAGGTGGAAGGCGGCGCCCTGGCGACCTTCGGCATCGTGCCGAGCGCGCCGGAAACCGGCTACGGCTATATCCAGAGCGGGGAGGCGCTGCCGGCGCAGGGCTGCTTCAAGGTCGCCAAATTCGTCGAAAAGCCCGACCGGGCGACGGCGCAGGCTTTCCTCGATGCCGGCAATTTCTTCTGGAACAGCGGCATGTTCCTGTTCCGCGCCGATGCCTACCTGAAGGAGCTGGCGCAGTTTCAGCCGGGGATGGCCGCATCCAGCAAGGAGGCGGTGGCCAAAGGCTACCGCGACCTGGATTTCTGCCGCCTGGATGAAGCGGCGTTCACGGCCTGCGCCTCCGATTCCATCGACTACGCCGTGATGGAGCACACCAGGAATGCGCTCGTGGTGCCCGCTTCGCTGGGCTGGAGCGACGTCGGTTCCTGGTCGGCGCTGGTCGACGTGCTACCGGCCGACGGCAACGGCAATGTGACGCGCGGCGATGTCTACACCGACAACGCCAGCAATTGTCTGGTGCGCGCCGAGGGCCGCATCGTCGCCGCCATCGGGGTGCAGGACCTGGTGATCGTGGAAACCGCCGATGCGGTGCTGGTGGCGCACAAGGACCAGGTGCAGCGCGTCAAGCAGGTGGTCGAGCACCTGAAGGCCAAGGGCCGCACCGAACACCTGCACCATACCAAGGTGTACCGCCCCTGGGGCAGCTATGAAGGCATCGACATGGGCGAGCGCTTCCAGGTCAAGCGCATCATCGTCAACCCGGGCGGCAAGCTGTCGCTGCAGATGCACCACCATCGCGCCGAGCACTGGGTGGTGGTGTCGGGCACGGCGCGCGTGACCTGCGGCGACAAGGTGACCCTGTTGACCGAGAATGAATCGACCTATATCCCGATCGGCATGAACCACCGCCTGGAAAACCCCGGCAAGCTGCCGCTGCACCTGATCGAAGTCCAGTCGGGCAGCTACCTCGGCGAAGACGATATCGTCCGCTTCGAGGATGTCTACCACCGCGGCTGAACGCTGCGTTTTTGCCGCGCTCCTGCTGGTGGCAGCCGGGGCGCGCGCCCAGCTTCAGCCGGCCCAGCTTGGCCTGGTCGTCAACGACGCCGATCCCTCCAGCGTGGCCATTGCCGCGTATTACCGGCAGGCGCGCGGCATTCCCGAGCGCCGGGTGGCCCATGTGCGCCTGCCCGGCCCGCCGCGCCGGCTCGATGCCGCCGCGTTCGCCGCCCTGAAACAGCAGGTCGACGGCCAGTTGGGCCCCGAAGTGCGCGCCGTGCTGTTCGTGTGGACCGCGCCGTATGCGGTCGAATGCAACGGCCTGAGCGCCGCGTACACCCTGGGCTTCGATGGCGGGCAATGCCGCCAGCCCTGCGCCCCCGGACGCGAGAATCCCTATTTCAACCGCAGCGCCCTGCCGCAGGGCATGCGCCTGTCCATGCTGCTGCCGTCGACGCCGGAAGCGCTGGCGCGCGCCGTGGTCGACCGGGGCCGGGTGGCAGGCTTCAGCGTGCCGCAGGCCGGCGCCTATTTCCTGGAGACCGGCGACAAGGCGCGCAGCGTGCGGGCGCGCTTCTTCCCGCCCAGCGCCCGTGTGCCGGCGCGGCAGCTGCAAATCCATACGCTGCGGCAGGACGTGCTGGAAGGGGCGGCGGACATCATCCTGTACCAGACCGGCGCGGCCCAGGTGGACAAACTGGACACGCTGCACTTCCTGCCCGGCGCGCTGGCCGACCACCTGACGTCCTGGGGCGGCGACCTGCTGGGCAGCACGCAGATGAGCAGCCTGCGCTGGCTCGAAGCGGGCGCCACGGCCAGTTACGGCACGGTGAGCGAACCGTGCAGCCATTGGCAGAAGTTTCCCCATCCCGCCATCCTGTTGCGCCATTATCTCAGCGGCGCGACGGCGATCGAAGCATATTGGCGCAGCGTGGCGTGGCCCGCGCAAGGCGTGTTCATCGGCGAGCCGCTGGCCCGGACTTATCAGCGCTGAGCCGCCCCCTGCGCCATTAGTCCGTTCGGACTAGTTTGGCGTCACCAAGTGGTCATATCAAACAACTAATATGCAAAGAATAACAACATCTTCCTTTCGCTTGGCACTTTTGGGTCGAACATTTATGAATAAACGCATTTCCTTGCGCGCTACCGCGCTGGCAGCCTTGCTGGCCTGCCAGCCGGCTTTCGCAGCCGACGTGGTCATCAGCCAGATGTACGGTGCGGGCGGCAATACCGGCGCTACCCTGCGCTACGATTACGTTGAATTGTTCAACCGCGGCAGCAGCGCCGTGGCCGTGGGCGGCTGGACCATCCAGTACGCATCGGCCACCGGCACCAGCTGGGGCCGGGCGGAACTGCCGGCCGGCATCAGCATCGAGCCGGGCAAGTACTTCCTGGTCAAACTGGCCTCCAGCAATACCTCGGTGGGCGCCGACCTGGCCGCCGACTTCGTCAACGGCGGCGTGAATATGAGCGGCGCCTCCGGCAAGGTGGCGCTGGTCAACAACAATATCGCCCTGTCGGGGGCCCAGCCGAACAGCCCGTCGATCCAGGACCTGGTCGGCTACGGCACGGCCAACTTCTCGGAAACGGCGGCCGCGCCGGCCATGAGCGCGACCACCAGCCTGCTGCGCGCCAATGGCGGCTGCACGGACGCCAACAATAACGCCACCGACTTCAGCGCGGCCGCGCCGCAATTCCGCACGGCGGCCTCGCCGGCCAATGCCTGCGGCGGCCCCGTGCCTCAGCCGATCGTGCCAGTCTGCCCGGCCAGCGCCACCCTGACTTTCGGTAAGGGCGGCAGCATCGCCTTGTCCGCCTCGGACGTGGACGGCATCGTCAACGGCGCAGCGATCACCTCGGTTGCGGTGCCCGGCCTGAGCCTGGGCGGCATGACGCCGGCCGCCGATGCCGGCGGCAATGCCAGCGTCGCGCTGGTTGCCGCGCCCTCCGTGGCGATCGGCACCTATCCGGTGGCCATCAAGTTCAGCAACAACCAGGGCCAGGACGCCAGCTGCACGGTCAGCGTGACCGTCGAAATGGGCACGGCCGTGGTGCCGGTGCCGCAAATCCAGGGCGCGGGCGCCGCCAGCCCGTTCAACGGCGTCAAGCTGACCACCGAGGGCGTGGTGACGGCCAAGGTCGGCACCGGCTTCTTCATCCAGGACGAGCATGGCGACGGCGATCCCGCCACGTCGGACGGCATCTTTGTTTACATGGGCAATACGCCGGTGACGGCGGCCGTGGGCGACCTGGTGCGCGTCAGCGGCACCGTCACCGAATACAAGCCAAGCGGCGCGAACCGCAGCTATACCGAACTGTCGACCGTGACCAGCGTGGTCAGCCAGGGCGGCGGCCACAGCGTTACGCCTGTCAACCTCGACCTGCTGGGCATCGACCTGGCCAGTGTGGAAGGCATGCTGGTGCGTTTCCCGGGCCAATTGACCGTCAATGGCACCGGGTCCCTGGGCAGCCGCGGCGAACTGACGCTGGCCGTCGGCCGCCGCGAAGCGCCGACCAACCGCTACCCGGCGGGCAGCTCGGACGCCATCGCCATGGCCGCGGCCAATGCCGCCAATATGATCACCCTGGACGACGGCCTGTTTGTCGCGCCGGACACGGTGCCTTACCTCGGCCAGGAGAGTACGGTGCGCAGCGGCGATACCGTCAGCGGCCTGACCGGCGTGGTCGACTACGGCGCGCTGGGTAGCGGCGGTGCCGGCTTCAAGCTGCAGCCGACCCAAGCGCCGCTGTTCTCGCGCGATAATCCGCGCAGCGCCGCGCCGGAAGCGGTGGCGGGCAGCCTGCGCGTGGCCAGCGCCAACGTGCTGAATTTCTTCACCACCTTCACCGACGGCACCGATGTGCTGGGCCAGACCAACCAGGGCTGCACCCTGGGCTCGGGCACCAGCAAGGCCAACTGCCGCGGCGCCGACAATATGACCGAGTTCGTGCGCCAGCGCGACAAGATCGTCGCCGAACTAAAGGCGATCGACGCCGACGTGGTGGGCTTGATGGAGATCCAGAACAACGGCGACTACGCCGCCAGCTACCTGGTCGACAGCCTGAACGCCGCCTACGGCAAGGTGGAATACGCTTACGTGCCGAAGCCGCCAGCCACCGGCACCGACGCGATCCGGGTGGCGATGCTCTACAAGCCGGGCAAGGTGGCCCTGGTGGGCGGCGCGCTGTCCGATGCTTCGTCCGTGTTCGAGCGCCCGCCCATGGCGCAGACCTTCAAGGCCCCGAACGGTGCCAAGTTCAGCCTGGTGGTCAACCATCTGCGCGCCAAGCGCTGCAGCGGCGCCAGCGGCGCCAATGCCGACCAGGGCGACGGCCAGGGCTGCTTCAACGCCGACCGCCTGGCGCAGGTGGCGCAGCTGGGCGACAGCTTCGTGCCGCAAGTGGTGGCGGCCGCCGGCGACAGCGATGTGCTGCTGATGGGCGACTTCAATGCGAACGGCATGGAAGACCCGATCATGTTCCTGGCCGCGGAAGAGCGCCAGGTCCGCTTCGACAACCAGATCGAGCGCTTCGTGCGCCCGAACGGCATGCCGCACTCCTATGTCTTTGCCGGCGAAAGCGGCTACCTGGACCAGGCCCTGGCCAGCACTTCGCTGGGGCCGCAGGTAGCCGGCGCCACGCTGTGGAATGTCAATGCCGACGAGCCGGAGGTGCTGGACTACAACCTGAACGGCAAGAATGCCGCCGCCCAGGCCCTGTACAACGCGCTGCCTTACCGCGCCTCGGACCACGATCCGGTGGTGATCGGCCTGAACCTGGCGCCGTCCTACGTGGACGTGAGTGCCGGCATGCAGATCCAGCGCTCCGGCCTGGTGCAGGGCCGCTTCAGCAATATCGGCACGGCCACGGCCTGGCTGACCAATGCCAGCGGCGCCGACCTGACCGCGGAAGTGCAGTATGTGCTGCAAGGCTTGCCGGCCGGCGTGACCCTGAACAATGCCAGCGGCTATTTCAATGGCATGCCTTACATCACCGTCGCATCGTCGATGGCTGCCGGCGCCAAGCTTACCGTCCAGCTGCAATTCAATAACCCAGGCCACGTCGCCGTCAACTACACGCCAAAAGTCTATAACGGCAGTTTCTAAGGACCTGACACCATGCAAAACTCATTGATCTCCCGTTGCCTGCGCACCCTGGCCCTGCTGCTGGCATTCGGCGCCAGCGGCCAGGCCATGGCCGATATCGTGCGCCTGGTCACCCTGGACACGGCCGTGTATGGCGCCGGACGTCCAGGCTACCTGGACTTCACCTTCAATGGCGTGGACGGCGCACCTGCCGCCACGGCGACCATGTCCAAGCTGCAGGGCTTCGACATGGACCCGGCCAATTTCCTGCTGGGCGGTGACGCGGCGCTGGTGCCAGGCGGCTTTGCGCTGCCGAACTCGACCAACCTGAACGATGTGGCTTACCAGGGCGTGTTCGGCGGCATGTTCAGCTTCCTGCTGACGATTTCGGGCGACGCCTCGGCGCTGCTGAATTCGGATTTCGGCATCCTGGCCTATGACATCAACGGCAACCAGATCAAGGGCAAGATCCTGGACCTGATGTTTGTCGCGGCGCCGGACGGCAGTGCCGACCTGCAGGTCGTCACCATCAATAATGCCGTGGCCAGCGTGGACGCCGCGCCGGTCGCCGTGCCGGAACCGGGCGCCCTGGCCCTGGCCGGCCTCGGCCTGCTGATGCTGGCCCTGGCACGCCGCCGCGCTTAAGCAGCACTGGTTGTACAAACGCCACAGGCACCCCGCGAGTTTCGGCTCCCGGGGTGCTTTTTCATTTGCAAGTCATAGAGGGAGAGGGCGATTTATTTCGGCAGAATATTAATACTTAATTAAAATTGTATTAGCGCCCAGGACTTGGCATGATTCATAGTTTTCCGCATAAGGACCTGCGTTTTTTGCCATGTCATTCAATATTCTCGTCATCGACAGCGACCCTGCCGTGCAGCAACTGCTAGCCCATAACCTGGGGCAGGCGGGCTATTCGGTGCAGTGCCATGGCGATGGCGCCGCAGCGCAGGGGGCGCTGCATGGCGAACTGCCCGAAGCGGTCCTGCTGGAGTGGGATTTGCCGGGACAGTCCGGGCTGTCCCTGATCCGCCAATGGCGCACGACGGCGCGTACCTGCGAGCTGCCGATCCTGATGCTGAGCGTACGCAGCGCCGAGCAGGACAAGGTGCTGGCGCTGGAAAGCGGCGCCGACGATTACATCTGCAAGCCCTTCGGCCCGCGCGAAACCATCGCCCGTCTGCATGCGGTGCTGCGCCGCCGCCGTCCGTCGGCCATGCCGGGCACACTGCAAGTGGCCGGCCTGCGCCTCGATCCCCACACCCTGAGCGTGACGGCGGGCGACCGCCAGCTGAACCTGGGCCGTGTCGAATTCCGCCTGCTGAATTACCTGATGCACCACCCGGGCCGCGTGCACAGCCGTGCCCAGTTGCTGGACCAGGTCTGGGGCAACCATGTCTATCTGGATGAACGCACGGTCGATGCCCACGTGGGCCGGCTGCGCAGCGCCTTGCAGCCCAGCGGCATGCACGACGCGATCCAGACTGTGCGCGGCAGCGGCTACCGTTTCCATGCCCAATGCTGAGCCCGGACGCCCGCGAACAGGAATACCTGCTGCACGCCCTGGACGGCGCGCGCGGCATTGCCAGCCAGCGCGAGCTGTTCCTGTGGAGCCAGGGCGCGCTGCAAACCCTGCTGCCGCATGGCGTGCTGCTGTGCGTCCAGCTGGATGAACAGGGCCGGCCGCGCAAGGTGGAGTGCCTGAGCAGTACGCTGCTCGCGCCATCCCTGCTGTGCGACCCGGCGCAAGGCCCGGTGCCGGCCTGGCTGCGCCAATGGCAGCAGGGCGGCGGCCAGCCGCTGGCGCTGCGGGCGGGCGAGCTGGGGCATGGCCTCATCCACGGCAGCGGCGCGCTGGCGGCCGGCGGCAGCGCCTTTGCCTTGCTTGGACTGCCTGGCGCTGCGGGCTTGCGCGAAGGCTGGCTGCTGCAAGTACTGCTGCCATACCTTCACCTGGCCGCGCAGCGCATTGCTTCGGCAGCGTGGGTCTCGCCCGCCGGTTCCGCCATGTCGCCGCGCCAGACGGAAATCCTGCAATGGCTGCGCGAAGGCAAGAGCAATGAGGAAATCGGCCGCTTGCTGGGCATCAGCGCGCTGACAGTCAAGAACCATCTGCAGCGCCTGTACCGCCAGCTCGGCGTCAATAACCGCGCCCATGCCGTGGCGCGCAGTATCGCTTAATTCCACATCGGGACCGCAAAGGTCCTTCACAGCAAAGGAGACGACATGAAACGAGTGACCGGTATCGGCGGTATTTTCTTCAAAGCCAAGGATGCCCAGGCACTGCGCGCCTGGTACAAACTGCATTTGGGCGTTGATGTGCAAACCTGGGGCGGGGCCGCTTTTGACTGGACCGATGCGGAAGGAAAGCCGGTTGCCGGTACCACGGCCTGGTGCATCAACAGCCAGGAGAGCGACCATTTCGCCCCGAGCCCGGCTTCGTTCATGGTCAACTACCGGGTTGACGATCTGCACGGCCTGGTCAAGGCCCTGCGGGAAGAAGGGTGCCACGTCCTCGACAAGATCGAGGAATCGGACTTTGGCAAGTTCGCCTGGGTGATGGACCCGGAGGGGAATAAGGTTGAACTTTGGCAGCCGCCCGCGGGTCAATGAGCTCCCGATCTATCAGGAGCCGTTGGCTTCAAGGGTAGCTCAAGTCCAAACCGAGCATCTTGCCCAAGACGAAGGTGGCAAGCCCCAGGGCCAGGAGCGATAGCATGAAGACTGCGGCGATCTTGCCGCCTGCGCGTAGCACCGCGCGCCGCTCCGCCGCCTTCTCCCGCACCTGTTCCTTCTTCCCTTGGTCGTAATGCCACTTGATGGCGAAGAACATGCCCGTCGCGAGCACGATTACCTTGAAGGTCACCAAGACGAAAGGGATCCAATCCATTTTTCCGTATTTCCTGACTTTTACTTGACGCTATCTACCGTGGGGCCCTCGCAGGCATCCTGTTTGAATCTGGATGGTGCCGCTGAAAGATTTGAGACATACTAACTGAAAGCAATTTCCATACATTGAGACAAATTGTCCCAGCTGAAAACCATACAAGATGTAGATTTGCCAATCTGGTTGCCGCGCTTGGCCGTCCACGGCGGGCCACGTTTCTTGCAGATTGCGGATGCCTTGCAGGCGGCGGTGGCCGACGGCGCGCTGAAGCCGGGTGACCGGCTACCACCGCAGCGCCATTTGGCGGCACAGCTGGACGTGGATTTGACGACGGTCACGCGCGCATACGACGAAGCCAGGCGCCGCCACTTGCTGGAGGGCCGCGGCGCGCGCGGCACTTATGTCGCGGCGCCGAAAGTCGAATTGACTGCCATCCTCGACCTCAGCATGAATACCCCGCCTGCGCCGGATGGCGTGGACTTCGACGACCTGTTGAAACAAGGTTTGTCGCAAGTGCTGATGCGGGCGGACACTGCATTGCTGATGACTTATCACTTGGCCGGGGGCAGCGACGCCGAGCGCCAGGCGGGCGCCAAATGGCTGGAACCGATGTTCGCTTGCCTGGATTCCCGACAGCTGGTGGTCTGTCCGGGCGCGCAAGCGGCGATCGCCGCATTGATCCTGGCCCTGACGGAGCCTGGCGATGTCATCCTGGCAGAGCCGAGCAGTTATCCCGGCTTGCGTGCCGCAGCGACCCAGTTCGGCCGGCGCATCGTGGCGGTGGAAGCGGACCAGCACGGGATGGTGCCTGGGATGCTTGAGGCGGCATGCCGCCAGCACAAGCCTGGCATGATCTACCTCAATCCGACATTACAGAATCCGACCGCCCTCACCATGCCGGAACACCGGCGCAAGGCGCTCGCCAGCATCGCCAGGCGCTGCAAGGTACGCATCGTCGAGGACGACCCCTACTGGCTCCTTGCCGATGCCCCGCCAGCGCCGGTTGCCACGTTCGCGCCGGAACTGGTGTACTACATCTCCACCCTCTCGAAATGCCTGACGCCCGGCTTGCGCGTCGCCTTCGTGCTGATACGCGACCCGCAGGAACGCGAACGTTTCCTGGCGGCGCTCAGATCATTTGCGCTGATGGTTGCCCCTCTGACGGCCGCGCTGGCCACCCAGTGGATACTCTCCGGTTCGGCCGGGGAATTGATGGAAGGCGTACGCAAGGAAGCGCGCCTGCGCCAGCGGATGGCCCGGGATATTTTGGCGGGGCGGTGCAGCGGCCCCGGCGACGGCCTGCATGTATGGCTTGAGTTGCCTGCCTATTGGACCCCGACACAGCTTGCGCGTGCAGCCGACAGCGAGGGCATTGCAGTCACGCCGGCGGAGGCATTCGCAACTGGCAGCGGATCTGTGAATGCAATCCGTATCTCGTTAGGGAATATCAAGGACCGTGCACGCTTACGCGCGGGACTGCAACGGCTGTCGCAGCTGCTTGCGCGGCGGCCCGAGTCGTTCGGCGCTGCTGTGGTTTAATAGCCGTGAAAACAGGGTGCCTTATTCGGTACTGCGCCCGTTTTGTGAACCGGAACCTACGCTCAGCAGTTATTTCCTCCCATGAAACCGATCATTCTTCTCCTGGCCTTTGTTACCGCCGCTGGATGTGGCCATGCCTCGCCTGGCGCTTCCAGTACGTTGATGGCGCTGCGCGCCCTGGGCCGCGCAGCCGCCTGCACATCCGACCAGCAATGCAAGGCGGTGGCGCTGGGCGCCAAGCCCTGTGGCGGACCGGAAGCGTATATGGCCTATTCCACGGCCCAATCCAGCCCCGACAAGGTCAAAGCGCTGGCTGAGCGCTACCGCAAGGAGCGCGAGCAGGAAAACAAGGCGAGCGGCCTGGCGAGCGACTGCAGCTTCCTGATGGATCCGGGAGCGCAGTGCCGTGCCGGCCAATGCCAGCTGGGCGGCGCGAACGGGGCACTGGTGGAATAAAAAAAACGCCGCGGCAAGCGCGGCGTTTCGATGCTGCGGCGATGGTTCAGTCGCGGCGCTCGGCCAGCTTGCGCTGCTGGCTCTGCTCAGGCAGCGGCAGGGTGGTATCGACTTCCAGCAAGGTGGTCGAGACATTGCCGCCCGGCGCCGTGAAGACGATGGCGCCCAGGTGCTTGGCGTTGCCCAAGCCGGACCAGGAAGCGGCGATGGTCGCCGTGGCGCCAGTGAATGCCATCGGCGGCAAGCCCACTTTCAAGTTGCCGCCCATTTCATCCTTGGCCACGGTCCACGAGGACAGCGTGTAATCGGCGCTGCCGTTGTGCGGCGCATAGCCGATCACGCACACCTTGTAATTGCCGGGCGCCGGCTGGTTCAGCGTGATCACTTCGTTCGAGGTCGAACCGCCGCTGGTGCCGACCTGGGTGCCAGCCGGATTCAGCACCAGCAGGTCCAGGTCGTCGGTGGTGCCGGTCTCGTGGCCCGAGGTGTCGGCATCGTACAGGGCGAAGCGGGCCACCAGCGCATTGGCCGGCACGGTCACGGTATGCATCTTGACGCCGGCATTGCCGCCAGCCCGGCAGGCGGACAGGCCGGCATCGCTGGAAGCGTCGGTGCCGACAGTGGCTGCGCTGCGCGTGGCGGGCTTCAGGCCGCCCTTCATGGTCGCCAGCGGTCCGCTGAAGCCGGTGCCGATGGTGAAGGAGGTGCTGCCGTTGGCTGCCTCGTTATACAGCTTGCCTGGCGCGACCAGCATGGATGGACGGGCCGTCAGCGGGCTGCGCACCACGTGGCCGGCACCGTCGCTCCAGGTCAGGCTGCCGTACGACCAGGTATTGGCCGCGGCGCTGACATTGGTCAGGTTGACCGTAAAGGTGGCCTTGGCGCCTGGCGCCACCGTCAGCGTCGATGGGCTGACCACCACGTTGTAGCCGGGCAGGTTGGCGCTGGCGGTGTAGGTCGCTTCCTCGCTGCCGACGTTGGTGACGGTGCGGCTCATGGTCAGCTTGCCCAGCACATTGGCCGCGGTCAGCGATGCCAGGTTCAGGTTGTACGGCTGGATCGCGCCGGTCGAGGCGCAGATGCTGGCGGGCAGGGTGCCCGGGATGCCGCACATGAAGCGGACCCAGTCGAGCGTGCCGGAGTCGTACACCAGGCCGGGATCGACCGCCTTGTTCGGGCGCACATGACCCGCGCCCTGGCCCCAGGGCAGGGTGCCGGCCGCCATGCCGGGCTGGCCATCGGCAAAGGTGTCGCTGGCGCTCGTCATGAGGGCCGACTTGATGGCCGCCGGGGTCCAGTCCGGGTGGGCCTGGCGCAGCAGGGCGGCCAGGCCGGCCACGTGCGGGCTGGACATCGACGTGCCCTGGTAGCTGGCCCAGTTGGCGGTGGGCACCAGGGTGCCGTTGGCGATTGCGTCGCGGTCGGCCTGCTTGTTGTAGTCGGCCGTCACGCCGGCCAGGATGTCGACGCCGGGGGCGGTCAGGTCGGGCTTGAGGATGTTGGCGTTGTGCATGTTCGGGCCGCGCGACGAGAACGCGGCCAGTTGCGGCGCCGGCACCGCGCTGGTGGTCAGCACGGCTTTGTCGATGCTGCTCAAGGCATCCGGGTGGCCGGCGATCCAGCTGCGCACGGCGGAGCCGTCGGCGAAGTTCAGGTGCACGGTCGGAATGCTGTGCGGATCGGCTGCCGGCGCCTGGGTGGCGGAGGCGTCCATCAGGATCATGCCGACGCCGCCGGCTTCGCGGACGGCGCGCGACTTGTCGACGCGGGCGCTGTTACCGCGTTCGCACAGCAGCACCTTGCCGCTGGCCTTGGCCGGATCGAGCGCGGCATCGGCGCCGCCGCCATAGGTCAGGCGGTCGCTGGCGGTATAGCACAGGCGGGCGGCGGCCTTGTCGGCCGTGCTCAGCTGGGCGTAGGGCTTGAGGGTGGCGTCGCGGGCCAGGATGGTCGGGGTGTCGGGCAGGGGCGCCTGGTTGTAGGAAGCCCCCGAATAGCTGGCGCCGCCCACCAGCTTGAGGCTGGCGATGCTGGCGCGGTTGTGGGTGGAGGCGGCCACCGTGGTCAGCCAGGGCGACAGGTGGGCCACCGCATTGGCCGGGCCGGAGTTGCCGCCCGACGCGGAGACGAACACGCCGGCGGCGGCGGCATTGAAGAAGGCCATCTCGACCGGGTCGTTGACGCTGTTTTGCGATCCGCCGATGGAGAAGTTGATCACGTTCACGCCGTCGGCCACAGCCTGGTCGATCGCGGCCACGCTGTCGGAGTTGAAGCAGGAATTGCGGGTGCCGGTGCCGTCGGGATTGGTGGCATCGAGGAAGGTCCAGCACACCTTGTAGGCGGCGATGCGGGCGCGCGGCGCCATGCCGGACATGCTGCCCACCGGAATGCCCGACAGGGAACCGACGGCGCCGAAGTTGCCGCCGGCCGTGGTCGAGGTGTGGGTGCCGTGGCCGCCATGGCCGGTCGGGCCGGCCAGGGAATCGCGCGGCGAGACGAAGTCGCTCCAGTGTATCGGGCGGCCGCTGGCGATGAAGCCGGCATTGAAGAAGCGCGCGCCGATCAGCTTGTTGTTGCAATGGGCGGCGGTGAAGCCTTCGCCGGTTTCGCAGGCGCCGTTCCAGTCGGCGGGTTTGTCGTAGACCAGGGTGCCGCTGATATCGTAGGTGGGCTTGCCCTGGGCGTCGACGCGGTCGGCGTAGGAGGTGTGTTCAGGCCAGATGCCGCCGTCGACGATGCCGATCACCACGTTCTCGCCGGCCTTGTCGATGCCGCCCAGCTTGGACCACAGGCCTTCGCCCGGGGTGTCGAGACCGAGGAATTTCGGGGTGTAGTTGGTGTCGAGGGGGCGCGCTTCGTCGGCGCTGATGCTGGCCACGGCGCCGGATTTCTTCAGGGCGCGCACTTCGGCGTCGGTCAGGCGGGCGGCGAAGCCGTTCAGCACGAGTTTGTACTTATGGACGATTTCGGCGTTCGGTACGATGGCGGTGGCGCTCGACTGCTTCTGCTCCAGGTAGGCCATGTAGTCCTGCACGTTCTGCGCAGTGATGTCGAGGCGTTTGCCGGCAGCCGGCTTGGTGGCGCTCAGGCCGCTCACGCCGCCGGTGTAGTTGGCGGCCGGTGCGTCGGCCAGTTGCACGATATAGGAATGGCGCGCGTCTTCAGCGGACGCTTGCACGGCCAGGCCGGACAGCACGGCCATGACGGCCAGGCTCAGGGGTCGCAATTTCATGGAGGGATCCTTGGTTGACGGTTAGTGGGCGCGGCGGCGGATGGCGGCGAGACCGGCCAGGCCGAGCAGCAGCAGCGGGACGGAGCCGGGCAGCGGCACATTGACGTCCAGGTCGTCGATGGCGAACTGGGCCGCGTAAGGCGCCCAGTCGGCCATATTGAAGCAGCCGCCATTGCCGTCGTACAGGCAGGCGCTGAGGTTGATCTTGCTCAGGCGCAGGGCTTTGAAGTCGGGCGCCAGCTTCCAGGTCGAGAACATGAAGTGGCCGTCTTCATCCTGGCCGGCGAAGTCGGTGCTGAGGCGCAGGCTGGTGCCATCGACGGTGGTGGCGTTCAGCACCAGCTGGCCGAACGTGAGGTTTTCCAGGCCGGCGAGCGGGGTGAAGAAGGCGAAGCGCAGGGAGTTCAGGGAGAAGAAGCCGCCGGCATGTCCGATGTCGACCGAACCATCATTCAAGCCTGCATAGAATTTGCCGCTGCCGCCCGTGGGGCAGTCGTTGAGGGCGCCGCAGCTGTTCGGGTTGTTGCTGTCGAGGATGGCGCCGCCCATGCCGGAATTGACGCCCTGGGACTGGAGGTAAGCCGAAATCTGCGACGTGAAGGTGAGGCCGCTATCCTGGAATTTTTCGCCATGGTTGTACACCATGGGCGCTTGCCCGTCGAAGCTGGCGACGCTGGCGTGGGCCGGGGCGGCGAACACGGCGGCTGCGCCGAGCAGGGTGCCGCCGGCAAGCTTTTTAAGGCGTGTGAAATGCTGTTGCATATTGCGTTCCCTTACATTTTTGTGGTCGAAAACGGCGATCCCTGTGTTGTTCAGGTTGCAACGAATATAGCAATAGTGCGGCAGAAAGTGATCAAAATTTCAATGATATAAATTTAATTTTATTAAGCGAAGAACATATAAAGTTTGGACATTCCTATGAAGAAACGAGATGGGCCGATAGTTTTAGTTGTGAAAAATTCGCGACACTTTTGTTAAGCTTGAGACGAAATGGCGTCCGGCAAGCGGTTGGTGGACACGCACTACAGAAAACATTGTCGAAACCTAAAGCTGCGTGGTAGCCTCTGCAGTTCTATTCAAGGCGGAGGTGGTACGGATGTTTGCAGCACGGATTCATGGCAGAGCCAATCGCGGCTTCACCCTGCTTGAGCTGCTGGTGGTGATCGTCATCATTGGCCTGTTGGCCGCGTATGTCGGCCCCAAATATTTTTCCCAGTTGGGCAAATCGGAAGTCACGGTCGCCAAAGCGCAGATCGAGGCCTTCGACAAAGCGCTGGACACCTACCGCCTGGATGTCGGCCGCTACCCGAGCACGGAAGAGGGCCTGGGCGCCCTGTTGACGGCGCCCGCCACGGCCGGCGCCAAATGGAACGGTCCTTATCTGAAGAAGGTCGTGCCGGCCGATCCGTGGGGTCGTCCATACCAGTACAAGGCGCCGGGCGCCAAGGCGGAATACGAGATCATCTCCCTCGGCAAGGACGGCCAGCCCGGCGGCGAGGGCGAAAACGCCGATATCGGCGCCCAATAAGCACGGCCCGGCCTGAACGATGCAGTTCGACGTTCGAACCCTGTCACCGGACATGGCGATCGGCCAATTGGTGGTCGATGGCCGCGACGAGGCCGACGCGCGCCGCCAGGTGGAGGCGCGCGGCCTGTTCGTCAGCGCCATCGCACCGCGCCGCGCCGGGCTGCGCGCGGGCAAAACCAAGGCGCTATCCCTTGTGCTGTTCAGCCAGGAGCTGCTGGCGCTGCTTAATGCCGGCCTGGGCGTGGTGGAAGCGCTGGAAGCGCTGCTGGAAAAGGAGGCGGCCCCGGCCACGCGCAGCGTGCTGGAACGCCTGTTGGATGGCCTGCGCGAAGGCCAGCGCTTTTCCACCGTCCTGGCCGAGCAGCCGCAATTATTCCCGCCCCTGTACGTGGGCATTGTCAAGGCGGCCGAAGGCACCAGCGACCTGCCGCGCTCGCTGGAACGCTTCATCGATTACCAGCAGCGCGTGGACCTGGTGCGCGCCAAGCTGGTGAGCGCCGCCATCTACCCCTGCATCCTGCTGCTGGTGGGCGGCGGGGTCTCGCTGTTCCTGATCGCCTATGTGGTGCCGCGCTTTGCCGAGGTGTACCAGGGCGCCGGCCGCAACCTGCCGTGGATGTCGCAGCTGATGCTGACCTGGGGCCAGTTCGCGGCGGCCCATACGGTGCCGCTGCTGGCCGGCATCGGCGCCCTGATCGGCGGCCTGGTGCTGGGCGTGCAGCGCCTGCTGCGCAGCGGCGGCATGGCGCGCCTGCTGGCGCGTTTGCCGGGCGTGGGCGAGCGGGTGAAAATCTATGAGCTGTCGCGCCTTTACCTGACCCTGGGTATGCTGAGCGAAGGCGGCATCACCATCCTGAACGCGGTGGACACGGTGCAGGCCATGGTCTCGGCCAATGTGAAAGAGGGCTTGCAGGGCGCGCGCGCCATGATCGAAGCGGGGTTGCCGCTGTCCTCGGCGTTCGAGGCCAACGGCCTGACCACGCCAATTTCCCTGCGCATGCTGCGCGTGGGCGAGCGCACCGGCGAGATGGGGGCGATGCTGACGCAGTCGGCGGCCTTCTACGACGGCGAGATCGGGCGCTGGATCGACCGTTTTACCCGGACATTTGAACCGCTGCTGATGGCCTGTATCGGCCTGGTGGTGGGCGCTATTGTGGTGCTTTTGTATATGCCGATTTTTGACCTGGCGGGAGAGATGGCATGACCTTGCCGGTGCTCGACGCGAATGTATTGTCCAAGGCGCGCGCCCAGTGCGCGCTGTCCAAGCGCAGCCTGGTGGAGGAACTGGAACAGCTGTCCGGCATCGAGCCGCGCCTGGCGGTGCGGGCGCTGGCCCAGCCGTTCGGCCTGGCCGTGCTGGAGACGGCCGATATGCTGGCCTTCGCGCCGGCCTTCGATCTGTTGCCGCTGTCGCAGGCGATGGCGCGCCACTGCGTGCTGCTGCGCACGCAGGACGGCGCGTCGGTGGGCGTGATTGCCGATCCGTTCGACCTCGATCTGCAGACCTGGCTGGCGACGCAGGCGCGCTGCCCGGCGTCGGCGCCGCTGCAATTGCGGCTGGCGCTGCAGGCCGATATCCAGGCCTACCTGTCCAAGCAGGAAGAGTCGGCCCGCGCGGTCGACAGCCTGGTTTCCGGCGGCGAGGGCGCGCGGCGCGACGGCAAGACGGCGGCGGTGCTGTCGTTCGCCTCCGTTTCGGAAGGCGCCAGCCCGGCGGTGCGCCTGGTCAATTCCACCCTGTACGATGCGCTCAAGGCCGGCGCTTCCGACATCCACCTGGAGTCGACGGCGGGCGGCCTGGCCGTCAAATACCGCGTCGACGGCGTGCTCGATCACGCCACCGCCGTCAACGGCATCGATGTGGCGGAGCAGATCATTTCGCGCCTGAAGGTGCTGGCCGAACTCGATATCGCGGAACGCCGCGTGCCGCAGGACGGCAGCTTCCGCGTCGAATCGATGGGGCGGGAAATCGACTTGCGCGTGTCGATCATGCCCTCGATCCACGGTGAAGACGCGGTGATCCGTATTCTGGACAAGCGCGCCATGATCGAATCCTACGGCTCGCTGACGCTGGAAGCCTTGGGCTTCGACGCGGCGTCGCTGGCGACCTTGCGCTCGCTGGCTCAGGAGGCGTACGGCATGCTGCTGGTGACCGGGCCGACCGGTTCCGGCAAGACCACCACGCTGTACGCGGCGCTGACCGAGATCCACAACGGCCGCGAAAAGATCATCACCATCGAAGACCCGGTGGAATACCAGCTGCCGGGCATCCTGCAGATTCCGGTGAACGAGAAGAAGGGCCTGACCTTCGCCAAGGGCCTGCGTTCGATCCTGCGCCACGACCCGGACAAGATCATGGTGGGCGAGATCCGCGACCGCGAAACGGCGGAAATCGCCGTGCAGTCGGCGCTGACCGGCCACCTGGTGCTGACCACCGTGCACGCCAATAATGTATTCGACGTGTTCGGCCGCTTCACCCATATGGGCATCGACCCGTACGCCTTCGTCTCGGCGCTGAACGGCATCTGGGCGCAGCGCCTGGTGCGCATCAACTGCCCGCATTGCGCGGTCGAGGTGACCCCGTCCGACGAGGAGCTGGCCAGCGTGGGCCTGGCGCGCGCCGACGTGTACGACTACCACTTCAAGGAAGGCAAGGGCTGCGGCGACTGCCGCGGCACCGGCTTCAAGGGACGCCGCTCGATCGCGGAAATCCTGACCCTGAACGATGAAATCCGCGAACTGATCGTGGAAAAACGGCCGATCCGCCAGATCAAGGCCGCCGCCTATGCCAACGGCACGCGCAGCCTGCGCCACGCCGCGATGGAAGTGGTGCGGCGCGGCGATACCACGCTGGCGGAAATCAAGCGGGTGACCTTGCATGCTTAAGAATTTCACGCAATCGCTGCGCATCGAGGTGACGCCGCAGGCTTTGCGCCTGCTGCGCGCGCGGCGCTGGGGAAGCGCGGCGCCGGAGCTGCTGGCTGCTCAGCCGCTGGCGCCGGCCGCTTCCGGCCTGGCGCACGACGCCGTCGCCGATGCGCTGCCGGGCGCCATGGCGGCCTTGCTGGCCGGACAGCCGGTGGCCGGCATGGCGGCCAGCTTCGTCCTCTCGGATGAACTGGTGCGCCTGTGGCAGGTAACGCCGCCGGTGCAGGCAGCCCGCCTGGCCGACCTGGAAGGCGCCACCGCGCTGCGCTTCCACGCCCTGTACGGCGAGACGCCGGCGGCCTGGCATATCAGCGCCGACTGGAACGCCGGTGCGCCCTTCCTGGCCGCCGCCGTTCCGCGCCGATTGAAGAGCGCCATTGAAAACGCCGCCGTCCAGCATGGGCTGGTGCCGACCGCCATCGTGCCGTACTTCGTGGCGGCCTGGAACCGTCATGCGGGCGCCTTGAAGAACGGCGCCTGGTTCGGCGTGGCGCAGGCCGGCTTGCTGGCGCTGGCCGCCTGCGAAGACGGGCGCCTGCGCGCAGTGCGCCACGTCGCGATTCCGCAAGGCGCCGACCATTACTGGCTGACCCAGGCGGCGCAGCGCGAAGCCCTGCTGCTTGGTCTGCCAGCGCCGGCCCTGATCCAGCTGGCCGGCGAGATTCCGGCGGCGCTGGCCAAGCCGGCCGGCAGCGACAAGCATATCGCCACCGCAGCCCTGGGAGCCGCCGCATGAAGCCGATGCGCATCGATTTCGCGGCGCCGGGCTGGCGCGCCGCGCTGTACCGCATTCATCCGGCCGTGCTGCTGGCCGGCGCGCTGGGCGCGCTGCTGCTACTGGCGGGCGCCGCGGTCGGCATGCAGGCGGCAAGGCAGCAGGCCGCACGCGACGCGACCCTGCAGGCGCAGCAGCGCAAGCAGGCCGCCGCCGTGCGCGCGCCGGAACGCAAGCCTGAAACTGCCATTCCCGAAGTCCAGGCGGCCGCGGTCAACGCCGCCATCCTCCAGCTGAACCTGCCATGGCGCCAGCTGCAGGACGCGGTCGCCGCAGCGAACCTGCCGACGGTGGCGCTGCTGGCGCTCGATCCCGACCCGCGCAAGCAGATCCTGAAGATCACGGCCGAGGCGAAGAACAGCGACGATATGGTCGGCTATATCGAGCAGTTGAAGCAGCAGGAATTCTTTACCGGCGCGGCGCTGCTGCGCCACGAAGTCAACGACCAGGACCCGAACCGCCCGCTGCGGTTCCAGGTGGAAGTACAGTGGAGGGCGCGATGAACCTGACTGCCGTGATGCTGCGGCTGCGCCTTGCCGCGATGCGCCTTGGCCTAGCCGGATGCGCCGCACTGGCCTTGCTGGCCGCCGGCGCGCTGGTGCTGGCCTGGTCGCTCAAGGCGCGCCAGCAGGCATACCAGCCCTTGCCGCCGGCCCCGGCGCAGCTGGTGCAGGCGGCTCCGCCGCCGAGCGCCAACGAGAACCTGGCCCATTTCTATGCCGCGCTGGGCGAGAAGCGCCATGCCGAACAGCAGGTCAAGCAGCTGTTCGACATCGCCGCCAAGACCGGCCTGGCGCTGGAGCAGGGCGACTACAAGTTCGGCCAGGACAAGGCCAGCGGCGTGGCGTCTTACCAGGTCACGCTGCCGGTCAAGGGCGCATACCAGAATATCTGGCAATTCAGCCTGCAGGCCCTGGTGGCCATCCCCTTCGCCGCACTGGACGATGTTGCCTTCCGCCGCGAGGCGATTGCTGAACCCGTGGTGGAGGCCCGCGTGCGCTTCACGCTGTACCTGAAGGATCAGCCATGAAGCCGCGCCATATCCTGATGGGCGTGGCGCTGGCCGCAGCCGCCGTCCTGGTGCTGTTCGGCGACAAATCGCCCAACGCCGGCGTGGCCGAAGCGGTCGACCGCAAGCCCGCGCGCGCCCAGCCGGCAACGGCGCCGGCCGCCGCGCCGGCCGCTGCCGCGCGTCCGGGCGCGGCCGCCATCCTGCGCCTGCTGCCGCGCGAGGAATTGATCGGCGATGCCGGCGAGGGTTCGTTCAAGAGCCGCGACGGCGTGTTCGGCGGCCAGTCGTGGAACCCGCCGCCGCCGCCGCCGCCGTCCGCAGCGGAACTGAAACCGGCGCCGCCGCCGCCGCCAACCGCGCCGCCGCTGCCGTTCCAGTTCCTCGGCAAGGCGGCTGCGGACGGCAAGTGGGAAGTGTATCTTGGCCGCGGCGAACAGACCTTTGTCGTGCAAAAAGGCAGCCAGATCGACGGCATGTACCGCGTGGATGCCATTGCACCGCCTACCCTGACGATGACCTATCTGCCCATGAATCAGGTGCAGCAGCTAAATATTGGAGTGATTGAGTGAAGCCAAGTCTGAGAACGCTGACGCTGTCGGTGCTGGTGCTGGCGCTGTCCGGCTGCGCAGCCGATATGGCCTTTCGCGAAGGACGCGACCTGGTGGAAAAAGACCAGGTGGAAGCCGGCCTGCTGAAGTACCAGGAGGCGATCGAACGCGATCCGAGCAGCGCCATCTACCGCGCCGCCTACCTGCAGGCGCGCGACCGCACCAGCGCGCGCCTGCTGGAGCAGGCCGACCAGTTCGTCAACGAGGGCAAATACCTTCCGGCGGCGCAGAACTTCCAGCGCGTGCTGGCGATGAATCCGCAGAATGAACGCGCCGCGGGCGGCTTGCGCGCGCTGGAGATGGCCGACCGCCACGACAAGCTGCTGGCGCAGGCCAACGCCTTTCTAGAGCAGAAGGACTTCGATGCGGCGAAGAGCCGCGTCGCCACGGTGCTGACCGAGAAGCCGGACCATGCGAGGGCGCGCGCCCTGATGCGGACCATCAACGAACAGATGCCGCAGGCGCTGTCCGAATCCGGGCTCTCCAAAGCCTACAAGACGCCGATCACGATCGAGTTCCGCGAAGCGCCGCTGAAGCAGGTGTTCGACATCATCTCGCGCCGTTCGGGCCTGAATTTCATCTTCGACAAGGATGTCAAGAGCGATGCCCGCACCACCATCCAGCTGAAGAACAGCACGGTGGAGTCGGCGATCTATTTCCTGCTGATGACCAACCAGCTGGAGCAGCAGGTCATGGACAGCAATACCGTCCTGATCTACCCGAACACGGCGGCCAAGCTGAAGGAATACCAGGAGACGGTGGTGCGCACCTTCTACCTGGCCAACGCCGAAGCCAAGACGGTGGCCAATACCCTCAAGACCATCCTCAAATCGCGCGATGTGGTGGCCGATGAAAAGCTCAACCTGGTGATCCTGCGCGACAGCGCCGACGCCGTGAAGCTGGCGGAAAAGATCATCGCCGCGCAGGACCAGGCGGAGCCCGAGGTGATGCTGGACGTGGACATCCTGGAGGTCAAACGCAGCCGCCTGCTGGGCCTGGGCGTCGAGTGGCCGAACGCGGTGGGCCTGTCGGTCCTGAGCAGCAAGGGCACCGGCTCCACGGTGACCCTGCGCGACCTGGATATCCTGACGCGCGACCTGGTCGGCGTGACCGGCTTGAACGGCACCATCAACCTGAAAAGGACCGCCGGCGACACCAACTTGCTGGCCAGCCCGCGCATCCGCGTGCGCAACAAGGAGAAAGCCAAGGTCGTGATCGGCGACAAGCTGCCGGTGATTACCACCACGGTGTCGCCTGGCACCGCGGGCTTTGCCTCGGAATCGGTGAGCTATGTCGAAGTCGGCCTGACGCTGAATGCCGAACCGACCATCTACCTGAATAACGAGGTGGGCATCCGCATTTCGCTGGAAGTGTCGAACCTGATCGACCGGCTCGTCACGAAGACCGGCACCGTCGCCTACCAGATCGGCACGCGCCAGGCGTCCACCTTCCTGCAGCTCAAGGATGGCGAGAACCAGGTGCTGGCGGGCCTGATCAACAATGAACAGCGCAGCACCGCCAGCCGCCTGCCTGGCCTGGGCGACCTGCCCATCCTTGGCCGCTTGTTCGGTTCGCAGACGGACGACAACCAGAAGACCGAGATCGTGCTGTCGATTACGCCGCACCTGGTGCGCAACCTGCAGCGGCCGGAGATCTCCGCTTCCGAGTTTTCGGCCGGCACCGAGGCCAATTTCCGCCGCCGTCCCGATGTGACGCCGCGCCAGGCCGTTGTCATGCCGGGCGCACGTCCCGCCGGCGGCGCCGTGCAGCCCGTGCCGGGCGCCATTCCGGCGGCTGTCCCGCCTGCGGAAGGCGCGCAAAACCAGCAGGGCGCCACATCGACGGTGACCAAGCCGTTGCCGCTTCCAACCGGCGCGGAGCAAAAAGAGTAAGCATGCGCGCACGCGGATTCACCCTGATCGAATTGCTGGTGACGCTGGCCATTCTCGGCCTGCTGGCCGCGCTGGCGATCCCGGTCGGGCAGACCGTGGTCCAGCGCCGCAATGAACAGGAGCTGCGCAGCGCGCTGCACATCATCCGCAAGGCGCTGGACGACTACAAGGTCGCCTACGACGAAGGCCGCATCGCCAAGACCATCACCGGCAACGGCTATCCGCGCACACTGGAGGTGCTGGTGGAGGGGGTGGTCGACCAGCGCAGCCCCAAGCGTGCCAAGATCTACTTCCTGCGCCGCATTCCGCGCGACCCGTTCAATGCGGAGGGCAACGCCAACAATGCCCAGACCTGGGGCAAGCGCAGCTACGCCAGCGAAGCCGAAGACCCGCGCGAGGGCGAGGATGTGTTTGACGTGTATTCGACTTCGGAGCAGGTGGGCCTGAACGGCGTGCCTTACAAGAAATGGTGAACAAAAAGGGCTTCACGCTGATCGAGCTGCTGGTGGTGCTGGGCATTATCGCCTTGCTGCTGACGCTTGCCGTGCCGCGCTATTTCCCCAGCGTGGACAAGACCAGGGAAACCATCCTGGCCGATAACCTGCGCAGCACACGCGCCATCATCGACCAGTTCTACGGCGATACCGGGCGCTTCCCGGACAGCCTGGAGCAGCTGGTGGAAAAGAAATACCTGCGCGCCGTGCCGATCGACCCGATCACGGAAAAGAGCGACAGCTGGATCCTCGTCCCGCCCGCCGAAGCGGGCAAGGGCGCCATGGCAGACATCAAGAGCGGAGCGCCCGGCAATGACCGCAGCGGCAAACCCTATTCCGACTGGTAAGCAGCACGGCTTCACCTACATCAGTGTCGTGATCCTGGTGACGATTATCGGCCTGGTCGGGGCGATGGCGCTGCGCCTGGGCACGACCATCCAGCGCGCCTACGCCGAACAAGCCTTGCTCGACATCGGCATGGAGTACAGCAATGCGCTGGCCAGCTACGCCGCCGCCACGCCGGAAGGGCAGCCCAATTACCCGAAGTCGTTTGCGGAGCTGCTGAAGGACCCGCGTTTCCCCGGGCTGCGGCGGCATTTGCGCCGTATCTACGTCGACCCGATGACGGGCAAGGCGGAATGGGGCATCGTGAAGGCCAATGAAACCGGCGGCATCCTGGCGATCTACAGCCTGTCGAAGGCGGCGCCGATCAAGATCGGCAATTTCCCGGCGCGCTTCGTGGCGTTTGAAGGCAAGGCCAGCCTGGGCGACTGGAAATTCTCGGGCGAAGGCGTGCAGACGCCCGGTGGCAAGGGCGGCGATGGCCAGACGCCCGGCCAACTGCCCGGGCAGCCTCCGAAAGGCACGCCGCCCGGCGGTATGACCGGTACCCAGCCAGGGACGGTTCCGGAAAACCAGCCCGGCAGCAAACCGGGCACACCGCAGGAACCGCCGAAGCCGACCGCGCCGCCGCCGGAACCCCCGCCCGAACCGGAGCCGCCGCAGGAACCGCAGGAGCCGCCGCAGGAGCCGCAAGAGCCTTCGAGCGAGCCCGCGCGCGAGGAGCCGCCGGCGCCGCCCGCCCGCCGCTAAAGGCCGCCCGCCTTATTTGGCGCGGCGGCGGAAGTCGCGTACGCGGAAGCCCAGTGCGAACAAGGTGCCGAAGTAGACCACGACACAGCCGCCGATCACCAGGAACAGGGCGCCCGCACGCAGCAGGCCGTGGCTGCGCATGCCCAGCCAGTCGAATTGCTGTGCGCCGAACCAGGCGGCGACGCCCATGACGGTCACGGCCACCACCAGCTTGGCGAAGAACTTCGGCCAGCCCGGCTGCGGCGTGTAAATGTCCTTCTGGCGCAGGCCGCGATAGAGCAGGGCGGCATTGATCAGGGCCGCCACGCTGATCGACAGGGCCAGGCCGGCGACGGCGAACTGCTTGACGAAAATCAGGTTCATCAGCTGCGTCGCCACCAGCACGAACAGGCCGATGCGCACCGGGGTGCGCACGTCCTGGCGCGCATAGAAGGCCGGCGTCAGCGACTTGACCAGGATGATGCCGACCAGGCCGACCGCATAGGCCAGCAGCGGCTGGGCGGACATGCGGGCGGCCAGGTCGGTGAACTGGCCATGGTGGAACAAGGTGGCGATCAGCGGCAGCGCGAGCACGGCGATACCCACGGCGGCGGGCAGGGCCAGCAGGAACGTCAGGCGCAGGCCCCAGTCCAGCAGGTTGGAGTATTCAGCATGGTCCTGCTCCTGGCTGGCCTTGGACAGGCTGGGCAGCAGGATGGTGCCCAGCGCCACGCCCAGCAGCGCATTCGGGAATTCCATCAGACGGTCGGCAAAGGTCAGCCAGGAGACGCTGCCCTCGGCCATCCACGACGCGTAGGTGGTGTTGATCATCAGGCTGATCTGCGCGACCGAGACGGCAAACACCGCCGGTCCCATATTCTTCAGCACACGGCGCACGCCCGGATCGGCCAGCCCGGCGCCCGGGTTCCACGACAGGCGCGGCAGCATGCCGATCTTCACCAGCGACGGCACCTGCACCAGCACCTGCAGGATGCCGCCCACCATGACGGCAATCGCCATTGCATACACCGGTTGCTTCAAGTGCGGCGCCAGGAACAGGGCGGCGCCGATAAAGGAGAGGTTCAGCAGGACCGGGGTAAAGGCCGGGATCTTGAACTGGCGCCAGGTATTCAGCACGCCGCTCGACAGTGCGACGAAGGACATGCAGGCGATATAGGGGAACATCAGGCGCGTCATCCAGACGGCCGCGTCGAAGGCGGCCGGATCCTTGCTCAGGCCCGAACCAATCAGGTAGACGAACAGCGGAGCGCCTATAATACCGGCTGCGCTGGTCAGCAAGGTTGCCCAGACCAGTACGGTCGCCACATGGTCGACCAGGGTGCGGGTGGCCTCGTCGCCCTGCTTTCCTTTGTATTCGGCCAACATTGGCACAAATGCCTGGGAAAAAGCGCCTTCGGCAAACAGGCGGCGCAGCAGGTTGGGGATGCGGAAGGCAATGTAGAAGGCGTCGGTCAATCCGCCGGCGCCAAAGGCACGGGCAAACAGGATGTCGCGCAGGAGTCCCGTAATCCGGGACAGCATTGTCATGCTGGAAATGGCAGCGAGGGTCTTGAGCAAGTTCATGGGCGCTGATTATAGCGAAACCAGCAACGTACCGACATTTTGAATTGCCCTGGCAGCAAAACCCCGTTATAATTTAAGGCTGTACAGAATTCAGTATGGCAGGCAGCGACGTTCAGCCGGCTCTGAAAACACCGCACCGGTTTGGCAAACGCTATTGTTTGCAAACGAACTTTGACAACGAATTAGGATTCTCAAATGGCAAATACCGCACAAGCGCGCAAACGCGCTCGTCAAGCAGTTAAGCAAAACGCTCACAACTCCGCTCAGCGTTCGACCCTGCGTACCGCTATCAAAGCTGTACGTAAGGCAATCCAGGCTGGCGACAAAGCTGCTGCTACCACCATCTTCCAGACTTCCGTGTCGACCATCGACTCGATCGCTGACAAGAAAATCATCCACAAGAACAAGGCTGCTCGTCACAAGAGCCGTCTGGCAGCTGCCCTGAAGGCACTGTCCGCCTAAGTTCGTGTGCTGGCGGCATTAGCCGCCAAACAGGTGTACCGGAATAACCCGCTTGGCATTGCGCCATAGCGGGTTTTTCGCTTTGTATTGCTGCTTGCCGCCGGCGGCGTTATGAAAAAGAAAAGCAGCCGCGCGGGCTGCTTTTTCGCCGGGTGGCGGTTACTTACTTCATCGAGGCAGCGCTGGCGGCCGAGGCAGCGGAAGCGGCGGCGGATGCCGAGGCCGCATGCTTCTTGGCTTTGTGCTTGGGCATGGAGGCGGCCGATGCGGCCGGCGCCGCGGCAGCAGCCGAAGCCATTGGTGCGGCGGAAGCGGCCGAGGCCATCGAAGCGGCGGACGCGGCGGCGGAGGCCGAAGCGGAGGCTTTCATATGGTGGTCGGCAGCGAAGGCGGAGACGGAAATCAGGGAGGCCAGCAGTACGACTGTAGTCTTAGACATGACGAACTCCTTTTATAGTGGATGAAGGTTCTGATGAACCTGCTTCATCAACGCAGAAGAGTCTTGCCTGGTTGACTTATTTAGCGCGTCGCGAGGTCGTCCGGCGAAACTTCCATCCATTCGCCCGGCAACAGCGGGTGGCTGGCCAGGGAAATACCGCCAATGGCTGAGCGCACCAGGCGCAGGGTGGGGTGGCCGATGGCGGCGGTCATGCGCCGCACCTGGCGATTCTTGCCTTCCTGTAAAGTGAGCGCCAGCCACGACGTCGGCTGGTCGGCGCGCTGGCGGATCGGCGGGTTGCGCGGCCACAGCCAGCCCGGTTCGGCGATGCGCACCGCCGTGCACGGCAAGGTGGTGAAGTCGCCCAGGTTGAGCGGCGCCTGCAGGCGCGCCATGGCGCCGGCATCGGGCACACCTTCCACCTGCACCAGGTAGGTTTTGGCCTCCTTGCGGTCGGGGTGGGCGATCTTGTGCTGCAGCTTGCCGTCGTCGGTCATCAGCATCAAGCCCTCGCTGTCGTAGTCGAGGCGCCCGGCCGGATAGACGTTCGGGATCTTGATGTAGTCGGCCAGGGTCTGCTTATCTTCCGAAGGGGAAAACTGGCACAATACCTGGAAAGGTTTATTAAAAAGTATCAGGGGCATAGGCGGGATTGTAGTCGCAAATGCATGGCGCCCAGTAAAATACTGGTGCATAATGTGGAACGCTTATGTCTTATGTCTTATAGAAGACTGCGAAAAACCCTTCTTCGGAGAACACGATGTACCAACATATCAAAGTACCTGCCGACGGCCAGAAAATCACCGTAAACGCCGATTTTTCCCTGAACGTACCCGACACCCCGATCATCCCGTATCTGGAAGGCGACGGTACCGGCGTGGACATCACCCCGGTGATGATCAAGGTGGTCGACGCGGCGGTTGCCAAGTCCTACGGCGGCAAGCGCAAGATCAGCTGGATGGAAATCTTCGCCGGCGAGAAGTCGACCAAGGTCTATGGCCCGGACGTGTGGCTGCCGGAAGAGACCCTGAAGGTGCTGAAAGACTATGTTGTGTCCATCAAGGGCCCGCTGACCACCCCGGTCGGTGGCGGCATCCGCTCCCTGAACGTGGCCCTGCGCCAGGAGCTGGACCTGTACGTCTGCCTGCGCCCGGTGCGCTACTTCAAGGGCGTGCCATCGCCGGTGCGCGAGCCGGAAAAGACCGATATGGTGATCTTCCGCGAAAACTCGGAAGACATCTACGCCGGCATCGAATACCAGCAAGGCACCGAAGGCGCGAAGAAGATCATCGATTTCCTGACCAAGGAAATGGGCGTCAAGAAGATCCGCTTCCCTGAAACGTCGGGCATCGGCATCAAGCCGGTGTCGATCGAAGGCACCGAGCGCCTGGTGCGCAAGGCGATCCAGTACGCGATCGACAACGACAAGCCTTCCGTGACCATCGTCCACAAGGGCAATATCATGAAGTACACCGAGGGTGGCTTCCGCGACTGGGCCTACGCGCTGGCGCAGAAGGAGTTCGGCGCAGAGCTGATCGACGGCGGCCCATGGTGCAAGTTCAAGAACCCGCGGACCGGCCGCGAAATCACCGTCAAGGATTCCATCGCTGACGCCTTCCTGCAGCAGATCCTGCTGCGCCCGGCGGAGTACTCGGTGATCGCCACCCTGAACCTGAACGGCGACTACATCTCCGACGCACTGGCGGCGCAAGTGGGCGGTATCGGTATCGCGCCAGGCGCC
This sequence comes from Pseudoduganella violaceinigra DSM 15887, assembly GCF_000425385.1. Lineage (GTDB taxonomy): Bacteria > Pseudomonadota > Gammaproteobacteria > Burkholderiales > Burkholderiaceae_D > Rugamonas > Rugamonas violaceinigra. The sequence goes on along the minus strand of NZ_AUDI01000001.1, from coordinate 47,691 downwards.
AACCTGTCCGACTCCGTGGCCATGTTCGAAGCGACCCACGGCACCGCGCCGAAGTACGCCGGCAAGGACTACGTGAACCCGGGTTCGCTGATCCTGTCGGCTGAAATGATGCTGCGCCACATGGGCTGGACCGAAGCGGCCGACCTGATCATCTCCGCCATGGAGAAGGCCATCACTTCCAAGAAAGTCACCTACGACTTCGCCCGCCTGATGGAAGGCGCGACCCAGGTGTCGTGCTCCGGCTTCGGCGAGGTGATGATCGAGCAGATGTAACGGCAATTCACGAGATTTCACCTCGTTTCAGAAGCCCCATTCTCATAGGAGAGTGGGGCTTTTTTGCATTTCCGTTCATTTCATCGGGTACGGGTATCAAATGGAACACATTAGAGGCCCCTCTTGGGGATGCCACGCTTGGTACTGTGGCATGGCTACATCATCCACAACTTGGGCAAAACGCCGACGTAGGCGCACTTCCCATTTCGCTTCCCGAGCTGTCATTGGCACGTGATCTTCTTTCACCCGACGGGCATGATGGAGATATGTTCATCGACCTAGGTGCGGAGGTCTTTTTACCAGGCTTTCCGTTGGAGCTGGCTGCAAACGGAAACATGCCGATATGGAGGCGTGCAAGTGTCGCGTCTTCGTTGGAATTTGGGCATAGCATTAGGATGACGACGATGGCGCTGAGAATTACGTGTAGAGTGGGTCAAGCATGATCTGACAGCCACTGTCAGATGAACTAAGGTGTGACCCAAAGCGAATGATGCGAAGGGCGGTATTCAGGGAGTGAAATAGCTATGACTACTTCACAGGATATGCGTGCGTGCAGCCGTTGTGGTTCTGCATTGCCACTAACTGCAGAATATTTTGGCCACACCCCAAGTGGGCAATTTAGAAGCTATTGTCGGACGTGCAAGAATCGACAAACTTCCGAATGGCAGAAAGAGAATAAGTGGAGCGACAAGCAAAAGTGGGAAAAACAGAATGCAGCTCGCGCGAATGCTGGTCCACCCCTTTCCGATATTACGATTGATCTCATTCGTGCTCGTCTAGGTGACAGATGTGCATACTGTGGAGCAGACCTGGGTGGTGGTGGCGAGCGAGAGCATATGACCCCATTGGATAGAGGTGGCACAAACGCGCAAGGGAACCTAACGCTGGCATGCATGCCTTGCAATCGTGCGAAAGGCAACAGAACCGCTCTTGAATATTTGCGGTATCGGCAAGCACGTTCACTTCCTATTCGGTTGTGGCCAGCTGGAACCGCTCCTTGGGAAAATCTGATGGAGTGATTGCATCTATATCTACATCTAAACTTGTTTGTGGAGACCTTCGATGACTCCTCTCTTCTGAACTATGCGAAGTCCACTCCCCAGCATCTTTTGGTTAAGTACTTCTGCAAAAAGAAATGCGTTAAGACCCGTTACGGTCGCGTGTCCAAAACTCCGTGGACTTGCGAAAGTGGATACCGCCGGGCCCGTCCCGGCAGCATGCCAAACCCCATGTTCCGCAAGGACATGGGGTTTTTTCTCGGCTGGCGCAGCCCTTCAACGTCGGCGCGGCATGAACTACTTGCCGCTATCACAGACATTCGAAATACGCGTCCAAACGGTACGCGAGCGGGTTTTCATGGTCGGCGTGCCCGCTTGCATGCGGTCGAGCGCCATGCGGATGCCGGCTTTTTCTTCGGGATCGGTGCTCGTCTCCATTTCCGCCTTCATGCGTGCAATGGTGGCGGCGTAAGTCGCGTCGCCCTGCTTTTGCATGCCCGGCAGCCCGGCCAGTTGTTGCTTGGCGCGTGCACGTATCTCGGGCGTCTCGCCATGCTCGGCCTGCTGTTTGAGCATGGGCGCCAGGACCGACATATCGGGCGCAGCGCCGGTCGTCATCATCGTCATATCCGTGAGATATTCCCAGCGCTCCTTGTCGAGTTGGTGCACGGTCAAGTCGAGCCTGCCGAAAGAGCAATTGGCGGTCTGGGTAAAGCCATCCTTGATTCGGGTTATCGACTGCACGGTGCAAGCATTGGCTTGCGGCGGCAAGGGTAGCGTCCCGCCGGTCACGGCCTTGACGCAATGCGTGACCGGACCACTGCCCTTGAAATCACGCGTGGCGCTGTTTGCGCCAGCCTGCCATCGTGCGCTGGTATCGCCATGCTCACCCTCGGTGGTGATCCGGACTTGGGTAGGGTTGCCGCTGAAAGCCATCGTACCGTCGGTATCGATGCGGTACAGGCCCAGTGGCGGCAATTCGACGGGCGCCGCCAGGCTGGGCTGGCTCGCCAACGCGCCTGCCGCCAGTAGCAGGGCAGCCAGCAGGCGGTGCGTCGAAGCCGATGCGAATGTCGTCATTTGTTTTTCCTTTTGCTTGTTTAGTTATTGCCACTGGCTGCGGTCCAAGCGCTTGAGGCCAAGTTGCTCGCATAGCGTCGTGAACTCGGCTTCGTGGTGATAGCTGTATAGAAGGGCGTTCCAGTTATCGCCGCCGCCATCGAAGACGGCAAGCCGCCGCGCGTTGACGTCGGCACAGTCTTGCAGCGCGTTGAGCATCGTGGTGGCAGCGGCCGCGCCTTGCTGCGCCGTGTTGGCAAACGCCGTTGCGGGCAATTGCCAGACTTTGCACAGTGCAGTTGCCTGGGTGGCTAGCGCGGCGTCATCCTTCAAATCGGCATGCAGCGCCAAGCCACGCGGCGCCAACGTCTCCGTCAGCCTATCGATAGGCGGCATCGTTTTGCGCTTACCCAGCGCCTGCCTGGCGGCGTCGATCAGGACAGGCTGTTCGCCGCACACCAGCTCGATCCAGCGGGCGTAGGCTTCGGCTTTGCTCAGCACGTAGTCTTTCCTGGGTTTCGGTTTGGCGGTATCGGGCAAGCCCTCGCCCGGGTCCAGCACACAGCTGCGCCAGGCATCGCGCGCAAGGCGAACGTGCGCGCGGTAATGGTCGACCAGCTCGTGCGGATAATAGGGCAGGTGGCGGAAAGCGCTGTCGTCGACATCGAAGGCGCAAACGGCAAGGCCCAGGTGAAGCGGGAAATAATCAAATGCCGACTTGCCCTCCTCGACCTGCTCCCGGTAGCCGTAATCCTTCATGAGCCTGGGCCACTGCTTCATGTAGGCGGCAAATGCGTGTGGCCAGGTGGCGGGCGGTTGCAGCAGCGCGCCCACCAGCTGCTCCTCGTGCGGCATCGCCTTGTGCTCAATATCGAGGTCGGCCGGGTAGCGCTCGCCTGGCGCGAAGGCTTTGCGCACCATCGCAAACAGGACTGGATTTCCGTCTGGCGTGAACCAGTTGTCCAGATGCGCCACATGCGCGCCCTCGTCGTCGAAGCAGACCAAGGCGAACAACAACATCCAGCTGGCCGTTTGGTCAGCGTGCAGGCGCAGCCGATGATCGGGAAACAGCTTGGCGGACAAGTCTGCCGCTTGCTGCAGTAAGGGCAGGTAGTCACCATGGAAGTGGCGACGCAGCAAGTCGGGCGAGTCGCCGCGAGCGTAGCGCTGCAGCAGTCCTCGGGCCAGGTGGCTGGGCACTTCCAGCAGGCTGTATTGGTGCGGATTGTCGGGTTCTTCCAGGGCCTTTCGGATCGCCCCGCTCGCCAAGCGCTCATGCCTTTCGACCTGGTAGCTTGTTGATTCCACGGTGGCGGTGAGATTGCGCGGCTTATGCATATGAAAAACTTATCCTAAAGATAAGTCTATCTTACCAGCTCAGACGCGCAGGTGGCGGTAGTGGTGGCAGTCCAGGCGTTGACCGGCGACTTCGGCATGGGCGGGCTCCAGGCCGACCAGCTGGAAGCCTTGTTTGGCCAGTATGTGTGCCGAGATCGGATTATTTACGGTGACGTAGGCTTCCACGGAAGCGAGCTGCCAGCGGCTGTAGGCTTGCGCCAGCATATGCCGCAGCGCCAAGCCGGCCAGGCCGCGTCCGCAGGCATGCTGCGCGATGCGGTAGCCGATTTCGGCGCGCTGGCTTGCGGCATCGATGTCCCTCAGGTTGGTGCGTCCCAGGATGCTGTCGTCGTCATCCACCAACAGGCAGGGATGCATGGTGCCGACTTCATATTTGGCGAGGCAGTCGGCGATATGGTGAGCCACGCCCGCGCCGCTATAAAAGCCTGGCGGCCGCGCTTCGACCTTGGATTCAAACCAGGCGCGGTTGGCCAGTTCGAAGGCGAGCAGGGCGTCGGCGTCGCCGGGGCGCAGGGTGCGAAGCTTCATATGGTTGAAATAGCGATGCAGAAAAACCGCATAATACGCTTTCCGGTAGGCGAAAAAAAACCCCGCGGGGCGGGGCTTTTCGGTGTCCGAGGCTACGGATTAGTTAGCCTGGATGTTAGAAGCTTGCTTGCCTTTAGGGCCTTGCGTGACTTCGAACTGCACTTTTTGACCTTCTTTCAGGGTCTTGAAGCCGTTCATGTTAATAGCGGAAAAGTGCGCGAACAAATCCTCACCGCCATCATCAGGAGTGATGAAGCCAAAACCTTTGGAGTCATTGAACCACTTAACGGTACCAGTTGCCATTTTAAAAAAACTTTCATTAAAAACGAATCACACGAGCCATAAAAGCAAGAAGCTTCCTGCCCCCTCCTCGACAACTCACTTCTTACCAACATGTACAGATCTGCACAAAGTCGATATCGCATTGTTGGCGGAACAATTTTTTATGTCAAGCGCTTTCACTAGCACATGGTGAGATTTATGCAACAGCTATTTTTATGCCTCTTGATTTTGACCAACCCAACCGCCATCTGCGGTAATCGCCGAAAACGCGTAAGATGAGTCGTGGCGGAAATGCCCCTCTTAAATGAGCGTTGCATCCAGTCTGAAAGCATTAGAATATAAGCGTATGGCAACCAAGCATGACACCGAAACCGTCCTGGAACGGCAGGCGATAAAGCCGCCACCTATGTACCAGGTGGCGCTGCTCAATGACGACTACACTCCCATGGAGTTTGTGGTCGCCATCATCCAGGAGTATTTCAATAAGGACCATGACACGGCCACACAAATTATGCTGAGTGTCCATCGCTACGGCAAAGGCGTGTGCGGCGTGTTCTCGAAGGATATAGCTTCAACCAAAGTGGAGTTCGTTTTAACGCATGCACGCAAGGCGGGCCACCCCCTGCAATGTGTGATGGAGGAAGTATGATTGCGCAGGAATTGGAAGTAAGTTTGCACATGGCGTTTGTCGAAGCGCGGCAAGCACGGCATGAGTTCATCACGGTGGAACACTTGCTGCTGGCCCTGCTGGACAATCCATCGGCAGCCGAGGTGCTGCGCGCCTGCGCGGTGAATATCGAGGACCTGCGCAAAACGCTGACGAACTTCATCGGCGATAACACGCCGACGGTGCCCGGCACCGGTGAAGTGGATACCCAGCCGACGCTGGGCTTCCAGCGCGTGATCCAGCGCGCCATCATGCACGTCCAGTCGGCTTCCAACGGCAAGAAGGAAGTCACCGGCGCCAACGTGCTGGTGGCCATCTTCGGCGAAAAGGACTCGCACGCGGTGTACTACCTGCACCAGCAGGGCGTGACCCGCCTGGACGTGGTCAACTTCATTTCGCACGGCGTGCGCAAGGACCAGCAGATGGATTCCGGCAAAGCGTCCGAGGGCGTGGAAGAGGGCGCGGCGCCGGAAGGCCAGACCAAGGAATCGCCGCTCGACCAGTTCACGCAGAACCTGAACAAGTCCGCCGCCGAGGGCAAGATCGATCCGTTGATCGGCCGCGAAGAGGAAGTGGACCGCGTGATCCAGGTGCTGTGCCGCCGCCGCAAGAACAACCCGCTGCTGGTGGGCGAAGCCGGCGTGGGCAAGACCGCCATCGCGGAAGGCCTGGCTTACCGCATCACTCAGGGCGACGTGCCGGAAGTGCTGACCAGCGCGGTCGTGTACTCGCTGGACATGGGCGCGCTGCTGGCCGGCACCAAATACCGCGGCGACTTTGAGCAGCGCCTGAAGGCCGTGCTCAAGCAGCTGAAGGATAACCCGAACGGCATCCTGTTCATCGACGAGATCCACACCATCATCGGCGCCGGCTCGGCCTCGGGCGGTACGCTGGACGCGTCCAACCTGCTGAAACCGGCCCTGGCGAACGGCCAGCTGAAGTGCATCGGCGCGACCACGTTCACGGAATTCCGCGGCGTGTTCGAGAAAGACCATGCGCTGAGCCGCCGCTTCCAGAAGGTCGACGTCAATGAGCCGACCGTGGAGCAGACCGTGCAGATCCTGCGCGGCCTCAAGTCGCGCTTCGAAGAGCACCATGGCGTGAAGTATTCGTCGTCGGCGCTGTCGACCGCGGCCGAGCTGGCGGCGCGCTTCATCAACGACCGCCACTTGCCGGACAAGGCCATCGATGTGATCGACGAGGCGGGCGCCGCCCAGCGCATCCTGCCGAAGTCGAAGCAGAAGAAAACCATCGGCAAGACCGAGATCGAGGAAATCATTTCCAAGATCGCACGCATCCCGCCGCAGACCGTCAACCAGGACGACCGCAGCAAGCTGGCCACCATCGACCGCGACCTGCGCAATGTGGTGTTCGGCCAGGATCCGGCCATCGAAGCGCTGGCGTCCGCCATCAAGATGTCGCGCGCCGGCCTGGGTAAACAGGACAAGCCGATCGGTTCCTTCCTGTTCTCTGGCCCGACCGGCGTCGGCAAGACCGAGGTGGCCAAGCAGCTGGCCTTCATCCTGGGTATTGAGCTGATCCGCTTCGACATGTCGGAGTACATGGAGCGCCATGCGGTGAGCCGCCTGATCGGCGCGCCGCCGGGCTACGTGGGCTACGACCAGGGTGGCCTGCTGACCGAGGCCATCACCAAGAAGCCGCACGCGGTGCTGCTGCTGGACGAGATCGAGAAGGCGCATCCGGATATCTTCAATATTCTGCTGCAGGTGATGGACCACGGCACGCTGACCGACAACAACGGCCGCAAGGCCGACTTCCGCAACGTGATCATCATCATGACCACCAATGCGGGTGCGGAAAGCCTGCAGAAGCGTTCGATCGGCTTCACCGACAGCAAGGAAGCGGGCGACGAGATGGCGGACATCAAGCGGATGTTTACGCCGGAGTTCCGCAACCGCCTGGATGCGACCATCAGCTTCCGCGCCCTGGACGAGGAAATCATCCTGCGCGTGGTCGACAAGTTCCTGATGCAGCTGGAAGAGCAGCTGCACGAGAAGAAGGTGGAAGCGATCTTCAGCGAGAAGCTGCGCAAGTTCCTGGCGAAGAAGGGCTTCGATCCGCTGATGGGCGCGCGCCCGATGTCGCGCCTGATCCAGGACCTGATCCGCAAGGCGCTGGCCGACGAGCTGCTGTTTGGCCGCCTGGTCTCCGGCGGCCGGGTGATCGTCGACCTGGACGAAGGCGAAGCGATCAAGCTGGAGTTCCCGGAACCGGATGCGGCGCCGACGCCGCCGCCGGAAACCGTCGAAGTCGAATAAGCGCCGCGCCGCGGCCCCAAAGCCCGCTCTTTTCGAGCGGGCTTTTTATTTGCTATTGGTTAATTCAATTTGTATAATGACAGGCATTGTTGCCCAATTGCCTAGTTGATGTACATATGACCAAGTTGACCTCCCTGATTTGCGCCGCCTTGCTGGCGTGCAGCGCCACCGCTTCCGCCTCCCCGATCCTGTCCGGTTTCAAGCTGACCAATGTGGCGGCCGTCGATGATGGCAGCACCCTGGTCAACCTGGCGGGCGGCATGAAACTGGGCCTGAACGGCACCATCTTCAGCAGCCTGTTCGTCAACACCAATGGCAATGTTTCCTTCGGCAGCGGCATGAGCCTCTTTTCGCCGACCGCATTCAACGGCAACGCCTACAGCAACTCCTTCCTGGCCCCGTTCTTCGGCGATGTCGACATCCGCAACGGCCATGGCAGCATCGGCTACGGCAACACGCAATTCGACGGCCACAACGCCTTCGCCGTGACCTGGGACAAAGTCGGCTACTACGGATCGAACGACGACAAGCGCAACACCTTCCAGCTGATGCTGGTGGACCGTTCCGACACCGGCGCCAATAACTTCGACTTCTACTACAACTATGGCGCGCTGACATGGGACCAAGGCGACAAGGCACGCGCTGGTTTCCATATGGTGGGCACGGCAGCCGATTTCGAATTCAAAGGATCGGGTAGCCCGAACAAGCTGCTCGACGCGGGTTCGCTGGCGCTGATCAGCGGCAGCAATGTCGGTGTGGTCGGCCGCTATGCCTTCAATGTGCGTGACGGCGTTGCCGCGTACGGCATGGCGGCGGGCGACAAGGTGCATGGCGTGCCGCAGCCTGGCTCGCTGGCGCTGCTGGGCATCGGTATGTTGGCGCTGGCCTTGGGTCGCCGCCGCAAGGCTTGACCGCGGCATTGCGCTGCACCATCGAAATGCCGAAAAAGCCCGCTCACTGAGCGGGTTTTTTATTGCACAATCTCGGCATGAAAAAATCCCTTCTGCTCTCGCTTGGCCTGCTGGCCGCATTCGGCGCGCACGCTGCCGATCCTTATCTCCGTTTTCCTGCCGTGCGCGGCGATACCGTGGTGTTCACGGCGGAAGGCGACTTGTGGAAGAGCGGCCTCCATGGCGGCCCCGCACAGCGCTTGACCACGCACGCCGCGACGGAATCGATGGCCGCCATTTCGCCCGACGGCCAATGGCTGGCCTTTATCGCCAGCTATGAAGGCACGCCGGAAGCGTATGTGATGCCGCTGGCGGGCGGCCTGCCCAAACGCGTCACGTTCGCCAACGAGAATGCACGCGTCTTGGGCTGGACGGCACAGGGCGAAGTGCTGGTGGCGCTGCCGGCGCAGAGCGGTCCGCGCAACCAATGGGAAGTGTCGGCGGTCAAGCCGTCCACGCTGGCGCGCCGCGCCTTCGCGGTGGCGGACGCCAACGATGCGGTGCTCGACGATGCCGGCAAGACGCTGTACTTCACGCGGCTCGGCCTGGTGATGACCGGCGATAATGTGCGGCGCTACCGGGGCGGGGCGCATGCCCAGCTGTGGCGCTACGATATCGACGGCGGCGGCGAGGCGCGCCAGGTCTTTGCCGGCGAAGCTGGCAACAGCAAGCGCCCGATGTGGTGGAAGGGCCGCCTGTATTTCATCAGCGACCGCGATGGCGCCGACAATATCTGGTCTTCCGATGCCAACGGCGGCGACCTGCGCGCCCACACCAGCCATAAGGACTGGGACGTGCGCAACGCCGCCCTGGGCGATGGACGCATCGTCTACCAGCTCGGCGCCGACGTGCAGGTGCTGGACCTGGCCGACGGCGTGTCGCGCCCGCTGAAGGTCTCGCTCTTGTCGGACTTCGACCAGCAGCGCACGCGCCAGATCCGCTCGCCGCTCGACAGCCTGACCAGCACGGCCTTGTCGGCGCGCGAGGAGCGGGTGCTGCTGACGGCGCGGGGACGCGTCAGCATTGCCGGCACCGGCAGCCTGCGCCGCGTGGAGATCGCCATTCCGGAAGGCGCGCGCGCCCGCGATGCGGTGTTCAGCCATGACGAGAAATCGGTGTTCGCGATCGTCGATACCAGCGGCGAAAACGAGATCTGGAAGTTTGCGGCCGACGGCTCCGGCAAGGGCGAGCGCCTGACCGCGGACGGCAATAACCACCGCTGGGCGCTGTATCCTTCGCCCGATGGCAAATGGCTGGCGCACACCGACAAGAAAGGCCGAATGTGGCTGCTGGACCTGGCCACGCGCAGCAATGCCCTGATCGACGATGCCGGCAAGGCCGGCGTCGACCAGCACGATAGCGCCATCTGGTCGCCGGACAGCCGCAACCTGGCCTTCGTACGCTCGAATACCGATGCCCAGCGCGAGCAGATCGGGCTGTACGCCGTCGACAGTAAGCAGCTGGCTTTCGTCACCGGCGACCGCTATGCCTCGGAGTCGCCTGCGTTCTCGCCGGATGGCCGCTGGCTGTACTTCCTGTCCTCGCGTAACTTCACCCTGGCCAATGGCTCGCCATGGGGCGACCGGAATATGGGGCCGGTGTTCGACAAGCGCGTCGGCGTCTATGCGTTGGCGCTGCAGCCCGGTAACCGCTTCCCGTTCAAGGCCGACGATGAATTGAGCAAGGCGGGCGCCAAGCCGGCCGAAACGCCCGAAGACAAGGCCGCCGAGAAGGCCGTCGAGAAGGCGGCGGAAAAGACCGGCGGCGCCAAGCCCGGCGCTGCGGCCAAGCAGCTGCCGGCCGTGGTGTTCGCGGGCCTGGCGGAGCGGGTGTACGAGGTTCCGCTGGCCGCCGGCAATTACAAGGACTTGGCGGTGGACGACAAACGTCTGTATTTCCTCGAGCGCGACGGCGGCGACGGCCGCAGCACGCTGAAGACCCTGGCCATCGGCCGCAATGGCCCCTCGCCGGAGGTCTTCGTGGCCGGCGTGCGCAACTACGAGCTGTCGGCGGATCTGAAGCGCATCTACTACCGCACCTTCTCGGCCAGCGGGCCGGGCGATATGCTGATCGTGGAGGCTGGCGCCAAGCAGCCGTCCGATATCAGCAAGGCCAAGGTCCGGGTGGATGACTGGACGCTGATTTCCAATCCGCGCCTGGAATGGACGCAGATGTTCAACGATGCATGGCGCATGCACCGCGATTTCCTGTACGACGCCAGGATGCGCGGTGTGGACTGGAATGCCGTGCGTTCCAAATACGCGCCGCTGGTGGAGCGTGTGAGTGAACGCGCGGAGCTGAACGACATTCTCGGCATGATGGTGGCCGAGGTGGGGGCCTTGCATTCCCAGGTGTCGCCGGGCGATATTCGCCGCCCCACGCCGGAAGGAAGCCCCGCGGGCCTGGGCGCCGTGCTGCAGCGTACCGCCCTGGGCTACCGCGTCGAACATGTCTACCGCACCGAACCTGAACTGCCGAACGCGCGCGGGCCGCTGGCCCAGCCGGATGTCGACGTGCACGAAGGCGATACCATAACGGCCGTCAACGGCAAGCCCGTGACCGAGGCGCGCGATATCTCCGACCTGCTGCTGAACCAGGCCGACAAGCAGGTGCTGCTGAAAGTGAGCCCTGAGAAAGGGGCCGAGCGTTCCGTCATCGTTACTCCCGTGAGCGCGGCCCGCCAGGCGGCGCTGCGCTATGGCGACTGGGAGCAGGGTCTGGCGCGCAAGGTCGACGAAGCGTCCAAAGGCCGCATCGGCTATATGCATTTGCGCGCGATGGGCTCGGGCGATATCGCAACCTTTGCCCGCGAGTTCTACGCCAACGTCAACCGCGATGGGCTGATTATCGACGTGCGGCGCAACCAGGGCGGCAATATCGACAGCTGGATCATCGAAAAACTGCTGCGCAAGGCCTGGGCCTACTGGGCGCCGCCCTCGGGCCGCACATACGCGAACATGCAGGATACCTTCCGCGGCCACCTGGTGGTGCTGGTCGACGAATTGACTTATTCGGACGGGGAGACCTTCGCCGCCGGCATCAAGTCGCTCGGCCTGGCGCCGCTGGTGGGCAAACGTACGGCCGGCGCCGGCGTCTGGCTCAGCGACCGCAATCGCCTGGCCGACAACGGCATGGTGCGCGTGGCGGAAACCGGCCAGTTCAGCGAGGCGGACGGGCAATGGCTGATCGAGGGCGCTGGCGTGGCGCCGGACGTGGAGGTGGACAACCTGCCGCACGCCACTTACACGGGCCGCGACCGCCAGCTGGAAGTGGCGCTTGAAATGCTGCAGAAGAAGCTGAAGGAGCAGCCGGTCAGGCCGCTGCAGCCGCAGGCGATTCCGGCGCTGAAATAAGCGTCAGAATTCCTGCAATTGCCTGAGCGCCGCCGCCCGGCGGCGCGACACTTCCACCTCCATGCCGTCCAGCCGCAAGGTCAAGGCACCGCCGTCGTCGTTGTCGATGCTGCGCACGGCGGCCAGGTTGACGATATGGCGGCGGCTGGCGCGGAAGAATTGCTGCGGGTCCAGGCGCTGCTCGAGCTGGAGCAGGGAGCGCGCCAGCAGGGGCTTGGCGTCGTCGAAATAGAGCCGGGTGTAATTGCCCTCGGATTCGAACAGGCGGATGTCTTCCAGGCGCACGAACCAGCAGCGCTCTCCGTCACGGATGAAGAGCTTGCGCGGCGTGCTGCTTGGCGTGGGCGCAAGGCCAAGGCGCCCAGCGGCGCGTTCCAGCGCGGCAGCGAGGCGCTGCGGCTCGATGGGTTTCATCAGGTAGTCCAGCGCACTGGCCTCAAACGCTTGCAGCGCGTACTGGTCGAAGGCGGTGGTGAAGATCACTTCGGGGGCGTCTTCCAGCGATGCGAGCAGGTCGAAACCGCTGCCGCCTGGCATCTGCACGTCCAGCAGCAACAGATCCGGCTCCAGCGCCGCCACCTGCAGCGCCGCTTCGGCGGCATTGGCGGCTTCCCCAACGATGGTCACACCGGGATGGTTGGCCAGCATGCGCCGCAGTTCGGCGCGCGCCAGGCGTTCATCGTCCACGATCAGGGCGCGCATCATGCCGCCACCGGGAACTGCAAAGTGGCGCGCACCCAGCCGCTGTTTTCGCTCAGCTGCAGGCTGGCTTCCTCGCCCATCGACAGGGCCAGGCGCTTGCGGGTATTGCTCAAGCCGACCTTGGTGGAATTGCCGAAGGCGCGGATGGCGCCGGCGTTGGCGATTTCGATCAGGGCATTGTCGCCGACGCGGCGGGCGGTGATCACGATGTCGCTGCCGGTGGTGCTCATCTCCACGCCGTATTTGACGGCGTTCTCCACCAGCGTTTGCAGCGACATGGGGGGAATCATGACCTGTTCCAGGCCAGGTTCGACTTCGATGCGGGCGCGCAGTCTTTCCTCGAAGCGGATCTTTTCAATGGCCAGGTACGCTTCCACCGCTTCCAGCTCCTTTTGCAGCGGCACCTTGTGCAACTGGCCGGTCTGCAGCGCATAGCGCATCAGGCTGGCCAGCTGGTCGATCATCTGCGAGGCGGAATCCGGTTCTTCGTAGACCAGGGCACGGATGCTGTTCAGGCTATTGAAGAAAAAGTGCGGGTTGACCTGTGCCTGCAGCGCGCGCAATTCGGAATCCTTGGCCTGCACTTCCATGCGCAAGGCGGTGGCTTCGAACTGGTTGGCGCGGCGCAGGGCCAGCGCCGCCAGGTAGGTGATCTGCCAGCCCAGGAAGACGCAGCTCCAGAGGGCGAATGAACCAGGCACCCAGGACAGGCCGCCGTCGATTTTCCCCTGCAGGATATAGATGGCTGCGGCGATGCTGCAGGCCTGCAAAGGCCCCAGCAGAAGCAGCGGGCCGGCCAGCATACGCCACTTGATGGCGCCGGCGTTCCAGCGGCGGGCCTTGATAATGCGGTGCCATAAGTCCGACAGCAGCAGGCCGCTCACGCCGGTCCAGGCGCAGGTGGCAAGCACGCCGGGCATGCCGAGGTGGCGGCTATACACCAGCGCAACCATGATAAACACCAGCGTCCAGCCGAGGCTTTGCAGGATCCAGTACCAGTTAAGCCTTGCCAACAGCGGACGCGCGGTGTTTACCATGGTGGTCGGTTTATTGGATGAATTGGTCGATGCGAGCATACATCCATTCTGGCTCGTCGTACATCATGAAATGACGAGCGGTATCGGCCAGTTCCACTTTCACGCCGGGCAGCTTGGCGTACTGCGACTTGAACAGGCCTTCGATGGCTTCCTTCGGCGCGTACGCCTTGTAGGCAACCCAGGTGCCGAGGACCAGCGTCGGCGCCTTGATGCGGCCGACATCTTCGCGCAGGTCGCTCGACATGATGTCGTACATGGCATCGGTCACGGTGGCGCGGTCGGACTGCTTGCCCCAGTTGGCGATGCGCTGCGCGTGCTCCGGCGAGGTCACCAGGTTGGCGGCGCTGCGCTGCTGCATGGCGCTGAAGGTGGCGTCGTCCTGGCCGCGCATGCCGTCGCGCATCTGGGTTGCGACCGCCTGCAGCTGCTCCTTGGTGACGGCGGGATTGCGGGTCGCGCCTAGGGCCGGCAGGGTGTCGATGATGACCAGGCGCCCCACTTTGTCAGGATAGTCGCTGGCCAGCTTCAGGCCGAGGAAGCCGCCCAGGCTATGGCCGATCACGGTTGGTTTGACCAGTTTGTTGGTGCTGATGTAGTCGGCCAGTTGCTTTTCCGCGGCCGGCAGCAGGGACTCGCCGGCCAATGCCGGCACGCCGGCAAAACCGGCCAGGGTGAGGATATGGCATTGGTGCTTGACGCACATGCGGGCGGCGGTGTCCTGCCACACTTCGCCGGACGAGGCCAGGCCGGGGATCAGGATGACTGGCTCGCCGCTGCCTTTAACTTCCGATTTGAAAGCTGTCGCGGCGACAGCAGGAATGGACGCTGCAGCCAGCAGCAGGGATACGGCGATTTTTGCGATCTTGGTTTTCATGGTATTGCCTCCTTGTGAAGCAAACTTTAGCCGGCCCCGCTCGGGCGCTGAATTGAAAACTTGATGAACGGTCAAACTGCGTGATGAGTGGTGTGCGGCATTGCCCCAGCCAGACCGGCTGCGTCCGGGGGCGGCAGAACTGCCGCGGAGCGCGCTTGTGCGCCAGCCGGGGCAAGGGACGCGCGAGCGGCGACGGGCAGGGCGCGCATCATGCCGAAACGGGGAATGTGAGCGTGGCGCGCACCCAGCCATCGCTTTCCACCAGTTCCAAGCCGGCCTCGCCGCCTTTCGCATGCAGCAGGCGCTTGCGGGCGTTGCTCAAACCTACGCGCGTGGAATTGCCAAGTGTTGCCAGCGCGCCGCGGTTGGCGACTTCGATCGAGGCGCGGCCGTTGGCATGGCTGGCGCTGATGCGGATTTCCGTTCCGGCACTGCTTTGTTCGACACCATACTTGACGGCATTTTCCACCAGCGTCTGCACGGACATGGGCGGGATCGTCACCGTTTCCATCCCGCCTTCAATGGCCAGGGAGACGCTAAGGCGCTCTTCAAAACGGATCTTTTCGATGGCCAGATAGGAGTGCACTGCTTCCAGTTCTTCCTTCAGCGTTACGGTGTCGGCATAGCTGGACGCCAGCGTGAAGCGCATGAGTGTGGCCAACTGGTCGATCATTTGCGCGGCCGACTGCGGGTTTTCGAAGATCAGGGCGCGTACGCTATTCAGGCTATTGAAGAAGAAATGCGGGTTGACCTGGGACTGCAGGGCTTTGAGTTCCGCCTCCTTGGCCAATACGTCAAGACGCAGGGCCTCCGACTCGAAGCGGTTGGCGCGGCGCAGCGCGGTGGCGGCCATGTACGACACCTGCCATGCCACCATGACGCCCGACCAGAACAGGAGCAGCATCGGCAGCCAGCCCCCGCCGCGGGATTCCGGGATAAGGATGCTGGCGATCAGTGTGGCACTTGCCGTCTGCAGAGGTCCTAGCAGCAGGAAGGCGACTGCCAACTGGCGCCAGTCGATGGTGCGCGTATTCCAACGGCGCGCCTTGATGAACCGGTGCCAGAAGTCGGTCATTAAGAGGCCGGTCAGGCCGTCGAGGAGGCAGATGGTGACCGCGCCGGGGCGGGTAATGTAAGGACCGTTGGCAAGCATGACGAAGGCCGTGACCATGCTCCATCCAAGCACATGCAGTATCCAGTACCAGTTCAGCCGGGCCAGCAGAGGTGTCTTGATGGCCTGCACGTTCATGCCGCCAGCGGGAAACGAAGGGTGGCGCGTACCCAGCCATCCTGCTCGCTGAGATCCAGGCTGGATTGCTCGCCCTTTGCCAGCGCCAGCCGCTTGCGGGCATTGCCTATGCCGATGCGGGTGGAGCCGGAGTTGACCAGCAGCGCGCCCTGGTTGGCGACTTCAATCAGCGCGTCGCTGGCCGATTGGCGCACGACGATGCGGATCTCGCTGCCGTCGGTGCGGCGCTCGACGCCATACTTGACTGCGTTCTCGACCAGGTTCTGTACCGTCATCGGTGGAATCGTCACTTGTGCCATGCCGGGTTCGATCTCGATATGCATGCGCAGCCGTTCCTCGAAACGGATTTGTTCAATAGCCAGGTAGGCGCGTACGGCATCCATCTCCTGCTGCAGCGGCACGCAGCCGTTGAAGGTGGACATCAGCGTGTAGCGCATCAGGGACGCCAATTGATCGACCATATTGGCGGCGTTGTCGACGTCCTCGTACATCAAGGCGCGTACGCTATTTAGGCTGTTGAAGAAGAAATGCGGATTGACCTGAGACTGCAGGGCGCGCAGTTCGGCGTCTTTCGCCAGAATTTCCAGGCGCAGGGCTTCCGCTTCGAGGCGGGAGGCGCGCCGCAACGCAGCCGCCAACATATAGCAAATCGTCCAGACCAGCATGAGGGTACAGCCCAAGGCAAGCTCCGACGCAAACTGGTCGACCATGACGCCGCGTTGCTTCAGGAACAGCCTCGCTGATATCTCCCAGCTGACCGCCTGCAGCGGCCCGATGACCAGGAGTGCCATCGCTGGCAGGCGCCAGTCATTGCCATGCCGATTCCAGCGGCGTGCCTTGAAGAAGCGATGCCACGCGCTTGTAAGGAGCCATCCACTGGCACATACCCAGGCCACGCTGGCCAGCGTCCCGCTGTCGGTATAGCGGCCATTGCCAAGGATTATGAGCAAGAACAACAGACTCCAACCGGCGATCTGCAGAGTGGTGAACCATCCAAGCCGGGCGAGTGGCGGAATTTTTTTGTAGTCCATACGGTGCTTTCCGTTAGGTCGAAAATCGGAATTGCAAGGTGGCGCGCACCCAGCTATCGTTTAGCGCGATGTCAACTGCCTGCCTTGCCGGCGGCGCAATTTGCAAAAGGTGCGCCAAAGGGCGCTCATTGCCAGTCCGGTTGACGACGGCGATACGCATCGCCACGCCGGACCACCCGGGCACCTGGAGTAGCCAAAAATAACGTTCTCTTTTCATGGGGCCTGAGCATACCGTGTCCGGCCATGCGCCGTTGATCCCATGTGACGAGTGGTCGAAAGCGATGATGGGCGGCGTAGGCGTGCGGATCAGGCGCCGCTTTCCTCGCGCAGCCGGCGCCAGAGCGTGGTGCGGCTGATGCCCAGGTAGTCGGCTGCGGCATCGCGCCGGCCGCCGAAACGGGCCAGTACTGCGGTCGCGCTCTCCGCTGCAATCGCACGGGGCGCAACTTGTACTGTGCCGGGCAGCGGCGTGCCGAGCTCTGGCGCTATGCCGGCTACAAAACTGGGCGTCAGCGCCTGCAGCGGCTCGGCGGCAAGGAATAGCGCCAGGCGTTCGGTCAGGTTGCGCAGCTCGCGGACATTGCCCGGCCAGCCGTAGCGCAACAGAAGCGGCGCGCAGGCGGCCAGTTCGGCTGCCAGGTTGGGGTGGGCGCGGGCGCTGAGGCTGGCCAGTGCCGTGCGCAGCGACCACTCGGCCAGGGGCAGAATGTCGGCCGGACGTTCGCGCAGCGGCGGCAGCGCCAGGCGCAGCACGGCAAGGCGATAGAACAAATCGGCGCGGAAGCGGCCTTCGCGCACGCGCGCTTCGAGGTCGCAGTGGGTGGCGCTGATAAAGCGCACATTGATGGGGATCGGCCGTGTGCCGCCGACCCGCACCACTTCGCGTTCCTCCAGCACGCGCAGCAGGCGCGTTTGCAGGGTGAGCGGCATTTCGCCGATTTCGTCGAGGAAGAGGGTGCCGCGGTTGGCCGCTTCGAACAGGCCGGCGTGGCCGCCGCGCCGCGCGCCGGTAAAGGCGCCTTCCTCATGGCCGAACAGCTCCGATTCAAGCAGCGATTCGGCGATGGCGCCGCAATTGACGGCCACGAAGGGCCGGTTTGCGCCGCCCAGCGTACGCGGTGATTCGCGGTGGATGGCTTGCGCAACGAGCTCCTTGCCGCAGCCGGTTTCGCCCTGGATCAGCACTGTCGCGGGCGACTTGGCATACAGGACCACGGCCTGGCGCACGCGCTCCATGGCGTCGGATTCGCCGCGCAGGTCGGCCAGGCCATGCTTGGCGCGCAGGGTGTCGGCCACCACGTGGCGGCGGCTGCGGTTGGTCTCTAGCTGCGCCAGGCGCGCCAGTTCCAGCGCGTCGTCGAAGGCCTGGCGGATCGAGGCGGCGGAGTAGACGAAGACGCCGGTCAGGCCGGCTTCCTCGGCCAGGTCGGTGATCAGGCCGGCGCCCACGATGGCCTTGATGCCGGCGGCCTTCAAGTCGTTGATCTGGGCGCGCGCATCTTCTTCCGTGGCGTAGGTGCGCTGTTCGATCGGTACGCCGAAGGTGGCCGCGAATTCGGCCAGGGCGGGCATGTCGTCCTGGTAGGTGATGACGCCGATACGGTCCGAAACCTTGCGCGCACGCGCTAAGGCCTGCATGAAATCGAAGCCGCTGGCTTTGGCGATCACCACCGGCACCGACAGCCGGCCCTTCAAATAAGCCGCGTTGGAGCCGGCTGCGATCACGGCGTCGCAGCGCTCCGTCGCCAGTCGTTCGCGGATGTGGCGCGCCGCTTCGTCGAAACCGAGGTTAACCGGTTCGATGTCGGCCAGGGCGTCGTATTCCAGCGTGATGTCGCGGAACAGCTCCGACAGGCGCGAGACCGAAACGGTCCAGATGACGGGCTTGTCGGCAGGGTCGAAAGGCAGGGGTGTCGAATGTCGCATGTTTCACCTGAAACGTTGCACGTGTTTCAATTTGAAACATTATACTATGGCGACGGTGTTGCAAGTGCTTGATTTTGCTGGGCTGCCGCCGCTGGCACGCCGCTTGCACTATGCACGGCAGACATTCACACACTGAAAGGACACCATGAGCCAATATTCCGCAGGCGCCGCCTTCCGCAAGGCCGTGCAAGAAGAGTCCCCGCTGCAGGTGGTCGGCGCGATCAACGCCAACCATGCCCTGCTGGCCAAGCGCGCCGGCTTCAAGGCGATCTACCTGTCGGGCGGCGGCGTGGCCGCCGGCTCCCTGGGCCTGCCCGACCTGGGCATCTCCAACCTGGACGACGTGCTGACCGATGTGCGCCGTATCACCGACGTATGCGACCTGCCGCTGCTGGTCGACGTGGACACCGGTTTCGGCGCCTCCGCCTTCAATGTGGCGCGTACCGTGAAATCGATGATCAAGTTCGGCGCCGCCGCAATGCACATCGAAGACCAGGTGGGCGCCAAGCGTTGCGGCCACCGTCCTGGCAAGGAAATCGTGAGCAAGGGCGAGATGATCGACCGCATCAAGGCTGCCGTCGACGCGCGTACCGATGAGAACTTCGTCATCATGGCCCGCACCGATGCGCTGGCCGTGGAAGGGCTGGATGCCGCCATCGAACGCGCTGTCGCCTGCGTGGAAGCCGGCGCCGACATGATCTTCCCGGAAGCGATGGTCTCGCTGGACATGTACAAGCAGTTCGCCGCGGCCGTGAAAGTGCCGGTGCTGGCCAATATCACCGAATTCGGCTCGACCCCGCTGTTCACCGTGGAAGAACTGAAGTCCGCCGACGTGGGCCTGGTGCTGTACCCGCTGTCCGCCTTCCGCGCCATGAACAAGGCTGCCGAGAATGTGTATAACGCGATCCGCCGCGACGGCACGCAGCAAAATGTCGTCGACACGATGCAGACCCGCGCCGAACTGTACGAGCGCATCAACTATCACGACTTCGAGCAGAAGCTCGATGCCCTGTTCGCAGCACAGAAAAAGTAAGCGTAGACACCGGCTTAGCCGGTTCAAGAATACATCGAGGAGAATTTGAAATGACCGAAGCAGCGCCAACCTTCAAGCCCAAAAAATCCGTAGCCCTGTCCGGCGTCGCAGCCGGCAATACCGCCCTGTGCTCCGTCGGCAAGACCGGCAATGACTTGCACTACCGCGGCTACGACATCCTGGACGTGGCCACCACCTGTGAGTTCGAAGAAATCGCCTACCTGCTGGTGCACGGCAAGCTGCCGAATGTGGCGGAACTGAAGGGCTACAAGAAGAAGCTGAAGTCCCTGCGCGGCCTGCCGCAAGGCGTGAAGTCGGCGCTGGAGGCGCTGCCTGCCTCCGCCCACCCGATGGACGTGATGCGCACCGGCGTGTCCGTGCTGGGCTGCTGCCTGCCGGAGAAGGACGACCACAATATCGCCGGCGCGCGCGAGATCGCCGACCGCCTGATGGCTTCCTTCGGCTCCATGCTGCTGTACTGGTACCACTTCAGCCATAACGGCAAGCGCATCGACGTGGAAACCGACGACGAAACCATCGGCGGCCACTTCCTGCACCTGCTGCACGGCGAAAAGCCGTCCGAGTCCTGGATCCGCGCCATGCACACTTCGCTGATCCTGTACGCGGAGCACGAATTCAACGCTTCGACCTTCACCAGCCGCGTCATTTCGGGCACCGGCTCCGACATCCACTCCGCCATCACCGGCGCGATCGGCGCACTGCGCGGCCCGAAACACGGCGGCGCCAATGAGGTCGCCCTGGACATCCAGCAGCGCTACGAAAGCGCCGACGAAGCGGAAGCGGACATTCGCAACCGCGTCGCCAACAAGGAAGTGGTGATCGGCTTCGGTCACCCGGTGTACACCATCTCCGACCCGCGCAACGTGGTGATCAAGGAAGTGGCGCGCTCCCTGTCGCAGGAAGCCGGCTCGATGAAGATGTTCGACATCGCCGAGCGCCTGGAGTCTGTGATGTGGGAAATCAAGAAGATGTTCCCGAACCTGGACTGGTTCTCCGCCGTGTCCTACCACATGATGGGCGTGCCGACCGCCATGTTCACCCCGCTGTTCGTCATTTCCCGTACCTCGGGCTGGGCTGCCCACGTGATCGAGCAGCGTATCGACAACAAGATCATTCGTCCAAGCGCCAACTACGTCGGCCCTGAAGACCTGGCCTTCGTACCACTGAAGGACCGCAAGTAATCATGAACTCCCAATACCGCAAACAACTCCCGGGCACCAAGCTCGATTACTTCGACGCGCGCGCAGCCGTCGAGGCGATCAAGCCGGGCGCCTACGCCACGCTGCCGTACACCTCGCGCGTGCTGGCGGAAAACCTGGTGCGCCGCTGCGATCCGGCCACGCTGACCGCTTCGCTGGAGCAGCTGATCGAGCGCAAACGCGACCTGGACTTCCCATGGTTCCCGGCGCGCGTGGTGTGCCATGACATCCTGGGCCAGACCGCACTGGTCGACCTGGCCGGCCTGCGCGATGCGATCGCGGAGCAGGGCGGCGACCCAGCCCTGGTCAACCCTGTGGTGCCGACCCAGCTGGTGGTGGACCACTCGCTGGCCGTGGAATGCGGCGGTTTCGACCCGGACGCGTTCAACAAGAACCGGGCCATTGAAGACCGCCGCAACGAAGACCGCTTCGACTTCATCAACTGGACCAAGAAGGCGTTCCAGAACGTCGATGTGATCCCTCCGGGCAACGGCATCCTGCACCAGATCAACCTGGAACGCATGTCGCCGGTCATCCAGGTGACGGACGGCGTGGCCTATCCGGACACCCTGGTCGGCACCGACTCGCACACCCCGATGGTCGATGCGCTGGGCGTGATTGCCATCGGCGTGGGCGGCCTGGAAGCGGAAACCGTGATGCTGGGCCGCGCCTCCTGGATGCGCTTGCCGGACATCATCGGCGTCGAGCTGACCGGCAGGCCGCAGCCCGGCATCACCGCCACCGACATCGTGTTGGCGCTGACCGAGTTCCTGCGCAAGGAAAAAGTGGTTTCGGCCTACCTGGAATTCTACGGTGAGGGTTCGACCGCGCTGACCCTGGGCGACCGCGCGACCATCTCGAACATGGCTCCGGAATTCGGCGCCACCGCCGCGATGTTCTCGATCGATGCGCAAACCATCAAGTACCTGAGGCTGACCGGCCGCGACGACGAGCTGGTGGCCCTGGTGGAAACCTACGCCAAGCATACCGGCCTGTGGTCGGACGACCTGGCCAAGGTGGAATATGAGCGCGTGCTGACGTTCGACCTGTCGAGCGTGGTACGCAATATCGCCGGCCCATCGAATCCGCACAAGCGCGTTCCGACCTCCGAGCTGGCGGCACGCGGCATCTCCGGCGTGGTGGAAAACGAACCGGGCAAGATGCCCGACGGCGCCGTGATCATCGCCGCCATCACCAGCTGCACCAACACCAACAACCCGCGCAATATGATCGCCGCCGGCCTGCTGGCCCGCAACGCGAACAAGGCCGGCCTGCTGCGCAAGCCGTGGGTCAAGTCCTCGCTGGCGCCAGGGTCGAAAGCCGTCACGCTGTACCTGGAAGAAGCGGGACTGATGCCGGAACTGGAGAAGCTGGGCTTCGGCGTGGTGGCTTATGCCTGCACCTCCTGCAACGGCATGTCCGGCGCGCTGGACCCGGCGATCCAGAAGGAAGTCGTGGAGCGCGACCTGTACGCCACCGCTGTCCTGTCGGGCAACCGCAACTTCGATGGCCGCATCCACCCTTACGCCAAGCAGGCGTTCCTGGCATCGCCGCCGCTGGTGGTGGCCTACGCCATCGCAGGCACCATCCGTTTCGACATCGAGAAGGATGTGCTGGGCCACGATGCCGCCGGCAAGGCTGTCACCTTGAAGGACCTGTGGCCGACCGACGAAGAAATCGACGCCATCTTCGCGTCTTCCGTCAAGCCGGAGCACTTCCGCAAGGTCTATATCCCGATGTTCGCACGCAGCGAAGAAGTTGCCGAACGCGCCGAACCGCTGTACGACTGGCGTCCGCAATCGACCTATATCCGCCGTCCGCCGTACTGGGAAGGCGCACTGGCGGGCGAGCGTACGCTGAGCGGCATGCGCGCCCTGGCTGTGCTGGGAGATAACATCACCACCGACCACCTGTCGCCTTCGAACGCGATCATGATGGATTCGGCGGCAGGCGAATACCTGCACAAAATGGGACTGCCGGAAGAGGACTTCAACTCCTACGCCACCCACCGCGGCGACCACCTGACCGCGCAGCGCGCCACCTTCGCCAACCCGACGCTGAAAAACGAAATGGTGCGCAATGCCGACGGCAGCATCAAGGCCGGTTCGCTGGCGCGCGTCGAGCCGGAAGGCAAAGTGACCCGCATGTGGGAAGCCATCGAGACCTATATGGAGCGCAAGCAGCCCCTGATCGTGATCGCCGGCGCCGACTACGGCCAGGGCTCCTCGCGCGACTGGGCGGCGAAAGGCGTGCGCCTGGCGGGCGTGGAGGCCATCGTGGCGGAAGGCTTCGAGCGTATCCACCGCACCAACCTGGTGGGCATGGGTGTGCTGCCTCTCGAGTTCAAGCCGGGCGTGAACCGCCTGACCCTGGGCATCGATGGCACCGAGACCTTCGACGTGATCGGCGAACGTGCGCCGCGCGCGACGCTGACCCTGGTCATCCATCGCAAGAACGGTGAACGCGTTGACGTACCGGTGACCTGCCGCCTCGATTCGTCGGAAGACGTGTCGATCTACGAAGCGGGCGGGGTGCTCCAGCGCTTTGCGCAGGACTTCCTGGAATCGGCAAAGGCGGCATGACAATGGCACACAAACCGCAAATCAAAATCCCCGCCACCTACATGCGCGGCGGCACCAGCAAGGGTGTGTTCTTCCGGCTGCAGGACCTGCCGGAAGCGGCCCGCACGCCTGGCAAGGCGCGCGACGACTTGCTGCTGCGCGTGATCGGCAGCCCCGACCCGTACGGCAAGCAGATCGACGGCATGGGCGGCGCGACGTCGAGCACCAGCAAGACGGTGATCCTGTCGCCGTCGACGCGCGCCGACCACGACGTGGATTACCTGTTCGGCCAGGTCAGCATCGACAAGGCATTCGTCGACTGGAGCGGCAACTGCGGCAACCTGTCGGCTGCCGTGGGCGCCTTCGCCATCAGTGGCGGCCTGGTGGCTCCGGCCCGCGTGCCGCGCGACGGCATGGCCGTGGTACGGATCTGGCAGGCCAATATCGGCAAGACCATCATTGCCCATATTCCCATGACCAATGGCGAAGTGCAGGAAACCGGCGGCTTCGAGCTCGATGGCGTGACGTTCCCGGCCGCCGAAGTGCAGCTGGAATTCATGGATCCGGCGGCGGAAGAAGAGGGCGCGGGCGGTTCGATGTTCCCGACCGGCCGCCTGGTGGACGATCTGGACGTGCCAGGTGTCGGCACACTGCAAGCGACCATGATCAACGCCGGCATCCCGACCATCTTCATCAATGCCGACGCCGTCGGCTATACGGGCACCGAGCTGCAGGAAGCCATCAACGGCGACGCGGCCGCGCTGGCGAAGTTCGAGACCATCCGTGCCCATGGCGCGGTGCGTATGGGCCTGATCAAGGACGTGTCGGAAGCGGCCACCCGCCAGCACACGCCGAAGGTCGCCTTCGTCGCGCCGCCGGCCAGCTACGCCGCCTCCAGCGGCAAGCAGGTGCAGGCCGGCGATATCGACCTGCTGGTGCGTGCGCTCTCGATGGGCAAGCTGCACCACGCGATGATGGGCACCGCGGCCGTGGCGATCGGCACGGCCGCGGCGATTCCCGGCACCCTGGTCAACCTGGCGGCGGGCGGCGGCGAGCGTGAAGCGGTGCGCTTCGGCCACCCGTCCGGCACGCTGCGCGTGGGTGCCCAGGCGACGCAGGAAAACGGCGAATGGAGCGTAAAAAAAGCCATCATGAGCCGGAGCGCGCGGGTCTTGATGGAAGGCTGGGTAAGAGTGCCAGCCGACTGAGGTTCGGGGGATTGGCGGCCCGGCCTGCGGGGCGGGCGCCAATCCCGATGCGCGCCCAATTATCTTTTGCTTAACGTTGTCTGCCACGATACGCCAGCGAACGCCCGCACGATAGCGGGTGTTGCTGCACAGCGGTAAAACCCGATGTGCTTGTTGTAACAACGCCCGGTCGGCCGGGCTTTTCTTTGACTAGCCAGTTTTGTACGCTATGATCGCCGGGATACCCCGAGCGTCCAGGTGTACATGAATTCAGTGTCGAGCAACGTTGAAGTAGTGGCCAATGCCCTGCAATTGGTCGGCATGCCAGCTTGTGCCTGCGATGCCGATGGCTTGGTATTCGCTGCGAACGCGGAATTCGAAGCCTTGCTGCAAGCGGATCCACGGGGCCGCCACGTCCTTGACATTTTTGCGCGCCATGTACGGGCCGAAGCCGGCGCCCAGCTGAATGCCGCCCTGATCGATTCTGCCGCCTTGCCGCATATGGCACCGCGCAGCGCCCCCAAGTGGGACAGCGTACTGACCAACGCCAGCGGCAATTACGTGGCGGTGCAGCTGACCGTCAAGGCGTTGCCGGGCGAGCTGGAAGGCGGCGCCACCATTACCTTCAACGACATCAGCAGCGCCCAGCGCGACCAGCGCGCCTTGCGCAAGGCGATGCTGGAGCAGCAAGCCATTCTCGAGAATGCCGCGGTCGGCATCATCCTCTCCAGGGGCGGCCATATCGTCGAGTGCAATATGCGTGCCGCCGAAATGTTCGGCTATGCGCGCCATGAGCTGGAAGCGGCCCCCAGTGCCGTGCTTTATCCCTCCCTGGAGGAGGCGGAGCGCATCCGCAATGAATACTTTCCGCAGCTCGAGCAAGGCCGGTCGATCGTCGTCGAGCTGCAACTGCGGCGCCGGGACGGCACGCTGTTCTGGTGCCGCAGCAACGGCCGCGCCCTCGATCCATCCGATCCGCGCGAAGGCGTTGTCTTCATCCTGGAAGACATCAACGAGCAGCGCGCGGCGACGGAGGCGATGGGCCGCCTGCTGATGGAGCAGAAGGCCATCCTGGATAACGCCTCGGTCGGCATCCTGTTCACCAAAAACCAGCAGATCCTGACCGTCAATCCGCGCATGGCTGAGATGTTCGGCTATACGCTGGAGGAATTGCGCGGCCGCCACGCTTCTCAGCTGTTTGAGAATGCCGAACAGCACACCGCCTTCGGCGCGCAGGCCGGGCCGCTGCTGGCCGCCGGCGAGCTGTTCGAGCTGCGCGAATGCCAGCTGGTGCGCAAGGACGGCGCCGTCATCTGGTGCCGCGTGCGTGCGCAGGCGGTGGACCAGGAGCATAACGAGGGCGGCACGATCTGGATCCTGGAAGACGTGACCGCATCGCGCCAGACCCAGATGGAAGTCGAGGCCATCATGACCAACGCCTCGATCACCATGCTGTTCACCAAGAACCGCCTGATCACGCGCTACAACCGCGGTTTCGCCGACATGTTCGGCTACCAGGGCGATGAAGCGCTGGGCATGCCGGGTCGTGCCATCTATCCCGACGATGAGACCTATCACCGGGTGGGGGCGGTTGCGGGCCCGCTGCTCAGCCAGGGCAAGCACTTCCACTCCGAAACGCTGATGCGCCGCAAGGACGGCAGCGACTTCTGGGCCCAGTTGATCGGCTATGTGGTCAACCCTGACGACCCGACCCAGGGCACGATCTGGATCATCGAAGACCGCACCGCGCAAAAGCACGACGAAGAATCGCTGCGCAACGCGCTGCTGGAAAACCAGGCCATCCTCGATAGCGCGGTGATGGGGATTTCCGTCTGCGAGAGGGGGCGCAACCTGCGCTGCAACGCCAAGATGGAAGAGCTGTTCGGCTACGCGCCGGGTGAAATGACCGGCATCAGCGTGCAGACCTTTTATCCCGACCTGGCCGGGTGGGAGGCGGCGCGCAAGGTGACGGAAGCGGATTTCCTGGCCGGCCATGCCAGCTCCTACGAATACCAGCTGGTGCGCAAGGACGGCAGCAGCTTCTGGGCACGGCTGTCCGGCCGCCCCTTCGATATGGCGGACCCGAAAGGCCGCTCGGTGTGGCTGATCGACGATGTGACGTCGCGCCGCGAAGCCGCCGAAGCGGTGCGCCGGGCGCGCGATGAACTGGAGGTGCGCGTGCTGGAGCGCACGGCCGAACTGGCCGGCGCCAACGCCCAGCTGCAGGCGGAGATCGTGGAGCGCCGCCAGGCCGAGGCCCGCGTGCATCACATGGCCTACCACGACAGCCTGACCGGCCTGCCGAACCGCGCCTTGCTGGCTGACCGGCTGGACCGCGCCATGCTGGCGGCGCAGCGTTCCGAGCAGCGTCTGGCGGTCATGTTCATCGACCTGGACCGCTTCAAGACCATCAACGATTCCCTCGGCCACATGACGGGCGACGCGCTGCTGAAGGAGGTGGCGGGGCGCCTGGTGCAGGCGGTGCGCGCCAGCGATACCGTGGCGCGCCTGGGCGGCGATGAATTCGTGGTGCTGCTGCCCGGCATCCACCAAATGGATGAATCGAGCCATGTGGCGCAAAAGATCATTGACATGCTGTCCGAGCCGATCCCGCTGGAAGGGCGCGTGCTGCACATCACGCCGTCGATCGGCATCTGCACCTATCCCGACGACGGCAACGATGTCGCGACGCTGATGCGCAATGCCGACGCGGCCATGTACCATGCCAAAGCATCGGGCCGCAACAACTACCAGTACTTCAACGAAGCGTTGAACGTGGCGGCGGCCATGCATTTCGAAATGGAGAGCAGCCTGCGCTCAGCCCTGCAGCTGGGACAGTTCGAGCTGCACTACCAGCCGATCATGGATATCGCCTCGCGCCGCCTGGCAACGCTGGAAGTGCTGCTGCGCTGGCGGCGGCCGGCGGGCGAGCTGGTCATGCCGGACCAGTTCATCCCGCTGATCGAAGAGAACGGCCTGATCGTGCCGATCGGCGAATGGGTGCTGCGCCGCGCCTGCGAACAAAGCATGGAATGGCAGCGCCAAGGCATGGCGCCGGTGCCGCTGGCGATCAACCTGTCGGCGCGCCAGTTCATGCACCGCGGCCTGGTCGACTCGATCCGGCGCACGCTGCAGGACACGGGCATCGATCCGGCCTTGATCGAATTCGAAATCACCGAAACCGCGCTGATGCAGCACGGCGAACAGACGCTGGAGATCCTGGACCAGATCAATGCGATGGGCATCCGCCTGTCGATCGACGACTTCGGCACCGGCTACTCGTCGCTGGCCTATTTGAAGCGCTTCCCGGTGCGCAAGATCAAGATCGACCGCGCCTTCATCAAGGACCTGGAGCAAAGCGCGGAAGACCGCGCCATCGTGGCCGCGATCATCGCGTTGTCGGACAGCCTGCAGCTGTCGGTCGTGGCGGAAGGGGTGGAAACGGAAGGGCAGTTCCAGCTCCTGCGCCAGCAGGGCTGTACCTACGCCCAGGGCTACCTGTTCTCGAAACCCGTGCTGGGCGTGCGCGCCCAGCTCATGATGGACAGGAAGGCTGCTTAAGCGCCCAGCGTCGCAATGACGGGCGCATGGTCGGACGGCTGCTGCCACTTGCGCGGCGCGCGGTCGATCACGCAGGAAATGCAGCGCTCCTTCAACGGCGCCGACAGCAGCACGTGGTCGATGCGCAGGCCTTTGTTCTTCTGGAAGCCCAGCATGCGGTAATCCCACCAGGAGAAGGTCTTCTCCGGCTGTTCGAACAGGCGGAAAGAGTCGTGCAGGCCCAGCTCGAGCAGGGCCTGCAGAGCGGCGCGCTCCTTGTCGGAGCAGAAGATATCACCTTCCATGGCCGGGTCGTGCGTGTCGCGCACATCGGGCACGATGTTGTAGTCGCCCAGCACGGCCAGGTGCTGGTTGCGCGCCAGTTCTTCGCCCAGCCAGTCGCGGAAGGCCGCCAGCCAGCCCAGCTTGTAGGTGTACTTGTCGGAGTCGAGGGCCTGGCCGTTCGGCACATAGGCGCTGACCACGCGGATGCCGTTGATGGTGGCGGCCAGGATGCGCTGTTGCTCGTCCGGATACTTCGGGTTGTTCTTGACCACGTCTTCCATCGGGTGGCGCGACAGGATGGCCACGCCGTTATAGGTTTTCTGGCCGCTGAACACGACCTGATAACCCATTTCCTCGATTTCCTTGACCGGGAATTTGTCGTCCGTCAGCTTGGTTTCCTGGACGCAGAGCACGTCCACCGGGTTCTCGGCCAGCCATTTCATGACGTGCGGCAAGCGCACATTCAAAGAATTAACGTTCCAAGTGGCTAATTTCATATAAGGGATTCTCTTTTAATCGGCATTGCGGCCGGTGGAGCAGATCGCCAACCAGCTGCACATGTGGTTCCTGAGCAGCGAGGTCAAGGCTTGCATTCACAAGCATTTCCACAGCGTTGCGATCCGCGCATTTTACGCCAAGCAACCATGCTTTCGCTCGTCGACTTGGCCTGCGGCCCAGATCTGGCACGCCAGCGGCGCACCGAAACTTGGCGTGGTCGTTTGCCCAGTCGGGACAGGTTGTTCTCCAGTGCAAGGGTAATTCTTCAGTGCAAGGTAGAATGGCCCGTGCCGGATTTTCAATTGCCTCTCCAGCTACCCCAAGTAGGTGGGAGATCGCGGGATATCCAGGCACAACCGGAAACAACAGATCACTGGGCACTGGGGGAAATAGCGGGGAAGCGGGCTGCGGTGTGGGCATGCTGACGCGCGAATGGACTTTGCTTGCGGCAAATTTCATGGCGACGTTTCAAGTTGGGTGGGGGCAGATCTGCGCAACACTCACTATGCTGTGGAAAGGTGTCGTATTTGAGCCAAACAATCATTCTGCGGTGACATCAAAAATGCCTTTTCGTGTCGCAAAAAGGTGCAACTGCAAAAAAAATTTCCAATAGTGCTTCATAGTTATCAGATTGGTACTAAAATTACGCTATAAACAACCGTAAACATCAATATACTTACAAGGTTGGTATCGAAGTTGTTTCCACTACGCTGGGTGTTTTTGCTTATTTGCAACGGACTGGAATGTTGTCTCTAGTAAATAAGTGGTAATATAGGGAAACTAATTCCGATTTAACAAAGCACTGCACACTAAAGGAATAACATGCGATCTGCATTCGAAGCATGGGCGCAGAAGGACGGTCAAATCGTCCGTCGGCGCGAAGACAAACCAGAAGAGTACCTGGTCTATGAAACGCAACGTCGTTGGCTGATCTGGCAGGCGGCACTGGAACATGGTAAATCCCCAAGCGGCCGCAAGTCCGCCAAGGAAGCCAGCGCTCGTGCCGCGACCCAGCAGCGCCCACAGGCAATTGCCACGGCCGACGCCGAAGTGCGTAACGAAGTCCTGAACGAGGTTCTTGACGCGTTCCAGGGGATTGGCGCAAACAGCATGGACGACATCATGCATGTCATCCAGGGTTTGCGGCAGAAAAAAGGCCAGTCGGCAGACTGAGCCCGACTGCATGCCATCCCGGCTGAGTCGATCCGTGTCCGCTGCGTTCTGCGCAGCGGCGCTGGGGGGCTGTGCCACCTTGTTCGACTCCAGCGAGCAATCGGTGCTGGTCCAGACCGTGCTGGATCACCAGCAGGTTTCCGCCATCGGCTGCGTGCTCTCGAATGACCGGGGGCGCTGGTTTGTCACTTCACCCGGGCGCGTGATGGTGCATAAAAGCACCCAGCCGCTGGTGGTGGATTGCCGCCGCGAGGATGTCTGGGCGTATGACCAGATCGAATCGCGCCAGAATGCCTCCAAGTGGGGCAATATCATCTTCACGCTCGGGGCCGGCCAGATTGTCGACAAACAGACTGGCGCGGGCTTTGATTTGCCGTCGACGCTGACGGTGATCCTGCAGCGCGGGGAGGGCGCCGCCGCGCGCGGCGCGCCGCTCCAGCAGCCGACGTCGACGTCCATCTATTAAAAAAGCCGGGTCACCCCGGCTTTTTTATTTCCCGTTCTACCAATTATTGGCGGCCGATCAGGAAGTTGGTCAGCAGCGGCACTGGGCGGCCGGTGGCGCCTTTGGCTGCGCCCGATTTCCATGCGGTGCCGGCGATATCGACGTGCGCCCATGGATACTTGCGGGTGAAGTTTTCCAGGAAGGCCGCCGCGGTGCAGGAGGCGCCGCCCGGGGAGCCGATATTGGCCAGGTCGGCGAAGTTGGACTTCAGCTGCTCGTTGTACTGCTCGCCGATCGGCAGGCGCCATGCGGTATCGCCGGTGGCTTTGCCCGCCGCCATCAGGGCGTCGGCCAGCGCGTTGCCGGCTTCGTCGTCGCGCGCGAAGACGCCGCTGTTATGGTGGCCCAGGGCGACGATGCAGGCGCCGGTCAGGGTCGCCACGTCGATCACGGCGGCCGGGTTGAAGCGCTCGGCATAGGTCAGCGCGTCGCACAGGATCAGGCGGCCTTCGGCGTCCGTGTTCAGGATTTCGATGGTCAGGCCGTTCATCGAGGTGACGATGTCGCCCGGCTTGGTGGCGCGGCCGGACGGCATGTTCTCGCAGGCGGCCACGATGCCGATCACGTTGGACTTCAGGCCCATTTCGCCGATGGCGCGGAAGGTGCCCAGTACGGAGCCGGCGCCGCACATATCGTATTTCATCTCGTCCATGCCCGGGCCGGCCTTGATCGAAATGCCGCCGGTGTCGAAGGTGATGCCTTTGCCGACCAGCACGGTCGGGGCCTCCTTGGCCTTGCCGCCCTTGTGCTTGAGGACGATGAATTTGGGCGCCTGCTCGGAACCGTTGGTTACGGACAGGAAGGAATCCATCTTCAGCGCTTCCATCTGCTTGCGTTCCAGGATCTCGACTTCAAAGCCGAAGTCCTTGGCCAGCTTCTTGGCGGTGTTGGCCAGGTAGGTCGGGGTGCAGACGTTGGCCGACAGGTTGCCCAAATCCTTGGTCAGTTCCATGCCGTTGGCGATGGCGATGGCCTGCGACAGCGCCAGCTTGGTGGCGGCGTTGTTCGCCACGGCCAGGGCCAGCTTTTTCGGACCCGCCCATGCAGGGTCTTTTTTGGATTTCTGCGCGTCGGTGCGGTACACGGCGTCGCGGCCGGCCAGTACCACGCAGCGGATCGCCCAGTTGGCGTCGCGGCCTTTCACTTCCTCCAGCGGCAGTGCGATAATAGCGTCCGTCGATGCAACGGTGCCCAGCGCCTTGATGGTGGCGTTGATGGCCGAACCGATGGCTTTTTCGGCGACGGCTTCGTCGCCACCCAGGCCTACCAGCAGTACGCGCTCGGCGGCGGCGCCTTTCAGGCCGCGCAGCAGCAAGGTGGTGCCGGCCTTGCCGGTAATGTCGCCGGACTTCAGCGCAGCGGTGATTTCACCGGCGCCGTCGAGGGCTTTAGCCGCTTTCGAGAGTTTTTTGTTTTCGAAGACGCCGACTACGATGCAGCCGCTTTTGGCGCTGGCGATGGTGTTCTTGGCGTCGAATGCTTTTATGCTAAAGTCCATTTGGATTCTCCTTAATTTTGTAGAACGAATTATAAACGTCGAATGATTTTCCATCGCGCCCTCCGCCGTGAGCTGGCCAGCTCCGCCGGGGCCACCTTTACGGTGCTGTTCTCAATTCTCCTGACGTGGACCTTGGTCACCATCCTGGGCCGGGCCGCGGGCGGCAAGGTCGCCTCCAGCGATATCATCGCGCTTCTGGCGTTCGCAGCCCTGAATTATCTGCCAACTGTCCTCGTTTTCACCAGTTTTATTTCAGTACTGATGGTGATCACCCGCACCTACAAGGATTCGGAGATGGTGGTGTGGTTCGCTTCGGGTTTGAGCCTGGCGCGTTTCATCAGGCCGGTGCTCGCCTTCGGCTTGCCGCTGGTGATACTGACGGCCCTGCTCAGTCTCTATGTCACGCCGTGGGCGCGCGCCAAGAGCTCGGAGTATGTGGAGCGCTTCGCCAAGCGGGAAGACCTGCAGAAAGTGTCGCCGGGCCAGTTCAAGGAATCGTCTTCGGCCAACCGTATTTTCTTCGTCGAGGGTGTGACCGGCAGCACTGCCGTGGTGCGCAATGTGTTCGTCAACCAGGTCGACGCCAAGGGTACGTCCGTGATTGTGGCCAGCGAAGGCGTGGTCGACGCAATGCCGAACGGGGAGCGCTACCTGGTGCTGAAGAACGGGCGCCGTTACCAGGGCAAGCCGGGCGATGCGGATTTCCAGAGCATGGAGTTTGAACGCTATAGCATGCGCGTGTCGCAGCAAACGAATGAGGTCGGCAGCGCGAAAGACGCCAACGCCATGACGACGGCAGCGCTGCTGGCCGACTGGGGCAATAATTTCGCCAGGGCGGAAATGATGTGGCGCCTGGCGTTGCCGATCACCTGCCTGCTGTTGATCCTGGTGGCGATCCCGCTCGGTTTCGCCAATCCGCGCGCCGGCAGCGCCATCAACCTGATCATCGCGGTCCTGGTCTTCTTCACGTATAACAACCTGACCAAGGTGTTCGAAGGCAGCATCAAGCAGGGCAAAATGACCTTCGCCATGGGCTGGTGGCCCTTGCACCTGGCGGCAACGCTGGTTGTGCTGGCGATGTTCGCCTGGCGCCTGAACGTGAACCACCGTTATCATCCGCGCGCCCTGTGGGCAGCCTTCAAGCGCGGGGGCATCAGGAAATGAATATTCTTCAGCGTTACTTCTTCGTCTCCATCCTGCAGGCGGTCGCCTTTGCGCTGGCCGCCCTGCTTGGCCTGCAGGCGTTCATGGACCTGACCGGCGAACTGCCGGCCGTGGGCAAGAACGGTTACGGCATGCAGCACGCCGCGCTGTACGTGCTGACCATGCTTCCGCAGCACGTCAATGAGGTGCTGCCCGTGGCATCGCTGATCGGCACGATCTATACGATGGCGCAGTTCGCGTCGACGTCGGAATTCACCATCATGCGCGCGTCATCGATGACCACACGCATGGCGGCGACCATGGTCGGCAAGGTGGGGGCGGTGCTGGTGGTGCTGGCTTTCCTGTTCGGCGAGCTGATCACTCCTTACCTTGCGCCGCTGTCGGAAAAGATCCGCCTGACCGGCCGCGGCACCACGGTGTCGTCCGAGTTCCGCTCTGGTATGTGGACCAAGGACATCGTCAAGAGCGCCGGCATGACGGGCGATGTGCAGGGGACGCGCTTTTTCAATGTGCGCGAGGTGCGCCCCGATGGCGAGCTGGCCGATGTCAAGTTGTATGATTTCGATACCGGCTTCCGCCTGCGTTCGCTGACCCTGGCGAAGACGGCCACCTTCAAAGGCAACAATACCTGGCAGCTGAACGACGTCACCGAGAATGTCTTCAGCAATCCGGCGCTGGCGGTGGAAGGCGCGCAAGCCAATCTGGCCAACAACTTCGCGCAGGCCACCAGCGTGGTGGAGGTCAGGAAGCACGCCAGCAAGGAGCTGATTTCGGAGATCACGCCGAAAATCCTGTCCGTATCGGGCTCCGATCCCGAGCGCATGTCGGCCAACGAACTGGCCGTATACACGCGCCACCTGCAGGAGAACAAGCAGGGCACCGAACGCTTCAAGATCGCGTTCTGGAAAAAGATGTTCGACCCGCTGGCGATCTTCGTGCTGATGGCGCTGGCGCTGCCATTCGCCTACCTGCACACCCGCTCCGGCGGTGTGAGCCTGAAGATTTTCATCGGCATCATGATCGGCGTCAGCTTCCTGCTGGTGAATACCCTGTTCTCGCATATCGGATTGCTGTCGGCGCTGCCGGCCTTCCTGACGGCGCTGATGCCAAGCCTGCTTTACCTGGCGCTGGCCCTGGGCGCCTTGTATTGGGTGGAGCGGCACTGATGGGCGGCCGTGCCTTGGTGCTGTTCGCGCATGGCGCACGCTCGGCCAGTTGGGCCGCGCCGTTCGAGCGCCTGCGCGACTTGGCCGCGGCGCGCGCGCCGGATGTCGACGTTTCCCTGGCTTTCCTTGAGCTGATGGCGCCGACGCTGCCGCAGCAGGTGGCTGCGCTGGTGGCGCGGGGCGTGGATGATGTGACGGTGGTGCCAGTGTTCCTGGGGCAGGGCGGGCATGTGCTGCGCGACCTGCCCTTGATCCTCGACGAGATACGCCTGGCGCATCCCGCTGTGACGGTACGCACCGTCGGCGCGGTGGGGGAGGACCCCACCGTACTGCAGGCGATGGCCGATTACTGCTTGTCGTCGCTGCCTTTGGCGTGAGCCACCATGGCGGCGATGGTGCTGCCGGGGGTATCGAATTCGCGCTGCACCGCGTCGCGCAGGGCTTCCGACTTCAGGGAGTCGAGTGCGGCCGCACTGGCTTTGGCCACTTCCTCGTCTTCGCCCAGGCGGCGGAAGACTTCCACCACCAGCCTGACTTCCTTGGTGTAGTTCAGTACGAAAGCCAGCAATTGCGGGGCAGACGAGGTGCTGCCGCGTTTTGCCAGGTCTTCGGCAAAATCGTTGACGCGCTTGGCCATGGCCGCGATGCGGCCCACCGGGTCGGGCAGGTAGCGGCGCGCCAGCGGAAAGTCTTCGACCGCCACCAGGGCCGGCAAGGCCAGGTCGGCGCAGTCCCGGGCCAGCTCGGGCAGCTTGGTGTCGAGCTGGGTGAACAGGTCGTGGGTGGCGCGCTCCTCGCCCAGCGCGCTATTGATGGCGCAGACGTCGTGGAAGCGGGCGGGCGTGGCGCCGCCGCTCAGGATGCGCTGGGCGTCGCGGTCGCGGATCGCTTGCAGGGCGCGGCGCGCAAGCGGGAATTGTTCGGCGAGGTAGATCCAGTCGCGCAGGGCGAAAGACAGGCGCACACCCGCCAGCGACGGATCGGCTTCCAGCGCATGCTCGTGGAACCATAGGTGGTCGCGCAGCGCGTCTTCGTATTTGCCTGCCAGGCGCGCATTGCGGGCGCGCTCCAGGACTTCGTGGGCTTGGCTCATCTTGTACCTCTATTTGTAAGAGGACGATATTTTACCGGGTTTGCTGCGGCCGGGCTGCCATGGCATTGCCCAGCATGACCAGCACCGGCCCGTGCGCGGCCGGCAGGCCGTGCGCCAGGTCGGCCAGGGTGATGCGTTCAATGCGCTGGTCGGCGCGGCTGACGTTTTCAATGACGACCACCGGGGTCTCCGGGGCGCGCCCCTGCGACAACAGGTTGTTGGCGGTGGCGATCGCCTCGCGCCCGCCCATGTACTGCACCAGCGTGTCGGTGGACGGGATGGTGAGTTCTTCCGGATGGCCCGGCGCGGTGGAGGAGGTGAAGAAGGCCACGCTGCGCGCCACGCCACGTTTGGTGAGCGGCTGCAGGGCCGCTGCGGCCGCCGCCACGGCGGTGGTGATGCCGGGGACGACCTCGACGTCGATGCCTTCGGCTTCCAGCGCCGACAGCTCTTCATCGGCGCGGCCGAACAGCATCGGGTCGCCGCCCTTCAGGCGCACCACGGTGCCGTAGCGCCTGGCGCAATCGACCAACTGCTGGTTGATGACTTGCTGGGCGGTGGAGCGCTGGCCGGCGCGCTTGCCGACCGAGATCTTCTCGGCCTGCGGGCACAGCTCCAGCATCTGCTCCGTCACCAGCGCGTCGTACAGCACCACGTCGGCTTGCGCCAGCAGCCGTGCGCCGCGCATGGTGATCAGGTCCTGCGCCCCGGGTCCCGCTCCAATTAAATACACTTTCCCGAATGGCATTGCGCAGGCTCCTGTCTGGCGAAGGTTACTCGCCGAGGCGGATCATGCCGGCGGCTACTGTCTGGTGTGTGACCTCATCGATCAGGATGAAGGCGCCGGTGGCGCGGATGTCCGAATAGGCATCGGCCGCCAGCGGCTGCTGCGTGGCCAGCGCAATGCGCGCCACGTCGTTCAGCTTCAACACATTCGCATCGTGACGGTGCTGGGTGTTGATGTCAAGGATGGAGTCGATTTTCGCCACTTTTGCGGCCGTTTGCCGGGTGCCGTGCTTGACCAAGTACTTGCGGCGCAGGTCCAGCGGCTCCTCGGACAGCCAGCATACGTCGGCCGCGACCTGCTTGAGCAGGGTGGCCGGCTGGGCGCTGGAGGCGAGCAGGTCGCCGCGCGAGACGTCGACATATTCTTCCAGCACGATGGTGACCGACTGGCCGGCGCTGGCCGATTGCAGGGAGCCGTCGAAGGTGACGATTTCCTTGACCGTGGCCGCCTGGCCCGAAGGCTGCACCACCAACTGGTCGCCGACCGCGATGCTGCCGGACTCGATGCGGCCCATGTAGCCGCGGAAGTCGTTGGCTTCGTGCCCGTTATGGCGCGCCACCAGTTGCACCGGGAAGCGGAAGGGCGCATCGTGCGCTTCGTCGTACACCGACAGGTCTTCCAGCAACTCGATCAGGGTAGGGCCCTGGTACCACGGCATCTTGCCGGACGGCTCGACCACGTTGTCGCCGGCCAGGGCCGACAGCGGAATGGTCTTGACGTCCTTGATGCCCAGGGTCTTGGCGAATTCGCCGTAGGCCTTGACGATGCGGTCGTACACGTCCTGGTCGTAGTTCACCAGGTCCATCTTGTTTACGGCCACCACCACGTGCTCGATCTGCAGCAGGTGGGCGATGGTGGAGTGGCGCTTGGTCTGGATCAGCAGGTCGACGCCGCCGTCCTCGCGCAGCTTCACTTTCGATACGTCGACCAGGATGATCACGGCGTCGGCGGTGGAGGCGCCGGTCACCATATTGCGGGTGTACTGCTCGTGGCCCGGCGTGTCGGCGATGATGAACTTGCGCTTCGGCGTGGCGAAGTAGCGGTAGGCCACGTCGATGGTGATGCCCTGTTCGCGTTCGGCTTCCAGGCCGTCGGTCAGCAGGGACAGGTCGATGGTGTCGCCCACGGTGCGCTTGTGCTTGGCGCGCGACACGGCGGCCAACTGGTCGGCGAAGATGCCTTTGCTATCGAACAGCAGGCGGCCAATCAGGGTGCTCTTGCCGTCGTCGACGGAGCCGGCGGTGATGAAGCGCAGCAGATTACGCTGGTTCAGGTTGTCGTTCAGTGCGTTCATCAGAAGTATCCTTGCTTCTTGCGTTTTTCCATGGAGGCTTCGGAGGTCTGGTCGTCCATCCGGGTGGCGCCGCGCTCGGTGACCTGGGTGACGGCGGTTTCCGCGATGATCGCGTCCACGTCGGCGGCGTCGGACGATACCGGGCAGGTGCAGGAGATATCGCCCACGGTGCGAAAGCGCACGGTCTGGGTTTCCACAGTCTCGCCTTCGCGGGCCGGGGTCAGGCCGGTCAGCGGCACCAGCAGGCCGTTGCGCGGGATGACCTGGCGTTCGTGCGCAAAGTAGATCGACGGCAGCGCCAGTTTTTCGCGGGCGATGTATTGCCAGACATCGAGCTCGGTCCAGTTCGAGATCGGGAACACGCGCATGTTCTCGCCCGGGTGGACGCGGGTGTTATACAGGTCCCACAGTTCCGGACGCTGGGCTTTCGGGTCCCACTGGCCGAATTCGTCGCGGAAGGAGAAGATGCGCTCCTTGGCGCGCGCTTTCTCCTCGTCGCGGCGGGCGCCGCCGATGCAGGCGTCGAAGCCGTGTTCGGCGATGGTTTCCAGCAGGGTGACCGCTTGGGCGGCGTTGCGCGAATCGGTTTGCGGGTTGCGCAGGCGCACGGTGCCCTTCCTGATCGAGTCTTCGACAGAGCCGATGATCAGGCGTTCGCCCAGTTCGGCCACGCGGCGGTCGCGGAATTCGATCACTTCCGGGAAGTTATGGCCGGTGTCGATGTGCACCAGCGGGAAGGGGAATTGACCGGGACGGAAGGCTTTTTCGGCCAGGCGCAGCAGGACCACGGAGTCCTTGCCGCCGCTGAACAGCAGGGCTGGGTTCGCGCATTCGGCCGCGACCTCGCGCAGGATGTGGATGGCTTCCGATTCCAGCGCGTCCAGGTGGCGCGAATTGACGTGTTGTTCTACCAGTGCGTTCATTTAACCTACCTTTTTGATACGAATCAGTT
This sequence comes from Pseudoduganella violaceinigra DSM 15887, assembly GCF_000425385.1. Classification (GTDB taxonomy): domain Bacteria; phylum Pseudomonadota; class Gammaproteobacteria; order Burkholderiales; family Burkholderiaceae_D; genus Rugamonas; species Rugamonas violaceinigra. The sequence goes on along the minus strand of NZ_AUDI01000001.1, from coordinate 9,168 downwards.
TACCGTCCACGAGGTGCAAGCCGCATTCCTTCGAGTCCGGGTTTTCCCACCACCAGCGCCCGGCGCGGACGTCTTCGCCCGGCTCGATGGCGCGGGTGCAGGGCTCGCAGCCGATGGACGGGAAGCCCTGGTCGTGCAGCGCATTGTAGGGCACCTCATTGGCGCGGATATAGTCCCACACCTCCTGCTCCGACCAGTCGGCCAGGGGGTTGAATTTCTCCATGCCATGGGGGGCATCATACTCCTGCACCGCCAGCTCGGAGCGGGTTGCGGATTGGGCGCGACGCTGGCCGGTAATCCAGGCTTTTTTTCCCTGCAAGGCACGGCCCAGCGGTTCGACCTTGCGGATATTGCAGCATTCCTTGCGCAGTTCCACGCTGTCATAGAAGGCGTTCAGGCCTTTCTTTTGCACGTAGGCGTCGACCGCGGCCGGCGCCGGGCGGTACAAGGCGATCTCGTAGCCGTAGCGCTGCTGCACGCGCGCCACCATCGACAGGGTTTCCTTGTGCAGGCGGCCCGTCTCCAGCGAAAAGATGCCGATGGGGAGACCGGCCTTCAGGATCAGGTCCGTCAGGACCATGTCCTCGGCAGCCAGGCTGGAGGCGAACACCGCCGGCGAAAATTCGGCGGCGACGCGTTCGAGCGTGGCGAGCGTATCCCGCACGCGGGTGGCGAGCTCGCTCATGGTCAGGCTCCCGTGGCAGGCGATGGGCGCGCGTGGCGGCGGAACAGCGGCACGCGCTGGTCGACCGATGCCTGGTAGGTCTCGCTGAACACGGTCAGGCCCAGCAGGGCATCTTCGATGCTGCGGTCCGGACGGGTGTCATAGGCGTCGAAGCCCACGCGCTGCATGGAGAACAGCTGGTCGCGCAGCACGTCGCCGATGGCGCGCAGTTCGCCGGTCCAGCCCAGGCGCGAGCGCAGGTTCCAGGCATGCGAGTAGCCGCGGCCGTCCGTGAATTTCGGGAAGTCGATCGCCACCAGGGCCAGGCGCGGCAAATCCTCGCGCAGGGCGACCGGATCTTCGTCCGGTGCCAGCCACACGGCGATCTCGCCGGCCGCGGCGCGCGGCGACAGCGCCTCGCGCCGCGCCAGCCAGGTCTGCAGGGGCAGGATCACGCGGCCGGCCGGCACCGACAAGGCGGACACGGTGTCGGCATCGGCACCTTCTTCGGCGCGCACCAGGTTCCAGTCGTCGGCCACGATCGCGCGGCCCTTGATGATTTGCTTAGGCATATTCGTCTTCTCCTACCAGGCGGCCCGCGGTTTCAATCGGCGTGGCATATACAAATTCCTTGAACGGGGCGATGCCCAGGCGCTGCGCCGTGTCGACGAAGCGTTCTTCCGGCGTGCGCTCGCGCAGGTACACCTGCAGCAGGCGGTCGATCACTTCCGGCATCTGCTGGGCGGAGAACGACGGGCCGATGATCTTGCCGATGGCGGAGTGGTTGCCTTGCGCGCCGCCGATCGACACCTGGTACCATTCGGCGCCGTCCTTGTCCACGCCCAGTACGCCGATATTGCCGACGTGGTGGTGGCCGCAGGCGTTGATGCAGCCGGAAATATTCAGCTCGAAATCGCCGATATCGTGCAGGAAATCGATGTGGTCAAAGCGCTCCGCGATCGCCTGGGCGATCGGGATCGACTTGGCATTGGCCAGCGAGCAGAAGTCGCCGCCCGGGCAGCAGATGATGTCGGTCAGCAGGCCGATATTCGGCGTGGCCAGGCCGTGCGCCTTGATTTCCTGCCACAGCTCGAACAGGCGCGATTGCTCGACGTCGGCCAGCACGATGTTCTGCTCGTGGGTAACGCGCAGTTCGGCAAAGCTGTAGCGCTCGGCCAGATCGGCCATGAAATCCATCTGTTCGGCGGTTGCATCGCCGGGGGGCACGCCGGTCTTTTTCAGCGACAGCACGACGGCGGCATAGCCGGGTACCTTGTGCGCCTTCACATTGCGCTTCAGCCAATTGTGGAAGGCCCTGTTGTCGGCGTGCGCGGCGGCCGGATCGATCGCCGGCAGGGTTTGGTAAGCATGCGGCTGGAAGTAGGCGATGATGCGCTCCATTTCCTCCAGCGTCAGGGTCTGTTCGGTGCCCTTCAGGTCTTCCCATTCCGCTTCCACCTGGCGTGTGAATTCTTCCACGCCCAGGGCTTTCAGCAGGATCTTGATGCGGGCCTTGTACTTGTTGTCGCGCCGGCCGTGCAGGTTATACACGCGCATGATCGCTTCGGTATAGGTCAGCAGGTGTTCGCGCGGCAGGAATTCGCGGATCACGCTGCCCAGGATCGGGGTGCGGCCCATGCCGCCGCCGACCATGACCTTGAAGCCGATTTCACCCGCTTCATTGGTCACCACGGTCAGGCCGATGTCGTGCACGGCGATGGCGGCGCGGTCTTCCACGGCGCCGTTGATCGCCACCTTGAACTTGCGCGGCAGGGCGATGAATTCCGGGTGGAAGGTCGACCACTGGCGCAGCACCTCGGCATAAGGGCGCGGATCGATGATCTCGTCGGCGGCGACGCCGGCGAATTCGTCGGAGGTCACGTTGCGGATGCAGTTGCCCGAAGTCTGGATGGCGTGCATTTCCACCGAGGCCAGCTCGCTCAGGATTTCCGGCGTCTCTTCCAGCTTGATCCAGTTGAACTGGATGTTTTGGCGGGTGGTGAAGTGGCCGTAGCCGCGGTCGTATTTGCGGGCGATGTGCGCGAACATGCGCATTTGCTTGGCGCTCAGCAGGCCGTAAGGGACGGCGATGCGCAGCATATAGGCGTGGCGCTGCATGTACAGGCCGTTCTGCAGGCGCAATGGCAGGAATTCGGCTTCGGTCAGCTCATCGTTCAGGCGGCGCTGCACCTGGCCGCGATACTGCTCGATGCGTTCGCGGATGATGAGATGGTCGTATTGGTCGTATTGATACATAGCTTTCCCAGTCAGGCATGCCCAAAGTGGAATCAATGGTAATAAACCGGGGCTTTATTCCAAACGACATAGTCTTTATTTGCTTATATGCTGTTAAGGCATAAGCATCAGCGTAAAATACGCGCAGGGGAGTCCAACGAGAGCGAGAATGAATCTTCACCAACTGCGATTCGTGCGGGAAGCCGTACGCCAGAACTACAACCTGACCGACGCCGCCAAGGCCTTGTTTACGTCCCAGCCGGGCGTTTCCAAGGCGATCATTGAGCTGGAAGAGGAGCTGGGGGTGGATATTTTTACAAGGCACGGCAAGCGGATCCGCGGCCTGACCGAGCCGGGCAGGCTGGTGTTGCAGTCGGTGGAATTGATCATGCAGGAGATCGACAGCCTGAAACGCATCGGCAAGGAGTACGCCGCCCAGGACTCGGGCAGCTTCACCATCGCCACCACCCACACCCAGGCGCGCTACACGCTGCCCAAGGTGGTGCAGGCCTTCATGCAGAAATACCCGAAGGTGCGCTTGTCTTTATTGCAAGGAAATCCCCGGCAGATCGCCGAGATGGTGCAGCGCGACCAGGCCGACCTGGCCATCGCCACCGAATCCATCGCCGCGGTGGACGGGCTGATCACCCTGCCTTGCTACCAATGGGAGCACGTGGTGGTGGTGCCGCCCGAGCATCCGCTCCTGCGGATCAAATCGGTCACGCTGGAAGAGGTGGCCGAGCACCCCGTGATCACGTATGATGCCGCCTTTGCCGGCCGGTCGCGCATTGACCAGGCCTTCGAAAAGCGGGGATTGAAGCCGGACGTGCTGCTGGAGGCGATCGATGCGGACGTGATCAAGACTTACGTGGAGCTGGGCATGGGGATCGGCATCATTGCCGGCATGGCCTTCGACCCGGAACGCGACCGTAACCTGCGCGCGATCCCTGCCGGACACCTGTTCGGCATGAATGTGTCGCGCGTGGCCGTCAAGCAGGGCGCCTACCTGCGCTCCTATATATATACCTTCATCGAACTGCTGGCGCCGACTTTGAACCGCAAGTTGATCGAACAGGCGATGAAGGGCGAACATGAGAACTACGAACTGTGATTAACGAAGAAGAACTGTACGAGGTGCGCGAGCACGTCGAAAATCTGCTGGAAGACCATGAGGTCCTGCAGCTGGAAAGCACCGACCTGTCCACCCTCGACGCTGAGCCGGGCCAGTACACGGCCGTCTACGCCGAATTCCTGTGGGCCCAGGTGCCGCGCGAAACCCAGGACAAGTTCCTGAAGCAGCTGCGTGAGAAGGTCGGCAAGGATGTCCTGCTGGTGTTGCTTGGCGAGGATTATGTGGACGGCGAGAGCTTCCCCATCGCGCGCACCGACCAGCACGGAAATACCTACGAATTCCAGAAAGATGACGCCGGACACCGCGTCGAAGTCATGAAAAACTACCCGTCCGACAGCTGGCTGCGCAAGCGCCTGGGCATTGCGGCGCGCGAAATCAAGGTCCTGCGGTCCGAATATTACTGGGTGGTGACGGGGCGCCTGAAGTAAGTTTTTCTTGTCATATTGTTGAAGTAATTCGAGGGCAATATAGCTGCGTTTGAAACATTTCCCTCAACTTCAACAAAGTAGGACGACAAGTGAAAAAACTTACCCTGGCAGCACTGATCATCGGCGCATTCGCCGCGCAAGCCCAAGCCCAGTCCAATGTGACCATCTACGGTATCGCTGACGCAGGTTTCGTCGCTGAGCGCGGCGGCGTGAACGGCAGCGTCAACAAGGTGACCAGTGGTGTTGGTTCGGCTTCCCGCCTGGGCTTCAAAGGCGTGGAAGACCTGGGCGGCGGCACGTCCGCTGTCTTCGTCATCGAATCCGGCGTCAAGATCGACACCGGCGACCAGGACACCGCTGGCGTGTTCGCACAGCGCCAGGCCTACGTCGGCCTGAAGAGCGCCGAAGCCGGCCAGATCACACTGGGCCGCCAGTACACCATGCTGTACAACGCCCTGTCCCAGGTTGGCGACCCATTCGGCGCGGGCTACGCCGGCAGCGCCAAGAACCTGTTCCCTACCGGCGGCGTGAACACCCGCGCGTCCAACACCATCGTGTATAGCTCCCCGGTCTTCTCCGGCTTCAACGTCGATGCCATGTACGGCATGGGCGAGCAGAACGGCGACAACACCGCCGGCCGCCAGTTCGGCCTCGGCCTGAACTACTCCCAGGGCCCGCTGAACGTGCGCCTGGTTCACAACAATAAGAACAACGACGTGGCCGCAGTCGGCGCCACCCCGGCTGTTCGCAAGGACAAGGCGAAGAACACCCTGCTGGCCGCCAACTACGACTTCGGCGTCGCCAAGGCCTACTTCGCCTACGAAAAAGACAAAGGCGCCGGCAGCGCACCACTGCCAGTGGCTAATGCCTACGGCTTCGCGGTTGCCCCTAAGTCCTCCAACAACAGCGCTGAATGGCTGCTGGGCGTGGGCGTGCCACTGGGCGGCGGCAACCTGGTCGCTTCGTACATCCACAAAGATGACAAGCAAAACAACCAGGACGCCAACCAGTACGCCATCGGCTACCTGTATGCACTGTCCAAGCGCACCACCGCCTACACTTCGATCGCCAAGATCAAGAACAAGAACGGCGCTGGCTATACCGTTGGCAACAACACCGAAGCTGGCACCGGCGACAAGGCGTTCAACCTGGGCCTGCGCCACGCCTTCTAAGCAGCTTTTGCAGCAAGCAGTAAATCTCTCTCGAAGCGATTCATGATCTTTGGCGGGTCTTCGGACCCGCCTTTTTTTTTCAGGATCCGCCCGGGAGGGGAATCCTGATCGCTACCCGGGTCCCGCGCCCAGGGCTGGCGCTGCCATCCACGCTGATGCTTCCCTGAAGCGCAGCAACCCGTTCGCGCATGCCGAGCAGTCCCAGGGTATTCACTTTCGCCATATCCCCCTTGGCGATGCCTCGTCCATCGTCTTGGATATCGATGCTCAGCTCAGCGTCGTCGCGCCGCAGGCTGATCTGCGCTGCGCTGGCGCCGGCATGGCGTGCGATATTGGTCAGCGATTCCTGCACCAGGCGGTAAATTGCCGTGCTATGGCGTTCGTCGAGCTCCAGCGCGTCGGGCTGGGCTTCCAGCGCGCAGCGGATGCCGTGCCGCTTTTCGAATTCGCGCCGCAGGCTTTCGAGCGCGAAGTACAGGCCGCCTTCCTCCAGCGCGCGCGGGCGCAGATTGCCCGCGATGCGGCGCAAGGAGCCGATTGCCGTCAGCAGCAGGCTGTCCATGCTCGCCATGCGGGCTTCGGCTTCCGGCGAGCCTGGCGGAAGCCGCTTCATCAGGGTCAGTTCAAGCCGCAGGGTGGCCAGCAGCTGGCCAAGGTCGTCATGCAGTTCGCGCGAGATGTGGACGCGCTCGTCCTCCCGGATCGCCGCCAAGGCGGAATCGGTGGAACGGCGTCCCTGGATGCGGGTGCGGGGATTCTTCAAGGTCGGTCTCCTGGCGGCTGCGGCCACCAGGACACCGTATTACAGCCAGCCGCCGGACGGCTTGATCTGCATCACATCTGTTTGAACAGATGCAGGAAGGAGCGGCTGACTTCCAATTTGTCTGGACGGCCTTTGATCATCACCAGGTGGCGGCCCCGGATGTCGCGCGTTACGCCTTCGATGGCATTCACATTGACCAGGGTCGCGCGGTGGATCTGCCAGAACAGGGCGGGATCCAGCTCATCGGCCAGGTCGCGCACCGGCTTGCGGATCAAGGCCTCGAATTTGTCGGTCTGCACGCAGGTGTATTTTTCGTCCGAACGGAAGAACAGGATTTCCTCGACCGGGATCATGCGCAGGTCGGAGCCGATGCTGGCCTGGATCCATTGCAGGAATTTCGGCTTCGGCGAGGCGATCTTTTCCGCCAGCTGGCTCAGGATGGCAGCCATGTCCGCGCCTTGCGCTGCGCTGGCGGCCGGCGACGAGAGGCGGCCCTTCAGGCGTTCGATGGTGATCTTCAGGCGCTCGGGCTCGGGCGGCTTCAGCACGTAGTCGACCGCGCCGCGCTCGAAAGCTTCCACCGCATAGGCGTCGTAAGCGGTGACGAATACCACATTGCTCCTGTTGCCGATTTCAGCGGCGGCTTCCATGCCGTTCTTGCCCGGCATGCGGATATCGAGGAAGGTGAAATCAGGCTTCAATTCCTCGACTAGTTCAATCGCTTCGTCGCCGTTCTTGGCTTCGCCGAGGATTTCCAGTTCCGGCCAGACTTGTTCCAGCCGCATGCGCAGCTGGTCACGCATCAGTCGCTCATCGTCGGCAATAATTGCAGTGGGCATGGTGCTCAATAAGATGAAATAAGAAGTATCAATTATTCAATGGATCGCAGCTTAAGGCAATCGCTTATTCCGAGCGCGCCAGCTGGTACGGCACTTCGATAATGGCGATCACACCGCTCGGCTGGTTGGGTTCGATTTTCAGCGAGGCCTGGTCGCCGTGCAGAAGCTTCAGGCGTTCGCGGATATTGGTCAGGCCCAGGCCGGTGCCCGTGCTTGGCTTGGCGCCGAAGCCCAGGCCATTGTCGGTGACGGTCACGCGCAGCTTGCTGTGCGCCACTTCCGCGCGAACCTTCAGGTAGCCGCCATCGGGCTTGCCTTCCAGGCCGTGCTTGATGGCGTTTTCCACCATCGATTGCAGCATCATGGGTGGGAAGGCGGCGGTGCGCAGGCCTTCGGAGACATCAAATTCGACGCTCAGGCGTTCTTCCATGCGCATTTTCAACAGGGCCAGGTAGGCCGCCACCATGTCGGACTCGCTGCCCAGCGTGCTGGTCAGCTTGTTCTCGCGCATTTGCGGCAGCACAGCGCGCAAGTACTTGATCAGGCTGCGCTGCATGGCCGAGGCGCGCGGCGGATCTGTTTCGATCAAATGTTCCACTGAGGCCAGGGTGTTGAAGAGGAAGTGAGGCTCCACCTGGGCCTGCATCATCTGCATCTTGGCTTCGCTCAGCTGGCGCTGCATGGATTCGCGTTCGGCCGCCGCGTTTGCGACCTGGGCTTCCGCTTCCGCCTTCTTCTTGCCGCCAACCAGCGCCTTCATCGCAAAAAGGGCCAGCAGCAGGAGCGTGATGAAACTGGTGAACCAGGTCGAGGCCTGCTTATGGTAGCGGGAAGACTTTTCTTCGGCTGCGCTGTCGACGGCTTGCTCCAGCGCGTTGGACAATTCCTCACCAATTTGCGGCGGCAGTTCGATATGGACTTCCTCGCCCGGCATTGGCGCCGCCGGCGCCGCTGGTGCGGCAGGCATCCTGGTTTTGCCGGCTTTTGGGGCGGGCGGGGCTGGCGGAGCGGGCGGCGCCGGATTTGCCGCGGCGACCGGGTCGGCGGGCAGGGCAGGGGCGGCAGCTTCGGCGGCGGTGGCTTCCTCGGCTTCATTCGGTGCGGGGGCGGTGTCGTCGCCAGTGTCGGCGTCCGCATCGGCGTCCGCTGCCGGCTTCTTGATCTTGCCGGCACGCGGATTGAAGTGAATACCGCTATCGTCAATCGTGATATTTGGGTCGGCCGTCCCGGCCTTGTTGGGGCGCTTATGGGAACGCATCACCATCTCTTCGTCACGGGAGGGCGAGAAGAGTTCTTCCTGCAAAATGGACGCGGCGATCATCGACAGCGCGGCAAACAGGAAAAATTTCCACCAAGACAAGTGTGTTACCCAGCCAGTCGTCGCATCGAAGGCCCGGTGTAACCAGGCCAGGACAGTTTTTGCTGTGTCTTGGGCTTTCGGAGTTGGAAACATGCGCAACCTTCTATTGAATATGGGGCAAGTGTAGATAACCTTGCGCAAAGCCGCCACCGGCGTGCGACAGAATGCAGAATTCCGGGAATAGAAGAATGCCCTTGCGGACAGGCGGATCGTTTGCTATAGTTCTGTCCCTCGCAACGCAGCACTGTTAAAACAGTAAGCGAAGCGGGAAAAAGAAGGGGTTGACGAGTTGCACGCTGTACCGCATAATCTCGCTTCTCTGCTGCTGACGAACACAACGCTTCGTCGAATAAACAAGCAGCGATCTTTAAAAATCAACAGTCGATAAGTGTGGGCGTTTGACGATATGCCCGGACCTTCGGGTCCGATGCTCAAAATATACGTTATAACGCTCGCACAAAATATATTAAACGTAATCTCGCAAGAGATTCGTCAGTATTTTGAGTGAGTGACCTCCGGTAGCAATATCGGAAAAACAGAGATTGAACTGAAGAGTTTGATCCTGGCTCAGATTG